>NZ_CP114014.1:0-5775662 GCF_040581415.1 Paraconexibacter sp. AEG42_29 | reverse complement strand
GGCAGCGACGAACGACTCCTTGATGAAGCGGGTTGGGACGAACGGCGAGGGCCGAAGCCTCCTCCGGGGGCTCCGAGCGGCGAACATACCAAAGGGCCGACGGCGCGGACCGGGCCTCGAGCGGCCGCTCGGACGTCATCTCGCAAATCGCGTGCAAAAGTCCGTCCGGTCCGTGTGCCTCTCCCGGAACTCCGGGCCGCCCCAGCTGCCTCGGGCCGCCTCGGACGCCGCCGTTCGCTACCCTTGATCGCCCGTCGCCAGCCTGGCGACCCGAAGTCTGAGAGCCATGAAGCGCACCTATCAGCCCAAGAAGCGCAAGCGCGCACGTACCCACGGCTTCCGCGAGCGGATGCAGACCCGCGCCGGCCGCGCGGTGCTGAAGCGCCGTCGCGACAAGGGCCGCAAGCGCCTCACCGTCTGACCCCCGCCGTGACCGACGGCCCCGCCACTCCCGCAGGAGGTCGTCGGAAACGCAGTGGCCGCCTTTCGCGGTCGGCGGAGTTCGAGCGCGTGTACCGGCAGGGCCGGTCGCACGGGAACCGCTACTTCGTCCTGCACGTCTTCCCGCGTGGCGCTGCTCCGGCCGCCACCGTCGCTGCTCCGGTCGATGCGTCCCCGTCGTCGGACGACGTCCCGCGCCTGGGCCTCTCGGTATCCCGGCGCGTCGGCGGGTCCGTCGAGCGCAACCAGGTCAAGCGCCTCCTCCGAGAGGCGTTCGGCGTCGAGGGCCCGCGCCTCCCGGCCGGCCAGGACGTCGTCATCGTCGCCCGCCCGCCCGCGCGTGAACTGGCCGAACGCGAAGGCCTCGCCGGCGTGCAGAACGCCCTCGGCGAGCTGATCGGCAAGGTCTCGCACGAGGCACCGAAGGCGTGACCGGATGCGCGTGCTCGTTCTTGCCCCGATCCGCTTCTACCAGCGCCTGATCTCACCGGCGCTGCCGCGACGTTGCCGGTACGAGCCGACCTGCTCGCAGTACGCCGTCCAGGCCGTCCAGCAGTACGGCATACTGCGCGGGCTCGTGCTCGGCGCGTGGCGCCTGCTGCGGTGCAACCCGTGGAGCAAGGGCGGCTTCGACGAGGTAGCCGATCAGCACCTCTTCCGGACACGTGCCGGCCCGTGTGAGCCGTGATCCCAGAACCGTCGTACACCCCAACGTCGATCCCGTGAGCTGAATGACCCACGTCGCCATCATCCCCGTCCTGAAGCAGCTGATCGACGTCTTCGACGCGGTCATCCGGTTCTTCCACGACTCGTTCGGCTTCGGCTGGGGCGCCTCGATCATCGCGCTGACCGTCCTCGTGCGGCTGCTGCTCCTCCCGCTGACCGTGAAGCAGTTCCGGTCCATGCAGGCGATGCAGCGCCTGGGCCCGGAGATGAAGAAGCTCCAGGCGAAGTACAAGGACGACCGGCAGCGGCTGAATCAGGAGATGATGAAGCTGTACCAGGAGCACCAGGTGAACCCGTTCGGGTCCTGCCTGCCGCTCGTGGCGCAGATGCCGGTCTTCATCTCGCTGTTCTACATGCTGCGAGCAGACCTGAAGCTCGACATCTGCCGCGACGCGCTCGTCGCGGCCGGCAAGTCGACGGGCAGCGCGCTGCAGAACACCAGCTGCAGCGACGTCTCGCAGGCGACGAACCACCAGTTCCTCTTCATCAACGACCTGACGGACAAGGCCACCGGCGGCGTGCTGGTGATCCTGATCGTCCTGTACATCGGGTCGCAGCTGCTCTCGAGCCTGCTGATGATGTCGGCGACCGCCGACAAGAACCAGCGCTACATGATGCTGGCCCTGCCGTTCGTCTTCACGGTCTTCGTCATCGGCTTCCCGACCGGCCTCCTGGTCTACTGGATCACGACCAACCTGTGGACCGTCGGCCAGCAGTTCATCCTCCGCAAGCGTGCCGGGATCCTGAAGGGCCCGAAGGAGATGCTTGAGGGCGACCTGGTCCCGCCGCCGCCGCGGGGCGATGGATCGCCGGGGATGCCGGGTCTCTTCGGCAAGCTCACGGCGCGCGCGACGGCGCAGGCCGACGCCGATGCGGCTGCCGCAGCCACGGGTACCGGAACGAAGGTGAACACCACCAAGAAGTCCAAGCCCGGTGACGGGCCCAGCAAGGGCGCGGCCAAGCCGGCCGGCGCCCGCACCGCCGCACCGCCGCCGCCTCCGAGAGCGAAGAAGAAGAAGCGCTCAGGTAGGCGACGCTGATGGCGACCGCGACCGCGCAGGACCTGGTGACCGATCTACTGGAGCGCGTGACTGTTGCGCTTGGACTGACGGCAGAGATCCGAGTCGTGGAGGTCGACGGTGAGCTCACCGGGACGCTCGACGGCGAGGACCTTGGGCTGTTCATCGGCCGGCACGGCCAGACGATCGATGCAGTGCAGCACCTCGCGCAGCGCATCGTCCATGCGCGAACGGGCGAGCTGCGCCGCGTGATCATCGACGCCGAGGGCTACCGTGGCCGCCGCCGCGAGATGCTGGAACAGCAAGCCGACGAAGCCGCGGTGAGTGCCCTGCGTGACGGGCGCCCCGTCGCGCTCGACGCGATGACGGCCAGCGAGCGTCGCCTGGTCCATGAGTTCCTGCGGGAGCGCGGCGGCGTTGAGACGCATAGCGAGGGCGCCGAACCCGATCGCCATCTGGTGATCAGCCCCGCCGCTCCCACGGCCTGAGCGGAGCGTTTCACGTGGAACACCGCTCGCCGAGCGTTTCACGTGGAACGTCCCAATGACCGACATCGAGCGGCGGCTCGTCGCCATCGCTTCTGCCGCTCGGATCGAGCCCGCGACCGTCCTCCCACGTTTCCGGCTCTTCCTCGACGTCCTGGCGGCTGATCCCACCGCTCCGACCACGGTCACCGCTCCAGCCGCCGCAGTCGAGGCGCACATCGCCGATTCCTGTGACGGGCTCGCTCTCGACGTTGTCCGCGACGCGCGGGCGGTGGCGGACATCGGCGCCGGCGCCGGATTCCCAGGGTTGGTGCTTGCCGCTTGTCTTCCTGACGCTCAGGTCGCGCTCGTCGAGTCGGTCGGCAAGAAGTGCGAGTTCATGGGCCGGCTCATCGCAGCCACAGGCCTCTCCAACGCGCTTCCTGTCCACGCACGCGCTGAGGCGTGGCCGGCGGGTATCGGCGCTCATGACGTCGTCACGGCCCGTGCGCTGGCGCCGCTCACCGCGTTGGTCGAGTACGCCGCCCCGTTGCTCCGCGACGGCGGACACCTTGTGGCCTGGAAGGGCGCCCGCGACGCGACGGAGGACGCTGATGGTGCCGCGGCCGCCGCCGCGACCGGTCTCGAGCTTGTGGAGGTGCGCGCGGTCCCGCCGCGCCCGGGCGCCGACCAGCGCCACCTGCACGTGTTCCGCAAGATCGCGCCCACCCCCGAGCGCTATCCCAGGCGTGAGGGAATGGCCCGGAAGCGCCCCATAACCGCGTCCTGATCGCGGGATCGCTCCGCCGGCCGGTCGGCGGAGCTCCAAATCCCCGCATCGTGCGGGGATCGAGGCGGCTGTCCGTCGGCCCCGTCGCTACCGTCCACGGCCGATGGGAACCATCTACGCGATAGCGAACCAAAAGGGCGGCGTCGGCAAGACGACGACCGCCGTCAACGTGGCGGCCTGCATCGCCGAGGCCGGGTACGAGACGCTCCTCGTGGACGTCGACCCCCAGGCCAACGCGACCGTCGGGATCGGCCTGCCGAAGGACGGCGAGCCCTCGATCTACGACGTCCTGATGGGCGACGCCACCGTGGAGGAGGCGCTGCGCGAGACGCCCATCGGCCGCCTGTCGCTGCTGCCGTCCCACCCGGACCTGGCCGGCGCCAGCGTGGAGCTCCCCCGGATCCCGGGGTCGGAGAACCGGCTACGCGACGCCCTGGCCGGCGTCCGCGACCGCTTCGCCTTCACGTTGCTCGACTGTCCGCCGTCGCTCGGTCCGCTCACGGTGAACGCCCTCGTGGCCGCCGATCGGGTGATCGTCCCGGTCCAGACCGAATACTTCGCCCTGGAGGGCCTGGCGGGCCTGCTGGACACGCTCGCGCTCGTCCAGCGCGAGCTGAACCCGCGCCTGACGGTGGCCGGGATGCTGCTGACGATGCACGACGCGCGCACGAACCTCGCCCGCGACGTCGAACGCGAGGTGCGCGAGCATTTCCCCGCCCTCGTCTTCGACACCGTGATCCCCCGCAACGTGCGGATCAGCGAGGCGCCGAGCTTCGGCGTCCCGGTCATCCACCACGATCCCCACAGCTCCGGCGCCGACGCCTACTTCGAGCTCGCCAAGGAGGTGGCGGCCCGTGGCTAGCCCGACGCCGCCGCGCAAGACCGGCAAGACGGGGATGGGGCGTGGTCTCTCGGCGATCCTGGCCGTGACCGATCCCAATGCGGGCGCAGCTGCTTCCACCGCCGGCGGGCCGCGCGACACCGAGCTGCGGGAGCTGGCGGTCGAGGTCGTCCGCCCGAACCCGGACCAGCCCCGCAAGCAGTTCGACGCCGAGGCGCTCCAGGCGCTCGCCGACTCCCTCGGTGAGCGCGGCGTGCTGCAGCCTGTCCTGGTGCGGCCGGTCGAGGGCGGCACGTTCGAGCTCGTCGCCGGTGAGCGTCGCTGGCGAGCGGCGCAGCTGGCGGGCCTGACGACGCTGCCCGCGATCGTCCAGGACCGCGACGACGCGAAGACGCTGGAGGACGCGCTGATCGAGAACATGGCGCGGGAGGACCTGAACCCCGTCGAGGAGGCGCGCGCCGTCGCCGCCCTCGTCGAGGAGCTCGGGCTCACGCGCGAGGCCGTCGGCAAGAAGGTCGGCCGCAGCCGTGTCGCCGTCTCCAACCTGCTGCGCCTGCTCGACCTGCCGGACGAGGTCCTCGACGCGCTGCAGGCGGGTGCGCTGAGCGAAGGTCACGGTCGGGCCCTGCTGATGGCCGAGGACCACGCCGACCGGCGCCGCCTGGCCCGCAGCGCCGCAGGTGAGGGCTGGTCCGTCCGTGTCACCGAGCAGCGCGCCCGCGAGGCGAACGACGGCCCGGTCCCGCGGTCGGCGGGTGCAGCTGCGATCCACCCTGATCAGGAGGCCGCGATGGCCCGGATCACCGAGCGGCTGGGCAGCGCGCTGGGCACGGATGTCCGCGTCCGCCCGCGCGGCACCGGCTACAAGGTCGAACTGGTGTTCGCCGATTCGGACGAAGCGGAGGCCCTCGCCGCCCGACTCAGCGAGCGCTGACGGACCCGCTTGCTTGCGCGCGACGCGCGAGGGATCACGCGCGCCGCATGCTCGCTACACTGCACCGCCCCGGGCGATTAGCTCAGTCGGTTAGAGCGCTTCTCTGATAAGGAAGAGGTCCCAGGTTCGAATCCTGGATCGCCCATCGGCACGCGTGTGTACCCCGCGTGCCTCTCGACCTGAAGCGCGGTTGAGGACGTCGCGTGAGCCGCAGCCGCCGACCTCCGCTTGTGTGCAGGCGAACACGGCGCTAGCGTCTGCCCATGGCTCGCACGCTTGCCGTTCTCGTGGCCGTGTTCACCGTCGCCATGGCGGCAACCACGGCCGAAGCCGCGTACAAACCCAACATGAGGGCTGGGTTCGACCTCTTCACGGGCGGCCCGCCGTGCAATCGCGCGGAACTCATGGGTGGCGTGTTCGCCTACCTCCCGAACCTCAGCGACGGGCAGGCGAAGGCCGTGGCCAAGCGCTACAAGCCCACCCGCGACGGCTCGCTGACCGTGGGCGGCAAGACCTACAAGCTGCGTCGCTACGCGCGCATGGACGTCGCCCGGTCCGACTTCGTCAGCTGGGGGTTCCACGCGATCAAGGGCGTCCCTGCCTCGGCGCTGGGCCGGCGGGCGACGGTGCGCTACGTGAGCGCGGGCGGCGTCGTCAAGGCGTCAGCCGTGGTGGCTCGCGGCACCTGCGCCTGAGATGGGCCGCACCGGAACTGGCCCCACCTGCTGAGGCATCGGGCTCGGCCTGGACGTATGTCGGACACGGCCGCTCGTGTCCATACTGACGCGCATGGCTCCGACCATGTCGGATTTCGGCCTTCGCTCCCGACTAGGACCTCACGCTCGGGACGGCACTTGCCGGCGAGCCCTTCCCCAACCCTGAGGTTCCTCAATGCGCAACGTACTTTCCGCGGCCGCCCTGGCCGCGCTCATCTCCGCCGGACTCGTGACATCCAGCGCCTCCGCCGACGTCCGGACCTGGGACTTCGAGTCCCCGGCGTTCACCGTTGGCGACATCAACGGCCAGCAGGGCTGGACGAAGACGCAGGCGAACATCGATGCGGGCGTCGTTGCCAACACTGGCGACAACGCGGCAGCTTTCGGCGGCCAGAGCCTGCGGATCGCCAACACTGTCGCAACGGGAGGGTTCGTCGGGCCGTTCTCCGGCAGCCTGGTCAACGGCGCGGGCGAGACGGGGTCCTCCGAGAAGGGCAACGCCGGCGGCGTGCGGCAGCCGAACCTCGAGACGAGCTTCTCGTTCCGTTCGCGGAGCGGCACCCCGGTCACGGGCCTGCGCCTCACGGGCGGCCCGGACGGCGGCAGCGGTGACCGCCAAGGTGGCTACGTCGCCATCGAGGACCGGCCCGCCGGCCTCGCCGTTGTCTTCTTCGACGTCCCGGGTCCCGCGACGAACCCCACGTACCAGTTCGTCAGCACCGACGTCGCGACCGGCCTTAGCCGCACGACGACCCACACGCTGCGAATGTCGACACAGTTCATCGACGGTGTGAACAACGACGTCGTCCGCGTTTTCGTCGATGGCAACCTGGTCCACACCGGTACGACCTGGGAGAACTACTACCGCAACAACCCTGAGCAGGGTCCGTCCAACACGGTTCCGGTGGTGGACCAGCTCGGCTTCCGCCTGAACACGGCCGCGACGGTGGCCGCCAACGAGGGCTTCCTCGTCGACAACGTGCGTCTCGAGAGCTCCGGCGGCCCGACGGGTCCGACCGGGAGCACCGGTGCGACCGGCGCGACCGGCGCGACGGGTGCAACCGGCGCGCAGGGTCCGGCCGGCCCCGCCGGTCCGGCCGGCGGCCCGGTCGGTCCGGCCGGTCCGCAGGGCGCGACGGGGGCAGCCGGGCCCGCGGGTCCGACCGGCGCTGCAGGCGCTCAGGGTGCGACGGGCGCAGCCGGTGCTGCCGGTGCGACCGGCCCCGCCGCTTCGGCCGGCCAGGCGCCCGTCGGCGCCCAGAGCAGCTTCGCGGGCGTCACGCTCTCCAAGCTCGTCGTCGGCAAGAAGTCCGTCAAGTACACCGTGTCCTGCCCGGCTCTGGCCGGTCTCTGCGAGGGCAGGGTCAGCGCCGTCACCGCCACGGGCGGGGCCATCATCAGCCGGACGTTCCTGCTGACCGGCGGCCGTTCGGCGAATGTCACGGCGACCCTCAGCAAGGCCGCCCAGGCGCGCGTCGCGAAGGCCCGCAACTACGTCCAGTTCCGCGCCTTCGCGCGGGACATGTCCGGCAGGGCGGCGTTCTCGAGCCGCCGCCTCACCCTGACGGCCAAGAAGCGCTAGCCAGTAGGGCGGCCTGGTGCCTGAGGACGCCGCCCGCGCGGGCAGCGTCCTCAGCGCGCCTATCGCCACTCGCAGGATCGTCCGCAAGGACTCTCGGGGGCAGCGGCCAGCGGGGCCGTGATCGCGCGATCAGGACGCGGGCGAACTCCGCCGGCGGTCGGTACGCTGCGCACCATGAAACGGAGCGTTGCCGCCGCAGTAGCCATCGCCCTCGTCGTGGGCATCGGCGGCCCAGCCGCCGGCGGGGCGTCGGGCGCGCGGACCGGCGGGTGCGGGGGCGACGGGCTCACCCGGGTCACCGACCAGGGCGTGCGCCTCTACTCGACCAGCAAGAAGGTCAAGGGCAAGACCCGCGTCACGCTCCTGGCCTGCAGTACGGCACGCCGCACGCCGCAGGTGCTCGCCGCCGGCCCGCCGAGCCTCGTGGCCTTCGGCGCCTTCCGGACGACGGGGAAGTACGTGGGCTTCGAGGTGACCGGGGTCCAGTCGGCGTCCGGGGTCGCTGGGGCCGGGACCAACTACAACATCGGCTGGGTCGACGCGCGCACCGGCAAGGTGCAGAAGAACTTCCTCTTCGTCCGACCGATCCGTCCCTCCCACCGGTACGTGATCGACCCCGGCAGCGGCTCGCTCGCGACGATCATCGGCAAGCAGGGCAGCGCCCAGGCGCTCTACGTCGCCGCGTACAGGAAGGCGTTCGCGAACGGCTTCGGGTCGTCCCGGTACGGCGACTGGAAGCTCGCCTACGACGAGCGGCGGGGAACGGTCATCCCGTCGTCCGTCGCCTTCGACGACGGGATCGTCGGCTACCGCACGACCGCCGGCGCCACGGTGCAGGTCGATCCGGCCACCGGGAAGGAAGTCGCCGCCGGATAGCGAAAGCGGGAGATTCGTCCCAAGCCTTGCGGGCGCCGAGCGGCGGGCCGACACTGACCGCGTGGCCACCCAGATCCACCCCTCGGACCTCGACGCCTGGCACGGCCGCGCCCGCCGCGATCCCGGGGTCGGCTTCCTGGAGCAGGCGGGGGTGGTCCTCGTCATCCTCGAGCCCGGACAGGTGTGCATCGCCCCGTTCGCCCGCAACATCGAGCGCACTGCGAAGGTCCTTGCCGACGCGCACGCCATGCTGCGGATCGCGCATGACAGCGAGTTCCTGGTCGTGCACATCACGCCGAAGCTCCTCCGCGAGCGCCGCCGCAGCGGCTGGGCCGCCCAGGGCATCAGCATCGACGTCGACCTCGAACCGCTGCCCGGGCTCGACTACGGGGCCCTCCTGCTCGACGCGCTTCCGGGCGACCGGGACGGCGCGGGTTCACCCTGGGCCTGCGGCGCGCACCGCGAGCTCATCGCCGAAAGCCGCGCGCGGCAACGTCCCGGAGCAGCGATCCGGGCGCGTCGCCGCCAGCGCTAACCGTCACATTTCGCTGGCCCGGCACGGCGGCGGACCGTACGATCGCGCGCGATGGGGGACCAACGCCCGCCGACGGGCCTGCTGGATCGCGAGGGACCGCGCCGCCTGCTCGGCGACGCCTTCGCGGGCGCGCTCGACGGCCGCGGATCGGTCGTGGTGGTCCGCGGACCGGCCGGGATCGGCAAGACGGCGCTGCTGACCGAGGCGCGGGCCGACGCGGAGGAACAGGGGCTGCGCGTCCTCGGGGCCCGTGGCGCCGAGCTCGAGCGGTCGTTCACGTTCGGGGTCGTGCGCACGCTCCTGGAGCCGCCGGTGCGGGCGGCCACCGCGGACGAGCAGGCAAGCCTGCTGGGCGGCGCGGCCGCCCCCGCCGCCGTCGCGCTCGGGCTCGACACCACGAGCGCTGTCGACGCTTCGCCGGTCCTCTTCCACGCGCTCTACTGGGTCGTGGCCGGGCTGTGCGACCGCGCCCCGGTCGCGCTCTTCGTCGACGATGTGCACTGGTCGGACGCACCGTCGCTGCGGACGCTGGCGTTCGTGGCGAACCGCGCACGCGACCACCCGCTGGTGCTGGTGCTCGGGATCCGCGACGGCGCGCCGTGCGACGACGAGCCCGCCCTTGACGCGATCGTCGATCGCGCGCTCGTGATCCGGCTCGCGGGCCTCAGCCGCGAGGCCGTCGCGCTGCTGCTGGCGGAGGGCACCGGCGAGCAGCCCGGTCCGGAGGCCGCTGCGGCGCTGCAGGTGGCGACCAGCGGCAACCCCATGTTCGTCCTGCAGGCCGCGCGCATGAGCCGCGAGCAGGTGATGGAGGACCCGGACGAGCCGTGGTCCGTGCGCGCGGTGTCGATGGTGGCGCTCGCGCGGATCGGCGGCCTCAGCCGCGACGCCGCTGCGGTCGCCGCTGCGGTGGCCGTCCTGGGCGACGACGTCCCGCCGGTGCACGTGACCCGCTTCACCCAGCTCGACATCGCAGCGGTGCTGACCGCCGCGGACGAGCTGGCGGCGGCCGGCCTGTTCGACGCCGGAACCCGCCTGGCCCTCTCGCACCCGCTGATCGCCGAGGCACTACGAGGCGACGGGGGCCCCCGCGCGCTCGCGCTCGCGCACCACCGCGCGGCGACCATCCTGCGCGAGGCCGCCGCCCCGCCCGAGCGCGTCGCGAGCCACCTCCTGCGCACCATTCCGGCCGGGGACCCCGAGATCGCCGCGCTGCTCGTCGCCGCGGCCGAGGACGCCGACCGCCGCGGTGCGCCCGCCGCTGCCATCACCTACCTCACCCGGGCGCTCGACGAGCCGCCCGCCCCGGACGTCGCCGCGGCTGTCCGCCAGCAGCTGGGGGTCGCGCAGTTCCGCGTGGGCCAGCTCGCCGAGGCCGTCGAGAACCTGTCCGGCGTGAGCCACGACACCACCGCGCGCCTGCGGACCGTGGCCACCTACGCGACCGCTGCCGGCTTCGGGGGCCAGCGCCGTGCGATGGTCGAGGTCCTGCACGACGCCGCCGATCACGCGACGGACGACGCCGACCGCCGCCTGGCGCTCCGGTCGCTGGCGCACTACTGGAGCTGGTGGCTGCCGCCGAACGAGCGGCGTCCGTTCGACCTGCCGCCCCCGGCCGAGCTCAGCGCAGAGACCACCGCGGGCCGTCTCGCGCTCGCCGCCCACACCACGTTCCACACGGCGATCGCCACGCGCGAGGAGTCGGTCGACATCGCCATCCGCGCGCTGGCCGACGGGCAGCTGGCCTGGGAGGCACCGAGCTTCGCGGGCCTGGCGGCGAACCCGCTCGACGTGTTGCTCATGGCCGGGCACCTCGAGGAGTTCGACCGCGAGCTCGCGCACGTCGAGGCCGTCGCGCGCTCCACCGCGTCCGGGTCGGCCATGCACCAGGCCGAGATCATGCGCCTCGCCTCGCAGGTCCAGGCCGGCGACCTCCCGGCGGCCCTGGAGACCGTCGCGAGCATGGACCGGTTCGTGGCCGCCTCGCCGGGTTCGGAGGGCAAGCACGTCGGCCGCATGGCGTTCGCCTACCGGCTCGAGACGGTCCTGGCGCACCAGGGGGCCGAGGCGGCCGACGCCCTGATGGCGACCGAGGTGGACCCGCGCGAGCGCGCCGGCGCCGGCGAGCTGGTCGCGATGTGGGGGTTCCCCAGCTGGGCGCTCGTGCACCTCGCCTGCCACCGCGCCCCCGAAGCGCTCGCCGCGGCCCGAGAGCACCGGGCGTTCGTCGAGCGACATGAGGGACACGTGCTGCCCGTCTCCTGGGAAGGCGCGCTCCCGCTTGCGCTGAGCGCCGCCGGTGAGGCCGCGGAGGCGCTCGCCGAGGCCCAGAAGTGGCTGGCCGAAGAGCGCCGCTTCGGCGTGCCGGCACGGATCGCGGCTGCGCTGCGGATCCTTGCCCGCGTCGACCCGTCCCGGTCGATCGCGCTGCTCGAGGAGGCGCTCGCGCTGCACGATTCGGCCGGGTTCATGCGGCTCGAGCACGCCCGCGCCCACATCGACCTCGGCGTCGCGCTCCGCCGGGCCGGCCGGCGGACCGACGCCCGCGGCGCGCTGGAGCGGGGCGCCGACCTCGCGACGGCGTGCCAGGCCGGCCCGCTCGCCGGCCGGGCACGGGAGGAGCTCGTCGCCCTCGGTGCCCGCCCGCGCAAGCTCGCGTTCAGCGGCGTGGACTCGCTGACCGCGTCCGAGCGCCGGATCGTCGATCTCGTCGTCGCGGGGCACACCAACCGGCAGGTCGCCGAGGAGCTGTTCGTCACCATCAAGACGGTCGAGGCGCACCTCGGCAACGCCTACCGCAAGCTCGACGTCCGCTCCCGCGCCGACCTGCGCGCGATCCTCGCACCGGCCTGAGCGGTCCGCCGATCGACCGACCGGCAATCAGTCCCGGCTTCGTTCGCGCGTCGGGCGACCGCGCGGGAGATCAGCCGGCCACGCCGGCGGCGGGGGCCCAATCTGCGCCCAGGGGCAGGCGCACGCTGACCGTCGTGCCGCCCCCGGCGCTGGTCGCCACGGTCAGCGTCCCGCCCGCCATGGCGGCGCGCTCGGCGGCGAAGGCGAGGCCGCTGCCGCTGTCGCCGTCCCCCGTCGCGAAGCCGGTGCCGTTGTCGCTGACGTCCAGCTCGAGCAGGGTGACCCCGGCCACGACCCAGACGGCCGCGGTGGTGGCGGACGCGTGCCGGGCGATGTTGCCAAGCAGCTCGCGGACGATCGGGACGACGACGTCGTCGGCGATGCCCGACGCCGCGTCGTCGACCTGCAGCTCGATGACGACGCCGAGCTCGCGCAGCGGCTCGGTGAGCGCGTTGATGGCAGGGGCCAGACCCCCATGCTCGAGCGCCACGGGATGCAGCGACGCCGCGATCGCCTTCACGGCGTCGATGGCCGCGTCCACTTGATGACCGGCGAGCACGAGCCCGTCACGGTCGCCCGCGCTCGCTTCGACGATGTCCTGACGGGCGCCGAGCAGCAGCTGCAGCGTCTCGTCGTAGAGGCCGGCGCTGATCTCCCGGCGGGCGCTGTACTCCGCGCTCAGCGCCCGCCGCAGCAGCGTGCGCCGCGCTTGGTCCAGGTGCCGGATCCGGCGGACGCTGTCGTGCCGGATGACCGCCGCGGCCACGGCGGTGACCGCGGACAGCCCGATCGCGACCGAGGTGAGCAGGACCGCGTGCACCTCGTCGTGCGCGTCCGCGTCGCCGGACACGGCAAGGTCCGGCACGCTGATCGCGACGTAGCCGACCAGCAGGCCCGAGCCGACCAGCGCGACCCGGCGGTGGTCGTAGTAGGACGCGAACACCGGCGGGATCAGCGGCAGCAGCCAGCGGACGTCGCTCTCGATCCCGCCGCTGGTGGCCAGCGTCGCCAGCAGGACCCCGCCCAGCAGCACGCTCGAAGCCAGCTGGCGCTCCGCCGCGACTCGACCCTGGACGGTGATCGCCAGGCGGCTCACCGACAGCGTCGCCCCGACCCCGCAGGCGATCCAGTAGACCGGGGAGTGGATGTGGTCGATGAGGCCGAACGCGACCAGCGCGACCGTCAGCGCGAGCCGGAACAGGGCCAGCGCGCCGTCGGGGCTGCCGAGGGCCAGGCGCAGCGACGGCCGCGCCACCGGCATCACGCGACCCGGCGGTGCTCGACCGCGTCGCGGATCGAGGCCACGACGGTGTCGATGTCCTCGCCCTTCTCCAGGTAGCGGTCGGCGCCCAGCTCGAGCGCCTCGCGCGCCATGCGGTCGGCGGTGAACCCGCTGAAGACGATGATCGACGTCCCGGGCGACCGCTCGCGGATCCGCGGGATCACCTCGAGCCCGTCGAGGCCCGGCATCGAGAGGTCGAGGACGACCGCGTCCGGGGTGAGGCTCTCGATCAGGTCGACACCCGCCTGCCCGTCACCCGCCTCGCCCACGACCTCGAGGTCCGCGTGCTCGTCGATGGCGTAGCGCAGCAGCGTGCGCAACTGCGGGACGTCGTCGCAGAGGACCACGGTGATAACGCCTTGGTCAGCGGCCGACACCCGTCGATCCTAGTCGGAATGCAGCCGTCCCGGGGGAGGGGCGAGGGCGCCCGGGGCGCGCCGGGGTGGCCCCTGGCGTCCACCTATACTCGTGCAACCCCATGGAAGCCGAGGAGCTCTCGCGTGCAGGAGATGGTCATCTACGGAGTGAGTTTCGACATGGTCGGCAAGCAGCCGATCGTGCTGCTCAAGACCGTCGACTCCAATAAGTTCCTCCCGATCTGGATCGGCCACCCCGAGGCCGCTGCCATCCTGATGAAGCTCCAGGGCCAGACCACGCCACGGCCGATGACGCACGACCTGCTCGTCGACATGCTGGGCGAGCTCGAGGTCAAGTGCACCCAGGTCGCGGTGACGGAGCTGAAGGACAACACCTTCTTCGCCCAGATCACGCTCACGGTGGGCGACCGGACGCTGCAGATCGACTCGCGTCCCAGCGACGCGCTCGCGCTCGCCGTCCGCTCCGGTGCGCCGATCTTCGCCGCCGAGGACGTCATCGCCGAGTCGGCGATCGAGTTCGAGCACGACGTCGAGGACACCGAGGAGGTCGTCGACCGCTTCAAGGAGTTCCTCGACCAGGTGACCCCCGAGGACTTCGCGGGGGAGTCCGGGGAGTAGCCGCCCGAGCGGGCTGCGTCATGCGACGCATCCCGCTCCTGACCGCCGCGGGGCTGGTCTACGCTCGCGACCATGCGGGCACGGGCAGTCATCATCGTCGCGGCGCTGGGTGCGCTGCTCGGAGCGGCGCCGGCGGGTGCCGCCACCCCGTTCGTGGCCTTCGAGGGCCGCCAGCAGGACCTGGCGATGGACGCCGCGGGCAACGCGCACCTGGTGCACCTCGGGGGCAGTCCCGGCCAGGTCCGCTACTGCCGGGCGGACCGTGGGGCGACGGCCTGCGGGGCGGCCCGCGAGGTCGGGATGACGGGTGCCGTCGGCGGGCCGTACGTCCTGGCCGCGGCCCCGTCCACCATCCACGTCTACTCCCACCTGTCCCAGGGACGGCTGGCGACCTCGACCGACGGCGGCGGGACGTTCGGCCCTGTGCGGGTCGTCTCGGATCCGCAGCCGGCGAGCCCGCTGCCGAGCGGCACCTCGCAGGCCATCCTGGGCCCGGGCGACGCGATCTCCACGATCAGCGGTGGTGGCAACTTCCAGCATCACCCGCTGACCGGCCCCGCACCGACGACCTGGGCGATGCTGAAGCCCCAGGACCCCGTGGTCGGGTCGGCCGATCTGGCGCTGGACGGCGGCACGCTCGTCGCCCTGCTCCAGGGAGCGAGCTCCGGCTCGTCCTCCTCGGAAGGCACGTCGATCCGCCGCCACAGCGGGACGGGGAACCCGAACGACGTGGCGACGTGGGGCCCGCCCGTCCCCTTGACCACCACGCCGCTGACCGAGCGGGAGGGCTTCGTCGGCGGGCCCGGCGGGGTCTTCCTGATGGAGACGCAGCGGCTCGGCACCGAGAGCGCCATCGGCTCGCGGACGACCGTCAGGCGGATCGGGGCAGCCGGGGCCGGGGCACCCGTCGAGCTCGGCACCGACCTGCAACGTCCCGAGATCCACCAGGACCCGGCGGGGAACCTGCACGTCGTCTACGGCGCGGACGTCGACCAGCCGGACGACACGAAGGCCTTCGAGCTGCACTGGCGCACGTCCACCGACGGCGTCACGTGGTCGGCCCCCGTCCCCGTGTACCGCGGGACGCGGCCGGCCGCCGGGTTCTCGCGCGACGGCCTCGCGATGACGGCGGACGGTCATGGATGGGCGATGTTCGGCGTCCAGAACGGCAGCACCGCCCCGGTGACGCTGCTCGAGCTCGGGCCCGTGGGCGGCGGTGCAGGGCCCGGCGGGCCGGTTGTGCCGGGGGTGACCCCGGGCGGTGGCGGCGGACCGGCCGACCGGACGGCACCCGTCCTGAGCGGCCTGACCATCCCCGCGACGTTCCGGCTCGGGACGGCTCTCACGCCGGTGCAGCTCCGGCTCGCGCCGCGGGGGGCGACGATCCGCTTCACGCTCTCCGAGCCCGCGGAGGTGCGCCTGAAGTTCCTGCGTCTGGTCCCCGGGCTGCGGCTCGACGCCGCCGGCTGCACCCCGCGGACCGCGACGAACGTCGCGAAGCTCCGCGCCCGGCTCGCCCGGACCGCGGCGATCCGCCGGCTCAAGGGCAAGGCCCGGACCGCCGCGCTCGCCAGGGCGCTTGCCAAGCGGGCGTGCGGGGCCGTCGACCGCGCCTTCACGTCGCGCTCGATCTCGCGCGACGCCGTCGCGGGGGCGAACGCCGTCCCGTTCAGCGGCCGGATCCGCGGCCAGGCAGCGGGGACCACCGTCCTCAAGCCGGGGCGCTACCGCGTCGTCGCGGAGCCACGCGACGCGGCCCGCAACCGCGGCAAGGCGAGCTTCCGCGACTTCACGCTCGCGAAGGGCTGACGCTCAGGGCGCAGCGAGCGCCAGTTCGAGCATCTTCCCGACGAGGGCGTCGAAGTCGATGCCCACCGCGTCCGCGGCCATCGGCAGCAGGCTGGTCTCGGTCATCCCCGGGATGACGTTCACCTCGAGGACCGTGAGCTCCCCGGTCACGGCGTCGCACATCAGGTCCACGCGGGAGAAGTGCCGGCAGCCGAGCAGGTCGTGCACCGCCAGCGCGAGCTCCTGCGCCCGCGCGGTCGTCGCGTCGTCCAGCGCGGCCGGGCAGACGAACTGCGTACGTCCGATGGTGTACCGCGACGTGAAGTCGTAGAACTCCCCGTCGTCCGGGACCGCCTCCACGACCGGCAGCGCCCGGCCGTCCAGGATGGACACGGCGAGGTCGCGGCCCTTGACGTACTGCTCGAGCACGACCTTCTCGCTGTAGGAGAACGCGGCGACCAGGGCGGCAGGGACGTCGGTCGCCGCCGCCGCGAACTTGATGCCGAGCGCCGAGCCCTGGTCGGACGGCTTGACGACGAGCGGGAAGCCCAGGCGCTCCTCCACCGCGGGCAGCGCCTCCGCGGCGCCGAGCTCCTTGAACGCGGTCTCGTTGAACGACAGGAAGTCCGGCGTGGGCAGCCCGGCGTCGACCATCGCGTGCTTGGCGAGGATCTTGTCCGAGCAGCGCACGCACGCGCTGATGCCCGAGCCGGTGTAGGGGATGCCCAGGATCTCCAGCAGCTCCTGGATCGTGCCGTTCTCGCCGTCGCTGCCGTGCAGCGCGATGAACGCGGCGTCGGGCGCGAGCTCGCGCAGGCGGGCGACCAGGTCGTGGCCCACGTCCAGGCCGTGCACCTCGTGGCCGAGGCGCTCGAGGGCGTCCTGCACCCGCGCGCCGGAGGCCAGCGACACCTGGCGCTCGAGCGATCGCCCGCCCTTCAGGACGACCACCCGCCGGGCGCCGCCGCCACTCATGAGCTCGAGCGGCGCGTCGCCGCGTCGTCACCGTCGCGACGCGGGAGCTGCAGGACGTTCTCGAGCGCCGGGTCCGCGGGCCGCTGCCCGGCCGGCTCCGCGGCGGGCTGCGCCGGACGCGGGACGGCGCCGGGCCGGCGGCCGGTGAGCGACCCGAGCAGGTCGACCTGCTCGTGGACGACCTCGCCGATGCGCCGCACGCCCTCCACGATGCGCTCGTCGCTGACCCCGGAGAAGTTCAGCCGCATCGACGTCCCGCCGCGGCCGTCCATGAACGCGGCGCGCCCGGGGACGAAGGCGACGTTACGCGAGAGCGCCTTCGCCAGCAGGTCCGTCGTGTCCAGGCCGTCGGGCAGCGTCGCCCAGATGAACAGCCCGCCGTCCGGCCGCGTCCAGGACGCCTCCGCCGGGAGGTTCTTGGCGAGCGCGTCCAGCAGCACGTCCCGCCGGCGGTGGTAGAGCGCCCGCAGCTCGTCCATGTACACCGGCCACTGTCCCGAGGCGAAGTACTCGGCGACGAACAGCTGGTTCAGCGGCGAGGAGCAGAGGTCGGTCGACGCCTTGCCGATGTTCATCTTCTGCAGCACCGGACGGGGGGCCGCGGACCAGCCGACGCGGACGCCGGGCGAGAGGATCTTCGAGAACGTGCCGAGGTAGATGACGAACTCGCCGCCGTCCATCGAGTAGAGCGACGGGATCGGCTCGCCCTCGTAGCGCAGCAGCCCGTACGGGTTGTCCTCCAGGACCAGCAGCTCGCGCTCGTGCGCGATGTCGACCAGGCGCCGGCGCCGCGGCAGCGACATCGTCACGCCGGCGGGGTTCTGGAAGTTCGGGATCGTGTAGATGAACTTGGGCCGGCGGCCCTCGCGGTCGAGGCGCTCGAGCGTCTCCTCGAGGACGTCGATGCGCATCCCGTCCGAGTCCATCTCGATCTGGATGACCTCGGCCTGGTAGGCGGCGAAGGTCGGGACCGCGCCCGGATACGTCGGGGCCTCGGCGATGATCACGTCGCCCGGGTCCACGAGCGTCTTGCACACCAGATCGATGACCTGCTGGCCGCCGGTCGTAGGGAGGATGTCGTCCTCGTCGACCTCCGTCCCCTCGGCCGCCATCACCTGGACGATCGCCCGCTTGATCTCCGTCACGCCCTCGGTCGGGCCGTACTGCAGGGCCCGCGCCGTCTCGCGCGCGCCCAGGTGGGACATGAGCTTCGCGAAGTCCTCGGCGGGGAACGTCGAGGTGTCCGGCAGGCCGCCGGCGAGCGAGATGACCTCCGGACGGGCGGTCAGCGCCATCAGGTCCCGCATCGGGGAGGACTTCATCACCGTGGTGCGGTCAGCGAACAGCGACGCGTACCGCTCGAGGTCGCGTGCCTGGGTCCGGCCCGGCCGGCGAGGCGTCATCCTGCGCTCTTCGCCGCCCGGGTGTGGGGGCCTGCCGTCGGTCATCATGTGACCGGGAACGGTATCGGACCCCTCCTGGCGGTCCGCCCGCGCGTCCGGCCACTACCGTCCTCCCCCGACACCATGAACCTCCTTCTCGACATCCTCCAGGCGGCCGGCGTCGCTGCCGCCATCGGCGTGCGCCCGTTCCTGCCCGCGCTCCTCCTGGGCGTCCTCGCCGCCGCGAACCTCGGCGTCGACTTCGACGGGACGGACTTCGCGTTCCTCGAGTCGCCCGTCTTCATCGGCGCGATGGCGGGTGCGTTCGTGGCGAGCATCGCCGGGCGCAAGGCGCTCGAGGACGGCAGCGGCGCCCTGTTCATCACCGGTTTCGGCGCGATCCTCGCCGCCCTCGCCTTCGCGGGACAGCTCGACGACCGCTTCGACGTGTGGTGGCCGGGCCTCCTGGCCGGGCCGCTGCTCGCGGTGCTCGCGACGTTCGCCGTCAGCGGCCTGTTCGGCCGGGTCCGCGCGCGCCTGGACGCCTCCACGCAGGCGACGCTCCCGTACTACGCCGAGGGCATCGCCCTGGCGCTGGCCGGGCTGAGCGTCGCGGCGCCGCCGGTCGGGCTGGTCGGCGTCGTCGGCGCGGTGGTCCTGATGCGCGGCGGCAAGCGCCGCGAGGGCGAGAAGTACGCAGGCCTGCGGATCCTGCGCTGATGCGACGTCCTCGCCCGGGGGGCTCGGCCCTCGCCTCAGCGCCGGGAACCGCTCGGCTGCGCCTCGCGCTTCCCACCTGCGCAGGTCGATGACCGGTCGGGCCACGAAGAAGCTGGTCCTGGCCGTCATCGACGGCCTGAAGCCGTCCGAGCTCGAGCGCGCCGTCGAGGCCGGCCGCGCACCCGTCCTGGCGCAGCTCATGGCCGCCGGCACGTACGTCCCCACCTGCTGCGCCGCCTTCCCGTCGGTCACCCCGGTCTGCGCGGCGACGATCGCCACCGGGAGGCTCCAGGACGAGCACCGGATCCCGGCGATGAACTGGTACTCCCGCAGCGAGTCGCGCTACGTCGAGTACGGCTCGAGCTTCCCCGCCGTCCGCAAGTTCGGCGTCGCCCAGCAGCTGATCGACACCGTCTACAACATGAACGCCGAGCACCTGCCGGCCGACGTGGAGACCGTCTTCGAGACGCTCGACGACCGTGGACTGCGGACCGCCGGCACCACGTACCTGATGTTCCGCGGGCGCCATGAGCACAAGCCCGCCAAGGAGACGCCGATCGCGAAGCTCACCTCGCAGGTGATGCGGCGCACCGTCAAGGGCCCGACCGAGCTCTTCTACGCCGACCTCTACGCCAGCCGCGACACGGGCTGCTGGTCGCGCCTGGGGATGCCGGGGCTCCGTGACCAGCACACGGGCTGCGTCGGGGCCTACATGGTCGAGCACGACCTCTTCGACTTCCTCCTCTTCAGCCTGCCGGACAACGACACGCACTCGCACGAGGCCGGCCCGCACATGCAGATCGAGTCGATCGAGGCGGCCGACCGCCAGCTCGAGCGGCTGATGGTCGCCGGCGGCGGGGTCGACGCGTTCCTGCGCGAGCACGCGGTGATCGTGGTCGCCGACCACTCGCACGCACCCGTCGAGCAGACGATCGCCTTCCAGGAGGCCTTCGCGCGCTACGACGTGCTGCCGCCCTCGGGCCGCGGCGCCGATCGCGCCCGGATCGCGCTCTGCCCGTCGCAGCGGTCGGCGCAGCTGTACGTCCTCGAACCTGACCCTGTCGCCCGCCGGCCGCTCGTGGCCCAGCTGGTCGCGACCGGCCTGGCGACGGACGGCATCGACCTGGCGCTGTACCTGGACCGCACGCGCCCGGTGCAGGGCGTGATCGCCGGGGCGGCGGGCGAGCTGCGGTTCCGGCCCGCCGGTGCGGGCGCCGCCGGTGCCGAGGGCGGCCCGGACGCGGCGCTCGTCCGCGACGCGCGCGGCGGGCGCTGGACGATCGAGGGCGCGCGGGAGGTCCTGGGCGCCGTCGTGGAGGACGGCCTGCTGGTCGCGCCGTCCTACCCGGACGCGCTCGCCCGCGTCTGGGCGGCGCTCACCTGCCCGACGTCCGGCGACGTGCTGTTCAGCGCCGCGCCCGAGTGGGAGTTCCCCGACTGGGGCGGCCAGCACCACATCGGCGGCGGGTCGCACGGGTCCCTCCACGCAGTCGACTCACTCGGGGCGCTGGTCTACCACGGCGTCGACGCCCCGGCCGCCCGCGTCGCCGACGGGGCCTGGTCGATCGCGGACATCGCGCCGATGGTCATCGATCACTTCCGCGGCGCGATGGCGCGTCCGGACCCGGCCCGTGCTTCGCCATCCCAGGCGCCCCAGGTACCCTGAGGGGATGCCGGACGAGGCGGTCGTGACGCCGCTCCCCATCCATCTGCGCGTCCGGCACGGTCTTCGTCACCCCGGGAACTGGCTCGAGCTCGTCCGCTTCGGCGCCGTCGGTGCGAGTGGCTACGTCGTCAACCTGGCGACCTTCACCGTCGCCGTGCACGCGCTCGACGTCGACTACCGGGTCGCGGCGGTGCTGGCCTTCCTGGTCGGCGTCATCAACAACTTCTGGTGGAACCGCCACTGGACCTTCGGCGCGTCCGAGGGCCATGCGGGCTTCCAGGCCGCCCGTTTCCTGACCGTCAGCGTCGGCGCGTTCCTGTTCAGCTTCGGGATCCTGCAGGCCCTCGTCAGCTGGGCCGATCTGGCCGAGGTCCCGGCCCAGGCGGTGGCGATCGTCGCCGCGACACCCCTGAACTTCCTGGGGAACAAGCTCTGGAGCTTCAAGGGGTGAGGCGGCTACCGGCGGCGCTCCTGGCCGTCCTGCTCCTGCTGCTGCTCGTCGCCGGCCCGGCGTCGGCGGACTCCGCCCCGATCGCGACGGCGGCCCCCGGCCAGCCCGCCGGGGCCGAGGACGGGAACGCGCTCACGACCCCGCCGTCCCTGGACCAGCCGCCCGTCGGCCACCGGCTCACCGGCAACCAGGCGCAGGCGCTGGCCGACAAGCGCCCCGAGATCATCCAGATGAAGAAGGACTACCCCGGCGCCTACCCCGGGGTGTTCCTGAAGGGCCGCCAGCGCTGGCAGATCAGCTACTACGCGAAGACCAAGCCGCTGCGGGAGATCGGGCAGGTCACGATCGAGGACCGCTCGGCGAAGGTCCAGGAGTCCTACACGGGCTACAAGGTCGCCTGGTCGATGGCCCGCGGCTACCCGGGCGCGTTCGGCCGCAAGGTCAACTCGCCGTGGGTCTGGATCCCGATGACGGTCGCGTTCCTGCTGCCGTTCCTCGGGCCGCGCCGGCGCTGGCGGCCGTCGTGGCTGATGCTCGACGTGTCGGTCCTGGCCGCGTTCGGGATCAGCGTCGCCTACTTCAACGACGCGCAGATCGACCGCAGCGTCCCGAGCGAGTACATCCTGCTCGCCTACGTGCTGGCGCGCATGCTGTGGATCGGCGTGGTCTCGCGACCACCGGCGGCCGGCGCGCCCCGCCGCGGCGCGGCGCCGATCGCGATCCCGGTCACCTGGCTCGCGATCGGGCTCGTGTTCCTCGTCGGCTTCCGCGTCGGGCTGAACATCACCAACTCGAACGTGATCGACGTGGGCTACTCGGGCGTCATCGGCGCCGAGAAGCTGACGGGCGGCGAGAAGCTCTACGGCAACTGGCCGAAGGACAACGAGCACGGGGACACCTACGGGCCGGTCGCCTACGCGGCGTACATCCCGTTCACCCAGGCGCTGGGCTGGTCCGGCCGCTGGGACGACCTGCCCGCCGCCCACGGCGCGGCCGTCGCGTTCGACCTGCTCTGCATGCTGCTGCTGTTCCTGCTGGGGCGCCAGATCCGCGGGCCGGGACTCGGGGTCGTCCTGTCGTACTGCTGGGCCGCGTTCCCGCTCACGTTCTACGCGCAGATGTGCAACAGCAACGACGCGCTCGTCTCGGTCTTCCTGATCGCGGCGCTGCTCGCGGCGGCCAGACCCGGCCGGCGCGCGGTCTTCATCGCGCTCGGCGGGCTGACGAAGTTCGCGACGCTGGCCGTGGCACCCCTGTTCGCGACGCATGCGCTGGGCCACCGTCCCGGTGACCCGGAGGACGCTCCGACCACCGCGCGCTCGCGGGCCCGCACGTTCATCGTGTTCAGCGTCGCGTTCGGGATCACGGCCCTGATCGCACTGCTGCCGGTCATCTGGCACGGCCAGTCGCCGTCGCTCGTGTACGACCGCACGCTCGGCTTCCAGACCTCGCGCGGGTCGCCGTTCTCCATCTGGGGCCTGTACGAGATCCCCGGGCTGCAGCACGTGTGGCAGGCGCTGTCGGTGCTGCTCGCGGTCGGCCTCGCGGTGCTGCCGCGGCGCCGGGACATGACGGGCCTGGCCGCCTGCGCGGCGGCGATCGTGATCGCGCTGCAGGCGGGTGTGACGCACTGGTTCTACCTCTACATCGTCTGGTTCTTCCCGCTCGTCATGGTCGCCCTGCTGGCGCCGTTCGGGGACGAGGAGGAGACAGACGGGGCCGACCCGGACGCGAACCCGGCGATGGTCCCGGCGCCGGTCGTCACCGCCGCCTGACGGCAGCGCTCACCCGTCCCAGGGGACGAGCAGCTGCTCGATCGCCGTGGCCCGGTGGCGGCGGTCCGGGTCGCAGGTGATCAGGACGCCCATGAGCCACGGGTCCTCCTCGGAGGTCTCGAAGCGGACGTTCATGTGGGTCCGCAGGGACTCGATCGCCTGCTCGCGCTTGACGCCGATGACGCCGCCGCGGGGCCCGGTCATGCCGACGTCGGTGATGTACGCGGTCCCCTTCGGCAGGACGCGGAGGTCGGCGGTCGGGACATGCGTGTGCGTCCCCACGACCGCGGTGACCTCGCCGTCGAGGTACCAGCCGAGCGCGACCTTCTCGCTCGTCGCCTCCGCGTGCATGTCGACGAGGATGTGGTCGGTCTTGCCCTCGAGGCGACCGAGGACCGCGTCCATCTCGGTGAACGCCGGGCGCCCCGCGCGCAGGAAGACGTTCCCGCTCAGGTTCACGACGCCCAGCCGGACGCCGCCCACCTCGACGATGCAGCTGCCGTGGCCCGGCTGGCTCGCGAGGTAGTTCGCGGGCCGCAGGATGCGCTCGTTGTCGTCCAGGTAGGAGTAGATCTCCCGCCGGTGGTACGTGTGGTTGCCGAGCGTGATGACGTCGACGCCGGCGGCGAACAGCTCGTCCGCGATCTTCGGCGTGATGCCCAGTCCGCCCGCGACGTTCTCGCCGTTGACGACGACGAACGTCGGCTCGTGCTGCTCGCGCAGACGGGGCAGCAGGCCCAGCAGGGTCCGCCGGCCGAGCCCGCCGACCAGGTCGCCGATGAACAGGATGCGGGTCGAGCGGCCGTCGGACACGCGCCCATCGTGACAGCGGATCACCCGCGGGGAGCGGCGGGTAGCCTCTCGAGTGTGACCACCGGTCTCCTCGCCGCCGACGGCATCGTCATGCGCTTCGGCGGCCGGACCGCGCTCCGCGAGGTGAGCTTCGCCGCCGAGCCCGGGGAGATCGTCGCGGTCATCGGCCCCAACGGCGCCGGCAAGACCACGCTGCTGTCGATCCTGGCGGGGCTGCTGCCGCCCACCGCGGGGACCGTGTCGCACGGGGTCCGCGACGTGGGCTGGGTCCCGCAGCAGGCCGCGGTCTACCGGAAGCTGTCCGTCGCCGAGAACCTGCGGCTGTTCGCCCGCCTGGAGCGCGTCGACGACGTCGAGGCCACCGTCGCCCGGATGCTCGAGCAGACCGGGCTCGCCGATCGCGCGGGGGACGAGCTCGGCGCGCTGTCCGGCGGCAACCAGCAGCGCGTGAACATCGCGGTCGGGCTGCTGTCCGGTCCACCCGTCCTGCTGCTGGACGAGCCATCCTCCTCGCTGGACCCGCGGCAGCGCGAGGTGCTGTGGGCGTTCGTGTCCGGGCTGGCGCGGGAGCAGCGGACGACCGTCGTCTTCACGACGCACAACGTCGGCGAGGCGGAGCGCTACGCGGACCGCGTCCTCGTCCTGGCCGACGGCGAGCTGCTGTTCGGCGGCACGCCGGCCCAGCTGGCCGACGAGGTCGGCGAGTCCCGCGACTTCGAGGCGGCGTTCGTCCGCTTCCTCCGCGAGCGGGGCCACTGACCGCCGATGCGCGCGCTCCGCTTCCTGCTCGTGAAGGACCTGCAGATCCTGCGGCGCTCGCCGCTGCTGCTGGCGCTCCTGGCGCTGTACGCGATCGTGATCGGCGTGCCCGTCGGCTACGGCGTGTCCCGGCCGCCGAGCAAGCCCAAGGTCGCGTTCTTCAACGAGGTCCCGGCGGACGGCGGCAGCTTCTCGCTCGGGGGCCAGAAGCTGGACGCGTCGACCTACGCCGACCGGCTGTTCGAGGCGATCGACCCGATCCGCGTGAACAGCCGCGCGGAGGCGCTCGCGAAGGTGGAGTCGGGCGAGGCCGTCGGCGCCCTGATCGTCCCCGGCGACGTGACCCAGGCGCTGCAGGCGGCGGTCAGCCTCTCGGGCAGCAAGCAGAAGCCGACGCTCGAGGTCTACTACGCCGCCGACAACCCGCTCAAGCGGCGGTACGTCGAGAACACGATCAACGCCCAGCTGGCGAAGGCGAACCAGGCGCTCGGGAACGAGCTGACGAAGGTCGCCGGGCAGTACATCGGCATCCTGCTGCAGGGCGGCGGGTTCAAGCTCCTGGGCCAGCAGTTCGACGTGCTCGGGCTGAAGCGGTCCGCCGAGGTGCTGGACGGGATCGCGAAGGGCCTGCCGGCAGGCAGCGAGCAGCGGGAGGGCGTCGAGCGGGTGCAGCGCTTCGCGCAGCTCGCGATCGACAACCTGGACCTGTCCGACGCGGTCCTGTCGACGATCTCGAACCCGATCGCCGTGAAGGTGAAGACGGTCGGGGACAGCAACACGTCGTCCCTCGACGGCTACGCGATCGCGGCGGCCGTCACGGTCGCGCTGATGTTCGTCGGGCTGCTGGTCGCGGCGGGGATGCTCGCGCTGGAACGGGAGGAGCATGCGTTCGGCCGGCTCGTGCGCGGGCTCGTCGGGCGGACGGCGCTCGTGGCGGAGAAGGTCCTGCTGGGGGCGCTCGTCGCGGCGGTGATCGGCCTGCTGCTCCTGTTGCTGCTGGCGACCTTCCAGGACGTGCGCTTCGGGCGTGCGCCGCTGTGGCTGGCGGCGCTGGCGGCGGGGGCGCTCGGGTTCGGCGCGATGGGCGTCGCGATCGGCGCGCTGACTCGCGACGTGCGCGCGTCGTCGCTGCTGGCCTTCCTGCTGTCGCTGCCGGTGGCCGCGCTGGCGCTCGTCCCGAGCGGGTCGATCAGCGCGTCCGCCTACGACGTGGTGCAGGTGGTCGGCGCGCTGTTCCCCTTCAAGCCCACGCTGCAGGCGCTCGACGCCGGGCTCAACGACGCGGATCCCGCGCTTGGGCAGTCCCTGCTGCACCTTGCCCTGCTGGTCGTCGCCTACGGCGTGCTGGCCCGGCTGGCCCTGCGGCGCTTCGGGGCGCGGACGTGAGGCTGCAGGTCCCGCGGGTCCGGCTCGCCGAGGGGCCGACCGCGGTGCGGCCGTTCGTCCGGGCCGACCTCGACGCCCTGCTGGCCCTGCGGATCCAGAACCGCGACTTCCTCGCGCCGTTCGAGGCGGTGCGCGAGGAGACGTTCTTCACGCGGGCGGCGCAGTCGCGCGAGATCACGCTCGACGGCGACGCGTGGACCGCGGGCCTGGGCTTCGCGTTCGCCGTCGTCCACGTCCACGACGACGCGACCGAGCGGCTGATCGGGCGCGTCGCGCTGAGCAACATCGTGCGCGGGGCCTGGCAGAACGCGACCGTCGGCTACTGGATCAGCGAGGACGCCTGCGGCCTCGGCCACGCCAGCACGGCCCTGGAGCTCGTCCTCGAGTTCGCGTTCGACCACGCCGGCCTGCATCGCGTCCAGCCGGCGATCATGCCGCGCAACGTGAGGTCGCGGCGGGTCGTCGAGAAGAACGGCTTCCGCCACGAGGGGACGGCGATCCGCTACCTGCAGATCGACGGGGTCTGGGAGGACCACGACATCTTCGCCCTGACCTCCGAGGAGTGGCACGCAAGGCGGGGCTGACGCACCAGAGGGCGGGCTGGCTACCCGGCCTCGAAGCGCTGCAGGCCCGCGTAGTCGCGCTCGAGTGCCGCGACAGTCGTCGCCGGCAGCGCCGTACCCGCGTACGGCCGCAGCTGAAGGTCGCCCCCGCGAGTCGTCGACCACGCCGCGACCGCCCGCCCGCGGACCAGCGCGCACGCCGGCAGGATCCCGTTCTTCGTGAACCACCCCGGCTGGTGCTCGGGTGCCACCACGAGGTCACGCCGCTTCCAGCCGATCACGACCGGGTCGAACGAGCCCAGCAGCCGCGGCTGCAGCCGGCCGGCGGCGTCCGCGTCCGGACGCCGCGCGAGATCCACGAAGCCGTCCCCGAGCTCGGTCAGCTCGGTGGCGATCAGCTGCAGTCCGCGCTGGGCATCCCGCCGCGGCAGCCCGGCCCAGAACGCGAGGTCGGCGTCCGTCGCCGGGCCGTGCCCGGACAGGTACCGCCGGGCGAGCTCGGCCAGCGCGCGGTCCCGCGCGTCCCCCGCCAGCGGCGCGGGCGGCTCGATCCCCAGCCAGTCCTGCGTCAGCGCGAACGCCTGGCCCGCGGCGCTGACGACCGGCCCGCGGACCGTCAGCCCGCGCAGCCCGGTCAGCAGCAGCAGGTGCACCAGCGCCTGCCCCGCGTTCGGGACGCTGGCGGCTTCGAGCCGCTCGCGTAGGACGGCACGCGTGAGCGGCCCCTCGTCCGCCAGCGCAGCGACGATCGCCGCGACCCCGCGCTCGGCGTCCCCCGCGGCCACGCCCTCCTGCCGCAGCCGCGCCTGGTTGAAGGCGACGGACGGCGGCCCGGTCAGGCCCAGCAGCCACGGGTAGTCCTCGCGGTCGATCAGGTGCAGCGTGCCCCGGTTCACCCACGTCACCACCAGCGACCGGTCCTCCGTCAGGAGCCGGTCGACGCCCGCAGCCGTCGTTCCGCGGGACCGGGACCGCACCGCGCGGCGGGCGGACCGCAGCTCCTGCCCCTGCACCGCGAGCAGCCGCCGGACGACCCCCGCCGCGTCGAGGCCGGCGGGACGGTGCAGACCCTGGGCGAGGGCCCGGCGCGAGCGCAGCTCGTTCGCGGTCATCGACCGGTGAGGCTACCCGCGCGCCTCCGCCGGGCGTCCCCGCAACTACGCTGTACGGACATGGCGTTTCCCGTCACCCGCCTGCGGCGCCTGCGCGCCACCCCGGCCCTGCGCGCCGTCGTCCGCGAGACCGCGGTCACCGCCGGGGACCTGCTGCTCCCGCTCTTCGTCCACGAGCAGGACGGCCGCAGCCCGATCGGCGCGATGCCCGGGGTCGACCGCCTCTCGGTGGACGAGGTGGTGGCCGAGGCCCGCGAGTGCGCGCGGCTCGGCGTCGCCGGCGTGATCCTCTTCGGCATCCCGGAGCAGAAGGACGCGGAGGGCTCGCAGGCGTGGGCGGCGGACGGCATCGTCCAGCAGGCGATCCGCGCGATCAAGCAGGACGTTCCCGAGCTGCTCGTCGTCGCCGACCTCTGTCTGTGCGAGTACACCGACCACGGGCACTGCGGGATCCTGTGCACCACCACCGCGGGGATCACCACCGTCGACAACGACGCGTCGCTGCCGCTGCTGGCCCGCACCGCGGTGGCCCAGGCCCAGGCCGGCGCGGACGTCGTCGCCCCCAGCGACATGATGGACGGCCGGGTCGGCGCGATCCGCGCCGCGCTCGACGAGGCGGGCTTCACCGACACGCCGATCATGTCGTACTCGTCGAAGTTCGCCAGCGCGTTCTACGGCCCGTTTCGCGAGGCGGCGGACTCCACGCCGTCGGCCGGCGACCGCCGCGGCTACCAGATGGATCCCGCCAACGGCGACGAGGCCGTCCGCGAGTCGCTCCTGGACGTCGAGGAGGGGGCGGACATCCTGATGGTCAAGCCCGCGCTGCCCTACCTGGACGTCATCTGGCGGGTCAAGCAGGCGTCCCGGCTGCCCGTTTGCGCGTATAACGTCAGTGGTGAGTATGCGATGGTCAAGGCCGCAGCCGCCGCCGGATACATCGACGAGCGCGCAGTCGTGCTCGAGACGCTCACCGCCATCCGCCGCGCCGGCGCGGACATCGTGATCACCTACCACGCCAAGGACGCCGCTTCATGGCTTCAGTAGACAAGACAGCCGTTCCCAAGATCCGCTCACGCAACGACGGCGCCGCCGTCCCGCTGAGCGACCTCGATCGCAAGCTACTCAACCAGATGCAGGGCTCGTTCCCGCTCGAGCAGCGCCCGTACGCACGGGTCGCCGACGTCCTCGGGATCCCGGAGGAGCAGGTCCTCGCGGACATCACGCGCCTGCTCAAGGACCGCATCATCCGCCAGGTGACGCCGATCTACGACACGCGCGCGCTCGGCTACGGCTCGATGCTGGTCGCGGCGAAGGTCGACGCCGAGCACCCGTGGGCACCCGCGAAGATCATCAACTCGCACCCCGGCGTCAGCCACAACTACCTGCGCAACCACGAGTTCAACATGTGGTTCACGCTCGCGGTCGAGCAGGACTCAAAGCTCGGGCTGCAGGGGACGCTCGACGTCCTGCAGGAGCTCACCGGCGCGGAGTCGATCCGCCAGCTCCCGACCCTGCAGCTGTTCAAGATCCGCATGGACCTCGAGATGGAGGGCGACACGAAGTCGCTGTCCGCCGAGGGCGTCGCGCAGGCTCCGATCGAGCTGCAGATGCAGTCCTACTCGCAGACCGACATCGACGTCATCACCGCGACGCAGGGCGACCTGCCCGTCGTCAGCGAGCCCTACGCCGAGGCCGCCGCGAAGCTCGGCTGGACCCAGGACGAGCTCCTTAACCACCTCGCGCAGATGCAGGAGCGCGGGATCCTGCGCCGCGTCGCCGCGATCCTCTACCACCGTCGCGCGGGCTTCTCCGCCAACGGCATGGGCGTCTGGGCGGTCCCGGAGGACCGGATCGACGAGCTCGGCCCGCGGATGGCCGCCGTCCGCGGCATCAGCCACTGCTACCAGCGCCCGACCTACGAGGACTGGAAGTACTCCGTCTTCACGATGGCCCACGGGCGCTCCAAGGAGGAGTGCGACGCCGTGCTCGACTCGATCGCCGAGTCGACCGGGATCACCGATCGCGCGACGCTCTACTCGTCGACCGAGTTCAAGAAGATCCGGCTGCTGTACTTCACGGACGACTTCAAGAACTGGGAACGGGAGCACGCCCAGGTCTGACGTTGCTCGGGACGCAGGCCACGCTCTGCGAAGATCGCAGGCGTGGCCGCCTCCCTGACCGACGCCAAGTCCGCCGAGCTGTACGCGCGGGCCGTCCAGCGCCTGCCCGGGGGCGTCAACTCCCCGGTGCGGGCGATGCGCGCCATCGGCCGCGACCCGCTCTTCATCGAGCGCGCGGAGGGCGCCGAGATCGTCGACGTCGACGGCAACCGCTTCGTCGACTACGTCTGCTCGTGGGGGCCGCTCATCCACGGCCACGCCCACCCCGAGATCCTGGCCGCCGTCACCGAGGCGGCGTCGCGCGGGACGACCTTCGGGGCGCCCACGCTCGGCGAGGTCGAGATCGCCGAGGAGGTCGCTCGCCGGATCCCGTCGATCGACATGCTGCGGATGACCTCGTCCGGGACCGAGGCGGCGATGAGCGCCATCCGCGTCGCGCGCGCCGTCACCGGCCGCGAGAAGCTCCTGAAGTTCGCCGGCGCCTACCACGGGCACCTGGACGGCCTGCTCGCGGAGGCCGGGAGCGGCCTGGCGACGGCCGGCGTCCCCGCGTCCGCCGGCGTCAGCGCCAGCGCCACGGCGAACACCGTGATCGTCCCCTGGAACGACGGCGAGGCGGTCGTGGCGGCCTGCCGCGAGCACGAGTTCGCCGCGATCCTCGCTGAGCCCTACCCGGCGAACATGGGCCTCGTCCCGCCGTACGAGGACTTCCTGCAGCTGCTCCGCAACCAGGCGGACGCCACAGGCGCGCTGCTGGTCTTCGACGAGGTCATCAGCGGCTTCCGCGTCGGCCCGGGCGGCGCGCAGGAGCGCGAGGGCGTCACCCCCGACATGACGGTCCTCGGCAAGATCGTCGGCGGCGGCCTCCCGGCGGCGGCGTACGGGGCCTCGCGCGAGATCATGGAGCAGGTCGCCCCGGCCGGCCCGGTCTACCAGGCGGGCACGCTGAGCGGCAACCCGCTGGCCGTCGCGGCCGGGCTCACGACCCTGCGGCTGCTGGACGAGGCCGCGTACCTGCGGCTGGCCGCCACGACCGAGACGCTCGTCGGCGGGCTGCAGGAGGCCGCCGGCGACATCCCGGTGCAGATCGTCTCCGTCCCCGGCCTGCTCACCGTCTTCTTCTCCGAGACGCCGATCCACGACTACGCGACAGCACAGGCCTGCGACCTGAACGCGCACGCCGCCTGGATCCGCGGCCTGCTGGCGCGCGGCGTCTACGCGCCGCCGTCGCAGTTCGAGGCGTGGTTCCCGTCGCTCGCGCACACCCAGGACCACGTGGACCGGACCCTCGACGCGGCCGCCGCCGCCTTCGCCGAGCTGGGCGCCTGAGCATGACCGGTCCGCTCGAGGCCATCGCGGCCACGCTCGACGCCGAGGGGGGCCTCGTCGCCGCGGCCGTGGGCCCGCCGCCGGTGGGCACGCCGACGCCCCACGGCGACGTCGCCGCCGCAGGACCGGGGCGCGCGCCCGAGTACGCGCAGATCGTCGAGGCGGTCCGCGAGGGCCACCTCACCCACGCCGCCGAATGGACGGACAACCCGGTCCGGCCGCAGCCGCGGATCGTCACCACGGACGACCCCGACCTGGCCCTGCTCGTCGGCGATCGGCTCTACGCGCTCGGCTTAGCCCGCCTCGCGGAGCTCGGCGACCTCGACGCGGTGGCCGTGCTCGCCGACACCATCGTGCTCGGTGCACAAGCCCATGCAACCGGTGCAGAGGACCTCGCGGAGGCCGCCTGGGCCGCCGGGGCGCAGGCGGTGGCCCAGGGTCCGCGGGAGGCCTGGACACAGGCCCGCGACAGCGCCCGCGCGGGCGATCCGTCCGGAGCGTCTGCTCTTCGGGATGCGGCGCGCCAGCTTGCCCGCACTGGCGCGAACGCACCATAGGGCCGCGTAGCCTTATTCAGCGATAAGGTTCCACGGCCTTCTCTACGGAGCGACCCCTTCCGACACGCCGTCGGCAGGGCTTCCCAGGAGCACCACCTTGCCTGACCGCAGGATCACCAAAAGCAAGTACACCGCCGACCGGGGCATCCCGGGCGCCTTCGAGGGCGAGACGGTCACGCGCCGACGCTTCATGACGGGTTCGGCCCACACGGCCGGCGCCGTCGCGGCGTCCGCGTTCCTCCTCCCGTCCCTCGGCTTCGCCATGGGCCCGATCTTCGAGAAGCACGAGCAGTCGTGGCAGGACGTCGGGCCGGTCGCCGACTTCCCGAACGACACGTACGTGCCGAAGACGATCCAGATCTCCCAGGGCGTCGGCGACGTCGGCAAGTCGACCGTCTACATGCGTGCGCACAACGACGCCATCGACGGCAAGCAGAAGGACGAGTACGACGGCTTCGTCGCCATCTCGACCCGCTGCATGCACCTCGGCTGCCCCGTCCGCTTCACCGCGGCGGCCCAGCGCTTCATCTGCCCGTGTCACGGCGGCGTGTACGACTTCGTCGGCCGCGTAGACGGTGGGCCGCCGGTCCGTCCGCTCGACCGCTTCTACACGCGGATCCGCAACGGCCAGGTGCAGATCGGCCCGCGTTTCTCGGTCAACGAGGAGCTGCGCCGGTTCTCGCCCCGTGACCCGGGCGAGCCGCTCGACGGCGTCGGGCAGTACCTGTACCCGTCGCGTCCGTCCATTCGCAAGATCCCCAACACCTGACCTTCGGACAGCTCATGCCCAAGCTCAAGCTCCCAGCCCCGCCGCTCCCGCCCGGCTTCCCCAAGCCGGCCCCGAAGCGCCCGGGCGTCCCGCAGCAGAAGCCCCTCGAGGTCGCGGCCGAGGCCGGGATCTCGGTCGTCGACTGGGTCGACGAGCGCACCTCGCTGTCCGGCGGCGCCCGCTGGATGATGTTCCGCAAGGTGCCCAAGGGCACGAACTGGTTCTACACGCTCGGCTCGGCGACGATGTTCGCCTTCATCAGCCAGGCGGTCACCGGCGTCTTCCTCGCGATGTACTACCGGCCCGACGCGGCCGGTGGAGCGTACGAGTCGATGCGCCACATCAACGACAACGTCTTCCTCGGCGAGTTCGTGCACGGCATGCACAAGTGGGGCTCGTCCGTGATGGTGATCCTGATCTTCCTGCACATGGCCAGGACGTTCTTCTTCGGCGCGTACAAGTACCCGCGCGAGCTGAACTGGATCATCGGCGTCGTCCTGTTGATCCTCACGATGGCGATGTCCTTCACGGGCTACCTGCTGCCCTTCGACCAGCGCTCCTACTGGGCGACCGTCGTCGGCGTGAACATCAACGGCACCGGCCCGCTCGTCGGTCCGTACCTGTCGGACTTCCTGCGCGCCGGCCCGGAGTTCGGGGCCACCACCCTGTCCCGGTTCTACGCCATCCACATGATGCTGCTGCCCGGCATCATCGGCGCGCTGATCGGCGCCCACCTGTACCTCGTCGCCAAGCTCGGGACCACGGCACCGCCGTGGCAGAAGCTCCCCGAGGCGTACGACACTCCTGAGGAGGAGCGCGCATGAACCAGCGCGAGAAGGAGGCGTACCTCCGCGAGTACATGGCGCTGAAGTCGGCCGGCAAGCCGTTCTTCCCGTACGCCGTCGCGAAGGACTCCATGATGGCGGTCGTCGTCATGGCGGCGATCATCACCATGTCGCTGGTCCTCGGTGCCGAGCTCGGCCCGAAGGCAGATCCGACGACGACGACGTACACGCCCCGCCCGGAGTGGTACTTCTTCTTCCTCTTCGAGCTGCTGAAGGTCATCAAGCCCGCCGAGCTCGTCCCGCTCGCCACCATCGGCGTGCCGACGATCTGCATGATCCTGCTGTTCCTGCTGCCGTTCTACGACCGCTCCCCGGAGCGTCGTCCCGAGCGTCGCCCGATCGCCACGGCGACCGGCATCTTCGTCATCTGCGCGATGGGCTTCCTCACCTTCAAGGGTGCCGAGGCCGGCCCGCCGACCCAGATCGACATGGAGACGCCGAAGGCGGTCATCGACCAGGGCCCCGCGTTCGTCGCGGAGTTCGAGAAGGGCAAGCAGGTCGTGGCCCAGTCCGGCTGCGAGGCCTGCCACAAGTTCGGTGAGAACGGCAACGACGGCCCCGGGCCCGAGCTGACCGAGATCGCGAAGGACCTGCCCAAGCAGGCCATCGCGCGGACGCTCGTCAACCCGACCGCCCCGATGCCCTCGTTCAGCGCCCTGCAACAAGAGGCGCCCGACAAGTTCAACGCGATGGTGACGTTCCTGTCGCAGCTCAAAGCCGAAGAATGACCACCGAGACCGCGGCGCAGCCAGGCACCCTGGAGGCGCCGCAGGTCCGGGCGATGTTCGACCGGATCGCCGGGTTCTATGACCTGCTGAACTCGGTGATGACGGCGGGCCTGCACCACAAGTGGCGCGCGCGTGCGGCGGACCTTGCCGCGGTGGGCCCTGGCAGCAGCGTCCTCGACGTGGCGACGGGCACGGGCGACCTCGCCATCGAGCTGGCCGGCCGGGTCGGCGCCGGTGGCACGGTCATCGGCTCGGACTTCTCCGAGCAGATGCTGGTCCACGCCCGCAAGAAGGCGCCGCAGCTGTCCTTCGAGTGGGGGGACGCGCTCGCGCTCTCCTACGCGGACGACAGCTACGACGCCGCGACGGTCGGTTTCGGCGCCCGCAACTTCGCCGACCTCGACCAGGGTCTGCGGGAGATGACGCGGGTCGTCCGCCCCGGCGGCCAGGTGGTCGTCCTGGAGATGACGACGCCGACCAAGCCGCCGCTGTCGACGTTCTTCCGCATCTGGTTCGACCGGGTCGTGCCGGTGATCGGCAAGGTCGCGGGTGACTCCGAGGCCTACGAGTACCTGCCGAACTCGGTCAAGCGCTGGCCGGGGCCGCACGACCTCGCCGGCCGCCTGTCGGACGCCGGACTCGTCAACGTGCGTTACATCCTCACCGCCGGCGGGATCATCGCGATGCACGTCGGCGAGAAGCCCGCTGCTTCAGTGCAGTGACGATCGCCCCTGAGGCCGCGCCCATCGCCGCGGCGGCGGGACCCCACATCCCGGGCCTGCTGGGACGGATCGAGGACCGGCTGGGCGCGATCGCCGCCGCGTACCCCGAGCCGCTGTCGGGCTGGGCGTCCGGCACGATCGCTGCCGGCGGCAAGCGCCTGCGTCCGCTGCTGGTCCTGGTCGCCGCCGGCCCCCCGGAGTCGTGGGCGGACCCCGCCGGCGAGGGACTGGTCCGCGCCGGCGCCGCGGTCGAGCTCGTGCACTCCGCGACGCTCGTCCACGACGACGTCCTCGACGCCGCGGCGCTGCGCCGCGGGGCGCCGACGGTCTGGGCGGCGGCCGGCCGTGGCCCTGCCGTCGCGACCGGTGACGCGCTGTTCGCCGACGCGTTCTGCGAGCTCGTGCGCTCGGGCGATGCCCGTCAGGTGCGGGCCCTGTCCCGCGCCGGGTCGGCGCTCGCCGAGGGTGAGCTGCTGCAGCGCGCCGATGCCTGGGACACCACCGTCGCGTACGAGCGCTACGCCCACCGCTGCGAGCTGAAGACCGCCCGGCTGTTCGAGGCGGCGTGCGTCCTCGGCGTCCTGGCCGGCGGGGGCGACGACGCGCGCGCCGCGGAGCTCGAGGCGTTCGGCCGCCGGATCGGGCTCGCGTTCCAGCTGCTGGACGACGTCCTCGACGTGAGCGGTCCGTCCGAGCGCACGGGCAAGCACCGCGGGACCGACCTGCTCGACGGCACGGTGACGCTGCCGTTCCTGATCGCCCGCGAGCGGGACCCGACGATCGCCGGGCTCGATCTGCGGACGGTGACCACGCCGGCCGCCGCGGAGGCGCTGTGCGACGCCATCGACGCGTGCGGCGCTCTGGAGACCGCCCGCGACCAAGCGCTCGCGCTGGTGGCGGAGGCCAAGGCAGACCTTCCGTCCGGCCTCCCTCAGACCCAGCGCGCGGCGCTGGACTTGGTGGCCGACGGGGTGGTTGCGCGATACGCCTAAGCGCTGCGCGCCGGGCGGTATCCCGGCGCGATACGCCTGATTCGCGGGACGCATCTCAGCGTCCCGCAAGTCTCAGGGCCGGCGCCTCCCTCTCAGAAGTCTTCGGGCAGGACGAACCCGGCGTGCAGCGCGGCTGCGAAACGCTCGATGTCGTCTTCCATGTTCGCCTGGATCATGCGGCGCAGGTCGCTGATGACCGACTCGGTGCCGCGGTCGAGCTCCGCGTCGAAGCGCTCGACGGCCTCCGACGCGAAGACGCCGGTGCCGATCCACTCGCAGTTGGGGCAGCGGAGGGTGACCTCCCAGTGCCGCGCGCCGGCCTCGCTCCAGTCGAGCGGGTAGACGAGATCCGAGGCGCAGGACCCGCAGTGGTGCAGGGCCTCTTCGGTCTCGAGCTCGTGGGCCACGTGCTTGGCCGGACGGGTGAGTCCGTCGACGAGCTGGTCCTCGAAGGACACGATCTCGATGGTCTTGCCGGAGGGCAGGACGACCTTGCGGACGGAGTGGGAGTGATCTCGTTGGCGGCTCATTGCGAATATCCGGTTGGGGACAGACCCTTCATCGGTCGCTGGGTCCCGAGCCTTGAGTCATCGGGCCGGTACGCTCCCTCTCACCCCTGTACGGAAGGCTTCGCATGCCCAACATCGGTCCCCTCGAGCTCGTCATCCTCCTTGTCATCCTGCTGGTCATCTTCGGTCCCAAGCGGCTGCCCGGCCTGGGCAAGCAGCTCGGTGGCGGGCTGAAGGACTTCAAGGAGGCCGTCACGGCGAAGCACGACCGCGACGACGAGGACGACGACCCGCCGGCGCTGCCGCCGGGTGAGCGCACCGCGCCCGCCCCGTCGTCCACCTCGACGACGTCGTCCTCGTCGGTCGGCAAGAGCTCCGGCCTGGACGGCTAGGCCCGGCTCCGGCCGGCCGCACGCGTTATGCCCACCGTCGTCAAGCCCATCGGTCACGAAGACCGGCTGAGCCTCACCGAGCACCTGGACGAGCTGCGCAAGCGTCTCGTGATCATGGTGATCACCCTGGTCGTGAGCTTCGTCGTCTGCGCCTGGCAGAACCAGGCGCTGCTCGATTTCATCGGCAAGCCGCTCGCCACCCAGACCGAGGAGCGCACGCAGGACGGCAAGGGGCCGCTGGGGCAGATCTTCGTCAACCGGCAGATCGCGCTGGACGGTGCGCGCAACCACATCCGCGAGCTGACGACGCTCATCCAGGACCGGAACCTCGATGCGGCGACCCGCGCCGACCTGACGCAGCAGCTGGCGGCGGCCAAGAAGGCCTTCGCCAAGTACCCGAAGGGCGCGCCGGTCAACAAGCCGATCACGATCGGGATCGGTGAGCCGTTCACCCAGACGATCACCGTCGCGGCGTACTTCGCGCTGCTGTTCGCGCTGCCGCTCCTGCTGTTCCAGTTATACGCGTTCGTCCTACCCGCGTTCAGTCCGGACGAGAAGAAGGTCGCGCTGCCGCTGATGGCGATGGTGCCGGTGCTGTTCGGGGCGGGGGTGGCCTTCGGGTACTTCGTTGTCCTACCGGCGGCGACCGCGTTCCTGCAGAACTTCAACGCCGACCAGTACAACGTGCTCGTCCAGGCGAAGGACTACTACAAGTTCGCCGTCCTGACGCTCGCCTCGATCGGGCTGGTGTTCCAGCTGCCGGTCTTCCTGCTCGGCATCACGCGCACGGGGATCGTCTCGGTCCGGCAGCTCCGCGCCTGGCGGCGCTACGCGATCGTCGCGACGGCCGTCCTGGCGATGGTCCTGCCGGGCACCGACCCGGTCTCGATGATCATCGAGTTCCTGATCCTGTATTTCCTCTACGAGGCGAGCCTCGTCATGGCGTTCTTCATGGACCGCGGCAAGGAGCAGCGGGCGCGGCCCAGCCGCTGGGACCTCGACGACGACGAGGATGAGGACGACGAGGACGACGACGACCTGGAGCCGTCCGGCTCCGGCCCCGACCTGTTCGCCGACAGCGATGACGACGACACGGACGCGGACGACGACGATGACCCGTGGGGATTCGACGAGCCGCCAGGCCCGGTCGACGACACGACCGGCGCCGGCGACAGCACCGTGCTGACGCCGCCGCACGACAAAGACCTCTAACCTCGACTCATGCTGTTTGATCTGCGGGGCCGCGGCCGACGTCGAGTGGTCCAGACCATCTACCTCGCCTTGGCGATCCTCATGGGCGGCGGTCTGGTCCTGTTCGGCATCGGCGGGAACACCAACGGCGGCCTGTTCGACGCGTTCTCGAGCGACAACCAGACCGTCCAGAACACGAGCTACTCGAAGGACATCGACAAGGTCGAGAAGAGAATCGAGGTCAACCCGAAGGACGCAGCGGCATGGGCCCGCCTCGCGTCGCTGCAGCTGGCCGAGGGCGGCGTGCAGGGTGCCTTCGACGGGGACAAGGACGGGCTGGACAAGTTCCGCGAGGCCTCGCGCTCATGGGACCGCTACACCGCGCTGAACCCGCCGAAGACCGACCTGTCGGTCGCACGGCAGATGATCAACGTGTACGGCTCGACGGGTCTGAACCAGCCGGCGAAGGCGGTCGCCGTCATGGACGTGATCATCGATGAGACCGAGCCCCCCGAGGCCGACCTCTACAAGCAGTACGCCCAGCTGGCGTTCTTCGCGAGCCAGACCCGCAAGGGCGACCTCGCTATCGACCGCGCCGTCGCCCTCAGCCCCGCGTCCGACCGTAAGTCCGTCCGGTCCGCGCTCGAGAACCTGAAGACGCAGATCACCCAGGCGGCCGCACAGCAGGCCGCAGCGGCAGCGGGTGCCGACGCACCCGCCGCCACGCCGACCGAGGCCGTCCCGGTCACCCCCGCGCCGACCGTCACCACGGGCAAGGCCACCACCACCGGCTCGGGCTCGACGACGACCGGCAAGACGACGTCCACGAGCAAGGGCGCGACCACCACCACCGCCCCGTAAAGGACCGTCCGGCGCGGCACCGCGCCGGACCGACCTCCTGGGGTACACTGCTCGTCACGCCCTTGTAGCTCAATTGGCAGAGCAGCGGACTCTTAATCCGAAGGTTGAAGGTTCGATTCCTTCCGGGGGCATGACCGAAAAGCCTCGCATTTGCGGGGCTTTTCGCGTTCTGAGACAAGGTTGTTCGTACGGCGTACGGGCCGTCCGCTACCACGATCGGCTACCAAACCCTCCGTTCTGGCCGCACTTTTCGACTGACGCGGCGCGCGCTACCGGCGGTCGCGAGCGCAACTAGCAGTTCGTTTCTCCGATGAACGCTCAGTTGCGACGGCGGGCATCCACGTCGCCGGCGATCCATTCCTCGATCTCCCAGCGTCGGAAGCGGATCACGCGCCCGCGGCGCATCGCCGGCAGCATCCCGGTCCGCGCCCACTCGTACACCGTGGTCGGCGCCACGGTGAGCAGCTCGGCCACCTCGGCGGCCGTCATGATGTCGGCCTTGGTGAGGTTGCGGGCCGGACGAGTGGTCCCGCTGGGGCGGCGCTCAGGAACAGGCGCGCGCTGTCCCGGGGCGACTCTGCTCCGTCTTGAGTCGAGCGCCATGCCCCTAGGACGGCATCAGGGTCAGGGGCTGGGCGGCACTCGTACCTACATCCCAAGGGCGAGCGTGCCGACGTGATCGGTCAACGTGCGTCGGAATGGGGTGTTCAGAAGGTCTCATTACTAGGAACGCGACTTCGCCGGCAGCACACGCGCAGTTCGGGATCCGCCATGCGGGTCACTCCGAGCGGTAACCGCTCGGGCCCGCAGGGCAGAAGCACGGAGCTTGGTTACGCAGCGGCCGCGACTGATCGCGCGCGGTGGGCGCCGCTCCGGCTCGCCCTACGGACTCACCTTCGCGACGCCCGCCGCGAACCCCTACCTAGCGACTACATCGGGGCCACAAGGGGTTAGTTCTCGCCCGGCGCCAGAGGGTCACTTTTCGACCGGCCTCGACAGTGACGAGTGAGCCACGCATCCCTCCGGCGCCTCGCTTGACGTGCGTCTCCCTGAGCCCCAATGCGGTGTGCTTGCGTTCCCGAGGGAACGCTTTAGGCACGTTGCCACTCGCCCGACACCGTGGAGTGGTGGGGCTTGCTCCCCAGTTCTCATCGGCAACTCGCAGGCGGCAGGGACATAAGAGACGACCAACGTATTTAGCAACTGACCGTCTCTATAATCCCGATGGTCCGGTAGTCTCTCGGCGAGGCCGTTGGACGTCGCGGAACACGCGCATGTGTGCGCCGATGGAGGAGGTAGTCCTTGCAGGAGGAGGTCAACACCGTCCACGAAGTCAAGCTCCTCGCGAACGCGGTCGCGGGGCGTGCGGTCGACCTTGTGGCGACGGACGGCGCGCGAGCATGGACGGACGGGCACACGATCTTCCTCACGGAAGCCTCGGAGCGCGACCGCCGCGGAATGGTGGTGGCCCAGGCGGCGCTCATCGCCGCGGAAAGCTTCGAGCCGCAGATCGTCAGGCGTCTCACCGCGCGGCGGCGGGTACGCCTCCGCTACCTGACCCTGGAGGTGCTCCGCGCCATCGAGCTGCTGGAGGATCTTGCGCCGCCGGCGGTGAAGCGCCGCGTCCGCGAGGCCTACTCCACCGCCGCGCCACGCTCGGCCGGCGAGTCTCTGGCGCGCGCGAGCAGCAACGAGCCGGTGCCGGAGGCGCCCCTGTGGATGGGGACGATCAAGCCGTCACGCATCTTGCGTGCGGGTCCGTCCGTGCCCGAGACTCTGCCGTTCGTCGTGAGGATCGCGCCGGTTGACGAAGAGCTCGACGAGGATCACGGGTCCGGCACGAGCCGCATGCGCGATTTCCTCTCGACCATCGGGCTCCGACCGCCGGCGCCCGACACAGGCAAGACGCTGGTGGCTGCCGGACAGCGCGGAGCGGGACGGGCTGGCGGCGAGATGGTCGCCGCCGGGCGTCCGGTCGCCAGAAGCAGGACGACCCGGCTTGCGCTGGATTCTCTGGCCCACATGCCCGCGATGCTCCAGCCGCCTGGCGGCGGGCATCGCTATCCGGAGTGGGACTGGAGGCAGGGGGCGCACCGAAAAGACTGGTGCGTGGTGCGAGAGCACGACCCGCGGTCTCGCGAGCTGGTCGCCGTCAACCGAAGCGATGACCCGCGCCTGCGCCGCGAGCTGGCACGCCTTGGACTGGCCGACGAGCGTCGTCGCGGCCAGCCGGACGGCGACTCGCTCGACCTGACGGCGCTCGTCGACCACGTCGTCGACACGTCGACTGGCAGCTCCGATGAGGCACGGGTCTACGAGGCGCGCACCCGCACGAGCCACGACCTCGGCGTGGTCGTGCTGCTCGACGTAACGGGGTCGACGGCGGACTCGGGCGAAGGTGCGAAGGTGTTCGACGCGCAGCGGGAGGTCGCTGCGCGGCTCATCGATGCCCTGGATGAGCTCGGCGATCGTGTAGCCGGCTACGGCTTCCACGGCTGGGGCAGGAGCGGAGTCCGGTTCGCCCGCATCAAGCGGTTCGACGACCGGTTCGACCGGGCCGCGCAGCAACGCCTCGCCTCGCTTGAGCCCGGGGGGTTCACCCGGCTCGGCGCAGCGATACGCCACGCCAGCCATTTGCTCGTCGAAGGATCCGGCACGGTGAACCGCTTGCTCGTCGTCGTCGGGGACGGTCGTCCGTACGACGATGACTATGAGCATCGGTACGCGCAGGAAGACAGTCGCAGGGCGCTCTCGGAATCGGTCCTGCAGGGTGTTGCCTGCTCATGCGTCAGCGTGAAGACCGACACCGACGACGAGATCCTTGAGCGCGTCTGGGGTCACGTCCCGTACCTCAGGCTCGAGCAGGTCGCCGATCTGCACCGTGAGGTCGTCCCGCTCTTTCGCCGCAGCCTGCGCCAAGCGGCAAGCGCCGGCAAGGACGGGCGTTCCACGCTTCGGCCGCACCATCAATGACAGGCAGACAGGAGTAGCGATGTCGTACGCCGACAACTTCGATCGCGCCACCGGGCCGTTCTACGAGGAGGTGGCGGACGAGGCCCAGGTCTTCGAAGCGGCGTTCAGTCGCGGGCTGCCGATCATGCTCAAGGGCCCGACGGGGTGTGGGAAGACGCGACTGGTCGAGCACATGGCGCATCGTCTGGGCGTGGCGCTCCACACGGTGTCCTGTCATGAGGACATGACAGCGACCGACCTCCTTGGGCGGTACGTGCTGAACGGCGGCGACACCGAGTGGGTGGACGGGCCGCTGACGAGGGCCGTTCGCGAAGGCGGGATCTGCTATCTCGACGAGATCGTCGAGGCGCGCCAGGACGCCACGGTCGCGATCCACTCGCTCACGGATCACCGTCGCGAGCTGAACATCGAGCGCCTCGGCGGTCTACGGCTCCGCGCTGCCGACGGCTTCGGACTGGTCGTCTCCTACAACCCCGGGTACCAGAGTGTGCTGAAGGATCTGAAGATGAGCACACGCCAGCGCATGGTGGCGATCGAGTTGTCGTTCCCGCCGTCATCGGTCGAGCTGAGCATCCTGGTCGAAGAGGCGGGGGTCGACGAAGCGCTCGCCGCCGACCTCGTCCGGCTGGGACAGGCCATCCGTCGCGCGCAGGACTCAGGCTTGCGCGAGGTCGCCTCGACCCGAGCGCTCATCATGGCCGCTGCGCTCGTAGACGCAGGGCTCTCATTTCGCGCGGCAGCCCTCGCCGCGATCGCCGGCCCCCTGACAGACGATCCTGCGCTCCGTGAGGCCCTGACCGTACTCATCGACACCTTCGCTGAGTAAACCTGAGCGGCCTGGTGTGCAGCGCCGCGCCACCGCGTACGGCCGCCGGCGAGAGAGGGTTCGGCGACCGTACGCAGCTGCGGATCACCCTCGAGGCGAGGGTGAAGCTCTGGGATTACTCCATGCCGACTGGGCCCTGCGACTCCCCGCTCAGGAACTGCCGCACGAACGCGTTGTCGGAGTTGAACAGCTCCTCCGCCGGGCCGGACTCCACGATGCGGCCCTTCCACAGCACCGAGATGTGCTCCGCCACACGGCGCGCGGTCATGATGTCGTGCGTGATCAGCGTGAACGCCGGCAGCGGGCCGCCGCTTCGCTGACGCTGCTCCATGACCTCCTCGTGGATCTCCTGGATCAGCTCACCCAGGAGCGCGGTGCGGACCGGGTCAAGACCGGAGTCGGGCTCGTCGAAAAGGACGATGTCCGGATCCAGCACCAGCGCCCGGGCGAACCCCGCCCGCTTGCGCATGCCACCGGAGAGCTCGTTGGGGAACTTGTCCCCCGCGAACCCGAGACCGACCTCATCCAGGCGGGAGGTGACCGTCGCGATGATCTCCTCCTCCGCCTTGTCGGTGTGCTGCCGCAGCGGGAACGCGACGTTGTCGAACACGTTCATCGACCCGAACAGCGCACCGTCCTGGAACAGCACCCCGAACTTCTTGCGCATCTCGAACAGATCGTCATCGGGCATGTTCGGAACGCTCTCGCCATGCACCAACACATCGCCCTGATCGGGATACAGCAGGCCGACCATGTGCTTGATGCACACCGACTTACCCGTACCCGACGGGCCGAGGATCATCGAGATCTTGCCCTCCGGCAGGCCCATGTTCAGGCCACGCAGGATCTTGTTGCGACCGAACGCCTTGTGCACGTCGATGAACTCGACCGCATCCGGCATCCCATGGGGGCGCACCAGACCCGTATGCCACTCGTACTCGTCGTGCGCGTGATCGAGGTGCTGCGACACGGTCATCACCCGGCCTTGTGAAACTCGAGCTGGAGGGACTCGTACGACGTGAACGGGAACTGCGGTGCGCGGACCGGCGCGACGCCGCCGGCGAACGAGATGTCGTCCAGCCGGCTCAGGAGCACCTCGAAGGCGATGCGCGACTGGGCCCGAGCGAGCTGTGAGCCGACGCAGAAGTGCGGTCCCTGGCCGAACGAGAGGTGCTTCTTGGCGTTCGGCCGGTGGATGTCGAAGGCCTGCGGGTCCGGGAACACGTCGGGGTCGTGACCGGCGCCGCCCCACATCATGGGCACGAGACAGCCCGGGGGGATGGTCGTCCCGCCGACCTCGGCCTCACGAGTCGTGACGCGGTAGGTCGCGCGCAGCGGCGCGTCGCGGCGGAGCGACTCGTCGAGCGCCTGCGGGATCAGCGAGGGGTCGGCCTTCAGGGCAGCCATGGCCTCCGGGTGCTCGACCAGCAACACCATCGTGTTCGCCAGCAGGTTCGTCGTCGTGTGGTTGCCGGCGGCCAGCAACTGCGACACCGCCGCCAGAACCTCCGCCGTCGTGAGCTGACGCGGACCTGCGAGCTCCTGGCCCTGCAGTGCCTCGTCGTCGGGATCGATCTTCGTGTTGACGAGGGCCGACAGCAGATCGTCTGTCGGCTCGCTGCGGCGCGCCTCGATGCGCGGCAGCATGTAGTCCTGGTACTCGCGGACGGACTTCAGGACGGCAACACGTTGCGGGTTGTCGAGGACAGAGAGGTAGCCGTCGGCGATGTGGTCGGTCCAGACCTTGAACGTCTTCAGGTCATCGCGATCGCAGCCGAGCGTGTGGGAGATCAGGATCAGCGGCAGCCAGATCGCGAACTGTTCGTAGAAGTCGCAGCGGCCGTCATCGATGAACGCGTCGACGAGCGCGTTCGCCTCGGTCCGCATGAGCGGCTCGAGCCCGCGGATGCGGTGGGCGTTGAGCGACTTGATCGCGATCGCCTTCTGCCGCGTGTGCGTGGGCGGATCGCAGGAGAAGAGCGCGTTCTCGAGCGGGTGCAGAGCGTCGCGTAGTTTCTGCACCTCGTCGGTGTAGGGCTCTGGGCTCACGCCCGTGAGCTGGGGCCCGTCGGGGCCGTAGAAGCTGGAGGAGAAGCCCTTCGTGTCGACGGTGATCTTGGCGATGTCCCCGTGGCCCGCGACCACCCATCCCAGCGGACCCTCGTCGCGCGCGCCGGCCTCGTCTGCATGCAGATCCGCGTAGTAGCCGAACGGACACCGCATCACGTCCGGGTCCATCGGATTCAGGGCCCCTGAGGCTTCTGTGGACATGGGTGCGGATCCTCCCTCGGTCGCGTGGGCGCTCAACGAATATTGAGCCGACGCGTCTGTTATATCCGGTCACGCGAGCTGCGTGGGAGTTTCTCGCTGCCGCGACGCGCGCGGATCCGCGCTAGGCGCGCTTGGCGGTCCTGCGCGTCTTCTTCTTCGCTACGGGCACGGGGGTGCCTGCGGCGGCGGCGTCGAGGAGCTGCACCGCGTGCTCGGCGATCTGGTCGGCCGTGAAGCCCTCCTCCGGCCGGAACCAGTTCGCGACCCAGATGGTCATGCCGAGGATCAGCCGCGTGATGATCACGGGCTCGCCCGCCGGCAGATCGCCGTCAGCGATCGCCGCGCCGACCGTGTCGAACCAGACCTGCTCGTACTCGTGCGTCCAATGACGCCAGTTGTCGTAGACGCCTTCCGGCAGCCACGTGCCGTCGAAGTACACGAACAGGTAGTCGCGCATCTGCACGGCCGCATGGATCTGGACCTTCACGAGGCCTTCGAGTCGCTGCCGCGTCGTCTGGTCCTTGGCGCTGGTAGCCGCCTGCGCCGCTCGGCCCAGGTCCTGCGTCATGCGCTCGAACAGGATCCCGAGCAGATGCTCCTTCGACGGGACCGTGCGGTAGAGCGTCGCCCTGGACACCGAGATCTCCTGAGCGGTCCGCTCGATCGTCACGGCGTCGATGCCGCCCTCGGCGAACAGCCGCTCGATCGCGGCCACGACGTCGTCGTTGTCGATCGTCCGCGGCGGGCGGCCGCGCTTGCGAGGGGCTGCCTCGCCGTCGGTCGGCGGCGCTGCACCGGGCTTGTTCGCCGCCGATTTATGGGCCATCGAGTCTCACTATATCTCTCCTGCTGCGCGCCGATCGCGACTCCCGCACGACGAGAGTACGCCCCGACGAAAGTGAACCGCGGCCGGAAGACGGCGACGGTTGACGTGCGTCCGCCCGTGTGTACTATTGAGACGCACCGAATCAAAAAGCTCGGGGGAACTAGTGAGCCAGGATCGACGCTCGTCTGCCGACGCGCTGCGCCCAACTTCAGCATCTGCAGACAGCCCGTCGCTCCTCATGCGCGAGCAGCCACCGGCCACCGACGGCGAGCTCCGGGCCGCCCTCGCGGAGGCGAACCTCCCCACGCTCTTGCTGGCGCTCGCGCAGCTGACCGGCGACGATCGGTGGCTCCGCGAGCCGTACGTCCCGACCGCTCCGCGGGGTGCGGAGGACCACGACTCGGGCGGCCTGCCGGAGCACGTCCAGACCGAGGTCCGAGAGCAGGCGTTCGCCATCGTCGACGACTGGCGCGCCGGCCGGCTGGATCCCGCCGCACCACCCACGTCCGACCGGCTCCCGGGCTGGTTGTCACTGTCGCTCGGTTCCGATCAGGTGATCCCGGCGGAGATCGGCGGGCTGCTCGCCGAGGAACTGGGCATCGCGCCGCGCGACATCACCCCGCTTGCGCCGGGCGCTGCCGACGACTTCCGCGTGCTCATCATCGGGTCGGGCTTCTCCGGGCTGTGCGCAGCGATCAAACTCGAGCAGGCGAACATCCCGTACGTCGTCCTCGAGAAGAACGACGACCTCGGGGGGACGTGGCTCGAGAACACGTACCCGGGGTGTGGGGTGGACACCCCGAGTCACCTCTACTCCTTCTCGTTCGCGCAGTGCCCGGACTGGACCCGGTACTTCGCCAAGCGGGACGAGCTCCACGACTACCTCGAGCGGCTCGCCGACGGCTACGACGTGCGGGCGAACATCCGCTTCGGGCTCGAGGTGGCATCAGCGACCTGGCACGCGGACGAGGCCCGATGGCACGTGCAAGCCCAAGGCAGCGACGGGAAGCCCGAGGAGTTCGTGGCCAACGCGGTCATCAGCGCCGTCGGGTTCCTCAATCGCCCATCGCTGCCAGACATCCCCGGCATCGAGAGCTTCGCCGGATCGACGATGCACACGGCCCGGTGGGACCGCGACCTCGATCTCGCCGGACGGCGGGTTGCCGTGATCGGGACCGGCGCGAGCGCGATGCAGCTCGTCCCGGCGATCGTCGACGAGGCCGACCACGTCACCGTGTTCCAGCGGTCGCCGCAGTGGGGTCTGCCAAATCCCAACGCCATGCGCGACGTCAGCCCCGCCACGCGGACGCTCATGCGCGAGGTGCCGTTCTACCTGGGCTGGTACCGGCTGCGCAACGTCTGGAACTTCGGTGACCGGCTGCACCCCGCGCTGCAGATCGATCCCGACTGGCCGCATCCCGACCGCGCCGTCAACGAGGTCAACGACCGGCACCGGCGTTTCCTGACCGACTACATCAAGTCCGAGCTCGGCGACCGCGAGGACCTCATCCCCAAGTGCGTTCCGACGTACCCGCCGTACGGCAAGCGGCCGCTCCTGGACAACGGCTGGTTCCGGACGATGCGGCGCGCCGACGTCACACTCGTCACCGACGCCGTGGCTGCGATCGAGGCCGACGGCGTGATCACCGCCGACGGTGTCCGCCACCTCGCTGACGTCCTTGTCATCGCGACCGGGTTCAAGGCACTCGAGGTACTCGGCCCCATCGAGGTGCGCGGTCGCTCCGGGCGGACGCTACGCGAGACGTGGGGGAAGGACGACGCACGCGCGCACCTCGGCATCACGGTGCCGGACTACCCGAACTTCTTCTTCCTGCTCGGCCCCAACACCTTTGCCGGTCACGGCGGAAGCGCGGCGCTCAGCATCGAGATGGAGGTCCGCTACGTCATGCGCCTGCTCGAGCAGATGCTCGAGCGGGGGATCAGCAGCGTCGAGTGCAAGCAGGCCGTCCACGAGGAGTACGGGGCCCGCCTGGACGCTGCCCTGAACCAGACGATCTGGGCGCACCCCGGCATGACGACCTATTACCGCAACAGCGCCGGCCGGATCGTGGTGCCGATGCCTTGGACGAACTACGACTACTGGCACATGACGCGCGAGCCGAACCTCGACCACTTCAGCGCCGAGACGACCGTGGGAGCGATCTGACATGACGAGCACGTTGACGCAGGGCATGGTCTTCACCGACGAGCAGCAGGCGTTCGCGGAGTCCATACGCGATTTCTGCCAGCGCGAGTGCGGGACGCGCGAGCAGCGCGACGCGCTCACCGACGACGGGGCCGAGTCGCACAACCAGGCGCTGTACCAGCGGATGGCCGACCTCGGCTGGGCCGGCGTGGCGATCCCGGAGGAGTACGGCGGCTCGGGCGGCTCGCTCGTGGACCAGTGCATCTTCTTCCAGGAGACGTGGCGCGGGCTGGCCCCGATCAACGGCGCCGGGTCGGCATCCACGGTCGGCGGCTGCTACAAGCGATTCGGGACGGACGCGCAGAAGCAGTCAGCGCTCGGCGCGATGGCCGGCGGCACGATCATGGCGATCGCGATCTCCGAGCCCGAGGCCGGATCGGACGTCGGCAACATCGCCTGCCGCGCCGAGGCCGCCGACGGCGGCTACGTCGTCAACGGGCAGAAGACGTGGTGCTCATCGGCCCAGATCGCCACGCACCTGCTCCTGATCGCCCGTACGAGCCGCGAGGGGTCGCGTCACGACGGCCTCACGATGCTCGAGATCCCGGTCGACGCGCCCGGCGTCGAGATCCGGCCCATCGACACGCTCGGCGGCAAGGAGGTCAACGACGTCTTCCTCACCGACGTCTTCGTGCCCGATGGTCAGGTCATCGGTGAGCCCGGCAGAGCCTGGAAGCAGGTGATGGCCGGGCTGAACGGCGAGCGCCTGGTCTGCGCGGCGCAGGGCGTCGGAATGGCCGAGCGGACGCTCGAGGACCTCCTCGCGTACGTCAAGGAGCGCAAGCAGTTCGGGAAGGCCATCGGGACCTTCCAGGCGCTCCGGCACCGGATCGCCGACCTCGCGATCGAGGTCGAGTGCTCGCGCCTGATCACCTACGACGTCGCGACCCGCGTCGAGGCCGGACGCGGCTCGGAGCCTGAGCTGCAGCGTCTCACGTCGATGGCGAAGGTGAAGGTCACAGAAACCGCAAAGCAGGTCGCCCTGGAAGGACTACAGATGATGGGCGGCTACGGATACGCAACGGAGTACGACATGCAGAAGCACGTGCGGATGTCACTCGCGCCGCCGATCTACGCCGGGACCAACGAGATCCAGCGCGAGATCATCTCCGCGACCCTGGGGCTGCGCTGATGAGCGCCGTGGGGACGTTCACCGACGAGCAGCGCGACCTGCGCGAGGTCGTCACGCGGCTCGCGCAGGAGCACTACGCGCCGAAGGCACAGGAATGGGACCGGGAGCGGATGTCGCTCCCGGACGAGGAACGCCGGCGGCTCGGTGAGCTCGGGCTTCTCGGCATGACGCTCCCGGAGGAGTACGGCGGCGGTGGGCGTCCGCTGATGGACGCACTGATCGTGATCGAAGAGCTCGCGAAGGCGTCGATGGCAGCCGCGTGGCCGGTATTCGAGGGGACGACAGGCCCGGCGCGCGTCGTGCACATGTTCGGGACCGAGGCGCAGAAGGAGCGCTTCCTCCCGCCCGTCGTGACCGGCGAGAAGACGATCGCCGTCGCGATCTCCGAGGCCGACGCGGGGTCGGCCGCGACCGACGCGATGTGCAAGGCCCGGGTCGACGGCGACACGATCATCATCAACGGCACCAAACGCTGGTGCTCCGGCGCAGGACACGCCGAGCAGTACCTCGTCTACGTCCGGCTCGGGGATGAGCTCGGCGGCAAGGGCCTAGGGGGTGTGATCGTGGACAAGGAGACCCCCGGCCTGACGTTCGGCCCGCGCGAGGATCTCATGGGCTGGCGGACGGTGCACTCGGCGGACATGTTCTTCGACGACGTCCGCGTCCCGCTCGAGAACCTCATCATCCCCAAAGGCGGGTTCCGTGCCCTGTTCACGGCGTTCTCGATCGAGCGCCTGGGCAACGCGACCAACTCGCTGGCAGTCGCGCAGGCCGCACTCGAGAAGACGGCGGCCTACGTGCAGGAACGGCAGCAGTTCGGCAAGGACATCGCCGAGTTCCAGCTCGTGCAGGCGGCGCTCGCCGACATGGTCATCCAGGTCGACGCCGCGCGTCTGCTGATCCGGCGCGCCGCGGAGAACGCGGGCACCGGCTTCCCCGAGCCGCTCGAGGCGTCCGTCGCCAAGTGCTTCGCGAACGAGATGGCGAAGAAGGTCACCGACGTCGCGGTCCAGCTCCACGGCGGCTACGGCTACTCGCGCGAATACGACGTCGAACGCATGCACCGCGACGCGCACGGGTGGGCGCTCGCCGGCGGGACGCCGAACATCCAGCGGATCCGCATCGCCTCCGAGTACCTGGGCCGCCGCTTCGACCAGCGCGCCTGATGGCGTCCGTCGACGTCGAGCCGGACGTCGCCCTGCACGTCCAGGATGTGGGGGCCGGCCGGCCGGTGGTCCTCCTCGCCGGCTTCGGTCTGAACCACGCCGTCTGGGACGGGACGGTCCTCGCGCTCGGTGCCACGAACCGCGTGCTGTGCATCGACCTGCGCGGTACGGGGCGGTCGGACAAGCCGATCGGGGACTACGGCATGGAGCGGCTTGCTGCCGACGTGGTCGCCGTGCTGGATGCGCTCGACCTCGAGGACGTGACGCTCGTCGGCTACTCATTTGGCGGGCAGATCGCGCTGAAGGTGGCGGCGACTGCGCCGAAGCGCCTTGCGCAGCTGGTCCTGGTCTGTTCGAACGGCGTTCGCGCCAGCCGTAGTGACGAGTTCCCGTTCGGCCCCGAGCCGGCACCGCTGCAGGCAGCGCTCGTCAACGCCGAACGCGAGCGCCGCGTCGCCACCCGCCGGCGCACGGTCGTCTCCGCCTTCGCGAGCGAGCCCGACGCCGGACTGCTCGACTGGCTCGTGCGGCAGCAGCTCGACATGCCGTCGTGGGCCGCCGTCGCGTGCTACGACACCTACCTGAACACCGACCTCGTCGGGCTCCTTCCCCGTGTCACTCTGCCGGTGCTCCAGATCATCGGCACCGAGGATCCCGTCACGGTCGCGGAGGGGGCCCCCTGGCTGCAGGAGCGGCTCGCCGACGCGCGTCTGGTGGCCATCGAGGGCTGCGGGCACTACCCGATGTTCGAGGCCCGCGCGGAGTTCGACGAGGCGCTGATGGGCTTCGTCGCCGAGGCGGGCTGAGCAATGCCGCTCGCCGAGGCATCCACCCCGACGACCGTCGTGGTCGACGGGCGTCCGCTCAACGTCTCGGTCCACGGGACGGGCGCACCGCTGCTCCTCATCAACGGACTCGGCGGCACGACCAGTACCTGGGACCCCATCCGGCCGCATCTCGCCGGCCGGACGACGATCGCCTACGACGCTCCGGGGACCGGTGACTCGCCGAGCACGCGACTGCCGATGGCCATCCCCGCGCTGGCCCGCCAGGCCGCGCGGCTGGTCCGGGAGCTCGGGTACCGCGACGTCGACATCCTGGGCTTCTCGCTCGGCGGGCTCGTCGCCCAGCAGCTGGCGTGGAGCTGCCCGCGGACCGTCCGGCGCATGGTCGTGATGTCGACCAACATGGGCTGGGGGAGCGTGCCCGGCGACCCACGAGGGATGAAGTCGCTCTTCTCGCTGCGCCGCCTGAACGATCCGGTCTACTACGCACAGCTCGCACCGACCCTGCTGGGTGGACGCATGCGGCACGACCCCGAGCTCGTCCGCCAGGTCGCTGAAGCGCGGACCGAGGAGAATCCCGACCTGCGCGGGTACGTCTGGCAGATGCTCAGCTGCGCCAGCTGGTCCACGTTGCCGTTCCTGCCCCTCATCCGGCAGCCCACGCTCGTCGTCGCGGGCGACGACGACCCGCTTGCGCGGTCGGTCAACGCCCGCGTCATGGCGCAGCTGATCCCCCGCGGCCGTCTGCACGTGGTCGAGGGTGGCGGGCATCACCTGATCCTGGAGCGTCCGGAGGAGATGGCGCTGCTCATGCGCGGGTTCTACGAGGAGAGCTGAGAGATGGCCAACCCCGGACCCGGTTGGCGCCGGACGTTCGATCAGGTCGAACGCGAGTTCGGCGGACGCCTGGAGGGCCTGACCGGTTCACGGCGGTTCGCCGATGTGGCCATCGGCGGGTTCCGCCTCCAGCGGCGGCTGCTGCGGACCTACGAGCGCGGAGCGCGCACGGTGCTGCACGCAGTGCACCTGCCCTCGGTCGGCGACGTGCGACGGCTGAACCGCCAGGTGGCGGTGCTCACGACCGAGGTCCGCTCGCTCAGCGCGCGGCTCGAGCAGGAGCGTGAGGACGACGCCTGACCTGCGGCCGACGGCGATGCTGCAAGGCCTGGCCCGCGAGGCGCGGCTCAACCTGACGCGGGCGCGAAACGGCGCGCGATACGCCACGGGGGCCGAGTTCGCGCCGATCGGACCGACACCGAGCCAGGTGGTCTGGCGGTCCGGCAAGGCGCAGCTGCGCCACTACCCCAACCCGGACAAGACGGCGTACGCCGTGCCGGTCGTCGCCTTCGGGGGCCTGGTCGGGCGGTCCTACATCTTCGACCTGACCGCCTCGAACAGCTTCGTGCGCCGGATCCACGCCGCCGGCTTCGACGCCTTCGTCCTGGACTGGGGCCAGCCCGACCACGAGGACGCCGGCGTCTCGCTCGAGACGTACCTGTGCGATTACCTGCCGGCAGCGATCCGCGCCGCCTGCCGGACGAGCGGTGCGGACGTCGTGAACCTCATCGGGTACTGCATGGGCGGGACGCTCGCGCTCCACGGCCTGCCGGCCCAGCCCGAGCTTCCGGTCCGGGCCCTTGTCAGCATCGCTGCGCCGATCGACTTCGCGTGCCTGAACGTCATGGTCGACACCGTCCGCGACGGACGCCTGGACCCTGCCTCGGTCCTTGACGACTCGGGCAACCTGCCGGCCGGCCTGCTCACGAGCTTCTTCCGCGTCATCAAGCCGACGGCCGGCATCGTGCAGTACGTGAACCTTTGGCAGCACCTGGGCGACGAGCAGTACCTCGAAGGGTTCCAGGCGCTGAGCCGCTGCTTCAACGACCAGGTGCCGGTCGCCGGAGCTGCGTGGCTGCAGATCGCCGAGCAGTGGATCCAGGGCGATGCGTTCTTGCGTGGCACGCTGCAGCTTGCCGACCGGCCGGTGCGGCTGGAGGAGCTAACGCTCCCGGTCCTCGTCGTCGTAGGCAGCCGCGATGAGCTGGTTCCGGAAGCCTCGACCGCTCCCCTCTGCGACCTGCTTCCCGGTGCCGACGTCGAATACATGCGCCTCGAGGCCGGCCACGCGAGCCTGACCACCGGCCGGACCGCGGCGAAGGTCACCGTGCCCCAGATCCTCGGCTGGCTCGCGCAGCACAGCGAGCCGATCGGGGCTCACGCGCGCATGTAGGCCCCGCCGGAGACGTTGATGGTCTCCCCGGTGATCGACGTGCTGCCGTCGCCGGCGAGGAACAGGACGGCGTCGGCGATCTCCTCAGGATCCACGGGCCGTCCCAGCGGGATCAGCGATGCGTGACGCTCGAGGTCTTCGGGATCGAGCATCCGGTTCAGGAACGGGTTCGGCACGAGCCCGGGCGCGACCCCGTTGACCCGCACGCCGTGCGGGGCGACCTGCTTCGCGGTCGAGCGCGTGAGGGCGAGCACTCCGGCCTTCGCGGCGTGGTACGCGGTATTACCGGGTGTCGTGCTGCTCCACGCCTCGATGGACGCGATGTTCACGATCGATCCTGCGCGTCGCTCCATCATCCGCGGGAGGACGGCCTTCATGGTGAGGAAATGCCCGGTCAGGCAGATGTCGATGACCCGCCGCCAGGAGTCGGTCGGCGTGTCCCACACGGGCGCGGGTTCCGACGTGCCTGCGTTGTTGACGAGGATGTCGATCGCGCCCCACTCGGCGTGGATCTCGGCGACGAGCGCCGCGATCGCGTCCTCGTCGACGACGTTCAGCGGTCGGCCGATGACTCGCCGGCCGGTGGCCTCGGCGATCTGCCCGGCTACTCGCTCAGTCCGCCCCGGGTCCAGGTCGGTGACAACGACGTCGGCGCCCGACTCGGCCAGCAATCGGGCCGTCGCCTGCCCGATCCCGGCGCCGGCGGCGGCCGTGACCAGTGCGATACGCCCAGACAGGTTATTTTTGAGACTCACCGGCTCTATACTCGTCGCCGGTCTTGGTCACGTCAAGGGCAGGAGCAGCAAATGCCACGTCTCGGACTCGCGGTTCCCATCGATGGGCTCGGCTTCACGGAGAGCCTGGAGCTCGCGCTCGAGGCCGAGCGACTCGGGTACACCGACGCCTGGGCCTACGAGGTGAACGGCAGCGACGGCTTCACGCCACTCGCCTGGCTCGCCGCGCGTTCGACCACGCTGCGCCTGGGCATCAGCCTCGTCCCGGTGTTCACGCGGCCGCCGGCGTTGCTCGCCATGTCGTCGGCCTCGCTGCACCACCTCTCGGGCGGCCGCTTCGTGCTGGGGCTCGGCTCGTCGTCGCCGAACGTCGTCGACCGCTGGATGGGCGGCGAGCACAGTCGCCCGCTCACGCGCGTGCGCGAGACCGTTGAGGCCGTGCGGCTTGCGCTGAGCGGTGACAAGGCCGCCTACCGGGGGACGACGCTGCGGATGGATGACTTCCGGCTAGGGCTGCCGGGCGCTCAGGTGCCGATCCAGCTCGGGGCGCTCGGGCCGCGGATGTACCGACAGGCCGGCGCCATCGGCGACGGCGTCATCACCGTCTTCAACACGGCCGCCGCAACGCCGGCGCTGCTCGAGGACTTCTACGCCGGGGCCGCAGAGGCAGGCCGCGACCCGTCAACGCTCGACGTCGTCAGCAAGCTCTTCGTGGCGGTCGACGAGGACCTTGACGACCTGCGGCCGATGCTGCAGCGGTTCCTGACGGGCTACGGCACCGTGCCGGCCTACAACGCGCTGCTGCGGCGTCAGGGCTTTGCGGCCGAGGCCTCGGCAATGGCGGACGCCTGGGCAGACGGCCGCCGGGCCGACGCGATGGCGGCGGTCACGGACGAGCTGCTGCGCGCGCTGATCGTCTGCGGCTCGGCCGCGGAATGCGCGGAGCAGCTCGGCGGGTTCGTGGAGGCAGGGGTCCGAACGCTGCTCGTCGCGCCGATCACCGCGGCCACCGGCGACGAACGCCGCGCCCGTCTGGAGCACACGATCGAGGCGGTCGCGAGGATGATCGACACCGTCGCGGTTGACACTGGCGAAACCCCCGAGCTATATTGAGACTGCATGAATCAAAAAACGTCGACGCCCGCCGCAGACACGCCCGACGAGGCCCCGGAGTGGTCCTCCGTCGAGGCGGCGCTGGAGACCATCCGGAGCGGCGGGTTCGTGGTCGTCGCCGACGGCGAGGACCGCGAGGACGAGGGCGACCTCATCATGGCGGCGAGCTGCATCACCCCGGAGGCGATGGCGTTCCTGGTGCGGCACACCAGTGGCCTTGCGTGCGTGGGGATGACCGGCGACCGCCTCGACGCGCTCGAGCTGCCGCTCATGGTGCCCGATGCGCGCGACAACCGCGACGTGCTCGGCACGGCCTTCACCGTGTCCGTCGACGCCGTGGCCGGCATGACGACCGGCATCTCGGCGGTCGAGCGTGCGAACACGGTGCGTGCGCTCGCGCATCCGGCCAGCCGCCCGGTCGACTTCGTCCGTCCCGGCCACGTGTTCCCGCTCAAAGCACGAGAGGGAGGGGTGCTCAAGCGCGCCGGTCACACCGAGGCGGCGGTCGATCTCGCCCGCCTCGCGGGGATGGATCCCGCTGGGCTGCTGTGCGAGATCGTGAACGACGACGGGACCATGGCCCGCCGTCCGCAGCTCGCCCGGTTCGCCGCAGAGCACGCGCTTCCGCTCATCACCATCGAGCAGTTGATCGCGTACCGGCGCCGGCACGAGCGGCTCGTCGACGCCGTCTCCAGCGCAGCGGTCGTCACCGTGCACGGTGACGCCGTCGTGCATGCCTTCCGCTCGCGCCTGGACGACGTCGAGCACGCCGCTGTCGTCTACGGCGACGTCTCCGGCGACGAGCCGGTCCTGGTCCGCGTGCACTCCGAGTGCCTGACCGGCGACGTCCTCGGCTCGGCTCGCTGCGACTGCGGCGCGCAGCTCGCGCTCGCCCAGGAGCTGATCGCGACAAGGGGATGCGGCGTCCTGGTCTACCTCCGTGGGCAGGAAGGACGCGGGATCGGCCTCGCCCACAAGCTCAGGGCCTACAACCTGCAGGACGACGGCCTCGACACGGTGGACGCGAACCTCGCGCTCGACCTGCCGATCGACAGTCGTGAGTACGGCATTGGTGCGCAGATCCTCATCGACCTCGGGGTCCGCTCGCTGCGCCTCCTGACGAACAATCCCGCGAAGTACGAGGGTCTCAGCGCCTACGGCCTGCGGATCGTCGAGCGGGTACCTGTCGTGACCGAGCGCACGCCCGACAACGCGCGCTACCTCGATGCCAAACGGCAGCGCATGGGGCACGCGCTGCCCGGCCCGGATGCCGCCGCCTGAGATGTCGCTCGCGGCGGTGTGCACTGCGCTGGGCGAACCGCTCGAGGTCATGGACCTCGAGCTCGCCGCTCCGCGGGCGGGCGAGGTGCGAGTGCGGATCGGTGCCGCCGGCATCTGCGCCTCGGACGTCTCGGTGCGCGACGGGAAGCTGCCGAGCCCGCTGCCGATCGTCCTCGGCCACGAGGCCGCGGGAACGGTCACCGCCGTCGGCCCCGGAGTCACCACGATCCATGAGGGCGACCATGTGGTCATCGCCGCGATGCCGCAGTGCGGTGAGTGCTTCCGCTGCGCTCGCGGGCAGCACAGCCTCTGCGAGCAGGGCGACCCCGTCCTCCGCACCGGAGCGCTGCTCGACGGCACGACCCGACTGCGGGCAGGCGATGGACGGGCGGTGCACCAGATGGTGGCTACCGGGACCTTCGCCGAAGAGGTGGTCGTGCCCGTGATGTCCGTGGTGCGGATCCCGTCGGACGTCCCGTTCGTCCCCGCGTCGCTCATCGGGTGCGGCGTCCTCACGGGCGCCGGGTCCGCACTCAACGCCGCCAGCATCCGGCCCGACGACACCGTTGTAGTCATCGGGTGCGGCAGCGTCGGGCTCGCCGCGCTGCAGGGTGCCCGGCTCGCGGGTGCCGGCCGACTGATCGCCGTGGACGTCGTGCCGGCGAAACTCAAGCTCGCCGCCGACCTCGGCGCGGCCGAGACCATCGACAGTCGTGAGCAGGACGCGGTCGCCGCGATCCGTGACCTGACGGACGGTCGCGGCGCCGACGTCGTGATCGAGTGCGTCGGCGTGCAGCCGACCGTCGATGCCGCGATCCGGATGACGGGCAAGGGCGGCGAGGTGGTGTTCGTCGGCGCCGGCGGCCCCGATGTGCGCATCGACGTGCGCCACTTCGGTGGTTTGGTCGGAAGCGCCAAGACGTTCCGGGGAGTCCTGTTCGGGAGCGCTGAGATCCAGCGCGACGTGACGAGGATCGTCGAGGCGTACAAGGCAGGGTCGTTCGAGCTCGATCGTCTGGTGTCGCGGACGTTCACGCTCGAGGAGGTCAATGCGGGCATCGCCGCCCTCGGCGCAGGTGACGTCGTGTCAGCGGTGATCGAGTTCAACTAGGGGAGATGGCATGAGTTCGACGACGATCACGACCGGGGCGGCGACGCCCGCCGCGCTCGACGCGGGGGACCTCTGCGAGGCCTTCTCGCGCACCGTCCTGCGGTGGGGCGATGCGCCTGCCCTCCGGGCTTCTGACGGCAGTCTCACCCTGAGCTGGACAGCGTTCGATCAGTGCATGCGCGACGTCGCCGGCGGCCTCGCCGCGCTCGGCGTGGAGCGCGGGGGCACCGTCGCGATGCTGCTCACGAACCGCTACGAGGCAGCGGTCGTCGACATGGCAACGCTGTACATCGGGGCCGTCCCGCTCTCGGTGTACAACAGCTCGTCCCCGGCTCAGCTCGGATACCTCCTGAGCGACTCACGCACCGACGTCCTGGTGACGGAGGCCGCGCTCGAGCCGAAGGCCCGCCAGGCATTCGAGGGCATGGCCACGCCGCCGCTGCTCGTGGTCGTCGACGGCGGCGAGGCGACCGGCGCCGCCGCCGCATCGCTCTCGGAGCTCTGCGGCCTGGGCACGCCGCTGGCCGCGGGCGTGCGGCCGCAGCTCACGCCGGAAGATCTCATCACCGTCGTCTACACGTCGGGCACGACGGGCGAGCCGAAGGGCGCGGAGCTGACGCACTTCAACATCCTCGAGCAGATCCGCGGACTGCATTCGCTCGGCCGTCTGCCCGAGGGCGGCAGCGCCGTCTCCTACCTGCCGTTCGCGCACATGGGCGATCGCCTCTGCGCGTACTACATGCCGGTCGTGACCGGCGCCTGCATCACGTACCACCCGGACCCACGGACGGCCGCAGACCTCCTGCCCGAGATCCAGCCGACGCTCTACATGGCCGTCCCCAGGATCTGGCAGCGGCTGCAGAACGCCGCGGTCGCGAAGATGGCCGAGGCCACCGACGCCGAGCGCGCGGCGTTGGAGGAGGCCGTCGCGCTCGGGGGCCGGCTGCACGACGACCGGGTCGCCGGCCGCGAGGTCGACGCGGAGCTCGCCGCGCGCTGGACCGCGCACGACCCGGTGCTGTCGACGATCAGGCGTGCGATCGGTATGGACGCCGGGGAGCTTCTTTTCACCGGGGCGGCGCCGCTGCCGCCGGAGACGCTCCGCTTCTTTGCCGCGATCGGCGTGGACCTCTGCGAGTGCTACGGCCAGAGCGAGACCGCGGGCATCATCCTGTGCAACCCTGCCGATCGCCCGCGTCCGCTCACGAACGGCCTGCCGCTCCCCGGCGTGGAGGCGAAGCTTGCGGACGACGGGGAGCTGCTGCTGAAGGGGCCAATGGTCATGGCGGGATACCGGGGCAAGCCCGAGCTGACCGCCGCCGCCTTCGACGCGGACGGCTGGCTCCTCACCGGTGACGTCTTCCGGACCGACGAGGCCGGCTACTACCGGATCGTCGATCGGAAGAAGGAGATCATCGTCTCGTCGACGGGGAAGAACATCTCGCCGGTCCTCGTCGAGAACGCCGTGTCGAGCGCGTGTCCGCTGGTCGGCTCCGTGGTCTGCCTCGGCGACGGACAGCCGTACACGGCGGTCATGATCGCCCTCGAGCCGGAGGGAACGGCGGCGCTCACCGGCGGGACGGACCCGCGGGAGAACGCGCAGCACCCGGAGGTCATCGCGCGACTGACCACCGCGCTGCGCAGTGCCAACGAGGGGCTGAACGCGTCCGAGCAAGTGCGCCGTTTCGCGGTCGTCGATTCGACGTGGCTCCCGGGCAGCGACGAGCTCACGCCGACGATGAAGCTGAAGCGCAGGCCGATCGCGGCGAAGTACGACGCACTGATCGCGCAGCTTTACGGACCGCCGTCGGACACCGTCGTCGACGTCATGCCGGCCGGCGCCCGGGCATGACCGCAGCGACCTTCACGTCGCTGGCGGTCGCCGTCGGGGCCGACGGCGTCGCCGAGCTCACGCTCACCCGCCCGGACGTCATGAATCGCTTCGACGACCTCCTGCACGTCGAGCTCACCGCCGCCGTCCAGGAGCTCCGCGCGAACCCGGACGTGCGGGCCGTGGTCCTCGCCTCGACGGGCAAGGTCTTCTCGGCGGGCGGCGACTTCGACCTCATGCGGGAGGCGAACGCCGACGTCGCGACCCGGCTGCGCATCGTCGACGACGGCCGCCGGCTCCTCGGCGCCCTGCTCGACCTGCCCCAGCCGCTCGTCGTCGCGCTGCACGGTGCGGCGATCGGGCTTGGCGCGACGGTCGTGCTGGCCAGTGACGCGGTGGTCGCTGCCCGCGCCGCGACGCTGGCGGACCCGCACGTCGCGCTGGGCCTCGTCGCCGGCGACGGCGGCTGCCTCGTCTGGCCGCAGGCTGTCGGCATGCTGCGCGCACGCCGACACCTGCTGACGGGCGACCCGATCGACGCCGAGCGTGCGTACGCGATGGGGCTCGTGACCGACCTCGTCGACACACCGGATGACGCGCTGCCCGCAGCGCGAGCCCTAGCCGGACGGATGGCCGCGTTGCCACCGCTCGCGGTGCAGGGCACCAAGCGCGCGCTGAACCGCGTCACCCAGCAGCGAGCCGGCGAGGTCGTCGACCTCGCCTTCGCACACGAGGAGACGACGCTCGCGTCCGACGACCTGCTCGAGGCGATCACCGCCTTCCAGGAGCGCCGACCCGGCGTCTTCCGCGGTACCTGACCCCCGTCCCGTCCCGTCCCACCCAGGAGACCAACTCATGCCCTTCTTCGAGCACGACGGCAACAAGCTGTACTACGAGGACTCCGGCGGCGACGGCCCGGTCGTGGTCCTGTCCCATGGCGCGTTCCTCGATCACACCATGTGGGACGACGTCGTGCAGGCGCTGTCGCCCGCGATCCGGTGCCTGACCTGGGACGAACGCGGCCATGGCATGTCCGAGTGCAGCGGTCCTTTCGACTACTGGGACGCGGCGAAGGACGTCATCGCGCTGATGGACGCATGCGGCGTCGAGCAGGCCGTGCTCGCCGGCATGTCCCAGGGCGGCTGGCTCACGCAGCGGGCGGCGCTCGCAAGCCCGGACCGGGTGCGCGGGATCGTGCTGACCGGGACGTCGGTCCGCCTGCTGGAGCCCGAGCAGCAGGCCGGCTTCGAACAGCTGTCCCAGGGCTGGCTCGCCATGGGGCCGGTCGGCGAGATCGCGGAGGCCATCCTCGGCGTGCAGTTCGCGCCCAGCGACTACGAGGGGAGCCGCTTCATCGGCAAATGGCAGTCGAAGGCGCCTGCCGCGTGGACTGAGGTATGGGCCACGATCCTCACGCGGCGCGACGAGATCATCGACCGCCTCGGCGAGATCACGTGCCCGGCCCTGTTCGTCCACGGCACGGTGGATCCCGCCTTCGGCGTCGCGGCGGCCGAGGAGATGAGCTCGCTCGTCGCCGACAGCCGCGGCGTCGTCGTCGTCGACGGCGGGCCGCACTGCCTCGCGCTGACGCACCCCGCCGAGCTCAGCGACGCGATCGCCGGGCTCGTCAGAGATGTGAGCTGAGGCTGCCCGTGCCCGCCATGCAGGCTGCCCCGCCCGGGATGCGCCGGACGGTCTTCCGTCCGGAGCACGATGCGTTCCGCTCCGTGGTCCGCGAGTTCTTCCAGGACGAGGTCGTGCCCGAGTACCCCGAGTGGGAGAAGGCCGGCCGGCCACCCCGCTCGTTCTGGTATCGGGCGGGGGCGCTCGGGTTGCTGGGCGTCGGCGTGCCCGAGGCGTTCGGCGGGCTGGCCGGCTCGGGCTTCAAGCACAGTGCCGTGATCACGGAAGAGGCGCAGCGCGCCGGACTCGCCATCGGAGGCGTGCGGGTCCACACCGACATCTGCATGCCGTACTTCCTCGAGTACGCCACCGCGGAGCAGCAGGAGCGCTGGCTGCCGGCTCTCACGAGCGGCGAGGCCGTGTCGGCGCTGGCGCTCTCCGAGCCCGGTGCCGGCTCGGATCTGAAGGCGCTGTCGACGTCGGCTCGGCGGGACGGCGATCACTACGTCGTCGACGGGGCGAAGACGTTCATCTCGAACGGCCTGGCCGCGGACCTCGTAATCCTCGCCGTCAAGACCGACCGATCCGCCGGGCGCCACGGCATCAGCCTGCTGGTGGTCGACGCGCAGACACCGGGGTTCGAGCGCGGGCCGCGGCTGGAGAAGATCGGCCAGAAGGCGCAGGACCTCTCCGAGCTGTTCTTCACCGACATGCACGTGCCTGTCCAGAACCTCCTCGGTGAGGAGAACCGCGGTTTCGCCTACCTCACCGCGAACCTGGCGCAGGAGCGGCTCTCGATCGGTCTCAACTCGCAGGCCGCCGCCGTCGCGGCGCTCGAGGCCACGGTGGCGAACGTCGCGTCCGGTGCGCTGCCCTCGGGCCAGCACGCGAAGTTCGAGCTCGCCGCGTGCGCGGCCGAGGTGCAGGCGGGCCAGGCGCTCACCGACCGTGCGCTCGATGCCCATGAAGCGGGCGAGCTCATGCCGGAGGACGCGGCGGTGGTGAAGCTGTACTGCACCGAGCTTCAGGGCCGCGTCGTGGACCGCTGCCTGCAGCTGCACGGCGTCGCCGGCTGCAGTCGCACGTCGGTTCTGGGCCGCGCCTACGCGGACGCACGGGTCAGCCGGATCTACGGCGGATCCAGCGAGATCATGAAGGTCATCGTCGCCAAGTCCCTCGGGTTGTAGAAGGAGCCTCATGCGCAGCGCAGTCATTGTTGACGCCGTCCGATCGCCGATGGCGAAGGGGCGTGCGGCGAAGGACGATCGACCCGGAGGGGCGTTGTCGGAGCTCCACCCGGTCGAGCTCCTCGCGCAGACGATCAAGGGCCTCATGGACCGCAACGACGTCGATCCGGGGGAGGTGGAGGACGTCATGATCGGCTGCGTCAGCCAGGTCGGCGAGCAGGGCGGGCCGGCCGGGCGCTGGGCGTGGCTCGGCGCCGGGTTCCCCGAGCACGTGCCGGCGACCACCATCGATCGCCGCTGCGGGTCGAGCCAGCAGGCGGCGGACTTCGCTGCGCAGGGCGTGATGTGCGGGACTTACGACATCGTCGTTGCCGGCGGGATCGAGTCGATGAGCCGCGTGCCGATGTTCACCGCGCGGATGGGCCGGGACATCTACGGCGAGTCCGTGAACGACCGCTACGCCCCGGGACTGGTGCCGCAGGGGATCTCCGCCGAGCTGATCGCTGCGCGGTGGGGACTGACCCGGCACGAGCTCGACGTGTTCTCGGCGCGCTCGCACGACCGGGCGGCCGCAACAGCTGACGGCGGCGGCTTCGACCGCGAGATCGTGCCGATCACCGTCACGCAGCCGGATGGCACCTCGACCGTTGTCGACCGCGACGAGACGATCCGGCGCGGCACCACCGTCGAGGGACTGGGCGAGCTCCGTGCCGTCTTCGAGAGCGACGAGATGAGCGAGCGGTTTCCGGAGATCGGCTGGAGCGTCACCGCCGGCAACTCCTCGCAGCTCTCGGACGGCGCCGCGGCGATGCTCATCATGAGCGAGGACCGGTGCGCGCAGCTCGGGCTGACCCCACGGGCGCGGTTCCACGCCTTCGCCGTCGCCTCGGACGATCCCATCACCATGCTGAGCGGGCCGATCCCGGCGACCGAGAAGATCCTCGCGCGGACCGGCATGTCCCTGGACGACATCGACCACTACGAGATCAACGAGGCATTCGCGCCGGTGCCGCTGGCGTGGCGGAAGCACTTCGACGCCGACCTCGAGCGGATCAACCCGCGCGGCGGTGCCATCGCGCTCGGACACCCGCTCGGCGCGTCGGGCGCGCGGCTGATGGTGACGATGCTCGAGGCCATGGAGTCCAGCGGCAGCCGCTACGGGCTGCAGACGATGTGCGAGGCCGGCGGCATGGCAAACGCCACGATCCTGGAGCGCCTGTCATGAACGTCGAGGGAACCTCCTGCGTCGTCACGGGCGGAGCGTCGGGCCTCGGTCTGGCGACGGTTCACGCGCTCGCCGACCACGGCGCGCACGTCGTCATCGCTGACCTGCCGGGGTCGGACGGCGCTGCGGCGGCCGCGGCGCTCGGCGACGCCGCAGAGTTCGTCCCGGCCGATGTCACCAGCACCGAGGACATGAACGCCGTCTTCGATGCCGCCGAAGCGCACGGGCCGCTGCGGGCGGTGGTCCACTGTGCCGGCCGCGGCGGCCCCGTCCGGGTCGTCGAGCGCGACGGCAGCCCGGGGTCGCTGGAGAAGTACGCCGACGTCGTGAACGTCAACCTGGTGGGCAGCTTCAATGTGCTCCGCCTGGCCGCCGCCCGGATGGCCGCCAACGACCCGCTGGACGGTGACCGGGGAGTGTTCGTCCTCACCGCGTCCGTCGCGGCTTTCGAGGGCCAGATCGGCCAGATCCCGTACGCGTCGTCGAAGGCCGGCATCGTCGGCATGACGATCGTCGCTGCCCGCGACCTGTCACGGCGGGCCATCCGCGTTTGCACCATCGCGCCGGGGACCTTCGACACGCCGCTGCTCGCGCGCCTCCCCGACGAGGTGAAGGACTCGCTGGCGGCGACCGTTCCCCACCCCAGCCGGCTCGGCCGCCCGGAGGAGTACGCGAAGCTCGCGCTGCACATCATCGACAACGCCGTCCTCAACGGCGAGACCATCCGGCTGGACGGCGCGATCCGGATGGCGCCGAGATGAAGGCGCCCGACGAGGAGGTCCCGGTCCGCTTCTCCGTCGAGGACGGCGTCGCGCTCATCACCCTGAACCGACCGGCGCGGCGCAACGCGATCGACCTGGCGACCGCGATCGCCCTTGGGGACTGCCTGGACGAACTCGACGCCCGCGATGACCTCGTCGTCGGCGTGATCACCGGCGAGGGCGGGACGTTCTCCGCCGGGATGGACCTGAAGGCGCTCGCGGCGACGGGCCAGCGCCCGATCGTCGAAGGCCGCGGCGCCTTCGGCGTCTGCGAGCGCTCCGCCGACAAGCCGCTGGTCGCCGCCGTCGAGGGTCATGCGCTCGGAGGCGGCTTCGAGATCGCGCTGGCCTGCGACCTGATCGTCGCGGCCGAGAGCGCGACCTTCGGGCTTCCGGAGGTCACCCGCGGGCTGGCGGCCGCCGCCGGCGGCGCGATCCGCCTCCCGCAGCGGATCCCGTACGGCCACGCGATGGAGCTGATCCTCACCGGGGCGCCTCTGAGCGCGGAGCGCGCGCATGCGCTCGGGCTCGTGAATCACCTGACCGAGGCCGGTGGCGCGCTCGAGGCAGCGCTGGCGCTCGCGCGGCGCATCGCGGTCAACGCGCCGCTCGCGGTCAAGATGTCCAAGCTCGTCGTCCGCGCGGCGCAGGGCGTGACCGTCGCGGAGGCGTTCGCCGCTCAGGCACCGCTCATGAACGTGATCCGGGCGTCTGATGACGCCCGCGAGGGCGCCCAGGCGTTCGTCGAGAAGCGCGCGCCGGTGTGGAGCGGGCGATGAGCATCGCGCTGGCCGGGCGGCTCCCCGGACTCTTCGAGGACGAGCACGAGGCGCTCCGCGAGAGCTTCGCCCGCTTCCTGGCCGAGCGCGTCACGGCCGAGACGTACGCCGGCTGGGGCGAGCCGGACGGCGCCGGCGTGCCGCCGTCGTTCTTCGCGGCGGCCGCCGAGCACGGATTCGTCGCGATGGCGATCCCCGAGGAGCACGGCGGCAGCGGTGTCGAGGACCCGCGGTTCGGCGCGGTCCTCGTCGAGGCGGCGATGCACGCCGGACTGCCCGCGGTCGCCCTGGCCCTCGGCCAGCACAACGACGTCTGCGTCCCCGCGCTGCTGTCCTGCGCGCAGGATCCGGTCCTGCTCACCCGCCTGGCCGGCGGCCGGTCCCTGACGGCGCTCGCCGGGCCCGGCGCGCTCACTGCACGTCGCTCAGGTGATGTGTGGGTGCTGGACGGCAGCTGCCCGGCTGTCCTCGGCGGAGTGCACGCGGACGTCCTCGTCGTCATCGCAGACGCCGGGGAGCACGCCCACGCCTTCGTCATCGACGCCGAGGTCGGTGGCCTCACCCGGGCCCCCGGAGTCGCCCGGTTCGGTCTTCAGGCGGCTGACTTCGCCGATGTCGTCCTGGACGGTGTGCGGGTACCAGCGCAGCGCTGCCTCGGGCCGGACACCGCCGAGTCCGTCCTCGTGGGACAGCGGCTGACGCTCGCCGTCGCAGCGGTTGCCGGGGCCCGCGCGGCCCTTGACTGGACCGTGCAATACGTCCACGAGCGCCGCGCCTTCGGGCAGCCGCTGGCGGCCTTCGAGAACACCCGAATCACGCTCGGCGACGTCGCCGCCGAGTTGACCGCCACTTCCGCCTTCGTCGACAGCTGCCTCCTGGCGCACGCCGCCGGGGCGCTAGGAGCGGCGACCGCGGCGGCGGCGAAGCTGCGGGCGACTGAGCTGCAGGCGCGGGCGGTCGATGCGGGCGTCCAGCTTCACGGCGGCTACGGCTACATGTCGGAGTACCCGATCGCCCGGGCGTACGCGGACGCGCGGATGCTGCGCATGTTCGGCGGCAGCAGCGAGCACCTGCGAGCTGTCATCGCGCAGGCCGCCGGCGTCTGATCGCCGGCGACGCACCCCGGCGCCCGCGGGCATGGCCGGCGTCGGTCAGCCGGTGGCGAATTCGACATGCGCCTGGATGGCGGCGCCGTCGGCGCTGAGCCACCCCCGCCCGGCCGCGTACGACAGCATCGCGTCCAGCCCGGCGTTCCACTGAGGCGACGAGGCGCCCGCCTCCACGGCGAGCCGCCGGAGCGCCGCGACGTCCACGAGCACGTGCTGCTGATCTGGCCCGAGGGCACCCGCCCGTGCTGCCCGCAGCGCTGCGTCGATCTCGGGGCCTGTCGGCGTGCTCGCCGGAGCGTGACGGACCTCGACGTGGAAGGCGCCGAAGTCTGTCGCCGCCACCAGGGACGTGACCGCCGGCAACCCAGCAGCCACGTCCAGGCGCACGATCACTACCGCACCGCCGGGAGAACCTCTTCCGCGAACACCCGCAGTTGCTCCTGCTGCACCTCGAGCGGCGTCGTGCCCTGCTGGAAGAACTGCCAGACCAGCCAGTCGAGCTCGCCCTTCTCCTCGCCTTCGCCGGCGTGGCAGGTGTGCAGCTCCTCGAGCTGGCGCTTCACGTCGTCAGCGGTGCCGCACAGCAGCTGCCGCGTCTCGATCAGGCGCTTGGCCAGCGCCGCCTCGTCGGCGAACGACACCGGCTTGTCCGCCGCATCCTCGGCGGTGCGGAACATCTCCGCGAAGCCGAACTTGTTGAAGTAGTTGTGCCACTCGTAGGCGGCCGTCCGGACGGCCATCTCGAACGCCTCCTCGCGCGTCTTGCCGATGCACACCGACCGGGTCGCGCCGAAGCGCTCACCGAGCTTGAGGTCGAAGCCCTGCTTGGCGGCCTCGGCGCGGTAGGCCAGCGCGTGCTCGCGGAACGGCGCCGCTCGGCCCTCGGTGGCGATACACGAGAACCCGCGCTGCGCCGCGGCGATCATGCTCGCCGGGGACATCGTGTACGGGACCCAGACCTCGGGATAGGGCCGCTGGTAGGGCGGCGGCGTCAGGCCGATCTTGCGGATCACGCCGTCCTCGTCGACCTCGTCCTCGGATCCGAACTGCCGGGTCCACTCGATACCGCCGAATCCCTTCACGCCCTCGGCGTAGGGGAACGGCACCTGGTAGTGCTTGCCGTCGTGGTCCCAGGAGTCGTTCTGCCACGCCTTCAGGATGACCTCGACGTTCTCGTCGTAGATCTCGCGGTTGCGCTGGTCGGACGCCTGGTCGACCAGCGAGGTGGAGCCACGGCCCTGGGACAGGATCTGGATCCACCGCTTCTGGTACCCGCGAGCGAACGTGACGCCGACCCGGCCCTGCGTCAGCTGATCGAGCAGGGCGATGTTCTCGGCCATCCGGATCGGGTCGTCCGCCGTCGGGACGAGCGACATCGGGTAGAAGTGGATGTTCTTCGTCCGGGCCGCAAGGTCGGCGTAGAGCATCAGGGGGTTCGGCATCGCCTCACCACCCTCGGAGTGCAGGTGGTGCTCGGTCGTCGAGAAGGCGTCATAGCCGAGCTCGTCCGCCAGCACCGCAATCGCGCGCAGCTCCTCCAGCATCATCTGGTAGCGCTCGGTGTTCCGGCCGATCGGCCTGAGCTCCCGGCGCTCCTTGAGCGTGGCCGGGATCGTGGGCATCGCAAATACGCTGACCTTCATCGGGTCTCTCCTCGTGTGGTCATCAGTTGGGGGTTCGGCTTCAGCCGAAGGTGCTGGCGATGCCGCCGTCGACGAGCATCGACGAGCCGTTCATGTAGCGCGCGTTGTCGCTGCAGAGCAGCACCACGGCGTCGGCGACGTCCTCCGGATCGGCGGGACGGCCGAGCGGAATGGGAAAGACGGAGGTGACGGCCTCCTTCGGGAGACCGAAGTCCTGCGTGATCATCTCGGTGGCGATCACGCCGGGATGAATCGCGTTGACCCGCACACCGCGGGGGCCGAGCGAGTGCGCCGCCGCATAGGTCGTCAGCTTGATCGCGCCCTTGGACGCGCAGTAGGCCGGGGTCGCGCCGGTTCCCATGAAGCCGGCGATGCTTGACATGTTGATGATCACGCCGGCGCCCTTCTCGACCATCTTTCGCCCGGCGGCCTGCGTCCCGAAGAACGCGCCCTTGGCGTTGACCGCCATCAACCGGTCGTACTCCTCCTCGGTGGTGTCGAGGATGTCGTTGACGACGACGATGCCCGCGTTGTTGAACATGATGTCGATCCCGCCGAACTCGTCCGCTGCGGCGACGGCAGCCTCGAGGTCTGCCGGCCGCGTGACGTCGCACTGCACGAAGCGGCCCTCGCAGCTCACGGCCTCGTGTGTCGGGGTGCCGCCCTCACGCGGGTCCGACCGCACGTCAGCGACGATCACCGCCGCCGCTCCCTCCCGGGCGAACGCCAGAGCGGTCGCCCGTCCGATGCCGCTCGCAGCTCCGGTGATGACCGCGACCCGACCTTCGACAAGTCCTGGCATATGACGACCCTCCGCTTGGTGTGTTGCACGCCGATCGGCTCGCGACGTATTATTGAGCCTGTCCGGCTCAATAATACACTTCGCGTTCGGGCGGTGGCGATTTTTCGCCACCCGCCGGGTCCGGGTCCGCGGAGACCACAGGAGGAGCACATGGCGGCCACAGTCCCTGCACAACCACCCCGAGGTGCCGTGTCAGCACCGTCGGACACCGCGCGACGCCGCGCCTGGGGCTGGCCTCACTACCTCGCGTTGCTCGCGTTGCCGATCCTGTTCCTCGAAACCTGGACGGTCGTCAGCTGGCTGGCCGACGGCCCGTCGCAGATCACCGAGTACCGGACCGGCGAACACGGCAAGGAGTTCTGGGGCGCCCGCGGCTTCGAGGCGTTCGCGATCGTGCTGTCGCTGTGGGTCATCAGCAAGCTGATCAAGGACTGCCGCGCGCAGGGCCGGCTGCTCACGTTCGACGTCATGTTCTGCATCGCCTGCGCGACGCTGTTCTGGGCGAACGGCGGCAACAACTTCTTCCAGCCGATGTTCAGCATCAGCTCGGAGTTCGTGAACCTCAACGACACCTGCGGCCACAACCCGCTGATCGTCAACCCGGACTGCGGCCGCTTCGCGAACCCGATGATCTTCCTCGGCCTGTTCGAGGTCTTCGGGCTCCTGGGGTGCGCGATGCTGCTCGGCGGCGTGGCCCGCCGCTGCAAGGAGCGGTGGCCGGGCCTCACCCGACCGCAGCTCTACGGCATCGTGTCGCTCGGAGGCTGCGTCCTGGTGCTCGGGGAGCCGGCGGTCCTGCTCCCGCTGAACCTCTGGACGTTCCCGGGCACCCCGCTCTCGGTGAGCATCGGCGGCGAGGCCTTCCGGTACCCGTTCGCGCCGGAGGTCCTGGTCTTCGGCCTGTGGATCGGCACGATCGCCGCGGTGCGGATCTTCAAGGACGACAACGGCCTGGCCATCGTGGAACGCGGGCTCGACCGGCACTCACCGCGGGTTCGGACCGGTATCACGCTGCTCGCGATGTACGGGGTGGTCCAGATCGCGACCTGGGGGCAGAGCACTGCCCCGATGTGGGTGCTCGGGTTCAACCAGCAGCAGTGGCCGGCGATGCCGGCGCACGTGCAGAACGGGCTCTGCGACTCACCGGGAGTGACCGGGACGCGGTACGGGCCCTGCCCGGGGACGCCCGGTTACCGCATGCCGATCCGCGGGGACTCCGGGCTGCCGGGCCAGTCCCCGTGAGCCGCGCCGCTAAAGCGGCATGAAGCGACCGTAGCCGCCGCGGAGGAACAGCAGCGGCTCGGCCGGCTCTTCGCGCAGACCGAGGTCCAGCACGCGGCCGACCACGATGTCGTGGTCGCCCGCGCGGTGCACCGCCTCGAGCTCGCAGTCGACCCAGGCGGTCGCGTCCCGGAGCGCCGGGGAGCCCGTGGCTGCGGCCGGGCGCCACTCGACGTCTGCGAACTTGTCCCCGCCGCTCACCGCGAAGCGGCGACACAGGTCCTGCTGGTCGTGACCCAGGACGTTCACGCAGAAGCGGCGGCCCGGCACGATCCGCGGCCAGGTCGTGGACGCGTGGTCGGGGAAGAACGCGACCAGCGGGGGATCGAGCGACACCGAGGTGAACGAGCCGACTACGAGCCCGGCCGGCTCCCCGGCCGGGTCGATGCCGCAGACGACGCAGACCCCGGTCGGGTAGTGCCCGAGGATCTGCCGGAAGCGGGCCGCATCGTGCACGCTGCTCATCGAGGCGTGTACGTGAGGTCGAGGCTCGTGAGCGAGCGGACGAAGAAGCCCTCGTGCTCTGCCCGGTAGCCGTCCGCCAGGCGCAGGTCGGCGGCGTTGTCGAGCAGGTGGTTCAGCGCCGTCTCGACCTCACGCTTGGACAGCTGCATCCCGAGGCAGACGTGGCGTCCGCCGCCGAAGCCCAGGTGGTCGGCGTTGCCGGTGAACGCCCGCGACGTCGCGTGGTCGGTGCGGTGGATGTCGAACCGGTCCGGGTCCTCGAAGCGGCGCGGGTCGCGGTTGCCGGCCGCGAGCATCAGCGTGATCTTGCCTCCGGCGGGGACGACGGTGCCGTCGATGTCCACGTCTTCGCGCGCGGTGCGCTGGATGAACTGGACGATGGCGCAGTACCGCATCCCCTCGGCCATCGCGTCGTCCATCAGCGACCGGTCGTCAGCGAGCGCCTGGAGCTGATCCGGGTGCTGGACGAGAGCGTGGAGCAGGGCGGCGAGCTGATGGTCGGTGGTCTCGCCGCCGGCCAGAAGCATCAATGCGAGGAACGACCGGATGTCCTCGTCGTCCATCCTGTCGCCCTCGACCTCCGCACGGCAGAGGCGGGAGATGAAGTCGTCGCCGTCGCCGCTGCGGCGCTCGGCGATCAGCGGCAGGATGTACTCGCCGAAGCCCTGCTTCGCCTTCAGGCCCCGCTCGATCAGGACCGGGTCGCCGGCGATGTTGCCGACGAAGGTGATGAAGGCGTTGTACCACTCGCGCAGCAGGCCGTAGTCGCGGCCGGGGAGCCCCATCATGTCGGCCATGATGTCCACCGGGTAGACCGAGGAGAACTCGGTCACGAAGTCCAGCCGGCCGCGCTCACGCGTCCCGGCCGCCACGGCCTCGCGTTCACGCGCGAAGACCGGCTCCAGCAGCGCCTTCGCGCGGCGCTCGATGGTCGGCGTGAAGAGATCCAGGCCGCCGGTGAAGAGGAACGGGCTCACGAGGGAGCGCCGGGCGGAGTGCTGCTTGCCGTCCATCGCGGTCATCGTCGGAGCGTCGCCTAGCGCAAGCCCGAGCTGGTCCTGCATGTGCTCGGTCGACCAGCGCGTCTGGTCGCGGAGGAGCGGCCGGATGTGCTCGTACCGGCTGATGAGCCAGCTCTGCGTGGGCTCGTGCCAGACGATCGGGTGGTGGTCGCGCAGGATCTCGTAGTTGGGCCAGGGATCGACCAGGTGCTCGGGGGTGAGCGGGTCGGGCGGACGGGGAGCGCTGACGGACATGGCTTCCTTCGGTCGGTTCCACGACGGGCCGGGCGCATGGAGGCGCGACGGCGGCGCGAGCCTAGCTCCGGCGTCGCGTCGCGTCAGCCGGCCGGGCGATAGTCGACCCGTCCGGGCATCGAGTAGACCCGGACGGGTCTTGCGGCGCTCGTCGCCGGCGGGGGAGGGTGGCGCCACATGGCCACCACGACCAGCGACTACGGCATCGCCCGCACCATCAGCTCGCTGCCCGGCTTCGGCCGGCTCGCGTCCGCGGGGGAGATGGGCGACCTGGCGGTCGCGACGGTCAAGGCGATCATCTTCCCGCCGTACACCTGGCCGCGCGAGTTCGTGATCGAGTGCTCCAAGAGCCTGCGGCGGTGCGTGATCCCGGCGATGCTGTCGGTGAGCGCGTTCGCCCTCGGCCTGCTCGTCTACTACGTCGCGAGCATCGTCAGCGTGCTTGGCACCATGGATCGCCTCGGCGGCGGCATGAGCGTCGGCGTCACCCGCGAGATCGGCGTGTGGGTCGCCCTCATGATCCTGGCGGGCGTCGCCGGATCGGCCATGACCGCCGACCTCGCGTCCCGGAAGATCCGCGAGGAGCTCGACGCGCTCCAGGTGCTGGGCACCGACACGATGCGGATGCTCATCGTGCCGCGGGTCCTCGCGCTGATCGTCGTCGCGCCCATCCTGGGCCTGATCTGCGTCTTCACCGCCCTGCTGATGGGCTATGTCACCGCGCCGATCGTGCACGAGGGCTTCATCACCCACGCGGCGTTCCTGGAGACCGTCCGGTCCTTCACGAGCGTCGGGGAGCTCGCGAACATGATCGGGAAGATGGTGCTCGCCGGCCTGGTGGTCGGCATCGTCAGCTGTCAGAAGGGGCTGACCTCGAAGGGCGGCGCGGAGGGTGTCGGCCGCGCTGTCAACGAGGGCGTGCTGATCTCCTTCTTCGCGCTGTGGACGGTCAGCATCGTGGGCAACACGATCTTCTCGACGCTCTTCCCCACCGTCCAGATCCTGCGAGGCTGACGGTGGCGATCGCAGACCCCAGGCCGACCCTGCCGGACCCGACCCCAGCCCCGCCGCCCGCGCGCCGGCCCGGCGCGGTCAAGAGCTTCCTGATCGAGATCGGGGACATCGGCTACTTCGCCGCCGACACGGTCAAGGCGCTGCCCACCGTCCCGCGGTTCTTCGCCGAGGTCCTGCGCCAGTCATCGATCCTCGTGCGCGGGTCGCTGCTGATCATCGCCGCGCTCGTCATGTTCATCGGCGTCACGCAGGTGAACTTCGCATACTTCTTCCTGAAGTCCGCCGGGGCCTCGGACTACACGGGCCTCTTCAGCGGGCTCACCACTCCGCGCGCCGCGGTGCCGATCATGTTCGGCTACATCTTCGCCGCCAAGGTCGGCGGCGGCCTCGCCGCCGAGATCGGCGCCATGCGGATCAGCGAGGAGATCGACGCACTCGAGGCCGAGGCGATCAACCCGATGAGCTACCTCGTCGGCACCCGCCTGGTCGGCGCGATCCTGTTTGCCCCCATCGCCGCAGTCGTGGCGCTCCTCGCCGGCACCGCCGGGAGCTACCTGCAGGCGATCCCGGTTCTCCAGGGCCTGACGCCGGGCAGCTTCCTGCACTACCACTGGGGCGTCCAGAACCTGGCCGACCAGCTGCTGTGCATCATGAACCTCACGATCCAGGCGATCGTGATCGTGCTGGTCTCCTGCTACTACGGCTACAAGGCCAGCGGCGGCCCGACCGCCGTGGGAGCGGCAGTCGCACGCTCGCTGCTGGTGAACATCGTCCTGATCCACGTCATCACGGCGATGTACATCCTCGTCTTCTACGGGCAGGATCCGCACCTGCCGATCGGCGGCTGACGTGCGCTCCGCGTCCGTCCCCCGCCCTGCCGCGATCGGCGTGGGGCTCCTCGTCCTCGTCGTGCTGGTCGTCGTGCTGTCCGGTGGCTCCTCCGGCCACCGGCTCGAGATGACCGTCCCGGGCGCAACCGGGGTCATCAAAGGCTTCGACGTGCGAATGGCCGGCGTGCCGGTCGGCACCGTCGAGTCCGTCGACCTGACCGACGACTACAAGGCGAAGATCGTCCTGGACATCGACGACGAGGCGTGGCCACTGCCGAGTGACTCGGTCTTCTCGCTGCGGCAGGCCGGCACCATCCACTTCTCCGACCGCTATGTGCAGGTCGACCGCGGCAAAGCGACCGACTCGCTGGCCGACGGCGCGGACATCCCGGCGTCGCGATTCGTGAACCCGGTCGAGTTCGACACCGTTTTCAACACGTTCGACGGACGGACCCGCAAGGACCTCACCGCGCTGCTCGGGACCGCCGGCCAGGCCGCGCCCCTCGTCGCCCGCAACCTGCCGCGAGCGCTGGTGGACGGCCCGCGCGCGGCCCGCTCGACCTCGGCGATCCTGCGCCAGCTCGGCGACGACCCGGCGGCCCTCGACGTCCTGCTGCGGTCCACGGCCGCAGTCACCCGGTCCGCCGCCACCGCCAATCCCCGCCTCGGAGCGCTCGTGGAGAACGCCGGCCAGACCTTCGAGGCCGTGGCCTCCCGCAGCCGTCAGCTCGGGACCGTCCTCGCAGAGGCGCCCAGCACGCTCGCCGCCGCGCGCGGCACCGCCGGCCGCGTCGACACGACGCTGAGGGCAGCCCAAAAGCTGACCGACCGCCTGGACCCCGGCGTCGACGCGGTCCGGGCGATCTCGCCGCGACTGACTAGCCTCCTGCGGACCGTCGTCGCCGTTGGCCCGGACGCGCGCGGAGCGCTGTCGACGCTGGGCGGAGCCGCGCCCTCGCTCAACGGCCTGATCGATCGCGTCGAGAAGCCGCTGCTCCCGCAGGTGGAGTCGATCGGCAACGAGGCGGCCAAGCAGCTGGCCTGCATCCGCCCGTACAGCCCGGAGATCGGCGGGCTCGCGGTGAACTGGGCGACGCTCTGGGGCGCCGCCGGCGACTCCCAGGACAAGATCTTCCGCGCTCAGGTCGGCGCCGTGCCGTACCCGAACGAGATCCCGGTGAGCAGCGGCACGCTGGCGAGCGTCCTGCCGAAGGGCGCGCTGCGCATGGCCTTCCCGCGCCCGCCCGGGCAGCTCGTGAACAAGCCCTGGTTCCAGCCGCAGTGCAACATCACCGCGGACTCGCTCGACATCAACAAGGATCCCGAGGCCACCGCCTTCGATCCGCTGTCGAAGAAGATCATCGACCTCGATGGTCCGGCGAAGGCGTCGAAGTGAGCGCGCGTTCCGGCATCGCACGGCAGCTCGTCATGGGCGCGCTCGTCGCCGTCGCGGTGGCGGTGCTGGCCACCATCGTCCTGCGCGACGACGAGGAGCAGGCGCACATCCGCATGGTGATGCCGAGCGCGCTCGGCCTGCGCGACGGCTCGGGCGTCCGGCTCGGCGGCGTGCTCGTCGGCAAGGTCAGCGACATGAGCCTCACCGACGATGACCAGGTCAAAATCGACCTCTCCATCGACGACAAGAACGTGCGACTCGGCAGCGATGCGTCGGTGACGGTCAAGTCGCTGAACCTCCTGGGCGAGAAGTACGCGGCGCTCGATCCCGGGGACGTGCAGCGCTCGCCCGTGACCGACCTCATCATCCCCGCGAAGCGGGTCACCTCGGCCACCGACCTTGACCAGGTGCTCGACGTCCTGGACGCCGACACCCGCACGCGGCTGGCGATCCTCGTCAACGAGGCCGGCGTCACGATGACCGGGCGGCACGCCGACTTCAACGCACTCCTCGGCAAGCTCCCGCCTGCGCTCGACACTGCCACGAAGCTGCTGAACGACGTCGTCAGCGACAACCGTACGCTCGCAGACCTGATCCAGCACAGCGACCGCTTCTTGGCCCGCACGGTGCGCCAGAGCGCAGACCTCGGCGGGTTCATCGACGAGGCCGCCGACGCAGCGACCACCTTCGCTGCGCGAAGCGACGCGCTGCGGGCGACGCTCCGCAAGTCGCCGGGCGGCCTTTCGACGCTGCGGGCGTTCCTCGCCGATCTCCGCACCACCGCGGCTCCGCTCGGGGCCGCCGCCCGCAACATTTCCGCCACCTCCCCCGAGCTCGAGCGGACCCTGCGCGAGGTCGAGCCGTTCCGCTCCGCCGCCCGGCCGACGCTCCGTCAGGCGCAGGAGGTTGCACCCACGCTCACCCGGCTCGGCCGGGAGGCGACGCCGGTGGTCAAGGACGCTGTCCCGACGCTGAAGTCCCTCGACACGTTCGCGAAGGCAGCCGTGCCGCTGACCCAGGCCCTCGGCGTCGCAACCCCCGACCTCCTCGGCGTCCTCGAGGGTTGGGGACGCGCGATCCAGGGCCGCGACGGCCGTGGCCACGCCTTCCACGGCGGCGTCACCTTCGGCGCCGGCATCCTGCAGACCCTGCTCGAGCCGCCGACGCCCGAGGCTCCGGCGAAGGCGAAGAAGCAGGCTCCCGCCGCTGAGCGTCCGACGGCTGCCGCCCCGGCGCTCCCCCCGACCGTCAAGGACCTGCTGCCGAAGGTCACCGACGCCCCGAAGAAGCTGCTCGACGAGCTCCCCAAGAAGCTGAAGGAGCTGCCGAAGGCCGTGACCGACGCCCTCGAGAGCTTGACGGGCCTGCCGCTTGGCCGCACCCAGGGCGACACGACCGCCGGCAGCAGCAAGTCGGTCCAGTCCGTCCTCGACTACCTCCTGAAGCCATGAGCAGCCGAGCCCGCCCGCGCCGGACGCGGCGCCGCCGCAGTGAGAACAAGGCCCCGGGCCGTCTTGCGGTCAGCGGTCTCATCGTGCTGCTGCTCGCGGCCGCCTTCGTCGGCTTCGGCGTCCAGTCGGTCACCAAGGTCCCCGGTGTGAAGTACCAGAAGCTCTACGCCGCGATCCCCGACATCTCGAACCTCAGCAGCCACGACGAGGTGCGCATCGCCGGTGTCCGCGTCGGCCAGGTCCTGGACCCGAACGTGGACGGCACCGGCGCGCGGGTGCAGATCCAGCTTCAGCCTGGAACCGGCCGCCTCCGCGCCGACTCGACGGTCGTGGTCCGTGCCCGCGGCCTGCTCGGCTCGCGGTACCTGGAGCTGCGCCCGGGCAAGAGCGGCGAGCTCCTCAACGACGGCGACACGCTGCGGGCGCCGGCCGAGACCTCGATCACGAGTGGCGTGGCCGACGTCCTCGACACCTTCGACGCCGAGACCCGCGGCCGCTTCGGCGACCTCGTCGGGGAGTTCGGGCAGTCGCTCGCCGGCCGCGGACAGGGGCTCAACACCGCTATCCGACTGGGTCCGGGCGTGACGGACGAGCTCACGCGTGTGGCCGACGCGATCGAGGCGCGTGCCGGCGCCGCCCGGGCGTTCGTGCCCTCGGTGAACTCCGGGATGAGCGCCCTCGACGGCGCCCGGGAGGACATCGCCGGGTTCTTCGATCCGGCGGCAAAAGGCCTTGCCCCGTTCACGGACGCGCGGGACGACCTGCACGCCACGCTGGACGCAGCTCCCCCCACGCTCGACGCGATGCAGTCGGGGTTGGGCGCGGGACGCACCCTCCTGACGTCGACCCGCTCCCTCCTGCGCTCGGTCAACCGCACCCTGCCTCGTGCGCCGGGTGCCCTGCGCGCGACGAACGCCCTGCTGCGGGAGAGCCCGACGCCACTGAAGCGCACCGAGCCGCTGCTCGACGCTCTAGACGGCGCCGTGCCCTCGGTGCTGAAGACGACCCGCGCGCTGAAGCCCGAACTCGATCCCTTGGACCGGGCGTTCACGAACCTGCTCCCGCTCGTTACCTCGCTCGGAAAGCACGGCTGCGACGTGAAGAACTTCGGCGACAACTGGCGCAGCGTCCTTGGGTATGGCGCGCCGTCCGAGCGCGCGCTCCCGGGCGGTGACGCGGGGCACTTCAACCAGCTCCGCGTCAACGTCATCGCGGGGCCGCAGTCCCTCGGCAGCCTGGTGCCAGGCATCTCCCGGCCGTTCATCCACAACCGCGAGATCTACTCGGCTCCGTGCACGCACTCCCCGGGCAAGCCGTACTCGGCCCTCGGGACGTTCCGCGCCGGCGACCAAGGGTCAGGACGATGAGCACGATGCGTTCGACGGACGACAGGAAGGCGCTGCTCGGCCTCGTGATCGTGGCCGGAGGGTTCGCGCTGTTCGCGCTCTTCTTCCTCGGCGTCATCCCGCGCCTGCTCGCCGGCGGCGGCACGACCGTCCGCGCGAACTTCGTGAGCACCGGCTCCCTCCACAAGAACGAGCCCGTCCGCATCGATGGCGTGAACGTCGGCAAGGTCAAGAAGATCACCGTCAACCCCGGCGGCCGCGGCGCGACCGTCGAGATGAGCCTGGACGACGACGCCGGTCCCCTGTACGCCAACGCGCGCGCCTCGATCAAGTGGCGCACGCTGCTCGGCGCGAGCTACGCCGTCGCCCTCGAGCGCGGGACGCCAGGCATGGGCGAGCTCGGCTCACAGGTCATCCCGGAGCGCCGCACGAACTTCCAGGTCGAGCTCGAGGACCTCACCGGTACCCTCGACGGCAAGGCGCGCAGCGGCCTGAAGCAGACGTTCCGCGAACTGCCGAAGTCCTTCAGCGATCCCTCGGAGCCCGGGACCGTCCTCGGGACGATCGCGGACGCGGCACCGGTGGTCGCCCCCGGGCTCGACGCACTGCGCGGCCAGCGGCGCAACGACGACATCCGCGAGCTCATCAAGCAGACCGGCCGGGCGATGACCGTGCTCGACGCGCCGCAGGACAAGCTGCGCAGCGTCATTCAGGACGCCGCGCTCACGACCCAGGTCACCGGAGCACGCGGGCGGGAGATCCAGTCCACGATCGACATCGCCGCCGGCGCGCTACCCCGCGTGCGCTCGACGCTCGCCCGGCTGAACGGCACGCTCGACGACGCCACCCCGCTCATCGAGCGGCTCCGGGAACCGGCCGACGACGTCGCGCCGACGCTCAGCTCACTGCGCGGGACGGTCATCGACGCCGACCGTCTCCTCACCGCCCAGGCACGGCCGCTGTTGCGCACGCTGCGACCCACTGCGAGTGCGCTGGCCGCTACGGCCCGGACGGGCAACCCGTTGCTCGACGAGCTCTCGCCGAGCCTCGAGCGCATCGACAAGGACATCCTTCCCGACCTCGCCACGATGTCGCCCGAGTCCAAGCACACGACGTACCAGATGATCGGCCCGGCCCTCGCCGGCCTCGACGGCATCGGCTCGCACTACGACAACGAGTCGACGTACATCCGGTTCACCGGCAACGGCGGCGCCCGCATCGTCGACGACCTGCCTTGCCGGGCCTTCTTCACCGACCCGGGCGCCGCCGCGTTCCTGCAGTGCCAGGCGCTGGGCAGCACCTTCAAGAGCATCCTCGGCGGGTCACCTGTCGCCAGGAAGGGCAAGTGATGCACGACTCCCGCCAGCGCCCGCGGCCCCAGAAGCGGATCTCCGAGCAGCTGAACCGCTCGCGCGTCGAGCTCGAGGTCAGGCGCGCCGTGCAGCCGCTCGTCGTGCTCCTCATCGGTGCCGCCATCGGCCTGGGCGGCTTCTACTACATCTACGACCACATCGGAGCGGGCGGCGGCGCCAAGCAGACCGTCAAGTTCGCCGCTGACGACACCACGGGCCTCGTGCCCGACCGCGCCGAGGTGCGCTTCAAGGGCATCGCCGCGGGCATCGTCACCGACGTGAAGATCGAGGACGGCAAGGCCGTCGTCACCGCGAGCGTCCTCAAGAAGTGGGGCCCGATCTACAAGGACGCCACCGCGTCGATCCGGCCCAACACGCCGCTCCAGGACATGTACCTGGACATCACCGACCGCGGGACGAAGACCGCGGGCACCACCGGTGAGAACGATGTCGTCCCGGCCTCGCACACCGACACGAGCGTCAACGTCGCGGACGTGCTCAACACCTTCCAGCCGGATGTCCGCGACCGCATGCAGACGCTGATGGCCGAGCTCGGACAGGGCCTCGACGACCGCGGCGCGAAGCTCCGCGAGGCGTTCGTCCAGCTCACCCCGTTCATCGACGTGGTCGCGAGGATGTCGCGTCAGCTCTCCCTCCGGACCGGCAGGACCCGACGGATGGTCCACAACGTCGGTCGGCTCACCAAGGTCCTCGGCGATCGCGATCAGTCCCTGCGGCGTGTGCTCGACGATGGCAGCCGCGTGCTCTCCGCGACGTCCGACGAGCGGACCGGGCTCGACGGGATGCTGCGCGAGCTGCCGCCCGCGCTGCGCGAGCTCGATGCCAGCTTCGCCACGCTCCGTGGCGCGCTGCCCGACGTCGATCAGGCGGTCGACCGCCTCGACCCCGTGGCCGCGGCGCTGCCGAAGGGCCTCGCCAGCATCAAGGGTCTGAGCGCCGACGCGCGGCCCGCGGTGCGAGCGCTCCGCGAGCCGCTCACCCGCCTCGTCCCGCTGTCGAACAACCTCAGGCCCTTTGCCGCGTCCCTCTCGAGCAGCGTCCGGGCCCTGCGTCCGCAGATGCCCGACCTCGCTCTGGCGACGAAGGACGTCGCCGGCTGCCCCGTCGCCGCCTACATGTTCTTCCAGTGGACGGCGTCGATCACGAAGTTCGACGACTCCCTGGGCGCGTACCCCACCGGTGACTTCGGCTTCGGCGCCGACAGCCTCTCGGGGGTCAAGAGCCCGGGCCGGAGCGCGTCGCCGAGCTGCGCACGCGGCGGACCGAAGGGATCGGAGCCCTGATGAACAGCTTTCGCGGACACCTCCTCACGCTGCTCGGGATCGGCGGCTTCGCGCTCGCGTTCCTCGTGACCCTCCTGACGTGGTCCGGCGCTGCCCCCTGGGGCGGCGGCGACTACAAGGTCAAGGTGCTGTTCCCCACCGCCGCGTCGATGGGGCCCGGAGCCAGCGTCCGCATCGCCGGCATCCAGGTCGGCAAGGTCACGTCGGTCGAGCGCAAAGGCGCTGCCGCGGTGCTCGAGCTGAAGATCGGCAAGGGGAAGACGCCGCTTCCCGAGGACACCCGTGCAGCGATCCGCCTGCGCACGCTCGTCGGCGAGAACTACGTCGAGTTGCTGCCGGGTCGCTCGACCCGCACGTTGGCCAGCGGCGGGATCCTGCCGGTGAGTCAGACGGAGAACTACGTCGAGGCCGACGAGATCCTGTCCGTCCTGCGCGGCAAGACGCGTGACCGCGCCCGTCAGCTCATCCAGGGCTTCGGGTCCGGCCTCGACGGCCAGGGGGTCCGGCTGAACGCGATGCTCAAGGACACAGGCGATGTGGTGCCGGCGGCAGACGACGTGACGGCCATCTTGGGCAAGGATCGCCAGCAGGTCGCCGCGGTCGTCGACCATGTGGGCGACGTCATGCGTGAGATCGGCGATCGGGACACGTCCATCAGGACGCTGGCGTCGGCGGGACGGCAGACGTTCCAGGCGCTCGCGGATCGCGATGACGGTCTGAAGGCGACGCTCGAGGAGCTTCCGCCGACGCTGCGACAGGTGCAGGAGACGTCGGGGCTCGTGAAGTCGGTCACCGCCCGGTCGGCCCCGGTCGTCGCGAACCTGGCGAGGGCGGTCGACGACCTGCGCCCCGTCATCGCGAACCTGCGACCCGCGGCGCAGGAGGGACGCGGCATCATGCGGAACCTGTCGTCGGCCGCCCCGAAGCTGACGATGACCGCCGACAAGCTCCGAGGCCTCGGCGACCCGGCGACGAAAGCACTGCCGGCACTGAGCAAGACCCTCTGCGAGCTGAACCCCATGGCGAAGTTCCTCTCGCCGTACGCGAACGACGTCTCGGCGATGGTCGCCAACATGTCCTCGCCGACGAACTACTACGACGCCACCGGACACGCCGCTCGCTTCTACGCGCTGGTGGGCCAGAACTCCTTCACGGCCATCCCCGACGCCGGCCGCGAGCTGCTGAACCAGCTCCAGGACATCGGCATCGTGAACAAGCTGACCGCGCGCGGCTACCAGCCCTACCCGAAGCCGGGGGACGGCGGCGTCCCGTCCGGCGGCGAGGGCGACAGCGGCCCGATGGACTCCGAGCTGCCGTACACGCGCGTCGAGGCTGAGTGCTGAGCACGCTGCGCCTTGCTTCCACGCGAGCCTGACGTTATTGTGAGACGGACAGCTTCATAAATAACTCGCGGAGCCAGACTCAGCTCCGCAGGAGGTTCCGATGTCCACCGAAGGCCGCGCGCACCCGGATCCCGAAGGTCTACTCCACGCCTACACGGCGCCCGACAGGTTCTGGTCGACAGCTAACGTCGGTGAGGCGCTCCCCGGCGTCGTCACTCCCCTCGGGTGGTCGGTCTGGGCGCCGGCGATCGAGCTTGCGATGCGCGACACCTTCGCCCGCATGGGCGCCCTCGAGCCGAAGCTCGTCGCGATGCCGAAGGATCCGAGTGACCGCGTGCTATCGATCTTCTACGGTCGCGGCGCGCTGAGCGTGAGCTTCCTCTGCGCCATGGGCGACAGGCTCCCTGGCACCAGCGGCGACGCGATCGCCCGGCAGCTGCTCGGAGAGGTCCCGCCCGAGCTACCCATGAAGCGCACTCTGAAGCGCATGCCGGTCGTGGCGGTCAAGATGCCGTACGCCCTCGCGATGATCCGGCGCCAGGTCATCGCCGGCACGGAGCCGACTGCGGCCTGGTGGACCGACCGCCTGCGACAGGTGGAGACCGCAGACCTGCAGCAGTGCCGGGTGCTGCTCGCAGAGGCGGCGCAGAAGCTGATCGACATGACGTCGATCCAGTCCCGCGGTGTCTTTGTCGGCGTGCAGTCGGTCTACGACCAGCTGCTGGCCCTGATCGCCAAGGCGGGCGTCGACTCCGCGACCGCCAACGCGCTGATGGCCGGCCAGGGATCGCACGCGGAGACGCAGATCATCGCCGACCTCTGGGAGCTCGGCCGCAAGCGGATGACGATCGACGCCTTCCTCGCGCAGCACGGCTACCACGGCCCCCGTGAGGGCGAGCTCTCCAGTCGTGTCTGGCGGGAGGATCCGACCCCCGTCCTGCGCCTCGCGGAGCAGTACGCCGACCGCGACGAGTCACAGCACCCCCACAACGCCCACGCCCAGCGGACCCGGGAACGGCAGGCCGCGGAGCGCGAACTGCTCGCTCGACTGCCCGCATACCACCGTCCCGTGGCAAAGCTGATCCTCAAGCTCGCCGTCCAGCGCATCCCGCTCCGCGGCGTCGCGAAGGAAGCGCTGATGCGCGCGCTGGACATCGTCCGGGCGACCGGGCGCCGGATGGGCACGCTCCTCACCGAGCAGGGTGTCCTCTCGGCCGCCGACGACGCGTTCTTCTTCACCGCCGACGAGCTGATCGCCGGTATCCCGCCCGACGCCGCCGCCACCGTCGCGCGGCGCCGCGCCGTGCGCGAGACGCTGCAGCAGCTCGACATCCCGAAGCACTGGGGCGGGAGTCCGGAGGCGTTCCCCCTGGACAGCGTTGCCGGCGACGACGCCGTCAGCGTCGCGGGCATCGCCGCCAGCGGCGGAGTGGTCGAAGGGACCGTGCGCCTCGTCCACGATCCCGCGTTCACCGACGTGGATCCCGGCGACATCCTCGTCTGCCCGACGACGGACCCCAGTTGGGCGTCTGTCCTGTTCCTCGCGTCGGCGCTGGTCGTGGACATCGGCGGGCCCCTCAGCCACGCTGCGGTCGTCGCCCGCGAGCTCGGCATCCCCTGCGTGATCGGGACCCGTAACGGCACCGCGATCCTGCGCGACGGCGATCAGGTCCGGGTCGATGGCAACGACGGCACCGTCGAGATCCTCGAGCGAGCCGACACCGAGACCCCTTCCCCGAACGGAGCCACGGCATGACCGTCACGACCTTGCCGATCCCGGCGGCGTGGATCCCGCGACCGCAGGACGAGCGCCTGCACACCCCGACCGGTGACCCGTCCTTTCCGTGGAAGGACACCTGGTACACGAGCATGCGCGACGAGGCGTCGGATCAGACGATCAACATGCACATGACCGTCAGCGAGAACCGGACCCCGCCTACGCGCGTCGGGATCTCGGTCGCCTCCGGCGGGAAGGTCCTGACCGAGGTGCAGCGCGACGAGGGCGAGAACACGGATGACCGGTGCGGGAACTCGCTCGGGCACCTCGAGTGGATCGATCTGCGTGAGGACTCCGCACACACGCTGCGCTGGGTGGGGAACCTGTCGCAGGTCGCCTTCGACCTCACGATCACGGGCAAGCACCACGCCTCCCTGTGGGACACGATGTTCCCCGGGTACTACGCGACCGGGAAGTTCGGGCACCAGTACTCGCACTACGAGCAGCTGATCACCGGGGAGGGCTGGGTGCAGTGGAAGGGCGCGGAGAAGGTGCCGTTCAAGGGGATCGGCTGGCGCGACCGCGGCTGGGGCCGCCGCAAGACGGAGTCGACCTTCAACACCGGCATCGACCTCGTCGGCGGCGTGCTGCCCGACGACAGCGTCTTCTCGGTCATCGCGCTGCGCAGCAACGAGGTGCCGGAGGGCGAGCCGATGCCGCTCGCCGGCTGGCGGTCGGACACCGGCTGCCTCGTGCCCGCGGTTTCCGGGCTCTACTACAAGGACAGCATGGCGTGGCCGGCACGCCTGGAGCTCAAGTTCCTCGACGGCTACGAGTTCGCGGCGACGACCGTCCGGCGTGCCGCCTCGGTCGCGGCGGCCTGGCACGACGCCGAGCCAGAGCTCAGCGGCCTGGCGCACAACCTGCGCGACTACTACGCGGTGATGGAGGACGGGGCCGGCAAAGAGTTCACGTGCTTCTCGAACCACGGCAACATCCACAAGGTCGACGTCTTCCGGGACGGCGAGTTCAAGTACATCGAGCCCGGGGAGGCCTCATGAACGTTCCGGTGATGCAGGCGCTGCGGCTGAAGGGGATGGGCACGCCCGACGTGCTCGCCGCCGCGACGGGACTGGACGAAGGCGCCGTGACCGCTGCCCTGACAGAGCTTCTTGCGGCCGACGACGTCGCCGAGCGCAACGGACGCTTCCGCGTGACGCGCGAGGGGCGTGACCGTCTCGACGTGGCGCTGGCCGAGGAGCGCGAAGCCGTGGACCGCGCCGCGGTCACCGCGCTGTACGAGGAGTTCACGCCACTTAATAGCGGCTTCAAGGAGCTCGTCCACCGCTGGCAGCTGCGCGACGGACAGCCGAACGATCACGCGGACGCCGCGTACGACGCCGGCGTGCTCGCGGATCTCGACGCCCTGCACGACCGCTTCGAGCCGCTGCTCGGCCGCGTGGCAGGGATCGTCCCGCGGCTGAGCCCGTACCCCGGCCGCTTCCACGCGGCCCTCACGCGCGTGCGCGCGGGCGAGAGCGAGTGGTTCCTGCGGCCGATGATCGACAGCTACCACACGGTCTGGTTCGAGCTGCACGAGGACCTGATAGGCCTCGCGGGGCTGACCCGGCTCGAGGAGGCGGCAGCGGGACGCGCCGAATGAGCGTGCCCGTGCACCCGTCGGTGCTGCCGCTCGACGGCGACCTGAACGGCGACCGCGATCGGCTCGGGGGCAAGGCGTGGGGCATCCAGCGCATGCTGGGGCTCGGGGTTCCGGTCCCGCCTGCCTTCGTGATCACCACCGATGTCTGCCGGCTGTACGAGGAGGCCGGTGGCCGCGTGCCGGACGCGGTGACGGCGGCGCTCCCGGGCGCGATGGCGGCGCTCGAGGCGCCCACCGGGCGGACCTTCGGGGGCGGCGAGGCGCCGTTGCTGGTCTCGGTCCGCTCGGGGGCGGCCGTGAGCATGCCGGGCATGATGGACACCATCCTCAACCTCGGGCTCGACGATGGGGTGCAGGCCGCGATCGCCCGCCAGACCGGCGACCCGGCGTTCGCAGACGACCTACAGCGACGCTTCCGCGAGCAGTACGCGGCGGTCGTCGGCGAGCCGGCCCCGCATGACCCGTGGGAGCAGCTCGGAGGCGCCGTCGCCGCGGTCCTCGCGTCGTGGAACTCGCGGCGCGCAATCGCATACCGTGCCGACCGCGGCCTGGACCAGGACGCGGGCACCGCCGTGACGGTCCAAGCGATGGTCTTCGGGAACCTCGACGACGCGTCCGGGACCGGGGTGCTCTTCACGCGCAACCCGCTCACCGGCGCCCGGGAGCCGCACGGCGAGTGGCTTCCGCGAGGCCAGGGCGAGGACGTCGTCTCGGGAACCCACGACCCCCTCCCGCTCAGCGCGTTCGCCGAGCAGCTACCCACCGCGCACGCGGAGCTGATGCAGACCGCCGCACTGCTCGAGCGGGACGGGCGCGACGTGCAGGACCTCGAGTTCACGGTCGAGGCGGGGCGGCTGTGGCTCCTGCAGAGCCGGGCCGCGAAGCGGTCCGCGGCCGCGGCGATCCGCTTGGCCGTCGTCCTGGAGGAGGAGGGGCTCATCAGCCCGGCGGAGGCCCTGGACCGGGTCACCGTCGAGCATCTGACCGCGGTGCGCCGACCGCACCTGGACCCGGCGGCGCGGGCGGGGGCGACCCTGGTGGCCGAGGGCAAGCCCGCGTGCCCCGGGGTCGTCAGCGGCGTCATCGTCACCGACACGGAGGCGGCCGAGGATCGTGCGGCCGACGGCGAGGCGGTGATCCTCGCGCGACCGACCACCGACCCCGAGGACGTCCCCGCGATGCTGGTCGCGACCGGGCTGCTCACGGAGCTCGGGGGATCGACGTCGCACGCCGCCGTCGTCAGCCGCGAGCTCGGGGTGCCCTGTGTCGTGGGGTGCGGTGCCGGTGCCCTCATGGGGCTCGAGGGGCAGGTCGTCACGATCGACGCCGCGGCGGGCCTGGTGTTCGCCGGGGCGCTGCCCGTTGTGCAGCTCGACGGCGACGATGCGGACCTGGCGAAGCTGACGGGCTGGGCGCGTGACGAGGCCGGCGAGGCTGCCGCCGAGGAGCCGCTCGAGCGCCTCCTCGGAAGTCGCCGGCAGCTCGTGTAGTTATTTTGAGACAGTCGTTCGCTTAACACGTGGAGTTCGTGTAGTGTCGCCTCATGTCGAGAGGGGAGCCGACAATTCACGGGACGCGGCCCTTTGGAGCGGGTCCGGCCGCCGGGGGGGATCGCCCGTCGGTCCGGCGCCGCGGAGGCCTGCGGCTCGTGCACGGTGAAGGGACTGCCTCGGAGGTGAGCACGTCGGCACATGGAGCGGAGATGAGCATGCGAGAGCGGGTGGAACGGGTCCTGAAGAACGAGGGCACCGCGGTCCAGCGACTCGGCGAGGCCGGGACCAGCATCACGTTCACGGTCGCCGGCGGGACGCAGGAGCCCGTCACCCTCCTGCTCGACCGGGTCCCGCCGCAGCTGGCTGCGGGCACGGACTCCGAGATCACCGTCGAGCTCGACGCCGAGCGGGCGCAGCGCTTCATGCGCGGGGAGCTCGTGCTCTCTACGTGCCTCATCGAGGGCGGCGCCACCGCCCGCGGGCCGATCCGCAAGTACCTCGTCGTCGACCCGATCCTGCGCCGGCTGCTCGCCGTTGTCGAGGCCCAGCACGTCGTTACGCCATGAGCATGCTCCAGGCGGCGCCGCCGGAGTCGATCGCCGACTTCCTGGCGGTCCAGACCAAAGGCCTGAAGAAGGCGTTCGGCACGAACCAGATCCTGACGGGAACGAACATCGAGATCCCGGAGGGATCGATCTCGACGGTCCTGGGCCCGTCAGGCACTGGCAAGAGCGTGCTCGTCAAGCACATCCTGGGTCTGCTCTCACCGGACGAGGGGGAGATCTTCGTCCACGGCCGCGCGCTCAGCACGATGAGCCGCTCCGAGATCCTCGCGCTGCGGCGCGAGATCGGCGTCATGTTCCAAGACGGCGCGCTCTTCAGCTCGATGAACATCTACGACAACGTCGCGTTCCCGCTGCGTCAGCACACCGACCTGAACGAGCGTGAGGTGCGCCAGCTCGTCGAGGAGCAGCTCGACGCCGTCGGTCTGCTGCAGTCGTTCGATCGATACCCGAAGGAGCTCTCGGGCGGGATGCGCAAACGCGCCGGGCTGGCGCGCGCACTCGTCATGGAGCCCGGGATCGTGCTCTGCGACGAGCCCGACTCCGGGCTGGACCCGGTGCGGACCGCCCTGCTCGGGGAGCTGCTCCTGGAGCGTCAGGCAGAGCTCGGCGGGACCATGATCGTGGTCACGCACAACATTGCTCTGGCCAAGCTGATCAGCGACCACATCTCGGTCTTGTGGCGTGGGCAGATCATCGCCTCCGGGAGCCGCGAGGCGATCTTCAACTCGCCCGACCCGTTCGTCCGGCAGTTCCTCGAAGGCGATGTCGCCGGACCGCTCGGGATGGACGCATGAGCGAGTTCGCGATGGTCTCCGGGGGGTCGCTCGGCCTCGGCGGCGATCTCCGCCGTGCGCAGCGCGGCCTGAACTCGGCGGCCACCGTCAGCGAGCTGCTGGCCCGGGCGAGCGGACAGGCGTGCGGGTTCTGCGGCTTCGCCCGCGCCCTGGTCGTCACGGTCGGCGAGGGGTGGCTGAGTGCCGACGGGGGCCACGCCATCCCGGACGAGGCATCGGACGCGCTGCGCCTGCGCGCGGTGCGGGGTCCGATCCCGCTGCGGACCGACAGCCAGGAGGCCGAGCTGATCCGGCGCGCGGAGTCCCTGGCGCGGTGCCACGCGCCGCTGCGGAGCGTCCTCGCCGAGGCACTCGATCTCGAGGACTACGTGATCGCGCCGATCGTGCCCGAGTCGCGCGTCGTCGCCCTGCTCGTGGTCGACCGATCCGGCCCTGTGGTCAGCGACGCCGAGCGGGACGGCGTCGAGGTGTTCGCCCACCTGATCGGATCGGCGCTGGAGCGCACCGTCCTACGGGCCCGGCTCGGCGAGCTCGCGACCGAGATGCGGCACCTCACGACATCGGCCAACGCGCTCATTCAGGAGGCCGTGTCGGCACCGGTCACGGTCTCGACCGACTTCGCAGGCGCGCCGGTGTTCTCGTCCGCGGTGGGCCTTCACGGGGCGCCGTCGCCGCTGCTCGACGACCTGTTGACCCCCCGCGAGCGGGAGATCATCGAGCTGATGGTCATGGGTCGCTCCAACCGCGATATCGCGGACAAGCTCCACCTGGCCCCCAACACGATCAAGGCGCAGGTCGCCAGGCTGCTCCGCAAGCTCGGAGCGTCCAACCGAGCTGAGGCGGTGGGGCGCTACCTCACCATGCGGGCCGGCGGCGAGTGACGTCGCGCGGGCCGCTCGACGGCGTGCGCATCGTCGAGATCGCGAGCATCGGCCCGGGTCCGTTCGCGGCGATGATGCTCGCGGACATGGGCGCGACCGTGCTGCGCGTCGACCGGCCTGGCGGAGTTGGCACGGTGCCGCCGCGGTACGACGTCACCCGGCGCGGCCGTCCGTCGATCGCGGTCGACCTCCGCCACGGTGACGCCCGCGGATTCATCCTCGATCTCGTCGAGCGCGCGGACGCGCTCGTCGAGGGCTTCCGGCCCGGTGTGATGGAACGGCTCGGCCTCGGCCCGGTCGACGTGCATGAGCGAAACCCCCGCGTGGTGTACGGGCGCGTGACGGGCTACGGGCAGGACGGACCGCTTGCCGCGGTCGCCGGTCACGACATCAACTACCTCGCTGCTGCGGGCGTGCTCGGCGCGCTGGCACGAGACGGCGAGCGCCCGCTGGCACCGCTGAACCTGGTCGGCGACTACGGCGGCGGGGCGATGTACCTCGCGTTCGGCGTCGTGTGCGGTCTGCACGAGGCGGCGCGATCGGGTCGCGGGCAGGTTGTCGATGCCGCGATGGTCGACGGCGTCGCGTCGCTCACCGCGATCTTCCACGGGATGCGCGCGGAGGGACGGTGGGCCGATCAGCCGGGGACGAACATGCTGGACTCCGGCGCGCACTTTTACGACGTCTACGTCACGGCAGATGGCGGCCACGTGGCGCTCGGCGCGATCGAGCCGCAGTTCTACTCTCGCCTGCTCGAGCTGCTGGAGCTGGACCCGGAGGCAGTACCGCAGTGGGAACGGGACCGCTGGCCCGAGCTGCGCGAGGTGATCGCCCTCGCAGTCGCACGCAGGTCGGCGGACGAGTGGGCGGCGATCCTCGACGGTGAGGAAGCGTGTGCCACGGTCGTCCGCGGTCTCGGCGAGGCTCCGGACCATCCGCACCTGCGGGCCCGCGGGACGTTCGTCGAGCTCGATGGCGTGGTCCAGCCGCAGGCCGCCCCGCGGTTCGATCGCACGCCCGGGGGCGCACGGCCGACGGATCCGGACACCGACGCAGCGCTGGAGGCCTGGGGTGTCGGAGCCGACGCCCGGCGCGCTCTACGGCGAGATCGGGTACTCCGCGACGCCGCCGGAGAGCCCGATCGAGGTGCGTCGCGATGACACTGGGCTTCCCCGGTCGGCCGACCCTGCCGACCGAGCTGGCCGCGACGAGTCGTCGGCGTGCTCACAGCGGTGATGTCGCTCCACGAACGACACCGGCCGCTGCTGGTCGCGCTCTCGGACGCGGGTGGTGTCCAGCCCGCCGTGCGGACGGGGTTCGGCAGCATGATCGCCCTGCACATCGAGCGCTTCGCGGGCCACAGTCGGCGTGGGCAGCAGTGCGGGTTCGTCGCCTCGGACGCCTAGTCCTCGTGCGGGGCCCGGCGGCCGCCGCGCTACGGTCAGGCGATGCCCGAGCTGGACGAGCCGATCGACATCGAGAAGGCCGATCGCGGTTCGGGGCCGCCGGAAGCTGAGCAGCCTCTGGCGTGGTGGGAGTGGCTGATCGCCGCGGTCATCAGCCCCTTCGTCGCCGTCGTCCGCGTCGTTCGCGCCGGCACGGCTGCCCTGGAGCGGGGCGGGGTCTGGGTCTGGGAGCGCGTGATCGTCGGTCCGCTGCGGTGGGCGGGCCATCACCTCGTGCTCGTCCCGCTGCGATGGCTGGCGGCGGTCGCCGAGGGCGCCGGGGAGTGGCTCGTCGGCGCCCTCGGGACGGCGCTCGCATGGTTGCTGTGGCCGCTCCGGCAGGGCGCGCGGCTGTTCGCCTGGCTCGCGGAGGCCGGCGCGCGCTGGGTGGAGGCCGTCCTACGCGCGCTGCTGATGCCGCTGCGGGCGCTCGGTCGCGGCCTCGAGTGGCTCGTGGAGACGCTCTCCGAGATCGCCGACGGGGTCGGGGAGTGGCTCGGCCGGATCGTCCGCGCGGTCCTGCGTCCGCTGGCCCGGCTCGCGCAGTGGTGCACGACCGCCGTCGATCGCGCGTTGGCCGCCGCGGGTCGCGCGGCCGCGTGGCTCCTGCGTCCGCTCGGCCTGCTCGCCGACGGCCTCCGCTGGCTCGTGGAGCACGGCCTCGAGGGTGCCGAGCAGCTGGCACGCTGGCTGCTGTGGCCGCTGCTCGCGCTGGCGCGGGGTCTGAGCCACCTCGCGGACTGGGCGGCCGCCGCCGGCGAACGCGTGCTGGCCGCGTGCGTGCGTGTGCTCGGCGCCCTCGGCCGGCCGGTCCAGGCGCTGCTGCGCGCGTGCGATCGCGCGCTGGCCTGGCTCGGCGGCGTGACGTCGCGCCTGGCTGCTGTCGTCGTGCGTGCGGGCGCGGCCGCGTGGCGCGTGCTGACCTGGCCGTTCGCGCAGGGCCGGGCGCTCCTCGGCCGGGCCTGGGCCGCGGTCGCCGGCCTCGGTCCGCTGGTGGGCCGCTGGGTCTCGTCCACGTTCAAGGCGCTCGGCCGCGTCGGCACGCGCGTGGCCGACGGGGCCAAGGCCGTCGCGGGCTGGCTCACATGGCCGTTCCGCGCGGGTTGGCGTGGTGCCTGCTCTGCCGGGCGCTGGGTTCGCGCGCAGAGCGCCGGCGTCCGGCAGACGTTCGCCCGTGGGCGCGCGGCGGTGGCCGCCCCGTTCCGGGCGGCCGGGGCGCGCATCGGCGGGGTGGGCGCGTCCTTCGGCCGCGCCTCCTCCCGCATCCGGGCGCGGCGGGCGCTGATCGCCTCCCGTGTGCGGGGATCGGTCGGCCGCATCGGCCGCCGCCGCAGCTGATCACCGCGCCAGGCCGGTCAAAAAGCCGTGGTGGCACCCCGGGCGGCAACTCCGGCCCTTGCAGGCGGGGCTAAGAGCCGGTGCTCCGCGTCTGACGAGCATCCGCGATGAGCTGCTCGGACACGTTCCACAGCCGCTGCGCGTCGTCCGGGTCGAGCGCGTGGGGCATGACGCCGTGGACGCCGGTCAGTTGGTCGACGACCTCGGCCTCGTTGACGTCCTCGAAGTAGCGACCGCCGATGCCGGCGACACGTGGCGAGGTTGCGAGGAAGACCGAGGTCGCCGCGCCCTGCTCGGGTGTCTTCATGCGGAACATGCCGGCCGCCTCGGCCTGGCGCGCCTGCTCCTCCGCGGCCGCGCGCTTCTCGGCGCTCCAGTGGCGCTGCAGCGGCGTCCAGATGCCGCCCGGCATCAGCGCGTTGGCGGTGATGCCGTCTTGGCTCCAGCGCCTCGTCGCCTCGACCGCGAACAGGACGTTCGCCGTCTTCGACTGTCCGTAGCCCAGACCGGGGGTGTACTCGCGGCGCTCGAAGAAGAGGTCGTCGAACACCACCGGGGACTGCCCGTGCCCGCTCGACGAGACGGCGACGATGCGCGCATCACCTGCGGCTGCGAGCGCCTGGTGCAGCCCGGTCGCCAGCGCGAAGTGCCCGAGGTGGTTGGTGCCGAACTGCAGCTCCCACCCCTGCTTCGTCGTCCCGAACGGCGTGTCCATGACACCGGCGTTGTTGACGAGGATGTGCAGCGGCCCGTCCCACGCCGCGATGAAGGCGTCCACCGACGCGAGGTCGGCGAGGTCGAGCGGCGCGACCGCCAGGTCGTCACGCCCGCTGGTTGCCGCGACGTCGGCTGCGACGCGCTCGCCGGCGGCGGTGTCGCGGACGGCGAGGGTCACCTGTGCGCCGGCATGCGCCAGCGCCCGGGCGGTCTCGACGCCGATCCCCGAGGCCGCGCCGGTCACGACGGCGCGGCGGCCGCCGAGGTCGATGCCCTCGACGACCTGGAGGGCGGTCGTGGTGTCGTTGAAGTCGGTGGCGATGCGGGTCACGACCCCACTGTACTAACTGGTTAGTTCCCCAGGTGGGGACCTCGCGACCACCGCCGCTGCAGCATCGACGAGGATGTCTCCATGCCCTCGCTCTACGCCCTGAACCTCTTCGACCTCGCGCCGAACGACGACTACCGGGAGTACTCCAAGCGCTCGCGCGCCGCGGTCGAGAAGCACGGCGGGGCGGTCGTCGCCCTGGGGAGGCTCGCGGGGGCACCGGTGTCGGACGGGGCGGAACCGCGGCAGGTCATGATCCTGGTCGAGTGGGAGAGTCCCGAGGCGTTCCAGGGCTTCCAGGACGATCCGGGCCACGCCGATCTCCATCCGCTCCGCGAAGGCGGGACGGCGAACTACCTGTGGTGGACCTACGACCGGCTCGACGACCTGCGCCCGCTCCTCGGCGCCCGGCGCGATGCCGCCGTCCCGACGCGGCCGGATCAGCCCGCGTCGTAGGCGAGGAACTCGACAGTCCGCGGTGGGCGCGGCCCGCCCCCGAGGTCCGGACCGGCCGGCGCAGCGCCAGGAACCGCCGGCGCCGCAGGTCACACGGCGACGGAGAGCCGCGCGAGTGCTGCGGCGGTGGGCGAGCCCGGCTCGGCGGTGGCCAGCAGCAGCGTCAGCCCGGGGTCGGCTCGGAGTGCGGCCGCCTCGAACGCGAGGTCCAGCTCGCCGACCTCCGGATGGCGGAACACGTGGCGGCCCGCTGCCGGCAGGCGCACGTCGTTGGCCGCCCAGATTGCGCAGAACTCGGCGCTGGCCGCGGACAGTTCCGCAATCAGGGCCGGCGGGCCCGGGTCGCCGGGATCACGGGCCGCTTCCGACCGCAGGACCCGCGCGGTGTCGCGGGCCGCGGCGTCCCAGTCCCCGAAGAAGTCCCTGGCGCGCTCGTCGAGGAAGACGTAGCGCACCTGGTTCGGCGGCCCGGTGCGCCCGTCGAAGATCTGCGCGTAGACGGCCCGGGCGAGCGCATTCGACGCCAGGTAGTTCCAGCTGCGGTCGCGGACGAGCGCCATGCCGGCGAAGGCGTCGACCGCACGCTGGACGGGTGGCCGGATCAGCCCCGACGAGGCGAGCAGGCGGGCCGGGGTGTGGGGCCGCGCGAGGTCGAACAGGTGCAGGCGCTCTGCGTCGTCCAGGCGGAGCGCGCCGGCGATCGCACCGAGGACGCTGTCGGACGCGCCGTCCAGGTCGCCGCGCTCGAGCTGCGTGTAGTAGTCGACGCTGACGCCGGCGAGCTCGGCCACCTCCTCGCGGCGGAGGCCCGGGACGCGGCGCAACCGGTCCTCCGCCACGTGCAGCCCGGCGTCCGCGGGGGTGACGTTGGCACGGCGCGAGATCAGGAAGTCGCGTATCTGACGCCGGCGGTCCACTGACGTCGAGGCTACCCGGGGGGTGCCGACAGCCCCCCTCAGCCGGGGCCTGCGGGGCCTATCGTCAACGACATGACGGAGACGACGAACCAGCCCACCCAAGCCGCAGGCACCACCGCACGCGCCTACGGAGCCCCCGCGGCGGATGCACCGCTGCACGCGCTCGAGATCCCGCGCCGCACGATCGGCGCCGGCGACATCCGGATCGACATCAGGTTCTGCGGGATCTGCCACTCGGACATCCACTTCGCCCGCGGCGAGTGGGGCGACATCCCCTACCCCGCGGTCCCGGGGCACGAGATCACCGGCGTGGTCGCCGAGGTCGGCGCGGACGTCACGGGCTTCGCGCCCGGTGACCGGGTCGGCGTCGGCTGCATGGTCAACTCCTGCCGGGAGTGCTCGAGTTGCCAGGGCGGCACCGAGCAGTACTGCCTGGCGGGCAACACGCAGACCTACGGCTCGGTCGACCGCGACGGGACCGTCACCTACGGCGGCTACTCGGATCACGTCGTCGTCGACCAGGACTTCGTCCTGCGGATCCCGGACGGCCTCGAGCTCGACGTCGCCGCCCCGCTGCTGTGCGCCGGGATCACCACGTACTCGCCGCTGCGCCACTGGGGCGCCGGACCCGGCAAGCAGATCGCCGTGGTCGGACTCGGCGGCCTGGGACACATGGCAGTGAAGCTCGCCAAGGCGATGGGCGCCGAGGTGACGGTGCTGTCGCAGTCGCTGCGCAAGCAGGAGGACGGCCTGCGCCTCGGCGCCGACGGCTACCACGCCACGAGCGACGACGCGACCTTCGAGGCGCTCGCCGGCCGGTTCGACCTGATCATCAACACCGTGAGCGCGCCCATCGACATCGGTCGCTTCCTGAACCTCGTGAAGACCGACGGTGCGCTGGTCAACGTCGGCGCCCCGCCCGAGCCGCTGCCGGTCCCGGTGTTCTCCCTGCTGATGCAGCGCCGGACCTTCGCGGGCTCGGCGATCGGGTCGATCGCCGAGACCCAGGAGATGCTCGACTTCTGCGCCGAGCACGGCATCGCCGCGGAGATCGAGCTGGTCGGCGCGGAGCAGATCAACGACGCCTGGGAGCGTGTCCTGGACTCGGACGTCCGCTACCGGTTCGTGATCGACACCGCCACGTTGTGACCGCGGGCTTCGGCGAGGCTGCGGTCGTGGCACCGCTCCCCACGCGCTGAACCGGTCCTCGTCGAATGGCGGCCGCGAAGGCGGTGCAGGGCCTCCTCGACGACCCCGGTCAGGCCGTCTTGGTGACCGTGACCGTCTTGCCGTCCACGAGCGCCGTGACGGTCACCGTCACCGAGCCGGAGAGGGGCTTCGTGAGCGTCGCCGCAAAGCGCCCGTTGTCCGGCTCGACCGCGGCCTGGGCCGAGCGGCCGACCCGCGTCGGCTGGAGGGCGATCGACGCGTGGGTGCCGATGGTCGCCCCTTCCAGGTGACCGCTGACGAACAGCTTGCCGCCGAGCGACGTGATCTTGACGGTCAGCGGCACCGGTGCCTGGGCCGCACCGGACGCGCCGCCGAAGTCCTGCACGATGCTGCCCTGCTCACCGCTCTTGCGCAGGTACGCGCCGACCCCGATGTGCCGGAACGAGGCGCTCAGGATGTTCTTCCTGTGCGTCGCGGACCCCATCCACAGCGCGAAGGTGTCCTTCACGCTGTAGGTCTCCAGCGCGCCGGCCCAGTTCTCGCCGACCGCGGCGCCGCCCGGGTAGCCGTCGGCGGCGATCCGCTCCGGGATGTCGTCCCCGTCGGGGTCGACATGGCCCTTGAAGCCCCGGACGACCTTGTCCACGGCGAACGCCCGCGCGGTCTTCTGCAGCCGGGCGTCGAGCGTGACGGGGGTCACGCCGGCGGCGGCGCGGGCCTCGTTGGTCAGGCACAGCACGAGGCGCTCCACCCGTTCGGCGTTGGCGGTCGTGGGGTAGATCCCCGTGTCGGGGCAGGCGGCGCTCGCGACCGACGGGGCGACGGCGAGGATGGCGACGGCGAGAGCAGGGACGAGCCGGTTCTTGTTCATGCCGCCAGCCTGCCGGTCGCCGCGCGGCCGGTAGGCGACAGCGCGCACACAAGCGGTGTGTCGTGCGTCACGGTCGCGGGGCTGCGGGCGGCGTGCCGGCGCGGGACGACCCGTGGCAGAGTCCCCGGGCGATGAGCGCCCTCGAGGTCGTCGTCGTGCTCGCGGCCGGGCTCGCCGCCGGCACCATCAACGGCGTGATCGGGTCCGGCACCCTGATCACGTTCCCCGTCCTGCTGTCGATCGGCTTCTCGCCGGTGGTCGCCAACGTCACGAACACGGTCGGGCTCGCGCCCGGGTCGGCGACCGCGGTCTACGGCTACCGCGAGCAGCTCGCCGGGCGCTGGCGCTGGGCCCTCGGTTACGCAGCGGCCAGCGCGTGCGGTGCGGTCGCGGGCGCGATCCTGCTGCTGACGCTCCCGGCGAGCGCGTTCCGCGTCGTCGTCCCGGTCCTGATCTCGGCGGCTCTCGTGCTGGTCGTGCTGCAGCCGCGGATCGCCAGGCGGGTGCTGGCGCGGCGCGAAGCGGGACACCTGCCGAACGGCCGCATCCTGCGCGGCGGGATCGGCCTCACCGGGCTGTACGGCGGGTACTTCGGCGCCGCCCAGGGGGTCCTGCTGTTCGCGCTGCTCGGGACGGCGATCCCGGAGGACCTGCAGCGCGTCAACGCCCTGCGCAACCTGCTCGCCGGCACGGCGAACGGCACCGCCGCGATCGTCTTCCTGGCGGTGGCCGACGTCGAGCTCCTGGCGGCGCTGCTGATCGCCCTCGGCGCGATGTGCGGTGGCCTGCTCGGGGCGCGGATCGGTAAGCGCCTGCCGGAGCCCGCGCTGCGGGCGCTCGTCGTCGTGGTCGGTGTCGTCGCGATCGTGCGCGTCCTCGCGTGACGCGATAGTGACGGGCATGCCGCCCTCGTTCGCCCATCACCTGCGCGTGCGCTACAACGAGTGCGACCCGCAGGGCATCGTCTTCAACGCGAACTACGTCACCTACGTCGACGTCACCCTGACCGAGCTCTGGCGCGAGTGGTTCGGCAGCTACCAGGCGTTCATCGACCAGACCGGCATCGATCTCGTGGTCGCCGACCTGCAGCTCCGCTTCCGGGGCTCCGCTCGGTTCGACGACGAGCTCGCGATCACGCTCGACCCCCAGCTGACCTCCGCCTCCTCGGTGACGAGCACCATCGCGATCGACCGCGGGGCGGACCGGCTCATCGACGGGACGATCCGCCACGTCTGCGTCGACGCCCGGAGCTTCGCGAAGGTCCCTGCGCCGGCGTTGCTGACCGCGGTCCTTCGGCCCTGAGCCGCAGCCGGCTGATCAGCAGGGGGACGCGGGACTACGCCGCGCCCCGCGCGGGAAACACCCGTCCATGGCCACGTACGCCGTCAACGACGCCTGCGTCGCCCGGGCCCGGGCGCTGATCGAGGGACGCCAGTACGTGCTCGACAGCGACTGGGGCGCCGTCCAGCCGAACGCCGAGCAGCAGAACGCGTACCTCGAGTCGCACTCCTGGGACGAGTACGCCGCCTGGCACCTCGGGTTGACCGAAGGTGCGACCGACGGCACCAAGGGCCGCTACGCGTTCGTGGTCGGGGACCTGCGGCGGGTGCACCGGAGCGCGCTGATCGCCTGCGTCTACCGTGCGTCGGAGTGGCGGCACAAGTCCGTCGAGCTGGCCGCGCACGACCTGCTCCAGCACCTGGACGCAACAAGCGGTTGACGGCTACGTGAAGGCGCCGACGCCGGTGATGTCACGGCCGACGATCAGCGTCTGCATCGTCTCGGTGCCCTCGTAGGTATGCAGCATCTCGATGTCGCCCATGTGCCGGATCACGTGGTTCTCGAGCAGGATCCCGTTGCCCCCGAGGATGTCGCGGGCCTCGGCGATCACGACGCGGGCGCGGCGCGTGTTGTTGAGCTTCGCCAGCCCGGAGACGGTGTCGGTGAGCCGTCCCGCGGACTGCAGGCGCGCGAGCTGCATGCAGTAGAGCTGCATGCCGGTGACGTCGGCCAGCATCTTGACGAGGCGGTCCTGGATGATCTGGAAGCTGCAGAGCGGGCGGCCGAACTGCTCGCGCTGCTTGGTGTACGCGAGCGCCGTGTCGTAGGCGGCGACGGCGTGGCCGAGGGCGCCCCAGGCAATGGTCCCGCGCGTGGCGGTCAGCACGTTGGCGGTGTCCGCGAAGGTCCGGGCGCCGGGCAGGCGCTCGCTCTCGGGAACGACCACGTCGGTCAGGGTGATGTCGGCCTGCCAGATCGCCCGTGCGGCGCCCTTGCCCTCGATCACCGACGCGTCGTAGCCGTCGGTCTTCGTGTCGACGAGGAAGCCCTTGACCTCGCCATCGCCCTCGTCACGGGCCCAGACGACGGTGACGTCCGCGATCGTGCCGTTGCCGATCCACCGCTTGGTGCCGTTGAGGATCCACGTGTCGCCGCTGCGTCGGGCGGACGCCTCGAGCGCGACCGAGTCCGAGCCGTGGGTGGGCTCCGTCAGCGCGAAGGCGCCGATGGTCTCGAGGCGGGCCATCGACGGCAGCCAGCGCTCCTGCTGCGCCTCGGACCCCAGGAGCGCGATGGTCTTCATGGCCAGGCCGGCCTGGACGCCGAGGAACGTGCCCAGGCTCCCGTCGCCGCGGTGCAGCTCCATATGGACGAGGCCGCACGCGAGCGGGCTCATGCCCGGGCAGCCGTGGCCCTCGATGTCCTCGCCGACGATGCCGAGCTCGGCGAGCCGCGGCAGCAGCGCGAACGGGAACTCGGCCCGCTCCCAGTAGCCGTTGATGACGGGGAGGACCTCCTCGTCGACGAAGCGGCGGGTCGCGATGAACCGGTCCCACTCCGCGTCGTCGAACTCCTCGCGGACCATGAAGTAGTCGGTGGCGAGCGCCTCACCGAGATGGTCGTAGGGCATCGGGTCCGAGCTCATGTCCGGTCGATCGTAACCCGGTGCAGGGCGTCGGCCGCGCGGCCACACGCTAAAGATCACCAGAACAGGTGATGCTCGTCGCCCGGCCGCGGCCCAGGATGGGTGGGTGACCGACTCTGGGGGCGGCGCCGGCAGGCGCAGGACGGGACGACTGGGGGCCGCACTCGTCGTGCTGGCCGCGCTCGGGGGGAGCGCGGCCGCACCGGCGAACGCCGCCACCTGCCCCACGCAGCTGCGGAAGGAGATCCGCACGCTGTCGGCGGACGAGCTGAGCCGCTACGCCGCCGCCGTGAAGACGCTGACGACCGGGCCGGCGCCGACCGCCTACGACAAGCTCGTCAAGATCCACCTGGACTCGGCGCGCAACATCCACTTCTACGCGGAGTTCCTCCCCTGGCACCGGCGCTTCATCCGCAACTTCGAGAAGGCGCTGCAGCTCGTCGATCCATCGGTCACTGTGCCCTATTGGGACGCCGGCCTCGACGCGAGCAAAGCGGCGTCGGCCCCGGTCTTCGGTGCGGGGGCGTTCGGTGGTGACGGGGTGGTCAAGACCGGGCTGCTGCCGGGTCTCAAGCCGCGATACCCCGCTGCCCACGCGCTGACGCGTGACTTCTCCTTCGCGCCGCCGACCTTCCGGACGTCCGCGCAGATGGTGCAGCTGCTGGCCGGCGCCAAGACCTACGACGCGGTCCGGAGCGCGATCGAGACCACCCAGCACGGGCTCGTGCACATGGCGGTCGGGGGTGACCTGGCGCAGAACTCCTCGCCCAACGACCCGCTCTTCTGGCTGCTGCACTCCTACATCGACAAGCTCTGGGCCGACTGGCAGCAGAAGAACCCGACGCTGGCGGCCACCTACGCCGGGCGAAACGCCAACGGGACGATGGCCAAGCCGGCCGACCGGCTGACGACGCTCAACGTGGCGGCGAGCTCGGTCTTCGACACGCGGAACATGTGTTACGTCTACCAGCCGGTCGGGGCGGCGCCGGCGCCGGCGGCGACCACAACGCCGCCGCCGGCCACGGGCACGACGTCCACGACCACGACCACGACCACGACCACGACGCCGACCACCGCGACCACGCCGACCACGACCGGCACGACGACCGCGACCACCCCGACGACGGCCACCGGCACCACCGCTGCGACGACGCCGACCACCACCACGTCCGCTCGGATCAGCGGGCTCCGCGCACGGCTCCGCCAGGCTGCGGCGCCCCAGCTGATCCCGACGAGCATCGCGCTCGCGGCCGACCGCTCGGCCGTCACCCCCGGCGCGACGGTGACGCTGACGGCGACCGTCGGGACGAGCGACGGCGCAGGCGCGGTCCGCTTCGCGATCGACGGCGTCCCGGCAGACGGCTGCGCTGCCGTCCCGCTGCAGTTCACGGGCGTGACCTGGCAGGCGACCTGCCGGGCGACCCCCGCCGGCAGCGGGATCGGCCAGGTGAGCGCCGACTTCCTCGGCGCGGGCGCATTCGCGCCGAGCCGGACGGAGCTGTCCGGCGGCCTCACCGTCGGCGCCGACGTCGCCACGATCCGGTTCACCCCGCCGCCGGACACCACGTACGGCACGCCGATCAACCCGGGTGACCTGGACGCGACCGCCTCACGGCCCGGATCCACGACCTACACGTTCGAGAACGTGGGCGTCCCCGGGCTGCTCGAGGTCGCGAAGCCCGACCTGGTGCTCGACGCCGGCCAGTACAACCTCGTCGCGCGCTTCGTCCCTGCTGACGGCTCGCCGGCACAGGAGGCGACCGTCGCCACGCGCGTGCACCCCGCGACGCTGACGATCCGCCCGGAGAGCAAGGACATGGTCACGGGGGACCTGATCCCGCAGCTGACCTGGATCGCCTCGGGCTTCCTCGACGGCGACACGCCGACCGTCCTGCTGCAGCAGCCCACCTGCCAGGTGCAGGACGCCCCGGTCGACGACCCCGATGCACGCCTCGCCGTCGGGACGCACACCATCCGCTGCGCGGGCGGCCTCGCCGCGAACTACGAGATCAGCTACCCCACGACGGCGAAGGTCACCGTCAGGCGGCGTCCGTGCAGCCCCGGTGCCGTATGCGCGACCGACGCCCCACCCTCGCCGGCGCAGCGCGAGGCGAACGAGGAGTTCTCGTTCGTCTGCCGGCCGCCGCTGCCGATCACGCGCCGGCAGAAGCTGGAACCGACCGAGAACACCGGCGGGGAGACGGTCGATGTCTGGCGGGGGCGCGTGACATAGGACCGCAGCGGCCTGTTCGGGTGCGGCGCTTGGGGAGCCACGGTCGTCGCCTACGAGTCGGCGCCTCCTGACTGGGGCCGGAGGCCTGCACGCGCCGGCGTCGCGCTCGCCCGCTGATCGCGCGGGGCAGCGACCGCCAGCAGGTCCTGGACCTTGAACGCCAGCGCCAGCCGGAAGGCGAGCTCGGGATCCGCCGGGTGGGTCCCGAGCAGCTGCTCGATCTTGCGGACCCGGTACTTGAGCGTGCTCACGGCGACGTAGCACTGCTCGGCGGCCCGGCCGTAGTGCGCGCCGCACTCGACGAAGGCGCGCGCGGTCTCCAGCAGCGGCGTGCGGTGCTGCGCGTCGTGCGCGATCAGGGCGGCGAGCGGCTCGCGCGCGATGTCGGCTGCGTTGCGCAGGTCCGGGGCATCGAGCAGGAAGCGCAGGGAGCCGAGCGTGTCGTACTCGACGATCGCGGCGGACGGGTGCGCGTCGCGCGCGAGGTTGAGGCACGTGACGGCCCCGCGGCAGGTCTGCGCGAAGTCGCTCGTGCACGGGCCGACGCCGACGTAGAGCTCGCCGATGGTCGACCGGGCCGCGTCCTGGATGGCGCGGGCGATCGCCGCGGCGTCGCCGGTGAGTGCGGGGGGCAGCGCGAGCAGGACCTCGTGCCCGCGCTTGAGCCCCAGCGCGCGGCTGCCGGTTCCCGGGGCCCGCCGGGCGATCATGCCGCGGGCGATCTCCAGCAGCGTGGTGTGGCGCTCGCCGCGCGGGTCCGCCGGCGCGATCGCGAGCATCCGGTGCGCCGCGGTGACGTCGACCTGGAGGTGCTCGGCCCGGCGGGCAAGGGCCGCCGGTACCGGCCCGGCGCAGTCGAGCAGCTCCTCCAGCAGCTCGCCGCTCATGCGCCAGCCGACCTCCAGCGACGCGCGCTGTTTCAGCAGCTCGAGGGCCAGGAGCGTGATGCCCTGCTCGAGCGCCTTCAGCTGGAGGGGGTCCAGCGCGGAGGTGCCGACGACCTCGATCGTGCCCAGCCGCCGCGGGCCGGCGGCGATCGTCCGCACGACGGTCGGGACGGCTGCACCGATGGCGTCCCCGGTCGCCGCTGCGCCCGGTGGGATGCCAGGGGCGGGCGGGCCTTTCATCACGTGGATGACCCGCGGCTCGCAGATCTCCTGCTCGATCACGAGCGGCAACCCGATCAGCTCGGTCAGCACCCCCGCCAGCCCGACCAGCCCCGACTCGTCCAGGCTCGCCTGGTTCAGCCGGCGATGCACGCTGAACGCCTGCTCGAGCAGCTCGTTCTGGACCGTCAGGCGTCGGTACAGGCGCCGGCTCTCGATCGCGACCGACGCCTGCGCCGCGAGCGCTCCGAGCAGCCACGCGTCCTCGCCGGTGAACGCGGTCGCCCGGCGGTTGGCGACGTACAGCGTCCCCACCAGCTCCTCGTCGCTCAGCATCGGCGCGCAGATCAGCGCGACGGTGCCCTCCGCGAGCATCGCCTCGCGCACCGCGGGCGTGGTCGCGTGCTCGTGGTTCGCGTAGTCGTCCACGATGAGCGGCTGCTGCTGGGCGATGGCGCAGCCGCCGACCCCGATGCCCGACGGCAGCTCGACCTCGAGGAAGTCGTCGCTGCGGAACCCGCGGATGACCACCGGCCGCAGCACGCCGCGCTCGTTGTCGGCCAGGACGAGCCAGGCGAGGTCGGTGTCCAGGAGCTCCTGGGCCTGGGTAACGATCAGGTCGAGCGCCCGGTCGACGTCGGCGGACGCGCCGTGGAGCCGGTTGCCGATCTGGATGAGCGCCTCGTAGGCGCCCGTCCGGGCACGACCGGGAGCGGAGCCGAGGAGCGTCGCGTTCATGCCTGTCACTCCTACCGCGGACCGCGGGCCGAGCGACAGGGCGGAACCCGTCACCGGGATTGACGAATTCCGCACGTCGACTTCGCCGATCCCGGCGAAGTCCGGCGGCGGACCCCGGCGTACGGTCGGCGAGAGGTCATCTGCATGCGCGTCATCGACTACTTCGACAAGGGCGTCGCCCTCGCCCCCGAGCATCCGCTCCTCGTCACCGACGAGGTCACCGTTGGCTACGCGGAGGCGAGCGCGCACTCGTGGGCGGTCGCAGCCGGCCTGTACGCGCAGGGCTTCGCGCTCGGGGACACCGTCGGCGTCCTGGCCCCCAACGAGGCGTCGGGCTTCCTCGCGATGCTCGGCGTCTGGCGCGCCGGTGGCGTCTGGGCCCCGCTGAACCATCTCAACGCGCTGAGCGCCAACACCGACTTCATGGCGGACGTCGGGTGCCGCTGGCTCTTCGTGCACGAGCGCTTCGCCGCCGACGTGGACGCGATCCGCGCGGCGGTCCCGACGCTGGCTGCCGTCATCAGCCTCGGGGACGCGTTCCCCGGCGCCGAGTCGCTCGCGGCGTTCCTCGCGGCCGGCATGGGCACCGCGGTCCCCGACTGGTCCGATCCGTTCGGCGCCCCCGACGCGCGCTGCGTCGCCTGGCCGACCGGCGGCACCACCGGGCGGTCGAAGGCCGTGACCTGGACGAACCAGGTCTGGGCGACGCTGAACGAGCTGACGACGCGTCACTGGCCCACCGTCGACGCCCCCGTCAACCTCATGGTCGCGCCGATCACCCACGCCGCCGGCGTCATGGGCGTCATCTTCGGCTCGCTCGGCGCGACCGTCGTCATCCGCCCGGGCTTCGACGCGAACGACGTCCTGGACCAGATCGAGCGCCACCGCGTCACGCACATGTTCCTGCCGCCGACGGCGTACTACGCGCTGCTGGCCGCGCAGCAGGAGCGGCCGCGGGACATGTCGAGCCTCGCGATGCTGCTGATCGCGGCGGCTCCCGTCTCGCCGGACAAGCTCGGGCAGGGCGTCGCCGTCTTCGGGCCGTGCATCGCCCAGTGCTGGGGTCAGGGCGAGTCGCCGTTCCTGCTGACCTACCTGTCGCCGGAGGAGGTCGCAGCGGCCGTGGCCGCCGGCGACCGCGACCGACTGGCCAGCTGCGGCCGCGCGACGTTCTCGGTGCAGGTCGCCGTCATGGACGACGACGGCGAGCTGCTCGCGCCCGGCCGGCGCGGCGAGCTGGTGGCCCGGGGTCGCCTCGTCGCGCCCGGGTACCTGGGCCTGCCGGCCGAGACGGCCGAGATGCACGCCGGCGGCTGGCACCACACGGGCGACGTCGGCCAGATCGACGCGGATGGCTACGTCGCGATCGTCGACCGCAAGAAGGACATGGTCATCAGCGGCGGCTTCAACGTCTACCCGGCCGAGGTCGAGGCCGCGATCCTCGCGCTCGACGACGTGCGCGAGTGCGCGGTCATCGGCGTCCCCGACGAGAAATGGGGCGAGGTCGTGATGGCCGTGATCGTGCCGACCGACGCGACGTGGGCCGACGACGGTCACGTCATCGCGCACGCGAAGGCGGCACTGGGGTCCGTGAAGGCCCCGAAGCAGGTGCGGTTCGTGGCGGAGATCCCGCGGACGGCCGTCGGCAAGACCGACAAGAAGGCGCTCCGCGCCGAGTACTGGAGCGGCCTTCAGCGGGCCGTCAACTAAAGGGAGGTCACGAGTGTCCACCACAGCCGACCGCATCACCATCGACATCGACACCGGCGGGACGTTCACCGACGGCGTCATCAGCACGGGCTCGGAGACCTGGCCCATCAAGGTCCTCACGACCCCGCACGACCTCACGATCGCGCTCCGCGAGCTGATCGAGGAGGCGGCCGTCCGCCTGCAGATCGACGAGGCCGAGCTGCTGCACCGGGTCGAGTCGATCCGCTACTCGACGACGCTCGGGACCAACACCATCATCGAGCGCTCGGGCCCGCGGCTCGGCCTGCTGATCGCGGAGGACGCCCTGCCGACCGTGGCCGCGGCGCCGGCCGGGTCGCTCGTGGCCGACCTGCTCGAGCCGCTGGACTGGAACGTGCGCACGGTCGCCCTCAGCGGCGACGACGAGCAGGACGCCGAGCCCGTGCTGCGCGCCGTCGAGGAGCTGCTCGAGGGCGGCGCCGAGCGGCTCGTCGTCGTGCTCGGGGAGGACGGCGCCGAGGACCAGGTGCGCCGCATCGTCTTCAGCGAGTACCCGCGCCACATCCTGGGCGCGCTGCCCGTGCTCTTCTCCGGCGAGCTCGCCGACGACGTCGACCTCGGCCGCAGGATCGCGACCTCGCTGCTCAACGCCTACCTGCACCCGCAGCTGGAGACGTTCCTCTACGAGGCCGAGTCGGTCCTGCGCTCGCGCGGGCTGCACCGGCCGCTGTTCGTGTTCTGCAACGACGGGACGACGAACCGCGTCGCAAAGGTCACCGCGCTGAAGACGCACAACTCCGGCCCCGCCGGCGGCGTCGAGGCGGGAGCGGCGTTCGCCCGGCACTACGACGTCGCGCAGCTGGCCACGATCGACATCGGCGGCACCAGCACGGACGTCGCGTTCCTCACGGACGGGCACATCGAGGAGCGTCCCCGCGGGACGATCGAGGCGACCGAGTTCTCCCTGCCGATGCGCCGGATCGACGCGCTCGGGGGCGGCGGCGGGACGATCGCCGAGGTCACCGAGGATGGCTCGCTGCAGCTCGGGCCCCGCAGCGCCGGCGCGGCGCCCGGCCCCGCGTGCTTCGGCTTCGGCGGTACGGAGGCGACGGTCACCGACGCCAACCTCACCCTGGGGATCTTCGACGTCGCGCAGCGCTTCGCCGGCCGCGTGGCCCTCGACCCGCAGCGCGCGCGGCGGGCCGTCGACGAGCACGTCGCGGGCCCGCTCGGCGTGTCCGTCGAACAGGGCGCGCACCGCGTCCGGGAGGCGCTCGAGCACCGCATCGGCGCACACCTGAAGGCGGGTATCGCCGAACGCTCCGGCAGCGACTGCCTGCTCGTCGCCTTCGGCGGCGGCGGTGCGGTCCACGCCGCGCGGATCGCGGAGCACGCGGGCATCGACCGCGTGCTCGTCCCCGGCCTGGCCAGCGTCTGCAGCGCATTCGGCATCGGCTTCGCCGACGTCGAGCACCGCTACGGGCGGATCGTCGCCGCGGGCGACGACGCATCGGCGCAGGCCGCCGAGCGGGAGCTCACCGAACGCGCGCGGATCGACATGCGCGGGGAGGGCTTCTCCCTGGACGACGTCAGCTTCGCGACCACCCAGGCCGCAGCCGGCGGCGACGCGGTCGACGTGCGGGTCACGGCCAGCGCGGCGCTGCCCCACATCGCCTTCACGCAGGTCGACCGGCCGACCGACCCACCCGCGCCCGCGTCCCACCGCGACATCTGGTGGGACGGCGACGCCGCCACGTCGACGCCGATCTACGCCGCAGCCGACGTCGACGCCCGGCACGCGCGGATCGAGGGCCCGGCGGTCGTCGCCGGCGACATCGTGACCGTCTGCGTCCCGCCCGGCTGGACCCTGCAGCGCGACACCTACGACCAGCTGTTCCTGACCCGGGAGGGATGACCGATGGCCACGATCGAACGCATCACCGAGTACCTCGAGGTCGACCTCGACGCCGAGGCGTGGCGCTGCACGCGCTGCGGGCGGGAGCACGGCCCGGCCGGCGAGAGCTACAAGCGCGGGCTCGTCGTCCACCGCCGCGACCCCGCCGAGATCCACCGGCCGCTGATCGACCCGGACGCCTATGCGTTCACCTTCGCGCCGGACGCGGAGTGGTGCCAGCTCCTGGAGTACTACTGCCCCGGCTGCGCCGTCATGGTCGAGGTCGAGTACCTCCCGCCGGGCCACCCGATCACCCACGACATCGAGCTCGACCTGCAGTGGCTGAAGGACCGCGCCGCAGCACGGGCGGCCGGCACCGAGACGGAGGAGGCGGCATGAGGCGCATCAGCGTCGACATCGGCGGCACATTCACCGACTGCTTCCTGGTCTGGGACGACGCCCGCGTGGAGGCCAAGGCCCTCACCACCCACCACAACCTGTCCGAGGGCTTCCTGGCGGCGTTGAGCACCGCGGCCGCCGAGCTCGGGGAGGAGACGGACGACGTCCTGGCCGGCGTGGAGTCCGTCCGCTACGCGACGACCCTCGGCACCAACGCGCTGATCCAGCGATCCGGGCCGAAGCTCGGGCTGATCACCACCCTCGGCTACGAGCACACGATCACGCTCGGTCGCGGGCTGCAGTACGGGGACGGGCTCACCGACCTCGAGAAGTCCGACCTGCCCGGCGCCGACCGGCCGATCCCGCTGATCGATCCCGAGCACATCGTCGGGGTGCGCGAGCGCATCGACCATGCGGGCGAGGTCGTCGTCCCCGCCGACCGCGAGGACATCCGCGCCGCGGTGCAGCGCCTGGTCGAGCAGGGCGTCCGCGGGTTCGTCGTCGTCCTGCTGCACTCCGTCATGAACCCCGAGCACGAGGACCTCGTGGAGCAGGTCGTGCTCGAGGAGTACCCGGGCAGCTACCTCGGTGCGTTCCCGATCGTCTGCTCGCACGACGTGTCGCTGAAGAAGGGCGAGTACACGCGCTCGATGTCGGCGATCCTCGATGCCTACCTGCATCGCGAGATGCAGCACGGCCTGCGGTCGCTGGAGCGTGCGCTGCGCGAACGGGGCTATCGCAGGCCGATGCAGATCGTCCACAACTCGGGCGGCATGTCGCAGCTGAACCGCACGCACGCGCTGCAGACGATCCACGCCGGCCCGGTGGCGGGCCTGAACGCGGCCGAGCAGGTGTCCGACGAGCTCGACATCGACGAGCTGATCACGGTCGACATGGGCGGGACGTCGTTCGACATCGGCCTGGTCACCGGGGGCGGGATCCGGTTCTACGAGTTCGATCCGATCGTCGATCGGTGGCGGGTGCAGATCCCGATGGTGTCGATGGTCGCGCTCGGTGCGGGCGGCGGCTCGATCGCCCGCTACGACTCGACGCACGCCAGCATCGAGGTCGGGCCCGACAGCGCCGGGTCGGACCCGGGGCCGGCGTGCTTCGACATGGGTGGTCGCCTGCCGACGGTCACCGACGCGGACCTCGTCCTGGGCTACCTGGACCCGGACTACTACCACGGCGGGAAGCTGAAGCTGAACCGCCGGCGGGCCGAGCAGGCGTTCGCGAATCGACTGGGCAAGCCGCTGGGGATCAGCGGTCAGGAGGCCGCTGCGCAGGTCCGCAAGATCGTGGACAACAACATGGCGCAGGGGATCTTCAAGGAGGTCGCGCTGAAGGGCTACGACCCGCGGAAGTTCACGATCCTGGCCTACGGCGGCAACGGCCCGACGCACGCCTGCGGGTTCGCCGAGGACCTCGGGGTGCAGCGTGTCCTGGTCCCTCGCAACTCGGCGATCTTCTCGGCCGTCGGCGCGGGGAACATGGACCAGCTGCACATCCACGAGCGGTCGGTGTACCTGTCGCTGTACGAGGCGCTGAGCCAGTCGCTGTTCACCGACTACGAGGTGCTCAACGGGCACATCGACGAGCTGCGGGAGCGGGGTCGCAAGGACATCGTCCGCCAGGGCCACGCGCCGGAGAGCGTGCAGTTCCGCGTCGAGTTCGACATGCGCTACGGCGACCAGCTGCAGCTGACGTCGATGATCGTGCCGTTCGACCGCTTCACGTCCGCGCGGCAGGTACTGGACATGATCAAGCGCTACCACGCGTCCTACGGCGACCGGTTCGGCGAGGGGACGCAGACGCCGGAGACGGGGATCAAGGTCAACCAGATCCGCGTCGTCGCGTTCGTCCCGCTGGAGAAGGTCACGTTCCGCGGGGACGAGGGCGCCGCGGGGTCCTCGGTCGCGACCGCCGGGACCGGCGGGGACCAGCATGGCGGCGACGGCGGCACCGCCCTCGCCACCGCGCCGGCCCGGCTCGCCAAGGGCACCCGCCAGGCGTGGTTCGACGGCGCCTTCGCCGAGACGCAGGTCTACGACTACGACGCCCTCGGGCCGGACGACGTCATCGACGGCCCCGCCCTGGTCGAGGCCCCGCACACCACGTTCGTGGTCAACCCGGGCTGGCGCCTGAGCCAGCTGGACAGCTACTTCATCGAGATGCGCCGCACGGCGTAGGAGGAACACCCATGGCCATCGATTCAAGCCCAGACCTCACCGAGGCGGAGGACGCCGCCGCCCTCGACGCGGAGGTGCAGGAGTTCCTCCACAAGACCGTCCTGTTCCGCGGCCCCGACCGCGAGATCATGCGCAACCACAAGCCCGCCCCGCGCTCGCCGCTGGAGGAGGCGGCGATGGCGGTGGACACCGATGACCTGACGAAGACGATCATCCGCAACCGCCTGCAGACCTCGGCCAACGAGGCCAAGGACATGCTGATGCACATCGCCTCCGCGCCGTCGGCGAAGTGGGGCGACCTGATCTCCGGGATCTTCACCGCCCGCGGCGACCTGGCGATCGCGTCCTCCAGCGGGGTGCTGATCTTCTCGGTCCTCGCGGGCCCGCCGATCAAGTACATCCTCAAGCACTGGCAGGACGAGGAGACCGTCGGCATCAAGGACGGCGACATCTTCATGCACAACGACGCCCGCTTCGGGAACGTCCACAACACCGACCAGAGCTGCCTGATGCCCGTCTTCCACGAGGGCGAGCTGATCGCCTGGGTGGGGACGATCATCCACGAGGGCGAGAACGGGGCGACCGAGCCCGGCGGCATGCCGTCCGCCGCCGAGAGCCCCTACGACGAGGGCCTGAAGATCAGCCCGATGAAGATCGGCGAGAACTTCAAGCTGCGGGAGGACCTCGTCACCTTCTTCCAGAACTCCGTTCGCGACCCGAAGCTGCAGCTCGAGGACATGCGCTCGCGCCTGGCCGGCACCATGCGGCTGCGCACCCGGCTGCTGGAGGCGGTCGAGGAGTACGGGCGCGACGCCGTGATCGGGGTCGTGCGCGGGACCCTGGAATTCACCGGTGCGGAGGTCCGCCGCCGCCTGGCGGCGATGCCCGACGGCAAGCGCCGCGTGGTCCGCTTCTGCGACAACTCCCTCCGCGAGCCGCTGCTGCTGAAGATCAACTGCACGATCGAGATCCGCGGCGACGAGATGATCATCGACCTGCGCGGCTCCGGCCCGGAGCTGATGAACCGGGCGATCAACACCGTCCTGGCGTCGCTCAAGGGGATGATCGCCCAGGTCTTCCTGACCTTCGTCTGGCCCGACCTGCCGCGCAACCAGGCGGCCTTCGAGCCCGTCACCGTCCTCACCGACGAGGGGTCGGCGTTCGACTGCTCGGCCGAGGTCCCGAACGCCGTCTCGATGATGACGTTCTTCCCGAGCTTCTCCGCGGTCGAGCACTGCCTGCAGAAGTTCCTCTTCAACGACAAGCACTCGGGCAACCTCGCGAAGTCGACCGAGATCCACGCGTCCTGGTGGCCGATGATCAACGGCTTCCTGTTCGGCGGCTACACGCAGCACGGCTACTTCGTCGGCAACGTCATGACCGACATCAACGGCATGGGCGGCGGCGCCCGCTCGAACCGGGACGGGGAGCATGCGATCGCGCCGATCTTCTGCTCGATGTCCGACCTCGGCGAGAACGAGATGATCGAGGACGAGCTGCCGGTCCTGTGCCTCTCCAACCGGCGGGTCATGCGCGACAACCAGGGCTTCGGCCAGTTCCGCGGCGGCCACGGCCACCAGCAGGTCATGACCTACAAGAACTCGCCGCTGTGGGGCTGGATGACGATCGCGATCGGCTCCAAGTTCCCGCTCGCGCTCGGCCTCTTCGGCGGCTACGGCTCCCCGTGCCAGCCGCTGATGAAGGTCAAGGGCGTGAACACCCTGGAGGCGATGCGCGCCGACACGACGCTGCGCGTCGACGACCCCGTCGCGCTGATGAACGACCGCCCGTTCGCCGGCGCCGAGTACTCGACCGCCCACACCGGCATGCAGTTCGAGATCGCCGCCGAGGGCGAGATCTACGCGATGAGCCAGGGCGGCGGCGGCGGGTACGGCGACGTGCTGGACCGCGATCCCGCGTCGGTCGTCCGCGATCTGCGCCAGGACCTCATCTCGGCCTGGACCGCGCGGAACATCTACTTCGTCGCGGTCGACGAGGCGACCGGCAGCCACGACGCCGCCGAGACGGAGCGGCTGCGGACGGCCGAGCGGGCCGCCCGCCTGGCGCGCGCCGTGCCGTTCGCCGAGTTCGAAGCGGGCTGGACGACGGACCTGCCGCCCGCCGGGCTGCCGTACTACGGGTCGTGGGCGGACCGCACGGTCATCCACGCCGGCGGTCCCGACATCACGATGCCGGCGGACGCGCTCATGCCGGTGATGATGTTCTAGGCCGGCCCGGGTCGTGACGCTCTCCTACCTGCCCGCCGGCCGCCGCGGCTTCGTCCCGCGGCCGTGCGGCTTCGGCGCCCGGCTCCTGGGCCTCGATCCCGCTGCCGTGCGGACCGATCCCGCAGGCGGCATCCTTGCGACGCGGCAGGAGCGCGACCTGCTGCGGGGGGACCTGACGCTGGTCGGCGGCGACGGCACGCTGCTGCCCGAGGCGCTCGGGTGCGCGCTGGCGCAGACCGCGCAGGGCAGCTGGCGGGTGGCGGGCGCCGCCGATGTCGATCCCGACGAGTGGGACCTGCTGGAGCTCGGGGCGGCGGACGACCATCCGGCGCTCGCGGCTGCGCTCCAGGTCGTCGCCGCGCTGGCCCGCGAGGGTGCGGTCGGCGTCCTGCTGACGGGGCCGCTCACCCTCGCCGAGCACGTCGCCGGTCATGAGCGGCGCGCCGCTGCGGGCGAGGACGAGGACCTCGTCGACGCCTGCGGCCTGGTGGTCTGCGACGCGGCGAAGCTGATCCTGGAGGCGGGCGGGCACGTGGTCCTCGAGGAGCGACGCGCACCGACGGCCGACGAGCTCGGCCTCTGCTCGCCGCTGCTGAACCTGCTGGTGCACCACCGGCGGCCGGCGCTCGCGCTGGTCCACGCCGATGGTGCCGGGGCGTTCGCGGACGGCCATGCCGCGATCGGCGCCGCGGTCTCGGGCGCTGCCGTGCCGGAGTGGGGCGCACCCTGGAACGCGCCGGCGGAGGCGACCGTCCTGGCGCCGCGGATCGCGGCTGCGGCGTCGCCCGAACGCGTGCAGGAGCTCGTCCGAGCGCTGCCGGGCGCGGCGGCCGCATGACCGCCGCCGCGCACCCGCAGGCCACCTGGGTCCGCTGCACCGCCTGCGACGCGGGCTACTACCCCGCGCAGCGCAACTGCCCGGCGTGCTCCACCTGGGACGCGCTGCGCGTCGAGCCGCTGCCCCGCACCGGCCGCCTGTTCACCTGGACCGTGGTCCACGTCGGCGCGGCCGCCCCGCCGCTGCCCGTGCCGTACGCGCTGGGGTACGTCGACCTCGACGACGGTCCTCGCGTCCTGGCCCCGATCGTCGTGGACGGCGACCCGGACCGCGAGCTGCGGCACGGGCTGCCGCTCGTCCTGGTGGCGCACGACTCGGGCAGCGACCTGCCCTTCCACTGCGAGCCGGCCGGCATGGCCGGCGGAGCGGGCGAGGCCGGAAGATGAGCTCCACCACCCTGCGGACCGTCGCCGTGCGCGGCGTCGGCCTGACGACGTTCGGCCGCCTGCCCGGCGAGACCGACCGCTCGCTCGCCGAGGTCGCCGTCCACCGCGCGATCGCCGACGCCGCCATCGACCCGTCCGCGATCGAGGCGGCCTGGGTCGGCAACGTCACCGGCGGGCAGCTGGGCGGCCAGATGTGCGCCCTCGGGCAGCTGGCCCTGCGCCCGTTCGGCCTCGGCGGACTCCCGGTGACGCGCGTGGAGAACGCCTGCGCCAGCGGCTCGGTCGCCGTGCGCAGCGCCTACCTCGCCGTCGCGACCGGCCAGGTCGACGTCGCGATCGCGTTCGGCGCCGAGCACATGACGCGCGCGCCGACGCCGCTGACGATCGAGGTCCTCGCCGGGGCCAGCGACCTGCAGGCCGAGGCGCGGTTCGGCGTCACCTTCCCCGGCGTCTTCGGCATGATCGCCCGCCGCCACATGGACCGCTACGGGACGACCCCCGAGCAGCTCGCGGCGGTCACGGTCAAGAACCACCGCAACGGCGCGCTGAACCCGATCGCGCAGTTCGACCAGCCCGTGACCGTGGAGGACGTCCTCGCCGCCCGCCGGGTCGCCACGCCGCTCGGGCTGCTGGACTGCTGCGGCATCTCCGACGGTGCCGCAGCCGTGATCGTCGTCGCCGGCGACCTCGCCCGTCCCACCGACCCGCGGATCCTCGCGTCCGCCCAGACGTCGAGCGCGCACGAGCCGTTCGGGGACATGACGAGCTTCGCGCTGACGCGCCACGCGGCCGAGCGGGCTTACCTGCAGGCCGGGCTGGACGCGGACGCGGTGGACCTCGCGGAGGTCCACGACTGCTTCACGATCGCGGAGATCCTCCACACCGAGGACCTCGGCTTCTGCGCCCCGGGCGACGGCGGCGCCTACGTCGAGGACGGCCGCTCCGCCCTCGACGGCGATGTCGCGATCAACCCGTCCGGCGGGCTCGGCGCGCGCGGCCACCCCGTCGGCGCCACCGGCTGCGCGCAGATCGGCGAGGCGGTGCTGCAGCTGCGCGGCGACGCGGGCGAGCGCCAGGTGGCCGGCGCCCGCGTCGCGCTCACGCACACCCTGGGCGCGTTCGTCCACGGTGCCGCCGCCAGCTGCGCGGTCCACATCCTCGGCGCACCCTGACTCACCCCACCCCCACGACAGGAGAGGTCACATGGAAGAACTGGCAGGCCGCAAGGCACTGGTCACCGGAGGCGCCCGCGGCATCGGCCGCGCGATCGCCGAGCTGTTCATCGCCCGCGGTGCGAGCGTCGTCATCGCCGACATCAACGGCGAGGAGGCCGCCGCCACCGCGGAGGCGATCGGGGCGCACGCGGTCACCTGCGACGTCACCGACTCGGGGCAGGTGGCCGCCGCGGTCGCTGCCACCGTCGACACCCTCGGCGGGCTCGACGTCCTCGTCAACAACGCGGGGATCGAGATCGTCAAGCCGCTCCTGGAGCAGACCGAGGACGAGTTCCGCCGGCTGATGGACATCAACGTCACCGGGGTCTTCCTCGGGATGAAGCACGCGCTCGCGCCGCTGGCCGAGAGCAAGGGCACGATCGTCAACCTGGCGTCCGTCGCCGGCATCAACGGCAGCCCGCTGCTCGGGTCCTACTGCGCCTCCAAGGCGGGCGTCATCCAGCTGACCCGCGTCGCAGCGCTGGAGCTGCGCGACGCCGGCATCCGCGTGAACTGCGTGTGCCCGGCGTTCGTCGACACCGCGATGGTCGACCGCGCCGGCGTGGCCGTGGAGGCGGCGCTCGGCGCGTCGTTCGCCGACCTGGTGGCCGCGAAGCAGGGCCGGCTCGGCACGGTGGCCGAGGTCGCGGAGACCGCCGCGTTCCTCGCGTCCGACCGCGCCGGCTGGACCACCGGGTCGTCCTACGTCCTCGACGGCGGCATGACCGCCAGCCTGCTCTAGCAGGGCGATGCCCGGTGACAGGAACGGGGCCTGTTCGGCCCCGGCCTGTCACCCGAGGAGCCGGTGCAGCCGCAGCGCCACCGCCAGCTCCGTCCGGCGGGCGGGCAGGGTGACGTCGAGCAGCTCCTCGATCTGGCGCAGGCGGTTGCGGACCGTGTGCTCGTGCACGTCGAGCAGCGCGGCCGCACCCACGTGGCTCCCCGCCTCGAGCCACGCCTCGATCGTCTCCCGCAGCCTCACCCCGCGCTCGTCGGCCCCGGCCAGCGTCCCCAGCGTCAGCGCCACGAACGCCCGGCCCCGCTCCGGCTGCTCGAGCAGCAGCGCCTCGAGCTGGACGTCGGCGAACCAGGCGACCGGCGACCCGCCGGCCCCGAGCGCCTGACGCACCCGCAGCGCCTCGCGAGCCTGCGCGTACGACCCGCGCAGGCCGGGGACGCCGGCGGCGGGCTCGCCGACGCCGCCGGTGAGCCCGAACGCGTCGAGCTCACGCCGGAACTGGCGCAGCTGCGAGGCGGACGGCGGCTCGCGCCGGCCCAGCCACAGCGCCCAGCGGTTCACGCTCTCCGGATGCAGGAGCGCGTCGGATGCGCCGATCGCCTCGCGCAGGCGCTCGAGCGCGCCCTCGGCCACCGCGCGATCCTCGGAGTGCACGACGACCGCGCGGTGCGTCAGCGCGACGTCGTACCGGAGCACGGCCGATGCCTCGGCGGCGGCCGGCTCGCGGACGCTCTCCAGGAGCTCCCGCAGCAACCGGCTGCGCTCGTGGTCGCGGGCGCGGTCCACGGACCGGCGCTGCTCCTCGTAGCGCGCGAGCACCGTCGTGAGGATCGTGTCGATGTACTCGAACAGCGTGCGGCTCGGGCCGACGACCAGGTCCGTGAGCAGCTCGTGGTCGCCGGCCGCCTCGTGCCTGGCGGCTGCGACCCATTGCTCCCAGATCTCCCACTGGCCGATCCGGTAGCCGCGCTCGACCGAGGCCGTCGGCTCCCCGAGCTCCGCGAACACGTCCATCAACGCGATCGCGCCGAGCGGCTCGGCGCTCGTGACCCGCAGGCGTCCGGCGATCACGTCGAGGACCGCTTGGACGTTGTCGTGCACGCTCTGGCTGAGGACATGCAGGAACTCGCGGTCCCCGAGGCGGTCGGCGAAGACCTCCCGTGCGATGCGCTCCGTGACGCGCGGCGACATCGCCCGGACGTCGACGTCGTCGGCGAGCCGGCGGGCTGCCTCCGAGAGGTCCATCGACGCTTCCGCGCGGGAGGGCACGTCCATGGAGCGACCCTACGGAAGCCGCGTTAGGCTCGCGCCATGAGTGCGCCGGAGGTCCAGATCCCCGCGGGGACGCTGCGCGGCCGGGGGCTGCCGGACGGCTGCGCGGCGTTCCTCGGCGTCCCGTACGCGGCGCCGCCCGTCGGCGCCCTGCGGTACGCGGAACCGCAGGAGGCCGCTGCCTGGGACGGCACGCGGGACGCGACGGCGTTCGGCCCGCCCGCGCCGCAGCCCGAGCGCACGCTGGCGGGGCTCGACACGCGCTCGTTCATGGGCCCGCGCTGGACCGGCGAGGATCCCCAGCTGACGCTCAACGTGTGGACCCCGGCAGCGGACGGCCCGCACCCGGTCATGGTCTGGATGCACGGCGGTGCGTTCGTGGCCGGCAGCCCGGCGGCGCCGTGCTACGACGGGGCCGCGTTCGCCCGCGACGGCATCGTGCTCGTGACGGTCACCTACCGCCTCGGGGCCGAGGGCTTCCTCGCGCTCGACGGCGGGGTGACGAACGCCGGGATCCGCGACCAGCTCGCGGCGCTGCAGTGGGTGCAGCGGGAGATCGCCGCGTTCGGCGGGGACACCGGCAACGTGACGGCGTTCGGCCAGTCCGCGGGCGCGATGACGCTCGGCGCGCTGCTCGCGTCCCCGGTGAGCCGCGGCCTCGTCCACCGCGCGGCGCTGCAGAGCGGCGGGCAGAACGTGATCCTGAGCGCCGAGCAGGGTGCGCGGGTGGCCGCGGCCGTCGCCGGCCACCTGGGGGTCGAGCCGACGGCCGACGCCTTCCGTGCCGTGCCGATCGCGGACGTGATCGCCGCCCAGGCCAAGGTCCTCCCGGGCACCGTCGACCTGCAGACGGACAGCGACGCCGACCCGGCCTTCGGCATGCTCCAGCTGCTCCCCGTCCGCGACGGCGACGTCGTCCCGCACGACCCGCTCGCCGCCGTCTCGGGCCGCGCCGGCAGCGATGTCCCGCTCCTGATCGGCGACACCACCGAGGAGGGAAACCTGTACGTCGCGGGCAGCCCGGACGTCGACCTGGCGCACGCCGTCCCGCTGACGCGCAGCCTCTTCCGCGACCCCATCGCGGCCCTCGCGGACGCTCATCGGGCCTCGGGCGCGCCGACCTTCGTGTACGAGTTCGCCTGGCCGTCGGGGGCGCTCGGCGGGCGCCTCGGGGCCGCGCACGCGGTCGAGCTGCCGTTCGTCTTCGACACGCTCGACGCACCTGGGCTGCGCGGCGATGCGGCACTCCTGGGGGACGCGGGCGGGCCGCCGGAGCTCGCCGCCCGGATGCACGGAGCGTGGGTGGCGTTCGCCCGCGGCGGCGATCCGGGTTGGCCGGCCGACGCCGCCGAGGTCTTCGCCTGAGCTGCCCCTCGTTCGGCCTCGACCGGTGCGCGGGCGTAGGGATGGCCGCCCCGGGGAAGGGTCACGGGCACCATGGGCATCGAGGACCAGTTCGGCCGGATCCTGCTGGGCTGCGGCGGCGTGATGCTCGCCGCCGCGGTCGTGATCCTGTTCGTGGCGAGCCGGATCCGCCGGTCGCGCAGGGGCTTCGAGGCCATCGCCGCCCGGGGACGCGGGCGCATCACCGACGTCAAGTGGGAGGCGCGCTACCGGCACGGGCCGGAAGTCTCGATGCGCGCCCGGGTGCGGCTGGCGTACACGCTCGCGGACGGGCGGCCGGCCGACGCCTGGAGCTTCGAGTCCTCGTCGCCGGCGGCCGGCAAGGTGGGGGCCGAGGTCGACGTCCTCTACGACCCGGCCGCGCCCGACCGTGTCCGGGTCGCGGTCGACCGGAAGGCGCTGCGGCTCGTGTCGGGGTTCATCGTGGTGTTCGCGGCGGGGTTCGCGCTGTTCGGGACCGCCCTCGCGGTCGCGGGCGTCCTGCTCCTCAACGCCTGACAGCCGAGCGCCCCCCGGGCGAAAGCTGATGGACTGGCGGCCGTGGATCCCTCCTTCGACGACGACACCGCGCTCGAGCCGATCGGCCCCGGGCGCTGGCGCGGCATCATCTCCCGCCGCTGGTACGCCGCCATCGGCGTCAACGGCGGGCTGATCGCCGCCCACGCGACGCGCGCGATGATGCTCGCCGCCGGGGCCGACCGCGCGCCGCGATCGCTGACGCTGCACTACCTGAAGGCGCCGACCGAGGGGCCGATCGACTACGAGCTGACGGTCGAGCGCGCCGGCCGCTCGGTGACGTTCGTGTCCCTGCGCGGCCGCCGCGGCGACGACGTCCTCATCACCGGCGTCGGCGTGCTGGCCGTGGACGCGGACGGGCCCGGAGCGCTGGTGCAGCCGGCCACCGGCTTCCCGCAGGCCCCGCCGCCGGCGGGGCTCACCCGCGTCCGCCCGGGCGGCTCGACGTCGGCCCTGCTGGACAACTACGACCTGCGGCACGCGTTCGGCGCGGAGCCCGTGACCGGCGCGGAGGAATCGCTCGTCGGCGGCTGGATCCGCACGATCGCCCCGCGCCCCCTGGACGCGATCGCCCTCGCGGCCTACTCGGACGCCTGGTGGCCGGCGGTCTTCCCGCGCCTGGACGGGCCGGCGCTGATGCCGACGCTCGACCTCACGATCCACTGGCGCGCCCCGGTGCCGGACGGCGAGCACCCATGGGTCCTCTGCCGCCTGGACACCCGTGAGGCCGGCGGCGGGATCTTCGACGAGCAGGGCGAGCTGTGGTCGGCGGACGGGCGGCTGCTGCTCCAGTCCCGGCAGCTGGCACTGCTGCGCCCGATGCCGGGGGCGCGGCCGGCCTGACCGGCCGACGCCGACGCCCGCTTGCCGCACGCCGGGGCGTCGCCCGGCGGACGTCAGACCCCGACCGCCGGCTCGGCCTCCGGTCGGTCGGCGGGCGCCACGGACGGCGCGGGGACGACGAACGGCTGCCGGGCGGACGCGGCACGCCGGCGGGCGAACCGCCGCTCCTCGGCGATCCGGGCGAGCTCGCGCCGCACGTCACGGCGCAGCGTCGACCACAGCTGCTGCCGCGGCACCGCGGGGTCGCGCGCCGCCTGCGCGACCCAGCGCACCACGCGCGCCGGCGAGAAGACCTGCGCGGGAGCCTGCCGCCGCGAGAAGACGTCCAGCACGTCGCTCGGGCCGCCCGGCCGCGACGCGAACCACCGGTAGGCCGCGTTCTCGATCGGGGAGATGTCGTCCGCCAGGCCCAGCCCGTTCGCCCACTGGTACATCGCCAGGCACTGCGCGTCACGGTCGGCCTCCCACTCCTGCAGCGCGAGATCGAGCGACGCCGCGTCGTCGAGCGCGGGTGCCGCGGCCTCGCCGAGGAGCCGCCCGAAGCGCAGCGCGTCGCGGATGCCCTGCGCGGTGACCGGATCCTTGAAGTGGCCCGCGTCCCCGGTCAGGGCCCAGCCGGGCCCGTGCGAGTGCCGGAAGTACGCCGGGTGGGTGTAGGAGGCGCGGATCTTGGACGCCCGCGTGCAGCGCTCCAGGCGCGCGGCCAGCGGCGCGACCCCGGCGACGGTCTTCTCGTACGCGGCCTCGGCGTCGTCGCGGAACTCGTCGGCTCGGGTCGCGGGCGGCATGAGCAGGACCAGCGACTGCCCGCCGTCGCAGGGGAAGACGGTGACGAGCTCGTCGTCCTGGCGCCACTGCATCGCGACGTGACGGTCCGCCTCGCGCGGGTCGTCGTAGTAGGCGAACGCCATCATGCGGCGGTTCTCCCACTCGTGGTGGCTGCGGGTGCCGACGAGCCGCGCGATCGTCGAACCCCGCCCGTCCGCACCGACGACGAGCTTCGCGCGGATCTCCCCCTCGACGCCGTCGCGGGTCCTGTAGCGCACACCGACGACGCGGCCCGCGTCGTCGCGGACGAGGTCCCGGACGCGGGTGCGCTCGCGGACCTCGGCGCCGGCGTCACGAGCGGTGTCGACGAGCGCCTGGTCCAGACCGGGGCGGCGGACGCACGACCCGGCGGCGAAGCCCTCGTAGGCGCGGAACGGGCCCACGACCTCCACCGCGCTCGTGCCGAGCCCGGCGTGCGTGTGCAGCGGCGGGTCGAGCGCCATGACGCGATCACGGGCCCCGAGCCGCTCGAGCTCGGCCCAGTGGTTCGGGAAGAACAGGTGGGTCGAGAGCGTGTCGGACGGGAACGACGCGCCGTCGAGCGCGATCACCTTCCGGCCCCGCCGGGTCAGGGCGATCGCGGTCGCGCTCCCGGCGCAGCGGGCGCCCACCACGACGACGTCCGTGTGCTCGATCCCCTGCTTGCTCATGCGCCGACTATCCCACGTCGTCGCACCGGCGTCCCCGGGCCGTCAGGCCGGCGACAGGACCGCGAGCAGGTGCTCCCGGACGATCCGCCAGCGCCGCGCCCGGCGGGCCGCCGTCGTCGGGTTCGTCGTGTCGAGCATCGCCACGCCGCGGACGGCGGCGAGCACGAACAGCATCAGCTCGTCGAACTCGTCCTGGGTGCCGTGGGCGCGGAACAGGCGCCGGCACAGGCGCGCCGACTGCACGTTGAGCTGGCGCTCCAGCGGCTTCAGGCGCAGGAGCAGGTCCGGGTCCGTCCGCGCGGCCATGATCACCTCCATCCCGGTCACGAACAGGCGACCGGTGTAGAGGTCCCACAACGTGTCCAGGCCGCGGCCCGGGTCCGGCTGCTCGTCGTCCGGGAACGACCCCAGGTGCAGCTCGATCAGCTGCGCCGCCAGTTGCTCGACCGCGGCCGAGAGGAGCCCGTCGCGGGTGCCGAAGTGGTGCAGGTGCGCGCCCCGCGACAGGCCGGCGCGCTCGCACACGCGGCTCGTCGTCGCGCGGGCGTAGCCCTCGGTGGCGAGCACGTCGAGCGCGGCGTCGAGCAGGGCGCTGCGGGTGGTGTCGCTCCGCTCCTGCTGGCTGCGGCGTGGCGCAGCGGCGCGCGCGGGGGCTGGTGCTGACGGTGCCACGTTGCGGACGCTACCGAACATATTTGCGTCTGTGAACGAAAGTTCGTTAGGTTCCGGGCGGGAGATGGCGAGCGAGGGGACTGCATCCGGGAGTGAGCCACGGCGCGCCGACCCGCGGGCGCTCGCCGCCGGAGCGCTCGCCCTGGCCGTCGTCGTCCTGCTCGTCCTGCTGACCCGCGGCGAGGACCCCTACCGGCTGCACCTGCGCCTGACGAACGCGAGCCAGCTCGTCAAGGGCAACCTCGTCGAGGTCGGCGGCCTGCAGGTGGGCACTGTCACGGCGATCGAGCTGGCCGACGACAACGAGGCGGACGTCACCCTCGAGATCGACGACGAGGACTTCGCACCGCTGCACACGGGGACCCGGGCGATCGTCCGGTCCGCGTCGGTGTCCGGGGTCGCCAACCGGTACGTCGCGCTCGAGCCCGGCCCGAACAACGCCGAGCCGATGGCCTCGGGCGACACGATCCCGTCGTCGGCGTCGACCTCGTCGACCGACCTGGACGCCGTCCTGTCGACCCTCGACGCCGACACCCGCCAGCGGCTTCAGGCCACGATCCAGGGCAGCGACTCGGCGCTCCAGCAGGGCGGCGCGAAGGGGATGAACGCCTCGCTGCGCTACCTGGACCCGGCGCTGAGCCAGATCCAGGGGACGCTGGGCGAGCTGATCGCCGACCGCGGCGCGCTGCAGCAGTTCATCGTCGCCTCCTCCGGGGTGGTGTCCGCGGTGGCCGCGCGGCGGGACGACCTGGCGGGCGGGCTCTCGTCCGCCGCCACGACCGCGGGCGCGCTGGCCGCCGACCGGCGCGCGCTGGCCGACGTCCTCGCCCGCGCGCCGACCGCGCTCGGCGGCGCCGGCCGCACGCTGGACCGGCTGGCCGGGACGCTCGACGAGCTGAAGCCGACGGTCGACCTGGCGGCTCCGGTCGCCCCGCGGCTGAGCCGCACCCTGACCGCCGCCGCGCCGGCGCTGCGGCAGACCGCCGACGTCCTGCCCGCGGTCCGGGCGCTGCTGCCGACCCTGCGCGGCGCGCTCGCCGGACTGCCCGCGCTGCGATCGACGGCGGTGCCGGCGATCGGGGCGGCCACCGACGCGCTGAAGGCGACGGCGCCGATCGTCAGCGCCGCCCGCGCGGCCTTCCCGGACATCGCGCTCGGGGCGACCAACGGCTTCGGCGGCACCTCGGGCGGGTCCTACGACGCGAACGGCGAGTACGCGCGGATCGCCTTCGTCTCCACGTCCACGCCGGTCGTCGGGATCCTCGGCAACCTCGTGCCCTCCTTCCCGGGGTCCCCGGTCAAGTTCGGCAACGTCGCCCGCTGCCCCGGCGGGGCGGGCGTCGCGGCCGCCGACGGGTCGAACGTGTTCGACCCGGGCTACGCCTGCGAACCGGGGAACCGGCCATGACCGCCCGTCGCCACACGCGCCTGCGCGGGCTCGGCGCGGCGCTCGCCGTCGCTGCGGCGGCTGCTGTCGCGGGCTGCGGATCCGGGTCCGGCTCGGGCGCCGACTACCGCGTCGCGGCGATCTTCGACAACGCCTCGTTCGTCACCCCCGGCGTCGACGTCCGGATCGCCGGGGCGAAGGTCGGCAAGGTCACCGACCTCGCGGTCACGCGCGACCACAAGGCCCGCGTCGAGCTCACGATCGACGGCGAGTTCGGCCCGTTCCACACCGACGCGGACTGCACGATCGCGCCGCAGTCGCTGATCAGCGAGCGGTTCATCAACTGCACGCCGGGGACCGCCGACGCCCCCGTCGTCCCCGAGCGCGAGGGCACGCCGACGCTCGGCCTGGACGGGACGCACGCCCCGGTCGACATCGACCAGGTCCTGAACACCTTCCAGCTCCCCGTCCGCCAGCGGCTGACGCTGCTGCTCGACGGGCTCGGCGTGGGCCTGACGTCGCGCGGCGACGATCTGAACCAGGCCATCCGCCGCGCTGCCCCGGCGCTGCAGGCCACGCACGAGACGCTGTCGATCCTCGAGCGCGACCGCGCGCAGCTGCGGTCGCTCGTGCAGGGCAGCGACACCGTCCTGCGCAGCCTGGCCGCCGGCCGCGGCCGCGTCGCGGAGTTCGTCCGCCAGGCGGGCGTGGTCGCCGAGACCAGCGGGGCGCGCAAGGAGCGCCTGGCGGCAGCGGTCCGCGACCTGCCGGCCCTGCTGGCCCAGGCGCAGCCGTCGCTCGCCAAGCTGACGGACTTCGCGACCATCGGGACCCCGTTCGTGCGCGACCTGCAGCGGTCGGCCCCCGGGCTGCAGCAGCTGGTCACGCAGCTGCGGCCGTTCGCAGACCGCGCGACGCCGACCCTCACGCGGCTGGGCGAGACCGCGCGCGCGACCACGAAGGCCCTGCCGGACATCGCGCCCCAGACCCGCCGCCTGCGTCGCTTCGCGACCAACGCGGCCCCCGCGGGCAAGCTGACCGCCGAGCTGTTCGCGAGCTTCCGCGAGCGCGGCACGTTCGAGGCGCTGCAGGGCTTCCTGTACTACGCCCACAGTGCGATCGCCCGCTTCGACAAGAACTCGCACTACCTGCCGGCGTACCTGCTCCCCGGGCCGTGCCTGCTCTACGCGACGACCCCCACGCCGGGCTGCGACGCGCACTTCGAAGCGTCCCGCGGCACGATCCAGGCGGCGGCCCGGCGGCAGCGCGAGCGGGCAGCAACGGCCACGTCGAAGGCCGAGCGCACGCAGCGGCCGGTGCCGGCCGCGCAGCCCAGCCGCCCGGCCTCGCCGGCGCCGTCGTCCGGCCCCGCCGCGGCCCCGGGCCCGTCCCGCCCGTCCCGCCCGCCCGTCGTGGACGCGCTGCCGAAGGTCGTGCAGGACCTGCTGGGCCGGCTCGGCGGCCGCGACTCCGCGCCGGCCGCACCGGCCGCTCCGTCCGCCGCACCCAAGACCGTCCGCGACCTCCTGGGATACCTGCTCGGATGAACCGCCGCCCGGGCCGCTCCGTCTACTCCTCGCCCGTCCTCGTCGGGGCGATCGCCGTGCTGGTCGTGACCGTCGCGGTCTTCCTGGCCTACAACGCCAACAAGGGCCTGCCGTTCGTCCCGACCTACTCGTTCAAGGCCACGGTCCCCGACGCGCTGCAGCTGCTCCCGGGCAACGACGTTCGCGTCTCCGGCACCCGGGTCGGCCAGGTGACGGAGGTCGAGGCTGAGGTGCGGGGCGGGCGCCCGGTCGCGGTCGTCTCGATGCAGGTGGAGGCGTCGCTGAAGCCGCTCCCGCGCGACACCCGGGTCCTGATCCGCCAGCGGTCGAACGTCGGCCTGAAGTACCTCGAGCTGCAACCCGGCAAGAGCCGCACGACGCTGCCGGACGGCGGCGTGCTGCCGCTCAGCGCGGCCCGTGAGGCGATCGACCTCGCGGACGTCATCAACACCTTTGACCCCCGCACGCGCAAGGCGCTGCGCGGGACCGTGTCCGACCTCGGCGCCGGCCTCGCCGGCCGGGGCGAGAGCCTGAACCGGGCGCTCGAGCCGCTGCCCGGCACGCTCGCCGACCTGGACGTCGTCGCCCGGACGCTGTCGTCCCGCGCCGCCGGCCTGGACGGTTTCGTCCGCGGCATCGACTCGGCGGTCACCGCGATCGCGCCGCGCGCCGACGACCTGCGCCGCGTGTTCGACTCGGGCGCCACGACGTTCGGTGCGCTCGCCGCCGAGCGCGAGGCCCTCGGCGACACGATCGAGAAGGCGTCCGGGGCCCAGCGGGTCGCCACCCGCGGCTTCCGCGACCTGAACCCCGTGCTGAGCGGCGCGACCGCCCTGGTGCGGGACGCCACCCCCGGGGTGCGGCAGCTGCCGGTGGCCGCACCGATCATCGCCGGGGCGCTGCGGGTGTCCGGTCCCGCCGTCGAACGGGCCCGCGCGATCCTGCCGCCCGTCGACGAGCTCGTCGCGCGGCTGCGGACGCTCGCGCGGTCTAAGGACACCACCGGCGCCCTGCAGCGCCTGGACGACTCCGTGCAGCGGATCACGCCGCTGCTGACGTTCGTCAACCCGTTCCAGACCAAGTGCAACGCGCTCGCGGTCTGGGGGCGCAACGTCGCCTCGCTCGCCAGCGAGGGCACGCAGCAGGGGACGTGGTTCCGCTTCCTGAACCCGAGCGACCCGTCGCAGCTGCTGCCCCGCGCGACGCCGTCCGCCGACCTGCACCAGCTCACCACCCCGGACGTCGGCCAGGGCGGCGAGTGCGAGTCGGGCAACACCCCCTACACGCCCGGCCAGCGCATCGGGGAGGCCCCCGGCGTGCAGCCCGGCGCGACCGACATCACGTCCCCGGGGACCATCGCCGAGATGGTCGCGAGGGAGAAGCGATGAGGCGCCGCACCGACCGCGTCTCGAACCTCGCCGCGGGCTCGATCGTCGTCGTCCTCGCGATCGTCGCCACCTACTTCGCCTTCACGAAGACGAACCCGTTCGCGAACCCCTACAAGCTGCACGCGGTCTTCGACTCGGCGCTGAGCAACGGCATCCGGCCGAACGCCCCGGTCCGCATCGCCGGCGTCCAGGTCGGCAAGGTCAAGGAGGTCGGACGCGGCCCCGGCACCACCGTCCGGGTGACGATGGAGATCCAGGACAAGGGCCTGCCGATCCACGCCGACGCAAGCATCAAGGCGCGCCCGCGGCTGTTCCTCGAGGGCAACTACTTCCTCGAGCTGCGCCCCGGGACGCCGGCGGCGCCCGAGGTGGACGACGGCGGGACCGTCCCGCTGGGCCGGACCGCGATCCCCGTCCAGTTCGACCAGGTCCTCGACACCTACCGGGCCGACACCCGCACGTCGCTGCAGCGGTTCCTCGGCGGCCTGTCGACGGCGCTCAAGGACGGCGGCGACCGCGCGCTGCGGGCCAACCTCCGGCGCGCCCCCGGCGCGTTCCGCGAGGGTGCGGTCGCGCTCGAGGCGGCGCGCGGCACCCAGGACGGGGACCTCGCCGGCGTCATCCGCGAGCAGGCCCGGCTGAACACCACCCTCGACGCGCACCGGATCCAGCTGCAGGGGCTGCTCACCGGCTTCCGCGGGACGATGGACGCGCTCGCCTCACAGCAGGGGGCGCTCTCGGCGACGGTGCCCGCCCTCCGCGGCCTGCTGGAGCGCACGCCCGCAGCGGTCACTGCCCTCGACCGGACGCTGCCGCCGCTCCGGGAGCTCGCGGTCGCGCTGCGTCCGGGCCTGAAGGCCGCCCCGCCGGTGCTGGACCGCGCCCCCGCGTTCCTGACCGCCCTCGGGGACCTGACGCGCCCCGGCCGGCTCCCCGCGCTCGTGGCCGAGCTGCGCCCGACCGCCCGCACGCTCAGCACGCTCGAGCGCACGCTGCCGCCGCTGCTGAACGTCGTGCGGCCGGTGTCGCAGTGCCTCACCACCCGGGTCGTCCCGATCCTCAACGCCACCGTCCCGGACGGCGCGCTCACGGCGAAGGGCCGCACCGTCTGGCAGGAGCTCTTCAGCCTCGGGACCGGTCTGCTCAGCTCGCAGCAAAACTTCGGCGGCGACGGTTACGCGACGCGCTACAGCTTCGGTCTCGGGACCGACGGCGTCGCGACGCGGCTGCCCGGGCCGAGCAACCTCGTGCAGATCGGCAGCGAGGAGACGCTCGGCTCGCGGCCCGCGTTCCGCAACAACCAGTCCCCCTTCATGCCCGACGCGCCGTGCCTCGACCAGCCGCTGACGTCGCTCGAGGCGGAGACGGCCCCGCCCGCCGGCACGATCACCCCGGTCTCGGTCCGCCGGACGGCGCCGCTGACCCCGTCCCAGCTGCGCGCCCAGACCGCCCGCACCAACCGCAAGCTGCGCCAGAAGGCCGGACGTCCGTGAGCCGGCGCGTCAAGGAGCAGCTGAAGCCGATGATCGCGATCGTCGGCCTGGCGATCATCGCGGCGGTCGTCGGCGGGTACATCCTCGTGAACCAGCGTGTCCGCGGGCCGTTCGCGGACGACTACACCGTCCGCGTCCAGATGCCGACCGGGCAGGCCCTGACCCCGGGCCAGGGCCAGACCGCGACAGTCGCCGGCGTGAAGGTCGGCGAGATCTCCCGGGTGGAGCTCCGCGACGGCGTCGCGCTCGTCAGCCTCAAGATCGACCCGGGGGAGCTGCCGCGCCGCGATCTGCGCGCCGACGCCCGCCTGATCCTGCGCCCGCGCACGCCGCTGCTGGACATGACGGTCGACATCGACCCGGGTTCGCCGTCGAAGCCGGTGCTGGCCGACGGGGTCGTCCTCGACACGTCGCGCACGACCGCGAACGTCAACCTCGACGAGATCACGGCGTCGCTCGACACCGACACCCGCCGCTGGATGCAGACCATGCTGCAGGCCGGCGGGCGCGGGCTGGGCGATCGCGGCGTCGCGCTGCGCGAGGCGCTGCAGGCCGGGGCGCCGACGCTCGACAGCGCCCGCCGCGTGAGTGCCGCCGTCGCCTCGCGGCGACGGGAGCTCGGCCGCGCGATCCACAACCTGAAGCTGCTCAGCGGCGCGCTCGCCGAGCAGGACGAGTCGGTCGCCCAGCTCGTCGACGGCGGCGACCGCACGTTCGCCGCGCTCGCCGGCGAGTCGGCGGCGCTGCGCACCTCGGTCGCCCGGCTCCCGGGCACGCTGAACACCGCCCGGACCGCGCTGACCGCGCTGACCCCCTTCGCGAACGCCGCCGCACCGGCGTTGCGGTCGCTCGTCCCGACCGCCAAGGCGCTGCCCGACGCGCTGCGCGGCGTCGAGCCGCTGCTGGTCAAGGGCACCCCGGCGCTGCGGGACACCACCACGCTGACCCGCAGCGCCGTCCCTGTGCTGCAGCAGCTCGAGCCCGCGCTGCGGTCGCTGTCCGCCCAGACCGGGGACCTGAAGACCGTCTTCGACGTCCTCGAGCGGCTGACCAACGAGCTCGCCCACGTCCCCGGCGGCAAGCAGAACTCGTACCTGTTCTCGCTGGCCTGGTTCGCGCACAACGGCAACTCGCTGGTCTCCGGCCAGGACGCCAACGGCGTGTTCTGGCACGGCAGCGTGATCGCGTCCTGCTCGACGGTGACGACGGCGCTGTCCCCGGTCGCGAAGGTCCTCGGGCCGATCGTCGAGCGCGCCGGCGTCTGTCCCCGATCACCCGGAACGGGGGACTGAGCCATGGGCGCCCGCCCCGCCGGCCCCGGCCGCATCTTCATCGCCGTCGGCTTCGCGCTGTCGTGCATCGGCCTGCTGTTCTTCCTGTGGACGTCGTTCGGCGGCACGCTCCCGCTGAACGCCAAGGGCTACCGCGCGACGCTGGTCCTGCCGGACGCGTCGAACGTCGTCAAGGAGACCGACGTGCGGATCTCCGGCGTCGTCATCGGCCGCGTCGTCACGACCGAACGCTCCGGGACGACGACGCGGGCCGTGCTCGAGATCGAGTCGCGGTACGCACCGCTGCGCCGCGACGTGCGCGCCGTCCTGCGGCGCAAGTCGCTGCTCGGCGAGGCGTACCTGGAGCTCAGCCCGGGGAGCCCGACGGCCGCTGCGATTCCCGAGGGCGGCCTCATCCCTGCGCGGCAGGTCCGCGAGGAGGTCGCGGTCGACAAGGTCCTCTCGACGTTCGACCCGCGTACGCGCGCTGCGCTGCGCGGCTGGCTGCAGGGCTGGGAGGCGGGCCTGGACGGGCGTGCCGCGGACCTGTCCGGCGCCGTCGGGCGGCTGCCCGGCGCGGTCCAGACGAGCGGCGACCTGCTCGGCGAGCTGCGGCGCCAGCGGACCGCGGTGAGCACGCTGGTCCGCGACACCGGGGTGACGTTCGGCGCGATCGGCTCCCAGCAGGCGTCGGTCGACCGGCTCATCACGAACTCGCGCGCGCTGCTGGACACGACGGCGTCGTCCGAGCGCGACCTGCGGCGCACCGTCGCCGCGCTCCCGGGCTTCCTCGACGGCCTGCAGTCGGCGGCGGCCGCCACCTCGCGGGTCTCGCGGCCGCTGACCCCCGTCCTCGCGGCCCTGCGTCCGGCGGCGCGTCGCCTGCCGGCGACCTTGACCGCCGCTACGAGCGCCGGCCGCGAGCTGCGGGCGCTCGCCGCGCCGCTCGACGCGGTGACGGGTGTCGCCCCGCGCGGGCTGAACGCGGCCCGCGGAATCCTCGACGCCGCGGGTCCGCTCATCGGCCAGCTGCGCCCGTTCGCCCGCCAGCTGCTGCCGATGGTCCAGTTCGCGCAGGTCTACCGCCAGGAGCTCGTGCAGGCCTGGACGCAGACGGCGGCGGCCACCCAGGCGGTCGCGCCCGACGCGAACGGCCGCAACGTCCACTACCTGAGGGCGCCGGCGGTCTTCCCGGCCGAGGCGCTGATCGGCGCGTCGCGCAAGGCGCCGTACTCGCGGTCGAACGCGTACATGGCGCCGAGCGGGATCGACGAGCTGGCCAAGGGCGGCCTGAAGGCGTTCGACTGCGCGAACGTCGGCAACCCGATCACGACCCCGCCGATCCCCGGGACCTACCCGGACTGCCGCCCCCAAGGCCCCGTCACCGTCGCCGGACGGACCTCGCAGTACCCGCAGCTGCGCCAGGCCCCCTGACCGGCCCCACGATCGGGCGGGATGGCCCGTCAGGCGGCCGGCGCGATCGCGTGGCTCGCGACCAGGCGCCCGTCCGGGTCCCAGGCCCGCCGGCCTGCATCCTCGGATCCCCCGCCGCGCCCCGCATCGGGGAGATGCCGCTCCGTGCCGCCGGTGCGGCCGGCTTCAGCCGCGCTCGGCGGCGAGCGTCGCGACGGCCTCGTCGAGCGTCTCGTAGCGCAGGCCGGTGATCTCGATGCCCCGCACCAGCCACACGACCGGCTCCAGGCGGAGGGTCCCGTAGAGCGCGCGCTGCAGCGCGTGCTGGTCCATCGCGCCGTTGAGGACGACGGGCACCGCGGCGGAGGCGGAAGCGGTCACCGGGACGTCGTCCGGGACGGGGTCGTGCCCGCTGCCCTTGTAGAACTCACCCGAGCCGTGGTTCAGCTCGAGCCTCAGACCCGGCCAGGTGGCGGCGAACGCAGCGACCGCCCCGCCCACCGTCATCCCGGGCTCGACGACGAGGCTCGTCCCTGCGTCAGGCAAGGCCCACGGCCGCCGTTCAGCGACCCGCGGTGGTGGTGGACGCGGCGACGTCCCGCAGCAGCGGCAGGATGCTCGCGTAGTCGAACGGCTTCATCAGCACGTCGTCCATGCCGGCCACCAGGCACTCCTCGCGGCTGTCCTCCAGCACCGAGGCGGTCAGGCCGACGATCCGCGGCTGGTGCCCGCCGGCCTCGCGGATCCGCCGCGTCGCGCTGACGCCGTCGAGGTTCGGCATCTGCACGTCCATGAGCACGAGGTCGTAGTCCTCGCGCTCGGCGGCGCTCACCGCCTCGAGCCCGTCCTTCGCGATGTGCGGCTCGTAGCCCAGGCGGGCGAGCTTGCGCAGCGCGACGTGGCGGATCGTGGGATTGTCCTCGACGACGAGGATCCGCACCGGGTGGTCGCGTGCCATCTCGATGTCGAGGTGCGGCGTAGGGCGGACGGCCGGCGCGGCGGTCCCGTCGACCGCCTCGGAGACGGCCCGCCGCAGCTGGTCGCCGCGGACGGGACGGCGGATGCTGATGGTGTCGGCCGGGAGGTCGGGCTGGGCGGCGCCCGCCGCGACGAGCACGACGGTCGGCAGCGCGGGCTCGTCGTCCGCGCGCAGGCCCCGCCGGGCCTCGTGGATCGCCCGGTGCTCGATCAGCGCGTCGGAGACCACCAGCAGGTTCGTGGGCCCGGCGGCCACGGCGGCCTGGACGCTCTCCGGCGTGGTGGCGAGGCGCACGTCGATCCCCTGGTCGGCCAGCAGTCCCATCACCATGCGCGCGACCCCCGGATGGGGCTCGGCGACGACGGCCGTGCGGCCGCTGTTGACGGGGGCACGGGGCGGCCACTCGGCGACGTCCTCGACCGGCTCGAACGGGAGCAGCATCGTGAAGGTGGAGCCGCGGCCGACCTCGGAGGTCACCTGGATCGACCCGCCCATCAGCTCGACCAGGCGCCGGCAGACGGTCAGCCCGAGGCCGGTGCCGCCGCGGCCCGATACGGCCTGGCTGAACGCGTCGAAGATCAGCTCGAGGTGGTCGGGGGCGATGCCGCAGCCGGTGTCGGTGACGGCGATGATCAGCTCGGCCTGCCCGGCCTGGGGCGTGTGGCACCAGATCCGGACCGCGACCTCGCCGGACGCCGTGAAGCGGACGGCGTTGGAGAGCAGGTTCGTCAGCAGCTGCCGCACCCGCACGGCGTCGGCGAAGATCTGCTGCGGGACGGCGCTGTCGATCAGCGACAGCAGCTCGACCCCGGGGGCGGCGCTCCCGCTGACCAGGCTGAGCGCCTCGTCGACCGTGCGGCGGACGTCGACGGCGTCCCGCGTCATCTCCATCCGCCCGGCCTCGACCTTGGAGAGGTCGAGGATGTCGTTGACGATCGACAGCAGGTGCCCGCCGGACATCTGGATCGTGTCGGCCATCTCGCGCTGGGTGTCGGTCAGCGGCGTCTCGAGCAGCAGCTCGATCATCCCGATCACGGCCGCGAGCGGGGTCCGGATCTCGTGGCTCATCTGCGCGAGGAACGCGGCCTTCGCCGCCGCGGCGGCCTCGGCGCGCTCCTTGGCCACGGCGCGCTCGGTCTGCTCGCGCAGCTCGGCTTCCAGCACCTGCACGCCGCGGGCGGTACGGGCGAGCTCGGCCCCCAGGATCGTCAGCTGCGCCTCGCGGCGGGCGACCTCGCTGCGGAGGGCGATCAGGTCGCCGGGAGGGGCCTGCTCACGCGAGCCGAGGCGATCAGGCAGCCGCATCGCGGGCACCACCGAGCGATGCGCACGCGCCGCCGGCCATCTCGTATCTCCTCGCGGGCCGCATCGTACGGCCCCCGCCTGACTTCCCGGACATGCGTTTCCGTTCGTCGCCCTCGCCTAAAACTATCGTGAAAGTCGCCTTTCGTCCCATTTTTTCGGTGCGCGAAGGCGCCCGGAGCGGTCGACATGCGTCCACCGGGCGCGACGAGAAGCCGCGGCGCACCCGTCCGTGGCCTTGACGCCGGGTGTCACCGTCCCGATAACATACGCAAACGTATGAAATCCCCGCGGGGTCTGAACGGCCCGCCGCGTCCCGAGTTCCCAGCCCAGGAGTCCACCCGTGTCCGACGTGCGCATCACCTACATCGGCGGCCCGACCGTCCTGATCGAGATCGGCCCCTGGCGGATCCTGACCGACCCGACCTTCGACCCTCCCGGCAAGCGGTACTTCTTCGGCTGGGGGACGATGTCCAAGAAGCTCCAGGGGCCCGCGATCCCGTTCGACCAGCTCGGGCCGATCGACGCCGTCCTCATCAGCCATGACCACCACGGCGACAACCTCGACCCGACCGGCCGCGAGCTGCTGCCGCAGATGGGGACGATCGTGACCACGGAGGCCGGTGCCGGGCGCCTGGGCGGGACCGCGCGCGGCCTGGCGCCGTGGGCGACCACGCGCCTGGAGGCCGACGGCCGCACGCCGATCGAGATCACCGCGACCCCGTGCCGCCACGGCCCGCCCGGCAGCAAGCCGATCGTCGGCCACGTCATCGGCTTCGCGCTGAAGTGGGACGGCCAGGAGCACGGCGTGCTGTGGATCTCCGGCGACACCGTCCTCTACGACGGCGTGCGCGAGGTCGCGCAGAAGCTCGACGTGGGCACCGCCATCGTCCACCTCGGAGGGGTGACCTTCCCGTGGCTCTCCGGGCCGCTGCGGTACACGATGAACGCAAGCGAGGCCGTCGAGCTCTGCGGGCTCCTGAACCCGACGACGATCGTGCCGATCCACTACGAGGGCTGGAAGCACTTCCGCCAGGGCCGCGGCCCGGCCGAGCGCGTGCTCAGCGGCTCGCCGCTGTCCGATCGCGTGCGCTGGCTCGACGCCGGGTCGCCGACCGCGCTCGACGTCTGACCCCGGAGGACGCGCATGGGCCGCCCGACGGTCACGACGCCCGCGGCGTGGGCGCAGGCGGCCCTCGACGAGATCGAGGTCGCGGGGGTGCGGGCGCTGTCGGCGCAGTCGGTGGCCCGCCGCCTCGGCGTGAGCAAGGGGGGGCTCTACCACCACTTCGCCGGCCGGCAGGCGCTGCTGCAGGCGGCGCTCGCGCGCTGGGAGGAGCGGCAGGTCACGGAGCTCGCCGTCCGCTTCGACGCGATCCCCGACCCTCGGCGCCGGCTGCACGAGCTGCTGCTCTACGCCGGCGTCGGCATCCAGCCGACGATCATCCTGCAGTGGATGGCGGCGGCCGACGACCCCGACGTGGCCGCGACGCTCGAGCGGTCCGCCGCCGCCCGCCTGGCGCTCCTGCGGCGGATCTTCGTGCAGCTCGGTTTGTCGCCCGTGGCCGCCGAGCACCGCGCGGTGCTGGCCTACAGCCACTACCTGGGCCTGGCGCAGCTCCGTGCGCAGGACCCGCGCGTGCTGGCGTCGCCGGCCCGGGTCCGCACGCAGCTGCGCCTGCTGGAGTCGAGCCTGCTGGCCGGCGTCCCGGAGGGCTGAGCCTGCTCGTCGTGGGCCGCGGCGGTCGGTAGGCTCGCGCGCCATGGCACGGCTTCAGGTGAGGCGACGGGGGACGACGACGCTGCTGGTGGCGGTTGCGGCGGCCCTCGCCGGGTGCGGGGACGACGAGGCGCGGACGGGCGCGTCCACGACGGGTGCGCCGGTGAGTAGCCCCGCGGCGACGAGCTCGACCGCACTGGCGGTCGCGAAGCCCGTCGTCAAGAAGTCCCCGGACTCGGAGGCGCCCGCGACGGCGCCCGCGCACTGGCTGCCGCCCGCCGCCTGGGTCTACAACCACTGGCTGCCGTACGACGAGTCCCGCCTCTACGCGCTGCTGGGGATCACGCGCGAGCAGCTGTGGGCGCAGCTCCGCGACGACAAGCGCACGCTCGCGCAGCTGGCGGCCGAGCACGGTCACCCCGATCCCGCGAAGCTCGCGGCCGAGCTGGTCGCCCCCCGCGCGGCCGCGGTCGGGCCCACCCGGGCAGCGGAGCTGCGGCGCCGGGCGGTCAGCACCATCACCCAGGGGCATCTCGCGCAGCACCTGTTCTTCCACTCGCTGCACCAGTTCGCGATTCCCAGCGCCGCCCCGGACATCTTCGGCGTGACCGACGCCACCTTCCGCGAGCTGCGCCGGCAGGAGCTCAGCCCGCTGGCGATCGGCCGGCTGCAGGGCCGGTCCCCCGCGGCAGTCGAGGGCCAGGCGATCGCGGTCCTCCACGAGCGCGTGCAGTCCGGCGTGAAGGGCGGTGCGATGAGCGCGGAGCAGGGCCGGCTGCTCCTGCGCCGCCAGCTGACGCAGCTGCCGCGCTGGCTCGACCAGGCGCGCTACAACGGCCCGCCGACCACGCATCGCGGCGACCTGGTCCAGAAGCCGAAGGACTACGCGTCCAACCCGGCGATCTCCGCGACGGGCCGGTTCGTCGCCTACGAGGCCTACCGCCAGAAGCTGCCGCTCGCGGTCAAGCTCGGGGAGATCGCGGTCCTGCGCGCGGACCTGCGCACCGGCCGCACGCGGCTCGTCAGCGCCATCCCGGGCAAGGGCACCGGCGGCCCGAACCCGATCTCCGCCTACAACCCGGGGATCTCCGGGGATGGCCGCCGCGTGGCCTACGAGTCCTCGACCGGCAACCAGAACTTCGCCAAGCGGTACGGGCGGATCGGCACGCTGCTGGCCGACACGCGCAGCGGCCGCATCCGGGCGGTCGGGACGCCGATCCGGGGGACGGCGGACTCGCAGTCGACGTGGGGTCCCGAGGTCGCCTCCGATGGGCGCCGCATGATCTACCAGGCGGTGCGCGGCGGGCGGACCGTCGTGATCGCGCGCACGCTGCCTTCGGGCGCGCAGACGACGGTCGTCGCCGGGCAGAAGGCCGGCGCGGCGACGTACCGCGACCCGTTCGAGCCGACGGTCAGCGCCGACGGGGTGCGGGTCGCCTACACGCTGGCCACCGGGACGGTGGCGGACGCCGCGCAGGCCCGGTCGTCGATTCGGGTCCGCAACCTGCGCACGGGCCGGGTCGAGGTCGCCAGCCGCGCGGACGGCCGTGGCGGCGCGGCGCTGGGCGGCTTCTCGGCCGACCCGGCCATCTCGCCGGACGGGCGCTTCGTGGCGTTCACGTCGACGGCGCCGGAGCTCGGGGTCAAGGCCGGCAGCGTCGGCCTGTTCCTCCGGGACCTGGACCGCGGCCGCACGCGGCGCATCCCGACCGGGGCCGCCCGGCCCCTGGATCCCGCCGTCGCACGCCGCGGACGGACCGTCGCCTTCACCGCCGTCGGCAAGCAGGCCGCACAGGTCATGGCGTGGGACGCGAACCGCGGCACGGCCCGTGTCGTGAGCGCAGCCGGCGGCACGGGGACGGCGCCCGCGGACGGCTTCTCGAGCGATCCGTCGATCTCCGCCGACGGGCGCCGCATCGCGTTCGGCTCGACGGCGACCGACCTGGGCGCAGGCGAGGGCGACGGGGCGCGGGCGGTCTACGTCCACGACCGCCGCACCGGCCGGACCCGGCGGGTCAGCGATCCCGAGGTCGCCTACGCCGGGCAGAAGCTCCCGCCGGCGAAGCCCGCCCCGGCGCCGCCGGCAGCGCCGCCCCCGGCGCAGCCGGACCTCCCCGCCACGCCTGACGCAGTCGACGCGCCGAGCACGGTCTTCGTCACCGACAACGCGTTCGTCGACGGCGAGCAGCGGCCCACGGTCCTCGTCAGCCCGGGCACGCTCGTCACCTGGCGCTGGCGCTCGCGCCAGTCGCACTCGGTCCAGCTGCGGACGGGCCCGAAGCGCTTCGCGTCCAAGGTCCGCCAGGACGGGTCGTTCAAGTACCGCTTCCAGGAGGCGGGAACGTACGAGCTGGTCTGCTCGCTGCACGCGCCGGGGATGAAGATGAAGGTCGTGGTCGGCCAGTCCTGACCCCACCGGCACCGGAGGTCGTGCCGTGGGCGCGGGTATCGTGCGGCGCGTGGAGCTCCTCGCATCGATCGACGGCGCCATCGGGCCGGCCGCCGCCGCGACCATCCCGGTGACGGACGAGGGACTGCTCCGGGGTGACGGGGCGTTCGAGGTGGTGCGCCTCTACGCCGGCCGCCCGTTCGCATGGGACGAGCACCTCACCCGCCTCGAGCTGTCGGCCGGCAACCTGCGGCTCCCGGTCGACGTCGACGCGCTCCGCGCCGACGTGGACGCGCTGCTCGCGCGCGCGCCCGGCTTCGACGGCCAGCTGCGCGTCTTCTTCACCCGCGGCGGTCGCCGCGTCGCGCTGCTGGAGGCCGTCAAGCAGCACACGGCCACGGTCAGCCTGGCGACCGTCCAGTTCGCGCCTACCCGCATCATGGACGGCATCAAGTCGCTGTCGTACGCGTCGAACATGCTCGCGACGCGGCTGGCCGTCGAGGCCGGGGCCGAGGAGGCGCTGCTGCTGACCCCGCACGGCCGGGTCCTCGAGGCGCCGACCTCGTCCTTCTTCTGCGTGATCGACGACCGGCTCTGCACGCCGCCCCTGGACGACCACATCCTGGACTCGATCACGCGCCGGCACGTGATCACCCTCACCGGCGCGCAGGAGCGGATCACGATCCGGGACGACCTGACGTCGATGAGCGAGGCGTTCCTCGCGTCGACGACGCGCGAGGTGCAGGCGGTCGTGTCGATCGACGGCCGCGCGCTCTCGCAGGCCCCGGGGCCGCACACCGTGGCCGCCGCGGAGCGCTTCGCCGCGCACCGCGCCGCCGCGGCGAGTGGCGACGGCGACGCATGAGGTTCGTCACGGTCATCGGGAACCGGCCTCAGTTCGTCAAGGCTGCCGCCGTCTCCCGGGTCCTGCGCGAGCAGCACGAGGAGCTGCTCGTCAACACCGGCCAGCACTACGACGACGAGCTCTCGACGATCTTCGTCACCGAGCTCGGGATCCCGCGGCCCGAGCACCAGCTCAGCCTCGGCTCGGGGTCGAACACCGCGCAGACCGCCCGCATGCTGACCGCGATCGAGCCGATCCTCGCCGACGCGCGGCCGGACGCCGTCCTCGTCTACGGCGACACCAACTCGACGCTCGCCGGCGCCCTCGCCGCCGCGCAGGCCGGCGTGCCGATCGCCCACGTGGAGGCGGGCATGCGGTCGTTCGACCGGCGCATGCCGGAGGAGCTGAACCGCGTCCTCACCGACCACATGTCGCAGCTGCTGCTGTGCTCCTCGCAGACGGCGATCGACAACCTCGCGCGCGAGCACGCCGTGGGCGACCGCGTCCTGGTCGGGGACGTGATGGTCGACGTCGCGCAGCTGTTCCAGCCGCGCGCGGCGGCGGACGACGTCCCGCTGCGCGACGCCGGCGTCGAGCCCGGGCAGTACGTCCTCGTCACAGCGCACCGCGCCGGCAACGTCGACGATCCGGGCCGGCTGAGGGCGCTCGTCGACCTGCTCCTGGCCCTGCCGCTGCCGGCGGTCCTGCCGCTGCACCCGCGCACCGGCGCGCGCCTGGACGCGGCCGGGCTGCTGGACACGCTGCAGTCGGCCGACCACATCCGGCTCACCCCGCCGCTGGGCTACCTCGCCTTCACCGCGCTGCTCACCCGCGCCCGCGCGATGCTCACCGACAGCGGCGGCGTGCAGAAGGAGGCCTACCTGGCGGGAGTCCCCTGCATCACGCTGCGGGACACCACCGAGTGGGTCGAGACGGTCGACAGCGGCTGGAACGTGCTCGTCGACCTGGACCGGGACGCCGCGATCGCGGCGCTGGACCGGACGATGCCTGCAGCGCGGCCCGAGCTGTACGGGGACGGTCACGCCGCCGAGCGGGTCGTCGCCGCCCTGGGCGCGCTGGCCACGGGTGTTCCGGGTGCCGGTGGCGGCCCCGGTGCTGCGGGTCCCGTCGGGCCTTGAGGCAGCAGGCGGTCACCGCCGCGCTGGCGGTCGCAGCGCGAGCGGGGATCCGCAGCACGGCGCCGAGCGTGCTGCACGACGGGTCGAACACCCTCGTGCACCTGCAGCCCGCGCCGGTGGTCGCCCGGGTGGCCACGACCACGGGGACCGTGCGGCCGGGGGGCGGGTGGCTGGCCCGCGAGCTGACGGTCGCCGGAAGCCTCGCGGCGACGGGCGCGCCGGTCGTCCCGCCCACCGACCTCCTGCCGCCCGGCCCGCACGAGGAGGACGGCCTGGCGATCAGCTTCTGGCGGTACGTGCCGACGGTCGCCGCCCCGGTCGACCTGGCCCCGGCGGGCCGGGCGCTGCGCCTGTGCCACGACCTGCTCGCCGCCCGCGGACCGGCCGTGCCCGCGGACGGGCCGATCGAGGAGGCGTGCCGGCTGGCCGTGCGCCTCTGCGCCCGCCGGCCGCGCATCTTCACGCCCGACGAGGCGACCGTGCTCGGGTTCTGGGCGGCACGGGTCCCGGCCGACCTCGCCGCGACGCCGTTGCCGCGGCACACGGTCCACGGCGACGCCCATCCCGGCAACGTCCTGCACACCGCTCGTGGTCCACTGTGGAACGACTGGGAGGACTGCTTCCACGGCCCGCCCGGCTGGGACCTCGCCTGCAGCCAGGCGAATGCCCGCGTCTTCGGCCACGCCCCGGCGGAGGCGGCGTCCCTGCTCGCCGGCTACGGCCGGGTGGCGCTGGACCCCGTTCACCTGGACCTGCTGGTCGACGCCCGGGTCCTGCAGGCTGCGGTCTGGGGGACGATCCTCTCCGACCGCCGTGGGCAGCGCCGCAGCCCGGCGGTGACCGCGGCGCTCGCGTGGCTGCGAGCGCGACGCGGGTGAGATCGGGCACGTACGCTGTGCCGATGGGGAAGCGGGGCGCGATCGCAGCACTGGTGGTGTCCGGCCTCTTCGGCGCCGCCGCCGGGCTGCCGCCTGCCGCGCTGGCCGGCCCCGTCGCGTCCCCGCGCAGCGCAGCAGCGGTCCTCAGCGCTCACGGCGCAGCGGCCGGCAGCAGGACGGCGCCGCGGGCTGCCGCGCCCGTGGCCGGCGGCCGGCCCGGCGCCGTGGTCGTGCGGGGGAACAAGCTGATCGACACGTCCACCGGCCTGCCGATGCGGCTGCTCGGGGTCAATCGCGGCGCGCTCGGCGACGCGTGCAACTACGGCGGCGTCTCGGACGGCCCGATCCACGACGAGACGATCGACGCCATGATCCGCTGGCACATCACCGCGGTGCGCCTGCCGATCAACCAGGACTGCTGGCTGGGCATCCACGGCCGCCCGCGCGGCATCATGACCGCCGCGGAGTACCGCACCATCGTCGTGGACTACGCGCGCGCGCTGGAGGCGAAGGGGCTCGTCGTCATCCTCGACAACCAGTACGGATCCGTGCCGATCCCGGGGACCGGCGCCGACTACATCCCGCCGCTGCCGGACGGCAACGTCGTCCCGTTCCTGACCTCGCTCGCGGAGACGTTCCGCGACGACGACGACGTCATCATCGACCTCTACAACGAGCCCCACCCGGAGTCGGGGGACGGCGTCATCGTGTCGGGCGGGCCGGCGGAGAAGTGCTGGCGCGACGGCTGCGTCCGGACCTGGACGGGCGGCCCGGAGCTGGTCAGCTACGACGCGGTCGGCATGCAGCAGATGGTGGACGCGGTCCGCTCGACCGGGGCCAGGCAGCCGCTCATCGTCGGCGGCCTGAACTACGCCGGCGACCTGTCGGCCTGGCTCCAGTACCGGCCGGTCGACCCGGCGGGCCAGCTCATCGCCGCGACGCACCTGTACCAGTGCGTGGCCGGGACCTCGCTCGGCAACGAGGGCACGAAGGGCTGCCCCGAGGACAGCGCCGGCAAGGCCGCGGCCACCGCCCGCGTGAAGGCGTGGGACACGTACCTCGCCCCGGTCGCCGCCCAGGTGCCGCTGGTCGCCGCCGAGGTCGGCGAGTACGACTGCGGCCACGACTTCTCCGACCAGTTCTTCGACTGGGCGGACGCCCATGGCGTCGGCTACCTCGGCTGGACGTGGAACGCGACCGACACCGGCCCGGCCGTCGCCGGTGGCTTCGGCGGCGACGGCGTGGACGACGGCTTCTGGTTCTGCGACGGCCGCCACGACCTGCGGCACGGCGGGCCGGCGCTCATCAGCAACTACGACGGCACGCCGACGCCGTTCGGCGTCGGCCTCAAGAACCGCCTGCAGCGCTTCGCGACCGGGCCGAAGCCGCTGATCGAGGTCGCCGTCCCGGCCGAGGGCCAGCGCGTGCCGATGGGCACCACGCTCGCCACCGACGTCACCTGCCGGCCGGACACCGGGGGCGCGGCGGTGATCGCGACGTGCGCCGCGCCGAAGACGGTGGACACCTCGCGCCTCGGTCCCGCCGAGCTCACGGTGTCCGCCCTCGACGCCGCCGGCCAGGCCAGCACCAAGGTCGTGCGCTACGTGGTCGACGACCCGCCGCCACCGCCTCCGGTCATCCCGACTCAGGCCACGACCGCGACCGTGCCCGCCACGACCGTGCCGGCCACGACCGCCACGACGCCCACGCGGACGCCGGTCGTCCTGCCCGTGATCTCGCTGGCGGGCGTCCCGCGGGGGCTCACGGCCTCCGCGGCGGGCACGGTGGGGCTGCGGCTGCGCTGCCTCGGGACGATCGCCTGCCGCGGGACGCTGCGCCTGTCGACACCGCGCCCGGCGCGCGTGGCAGGCACAAGGCCGCGGACCGCGAGCACCCTGGCCACGGGGACCTACGCGCTGCCGGCCGGCCGGTCGCTGACGGTGAAGCTGCGCCTCACCCGCACCGCACGGGCCCGGGTGAAGGCCGCGGCCCGCGGGCTGAAGGCCGTTCTCACCGTCACGCCGCGGGTCGCCGCGGCACGGCCACGGACGGCGCAGCTCACCCTCCGTCCGGCGGCGGCGCGGCCCACCGTCCGGCGGCCGGCCGCAGGGCGGTCGCGGTGAAGCGCCTCGCGGCCGCGGTGATCGCGGTGCTGGCGCTGGCGCCGGCCCTGCTGCCCCCCTCGGCGGCGGCCGCGCCCGCCCCGGTCCGCGCCGGGGAGGTGAGCGCCACGCCCGTCCCCGGCAAGCGCCCGGGCGGCGTCGTCGTCCGCGGCAACCAGCTGGTCGACACCGCCACGGGGAAGCCCGTCCGGCTGCTCGGGATGAACCGCGGCGCGCTCGGCGACGCGTGCACGTTCGGCGGGATCTCGGACGGCCCGCTGCACGAGGCGTCGATCGACGCGATGGTGCGCTGGCACATCACCGCCGTCCGGCTGCCGATCAACCAGGACTGCTGGCTCGGGACGCACGGCCTGCCGGCCCCCGGCAGCGGGACGGCGGCCGAGTACCGCGACCGGGTCGTCAGCTTCGTCCAGGCGCTCGAGGCGAAGGGCCTGTTCGTCATCCTGGACAACCAGTTCGGGTCGGTCCCGGTCGATGGCACCGCGTCGCGCTACATCGCGCCGCTCCCTGACGCCACGGTGCTGCCGTTCCTCACGTCGCTCGCGCAGACGTTCGCGGCCGACGACGACGTGATCTTCGACGTCTACAACGAGCCCCATCCCGACTCGGCCGACGTCACTATCCCCTCGGGGGTCCGGCCCGAGGTCTGCTGGCGGGACGGCTGCACGCTGACGTGGACCGGCGGCCCGGGGCCCGTGACCTACCCGGCGGTCGGCATGCAGGCGATGGTCGACGCGGTCCGCAGCACCGGGGCGCGGCAGCCGATCATGATCGGCGGGCTCGGCTACGCGTCCGACCTGCGCCGCTGGCTGGAGTTCCGGCCGACCGATCCCGAGGGCCAGATCGTCGCGTCGCTGCACTTCTACCAGTGCGTGCCGGGGACCTCGCTCGGCGCCGAGGGCCGCGAGCACTGCCGCGGCGACGCGACCCCGGCGGACGCGGTGAAGGCGCGCCTGGCGGCGTGGGACGCGACGCTGGCCCCGCTGGCCAAGGCCGTGCCGGTCGTCGCGGGGGAGATCGGCGAGTACGACTGCGACCACGACTTCTCGGACCAGTTCTTCGACTGGGCGGACACGCACGGCGTCTCCTACCTGGGCTGGACGTGGAACGCGACCGACACGAACCCCGTCTCGCCGGTCGGGTTCGGCGGCGACGGCACCGACGACGGGTACTGGTTCTGCGACGGCCGCCACGACCTGGGTCACGGCGGGCCCGCGCTGATCAGCCGCTACGACGGGACTCCGACGCCGTTCGGCGAGGGGCTGCGCGCACGGCTCGTCCGCTACGCCATCGCCGGCCCGGATCCGCTGATCGACATCGCCGTCCCGGTCGAGGGCCAGCGGGTGACCCTGGGGGCGGCCGTCCCCTCGGCGGTCGCGTGCCGCCCGGAGGTCACCGGCAGCCGGGTCGTCACCTGCAGCGCGCCACCGCTGCTGGACACGAGCCAGGCCGGTCCGGCGACGTTCACCGTGACCGCGCTCGACGCGGCGGGCCACGGGGCGACGCGGACCGTCAACTACGTCGTCGACACCCCTCCGCCACCGCCCCCGCCGACCGTCACGGTGCCCACCCCGTCGGCTCCGGTCCTGCCCGTCGTCTCGCTCACGGGCGTGCCGCGGTCGGTCACGGTGTCCGCCGCCGGGGTCGCCTCCCTGCGGCTGCGGTGCCTGGGGACGGTCGCCTGCAGCGGCACTGCCAGCCTCACGGCGACGACGTCCGCGACGGCGAAGCAGGGGTCCGCGAAGCCGAAGCCGAGGTCGACGATCGCGGCCGGCCCGCGGGCGGCGACGAAGCCGTCGGCGGCGGCCGTGAAGAAGCCGAAGCGGACGACCGTCGCCTCGACCGCCTACAGCCTGAAAGCCGGGCGGTCGTCCACGGTGAAGCTCAAGGTGAACGCCGCGGGTCGCAAGCTGCTGGCTGCCGCGACGGCCGGCCGGCTCGAGGCGACCCTCACCGTGACGCCGCGCGTGAAGGCCGCCCGCCCGCGGACGAAGGCCGTGACGCTGAAGGCCACGAAGCCGAAGGCCTGAGCCGGGCGCTCCCGCCCGCCGCGGCCGACCGGCAGCGAACCCGACCGTCTGCGTGGGGTTCGCAGCCAGAGCGCGCCGGAATCAGCGGGCCGGGCTGCCGATGCGGCGGACCGGGACCCCGGCCGCGGTGAACGGCGCCGGGTCCAGCACGCCGCGGCCGTCGACGATCACGCGTGCGCCCGGCACGTCGACCGGCGTCAGCGTCGCGTACTCGCGGTGGTCGGCCTGGATGACGACGGCGTCGATGGGCGTCCCCGGCAGCCACGGCTCGAAACCGAGCGCGGCCAGCTCGCCGGCGTCGTAGAGCGGGTCGGCGGCGACCGGGTGCAGGCCGCGGGCCAGAAGCTCGTCGCGCACGCCGAACGCGCCGGAGAACGCCGTCTCCTTCACGCCGCCGCGGTAGGCGACGCCGAGGATCAGGACGCGGCCCGCCGCGGGCACGTCGTCCCCGAGCAGCCCGACGGCGTAGGCGGGCATCGCCTCGTTCACCGACCGCGACACCGCGGGCAGCACGGCGTCCGGGTCCCCGGCGAGGTAGAACCGCGGGTAGACGGGGATGCAGTGGCCGCCGACCGCGACGCCCGGGCGGTGTACGTGGCTGAACGGCTGCGAGTTGGCCGCGTCGATCACCTGCTGCACGTCGAGCCCGAGCGCGTCGGCGTGGCGGGCGAACTCGTTGGCCAGCGCGATGTTCACGTCGCGGTACGTGGTCTCGACGAGCTTCGTCAGCTCGGCGGCCTCCGCACCGCCCATCGCGCGGACCTCCACGTCCGGCAGGAACTGCTCGTACAGCGCCACGCCGCGCGCCTCGCCGGCCGCGTCGAGCCCGCCGACGAGCTTCGGGTACGTGGCGAGGTCCTGGAAGATCCGGCCGCTGAAGACCCGCTCGGGGCTGAAGACCACGTGGAACCCGGTGCCGGCGAGCAGGCCGCTCCCCGCCGCCAGCGCGGGCGCGATGCGCGCGCGGGTCGTCCCGACCGGCAGCGTCGTCTCGACGCTCACGGTGACGACCGCCTCGGAAGCGGCACGCTGCAGGCCGGCGGCGATGTCCGCGACGACCGCGTCCAGGATCGACCAGTCCGGCTCGGCGTCGGCGTCGACCATCAGCGGCGGGACCGCGATGACAAGGTCCGGCGCGGTGGCGACGGCGGCCGCGGTGTCGGTGGTCGCCCGTAGCAGGCCGCGCCCGACGACGTCGGCCAGGACCTCGGCCAGTTGCGCCTCGCCGGGGAACGGCTCCTGCCCGGCGTTCACCAGGTCGACCACGCGCTGGTCGACGTCGCAGCCGATGACCTCGTGCCCGGTGCGGGCCAGCTGGGCGGCGATCGGCAGGCCGATCTTGCCGAGCGCGACGACGACCGCCCGCATCAGGCCGGAGTGAGGCTCTGGGTGGTGCCGGTCCGGGCGCTGCGCAGCACGGCTTCCGCGGTCCGCACGGTCTCCAGGCCCTCCTGGAGGGTGACCGCGACCCCGTCCCCGTCGACCCCGAGCAGCAGGTCGCAGAACGCCTCGTGCTCGACCAGCAGCGGCTCCCGGCGGGACAGCGCGAAGCGCGTCATGTCGCCCTCGCTGACGCCGCGTGCCTGCTGGGCGGTGTCCCACTCGATGGGGGTCGCGGCGTTCGCGTAGAAGGTCAGGTCGGCGTTCAGCGTGTCGGCGACGAACATCCCGCCCTCGCCCAGGACGCGCGTGCGGCGGACCTTGGTCGGCGAGAGCCAGTCGACGACGCAGTTGAAGGCGACGTCGTTGCCCAGCCGGCCCGTCGCCAGCAGCAGGTCCTCGTGCGCGCGGCCCATCCGGTGCTGCGTCTGCGCGGCGACCTGCGCGACCGCGGCACCGCCGAGCCAGCGGACCAGGTCGAGGTCGTGCGTCGCGAGGTCCTTCACCACGCCGACGTCGCGGATCCGGTCGGGGAACGGGCCGATGCGCTCGGTCGCGATCAGGAACGGGCGCCCGATCTCCCCGGCGTTCAGGCGCCGGCGCAGCTCCAGCAGGGCCGGATTGCAGCGCTCGACGTGGCCGACCGCGCCGTGCAGTCCCGCGTCCTCTACCGCGGCGATGAGCGCGAGCGCGTCCTCCTCGGTCGCGGCGAGCGGCTTCTCGACGAGGACGTGCACGCCGGCCGCCGCCAGCTCGCGGACCGCCGGCAGGTGCTCCTCGGTCGGGACGGCGACGATAGCGAAGTCGACGGGCCCGGCCGCCAGCAGCGCGGGGATGGACGCGTGCAGCGTCGCGGGGTCGCGCAGCACCCCGTGCCGATCGCCACCAGGGTCGACGGCACCTGCGAACCGGACGCGCGGGCCGGCCTGCAGGAGCCTGGCGTGGTGCCGGCCGATCATCCCGAGCCCGAGCACCGCCCCGTGCAGCGCGGAGGTTGTGTCCTGGCTCGCCACGAGGCGCGTACTCTACGCGCCCGTCCCGCGGCAGGCCGGGAGGTCATATGACGCACCCGGCGTCATAGACTCCTGCCCAATGCCTGCCGACGCGCCTGGACTCGTCCTGCACCCGACGGCCCGGATCGGGGACGGAGTGCTCTTCGGGGCCAACGTCGTCGTCCACGAGGGGACCGTGATCGGCGACGACGTCGTCGTCCAGGACGGCGCGATCCTGGGCAAGTCGCCCGCCCTGCACCCGCGCAGCGCGGCGGCGGCCAAGGCGGCAGGCGCACCTTTCACCCCGCTGATCATCGAAGCCGGTGCCCGCATCTGCGCGCAGGCGATCATCTTCGCCGGCGCCCGCATCGGCGAGCGGTCGATCATCGGGGACCAGGCCTACATCCGCGAGCGGGCCACCGTCGGGTCGGACACGGTCATCGGCCGCGGGACCGGCATCGACAACGACGTGCGCGTCGGCTCCCGCGTGCGGATCCAGTCGCAGGCCTACCTCACGGCGTTCAGCCTCGTCGAGGACGACGTCTTCGTCGGCCCGTGCGCGATGACGACGAACGACGACACCATCGGCCGGCCGGGACCCGACCACGAGCTCCGCGGCCCGACGCTGCGCCGCGGCTGCCGGATCGGCGGCGGCGCCGTCCTCGTCCCCGGCGTCGAGATCGGCGAGGAGGCGTTCGTCGCCGCCGGCGCCGTCGTCACGAACGACGTCCCGCCGCGGTCGGTCGTCATGGGCGTCCCGGCACGGCGGGTGCGCGACGTGCCCGAGGGCGAGCTGCTCAGGTAGCCGGCCGTCCCGGGGGATGGATGATCCCCAGGGGCTTCGGCGCTCCTCCGTCCTGCTGGAACGCGTCCGCCTTGCGGCTCGGGTCGCGCCAGCTGGCGGCGAGCCGGTCGACCTTCGCCACCATCAGCGGCCCGAGCGAGGCCACGAACTGGCGGTTCATGTGCTCGGTGTCGCGGTGCACCAGCGCGCCACCGATGACCGGCAGGCACAGCCGCGCGCTGCAGAAGACGTTCGTGAAGTCGGCGACCTGCACGCGCGCGCTGCGCATCCCCCGTGCGGCCGCGACGGCCGGGTCCGGCGGCAGGGCGTACCGCCGCGGGACGGCGCAGGCGGGCCCGGCGGGCCGGCCGGCCGCCATCGCGCCGGCCACGCACGCCAGGGTCCCCGGCGTGTCGCGGGGCGTCTCGCGCAGGACGATCACGCGCTTGACGTTGCGAGCCAGCAGCGACTCCCACGCCTGGCGGTAGCCGGCCGTGACGGTCGCGTTCTGGCCGAGGCCACGGCGGGGGACGACCTTGATGCGGTGCTGCGCCACGAAGACGACCGACACCTCCGGGTGGCGGCCGAGCCACGCCCGCACCGCGCGGTTCCAGCGCCGGCACGAGTTCGAGCGGGCGACCGTCGGCAGCTTCGCGTAGGCCTCCGTCAGCGGGCAGCCGGCGCGGGACATCGAGACGGCCCGCCAGCCCCGGTGCCGGATGACGGCCTCGATCGCCGGGCGCCAGTGCGCCGCGTGGCTGTCGCCTATTAAGGCGACGGTGCGGCCCGCCTGCGCGGGCTCGTCCCCCCAGCCGCAGACGAACAGGATGCGGCTGCGGTACGCGACCCGGCAGTCCGCCGGCGGGACGCTGCGGGCCTCGGCCGGGCTGGGGACGACGACACGCCGCAGGTCGGGGTTCTGGCACGGTCGGGCGGGGTCCCGCGAGGCGGCGCCGAAGCACGGCGCCTCGGTGATCCCGGCACCGGCGGCGGGCGCGCTGGCGCCGACGGCGGCGGCGACGAGGGCCAGCGACAGCAGCGCGAGGCGCGCCCGCGCCGTGAGGGTCCCTGTCACCCCGCGAACCCTAACCGAGCTTCAGGCGGCCGGGCCCACGGTCTGCGGCGCGTTCAGTCGGCTGCAGCGGCCGGGGAGAACGCCGTGTGTTCGGCGGCGCTGTTGTTCCAGACGATCTGCTCGCGGCCCGGGCCGACACCGGCCAGGACGACCGGGACACCCGAGACGTCGGCGATGTAGTCCAGGTAGTCGCGCGCGGTCTGCGGCAGGTCCGACCAGCTCCGGCACTCGGTGATGTCCTCGCTCCAGCCGGGCAGCTCCTCGTACTCGCCGATGGCGTGATGGAGGACCGTCTGGTGGTACGGGAACGTGTCGAACGTCGCGCCGTCGATCTCGTCGGTCGAGCGGTAGCGGGTCGCGACCTTGATCGAGTCGAACCCGGTGAGGACGTCGAGCTTCGTGATCGCCAGCGCGCTCATCGTGTTGATGCGCGCCGCGTAGCGCAGGCCGACGGCGTCGAACCAGCCGCAGCGCCGCGGGCGGCCCGTCGTGGTGCCGTACTCGTGGCCGGCGTCGCGCATGCGCGTCCCGGTGTCGTCGTGCAGCTCCGTCGGGAACGGGCCGGCGCCGACACGGGTGCAGTACGCCTTCGCGATGCCCCAGACCTCGTCGATCGCCCGCGGCCCGATGCCCGAGCCGGTGCACGCCGCACCGGCCGTCGGGTTGGACGAGGTGACGAACGGATAGGTGCCGTGGTCGATGTCCAGCAGCGCGGCCTGGGCGCCCTCGAAGACGACGAGCTTGCCGTCCTGCAGCGAGTTCCAGGCGATCGTGCCGGTGTCCGCGATGTGCTGCTCGAGGCGGTGGCCGTACGCGAGCAGGTCCTCGGTCATCTGCTGCAGGTCGAGCTTCGGCGCCCACTCCGGGTCGCGCTCGAACGGCCGCAGCATCAGCTGCTTGGGGACGAGCGCCGCCATGATCTTCTTCTTGAGGATCTTCTCGTCGAGCATGTCCTGCACGCGGATGCCGAGCCGCGCCGCCTTGTCGGCGTAGCACGGGCCGATGCCGCGCTTGGTCGTGCCGATCTCGAGCTTGCCGAGCTTCGCCTCGCCCGAGTGATCGAGGGCGATGTGGTAGGGCATGATGATGTGCGCGTTGGCGCTGATCTTCAGCCCGCTGACGTCCACGCCGTTGCGGCGCAGCCCGTCGATCTCGGTCTGCAGCACCGACGGGTCCACGACCACGCCGTTGCCGATGATGCAGTTCAGCCCCGGGTAGAGGATGCCGCTCGGGATCAGGTGGAACTTCCACGTCTCGCCGTCCCGGACGATGGTGTGGCCGGCGTTGTTCCCGCCCTGGAAGCGGACGATCGCGTCCGCCTGCGCGGCAAGGAGGTCGACGACCTTTCCCTTGCCCTCATCGCCCCACTGGGCGCCGACGATCACGATGCCTGGCATTTAACGCGGCAGTCTAGGCGGTGCGGCCGTATTGCTGTCGGCGGGCATCGGCGCCGTACAGCGGCAGCACCTCGCACATCTCCTCCAGGCGGGAGACGGTGCGCTCGTGGATCTGCGTCGCGAGGTCCTCGCGCTCGAGGTTCGTGGTGATGATCACCGTGCGCTCCTCCTCGTAGCGGGCGTTGATGATCGAGTACAGCTGCTCGAGCACCCACTCGGACGTCTTCTCGGTGCCGACGTCGTCGATGTGCAGCAGGTCGACGTCCGCCAGGCGGTCGAGCAGGGCGGTGTACGTGTCGCCGCTGGCGTCGTCGTACGTCGTGCGGATCTCGGCGAGCAGGCGCGGCAGCGAGTAGATCGCGACGGAGTGCCCCGCGTCGATCGCCGCCTTGGAGACGAGCATCGCGAGCGTGGTCTTGCCCGTGCCGACGGTGCCGTAGAGCCACAGGCCACGGCCCTGGCGCAGGTTGTCGGCGAGGTCGCGGATGTACGCGCGCACCGCCCGGACCTGTGCCGGTGCGGTAGCGGCAATCGACGGCATCGGCGCGCGGTCGAAGGACACCTCGCGGTACTTGCGCGGGATCGAGCTGCGCAGGCCGGACACGCGGACGGACCGCTGCCGCGCCTCGCGGCAGCGGCAGTCGAGGGCGACCAGGCGGGCCTCGTCCACCCGGATCCCCGAGCCGTCGCATTCGTCGTACGGGCAGGACCAGTGGTCGCCGGCGCGATTCGGGACGGGCGGCATCAGTAGTGCTCCTCGCCGACGTACGACATGAACTTCGGGTACTCGCCCTGGAAGCTCAGCTTGACGGTGTCCAGCGAGCCCGCGCGGTTCTTGGCCAGCAGCAGCTCCGCGAGCCCCTGGTCCTCGGAGTCCGGGTTGTAGTAGTCGTCGCGGTAGATGAACATCACGATGTCCGCGTCCTGCTCGATCGAGCCGGACTCGCGCAGGTCGGACAGCATGGGCCGGCGGTCGGCGCGCTGCTCGACACCGCGGTTCAGCTGGGAGAGGGCGATGACCGGGCACTGCAGCTCGCCGGCGAGGATCTTCATGCCGCGCGACATCTGGCCGATCTGCTCGACGCGGCTCTCGGTCCGGCCGTCGGGACGCAGCAGCTGCAGGTAGTCGATGATCACGAGGCCGAGCGAGCCGTGCTGGCTGTGCATGCGCCGGGCCTTGGCCCGGATCTCCAGCATGGAGATGTCGCTCGAGTCGTCGACGTAGAGCGGGGCGTTCGTGAGCTTGCCGGCGGCATCGAAGATCTTCTTCCAGGCGGCGTCCTTGACGCGGCCCTTGCGCAGGTCGTCGCCCTTGACGCGTGCCTGGGACGCGAGGAACCGCCCCGCCAGCTCGGATTCGGACATCTCGAGGCTGAACAGGAGGACCGGCTTGTTGTGCTCGATGGCGGCGTTCTCGGCGATGTTCGTCACCAGGCAGCTCTTGCCCATGCCGGGGCGCGCGGCGATGATCACGAGGCTGCCGGGCTGCAGGCCGCCCGTGATCGCGTCGAGGTCGGCGAACCCGGTCGGCGTGCCGGTCATCGCGGTGCCGGACCGCGACAGCTCCTCGAGCTTCTGCACCTCGGTGACGAGCACGTCGCCGATCGCGCGGAAGTCCTTGGCATGGTCGTCGTGCGCGACCTCGAGGATCGAGCGCTCGGCCATCTCGACGATGTCGCGCGGGGCATGCTCGTGGCTGTGGACCGCGGCCTGGATCTCGTAGGTCGTCGTCAGCACGTTGCGCAGCAGCGCGTGCTCCTTGACGATCTGCGCGTACCGGCGCAGCGCGCCGACCGCGGGGACGGCACCGGTGAGGCCGTCGATCTCCGCCTCGCCGCCGGCGTCGTCGAGCTTCCCGCGGGACCGCAGGTGCTCCTTGACCGTCAGCACGTCGATCGGCTCGCTCTGGCTCCAGAGGTCGAGCATCGTCTCGAAGATCAGCCGGTGCCGCTCGCGGTAGAAGTCGACCGGCTTCAGGTTGTCCGACACGACGAACTGGTACATCGGCTTGTCCGAAAGCAGGATCGCGCCCAGGACCGACTGCTCCGCCTCGATCGAGTGCGGCGGCGCGATGCCCTGCAGGGGGCTCGATGCGGCGGGTCGGTCGTCTCTGGCGGCGTACGTGCTCACGGCCCACTGACGCTAGCGACGCGTCGGACAGCAAGCAGCGGCCTTTGCCGCAACCAGCGGCAAACGCCGCTGACGGCCGGTCCTACGACGCCGGGCAGCCGACGCTGGGATCGATGCCGTCGAGCCGGATCTGGCCACCCCTCAGGCGCCACGACCAGTACTCGGCGTACGGACGGCGGTCCTGGGGGTCGTTCAGGGCGTCCCACCCGACCCGGCCCGTGATCGCGTTGCCGGAGCTGGCCCCCTCGGGCTCGAACGTGACCTCGTCCGTCCCCGTCACCCACGCGCAGGTCAGGCGGACCTTGTCGACCTGCGTGTACGCGCCGCCGCGCCGGACCTGGGCGGTCATGTACGCCCGCTTGCCGTCGCGGACGATCGCGAAGCGCGCCTTGACGCCGGCGGGCTTGATCGTGACGACGAAGGTCCTGACCGTGGTGGTGCGGGACGCGGCGGCGCCGGGGCCGGCGGTCGTCAGGACGCTGGTCGCGGCGAGCGCGGCGACGACGAGCAGGGCGCGGAGCGGCATGAGCCGATTGTGCAGGCCGGCGGGACCGGCGGGAAGGCACCTTAGGGCTGGGGAGCTTCATCCCTTTGTGGACTGGCCGTGCGGGCACGCCCCATCGATGATCGGGCCGTGCTCCGCTCGCCGCGTCCCGCCCGCTACGCCGCCCCCCGAACGCCGAGTGAATGCCGATTCACCAGGCTCCTAGCCGTGCGCTACGCCATCGCCCCCCGACCCCGACGTGAATGGCGATTCACCGGGCTCCGGGCCGTGCGCATCGCCACCGGCTCCGCCGTCCTCGTGGCCGCCGCTGCGGTGCTGTCCGCGGTCGCTCCGGCGGCCCACGCGGTGCTGCCGCCGCCCGCGCTGTCGTTCGTCCCGGACCGCGGCGGCGCGGGCGTGGGTGCGCCCTGTGGCCACAGCGTCCGCTGCGTCGGGCCGTCGGGTGCGTTCGCGACCATCGGCGAAGCCGTCGCCGCCGCGCGCAGCGGCGACACGATCCAGGTGCAGGCCGGCACCTACCGCGAGCTCGTGGTCGTGCGCGGCAAGACGCTGACCCTCCGCGGCGGGTTCGCCGCCGGCTTCGCGCGGCGCAGCCCCGTCGCCGAGGAGACGGTCATCGACGCCGCGGGCGAGGGGTCGGCCGTCACGCTGTCGGGGGCGGGGAACTCATCGGTTGACGGCTTCACGATCACCCGCGGCCGCGCCACCCTCAACGAGGACCGGGGCGGCGGCGGGTCCGGGATCAAGGTGGAGGAGTCAGGACGCGTCAGCATCACGCGCAACCTGATCGTCGCCAACGACGACGGCACCGACGTGCGCACGTGCGACTGCTCGGTGCTCGGCGGCGGCATCGGCGCCGCCGGCGATCCGCGCCGCAGCTCGCTCGTGGTCCGCGGGAACGTCATCCGCGGCAACCGGGCGCACCGCGGGGGCGGGATGGCCATCGGGCTCCCCGCGGTCATCGAGGGCAACCTGGTCGAGAGCAACGCCGGCGGCAGCGACCACGGCGGCGGCCTGTACCTGAACGCGCCCCGCATGACCGTCCGCCGCAACCTGATCCGCGGCAACAGCGTCGGCGACCAGGCCGGCTACGGCTGGGGAGGCGGCGGGATCTTCTACGGCGGCGCGGGCCCGTCCCCGCGCGCGAGCTTCGGGGGCAACCGCTGGGTCGGCAACAGCGCCCCGTCCGCGGGCAGCGCGCTGTTCGTCGACGACAGCGCCGTCGCGACGATCACCGGGGACCTGTTCCACGGCAACGCCTGCCCGGAGACCGGCGGGGCGGGCCTGTACGTCGACGGCGGCGGGGATCCGGCCCGCGGGTCCGTGGCCACGCTCGAGAACGTCACGATCACCGGCCACCGCTGCGGCCTGCAGGCGCGGGGATCCGCGATCTTCACCGAGGGCGGATCGCGCATCGCGGTGACCAACAGCATCATCACCGGCAACGGCTCCAGGTCGCAGATCTACGTCTGCGCGGAGTGCGGCGAGCTGCCGCTGATCGGTCCCAGCACGATCGCCTACAGCCTGGTCGGCCCGGGGGCGGTGAACGTCCGGCGCGGGGCCGGGATGCGCAGCGGGTCCGCAGGCTTCCTGCGGCCGGCGGGCGGCGACTTCCACCTGGGCCGCCTTAGCCGTGGGATCGATGCTGCCGCCCCGTCGTCGTCGGTCGGCCTCGAGCCGCGGCCCCACGGCGGCCGTCGCGACATCGGCGCGTACGGCGGCACGCGCGAGGCGGCGCGGCGGCGGTAGGCGGCCGCGCACGGGCTGCGGTGATGGGGGACCTTGTGCACCAGCGCATGTCATGCGTGCACCAGCGCGCAAGGTCCCCCGCCGAAACGAGGACGGGACCCTTCCGGGTCCCGTCGTACTCCGTCAGATGCAGTGGCTGCGCGAGGCGCAGCCGCGCGGAACCTCAGTTGCCCTCGATGACGATCGTCTTGACCGTGGCGGTGACGCCCGCGTCGATCTCGACGACGACCGAGTACGTGCCGACGTTCTTGATCGGGTCCTCGAGGAGGATCTTGCGCTTGTCGACGTCGATGCCGCGCGCCTCCTTGATGCCGTTCGCGATGTCCTGGGTCGTGATCGACCCGAACAGGCGGCCGTCCTCGCCGGCGGTGGCCGGCATGGTCAGCACGGTCTTGTTGAGCAGGTCGGCCTGCTCGGTCGCCTTGGCGACGGCCTCGGCACGGGCCTTCTCGATCGAGGCGGTGTTCGCCTGCGCCTGGGCCAGCAGGCCCTTGGTCGCCGGGGCGGCGAGCTGGCGCGGGATCAGGAAGTTCCGCAGGTAGCCCTTGGACACGTCGACGACGGAGCCCTGTGCGCCGACACCGTCGACGTCCTTCAGCAGGATCGCTTGGGGCATGAGCTACCGGCCCCGGTCTTCGCGCCGGCCGCGGCCCGTGGTCTCACGGTCGTCCTTGCCGGAATCGTTGACGTACGGCAGCAGGGCGAGCTCACGCGCGCGCTTGACGGCGACCGCGATCTGGTTCTGGTGGCGGCGGCAGGCGCCGGTCAGGCGGCGGGACCGGATCTTGCCGCGCTCCGAGACGAACTTGCTCAGGGTCGCGATGTCCTTGTAGTCGACCTGCTCGACCTTGTCCTTGCAGTGCAGGCAGGGCTTGCGGCGGCCGCTGCCCATCCCACCCTTCTTGTCCTTGCGGCGGGCGGTCTTGCCCGCATTGCGCTGCTTGGCCACGTCGTGACGTCCTCTTGGAAGTTCTTCGAGACAGATCAAGCGCGCGCCGAGGGCGCGCGCGAACCTCCATTGTGGCAGGTCCGGCCGAGCGACGGCTGCTGGGGCTACCAGGCCGGTCGGACGGTCCTTCCACGCACACGGCCCGCCGGAAGCGGGCCGTGACGGAAGGGTGGTGCGGCGTGGTCGCCGGTCAGGCGACCACGCTTGTGCGGATCAGAACGGGATGTCGTCGTCCGCCGTGGGTGCGCCGCCGCCGCCGACCGGGGCCGGCGCGGGGGCGAAGTCGCCCATGTCCGCCGGGACGTCGGAGCGCGGCTGGAAGCCGCCGCCACCGCCGCCGCCGTAGGACCCGCCGCCGCCGCCACCCCCACCGCTGCGCTCGGGGACCACGGAGTCGGCGACGATCGAGACCGCCGACCGCTTCACCCCGTCCTTCTCCCATGAGCGCCAGTTCAGGCGACCGGAGACGACCACGGCTTGGCCCTTGCGGATGTTGTTGCCGAGCCACTCGCCCATGCCGCCCCAGACGGTGACGTCGAAGTAGTTCGGGCGGTCGGTCCACTCGCCGGACTCGCGGTCCTTGATGCGCTCGTTGACCGCGACGCTGAAGTTGCAGACCTGCATGCCGCTGGGCAGTGCGCGGGTCTCGGGGTCGCGCGTCAGATTGCCACTGACGACCACGTGATTGATGGTGAAGCCGGCCATGTGCCGTCGCTCCTTTCGGGAGAGATGTCAGTCGATGAAGAGTGTCGCCGAGTCTAGGGTCGGGTCCGGCGGGGTCGCCCCCTCAACCGCCCGAACGCCCGCTTCTTGCGCACTTTTGTTCCCGTGTCGACGCAGAGTGCCGGTCTCTGACATCCCGACGGCCTCCCGCCCGGCCGCCGCCGGGGATCAGACCAACGTCCGCAGCAGCACCTTGCCGCCGGAGGTCAGCGTGATCCGGGTCACGATCCTGCCGTCGCCGATGCGCCCCACCTTCCGGACGAACGGCCCCGGGCCGCTCGTGAACGTGGAACGCGACAGTCGCTTGTAGGTGGTGATCCGGCGCCCTCTGACGCGGCGTGTCGTCGCTCGCAGACGTTCGACCGCGACCGTCGTCCGCGCCCGGAACGAGCCGGTCACGAAGCGGTCGTAGATCACCTCGTCGATGCCGTTGTCGAGGACGCTGACGGCCCGCAGGTCGAGGCAGTAGGCGCGGCCGGCGCCGGACACGCCGCCCACGACGACCGCGTTCGGAGCGATCCGCTGGAGGGCGCGGTCGCCGTACCGCACGGACTGCACGCGGATGACGCCGCTGTCGTCCGGGGCGAGCAGGGCCGCCGGCGTCTCGCGATCCGGGCCGTGGCCGACCTTCACCGGCACTCGCGCGCTGACCTTGTGGCTGCCCGGCTCGTACGGCGTGCATGTCTGGCCGCCGGCGCCCCAGGACGGGTCGGGTGCGCCGTCTGCGTCAAGGCGCGTGAGCTTCCGTCCGTCGTCGACGAGCAGACGGCCGCGAGGATCGACCGTCACCGGGCCGGGCGCCTGGGCCGGGATGGTGGTCACGCCGGTGCGGCCGAAACCGGGGTCGAGCGCGCCGGTCGCGGTCGCGAGGGCGGTGACCCTGGTCGTGAGGGCCTCGTCCCCGGTCGCGGTCGCCGCATCGACGAGCAGCAGCCGCGACCCCTGGAGCACGGCGGTCCGCGGGCCGGCGCCGTCGAGGACGACCAGGCCGCCGGTGCCGAAGCCGGCGACGCTCTGGCCGCCGGCGTCGAAGCGCTCGACGAACAGCTTGCCCCGCGCGTCCCCGAGACCCTGCTCGAACTGCGAGATGACGATCGCGCCGCCGTCCGGCAGCGGGACGATGCCGGCGGGGGCCGCGTACCAGTCGACGACGCCGCGCTCCTCCGTCGTGACCTTGTAGGCGAAGCGCGTGAGCGGGACGCCGGCGCCGCCGTTGAACGCGGGGTCGGGTACGCCGGCGGGCGTCAACCGGACGACCTGGCCGGGGGCGGACGGCGCCCCGGCCGACGCGACCCAGACCCCGCCGTCCGCAGCGGGCGCGAGGTGCGTGTTGTGCTCGACGGTCGAGCCGGTCGGCCCCCAGTCGCGGCTCAGCCCGGCCAGCCGGGCGCGTCCCCCGTCGCCGAAGCCGGGGTCGGCGGTGCCGCCGGCGAGGCGCGCGACGTCGAGGTCGTACGCCGCCCCGTCGCGGCTGTGGTCGATGTCCGGGGGCCCGGCGACCGCGACGCTGCCATCGCTCAGGCGGGTGATGCTCTGCGTGTAGGCAAGCGGCGGGAGCGCGGCCGCCCGGCCGTCCGTCCCGAACACGAGCAGGTCCCGGGCGCCGGCGACGACGACCGCGCCGTCACCGCGCTGTGCGGCGCCTGCCAATCCGAAGAGTCGCCCGGCGTCCCGGCCCTCGGGAAGCGGCAGCAGGACGCGGGTCCGTGGGAACGTCGCCGACCCGGCCAGGGCCGGGGACGCGAGAACGGCGGGGAGGACGACGGCGAGAACGGCGACACGAGCGCGCATGGCGCGACCGTAAGCCCGGAGGCGTCCCGTGTCAGTCCCGACCCGGTCTCACTGCGGCAGATGAGTGATCCGTCGTCGCCCGAGAGCGGGACGACGGATCGGCGCGGCTGCTTAGAGCGCGACCTCGCGCTGCTCCTCGACCGGAGTCGAGGGGATGACGGCCGGCGTGGCCTTCAGGTCCGGCGGGGCGCCGACGCCGTTGGCCAGCTTGATGATGCGGAAGCGGTTGACGCCGTCCGTGATGCGCAGGGTCCGGTTCAGCGTCGCCAGGAGCTCCGGCGTGCCGTGGAACTGGATCAGGTGGTACTCGGCGTCCTTCTTGTTCTTGCCGACCTCGTAGGTCGTCTGGCGCGTGCCCCAGTCGTGCGAGCTGACGACCTCGCCGAGCTTGGTGATGTGCTCGGTGGCATCGGCGAGGATCTTGGTGCGCACCTCGGCGTCGATCGCCGTGTCGAGGAGCAGCATCAGGTCGTACGTGGGCTTGTGTGCGGGCATAGCGGCAAGGGACGGTAGCAAGGGGGGGCGAGTTGCCGCGTCCCGGGCCTATACGGATGGCATGGATCCTGCAGCCCTGGCCGCCCTCGCCCGCCGCGTGCGCTGGGGCAACGTCGTCCCGCTCCTGGCCCTCCTGGTGCTCGGGACGGTGATCCTGCTGTGGCCGCACCTCTCGTCGCCCCCGCCTCCGCTCCCGCCGGCGGGAGCGGTCCCGGCCACCCGCGAGGCGCCCGAGGTGATCCTGGAGCCCGCCGCCACGACGGCCACCGCGCCGCCGGCCGTGACGCAGACGGAGCCGGATCCGCCGCCGGAGCCGCGCGCGAAGCCCGAATCCAAGCCGGCCAAGCGCACCGCGCCGAACCGGAGGCGGTCCAAGCCGAAGCGCGGGGCGGCTCCGAAGCAGGCGCGTCGGCGGCAGGCCCCAGCGCCCCGGCAGACACCTGCCGCGGCGGCCCCACCGCCGCCCTCCACCCCCGCGGCCCCAGCGCGGCCGGCAGCCGCACCCGCTCCCCGGCCCCCGGCACGGGCTGCCCCGAGCCGCCGGGTCAGGCGACCTCCGGCCCGGGAGTTCGTCCCGCCAGGCCAGGACTTCGGCGGCCGCTGATCGCTACCCCGCAGCCCCTTTGGCGCGGATGTCCGCCAGCTGCTCGTCGATCCAGTCCCCCGGGTCCCGGGCGGTCACGATCTCCTTCAGGCCCGCCAGCCGCCGCTCGCGCTCCTCGGTCTCCATCGTCAGCGCCGCGTGGATGCACGTCGCGAGCTCCTGGATGTCGAACGGGTTCACGCTGATCGCGTACTCGCCGAGCTCCTCGTGGGCCCCCGTGTTCTCGGACAGCAGCGACACCCCGCCCCGCTCGTTGACCAGCGGGCCCTCCTTGGCGACCAGGTTCATCCCGTCGAACATCGCGTTCACGAGCAGCACGTCGTAGTTCTTGTACGCCGCCATCGCCTCGTCGAGGTCGTCGCGCAGCTTCAGCTGGATCGGCATCCAGTCCGGCGTCCCGTGACGGTGGTTCACGACGGCGACGAGCGCCTCGATCTTCTCGAGGTACTCGGCGTACTCCGGCACGTCCGTCCGGGACGGCATCAGCTGCGCGATGAACGTCACCCGCTCGCGGAACTCGGGGTGCTGGTCCAGGAACAGGTCGAAGGCGCTGAACCCGCGCAGGACGTTCTTGGAGAGGTCGGCCCGGTCGACGCGCAGGATCAGGTGGTCGCGGCGGCGGCGCAGCAGCTCGACCTCGAACTTGTGCACGCGGCTGGAGGACGCGATCTGGCGGGTCGCGCCCGCGTCGATCGGCAGCGGGTACTCGCGGACCCAGACCTCCCGGCCCTGGAAGTGGACGAGGCCGCGCTGGAAGTCGACCTCGAGATCCATCAGGTCGCGGCAGCACTGCAGGAAGTTCCGCTTGTACGACGTCGTGTGGAACCCGATGATGTCGTTGGCCAGGATCCCCTCGTAGAGCGTGTTGCGGACGGCGGACGGCAGCACGCGCCAGGCGTCGGACTGCGTCCACGGGATGTGCACGAAGTGGCTCAGGAAGACGTCGGGCCGCGCTGCCCGGACCATGGCCGGCAGCGTGTAGAGGTGGTAGTCGTGCACCATCACGACGGGGTCCTCGATGCCCTCGATCTCCTCCACCACGACCCGCGCGAGGTCGGCGTTGACCACCTGGTAGCCGTCGTGGAACGCGGCGACCTCGTTCGAGCGGATGTCCGGGGCGTTCGACAGGTCCCAGAGGTAGTGCTGGATGAACCACAGCATCGGGTTCGCGAACACGCTGTAGAAGCCCTCGTACGCGTCCGGATCGGAGGCGACGTAGCGCACCTGGTACTCGCCGCCGGCGGGGGAGCGGACGGTGATCGGCCCGTTCGCCTCCCGCGCCCGGACCGCGTCCATCGGCGTCATCGTCGACGCGATCCAGGTGACGGGCCGGTGGGAGGCCAGCCCGGTGAGCGCGGTCACGAGGCCGCCGGTGCCGCGCACGGTCGACCCGTCGTCCTGGAAGGCGACGGGTCCGCGGTTCGATACGAGGACGAGCGGGGCCTTTGCCCCGGAGTCGGTCATGCCCAGCAGGGTACCCCGCGATCGCGCCGCCAAGCGCGGCGCGGCCGATGCTTCACATCCCGGTCGCTGCTACCCGGCCGGCGGGACCGCCAGGGGACGCTCGCCGAGCTTGACCTCGACGTCCTGCTGCTTGCCGTCGCGGTAGATCTTGAGCGTGACGGTCGTCCCCGGCTCGAACGGGAGCAGCGCCTGGGCCAGGTCGGCGTCGTCCTCGATCGGCGTGTCGTCGACCCCGACGATGATGTCGCCGCCGACGGTCCACGGCAGCTCCTGGAAGGTGACCTCGCGGGTGCCGGCCGTGATGCCGGCCTCCTTCGCCGGGCCGCCCGACTTCGGGAGCTCCTGCACCCAGACGCCCTTGTCGACCGGGAGGTCGAACCGCTCGGCGACCTGCGGGTAGAGCGCGCGGCTGGAGACGCCGAGGTACGCGTACCGCACCTGGCCGTCCTTGCGCAGCTGGTCGATCGAGCGCTTGACCACGTCGACCGGGACGGCGAAGCCGACGCCCGTGCCGTCGCCGCTCTCGGTCCGGATCTGGGAGTTGATGCCCAGCACGTCGCCGTTCGCGTCGAGCAGCGGACCGCCCGAGTTGCCGTGGTTGATGGCGGCGTCCGTCTGGATCGCGCCCGTCGTCGAGAAGCCCGTGAGGGACTGGATCGACCGCTCGGTCGCGGAGATGACGCCGACCGACAGCGACTGCTCCTCGCCGAACGGCGAGCCGATCGCGGCGACCGGCGCGCCGACCTTCAGGTTCTTGACCGAGCCGAACGGCAGCGGACGCAGGTCCAGCCCGGTGGGGGCGATCTTCAGCAGGGCGACGTCGGCGAACGGGTCGAAGCCGACGACCTTCGCCTCGACCTCGTTGCCGTCGGAGAACTTGACGTAGACGCGCTTGGCCTCGGTGATCTTGTCGCCCTCGCCGCTGGTGACGACGTGCGCGTTCGTGGCGATCTCGCCGTCGGAGGAGATGACGAAACCCGACCCGAGGCCGGCGCTGTCGTCGTCGCCGCTGGCGGCGGCAGCCTTCAGGCCGGCGCTGATGACGGTCACGACGCCGGGACCCTCGCGCTTGTAGATCGCGGACGGGTCGAAGCCGGTCGCCTTCGCGACCGCCTCGTCGGCGGAGCCGGAGGTCGACGGGGTGGCGTCGGCGACCGCGCTGGCGGGCGCGGTGGCCGGGCTCGAGGTCGAGGCGGACTTGTCGTCGTCGCCGCAGCCGGCGGTGAACAGGACAGCGGCCGCGGCGAGGGTGGCAGCAGCGAGCTTGGGACGTGGCGTCATGCCGGGAGCTCCAGGGTGAATGTCGTCTGGCCGGGTCGGCTTTCGACGACGAGGTCGCCGTCCATCCGCTCCGCCAGCTCGTGGGCGATCGCCAGCCCGAGGCCGGAGCCCTGGGCGTCGTCGGAGGTGATGAACGGCTCGAAGATGTTGGGCAGCATGGTGCGGTGGATGCCGGGACCGAAGTCCCCGACGCCAAGGCGGACCCACGGGCCCTGACGGCTTGCGCTGACGACCATGTCCGTACCCGATGGCGTGTGCGTCAAAGCGTTGTCTATGAGGATACGCATCACCTGCGCGACGCGCTCCGGGTCGCACACGGTCCGCAGATGGCCCGGCGGCAGGCGCAGCTCGAGCGTCGAGTCGTGGGTGTGCAGGCGCGGCTCGAACTCGCTGGCGACGGCCTTCGCCACGAGCGTCAGGTCGGTCATCTCGGGCCGCAGCTCGAGGGAGCCGGCCTCCAGCTTCGAGAGGTCCAGGAGGTCGGTGGCGAGCTTGCCCAGCCGGTCCACCTGGCCGCGCACCTGCGTCAGGAAGCGGTCACGCGTGTCGTCGTCGAGGTCCTCGTCCTGGATCAGCTCCAGGAAGCCGCCGAGCGAGAAGATCGGCGTGCGCAGCTCGTGCGACGCCGTCGCGATGAACCGCTTGCGCGCGCCGTCGAGCTCCGAGAGCTGGCCGCGCATGTCCTCGAGCGTCGCGGCGAGGCGGCCGAGCTCGTCCTCGCGGTCGACCGGGAAGGAGGTCTGGAAGTCCCCGGCGGCGACGCTCCGCGCGACGGTCTCCAGCAGGGCGACCCGGCGCGTCAGGACCTGGGCCACCAGAACGCCGACCAGCATCGCGAGCGCGAGCGCGAAGCCGGCCGCGGCCAGCAGCCGGCCGCGGACGACGGACACCGCGCGCGTGGCGTCCCGGAGCGGCGTCGAGAAGACCACGACGTTCCCCACCGCGCGGCCGCCGCGCGGCGCGTCGAAGGTCAGCGGGATCGCCACCTCGCCGATCTGGCCGGTCGAGGTCGACTCTGTCCCCGTCTCGGTGCGCCGCGTCTGCGCGGCGAGGACCGCGGGAGCGAAGTCGAGCTCCCGGATCTGGACCTCCGAGAACGAGTCGTACTGCGGCGTCAGCTGCAGCTGCGTCCCGGAGACGACGAGCAGGACGGTCACCCGCGCCGAGGTCGCGTCGGCGATCTGCGAGACGAGCTTGTTGATCTTCGGCGCGGGGACGCTGCTCCCGACGGAGTCCTGCAGCTGCGGGCTGTAGCGGCGCGCGATCTGCGTCAGGTCCTCGAGCTTGTCGTCGACCAGCCGCGCCTTCAGCCCCGGCACGACGGCGACGTAGACGAACGCCAGCACGGCGATCGCGGTCAGCGCGAAGAGCGCCGACAGCCGCAGGCGCAGGGAGTCCAGGCGCACCGGGCGGTCGGGCACTAGTCCCCGGTCGCGCGGTCCCGGAAGCGGTAGCCGACCCCGCGCACCGTGAACAGGTACTCCGGGTCCTTGGGCTCAAGCTCGAGCTTCTCCCGCAGGTGGCGGATGTGCACGTCGATCGTTCGCGGGTCCCGGTAGGCGCTGTCGCCCCAGATCCGCGTCAGCAGCATGTCCCGCGTGAAGACCCGGCCGGGGGCCTTGGCCAGCGCCGTCAGGATCTCGAACTCGACGAACGTCGTCTGGACGTCGCGGCCGCGGACGCGGACGGTCCGCTTGCCGCCGTCGATCTTCAGCTGGTGGACGGCGAGGACCTCCGCCTCGACCCCGTCCTCGCTCTCGTCGCGGCTCATCCCGGCGCGCCGGAGCGTCGCCTTCACGCGCGAGCGGAACTCGCGCATGGAGAACGGCTTGGTGATGTAGTCGTCGGCCCCCAGCTCGAGGCCGAGGACCTTGTCGATCTCCTCGGCCTTGGCGGTCAGCATGATGATCGGCACGGAGCTCTTGGCGCGCAGCCGCCGGCAGACCTCGAGGCCGTCCATCCGCGGCATCATCACGTCGAGGACGACGAGGTCGAAGGCCTGCTCCTCGAAGCGGTCGAGCGCCTCGCGGCCGTCCGACGCGCGGACCACCTCGTAGCCGTCCTTCTGCAGCGGGTAGCTGAGCAGGGTCTGGATCGACTGCTCGTCGTCGGCCAGGAGGATGCGCGGGATGTGGTCGGACATGGGGACAGGCCTGCGCCGGGGCGGACACATGCGTCCCGGCGCTACATGGTGACACCTCCAAGAACTACCCTCGGTGGGCCCCATGCTCGACCCGCGCATCTACCGGGCCTCGTTCCTGCCGGTCCTGCTCGCGCTGCTCGTCGTCGCGTTCGCCCTGCAGGACCGTCCCCGGCCCATCGGCTCCACCCTGGCTCCCGACGCGTTCGGCGGCCGGGCCGCCGGCGCGCTCCTCGACGAGCTCGCGATCGACTTCCCGGACCGCCGGCCGGGCAGCCTCGACGACGAGGCGCTCGCCCGGCGGGTGGCCGGCTCGCTGCGCCGGTCGCTGCAGCCCGCCGGATCGGCGGCGCCCGACCCGATCGTGAAGATCACGCGGGTCCGCGGCGCGCAGACCATCGACGGGCGGCGGGACCTGACGAACGTCGTCGCCACGCGGCCCGGTCGGCCCGGTGCCGGGATCGTGATCGTCGCGCACCGGGATGCGGCATCCCGGGTCGCCAAGGCCGAGCTGTCGGGCACCGCGGCGATGCTGACGCTGGCGCAGATCATCGGCCGCGGGCGCCTGCGGCGGACCGTGACGTTCGTGTCGACGAGCGGCGGCAGCGGCGGGGCCGCCGGCGCGCGGGCCGCGGTCGCCGACCTGCCGGACAACATCTCGGCGGTCCTGGTGCTGGGGGACATGGCGTCGGCGAACACCTCGCGGCCACTCGTCATCCCGTACTCGAGCGGCAACGGCGTCGCCCCGATGCAGCTGCGCCGCACGATCGAGAGCGCCCTCCGTGCCGAGGCGCGCGTCGATCCGGGCGGGGCCCGGGCCGTCGTGCAATGGGCCCGGCAGGCGTTCCCGCTGACCGTCGGCGAGCAGGGCGCGTTCGGCGAGGTCGGGCTGCCGGCCGTCCTGCTGTCGGCGTCCGGTGAGCGCGGGCCGCCCGGGAACGCGCCGATCTCCCGCGCTCGCCTGGAGGGCTTCGGCCGCGCGGCGCTGCGGTCGATCAACGCGCTCAACAACGGGCCGACGATCGGCGGGGGCCCCGAGCCGTCGCTGCAGATCGCCCGCAAGGTGCTGTCGGGACGGTCGATCCGGCTGCTCGGCGGCGCGCTGCTGATCCCGGTGCTGCTGGTCAGCATCGACGGGTTCGCCCGCGCCCGCCGCCGCCGCGAGCCGGTGGGCCGCCGCCTGGCCTGGGTCGGCGCCACGGTCCTGCCGTTCCTCCTCACCGCGCTGGCCGCCGTCGTCCTGGCGCTCGTCGGCCTCGTCGACCCGGCGCCCGAGATGGCCGTGCCCGCGGGTGCGCTGCCACCGGACGGGGCCGCGCTCGCGGCGTCGATCGCGCTGTTCCTGGTCTTCGTCCTCGGCTGGCTGCTGGTGCGCCCCCTGGTGCTGAAGCTGTCCGGGGTCGCGGACGGGCTTGGCTCCGACACGGCTGCCCCGGCGATCGCGACGCTGATCGTGCTGTGCCTGCTCGCGGTCGTCGTCTGGGTGCTGAACCCGTTCGCGGCGGTGCTGCTGGCGCCGGCGCTGCACCTCTGGATGCTGGCGATCACCCCGGACTGGCGCTGGCCGCGGCCGGTCCGCCTGCTGGCCGTCCTGGCGGGCGTCGTCCCGTTCGCCCTCGTGGCGGTGCTCGACGCCGGGGCCCTCGGCTACTCGCTGAAGGACGGGGCGTGGCAGGCCGTGCTGCTGGTCGCGGGCGGCGACGTCGGGCCGGTCACCTGGGTGCTGTGGAGCGCGATCGCGGGCTGCGCGACGTGCGCGGCGATCGTGGCGCTGAACCCGAGCCAGCGGCCCGTCGACCGCGGCCGGCCCGGGGCGATGCCCGAGCAGTCCGGCAGCATCCGCGGCCCCGGCGGCTACGTGGGGCCCGGCTCGCTCGGCGCGGTCGGGTCCGGGACCCGGCGGTGAGCGCCACCCGCCGCCGGGCGGGGCAGCCCGTCCGGCGGCGGCCCGTCCACCCGGACGACCGTCCGCTGCGGCGGTCGCTGCGGGCGCTGTCGACCGTCTGCATCGTCGCGGGCGCGCTGCTCGTGATCGACGCCGGGCTGACGCTGGTCTGGCAGGAGCCGCTGACCTCGCTCTGGACCGCGCACCGCCAGAACGTCCTGCGCGACCAGCTCGGCACGATCCGCCGCGAGCAGCCGAGCACCGCCGAGCGGCGCGCGCTCGCCCGGCTCGCCACGCAGCGCGCGCGGATCGCGTTCCTGTCGGAGAAGCTGCGGCGCCGGACCGAGCACGGCCAGGCGGTCGGGCGCATCCAGATCCCCGACGCGGACGTGGACTTCGTGATCGTCAAGGGGTCGCAGGGCCCCGATCTGCGGCGCGGCCCCGGGGTCTACGACGGCAGCCCGCTGCCCGGGTCGCCGGGGACGGTCGCGATCGCCGGCCACCGGACCACCTACCTCTCGCCGTTCCGGCACCTGGACCGGCTCGACGCCGGCGATCTCATCACCGTCGACATGCCGTACGCGCGCTTCACCTACCGCGTGGACCGCCGCCGGATCGTGGCGCCGCAGGCGATCTCGGCGCTGCGCCGCGTCCGCTACGACCAGCTGGTGCTGACCGCGTGCCACCCCCTGTTCAGCGCGGCGGAGCGGCTCGTCGTGTTCGCCCGCCTCGTCCGGGTGCAGCCCGAGGGCTACCTGGCCCGCTCATGACGCCGCGACCGGAGAGTGGGGAGGGAGCGGTCGACAAGGCGTCCAGTCAGGCACCTCGCCGCTCAGGCGATTCGCCGCGGAGCCCGATAGGCGAGCTACGGGCGGGTCCGGCAGGCGCCGGCCCCGACCCCCTCATCACCACCCCGATGACGATGCCCTCCTCGACCACCGCCCCTGCCCGCCGCGAGCGGGTCCGTGAACTGCGCGACCGCGTCCAGGCCCGTGACTACGAGGTCGACCCGCAGCTCGTGGCCGCTGCCGTCCTGCTGCGCCTGCGCGTGCCGGTGGCGGGGGACGAGGTCAGTCGAGCGGGTGCTCGAACCCGGACAGGGCCGCCGTGAGCGGCTGCCCCGACGGGCTGTGCAGGCGGACCGCGGGGCGGCCCGCCGTCACGTCGCCGATCCAGGCGACGACCCCCGCCGCCTCGGCGGCGCCGGTCAGCGCGGGCGGTACGCACACGCAGAGCTCGTAGTCCTCGCCACCGGCCAGCGCTAGGTCCAGCGCGCTGCGCCCGGTGGCGGCGGCCACGGCGACGACGCCCGCGGCGATGGGGACGGCGTCCACGTCGATCGCGATCCCGACCCCGCTCGCGCTCGCGAGGTGCTGGACGTCGGTCGCGATGCCGTCCGACAGGTCGAGCCCCGCCCGGACCCCGGCCGCGACCAGGGCGATCCCGGCCGTCAGCCGCGGCTCGGGGCGCAGGTGCGAGCGCTCGAGGCCGGCCGCGGTGCCGGGGTCCAGGCCGCAGTCGGCGGCGGTCGTCGCCCCGTCCAGCAACGCCAGGCCGGCCGCGCTCGCGCCGAGCGGGCCGGTGACGCCGACGCGGTCGCCGGGCTGCGCGCGGTCCCGGCGCAGGACCGTGTCCTCGTCGTCCGCCCAGCCCACGACGGTGACGCTGAGCAGCAGGACCGGGGCGCGCGTCACGTCTCCGCCCGCGACGACCATGCCCGTGCGCGCGCACAGGGCCTCCATTCCGCGCATCAGCTCCAGCCCGTCCGCCTCCGTGAACCCGGGCGGAGCGCCGAGCACGACATAGGCCTCGCCCGCGGGCACGCCCATGGCGGCAAGGTCGCTGACGGCGGCGGCCAGGGCGCGGTGGCCGATGTCGGCGTAGGTCGTGCCGGGCCGGCCGGAGCGGAAGTGGACGCCGTCGACCATCGCGTCGACCGACGTGACGGCGCACGTGCCGCCCGCGCGGACGACGGCGCAGTCGTCACCGACCCAGCGGACGATGCGCCGGTTGCGGCTGCGCCCGGGGGCCAGCAGCTCCTCGAGCGCGGTGATCAGCGAGCGCTCGCCCATCGGGCCGGCGGCTCGCTACGACGGTGCGGCCTACCGGTGGCGGTAGACGATGCGGGCGCGGCTGAGGTCGTACGGCGACACTTCGACGCGCACCCGGTCGCCCGGGAGGATGCGGATGCGGAAACGCCGCATCTTGCCGGCGACGTGACCGAGCACCTCGTGATCGTTATCGAGCTTCACCTTGAACATCGCGTTCGGCAGTGCCTCGACGACTTCACCCTCGAACTCGACCTTGTCTTCCTTGGCCATTGACTCCAGGGTAGCGCTTAAGGGAGGGTTTAGGCCGTGCGCCGCCGCGGCGCGCCCGTCATCCGGGCGGGGCGATCCCGCCGGCGGTGCCCGGATCCGGAGTGGCTGCGGGTGGCGTGACCGGCTCGTTCGCCGGGGGCGTGACGGGCTGCGCGTTCGGGTCGTACGTCGTTCCGCCGCCGCCGGTGCCCACGCCGGTCCCGGGCTCGACCGGGGCGACGTTCTGGTCCTGGAAGCCGCCGGTGTCGTCCTGGGGCGCGGGGCCACCGGGGCTCGACTTCGCGTACTTGCCGTCGAACGGCTGGCTGACGAACGGCGTCACCGGCTTCTCCCAGTCGCGGCACGTCTTGCGGTCGACCGCGGAGGTCATGTAGTCGTGCCAGATCTCGGCTGGGGCGTCGCCGCCGAACATCGTCCCGTAGTTGGGGACCGCGGTCATCGGGCGCGGCTGCTTGTAGCCGACCCAGACGGTGGTGTTGAGGTTCGACGTCATGCCGTTGAACCAGGCGTCCTTGAAGCCGGACGTCGTGCCCGTCTTGCCGGCGGCGGGGCAGAAGCCGAGGTTCGCCGCGGTGCCGGTGCCGCTGCGGACGTTGCCCTTCATGGCCTGGATCGCCTCGTAGGTCTCGCCGTCGGTGAAGATCTTCACCTTGTTCGGCTTGCCGAGCGACGTGTCCACCGTGCCGTCGGCCTTGATGACCTTCGTGATCGCGACGGGGCTGATGCGATAGCCGCCGTCGTTGATCGACGTGAACGCGCGGGCCATCTCGAGCGGGGTGCAGCAGTTGCGCATGCCGCCCAGCGCCTCGGCCGGGAGCGACTGCAGCTGACTGCGGATGCCCATCAGCCGGGCGGTCGCGGTGACCGCGGGCGGCCCGAGGTCGAGGTCGAGCTGCTGGAAGACGGTGTTGTCGGACGAGACGACGGCCTGGAACAGCGACTTGGACCCGCCGCCGCTGCCGCGGTCGGAGTTCGTCACGTCGATCTTGCCGTAGGTCGGGTCGTTGAACTTCAGCGGCTTGGAGACGTACGAGGTCTTGTTGATGTCGACCCCACGCCGGATAGCGGTCATCAGCACGATGATCTTGAACGTCGACCCCGGCTGGCGCTTGGCCTGCGTGGCAAGGTTGTACTTCGAGTCGGCGAACCGCGTCGACGACGCCATCGCCCGGATGTGGCCCGTGCGCGGGCTGATCGAGACGAGCGCGGCCTGCGGGGAGCCGGGAACGCTGAGGCGTCCGGCGATCGCGTTGCGGGCCTTGCGCTGCTGGTCGAAGTCGACGGTCGTGAAGACCTTCAGGCCGCCGCGGTCGACGACCTTCTTGGTGTACTTCCGCACGAGCTCCTTGCGGACGTACTCGAAGAAGTAGGCCTCGCGGGTGGCGGCGTAGTACTTCGTCTTGTGCAGCTGGATCGGGGTGTCGAGCGCGTCGCTGTACTGCGCCGTCGAGATGTAGCCCAGGTCCAGCATCTTCTTCAGGACCTCGTTGCGGCGCTCCAGCGCGGCGTCCTTCTTGACGTACGGGTTGTACTGCGAGGGCGCCTGCGGCAGTCCGGCGAGCATGGCCGACTCGGGCAGCGTCAGCTCGCTCGCGCGCTTGTTGAAGTAGACGCGGGCGGCGGCCTGGACGCCGATGGCCTCCTTGCCGGACGGGTCGTTGCCGTACGGCACCGAGTTCAGGTACTTGGTGAGGATCCACGTCTTGCCGGGCCGGCCGGGGTGGACGTTCTCGAGCTCCTCGGCGAGCTTCGCCTCGCGGATCTTGCGCTTGTAGTCGCGCTTCTTGTCCCGCGAGTAGAGGTTCTTGATCAACTGCATGGTCAGCGTCGAGCCGCCCTGCACCTTGCCTTCCTCGGACTGGAAGTTCTTGATCGCCGCGCGGACGACGCCCTCGAAGTCGACGCCCTTGTGCTGGTAGAAGCGCTGGTCCTCGATCGCGACCGTCGCGTCCTTCATCACCTGCGGGATGTCGGTCGAGTTGACCGGCGTGCGCAGGACGTCCGACTGGATCACGCCGAGGCGCGTCTTGCCGTCGGACGCGTACACGATCGAGTTCTCGCCCTGGTCGAGCGGCTTGAGCTCGGAGATGTCCGGAGCCGAGTTCGCGACGCTCACGACGTAGCCGACGAACGACAACGCGACGATCGCGGTGATCGCGGTGATGACGCCGCCCGTGAGCAGGATGAAGAGGCCGGAGCCGTTCTTGCTGCGGTTTCGGCGACGTTGGCGTTCGCGGCGTGAGGCCATGATTCAGGAACCTTCGGGTCGGGTGCGCGCGCTGACCGCAGGAGCAAAGGCACGACGGCGGCCCTGCGCGGCAGACCATGAATGGTAGCCAGACGCGGTGCTCACGGCTGCATTTCGACGTCGGCGGACGGATTCATGCAGCGCCGCCGAGCGCCCCGGCGCCCGGTCCGCCGGCCTCAGGACTTCAGCGCCCGCAGCGCGTCCTCGCGCAGCTGCGACTCGCGGCCGAGCCGGTCGCCGGCGGGGGCGGGGGTGTCGATCAGCAGCAGGCGGGTGCCCTCGGAGGTCGTCTCGGCCACGCGGACGCGCACGCCGTCGAGCGTGCCGCGCAGCCGGTCCACGGCGTCGATGGCGTCGATCGCGACCGGGAGCCACAGGGACGCCTCCACCTCGACGACCGTCTCCACGATCGAGTCGTTGCGCAGGACACCGCCCGCCAGGCGCTCGTTCGGGACGATGATCCGGGCGTTCGCGCCGTTGCGCAGCCAGGTCGAGGTGAGCCGGATGTCCTCGACGGTCCCGGTCTCGCCCTCGAACGTGACGAGGTCGCCGATCCGCAGCGGCTGGGTGACCGCGAGGAACAGGCCGGCGATCGCGTTGGCCAGCGTCTGGCGGGCCGCGAAGCCGACGACCGCCGCGGCGATCGCGCTCGAGGCGAGGACCGCGGACCCGATCTTGTCGAGCGCCGCGAACTGCGAGAGCGCGATCGCGAGGGCGATGATCACGATCGCCGCGTCGATGGCCCGCTGCGTGAACCGCAGGCGGGTGTCGGTCGCCTGGCTGAACTGGCCACCCGAGACGGCCGCGGCGATCTGCGTGCGGTGACGGGCGATCCAGCGGTTGGTGAACGCGACGCCGACGATCGCCGCGATCAGCGTGACGCCGGCGGTGATCGCGCCGCCGTACTGATCCAGGAACGCCTGCGCGAGGATGGGCGCCATGGTCGCTGACGGTACTTCAGGTCCCCGCGAGCAGGCAGCGCCGGTGCGCGCGGTGCTGCTGGACGCGCTGGGGACGCTGGTCGGCCTCGAGCCGCCGGCGCCGGCGCTGGTCACCGCGCTCGCAGGATTCGGGGTGCACGTGACCCCGGCGGAGGCGGGCCGGGCCGTCGCGGCCGAGATGGGCCACTACCGGGCCGAGCACCACCGGGCGGGAACGGCGGCCGGGCTCGCGGACGTCCGCGCCGAGTGCGGCCGGGTGATGCGCGGCTCGCTGGGCGCCGCGGGCCACGACCTCGGCGCGATCGGGGACGCGGCGATGGTGGATGACGTCCTGCTGCGCTGCTTCCGCTTCACCGCGTATCCGGAGGCGGCGACGGTCCTCCGGGCGCTGCGGACACGGGGCCTCGCGCTCGTGGTGTGCAGCAACTGGGACCTGTCTCTGCACGACGTCCTCGCGGAGACGGGCCTCGACCGGTTGCTGGACGGGGCTGCGGTCTCGGCGGTCGAGGGGGTCGCGAAGCCCCACCCGGGGCTCTTCGCCCGGGCGCTCGAGCTCGCCGGCGGCGTGGAGCCCGCGGCGGCGCTGCACGTGGGCGACAGCGTCGCGGCCGACGTGGCCGGGGCCCTGGCCGCGGGGGTCCGGCCGGTGCTGGTCCAGCGGGACGGGGACGAGCTGCGGTCGGTGGACGACGGGGGACCGGTCCCGGCGGGCGTGCCGGTGCTTCCGGACCTACGGGGCCTGCTCGACCTGGTCTGAAGACGGACGCGCGGGGTGTCGGGTGGGAATGCGGCCGCGTAATTCCCGCGCGGACCGGCCGTTGAGTGACCGACGGCACAGCCCAGGCGTGTGCGGGCGCACAGATCGCGCGCCCCGCCGCCAGGAGGCTGCTGACACCACCCCGCCCGAGGATCACCATGCTGCGCACCGCTCTCATCACCGCCACCTCCGCTCTTGTCCTCGCCTTCCTGCCGGGCGCCGCCGCCGCCGCCGACGAGACGGTCCCGTCCTCGCCGTGGCCCACCCGCCTGAGCGTCGTCTCCGCCGTCCAGCAGGCCGGACCCGCCGGGAAGATCACCGTCAAGGTCCGGACCTACGCCGCCACGCGGACGCTCCGCGGGGCATCGGCCGCCGCCGCCGAGGCGGTGCCCGGCCGCTACGTGACGGTCACCGTCACCGCGTTCGACCGCACGGGCGGCCGGCGCGTCGCCGGCACCTGCGCCAGGGCCACCGACGGGGACGGATACCTGATCTGCCGCGTCGCCGCGCCGCGCCGCGTCAAGGGCCGGCCCGCGACCAGCTTCCTCGCGCAGGTCGCCTACGAGACCGGCGAGGTCACGAGCTCGCTCTACGACTCGCGCACCGTCAGCGCCGCCCGCTGAAGCGGCCTTTCACCCGTGAGGCACGCGCCGTAGGCCCGATCACCGGAGCCGGTCCAGGCGCCCGTCCTCTACCCTCGGCAGGCCGATGAGCACGCCGCCGCCGCCCGCCGAGGCCCCGACCAACTGGCTGCCGCCGGACCCCAACGACCGCCCGGCCCCCGTCGCGCCGGCCAGCGGCCGCCCCCTGTGGTCCCCGATCACCGCGATCGCGATCATCCCCGCGGCGCTGCTCGGCTCTCTGGCCGCCGGCCTGGTCATCGGGATCATCGCGGCGATCTTCGGCGCCGACCTGGACGACGTCCCCCCGTCCGTCTCCATCACCGCGACCTACGCCCAGGACATCGTGTTCGTCGTCGCCGTGGTGCTGTTCGCGTCCCTGCGCAAGCCGGTCTTCGCGTGGCAGTTCGGCCTGCGGTCGACCCGGCTGAAGCCCGCGATCGGGTGGACGGCCCTGGCGTTCCTGGCGATCTTCGTCTTCAGCCTCGCGTGGGGCGTGATCACCGGCAACACCAAGGCGGAGAAGCTCCCGGAGTCGCTCGGGGTCGAGGAGAGCACCGCCGCCCTGGTGGCCACGGCGGTCCTGGTGACGATCTTCGCGCCGATCGCCGAGGAGATCCTGTTCCGCGGCTACGTGTTCCCGGCGCTGCGCAACTGGAAGGGGACGTGGCCCGCGGTGGCCCTCACCGGGCTGCTCTTCGGCCTGCTGCACGTCGCCTCCTCGCCGCTTTACGCGCTCGCGCCGCTGTCGGTCTTCGGAGCCCTGCTGTGCCTGCTCTACCTGCGGACGCGCTCGCTCTACCCGTGCATCGCGCTGCACGCGCTCAACAACTGCGTCGCCTTCGGCAGCGCCCCTGACGTGGGCTGGGACTGGCAGATCCTGCCGTTCGCCGTCGCGGTCATGGCGGTCCTGACGTCGCTCGCCTGGCTCGTCAGGCAGCGGTTCGGGCCCGCACCACCAGAGCTCTCGCCGGTCTGAATCGCAGGCCGACCAGCGCGGAACCCGTGCCGTCTCGCGATACGATGCGCGCCGCCCATGACTCCGCGCCGCCTGCTCCCCCTCGCCTTCGTCCCTGCCTTGCTGGCCCCGGCGGCCGCCGGCGCCCAGCTCCCCGGGGTCCCGCCCGCCCCGACGACGCCCACGACGCCCGCGCCGGCGTCGCCGCCGGCCAAGCCGGCGGTCGTCCAGAAGAAGGCGAAGATCGTCGTCGTCGCCGAGCGCGTCGGCAAGCGGGCGACCGTGCTCACCGGCAGCAGCATCCGCCTGCGCGGCACGGTCACGCCCTACGTCCCCGGGCAGAAGGTCACGGTCCGCATCGACCAGGCCGGCAAGTCGGTCATGTCGGTCAGCCGCACGATCCAGAAGATGGGCAACGGCCAGGCCGGCCGCTTCCTGATCGCCTACAAGCCGAAGTCGGCCGGGACGCTGCACGTCAACGCCTCGCACCTGACGACGCCCGCGCAGGCCTCGGCCCGCGCGAAGCAGGTCGCCGTCGACGTCCTCCCGCGCGCCGTGCCGCAGGGGTCGCAGGGCCGCAAGGTCCGGATCCTGCAGAGCCGCCTGAAGGCGCTCAAGTACGTCGTCGACGTCAACGGCCGGATGGACGGCCACACGATCCGCGCGGTCGTCGCGTTCCGCAAGCTGACCGGGATGAGCCGGATCGCCAGCGCCGACAAGCCCTTCTTCCAGAAGATGGCGGCCGGCGGCGGCGGGTTCAAGGTGAAGTTCCCGAACCACGGCCGGCACATCGAGGGCGACATCACCCACCAGGTGCTGGCGCTGATCGGCAAGGGCGGCAAGGTCGAGCGCATCTACCCGACGTCCTCGGGCGCCCCCTCGACGCCGACCATCCTCGGCACCTTCCGCGTCTACCGCAAGGACTTCGGGACGAACGCCAAGGGCATGGTCCACTCGAGCTACTTCATCCGCGGGTACGCGATCCACGGGTACTCGTCGGTGCCGACCTACAACGCGAGTCACGGCTGCCTGCGGGTCCCGGTCCCGGACGCCAAGTCGATCTTCGACTGGGTCGACCACGGCACGATCGTGGACACCTACTACCGCTGACGCGCCGTCTCGTGACGCGGCGGATATAGGCTCCGCCGCGTGGGTCCTCTCCTGCCTGACGACGGTCCCGCCGGCGCGCGCTACGTGCGCCGCACCCGGGGCATCGCTGCCGAGGCGCTGGCGTTCGTCCTCGTCACGGTCCTGTTCCCGGTGCTGCTGGTCGCGGCCGTGGTCGTCGACGCCGCGCTGTGGCTGCGGCGGCGCAAGCCGTGGATGGCGACCCGGCTGCTGCTCTTCGCCTGGTGGTTCCTGGCCGGTGAGATGCTCGGGATGACGTCGCTGCTGGTGAGCTGGCTCACCACCGGCGGCCCGTTCGTGGCCGATCACCCGCGCCGGCGCCGCTGGGTCTACCGCACGCGCATCCGCTGGGCCGGCGGCCACTTCGGCGGCGTCCGCGTCCTCTTCGGCCTCAAGCTCGAGGTCGACGGGATCGAGCACGGCGGGCCAGGGCCGGTGCTCATCTTCATCCGGCACGCCTCGATCATCGACAACACGATGCCGGACGCCGTGATCGGCAAGGCGCACGGGATCGGCCTGCGCTTCGTCCTCAAGCGCGAGCTGCAGATGATCCCCACGATCGACGTCGGCGGCCGCATGGTGCCGACGACGTTCGTGCGCCGGGCCTCGAAGGACCCGGACGCCGAGCTCGCGCAGGTCCGCAAGCTGGCGGTCGACCTCGGGCCGGACGAGGGCATCCTGATCTACCCCGAGGGCACCCGCCACACGGCGGCGAAGCTCGCGAAGGCGCAGGCGACGATCGCCGAGCGCCAGCCGCTGGTCGCGCCCCTGGCGAACCGGCTGCGGCACGTCCTGCCGCCGCGCCTCGGTGGTCCGCTGGCACTGCTGGACGAGTCGGCCGGGCGCGCGGACGTGGTCTTCTGCGGCCACGTCGGCCTCGACGGGTTCGAGTACATCAGCGACATCTGGTCCGGCGGCCTGGTGGGGACGACGGTCCGCGTGAAGCTCTGGCGGCACCCGGGGTCCGCCGTACCGGCGGACGAGCAGGGCCGGACCGAGTGGCTCTACGCGCAGTGGCAGGTCCTGGACGACTGGATCGGCGAGCAGCGGGTGGAGCTCGGGTCGGACGGGCTGCCGCCGAAGGCCGCAGCGGCCCTCGCGGGCTAGCCGCCGGACGACCCGGGGTCAGCCGCGGCCGGTCGCGAACCGCGCCAGGAAGCCGAAGCCGAAGCCGTAGACCAGCAGTGCGATCAGCGCGGGGATGCCGCGCCGGCCCCAGCCGCTGTCGCTCCCGTCGCCGATCGACGCGAACGGCGCGATGACGACGTCGTTGGCGTCGTCGAGGACCTCGCGGACGCTCGAGTTCGCGGTCTCGCGGGCCTTCTCCTCGGCGGGCGTGGGCTTCGCGTAGCTCGCCGCGTCCTCGGAGTCGACCTGCTCGCCGCTGCGGGCGATGCCGGCCTGGCTCTCGTTGGATCCGGCGCGCGCCTGGTCGATGGCGAAGCCGCCGAGCGACAGCAGCACGACGGCGGAGCAGAAGATGGAGAGGAACCGGAGCGGGGTGGCGAACATCTCCCGGCGGGTAACGGCAGAACGGCGGCCGACCGTGAGCGATCGACGAAGCGTTTGGACTAGGGTCCCGCCGACGATGGACGCCTCCCAGGACGCCAGGCAGCGGCTGATCGCCGAGCTGCGGACCCACGCGCTGGTCCTCGGGGAGGTGACGCTGACCTCGGGCATCGTCGCCCAGTACTACGTCGACGCCAAGCGCGCGACGCTGCTGCCGGCGGGCTTCGCGGCCCTCGGCGAGCTGGTCGCGGCCCAGGCCACGGCGTGGGGTGCGACCGCGGTCGGCGGGCTCACGATGGGGGCGGACCCGGTCGCCTGCGCGGCGCTGGCCGGCGGCTTCCCCGGCAAGGCGTTCTTCGTGCGCAAGGAGGTCAAGCAGCACGGCCTCTCCCGGCGCATCGAGGGCCCGCTGCCGGAGGACGGGGACACGGTCTGCATCGTCGAGGACGTCGTCAGCACCGGCGGCTCGACCATCAAGGCGATCGACGCGTTCAAGGAGGCGGGGATCCCGATCGTCGGGATCATCAGCGTCCTGGACCGCCTCGCCGGCGGTGGCGAGGCGATCGCGGCCGCCGCTCCGGGGGTGCCGTACGTCCCGCTCGCGACGATCGACGACGTGCACCCCGAGCGCACCGACCGCTGACGGGCCCCGTCGCTCAGCTGCGGCCGAGTGACGGCTTCGGGATCTGCCCCTCCGCCCACGCGGCGGCCAGGCTCGTCTGCGTCCAGCCGAGGAGCGAGCCCTCGTAGCAGAGGTACCGCGGGACCCAGCGCGGGGAGAACTTCGCGTTGAAGCGGTACAGCGACTCGATCTGGAAGAACGGGTTGAGCACCTTCGCGAGGCGGCCGAGGCAGCGCTCCCAGGTCCCCTCCGGGCTGTGGAGCAGCCGGGCGAAGGCCGCGAAGTTGAGCGACACCTCCTCGACGCCGCACTCGTCGCGAAGCAGCTCCACGGAGCGGACGATGAGCGCGTCGTTGAGCCCGTTCGGGACGTCCTCCCGGTCCCGGCGCATGAAGCTGAGCGACGCCGCGGCGCGCCCGTAGGTGGGGACGAAGTGGAGGAACCCGCGGACTGCCCCGTGCTCGTCGCGCGCGGTGACGACGAGGCTCGCGGGCAGGTGCGCGCCCCCGATCGAGTCCATCGCCATCGAGAAGCCGCGTTCCGGTGCACCGGCGCGCCACCGGTCGCTGACCGCCTCGAGCTCGGCGACGGCGGCGTCGTCCAGGTCCTCGCCCCGGGCCAGCGCGATCGTGTAGCCGGCCCGCTCGACCCGGTTGACCGCCTGGCGGACCTTCTTGCGGCGCTTCTTGTCGACCGCGAAGACACGGGTGTCCACGACGGCCTCGTCCCCGAGGTAGAAGGACCGCAGGCCGGCAGCGCCCCACAGCTCCGCCATCTTCCCGCAGGCACCGACCACACCGAGCCGCAGCCCGCGGACCTCGGCCAGCACGCACGCCTCGCGCACCAGTTGCGGCACCGCGTCCGGGGCGCCGACCGGGTTGCCGGCCACCAGGAGCACGCCGTTCTCGACCCGGTAGGCCAGCAGCGCGCGTCCGTCCTCCGAGCGCAGGTAGTCGACGTCGTCGCGGAGCTTGAAGAAGCTGAGGGTGTCGACGCCGTGCGAGCGGACCAGCTGCGCGGCCGCGGCACGGGCCCCGGCGCTGGGTAGGTGGACGGGATCGCGCAGCGGCCGGAAGAGGACCCAGGCGCTGGTGACCAGGGCGCTCGCACCGAGCGCGGCCAGGCCCCAGTTGAGCCAGGCGACGGGCCCGCTGACCTCGAGCCGCGGGCCAACCAGGCCGACGATCCGGGCCGCGTCGGCCACCGCGGAGCCCAGACTCGGGGTCGGCGTGATCCAGTGCCCGGCGGCGAGGGCCGTCAGCGAGGCGGCGGTGAGGGTGCCGGCCCAGACGGCGGCCACCCGGACGAGCGCGGTCCGCAGCCGCCCGTCGATGCGCGTGGCGCAGAAGGCGTCGCGCGCCCACCAGACGAGTGCGGCGGCGGCCCACGACGCGGCAGCCTCCTCCACGTCGAGCCCCTTCATGAGGTTGAGGGCGCCCGACCCGAGCAGCAACGCGAGCGCGACGCGGGCGGCACGGCGACGCCGGCGGGCCAGGTAGTAGCCCATCAGCACGAGGGCGAGCCCGGCCGGCAGCGACAGGCCGTGCGCGGCGAGGACGACGTCGCGGGGCAGGACGTCGTCGACGGCGTCCAAGCGCTGCGGCAGCTCGGGTGTGAGGGCGCTGGCGACGGTGACGCCGCCGGCGACGGCGACCACCAGCCCGACGAGGGCGGGGACGCGGTCGCCCCGGCGCCGGGCGCGGAGATCCCGGCTGATCGGTCTGTCGGTCATCGCGTGGACTACCCCCCGCCGTCGGCGATGGTGCGCGGCGCCCGTGAGGATCCGCTCACGTGTCCGGTCGCCTGACCCCCGCGACGCCGGGATGACAGACTTACCCAGGGCCGCCGGTCCGCCAGCCCTCGTAGTCCAATGGATAAGACAACCGCCTCCTAAGCGGTGGATCCAGGTTCGACTCCTGGCGGGGGTACTCGGGCGCCGTGCAGCGCTGGACGCGTCGCGGCGATCAGCGGCGGAGCACGCGGACCGTGACGCCGCGACCCTGCAGCCGGTCGAGCTGCCGTCGGGTGGCGCGATAGGTCCCGAGGTTGATCGTCTCGTCGGAGTAGCCGATGCCCGCCGCGTCGTAGTAGAAGCCGAGGTTGCCCCAGGGCCTGTAGTAGATGAGGTCGCCGTCCTTCGGATCCGATCCCGGGGAGCCCTTGGTGCGCAGGCCGGGGCTGAGGTAGGCGATCTTCTCGCGGCCGGAGAGCTCCTCGAGGTCGATGCGCAGCGGCAGCCGGGCGAGCAGGTCACGGGTGGTCGGGCTGTCGGAGCGAATCGTGACGTCGACGTGGACGCCACGGGCGCTGAAGCGCACGACGGCGCCCCGCACACGGGCGCGGGCCGCCGCTGGTGCGGCCGGCGCGCGGGGGGTGACGGTGAGGGTGGCGCGTGGTGCGACGGCGGCGCCTGGGGCCGAGGTCGCCTGGGAGCTCTCGCCGCACGACAGCGCGAGGAGCGAGGCGGCCGCGAGAGCGGTGATGCGGAGGGTGCGCACGGTCATCGGGCCGTGTAGCCGCCGTCGACGGGGAGCGCGACGCCGTGGACGAAGCTCGCGGCAGGGCTGCAGAGCCACAGCACGGCCGCAGCGATGTCCGCACCGCGGCCGAGGCGACCAGCCGGGGTGCCGGCGATGGCGTCCTGCTCGGTCAGCTGCCCGGAGGCGATCATCCGGGCGACCATCGGTGTCTCGATGGTGCCTGGGCAGATCGCGTTGATCTGCACCCCCCGCCCGGCGTACTCCAGCGCGGCGCTCTTGGTCAGGCCGAGGACGCCGTGCTTGGTGGCGTGATACGCGGCGCGACCTGGGTTCCCGACGAGGCCGCCGAGGGAGGAGTTGTTGACGATCGCGCCGCCGCCGTCCTGCTCGCGCATGACGCGCAGCTCGTGCTTCATGCAGGCCCACACGCCGCGCAGGTTGATGGCCGTGACGCGATCGAAGGCCTCGGCCGGCTCCTCCGCGGCGTCGGCGAGCGGCGGCATGATGCCGGCATTGTTGAAGGCCATGTCCAGCCGACCGAACTCGGCGACGGCCCGCTGCAGGAGCGCCGCGACCTGGTCCTCGTCGGACACGTCGCAGCGGACGGCGAGCGCGCGGTGGCCCGCCGCCGACAGCTGGCCGGCGGCGCGGTCCAGCGCGTCCCCGTCGACGTCGGAGAGGACGGTCGCCGCGCCGGCGGCGGCGAAGGCGCGGGCGGTGTCCAGCCCCATCCCGCCGGCGGCGCCGGTGACCAGTGCGACGCGGCCGGTCAGGTCGTAGGTCGGGCCGCTCATGGCGTCACCGGCGGCTTGCACGTGAAGGTCTTGCTCATGCCTCCAGCTTCACGCACCGTCCCATAGATGGCGAGACGTCTTTCTGCACTGCTATAGATAGAATCTATGGATCCGCGTCGCCTGCTGACCTTCCGGGCCGTGGCCAATGAGCGATCGTTCTCCCGCGCGGCCGAGAGCCTGTCGATCACCCAGCCGTCCGTGTCGCACGCCGTCGCGCTGCTGGAGACCGAGGTCGGCGTCAGGCTCCTCGACCGCGCCCGGGGAGGTCTGCGGTTGACGCCGGCCGGCGCCGTCCTCCTCGTGCACGCCGACCAGATCGCGTGGCGGCTGGCGCTCGCCGACACCCAGGTCGCCGCATACGCGCGTGAGCGCCGCGAGCACCTGCGCCTCGGCGCCTTTCCCACCGCGCTGGCGAGCCTGGTCCCGGCGACGGTGGCGGAGCTCCGGCGCATCGACTCCGAGCTGCAGGTGCGGATCGGCGAGGTCACGCCGGGCACCGTCGAGGAGCGGCTGCTCAGCGGCGAGTTCGATGTCGCCGTCACCTACCAGGACACGGACGAGACGCGTCGCGAGCTGCCTGGCTGCGAGCGCATCGACCTGCTGCAGGAGCGTTTCCTGCTCTGCCTCCCCCCGCGCCACCGCCTCGCGCGAAGCGCCCGCCCGGTCGCGCTACGGCAACTGGCGGGCGAGGACTGGATCTTCGCGTCCACCGACGGCTTCCTGGTCCAGGCCTGCCGCGACGCCGGCTTCGAGCCTCGGATCGTGGCCACGACCACCGAGCCCCTCGCCACTCGCGGCCTCGTCATGCGCGGCATCGGCGTCGGCTGGGTCCCCAGCCTGCTGGCCGGTGACTACGACGGCGTCGCGGTCCGCCCGGTCCGCGACGAGATCCGCCGTCGCGACATCTACGCCCTGTTGCCACCGGGCGACCATCATCCCCGCGCTCGACAGGTCGCGGACGCCCTTCGCACCACCGCTGCGGCGCGGCCGTCCCGGGCGCGCGTCGTGTGAGGTGCGCCGGGCATCGGCGGACCGGGCCGCCGCGCGCCGTGCGGCGATGCCGAGGTCGAGGTCGAGCTGCGGGCGAACCCGAGACGATCCGGCGCATCAGCCGGCGTCGTCATCCCCGTCTGACCCCGGGCGGTATGCAGCCGACGCCGTGACAGCCGGGTCAGGGGCGCGCCACCGGGCCAGCGCCGTCCGCTCGCGCTCGATCAGCGGGGTGAACGCGTGGGCGTCGCAGCTCCGGGCGACCTCGAGCGCATGCACCAGCACCGCGTCGATCCGCCCGGCCGCCTCCGCGCCCGACGTCGCCATCAGAACCTGTGCAAGGACGATCGGCGCCGACAGCGCGCAGCTCCCGAAGGTGCGTGCGTGCGCGATGGCCACCGCCTCCTCGGCTGCCGCCAGCGCCTCGGCGCTGTCGCCGAGCGCGAGCGCGGACCGCGCGATCGTCGCGAGCAGGAGCGGCTCGTAGTAGAGCCCGATGCGGTCCCGGCGAGCGGCGGCGAGGGTCGAGCGGGCGCGCTCGAGCGCAGCGGCGTACCGTCCCGCACCCGCCAGCGCCGTCGCCGTCGCCGTCGCCCCGGCGAGCACGTGAGCCGCGTTGCCCGCCGCCTCGGCGATCGCCAGGCCGAGCGCTGCGCTGCGCAGCGCAGCGTCGGTGTCGCCCGTCTCCGCCTCCACGAGCGCGAGGTTCGAGTGGGCCGCGGACTCGATCTCCGGGTCGTCGTATTCACGAGCGAGGGCGACCGCGCGGGCGAAGTCGCCGCGCGCCTGCTCGAGCTCGCCGCGGTAGCCGACGCACAGCCCGCGCTGACCGTACGCGTGGGCGAGCGGGCAGGTGAACGCCAGCCCCGCGCCGGTGAGCGGGTCGTCGCCCGTCGCCGGGAGGGCGCGGTCGATCGTCGCGACCCCTTCGGACAGGGAGCCCGAGACCCACGTGGCGTACGCGACGCCGGTCGACGCGAGCAGCGCGCCCCCCACGTCGCCGGCCGCCACCGCCTGTCGGCTGACCTTCCGGAACTGCTCGAGCCCGTCCCGCTCGCGGCCGCTGTGCAGCAGCGCACCCGCGTAGTAGAGGCCCGGCAGCAGCTGCTCGCCCTCCGCCTGCGACTCCGTGTGCAGCGCGGCGGTCTCCTCCGGGGAGACGCCGAGCCGCCAGGCCAGGCCCAGGATCCCGACACCGGCCTCGGCGATCAGCGCGCTGCGCTCGGGCGACGGGTCGAGCGCGGTCGCCAGGTCACGGGCCCGACGCCAGTGCCGCAGCCCGTCGGCGGGGGACGCCGCGCCGGCCCAGGTGGCAGCGCGTGCGTGCCAGCCCGCCGCGCCGAGCGGGTCGCCGCCGGCCTCGTGATGGTGGGCGAGCAGCGCGGCGCGCTCGTCCAGGGCGGCGGGGTAGGCCCGCGCGATCGCGGCGGCGACCTCGCGGTGCGTGCGCGCCCGGGGCTCCGACAGCTGGGAGCGGTAGGCGACCTCCTGGCTGAGCGGATGGTGCAGCGCGTGGCTGCGGATGCCGCCGACCCCGCCGGGCACGAGCCACTGCGCGCCGGTGAGCAACTCGACCGTCTCGGCCAGCTCGTGGGCGGTCAGCCCGGAGACGGCGCTCAGCAACGGGCCCGGGACCTCGCCGCCGATGACCGAGATCGTCTGCAGCAGCCTCTTGGCGCGTGCGGGCAGCCGGTCGATGCGCGCGGCGAGACCCGCCTGCACCGTGGTCGGAAGGACCACGCTCGAGAGGGGCGACTCGAGCCGGTAGGCGCCGCGGCGACCCGTCAGGTGGCCACCCTCGTCGAGCGCCCGCACGAGCTCCTCGATGAAGAAGGGGTTGCCGGCGGCGTGCGCCTCGATCAGCGGGACGAGCCCTTCCAGGGTGCGGTCCCCGCCGAGCAGGCCGGTGAGCAGATCGTCGCTCGCGGCGCCGTCGAGGCGGTCCAGGCGCAGCTCGGCGTGGGGGCCGTGGGCCGCCCAGGCCGCGTCGTACTCGTGCCGGTAGGTGCCGATCAGCAGCGTCCGCGTGCCGCGGACCGCCGCGACGAGCTCCTCCAGGAAGGCGTCGCTCGCGTCGTCGAACCAGTGCAGGTCCTCGACCACGATGAGCCGGAAGTCCCCGGGAGCGACGACGGCGCGGGTCGCGGCGGCGAGCAGGCGGCGCCGGTGGGCCGCGGCGTCCAGGGCCACCGCCGGCTGCGCGGCGCCCGCGATGCCGAGGAGCTCGTGGACGAGCGGCAGGTCGATCGCCAGCTCCGGGTCGAGGGCGGTCAGCCGGCTGCCCATCCGCTCGCGGGCGGCCACGGGCGAGTCCTGCTCGGTGATGCCGAAGACGTCGCGCAGCAGGGCGAGCACGGGCAGGAATGGGACGAAGCGGCCGTGGCCGACGCCGTGGGTCCGGCTCACCGCCAGCCCGCGCGCCTCGCACGCGGCGACGAACTCGTGCACGAGGCGGCTCTTCCCGACGCCCGGCTCGCCGGCGATCCCGATTGCCCGTCCGTCCCCGTCCAGCGCCCGCTCGAGCGCGTGCCGCAGGGCCGCGACCTCGGCGTCCCGGGCGACGAACGGCGACAGGCCGCGCGTCGCCGCGCTCGCCTCCAGGCGGGTCCGCGCCACGCCGGGACCGACCAGCTCGAGCAGGTGCTGGCGTCCCTCCACCCCCTTCAGCTCGAACTCGCCGAGCGGCCGCACCTCGAACTCGCCGGCGACGAGAGCGGCAGTGGCCGCGCTCATGGCGGTCGACCCCGGCGGGGCCAACGACTCGATCCGCTTGCCCAGCGCGGTGGTGTTGCCGATCGGCACGAAGTCCATGTGGACGTCGTCGCCGATCGCGCCGACGACCACCTCGCCGGAGTTCAGGCCGCAGCGGACCGCGAACTGCACTCCGTCCAGGCCGGCGACCTCCGTGGCGAGGCGGTTCGCCTCGCGCTGGAGGTCCAGGACCGCGAGGCAGGCGCGCCGCGCGTGGTCCTCCTGGGCGAGCGGCGCCCCGAAGACGGCGAGCAGGCCGTCGCCGGTGAACTGGTTGACCGTTCCCTCGAACGCGTGCACGGCGGCGGCGGCGATGCTCAGGAAGCGATCCAGGAGCAGACCCCAGCGCTCGGCGTCCAGCGCGTGCGTCAGTGCCATCGAGCCGACGATGTCCGCGTACATCACCGTCACCTGCTTGCGCTCGCCCTGGATCGCGGTCCGCTCGTCGAGGATCCGGGCCTCGAGGGCGGTCGGCGCCCGCAGCGGCGTGGCGGTCGGCGTCAGGGCGGCCCCGCACTGCTCGCAGAACCGCGCGCGAGCGGTCGCGCGGTGCCCGCAGTCTTTGCAATGTCGCGGCGTCAAGACCTCCCCACCCCCGCCGGTGAGGCTACGGGGCGCGGGGCGCCGTGTCACGCGCGGCGCTCAGGCCGGCCGCAGCTGCTGCGTCAGCGCGTCGCGGTCGACCACGGTGATCCGCCGTCGCTCGGTCTGGATCCAGCCGAGGTCGCGCATGGTGCGCAGCGCACCGGCGACCCCGGCGCGCGAGGACGCGGTCCAGCTCCCGAGGTCCTCCTGCGTGACCGGAAGCCCGATCTCGATGCCCTCCGCGGTCGGTGTGCCGTAGCGCTCGCTCAGCTCGACCAGGCGCGCGGCGACGCGTCCCAGGGTGTCGAGATCGCTGAACTGCGCGCGGGCGGAATTCGCCTCGCGTACCCGCCGGCCGATCACGTCGATCAGGACCAGGGCGGCAGTAGGCCGCTCCAGCAGGAACCCGCGGAACTCCGAGGCGGCGATCGCGTGGGCGGAGACGGGCTCGATCGCCGTGACGTGGCCCGAGCGCGGGTCCGCGTGGATGAAGGTCAGCTCGCCGAGGACGTCGCCCGGCCCGCGGAAGCTGAGCACGCTCTCGTGTCCGAGCGGGTCGCTGGCGCTGGCCTTGACGTGGCCGGCGAGGAGGAGCAGGACGCGGTCCCCGGGCTCCCCCTGGTGCATGAGCCGCTCGCCGCGGGCGAAGCGCCGCCGGCCGCCGCGGGCGAGCAGCGCCTCGCGGTCGTCGTCCGGCAGGAGCGCGAGGAAGGTGCCCGGCTCGGGCCGCTGGACCGTCACGGGCCGATGCTATCCCGCGCCCGGCCGGGGCTCCGCCTCCGGGGGTGTCGCCGGGACGGCCGGACGCTCGGCGGGGCTCGGCGGAGCGGCGAGCCGTGCCCCGCAGCGCCGGCAGAACCGCGCGGCGGTCGACGGCGCCTGGCCGCAGACCGGGCAGCAGGTGGTGGTGCGTCCCTCCGGCATCCCCGGGACGCTACGACGGCCGGGCGCCGCCGGGCACCCAATTCTGGACGTCCGGTGTCGCCGCTTGGATGTCCAGAACTGGACGTTGGGAGCGTCCAGGACTGCGTGGAGGGGACGCGGAGGGCCGCGTAGCGTCGCGACCATGACTCAGATCCTGGGCCGGGCAGGCGCGCGGCTGCGCACGGCGATCCTCGCAGCGCTGGTGGCGACGGGCGCTGCCGCGGTGATCGCGCCGGCCGCCCGGGCGGACCTTCCCGCCGGGGCCTACGCCTTCGACGCGCCGGTCGAGAGCGTGGTGCGCGCGCCCAGCGGCGAGCTCTTCGTCAGCGGGCAGTTCACGCAGGCACGAACGCTGACGGGTGGCGGGATGCAGCTGACGCCGGGGAGCGCGACCCCGGTCGCGAGCTTCCCGCCGGTGCGCGGGTCGGTCCTGGCAGTCGCGTCGGACGGCGCGGGGGGTTGGTACATCGGGGGGGACTTCTCGCACGTCGGCGGGTTGCCGCGGGCGGGGCTTGCGCATGTGACCTCTACCGGGGGCGTCGACTCGTGGAACCCGGGCGTCACCCCCGGCGACGAGGTGCGGGCGATCGCGTACGCGAACGGCGTCGTGTACGCCGGCGGGGACTTCTTCACGGTCGGCGGCCTGCAGCGGGACGGCATCGCCGCCGTCAATGCGATCACGGGGGTGGTCAGCACGACGTGGAACCCGGGCGCGACAACCATGGTTTCTGTGGACGCGCTGGCTGTCGCGGACGGAGTCGTCTACATCGGCGGAGACTTCAACAAGGTCGGTGCCTCGGGCACGAACCTCGCGGCCGTGACCACAGGCGGGGCATCCGTCCCGAACTTCCCGCGCGTCAGCAGTCTTGGGCAGGTGCGCGCACTCGCGGTAGCGGTGGACAAGCTCTACGTCGGCGGCGACTTCGCGCAGGTCATCACACGGATCGATTCCGATAATTCCGACGTCCTCGCCGTCGACCGCGCCGGCCTCGGGGCGATCGACCTTGCTGGGAACACCGTCGACGGGTTCGCTGCGGATGTGACCGGTGCGGGCGTCAACGCGCTCTCCCTGGCGGGCACGACCCTGTACGTCGGCGGCGACTTCACGAAGATCGGCGCCGAGACCCGCGCCAACATCGCCGCGGTCGCTGCCGCGGACGGCACGGTGTCGAGCTTCACGCCATCGGCCGACGGGCCGGTGACGGCCATCGCCTCGAACGGGGCGTCGGTCTTCGCGGGGGGTGGTTTCACGTCGATCGGCGGCAAGGCTGCGCCGAGGCTCGCGCAGCTCGACCCGATCAACGGGGACGCTGTGACGTGGGCGCCTGACCCGGACGGCCCGGTCGCGGCGCTGGCGACCTCCGGCACGGCCACGCTGTACGCGGGCGGGTCGTTCCGGACCGCAGGCCCCGCGACATCGGTCGCGAAGGTCGCGAAGCTGTCCGCGGCCGGGGCGCTGGACACGTCCTGGCAGCCGCAGTTCGGAGGGACCCCCGCTCGCGGCGCCCTGGCGGTGTCCGGGACCAAGGTGTATGTCGGCGGGTCGGCCGGCCTGGCGACCCTGAACGTGGCAGACGGCCTGCCGGCGCCGGACGCGCCGCAGCTGCCCGGGGCGGTCTCCGGCCTTGCGGTCGACGGTTCGACGCTCTACGCCGTCGGCGGCTTTTCCGAAGCCGGAAGCCCCCTCCAGGCCCGCGCGGGTGCGGCCGCGTTCAACGTCGGCGACGGGACGCTCACCGGCTGGACGCCGGCGATCGACGGCGGATCGGCCACGACCGTCGCGGCCGGGAGCGGCGTCGTCTACCTGGGCGGGACGTTCAGCACGCTGAGCGGTGATGCCCATGCCCGGGTCGGCGCGGTCGACCCGACAACCGGGTCCGCCACGAGCTGGAACCCCGCGCTCGTCGGGGCGCAGGTGAACACCATCGCGCCGTCGGGGTCGACCGTCTACATCGGCGGCGTCTTCACCGAGGCCGGTGGGAAGGTGCGGAACAACCTCGCGGCCGTCGACGTGTTCTCCGGGACCGCGACCCCCTGGGCACCGAATGCGGACGGCGAGGTCCGCGGCATCGCGGTCGGGGCCGGCGCGGTCTACGCGGCCGGAACCTTCACGGTCGCCGGCAGTGCAGGAAGGCGGGCGCTCGTCGCGCTCGCGCCGAGCCCGTCGGTCGGCAGCGCCACGGCCTGGAACCCCGGGATCGACATCGCCGTCGGCATGCGTTCCGGCAACGCCGTCGTGGTCAACGGCGGCACCGTCGTCCTGGGCGGCTCGTTCAGCCGCACGGCCGAGCGTCCCGCGGGGAACCTCGCGATCCTCACCGACCCGTTGTTCGGCAACGGGCCGACCCCGCGGCCGCCGACGACGACGTCGACGACCCCGACGACGACCACGACGACGACGACCCCGACGACGACCACCACCACCGAGCCCACGACGACCACCACCACCGAGCCCACGGCGACCACGACCACCGAGCCCGCGACGACCACGCCCGCGACGACCACGTCCGAGCCGGCGGCGACGACGACGACCGCGACCCAGACCACGACGGCAAGCCAACCCGCGACCACCGCGGCCCCGCCCCCGGTGATACCGGCGCAGTTCGCGCCGGTCGTCCTCCCCAACGGGCAGCAGGTCTTCCAGATCCAGGCCAACGACCCGGTCCTCGGGTTCCCCATGGCCTGCAACAACGCGTTCGGGTGCGGCGGCGCGGTGAAGCTCCAGCAGCTCAAGAGCGGTCCGTCCGGTCCCTTCGGCGTGCGCGCGCTCCGCGCGACGCGGACCTTCAAGACGATCATCCTCGGCAAGGCGGGCTTCAAGATCCCGGCGTTCCGGGCGCGCTCGATCAAGATAAGGATCAACGCGATCGGGCGCGCGCGCCTGAAGAAGGCGGGCAAACGGGGCATCAAGGTCCGGATCGTCGTGACCTCGACCAACCGGGGCATCAAGCCGGTCTCGCGGACCGTGACGCTCAAGCTCAAGACCCCGCGCCGCCCGGCTGCCCGGCCGAAGTAGACCGCGCCCCGGGGCGTCGTCGGACGCGCCGAGGCGACGATCCGGCGGGTGTCGTGCAGGTCGAATCCCGGCGTGATGCAGGCCTTTCGAGCGCCCTTCGCGCCGGACGGGCTAAACCAGGGCGCCCCGTCTCTGCCACATGGTCCAACCACCTGGCGCTCGCATGCTGACAAGCTGCGTTGCAGGGTGAGTTTCTCGTGACGCGACCAGACCGTGCGGGGTATGGTCCGCTCAGCTCACCAAGTCGGCGGGCCGCGCCGGTCTGCGCCCGAGTACCCAGGCCACACCCCACCCCCATGCCGCTCACCCTCGCCTCGTCCGTCCCCGCTCGGAGCCATCGCTCTTGAGCACCCCGATGACCGAGGTGGCAGGGGACGCCGGGGGCCTGGAGCCACTCGATCCCGGCGTGAGCGTCATCGCGGCGCGCTCGCCGCTCGAGCTCTTCTGGCGGCGCCTGCGCAGCGACAAGGTCGCGCTCGCCGCGCTGATCGTCGTCGTGCTCGTCATCCTGATGGCGATCCTCGCGCCGCTGATTATCAAGATCGTGGGGACGCCGAAGCCGAACGTCACGAACTCGGACCTCACCGACGACTTCGGCCAGCCGTTCGGCCCGACCGGCGCGCATCCGTTCGGGGTCGACGACCTCGGCCGCGACGTCTTCTCGCGCGTCGTGTACGGGTCGCGCGTGTCGCTGCAGACCGCCTTCATCGCGACGTTCCTGACTGTGATCATCGGCGTCAGCGTCGGCCTCATCGCCGGCTACTACCGCGGCTGGGTCGACAGCCTGCTGACGCGCACGATGGACCTCGTCCTGGCGTTCCCCGTGCTCGTCCTCGCGGTGGGCATCGGCGTCGCCTGCTCCGGCAAGGACGGCTGCCTCGGCGGCGTCCTGCAGCCGGGCCTCGGCGTGGTGATCTTCGTGATCGTGCTCACGTCCTGGCCGTACATGGCCCGGATCGTGCGCGGACAGGTGCTGTCCCTGCGCGAGCGCGAGTTCGTCGACGCGGCCCGGTCGCTCGGCGCCTCCGACCGGCGCATCATCTTCCGCGAGATCCTCCCCAACCTGGTCGCGCCGATCATCGTCTACGCGACGGTCCTGATCCCGCAGAACGTCCTCTACGAGGCGGCGCTCAGCTTCCTCGGCGTCGGCGCCGACCCGGACGCCGCCTCCTGGGGGCAGATGCTCTCGGACGCGTCCCGGATCTTCCGCGACGCCTGGTGGTACATGACCTTCCCCGGAGCAGCGCTCCTCATCACCGTGCTCGCCTTCAACCTGGTGGGCGACGGCCTGCAGGACGCGCTCAACTCGAAGGCCGGCAAGTAGGCCCACCGGCCGCCCCCTTCGCATGCGACGCATGAACACCGCTCATCGCAGCACCACCGCAGTGCACTTGCCGTACGTCTCGCATCGAGGCCCGCGGGCCTCACCACCGAAAGGACAACCATGACCAGTCGCATGATGCGTCTCGTTCTCGCCGGAGGGGTCAGCGCGCTCGCGCTCGGCGTCTCCGCCTGCGGAAGCGACGACGACACCAGCAGCACCCCGGCCGGGTCGGCGACGACCGCCAGCACCGGCACGCCGGCCAAGGCGCCGACCGAGGGCAAGCAGGGCGGCGTCCTCACGCAGCTCGGCGCCAGCGATGTCGACTACCTCGACCCCGGGCACTCGTACTACACCGGCGGCTACCAGGTCATCTACGCGACCAACAAGACGCTCTACTCGTTCAAGCCGGGCGAGGACGTCCCCGTGCCCGACCTCGCGGACGGCGAGCCCGAGATCGCGCCGGACAACAAGACCATCACGGTCAAGCTCCAGAAGAACGTCAAGTTCGCGCCCCCGGTGAACCGGGTCATCACGTCCAAGGACGTCAAGTACGCGTTCGAGCGGGCCTTCTCCAAGAACGTCGGCGGCCAGTACACCTTCTTCTTCGCGTCCATCGTCGGCGCCCCGAAGAAGCCGACCACGGGCGTGAAGCCGATCAGCGGCATCACGACGCCGGACGACAACACCATCGTCTTCAAGCTCTCAACGGCCTCCGCCCCGTCGGTCGCCCCGGCCCTGGTCATGCCGATCACGGCGCCGGTGCCGCAGGAGTACGCGGAGAAGTTCGACGCGAAGAACCCGTCGACGTACAACACCCACGTCGTCGCGTCCGGCCCGTACATGGTCAAGAACGACGCCCAGGGCAACACCACCGGGTACCAGGCCGGCAAGTCGATCAACCTCGTCCGCAACCCGAACTGGAACAAGGCCACGGACTACCGCCCGGCCTACCTGGACGAGATCAAGATCACGACCAACGAGTCGAACATGTCGGTCGCGGCCCAGCAGATCCTCGAGGGATCGCACATGGCGATCGACACGAACCCGCCCTCGGCCGAGCTGAAGCTCGCGGTCACGCGGTACAAGGAGCAATACGGGCAGGTCGCGTCCGGTGGCTTCCGCTGGTTCCCGCTGAACCAGAAGATCAAGCCGCTGGACAACATCAACGTCCGCAAGGCGATCCTCGCCGGCTTCGACCGCACCGCGGCCATCAAGGCCCGTGGCGGCAAGTTCGTCGGTGACCCCGGCACGCACTTCATCCCGCCGGGAGTCCCCGGCTTCGAGGAGGCCGGCGGCGCCAAGGGCCCGGGGCAGGACTTCCTGGCCAACCCCCGCGGCGACGCGGCGCTCGCCGCCGAGTACATGAAGAAGGCCGGCTACCCGTCGGGCAAGTACACCGGCAAGGAAGAGCTGCTGATGATCACGGCCAACGCGGACCCGGGCAAGGCGCAGGCGCTCGTCGCCAAGGCGCAGCTCGAGAAGCTCGGCTTCAAGATCCGGCTCCGCCAGGTGCCGCAGGACGCGGTCTACACCGAGTACTGCCAGGTGCCGAAGAAGGAGGTCGCGATCTGCGGCGCCGCTGGGTGGTTCAAGGACTTCAACGACCCGCAGTCGATGCTGGAGCCGACGTTCAAGGGGTCGTCCTACAACCCCGACGGCGGCAACAACAACCTCGGCGCGCTGCAGGACCCGGCGATCGACGCGGCGATGGACAAGGCCGCGCTGCTCACCGGTGACGAGCGCTTCAAGGCGTGGGCCGCGATCGACAAGCTGATCGTCGACCAGGCGCCGGCCATCCCGTTCATCTGGGACAAGACGACCATCATCTGGTCCAAGGACGTGGCCGGTGCGGTCAACGGCTACTACACGCTCCTCGACTACAGCTTCACGTCGCTGAAGTAGGTCGACTCGCGCGTGTGACGGCGGGCGGGGGTCGACCGATCCCCGCCCGCCGGATCCGCCGGACCTAGGACGCCAATGGGCACCTACATCATCCGCCGCGTCCTCTGGACGGTCCTGCTGCTGTTCCTCATCAGCTCGATCACGTTCGGCATCTTCAACCTGCTGCCGAGCGCCGACCCCGCCCTCCTGCGTGCCGGCAAGAACCCGACCCCGGACGCCGTCGAGGCGATCCGTGAGCAGCTCGGGCTCGACAAGTCCAAGCCGGAGCAGTTCAAGAACTACATGGAGCGGCTCGTCTTCCACTTCGACTTCGGTCGCTCGTACGTGAACAACGTCGAGGTCAAGGAGACGATCTTCGACCGGCTGCCCAACACCCTCTACCTGATCTCCGGCGCGGCGATCATCTGGTTCCTCGCCGGCATCGTCATCGGCACGATCTCCGCCATCAAGCGCGGGTCGATCCTCGACCGCCTGATGATGGGCGGCGCGCTCGTCCTCATCTCGGCGCCGGTCTACTGGCTCGGCCTCGTCGTCACCTACCTCTTCTCGAACGACCTCGGCAAGTTCCCGCTGCTACCCGGCGTCGGCGCGTACGGCAACGCCGACGGGTTCTTCGACAAGGGCCACGCGCTGATCATGCCGTGGCTCGTCCTCGCGTCCGCGTTCGCCGCGATCTACGCGCGGCTGCTCAGATCGAACATGCTCGAGGTGATGGGCGAGGACTACATCCGCACGGCCCGCGCCAAGGGCCTGCCGGGCCGGTCGGTCATCCGCCACGGGCTCAGATCGGCGATCACCCCGCTGATCACGGTCCTCGGGCTCGACGTCGGCATCCTCGTCGGCGGCGCGATCCTCACCGAGTCGGTCTTCTCGATCCAGGGCATCGGTCGCCTGTCGTTCGACGCGATCTCCCGCGGCGACCTGCAGATGATCCAGGGGACGACCCTGTTCCTGGCACTGGCCGTCTGCCTGGCGAGCCTGGTCGTCGACATCCTGTACGCGTTCCTCGACCCGCGCGTGAGGTACTGACATGGCGCCGCTGCTGGAGGTGAAGGATCTGACGGTCCGCTTCCGGACTGAGGACGGCGTCGTGAACGCGGTCGACGGCGTCTCGTACTCCGTCGACGCCGGCAAGACGCTGGGCATCGTGGGCGAGTCGGGCTCGGGCAAGTCGGTGAGCTCGCTGACCGTGATGGGCCTCACGCGGGCCAAGAACGCCGACATCACCGGGCAGGTCCTGTTCCAGGGCCAGGACCTGGTGACGGCGACGGAGTCGCAGATGCGCGTGGTCCGCGGCGGGCCGATCGCGATGATCTTCCAGGACCCGATGAGCTCGCTGCACCCGATGTACCGGGTCGGGACGCAGCTCGTCGAGGCGGTGCGGATGCACCAGAAGGTCTCCAAGTCCGCCGCGCGCGACCGGGCGGCGCAGATGCTGTCGCTGGTCGGCATCCCGGATCCGAAGGCGCGGATGAACGCCTACCCGCACGAGTTCTCCGGCGGCATGCGCCAGCGCGTGATGATCGCCATGGGCCTGTGCAACGACCCGAAGATGCTGATCGCGGACGAGCCGACGACCGCGCTCGACGTGACCGTCCAGGCGCAGATCCTGGAGCTCATCGAGCGCCTGCAGAGCGAGCTCGACACCGCGGTCATCATGATCACCCACGACCTCGGCGTCGTCGCCGAGGTGACCGACGACATCGCCGTCATGTACTGCGGGCGGATCGTCGAGCGCGGCCCGAAGGCGGACATCTTCGCGCGGCCCGAGCACCCGTACACGTGGGGCCTGCTGACGTCGATCCCGCGGCTGGACACGCCGCGCGACCAGGAGCTCGTCCCGATCGCGGGGCGTCCGCCGTCGCTCATCAACCGGCCGGCCGGCTGCCACTTCCATCCCCGCTGCCCGTACGCGCGGCCGGGACAGTGCGACACCGGGGACGTGCTGCTGGAGCCGTCGGCGGCCAGCCCCGCACACGTGGTGCGCTGCGTGATCCCGTCCGCCGAGCGGACGGCGATCTGGGCGGCGCTCAAGGCCGGCGAGACGCCGCAGGGCGTTGACCCGGGTGCGCCGCCACCGCTCGAGAAGACCCTCGTCCTCGAGCACGCCGAGCCCGAGCCCGAGACCGTGGCCACCGATGCCCCCTCCCTCGAGAAGAAGCTGACCGATGACTGATCCCCCGGACCTCGGCAAGGGCGCGAACCTGTCGAAAGGCGCGACCGTCCCGCCGAAGCGCGAGCCGATCATCGAGGTCAAGGACCTCAAGAAGCACTTCCCGATCAAGAAGGGCATCATCCTCGCGCGCCAGGTCGGTGCCGTCCGCGCGGTCGACGGCGTCAGCTTCGACGTCGCTGCGGGCGAGACGCTCGGTATCGTCGGGGAGTCGGGCTGCGGCAAGTCGACGACCGCCCGGCTGATCATGCGCCTGCTCGACCCCACCAGCGGCCAGATCCTGTATCAGGGCCAGGACATCGCCACGCTGTCGCGCAAGGAGCTCAAGCCCCTGCGCCGCGACATGCAGATGATCTTCCAGGACCCGTACTCGTCGCTGAACCCGCGCAAGACCGTCGGCTCGATCATCAGCGAGCCGTTCATCATCCACGGCACCGAGACGGACGAGGACAAGCGCAAGAAGCTCGTCCAGGAGCTGATGGACCAGGTCGGCCTGAACCCCGAGCACTACAACCGCCTGCCCCACGAGTTCTCCGGCGGCCAGCGCCAGCGGATCGGGGTCGCGCGCGCGATCGCCCTGAAGCCGAAGATCGTCGTCGCCGACGAGCCGGTGTCCGCACTCGACGTGTCGATCCAGGCGCAGATCCTGAACCTCCTGCGCGACCTGCAGCGCGACCTCGGGCTGACGATCATCTTCATCGCGCACGACCTGTCGGTCGTCCGTCACATGTGCGACCGGATCGCCGTGATGTACCTGGGCAAGGTCGTCGAGCTGGCGTCCGCCGACGAGCTGTACGCCCGCCCGCGTCACCCGTACACCGGCGCCCTGCTCAGCGCGGTCCCGGTCCCCGATCCGGTGCTCGCCGCCGCGAAGAAGCGGCAGATCCTGGGTGGTGACGTCCCGTCCCCGGCGAATCCGCCGTCGGCCTGCCGGTTCCACACCCGTTGCCCGAAGGCGGTCATGGGGACCTGCGACGTGGACGAGCCCCAGCTCGAGGTCAAGGACGGCGGGTCGATCGCCGCCTGCCACTTCCCGCTGACCGACCGCGAGGTCGGCGCGCAGGTCCCGACCGCAGCGGCCTGACTGCCGTGGACTGCGCGCCGGCGGTCCCCCGGGCGGTCTGACGTCCAGTTCTGGTCGTTGCAGCGACCAGAACTGGTCGTCAGACGGGCGAGGAGGCCTGGCTACTCCTCCTCGTCTTCGTCTTCGTCGTCCTCTTCGTAGAGCGACTCCGACGCGAGCTCCTTGCCCGCGTCGCTGAAGAGCTTGATGTCGAGGATGTCCCCCCGGTAGTTGTCCGGGGCGATCAGCGTGAAGCGGCCGTCCTCCAGGACGCACTGGTCGACCGCGAGGCCTGCCAGCTCGGCCGTCACGATCGCGCCGTCCCCGACCATCGGCCGGCCCCAGACGAGCGTCATCGCAGCGACGTTCCCGCCCTCTCCGCGCCAGCCGTCGATGACGTCCTCGCACAGGTCGAGCTGCCAGTCGGGGTTCGCCTCGGCGGTCTCGGCCGTGAAGTCGGCGGTCGCCTGCAGGTCGGTCGCGTCCCCGCCGTCGGTCGCGGGCTGGAAGGACACGTACCCGTAGAGCTCGTAGTCGGTCGTCGTGCGGGTCGACGCGGGGACGTACGTGCGGCCGTTGTAGGTGCGGTCCGGGTACCAGACGATCTCGCCGGCCTCGCCCAGGTCCTCGCCCTCGTCGTCGATGCGCAGGCAGGCGGCGAGGAACTCGACCCGCAGGCGGTCGCCCCAGCGGCCGTAGGGCAGCGGATCCTGCGGCGGCTCGGCGGCGAAGGAGCAGACGTAGCGATCGGTCGGCGGCATGGCGGGCAGTCTACGTTCGGCCCGCGGACGGCGTCCCGCCACCGTCGATGTGCCACCACGTGCGCGGGTGGCGTGTGGTGGCACATCGAGCGCGCCGTTCAGTCGACGTCGAGGACCAGCGTCACCGGCCCGTCGTTCACCAGCGCCACCTGCATGTCCGCCCCGAAGACGCCCCGCTCGGCGCCGAGGGCGTCGCAGACCCGCGTGTAGAGCGGCTCGGCCTGCTCGGGCCGGGCGGCAGCGACGTAGGACGGGCGCGTGCCCTTGCGGGCGTCGCCGTAGAGCGTGAACTGGCTGACGCAGAGCACGCGGCGGTCCGGGCCGAGCGGCTCGTTCATCCGCCCGTCGGCACCTGAGAAGATCCGCAGCTTCAGCAGCTTGTCCGCGAGCCTGTCCGCGATCTGGGCCGTGTCCTCGTGGGTGATCCCCAGCAGGACGAGGAGCCCGGCGTCGATGGCGCCGACGACCTCCCCGCCGACGCTGACGGAGGCGGACGAGACCCGCTGGACGACGGCACGCATCGCCGCAGGCTACGTCACGACACCCGCGACGCCGGACGCGGCCACGGCCAGCCCGGTCGTCCAGGCGACGGCGCTCGCGGCCATCCGCAGGTCGAGCCCGTAGGTGTGCGCGGCGATCAGCGCGTTGATGCCGCAGGGCATCGCGGCCTGCAGCCGGTAGGCGTCGGGGACGTCGGCCAGCGTCAGCGCCAGGACCCCGAAGAGGACCGGGGCGGCGACGAGGCGCAGCCCGATGATCGCCCCGATGGGCCGGGTGAGCGGGGGCGGGAACCGGACCACGCCCTCGTCCTGCTCGCGGGCGAGGTGCACGCCAAGCACGAAGAAGCCGACGGGCAGCAGGGCGATCGCGGCGTCATGGGCGATCGTGACCAGGATGTCCGGGGCCAGCACGTCTGGCGCGACCAGGCCGGCGACGAGCGCGAGCAGCGGGGGGTTGCGCGTCAGGAACGCCCGGACCCGCTCGCGCGCCGTCTCCCCGGCCTTCGTCCCGCAGGCGGCGGCGATCCCGAAGCCGAAGACGAACAGCATCGGCCCGCTGATCGCCACGTCCCACGCGATCGCCGGCCCGATCGCGTCGTGCCCCAGCAGCGCTGCGTTCAGCGGGACGCCGAGGTAGCCGGTGTTCGCCAGCAGGCAGCAGATCGTCAGCGTGCCGGCCCCGGCGCGGTCCAGGCCGAGCAGCCGCGTCGCGACGAGCCACCCGATCCCGCCGACCACGAGCAGCTCGATCCAGCCGACCAGCAGGCCGAGTCCGACGCCGCTGCCCAGGTCCAGCCGGGCCAGCGAGAAGAACGTCACGAACGGCATCAGGACGTACAGCAGGAGCTGGATCGCCCGGTCGGTGACGGGGATGGTCCGTTCGCGCCAGCGGTGCTCGAACGCCGCGCCCAGCCCCGCCGACGCGAGGATCCCGGCGATGACGAGGATCACGCGTCGCGGAGCTCGGCGGCGGCCAGCTCGGGTGCGACGGGGTTCAGGTGCACGCCCGTGCCGAGCTCCAGGCCGGCCAGCGCCGTGAGCCGCGGCGCGATCTCGATGTGCCAGCAGAAGCGGGTCGCGCCCTGCGGCGCGGTCCGCACCCAGAGGGTCAGCGGCGGCGAGCTGCCGAACCGCCGCTTGAGGCGCTGCAGGCCGTCGTGGAGCAGCGCGGCGCCGGACGGCCCTTCCGCCTCGAACCGGTCGCGGCCGCGGCGCGGGACCAGCATCAGCCGGTACGGGGACGCGGACGCGTACGGCGCCAGCAGGACGGCCTCGGAGTCGATGGCGACGATCCGGTCGCGCTGGCGGACCTCCTCCTGCAGCAGGTCGCTGAGCAGGTCGCCGCCCATCGTGCGCGTGGCGTAGGCGCCGAAGCGCTCGCGCTCGCGGGCCACGAGGGCGGGGACGAAGTCGAGCGCCAGCAGCTGCGCGTGCGTGTGCGGCTGCGTCGCGCCGCCCTCGGCGCGCTCGTTGACGTGCACGTGGACGTACGCCGCGTCGGGGTGGGCCCGCATGCGCTCGCGCCAGACGTCGACCGCGAGGGCCACCTGCGCAGCGTCTAGGTCGGCCAGGGAGTGGACGGGGTCGGGCGCATTGACGATCACCTCGCTGGCACCCGTCGCGGCGGCAGCGCCGAACAGGTCGGGGCGGTGCGAGGGCTCCGGGTCCGCGGCGTCCGGCGTCAGCGCCGGGTAGAGGTTGGGGACGACGCGCACGGCCCAGCCGCCGCCGGGCGCCGCGGACCCGCCCGCCCCGCGCTCGAGGATCGCCGGCGGGGTGCGGTCCTCGTGTCCGGCCGCGAACGGGTCGTCGGCCCGGACGATCGGCGCTGCGGGCGCGACCGCGGCGAGCGCCTGCGGCCGGCCGGCGCGGGCGGGCGCGATGATCGCCCGCAGCCCGGTCAGCGGGTCGACCCGGATCTCGTGCGTCACGTGCCGAGCTTCAGGTACTTCTTCAGGTCCGCATCGAGCTTCTCCTGCGTGGGGTAGCCACCCTGATGGAGGTAGACCTGCTTGCCGGACGCGTCGTAGAAGATCGTGATCGGGTAGTTCGTGCTGGCCTTCAGCGCGAGCGCGACCTTCTCGCGCGGATCCTTGTAGCTCGGATACGGCACCGGGAACTTCTTCAGGAACGACGCGGCGTCGTCGTCGTTGTCCCCCGAGTTCAGGCCGACGAAGGCGACCTCCTTGCCGTACGTCGTGCTGGACCGCTGCAGGTACGGGAACTCCGCGCGGCACGGCCCGCACCACGACGCCCACTTGTTGACCACCACGGGCGTGCCCTTCAGCGCGGTGAGGCGCGCCTTCACCGCGTCCTTGCCGCCGTCGAGCAGCTGCGAGCTCTGGACGTGCAGCGCCGCGAGCTCCACCGGCGAACCGGCGAGGTCCTTCCGCGCCTGGGCGAGGGAGAAGGTGGTCGGCTCCGGGTCCGTGTCCGTCGTGGGCGCCTGCGAGAGGCCGATCACGACGGCGACGATGACCGCGGCCGCGGCGGCGGCGGCGATGAGCTTGCGACGCATGAGCCGAAGGGTAGTTCCTCTGCGTTGCGGCGCCGTTGCCCTGGCGTGTCGGGAGCAGGCGTCGCATCACCCGCGTGGTGCGATATCCTCACGCCCGAACCGCGCTAGATGAGGCGCCGCTTCTGGGAGAGGTCCTCACGTCTTGCCGGCTGGTTCCCGGCCCGTCCACGGTCGCAGGCCTTCGCCGCGACCTTCCATCGAGATCCCGAGCCGCCTATGGCTGAGTCCACGTCGGTGGCCCACCAGGCCCCACCGCTTCCCGATCCTGCGTTGCTGCAGGCAGTCGAGCAGTTCACGCGCGAACCCTTCGTCCACGACGGGGAGGACCTCGCGACCGCGCTTCGTCCCGGCACCGCCCGCCGGCGTGCCTTCGATCGCGCGGCACGGGAGCTGGAGGACGGGGCCAAGGTCCCGTCGACGAAGTGGCGCCGCCGGTACTCGCTGCTGCTCGGCCTCGAGCGCGTCCTGCACACGGAGGAGGCGCGCCTGGCCGACGGCACGCTGCTGAACCCGCACCAGGTCGACGCGCTGTCCGGCACGCTCACGGCGCTGCTCGCCGCCGCGCAGGGTTCGAACGCCGCCCCCGGGGAGCGCGCGTCCGCCGCGCCGGTCCTCGCCGTCGACGAGTCGCCCGCCGATCACGACGCCGCCGACGCGTCCGCCGACGAGGCCGACCCCGACCCCGAGGCGCTCGAGGACGACGCCGACGACGACCACGACGACCTCGACCTCGAGCTGGACCCGGACGACCTGGACGAGGACGACGTCCCGCTCTCCAAGGCCGCCCCCGACGAGGACGACGACGAGGACGAGGACCTCGGCTCGGTCGAGATCGAGGAGCTCCCCGAGGACGACCACGACGACGAGGCCGCCTCCTACGAGGACGACGCCGACGACGATCTCGACGACGACATCGCCCCCGGCGCGGCCGACGACCCGAACGCCGCCAAGCGCTTCTGGTTCGAGCACGCGACGGGCGCGGGCAAGACCGTCGCCGCGATGGGCTTCGTCGACGCCTCGCGCACCGGCGGCATCCTGATCCTCACCCACCGCCGCAACCTCGTGGACCAGTTCCACGGCGAGCTGAAGCAGCGCGGCTACGAGGACCGCATCTCTCCCGCGCTGCTCGGCGGCGACGGGGCGGACCTGGCGAACGGTCCGGTGACCGTGGAGACGTACCAGTGGTTCGTCCGGCACGCCGGCAACATCTCGCCGGCCTACACGATCGTCATCTGCGACGAGGCCCACACGGCGCTCGGCGAGAAGACGTCCGCCGCGATCCGCGAGTGGACCGGGCCCGTCTTCGTCGGCATGACGGCGACCGGCGCGCTGATCGCGCGGCACGTCACCGACCTCTTCCCGACGCAGACCTCGCGCTTCGACCTCGCGCAGGCCGCCCGCCGCGGGGTGATCGCGCCCCTGCGCGGGATCCGCATCCCCCCGGGCGTGAACGTCAAGACGATCGCCAACGTGCCCCTGCGGCGCGGCGACGTGGACGTCGAGTTCGACCAGGAGATGCTGGCCGAGCTGCTCGACCAGCTGCCGTTCAACATGGCGATCGCCGACCTCTACAAGACGCGCTTCAACGGTGTTCCCGGGGTCATCTACGCGGCCGGCGTGCGCCACGCCTACAACGTCGCCGAGTCACTGCGCGCCCTCGACATCAAGGCCCGCGCCGTTTCGGGTGAGACGCCCAAGCGCGAGCTGGCCCAGATCCTGGCCGACTACGAGTCCGGCGAGATCGACGTCCTGGTCAACGCGCAGCTGCTGGCCGAGGGCTGGAACTCGCCGCGCGCCACGGTCTGCATGCACCTCGCGCCGACGGCGTCCAAGCGCATCTACCAGCAGCGCGTGGGCCGCGTCACCCGGACCCATCCCGGGAAGGAGGCCGGCGTCGTCGTCGACTTCGTCCACCCCGCGACGAAGAACGACGACCCGGTCGTCACGCTGCACTCGCTCCTGGACCGCGACGTCTACCGCGGCGGCGCCATCGTCGTCGGCCCCGTGCGCCGGGGACGCGGACGGCGGCTGCGCGTCGAGCGTCGCGTCGTCCCGGTCTGCGCGGAGGAGGACCGCCGCCACGAGGTCTTCGAGCGCGAGCTCTGGCGGATCGCCGTCGAGTTCCTGGACTGGGGCGAGCAGCACATGTGGGCCGCACTGGCCGGCGCCCGGGTGGCACCGTCCGGCTGGCGCCGGGCGCGCGCGATGCTCCAGTTCGACCGCTCGGGCGACCTGAAGCGCCGCTTCCTGATCACCGCGCTCGAGCGCAACCGCAACGCCCAGCTGCGCATCCGCGCGCTGCAGGAGATCGCTGCAGCCAAGGACCCCGAGGCGTTCGTGCAGTCGGTCGACATCGTGGGGATGTGGACGCGCGACGAGCGCCGCGAGGGCGTCAAGGTCCTGCTGCAGGCGCTCGCGGAGAAGCGCATCGGCCGCCGTGACCAGGCGTCGCAGTGGATCTGGGACCTCGCCGACATGACGCGCGACGTGCACGAGGAGTACGCCGTGCAGCGCTGGCCCGAGACCAAGCGGCTGCTGGGCCTGCTCGTGAACTCGTCCGGTGGTGCGCACGCCCGCAACGCACGGCGGCTCGTCCACGCTTCCCGCAAGCAGGACCGCCGTCTGTCGGCGGCGCTGCTCGCGGCCGCGGTCGCTCACACGCCGGAAGCCATGGAGGTCATCCGCGGGGCGCGCACGCGCATGGCCCGCAAGCCCAGTGCGCTGTCGCGCGAGCTGCTGCGCAACTTCCCGAAGGCGCGCGGCCGCCGCGGTCGCCGCCGGGGCAAGCAGAAGAAGAACGGGCAGCCGCCGGTCGCCGTCGAGACGGTCGTCGACACCTCGGTCGAGCAGGCGAAGACGCAGACCCGGCGCGCGCCGCGGACCCCGGCGGTCGCGGCCGCCACCGCCACCGCTGCTGCGAGCGGGGGCGGCGATGCGATCGCCGCCGCCGCCGCGTCGCTCGGTGGCGGGGTCGTGAACCCGCCCGGTCAGGGCCAGTCGCGCTCCGCCCGCCGGCGCCGGCGCCGCAACGGTGCGCGGCAGACGGGTGACCCGGCGGTCGCCCAGGCCCAGGCCCCGGACGCTCCCGCGCCCGAGGCGCACGCGGAGCCCGTGGCGGCAGTGCGGGACGACGAACCGGCGGCCGCGTCCGCGCCGGCCGAGGCGTTCGAGAACGAGGGCTCGTCCCGCAAGGGCCCGCGGTCGCGCCGCTCGGCCCGGTCGGCCAAGCCGTCGGCGGCGAAGGCGGCCCCCGACGGCAGCGCCGAGGCGACGGGTGCGATCCCGGCGCCGGCGGCGGACGCGGACTCCCCTTCCCCGCCGGTGAAGCCGGCAGGCAAGCCGCGTGTGCGGCGGGTCGTGACGAACGAGGAGCCGGAGCCGGTGGCCGATGCACCGGACATCGTGGATCTGATCGCGGGCCGCGCGGGGCCCGCGCCGGCGAAGCCGCCGGCCAGGAAGCCCGCTGCCCGCAAGCCCGCAGCCAAGAAGCCGGCGGCCGCGTCGAAGCGTCCCGCTGCGCCGCGTACCGCCGCTGCGTCGAAGGAGACGGTCGTCGCCGAGGGGTCGTCGGTCGCCGCTGCGACGGCCGCGAAGCAGCCCGCGGCACCGCGCAAGCCGGCTGCGGCCAGGACGGCGGTTGCCAAGACGGCGGCCGCGGCGAAGAAGCCGGCAGCCGCGAAACGTCCGGCGGCGGCGAAGACGGCCACGGCGGCCGCGGACGAACCCGCCGCCGCGGCGAAGCCCGCCGCGAAGAAGCCCGCCGCGGTCAAGAAGCCGGCGGCCGCGAAGCCCGCGGCGGCGAAGAAGCCGGCCGCGACGAAGGCCGCCGGAGCCGCGGCCAAGCCCGTGGCGAAGAAGCCGGCAGCGGCGAAGAAGCCCGCTGCGGCGAAGAAGCCCGCTGCGGCGAAGAAGCCCGCTGCGGCGAAAAAGCCCGCTGCCGCGAAGAAGCCGGCGGCGGCGAAGAAGCCGGCCGCCGACGCCGCTTAGATCAGGCGGCCGGCGGGCGCGGCGGCTGCTTGTTCGGCGCGCCGGGCTCCTTGATGGCGGCCCCGGCGGCCTTGGCCTTGTCCTTGAAGCTGCCCTTGCCCTTCGCGATGTCCTTGAGCTCGCCGAGGTCCTGCTTGACGGACTCGTTGCCGCCGCGCTTGTCGACGACCTTCTTGGCCTGATCAGTGAGGCGCTTGAGATTCATGCACCCCAAGGTAGCGAATCGGCCGATCCGCGCCTTGTGATCGGCAGGGGCGTTGCACGCCGTCGGGCCGGTCTGCTTCCATGCCCCGCTCATGTCACAGGTCGATCAGCTCCAGAACGCCGAAGAGGCCGTCGAACAGAACCGCCAGGAGGCGGACCGCGCCGAGCGGGCCGAGCGCTCCGCGGAGCTGCGGCGTGAGCCCTTCGGCGACACGGCGACGAAGGCCCACGAGGTGGTCGTGGCGCCGCTCGCGAAGGTGAAGACGATGGTCAACATGCGGACCGGCGCGTTGCCCGACATCCACGAGCTGGCGCTGTCGATCAAGGAGAGCGGCGTGCTGCACCCGCCGCTCGTCCGGGCCACGGGCGACGAGGGCCAGCCCTACGAGTTGCTGGCCGGACGCCGCCGGCACGCGGCGATGGCGCTGCTGGACGAGGCGGAGGGCGCCCGTGAGGACTGGCGCTTCACGCTCGTCGACGGCATCTCCCGGCGCGAGGCGCTGACGATGCAGTTCGCGGAGAACTTCCACCAGAACAAACCCGAGCCCGTCCAGTTCGCCCGCGCGGCGCGGGCGATCATGGCCGAGGACGACGAGCTGACGGCGGCGGACGTCTCGCAGCTGGTCGGCGCGCCGATCGCGTGGACGCGCAAGGCACTGCGGATGCTCGACCTGCCGGAGTCGATCATCGAGCGCGTGGAGCAGGGTGACCTCTCGTTCACGGTCGCCGACGTCGTCCGCCGCGGGATCGCGCGCGGCGACGTCTCCGAGGCGACCGCCGCCGACCTCGTCGAGCAGCACGTCGAGGGGGAGATCACGACGAACAGCCTCAAGCGCGAGGTCGGCTACCAGCCGCCGAAGCCGAAGAACTACGACGAGCTCTCGCGCCAGCTGGACGAGGCGCGCTGGGCGGGCGCCGACGCGGCCGCGGCCGATCGCCGCGACGGCGCCGAGCAGCGCGAGTGGGAGTCCTCGCGGGCGCCGGCGCCGACCACCGGCGCGGCGGCGGCCGGGCTGCGCGGGCCTGCGCGGCCGGACGCGGCGCCCGCCCAGGCCGGCGGGCTGCGCGGCGACCTGGACCCGGAGGACGTCGACGGCTTCCTGCTCGGCCTGATCCTGGCGAACGCGGTGCCGGCTCAGCAGGCCAGCGCGATGGGGGTCGCGTCGGAGGCGGACGCCCACGCGTACGCCTTCTCGCTGCGCCCGGAGGAGCGGCTGGGTGTCCTGCGTCAGCTGGGCCTGCAGCTGCTCATGGACTCGCCCGAGCCACCGCGCGCGCTCCGCTCCCGCCTGGACTGAGGACTCCCAAGGCGACCGACGCAGTCGGTCGGCCTACCAGCGTGCGGGACCCTCGCGGTCGCTCGTGGTCCCGGTCGGCCCGTCCGGCCCGATCTGCGCCATCCGCACCATGGCGTCCGTCCCCTCCTCCACCGTCTGGTGACCCTGGTTGTGGTTCAGGTCGGTCGCGGTGTAGCCCGGGTCGACGCAGTTGATGCGCACGCCGGGATAGGCCTTCGCGTACTGGACGGTGAGCATGTTCACCGCGGCCTTGGAGGACAGGTACGCCAGGTCGATCACCTTGCTCTCGATCCGCGACTCGTCCAGGACGCTCGCGAACGACCCAAGACCGCTGGAGACGTTGACGACGACCGGCGCCGCGGACCGCTCGAGCAGCGGCATGAACGCCTGCGTCACGCGGACCACGCCGATCACGTTCGTGGCGTGGACCGCCTCGACCGCTTCCGCCGTGACGTCGCCGACCGGGACGCCGAAGGTCGTGGCGACACCGGCATTGTTGACGAGGACGTCCAGGCCCCCGTCCGCCTCGATCGTGGCGACGGCGGCAGCGACGCTGGCGTCGTCGGTGACGTCGAGCTGGACGAACCGCGCGCCGAGCTCGTCGGCGGCGGCGCGGCCGCGCTCGGGGTCGCGGGCCCCGACCCAGACGTCGTGTCCGGCCGCCAGCAGGCGGCGGGCGGCCTCCTTCCCGAGGCCCTTGTTCGCTCCGGTGATCAGTGTGTTCGGCATGTCCCCATGGTGTGTCCCGGCGGGCTCCCGCACAAGCGGATGGCGGAGCCTGGGACTCGCAGGGCGACCCTCCGCCGTGTGGCACGCGCCATAGTGGGCGGCATGGACGACGACGAGCTCGCCGGCTGCCTGCGCTCGTGGCGGGACCGGCTGAACCCGGAGTCGGCGGGCCTCGCCGCCGGCCGCCGCCGCCGCGCGCCCGGCCTACGCCGTGAGGAGGTCGCGCAGCTCGCCGGGCTGTCCGTCGACTACCTGGCCCGGCTCGAGCAGGGTCGCGCCGACAGCCCGTCCCCCTCGGTCCTCGCGCCGCTGGCCCGGGCGTTGCGGCTGACCGACGACGAGCGCGACCATCTCTATCGCCTCGCGGGTCACCTGCCGCCGGGGACCGGGCAGATCGACCAGCACCTGACGCCGGCGGTCCACCGCGTCCTGGACCGCTTCACGGACGTGCCGGTCTTCGTGTCCGACCCCGCCTGGTGGATCGTCGCCACCAACCCCTTGGGCGCGGCGCTGCTGGGCGACGAGTCCCACTACACCGGACTGGAGCGGAACGTCCTGTGGCGCTTCTTCCTGGGGCTGCCCTCGCGGGTGGTGCGAACGGCGGACGAGGATGCGGTGTTCGCCGCGAGTGCGGTCGGCGACCTGCACGACGCGCTAGGGCGCTTCCCGGCCGACACCGGGCTCCGCGAGCTCATCGCTGCGCTACGCGCCGCCAGCCCGCAGTTCGCCCACCTGTGGGAGCAACGGCCCGTCGCCAAGCGCACCGCCGAGCACAAGACGTTCGACCACCCCGCGGTCGGCCGCATCACCGTCGACTGCGACGTGCTCACCGTCCACGGCAGCGACCTGCGGATCGTCATCCACACCGCGCCGCCGGGCTCGCCGGACGCGGACGCGCTGGCCCTCCTCGGCGCGGTCGGCCTGCAGACGTTCTGAGCCAACATTCGCTGACCCCGCGTTCCCGCCCCCGGGCGGTGGCGGAACTCCTGATGACGCCGTGTCAGCCGGCGCCGCGACCGAGGTGGACCTCGCCCGCGTCGAGTGCCGTCCGGCCCCCGCCGTCGAGCTCGACCACCAGTCGGCCGTCCCCGTCGACCCCCGCCGCCGTCCCGCTCCCGCTCGCCCAGCGGACCTCGCGGCCGCGCAGCACGTCCCGCGCGCGCCAGGCCTCGAGCAGGTCCGAGGTCGTGAGCGCGAGGACCTCCTCCAGCCGGTCGAGCAGCGCCGCCAGGACGGGCTCGCGCTGCGTGGGCTGCAGGCCGAGCGTGGCGGCGGTCCCGTGCAGCTCGGCGGGAAGCTCCTCGATGTCGACGGCCACGTTCAGGCCGATCCCGAGGACGGCCCAGCGCTCCTGCGGCCGGCCCTCCACCAGGATGCCCGCGACCTTGCGGCCGTCGAGGTGGACGTCGTTCGGCCACTTGATCCCGGGGGCGCGATCGGGGGCGACGGACGCGACCGTCTCCGCCACCGCCACCGCCGCGTAGAGGGGCAGCAGGGGGACCGGGTCCCGCAGCAGGACGGACAGCAGCAGCGCGTGGCCGGGCGGCGCCGCCCACGTCCGGCCCTGGCGGCCGCGGCCCGCCGTCTGCGCGTCCGCCGTCACGAGCAGCCCGTGCGGCGCGCCGGCCGCAGCCGCCGCGCGCGCCCGCTCGTTCGTGGACGTCGTCTCCCGCAGGTGCAGGCGCGGTCGCCCCAGGACCGACACGGTCAGCCCGGCTTGATCGTCAGCTCGTCGTCCAGGACGACGTTCAGCGTGTCGCGCGCGGAGCCGCGGTTGACCGCGATCGCGAGCGTGCGGTACGCGTCCTCGTACAGCAGCAGCTCGCCGGCGCGCACGTCCGAGAACGTGACCGCGTAGTGGGCGGGATGCCCGTTGATCGTCACCGGCCGCCCCAGGCGCAGGCCGGTCTCGGTCAGCTCCTGGTGCTCCACGTCGAGCGTGATGTTCCCGAAGCGGTCGAAGCCGACCGCGTGCGCCGCGAGGCCCTCGGGCTCCACCATCGCCATCGGCATGTGCAGCAGCGTGATCTCGTCGGCGTCGATCGGGTCGCCGGCGTCCAGCAGCTCGGCACCGGCGGCCAGGGCCGCGGCGACCGGGGCGAAGATGTCGCGGCCGTGGAAGGTGGCCGACACCGGCTCGAGGCGATGCGGGGAGCGGCTCACGTCGACCGCGTCGATCGCGCCGCCGAAGCGTTGGGCGGCGAGTGCAAGCAGGCCGTTGTCCGGCCCGACGAGGATGCGGTCCTCCTCCGCGGTGCGCAGCGCGATCGCGCGGCGCTTGGTCCCGACGTCGGGGTCGACGACGGCCAGGTGGACCCCGGGCGGCATGAACGGCAGCGCGCGCCGCAGCATCAGCGCGCCCGCACGGACATCGTGGCGCGGCAGGCCGTGCGCGAGGTCGATGATCTGCACGCCGGGCGCGATCCGCGCCATCACCCCGTGGCAGACCCCGACGAACTCGTCGGCGATCCCGTAGTCGGACAGGAAGCTGATCGGGCGGGGTGGGACAGGCACCGCGCGAGTCTATTCAGACGTCTGCGCGTGATGGGCGGCGTCGGCCACGAGGGCGGCGACGAGCCCGTCCGGGGTGTGGACCTCGGCCTCCACGTCGGGCTCGCAGCCGAGCTCCCGCAGCGCGGCGCTCGTCGCCGGGCCGATCGAGACGATCCGCGGCCCCTCCAGCGTGCCGGCCGCCGCGTGGAAGAAGCGGACGGAGCTCGCGGAGGTGAACGTCGCGTAGCGGGCGCCGAGCGCGGCGTCCCGTGCCGTGTCGTCCAGCGGCTCGGCGACGGTCCGGTAAAGCGGCAGCACGGTGACCTCGGCGCCACGGGCGGCCAGGGCGTCCGGCAGCACGTCGCGCGCCTCCTCGGCCCGGGGGATCAGGGCGCGGGTGACGGGGACCTCGGCCAGCGCGTCGACGAGCGACTCGGCGATCGACCGCGGCGGGACGACGTCCGCGGCGATGCCGTGGGCCCTGAGCGCGCGCGCGGTGCCGGGGCCGATGGCGGCGACGGTCGGCCCGGCCAGGACGCGGGCGTCGCGGACCAGGGCGAAGAAGCGGTCGACGGCGTTCGGCGACGTGAAGGCGACGAGGTCGTAGGTGGTGAGGTCGGGGACCTCCGCCTCGAGCGGCTCGATCCGGATCGCCGGCGCCTCGATCGCCGTCGCGCCGAGCGTGCGCAGCCGGGCCGCCAGCGCGCTGGCCTGGGCGCGGGCCCGGGTGACCGCGACGGTCACGCCGGCCAGGGGCCGGGCGGCGTCGAGCCACGCGAGCTCGTCGTGCAGCGCGGCGACGGGCCCGATGACCGTGATCGACGGCGGCTTGATCTGCGCCGCCTCGGCGTCGGCGGCGATGGTGGACAGCACGCCGCGGATCGACCGCTGATCGCCATAGGTCCCGCGCTGGACGATCGCGACGGGCTCGTCGGCGCTGCGCCCGCCCGCGATCAGCTGCTCCGCGATCCGCGGCAGCTGTCGCACGCCCATGTAGAAGACCAGCGTCCCGGGGAACGCGGCCAGTGCGGGCCAGTCGATCTGGGTCTCGGGCTTGGCGGGGTCCTCGTGACCGGTGACGAACGCCACAGCCGCGGCCACCCCGCGCTGGGTGACCGGAACGCCGGCGTACGCGGACGCGGCGATGCCGGCGGTGACGCCGGGGACGACCTCGAACGGGACAGCGGCGGCAGCGCAGGCCTGCGCCTCCTCGCCGCCGCGGCCGAAGACGAACGGGTCGCCGCCCTTCAGCCGCACGACCGAGCGGCCGGCGAGCGCGTGCTCGACGACCAGCGCCGTCGTGGTCTCCTGCGGCACCTGCTTGCCCCCGCCGATCTTGCCGACGTCGACCAGGATCGCGTCCTCGCGGACGTCCGACAGCGCGCCGTCGGGGATCAGCTTGTCGTACAGGATGACGTCCGCCGTCGCGAGCAGCTCCAGCGAGCGGGCGGTCATCAGCCCGCGGTCGCCCGGGCCGGAGCCGACGAGGTACGCGGTGCCGGGCGCGAGCCGCTCGGTGATGTCGTCGTCGCTCATACCTGTGTCGTCCCGTTGTCCAGGAGGTCGCGGGCGCCGGAGGCAAGCAGCCGCTCGGCCACCTGGACGCCGAGCGCGTGCGGGTCGGCGTCCGGGGCGACGCGCAGCTCGTCGCGCAGCCAGGCCGACCCGTCGATCGCGCCGACCCAGGCGACGAGCGTGCCGTCCGGGCGCAGGTGCGCGCCGACGGCAGACGCGCAGTCGGCGCCCAGCGCGTGCACGCAGGCGCGCTCGGCCGTCAGCGCGCGCCAGGTCGCGTCGTCGCGCAGGTCCAGCGTGAAGCCGGTCCGCGCCTCGATCACGACGGTGCCCTGGCCGGCGGCGGGGACGAGGTCGTCCAGGACGCTGTCGACGGCCGCCTCGCGGCCCAGGCGCTTCAGGCCCGCGAGCGCCAGGACGACCGCGTCGACCTCCCCGGAGGCGAGCTTCCCGAGCCGGGTGTCGACGTTCCCGCGGATCTCGACGACCTCGATCTGCCCGTCGCCGATCGCCGGCAGCGACCGCAGCTGCGCGGCCCGGCGCAGCGACGCGGTCCCGACCCGGGCGGGCCGTCCGTCGGCCTCCAGCCGCCCGCAGACCGCGTCGCGCGGGTCCTCGCGCGGCAGGCAGCCGACCAGGTCCAGGCCCTCGGGCAGCACGGTCGGAACGTCCTTCGCCGAGTGCACGGCTATGTCGATCTCACCGTCCGCGAGCGCGCGTTCGAGCTCCGTGACCCACTTGGCCTTGTCGGCCAGCGCGCGGTTGCGGTCCCCGGTCGTCGTGATGACCACGATCTCCGCGTCACCGCCGACGGCGTCCGCCACCATCTGCGCCTGGGCGAGCGCCAACGCCGACCCCCGCGTCCCGATCCGCATGCCGGTGAGCCTGCGCCGGCTACGCGCCGCGCCGGCGCCCGCCGAGCGCCCGCACGTTGTCCGCCGGCACGGGGCAGCCGTCCGCGGCGGCCGGGACCACGTCCGCCGCCTCGTCCAGGGCGAACAGCTCGCGGACGAGCTGCAGGCGGCCGTGGCCGGTCGACGTGCCGTGTTCCTGCATGCTCTTCAGCCGCACCGTCGGCTCGTGCAGCAGCCGCTGCATCACCGCGCGGGCGACGGCGTCGATGCGCGCCAGGTCGCGGGGCGACGCGGACTCCCAGCGGGAGGCGTTCTCGGCGAGGACGGCTTCGACGATGTCGGTCCCGTGCTCGCGCAGGGCGGTGATCGTCGGGCGGACGTCGAGCTGCCCCATCCAGCGGGCGAAGCGGACGATCTCGTCCTCGACGATCGCGTTCGCCTGCGTGCGCTCGCCCTCGCGGACGGACATGTTGCGCGCAACGACGGCCTGCAGGTCATCGATGTCGTACAGCGTCACGCCGGTCAGCTCGCCGCACGCCGCCTCGATGTCGCGCGGGACGGCGATGTCGATCAGCACCAGGGGCCGGCCGCCGCGCTCGCGCATGACCAGCTCGAGCTCCTCGCAGCCGACGATCGGATGCGGCGACGACGTCGAGGAGACGACGATGTCCGCGGTCGCCAGGCGGGCCGGCAGCTCGTCGAGCGACACGACCGCGCCGCCGAAGCGCTCGGCGAGCGACAGCGCGCGGTGGGCGTTGCGGTTGGCGACGAACAGCGTGCTCACGCCGCGGGCGGCCAGCGCCTGCGCCGTCAGCTCCGCGGTCTCGCCGGCACCGATGATCACGACGTCCCGGCCTGCGAGGTCGCCGACGACGTCCGCCGCCAGGTCGACCGCGACGGTCGACACGCTCGTCCGCGACGAGCCCAGGCCCGTCTCCGAGCGCACGCGCTTGCCGGTCTGCAGCGCGGCGGTGAACAGCTTGTTCGTCAGCGGGCCGGTGGTGCCGGCCTTCAGCGCCGAGTCGTACGAGCGCTTGACCTGCCCCTGGACCTCGGCCTCGCCGACGATCATGGACTCCAGCCCGCTCGTCACCCGGTACAGGTGGCGCGCCGCGTCGCAGTTGCGCGGCGAGTAGATCAGGCCGGCGAGCTCGGTCGGGCGGATGTCCGCGCGCTTGGCGAGCGCCCCGAGCAGCGACGTCTCCGCCTCGACTGGGTCCTGGCTGACGAGGTAGATCTCGGTCCGGTTGCAGGTCGAGATCGCGACCGCCTCGTGGACGACCGACTCCTCGACGAGCTGCTTGACGAACCGCTCCATCTCGACCTCGGTGAGCGCGAGCCGCTCACGCAGGGCCACGGGGGCGGTCTTGTAGGAGATGCCGAGCGTCAGCAGCTCGGACGAGGAGGACGTCACAGGATCTTGTCCTTCGGGGTGTCGGCCACGGGCTCGGCCAGAGGGGGTGCGGCGGTGCGACCCTCCGCCCGGTCGAGCTCCTCGCTGAGCGTCGTCAGCCGCTTCTCCAGTCCCAGCATCCGGTAGACCGTAATGCCCAGGTAGATCAGAAGCAGGGCGAAGAAGACCAGGTACGCCGCGAGGACGTATCCGGAGCCGTCCGGGAAGTTCGCCGCCAGCAGCATCAGGCGACCACCTGCGGGGCGGCCGAGCGGGGCGGCAGCGTGCTGTCGTCCGTCTCACCGCGGAGCGCGTCCAGGCGGCGCTCCAGGCCCTTGACGCGGCCGCGCGTCAGCTTGTGGGTCATCTCGAGCTTGCACAGCGTGATGAACAGCAGCGTCATTCCCACGAGCGCGATGTAGAACGGGATCTTCATCTCGGTTGGGAGGGCGCCGCCGGTCGTGTTGTTCAGCACCCGCGGGTGGATGAACGGCTCGGCGAGGCGCACCGCCATGAAGTTCAGGGGGACGAACGCCCCGGCGGTGACCGCAAAGACGGCGGCGTAGCGCGCCTGCTTCTCGGGGTCGAGGATCGCGAAGCGCAGCGGCTGGTAGGTCGCATACAGCAGGAAGACGATCAGGAAGCTGACGAGCGTCGCCTCGCGCCACTCGAACCACACGTCCCAGGCGACCTTGGCCCAGATCGACCCGGTGATCAGCACGCCGAGCCCGAGGATCACCGACATGTGAATCGCCGTGTAGGAGCGCAGGTCGTGCTTCGGGTCGCGGGTGCGCAGGTACCGCAGCCCCTCGATCCCGCCGTAGACGAAGCCGCCGAGCGCGACGATCGCCATCGGGACATGCACGTAGAAGATCTTCTGCGAGAAGCCCTGATCGGCCTCGATGGGCGCGTACAGCGCGGCGAGCCCGAAGGCGGTCGCCAGCGTGACCACGGTGGCCAGGGTGTAGATGCGCAGCTTGCTGGAGTACATCCGGGACGTGACCTCTCTCGCTGAGGGCGGCGGGCTAGTCGTCGAACAGGTAGTCGAAGACGGCATAGGCCAGCAGCCCGAAGACGAGATCATAGAGGCCGAGCAGGGCCAGATACCGCCCCGGCAGGCTGTCCGCGCCAGTCGCGGCGAGCAGTGGCGCGCTCGCCTTCGCCGCGCTGATGATCACGGGCACGAGCAGCGGCAGCGCCATCAGCGGCAGGATCAGGTCGCGCGCCCGGGTCTGGATGGCCAACGCACCGAAAAGCGTGCCGATCACGGCGATACCCACGTCCGCCATCAGCAGGACCAGCGCCAGGGCGGCGATGTCACCCGGCGAGAGGCCCGGCCCGAGCAGCAGGATCACGAACGCCGGGAGCGCCACGACCTCGACGAGGACGAGGAAGACGAGGAACGTGACGGCCTTGCTGATCAGCAGGGCGGTCCGGTCGACCGGCGCGAGCAGGAGGGCGTCGATGCCGCCCTCCTCGTGGTCGGCCACATAGAGACGCCCTGCACCGAGCATCGCCGCGAACAGCAGCGTCACCCACAGCACGCCGCTGGCGGTGTCCCCCTCGACGCTGGTGGCGTCCAGGGCGAAGCGGAAGACGACGAACGTGGTGATGCTGAACAGCGCCATCGCGGGGAGGACCTGCGGCACGCGGCGCTCGAGCAGCAGCTCCTTGCGCAGCAGCGCGCCGACGGCCTTCCGGGTCGTGATGCCGCGGGGCTCGAGGCTCATGTGCGGTACAGGTCCGTGATCGCGCCCGGCGTCAGCTCGTCCGGGGCGGCGAGGAACGCGGTCCGGCCGTCCTTCAGGCCCAGGACGAGGTCGGCCTCGGCCAGGCCCGCAGCCGGGTCGTGGCTCGTGACGACGCGGCTGCGGCCGGACTGGCGCCCGACCAGCGGCTCGAGCAGCTCGATCGCGCCCGGGTCGAGGTTCGCGCGCGGCTCATCGAGGAGCAGCAGCGCCGGGTCGTGGAGGACCGCGCGGCAGGCGGCGGTCCGCTGCAGCATCCCGCGCGAGTACGTGTGCACCGGCTCGTCGGCACGGCGCTCGAGCTTGACCTCGGCGAGCAGGTCGTCGACGCGCTGCAGCGGGACGCCGCGCAGGCGGGCGTGGAAGCGCAGGTTCTCGCGCGCGCTGAGGTCGCCGTAGAGGAGCGGCTCGTGGGTCAGCAGGCCGAGGTGCCCGCGGACGATCCAGGCGCGCTCGGGCAGCGCCTCCCCGAGGATGCGGACGACCCCGTCCGTCGGGCGCAGCAGGGTCGCGAGGACGCGCAGCAGCGTCGACTTCCCCGCGCCGTTCGGGCCGAACACGACGAGCGTCTGGCCGGCCGCGAGCGTCAGCGTCACGCCGTCGAGCGCGAGCCGATGGCCGTAGCGGCGGCGCAGGCCGTCGAGCTCAATGGCCGGTGCTGCGGCGTCCATGGTCCTGCCGGAGGGAGCCGACGGCGTGCGGGAGCACGGCGGCGAGGACCCCGAAGGTCTCGTTCAGGGCCTTCGGACTGCCGGGGAAGTTCACGATCAGCGTGCGGCCGGCCAGCCCGGCTACGCCGCGGGTCAGCATCGCGTGCGGCTTGTGCTTCAGGCCCTCGGCGCGGAGGGCCTCGGCGATGCCGGGCGCGTCGCGCTCGATGATGGCGCGCGTGGCCTCCGGGGTGTGGTCGTCGGGGGTGAAGCCGGTCCCGCCGGTGGTGAGGATCACGGCGAAGTCGTCGGCGACCAGGTCCCGCAGGCGGGCCGCGATGGCTGCGGTGGCGTCGGTCACCACCTCGGCGAGCTCGACCGTGCACCCGGCGTCGGTCGCCAGCTGCGCCAGCAGCGGGCCGGAGGCGTCGTCGCCCTGGCCGGCGGCGAGCGAGGTGGAGATCGTGAGGACCGCGGTGCGCATCGTCAGTGCGGTTCGGCCCGGCGCCACGCGCCGGACTTGCCGCCGGTCTTCTCCAGCAGGCAGACCTCGCGGATCGTGACGCCCTTGTCGAGGCCCTTGACCATGTCGTAGACCGTGAGCGCGGCGATGCTGACGGCGGTCATCGCCTCCATCTCGACGCCGGTGCGCGCCGTGGTGGACGCCGTGGCCGTCAGGGTGACGGTCCCGGCCTGAGTGTCGACGACAGCGTCGACGTCGACATGGTCGAGCGCGAGCGGGTGACACAGGGGGATCAGGTCGCCGGTGCGCTTGGCGGCGAGGATGCCGGCGATCCGCGCGACGCCGACCACGTCGCCCTTCGGCGCGTCGCCGGCGGCCACGGCCGCCGCGGTCTGCGGGCTCATCGCCACGGTGCCGCGGGCGACGGCGCGCCGGCCGGTCACCGCCTTCGCGCCGACGTCGACCATGCGCGCGGCGCCGTGCTCGTCGAGGTGGGTGAGGCGGTCGGCCATGAGTCGCATGCTCGCAGTCGGGGCGTGAACACGGGGTGCTTGCATTGCTGACCATCGGTCAGCTACTCTGCCAACCATCGGTCAGCAAGCATCTGAAGAGGAGACGACCACCATGTCGCAGCCAGTCGCAGTCCCCGTCGGTCCCGCCGCGAAGCCCGCCAGCGACGGCCCCGGCGCCGGCTACTGGCTGCTCGGGAGCGCCGCGTTCGGCCTGGCGCACCTGGCCGCCGCCGCGTGGGCGCTGTCGGCCATCGGGGCGGGCGGGTTGATCGGCGCCGCGCTGGCGGACGCCGTCTGGATCGGGCTGCTCGCCGCCCAGGTCGCCGTCCTCGGTCGCGGTGCCGGCCTTCAGCGGATGGCCGCGGCACGGCGGCGGACCTGGCTCGCGATCAGCGTGCCGCTCGCGGCGTTCGGCGCCGCGGTCTGGGTCATGGTCGGCTATCTGGCGCTCGGCCTGGTCCTCGTTGTCGCCTGCGCGGGCGTCGAGAAGTGCCTGAGCTGAACCAGCCTGAGCGGCCGTGCGGTCACCCTCTCTCCATGATCCTCGACTGCGACACGTGCTTCCGCTGAGCGCGCCGGTGTGACCTCGCACCGGGCGCGGCGTACTCGTCCACGTGCACGCCGACCGCCGCTTCCGGCTCATAGCCCTCGGCGTCGCGCCGCTCGTCCTACTCGGCCTGGTGTTCGTGCAGCTCCTCGGCGTCCCGCGGTGGCTGGGGTCACCGGCGTGGATCGCGGCCCTCGCGGTCGAGGCCGTCGTGCTGTGGCGGGTGGCGGACCCCGCGATCGCCGCCACGGGCGCGCGCACCCGCCGGGTGGCGTTCGGCCTGCTTCAGTCGGTGGTCACGGCCTGCGTGGTCGGCGGCGTGTTGCTGGCCGTGGGCCTAATGCTCGTCCTCGGCCCTGACGGCTGACCCGCCGGCGCGGCCCCGACCGTCGGTCAGGCGGGCTGATGTGCCCGCTGCGCGCTGGCGATGATGTCGGCCACCGCGCCCGGGTTGCCGGCGCGGAGGAGCTCGATCGGGTCCGGGTCGCCGCCGACGATCTCCTCGAAGAACGCCTTGCGGTCCTGGTAGGTCGGCAGCGTGCCCTTCGCCCAGCCACGGGCGTCGTTCAGCATCACGGCGAGCGTGGCGTACTCCTCGCCGAAGAGCTGCGCGACCTCGGACTTCATCCGCTTGGCCAGGGCGGGGGACGCACCGGCCGTCGAGATCGCGATCGCGAGCGGCCCCATGCGGACGATCGCCGGCAGGATGAAGTTGCACAGCGGCGGGACGTCGACGATGTTCACGAGCATCGCGCGGCGCTCGGCGTCGTCGTAGATGCGGATGTTGATGTCGGTGTCGTCGGTGCAGGCGATCACCATGAAGATGCCCTCGAGGTCCTCGATCCCGGCGTACTCGCGCGCCTCCCACCTGATCGAGCCCTCGGCGGCCAGCGCCTCGAGCTCGGGCCCGGCCTCCGGGGCGATCACGGTCACGTCACCGTCGCACGCGAGCAGGCCCTCGGTCTTCTCCAGGCCCATCGCGCCACCGCCGACGACGAGGCAGCGCCGGCCGCGCAGCTTCAGGCAGGCGATGTAGAACGGCGTCTCGAGCATGTCCTTGACGCAGGTCTGATCGCAGATCCCGCGCTTGAACTGGCAGACGCACTCTTTCCCGGCATAGGCGGCGGCAGGCATGGTCCTTCCTAGCGTAGTCGTCGTACCTTGTATGCGATGCGCCCTGCTGCGACCTACTTCAAGGAAGGCGCCCTCATCCGCCAGGTGCACGGTGAGCGCGCGGTGGGCCTCGGCGGCCCGCGCGCCCTGCTCATGATGGCCGCGCATCCTGTCGCGTTCGAGGGCTTCTTCATGTCGACCGGGGACCTCGACGACCCTTACGCGCGGCTGCGGCGGACAGCCGACGTCCTCGACGCCATCACGTTCGGCCCGAAGGCGCGGGCGGACACGATGTGCCGCCACGTGCGCGCGCGGCACGCGCAGGTCACGGGCGTCCTGCCGGCGGACGCGGGCCGGTTCCCCGCCGGCACGCCCTACGCGGCCGACGACCCGGAGCTCCTGCTGTGGATCCTCGCGTCCCTCGCGGACTCCTCGCAGCTGGCGTACGAGCGCTACGTCCGCACGCTGAGCGATGCTGAGCGCGAGGCCTACTGGCAGGACTTCAAGATCATGGGGCGGCTCTTCGGCCTCAAGGCCCGCGACATGCCGAAGACCGCCGTGGACTTCACCGACTACATGGACCGCATGCTCGCCTCGGGCGACCTCACCGTCACGGACACCGCCCGCGAGCTCGGGAAGCGGATCGTCCTGCGCCCGCCGGTCCCGCTCGCCGCGCGTCCGCTGGTGGAGCTCGTGAACCAGATCACGGTCGGCCTGCTGCCGCCCGACGTCCGGCGCCAGTACCGCCTGGGCTGGGACCCGCTCCGGGCGGTGGCGGTCGCCGGCGGCGCCGAGTACATCAAGCGCGTCCTCATCCCGCTGCTCCCCGGCCGCGTGCGCAGCGTGCCGAGCGCCCAGGCCGCCCGGGCCCTGCGCGCAGCGTGAGCCGTCGCCGGACCGCCGTCGCGTCGGCCGCGGCAGCGGTGCTGGCGCTCACGGTCGGGACGACCGGCGCCGCGGGCGCCCCGGCACCGAAGCGCGCGAAGCACCTGTCGATCGTCGCGACCGGCGACCTGCTGATCCACTCGCCGATCTACCAGCGTGCCCACGCACTCGGCGGCGGGCGGCGGTACGACTTCGCGCCGATGCTGCGGCTCGTCCGGCCCTACGTCAGCGCCGCGGACCTCGCGCTCTGCCACCTCGAGACGCCGATGGCGCCCGGTGCGCCGAGTGGCTACCCCGCGTTCAACACCCCGGGCGGCCTCGCGCGCGCGATCCGGGAGACCGGCTGGGACGCGTGCAGCACCGCGTCCAACCACTCGGTCGACCGCGGCCAGCGCGGCGTGACCGCGACGGGCCGCAAGCTCGACGCCCAGGGGATCGAGCACACCGGCAGCTTCCCGTCCGCCGCGGCGCAGCGGACGCCGCTGATCAAGACCGTGAAGGGCGTGCGGGTCGCCTTCCTCTCGTACACGGAGATGACGAACGGCATCCCGCTGCCGAACCCCTGGTCCGTCAACGTCGCGAAGGCCGCCCGCATCATCGCGGAGGCCAAGCGCGCTCGCCGCGCGGGTGCACAGGTCGTGATCGTCAACATCCACTGGGGCGCCGAGTACCGGACCGAGCCGAGCCCGTTCCAGAAGCGGCTCGCGAACGCGCTGACCCGCTCCAGCGCGATCACCGGGGTCGTCGGCCAGCACGCGCACGTCGTGCAGCCGATCCGCCGGGTCAACGGGAAGCTCGTCGTCTTCGGCGAGGGCAACCTCATCTCCAACCAGTCCTCGCCGGCGGGCAGCCAGGACGGGCTGATCGCGCAGCTCGACGTCGTCGTCGACGCCCGCGGGTCCCGCGTGGCAGGGATCCGGTACGTCCCGACCTGGGTGCGCCGCTCGGACTTCACGGTGCTGCCGATCGGCGACGCCCTGCGCCGCGGCCTGGGCGACAGAGCGGCCCTGAGGGCGTCGTATCGGCGCACGGTGATCGCGGTGGGGCGCCAGAACGGTGTCCAGCCGGTCCCGCTCCGCCTGCCCTGAAACCGCCGATTTCCAGGGAGTACCGCGGTCGCGGGCCGGCTTCGGCGGGCGGAGTGCGTCAAATCCGTCCTTGCGATCGGTCGATTCGCGGCCTACGTTGGGAACCGTCGACGGCGCTGCAGGGGGCAGTCGCCGGACCTTTTCTGGGGGGCCAGGCATGGAACGCGGGCACAGGTGGCTGCGCAGGGGCGCAGCCGGTATTTGCATCTTGACGGGGTTGCTGGCCGCCGCGCCGGCCCACGCGGCCGACTACTCCGGGGGCCGCGCGTTCTTCACGACGCCCATCGCGAGCGGCGCGCCGCTCGACGCCCGCTCGTCGCAGTGGATCGGTGGCCTCGGGCGCAGCACGCCCTACCTCAACGGGCCGGACAACCGGTTCGCTCCGCCCGTCTACCCGGTCACGAGCCAGACGCCGCTGCGCACGGTGCGCTGCAAGTTCTGCGGGGCGTACACCGGGGGCGGCGGGACCGACTACGCCGACACGGTCCAGGTCCCGATCCCCGACAACGCAGTCCCGGACCCGAGCGCGGACGGGCACCTCGCGCTCGTCGACGCCGAACGTGGCCAGGAGTGGAACCTCTTCCAGGCGAGCCGGAACTCGGACGGCTCGTGGAACGCGGGCGGCGCGGGGCACTTCAACCTCAAGGGCGACGGCCACCAGGACAACGTCCTGGGCGGCGGCAGCGCCACGGCCTCCCACCTGCCGCTCTCGCAGGCCATCTCGGTGCCGGAGGTCCTGACGGCGATCACCGACGGCAGCTACCTCATCCCGCACGCGTTGTCCTTCGGCGCGCCCAACGTCGACGGGCGCTGCTGGGTCTATCCCGCGCTCGGGTCCGACGGCGGCACGGCCGGCGGGCTGCCCGAAGGCGCCCGGATCCAGCTCGACCCGTCCCTCGACGTGTCGATGCTGCTGCCCGCCGCCCGCGTGATCGCCCGCACGCTGCAGGTCTACGGGGCCTACCTCCGCGACCAATCCGGCGCGTTCGTCTTCTACCTGCGCGAGTCCCGGGGCGCCGACCTGCCGTGGACCGCGGCCGCGGTGACCGGCGACAGCCTCAGCGGCGTCCCGACCGACCGCTTCCGCGTCCTGTCCGCGGACTTCACGACGCTCGGCACGAGCCAGCCGTTCGTGCAGCGCCCGGCGGCGACCTGCGGGCCCGGCGCCACGAGCGTCGAGCCGGACCGCAGCGCAGACGGCCGGCCGGGGCCGCCCGTGACCGTGACCGGGTCCGGCTCCTCGGCGGGAACGGGTACGGGTACGGCCTCCTCGTCCGGCTCCTCCGGTGGCAAGACCGGCAGCGACCCCGTCGCCTCGTCCGACGATGACGACCGCGTCACGGGGTCCTCGTCGTCCGCGGCGACCGCGGTGAAGAAGCCGAAGGCGCCGGTGTCGCTGCGCGTCAAACTCGCCGGCGGCAAGGCGCAGCTGGTCTGGAACTCGACCGAGAAGGGCCGCCGGTACCGCGTGTACGTCAACGGCCGGCTGCTGTCGACGACCACCCGGACCTACACCGGGCAGCTCAGGCTGAAGCGCGGCCGCAACCGCGCCTACGTCCAGGCGGTCAGCGTGGGCGGGGTCCTCGGCGGCAAGACCGCGACGATCACCTTCAAGCTCTGAGGCCGCGGCTCAGCGGCGCCGCAGCACCCGCCGCGCGACGGCCAGCATCGGGCCGCTGCCCTGCCGCAGCGCGCGCTCGCGGTCGCTGTCCCGGACCGAGCGCAGCTCGCTGATCGCGCGTGCGGTGCGCTCCAGCGCGGCGTCGTACGGGAACCACCAGAACGGCCGCGCGGCACCCGGGGACGGCGGGCTCCAGGTCAGCACCTTGGGCTCGGCACAGGTCCGCAGCGCGATCGCCCCGCGGGCGCGCCCGATCCCCGACCCCTTCACGCCGCCCCACGGCAGCTGGGGGGCGCTGCGCGTGATCAGGTGGTCGTTCATCCAGACCATCCCGACGTGCAGCTCGCGCGCGATGCGGGCGCCCTTGTAACGGTCGGCGGTCCAGACGGACGCCCCGAGGCCCGCGCCGCAGTCGTTCGCGACCCGGATGCCGTCGTCCTCGGTCTCGACCGTCGTTACGACCAGGACGGGGCCCGGCAGCTCTTCGCGCGCGATGCGCATCTCCGAGGTCACGCCGGTGAGGACGGCCGGCGCGAAGAACGTCCCGTCGGCGCGGCCGGCGATCTCCACGGGGCCGCCGCAGTGCAGCGTGGCCCCCGCGTCGACGGCCTCCTCCACGAGCGCGCGCACGCGGTCGTGGCGCTCGGCCGTCAGCAGCGGGCCGATGGCGGTGCGCGGGTCCCGCGGGTCGCCGACCTGCAGTGCCGTCGCCGCGCCGATCACGCCCTTCAGGAAGCGCTCGGACACCTCGCGCAGGACGACGGCGCGCTCGACGCTGCCGCCGGCCTGGCCGGCGTTCGCGAACGCCGCCCAGACGGTGCCGTGGACGGCCCGGTCGACGTCGGCGTCGGCGCAGATCAGCGCGACGTCCTTGCCGCCGAGCTCCAGCACGCTGCGCTTGACGGCCCGGGCACACGCCTCGCCGACCGCGCGGCCGGCGTCGTAGGAGCCCGTGAACCGCACCTGCGCCACGCGCGAGTCGACGAGCGCGCGGCCCGTGTCGTCCTCGCCGTGGACGAGGCGCAGCAGCCCTTCCGGCAGTCCGGCGCGGGCGAACACGCGCGCGATCCGCTCGCCCGCGAGCGCAGCCTGCGGCGACGGCTTCAGGACGACGGCGTTGCCCGCCATGAGCGCGACGGCGACGTCCCCCAGCGGCGTGCTGAACGGCTCGGTCGCGGGACCGATCACGGCCACGACGCCGAGTGGCTCGTAGGTCCAGCGCGCGCGGGTCAGCGGGCGCAGGGCGCGCATGATGCCCGCGCGCTCGCCGGCGAGGATCTTCGGCCCCGCCTCGGCGAGCCACTGCAGCGTCTCGATGGCCGGCAGGATCTCCAGCAGCTCGACCTCGGACCGCGGCCGGCCCTGCTCGGCGCAGATCAGGTCCGCGAGCTCGTCGGCCTCGTCGATGACCGCCTGCGCGGCGCGCTGCATGTACCGGGCGCGGTCGCGCGAGCGCAGCGCCCACCACAGCGGCTGCACCGCCGCGGCGCCGGCGACGACCGCGTCGATCGCCTCGGGCGACGTCAGCGGGACCTCGCCGAGGGTCTCGCCCGTGGCGGGGTTGCGCGACGCGAGGGTGGGGACGGGGGACGCGAGCGGCGGCATCGCGGTCGATTGTCGCAGCCGGTCGGCGCAGCGCCGGGCCACACAGACCGACGACGTGCTTCGTTTGGGGGAATCCATGCCCCGGATGGGGGCAATCTGGCGCCCGCACCCAACCACGACGGCGCGACGCGTCTGTAGCGTCGTCTGATGAGCACACTCGAGCGCGGTGTGACGCGCCAGGAGACGGCCGAACGTGTCGTCGTCCGATTCGCCGGGGACTCGGGGGACGGCATGCAGCTGGCCGGTGACCGGTTCACCGCGGCGACCGCCGCCCTCGGGAACGACCTCGCGACGCTGCCGGACTTCCCGGCGGAGATCCGCGCCCCGGCCGGCACCATCGGCGGCGTCAGCGCCTTCCAGATCCACTTCGCCTCGCGCGACATCCTGACGCCCGGCGACCGTCCGAACGTCCTCGTCGCGATGAACCCCGCGGCGCTGCGGGCGAACATGGGCCTGATGGACCGCGGCGCGACGATCATCCTCAACGAGGACGCGTTCACCGTGCGCGGGATCCAGAAGGCGGGCTACACGACGAACCCGCTCGAGGACGAGTCGCTCGACGCCTACGTCGTCCGGCGGGTCCCGATGACCACGCTCACGGCGGCGGCCGTCGAGGCCCTCGAGGGTGTCGGCTCGCGCGACGCGCAGAAGGCCCGCAACCTGTTCGCGCTCGGGCTCATCTCCTGGCTGTACGACCGGCCGACGGAGGTCACGCAGCAGTGGATCGAGGGGAAGTTCGCGTCCAAGCCGGAGATCGCGGCGGCCAACGTCGCGGCCTTCAAGGCGGGCTGGAGCTTCGGCGAGACCAGCGAGCTGATCGACGTGCAGATCCACGTCCCGAAGGCGACGGACGTCCCGCCCGGGGTCTACCGCAACGTCAACGGCACGACGACGACGGCGCTCGGCCTGGTCGCGGCCAGTTCGGCGAGCGGGCTGCCGCTGGTCTTCGGCGCCTACCCGATCACGCCGGCCTCCGAGCTGCTGCACACGCTTTCGCGCCACGCCAAGCTCGGTGTGCGGACGGTGCAGGCCGAGGACGAGATCGCCGCGGCGTCGATCGCGCTGGGCGCGTCGTTCGGCGGGCGCCTGGGCGTGACCGCGACCAGCGGCCCGGGCATGGACCTGAAGTCCGAGACCATCGGGCTGGCGGTGATGCTCGAGCTGCCGATGGTCATCGTCGACGTGCAGCGGGCCGGCCCGTCGACCGGCCTGCCGACGAAGACCGAGCAGTCCGACCTGCTGATGGCGCTCCACGGCCGGCACGGCGAGTCGCCGATCCCGGTCGTGGCGGCGTCCACCCCCGGGCAGTGCTTCGACGCGGCCTACGAGGCAGCGCGGATCGCGGTGAAGTACCGCACGCCGGTGATCCTGCTGACCGACCTGTTCCTCGCGAACTCGAGCGAGCCGTGGCTGATCCCGGACGCCGGCGCGCTGGCCCCGATCGACGCGCGGCAGCGGACCACACCGCCCGGCGACGACGAGGTGTTCCACCCGTACGCCCGGGACGCCGACCTGGCCCGCGAGTGGGCGGTCCCCGGGACCCCCGGCCTCGCCCACCGGATCGGCGGGCTGGAGAAGGCCGACCTGACGGGCGCGATCTCCTACGAGGGGCCGAACCACCAGCGGATGACCGACCTGCGGGCGGCGAAGATCGCCGGGATCGACGTGCCCGACCTCGAGGTCCACGGCGAGGAGGACGCGTCGCTGCTGGTCATCGGCTGGGGCTCGAGCCGCGGCGCGATCCGGGCAGGCGCGCGGCGCGCCCGGGAGAGCGGCGCGCGCGTCGCCACCGCCCACTTCCATCACCTGAACCCGCTGCCGGCGAACACCGCCGAGGTCCTGCGGGCCTACGACCGCGTCCTGCTGCCGGAGATGAACTGCGGGCAGCTGGCGTCGGTCCTCCGCGCGAAGTTCCTCGTCGACGTCGAGTCCTACAGCCGGGTCGAGGGGCGGCCGCTGTTCGCCCCCGAGATCGAGACCGCGATCCTGGAGCGCATCTGATGTCCACCATTCCCGAGACCCGTGAGCTCACGAAGGCCGACTTCCAGTCCGGCGCGGAGACGCGCTGGTGCCCGGGCTGCGGCGACTACGCGATCCTCGCCGCCGTCCAGTCGTTCATGCCCGAGCTCGGGATTCCGCCGGAGAAGATCGTCTTCGTCAGCGGCATCGGCTGCGCGGGCCGCTTCTCCTACTACATGGACACGTACGGGATGCACGGCATCCACGGCCGTGGTCCCGCGCTGGCGACGGGCCTGGCCACCGCCCGCGACGATCTGTCGATCTGGGTGGTGACCGGCGACGGCGACGCGCTGTCGATCGGCGGCAACCACCTGATCCACGCGCTGCGCCGCAACGTGCCGCTGAAGATCCTGCTCTTCAACAACCAGATCTACGGGCTGACGAAGGGGCAGGCGTCCCCGACGTCCGAGGTCGGCAAGGTCACGAAGTCGACGCCGTTCGGCTCGACGGACGCGCCCTTCAACCCGGTCTCGCTCGCGCTCGGGGCGGACGCGACGTTCGTCGCCCGCACGATCGACAAGGACAAGAAGCACCTGACGGCCACGCTACGGGCCGCGGCCGCGCACCCGGGGTCGGCGCTCGTCGAGATCTACCAGAACTGTCCCGTGTTCAACGACGGCGCGTTCGGCGCGCTGACCGACAAGGACCTCGCTGCGCTGAACCAGATCCGGCTCGTGGCGGGGGAGCCGATCGTATGGCCAGCGGACGCCGAGGGCGCGCAGCGGTGCGTGGCGCGCGGGGACGACGGGGACCTCGTGATCGCGCCGGTCGGCGAGGTCGACGAGGCCGCGGTCGTCGTGCATGACCCGACTCGGGAGAACCCGGCGCTCGCCTTCGCCCTGTCGCGGCTCTCGGCCCACCCGGACGGCCCGACGCCGATCGGCGTCTTCCGGGACGTGCAGCGACCGGTCTACGCGGCGGACCTGCCGCCGGCAGGCACCCCGGACCGCTCGCAGGTCGAGGAACTGCTCCACGGGGGCGACACCTGGACGGTCGCCTGACGCTTCTGCTCGAGCGGTGAATGGCGGTCCACCCGGCTCCGAGCCGTGTGATACGCCACTCACGCCGTGCGGTCCTCGGCGCCACCGACCCCCGACCGGTGCTGCCCGGAGGGTCCTGCGGGCGATACCCGTCGGATACTCCGAGCGTCCATCCCGGACCGGCTGCGCGGAGGGTTCCGCGGGTCAGGCCCGCCAAATCCTCCGCGGACCCGTGCGATCCACCTCTCGCCCCGCCCGGCCAGCCGCTCGCTCCACGCGCCGCACCCGAGACCACGCAGCCTCCCAGCGTCCTCCGCTGTCAACAGCCCGCAGTTCCCAAAGCCGCCGCGCCCAGGGCGGTCCTCGGCGTCAGCGCCACCGACCCGCGACCACGAGGCCCTCGTTCACCGCCACCGACCCGCGACGCGCGAGGTCCTCGGCGTCAGCGCCACCGACCCCCGACCATCAGGATGCCCCGACGCAGAGGCAGGAGCGCTTCAGGCGGCGCGGCGAGCGGAGGCCGCCGTGTGGAGGACGTCGGCCAGCGCCGCGCCCAGGCCCGGGGCCGACGCCTCGTCGGCGATCAGCAGGTCCGGCGTGCCGTGGGCGAAGGTGACCGCCCCGACGCCGACCACGGTCTCGCCGGCCACCGCGCCCGGCGTCCAGGTCGTGGCGAAGACCACCGCCCGGCGCTGCGGATCGAACCGCAGCGTGCGCTGCAGGTCGAGCAGGTCGATGCCCACGCCGACCCGGCCGAGCAGCGCCAGCAGCCCCGCGCGATCACGCGCCTGCGGAAGGCGCAGGCGGACGCGGCTGCCGTCGAGCAGCGTGAGGTGGGTGTGGAGCAGCACTGGGATGAGCGGTCAGGTGGAGCGGGGAAGGAAGCACTTCGCGTGCACGAACGGCTATTCCTGCAAACACATGTTCGCAACGAACGGTGTGGCGGATGTAAAGATGTTTGTGTACGCAACGTTTCTGCAACGTTCGTACGCGGACGGTGGGCAGGAGGGATCAGTCCAGCCCGCGGTCGCGGCGGACCGCGGCCAGTCGCTCGGCCAGTGCGGCCTCAGCGTCGTCCGGCGCGTAGAAGCGGGTCCCGGCGATCGACGGTGGCATGACGTCCTGGCGCGTCAGGTGGCCCGGGTTGTCATGCGGGTAGTCGTACCCGGGCTCGCGCCGGTTCGCCGATCGCAGGTAGGCAGGCGGGACCTGCGCCCCGTGCTGCCGCACGTGCTCGCGCGCGGCGGCGATGGCGACGTAGCCCGCGTTGGACTTCGGCGCGAGCGCGAGATGGATCGCGCACTGGGCGAGGGGATGCATCGCCTCCGGCATGCCGACGAGCTGGACGGCCTGCGCGGCGGCGGCCGCGACGACGAGCGCCTGCGGGTCGGCGCCGCCGATGTCCTCGCTGGCCAGGATGACCATGCGGCGGGCGATGAAGCGCGGGTCTTCGCCGGCTTCGAGCATCACCGCGAGGTAGTAGAGCGACGCGTCCGGGTCGCTCGCACGCGTCGCCTTGATCCAGGCGGAGATGACGTCGTAGTGCTGGTCGCCCGCCTTGTCGTAGCGGATCGCGCGGCGCTGGAAGGCGTCCTCCGCCGCGGCCAGCGTGACGTGGCCGCCGGTCGTGGCGACCGCCAGCTCGAGCGCCGCCAGGGCCGCGCGCGCGTCGCCGCTGGCGCGGTCGGCCAGGAAGGCGAGCGCCTCGTCGTCGGCCCGCGCGCCCGTGCTGGCGAGCTCGCCGTCGAGCGCCCGCCGCAGCAGGAGCTCGACGTCGTCCGCGGTCAGCAGGTGCAGCTCGTACAGGCGGCAGCGGCTGAGGAGCGCGGCGTTGACCTCGTAGGACGGGTTCTCGGTCGTCGCGCCGATGAGCGTCACGAGGCCCTCCTCGACCGCGGGCAGCAGCGCGTCTTGCTGCGCCTTGTTGAAGCGGTGGATCTCGTCGAGGAAGAAGACCGTGGCGGTGCCGCTGGTCGAGCGGCGGTGGCGGGCGCGCTCCATCACCGCGCGCACCTCGGCGCGGCCGGCCTCGACCGCGCTGAGCTCCTCGAAGGCGGCGTTGGCCGCCGCGGCGACGATCCGGGCGAGCGTCGTCTTGCCCGTGCCCGGCGGGCCGTAGAGCAGCATCGAGTGCGGCCGGCCGCGGTCGACCGCGACCCGCAGCGGCGCGCCGTCCTTCAGCAGGTGCTGCTGCCCGACGACCTCGGCGACGGTCGCGGGGCGCATCCGGGCGGCCAGCGGCGAGCCGGCCCCGGCGTCACCCGTCGGCTGCGCGGCCGCGGGGGTCGGGGTCGGGTCGCCGAAGAGCTGGTCCACGCGTCCTAGTATGCGACGCGGCCGGGACGCCCCCGCCCAGGATGGTGTCCCGGAGCGCCTGTGCGGCGAGGCCGAGGGGCCGGCCGGTCGGGACGGCGAGGGCGACGCGGTGCGCGTGGTCCGGCGCGCCGGTGAGCGGGACGGTGGCGATCGACCCGTCGTCCGCCCCGACGAGCGACGCCGGGATCAGCGCGACGGCGAGCCCGTGGCGGACGAGGTCGACGATCGACGAGCTGTCGTTGACCTCGTACTCGAGGCGGCGCCGCAGGCCGGCGGCGGCGAACACCCGGTCGTTGGCGGTGCGCATGCTCCACCCGGGCGGCAGATCCGCCGCAGGTTCGGCGGCGACCGTCGCCAGGTCGATCGCCGGCCACGACGCGAACCGGTGGCCGGCGTGGCAGGCGAGGGCCATCGGCTCGCTCGCGAGCTCGGTCAGGGCGAGGCCGGCAGGCGGCGCGGACAGCGGGGCGGGATTGCCCAGGACCGCGAGGTCGAGCCGCCCGTCGCGCACCATGTCCGCCAGGACCGCCGAGCCCGCCTGGCGCAGCTCCACGTGGACCGCGGCATGGTCGCGGCGGAACGCGGCGACGAATGCGGCGGTGCTGACCGGCCCCGTCGCCTGGGCCTGCATGACGCCGAGGCGCACCGTCCCGCGCAGCCCGCCGCGGACCTGGTCGACTGCCTCGCGCGCGGCGGCGGCCGCCGCCAGCGTGCCGCGCGCCTCGGGCACCAGCGCCCGGCCCGCGTCGGTCAGGTCCACGCGGTGGGTCGTGCGGTCGAAGAGCGGCGCCTCGAGCTCCTCCTCGAGCCGCCGCACGGTCGCGGACACCGCCGACTGCGACGTCCCGAGGCGCTCCGCGGCCCGCGTGAAGCTCTGCGTCTCCGCGACCGCGAGGAACGTCAGCAGGTGCCGGAGCTCCATCATCGGCAGCAGAGGTTATCGCGACAGGCGATGACCGATATCGCTCCTGACCGCTTTCGGTGATGACCGACGGTTGCCAGGATGCAGGGCATGACCCGAGCGACAGCCACGACCCGGTCCCACGAGCGCGGCTTCTGGGCCGTCGCCTTCACCTTCCTCGCGCTCATGGCGTACTCGGCCGTCCCGACGCCCCTCTACGCGATCTACATGGCGCGCGACGGCTTCGGGTCGCTGACCGTGACCGTGATCTTCGCCGTGTACGCGTTCGGCGTGATGGCGAGCCTGTGGCTGGCGGGCCACCTGTCGGACGTCCTGGGCCGCCGCCGGCTGTTGGTCGCCGCGCTCGTCCTGACCCTGCTCAGCAGCCTCTTCTTCCTCTTCTGGCGCGAGGTGCCCGGCCTGATGATCGGCCGCTTCGTCAACGGGCTGGGCATCGGGGCCGCCACCGCCACCGCGACCGCGTGGATCGCCGAGCTCCACACGGGCGCGCGGCCCGAGGCGGACGCCCGCCGCGCGCAGCGTGTCGCCCTGATCGCGAACATCGGCGGCCTCGCGGTCGGCCCGCTCGCGGCCGGCGCGCTCGCCCAGTGGGTCGACCATCCGCTGACGATCCCGTACCTGGTCTCGATCGCGACGCTGGTGGCCGGGCTCGTGTTCGTCCTGCTGGCGCCGGAGACCCGTCCCGCCGCCGTGCCGCGGCCCGCCTACCGCCCGCAGAGCGTCACGATCCCGGCGGCCGACCGGGCCCGCTTCGCGGCGGCCGCCCTGGCATCGCTCGTCGCCTTCGCCGTGTACGGCCTCTTCAACGCGATGGCGCCGACCTTCCTCGCCGGAACGCTGCACCACACGTCCCACGCCCTCGCGGGCGCCGCTGCGTTCGTCGCGTTCGGGTCCGGTGTCGGCGCGCAGCTCGCCGCGGAGCGCCTCAGCGTCGACCGGATCCTGCGCACCGGGATCGGGGCGATGCTCGCCGGCCTTGCGATCCTCGTCCTTGCGGTCTGGCTGCCCACGCCGAGCCTCGCGCTGTTCCTGATCGGCGGAGCGGTCGCCGGCGGTGCGGGTGGCCTGCTGTTCAAGGGCGCGCTCACGACCGTCGCCTCGATCGCCCCGCCCGAGACCCGCGCCGAGGCGCTGGCCGGCCTGTTCCTGTGCGCCTACGTCGGGATCTCCGTCCCGGTGATCGGGCTCGGCCTCATGAACGAGGCGCTGAGCCCGCGGTCGGCGCTCGCGATCTTCGCCGGCGTCCTCGCCGCGGGGGTCCTGGCCGCCACGCCGGTGCTGCTCGGCGGCCGCAAGGACGCCGAGCAGGGGGCGAACAAGGTGCCTGTGCCGGTGTGACCAGCTGCTCGTAGAGTGGGCGTCGTGGAGCGACTCGCGACGGCCCTGCTGCAGCAACTGATCCGGTGCAACACCGTCAACCCTCCGGGGAACGAGCGCCCGGCGCAGGAGCTGCTCGCCGCCGAGCTCGAGGGCGCGGGCTTCGAGGGCATCACCATGGTCGGCTCCTCGGAGGAGCGGCCGAACCTCGTGGCGCGGCTGAAGGGCAAGGCGGACGGGCCGACGCTGTGCCTGCTCTCCCACGTGGACACGGTCCTCGCCTCCCCCGCCGACTGGGAGCGGGACCCGTGGTCGGGGACCGTTGACGACGACGGCATGTTGTGGGGCCGCGGTGCGCTGGACATGAAGTCGCAGACCGCGGCGGAGGTCGCCGCCGCATGCACCCTGGCGGCGTCCGGCTGGCGGCCCGAGCGCGGCGAGCTGCTGATCGTGTCGGTCGCCGACGAGGAGACGGGCGGCTCGCAGGGCGCCCAGTGGATCTGCGAGCACCACCCCGACCTCGTCCGCTGCGACGAGCTGCTGAACGAGGGCGGTGGCCCCGTCATCCCGTTCGAGGACGGCCGCTACTACGGGGTCTGCGTCGCGGAGAAGGGCGTCTTCCGCTTCACGATCACCACCGACGGCATCGCCGGGCACGCGTCGATCCCGAAGATGGGCGACAACGCGCTGCTGAAGCTCGCGCCGTTCCTGCAGCTGATGGCCGACCGGCAGCCCGGGCTGGACATCACGACGGGGCCGCGCGGGATGCTCGAGGGCCTCGGCATCCCGGTCGACGGCGACCCGGCCGGCGCGCTGGCCGAGCTGCAGCGCCGTGACCCCATCCTCGGGATGCTCGTCGAGCCGATGCTCGGCGTCAGCCTCGCGCCGACGAAGATCAGCGCGAGCAAGAAGATCAACGTCATCCCCGCGAGCGCCGAGATCCGCGTCGACTGCCGCGTCCCGCCGGGCCTCGGCCGCGAGCTCGCCGAGCGCCGCATCACCGAGGTCCTGGGGACCGACGGCTACCGGCTGGACTTCACCGAGCAGGTTCCCGGCAACGAGTCGCCGGTCGACACCGACCTGTTCCGGACGATCGAGTCGTGGATCGCCAAGGAGGATCCGGAGGCGAAGGTGATCCCGACGATCCTCGCGGGCTTCACCGACTCGCGGACCTTCCGCAACGCCTTCCCGGAGTGCGTCGCCTACGGCTGGTTCCCGCACAAGCACCAGACGCTCTACGAGACCGCCCCGCTCGTCCATTCGGCCAACGAGCGGATCGACGTGCGGGATCTCGGGTACGCCACCCGCTGCTACGCCCACATCATCAAGGAGCGCCTGGGTTCATGAGCACCACGGAAGCGCAGCAGCCGGAACGGCTGCGACTCGGGGGCATGGCGCTCCGCAACGGCCTGCTCGTGCACGGCCCGACGCACTGGTCGGTCGCGGCCCGCCGGCCGGACGGCACGATCGGGGTCGCCTCCGGTCGCAAGCCGCAGCTGCGCCGCGCGGCGTCCGACGTCCCGCTCGTCCGCGGCATCGCGGCGATCGGCGAGGCGATGGCCGTGATCCCGCTCGTCAAGCGCGGGCTGCCGGAGGCGCAGCTGCCGTTCCAGAACCCGGCGGTCCTGGGCGCGATGGGCGCGACGATGCTGACCGGCGCCCTGCTGCGGCGGCGGATCTCCGGGCCGGGCGGCGAGGCGGCGCTCGCGCTGCTGGGGCTCGCGCCGTCGCTGATCGCGCTGCGCGGCGGCGACCTCGCGGCCTACCACGGCGTCGAGCACAAGGCGATCGCCGCGTACGAGGGGTCGGACCCCGACGACGCCGTCGCCGGTGTCACCGCGGGCGCGCGCGACGCCTCGAAGGAGCACGATCGCTGCGGGTCGCACCTGATGGCGCCGCTGATGGTCGCCACCGTCGCCGGCAACACGCTGCTGCGCCGCATGGTCGAGAAGCCGACGCAGGCGCAGGGCATCGCGCTGCAGCTGGCGTCGGTCGGGGTCGCGGTCGAGGTCTTCTCGTGGGCGGAGAAGCACGCGTCCAGCGGTGCCGCTCGCGCCCTGCGGCGACCGGGCCACGAGCTGCAGCGGGTGATCGGGACGCGCGAGCCGACGGACGCCCAGCTCGAGGTGGGCTACGCAGCCCTCGCCGAGATCCTGCGCGTCGAGGGCTGATCGACTGCGTCGATCAGCTGGGGAGTTCGCGCCTGGCCCCGCGGCGATGCGGGCCGCCGAGAACGAACTCCCGGAGAGCCGGCCGAGATGCGATGAGCGTCGACCCTGGTGATGAGAAACGGGTCTCGACGCGGGTGGGGCGGCCGAGGTCAGCCGACGAGGCGCGTCATCAGGCGGGTGAGCGTCGCCGGCGCGTCCTGCGTCAGGCCCGTGTGGACCGTCGACGGCTGCACGATCGTGCTCGCCGGGGCGACCAGCCAGTGGAACCGCTCGGACGGCTCCTGCGCCGCCACCGGTCCACCCGCGGGGTCCCCGGCCGCGATCAGCTCGAGCGTCCGCAGGTAGGCCGCGATCGCGACGCCGTCGGCGGTCGGCGCCAGCGCATGGAGGCGGGCCTCGTCGACGGCGGTGCGGGCCTCGAGGAAGCGCGCGCGCCGGCAGAACAGCACGACGCCCGCGTTCACGCACTCGCCGCGCTCCAGGTCGGGGATCACGCGCAGCACCGCGTAGGCGAACGGCTCACCCGCGGGCATCCTCGGCCTCCTGGCAGAGCTGCGTCGACGCGGCGACCCGGGCGCGCAGGAAGCGCGTGTACGCCTCCGGGCCGGCGTCGCCCGCCCACCCGTCGGGGACGAAACCGGCGAGCCGCTCCAGCAGCGCGTCGTCCACCAGCGGTGCGAGCCGCGAGCCTGCGTCCGCCAGCGAGCCCGCACGCGCCAACAGCACGTGCTGCGCGATCAGCGGGAACGGCTGCACGGCGAGGCCTTCGGGGTCCGAGTCGTCGCGGTGGTGGCGGTAGAACGCCGCCCCGTGGTCGATCAGCCAGGTGGCGCCGTGCCACTGCAGCAGGTTCGGGTTGCGCGGCGTGCGGTCGACGTTCATCACGAGGCTGTCGAGCCACACGACCTCGGCGGCCAGCGCGGGGTCCACGGCGTCCGGTCCGGCGAACGCGAGCGACCCCGGGAGGAAGTCCATCGCGACGTTCAGCCCTGCACTGGCCTGCAGGAGCTCCTGGATCTCGGGGTCCGGCTCGGCCACGCCGATGCGCGGATCGAGCTCGCAGAGCACGAGCTCGGGGACGGGCAGGCCGAGCGCGCGGGCGAGCTCGCCGGCGATCAGCTCGGCGACCAGCGCCCGTGGCCCCTGGCCCGCGCCGCGGAACTTCAGGACGTACAGCCCGTCGTCGTCGGCCTCGACCAGCGCCGGCATGGAGCCGCCTTCGCGGAAGGGCGTGACGTAGCGGGTGGCCGTGATCGTGCGCATGGGTCAATCGTCCAGATGGGGCCTTGACCCCCTTGAGGACCAGGCCGAACGACTCGATAGTGACGACTGTGGGTATCTCGGCAGCCATTCCCCTTGCACTGACATGGTCTGAGCAGGTCCGCCAGTTCGGAGACGACTGGGGTCAGACCCTGGGCATCGTCTTCATGATGGCGATCGCCTACGTCCTCATCCAGACGCTCAAGCGGATGCCGAAGACGAAGCCGGTGCAGATCAAGCCGGACTCGAAGAGCGACATCGGCTGGGACGACATCGCCGGGGTCGACGAGGCCAAGGCCGAGCTGCGCGAGGTCGTCGAGTTCCTCAAGGACCCGAAGAAGTTCGAGAAGCTCGGCGCGAAGGTCCCGCGGGGCGTCCTGCTCCACGGCCCGCCCGGCACCGGCAAGACGCTGCTCGCGAAGGCCGTCGCGCACGAGTCCGGAGCGCAGTTCTTCAGCCAGTCGGCGTCCTCGTTCGTCGAGATGTTCGCCGGCCTCGGCGCCGCCCGGATTCGCCGCCTGTTCCGCGAGGCCCGCAAGAACTCGCCGTCGATCCTGTTCATCGACGAGCTCGACGCCGTGGGTGCCCGCCGCGGCACCGACAACAACTCCGAGCGCGAGCAGACGCTCAACCAGCTGCTGGTCGAGATGGACGGCTTCAGTGGCAGCGACAACGTCGTCGTCATCGCCGCCTCCAACCTGCTCGACAAGCTCGACCCGGCGCTGACCCGCCCGGGGCGCTTCGACCGCCAGGTCTTCGTGACCCCGCCGGACGTCGCGGGCCGCCGCAAGGTCCTCGACGTCCACACCCGCACGAAGCCGCTCGGCCTCGACGTCGACCTCGACGTCATCGCCCAGCAGACCAGCGGCCTGACCGGCGCCGACCTCGCGAACCTCGCGAACGAGGCGGCGATCTTCTGCGCCCGTCGCAGCGGGCTCGCGGTCTCCAAGGCCGACTTCGACGACGCCCTCGAGCGGGTCGTCGCCGGCGTGCAGTCCTCCACGACGCTGAACCCGCGCGAGCGCCGGATCGTCGCCTTCCACGAGGCCGGTCACGCGCTCTGCCGCGAGCTGCTGAAGACGACCGACCCGGTCCACAAGATCTCGATCGTGCCCCGCGGCGCCGCGCTCGGCTACGTCATGAACGTGCCCGACGAGGACAGCTACCTGAAGACCCGCGAGGAGCTGATCGACCAGATCACCGTCCTCCTCGGTGGCCGCGTGGCCGAGCAGATCGTCTTCGGCGCGGTGACGACCGGCGCGGCCAACGACCTGCTGCGCGTCGCCGAGCTGACCCACGCGATGGTCCACGAGTACGCCATGGGCACGTCGACCTCGGTCGCGAAGGCGATCACCGACTCGAACGTCGTCAGCGACGTCACCCGCCGGATCCGCGACGAGGAGCAGCAGGAGCTGGCCTTCGAGGGCGAGAGCGCCGCGCGCCGCCTGATCCTGGAGCACCGCGCGAAGCTCGACGAGATCGCCGAGGAGCTGCTGCGCCGCGAGGTGCTCGAACGCGACTCGATCGACGAGATCATGCGCGGCGTGGCGCAGCTCGAGCGCCGTCCCGGCGAGCCCGGGCTCCGGGTCGTCGCGGCCAAGCGCCTCGACGAGGACGGCCCCGTCGTCGCCTGACGCGGTCGACGTTCGCCGGGCTACCGGGGTGCCGCGGACCCGGTCGCGCGCAGCGACTCGTCGACCTCCTCACGGAAACGCCCGGCGATCTCCCGCGCGCACTCCAGGAGGGCCGTGAACTCGACGGCCTCGTTGCTGTGGCCCGGGACGAAGACGACGAGCGTGCCGCTGCGATAGTCGAAGTACGGCTCGAGCGGATGCTGCGCCAGCCGCGCGATGAACGCGGGCGTGAAGACTTCCAGCACGCGGACCGCGTCGCCGTCCTTCTCGATCATGAGGTCGTAGCGGTCGTCGAAGGCCGCGGACTCCGTCGCCAGGTTCTCCATCGTCAGCGCGCCCACGCTGTCCTGTCCGAGCAGGCGCGTGAGCTTGTTGCGCCGGTGCGTGCGGAGCGAGAGCGCGCGGACGAAGCACTCGTCCGCCCCGGCGACCTCGACGGTCGCGAGCGTGTAGTCGTGGTCGTCGTAGTGGTACCCCTTGCCGTCCGCGTTGCGCTCACGCGTCTGGTAGGTGTAGTTCCCGAGCCCGAAGGCCCGCCCGTCGTCGCCGGTGCCGTGCATCCAGTCCCGGCACGAGCAGCGGTCGCCGGCGCTCAGGATCGGGGTGGTCTCCGGCAGCTTGGTCGAGCCGACGTAGGTCATGCCGAGGCTCGCGGCGAACGCGGTCCAGAAGTCGTGCTTGGCCCGGCTGCTCGCGACCGCGAAGGCGATCACCAGGGCCACGATGCTCACCGCCACCAGGCCGACCAGCGCACCCGGGAGGCCGGCCACGGCGACGCCGACGCCGACGCCGGCGACCAGGCCGGCCCCGGTGCCCAGGCGGAAGGTCCCGCCCGCCAGGACGGTCTTCAGGTGGCGGCCGCGGGTCGTGTCGAACGCCGCGACGATCCGCGGGTCGGGCTCGCGGGCGCTCATGCCCCGAAGTCGACCGACGGGACCTCGCGCTCCGCCGGGGAGGACAGGGCGAACAGCTCCTTCGGCGGGAACGGCCCGCGGGCGGCGACGATCGACGACGGGAAGACCTGCGTCTTGGTCGTGTAGCTCTGCACGTTGCCGTTGTAGAGGCGGCGCGCGGCCTGGATCTCGTCCTCGAGCTGCGCGAGCTCGTCCTGCAGCCGCGTGAAGCCCTCGACCGCGCGGAGCTGCGGGTACTGCTCGGCGAGCGCGAGCACCGGCCCGATCGCCCCGGTGAGCCGGTTCTCGGCCGCACCCTGCGCGGCCGGGCCGCTCGCCGACTGCGCGGCGCTGCGGGCTTCGACGACCGCGTCGAGCGTGGACCGCTCGTGCTCCGCGTAGCCCTTGACGGCCGCGACAAGGTTCGGGACCAGGTCGTGGCGGCGCTTCAGCTGCACGTCGATCCCACTCCACGCCTCGTCGACCTTGTTCCGCGCCCCGACGAGCCCGTTGTAGATGAGGATGTAGGCGAGGCCGACGATCACGACGAGCGCGACGACGACGTAGAGGACGATCATGGCCCGGGACCGTACCCGCCCGGACGACGGCTCCACCCTCGGATCCGCGAGACTTGCGGCCATGTTCGCCCGCATCGATCACATCGGCGTCGCCGTCACCGACCTCGACGCCGCCCTCGCCCTCTACGAGCGCGACTACGACATGACCCTCGTCCACCGGGAGACCGTCACCGAGCAGGGTGTCGAGGCGATCCTCCTGGACGTCGGCGAGAACCACGTCGAGCTGCTCGCGCCGCTGGGGGACGACACGCCCGTCGGCAAGTTCCTCGCCAAGAAGGGGCCCGGGATCCACCACGTCGCCTACCAGACGGGCGACATTGTGGCCGAGCTCGAGCGCCTGACCGCCGCCGGCATCCAGCTGATCGACAAGACGCCGCGGATCGGGATCCGCGGGTCGAGCGTCGCGTTCGTGCATCCGAAGTCCACGGGCGGGGTGCTGACGGAGATCGTCCAGCCCGCCGACGGCCACTAAGCTCACAGGACCATGGCCCAGCGCATCTCCATCGGCTTCCACGCCAGCCCCCCCGTCGCCCTCCGCGTCTCCGACGACGAGCTGGCGAAGCTCCAGGCCGCGGTCGGCACCGAGGGCTGGCACGTCGTCGACGCGGAGGACGCCAACATCAAGCTGAACCTCGCCCACGTCCTGTGGGTGAAGATCGACAAGGACGAGCAGCGCGTCGGCTTCGGCCTCAGCGGCTGACGGGCCTCACGTCCGGCCCAGGACATCCAGCAGCAGGTCCCGGAAGGCGCCGGGAGCCTCCAGCGGCGCGAGGTGACCGGCGCCCGGGATGACGGCGAGGCGGCTGCCCGGGACGGCGGCCGCCAGCAGCGCGGCGCCATCGTGGAAGTCGCTGCGGTCGTGCTCGCCGACGGCGAACAGGATGGGGAGCCCGCTGATCGCCGCCAGCGCGCCCAGTTCCTCGTCGAGCGGGTCCGGGGCCTCGCCGGTGTCGGGGGCGGTCAGCTGCACGGCGAAGGCGCGCCGCTGCATCGCGGCAACCCGCTCGCGCAGCGCGGCCGGTGCCCCCGGCAGCGTCCAGGCGTCCACCACGGCGGTGACCGCCGCGTCGACGTCCCCGCGCTCGAGCGCGACCTCCTCGGCGGCCCACGCGGCCTGCAGCGAGGGGGACGGCGCCACGGCGTCGACCGGCGCGGAGACGACGACCAGCGCCGAGACCCGTGCCGGCGCCGCGGCGGCCACGCGCAGCGCCACCGCCCCGCCGAACGACACGCCGACCACGGCCGCGCGGGTGATCCCGAGTCCGTCGAGGACCGCGATCACGTCCTCCCAGGGCTCGTCGACCGACGCCGGTGCGGGCGAGTCCCCGTAGCCCGGCAGGTCGACCGCGATCACCCGGCGGCCGGCCTGGGCCAGGGCCTGCGTGTGGTCCGACCACATGCGGCGGTCGGCGATCCCGGCGTGGATCAGCAGGACCGCCGGACCGGTCCCGACGTCGTCGTGCGCCAGCACCGCCGACCCCGGCCGGTCGTCGTCCGTCACACCACCTCAGAGCTCCCGCCGGATGAGGGTGAGGGCCCGCTCCGCCGCGCGCTCGCGCAGGCCGCGCTGCGCCCACCGGCCCGGCGCGATCGGCTCGGACTGCTCGAGGTCGCGCTCGTACTGCTCGGTCAGCTTTGCGGCGAAGCCCGGATCCTGGACGCAGAGCGTCGCCTCGTCCTGGAGCTGGAAGGAGCGGTTGTCGAAGTTCACCGAGCCGACCGAGGACCACGCGCCGTCGATGACCAGCGACTTGGCGTGGAGCATCGTCGGGCAGTACTCGTAGACCTCCACGCCGCAGTCGAGCAGGTCGTCGTAGCTCTCGCGGCCGGCCATGCGGACGATCTGCTTGTCCCCCTTCGCCCCAGGCACCAGCACGCGCACGCGCACCCCGCGCGCCGCCGCCTCGCACAGCGCGGTCGTGAACGCCGGCCGCGGGGCGAAGTAGGCGGCGGTCAGGTCCAGGTGCTCGCGCGCGGAGGCGATCGCCAGGAACATCAGCGCCTCGATGTTCGTGTCGCCGACGCCGGCCCGGGACCGCACCACCTGCATCGCGGCCACCGACTCGTCGTCCTCGTCGATGTTGTCGTCGTCGAGGTCCGGCAGGTGGTCGTCGCCGACGAGGACCGTCCCCGTCGCCTCGAGCCAGTTCTCGATGAAGGCGCCCTGCAGCCCGCGGACGACCGGGCCGCGGACCCGGACGTGCGTGTCCCGCCAGTGGTCGGGGTCCTGCGCGTTGCCGGTCCACTCGTCCGCGATCCCGACGCCGCCGGTCATGCCGACCTCGCCGTCCGCGATCAGCAGCTTGCGGTGCGTCCGGTTGTCCAGGCGCCGGACCGCGTACGGCTTCAGCGGGCGGAACTTCGCGACGGTCGCGCCGGCCTCGCGCAGGCGCTCCACGAGCGACCCGTCCATCTTCAGGGTCCCGACCCAGTCGAGCAGGACGTTCACCTCGACGCCCTCCCGCGCCTTCTCGCAGAGCGCGTCGGCGATCTCGTGGGTGATGTCACCGCGCCAGTAGACGTAGGTGAGCAGGTTGAGCGTCTTCTTCGCGCCGCGGATCGTCTCGAGGAACGCGGGGAAGATCGCGTCGCCGTTGATGAGCAGCTCGATGTCGTTGCCGACCGAGATCGGCGCGCCGGTCAGCGCCTCGGTGGTCCGCAGGAACGCGCGGTCGCCGACGGGCGGGGCGTCCGCGCCGAGCTCGTAGCCGGAGCCCTGCTCGCGGCGGTGGCGCAGGCTGTCGGCCGCGTACCAGGCGGCACCGCTCGCGCCGACGGCGACCGGGTAGGCGTAGCGGGCGGCGGGGAGGCGGACGGTCCGGCGGGGGGCGGTCCGCCGGCGGGTCCAGCGGGCGAGGTCGTCGGCGTTCATGAGACCACGATCCTTACCTGGTCGGCGGTGGTGAAGCGGCCACCCGGCACCGTCCGCACGTCGCCGTCGACGTTGAAGTCGCCGGGCCCCTCGACGGTGACGGTCGTGCCGCGGGCGTGCACCACGCCGTCCTGCTCGGTCAGTCCGCCCACCCGCATGCCGTGCGCGCGCCGCAGCAGCTGCCGCCGCGGGCCGGCGACCAGCACCGCCACGTCGAGCGCCCCGGGCCTGGCGACGTCCAGCTTGGAGCCGCCGCCGAACGCCCCGGTGCCGGCGACGATCACCTGCCAGGCCCGGCCGCTGAAGACGGGCTCGCCGTCGGCGGCCACCCGGACCTGCAGCGGCTGGGCGCGGACGCCGGCGTGCACTGCGCCGGCCGCGTAGGCGAGCGGCCCGAGGACGCGCTTGAGCGGGACGGCGCTGCGGGTGGCGTGCACGGAGAGCCCGGCGGAGGCGGTGTTGAGGAAGGGGACGACCCCGGCGTCGGCGATGTCGACGGTGCGCAGACCTTCGCCGCGAGCCGCTAGGTCCAGCGCGGCCTCGAGGTCGTCCAGCGGCAGCTCCAGGGCGCGGGCCAGGTCGTTCGCCGTCCCCACCGGAAGCACGGCGAGCGGGACGTCCAGCTGCGCGGCGAGCGCCGCGGCCGGCCCGAGGCTGCCGTCGCCGCCCGCGACCACGACGCGGTCGACGCCTGCCGGGGGCGCGTCGCGGAGGTCGTCCAGGTCGTCGATCGGGTGGGCGTCCACGTCGGCGCCGCGGGTGCGCAGACCGGCCGCGATGGCGTCGGGGTCGTCGACCCCGCCCGAGCCGGCGTTCACGATCAGCAGGATCCGCATCGTGCCGGTCTGCCCGCGAACCGTCCGGTTGAAGCCCGGAGTGGACGGACGGCGAGCCTCGCCACGCGGCCCCGGCGGGTGAAGCCCTAACCTCCGCCGCGCCCATGTCCGTGTCCGCGATCGTCCCTGCCACCAGTTCCGGCTCCCGACGCGCCCTGCTGGCGCTGCGCCGGTCCGGACCCGTGGGCCGGCGGGTGGCGGCGGTCGACGTCGCCACGTACCGCGCGATCCGCGGGGTCGCGCGCACCCCGGAGACCGTCGCGCGCGTGAAGTCGTTCTCGCGGACCGGCGAGCACGCCGCCTGCTGGCTGGCCCTCGGCGCCGCCGGCGCGACGCTCGACGCCCGTCGGCGGGACGACTGGCTGCGGGGCCTCGGCGGGGTCGCCACCGCCTACGTCGCGAACACCGCCCTCAAGCAGGTCTTCCGCCGCAAGCGCCCGGTGTTCGACGGCCTGCCGGCGCTGATCTCCACCCCGACCGCGCTGTCGTTCCCGAGCGCGCACGCGTCGTCGTCGTTCGCGGCCGCCGCCGTGTTCGCCCCGCTCGTCGGGCCCGCGGCCACGCCGCTGCGCGTGACCGCCGGCGCGATGGCGCTGTCCCGGGTCTACCTCGGCGTGCACTACCCCGTCGACATCCTCGCGGGGGCGGCACTCGGCACCGCGGTCGGCACCTTCTTCAAGCCCAAGGCGAGGACGTAAGCATGCCCATGAAGGTCGGAATCGTCGGGATGCCCAACGCGGGCAAGTCGTCGCTCTTCAACGCGCTGACGAAGGCCGGCGCGGAGGCGGCCAACTACCCGTTCACCACGATCGAGCCGAACATCGCGGTCGTCCCGGTGGAGGACGACCGGATGACGAAGGTCGCCACGATGATCGGCGCGAGCGACATCGTCGCCGACCACATCGACTTCCACGACATCGCCGGGCTGGTCAAGGGCGCGCACGAGGGCGAGGGCCTCGGCAACAAGTTTCTGGCCAACATCCGCGAGACCGACGCGCTCGTGCACGTCGTCCGCGCCCATCACGACGACGGGATCATCCACCCCGACGGCTCCGTCGACCCGCTGCGGGACATCGAGACGATCGAGACCGAGCTGATCTTCGCTGACCTCGAGGCGATCGAGAAACGCGTCGGCAAGGTCACCCGCGACGCCCGCGGCGGGGACAAGGCGGCGATCGCCGAGCAGAAGTGGCTCGAGGAGGTCACCGAGGTCCTGCAGACCGGCAAGCCCGCGCGGACCGTCCCGATGCCGGTCGACGTCGACAAGGGCCAGTCCGTCCAGCTGCTCACGGCCAAGCCGGTGCTGTTCGTCGCGAACATCGACGAGGGCGAGGACGACGTCCCGGACGCGGTCGCCGCGCATGCGGCGGCCAACGGCGCCGGTGTCGTCGCCGTGTCCAGCCGCATGGAGGCCGAGCTGTCGGAGATGGAGGACGAGGAGGCCGCGAGCATGCGCGCCGAGCTCGGCATCGGCGAGTCCGGCCTGCAGCGCGTGGTCCACGGGGCGTTCGCGCTGCTGAACCTGAACTCGTTCTTCACGATCGGGCAGGGCAAGCGCGCGCAGTCCTGGCACCTGAGGGACGGCCTCACCGCGTGGCACGCGGCCGGCCAGATCCATTCGGACATCCAGCGCGGCTTCGTCCGCGCGGAGGTCATCCCGTGGGACGCCCTGCTGGACGCGGGCGGCTACTCCCAGGCCCGCGACCGCGGGACGCTGCGGCTCGAGGGTCGCGACTACGTCATGCAGGACGGCGACGTGCTGACGGTGAAGTTCACGCCGTAGGCAGGTCGCAGCGATCGCCCGGACCGGCCGCTCGCGCCGGAAGGACCGTCGTGGTCGATGGCGCTGACACCGGGACCCTGGTGGTCGGGGTTCGGTGACGCCGAGGGCCTGGTGGTCGGAGGTCGGTGGCGCTGACGCCGAGGACCGTCCTGGTCGTGGCGGCTTTGAGAACTGCGGGCTGTTGACGGCGGTGGGCGCTGGGAGGCCGCGTGGTCGCGGGTGCGGGGCGTGGGGCGGGCGGCTGGCCGGGCGGGCGAACGGTGGACTGCACGGCTCCCAGCCCGGTAGAACGCCACCGGCGCCGCGCCGCCGCCGCCGCGGCCCGGCACGCTCGGAGGATGAGGGGGGTCAGGTCCCCGGGAGCCTCCACACAGCGCGCCCGGGCTGGACGCGCGGAGGATCCGGCGGGTCAGGCCCACCAGACCTTCCGCGCGGCGCCCCCGGCACCACACCCCCACAACGCACCCAAACCAGCAGCGTGCCGTTGCGGGAGACCGGGTTGACACTAGGCGGGCTGCGCAGGCCGCGGGTACGCTCGCGGCCATGCCCGTCGCCCGCCGTCTCTCAGCCGCTGTCCTGACGCTCATGGCCACGTTCGCGCTCGCCGGGCCCGTCACCGCCCAGGAGGCGCAGCCGCCCGCGACCGACCCGAACATCACCGACGGCACGGCGCAGAAGCAGCTGGACGCGGCGAAGCGGAAGTGGAAGCAGGCGAAGATCCGCAACTACCAGCTGCGGGCTGCCATCTCGTGCTTCTGCCCCGAGACGTACCGCAGGCCGCGGACGATCAAGGTCAGGAACACGTTCCCGGTCAAGCCGCCCCAGAACCTCGGGCCCGTCGCGTCGGTGCCGCGGATGTTCAGGACGATCCAGGGCGCGATCGACGGGAAGGTCGCCACGATCGGCGTGAAGTACGGCCGCTACGGCGTCCCCTCGACGATCACCATCGACCGCGACTTCCGGATCGCGGACGAGGAGAGCTACTACACGATCGACCGCTTCAAGAAGACGGGCAAGTGACGGCTCGTGAACGGTGACGAGGTACGCTCGAACCGCCTCCGCCGTCCGACCCCATGAGATGCCCAGATGACCTCGCTCTCCGCCGGTGCGAACGCACCGCTCCCCGACGCGCCCACCTACACCGTCCGCGCGAAGTACGGCGCCGGTCACATGGACCTGATCGCCCTGCTGCTCGACGCCGGCGGCAAGGCCGACGGTGACGACGGGGTCGTCCTCTTCTCGAACCCCGTCGCCGGCGGGGGCTCCGTCAAGCTGACGACGGACGACAGCGCGGGCGACCAGGTCACGATCGACGTCCGTGCCCTGCCGGCGAAGATCGAGCGGATCGTCGTCGCGACGATGACCGACACGCCGCGGGGCAGCTTCGGCTCCACCATCACGACCACGGTCGCCGACGTCGAGTTCACCTGCCCGGAGACCAGCGCGCAGGCCGTGCAGTGCGTCGAGCTCTACAAGCGCAATAACGCGTGGAAGGTCCGCGCGCTGGGCGACGGCTACGCCGAGGGCATGGCGAAGCTGCTGTCGGTCCACGGCATCGAGGTCGCGGACGACCCGGCCCCGGCGCCCACTCCCACGCCGGCGGCGCCGCCCGCGGCCGCCACGCCCGCGATCAGCCTCTCCAAGCAGCGCGTCATCGACCTCACCAAGAAGGCCGAGGCGTCGGGTAGCGGCGGCGTGGACCTGTCGAAGAAGATCGCGTCCGCCGCCGTCAGCCTCGAGAAGCGCGGGATGCTCGACGAGCGCGCGGCGGTGATCCTGGTGCTGGACGTCAGCTACTCGGCCAAGCCGCTGTTCTCCAACGGGGCCTACCAGGCGCTGTGCGACCGCGTCTTCGCGGCCGGGCTGCTGTTCGACGACGACGGCGAGATCCCGACGCACCTGTTCGCGACCAAGTCCTACGAGGCGGCGCCGGTCACCCTGGGCAACTTCGCCGGCTGGGCGAACTCGGTCGAGAAGAAGTGGGGCGGCACGTGCTACGCCCCGCCGCTGCAGGCGATCGCCAAGACGCTGCGCCGCGGCGACCGCACGCCGACCTTCATCGCGTTCATCACCGATGGCGGCAACTCCGACAAGGGCCCGACCGACCGCATCATCAAGGAGCTCGCGGGCCTGCCCGCGTTCGTCCAGTTCATCGCCGTGGGCGAGGCCAACTCGTTCCCGTACCTGCAGAAGCTCGACGACCTCTCCGGGCGGGAGGTCGACAACGCCGGCTTCTTCGCTGTCCGCGACCCGAAGTCGATCAGCGACAACGAGTTCTTCGAGCTGATGATGAGCGAGTTCCCGCAGTGGCTGCAGGCGGCCCGCTCGAAGGGCATCGTGGGCTGAACGACGCACCGGGTGACAGCTGGCGCACACCCGTGCGTGCGTCAGCTATCACTCGGCGGGTGCGCGGCCGGCTGCGTGACTACCAGGCGCAGGTCTTGAAGTCCTTGAGGAAGACGCCGAACAGGTCCTCGCCCGCCTCGCCGCGGACGATCGGGTCATAGACCCGCGCCGCGCCGTCGACCAGGTCGAGCGGGGCGTGGAAGCCCTCGTCGGCCAGCCGGACCTTGGTGGTGTGCGGCCGCTCGTCCGTGATCCAGCCCGTGTCGACGCTGGTCATGAGGATGCCGTCGGTCTGCAGCATCTCGTGCGCGCTCGTGCGGGTCAGCATGTTCAGCGCGGCCTTGGCCATGTTCGTGTGGGGGTGCCCGGGACCCTTGTACCCGCGGCCGAACTGGCCCTCCATGGCGGACACGTTCACGACGTAGGTCCGTCGCGCGGTGGACGCTGCCATGGCCGGCCGCAGGCGGCTGACGAGGATGAACGGCGCGGTCATGTTGCAGAGCTGGACCTCGAGCAGCTCGACGGGGTCGACCTCCTCGACACGCTGCGTCCAGCTGTTGATGTGGACCTCGTCCGGGACCAGGCCGCCGGCATCGATCGCCACGCCCAGCGTGGACGCGTCCAGTCCGGCCCCGAGGGCGGCCGAGCGCGCGGTCAGGGCGAGCGCGGTGACGTCGACGGCCGCGGGCCCGTCGTGCGTGGCCAGGGCAGCGGCAGACGGGCCCGACCGGTCGGCGGCCGTCAACGTCGCGGGAAGGGACGCCGGGTGCTCGGTCCGCGTCGCGCCGAGGACGACGACGTCGGGACGGGGCAATCCCGCGGGGTGAGGCTCGGACTCCGCCGCCGACAGCAGCGAGTAGGCGTCCGCCGTCCGCCGCACCGTCTGCGCCGCGTTGTTGATCAGGATGTCCAGCGGCCCCGCGTCGGCGACCGTGTCCGCCAGCGCGATCACCTGCGCTGGGTCGCGCAGGTCGATACCGACGATCCGCAGGCGGTGCAGCCAGTCCGCGCTGTCGTCCATCGACGCGAATCGCCGCGCGGCGTCCTGCGGGAAGCGCGTCGTGATCGTCGTGTGCGCGCCGTCGCGCAGCAGGCGCAGCGCGATGTACATGCCGATCTTCGCGCGCCCGCCGGTGAGCAGCGCCCGCCGGCCGCGCAGGTCCACGCTCACGTGCCGGCGCTCATGGTGGTGCGCGGCGCAGGTCGGGCAGAGCTGGTGGTAGAAGGCGTCGACCTCGGTGTAGGAGGTCTTGCAGACGTAGCACGGGCGGGCCTTGATCAGCGTGCCGGCGGTCGCCCCGGCCGCGGCGCTCACGAGCGGTATGCCGAGCGTCTCGTCGTCGATGCGGCCCGGCGCCGCGGTGGCCGTCGCCGCGAGGACCGCACGGTCGGCGGCCTGGATCGCGGCCCGCCGCTCGGCCCGCCGCCGCTCCTTGACGGTCTTGAACAGGCGCGCGGTCGCCAGCCGCACGGCGACCGCGTCCGGGTGGTCGACCGGCAGGTCGTCGAGCTCGGCGATTACCGCGAGGCACGCCTCCAGGCGCGCGGGGTCGACCCCGGCCGGGCCGACCACGTCGTCGCCGCCGGCCTGCGCCCCGCCGCCGGCCTGCGCCCCGCCGCCGGCCTGCGCCCCGCCGCCGGTCGCGTCCGCGTCGAATCCGCTGCCCCGCCCGTCCATCGTGGTCACAGCGCGCGGGCGCCGGCCGGCTCGATGCCGTCCCCGCCCTTGCCCTTGCCCTTGCCGGCGCGACGCCGCTGCTCGGTCCGGCGCAGGCGCCCGTCGCGGCGCCAGATGCCCGCGATCGCCCAGCCGTCGACCGCGAGCAGGCCGATCACGCCGACCGCGATAATGATCGCCAGCACCGAGCCGCCGCCGCCCTTCGCCTCGGGGACGCCTGCCGCGGCCGCCGGGCTGACGGTCCGGTAGAGGGGCGTCTGGCCGAAGTCGTCCGCCGCCACCTGCCACGCCGGCTTCTTGCGCCCCGCGTAGGTGATCAGGCCCTTGCGGTGAATCGAGTCGCGCTTGACCCCCGGGCGTTCGTGGCCGCCGACCCAGTTCGGCTTGACCGCGAACTCGCGCAGGGTCCAGTAGATCGCGCCACCGATGAACGGCCGCGCGTCGATGATCGCCAGGACGTCCTTCAGGTACTGGGTCTGGAAGGCGTACGTCTCCTTCTCGGTGACCGGGCCGGAGTACGTGGACTCGGCGCCGAACTCGGTCACCTGCAGGCCCTGCGTCGGATACTGCCGGCGGAGGCGGTCCAGGAACGGGCCGAAGTCCGCGAGGTTCGCCACCGAGTGGTCCTTCTTGCCCTGATACCAGCCGAAGTACGAGTTGATGCCCAGCAGCGGGTACTGCGCGTACGCCGCCTGGCGCGCGTAACCCGGGTAGCTCAGCATGTCGACGCTGGGCGGCAGGGTCGGGTCGAGCTCGCTCGCCAGGGTGCGGGCGGCGGCCAGGAAGGCCCGCGTTCCCGGCACGGTGTCGGGCGTCGGGCTGAGCTCGTTCGCCACCGAGTGGGTGATGACCGACGGGTGGTTACGGGCGCTCAGGATCGTCCCGCGGACCGACGCGAGCGCGGTCTCGCGCTGCTCGGGGTGCTTCAGCCGCACGTCGCGGTGGTAGACCGGCGCCTGGCTCCACACCATGATCCCGGCCGCGTCGAGCGCGTCGAGCAGCTTCGGGTGCAGCAGGTAGTGGGCGCGGGTGACGTTCGCGCGGACGGCCTTCAGGTCGCGCACGATGCCGGCGATGTCCTCGTCCTTCAGCGCCGGCCCGCGGCCTGGCACGTCCTCCTGGATCGACGCGCCGCGCAGGGTCAGCTGGCGCCCGTTGAGGGTCAGCATCCCGTTCCGGACCTTGACCTCACGCAGCCCCGTCTTCCACGTGTCGACCTGCTGCATGCGGTCCCCGGCGGACGTCGTCAGCGTCACGTCGTAGAGCGTCGGCTTCTCGGGCGACCACAGCTGCGGGTCCGGGACCGCGACCTCGCTCGCCAGGTGGGTGGACTCGCCGGGGGCCAGCGGCCGGGACGGGATCGTCTGCGTCACCGCGCCGCCCGCCCCGAGGTCGAGGCGGACCTGCGGGTTCTCGATCGTGCTGTCGCCGCGGTTCACCAGGACGCCGTCGAAGCGCACCTTCGCCGTGCATGGCGCGCCGTCGGTGGCCCCGCCGGGCGGGCAGTCGACGACGCTGAGCACGCCCGGTGTCTGCAGGACCAGGGCCGCGCGCGGGACGAGCGTGACCGGGCGCGTGATGCCGCCCCAGTTCCACCAGCCCTCGCGGATCGCCCCGTCCTTGCGGTTGTCCACGCGGACCACCAGGACGTTCCGCTGGCCCGGCTTGAGCGCGTTGCCGACCTGCAGGTCGAACGGGACGTACGGATCCTCGTGGCGGCCGAGCCTGACGCCGTTCAGCCAGACCTGGGCGACCCGGCGGACCTGCTCGAAGTGGATGTCGTAGGTGAACCCGGGGGTCTTCTCCGGGGCCTTGAACGTCGCCCGGTACCAGCCGACCGTGCCGCGGAAGCTCGACTCCGGCGTCTGGCCGGAGAAGACGGACGGGACCACGGCCGGCTTCCACGCCGCCTTGTTGTCGGGCGTGTACAGGCCGAGGCCGACGCCGACGTTCCCGCGGTCCTCGAACTTCTGCCAGCCCGCGGTGAGCGGGAAGGGCGCGGGCACGCCGACGTCCTCCGCCGCGCTGGACGCGGGTTGGAGCAGGCAGAGGACGGCCAGGAAGGCCGCCAGTGACGTCGCGAGGGAACGGCGGTGCACGGGCGAGGCGTCAATGATGACGCACTCGCCGCCGGGCGGCGACGATCGGGCGCGTCGGCAGAGCCCGCGGGGGGATGCCGTCCCGGGGGTCCTGCTCAGCCGGCGAGGCCCTCCAGGCGCTTGGCCAGCGCGCCCATGCCCAGCTCCTGGGCAGCCCGGGCAGCGTCGGCGTACCGCGTGGGCGCGTCGGCCGGGCGCGTCACGTCGACCGGCTGCAGGGTCGCGATGTGGCGGAACGCCCGCAGCTCGTCCGCCTGTTCGCGCAGCGCCGTCCGGACCCGCGGCTTGAGGCTCTTCGAGTCGACCGCGGCGTCGCGCTGTGCGAGGTCGATCAGCGTCTCGAGGTCGCCGTGCTCGGTCAGCAGGGCGGCGGCGCCTTTCTCGCCGACGCCCTTCGCGCCGGGCAGGCCGTCGGACGGGTCCCCGCGCAGCGCGATGAAGTCGGGCACCTGGGCCGGTTCGATCCCGTACCGCTTCCGCACCTCGGCGACGTCCACCCAGGCCGGCCCGGCCTTCGCCCCGCCGGGGAACAGGACGACGACGTCCTCGTCCACGCACTGGAACATGTCCCGGTCCCCGGTGAAGAGCAGCGTCCGGCCGCCCGCCGCGCTCTCGACCTCCGCGAACGCACCCAGTAGGTCGTCCGCCTCCAGGTCGGGCGTGGTGTGGTGCGTCCAGCCGAAGGACTCGTAGAACGCCGGCGCCTGCTCCCACTGCCAGACGAGCTTCTCCGGCATCTCGTCGCGGTCGCCGTGGTACCCGGGGTAGGCGGCCGTCCGGTAGTGCGCGGCCTCGGCCCCGTTGCAGAACGCGACCGCCCGCGGCGCGTGGTTCTCGATCACCTGCAGGATCAGGTTCGCGCAGCCCAGCAGCCCGTTGACCGGCCGCCCCTCGGCGCCCTTGATCGACGACGGCAGCGCGAAGTAGGCGCGGTACAGCAGCGACGGGGTGTCGACGACGAGCAGCGGAGCGGGATCGGCCTTCTCGGACATTCTGGGCACTTTGCCATCCTGGACGGCCCGTCGCACGTATCCATCGAGAGCCATGAGCCCCAAGATCCCCACCTCCCGCATCGGCCGCACCGCGAAGTTCGGCGGCCTCGTCGCCGGGCAGAGCGCGCGCTGGGTCGGCACGCAGACCGCCAACCGCTTCCGGACGGACGACAAGGCCGACGAGAAGATGGGCGAGCGGGCGATGGACACCGCGAACGAGATCGTCGCCCAGCTCGGGCAGATGAAGGGCGCGGCCATGAAGATCGGCCAGGTCCTCTCGACGATCGACTTCGAGCTCGTCCCCGAGGGTGAGCGGGACGCGTTCAAGCAGAAGCTCGCGCAGCTGCGCGACGACGCGCCGAAGGTCGACTTCCCCAAGATGCGCAAGGTCCTCGAGTCCGACCTCGGCGGGTCGGTGTCGACGGTCTTCGCGACCTTCGACGAGACGCCGATCGCCGCCGCGTCGATCGGGCAGGTCTACCGCGCGACCACCCACGACGGCCGCGAGGTCGCCGTAAAGGTCCAGTACCCAGGGGTCGCCGAGGCGGTCGAGACCGACCTGCGCAACGCCAACATGCTGTTCCCGCTCGTCAAGCGCCTGGCCCCCGGCCTCGACGTGAAGGCGATCGCCGGCGAGCTCAAGGACCGCATCGGCGAGGAGCTCGACTACGAGATCGAGGCCCAGCACCAGCGGACCGTCGCCCGCGCCTTCCGCGGCCACCCGTTCGTCACTGTCCCCGCGGTCGACACGTCCCTGTCGACGCGCCGGGTGCTCGTCAGCGAGTACGTGGCAGGCGTCGGCTTCGGTGAGATCGCCGGCCTGCCGGACGCCGAGCGCGACCGCTACGGCGAGATCCTCTACCGCTTCTACTTCGGCCTGCTGAACCGCGAGCACCTGGCCTGCGGCGATCCGCATCCGGGCAACGTCATCTTCACCCCGGACGGGAAGATCTGCTTCCTCGACTTCGGGCTGATGCGCAAGGTCCCCGAGCTCTACCTCGAGGGCGAGCGCGACATCGGTCGCGCGCTGCTGAACGAGGACGCCGTCGCCGTCCACCGCCAGCTCGGGAAGCTCGGCTACCTGCCCGACCCGGAGTCCTTCGACGTGGACGCGACGTACGAGCAGCTGCGCGGCGCGGGGTCGTGGTACCTCACGCCAGGCGTCCTGCGAATCACGCCGGACGTCGTCCGCGAGGTCATGGAGATCGCCGGCTCGCCGCGCTCGCCGTACTTCGAGGCGATGCGCCGGCAGACCGTCCCGCCCGAGGCACTGCTGATCCGCCGGATGGAGGGCCTGCTGTTCGCGGTCCTCGGCGAGCTGCGCGCCGCGGCCGACTGGAACGCGCTGATGAGCGAGTCGCTGCTCGAGTCCGGGGAGGCGACGACCGAGCTCGGGCGCGCCGAGGCCGAATGGCTGGGCCAGCCGCGCGCCCCCGCGCCCGCCGCCGCGTAGTCCGCGGCCGGGCCGCTGCCGCATAGGATCGGCGGCATGCTCACCATCAACGGCATCGACGACCTCAAGGCGCGCACGGGCGAGGAGCTCGGCGTCTCCGAGTGGAAGACCATCGACCAGGCGACGATCGACGCATTCGCCGACGCGACCGGCGACCACCAGTTCATCCACGTCGACCCGGAGAAGGCGAAGGAGACGCCGTTCGGGGGGACGATCGCCCACGGCCTGCTGACGCTCTCGCTCGGCCCCGTGTTCCAGTTCGAGATCTTCACGATCGACAACGTCGCCTTCGCGCTGAACTACGGCTACGAGAAGGTCCGCTTCCCGTCGCCGGTGCCGGTCGACTCCAAGCTGCGGATGACGGCGACGCTCGCCGACGTGGCCGAGGTCCCCGGCGGCGTCCAGGCCCGCATCACGCAGACCTTCGAGATCGAGGGCGGCAGCAAGCCGGTCTGCGTCGCCGAGGCGCTGGTCCGCGTGTACGGCGCTGCCTGAAGCTCGCCCGGGGGGGGGGGCTCGCTTCAGGTCGGGCGAACTCGCCCAGGGGGCTCGTTCGCCCGGTCGGCGGTTCGCCTCGGCCTGGCTCCGTCAGCCGACGCGGACGTTCGGGCCGGTCAGCGCACCCGTGCGCACCCGGTACACGCCGCTGCGGGCGACCTTGACGGCGAACGTGCCGCTCCGGGTCGCCTTCGTGGTGGCGACGGTCCGCCAGCGGCCGTCGCCGAGGCCCCGCTGCACCCGCAGCAACGTCCCGCCGACGCGGCGGCCCGTCACGGCGACGCGGCCGCGCAGGACCTTGACCCGGACCTTGCGCGTGCCGATCCGCGCCGCGGGGGTCGGGGCGGCGAGCACGGTGCCGGTCGTCGGCTGCGCGATCTGCCGGGTGACGGAGATCAGCCCGGCCCACCCGGTGGGGGCCGGTGCGACCGCAGGGCGGTCGGCGGCTGCGCTTGCCGCGAGGCGGCTGAACAGGGCCCAGCCGCCTGCGGGTACGTCGCCGTCCGACGCGACCGCGGCGACCGCCTCGGCATCGCCCGCCGGCAGCACGCGGATCGTGACGCGGCGGCGCTCGGTCTTGCGGGCGGCGCCCGTGGTGACGATGCTGAACCGCGCCCAGGTGTCGAACAGCCCGAACCGCTTCTTGAGGGTGGCGGCGTCGACCAGCGTCGTGCCGCCGGTCCCGTCGATCCGCGCCCGGACGATGCGCCGGGAGACCCCGCGCTGCAGGATCACGATGCGGCGCAGCGAGCCCTTCACCAGCGGCCCGAGCTTGGCCTCGGCTGCGGCAAGCGTCATCCGCATCCGCCACGTGTGCTTCGGCGAGGAGCCGTCGTACGGATCCTTGACCGAGACCAGGTAGGGCTTCGGGTCGGCCCCCGGGAAGCCGTGCTGCACGCTCTCGGTCCGGCCGCCGGAGGTCGAGAAGAAGTAGGCGACGATCGGGGTGCCCTTGTAGGTGACGACCTCACCCCGGGTCCCGGCCACCGCAGCGTCGGTGGACGCCGTCTCCGCGGCGATCCCGCGGTAGACCTGCGAGCGCGTGTCCGCGTGCAGCGTTCCGCCGGACCCGGTCGCGATGGCGTAGGTCCGCGCGGCGACGGCCTGCGCCCGCAGCGCGGCGGCCGGCCAGCCGGAGGGGCTCTCGGCGCCGACGACGCCGCGGACGTAGTCCTCCAGGGGGACGGCGTTCACCACGCCGAGCTGCAGCCCGCCCGCCGGCGCGACGTCCAGCGCCCCGCGGTACTGCCCGTCCGTGAGCCCGTCGCCGGAGCGCCCGAGGAGCTTCACGGGCGCGCCGCCGGCGGAGACCCGGACGCTTCCCGGCGTGCGGCCGAGGCGCTTGCCGGTGTCGTCGAGGACCACGACACCACCCTTCTTGCTGGCCGACAACCGGTACGCGCGGCCCGGGTCGAGCGACAGCCCTCCGGCGTTCGTCGCCTGGGTGACGGTGTACGACCGCCGGCCCGACGCCAGCGCGACGGTCATCTCCTGGCCGGTGGAGGTCGACCCGATCTGCGTCTCGCGGTAGTAGTGCGCGAGGATCTGGCGGTAGCTGTAGCCGCGCTGCGCGAAGCCGTAGGCGCCGTACTGGCTCAGCCCGACGCCGTGCCCGAAGCCGCGGCCGTCGATCGTCAGCGTGCCGGCCGGGGCGGCGCCGGCCGGGCCCGCGGACGCGCCGCCGGCCGCGAGGGCGGCAAGGCAGACGGTGACCAGGCGGGTGACGAGGGGGCGGCGGGACATCTCAGGACAGGCGGCGGCGCGAGCCTGCCACAGCGGATGCACGCCATGCGGCGGTTCGACGGGCGGCGTGCCTCCATCGGCAGATGGTTTTGCCCCGTCGGGTGGCCGCCGACCCGTCCAGCGTGAGCTGTCCGCGCGCGCCCGTGCGGCGGTCCGGCGCGCCTCTATGCTCGACCGCATGGCCTCCTCGAGCACGCTGACCGCCCGCGAAACCGCCGTCGTGGACGCCGTGCCGCACCAGCTGTACATCGGCGGAACCTGGCGCGACGCGACCGGTGGCTCGACGATCGGCGTCGAGGATCCGAGTACCGGACAGGAGCTGTGCACCGTCGCCGACGCATCGCTCGACGACGCGGCGGCGGCCCTGGACGCGGCCTGCGCGGCGGCCGCGGCCTGGCGGGCCACCGCGCCCCGCGAGCGCGGCGACGTCCTGCGCCGGGCCTACGAGCTGATCCTCGAGCGCACCGACGACATCGCGCTGCTGATGACGCTCGAGATGGGCAAGCCCATCAGCGAGTCCAAGGCGGAGATCACCTACGCCAACAACTTCCTGCGCTGGTACTCCGAGGAAGCGGTTCGCATCAACGGGCGCTTCACCGTCAACGAGAACGGCGCCGGGCGGGTGCTGACCATGAAGCAGCCCGTCGGCCCGTGCGTCTTCATCACGCCGTGGAACTTCCCACTCGCGATGGGCACCCGCAAGGTCGGCCCGGCGATCGCCGCCGGCTGCACGATGGTGGTCAAGCCGGCCAAGCAGACCCCGCTGTGCATGCTCGCGCTCGCGCAGATCCTGGAGGAGGCCGGGCTGCCGGGCGGCGTCCTGAACGTGATCACCGCGGCGAAGTCGGGCGACACGATGGCGCCGCTGATCGCGGACCCGCGCACGCGCAAGCTCTCGTTCACCGGGTCCACGAGCGTCGGCAAGGACCTGATCAAGCAGGCCTCCGAGCAGGTGCTCAAGGTCTCGATGGAGCTCGGCGGGAACGCGCCGTTCCTGGTCTTCGCGGACGCCGACGTGGACGCGGCCGTCGACGGCGCGATGATCGCCAAGATGCGCAACATGGGCGAGGCGTGCACGTCCGCCAACCGGTTCGTGGTGCACGAGTCCGTCGCCGCCGAATTCGGCGCGAAGCTCGCCGAGCGGATGGGCGCCATGGTCGTCGCGCGCGGGACGGAGGACGGGGCCCAGGTCGGGCCGCTGATCAACGCGGACGCCGTGCAGGACATCGACGGGAAGGTGCAGGAGGCGGTCAGTGCCGGCGCGACGGTCCTCACCGGCGGGTCGGCCGTCGACGGCCCGGGTCACTTCTACGCGCCGACCGTCCTGGCCGACGTCCCGGAAGGCGCACGGGTCCTCACAGAGGAGATCTTCGGGCCGGTCGCGCCGATCACGACCTTCACGGACACCGACAGCGCGATCGCGATGGCCAACGACACCGAGTACGGGCTCGTCGCCTACGTCTACACCCGCGACCTGAACCGGGCGTTCGACGTCATGGAGCGCCTCGAGAGCGGGATGATCGGCCTCAACCAGGGGATGGTGTCCAACGCGGGTGCGCCATTCGGCGGCGTGAAGCAGTCCGGCTTCGGGCGCGAGGGTGGCCCGGAGGGCATGGAGGAGTACCTCGAGACGAAGTACGTGGCCATGAACCTCGCCTGATGGTCCCCGGTTCGGGTCGGTATCAGCCTGTTCCCGGGCTTACCGCGCGCTCCGCGTGCGCTGACAGTCACCCGTCGCGTCCGTGACGCGCGGCGCGCGCGCCGGGGGACGCCGGTACCCTCGTCGGTGGATGAAGTCCGGGGGGAAAGCCTTGGCGGTGGCGGTGGCCGCCGTAGCGGTGGCAGTTGCCGCAGCGCCGAACGGCGACGTTTCCCCTGCCGCGGGGCAGGGCGGCGGCGTGCCGGCCGCATCGCTGCCGATGATCGACGGCGGCCCGCCCGGCCGCGTCGCGCTCAACGGCGCCTGGGTCCTGCGCAGCGACCCGAACTCGCACGGGACGCTGAAGGGCTGGCAGACCGGCAACTTCGCCGGCTCCAACGTCACGGTGCCCAACGCGGCCAACGGCGGCCGCGTGACCGGCCCGAAGCAGAAGAAGTCCTTCGCGGGCACGACCGCCTGGTACCGGACGGCCTTCACGGTCCCGGAGGCCGGGAGGTACGAGATCCGGATGGAGTCCGTCAACCACAAGGCGACGGTCTGGGTCGACGGCAAGGCGGTCGCCCATCACACCGGCGAGTACCTGCCCTTCGAGGCGCACGCGACGCTCGCGCCGGACGTCCCGCACACGCTCGTCATCCGCGCGGACTACCGCGACCCGATGGAGATGAAGCGCACCGCGTGGCACCGCACGTGGTTCAACTTCGGCGGCGTGAACCGCGAGGTCACGGTGCGGAAGCTCACCGAGAGCGACCTCACCACGCCCACAATCCGCACGCGCCTGCAGTCGAACGGCCACGCCCTGGTCGACCTCAGCGTCCACGTCACGAACCGCCTGGCCGAGGAGCGCGAGATCCCGGTCAGCGGGTCCTTGCAGAACGGCGACCAGAAGATCGAGTTCGACCTGCCGAAGGTCTCGGTCCCGCCGAACCAGACGCGGGTGCTGAAGACGCGGGTGGACGTCGCCTCGCCGCGGCTCTGGGCCCCCGGCTCCCCGAACCTCTACGAGCTCCAGTTCAACGCGGGCAGCGAGTCGGCGTACCGGCTGAAGACCGGGCTGCGGGAGGTCAAGAAGGTCGGCACCCGCATCGTCCTGAACGGCAAGCCGATCATCCTCAGGGGCGCCTCGATCCACGAGGACGCGATGGGGCGCGGCGACGCGCTGACGTCCGCCGACATGGATCAGACGATCCGCGAGCTGCAGGCCCTCGGGGCGAACGCCACCCGCGCGCAGCACCCGCTGAACCCCGCCCTGATGGAGCGCCTGGACGCCGCGGGCATCATGGTCTGGATGGGCGTCGGCCCCGTCGACGCCCCCGGCGCCTGGACGTCGCGCACCCCGGCGCTGGTGGCGCAGGGCAAGCGCCGCGTCCGCACGTCGCTGTTCCAGCTGCAGACCCACCCGTCGATCATCGTCTGGAACCTCGCGAACGAGGTCGCCGGCAACGGGCGCAAGGAAGGCCAGTCCAAGTACATCGACGAGATGGCGCGGGAGCTCAAGCGCCGCGATCCCGGGCGGCTGGTCGGCCTCGACGTCTGGGGCATCCACCCGCCGAAGACGATGGGGCCGATGTACCGCTACATCGACGCCATCGGCGACACGAACTACATCGGCTGGTACGAGCGCACGCTCGACCCGCGCCCCTCCGTCGGGCAGGCGATCCGCGACCACGTGAAGAAGTTCGAGCGGATCTTCGCCGGGAAGATCCTCGTGATCACCGAGTTCGGCGCCGAGGCGAACGACCTCAACGCGACGAACATCCCCGGCGGCTTCGCGTTCCAGGCGTCCCTCCTGAAGCTGCACGTCGACATCTACCGGGCCAACCCGCGGGTGTCCGGGATGCTGGTGTGGAACCTGCGCGACTTCGGCGTGACGCCGGCCTTCTACGGCGGGTCGATCCGCCGGCAGGTCCCGGACATCAAGATCGTCCGCGGCCTGAACCAGAAGGGCCTCTTCACCTACGACGGCAAGCCGAAGCCGTCGCTCGCGGTCGTCCGCGACGCCCTCGCGGGCAAGTAGCTCGTCCGTCCGTCCTCCGTTTCCTGCGACGCCCTTTTCTGGTGTAGCGTCTTCGGCGGCGCCGACGGCGCCGCACATCCGGCGAGGTCGGGGGGACACGATGGACACGACGCACCAGGCCGCAGCCACGTCGTCGACCGCCCGCCCTCGTGCGCGACGCCGAGGCGGCGCCCGCCGCGCGCTCCTGACCGCTGCCGCGGTGCTCACGGCGGCGGCGGCCCTCCCCGCCCCGGCCGGGGCCTTCACGCTCGACAAGTCCCTCGCCGGCTCGGGCATCGACCGCATCCCGGTCGGCGACCGGGACATCGCCGGGGCGGCCGGGGTCGCGGTGATGCCCGACGGGCGCACCGTCGTCACCGGCTACGCCAAGCAGGGCGACAACACGCTCGGGGCGGTCCTCCGCGTGCTGCCCAGCGGCGAGCCCGACCCGACGTTCGCCGCCGCCTCGAGCTTCCCGGGGACGATCTTCCTGAACGCCGCTCCCGGGGAGGCGGGCAAGGCCACGCTGCTGCAGGACGGCGTCCTCGCGCCCGACGGGTCCATCTACGTGGCCGGCCGGATCGCCGAGCGCGTCGGGGAGTACGAGGAGAGCGGCCAGGCGATCGTGGCGCACGTCCTGCCGGACGGCACGGTCGACCCCGCCTTCGGAACCGGCGGGGTCGCGATCATCGCCGGATCGACCGCCCAGCAGGTGCTCATCGGGCCGGACGGCAGCCTCTTCGTGCTCTCCGTGCTCGAGCAGCCCGGCGTCGCCGCGCCCCAGACGGGCATCGTGAAGCTGACCCCCGGCGGGACGCGCGACGCGTCCTACGGCGTCGATGGCCTCGCGCGCATCCAGGCCGGCGAGAACTACTTCACGGCCGCCAAGATGGTGCAGGACCCGCAGGGACGCGTCGTGCTGGCGGGCTCCGTCCTGTTCAGCAGCTCGGTCGCCGGCGGCGTCGCCCGCGTGACGGCGGCCGGGGCGCTCGACCCGGGCTTCGGCGGTCCCACGGTCCCCGGCATCGCCACCGCCCCCGCGCCCGCCGTCGACGACGGCACGTCCTCGAGCACCATCGACGGCCTCAGCCCCGTGACGCAGCAGCTGCGTGCGGTCGCCATCGCGCCCGACGGCACGATCATCGTTGCCGGCACCGGGACCACCCGGGGCGCGAACATCGCGCTGGTCGGGCGCTTCACGGACAGCGGAAAGCTCGACGCCGCCTTCGGGCAGAAGGGGTTTGCGCGGTTCCGCGGCCAGCAGCAGCCGGACCGGCGCGATCACAACTACGACACCATCCTGAACTCGGTGGCGGTCGACGGCGGCCGGATCATCGTGTCCGGCACCCAGGACTCCGTCGAGGACTCCATCCAGATCAAGCAGCCGGTCCAGGGCAGCCAGTTCACCTCGCGGACGACGCCGGACCTGCTCGTCGCCGGCCTGACGTCGGCGGGCCGCCTGGACCCCGGCGCCCACAGCGGCGGTCCCGTGCCCGGCGTCGCGGTCTACCCGGCCGGCGCCCAGCGCTACTCCGTCCCGCGCCGCATGGTGATCGCCGGGGGCAGCATCGTGATCGCCGGCCGGGCCAAGCAGGTCTCCTCCCAGAGTGACAACGACCCGGCCCCGTTCGCGTCCGACTTCCTGCTCGTCCGGCTCGGGATGGGGACGGTCACCCCGGGCCCCGCCCAGCCGCCGCCCGTCACCCCGGACCCTGGCTGCTCGGACGACACCGTGAAGATCCGGTCGGTGACGCTCACGGGCTGCGCCACAAAGAAGGGCGGCGTCTTCACCTACCCGTCCGGCACCGTGCTGATGAACGGCACGCGGATCGCGCTGCTGAGCGGCACGCGGCTGGTCGCGAACCCCGCGCTGGGGACGATCAGGACACAGACGGCGGCCGGCGGGCCCGGCACCGCGCGGGTGAGCGTCGCGACCCCCGGCGGCGCGGTCGTACAGCTGTCCAAGGGCAAGGTCGACTTCACGGTGCCCAAGGGCGGCGGTGCTCGCGTCGCCACGCTGCGCGACGGCGACGCCTGCAAGCCGGTGGGGGCCGCGATCGGCACGATCCCGACGCAGGGCGTCGGCAACCTGCTCGGCTTCCCGCTGCCCGGCGATGCGCGGGTCAGCACGGCGAACGGCACCACGTACATCCAGGTCAACGTCTCGCTGCCCAAGCCCGCGTTCGTGAACGCGACCGGCTGCGCGACGCTGGTCACCACCACCGGCGGCGGCCTGCGGCTCGACTCGCTGAAGGTCGACGTCGGGACAGCGCAGCTCGGGCCGCTGCAGTTCGCCCGGATCGCGATCGCGTACACCGGCACGTCGGACACGTGGAAGGGCCGCCTGACGCTGACCCTGCCGCTCCCGCGCGAGGTCGAGCTCACCGGCGAGATCACGTTCGTCAGCGGGGACTTCGGCGCCGCGCTGATCGGCATCGAGTTCCCGACCGCGATCCCGATCCTGCCGCCGTCGATCGGCCTGAAGGGGGTCAACGCCGGCATCCAGATCAAGCCGTTCACCGCGATCACGGGCGGCGTGCACCTCACGGCCGGCCCGACGTTCCTGGGATCGGCGGCCATCGACGCCGACCTGCAGGGCACGATCTCGTTCCCCGGCAAGCCGTACGCGATCGCGGTCGACATCACGGGCAAGGTGCGCGTCGTGTCGATCCCGGTGGCGAGCGCGAGCGTGCACTACGACACGGGTGGCACGTTCTTCCTCAAGGGCAACGCGAGCTTCAACGCGTTCGTGGCGGACGTCAGCGTCGACGTGCAGGGCGGCGTACAGGGCAAGCACTTCTTCCTCCAGGGCGATGCGCGCGCCTGCGTTCTGAGCGTCTGCGCCGGCTCTTCGGCGCTCATCTCCGAGGTCGGTGCGGCGGCCTGCGGCGGACTCGTCACCCCGGTCGTCGACCTCGCCATCGGCGTCGCGATCCGCTGGAAGAACAGCCCGTTCATCCCGGATGAGCTCTTCTTCCACTGCGACCTGAGCAGCTACCAGACGTTCAAGACCACGCGCCTGGCGCCGGCGCCGATCTGGCGGACGGACGCCTTCACGCGACAGGCGAGCACCGCGCAGTCCTTCACCGTCCCACCGGGGACGAAGGTCCTCGAGCTGAAGGTCAGCGGCAACCAGACGCCGCTGATCTCGGTGGTCGGCCCCGGCGGCGAGCGCGTCGACGGTCCGACGCAGTCCTACGAAGGCCGCATCCGGGCCGAGCAGATCGCGGGCGGGCCGGCCGGGTCGATCCTCTCCTCCCGGACGCTGAAGGCGTCCTACGTGCAGCTCCGGCGTCCGGCCGCCGGCGTGTGGCGGGTGGAGTCGCAGCTGGGTACCGCGCCGATCACGCGCATCCAGAAGAGCGTCGACTTCCCGCAGCCGAAGGTGACCGCGCGCGTGTCGGGCAAGGGCCGGAGCCGGGTCGTCGCGTTCAAGCGCGAGCTGCGCGCGGGCGAGACCGTCACCCTCGTCGAGCGTGCCAAGTCCCTGCAGCACCCGATCGGGGACCTCAGGGCCGGCGTGAAGGCCGGCAGCGTCCGCTTCACGCCCGGGGAGGGCCGGGGTGGCCGCCGTCAGATCGTGGCGCTCGTCTCGCAGGACGGGCTGCCGCGGAGGAGCGTCGTGCTCACGAGCTACGTCGCGCCGGCGTCGCTGAAGCCGGGCAGGCCGCGCGGGGTGACGCTCCGCGTCTCCGGTGCCGGCGCGGTCCGCGCGAGCTGGAAGGCCGTGCCGCGTGCGTCGCGCTACGTGGTGACGTTCCGGCTCAAGGACGGCCACGCGACGACCAGGATCGTGAAGGCGACGGCGCGCCCGTTCGTCCGGGTGGCGGCGTTCCTGCCGAGGAAGGGCGGCAGGGTCACGGTCGTCGCGGTCGGACGGACCGCGCTGACCGGCCCGTCGACCGTCGCGACCCTCAGGCCCGCGACGGCCGCCAAGACGAAGAAGAAGAAGGCCTAGCCGTCAATACTTCTGGTTGCCGGCAGCGATCTTCCGCAGGTCGATCGTCTTGTCGTAGAGGTCGCCGTCGACGCCCTCCTCGAGCGCGATCTCGCGCAGCGGGCGGCCGGTGGCGGCCGCCTTCTTGACGAGCACGGCGGCCTTGTCGTAGCCGATCGCGCCGTTCAGCGCGGTCGCCACGGCGAGCGTGTTGCCGGCCGACGCCTCGACGCCGCCCTTGTTCACGGTGATGCCGTCGACGCACTTCTCGGCGAACGCCTTGGACGTCGTCGAGAGCAGGTGGATCGACTGCAGCAGGTTGCGGGCGATCAGCGGGATGCGCACGTTCAGCTCGAACTGGCCCTGCATGCCGCCGATGGTGATCGCGGTGTCGTTGCCGATCACCTGTGCGGACACCTGGAGCACGACCTCGGGGAGGACCGGGTTGACCTTGCCCGGCATGATCGACGAGCCCTTCTGCAGCTCGGGCAGGTAGATCTCGCCGATGCCGGCACGCGGGCCGGAGCCCATGAGCGCGATGTCGTTCGCGATCTTGGTCAGCGACACGGCGACGACCTTCAGCGCGCCGGACAGCTCGACGAGCGCGTCGCGGTTGGCCTGCGCCTCGAAGCGGTCCAGCGGCGGGGCGATCTGCTTGAGCTTGGACTCCTTCTTCAGCAGCGCGATGACCTTGCCGGCGAACTTCGGGTCGGTGTTCAGGCCGGTGCCGGTCGCGGTGCCGCCGAGCGGGATCTGCCCGACGTGGACCAGCGTCGCCTCCACGCGCTCGATCGCGAGGGTCAGCTGCGCCGCGTAGCCGCCGAACTCCTGGCCGAGCGTGACCGGGACTGCGTCCATCAGGTGCGTGCGGCCCGACTTCACGACGTCCTTGAACTTCGTGGCCTTCTTCGCGAACGACTTCTGCAGCTGCCTCAGCGCGGGCAGGAGCTCGTTCACGGTCTTGTCCAGCGCCGCGAGGTGGACGGCGGACGGGAAGACGTCGTTCGACGACTGCCCGTAGTTCACGTGGTCGTTCGGGTGCGCGCCCGCGAGCGAGGCGAGGACCTCGTTCGTGTTCATGTTCGACGACGTGCCCGAGCCGGTCTGGAAGACGTCGATCGGGAACTGGTCGTCGTACGCGCCCGTCGCGACCGCGTCCGCCGCCTCGGCGATCTTCGCCGCGAGGTCCGCGTCGATCAGCCCGAGGTCGCCGTTCACGCGCGCGGCCGCACCCTTGATGCGCCCGAGCCAGTGGATGACGGCGATCGGGACGACCTCGCCGCTGATCGGAAAGTTGTCGACGGCCTTCTGGGTCTCGCCGCTGTACAGGATCTTCTTGGCCATAGATCCCGGAGCCTCCCATATCACCGGGGCAGGCGGCGTGCCGCTCGACACTCCGTCAGATGGCGCAAACGGCGCCGCATCGGTGGTGCTCCCGCTACGTTCGTAGAGCATGCGACTCCGGATTTCAGTCCTGACCGCCGCCACGCTGCTCGCGAGCGTGGTCGTAGCTGCTCCTGCGCAGGCGATCGTCGGCGGCAAGGACACCGCGCCGGGTGCGTATCCCGCGGTGGCGTTCGTGAAGATCAGCGGCTCGTTCGCCTGCACGGGGACGCTCGTCGCGCCGAAGGTGGTCGTCACCGCCGGCCACTGTGGCTCCCTGACGGGCTCGCTCATCGCCACGCCGATCGGCTGGCCGCCGTCGATGATCGCCGTCACGCTCGGTGCGGAGTCGCCGGACGGGCCGGGCGAGCGCGCCACGGTGTCCTCCGTGAGGATCCCGCCGGACTACCTCGCCACCACGGGGTCCGACATCTCGCTGCTGATCCTCGACAAGCCCGCGAAGACGACGCCGGTCCGGATCGCGGGCCGCGGCGGAGAGGGGGCCTGGGCGCCCGGCGTCAGCGAGACGATCGTCGGCTACGGGCTTACCAAGGAAGACGGGGACATCCCCGATCACCTCCAAGAAGCCAACGTCCCGATCATCGCCGACCCGGACTGCGCGAAGTCGTATCCGGGGACCGACTTCACCACGCAGATCTGCGCGGGCTTCCCGCAGGGCGGCATCGACAGCTGCCAGGGCGACTCGGGCGGGCCGCTCTTCGGCCGCCGCGCGGACGGCTCGCTCGTGCTCGTCGGCGCGACCAGCAACGGCGACGGCTGCGCGCGCGCCGGCAAGCCCGGCATCTACGCCCGGATCGCCGACGCACCGCTGCGCGAGTGGATCCGCGGGATCGCGGGCGACGCCGTCGACGCCGACGCGTCCGCGGCGCCGGCCACCCCGACGCCCGTCGCCGGGCCCAAGCCGGTCGTGCGGCCCACCACCTGCTCCAAGCCGCGGAGGCTGACCGTCACCGTCAAGCGGATCTACCGGGGCAAGCTGCGCTCCGTGGTCGTCCTGGTCGCCGGGAAGCGGCTGACGACGCTGCGGTCGGGCAAGACGTCGACGCGCGTGGTCCTGCCCGCCGGCAAACCGCGGACGGTCACCGTCAAGCTCGTCATGCGGCTCAAGAGCGGCAAGCAGGTGACCGACACGCGGCGCTTCAAGGTCTGCGGCGGGTAGCCCGCGGTAGCGTCACGACGGTGTCCCGCGCCGTCGACCGCCTCCCCGCCCAGTTCTTCACCGGGATCCTCGCCGAGGTCGCCGCGGCGCGGGCGACGCCCGGCGCGCCGATCATCGACCTCGGGCGCGGCAACCCCGACCAGCCGCCGCCCGACCACGCCGTTGCAGCGCTGCAGGCGGCCGCCGGCGATCCGGTCGCGGCGGTGCACGGCTACCCGCCGTTCGCCGGGCTCCCCGCGCTGCGCGAGGCGATCGCGGCGCGCTACCGCGCCGATCACGGGGTCGTCCTGGACCCGGAGCGCGAGATCGCGGTGGTCCCGGGGACGAAGACCGGGATCATGCTGGCGACGCTGGCCTGCGCGGCGGCGGGGGACGCGGTGCTGCTCCCGGACCCGGGCTACCCGGACTACCTCTCGGCGATCGCACTGGCCGGCGCGCGGCGGGTTCCGCTGCTGCTCCGGGCGGCCGGCGGCTTCCAGCCGGACTTCGTGGGCGACCACGCGGTCGCCGCCGAGCGGCCGGCATTGGTCGTCCTGAACTATCCGTCGAACCCCTGCGCGGTCGTCGAGCGGCCCGGGACCTTCGAGGCCGCCGTCGCATACGCCGCCGAGCGGGACGCCGTCCTGCTGAACGACTTCGCCTACGGCGCGCTCGGGCTCGGGACGTCGCCGCCGCGCAGCGTCCTCGCCGTGCCGGGTGCGCGGGAGGTCGCCGTCGAGCTGTGGTCGGCGTCGAAGATCTACGGCATGGCGGGCTGGCGCGTCGGCTTCCTCGTCGGTCGCGCAGACGTGGTCGCGCGAGTCCAGACGCTGATCGACCACACGACGGCCGGGGTCTTCGCAGCCGTCCAGCGCGGCCTGCACGCTGCGCTCACCGGGCCGCAGGACGGGGTCGCGGAGCTGCGCGCGCTGTACCGCGCGCGGGCCGATCGGCTCGTCGGGACGCTGCGCGCGGCCGGCGCCGAGATCGACGCACCGGCCGGGACGTTCTTCGCCTGGTGGCGGCCACCGGCCGGCCTGGACGCGGCGACCCTCCTGCGCGAGGACCGCGTCGGGGTCGCGCCGGGCGTCGGGTTCGGCGCCGAGGGCGAGGGCTGGGTCCGCCTCTCGCTGGCGACGGCGGACACGGACCTCGACGAGGGCGCCCGCCGCCTGGCGGCAGCGGTCACCCGCACGCTCCCCTGACGTCGAGACCCGTTCCTCATCACCCGGTCCGATGCCCGCCGGGTCTCGGCGCCCGTAGGACGGGGGTTCAACCGGTCTTCTCGCCGGCCGCGAGGCCGCGGTCCACGTCTGCGGCCAGGTCCGGCGCCTCGGTCTGCAGCCGGCCGCCGACGAGCTCGACCCGGCGCTGGAGCTCGGACATGACGCCTGCGGTGCGCTCGGCCCCACGACGGGTCGCCCCGATCAGGTAGCCCAGCTGCACCGCGACGGCGCGATCCTCCTGTTCGCGGGCGGTGACCCGCAGCTCCTCCGCCGCGCGGGAGAAGGTGATGCCGACGTTCAGGAGCTCGGCCTCGTCGGTCCCGTCGCTGATGCACTCGGACAACCGGGAGCCGTCGACGAGCGTGACGGCCGCCGGGGCGCGCTCGAGCGCGCGGATCACGGGGGCCACGTCCTCGGTGCAGCCAGGCGAGATCGGCGTGGCGCCGGGCCCGCAGCCGGCCAGCACCGCCACGGCACAGCCCAGCGTGGGGACCCACGACCTCCTCATCGACGCATCGTAGAGTCCGCGCCCTTGCCCACGGAACCGCTCAGCCCGCGTGCGCACGATCGCGAGATGGTGCGTCTCGCCGTCCCCGCCCTCGGCGCGCTCGCCGCAGAGCCGCTGTATCTGCTCGCGGACACCGCGATCGTCGGCCACCTGGGGACGCTGGAACTCGGCGCGCTCGCACTGGCGGCGACGGCGCTGACGTCCGTCGTGGCGCTCTGCAACTTCCTCACGTACGGGACGACGGCGCAGGTCGCACGGCTGCACGGCGCCGGTCAGCCCGAACGGGCGGCCCAGATCGCCGCCCAGGCCCTGTGGCTCGCCGCGGGCCTCGGTGTCCTGCTCGCGGTCGCGCTGGTCCTGCTGGCGCACCCGCTCATGCTCGCGCTCGGCGGGACGGGGGACGCGGCCGGCGCCGCCGAGCGCTACCTGCGGCTCAGCGCCCCCGGGCTGCCCTTCGCGCTGATCGCGCTCGCGGGCCAGGGGTACCTCCGCGGGGTCGACCGGCTGCGGACCCCGCTCGTCATCCTGATCGTCGCGAACCTCGTCAACGTCGTGCTCGAGCTGGTGCTCGTCTACGGGCTGGACCTGGGGCTCGACGGGTCGGCGCTCGGGACGGTCGCCGCGCAGGCGGGGATGGGCGCGGCGTTCGCGATCACGCTCCTGCGGGCCGGCGGGCCCGACGTCTCCCGCCGCCCGCGCCCGGCCGACATCCGCGCGCTGCTGGTCCTGGGCGGGGACCTGCTGGTGCGGACCGGGGCGCTGCTGCTGGCGTTCATCGCGGCGGGCGCCGTGGTCGCGCGGACGTCCACCGCGGCGCTCGCGGCGCACCAGATCGCCTTCCAGCTGTTCGTCTTCCTCGCGCTGGTGCTGGACGCGATCGCGATCGCCGGCCAGATCATCGTCGGTCGCGCGCTCGGCGCCGGCGATGCGTCCGGCGCGACCGTCGCCGCCCGCCGGATGATCGGCTGGTCGGTGGTCGTCGGCGCGTTGTTCGCCGTCGTCCTGCTCGGGCTCACCGGGATCGTGCCGCGGGCGTTCACGAGCGACGACGCTGTGCTGGACCAGGCCCGTGACCTGTGGCCGCTGTTCGCGGTCCTGCAGGTGTCGGGCGCGGTGGTGTTCGCGCTCGACGGGATCCTCATCGGGGCCGGCGACACCCGCTTCATCGCGCGGGCGATGGCCTTCAGCGCATTGGCCTGCTTCGCCCCGGTCGCGCTCGCCAGCCTCGTCTTCGACTGGGGCGTGGTGGGGGTGTGGGTCGCGATCAACGTCCTGATGCTCGCGCGGCTGGGGACGATGGCCTGGCGGTTCCGCGGCGGTGCGTGGGCCGTCGTCGGCGCGGAGCGCTGAGCCATCCGCCGACGGAGTCGGCGTGCGGCGCAGAGCTCATATGAGGAGCTCCACGCCGCACGCCGCCCGCGGGCGACCGGCCAAGCTGCAGCGAACGTGCCGATCGCGCGCGAAAGCTCCGCAAAGCGGGTGCTCCGGCCGTCGCCGCCCCGGCGGCCCGTAGAACACCGGCTCCATGGCTCAGCGCACGACCGTCCCGACCCGCCTCGGGCTCACCACGTCCCAGGCCGCCGCCCACCTCGGCGTCAGCCTGTCGACGGTGCGGCGCTGGTCGGACCAGGGTCACCTGATCGGCTACCGGACGCCGGGTGGCCAGCGGCGCTTCAGCCTGCAGCAGCTCGACGCATTCCTGGACTCGCTCGAGCAGGACGCCCGCGAGCGCTCCGCGCTCTGAGACGGGTAGGGGTCCTGCGGTCCGCGGCGGGCACGTCCCTGCCTGGCGCGGGGAGGGACGTCGTGGTCGGGACGCTGACGCCGACGGACTGGTGGTCGGGGGTCGGTGGCGCTGACGCCGAGGGCTCGGTGGTCGGGGGTCGGTGGCGCTGACGCCGACGGCCGTCCCGGTCGTGGCGGCTCTGGGAACTGCGGGCTGTAGACGATGGCGGGCGCTGGGACGCTGCGGGGTCTCGGGTGCGGGGCGTGGGGCGGGCGGCTGGCCGGGCGGGACGAGTGGTGGATCGCACGGCTCCCAGTCGGGTGGAGCGCCATCGGCCGCTGCCGGGCGGGACGAGTGGTGGATCGCACGGCTCCCAGCCCGGTAGATCGCCGTAGGCCGTCGCCGCCCGGCGGCCCGGCACGCTCGGAGGATTCGGGGGGTCAGGCCCCCGCGACCCTCCACGCAGCCGGGCCTGGGCGGGACGCTCGGAGGATCCGACGGGTCAGGCCCGCCAGGCCCTCCGCGCGTCGCCCCTGGCCCTCACCCGGGACACCGCCCGACGACCAGACCACGCCCCCCGGCACCACACCCCCGCTCCGCCCCGTAAGCGCGGTCATGAGTGCTGCCGGTCGGTGGCAGGCATGGGGACGACCGCACCGGTCGTCGCCGGCGCGTCAGCCCCCCGGCGACCACGGCCGCAGCCGCGGCACCCAGCCCGGGACGGCACGGCGGTAGTCCTCGTACGGCGCCCCGAACCGCGCGGCGAGCGTCGGCTCCTCCAGGCGTGTCGTCAGCACCGCGAGGGTCGCCAGATAGGCCGCAGCCGCCACCAGCAGGATCGGACGGGCCAGCACGAGTCCCTCGCCGACGATCATCGCCGCCGTCGCCAGGTACATCGGGTTGCGGACGTGGCGGTAGGCGCCGCTCACCACGAGCCGGTCCGTCGGTGCGGCCGGTGTGGGCGTCCCCCGGCCGTCGACCGCGAACGCGACGAACGCGCGCACGACCACGGCCAGGCCGGCGCAGACCAGCGCCACCCCGAGCACCGTCCAGAACGGCTGCGCCGGCAGGTCGGAACCCTGGTCCCACCCACCGGTCAGCAGGAACGGGCCCACGCCCGCCTCCAGACAGGGGCCGAGGACGAAGAACAGCACGCTCAGGCAGGCGGCGGCACGACGGGGCACGCGGCCATCATCGCGGACGCCCGCTACGGCCGGCCCAGCCGTTGCGGCGGCCGGGCAGCTCGGCGCCGGCGGACCGCAGCGTCACGCCCGCCGCGACCCCGACCGCGGTGCACGTCCCGGCCGGGAGCTCGAGCACAGCGCGCGAGCCCCGGCAGGCAACGACCCGCCAGGGCCCGAGCGCCGGCACGACCCGCAGCACGCACCCGGCCCGGTCCAGGAAGACGACGTCGATCGCTCGGCGCATGAACGCGGTGTGCACCGAGGCGCACGGCACGATCAGCAGTCCGCCACCCGCCGGCAGCGGACGCCCGATCAGGCCGCGCAGGCGCTGCCGTGAGGTCCGGGCCACCGTGCACTGTGCGCACAGCACGCGGCCGCGGCAGGTGATGACGAAGGGGGCGGCCTGCGGTGAACCGGTCATCCGCCCCAGGAGACCGCACCCGCACGGCACGCCCCGCAGAAGCGCGTCAATCGGCACACCCGCGCGGCGCTCGGACCGCAGACCCCGCCAAAGCTCCACATCTGCAGCTATCCCTGCACCTCTTGCACAACACCCGCCCGCTCCCGATGATCGCCCCATGCCCGCCATCAGGACCAACGCGGCGGCAGCGATGCTCGGCGTGAGCCCGAACACGCTGCGCTCGTGGGAGCGCCGCTTCGGCTTCCCCGAGCCGCGCCGCACCGCGGGTGGGCACCGCCAGTTCGAGCTGACCGAGGTCGAGGCCCTCCGCAGCGCCTTCGAGGAGACGCACAACGTCTCCAGCGCGATCGCGATCGCCCGCGAGCGCGGCGCCGGTCCCGCCACCCCCGCACGCCTGAAGTCCGCCTTCACCCGGTTCGACGACGGCGAGGCCGACCGCATCGTCGAGGAGTCCCTCACGGTCCGCTCGCTGGAGCGCACCGTCGAGGAGGTCATGCTCCCGTCGGTCGCCGCCCTCGACGAGCAGGAGCCCGAAGCCGAGAGCGGCGAGAGCGTCGAGTACGGCTTCGCCTGGCGCTGGGCCGCCGGCTGGCTCGCCGCGCAGCAGCGCGTGGCGCCGCCCGCGAGCCGCCGCGACTCGGTCCTCGTCTTCGACGCCTCCCGGCCGGTCGACCTCGACGCCCTGCACGCCCAGGCGCTCGAGCTGTTCCTGCGCCGGGCCGGGCTGCGGACGCTGACCCTCACCGCGACGCTGGACCCGAACCGCCTGACGCACGCCCTCACCGCCCTGGACCCGCGGATCGTCATCCTCACCGGCCGCCGCGCCTCGCTCGACGAGCTCGGGCGCCTGGTCTTCGCCGTCCGCCGCGTGGCGGGCGACCGCGTCACCGTCCTGGACTACCGCGGCGCCCTCAGCGCCCGCGGGGGGATCACCGGCTCGACCGTCGCCTCCCTCGGCGACCAGCCGGTCGCCGCCCGCGAGCTGGTCCTCGAGCACGTCGACGGCCGCACGCAGGACAGCCGCGCCCGCAGCGCCGGCTGACCCTGCGGCCGGGCCGACGCACCCACGCCTCCACCGGGAGGGGTCCGGCGGCGCCTGATTGCGAGAATGGATCGCAATGTCCCGCCCGGTCGTCGATCCCGCCCAGTCCTTCCCCGCGCTCGAAGAGGCGATCCTCGAGCGCTGGCGCGAGCGCGACGTCTTCCGCCAGTCGATCGAGCGCCGTGCGGGCGCCGAGCCGTGGGTCTTCTACGAGGGCCCGCCGACCGCCAACGGCCGCCCCGGCAGCCACCACGTCCTGGCTCGCGCCTTCAAGGACATCTACCCGCGCTTCAAGACGATGCGCGGCTACCGCGTCGACCGCAAGGGCGGCTGGGACTGCCACGGCCTCCCGGTCGAGATCCAGGTAGAGAAGGAGCTGGGCCTCACGAACAAGGCCGACATCGAGGCCTACGGGATCGAGGCCTTCAACCAGAAGTGCCGCGAGTCCGTCTTCACCTTCCTGGAGGAGTGGGACCGCCTCACCGAGCGGATCGGCTTCTGGCTCGACCTCGAGAACCCGTACCGCACGCTCGACAGCAGCTACGTCGAGTCGGTGTGGTGGGCGCTCAAGACGCTCAGCGAGAAGGACCTGCTGTTCGAGGGCCACAAGGTGGTCCCCTATTGCCCCCGCTGCGGCACCGCGCTCAGCTCCCACGAGGTCGCACAGGGGTACAAGGACGTCGTCGACCAGTCGGTCTACGTCCGCCTGCCGGTCACGACCGCCGCCGGGCCGGTCCAGGTCGGCGACGAGCTGCTGGTGTGGACGACGACGCCGTGGACACTGCCGTCGAACGCCGCTGTCGCGGTCGCCCCGGACCTCGAGTACGTCCGCGCGAGCGCACCCGAGGGCGGCAGGGCGGGGACGTTCGTCCTCGCCGCCGGGCTCGTCGACCGCGTCCTGGGCGAGGGCGCGAAGGTCCACGACCGTTTCCAGGGCGCGCAGTTCACCGGCGCCGTCTACGACCCGCCGTTCCACTACATCGCGAGCAGCGAATGGGGCGACCGCGCGCACTCCGTCCTGGAGGGCGACTTCGTCACCGCGGACGACGGCACCGGCATCGTCCACACCGCCATCGCGTTCGGCGAGGACGACTACCGCCTCGGGACCGAAGCCGGCCTGACCGTCGTCAACCCGGTCAAGCTCGACGGCACCTACGACGAGCGCATCACCGACTACGCGGGCCGCTCGGTGAAGGACGTCGACGGGGAGATCGTCGCGCAGCTCGACGCGCTCGGGCGGCTCCTGAAGGCGACCGACTACGAGCACTCCTACCCCCACTGCTGGCGCTGCTCCACGCCGCTCATCTACTACGCGAAGCCGTCGTGGTTCGTCGGGACGTCGAAGCTGCGCGACAAGCTGCTCGCGTCCAACGAGGACGTCGCGTGGCACCCCGAGCACATCAAGCACGGGCGCTTCGGCGACTGGCTGAACAACAACGTCGACTGGGCCCTCTCGCGCGAGCGCTACTGGGGCACGCCGCTGCCGGTCTGGCGCAGCGAGGACGGCAAGGACGTGCACGTCATCGGGTCGCTGGCGGAGCTCGAGGAGCTGTCCGGGACGAAGCTGGACGACCCGCACCGGCCCTTTGTCGACGACGTCACGTTCCCCCATCCGGTCACGGGGGCGACGCTCACGCGCGTCCCCGAGGTCATCGACGTCTGGTTCGACAGCGGCTGCATGCCCTTCGCCCAGCACGCCTACCCGCACGCCGCGGGCTCGCAGGAGCTGCTCGCCGACCAGTTCCCCGCGGACTACATCTGCGAGGCGCTCGACCAGACCCGCGGCTGGTTCTACTCGCTGCTCGCTGTCGGGACGCTGCTGTTCGACCGCGCGCCGTACGAGAACGTCGTCTGCCTCGGCCTGATCCTGGACGGCGAGGGCCAGAAGATGTCCAAGTCCAAGGGCAACATCGTCGTGCCCTGGGAGGTCATCGACCAGTTCGGCGCCGACGCGTTCCGCTGGTACTTCTTCACGTCCAAGCAGCCGTGGGACGGCTACCGCTTCTCGACGGAGGCGATCGGCGAGGGCGTCCGGCTGTTCCTGCGGCAGCTGTGGAACACGTACGCGTTCCTGCAGCTCTACACCGTCGAGGAGGGAGCCCCGGCGACCGAGACCGAGCTCGACCGCTGGGTCCTGTCCCGCCTCTCGGCCACCGTCGAAGAGGTCACCGAGCGCCTGGACGACTACGACGCGACCTTTGCCGGCCGCGCGATCGGGGCGTTCGTCGACGACCTCTCCAACTGGTACGTCCGCCGCTCCCGGCCCCGGTTCTTCGCCGGCGACCCCGGTGCCTTCGCGACGCTGCGCCACTGCCTGCTGACCGTGTCCCAGCTGCTGGCGCCGTTCACGCCGTTCATCGCCGACGCGATCTACGTCGGCCTGACCGAGGGGACGGACGAGGCCCTCGACTCCGTCCACCTCACCGACTGGCCCGTCGCCGCCCCGCGGGACGTCGCCCTCGAGGAGCAGATGGCGATCGCACGCGACGCGGTCCGCCTCGGCCTGAAGGCGCGCGGGCAGTCGAAGATCAAGGTCCGCCAGCCGCTGCGCGAGGCCGTGATCGTCGCGGCCGACCGCGAGCGCGAGGCGATCGCCGCCCACGACGGGATGATCCGCGAGGAGCTGAACGTCAAGGAGCTGCGCTTCATCGCGTCGGCCGACGAGCTCGGGTCCTACGAGCTGAAGGCCAACTACCGCTCCCTCGGGCCGCGCTTCGGCAAGCAGATGCCGGCGGCGCGGGACGCCGTCGACGCGCTCGACGCCGCGCACGTGGCGACCGCCCTGCGTGGCGGGCGGACGGTCGGCGTCTTCGTCGACGGCAAGGAGCACGAGCTCGGGCCGGACGACATCCAGCTGGTGATGCAGCCCCTTGAGGGCTACGAGGTCGAGCGCGAGGGCGCGCACGCCGTCGCCCTCGACCTGACGATCGACGACGCGCTGCGCCGGGAGGGCTGGGCACGCGAGGTCGTCCGGGCCGTGCAGAACCTGCGCAAGGACTCGGGGCTCAGCGTCGGGGACCGCATCACGCTCGCGCTCGAGGGGGGCGACCTGCTGGTCGGCGCCGCCCGGGAGTGGGAGGACTGGATCGCGGGCGAGGTGCTGGCGACCGCGGTCGCCTACGGGGACGACGCCGGGGCCGCGGGGCCTGCGGCGGGTGCGACGGACATCGCGGTCGACGGCCAGGCGCTGCACCTGGCGATCCGCCTGGCCTGACCAGGCGACCCACGGCCGGCGCCCACGCGGCGATACTCAGCCGCATGCACGTGAGGCGCATCGTCCCGGACCTGCACGCCGACGACCCGGCGGCGAGCCACGAGCTCTACGTCGACGTCCTCGGGCTGCAGGTCGCGATGGATCATGGGTGGATCGTCACCTACGCGGCACCCGGGGCGCCGCAGACGCAGCTGAGCGTCATGCGCGAGGACGCGAGCGCCCCGGTCCGGCCGCACGTCTCGATCGAGGTGGATGACGTCGACGCCGCCCACGCCGATGCCGTGCGGCGCGGGTTCGAGATCGTGCACCCGCTCACGGACGAGCCCTGGGGCGTCCGCCGCTTCTTCGTCCGCGACCGCAGCGGCGCGGTCGTCAACGTCGTCGCCCACGCCTGATCAGGGATCGACGGGGGCGAGCGTGCCCCGCGCCGGCCTATAGGGAGGGACACCCTCCCAACCGAAGGAGCAGCGACGATGGACGACGAGACCCTGCAGGACATCGTGGGCGCGATCCCGCCCGGTCACTGGATGAGCTACGCGGACGTCTGCGAGGCGGCGGGCGGCCACCCGCGCCAGGCGCTCGGCCTGAACATGCGGCTCACGCGCCTGGGGTGCAAGGGCGCCCACCGGGTGCTGAAGGCGGACGGCACCGTCGCGCCGACCGCACTCGGCGACCCGCGCAAGGTGCACAACGCGCTGGCGAAGGAGAAGCTGAGCTTCACCCGCGGCCGAGCCGATCCGGCCGCAAGGGTCGCGCCGGCAGCGGTATAGGCCGGCCGGGAGTTCCGAGCCCCTGGGCGAGGAACTCCCAGGGTCAGCCCGAGCCGCTAGGCGAGGGCTGACCCGAGCTCGGCCTCGATCTTGCGCTTGGGGAACGCGCCGATGATCTTCTTGGCCTCGGCGCCGTTCTTGAACAGGATCATCGTCGGGATCGAGAGCACCCCGTACTTGCTGGCGACCAGCTGGTTCTCGTCGACGTTGAGCTTCACGATCTTGAGGTCGTCGCGCTCACCGGCGATCTCCTCGAGGACGGGCCCGACGACGCGGCACGGACCGCACCAGGGGGCCCAGAAGTCGACGAGCACGGGCTGCTCTGACTCGATGACCTCGGCCTGGAAGTTGGAATCGGTGACGTCCTGCAGACTGCCCATGTCGGCCTCCTTGAAGTTGCGCTGACAACCACTATACAAAGTGAAGTGACCCGCCTCGTGACGGGTCCTGCAACGAGCCTACCCGCGTAGCGACACGAGCAGATGCGGGCTGACGAAGACCTCGACGAACGCGGCGACGACGATCACCGGCACGGCCAGGGCGGTCGTGACGAAGGTCGCGGCCAGCAGCTGGTCCCAGTCTCCCTGGCGACTCGCGACGATCCACGCGGCCAGCGGGAGGAACAGCGCCATCAGCTCCGGGATCGCGTGCGGCAGCAGGCCCAGCAGCAGGATGCCGACCGACATGTCGTTGTCCGCAGCGAGCGAGGACGCAGCCTGGCCGATGGTCAGGGCCTGGGTGACCAGCGAGAAGGTGGTCGCGCAGACGACGAAGATGATCGCGGCGCGGCCGATGTGATCGTGCAGCCGGGCCGAGAGCCGGCCGCGTCCCTCGGACTGGGCGGGCAGCGAGCTGCCTGCGATGAAGCCGGCGACGCAGGCCAGCGAGTGAAGGGCGAGCACCAGCGCGTTGCGGTACAGGACATGGCCGACGTCCGACATCCCGGCGGGCGCGTTGAAGCCCGGCAGGTAGCTCCCGGTGGTGGACGGGTCCGGGGTGGCCAGCGAGCCGATGACCCACACCGAGCCGAGGAGGCCGGCCGTGACCAGGGCGGCCCCGAGCAGCCAGCCGCGCAGGACCGACCAGGGGTCGTTGTTCCAGCGGACGAGTGCCGTGCGGGTGTCGCGGACCCCCTGGACGAAGGCGAACTGAGAGGAGTCCATGGAGGGCTTGCATCGGCGCCGCATCGTCGACCCTTGAGTCAAGCACGTCGGATCCGGGCGCGGCCCCGGTCAGCGGCGGCGGCGCAGGCGAGGGACGAGGAACATGGCCTCGACCGCGATCGCGGCGGACATCTTGGACTGGCCCAGCTGCCGGTCGCGGAACCGGATCGGCACCTCGCAGACCCGGAACCCGGCGCGGACGGCACGGTAGGTCAGCTCCACCTGGAAGGCGTATCCGCGCGAGCGCACCGTGGGCAGGTCGATGGCGCGCAGGACCTCGGCGCGGAAGCACTTGTAGCCGCCGGTCAGGTCCTGCACGCCGAGGCCGAGGGCGCGGCGCGCGTACCACGAGCCGCCGCGGCTGACGAACTGACGCGAGCGGCTCCAGTCCACGACCGACCCGCCGGGCACGTAGCGCGACCCGAGCGCGAGGTCGCAGCCTGAGCGGACCGCGTCGAGGAGCCGGCCGAGGTCGGCGGGGTCGTGGGAGAAGTCGGCGTCCATCTCCAGGACGTAGCCGGCGTCGTGGTCGAGGGCGTGGGTGAACCCCGCGAGGTAGGCAGGCCCCAGACCCTCGCGGACGGTGCGGTGCAGGACCGAGACGGCGGCAAGCTCCTCGGCGAGTCCGTCGGCGAGGCGGCCGGTCCCGTCGGGCGAGTCGTCGTCGACGACCAGGATCCGGTGTCCCTCAGGCGACGCGGAGGCCAGCGCGGCATCGGCCGCGCGCACGACGGCGTCGATGTTCTCGGCCTCGTTGAAGGTCGGCAGGATGAGCCAGGGCAATCCGGGCACGGGTCGGCGTAGCCTATGGATACCGATGCCCGAGACCCCACCCGACCTGTCCAACGCCCGCATCGCGGAGCTGCTCGATGAGCTCGGGGACCTCTACGAGCTCGACGGGGCGGTCATCCACCGCGTGCTGGCCTACCGCAACGCGGCGAAGGCGGTGCGGGACGCGACGCGCTCCGTCGCGACGCTGACGCGCGGGGGCACCGTCACGTCGCTGCCGGGCGTCGGCAAGACGCTCGAGGAGAAGCTCGTCGCGCTGCTGGAGACGGGGTCGATCCCGGCGCTCGAGAAGCTGCGCGCCAAGTTCCCGCCCGGCCTGCTCGCGATGACGCGCCTGCCCGGCCTGGGACCCAAGCGCGCGCGGAAGCTGTACGACGAGCTCGGCCTCGATTCGCTCGACGCGCTCGCGACGGCGGCGAAGGAGCAGAAGCTGCGCGAGGTCAAGGGCTTCGGCGAGAAGTTCGAGGAGATGGTCCTGGCCGCGATCGACGCCGGTCACGGGGCCGAGGGCTCGCGTCGGATCCCGATGCACCGCGCGCTCGAGACGGCCGCGCCGATCGTGGAGGCGCTGCGGGCGCACCCCGCCGCTGACCAGGTCCACGTCGCGGGCAGCGCCCGGCGCCTCGCCGACAGCGCCAAGGACCTCGACATCATCGCGACGGCCTCCGACCCGCGGGCCCTGCTCGAGGCGTTCGCGGCGCTGCCCGAGCTCGAGACGTCGAACGTCCCCGGCGACAACGCGGCCAAGGGCGTCACCCACAACGGGCTGTCGATCGATGTGCGCGTCGTTGAGCCCGACCAGCTCGGCAACCTGCTGCAGCACTTCACCGGCTCGAAGAACCACAACCTCGCGCTGCGGGCGGCGGCGGTCCGCAAGGGCCTGCACGTCAGCGAATACGGCGTCCTCGACGACGCCACCGGGGTCACGCACCGCTGCGCCACCGAGGAGGAGGTCTACGCGCTGCTCGGCCTTCCGCTGATCCCGCCGGAGCTGCGGGAGGACCGGGGGGAGCTGGCGTTCAAGGACGCCGCGGACATCCCCGACCTGATCACGCAGGAGGACCTCAAGGGCGACCTGCACATGCACACGGTCGCCTCGGACGGGCGCGGGACGATCCGGGAGATGGCGGAGGCGGCCCTCGCGCGCGGCCTCGAGTACATCGCGATCACCGATCACTCGGCGTCGCACGGCTTCGGCAACGACGTCTCCCCGGACGAGCTGCGGCGGCAGATCGAACGGGTGCACGAGGTCGACCAGGAGCTCGACGGCATCACCGTGCTCGCCGGCAGCGAGGTCAACATCCTCCCGGACGGCACGCTCGACTACGACGACGAGCTGCTGGCCGAGCTGGACTGGGTCGTCGCCTCCGTCCACACGCAGTTCGGGATGGACGAGCGCACGATGACCAAGCGGATCGTCACCGCGCTCGAGCATCCGTCGGTCCACGCCCTCGGCCATCCGACCGGGCGCAAGATCGAGCAGCGCCCGGCGTACGCGCTCGACATCGACGCGATCATCGACGCCGCCGCCCGGACCGGCACGTTCCTCGAGATCAACAGCGCCCCGGACCGGCGCGACCTGCACGACGTCCACGCACGGGCAGCCGCGGCGGCGGGTGTCCTGATCGTCATCGACTCGGACGCCCACGGCGCCGAGAAGCTGGGGGTGACGGGCTGGGGGGTCGGGACGGCGCGGCGCGCGTGGCTGACGGCGGCCGACGTGGCGAACACCCGTCCCCTGCCGGAGCTTCTTAAGCTGCGCAAGGGAGGGTGAGGGTTCTCGTTGCCGGGGGCGGTCGGCGATCGGTCATGGGCCTCCGCGGCTGGGGCGCCGGGGCGCGTTGCGGAAGGGGCCACCGCGGTTCGGCGCCGGACGCCGCTGCGGACCAGGACCGTCGGCCGCCCGCCCTGGTGAGGACTTGGTGGTTGCTGTCAGACGATGAGCGCGGCGGCGATCCCTGCTATCTCCAGCTCGCGGTTCTCAATCCGTCGAAAGGGTGGCGCGCAGCAGCGGGGCCACGCGCGTGGCCACCAGCGCGTCGACCGCCGCTCGCGAGTGCGTGGCCACCGACGCCGGGCCGCGGGCGGCGAGGTCCGCCGGCGGGTCGTCGAGCGCTGCGCGGATCGCTGCGGCCAGCGCGGCGGCCGGCGCGCCGTCGGGCAGCACCCAGCGCGGGTCCAGCGTGCGCGCCGGTCCGAGCGCCGCGTAGGGGCCCGGTGCCGTGGTGGTCACGAGCGCGCAGCCGTCGGCCAGCGCCTCGAGCTGCGCGATGCCGTGGTCCTCGCGGCGGGGGGCCGTGACGTAGAGGCGGCTGCGGCGCAGCAGCGCGCGGTAGGCGTCAGGGGCGAGCAGCCCGGCGACGCGGACGGACCCGGCCGGCAGCCCGGCGGTCGCGGCGCCGGCCGGCAGCGCGTCGATGCCGCAGACGACCAGCTCCTCGCCGCCGGACCGCGCGAGCGCCCATGCGGCGAGCACGCGGTCCAGGCCCTTCTTCGCCGGGTTGGCGGCGTAGGTGATCGCGGCGATGTCGCGCGCCGCCCACGGGACCGCGTCCCCCGACGGGTCGACGGGAATCGGGACGACGACCGTAGGGACCGTGACCCGGGCTGCCGCGCCCCCCAGCTCGGCGAGGGCGCCGTCGTCCTGCGGCAGCAGCAGCGTCGCCGCGGCCAGGCGGCGGCGCTCCTGCGGGCGCTGCCAGAAGCCGTGCCGCCCCGGCCGGTTGGCGGCCGCGAGCGCGTCGAAGCGGATGGCCCCGCGCCGCGGCCACAGGAGCGCCGCGGTCGTCGTCGAGTAGACGACGGCCTGCGGCCGGTGCGCGGCGATCCCGGCGCGGGCCGCGCGGCGGGCGGCCAGCGCCCAGCCGAGGTCGGTCGCCGCGAACGTCCGGACCTCGCGCGGCGGCTCGGCGCGGGCGACGGCGACGCTGAGCCCGGCGCGCTCCAGCGAGCCCGCCAGCTCGGCCTCGGCCAGGCGCAGGCCGGTGGTCGACCCGAGGGCCACGAGGAGCACGTCGACGGACACGCATGCATCATCCCGGCGAGCGGGCCGCAGCGGGGTCAGCCCGTCGCGATGAACGTCAGCGAGGCCGCCGGCCCCTTGACCGCGAGGCTGCCGCCCAGCAGCTCGGTCAGGCGGCCCACGACCGCGAGCGCGGCGTCGCGCTCCGCCTCGACGGCGCCGGTCCCGGGCGACGTGCCGGGGGCGTGGACGTGGATCCGCACCTCGTGGCGCTCGCCGTAGAGGCGCCGGGCGGACGCCGTCATGCCGATCCCCGGTGCGCCGCCGAGGGCACGCAGCACGAGGCCGACGACCTCGGCCACGCGCTCGCGGTCGAACGCCAGGAGCGCAGGGGTGGTGGCGTCGACCTCGACCGACACGCCCTGGACAGGCGACGTCAGCTCGCGCAGCAGCTCGCGAAGGTCCACCGGGACCACCGCCGTCGTGCCGGGGACGGGTGCGGCTGCGGGCTCGAGGTCGGCGGCGCGCGCCGCGTCGGCCAGCAGCTCATCCCGCTCGGCGATGCGCGCGTCGACGGCTTCGGCCATCGCATCGAAGGCCTCGGCCGACTCCTGCAGCTCGCGCGGCTCCCGGCGTGAGCGGCGGAAGATGCGCACGCCGACCTCGCCCGCAGCCACCCTCCGCGCGCCGTCGCGGACCGCGGCGAGCGGATCGACGAGCCCGCGACGAGCGGCGGCGAACGTCGTCGACGCCAGCAGCGCCATCGCCACGAGCAGCCCGATCTGGACCAGGACGAGGGTTCGCGAACGGTCGGAGAGGCGCTCGACCTGGCGGGCCGTCCGGGCGTCGACCAACCCGACGAAGGTGTCGATCTCGGCCGCGATGGTCCCCTTCGCGCGGTTGTACGCCGCGTCGGACAGGCGCAGCGCGAGCGGGTAGAGGGCGGCGGTCGCACGGGGGTCGCCGGGCGACAGGCGCAGGGCCTGGACGCGCCTGATGACGTCCTCCTCGGTGCGGGCGAGGACGTCGGACGCCCGCAGCGCGCGGCGTAGGGCGGCGAACTCGTCGCCGGCGAACCCCTCGTCGCGCATGAGCTGCACGAGCGACCGCGGCGGGCCGAACTCGATGTCGCCGAGGCCGTCCCGCAGCGCGCGGTCCCAGAACGACGGCCCGTACACCCGGGGCCGCGGCGCCGTCCCCGCCCGGATCGCGAGGATCTGACGGAAGGCGATGCGGTAGGTGGCGTCGCCGGTGGTGGCGTAGAGGCGCACCATCCGCGTGAGGTCGTTCGACGATGCCCGGACGCTCTCGGCGAGGCGGGCGGACGTCACGCGCAGCTCTTCCGCGTCAGCCCGCTCGTTCCCGTTCTCGAGCTGCACGCTGGCGATGTACATCGAGGAGCCGAGCAGCAGCGCAGCGACCCCGAGCACGACGGCGATGACACTGCGGACCGTCAACACTGCTGCAACACCTCCGCCCCCGGGAACCGGCTACGGGCGGCACCCTATCGCCACTATGCTGCGACGGGTGGACGGGGGCCCGGGACTCCGGTGGGGGACGGCGACGCTCGGCGTCGCCGTGATCTACGGCGCGCTCGCGTACCTGGGCTACCAGCTCACGGTCGAGGACACCTTCGCCGAGGCGTCGGCCGTCTGGCCGGCCGTGGGGTTCGCGATCGTCTCCCTGCTGTTCCTCGGGCGCCCCGCGCTCATCGGGATCGTCATGGGCGGGACCGCCGCCGATCTGCTGACGGGCGCGCAGTTCGGCGAGTCGCTCGCGATCGGCCTCGTGTCCGCCGTCAACGCGGCGATCATCCGCGAGCTGTTCCTCGAGTTCGAGCTCCGTGTGGACCTGCAGCGGCTGCGCGACGTCGCCGGCCTCGTGCTGATCGGCACGCTCGTCGCCCCGATCGGAGCGACCCTCGGGACGGCCGTCATCGCGCTGAACCACGAGGAGGCGGGTGAGCTGGGACTGACCTGGCTCGCGTGGTGGGCCGGCGACGTCTCCGGGCTGATGCTCGTCGGGGTCCCGCTGCTGCTGCTCGTCGCGCACGTGCGCGGCCGGGCGCTCCCCGGCCACACCCGCCGCCACGAGCCGGCCCTGCTCGTCGTCCTCGCTGCGGGCACCGCGGCCCTCATCTTCTTCGCGCAGGACGCACCCATCGCGTACCTCGCGCTCCCGGTCGTCGTCTGGACGGCGGCGCGCGGGTCGCTGACGCTCATCGGCATCGTCACGATCGTGATGGGGTCCGTGGCCTCCGCGGCGACCCTCGCGGACGTCGGGCCGTTCGCCGGCCTCGACCTCACCCAGCGGCTGATCGTCCTCGATGTCTTCGGCGGATGCGTGGCGATGACCGGGCTGATCCTCGGAACGCTCGCGGGCGAGCGGCGGAGCGCGCTCGCCGCGGTGCAGGGTTCGGCGGCGGTCCTTGAGCGGAGGGTCGCCGAGCGCACCGCCGAGCTCGACCAGGCGCGCCGCCTGGCCGAGTCCCGCGAGCGCGCCGAGGCCGCGTTCCTGGCGAACGTCACCCACGAGATCCGCACGCCGCTGCATGCGGTGATCGGGACCACGCGGGTCCTCGCCGACACGACGCTCGACCATGAGCAGCGTGACCTCGTCGGCGTCGTCTCCACGTCGGGCGAGCACATGCTCACGATCACGAACGACGTCCTGGACTTCTCGAAGATCGAGGCCGGCGCCATCGAGCTCGAGCGGGTCCCCTTCTCCCTTCACGCCGCCGTCGAGGACACGGTCGCACTGCTCGGCCCTGCCGCCCTGGGCAAGGGCCTCGAGCTCGCGATCCTGGTGCAGGAGCCGCTGCACGACGCCGTCAGCGGCGATGTGGCCCGCCTGCGCCAGGTCCTCCTGAACCTGCTGGCGAACGCCGTCAAGTTCACGCCCACGGGCGAGATCGTCGTGAGCGTCGCGACGGAGGCTTCCGGCGACGGCGCGGTCCGCGTCCTGGTGGACGTCCGCGACACCGGGATCGGCATCGCGGCGGACCGGCTGCCCTCGCTGTTCGAGCGCTTCGTCCAGGGGGAGACGTCGACGAGTCGCCGCTACGGCGGCACCGGCCTCGGCCTCGCGATCTCCCGTGAGCTCGTCACGCTGATGGGAGGTCGGCTGACGGTCCGGAGCACGCAGGGCGAGGGGACGACGTTCGCGCTCGACGTGCGGCTGGACGCCGAGCCGCAGCCCGCGCCCGACGAGGCGCTGCCCGCGCCCCCGCGGACTGCCGCGGTCATCGTTGCGTCGCCGGGACTGCACGAGCAGTTCGTGCGCGAGTTGGGACGCCTCGGCATCGCGGTCGTCGCGCAGGACGCTCCGGCGGATCTCGTCATCGCCGAGGACGCGGCCCGCGGGCGGGCGCTCGCCGGGGCGAGCACGCCGCTGGTGATGCTGGTCCCGACGGCGAGCGTCTCCGTGGAGGGCGCCGAGCGGATCGTGAAGCCGCCGCGTCGCCGCGCGATCGAACGCGCGGTCGCACGGTCGCTGCGGAGCGAGGTCGCGGAGCTCGAGCCCGCCCGCATCGACGACGGGATGGCCGCCCGCCATCCGCTGCGGATCCTGATCGCCGACGACATGTCGGTGGGTCGGCTCGTCACGACCCGCGTCCTGCGCCGGCTGGGCTACGAGGCCGACGCGGTCGCGGACGGACAGGAGGCGGTGGACGTCGTGCTCCGGCAGGACTACGACGTCGTCCTGATGGACGTGCGCATGCCGCGGCTGGACGGGCTGCAGGCGACGCGCCAGATCATCGCGCGCGCCGCCCACGGACGCCGCCCGGTGATCCTGGGCATCTCGGCCGGGGCGGACGACGAGCAGCAGGCGTGCCTGGTCGCCGGCATGGACGGCGTGATCGGCAAGCCGCTGATCCTCGAGCGGCTGCGCGACGCGCTGCTGCTGGTCCGGACCCGCAGCACGCCGTCCTGAGCGACGGCGCCCCGCGGTCGACCGGACGCGTCGCCTAGGGCCGCGGGACCCCGTCGAGCGACGGCACCTCGCGCCGCAGGCCCGGCACGCGGACGAGCTTCACCGGCTGCAGCGGCGACGTGCGCTCGACGTAGAACTGCACGCCGTCGCGCTCCTCGATCGCGACCACCGCCTGGTCCTGGCGGCGCCAGGTCAGCGCCCAGAGAATCGTGAACCCGGCCGCGATGCCGGGGATCTGGGGGGCCAGGAACGCGAGTCCCCCCGCCAGCAGCGTGGCCACCAGGAGCGGCCAGAGCCGGTTGACGACGACGGCGCCGGGACGCAGCTCGGGCATCATCGTGGCGGCCTTGCTGTCGGCGAGCAGGCGCGCGATCGGCGGGCTGGCCTCGTTGCGGCGGCCCAGGTAGGAGCCCAGGATCGACGCGATCAGCCACCACGCGGTGGCGTAGACCACCAGCTTCTCGTCGGCGTCCTGCGAGGCGCCGATCAGGCACAGGACCGCGAGCGTGCTCGCGGCGCCCCCGCACAGCAGCACCGCGGTGCGCAGCAGGTCGACGAAGCGCACCGGGCGCTACTCGGCGGCGGCCAGGGCGTTCAGCAGCTCGCGCACGCCGGCGGGACCGTCGACGAGCAGGTCCGCGTCCTGCTCGAGCTCGGCCGGGGTCTCGTCCGAGCGCACGCCGACGCACACGGCGGCGCCGAGCTCGCCGGCGGCCACCAGCCGGCGCAGTCCGGCGAACGCGTCGCAGTCGGTCTTGTCGTCGCCGGCGTAGAGCGCGACCTTCATGCCGCGCCCCTGCAGCTGACGCTCGATGCCGATGCCCTTGTCCATCGTCACCGGCGGGCGCACCTCGATCACCTTGCGCCCGTGGTGGACCGCGAAGCCGGCCTCCAGCGCGCGGGCGGCGACGGCCTCGGCGACAGCCTCTGCGGCGGCCTCGTCCGGCGCACCGCGCCAGTGGAAGGCCGCGATGGCGTGCTTGTCCTCACCGCGGACACGGGTGCGGCGAACGTCCTCGCGGTCGAGCTCGACCGCGGCGAACGCCCGGACGCGATCGGTCCACTCGGCGACCTCGGCGTCGACGACCACCTCCGACGCGCCGCCGACGAGCACCTCGCTGCCGTGGTTCCCGACGTAGGTGATCGATCCGAGGGACACGATCCGGCGGGCGATGGCCGCGCGGCGGCCGCTGACGCAGGCGACGAAGCCGTAACGGCGGGCGACGGCGATCAGCGGGCGACGGGTGCTCTCGGGGACGTGCGCGTCGTCCGCGTGGCGGACAATGGGCGCGAGCGTTCCGTCGACGTCCAGCAGTACCGCGGCGGCCGAGGGGTCGGCGAGCAGCGGCGCCAGTGCGTCGTGGAGTGGGGTGGCGGCCACGGACACCCCTCCAGTGTGGCAGAGCCGGTGCGGCACGCTGTCGCGGCAGCGCAGGACCCGGCCCGCGGGCCACCCATAAGCTTCGGCCGATGGACCGTCGGCGCCTCCTCCTGCTCGCCGTCGTGGGCACGGCGGCCGGGCTGTTCAGCGGCCTGTTCGGGGTCGGCGGCGGCGTGGTGATCGTCCCGCTGCTCATCCTCTGGCTGGGCTATGGCGAGCGTGAGGCGACCGGGACGTCGCTCGGCGCGATCGTCGTCATCGCGGCCGTCGCGTCCGTCACGCACGGCGCCTACGGGAACCTGCACGTGGACGACGGGCTGCTGATCGGCATCCCCGCCGTCATCGGGGTGCTGGGCGGCACGTGGCTGCAGCAGCGGGTGCCGGTGCAGGCCGTGACGGTCGGCTTCGCGCTGCTGCTCGTCGTGAGCGCCGGCGATCTGCTGGTGGGCTGAGCACGATGGTCGAGGTGATCCTGATCGGGGTGGTGGCCGGCGTCCTGGCCGGGATGCTCGGCATCGGCGGCGGGGCGCTGTTCGTCCCGGCGCTCGTGGCGATCGTCGGCCTGAGCCAGGTCGACGCGGAGGCGACGTCGCTGCTGGCGATCGTGCCGGTGGCCGCCGTCGGCGCGTGGCGGCAGCACGCCTACGGGAACCTACGGGTCAAGGAGGGACTGATCGTCGGCGGGCTCGCCATCCCGGGCGCGGTCGGCGGCGTGGCGCTCGTCAACGCGCTGCCCGAGCGGGTCGTCGAGGTCGCCTTCGCGTGCCTGCAGCTGTTCGTCGCCGCGCAGCTGATCCGGCGCGCGCTGCGGACGCCCGTGGCCGCGCCGGATTGACCGCCCGGCAGCCGCGTTTCGCTTGTCGTCATCTCGACCTGGGCAGACTGTCGGCTCATGTCTTCCCAGGAATACGACGTCATCGTCCTCGGTGCCGGCCCGGCCGGCGAGGTCGCCGCCGGTCGGCTGGCCGAGGCCGGCCTCCAGGTCGCGCTGATCGAGAAGCACCTCGTCGGCGGCGAGTGCAGCTTCTACGGCTGCATGCCGTCGAAGGCGCTGCTGCGGCCCGCGCAGGCGATCGCCGAGGCGCGCCGGATCCCGGGCGCCGCGGAGGCGATCTCCGCCGTCCTCGACGTCGCCGCCGTCCTGGAGCGGCGCACCGAGGTCATCCACGGCGAGGCCGACGACGCCCAGCTGCCGTGGATCGAGGAGCGCGGCATCGCGCTCGTCCGCGGCGAGGGACGGCTCGACGGCGAGCGGACCATCGTCACCGAGGACGGCACCCGCCACACCGCGCGGCGGGCGATCGTCCTGGCGGTCGGCAGCCGTGCGGCGATGCCACCGATCGACGGCCTCGCCGACGTCATGCCGTGGGACAACCGCGAGATCACGACCGCGAAGGCCGTCCCGGAGTCGCTCGCCATCATCGGCGGCGGCCCGATCGGATCCGAGATGGCGCAGGCGTGGCGCACGCTCGGATCGGAGGTGACGCTGATCGAGGGCTCCGAGCACCTGCTCATGAAGGAGGAGCCGTTCGCCTCCGAGCTCGTCGAGGAGGCGATGGCCGAGCTCGGCGTCGACGTGCGGACGAAGACCAAGGTCGCGAAGGTCTCCCGCGCGGTCGACAACGGCCCCGTCACGGTGGTGCTGGAGGGTGGTGAGGCGATCACCGTCGCCGAGCTGGTGGTCGCCGCCGGCCGCCACGTCCCGCTCGAGGACCTCGGCCTGGAGACGGTCGACGTCACCCCCACCGACCGCGGCCACGTCGCCGTCGACGACACCATGCGCGTCGGCGGCCGCGACTGGCTGTACGCGATCGGCGACATGAACGGGCGCGTGCTGCTCACGCACATGGGCAAGTACCAGGCGCGGATCGCGGCGGACGACATCCTCGGCAAGCCGACAGAGCTGCGGATCGACGGCGCCAGGTCGCCACGCGTGACCTTCACCGAGCCGCAGGTCGCCGCGGTCGGGCTCACGCTGAACGCCGCGCTCGACGCGGGCATCGCCGCGAGCATCGTCGAGGTCGAGACCTCCGGCAACGCGGGCGGCAGCTTCTACGGCCGCGAGGCGCCGGGCCGCACGCGGCTGGTCATCGACGACGACCGCGGCATCATCGTGGGCGCGACCATCACCGGCGCGGACATCCAGGACTTCCTGCAGGCGGCGACGATCGCCGTCGTCGCCGAGATCCCGCTCAGCACGCTCGCGCACGCGGTGCCGCCGTTCCCGACCCGCAGCGAGATCTGGCTGCGGCTGCTGGAGAAGGCCGGCCTCTGAGGCGGAGGCAGCGGCTACTGCAGGCCGTGCTCGAGCGCGCCCTTGATGCCGGCGTCGAGCGTGTTCAGCCGGGCGAGGGCCAGCGCCTCGACGCTGCCGAAACGCCGCCCCGGCGCCGCGTCCGGCCCGTGGTGGGTCAGGACGCAGTGCGCCAGCTGCAGCCGGCGCGCGGTGTCCATCGCCGGCACGGACGCAGTCAGGCGGTCGACGATCCGCAGCCCGAGCTCGACGTGGCCGAGCAGGCGGCCCGCCTCGCTCAGCGTGATCTCCGCGCCGTAGTCGAACGACTGCGTGTGGCCCAGGTCGTGCACGATCGCCGCGCAGATCAGCAGGTCGCTGTTCAGCCGCGGATGCAGGAGCGACGCCTCCTGCGCGAGCGTCGCCACCGCGACGGTGTGCTCCAGCAGGCCGCCGAGGTACGCGTGGTGGCCGGCCCGCGAGCACGGGGTGCGGCGCAGCGCGGTCCGCAGCGGCTCGTCGGCCAGCAGCCGCTCGAGCACGCCGCGATAGCCGGGATCGTGCACCTCACGGGCGAGGTGCTCGAGGAAGCCGTCGAGCTCCTCCATGTCGCGGTACGCCACGGGCAGGAACGACGCCGGGTCGGCCTCGGCCGTCGGCGCCCGGGCGATCTGGGCGATGTCCAGCTGCAGCTCGTCGCGGAAGCGCTCGACCTTCGCCTGCACGTGGACGAGGTCCCCGCGGTCGAAGCGCGAGGCGACCAGGTCGGCGTCCCGGAACACGCGGCCGCCGATCGCGCCCGTGCGGTCCCGCAGCTCGACGGCGAGGTAGGTGGTGCCCGTCTTTGCGGTCAGCCGGTCCTTGCGGGTGCAGGCGTACGTCCCGCGGACGACGTCGCCGGCGCGGAAGGTCGCGACCGAGCCCGGGGGATGCGCCGGGGCCTGGCCGGGCGGGCCCGCGCCCGGTGTGGCCGGCGGCGTGGGCGCGGAGGACATCCACCCATTGTGTACCGTGAACCGGATGCAGCCGCTGATCTGGGAGCACCGACCCGAAGGCCTCCGGGCCCCGGCACTGGTGTGCGCCTTCACCGGCTGGAACGACGCCGGCGACTCCGCGTCCGCCGCGCTGCAGTTCCTCGGGTCGTCGCTGAGCGCCACGCGGTTCGCGCAGCTCGACCCCGACGACTACTACGACTTCCAGGCCACGCGCCCGCAGATCGCGCTGACCGAGGGCCGCACCCGGCGCATCGACTGGCCGACCGTCGAGATCTTCGAGGCCCGCATCCCGCGTGCCTCCCGCGACCTGATCCTGCTCTCCGGTCCCGAGCCCTCGATGCGCTGGCGCGCCTACTGCCGGCAGGTCATCGACCTCGCCGAGACGCTCGGCGTCCAGATGGTCGTCTCGCTCGGCTCGCTGCTGGCCGACGTCCCGCACACCCGGCCCGTGCACGTGAGCGGGCTCTCGTCCGACGACTCGCTCACCACCCACACCGACCTGCTGCCGACCAACTACGAGGGCCCGACCGGCATCGTCGGCGTCCTTCACGCCGCGTGCGAGGAGGCGGGCATCCCGTCCGTCTCGCTGTGGGCGTCGGTCCCGCACTACGTCGCCGCCGCGCCGAACCCGAAGGCCGCCCTCGCGCTCGTCCGCAAGCTCGAGGGGCTCGTCGGCGTGACCGTCGACGCGACCGACCTCGAGCAGGCGACCGCCGACTACGAGCGCCAGGTCTCGCTGGCCGTGCAGAGCGACCCCGAGGTGCGCGAGTTCGTCGAGCGCCTCGAGCAGGCCGCCGCCGAGGAGGAGCCGGACGTCAAGCCGTCCGACCTGCCGTCGGGCGACGTGATCGCCCGCGAGTTCCAGCGCTTCCTCAAGCAGCGCGGGCCCGACGGCACCTGAGCCTTCCCTGAGCCGGCTCTCATGCGTGAGCACGGGGATCGGCGGGGATACGCCGCGCCATGCTCACGGCCGCCTTCTGGGGCTTCGTCGGCGGGTTCGCGTTGCTGCTGGGTGCCGCCGCCGGCCTGACGCTGCCGGTCTCCAAGCGGGTCATCGGCCTGATCATGGGCTTCGGCGCCGGCGTGCTGATCAGCGCGCTCGCGTTCGAGCTGACCGACGAGGCGTTCCGCACGGGCGGGACGGACGCGGTCGCGATCGGCCTGGCGGCGGGAGCGCTGACCTTCTTCGCCGGCGACCGCGTCATCGACGCCCGCGGCGGGGACAAGCGCAAGCGGTCGTCCGGCGCGCAGGCCGAAGGGGACCCGCAGGCGATCGTGCTCGGCGCCGTCCTCGACGGCATCCCGGAGTCGGTCGCGATCGGCGTGTCGCTGCTGGCCGGCGACGGGGTGGGCGTGGCCGTGGTGGCGGCCGTCTTCCTGTCGAACGTCCCCGAGTCGCTGGCCGCCGCCACCGGCCTGCGCGCCGCCGGCCACTCGCCGCGCTGGATCATGGGGCTGTGGCTCGGCGTCGCGGTGGTGTCCTCGCTCGCCGCTGCGCTCGGGTATCTCGCGCTCGGGGGCGCCTCGCCGGAGGTGGTCGCGGTCATCCAGGCGTTCGCCGGCGGCGCGATCCTCACGATGCTCGCGGACACGATGATGCCCGAGGCGTTCGAGGAGGGCGGCGACCTCGTCGGGCTCGTCACCGTGCTCGGGTTCGCCGTCGCGTTCGTGCTCTCGACCGCCTGATCCGGGTAGAAATCGACCCGGCGGCGTTGTAACACGCCCCGGGTCATGGCACGTGGGGTAGAGGCCCCCCGTGCACGGCGCAGCCTAACGTTCGGCCGCCGGGCAGGCGATGCGGTAGTCGCACATCGAGCACGCGCTGAACGACGGCGTCGGCTCGAAGCCCTGCGACAGGATGCCGTCGGCGACGTGCATGACGGTGTCGGTGATCCAGTCGCGGTCCAGGTCCTCGGCCGGGACGCGGACCTTCTGGTCGTCGAGGACGTAGTGGTAGGCCTGGCGCGAGGACTCGAGCTGCCACGCCTCGCGGGCACCGACGGCGTACAGCGACAGCTGCACGTCCTCGCGCAGCTGCGCGACGGTCCGCGGGCGGCCGGTCTTGTAGTCGATCAGCTCGTAGCTGCCGTCGGCGAGCCTGTCGACGCGGTCCACCCGGCCGCGCAGCACGTGCGGCCCGAGCTTGAACTGGAAGCCCTTCTCGAGCCACATCGGCTCGGCCTGCTCCGCCGTGAACCGCGCGTGGTAGCTGTGCAGCGCGGCCACGGCCTTCGCCCGGAACTGCCGCTCCTCCTCGGTGTCGCCGAAGCCGCCGCGCCGCCAGCCGGCGTCGAGCAGTCCCAGCAGCTGCCCGACCGACCCGGGCTCCGCCATCGCGACCGCGGCGCCGTAGGCCTCCGCAGGCGCGGTGCCGTGGAAGCGCTCCAGCACCTGGTGGAACAGGATCCCGAAGCGCTGGTTCATCGTCGACTCGCTCGGGATCCGGAAGACGCGCGCGAACTTGTACTTCAGCGGGCACGAGCGGTAGGTCTCGATGTCCGACGCGCTCAGCATCAGGCCGTCGCCACGCTTGGGCAGGAACGGCTCGAGGGACGGCTCGGCGCGATCGGCGATCACTGCCGCGCGGGCCCGCGCGTCCGCCTCCGCGTTCAGCAGCAGCTCGTCCAGCCCGCTGCTCGTGAAGACCTCCCGCTGGTGGGCGGACACCGGCTGCAGGATCTTCGAGTTGACGTCGACGATCGCGTCGCGGACGGACTGCCCGGCGGGCCGCTCGAGGATCGCGGCGAGCTTGACGAGCTCCAGGTAGCGGGTGACGCCGTGGGTCACGTCGAGATCGGTGTCCAGCCGCAGCTCCCCGAGGCGCGAGCCGACGCGCGAGACCGACGAGAGCAGCTCGTCCCGGAGCGTCGCGTAGGTGGCGTGCAGCGCCTCGTCGGGGCCGAACAGGATCTCCTCGCGGTCCTCCCAGCCGGCGCCGAGCGCTGCGCGCGCCTCCTCGGCGAACGGCGAGGGCGGCTGGCGTGCACCGCGGTCGGACGCGGCGGCGTAGGCGAGCACGAGGCCGCTCTGCGCCCGGGTCATCGCGACGTGGAGCAGGCGCCGCATGTGCGCGACATGGTGGGCCCGGTCGTCCTCGATCGCCCGGGAGCCGTCGAGCAGCTCGGCCGGGACGGGCTCGACGAGCTCCTGCCGCGCGCCCGGCATCCGCGAGGACTGCAGGCCGAGCACGAACGCGTGCTGCAGCTCGACCCCCCGCGCGCCGTGCATGGCGAGGACGGCGACGGCGCCGCGCGGGGCGGCCGCGGACTCGTCGAGCTCCTCCTCGTCGCGCAGGCCCGCGTCCGCCACAGCGGTCAGGTAGCGGGCGAAGTCCCGTGCCGTTGCGGTGGGGGTCCGGGCCGTGTGGGCGGCGGCGAGCTCCCCGAGCCGCGCCAGCGCGAGCAGCCGCTCGACGACGTCGGCCTGTGCGGCGAAGAGCTGCTGGCGGCGCAGCCCGAGCCGGTCGATCAGGCGGTGGACGAAGAGGTCCGGCCGCATCGTGTCGAGCGCCGCGGCGGTCTGGCGGTGCAGCTTGAGGAACGCGAGGATCCGCTCGCGGGCCTCCGGCGGGAGCTGCGGCGACTCCATCGCCGCCCCCAGCGCGCTGACCATGTCGAGCTTGCGCCGGCGCGCGATCTGCACGCAGCGGGCGAGGTCGACCGCGCGCAGCTCGACCGGTGGCCGGGCCAGGACGCGGACGACCGCCGCCGCGTCGCCGGGCTCGACGAGGAGCCGCAGCCAGGCCAGCACGTCGCGGACCTCGGTCCGCTGGAAGAAGGCCGCCGCGCCGACGATGCGGTAGGGCACCGCCCGCTCCTCGAGCGCGACCGCCACGGCCTGGCCCTCGTTGCGGACGGAACGCACCAGGACGCCGATGCCCTCCGGCGGGACGCCCTCGCGGATCAGCCGCTCGATCTCCGCCGCGACGCCCTGCGCCTGGGCGCGCTCGTTCGCGCAGCGCCAGAAGCGGACGTTGCCGCCGCCCTCGCCCTCCAGGCGCTTCGGCAGCCGTTCGGGGGCCTGGGCGACGACCGCCTGCGCGGCGGTGATGATGCGCGCGCGGCAGCGGAACGAGCGCTCCAGGCGGATCACCGTCGCCTTCGGCTCGTCGCCCCGGAGGGCGTCCATGCCGGGCGGCCGGGTCGGCCCGGTGCGGCGCACGGCCTGGTCGTCGTCGCCCGCGAGGGTGAGCGTCCCGTTGGCCGACCCGAGCAGCGCGATGAGCGCGTGGGCGGCCGGGGTGGCGTCCTGGTGGTCGTCGGCGAGGACGTGGCGGTAGCGGGCGGCGGCGCGGGCGAGGACGTGCGGGCGGCCGGCGAGCAGCGCGTGGGCACGCAGGACCAGGTCGCCGCTGTCGAGCAGGTCCAGCTGTGCGAGCAGTGCGTCGTGGGCGCCGTAGAGCGCGGCGAACTCGCGCTCGCGGACGGTCCGCGCGTCGTCGTCCGCCAGCCCGTCCGCCCAGGCACGGAACGCGTCGGCGCTGACCAGCTGCTCCTTGCTGCGGTCGATCCGCGCCAGCAGCCGGGCGAGCGTCGCCGCGGGCCGGCCGGCGAGGTCGTGCACCTTCAGCGGCAGCTCGTCGATCCGCGCCAGCAGCAGTGCCAGGCGGTCGGCGCTGGTCGCCATGCCGATCGTCGGGTCGATGCCCGCCTCCATCGCCTCCTCGCGCAGCAGCCGCGCCGCGAAGCCGGACGGCGTGTGGACCGCGAGCTCCGCGAAGCCGCGGTCGCCCAGGACGTCCTCGACCCGGGCGCGCAGCTCGTCCGCCGCGGCCTCGCCGCCGGTCAGCATCAGGACCTGCTCGGGGGCCACATCGCCCTCGGGGGACGTCAGATGGGCGAAACGCGCCAGGAGCGCGGACGTCTTCCCGGTGCCGGCCCCGCCGAGCACGACAAGGGGGCCGCCGCGGTGCGTCGCTGCGGCCTGCTGGGATTCTGTGAGGACTGCGAGGGGGTCGGGCGACACCAGCGTCCTAGTATGCCGCGCATGCCCCACCCGACCGATGTGCTGACGTACGACTGGCTCGGGGCATGCCGGCGCGCGACGACGGGCCTCGCCGCGATGCTCGCGGACACCGCCCCGGGGACGGCGCGCACGGCCGAGACGGGTGTGGTCGGCGAGGGCGGCGACCGCACGCTCGTGATCGACGCAGCGGCCGAGCAGCTGGTCTTCGACGAGCTGCAGCGGGTGTACGACGCCGGCGCGCGCTTCACGGTCGTGTCGGAGGAGCGCGGCACCGTCGACTTCGGCGACCCCGGCGTCCTCGTCGTCGTCGACCCGATCGACGGCTCGACGAACGCCAAGCGCGGGATGGGCAGCCACGCGGTCTCGATCGCCCTCGCCCACGGCAGCACGATGGAGGACGTCTGCTTCGGCTTCGTCCACGACTTCGGGACCGGCGAGGAGTGGCGCGCCGAGCGCGGCGGCGGGGCGTTCCTGAACGACGTCCAGCTCGTCGACGTCCCGGGCGAGCGGCGGCGGGCCGACGGGCGCCTCGAGCTGGTCGCCGTCGAGAACGCGGACCCGCGCTGGCTGGCGGCCTCGTCCGAGGCGCTGCAGGCCGCGACCTACCGCGTGCGGGCCCTCGGCTCGATCGCGATCTCGATGTGCCAGGTCGCGCCGGCGCGGGTCGACGGCATGGCCACGCTCTGGCGGTGCCGTGCCGTCGACGCCGCCGCGGCGCAGCTGGTGGTCCGCGAGGCGGGCGGGCTGGTCGCGTTCACCGGCTACGAGAACCCGCTCGGCGCCCCGCTCGACCTCGCTCCGCACTCGCCCGTCGTCGCCGCCCGGACGCCCGAGGCGATCGCCCTGCTCGCCACGCTCGCGGCGCCCTGATGTCGCGCATCGACTGGGGACTCGCCGAGCACGTCGCCGGCCTCACCGGTGGTGGTCCAGGCGATACGTCGCCGCTCGCCGTCGACCTGCGGGAGGTCGCCGCCGACGCCGCCGAGCGCGTGATCGCCTACACCGGCCTGGTGCCCGCGGAGCCGCTCCCCGAGGCGGAAGCCGTCGGCCGCGCTGCCTGGCGCGCGGCCAACTACGCGTCGTTCGACGCCCTGATGGGCCCGCTGGTCGAGCAGGCCGGCAAGGGCCTGGGACCGCTGCACGGCGTGGTCGCCGGCGGCGCGGGCATGGTCGTCGGAGCCGAGGCCGGTGCGCTGACCGGGCTCCTGGGGCGGCGTGTCCTCGGGCAGGTCGACGTCCGGCTCACCGACCCGGATGCGCCGCTGCGGCTGCTCCTGGTCGTCCCGAACCTCCACGGCGTCGCGGCCGCGCTCGAGGTCGATGAGGCCCAGCTCGTCCGCTGGGTCACCATCCATGAGCTGACGCATGCGGTGCAGTTCACGGCCGTCCCGTGGCTGCGCGCCCACCTCGGCAGCATGATCACCGAGCTGCTGGACTCCAGCAGCGGTGCGGCAGACGCCCTGCCGAGGACCCCGGACGACGTGCGGCGGCTGGTCGCGCAGGCCCGAGACGGGTCGTTCCTGACGCTCGCGCTCGGACCGGAGCGCGCGGCGCTCGTCGAGCGGGTGCAGAGCACGATGTCCCTGATCGAGGGACACGCGGAGCACGTGATGGACGCCGCCGGCGCTGCGGTGCTGCCGGATCTCGCCGGGCTGCGGTCGGCGCTGAAGGCGCGGCGGGAGTCGACGGCCGGGCTCAGCCCGTGGAAGCTCGTCGAACGCCTGCTCGGCCTCGAGCTCAAGCTGCGCCAGTACGAGGACGGCAAGCGGTTCTGCGACGCCGTCGTCGCCGCCGCGGATGTCGCGACGCTGCACCGCGCCTTCGCGGAGCCGGATCTGCTGCCCACCGCCGCGGAGCTCAAGGCGCCCGCGGCGTGGGTGGCCCGCGCGCGCTGAGCGCCCGCCCGACGACTCGAACGCGCCAAGCTGCCGCACAAGCTGCGTCGTCGGCCCGCACTCGTGCGCCACGAAGAGGGCCGAACGCGCGTTCTGTCTGTCACAAGCCCGGGCTCGCAGATCCCAGTATCCATAGGCTTTCATGACCGTCCGGTGACCATCCCTGTAACAACCTCACCGGACGGGTTTACAAACAGATGTTCGGTGGTATTCTCCGGACAACTTAGTTCTAATATCCTTAGACGAACAGGAGACGCCACATGGCCGACCAGCGCACCGCCCCCACCCCCGCCGAGAACATCGAGACCGCCACGACCGCGAAGAAGCCGGCCGTGAAGCGCGCGACCGCCGCGACGAAGCGCTCGACCACGGGGCAGAAGGCCGCCCGGACGCGCAAGGCGAACGCTGCGAAGTCCACGGCGACGTCCGCCGCCAAGAAGGCCGAGGCCAAGGTTGAGCCGACCGTCGAGACCGCCGCTGACAAGGCCGCCGTCTACGCCGAGAAGGCCGTCCTCATCCCCGTCGGTGCCGCCCTCATCGCTCGTGACCGCGTCGTTGCGACCGTCGACGAACTGACCGCCAAGTACGGCTCGGTCGAGGCCGCCCAGAAGCAGTTCGACCTCATCGTCAAGGAGCTCACCGCCGACCTCAAGAAGGCCGAGAAGCGCGGCAACACCGCCCGCACCAAGGCCGAGCGCGAGCTGAAGAAGAACCGCACCAAGGTCGAGCGCGAGCTGCGCACCCGCCGCACCAAGGCCGAGCGCGAGCTGAAGAAGAACCGCACCAAGGCCGAGAAGGAGATCAAGGCCTTCCGCAAGGACCTCGACAAGCAGGTCGACGGCATCCGCAAGGAGGTCGAGGCCCGCACCGAGCTCGTCACCTCCACCGTCGACAACGTCGTGACGTCCGCGTCGAAGACGGCCACGCAGGTCGGCAACACCGTCGTGGAGCGCGTCGCCGCACTGGCGTAGCACCCACGCACCCGTCCGGCGCCAGTCGCTGCGTCTCGCGCGCGGCGCTGGACGGGTCTCGAACTTCCCCGCACCGGCCGAGAGGGTCCGGGTTCGCGGTCAGGTCTGACGACCTCATATCCCGTCGTCAGTCGAAGTACCCTCTCCTCCCTCGACAAAGGGCCCGCATTCTGTGTGGGCCCTTTGTCTTTAAAGGCTCAGGGCGTCACGTCGGACAGCTCGGCGACCTGGGCGGCGGGGGGCGCGTCGGCGTCCAGCGGCGGGTCGAAGCGGGTGATGGTCGCGTCGATGCGCGCCTTCTCCCCTTGGATGTCGAGATCCAGCAGGAGTCGGGCCGGGCGGCCGTCCGGGGCGATCCAGACGTCGAGCGGGACCCGGAAGTCGGCCAGCTTCTCGACCCGGTCCCGCGTCGTCTGCGCGATGCGGTCCTTCCCGATGGCCTCGACCGCCGCCGCGAGTGGCATCTCGCCGTGGTAGCGGTGCGCTGGACGGCCGTTCACGGCGTCCTCGCCCTTGTCCTCGATCCCGCCCGCCTTCTCCATCAGCTCGAACAGCTGCGTGAAGCTCAGCGTCGGGTCGCCGAGCTCGTCGTCGGTCATGTGCAGCCAGCGCTTGCCGGGGGGAAGCAGATCCGAGAACGCCTTCCCCCGCATGTAGCCCTCATCCCCGCGCAGGATCATCTCCATCTTCTCGCCGGCGTCGAAGCCGCCACCCTCCAGGAACGTCGCGGTCATCCGGCCGCGGGTCCCGTCCGAGTTGAACGTGCCCTTCGCCGTGAAGCGGGTGCGTCCTTCGCGCTTGGATTCGGTGGCGAACGACATCGTCGCCTCGAGCGTGTCGACGTCCTTCACCCGCTGAGCTGCGGTCTTGAGCGTCTCACCGGGATCCGTCCCGCCACCCTCGTCGGACCCGCAGGCCACGAGCAGACCGGAGCAGATCAACGCAATCGCCGCACGCCTCATGCGCGCAAGGGTACGTGCTCGACCGACCCTGCGACAATGGGACGCATGACTTCGACTGACGCCATCCGCGAAGCCCTCCGCGCGGTCATCGACCCCGAGCTGCGCCAGGACATCGTCGAGCTGGGCATGCTCCGGACCGTCGACGTGTCGACCGACGGCGCGGTCCACGTGACGGTCTCCCTGACCACCCCGGGCTGCCCGATCAAGTCCCAGTTCCAGGCCGACGTCACGAACGTCGTCAGCGAGCTCGAGGGCGTGACCAGCGTCAACGTCGCGTTCGACGTCCTCAGCGACAGCGAGAAGGGCTCGCTGCAGCAGAAGCTCGGCCGCGGCTCGATGCCGAAGGGCGCGCTCGCGCAGGTCAAGAACGTCATCTGCGTCGGGTCCGGCAAGGGTGGCGTGGGCAAGTCGACGCTGACCTCCAACCTGGCGGCCGCCCTCGCGGCGGACGGCAAGAAGGTCGGCATCCTGGACGCCGACGTGTGGGGCTACTCGATCCCGCGCATGTTCGGCCTCGGGTCCGACCGGCCGCCGGTCTCCGCCGACCGCAAGATCCAGCCGCTGACGGCGCACGGGGTCAAGGTCATGTCGATCGGGTTCTTCGTCGCCGAGGACGCGGCCGTCGTCTGGCGCGGCCCGATGCTCCACAAGGCGCTCACCCAGTTCCTGGAGGACGTCGCCTGGGGCGAGCTGGACTACCTGCTCGTCGACCTGCCCCCGGGCACCGGCGACGTCTCGATGACGCTGAGCCAGCTGCTGCCGCAGGCGCAGTTCATCATCGTCACCACGCCGCAGGACACCGCGCAGAAGGTCGCGCGCCGCAGCGCCGAGATGGCGAACAAGGTCAGCCTCGACATCGCCGGCGTCATCGAGAACATGTCCGGGTTCACGACCCCGTCGGGCGAGCGGTTCGCGATCTTCGGCGAGGGCGGCGGCAAGGCGCTCGCCGACGAGCTGGACGTGCCGCTGCTCGGCAGCGTCCCGCTGACGATGCCGCTGCGGGCGCAGGCCGACGCCGGCACGCCGCTGGTCATCACCGACCCGGACGACCCGGCCGCCCAGAACATCCGCCAGGCGGCACGCGGGATCATCGCGATGACCCCGGAACCGCTGCCGGTGCTGTCGGTCATCCAGCCGGACGTCCCGCTGCCCGAGGCGCCCGCGCCGTCGGGCATGTCGCTCCCTATGGTGTGACGGGTCAGCCGGCGGGCGAGAACGACGCGCAGGACTTCGCGTTCGTCGTGATGTCCTGCGGCGGGTCCGGCAGCTCGATCGCGTTCACGCGCGTCTGCAGTTTCGCGAGGTCGTCGGGATCCGCGGCCGCCGCGCGCAGCGTCACGATGTAACGGCGGAAGCCTGCGGCGTTCTCCCGCTGGTAGTTGGCGAACCGCTCCGGGGCTCCGGCGTCCTCGAGCTCGGCGAGTGCCTCCTCGGCGGCGTCGGCGAACGTCCCCAGGGACGTGGAGATGCGCTTCACCCGCGTGCCCGCCGGGCCCTTGGCGGCAGCCGTGCTGGTGCGGGTGGCCGCGCGAGCGGCCGCGGTCACGTCCATGCAGAACGTGTTCATCGCGCCGTAGTAGTCGTCCGCGGACGGCATGCCGCCGTCGTCACCGTCGTCCCCGCCGCATCCCGCAGCCGCGACGACGAGGGCGGCCAGCACGGGCGCAACCGACGCACGGACCGCTGTGCGCCTCCCGCCGCGGCGGACCGGACGGGAGCGCATCAGTTCCGGGTGCTACTTCCCGGCGAAGTAGTCCGCGTTGATCTGGACGAACTTGCTCCACTCGTCCGGGATCTGGTCCTCGGCGAAACAGGCGTCGACAGGGCACGCCTCGACGCACGCGTCACAGTCGATGCACTCTTCCGCATCGATGTACAGCTGCTCGACCTTGTCGTAGTCGGGCTCGTCCGGCGTGGGGTGGATGCAATCGACCGGGCAGACCTCGACGCACGAGTTGTCCTTCGTGCCGACACAGGGCTCCGCGATGACGTAGGCCATACAGGTAATTCCTCTGACTCCGTGGACTAAGGCGAACTGCTCAACAGCTGCCGCATACTACGACAGTGGGGGGTCATCGCCGCGCCGATCCCCATCACGGTCCTCGTGACGGGCCGAAAGGCGAGTGCCGGTGCGGTGTGCAGCGGTCTCCGCCGGGCCGGCATCGCTAGGTTTCAGGGGGTGCTCCTGCTCACCGGCGCCACGGGAATGGTCGGGACGCCGCTGCTGCGGCGGCTCGTCGCGGCTCGCGTCCCTGTCCGCTGCCTCGTGCGCGATCCCAAGCGCCTGGGGCCCGAGCGCGTGCGGGTGCAGATCGCCCTCGGGGACCTGACCGACCCGCCCTCGTTCCGCAACGCGCTTCGCGGCGTGAAGACCGTCGTCCACCTGGCCGGCGCGATCCGGGACCAGTCGGTCGGCTCCATCGAGGAGCTCAACGGCATCGCGACCTGGCGCATGGTCCAGGCCGCCGAGCGCGCCGGGGTCGAGCACTTCGTCTACCTGAGCGCGTTGGGCGCGGGCTCCCACAACCGCACGCGCTATCTGCGGGCGAAGGCGCTCGCAGAGCAGGCGGTCACCGACTCGGGGCTGCGCCACACCGTCGTCGCGCCGTCGCTGGTCTACGCCCCGGGCGACTACTGGGCGACCCTGATCGGCCGCCTCGCGCTGGCGCCTGTCGTGCCGCTGCCCGGCGGCTCGCACTCCCGGTCGCAGCCGATCTGGTCCGAGGACGTCGCGGACTGCCTGATGGCGATCATCCGCGCGCCCGCGGACCCGGACGTCGCGTCCGCCCGCTACGAGCTCGCGGGCCCGGACACGCTCAGCAGCGCCGAGGTCGCGCACACGATCCTGCGCGCCGCCGGACGCGAGCGGGCGGTCGTGTCCGTCCCCACCTTCATCGCGTCCCGCGCGCTGCGCGTGGCGGAGGCGCTCGCGAAGTCCCGGACCCCGGTCACCTGGGACGAGGCCGAGCTGCTGCAGGTGGCGATGACCAGCCGCCACGGGACCGCGCAGGCCGAGGCGCTCGGCGTCGTCCCGCAGCGCATGGCCGCGGTGCTCGGGACGGCGTAGCGGGTCCCCCGGGTCGCCGCGCCCGCCCGCCGGGCTCAGGACACCGTTGCGCGCCGGCCGTCCCACGGCGCCGCCGCACGGCCCGCCGGGCTCAGGACACCGTTGCGCGTCGGCCGTCCCACGGCGCCGCCGCCTCGAGCTGGGCGGCCACCGCCAGCAGCGTGCCCTCGTCCGCCGGCTGCCCGATCAGCTGGACCGCGAGCGGCAGGCCCGCCGCCGGGTCGCCCTCGGGCCACGCGTAGAGCGGCAGGCTGATCGCCGGCGAGCCGGTGACGTTGCACAGCGCCGTGTACGGCGTGAACGCGCCGGACCGCGCGAAGTCCCTCAGCGGCTGGTCCGAGCACGCGTCGATCGTCCCGATGGGGACCGGCGCCTCCGCCAGCGCCGGCGTCAGGACGAGGTCGTAGCCGGCGGTCCAGGTGATGATCAGCCGGGCCAGGCCCTGCAGCTGCGCGTCGGCGAGCGCCGCATCGGTCGCCGTCATCGACCGGCACTGCTCCCACATCGCCCAGCTGAGCGGCTCGACGGACTCCGGCGACACCGGCCGCCCGCTCACCGTCGCGGCGAACGCCATCGACATCGTCAGCGCCGGGCCGAAGGAGGCGGCGAACAGCGGCAGGAGCCCAGGGATCTGCCACGGCGCGTCGACCTCGACGACCTCGTGGCCGAGCGACTCCAGCAGGGCGCCCGCGTCCCGTGCGGCCTGCACGCAGACCGGGTCGACGGTCGTGCGCTCGAGCGGCATCGTGGTCGTGAGCGCGATGCGCAGCCGCCCGGGGTCGCGGCGCGCCTGCTCGGCGAACGGGACGGCCGGCTCCGGGGCCCACGAGGTGTCGCCGAGGACCGGTCCGGCCAGCAGGTCGAGGAGCGCGGCGGTCTCCGCGACGGTCCGCGTCAGGACGCCGTCCTGCACGAGGAACTGGTAGCCGAGGTCGGGCGCGAGCGAGATCCGCCCGCGCTGGGGCTTCAGGCCGACCAGCCCGCAGCAGGCGGCCGGGATGCGCGTCGACCCGCCGCCGTCGTTGGCATGCGCGACCGGCACCATGCCGGCGGCGACCGCGGCGGCCGATCCGCCGCTGGACCCGCCCGGCGTCCGCGCGACGTCCCACGGGTTCCGCGTGGGGCCGAAGCGCGCGGTCTCGGTGACGGGCACGATCCCGAACTCGGGCAGCGTCGTGGAGCCGACGATCACGAAGCCGGCGGCCTTCAGGCGCGTGACGACGTTGTGGTCCGTGCGCGGGACGAAGTCGTCCATCAGCGCCGAGCCGACCGTGAGCCGGCGGCCGGCGATCGCGCGGTTGTTCTTGATCGCGATCGGGACGCCGGCGAACGGTCGGGGGTCATCGGCGGCGATCCCGTCGGCCTCCGCGAGTGCGTCCTCGGCGAAGACGTCGACGAAGGCGTTCAGCTGCGGGTTCAGGGACTCGATCCGGTCGACCGAGGTCTGCACGAGCTCGCGGGCGGACAGCGTCCCGTCGCGGACGAGCCCGGCGAGCTCGTGCACGGGCTGGAAGAGGAGGTCGGCGTCGGACATGGACGCGAGCCTACGCGGCCGCCGTGCCCGGAAAGGGAAGAACCGCCTCACTTCGTGACGTTAGGCTCGCGCCATGAGCACAGTTGACACCAGCGCGGTACAGAGCGGGCTCGAGGGCGTCGTCGCCTTCGCCACGACCATCGCCGAGCCGGACAAGGAAGGCGGGGCGCTGCGCTACCGCGGCGTCGACATCGAGGACCTCGTCGGCAAGGTCCCGTACGAGCAGGTCTGGGGCCTGCTCGTGGACGGCAGCTTCGAGCCCGGCCTCGCGCCCGCGCAGCCGCACCCCCTGCTCGTGCGCTCCGGCGACCATCGCGTCGACGTCCAGAGCGCGCTGGCGATGCTGGCGCCCGAGTACGGCTACAAGGCCGTCATCGACATCAGCGACGAGCAGGCGCGGGACGACCTCGCGCGCGCGTCCGTGCAGGCGCTGAGCTTCGTCGCGCAGTCGGCGCGTGGCCTCGGGCAGCCGTGGGTGCCGCAGTCCGTCATCGACGAGCAGGCGACGATCGCCGAGCGCTTCCTCATGCGCTGGCGGGGCGAGGTCGACCCGAGCCACGCGAAGGCGATCGACGCCTACTGGATCTCCGCTGCCGAGCACGGGATGAACGCCTCCACCTTCACAGCGCGCGTGGTGACGTCGACCGGGGCCGACTGCGCTGCGGCGCTGTCCTCCGCCGTCGGTGCGCTGAGCGGCCCGCTGCACGGCGGCGCGCCGTCGCGCGTGCTGAAGATGATCGAGGGCGTCGAGGCCATGGGCGACGCCGAGAAGTGGGTCAAGCAGGCCCTCGACTCCGGTGAGCGGCTGATGGGCTTCGGTCACCGCGTCTACCGCGCCGAGGACCCGCGTGCCCGCGTCCTGCGCCGGGTGGCGTCCGAGCTCGGGTCACCGCGCTTCGCCGTCGCCGAGGCACTCGAGAAGGCGGCGCTCGCCGAGCTCAAGGCGCGCAAGCCCGACCGTGTCCTTGCGACCAACGTCGAGTTCTGGTCCGCGGTGATCCTCGACCTGGCCGAGGTCCCGGCCGACCTCTTCACGCCGATGTTCACGTGCGCCCGTGTCGCCGGCTGGTCGGCCCACATCCTCGAGCAGAAGCGCGAGGCCCGCCTGATCCGCCCGACGGCGATCTACGTCGGCGAAGGCCCGCGCCCGGTCGACGCGGTCGCCTGACGCGGTCGCCTAGGGCTCCTCGGCGACGGCCTTGCTGATCAGCGCCAGCAGCTGGCGTTGCTCAGCCACGCTGAGGGTCAGCAGCGCTTCCGGCGGATGCGCGAGCAGCGCCTCCACGCGACCTCGGGTGGCCGCGCCGTCCGCGGTGACGAGCAGGTGCTTCACGCGTCGGTCGTGGGTGGCCGGCCGGCGTTCGACGAGCCCCCGGGACTCGAGCCGGTCGACGATCCCGGTGATGTTCGAGTTGTCGCAGTGCATCAGGCCGGCGAGCTCGCTCATCGGCATCGGCCGCTCGGGGTCGAGCAGCCGCAGCGCCATGACCTGCGGCGGCGACAGGCTGACCTCGCTGCACGCCTGAAAGAGCGCGCCCCGGTTCGCCTGGAACAACCGGCCCATCAGGCGCCACGCCTCGGAGGCGGCGGACGTCTGCTCGGCGGCGGGGGTGCTCACCCCCTCGATGATACGTGGTGGCCTGCGACGGTAATCCAGGACGGCGATCATTTCGACGGCGAACCATCGGACGTCGGGCTGCCGCGCAGCCAAGCCACGACATGGCGCGATGTCGCTCGGTCCCGGTAACGTCGCGAACGGATGGTGGACGCGGGACGCATCCTCGACACGGACACGCTGGGCGACCACGTCGACCGGCTGTACCGCGCAGCGTGGTCGCTGTGCGGCTCCCGCACGGACGCCGAGGACCTCGTGCAGGACACGTTCGCGAAGGTGCTGGCCAAGCCGCGCCGCGTCCGGGGCGACGACGACATCGGCTACCTGATGCAGGTGCTGCGTAACACGTTCATCAGCTCGCGGCGGGCCGCCGCCCGCCGGATCGCGCCCGTCGACGCACCGGAGGGCTACGAACCCGCCGACCCGTCGAACCGGACCCAGCCCGAGCGTGCTGCGGAGACCCGCGAGGTCTTCGGCGTCATCGCGGGCCTGAACGACGTCTACCGGGATGCGCTCGTGGCCGTCGACGTGGTCGGCCTCAGCTATGGAGAGGCTGCCGCGCTTCTGGGTACGAAGGAGGCGACGATCACCTCGCGTGTCTACCGCGCACGCCTTCAGGTGGCCCGCGGGATGGATTCGGGCCCTGCCGGCGTCCTGGATGGTGAGCGCTGACCGATGGCCGACCACGACCCCGACGACACCACCCCCCTCACCGACGAGGAGCAGGCCCTCGCCGACCGCGGCGCGGCGCTGATCGCTGCCGCCGTCGCCGACCCACGGACGCTCGCACCCCACTCCCTGCGCGAGGCGATCGAGCGCGACCGCGCGAAGGCGGTCCCGGCGCGCCGAGCGGGCTGGTTCGGCGTCGCGCGGGCACGCGTCCTGGCCGGCGGCGGCGTGCTCGCCGCTGCCGTGATCGCCCTGGTGCTCGCGCTCGGCGGGTCGGGCGACGGCCCCGGGGGGCCGACCGCGGTCCAGGTCGCCTCGATCGGCCGCCTGCCCGCGACAGGTCCGGCGCCGGCGGCCGCCCCGCCGCCGGGCCCGGCCCAGAAAGCGAGCCTCGACGCCGAGGTCGAGGGGCTCCCGTTCCCCGACTGGGAGGGCAAGTTCCGCTGGGTCGCGACCGGCCAACGGTCCGACGAGGCTGCGGGACGGAGCGTGCGGACGGTCTTCTACCGCAATGAGAAGGGCGCGACGCTCGGCTACTCGATCGTCGCCGGGGAGCCGATCGGCGGGGCGCCCGCGGGCCGCGACGTCCGGAGTGGCCCGGGGACCTACCGCGTGGCGAAGGCCGACGGGCGCACGACGGTCACCTGGACCCAGGACGGTCATACCTGCGTGATCGACGCGCCGTCGACGGTGCCGGACGCCAAGCTCGTCGAGCTCGCGTCGTGGGCCAACGCCTGACGGCGACGGGCCACGGGGACTCGAACCCGCCGTCCCCGGGGGCGCCGCGCGACGGACGGCGGTGGACGGCCCGCCGGACCGCGTCCCGTCGTCCGTCTGTGCTTTCGTGGTCGCCGTGAGTACGGATCTGGCCATCGAGGCAACCGGCCTCGTCAAGCGTTTCGGAGACATGACGGCGGTCGCGGGGATCGACCTCAGCGTCAGAGCGGGCAGCGTGACCGCGGTCCTCGGGCCCAACGGTGCGGGCAAGACGACGATGGTGCGGATGCTCGTCACGCTCAGCGCCCCCGACGAGGGCCGTGCCAGCGTCGCCGGCTACGACGTCATGCGGGACCCGACCGAGGTGCGCCGGCGGATCGGGTTCGCCGCGCAGGACGCGACCGTCGACGAGCTGCTCACCGGCCGCGAGAACCTCGTGATGATCGGCGAGCTCTACCACCTCGGCCGCAGCCGGGCGAAGGCGCGGGCGGACGAGCTGCTCAGGCAGTTCTCGCTCGTCGACGCCGCGGAGCGTGTCGTCGGCAAGTACTCGGGCGGGATGCGGCGGCGCCTGGACCTGGCGGCGACGCTGGTCGCCACGCCGGACGTCCTGTTCCTCGACGAGCCCACCACGGGGCTGGACCCGCGTGCCCGCAACGAGCTCTGGGAGGTCCTGGACACGCTCGTCGAGAGCGGCGTCACGATCCTCCTGACCACGCAGTACCTCGAGGAGGCCGAGCGCCTCGCCGACCACATCCTCGTCGTCGACCAGGGCCGGGTGATCGCCAGCGGCAGCGCCCGTGAGCTCAAGCGCCAGATCGGCGGGGAGCAGATCCGCGCCGGCCTGCGCGACCCGGCCCGCCGCGCCGACGCCCTGCGGATCGTCGCCGAGGCGGCGGGGGCCGAGGCGACCTTCGACGCCGACGGCGATGCGGTGGTCGTGGCGACCACCGGTGGCGCGGCCGCGGTGGCCGCCGTCGCCGGCGCGCTGGCCGACGCCGGCATCGAGGTCGACGAGCTCGCGCTGCGGGCCGCCACGCTGGACGAGGTCTTCCTCGAGCTCACCGGCCGCAGTGCCACCGATTCCGCGAGCGAGGAGCCCGCACCATGACCGACCTGACCAAGCCGGTGTCCGCCCCGGCGGCCACGCCCGGGATGACCCCGCGCAGCAACCCGCCCGCGGTGCCCGGCCGCTTCGCGCTGGTCGGCGACTCGTGGGTCATCGCCCGGCGCAGCCTGAAGCACATCCGCCGCCAGCCCGAGATGCTGACCGACGCGACGATCCAGCCGATCATGTTCGTGCTGCTCTTCGCCTACGTGTTCGGCGGCGCGATCTCCGTGCCCCAGGGCGGCAGCTACAAGGAGTTCCTGCTCGGCGGCATCTTCGCCCAGACGGTCGTCTTCGGCTGCTTCGGCATCGCCATCGGGCTCACCACCGACCGCTCCACCGGTGCGATCGACCGCTTCCGGACGCTGCCGATCGCCCGCAGCGCCGTCCTCACCGGACGCGCGATGGCCGCGGTCCTGATCGGCCTGCTGCCGATCATCCTGATGTCGCTGGCGGGGCTGGTCGTCGGGTGGCGGATCCACACCGGGGTGCTCGACGCCCTCGGCGGCTACGCCCTGATGGTGCTGTTCCAGTTCGCGATGACGTGGGTGGGCATCCTCATGGGCAGCCTGCTCTCGACGCCTCAGGCCGTGCAGGGAGTCGCCTTCACCGGCATCTTCCCGATCACGTTCCTGGCCAGCACGTTCGTCCCGGTGGACACGCTGCCGGGGGTGCTGCGCACCTTCGCCGAGTGGAATCCCGTGACGTCGCTGTCGGGCGCGCTGCGGGCCCAGTTCGGCAACCCGGACGTCGTCGCGGGCTCGAGCGACGCGTGGCCGCTCCAGCACCCGGTGCTCTACACCGTGATCTGGGCGGTGGCGATCATCGCGATCACGGCCCCGCTCGCCGTGCGCGCCTTCAACCGCGTGACGTCGGACTGACGGCGCGCCGAGGCCTCAGGCGGCGGCCGGAACCTCCGCGGGATCCGGCAGCGGGAAGAGCGTCAGGTAGTGCCGCGCCTGCTTGCAGTCACCCTCGACGGCGATCGTCCCGGCGGCGAGGGCGTCGTCGAGCTCCGCACGGCCGTGCACGACGTCCAGCAGGACGCCGGGGTCGGCGGTGATCACGACGTCCGGTGCGTCGCTGTCGCCGCGCTCCAGCGAGTAGACCTGGTCCGAGACGGACGTGCGGAAGTGCTGTCCGTCGAGGTGCAGGTCGACCGTCAGCGCGAAGTCGCGGGCGCGCAGCGGGGAGAACAGCGTGCGCATCGAGAGCAGGTGCGCGTCGAAGCTCGTGCCCACGCCGTCCGGGGAGTCGGGCGCCTGGGCGCCGAACCGGCCCAGCGCGAGGACGACGTCCTCGAGGTCCCGGCCCCAGGGCGTCAGCTCGTAGACCTTCGATGCGGCGGGCGGTGCCAGCGTCCGGCGGGCCACGATGCCCGCGCGCTCGAGCTCGCGCAGGCGCTGCGAGAGGACGTCGGCGCTCACGTGCGGCAGGCCGTCACGGAGGTCCGTGAACCGCTTGGGGCCGAGCAGCAGCTCGCGGACGGCCATCAGCGCCCAGCGCTCGCCGACGAGGTCCAGGGCCCGAGCGACGCCGCAGGCGTCCCCGTAGGTGCGCTTCTTCTGTGCCATCGGTCGATCCTACCAAAGAGTCGGATATTCCAACTAATGAGTTGCTGCGACCGACGATCGACAGCAGCTATGTGCTATTCCTTGTCGTAGATGACCGCCGATACCGCGCCGCACGAGCCGACGCCCCTCACCGACCGTCAGCGCTGGCTGGCCCTCTACGTCCTCTGCACGGGCGTCCTGATGATCGTCCTCGACAGCACGATCGTGAACGTCGCGCTGCCGACGATCCAGGAGGACCTCGACTTCTCCGAGTCCGGCCTCGCGTGGGTCGTCAACGCCTACCTGATCGCGTTCGGCGGCCTCCTGCTGCTGGCGGGACGCCTCGGCGACCTGGCCGGCCGCCGGCGCATCTTCCTGGTCGGCCTGGTGGTCTTCACGCTGGCGTCGCTCGCGTGCGCGCTGTCGCCGACGCAGGAGGTGCTCGTCGCCGCGCGGTTCGTCCAGGGTGTCGGCGGCGCTCTGACCTCCTCGGTCGTGCTCGGGATGATCGTGATGATGTTCCCCGAGCCGAAGGAGCAGGCGAAGGCGATCGGCGTCTTCGGCTTCGTGGCGGCGGGCGGCGGCTCGGTCGGCCTGCTGGCCGGCGGCATCCTCACCGACGCGATCAGCTGGCACTGGATCTTCCTCGTCAACATCCCGATCGGGATCGCCACCGGCGTCATGGCCCGCCGTCTGGTCGCGGACGACAAGGGTCTCGGGCTCAAGCAGGGGGCGGACGTCCCGGGCACGCTGCTGATCGTCAGCGGCCTGATGCTGTTCGTCTACACGATCCTCCAGGTCGAGCAGCAGGGCTGGGGCTCGACGCGGACCCTCGCCGGGCTCGCCGTGGCCGTCGTCCTGCTCACCGGCTTCCTGCTGCGCCAGCAGCGCACCTCCAACCCGCTGATGCCGCTGCGGCTGTTCCGCTCGCGCAACGTCAGCGGCGCGAACCTCGTGATGATCTTCACGGTCGCGGGCCTGTTCACGCAGTTCTTCCTCGGTGCGCTGTACATGACCAAGGTCCTGGACTACAGCCCGCTTCAGGTGGGCCTCGCGTTCCTGCCGTCCACCGCTGTCGTGGCGATCCTGTCCCTCCGCACGTCGGAGAAGCTCGTGTCGCGGTTCGGCGCCCGCACCGTCCTGATCCCGACGCTGGTCTGCCTCACCGGCGGCCTGCTGCTCTTCGCGCGCACGCCGGACGACGGGACGTTCCTGATCGACATCCTGCCCGCGACGATGCTGACGGGTGTCGGCGCCGGCCTGGCGTTCCCGCCGCTGATGCAGCTCGCGATGTCGGGCGCGACCCCGAGCGACACGGGCCTCGCGTCCGGGCTCATCAACACCACGGTCCAGGTCGGCGGAGCGGTGGGCCTGGCGCTGCTCGCGACGCTGGCCGCCGACCGCACCAGCGAGCTACGGGCGGATGGCGTCATCGAGGCGACCGCACTGAACTCCGGCTACCACCTGGGCTACGTCGTGGGCGCCGGACTGGTCGGGGTCGCGCTGCTGGTGGCGATCTTCGTGCTGCAGACGGTCGCCGGCCCGCCGGCTGCAGGTGGCCACGGCGATGCATCGTCGCCGCCGCCGGTCGACTCCGAGTACTCGGTGGCCTGACCGGCGGCGTCGGACGACGCGCCGAGCGGACGCGCGCCACCGGCCTAGCGCGCGCCGACGCGTTCCGAACGTCCGTTCTCCCGCGCCCACGCACGGGGAAACCGACGTTCGGCGCCGGGATGGCTGGGCTGGTGTGCCGAGCGTCGGTTCCCCCACGGCAGGACGCGGAGAAATCGACGTTCGGCGACGGGGCGGCCTGCAGGGATCGGCGAGCCGCCACCTCAGGCGGAGACCGTCACCGCGTCCTGGACGCTCACCCGTGTCCCGTCTGCCGGCCCCACGTAGCGCGCGTTCATCCCGAAGAGCCCGCCGTGCTCGCGCGTCAGGTGGCGCAGGATCAGCGGGTCCTTCACGCCCGTGTCGGGATCCCGGGTGGGGATCGCGCAGCGCACGCACGGGTGCAGGAGCACGAAGCGCGCCGCCCCGAGGGTGATGTGGCGACCCTCCCATGTCTCCTCGGCGAAGGCAGGGACGGTCGTCCCGAAGTCCACGTGGACGTTGGTCCGCATGCGTCGCAGGTCCAGGCGCTCGTAGCCCAGCTCGGCGGTGACCGCCTCGAGCGTCGCCTGCGTCGTGATCAGGACGGAGCGCTCGAGGTCCTGCTGCCCGGCGACGTCGCGGCGCAGGGTCACGGCCCGGCCGAGGTCGGCGGACAGCGCGCCGGGCAGGGCAGGGTCGTCCCAGGAGTAGTCCGTGCCGTCGGGCCCGGTCACGCGCGCGAGCGGTGGGTCGGCCGCTCCGACGTCCACCCCGTCGTAGCTCGCGGCCCAGGCGAGCATGCGCGGCTCCTGCCGCACCGTCAGCCGGCGCGGCGCGTCCTTGAAGCTGTCGAAGAGCGCGTGCGTGCGGTCACCGGCGACCCCGCGGTCGTCGACCAGGAAGGTGGGGACCGGCTCGCCGGCCAGCGACTTGACGGGCCAGCGGTGCAGCTCGGTGATGGTCCCGGCAGGGGTCGCGGCCATCCGGGACAGGCTACGCCGAGACCGAGACCGCGTGGATCAGCAGGCCCACGAGACCACCGACGAGGGTGCCGTTGATGCGGATGAACTGCAGGTCGCGCCCGACGTGCAGCTCGATCCGCCGCGCGGCCTCGGCGCCGTCCCAGCGGGCGATCGTGTGGGAGATGACCGCGGTGATCTCCTCGCCGTAGCGCGAGACGCCGAAGACGACGGCGTCGGCCAGCAGGCCGTTCAGGCGGTCGCGCAGCGCTTCGTCCGCCTGCAGGCGACGGCCGGCGGACATGGTCTCCTGGACCATCCGCGCGCGCACCGCGCCGTCCCCGTCCGCGAGCGCCTCGAGCAGCGCCCCGCGCAGGGCGTTCCACAGCGAGATCCCGGAGGCCAGCATCTGCGGGTGCTCCAGGACGCGGATCTTGAAGCGCTCGGCCCGCTCCTGGGTGTCCGGGTCCTCGAGCAGGTCGTGCGCGAGCTGCTCCAGCATCGAGTCGAGCGCGCGGCGGGCGTGGTGGCCCTGGTCGGCGCGGATGTCGCGCAGCCATTCGACGGCCTCGACGTGGGCACGCGCCGTGACGCGCTCGTTCAGGCTCTCGGGCGCCCACCACGGCGCGCGCTCGGCCAGGACCTCCATGAACGTGCGCCGGTTGTGCTCGAGCCAGCGCAGCAGCTCCTCGAGCGTGAGGTCGACGAGCCCGTGGTGCAGGTCGTCGCGGACCACTTCGGAGAGCACCGTGCCCAGGACCGGCGACACCGGCTCGTCGCGGAAGCGCGGCAGGAACGCCTCGTTGAACAGCCCCTCGATGTGCTCGTCGCGCACCCGCCGCAGGACGGCCTGCGCGACGTCGGCGACCTCGTCCACGACGCGGCGTGCGTGCGGCTCGTCGGCCAGCCAGACGCCGAGGCGCAGGACGACGTTCGCTGCGCCCACCCGCTCGCGGACGACGTCCTCCTGCAGGAAGTTGCCGGCGACGAACTCCTCCAGGCCCTTGGCGAGCTCGTCCTTGCGCCGCGGGATCAGGCCGGTGTGCGGGATCGGCAGTCCGAGCGGCCGCCGGAAAAGCGCGGTCACGGCGAACCAGTCGGCGATCGCGCCGACCATGGAGGCCTCGGCAGCGGCGTTGACGAAGCCGAGCGCGCCGTCCTGGTCGTGGGTGGCGACGTAGACGACGGCGGCGAACCCGAGCAGCGCGCCGGCGACCGCGCGCATACGTCGCAGCCCGCGCCGGCGGGCCTCGTCGGCGCCGGGGTCGGTGGTGATCAGGGGAACGTTGGCGGACATCAGGACCGCTGATCATGCCCGAGAACGCACGAAGGGCCCCTTCTGGGGCCCCTCGCACGAAGCATCGAGCAGCGGGAGTACGGTGGCGGCCGACGAAGTCGGTTGCTGCCGTACTCCCAAGGCTCTAGGCCCGACGAAGTCGGGCCTTGAGGCCTACATCATCCCGGACATGTCCGGCATGCCGCCGCCGCCCGAACCCTCGTCCTCGATCTCGCAGACGATGGCCTCGGTGGTCAGGATGTTCTTCGCGATCGACGCCGCGTTCTGCAGGGCAGAGCGCGTCACCATGGCGGGATCGATGATCCCGGCCGCGACGAGGTCGATGATCGTGCCGTCGGCCGCGTTGAGGCCGTTGCCCTTCTTGGATTTGCGGACGTCGTTGACGACGACCGAGCCCTCGAGGCCGGCGTTCTCGGCGATCTGACGGAGCGGCTCCTCGAGCGCGCGCTTGATGATCTTCGCGCCCGTCTTCTCGTCACCCTCGTACGTCTCGGGGTCGATGGCGTCGGCCGTGCGCAGCAGCGTCACGCCACCGCCGGGGACGATGCCCTCTTCCAGCGCCGCGCGGGTCGCCTGGAGGGCGTCCTCGACACGGTGCTTCTTCTCCTTCATCTCCGTCTCGGTGGCGGCGCCGACCTTGACGACCGCGACACCGCCGGAGAGCTTCGCGAGGCGCTCCTGCAGCTTCTCCCGATCGAAGTCGGAGTCGGTGTTCTCGACCTCGGCCTTGATCTGGTTGATGCGGCCCTTGATGGCCGCGGCCTCGCCGTTGCCGTCGACGATCGTGGTCGTGTCCTTGGACACGACGACGCGACGGGCACGGCCGAGCTGCGACACCGTGGTGTTCTCCAGCTTGAGGCCCATGTCCTCGGTGATGACCTCGCCGCCGGTGAGGATCGCGATGTCCTCGAGCATGCGCTTACGACGGTCGCCGAAGCCCGGCGCCTTGACGGCGACACCGGTGAAGGTGCCACGCAGCTTGTTCACGACGAGCGTCGCGAGGGCCTCGCCCTCGACGTCCTCGGCGATGATCAGCAGCGGCTTGCCGGACTGGATGACGGCCTCGAGCACGGGGAGCACGTCGCGGACGGCGCCGATCTTCGAGTTGGCGATGAGGATGTACGGGTCCTCGAGCGTCGCCTCCATGCGCTCCTGGTCGGTGACCATGTAGGGCGAGATGTAGCCCTTGTCGAACTGCATGCCCTCGGTGAACTCGAGGTCCATGCCGAACGTCTGGCCCTCCTCGACGTTCACGACGCCGTCCTTGCCGACCTTGTCGATGGCGTCGGCGATGACGTCTCCGATGTCCTCATCACCGGCGGAGATCGTCGCGACGCGAGCGATCTGGTCCTTGGAGGAGATCTCCTTGGACTGCTTGGCGATGGCGGCGACGACCTCGTCGACGGCCTTCTCGATGCCGCGCTTGAGCGCGAGCGGGTTGGCACCCGCGGCAACGTTCTTCAGACCCTGGCGGACGATCGCCTGGGCGAGGACCGTGGCCGTCGTGGTGCCGTCGCCGGCGACGTCGTTGGTCGCCGTGGCGACCTCGCGGACGAGCTGCGCGCCCTGGTTCTGGAAGACGTCCTCGACCTCGATCTCACGGGCGATGGTGACGCCGTCGTTCGTGATCGTGGGGGCGCCGAACTTCTTGTCCAGGACGACGTAGCGGCCCTTGGGGCCAAGCGTGACCTTGACGGCGTTCGCGACGGCGTCGACGCCGGCCTCGAGGGAGGCGCGAGCCTCCGCGCCGTACTTCAGTTCCTTATGAGCCATGTTCTAAGTTCCTTTGGTTCAGTCGTCGATCTTGGCGAGGACGTCGGACTCGCGGAGGACCAGGAGGTCCTCGCCGTCGACCTTGATCTCGGTGCCGCCGTACTTGGAGTACAGGACGGTGTCGCCGGCGGCGACATCGAGGGGGATGCGCTTCTCGCCGTCTTCGTCCCAGCGGCCGTCGCCCGCGGCGAGGACCTTGCCCTTCTGCGGCTTCTCCTTGGCCGTGTCGGGGAGGACGAGACCGCTCGCGGTCGTCTGCTCCTCTTCGATGGCCTTGACGATCAGACGATCGCCGAGGGGCTTGAGGTTCATGTAGGAACTACCTCCGTCGGAATGGGTGCGAATCGATCTGGCACTCGACGGGCGCGAGTGCCAACGTCTGTCGAATCTACGTGTGGTCCACGCAGATGTCAACCGGCGTTGGCACTCCCTACGCGAGAGTGCCAGCTGGTGACCAGTGTAGGAGAGCGGACAGCCGATCCGGTGATGACCCGGTGAAAACGGCCGTGTGCAGGCAGAAACGAGTCGTCGCGAATCGTGCGAACATCCGTGTTCATGGGCCTGGCAGGTGCGCGATCCGTATTGCGGCGTCCGATCACGACGGCGTGCGTCGCGGCGGCGATGCTCGCAACACCCGCCGCGGCCGCGGCGGCGAAGGCCGCCGTTGAGCCGGCGCTGCGCGCGCCGGCCGTGAGGCTGGCCGCCGCCCAACAGTGCCACGGCGACGCCGCCCGCAGTCGCCATCCGCCCGTCCTCCTGGTGCACGGCACGAACGTGACGCGCTCGGAGAGCTGGAGCTGGGGCTACGTGCCGGCGCTCGACCGCCTCGGGATCCCCTGGTGCGCGATCGAGATCCCGTCCCGTGCGTCGGGCGACCTGCAGGACAACGTCGAGTACGTCGTCGCGGCGACGCGGGCGCTCGCGGCGCGGTCCGGCGGCCGGCGGATCGCGATCGTCGGCGGGAGCCAGGGCGGGATGCTGCCGCGCTGGATGCTGCGGTTCTGGCCGTCGACGCGCAAGCTGGTCGGCGAGCTCGTGGGCATCGTCCCGTCGAACCACGGGACGACCGCGAACGCCTGCCCGGGGGCATGCGTCCCCGCCCTGCGACAGCAGCTGGCCCACTCGCGCTTCATCACCCGTCTGAACGCAGGGGCGGAGACGTTCGCCGGCATCGACTACACGACGATCTCCACGCGTCACGACGAGACCGTCCAGCCGATCACCTCCGGCGCGCTCACCACCGGGCGGGGCCGGATCGTCAACGTGATCACCCAGGACATCTGCGCGCAGGACCCCTTCAGCCACGTCTTCACCCCGACGCTCAGCCCGGTCGCCTATGCGCTCACCGCGGACGCGCTGACGCACGACGGGCCTGCCGACTCGCGGCGGGTGGGGAAGGCCGGCTGCGCGCAGCCGCTGATCCCCGGGATGGACTACCTCGGTGGCGTCCTGGCGGCGGCGTCCGCCGCGCAGGGTGCGGGCAAGGTCCCGGCGACGCTGACCGAGCCGCCGCTGCGCTGCTACGCCGACAGGCGAGTCTGCCCGCGGGCGGGGAGAGCGACGAAGTCGCTTCTCCCGGCCGAACCCCGACGCAGTCGGGCGTCCGGCTAGTTCTGGGCGCCGCCGATCCCGCGCAGGCGCTCGGTGACCGTCGGCGGGTTGTCGATGATCTGCGAGAAGCGGACCACGGTGACGAGGTCGTCGAGCGTCACGGACTTGCCGTAGATCTGCTCGAGGAAGTGGATCATCTCCTCGACGCGCCGAAACTCCGGGTTGTCGTGCTCGATGTCGCGCGGGGAGAGGTCCCGGACGCGCTTGACCTCGACCTGGTCGATGACCGCGTCGAAGATCTTCTCCCGGGGCGAGTGCTGATAGCCGATCGTGACCAGCACCGCCTGGTTCTTCTTGTACTTGTGCGACTTGTCGCCAAGGCGGATCGTGGCCGTCTTGCGGCCACGCTTGAGCTGGTCCGCGAAGATCGTCGAGTAGAAGTTCAGCACCTGCATGTGGAGCGGACCCTATCCGTTTGGCTGCAGGTACAACAGTGCCTTGCGGACGACTTCGCGCTCACCGGCGTAGCTGAGGCTGGCCGCCGCCTCCTCGAGCGTGACCCAGCGCGCAGCCTCGACCTCGTGGTCGTGGTCGGCGATGTCGCCGGACGCCGCGCGCATCAGGAAGAACCGCACGACCTTGGCGATCCGCCGCCCGTCGCGCATGTAGAAATACCGGACGTCCCCGAGCTCGGCGATCAGCTCCGCGACGATGCCGGCCTCCTCGCGGACCTCGCGCAGGGCGCCGTCGAGGGCGCTCTCCCCGGGGTCCGGGTGCCCCTTCGGCAGGGCCAGGACCTTGCTGCCGTCGGCGGCCCGGCGCGTGGGGACGATCACGACGCACCGGAACGGCCCCTTGCCGCCCGCGGCCGCGGGGTCGTCCCGGAGGACGACGCCGCCCGCCGAGAACTCGGGTTCCGCTGCGCGGGACGCCGCCATCAGTAGATGTAGTTCGCGAGCGCCGCCGGGTCGTGCACGGTGATGCGGCCACGTCCCTGGGTGACGACGTTCGCCCGCTCGAGGACGGCGAGGAAGCGGCTGGCGGATTCCCGGCTGGAGCCGGCGAGCTGCGCGATGTCGGCCTGCGTGATGGTGACGAGGACGTCGCGGTCCTCCGCCCCTTCCGCACGGGCCTGCTCGACGAGCTGGCCGAGGACCCCGGCGACACGGCTCTGGACGGTCTGGAACGACTGGCGGGTGAGGCGCTCGTTGGCCTCGCGCATCCGGCGGCCGAGCGCGATGACGAGCTTGACCGCGATGTCGGGGTGGTCGCGCAGCAGCCGGCGCATGTCCTGGCCGGCGATCGCGATCGCGTCGACGTCGTCGAGCGTCTCGACCGTCGCCGACCGGCGCTCGTCGTCGAACATCGCGAGCTCGCCGAAGATGTCGCCCGGGCCGAAGTGCGCGAGCGCGATCGCGCGGCCGTCGGTGTGCTCGCGGACGGCACGGGCGTGGCCGGAGCGCACGACGTAGCAGGTGTCGCTCGTGTCGCCCTCGCGGAAGATCACCTGCTGGGTGGCGAAGCGGCGCGCGACGGCGACACGGGCGACGCGGTCCAGGTCGTCCGGCTCGAGCGCCTCGAACACCGGCACCTTGGCCAGCAGCGCGCTGGCTTCTGTCGTGTCACCCGATCCCACAGCCCTCTTCCTACCACACCGGCCGCGCCGTCAGGCCCCGGGAACGTGGTTCCCGGGGCCGGGGTGCGGTAGATGCGGCGCGCCTGGCGATCAGGCCGGGTCGAGGGCCTGCTCGCGACGGCGCCGCCGGGCGGCGCGGGCTCCGAACCAGGCCGGAAGCGTGATCACGCCGAGCGGGACCATCACCGCGAGGGCGATGAGCATCACGCCGGCCGCGACCTCGAGGACGCGGAGCGCGTCGCCCGCAGCGTCGGCGGGCGACCAGGCGCCGCCCTCGTCCTCGCCGTTGTCGGACTTCGGCACGGCGCCGCCGCTGGCGGTCACGGTGACCGAGAGCGTGACGTTGTCCGCGCGGTTCTTCAGGCCGGCGAGCTGGCCCTTGAGGCGGGCGATCTCGTCGCGGTTGGCCACGATGCGGGACTTCAGGCGCGCGATCCCCTCCTCGGTCTTCGCGCCCTTCAGGGCCTTGAGCAGCGCCGCGCGCTCGGCACGGGCGTCGCTGAGCTGGTCCTCGAAGTTGACGAACCCGGCGGTGATGTCGTTCGTGGCCTGGCTCATGGAGGCGACGTGGGCGAGCTTGCTCAGCCGCGTCACGACGAGGTCGGCCTTCCCCGAGGGGACGGTGAGCGTGAAGTCCGAGGTGCCGCCGCGGTCCGTCGCGTCGACGCTCGACTGCTGCACCACGCCGCCGGCGGTCTGCGTCACACGGACGACGCCGTCGGACACGCGCTGCAGGCTGCGGGCGTTGGTCCGCAGCGCCAGCTGGGTGGAGCGCTCGACCTTGCGGTCGCGGCCGGGGACGACCGGCTTCGGGGCGCTCGGCGGGACCGCCACGCCGGCGCTCGGGGCGACGGTCGACGGTGACGGAGCGGACTGGCGAGCGGCGTCCTCGCCCGCTGTGCCGGGCTTGAGCTGATTGGCCTGGGGCTCGGAGAAGGCGTCGCTGTCGGCCGCCGTGCCGCCACCCGCCGAATCGCCGGGAGCGGACGTCGACGGTGCCGACGTGGCGGTCGTGGCGGCGGCAGAGGACTCGGTCTCCGACACGGTGCTGTCCTGCCGTGCGGACAGCGACGACACCGTCCCGTTGTCGCTCCCGCCCGCGACCACGACCAGCGCGATCAGCGCCGACGCGGCGACCGCGGCGGCGGGACCCGCGATCGCACGGCGTGCCCACAGCCAGGTGGGGACGGACCGGGCGCTGCGCCGCCGGGGAAACCCGGCGGCGACCTGCTCGTCGAGGTCCTGGCGGAAGGCCATGGTGGGCGGGACGGCGTCCTCGCGAACGGCGGCGACGAGCGCGAGCAGCTCAGGGTCGGCGGACGGCGTGCCGGCGAGGGCGGCCTCGAGCGCGTCGAGCTCGGCGGCGATCGTCGGGTCCAGGTCGTGATCGGTGTGGGGCTGGTGGCGGGACATCAGGCGCAGGCCTCCCGGAGCTTGGTGACGGCACGGTGCACCTTGGTGCCCGCGTTGGATTCGGAGACGCCGAGGACCTCGGCGATCTCGGCGTTGGACAGCCCGGCGTGGAACTTGAGGGCGACGAGCTCGCGGTCACGGGGATCGAGCGTCGCGAGCGCCATCTGCACCGTCGCGCGGCGCTCGGCGGCCTCGCCGGAGTCGCTGACGGCAGCGGCGGCGGCCGGGTCCTCAGGATCGGTGACCAGCGTCGCCGTCCTGCGCCGTCGCCGCAGCTCGTCGAGCGCGGCGTTGCGCGCGATCCCGAAGATCCAGGCGCGCTCGGTCCCCTTGGAGGGGTCGAATCTGCCTCGCTTCCGGTACGCGCGCTCGAACGCGAGCGCCGTGACGTCTTCGGCCGCCGCACGGTCCCGTAGGAGCGACCACGCGTAGGCGTGGACGTCGTCCACGCACGAACGGTAGAGCGCATCGAACGCGACGGCGGCGGTGTTCGGGGCTGGTAGAGCCATGGTCAAGGTGTCGCCCATACGTCCACTACGCCGCGGTGAGCGGTCCATCACAAACGGATTTCAGCGTCCGCTGGGCGCCCGCTACCCTGCCGGTGTGCCGCGCCGCTTCGCAACCCTCATCGCCGCGTTCATGGTGCTGCTGACCGCGCTCGCGGTCGCGCCCGTCAGCGGGGGGGCGGCCGCGAAGAAGGCGAAGCCGAACCGTCTCCTGTGGGCCACGGTCAACGTCTGCGACACCGCGGACCACCCCGACACCATCGGGATCCGCGGTTCGATGCCCGGCAACGGCATCCGCAAGCAGGAGATGTACATGCGCTTCCAGCTGCAGTACCTGTCCGCCGAGGACAAGAAGTGGCACAACATCGGCGACGCCGGGGACAGCGGCTGGATCGACGTCGGCTCGGCGAAGTATCAGCGCCGTCAGACCGGGCGCAACTTCACCGTGGTCCCCCCGCAGACCGGCTCCTTCAAGCTCAGAGGCGCTGTGACGTTCGAGTGGCGCGAGGGCACCGAGGTCGTCAAGCGCGCCCGGATGAGCACGTCCGGCAAGCGCGGCAGCACCGCCGGCGCGGACCCGAGTGGGTTCAGCGCCGCGACCTGCTCCGTCACGAAGTAGACCCGGCCGTCAGTCCGCGTCGAACAGGCGCGGGTCGTTGGAGATGATCCCGGTGACGCCGGGGATCGCCTCCAGGCGCCGCAGCAGCGCCAGCTCGTCGACGGTCCACACGTAGAGCTCCGCTCCTGCGCGCTGGATCGCGCGGGCGAAGGCGGGGCTGACGAGCGCCCAGTGCGACATCACCGCGTCGATCTCCCCGGCGCGGACCTTCGCGGCGGCGCGGCGCGGGATCTGCCGCCGGGCGGCGGTCGCGGCGGCGAGCGCGAGCGGCTTGGTGACCGGGTGCGCGAGGTAGTTGCGGCGGACCTTCGGCACCGACCAGCCGAGCCGGATCTCGGGGGCGGCGGCGCGGACCCGCGGTAGCGACGCCTCCTCCATCGTGGAGATCAGGGTGCGCTCGGCCAGGCCGGCGTCCCGCAGGGCGGCGCAGACGCGGTCCTCGTAGCCCGGCAGCTTGAGGTCGACGTCGAGGCGCAGGCCGTCGAACGGCGCCGAGGCCAGGTGCGCGAGCCCGTCCGCCAGGGTCGGGGCGCCGGCGACGTGGTTGTAGTCGTGGGCGAGGTAGAGCTCGCCGGTCCCGTCGCGGTGCTCGGGCAGGACGTCGAACTCGATCATGTCGACGCCGGCGGCCAACGCGGCGTCGAACGAGGCCGGGGTGTTGCCGGGCGCGATGAGGTCCGCGCCCTTGTGGCCGACGCGGAGCACGCGGCCGTCCGTGGTCTTCAGGTCTGGCATCCGGGACACCAGAATACGGGCCGGTTGTCGTCCCCGAGGTGGCCGCTGCGGATCTTCGTGCCGCAGCGCGAGCACGGACGCCCGCGCAGGCCGTAGCAGGAGCGCTCGCGTGCCTCGGTGCCGGTCCTCGCGCTGAGCTGCATGCGCGGGCGCACGTCCCGAACTCCTTCCAGCACCAGGTCGTCGGGGACGCTCGCGGTCGTGCGGTGCGGGTCGATGCGGGCCGCCCAGCAGGCCTCGGTCCGCCAGACCGTCCCCAGCCCGGCCACCGTGCGCTGGTCCAGGAGCGCGTCGCCGATGGTGCGGGTGGGGTCGTCCTCCCGCAGGCGCCGCAGGAAGCGCCGCTCGTCGAACGCGTCGGGGGCCAGGATGTCCGGGCCGAGGAGCGCGAGGCGGCGGTCCCCGCGGGCGCGGGCGGCGGTCATGAGCTCGAGGATCGGGCCGTCGAACTGGACGACCTCCACGTCACCGGCGCGGACCACGAGCCAGGCGCGACGGGGCGCGCGCTTCCAGCGCTGGCCGACCGGGTGCACGCCCCACGACCCGGTCATCCGCAGGTGGGAGTGGATGACGAGGTCCCCGTCGAAGCGCAGGAACAGGTGCTTGCCGTGGGCGTCGACGCCGGTGACCGCGCGGTCGGCCAGGCGGGCGGGCCAGCGGTCACGCCCGAAACGCGGGTGGGGCGTGCGGAGCTCGTCCGGGACCACGCCCTCCAGGACGGGGCGGATCCGGTTGGCCGCATAGTGGATGGTGTCGCCTTCGGGCATCGCGAGGTCGGGCGCGAAGGGGCACGCGCGCCGTGAAGGGTACGTTCCCCGAATGCGATCGGACCTCGCACGGATCGTGGGCGACCAGTACGTCCTCGGCCATCCCGCCCCGCCGGCACCCGAGTGGACCCAGGACGCCTCGATCGCGATGGGGCTGCGCGGGCACGCCGACGCCGTCGTCCTCCCGCGCGACGCCGAGCAGGTCGCCGCGGTCGTGGCCTGGTGCTACGAGCGCGGGGTCGCGATCGTCCCGCGCGGCGGCGGGACGGGCTACTCGGGCGGTGCCACGCCGGCGCCCGTGCCGGAGCTGGCCGGGCCCGAGGGGACGGTCGTCGTCGCGCTGGACCGGCTGGACCGCATCCGGTCGTTCGACCCCGGCCTGTGGCGGATCAACGTCGAGGCCGGGGTGACGACCCAGACGCTGGCCCGGCACGCGCGCGAGAACGGGCTCTTCTTCCCGGTCGACCCGGGGGCGGCCGAGGCCTCGCAGATCGGCGGCAACATCGCCACGAACGCCGGCGGCCCGCACTGCTTCAAGTACGGCGTGACCCGCGCGTGGGTGACCGGGCTCGAGGCCGTCCTGGCCCCGGGGGAGCTCGTGTCGGTCGGCGGGCCGACGCGCAAGGACGTCGCGGGCTACGACCTGGTCGGCCTGCTCACCGGCAGCGAGGGGACGCTCGGCATCGTCACCGCGGCGTGGCTGCGGCTGATCCCGGCACCCGTCCATGCGCCGGTGCCGGTCGCCGCCGCCTACCCCACCATCGACGCGGGCTGCGCCGCGATCGAGGCGGTGCTGGCGTCGGGCACGGTCCCTGCCACGATCGAGTACCTCGACGCCGGTGCCCTGGCGGCCGCCGGCGCGTCGTTCCCCGGCGGGCTGCCCGGTGACGCGCAGTTCCTGGTCATCTGCGAGGCGGACGGCGGGCCGGACGACGTCGCGGAGCTCCTGGAGGCGCTTGGTCCTGGGGCACGTCCGCACGAGCCGAAGGAGCTGTGGCGCTGGCGGGACGGGGTCGGCATCGCGGTGACGGCCGTCCAGGGCGGCAAGCTGTCAGAGGACATCGGCGTCCCCCTCGATCGCCTCGCCGAGGGCATCGCGGGGACGGTGGAGATCGGCCTGCGCCACGGCCTCGACGCGTGCTCCTGGGGGCATGCGGGCGACGGCAACCTGCACTCGACCTTCCTGCTGACCCCGGGCGACGGTGCGCAGCTCGCCCGGGCCGAGGTCGCGACCGAGGAGCTCTTCGACCTGGCCGTGTCGCTCGGGGGAACCGTCAGCGGCGAGCACGGGCTGGGCTGGCTCAAGCGCGGGCAGCTGTCCAAGCAGTGGGCCCCGGCGGCCGTCGCGGCGCACCGTGCGATCAAGCTCGCGCTCGACCCCGCGGGCCTCTTCAACCCCGGCAAGAAGACGCCCTGAGCGCGGCTCCCGGCGGTGTGCCGCCCGGCGTCAGCCGGCCAGGCGCATGACGCCCTGAGCGGCGGCGAGCGGCGCGGCCGCGGCCGGCACGTCGAACGCCAGGCGGTCCTCCACGGTCCTGAGCATGGTGGTGACGATGCGCGGGTCCTGCCGGCGGTGGCGACCGCGCGCAGCGAGGCCCTCGACGTGCTCGACCAGGATCCGCTCGTCGCACAGGACCGCCGCGGCGAGCCAGCCGAGCACGGCGTCGAGGTCGTCGCGCAGCGCGTTGCGTGACCGCGGGCCGCGCGCGAGCAGGTGGCCGCTGCGGTACTCCACCTGTTCGGCGAGCTGCTCGGTCAGCGGTGCGCGGATGGCCAGGATCTCCTGGGCCTGCACGCGTTCGGCGGTCGACGCCGCGAGCGGTGCCGGAGTCTGGCGGAGGCGCTCGACGGCGCTGCGGACGGCATCGATCCGCGGGGTGAGGCAGTCCGCCCCGAGGCAGGTGGCGCGCACGTCGTCCTCGCCGAAACCGCGGCCTGCGGCCAGCACGGGGACGCCCGCGTCGTGGGCGGCCTCGATGAGGGGGACGGTGGCCGGCAGGTTGACCGGGACCGAGCACGACAGCACCAGCGCGTCCGCCGGCATCTGCCCGAGCATGCGCGCGACCCCCGCGGTCATGGTCGGCGTCCCGAGGAACGCAACGGTGAAGCCCTCGGCCCGCAGGAGCTCGCACAGCATCCGCGCGGGGAGGTTCTGGCTGTCGCGCTCGGCGACGCAGACCACGAGGCGGCCGTCGGCGGTCCCCGGCTGCGCCCGGGCGGCGGTGACGGCCAGCAGGGTGTCGGCGATCTCGACGGCGCTCTGCTGGTAGGCGGCCGTCCACTCGCCGCGATGCCACATCCCGTCCGAGAGCCGTGCGAGTGCGGGGGCCAGCACGCCGAGGACGAAGTCGGCGACGCTCAGGCCGTCGTCGATCAGGCCGACCGCGGCGGCGATGCAGGCGCGGCGGTCCCGGCGCTCCAGCAGCTGTGCGAAGCGCTCGGCGTCCTCGTGCAGCGTGGCGGGCGCCTGCGTCACGGGCGGGGGCCGCCGGGGTGGTGGGTCGGGGCGACGCCGATGTAGGCGCGCCGGCGCAGCTCGTCGTAGTGGGCGAGTGTCGACTGCGTGCGGGCGAGCATGCGGTTGAACACCTCGGCGAGCTCCCCGATGTCCGCCTCCTCGGTCGGTCCGACCAGCGGGGTGGTAACGGGCCCGACCGCCCGCGTCAGCGCGGTGCCGGAGCTGACCGCCTCCAGGCCCTCGTCGAGATCGCGGAGGCAGTGCCGGTGCAGGCTGTAGAGCTTGGCGCGCAGCTCGTCGAGGCACGAGGTGTCCCCGAGGGCGCTGCGGAGGTCCTCGCGCATCGTGTCGTAGCTGTGAAGGGCCGTGCGCGAGCGCGCGAGCATCTGGTTGAAGGACGTGCCGAGCTCACCGAGGCGGCGGTCGGGGGCCGGGGTCAGCGGCAGGGTGACCGGGCGTGCACTGCGGGTGAGGTCGCCGTCGACGACGGCCTGCAGTCCCTCGTCCAGGTCGGTGAGGCAGTTCTCCTCCAGGCTGTGCAGCCGTCCGGTGAGCTCGGGCAGGCACGACTGCTCGCCCAGGGCGTCGGCGAGCCGGATACGCAGCTGCTCGTATGCGCCGAGGGCCTCCTGGCTGCGCTGCAGCATCGAGTTGAAGATGTCGACCAGGGCCCGGACGTTGGGGTCGGGGGAGTCGTCGTAGATCGGCTCGGTGCCGGGCTCGGCGCTGAAGCTGTGGTCGCCGACGACCATCCGGGTCAGTCCCTCCTGCAGGCCGGCCAGGCAGGTGTTGTCGAGGCTGCGCAGCCGCTCGCGGAGCTGCTCGATCACCGGGTCGACGTTGGGGGCGGCGACGGCGCGGAGCGGCTCGATCGTGCCGTCCAGGACGGTGAGCTCGGTGCCGGCCGCGTGCTGTGGGCTCATGGGCCGGTGATCGGCCGCCGAGCGGTGTGCTTGAAGCGCGGCTCAGGCCCGGTCCGCGGACGCGAGTGCCTCGCGGACCAGGGCGCGGTCGTGCTCGTAGTCGAGCAGCGCCTCCGCCTCGGCGACCGGGATCCAGCGGCGCTCGTCGACCTCGTCGCTTGGCGTCAGGCCCTCGTCGTCGACGACCGCCATCGCCCACCAGCGGACCGTCTTCGGGCGGCCCTTGCGGTCGACGTACTGCTGCGGGGACAGCTCGGCGCCGAGGGTGCAGCGCAGCCCCGTCTCCTCGTGAACCTCGCGCAGCGCGGCGTCCTCGTGCGACTCACCCTCGTCGAGCTTGCCCTTCGGCAGCGACCAGTCCTCGTAATCGGGGCGGTGGATGACGCACACCTTCCCGGCGGCGAGGATCACCCCGCCGGCGGCCTGGACATGTCGCGGGAACGCGGACAACGTGGCGCGCAGCCTAGCGCGCTGTACGGGAGGCGCGGCGCGGGTTGGCTACGCACTGAGGGTGAGCTTCGTCGGGCCCTGGCGGAAGCCGTGCTCGACCAGCAGCGCCTCGAACGGGGAGCCGATGACGTCCTCGCCGTCGACCCGCTCGACGGCGAGCTTGCGGCCACGACCGCCGCGGACGTACGTCGCCAGCGCGTCGATCGCGCCCGGGATGCGCTCGTCGGATGGGTCGTCCGTGAGCGTCTGCAGGCCCTTGCCGCTGCGCTCGACGTACAGGACGGGGTCGCCGCCGACGGTGACGACGTGGGCGCCGGGAACGCGGGAGGGTCTGCGGGACGGCGCGGTGGTCTGCGCCTCCTCTCGCGCCGGCCACTTCAGCGCTGCGCCGTACGCCTGGGCGGGGTCGGTCGCCGCCAGGACGATCGCGGTGGCGTCGCGGTCCTTCTGCGCGCGCAGCCGCTCGACGGCGCCGGGCAGGGCGAACTGCGCGCCGCCGAGGCCCTCGATGAAGTAGCCGCGGCGGCAGACGCCGAGCGTCTCGAGATCCGCGAACGCGGGGTAGAGCGCGCTGAAGCCGCCGGGGACGCCCTCCCCGAGGACGGTCTCGCGGGTGACGATGCCGTGGCGCTCGAGCAGCAGCTCGGCGACCGTGCGCCGCTGTTGGTCGGGCGCGGCGGCGTGCCGGAAGATCGTCGAGGTGAGCGACCAGCGCCCGCTCACCTGGGCAGCGGCACCCGTCGAGCGCCGCGTGGAGCCGCCGAACCGCCGGCCTGGACGCGTCGTGGCCCGGTCGCGCTGCTGCGTCGCCTTGGCCAGGGCGAGCCGCGGGGCGCGCAGGGGCGCCCAGGCGTCGTTCGTGACCTCGCCGGCCCACACGAGGTCCCACAGCGCCTCCTGGAGCTCCTCGGGGACCAGGGGCAGCTCGCCGAGCAGGTCGGTGAAGAAGCACGGGGCCTTCGCGAGCCGGTCGCGGACCTGCTCGTGCGCCTCGGACGACGGTGGATCGCCCTTCACGAGCACCGGCCCGATCGCCTCCGCGTCGTCCCGGAACCACAGCGCGACCCGTCCGCTCGACCGGCCCACCGCACCGGCGCCGGCCCAGACGAGCTCCCCGGACGCGCACAGCTGGTCCAGCCACGCGGGCGAGTACGCGCCGCAGCGGCGCGGCAGGACGTCCTGCTCCCAGACCGCGACCGGCAGCGCCAGGCCCTGCAGCGGGATCAGCACCTCGCGCAAGCGATCGATGCCGGCACCGGCCGGCGGATGGCGGTCGACGCCCTGCCACGACGGGGCGAAGCGCGCGAGCTGCGCCGGGTCCGCCGCCTCGATCTCCTTGCGCAGCACCGCGAGCGACGCGCGGCGCAGGCGCCGCAGGACGTCGGCGTCGCACCACTCGCGCTCGGAGCCGCCCGGGCGCAGCTCGCCGCGGACGATGGCGCCGGCCGCCTCGAGCTCCTTGAGCGCGCTGGTCGGGTCGACCAGGTAGCGGGCGCGCAGCTCGGCGGTGGTGAACGGGCCGTGCGTCGCGGCGTAGCGGGCCGTCAGCCGCCGCAGCGGATCGGGGACGTCCTCCAGGAACGTCGCCGGCAGGCCGCCGGGCGGGACGGTCCCCAGCGCGTCGCGGTACAGGCCGACGTCGTCCGCGGCGATCCAGCGCGGCTCGCCGGCGATGCGGACCTGGACCGCGCGGCGCTCGGCGCTGAGGCGGGCGGTCAGGTCGGTGGGGTCGACGCCCGCGATCGTGCGGACCGCGATCTCGGCGTCCGATAGGTCGCCGACGCGGCGCAGCATGTCCCCGAGGTCGTCGGTGGTCGCCACCTTCGTCCGGTCCGACGTGTGCTGCAGGTCGGCCTCGACCATGTCCAACGCGTCGGCGTCGATCAGGTCGCGCAGCTCCTCCTGCCCGAGCAGCTCGGCCAGCAGGTCCTTGTTCAGGGACAGGGCGGCAGCGCGGCGCTCCGCGTTCGGCGTGTCCCCCTCGTACATGTACGTCGCGACGTAGTCGAACAGCAGGCTGCTGGCGAACGGCGACGCGGTCTGCGTCTCCACCTCGACGAGGTTCAGGTCGCGGGAGTGGAGCGCGCGCAGCAGGTCCGTCAGGCCCGGGACGTCCAGGACGTCCCGCAGGCACTCGCGGTAGGTCTCCAGGATGATCGGGAACTCGCTGTACCGCTTGGCGACCTCCAGCAGCGACTGCGACTTCAGCCGCTGCTGCCACAGCGGCGTGCGCTTGCCGGGGTAGGCGCGCGGGATCAGCAGGGCGCGGCCGGCGTTCTCGCGGAAACGCGCGCCGAACAGCGCGGAGGACCCGAGCTCGGCGACCACCAGCTCCTGGACCTCGTCGGGGTCGACCATGACGAGGTCGACGCCCGGGGGCTCATCCGCGTCGGGGAGGTGCACGATGATCCCGTCGTCCGACCAGATCGCGTCCGACTCGAGGCCGTAGACGTCGCGGATGCGGGCGCTCAGCGCCAGCGCCCAGGCCGAGTGCACGCGGCCGCCGTAGGGGGACAGGACGCACAGGCGCCAGTCGCCGATCTCGTCCCGGAAGCGCTCGACGACGATCGTCGTGTCGGACGGGACGACGCGCGTCGCGGCTTGCTGCTCCTGCAGGTAGTCGACGAGGTTGCGCGCCGCGCGCGGATCCAGGTCGTAGTCGACCTCGAGCTGCTTGGGGTCGGCGTCGACGGCGGTCCGCGCGAACTCGCCGATCGCCTGCCCGAGCTCCTTCGGGCGGCCGACGCTGTCGCCCTTCCAGAACGGGATCGCACCGGGGGCACCGGGGGCCGGTGTGACGAGGACGCGGTCGCGCTGGATCTCCTCGATCCGCCACGCCGACGCGCCGAGCAGGAACGTCTGGCCGGGGCGCGCCTCGTAGACCATCTCCTCGTCGAGCTCGCCGACCCGGCGGCCGTCGGGGAGGGTGACGGAGTACAGGCCGCGGTCGGGAATCGTGCCGGCGTTGACGATCGCCAGCGACCGCGAGCCCTTGCGGGCGCGGATCGTCCCGGCGACGCGGTCCCACGTGATGCGGGCGCGCAGTTCGGCGAACTCCTGCGACGGGTAGCGGCCGTCGAGCATGTCCAGGACGTTCTCGAGCAGCTCCCGGCTGAGCTCCCCGTACGAGTGGGTGCGGGTGACGAGCGCGTGCAGGTCGTCGACCGCCATACCCCCGCCGCCGTCGTTGTCGGTGGCGTCGGCCGCCATCGCGACGATCTGCTGCGCGAGCACGTCGAGCGCGTTGCGGGGGACGACCGTCGGCTCGATCTTCCCCTCGCGCATCTGGCGGACGACGACCGCGCACTCGAGCAGGTCGGCGCGGAACTTCGGGAAGATCCGGCCCTTGGACGTGTCCCCGACGCCGTGGCCGGCGCGACCGACGCGCTGCAGGCCGCGGGCGACGGACTTCGGCGACTCGACCTGCAGGACCAGGTCGACGGCGCCCATGTCGATGCCGAGCTCCAGGCTGCTGGTCGCGACCAGGCACGGCAGTCCGCCGGACTTCAGGAGCTCCTCGACGGACTCGCGCTCCTCGCGGGCGAGCGAGCCGTGGTGGGCGCGGGCGATGGTCTCCGTCTCGGCGTTCTCGTCCTGCTCGACGCGCTGCGCGTGGTGCAGTTCGTTCAGCCGCAGGGCCAGCCGCTCCGCGCCGCGGCGGTTGTTGACGAAGACGATCGTCGACTGGTGCTCCAGGACGAGCTTCAGGATCTCCGGGTAGATCGCGGGCCAGATCGACTTGCGCGTGGCCTCGCCCCCGATGACGGGCTCCAGCGGATCGCGCGGCTCGCCGTGCTCGTCGAGGGCCTCGGGTTCCACCATCGACTCGACCGGGACGTGGATCTTCAGGTCCAGCGGCTTGCGCACGCCGGCGTCGACCAGGCGGCAGGTCCGGCGTGGGCCCACGAGGTAGCGGCCGACCTCCTCGAGCGGGTTCTGGGTGGCGGACAGGCCGATGCGCTGGACCTCGTGACCGGGCTCTTGCAGAGCCTGCAGGCGTTCGAGCGTGAGCGCGAAGTGGGAGCCGCGCTTGGTCGACGCGAGCGCGTGGATCTCGTCCACGATCACCGCCTCGACGCCCTTGAGCATGTCGCGGGCCTGCGACGTCAGGACGAGGTACAGCGACTCCGGCGTCGTGATCAGGATGTCCGGCGGCCGGCGCTTCATGTGCGCGCGGTCCTTCTGCGAGGTGTCGCCCGTCCGGATGCCGACGGTGACCTGGGCGCCGATGCCCCGGAGCGGCGCCCGGAGGTTGCGGTCGACGTCGTACGCGAGCGCCTTCAGGGGGCTGACGTAGACGATCCGCGTGTGGCCGGGGTTCTCCTCGCGGGCAAGCGCGTCGAGCCCCCAGAGGAACGCGGCGAGCGTCTTGCCGCTGCCGGTCGGCGCGGCGATCAGCGTGTGCGCGCCGGACGCGATCGCCGGCCAGGCCTGCTGCTGGACCTCGGTCGCGCCGGCGAACGCGCTCGTGAACCACTCGCGGGTCCGGGGGGTGAAGTCCTTCAGGGCGGAATCGTGCACGACCCCTCCAAGTTACCCCGGTCGCCAGCGCCATACCCGCCGAGATGCGACGCGCGACACCCAGGTCGACGCTCATCGCAGCTCGGCCTTCAGGGGAGGCGCCAGTCGACCGGGCCGGCCCCCTGCTCGGCCAGCAGCGCGTTCGCGCGGCTGAACGGCCGCGAGCCGAAGAACCCGTTGTGCGCCGAGAGCGGGCTCGGGTGGGCCGACTCGATGCACGGGACGTCCCCCAGCAGCGGTTTCAGGTTTCGCGCGTTACGGCCCCAGAGGATCGCGACCAGCGGCTTTTGGCGGGCGGCCAGCGCGCGGATCGCCTGCTCGGTCACGGCCTCCCAGCCCTTGCCCTGATGCGAGTTCGACTCGCCCGGGCGGACCGTCAGCGAGCGGTTCAGCAGGACGACGCCCTGCTCGGCCCACGGGGACAGGTTGCCATTCGACGGCAGCGGCAACCCGAGGTCCTCGCCGTACTCCCTGTAGATGTTGGCCAGGCTCTTGGGGATCGGCCGCACGTCGGGCGCGACGGAGAACGACAGGCCGACCGCATGCCCCGGGGTCGGATATGGGTCCTGGCCCATGATCAGGACACGGACGTCGTCCAGCGGCTGCGCGAAGGCGCGCAGGACGTGCTTCCCCGCCGGAAGGTACGGGCGGCCCGCGGCGACCTCGGCGCGCAGGAAGTCCCCCATGGCCGCGATCTGGTCGGCGACGGGCTCCAGGGCACGGGCCCAGCCCGGGTCGATGATCTGCTCGAGGGGGCGGGACGCGGGCACGGCGGAGAACCTACCCAGACCCCGGAACGACAAAAGCCCCGCCGTGTCTCAACGAGCGGGGCTTTGGATCGTGTGGGTGTCAGACCCGGTGCCGGCGGCGCCTAAGTGGCCGCCCGGCGGGATCAGCGGTGCAGCAGAGCGCCACCACAGTGGGGGCAGCTCGCGCGATCCGCGACACGCTCCGCGGCCCATTGCCGCAGGCACTTCGCACAGAGGACGCGCATGGCGGTCCTCCTTTCTCTCTTTCGTGTTGCTCTACCAGACTACTCATCGGCAGAAGACATCCGGTCCTGAAGCGGTCTCGGATCAGTTCATGCGTGCCTGCATCGACCGCAGCTCGGCAGCGAGCGTCTTGCGCATGTCGCCCCCGGACGGCAGGTGCAGACGCAGTTCGGCGCACTGGATCGCCCGCGGCAGGTCGCGCCGCATCCGGTAGGCGCCGACGAGGTTGTTCAGCATCCGCATCGCGACCTCGGTCGGGGTCCAGGGCCGCACGTCGGGGCCGCCGATCGGGCCCAGCCGGCCGCCGCCGCCGAACGGGTCCAGCAGCACGGGCGGGTCCGCGGCGAAGTGCCCGACGACGAAGTGGCCGGGCAGCCCCACCCCGGCCAGCGGGATCTCCGCCCGCCGCGCCACCTCGGTGTAGACGACGGACAGGAGGATGGGCAGCCCGCGCCGCCGCTCCAGGACGAGGTCCAGCATCGAGTGGTCCGGGTGGTCGTAGTCCTCGCGGTCGCCGCTGAACCCGTGCGCGACGCCGAGCAGGGCGGTCAGCGCCTGCGTCTGGCCGACCACGTCCCCCGGCTCCAGGCTCGCGGTGACCGCACCCAGCTCGGCCCCGAGCGCGTCGAGCGCCCCGATGACGAGCGCCGTGTCGACGGACCCGGGCGGGCGCAGCTCGACGGCCAGTGCGAGCGCGAGCTGATCGAGGGCCGGCGCCGGCGAGGCCGCGAGCGCGGCGAAGGGAGGGACCGGGGCCATGCGCCGCATGTTCGCAGGCCGCGACGGCTCGTCGGGTCCCGTGCGAGGCACGTGAGACGCCCATGACACGTGTCACCCCGAGGTCCGGACGGCCGCCACTTCCGGAGGGTCCGGGACCGGCGTAGCTTCAGGACCATGACCGAACCCGCCATCGACGTCCGCGATCTGCACAAGCGCTACGACGACCTGCAGGCCGTCGCGGGCGTGAGCTTCACCGTCAGCCCAGGCGAGGTGTTCTGCCTGCTCGGGCCCAACGGTGCCGGCAAGTCGACGACCACCGAGATCCTCGAAGGTCACCGCCTGGCCGACAGCGGACACGTCCGCGTCCTGGGCCACGACCCGGCGGCCTCCGAGCGCTCGTTGCGCGAGCGCATCGGCGTCGTCCTGCAGGCCGGCGGCATCCAGGAGGAGCTCACGATCGCCGAGCTCGTCGAGATGTACGGCCGCTGGTACGAGCGCCCGCGGCCGGTGGACGAGCTCATCGACCTCGTCCAGCTGGATGCGCGCCGCGACACCCGCGCCGGGGACCTGTCGGGCGGCCAGCGGCGCCGGCTGGACCTCGCGCTCGGGCTGGTCGGGGACCCGGACCTGCTGTTCCTGGACGAGCCCACGACCGGCTTCGACCCCCACGCCCGCCGGCAGGCGTGGAGCACCATCCGCGCGCTCTGCGGGCTCGGCAAGACCGTCTTCCTCACGACGCACTTCATGGACGAGGCGCAGTACCTGGCCGACCGGATCGCCGTGATGGTCGGCGGTCGCCTCGTGGCCGAGGGGTCGCCGGAGTCGATCGGCGGCCGCGACGCGCTCCCCACGGAGATCCGCTTCACGCTCCCTGCCGGCGCAGGGCTCGGCGGCCTGCCGGACCTGCCCGGCGGCAGCACGACGACCGTCCGCGACGCCGGTGACGGCGCCGTCCACGTGACGACGCAGGCCGGCCTCGCGGTGACCCACGCCATCACCGGCTGGGCCCTCGACGCCGGGGTCGCGATCGGACAGCTGTCGGTGGCGCAGCCGACGCTCGAGGACGTCTACCTACGGCTCACCGAGCAGCCCGCCGACACGACCCAGGAGGTCCCGTCATGAACGCCGCCGCCACCCGGTCGTCGTCGCACGTCGCCGCCCACCGACCCGGCACGGGTGCACTGCGACGCGACCTGCGGCTCGCCGCCTGGCAGGTCCGCTACACCCAGCGCAGCTTCTGGCGCAGCCGCCGGGCCGCGGTCATGTCGATCGCGTTCCCGCTGATGTTCCTCGCGATCTTCGGCTCGCTGAACACCGGCGAGACCATCGACACCCGCGGCGGGCTCGCGTTCATCGACTTCTTCGTCCCGGGCATCATCGCCTACGCCGTGACGCTGACGACCTTCAACTCGACCGCGATGACGATGACCGCCCTGCGCGAGCGCGGCGTCCTCAAGCGGCTGCGCACCACCCCGCTGCCGACCTGGGTCTACGTGGCCGGGATCGTCGGCTCGACGATCCTCGTCATGGTCATCAGCACGGCGATCCTGCTGGTCGTCGGCACGGCGCTCTTCGGGGCGCACATCCCGACGCACACCATGCCGGGGGTCCTGATCACCCTCGCGCTGGGGTCCGTCGCGATGACGATGCTCGGCATCGGTGCTTCGCGACTCGTCACGAGCACGGAGAGCGGCATGGGCGTGCTGACGATGATCACGCTGCCGATCACCTTCATCTCGAACGTCTTCTATCCGCTGGACGGCGCGCCGGGCTGGCTCGAGGACATCGCGAAGGCCTTCCCGCTGCGGCCGCTGGCGGACGGTCTGCAGCACGCCTTCGATCCTGCCACGACGGGCGCGGGGCTCGTCTGGCACGACCTGGCTGTTCTCGCCGTCTGGGCGGTTGCCGGCGCGGTCATCATGCGGCGGACCATCCGTAACCTGAACGCACGGGACTGACCCCCGACCGACCCGATGACCGAGCAGATCGACTCACGCGCCGTGGCCGAACGCGCACTGCAGGACCGCGACCGCCGCTGGTGGCCGCGGCTGCTGTGGGTCCCGCTCCTGTTCCTGCCGGTCGTCGACCTGCTGAGCAGCGAGTCCTCGCCGTGGCGCGTCGCGCTGGCGCTGCTCGGCTTCGGCGTCTACCTGCGGCTCGGCTACGAGGCCTTCCGCAGCGGCATCGCCGGAGCGGCCCCGCCGACGCGGCGGCTCGTGCCCGCGCTCCTGTTCCTGACGGCCGACGTGACGGCGCTGACGCTGCTGGAGCGGTCGTCGTGGGGCACCCTCTTCCCCGCGCTCTGCGTCGGACTCGCCCGGCTGCCGGAGGTCTGGCGGATCCCGTCGATGCTCGCGCTGACCGGCGTGGCCGCGGCGGCCTCGTCGACCGGTGGCCCGGGGAACGCGATCGGTGTCGGTGCCTCCACGTTCGGCGTCGGGCTGATGATGATGGGCATGCGACGACTGGCCGAGTCGAACGTCGCCCTGCACATGGCCCGCGCGGAGCTCGCGCAGCACGCGGTCGCCGCCGAGCGCGAGCGCTTCGCGCGGGACCTGCACGACCTGCTCGGTCACTCGCTGTCGGTCATCGCGCTGAAGGCCGAGCTGGCCGGCCGGCTGCTGCCGGCCCGCGCCGACGAGGCGCAGACCCACGTCAACGAGATCGAGGGCGTGGCGCGCGAGGCGCTGCGCGAGGTCCGTGAGGCCGTCAGCGGCTACCGCCGGCCGGAGCTCGCCGCCGAGGTCGAGGGCGCGCGGATGGCCCTGGAGGCCGCCGGGGTGAGCCTCGACGTGGCGCTCCCGGACGCTCCCCTGCCCGCGGAGGTCGAGGCGGTGCTGGCCTGGACGGTCCGGGAGGGGACGACGAACGTCATCCGGCACAGCGGCGCCGGCCGCTGCCGGATCCACGCGCACGCCGAGGGGGACGTGGCGTCGGTCGCGATCGAGGACGACGGGCGGGGACGCCGGGGCGCCGCGGCCGACCCGCTGGGCAACGGCCTGGCCGGCCTGCGCGAGCGGGCGTCTGCGCTCGGCGGCCGGGTGCTGGCCGGTCCCGTGGACGACGGTCACGGATTCCGGCTGGAGATGCGCGTGTCGTTGACGGCGGCGGCGGCCGCCGCCGCGCCGCCGGCCGGGGTGGACGGCGCCGCGGGCCCGCCGACCGTCGGCGCGCTGCGGGCGGACGGAGCGCCGGCGTGATCCGCGTGCTGCTGGCCGAGGACCAGGCGCTGGTCCGCGGGGCCCTGGCGAGCCTGCTGGGGATGGAACCGGACCTGGAGGTCGTCGCCCAGGTGGGACGCGGCGACGAGGTCCTGGACGCCGCTCGAGGGGCGTCCCCCGACGTTGCCGTCATGGACATCGAGATGCCGGGCTGCAGCGGCCTCGACGCGGCCGCGCTGCTGCACGACCAACTGCCGGCGGTGCGCGTCGTGATCGTCACGACCTTCGGCAAACCGGCGTTCCTGCGCCGCGCGATGGCCGAGGGCGCATCCGCGTTCCTGCTGAAGGATGCCCCCGCCGCTGAGCTCGCGGCGGCGATCCGGCGGGTCATCGCGGGCGAGCGGGTCGTCGATCCCGGGCTGGCGGCCGCTGCGCTCAGCGCGCCCGAGAACCCACTGACCCCCCGCGAGCAGGAGGTCCTGCGCCGCGTCCGCGACGGCGGGACGACGGCGCAGATCGCCGCCGACCTGCACCTGTCCCACGGCACCGCCCGCAACCACCTGTCGGCGGTGATGCAGAAGCTGGGCGCGCCCACGCGGGCGGACGCGCTGCGGATGGCCGAGGACCAGGGCTGGCTCTGACTCCGGGCCGCACCCGCGGGCGGAGGCAGCGGCCGAGGGTGTGACGAATCAGGCCGCGGCGCCGGCGCGGGCCGCCGCCAGCGCCCGGACGGTGTCCAGGTCCCCGCCGCCCGGGACCGCGATCAGGGTGTCCACACCCGCGTCCGCGAACGCCGCCAGCCGGGACGGAAGGCCTGCCGGGTCGCAGGCGATCGTGACCGAGCGCAGCAGGTCGTCCGGGAGCGCCGCGGCGGCGCCCGCGCGGTCGCCGGCGAGGTACAGGTCCTGGACGCGACCGGCCGCCTCGGCGTAGCCGTACCGCCCGGCGAGGTCGACGTAGAAGTTCTTGTCCTTCGCGCCCATCGCGCCGAGGTAGAACGCGACCCACGGCCGGACGAGGTCCAGCGCCTGCGCCTCGGTCGGGGCGACCGCGGTCGGCGTCAGGCACGCGACGTCGAACGCCGTCCGCTCCCGGCCCGCCGCGGCGACGGCGTCCACCACCAGGTCGATCGTCTGGGCCGGCTGCAGCGGGTCGACGACCGTCCCGATCCAGCCGTCGGCGATCTGGCCGCACTGCTCGATGCCCTTCGGCGAGGTCGCGCCGAGGTAGATCGGGATCCGCGGCTGGACGGGGCGGGCCAGCAGCCGCAGCTCCTTGGCGAGCCCGGTGCCGGACTCGCCTTCCGGCAGCTGCACCGGGAGCGTCTCCCCGGCCAGCGCGGTGCGGACCGTCTCCACGTACGCGCGCGTCCGGGCCAGGGGCCGGGCGAACGGCTCGCCGTACCAGCCCTCGGAGACCTGCGGGCCGCTCGGCCCGAGGCCGAGCATCATGCGGCCGCCGGAGAGGACGTCCACCGACGCCGCGGCCATCGCGGTGGCGGTCGCCTTCCGGGCGGGGATCTGCATGATCGCGGTGCCGAGGCGGACGTGCTCGGTGCGGCCTGCGAGCAGGCCGAGCATCGACACCGCGTCCTGGCCCCAGGCCTCCGAGCACCAGACGCTGTCCAGGCCGAGCTCGTCGGCCAGGACGCCGATCTCGAGCTGGCGGTCCGGGGTGATCCAGGGCCAGTACGCCGTCGACACGCCGATTCGCATCACCGGACCGTACCCGGGGTGCGCGGCCCGTGATCGCGGCGGCGCGGGTCAGGCGGCCGCGACAGCCGCGCGGTCGCGGAACGTCGCGCGGTAGGCGGTCGGCCGGGTGGCGGTCGCGCGCTGGAAGTGCAGCCGCAGGTTCGCCGCGCTGCCGAACCCGGCGGCGGTCGCGACGGCTTCGATCGGGAGGTCCGTCCCCTCGAGCAGCTCGCGGGCGCGGGCGACCCGCTGCGCGAGCAGCCACTGCTTGGGTGCGAGCCCCGTCTCCGCGCGGAACCGGCGCGTGAACGTGCGCTCGCTCATGTGCGCGTGCCGGGCCAGCGCGTCCACGTCGAGCGGCTCCTGCAGGTGCTCCTGGGCCCAAGCGCGGGTCGCCGCCAGCCCGCCGTCGGCGACCCTCGGGACGGGCTGCTGGATGAACTGCGCCTGGCCGCCGTCCCGGTGGGGCGCGACCACGTTCCACCGCGCCACGCCGTTCGCCGTGTCCGGCCCGAACTGCTGGCGCAGGACGTGCAGGCACAGGTCCATCCCGGCGGTGAGCCCGGCCGAGGTCAGCACGTCCCCGTCGTCGACGTACAGCACGCCCGGGTCCACGTCGACCTGCGGGAAGCGCGCCGCGAGCTCGTCGCAGTAGCCCCAGTGGGTGGTCGCGCGGCGGCCGTCGAGCAGCCCCGCGTGGGCGAGGACGAACGCGCCGGTGCAGATCGACATCACGCGGGCGCCGCGTGCGTGCGCGGCGCGCAGGGCAGCGAAGGTCCGGTGCTCATCTGCGATCGCGGCAGGCAGCGTGCCGGGGACGACGATCAGGTCCGCGTCGGCGAGCGCCTCGAGGCCGGCGTCCACGGACAGGCGGATCCCGGAGGTCGACATGACGGTGCCCCGCCGCGCGCCGCAGACCGTCATCGCGTACTGCTGGTCCGGCCGCTCCGGGCGCGACACTCGCGGTCCGAAGACCTGGGTCGCCGAGCCCACGTCGTGCAGGACGACCTGCTCCAGGAGCAACAGGGCGACGCGACAGCCGGAATCGGTCATGGCGGAAACCTAGCGAACATTGTCGTTTCCGCCACTGGTCTGTTCTGCCGTGATGCGGCAGGATGTCGGGCGCATGAAGCATCCCCGTCGCCTCCACCGTGCCTGGATCGTCGCCGCCGCCGGCTTCGTCGTCCTGCTCGCATCGGCGGCGATCCGGGCGACGTTCGGCATCCTGATGGACCCGCTGATGGACGAGTTCGGCTGGAACCACACCGCGATCTCGACGGCCGCGTCGGTGAACCTCGTCGTCTTCGGGCTGAGCGCGCCGTTCGCCGCGAGCTTCGCCGAGCGCTTCGGGCTCACCCGCGTGGTGACGATCGCGCTGATCCTCATCGGGGTCAGCGCCGCGCTCATCACGCAGGTGAACCAGCTGTGGCAGCTGTACCTGGTCTGGGGCCTCATCGCGGGCGCGGCCACCGGCGCGGTGGCGCCGGTCCTCGCCGCCATGATCAGCGGGCGCTGGTTCGTCGAGAAGCGCGGGCTGGTGCTGGGCGGCCTGACTGCCGCCAACTCGACCGGGCAGCTGATCTTCCTGCCGCTGATGGCGGCGCTGATCGACGACGGCTGGCGCTGGACCATGGTCGTGGTCGGCGGTGCGGCCGTGGTCGCCCTCGTGCTCGCGGTCCTCTTCATGCGCGACGGGCCGGCCGAGGGCGAGGCACCGTACGGCGGCACGCCCGAACTCGCGGCGGCGATCGATGCGCCCGCCCGCCCCTCGGCCGTCGGCGTCCTGCGGCAGGTCATGCGCGACCGCGTCTTCCTCGCGCTGGCCGGGTCGTTCTTCGTCTGCGGGGCGACGACGGTCGGGCTGATCGCGGTCCACCTGATCCCGGCCGCCCACGATCACGGCATCAGCACCGGGCACGCCGCGGGGATCATGGCCGCGATGGGCGTCCTGGACATCGTGGGGACGACCGGATCGGGGTGGCTCACCGACCGCTACGACGCCGGCAAGCTGCTGATCGTCTACTACACCGGGCGCGGCGTCTCGCTCCTGATCCTGCCGGTCGCGCTCGCCGTCGAGGGGCCGACGCTGCTCGCGTTCACGGTCTTCTACGGCCTGGACTGGATCGCCACCGTCCCCCCGACGGTCGCGCTCGTGACCAAGCGCTTCGGTCGTCAGGTCGGCACGGTGGCGTTCGGCTGGATCTTCGCCGCGCACCAGCTGGGCGGCGCGATGGCGGCCTGGGCGGCGGGCTTCACGCGCGACCAGTCGGGCTCCTACGACGGGGTCTTCTTCGTGTCGGCGCTGCTGTGCTTCGCGGCGGCGCTGCTGATCACGACGGCGAGCGGCCGTCGCCTGACGCCGGCGGCCGCCGTCCCGGCCTGAGCAGGACCCTCGGGGTGGCGGTCCGGCGGGTGCGCGAAAGCAACCGTCCGCGCGACGCGCGGAGGGTCTGGTGGGTCTGATGCCGGGCCGCCGCCCGGCGGCGGCCGATGGCGTTCCGCCGGGCTCGGAGCCGTGCGATCCACCACCCGCCCCGCCCGGCAGCGGCCACTGGCGTTCTGCCGGGCCGGGAGCCGTGTGATCCACCACTCGTCCCACGCGGCCCGCCGCCGGCTCCACGCCCCGCACCCGGACCTCGCAGCCTCGCAGTGCCCACCGCCGTCAGCGCCACCGACCCCCGACCATCACGTCAGCACGAAGCAGCAGGGCGCCTCACGCCAGGCCGACCAGCTCCGCCGCGTGGGTGAAGACCGCGTCGATCATCGGTTCCGTGAGCTTGCCCGTGAACGTGTTCTGCTGGGACGGGTGGTAGCAGCCGAGCATCGGCAGCCAGCCGCCGTCGGCGAACAGGACGTCATGGCCGAACGCCGGCCGCCGCGAGCCGGCGGGCTTCGGTGCCCCCGCCGCGCGGCGCAGCCGCAGCGCCGCGTCCCACGCGAAGCCGCCCAGGCAGACGACGACACCCAGGTCCGGCAGCAGCGCCAGTTCGCGGACGGAGAACGGCAGGCACGTGTCCCGTTCGGCAGGCGTCGGCTTGTTCGCCGGCGGCGCGCAGCGGACCGCGGCCGTGACCCACGCCCCCGTCAGCGCGAGGCCGTCGTCGGCGCTGACCGAGGTCGGCTGGTTGGCCAGGCCGGTCCGGTGCATCGACGCGAACAGGAAGTCGCCGGACCGGTCGCCGGTGAAGACGCGCCCTGTCCGGTTCGCGCCGTTCGCCGCCGGCGCCAGGCCGAGCACCAGCACCCGCGCGTCCGGGTCCCCGAACCCGGGGATCGGGCGGCCCCAGTACTCCTGGTCGCGGAACGCCGCGCGCTTGACGCGGGCGACCTCCTCCCGCCACTCGACGAGGCGCGGGCAGGCCCGGCACGACGTGATCTCGTCGTGCAACGCGGCGAGCGACGCGTGACGGTCGGCGCCGTCCGCGGCCGCGCTCATCAGGCCGGCGGCAGGCCCGGCGTCCGCGCCTGCGCGATGACGCCCAGCATCAGCCGCAGGAGCGTCGGCTCGACGTCGCGGATGTCGGGCGGCTGCTGCGTGCGGAGCTGGCGCGAGACGACCTCGATGACGCCGCCGATCACCGTGAACGCGTCGTACGGCGTGGCGAAGACCGGCGCGCCGAACGCCGGGGCGTTCTCGACGTTGTCGCGGTAGAGGACCTCGGCGAACGCGTCCAGGAACGCGTCACGGCGGTCCATCGCCTCCGGGCCGGCGCCGATCGCCTCGACCAGCAGGGTGCGGGTCTCGGACGGGTAGGCGGCCAGCGTGGCGAGGACCGCGCGCAGCCCGCGCTGCACCCACTCCTCGTACGTGGCGACGCCCTCGCGCGGACCGGCGCCCTTGTTCATGGCGCGCAGGATCGCCGTAGCGGCGGCGTCGAAGAGCGCGAGCAGGCACTCCTCCTTGTTGGCGAAGTGCTCGTAGAACGTCGCCTTGGACATGCCGGCCTCGCGCGCGATGCCCTCGGCGGTCGCGTCCGCGTACCCGCTCCGCGCGAACACGGCCGCGGCGGCTGCGAACAGCCGCGACCGCTGGACGCCGACGCGCACCTCGAGCGGTGGCGCGTGGCGCCCACGCGGCAACGGGGCCGATGACGAGGCTCTCTCCGCGCGCTCCACGCCGCCCATCCTCGCAAATGGCCCCTGGGATACGCTCCCCGACATGGAATTCCGCCGCCCGTCCGCCGTCGCCGCGAGCCTGCTCGCCGTCCTGGCGGTCGGCTGCGGCTCGTCGACGAGCGAGTCAGCGGACAGCTTCAAGGGCGAGCCGAAAGCCGTCGCGACCGCGATCGACGACCTGCAGGACGCCAGCAGCCGCCGGGACGCCGACGAGATCTGCAGCGAGCTCCTGTCCGCTGCGCTCGTCGAGAAGATCCGCGCCTCCAGCAAGCAGTCCTGCGACGACGCCGTCAAGGACTCGCTGCGGGACGTCGACGCCTTCAAGCTCGAGGTCGTCGACAACGGCATCGTCGTGAGCGGGACGACGGCCACCGCGAAGGTGCGCTCGGAGGCCGGCAAGGACGAGCAGGTCGACACGCTGCAGCTCGTCAAGGAGGCCCAGCGCCGCGGCGGCAAGACCGAGCAGCGCTGGAAGGTCAGCGCCCTCGCGGGCTGAGCGCCGCCGCCCGCTGGCGGGACGCCCGCCGCCGATTCAGGTGGTCAGCAGGACGTCCAGGAACCAGGGCGCCGCCGCGCCGCCGCCGGGACGCGCCGGCCGGACGAGCTCGCACCGCAGACCGGCCGCCGACACCAGCGCGGCGACGTCGCCGGGCGTCCCCGGGTCCGCGTCCGCGCCGCTCGGGCGCGTCAAGAGCAGCCGCGCCACGTCGCCCCGGGTCGCCTTGGCCATGTGGCTGACGACGCTCCGCGTGCCGTCCGGGGCGACCGTGAAGACCCGGACCGCCAGCACGGTGCAGCCTGCCGGCGGCTTCCACGCCGCCGCGTAGGCCGCCGAGCGGCAGTCGACCACCAGCGCGTCGTCCGGCAGGGCGGCGGCCAGCGGCGCGCGCCAGAAGGTCCCGAGCCGCCCGACGCCCGGCAGCGTCACGTTCATGCTCAAGCGGTACGCCGGAATCGCGTCGTCCGGCCGGACGACGCCCCAGAGGCCGGAGACGATCGCGACGCGCGACGCCGCCCGCTCGCGGGCCGCCGGCGGGAGGGTCGACAGCCCGAGGTGGTCGTACAGCACGCCCGTGTAGCGGGCGGCCGCCGGCAGCGTCGGGGCGGACCGCAACGCGGCGTTCACCGCCAGCTCCCCGGCCAGCCCGACCGGGAGGCCCAGCACCCCGCGGACCCGCGTGACCGCGCGTGGGCTCGTCACGCTGCACACCTTGACCAGCGACCGCAGCACGCGCTCGCGCGCCGCGGTCAGCTCGCCGGGCGACGACAGCCCCGCGAGCTCCAGCGGGGGCCCGTCGCCGCCTGTCGCCTTGCCCTCCGACGGGGGCAGCGCGATCAGCAGCTGCTGGGCGCTCAACCGCCGAGCGCCGTGCCGTACTGCCGCTGGTAGTACTCGAGGTAGTCCCCGGAGCGGATCGGCTGCCACCAGTCCGGGTTCTCCTGGTACCACTGCACCGTGGCGTCGAGGCCCTCGGCGAAGTGCACCTGCGCCTGCCAGCCGAGCGCACGGACCTTCTCCGAGCCGAGGCTGTAGCGCCGGTCGTGCCCGGGCCGGTCGGTGACGTACTGGATCAGCGACTCGTCGTTGCCGGTCAGGCCGACAATCCGCTTGACCACGTCGATGTTCGCGCACTCGTCGGGGCCGCCGACGTTGTAGACCTCGCCCGCGGCGCCGTGCTCCAGGACGTGGCCGATCCCGCGGCCAAAGTCCTCCACGTACAGCCAGTTGCGGACCTGCAGCCCGTCGCCGTAGACGGGCAGCTTGTCGCCGTGCAGCGCGTTGAGCACCATCAACGGGATCAGCTTCTCGGGGTACTGGTAGGGCCCGTAGTTGTTCGAGCCGCGGCAGATGACGGTCTCCAGGCCGAACGTCTCGGCGTACGACGCCACGAGCAGGTCGGCGCCGGCCTTCGTCGCGCTGTAGGGGGAGGACGGCTGCAGCGGCGACTCCTCCGTGAAGGAGCCGGACTCGATCGACCCGTAGACCTCGTCGGTCGAGACCTGCAGGTAGCGCAGGTTCCTCTCGCGGGCCGCCTCCAGCAGGACGTAGGTGCCGACGGCGTGCGTGGTGACGAACGCGTCGGGCTCGGCGATCGACCGGTCCACGTGCGTCTCGGCGGCGAAGTTCACGACGGCGTCCACGCCGTCCATCGCCTCGCGGACCTTCGCGGCGTCCGCGATGTCCGCATGGACGAACTCGTGCTCGACGTCGTGCAGGTTCTCCCGCCGGCCGGCGTACGTCAGCTTGTCCAGGATCCGGACCTCGTCGCCGTGGTCGCGGACCCGCAGCCGGGCGAAGTTCGAGCCGATGAACCCGGCACCACCACAGACCAGCAGCTTCATGTCTTGTTCCTCTCGATCAGGTAGCCGGCCACGCCGTCCTGCCAGGCGGGCAGGACGGGCGCACCGGCGGCGGCGCGCTCGGTCGCCATCACGCTCCACGCGGGACGCTCGGCGGGACGGACGAAGTCGGCGGACGTGGTCTCGTCGACCGCGCAGGCCACGCCGGCCTGGCGGTACAGCTCGACGGTCAGCTCGTGCCACGAGCACTGCCCGCCGCCCGCGGTGTGTACGGGGCCGCGCACATCGGAGGCCGCGAGGTCAAGCAGCGCCGGGGACAGGTGACCCGTCCAGGTCGGTGAGCCGACCTGGTCGGTGACGACGGCCACGCGGTCGCGGGTCTCCGCGGCGCGCAGCATCGTGTCCGGGAAGCTCTTGCCGGGCCAGCCGAACAGCCAGGCGGTCCGCGCGATGGCGTGGTCGTCGACCTCCGCGGCGAGTGCGACCTCGCCCGCGAGCTTCGTGCGGCCGTAGGCGCCGAGCGGCGCGACCGGGTCGGACTCGACGTACGGGCGCCCGGTGAGTGTCCCGTCGAAGACGTAGTCGGTGGAGACGGCGACGACGCGTGCGCCCGCCTGCGCGGCGGCTTGGCCGACGTTGCGCGAGCCGCTCTCGTTCACGCGCAGCGCATCCGCCTCCCGCTCCTCGGCGCCGTCGACGTCGACCCAGGCGGCGCAGTGGACGATGGCGTCGGGCGCGTGCCGGGCGACGATCGCGGACGCGGCGGCCGCGTCCGTCAGGTCCGCGTCCGGCAGGTCGATGCCGACCGCGTCCCACCCACGGGCGGCCGCGTCGGCGAGTACGCGCCGGCCGAGCATCCCGGCGGCGCCGGTGACGAGGACACGCATCAGAAGCTCAGAGGATCTCGATCTCGGAGGTGTCGCCGACCATGAAGCGGTAGGCGCGCGGCTGCCGGTCCGAGCGGGAGATCTTCACGTCACGTCCCAGCAGCGAGGACTCCATCCGCCCGTCCAGGCCGGTCACCGACGAGCCCGCGAGCAGGATCGAGTGCTCGACCTCGGCGTTCTGCACCACGCAGCGCTCCCCGATCGCGCTGTACGGCCCGATGTAGCAGTCGGTCAGCACCGCGCCCGCGCCGATGATCGCCGGCCCGCGGACCGTCGCGCGCGTCAGGACGGCGCCCGCCTCCACCACGACGCGCCCGTCGATCTGCGACCCCTCGTCCAGCTCGCCGTCGACCCGCGTCTGGATCGTGTCGAGGATCAGCCGGTTGGCCTCCAGCATGTCGGCCAGGCGGCCGGTGTCCTTCCACCAGCCCTGCACCACGTGCGGCGCGACGGTCTTCCCGGTGTCGACGAGGTGCTGGATCGCGTCGGTGATCTCCAGCTCGCCGCGCGGGGACGGCTGGATTGCGCGCGCCGCGTCGTGGATCCCCGCCGTGAACATGTACACGCCGACCAGCGCGAGGTTCGTCTTCGGCTCCGGCGGCTTCTCCGCGAGCGCGACGACCCTGCCGTCGTCCCCCAGCTCGGCGACGCCGAAGTGCTGCGGCTCGTCGACCGGCGTCAGCAGGATCAGCGCGTCCGGCTCGTCGGCGCGGAACGCCGCGACGAGGTCGTCGATCCCGCCCTGCAGCAGGTTGTCGCCCAGGTACATCACGAACGGCGACGTCCCCAGGAACGGCTCGGCGGTCAGCACCGCGTGCGCGAGGCCGGCCGGCTCGTCCTGCACGATGTAGGTGATCGTCACCCCGAACTGCGAGCCGTCACCGGCGACCTCGCGGATCTCGTCCCCGGTCTCGGGCGCGATGATGATCCCGATCTCCTGAATGCCCGCCCGCGCCATCGCCTCGATGCCGTAGAACAGCACCGGGCGGTTCGCCACCGGCACCAGCTGCTTCGCCGACGTGTGCGTGATCGGGCGCAGGCGCGTGCCCTTGCCGCCCGAGAGAATGAGGCCCTTGAGGGGATCCATGAGGTCGGAAGGGTAGACGGCCGGGGTGCCCACGGAGTTGCGGTGAGAGCCCCCGCGCAGCGGCCGGCGCCCGCCCGGGCACTAGCGTGAACCCGATGGACGTCGTCATCGCCGGAGCCCACGGAGCCATCGGCCGCCGCCTCACCCGACTGCTCGCCGCCCGCGGCGACCGGGTCCGCGGCCTGCTCCGCAACCCCGATCACGTCGCCGACGTGGAGTCCGACGGCGGGATCCCGATCGTCTGCGACCTCGAGTCCGCGACCCTCGCGGAGGTGGCGACGGCGATCGACGGCGCCGACGCTGTCGTCTTCGCCGCGGGGGCCGGCGCCGGGTCGGGCGCGGCACGCAAGCTCACGGTCGACCGCGACGGCGCGATCCTGCTCGCCGAGGCGGCCCAGCAGGCGCAGGTCGCGCGCTACGTGATTGTCAGCGCCGTCGGTGCCGAGGACCCGCCGGCCGGGGACGAGGTCTTCTCCGTCTACCTGCAGGCCAAGGCCGCGGCGGACGCGGCCGTCATGGCCTCCGCCCTCGCGTGGACCGTCCTGCGTCCGGGCCTGCTGACCGATGACGCCGGGACCGGCAGCGTGCGGCTCGACCTCGACCCGTACCGCGGCGAGGTCACCCGGGACGACGTGGCCGCGGTGCTCGACGCCGTCCTCCACGGCCAGCGCGCGGTCGGCCGCGTGCTCTACGTCAACGGCGGCGAGCACCCCGTCGAGACGGCGCTGGACGACGCGCTGCGCTGAAGCCCGCGGGTCCGCGGCGCGTCGTCGCGTCCCGGGGAGTGAGTGCCTAGTAGACCCCGGCGGCCAGCTTGCGGTGGTCCCAGGTGGCGCGCTCGCGCTCGACGAACTGCAGCGCGACGCGCTTCTCGGCCTGCTTGGACACCATCGCCCGCGTGTCGCCGGGGATCGAGTCGAGCGCCACGCCGCCGTAGCGGGCCATGACGTCGAGGCCCACGCCGAGCACGGTGTCGAGGTCGGTGTGGAGCACGACCTCGCACTTGAGCATCACGCCGCGGAGCAGCTGGTACTCGGTGCCCGCCTCGACCTGGATCGTCGCCTTCGCGTCGCGCTCGAGGTTCTTCACCTTCTGCGACTTCCCGAAGGTCCACGCCCACACGGTCCCGTCACGGACGACGTACCAGAGCGGCATCAGGTGCGGCCAGCCGTCCTTGCCGACCGTCGCGCAGACGACGGTCTTCTCCTCGTCGAGGAACGCGAGGACCTCGTCGTCGGTCATCAGGATCTGATCGCGGCGGCTCATGCCGCCACCCTACCGGCGTGGGGTGAACCGGATTCACCCCACGCCGTCACGGCGTTCAGAACGAGGGCTTGCGGACCGGCCCCGGCTCCTTCGTGATGACCTTGCCCTTGTAGCGGACGGTCAGCGAGAGCGACTGCGAGGACGTGATCTTCGAGGACGCGAGGTTGCCGCGGTACTCGAACACGATCTTCCGGGTCGTCAGGTTCAGCGGCAGGATCAGCGTGATCAGGCCGCCGGCCCGCGAGCGGACGCCGGTCTTGCGGATCCGCGTCGTCTTGCCCTTGATCACGTGGTAGACGTCCACGCGGCCGCCGACGATCGGCTTCCCGCCGCAGCTGATGAGTCGGCCACGGGTCACCACGCGGTTGCCGTAGACGCTGCTGCGGAACTTCGGCTTCTTCGGGACCGCGAAGTACATCGACAGCTTGCCGCAGCCGCCGTTCTGGCCGTTGAGCTCGATCGTGGTGGTCTGCCCGGTGCCGGAGCCCGAGCCGTCGCCGCCCGTGGTCATGATCGGGACGTAGATGATCGACGGGGTCGTCGTTCCACCCGGGGTCGTCACCGTGACGGTGTTGCCGGAGTTCGGGTCGTTCGGGCTCGGGCCGACCGGGCCGGGCGGCGTGCTGTCGGCGTCGCAGGTGCGTCCCTGGCGCGAGACCTTGGCCTCGCCGAGGACGATCGCCGCGAGCGGCGCGCTACCGGTCACGTTCAGCAGCTCCACGCGGATCGCGGTCTGCGTGCGCGTCTGGATGTCGGTCGTCGCATCGCCGGTCGTCACGCCGTCCTTGCCGCCGATCTGGATGCGGACGAGCTGCGCCAGCGGGCTGCCGTTGACGACGGTGGAGATCTGGACGAGTCCCTCCTGGAGCGGCACCGCCTGCCCGGCGATCTCCAGGCCGGCGACGAGGCTCGTGCTCTGGAAGGTCGGCACGCCGGCCTGGCACTTCACCGTGGCCGAGGAGAGGATCGCGTCGACATGGATCGGGATCGAGGCGAGGGTCAGGTCGACGTCCGTCGCTGCGACCGTCGCGGTCGCCGTCTGGTCACGCGCGGCGGCGATGTCCGGGTCGATCTGGGTGACGCCCTTGACCGCGTCGGCGTCGAGCTTGACGAGCGCCGAGAGCGGATCCTGGTTCACCTCGATGTGCGGGACGGCCTGCGTGTCGTCCGCGCAGACCGGGTTGTCGGGCATGGCCGAGTTCGTCGGCTGGCCGTTGGCCGCGAACGGCTCGATGCGGTTCAGCGGTGCGATGCCGAGGTTCGTCAGGACGTACGCGACGCTCGCGCGGCAGTTCCACGACGGCGAGGTCGTGTCCGCTGCGGCCCCTGACGGCGCGAACGCCCCGATGACGGCGAGGGCGCCCAGCGCCGCGCCGATCCTGCGAATTCCCATGCCCTGCATCAGTGGTGCTCCTCCATGTGTGGTCCCCGGCGTGGATCCCGGCCACGCCGCCCCTCCTGCCGTCCGGCAGGAGCGTTCCTGCCCGCAGTATGCGCCTCCGGGCGGCGTGACACCAACTTCCGACCGGAAGACCCCCCGGTCAGTCGTTCAGCACGTACCGTCGCTCGCAGGCGGTGGTCCGGCGCTTCTCGTTGCGGTTCAGCCGCACGACGTCCTTCCCGGACCCGCAGTTCACCCGCGCCGCCGGGCCGGCCGTCGCGACGTTGACGAAGTCGACGCCGGAGCCGCCCGTGATGGTGTCCGCGCCGAAGCCGGCGTTGATGGAGTCGTCGCCCGCGCCGCCGTCGAGCCGGTCCTTGCCGGGGCCGCCGTTGAGGTGGTCCTTCCCGGTCTGGCCGAAGATCCGGTCGTTCCCGGTCGCGCCGTTGAGGCCGTCGCCGCCCGTCCCGCCGTCGAGGCAGTCGTTGCCGCGACCGCCGTCAAGCGAGTCGTTGCCGCCCAGGCCGAGGATCCGGTCGGCGTCGTTGCGGCCCGTGATCCGGTCGGCCTTCGCGGTCCCCAGGACGACGAACTTCGGCCCCGGCCCGTCGAGGCACGGGCTCTTGTACTTCTTGCGGGCGTTGACGAGCGAGGTCACGCTGCCGCCGGCCGGCCCGCTGAACGGACGGCCGATCGTGATCTCGCCGGCGCCGCCGGAGGCCGCGGCGGTGATGACGCAGACGACGCGGGACGGGTCGAGCGTCGCGCCGGCCGGGCAGACCGTGAGCGCGCTGCCGCCGCCCGAGCCACTGCCGCCCGCACCCCCGCCGCCCGTGCCGCCGCCGCTCCCGCCGCCATTCCCGCCGCCGTTGCCGTCGGCCGCAGGGTCGCAGGCGCTCGCCGAGCTCACGGTCGAGCGCGCGACGAAGACCTCGGCCACCGGCGGCCCCCCGGGGACGCTCAGCAGCTTGATGTGGGCCGCCGACTGCGTCAGACCGGTCGCCGTCCTGACCTGCTCGTTCAGCCGGATCGACAGCAGCGCCGACAGCCCGGAGTCGCTGATCGCGTCCGTGAGCGGCCCGAGGAGGCCGTCGAGCGACACGGTGCGCCCGTTGATCGTGAGGTCCGCGACGTGGCTCGCGCCGCTCAGCACGACGGCTCCGTCGCGGCAGATCGCGTTCGCCTCGGACTCCGCCGCCCCGACGCCGATCACGACGGCGCCCGCCCCGGTGTTCAGGGTCAACCCCTCCACGCCGGTCGCCGCGCCGACGGACTGGGCGGCCGGGATCGCGTCGACCGGCTTGGCCGACGTGATCGCGTAGGCCGACTTCGCGCCCACCGACGGCGCGAGGCCGACGGCATTCGTCGTGTTCGGCAGCCCGGCGACCTGGTCGGTGCACGGGGTGTGCGCGACCGTGAGCGGGTTCAGCGTGCTCATCCCGGCGACCGACGCGGTGACGGCCTCGGCGCTGCAGGTCCACTGGGCGGTCGCCGCCGCGGCGCCTGACGCCCCCGCGAGCCCGCCGAGGGTCAGCAGTGCCGCGGTCGCCGCGAGAGCGGTGCGGCGGCGCGTCGCGCGCGCCGAGAAGTGCGAGACCATCGAGAACGACCTTCCTGTGGCTTGCCCCCACCCGGGCGCCATGCGCCAGGCAGAACCTGTGTCAGCGGCATCAAAGCACAGGGAGCCGGCTGTTTCCGGGTGTCTGGACGGACGGCGCCGGGGGTGCGAGAAACGCGTCGTCGGGGCGAGATGCTGCCGCCGGCAGGCCTGGTGGTCGGGGGTCGGTGGCGCTGGCGCCGGAGGCCTGGTGGTGGGGGGTCTGTGGCGCTGACGCCGAGGACCGTCCCTGTCCTGGCGGCATTGGGAACTGCGGCTGCTGACGACGGTGGGCGGCGGGGGGCTGCGGGGTCTCGGTGCGGGGCGTGGGGCGGGCGGCTGGCCGGGAGGGGCGCGTGGTGGATCGCACGGCTCCCAGTCCGGTGGCCGGCACGCTCGGAGGATTCGGCGGGTCAGCCCCCCGGGACCCTCCGCGCAGCGGGCTCGGGCTAGACGCCCGGAGGATTCGGCGGGTCAGCCCCCCGGAACCCTCCGCGCAGCCGGGCCCGACCACCATCGCGAGTGTCAGGCGATGCGGGCGATGCCCGCCAGGACCGCCTCGCGGACGTCGGCCGGCTCCACGACGGCGGCGTCGCCGGCCTCCATGAGGATCTCGCGCACGAGCCAGTCGGTCCCGGCGAAGCTCAGCTCGACGATGATCGAGCCGTCCTCGAGCTCCTCGGCCACGTGCCGCTCCTCGCGGGCCCAGCGGGCCCGGTCGGGGGAGACCCAGACGCGCGCGCTGCGAGATGCCGGCACCTCGCCGGTCCGGGGCCAGCCCTCGACGTCGCGGGCCGCATCGGTCTGGGGGCGCTGCTCGTACGGCGTGTCCGTCACCGTGGCGGTCTTGATGCGGTCCAGGCGGAAGTGCCGCACGTCCTCCTTGGCAGGGTCGTAGGCGGCGACGTACCAGCCCTCGCGGCCGTTGATCAGCGCGTACGGCTCGATCAGGCGCTCGGAGAACTCGTCCTCGTTGGCCTTGTAGTACTCGATGTTCACGAGGACCTTGTCGCGGATCCCCTGCGAGGCGGCCCGGGCGATCGCGGCATCGTCCCCGCCCGACCGCGCGACGTGCAGGCCCTGCTCCATCGGGTCGGCGCCGAGGGCGGCGACGATCTTCTCGCGGGCGCTGGTCAGCGTCCCCTCGGGGAGGTGGTCGCCGATCAGGTCGATCGCCGCGACGAGCGCCTTCGCCTCGACGGGCAGCAGGCGCGCGGGGCGGGCGAAGTTGTCGGAGTACGGCTCGGGGTCGACCTCGATCGTGCCGTCGTCGTGGACCTCGGCGTAGAGGACGTACGAGCCACCGCCGAAGTTCACGACGTTGAGGACGTTGACGTCCTCGCGCAGCTCGCTTTCGGTGATCTGCAGGCGCTGCAGCAGCTCGGCGAGGTCCAGCCGCACGCCGCCGCGGCCGGCCTCGATCAGGATCGACGCGAGCGTCACGAGCCGCGCGAAGCGCTCCGGCCGGATGGCCGCCTCGCGGCGGGACTCGCCGCCGGAGCCGTTGGCGCGCGACGGGGTCTCGGCCTCGGCGGCGCCCGGGGCGTGGCTGACCGTCGCCGCCAGCTGCAGGGGGCCCGTGTGGCGGTCGCGCAGCACGTCGATGCGGGCCTTGACGTCGTCGGCCAGGGCCGCCGGCTCCAGGACGCGGGCGTGCTCGCCGAGGCGCAGGACCCAGGCCGCGAGCTGGCGCGTGTTGGCGTAGGGGGTGCTGAAGACGATCCCGCCGGGCTGGGCGGGGTCGGTGTCGACGGTGCCGTAGCGGCCGTAGTGGCGCTCGACCTGCCAGGCGATCCGGCCTGCGATCCAGACGCGGCCGGTGTCGACCGTGTCGCCGAACTGCCAGGTGGCCCGGTCGGCGTAGTCGCGCGGGTCGAAGACCGAGGTGTCGGGACGCTTGAAGTCGTGCTCGGCCTTCGTCGCGTAGGCAACCTTGCCGCGCATGCGGGACAGGCGGAAGACGCGCAGCGCGCCGCGTTCGTGCGAGTGGCCGAGGAGGTAGAACTGCCCGCCCTGGAACAGCAGGTGGTACGGGTCGACCTTGCGCGCGCCGGTGTCGTCGCGCTCCATCGTGTAGTAGTCGAACGTGATCGTCTTGCTGCGGAAGATCGCGGTCTCGACCTTCGCGAGGCGCGCCGACAGCTCGTGGCCGCCGGCGCTGCCGGTGATGCCGAGGGCGATCGACTGCTGGGCCGGGGCGGTCAGCGGCGACGGGCGGCCCCAGGTGATCTGCTGCAGCGCCAGGCGCAGCGGCTCGGCGTAGGCGAACTCGCCGTCGAGCAGCGTGAGCGACGTCTGCAGCGACGCCAGTTCGCCGTCGGTGAAGGCGATCGGCGGGAGGTGGAAGTTCTCCGGCCGCAGCGAGTAGTTCTCCTGCTCGGCGATCCCGTCGATCGGGCGCTCGACGGTGAGCTGGATCCCCAGCGAGTCGAGCTCGGCCCGGTCCGCGTAGAAACGGCGCGCGAACGCGTCCTCGTTCATCCCGCTGTAGCCCTCGACGTCCCGGCGGATCTCCAGTGCGGTCACTGGCCGGCGCTCTGCCATCAGGTACGAGATGAGCGAGAGCTGACGGATGAGCTTCTCGGTGTCCTTCGCCATTCGCTGGGGCACGATAGTCGGGCGGCGGGGGCCGCGGGCGGTGCCCGTGCCGCCGCGTGCACTCCGGACGGCCAACTCGTCCGCTCTTTGCGACTTTCCGTGCAAGCCACGTCCGGCCCGGTACGGTTGGCGGCGATGACCTCGCTCGTGATCGTGGACGACCACGAAGCCCTCCGCGAGGGTCTCGTCGCGCTGCTCGGAGCGCACGGCCTGAACGTCGTCGGAGCGGCCGGCAACGTGGCGGCGGGCCTGGACCTCGTCACCCACGCGGACCCGGACGTCGCCATCGTCGACATCCGCCTGCCGGACGGGAGCGGCATCGACCTCTGCCGCGACCTGCTCGCGCTGCGGCCCGAGCTCGGCGTGATGCTCTACACCGGCGACGCAGACGCCGAGCTGCTGTACAACGGCCTCGACTCCGGGGCGCGCGGGTACGCGCTGAAGGCCGGGTCGATGGAGGAGCTCGTCAGCGCGATCCAGCGCGTCGCGGCCGGCGGCTCCTACGTAGACCCGCGCCTGGACCGGATCCTGCTGTCGCCGCGGGCGACGTCGAGCGTGCCGCAGCTGTCCCCGCGTGAGCGCGAGATCATGCACCTGATGGCCGAGGGACTGACCGCCGAGCGGATCGGCGACCAGATCTCCGTCTCGGTCGAGACCGTCCGCACGCACGTGCGCAACGTGATCCGCAAGCTGCAGGCGCGCAACCGCGTGCACGCGATCGCGCTGGCCCTCGAGCGCGGCGAGATCGCATTGGGCAACGTCGACGACGTCGACCTCGGCTGACGGCGTTGGCCGCTGCCGACCCCGGTCCGCCGGCTGCGCGCGACGAGCCCTGGCCGTCTGCGCCCGAGGAGCGCCTCACGCGGCTGGTCCACGACCTGCGGACCCCGTTGACGATCGTGTCCGGCTTCGCCGACCTGCTGCGCCGCCGCAGCGACCTGACCGAGGAGCAGCGCGCCGAGTACCTGACGCGGCTGGGCGATGCGGCCACGGACCTGCGCGCGATCCTCGACAGCGAACGCGCCGACCGCCTGGGCTGAGTCCCGCTCAGAGGGCGTGGACGTGGACCGGCACCGGCACGGTCGGCGAGTCCGGGGCGGGGACCGGCGCGGGCGTCGGCAGCAGGTCCGCCGCCGGCATCGGGACGGGCGCCACCTCCGGGGGCTGGACCTCCGGCGGACCGGCGGGCGTCCCGGTCCCGGCGCCGAAGTAGGCGCCGCCGCCGATGACGCGGTCGAAGCCCGACCAGTCGGCGCCCGCGGGCAGCGCCTTCTCGAGCCGGTCGTAGGCGCCGAAGCGGCCGCCGAGGTTGTCGAGGAAGTGGACGAGCGTGGCCTCGCGCGTGGCCGGGATCACCGGCGAGCCGTGTTCGAGCTTGCCGTGGTGGCTCAGCACGATGTGCAGGAGCGCCTGGGCCAGTGCGGGCGGGAAGTCGGCGACGGCCTCGATCTCCCGCCGCACGCGGTAGTAGCCGAGTGGGATCTCGCCGATCAGCCGCCCCGCGTCCGTCATGGCGATCGCGAACGGGTCCGCCGTGTAGGCCTCGAGCTTGCCGATGTCGTGGAGCAGCCCGCCGGTCACCGCGAGGTCGCGGTCGACCCCGGGGAACGTCCCGCAGATCGCGCTGACGCCCTGGGCGACCGCGAGCGAGTGCTCGAGCAGGCCGTGCCGGTAGGCGTGGTGGTAGTGCTTGGCGGCCGGCGCGTCGCGGTAGCGCGGCCACAGCGGTGCGGTCTCGCCGATCGTGCGGTTCAGCAGCGCGCGCAGGTGCGGCGAGCGCAGCCCGGCGATCAGCGTGCGCAGCTGCGCGACGAGCTGGGCGACCGGGACGGCGGGGCCGTCGCAGAGGGCTTCCGGGTCGTAGGTGCCCGGGGCGGCGGGCCGCAGGGCGCGGACGGTGAGCTGCGCCCCGTGGCGCGGGTGCACCGCGTACCGCCCGATCACGCGCACGGGGCGGCCCGGCTGCAGCATCTGGGCAACGTCCTGGGCGCCGTCCCAGATCGTCGCGGCGACGCTTCCGGTGCGGTCGGCGAGGACGAGCCGCAGGCATTCGCCGCCGTCGCGTTTGGGTTGGACCTCGACGGACCGGACCAGCAGGATCTGGTCGAGGTCGAGACCGTCGGTGAAGTCACGGACCGGCACGACGGTGAACGCTACGCCGCGCTTCGGACGAATCCCCAGCAAAGGGCCGGATTTGCTGTTTCCCGGTCCGGGATCGAGCCGCCGCGGCGCAGGGTCCGCTGCCGCCGGATAGAACTACGACACCATGCAGCAGCCCCTGATCGAGTACCGGCTGACGCTTGCGGGCGTCGACACCCGGGCCCTCGAGCTCGAGGGGGACGGCCCGCCGCTGCTGCTGCTGCACGGCTACGCCGACAGCGCCGACACGTGGCGCAGCGTCCTGGCGCGGCTCGGCCGCGAGGGCCGTCGCGCGCTGGCCGTCGACCTGCCCGGGTTCGGGACCGCGACGCGCCTGGACCGGGCCGAGGGCGTGCTGCCGCAGCTGGATCGCTTCGCCGCCGCGGCGATCCGGCATCTGGCCGCAGAGTCCGGCCAGCCGGTCGTGGTCGCCGGGAACTCCCTCGGCGGCTGCGTGGCGCTGCGGCTCGCCGCCTGGGACGACCTGCCGCTGGCGGCGATCGTCCCCATCGGCCCCGCCGGGTTCGACCATCCCGTCTGGTTCAGCGCCATCGAGGCGCAGCCGGTCCTGCGCCATCTGCTCGCCGCGCCCGTCCCGCTGCCCGAGGCGGTCGTCCGGGCCGCGGTCGGCGAGGGCTTCCGCCAGCTCGCGTTCGCGCACCCCCGGACCGCGGCCGCCGAGGCGGTGGCGGCGTTCACCCAGCACCACCGCTCCACGCGCGACCTGCGTCGCTACCTCGCGACGGGTCGGCGCATGCTGCCCGAGCTGGTGCGCCCGTTCGACCTGCAGGCGATCCGGGTCCCGGTCCTGCTGATCTGGGGCGACCACGACCGGATGGTCCGCCACCAGGGGTCGCGTCACCTGATGGAGGCGCTCCCGGACATGCGGTACGAGCTGCTGCCGGACGTCGGCCACTGCCCGCAGATCGAGGTGCCGGAGACGATCGTCCGGCTGCTGCAGGAGTTCGGCGCGGGGGCGGGTGCCGTCGCCGCCAAGGCGCCGCGGCGCCGGCGGAAGGCCGAGCCGGCGGACGCGGCCGGGTCGGCGTGAGGTCAGAAGTGCCGATGCGACACTTCTGACCGCGAGCCGCCCCCGCGTCGTCGCGGCCGACGGTGCGCGTCCTGCCCGTGACAGCCGGATTGCGTGTCGGCGAATCCGCCGTGGGTACCCTCGAGGACATATGCCCGCCCGCCGGATCACCCTCGCCTGCGCCCTCGTCGCCGTCGCCGCCCCCACCACCGTCGCGGTCGCCGCGGCGCCCAAGCAGGCCGCTCCGGCGCCCGCGCCCGCGCCCGCGCCCGGCGTCCCCGGGGCCAAGATCCCTGCGGGTGTCTCCGCCGGCGGGGTCGACCTCTCCGGCCTGACCGTCACGGCCGCCGCCGCGAAGCTGCGCGGCGAGCTCGGCGCGCACCTGGCCCGCCCGGTCGCCGTCGACATCGGCGGCGAGGTGTTCCGCCTGACCACGACCGCCGCCAAGTTCCGCTTCGACGCCGTCGCCACGGCGAAGTCCGCGTTGACGGCCACCCCGGCCGCGCCCGATCCGGCCCAGGGCGGCGCGCAGGTGGGTGCGGTCGTCCCGCTCGTCGTCAAGCACTCGACGACCGCGGTCCGCAGCTTCGTCGTCCAGACCGCGCGCAGCGCCCGCCGCAGCTCGCGGAACGCCACGCTGAAGATCGGCGTCAAGCACATGACCGTCCGGCGCTCGAAGCCGGGGTACCGCATGGACCAGCCCGCCGCCTACAAGGCGATCAACGCGGCGCTCGCCGACGCCGCCGCGTCCCGCAAGCTCCACTTCAAGTTCAAGCAGTTCCGCGCCGCCGTCAACACGAACGACCTCGCCAAGCAGTACGGCACGATCCTCACGATCGACAAGTCCGAGCGGAAGCTGCGCCTCTTCAAGAACCTGAAGATCAGCAAGCGCTACCGCGTCGCGATCGGGCAGCCGGCCTACCCGACGCCCGAGGGCCGCTTCAACATCCAGAGCAAGCAGGTCAACCCGGTCTGGTCGGTCCCGAACTCCCCGTGGGCGGGCGAGCTGGCGGGGACGACCGTCACCGGCGGGAGCGCCGCGAACCCGCTGAAGGCGCGCTGGATGGGCGTCTCGGGCAGCGTCGGCATCCACGGGACGGGCGACGACGCCTCGATCGGCAGCGCCGCGTCCCACGGCTGCATCCGGATGCACGTCGGCGACGTCATCGACCTCTTCAAGCGCGTCCCGATGGGGGCGACGGTGCTGATCGCGTCGTGAGCTGACCGCCGCCCGCCCGCCCGCGCGAACGACCCCATCGACCAGGCCGTGAGCGGGGACATCGGGTGACGCAGGAGCGGGAGGCGGGGACCGACCCGGGCCTGGGGCTCGGCGACGCCGCGGCCTACGCGCAGCCGCGCGCCGACGCGGACGTGGTGATGAAGGGCGGGATCGCGAGCGGGGTCGCCTACCCGCTCCTGGTCTGCGAGCTGGCGCGCGAGTTCCGGCTGCGCAGCATCGGCGGGACGTCGGTCGGCGCGATCGCCGCGGCCGCTGCGGCGGCGGCCGAGTCGCGCGGCCCGGGCCGCGGTGCGGCCTTCGCGCGGGTGGCGGGCCTCCCGGAGGTCCTTGGCCGGCGCGGCGCGGACGGGACGTCGACGCTGCTGTCGCTCTTCCAGCCGGATCCCGCGACCGCGCGCACGTTCCGCCTCGCGCTGGCGCTGCTGCGCGGCGGCCGGCTGCGCATCGCGGCCGGCGTGCTCGCGTGGCTGCCGCTGCCCGTCACGGCGCTGCTGCTGCTCGCCGCGGCGCTTCCGGTCGCAGCGGTCACGGCCGGGCTCGGCCCCGCGGCCGGTCTGGCGCTGCTGGCCGGGGCGGTCCTGCTCCTCGTGGCCGCCTTCCGGCTCACCGGGCGCGCGGTGCGCAGCGCGCTGGCCGCGATCGCCGCCAACGACCTCGGCCTCTGCCGGCTCGGTCCGGCATCCCCGGGCACCCGGCGCACGCGGCCCGCGCTCACCGACTGGCTCCACGACCTGCTGCAGGAGCTCGCCGGCCGGGACCGGGAGGACCCGCTGACCTTCCACCACCTCTGGACGGCCGACCAGGCCCCGGTGCCGGCGCACGGCCGCGAGCGGGTCGACGGCGATCCGGCCGTCGACCCGAAGGCACGCGCGATCGACCTGCAGCTGATGGCGGTCGACCTCAGCGAGGGCCGGCCGCTGCGGCTCCCCGGCACCGGCGTGCGCGCAGGGTCAGCGAACGAGCGCACGCTGCTGTACAACCCCGACGAGCTGGCGCGCCTGTTCCCCGGCCCGGTCATGCGGGCACTCGCCGGGTCTGCAGAGCCCGCCGCCGCGGCGGCGCGCGCGGCCGCGGAGAACCCGCGGCTGATGGTGCTGCCGCTGGACGGCCGGCTGCCCGTGCTGGTCGCGGTGCGGATGAGCCTGAGCTTCCCGCTGCTGATCTCCGCGGTGCCGCTCTGGCAGCACGAGGCCGGGAGCGGCCGCGTGCGACGGGTCGTCGTGGCCGACGGCGGGATCGCCTCGAACTTCCCGCTGCACCTGTTCGACGCGCCGATCCCGGGCCGCCCGACCTTCGGCATCAACCTGGTCCCGGGCCCGGACGGCGCGGTCCACGGACCCGCCTTGGCGGCCGCGGCCGCGCGGCGCCAGTGGCGGCCGGTGGACAGCGTCGGCGCGCTGGCCGCGGCGATCAAGGACACCCTGCAGAACTGGCGCGACAACGCCCAGGCGGACATGCCGGGCTTCCGCGATCGCGTGGCGAGCATCGAGCTCGCGGCGCACGAGGGCGGCCTGAACCTCGACATGGACGCTGAGACGGTCGACGCGATCGCCGGGCGCGGCGGGGAGGCGGGCCGCGTCCTGATCCGCCATTTCGGCTCGACGTCCGAGGGGCGAGCCGGCTGGGAGCGCCATCGCGCGGTGCGGCTGCGGACCTCCCTGGGCGCCCTCGACCAGTACGCCGGCCTGTTCTCGCGCGAATGGGTGGACGGTCGCTACGAGCAGGTCGCGGGCGACGCGGCGCCGGACGTGCCGGCGGAGCACGCCCGGGTGGTGGCCGCCGAGCTCACGACGGTCGCCGAGAGCGCGGCGGCGTGCGGCGACCCGGACGTCCCGCTGCCCCGGCCCGTGCTCCGCGCCGTCCCCCCGAGCTGATCACGCCACCGACGGCGCGGCGTCGTCCCCTTCCGGCGTGATCGCCGCCCGCGCCGCGCGGACGGCCTTGCGCGGGTTGAGGGTGCCCAGCTCCCGCCACAGGATCACGGACGCGATCGCCAGGCCGGTGACCATGAGGACCGTCCCGACGCCGAAGGTGAACGCCGTGATCTGGGCGATGTCGACCGGCTGGCCGGTGATCTCGACGAAGCCGTAGGACAGCATCGCCAGGCGCAGGCCCGCGCTGGCGGGCGCGAGCGGGATGATGCGCCCGCCGCCCTGCGCGGCCATGACCAGGACCACCGTCGTGACCGTCACGGGCAGCTCGAAGGCGGCCATGAAGGCCGCGAGGGACCCCAGGCGGATGAGCCGCGCCAGGGCCTGCCAGGACGCGACCCCGGTCACGAACCGCCGCGGCGTGCCGAAGATCGCCAGCCCGATGCGGAAGCGCTCGATCAGCGTGGTGGCGCCGCGCCTCAGGGTGCGCCCGACCAGGTACAGCAGCGCCCCGCCGCCGACCGCGATCAGCGCGGTGAGCACCGGGTGGTGGATGACGAAGGTGACGTCGAAGCTCGGCAGCTCGCCGCTGGACGTCGGGACGGGGAGGAACCCCTGCGTCAGGGCCCACACCACGAGCGCGGTGCCGAACAGCGTCTCGAAGACGGTCTCCGGGACGAACGTGCCGGTCAGCGTGGCGTAGCTCGAGTCGGGGATGCGGCGGCGGACCAGCGTCAGCTTGACGACGTCGCCGCCGCGGGCGGGGATGACCGCGTTCAGGCCCGAACCCGCCAGGTAGGCGAAGCACGTGTCGCGCGGGCGCAGCGGGCTGCCGGGGTAGGCCGCCTCGATGATCGTGTGCCAGCCGCGGGTGCGCACCGCCTGGCTGACGACGTAGAGGACCGTGCCGAGGATCAGCAGCAGGGGGTTCACGTCCGCCGCGTCGCGGAGGATCAGGGACGCCGCGTGCCGCGCGGCGATCAGCAGGTCGTTGATGGTCTCGAGCATCGATGCCGTCTCCCCTCAGGGTACGGCCGTCGCCTAGAGAAACTTGAGCGCCGGCGGTCAGCGACCGGGCTTCTCGTCCGGCCAGTGCCCGTGGCGGTCGAAGTAGTCGCGGGCGGCCGACTCGTCGTCCCGCTCGCTGTCGCCGCTGACGCCGACCCGCCACAGGAAGTTCATCAGCCAGATCGACAGGCCCGCGCCGACGACCGCCGCGCCGCCCTCCAGGCCGTCCTCGCCACCGCCGAACGCCATCAGGCCGATGCCGACGACCGTCACCACCGCAGGCAGCACGTAGCGGACGAGGTGGAGTCGCGACACAGCTCCATCATCCGTCGTACCGGAAGTCGGTGTGGAGGTGGGGCGCTCCCCCGGCGCCGTGCCTCGGTGTACGCTGGCGCTCGTGACGGCCGAACGCGACGACGCAGCCTTTGCCGCCCGGCTCCTCGCCGACGCGGTCCACGCGGTGGCCGCCATCGCGCGTGACGCCGGCCTGTCGCTCGACGGCTACCTGGTCCTGCACGAGGCCGTGGCGGCCGGCGGGATCCGCCCGACGGTCCTGGGCCGCCTGCTCGGCCGGTCCAGCGGAAGCCTGACCCCGGTGCTCGATCGCCTGGCGGAGCTGGACCTCGCCCACCGCGAGACCAACCCCGAGGACCGTCGCAGCTCGCTCGTCGTGGCCACCGCGGCCGGCATCGCGATCGTGGACGACGCCCGCGCGCGTCAGGTGATGGCGCTGCGCAAGATCGCGGCGGACCTGCCGGTCGACGTGCGCCGGGCGCTCGTCGCCGACGAGCCCGCCTGACCGCCCCGTCCGGGCTCCACGCCCGCGGCGAACCGTCCCAGCCGGCCATCACCCGTCCAGGGTCTGGCCTGCACGCGGCGGTGATTTGCCATGCTGGACGCATGGTCGTCCGCTTCACCGCCGCCGCCGGCCTCGCTGCGGCGATCCTGTCGACGCTCTTCGCCGGCCCCGCCGCCGCGCAGTCCGGCTCCGCGAAGGGCACCGTGATGTCGCCCGACCGGACCACGGTCAAGGCCCGCGTCAGCCCCGGCGGCGCCGTCGAGGCGAAGGTCAAGCACGGCACCCGCCTGCGCATCACCTGCCAGATGTCCGGCCCGATCGCCTCCTCCAAGGGCAGCCGCTCGAACATCTGGAACCGGGTCATCGTCGGGACCAAGCGCCTCTACATGTCCGACGTGCTGATGAAGACCGGGTCCTCGGGCGTCCTCGTCGCCAAGCTGTGCGGCGCCCCGGCCCTCGACCCGCAGCAGCTCCCCGGCGACACCACCGGTGCCTGCGGGATCACGTCGCCGGTCGCGCAGCTCCCGCCGTTCCCGAGCCGCTCGGCGTTCATCAAGGCGGCGGTCCCGGGCGCGCAGAAGTCCGACCGGGAGACGCAGGTGCCCGCGTCGGTGACGCTGGCCCAGTCGATCCTGGAGACGGGCAGCGGGACGATCGCGGCCGGGGCGAACAACTACTTCGGCATCAAGGCGGGGGTCGTCGCCGACGAGGGCGAAGGCGTCTTCCAGTGGGGCGTGAACGGAGTCGGCTGCGTGCTGCGCAAGACCGGCGAGGTCATCGGCGGCAAGATGGTCACCACGATCGGCGCGTTCCGCGCGTACGCCTCGCTCGCCAAGTCGATCGAGGACCACGGCGCGCGGCTGGTCGCGAACGACGTCTACAAGGGCGCGTTCGCCTACACCGAGAAGCCGGAGCAGTTCGCGCGCGTCATCGCCCGCTACTACGCGACTGACCCCGAGTACGCGAACAAGGTGGTCTCGCTGATGCGCAGCGAGAAGCTCACGAGGTACGACGTGAAGGGCAAGAAGGTCGCGCCGGTGCCGGCCGACGACACGCCCGCCACGACGACGCCGACCACCCCGGCCAAGCCTGCGGTGCCCACGCCCGCGGATCCGTCCGGCGGCGTCTCCCCGTCCCCATAGAGGGGTTCGTGACCCCCATCTGTGGGGGTCCGCGCACGGCTGGCACGGTGGCGCTCTACGATCGTCCGGTCCACTGCACCCTACTCGGACATATGATCCAGACACCATGACCGATTCTGCTTCCCCCCTGCGCGTCGCGATCGTCGGCGCAGGCCCCTCGGGCTTCTACGCCGCCGGCCAGCTGCTCGCGGAGGGCTTCGAGGTCGATGTCTACGACGCCCTCCCGACGCCGTTCGGTCTCGTGCGTGCCGGCGTGGCCCCCGACCACCCGAAGATCAAGACGGTGACGAAGGCGTTCGAGAAGACCGCGGCGAAGGACGGCTTCCGCTTCTTCGGCGGGGTCGTCCTGGGGGAGGACGTCAAGCCGCACGAGCTCGAGGAGCGCTACCACGCCGTCCTCTACTCGTTCGGCACCGCGACGGACAACCGGCTCGGCATCCCGGGCGAGGACCTGCTCGGGTCACACCCCGCCACCGAGTTCGTGGCCTGGTACAACGGCCATCCGACCTACGCCGACCACGACTACGACCTCTCGAGCGACCGCGTCGTCGTCATCGGCAACGGCAACGTCGCGATCGACGTCGCGCGCATGATCGTGCTGGCGGAGGAGGAGCTGACGCCGACCGACACCGCGGACCACGCGATCGAGGTCTTCACGAGCGGGCAGATCCAGGAGGTCATGCTGCTCGGCCGCCGCGGCCCCGCGCAGGCGGCGTTCACGAACCCCGAGCTGCTCGAGCTGGGTGAGCTGGCCCGTGCCGACGTGATCGTCCACCCGGAGGACATGGAGCTGGACGACGCCTCGCAGGCGTGGCTCGAGTCCGAGGACGCGCACGCCACCAACAAGAAGAACGTCAACATCATGCGCGAGTACTCGACGCGCGAGCCGTCCGGCAAGGAGCGCCGCGTGGTGCTCGAGTTCCTGTGGTCCCCGGTGGAGATCGTCGGCGAGACCCAGGTCGAGGGTATCCGCGTGGTCCGCAACCGCATCGAGGCCGGTGCCGACGGCTCGCTGCGCGCCGTCTCGACCGGTGAGGAGAAGGTCATCCCGTGCGGCATGGTGGTGCGGTCGATCGGCTACCGCGGCATCCCGATGGAGGGCATCCCGTTCAGCGAGCGGGGCGGCCTCATCAACAACGAGGGCGGCCGCGTCGTCGAGAACGACGGCACCGTGCGCGTCGGCTCCTACGCCGTCGGCTGGATCAAGCGCGGCCCGTCGGGCGTGATCGGCACGAACAAGAAGGACGCCGCCGACACGACGGCCAAGATCTTCGCCGACCGCGACGAGGGACTCCTGGCGGGCGACAAGCCGTCCGCCGAGGAGACGGAGGCGTTCGTCCGCTCGCGCGTCCCGGGCGCGGTCTCCTGGGAGGACTGGAAGGCCATCGACGCGCACGAGGTCAGCGCCGGCGAGCCACACGGCCGTCCGCGCGTGAAGCTCGTCCGCCTCGAGCACATGGCGGACGTCGTGGCGGGGACCCGGACGGCGGGCTGACAGAAAAGGTACGCAGGCGTACCACGAGCCGGTACGCTTGCGCGCATGCCTGAGAACAGTCCCGCCCTGTATCGCGCCGGCAGCGGCGAGCCCGTCGTCCTGCTGCACGGGTTCACCGGGACCTGGCACCACTGGCGGCCGCTGCTCGGCGATCTCGCTTCGCGCTACGACGTCATCGCGCCGACGCTCGCCGGGCATGCCGGCGGGCCGCCGCTGGTCCTGGAGGACCACGCGACGATCGCCGTCGCGGCGGACCACCTGGAGACCCACCTGGACGAGCTGGGCGTCGGCACCGCGCACTTCGTCGGCAACTCGATGGGCGGCGCCTTGTCGCTCGAGCTCGCCAAGCGCGGCCGCGCCCGCAGCGTCGTCGCCATCTCGCCCGGGGCGACCTGGGAGGTCGGCGGCGGCGAGCCCGAGCGCATCGCGAACTTCTTCGCGCGGCAGATCAAGCTGAGCCGTGCGACCAGCCGGCAGGCGCCGCTGATCGTCAAGCGGCCCGGGATCCGGCACGTGGCCTTCCGGGACATCATGCGCCACGGTGAGCTCGTGAGCCCCGCAGACGCGCTCGACCTGATGCGCACGTCGATCCAGTGCCAGGTCATCGATGACGTCCTGCGGGCGCTGCGCGCCGGCCGGGCGCACCTCGAGGACCTCGACCAGATCAACGTCCCGACCCGCGTGGCGTGGGCCGAGCGCGACCGTATCCTCCCGATGGCGCTCCACGCCGGCCGCGCGCGGCGGGAGATCCCCGGCGTCGACTTCGTCGTCCTGCCGAAGGTGGGCCACGTCCCGATGTGGGACGACACGCCGCTCGTGCTGCGGACGATCACCGAGTGGGTCGACCGGCACGCCACGGGCGAGGCGGTCGCTGCCGCGCCGCCGACGGTCGCCGCGGTCGACTAGATCCCCCCATGGCGGGGGACTGTGGCCGGCCTGCGCTTTGACGAAAGGTGCACGTCCGCTACCTTTCCCGTGGGCACGACACGGTGTGGGACTCCACGGACGGGGAGCACCACTGCGGGCTGAGGGGCCTCGCCACGCCGGTTCGGGACACCCGGCACCCTTCACACCTGTCCGAGGAGGACAACCAATGACCGATTCCACACTGCGCGGACGCGCGTGGCTGGCCGGGCTCGTACTCGGCCTCACGCTCTTCGCGATCCCGTCGTCGAGCCACGCCTTCACGAGCGAGCCGCTCTGGAACTGCCGCGCCAGCGCGCTGTACACGTCGCTGGCGGGCAACGACCGCATCGAGCCGATCGTGGCCAACGGCAACGGCAGCGACACGAAGGCCACCAGCCCCGACCGCGAGCAGTGCGCCAACAGCGGCGCCGGCGAGGAGAACCTCGCGACGCCCGTCGGCATCCCTCAGACCTTCGTGGCCGCCAAGACGGCGTCCGCCAAGACCACGATCACGCCGGCGCTCGGCCGCGCGATCGACCAGGCCGTCGTCTCGACGTCCCGCGTCGAGAACCTCTCGCTCCCGCTCGGCGGCACGGCCGTCGTCATCGGCGTGGGTGCGGCGAACTCCGAGGTGACCGGCAGCTGCGTGGGCGGCGTCCCCAAGCTCGCCGCCACGAGCTCGATGGCGGACCTGACGCTGGGCGGCCAGGTCATCTCGCTCAACGAGCTGCTCGGCGGCCTGCAGCAGGTGCTCGCCCCGCTCGGCGTGCTCGTCGACGTGAAGTTCAACGAGCAGATCAACGAGGGCGGGACGCTGACCGTGCGTGCGGCGCACATCAAGGTCCTGCGCGGCGACAACACGCCGCTGCTGGACGTCGTGATCGCGGAGAGCAAGGTCACCGCCGGCCCCGCCACGTGTGACCCGGACAAGCAGATCCCCGGCCTCACCGGTCAGATCTGCCCGACGGGCTCCACCTACGACGCGAACACCGGGGTCTGCTTCATCACGGTCGGCGGCGGCGGCGGCGGCGGCGGCGGCGGCACCGGCGGCGGCGGGGGCACCGGTGGCTCCGGGACGGGCCTTCCGGGGCCGGGCGGCACCGGGACCGGGACCGGCAGCAACACCGGGGACGTCATCGTCGTCGGCAAGCCGTTCCAGGGGCCGAGCGGCGGCACGGTCATCTCCCTGGCCGACGCGCTGAAGAAGTACGGCCGGCTGAAGTGCCTCACCGGCGGCGGCCCCAAGTTCGCGGTGGTCGGCACGAACGGGAAGGACCGCATCACGGGCTCCAACGGCGATGACCGCATCATCGGCCTGGGCGCGAACGACTCGCTCGACGGCGGCCGCGGCGTCGACTGCGTCGAGGGCGACGGCGGTAGCGACACGATGAACGGCGGCATCGGCAGCGACAAGATGTACGGCGGTGCCGGCAACGACACCATGACCGGCGGCCTCGGCAACGACGTCATGGAGGGCGCAGCCGGCAACGACAAGGTCAACGGCGGCTCCGGCGCGGACACGATGAGCGGCGGCACCGGCGCCGACATCCTGAACGCCGGCTACGGCGCGGACAAGGTGACCGCGGGCAGCGGCAACGACATCGTCAACGTCGCCGTCCAGGGCCCGAAGGCCCGGGTCAGCTGCGGCACCGGCCGCGACCGGATCCGCCTGAACCAGGTCGAGCGCCGGTCGGTGACGGGCTGCGAGAAGCAGTACATCCTGCGGGACAACAAGTAGCGCGGACCGGACGAACAGCAATGCGATAGCCGTCGAGGTTCGACAGCTATCGCATTGCGTCGGCGTCGCGCCGGGCGGGCGGGCGGTGCCCCGACGGTCAGACGCCGCGGCGCCGGAGGGCGAGCCCGCCCGCGCCGAGCAGCAGCGCGAAGCCTGCGACCAGCGGGTAGCCCGTCGCGTCGCGGGTCTCCTTCTTGGAGCCCAACGCCGACCCGAGCGACTTGTAGATCGCCCCGAGCTGGCCGGCGTCCTGCGCCGTGAACGCGCGGCCGCCGCTGACCTCGGCCATCCGCCGCAGCGTCTCCGGATCCGGGACCGCGGGCAGCGGCTGCCCGAACGGGTCCGGGTTCGGGACGGTGGCGTCCTGCGTGCCGAGCGCGACCGTGTAGACCGGCACCCGCAGGCTCTTGGCCATCAGCGCCGCGTCGATCGGATCGCTGCCCTGGGTCGTCGTGCCGTCGCTGAGCAACACGACGGCGGCCGGGGTGCGGTCGGTCTTCTTCGGCCGCAGCAGCGCCACGGCGGCCTCCAGCGCATCGCCCGTCGCGGTGCCGCCGTTCGCGGTCTGGCGGGCGATCGCGTCCTTGGTCGCGGTGTGGTTGGTCGACGGGGGCTGGACGTCGTCCGGCGTCGCGCTGTACGCCACGATGCCGACCTTCACGTCGCCCGGGAGCTTGTCGACGAACGTCGACGCGGCCGACTTGGCGGCCTCCATCCGGCTGGGGGCCACGTCGGTCGCGGCCATCGAGCCGGAGTGGTCCGTGACGAGGACGATCGACGCCTCCTGCAGCGCGACGCGGACCGATCGCTCGGGATGTGCCGCCGCGAAGACGAGCGCGGCCAGGGCGGCAAGCGCCAGCGCGGACGGGATCCACCGGCGGTAGGCGTCCTGCGGGCCGGCCGCCAGGGCGAGCGACGCCGCGGCGGGGAAGCGCATCGCGAACTTGTCGCGGCGCCGCGAGCGCTGGACCGCGAGCGCGATCAGCAGCGGGATGGCCAGGAGGGCGACGAGGACGACGGGGTTGACGAAGGACATCAGCGCAGGGCCCGTCCCAGCGCCAGAAGCCAGTTCTCGTCCGTCCCGAGCGGCACGTGGCCGATCCGCAGGCGGCGCAGCTCGTCGTGCAGGCGGGCGCGGCGCTCGGCCTCGATCTCGGCGAAGCGCTCGCGGACCCGCTTGCTGGAGGTGTTCACGCGGACCGTCTTGCCGGACTCGGGGTCGACGAGCGACAGGTGCCCCACGTCGGGGACCTCGACCTCGCGCGGGTCGTAGACCTCGACGCACAGCACGCTGTGCCGCGCCCGCAGGGGCCCGAGCGCGCGGGATGGGTCCAGGGTGCTGCGGAAGTCGGAGACGATCACCACGAGGGCCGGGGTCTGCGCCAGCCGCCCCAGTGCCGCGCACGCGTCGTAGAGCGCGTGCTCGTCCTCGCTGCCGTCGGCGGCGACGCCCTCGGCGAGCGCGTGCCGTAGCCCGCCCAGCGCCGTGCGCCCCGCACGCAGCGGCGAGATCCGCGGCGGTCCGGGCGCGCCGTAGCGGACCATCCCGAGCGCACCGGCGCGCCGCAGGGCGAGCCGCCCGACGACCTGGGTGACGCCCTCGGCGACGTCGCTCTTGAGGCGCTCGGCCGTCCCGAACGCCATCGACGCCGAGACGTCGAGCAGGATCCAGGTGGTCTGGGTGCGCTCGGGGACGTGCAGCCGCACGTGCGGCTCGCCGGTCCGCGCGCTGGCCGCGGCATCGAGGTGGCGGACGTCGTCCCCCACCTGGTAGCCGCGCAGCTGCGACAGCTCGGTGCCGGCGCCGACGCCGGCGGCCTTCAGGTCGCCGGGCTGCGTGCGCGCGCTGTGACGGACGAGCGCCACGTCGAGCGCGTCGATCATCTGCTCCGGCAGGGCGCCGGGCCCCTGCCGGGCGGCAGGGGGCTGGAGTGGGGGGCGCTCCGTGATCAAGCCGCCTGCACCCGCTGGCGCTTCGTCAGCCGGGCGCCGTTCGGGTCGCTGACCTTCTCGAGGACGCGCTCCAGCACGTCGTCGGACGACGTCCCGCTCGCGAGCGCGTCGTAGGAGAGGACCAGGCGGTGGCGCAGCACGTCGCGGGCCAGGTCGCGGACGTCCTGGGTGGTCGCGTGGCCACGGCCGCGGAGCAGCGCGAGCACGCGGGCGGCGTGGACCAGCCCGATCGAGCCACGCGGCGACGCGCCGTGCTCGATCTGGCCCGTCAGCTCCGGGAGCCCGTGGTTGGCCGGGTTGCGGGTGGCGTCGGTCAGGGCGACGGCGTAGGCGATGACGTCGCGCTCGACGTTCACCTCCTTCGTCACGCGGCGGAAGTGCTCCAGGCGCTCGAGCGACAGCAGCTCCCGGACGCCGCGGCCGCCGGCGAGGCTGCGGCCGACGACCGCCGACTCCTCGCTGACCGTCGGGTAGTCGACGAGGACCTTCATCAGGAAGCGGTCGACCTGGGCCTCGGGCAGGGGGTAGGTGCCCTCGGACTCGATCGGGTTCTGGGTCGCCATGACGATGAACGGCTTGGGTACCTCGTAGGTGGTCCCGGCGATCGTCACCTGACCCTCCTGCATGACCTCGAGCAGCGCCGACTGGACCTTCGCGGGGGCGCGGTTGATCTCGTCCGCGAGCACGAAGTTCGCGAACACGGGGCCGAGGCTGGTCTCGAAGTCGCCGCTGTTCGGGCGGTAGATCCGGGTGCCGATGATGTCCGCCGGGACGAGGTCCGGGGTGAACTGCACCCGGGCGAAGCTGCCGCCCAGGACCTCGGACATCGTCTTGATCGTCAGCGTCTTGGCCAGTCCGGGAACACCCTCGAGCAGCACGTGACCGCCCGCGAGCAAGGCCACGAGCAGGCGCTCGAGCATCGCGTCCTGGCCGACGATCACCTGCTTGATCTCCTGCAGGGCCTCCTGCAGCGCGGTGCGGGGATCCTCCGGCGGCGGGCCGTCGAAGGCGGAGGTGTGGGGCGGGGGCATCTCGGTCATGGGCTCTCGTGCTGGGTCGGGGACGTCGTCGGGAAGGGGGGTGGGGGCTTCGAGCGCGGGCGGCCGGTCAGACCAGCCGGCCGAACCAGGTCATGGACAGGCCGGCGCCGCCGAGCAGCAGCAGCGCGGCTCCGGCCGCGAACGCCGGGGTCACGGACTCGTCCTTCTTGCGGGTGCCGAGCTCGGACCCGAGCCGCTCGTAGACCTGCGCGAGCTTGTCCGCGCTGGCGCTCTCGAAGAACGCGCCGTCGCCGGCCTGCGCCATCTCGCGCAGCGTCGACGGGTCCGGCGGGACGGGCTTGACCTGCTCGGAGCCGTTGCTGCGGGGGACGGTGATCGTGCCCTGGGCGGTGCCGAGGGCGACCGTGTACACGCGGATGCCCTCCTGCTTGGCGGCGGTCGCGGCCTCGACCGGGTCCACGCCCTTGACGGACGCGCCATCGGACAGCAGCACGATCGCCGCCGGCGGCTTGCTGTCCGTCTTCGCCTTCGACCCGCCGGGGCGCAGGACGCGGGTGGCGGTGGCGACGGCGGTGCCGGTCGCGGTGCTGCCGCTGGCCTCGAGCTGCTGCAGCGCGTCGAAGGTGGCGGCGCGGTCCTGCGTCGGGGACTGCAGGACGCTGGCGTTCTGGTTGAACGCCATGACCCCGACGTTGACGCGCTTGGGGATCGTGTTGAGCAGCTGCTCCTGCGCCGTGCGCGCCGCGATGAGCCGGTTCGGCGTCACGTCGGTCGCGAGCATCGAGCCGCTGACGTCGGTCACCAGCATGATCGACGCCCGTTCGACGGGCACGGCGACCGAGCGCTGCGGACGGGCGAACGACACGAGCAGCGCGATCAGCGCCAGCGCGTAGAAGACGAACGGGACGTGGCGTCGCGGGCCGGGGCGGACCGGGGAGTGGGACGCCGCGAGCACCGGGGCGGCGAACGCGGCGAAGGCGCGGGTCTGCTGGCGCTGGCGGCTCACGTAGACGAGCGCCAGCACCGGCACCGCCACGAGCGCCAGGAGGACGAGCGGCGTGCCGAAGCTCACGGGATCGGGGTCTGGGGACGGACGCCGAGCGTCACCGTCACGTCCTGCACCTCGCCGGTGCTGCGGCGGACGTTGGCCTTGATCTCGTCGTACGGCTGGTGGCTGTTGACTGCTCGGGAGATGTCGGAGAACTCGCGGATCTGGGTGCCGTCGATCGACAGCACGACGTCGCCGGACTGCAGGCCGGCCTCCTCGGCGGGGCCGCCCGGGGTGATCTGCGAGAGCGTCGCGCCGGTGCCGGTCGCCGACGGCTGGGAGGTGATGCCCAGCCAGGCGCGGTCGATCTTCTTGCCCTGCGCCAGCGCGGGGATCACCTGGCGGACGGTGTTCGAGGTAACCGCGAAGCCGATGCCGACGTTGCCGGCGGACCCGCCGCCGCCCGTCTCGATCTGGGAGTTGACGCCGATGACCTTGCCGCCGCTGTCCAGCAGCGGGCCGCCCGAGTTGCCCGGGTTGATGGCGGCGTCGGTCTGCAGGGCGTCGTCGATCTCGTAGTTGTTGGGCGCTGGGATGGCGCGGGCGAGGCCAGAGATGACGCCCTCGGTCAGCGTGCGGTCGAGGCCGAAGGGGTTGCCGATGGCGAAGACCTGGTCCCCGATCCGGACCTGGTCGGAGTCGGCGAGCTTGAGCGGCTTGGCGCTCGCGGGGGCCGCGCCGGCCGGGATCCGGACGACCGCGAGGTCGCTGGAGGGGTCGGTGCCCTTGACCTCGGCGGGGATGTCCCGGCCGGTGGGGCCGAAGCGCACCGTGACGTTGCTCGCGCCGTCGATCACGTGCGCGTTGGTCGCGATCGTCCGGTCGTCGTTGATGAGGAAGCCGGTGCCGCTGCCGCTGCCGGTCCGGATCGAGACGACCGCCGGGCTGGCGTTCGCGTAGACCTTCGACGCGCGGGTCTGGCCCTGCCGCGGCTTGACCGGGGTGGACGGGAGCGCCGGCAGGGCGGCGGTCGTCGAGGCGCGGCGGCGGTCGTCGTGCGTGCCGACCATCCAGCCGCCGACCGCGGTCACGGCGACCACCGAGGCGGCAGCGCCCGCGGCGATCGCCCGGCGGTAGGGCGGCGGCGGAGCGACGGCCGGCGCGGGCGCCGCCGGCGGCCCGGCGGGGGCGCGCTGGAAGACCTGGGTGCGCTCGGCTGCCGCGCCGGCGGCCAGGTCCTCCTCGGCCTCGGTGAAGGGAAGCTCTGGGGCGGGGGGCGGGGCCTTCTCGGACTCCTCGCGCCAGGAGCCGGACCAGAGATGTCGCGGTGAGGGCATCGGTAGTGAACGTAGGTGCCCAGCCTATGCGCGAACTTAACGGCGACTGAGCGGGGGCTGAGTGCGGACGGGCTCCCAGGAGCCTCTCAGGAAAGGCTCACGGCCACCCCAGTCCGCGCCGTCAGCGTCCCGGACATGTCGATCTCCGTCCCCCCTGCACCTGTCCGGGTCCCCTCGTCCGCCGCCGCCGGGCCGTCTGACAGGGGCTCTGTGCGGCGCTGGGCAGCGCGGCTGCCCCGTCCGCGGCCGGAGCTCGTGGCGCTCCTGGTCCTGGCCGCCGTCCTCGATCTCTGGGCGCTCGGCCAGAACGGCTGGGCCAACACCTACTACAGCGCCACCGTGAAGTCGATGACCACAAGCTGGCACAACTTCGTCTACGCGTCGTTCGACGCGAGCGGGGTGATGACCGTCGACAAGCCGCCGCTGGCGCTGTGGGTGCAGGCGGCGTCGGCGCGCGTGTTCGGCTTCAACGCGTGGGCGCTGCTCGTCCCGCAGGCGCTGATGGGCATCGCGAGCGTCGCGCTGGTGTACGACCTCGTCGCTCGCCGGTTCGGCCGGGTCGCGGGGTTCGCCGGCGGTGCCGCGCTCGCGGTCACGCCGATCACGGTCGCCATGTCGCGGCACAACAACCCCGACGCGCTGCTGGTCCTGTGCGTGACCGCGGCCCTCTGGTTCCTCGTCCGGGCGCTGGAGGACGGGCGCACGCGCTGGCTCGTCCTCGCGGGCGTGATGGTCGGGCTCGGCTTCGAGACGAAGATGGCCGCCGGGCTGCTGGTCGTCCCCGCGATCGCGGCCGCCTACCTGTACGTCGCCCCGCGCGGGTACCTGACGGCGGTCCGGCAGCTGAGCCTCGGCGGGCTCGCGCTCGCGGTCGTGGCGCTGGCCTGGCCGGTCCTGCTGTGGCTGACCCCGGCGGGCAGTCGTCCGTGGGTCTCCGGGACGAGCGACAACTCGATCTGGTCGCTGATCTTCGGCTACAACGGCCTGGGCCGGGTCGACGGGCAGGCCGGCGGGCCGGGTGGCGCCGCCGGCGGCCCGGGGGGCGGCGGCGTGTTCGGCGGCGACAGCGGGCCGCTGCGGCTGCTCAACGAGTCGCTCGGCGGTCAGGCGGGCTGGCTGCTCGGGTTCGCGGCGGTCGGCGGGCTGTTGATCGTCGTGTCGACACGGCTGCGCCGCAGCGATGCGCGCACCGGCTGGCTGATCGCGGTCGGCGGGGCGTTCGCGACGACGGCGGTCGTGTTCAGCCAGGCGAAGGGCATCTTCCACCCGTACTACGTGTCCGCCCTGGCGCCGTTCGCGGCGGCGCTCGTGGGCGCGACGGTCGGCGTGATCGCTCGTGGCAGTGGTCTGGTCGTCCGGATCGGTGGCCCGCTCGCCGTGGTCGCGGGCCTCGTGTGCGAGCTCGTCATCCTGCGCGACAACCCGGCGTCGCTGGGCTGGCTGCCGCCGGTGCTCGGCCTCGCTGTCGCGGCCGGGGCGGTCGCGCTGGCGGTCCTCGGGGCCGGCCGCGTCCGGACCGTCGTGGTGGCCGCCACGCTCGGCGTGCTCCTGATCGCGCCGGCGTCGTGGTCGGCGCAGACGCTCGACCACGCGACGAGCTCGACGTTCCCCGCCGGCGGTCCCGCCGGCGTCGGCGGCGGCATGGGTGGCCCGGGCGGCGGCGGCCGCGGCGGGCGCGGTGGCTTCGGCGGCGGGCCGGGCGGCGGGGCTGCGCGCGGCGGGTTCCCGGGGACGGGCCAGGGCGGGCCACCGGTGCTGCCGGGGTCCGCGGTCGTCCCGGGTGCACCGGTCGTCCCGGGCGGCGGTGCGCCTACCGGCAGCGGCACCGGCGCGACGGGCGGCCGCGGGAGCGCCGGCGGGGCGCCCGGCGGTGGCGCCGGAGGGCGCGGTGGCTTCGGCGGGCCGGGAGGCGGTGGCGGCGGCATGTTCGGCGGCAACAGCAACCTGACCGCGGCGCGGGCCTACGCCAAGGCCCACGGCGGCGGCACGATCGCGGTCTCCTCGCAGCAGGGCGCGTCGGACGCGATCATCGGCGGCGCGACCGACGTGGCCGCGATCGGCGGCTTCTCGGGCCGGGAGAGCGAGGTCACGGTGCAGTGGCTCGCGGACGCCGTCCGGTCGGGCCGGATCCGCTGGGTCCTGACCGACGGCTCCGGCGGCGGGCAGCGGTCCGACGGCCGGGTCGGCTCGACGAGCGTGATGGCGGCGGCAGCTCAGGTCGGCACCGCGGTCGACCTCAGCGGGACCGCGAGCACGGCGACGGCGGCGACGACGTCCGCCGGAACCCTGGTCGACCTGCAGGGCAAGGCCGACGCCCTGGACGCGCTGGCCGGCTGACGGCGACGGCCCGCGGGCTGCCCCGCCCGGATCGAGCGTCGGTTTCCCCGTCGGAGGACGCGGGGGAACCGACGTTCGCGGCTCGGGGCGGGTCTGCCGGCGGCGAGCGTCCGTTTCCCCGTCGACAGGGGTGGGGAAAGCGACGTTCGCGGCCTGTGGGCGGCGAACGGGCGGGACGGTGCAGCTGCCGGCAGGGAAGGACAAAGCGCGCCCGGCGTCGTACCAACGTCCGATGCCCCGTCTCCGTCGTGCCGGCCCGATCCGCGCCCGCCACGTCACCTCCACGCCCCTTGCACGGACGCGCGGGAGCAACCTGGCACCCTCGGCAAATCCGTTTGCTGAGCGAACTTGCCGGAAGGCGGCGCAAAGGTGAGGCGCGTCTCGTCCTATCGCTCATCCGATCGGACGATGCCGGGAAGGCCCGGTGGGGCCGAAAGTGAACGCATCGTGCAGGAACGCTTAGTGCTGTCGTCGTTCCCGGCCTTGCCCGCGGGGCGGACAGCCCCTGCCGTCAGTCTGCTCCGTCGCGTCCGACGGTCGGTCGAATCCCCCTGGACACGCGCTGTTTCGAAGCGGAGGAAGACCCGCAGATCGCTGGTAGCCTTGCGCCAGATGCAGCCCCTCGCTGTCGCCGGCGTCTCACCCGTCAGCCACAGCATCCCCGACATGCAGTTCTCCCCAAATCTGCCACGGAGGGCACGATGACCGGTCCGGCGGACGTCGCCACCACGCTCGATGACCTCGAGCGCAAGCTGAAGGACCTCGAGCGCGAACTCGCGTCGGCCGGCGACCCTGCGTCCTCCGGCCGTCAGCCCGCGCCCCCGGCGTCCCTCTCGGTCGTCGCCCCGGCTGCCCCCGCCCCTGCGCCCGCCGCCGTGCCGATGCCTCCCCCGGCACCCGCACCCGCCGCGACCACGCCGGCAACCCCGGGCCCGAGCACGGCCGCGCACCGTGATGTGGTCATCGCCACCCCGCAGGCCCCTGCGGCTCGCGTCGACGCGAGCCGCTTGATCGCCGACGCGCACCAGAGCGTCGACGGCCAGCTCACGGAGCTCATGCACTTCCGCGAGCACCTCGAGCGGTCGGCCCAGGAGCTGCTGCGCGAGTACAACCGGCTGCTCGGCGGCCTGCCCAGCTCCTCGATCCCTGCGACCCCGGGCCCGGCCGCCACGCTCGGTGGCTCCCTGCCGGCCCCGGCGGCACCCGCGCCGGCTGCTGCCACCCCGCCCCCCGCACCGGCGCCCCCCGCCTCGGCGCTGCCGGCCGCCCCGCCGCCCTCGTGGTCGCCGCCCCCGGCGCCCGAGCCGGACGAGACCGAGGCCGCGGCCCCGGCGCAGCCGGTCGCCGAGCCGCTGCCGCCGTCCGCCTGGGAGCCGCAGCAGCCGCCCCAGCCGCCCGTCGGCTGGGAGCCCACCCCCGCTCCGGCGCCCGCCTCGGCGTTCCTCCCGCTCCCGGGCGACGGCGGACTGCCGGTGACCGGCACCGACCCGGCCGCGCCCGCCGGCCCGGGCCCGAACGACCAGCTCACGTTCGCCGGTCAGGTGACCGTGGACGCGGGCCCGTTCGAGGACATCTCGACCCTCAGCTCCTTCGAGCAGGCGCTGGGCCACCTGCCGGGCACGCAGGACGTCTACGTGCGCGGGTTCGAGGGCAGCCGCGCGCTGATCGACCTGGTGCTCGGCGCGCCCGTCGCAGTGGGCGACGAATTGCGCAAGACCGCCCCTCTGGGGTTCACGATCACTGCCGCAACCAGTGACCACCTTTCCATCACGATCGACGGCGGATGGCATGCCTGAACAACCGACCAATGAGCAGTACAACCCGCTGGCGCTGTTCGCCATCGTCATCGGAGCGCTGCTGCTGTTCGCGGTGTTCTTCATCGGCTTCCTCGTGGCGCCGCTCGCGATCCTGCTCGTGTTCTACGTCGTGTACTCGGCGATGGACCGCAGCAAGAAGAGCGGCGGCGGGCACGCACCCGCGGAGGCGGAGGAGGAGTACGACGACGAGGTCCCGGACACCGCAGCCGACCGCCTGGCCCGCGAGGCCGCGCAGCGTCGCGCCGTGATGGAGCGCATGGAGCCGGAGCCGGTGGCCGGGCAGACTGACCGGCCGGGCCCGTGACGGACCCGCTCCCGAGCGCCGGTGGGCACAAGTCCACCACCCTGCAGGACTTCGAAGCAGACCCCCGCATGTGGCACTACCTCCCGCTCCACGAAGCGCTCGAACAGCGCGTGGTCCCGATGACGATCATCGGGAACCGCCTGCAGGTCGCCAGCGCCACACCCGACCCCGACCTCGCGGTCCTGCACCGGCACTTCCCGGCGCTGCAGATCGACGTGGTCATCGCACCCGCCAACGAGATTGATCGCGTGCTCGCGCACGCCCAAGGACCCGACGCCTGATGCCCTCCACGATCGATCCCGGTAAGCGTTTCTACCGCCAGCTGGCCGAACACGCGGGCCTGGACTTCGTCACGTTCGACCCGGCCGCGGAGGGGACCGAGGAGTACCGCGCCATCAACCCACTCGCGGCGCGCCTGCTGAGCGAGCAGATCTGCCGGCACTTCACGATCCTGCCCGTCTCCTACGCCGGCGGCGTCGTCACGATCGCCACGGCGTCGCCCGCCGACGACGTCGCCCGGGACGTCGCCGTCTCCCTGACCGGGCGTGACGTCGCCTTCGTCGTCGCCGCCGAGGACGAGCTGCTGCTCGCGATCGACGAGACCTTCGCCGGCTGGACCGAGGGCAACGCGCCCGACCCTCGCCTCGAGGGCGACCCCACCGTCCCGGAGGACCACGACCTCGACGCCCCATGGGCGCCGGTCACGAACCCCGGCTCACCGACCCGCCTGGGCGACCTGCTCGTGGCCCGCGGCGTGGCCACCGACGAGCAGATCGCCGAGGCTCTGGTCGAGCAGGAGCGGACCGGCAGCCGCCTCGGCGAGGTGCTCGTCCACAACGAGATCATCTCCGAGGACGAGCTCGTCGCGATCCTCGCCGAGCGCTTCCAGCTGCCGCTCGTCGACCTCAGCGAGTACGAGCCCGACCCCGCTGCGCTGGCCCAGATCCCCGAGCCGCTCTCGCGCCACCTGCGGATCGTGCCGCTGGCGATCGACGACACCACGCTCTACCTCGCGATCGGCGACATCCTCGACGACGAGACCGTCTCCGCGCTCCGCGAGCACACGCACCTGGAGCTGCGCGGGTTCCTCGCGAGCCGCAACGCCATCGACCAGCTGCTGCAGCGCGTCCACGGCGGCGACTACGTCGCGGTCGCCAAGTCGCTGCTGCTCGAGCGCTTCCCGGACGAGTGCGCCAACCGCGTCCTCTCGAATGGCCAGAAGGCGTTCCTGATCGCCGCGGTGATCATCGTCGCCGTCCTGATCGCGGCCTTCCCGATCCCCACGCTGATCGGTTTGATCGCCGTCAGCTCGATCTTCTACACGGCCACCTCGCTGTACAAGTTCCGGCTCACGTACAACGCGCTCGGGCATACGTTCGAGGTCACGATCACGCCGGAGGAGATCGCGGCGATGGACGAACGCGAGCTGCCGATGTACACGATCCTCGTCCCGCTCTACCGCGAGGCGAGCGTCCTGCCGAAGCTGACCAAGGGCATCGACGGCCTCGACTACCCGAAGTCCAAGCTCGACGTGCGCCTGCTCTGCGAGGAGGACGACGACGAGACCGTCCCCGCCATCCAGGCGATGAGCCTGCCGCCGCACTTCAAGCTCGTCGTCGTGCCGGACGCCCAGCCGAAGACCAAGCCGAAGGCCTGCAACTACGGCCTCCTGCAGGCGACCGGCAAGTACGTCGTCATCTACGACGCCGAGGACCAGCCGGACCCCGACCAGCTGAAGAAGTGCGTCGCCGCCTTCGAGCGCGCAGAGCCCCGCGTCACCTGCATGCAGGCGAAGCTCAACTACTTCAACGCGAACCAGAACCTGCTCACGCGCTGGTTCACCACCGAGTACTCGATGTGGTTCGACCTCCTGCTGCCCGGCCTCCAGGCCGAGGGCGTGCCGATTCCGCTCGGCGGCACCTCGAACCACTTCATCACCGACCGCCTGATCGACCTCGCGTCGTGGGACCCGTTCAACGTGACGGAGGACGCCGACCTCGGCATCCGCCTGCACAAGGCCGGCTACACCACGGCGATCGTGGACTCCACGACGCTCGAGGAGGCCAACTCGGACCTCAACAACTGGATCCGTCAGCGGTCGCGCTGGATCAAGGGCTACCTGCAGACGTACCTGGTGCACATGCGGCACCCGTTCAAGCTCTTCCGCCAGCTCGGCCTCAAGAGCTTCATCAGCTTCCAGCTGGTGATCGGCGGCACGTTCATCTTCCTGCTGAACCCGATCTTCTGGGCGATGACGACGATGTTCTTCTTCACCCAGGCCGGGATCATCCAGGACATCTACCCGAGCTTCATCTTCTACGCCGCGGCGTTCCAGCTGTTCATCGGGAACTTCATCTTCATGTACCTGAACGTGGCCGGGTCGGTGCAGCGCGGGTACTTCGACCTCGCCAAGTACGCCCTGCTGTCGCCCCTCTACTGGGGCCTGATGTCGATCGCGGCCTGGAAGGGCTTCCTGCAGCTCTTCTACGCGCCGTTCTACTGGGAGAAGACGGTCCACGGGCTCGATCAGCCCACGACCTAGAACCACCATGGCCATCGCCCTTCCCCCCAGTCACCGCCCCGCGGCGTCGATCGACCACGGTCATCGCGCCGGCACCCGTCTCGACGAGGACACCCTCCACGAGACCCCCGTCCAGCTCCCGGGCAAGATCGTCACGCTCGGGATGTTCGTGATCATCGCGATCTTCTACGGCTACATCGGCTACCGGACCACGATCTCCTCGCACGTCGTCGTCTTCGACGCGCTCGACCGGCTGTCGCGCTCGTACCTGACCTGGCACAACGACCCGCCGAAGCTCGCCGCGGTCGGCTTCGTCTTCCCGCCGATCACCACGATGTCGCTGCTGCCGTTCGCGGTGGTCAAGCCGTTCGCGACGTCGCTCGTCGCCCTCCCCGTCGCCAGCGCGTGCTTCGCGTCGGCGACGATCGTGATGCTCGACCGCGTCCTCGCGCGCTGCGAGATCATGCCGCTGCTGCGCATCCCGATGCTGCTGGCGTTCGGGCTGAACCCCTACTGGCTGTTCTACGCCGGCAACGGGATGAGCGAGGTCGTCTACTCGTTCTTCCTCGCGTTCACGCTGTACGCGTTCGTCAGCTGGTACGCGACGACCGAACCGCGCTTCCTGATCGCGGCCGGGTTCGGCCTCAGCCTGCTGGTGCTCGTCAGATACGCGTTCATCATCTGGGCGGCGCTCGTCGCCATCCTGATCGGTGTCGCGCTCATCCGCCGGGCGGCGCGCCGCATCGAGGTCGAGGGGTCGGTGATCGCCTTCGCGGCGCCGATCGTCTATGTCCTCGGGCTGTGGATCCTCTTCAACACGCTGATCATCGGCGACCCGTTCGGCTGGATCACCGACACCACCACGTCCTCGCAGGCCATCAACGGCACCGGCATCGTCGACCAGGGCTCGCTCGGTATCGACGACGTCGCCAAGCGCCTGTTCCAGCTCGCGCTGGCGTGCTTCCCGCTCGGCCTCGTCGCCGTCCCCGCGCTCGTCATGGCCTTCGTCAGCCAGCGCAACGACATGGCGCTGTGGCTCGCCGCGTTCATCGTGCTCGGCATGGTCATCATCGGCGTGCACGCGTACACGTCGGACAACCAGGCGCTGCTGACGATGCGCGACTCGATGCCGATGTACGTCACCGCGTTCGTGGGAGCGGGCTGGCTCTACCGATCGATGGTCTCGTTCCGGCTGATCGTGTTCGCCGCGACCACGGTGATCCTGCTGCTGGGCATGTTCACCGCCTGGCGCGGCATGCAGAACTACCCGTTCCAGTCGCTCGAGCAGGCGTTCACCCGCGCCCTCTTCAGCGGCGACGACCAGGAGGGCACGTCCTCCCGAGGTGGCTTCACCGTCGGCATCGCCTCCGAGGCCCGGATGGCGGACTACATCAACACCCGCATCCCGCAGAAGAAGAGCTCGATCCTCGCCGACGACGCCCAGACCTTCGGCGTCATCCTGCTCAGCGGCCGTCCGCAGAACGTCTTCGACCGGATCGACAAGGGCGACACGAAGTTCCGTCAGACGCTCGAACGGCCGTTCGGCACCGTCGACTACATGCTGCTCACCACCAACGCGCGGTCGGCGGACATCATCCGCCAGCGGTACCCGACCGCGGTCGACGGCCAGGTGCCCGGCCTCGAGGTCGTGTTCCGCACCCCGCGGTACGCCCTCCTGAAGGTCGCCCGCACGGCGGTCGCGACGACCACGACGACCCCGGGTGCGGCGGCCCGGCCCGGCGGCACGGCGACCGGCGCCACCGGCACCGGCACCGGCACCACCGGCACCAGCGGGACGTCCACGAGTGGGACGACCACGACCACGACGACCAGCCGCCCGCGGACGATCGCCCCCAGCACGACCAACCCCTGATGGACCTCTCTGCCATGACGCCTCGCCCGATCACCCCCCTGGCGCTCGCCGCCACGCTCGTCCTGACCGCCGGCCTGCTCGCGGCCTGCGGCGGCGACGACGAGAACTCGTCGCCGACGACGTCGACAGCGACGGTCGCGACGACGCCCGCGGTCCCGCGCACGCCCACCGTGCCGCGCCCGCGCGGCTCGCGCCTGCCCGGCGCGACGGTGGCGCCGCAGGCGACCGGTGCCGGCACCACCACGACCGGGACCGGAACCGGGGGCACCTCGACGAACGAGGACGGCACCATCCAGCAGCGCGCTGCCGGCGAGCGCCCGTTCTCGGCGCAGAGCCCCTGGAACACGCGCATCGACACGCTGGCGGTCGATTCGCGCTCCACCCAGCTGATCCGCAGCGCCACCGCGCGCGTCGGCGTCGAGGAGGGCCGCGGCTCCACGCAGCTAGAGACCGTCCAGACGCGGCGCCGCACCATCAACGAGCCGCTCTACATCAACACGTCGCAGTGGACCGTCCCGGTCGTCGACGGCGCCGACAACGGCGTCCCGACGAAGATCACCTGCCGCCAGATCAACCTGCCGCCGCCGAACAACGACTGCGGTGACGGGTGGTCGGTGAGCGAGATCAGCATCCCCGCCGACGAGGATCCGGTCCCCGAGAACGACGGCTGGTTCACGGTGACCGACCGCTCCCGCGGGGTCGCGTACGACCTCTGGCGCGCGCGCCGGTCCGACGACGACAGCTCGATCTCCTACCAGTTCATGCGCACCTGGGACCTGAACGGCCCCGGCTTCCTGGCGCCCACCACCGTGTCCGCCCGTGGCTCGGGCATGCCGCTGTTCGGCGGCCTGATCACGAAGTCCGACATCGAGAGCGGGTCCGTCCGCCACGCCCTGGCCATCTCGGTGCCCGGCCCGGCGGCCCGCAACTACGTGCAGCCGGCGTCGGTCACCAACGGCAACGGTCCGTTCGACTCGCTGCCCGAGGGTGCGCGCATCCGCCTGAAGCGGAACATCTCGATCGACCGCCTGCTGTCCGAGCGCCCCGGGTTCGCCACCGGCATCCTCAACAACAAGGGCCAGATCGTCCGCAAGCGCCGCGACCCGTTCGCCGGCAACACGAACCGCCGCGCCGCCCGTGCGCTGCTGCTCGCCCTGCGCCGATACGGCGCGATCGTCGTGGACCGCGCTGCGACGCCGACGCTCTACGCGCAGCTGAACGTCAAGTGGTCCGACCCGCTGCGGCGCGCCGACGGCACGCTGCTGAAGGCCAACGGCCGGCAGGTCGTCAGCCGCGACGAGATCCGCCGCGTGGGCGACCGCGCCGGCACGCCGCTGCTGCGCGGCAGTGAGATCCAGGGCCTGCTGCTGACCGACTTCGAGGTCGTGACGCTCCCGGTCCTGCGCCGCGATCCGCCGCTCGACAACCAGCTGGACGTGGCCACGGCTCGGCTCGGGTCGGTCAGCCCGCAGGTGGTCACGACGACCGCCGCCGGCGCGGCCGCGGCCGGTGGCGTCGCCACCACCAGCACGTCCACCACCGGTGCCGGCACCACCTCCACGTCCACGGCGCCGCGGACCACCTCCACGTCGACGACCCCGCGGACGTCGACCTCCACCACCTCGACGTCCACGACCTCGTCGAACGCCGCAGGAGTCGCACCATGAGCCGTCCCCGTCAGAGCAGCCCGCGGCGTATGCCCCGCGGTCCCGTGGTGGCCGCCGGCCTCGCCGCGGTCGCCGCCACCGGCGTCCTCGCCGCGTGCGGCGTCGACAACAAGGAGGCCGGCAAGTCGGCGACGTTCACGACGACGTCGACGGTCACGCGCGTGACGCAGGCCGACGCGCTCCAGACCCTGCAGCGCCAGCGAGCGGCCGAGGTCGCCCGGCGGCGGTCCGCGCTGCCGCGCCCCGTCAGCGGCGTGGTCTCGATCGCCGGCCGCTCACCGCTCGGGATCTCCTCCGAGGTGCAGAAGGAGTTCGAGAAGAAGAGCGACGTCTCGGTCCGGAGGCGTGAGACCTCGGACGCCGCGGGCTTCCGCGACCTCTGCGACGGCAAGATCGACATCGTCGAGTCCACCCGGCGCATGTCCGCCGGCGAGACGAACCGCTGCGCCGACAACGGCGTGAACCTGCTGGCCGACACCTCCGGCCGGGTGCGTCCGCTGCAGCTCGCCGCGGAGGGCATCGTCATCGCCACGAAGAACGAGTCCGACGTCGGCGGCGACTGCATGCGCCGCGAGACCGTGCGGCGAATCTTCGGCTCCGGCTCGAACATCAACAACTGGAGCCAGGTCGGGTTCGACAACATCCCGATGACGGTCACCGGCCGCAACGCCGACACCGACGTCTTCGGCCTGTTCGGGGACCTGGTCCTGGGCGCGCAGAGCGACGCGACGCGCGGCGACGTCCGCGCCGACTACCAGGCACGGACCTCCGACGCCACCGAGCGCGACGAGATCACCGGCAGCGTCCGGATGCAGGCGCTCATCGACCAGGCCGCGAGGGACCGCAACCGCCGCGTGCGGGCATCGCGGTCGGCGCGTAAGCGTGCCTCGGCCGCCGCGATCGCGAAGGCCGACAGGGACTTCCTCAGGATCCTCCGCGCCGAGAACGCGGCGCTCAAGAGGAAGAAGACCGTCCTCACCCCCGCGCAGGCGGACCGGCTCGAGCGGACCAACCGCCGCCGCATCGAGGCGTTCAAGCGGGCCGCCGGACTGCGCGCCGCCCAGGCCGTCATCGACGGGATCGTCCGGGACATCCGCGGGCGCCTGCGCGTGCAGCTCGCCGCGATCGACACCACGGGTGCGGTCGGGTACTTCCGCTTCACCTACTACGAGCTCTACGAGAACGAGCTGCGCCCGCTCGAGATCTGGGACCCGGTCAACGCCCAGGCGACGTTCGAGTCTCGGGGCATCGCGACCAACCGGACGCGCGCCGCACCGACCGAGACCATCCGCGCCCGCGCCCTCCCGCGCCGGCCGAACCAGGTGTCCACCACCGAGCGGATCCGCTACCCGTCGACACCGTCGACGCCCGGCGCCACCTACAACAGCTCCTTCGGCAGCAAGGTCGTCGTCCCGGCCGGCGGCCCGATCAACGTCGACACGACGCCGAGCTGCATCTTCCCCTCGCGGACCACCGTCACCAACGGCGTCTACCCGCTCTCCACGCGCCTGCTCGCCTACGTCTCGCGGGCCAGCATCCGGCGCAAGGAAGTCCAGGACTACCTCGGCTACTACCTGCTCGGCGGCCAGGAGGTCGTCGCGGCGCAGCGGCTCATCCCGCTCGGCGAGGGCATCCGCGGCGAGCAGTACAAGCTCGTCACCGGCCGCACGCTGACGCCGGACGACCTCGACCTCGAGACGCCGCTGGTCAACGAGGGCGAGATCCCGGGCGCGCCGGCGGGCACGTCGACGACCACGACCGGTGAGACGACGACCACGACGACGACGGGCACGGGTACGACGACGACCGGGGCCACCGGGACCACCGGGACCACCGGGACGACCGGCACCGGGACCGACGCGACGACGACCCCGACCACCGAGACGAACTCGACCCCGCTGATCACCGGCGAGGACGCGACCCCGCAGAGCAGCGGCGGCCGGGGGGTCCCCGGCGTCGACGGGGCCGGCTCGAACGCGAACACGACGACGACGGGGGAGTGAGCCCGATGACCCGCGGACACCTCCTCCCCGCCCTCGCCGCGACCGCCCTGCTGGCGCTCGTCGCGAGCGGCTGCGGTGACGACGACAACAGCACCGAGAACGCGCGGACGACGACGGTCAACCGGACCACGACCGTCGCCGTCCCGTCCCCGACCCAGAAGCTCAAGCGGGACAACCTCACCGTCTACCTGAGCCAGGCGTTCCAGGGCATCTCGAAGCCGTCGGCCGAGTCGATCCGCAACTCGGCGCAGCTCGCCCTGGAGCAGGCCGGCGCCCGCGCCGGCGGCATGCGCGTCGACCTCGTCGCCCTCGACGACGCCCTGCAGAGCACGGGCCTGACCGACCGCGGCGCGATCGAGCAGAACGCGCGGACCGCGGTCACCGACCCCACCGCGATCGCCTACATCGGCGATCAGGGCTCCGGTGACACGGCGTTCTCCCTGCCGATCACGAACGCCGCCGGGCTGCTGCACGTGTCGGCGACGAACACGAGCCCGGGCCTGACGCAGACCGGCACGCTCGACAAGGACGCCCCCGGCAAGTTCTACCCGTCGGGGCAGCGCAACTACGGCCGCATCGTCCCGACCGACAAGATTCAGGCCGGCGCGCAGATCGCGCTCGCCAAGACGCTCAACTGCCGCGCGATCGGCGTCCTCAACGACGGCGGCGTCTTCGGCAGCGGCCTCGCGCAGCAGCTCGTCGCGCAGGGCCGGGCGGGCGGCGTCACGCTCGGGCGCCAAGCGACCATCGACCTCGCGAAGACCGACGGCAGCGCCGGGATCCGCACGGTCGCCACCGGCGCGCCGGACTGCGTGATCTACGCGGGGTCGGCCGGCGAGAATGTCATCGCGCTGTGGGGGCGCCTGCACGCTGCGCTCCCCAACGCGCGGCTCATCGGTCCTGACGCGCTGGCCAACGCCGAGTTCGCGCTGCGGATCGGCAGCGCCGGCCCGCTGACGTACCTGACGACCCCGACGCTCGCCTCGAAGTACTTCAACGAGGCCGGGCAGGACTTCCTCTCCACCTACGGCATCCGCTTCGGTGGCGTCCCGGACCCGTCCGGCATCTACGGCTACGAGACGATGCGAGCCGTGCTGGCGGCCATCAACGCCGCCGGCCGCGAGCCCACGCGGGCCCAGGTCGTAGCGCAGTGGTTCGCGCTCCGCAATCGCCAGTCCTCACTCGGGTCCTACTCGATCTCGGCCACCGGCGACAGCACGCTGACGACGTTCGGCGCCTACCGGGTCGTCGACCAGGCGCTGGTCTTCTACCGGGTCCTGGACTCCCGTGAAGGAGCGGCAAACACCTCCGGCTAGGACTACGTCCTCGCCGGGAGGCGTAGCCGAGCGGCAAACACCTCCGGCTAGGACGCGGAATCCTCGCCCAGGGGGCTCGGATTCCGTCGGGAACCGCTCGCCCAGGGGCTCGCGCTTCCCAGCCAGTGGATGACGAGGCCTTACCCCGCCGCCTGCAGCGTCTGGGCGGCGGCGTAGCAGTAGTTGAAGTCCTGCTTGGTCGGGTCCGCGTTGTCGGCGGGGACCGCGTTCGTCTTCGACTCGATCGACAGCATCACCGTCGCGGGCGCGGTGGTCGCGCCGCCGTCGCCGGCCTTCGGCTCGACGGACAGCACCGCCGTCAGCAGCCCGCTGACCGGCAGCGCGGCGGTGACGGCCTCGCCGGCCGCGGACGCGATCCGGCGGTGGTCGCCGTTCGTCGCCGAGTAGACGTCCGCGGTCATGATCGTCCGCACGTCGCTGCGCGCCGGGGTCAGGCGCAGCTCGCGCGTCGTGGTGTTGCACGTCAGGTCCAGGCGGCCGATGCCGGCCACGTCGATGCCCGCCGTGTCCTTGCCGGTGAAGTCGCGGATCCAGTTCAGCGACAGCGAGCGCGCAGCGTCGCTGGCCGGGGCGCCCTGCGGACCGGGGGTCCCGGCGGGGCCCTGAGGACCGTCGGCGCCGGTCCTGCCGATCGGCCCCGCGCTGCCCTTCAGCCCGCGCTTGACGACGACGCGGACCACCTTCGGCGTGGTCGTCGTCTTCTTGGCCGCGGCCTTCTTGCGCGCTGCGGCGGCCTTCTTCTGGGCGGCCGTCAGCGGCTTCTTGGCGGTGCTGGTGGTCTTCGCCGCGCTCGAGGAGCCGGAGCCTGCCGCACCTGCGAACGTCCCGGCGGTGGCGACGCCGGCCACGGCTGCCACCACGGCGGCGGCAGCCGTCGCCTGGCGCGAGGTGGGCCGGCGGCGGGGGGTTGGCGTCTGGGAGGGGGAGCTGCTCATGATCAGGTCGCTTCCGTGTAGAACGCCCCGGCCACGTAGCAGCGGGGATTTCCGTCGTCGAAGGTCCAGTGCCAGGTGAGGCGGAAGGTCGTCGGCTTGGCGGTGGCGGGGCCGCCGATCGCGCCGCGGCGCCCGCGCTGGCTGATGATGCCCACCATGCCGCCCTGGCCGCGGTAGGTCGGGCTGAACGCCTTGAGGTTGAAGCCCTCGCGGAACGTCGGGCCGGTGTACAGCTCGCGGTGGGCGAACTTGACGGTGATGGGGTTCTCCGCCGCGGCGCTCGGGTCGTTCTCCTGCGGGCGCTTCGGGTTGATGAACGTGTAGTAGCGGTCGTCCGTCCGCACCGACGCCATGGTCGTGTCCGCATCCTGGTCGTAGGGCGTGAACTCGATGTACTGCGCGCCGTTGTCGGTCATGTTGCCGGAGTCGATGTTCGGGCGGCAGGTGATGATGCCCTCGCCGATGCCCGGGGCGGTGAACGTCGCGGTCGACCGGCCGACCGAGGCGTTGTTCTGCCAGTTGATCGACACGGGCGACGCGATGATGCGCGCCTGCCCGGTGGGGCCCTGGGCGCCGGGAAGGCCGGGCGGCCCCGTCGCGCCAGGCTCTCCGGGCTTCCCGGGAACGCCGTCGGCCCCCTCGGACGCCTCCGGGTAGGTGACGTAGGTCGTGACCGTCCTCGCCGCCGTGGTGGTGGCCGTGCCCGCCCCTGTCGTCGTCCCGGACGTCGACGCCGCGCGCGGGCTCTGCGTGCCGGTGCTGAGCGCGGCGGTCGCGCCCGCGGCGGCGCCGAAGCTCGCGAGCACGGCGGCGATCGGGGTGATGAGGCGGCGCAGGCGCATCGGTCCACCAACACCGTAGTGGCGCAGGGGGTGTGGTGTGCCTCCTCCGGACGGACGGACATGCCGTCAGACCTGCCGGCCCGACCGGTCGACGACGCCGCCTCCGTGGCATGATGGCCGGACGATGCCTGACACGATCTCCTTCGCCCGCGGGGCGCCGTCCCTGGACATCATCGACATCGAGGGCCTCAAGGCGGCCTCTGCGGCCGCCTTCGACGAGGACGCCTCGGGGACCACCGCCTACGGCACCTCCGTGGGCTACGTCCCGCTCCGCAACTGGCTCGCCGAACGCCACGGCGTCGCGCCCGAGAACGTCCTGGTCACGAACGGCTCGATGCAGGCGGACGCCTTCCTGTTCGACCAGTTCGTGAGCTCCGGCGACGCCGTCGTCGTCGAGAAGCCCACCTACGACCGCACGCTGCTGTCCCTCAAGGGCCGCGGGGCGGACGTGCGCATGGTGTCGCTCCAGGCCGACGGGATCGACACGGACGAGCTGAAGGCGCTGCTCGAGTCCGGCGTCCGCCCGACGCTGGCGCACATCATCCCGAACTTCCAGAACCCGGCCGGCTACACGCTGTCGCTCGAGAAGCGCCACGCCCTGCTCGCGCTCGCGGCCGAGTACGGCTTCACGATCTTCGAGGACGACCCGTACGTCGCCATCCGCTTCACCGGCGAGCAGCTCCCGACCATGCTGGAGCTCGACGAGGGCAAGGGCAACGTCGTCTACGCCTCCTCGTTCTCCAAGACCGTGTGCCCCGGCATCCGCGTGGGCTACCTGGTCGGCGCGCCGGACACGATCAAGGCGATCGCCGGCCGCGCGACCAACACGTACATCTCCCCGAACCAGGTCGCCCAGTCGATCGTCTACCGCTTCTGCATCGGCGGTGGCCTGGACCGGTCGATCGCGACCGTGAAGGCCGCGCTCGCCGAGCGCGTCGCCGCGCTGACCGCGGCGCTCGACCGTGAGCTGCCGGAGGCCGAGTACGTCGCCCCCGAAGGCGGCTACTTCATGTGGGTCACGCTGCCCGAGGGCACCGACGTCTCCGCGCTGTTCGACGCGGCCGGCGAGCACGGCGTGACGTTCGTCAAGGGCTCGGACTTCCTGCTGGAGGGCGGCGGCAACATGCTCCGGCTCGCCTACTCGGGCACGCCGGTCGCGCAGGTCGACGAGGGCATCACGCGCCTCGCCAAGGCCTACCGCTCGCTGGGGTGACTACCGGCCGTAGCGGTCCTTCCCGAGGACGAGTGCCTCGGGAAGGGTCACGCGGGGCGGCGGGGACGGGTCGGCGACCACGCTGACCGTCGCGCCGACGCTCGGCGTCACGCTGCGGCGGGTGCCGTCGGGCAGCTCGATGGCGACCTCGTCGTCGTCGTTGATCGCCATCGTCCCCTCCAGGCCGGGCTCCAGGCCCGACGCCATGAGGTAGTGCAGCAGGTCCTCGGCCTCGTTCTCGAAGCGCAGGATGCGGACCTTCGCGCCGAGCTCGACGTCGGCGAGGGGGACGCCGTCCACGCGCGTGCCGACCTCGATCGGGTGGCCGTGCGGGCAGGTCTTCGAGTCGCCGATGGCGCGCTTGATGTAGGCCTCGAAGCGGGGCGACATCGCGTGCTCGAGCCGCTCGGCCTCCTCGTGGACGTCGTCCCACGGCACCCCGACCACGTCGGTGAGGTAGCGCTCGATCAGGCGGTGGCGGCTGACGATCGCCTTGGCGTGCTCCAGGCCCGAGTCGGTGAAGGAGATCGCCTTGCTCGCGCTGCGGGTGATGTAGCCGTCGCGCTCGAGGCGGCCGACCATCTCGTGGACGGTCGGGGCCGACAGCTGCATCGCCCGCGCGATGTTGGCGCCCGTCATGGGCAGCCCGGCCTCGAAGAGCCAGAACAGGGTCTGGAGGTACTCCTCCTCGGCGACGGTGACGGTCTCAGAGCTCACCCGGCCATCGTACCGGCGGCGGATAGGCTCGGCCCCATGGTTCTCGGGACAGGCACACGTGCGTTCATCACCGGCGCGTCACGCGGCATCGGACGGTCGCTCGCGGTCGCGCTGGCCGACCGCGGCGTCACGCTCGGCCTGGCGGCGCGTTCGACCGACGAGCTGCAGGAGCTGGCGGACTCGTTGCCCGGCGAGCACCACGTCCTGCGCTGCGACGTCGCCGACGAGGAGAGCGTCCGGGACGCGATCAGCGCGTTCGTGGCGGCGGCCGGGGGACTCGACCTGCTGGTGGCGAACGCGGGCCTGACGCACTACGGGCCGTTCCGCGCCCAGTCGATGGAGCAACTGCGCCAGATGACGGACGTCAACTGGTATGGGACGCTGTTCACCGTCCACGCGGGGCTGCCGGTGCTGCTGGACCAGGCCGGCGGCCACGTCGTGATCGTCTCCTCCGGCGCCGGGCTGCGATCGTTCCCGTGGGCGGCGGTGTACGGGGCGACGAAGGCGGCCCAGCGCATGTTCGGCGAGGCGCTGCGCCACGAGCTGAGCGGGACCGGCGTCGGGCTGACCATGGTCTACCCGGGGGAGATCGCGACGACCCTGCACGACCACGAGAAGGACCGCATGCCGGACTGGTACCGCGGCGGGCCGGCCGCGGCGCCGCCCGAGGCGCTGGCGGCGAAGGTCATCGCGGCGATCGAGAAGGACGCACGCGCAGTGCACTTCCCGCCCCTCGTCCGGATCCTCGGGGCCGTCCACGGCCTGTCGCCGCAGCTGTCGGACCGCTTCCTGCGCGCGCTGCGCGGTGGCGGGGCGGCTCCGCGCGTGGACTGACGCCGCCGGGCGGGCAACACACCCCCACCACGCGCCGAGACCCGTCATTCATCACCCAGGTGGATGAAGAACGGGTCTCGGCGCTGCGCGTGCGGGGCGTCGCCGCGGCAGGCCCTCCGTCTCGAGCTCGCGGGTGCGGGCGGACATCCGCTCCTCCGCCAGCTGCAGGAACGACCGCGTCGCGGGGGACAGCGGTGCGCCCCGCCGCCACACGAACGCGAAGGTGTCGTACAGCGGCGGGTCGAACGGCACCCAGCCCAGGTGGTCCGGGATGCGGTCCTCCATCCCGGCGAGCCACGCCCGCGAGGTGATCGTGTCCCCGAACCCCCGCCACGCGAGCTCCAGCGCCGAGTCGACGTCCTCGACGTCGATCACCGGCTCGATCCTGACGCCGGCGCGCTGGGCCAGCTCGGCGAGCTGGCGGCGGACGGGGTCCTCGGCACCGAACGTGGCATCCGGCAGGATCAGCGGCGCGGCGGCGACCATCTGGATGGTGGCGTGGCGCTTCAGCCGCTCGGGGACGGCCGACGCGTAGACGATCTCGTCGCGGGCGATCGGGCGGACCTCGAGGCCACGGTCGTCGACCGGGATCGCGATGATGCCGGCCTCCAGGCGCCCGTCCCGCACGGCCTCGGCCGTCTCGACCGAGTTCTGGCCGATCAGGCGGATCGCGACCCGGGGGTGGCGCTCGCGGAAGTCGGCCACGAGGTCCGTGCCCAGGAAGTACTTCGCGCTGCCGAACGTCCCGAAGACCGCGGTGCCGCCCTGCAGGTCGCGGGCGGCGCTCAGCGACTCGCGGGCGGCGGCGGCCGCGTCCAGGACAGCGGTCGCGTGGGCGCGCAGCGTCTCGCCCGCCTCGGTGATGACGAGCCCGCGACCGACCCGGCGGAAGAGCTGCACGCCGAACTCGGCCTCGAGTCGCCGCACTTGGTCCGACAAGGACGGCTGCGCCATGTGCAGGTGCTCGGCCGCCGCGCTGAACGAGCCGTGCTCGCTCGCGGCGATGAAGTACTCGAGCTGGGCCAGGGTCAAGGTTCAGCCTTTGCTTGGTGGAGGTGATCAAGGCTACCGCAACGCGAGCCCGGTCCCCATCATGTGGTCCATGACCTTCCTCATCATCCTCATCGCCTCCGCCGTCGCCAGCCTCCTGGCCCCCCGCTACGGCACTGACAGCCGTCGGGACGAGAAGAACTGGTAGCCGCCGGATAGCCTCCACGGGGTGGCCCTCCCGCTCGCCCCGCCGCTGCCGCCCCAGCTCGCGCGCTCGCGCTCGAGCCTGCCGGACGACGGTGAGGTCTGGGCCTACGAGCCCAAGTGGGACGGCTTCCGCTGCATCGCGTTCGTCGACGGGGAGGACGTCTTCCTGCAGTCGCGCAGCGGCAAGCCGTTGGCCCGCTACTTCCCCGAGCTCTCGTTCCCGGCCGGCCGCTACGTGGTCGACGGCGAGATCGTCATCTTCAACGCGGGCGGCGGGACCGAGTTCGACCTGCTCGGTCAGCGGATCCACCCGGCGGCGTCGCGGGTCGAGCGGCTCAGCGTCGAGACCCCGGGGACGTTCGTCGCCTTCGACCTCTTGGCGCGGGACGACGAGACGCTCCTGGAGCTGCCCTACATCGAGCGCCGTGCCGCGCTGGAGGCGCTCGTCGCCGAGCCGCTGATGCTGACGCCGATGGTGCTGACCGCCGCCGAGGCCGAGCCGTGGCTGCACTCGACCGAGGGCGTCATCGCCAAGGAGCGCGCGGCCGCCTACCTGCCCGGCGAGCGCAAGGGCATGGCGAAGGTCAAGCGCGTGCGGACGATCGACGCGGTCATCGTCGGCTGGCGGCCGGGGAAGGCCGAGGGCACGCTGGGCGCGCTGATCCTGGGGCTGTACACGCCGGACGGCGACCTGCGCGTGGTCGGGCACTCGTCGGGCTTCACCGCCAAGCAGAAGCGCGAGCTGCCCGATCAGCTGGCGCCGTTCGAGAGCGGGGACCGCGGGACCGGGGACGCGTCGCGCTGGAAGTCCGACAAGGAGCTCGAGTGGATCGGGCTGCGGCCCGAGCTGGTCGTGGAGGTCACCTTCGACCAGGTCTCGGACGGGCGCATCCGTCACGGCGCCAAGGTCGCCCGCTGGCGCGACGACAAGGCGCCGGCCGAGTGCACGGTCGACCAGCTCGACAGCTGAGCGACGGCCGCGCGATCCCGCAACGACCGTGACGCGCTGGCAGCCCGACGTCGAGGAGGCGGTCTACCGCTACGCCTCAGGCGCGTTCCCGATGGACGACGCGGACGCGGTGGAGCTGCCGTGGTACGTCGCGCCGCAGCGCGCGATCTTCGAGCTCGACGACGCCTCGCGGGCGGCGGTCCGCCGCAAGGTCCGGCGTGACGTGCGCGCCTGCGAGGACCTCGTCCTGCGGGTCGACGCCGCGTACGACCAGGTGCTCGAGCTGTGCGCGCAGCCGCCGCAGGGCGACGGCGTCTGGATCACTCCGCGCCTGGCGGCGCTGTACCGCCGCCTGCACCGCGCGCAGGTCGCCCACAGCTTCGAGCTCTGGACGCCGGAGGGAGAGCTGACGGCCGGGATCCTCGGGGTCGTGCTCGGGCGCGCGGCGATGCTCGAGTCGATGCGCCGGACGCGGCCGGCGGCCGGCAATGCGCTGCTGGTGCGGACGCTCGACCACCTGGTGGCGGTCGGCGTCGAGCTCTGCGACATCCAGCTGCCGACGCCCCACACCGAGCGCCTCGGCTGCGTCCTGATCGAGCAGGCCGAGTACGAGGCGCGCCTGGCCCGCGCGCTCGAGCGCTGACCCGTGGCCCGCTTCCTCGTCGCGCCGGACAGCTTCAAGGGGACGTTCACCGCGGCACAGGTGGCGGCCGCGATCGGGCGCGGCCTGGAGTCCTCCGGTGCGCCGCCACCGGACCTGTGCCCGGTCGCCGACGGCGGGGAGGGGACGCTCGCCGTCCTGCTCACGGCCCTCGGCGGGACGACGGGCGGAGCGACGGTCGCAGGGCCCCTCGGCGACCCGGTCGTGGCCGGGTTCGCGCTGATCGAGGACGGCGGGACCGCGATCGTCGAGGTGGCGGGGGCGAGCGGGCTGGGGCTGGTCCCGGACTCGCGCGTCGGGCCGCAGGCCGCGTGGGACGCGTCGACGCGTGGGACGGGGGAGCTGATCGTGGCGGCGGCGCGGGCGGGAGCCGAGGTCATCCTGGTCGCGGCGGGCGGGTCGGCGACGACGGACGGCGGCGCGGGGGCGGTGGCGGCGATCGAGGCGGCGGGGGGCCTGGGGGGCGCCGCGCTCGTCGTCCTCTGCGACGTCCGCACGCCGTTCGAGGAGGCCGCGCGCGTGTTCGCGCCGCAGAAGGGGGCCGACGCGGCGTGCGTGGAGCGGCTGTCGGCGCGGTTGGACGAGGTCGCCGCGCGGCTGCCGCGTGATCCGCGGGGCGTCCCGCTGGCGGGCGCGGCCGGTGGCCTGGCGGGCGGCCTGTGGGCGGCGTTCGGCGCGCACCTCGAAGGGGGCGCTGCGTTCGTGCTGGACGCCGTCGGGTTCGACGAGCGGCTGCAGGCGGCGGACGCGCTGGTCGTCGGGGAGGGCCGGCTCGACGGGCAGACCGGGCAGGGGAAGATCGTCGGCGAGCTGGCGGCCCGGGCCGCGGCGGCCGGGATGCCGTGCCACGCGATCGTCGGGCAGGACGGGACCGACGATGCCGGCCGCGGCGCGCTCGGGCTGGCCGGGGTCAGCGAGGCCACGAGTCTGGCGGCGATCGAGGCCGCCGCCGTGGCCCTCGCCCGGGCCGTGCGCGGGGCCTGAGCCCCCTCCGCCGTACACTCAGGGGGTGGAGAACTTGAGCGTCGCCCTCGTCGCGACGTCGCGCAAGCCGGACGAACGCCGGCTGGCGATCCACCCGGCGCACCTGCCGCGGATCGACCCCGGCCTGCGATCGCGGATGTTCGCCGAGCACGGCTACGGCGAGCGCTTCGGCCTCAGCGACACCGAGCTCGGCAAGCTCGTCGGCGGCCTGCGCACGCGCGAGGAGCTGCTCGCCGAGTGCGACGTCGTCCTGCTGCCGAAGCCCCTGGCCGAGGACCTCGAGACGCTGCGGCCCGGCCAGGTCGTCTGGGGCTGGCCGCACTGCGTGCAGGACACCGAGCTGACGCAGCTGGCGATCGACCGCGGGCTCACGCTGATCGCGTGGGAGGCGATGAACCACTGGACGCGGGAGGGCAACTTCAGCGTCCACGTCTTCCACAAGAACAACGAGCTGGCGGGCTACTGCTCCGTCCTGCACGCGCTGCAGCTGCGGGGGACGACCGGCGACTACGGCCGGCGGCTGCGAGCGGCGGTCATCAGCTTCGGGGCCACCGCGCGCGGCGCCGTGCGGGCCCTGTCGGCGCTCGGGATCAGCGACGTGACAGTGCTGACGCAGCGCAACGTGGCCGCTGTCGCCTCGCCGTTCGCGTCCGTGCACATGCAGCACTTCGCGCGCGATCCGGCGAACCCGACGCACACGCTGGCGCTCAAGGACCCGAACCCCGGGCCGCTCGCCGAGGTGCTGGCGCAGTACGACGTGATCGTCAACTGCATCCTGCAGGACACCGACGCGCCGCTGATGTTCGTGATGAACGAGGACCTCGGGCACTTCGCCCCCGGGACGCTGTTCATCGACGTCGCCTGCGATGCCGGGATGGGCTTCGAGTGGACGCGCCCCACGTCGTTCGCCGATCCGATGTTCGCGGTCGGCGACGGGCTGCACAGCTATGCGGTCGACCACAGCCCGTCGTACCTGTGGAACTCGGCGACGTGGGAGAACAGCGAGGCACTGCTCGAGTACCTGCCGACCGTGATGGCGGGCCCGGCGGCGTGGGACGCCGTCGAGACGATCCGCCGGGCGATCGAGATCCGCGACGGCCGCATCCAGAACCCGCGGATCCTGTCCTTCCAGGGGCGCACGGACGAGTACCCCTACCCGGTCGGGTGACCCCCTGATCGGGTCGCCCTGCGCCGGCGTGCTGCGAGATGTGCCCACGAGGCACCTCTGACCACGAGCCCCCGAGTGTCCGCCCGTCGGTCAGCGGCGACGGTGGTGGAGCACGGACCAGGGGACGGCCAGCAGCAGGGTGAGCCCGAGGCCCGCGAGGACCAGGATCAGCGGGGTGGGGATCAGGCTCGCGCGGCTCACCGGGGCGGTCGCGATGGCGCCGGGGCGGGCGGCGAGCGCCGTGGCGGGGGCCACGCGCTTCGCCCGCGCGACGGCTGCGCGCTCCGGCGGCGAGGCCGCGGCCAGCGCTGCCTCGGACTGCGGCGCCCCCGGCCCGGCAGGGGCTCCGGGTCCAGCCGGGACCGGGACCGGGGCCAGGACGCCGGGACTGCCCGGTGCCGAGCCACCCTGTCCGCTCGGATCGCTCGCGTCGTCCCCGCCGGCCGCCCCGGCGGAGCGGGCGGCCAAGGCGAGTGCGGCCTGCTTGATGAACTCGCGGCAGTCGCTGTACTCGTCGGTGTCCGTGCCGACCTCGCCGAGCGCGTCGGCGTACTCCTGCGCGGTGAAGACCCGGTCCAGCTCGCCGTCGAACGCGCAGTCCTGCACGACGTCGAGCCCCGTGGCGCCCGCCACGGCCGGCAGCGGCCCCGCGGCCGCCAGGGTCAGGGCCGACGCGAGGACGAGGCGGCAGAAGATGGTCGGGCGGGGCAGGGTGGTCACGGCGTCGGGTCCCTCGGTGGCGGGCGGTGGCGGGGCCAGTGCCCCTGTGGCCCAGACGCACGGTCGCCGGCGAAGTTCCGGGGACCCGGGCCGCGGGTCGCCCCCGACACCCCGGCCGGTACGCTCGCGCACACCTTGTCGCCGGATCGCCCACGCCCCCAGCTGCCGTCGCCCCTGCGCGGCGTGAACTTCCCGACGCCGTTCGGCCGCCGGGCGGTCGTCATCGGCGCCGGGTCCTTCGGAACGGCGGTCGCGGTCCTCCTGGCCCGCGGGGGACTGCGCACGACGCTCCAGACGCGCACCCCGGAGCAGGCCGAGCGCCTGGCCGAGGACCGGGAGAACAGCGTCTACCTCGCCGGCGTCGAGTTCCCGAAGGAACTGCGCATCGAGCACATGGGCGCCGGTCTCGCCCGGGCCGACTACGTGTTTCTCGGCGTTCCCTCCCGCGGGCTGCACGAGGTCATCGACGGCCTGGCCGCCGCCGGGCTGCCGCCGCGCGCGAAGCTCGTCTCGCTGGCCAAGGGCCTGGTCCCGCCGGATGGGGTCGCGCCGACGGTGATGCTGCGCCGGTCCTTCGGCGCTGCCCGCGTCGGCTGCATCGGCGGACCGGCCCACGCGCGCGAGATGGTCCACGAGGGTGCCGGCCTCGTTGCCGCGTCCGAGGACGAGGAGCTGGCCCACGCCCTCGCGCAGGTCTTCATCCGGGCGGGCGTCGTCTGCGAGGAGTCGAGCGACCCGGTCGGCGTGGAGCTCGCGGGCGCCGCTAAGAACGCCGCCGCCCTGGCCGCCGGGGCCACCGAGCGGCAGGGGCTGAACGCCGCCGGTGCCGCCGCCGGCCACATCTTCGCCGAGGTCTGGCGCTTCGCGGCGATCCAGGACCCGCCCGCCCAGGCGGAGTCGATGATCGGGCTGGCCGGGACGGGCGACCTGGTCGCGACCGCGCTCGCGCCCCAGTCGCGCAACCGGCGCGCCGGCGAGCTGCTCGGCGAGGGCGTCCCGACCGCCGAGATCCCCGCACGCATCGGGCAGGCCGTCGAGGCCCTCGAGTCGGTCCCGCTGCTGGCCGGCGCGCTCGAGCGGGCCGGCGTCGAGGCTCCCGTGACGCGGGGCCTGGCGGCCCTGATCGCGGGCGAGCTGCCGCTCGACGGCTGGATCAGCCTCGTGCGCACCGCCGTCCCGCCCCCCGCGCGGTTCCGGCGGCCGGCCGACGTGGTCGCCGGCCTCGGCTGGTGGGCGCGGCTCAAGGTCCGCTGGCGCACCTGGCGCGAGCGCCGCGCCGAGCTGCCGCCGGCCTGACCGGGCACCGGGTGCGCAGCCACTGGCGGATCGCACGGCTCCGAGCCGGGTGGATCGTCATTCACCGCTGACGCGTGTGGTCAGTGGTCGATCGCACGGCTCCCAGCCGGGGTGGATCGGCATTCACCGCATGGATGGCGGCACAGGGACGGCGGGGGGCGGGGTCGGCGCCACGAGCGCGACCACCGGCGACGGGACGGACGCCTCGCCGGCCGACTTGCGCTCCAGGTGCACGAGCCACCACATCGCCGCCGCAGCGACGAGCAGCGCCAGCGCGAACTTCCAGCCGTACGTCCGCAACCACTCCTTCACCGGCGATCACCCCGCTGCGCCAGCGTCGTCACGACGGCCTCGTAGACGCCGCCGCCGTAGGTCGCCTCGGTGACGCGGACGTTCGGCACGCCGGTCAGGGCGTCGCGGATCGACGGGTCGCCCTCCAGCGCGTTCGCCATCAGCCAGAAGGTGTCGACGACGGGCGCCATCTGCAGGTCCTCGCGGGAGTCCCCGCACGCGATCGTCCCGGCGGGCTCGTGCATGCGGGCGCGCTGGTGGAACGCGACGCCGGCCGCCTTCGACACCGTCCGGGGGACGAGGTGGTAGGCCCGCACCTGCTCCAGGCCGGCCAGCGCCTCCGAGCGCCGGTGCACGCCGCCGTTGTCGAGCAGCCTGAGCGACCCCAGGCCCGCGCCGGCCAGGAGGGCGTCCGCCTCGTCGGTGTCGACGAGGCCGCGCAGCAGGTGGCTGACCTCGCGCCCGTCGGCCCACGGGTGGTGGACCTCCAGCCGCCCGGGGAAGTGCTCGAGCAGCAAAGCCGGTGCCCCCGCCGCGCCGATCTGGTCGTGGACGCTGGCGCCGCCTGCAGGCTGCCACTCCCCGGTCAGCCAGTGCACCTCGCCGTCGAGCAGGACGCCCGCCCCGGCCTCGAAGACCGCGCTGGTCTGCCCGAGCAGACGCGCGAGCGCGATCACGCTGTCGCTGCGCCGGCCCGTGACGATGCACAGCTCGGCGCCGGACCGGGCGCAGGCCTCGACGGCCCGGGCACCGTCCAGGGACGGGCGACCGTCGCCGTTCAGGAAGAGGTTGCCGCCGGGGCCGATCAGCGTGCCGTCCAGGTCGGTGTAGACGCAGCTGAGGCTCGGCACCGGCGGCAGGCTACAGCGCGCGGCGCACGGGTGCGGGCCTCTCAGGCACCCGTGGACTGACCGCCGGCGGACGGGTCCAGGCTGTCCAGCAGGCCGGCCTCGGTGGCCTTCAGCAGCGCGTAGGCACCGCCGACACCCGCCACCAGCTGCGCGACCGCCGCGAACAGGCTGCCCTCGTCCGCGTCGCGGAACCAGTCCAGGGACAGCCTGCCCGGGCCGTCCGCCGCGATCGCGAAGACGGCGGCCATCAGAACGAGGTTGTACTCGAAGCCGTTCTCCGTCACCCACGGGCCGTTCTGCTTGTGGACCTTCTCGATCGCCATCGCCATGGTCCCGGTGACTGCGGTCGCGCCGAGCGGCGTCAGGAAGCCCGCGGCGAGCAGCGCGCCGCCGCCAGCTTCGGCCGCGCCGGCGGCGGTCGCGTGCAGCCGGCCGGGCTTCAGGCCCATGCCCTCGAAGGCCTCGGCCGTCGCGTCGAGGCCGTAGCCCCCGAACGAGCCGTTCAGCTTCTGCAGCCCGTGGCCGACGAACAGCCCTCCGACCACCACTCGCAATGCCGTCGTTCCGAGTCCCATCAGGTCCACCTCTGCTTGCTTTGACGTTGTCGTGCGCAATCTGCGGGGAGGACGTCCGCCCTACCGGGGCGACGGCTCCACCGAGCGCTACCTTGCCCTCTCCCCGTATGGCCACCAGCCCAATCACGCCCCAGCTCGGCCCCGACCCCGACGATCCGTGGCACGCGCTGCTGGAGGTGGGCCGCACCGACGACCGCCTCGTCCGCGAGGCCGTGGAACGGCCACGGGACGCACGCACCGTCCCCATCCCGGACGCGCTGCACCCGCTGGTCGTCGAGGCGCTCGGTCGCCGCGGCATCACCCGGCTCTACACGCACCAGGCCGAGGCGATCGAGGCCGCGTGGGCCGGTCCGACGATCGTCACCACGGGGACGGCGTCCGGCAAGTCGCTGTGCTTCACGCTGCCGACGCTGGATGTGCTCTGCCGCGACGCGAAGGCGCGGGCGATCTACCTCTACCCGACGAAGGCGCTCTCCCAGGACCAGGCGCGGTCGCTGCACGGGTTCGGGCTGCACAAGCAGGTGCGGCCGGCGATCTACGACGGCGACACCCGGCAGGAGGACCGCCGCGCGATCCGCAAGAACGCGAACCTCCTGATCACGAACCCGGACATGCTCCACACGGGCGTGCTGCCCCACCACCGGCTGTGGGGGGACCTGTTCGCCAACCTGGCGATCGTCGTCGTGGACGAGGCCCACGTCTACCGCGGGGTGTTCGGCTCGCACGTGGCGAACGTCCTGCGCCGCCTGCGCCGGATCGCGAACGCCTACGGGACCGAGCCGCGCTTCCTGCTGGCGTCGGCGACGGTGGCCAACCCGGTCGAGCTCGCGGAGCGCCTGACCGGCCTGGAGGACATCGCGCTCGTCGACGAGGACGGCGCGCCCGGGGCCCGCCGGCAGATCGCGATGTGGAATCCGCCGGTCGTCGACGAGGCGCTGCAGACCCGCGCCTCGGCCCTCGCCGAGGCCGCCGAGATCGTCTCCGAGCTGGTCCGCGAGGGCGCCCGGACGATCTGCTTCATCAAGTCGCGCAAGGGCGTCGAGCTCGTCGCCAAGCTGACCCGCGAGCGCCTCGACAAGCACCAGGCCGAGCGGGTCGCCCCGTACCGCGCGGGCTACACCCCCGCCCAGCGCCGGGAGCTCGAGGCGCAGCTGACGCGCGGCGACCTGCTCGCCGTCATCACGACGGACGCGCTGGAGCTCGGGATCGACATCGGGGCGCTCGACGCGTGCGTCGTCGTCACCTTCCCGGGGACGGTCGCCTCGCTGCGGCAGATGTGGGGCCGCGCCGGCCGGCGCGGCCGCGGGCTGGCCGTCTACATCGCGGGGGACGACGCGCTGGACCAGTTCTTCTGCCGTCACCCGGACGAGTTCCTCGGCCGTCCGGTCGAGGCGGCGATCCTCGACCACGAGAGCGAGGAGATCTACGCCGCGCACCTGCTCTGCGCCGCGCACGAGGGCCCGGTCGATCCGGTCGGCGACGTCGCCACGCTCGGGGCCGGCGTCCGCGCGGCGTGCGAGGCGCTCGTCTCGACGGGGGAGCTCGTGGAGCGCCGCGGGGTGTTCGTCCTGCGCCGCCAGGAGGACTACCCGGCGGCCCGGGTGTCGCTGCGGTCGGCGTCCCCCGACTCGGTCGCGATCGTCGACACCTCGACCGGCGAGCTGCTGGGGACGATCGAGGCGGCGCGGTCGCACACGACCGTCCACCACCACGCGATCTACCTGCACCAGGGCCGGTCCTACGAGGTGGACGAGCTCGACCTCGACGGCCGCCGCGCGCTCGTGCACCCGTTCGACGGCAACTGGTACACGCAGCCGAAGAAGGAGACCGACACCTTCATCGAGCGGCTGCTGGACCGGCGCGACGCGCTGGGCGTCGTCCTCTCCTACGGCGTGGTGACCGTCACCGACACCGTCCACGCCTTCCAGCGCAAGCGGCTCCCGTCGCAGGAGGTGATCGACCTGCAGACGCTGGACCTGCCGCCGACCGCGTTCACGACCCGCGCCCTCTGGTACGAGCTGGACGACACCGTGCTGAACGACCTCGGCCCCGACGTCCTGCTCGGCGCGCTGCACGCCGTCGAGCACGCGCAGATCGCCGTCCTGCCCCTGATCGCGATGTGCGACCGCTGGGACATCGGCGGCCTGTCGACCAATCTGCACCCGCAGACCGGCGGCCCGGCGATCTTCATCTACGACGGCCATCCCGGCGGCATCGGCATCACGCGGCAGGGCTTCAAGGCGTTCGAGCGGCTGGCGCGCGACGCGCACCGGCTAATCTCGGAGTGTCCCTGCGAGACCGGCTGCCCGTCGTGCATCCAGTCGCCGAAGTGCGGCAACCTCAACGACCCGCTGCACAAGCGCGGGGCCCTGACGGTGCTGGAGGCGATGCTCGCCCGCGCGTGAGGGTGCGTCCTGGACCCGGCGCGCGCGGCGGCGCGGGCTGGCACAGTGAACGCCCAGGTATGAGCACGGGCGCGCCGTCGACAACCCTCCGCCCGCTGCACGTCGCCGGAGGTCTGGCGCTGGGCGCCGGCGTCGTGCTGTGGCTCGGGGCCGACCTGCTGTGCGTGGCGGTCTTCCTGGCGCTGCTGGTCGGGATGGTCGCGCTCACGACGCTGCTGCTCTGACGCCGCCGCTGCGGTGAGCGTCGGTTTCCCCGCGTCTCGGGACGGGGGAATGGACGTTCGGTGCCGGACGGCGCTCGTTGCCGCGGTGAGCGTCGGTTTCCCCACGTGTCGGGGCGGGGAAATGGACGTTCGGCGCGGGGGGCGGTGGAAGCGGAGCCGCGGGTCGGGATACCGTGAAGTGGCGGAAAGACGGGCAGCGGGACGCCACATCGCTGCGCAAACCTGCGCAAAGCTGCGGTCAACGGTCCAGGTCGGGGGGCGGGGACCGATCCTCCGGGCATGCCGACGGACCGGCCGTTCTGGAGTGCACTCGCCGCGGGCGTCCTCGCGGTGCTCGTCGCTGCCCCCGGAGCGAGCGCCGGCACCGGCGGCGCCGAGGTCCCGACCGCCGGGGGCGGTGCCGGCGGCGCCGCCTACGGCAGCCCGCTCGGCGGGGTCCCGCGGCCGCAGGCTGTCCGCTTCAGCGTGAGCCCGCGGACGGTGACCGCCGGCGGCCGCCTGCCCGCCATCGTCCTGCGGATCGCGCAACCGGGCAGCACGCGCGTGCGCGCCCGCCTCGACGTCACCCCGGCGCGGGGGACGGGCGGGCGGTCGGTGCGGATCGTCCTCGGGCAGATCCGCGTGGGCCGCACGCTGCGCCCCGGGTGGCCGAAGGGCGCGCGCCTGCGCGCCGGCCGCTACACCGTCCGGATCCACGCCACCGACATCGGTGGGCTGACGCTCGCGCGGCCCCGCCGTGCCCCCGGCCGCGTGACGCTGGACGTCCGCCCCAAGCCGAAGCCGAAGCCCGCTCCCACGCCGAAGCCGGCCCCGGCACCGTCCGGCCCGGCGACCCCAGCGACCCCCCGGCCGACCGTCGGCGGGCGCTTCCCGGTCGCCGGCCCGTTCACCTTCACCGATGGCTTCGGGGCCGCGCGCGACGGCTACGGCCACCAGGGCGTCGACATCGCGGCGGCCGCCGGCACGAACGTCGTCGCGCCGACCGCGGCGACGGTGCGCTACACCGACTACCAGTCGTCGGCGGCCGGCGAGTACATCGTCGCGCGGCTCGCCGACGGCCGCGACATCTTCCTCGCCCACTGCATCCGCCACTCGACGACCGTCGCCCCGGGCCAGCGCGTCGCCGCCGGCGCGGTGCTGTGCCGGGTGGGGTCGACCGGCCGCTCGAGCGGCCCGCACCTGCACTTCGAGCTCTGGCCGGACGGCTGGCGCGACATCGCGAACACCGCGCCGGTCGACCCCCTGCCGCAGCTCCGCCGCTGGGCGCGCTGAGCGCCGGTCCGTCCCGCGAGAACGACGAGGTCGTGCCACTGCAGCGCGCCCGCCCGCCCGGCCGCGCCCGCCCCCGGCCGCCGCCCGCCCCGTGCAGGTGTCGCCGCGGTCAGTCTGCTGCCGCGGTGTCCACGGCGATCGTCACCGCGCCGAGCTCGGCCCGCGCTGTCACGGCGAACCTGCCGAACGGCGTGAGGCCATCGCGCAGACCCGCCGGGAACCCGAGCGTGTCGACCAGCACGCCGCCGAGCTCGGAGCCCCCCAGCAGTGCGTGCAGCGATCCGTCCTTCCCCCGCGGGGCGTCACCCGACTGCGTGCCGTCGGCGATGGCGTCCACGTCGCTGTCCGGGTCGCTCGACACGACCAGGATGTCGCCGCGGAGCGCCACGATCGCGATCGGGACGTCGGCGCGCAGCAGCTGGTAGGTGTCCGGCTCGGGGGTGTCCGTGAAGCTCGCACCGTCGTCGAACGAGTCGTCGGTGGTGTCGTCCGGCTCGACCCCGCCGTCCGTGGACGTCCCGTCGTCCGTCGCGGTCCCGTCGCCCGTGGTCGTCCCGTCCGCCGCGGTCCCGTCGGTGGACGTCCCGTCGTCGGTCGCGGACCCGTCGTCCGGGGCCGGCTCCTCGTCGAGCGGGTCCTCCGAGTCGTCCGGCGGGCTGGAGACGACGTCCGTCGCCGGCTTCAGGCTGAGGCCGGTCGCGCTCACCGGGAGCGCCGAGCCGCCGGAGTAGTTGCTGACCGGCCCGAGCCGCGACAGCTGCTGCAGGGTCGTGCGCACCTTCTCCGGGTCCCCGCTGCGGGCCCGCAGCGTCACCGTCGAGTCGGCGACCGCGAGCGTCGCGGACCCGGTCAGCGTCCCCAGCACGTCCGTCTCGAGGTCCACCTTCCCGAACTTCGCGATCAGCTCCTTGACCGCGTCGTACGTCTTCAGCCGCGCCGGTGCGATCAGCCGCAGCGAGCGCAGGATGAAGGTGCCGGTCTGGGCCGGGCTGCGGACCCCGACGCGGATCGGCTCCTCCCCGGTCAGCTCCGGGGCCTCGGAGCCCGGGGCCAGCGGCAGGTCGGCCTCGGTGAGGATCCCCTCGTCCGTGCGCAGCTTCACCTTCAGGTGGAGCCCGTTCGCGTCGGTGCGGATGCCGATGCCCGCACGGTCGACCGCGGCCAGGTACGGCAGCTGCCCGGCGTTCGGCTGCAGGTCCGAGACGAAGCGGCGCAGCATCGGACCGCTGATGCCCAGCCGGATGACCGCCGCCGTGGCGGAGACGCCCGACGCCGAGCGCGACGCGAACGACTCGGGGGTCAGCCCGGTCGCGGCGCTCGCGCCCCGCCGCACGCCGCGGTCCAGCGCCGTCCTGAGGGTCTTCTTGTCCGCCGCGACCAGCAGCAGCCGGCCGTCCTGCGCCACGGCGCCGCCGCCGTCGCTGCGCAGGAACGTCGTCGCGCCGCGGTAGGACCCGTCGTCGGCGAGCTCGCCGCCCTGCACCCGGGACCCGATGACCCCGGCGAGCGTTCCCGCGTCCGGGGTGACCCAGGCCGCCAGCAGCTTCGGCGACCCGGTCGAGCCCGTCGCCGACACCACCAGGGGCGACCCGGCGAGCGCCGCGCCGTCGTCGGTCGGGGAGACCCCCACGGACTCCGTCAGCAGCGTGTCGACCCGCTCGCCGAGCTCGGGGCCGCCGGGGACGCTGCCGAGCAGGTCCAGCGCCTTGCGCAGCGGGCCTGCGCCGGTGTCGGTGTCGATCACCGCGACCGCAGGGGCCGAGCGCGGGATGTAGCGCAGCGCGTCGGCCAGCGGCTCGGTGATCGTCGCGCCCGCCGGGTCGCGGCCGACCTTCTCGGGGCTGCCGTTCGAGAAGACCCAGATGAGGGCGATGACCGTGAAGACGAACCCGGCGGCCAGAGCGGAGACGGCTTGGGCTCGCGTGCTCACTGCGAGGAACCTATTCGACCGACCCGGATCTTGGGAATCGTCCGGGCACATGGCGCCGGATCCCGTCATACCGTGACGTATCGCCCCCTGCTTGGGGGGCAGCTTGCGACGCGACCCGCTCACCCGCGTAGAGTCGAGCCATGGAGAGCGCAACGACCGCACGGCACCTGCGTCCGGTAGGGGGTGGACCGCCGCTGGTGGTCCTCGCGGACGCCGGGACGGCAACCGAGCGCGAGCTGGTGGAGGAGTGGGCGGCGCAGACGCACCCCGAAGCGGCCGTGATGTACGTCGGGGACGCCGACCTGGCCGAGAAGCTCGCCGGGCTCGACGAGCAGCTGGTGCTCCCCGTCCGCGTCACGTGGCTCCCGCGCGAGCGCGACGGCGGCCGGCAGGCGCGGGCGGCGGACCTGCTGGCGCTGACGAACCCGCATCGGCCGTGGTCGCCGCTGCAGGCGCGGATCCGGCGCAACGAGCCCGACCGGGTCCGCGTCACCGACGGCGAGCCCGCGACCGTCGCCGACATGCGGCAGCGGTTCCGCAGCGAGTCCGGGACGGGCGGCGGCAGCGCCGCCTTCGCCGCGTTCGTCGACCGCCAGGCGGTCCTGGCCTGCGAGCGCGCCGAGCGCTCGATCATCGGCGACCGCTACAAGGTGCCGCGCCTGGTGACCGAGCAGATCACCGCGTCGGCCCGCTTCCGCGACGAGGTCACCAAGCTCTCGGGCAAGCTCGGACGACCGTACGACGACGTCCTGCTCGACGCCAAGAGCGCGCTCAACGAGCTCGTCACCGTCCAGAGCCGGCTCGCCATCGACGCGTTCCGCGCGGTGATGGGCCCGATGCACAACCGTGCCTGGAACGTGGAGGTCGACGTCGAGAGCCTGGAGCGCCTGCGCGAGCTCAACAAGAAGCACGCGCTCGTGTTCCTGCCCTCGCACCGCGCGTACGTGGATCCGCTCGTCCTGGCGAACGTCCTCGACGAGCACGACTTCCCGCGCAACCACCTGCTGGGCGGGTCGAACATGGCGTTCTGGCCGATCGGGCCGCTCGGCAAGCGCGCCGGCGTGATCTTCATCCGCCGCACGTTCGGCGACGACCAGGTCTACAAGCTGGCGATCCGCGAGTACTTCGGCCACCTCGTCGCCAAGCGCTTCAACATCGAGTGGTACATCGAGGGCGGCCGCACCCGCACCGGCAAGCTGCGCCCGCCGCGCTTCGGGTTGCTCCACTACCTGGTCCGCGCGCTGGACGACGGCCGGGCGGAGGACGTCATCCTGGTCCCGGTCTCGATCGTCTACGACCAGCAGTCCGAGGTCGGCGCGATGGCCGCCGAGCAGCGCGGCGCGAAGAAGTCGAGCGAGGGCCTGAAGTGGATGGCCGACTACATCCGCGCGCAGCGGACGAACGCCGGCCGCGCGCAGGTCGTCTTCGGCGAGGCGTTCTCGCTGCGGGGGGCGCTCGAGGAGCCGGGCGAGGACGCGAACCGCCTCGAGAAGGTCGCGTTCCGGGTCTGCACCGGGATCAACCGCGCGACGCCGGTCGCCTCGACGTCGCTGGTGACGTTCGCGCTGCTCGGGACCCGTGACCGCGCGTTCACGTTCCGCCAGGTGGAGCTGATCGTCGCCCGTGTCCTGGACCTCATGGACGAGCGCGGCGTGGCGGGCCCGCTGGCGGAGCTCCGCGGCGAGCACGCGCTGCGCGCGACCCTCAACCAGCTGTGCGCCGCCGACGTCGTCAACTGCTACGACGGCGGCAAGGAGCCGGTGTGGTCGATCGCCCCCGGGCGCCACCACGTCGCGGCGTTCTACCGCAACGGCATGATCCACCACCTCATCAACCGCGCGATCGTGGAGCTGGCCCTGGTGAAGCTCAGCCGGGGCCCCGCGGTCGACGACCCGGTGGAGGCGGCGTGGGAGGACGTCCTCCAGCTGCGTGACATCCTGAAGTTCGAGTTCTTCTTCGCCGACAAGCAGGCATTCCGGCTCGAGCTCGGCGTCGAGCTGGACCGCTTCGCCCCGGACTGGCACCAGCGCCTGAACTCGCCCGAGCAGCTCGGTGAGCTGCTCGAGTCCACGCCGACGTTCGTCGCCCACCGCGCGCTGCGGTCGTTCGTCGACGCGCAGATGGTCGTCGCCCGCATCCTGGCCGAGCGCAGCCCGCGCGAGGGCTTCGACAAGGCGCAGTTCCTCGACGAGTGCCTCGGCGTCGGCCGCCAGCTGCTGCTGCAGGGTCAGCTCCACGGCCCGGAGTCCGTGTCGCAGGAGCTGTACGCCGCGGCGCTGCAGCTCGCGCAGAACCGGGACGTCGTCGACCCCGGCCGCGACGAGGTCCGCGAGGCGCGGCTCGCCTTCCTGGCCGAGATCGAAGAGGTGCTGGAGCGCGTCGCGTACATCGGGAAGCTGGACAGCGCGCGCCTGCAGAAGGTGCTGGATGCCGAGCGTTGACGAGCTGGTCCGCGCGGTCCGCGAGGCGCCGCGCGGCCCTGAGGTCGCGGCGTTCTTCGACTACGACGGGACGGTCATCAGCGGGTACTCGGCGACCGCGTTCTACCGCCACCGGATCCTGTCGCTCCAGCTCGGGCCGCAGGAGCTGGTGCGGACGATGCTGGCGACCGCCCGCGGCATCACCAGCGAGGAGGACTTCGCCGACTTCCTCTCGATCTCGCTGAGCTCGTGGAAGGGCAAGCGGCTGGAGGACATGCAGGAGCTGAGCCAGAACCTCTTCAAGCACCGCATCGCCGGGCAGCTCCATGCAGAGACCTGGCGCTTGGCCCAGGCCCACCACGAGCAGGGCCACACCGTCGTCCTGGCGTCGTCGGCGACCCGTTTCCAGGTCGAGCCGATGGCGGCCGAGATCGGTGCGTCCCACCTCCTGTGCACGGAGCTGGAGGTCGTGGACGGACTGCTGACGGGACGTTCGACCGGCTTCGCGATGTGGGCCGGGGGCAAAGCCGCCGCCGTCGACCGCCTTGCCGCCGCCGAGGGCTACGACCTCGAGCAGTCGTTCGCGTACTCGAACGGCCACGAGGACGTGGCGTTCCTCTCCCGCGCCGGCAACCCGGTGTGCGTCGAACCCGACAGCGGCCTGACGAAGATCGCCGCGCAGCGCGGCTGGCCCGTCCTGCGCTGCGCCTCGCGCGGCGGCACCCCGGGCCCGGTCGACATCGTCCGGACCGCGGCCTTCTACGGCGGGCTGGCCGGGGCGTTCGGGACCGGCATCGGCCTCGGCGTGCTGAACCGCTCGCGCGAGACGCTGATCAACATCACCGGGGGCGTGGGCGCCGACGTGTCGCTGGCGGTCGCGGGCATCGACGTGGACATCGTGGTCGGCGCCGAGCACCTGTGGTCCGCCAGGCCGTGCGTGTTCGCGTTCAACCACCAGTCGAAGATCGACCCGATCCTGCTGATGAAGCTGCTGCGCGGCGGCTTCACCGGCGTCGCCAAGCAGGAGGCCAGGAACGTGCCCGGCTTCGGCCAGGCGTTCGCGATCGCCGGGGTCGCGTTCATCGACCGGGCCGATGCCGGGCAGGCGCGCGCGGCGATGGCCCCCGCGGTCGACAAGCTGCGGGCCGGCACCTCGCTGGTCATCGCCCCCGAGGGCACGCGGTCCCCGACGCCGCGGCTGGGCAAGTTCAAGAAGGGCGCGTTCCACCTCGCCATGCAGGCGGAGGTGCCGATGGTGCCGATCGTCATCCGCAACGCCGGCGAGGTCATGTGGCGCGGTGCGCAGACCGTCCGGCCCGGACGCGTCGAGGTGGCGGTCCTGCCGCCGGTCGACACGTCGCAATGGACGCCCGCGACCGTGTCCGAGCACGTCGCCGAGGTCCGCGCGCAGTTCGTAGAGACCCTGGCCCACTGGCCGTCCGACTCCAACGACCGAGAGGTTGCCCAGCCATGACCCGTCCGATCCGCGTCGCCGTGCTCGGCGGAGGTTCCTGGGGGACCACCGTCGCCGCGCTCGCCGCCCGCAACACCCCCGCGATCCTCTGGGCCCGGGACGACGACGTCGCGCGCGAGGTCAACGAGCAGCACACCAACACGCGCTACCTCGACGACCGCGAGCTGCCCGAGTCGCTGGAGGCGACCAGCGACATCGCCGAGGCGGTGACCGCCGCCGACGTCCTCGTCATGGGTGTCCCGTCCCACGCGATGCGCTCGGCGCTGGAGGACGTCGCGCCCCACCTGCGGCCGTGGGTGCCTGTGATCTCCCTGGCCAAGGGCCTCGAGCAGGGGACGCGCCTGCGGCCGACGCAGGTCATCTCCGAGGTGCTGCCCGGCCATCCGGTCGGCCTGATGGCGGGCCCGAACCTCGCGAAGGAGGTCCTGGACGGCATGGCCGCCGCGGCGGTCGTCGCCATGGCCGACGACCGCGTCGCGCAGTCGCTCCAGACGCTCTTCCACAACCGGGTCTTCCGCGTCTACCGCAACGACGACCTGCTCGGGTCCGAGCTCGGCGGCGTGCTGAAGAACGTCATCGCGATCGCCGCCGGCATGGCCGAGGGGCTCGGGGTCGGCGACAACACGCGGGCGATGGTCCTGACCCGCGGCCTGGCGGAGATGACGCGCCTCGGCGAGGCGATGGGCGGGCAGGCGCGCACGTTCGCCGGCCTGACCGGCCTCGGCGACCTGATGGCGACGTGCATGAGCCCGCAGTCGCGCAACCGACGGGTCGGCGAGGGCATCGCGACCGGCAAGACCGTCGAGCAGGTCATCGAGGAGATGGGTCAGGTGGCCGAGGGCGTCAAGACGGCGCGGACCGTCATGGAGCTCGGCGCGGAGCACGACGTCGCGTTGCCGATCTGCTGCGAGGTGGACGCGGTCGTCAACGAGGGCCGCACCGCCACGGAGGCGTACCGCGGCCTGCAGCGCGAGACCGCGCGCGCCGAGCATCACGGCGTCTACTAGATGGCCGAGCACGACGCGCAGCCGGGCGCCTGGGGACAGGCGCGCGAGATGAACGGCCTCGAGGCGCTGATGTGGCGCGCGGAGGGGGACCCGCGGCTGCGCTCGACGATCAGCTCCCTCGAGCTGCTGGACTGCACGCCCGACTGGGACCGGTTCCTCGCCGCCCACGACTGGGCCACGCGGCTCGTGCCGCGGTTCCGCCAGCGGGTGGTCGAGCCCGCGCTCGGCGTCGGCGTGCCGTCGTGGGTGGTCGATCGCAACTTCGATCTGCACTACCACGTGCGGCGCGTGGGCCTGCCGCCGGGCAGCGTCTGGACCGACGCGCTCGCGCTCGCCGAGCAGCTCGCGATGGTGCCGTTCGACCGCTCGCGCTCGCCCTGGGAGGCGACCCTGATCGAGGGCCTGCCGGACGGCAAGAGCGCGTTCCTGCTGAAGCTCCACCACGCGACGACGGACGGCCTCGGCGCCGTGCAGCTGCTGGGGATGCTGCACTCGAGCAGGCGCGAGCCGAGCCCGGAGAAGCCGCAGGTCAGCGCGCCCGAGTTCGAGTACACGACCCCCACGAACCTCTTCACCCGGCAACTGACGCAGGACGCGGCCGCGCTCCCGGCGCTGGGGGCCAGGCACGCCGCCGGCCTCGTGCGGTCGGTCGCGAGCCCTGAGCGCTCGCTGCGGGCCGCCGTCCGCTTCACCGCGTCGCTGCGGCGCGTGCTCGCCGACCCCGACAGCGACGGCTCGCCGCTGCTGGCGGGCCGTTCGCTGTCGTGGCGGTTCATGACGATGGACATCCCGTTCGCCCCGCTGCGGGCGGCGTCCAAGACGGTCGGCGGGTCGCTCAACGATGCGTTCGTCGCGGCGCTCCTCGGTGGCTTCCGGCGCTACCACGACGAGCTCGGCGTCCCGGTCGACTCGATGCCGATCGCGATCCCGATCTCGGTGCGCAAGGCAGACGACCCGGAAGGCGGCAACGCGTTCGCCGGGGCCCGCCTGGCGGCGCCGGTCGGCGTCGTCGACCCGCAGGAGCGTATGCGGATCATCGGCCTGCAGGTCGCCCAGGCCCGCGAGGAGCCGGCGGTGGCGGCGCTCGGCCTCATCGCCCCGGCGCTGTCCCGGCTCCCGGCGCCCGTGATCTCGCAGCTGGCCGGCGGCCTGACGAAGGCGAACGACCTGCAGGCGAGCAACGTCCCGGGCATCCGCGAGGACCGATATGTCGCCGGGGCGCGGATCGAGCGGGCCTACGGCTTCGGCCCGCTGCCCGGCTGCGCGACGATGATCACGCTGGTCTCCCACGGCGACCTCTGCTGCATCGGCATCAACGTCGACCCGGCCGCCATCACCGACCTCGAGCGCTTCGAGCGCTGCCTGCGCGAGGGCTTCGACGAGGTCCTCGCCCTCGCGAGCTGACCCTGCGGTCTGACCGCCCACGTTCCGTGTCCCGCCCCTCAGGAGAACCCCACACCCCATGACCACGATCACCTCACACGAGCACACCCTCGACGGCGTCCGCGGCCGCATCTCCGTGCATCACTGGCAGAACCCGCAGCCGTCGTTCGTCGTCCTGCTGGCCCACGGCTACGGCGAGCACGCCGGCCGGTACGAGCACGTGGCGCAGGCGCTGCTCTCGGCAGGCGGCACGGTCTACGCGCCCGACCACCTCGGCCACGGCCGGTCCGAGGGCGAGCCGGCGCTGATCGACGACATCGAGGACGTCGTCGCCGACCTGCGCAGCGTGGCCGGTCTCGCGGCAGGTGAGCACCCGGGGCTGCCGACCGTCCTGATCGGTCATTCGATGGGCGGCATCATCGCGACCCGGTACGCGCAGCAGTACGGCAGCGAGCTGAAGGCCCTCGTGCTGTCCGGCCCCGCGATCGGCGGCAACCCGGCGCTCATCGGCCTGGTGGAGATGGACCCGATCCCGGACGTCCCGATCGACCCGGCGATCCTGTCGAACGACCCCGCCGTCGGCGAGGCGTACGCGGCGGACGACCTCGTCTACCACGGGCCGTTCAAGCGCCAGACCCTGCTCGCCATGGGCGGCGCCATCGAGACCATCGCGGGTGCCGGCTCGCTCGGGGACCTGCCGACGCTGTGGCTCCACGGTGAGCAGGACCAGCTCGTTCCGCTGGAGCACACCGGCCCGGCCGTGGAGAACATCAAGGGCAGCGACCTGCAGGCCAAGACCTACCCGGGCGCCCAGCACGAGATCTTCAACGAGACGAACAAGGACGAGGTCATCGCCGACGTCATCGCCTTCCTGGGTCCGAAGCTCGCCTGAGGCGTCGTCCTCAGGGAGCGACGTCGAGCCCGCGGGCGGCCGCCAGGGCGCGCATCCGCGGGAGGGCGCTCCGGCGCCACACGAGCTGCCAGTCGGCGGCTGCGGTGAGGTAGCCGTAGCCGTCGAGCGCGCGGAACTCGCCGTCGGTCAGCAGGACCAGCAACCCGGAGCGCTGCACGTTCTGGTCGGCCTCGCCGAGGGCGACCGGCGGCAGCGACCACTCGACCCGGCCGAGGCGCCAGCCGACGCGCTCGGCCTGGGGGAGCTCGCGCTGCACCGCGATCCAGGCCTGCTCGTGGCTCTCCTGCTGCACCAGCCGGCGGGTGAAGCTGCGGGTCGCCTCGGCCCCGGGATGGCCGAGGCTGAACACCATCTTCGCGTGGTCGTTGGACCGGGCGGCCGCAAGCCGGCGCTGTTGGGCGAGGGTCGGCTTGCCCGACAGGTGCTCGACGAACAGCTCGCTCTCCGGCCGGCCCGCGGCCTCCATCGCCGCGAGCCAGGCGAGCAGGTAGGCCTCCTCCTGCTCGAGCAGCTCCATCGGGCCATGATCGCGGTCCGGACGACCACGTACAAGGCGCAACCGGCGATCGTTCTACGCGTAGACGCCGTCGAGCCACTCCTGGAGGACCGCCTCGGCGGCAACGGGGTCGACGTCGTCGCGGAACACGTGGGCGCTCATGCCCACGACCCCGCCGAAGTGGTTGCGGCCGAAGAAGCGCCACAGGCCGTCGTCGTCCCGCAGGCCGATGAACTGCGGGGTGACGTAGTCGATGACCCCGTCGAGCGGGCCGGCCGCCCCCAGCGAGGTCTGGACGCGGTCGCCCGCCTGCGCGTCCGGGGCGATTCCCAGTGCCGCGCGGAGGCGGTCCATCGCGTCCGGCGCCCCGGCGGCGGCCGGGGCGGCCTCGATCCCGGACGTGGGCTGCCCGACGTATGTCACCCGCTGCCCGCGGAAGTGCTCGAGGTACTGGCCGAGCGTGTGGAAGTAGAAGTCCGTGTGCGGGCCGACCGCGTCGTACTGGTCCTCCCACTCGTCGGAGAGGATCCCGCTGTGGACGTAGCGCACGTGGGCCGTGCCGCCGTCGCGGGCCTCGATGGCGTACTCCAGCGCGTTGAAGGTGCCGTCCGGGGCGTCCATGCGGATCACGAGGCGGGACGGCGGGTCCCAGGTCGTGATCGGGCTGCCCTCCGGTGGGCTCGCGGCGGCGGGATCGAGCTCCATGCCCGGGAACTGCCACGCGGCGTTCTCGGCGGTGATCGCGGTCCAGACGTCGTCGGGGGCGGCGGGCAGGTCGATCTCGCGGACGACCTCGAACGGACGGCTCATGGCTGGGGCTCCTCTGGGGTGGGGTTGGTGATCGTGGGATGCAGGGCGACGATGAAGCGGTGCTCGCGCCCACCCGGGGCGGCCTCGTCGTGGTACCTCGCGACGAGGCCGTTCACGGCGCTCGCCAGCTCGGCGGCGAAGGCGGCGCGGTCCTTGGCGGACGCGAAGCGGACCCGGCTGTCGATGCCGAGCGTCGCGAGCGGCTGCCCGGCGGCGCTCGCGCCGGTGATGAGCGCGCCGACCTCGCTGACGAGGCGTCCGGCGACGGCGAGCAGCCAGCGGGCCGAGCGCTGGTCCGGGGCGCGGGAGGGATCGGGGGCGACCGCGGACAGCGCTGCCGGAGAGATCACGTAGGACGCGGCGGTCGCCTGCAGGACCCGCTCGGTCATGTTGCCCTTGCGGCGCTCCTCGACGAGCTCGATCAGGCCGTGCGACTCGAGCGCCCGTAGGTGGTAGTTCGCCTTCTGGCGGGTGAGCCCGACCCGCGCCGCGAGGGTGCTGGCCGACCCGGGCACCGCCAGCTCGGCGAGCAGGCGGGCGCGGATCGGGTCCAGCGAGGCCCCGGCGGCGGCGGGGTCATCGATGACGGTGACGTCGTGCACGGACGTCACCCTCTCACCGACAATTTATTTTGTCAAGACAGATCTTCCTGTCTTACGGTGGCCGCGCGCGGACCTACTTCGCGTAGAGCCCTTCGATCACCTCGGCGTACTTGGCCGCGATCGGCTTACGCTTCAGCTTCATGGTCGGCGTGAGCTCCGTGCCGCCCGGGAGCCACTCGTCGCCCAGGACCGCGAACTTCTTGATCTGCTCGACGCGGGACAGGTGGCCGTTGGCCTCCTCCACCGCCGCACCCAGGAGCTCGCGCACGTCGTCCCGCTCGGCGATCTCGGCGGGCGAGGCGCCCTCGGCCCCGACCGACTTCGCGAAGCCCGGCACGGCGTCGGGGTCCAGCACCAGCAGGGCGACGTTGTACGGGCGGCCGTCGCCGACGCACAGCGCCTGCCCGATGAGCGCGTGGGAGCTCTTCAGGTGCGACTCGATGTTGGCCGGCGACATGTTCTTGCCGGCCGCGTTGATGATCAGCTCCTTCTTGCGGTCGACGATCTTCACGTAGCCGTCGTCGGAGATCTCGGCGATGTCGCCGGTCTTCAGCCAGCCGTCGTCGGTCATCGTCTCGGCGGTCTTCTCGGGCTGGCCGCGGTAGCCGCGCATGACCAGGTCGCCGTGGACCTCGAGCTCGCCGTCCTCGGCCAGCCGGACCTGCACGCCGCCCACCGGCTTGCCGACCGTGCCGATGCGGTTGCCACCGATCGGGTTGATGACCACGCAGCAGGACGTCTCGGACATGCCCCAGAGCTCGAGAACCGGCAGGCCGATGGCCCCGAAGAACTCGAGCAGGCCGGGCGGGGAGGGGGCGGCGCCGACGACGATCCAGCGCGTCTGGTCGAGGCCGAGCTTCTCGCGGAACTTGCTCAGGACGGCGGCATCGAGCTGCGCGTGGGCGGCGGTGAGGTCGTCGGGGATGGGCTCGCCCGCCTCCTTCAGCGCCGAGTAGGCGTGACCGACCTCGAGCGCCTTGGCGATGCCGGCCCGCTTGGCGTCGTCCGTCTCGGCCGCGATGCCCGCGTCGAGCGCGGCCTTGAACTTCTCCCAGATCCGCGGCACGGCGCCCCAGACGGTCGGGCGGGCCTCGTGCAGGCCGGCCAGCAGCTGCGTCGGGTCGGCGACCGACGTGACGGTCATCCCGTAGACCATCGCCTGGTAGTAGGTGGCCCAGCGGTCGGCGATGTGGGCGTGCGGCAGGAACGACAGGGTCCGGTCGCCCGGCTCCAGCGGTAGCACCGCGCCCGTGCCGCGCAGCTCCGCGAGCAGGTTCGAGTGGGTGAGCTCGACGCCCTTCGGCGGCCCGGTGGTGCCGGACGTGTAGATGAGCGTGAGGACGTCCTCCCCGGTGACGGCGCCCCAGGTGGCGGCGAAGTCGAAGCCGTCCGCCGGTGCGGCCTCCGCGTCGGCGAGGGCACGGGTGCCGTCGGGGGCTCCGTCGATGCAGAGGACGTGCTCGATCGCCGTGTCGTTGGCGGCCGCTGCGAGCACGCGCTCGGCGAACTGCGCCTCGCAGACCACCACCTTGTTGCCCGCGTTGCGGAAGAGGAACGCGATCTCGTCGGCCGGGAGGGTGTTGTAAACCGAGAACGGCGTCGCCCCGAGGTGGAACGCCGCGGTGTCGACCAGCGCGAACTCCGGGCGGTTGGTCATCATCAGCGCGACCGTGTCGCCGCGCGCGACGCCGAGCCCCGCGAGCCCCCCGGCGATCGACTCCACGCGCTCGCCGTACTCGCGCCAGGTGATCTCGGTCCCGCCGCCGACGGTCCGTGCGGCCACCGTGTCCGGGACCCGCGCGATCGTGGCCTGGAAGAGGTCGCAGAGCGTGGTCGCTCCGGTGAGCGGGTCGCCCTCGCTCGTTACGGCGGGCGCGTCTTGTGACAACGACATTCAGGCTCCTCGGGAGATGACGGACGACGGATCTCGCATGGTCGCCGGGTGGCGATCATGTCGTGGCTAAGGATGCTCTCATGTACGCGCAGCCGGCGCGGCCGATTGCCCGACGGGAGCAGGGACCGTCGCGGTCGCGGCGGTCCCGCGATCGCCGACCCGATCGGCGATCTCCAGCCGGCCGCCGGCCCGGGCCAGGCGGTCGCGGGCGGCCGACAGCCCGACGTGGCCTTCGGCGACGGCGGCCTCCAGGCGGCCGCGGTCGATGCCGCGGCCGTCGTCCGTCACCCGCAGCACGAGCTCGGCGCCCGGCCCCGCCGTCACGCTGACACGGGCGGCGTCGGCGTCGGCGTGCCGGACGACGTTGGTCAGCAGCTCGCGGGCCACGCCGTAGATGAGCGCCTCGTGGGGCCCCGAAGGGAGCGCGGCGTCGACGTCCACCTCGACGGTCAGGACGCCATCGCGCGCGGCGTCCGCCGCGAGCTCGGCCAGGGCAGGCTCCAGGCCCCCGGCCGGCAGCTCGTCCCCGCCCGTCGCGAGCGAGGAGCCCGCGACGACCGTCTCCGCCCGCTGCAGGATCCGCGTCGCGCGGGTCAGGGCGCACATGGCGTCCGCACCGCCACTGGCCGCGTCGTCGAGCTCCTGGCCGGCGGCGAGCAGCAGCTGCAGCGCGTCGTCGTGCAGGCGCCGGGCCACGGCGCGGCGCGCCTCCTCCTCCGCGGTCATCAGCCGCTGCAGGTCGGCCCGTCGGCCCGCCAGCAGGTCCGCGACGATCGCCGAGGACCGTCCGGACGCCTCGGCCAGGAGCAGCGCCACCGCGGTCGCCCACAGGTACGCGACGACGAAGGGGGTGTCCGCACCCGCAGCGAGCGCTGCGCCCGTCCCGAGCCCCGCCGACAGCACGGCGACACCCCCGGGCCGCAGCGCGAAGGCGAAGATCGGCACGAGCCCGACGACGAGCAGCAGCAGGTCGTCCTGGGCCGGGCCCGCGAAGGCGACCAGCAGGACGATCATCACGGAGTTGTAGAGCGCGAGCGCACCGAGGATCCCGGTGGTGATGGGGGTCCGCGCCAGCATCTGGATGAGCGGCAGCGACACGACGACCGACACCGCGACGAGCGCCCAGAACACCGGGTCGCGGGTGCCGGCGTTCACGGCGATTGCGACGATTGCGAGCAGTCCGCTGCTCGCCGGCCCGCCGAGCGCGAGCAACGGGTTCTCGATCGCCACGGGTGCGCGGTCCGCCGATCCGCCGGTGGCGGGCAGGGTCGCGCGGGCGCCGGTCGGGGTGACCGCCAGTGCGGCGTCGGGCACCCAGTCCAGCCGCTCGCGCAGCAGCGCGAGCGTCAGGTGGTCCGGGTCGAGCGGTTCCGCGCCGCGGTCCCCACGGGGGTCGGCGGTCCCGGCGGCGGCCGCGACCCCGACGGTCATGGCGACCTCGACCACGCTGCCGTCGCGCGCGTGGACCTCGATCGCCACCGTGTCGGCCGGGTGCTCGGTCGGTATCCCGTCGAGCAGGTCCCGGACGACGACGAGGACAAGGTCGTCGCGGCGGCCCTGGGCGCCCGGGTCGACCGATGTCGTGATCGCGCGGCCGGTCACCGCCGCGCGTCGGGCAGCGAGCTGCTCGACGGCGGTGCGCAGGGCGGTCGGGCGCGCCGACATCGCGTGCAGCTCGCTCACGAGGCCGCGGATGGTCCGGGACGCGATCCGGCAGCGCTCGGCGAGCGCGACGGGATCGACGCCCGCCTCCGCGTCGGTCCGCAGCCGCCGGACGTCGACGAGGGCGCCCTCGTGCAGCTCGTCCGCCGCGCGCAGGCGCTCGCGGGCGCCCGCGCCCGCGTGCGCGCGCAGCAGCCGGGTGCGCCGTGCCGCCTCCTCCTCGATCCGGCGTAGCGCGGTCCGGCGATCGTGCGCGAGGGCGACCCCGGCGATGCCCGACCAGGTCAGGACCACCACGATCGGCGCGGTCGCCGCCACGTCGCCGCTGCCCACGACGAGCAGGGTCGCCACGCCGGCCCCGGTCGCGGTCAGCACGACGGCGCCGCCGAACGTGAACGCGATCGCGAGCGGCAGGACGCCGAGCAGCACGCACATGCGGCTGTGCACGTCGCCGGTGGCGACGACGCCGGTCAGCGCGACGGCGGTGTCGACGACCAGGATCAGGAGGCCCGCCCGGACGCTGAGCCCGCGCCGCGCGACGAGCGCGTTGGTCCCGAGCACCCAGACGACCGCGAAGATGCTGTTGGCGAGCGTCACCGCGAACGCGACGTCGGCCGAGCTCAGCCCGAGGTAGATCCCGGTCGGAAGCGTCGCGACCCGGGCGAGCAGCAGCGCGCGCAGGCCGACGCGATCGGCCGCATCGACGATGTCCTGCGGTGCGTCCAGCCGGGCCGCCGGCCGGAACGTGTGCCTCGCGATCCGTGCTGGCAGCTCCATTACCAGGGGTGAACGGTACGGGGTGCCCCCGCGATCCGCTACTTCGTGGCGCGGAAGGACCCGGACGCTGAATGTACGCAGGCGTAACCCCGCGGACGGAGCTATGTACAGTCCTGCATATGACGCCGCAGCGCATCCGCACCGCCGTGATCGGGGCAGGGTTCTCGGGCCTGGGGGCCGCGATCGCCCTGCGCCGCGCGGGCCACCACGACTTCGTCGTCCTGGAGCGCTCGCCCGACGTCGGCGGCACCTGGTGGGACAACACCTACCCGGGCTGTCGCTGCGACGTCCCGTCCAACCTCTACTCGTTCTCGTTCCTGCCGAACCCTGACTGGCCGGAGACGTTCTCGCCCCGCGGGGAGATCCAGCGCTACCTCCGCCGATGCGCCGAAGACGAGGGCGTCCTGCCGCACATCCGCTTCGGGGTCTCGCTCGACCGGGCGGCGTGGGACGAGGACGCCGTCGCGTGGCGCCTGCAGACGAGCGACGGCGAACTGCTCGCGGAGCGCCTCATCACGGGGACGGGCGGACTCGTCGAGCCGAAGCTGCCGGAGATCGACGGCCTCGACAGCTTCGCGGGCCGGGTCGTCCACACCGCGCGCTGGGACCACTCCCTCGACCTGGCCGGCAAGCGCGTCGGCGTCATCGGCACCGGCTCGTCCAGCATCCAGGTCATCCCGGAGCTCGCGAAGGTCGCCGGCCACCTCGACGTGTTCCAACGCACGCCCGCCTGGGTCCTGCCGCACATGAACCGCCGCACGTCGCGGCTGGAGCGGGCGCTCTTCAGGCGCTTCCCGGTCACGCAGCGCGCCGACCGGGCGTTCACGACCGTCTACATGGAGGTCGGCAACCTGATCATGACCCGCCGGCCCGGGCTGTTCCGGACGCTCGAGGCGATCAGCCGCTGGCACCTCAAGCGCCAGCTGCCGGACCATCCGCAGCTGCACGCCAAGCTGACGCCGGACTACCGCCTGGGCTGCAAGCGCATCACGCTCTCGAACCACTACCTCCGGACCTTCGGAAGGCCCCACGTGGAGCTCGTCACCGAGGGCATGGTGGCGGTCGATGCGGGCGGCATCACGACGCGCGACGGGGTCCGGCACGAGCTCGACGTCCTCGTGCTCGGCACCGGCTTCCAGGTCACGGAGATGCCCGCGGCGGCCCGGGTCGTCGGGCGGGACGGGCGTACGCTGCAGGACGTCTGGTCGGGGTCGCCCGAGGCCTACCTCGGGACGACGGTCGCCGGTTTCCCGAACCTCTTCACCCTGCTCGGGCCGAACACTGGCCTGGGGGCCGGGTCGATCGTCACGATGATCGAGGCGCAGCTGGACTACGCGGTCGCCTGCCTGGACGCCATGGACACGCACCGGCTGGCCACGATCGAGCCGCGCGAGGACGTCCAGCACGCCTTCAACGTCGACGTGCAGCAGCGCAGCCAGGGAACGGTCTGGCTCAGCGGCGGCTGCTCGTCCTGGTACCTGGCGGACGACGGGCGCAACGTCACGCTGTGGCCCGACCTCATGGCCGCGTTCGAGAAGCGCACGCGGGCGTTCGACCTCACCGAGCACGTGACGACGCCGGCCGACGACGTCGCCGCGCGGCCGGAGCCGGTCGCGGTCTGACCCGGGTCGGGGCCGTCCCAGCGGTCCGCGCGGACGGCCCCCGCGACGCCCGACCGCGCCTGGCCTTCGGCCGGCGGGATACACGACGGCCCGGCGCGGGTAGTCATCCCGGATGAACACCGCCAGCACGCTGTCGTCGATCGGCCTCCCCACCCAGGTGCGGGCCTGCCTGTTCGACCTCGACGGGGTGCTGACCAAGACCGCCGTCGTCCACGCGCAGGCGTGGACGGAGATGTTCGACGCGTTCCTGGAGGGCCGCACGGACGGGGACACGCGGCCGTTCACGCAGGCCGACTACAACGAGCACGTCGACGGCAAGCCGCGCGCGGACGGCGTGCGCGACTTCCTGGCCTCGCGCGGGATCGAGCTGCCGGAGGGCGAGGCGGACGACCCGGCCGACGCCGAGACGGTCATCGGCCTCGGGACCCGCAAGAACGACCTCGTGCAGCGGGTCATCGCGCGCGACGGCGTCGAGGCCTACCCGGGGTCCATCGGCTACCTGCAGACCGTGCGCGCGGCCGGCATCCCGACCGCGGTCGTGTCGGCGAGCGCCAACTGCCTGCAGGTCATCCGCGCCGCCGGCATCGAGGGCTACCTCGAGCACCGGGTCGACGGCGAGACGGCCGCCCGCGACGGGCTCAAGGGCAAGCCCGCGCCGGACACCTTCCTGGCCGCGGCGAAGGAGATGGGGGTGCTGCCGTCCGCCGCGGCCGTCTTCGAGGACGCGGTGTCGGGCGTGCAGGCCGGGGCGCGCGGCGGCTTCTGCTGGGTCGTGGGGGTGGACCGCGTCGATCACCGCGCGGCGCTCGTGCACGGTGGCGCCGATCAGGTCGTCGAGGACCTGATCGACCTGCTGCCCGGATCCTGATCCCGTGGCCGCCGCCGACGATCACCGCCGTGTCATCGACCCCTGGGCGCTGACCGAGGAGGGCATCGACCTCGACAACCTCGGCCGCGCCGAGTCGCTGTTCGCGCTCTCCAACGGGCACATCGGACTGCGCGGCAACCTCGACGAGGGCGAGCCGCGCGAGCTCAGCGGCACCTACCTCAACGGCTTCTACGAGTCCTACCCGCTGGAGTACGGCGAGCGCGGCTACGGCTTCGCGGAGGACGGCCAGGTCGTCGTCAACGTCACCGACGGCAAGCTGATCCGGCTGCAGGTCGAGGACGAGCCGCTCGACGTGCACCGCGGCGCCCTGGAAGAGCACACGCGGCGACTGGACTTCCGCACCGGGACGCTCGAGCGGACGCTGATCTGGCGCTCGTCCGGGGGACACCGGGTGCGCGTCACCACGCGGCGGCTCGTGTCGCTGAGCCTGCGCTCGATCGTCGCCATCAGCTACGAGGTGGAGGCGCTGGACGGCCCGGTGCGCGTGGCGCTGCAGTCGAACCTGCAGGCGAACGAGCGGCAGGTGCAGGGGTCGGGCGATCCGCGCAAGGCCAAGCAGCTTCAGGACACGCTGGAGCCGTGCCTGCACGTGGACCACGACCTGCGGGTGGTGCTCGCCCACCGCACCCGGGAGTCGCGCCTGGTGTGCGCCGCGGGCATGGACCACCTCATCGAGCACGACGGGCATCCGACGCAGCTCACCCGGTCCGAGCCGGACTTCGGGCGGGTGACGCTCTCGGCCGAGCTCGAGCCCGGCAGCCCGCTGAAGCTGACGAAGCTGCTCGCGTACCACTGGTCCGGGCAGCAGTCCGTCGAGTGGCTGCGCGATCAGGTCGACGCGAGCCTGGAGAGCGCGCGCGACGAGGGCTTCGACGGCCTGCTCGACGCGCAGCGCGAAATCATGGACGAGTTCTGGTCGCGCGGGGACATCGTCATCGACGGCGACGACGAGCTCCAGCAGGCGCTCCGCTTCGCCATGTTCCAGCTCTGCCAGCAGTCCTTCCATGCGTCCGGCCGGGCCCTCGCCGCCAAGGGCCTGACCGGCACCGGCTACGACGGCCACGCCTTCTGGGACACCGAGGGCTACGTGCTCCCCGTCCTCACCTACGTCATGCCGAAGGTCGTGCGGGCGGCGCTCGAGTGGCGGCACTCGACGCTCGACCTGGCGCGCGAGCGGGCCGCGCAGCTGGGGCTCGGCGGGGCGACGCTGCCGTGGCGCACGATCCACGGCGAGGAGTGCTCGGGTTACTGGCCGGCGAGCACCGCGGCCTTCCACGTGAACGCTGCGGTCGCCGGCGCGGTGGTGCGCTACGTGACCGCGACGGGGGACACGGAGTTCGGCGCCGGCGCGGGCCTCGAGCTGCTCGTCGAGTCCGCGCGGCTGTGGGTCAGCCTCGGCTTCCACGACGACGCGGGCGCCTTCCACCTGCCGGGCGTCACCGGTCCCGACGAGTACACGGCGCTCGTCGACGACAACGTCTACACGAACCTCACCGCGCAGCAGAACCTGTGGTCGGCGGCCGCGGCGGCCGACCGCTACGGCGATGCCGCGGCGGTGCTGGGGGTCGACGACGACGAGCGGGCGGCCTGGGTCCGTGCGGCCGACGCAATGCACGTCCCGTACGACGAGGAGCGCGGCCTGCACCCGCAGGACTCGGCGTTCCTCGAGCACGAGACCTGGGACTTCGAGGCGACCCCCGCCGAGCACTACCCGCTGCTGCTGCACTACCCGTACGTGCGGCTCTACGCGCGGCAGGTCATCAAGCAGGCCGACCTGGTGCTCGCGATGCACGTCCGCGGCGACGCCTTCACGCCCGAGCAGAAGCGCGCGAACTTCGACTACTACGAGTCGATCACGGTCCGCGACTCGTCGCTGTCGGCCTGCACCCAGGCCGTGATGGCCGCCGAGGTCGGCCACCTGGACCTGGCGATGGACCACCTGCGCGAGGCCGCCTTCATGGACGTGCGCGACCTCGCGCGCAACACGGGCGACGGCGTGCACCTGGCGTCACTGGCGGGTGCGGTCATCGCCGTCGTGGCGGGCCTGGGCGGCTTCCGCGACCACGCCGGGACGATCACGTTCCGTCCGCGGCTGCCCGCAGGGATCGACCGGCTGTGCTTCCCGGTCACGGTCGGCGGGACGTTGCTGCGCGTCGAGCTCGCAGACGGCCGCGCGCGTTACACGGTCGAGGGCGACGGCTCCTTCGAGCTCACGCACGAGCAGGAGCGGTGCGTCGTGACCGCGGACGAGCCGGCCGAGCACCCGCTGGCGCCGTGGCCGCACGACCGCGTCCCGCCGTCGCAGCCCGCAGGCCGCGAGCCGGGGGTGGTGCGGCCCGACGGGAGCGACGCGCGCCACCGGGCGACGCGGTCCCAGCCCGGCTCCTGACCGGCCCCCGGCTGACAGGTTCTGCACCTCTATGTGGGCAGAAGCTGTCAGCCGCGCGCGGTGCGTCAGAACTTCTCGCGGCGGACGGTCGTCTTCTTGCCCTTGATCGTGCCCGCTTTGAGCGCCGCGATGACCTGATCGGCGTCAGGCGTGGGGACCTCGACCAGCGAGAACTTGTCCGAGATCTGGATCGCGCCGATGTCCCGGCCGGTGATGTGCGACTCGCCGGTGATGGCGCCGACGAGGTCCGCCGGGCGGATGTGGCCCATACGGCCCGCCCCGATGAAGATGCGCGTCATCGGTCGGCCGTCGGTGGCATGCTTCTTGCCGCCGGGCCTGCCAGGACCGCCGGGACCCGGCGAACCGGTCCCGCCCGCCCCGCCCTTCTTGTCCCACTTGCCCTTCGGGCCGCCCCTGCCGGGAGGGCCGGCGCCGGGGCCGCTGTGCTCGGGACGGATCGTCGGCTGCGGGATCTCGTCCTCGTCCTCCGGCTCGCCCCCGCCGAGGCCGTCGTGGGCGAGCTTCACGGCCGCGAGCGCGACCTGCATCAGGTCGAACTCGTCGGTCAGGGTCTCGACGACGACCCGGGCGCCGTCGAGGTCGTCCTCGACCAGCAGCTCGTGCAGCGCCGCGCGGGTCGCCTCCAGGCGGCGGGCGTGCAGGTCGGCGATCGTCGGGATCTTCTCGACGCTGATCTTCTGCTTGGTGACGCGCTCGATCGTCTTCAGCATGCGGTGCTCACGCGGCTCGGCCAGGGTGATCGCGACGCCCTCGCGGCCCGCGCGGCCGACGCGGCCGATGCGGTGCACGTACGCCTCTGCGGCTGCCGGCACGTCGTAGTTGACGACGTGCGTGAGCGTGTCGATGTCCAGCCCGCGGGCGGCGACGTCGGTGGCGACGAGCAGCTCGGCCGTCCCCGAGCGCAGGCGGCCCATCACCTTGTCGCGCTGCTCCTGGGTCATCCCGCCGTGCAGGGCCTCGGCGCGGTGGCCGCGGCCGTTCAGCGTGTCGGTCAGCTGGTCGACTTGGTCGCGCGTGCGGCAGAAGACGATCGCCGCGGTCGGCGCCTCCACGTCGAGGATCCGGCCGAGTGCGGCCGGCTTGTGGAACCGCGAGACGATGAACGCGTTCTGGCGGACCTGCGGCTCCTCGCCGGAGGCCGTCCGCTCGCGCTCGATCTGGATGGTGATCGGGTCCTTCAGGTGCTTGCGCGCGAGCTTGCCGATCCGGCCCGGCATCGTCGCGGAGAAGAGGACCGTCTGGCGGCCGTCGGGGGTGGCGTCGAGGATCGACTCGAGGTCCTCCGCGAAGCCCATGTCGAGCATCTCGTCCGCCTCGTCGAGGACGACCATGTCGAGGTTCTCGAGGCGCAGCGACCCGCGGTTGATGTGGTCCAGCGCGCGGCCGGGGGTGGCGACGATGACGTCGACACCGGCATTCAGCACCTTCAGCTGGCGCTGCATCGGCTGGCCGCCGTAGATCGGCAGGACGCGCGCGCCCAGCGGCATGCCGTACTTGTGGATGGCCTCCGAGACCTGGATCGCCAGCTCGCGGGTGGGGACGAGGACGAGCGCCGCCGGGTGCTTGCCGCGCGCGTCGCGCGCGACGGCGCCCATGCGGTGCAGGATCGGCAGGGCGAACGCGGCCGTCTTGCCGGTGCCCGTCGCGGCCTGGCCGAGGAGGTCGCGACCGGCGATGACCGGGGGGATCGCCTCGCGCTGGATCGGCGTGGGCTCCTCGTAGCCGAGGGCCGTGAGGGCCTGCATGAGCTCGGGACGCAGTTCGAGGTCCGCGAACGTGGTGCCCTCCGGATCCGGGACCGCGTCCGGGTCTGGGTCCGGCGTAGGCTCCGGGGCGGCGGCGGGCGCGGCGTCCGGAGTCGGCGCTGCGGCGGCGGGCTCGGCGTCCGGGATCGGCGCTGCGGCGGCGGGCTCGGGAGTGCTGTCGGTCGCCGCCGGAGTGGGGGTCTCGAGCGGCTCCTCGTGGGCTGCGGCGGCGGGGGGCGGGACGGGTGAGTCGGTCATCGACCCTCTATGGTCGCAGGCGGACAGCACCGGCCGCTGCCCGAATCGGCACCGCGGGTCGCGCACGGCGTTAGGCTGTCGCCCGTCATGGCACGTTCGGCGGTGCGCGAGCGATCGCGGAGGGGGTTCTGGATCGCGCTTGCCGCCACGCTGACTGCTGCCGTCCTCGGCCCGGCGACCGCCGCGCCCGCGGCCCCGGTGATCCCCCTCGGCACGGCGGTGTGGTGGGCCTGCATGAGCCCGGACTACAGCGGGCCGGTGCAGCTGCGCTGCCCGAAGACCTACGACGGGCGCTACCCCAAGGCGCTTGCCGAGGTCGATCAGCCGTACGGGATGATCGTCCCCGAGAACGAGATGAAGCTGCCGTTCCTGCAGCCGAAGCTCGGGGAGTTCGACTTCAGGCTCGCCGACCAGATGGCGGCCTACGCGCAGGCGCGCGGGATGAAGGTCCGCGGGCACACGCTCGTGTTCGGCTCCGACCTGCCGCGCTGGATGACGAACCGCGGGGACTGGACGCGAGCGCTCCTGAGCAACGCGCTCCGCAAGCACATCGCCACCGTCATGCACCACTTCCGCGACAAGTTCCCCGGCGTCATCCGCGAGTGGGACGTCGTGAACGAGGCCTACGACGACAACGGGCAGCTCACCAGCAACCTGCTGAGCCGGGTGATCGGGAGCGACTACGTCGAGCTGGCCTTCCGCTACGCCCGCGAGGCCGACCCGGACGCGCTCCTCTACTACAACGACTACAACTCCGACCAGCCCAACAAGCGGTCGGCGGCCGTGTACGCGCTCGCGAAGGACTTCGTCGCGCGCGGCGTCCCGCTGAACGGCATCGGGATGCAGATGCACCTGGGCATGGCGGGCCCGGTCCCCTCCGCTGCCGAGCGGCTGACGATCATGAACCGCTACGCCGACCTCGGCCTGCGCGTCGCCATCACCGAGCTCGACATCGGGATCGTCCCGCCCTTCGGCGCCGCGAACGTCGCGCAGCAGCAGGCCGGGTACGAGCAGATCGCGCGCGACTGCGCGAACCTGCCGGCGTGCAGTGGCATGACCGTGTGGGGCGTCGGCGACGCGCTGTCGTGGCGCGGCCTGGTCGCTGCGCCGCTGCTGCTGGACTCCGAGTACCGGCCGAAGTCGGCCCTGCCCACGATCCAGGCGCTGTTCGCGAGCGCGCCGCCTCGCGCGCCCACGGTGCGCGCCGCGAGCGGCGAGAGCCTGCTGGCCACCGTCCCGGTGCTGGAGGCCCCGCGCCGCATCACCGCGGCGACGCTCGCCCGCCGCGGCGTGCTGATCAAGTCCCGCTGCCCCGGGACGCCGCCCTGCACGGTCAGCCTGACGCTGTCCCTGGGCGGGGTGCGGCTCGGCGCGCGCACCGTCCCGGTCACCAGCACCGCCGGCCACAGCACGCGGGTGAAGCTGACCGCGGCCGCGAAGCGCCGCGTCACCGCGCTGCGGCGCAAGGGGACGGTGCGCCTCAAGGCCCGGATCGGATCGGGACCGTTCGTCACGCGGAGCTTCGCGCTCGACGTTCCTGTCGCCCGCGTCCCCTGACGTCACGCCCGCCGCTGTGCGGGACCCCACCGGCGCGGTGTTTGGGTACCCTTACCCGCATCATGCGCCTGCCCGCTGTCCTCATGTCGTCCCTGCTCGCCGTCGGCCTGGTCGCCGCGTCCACCGCAACCGCGGAGGCAGCGCCCAAGCGCGTCGTCGCGCTCGAGTGGGAGTACCTCGAGGACGTCGCCCGCCTGGGCGTCAAGCCGGTGGGCGGCGCAGACCTGCGCGGCTACCGCACCTACGTCTCGATCTCGTTGCCGAGCGGCATCACCGACGTCGGCACGCGCCAGCAGCCCAACATCGAGCGCATCGCGAAGCTCCGCCCCGACCTCATCATCGTGCCGAAGTGGCGCGTCGGGAAGAACCTCTCGCAGCTGAAGCGGATCGCGAAGGTCCTCGTGCTGAACCCCTACCCGGGCGACCAGGGCAGCGGCACCCAGTACAAGCAGATGGTCAGCGCCTTCCGCGCGATCGGGTCGGCGCTCGGGCGCAGCTCGCGCGCGAACCGCATCATCCGGGATCTCGACGCCGCCTACCCGCGCCTGCGCAAGCGGCTCGCGAAGGCCAACCGGGACGGCGTGAAGATCGCGGTCGCGCAGCCGGCGGGCACAGCGTCCTCCCCGCAGGTGCGGCTGTTCACCCGCAACTCGGTCGCCGGCTCCGTCCTGAACCGGCTGGGGCTGCGCAACTCGTGGAGCGACGGCGATCCGAAGTACGGCTTCTCGACGGCCGGGATCGAGAGCCTCAAGCGCGTGCAGTCGGGCTACTTCGCGTTCGTCTACCCGAACCAGTTCGAGAGCCTGATCAAGAAGTTCCAGAAGCTGCGCTCGTACAAGAGCCTGACGATGGTCAAGAAGAAGCGGGTCCGGTACCTGCGCGGCAACAGCTGGACCTTCGGCGGGCCGGCCTCGACGAAGCTGCTCGCGTACCGGATCGTCGATCAGCTCGTGAAGAAGTAGCGCCGTGAAGGCAGGGCCCGCCGGGCCGGCGCGCCCGGTGCGCGTCGCGGTGGCCGCGGTCGCGGGCCTCGTCGCGCTGCTCGCGGCGTTCGCCGGGGACATCCTGCAGGGCGCCGGGGGAATACCGGCGCACACCGTGGTCGATGCCGTGCTGCACGGCGCAAGCGACGCGGACGGGCAGTTCGTCCTGGACCTGCGCCTCCCCCGCGCGGTCGCCGGGATCGTCGCGGGCGCGGCGCTCGGGTTGGCGGCGGTGCTGCTGCAGGCGATCACGCGCAACCGGCTGGCCGACCCGTCGACGCTCGGCCTGTCGGCCGGCGGCCAGCTCGCCGTCACCCTGGTGGCCGCCTACGGCGGGTTCGCGTCGGACGCGCCGACGATCCTCGTGGCGTTCGCCGGCGTCCTCTTCGCCGGGCTCGTCATCGGGGGGATCGGGCGCTCGGCGCCGGACGGGCCGCTGCGCCTGGTGCTGGCGGGGACGGCGGTCGGCCTCGCGTTCTCGGCGATCGTCGCGGCGATCCAGCTGGTCCGCGAGAACGAGACGTCCGCCCTGTTCCTCTGGGGCGGCGGGACGCTGATCCAGGCGGGTTGGGAGCAAGTGCGGATCGGGGCGATCGTCGGTGGGCTGGCCGCGGTGGCAGCGCTGGCGCTGGGCCGGCGCCTCGACGTCGCGGCGCTCGGGGAGCAGGCGGCGCGCTCGCTCGGGCTGCGCGCGGCACGCACGCGGCTGCTGACGCTGGCGGTCGCGGCGGTGCTCGTCGCGGTCGCGGTCGGGGTCGCGGGGCCGCTGGCGTTCGTCGGCCTCGGTGCCGCGCACATCGCGCGGGTGGTCGCCCGGCCACGATCGACCGCGGCGCTGCTGGCGCTGTCCGCGCTCGTGGGTGCGGTGATCGTGCTCGCCGCCGACGTCCTCGGCCGGCTGCTGCTGGGCGCGGCGAACGAGACGCCCGTCGGCGTCGTCTGCGCGCTGATCGGGGCGCCCGCGCTGGTGCTCGTCGCGCGGTCGGGGCTCGTCGGGTCCGGCGCGGACGGTGGCGGCCTGGGGATCCGCGCCCGCCGGCGGCCGTGGCTGCTGTGGCTGCCGCCGGTCCTGGCGGTGGCGGCGGCGCTCGCCGGGCTGTGCTTCGGCGAGCTGGGTGTGTCGGTGCCGGCTGCGCTGGGGGCGGTCTTCGGCTTCGGCGACGACCCGCTGGCAGACCTCGCGGTCGACCTGCGCGGGCCGCGGCTGGCGGTCGCGCTGGTGGCGGGGGCGTGCCTGGCGGCGTCCGGGACGGCACTGCAGGCGACGGTCCGCAACCCGCTCGCGAGCCCCGAGCTGCTCGGGGTGACGGGCGGCGCGTCCGTGGCGGCGTTCGCGGTCATCCTGGTCTGGTCGGATGCGCCGGGCGGCGCGCTGCCGGCGGCGGCGTTCGCGGGCGGCATGGCGGCGCTGTTCCTGGTGCTGCTGGCGTCGGGCCGCGGGTCGTCCCCCGGGCGCCTGATCCTGGTCGGCGTCGCGGTGACGGCGTTCTGCGCGGGGGTGACGACGCTCATGGTGCTGCACGCGTCCCCGGCCGCCGCGTCGGCGCTGGTCTTCCTCGCGGGCTCGACCTACGGATCGGACGGCGGTGACCTGGCGGTCGTCGGCATCCCCGCCCTGGTCCTGATCCCGCTCGTCCTTGCGCTCACGCCGTGGATGGACGTCATGGCGCTGGGCGACGACGCCGCGTCCGCGCTGGGGCTGCCGCGGGCGCGGGCGCGGGTCGTCCTGCTGCTGGCCGGCGGGGCGCTCGCGTGCGTCGCGGTCGCGGCCGCGGGGACGATCGCCTTCGTCGGCCTGGTCGCGCCGCACGCGGCGCGGCTCGTGGCGGGCGGGTCCCACCGGCGGGTGCTGCTGAGCGCGATGGCGCTGGGGGCGGCGCTGCTGGCGGCAGCGGACGTCGTCGGCCGGCTGGCGCTCCCGCCGACCGAGGTGCCGTCGGGAATCGTGGTGGCGCTCATCGGCGCGCCGTACCTGGCGTGGCTGATGTCGCGGTCGCGGGGCGCGGCGACCTGACGCGGTGGCCGGCCCCGCCGACTCGGGTGTTCGGCGGCCTTGCGGCTCCGGACCTGTCAGTCGCCTCGTGGGGTGGACAGGGCCTTCGCGGGGGCCACGCCGCCGCCCGGCAGACCCAGCGGCACCGTCATCGGCACGCCGCACACCGGGTCCTCCATCACCGTCACCGCCACGCCGAAGACGTCCTGCACGAGCGCGGCGTCGACGACCTCGGCGGGCGGTCCCGCGGCGTGGAGCCGGCCGTCACGCAGGGCGATCAGGTGGTCGGCGTAGCGGCAGGCCTGGTTCAGGTCGTGGAGCACGAGCGCGATCGTCCGGCCGTCCTGGCGGTTCAGGCGGTGGACCAGGTCGAGGACCTCGATCTGGTGCGCGATGTCCAGGTAGGTGGTCGGCTCGTCCAGCAGCAGGACGCCGGTGTCCTGGGCCAGCGCGAGGGCGATCCAGGCCCGCTGGCGCTGGCCGCCGGACAGCTCGTCCACCGGCCGGTCCTGCAGGTCGGCGACGCCGGTCGCCTCCAGCGCCCAGGCGACCTTGTCACGGTCCTCGCGGCTGGGCGGCCGCAGCGCTTTCCGGTGCGGGAAGCGCCCGCGCTCGACGAGCTCCTTGACCGTGATGCCCTCCGGGGTGATCGGGCTCTGGGGCAGCAGGCCGATGCGGCGGGCGACGTCGCGGGTCTTGAGGCGGTGCACGGCGTCCCCATCCAGGAGCACGGCGCCGGACCGCGGCGCGAGCAGCCGGGCCATGGACCGCAGCAGCGTGGACTTGCCGCACGCGTTCGGGCCGACGATCGCGGTGATCCGGCCGCCCGGGATCAGCGTGGTGAGGTCCGCGACGATCGTGCGGTCCCCGTACGCGAGCGTCAGCGCGTCGACCTGGAGCGGCGCACCGCTGCTGGGACCCTCCGGCATCTGAGGTAAGGGTAACCTAACGCCGGTGCGCGTCCTGTCCGCCCTCCTTCGCTTCGTGCTCACGCTCGTTGTCGTGGTGGTCTGTGCCGCTGTGGCCGGCGCGGCAGGGCCCGCGACGGCCGTCGCTGCGGAGAAGGTCCGCTTCGGTGTCGCGGTCGACCCGGCCGTGGGCGGGACGGCGGCCGCGCCGTCGCCGGTCGCTGCGCGGCTCACGCTCGCGGTGGGCAGCCAGGACCGCCCGCCGGCCGAGGCGCGCGAGCTGGCCGTCGCGTTCCCGCAGGGCTTCACGTTCACCGGCGTGCGGGCGGCCGTGTGCGATGCCGAGGACCTCGGCGTCCGCGGGCCGACGGCCTGCCCGTCCGGATCGCAGATCGGTGCCGGTCAGGCGAGCTTCGTCTACCTGCCGTCGTCGCTCCGCATCCGCGGGACGACGGACGCGATGGCGCTCTATGCGGCCGGTCCGGGCAAGGTCCTGCTGTACCTCCACGTCACGCAGCCGACGACGCTCGCCTTCGTCTTCCCGGGGACGGTCACCCCCGGCGACGCGGCGTCCGGCCCGGTCGTCACCTTCGACCTGCGCGAGGTCGCGGACGCGTCCACGGGGACGACCTCCCTGACGCAGGTCACGCTCGACCTGCCGCGCGGCGGGCTGGGTGACGCGGGCCAGGCGCCGAAGGCCAAGCGCTACAAGTACTGCCGCGCGGTGAAGGGGACGAGTCGCACGCTCTGCTACACGTGCCGCGGCCGCGGAAAGGCGCGGCGGTGCTTCAACCGCCGGTTCGAGAAGCGCAAGGTGGTCCGGCCGCGGTCCGCCGTCGCCGCTGCCGTCGCTGTCGCGAGGGCGACGCCGCGGTCGGGCGCGATCGGCGGCGGCGGGGGGTCGCCGCCGCCTATGGGGCCGGCCTGGCGAGGTGCGGCCACGCGGGCCGATGCCGCCCTGACGCCGCCGGTGGGCGCGCTGGCGGCGGGGCCGTGCGGGGCGGGCGGCCAGTGGGCGTTCGAGGCGCGGCTGCTGTTCCGCGGCGGGGCCCGGCAGACGGAGGCAGCGACCGTCGCCTGTACGCCGGGGTCGGCGGCAGCGGGCCCGGGCACCGCGCCGGGAACCCCGGCGCTGCCGCCGTGCATGGTCCTCCCGGCGCTCTGCCCGGCGCCTTCTCGACCCTGACCCCGGGTTCCGCCACCGCGGCGGTGGTCAATGTCCGGATGACGGTCGGTTGTGGCGAGCGGCCGTGCTCGATGTGCCACCACACGCCACCCGCGCACGCGGCGGCACATCGACGGCGCGCCGGGCACCACACGGGCCGACCGGCAGCCTGACCCACGGTTCCCCCACCGCCGCGGTGGTCGATCTCCGGATGACGGTCTTACCAGAGCTCCCGTCCCTGACCCCGGGTTCCGCAACCGGGGCGGTGGTCAACGTCCTGATGACGGGGTGTCAGTCCGGCGTCTCGAGCAGCACGACCGCCACCGCCGCCGGGCCGTCGTGGCTGAGCGAGACGTGAATCGCGACATCCGGGCCGAGGGCCTCGCGGACCGCGTCCCGGACCTGGCCGTGGAGGACCAGGGACGGGCGGGACCACGGATCGCTGACGAGCTCGACCTCGCGCAGGTCGAGCTCCCCGAGCTGCGGCGCGCGCCCGAGGCGGCCGACGGACCAGGCCTTCACGAACGCCTCCTTCGCAGCGAACCGTGCCGCGTAGGCCAGGGCCGGCGTGCCCGGGCCCGCCTGGGACGCGGCCTGCTCGCCGGCCGTGAACGTCCCGGCGACGAACCCCGACCCGGGTTCGGTGAGCTGCACGGCGAACGCCGGCACGTCGACGACGTCGATGCCGAGCCCGCGGACGCTCACGGTCGGCCACCGGCCCGGTGCGGCGGCGTCGTCCGGACTTTGGCCACCGCGGGGGTGGGGGAACCCTGGGTCACCTTTGTCGGGGTGGGTAGCGGCCGTCGTCGCCCAGGCGCGCGTCCGGATCCAGGAGCAGGGCCGCCTCCGCCTCGCGCCTATCCGCCGCGTCCCCCTCGCCGGTCCCTGCTCCGTCCCCGCCGCCGCCGAAGCGCCGGTCGCTGCGGCGCAGGTCCTCGCCGTCGCCGAGCATCCGCTCCAGCCGCGCGCGCTCGCCGTCGGCCCGCCGCCGCGCGGCGCGGGTGCGGTATTCGTCCCGGACGGCGGGCGGCACGGCGTCCAGGAAGACGTCCGGGTGGGCGACCGCGACGAGCGCCGAGACGTGCCCGAAGCCGAGGCTCGTGACGACGGCCGCGCGCACCGGGTCGGCCGCGGAGACCCGGAGCGTCGTGTCGCCGAGCGTCAGGCTGGCCCCGCCGGCGACCAGCGGATCGACCGACTCGAGGTTGGGATTGCCGGGGACGATGCCCTCGGCCATCGCCTGCAGCGCGCCGGCCACCTGCCAGGCCGCCGCGCCGCCCTTCGCGTGCCCGGTCACGGCCTTCTGCGAGACCACGAGCAGCGGCCGGCCCGGCGTGCGCCCGAGCGCCGCCTGCATACGCTCGTGGAGGTCGGCCTCGTTCGGGTCGTTCATCTCCGTCGACGTGTCGTGCTTGCTGACGATCCCGATGTCATCGACCGTCAGGCCGTGGCGCCCCAGCGCGCGGGCGAGCGGCGCGTCCGGCCCGCCGAGTGCCGTCGCGAGGATCCCCATCCCCGGCGCCGGGATCGACGCGTGGATGCCGTCCGCCGTCGACTGCGCGTGCAGCAGCACGCCGCGCACCGGCAGGCCGAGGTCCAGGGCGACGTCCCCGCGGACGCACAGCAGCGCGCCGCCACCCTGCGCCTCGACGAACCCGCTCCGCCGCAGGTCGTTCGGCCGGGAGGACTCGGCCGGATCCAGCCCGGCCGCCGCCTGTACCGCGCCGTCCGCGGTCGCGCCCATGTCCGCGAACCCGTGCATGCCCTCGGGCGTCAGGTCGTCGTAGCCCCCGGCGAGGACCGCGTCCGCCTTGCCGAGGCGGATCATGTCGTGCGCCTCCTCGAGCGACACGGCCGCGGTCGCGCAGGCGGCGACGGGGTGCACCATCGAGCCGTACGACCCGACGTATCCCTGCACGACGTGCGCGGCGACCACGTTGCCGAGCGACTCCTGGAGCCGGTCGGTCTGGCGGTCGCGACCCAGCAGGTGGTCGAGCAACAGCCGCCGCAGCGACGCCATCCCGCCCATCCCGGCGCCCTGCGTGTTGGCGACGAGCGCCGGGTGCACCCCGGTCAGCAGCTGCTCGGGCGTCAGGCCGGCGTCCTGGAACGCCGCGTCGCTGCAGGCGAGGTTGACGAGCGCCATGCGGTCGGCGGTGGCGAGCAGGTCGTCGGGGACGCCGAGCAGCCCGAGGTCGAGGCCGTCGGGAAGCTGGCCGACCGTCCGGCGGGTGTGGGGGACGGTCCGCGGGACGCGCACGAGCGATCCGGCCGCCTGGGTGACGGTCCAAGCGGGGCCGCCGTCCTCCGCCGGCGCGATGCGGGTGCGCTCGGGGTCGGCGGCGAGGAACGTCTCCGCCTCCTCGCGGCCTGCGACCTCGAATCGCAGCTCGCGGTCGAGCGGCACCGTCGCGAGCACCGTGAACCCCTCCGGGTCCAGGACGCCGTCGTCGTGCAGCGGCCGCAGCCCGATGCGGCCGCGGACCGCGTCGCGGTAGCGGCCGGCCAGGTCGCCCTCGGCGACCACGGCGCCCGACGCCGCGTCGACCCAGCGGATCGCGTAGCGGTCGCGCTCGGCGCGGACGAGGCCGCACGCCCAGGCGAGCTCGACGACGGCGCGCGGGGACAGCGGCCCGCCACGCTCGAGCTCGGCGCGCGTGCGGGCGCTGCCGCCCGGGCCCAGCTCGCCGGTCCCGACGATCACCACGAGGTCGCGGGGCTCGAGGCGGGGGGACGCGACGGGGCCTGTGTCGGCGATGCCGGTGCCGGTGCCGTCGACGGTCGCGGTCGGGGCGGGCGGCGGCGGGATCCGCGGCCGGACGGCGAAGCCCGTCAGCGGACCGGGCAGCGCGGGCTCGGGCTCCGCGACCGGTCTGACGTCCGTTTCTGGCTGTCCGGACGACAACAAATGGACGTCAGACGGTGTGGGGGCGACCGGCGGCGGTGTGGACCCGGCGGTGCCGGTAGGGACCGCGCCCAGCAACCCGCCCGCACCGGTCGCGTCGGCCAGGCCGCCGGTCAGGTCGACCTCGTAGGGCGCACGCGCGGACGCGGTCCGGACGGCCGGGGACAGCAGTCCCGTCAGCAGCCAGCCCATCTCGTCGGCCGTGAGGGTCCGGATGCCGAGCGCTGCCTCCGCGGTCCGCGCCGCGGGGTCGTTCGCACCCATGAGGCCCGTGCCGCGCACCCAGCCGATCCGCGGCGCGAGCAGCCGCACGCGGCCGCCCCACGTGGCCTGCTCGGCGTGCCAGCGACGCAGGGCGACCTCGAGCGCGGCCTTCGTCTCGCTGTAGATGCCGTCGCCGCCGAACGTCCCGTGGTTCGGGGAGAGCGGCAGCAGGACGGCGGGCGGCCGACCGGGCGACGCGTCCGCGGCCAGGGCGCCGATCAGCCGCTGGACCCCAAGCAGCTGCAGGCGGACGGCCGCCTCGGACGCCGCCCCGGCGGTGTCGAGGTCGCCGGCCGTGGGCAGCGCCGCGAACGGCGCGACCAGGGTGGGCGGGAGCGGGTCGAGCGCCAGCTCGGGCCGGCCACGCCGGGCGCCGCCGGGCTCGCGCAGCCACGCCGCGAGGGCATCGACGTCCGCGAACGAGCCGAGGTTCGCGGGCAGCACGTGCAGGACAGCGCCCGGGGCCGCGGCCGCGCGGTAGAGGTCGCGGTACCAGCGCCGCCGCGCCGCGGTGTCCGTCGAGGTGGTCACCACGACCGTCGCACCGCTGCGCAGGAGGTGGCGGACGAGCGCCGCGCCGATCGAACCCGGGCTCGCGCCGGTCACCAGGGCACGCTCGTCGCGCAGGTCGGGGGCGGTCTCGAGGGCGCTCGCGAGCGCGGCGGCGAGGTGCTCGTGGCCGGCGGCGACGAGGCGGTCCAGCAGGTCGGCCGGACGCGCCGCGTCGGGACTGCCGTCCGCGCCGAGCCCCGCCGGTGGCAGCGGGGTCGCCCGCGGGACGGCCGCCGCACGCAGGGCGACGGCGACGTCGGGACGGCCGAGCTGCGCGGCGCGCTCGGCCAGGTGCAGCGCCGAGCCGGTCAGCACCGGGTCCGCGCCGTGGAGCGCCAGCTGCGCGACGGCGTGCGTGAGCCCGTCCCGGTCGAGCCGGTCGTCCAGAGCGGCGTGGTAGGCGCGGACGAGGTCCCAGCGGGCCGTCGCCCCGGCGTCGTCGAAGCGGACGTGGCGGCGCGCGTCGAACGCCGGCGCGACCTCGTCCGCGCGGCCCGTCCCGAGTTCGGCATCGAGGACGGCCAGCCGTGCGCGGTCGGCTGCGGCGTCGTCCGCCGGAGCCGTGGGCGGCGCCCCGTCATCGGCATCGCCGTCGAGCGCCGCCACCAGGTCGTGCGCCGCGGCGCGGACGGCCTGCTCCACGCGGGTGAGGGCCGCCGGGTCGACCGCCGCCGACGCGCTCGGCGCCGCGGCCGCGAAGGGTCTCAGGACGATGCCCAGGTCGTCCGCCAACAGCGCGACAGCCCCGTCAAGGTAGGTACGCGCGTCGGCCGGACTCGCGGGCAGGTCGTCCGCCAGCCGGCCGAGCGGCCCGCCGCGCGCGGACGCGCCCTCGCGGCTCTCGAGGGCAGCGACCGCGAGGGCCTGCTCGGTGAGGCCCGGCCCGAGGCCCCACCGCACACTCAGGTGCTGAGCCGCCTGCGGCCGTCCGAGCCCGGAACGACCGAGCGCCCGGGACAGCCCGGCGGCCATGACCTCGCGCAGGTACGGCCCCGGGAACCGGTAGGACGCGTGCGCCGCAAGCGCTTCGACGAGCTCGCCGACCGTCTGGCGCTGCACGCCCTCCGCGCCGGACAGCGCGAGCTCGCGGCCGATGTCGATCAGGACCTGGTTGCGCCGCGAGGAGACACCCTGGAACAGCTGGTCGATGGTCTCCGACCCGTCGAGCTGGTCGGGGCGGACGCGGGCCTGCGCGGCCAGTGCGAGCCGGAGCGCGAGCCCGGCGTGCAGCGGCTGGTCGGCGACCGGTCGGGCGGGGGCACCGGCCGGCCCCGCGGGCCGACCGTCGGTTTCCCCGCCGCCTGGTGTGGGGGAATGGACGTTCGAGGCGGAGCCGGACGATCCCGCGCGTTGACCGTCGGTTTCCCCGCCGCCTGGTGTGGGGGATTGGACGTTCGAGGCGGAGCCGGACGATCGCGCGCGTTGACCGTCGGTTTCCCCGCCGCCTGACGCGGGGGAACGGACGCTCGGTGCCGCGGGGGGACGGCCCGTGTCAGAGGCGACGCTCAGGCCGGCGTCGACCTCGACCTCGACAGGCGGCTCCTCGGCGTCCAGCACCGCGGTCCGGTCGAGCTCGCTGTGCAGGATCACGGCCGGCGGCTCGCCGCCCGCGTGCGCGAGAGTCGCGCGGGTCAGGCCCGTCAGGACCGGCGCGGCGGCCGGCCCGACCTCGACGATGCGCGTGACGCCGAGGCCACCCGTCGCGGCCGGCCCGGTGAGGGCGTGCACGCTGTTGATCCACTGCACCGGCGCGGCCAGTTGGTGCGCAAGCAGGGCGATCAGCAGCCCGCGCGCGAGGTCGTCGGGGCCGGCGGCCGCGTCGAACGCCTCGCCGGTCCGCGCCGCGACGTCCGCCACGAACGCCGGCTCGAGGGTGAACGGCCGGCCGACGAGGTTCGGCACCCAGCGGTCGACGAGGCGGCGATGGTCGACCGCCCCGACCAGGTCTTCCAGCGCGGTCCGCAGGTCGGCGACGGCGGGCTGCAGCACCGACGAGTGGAACGGCACGTCGATGCCTGGCACCACGAGCACGGCCCGCGCACCGACGCGAGCCACCAGCGCGTCGAGCGCGGCCCGGTCGCCCGCGACGGCGTACTGCTGGCCGAGTGCGTTGTGGTTGACGATCTCCAGGACGGCACCGGTCCGCTGCGCGATGTCCGCGACCAGGGCGGCCAGCGTGGTGGGGTCCAGGTCCGTCGTCCGCGACGGGTCCACCACGGCGAGGCCGAACGCGGACCGCCCCGCAGCGTCGCGCGGGACGTGCCGCTGCATGGCCTCTCCGCGCCGGTAGACCAGCTCGAGCGCGGCCTCCAGGTCGAGCACCCCAAGCGCCACGAGCGCCGAGAACTCGCCGACGCTGTGCCCTGCGGCGACCGGCGGTCCGTCGTGGGAGACGACCCCCGCATCGGTCAGCTCCGCCGACTGGGCGGCCGCGAGGGCGACCAGTGCCGGCTGCGTCAGCTCGGTCCGGAACAGCACGCCCTCCGGGTGGCGGACGACGGTCCCGTCGTCGCGGCGCAGCGCCGCCGGGTTGCGTTCGACGACATCCAGCAGCGGCACGCCGAATCGGCTGCGGAGGAAGCGATCGGCGCGGTCCCAGACGGCGCGGGCAGCGCGCGAGCGGTCCCGGCTCTCGCTCCCGAGCCCCGGTCGCTGGACCCCCTGGCCCGGGAAGACGAGCGCGGTGGCCTCGGGCAGCACCTCGGCCTCGGCCGCGGCCACCAGCACGCCGTCGGCCTCGACCCGGACGGCGACGACCCGCCGCCCGTCGCGGACGCCGACCCGCTCGGCGGTCAGGTCGAGCAGCGCGTGCGGGAAGACGGGCGCGACGAAGCGGACGTGCCACGACCGCACACGCGCCGGGTCGCCGCCGCAGACCGCGTCGACCAGGAACGCCCCGGCCCGCGCGGCGGTCCACGCCCCGTGCACGACCGGACGATCGATGCCGGCAAGGCGCGCAGAGAGGACCGAGCGGTGCAGCGGGTTGTGGTCGCCGCCGACCCGGGCGAAGGCCCCGCCGGTGTCGGGCGCGACGTCCTCGGCCCGGGCGAGCACGAGCGCGGGGCGTGCGGTGCGGGGGCGGTCCGCGTCGACTCCGGGACCGGGACCGGGGGCCGGATCTGGCCCGTTCGGTGTCGCGCTGGCGACAGACGACGGGCCTGTGGTGACCGGAGCCGGGGCGGACTGGTCGTCGTCAGCGGCCGACGCGTGGGGATCGGGCCTGTCTGGTGTTGCCGGGGCGACCGCAGACGGGCCCGCTGTCCCGTCCGCCGCCGACGACGGCCCGGCGATCCCGCCGCTCGACGACCATGCGCCCGCCCCCGTCCCGAACACCGGACCCGGGGTCCGCACGATCAGGACGGTCTCCACGTCGGCCAGCGGGCCCCGCTCGCCGGCCAGGTGGGCGCGGCACCGGACGGTCGTGGGGGCGTCGGCCGGGTCCTCGACCGCGACGACGCGGACCACGACCGTCCCCGCCTCGTCCACGCGCGGCGGCCACGCGGCCAGCGGCGTGACGGCGTGCTCGGCGTGCAGCAGCGCGCTGAGGTGCGCCGCCAGCGGCGGGCTGCCGAGCAGCCGGCCGAGCGCCGGCCACGCGAGCGTGAAGGCCAGGTCGAGCGGGACGCCGCGGTGGGCGGCGCCGGTCAGCGCGCCGTAGGACGCGGCCAGGCCGGCGGGACACGCCCAGGCCGCTCGGACCCCCGCGCCGAACGGGTCCGCCCCGGGCGCCAGCGGCTCGACGCCCAGGCCGCCCGCGGCGTAGGCGGCCAGCGCCGCCCCGGAGTCCAGCGCCGCGAACCGCCCGTCGCCGAGCGCCCGGAACCGCAGCTGCAGACCACCCGGCGTCTCGTACCGCGACGGGTCGGCCTCCAACGAGGACGACGCGGACGACCCCGTCGGCGCGGACGACCCGAACAGCCCTGACGAACTCACGGACCGGGACACCGCGTCGCTCGCAGTCACCAGCACCACCGACGCGTCGTCCGGCGCCACGCTCACGACCACCTGCTCGCTGCCGCAGCGAGCCACCAGGCGCTCGATCGTCCCGTCGGGCGCCTCGTCCAGCTCCAGCTCGTCCTCGGCGCCGATCAGGCGCAGCAGCGGGTTCGGCGCCGTGCGCGTCCCGTCGGCGACGACCGTCGGCGCCACGCACAGCCCGGCCACCACCCCCGACCGCGTCCCGGCCAGCCGCGCCAGCGCGGACGTCCGCGGCCCCTCGGTGGCCAGGCGGTCGCGGACCGCGACCTGCGCGTCGTCCCCCAGAGCGTCCAGGACACCGTCCTCGAAGCGCCGCAGCAGATCGGCCACCGGCTCGTCCGCGCGGGTGATCCCGGCGACCGCGTGCGGCCCGGGAATGACGAAGACGCCGTCGGCCCCCAGGCGGTCGTCCTGCGCCTGCCACAGCGCGTCGGCCATGTACCAGCGCCGGACCTCGCCGTCGAGGACCGGGACGAACGGGACGGGCTTGCCGGGTCCGTCACAGACCGCCAGCACGTGCGCGACGTCCGCCGGGTCCAGCAGCGTGCTGCCGGCATCGGGGTAGGCGGCGGCGAACGCCGACAGTGCAGCAGCCGGATCGTCGAGGTCGCCGAGGTGCCCCACCGCGGGCACGACGACGCCCTCGTCCACCGGATCCAGCCGCGCCGCGAACCGCCGGTATACGAGCAGCGCCCGCTCGCGCCAGCTCGGATGGCCCCACGCGCCGTCGTCGTAGCGCCCGCCGCGGCCGGTGGCCAGGCGCGCGGTCAGCGCCTCGACCGTCTCCAGGTAGGTCATCCCGCGCAGATCGCCCAGGTACGGCTTCGCGGTCGTGGCCAGCGCCGCGACGATCTCGTCCGCCCGCTCAGCGACGGCCGCGGCATCGCCGGCGACCGATTCGAGCAGGTGCGCCGTCCGCGCCGCGGCGTTGTCGAGCAGGTGGATGTCGGCGTTGAGGTTGCTGCGGGCCGACGTGACGCCGCCGTCGACCGCCCGCCGCGGGACCCACTCCGCGGAGCCCGGCGCCGCCACCAGCGCGGCCTTGACCGCCGGCGACGCCGCGGCCTCCCGGCAGGCCATGGCGACCGTCCCCAGCAGCACGGCGTCCACCGGCATCGCCGGCTCGCCGTGCGCCACCGACCACGCGCCCGTCAGCAGGTCGGCCGCCTCGGCGGGGGTGGCGATCCCGCCGGCCACGCAGAGGACGACGTTCGCCCGGCGGCGCAGGTCGTCGTAGGTGTCCAGCAGCAGGTCCTGCAGGTCCTCCCACGAGTGGTGGCCGCCGCCGCGTCCGCCCTCGAGCTGCACGCAGACCAGGTGGTGCGGCGCCGCGTCGGCGATCGCCAGGACGCGGCCCACCTGCTCGCGCGTGCCCGGCTTGAACGCGTTGGCGTGCATGCCGAGCGCGGTGAGCCGGTCCAGCAGGGCGATCGCCTCGTCGGCGTCCGGGATGCCGGCGGACACGGTCAGCCCGGCGAGCGGTGCGCCCGCGGCCCGCGCCTGCGGCACCAGCGCAGCACCCTCGACGTGCAGGTCCCAGAGGTGGCGGTCCAGCAGCAGCGTGTTGAAGACGAGCTCCCGCCCGGGCTCGAGCAGCTCCTCGAGCTCGGCCAGCCGCCGGTGCAGCGTCCAGCGGTCGGGCTGGCCGCCGCCCGCCAGCTCGGCGGTGTACCCGGCGTTGACGGCGGCAGCGACGATCGGCGCATCCGTCGTCGTCGGCGTCATCCCCGCGAGCACGATCGGCGGCCGGCCCAGCCGCTGCGTGTAGCGCGTCTCCACGTGGCGCCGGCCGTCCGGGAGCTCGACGACGCTCGGCGCGAAGGCTGCGTACTCGAGGTCGCGGCCCGCGGGGACGGCGCCCGCGGTCACCAGGCGCCGGCGGCCCTCGGGCGACGCGAGGCCGAGCGTCCGCACCCCGCTCCCGCGCAGGTTCTCGGCGGTCAGGTGGGCGACCGCGGTCCCAGGCCCGAGGTCCAGCACCCAGTCCGTCTCGCCGGCGGCCAGCGCGCCGCAGACCAGGTCCCAGCGCACGGTCTCGCGGAGCTGCGCGGCGGCGACCGCGGCAGCCAGGTCGGGGTGGGCGCGCAGGTCGCGGGCGTCGCTCCCGGACAGCACCGGCAGCTCGAGGTCGGGGGCGACCGGGAGCAGCCCGCTCCCGCGCAGCCATCCGGCGAAGTCCACCGCAGCCGCGTCCGAGAGCGCGTGGTACGGGACGTCGACGGGCAATGGGCTCCAGGTGAAGCGCAGCGGCGAGCCCCCGCGCCGGCCGGCGCGCTGGGCGGCCTCCTCGTCGCGGGCGAGCCGCTCGAGCTCGTCGCGGAGCACCGTGAGCGCCGCGGGTGGACCGCTGACCACGGTGCGGGTGCGGGTGTTCACCAGCGCGCAGCGGACGGCGTCCTGCGGGCGCAGCCGCTCGTGGTTCAGGCGGGCGACGACGGCCGCAAGCCGGTCGTGGCGGACCCCGCCGACCGCCGCCATCGGCGTGGCGGGAGCGGTGGGGCGCGCGGACGCGCCGGCGGGCGTCGCGGCGAGCGCGTGCACCCCGTGGCCGAGCGCGATCCGCAGGTAACGGGCCAGCCGCGCGTCGTCGACCGCGTCCTCCGGCGCCTCCGCGACGAGCAGTGCGCCGAGCAGGCCGAGGGAGTGCCCGGCCGTCCGGGTGATCGCGCCGGCGGCGACCGCCTCGTGCAGGCCGTCGGTGCGGGCGGCCTCCCACAGCAGCGCCTGCGCCAGCAGCACGAGCGGGGCGGACACCGGCGCGGACCGCAGGTAGTCGGCGTCCGGCGCGCCGTCGGGATCGTCGAGCCAGGCGGCGACGTCGAAGCCGTGGCGCAGCAGCCCGCTGTCGCGCAGCGCCGGCTCGGCGGCCGCGCGCTGCACCGCGAGCGCGCCCCCTTCCAGCAGCGGACGCAGCGCCGGCGCGGTGCGGACGAGCGCGCTCAGCTCGGCGAGCGGGTCCGCGCCCTGGCCCGCGAACGTGAGCGCGGCAGTCGCGTGGTTGTCCCGCAGCCGGGCGACGAGGGACTGCACGGCGGGCATCACCGGGGACGGTTCGGTGATGCTCATCGGTCGGGTGATCAGTTGGGCGAGGCGACCAACCGGGCCGGGGTGTCCCCGGTGCGCACCCGGCGGACGGGCTGCGGTGCGAGCAGCTCGCCGACCCGCTGCGCCGTCACGTGCGCGCAGAGCCAGCGGAAGGAGGACTCGTCGCCGTCGACGTTGCGCAGCGCGAAGCCGTCGTGCAGGTCGAGGACGAGCGGCCGGGCGAGCGTGGCGTGGGCGACCACGAAGCGGCCACGGGCACCGGCGAGCAGGCCGAGCGCCATGCCGGCCTGCCGGGCCGCTGTCACGGCCACCGCGCCGAGCACGAGCGGGTTGCCCTGCGCGGTCTCGAGGACGTCCGTCGGGCGCAGCGACGCGCGGGAGCCGGACGCGTCGACCGTGAACCGGGCCCGGAGCAGCGATCCGGCGGCCACGAGCTCGTTCCGGGCCGAGCCGCTCCGCAGCGCGCGCAGGTCCTCGGCCAGCGCGGCGATCCGCTTTTCGGCCTTCAGCCGCGTGGACGTGTCGTCCGTCTGCAGCAGCAGGCTCAGGTGCCGGGTGCAGTCGGACGCCGTGCGGCAGCTGTCGGAGATGCAGGTCATGACGGGATCCTGGGGTCGAACGACGGAGCGATGATTAGGAGACCCTAATACATACTCTGCCGGTCGGGATTCCTCAAGTCCGGAGGGGGACCTTCCTGGACACCGCTGCGACCTTCGGCGTGTCCCGCGGGAGCAGCTGGACGCGGACCGCAACGGACGCCTTGCGCTTCATGAGGGCGCGACCGGCGGCCGTCGGGGTGAGCTCCAGGGTGCGGCGCGCCCCGGCCCCCGTCGCGTAGCTGCCGCGCGCGACCGTGACGTACACGAGCCGCCTGCCGACCCGCTGCTTGACCGCGGTCCGCAGCTCGACCGTCCCGAAGCACGCGCCTGCGCCCTTGCCGCAGCCGACCAGGACGTTGATGGCGTTCCGGCGCAGCCGCAGGGACCGCGAGAACAGGGTCGGCTTCGGTGCCGCGAGAGCCGGAGGGGTGACCACGGGCGGGGTCGTGACCGGTGGCTGGACGACCGGCGGGCTGCCGGGGTCGGGGGTCGCGACCGGGACGGACTCGAACGGCGCGGCGGCGGCGACGGTGACGCCCCCGGGCCGCGAGCGGCCGGGCTGGCAGTCGAGCACGATCCGCACGTCGTTGCTGAGCGCCGCCTGGATCACGACGCTGCCCAGTGGCTGCCGGAGCGCGTTGTTCGTGCCGATCGGCAGCCGGGGCAGGGTCCCGGCCGCGGCCTGCGCCAGCGCGAGCGCGCCCGCTTGCGGCGCCGTCCAGCTCGTATCGGCGAGCGGGACCGTCACGTCCATCGGCGTCGCCGACACGAAGTTCTGCTCGGCGTCGACGGTGATCGTCGTCGTCACGGTCACCGTCGCGGAGACGACCCGCGTCTCGGCGCCCGACCCGACGCTCAGCCAGACGGTCGACGGAATCGAGTTCGCGCCCGCCTTGAGCAGGCCGGTGTTGTAGCCGCTGGAGGCGATGTAGTCAGGAATTCGGGCCCGTGCGGACGTCGCCGACAGGGCTGCGGGCGCGCCGGGGACCAGCGGGGACGGGGCCACGGTCCCGCTCAGCGTCACGTCGAGATCGCGGTAGACGTCGTCGATGCTCCACTTGCAGGAGTTCGGCGTCGCGACCGTGGCGGCACCCGCGGGGGTGCTGGCCAGGGCGGCGAACGCCAGCGCGAGGGGCAGGATGCAGCGGGCGGCCATGTAAGGCGCACCTTACTCAGCGAGCGCTGTCGAGCGCGCTGGCCGAGGTACGCCATAGGATGCTCAGCGTGGCCCAACCGACCGGCAGCCCTCGATCGCTCGACTACGTCGAGGTGCTGTACGGGCTGCTCTTCCCGGTCGGCGAGTACCGCCCGTCCGAGGCCACCGCGCCGATCGCTGCGCGGGTCGCCGAGCGCCTGGGCGTGTCGCGCGCTTCCGCGGGCGAGATGCTGCGCCGACTCAGCGACCAGGGCCTCGTCGACCGTGGTCCCGGCCGTGCGCTCGCGCTGACCCCGGCGGGGATCGCGCTGGCCGAGCACGGGGTCCGCGCGACCCGCGTGATCGAGGGGTTCCTCGTCGACTACCTGGGCTACCCGCCGGGCGAGGTGCACGGACGCGCGATGGAGATGCGCGACGCCTTCACGCCCGAGATGGTCGAGCGCCTGCACGAGAAGCTCGGGTCGCCGGCCCGCTGCCCGCACGGGTGGCCGGTCGCGAAGGCGGACGAGCGGGCCGAGGCCGGGTCGCTCCGCCGGCTGATCGAGCTCGAGGCGGGGACGAAGTGCGAGATCGTCGGGGTCGCCGAGAGCGACGCCGAGCTCGTCAGCTGGCTCTTCGACGTGGGGCTGGTCCCGGGGACCGGCCTGAGGATCCGCGACGTGCAGCCCGCGGCGGGCCACGTGACGGTCGGCCTTGGCCGCGGCCGCGCCGCGCAGGACGTGGTGGTCGCCGATCGCGCGGCCAGCCAGGTCTTCGTCACCGCGACCTGAGCAGGCCCGCGAGCGAGGGGCCCTCCCCGCGAGTGCGGAGAGGGGCGGCTCCTCCTACCGCAGCGTGATCGTCCGCGTCACCTTCACGCGGCCGCCGGCCGCGGTCGGGATCGTGGTGACCAGCGTGTAGCGACCCGCCTTCACGGCGCCGCGCAGCGCGACCGCGGCGGTGCCCTTCGTCGCCAGCGCCTTGCCGGCGGCGACCGTGCGGCCCCCGCGCAGCAGCGAGACGCGGACCGACCCGCGCGTGCCGACCTTCTTGGCCGTGCAGGTGATCTTGCGCTTCTTCACGCTGACGAGCTTGCACGTGACGCGCAGCGGCAGCGCCGAGCTGCCCTTGGCGCCCTTCGCGCCCTTCGCACCGGTGGCGCCCTTGGCGCCCGCGGGACCGGCCGGACCGGCTGCGCCCGGCGCACCCGCGGTGCCGGCAGCGCCCGCCGGACCGGCGGGGCCGGACACGGCGTTGACGAGGTTCAGGCGCGTGAGCGCGGCGTCGTCACCGGAGGTCGGCGTGCCGGCCTTGTGGCCCGCGGCGACGAGCTTCCTGCCGCCGCTGACCAGCGCGGCGCCGAAGAACGCGTCGGACGTGCCGCCGAGGTCGACGTTGAACGCCCCGCCGGTGCCCTCGCTGGTGTCGATGTTGCCGTCGCCGTCGAAGAACAGGACGAGCCCGTTCACGTTGGAGGCCACGGCCGGCGGACCGGTGACCGCCGGGTCCTCGGTGCTGCCGACGCCGGCGAAGCGGCCGTCCGGCAGTGCGACGACGTTGCGCAGGCGGTCGGCGCCGGCGACGCGGTCGTACGACAGCAGGCCGCCGTTGCCGAACGTCTGGTCCCAGACGCCGGCCGCGTTGAAGCGGTAGGCGACGGCGTCCACGCCGTTGGCGGGGGTCGTCGAACGCGAGCCGTAGCCCACGCCGATGACGCCGGAGCCGTGCGGGACGACGGTGTACGCCTCGGCGAAGCCTGGTGCGGGACCGCCGATCGCGCCGGACGCCACGCCGGCGTTGCCCCAGGTCGTGTCCTTCGCGCCGTTCGCGAGGAAGCGGTGGATGGACGGACGGACGGGCGTGCCGCCGTAGCTGGCGATCAAGAAGTCGCCGTCGTCGGTGAGGGTGCCGTTGCGGACGTTCAGCGAGCCACCGGTCTCGGACAGCCCGACGCCGGCGGTGCCGAACGACGCGTCGAGCGCACCGGCGCTCGTGAGCTGGACCGCCGCGATCGTCCTGGTCGTGCGGGCGGGGACCTCGTCGCTCTGCACGCCCTTGGAGGCGGCGACGACGATCTGGCCGGTCGGGCGGATCTTCACGCCCCACGCCTGGTCGCCCACGATCGTCTCGAGCGCGGCCGGCGTGCGGCCGTCGCTCAGGTTCAGGCGGGCGACGCCGCCGGTGCCGAACGTGGCGTCCGGGGTGCCGTCGGTGTTGAAGCGGACCACGACGGCGTCGGTGTCGCGGCTGTCGGCGCCGCCGGTCGCCTCGGCGGTGCCGGCGATCACGATCTTGCCGTCGGCCTGCAGCGCGATGCTGCGGGCGATCTCGGTGGTGCCGGTCGGCGCGGTGCCGGCCGGAGGCGCCGCGAAGGGGGCGGCGGTGACGTTGACGCTGGCCACGCCACCGGTGCCGAAGCTGGTCACGAGCGCGCCGCTCGCATCGGTGCGGCTGACGGCGAAGGCCTGGTCGGTGCCGGCGACGGTGGTGTAGCCGGCGTTGTAGGTGCCGCCGGCGGGGCCGGTCACGGCATCGAAGTAGCGGTCGCCGAGCGTGGCGGACAGCGGCGAGAACGCGGTGCCGCTGGTGCCGAAGGACGCGTCGAGCGAGGCGGCCTGCGCCTGGCCCGCGCTGAGCAGCGCCGCGCCCAGCGCGAGGGCGCCGAGGGTGGTGGGGGTCCGTCTCATCGTCGTAGCCTCCTGAAGGCCTGGGAACGTCGGTGGGTGGGTGGTCGAACTGAGTAAGGCGACCCTTACCCGAGGCGAAGGTAGCATGGGCACCCGTTCATCGTCAGGGCAGCCATACGCGGCCCGCTGCACCACGGAGCCCTGTGTCCTTCTCGCGCCTGTCGTCCCGCCCCGCCCCCAGCCTGCCTGTGGGAGCCCGTCGCCGCACCCGCGTGTGGGTACCGGCGCTGGCCGTCCTTGCAGTCCTCGCGAGCGCCGGAAGCGCCGCCGCGGCGACGTCGCCGAACGCGTGCTTCTACCCGCTCGACGAGTTCTACCGCAGCCAGACGGTGACGCTGAACGCCACCAGCAGCCTCGTCACGGACGCGCGTCACCCGTCGAGCACGGAGGTCGTCCCGGGTCAGCGGGTCGCGCTGTCCGCCGGAAAGGTCGACGTGCAGCTGCCCGAGTACCTCGCGAAGTTCGGGTACGCGCTCGGGCTGCTGAAGGCGGGGCCGAACACGATCACAGCCAAGGTCTGGGTCGCGGTGAAGGCGACGAACACCGCCGAGCACGTGCAGGTCATCGGACCGATCGAGGTGACGGCGACGACGGACATCACCGTCGACCCGGCGGACGACAACCGCTACCTCGCGTCGACGCCGTTCACCTACTCCGGCAACGACCTGCCGGCGACCACCTGGACCGCGACCGGCGGCGACGTCGTCTTCAGCCAGGCGGACGCGGGCGCGCTGCCCCAGCTGCCGACCGGGCCGAGCGGCGCGCTGCGTCCGACGAAGGGCAGCACGGTCGTCCAGGCCTCCTTCTCGGGCAGCACCAACGTGGTCTTCGACTGCCAGCCCGGCAGCGCCGCCAACGTCCAGTTCGACGAGGGCGGGACCGAGGTCGTGCCGTCGCCGGCGGCGGTCATCGACTCCGAGCTCGGCCCGCAGAACGCCACCTGCATCAACGAGCTCGGCCGCCTGGCCTCGGGCGCGGCGGCCAACCTGCCGGCCGGCCTGACGCGCGAGCTGGACCCCGCGCGGATGGAGCTGCGTTCGCCGCCGCTGCCGGCCGGCGCCTCCGGGGGCGGGCCGTTCACGCTCAGCTCGGTGCAGGCGCGGCTCACGCTGTCCCCCGACACCGTGGCGACGCTCGCCCGCTCGCAGAGCGCGGGTACGCCGCTGTACGTCACCGGCAAGGACTATCCGGTGACCGTCTGGGTGACGCTCGCCGGCGCCGGCACGACCCAGGGCACGCAGACCTTCCGTGCCGAGGGCACCTACCGCCTGCGCCAGGCGGGGAGCGGCTTCGAGGCGACCACCATCGACGTGACGCTGCCCGACAGCACCTGGAACGCCGCCGGTGGCACCGTCCCGCGGTTCTCCGCCGGGCCGGTGGGATCCACGCCCGCGCTCACGTTCACCGGCCCGGCGGCCGGCGGCCCGGGCGGCCCGATCGTGACGTCGACCTTCTCGGCGACGCCCTACGGCTCCTTCGTCGTGCGGGCCGGGACCGAGGCCAACCCGACGACGCTCGACTGCGCCCAGGCGGCCATCGACGTGAAGGACGACGCGGTGCCGTACGCCACGCGCGGGCGCATCGCGCCGTCGGACGGCTCGCTCGGCCGCTACGCGACATCCGCCTCCCCGGTCCCGCCGGGGATCACGATGGCCATCCCCGTCAGCCCGCCGCCGACCGTCCCGACGACGCCCACGACGCCGACGACACCCACCACGCCCACCACCCCGACGGTCCCGGCCACGCCCACGTCGCCGACCAAGCCGACCCCGCCGAAGGCTCCGGCGCCGCGTCCCGGGGCGATCAGCTCGCTGAAGCTGAAGGCCGACGCGAAGGGCCGCGCGCCGCTGGTCGTCCGCTGCCCCGCCGGGTCGGCGTCCTGCCGCGGGACCGTCCGCGTGCAGAGCCGCGCCAAGGTCCGCGTCGGCCGCCGTCTCGTGACGCTCACGATCGCCCGTGCGCAGGCCTACGTCGTGAAGGCCGGCGCGAAGAAGACGCTCACGCTCGTCCTCGGGAAGGACGCCAAGGCGCTGCTGCGCCGGACGGGCCGCCTCGCCGTGCGGGTCACGCTGAGGCCGTCGAGCGGGAAGACGGTCACGAAGCAGCTCACCCTCAGCCGCTGAGCGGGGCCGGGGCCGCACCGCAGCCCGCCCCGGACGGCGCCGGTCCTTTCCGACCGGCGCAGTCGGAGTTAGGGTAACCTTATCGCGCAGATGCGCGAGTCCATCGTCACCGCGGCAGGGGCGCCTCCGGCCGGTCGCGCCCGGGCCGCGGCGACCGCAGCGGCGACGTCGGCGCTCGTCAACTGCCACATCCGGGAGACCGGCGACTGGCAGTTCGTCCCGCGCGCCGGGGACGACGCCGCGCCGCAGACCGCTGTCCTGACGCTCGCCCAGCGGCCCGGGACCCGGCTGCAGGTCGGGGTCGCCCGCCGCACGCCGACCGACCGCTGCCTGCTCGCCGGCCCGCCCATCCTTGTCGGGGACGACGGCGACGTGGTCGACGACGAGCTCTCCGTCGAGGCGCTGGCCGACCTGCTCCTGGGTCACCTGCAGGCCGGCGACCCGCGCGGCGACGGCGCGCCCGAGGTCCTGCTCGAGCGGATCCGGGACAGCATCGCGCAGACCGCCCACCACCTCGAGCTGCGGGCCACCGACGGCGGCCTGGACGACCTCTACGACGGGCGGACGCTGCCGTTCATCGACAGCGAGCAGGGGCTGCTCGTCGGCCACCCGCTGCACCCGACGGCCAAGAGCCGTGTCGAGCTCTCGGCCGACGAGCGGGACGTCTACTCGCCCGAGACGCGTGGGCGCTTCGCGCTGCACTGGCTTGCCGTCGTCCCGTCGCTCGTGCACCACGGCAGCGGTGAGCGCGAGGACGCGCCGACCCTCGTGGGGCGCCTGCTGCACGGCGATCCGGCGGTCGACGAGCACGAGCTGCGCGCCGCGCTCACCGGCCTGGGCCCAAGGATCCTGATCCCCGCCCACCCCTGGCAGCTGGCGCACCTCGGCGCCGACCCGTCGGTGGCGGCGCTGCTGGCGGACGACGACATCGTCGACCTCGGGCCGCTCGGCGCCCCCGTCACGCCGACCAGCTCGGTGCGGACCGTGTACCGCGAGGACTGGGGTTGGCAGCTGAAGTTCTCCCTCGACGTGCGCGTGACGAACTCCCTGCGGGTGACGCTGCCCAAGGAGCTCACGCGCGCCGCCGAGGCCGCCCACCTGGAGGCGTTCACCCGCGTGGGTGCCGCGGCCCGTGCCGCCGCACCGCGGCTGCGCGTCGTCCACGACCCTGCCTTCCTCGCGGTCCGGGCGGGCGTCGGCGAACCGCTGATCGACAGCCTCTCGGTCCTCCTGCGGGCGAATTCGTTCGCCGGCGAGCGCCCCATCTGCCTGGCGTCGCTCTGCGAGCGGCACCCGTTTGGCGGGCGCAGCCGCCTCGGGAACGTCGTCGGCCGGATCGCGGCGACGCGCGGCCGGACCGAGGCGGACGTCGCCACCGAGTGGATCCGCCGCTACTGCGACGTCGTCGTGCGGTCGCTGGTCCGCCTCTACCTCGACGTCGGCCTCTGCTTCGAGCCGCACCAGCAGAACACCCTCCTGCAGCTGGACCGCCACGGCTGGCCGGACCGCTGCCTGATCCGCGACAGCCAGGGTTACTTCCACCGCGAGGCCGCCCACGCCGACCTCACGCGCGTGGTCCCGGGTCTGGGCGAGGCCAGCGAGTCGATCTTCCCCGAGGCGCTCGCCGACGAGCGCCTCGTCTACTACCCGTTCCTGAACGCGGCGGTGGGGACGATCGACACCCTCGTCCTGGACGGCTGCGCCGACGGGCCGGAGCTGCTCGCCGTGCTGCGCGACACGCTCGCCGACGAGCGCCGGCAGGGCGGCCGCTACCCGCACACGCTGCTCGACCGGTTGCTTGACGACGAGCGCTGGCCGTGCAAGGGCAACCTGCGTACACGGCTGCACGACATGGACGAGCTCGTCGGGGACATCGCCACGCAGTCGGTCTACGGCACGATCCCGAACCCGCTGCGCCGGGCCGCGGCATGACGACGGCCATGGTGACGCTGCGGCCGCTGGACGCGGTCGCCGACCTGACCCTGCTCCACGGCTGGATGCAGGAGCCGCACGTCAGCCCGTGGTGGAACCTCGCGGGGCCGCCCGAGCGGACCGCCGCCTACCTCGCGGGCGCCGCCGCGCTCGCGCACCAGCGCAGCTGGGTCGGAGCCGTGGGCGACGAGCCGTTCGCGTACGTCGAGACGTACACGGTCAGCGACGACCCGCTCGCGGCGCACTACGACGCGCAGCCCGGGGACCGCGGCTGGCACATCCTCGTCGGCCCCGCCTCCCAGCTGGGGACCGGCGCCGCGCGGGCGCTGGCCCGGCTGGTCGTCGACCGCCTGCTCGACGAGCCCGGTGCGACGCGCGTGCTCTGCGAGCCGGACGCCCGCAACGCGCGGATGCTCGCGTTCTGCGCGGCGGTCGGCGGCGAGCGGATCGCGACCCTGACGCTGCCCGACAAGACCGCGGCGCTCATCGCGTGGACGCCGGGCGATCTCGCCCAGCGGGCACGTTCGCCCCGCCCCGGGGCGGTCGGATGAGCGCTCGGGTCCACGACGTCGCGGGCATCGGCCTGGGCCCGTTCAACCTCGGGCTGGCCGCGCTGCTGGACCCGGTCGGCGAGGTCGACGCCGCGTTCTTCGAGGCGCAGCCGACGCTGCGGTGGCACCCCGGCCTGATGCTCGACGGCGCGGCGCTGCAGGTCCCGCACCTGGCGGACCTGGTCACGCTCGCCGACCCCACCAGCCGGCACGGCTTCCTCAACTACCTGCACGAGCACGAGCGCCTCTATCGCTTCTACTTCGCCGAGCGCTGGCACCCGTCGCGCCGCGAGTACGAGCACTACTGCCGCTGGGTCGCGGGGCGGCTGGCGAGCTGCCGGTTCGGCGCGCGGGTGGTCGACGCCGGGGTCGGCGACGACGGGCTGTGGACGCTGACGGTCGCGGGCGCCGACGGCAGCGTCACCGAGCACCGTTCCCGCGCGCTGGTCGCCGGGGTGGGCGGGCGGCCGTACGTCCCGCCGTGCGCGCAGGCCCTGGTCGACGATGGTGACGGCGGCGTCCTGCACTCCGCTGCCTACCTCGACCACCGCGCGGCGCTGCGGCGCGCGCGCCGGGTCACGGTCATCGGATCGGGACAGAGCGCGGCCGAGGTCTTCCTGGACCTGCTCGGGCACGCCGGCGGGACGCGGCTGCAGTGGTTCACGCGCAGCCGCGGGTTCTTCCCGATGGAGTACTCGAAGCTCGGCCTGGAGCACTTCACGCCCGAGTACACGCGGTACTTCCACGGCCTGGAGCCTGGTCGCCGCGACACCCTGCGAGCCGGGCAGGACCTGCTCTACAAGGGGATCTCGGCCGAGACCAGTGCCGCGATCTACGACGCGATCTACGACCGCAGCGTGGGCGGCGAGGACCCGGGCGCGGCGTACGCGGCCTCGTGCGAGCTCGTCGGGATCGAGCGGGCGGCCGGCGGGCTGCGCCTGACCCTGCACCAGCGCGACCAGGACATCACGTTCAGGCACGAGACCGACGCCGTCGTGCTCGGGACGGGCTACGAGTCCACGCCGCTGCCCATCAGCGGACTCGCCGCCCTGGCCGACGCCGACGAGCGCGGCCGGCTGCGCGTCGGCCTGGACTACCGCGTCGCCCTCCGCGACCCGGACGCGCCGGCGCTCTACGTGCAGAACGCCGAGCTGCACACGCACGGCGTGGGCACGCCGGACCTCGGCCTGGGCGCGTTCCGCAACAGCGTGATCGTGAACGGCCTCTGTGGGCGCGAGGTCTACAAGGTCCGCGACCGCAACGTCTTCCAGACCTTCGGTGCCCCGGGGCCGGGCGTGGGCGCTCCGGTCACCGAGAGCCCCCGCCAGGGGCCGACACCCGTTCGTCATCACCCAGTCGGATGGAAGACGGGTCTCGGCGCCGGGAGGGGGGCGACATGAGCGCGCGGACGCTCGACGCGCTCACCAGCGACGGCGGCGCCGCCTACGCGCAGGCCGGCCGCGAGCTGCTCGCCAAGCTGATCGGGGAGCTGACGTTCGAGGACGTCCTGACGCCCGCGATCCTCTCCGACCCGGACGCCGACCTTCCCGGCCCGGACGCCGCGGTGCTCGAGCTGGCGCTCGGCGACCTCATCGTCAGCGGCCGGGCCCGCCGCCGCTCCCTCGGGCACTGGCGGGTGGCCCCAGCGTCCCTCACGGCCCGCGACGCCGCGACCGGCGCCGCGCGCCCGCTGCCGGACCCCGCCCTGGTCGTCGCCCTCGGCGCCCCCGCCGCCGGCGCCGACGCGTCCACGACGGCCGGCCTCGTCGCCGAGGTCGCCGCGACCGTCCTCTCGGACGCGGTCCAGCTGCACCGCGGCCGCCCGGCGCGCGAGCTCCTGGACGCGGCCCCCATCGACGTCGAGGCCGAGCTGCGCGGCCACCCGTGGATCGTCGCCGCCAAGGGCCGCATCGGGTTCGACTCGGGCGACCTGGACCACTACGCCCCCGAGGCGCAGCGCACGCTGCAGCTGGACTGGCTCGCCGTCGCGGCGGACCGGATCGACACGCGCGCGCTGCCGGGGCTGACCCACCGGCAGGTGGTCGACGAGCAGCTCGGCGCCCAGGAGGCCGACCGGCTGCGGGCGCGCGCCGCCGCCGCCGGCCACGACCCGGACACGACGGTCCTGCTGCCCGTCCATCCCTGGCAGTGGCGCGAGCGCATCCTCGCGCTGCACGCCGCCGACCTCGCGTCCGGCGCGATCACCCACCTCGGCACCGCAGCACCGACCTACCGCGCCCGGCAGTCGATCCGCACGCTGGTCGACGCCGGCCCCGACGGCGAGCTCCGCCGCGAGCTGAAGCTCCCGCTGTCGATCCTCAACACGAGCGTCTACCGCGGACTGCCGCGCGCCCGGGCGCTCGCGGCGCCGGTCCTCACCGAGTGGCTCGTCGGCTGCGTCGATCGCGACCCGTTCCTGCAGGAGACCGGCCTCGTCCTGCTCGGCGAGGTCGCGTCCGCCAGCGTCGCCCACACCGCGTTCGGCACGATCGAGGGCGTGCCCTACCAGCACACCGAGATGCTCGGCGCGATCTGGCGCGAGCCGGTCGCGGCGCAGCTGCACGAGGGCGAGCGCGCGCTCCCGCTCGCGGCCCTCTTCCACGTCGACCCCGCCGGCGAGTCGCTGATCGAGCACCTCATCGCGCGCAGCGGCCTGACCGTCGACGCCTGGGTGCGTGCGCTGCACGAGGTGTCGCTCCCGCCGCTGTGCCACGTCCTGTACCGCTACGGGGCGACCTTCTCGCCGCACGGCCAGAACACGCTCGTCGTGCTGCGGGACGACGTCCCCACCCGCATCGTCGTCAAGGACTTCGTGGACGACGCGACGATCTGCGCGGAGCCGCTCCCCGAGCTGCTGGACCTGAGCCCCGCGGTCCGCGCCGCGCTCGGCGACGGGGTCGAGCCCGCCGTCATCACGCAGTGGATCCAGGCTGGTCTGCTGGTCTGCGCGCACCGCTACATCGCCGAGCTCCTGGCCGACCGCTGCGGCTATCCGGAGGCCGCGTTCTGGGCTGCCGCGCGCGCGGCGCTGCACGGCTACCAGGACCGCTTCGAGGATGAGCTCGGCCCGCGCTTCGACCTCTTCGACCTCGATGCGCCCGTGTTCGTGAAGCTCTGCCTGAACCGCGTCCGGATCCTCGAGCGCGGCTACCGCGACGGCGCCGAGCGTCCCATCGCTGCCGCCAGCGGCTGGATCGACAACCCCCTCCATGCCCCAGCGCCCGCGCCGGTGACGACATGACGCAGCCTGCGCCCCGCGCGACCGTGAACCCCCACCCCGAGCTCGCGGCCTACAGCGAGCACGAGGCCGCGCTGAACCGCCGGCTCTGGTGCCGGCAGATGCTCGCCGGCGAGGACGTGCCGCTGCTCCACGACTGGATGCAGCGCCCGCACGTCTCCGAGTTCTGGGAGATGGCGTGGCCGCAGGACTGGATCGCCGACTACCTCGTCCGCCAGCTCGAGGACCCCGCGCGCACGCCGTACCTGGGCTTCGTCGACGACACGCCCGTCGGCTACGTGGAGGTCTACGACCCCGCCGGCGACGTCCTCGGCGCCCACGCGCCGATCCTGCCCGGCGACCTGGGCGCCCACGTCCTGATCGGCGAGGAGGAGTACCTGGGCCGCTACTCGGTGGCGCTCGGGCGGGCCGTCGTCCGCTTCCTCTTCAAGCGCCCCGAGGTCCGCCGCATCGTCGGCGAGCCAGACGTGCGCAACCACAACTTCCTCTCGCTGCTGGCCTTCCTCGGCTTCAAGAAGCACAGCGAGATCGACCTGCCGGACAAGCGCGCGGCGTTCATGGTCTGCGAGCGCGCGGACTTCGAGCGCCTCGCGAGCCGGCGCCGGAGGACGCTGTCATGACGGCCGCGCCGAAGGACTCGCCCGGAGGGCTCGTTCGCCCAGCGAGGTGTCGACGATGAGCGCTGCTCTGGAGATCGTCGGGGTCCGTCGCCGCTACGGCGCGACGGCCGCCCTCGACGGCGTCGACCTCGCGATCGAGCCAGGGACCGTGCTCGCGCTGCTGGGCCCGAACGGCGCCGGCAAGTCGACCCTCGTGCGCCTCTGCGCCGGCCTCGAGCGGCCGAACGAGGGGACGGTCCGGGTCCTCGGCGAGGACCCGCGCCGCTCACTCGCGGCCCGCCGGCGCGTCGGCGTCGCCCCGCAGGAGATCGGCATCTACCCCCAGCTGACGGTCGCGCAGAACCTGCGCGCGTTCGGCGAGGCGGCCGGCCTGCGGCGCCGCGACGCCCGCACCCGCGCCGAGGAGCTCCTGGAGCCATTCGCGCTGAGCGCGCTCGCCGATCGCACCGCCGGCCGCCTGTCGGGCGGCGAGCAGCGCCGGCTGCACACGGCGGCCGCGCTCGTCCACCGTCCGTCGGTGATCCTGCTCGACGAGCCCACCGCGGGCGCCGACCCGGCCACGCGGGAGGGCATCCTGGACGCTGTCCTCGACCTCGCCGCCGACGGCGCGGCAGTCCTCTACACGACCCACTACCTGCCCGAGGTCGAGCGCCTGGACGCGCGCGTCGCGATCCTCGAGCAGGGCCGCGTCATCGTCACCGGGACCGTCGCCGGCCTGATCGCGGCGCACGGCGACGCGGCGCTCGTGCTGCGCTTCACCGACGGGCCGGTCCCCGTCGCGGCCTCGGCGTTCGACGGCGCCGCGATCCAGGACAACGGCACGGTGACCGTCCGGGCCAGCGAGCCCGCCGAGGCGCTGCGCGCGCTCCTCAACGCGCTCGGGCCGGACAGCTCGCGCCTGGCCGACGTCGCCATCGTGCAGCCGTCCCTGGAGGCGGCCTACCTCGCGCTGACCGGCCGTGCGGCCACGGACTCGGGCGTCCCCGACCTGGTGGAGGTCCCGGCCTAGATGACCGGCTCGCTCGCCGTCCTGCGCAACGAGGTCCGGCTCCTGCGCCACGACCCCGTCCCCCCGGCGATCCTCGTCGCGATGCCGATCGTGCTGATGGCGCTGCTTAGCCGGTCGATGGACCTGCCGCTCGCGTACGAGGGCTTCAACGCCCCCGGCAGCACGCAGACCGTCCCCGGCATGGCGTGCGTGTTCGCGTTCTTCGGCGTCGGGATCCTGGGGTTCGGCGTCTTCCGCGAGCACGGCTGGCGAACCTGGACGCGCCTGCGCCTGTCCGGACTGAGCGGGCCGTCGCTGATCCTCGGCAAGCTGCTGCTGCCGACCCTCCTGCTCGCCGGCCAGCACGTGATCCTGTTCGCCGTCGGCTACCAGTTCCTCGACCTGCGGGCCAACGGCTCCTGGGTGGCTGCCGCCCTCGTCGCGACGTGCTTCAGCGCGGTCGTCCTCGCGGCGGGCCTCGCGGCGACGGCGCTGCTGTCGACCGTGCAGCAGCTCAACGCCGTCACGAACCTGGGGGCGATGATCGCCGGCGGCCTGGGCGGCGGCTTCGTCCCGGTGTCGCTCCTGCCGGACTGGGTGCAGCCGCTGGCGCCGGGCTCGCCGGTCAAGTGGGCGATGGACGGCTACCGGACCGCGTTCCTCGAGTACGACGTCGGCGTGCGGGACGTCGTGAACCCGTGCCTCGTCCTGCTCGCGTTCGCGGCGGGCTTCGCGCTCGTCGCGACGCTCGCGCTGCGACGCAACATCGACGCGCCCAAGCGGACCTGGGGATGAGGCGCCCCGGCCCCTCCACCACCCCCGCCACGGCCACCGCCGACCCGCTGCTGGCGCGCCAGACGGCCCGCGAGTCGGCGGCCCGGACCTACTCCCGCCGGCTTCCGCTGGCGCTCGTCCACGGCGCAGGCGTCGAGGTCCGCGACAGCGCCGGCCGCACGTACATCGACTGCCTTGCGGGGGCGGGCGCGCTCGCGCTCGGCCACCACCATCCCGTGGTCGTGGACGCGCTGCAGTCTGCGCTCGCGGACGGCGTCCCCCTGACGACGCTCGACCTGACGACCCCGCTGAAGGACGCGTTCGTCGAGGAGCTCTTCGCCGCGCTGCCGGCGTCGCTCGCCGCCGCGGGCCGCATCCAGTTCTGCGGGCCGACCGGGGCGGACGCGGTCGAGGCGGCGGTCAAGCTCGCGCGGACGGCGACCGGCCGCGGCGGGATCGTGTCGTTCGGCGGCGCGTACCACGGCATGACCCACGGCACGCTCGCGCTCTCGGGCGCGCATGCGCCGAAGACGCCCCTGGGGACGCTGGCCGACGACGTCCAGCACCTGCCGTTCCCGACCGCGCTGCGCTGTCCGTTCGGCGTCGGCGGCGAGGCCGGTGCGGCCCTCTGCGCGCGGACGCTGCGCTGGCTGCTGGAGGACGACCACAGCGGCACGCCGAAGCCGGCCGCGGTGATCCTGGAGCCGGTGCAGGGCGAGGGCGGCGTCCAGCCCGCGCCGACGTCGTTCCTGCGCGAGGTCCGCGCCCTCACGCGCGCCCATGGCGTCGTCCTGATCGCCGACGAGGTGCAGACCGGCCTCGGGCGGACCGGGCGCCTGTGGGCGAGCGACCGCGGACTGGATCCCGACATCCTCGTGCTGTCGAAGGCGATCGGCGGAGGCCTGCCGCTGGCAGTGATCGTCTACCGCGAGGAGCTCGACGTCTGGGCGCCGGGGGCCCACGCGGGCACCTTCCGCGGCAACCAGCTCGCGATGGCGGCGGGCGCCGCGACGATCCGTCACGTCGCCGCCGAGCGGCTCGACGTGCAGGCCGACCGGGTCGGGTCGGCCCTCATGGACGGGCTGCGCAGCGCCGCCGCCGGCTGCGAGGCGGTCGCCGACGTCCGGGGCCGCGGCCTCATGATCGGCATCGAGCTGGTGGACCCGGCACGCACCGACGCGGACGGTGTCCCGGTGCCCGACGGCGAGCGCGCGAGCGCGCTGCAGCAGGCGATGCTGGAGCGCGGGGTCATCGTCGAGGTCGGCGGTCGCGGCGCCGCGACCGTGCGCCTGCTCCCGCCCCTGATCCTCGAGGCCGCCCACGCGGAGCGGATCGTGGACGCCTTCGCCGCAAGCCTTCCGGCATGAGCCAGGAACCCCCGCCCCCTACGGCGCCGAACATCGATCCTGCCGTCCCTGGAGGGGGCACGATCGACGTTCGGCAAGCCGGGAGCTGGTTCCTCGGGGACGGCGGTGACCTCGGTGCCGCGGCCATCGCGGTCGCGGCCGCGGTCGAGCAGGCGGCCCGGCGGCCCGCGCCGTCGACCGCGCTGAGCCCGGCCGAGCTCGCCACCGCCGTCGCCGCGCTGGACCCGCTGCCCGACGACGGGGTCGGCTTCGACGCCGCGCTCGCGGAGGTCGCCGCCGGCGTCCTCGCGCACGGCGTCCACCCCTGGCACCCGCACGCGGTGGCCCACCTGCACGCGCCCACCGTCTGGCCGGCGGCCGCGGCCGAGCTCGCCATCGGGGCCACCAACCAGTCGCTGGACTCCTACGACCAGGCGCCCGCGGCGACGCTCGTGGAGGACGCGTTGGTCCGCCGCCTCGCCGCGCTGCTCGGGCTGCCGGCGGCGGCGTCCGGGGTGATGACGGCCGGGGGGACGGCGTCGAACCTGCTCGGCCTGACGCTGGCCCGCGGCCGGGCCGCACCCGACGCGGCCGACCACGGCCTGCCCGCCGAGGCGCGCTCGTGGCGGATCCTGACGTCCGCCGTCGCCCACGACAGCGTCCGCCGCGCCGCGGCGATCCTCGGCCTCGGCGCCCGTGCGATCGTCCCGGTCGCCGTCGACGCGCGCGGGGCGATGGACATCGCCGCCCTCGACGAGGCCCTTGCGATCCTGCTCGCCGACGACCTGCGGCCGCTGGCGATCGTCGCCACCGCGGGAACGACCGACCTCGGTGCGATCGACCCCCTGGAGGCGATCGCGGGCCGCGCCCGCGACCACGGCGCCTGGCTGCACGTCGACGCCGCGGTCGCGTCCGCGTTCGCGCTGTCGGACACGCTCCGCCCGCGACTGGACGGCATCGGCCGCGCCGACTCGGTGACCGTCGACCTGCACAAGCTCTGGTGGCAGCCGATCGGGGCCAGCGCGCTGCTCGTGGCCGACGAGGCGGCGTTCGCCGCGCTCGACCACGACAGCGACTACCTCAACCGCGCGGAGGACCGGGCGACTGGCACCCTCAACCTCGTCGCCCGTTCGCTCGACACGAGTCGCCGGTTCGACGCCCTGAAGCTGCTGCTGTCCGGCCGGACGATCGGCCGGCGCGAGCTCGGCGCCATGGTCGAGCGGCTCGTCGCGCTCGCGGACGGCGCGGCGGCGGCAGTCCGCGCCCGCCCGGCGCTGGAGCTCGTGGCCGAGCCGTCCTCGGTGATGGTGGTGTTCGCGCTGGCCGAGGCGTTCGCCGGCGAGGACCCGGCGGACCGGGACGCCCGCGCGATCGACGTCCAGCGCGAGCTGTTCGCGAGCGGCGAGGCCGTTCTCGGCCGCACCCGGGTCAACGGGCGGGTCGTGCTGAAGCTGACGTTGATCAATCCGCGCACCCGGCCCGGGGACATCGAGCAGCTCCTGGACCGCGTCGTGGCAGCGGCCGTCACGGCTCGGTCAGGGTGGCCTGACAAGTAGGCTACGGGCATGCTTCGTCCGCTGCTCCTCGCCGTCCTCGCCGCTGTCCTGCTCACCGGCGCGACCGCCGCCTGGGCAGCCACCCGCACGCTGGACGCGACCGCCGAGCTCAAGACGACGAAGCGGGACGGGCTGCGCGCGACGCAGCGCGGCGACCTCGACGCCCGCCCGTTCGGCAAGGGCCGGCTCGTGCTGCGCACGTTCATCCAGAAGGGGAAGGTCAACGCGACCTTCACGGCAGTGATCGGCAACTCGACGGTCAAGGGCACGGCCTTCGGCACGGTCGAGATCAAGAAGCGCATCAAGTACAGCGGCACCGCCAGGATCACCGGCGGCAGCGGGCGGTTCAAGAAGGCCAAGGCGCGCTCGTTGAAGTTCACGGGCGACGGCCCGCTGAACGGCCGCAGCACGCGGGTCACCCTCAGCGGGCGGATCAGCTACTGATCCGCCGGTAGCAGGTGGCGCTCGGCGACGGGGACCGCCGGGCAGTCGAGGCAGCGCTCCCGCCCCTCCCGGACGTCGAAGCGCCGGCAGCACGCCGACCGCTCCCAGCGCGCCCGCTCCGCGCCCTCGAGCTCCACGCGCGTGATCCGCGCGTGCCGCGGGGCCAGCGGGGTTCCCTCGGCGGCCGCCGTGAGCTCGGTGATGAGCGCCGCGACGGCGCCGGCGTCCCACCCTGCGCCCTCGGCCACGGGGACGATGCCGGTCACCAGCTCGTCGAAGGCGATGGACCACAGCAGCCGCTCGCGTGCACCGCCGTGGTCGGCGAGCGCGGTGGTCGCGGCGGCGAGCGGCCCGGTGGTCGCCCCGCGCAGCCAGGCGCCGAGGTCGGCCCGCGGCACCAGCGCCGCGCCGGAGCCCGCCGCCATGCCGTACTGCCCGGGGACCATGCGCAGCGCGAGCGTCGGTTGGTGCAGCGTCGGGACGGCACCGCCGTCGACGAGGCAGGCACCCGCGTGGGCGCCGACCGTCCACCAGATCGTCGCCTGCAGGACGGCCGCGGGCGTGCGGTAGCCGGTCGAGCCGTAGACCGTGTTCAGCAGGTCCAGCAGACCGGGCAGGTTGCCGGGCAGGTCGGTCATCGGCACCCAGCTGCCGTCGCCGGCGGGTGGCTCGGCGCGGCCGTCCAGGTAGCGGTCGGCGGTGCAGGCGGAGGCCATCAGCGTGGGGAGGTCGTCCACGATCACCCGCCCCAACCTAGCGGACGCGTCAGGGCGCCCTTATTCCTCGCGGGGCGGGTCCGGCCGGCGCCGAGCCGGCGCTCCTGCGGTGCTCAGTCGAAGCCGGAGCCGTTGAGCACGAGGTCCGTGATCGCGTCCCGCAGGTCGGGACCGACGATCAGGCTCGGGAGCTGCCCCAGCACGGCGAACAGATCGGCGTGGAACAACACCGTGTCGTCGAGGCCGCAGAGGGTCTCCCAGATGAGGTCGTCGACGACGCAGGTGACCGCGGCCAGCACCCCTGGTGCCGACTGATCAAAACCCCCGACGAACGCGCTCGAATCCATCCGGCCAATCACGGTGACAGATGCCTAGAAAATCGTCCAGTAGCCGGTCAGCACACGGCCCGGACAGCATGTCGCACTTGTACGGGCTCGGTCATTTCGGTCTCCAGTCGCTGCGCATGGAGACGATCGGGCCGCCCGCGGCCCGAGCACCGGTTGCTCCCCGCACCGCACGCGGCCAGATCGCTGCCGCGGCGTCGTCATCCGCTCGGGAGCGCGATCCACAACGCGCGCGACCGGGCGCAGATCGTCCCGTCCGGCGCCACGACGGCCGCTGCGCTGTGCGCCTTGCGCCCGTCCCGCCCGAGGGGCCACGCCAGCAGAAGATGCTCGACGCCGACCCGGACGGGGTGGTCCAGCCGCGCTGTGAGCGTCCCCAGCACGTGCGGCGCGCCGCCGTCGGGCGCGACCGGCTGCGCCGAGGGACAGTCCAGCGCGACCCACACGATGGCGTCCTCGAGCGTGCCGTCAGCGTGATGGGGCAGTCCGTCCGGCGGCGTCCACGTGCAGGCCCACAGCCCGTCCTGGCGGCCGGGAACCGCGGCCAGGAGCGCGGCGACCGCCTCGTCGCGGTCGCGGTCCGGGCCGCAGCCGAAGCACGAGGGGAACGGATGCCCGGGGCGGGTGCGGTCCGCCGCGGACGCCGCCGCGCGTGCCTCTTCGAGCGACGGCAGATCCGGGACGGCGAGGTCGAGCGGCATGGCCGTGGCCGTGGCGACGAGGTCCTCGCCATCACGGAGCTCGGCCGTCCCGCCGTCGACCGCGACGGTCAGGTCGCGGTCCAGCGCTGGGGGCCGGCGGAGGCGGACGCTGACCCCCGCGGCCGCGGCCGCCGCTGGGAGGTGAGCGGCGAGGCGGCCGGCGGCATACCCGCCGTTGGCCGTCGTCGGCGGTCCGTTGAAGCGGGCAGGGATCCGGAGCGTGCTCATAGGGCGGCCACGCCCCCATGTTCGCGCAAGGGGCTTCCGCAGGCCCAGCGCCGCCGGCCAGTCCTGCGACCGACGGGCAACGCCCGGCTGTCGGCTCCCGGCCGGCGGCTGCCGGTGCGCCGCGGGGTCAGGCGACCTGGGCGACCTGTCGCGCCACGGGCGCGGCAGCCTCCTGCACGTCGGCAGCGAGATCCTGCGCGAGACGGGCCAGGCAGAGGGGCGCGGGGGCGGCGTCCTCGGCCAGCAGCTCGTCCATCAGGCGGTCACACGCCAGGAGCTCGTCGGTGGTCAGGGGCTGCGGCATCAGCCTCGTGGTGTTCATGACCCGTTGGTCGGCAGAAGTGGGGAGGCCTGCATCGAACGTCCGTCCACCGGCGCTGCAGTTCGGGGCCGCTGGGACGGGCCGCCTCCCGTGCGGGTCAGCGCAGCGCCTTGCGGGCCTTGATCCACGTCAGCCAGCCGTACGCGTTGAAGACGACGCCGACGACCGAGAAGATGTCGCCGCGCCGCCCGGCCCGCAGCTCCTGCGCGATCACGACCGAGTCGATGACCTCGTTCGCCTGGTTCAGCAGGATGGCGTCGGCGATCCGCTGCGGGTCGCGGGCACGCAGGGAGAAGAGGCCGACGACGATGTCGCGGCTTCCGAGGAACGCGTTGAAGCCCCGCGCGTCCGGATGCTCGGGCATCCGCAGGACCTTGAACATGACGTCGGGTCGCGCGATGGCGACGACGCCGTACCCGATGCGGATCGCGGCCCACAGGCGCAGCGACTTCTGGACGGACCGGACGGCGGGATCGACGCTCATGGGGCCAACGCTAACGCATCGCTGTACAGCGTGTCTGGTTTGCGTGTACGACGGGCTTATCCGGCCCGGTGGGGCCCGCAGGCGACCGTGCGCGTCGCCCGCAGTGCGACCGTCCCGCCGGCCGCCGCCCGCGTGCGACGCCCGCTCACCCGGACCCGGTACACCCCTGTGGGCAGCGCCGGCAACGTGAACCTCACGGTTCGTCCCTGCCGCACGACCCGCCCGGCGCGTCGGGACCCCACGGCGACGCGCAGCGGGCCTACCGGCCGCGTTCCCCGTGGCAGCGGCAGGGTGATGCGCAGGGCGCGTCCGGCGCACTCTGCGGCGGCGGCCGTCGCCCCGGTGATGCGTACCCGTGTCGTGTGGACCGGCGTTCCGCCGGCCAGCAGGGCCGCCGGGGTGAACGCCTGCTGCGCGTTCCCCGGGCCGAGCGGCACGTCGATCGCCAGCCGCCCGGCGCCGTCGGCGCGCAGCGTGCGGTCCATGTCGGCGTGCAGGCCCGTGACGCGCACCGCGGCGGACGTCCGCGGGGCATACGCGGGTGGCGTCAGGACGCGGGCCGTGCCGCTGCCGGCGAGCGTGAAGCCGTCCGCGGCGGCGTCGCTGAGCGTGGCGAACTCGCGGGCCGGCCGGTCGACGGTTACGCGCCAGCCGAAGACGCGGAAGGGGCTCTCGATCGTCGTGTAGTCGACGCGCGCGGGCGCGGGTCGCGGATGCAGGAGCACGTCCATCAGGGGCTTGATGCTGTCGCGCAGGGCGGCTGCCCAGTACGGCCACGAGTGGGTGCCGGGACCGAAGTCGCGGAACGTGCTCGGAATGCGAAGCGCCTGCAGGCGGTCGTGGAAGAGGTTCGTCAGCCGATGGGCGCCGGCCTCGATCGGGTTCACGGCGGTGCCCGGCGGGTCCAGCGGCCCCGGCCTGCCGTTGCCCGTGTAGAGCCGGAGGTCCATGCCGCGCAGGTTGGCGGCGAGCGTGGCGGGGTCGTGGCCGCGCCAGTTGACCTCCTGCGTCAGGCGCGGGCCGAAGATGCTGCCGGGGGCGTCGCCGTTCAGCCCGACCTCCGTGCCGGTCACGATCGCCGTCATCAGGGTGGCGGCGTCCGGGTCGGCGGCGATGTCGAGCGGGCCGGAGAACGACCCGGCGGCGGCGAAGAGGTCGGGGTGGCGGGCCGCGTGGAGCATGGCGCCGAAGCCGCCCTGGGACAGGCCGTACACGGCGCGGCCGCGGCGCTCGGCGATCGTTCGCAGCGTCGCATCGGCCCACGGCAGCACGCCGTCGATGTGGAAGCTCTCCCAGCGGGGCGGCCCGCCCGCACCGCCGTTGAACGCGTCGGCGAAGTATCCGCCGCCGTCCCCGTCGAAGCCCGCGTCGGGCATCACGACGATCAGCGGCAGTCCGGCCGTGATCGCCTCCGCGTCGCCCATGGTGGTCCAGTCCGCGGCGCGTCCGCTGGTGCCGTGGAACAGGTAGAGCACCGGGAAGCGGCGCGCCGCGGCGGCCGGGTCGTCGTACCCGGTCGGCAGCAGCACTCGCAGGTCGACCGGCCTCGGCAGGTCGGCCGTGGTGACGCGGAGCTTGTGCAGTCGAGGCGAGAGTTGCTTCACGCTCACCACGTGCAGGCCGGCCGCGTCACCGAAGGCCGGCGCGGCGGCGGCCGCGCCGGCGACCGGGAACGCGACCGCCGCGGCGACGGTCGCGAAGCACGACGAGATCCGGCGACGCCACGGCATCGCGCGAGCATAGCCGCCTGATGAACACGCGTGTTCGTTTACCGCAGCGCGGGGTCGCCGCCCGCGCGGCCGCGTCAGGCGCCGATGGCGAACGCGTGCGTGCGGCCGGTGACCCCGACGCCGCCGACCTGCTTGCCGTACCCGCACGACGCACCGATCTTCACGCCGGCGATCTTGCGGAACGGCGCGTGCGCGAGCCCGCAGAGCCACGGCGACGGTGCGCGGGAGCGGATGAACTGCGCGGCCGTGCGCTTCGCGGTGGTGCACGACACGCCGCGGATCACCACGACGGGGTACTTCCCCATCACCTTGCCGGCGCACACGCGGCTCTTGGCCGGGGCGACGGCGGGGGTCGACGCCAGGGCGGTCGCGGCGACGAGGACGACGAGCAGGGGGGCGAGCCTCTTGAGCATGACGGGCCCCTACCCGTCACCCGGCGCCGCCGACACCCGCGCTGCCGGTGCTCGCACAGCAGCCTGGCCGCAGCCCGGGTCAGCGCGCCGGCACCTACTCGGTGTGCCGGGTTGACGTGCCACGGCGACGCGAGCGGTCCAGGGAGGACGGCGGGCCGATGCACCGCACGCGATCGCCGGAGACGACGTCCTTCATGTACCCGGTGTCCGCCGTCGTGCCGACAGGCCCGCGGAACCGCTGCCCGATCGCGCCGAACACGCTGAGCGTGCCGAGCGACCCGTCGTCCCGAGCGCACCCGCGCTGTCCTCAGCGGGCGCGGCGGGCCGACGGGCGGCGCACGTCGACGCGGGCGGAGGCACGCCCCGACGGCGGTCCGCCGGGGCCGACCGCCGTCACCCGCACCCGGTAACGGCCGTGATGCGGCGCCTTCCAGCGCAGCGTGTGCGAGCCCCGCTCGAGCTGTCCGGCGAACGCCATCACCACGCGCCCGCGGGCGTCGCGGACGCTCACGCTCACCGCCGACACCTTCGACAGCCAGACGCCGAGGCGCGCGGGGCGGCGGGAGCGCGGCCGGCCTACGGGACGCAGCGACACGCGGGTCGGCTCGGTCACGTAGCGGCGGAACCGGGCTGCGGCACGGCAGTAGCGGCGGCCCGCGTCGCGGTCGCACAGGTTCGCGAGGAAGCCGGTCACGAGCCGGTGGTAGCCGAGCGTCGCCTCCGGACCGCCGTCCGCGTAGCGCGACCAGGCCCCGGTGTCGGCACGGCGCAGCTGTACCCAAGCCGCCCGCTCCCCGGCGCGGTAACGCTCGCCGGCCTGCCGGGAGCCGCCGATCCGCGCGAGGTCCCGCAGCCCGGTCAGCGCCTGTAGGTGGCCGTTCAGGATCCGGAGCCCGGGCCGGGTGGAGTACATGAGGTAGTGCGTCCCGCCGGGCGCTGCGACGGCCACGCCCTCGGGGGCCGGACGCGTGAACGCCGTCAGCGCCGCACGGGCACGGCGCCGGTCGGCGGCGCTGCGCAGGACGGTCGACGAACGGGTGAGGGCCTGGATCATGGTCCCCTGCGTCATGCCGCTGATCCACGGTGCGGGCGCCCCGCCGAACGCGAAGTAGGACTCCGCGCGGACGACGCCGCGGCGCCGGACGGCGACGCGCATGAGCGTGTCGACGGCCGCGCGGAGCTGGCGCCGGGGACACCGGGCGCGGTGGCGCAGGCAGTCGCCGGCGAGCCAGTTGACCCGGCCCCAGCTCGCGAGCTGGTGCAGGACGAGCCCGTGGCCAGGGACGTACTTGAGCGTCACGGGGTCCTTCCCGCGGGCGATCGCCCGCCCGTACGGTGGCGCCCCCCGGCGGGACCACCAGTCGGTGTTGCGGTCGATCGTCAGCAGCACGGCGTGCAGGCGGTCGGCGGTGAGCAGGCCGCGGGCGGTCAGGGCGTCCGCGACGGCCACCGCGGCGCGCTGCTCGCGCCCGCGGAGCCCCGGCAGGCGGGCGGCGGCCCGACGGGCGCGGACGAGGACTCCGCGCTGCGCGTCGTAGGTCGCCCGGGACGTGCGGCGCAGCAGCCAGCGCCGCCGGATGACGGCCTCGGGCGACGACGAGCCGGCCAGGCGCGCAGCCTCCGCCAGGCGGAGCGTGCGGGCGCGGCGCGCGTCGCGGTGCACCTGCTCGATCGCGGTGGCGAGCAGGCCGGGGACGCCGGTCGCCGCGGTGGCCGACGTCGTCACCGCGGCCACGGCGACCGGTGGTGTGGTGGTCAGGCTCGCCCGGGCCGGCGCGGGCACCGCGGCGTGGAGGAGCAGGCCGAGGAGGACCGCCCAGAGGACGGCCGTCGGGAACGCGGCGCGGGGGTGGCGGGCGTGGGGGGACACAGCGGCTTGCCCGGGTCATCGGCGGGTCGGCGGGTCAGCCGTAGCGGCAGGGGCGATGCCGGACGGCTGCACGACGGCGGTCCGGGCCGGACGTCGAGCATCAGGGTGGAGTCCTGGGCCAGGCGGGCCCGTCCTGTGTCGTGGGGCAGCAGGGGGCAGGCCCGATCAGGCCCGCAGGCTCAGAGGCGCCCCGCGGGCGGGTGCCGGGCGGTGGTCGGAGGATCGCGCGGGTCGGCCCCGCCGGATCCTCCGAGGAGGCGGTCTTCGGTGGAGTCCTGGTCCGAGCAGGCCCCGTCCTGTTTGGTCGTGGCAGCAGCAGACGGGCCCGATCCCGAGTGAGCCGGTGCCGGGTCGGGGTCCGTAGGAACCCACATGGAGATCGACGGGCGCAGGTTCATCGTCGCGGGCGCGACCGGCGCGGTCGGGGGTGCGCTGGCGCGTGAGCTGGCCGCCCGCGGCGCCGAGGTCGGGCTGCTGGGCCGGGACCGCACGCGCCTGGACGCGGTCGCCGAGGAGCTCGGCGGCGTCCCGACCGCGACGTTCGACGCACGCGACGCGACGTCCTGCGCGCTGGCCGTCGACGCCGTCGCCGCCGCGATGCAGGGTGTCGACGGCGTCGTCGTGGCGATCGGCGCGGTGGCGTTCGGTGCCGGTGCGGACACGCCCGACGAGGTGACCGCTGAGCTGATCGCCGTCAACGCGACCGGCCCGATCGCCCTGCTGCGCGCGGGTGCGGCCCACCTCGAGCCGGGTGGCTGCCTGGCGGCCGTCACCGCGATGGTCGCCGACTACCCGACCGCGGGCATGGCGTCATACAGCGCGTCGAAGGCAGCGCTGAGCGCCTACCTGGTCGCCCTGCGCCGGGAGCTGCGCCGCGGCCGGATCGCCGTCATCGACGCACGGCTGCCGCACCTGGACACCACGTTCGCCGACCACGCGCTGGCCGGCGAGCCGCCCGCGATGCCGACCGCCCACTCGAGCGTCGAGGTCGTCCGCGTCCTGGTCGACGCGATCGAGGCCGGCCGTCGCGAGCTCTCGTGGGACCTGAAGGCTGCCGAGCTGCGCGTCGCCTGACGCGCTCGAACGCGGTGCGGTGCGGTGCGTTCGTCGGGCCCCCCGGTCTTCTCGACTTCGGGGTCGGTGCCGCCCGGCGTGAGGTCCTGGACCTCTCGACGGACGCGGACAGCGCAGGCTCGCGGTCGACGGGGGCGGTGCGGTCCGCGCGTCCCGTCGCCCGGTCCCTCCGAAGAGCGCGCGGACGGCGCGACGTGCGTCAGTCGACGCCGACCACCGCGAGCGCGAAGACCGCCAGCACGCCCACGAGCATCGAGTAGGCGACCGTCAGCACGATCGCCATGCCCACCGCGGGCTGCGGGCCGCCACGCTGCCGGCACAGGACCACGGTGACCGCGGTCCCGGCGGCGAGCGCCACCAGGTAGCTCGCCAGCGGCGCGAGGCCGCTGATGCGCAGGGCGATCAGCACCGCGGCGACGACGGCGGAGCCCTCCACCACCCCGGTCAGGGACGACCGCGGGGCATCGGCGGTCTGGGACATGCACCCGAGGCTACCCGCGGGCGGCCGCGGCGCCACGGTCTGGGCGTGCCCGCTTGTCGATGTGCCACCACGTGCGCCCGAGGCATGTGACGGCACATCGAGCGCCCGCCCCACCCCGCCGCACCGCGACGTCCCTGGCCCAGTGACCACGTGAGAGCCCGCCCCGCCCCACCTGGGTTCCCCGGGTCGAGGGACTCAGGCCTGCGCGCGCGTCAGCCCGCCCGCGTCCGTGGTTCCAGGAGGTACGCCGCCACGTCCGCCGCGAGCACGATCGCGCCCGTCAGGACCGCGGTCCACACCGCGAGGCCCTGCAGCATCGGCAGGTCCTTGTCGCCGACGGCCCGCTGCGCCTTGACGAGGAACCCGGGGACGAAGAACACGTTCTCGACCAGGATCACGTTCAGCATGATCACGCGCGCATTCACCCCGACGAACGCGGCCGTCGCCGCCCGCCCGGGGCGCGCCGCATGCCGGCGGGCGACCGTCCCCCAGGACAGCCCCTTGGCGAGCGCGGTCCGCACGTACGGCTCGTCGAGGCGCCCGCGGGCGTCGGCGGTCGTCACCCGCAGCACGGCTGCGCCGATCGGCGCAGCGACGAGGACCCACGGGACGAGCATCGCCTGCAGCCAGCCCCACGGCTCGTCGAGCAGCGGACCGTAGTGACCGGGCTCGAAGAACAGGGGGATCGGGAGGCGGCCGAAGCTCGGCTCGAACAGCAGCAGGAGCGCGTAGGCGACGAAGTAGATCGGCGCGCACAGCCAGAGGGTCGCGGCGAGGTTCAGCGCGCGGGTGCGCAGCGCCCCGGGATTCGCGGCGCAGTACGTCCCCGCCCACCGGCCGGCGAGCGCGCCCAGGGGGACGCCGACCAGGACGAGCGCCAGGTCCGGGCCCCAGTTCTCGGCGAAGACGTCGTGGATCCGGGGGCGGCTCGGGATGGTGGACGAGGTCCCGAAGTCCAGGTGCAGCAGCATGCGTACCGTGTCGTGCGCGACGCCGGCGAGGAAGCTGCGCGAATCGACCCCCGGGACCGCCCAGCGGCCGATCGCGGCCGTGATGATCACGGTCGCGACGATGACGGCGACGGCGCCGCAGAGGCGCTTCAGCAGCCAGGCGGCCATGTGCGGCGATTGTCGCAGCGACGGCGCACCGGGCGGCCGCGGCGCACCCGGAGCGGTGGTGCAGCGTCAGTGGCCGGACACCGGTGCCGCCCCCCGGCCGAGGCGGACCAGGCCCCAGGCCGACACGAGCGCCCACACCCCCTCGAGCAGCAGGAACCCGTACTGGCTGTCGATCGCCGCCAGCACGGCCAGGACCGCGGAGCCGAGGAGGTTCAGCACGAGGTAGAGCGGCGACTGGGTCACCAGCAGGCCGAACTGCGCGCCGGCGAACCCGGCCAGCACGAGCAGGGCGCCGACGACCTGGACGAGCTGGGTCGTGAGGTCGGTGGATCCGGCGGCGGCGAGGGTGGACACAGTTGTGCGTACACCCGCCGGCCGACGATGGCACCACCGCCCGCAGTCCGCGACGCGGCGGGCTTGCCCCTCGAGGGTGTGTGGCCGACCGGCGGGCGACCCATCGAACCGGCGACACGCATCGAGCCCCATCTCTGGGGCTCGAATGACCTATGGCACCTCCCGGACTTGAACCGGGGACACCACGATTTTCAGTCGTGTGCTCTACCAACTGAGCTAAGGTGCCGAGCCGCCGGATCGTACCGTGAACACCGGCTCTGCCGCTTCCCGGTCCAGATCAATCGGCGTGCGGGCGGATGCCGAGCGCGGCGTAGATCCGCGAGCAGTCGATGCCGAGGGCGGCGGCCCGGGTGACGATCAGCGCCAGGCCCTGCGGGCTGAGTTCGAAGCGGCTGGGGATCGCGAGCACAGGCATCGCGTCGACCATACAGGCGAGTGCCTACGTGCCACGGTCGGCCTCGCGCGGCTGCATGCGGCGCGTTCAGAACGGACACGGCGCGTGGCGCCCGCTCCGGGCCGTCCCGCCCACCACGCTCCCGCCGACGTCGACCGTGAAGCGGTAGTCGTCCACGTACACGCACTCCACGTTCTCGTCCCCGCGCTTCACCGTGATCCTCAGCGACCGTGCGAGCTCGGCGTTCGGGACGTCGGCGTAGGTCCCCAGCGCGAACACCCGGCCGTCGAAGACGCCGAACGGCGCGAGCGGGGCGCCGATCGCCTCCGGCGCATCGTCGGCCAGGGGCAGCGCGCCGTAGACGCCGCCGTCGGCCGTCACCCAGGCGAGCGCGTCGGCGAACGCGACGAGCCGCGTCACCCGGGCGTCGCGCCCGGTGCCCGAACCGGAGCCGGTCTTGGCGGCCTTCACGCCACGCAGCAACGTGTTGCGCAGGTTGGTCTGGCCCCAGTGGATGCGGTCGACCGTCGCGCCCCCGGCCCGCGTGGGGACAGTCCAGCCGACGAGGTTGCCGGAGAGCGCGACCCGGCTGCCGGGGCCCCACGGGCCGAGGCGCAAGGTCGCGGACCGGTAGGGCTGCCGGGTGGAGCACGTGTACAGCGAGTCCTTGTCGTGCCAGACGCGCTGCACGCCACCCGAGCCCTGGCGCACGACGAGCTCGCCGCTGTGCTTGGGGCAGACGATCTTCGGCTTCGCCTTCGCGGCGGCAGCGGCAGCGGCGGCGGGCGCCGGCGCGGCCGGCAGGGCCAGCAGGCCGAGCGTGAGGAGGCCGAGCGCGGCGCGACGGGCGGGACGGGTGAAGTTCATGGTCGCCACGATGCCGGGGCAGCCGCATCGGGACATGGGGGACGGCACCCCGATCTTTCGCCGCGGCGACCGTCGCGCGTGCTGCCCCGATCCGGCCATCCCGGCCCTGACCCGTGCACCCGAGTGCTCGCATCCGGGCAGAATGGCTCCATGAGCACTCCCGCACTGACGGCTTCGTCCCTTCTGTCCCGCCGGGACCTGCAGTTCCTGCTGCACGAGTGGCTGAAGGTCGAGGAGCTCTGCGACCGGCCGCGCTTCGCCGACCACTCGCGCGACACGTTCGATGAGGTCCTGACGCTCGCGGAGCGGATCGCCACCGATCACTTCGCGCCGCACAACCGCGAGGCGGACGCGAACGAGCCGCACATCGGCCCGGACGGCACGGTCGTGCTGATCCCGGAGGTCGCTCCCGCGCTGGCGGCGTTCGCGGACGCGGGCCTGATGGGCGGCGCGATGGACGAGGCGGTCGGCGGGATCCAGCTGCCGCAGGTGGTTGCCAGCGCCGCCTTCGCGTGGTTCCAGGCCGCGAACGTGGGGTCGTCGGCGTATCCGTTCCTGACGGTGGCGGCGGCGAACATGCTGCTCGTCAACGGGTCGCCGGAGCAGATCGAGACGTGGGTGCGCCCGATGATCGAGGGCCGGTTCTTCGGGACGATGTGCCTGTCGGAGACGCAGGCGGGCTCGTCGCTGGCGGACGTCACGACGCGCGCGGAGCCGCAGGACGACGGCAGCTATCGCGTCTTCGGGACGAAGATGTGGATCAGCGGCGGTGAGCACGAGCTGGCGGAGAACATCGTCCACCTCGTGCTCGCGAAGATCCCGGGCGGTCCTCCCGGCGTCAAGGGCATCAGCCTGTTCGTCGTCCCCCGCCTGCTGGTCGACGACGACGGTGCGGTGGGCGAGCGCAACGACGTCGTCCTCGCCGGCCTGAACCACAAGATGGGCTTCCGCGGCACGGTCAACACCGTCCTCGGCTTCGGCGAGGGGACGCACCGCCCGGGCGGCGCGGCGGGCGCGGTCGGGTACCTGGTCGGGGAGCCGCACAAGGGCCTGGCCTACATGTTCCACATGATGAACGAGGCCCGGATCGGCGTCGGCCTGGGCGCGGCGTGCCTCGGTTACACGGGCTACCTCAAGGCGCTGCAGTACGCGCGCGAGCGGCCGCAGGGCCGCACCCTGGCGGCGAAGGGCGGGACCGCCCCGCAGGTGCCGATCATCGAGCACGCGGACGTCAAGCGGATGCTGCTCGCGCAGAAGTCCTACGTCGAGGGTGCGATGGGCCTGGTCCTCTACTGCGGCCGGCTGGTCGACGAGGAGCAGACCGCGCCGGACGAGGACGCCCGTGCACGGGCCGCGTTGCTGCTGGACGTCCTGACCCCGATCACCAAGTCGTGGCCGTCGCAGTGGTGCGTGACCGCGAACGACCTGGCGATCCAGGTCCACGGCGGGTACGGGTACGCGCGCGAGTACGACGTGGAGCAGCACTACCGCGACAACCGCCTGAACCCGATCCACGAGGGGACCCACGGGATCCAGGGCCTCGATCTCCTCGGCCGCAAGGTCACGATGCGCGGCGGCGCCGGCCTGGGCCTGCTGGCCGAGACGATCACCGCGACGGTCGACCGGGCGCGGTCCGGTGGCGGCGGGCAGGCCGCCGCGCACGCCGACGCGCTGGCCGCGTCGCTGGCACGCCTGCTGGAGGTCACCGGGACCATCTGGGGGCAGCCGGACGTGGAGGCCGCGCTGGCCAACGCGACCGCGTACCTGGAGGCGGCGGGACACATCGTCGTCGCGTGGATCTGGCTCGAGCAGCTGCTCGCGGTCGACGGGCGGGACGGCGCGTTCTACGACGGCAAGCGCCAGGCGGCGGCGTACTTCCTGCGCTACGAGCTCCCGAAGGCCGGCCCGCAGCTGGACCTGCTCGCGTCGCTGGACCGCACGACGCTCGAGATGCAGGACGCCTGGTTCTGATCCGGCGGCGGCGTCAGCCGCCGAGCGCGCTGCGGGCGGCCGCGACCTGGCGGTGGGCCTCGTCCAGCAGCAGCGGGCTCTCGACCGCGGTGCGCGCCGTCTGCGCCGCAGCGACGAGGGCGGTCGCGCCGCCGGCCGCGTTGCCCGCCTTCGTCCACGCGTCCTGCGTGTCGACGATGCGGTCCAGGACCTTGGCGATGCCGGTGCTGTCGCCGGACTTCCCGGCGTCGTCGATCTCGTCGTCGAGCTTCTTCGAGAGGTCGACGAGCGCCGCCGTGTACTCCGCCTCGGTCGTCGGCGCCGCGCCCTCGGGTGCACCGTTGGACGACTGCTGCGGCGTCGTCTCCGGCTTCGGCGGCGGTGGTGCGATCGTCACGACGCCGGTGTCGGTCGCCGTTGTCGCCGACGTGGCCGTCGCAGCCGCGCCGGGTGGCGCGGTCGAACCAGGGTCGTCGGACGAGCCGCAGGCCGGGAGCAGCAGGGACATCAGCAGGACGGCGGCGAGGCGGGTGCGCATCGTCGCGCGGACCATAGAAGCTCGCGGCCGGCGCCCGTCGTCCCCCCGGCCGTCCGCCGTCGTCCGCCGCGCGGCGGAGCTGCGCCTACGGCCGGCTCAGAGGTCGCCGCCGTACCTGATGGTCCTGCCGTCGACCACGATCGACGCCTTGTAGCGCAGGACGCCGCCGTTCTTCGGGAGCTTGGGGCCCCTGACGACCTTGTCGAAACGGCCGTTGGCGCTGACCTTGATCGTGAAGGTCTTCGTCAGGGGGCCGCGGCTGATGGTCATGGTCAGCGCCGAGTAGCTCTCGCCGACCACGTGGCCGCGGATCCGGTAGACGCCCTGGTTCCCGGAGTTCTTCACGTACCGGGGGCAGAAGGCGACCGGGCCGTTGCGTGGGTCGACGGTGCAGGGGGTGCTCGCGGGAGCGGCGGGCTTCGGCTTCGACGGGCCCCCGGGGGACCCGACCACGACGACGGCGACGCTCGAATCGGCCGACGCCGCGTTCCCGAAGCCGGCCTCCGCATAGCGGGTGGACAACATGGCGGTCTTGTGCGGCGGGCTGTCGAGCCACAGCGCGATGTTCTCGTCGGCTGTGGAGCCGCCGGCGATGATCTCGCCGACGTAGGCGTTCGGGTAGCCGGCCTTCTTCGCCCGCGTGCCGGGGTCACTTCCGCCGGGCGAGACGTGATCGAAGTAGTCGCGGGCGATCATGTCGTTCGCGTGGTCCTGCGCAGCGCTCGTGAGCTTCGGGGACTCGCGGTAGGCGGACAGGCCCGCGTCGGAGCGGAGCTTCCCGAGCGCGCACTTCAGCGCGGTGCGCGCCTGCACGGCGTCGAGCTCGGCGATGGGCGTCGCCGCGTTCGCGCAGCCCGACGGGCTCTGGGCGGACCCAGCTGCCGGCGCGGCCAGGGTGACCAGCGCGACGGCGAGGGCGGCGAAGTGGCGCGGATTCATTCCCATATCCTGCCCGGTCCGCGGGGCGCGATCTGCGCGGCTGCGCACACAGGCGTCACACTGCGCCGCATCCGACCGGATGTCAGAGCGGCGCGATCTCGAGCAGCTGGTCGCCGTCCTGGTCCACCTGGATCGTGCTGTGCGTGATGCCGAAGTCGCGCTCGAGCGCCTCGGCGAGACGCAGGCGGACCGCGTGCCAGTCCGCCTCGCGGGCGACCAGGATGTGAGCCGACAGCGCGGGGAAGCCCGAGGTCACCTCCCACACGTGGAGGTCGTGCACCTCGACGACGTCCGGCTGGCAGGCCATGGCGTGCCCGATGGCCTCGGGGTCGAGCCCGGCCGGCGCCGCCTCGAGGAAGACCCGCCCGGACGCCATCAGCAGCGAGTAGGCGGCCCGCAGCATGGTCGCCGCGACGAACAGCGCCGCCACGCCGTCCGCCTGCCGCCAGTCGGTGAGCAGCATCACGGCGCCGGCGACCGCGGTCGCGATGAACGCGTAGAGGTCGGTGAGGACGTGCTGGAAGGAGCCTTCGACGTTCAGGCTGCGGCGGTCGGCCCCTGCGAGCACCCACGCCGCGATCAGGTTCACGACCACGCCGACGATGGCCACGATCAGGACCGGTGCCCCCTCGACCTCGGGCGGGTGGACGATGCGCTGCACGCCCTCGATCACGATCAGGAGGCCGAGCACGAGCAGCGTGGCGCCGTTCACCTGGGCCGCGAGGATCTCCGCGCGCTTCAGGCCGTAGGTCAGCGCGCCCTTCGCCGGGCGTGCCGCCAGCCGGATCGCGACGAGCGACAGCACGATGGCCGCCGCGTCGGTGAGCATGTGCGCGGCGTCCGACAGTAGCGCGAGCGAGGAGACGGCGATGCCGACGATGACCTCGACGACCATGAAGCTGACGATCAGCGCCAGCGCGATCGAGAGCCGGCGGACGTTGGCGTCGGGTCCGATCGCGTGCGAGTGCCCGTGGCCGGAATGGCCGCCGTGGCTGCTGCCCTGAGGTGTCGCGTCGCCCATCGGCGAGGCATGCTCGCACGCGGACGGCGACGGGAGGCCGAGCCGGGAACGGGACCGGTTCCCAAGGCACGCGCCCGACTAGGCTGGGCGTGTGTCTGCTCCCCTCGACGATCGCGCGAAGCGCCTGGCGCTCGCGGCGGCGATCATGGGGTCGTTCGTCGCCGGCCTCGACGCGACCGCCGTGAACGTCGCGCTGCCCGCGATCCGGGACGATCTCGGCGGCGGGCTCGCGGGACAGCAGTGGGTGTCGAACGCCTACCTGCTGATGCTCGGGTCGCTGATCCTGGTCGGCGGCTCGCTCGGGGACCTCTTCGGCGAGCGTCGTGTCTTCGCGATCGGCGTGACCGGCTTCGGGCTGGCGTCGCTGCTCTGCGCGCTGGCCCCCTCGATCGAGGCGCTCGTCCTGGGCCGCGTCCTGCAGGGCGTCTTCGGCGCGCTGCTCACGCCGAGCGCGCTGGCCGTGATCGTGGCGGCGTTCCCACCGGCCGAGCGTGGCGCCGCGATCGGCTCGTGGACCGCCTGGGCGGGGATCGCCACCGTGATCGGGCCGCTCGCCGGCGGCTACCTGGTCGACAGCGTCTCCTGGCGGCTCATCTTCGCCATCAACGTGCCGTTCGTCCTGCTGACCCTGGCGCTCATCCGCGTGGCCATCCCGGCGCAGCCGCCCCGGACCGAGGTCGTCCACGTCGACTGGACCGGCGCGGTGCTGACCGCCTTCGGACTGGCCGGCCCGGTGCTCGCGCTGATCCGCCAGCCCGAGGTCGGCTGGGGCAGCGCGCAGGTCTGGGGACCGGGCGTCGGCGGCATCGTCCTGCTGGCGGCGTTCCTCGTCCACGAGTCGCGGACCGCGCACCCGATGCTGCCGCTCGGCCTCTTCCGGCGGCGCAACTTCACCGTCGGCAACCTGCAGACGTTCGCGATGTACGCCGGCCTCAGCGTCACGTTCTTCTTCCTGGTCCTCTTCCTGCAGCAGGTGGCCGGCTACGACGCGCTCCAGGCCGGGCTCGCGACGCTGCCAACGACCATCGTGATGTTCGTGCTGTCCAAGCGGGCCGGGCGGCTCGCGGATCGCCTGGGCCCGCGGATCTTCATGGGCGGCGGGCCGCTGCTGGCCGCGGCCGGAATGGCGCTGCTGCTGCGCCTCGACGCGCAGCTGGACTACTGGACCGACCTGTTCCCGGCGCTGGTGGTCTTCTCCCTCGGCCTGTCGGCGACCGTGGCGCCGCTGACCGCGACCGTGCTCGCGGACGCCGACGAGGCCGTCGCCGGCATCGCGTCCGGGGTCAACAACGCGATCGCCCGGGTGGCCGGGCTGCTGGCCGTGGCCGCGATCGGCGCCGTGGTGGCGTCGCAGTTCGCCAGCCGGCTCGACGATCGCGCCGGTGCGCTGGCGAGCACGCCCGCGGCCCGCGCCGCGCTCGCGGAGGCCCGCGGGTCCACGCTGTCCCGCGTCGATCCGGCCGTGGTGGGCGCGCCGGTCGCGGAGGCCGTCGAGGACGCGTCGGTCGGCGCCTTCCGCGTGGGAATCGGGATCGGCGCGGTCCTCGTCGGGCTGGGCGGTCTGCTGGGCCTGGTCGGCATCCGCAACCCCCGCCGCGAGGTCCGCTGCGAGGACTGCCCCGGCGGTCAGCTCGCCGGCCAGCCGCTGGCGGCCATCAGCGCACCCGCCCCCGCCGTCGCCGACCTGGAGCCTGTGTGACATGGAGTCCTTCGCCGAGATCCCGTCCGAGGTCGAGCGCCGAGTCCGCGCCGGCGAGCGGGTCGTCCTGATCCTGCTCGACGCCCTCGGGCTCGCGTTCCTGGAGCGGCACGACGACCACCCGCTCGTGCGGCGCCTGGCGGTGACGCCGCTGCGCTCGCAGTTCCCTTCCACCACGACCGCGCACGTGACCACCATGCACTTCGGCCTCCCGGTCGAGGACCACGGGCTCTACGAGTGGAACGTCCTGGAGCCGACGCTGGACACCGTGATCTGCCCGTTCATGTTCACGCCGTCGGGGGCACCGCTGCCCGGCGGGCTGCTCGGGAAGCTCGACCCCGCGGCGCTCGCGCCCGGGCCGTCGTTCTACCGCCGGCTCGGGGTGCCGTGCGCGATGTTCGGTCCGCGGCGCATCGACGGGTCGCCGTTCGGGACGGTCGCACTGGACGGGGCCGCGCGCCACCCGTTCGACGAGCTCGCGGACGGGGCGCTCGCCCTGGCCGCCGCGATGCGCGACCCGGACGGGCCGGTCTACGCGCACCTCTACTGGGACCTGATCGACGCCGTCGGCCATCGCGACGGTCCGTCGTCCCCCGCCTTCGACGCCGAGGCACGGGCCGCGCTCGACGCGCTGTGGACGGCGCTCGAGTCGCTCGAGGGCGTCACGGTGCTGTTCACCGCCGACCACGGCCAGGTCGACGTCGCTCCGGACCGGGTCGACTACCTCGACGAGCTGTGGCCGGAGCTCCCCGGCCACTTGTCCCACGCGCACCCGGCCGGCTCGTCGCGCGACTGCTTCCTGCACGTGCTGCCGGACCACGTCGACGCGGTGCTGGCCGGGTTGGGGGACCGGCTCGACGGGCTGGCCGAGGTGCGGCCCGCCGCCTCGCTGTTCCCGCGGGTCGGCCCGTTGCTCGCCGCCCGGCTGGCGGACGTGGTGGTGCTGCCGGTCGCGGGGCGGCAGGCGTGGCTGCGGTCGGCGGCGGGGCCGGAGCAGGTGTTCCGCGGGCACCACGGCGGCCTGGACCCGGCCGAGACCGGGACCTACCTGGCGCGCCTGACCTGACGACGGGGAGGCCGGAGGATCTGGCGGTCAGACCCGCTTCGTCTTCCGGGCGTCCGCGGCACGGACCGGTGCGTGCTGCTCCGCGGAGGATTCGGCGGGGCATACCCCCGTCACCCTCCAGGCGTCCGGGTGCGGGAGCGGCGCGTGCTTGCTCCGCGGAGGATCCGGGGGGTCAGACCCGCGTCAGGCTCCGCGGGCGAGCAGCGCGCCGACCAGACGCTCGAGCAGCGGGCGCAGGGTCGCCGCCGGATCGTCCTGCGGTGCGGCCAGGGAGGCGAGGAGCAGGCCGTCCAGCGTCGCGACCAGCAGCCGCGCGTCCGTCTGCGGCTGCCGCGAGCCGGCGCGCGTGAGCAGGTCGTCGAGCAGGTCGACGTAGACCGCCGTCCACTCGCGCTCGATGGCGCGCAGCTCGGGTCGCCGGGCGGCCTCGAGCCACAGCGAGTACGCGGCGACGAGCGCGGCTCGGCTCCCCGAGAGGTCGGCGGTCAGCAGGTCGGTGAGCGCGCCGGGAAGGCCGCCCGGCCCGCGGGTCGCAGCGGACGCGGTGAGCGTCCGCATGCGCGCGATGTCGCGGTCGGCCGCGAGGCGATAGGCGGCCGTGAGGAGCTCGTCCTTGGACGCGAACCAGTACGTGGTCGCGGCCACGGGAAGCCCGGCCGCGGCTGCCACGCGCCGGTGGGTGATCGCGCCGACACCCTCGTCGGCCACCACCTGCAGCGCGGCCTCGAGGATGACGGCCCGGCGCGCCTCGCCGCGGGGCGGGCGGTCCGGCGTCGCCATCAGTGGGCGCCGGACAGGTTCAGCCCCACGACGCCGACGATGATCAGCGCCAGCGAGGCGATCTTGGCGGGCGACGAGGACTCCCCGAGCGCGACGATGCCGATGAACGCGACGACCGCCGTCCCGGCCCCCGACCAGACCGCGTAAGCCACCGACACGTCGAGCTTGCGCAGGACCAGGAACAGCAGCGCGAAGGAGCTGACGTAGCCGACGACGACCACCGCCAGCGCCGGGAGGTTCCCGTTGCCGGCGGACCTGAGGGACAGGGTGGCGGTGACCTCGAGCGAGATCGCAGCGGCGAGGTAGAGCCAGGCGAGGAGCATGTCGGGACAACTGTACCGAAAACGGAACAAATGTTCCGAAGGGCGCGGCTGGGCTGCAGTCCACCGCCACCCGTCGTCCGGACTTTGACCCCCGCCGGGGGTGCGGAACCCGGGGTCAGCTATTCAGGGGGGCGCGTCAGACCGACCGCAGCCAACGCGAGAACAGTCGCAGCGCCGCCTGCGCCGCGGCCGGCGCGTGCTCCGCGGTCTGGGCCCGCAACTCGTCCGGGTCGTAGACGCGCGCCGCGAGGTCGCGGCCGTCGGCGGCGATCCAGTCGTCGACGATCGCCGGCGTGACCTCCGGGTGGAACTGGACGCCCAGGTGAGGCCCCGCGGCGAACGCCTGCACGCAGAACTCGTCGCGGGCCAGCACGCGCGCGTTGGGCGGCGGCAGCACGGCGTCCTCGTGCCACGACAGCCACGGCCCGGACGGCAGCGCCTGGATGTCGATGCTGGGCGTGCGGATCCACCCCACCTGCGGTGCGGGCATCCGGTGCACCCGCCCGCCGAGGGCAGCCGACAGCACCTGCATCCCGAAGCAGACGCCAAGAACCGGGACGCCGATGACCGCGGCCCGGCGGATCCACGCGATCTCGGTCCCCACCCACGCCGCGCTTCCGCCGTCGACCGCCGACGCGTCCGCCCCCAGGACGACGACCGCCCGCGGCCGGTCGTCCCCGCTCGGCAGCGGCTCGGCGTCCACGCGGACCGTGCGCACGCCGGCGCCGAAGCGCGCGGCCAGGAGGCCGCCGAGCAGTCCGGCGGGGGCGTCGTCCTGATGCTGGAGGACGAGGAGGTCGGCCATGGCGCTGACCGTAGTGCAGCCCGTCCGCTGGCGATCGCCCCGCCACCATCGCGCTCGATGTGCCGCCACGTGCGCGGGTGGCGTGTGGTGGCACATCGACGCCCGCGACGGTGACCGCCAGCAACCAGCGCGGCGAAATGTTACGGTCCCGTCCATGTCCCGCTCGCGAGTCGTCCGGCTGCTGCTCGCGGCCTCTGCCGCCACCCTCGCTGCCACCGGGACCGCGGCCGTCCCGGCCACCGCGACCGCCGCCGGCACGCCGCCGCTCCCGGTCAGCTACACCCCCGTCCCCCTGCTCGCCGGCGGTTTCACGCCCGACACGGTCGCCGGCGCCAACGACTTCGCCTGCAAGCCGTCGGCCGACCATCTGAACCCCGTCGTGCTCGTCCACGGCCTCGGCGCCACGCTCGGCGACAACTGGGCGACCATGGCGCCGCTGCTGAAGAACAACGGCTTCTGCGTCTTCGGCCTCACCTACGGCCGTCAGACCGGGCTCGACTTCGTCGGCGGGCTGAAGCGGATGGAGGACAGCTCCGGCGAGCTCGAGGTGTTCGTCGACAAGGTCCTCGCCGCCACCGGGGCCAAGAAGGTCGACCTGCTCGGCCACTCCGAGGGCACCGTCATGCCGCGCTGGTACCTGGCGTTCCGCGACGGCGCGGCCAAGGTCGACAAGTACGTCCAGCTGACACCGCTCTGGAACGGGACGAACCTCGCCGGGATCGGCGATCTGCTCGGCGTGGCCAAGACGCTCGGCGCCGCGCCCGCGGTCTACTCGACCTTCGCCGGCGTCGGCTGCGGCTCGTGCCCGCAGTTCGCCCGCGGCTCGGAGTACCTCGACAAGGTCAACGCGGCCGGTCCGGCGGTCCCGGGCGTCAGCTACACCACCATCGCCACCAAGTACGACGAGCTCGTCATCCCGTACACGAGCGGCTTCCTCACGGCACCCAACGTCAGGAACATCCTCCTGCAGGACGTCTGCGCGACCGACTCCTCCGAGCACCTCGGGGTGGCCTACTCGCCGGTCGTCGCGCAGCTGGTCCTGAACGCGCTCGCCCCCACGCGCGCCCGGCCCGTCCCGTGCACCGTCGTCACGGCGCTCGGGACGCCGAACCCGCCGTCGGTCGGCCTCGCCCCCGCCGCGGACAAAGACAAGGACACCGGCAGAAGCACCGGCTCGGCTGCCGGCGGTGCGAAGGAGCGGTCCTGCACCCGCGGCCGCGCGCTGACCCTGAGCCTCGCGCCGTACACGCGCGGCGGGGCACGGGTCCGGTCGGCGACCGCCACCAGCGGGACTCGACGGGTCGGCCGCCGGACGGGCCGTGCGCTGAGCACGATCCGGGTCACCGGCCTGAAGCCCGGGCGCCGCACGATCCGCCTGCGCCTCGTCACGAGCCGCGGCACCCGCACCGTGACGCTCGCCCGCACCGTCGCCTGCGCGCGCCGCTGAGCCGCCACCAGCCCAGGGCCGACCACCGGATGGGGGTTATCCCCACCAGCCATCGGCCCGCTGCCAGGCTGGCCCGCAGGCGTCGCTGCCCGTAGGTTCCTGGCATGTCCACGGTCGCCACAGCGGGGGAGGAGCCCACCGAGCCGATGCCCGGCGTGCTCCCGCCCGCGGGGCCCAGCGGCCGTCGGCGGCGCGGCCCCATCCGCCAGGCGGCCGCCGAGTTCCTCTACGTCACGGCCGCGCTGCCGCTCGGCGTCCTGTGGCTGACGGTGTTCGTCGTCGCGCTGTCGGTCGGCGCGGGGCTGTTCGTCCTCGTCATCGGCATCCCGATCCTGGTCTGGACCATGATGGGCTGGCGCGGCGTCGCCTCGCTCGAGCGCGACCGCGCGGCGCTCGTGCTCGGTGCGCCGATCCCGCCGAGCGAGCGCCCGCTCACCGGGGCCCGGGCCCGCGACCGTGCCCGCGAGCGGATGGCCGACCCGGCCACCTGGCGCGACCTCGGCTACCTCGCGCTCCTGACGTCCGCCGGCCTGCTCATGGCGACGATCATCGTCGCGCTCTGGGCGACCGTCGCCGCCGCGCTGGCGTATCCGTTCGTCCGCGGCACGATGCCCGAGCAGGCGTGGTTCGTCCGGCAGGGGGACGACCTGACGATCGGCATCGTCGCCGGCGGGGTGGTCGTCGGCGTGATCGCGCTGCTGGCGACCTCGGCCGCGGCGCACGGCTGGGCCGCGCTGGCCCGGCGGCTGCTCGCCCCGGACGCCGAGGCGCTCCTCGCCCAGCGCGTCAGCACGCTCGAGGAGACCCGCGCGGGGGTCGTCGACTCCGCCGACGCGACGCTGCGCCGCATCGAGCGCGACCTGCACGACGGCGCGCAGCACCGCCTCGCGTACATCGCCATGACGCTCAGCCGCGCGCAGGACAAGATCGCCGAGGACCCCGAAGGTGCGGCCGAGTTGCTCGACGGCGCCCACGTCGAGTCCAAGAAGGCGATGAAGGAGCTGCGCGACCTGGTCCGCGGCATCCACCCGTCCGTCCTCTCCGACCGCGGGCTCGACGCCGCCGTCTCCGGACTCGGCGAGCGGTGCGCGGTCCCGGTCGCGATCCGCGTGGACATCGGCGACCGGCGGCCACCCGCCGCCGTGGAGACCGCCGCCTACTTCGTCGTCGCCGAGTCGCTGACCAACGTCGACCGCCACAGCCGCGCGACCCGTGCCACGGTCGAGATCCGCTGGGAGGGCGACGCGCTCGAGGTCACGATCGCCGACGACGGGCACGGCGGCGCCCGGCGCGCCCCCGGCTCCGGCCTTGAGGGACTCGCGCAGCGGCTCGAGGCCCTCGACGGCCGGCTCGTCGTCACGAGCCCGTCGGGCGGGCCCACCACCATCAGAGCGGAACTGCCATGCGCGTCGTGATCGCCGAGGACCTCGTCCTCCTCCGGGAGGGCCTGGCGTCCCTGCTGACCGACCACGGCCACGAGGTCATCGACGCCGTCGGGGACGGCGACGCCCTGGTCGAGTCCGCGACGCGCGTGCGGCCGGACCTGTGCATCGTCGACGTCCGCATGCCGCCGACCCAGACCGACGAGGGGCTGCGCGCCGCGCTCGAGGTCCGCCGCCGCGCGCCGGAGGTCGCGATCCTGATCCTGAGCCAGCACGTCGAGGAGCGCTACGCGACCGAGCTGCTCGGCGGGGGCGCGACCGGCATCGGCTACCTGCTCAAGGACCGCATCGCGGACGTGCGCGAGTTCGTGTCGGCGGCCTCCCGCGTCGGCGCCGGTGGCACGGCGATCGACCCCGAGGTGGTGGCGCAGCTGCTCTCCCGCCGGCGCCGGGTGAACGTCCTGGACGACCTCACCCCGCGCGAGACCGAGGTCCTCGGGTTGCTCGCCGAGGGCCTCAGCAACGCCGCGATCGCCGAGCGCCTGGTGGTGTCCCACGGCGCGGTCGAGAAGCACGTGAAGAACGTCTTCGGGAAGCTCGGCCTGCCGCAGACCGACGCCACGCACCGCCGCGTGCTCGCCGTCCTGACCTACCTGGGGGCGTGACCGGGATGCCCGCCGCCGGCTACCGCTGCCCCGTGGTCATCCGCGCGACCGCGGCGTTCCTCGGCGTCCTGCTCGCGGTGGCGATGGTCGCCAACGGCGCCGTCACGCTGCTGGACGTCGCGGCCCGTGCGTCGTACACGACCCGCACCTCGTACGCGGCCCCGTCACGGCTTGCGATCAAGATCGACGAGGGCCGCGTCGAGCTCGTCCGCGCCCCCGCCGGCGGACGGCTCACGGTCCGCGCCCGTGTCACCGGCGGGCTCGCCTCCCCGGACGTCAGGCGCACGTACGAGGACGGAAACCTGACCCTCGACGCCGACTGCCCGATCGTCCTCGTGATCTCCTGCGGGGCCCGCTGGACGGTCGGGGTCCCCGACGGCACGGCGGTCGGCGTGGACAGCAGCGGCGGCGACATCGCGGTCGACGGAGTCCGCGCCCGCGGCACGCTCCGGGTCCGCAGCAGCGCCGGCGACGTCCGCGTCACCGACGTCGGCAGCCGTCGCGTGGACGCCTCATCGAGCGCCGGCGACGTGCACGTCGAACTGTCCGCGGCCCCGACCGAGCTGCGCGCCGAGTCCTCGGCGGGGGACGTGCACGTCGTCGTCCCGGACGTCGTGTACGACCTCGACGCCTCGACGTCGGCGGGCGACCGCAGGTCCAACGTCAGGACCGACCCCGAGAGCAGGCGCCGGCTCGTCGCGCGCTCGTCCGCCGGCGACGTCGACGTCGAGGCGCGGGGACGGTAGAACGCCCGTCCTCAGGTCGGCGTGAGCAGCAGCATGGCCACGTCGTCCGGCAGCACGCCGCCGTTCGCGACGGTCGCCGCGTCGTGCAGAGCCTCGAGCAGCTCGCTGCCGTCGGGGAACTGCGGCTGCAGCAGCTCGGCCCAGCGCTGCAGCGCGGGCGTTCCCGTCCGTTCGACCGCCCCGGGGGCGACGCGGCCCTCGGTGATGCCGTCCGTGAACGCCAGCAGCGAGGCGCCTTCGGGCAGGGTGGTGGCGGTGGTCGTCCAGCCGCTGTGCTCGAGCAGGCCGAGGGCCGGTCCCCCGGTCAGGCCCACCTCGGCCGCCCGGCCGTCGTGCAGCTGCAGCGGCCAGGGGTGGCCGGCAGTCGCGATCTCCAGGCGCCGGGTGCCGCACTCGTAGCGCCCGGCGAGGGCCGTGATGAACATCGAGTTCTCGCGGCGCTCCCGCAGCGCCACGCGGTTCAGCCGCGCGAGCAGGACGCCGGGGTCCGGGTCCTGCTCCTGCAGCGCGACCCACGCGGCTCGCAGCCCGACGGCGAACGCAGCCGCCTCCGGCCCATGTCCGGCGACGTCCGCGAGGACGAAGTGCACCGCGTCGCCGTGCTCGATGGCGTCGAAGAAGTCGCCGCCGATCAGCAGCGTCCGGCCGCCCGGCTGGTAGAAGGTGTCGATCGAGCACGCCATGGTCAGCGGCGCGAGGGTCGGCAGGAGCTCACGCTGGAGCCGTTCGCTGACCTCGACCATGTCCGCCAGGTGTCGCTCCCGCTCGGCGCGCTCGCGGGCCTGCGTGAGGATGAGGCGCTCGTTCACGCGGTCCCGCTCCTCGCGCGTCTCGTCGAGGTCGAGCGCCTGCGCCCGCAGCTCGATGATCGTCATCGCGGACCCGGCGAGCTCCGTGAGGATGAGGACATCGTTGCCGGACCAGACGCGCGGCTCGTGGCCGATGGCGCAGAAGCTGCCGATCACGAAGCCGTCGGTGGTCCGCAGCGGGATGCCCGCGTAGGCGATGACCGACAGGTCGCGGACCGCGAGGTTCTCGCGGACGACCGGATGCTCCCGCGCGTCGCTGACGATCAGCGGCTCCCCGCTGGCGATCGTGTGCTGGCAGAACGAATGGCTCAGGGGCGTCTCGCGCGTGGTCGCGTACGGCTCGGGCAGGCCGACGCAGCTCTTGAAGAACTGACGGCCCGAGTCGACGAGCGAGACGAGGGCGACCGGGACGTCGAGGATCAGGCAGGCCGCGCGGGTCAGGCGGTCGAACGCCTCCTCCGCCGGCGTGTCGAGCAGCGCGACCCGGCGCAGGGCGGCGAGCCGCCGCTCGTTCAGCACGGCGTCGTCTACCCGGGGGGTGTCGCCATTGACGGGCATCGCGCCTTCCAGCATATGTCGAATCTCTAGCTACCTGCGTCAACGAGTCGCAACCGTGCCAACCGTGTCCGGATGCGGACAGTCCGCACCGTCGTGGGGCTACCCTGGCCGCGATGGACGAGGACGGCTTCCAGCAGACGCCTGCCGAGCGCGCCGTGGCCCGCGCCCTGATCGACGAGTCGGGTGTCGGCAAGCCGCTGTCGCGCCGGGCGATGCAGCGCGAGCGCAGCGTCGAGACCTACCTGCGCGGTTCGCTCATGCCCCGCTACATGCAGCGCGCGGCGGAGATCGAGCAGTGGACGGTCGTCCACGCCCAGGCCCTGCGCGCGGCGTACGCCAGGCTGGAGGAGGCCCACGCCCGGGACCCCGAAGGCCTCGAGGCCGCCTGGACGCAGACCGTCGAGGGCTGGAACTTCTCGAAGGTGAACCTGCTGATCCAGCAGCACAACGCCTGGTACCCGATCGAGCGCGACCTGCCGATGGACCCTCGGACCGGGGACTACGTGCTGGTCCACGGTCGCTCGTACCGCCGCGAGGAGCTCGGGCCGGCCTGGGCGCGGACGGTGCTGATCGTCGCGGGCGACTGATCGCTGCGGGGTCCCCGACCGCGGCTCCTACACTCGACGGGTGAGCTTCGAGCGCGGCAGCGACTCCGGCCCGGCCGATCCGTTCGGTCATCAGGGCCGTATGCAGCACGTCCGCCATGACGTGCGCGTCGGCTACCTCGGCCTCGGCACGATGGCCTGCCCGGAGTGCGATGCGCCGGTCGCGCTGCCGCCCGGATCGTTCGCGCCGGTGACGGCGATGGAGTGCCCGTACTGCGCGCACCTGGGGCGCGTGCGCGACTTCCTCACGCTCGCGACCGCCGCACGTCCGGCGCGGCCGGCTCGGGTCCGCGTCCGGATCGTGGACGCCGGGCGCATGCGCGTCGACCCCGTCTGACGGCCGTGGTGGGGCGCGCGGCCGTCAGGCGGTCGGGTTAACCCAACCGCGCAGACGCCCGCCACCCGGCTGGGCGCGGCGACGGCCCGTTCATAGCGTGCGGGTATGCCCTCCACCCCCTCGAAGACCCTTCCCCTGGCGGCCCGCGTCGGTCGCTGGAGCACCCGTCATCGCGCCATTGCGATCGGCCTCTGGCTCGCCTTCGTCGTCGCCGCGATCTTCGCCGGATCGCTCACCGGCACCAAGGAGTCCGGCAGCGACGGCGGCACCGGTCAGTCCGCCCGGGCCGACCGCCTGGTCGACGACCACTTCCCCGAGAAGACGGTCGAGTCGCTGCTCATCCAGCGCCGGGACGGCGGCCCGATACGCACCGCGACGGTCCGGGCCACCACGGCCGAGCTGACGGACGCGCTGCGGGCGGCCCCCGGGGTCACCGCCATCGACGACCCGTTCACCGGCGACGTAGGGACGGTGTCCCCCGACGGCCGCTCGGCGCTGATGCGGGTCGACCTGCGCGGCGACACCGAGGCCAACGAGAAGCGCATCGACGGCATCGAGCGCAAGGTGCAGCTCGTCGCCGCCGCCAGCCCGGAGCTGCGCATCGGCCAGTTCGGCGACGCGAGTGCCGACAAGGCGATCTCCAAGATCTTCGAGGACGACTTCGCGAAGGCCGAGAAGCTGTCGCTGCCGATCACGCTGCTGATCCTCGTCCTGGTGTTCGGCGCGTTCGTCGCCGCGGGCGTCCCCCTGCTGCTCGCGGCCACCGCGGTCGCCGGCACGATCGGGCTGCTCGGGCCGGTGTCCCAGCTGGTCCCGATGGACGAGACAGTGACGTCGGTCGTCCTGCTGGTCGGCATGGCGGTGGGCGTCGACTACTCGCTGTTCGTCATCCGGCGCGAACGCGAGGAGCGCCGCAGGGGACACTCGGCGCAGGACGCGCTCGCGATCGCGTCCGCCACGTCCGGTCGTGCGGTGCTGACCTCCGGCCTGACGGTCATGGCCGCGATGGCCGGCCTGCTGTTCGCCGGCGACCCGACGTTCAGCTCCATGGGCGTCGGCGCGATGCTGGTCGTCGCCGTCGCGATGCTCGGCTCGCTGACCGTCCTGCCCGCGGCCCTGTCGCTGCTCGGCGACCGGATCGAGAAGGGCCGCATTCCGGTCCTGCACCGCCTGCTGAACCGCGGCTCGCGCCGTGCCCCCGCTGCCGGAGCGGGCGTTGATGGGGTGGACGCTGCCGGGGCGGACGCTGCGGGCGGGCGCGGGTGGGACCTCATCCTGCGCCCGGTCCTGCGGCGCCCCCTGGTCGCCGCGATCATCTCCGGCGGGGCGCTCGTCGCGCTGACGATCCCGGCGTTCTCGCTGCACACGGCGACGTCGTCGATCGACGACATCCCGCGCACCATCGAGGTCATGAAGGTCTACGACCGCATGCAGGCCGCGTTCCCCGGTGGCCAGATCCCGGCCCAGGTCATCGTCCACGCGGACGACGTCACCGCCCCCGCCGTCACCGCCCAGATCGCCGACCTGAAGGCCCGCGCGCTGAAGAGCGATCGCCTGCAGGGCCCGATCACGGTCTCGGTCACGCCCGACAAGCGCGTCGCCCGCGTCGAGGTCCCGGTCGACGGCAACGGCAACGACGCCGCGTCCGAGCGGTCGCTCGACGAGCTCCGCGACCGCATCCTCCCGGCGGTGTTCCCGAGCTCAGGTGAGGCCGAGGCGCTCGTGACCGGGCAGACCGCGGGCTCGCGCGACTTCAACGACCTGATGAAGTCCCGCGCGCCGATCGTGTTCGCGTTCGTCCTGACGCTCGCGTTCCTGCTGCTGCTGGTCACGTTCCGCTCGATCGTCATCCCGCTGAAGGCGATCGTCCTGAACCTGCTGTCCGTCGGCGCCTCCTACGGCGTGCTCGTCTGGGTCTTCCAGGACGGCCACCTGGAGTCGCAGCTCGGGTTCACGTCGCACGGCTACATCACGAGCTGGCTGCCGATGTTCCTGTTCGTGATCCTGTTCGGGCTGTCGATGGACTACCACGTGTTCATCCTCAGCCGCATCCGTGAGGCCGTGGACCGCGGCGCGAGCACCGCCGACGCCGTGTCGATCGGCATCCGCGGGACGGCGGGGACGGTGACCAGCGCGGCGCTCGTGATGGTGGCGGTCTTCTCGATCTTCGCCACGCTCAGCGCCGTGGACTTCAAGCAGATGGGCGTGGGCCTGGCGACCGCGATCCTGCTCGACGCGACGATCGTCCGGGCGGTCCTGCTGCCGGCGTCGATGTCGCTCCTGGGGGAGCGCAACTGGTACCTCCCGTCGTGGCTCGAGTGGCTGCCGCAGGTGCGGGCGCACGACGCGGTGCCGACCGGACTGGTGGACGGGCCGCCGCGGGGCGGCGTCGATCCGGTCGACGCCGAGGATCCGGACGCTGCCCGCGCCGCCCGTCGCGAGCGCCGCGCGCTGACCCGCGCCTGACCCACCACGGTCTGCCGCCTGACGGAAAACCGGAGACGGCGTCCGCTTGGACGCCGTCCCGCTTTGGGTTGCGGGGCGTGGGGCATAAGATGGTTGCGCATACACCTTGTTGTTGCGGCTCCTGCGCCATGGCCACCTCGACCGACACCTCGACCCTTCCCGCCGAACTGGACCTGCGCCGGCTCGGCCGCCGCGCGCTGCAGGTGATCGCGGTCCTGGTCCTTCTCGGGCTGGCAGCGATGCTGACGCCGGGCCTCGGGGAGCTGCGGGCCAAGCTCGACGACGCGATCTGGGGCTGGCTCGTCGTCGCGGTCGTGCTGGAGGGGCTGTCCGGGATGTCGTACGTCCTAATGTTCCGCCCCGTCTTCTGCCGGCTGATGAGCTTCCGCAGCGCGATGGAGATCAGCTGGTCGGAGCTGGGGATGGGCTCGCTGGTACCGGCCAGCGGGATCGGCGGGCTCGCGCTGGGGGCCTGGGTCCTGACGCGCGACGGGATGTCCGCGGAGCACGTCGCGGAGCGGTCGGTCGCGTTCTTCCTGATCAAGAGCTCGGTCAACTTCGTGGCCGTCGCGGTGCTCGGGGTGATCATGTTCGCCGGGGTCGGGCCGTCCGAGTCGGTCTGGCTGACCCTGCTGCCGGCGGCGATGTCGGTCGCGCTGATCGCCGCGATCTTGAGCGTGCCGCGATTCGGCCCCGGCCGGGTGCCGGGGGACGGCGCCGGCCGCGTGCGGCGCGCAGTCGCCAAGGGCCGTGCCGCGCTCATCGAGGGCACGGCGGCCGCGATCGTGATCGTCCGGCGCGGCGACCCGCTGCTGATCATCGGCGCGATCGGCTACTGGGCGTTCGACAACGCGGTCCTCTGGGCCACCCTGCACGCGTTCGACGTCGACGTCCCGCTGACGGTCGTGTTGATGGGCTACCTGATCGGCCAGCTCGGCGGACTGCTGCCGATCCCCGGCGGCATCGGCGGCATCGACGGCGGCCTGATCGGGACGCTAATCGTCTACGGCGCCCCGGCGGCCGGCACCGCGGCGGCCGTGCTGGCCTACCGGGTGATCCTCTTCTGGCTGCCGCTGCTGGCCGGCGCGGTGGCGTTCGTCTCGCTGAAGCGCGCGATCGACCATCCGGGTCGGCCCGACCTGTGCCGTGAGGCGACCACCGAGGGCGCCGAGCGCGAGGCGGCGCGGCGGGGTGTGACGGCCTGACTCGTGGCCGCCCGCGCGGGTCGGGTCGGGCTGATCCGCGACGCGCGGGGTCGGACCGCGGCGCCGGGGCTGTGAATGACGATTCACCGGGGTGGGAGCCGTGCGATCCACCACTCACTGGATCCGGCCGGCCCGACCGGGTGTGAATGACGATTCACCGGGGTCCCAGCCGTGCGATCCGCCACCCACCGGCCGTCCTTGCCGCAGCGACCGGGGCTACGCTCCCCCGGTGCCGAGCCTCCACGACGTCACGGCCGCCCGGCGCGACCCCGAGCTGGTCGTGCTCGAGGGGTTCCACGCGCTGAAGCACGCCGTCCGCTTCGGCGGTGACGTCCTCGGGGTGTGGACCGCCGACGGCCCGGCCCTGGAGGCGCTGCGGGAGCGGCTCGCGCCCGACCTGGCGCTCCCGCCCGTCACGCTCGTCGAGCACGAGGAGCTGACGCGGGTCGTCCCGCGCGCGCAGGTCCTCGCGCTCGCGCGCCGCCCCGTGCAGCCGGATGCAAGGGCGCTGCTCGCGCTGCCCGGACCGGAGCCGGTGATCCTGCTCGAGGCACCGCGGCACCTCGGGAACCTGGGCGCATGTGTCCGGGTCGCCGCGGCCGCCGGGGCGGCGGGGGTCATCTCGACCGGGGACCAGGATCCGTGGCACGCCGACGCCCTGCGCGGGGGCGCGGGCCTGCACTTCGCGCTGCCCGTGCGCCGGGTCCGCGAGCTACCGCCGACCGATCGCGCGCTCATCGCGCTCGACCCCGAGGGGGACGTCCTGGGCGCAACGGGGACGCCGGCGATCCCGCCGCGGGCGGTGCTCGCGTTCGGGACCGAGCGCGACGGCCTCAGCGACGCGCTGCTCGCACGGGCCGACGCGCGGCTGGCCCTGCCGATGCGGCCAGGGGTCTCGAGCCTCAACCTCGCGACGTCGGTCGCCGCGGTGCTCTACGGCCTCCCGAGCCGCACCTGACCTCCGGCCCCGGCGACGGACGACCGCGTCCGTTCCTCCGCACCCGGCCGCGGAAGAACGGACGCCGCTGCTGCGCAGAACGTCAGGAGAGCCGGGCCCCCAGGTGCTGCGGCCGGTCGGCCAGCGAGCCGAACACCGCGCGCAGCCCCCGGCGGGCCGGCTGGTGCGCGCTCCCATCGAGGTCCGCCGCGCGCCGGCGCAGCAGCTCGACGTAGCCCGCGGTGAACGTGAACGGGTCGGCGATCGCCTCGCCCGTCCCGAGGGCGCGGGCGGCGAGGATGTCGCCGTCGACCACCGCCACCAGACACGCGCCGACCAGCGGCGTGCGGCTGTCCAGGCGGGCGAGGTCGCGGAGCGCCTCCGCGTCGGCCGGGGTCGCGTAGCGGATCGTGACGTCGGCGCCGGGGAGCGCCCGCGCCCGGCGACCGGTCTGCGTGGCCGGGCCGCGCGTGGGCTCCTCCTCCGGGGGCGGGGCGTCAGGTCGCCCGGGGTCACGCGCCAGGACCGCGGCGCGGTGCGAAGAACCGGCCGTGACGGCGGAGCTGGACGGGTGGTCAGTTGCGTTGAGGTTAGTCATTGGCCTAGCATGGAGTGAATGGACCTCCCCGTACAGAGCCAATCAGGGGTCCAATCCGACGCCGCCGAGGCGTTCGCCAACCAACTTGGCGCTTGGACCCATCGAAAAGGACCGCGGTACGCGCAATTGGCCGAGGCCATTGTCGACCTCGTCGCGCAGGGACTTCTGGACGAGGGCACCCGCCTGCCGACCGAGCGCGCGCTGGCGCAGCAGATCGGCGTGAGCCGCGGGACCGTGGTCGCGGCCTACGCGGACCTCGCCGACCGGGGGCTGGTCGTCCGTCGCCAGGGCAGCGGCACGTCGGTCGCCGCCGGCCGCCGCACGCCGGTCGGACGCCACCTGCGCAACGACGGCTTCACGCGCCAGGTGAGCGGACCGGCGGTCGCGATCGACCTGTCGCTCGCCGCGCCGGTGTACGACGACGTGGTCGCCCGGCTGCAGGCGAACACGGCCGACGTCATGGCCGCGGGTGCCGCTCCACACGGCTACACCCCGCTCGGGCTTCCCGCGCTGCGCCACGCGATCGCCGGACGGCTGTCGGCGCAGGGCGTCCCCACGACCGCGGCCCAGGTCCTCGTGACCCCCGGTGCCCAGGGGGCGCTGCAGCTCATCACCGCGGCCTACCTGCGCGCGGGGGACCGGGTCATTGTCGACACGCCGACCTACCCGGGGGCGCTCGAGCTGTTCTCGCGCGCGGGGGCTCAGGTGGACGGGATCCCGCGCGACCACGCCGGCCCGCGGCCCGGGCACTTCGAGCGCGCGCTCGCCGACGGCGAAGCGGCCCTGGCGATGTTCGTCCCCACCTGCCACAACCCGACGGGCACGACCATGTCCGAGCGCCGCCGTCACGAGCTGCTCGCCGCGATCCGGGACCACGAGGTGCTGATGGTCGAGGACCTCACCATGGCCGACCTCAGCTTCTCGGGCGAGGCGCCGCCGCACATGGTCGCGCTCGCGCCCGATCGCATCATCGCGATCGGATCGTTCAGCAAGGTGCTGTGGGGCGGCCTGCGGGTCGGCTGGATCCGCGCGGATCCCGCGACGATCCTGCGACTGGGTCGCCTGCGGACCGCGCAGGACATGGGCTCGGGCCTGCTGGACCAGGCCGCCGTCCTCGCCGCGCTCCCGCAGTTGGACGAGATCATCGTCGGCCGGCGCCGGCTCGCGCAGGAGCGGGAGGCCGTCCTGCGGGCCGCGCTCACCGAGCAGCTGCCCGAGTGGGAGATCGGTCGCTGCGACGGTGGGTACGGGCTCTGGATCAAGCTGCCGCAGGCCAACGCGGCGCAGGTCGTGAACGCCGCGCTCCAGCACGGGGTGGCGATCGCCGGCGGCGGCGTCGGGTCGCTGGACGACCAGCACCTCGATCACGTCCGGGTCTGCTTCACGCTCGCCCCCGAGATCCTGGTCGAGGCGGCGTCGCGGCTGCGCGCGGCCTGGCAGCAGGTCTGCGCCGACGACGGGACGACGACGATCCTCGCCGCGGTCTGAGCCAGGACCCCTCGCTCAGCAGGTCCGCCGGAACGCGCTCAGCGAGGTCCGCTTGAAGATCGCGCTAAAGCTGCGGCGGCGCGCCTCGGCGCAGAACTGGTCCGGCGCGCGCTCGTACTCGATCGCGTAGACGGGCCGTCGTGCCGCGACGAAGGGCGCGTACTGCGCGCACTCGCGGAAGCGGAAGCAGCTCTCGACGACGGCGCCGTCGAACCATCGCCGCAGCCGCGGCACGAGGCCGCCGGTGTTCTTCAGGACGACGGCGAGACCCTGGCGGTGCGCCTCGTCCGCGAGCGCGCGGTTGAACCGCACCTGGTCATCGGCGGTGAGCGGGAAGCCGGTGTCGTTCTCGTAGCCGTTCATGTTGTCGGGGTCCACGCCGTCGAAGCCGTTCCGGGCGCAGGTCCGAAGGCGGTCGCGGAGCAGCGGTAGCAGGACGTCCAGCCGGCGGACGTCGAGCCAGCGCTCATCCGGATAGCCGTCGTAGAGCCGGCCGACGACCGCCGGCGGGAAGCGCTGCGCATCCGCCCGGTAGGACTCGAGCGAACCCGCGTCGATGTAGCCCAGGACCTTCGCGCCGCGCCGCTGCAGCGCACGGACGGTCGCGGCCGGCGTCCCGTCGCAGTCGACCTCGACGACCGGCGCGGGGACGGTCACGTCGATCCGGCCGGCGAGCTGGATCTGCCAGGGGCGGACGGTCGGGCGGGGCTCCCAGCACGACCCGGCGCACGGTACGGGCCGCGCCGCGGCGCCCGCGCTCGGCGGCAGGAGGAGGCCGAGGAGGACTGCAGCGAGAGCTGCGGCGAGCGTCGGACGCCGGCTCACGGGTCCCGTCTCAGGCGGACCCGGGCGGCAGGATCAGGTCAAGGTAGCCGTCGGCGATCTGCTCCGGCTTCAGGCGGCCGCCGGGCCGGTACCACTGCACCGAGTGGTTCACCATGCCGAGCAGGGCCGCCAGCAGGAGGCGCCGGTCGCCGCCCGGGGCGCGCTCGGCGTGCGCCCGGGCGAGCAGATCCTGGACGAGGCGCTCGAACGCCTTGCGGTTGGACCGCACGGCGCGCCACTGGTCGCCGTGCTCGATGACGTGGCGCTCCTGCTGGAAGACGAGCATGTGGTCACGGTGCTCGAGCGCGTGCGCGACCCACAGGCGGACGACCGCGCGCAGCTGCGTGGCAGCGTCCCCCGGCGTGGCGGTCAGCGCGCGGGCCTCGTCCAGCAGCGGGTCCATCAGGCGGTCGCAGATGCTGATGAGCAGCTGCTCCTTGCCGCCGAAGTAGTGGTAGATCCCGCCGGCGGCCAGCCCGATCGCGTCGCTGAGGTCCTGCACCGAGGTCTGGTCGTAGCCCCGGTCGGCGAAGACGCGGGCGGCGTCGTCGACCACCTGCGCCTGACGGCGGTCGTAGCGCTCACGGAGCGCGGGGCTGGTGGGTGCCTTCGCCATCTGCCGGGGACTGTACCGCCGCCCCGGGGACGCGCGGCCCGGCCGGCGACGGGTTGAGGGAGGCCGATGTGGGTACCGTCTTCTGGACGTGCCGCCGTCCGACGCCACCGCCTCCGAGCGCCGCATCGGCCGCTACCTGCTCGAGGGGGAGCTCGGTCGCGGCGGGATGGGCGTCGTCCACGTGGCCTACGACGAGGCGCAGGACCGCCGCGTCGCGCTCAAGGTGCTGCGCGCCGACCGGCTGATCGACGAGGCCGCCGGGGACCGCTTCGCGCAGGAGATGCGCGTCGCGATCGCGCTCGAGCACCCCAACGTCGTCCCGGTCCACGAGATCGGCACCGAGGACGGCGTCCGCTTCATCGCGATGCGGCTCGTCGACGGGGAGGACCTCGGACAGGTCATCCGGCGCGACGGCGCGCTGCTGCCCGGCCGGGTCGCGCGCCTCGGGCGCCAGCTCGGCGCGGCCCTCGACGCCGCGCACGCCCGCGGGCTGGTGCACCGCGACGTCAAGCCGGGCAACGTCCTGCTGACGGGGGCCGGGGACGAGGAGCACCTCTACCTCACCGACTTCGGCCTCACGCGCGAGCCCGACGGGGGCGTCACCCAGACCGGGCAGTGGGTCGGCACGGTCGACTACGCGGCGCCCGAGCAGATCGAGGCCGGGGTCATCGGCCCGCGGACCGACGTCTACGCGCTGGGCTGCGTCCTCTACCACGCGCTGACCGGGGAGCTGCCGTTCACCGGCACCTTCACGGCGAAGGCCGTCGCGCACAGCACCGCGGAGTTCCCGTCCATCGGGACGGCGCTGGCCCCGGACCCGGGCCGGATCGACACGGTCCTCGCGATGGCCACGGCAAAGGACCCGCGGCGCCGTCACGCCTCGGCGGGCGCGCTGGCGCGGTCGTTCGCACGGGCGGTGGCGGATACCGCGGTGGGGGACGGGCAGCGGACGATGGCGATGGCGCCCATCCTTCTCGAGTCCGACTCGCGACCGGGTCCGGATGCGGATGCGGCGCCGACCGAAGTCCATCCGCCGGCCGCCGCCACGACGGCCGTCATGCCCGCTGACGGTGCGGGTGCGGTCGACACCGGTGACACTGGGGATGTCGCTGGTGCCCCTGGCGTTGGGAGTGCTTCCGCTGAGGGTGCCGCGGGCGCCGCTTCCGCCGGGGGTGCTGACGCTGACGGCACCGCGGGCGCCGCTGCCGGCGCCGGCGCCGATGACGCTGCGGGCGCCGAGAGCGACACCGCGGGCGCCGCAGGTCCGCTGCCCGGCCCGCGCCGCCCGGTGGTCCCGGCCGGCGCCGGTCGACCCCGGCCGCGGTCACAACCACGACCGCTCGACGATCCGGCGACCGCGGTCAGGCCGGTCGCCCCCCTGCGGACCCCGCGCCCGGCGCCGTCCGGCCCCGACTCCGCGCCCCCGACGTCCGGCGACGACACCCCGGTGAACCGCCCGCCCGCGCGGCTCGTCGCCGCCGGCGCCGCCGCACTCGTGGCGGTGCTCCTGGTGATCGCGCTCACCCGCGGCGGCGGCGACGACGACACCGGCCGGAAAGCGGGCGGCACGTCCTCGTCCAAGACCACCGCAGCGCGGACCACGTCCACCGGCAGCGGGGCACCCGGAACCACGGCCGCCGCCGCGCCGAAGCCCGCGCCGGTGAAGATCGTGCCGCTCGCGACCACGGACTACACGTCGCCTGGCGGCGGGTACACCGCCAAGGTGCCCGCCGCGGAGGGGTGGAGCGTCCAGGGGGAGCAGGACCTGGGCGGCGTCATCCGCACCACGCTCACCGGCCCCGACGGCCAGCAGCTGTGGATCGACGCGACGCCGACCATGGCCCCGGCGTTCGGGCGCGAAGGCCGGACGGTGACCGAGACGCGGCGGCTGCAGGGCCCGCTCGGGCCCGTCGTCGGCTATCGCTTCACGGGCGTGCCGGCCGAGTTCTGTGCCGGTGGCTGCGTCGACTACCAGCTCGACCTGGGCGGCCGCGGCTACGCGGTCATCGCCGGTCCGACCCCGCAGGCGCGACTGGCGGCACGGACGACGATCATGTCCCTGCAGCCCGTCGCCGCTGCTGCCCCGCCTGCCGGGGCGACGCCCCCAGGAGCCGAGTCGCAGAACCCGGCGGGGGCCGCGGAACCCGACGCGGGGTCGCGCGCGCTGCCCGGACGGGCCGACTCGAAGAAGGCGCTGAAGCAGTACCTGAAGAACCTGCGCGAGCGGGCCCGCGAGCTCGGTCGCGGTCGCGGCCGCTGACCACCCCGGCCGCAGGCGTAGGCTCCGGCCCATGCCGACCATCGTCCGTTACTCCGCGTTCACCCGCGATCCGGCCGGCGGAAACCCGGCGGGCGTCGTCCTCGACGCGGCCGGCCTGGACGAGCCGGCGATGCGCGCGATCGCGGCCGACCTGGGGTACTCGGAGACCGCGTTCGTCACCGCCCGCGACGGGGACACGCTGGCCGTCCGGTACTTCAGCCCGGAGTCCGAGGTCCCGTTCTGCGGCCACGCCACGATCGCGACGGCGGTCGCCTTTGCGGATGTCCACGGACCCGGGCGGCTGCGGCTCGACACCGCGGCCGGGCGCATCGACGTCACGGTGGCGGCGGGTGAGGACGGCGTCCCGATCGCGACCCTGACGAGCGTCCCGACGCGGGTCTGGGACGTCCCGGACGCGGACCTCGACGAGGCGCTCGCGGCGCTGGGCTGGACGGCGGACGACCTCGACGACCGCCTGCCGCCGCGGTTCGCCAACGCCGGCGCGGGCCACCTGATCCTCGGCGTGGGCCGGCGCGAGCGGCTGACAGCGCTCGCCTACGACTTCGACCGGCTGCGCGCGTTGCTCGAGGCACGCGAGTGCGTGACGCTCACGCTCGTCCACCGCCGGGCCGCGGACCCGGCCGGCCTCACGTTCGACGCCCGCAACCCCTTCCCGACCGGCGGCGTCGTCGAGGACCCGGCGACCGGTGCCGCGGCGGCGGCGTTCGGCGCCTACCTGCGCAGTCTCGCGCTCGTCGACCTCCCGGCTCGCGTCACCGTGCATCAGGGCGACGACATGGGCCGTCCGTCGGTGCTCACGGTCGACATTCCCGTAGGACCCAACGCCGGGGTCGGCGTCAGCGGCGCCGCGGTCCCCATCCCCTGACGCGCGCCGCCGGGGTGTGCTGCGGAAGCCGCCTGGCAGGGGCGGTAGGGTCGCAAGCCTCATGAGCGGCTTCTTCGACGTGCTGCCGGAGCCCGAGCGGACGCGGGTCGTCTCGATCGCCCGCCGGCGCGTGTTCGCGAAGCGGACGGTCGTCTTCCATGCGGGCGACCCCGGCGACGCGATGCACGTCGTGCGCAAGGGCCGGTTCGCCGTCCAGAACACGAGCGGTGGGCTCGACGTCAACACCATGGCGATCCTGGGGCCGGGCGACCACTTCGGGGAGCTGGCGCTGCTGTCGGGCGACTCGATCCGCACCGCCTCGGTCGTCGCGCTGGAGGCCGGCGAGACCCTGTCCCTGCATCGCGTCGACTTCGAGAAGGTCCTGCGCGAGTACCCGCTCGCGTCGACCGTCCTGCTGCACGCGCTGCGCGGCCAGGTCGAGCGCCTGTCCGCACGCCTGGTGGAGGCGCTCTACGTCACGGCCGACACCCGCGTCCGCCACCGCCTGGTGGAGCTGGCCACGATGTACGCAGCCGCCGACGACCCCGACGGCCCCGTCACGATCCCCCTCACCCAGGAGGACCTCGCCTCCCTGGCCGGCACGTCGCGCGCGACGGTGAACCGCGTCCTGGGTGAGGAGAAGGACGCGGCGACGGTCGACGTGCGGCGCGGGAAGGTCGCGATCACCGACCGGACGAAGCTCGAGGCGCGAGCCGCCCGCGGGCGCTGAGGGCGGGGCGGGTCAGCGGGATGGGCCCGCCACCGAGGTGGCAGTACGCCATCGCGGCTACCGGGACCACGGACTGCCACCCGCGCGAGGCGGCGCGACGTGGCAGGATCTGGTCGCGGGATGCGGGACCCCGCACTGCCACCCCCCCCCGGCCGCAGACCGTCAGGCCGGGAGTCGGCGGGCCACCGTCGCGAGCACTCGCTGTTGCGTGGGCCGTCGATGGCGCTCCACGTGATCGTGCGTGATGCGGAGCGACAGCCACCCGACCGCGGCCAGGTCGGCGTCCCGCGTGCGGTCAGCCTCGAAGGCCGCCGTCCGGTCGTGATGGGTCCGGCTGTCAGCCTCGATCAGCGTCCAGGCATCTGGGAAGGCGAAGTCGACGCGGTAACGACTGCCGCTCAGTCCTGTCACCCAGAACTGCGGGACGGCCTCGGGCAGCGGGAGCGGATCGAGGATCAGATCCCGGACGCGGTCCTCGAGCGGGGACTCCGTCGGAGTGCGGCCGGGGCTCAGGGCCAGGAGCCGGCCGAGCCCTGGGTGTCCGCGATGTCGCGACGCGAGTGCCGCGAAGGCGGCGGGCGTGAGCTTGCGGGCGTGGAGCAGGCGCGTGACGAGCGCCGCGAGTTCCTCTGGGACGAGAATTGCCGCCATGTCCAGCGCCGTCCTGCCGGGCGCTGTCACGCGCATCCCGCGGATTCGGACCACGTCGGCCGCGGTCAGGCTGCGCGCGTGATGGACTACGACACCACTTGAGCGTCCCGGGCAGCAGCCGCGCGGCACCGTGATGTGGTGGGCGTCGGGATCGCGTGGTCCGGCGTCGAGGAGCTCGACGGCCGAGTGGTGACTCAGCTCACAGTGCGTACCGCCCACGTTGAGCGCCGCGAAGCGCAGCGCGTCGTCCGTCACGACCGGTCCGACCTGGTAGACGCTGGGCCCGAGGCGCACCAGCCGCCCTGACCGGACGCGACGGTGAATAGCCGAGGCACTCAGCCCACATCGCGCGAGCTCGTCCCGCGTCGCGGTGCCGCCGCTGCGCGCCGCGAGCACCACCAGTTGCGCGTCGCGTGGGTCGACGCTGTCGGGGACGCGGACGGGTCGACTCGCTCGAGGCATCCGGAAAGCCTGCGATGCCGGTCCGTCACGGCGCTACGACACGCCTGTGCCGCGCGCGCGACGTGAGTGCGTGGTGCCGGCCGCAGACCGCGGGTGTGGGGTGGCAGTGCCTTATCGCGGGAAGCGGGACCACGTGCTGCCACCTCTGTAGGCACCCGCCCTGGTGGCAGTACGCCGTAGCGGAAAGCGGAACCACGCACAGCCACAACCGGACAGCACACCGCGCCGGCCGTCTCACGAAGTGCCCACCGACGACCGAGCGCCCCCGGACCGCGACGGTCCCAGGGGCGCTCGATGCTGCAGACGGAGGTGTCCGTTACGCGGCTGCGCCCAGGATCTCCATGGCGATCTTCGCGACCTGGGTCGGCGTGCGGCCGACCTGGACGCCGACGGCCTCCAGGGCCTCGGCCTTCGCGGCGGCGGTGCCGGCCGAGCCGGACACGATCGCGCCCGCGTGGCCCATCGTCTTGCCCTCGGGGGCCGTGAAGCCCGCGATGTAGCCGACGACCGGCTTGGTGACGTTGTCCTTGATGAACGCTGCGGCCTGCTCCTCCGCGTCGCCGCCGATCTCGCCGGACATGACGATCAGCTCGGTCTCCGGATCGGCCTCGAACAGCGTGAGGATGTCGATGAACGACGAGCCCGGGACCGGGTCGCCGCCGATGCCGACGATCGACGAGTTGCCGAAGCCGGCCTGGGCCAGCTCGTTGCCGATCTGGTAGGTCAGCGTGCCGGAGCGCGAGACGACGCCGACGTTGCCCTCCTTGAAGAACGACGCCGGGATGATGCCGACGTTCGCCTTGCCGGGGGACAGCAGGCCGGGGCAGTTCGGGCCCAGGAGGCGCGTGTCCGGGTGGTCGCGCTTGAGGCGGTTGAAGAGCAGCAGTTCGTCGTGCGCCGGGATGCCCTCGGTGATGACGACGATCAGCTCGACGCCGGCCTCGGCGGCCTCCTGGGCGGACGCGGCTGCGAACGGCGGCGGCACGAAGATCATCGCCGTGTTGGCGCCGGTCTCCGCGACGGTGTCCTTCCAGTTGCCGAAGACGGGGATGCCCTCGACGTTCTCGCCGGCCTTCTTCGGGTTGATGCCGCCGACGACGTTCGTGCCGTACTTGCGGTTGTTCAGCGTGTGGAACGAGCCCTCGCGGCCGGTGATGCCGGCGACGGCGAGCTTGGTGTCCTTGTCAATGAGGATCGACATGTCAGCTGTTCTCCTTCGCGAGCTTGACGACCAGTTCGGCCGCCGAGTCCATGGTGGTGGCCGCGTGCACGTTCGGCAGGGCGGCGTCCTCCAGGATCTTGCGGCCCTCGACGTCGTTCGTGCCGTCCAGGCGGACGACGAACGGGACGGTCGGCTTCAGCTGCGCGAACGCCTCGACCAGGCCCTTGGCGACTTCGTCGCAGCGCGTGATGCCGCCGAAGATGTTCAGCAGGACCGCGTTCACGGCGTCGTTCGAGAGGATCAGCTCGATCGCCTGCGTGACCTTGGCGGCGTCGGATCCACCGCCGGCGTCCAGGAAGTTCGCGGGGTTGCCCCCGGCGCCGGCGACGACGTCCAGCGTCGACATGACGAGCCCCGCGCCGTTGCCCATGATCCCGATGTCGCCGTCGAGCTTGACGTAGATGACGTCCTGCTCGGCCGCCTTGACCTCGATCGGGTCGGCGTTGGCCGAGTCGCCGAGGTCCTTGTTCTCCGGGTGGCGGAACAGCGCGTTGCCGTCGAGCGTGACCTTCGCGTCGAGCGCCTTGACCTTGCGGTCCGGCGTCACGATCAGCGGGTTGATCTCGGCGAGGGAGCAGTCCTCCTCGATCCAGACCGTGTAGAGCGCCAGGAGCGCGTCGGCGACGCCCTCGATGACGTCGTCGTCCGCACCGCCCTTGGTGGCGATGTCGACCGCCTGCTCGCGGGTCAGGCCGACCAGCGGGTCGACGTTCTGCTTGATGAGCTTCTCGGGGGTCTCCTCGGCGACCGTCTCGATCTCGACGCCGCCTTCGACGGAGAACATGACGAGCGGCTTCTTCGCGCCGCGGTCCAGGAGCACCGACGCGTAGTACTCCGTCGCGATGTCCGAGGCGTACTCGATCCACACCGTGCGCACGATGTGGCCCTTGATGTCCAGGCCGAGGATGTTGGTGGCGTGCTCACGCGCTTCGGCTTCGTTGGCGGCGAGCTTGACGCCGCCCGCCTTGCCGCGTCCGCCGATGAGCACCTGCGCCTTGACGACGACCGGGTAGCCGATCTCGTTCGCGGCGGCGACGGCGTCGTCGACGGTCGTGACGGCCTTGCCGTCGGAGACGGCGAGCCCGTGACGGCCGAAGAGCTGCTTGCCCTGATATTCGAGGAGGTCCATAGCGCGGGCGATGCTATAGGGACTGTCGTTGACTACGCGGTCAACGGCCCGCGCCGTCCTCGGCGCTAGGCCACGGCCTTCGCGATCGCCCGGCCCGCCACCCGCCCCGAGAACAGGCAGCCACCCAGGAACGTCCCCTCCAGCGCGCGGTACCCGTGCATGCCACCGCCGCCGAACCCGGCGACCTCCCCCGCCGCCCACAGCCCCGGAAGCGGCGTCCCGTCGGCCTGTAGCGCCCGCGCGGAGAGGTCGGTCTCGAGGCCGCCGAGCGACTTGCGCGTGAGGATGTTCAGCCGGACGGCGATCAGCGGCCCCGCGTCCGGGTCGAGGATCCGGTGCGGCGACGCCACGCGCGTGATCCTGTCCGCCAGGTACGCGCGCGCACCGTGGATCGCCGTCACCTGCGAGTCCTTCGAATAGGGGTTCGCGATCTGCTGATCCCGCGCGACGATCTGCGCGCGCAGGTCGTCCACGTCGATCAGCGGCTCGCCGCCGACGAGCTCGTTCATCCGCCGCACGAGCGTCCCCAGGTCCCGCTCGACGATGAAGTCGGCGCCGTGGTCCTTGAACGCCTGCACCGGGGCGGGCGGGCCGCTGCCCACGCGGTCCTTCAGCACCGCGCGGATCGACTTCGACGTCGTGTCCGGGTTCTGCTCGGAGCCCGACAGGGCGAACTCCTTCTCGATGATCTTCTCGGTGAGGACGAACCAGGTGTGGTCGAAGCCGGTCCCCATGATGTGGTCGAGCGTCCCCAGCGTGTCGAACCCGGGGTAGAGCGGGGCGGGCAGTCGCCTGCCGCGCGCGTCGAACCACAGCGACGACGGTCCGGGGATGATCCGGATGGCGTGCAGGGGCCAGATCGGGTCCCAGTTGTGGATGCCCTCGACGTAGTGCCACATCCGGTCCTCGTTGATCTGCCGGGCGCCGCCCGCGCAGGCCGCCTGCTGCATAAGGCCGTCGACGTGGGCCGGGACGCCGGACAGCATCCGCTGCGGCGCGGTTCCCAGCCGGGCCGGCCAGTTGCGCCGTACGAGCTCGTGGTTGCCGCCGATGCCGCCGCTGGTGACGAGGACGGCGGCGGCGCTCAGCTCGAACTCCCCGGCGACCTCGCGAGAGCTCTCCGCGCCGCGGACCACGTCGCTGGGGACGAGGACCTCGCCCGTCACGCCCGTCACGACCCCGCCGTCGACGACCAGGGAGGTGACGCGGTGGCGGAACCGCAGCGTGATCAGCCCGCGCCTGACCGCGTCCCGCACCCGCGCCTCGAACGGCGCGAGCACCCCGGGCCCCGTCCCCCACGTGATGTGGAACCGGGGGACGGAGTTGCCGTGACCGTCCGCCTGCGAGCCGCCGCGCTCCGGCCAGCCCGGGTTCGGGATCCAGCGCATCCCCTGCGCGTGCAGCCACGCGCGCTTTTCGCCGGCGGCGAAGTCGACGTACGCCTCGGCCCACTTGCGCGGCCAGAAGTCCTCGGGGCGGTCGAAGCCGGCCGTCCCCAGCCAGTCGGCCATCGCGAGCTCGCGTGAGTCCTTGATCCGCATCCGCCGCTGCTCGGGGCTGTCGACGAACATCAGCCCGCCGAGCGACCAGAACGCCTGACCGCCGAGCGAGGCCTCCGGCTCCTGGTCGACGACGATGACCTTCCGGCCCGCGTCCGCGAGCTCTGCGGCGGCGACCAGGCCGGCGAGCCCGCCTCCCACCACGATGACGTCGGCCGACTCCTCAGATGAACGCACGCGGACAGCCTACGCGCCCGCGCGTGCGACCCGTCAAGCGGCAAAAGGTCGGGCTTTGGCACAATGGACCGCTCATGGCGCTTCCTGCAAAGGTCCAGTGGGTCACCTTCGACGTGTACGGCACGTTGATCGATTGGGAAACTGGTGTCTTCCAGGCTTTCAAGCGCGAGGCCGCGCGCGAGGGTTTCACGATCGAGGACAAGGACAAGGCCGAGATCATCCGGCACTTCCACGAGATCTCGCGCCAGGTCGAGAGCGGGTCCTACGAGCTTTACGCCGAGGTCCTGCGCCAGACGGCGGTCAAGATCGCCAAGGAGATCGGCTGGGCCCTAGAGCCCTCGCGCTCCGGCTTCCTGCCCGACTCGGTCGCGCGCTGGATGCCGTTCAAGGAGACCGCGCCGCAGATGAAGAAGTTCTTCAACAAGTACCAGACGGCGCTGCTCTCGAACATCGACGACAAGCTCCTCGGGCAGACCCGCCGTCATATCCCGGGCGACTACGACCTCGTCGTCACCGCGCAGCAGGTCCGCTCGTACAAGCCGGACCCGGCCCACTTCAACGAGTTCGCGCGCCGCATCGGGACGAAGAAGGGCTGGGTCCACGTGGGCTCCAGCTACTACCACGACGTCGAGCCGTGCCTGAAGGCCAAGATCCCCGTGATCTGGGTCAACCGCAGCGGCGCCCCGCTCGAGACCGGCCAGAAGAAGCCCACCGAGGAGTGCAAGACGCTCCTCGAGGCCGCGCGCCTGCTCGGCCTATAGCCGGGACGACGGCACGCCGTGCGCGTCATCGCGCTGCATCAGGACGTCCTCGTCGCCACGTCGGCGGTCTGGCAGACGACCTGCACCATCGTGCGCGGGACGGTCGCGGACAGTGACGGGAGCGAGGCGTTCGTCATCGACTCGCCGGTCCTCCCGAGCGAGCTCGAGGTCCTGCCCACGCTGCTGCAGCAGTCGGGCTTCGGGTTCAGTGGCCTGCTCGCCACCCACGGCGACTGGGACCACCTCCTGGGCCGCCTGGCGTTCGGCGCCGACGCGCCGCTCGGGGTCTGCGAGACGACCGCCGCCCGCCTCACCGCCGAGCCCGGTGTCGCCGCCCGGAGCCTGCGCGACTTCGACGACGAGTGGTACGTCGAGCGCGACGGCGACGCGGGCCGGCTCGGCCTGGGCGGCGTCCAGGCGCTGCCGGTCCCGGGCCACCTCGACGTCGGCGACCAGACCCTCGAGCTGCACCCGACCGGCGGCCACACCGCGGACGGGATGGCGGTCTGGGTGCCGTGGGCGCGCGTCCTCGTCGTGGGCGACCACCTCTCGCCCGTCGAGCTGCCGATGCTCAGCGACGGCGGTTCGCGCAGCGCGTACCTCGCCACCCTCGAGCGGCTGCGCCCGCTGGTCGAGCAGGCCGATCACGTCGTCCCCGGCCACGGCGCGGTGCTGGACAGCGCCCGTGCGCTGGCGATCCTCCGCGAGGACGTCGCGTACCTCACCGACTGGTCGCTGCCGATCGCCCGCCGCGGACCCGGGCAGCTGAAGCTCCACGCGCGCAACCAGGCGCACGCCGGCGACTGATGCTCCACCACGCCTCGCTCGAGATCCGGGCGGGCGACGCCGACGCCGAGGTGGCCTTCTGGACGCTGCTCGGCTACCCGGAGATCCCGGCCCTGACCGAGAAGCTCGCGCAGAGCTCCCGCTGGCTGCAGGACCCCGCGAGCCGCAACCAGATCCACCTCGTCTACGAGGACGCGCCGGCGATCCCCCGCCGCGCGCACCTCGCCGTCGTCCGCACCGACTACGAGGCGACGCTGGCGTCCCTGCGCGCGGCCGGCTTCGAGGTCCTCGAGCGCGAGCGCTACTGGGACTCCCCGCGGGCGTTCGTGCACTCCCCCGCCGGTCACCGCATCGAGGTCATGGGCTTCGCGCCACGGGACTGACCCACGCCGCCGACCCGCCCGCGGCACGCGGCGCGCGCGCCAACTGGTGAGGGCCGGCACCGGCCTCGGTAGCCTCCACGCCTGCCGAGGCGGGGACCCGGACGGTCCGGCCGTGGCCCTCCCGCATGCCCAGCCCTCGCCGCCTCGCCACCGCCGCCCTGCTGTCGCTCGTCGGCATCGCGAGCGCCGGGGCGACGGTCGCGCCTGCGGCGTCCCTCCGCAGCGCCTGGCCCTCCGCCCGCGACGGCACCACGAAGAACGACACCCTGCGCGGCAGCTCCCGGGCCGACTACATCCGCGGGCACGAGGGCCCGGACCGCCTGTTCGGCAAGGGCGGCGCCGATCTCCTCACCGGTGACACGGGGGCGGACATCGTCAACGGGGGCGCGGGCGACGACACGATCACGGGCGCCGCCGGCGGCGACCACCTGAACGGCGCCGACGGCGCGGACGTCATCCTCGGCGGCTTCGGGTCCGACCACATCGACGGCGGTACGGGCGACGACACCATCGACGGCGCCAACGACAGCGACTTCATCAAGGGCGGGGCCGGGAACGACCTCATCCACGGTGGGTCCGGCCCCGACCTGATCGACGGCGGCGCGGGCGACGACACGCTCTACGCCGACAGCGGCGGTGACGTCCTCGCCGGGGGTGAGGGCGACGACGTCATCTTCGTCGACAGCACCTCGGCGTCGAAGATCAGCTGTGGCGCGGGCAACGACGTCCTCTACTTCGTCCAGCCGGCCGACCTGCCCGAGGACTTCAGCCCGCGTGCCACCAAGCGGGTGCCCGACTGCGAGCGGACGGTGCTCACCGACGCCGTCGTCGACCCCAACCAGGGCGCCAAGTACCTTGCCCCGGACAGCGGCGGCACCCGCACCGGCACCGCCAGGGACGACCTGCTGCTGGGCGGCCCGGGCGCCGACGTCCTGAACGGCGGGGCGGGCAACGACGTGCTCTGGGGGCTGCGGCAGGCCGGGCTGACGTCGTCCCTGCCGGATGTCCTGGACGCCGGACCGGGGGACGACACGATCTACGGCGGTCCCGGACCGCAGACGATCGACGGCGGCGCGGGCGACGACTTCATCAACGGCGGGCTCGGCACGAACGCGATCAGGGGCGGGGCCGGCAAGGACACGATCCGGCTGCGCGGTTCCGGGACCGCGACGGTCGACGGCGGCGCCGGCAACGACACCATCTACGTCAACGGGCCGGCGGCGGGTCGCGTGCGCTGCGGGGCCGGGACCGACACGGTCTACGCGAACCGCAACGACCGCATAGCGAGGGACTGCGAGCGGCTCAGGGCCAACCCTGGGTCGAGCCCGTCCCGGCTGCGCGCGGCCGCGCGGCAGGCGGCGACCCCCGCGCCCGGAGCTGCCGACGCGCCGGCTCCAGGCAGCGCCACGTACGCCGATCTCGTCCGCGCGACCCCGGGACTCGCGCACTGGTGGCGCCTCTCGTCGTGGGGGCCGACCTACTCGGCCGGCACCGTCGCGGCGCTGTCCGTCACCCCCGATGCGGTCGGCGGGCGAGGCGCGTTCGCGACCGGGACCGTCACCGAGCCGGGCGCGACGGACGACGGCGACGGCTCCTGGGTCCCGCAGGGGAGCACCCTCAGCGTGTACCTCGCCGACAGCGTCCTGGGCGGCGCCGGCTCGACCATCGAGCTGTGGGCGCGGTCGGCCGACCCCGCCGCTCGCGCCGGCACCGACAACCTCGTCACCTACTCCGGCTACGACCAGTCCCAGGGTCAGGCGGTCCGGCTGACGTTCAACCGCAGCGGCGGTGTCGAGGCGGCCGTCACCCCGTACGGCGGCACCGCGACCGTCGCCCGCTCGGCGGCGCAGATCGTGAGCGCCGGCGCGTGGCACCACGTCGCCCTGACGCGGGACGGAACGTCGATCCGCGTCTACCTCGACGGCGTAGAGGTCGCGACCGCGGCGGACATCGCGTCCACCGGGCCCGTGCTGAACGAGGACTGGAAGATCGGCACCGCGAGCTCCGCGTCGCTCGCGGGACTGGACGAGCTCGCGCTCTACTCGCGGGCGCTCGACGCCGAGACGGTCCGCGCCCACGCGAAGGTCGGTGACGACGGCCGGCCGCCGGTCACGAAGCTCGACCGCCCGATCCCGGCGCTGATCGGCAGTCCCTACCGGACGACGCTCAGCACCGCGCGTGCCGGCTCGCGGTTCCGCTGCCTGATCGACGGCACGACGGACATCTCCTGCCCGTCCGCGCTCGTGGCGCGCCTGCCCGTCGGCGAGCACACGCTCCAGCTGCGGGCGACCGATCGCTTCGGCCGCAAGGAGGTGAGTCCCGCCACCTACTCGTTCACGGTCGACGGCACCGACCCCGAGACCCTGGCCGCGGCCGTCCTCGGCCTCACCGGCAACGTGCCGTCCGCGCTCACCTTCGGCTCCGACGACTTCGCCGCGACCTTCCAGTGCGCGACCGCCCCGGCCGGCACCGTGCCGATCGGCGACGTCGACGCGCTGCGGTGGGCGCCGTGCGTCAGCGGGACGCGGATCCCCGACGCGACCGCCGCCCGCGTCTTCGTCCGGGCGGTCGACGTCGCCGGTAACGTCGACGCGACCCCGAGCCGCATCGACGTGGCCGCTCGCGAGAGCGCCGCGCAGGGCGTCGTCCCTGCGCTCGGCGCCGCCCGGGCGGACGTCGTGATCGGCGAGGTCGAGCAGCGGGATCCGACGACGGTCTTCGCCTGCCAGGTCGACGCGCTCGCCGGGGCTGCGTGTGCCGGCCGCTTCCGGCTGCCGCTGCTGCGCCATGGGGGCCACACGCTACGGATCACCCAGGCGGGCTACGGCCTGGCGGGGGCCAGGATCGTCGCTGCACCGCTGGCGATCCGGGTCGGCCCGCCGCCGAACGTGACGCTCACGGCGGTGCAGTTCCCCGCCGTCGTTGAGTCGAGCTCCGCGCTGAGCGTCCGCGTCCCCCGGGTCCGGCTGGTCCTCGACGGGCCGGCCGAGCTCGCGCTGGCGGTCACCGGGGCGGACGGCAAGCAGATCGCGGCCTTCCGGGCCGCCGGAGTCACCGGGCCGAACGCGCCGAAGATCCCCGCGTCGGCCCTCCGTCGCCTGGGACTGGGACGATACACGCTGGTGGTGGCGGCGCGGGGGCCCTCGGGGTCGCTGTCCGTCGAGCGACTGCCGTTCGCTGTCATACCGCGCAACCGCTGATCGCGCGCGCATGATGACGGCGGGGCTCATGTCCCGCGCGCGCCGGCCGACCAGGAACGGGTGCAGTTCCGTCTTCGTGTCCTGCGGCTCGTGCTCGCCGCCGGCGTGTCGACCGCCCTCGCCCTGCCGCCGGGGGCTGCCGCCGCGACCGCGGCCGGGGCCTGGCCACGTGCCCACGACGGCGACACCCGGGCGGACGTGCTGCGCGGGACCGCGCGGGCGGACTACCTGCGCGGGCACGAGGGGCCTGACCGCCTCTCCGGCGCCGGCGGCGCGGACCTGCTCACCGGTGACACGGGCGCCGACCGGGTCGCGGGCGGTGCGGGGGACGACACGATCACCGGGGCGGCCGGCGGCGACACCCTGAGCGGCGGCGACGGGGCGGACGTCGTCCTGGGCGGGTTCGGCGCGGACCGCATCGAGGGCGGCGCCGGCGACGACACGCTCGACGGCGCGAACGACACCGACGTGATCAGCGGCGGCCCCGGCGACGACGTCGTGCACGGCGGCTCGGGACCCGACCTCGTCAGCGGCGACGACGGGAACGACACGCTCTACGCCGACAGCGGCGGCGACGTGCTCGCCGGCGGCGCGGGGGACGACACGCTCCACGTCGACGCGTCGTCGGCCGCCAAGGTCAGCTGCGGCACGGGCGCCGACGTGCTGTACCTCGTGCAGCCCAGCGGCCTGGCCGAGGAGCTTGCGCCGCGCCGGTCGCTGCAACCCGCCGACTGCGAGCGCATCCTCGTCACGGATGCGGTGCACGACCCGAACCAGGGCGCCAAATACCTGGCGCCCGACGGCGGCGGCGTGCGCGCCGGAACGCCGAAGGACGACCTCCTGCTCGGCGGGCCCGGTCCGGACACCCTCCGCGGCGGCGCGGGGAACGACGTGCTCTGGGGCCTGCGCCAGGCGGGCGTCACGTCGCCGGCGCCGGACATCCTCGACGCCGGTCCCGGCGACGACACGATCTACGGCGGTCAGGGCCCGCAGTCGATCGACGCCGGCTCGGGGGACGACTTCGTCAACGGCGGCCTGGGGAAGAACACGATCCGGGCCGGCGCCGGGAACGACACGGTGCGCCTGCGCGGCGACGGGGCGGCCCGGGTCGACTCTGGACCGGGCAACGACACGGTCCATGTCAACGGTCCCGCCGCCGCGCGGGTGACCTGCGGGCCGGGCGTGGACACCGTCCACGTCGGCAGCAACGACCGGGTGGCCAAGGACTGCGAACGGGTGCGTCGCAACGGCGGCAGGCGTGCTGTGGCCAGGTCGCAGGATCCCGGCGGTGCGCAGTCCTATGCGGACCTCGTCCGCCAGACGCCGGGTCTGGCGAACTACTGGCGCATGGGGCCGAACCCGCCCAGCCGGGTGGAGAACGGCCGCGTGGTGTTCTCGCCCACCGTCCGCGACGAGGTCACGCGCGCCGACGATCGCGCGTTCGGCATCTGGGACGAGCCGGGCGCGACCGACGACGGCGACACCGCGATGACCGCGCCCGGCTACGGAGCCTACGTGTCCTCCGAGGATGTGCCGGCGCTCGGCAACGAGGCGTCGACGATCGAGCTGTGGCTCCGTACCCGGACGACGCCCGGGCGCCACAAGGACGAGGACAGCTGGGTCGTCACCAGCAACATCGGCTACCTGCCCGACCGCTCCGCCTACCAGCGTCAGTACCTGTCGCTGGACACCAGCGGCGAGCTCGCCGCCGGGTTCCAGGACTCCGGCGACGTCCGGGTGCAGGCTCCCCGTCCGCTCGCGCCCGACCGGTGGCATCACGTCGCCGTCACGCGCAGCCCGCAGTCGCTGCGCCTGTTCGTCGACGGCGAGCTGGCGGGCGAGGAGGCCGTTGCTCCGCTCCGCGACGGCGTCCGCTCCAGCTACTTCTCCCTCCAGGGCTTCAGGAACGACGTGGCCGCGCTCGACGAGGTCGCGGTCTACGGTCGCGCGCTCAGCGCGGACGAGGTGCGCTCGCACGCCCGCTTCGGGGACGGCGGCGCCACGCCCGTCACGCGGGCCGGTCCTGCCGTCCCCGCAGTGATCGGGGGCCGGTTCGTCACGACGCTCAGCACCGGCAGTGCCGGCTCGCGGTTCCGCTGCCTGCTCGACGGGACGACGGACGTCCCGTGCGCACCGGCGCTCACGATCGCCCTGCCGGCGGGACCGCACACGCTCCAGGTCCGGGCGACGGACCGCTTCGGCCGGCAGGAGGCCGCCCCGCGCACGTGGTCGTTCACGGTCGATCTCGCCGCCCCCGACACGCTGGCGGCCGCGGTCATCGGGCTCAGCGGCGACGTGGGCTCGATCCTGGCCGTGGGATCCGACGACGCGAGCGCGGGCTTCGAGTGCGCGACCGGAGCGGCGTCCGGCGGGCCGCCGCCGTCGGCGTGGGCGCCGTGCGCGAACGGCGATGCGCTGCCCGCGGGGACGACGCTGGTGCGCGCGGTCGATCGCGCCGGGAACGCCGACCCGACGCCGTCGCGCGTCGACCGGTCGATCGGACTCGACGCGTGGGCCGCGCCGCCCGCGCTCGGGGCAGCCCGGGTCGCGGTCGCGGTCGGGGACGCAGACGGCCGGGACCCTGCGACGACGTTCGCCTGTGCGCTGGACGGCGGGCCGGCCGTGCCGTGCCGGGCGGCGACGTGGCGGCCGCTGCTGCGGCCGGGCGCCCACACCGTCCGGGTCAGGCAGACGGAGGGTGGCGCCGAGGGGATCGCGTCCCCTCCGGCGCGGCTGACGGTCGGCCGGCCCGCCACCACGACCGTTGCGGCGGTCCAGTTCCCGCCCCTGCTGGAGTCCAGCTCGCGGCTCCGGGTCCGGGTCCCGCGGGTCCGGCTCGTCCTCGACACGCCGGCGCAGCTGCTGCTCACGGTGCGGCGCGCCGGCGGCGGCACGGTGGCGAGCTTCCGCGCGAGCGGTACCGCCGGGCCGAACGCCGTGAAGATCCCCGCGGCGGCGCTGCGCCGGCTGCGCCTCGGTCGCTACGTCCTCGTGGTCGCCGCGCACGGCTCCGCCGGCCCGGTGCAGGCGCAGCAGCTGTCGTTCGCGGTGATTCCGCGTCATCGCTGACCGGGCGCGGCCGGCTACTCGTGCGGCAGGTGCCGCCGGTAGTAGAGGTCGCGGCCGTCGTAGGCGGTGCTCTGGCTCACGAACCCGAGCGACTCGTAGAGGGCGACCGCGGCCGCGTTTGTCTCGTTCGCGTCGAGCTCCATCCGGCGGCAGCCCCGCTCGAGGGCGCGTGCCGTGGCGCGCTCCATCAGCGCCCGGCCCAGCCCGGCCCCGCGTGCGGCGTCGGCCACGTACACGTCCTCGACCAGGCAGTCGAAGCCCTCGCGCCAGATGCCGTACCGGAACCGCAGCTGGACGACGCCGGTGGCCGGGGCACCGGCGGCGACGGCGCCGAGCACGTAGTCGGTGGCGGTGTCGTCGATCAGGCGCTCGACGCCGGCGCGGAACGCGTCGTCGGACGGCCAGTCGTAGCCGAGGTGGTTGCGAAACCCGATCAGCAGCTCTGCGACCGTCCCGGCCTCGTGCCGCTCGGCGATCCAGGTGTGCGGTCCGTCGGCACTCATGGCGCCCAGCGTAGTGCGACTGCTACCCGCGGGCGCGCACGCCCGCGGTCATCGCTCCCGGAACCTTGAGCTCGGCCTCGGCGCTCGCGCCGATCGGGCGCGAGACGGCCGCGGGGGGACGCGGGGCCGGCTCGGGCGCGGCCTCGGCAGCACGCTCCGCCCGCCGTCGCGCCAGGACGCCGACCGTCGTGCGCGCGACGCTGATGGCAAGGGCAAACAGCGGAACACCGACGAACACCACTGCGACGACTGAGAAGAACACCCGCACCACCTTCGCCTTCCGTGACGATTCAGGCCAGAAGCTGTGCGGAAAGTCTACTGCGTGTCGATTTCCGTGCTACTCCGCTGCAGCAGGTTCCGCGGCCGGCGCCGTGATGGTGGCGATCGGGGCACCCGTGTTGATCGGCGCGCCCTCCTCGATATGAAGCTCGGAGATCGTGCCGGCCTTGTGCGCGGTGATCTCGTTCTCCATCTTCATCGCCTCGATGATGCAGATGAGCTGGCCCTCTTCGACCGTGTCGCCCTGCTTGACGAGGACCTTCCACATGTTCCCCTGCAGCGGCGCCTCGAGCAGGTCGGGCCCGCCGCCGGCGGCCTTCTTGCGCTCGCCGCGCTTCTTGGGGCCGCCCTTCCCGGCCGGAGCCGCGACGGCGCCGCCCTCGAAGCCCTCGCCGGTGACCTTCACGTCGAACCGCTTGCCGTTGACCTCCACGAAGTAGTCCTTCGTGATCAGGTCCTCCTCGTCGTCCTTCTCGTAGCGCTCGACGGGCGCGGGAGCCGTCGACTTCAGCCACTCCTTGTCTTCGACGAGGTCCTTGCAGATCGAGCCCTCGGCCCAGTCCTTGGTCGACAGCAGCGCCTTGTGGAACGGGATCAGGGTCTCGAGGCCCTCGATCTCGTACTCGTCCAGCGCGCGCAGCATGCGCTGCGTGGCCTGCTCGCGGTCCGCGTCCCAGACGATCAGCTTGGAGACCATCGGGTCGTACATCGGCGAGACCTCGCCGAAGGCCTGCACGCCGGAGTCGACGCGGACGCCGGGGCCGGTCGGCTCCTTGTAGTTGCCGATGGGGCCGGGGGCGGGCGCGAAGTTGCGCGGCGCGCTCTCGGCGTTGATGCGGCACTCGATCGAGTGGCCGCGGAGGACGACGTCCTCCTGCTTGTAGTCGAGCTCGAGGCCGGCGGCGGCCTTGATGCCCTGCTTGACGATGTCGATGCCCGTCGTCATCTCGGTCACGCAGTGCTCGACCTGGACGCGGGTGTTCATCTCCAGGAAGAAGTACTCCGTGCCCTGCAGCATGCCCTCGATCGTGCCGGCACCGACGTAGTCGACGGCCTTGGCGGCCTCGATGCCGATCTTGCCGATGCGCTCGCGCATCTCCTCGTCGACGACCCACGACGGGGCGGGCGACTCCTCGATGAGCTTCTGGTGGCGGCGCTGGATCGAGCAGTCGCGCTCGCCGAGATGGATGCAGTTGCCGTGCTTGTCGGCGAGGATCTGGACCTCGACGTGGCGCGGCTCGGGGAGGTAGCGCTCGAGGTAGACGGTGCCGTCGGAGAAGAACTTCTCGCCCTCGCGGCTGGCGCCCTCGAAGGCGTCCTTCAGCTTGTCCTCGGTCAGCGCGACGCGGAAGCCCTTGCCGCCGCCGCCGGCCGACGCCTTGACCGCGACGGGGAAGCCGATCTCGTCGTTCGCGATGCGGAGCGCATCCTCGTACGTGTCGACGGCCTCGGTCGTGCCGGGGACGATCGGGACGCCCGCCTTCTGCATCAGCTCGCGGGCCATCGTCTTCGAGCCCATCGCGTCGATCGCGCTGGCGGGCGGGCCGATGAACACGATCCCGGCCTCGTCGCAGGCGCGGGCGAAGGGCGCGTTCTCGGCCAGGAAGCCGTAGCCCGGATGGATCGCCTCGGCGCCGGACTCCTTGGCGACGTCGATGATCTTCTGGACGTTGAGGTAGTTGTCAGCAGCCGGCCCCTCCCCGATGAAGAACGCCTCGTCGGCCTTCGTCGGGTGCAGCGCGTGACGGTCGGTCTCTGAATAGACGGCGACCGACGCGATGCCCATCTCGCGGCATGCGCGCGCGACCCGGATGGCGATCTCACCACGGTTGGCGATCAGGATCTTGCTGAACATAGGGCCGGAAGGCTATATCGCCCGCGGGGGTGCGCGCGGTCTGCCTGCGGAACGAGCGTTACCCGGGGCTCAGCCCCCGGCGGCTGCCTGGGCGAGCGAGCCCGCGCCGGCCGCGGTGAGCGACCCCAGGAGCGATCCGACCAACAGCCCGATCAGCTGGTCCTGCTGCACGTCGGGGTGGTCCAGCCAGGCCAGGATCGCGCCGTCCATGAACGACAGCCAGCCGGCGACCGCGATACGGGCGATCGGCGTGGGGGTCTCCCCGGACGCCTCGGCCAGGCCGTCGATGATGCGGGTCGCGGTGCCGTCGCGGACCTGGCGCACGATGTCGTCGACCTCGGGCACGATCGCCGCGCTGCGCAGGAGCTTGACGAAGCCGTCGCGGTGCTCGCTGATCCAGCCGACGTACGCGTAGAGGCTGCGCAGCAGCGCCTGCGCCGGGGGCAGCGACGGGTCGGGGGTCACGCGCTGCACGAGCTCCTCTGCGCGCGTGGTGAGCGTCGCGACGAAGAACTCCTGCTTGCTGGGGAAGTAGTGGTAGAGCAGCGCCTTGGAGACGCCGGCCTCGCGGGCGATCTGGGCCATCGAGATCTCGTCGAACGAGTGCTCGATGAAGAGCTGCTCCCCGAGCTCGACGAGGCGCCGTCGCCGCTCGTCGTTCTCGAGGCGCTTGTAGGCGGGGGTGCTCATCGTGTCATCGAGCGTACCAACCGCCGGTCGACAAGGTGTTGACCGACGGTCAGTGGCCGTGCTACGGTCCGCTGACCGATGGTCGACAAGACGCCTACTCCAGGAGCCCGCCGCACATGACCGCCACCACGACCGATCGCATCGACGAGCTCGAGCGCCTGATGGGCGACACCCGCGAGCGGCTGATCCGCGTCGAGGCGCGCCCGGCGTCCGCGGCCCCCGTGAGCGGCGCGGCTGCCGCATGGCCCGCGCCCGCTGCGGGTCGCGCGGCGTCGCTGGCGACTCCGGAGCTCCCGGCCGGCCTTGCCCCGCGCCCGGCCCCCCGGCCCGACCCGCGCCGAGTGATAGCTGAGGCACACTCGTCCGCGCGTCAGCTATCACTCGACGGCTCGGTGGCGGCCGGACCGGCGCCAGCGCCAACCCCGGCCCCGGCCCCGGCTCGCGTCGCTGCCGCCAAGCCCGCGCTGACCGTCGAGCAGCTGCTCGGCGGCCGCGTCCTCGCCTGGGTCGGCGGCGCCGCGATCCTCGCCGGCCTCGCGTTCCTCTTCGCGCTCGGCGTCTCGAGCGGCTGGCTCGACGAGTCCCGCCGCTGCCTCATCGGCGCCCTCGCCTCCGGCGCCCTCATCGGCGTCGGCAGCTTCCTGCAGGAGCGCCGCGGGCGGACGACGGCCGCGCTCGCGGCGATCGGCACCGGCATCGCGGGCCTGTTCCTCGCGGTCGGCTTCGCCACCAGCATCTACGACCTGATCCCGGCCGTCCCCGGAGCCGTCCTGGCAGCCGGCGTCGGCGCGCTCGGCGTGTCGCTCGCCTTGCGCTGGAACGCCAGCGCGATCGCCGGCCTCGGTCTGATCGGGGCGGTGCTGTCGCCGTCGATCTCCGAGGCGATCGCCGAGCCGACCGGCCTCGTGCTGCTGTTCGTCGCGACGGCCTGCGCCGTCGCCGTCACGCTGCACCGCCGTTGGGGCTGGCTGGGCGTCGCGATCGCGGCGACCGCCACGCCGCAGTGGCTCGGCGCGCTCGCGCTGACCGACGACACCTACGGCCTGCCGGCCACGCTGTTGACGCTCATCGGCTTCGGCGCGCTCGGCGTCCTGTCGGCGGTCGGCCGCGAGCTGCGTGAGCCGCTCGCGACGCTGCGCACCTCGTCGCTGATGCTCCAGCTCGCGACGTCGGCCGTGCTGGCGATCGCCGGCTACGCGCTGATCGACGAGCTCGCGCCGACCGCCGCCGCCATCGCCTGGCTCGGTGCCCTGGCGGCCGCGCACCTCGCCGCGTGGGCCGGGCTGCGCCGGTCGGACCGACTCGGCAACGACCTCACCGTGCTCGTCCTGGTCGTCGGGGCCGTGCTCGCCGAGGTGACCTACACGCTGTCCCTCGACGGACCCGTCCGCGCGGCCGGCTGGATCGTCGCGGTCCTGGTGTTCGCCTGGCTCGCACGCCGGACGCTGGCGACACCCGACCGTCCCGCCGCGCTGACCGGCCTCGGCGTCCACGTCATGCTCGCCACGATCGGCGTGAGCGCCGAGCTCGACGTCGCGCTGTCCGACGGCGGCGAGCTCACGCTGGTCGCAGGCCTGCTGCTCGCCGCCGGCGCCGGCGCGGCGTTCGGCGCGGCGCGGCTGGTCGAGGAGCCGCGGCAGCTGCTGGACGTCCTCGGCTTCACCGCCCTGGTCCTGCTCGCGGTGCTGACGCTCGACGGCCTCACGCTGACCCTGGTCTGGGCGGTGTTCGCCGCCGGCCTGGCGACGCTGGCCCAGCGGACCGACGACCCCACCGCGGCCGGCGCGGCCGTCGTCCACCTTGCCGGTGCGCTCGGCTGGTGCCTGATCGACCAGGCCGCGCCGATCGGCCTCGGCGCCCCGCTGGACGAGCTCGGACGCGCGGCGGCCGGCCTGGCGGGCGTCGGCCTCGCCGGGGCGTGGGCCGCCCGCGAGCTGCGCCGCAGCCTGTCGTTCAACACCTGGGCGCTGCCGCTGGCGACCGGGGCGGGCCTGGTGGCGCTTTACCTCGCGTCGCTCACGGCGGTGGCGTTCCAGCCCGGGTCGGGCGACGACATGCAGGGACAGCTGCAGCTCACCGCACTGTGGGCGGCCACCGGCGTCGCCGCGCTGATCGTCGGCCTCAGCCGGGACGACGCGGCGCTGCGGACCGCAGCCCTCGGCCTGCTCGCCCTGTCCGCCGGGAAGCTGTTCCTCGTCGACCTGGCGACGCTCGCCGCCGCGTGGCGCGTCATCGCCTGCATCGCGGTCGGCCTGCTGCTCTTGGTCGCCGCCTACGCCCACGCCCGGCTGCGCCCGGAGGCGGCGCCGGACTTCCGCGAGGCGGAGACCACCTTCCGCTGACGTCCCGCAAGCGCGCCGTCCGCCGCGGGCGTCATCCGGACTCTGACCACCGCAGAGGTGGCGGACCCCGGGTTCACCTTTCGGGTGGCCGCCCGGTGGCGCGTCATCCGGACTCTGACCACCGCGGGGGTGGCGGAACCCGGGTTCAGCTTGCCGGGCGGCGGGTCCTCCGCGCGACCCGCGCTAGCGGATCATGCCCGCGCCGACCGTCTCGTTCGTGGACTCGTCGATCAGGATGAACGAGCCCGTCGTGCGGTTGCGCTCGTAGGGGTCGACCGCGAGCTCGCGGGAGACCTTCAGCTGCACGCGGCCGATGTCGTTGAGCGTCAGCTCGGCGGGGGCGGCCACCCGCTCGAGCGTCGTGATGTCGAGCACGTCGTCCAGCGTGTCCACGATCGCACGGACCGTCGACGTCGTGTGCTTCAGCGCCAGGCGCGCGCCGGGCCGCAGCGCGTCCTCGGACATCCAGGCGACGTCGGCGGTGATCCTCCGCGTGACGACCGGGGCCTGCTCGTCGTCCCCCGAGGGCACCTTGACGATCATGTCCCCGCGGGAGGCGTCGACGTTGTCGGTCAGCCGGACCGTCACGGACATCGGCGCGGCGGCGGCGTCGAGCTCGCCGTCGAGGGTCTCGACGGCGGCGATCGTCGACCGCACCCCGCTCGGGTGGACGACGACGGCGTCGCCGGGACGCAGGACGCCCCCGGCGATCGTGCCGGCGTAGCCGCGGTAGTCGGCGTCGTGGTCGCGGATGACCCACTGCACGGGGAAGCGCGCGTCCTGGCCGGCCACGTCGTCGGCCAGCGACATCGTCTCGAGGTGCTCGAGCAGCGGCGTCCCGGCGTACCAGGGCATCGTGGTCGACGCGTCGACCACGTTGTCGCCGAGCTTCGCGCTGATCGGGAAGAACTGCACGTCGGGGACCCGCAGCTGGCGGGCGAGGGCGAGGAAGTCCCGGACGATGCCGTCGAAGACGTCCTCGGCGTAGTCGACGAGGTCCATCTTGTTGACGGCGACCGCGAGGTGCGGGATGCCGAGCAGCGACGCGATGAACGTGTGGCGGCGCGTCTGCTCGACGACGCCGTGGCGCGCGTCGATCAGGATGATCGCGACGTCCGCCGTCGACGCACCGGTGACCATGTTGCGCGTGTACTGCACGTGCCCGGGCGTGTCGGCCAGGACGAACTTGCGGCGCGCGGTCTGGAAGTAGCGGTAGGCGACGTCGATGGTGATGCCCTGCTCGCGCTCGGCCCGCAGGCCGTCGGTCAGCAGCGACAGGTCCAGGCCGCCCTCGCCGGAGCGGCGCTCGGACGCCTCCTGCACCTGCTCCAGCTGGTCGGCGAGGATCGCCTTGGAGTCGTACAGCAGCCGCCCGATCAGGGTCGACTTGCCGTCGTCGACGGAGCCGGCCGTCGCGATGCGGAGGAGGGAGGTCTCGAGTGCGGTCACGGGAGTCATCACGCGGCCTAGAAGTACCCGGCGACCTTGCGGTCCTCCATGGCGGCCTCGGTCACGCGGTCGTCCGCCCGGGTCTCGCCGCGCTCGGTGATGCGCGTGGCGGCGATCTCCCCGACGACGGTCTCCAGGTCGGCCGCGGTCGACGCGACGGCGCCGGTGCACGACATGTCGCCCACGGTGCGGTAGCGGACCGAGGTCGTGAACGGCTCCTCGCCGTCGATCAGCTCCATGTGGTCGCTGGTGGCGTAGAGCATCCCGTCGCGCTTGAAGACCTCGCGCTCGTGGGCGAAGTAGATGTTCGGCACCTCGAGCTGCTCCTCGGCGATGTACTGCCACACGTCGAGCTCGGTCCAGTTCGAGAGCGGGAAGACGCGGACGGACTCGCCGCGCGCGACGCGGCCGTTGTACAGCGACCACAGCTCGGGACGCTGGCGCTTGGGGTCCCACGTGCCGAAGTCGTCGCGGAAGGAGAAGATGCGCTCCTTCGCGCGGGCGCGCTCCTCGTCGCGGCGGGCGCCGCCGAACGCGGCGTCGAAGCCGTTGGCCTCGATCGCGTCCAGGAGCGTCGTCGTCTGCAGGCGGTTGCGGGACGCACGCGGCCCGGTCTCCTCCTTCACGCGGCCGGCGTCGATCGACTCCTGCACGGAGGCGACGATCAGGCGCTCGCCGAGCTCGGCGACGCGGCGGTCGCGAAACTCGATGACCTCGGGGAAGTTGTGGCCGGTGTCGACGTGCATCAGCGGGAAGGGGAAGCGCCCGGGGCGGAACGCCTTCTCGGCCAGCCGCAGCAGGACGATCGAGTCCTTGCCGCCGCTGAAGAGCAGGACGGGCTTCTCGAGCTCGGCCGCGACCTCGCGCATGATGTGGATCGCCTCTGCCTCGAGCACGCGGAGGTGGCTCAGCTGCAGCGGGTTGGCGGCGGGATCTTCGATCAGGGTCATGTGGGTGCGACCTCCGGGCGGGTGGTGGCGGTGGTGGAGCGGGACGCGGACGCGAGCGGGCGCCGGCGATGGATGAAGAAGGCGGCGACCCCGACGAGGGCCGGGATGCCGGGGATGGCCCAGGTCGGGATGTCGAGCCCCGCCTTGCTGAGGATGCCCAGCGACGAGCCGATCAGGACGCAGCCGAGCGCCGGGCGCAGGCCGGCCGACGGGACCTTGGTGATGAGGTGCGTGCCGATCAGGACGCCGGGGAGCGAGCCGATCAGGATGTTGGCCATCAGCACGAAGTCGACGCTGCCGGTGAACCAGTGCGCGAGGCCGGCGGCCCACAGCAGGATGGCGGCGTGGAAGACGTCGGTGCCGACGACGCGGTGCGGCGTGAGACGGAAGACCAGGATCAGGACGAGGCCGATGAGCGCGCCCGAGCCGACGCTCGTCATGCCGACGAGCAGGCCGAGGACGAAGCCCATCCCCGACGCGCCGATCTTGACGGAGCGGGTGATGAGGACGCTGTGCTTCTCGCGTGCCACGAGCGTCGGCATGAACAGCGCGCGCGTGAGGATCGTGACGGCGACGATGGCGAGCGCGACGGCGATGCTGATCAGCAGGACGTCGTCGAAGCCCTTGCCATAGCTGTCGTGGAGTCGGTGCACGAGGAAGACGCCGACCAGCGAGCCGGGGACGGAGCCGACCGCGAGCCACTTGGAGACGCCCAGGTCGACGGTCCCCTTCTTGAGGTGCCGCCAGCCGCCGAGCGTCTTCGTGATCGCGCCGTAGGCGAGGTCGGTGCCGATCGCGACCACGGGCTGGACGCCGGCGAACAGGATCAGCAGCGGGGTCATCAGCGACCCGCCGCCGATCCCGGTCAGCCCGACGAGGATCCCGACCCCGAGGCCGAACGCGATGACGAGGGGGTCCAGCTCCATCGGGTCAGGCGGGTTCCACGTGCAGGCCGCACTCGGTCTTCTCGGTCCCGGCCCAGCGGCCCTCACGGCCGGAGCCCGGGAGGGTGCACGGCGCGCAGCCGATGGACGAGTAGCCCTGGTCGTGCAGCGGGTGGTACGGCAGGCCGCGGTGGGTGATCTGCGCCCACAGGTCCTTCTCGGTCCAGGCGGCCAGCGGGTTGTACTTCCACATGTCGCGGCCCTGGTCCCACTCGACGAGCTGGGAGTTCGCCCGCGTCGCGGCCTGCTCGCGGCGGATGCCGGTGATCCACGCCTGCGCCCCGTCGAGGGCACGCTCGAGCGCGGCGACCTTCTCGACGCCGCAGCAGTGCTCGGGCCCGCTCCACGGTGCGCCGCCCGACGAGGCGTCCTCGACGGCGATGTCGACGCCGTAGTGGTCCTCGAACGCCTTCCAGGTGGCCAGCGTCTCGGGGAACAGGACGCCCGTGTCGATCGTGACGACGCGGACGCGGTCCAGTGCCTCGAGGCGCACGAGCTCGTCGAGGATGACCGACTCCTCCTTCTGGAACGAGCACAGGAACACGAGCGGCTCATGCGTGACGGCCTTCGCGAGCGTCTGCTCGAGCTCCTCGGTGAGGGACACGGTGGTCATGGCTAGACCGCGCACTCGCCTTCGCCGCGGGCCACGACGAACGGGACGTCCTTCGTCCAGTCGATGAACTCGTTCATCGTGTCCAGGCCGAACTGGGCCGGGAGCGCGAGCGGCTTGGCGATGTCCTCGAAGGTCTTGGTCCCGACGCGCTCGGCGTAGTCGTTGAACGCCTCGCCCTCGTTGCGATCGGCCTCGTAGGCACGCAGCCACGCCTCGACCACGTCCGGGACGCGCTTGGCGGGCAGGCGCACCTTCAGGCGGGTGCCGTACTTGACCTCGCCGCCCTCGTAGACGCCGCCGATGTGCGCGACGTACGCCGGCAGCGTGTGCTCGCCGACCTTGATCGACGCGCCGTAGAAGCCGATGTTCGCGATGTGGTGCTGGGAGCACCCGTTCGGGCAGCCGGACATCTTGATGTGGATCTGCTTGGTGAGCGGATCGGTGATGTCCATCTCGGTCACGCGCGTCTTGACGGCCCGGTTCAGGCCCATCGACGAGGTGATCCCGAGCTTGCACGAGTCGGTGCCGGGGCACGAGACGACGTCCGTGATCGTGCGCGGTCCGACGTCCGCGAGGCCGAGGGCCTGCAGCGCACGCCACACGTCATAGACCGACTCGTCGCGGACCCAGCGCAGCACGAGGTTCTGCTGGATCGTGGTCCGGGCGAAGCCGCCGCTGTAGTCGCGCATGATCTGCGCGAGGCCGCGGAACTGCTCAGGCGTGAGGTCACCGCGCTCGACCTTGATCTCGACGGCGCTGAAGCCGTCCTGGATCTGGCGCTGGACGTTCTCGGCCTGGTAGGCCTCGAAGCCGGCCGCGTCGCCGTTCGGCGATGAGAAGCCGACGGACGGCGCCGGGGCCTGCGACTCCTCGTCGACCTCGAACAGCTTGTGGTCGATCGAGAAGTCGCGCTCGGCGACCCAGTCGCCCTCGAGCTGCTCCTTGACCATGTCGCGGACGGCGTCGATGCCGTCACGGTCGACCAGGACCTTGATGCGGGCACGGGCGCGGTTCACGCGCAGCCAGCTCTGGGCGTCGAAGATCCGGAAGACGGCCTCGGCGATCTTCAGGTACTCGCCGTCGTCGGCGCGCGCGAAGTCCCACAGCGTGGGCGCGATGCGCGGCATGATCGACGTGCCGCCGCCGACGCGGATCTCGAAGCCCTTCACGCCGTCCTGGATCTTCGAGATGAAGGCGATGTCGTGGATGCCCGTGATCGAGCGGTCCTCGGTCGGGACACCGTTGAACGCCGTCTTGATCTTGCGCGGCATCAGCTGCGTCGTGGGGTGACGCACGAAGTAGCGGACGTAGGCGCCGATGTACGGGGTCGGGTCGAAGACCTCGCCTTCGCAGATGCCGGCCCACGGGTCGGCGGTCACGTTGCGGACGGTGTTGCCGCAGCCCTCGCGGCTGGACAGCTTTGCGGCGGAGATCGTCCGGATCAGCTTGGCCATCCGGGCGAGCGGGACGTGGTGGATCTGGATGCACTGCCGCGTCGTGATGTGCCCCTTGTTCAGCGGGGCGTGCTCCTCGACGACGTCGGCGAACGCCTCCATCTGCTCCGGGGTGACGCCGCCGAACGGCAGCTTCACGCGGACCATGTTCACGTCGGGCTGACGCTGGCCGTACACGCCCTGCTTCAGGCGGAAGCCGATGAACTCGTTCTCGGGGTAGTCACCCGCGAGGAACCGCGTGGACTCGGTGTCGAAGTCGTCGAACTCGCGCTCGATGATCGGGATGACGTGGCCCGGGACGTTCTCGTAGATCTCGGGGTCGCTCAGGGAGCCGCGGCCAGAAGCACTCATGTCCCGGAGAATAGCGCGAAACCTGACTCGGAATACAGGTTTTACCGCACCGGAATGGTAGGGAAGGGGGTGGCGGACGGGGGCCGGGCGTGGCTTACGCCTTTCCGGGGTAGTCCGCAGGCATGCTTGCTCTCGCGCAACTCGTCCGCACCGTCGTCGGGGTCATCGTGGCGTTGATCGTGGTCGCGATCCTGCTGCGCGTGTTCGAGGCCAACCGGACGAACTCGGTCGTGGAGTTCGTGCACGACTTCGCACATCTGTTCGTCGGGCCGTTCGACAGCATCTTCTCGATCGACAACCGCAAGACCCAGATGGCGGTCAACTGGGGTCTCGCCGCGGTGCTCTGGAGCATCGTCGGCGGGTTCGTCGCGAGCGCGCTCGCCCGGGCCGGCCTGGCCGCGGGCGGCACGCCGCGCGACGGCCGGGTCTGACCGCGGCGAAGAGGGGTGTGACAGCGCCAGCTGTCGTTTCTCGACATCTGACGCTGCCACGTCCGCGGTTACGGAGTGGTCGGGGGCGCCGGGGGCGGACCGCCGGGGCCGGGGCCGCCCTTCCCGCTGGCCGGCGGGGTCGGCTTGAACGTGTCGTCGTGCGCGTGGACGACCGTGCCGTCGGACGAGACCGACACGTGGATGTCGTCCCCCGCCTTCAGGTCGGAGAGCTTGGCCGTCTTGCCGTTGCGCTCGATCGTGGCGTCGCTCGCCACCGTGACGGTGACGTCCTTGTAGGGCACGGCGGTGGTGCCCTCGGTGATGGTCACGTCGTTGCCGGAGACCGACTTGACCGTGCCGTGATCCTCGGTGGCGGTGATGTACGCGGTGCCGGCCTTGTTGAGCACGGTTGCCTCGCTGTGGACGACGCGACCGGGCCCGCCGAGGGGACCGTGCTTGCCGCGCGGGCCGCCGGCGCGTGCCTTGGCGGCCGCGGCGGCCTTGGCGGTCGTGGTGGTCTTCGCGGCGGTCGTGCTCGAGGGCTTCGTGGCCGCGGAGCTGCCCGCGATCCCGGCACCCGCCCCGCCGAGGGCGCAGACGGCGCCGATCGCGGTGACGCGCATTGCTGTTCTGGACTTCATGGGACGTGCTCTCCTTCGTCGGTGACTGACAAGGAGAAGATGTCCCGCGGGCCTGAGCGCGCTGTGCGGCGCGCCTGGGAGCTGCCTGAGAGCGGACGCGCTACCAGGGGTGGGCGTCGCCCCACTCCGTCGGTCCGTCCGGCTCGCGACCGGTCTGCTCGAGGAGCGCCGCGCGCAGCCACGGGTCCTGCCGGGGCGCCTCGGCCACGAGCGGCGGGGCGGTGTCCCGGAGGAACTGCTCGACGGCGGCGATGACGGCCGCGGCCTCCGCCTCGGTGGCGGCGCTGCTGACGACCATCTTGAGCTGGGGGCGACGGTTGGGCATGCGTGAGGCATCATGCCACGCCGTGACCGATCTCCTCGTCCTGGACCGCGACGCCGTCTTCGCGGCCGTGAGCCCCGCCGCCGCGATCGAGGCGGTGCACGAGGCGTTCCTCGCCCACCACCGCGGCGAGTGGGTCATGCCGAGCAAGGTCTACCTGCAGGCGCAGCCGAACGGCGACTTCCGCGCGATGCCCGCCCGCGGTGGCGACCTCGCGATGCTCAAGTGGATCTCCTCGTTCCCGTCGAACGCCGGCCGGGGCCTGCCGTCGGTGCAGGGCGTCGTCATCGTGAACGACGTCGAGACCAGCACGCCGCTGATGCTGCTCGACGCGAGCGCCGTGACGGCGCTGCGGACGGGGGCCGTCGCCGCGATTGCCGCGCGCGCCCTGGCACCGGCGGACGCGCGGACGGTCGGCGTCATCGGGTGCGGGGTCAACGGCGCGTGGGCAGCCCGCTGCCTGGCGACCGCCGGCTACGGGGACGGCGTGTGCTGCGACCCGCGCGCGGACGTCGCCGGGGCGCTCGCGGAGGAGCTCGGCTGGCGGACCGGGTCCCGCATCGACGCGCTGCAGTGCGACATCGTCTGCTGCGTGACCCCGGGGGCGGAGGTCGTCGTCGACATGGGCAACCTGCGGCCCGGACTGCACCTGAACATGCTCGGGGCCGACGGACCGGGCAAGGCCGAGGCGAGCCTCGCCGTCCCCGCCTCGTGCGCGGTCTTCTGCGACCAGTGGGAGCAGGCGTCGCACGGCGGCGAGCTCACGCGCGCGGTCGAGGCCGGGCTGATCACGCGGGAGGACGTCACGGACCTCGGGGCGGTGCTGGCCGGGGAGGCGCCCGGGCGGCCCGGCCCCGCCGCGGTGACGCTGTTCGACTCGACGGGCCTGGCGATCCAGGACCTCGCGATCGCCGCCGCCGCGCTGGGGATCGCGCGTGCGGGCGGCGCGCAGGTGCAGACGGTCCGCCTGTAGGACTCGGCCGGGCACGGACCTCCCGCCGCGTAACGGTACGCTGGCCCGCGATGCTGCCGGACGCGCTCGAGAGACTTGAGACGGTCATCGCCGAGGACGCGCTCGTCCTCGACGTCGGTGGCTGGGCGAGTCCGCTGAACCGGGCCGACTACGTCCTGGACGCGCAGCCGTACGACACGCGCGGGCCGGACGGCAGCCACGGCGACGGGCGCGAGCGCTTCACCGCGCGCACGTGGGTCGTCCGTGACGCCTGTGACCGCACGCCGTGGCCGTTCCGCGACAAGCAGTTCGACATGGCCGTGTGCGTCATGACGCTGGCCGACCTGCGCGACCCGATCTGGGTGTGCCAGGAGCTGACGCGCGTGGCGAAGGCCGGGTACGTCGAGGTTCCGACCGTGGTCGCCGAGCTGCTGCAGCACGAGGACGACGACGCCGGCGGGCAGCACCTCGGCCTCGCCCACCGTCGCTGGTTCGTGCAGATGGAGGGCGGGGAGCTCGTCTTCGTCCACAAGTCGCACTCGATCCACCACGACTGGGGCCTGCGGGTGTCGGCCCGCTGGCAGGAGCGCATGACGGTGGCCGACGAGCGCCAAGGGCTCTTCTGGGAGGAGCAGCTGCCCGCCCGCGAGCGGCTGCTGTTGACGCCGGACGACCACGCCGCGCTGCACGGCGACCTGGCCCGGCACCTGCATCAGCGCTTCGAGCCGACGGCCGCCGAGATCGTCGTCCGCCAGGCGCGGGACGTGGCGCGCCAGAGCTTCTACCTCGTCGGGCAGCCGGTCCGTGCCGCCGCCTCGCGCGTGGTGGACCGGATCGTCGGGCGCTGACGGGCGGCAGGGTCAGGCGGCCGTGAGGCCGTGGCGCCGGCGCGGGCCGGCCGCGCCGAGAGCCTGGAGGACCCGCTGCGAGAGGTCACGAGCCGTGCTCTGCACCATGAGCGTGTCCTGCCCGTGCTGCAGGCGGAGCTTGGAGCCGCCGCGCAGCCGCGAGCCGGACGCGATGCCGAACGCCGCCCGGGGGACCCGCAGCAGCTCGCCGACCGCACGCGGCCGCGTGCCGAGGGCGGCGGTCGGGAGCTTGAGGATCACGACGTCCGCATCGGTCACCGCGAGCAGGAACTGCTCGGGCAGGGTCTCGAGCGCCGGCTCCGCGTGGTGGTCGACCGCACGCTGATGAAGGTCGTCGAGGCCGTCCGGCAGCGCCCTGCCCGCCCGGACGCAGCCCGTCGCCGCCAGGACCGTCTCGCCCGCGAGGAAGTCCTGTGCGGCCTGGTCGTACGTCGATGGCTGGAGGTCGGGAGTCATGTCGTGTCCGGTCGGGGCGCGCCTGCTGCCCTGTCAACCGGCGTTACCCACGACGTATTACGGCCACCCCGGAAGATTCCTTGAGCACCGGCTGCGCGTTCGCCCGCGAACCGCAGAAAGAACCGGCCCCGGTCGAGCCGGCCACCACGGGCGCAAGGCCACGCTGCCGACCAGCGATCACCACGTCCCTCTCGTCCCGCGCGGAGCAGCGTTCCCGCTCCGCGCCCGTCCCGCCTACAGCGGGATGTTGCCGTGCTTGCGCTTCGGGCCCGGCTCGCGCTTGGTGAGCAGCATCTCGAGCGCGCCGATCAGCTTCGGGCGCGTCTCGTGCGGCAGGATCACGTCGTCGATGTAGCCGCGCTCGGCCGCGACGTACGGGTTCGCGAACCGCGCCTTGTAGTCCTCCATCAGCTTGGCGCGGCGCTCGTCGGGCGTCGGCGAGGAGGCGATGTCGCGGCGGTAGATGATGTTGACCGCGCCCTCGGCGCCCATGACCGCGACCTCGGCCTGGGGCCACGCGAAGTTGAAGTCCATGCCCAGGTGCTTGGAGCCCATGACGTCGTAGGCGCCGCCGTACGCCTTGCGCGTGATGACGGTGATCTTCGGGACGGTCGCCTCGGTGATCGCGTAGAGCAGCTTCGCGCCGTGGCGGATGATGCCGCCCCACTCCTGCGAGGTGCCGGGCAGGAAGCCGGGCACGTCGGTGAACATGATGATCGGGATGTTGAACGCGTCGCAGGTGCGGACGAAGCGCGCGGCCTTCGCGGACGCGTCGATGTCCAGCACGCCCGCCATGTGCGCCGGCTGGTTGCCGACGACGCCGACGGCGTGGCCGTCCAGGCGGCTGAAGCCGCAGACGATGTTCTTGGCCCAGTGCTCGTGGATCTCGAAGAACTCGCCGTCGTCGACCGTGAGGCGGATGACGTTCCGCATGTCGTACGGCTTGTTCGGATTGTCCGGGACCGCGTCGTCCAGCTCCGGGTCCATGCGGTCACGGTCGTCGGAGGCCGCGACGTGCGGCGTCGTCTGCAGGTTGTTCTGCGGCAGGAACGACATCAGGTACCGGGTGTCCTCGATGACCTGGTCCTCGTCATCGGCGGCGAGGTGCGCGACGCCGGACTTCGAGTTGTGGGACATCGCGCCGCCGAGGGTCTCGAAGTCGACCTCCTCGCCCGTGACCGTCTTGATGACGTCGGGGCCGGTGATGAACATGTGCGAGGTCTCCTTCACCATGAAGATGAAGTCGGTGATCGCGGGGGAGTAGACGGCGCCACCGGCGCACGGGCCCATGATCAGCGAGATCTGCGGGATCACGCCGGAGCAGTTGACGTTGCGCGTGAAGACGTCGCCGTAGGCGCCGAGGGAGACGACGCCCTCCTGGATGCGGGCTCCGCCGGAGTCGTTGATGCCGATGACCGGGCAGCCGATCCGCGCGGCGAGGTCCATGACCTTGCACATCTTCTCGGACATGACCTCGCCGAGTGAGCCGCCGAAGACGGTGAAGTCCTGGCTGAAGACGCAGACCTTGCGGCCGTCGATCTCGCCGTAGCCGGTGACGACGGCGTCGCCCCAGGCCCGCGACTTCTGCATGTCGAAGTCGTGCGTGCGGTGGCGGACGAAGGTGTCGAGCTCGTTGAACGTGCCGGGGTCCAGCAGCTTCTCGATGCGCTCGCGGGCGGTGTACTTGCCCTTGGCGTGCTGCTTCTCCTCCGCCTCCGGGCTCGAGTGCGCGGCCTGCTGGCGCAGGTCGGCGAGCTGGGAGACCTTCTCGTCGAAGGTCGCGGGCGGCTTCTGGCGCGTGGTCATAGCGGGGCGGAATGCTATTCACCGGCGGCCGTCCATGGCGTCCGGGCCGGGGACCCCGCCGGCGGGGTCGAATATCCGGTGCCGTACTAATTCGTCTAGGGTGGTGCGCATGCGCCCCTTCCCGCCCTGCGAGGGCGCCGAGCACGCCTACGTCGTCACGCCCGAGGGCCTGCGGATGCACGTCGCGAGCATGGGGCCGGCGGACGGTCCGGTCGTCGTCCTGCTGCACGGCTGGCCCGAGCACTGGTGGCTGTGGCACGAGGTGATGGGACCGCTCTCCGCCGCCGGGTACCGCGTGCTGGCACCCGACCTGCGCGGGTTCGGCTGGAGTGAGATCACGGCCGGCGGCTACGACAAGGAGCAGTTCGCGACCGACGTCCTCGGTCTGCTCGACGCGCTCGGCGTGGACGCGTTCGACCTCGTCGGACACGACTGGGGCGGCTGGACCGCGCAGCTCATGGCGATCCGTGCCCCGCAGCGGGTTCGGCGCCTCGCGCTGCTGAACATCCCGCACGTCTGGCAGGCCCCCGGGGACGTCGGGCGTCACCTGCACCGGCTCTACTACCAGCCGCTGGTCGGCGCGCCGGGCCTCGGGCCGCTCGTCCAGCGCAGTCCTGCGCTCTGGTGGATCATGCGCAGCGCCGGGCTTCCGAAGGCGTCGGTGGCGGAGTTCCGGGCGGCGCTTCGGGCGCCCGGGCGGGCTGTCGCCGGCTCGAAGGTCTACCGCACGTTCCTGGCCCGCGAGATGCCCGCCATCGCGCGCGGCCGCTACGAGACGGCGCGGATCAGCGCGCCCGTCCGGGTCCTGTTCGGCCTCGATGACGTGGCGATCGACGTGTCGATGCTGGACCGCTTCGAGGACCACGCGGACGACGTGCGGATCACGACGGTGCCGGACTGCGGGCACTTCATCGTGGACGAGCAGCCCGCCCGGGTGACGTCGTGGCTGCTCGATGAGGTCCTGGCGGAGTCCGTCTGAGGCCGGCCATGAGCGATGCTTGGGCGCTGCGTCCGCATAGGCGAGACACAGGACCCAAGGATGGCCTCAGGTGTGGCTGAACGGGCGCCGGTGCGCGCGCAGACGGCGCGGGCGGCCGTAGTTCAGGTGTGGCTGAAGGGGCGCCGGTGCGCCGCACCCAGGTCGTCGAGCGCCGCCGTGAGGACCTCGACCGCGCGCTCGCCGTCGACGACCCGCACCGGGGTCGGGGCAACCTCGGGGACGGCGACCGCTCCGGGCGCCGCCTCAGCGACGAGCGGCGGATCGGGATCCGGTTCCGGCCCGGGCGTCGCGGGCTTGATGGGGATCACCTGTGGCTCGGGCTCGGGGTCCGGGACCACGCGCAGCGGCGGCGGGTCGGCGGGCGGGGTCTCGGCGCGAACGGAAACGGGCGGCGGCGCGGCTGCCTTGCGGCCGAAGAGGCGGCTCAGGAAACCCTGCTTCGGCGCGCGGTGAGCGGGTGGCCGTGCGGACGCGGCCTGGCGTGCGGCCGATCGTTCCGCGGCCGCGGTCGGCGGGGTCGGCGCCTGCGGCTCCGGAACGACCGCCGGCGCTGCCGCAGGCGACGGCTCCGCGGCCCGTTCGGCCCCGGTCTCGACAGCGGGCGCAGGCGCGCTCGCCCCGCCGTCGCCACTCGATGTGCCACCACGTGCGCCGGTGGCGTGTGCTGGCACATCGAGCGCGGGGGGTGCTGCCGTCGGCTCGGTCGGAGCCGGGACGGCCGGGGTGGCCGGCGCGGACTCCACGAGCTCGGCGGTCAGCGTGACCTTCGTCCCCCAGCCGGAGGCCTCGAGCTCCACCGTGCCGCGCGCGGCGGTGCCCTCCCAGGCGACGGTGGTCTCGGGCTCCAGACGGGTGATGGTGATCTCGCCGAACTCGCCCAGGTGCCGACCGAGGGCGTCGGGGTCGGAGACCTCCGACCACAGCTCCGGACGGGACTTCACGAGGGTTCGCTGCGCTTGGTGCGGGGCCATCGACACCGGATTTCACCCCGCCGCCGCAGACTCCTTCCCACCTGGAAGCGTTCCGTCAACCTGCAAGCAGCGGGCCGTCCTGGGCGATCCTGCCCAGGCCTTGCGCCGCCGCCCCGATCAGTACCCGCCGGGCTTGGCGACCATCAGGAAGATCGACAGCAGGATCAGGCCGCCCATGACAGCGCCCACGGCAGCAACGCGCTTGGACAGCGCCTCGTACTCGGCGCTCCAGGTGACGGCCCCGTCGCCCGGGCTCGCGGCCACGTCGCGGGCGGCGAGTTCGGCCAGCTTGCGGCTCTGCGGCGTGAGGAACGACCCCACCGCCCCGAAGATGATGATCAGCGCCGCGAACGGGACCTGGACCCAGATGCGGTCGAAGAGCTCCCGGTCGGAGGCCATGTACACGCCGGCGAACAGCGCCAGCGCGGCCGCCGGCGTGACGAGCTTGCCGTCGACCTTCGCGGCGACCGTGTGCCACGTCGGCAGCGCCCGCGGCTGCAGGCGCTTGATCTGCGTCTCGATCACCGGGTACGCGAACGTCACCCCGAACGCGACGACGACCGCCATGACGTGCACGGCCAGGACGATGTCGTAGAAGAGGATCGCGGGAGCCATGTTCACGACCTAGAACGTCGGCGCGTACTTGCCGAAGACGTCCTTCATCGCGCCGCAGACCTCGCCCATGGACGCGCGGTCCTTGAGCGCCTGCTTGATGAACGGCAGCAGGTTGTCCGTCCCGCGGGCGGCGTCGCGCAGTTCGTCCAGCCGCTTGGCGACCAGGTCCTGGTCGCGGTCCGCCTTGAACTTCTTCAGGCGGTCGAGCTGAAGGCCCTCGGACGCCGGGTCGACCCGCAGCAGTCCCGGGACCTCGATGGCCTCCTCGACGAACGAGTTCACGCCTACGACCATGTCCTGCTCGATCCGATAGCGCTCCTGGTAGCCCCAGGCCGACTCGTCGATCTCGCCGGTGATGAACTCGATCGCGTTGACCGACCCACCGAGCGCGTCGACCTTGCCGATCAGCTCGTAGGCGCGCGACTCGATCTCGTCCGTCAGCGACTCGACGAAGTACGAGCCGGCGAACGGGTCGACGGTCATCGTCGCGCCGGACTCCGAGGCGATGATCTGCTGGGTGCGCAGCGCGATCTTCGCGGCCTCCTCGGAGGGGAGGGCCAGCGCCTCGTCGTAGCCGTTGGTGTGCAGCGACTGCGTCCCGCCGCAGACCGCGGCGAAGCCCTGCAGCGCGACGCGGACGACGTTGTTCATCGGCTGCTGCGCGGTCAGCGTGACGCCGCCGGTCTGCGTGTGGAAGCGCAGCATCAGCGACTTGGGGTTCTTCGCCCCGAAACGCTCGGACATGATCGTCGACCACATGCGGCGGGCCGCGCGGAACTTCGCGACCTCCTGGAACACGTTGTTGTGGCCGTTGAAGAAGAACGCGAGCCGCGGGGCGAAGTCGTCCACGGCGAGGCCGGCGTCGACCGCGGCCTGCACGTACGCGATGCCGCTGGACAGCGTGAACGCGACCTCCTGGACGGCGCTGCAGCCCTTCTCGCGGAAGTGGTAGCCGGAGATCGACACCGTGTTCCAGCGCGGGATGTTCTCCTTGCAGTAGGCGAACAGGTCCGTCGTCAGCCGCATGGTCGGCTCGGGCGGGTAGATGTAGTTGCCGCGCGCGATGTACTCCTTGAGCACGTCGTTCTGCGTCGTGCCGCGGAGCTGGTCGGACGGGACGCCCTGCTCGTCGCCGACCAGCTCGTAGAGGCAGAGGAGGACGGCGGCGGGCGCGTTGATCGTCATCGACGTGGAGACCTCGCTGAGCGGGATCTGGTCGAAGGCCGTGCGCATGTCGTCGATCGTGTCGATGGCGACGCCGGTGCGGCCGACCTCGCCCTCGCAGAGCGGATCGTCGGAGTCCAGGCCCAGCTGCGTCGGCAGGTCGAAGGCCATCGACAGGCCCGTCGAGCCCTTCGACAGCAGGTAGCGGTACCGCTCGTTGGACTCCTTCGCGCTCGCGTAGCCCGCGTACTGGCGCATCGTCCAGGTCTGCTTGCGGTACATGTCGCGGTGCGGCCCGCGGGTGTACGGGAAGTCGCCCGGCTCGCCGAGGCGCAGCTCCTCCGGGAGGTCGTCCTCGGTGTAGAGCGCCTTGATCTCGATGCCCGAGTCGGTGAAGCGCCTCGGGTCCTCCTTGCCCACGATGGGGGCGACGGTCAGGCGTTCGTCGTTCTCGGGCGTGATGGCCATGACGGGAATCGTACGCCTCGCCTATCGTCGGCGGTATGGAGGTCACCGTCCGCCTGTTCGCCGTGCTGCGTGATCGTGCCGGGGAGAGCACCGTCGCGCTCGATCTGCCGGACGGAGCGCGGGTGGACGACGCCCTCGCGGCGCTGTCCGACCTGACCGCCGACGTCACGTGCGTGATGGCGGTGAACCGCGAGTACGCGGACGGCAGCCACGTGCTGAACGCCGGCGACGAGCTGGCGCTGATCCCGCCGGTCAGCGGGGGCTCGGGACCGCTCGACGCCGGCCCCGTGAACCACGTCCGCATCACCGAGGAGCCGCTGTCACTCGACCGCCTTGCACGGATGGTCGAGGACCCGCGCGCGGGTGCGGTCGTCACGTTCTCCGGCGTGACCCGCGAGAACGCCTACCTGGACTACGAGGCCTACGTCGAGATGGCGACGCCGATGCTCCAGTCGCTCGTCGACCTGGCGATCGCGCGCCACGGCCTGACGGCCGCCGCCGTCGAGCACCGCATCGGCCGCGTCCCGCTCGGGCAGCCGTCCGTGATCGTGGCGACGAGCTCGGGGCATCGGCCCGAGGCGTTCGCCGCGGCGCGCGAGCTGATCGACGAGCTCAAGGCGAAGGCGCCGATCTGGAAGGCCGAGGAGGGCGAGTGGGTCGTCGGGGAGCCGCCGGTCACCGGCTGACCGGGCGACGACACGGGTGCCGCCCCGGATGCGGGCGCATCGGGCGGGACCTTGCTGCGTCCTGCTGCCCATGGCAGCAGCGCGCAGCAGGTACCGGGTCAGTGCGCCGCGAGGCGCGCCTGCAGGCCGCGCTTGACCGCCGGCCACTCCCCGTCGATCACGCTGAACCAGGCCGAGTCGCGGATCCCGACGCCCGGGACGATGCGGTGGTTGCGGTGGACGCCCTCGAACCAGGCGCCCATCGCCGTCATCGCGTCGCGTGAACGCTGGTTCTCGGCGTGGGTCTTCAGCTCGACGCGGATGCACCCGAGCGCCTCGAAGGCGTGCGTCAGCATCAGCAGCTTGGCCTCGACGTTGATCCCGGTCCGCCACGCGGCCGGCGAGAGCCACGTCCAGCCGATCTCCACGCCGCGGTCGTCCGGGCGCAGCGTCATGAGCCGCGTCGAGCCGACGGCCTTGCCCGTCGTGGCGTCGACTGTCGCGAAGGCCCATTCGTCGCCGGCGGCGGAGGCGTCCAGCGCGGCGTCGAACCAGCCGTCGAAGGCCGCCCGGGAGGACGGGTAGTCGCGCATCCAGCGCCAGATCTCCGGGTGACGGGACGCGGCGAAGAGCGCGTCCCGATGAGTGTCGGCGAGCGGCTCGAGGCGCGCGCGGGACCCCGCCAGCACGCCGGACAGCACCCGCGGCCAGTCCGCGGGCTCCGGCAGCTCCGGGGCGCTAGACCGCGCCACCGGCAGCCGGCGGGGCGGTCGGGTCCTCGCCCTCGTCCCCGCCACCCTCGCGGGCAAGGTGCTCCTCGGCGAGCATCGGGTTCTCGGCCGACCGTCGCACGACGGTGAGGAGGTCCTTCATCGAGCTGACCTCCTCGACCTGCTCCTTGAGGAACCACTGCATGAACTGCTCGGACTGGTAGTCGCGCTGGTCGCGGGCGAGGCCGGCGAGCTCGCCGATCTGGTCCGTGACGCGCTTCTCCTGCTCGAGCGCGAGCGCCACCGGCTCGACGATGTCCGCGAACGCCGTCCGCGGCGCAGAGACCGCAGGGACGATCGCCTGCTCGTCCGCGTCCTGCAGGTACTTGATCATCATCATCGCGTGGTTGCGCTCCTCGAGCGCCTGCGCGTAGAAGAACGAGGCCAGCCGCGGAAGGGTCTCGTCGTCGTAGTAGACCGCGACGGCGATGTACTGCTGGCTCGCCGAGAACTCGTAGGCGATCTGCTCGTTCAGGCGGGCGGTGAAGGCGGGATCGGGCACGTGCGCCAGCGTACAAGACGCGCCGGTGCCGGCCGTGGCGCGGGAGTGAACGCCGGCCGTGCGGAACGGTCGGTCAGCGGCCCGGTCCGTTCACCGGCTGCGGGCGGGGACGACGGGGACGTGCAGCGCCAGCGGCATGCCGCGCGGCAGCAGTGCCAGTGCCGCGGCGGGGTCCACTGTGGTCGGCTGGGCGACCCCGCCGAGCGGGCGGGGCAGCGCGACGTAGCGGCGGACGATCCAGGTGGCGCCACGGACGACACCGGCCGGGGCGAACCCGGGCGGGACGCCGGCCGCGACCGGCAGCGCCGGCGTCGCCCGCTTCTGCCCGGGCTCGTTGGCGGCGACCACGACCACGTCGATCTCGAGGACGTCCTCGACGCGGCCGGGCGGGACGACCCGCGCCCCCGGTCCCAGGTAGAGCGACGCGGGGATGCGGCTCTCGCCGTCGGTCACCACCAGCCGCGGGCCGATGTCGCCCTCCAGCGCGGCGTGGAACGCGCCGCGGAAGTCGTCCCGCTGGTAGGCCGGGTCGTCGGCGACGGCGATCGCGGAGACCGCCCCGACCGCGGCCAGGACCGCGACCGCGGCGGCGCCCGCCCCGCCGGCCCGCCCGGGCAGCGCGGCCGCTCCGGCGGCGATCAGCGCAAGGACGAGCGGCAGCGCTCCGAGCAGGTTGCGGGTCAGGAGGAAGTCCTGGCCGACTGCGGCTGCGAGCCCGGGCAGCACGAGCCCGGCCGCCACGACCCCGAGCACGACGACATCGGCCGGAGGCCCGGGCACGGCCACCGTGCCACCCCCGTCCGGACCCGCTGGGGTGGCAGTGCCGGGTCCCGCATCCCGCGACGAGGCACTGCCACCTCCCGACCGCGACCCCGGTCCCGGCTCAGGCTCCGTTGCGCGGGCGCGCGTCAGCGCCAGGCCGAGGCCGACCAGCGCCGTCAGCGCGGCCGCCGCGCCGAGCACGCCCAGCGGCAGGTCCGCCGGCCCGTCGTACCCGACAAGCACCTGCTTCGGGAGCTGCGCCAGCCGCGTGTGGAGCGGGACGTCGGCGATGAACGAGGCCCGGCCCGCCGCGCGCTGGTGGAGCAGCAGCGGCGCGAGGGCCGCGCCCCCCGCAGCGATCGCACAGCACGCCGGGAGCGCGCGGGCGCGCAGGGCCCACAGCGCCCAGCCCGCCTGGCCGGCAACGAGGAAGACCGCGAAGTGATGGGTCCAGAAGGCGGCGATCGCCAGCGCGGCCCACGCCGCCAGCCGTCCCCGGGTCGGTGCCTCCAGCGCGCGCAGCAGCGCGAGCGTGGATCCGGCGGCGAGCAGGATCAGCAGCGCGTACGCGCGCGCCTCCTGGGAGTACCAGACCGTGAGTGGGCTCAGCGCCATGAGCAGCGCGGCGGCGACCGCGGCGCGGTCCGGCATCCGCGACCCGCCGCCCGGCTCCCCGGGTGTCCCGCTCGGCTCCACGCGCGACCCCGTCCCGCTCGGCGCGCGCCGGCACCCCGCCACCCGCGCGGCCAGCGCCGCCACCACGGGGACCGCGGCCGCTCCGAGCACCGCCGCCGGCAGCCGCAGCGCGATCTCGCCGGTCCCCGCGAGCTTGGACCACGCCCACATCAGGACGTAGAAGAGCGGCGGGGTGGACTCCCCGTCCCAGACCGCGTCCAGCATGCCGCCGAAGGAGTGGCGGAGGACCCCGACCGTGGCGGCCTCGTCGGACCAGAAGCTCTGCAGGTCGAGCGTCGCGACGCGGACCACCAGGGCAACAGCCGTGAGCGCGAGAACGGGACGGCGGGCGGACATCGGAGCGGACGAGCCTACGCGTCGCGCGCTCCGTAGTCTGTCGCGCCATGAGCACGTGTCTTGTCACCGGCGGCGCCGGGTTCCTGGGATCGCATCTGTGCGACGAGCTGCTGTCCCGCGGGCACCGGGTGATCTGCGTGGACAACGTGGAGACCGGGTCGCTGCAGAACATCGCGCACATCCGCGTGCCCGAGTTCACGTTCCGCCAGGTCGACATCATCGAGCCGTTCTTCGTCGACGAGCCGATCGACTTCGTCTACCACCTCGCCTCGCCGGCGTCGCCCATCGACTACCTGCGGCTGCCGCTGCACACGCTGAAGGTCGGCTCGCACGGCACGCACCACGCGCTCGGCCTCGCCAAGCGCCACCGCGCGCGGTTCCTGATCGCGTCCACGTCCGAGGTCTACGGCGACCCGAAGGTCCATCCGCAGTCCGAGACGTACTGGGGCCACGTGAACCCGATCGGCCCGCGCGGCGTGTACGACGAGGCCAAGCGGTACGCCGAGGCGCTGACGATGGCGTACCACCGCCAGCAGGGCGTGGACACGGCGATCATGCGGATCTTCAACACGTACGGCCCGCGGATGCGGCCGTTCGACGGGCGCGCGATCCCGACGTTCATGCGGCAGGCGCTGCAGGACCAGCCGATCACCGTGTTCGGCGACGGCAGCCAGACCCGCTCGTTCTGTTACGTCGATGACCTGATCCGCGGCATGATCGCGCTGGCGGAGTCGGGCAAGCACGAGCCGTGCAACATCGGCAATCCGGACGAGTTCACGCTGCTCGAGCTCGCGCACGCCGTGGTCGACGTGACGGGCTCCAAGAGCGAGATCGTGCACGAGGTCCTGCCGACCGACGACCCGCAGCAGCGCAAGCCGGACATCACCCGCGCGCAGGAGTGGCTCGGCTGGGCCCCGGAGATCAGCCTCCGGGAGGGTCTGCAGAAGACGCTCGACGGGTCCGGCAGGGCCGGTCTCATCGGCCCCGCCCGCTAGGGTTGGCCGTGGGAGGGGCGGCCTGCGCGCACACGCGTGCGGCCGGCCCGGCCGCGTGGGCTTGTGAACGCGATGACAAAACACCCGACATCTGCGACGCTGGCTCGTTAGGTGCACGGAATGCCGACGACGCGTCAGACACGGGATGTCAGGCCGGACGACGATGCCGCGCGCGCTGAAGAGCCCACCGTGACCGTCTCGCAGCAGCCCGATCCCGCGATGGATCGGCCGCTCCCGGACAAGGACGTGCGCAAGCGCCGTCCGCCGGTCCTGCGCTTCATCCTGCGGCTGGACACCGCTCGGCGCGCGAGCCGCGTGGTCTCGCTGCTGGCGATCGACTTCGTCGCGATCTTCGGCGCGATCCTCACCGCGCTCGTCCTGAAGGCGTTCCTCCGCGACAACTGGTACTTCGCCCGCTCGCTCGGCGAGGCCCGCCACTCGGTGGCGTTCGCCTACCTCGTCGCCGTCCTGCTCTTCGCCCGCAGTGGCCTGTACGCCGAGCGCGCCGTCCGCCCGGGCCTCGCGACGATCGTCGGCTCGCTGTTCCAGACGATGGTCGTCACGGTCATCTTCGCGCTCGTGCAGGGCGAGAAGTTCTCGAGCTACTACATCTTCTACGGCACGCTGTTCTTCGCGGTCGCCTACGTCTCCACCGCGCGCTACGTGTACGAGCGGCTGACCGGCATGGCGCTGCGGGCCGCCGGCTACCAGCGAAGAGCCGTGATCGTCGGGACCGGCAAGCACATCGAGGCCGTCGGCCACGCGCTGCAGGACGGCCCGCATCCCGCGATCAGCGTGGTCGGCTTCATCTCGCTCGTGCCCCGGCCGGACAACGGGCTGACGTCCCTCGGCCGCCTCGAGGACCTCGATCACATCATCATCGCCCACCGCCTCGACGAGGTGATCATCGCGGACCCCGACTTCCCCCAGCAGGAGGCCGTCGAGCTCGTCGCGCGCTGTCACCAGCGTGGGGTCCGCGTCCGCGTGGCCCCGTCGACGATGGAGATCCTGGTCCACCGGGCGGAGTTCGTTCCCGGCCAGACGGTGCCGCTGTTCGAGCTCAAGCCGCCGGTCTTCGACGGGATCGACTTCGCGATCAAGCGCGGGTTCGACGTGACGGTGTCAGTCCTGGTGCTGATCGCGCTGTCGCCGGTCCTCGCCGCCAGTGCCCTGCTGATCCGGTTCACGAGCCGCGGGCCGATCGTCTACCGCTCCTCGCGCCCGGGCATCGGCGGCGTCCCGTTCGACTGCCTGAAGTTCCGCACCATGTACCGCGACGCCGACCAGCGCCAGGCGGACCTCGAGTCCGTCAACGAGGCGACGGGCGCGCTGTTCAAGATCAAGGACGACCCGCGGATGACCCCGGTCGGCCGCTTCCTGCGCCGGTTCTCCCTCGACGAGCTGCCGCAGCTGATGAACGTCCTCAAGGGCGACATGTCGCTGGTCGGTCCGCGCCCGCTGCCGCAGCGCGACTTCGAGCGCCTCGAGGAGTGGCACAAGAAGCGCTACCTCGTGCTGCCGGGCATCACCGGGCTGTGGCAGGTGTCGGGCCGCAGCGACCTGGACTTCGACGACCTCGTCCGCCTCGACTTCCTCTACCTCGAGCGCTGGTCGGTCTACCTGGACCTGACCATCCTCGTGAAGACGGTCCCCGCGGTGTTCACGCGCCGTGGCTCCTACTGACCCGTGAGGCGCTGGATCAGACGGCTGCTCGTCGTCGCGGGCGTGCTGTTCGTCTTCGTGCTGCTCGGCGCGCTCGCGTCCCACCGCGACAACCTCGAGGGCCCGTCGGCCAAGCCGCTGCCCGGGCCGACGCTGCGCGCGTCCGGCAAGGCGAACGACATCCTGATCGGGACCGCCGTCGACGACGGCGCGCTCCGCAACGAGCCCGGCTACCGCACGGACCTCGCGGCGCAGTTCAGCGTCATCACCCCCGAGAACGCGATGAAGTGGGACGCGCTCGAGCCCGAGCGCGGCAAGCTGCAGTGGGCCGCTGCCGACCGGGCCGTCGACTTCGCGTCGGACCGCCGCATCGCGGTCCGCGGCCACACCCTGGTGTGGCACTCCCAGGTCCCGGCCTGGATCGCGGACGGCAAGCTGCCGGCCGCCGAGCTGCGGCAGGTCATGCTCGACCACATCAGCCGGACGATGCGGCGCTACAAGGGGCGTGTGAAGACCTGGGACGTCGTCAACGAGGTCATCGGGGACGACGGCAAGCTGCGCCCGTCGGTCTGGTCGGATGCGCTCGGGTCGACGTTCATCTTCGACGCGTTCGCGGCGGCGCGGAAGGCCGACCCCGACGCGCGGCTCGCGATCAACGAGATCGGTGGCGAGAGCATCGGCCCCAAGTCAGACACGCTGCTCCGCGTCGTCAAGCGGCTCAAGGCCCGCGGGCTGGTCGACGAGGTCGGGTTCCAGTCGCACTTCAACCTCGACGGCGATCCGGCGGGCGTGCCGGACACGATGAAGGCGAACATGGAGCGCTTCGCGGCGGCGGGGGTCGATGTCGCGATCACGGAGTTCGACGTGAGCCTCAAGGAGCCGGCGTCGGACGACCAGCTGGCGCAGCAGGCCGGCGTCTACGCGGAGCTCGCCACGACCTGCCGCGCGGTTCCCCGCTGTCGGTCGATCACGGTCTGGGGCTTCACCGATCGCCACTCCTGGATCCCGGAGAGCTCCCCGGGCTACGGCAGCGCAACGCTGCTGGACGACGAGCTCAAGCCCAAGCCGGCGTTCCTCGCCTTCTCGCGTGCGCTGCGCGCGGGTGGCTGAGCGCTGACCGCGGCCCCTCGCCTTATCTGAACGCCCGCGTAGGATGACCGCGTGAGGTCGATCGATATCCGTCGTATCGCTGTCGTGGGCGCGCTTGCGGCGCTGGCCCTCGCCGCGCCGTCGCCCTCCGGGGCCGCGACGCCGAAGGCCAAGAAGGTGTCGCAGCTGCGCGCGGGCGCCGGTCAGGCGGACATCACCCCGCCGCAGACCGGCTACTACCTGGGCGGCTGGACCCGGGCCGACCGCCTGGCACTCGGCCAGTCGACACGGCTCTACGCCAACACGCTCGTGCTGCAGCGCGGGACGCGCAAGATCGCGCTCGTCGCCATCGAGCTGTTCGCGGTCCCGGCCGGCCTGCAGGAGGACGTCGCGCGCGCCGTGGCCGACCTCGGGTACGACCGGACCGGGATCCTGATGGCAGCCTCGCACACGCACTCGGGCCCGGGCGGCTACGCGAACAACCCGACCTACAACACCGCCGCCCCGAGCCCGGCGACGATCGGCAACCCGAGCTCGTTCATCGAGTTCATCGATCCCAAGCCGGCCGACCCGACGCTCTACACCTTCCTCGTGAAGCAGATCGCGGCGTCGATCCGGCGGGCCGACGGCGACCGCGGCCTGGCGGCGGCCGGCTGGGCCTCGGTCGAGCTCCGCGGCCTCACGGAGAACCGCTCGATCGAGGCGCACCTCGCGAACCACGGGCTGGACGTGGAGACGGGCAGGGGGACGGCGGCGATGGACCCGCTCGGCGCCGACGACACGATCGACCCCGCGGTCGACGTGCTCCGCGTCGACAAGTTCGTCAAGCGGAAGGGCAAGACCGTCCGGGTCCCGATCGGCGCGTACTCGAACTTCGCCGACCACGGCACGGTCGTGAAGGCCGACAGCCAGGTCTACTCCGGCGACCACCACGCCGCGGCCTGGCGCGTCTTCGTCGACAAGGTCCGCCGCGCGTCGCCCGCCATCCCGAAGAACCAGACGGTCGTCAACGTCTACCCGAACGGCGCCGAGGGCGACCAGACCGCGGGCCTGAAGCACACCGGGTTCGACGGGGCTGCCGTCGTCGGGTCGGCCGAGGCCGCGAAGATGTTCGAGGCCTGGAAGCTCGCCGGCAAGCGCCTCAGCCGGACGCCGGCGCTCGACGTGCGCTGGACGCGATCGTGCTTCTGCGGCCGCAGCACGGCGACCGGGCCGGTCGACAGCAAGGGCATCGAGGGGGCCGGGTTCCTGACCGGCTCGGAAGAGGGGCGCGGCCCGCTGTTCGACCTCACGGGCATCTCACTCGAGGGGCGCAAGAACCTGACGTCCGACCCGGTGCAGGGCAACAAGGTCCAGATCCCCGTCGGCGCGCCGCCGGCCGCGGTCCCGCTCAGCGTGACCCGGATCGGGGACGGCGTGCTGGTCCAGGTCCCGGGCGAGCCGACGAAGGAGGTCGGCGTGCGGGTCCGCAGGGCGGTCCGCGGTCCGCTGGCGCCGAAGGGCATCAAGCACGTGGTCATCGCCGGCCTGGCGGGCGACTTCATCCAGTACATCACCACGCCGGAGGAGTACGGCCAGCAGAGCTACGAGGGTGCCTCGACGCTCTTCGGCCGCAACCAGGCGACGTTCCTGCAGGAGCGGTACGCGGAGCTGGCGGGCCAGCTGGCGTCCGGCGCCCCGGCGGAGCCGCCCTACCCGCTCGACGTCGCCTACGGCGTCAAGCCCGACGGCCCGGACTATCCGGCCGGCGCGGCGGCGGGCTCGCTCACCGGCCAGCCGCCGGCGACCGTCGCCCGCGGCAAGGACGTCAAGATCACCTGGAGCGGCGCGCCCCTGGGCCGCGACCGGCCGGTGGACAAGGCATTTGTCAGCGCCCAGCGCCTGGTGGGCAAGCGCTGGCGGACGGTCGACAGCGACCTCGGCCTGCACATGCTCTGGCACGTGGACGCCAAGGGCGCCTATGACCTGACCTGGACCGTCCCGGCCTCCGCGCCCGCGGGGACCTACCGCCTGCTGGTGTCCGCCCAGCGGTACGGCCTGACGACGCGGACGTTCACCGTCGGCTGACGCGGGCCGCGCTCAGGTCCGCCGGGGTAGGGCCGGATCATCCCCAAGGATGGTGACGGGGCGCCGGTGCGCCGGTACGTTCGCCTCATGACCTGGATCACGCGTGTCCTCCCCGTCGCCCTGCTGGCCTTCGTCTGCGGGCTGCTGCTCGCCGGCCGCGACCACGGGGCGTCCAGCGCCAGCGCCGCCGCACTGGACCTGCGCAGCCCCCTGACGCTCAAGCAGTCGGCGCCGAGGAACGGCAAGGTCGTCATGACGTGGCGCAACCGGGCCACGCAGGGGAGGGTCATCGAGGTGCGGACGTTCCGCGGGGGCAAGCAGTTCGGCGTCGTCCGGCGCTTGCCGAAGGGCACGAGCCGCATCACGATCGCCGCTCCGCCGGCCGGCCGGCGCGTGACCGTCAAGGTCCGGGCCTGCGCCCGGCGCGGCGGCCCCTGCGGCGGGTCGGCGTTCACGACGGTCGTCGGCCGCGGTTCCGCCACCCCTGGCACGCCGAGCACCCCGCCGCCGCCGGTCCCGAACGGGCCGGTTGGCGACGTCCCGATGGTCGGCTCGTGCCCGGTGCGGCCCGCAAGCGACCCTTGGAACACCGACATCTCCAGCGAGCCCGTCGACCCGCGGTCTGATGCCTACATCAAGTCGATCGGCGCGGGCGACACGCTGCACCCGGACTTCGGCTCCGGCCAGTACGGCGACTTCGGCATCCCGTTCGCCGTCGTGCCCGCCAACCAGCCGCTCGTCCCGATCCGCTTCGTCGCCTACCCAGACGAGTCGGACCCCGGCCCGTACCCGATTCCGCTGAACGCGCACATCGAGGGCGGCCCGAACGCCCCCGCCGACGGCGACCGCCACGTGATCGTCGTCCGCGAGGGCGAGTGCAAGGAGTACGACCTCTTCCACGCGAGGCGCGAGGGCGGCGGCTTCTCCGCGGACGGCGGCGCGGTCTGGGACCTCACGAAGAGCACCTACCGGCCGGACGGCTGGACCTCGGCGGACGCGGCCGGCCTGCCGATCCTGCCGGGCCTGGCCCGGGCCGACGAGGCGTCCGCCGGCAAGATCCGCCACGCCCTGCGCTTCACCGTGTCCAAGAGCCAGGCGGCGTACGTCCCGCCGGCAAGCCACGAGGCGTCGTTCAGCACCGACCGCAACCTGCCCCCGATGGGCCTGCGGCTGCGGCTGAAGGCGTCCTTCGACCGCACGCCGTACACCGGCCAGGCCCGCGCGATCCTCGACGCCCTGGCGACCTACGGGATGATCGTGGCGGACAACGGCAGCGACTGGTTCATCTCCGGCACGCCCGACCCGGCCTGGGACGACGACAACCTCAACACGCTGAAGAAGGTCCCCGGGAGCGCGTTCGAGGCGATCGAGACGAAGGGCATCAAGCGCGGCTGAGCGCGGGTGCGCGACAATGGCGGTGGATGGCAGAGCTGACCCGCTACCGCTACCTCTTCGAGCAGATGGTGCGCCGAGAGCTGCGGCAGAAGTACCAAGGCTCGGCGCTCGGCGTCGCGTGGTACATCGTGAACCCGCTGGTCCTGATGCTCGCGTACTACTTCATGTTCGGCGTGGTCTTCACGCTGTCCGAGCACGACGACTACCCGCTGTTCCTGATGGTCGGCCTGGTCATCTGGATCTTCTTCAGCCAGGCGCTGCTGAGCGCGGCGCCGTCGCTGCTGGACCAGGGCGCGCTGATCCGCAAGTCGCCGTTCCCGCGGGAGATCATCCCCGGCGCCGTGGTGACCGTGCAGGCCGTGACGTTCCTCGTCGTCCTGGGCCTGGTGGCGGTCATCACGCTGCTGGTCCGCTGGACGTTCTCGCCGGCGCTGCTGCTGCTGCCGTTCGTCCTCCTGGCGCTCTACGGCTTCGTCCTCGGCTTCAGCCTCGCCGTGTCGGTGCTGCACGCGCACTTCCGCGATGTCGCCCCGATCCTGTCGGCGGCGCTGCTGCCGTGGTTCTTCCTGTCGCCGATCTTCTTCGCCCCCGGCGACATCACGGACAAAGCCGCGGCCCGGTTCGCGATGGAGTGGGTCAACCCGATCGCGCCCTACATCGAGGCGATCCGCCGGATCCTCTACGAGGGGCACGCCCCGTCGCTGGCGGGGCTGGCGTACGTGGTCGTGGCGGCGGTGCTGGCGGTCCTTGCCGGACGTGCGCTGTTCCGTGGCCTGCAGGCGGAGCTGGCCGTCATCGTATGAGCGGTTTCACGGACGGCAACGGCACCGGCCTGGCACCCGGCGAGATCGTGGTCGACCACGCGTCGCGCGCGTTCTCGATCCGCGCCGACCGCGGCGGGACGCTGAAGGAGCTGCTGCTGCGGCGCCGCAGCGCCGGACCGGCGCCGATCCAGGCGCTCGATGACGTCAGCTTGCGGATCACCCCCGGGCAGACCGTCGGCATCGTCGGTCGCAACGGCGCGGGCAAGTCCTCGACGCTGAAGGTGCTGGCGGGCATCGTCCCCCTGGACTCGGGGAGCGTGACGATCGGCGGCCGCATCGTCAGCCTGCTGGAGCTCGGCGCCGGGTTCGGCCGCGACTTCTCCGGCCGCGAGAACATCCTGCTCGGCGGCGCGCTCCACGGCCTGAACCGGCCCGAGATCGAGGCGCGGATGGACGACATCATCGCCTTCAGCGAGCTCGGCGACTTCATCGACGTCCCCGTCAAGACGTACTCCAGCGGCATGTACGTCCGGCTCGGCTTCGCGATCTCCGCGCACCTGGACGCCGACGTCCTGCTGATCGACGAGGTCCTCGCCGTCGGCGACGAGGCCTTCCAGCGCAAATGCGAGGCGCAGATCGCGCGGCAGGTCGCCGCCGGGGCGACCCTGGTGCTCGTCTCCCACGACGCGGCGCTCATCGAGCGGACCTGCGAGCGGGTCGTCGTGCTGGACGGCGGCACCGTCGTCTTCGACGGCGACTCGGGTCCCGGCATGGCGTACTACCACCACCAGATGGGGACCCCGGTGGAGGCCGCGCCGGCGACTGCGTCCGCGCCGGCGTCGGCCCCGACCGGGACGCCCGACCCGTGACCCGGCCCGAGGACGCCCTGCCCGCGGCCCGCGCCGCCGCCGAGGCCGCCAAGGCCCGCGGCGAGTACACGTCCGACCTCGCCGGGTTCGCGATCGAGCCGACCGACCGCATCTCGATCGAGCAGCTGATGGAGTGGGCGGTGATCGAGCCGGACGCGTCGCTGATGCGCTCCACCCGCCGCTACGGCGCCCCGATCACGTGGCTCAAGCGGCTGCTGCTGCGCGGGATGCAGCAGCACTTCAACGAGCTGACGATGCTGCAGGCCCGCTACAACATGAACCTGCTCATGCGGCTCACCGAGCTGCAGGACCGGGTCGCCGACCTCGAGCGCGAGACGACGTCGTGGCGTGACGCGGCCGCGGTCCGCGAGGCCGCCGCTCACACGGCCGCCGCGGCCCTGCACGACGCCGTGGCCGCGCTGGACGACGGGGACGTCGCCGCGGCCAAGCTCGACGACGCCGCGTCCGCGCTCGACGATGCGGCGTCAGCCCTGGACGAGGCCACGGGCGGCGGGCCGGACGACGACGCCGCCGCGCCCGCACCGCCTGCTGACCCGCCGACCCCGTGATCGTCCATCAGGTGCTGAGCGGCGCCGGTCCGGTGGACGCGGTGACCTCGCAGGCCCGCGCCTTCCGGGCGCTGTTCGGCCGCTGGGGCTGGGGTGGCCGCGACGTCGCCTGGCACATCGACCCGCGGGTGGCGGGGGCGATCCAGCCGCTGAGCCTGCTGCGGACCGATCCGCCCGGCCCCGACGACCTCCTGCTGATCCACTACTCGGCCTACGCGCCCCGCCTGCGCGAGATCCTCGAGACCCCGCAGCGCAAGGTCCTGCTGAGCCACAACGTCACCCCGGCCCGCTGGTTCTGGGACTACGAGGCGGGGATCGCGGTGCAGTGCGCGCTCGGCCGCCGGCAGCTGCCCGAGTACGCCGAGAAGGTCGACGTGGTCGCCGGCGTGTCGCTGTACAACGCCCGCGAGCTTGGCTCGGATCGCGTAGTCCCGATCCTCTTCGACCCGGCGAAGAACGTCCCGCCGGCGCCGCCCGCCCCACTCGCGGCGCTGCCGGCCCGAGACGGTCGCCCCGGACGGCCGCCGACGCTGCTGTTCGTCGGCCGCATGGCGCCGCACAAGCGCCAGGACGAGCTGATCCGCCTCGTGGCGCTGCTGCGGGCGCACCGCCTGCCGGACGCGCGGCTGGTCCTGGTCGGCGAGGGGATGACGAAGAACTACCTCGCCGCGCTGCAGCAGCTGGCCGAGGAGCTCGCCCCGGGTGCCGTCGAGTTCCGCCACGGCCTCAGCCCGGCCGAGCTGGCGCAGGCCTACGCCGACGCCGACGTCTTCGTCTGCCTCTCCGAGCACGAGGGGTTCTGCATCCCCCTGCTCGAGGCCTTCCACGTGGGCACGCCGGTGGTCACGCGCCCGTCCGGCGGGATCCCCGAGGTCGCCGCGGGCGGGGCGCTGCTGGTGGACGACCGCGACCTCGCGGTCATCGCCGAGCTCGTCACGCTCGCGATCACGGACGCGCCGCTGCGCGCCGAGCTGCGGGCGCGCGGGCGCGAGCGGCTCACGGTCTACGGGCACGACCGGACGGCCGCGGCCTTGCGGGAGCTGCTCGAGCACGCGGCCGCGCTGCCGCGCGAGCCGTAGCGGCGTCAGCCTGCGGTTCGCGTTCGCGCGGGCCCTCGGGCGGTCCGCGGAGGATCGCGCGGGCTGAACCCGCCGAATCCTCCGGGCAGCGGTCTCTCCGGGTCGCGCGGGCGCCGAACCCGAGTCGAGCGTCGGTTTCCCGTCTCGGGACGCGGGAGAACCGACGTTCGGTGCTGGGGTGGCGCGCGAGTCCGCGGAGGTTCGCGCGGGCTGAACCCGCCGAATCCTCCGGGCAGCGGTCGTGCGTCAGCTCGTCAGGGGCGCGCCGGGCAGGCCCCGGGGTTGTCTGAGCAGAAGCGCTCGAAGCCCGACCGCACCGGCGCGACGAGGGCGGCGCCGCGCGGTATCGGCGAGATCCGCGTCCCGAGCGCGCCGCGGCCCGCCGGGAGGGTGCGGCCTGTCCCCGGGGCGGCGAGGCGGATCGGGTAGGTGTTGCCCAGCTCGCGTCCGTCGGCGCCGCGCAGCAGACGCCGCCGCGAGCCCCCGGCCGGGATGTCCAGCGGGTGCCCGAAGGCGTCGTACAGCCGCACGTCGGGGACGAGCCGGCCGGTGCGGTCGTAGGCGAAGACGTTGCGCAGGTCCTTCCCGCGGAAGGTCAGCCCGGCATTCCGTCCGCCCGACGTCGCCGACCGGGTCACGCCGGCGGGCGGTGCCTGCAGCACCCGCACGGTGCCGAGCGCCGGGGCGTCAGCACGGATGTCGTGCTCGGCGACCGGGACCGCCGCGGCCAGCAGCGCGAGGTTCGCCAGGACCACGGCGGTGGCGACGCGGCCGCGCGCCGGCCGCAGCCGTGTCCACACCCCGGCGGCCAGCGACGCGGCGACCACGACGGCCGCCCAGAAGGCCGTCCCCGTGGCGTCCGGGAGCAGCGGCAGGAACGGATAGCGGACGGAGAAGTCCTGCTCGAGCATTCGGGCAGCGACCATCAGGAGGACGTACGCGCGCGCCAGCCACCACAGCGGCGCCAGCTCGCGGGCCACGCGGAGCCCGCTGCGAACCTGCGGGCCGTCCAGCAGCGCTCGCCCGCGCGACCGCAGCCGCGCCCAGGACCCGCCGCCCGGGGCCGCCGCGGCTTCGCGGGGTCGCAGCCCGGCGGCGGCCCGCAGCTCCGCGGCGAACTGCGCCGGCGTCCCGAGCCGCGCGACGGGCGTCTGCTCGCCCGCGTCCGTCGCGTCGACCAGCGAGGCGACCACGTCCTCGAGCAGCTCCTCGCGTTCGCTCGCCTCCAGGTCCCCGAGCTCACCGCGCAGGTCGGCGAGGTAGGCGGCGGCAGCGGGCGGGACGTGCGCGGTCCGGGTCATGCGGACACCTCCGGGTGGACGTCGAGGAGCTGGTCGATGCGGGCGGAGAACTCAGCCCAGACGACGCGCGCCCCGGCGAGCGTCACGAGGCCGTACTCGGTGATGCCGTAGTAGCGGCGGTGCGGACCCTCGTCGGACGGCTGGACGTAGGACGTCAGCGCGCCGCCCCGGTACAGGCGCCGCAGCGTCCCGTAGACCGATGCGTCGCCGACGTCCTCCAGGCCGGCGGCCCGTAGCCGGCGCACGACGTCGTAGCCGTAGCCGTCGTCCTGCGCGACCACCGCCAGCACGGCTGCGTCGAGGGTGCCGCGGAGGAGCTGACTGCGGTCGAGGCTCATTGCGCGATCCACGGTACTACACATCGCGCAGTAGTGCGCGAGCAACGCAACCGGTCTGAACTCGGGCACCGTCGTCGGACGGCCGACCGCGAGGAGCAGCGCGTCAGTGGGGAATCGGAAAGACGAGGCGAGCGACCACGAGCGCCCCGCCGGCGCGTTGGCAGACGCACACGGCAGGGCTTGGTGCTCGCGGCTCGGGCCCGTCCCGGATCAGGCAATCGGAACGGGCGTTCACTGGACGGTCCCTGTGGGGGCAGACGGGCCGCCGTTAGAACATCAAAGCGCAAATCGGCTCATCCCGGCAATCTCCTATCGGTCAGATGACCGACAAGCAGTCCCGCGAACGTTCCTTGTAGGGTCCGGCGGGCATGGAAGATCTCGCGCAGCGGGTGGCCGACCACCCGGGCTGGTACCACGCGCTCGACCTCCCTGGCGGGGTCGTCACGCCCGGGTACTGCGACCTGCGGCCGTTCGCCCCGGAGGCGCTTCCCGCGTCGCTGGCCGGCAAGCGGTGCCTGGACGTCGGGACGTTCGACGGCTTCTGGGCCTACTCGATGGAGGCCCGCGGACCGGAGGTCGTCTACGCGCTCGACCTCCCGGACGGCACCCAGGCCGACTGGCCGCCGAACACCCGGGAGGAGAACCTCGCGCACTCCGTGGCCAGCGGCCTGGAGTGGGGCTCGGGCTTCAAGCTGGCGCATTCAGCCCTGGGATCGAAGGTCCGCCGGATCGAGGGCAACGTCAAGGACCTGACCCCCGACTGGACCGACGGCCCCGTCGACGTCCTGCTCTGCGGCACGATCCTGCAGCACCTGCGCGACCCCACGGGCGCCCTCGAGCGGATGCGCGAGACGCTGAAGCCCGGCGGGACGCTGCTGATGATCGAGGCCTTCTCGGTCGGGCTGACCCGCCTGCATCCCAAGCGCCCGGTCGCCGAGTACCGGCCGCCGGCCCCGGGCTCGCAGTTCACCTGGTGGATCCCGAACCTCGCCACGCTGCGTGGGTGGGCGACGACGGCCGGCTTCGTCGAGGCCCCCGGCAACGAGGTCGTCAAGCACACGCCGCTGCGCGGCAGCGCGAAGGGCGACAACGTCGCCCGCCTCACGTTCCACGCTCCGGCCTGACGCGGACGGGCTCGCTCGCGTCGCGTGGCCCGGCCGCGGCGGCCCCGGCCGCCGGCGCCGCGGAACCCGCGCCTACGGCCCCTTGAAGTCGTCCTTGGAGACGGTCTCCACCATCGCCTGCGAGCACCGGTCCACGCCCGGGACATCCGCCCGCATCCGGTAGAGGAGGAAGGTCTCGATCTGCTGAACCGGTCCGCCGACGGCGTCCGCGGGCCGCGGCGCGTCGCGCCGGACCAGGATGAACTGCGCCTTGCGGGACGTCTGCACGTGAGGGTAGTTCGTCCCCAGCAGAGGCTTCTGGGAGCACAGCGGCTGCCCGTGCATCATGAACGCGACCCAGTTCTGCTCCTGCGGGTCGATGTCCAGCCGCACAGACTGCCCGGGCGGGAGGGCCGCGTCGATGTCCTGCAGCTGCAGGACGTTCTTCGGCAGCTCGTCGAACGTCGACCCGATCTCGTGCGCTGCCGCGCTCATCGCCATCGTCAGCAGCACGGCGACGCCGATGATGCCGGTCCGGGCCGGGCGGACCTTCGCCGCACCCGCCGCGGCCAGCGCGAGGGCGACCGGGCCGACGAACGCGAGCAGCTTGAAGTGGAAGTAGTAGCCGTACTCGCGCAGCCGGAACCAGAGCGCGAACGCGATCGTGAACGCGAGCAGCGCGGTCAGCCCGCGGCGCATCGGCCGGTCGAGGTCGCGCAGGCAGAGGTGGATCGCGTAAACCAGCGGGACGATCATCAGGGCCAGGCCGGCGAAGGTGTTGATCGCGATGAACTGCGGCTCGATGAAGTAGCCCTTCAGGTCACCGCCCCAGTTCTGCAGCGAGTGCGACGGGTTGAGAACGACGGACATCGCGGTCGAGAACTTCTCGGAGACGCCCTTGATCGGCGGGACGTTCAGCGAGGCGAGGAACAGGAACCCGACCGGGATCATCCAGCGCAGCGAGCGCTTGCCCTTCCAGATGCCCTTGGGCCGGACGCGCTTGAGCTCGGGCCACAGGACGATCGCGAGCGGGATCAGCGGGATCGGGAGGGCCAGGGGATAGGCGAGCGTGATCATCGCCAGGAACGCGATCAGCAGCGCGATGCCGCCGCGGGTTCGCTCCTTCACGGCCCACCACGACAGCACGCAGGCGAACCCGAGCCCGAAGAAGCCCCACGTCTGGTTGAAGTACGGGTGCATCACAGTGTGCAGGACCATCCGGTCCAGGCCGATCAGCGTCATGCCGACGACCGCCGCCCAGACCGGGGCTCTCAGCACGTCCCGGATGAAGAGGTAGAACCCGATCGCCGCGAGCGCCAGCAGGACGGCGGCCAGCGCCGAGATCGTCTGGTACACCTCCAGCCCGGACAGCGACGCGACCGCGGCGAGGTTGTAGTAGATCGCCTGCTTGGAGCGCCAGACCAGCGGCATCCGGTCGACCGGGAGGGCGATGTCCTCGCCGGTGGGGTAGTTGTGCTGCAGGAAGATCGCGCTGCCGACGGCGAGGTGGGCGTCCTGCCCCTGGCCCTCGACGGTCGCGAAGCCGGCGCGCAGCAGCGGGATCAGGGAGATCGCGATCAGCAGCAGGGCGATCCACGCGGGCCACGCGATGCGGCGGACGGCGGCACGGGTGCGCAGGTCGCGGTCGGCCTCGGTGTGGGCGGCGGCATCCGCGGGCGGGTCCTGGGCTGCCGCGGCCCCCGCCTCGTCCTTGGCGGACGGGGCAGCAGCGGGGGGCAGCGCGGACCGCGGGCGCCGCCAGGCCACCACCGCCAGCACGACGCCCCCGGCGATGACCAGGCCCAGGTTGATCCTGTACGGGACGGCGGCGAAGCCCAGCACGGTCATGCTCAGGCCCGTCGCGCAGGCGCCGACCGGGGCCACCCACAGCAGCTCGTAGCGGCGCAGCCCGTCCGGCAGCAGCAGCCGCGTCAGGCCCCAGCCGGTGACCGCGAACAACGTCAGCGCGGCGACGATCGCCCGCGCGAGGTCCGGTACTGCGGCTTTGCCCTGCACGCCCGCCTGATCGGCGAGGCGAATCGCCAGCATCCCCGCGAGCGCCGCGAGGAGGATCTCGCGATGGCGGGAGGCCCAGGCCTTGAGGCGGGTCAGCTGTGAACCGTGTGGTGCCGGCGAGCCTGGGTCATGACCCGGCTGACGAAGACCGGGTTCCCCAGCAGGTACCGCCGCCACATCCGGTTGGGTTCGATGGCGAGTCGGAAGATCCATTCAAGCCCATTGTCCGACAACCAGGCCGGTGCGCGCGGTACGCGTCCGCTGACGTAGTCGAAAAGCGCGCCGACGGTCCACAGGACGTCGGTGTCCAGTTCGTCCCCGTGGCGGCCGACCCACTCCTCCTGCTTGGGGGAGCCCATGCCGACGAGGACGATGTCCGGGCGGCGCGCGTTGATGTCCTCGACGACCCGCTGTCCGTGCTCGGAGCCGATCTCGAAGTAGCCGTGGTGCGTGCCGGCGATGCGCAGGCGCGGGTACCAGCGGTGCAGGCGCTCGGCGGCCTCGGCGGCGACGCCGGGGTCCCCACCGAGCAGGTACACCGACAGCTCCTGCGTCTCGCAGAGCGAGGACAGACCCCAGACCCAGTCCGCTCCGGTCATCCGGTGCGGGACCTCGGCCTCCATCGCCTTGGCGGCCAGGCGCACGCCGTAGCCGTCGCAGTAGACGAGGTCGGCCTCGGTGAGCGCCTTGTGGAGCTCGGGGTTCTCCTGCGACTGGTTCAGGACGTGGGCGTTGACGTACATGACGCGCCGTGCGCCACCGCCGTCCCCGACCCAGCCCGTGATCCGTTCGAGCAGGTCGGCCGGGCGCGCGAGGTCGATCGGGATCCCGAAGATCCGCGACGTCGTGTTCGGCCCTGTGTCTGGCGTTGCGCTCGTGACGGCTGCGTCATCGATGACTGACATTCTTGCTCCCGTGCCCCTTCGGTACCCCTACCGCAGGGCAACTATGGCGGACGTAGGCTTCGACTGCAATGACGAACCCACCGGGAGTACTACTGGACGCGCGCGACGCGTTCGCCTCGCCCCTGCGGGGCTGGGGACGGTACGCGCTCGAGCTCTCCCGTCGCCTGCCGACAGACCTCGTGACGGTGTATCGAGGGCAATTGCCGGGTCCGCAGGTCCTGGCCGAGCAGCTCGCGCTCCCGGTGGTCGGCTGGCGCGCCGGCGTCAAGGTCATCCACGCACCAAACTGCTTCCTGCCGCTGGTCCACCGAGGTGCCGGTGTGGTGACCGTGCAGGACCTCGCGTTCGAGGCCTACCCGGACGACTTCTCGCGCCGGACGGGGACGAAGTACCGCTGGATCACTCCGCGCGCGGCGCGCCGGGCGGCTCGTGTCCTGGTCCCCTCGCAGGCGACCGCCGACGACCTCGTGACCCGGTACGGGATCGACGCCGGCAAGCTGCGCATCGTCCCCTACGCGTCCTCCCTGGCGATCGGGGACGCGCCGCTGCCGCCGTCGGTCGCGGGCGGGGAGCCGTACCTCCTCGCCGTCGGCGACCTGCGGGCGAAGAAGAACCTCGCCCGGGTCGTGGCCGCGTGGATGGCGCTCCGGTCCGCCGGGGAGCTGCCGCACCGGCTGGTCGTCGCCGGGCACGGGGACGTCGCCGCCCTCGGCCTGCCGGCGGGCGCGCCGCTGCCGGACGGGCTCGTGGTCACCGGGTTCCTGTCCGACGCGGAACTCGACGCGGTCATGCGCGGGGCGGCGCTGGTCGTGCACGCGTCGCTGTACGAGGGCTTCGGGCTCGTGGTCGCGGAGGCGCTGGCCCGCGGCGTCCCGGTCGCGATCGCCGACGCGACGTCCCTGCCCGAGGTCGCCGGCGACGCGGCCGAGCGCTTCGACCCGCTCGACGTCGACGACCTCGCGGCTGCGATCCTGCGGGCCGTCGCCCCGGACCGCGCCGCACAGCTGCGGGCGCTGGGGCTCGAGCGCACCAAGGGCTTCTCCTGGCAGGCCTGCGCCGACGCGACGGCCGACGTGTACCGCGAGCTCCTTTGACCACCACCATCCTCGTCCTGAGCGTCGACGAGGCGCCCCTGCTCGAGTCGTGCCTGCCGGCCGCCCTGGCGCAGGGGACCGGGGCGCGGGTCGTCGTGATCGACAACGCGTGCACGGACGGGACCGTCAGCCTCTGCGAGCGCCTGGGCGTGACGCTCGTCCGGCTGCGCGAGCGCCGCTCGTACGCCGCGGCGATCAACGCCGGGATCCAGGGGACGGACGGGGACGCGGTCCTGCTGCTGAACGCCGACTGCGTCCTGGATCCCGGGTTCCTGGAGGCGGCGGTGGTGCGCCTGTACCGGGACGGGGTCGGGTCGGTCGCGCCGCGGCTCATCCGCGCGACGGGTGCCGAGGTGGCCGAGCGCCTCGACGTCCTCGACACCGCCGCGATGTTCGTCGACCGGCGCCGCAAGAACGGGCTGGTCGGGCACGGGACGCCACGGACGGGCTACCCGCGCTCGGCGGAGGTCTTCGGCGGGGACGGCGCGTGCGTCCTCTACCGCCGTGAGGTGCTGAAGGCGTGCGCGGTCGGCAACGAGGTGTTCGACGAGGACATGGAGCTGTGGGCGTCCGACGTGGACCTGGCGTGGCGGGCGCAGCTGCTGGGCTGGACGTGCGTCTACGAGCCGGGGGCGATCGCCTGGCACCAGCGGTTCTACTCGCCGACCACCCGTGCCGCCCTGCCCGAGCATCACCGGCGCCTGCAGTTCCGCAACCGCTACCTGATGATGCTCAAGAACGACACGCCGGCGGGCGTGCTGCGCGATCTGCCGTGGATCGCCGTGTACGAGGTCCTTGCCCTGGGGCACGTCCTGCTGCGCGAGCGTCACCTGTTGGGCGGCTACCGGGACGCCTGGCGGCTCGCGGGCCGTGCGCGCGAGCGGCGCCGGGCGATCCAGCCGCGACGGGCGGTGGGTCGCCGTGTCCCGTTCGGCCTGCGCCCACCACCGTCTTAGGGCGGCGTGCGGTCCAGAGCTCGTATAACCAGCTCTGGGCCACGCGCCGCCGTTGAAAGCGCCCTGGATCAGGCCACGGCGCGGAGGACCGGGGCCGCGGCGGCGTCCTGCGGTGCGATCGGCGCCTTGGCCGCGCGGCCGCGGGCCAGCACCCGGCGGACCGTCGCCCGCTCGAGCGCGCCGATGCGCTCCTCCTGGCCGATGACCCCCGTCACGGCCCCGCGGGCGAAGGACAGCGGGCGCAGCAGCAGGGCCGCCTGCGTGAGCGGGGTGTGGCCGACCTGCAGCCGGTCGGCCATCGCGTCGCCCATCCAGCGCCGGGTGAAGCCCGCCAGCACGTAGGCGTTCAGCGCGGTCGCCGGCCGCTGGGCCGGGCCCGGCAGCGCCTGGATCGCGGCCGCCGGGCTGTGCAGCAGCGCGTGCATGAGCTGCGGTCCCTCCTCGCCGGGACCGCTGTCGATGGCGAGCGCGGCGCGCATCTGCGCGCGGGCGGCGGCGTAGTCCGGCGGCGCGAGGTCGAGCGGGACGCCCATCACGTGGGCGATGTAGGCCCACAGGTGCGTCATGTCCTCGAGCTCCTGGCGGCGGTAGTGGACGCCGAGGTCGTGCATCGCGTCGAGGTGGATCGTCAGGAACCCGCCGATCGCCGTCGACCCGGAGTCGCTCGCGCTGATGGGGATGCCCCAGTTGACGGTGTCCCAGCCCCCGCCGTCGCGCAGCAGGTGATCGCGGACGAGGGCGTGCACGATGCGCACGCGGATCGAGCCCGCGTATCCGGCGCCGCCCGGGAGCATCGCGCCCGGGGTCGTGACGTCGACGACCCAGTGGGCGGTCTCGGCCAGGCGGCGCGGGGCCATCCGCTCCAGGCGCCCCGTGGCGGCCAGCGGGCGCGACAGGCTCGCGCTCTGGTAGCCGAACGCGAGCGCGCCGCAGGTCAGCGACAACGACAGTGGGCCCGCGCCTGCCCGCCAGTAGGCGATCGCGCCGGCGCGCAGGCGGTTCGGGTCCACCCAGTCGGGGACCGTCTCGAGTGGCTCGAGGAGCTCGCGCAGCGCGTCCGGGGCATCGCGCGGGAGGGCGCCTGGCCCGCCGGCGATGCCCTGCTCCAGGAGGCGCCAGCCGGCGCCGCCGGGCAGCTCGCGGAACGCTCTGACCACTGCGTCCGCGGCCGGGTCGGCCGTGAAGCAGCCCTCGACCACACGATCGACGAGCTCTGCACCGTGTGTCCGGCGGGCGGCGTCGACGTCACGGAAGCGGGTGGCGAGATCGTGCGCGGTGGTCATGGTTCCGGTCGGGTCGGGTGGTCCTAGGGGACATCGGCGTGACGACCAGTTCCTGGAGGTCAGGCAACGGATGTTTCCACTTGGCACGCTACCACTCGGAAACGCCTGTTGCCAGATCCTGCGAGCATGACTCGCCGATGGCTCCCCTGAAGCCCACCGGCCGCTACGGCGGGTCCAGCGCCGAGGAGCGCCTCGTCGAGCGGCGGGACCGGCTGATGGCCACGGCGCTCGAGCTGCTCGGCACCGAGGGCTGGTCGGGGACGACGGTCCGCTCGGTGTGCGCGCACGCGAAGCTCAACCCGCGCTACTTCTACGAGTCCTTCGCGGACCTCGATGCGCTCGTGGTGGCGGTCTTCGACGCGGTCTCGCTCGACGTCACCCGTACCGTGCTGAGCGCTGCCGCCGCGGCGCCGCGGGACGATCCGCAGGGGGCCGCCCGCCTGGCGATCGGCACGCTCGTCCGCGCGGTGACCGACGACCCGCGGCTTGCCCGCGTCCTGTTCGTCGAGGCGCTCGGCAACGAGGTGCTCGCTCGCCGGCGGCTGGACGGGATGCGCGACCTGTGGCGCATCCTCGCCACCTTCGCCCGCGGTTACTACGGGCGCGAGGACGACGAGGACCCGATCGCCGATGTGGCCGCGGCGCTCCTGGTCGGCGGGTCGACCGAGCTGCTGATCGCGTGGCTCGACGGCCGGCTCGGCATCGACCGCGAGCAGCTGATCGAGGACCTCGCCGAGCTGTTCGTGATCACGGGCGAGGGTGCGATCGCGATCGGCCGCCGTCGCGCGACCGGAGCCTGACGGCCGCGGACGGGCGTGTCGCGCCGCCGCACACCCGACCCCGTCGTGGCACGAGCCGGCGGGCTCACCGTCCTGCGCGATCCGCTGCGTCCCACGGGCCGGCTCCTGCTGCAGGACGACATGGACGCGTCGTACATCGACCTCGCGGACGCGCAGCACCTCGAGTTCGACTACCTGCGCTGGGCGCGGATCGTCCTCCAGAGCGCCGGGGCACGCCGCGTCCTCCACGTCGGGGGCGCGGCCTGCGCGCTGGCGCGGGCCCTGGTGGCGTCGGACCCGGACGGGCGGCACGAGGTCGTCGAGGTCGACCCGGCCGTCCTCGACATCGCGCGTGAGCACCTCGGGCTGCGCCGCATGCCCGGGCTCCGCGTCCGGGTGGGCGACGGCCGCGAGCGCGTGGCGGCCCGCGCCGACGGGAGCGTCGACGCGATCGTCCTGGACGCGTTCGTCGGTGCCCGCGTCCCGGCCCACCTCGTGACGGTCGAGGCCTTGGCGGACGCCGCGCGCGTCGCGCCGCTGACCGTGGTGAACATCGTCGACACCCGCACGCTGGACGCCACCTGGTCGATCGCGGCCGCGCTGCAGATGGCTTACCCGTCGGTGGCGGCGCTGGGCGCCCGTGGGCTCCGCGGCGGGAACGTGGTCCTGATCGGCAGTGCGGACCCACTCCCGTGGGACCGCATCACGGCGCGCGCAGCAGCGGACCGCTCCCCGGCCCGCCTGGTCGCCCCGGCGGACGTGGCCCGCCAGACGCTGGGCCGCATCCCCCGCCACGACCCTGACGGCGAGCCGTCCGCCGGTGCCGCGCCCGATGTGCCACCACGCGCCACATAGGCACCCAGTGGCACATCGAGTCGTCTGGCCGATGCCCTGAACGAGCGGTTGCGCCGGCGGGGCACGGCGCGGTCGCGGAGCGGTGCCCGATGTGCCACCACACGCCACCGGCGAACGTGGTGGCACATCGAACCCCGGTTATTGCCGAACGAGCAGTCCCCTCCCACCCGGGGCGGGGTGCCACCCGCGAGCCGGGAGTGGGCTGTCCCGCGGACCGGGCACCGGGTTATCGCCCAACTAGCAATCCCATCCCATCCGGGACGGACGTGCCACCCCGCCGCGAGCCGGGAGTGGGCTGTCCCGCGGAGCCGCGTTCGTGAGCGAGCGCAGGTGGCCTGGTCCCTGGATGCCGCGCGAACCAGCGGCGTAGGGGGACGGCCGACACCCGGCGGCACCGACGAACACGCCTCAGAGCACAGCACCGACCACCCTCGCCCGAAGCCCGAAGCCCGAAGCCCGAAGCCCGAAGCCCGAAGCCCGAAGCCCCGCCGACCCAGCCCGTCAGCGTCTTCCGGCCACGTCCCGGTACACACCCCACGTCGCTCGGGCCGCGTCCTCCCACGTGAACGGCGGCGGCGGCGGCGCGGGCCGGCTCGCCGCGGCCCCCGCGGCCATCAACCCCGGCAGGTCGTCCTGCGCGACGAAGACCGCGCGCTCCCCGAGGACCTCGCGCAGCGCCGGGACGTCGCAGGCGACGACGGGCGTGCCGCACGCGAGCGCCTCGACCGTCGGCAGCCCGAAGCCCTCGTCGTCGGACGGGAACACGAGCGCGCGGGCACCGGTGTAGAGCGCGGCCAGTTCATCGTCGGTCACGTGGCCGGTGATCGTGATGCCCTCGCGCTTGCCGAGGTCCTTCGCCCACGGACGGGCCGGGCCGACGAGCACCAACGGCAGGTCACGCGGCGTGTCGGCCAGTGCGGCGACGCGCTTGCGCGGGTCGGGGTGCTCCATGCCGCCGACCCAGACGAGGTACTCGCCGTCGGGTAGTCCGTACCGGGCACGGACCGCCGCGACCTCGTCGTCGGGACGCGGATACATCGCGGCGATCGGGGCCTCGCTGACGACGACGAGGTTCGCCTCCGGGACGCGCAGGTGCTTGACCGCGTCGTCGGCGACCGCCTGCGTCGGGACGATCACCCGCTGCGCCCTAGCGATGGCCGCGTAGCGCAGCCGGAACCGGACGCCGGTGCGCAGGTACTCGGCACGGCGCTTGAGGGGGACGAGGTCGTGCAGCGTCACCACCTGCGGGATCGCGGCGCGTAGCGCGGCCCCGTCGATCCACGGCGAGTGGTAGACGTCGACACCGCGCGGCCGGTGCCCCTCGATGATCTCGTCGCCCGGCTCGGCGGTCCGCTGCAGCGCGTCGAGCAGGCTCCGCACGTAGCGGCCGATGCCGCGTGGGTCGCCGGCGGCGCGGCTGTCGAAGCACACGCGCAGGCCCTCGGGACCCCCGGCGGCACGGCTGGCGCGGCGCTCGCGCCGGCGACGGGCGCGGGCCTCGCGCTGGACCTCTTCCTCAGCGGCCGCGGCCTTCGCGCTGTCGGACGGGGCACTCGACGGGCGGCGGGGCGCGGTCACGGGCGGATGAGCGCCTCGACGCGATCGGCGTAGGCGTCGGCGCCGAAGCGCTGTGCTGCGACCCGGGCGGCGCTCCCCATCTGCGTGCGGTCGGCGAGGACCCGGAGGACGCCGGCGGCCAGCGCGTCCGGCTGGCCGGGTTCCACGAGGACGCCGGTGACACCGTCCTCGACGACCTCCGCGAGCCCGCCGACCCGCGTGGCGACGACCGGTGTGCCGACCGCCATCGCCTCGCTGAGCACGGTCCCGAACGGCTCCTGGTGCGACGGCGCGACCAGCACGTCGAGGTGGCGCATGACGCCCGACGCGTTGGCGATCCACGGCAGGTGCTCGACCGCGGTCGCCGCCCTGACCTCCGCGAGGTAGGCGGGGTTCGACTCGTACGGGTCGTCGCCCATGACGATGATCCGCGCGCCGGGCAGGGCGGCGTGCAGCGCGGGCGCGGCGTTGACGAGGTCGATGACGCCTTTGCGCGGTTCGATGCGGCCGACGAAGCCGATGATCGGGCCGTCGGGGACGACGGATGCACCGTCGCCGCCGATCGTCGCGGGCCACGGGGCGTCGGCGGCCGGTGGGTCGAGCTCGATCGGGCAGTAGACGACGTGGGCGTCGAGGCCGGTGAGGCGCTCGGCGACGGCCTCGGAGTCGGCGAGGACGACCTTGGCGTGGTGCCAGTGCCGCGGGACGCGGTCGACGATGTCGTGGACGTGCAGGACGGTGTGGAGGCCGCGCAGCGCGGGGAGCAGCCGCCCGCAGACGGTGGAGTTCAGGTAGACGACGTCCGTGTCCTTCGCCAGGCTGCGCGCCCGCGGCCAGGAGGCGACGGCCCGGGCGCCCTCGCCGGCGCCGAGGCGGCCAACGTCGAGCTTGGTGTGCGCGAAGCCCGCGGTCGTCAGCGGCCCGTCGTCGCCCGGGGTGCTCATCGTGATGTCCCAGCCGCGGTCGCGCAGCCGCTGCGACAGGCGCAGGAAGCCGACCTCCGCCCCGCCGGGATGGTCGACCGGATGCACGCCGAGCATGCGCATCAGGCGACGGGCTCCGCGGCCGGCGTGGCGCTGTCGCGCGCGGCGGCGAAGAACGCGCGGATCTGCTCCTCGGACGACGCCGGGTCGTTCTTCACGGAGTGGATGATGGCGAACCCGCGCTCGCGGAGTGCGGGCGGGCTGTCCGGCAGCCCGCGGTGGGTGATCCCGAAGACGGCCGGCAGGTCGCGGAGCGCAAGGCCGCACGCCCGCGTCATAGCGCCGAGGACCATGTCGTCCCCGAGCCGCGCGTGGAGCCAGCGCGTGGGGTCGTCGAGCCACCCGCGGGCGGCGAGGGCGCCGACCAGCGCGGGGCTGATCGCGCACCCGGCGGCGATGCAGTGCTCGCCGGGTACGTAGCCGCTGCGGGCCGCGCCGCGCAGGACGTCGCGCACGTGCGGGTCCGCCGGGCGGATCCACCACGGGCGGCGCGGCGGGTGTCGCCAGGCCCAGACGGGACGGCGGTGGCGCGCGACCTCCGCGGCGATCGCGCCCACGTCGCGGACGTTCCCGTTGCACGTGCGGTGACAGGAGCCGAGGATGCCGTCCCCCGGCTGGAGTGCCGCGTCGATCGCGTCGGCAAACGGGCCGATGACGAGCGCGTCGGCATCGAGGCGCAGGACCCAGGCCCCGGGCCGGCGTGCGTGCGCCCAGGCGAGCGCCGCGAGCGTCCCGGCCGTCGTCCCCCCGAGCGACGGGATCCCGCGGCCGCGGCGGGGGTTGGGCAGCACGCTGACGGTGAACGCCGCCCCCGGCGGGCGGGACGGGGAGGACGGGTGGGGCCAGCTGCGCGGGGCCGGTGCGCGGCCGCCCTCGTCGTCGACGATCAGGACGTCGGTCGCGCGGGGTTCGTGCGCCGCGATCGACGCGAGCAGGTCGGCGACCCTCGCATGGTCCACGGTCCCCGCGGCGACGGGGATGGCGACGACGAACGGGGACACCGGGGCAGAGCGTAGTGGGACGGCCGTGCCATGTCGCCCCGTCCCCGCACCCGCACCCACGGGCGGCCGACCGCATACGCTGGCACCCGGCGCGGGCACGCAGCCCGCGGACCACCCCATGCGCGTCCTGATCGACACCACCTTCGCCCTCCGCGGCCCCTCCGGCACCGGCGTCTACCTCGCGCGGCTCATCGACGCGCTGCAGCCGCTAGGCGTCGAGGTCGTCGAGGCGCAGAACACCGCCCGCCGGGCCCCCGCAGGCGGGGGCTGGCGCAGCGCGCTCAACGCCGGGACGGACGCCTGGTGGACGACCGTCGCCCTGCCCGCCCGCGCGGCCGCCGTCCAGGCCGACGTCATCCACCACCCGCTCCCGGCCTACGCGCCGCGCACCCGCACCCCACAGGTCGTGACCGTCCACGACCTCGCCTTCGAGCGCGTCCCCGAGTGCTTCGACCCGGCCTTCCGCCGCTGGGCGTCGATCACGCACCGGACCGCGGCCCGCCACGCCGACGCCGTCGTCGCGGTCTCCCACACGACCGCGATGGACGTCCGCGCGCGCTGGGGCGTCCCCGAGGAGCGCATCGTGGTGGCGCGGCACGGTCCCGGCCAGGAGGTCGACGCGAGCCGCCCGCGCGGCGGGGCCAGCCACCTCCTCTACATCGGGGACGACGAGCCGCGCAAGAACCTCGGTCTGCTCCTGGCGGCCCACCGGCTGCTCCGGGCGGACGTCCTCACCGCGGCAGGGACAGACGCGGAGACCGCCGCGGACCGGAACGCCGCCCCGCCGCTCGTCCTCGCGGGGACGGCCCGGCCACCGGTCGGCCACCCCCGCGCGAACGACGGCATCCACGTCGTCGACCGCCCTGAGCCCGAGACGCTCGCCGCCCTGCTGAACGACGCGATCGCGCTCGTCCTCCCCAGCCTCCACGAGGGCTTCGGCCTGACCGCCGTCGAGGCCATGGCCGCCGGCGTCCCGGTGATCGCCGCCCGCTCCCCCGGCCTGACCGAGACCTGCGGCGACGCGGCGCTCTACGTCGACCCCTACGACCCGCAGGACCTCGCAGCGACGATCCGCCGCGTCACCTCCGACCGGGCGCTCCGCGCGGACCTGACCGAACGCGGCCGCCGGCAGGCCGCCGAGCTCTCCTGGGTACGGGCCGCCCGTGCCCATGTGCGGGCCTATAACCTCGCGGCCGATGGCTAGGACCCCCGCGGGCGAGACCGCGACGAACCCGCCCGGACCGACGGGTCGACCGCTGCGCATCGCGATCCTCGGGACCCGCGGCATCCCGGCGTCCTACAGCGGTTTCGAGACGGCCGCCGAGCAGCTGGCCAGCCGGCTGACCGCGAAGGGCCACGAGGTCATCGTCTACTGCCGTCCGCACGTGGTCGATCCGCGCCTGAAGGAGTGGAAGGGCGCGCGCCTGGTCCACATCCCGACGGTCCGCAACAAGTACCTGGACACGTTCACGCACACGTTCCTGTCGGCGGTGCACGCCGCCCGCACGCTGAAGCCGGACGTGGCGCTGTTCTTCATCGCCGGAAACTCGCCGATGTGCCTGATCACGCGCGCCGCCGGCATCCCGACGGTCATCAACGTCGACGGCCTGGACTCCGACCGCTCCAAGTGGCCCGCCATCGCGAAGGCCTACCTGCGCTTCGCCGAGCGCCAGTCACCCCGCTGGGCCGACACCGCGATCACCGACAGCCACGCCGTCGCCGAGATCTTCGGCGAGCGCTACGGCCGGCGGATCGGCGTCGTCCCCTACGGCGTCGAGGATCCGGGGTTCGAGGGCAGCGCGACGCTCGACCGCCTCGGCCTGGAGCCCGACCGCTACATCCTGTTCGTCGGCCGCCTCGAGCCCGAGAACAACCCGCACCTGCTCGTCGACGCGTTCGCCCGCATACCGGAGGCGAAGGCCAAGGGCATGAAGCTCGTGATCGTCGGCGGGGCGCCGTACGCGGACGAGTACATCCGCCAGGTCCGCCGCAAGGGCGACCCCCGCGTCATCTTCCCCGGCTACATCTTCGGCCAGGGCTACTGGGAGCTGCAGCGCCACGCCTACGTCTTCTGCGCGCCCACCGAGGTCGGCGGGACGCACCCGGTCATCCTGGAAGCGCTCGCGGCGGGCAACGCGGTGCTGGTCAACGACCACGCCCCGAACGTGGAGACGGTCGGCGACGCCGGCCTGACGTTCAGCGGCCAGGAGGGCGTCCCGTCGCTCACGGCGCAGCTCGAGCGCCTGCTCGCCGAGCCTGAGCTGGTCAAGGACCTCCGGGCGAAGGCGCTGGAGCGCGCCAAGCGCTACTCGTGGAGCGCGGTCACCGACGAGTACGAGCAGCTCCTGCGCGCCGCGACGGACGCCGGCGGTCCCGGGCGGCTCCCGCCCGAGCTGCTGGACGACGCGGACGACCGCGCCGCGTCCGGCCCCGCCCTCGGCGGCCCGGGCGCTACTTCTTCTTCTTGAGCGCGAAGGCGACCGGGCGGGAGTGGTACGTCAGCCCGTTCGCCGCCTTGTAGGCCAGCCGCACGTCGCCGGCGCGGGCGACCTTCACGTTGCCGAAGACGTAGCCGCGCTTGGCGTCGGTCGTCAGCGACCCCGCCTTCTTGAAGCGGCTGCCCTTCTTCGCTGAGCGCAGCTCGACGGTGATCTTGACCTTGCCCCGCGGGGCGATCCGCGCGACGCCCCAGACCTTCAGGTTCCGGGTCGAGGTCGCGCGGGCGGACGGCAGGTGGATCCCCAGCGCGTAGGCGCCGTACGCGGGCTTGCGCTTGCCGGTCTCGCAGGTGTCCGACGCCTTGATGTAGGTGCAGCTGAGCAGCCCGGTCTGGAACGTCTTGCCGAAGCGCTCGAGGTCCGATTTGCCCTCGATCGGCTTGTCGTCGACGAGCAGGAACTGGCTCAGCGTCCGCGCGTTCGGGTCCTTCCACGCGAGGTACTCGGACTCGTTGTTGAACGCGGCCTGCTGCTTGAGGCTCACGCCGGTCGGGTCCGGCGGGCGTGACTGGTACCCGAACTCGGTCAGGTACAGCGGCACGTTCTTCTGCTTGTCCGGGATCAGCTGGCGGTACCGCTGGTAGATCTTGCGCAGCAGCTTCGTGAGGTCCGGCAGGTTGCCGATCGTCACCCAGTCCTTGGACGTGAACTTCGCCGTCGGCTTGGAGGTCAGCGCGTACGGATGGTGCGCGAAGCCCGTCGCCTGGAACAGCGCCGGGTGCTGCGTGACGAAGTCGGTGAGCGCCTTCGGGCCGACCGGGCAGCTGCGGATGATCGCGGACGAGCCCTTGTACAGCTGCAGGTTCTTGTCGAGGCAGTAGACGTTGCGGATGAACCGCAGCGGGTCCATCGGCAGGCTCGTGTCGAGCTCGTTCTTGCGGCCCTTCGGCGCCGTCTCGCCGATCAGGATCGTGTCCTTGCCGTGATCGGTCAGCTGCAGCGCGCTCCAGGCGGCGTCGACGAGGTTGCGGTAGAGGACGGGCGCGGTCTCGACGAACGCCTTCTTGGACCGGGGGTCGCGGGCGGACTGCGGGGACAGCCAGGCCGCCTGGTTCGGCTCGTTCCAGATCGACCAGTAGCGCACGCGCGGGATCAGGGACCCGTCGGCGGTCCACGCCCCGCTGTAGCGCTTGCCGAGCGCGACGACGAACTGCCCGAACTCCTTCGGCCGGGGGTCGAAGGTCTCCTTCAGGTCCTCACGGCCGGCGGCCGGGGTCCCCGTGGCCCAGAACGGCGCCGGCGAGGTGACGTTGAAGTTCACGGCGATGTTGCGCTCGCGGGCGAGGCGGACGATCTGGTCGTACCGAGCCCAGGCGCCCGGGGGATAGGCGTCCGGGTTCGTCGCGTCGAAGTCGGCGGGCCGGACGGTGTTCTTGCTGTCGGGCGCGACGGTGGCCCAGAAGACCGACACGCGGATCCGGTCGACGCCGAGCGTCTTGAGCTCGTCCATGACCTTCGCGGTCGCCCCGGGGGCGTCGTTGAAGATCAGCGAGTTGTCGTCCTGGAACATCGACTCCAGGTCCTTCTTGGCACTCGCGGGGCCTGCGGTGACGGCGAGCGACACGCACAGCAGCGCGAGGCAGGTGAGGGCGAGGGTGCGGAGCGGGCGGAGCAGGGGCATGCGAAAGGGGGTGATGTCCGGAGGACCCGTCACGGGTCAGGGAGTTGCGCTGCCGGGAGCCGGTGCAGTGCCGCCGGCGGGGGTTGCCGGCGTCCCGGTCTGGCCGGTGACGGCGGTCGCGCCGGTCCTGCGGCTGGCCTCCAGGAACAGTGTGACACCCTGGGTCGACCGCGGGTCGAGGTAGAGCGCGGGCCCCAGCTCCTTCAGCGCCTGCGCGGCGTTCCCGACGCCCAGGTCGTAGCTGGCCAGGTAGATCCACGGAGTCGGGTTCTGGGGCTGCAGCGCGACCGCGCGCTCAAGCGCCGCGCGGGCCGCCTTCGGCTGCTTCGCGGCGCCTTCGACGGCGGACAGCGTCAGCAGCGGGTCGATCGACAGCGGATCGCGGTCGACCGCGCGCTGGGCGGCCTCCCGGGCCGCGTCGACCTTGTTCTCGCCGAGCAACGCGAGGGCGTCGTTGCCGGCGTTGAAGGACCGCAGCGGCTGCCACGTCGCCCAGGCGAACGAGACGGCCAGCACCACGGTGACCGCCGCCGCGACGAGGGCGACGGGGTTGCGTGCGCCGTCGCGGAGCCGGGCGACAGCCGCGGTCGCGGCGGCCCGCGGGCCGGTGGCGGTGGACGTGCCGGTCGCGCCGGCGGCGGCCGGGTCCGTCAGCGGGACGGGGGCGAGGCGGTGGTCGCCGCGACCGGCGACCCAGCCCGCGCAGAGCAGCGCGATGACGGCGGTCCCGGGGACGAACCACGTCCAGTCGACGGCGGAGTGCACGCCGAAGACCACGACGATCGCGGTCAGCGTGAGCAGGCCGACGCGCTCGGGGTCGAACGGCTCCTGCCGCCAGCGGCGCGGCGTGAGCCCGGTGGTGCGTGCCGCGGCGACGCCCCACCCGATGAGCAGCAGCAGGCTCGCGGCGAGGCCGATCAGGCCGAGGTCGGCGGCGGTCTGGAAGAGGTAGCCGTGGGCGTGCTTGACCTCGTAGCCGTCCTCGCGGAAGCGGGCGCGGGCCGTCGCGAAGCCGCCGGCGCCGGCGCCGTAGAGCGGCCGTGCCTTGTAGATCTTGAGGGACTGCTCGTAGTACGTCGCGCGCACGCTGCCGACCGCGGTCAGGCGCCCCGGGTCGTTCGCGGGGGTGATCGCGTCCGGGTCGGTCAGCTGGTTCCACGTGTGGGAGATCGAGCCCTGCAGGCCGCGGTCGGAGGACGCCAGCACGCCGGCACCGGCGACCGGGACCAGGGCCAAAACCGCGAAGCAGACGGCTCCGGCGCGGCGGCGTGCACGCAGGGAGGGCGCCTGCCGCGACCGCGCGAAGCCGACCGCGAGGCCGACGGCGAGCAGCAGCAGCGACAGGCCCAGCACCGCGAAACCGAGCTCGTGGCCGGCGGTGGCACGGTCCTCGAGCGGGACGCGGTCCTTGCTGAGCGCGTCGGTGTTGAAGGCCCAGGTGCTGACGAGCAGCGCACCGGCGGCGGCGGGGGCGAGCACCGCGACGCCGCGCAGGCGCAGCGGGACGACGGTGAACCAGAAGGCGGCGCCGGCGACGGCGGCCAGGATCGACCCGCGCGAGTAGGCCAGCAGGACGACGACCAGCAGCAGCCCGAGCAGCGGCGTGGCGAGCGCGTTGACGGCGGCGTGGCCGGAGCGGCGCGCGCCCAGCCACAGGCAGCCGGGGACGCCGAGCGCGGCCATCAGGCCCACGGCGTTCCAGTAGCCGAACGGCTCGCGCAGGCGGGCGTAGGTCTCGTCCTCGGCGAGCGCGCCGGGGAAGACCTTGGTCGCCAGCGCGTAGGCGGAGACGACGAGCACTGCGGCGAGGATCGCCCCGAGCAGGGCGGACCAGCGCCCCGGCGCCAGGCGCACGAGCGCGATGCCCAGGCCGAACGTCGCCAGGTACGCCAGCGTGCGGGCGCTCTCGAGCCAGGCGTCCGCGGGCTGGACGGCCCACCCGATCGAGGCGATCGTCACCGCGGCGAGCACCGCGAAGAGCAGCAGCGACAGGCCGCCGTGCAGCCGCCGCGCGCCGGTCAGCAGCAGCGCGAGCGCGCCGACCAGGCCGCCGATGAGCTGCAGGCCCATCTCCACCGTGGTGGTCGGCCCGAGGCTGAGGCCGCCGCCGCCCTCCAGGGCGACCGCGGCCATGAGCAGCGCCAGAGCACCGCCGAAGAGCAGGTCGGCGGACGGCCGGCGCAGCCCCAGGGGCAGCGCGGCCGCCCGGCCGCGGACGTCAGGCCGTGCGCTGAACGCGGGTGCGGACAAGGCTTCGCAGCTTCGGGATGAGGGCGCAGACGGTGCCGAGCGCCATGAGCAGCAGGATGACCACGAACGGCGACGGCAGGGAGTTCAGCGAGCCGAGCTCCCCGTGGCCGAGCGAGTCCGAGCGCAGCTGCTGGCCGCCGATGTCGACGGTGCTGGGCGCGGCCTTGAGCTTGTCGATCGACGCGCGCTCCTGCGGGGTCGCCGTGGACAGCGCGGCGTCGTAGTCGCCGAGGCCGGACCCGGTCCCGCCGCCCGAGCCGGTGTCGCCACCCGCTCCGCCGGCGCTGCCGGTGCCGCCCCCGGAGCCGCCGGTCGTCCCGCCCGCGCCGGACCCGGAGCCCGAGTCCCCGCCGGTGGATGTCCCGCCGATGCCGAGCTGCGCGCGCCGGATGACGTCGCGGCAGTCGGTGTACTCGTCCACGTCGGTCGGGATGTTGCGCAGCGCGTCCGCGTACTCCGCCGCGCTGTACTTCTTCGTGAGCTTGCTGTCGTCGGCGCAGTCGGCGACGACCTTCGTCCCGACGCCGGCGTGGGCAGCGGCCGGGGTGATCGCGCCGACGGCCAGGAGGCAGGCGATCAGGCGCGGGGCGACGGAACGGAAAGTGGTTCGGGGCAATGCGGCGGCCACGTTAACACTCCTTCATTGGGGTGGGGGACCCGGCGTCGTCCAGGGCGGCGGCGAAGGCGTCCGCCCACGCAGCATGCGTGAACGGCGCGACGTCGCGCGCGGCCTGGGCGCCGAGCGTGGTGCGGAGGTCGGGGTCCTGCTGGAGCCGGGTCAGCGCGCCGCTCAGGGCAGCGACGTCACCGGCCGGGACGACGAGGCCGTTGCGCCCGTCGCGGACGAGCCCACCCGCGGCGGCGCCGACGGCGTCGGAGGCGATGATGGGCAGGCGCTGGTTCATGGCTTCGTTGGCGATCAGGCCCCACGGCTCCCTGAAGCTGCGGGTGGGGACCGACGGTATGACCAAGACGTCCGAGTGGTGCAGGAAGTTGCGCAGTGACTCGGGGTCCAGGTGCCCTACGGCGTGCACCGCGCCGCCGGCGTCGACCGAGATGAAGTCCGGGGTGACGCCGGCGAGAACGAGCGCGGTGGGTGCAGACCCAAGCCTGGAGGCACGCCAGGCATCGAGCAGAACCTGCACACCCTTTTCCCGCGTGGGCCGTCCGGCGAACATCGCGACGAAGGGACGTTCGACGGCGGACACGATCGGCTGCGGCGGCGGGAACGGCCCGTCGGCGGCCCAGAACGCGTTGTCGACCGCCTGCGGGGCGACGGTCGTCCGGCGCGCGCCCTGGGAGCGCGCGAACGCGCTGACGTGCTCGCCGTAGGTCACGACGTGGGCGGCCTGGCGGTAGACCAGGCGCATGAGTGGCCACGCGGCGAGGTGCGCCGGCGACTGCAGCTGCCCCCACAGCGCGCTCCACAGGACGAACGGGATGCCTGCCGTCCGCGCCCCGCTGAAGGCGGCGGGCAGCGCGGTCCGGCCCGCGGTCCCGCAGACGACGGCGCGGTAGTCGCCCGACGCCGCGAGCGCGCGGACCTCGGTCTGGGTGACGTGCCGGTGCGGGACGCCGGGGTCGGCGACGGCGCCCGTCGCATGGTGCGAGCGGCCGCCGAAGAGCGCGAGCTCGACCCGGGTCCGGGCGTGGAGCGCCGCGAACGCGCCGACGCGGTCCGGCGCCACGAGGTTCGTGACGAACAGGACTGGCCGGGGGTCCTGCATGCTCATGCTGCCGCCGAGTGGGCGAACGAGCCCCTGGGCGAGTCCTTCGGCATCACGCGCCCGTGGAGCCGGCGTGCCGGCGGACCGCGAGGCCGTACGCGTAGACCGTCTGCGCGCCGCAGCGCTCCCAGGTGAAGTGGGCGCTGACGGTCTCCCGCGCACGGGTGCTGCGGACCGCGAGCTCCCGCGGGTCCTCCAGCTCGGTCCGGATGGCGTCCGCGAGCGCCTCGACGTCGCCGGGCGGGACGAGCACGATGCCGTCGCCGGCCGCGGCGATCTCCTGCGGTCCCGGCTCCCCGAGGCAGCCGATTACCGGGACGCCGGCGGCCATCGCCTCGACGTAGGCCACGCCGAAGGCCTCGTCGACGGACGGCATGACGAAGAGGTGCGCGCGGCGGGCCCGCGCCACCGCCTCCGGATGGGGCAGCTGGCCGGTGAACTCGACGCGGTCGCTGAGGCCCAGCTCGTCGGCGAGGGCGGCCAGCCGGCCGCGCTCGGGACCGTCCCCCACGATCACGTAGCGGAGCTTCGGCATCGTCTTGCGCAGCGCCCACATGGCGCGCAGCACGTCCTGGTGGCGCTTGCGACCCACCAGGTGCGCGACCGTGACCAGGGTGGGGTCGCCGGGGCGGGACTCGAGCGCCGCGGGCATGTCCGTGCCGAGCCGGACGACCCGAGCCTCGCGGGCGTCCAGGCCGCGCGCGTCGCGGGCCATCCCGGCCGAGTTGGCCAGGACGAGGTCGGCGCGCGCGAACGTCGCCCGGACGGCGGCCTTGCCGGCCGGCGAGTGCGGGGCGGTGTGGAAGATGTCGCCGCCGTGGACGGACACGACGAGCGGGACGTCGGCCAGCCCGGCCCGCCGGACGGCTTCGCCGGCCGGGACCGCGTTGTGCGCGTGGATCAGGTCGAACGCGAAGCCCGTCGCCCGCAGGCGCTTGAGGGCACGCGCCAGCGGCCACGCGGCCCAGCGTCCCCAGCTGCCGTAGGTCTGCGGTCGCGGCGGCGAGACGAAGCGGACGTAGGTGACGGGTATGCCGTCGAGCGTCGTGGTCCGCGGCTGGGCGAGCAGGATCCGCGCGGCCGCCGGCAGCTCCCGGCGCGGCGTGGAGAGCGGCGGGATCGGCCGGTACAGGACCAGGACGTGCACCTCGGCCCCGGCGTCCTGCGCGGCGATGGCCTGCCGGTGCGCCCAGATGCCGAGGACGGGGTCGTCCGCACGGGGGTAGAACTCGGCGACGATGCAGACCTTCAGCCGGGGTCCGTCGGCCGACCGCGGCGCCGCAGGAGTCGGGGAATACGGGTTGCTCAAGGCGCCATGAGCTCGACGGTCGGGAAGTACGTGGCGTAGCGGGCGTTGTCGCGCGTGAGGAGGCGGAGCCCGGCCAGCTCTGCGTGTGCGCCGATGTAAAAGTCGGGGAGCGGTGAGCGCCGCGATCCGCCGGCGCGCCGGTAGGCGAGGAACGCCTGCGAGGTGCGGTAGGCGGCTGACCATGGCAGATCGAGCCGCGCCAGCTCCATGGACGCGAGCGCCCGGTCGACGGCGTCCGCGGACCCGAACGGCGTCGACACCTCGGCGTAGACGATGGGGTTGATCGCGACCGGCCCCTCCGAAGCGGCAATCGCCAGCGCTCGTCGCGACCCAGCGTGATTCGCGGGGTCGCCGGACATCACGTCGATGAGCACGTTCGCGTCGACCAGTGTGGTGACGGCGTCAGGCATCGCCACGGGTCAGCCGCATGACCTCGTCGGCGGTCATGCCGTTCCAGCTGTCCTTCGCGGCCTCGAGCCCGGACAGGCGCGACTCGAGCTCGTCCGGCGTGGGCGCGGTCCACGCGCGGCGCAGCTGGAGCACCGTCCCGTCCGAGACGAACTCGACCTCGGTCCCCGGCGCGAGGCCGTGGCGTTCGCGGAGGTCCTTCGGGATCGTGACCTGGCCCTTCGAGGTGAGGCGCATTGCGGGTCCTGACTTCAGGAGATCGACGGTGTTACCGGTAAGACTCTAGCGAGCGGACCTCGTCGCGGGTGACGTAGGGCCGGCCTGCGAGGAACGCGCGGGCCTCGTCCACGGCCGCTTCACGGGAGTAGCCGGCGCCGGCCGGGGCCTGCGTGTGACCGACGGGGACGGCGTCCACGACGCCGATCGGCCAGCCCCGGTCACGGGCGACCGCGGCCCAGTGGGCGTCGAGGCCCCAGCCCATCCGCAGCTCCTGCGGGAACGGGAGCAGCGTGTCGAACGTGTCCCGGTGGAAGAGCGTCACGGGGCCGATCTCGACGAACGTGGTCCGCCGGGTGCCTGCGCCGTGGCGGCGCGTCACGGGCCAGGCGGCGTGCGAGTGCAGGCGATGGGCGGGCTGGGCGAGTTTCAGCCCGTTGCGGGTCGCCTGGTCGATCAGGACGTCCAGGAACGCGGGCGGCAGTGCGACGTCGTCGTCGAGCACGAGCAGCCAGTCGTGGTCGTCCAGTGCGTGCGCGGCGAGCTGGTCGTTCAGGTGCTCGAACTTGCCGCGGCCGGGGTGGAGCGGGCCGACGGCGACGATGACGGGGTGGCGGCTGCGTGCGAGCTCGTCGAGGGCGGCGGGCATGAGGCTGCCGGGCCGCTCGACGCCCACCACCAGCACGCTGGCGTCGGGGGTCGCGCCCCCGGCGCCGCCTGTGCCCTCCGGAACCGAACGTCGATTTCCCCACGCGAGGTCGCGGGAGAACCGTCGTTCGGCCTGCGCGTCCGCGCCCCGTCGTTCGCCATGCGCGTCCGCCTCCCGTGGGCCCGAACGTCGATTTCCCCACGCGAGAGAGCGGGAGAACCGACGTTCACTTCCGGCTCGTGCGTCTCCGATCACCGAGCGTCGGTTTCCCCACGCCGGGACGCGGGGGAACCGACGCTCACCTCCGGTGGTCGTCGGGGCGTCCCGGATCGCGGCGCCACCGGCCAGCGCGCGCGCCCGCGCCCGCGGGGCGGCCGTCCGGACGTCGGCCACGACGTCGGCCGCGTGGCGCAGCCTGCCTCGCAGCCCGCCGACGGTCCCGCTGCTGCCGGAGAGGAAGTCGTCGACCCCTGGGGTGGCCGGGGGCGGCTGCGGCGCCCAGGCCTCGCGGACCCGTCCCCACGAGTGCGCGGCCAGCACCAGCCCGTTCGCGCAGCGATAGCGGACGCTGTGCAGCAGGCAGCCGGCCAACACCCGCAGCTCGCCGCGCAGCCCCGGCGCGGTGCCCTTGAAGACGTCGTACCGGCGGGCCCCGCGACCACGGCCGTAGGCGGCCAGCGACAGCGAGCGCAGCCGGCTGTCGTCGCCCGCCCTGCGGTGGTCGAGTCCGGCGGCGGCGACGTACCGCACGCGCCCGCCGGCGGCGCGGAAGCGGTCCTGCCACTCGGCCTCGTCGCCCGCCGACGTCCGGCTGACGTCGAACGGCCCCACGCGAGCGACGGCGCTGCGGCGGATCGCCATGTTGGCGCCCCATCCGTAGGGCACGTCGGCGTCGTCCGGCCCGTGGTCCAGGAAGGTGATCGGCGCGCCCTCGCGCCCGCACATCCGCAGCGCGTGGTCCTCGAAGACGGGGACGATCGGACCGGTGAGGACGCCCACGTCGTCCGGCAGCGCTGCGGCTGCGCCCAGGAGCGCGTCGAGCCAGCCCGCGTGCACGCGGACGTCGTCGTCGACGTAGATCGCGAGGTCCGTCGTGATCGCGTCGAGCCCCAGGTTGCGGGCGACGTTCAGGCCCGGCGTGCCCGTGTCGTTTGGCAGGTACTCGACCGCGTGCCGCGCGGCGACCGCCTGCGTGTCGGCGGAGGGGCCGTCGTCCACCACCAGCACCCCGGCGCCGGCCGCCCGCGCCTGCGGGACGATCGACGCGAGCGCCACGTCGAGGTACGCGGCGCGATGGCGGGTCGGGAGGATGACGGTCGCGGACGGGCGCATCGGGGCGCGCCTGACGGTAGCGGCGCCCCCGCGTGGACGCCGTCCGGGCGGCGCGGCGTCCCGCTCAGCGGCCCCGGATCATCGCGTTCGCGTAGCGGATGAGCTCCTGGAAGTCGGGCTCGGACGAGTTCATCTGGACGGCGTACTCGACGCCCTTGCGGACCCAGGTGACGATCCGCTGCCCGCAGTAGTACGGGGCCCAGGACGGCTTGGGGTCGAAGCCGCAGCCGACGCTGTTCTGGGTGCCGCGGATGCCACCGGCGAGCGTCACGGGCGTCGCGGTGTACCGCTTCTCCTTCGGGCCCAAGCGGTGTGCGGCGAAGACCACGGCCGAGCAGCTGTTGCCCCGACCGCAGGGCGACGAGCTCAGCTGCACGCGCCAGGTGCCGCGCTTGAGCGTCTTCGTCTGGGCCGTGAGGCCGGTGCGGTTGTTCGGGGTCTGCTGGGTCGGGCGGAAGAAGCCCGGCAGGGTGACGGGGATCTTGGAGACGGCCTTCAGCTTCGCGATCGCCTTCGCGCCGACGAGCTTCGCCGGCTCGTAGCCCTTCGCGCCGCAGTACCAGTAGCTGTCGCCGCCCTCGGCGATCGGCGGGGCGCCGGCGACCGACGGCGTGGCGGTCGACGCCAGGACCAGCGGGAAGGTCCGGCTCCGGTTGGGGTCGTGCGGCATGGCGACGGGCTTGGCCGGCGCGGTGCCCAGCAGCGAGTACCCGGACGCCGCGCTGAGGGGGCCGCTCGGGAAGGTCACGCGGCCGCTCCACGCCCAGGTGCCGGGCTCCTCGGCGCCGACCGGCGGGTCGAACGTGTACTGCGCCGCGGTCCGGTTGAAGTCCGCGTCCTCGAGCGTGTCGAGGTCGATGGTCCCGCGGGACTGGACCGAGAACACCGCGCCGGCCCCGGACGTGTCGACGACGGTCTGCACGCACTCGAGGGGGTCGAACTGGATCCCGAGCGGGATCTCCGGGGTGGCGGTGGCCGCGGCCATGGCCGCGCCCGGCAGAGTGGCGGCGGTGAGGAGGGCGGCGCCGGCGGCGAGCAGGAAGGAGCGCATGGGCCGGTCAGTCTATTTATGACCAATGCCCGTGTCCGGGTTGCGGGCTCCGACCGGTGCGCGAGCGGACGCTCCCGGCTAGCCTCGGCGGCTCGTGATCCTCGCGCTCCACACCCGCTACCGCACCACCGGCGGGGAGGAGCGGGCCATCGAGGACCTGATCTGGCTCGCCCGCGAGCACCTCGGTGAGGACGTCGAGGAACTGGAACGCGACTCCGCGGCGCTCGGTCGGGCAGGGGCGGCCCGCGGCCTGCTGCGCGGCGGCCTGCACCCCGAGGACGTGACGGACGCCGTCCGCCGGACCCGCGCCGACGTCGTCCACGCGCACAACCTGCTGCCGGCGTTCGGCTGGCGCGCGCTCGCGGCGGCGCAGGCGGCCGGCGCCGCGACGGTCCTGCACCTGCACAACTACCGGCTGGTCTGCGCGGTGGGGACGTGCGTGGACCCCGCCGGAGAGGACTGCACGCGCTGCCACGGGCGCCGCACGGGGCCGGGGCTGCGTCAGGGCTGCCGCGGCTCGCTGCCGGAGGCCGCGGTCTACGCGGCGGCACTGGCGACGTGGCAGGCGCGGATGGTCCGCCACGCCGACGTGGTCGTCGTCCCGAGCGCGGCGGCCGCCGACCGCCTCCACGCTCTGGGCGCGCCGGTCGACGGCGTGCGGGTGGTCCCGCACGTCGTGCGGGCGGCGGCCGACCCGTCACCGGTCCCCGGCGGTGACGCCCGGGGGCCGGCGATCGTGGTGTCGCGGCTGGCGCCCGAGAAGGGCGTCGCCTTCGCGGTCCAGGCCTGCGCGGCCGCAGGTGTCGGGCTTGTCGTCGCGGGGGACGGCCCGGAGGCCGCCGCGCTCCGCCTCGTCGCCGTGGCCGCCGGGCTCGACGTGCTCGAGGGGGCCGGGGGTCCGGCGCCGGGCAGTGGTGCGGTGCGGTTCACGGGGCGGGTCGACGACGACGCCCTCGCCGCCCTGCGGGCGTCGGCAAGCGTCGAGCTGCTGCCGTCCCTTGCCCATGAGACCTTCGGCCTCACCGCGATCGAGGCGCTGGCGGCCGGGCTGCCGGTGATCGCGAGCGCGGTCGGCGCCCTGGCCGCGCTGCCGGACCCGGTCACGCTCGTGGCTCCGGGTGACGCGGCGGCCATCGCGGCGGCGCTGCCGGCGGCACGGGCGTCGGCAGCGGTGGCCGCGGTCAGCGGGCCGCTAGCGGCGGCCCGGATCGCGGGGCCGGGGGTGGTGGCGCCCCAGCTGGCGGCGATCTACGCCACCGCACGGTCCTCCGTCGGCTGACGGCACTTGCGGTCCCCGTCGGCGGCGCATGACCAGGGGGACCTTGCGCGCCAGCGCATGCATGACATGCACCAGCGCGCAAGGTCCGGCGGAGCGACTCCCCCAAGACCCCCGCTCGACCCCACCGGACCCCCGGGCTCCACCCAGCGGAACCACAAGACGACGCCAATAGACTGCGCCGATGTCGCAGCCCACCTGGCTCCTCACCGGCGGCGCCGGGTACATCGGCTCGCACACCGTGCGTGCGTTCCAGGCCGCCGGCATTCCGGTCGTCGTCCTCGACGACCTCTCCACCGGCTTCCGCGCGTTCGTCCCCGACGATGTGCCGTTCGTCCACGGATCGATCACCGAGCCGGCCGACGTGCGGCAAGCGCTCGACCTCGGCGTCACCGGCATCGTGCACCTGGGCGGCTTCAAGTACGCCGGCGTCTCCGTCGACCAGCCGCTGCACTGCTACCACCAGAACGTCACCGGCATGCAGGTGCTGCTCGAGGCCACGCTCGAGCGCGGGATCGACCGCTTCGTCTTCTCCTCCAGCTCGTCGGTCTACGGCACCCCGGACGTCGAGGTCGTCGGCGAGGACGCCGAGACCAGTCGCCCCGAGAGCCCCTACGGCGAGTCCAAGCTCATCAGCGAGTGGCTCCTCCGCAACGTCGGCACGACGCGGCCGGCCTTCCGGCACACGTCGCTGCGGTACTTCAACGTCGTCGGCTCGGGCCCGCCGGAGCTTGCGGACCACAGCCCGCACAACCTGTTCCCGCGCATCCTGAAGGCGCTCACGAGCGGCGAGCGGCCGACGGTCTTCGGGACGGACTACCCGACGCGGGACGGCACCTGCATCCGCGACTACGTCCACGTCGTCGACCTCGCCGACGCGCACGTGATGGCCGCGGCCCGGCTCGACGCCGGCGAGCCGTGCCAGACGGCCTATAACATCGGGCGGGGCGAGGGGACATCCGTCCTGGAGATCATGGACGCGATGCGCGCGGCCACGGGCATCGCGTTCGAGCCGGAGCTGCTCCCGCGCCGTCCCGGGGACCCGACGCGCATCATCGGCAGCACCGCGCGGCTCGAGCAGGACTTCGGCTGGCGGGCCACCCGTGACGTGCAGGAGATGGCGTCCAGCGCCTGGGCTGCATGGCAGCACCAGCTCGCAACGCACGGCGGGCCACCCGGCGCCTGACCGCCCTGACGGGGGACGTACTCCGGCTAGAGGACGCCGCGCAGCCAGGCCACCGTCGCCGCGACACCCTCCTCGACCGTGATCTGCGCCTCCCAGCCCAGCATCGTCCGGGCCTTCTCGACCGACGGCCAGCGCCGGACGACGTCCACCTCGAAGGTCGGCAGGTGCTCCAGCGCGAACGCGGCCGGTTCCAGGCCGCAGGCGACCCAGATCACCCGCGCGATCTCGGCCACCGTCATCTCCTCGCCGGCGGAGATGTTGAAGTCCTCGTTCAGGCCCGCCGGGGAGGACATCGCGGCGACGATTCCGTCGGCGATGTCGTCGATGTGCGTGATCGTCCGCGTCTGCGTCCCGTCCCCGAAGATCGGCAAGGGAGCGCCGGCGGGCAACGCCAGGCACTTCTTGATCACGTCCGGGACCATGTGCGCGATCCCGACCTCGTCCTCGGGCATCTCGCCCGGCCCGTAGGCGTTGAACGGGCGGCAGATCGTGTACGGCAGCCCGTGTTCGTCGTGCGCCGCCTTCACGTAGACCTCGCCGGTCAGCTTCGAGAAGCCGTACGCCGACTGCGGGATCGGCGTGTCGAGGACGTGCGCCTCGGTCGTCGGGTACTCGGTGGCGCGCTCGAAGACCATCGACGAGGAGACGTAGACGAACCGCTCGACGTCGTGGTCGAGCGCCGCCCGGACCACGCCGTTGTAGAGGGCGTTGTTCACCTCGGTCAGCGTGTGCGGCAGCTTGTGGAAGTTCGCGATGCCGCCGACGATCGCCGCCAGGTGGATGACGTGCGAGCAGCCGGCGGTCGCGGTCCGGGCCTGCTCGACGTCGCGCAGGTCGCCCGTGTGGACCTCGCAGCCCTCGCGCATCCAGGTCGGCGCCTCGCGCTGGTCGGACACGCGCACCTCGTACGCGGGATCGCGGAGCAGGCGCCGAACGACGGCGGCGCCGATGGTCCCGGCTCCGCCGGTGACGAGTACCCGATTCATGCGCCGGAGGGTATTCGGCGCGGCGCGGAGCGGTCAGGCGGTGCCGCTGAGGACCGCGAGCTCGCGGGCGAAGCCGAAGACCTGCCCCGAGCCCCAGCAGTCCCACGGGTCGGCGATCAGCGCGCCGTCGGCGGTGCGCTCGCCGATCGACAGCAGCACGGCCTGGTCGCGGAACACGCTGTGGTTCGCGGCCATGACGACGGCGTCGGCGCCTGCGACGGCCTCGTCGAGGTCGAGCGTCGGCGTCTCGACCAGCGGGTCGTGGATCGCGACGTCCGCCAGCTCACGCTCGAGCAGGCGGATCAGCTTGTGGGAGAGCGAGTCCCGCTCGTCGTCCGTGTCAGCCTTGAAGGCCAGCCCGAGGACGGCGACCTTCTTGCCGGACAGGCTGCCCAGGCGCCGCTTGAGGCCCTCGACGAGGAACAGCGGCACGCTCTCGTTGACCCGCGAGACCGCGAGCAGCATGCCGGGCGCGTTGGAGCGCTCCTCGCTGAACGCGAAGTCCTTGCGCAGGCACGTGCCGGCGGTGAAGCCGGGCTGCGCCATGCCGCCGCGCGGGTAGTCGCGGTTGATCAGCTCGATGACGTCGAAGACGTTCGCGTCGTACTGCTCGCAGTCCATCATCAGCAGGTTGGGCAGCGCGAACGTCGCGTAGCGCAGGATGTTCGTCCAGATCTTCGCGAGCTCGGCCTGGACCGGGGTGGTCTGGACGATCGGGGCGCCGAACGCCCCGAAGAGCTCGCCGACGACCTCGCCCGAGCGCTCGCCGACTCCGCCGATGATGCACGGCAGCGTCCCGATCTCCTCGAAGAAGCGGCCGGCGGCGATCCGCTCGGGGGCGTGCGCCACGAAGATCTGGCGGCCGACGTCGAAGCCGCGGTGCTTGGCGAGGTAGCCCGACACGAACTCGGTCGTCCGCGGGGCGATCGTGGACCGCAGCGTCAGCGACTGGCCGTCCTGCAGGTGCGGGAGCAGGTCGTCGAGCACGCCGCGGATCGCGCTGAGGTCGATCTCGATGTGGCTGAAGGACGGCGTCCCCAGCGTGATGACGATGTGCTGGGCGCCGGCCGCGTCGCTGACCTGGCTGCTCCAGTCGATCTCGGCCCGCGCGAGGATGGCGTCCGCCCCGGGCTCCTCGAACGGCATCCGGCGCTCGCGGACGGCGTCCAGGCGCTGTGTGTCGTTGTCGACGCCCAGGGTCCGCAGCCCCGCGTCGGCGAAGCCCAGCGCCAGCGGCAGTCCGACCCGTCCGCATCCGATCACCGCGACGTCGTAGAGCATCCCGACCAGTGTACGACCGAGAACCGGGAGGCCGCGATCGGACACCGCGGGTGACGGGTGGAGCTACACGCTGCGGGCGCGCGCGTACTGGCGCAGGAACCCGAAGACGAACTTCGGGTTGTACATCGCGTACCGCTTCCACAGCCGGCGCGGCTCGCGGCTGAGGCGGAAGGCCCACTCCATGCCGGCGCGCTGCATCCAGTCCGGGGCCTGTGCCACGCGCCCGGCGTGGAAGTCGAAGGCGGCGCCGACGCCGACCAGCACCGGGGCCGTCAGGCGGTCGCGCATCGCGGCCATCCACTTCTCCTGCTTCGGCACGCCGATGCCGACCCAGACCACGTCCGCCCCGCTGGCGTTGATCTCGTTCACGACCGCGTCCTCTTCCTCGTCGGAGAGGGAGCGGTAGGGCGGCGAGTAGCCGCCGACGATCCGGACGCCGGGGTACCGGCGGCGCAGGTTGAGCGCGAGCTGGACGAGGGCGCCCTGGTTCGCGCCGCCGTAGAGGAAGATGCGCGCGCCGGTGTCGGCCGACCGCTCGCAGTACCGCGCCATCAGCTCCGGACCGTAGACCCGGGAGCTCAGCTTGTTGCCGAGGGCGTTCATGGCCCAGACGATCGGCTGCCCGTCCGGCACGATCAGGTCGGAGTTCATGACCGCCTCGCGCAGCTCCTCGTCCTCCTGGCAGACCATCACCGTGTGGACGGCGGCCACGCAGACGTACCCGCGTCCCTCGGTGGCGATCGTCGCGTCGATCCAGTCCATCGTGCGGTCGTAGTCGGTGAGCGCCATGGGCACGCCGAGGACGTCTGCGGTGGGGGGTGGGACGGCCGCTTTGGTAGCACTGAGATTCGGTGCGGCGTCGTGGATCGGAAGGGGCGTCGACATATGAGGGGGCGAAAGCATCTACAGCTCCCAGAGCAGAAGGGTACGTGAGACAACGCTCCACTACCCCAAAGGTTGCTCTCTTTCACCCTTCTTCGGCGCATCGGCGCATTGCTGGACCGTCGCGGCGACGCCGGGTCCGGCGCGGGTCCGCGTGGGGCCGGGCGCAGATACCCTGCCCGGGTGGCCGCCATCCGTTCGCTCATCACCGGGGTCAGTGGGCAGGATGGCTCGTACCTCGCGGAGGCGCTGGTCGCCGCCGGGCAGGACGTCGTCGGCCTGGTCCGCGAGCGTGAGCCCGACCCGGCCGCCGCCGGCCTGAGCGGCCTGGTGGTCGGCGACCTGGGGGACCCGGCGTCGCTGCGCCGCGCGGTGGCGGACGTCCGCCCGGACGCCGTCTACCACCTGGCCGCGCCGACCTTCGTCCCGGATTCCTGGCGCGACCCGACCGGCACGCTGGCGGCGATCGCCGGCGGGACCGCGACGCTGCTGGCCGCGGTGGTCGAGACCGTGCCGGACGCCCGTGTCGTCGTGGCGACCTCGGCCGAGATCTTCGGGGACGCCGGCGAGTCACCCCAGAACGAGCGTTCCCCGATGCGCCCGCGCAGCCCCTACGGCGTCGCCAAGCTCGCGGCCCACGGGATCGTGCAGACGATGCGCGAGCACCACGGGCTGCACGTGTCGAGTGCGATCACGTTCAACCACGAGAGCCCGCGCCGGCCGGCCCGGTTCCTGCCGCGGAAGGTCACGCGGGGCGCGGCGGCGATCAAGCTCGGCCTCGAGCAGGAGCTCGTCCTCGGGGACCTGGCCGCGGTCCGGGACTGGTGCGACGCCCGCGACGTCGTCCGCGGCCTGCAGCTCATGGCCGCGGCCGACACGCCCGGCGACTACGTCCTGGCCTCCGGGGTCGCGCGGACCGTGCAGGACCTGGTCGACGCGGCGTTCGCGGCCGCCGGGATCAGCTCGGACGGACGCGTGCGGGTGGATCCGGCGTTCGTCCGTCCCCCCGAGGCCACGCAGCCGCTCGGGGACCCGGCCGCCGCGCTTGCGCACCTGGGCTGGCGCGCCGAGATCCCGTTCGAGCAGACGATCGCGGACATGCTCGCGGTCGACCTCGCCGAGCTCGGCTCCTCCGACCGCTGATCCAGGCCGAGCCCGGCCGCGACGACGCGGTAGCGTCCCGGGGCGCCCGGATGGCGGAACTGGTCAGACGCGGCTGGCTTAAAACCGGCTGTCCGTGAGGACATGGGGGTTCGAGTCCCCCTCCGGGTACTGCAGGCGGTGCTCAGCGCAGCTCGGCACGCAGGCGACGGGCGCCCACCGCCCCGAGGAGCACGAGCGCTGCCGTCCCGAGCGCCCCGACGAGGTACAGCTTGGTCCCCGACTCGCGGGCGAGCGCGACCTGCCAGACGGGGACGAGCCGCTTCTGGTCGCCGCCCTTGACGGGGTCGGCCGGGTCCGCGAGCGCGTCGAGCCGGCTGCCGACCATCGCGTACTGGCGGCTGATCGACGGCCCGGGGTCGGGGACGGGCCGGTCCAGCAGCTGGGCCTGCGGTGAGACGAGCAGGGTCGACGCCGAGACCGCGAACCCCGCGGCGCAGGCAACCGCGAACGCCCGGCCGGGCCAGGAGCGGACGAGGGTGGTCCGCAGCGTGCGGCCGGCGGTGGCCTGGGTGAGCCAGGGCCCGAGGACGACCAGGACGGGAATCAGGCCCGGCAGCAACAGCCGCGGTCCCCACGACCAGCCCCCCATCCACGACCACCAGGTGGCGGCGGTCAGCAGGGTCAGCAGGGCGTTGGCGACGAGCAACACGACCGCGCTGCGCCGCAGCTCCCGTCCCCCGGAGTTCGAACTCGATCCTGCGGTCCTCCAGATCGTGCGCACGCCCCACGGGACGAGCAGGACCAGCGGCGCGAACAGGATCAGGCTCTTGGACGAGGTCAGGAAGAGGCCGTCCAGGCCGTCCAGCAGCGGGGTCGTGAAGCCCGGGTCGACCGGCTCCTTGTAGCCCGTGTCCGTCACGTCCCCGAACCGCAGCAGGTTGTACGCGGCGAGCAAGGCGGCAGCGGTCGCCGGCCCGATCGCGGCCGGGATCGCGGTGCGGACGCGGGCCCGCAGGTCGCCCTCCGCGTCCCATGCGGCCACGGCCAGGAGCAGCGCCCCGACCGGCGCCAGCTGCGGCCGGGCCAGCATGCCGAACCCGATCAGCGCACCGGCCGTGCCCAGCCGTCCGGCCAGCAGCCGCTCGACGGCGCCGACCACCGCCAGCGCGGTCAGCGGCTCGGTGAACGAGTCCTCGGTGTAGGGCAGCGCGTAGGTGCAGAACACCGCACCCGCCGCCGCGGCGAGGGCCCAGCGGAAGGACGCCCCCAGCCGCACACCGAGCGCGATCATCCACAGCAGCAGCACGACCGCCGCCGCCGGGATCAGCAGCGACCAGGCGAACTGCCGCAGCTGGTCCTCGTGGCCCGTCACGGCCGCCACGGGCGTCGCGAGCAGGACGGGGACGACCCCCGTCAGCGGCAGCAGCGGTCCGTACTTGGAGGTGCGGTGCCCGTCGCGGCCCTCGACGCCGACCCGCGCGACCTCGTCCAGCCACACGTCCCGGTCGTCGACGATCGACACGCTGACCCGGTACATCTCCAGGCCGTCGCTCGTGGAGACCTGGCCGCGGGCGAAGACGCCGAGGAGGGCGGCCGCGCAGAGGGCGACGGCGATGAGGCGGGCGCGGTTCACGGGCCGACGACGACGACGCGTGCGGACGAGTGCTGCGCGGCCGCGCTCGCCAGCCTGGAGTCGGTGGTCAGGAGCGACGCCGCGTCGCCCAGCATCTCGGTGAGCGCGACGTAGAGAGCGTCGTACGGGGTGACGTTCGCCTGCAGGCTCCACGCCCGCGGAAGGAGCAGCGCATGGCGATGCCGGACGACCCGCAGTGCCTGAAGGTCCGCCACCGCCTCAGCAGCACGTCCAGCGGAGAGCTCACCGCGCAGCACGAGCTTGCGGAGCACGCTCAGCACCTCGACGTCCATGAGCTCCGGCGCGTGAACGGCGTCCTGATGGCCGGCGAAGGCCGCCCAGATCTCATCTGCCGAGGGGAGCTGGAGTAGGACACGAACGACAGCGCCGGCGTCCGCGACCAGCATCAGCGGCTGTCGCGATCCTCACGGATGAGCCGGTCGACGTTGACCGCGTCGACGACCGAACGACTCTCGAGCCGTTCACGCATCTCCTCCCACGTCGGCATCCGCGCGAGCCGTTCGATCTCGACGAGCAGCATGTCCGACAGCGTGGTCCGCTCCCGGGCCGCACGCTCTTTCAGCGTCTGGTGCACGTCGTCAGGCACGTTCCTGATCTGGATCATCTTCATGCTTGGAGCATTGTTGCATGCTCGGAGCATGTAGCAGGCGTGAGCGAGCGGTCGTACTACGTGAGGTCGAACGCCATGGCGATCGCCTCGGCGAGCTGGGACTCCTGGTGGTCGAGCAGGATGCCGACCTGCTCGCCCAGTGCGGCGACCGGAACCGTCGTGATGTTGTCGCAGCTGACGACAGAGTCGCCGGAAAGTCCGTTGCGCCGGTTCACGCGCACCTCCGTCGACAGGCCTCGGATGGTGCTCGTGATGGGAGCGACCGTGACGGACCCGAGGTGGGGCCGGACCAGCTCGCGGGTCAACACGAGGACAGGGCGCGGCGTGTCGAGCGCTGCGATGTGGACCGGACGCATCAGTCGAGCTCGACCGGCATGCTCGCCGCGAAGTCGGCGAACCCGGCGAGCTCGGGGTCATCACCAGTCTGCGCGAGGATCTCCGCGTCCCGGGCGGCGGCGGCGCGGCGGCGCTCCCGCTCCAGTGCGCGCGTCACCACGGCAGCGCGGCTGCGCTCGTCACCGGACGCGACCACACCGTCGACGAACGCCACCAGGTCATCGGACAGGCGCACCGCGATCTGCTTGCTCATCCCTCGATGGTACCGATCTGGTACCCGACAACGGACTAGGGCTTGAGCAGCTCCAGGTCGCTCTTGGTCATCAGCCGGATCAGCTGCTCGAAGCTTGTCTCCGGTGTCCAGCCCAGGTCGCGCTCGGCCTTGTCGTAGCTGCCGATCAGGTGGTCGACCTCGGCGGGCCGGACGAACTCCTCGTCCAGGACGACGTACTGCTGGAAGTCGCCCAGGCCGGCCTCGTCGAACGCGACCTCGCAGCACTCGCGCACGGTGTTCGACTTGCCGGTGGCGATGACGTAGTCCTCGGCGGTGTCCTGCTGCAGCATCAGCCACATGGCCTTGACGTAGTCCTTGGCGTAGCCCCAGTCGCGCTCGGCGTCGAGGTTGCCGAGGCGCAGCTCCTTGCGCAGCCCGTGCTTGATCGCGGCCGCGTGCCACGTGATCTTGCGGGTCACGAACTCGAGCCCGCGGCGGGGGCTCTCGTGGTTGAAGAGGATCCCGCTCGTCGCGTGCAGGTCGTACGACTCGCGGTAGTTGACGGTGATGAAGTGGCCGTAGGCCTTCGCCACGCCATAGGGCGAGCGGGGGTAGAACGGGGTGGCCTCGGTCTGCGGGACCTCGAGCACCTTGCCGAACATCTCCGAGCTGGAGGCCTGGTAGAAGCGAGACTCGGGGGCTGCCTCGCGCATCGCCTCGAGCATGCGCGTGACGCCCACGCCGGTGAAGTCGGCGGTCAGCGTCGGCTGGATCCACGACGTGGCGACGAAGCTCATCGCGGCGAGGTTGTAGATCTCGTCCGGCTTGGATGCACGGATCGCGTCGACCAGCGAGCGCTGGTCCAGGAGGTCGCCCTGGTGGAACGTGATCTGGTCGCGCAGGTGCTCGATCCGGTCGAACTTCTCGGTCGAGGCGCGGCGGACCATGCCGTGCACGTCGTAGCCCTGCTCGAGCAGCAACTCGGCCAGGTAGGAGCCGTCCTGGCCGGTGACTCCGGTGATGAGCGCAGACTTCTTGGACATCGGCGGAGCGTATCGACGCACGCAGGACCTGGGCCGCCCGCCGTCGCCAGGTGCCGCAGGCCCGTTCTGTTAATGCCTGTAGTGGTGCGTCGATATACGATTTTCATGGTTTTCGGGGGTCAGGCTTGGCGGCGTTCGCTGCGAACCCGGGAGCTCACCGAGGCCGCTCGGTCGATCGTGACCTTCCACACACCCGCTTCCAGGTCCACATCGCGAGCGCGACCGCCGGGCCGGTACGCTCGCAGCCGGTGACCGACGCCCCGCCCGACCAGCCCGATGGCACCGTCGATCCCGCCTTCTGGCGTGGGCGGCGCGTCCTGCTCACGGGGCACACCGGCTTCAAGGGCGCGTGGCTCGCGCTGTGGCTGCAGGCGCTCGGCGCCGAGGTCACGGGCTTCGCGGACGAGGTCCCGACGACCCCATCGATCTACGCCCTGGCCGGGGTCGCGGACGGGCTGCGCGATGACATCCGGGCGGACATCCGCGACGCGGACGCGATCGACGCTGCGATGGCCGCGTCCCGGCCCGACGTCGTCATCCACATGGCCGCCCAGCCGATGGTGCGGCGGTCGTTCGCCGCGCCGCGCGAGACCTACGCGGTCAACGTCATGGGCACGGTCAACGTCCTCGACGCCGTGCGGACCGCGGGCGCGGAGTGCGTGCGCGCGGTGGTCGTCGTCACGTCGGACAAGTGCTACGACAACTACGACGGGCGCGCCGCGGTGCCGTTCGTCGAGAGCGACCGCATGGGCGGGCACGACCCGTACTCGAGCTCCAAGGGCGCCGCCGAGCTCGTGACCGACGCGTATCGGCGGTCCTACTTCGACGACCCCGACGGGCTGACGCGCGTCGCCAGCGGGCGGGCCGGCAACGTCATCGGCGGCGGGGACTGGGGGGAGGACCGCCTCGTCCCGGACATCATGCGGGCGGCGACCGACGGATCGGTCATCGACATCCGCCGTCCGGACGCGATCCGCCCGTGGCAGCACGTGCTGAGCCCGCTGAGCGGCTACCTCGTGGTCGCGCAGGCGCTGTGCGCCGAGGCCCCCCGGACGCGCCTGCACGCAGCGGACGGCTGGAACTTCGGCCCGTCCCACTACGACGCGGTGCAGCCGGTGAGCTGGATCACCGAGCGGCTGACCGCCCTGTGGCCGGACGAGCTGCGCTGGCAGGTCGACCCCGGCCCGCACCCGCACGAGGCGACCCACCTGTCGCTCGACTCGCACAAGGCCCGGCGCGACCTCGGCTGGAAGTCGAAGTGGACGCTCGAGCGCACGCTCGAGTCGATCGTCGCCTGGCACCTGGCCCACCGCGACGGCGCCGACCTGCGCGCCGTCACCCTGCAGCAGATCGAGGAGTTCACCGCGTCATGAAGGCCGTGATCCTGGCGGGCGGCTTCGGCTCGCGCCTGAGCGAAGAGACCACCCTGCGGCCGAAGCCGATGGTGGAGATCGGCGGCAAGCCGATCCTCTGGCATATCATGAAGCTCTACGCGGCGCACGGGATCGACGACTTCGTCGTCTGCCTCGGCTACAAGGGCTACGTCATCAAGGAGTACTTCGCGAACTACGCGCTGCACACCTCGGACGTGACGTTCGACATGCGGACCGGCGAGATGGAGGTGCACCGGTCGACGACCGAGCCGTGGCGCGTGACGCTCGTCGACACCGGCCCGTCGTCCATGACCGGCGGCCGGCTGCGGCGGGTCATGCCGTACCTGGGCGACGAGGACTTCTGCTTCACCTACGGCGACGGCGTCGCGGACCTCGACATCACCGCGCTCATCGCCTACCACCGCGAGCAGGGCCTGCAGGCGACCGTCACCGCCGTCCAGCCCCCGGGCCGCTACGGCGCCCTCGGCGTGGAGGACGGGCGCGTCACCTCGTTCGAGGAGAAGCCGCGCGGGGACGGCCTCTGGATGAACGGCGGCTTCTTCGTCCTCAGCCCGTCGGTGGCCGAGCACCTGGTCGACGACAGCACGGTCTGGGAGCAGGGTCCGCTGCGGGCGCTGGCGGCCTCCGGGCAGCTGGCGTCGTTCGCCCACCACGGCTACTGGCAGGCGATGGACACGATGCGGGACCGCAGCACGCTCGAGGAGCTGTGGCAGTCGGGCGACGCGCCCTGGCGGATCTGGGACTGAGCGTCAGCGCGGGGTGGCGGGGACGCCGGCGACGATCGCTCCCGCCGCCACGTCCCCGGTGACGACCGCTCCCGCCGCCACCACGGCGTTCGCCCCGATCGTGCACGGCCCCAGGACGACCGCGCGGCTGGCGATCCACGCGCCCTCGCCGACGACGATGTCCCGCCCGCCGTCCGGCACCGCCTGCTGCCGCTCGAGGCCGGTCAGCGTGTGGTCGTGCGTCCCGGTCAGCAGCGCCACGTCGTCCCCCAGAAAGGCGTGCCGGCCGATCGTGATCGTGCCGGAGACCGTGTTGAGCATCGCCCCGTTGAGGACCGCGGTCGGGTCGGCGAGCACGCGGTCCCGTGGCCCGCGGACCGACGGGTGCAGGCGCAGGGTCTCCTGGACCAGCTCGCCCCAGGCCGGGCTCTTCACGAGCCGCCCCCGGAGATATGCGCCCGCCCGTTTCAGCATGCCCGCGAGGCTAGTGAATCGCCCCGGCAGGCCAGGCTCACGCCGGGCCCCGCAGGCCATCTGGTTCACTCAGGGCATGGCCGAGTTCACCTCCGTGGAGCGCGAGCGCATCGAGCGGACCGTCGCGGTCCGCGACACCGACGCGCTGCCGAAGGTCCCCGGGGCGGGCGAGGTCTTCGACCACGACGGGCAGCCCGTGCAGCGGATGCACAACGGCGTCCTGATCGAGAAGGACTGCTACCAGGGCGCCTGGGGGACCGAGATCATCCGCCGCCTGGACGGCCACCACGAGCCCCAGGAGGAGGTCGCGTTCGCCGCCATCGTCGAGCGGCTGCGCGGTGAGGAGGGCCCGATCACGATGATCGAGCTCGGCAGCTTCTGGGCGTACTACTCGCTGTGGCTGCGGCACGAGGTTCCGTCCGCGACGTCGCTCCTGGTCGAGCCCGATCCGCGCAACCTGGACGTCGGCCGGCGCAACTTCGCGCTGAACGGCGTGGACGCGACCGTCGTCCACGCGGCGGTCGGCCCCGAGCACGGCGGCTCGATCAAGATCCCGTTCGACAGCGACGGCGTGATCCGCCCGACGCCCACGGTCACGCTCGACGGCCTGTTCGCCGACCACGGCCTGACGCGCTGCGATCTGCTGCTGTGCGACATCCAGGGCATGGAGCTGCAGATGCTGCAAGGCGCGGCCGCGGCGCTGCGCGACGGCCGCCTGCGCTTCCTCGTGATCTCCACGCACCACTTCACCTTCAGCGGCGATCCGCTCACGCACCAGAAGTGCCTCGAGCTGCTGACGGACGCCGGTGCGCACGTCATCGCCGAGCACACCGTGTACGAGTCCTGCAGCGGGGACGGGCTGATCGCCGTCTCGATGGACCCGCGGGACCGCGACCTCGTCGTCGACGTCACGATCGTGCGCAACCGCGACTCGGTCTACGGCGAGCCCGAGCGCGAGCTGGCCCGCTTCGTCGGCTGGCCGGCGACGCGGCAGCGGGTGATCGACGCCGCCGGTCGCGGTGTGGCTCAGGTCCGCGCGGCGATCGCGGCGCGCCGGGCTGCCTGACCGAAGACCCTCAGCCCGGCTTGACCAGCGGCAGGCAGACCGAGGTGAAGGTCGAGTAGCCGTTGGAGACGAGCACGTGCGGGAACGGGTCCCCCGTCGCGGACGTCGTCGTGCCGTCGGGCTGGACGGTGTGCAGGTTCGTCAGCGTGGCGGGCGAGGGCTTGAGCTGCAGCGGCTGTTCGAGCGTCAGGCCGGACGGCTTGACGATCAGCCGCTGCAGCTCGGCGCTCGACAGGACCTCGGTGGAGCGGTGCTTGAAGTCCGCGCCGGTGCACTTGCGGTTCAGGCTCAGCGTGCGGATCGCGACCTGCACGCCGACGGTGTCCATCGGGTGGCGCTTGACGAAGGTCTCGGTGACCAGGAACGCGCGGCCGCCCGGGCGCAGGACGCGCCCGATCTCCGCGGCGGACGCCTTGATCCCGGCGAAGCCGCCGAAGTGCTCGATCGACGAGAACGAGACGACCGCGTCGAACGAGGCGTCCGGGAACTCGAGCTTCCGCGCGTCCATGTCGCGGACGGTCAGACGGTCCTGCGGGTAGTCGTACGGCGCGAACGACGCCGGGTCCTCGAGCATCGACGCCTTCGCCTCACGCGTCCCGAACGCGCCGCGGCCGTAGATGTCGACGGCCGTGACCGAGCGGGCGCGGGCGGCGAGCCAGAAGGCGATCTCCTCGCTGCCGGCGCCGACGTCCAGGATCTCCTTCGTCCCGTCGAGCAGGCCCGTCGCCTGCAGGTAGGACGCGCCCATCGCGAACTCCCAGGCCTTGCGGTGGGGGCGGCTCGCAGGCTTCTCCGGCGAGATGTCGTCCATCAGCGCGGCAAGCTCCGGATCGCTGAAGTCCTCCAGCCGGCAGACGCCCGCGTAGTGGCGTGGCAGTGGCGTGGTGCTCGTCGCGGCCATGGCCTGAGTCTCACACAGCGGCCCCGTAGGATGGCCCGCGGTGGCGTCTGAACACGGCCTCGAGCCGGACCTGCTGGACACCGACGCGGCCGGTCCCGCGGCGATCCGTGGCGGCGTCCTGCGGCTGGGCAGCTTCGCCGCCGGATCGCTGCTCAGCGTGGTGTCCGCGGCGCTGATGTTCCGCCACCTGGGCCTGGACGACAGCGGCCGCTACGTCACGATCCTGGCCCTGGTGGCGGTCGCGGGCGGGGTGACGGACGCCGGGCTCGCAGGGATCGCGGTGCGGGAGTACGCGCAGACCGGCGGCGCCGCGCGGGACGCCGTCATGCGCCAGCTGCTGGGCCTGCGGATCGTGCTGACGGTCGCGGGCCTGGGCGGCGCGGTGGTCTTCGCGCTGGCCGCCGGCTACAGCGGGCCGATGGTCCTCGGCACGCTCGTCGCGGGCCTGGCGCTGTTGATCGTCGCGCTGCAGTCGGCCTACTCGGTCGGGCTGCAGGCGCAGCTGAAGCTCGGCGCGGTCGCCGGCGCGGACCTCGCGCGGCAGGTCGTCAACGTGGTCTCGGTCATCGTGCTGGTGGTGCTCGGCGCGGGGCTGCTGCCGTTCTACGCGGCCAACGTCCCGGCCGCGATCGCCGCGCTGGCGATCACCGTCTACTACGTGCGCGGCTCGATGCCGCTGCGGGCCTCGTTCGACGTGCGGCGCTGGGGGGCGCTGCTGCGGGACACCGTCCCCTACGCGGTGGCGACGGCGATCGGCGCGATCTACTTCCGCCTGGCGCTGATCCTCGTCTCGCTGATCTCGACGGCCGAGGAGACGGGCTACTTCGGCGCGTCGTTCCGCGGCGTCGAGGTCCTGATCGTGGTGCCGCAGCTGCTGGTCAGCTCGGCCTTCCCGATCTTCGCGCGGGCTGCCCGCGACGACCTGCAGCGCCTCAGCTACGCGATCGGCCGGGTCTTCGCCGCCTGCCTGCTGCTGGGGCTCGCAGTCGCGATCGTGCTGATCGTCGGCGCGCCGTTCGTCATCGCGGTGGTCGCCGGCCCGGACTTCGCCCCCGCCGAGGACGTGCTGCGCTTCCACGGGCTCGGACTGGTGGCGTCGTTCGTCGGCGCCGGCTGGGGCTACGCCGCGCTCAGCCTGCGCCGCCACCGGGCGATCCTGACGGTGAGCATCTCGGCCCTGGCGGTGTCGGCGGTGCTGGTCGGGATCCTGGCGAGCACGCACGGCGCCGTGGGGGCAGCCATCGGGACCGCGGTCGCCGAGTCGCTGCTGGCGGTCGGCCTGGCGATCACGATCCGCCGCGCCGGAGTGCCCCTGGGGATCGACGTCGGCGAGACGGCGCGCGTCGTGGGCGCGGGCCTGGTCGCGGTGGGGGCGGGCCTCGCGGCGACGCAGCTGCTCGACGTCCCCTCCGTGCTCGCCACGGCGGGCGCGCTGGTCCTGTACGCCGGGCTGGTGGTCGCGCTGCGGGCCGTCCCGCCCGAGGCCGCCGAGCTGATGCAGGGCCTCCGCGCGCGGCGCTCCCGCTAACCTGCCCGGTCGCGTGCCGCAGCCCCTCCATGTCGCCCTGAACCTGTTCTACCTCGTGGAGCGCTCGGGCGGCGCGGGGACCTACGCCCAGGAGCTGCTGCGCGGGATGTTCGCCGCCGAGCCCGACACCCGCGTGACGGCGTTCACGTCCAAGGAGATCCCGCCGGAGTACGTCGCGCGGGACTGGGGCGGCCACGTGGACTGGGTCCCGATGCCCTTCACGGTGACGCACGGCCCGCCCGGCAACTTCGTGGCGACGATGGGCGCGCAGTGGGGCGCGATCCCCCTGCTGGCGGCCCGCCGCGGCTGCGACGTCGTCCACGGCCTCGCGAACATCACGCCGCTGGTCGCGCCGCGCGTCCCGACCGTCGTCACCGTCCTGGACCTCATCTGGGTCCGCTACCCGCACACGATGGAGCGCCGCGCGACGGTGGGCATGAAGCTCGTCACGCCCCCGAGCGCGCACTTCGCCGACCGGACGATCGCCATCTCGCACGCGTCCAAGGCGGACCTCGTGGAGACGATCGGGCTGGACCCGGCGCGCGTCGACGTGACATGGCTGGGCGTCGACCCGCCGGGGGCGCGAGAGGCAACGGATGCCGCCGAGCTGCGGGAGCGCCTGGGTCTGCCGGCCGCCGCGCCGGTGGTGCTGTGCGTCGCCCAGAAGCGCGAGCACAAGAACCTGCTGGGCCTGGTGCGCGCGCTGGCGCGGGTGTCGTCCCCCGACGCGGTGCTGGTCCTGCCCGGCGCCCACACGCCGCACGAGGACGAGCTGCGCGCGGAGGCCACGGCCCTGGGTATCACCGAGCGGGTCGTCTTCCCGGAGTGGCTGTCGGACGCGGACCTCGAGGGCCTCTATCGGCTGGCGGCGTGCTTCGTCCTGCCGAGCTTCGAGGAGGGCTTCGGCCTGCCGGTCCTGGAGGCGATGGCGCGGGACGTCCCGGTCGCGACGTCGAACTGCTCCTCGATGCCGGAGGTCGCGGGGGACGCGGCGCTGCTGTTCGACCCCCAGGACCCCGCGTCGATCGCGGGCTGCATCGACCGGCTGCTGGCGGATCCCGAGCTGGCGCAGTCGCTGGTCGCCCGCGGCCGCGAGCGTGTGGCGGCGTTCCCGTGGCAGGCGACGGCGGAAGCGACGCTGGACGTCTACCGGCGGGCGATCGCCGATCGCCGCGGGCGCCGGGGCGGCGGGGTACGGCGGCTCACGCGGGCGACGCGCGGCGTCTACGGGACCTGGCGCTGAGGCCTCCCGCGATGCACGTCGGCCTGAACCTGATCTTCCTCGTCCCGGGCGAGACCGGCGGCATGGAGGTCGCGGCGCTCGAGCTGATCGCAGCGCTGGTCGCGGACGCTCCTGCGGACCTGCAGCTGACGCTGTTCGTGAACCAGGAGGCAGCGGACGCGGGGGGACCGTGGTCAGACGGCTCGTTGCCGTCGGTGGTCGTCCCGATCAAGGCCACGAATCGCGTGGAGTGGGTCCGCGGGGAGCAGCAGCTGCTGCCCGGCCTGGCCGCGCGGGCCGGCTGCGACCTCGTCCACAGCCTCGCCTCGACCGCACCCCTCCGCGGCGCGTTCAGGCGCCTGACGACGATCCACGACCTCAACTACGCGATGGTCCCCGACACGCACTTCGGCCTGCGTGGCCTGGGCATGCGCGCCCTCGTGCCGGCCGCGGCGCGCCGCTCGCACCGGATCCTCGTGGACGCCGCGTCGACCGTCGAGGACCTCGTCCAGGTGCTCGGCACGCCCCGCGAGAAGATCGACGTCGTCCCGCTCGGGGTCCGGCCGCCGGACGCGTCCGTCACGCCGACGACGCCGCTGGAGCTGCGCACGGGGCTTGGGCTGGGGGGCCGCCGCGTCCTGCTCAGCGCGTCCGCCAAGCGCCCGCACAAGAACCTGCTGCGGCTACTCGACGCGCACGCGTCGCTGCCGGCTGACACGCGCCCGGTCCTGGTGCTGCCCGGCTACTCCACGCCGCACGAGGCGGACCTCGTCGCCCGCGCGGCGGCGCTCGGGACGACGGACGACGTGCGCCTGCCGGCGTGGGTCAGCGCCGCCGACCTCGAGGGGCTCTACGCCCTGGCCGACGCGTTCGTGTTCCCGTCGCTGCACGAGGGCTTCGGGCTGCCGGTGCTGGAGGCGATGGCGCGCGGTGTCCCGGTCGTCTGCTCGGATCGCTCGTCGCTGCCGGAGGTCGCGGGGGACGCGGCGCTCCTGGTGGACCCCGAGGACGTGGGCGCCCTCGCGTCGGCGCTGACCCACCTGCTGGACGACGGCGCGCTGCGCGAGCGCCTGTCGGCGGCGGGCGTGGAGCGGGCCGCGCAGTTCACGTGGTCGCGGACGGCGGACCTGACGGTGCAGGCCTACCGCCGCACCTTGACCGCCTGACCGCCTGACGAGGCCGCTCGCTGACAGGTTGTGCACCTCTACGGTGCAGAACCTGTCAGCGGGGCATCGGCGGCGGCGCGGAGTAGGCGTCCAGGATGCGCTGCAAGGGGTCCTGGGCGACCACCCGCTCCAGGTGCCGCCGGTGCCACTCGAGCGTCGTCCGCCGCAGCTCCGGGCCCGCCGCATGGACCCGGACCACCGCCGCGGCCAGCGCCTCCGCGCTGTCGTCCGCGCAGACGAAGCCGTTCACGCCCTCCTCGATCAGCTCGGTCGCCGCGTTGTCCGCCCCCGCGGCCAGGACGATCGGCACCCCCAGCGACGCCGCCTCGATGACGACCAGCCCGTAGCCCTCGCGGCGGGTCGGCGCCAGCAGGCACAGCGCGCCGCGGATCGTCTCGTGGAGCTCCGCGGTCTCGACGAACCCGGGCGCGTCGACGACGGCACCGGCAGACCGCGCCGCCGCGACGGCCGCCTGCACCGCGTCCCGCTCCGGCCCGTCCCCCAGCACGACGCCTCGCAGCCCTGGGACCTCGGCGGCGGCCAGCGCCATCGCCGCGACGGCCAACGGAGCCTGCTTCTCGGCGATGAACCGCCCGGCGAAGACCACGACCGGCTCCGGCGCGGCGACGACAGCCGGAGCGGGCTCCGCCAGCACCGCCCGCGCGTCGTCGGCCCACTCCTCCCAGATGACGGCCGGCGTCCCCCGCAGCCCCTCGTCCACCAGCCGGTCGGCGTGCAGCCGCGAGAACGCGAACGGGGTCTGCCGGATCCGCGCGCAGGCCCGCTGGATCTGGTGGGCGACCACGCCCTGCGGCCCGCCGACGTACGTGCGCCAGTACTCGGGACTCCAGACCTCGTGCCAGTCGGTGACGAGCCGGTAGCGGCCGCGGCGCCGCACCGCCCCCGCGGCCAGCAGGCTGAAGTACGGGAACGACGCCGTGTGGACGACGTCGTACTCCCGGCCGTGCCGGGCCAGGTGGCGGAGCACGCCGAACCCGAACCGCAGCGGCTCCCCGATCGTGCGGTTGCCGTCCGGTCCGTAGAGCGGCTCGTCACGGGAGACGGCGACCACGCGGACCCCGTCGATCGCCGGCGGATCGGCGAGCGGCCACTGCAGCCGGGTCAGGTAGGTCACCTCGTGGCCGGCCGCCGCCAGTGCCTCCGCGAGCTCGCGCATCCGGCGCTCGGCGCCGCCCACCGTCCAGGGGAAGAGGCAGTCGTAGACCAGGCAGACGCGCACGCGCCGATACCCTAGATGGCGTCCGTGTCACCGCGACATTCGGATCCGCGTGGCGTTACCACTCATGCCGCCCGGGGTAGCACCCAGCAGCGCTCCGTGCGCAGATCTCCATGAGCACCATCGAATCCCCGCCAGCCGCCGGCTCCGTCAACAGCGACGAAGAAGCCACCGGCCTCGTCGTCTCCGTCGTGATCCCCTGCCTCAACGAGGAGGAGAACATCGAGGCCTGCGTCGCCCAGGCGCTGCAGGCGATGGACGACGCGGACATCCTCGGCGAGGTCGTCGTGGCGGACAACGCCTCGACCGATCGCAGCGCCGAGCTCGCTCTCGCCGCCGGTGCGCGCGTCGTCCACGAGCCGCGCCGCGGCTACGGGTCGGCCTACCTCGCCGGGTTCGCCGCGGCCCGCGGGAAGTACATCGTCATGGGGGACGCGGACCTCACCTACGACTTCAACGAGATCCCGCGCTTCGTCGCGGAGCTCGACAGCGGCGCCGAGCTCGTCATGGGCGACCGGATGGACAACATCCAGCCCGGCGCGATGCCGTGGCTGCACCGCTACGTCGGCAACCCCGTTCTCAGCGGCATCCTCAACGGCTTCTTCAAGACCGGCATCAGCGACGCGCACTGCGGCATGCGTGCCCTGCGCCGCGACGTCCTGCCCCGCCTGGACCTGCGCACCACCGGCATGGAGTTCGCGTCGGAGATGGTCATCCGCGCCGGCAAGGAGAAGCTCCGCATCGCGGAGTTCCCGATCGACTACCACCCGCGCGGCGGCGAGTCGAAGCTCAACACCTGGCGGGACGGCTGGCGCCACCTGCGCTTCCTGCTGGTCCACTCGCCGACCCACCTCTTCATCGGTCCCGGCGCGATCCTCAGCGCCATCGGCCTGCTGATCACGCTGATCTCCGTCGCGAACATCGAGATCTTCGGCCGCCAGTGGCAGCTGCACACGACCGTCGGCGGCTCGATGCTGATGATCGTCGGCGTGCAGGTCGTCGCCCTCGGGCTCTGCGCCCACGCCTACGGCTCGTACTTCATGGGCGAGAAGGACCCGTGGTTCGACCGCATGCGCGGCCGCTTCCGCCTCGAGCACGGGCTGATGCTGGGCGCGGCGATCCTGGTCGTCGGGCTCGTCACCGGTGCCGTGATCTTCGGGATCTGGATCGACTCGGGCTTCGGCTCGCTGTCGGAGGAGCGCCTCGCGATCCTCGCCACGACGCTTGTCGTGATCGGCCTGCAGACCGTGTTCTCGTCGTTCCTCCTGAGCATCCTCGGGCTGCGGCGCGTCGAGCGCTGACGCCCGCCGCCGCGCCCGTCGTCGATGAGCTTCCTCGCCGCCTGGGTGCTGTTTCCTGTCGTCGCCGTCGTGGTCGCGCTCGGGCACGGCCTGCTGATCGACCGGCTCGCCGGCGGCAGCCTGAGCGGCGTGCTGCTGGTGCCCGTCGGGCTTGGCGGGATCGTCGCGTCGACGCAGCTGACGACGGCCGCGGCGTTCGCGGCCCCGCTCACCATCCCGGTAGTGCTCGTGCTCGCGGTGGCCGGCTACGCCCTCGGGCACGAACGCCTGCTGCCGCTGCGGATCGACCGGGCTGCGGCCGTCGCCGCGGTCGGCGTCTACCTGGTCTTCGCCGCGCCCGCCGCGCTGTGGAGCGACAGCCCCGCCTTCGCGGGCTACACCGTCCTGGGCGACACGGCCGTCCACTTCGTCGGCGCCGACCAGCTGCTGAAGGACGGCCGGTCGTTCGACGCGCTGCCGGACTCGGCCTACAAGCAGGCGAACCTCGACTACTACAAGACCGCCGGCTACCCCACCGGCGGCGCGGTGACAGCCGGCGTGCTGACGTCGCTCGTGCACCAGGACGTCGCCTGGACGTACCAGTCGTTCCTGTCGCTGCTCGCGGTGATGATGGCGCTCTGCCTGTACGCGCTGGCGGCGACCGCGGTCCGGTCGGCCGCCTGGCGCGGCCTGGCGGCGTTCCTCGCACCGCAGGGGGCGCTCGTCCTGGCCTACGCGCTACAGGGCTCGATGAAGGAGCTCGGGATGGCGTGGGCGGTGATCCTGATGGCGGCGTGCGCGTGGACCGTCACCACCGACCGCGTCCGCGGACCACGACGCGTCCTGCCGTTCGCGGTCGCCTGCGTGACCGCGATCGCGATGGTCGGTGCCGCCGCCGGGGTCTGGGTCGCGCCGTTCAGCCTGATCGTCATCGCGGGGACGATCGTCGCGCGTCCGGGGCGCTGGAAGCGGGACGTCCTGGTCGGCGGTGCGCTGTTCGCGGGCGTCGTCGCGGTGCTCAGCGTCCAGTCCTTGAAGGTCAGCTCGGCGTACGAGGACGTCGCGCACCAGGTGGTGACCGCCGGCGTCGAGCTCGGCAACCTGCTCGCGCCCCTCGACCCGCTGCAGATGTTCGGCATCTGGATCAGCGACGACTACCGCCTGCCGCTCGAGGAACCGATCGCGACCTACCTGCTGCTCGGCGTCGCGATGGTCGGGGCCGGCATGGGCCTCGTGTGGATCGCGCGTCAGCGCGCCTGGGCCGTGATCGGCTACGCGGCGGTGTCGCTCGTCGGCTGGTGGTACGTCACCGAGCAGGGCTCGCCGTGGGCGCGCGGCAAGGCGCTGGTGATCGTGTCCCCTGCCGTCGTCCTCGTCGTGGTCCTCGGTGCTTACGCGCTGTGGGCGGCGTCGCGTCGTGTCGAGGCGACCCTGCTGGCGGCCGCGGTCGCCGTCGGAATCCTCGTCTCCAACGGGATGGCGTTCCATGCCGTCTCGGTCGGCCCCGGCGACCGCTACCGCGAGCTGGCGGACATCGGCCGGTCGCTCGACGGCCAGGGCCCGACGCTGACCACGGAGTTCGAGGAGTTCAACAAGCACTTCCTCCGTCAGGCCGCGCCGACTGACACGTCCGACGGACCGGCGGCGTCCGACATCGACAACGTCCCGTGGGAGGCGCTCGAGGGGGCGAAGTCGCTCGTGCAGCGGCGCGGCGCCTGGGTGTCCCGGCCGTCGTCGGCGTTCACGCGCACGCAGCACGGGCGCTGGTACGACGTGTGGCAGCGGGACGACGCGCAGGCCGCCCGGGTCATCAGGCACCTGGCGCTGGGCAACGTCCAGACGCGGGACGCCGCGGCGCCGGCGCCGTGCTCGCCCACGGGCGACCTCGCGACCTTGGCCCGCGAGGCGTCGGAGGCCGGCGGCGAGCTGCGCTACGTCCCGCGCGCGGACGCCGTGAGCTTCGTGCCGGCCGTCGCGTCCATGGGCTTCAGCGGCAAGTGGTCGGTCGACGACACCGACCCGCAGGTGCTGCGCATGGCCGGGATCGGCCAGGCGACGGGGGCGGTCGACTTCGGCCGCGGCGGTCGGCGTGAGGTCTGGGTCGAGGGGTCGATCGGGCGCCGCGTGTCGGTGTCGATCGACGACCGGACGATCGGGTCGGTGGCCTACCACCTGAACGGCCGTCGGACGGGCGAGCTGGTCGCGACGATCGACGTCCCGGCAGGCCGCCACAAGGTCCGCGCGGTCAGCAGCGGCGGGTCGCTGCACGCGGGGAACGGCGGCCAGAACCGGCTGCTGGGGCCGATCTCCTTCGTGACGCCGGACGCCGCGGGGGCGTCGTTCAAGACGATCGCCCCGTCGCGGTGGCGGCAGCTGTGCGGCCGGTCCTTGGACTGGGTCGAAGCGGTCGGCCCGGCCTGACGTCATCGACGCGGTCTGCGGAGGGTCGTGGGGGTTGGGCCCGCCGGATCCTCCGAGGATGCTCGGCCGGTGCGGTCTGCGGGGGTCGAAGCGGTTGTCGGGCAGAGTGACCCGGCGCGGTCCGCGGAGGATCGTGGGGGTTGGGCCCGCCGGATGCTCCGGGGATGCTGGGTGGGCGAGGTCCGCGGAGGGTCGCGGGGGTTGGGCCCGCCGGATCCTCCGAGGACGCTCGGTCGGCCGTCGGCGCGCTGTCACTCAGCGCGCTGGAGAGCGGTGCGCAGCGCCGCTTCGACCTGCTCGGCCGCACCCGGCCATGTGCGGGTGGCCGCCAGCGCCGTCCCCCCGCGGGACCGCTCCGCCCGTTCGAGCAGGTCGTCGACCAGCCGTTCGACGGTCGCGGCGATCGCGATCGGGTCCGCCGGACTGAGCGCGATGGGCCCGTCGTCCCCGAAGGTCGCCAGCATCGAGTCGCTCGCCAGGTCGACCACCGGCAGCCCGCACGCGAGCATCTCGGTGGGGACGAGCGACGGGTTCGTCATCGACAGGACGACGCCGACGGTCGCCGACGCGTAGGCGTGCGCGAGGGCGTCCGGTGTGAGGACGCCCAGGTGCCGGTGCGGGAAGGGGGTGGCGAGCCTGCGCCCGTCCCCGAACAGGGCGATCTCGATGTCCGGCCGGCGGGCGTGCAGCTCCTGCAGCGCGAGCACGCCGAGCGTGGTGGCTCGTCGTGCCGTGGTGGCACGGGCGTAGAAGAGGACGAGGTCGTCGCGGCGATGGGTCGGCAGCGGGACGTAGTGCTCGTGCGCGACGCCGAGGTCGAACGACGAGGCGCTGCAGTCGTACTCGCGCGTGACGAGGTCCGCGAGCCACGGCGACGCGCACACGGCGTGCAGACCCTGGCGGTAGGTCCACTGCGCCCAGTCGCGCTCGGCCGAGGTGGCGTAGAACTCGGGCTCGTGGTCCTGGACGAGGTAGGCCCGAGCCCGGGCGCCGGGGAGTCTGAGGACCGCGGGGACGGTCTGCCAGCCGGTCGCGAGCAGGACGTCGACGTCACCCGGCGTGGGGCCGCCGAAGTCGTCGTCCCCTGCCACCGCCAGGCGCCTGACGGGTGCCGCAACGGGGCCGAAGAAGCGCTGGAACAGCTCGCCGAGGTCGACGTCGTTCTGCCCGTCATGGCGGCCCTCCTCGTCGACCAGCCACAGCGACAGCGCGTGGCCGCGGGCCTCCAGGCCCCGCACGAGGTCGGCGATCGTGTGGTGCCCGCCGCTGCCGCGCCGGAACTGGGGGATGACGACGGCGACGCGGAGTGCGGCGTCGGGGGTGACCGTGGTGGCGTCGCTGCGGAGGGGCACGGCACCGTCGCGGAGCGCGGCCAGCAGCAGCGGCGGGACGCGGACGGGACGGGGCTCGCGCTCGGCGGTGCCGCCGCGCCGGGGAAGACGGGGGCTCACACGAACACCGCGGGCACGCCGAGGGCGTCGTAGGTGGACGCGGCGCGACGGTCGGCGCTGACGAGCGTCGCTCCGTGGTGGAGCGCGGTGAGGCCGATGACCCCGTCGCACAGCGCCCCGCCGCGCACACCGGCGCGGACCAACGTGCCGAGCGTCGCCCGGAGCGCTTCGGCGTCGAGCACGAGCCAGTCGTCTGGGAAGGCCAGGGTCAGGGCTTCGAGCGTGACCGCGGGCGCGACCCGATGCGCCGCCGGCATCCGGCTCAGGGCGGAGGTCGTCTCCAGCGCGACGTGCCCGACGAGCGCCCGGTCGCTTGTCTCCAGCAGCGCGGCGCGCGCGCGGCCGTGTCCCTCGTGCCAGGGGCTCAGCGCAGCGATCACGACGCTCGTGTCGGGCGCGATCATCGGCGGATGCGCTCGATCGCCGCCCGGGTCGCGTCGCCGGTCAGCGCTTCCTCGCGTCCGTCGCGGGTCGCGAAGACCGGGAAGCCATCACGCACCTGGACCTCGGTCTGTGGGTCGGGGACCGAGAGCTCCAAGTGACCGTCGACCGCGTGGATGTCCAGCTCGGCGGCGGCCTGGACGCCGAGCTCGTCGCGCAGTCGCTTGGGAATGACCAAGCGCCCGGCGTCGTCGATGGCGACTCGCATACCACTGAATCTACCTTTGCTCCTGCCATGGGCCTCGGGCGCCGCCTTCGCGGAGCTTCTGGCGGGTCACACCCGCGCCACCCTCCACGCGTCCCCGGGCGGCGCGCTCCGCGGAGGATTCGACGGGTCAGACCCCCATCACCCTCCACGCGTCGCCGGGCACCGCAAGCGCGTGACCCGCGTCGCGTCATCCGGACTCTGACCACCGCCGAGGTGGCGGAACCCGGGTTCAGCTCCAGCGGTGGCCCGCCTGCGGCGTCGTCCGGACTTTGGCCACCGCCGGGGGTGCGGAACCCTGGGTCAGGCCGTCGAGGCGTCCGCGATCCGGCGGCGGATCTTCTTCGGGGACACCGAGACCTTCGTCCCCAGGCCCTGCGCGAACAGGCTGACCCGCAGCTCCTCCAGCATCCACGGCAGCTCCACCAGCGCCGGCGGCAGCGCGCGCCCCGCCGGCCAGGCCGCCCGTGCCGCCGCGGCTTCGGCCTCCAGCTCCGTCACCACGATCAGCGGCTGGTTGTCCGTCCCCGGGTGCGTGCGCAACCGGTCCAGACGACGCAGGATCCCGTTCAGGTAGCGCTTGACGTCGGGGAGTCGCGCCGCGTCAGTGGTGAGCAGGAAGCCGCGGTGGACCAGCCGGCCCAGGTGCGCCAGGACGTCCGCGCGCGCGGCGGCGTGCGCGTCCGATGTCAACGGCGCGATGGCGGACACGATCTGCGCGCGCAGCTCCACGATGTCGGCCACGATCGCGACGTTCCGCGCCGTCGTGTCTGCCAGCTCGCCGGCGACCTCGCCCCGCAGCCGCGCAAACCCCTCGACGTCCCACGCCGGGCCGCCCGCAGCCGCCACCAGCTGGTCCACGCTCGCGATCACCGTGTCCCCGATCAGCGCGTCGATCCCGCCGAGCGCCGGCTCGCCCAGAGCCAGCTGCTGCCGCAGGTCAAGCCCACCGCGGACCCACTTCGCCGGCGACGGGCAGTTCAGGAGCAGGAGCCGTCGTGTCCCGGCGCGCATCGCATACGTCTGCGCGCCGCGCGTCTCCAGCACCCGCACGCCGACCGTCGCCCCCTCGTCGACCAGCGCCGGGTAGACCGTCACGTCGGCGCCCGGGACACGGACCTCGCGCGCCAGCGTGCCGATGCTCCAGCCCTTCAGCCCGGTCGCCTGCAGCTCCGGCGTGACCTCGGCCAGGCGCTGCTGCAGCTTGGGGCGCAGCTGGGCACGGATGACCTCGAGGTCCGGTCCGCGGGCCAGGACGACGTCGTCCGCGTCCGCCACCTGGAACGTGACCCGCAGGTGTGCCGGAAGTGCCCCGAAGCTCGCGACGAGCTGCTCGTCCGACGCACGCACTCCGTACCGACGCTCGAGCTCGCGGTCGACCGCGTCCAGCAGCGGCTCGCGCCGGGGCTTCACGCCCTCGAGCACGGCAGCAGCGCTCTCCGGGATCGGGACCAAGGGCCGCCGCAGCTCCTTCGGCAGCCCCCGCAGCAGAGCGGTCACCAGCTCGTGCCGCAGCCCCGGAACGATCCAGTCGAACTCCGCCGACTTCACCGCGCCGAGCTCCGCCAGCGGCACGTGCACCGTGATGCCGTCGTCCGCCACGCCCGGCTCGAAGCGGTACGTCAGCCGCAGCAGCAGTTCGCCTTGGCGCCACCCGGTCGGGTAGGACTGCGGATCGAGCTCGGCCTGCGCCACCGGGTCCAGCAGCAGTTCGCGCGTGTAGGTGAGCAGGTCGGGGCGGACGGTCCTCTCCGCCCGCCACCAGCGGTCGAAGTGCTGGCCGGACACGACGTCGTCGGGGACCCGCGCCTCGAAGAACGCCTGCCGGACGTGGTCCCCCGCCAGCAGGCCCCGGCGGCGCGAGCGGTCCTCCAGCGCCTCGACGGACGCCAGCACGCGACGGTTCGCCGCGACGAAGTCGTGCTCCGTGTCCCAGTCGTCCTCGACCAGCGCGCGCTGGATGAAGAACTCGCGCGAGAGCTCCGGGTCGATCGCGCCGTACGCGACCGCGCGCCCCTCGATCACCGGCATGCCGTAGAGCGTCGCCCGCTCGGTCGCCATGACCGTCGCCTTGCGCCGGTCCCAGCGCGGCTCGGAGTAGGACTTCTTCAGCAGCGACCCCGCCGCCGGCTCGATCCACTTCGGGTCGATCCGGGCGGCCGTCCGCGCGAACAGCTGCGAGGTCTCGACCAGCTCCGCGGCCATGATCCAGTCCGGCCCCGACCGACCCAGCACCGACCCGGGGAAGACCCGGAACCGCGACCCGCGCGCGCCCTGGTACTCGCCGCGGCGCTTGGCGTCCTTCAGCCCGAGGTGGGACAGCAGCCCGGTCAGCAGCGCCTGGTGGATGTGCTGCGGCGTCCCCGGCACCTGGTTCAGGGTGATCTTCGTCGTCTTGGCGGTCTGCCGCAGGCGGGCGACGAGGTCCTGCCACTCGCGGATCCGCAGGTGGTGCAGGAACTCGGCCTTGCACTGCTTGCGGAACTTGGAGCCCGACAGCTCCCGCTGCTGCTCCTCGAGGTAGCGCCACAGGTTCAGCAGCGTGAGGAAGTCGGAGTGCTCGTCCTTGAAGCGCGCGTGCAGCTGGTCGGCCCGCGCGCGCTCGTCGCCGGGACGGATGCGCACGTCCTGGATCGACAGCGCCGCGACGATGACGATGACCTCCTCGGCGCAGTCCAGCCGGTCGGACGCGAGGACCATCCGTGCCATCCGCGGGTCGACGGGCAGCTGTGCGAGGCGGCGGCCGTCTCTGGTCAGACGCGGGCCGGACGCAGCGGCAGCCGTATCGGTCTCGATCGCGCCGAGCTCCTGCAGCAGCAGGACGCCGTCCCGGATCTGGCGCCGGTCGGGCGGGTCCAGGAACGGGTAGTCCTCGATCGCGCCGAGCCCCAGCAGCGCCATCTGCAGGATCACGGCCGCGAGCGAGGTGCGCAGGATCTCGGGGTCAGTGAACTCGGGGCGGGCCTCGAAGTCCTGCTCGGAGTAGAGGCGGATGCAGACGCCGTCGCTCGTCCGCCCGCAGCGGCCGGCCCGCTGGCGCGCGGACGCCTGGGACACGGGCTCGATCGGCAGCCGCTGCACCTTCAGCCGCGTCGAATAGCGGCTGATGCGGGCGGTGCCGGCGTCGACGACGTACTTGATGCCGGGGACCGTCAGCGACGTCTCGGCCACGTTCGTCGCGAGGACGATGCGGCGGCCGGCCGACGATTCGCTGCGGCGGAACACGCGCTGCTGCTCCGCGCTCGACAGGCGCGCGTACAGCGGGAGGATCTCGACCGTCGAGGGCAGCCGGCCGGCCAGGACGTCGGCGGTGTCGCGGATCTCGCGCTCGCCGCTCAGGAAGACCAGGATGTCTCCGGACGGTTCGTCCAGCAGCTCGTCCACGGCGTCGGCGATCGCGTCGGGCTGGTCGCGGTCGCTCACCCGGTGGCCCTGCCGCGCGTCGGCGGGGTCCTCGTCGTCGTCCGCCTCGACGTCGTCCTCGTCCGCGCTCAGCGGCCGGTAGCGGACCTCGACCGGATAGGTGCGTCCCGAGACCTCGATCACCGGCGCGCCGGAGAAGTGCTGCGAGAACCGATCCGAGTCGATCGTCGCCGAGGTGATGATCACCTTCAGGTCCGGCCGCCGCGGCAGGATCCGCTTCAGGTAGCCGAGCAGGAAGTCGATGTTCAGCGACCGCTCGTGGGCCTCGTCCACGATGATCGTGTCGTACTGGCTCAGCAGGCGGTCGCGCTGGATCTCGGCCAGCAGCAGGCCGTCGGTCATGAGCCGGACGAGCGTGTCGTCGGTCGCCTTGTTCTCGAACCGGACCGCGTAGCCGACGGCCGTCCCGAGCGGGACTTCGAGCTCGTCGGCGATCCGCTGCGCGACCGTGCGCGCGGCAATCCTGCGGGGCTGCGTGTGGGCGATCGTCCCACTGACGCCGCGCCCCATGCGCAGGCACAGCTTGGGCAGCTGGGTGGTCTTGCCGGACCCCGTCTCGCCCGCGACGATGACGACCTGGCTCCCCGCGATGGCGGCTTCGAGATCGTCCAGTCGCCCCGTGACCGGGAGCTCCGGCGGGAACGTGATCTGCGGCGGGACGGCCGCGGCCCTGCGGGCATGACGGGCGGCCACCTGCGCGGGGTCCGCCGCGCTGCCCGCAGAACGCCGCGGGCGACGCCGCCGCGGCTGCTGCGAGGACTCAGGCATCGGGTCCAGGATAGGGAGCGCCCCGCCGGTCGGGTCGCCTGGGCGGGCCGTGGTGCGCGGAGGGTGACGGGGGTATGTCCCGCCGGATCCTCCGCGGAGCGCGGGCGGGTGCCGGCGCGGTTCCGGACGTTCGGAGGGTCGCGGGGGTATGTCCCGCCGAATCCTCCCCAGGGCGCGGGCGTCCTGGTCGGCCCGACACGCCCGGAGGATCCGGCGGGTCTGGCCCGCGTGATCATCCGCGGAGCCGCAGCCCGCGGGGTTCTGTCGCACGCATAGCGCGGGGACGGCACAGATACGCGGTAGATCCGTCGCGACGAGCCCAGCCACCATCGGCCGATGGCCGAGGCACGCTTCCCCGAGGGCTTCGACAAGAAGGCGCATCGGCGTGCCGCCGGGGGACACATGGACGCCACCCTGACCGCGCTCGCCGACCTGCAGCACGGTCACGTCACGACGAAGCAGCTCCGCGCGCTCGGATGGTCGCGCGACCAGCTGCGCGAACGCGTCCGATCAGGGCACCTCACCCGGCGGCACGTCGGCGTCCTCTTGGTCGGCAGCAGCGTCCCGACGAGTGCCGGGCGGCGGATGGGCGCCGTCCTGGCCGCGGGCGCCGATGTCGTCCTCGGCCAGCTGTCGGCCGCAGCGCAGCTCGGAGCCAAGGTCCGCGAGCCGCACAGCGTCCACGTCATCATTCCGCCCTCCAGGCGCGTCGAGCGAGTCGGCGTCTCGGCATACCGTTCCGCCGTCCTGCCCCACGAGCGCACCGTCGCGGATGGCGTTCCCTGCCCGACGTGGCCCCGGCTGCTGCTCCAGCTCGCGGCGTGCCGCTCGACGCAGCTCGAGCACCTCTGGCACGACGCGATCTACCGCCGGCAGCTCGACGACGCCGCGCTGGCAAAGGTCCTCATCGATCACGAGGGCGCCCCCGGCACCGCGGAGCTGCGCCGCCTCTGGGAGCAACGTCTGTACGCCATTGGGCGCTCGGCGAACAAGCTGGAGGCCGACCTGCGCGACATCGTCGTGGAGGCGGGACTCCCCGAGCCGCACCGCAACTGGCGCGTCGACGTGGACGGGCAGACGCTCAGGCCCGACCTCTACATCCCCGAGTACGCGCTGGCCGTCGAAGGCGACGGTCGTGACGGACACTCCGACCCCGAGCAGCAGCTCAATGACGCCCGGCGCGACGCCGCCTACCGCAAGCTCGGGCTGCACCCCGTCCGCATCGGCTGGTGGGCGGTGGGCTACCAGCGGCCCGGCGTCGTCGCGGACTTCGCGCGGTACGCGGGGGCGTGGCGACGCACGGGCGGTCGCTGGACCACGGCCGACCCACTGCCGGTCTTCGAGTACGCCAGACGGTCGTAACGCCCGCCTCCTCGGAGGACCTGGCGGGTAGAACCCCCGCGACCTTCCGTGGACCATGTCGCGGACCGCGGGGGCGGGCGTCCGCGGAGGATTCGGCGGGCAGGACCCCCGCGACCTTCCGCGGACCGTGACGCGGCCGCGGCGACGGACGTCAGCGGAGGATCCGGCGGGCAGAAACCCCACGATCCTCCGCGCACCGCGCCGGCGAGCGTCGAACGAACGCCGCCCGGAGGATCCGACGGGCACAACCCCCGCCATCCTCCGCGGACCACACCCAGGAGGGCGAACCGCCCGCGGCAGGCGCTGCGCTCTACCATTGACCCCGTGACTGCCCTTGCCGAGTCGCCGGCAGATGCGCGCGCTGCTCGCCTGGCCTCCGCTCCGCCTGCCGTGGTCATCGACCACGTCTCCAAGACGTTCCGCCTGCCGCACGTGCAGTACTCCACGCTCAAGGAGCGGGTCCTGCACCCGTTCCGCTCGACGACCTACGACGAGCTGCACGCGCTCAACGACGTCGACCTCACCATCAAGCAGGGCGAGTTCTTCGGCATCGTCGGCCGCAACGGCTCCGGCAAGAGCACGCTGCTCAAGTGCCTGGCCGGCATCTACAAGCCCAACCAGGGCTCGATCCAGCTCAACGGCCGCCTGTCGCCCTTCATCGAGCTCGGCGTGGGCTTCAACCCGGACCTCACCGCGCGCGACAACATCGTCATCAACGCCGTGATGATGGGCCTCAGCCGCAAGGAGGCCGCGGAGAGCTTCGACAAGGTCATCGCCTTCGCCGAGCTCGAGGAGTTCATCGACCTCAAGCTGAAGAACTACTCGTCCGGCATGGCCGTTCGCCTCGGCTTCGCGACCGCGATCCAGGTGTCCGCCGACGTCCTGCTGGTCGACGAGGTCCTCGCCGTCGGCGACGCCGCCTTCCAGCAGAAGTGCTTCGAGGAGTTCAACCGCCTCAAGGCCGAGGGCCGCACCGTCGTCTTCGTCACCCACGACATGAGCGCCGTCGAGCGCTACTGCGACCGTGCGATGCTCATCGAGCGCGGGGACGTCCTGAAGATCGGCGAGCCGCACGCCATCTCACGCGCCTACAACGAGCTGAACTTCGGCCGCCTGGTCCACGAGACCGACGAGACCGGCCGCTACGGCGACCAGCGCGCCTGCGAGGTCCGGGACGCCTGGTTCGAGAACGAGCAGGGCGAGCGGACCGGCGAGATCGCCCAGTACGACCGCCTCACGATGTGCGCGCAGATCCGCTTCCACGAGCAGGTCGTCGACCCGGTGATCGGCTTCAGCGTCCGCAACGACGTCGGCCACACCTTCTTCATCACCACCACCGAGTGGCAGAACGTCCCGATGGGGACGTTCGAGGCCGGCGAGGACGTCATCGCCCGCGTCAGCGTCGACGCCGTGATGTCGCCGACGAAGTACACCCTGACCCCGTCGATCGCCCGGGACGGCGGGGCGGACGTCCTGGACGTGCGCGAGGACCTCGCCGCCGTCTACGTCCACGGCACCCGCGTCACCGGCGGCCTCGTCGATCTTCCGCATCAGTTCGTGCTCGAGCGCCGTTCATGACGGAGATGACCGACACGATGCTGAAGACGCCGCCGGTGTCGGAGCCGCCCGTGGTCCAGATCGCCGAGCCGCCCACGCGCGGCGACGAGATCCGCCGGCTGATCACGCTGACCTGGACCCTCGCGCTGTCGGACTGGAAGCTGCGCTTCTACGGCTCGGCGCTCGGCCTCGCCTGGACCCTCGTCCGCCCGTTCGCGCTCTTCGGCGTCATCTACATCGTCTTCACCGAGATCGCCGGCCTCGACAAGAACGTCCCGAACTACGGGCTGTACATCCTCTACGCGCTCGTCCTCTTCAGCTTCTTCGCGGAGACGACGAACGGCTGCGTGCAGGCGCTGGTCTCGCGCGAGAACCTGCTGCGGAAGATGCAGTTCAACCCGGTGGTGATCCCCCTTGCGATCAGCGTGACCGCGCTGCTGAACCTCGGGATGACGCTGATCGCCGTCTTCATCTTCTCGCTGGCGACGGGCGTCTATCCGACGTGGACCTGGCTCGAGCTGCCGGTGATCGTCGCGGTGCTGTTCATCCTCGCGTCCGGCGTCGGGATGCTGCTCAGCGTGCTCTACGTCCGCTACCGCGACGTGCAGCCGATCTGGGAGGTCTTCACGCAGGTGCTGTTCTACGCGTCGGCGATCCTCTACGTCCCGACGCTCGTCGCCGAGCGCGCGGAGGACTACTACCGGATCTTCCTGTGCAACCCGATGGCCGCGATCTTCACCCAGATGCGCAAGGCGATGGTGGACGGCGGCGCGCCGTCGATCACCCGCGCGTTCGAGCAGCCGGAGTTCGTCCTGATCCCGCTCGGCCTGATCTTCGGCATCTTCGCGCTCGGCGTGTGGTTCTTCCTGCGCGAGAGCCCGCGCGTCGCCGAGAACCTGTAGCGGCGCATGACGAAGCTGGGCGAGTGGCGCCACCGCGTGCGGACACGCAACGAAGCACAGGTCGACGTGCTGGCGGCCGTGGCAGCGAAGCCGCTCGTGGAGGCCGTCCCCACGACGGGACCGGTGTCCGACGCGCTTTACGCCCGACTGTCCGCGGTCGACGTGGCCCGGCTGGAAGCAGCGCTCGAGGGCAACATGCGGCTGCTGTGGGACGACCTGGACGAAGGCGACCGCCATCGCCTGCTGCTGTCCGCCGCCGCCTTCTACCAGGACCCCGAGGCGCTGAAGGCGATCGGCCTGACCTCGGCCGAGCCGCCGGACGACGTCCACGCGATGGCCCGCGGCCCGCTCGCGCACGGCGGGGACCTGGGCATCGCGGACATGGTCGTCCGGACGCTGGAGGACGCGCGCGTCGCGATTCCCGCCGGCGGGACGCTGCTCGACTTCGGCTGCTCGAGCGGACGCGTGCTGCGGCCGCTCGCCGCCTGGCGGCCGGACCTGAACTGCATCGGCTGCGACCCCAACGGCGACGCGATCACGTGGGCCCAGCAGGCCGTCCCCGACCTGCGCTGGTTCCAGAGCCCGCTGCGGCCGCCCCTTGAGCCCTGCGACGACGCCAGCGTCGACGTCGCGTTCGCGATCTCCATCTGGTCGCACTTCTCGGCCGACGCGGCGCTCGACTGGCTCGGGGAGATGCACCGCATCATCAAGCCGGGCGGCGCGCTGCTGCTCACGACGCACGGCCTGAACACGTTCGCCGAGTACACCCGCGGCGGCCTGATGGACCGCGCGATCATGGCGCGCACCATCGGGACGGTCCTGACCGACGGCATCGAGTTCATCGACGTCTTCGGCGAGGCGGGCGACTGGGGCGTCAAGGACCCCGACTGGGGCAACAGCTTCCTGCTGGCCGACTGGCTCGTGGAGCACGCGACCCCGCAGTGGTCCATCAGGCTGCTGCGCAGCGGCCGCCTGGAAGGCAATCAGGACGCTTACGTGCTGGAGAGAACATGACGAACGCTCACGACAACCCCTCCGAGGTCGAGATCCTGCGCGCCCACGTGGCCGAGCTCGAGCAGCAGCTCGCCGAGCAGTCGCGCGCGACCAACGCCATCGTCGCCCGCTCGCAGGAGAAGCTCTACTGGCTCGAGCGCTGGCACATCGACCTGGACCGCATCATGGCCAAGCCCGGTGCCGTCCCCGCGCTGGAGGCCGTCAAGAAGCTGCGCGGCGGCGTGCGCGCGGCGAAGAAGGCCAAGCGGCGCCTCGCGGGCTGACCTCAGCTGATGTCCGCGGACAAGGTCACCAGCGTCTCGATCGTCGTCCCCGTCAAGGACGGCGCGCGCTACCTGCCCGAGCTGCTCGCCGCGATCGACGCGCAGGTCGTCAGCGACGCCGCGGTCACGCGGGACGTCCTGGTCATCGACTCGGGGTCGACGGACGACAGCGTCGCGATCGCCCGGGCGGCGGGGGCGACGGTCCTCGAGATCCCGGCCGCGGAGTTCGGCCACGGCCGCACCCGCAACCTGGGCGCCGAGGAGACCACCGGCGACGTCATCGCCTTCCTCACCCAGGACGCCACGCCGCTCGCCGGCTGGCTGCAGGCGATCGTGGACGGCTTCGCGCTGGCCGACGACGTGGGCGCGGTCTACGGTCCGCACCGCCCGCGTCCCGACACGTCGCCGATGATCGCCCGCGAGCTGGGCGCGTTCTTCGCCGGCCACGGCGACCAGGACGCGCCGAACGGGGTGGGTGGGGCTCGTATTCAGCGCGCGGGTGACCTGGACTGGCTTTCGAACGTCAACGCCGCCTACCGCCGCGACTGTTGGGCGGCCGTCCGCTTCGACGACCTGCCGTACTCCGAGGACCAGGCGTTCGGCGCCGCCATGCTCGCCGCAGGCTGGGCGAAGGTCTACCACCCGGGCGCCGCCGTCGCGCACGCGCACGACTACCCGCCGGCCCAGTTCGCCCGCCGCTACTTCGACGAGTACCGCGGCCTGCGCGCGACCGTCGGCCACGTCGAGCCGCTGGCCCCGCGGCGTGCGCTGGGGGACGTCCGCGGCCTCGTCGCCGCCGACCGCGCGTTCATGCGCGACGTCGGCCTGGACGCCGCCGCGCAGCGCCGCTGGACGGCACGCTCCCTGATCCACCACTCCTCCCGCAAGGCATTCGGCGCGCTCGGGTCGCGGGCGCACGCGCTGCCGCCCGCGGTGCAGCGGACGCTCTCGCTGGAGGGGACGGTCGTCACGAGCGCCCCCGACCTGCCCGCGACCGCAGCCGCGGCGGCCGGCACCGGCGCAGCGGGACCCAAGCGCGGCACCGCCGTCCCCCCGCTGCGCCTGACGCCGCTGTGGGAGACCATCCGCCGTCACGCCCGCGAGGGCACCACGCCGCTGCTCCCCCCGTCTCCGGACGGTCCGGGCGACGAGGGGCCGCTGCACATCGCCGTCGTCGTCCCGCCGTTTGCGCGTGGGTCGGGTGGCCACATGTCGCTCTTCCAGCTGCTGCTCCGCCTGGAGCGCATGGGCCACGACGTCTCGATCTGGATCGACGACGAGCTCGGCAACATGTCCGCCTTCCGCCCGGCGCGCATCCGGCGCCAGATCCGCGACTGGTTCGTCCCGCTCGAGGCCCCCGTCTACAAGGGCTTCGACGAGTGGTTCGGCGCGGACGTCGCCCTGGCCACCGGCTGGCAGACCGCCCACAGCGTCGCGATGCTGCCCGGCTGCCGCGCCCGCGCCTACCTGGTGCAGGACCACGAGCCCGAGTTCTACTCGACCGGCGCCGAGTCCCACTGGGCCGAGCAGACCTACGCGCTGGGCTTCCACCACCTGTGCGGGTCGCCGTACCTGGAGGCGATGGTCACCCGCTACGGCGGCACCTCGTCCCGCTTCTCGTTCGGCATCGAGCTCGACACGTACTACACGCGCGACACCCCGCGCGAGACCGACACGATCGTCATGTACGGCCGCGACTCGACGCCCCGCCGCGCCGTCCCGCTGGCGATCATGGCGGTGCAGGAGCTGCTCGAGCGCCGCCCCCAGACGAAGGTCCTGAGCTTCGGCGCGAACTACCCGATCTACACGCCGTTCCCGTACGAGGACCTTGGTGTCCTGACCCTGGACGAACTCGCCTGGACGTTCTCCCGGGCGACCGTCGGCCTCGTCCTGTCGATGACGAACTACTCGGTCATCCCGCAGGAGATGCTCGCCTGCGGCCTGCCGGTCGTCGAGCTGGCGGGCGTCAGCGGCGAGGGCATCTTCGGTGAGGACGGCGGCGTCACGTTCGCGCCGTTCGACCCGGTCGCGCTGGCCGACCGGCTGGAGAAGCTGCTGGACGACCGCGCCGAGTGGGAGCGCCGGTCGGCCGCGGGCCGCGAGTGGGCCCAGGGCCGGACGTGGGAGCTCGGCGCGCAGCAGATCGAGGCGGGTCTGCGCGAGGCCCTGCGGCAGGCCCACAGCGCGTGAGCACGCTGTCGCTGATCATCCCCGTCCACAACGAGGCCGGGCACCTGCCCGTCGTCCTGAACCGGATCCGGGACGCCGCCTGCCCGATCCCCCGCGAGTGGATCATCGTCGACGACCGCTCGACGGACGGCTCCACGGAGCTGCTGCGCGACTGGGTCGCCGCGCACGGGGAGGAGGAGGCCGGCATGCGCCTCATCGTCCGTCCCGCGACCGCCCGCGGCGGCAAGGGACTCGCGATCACCGAGGGCATCGCGCAGGCCACCGGCGACTTCATCATGGTCCAGGACGCCGACCTCGAGTACGACCCGGCCGACATCCCCGCGCTGCTGCAGCCGCTCCTGGACGACCGCGCGGACGTCGTCTATGGCAGCCGCTTCCGCAAGGACGGCCACCAGGTCCACCGCACCTTCCACTACCTGGTCAACCGCTTCCTCACGGCGCTCAGCAACCTCTTCTCGGGCATCTACCTGAGTGACATGGAGACGTGTTACAAGCTCTTCCGCGCCGACCTCGTGCAGTCCATGAACCTGCGCTCGGAGCGGTTCGGCGTCGAGGTCGAGCTGACCGCCTACGTCGCCAAGGTCCGCGCCCGCGTGATGGAGCTGCCCGTGTCCTACTTCCCGCGCACGCGGCTGTCGGGGAAGAAGATCAACTGGCGGGATGGCGTGGCGGCCCTCTGGCACCTGGTGCACTTCAACGTGCTGACGGACGCCGACACCGCGTTCGAGCAGCTGCCGGAGCGGTACCGACCGTAGGAGCCCTGAAGGTCGAGGGCGGGGCGCCCCCGGTCGATGTTCAGGGGCGCCCTGCCGCTACGCAGGCGATTGGGACAAACCAGGTGTCTCAGGGCCTGGGGGGTGGGACAGGCCGGGTGTCTCACGTCCGGCTTGGACTTTCTCTCCACACCCTGCATCGGCTCGAACCCTCGGCGACTTGACCGCTTGGACGAATCGTCTAGGCGGTGTCGAAGAGCCTAACCGGTCTTTGTGATATGGCCGTTGCCCCCTAGGCGGAGCGCCGTTCGTCCGGCATAGTGGTCATCCGCACCGCCGAGATGTGACCGAGACGCAGTTGAAACGGTGCTGTCCGGACACGTGTGTCAGCCTTCCGGACGACGGGGCGCTCTTGTACATCGACCAAGAGCGCCCCGTCGGATTTTCGGGTGCCCGCGCCGGGGTGTGACCCGAGGCGTGTTCCGGTGTCTTTTCCCCTGGAGGACCGGGGGAGAGGTAAGCGGCGAGGCGCCTCTGTACATCGACCACAGGCACCTCGCCGCTTCCTCCGCACGCAGACGGCGTGCCGGCGCCCGGTTGTGGCAGCCTTGCGCCCAATGGCCTTCCAGATCATCCCGACGCGGCTCTCCGGACCGCTGCTGATCGAGCCGGCGGTCTTCGGCGATGACCGCGGCTTCTTCACCGAGACCTTCCGGGCGTACGAGCTGGCGCAGTTCGGCATCGACGAGGACTTCGTGCAGGACAACCACTCGCGATCCAAGCGCGGCACGATCCGCGGCATCCACTTCCAGATCGGCGCGGGAGCCTCCAAGCTCGTCCGCTGCGGGCGCGGGTCGATCGTCGACGTCCTGGTCGACCTGCGACGCGGCTCGCCGACGTTCGGCGAGTGGGAGGCGTTCACGCTGGACGACACCACGATGCGCATGATCTACGCGCCTGTCGGCTTCGGGCACGGCTTCTGCGTCACGAGCGACGTCGCAGACGTGATCTACAAGCAGTCCGCCTACTACTCGACCGACGTAGAGCGCGGGATCTCGTTCCTCGACCCGGCGATCGGGATCGAGTGGCCCGTGGCGCGGGACGAGTGGATCTACAGCGAGCGCGACTCCGGCGCGCCGACCCTCGCGGAGTTCACCGAGCCGATCCCGGGCTGACGCCGGCTCGGCGGGAGCCTCAGGACGACAGGCGCCGCCGCCCGACGAAGGGCAGCTTGTGCGCGACGACTCCGGCTCGGTGGCGGACCGACCACTTCTCGGCGTGGCGACGCAGCTCCGTCTCGGCGTCCACGCGCGCGCTCAGCGTGGCCGTCGTCTCTTCGAGTTCGCTGATCCGGCCGCGCAGCGACAACCGTTCCGCGTCCCATGCGTCGCGGTCGGCGCCCTCGGCCGCGACGGCCTGCCGCGCCTGGTCCCGGAGCGCGTCGAGCTCCTCGTGGTACCCCGACTCGCGGCGGTGCCAGGCGTCGCGCTCGAGGTTCTGGGTGTGGCGCAGGTCGCCCGTGGCGGCCTCCGCCAAGCGCACCGCCTCGAGCAGCCGCACGCGCTCCGCGTCGATCGCCGCGCGTTCCAGGACGATCGCGGCAAGCTCTCGCTGAACCGCGATCGCTGCCGCGCGCAGCTCGAGCAGCTCCGCCTCGGTGTCGGCCGTCAGGGCGGAGGCGAGGCGCAGGTCCTCGACCGGGTCCCCGGCGGCTGGGAAAGGGCGTTCGTCGTGCGTCTCGGCCACCTCCGCAGCCTAGACGAGAGCCCTGCTGCCCGCCGGTGGTCGGGACCGCGGCGCCCGTACACTTCGCCCCGTGTCGCAGGCGCAAGTCACAGGCTCCCGCCGGTCGCCGGCCGTCCTTGCGACCGTTCGCCGGATCGAGGAGGCCCTGGCCGCGGTCGGCGCGGTCGCCGCCGCACCGGACGCCCCCCGCATGATCGTGGACCCGGCGGCCTGGTTCGCCGCGCAGAAGCTGCCCCCGTCGGCGGCGACGCTCGGGACCGCAGTCGGCTACTCGCTGGCCCCGTACGGCTCGGTGACCCTGCAGGACGACGCCGCGATCGCACGTCTGCTGGCCGTGGTCTGCCACCCCGACGCCATGGTCGTCGACCACCTGCGGCGACTGGGCTGCCGCGCGGTCCACGTCCCGCTCGGCTGCCGTCCGGCCGGCGACGACGGCCATCAGGCCGGCACCGGGACCCAAGGCCGCGACCATCAGCTCGTCACGTTCGGCGCACCGACGGAGCGCCGCAAGCGCATCATCGCCGCCGCAGCGCCGGCCTTCGAGGACCTCCGCAGCGCGCACGTCTTCCAGGCCGAGCCGCCGTTCCCGCTCGACGACCTGCCGGCGGTCCTCGCGTCCGGCGAGGTCTTCGTCGACGTCGCGCCGTACGACGGTGCGGCGCCCCATCCGGCCGTCCTGCTGGCAGCGCTCGAGGGCGGAACGGCGATCGTGACCGAGGCGCTCGGCCCGCTTCCGCATGGGCTCGAGAACAGCATCGTCCGCGCCCCCCACGAGACGGTCTGCCACCGTGGGCGTGAGCTCGCGCTCGACCCGGGCCGTGCGGCCGCGCTCGCCGCGCAGGGCCTGGACCAGTGGCGCGCAGCAAGCTCCCTCGCCGACATGGGGAGGTCGCTGGCCGCCGCGCTCGACGACGCCGCGCCGAGCACGGCGACGCCGACCACCGCGTCCCGCGCCGCCGCCCAGCGCCCCGAGCTCAGCCACCACGCCGCTCCCGCGCCCGACGCACCCACGATCGTCGAGACCCTCCGCGCCGAGCGCGCCCGCCCGGATGCCGCGGTGCGCGACGGCGTCCAGCGCATCCTGCGGACGCTGCGCGACTTCGACGAGCGCCTGACCGACCTCGAGCAGCCCGCCACGCCCGCGACGGTCGACGTGCTCCACCAGGGCGCGCCCCCACCGGACACGCAGGTCAGCGTGCTGATCCCGTGCTACAGCGCCGTCGCCACGCTCGAGGCGGCACTCGACTCCGTGCTTCGTGCAGCCGCCGGACCGGACGCGCCGCGCACCGAGGTCGTCGTCGTCGACGACGGCTCGCCGCTGGACGACGGTGCGCTGGCCGCCGCCTGGGCCGCCGACCACCCCGAGCTCCCGGTCACCGTCCTGCGCCACTCGCGCAACCGCGGCCTCGCCGCCGCCCGGAACACTGCCCTGAACAACGCGTCAGGCGAGTACGTGCTGCCTCTCGACGCCGACAACATGCTGCGCCCCCGCGGCCTGCACCGTCTGCTCGAGGCCGTCACCGGCCGTCCCGACGCGACGTTCGCCTACGGCATCCTGCAGGAGTTCGACGCCACCGGCCCGATCGGCCTGCGGGGTCTGTACCCGTGGGATCGGGTCCGCCTACGCCACGGCAACTACATCGATGCGCTGGCGCTCGTCCGTCGCGATGCGCTGACCCGGCTCGGCGGCTACACGGCCGACATGCCCGAGCAGGGCTACGAGGACTGGGACCTGTGGTGCCGCTGCGCCGCAGCCGGCAAGGACGGCGTCTGGGTACCCGAGCTCGTGGCCTCCTACCGCGTCCGCGCCGACTCGATGAGCGCCGACCTGCACCTGTCCCACGTCGCCTCGCTCGCGGACATGGTGCAGCGGCACCCGGAGCTGCTCGGGTGAGCCGCCCGCAGGTCGTCATCGCTTCGCGCGAGCTCTTCCCCTTCGGCGGCGGTGGCATCGGCACCTACATCGCGCAGACCGCGCGCGTCCTGGCGCCGCTCGCCGACGTCACGATGCTCACGGCGTCCTGGTACCGGGACAAGTACGCCGAGCTGTCTGCGCTCGGTGACCCGCGCGTCGACTACGACGGCGCCCGCGTCGAGTTCGTCGACGTGCCGGAACCGCACGAGTACGGCACGTTCTACTCGCACATGCACCTGTACTCGCACCGCCTGGTCGAGCGGCTGCGAGCGCTGTTCCCGGACGGTGGCCCGGACCTGATCGAGTTCCCCGACTACCTGGGCGAGGGCTTCGTCGCCACCCAGGCCCGGCGCGGCGGCGACCCCTTCTTCGCGGGGACGACGATCGCCGTCCGGCTACACACGAGCGCCGAGATGTGCGAGGTCCTCAACGGCTACCTGGACCGCGACTTCGAGCGGCGGATCTCACGCGACCTCGAGCGTCGCACGCTCCGCGACGCCGACGTCCTGCTGCACGCCGGCGGCGACATCCTTGCCAGCTACCGGCGGTTCTACGGCGACGACCTCGCGCCGGGAGTGCTGGTCCGCCACCCGCTGGACGACGACCCCACGACAGAGCAGGCAACCGCGCCGGCCACCAACGAGGACGGCCCGCTGCGCATGATCTACCTCGGCCGCTGCGAGCGCCGCAAGGGTGTCCAGGATCTGTTCGCCGCGCTGCTCGCGTTCACCGCCGACTGGCGCCTGACAGTTCTCGGCCGGGACACGGACACCGCGCCGCTCGGCCGGTCGATGCGGCGCACGCTCGAGCTCCAGGCGGCCGGCGACCACCGCATCACGTTCCTGGACGACATCCCGCGCGCCGACGTCCGCGCGACGATGGCGGCCCACGACCTGGTCGTCCTGCCGTCGCGGTGGGAGTGCTGGCCCTACGTCGCGCTCGAGGCGATGCAGGCCGGAGTGCCCGTGCTCGCCCCGAGGGTGGGCGGCTTCGCGGAGCTGATCCAGCCCAGCGCAGCCCCGGGCTGGCTCACGCCCCGGCCGGGGGCGGAAGCGCTGATGGCAGCACTCGGCCCGTTCGTCGCCGAGCCGGCCCGCGTGCGCAGCGCCCGGGACCCGCACGCGCTCCGCAACCACGTGGCCGCCCTGACGGATCCGGACGCGATCCGCCGCGGCTACGCGAGCCTGCTCAAGCCGGCGGACACAACCCAGAAGCAAGTCGTGACCACGCCGGCCGACCCCGTCCCGCTCGTCACGGTCGTCATCCCGTACTACGGCCTGCACGCCTTCCTCGAGGAGGCCGTCGCCTCCGTGGTCGCCCAGACGTACCCGCGCGTGGAGGTCATCGTCGTCAACGACGGCTCCTTCGGGCCGGCGGACGTCGCCCTGGCCGAGGTCGCCACCCGCTACCCCGTACGGGTCATCAGCCAGGCCAACGGCGGCCTCTCGGCGGCGCGCAACTTCGGCATCACCCAGGCCCGCGGCCGCTACGTCCTGCCCCTGGACGCCGACAACGTCCTGGAGCCGACGTTCATCGCGCGCTGCGTCGCGCTGCTCGAAGCGCGCGAGGACATTCACTTCGTCACGAGCTGGAACCGGTTCATCGACCCCGACGGCGTCCCGTACCCGGCCCCGAACGAGGGCTACCGGCCCATCGGCAACTGGTCGGCGATCGTGCACGAGCGCAACGTCGCGGGGGACGGGACGGCCGTCCTGCGCCGGCGCCTCTTCGAGCAGCACCACTACCTCGAGGACCTCACCGCCTTCGAGGACTGGGCGCTCTACCGCGAGCTGCACGACGCGGGACGCTTCGGCCACGTCATCCCCGAGATGCTGTGGCGCTACCGCATCAGGCCGACCTCGATGCTGCAGGCGGTCGGCGTTCCCCAGGAGGAGCGCCTCCAGGCCGAGGTCGACGCACTCATCCGCGAGCAGGAGGTCACATGGGTGTCGACGAACGGCTGAGCCTCGACGCGGTCAGCGAGCACACGCTGATCGCCGCCGAGCACCGCCACCGCTACGAGCTGGCCGCGGCCGCCGCACCAGGCAAGCGGGTCCTGGACCTGTGCTGCGGCGCGGGCTACGGCAGCGCGATGTTGGCGGACGCGGGCGGGACCGTCACCGGCGTCGATCGGGACGCGGCGGCGGTCGACACCGCGCAGGCCTCGATCGGGAACGGCCGGGACGTGACCTTCGTCGCCGCCGACGCCCTGGAGTACCTGCGCTCGGTCGCACCCGGGACGTTCGACCTGGTCGTCTGCTTCGAGGGCCTCGAGCACCTGCCCGACGTCGGCCTCGTCGTGGCCGAGCTGCACCGGCTCGTCATCGGTGGGGCGGCGATGATGGCGTCGGTCCCCAACAGCGCGACCTTCGGGGAGGACAACGAGTTCCACCTGACCGACTTCGACCTCGAGTCCACGCGCGCGCTGTTCGGCGCCTTCGACGACCTCACGCTCGCCTACCAGACCCACGCGGAGGGTTCGCTGATCCGCGGCGCGGCCGCCGCTCCCGTTACGGCCACAGTCCACGAGACCGGCGAGCAGGACCTGGACTGGGCAAACCATTTCCTGGTCCTCGCCGGGGGGCTGGACGCGGACGCGCTGCTGGACGACGCGAGCCTGCACCTCGCCGTCGGCCCGGTGAACCACCGCTACATGCGCGGGCTCGAGCGCGCGAACGCGGCGCTGCTGGCCACCAACGGCCGGCTCAGCCGCGAGCGCCTGGGCCTCGGCGCAGCCGGCGGCGCGTCGGCCGCGCTACGGCGGGAGGACGAGGTCGCTTCGCTGCACGCGGCGGTCGTCGCAGCCGGGGCGCGCGAGCAGCAGCTCCGGGATGAGCTCGCCGCGCTGGAGGCCGAGGCCGTAGACGCCCGTGCCGAGCGGGACGGGTACCGTCGGGCCCACATGGCCGTCCACTCGAGCCGCCTCACCAACCTCGCCGCGCGCCTCGCCGGCCACCGCTTCCCGCGCTCATGAGCATCGGCGACCTCTTCGACGACCCCGTCTGGCAGATGGCGCTCGGCGAGCGCGCGGCCATCGAGGGCATCCTGTCGGCGCTGCAGCCGCAGCTCGCCATCGAGGTGGGAACAGCCGAGGGCGCCTGCCTAGGCCGCATCGCGCAGCACGCGCAGGAGGTCCACTCGTTCGACCTCGTCACGCCGCAGCTCGACCTGCCGGATCACGTGACGCTCCACACCGGCGACTCGCATCAGCTGCTGCCCGCGTTCCTCGCCGAGCTCGCCGAGGCCGGCCGCAGCGTCGACTTCGCGCTCGTCGACGGTGACCACTCATCAGAGGGCGTCCGCCGCGACGTCGAGGCGCTGCTCGCTTCGCCTGCGGTGACCGACACGATCATCATCACGCACGACACCGGCAACGAGCGGGTCCGCGCCGGTCTCGACGCGGTGCCGTACGGCGCGTACCCGAAGGTCGCGCACGTCGACCTGGACTTCGTCCCCGGTCACCTCGGGCAGGACCGCTTCCCGGGGGAGCTCTGGTACGGCCTCGGCCTGATCGTGGTCGACGCCGCCCAGCCCGCTTACGGATCCGGGGCGGCCGTGCAGACCGATCGCCACCACGGCGGCGCGCTGCTCAGCGTGGCGCGAGACGTCCTCGGCGGCCGCCCGCCCGAGGGCCCGTCGGGCCACGACCCGCGTGCCCGCCAGCTGAGCGACGCGTACGCGCACATCGACGCCCTCGAGGCGCGGCTGGCGGAGCTGGCGGCCGGCGACGAACGCCTGGCCGCCGCGGAATCCGAAGCGGCGCACCACCAGGCGCTGGTGGCGGACCTCATGACGTCGGTCTCGTGGCGGGTGACGGCGCCCCTGCGCGCAGCGAAGCGGACCCTCTCCCGAAGCTGACCCAGGGTTCTGCGGCTCCAGGACCCGCAAATCTCCGGTTGACGGCCCCGGGCGGGTAGCCCTGAGGCGTCCCGGCTACGGCTCCTGGCGACGCTCGCGCTCCAGGGTGTCCAGCCGCTCGCGGAACTCGCGCTCGACGATGGTCAGCCGCTCGGCCTGCTGCTTGAGCGCCAGCGCCACCATCCGCTCGCGACGGGAGGGCGCCTGCTCCCCCGCATCGGCGGCCGGCGGGGACGACGACGGCAGTGCCTGCAGCGCCGCGTCCGTCGACCCTGCCACCCGCCGCACGAGGTCGTACTCGGACGCCAGCAGCCGGCGCTTCAGCCGGCCGACGGCGCTCTGGGGCACCGGCCAACCGTCGACCACCTGCTGCACGGCGGGAGCGACCGCCGCCACCTCCGGGACCGCCGCAGCGACTGACCCCGGATCAGCACCCTGCCCCGCGAGCGACGGCACGATCGGGGCCAGGACCGGCACGTCGGCTTCCGGCCGCTCCAGCACCACGATGTCGTGCCCGCCCCACGACCCCGGCGACAGGAGCGCGCGCACCGTGAAGAACTGGCCCCAGTGCGAGTAGACGTACCAAGGTGCGTGGTAGGTCGAGTGGTAGTACTCGGGGTGGACGCTGCCGATGTACCCGTCCTCCGCGACGAACAGGATCCCCTCGCGCCGCAGCGTGTCCAGGTACGGCACCGGGTCCTCGCCGCCGCCTGCGAGCCCGGCCAGCAGCGGCTGGATCATCGTCTCGCCGTGCGTCGTCAGCAGCGCGATCCCGCCGGGAGCCAGGACGCGCCGCAGCTCCGCGAGCCACAGGTCCTGCATCCGCGCGTCCAGATGGGTGAAGACGCTGTGGTTGACGATCAGGTCGAAGTGCCCGTCCGGGAAGTCGAGCGGTGGCTCGTGCGGACCCACGTGCCACTGCGCGAAGGGCAGGTGCGCCCCGGCCCAGGCGATCGCGTCCCGGTCGATGTCGACCCCGTGCAGCTCGACCCCCGGGGTGAGCGCCTCCATCAGGCTCAGCGCGCGGCCGGTCCCGCAGCCGAAGTCGAGCACCCGCGTGAACTCGTCGAAGCGGCGGCCGACGCCGGCCAGCGCCCGCTCCTGCGCGCGGACCGTGATCTCGCCGTACTCGTGCCATGCCGCGCGGACCGCGGGCGCCTCGTCCGGGCCGAAGTGCGGCAGGACGCGGGAGATCAGCTCGTCGGGCGGCAGCGGCGGGCGCGGGTCCGGGAAGGCGATGGGCACGGACGGAACTCTTGCACCGCGCGGCGCGGGACGGTCACCAGCCGCGCGGGCGACCCTGCGCCAGCGCGGGGTCTGCCGGACCGGCGTATCCCACGAAGGCGATGCACCCGCCGCCGTCGAGCTCGAGCTCGACCCGGTCGACCGGTGTCTCGAGCCGGACCGCGGCGTACGACGCGGGCTGGCCAGGCAGGCTGGGGACGGCGGACGGGGAGAGCGTGTCGCCACCCGGCAGGTGCACCCGCAGCGCTCCCTCGGGTGCCGCTGCGGTGAGCGCCACCTGCAGCTCGCTCGTCGGCCCCGGCAGCTGGACCGGCAGCCGCGCGAGCGGTCGCAGCTCGATCAGGTCGTTCGGCAGCATCGCCACGCCGGGGACGTCGTGCTCGACCTGCAGCTGCCACGGCCGCACGAACGTCCGCGGTGTCGGGGACGGCTCGGCGCTCAGGATCGTGTCGATCCAGCTCCGCGACCAGCACGGCGGCAGATCCGGCCGCCAGCAGTCGAGCGTCGCGGCCAGCTGGAGCTCCTCCCACCGCACCGGCCGGCCCGGGTAGAGCAGCGGGCTGTAGCTCGATGCGACCGTGTGCGCCGGCAGGTCCTCGAAGACGAGCTCGAACTCGTGGAACGACATCCCCCAGCCCCAACGCGCCAGCGCCTCCTCGACGGCGGCGCCACCACCTGCCGCGTCGGCGGTGTCGACGGCGGCGACGAAGTCCTTGCGCGGCGAGCGGTCGTAGTACTGCGCGGCCAGCGGAAGCGGCAGCGCGTGGAAGAACGGCAGGTAGGACGTGTGCTGGTCGACCGGCACGAGCCGGTTCGGCGTCTCGGTGACGACGATGTGGCCGTCCTTGCGCACGACCTCGCGTGCGACCCGGAGCACCGCAAGCCGTTCGTCGAGCGTCAGGTGCTCCAGCACCGCGTAGAGCAGGATGACGTCGACCTCGCCGGCGAAGCCCCGCACGTGGTCCAGGATCTCGTCCACTGCCGCCGCGTGCAGCTCGACGTTCCCGAGGCCCAGGCGGGCGACGTGGCCCTCGGCCAGCGCAACCTCGCCCGCATCGATGTCGACCCCGATGTGCCGCCCGCACCGGGGCGCGATCGCGCACGCGACGGCGCCTTGTCCGCAGCCGTACTCCAGCACGGTCCGCCCGACCAGCGGAATCGCCTTCTCGATCCACGGGATGACCTCGTCCCGGGCCTGCTCCAGGCGGCGCTGCCACTCGGGGTGTACGGATGCGTCGGCCGTCATCGGCGCGACTATTGCACGCGTCGCAGCAACGACAGGGCGTCGGACTGAGGGACGACCCAGTCGAACGCCTCCTGCTCGACGACGGCCAGCCCCCGCCGGGACGCGAGGTGCTCCAGCAGCCCGAGGCTCATGTAGTTGCGCCAGCCCGGCGCGTCCGTCACGGGTGTCGCCGGCTGCGCCGAGTAGTTCGAGTGGTGCAGCAGCGCGAGCCCGCCCGGCTCGAGCAGCCGTGCGATCTCGCCCAGGTAGCTCGCGACGCAGTCGGACTCGAAGTGGACCATCGCGTCGTAGGAGAAGACCGCGGAGAACGTCCCGTCCTCGGCCACCGGCAGCGTCATGCCGTCCGGCGACAGCACGCTGCGCACGTGCGGCTGATCGCGGAGTCGCTCCGCGGCGTGCTCGAGTGCGGTCGTCGACGTGTCGGAGATCAGGAGCTGCCCGCACAGCGCCGCGGCCCGCTCGGAGTGCCGGCCCTTGCCGCACGCGATCTCCAGGACGTTGCGCGTGTCCAGCCGGTCGAACCAGCCGCGGAACTGCGCGCCGGGCCGCCAGAAGTCGTCCGTGTACTGCTCGACGCGCTCGAAGTACGCGAAGTCCGGTGCGGACGGGTCAGCCCAGAGGCCGATGATCTGCGCGGTCGCGCCGTTCGCCGGCGCGGCGTCCGCGCCGTCGGCCGGCGGACCCCCCTGAATCGGGGGATCCGCCGGCTGGTCCTGCCCGGCGTGCTCCATGGGGGCGCTCAGCGCACCGTGAAGCTCACGAGGCGCGCGCTCGCGCCCGTGGCCTTCAGCGACAGCCGGTAGGTGCCCTTCGCCAGCTTGCGCCCACCGAACGTCCGCGTGATCGTCACGGTGTTCTTGCCCTTCTTGCCCTTGAGGGTCCGGCTGCCGGGCTTCGTCACGTAGTACGTGCACTTCGCCCCGCGGCGGTTCGAGCTGCCGACCGCCGAGCACGTGCCCGACGAGCGCTTGCGCCCGCTGCGCTTCTCACTGACCGTGATCTTCACCGTGGACGCCTTCGCGAGCGAGAACGTCAGCTTCGCCTTCGTCGTGGCCCGCAGTGCCGTCGGCGTGAGCTTCGAGCCGCTGACCTTCTGCGGCACCGTCGGCGGCTTGGGCGTCGTGGGGGTGGTCGGCGTGGTCGTGGTCGTGGTCGGGGTGGTCGTGCCCGTGGGGGCCGGGACGGTGGCCGTCTCGGTGGGCGTCGTCGTGGTGGTGGTCGGCGTGGTCGTCGGCGTCGTGGTCGTCGTCGTGCCGGTGGTCGTGGTGCCGGTCGGCGGCGCCACGGTCTCAGTCGCGGGCGTGTACACCGCCACGAAGCCCCGCGGACCCTTCGGCTCCTTGCTGCCGTTCAGCTGCGCGGCCGAGATGCCGGCCACGGCCAGACGGGATCCGTCGGCTGCGCGGGCAATCGCCATCGGCTCGTTCATCGGGCCGCCCGTCGGGTTATCGCTCTGGCCGTCGACGAACGTGAACGTCGTGCCTTCGCGGTTGGCACCACCGAACGCTGTCTGCAGATCGCCGCCGACCGCTGCTCCGAAGCCGGCCACCGGCGAGCCGTCGGACTCCTTCAGCGCGGACAGCCCGCCGAGGCGGATGCCGTTCACGTCGACGATCCCCGCCGTGTAGATGAAGCTCGGCGTCGCGAGGACGGCGTGTGCGCCAGGGGCCGGCAGGCGGCTGACGCTCGCCTGCTGCGGCGCCGCGAGCCACTGGGTGGTGTAGCCACCGGCGTCCTCGCCGTCGGCCGCCAGCCGCGAGACCCAGAAGTCCGAGCTGCTGAGGTTGCCGGCCGCGCCGGCGACGACCAGCCCGCCGGCCGCGCCGTTGGCGACGCTCGTGATCTCCGACGCCGCGGCGCCGCCACGGGCCTTGGACTTGAACAGCGTCTTCTCGATGGTGCCCGTCGCCGTGAGGCGCGTCAGCATGCCGGACAGGCCGCCGAACGGGTCGATGATGCTGCCGCCGACGACGATGTGGCCGTCGGACTGCACGACGACGCTCGCGCCGCGCGTGACGAGGTTGTTGACCAGCACCTGGCGGGCGCCGCTGTCCCCGAAGCCACCGTCGACGGCGCCGGTGGAGGTGAAGCGGGAGACCGTCATCCGCTGCTCGGAGCCGCCGGTCTGCGTGGCGGAGCCGGCGACGACGACGCCGCCGTCGGCCGCCAGTGCGACCGACCGACCGGCGCCGCCCTCGGTTGCGGCCGGGCCGGTGGCCAGGCCACCGGAGCCGAAGCTGCCGTCGAGCCCGCCGTCCGTGTTCATGCGCGCAGCGAGGAAGCGGCCGTCCTTCGTGCCGCCGACGACGATCTTGCCGTCGCCCTGGATCGCGATGCCGCGGCCGATCGTGCCGACCGGGCCGGAGACCTTGCCGCCGCTGCCGAAGCTGCCGTCGAGCGCGCCCGAGGGCAGGTACCGCGCGACGATGAGCTGCGGGCTGGCGTCCACGCCGGCCTGGCCGGCGACGACGATCTTGCCGTCGCCCTGGAAGGCCACCGCGTAGTAGCGGCTGCCGGCGTCGCCGAGCACGAGCCCGGCGGACTGCGGGGCGGCCGCGTTGCCGAAGCCGCTGACGAGCGCGCCTGGCGAGCCGGACGCCGGGGTCCCGGGGGCGGCCGCGATCGCGACCGCGGTCCCGCACAGCAGGGCGGCGCAGCCGAGCGCGAGCCCGCGGCCGGTGATCCCGGTCCGCTGCTTGAGGGCGCTCACTTCGTCACCGTCAGCGTCTTCGTCGTCTTGGCGCCGGTCGTCTTCTTGCCCGACAGCACCTGCAGCACGAGGCGGTACGTCCCGGGCTTGAGCGTCTTGTTCGTGATCTTCTTGGTCAGCGTCAGCGTGTTGCTGCCCTTCTTGCCCTTCAGCGTCTTGCTCGAGCCGACGGCCGCGTAGTACGTGCACTTCTTCTTCTTCGTGTTGACCTTGGTGGTCTTCACGCACTTGCTGCCGACCCGGCGGCCCTGCAGCTTCTGCTCGACGATCAGTCGGACGGAGCCCGCGGCGGAAAGCGTGTAGCTGAGCTTCGTGCGGTTCCTGGACGCGACCTTCGACGAGGCGCTGATCTTCGACGGCGACAGGGACGCCTTCGAGAGCTTCGCGGTCGTCGGCGTCACCGGCTTGATGGGCTCGGTGGGCGGGATCGGGGGGTTGGCCGGGCCGGGACCAGGCCCGGGGTCGGCCTTGAGCGCGTAGGCGCCGTAGCGGGCGATGACGCCCTGGGCCTTGGAGCCGCCCAGGTTGCCGGCGGAGCCGATGACGTAGATGCCGTCGTTGCCGAGCGCGACGCCCGATCCGTAGACCGGCGGCGAGTAGTCGTTGAGCGGCGTGATGGTCTGGCCGGCGTTGCCGAACGCGGCGTCGGCCGAGCCGTTGTCCGACTGGGCGCCGATGGCGAGCGCCCCGAGGCCCGACTGGTCGAATCCACCGCCCGTGTAGATGTGCCCGTCGGCGATCGCGACGCCGGCACCGCCGGCGGGGATCTGCGAGTTGATGTTCTGCGAGGCGGACGCGTTGAAGTAGCAGACGCCCGACGGGCCGAAGGCGCCGTCCGGGTTGCCGGCGGTGTCGACGCGGAAGACGATCTTGTCGATGCCGGCTCCACTGCCGTTGAAGGCGTAGCCGGTGGCGACGATCTTGCCGTCGGGCTGGACGGCCACGCCGCGGAAGGCCGAGGAGGCGCCGCCATTGCGGGCGAAGTTCGTCTGGCGCAGGCCGCCGTCGCCGAACGAGGAGTCCTTCGTACCGTCGGCGTTCGCGCGGCCGACGATCGTGATGATCTCCTGGCCGGGTTTGCGGCTGCCGGCGTAGGCGATCTTGCCGTCGCCCTGCAGCGCGATGCTGCGGATCGTCGACTCGCCGATGTCCAGGTGGCGGGTGGAGCCCCCGGACGACCCGTCGGCCTTCAGCTGCCCGATGGCGCCGGTGGGGACGCCCTTCTCGCTGCCGATCGCGGCGCCGGCGACGACGATCGTGCCGTCCGCGCGCACGGCGACGGCGTTCGCCTCGCCCTGGCCGCCCGTCCCGCGCTCGATGACGGCGGACCCGCCGCTGCCGAAGCCGCCGTCCGGGGTGCCATCCGCGTTCAGCCGCGTGACGAGCATGCCGTCGGCGCCGGAGTCGCCGAGGGCGTCGCCGGCGACCAGGATCTTGCCGTCGGCCTGGATCGCGACCGCGTCGCCGGCCGCGCCGATCGCGCCCGAGGGCAGCGGGACGGCGGCCGAGCCGCCGTTGCCGAAGGTCGTGTCGAGCGTCCCGGTGGGGGTGAGGCGGGCGACGAGCAGCCGCGGGTCCTCGGTCTTCCCGGTGAAGCCGGTGACGACGAGCTTGCCGTCCGTCTGCACCGCGCCTGCGTGCAGCTGCGTGCCGGCCGGCAGCTGGACGACACCACCGCCGAACGCGGTGTCGAGGGCGCCGAGGGAGGCGGCGCTGGCGTCGGCGGCACCGCTCAGGGCGGCGGCGCCGGCGACGGCCAGCGCGGCGGTGCGGCGGCGGGCGTGGCGAGGCATGCAGAACTCCAGTACAGGTGGTTGTTGGCGCGCGTGACCCTAATCGATCGCTACGCCGGGGTGAGGACCTTCGACGATGGAACGATTCTGGGCAGGCGGAGTTGCGGCGGCGGCCGCGTTGCCTCATTTGCCGCAGTTCGCCATCCTGAACCTCAGTCTGTGCTACTACAGACCGTGCTTGGGCGCCGCCCCGGGGGTGGCGCGTCGGCGGTCTGAATGACACCGTGTCAGGTCACCCGAAAAGGTAGTAAATCCCGTCGTTATCGGGCCGAGAATGCCTCCGGACGGACCCTCCGGATCGCGTGCCCAAAAGGGCCTGCAGGCGCTCTCCCGCGCTTGACAACCCACTCCCCGGTCTATCTAATGCCGCAGGCCTGCCGTCCGAGACGTCGATGTTCTACGGGCTGCGCTAGTCGGCGCGGGGTCACCCCTGCACCACTCCGGCTTCAGGTACATTCAGCTCATCAGTCATTTCTCTCGGAGGGACTCCCACCACATGTCTCGCAATCTCACGGGGCGCTATGCGCTCCGCACTGCTGCGGTTTCGGCTGTAGCCATCGCCTCGCTGGCCGGTGCCAGCTCGGCGAACGCCGCCCTCGGCGGCGGCAAGGTGCCCGCACTCACGGACCGCCCGAACCTCGTGTCGGTCACGCCGTCGGCCACCGCCATCACCTTCACGTACGACCGCACGATCGACTGTGTCGCCGCCAACTGCACCCCGGGTAACTTCGCCGTCGGTGGCTACAGCGCGATCACGGCCGTCGGTGGCACCTCCGCAACCGTGTCGGGCAGCTCAGTCCGCGTGACCTTCGCCGGCGGCAACCCGGACGAGGACTCGATCACGTTCGGCCGCGTCGCCGATGGCACTGTCCGTACGCAGGGCACGCTCGGTGCCAACAACCTCGCTGACAGCGTCCGGGTCACCGGCGCCGAGGGCGAGAGCGGCACGCGCGGCCACACCGTCGGTCCCGACCTCGTGAGCGCGGTGGCCACCGGTGGCGGCTCGAACTTCCTGACGCTGACGTTCGACCAGGACCTCAACGATGATCCGGCGACCTTCGACGGCGCCCAGGTGTTCATCGTGAAGGCGGACGGGACCACCCAGGCGGGTATCGACGCCACCATCTCGATCGACGACAACGTCGTTGACGTCGAGTTCCCGGCCGGCACCCCCGTTACCGGCGCCAAGTCGGTTTACGTCGACACCCCGACCGGCGAGTCCGACGACTTCGGTTTCGACACTCCGCTGCGTTCGGTCCAGGTCGGCACCCAGAACCAGGACTCGCAGGCCCCGCTCCTGGCCTCGGCTGAGCTCACCGGTGCGGACACGGTGACGTACACGTTCGACAAGGCCGTCGCGACGCCGATCCCCGCCAACTTCTACGTCATCACGGCGGACGACATCGCGATCATGGCGACGTCGGCCACGATCGTGGGCGACGGCAAGCTGGTGCAGGCGCAGTTCCCGACGGATCAGTTCACTGAGCACCTCGTCAGCGCGGCTACGGTTTCGACCGCGGTCCGCTCGCAGGCCGATCCGACCGCAGTCTCCGCCCCGGGCGGCGTCCCGATCGGTGGCAACGCCGGCGCGAAGGCGACCGGATACACCTCGGCGCCCGACGCCGTGCAGGCCACGTTCTCCGGTGCCAACGTCGTTGTGACACTCGACAGCCGGATCGCTCCGGCCGTCACGGCCGGCAGCTTCGACCTGCTGGCCGACGACGGCACCGTCATCGGCGGCACGCCGACGGCGACGCCGCAGGCGCAGGGTGTCCCCGGTCCCAGCCGCGTGAACCTGCTGTACAACACGACCGCGGTCGGCAACGCCCGCGCCGTGCAGCTGCTCCCCGGTGCCGTGCTCTCGACGTCGGTCGGCAACTACCCGAACATCGTCCAGCAGCTCGGCCGCTAGACGTTTCCCGCGACTCGGTCGCCGCGCACCACGCGTAGCGACCGGGATCGCATGAGCTGAGACGCTTCAGCTCGTAGCTTCATCCGACGGCACCGCAGATCACTGCGGTGCCGTCGTCGTTTAACGTCCAACGCGATGAACGGACCACCGATGCTCAGACGATCCATGCTGCTCGCGGCGACCGCTGCCCTGGCCTTCACGGCCGCCGGCTGCGGTGGCGGCGACGACAACGGCGGCAGCTCCGCCTCCGGCGACGAGGCCGCGGTCCGCAAGATCGCGGACGACGGCATCAAGGACGCTCGCACGCTCTGCGACCACTTCGCCCCGAAGCTCCTGAAGCTGTACGGCGGCCGCGAGACCTGCCGCAAGGGCGCCGGCAACCCGAAGGCCGTCACGGACGCGAAGGTCACGCGGGTCACCGTCAAGGACGACAAGGCCACCGCGATCATCGAGGCGGGGCTCGGCAAGCTGACCACGACGATGGTCAAGTCGGGCGGAAAGTGGCAGATCACCGAACAGAAATAGGGGTTCTGGCGACGCCGGTCTGAATCCGGACCGCCGTTCGTCCGTTTCCCGCCCGCGGCGGCGCGGGCGAGGCGCGCGGCCGCTAGATTCCGGGGCGAACAGTCACCCCCCAGAGGAGTCTCCCTACATGCATCTCGCTTCCAAGCAGCGCCTCGCGCTGCGGAGCGCTGCGGTCTCGGCCGTGGCCCTCGCCTCGCTCGCGGGCGCCTCGTCGGCGAACGCGGCGCTCGGCGGCGGCAAGGTCCCCGCCTTGACCGATCGCCCGAACCTCGTGTCGGTCACGCCGTCGGCGACCGCCGTCACCTTCACGTACGACCGCACCATCGACTGCCCCGGCGGCTGCGTGGGCGCCGAGTTCCAGGTCGGTAGTTACTTCGCCAACTTCGAGGTCGCCGGCAACTCCGCGACGGTCTCCGGCAACTCGGTTCGCGTCACCTTCGCCGGTGGCAACCCGGACATCGACTCGATGACCTACGGCCGCGTCGACGACGACGCCGTCAACACGCAGGGGTCGCTCGGTGCGACGAACCTGGGTGACAGCGTCAAGATCACGGGCGCCGAGGGCGAGTCGGGCACGCGCGGCCACACGATCGCCCCCGATCTGGTGAGCGCGGTCGCGACCGGCGGCGGCTCGAACTTCCTCACGCTGACGTTCGATCAAGAGATCGACGACGATCCGGCGCTGTTCAACGGCGCGTCGGTCCTCCTGACGACGGCGGCCGGGACGACGGTCCCCGGCATCGACGCCACGGTGTCGATCGACGACAACACCGCGGACGTCGAGTTCCCGGCGGGCACGCCCGTCACGGGCGCAAAGCAGGTCTCGGTGAACTTCGGCGCGGCCCAGGCCGTGGACTTCGCGTTCCCGTTCGGCAGCCCCCCGCGGTCGGTCCAGGTCGGGACGCAGAACCAGGACTCGCAGGCCCCGCTGCTGAAGTCGGCCGAGCTCACCGGCGCCGACACGGTGCTGTACACGTTCGACAAGGCCGTGGCGACCCCGGTGGCCGGCAACTTCGCCGTCGTCACCTCCGAGGGCGTCCCGGTCCCGGCCGGGTCGGCGACGATCGTCGGTGACGGCAAGCAGGTCCAGGTCCAGGCCGCGGTCGACCAGTTCACCGAGTACCTCGTCAGCGCGTACGCCAACCCGGGCGCGGTCGTGGCGCAGGCCGACGGCACGGCGTCGGTGCTCGGCGGTGTCGCGATCGGTGGCAACGCCGGCGCGAAGGCGACCGGCTACACGTCGGCCCCGGACGCGGTGCAGGCCACCTACTCCGGCGCGAACGTCGTCGTGACGCTCGACGGGCGCCTCAACACGGCGGCGATCACCGCGGCGAACTTCGACCTGCTCGCGGACGACGGCACGGCCCTCGGTGGCACGCCGACGGCCACGCCGCAGGCGCAGGGCGTCCCGGGCCCGAGCCGCGTGAACCTGCTGTACAACACGACGGCCGTTGGCAACGCGCGGGCGATCCGTCTGCTCCCGGGCGCCGTGACCTCGCCGATCAACGTGCCCAACGTCGATCAGCAGCTCGGCCGCTAGATCGAGTCACGCAGTCCCGGCTGACCGCCGGGACACGCTTCACACAGACGGCGTCGCGAGCACTCGCGGCGCCGTTCTGCGTTCTGGCTGAGACCCGGATGCGACGGCTTCGCGCCTCGAAAAGGTGGCGCGTCGGCGGGGCTGCGGGTACGGTTCCCCGAGGTACACACTCTTCTCGGAGGAATCACAACACCATGTCTCAGCACTTCAAGGGGCGCTCCGCGCTCCGAACCGCGGCGGTGGCGACCGTCGCCCTCGCCTCGCTGGCCACGGCCGGCTCGGCGCAGGCCGCCCTCGGCGGCGGGAAGGTCCCGGCCCTGACCGATCGGCCGAACCTCGTGTCGGTCACGCCCTCGGCGACCGCCGTCACCTTCACCTACGACCGGACGATCGACTGCCCCGGCGGCTGCGTCGGCGGCGAGTTCCAGGTCGGCAGCTACTACGCGAACTTCGAGGTCGCGGGTGCCGCGGCGACGGTCTCCGGTAACTCGGTCCGCGTCACCTTCACCGGCGGCAACCCGGACATCGACTCGCTGACGTACGGCCGGGTCGACGACGACGCCGTCAACACGCAGGGGTCGCTCGGTGCGACGAACCTGGGTGACAGCGTCAAGATCACCGGTGCCGAGGGCGAGTCGGGCACGCGGGGTCACACGATCGCCCCTGATCTCGTCAGTGCGGTCGCGACCGGTGGCGGCTCGAACTTCATCACGCTGACGTTCGATCAGGAGATCGACGACGACGCGGGCGACTTCGACGGCACCCAGGTGCTGCTGACAAAGGCGGACGGCACGACGGTCGCCGGCATCGACGGCACGGTGTCGATCGACGACAACACGGCGGACGTCGAGTTCCCGGCCGGCACGCCGGTCACCGGCGCGAAGCTCGTCACGGTGAACTTCGGCACGGCGATCGCCGCCGACTTCGCGTTCTTCGGCAGCCCGGTCCGCTCGGTGCAGGTCGGGACGCAGAACCAGGACTCGCAGGCTCCGATCCTGAAGTCGGCGGAGATCACGGGCGCCGACACGATCCTGTTCACGTTCGACAAGGCGGTGTCCACCCCGACGGCGGGCAACTTCTTCGTGGTCACATCCGAGGGGATCCCGTTCGGGGCCGGGTCGGCGACGATCGTCGGTGACGGCAAGCAGGTCCAGGTGCAGGCGGCGGTCGACCAGTTCACCGAGTACCTCGTGAGCGCCTACGTCGTCCCGGGCGCTGTCGTGGCGCAGGCCGACGGCACCGCGACCGTGCTCGCCGGCGTCCCGATCGGTGGCAACGCCGGCGCGAAGGCGACCGGCTACACGTCGGCCCCGGATGCGGTGCAGGCCACCTACTCCGGCGCGAACGTCGTCGTCACGCTCGACGGCAGGCTGAACCCGGCCGCGATCACCCCGGCGAACTTCGACCTGCTCGCGGACGACGGCACTGCGCTCGGCGGCACGCCGACCGCGACGCCGCAGGCGCAGGGCGTCCCGGGCCCGAGCCGCGTGAACCTGCTGTACAACACGACCGCGGTCGGGAACGCCCGCGCGGTCCGGCTGCTCCCCGGAGCGGTCATCTCGCCGACGAACCTCGCGGCGAACGTCGATCAGCAGCTCGGCCGCTGACCGCCCTCTGACGCACATCTGAGAGGTCCGGCGGCGCCGCGAAGTCCTGCGGCGCCGTCGCGCGTTCCCCAGGAATCGCGCGGTGATTTGACGCATTCGGGGTGTGGCGCGTCCGCGATACCGATAGGTTCGGCGCCACATCTACGTCTCGGAGGATCCGACAGTCATGTCTCGCAACATCCAGGGGCGCACCGCGCTCCGCACGGCCGCCGTCGCGGCCGTCGCCCTCGCCTCGCTGGCCACGGCCGGCTCGGCCCAGGCCGCGCTCGGCGGCGGCAAGGTCCCGGCGCTCACCGACCGCCCGAACCTTGTGTCCGTCACGCCGTCGGCGACGTCGGTCACGTTCACATACGACCGCACGATCGACTGCCCCGGAGGCTGCAACGGCGCGGAGTTCCTCGTCGGTGGCTACAGCTTCTTCACGCAGGTTGCGGGAACGGCCGCAACGGTCTCCGGCAGCTCGGTGCGCGTCACGTTCGCTGGTGGCAACCCCGACACGGACGCGATGACGTTCGGCACGGTGCTGGACAACGCGGTCAACACGCAGGGGTCGCTCGGCGCGACGAACCTGGGTGACAGCGTCCGCATCACGGGCGCCGAAGGCGAGTCGGGCACCCGCGGCCACACGATCGGCCCGGACCTCGTGAGCGCGGTCGCGACCGGCGGCGGCTCGAACTTCCTCACCCTGACGTTCGATCAGGAGATCGACGACGACGCAGGTGACTTCGACGGGGCGCAGGTCTTCATCGTCAAGGCGGACGGCACGACGGTCCCCGGCATCGACGCCACGGCGTCGATCGACGACAACACGGCGGACGTCGAGTTCCCGGCCGGCACGCCCGTCGCGGGCGCGAAGCAGGTCTACGTGCTGAACGCCGCCAAGGCGGTCGACTTCCCGATCTTCAGCCCGGTGCGGTCGGTGCAGGTCGGCACGCAGAACCAGGACTCGCAGGCGCCGATCCTGAAGTCGGCCGAGCTCACGGGCGCGGACACGGTGCTCTACACGTTCGACAAGGCCGTCGCGACCCCGGGCCCGACGGTGTTCTTCGCCTATCTCTCCGACACGGTCGCCTACCCATCCACCTCGGCGACCATCGTCGGCGACGGTAAGCAGGTCCAGGCCCAGTTCAACGTCGATCAGTTCACCGAGTACCTCGTGGGCGCTGCGGTGATCCCGGGCTCCGTCGTGGCGCAGGCCGACGGCACGCCTTCCCCGTATGGTGGCGTCCCGATCGGCGGCAACGCCGGCGCAAAGGCGACCGGCTTCACCTCGAGCCCGGACGCGGTGCAGGCGTCGTACTCCGGCGCCAACGTCGTCGTGACGCTCGACAGCCGCGTCAACCCCGGGTCGGTCGACGCGACCGACTTCGACCTGCTCGCCGACGACGGCACGGTCATCGGCGGCACGCCGACGGCCACGGCGCAGGCACAGGGCGTGCCCGGCCCGAGCCGGGTGAACCTGCTCTACAACACCACCGCGGTCGGCAACGCGCGGGCGATCCGGCTGCTGCCGGGCGCCGTCGCCACGCCGGTCCTCGGGTTCCCGAACATCGATCAGCAGCTGGGCCGCTGATCGCAGCCTGAAGCACCACCTGACCGACGCGACGGCGCCGCGATGTCCTGCGGCGCCGTTCGTCGTTCCCGAGGCTGGCGCGTCGGCGGTGTTGCCGGTACGGTCTTGCGCCACATCCACGTCTCGGAAGGACGCGCCACAGTCATGTCTCAACGCTCTCGGGGGCGCGCTGCGCTCCGCACTGCGGCGGTCTCGGCCGTCGCACTCGCCGCGCTGGCCTCGGCCGGCTCGGCCCAGGCCGCGATGGGCGGCGGCAAGGTCCCGGCCCTCACCGACCGGCCGAACCTCGTCTCTGTCACGCCGTCGGCGACCGCGGTCACCTTCACGTACGACCGCACGATCGACTGCCCCGGCGGCTGCAACGGCGCCGAGTTCATCGTCGGTGGCTACAGCGTCTTCACGCAGGTCGCCGGCACGGCCGCGACGGTCTCGGGTAACTCGGTGCGGGTGACGTTCGCCGGCGGCAATCCCGACACGGACGCCCTGACGTACGGCACGGTGCTCGGCAACGCCGTCAACACCCAAGGATCCCTGGGCGCGACGAACCTCGGTGACAGCGTCCGGATCGCCGGCGCTCAGGGCGAGTCGGGCACGCGCGGCCACACGATCGGCCCGGACCTCGTGAGCGCGGTCGCCACCGGTGGGGGATCGAACTTCATCACCCTCACGTTCGACCAGGACATCGACGACGACGCCGCCGACTTCAACGGCGCGCAGGTCTTCATGGTCAAGGCGGACGGCACCACGACGGCCGGCCTCGACCCGACGGCGTCGGTCGACGGCAACACCGCAGACGTCCAGTTCCCGCCGGGCTCGCCGGTCGCCGGCGCGAAGCAGGTCTACGTCCTGAACGCCGCGAAGAACCCCGACTTCGCGGTCTTCAGCCCGATCCGGTCGGTGCAGGTCGGCACGCAGAACCAGGACTCCCAGGCGCCGATCCTGAAGTCGGCCGAGATCACCAGCGCGGACACGGTGCTCTTCACGTTCGACAAGACCGTCGCGACGCCGACTCCGGGCGCGTTCTTCGTCTACCTCGCCGACACCGTCCCGTACCCCGCCGGCTCCGCGACCATCGTCGGCGACGGCAAGCACGTGCAGGCGCAGTTCCCCGTCGACCAGTTCACCGAGTACCTGGTGAGCGCCGCCGTGGCCCCGGGCTCGGTGGTCGCGCAGGCAGACGGGACCGCGGCACCGTACGCGGGCGTGCCGATCGGCGGCAACGCCGGCGCGAAGGCGACCGGCTTCACCTCGAGCCCGGACGCGGTGCAGGCGACCTACTCCGGCGCGAACGTCGTCGTGACGCTCGACAGCCGGATCAACCCGGGCGCGGTCAACGCGGCGAACTTCGACCTGCTCGCCGACGACGGGACCGAGATCGGCGGCACGCCGACGGCCACGCCGCAGGCGCAGGGCGTCCCGGGCCCGAGCCGCGTCAACCTGCTCTACAACACCACCGCGGTCGGCAACGCGCGGGCGGTCCGGCTCCTGCCGGCCGCGGTCGCATCGCCCGTCCTCGGGTTCCCGAACGTCGACCAGCAGCTGGGCCGCTGATCGGCGCATCGAAGGACCGCTAACCGGTCAGACGGCGCCGCGATGTCCTGCGGCGCCGTCGTGCGTCCGGCTGAGGCGTAACCCCAGTGTTCGCCGGGTATCCGTGGACGCGCGAGTGCCGTGCCGACAGGTACGGTTCGGCACAGTACATCTACGTCTCGGAGGACTCTCTTCCCCATGTCTCATCGTTTCCAGGGGCGCGCCGCGCTCCGCACCGCGGCGGTCTCGGCCGTCGCGCTCGCCTCGCTGGCCACGGCCGGCTCGGCCCAGGCCGCCCTGGGTGGCGGCAAGGCCCCGGCCCTGACCGACCGGCCGAACCTCGTCTCGGTCACGCCGTCGGCCACCGCGATCACCTTCACGTACGACCGCACGATCGACTGCCAGGGCGGCGCGTGCAACCCCGCCGAGTTCCAGGTCGGCGGCTACACCGCGAACCAGGAGATCGTCGGCAACGCGGCGACGGTGTCCGGATCCTCGGTCCGGGTCACGTTCACGGGCGGCAACCCCGACACCGACGTCCTCACGTACGGACGTGTCGACGGCGACGCGGTCAACACGCAGGGGTCGCTCGGCGCGACGAACCTGGGTGACAGCGTCCGGATCACCGGCTCCGAAGGCGAGTCGGGCACCCGCGGCCACACCACCGGCCCGGACCTCGTGAGCGCGGTCGCCACCGGTGGTGGCTCGAACTTCATCACGCTGACGTTCGACCAGGACATCGACGACGCCGCGGCCAACTTCCTCGGCAACGAGGTGTACCTCACGCGGGCCGACGGCACGCTCGTCCAGGGTATCGACGCGACGGTCTCGATCGACGACAACACCGCCGATGTCGAGTTCCCGGCCGGGACCCCGGTCGCCGGCGCCAAGCTCGTGTCTGTCAACTACAACGCGGCGCGTTCCGAGGACTTCGGCAACCCAAGCCCGGTCCGCTCGGTGCAGGTCGGAACCCAGAACCAGGACTCGCAGGCCCCCGTCCTGAAGTCGGCCGAGCTCACGGGCGCGGACACGATCCTGTTCACGTTCGACAAGGCCGTCTCGACCCCGACCCCTGCCGGCTTCTACGTGTTCGCGGCGGACACGACCTTCTCCACGTCCACGTCGGCGACGATCGTAGGCGACGGCAAGCAGGTCCAGGCGCAGTTCCCGGTCGACCAGATCACGGAGTACCTGGTCAGCGCCGCTGTCTTCCCGGGCGCCGCGCGCGCGCAGGCGGACAACACGCTGAACACGTTCGCCGGGGTCCCGGTCGGCGGCAACGCGGGCGCGAAGGCGACCGGGTTCACCACGGCCCCGGACGCGGTGCAGGCCGACTACTCGGGCGCGAACGTCGTCGTGACGTTCGACAGCCGCATCAACACCGCCGCGGCGAGCATCACCGCGGCGAACTTCGACCTGATCGCCGATGACGGGACCGAGATCGGCGGCACGCCGACGGCCACGCCGCAGGCGCAAGGCGTCCCGGGCCCGAGCCGGGTCAACCTGCTCTACAACACCACCTCGGTCGGCAACGCGCGGGCGATCCGCATCCAGCAGAACGCCGTGTCGTCGCTCACCAACGCGCAGAACATCGAGCAGCAGCTCGGCCGCTGATCGACGTCTGACCGCCACACCCGACCGGACCGACGGCGCCGCGAAGTCCTGCGGCGCCGTCGTGCGTCCCGAGCCGGCTGCGGTAGCTGTCGACGATTTGTGCCTGGGTGCCACGTCGACCGGTACGGTTCGGCTCGGTACATCCACGTCTCGGAAGGCTCCATCTCCAATGTCTCATCGTTCTCGGGGGCGCGCGGCGCTCCGCACCGCGGCGGTCTCCGCCGTTGCGCTCGCTTCGCTGGTGTCCGCCGGCTCGGCGCAGGCCGCCCTCGGCGGCGGCAAGGTGCCGGCGCTGACCGACCGGCCGAACCTCGTCTCGGTGACGACGTCCGCGACGTCCGTCACGTTCACCTACGACCGCACCATCGATTGCCCCGGGTGCGCGGCACCGGCCGGCAACTTCTTCGTCGGCGGCTACAGCGTCGTGACGGTCACACCGGCCAGCGCCGCGACCGTCTCCGGGAACGCGGTGCGGGTGACGTTCGCGGGCGGCAACCCGGATCTGGACGCGATGACGATCGGCCTCGTCGCCACGGGAGCGGTTGCGACGCAGGGATCCCTCGGCGCGACGAACCTCGTCGACAGCGTGAAGATCACGGGCGCCGAGGGTGAGTCCGGAACCCGCGGACACACGATCGGCCCCGATCTCGTCAGCGCCGTGGCGACCGGCGGTGGCTCGAACTTCATCACGCTGACGTTCGACCAGGAGATCGCCGACGGTGCGCTCTTCGACCCGACCGACGTCTTCGTGACGAACGCGACCGGTGCGCCGGTCGCCGGCCTTGCCGGCACCGCCTCGGTCGACGACAACACGGCCGACGTCGAGTTCCCGATCGGCACGCCGGTGACGAGCGCCAAGCAGGTCTACGTGACCCCCGGCGCCGCGCGCCTCGTCGATTTCAACATCCCGTCCCCGTTCCGGTCGGTGCAGGTCGGCACGCAGAACCAGGACACGCAGGCGCCGCTGCTGAAGTCGGCAGAGCTCACCGGTGCAGACACGGTGCTCTACACCTTCGACAAGGCCGTGTCGACGCCGCAGTTCGCCCAGTTCCAGGTGATCCTGGCGGACACGGCTGCCTACCCGGCATCGTCGGCCACGATCGTGGGCGACGGCAAACAGGTCCAAGCGCAGTTCAACATCGATCAGTTCACCGAGTATGTGGTGAGCGGCGTGGCCGGCCCGGGTGCTGTGGTCGCGCAGGCCGACAACACGCCGTCGGCGATCGGTGGCGTCCCGCTCGGCGGCAACGCCGGCGCGAAGGCGACGGGCTTCACGTCCGGGCCGGACGCCGTGCAGGCGTCGTACTCCGGTGCCAACGTCGTCGTGACGCTCGACAGCCGCGTCAACCCGGCTGCGGTCGACGCGACCGACTTCGATCTGCTCGCAGACGACGGCACGGTCATCGGCGGCACGCCGACGGCCACGGCGCAGGCACAGGGCGTGCCGGGGCCGAGCCGGGTGAACCTGCTGTACAACACCACCGCGGTCGGCAACGCACGGGCGATCCTGCTCCAGGGCGCCGCCGTCGTCTCGCCGGGTCTGGGTCTGCCCAACATCCCGCAGCAGCTGGGTCGCTAGCGCAGCGCTGTAACCCGCTTTTCAGTCGTACCCGGCGGCGCCGCGAAGTCCTGCGGCGCCGTCGCCTTTTCCCGATTGCGACTCAGTTGAGACCAGAGTGGTTCCCAGATCTGCTCGCAGCGGCGTAGCCTGCCCAGCACATCAACGTCTCCGAAGGGCTCATCGCATGTCTCACCACTCCCGCGGGCGCACGGCGCTCCGTACGGCGGCCGTCTCGGCTGTCGCCCTAGCCTCGCTGGCCTCGGCCGGGTCGGCGCACGCCGCCCTCGGCGGCGGCAAGATCCCGGCCCTGACCGATCGGCCGAACCTGGTCTCCGTCACCCCGTCGGCCACGGCGATCACGTTCACCTACGACCGCACGATCGACTGCGCAGGCGGCGCCTGCAACCCCGCCGAGTTCCTCGTCGGCGGTTACAGCGTCGCGTTCCAGGTCCCCGGCAACGCCGCCACGGTCTCGGGCAACTCGGTGCGGGTGACGTTCACCGGCGGCAACCCCGACACCGACGCCTTGACGTACGGCACCGTGCTGAGCGACGCGGTCAACACCCAGGGCTCGCTCGGAGCGACGAACCTCGGTGACAGCGTCAAGATCACGGGCGCCGAAGGCGAGTCCGGCACGCGTGGCCACACCGTCGCTCCAGATCTCGTGAGCGCAGTCGCCACCGGCGGCGGCTCGAACTTCATCACGCTGACGTTCGACCAGGAGATCGACGACGACGCGGCCGACTTCGACGGCACCCAGGTCTTCATCGTGAAGGCCGACGGCTCGGTCGTCGCCGGTAACGATGCGACGGTGTCGATCGACGACAACACGGCGGACGTCGAGTTCCCCGCGTCCTCCCCGGTGGCCGGTGCCAAGCAGGTGTTCGTGCTGGGCGCCGCGAGGGCCGTCGACTTCCCGTTCACCAGCCCGATCCGGTCGGTGCAGGTCGGCACGCAGAACCAGGACTCGCAGGCCCCGATCCTGCGGTCGGCGGAGCTCACGGGCGCGGACACGATCCTGTTCACGTTCGACAAGGCGGTCGCGTCGCCCGGGGCGAACCAGTTCTACGCGTACCTGTCGGACTCATTCGCCGCGGTCGCGTCGTCGTCGGCGACGATCGTCGGCGACGGCAAGCAGGTCCAGGCCCAGTTCCCCGTGGACCAGTACACGGAGTACCTGGTCAGCGCAGCGGTCGTCCCGACCTCCGTCACGGCGCAGGCGGACGGCACGCCGACCGTCTACGGCGGGGTGCCCATCGGCGGCAACGCCGGCGCGAAGGCGACCGGGTTCACCTCGGGCCCGGACGCCGTCCAGGCGTCGTACTCGGGCGCGAACGTCGTCGTGACGCTCGACTCGCGGATCAACACCGCAGCGGTCACCGCGGCGAACTTCGACCTGCTGGCCGACGACGGCACCGCCATCGGCGGCACGCCGACGGCGACCCCGCAGGCGCAGGGCGTCCCGGGTCCGAGCCGCGTGAACCTGCTGTACAACACGACGGCGGTCGGCAACGCGCGGGCGATCCGCCTGCTCCCGAACGCGGTCCAGGCCTCCGGCCTCGCGCTCCCGAACGTCGACCAGCAGCTCGGCCGCTGATCGACATCCTGGAGTATCAGTAGTCGTCCCGGCGGCGCCGCGAAGTCCTGCGGCGCCGTCGTGCTTTCCAGAGCAGGGGACGGTGGATCTGCCGAGCGGCCGGTAGGGTTCGCGGTGATTAATCCACGTCTCAAAGGACTTCTCCCTTCATGTCTCATGGTTTCCAGGGGCGCACAGCGCTCCGAAGTGCGGCGGTCTCGGTCGTCGCCCTCGCCTCGCTGGCGACCGCCGGCTCGGCGCAGGCCGCGCTCGGCGGCGGCAAGGTGCCCGCCCTGACCGATCGCCCGAACCTCGTCTCGGTGACGCCGTCGGCGACGGCGATCACGTTCACCTACGACCGCACCATCGGCTGCCCGGGCGGCTGCGACGCCACCGAGTTCAACGTCGGCGGCTACGACGTCGACGACACGGTCCAGGGTCAGAGCGCGACGGTGTCGGGCAACTCGGTCCGCGTGGTGTTCGCCGGCGGCAACCCGGACACCGATCAGCTGACGTTCGGCCTGGTCGAGGACAACGCGGTCAACACGCAGGGGTCGCTCGGCGCGACGAACCTGAGCGACAGCGTCCGGGTCACGGGCGCCGAGGGCGAGTCGGGCACGCGGGGTCACACCACGGGTCCGGACCTCGTGAGCGCGGTCGCGACCGGCGGCGGCTCGAACTTCATCACGCTGACGTTCGACCAGGACATCTCCGATGACCCGAACGACTTCGACGGCACGCAGGTCCTCATCACGAAGGCCGACGGCACGCAGGTCGGCGGCATCGACGCGACGGTGTCGATCGACGACAACACGGCCGACGTCGAGTTCCTGAACACCGATCCGGTCACCGGCGCGAAGCTCGTGACGGTCTCGACCGGCACGGCGGAGTCGGACGACTTCGGGACGCCGAGCCCGACCCTTTCGGTGCAGGTCGGCACGCAGAACCAGGACTCGCAGGCCCCGATCCTGAAGTCGGCCGAGCTCGCCGGCGCGGACACCGTCCTCTACACCTTCGACAAGGCGATCGGCGCAGCCACCCCCGGGCAGTTCTTCGCCGTGGTCTCGGACACGACGAGGGTCGCCGGCCTGTCGGCGACCGTGGTCGGCGACGGCAAGCAGGTCCAGGTGCAGTTCGACTTCGATCAGTACACCGAGTACCTGGTCAGCGCGCACGTGAACGCGGGCGCCGCCACCGCGCAAGCGGACAACACGCCGAGCGTGCTCGCCGGTGTCCCGATCGGCGGCAACGCCGGTGCGAAGGCGACCGGGTTCACGGACGCCCCCGACGCGGTCCAGGCGACCTACTCGGGCGCGAACGTCGTGGTGACGCTCGACAGCCGTATCGATGTCAACCCCGTGTTCATCACGCCGGCGAACTTCCAGCTGCTCGCCGACGACGGCACGATCATCGGCGGGACGCCGACGGCGACGCCGCAGGCGCAGGGCGTCCCCGGTCCGAGCCGGATCAACCTGCTGTACAACACGACCGCCGTGGCCAACGCCCGGGGGATCCGCCTCCTCAACGGGGCCGTTGAGTCGCTGTTCCCGGGCAAGGACAACATCGATCAGCAGTTGGGTCGCTGATCGACGCCTGACGGCGACATCCGAAGCCGGACCGACGGCGCCGCGAAGTCCTGCGGCGCCGCCGGTCGTTCTGGGTCGTTCGTCACAAAGCGATCGCGCGGAAGCGTTCCCGGCACTAGGTTTGCGCAGCCCAGTCCGCCCTCGGAGGAGAACCGCACATGCCCGATCGTCCAAAGGGGCGCGCTGCGCTCGTAGCTGTGTCGGTCGCCGTCATGTCGCTCACGTCGGCCGGCACGGCCCAGGCCGCCCTCGGTGGCGGCAAGGTGCCGGCCCTGACCGACCGGCCGAACCTCGTCTCGGTGAGCCCGTCTGCCACGGCGGTCACGTTCACCTACGACCGCACGATCAACTGCGAGGGCGGGACGTGCGCTGCGACCGAGTTTCACCTCGGCGGCTATTCCGCCTTCCCGGGCCTCGAGATCACGGGGGCCGGGGCTACCGTCTCGGGCAACGCTGTCCGGGTGACGTTCGCCGGCGGCAACCCGGACACGGACGCGATGACCTACGGGCGCGTCGACAGCGACGCGGTGAGCACCCAGGGTTCGCTCGGCGCGACGAACATCGGTGACAGCGTGAAGATCACCGGCGCCACAGGCGAGTCCGGCACGCGCGGTCACACCGTCGGTCCCGACCTTGTGAGCGCCGTCGCCACCGGCGGCGGCTCGAACTTCATCACGCTGACGTTCGACCAGGACATCGACGACGACCCCGCGAGGTTCAATGGGGCTCAGGTCAGGTTGACCAAGGCCGACGGGACAGCGGTCCCCGGGATCGACTCGACGGTCTCGATCGACGGGGTCACGGCCGATGTCGAGTTCCCGGCGGGCACGCCGGTGGCAGGCGCGAAGCAGGTGGCGGTCGTCAACGGCGCGGCGCGCGCGATCGACATCCCGGCCGGAAACCCGGTTCGCTCGGTGCAGGTCGGCACGCAGAACCAGGACTCGCAGGCGCCCCTCCTGAGGTCCGCGGAGCTCGTCGGCGCCGACACCGTCCTGTACACGTTCGACAAGGCCGTCGTGTCGCCGAGCCCCAGCGACTTCGCCGTGTACGTCGCTGACACGTCGCCGGTCATCGCGACCTCGGCGACCATCGTCGGCGACGGCAAGCAGGTCCAGGTGCAGTTCCTGGTGGACCGGTTTGCCGAGTACCTCGTCAGCGCCGCGGTGAACCTCGGCGCCGTCCGTGCCCAGGCCGACAACACGCCCGGGGCCGCGGGCGGGGCGCCGCTGGGCGGAAACGCCGGGGCGAAGGCAACCGGGTTCACGACCGCACCTGATGCGGTGCAGGCCGACTACTCCGGCGCGAACGTCGTCGTGACGCTGGACAGTCGCATCGGCCTCCCGGTGACCGCGGCGAGCTTCCAGCTGCTCGCCGATGACGGGACGGTCATCGGCGGGACGCCGACGGCGACACCGCAGGCGCAGGGTGTGCCCGGTCCGAGCCGGGTCAACCTGCTCTACAACACGACCGCAGTGGCAAATGCCCGGGCGATCCGGCTGCTGCCCGGCGCCGTGCGGTCGATCGGCACGATCGTGAACGTCGATCAGCAGCTCGGTCGCTGATCCCATCGGCTGAAGCACCCGCAACTGGGCCGTTAGTCGTTCGGGCTGATACATCGAAAGTCGACGTGCAAGCTGGCGCGCTCGGCTGGCAGCCGGTAGATTGCGCCCATCGTACTTCGGCCGGGGGGTTGGTAGTCATGTCACGTCTTTTGGGGCGCACCGCGCTTCACGTCAGCGCGGTCTCGGCCGCGGTCATCGCGTCGGGGCTCGGTGCGGGATCCGCGCAGGCCGCTATGGGCGGGGGCAAGATCCCGGCGCTCACGGACCGGCCCAACCTCGTCTCGGTGACCACCACCGGGACGTCGGTCTCGTTCAACTACGACCGGACGATCAACTGCGAGGGCGGGACCTGCAACCCGGCCGAGTTCCAGATCGGGACCTACGGCAGCTTCCTCGCGCCGATCGAGCTGGTCGCGAACGCCGTCACGGTCTCGGGCAGCTCGGTCCGGGCGACGTTCCTCGGCGGAAACCCCGACACCGACGCCTTCACGTACGGTCGGGTCGACAACGACGCGGTCAACACGCAAGGCACCCTCGGCGCGACGAACCTCGGCGACAGCGTCCGCATCACCGGCTCCGAGGATGAGAGCGGCACGCGCGGCCACACGAACGGCCCCGACCTCATCAGCGCCGTCGCGACGGGTGGCGGTTCGAACTTCATCACGCTGACGTTCGACCAGGAGATCGACGACGCGACGTTCGATCCGACCGCGGTGTCGATCACCCGGGCGGACGGCTCGGTCGTGTCCGGTCTCGCAGGGACGGCGTCGGTCGACGACAACGTCGCGGACGTGGAGTTCGCGGCGGGCGTCCCGGTGGCCGGTGCCAAGCAGGTCGCCATCGCTGCCGCCGCGGCGCAGTCGGTGGACCTCGCCTTCCCGAACACGCTGCGGTCGGTGAGGGTCGGGACGCAGAACCAGGATTCACAGGCGCCGATGCTGGTTTCGGCCGAGCTGACGGGCGCGGACGCGATCCTGTTCACGTTCGACAAGGCCGTCACGAACCCGGCTGCCGGTAGCTTCGCCGTCGACCTTCCGTTCCCGATCGCCGTCCCCATCCCCGGGTCGACGGCCACCGTGGTCGGTGACGGCAAGCAGGTCCAGGTGCAGTTCCCGACCGACCAGATCACGGAGTACCTCGTGGGTGCGTCCGTCGCTCCCGGCGCGGTGCTCGCACAGGCGGACGGTACGCCGTCGACGGCCAGCGGTGTCCCGACCGGCGGCAACGCCGGCGCCAAGGCGACGGGCTACACGACCGGGCCCGAGGCGGTCCAGACGACGTACTCCGGCGCGAACGTCGCCGTGACGCTCGACGGCCGGATCGTTCCCGGTCTGGTGACGCCGGCCGGCTTCCAGCTGCTCGCCGACGACGGCACGGTCATCGGCGGGACGCCGACCGCGACGCCGCAGGCGCAGGGCGTGCCCGGTCCGAGCCGCGTGAACCTGCTGTACAACACGACCGCCGTGGGCAACGCCCGGGCACTCCGGCTGCAGCCCGCGACGGTCATCTCGACGGCCGGCGGCCCGAACGTCGACCAGCAGCTCGGTCGCTGACCGACTCCTGATAGACCGCTAAGCAGTTGAACGGGTCGCGCTTTGCGCGGCCCGTTCCGTGTCGCACAGGGTGGACGGGTTCGGAGTGCGGGCCCGCGCTGCCGAGAGTAGGTTCCGGGGCGTTCAGTCACCGTCTCGGGGGTTCCTCCACCACATGTCTCATCGTCTTCGCGGGCGCACTGCGCTCCGCACGGCCGCGGTCTCGGCCGCCGCCCTCGCCTCGCTCGCGTCCGCCGGCACGGCCCAGGCCGCCCTCGGCGGCGGCAAGGTCCCAGCGCTCACCGACCGGCCCAACCTGGTCTCGGTCACGACGTCGGCGACGTCCGTCACGTTCACCTACGACCGGACGATCAACTGCCAGGGCGGCGTCTGCGACCCGGCCGAGTTCCAGATCGGCGGGTACACCACGATTCCCGGCCTCGAGATCGAGGCTGACAACGCCACGGTCTCCGGGAACGCCGTGCGCGTGACCTTCACGGGCGGCAACCCGGACACGGACGCCTTCACGTACGGCCGCGTCGACGACAACGCAGTCAACACGCAGGGCTCGCTCGGAGCGACGAACCTCGGCGACAGCGTCCGCATCACGGGCTCCGAGGGGGAATCCGGCACGCGCGGCCACACCGTCGGTCCCGACCTCGTCAGCGCTGTCGCGACCGGCGGCGGCTCGAACTTCGTGACGCTGACCTTCGACCAGGAGATCGACGACGACGCCGCCGACTTCGACGGCACCGACGTCTTCCTCACGAAGGCCGACGGCACGACCGTCCCCGGTATCGACGGCACGGTCTCCATCGACGACAACACTGCGGACGTCGAGTTCCCGGCCGGCACGCCGGTCGCAGGCGCGAAGCAGATCCACGTCGTGCCCGGGGCCGCGCTGGCCGTGGACCGGCCGTTCGGCACCCCGACCCGCTCGGTGCAGGTCGGCACGCAGAACCAGGACTCGCAGGCCCCGCTGCTGAAGTCGGCGGAGATCACCGGTGCGGACACGTTCCTCTACACCTTCGACAAGGCCGTCACGACGCCCGACCCGGCCGACTTCTTCGTCTGGACCGCGGACACCGTCCCGGTCAGCGCCGGCTCAGCGACGATCGTCGGCGACGGCAAGCAGGTCCAGGTGCAGTTCCCGGTCGACCAGCTCACCGAGTACTTGGTCAGCGCGTCCGCGGACGCAGGCGCGGTGCTGGCCCAGGCGGACAGCACGCCGTCGGCGACCGGTGGCGTGCCCGTCGGCGGTAACGCGGGTGCCAAGGCCACTGGGTTCACCACAGGCCCGGACGCCGTGCAGGCCGACTACTCCGGGGCCAACGTCGTCGTGACGCTCGACAGCCGGCTGTTCACCGGCGTCCTGGTCGCAGACGGATTCGACCTGCTCGCCGACGACGGCACCAACATCGGCGGCGTCCCGACGGCGACGCCTCAGGCCCAGGGGATCCCCGGCCCGAGCCGCGTGAACCTGCTCTACAACACGACCGCAGTCGGCAACGCGCGAGCGCTCCGGATCCTCCCCGGCTCTGTGCTCTCGTCGGCCGGCTTCCCGAACGTCGACCAGCAGCTCGGCCGCTGAACGACGCCTCACGCATCGCAGCAGGGCGACGGCGCCGCGGATCCCGCGGCGCCGTCGCTCGTTCTCCGCTCCTCTCACCCGGAAGGTCTCACCACCATGCATTGCTTCCCGGGGCGCACCGCGCTCCAGCTCGCCGCGGTCTCCGCCGTGGCCGTCGTCTCCCTCGGATCGGCAGCGACCGCGAACGCGGCGCTCGGCGGCGGCAAGGCCCCGGCCCTGACCGACCGGCCGAACCTCGTTTCTGTCACTCCGTCCGCGACGGCCGTGACGTTCACCTACGACCGGACCATCGGCTGCCCCGGCGGCTGTGACGGCACCGAGTTCTTCGTCGGCGGCTACGCGGGTGAGGGCAGCGCAGAGACGCCCGGGGCGAACGCGACGGTGTCCGGCAGCTCCGTCCGCGTGACGTTCACCGGCGGAAACCCCGACACGGACGTAGCGACATACGGCCGGGTCGCGGACGACGCCGTCAACACTCAGGGGTCGCTCGGCGCGACGAACCTGGGCGACAGCGTCCGGCTCACCGGCGCCGAGGGTGAGAGCGGCACGCGCGGCCACACGGTCGGCCCCGACCTCGTCAGCGCGGTGGCGACCGGTGGCGGCTCGAACTTCATCACGCTGACGTTCGACCAGGACATCGACCCGGCGACGTTCGACCCGGTCCAGGTCTTCATCACGAAGGCCAACGGCGACACGGTCGCCGGCACGGCCGGCACGGCGTCGGTCGACGACAACGTCGCCGAGGTGGAGTTCCCGAACACGTCCCCCGTGGCCGGCGCCAAGCAGGTCTTTGTGACCCAGGACACCGCCACGGAACCCGACTACGGCTTCTTCAGCCCGGTCCGGTCGGTGCAGGTCGGGACCCAGAACCAGGACTCGCAGGCCCCGCTGCTGAAGTCGGCCGAGATCACGAGCGCCGACACCGTGCTGTACACGTTCGACAAGGCGGTCACCACGCCGAACCCGATCGGCTTCCGCATCTACAGCGCGGACGTCCGCAACGAGCCCGCGTCGTCCGCCTCGGTCGTCGGTGATGGCAAGCAGGTGCAGGCGCAGTTCTCCGCGGACCAGTTCACCGAGTACCTGGTGAGCACGACCACCGCCCCGGGCGCGGTCCAGGCCCAGGCGGACACCACGCCGTCGGCGCCCGGCGGCGTGCCGATCGGCGGCAACGCCGGCGCGAAGGCGACGGGCTTCACGACCGGTCCGGACGCGGTCCAGGCGACGTACTCGGGCGCGAACGTCGTCGTGACGCTCGACAGCCGGATCCTCACGGGCGCGGCGCTGAGCCCGGCCGGCTTCCAGCTGCTCGCCGACGACGGGACCGTCATCGGCGGCGTGCCGACGGCGACGCCGCAGGCGCAGGGCATCCCCGGGCCGAGCCGGGTGAACCTGCTCTACAACACGACGGCGGTCGCCAACGCCCGCGCGCTCCGGCTCCTGCCGGGCACCGTGACCGGGACCACGGCGATCCAGAACATCGATCAGCAGCTCGGTCGCTGATCGACCACGCGCTCCAGCTGTAAGCTGGGCCGGGCGGCGCCGCGACCTCCTGCGGTGCCGTTCGTCGTCCTGGTTCGAGATGTGTCGTATGACGCAAATAGGTGGCGCGTTCACCCTCGACCCGCAAGGATGGGCCGCTTCCTGCTGTCGTCTCGGAGGTCCTTCCCCACATGTCTCATCGTTCTCGCGGGCGCGCCGCGCTACGCGGCACCGCGATTGTCGCCGTCGCCGCCGGCTCGCTCGTCGGCACCGGCTCGGCCCATGCCGCCCTCGGCGGCGGCAAGGTCCCCGCGCTGACCGACCGGCCGAACCTCGTGTCCGTGACGCCGTCCGCGACGGCCGTGACGTTCACGTACGACCGCACGATCGGCTGCCCCGGCGGCTGCGTCGGCGCGGAGTTCTTCGTCGGCGGCTACGCGGGCGAGGGCAGCGCAGAGACGCCCGGGGCGAACGCGACGGTGTCCGGCAGCTCCGTCCGCGTGACGTTCGCCGGCGGGAACCCGGACACGGACGTGGCGACGTACGGCCGGGTCGCGGACGACGCCGTCAACACGCAGGGCTCGCTCGGCGCGACGAACCTGGGTGACAGCGTGCGGATCACGGGCGCCGAGGGCGAGTCGGGCACGCGCGGGCACACGGTCGGCCCCGACCTCGTCAGCGCGGTCGCGACCGGCGGCGGCTCGAACTTCCTGTCGCTGACGTTCGACCAGGAGGTCGACGACGGAACGTTCGACCCGACCGAGGTCATCATCACCAAAGCCGACGGCTCGATCGCGACCGGCGTGACCGCGTCGGTCGACGACAACGTCGCCGAGGTCGAGTTCCCCAACACCGCACCGGTCGCCGGTGCCAAGCAGGTGGTCGTGACGGAGAACGCGGCCGACGAGGTCGACTACGGCTTCGAGAGTCCCGTCCGCTCCGTGCAGGTGGGCACCCAGAACCAGGACTCGCAGGCACCGCTCCTCGTCTCGGCCGAGCTCACGAGCTCCGACACGGTGCTGTACACCTTCGACAAGGCCGTCTCGAACCCCGACCCGAACGCGTTCGTCATCTACAGCGCAGACGTCACGAACGCGAGCGCCTCCGCGGCGTCGGTCGTCGGGAACGGCAAGCAGGTACAGGCGCAGTTCTTCGCCGATCAGTTCACCGAGTACCTGGTGAGCGCGGCGGCCGACGACGGCGCGGTGCTCGCCCAGGCGGACAACACGCCCTCGCGCCTCGGCGGCGTGCCCATCGGCGGCAACGCGGGCGCGAAGGCGACCGGGTTCACCACCGGGCCGGACGCGGTGCAGGCGTCGTACTCCGGCGCGAACGTCGTGGTGACGCTCGACAGCCGGATCGACACCACCACCGTCGTCGCGGCCGGGTTCCAGCTCATCGCCGACGACGGCACGGTCATCGGCGGCGTGCCGACCGCGACGCCGCAGGCCAACGGCGTGCCCGGCCCGAGCCGTGTGAACCTGCTGTACAACACGACCGCGGTCGCGAACGCGCGGGCCATCCGCATCCTGCCCGGCACGGTCGAGTCGACGACGAACATCGACAACATCGATCAGCAGCTCGGCCGCTGACCGGCCCCTGAAGCATCGGAAAGCGGATCGACGGCGTCGCGGGATGACCGCGGCGCCGTCGCCCTTGCAGCGTTGAAGTGCCGCCTTCGCGGCCGGTACGGTTCTCCGTGGTACGTCACCTCAACCGTCTCGGAGGCTCCACCCCAATGTCTCGTCGTTCTCGCGGGCGCACGGCGCTCGTCACCACCGCGGTCGCGGCCGTCGCCGTGCTCGGCTCGGCGGGGTCGGCGTGGGCCGCGCTCGGCGGCGGCAAGGTGCCGGCGCTCACCGACCGCCCGAACCTCGTGTCCGTCACGACCTCCGGCACCGCGATCACGTTCACGTACGACCGCACGATCAACTGCACGTGCAACGGCGGCGACTTCCTCGTCGGCGAGTACTCGTTCGCCGGTCTCGTCGAATACGCGGGCACGTCGGCGACGGTGTCCGGCAGCTCGGTGCGCGTCACCTACGCGGGCGGCACCCCCGACACCGACCCGCTCACGTACGGCAGGGTCGTCGACGGCGCCGTCAGCACCCAGGGGACGCTCGGCGCCACGAACCTCGGCGACAGCATCAAGGTCACCGGCGCCGCAGGTGAGACCGGCACCCGCGGGCACACCTCCGGGCCGGACCTCGTCAGCGCCGTCGCCACCGGCGGCGGGCTGAACCTCATCACGCTGACGTTCGACCAGGACGTGAACGAGGCGACCTTCAACCCGAACACCGTGTACGCGGTGAAGGCGGACGGCAGCGCCGTGACGGGCGTGACGGCGACCGCGGACGACAACGTCGTCGACGTCGAGTTCGGCCCGGGCACGCCGGTCGCCGGCGTCAAGTCGGTCGGGGTCTCCGGGTCCGCGCAGTCGATCAACTTCCCGTTCGCCTCACCGCAGCAGTCGGTGAAGGTCGGCACCCAGAACCAGGACTCGCAGGCGCCGATCCTGCTGTCCGCGGAGCTCACGGGCGCCGACGCGATCACGTACACGTTCGACAAGCGCGTGACGGACCCGAACATTGCGTTCTTCACGGCCTACACCCCGGACACCTTTACCCCGGTGACGGCCACGGCGGCGACCGTCGTCGGCGACGGCACGAAGGTGCAGGCGCAGTTCCCGACCGACCAGTACACGGAGTACCTCGTACAGGCAGGCGTCGACTTCGGCGCGGTGCTGGCGCAGGCCGACGGGACGCCGAACGCTCTACAGGGCGCGCCGGTCGGCGGCAACACGGGCGCGAAGGCGACCGGCTACACCGCGGCGCCCGACGCGGTCCAGGCGACGTTCAGCGGGGCGAACGTCGTGGTCACGCTCGACAGCCGGATCCTCGCGGGCTCGGTCACGGCGGCGAACTTCGTCTTGCTGGCGGACGACGGCACGGCGATCGGCGGGACGCCCACGGCGACGCCGCAGGCCCAGGGCATCCCGGGCCCGAGCCGGGTGAACCTGCTCTACAACACGACCGCGGTCGGCAACGCTCGCGCGGTGAGGCTGCTCCCGAACGCCGTGCTCGCCACCGAGCCCAGCAACCTCGGGAACATCGACCAGCAGCTCGGCCGCTGAGCGCCGGCGCCGCCGTCCCCTGCGGGGGGCGGCGGCGCCGCGCCCGCTCCCGGCGCCTCGAGCCGCCGTCGCTCGCGGAGCTCGACGCTGTTCGCCGGTGACCTGCGGCGCCCGCGTGTGCGCGCAGCCGGGAGGGTCCGTATCCTGGTCCGGCTGCCGCAGGGCTGCTCCGCCTATGCCTCACGAAGACACCAGAGCAGCCCGCGCCGCCGTCGCGGGCCTCGTGCTCCTCCTGATCGTCGTCGCGTACTACCTCCTGCACGCCGGGCAGGGCACCAGCCCGTTCTTCGACGAGTGGGACTGGATCACGCGGCGCCGTGGCATGAGCGCCGACTCCCTCCTGGGACCGCACAACGGCCACCTCTCCGTCGTGCCGGTCCTGATGTACAAGGCGTTGCTGCAGGTTGCCGGGCTCGACGACTACTGGGTCTTCCGCACCGTCCTGCTGTCGCTGCACCTCGGATGCGTCTTGTTGGTGTTCCTGCTCGCGCGCGGACGGGTCGGGACGGTTGGCGGTGCCTTCGCTGCCGGCTTCGTCGCCGTCTTGGGGTCTGCAGGCGACGACCTGCTCTGGGCTTTCCAGATCGGGTTCCTCGTCGGTGTCCTGTTCGGCCTGGGCGCGCTGCTCGCCCTCGAGCGCGAGTCGGTCCGCGGCGACATCGCGGCCGCCGTCCTGCTCGCGCTGTCCCTGGGCTCTGCCTCGGTGGGCGCCGCCTTCGCCATCGCCGCCGCCGTCGAGCTTGCGCTCCATCCTCGGCGCAAGGAGCGCTGGTGGGTGCTCGCCGCGCCGCTGGTGCTCTACGGCACGTGGTACCTCGGCTACGGCGAGGGTCAGATGAAGCGCGAGAACCTGGGCGTCACCCCGTCGTATGCAGCCGACTCGGGGGCCGCGGCTGCCGGCGGCATCGTCGGGCTCTCGCTCGAGTGGGGCCGGCTCCTGCTCGTCGGCCTGACAGCAATCGTCGGTGCTCGGATCTGGCGCGCCGATCGGCTGACTCCGCGGCTCGTGGCCCTGGCGGCCGCCCCGGCAGCGTTGTGGGTCCTGACGGGGCTCAGCCGCGCGCAGAACAACGAACCGGAGGCTCCTCGATACATCTACTGCGGCGCGATCCTCCTGGTCCTGCTCGTCTGCGAGCTCCTGCGGGGTCGCGTCGTCCCCCGGCTGCAGGCGGCCGCCGTGCTTGGCCTCGTGCTGGTGTTTGCCGCCGTCGGGAACGCCAACACCATCGACGGCATCAGCGGCTTCCTGCGCTTCCAGGCCAAGGACATGCGCGCGCGCCTCGGTGCGCTGGAGCTGGTCGGCCGGGACCGCGTCCCGCTCGACCTGCAGTTCTCCCCGGTGAACTCGCCGCAGCTCACGGCCGGCCGCACCCTTTACGCCGAGGAGTCGTTCGGTCGCATCGGGCTCACGCCCGCGCAGCTGCTGAAGGTCCCGCAGGCGCAGGGCCTGGCCGCCGACGACGTCATGAAGCTCACCGGCAGCATCGCGTTCGCCCCAGCGGCGGAACCCCCGACGCCGCGCGGCGCGCCGCCGATCGACGACGCGGTCACGGGAGGGACCGTGCGCGACCGGGGCGCATGTCTGGTCACCCGCGCGCAGAGCCCGGACACCCGGCTGGACGTCCGCCTGCCCGATGGCGCAGATCTGCTCATTACGGCTCAGGGCCCCACCGGCGTCCTCGCACGCCGCTTCGCGTCCGCCTTCGGGACCGAGCCCATCGCCGAGATTCCCGCCGGGGGGACCGTCCGCCTCGACACCCGCAGCGACGTCTCGACCGCCCCGTGGCATCTGCAGTTCGCGTCCGCCGGTAACCTGAAGGTCTGCCGCGCGGGCCCGTAGCCCGCCGCGGCGTCTCCCGATGCCCTGTCTTGCTGACGATGTCTAAGCGCGTCCTGATCACCGGCGGAGCCGGCTTCATCGGGTCCAGCCTCTCGGTCGCGCTCGCGACGCTGCACCCGGATTGGGACGTCCTCGCCTGCGACAACCTCTTCCGCCGGGGCTCCGAGCTGAACCTGCCGCGCCTGAAGGCGGCCGGAGTGGAGTTCGTCCACGCCGACGTGCGGCACTCAGACGACCTCGAGCGGGTCGGCAAGATCGACGCGCTGGTCGAGTGCAGTGCCGAGCCGTCCGTCATGGCGGCCGTCGGCGGCCCGACCGACTACGTCGTCGACACGAACCTGATGGGCGCCTACCGGTGCCTCGAGCTCGCGGCCAAGCACGACGCCCAGCTGATCTTCCTGTCGACCAGCCGCGTGTACCCGGTCGCCGCGCTCGAAGCGATGGAGCACACCGAGGCCGAGACCCGCTTCGAGCTCGTCGACAGCGATGGGGTAGCCGAGGACTTCCCGCTCGCCGGCTCGCGCACGCTGTACGGCGCGACGAAGCTCGCCTCCGAACTGCTGATCACGGAGTACGCCGAGACCTACGGCATCCCGACGACCGTGAACCGCTGCGGCGTCATCGCCGGACCGTGGCAGATGGGCAAGGTCGACCAGGGCGTCTTCACGCACTGGCTGCTGAGCCATCACCAGGGCAAGGCCCTGAAGTACATCGGCTACGGCGGGACGGGCAAGCAGGTGCGGGACCTGCTGCACGTGGACGACCTCACCGAGCTGGTCGACCTGCAGCTGTCCGACCCGGCGCACTGGGCGGGCACGACGTTCAACGTCGGCGGTGGCCGCGCGGGCAGCCTGTCGCTCCGCGAGACGACCGAGCTCTGCGCGCAGATCACCGGCACCACGGTCGCCGTCACCTCCGCCGGCGAGACGCGTCCCGGGGACGTGCGCATCTACCTGTCGGACTGCGCGGCGCTGTACGCGCACACCGACTGGCGCCCGTCCCGACCCCCCCAGACCGTCCTCGCGGACATCTCCGCGTGGATCGCCGCCAACGAGGCGCTCGTGCTGAGCGCCCTGGGCTGAACCCGACCGAAGGGACCTCCTCCTCTCATGCCTATCGCCATCGTCACCGGATCCGGGGGCCTCATCGGCTCGGAGTCCGTCCGCTACTTCGCGCAGCAGGGCTTCGACGTCATCGGGCTGGACAACGACATGCGCGCGCAGTTCTTCGGCCCGGAGGCGACCACCACGCCGACCACCGAGAAGCTCAAGGCCGAGGTCGAGGGCTTCCGTGGGCTGGACCTCGACATCCGCGACGCGGACGGGGTCGCGAAGGTCTTCGCCGACAACGCGAAGGACATCGAGCTGATCGTTCACACCGCGGCGCAGCCGTCGCACGACTGGGCCGCGAGCGACCCGCAGACCGACTTCACCGTCAACGCCAACGGCACGCTGAACCTGCTGCAGGCCGCGCGCAACCACACGCCGGACGCGACGTTCGCCTTCACGTCGACGAACAAGGTCTACGGCGACCGCCCGAACTTCCTGCCGCTGATCGAGACCGACATGCGGCTCGAGCTGCCCGAGGACCACGAGTGGTACGGCGGCGTGGACCTGACGATGCCGATCGACACCTGCACGCACTCGCTGTTCGGCGTCTCCAAGGTCGCCGCCGACCTGCTCGTGCAGGAGTACGGCCGCTATTTCGACATGCCGACGGTCTGCTTCCGCGGCGGCTGCCTCACCGGTCCGCAGCACGCCGGCGCGCAGCTGCACGGCTTCCTCGCCTACCTGATGCGCTGCACCGTGACCGGCCAGCCGTACACGATCTTCGGCTACGACGGCAAGCAGGTTCGGGACAACATCCACTGCCACGACGTCGTCACCGCCTTCCATGCGTTCCACAAGGCGCCGAAGAAGTCGGCGGTCTACAACCTCGGCGGCGGCCGGGCGTCGAACGTCTCCATGCTCGAGGCGATCGAGAAGTGCCAGGCGATCTCCGGCAAGGAGCTGGACTACTCGCTGTCCCCCGACGCGCGGATCGGCGACCACCGCTGGTGGGTCAGCGACCTCGGTGCCTTCGAGGCCGACTACCCCGAGTGGTCGCTGACGTACGGCATCGACGAGGTGCTGCAGGAGAGCTACGACTTCAACGTCGAGGCGTGGACCGCCGCCGCGGCCGGCTAGGAGTGAGCCCGCTGGCGGACATGAAGCTGTCGGTCGTCATCCCCGCCTACAACGAGGAGGGGTCGATCGCGCAGACCGTCACCGCGATCCAGCAGACCCTGGACGCCGAGGGCATCGGGGACCACGAGATCGTCTGCGTGGACGACAACTCCAAGGACGACACGGCGCGCATCATCAAGGCGCTCGAGGCGGCGGACCCGCGGGTGCGGTACCACCTCTCGCCGCTGCCGGGTGGCTTCGGCTTCGCGGTCCGGGCCGGCCTGGACGTCTTCGAGGGCGACGCCGTCGCGATCATGATGGCCGACCTATCCGACAGCCCGAATGACCTGGTCGCCTACTACCGGCTGCTGCAGGCGGGCTACGACTGCGCGTTCGGCTCGCGGTTCATGGCGGGCGGGTCGACGCACGACTACCCGTCGACCAAGCTGTACATGAACCGCATCGTGAACCTGGGGATCCGGGCGCTGTTCGGCCACGGGTACAACGACACGACGAACGCCTTCAAGGCCTACCGGCGCGAGGTCATCGAGACCATCCAGCCGCTGCTGAGCCCGCACTTCAACCTGACCGTCGAGATCCCCCTGAAGGCCGTCGTCCGCGGCCACTCCTACGCGATCACGCCGATCACCTGGCGCAACCGCCAGGCCGGTGAGAGCAAGCTGAAGCTGCAGGAGATGGGCTCGCGCTACGCCTACGTCGTGCTGATGGTCTTCCTCGAGCACCACCTGAGCCGGGGCGACTACCGCTCCGGCGCAAGCGGCGTGACACATCGCTGGCGCGCCGGACGCCCGGGGGCACGGGCGGCCGGAGGCGAAGGGGCAGGTGACGACGTGCTCGTTGTTCCCGAGGACGAAGGAAACGCCTAGGTCGTGTGGCCGATCTCCGCCCCGCGCAGACAGGTCCCGGCTGGCACGCGGACGGCAAAGGCACGGATCGGTCCGTTGGCGATGATCGTGCCGCTCGACTGCTGACGGCGGCGCACGGTCACGAACTGCTCGAACTGCGCCGGGATGCCGCGCCCGCGGTCCACGCGGATCTCGAGGGCACGCGGCGTGGCCTGGTTGGTTCCGTTCACCGAGGCGCGGAGGACGTCACCCGCCTCGATCGTCAGCCGCGCGGGGAAGCGCACGTCCGCCGGCGTGGTCGCGCAGATCTGTCGGCGGGTCCGGCGGACGTCACCGGAAAGGACTGTCGCCTCCCCGATGTCGCCGCTGGTCCGACGCGAGTAATAGGACGAGCGCACGGTCCCGTCCTTGAGGATCTCGGCCGGCTTCTCGCCGCCCCCGTCGAATATGGTGCCGGCGTCGACGAGCATCGGGATGATGAGCGAGCGCAGGTTGTACGGCTCGGTATTGATTCCGATGACCTCGCTGGGTAGGCCCGCGTCGTAGACCGACAGGTAGCCCCCTCGGTCGCGGTAGGCGGGTGACGTCTCACGCAGGTTGTCGACCCAGATCCGTGCCTCGCGGCCTTCCCAGTGGTCGTCGAGCCGCTCGAACGCATTGACCGCGGAGGCGACGAACAACGCTGCGAGCAGGCCCGCAGCAACCCGTGGACCGGTGCGCCGCGGGAGAAACGGGTCGCTGTCGCCGCGTTCCTCCGCGTCGGTCTTCGCGCCGTCCCTCCGGGTAGCAAAGGCCAGCGCGACCGCGATCGGCAGCAGGTAGCCCATCTCGGCGTAGTACCGCGGGTCGAGGCCGATGCCCGACCCGAAGCCGGCCAGGCGACCAATGCCGACCAGACCGACGTTGACGACCCAGACGATGAGGAAGAAGGCCCACGCCCGCCACGCGACACGAGCGCGTCGGACAGACCAGGCGATCAGGCCGAAGAACACGAGTTGCGCAAGCACCCGCAGCACCACCGGGATGTCGGGCGCGTACGTGGGTGAGCCCTGTCCGATGATCAGCGTGATGGTCCCGCTCACCCAGCTCCGCCAGATGTAGTGCGACCACTGGTCCAGCGACGCGTGCGTGCTGGTGTTGCTGTACCCCCCCGTGACGACGAGCACGGTGTACACAGCGGCCACGCCACCGAGCGCGGCCAGCAATGGAAGGTCCCGACGGGCGGCGGCCAGAACCGATCCGACATCGAGCTTCGGGAGCTTGACCCACCTCAGCAGGACGACGTAGCCCACGATCAGGACGGGCTTCTCGTAGAACAGCAGCCCGAAGGCCATGCCGAGCGTGCTCAGGACGACCAGCCACGGCCGAGGGCGGTTCATCCAGGCGACGGCAGCCGCGAGTGAGATGAGGGTGCCCGCGGTTGCCGGGACGACGTGCGCCGACGATGCCTCCCACTGGATCAGCCGGACCCATACCGGGGAGAGCGCGAAGATGCCGGTGCAGACCGCAGCAACGAACGGCGGCACGTCGAGCTCGCGGAAGAGCACCGCGAGGGCCCACACGCTCGCGATGTAGCAAACGGCCATGTAGAGCAGGTAGACGTTCCAGCTCAGGTCGAACCAGTTCAGCAGCGTCCAGTCCATGATGCGGTGCCCTGGAGCGAAGTGTCCGGCGTATCCGAGCTTCAGGTAGTCGATCCCCATGCCGTACTCCTGGGCTTGGCCGAAGTTCAGCCAGTCGTCGGCGAAGAAGTAGCTGTCCTTCGTCCAGGCCCAGGTGAGGAGGCCGCCGATAAGTACGACGATGGGGAGCCAGGGGGCTCCAGGCAGCGAGCGACGCACGTGGTCAGGCTCCTTGTTCGAGCGGGCGATCGGCTTGGTGCTCGCGCCGGAGCGCGGCGCGCAGACCGCCGTAGCGCGTGATCATCACCAGGAGCCCGACAGCGGTCAGCGGGACGAACACCACGAACCGGAACAGCACGACGGCGCTCACCGCCTGGCCGCCTTGGACGCCGATCCGGTGCAGAGCGAAGAGAGCTGCCGCGTCGTAGGTCCCGACGTAGCCGGGGCCGGCCGGGATCAGCGCGCTGAGGCTCGCGAGCACGACGACGGCCTGGCCCTCCGGCAGGGCGATCGGGACGTCGAGGGACTGCATGACGAGCCAGAGGATCGCGCCCTCGGCGACCCACACCGCAAGCGTCGCGACCCCGAGCTTGACGCCCACCGGGGTCAGCAGTATCCGAGAGGCACGCGCTACCGGCCGCACCTTCTCGGCGAACGCCTCGAGCTTGCCCGCGCGGCGCGCGTACAGGTAGCCGTACGCGCCGCCGATGGCCGCGATGACGCCGGCTGCCGCACCTGCGCCCGCGAGCGCACCGCCGGGCGCGCCGTCGACGCCGATCAGCGTGACGGCAGAGAAGATGACGACGAGCGCGCCGACGTCGAGGAGGCGCTCCGTCACGATCGATCCGAGGATCTCGGTGCGGCGCGCGTGCGAGCGTTCGGCCATCAGGAAGATCCGCAGCACCTCACCGCCCCGGGCCGGGAGGACGGTGTTGCCCATGTAGCCGACCGTCGTGAGCGCGTACGAGTCGCCGCTGTCGTGCTTGACCCGCATCGCGCGCAGCACCTGGTCCCAGCGCCAGCCGCGGACGAGCGTGGCCACCGCGTACACGCTGACTGCTGCAGCGATGAGCGCGAGGTTGCTCGCGCTGGACGGGAACTTCGGGGCGGGCTGGCGCGACGCCCACCAGACCACCCCGCCGACAGCGACGACCGAGACCACGATCCCCGCGGCGGTGCGCAGTCGCGAGTCGCCGCCGACGCGACCGTCTGGGTCGGACGACTCGTCGACCGGTGGCTGCGCGAGCGGCTCGGTCTCGGTCGGCATCGTCAAAAGGTACCGAGGGCGTGTCAGACAGGGATCTGCGGTCTGTTGGAGGCTCCCCTCCGATCGCCGGGAGCGCAGCGTGGACGTCGGCGTCGAGCGACTCGGGGATCTGTGCTGCAGCGCACCATTCCAACGTGCGCCAGCGCACGGATCGAGCCCAGGGCCAAACGTAGGTTGCTGTCCATGAACTCCTTCTGGACCGCGACCACACCGAACCGCAGCGGCATCCTCGCCGTGGCTGCCGCCGCTATGGCCTGCGCCTCGCTCGGCGCTGCCCCGGCGCACGCCGGGAACTCGACGTGGACGGCCTGGCAGGCCCCGGCCGGCATGCAGGAGGCGAAGATCAACGCGATCGACGCCGCGGCGTCGGACGTCGCCGTCGCGACCGACGGCTACGGCGTCCTGACGGGTGCTTCGGGTGGCGCGACCACTTTCAAGTCCCGTGCCGATGCCGACGTCTCGGCCACGACCTCGGTCAACGACGTCGCGCACTCCGGCACCAGCCTGCTGGCGGCCCGCGGCGGCAAGGGCGGCCTCTGGAAGCTGTCGCAGGCCGGGTCGGACTGGCTCTTCCAGTCACCCGAGGCCAGCAAGGGCGAGCTCGGCGCGGCGAACATCGACTCCATCTGGGTCGACGGCACGCGGACCGTGGTCGGCATCGTCGGCAAGGGCGTGCGCGTCGGTGTCAACGGTGTCTTCAAGGACTACTCGGCCGGCCTCAAGAGCAACACCGTCTTCTCCGTCCACGGCGCCCCCGGCGCCAGCGTCCTCTTCGCCGGCACCGATGGCGGCCTGGCCCGGTCCACCGACGGCGGCGCGACCTGGTCGTTCTCACCGCAGGGCGTCGTCGACGGCAACGGCACCAAGGTGCAGATCCTGAAGGTCTACGTCGAGCCGACCAACCCAAGCCGGGTCTGGGCCGCGAGCTCCAGCGACGGCATCTACCGCTCGGGCGACGGAGGCCTCACGTTCCACCGGGCCAACGGCTACGGCGACACCGAGATCGGGGACTACCACGTGCGCAGCTTCATGGTCCACCCGGCGCTTCCGCGGGCCATGTTCGCCGGCACGGAAAAGGGCGTGTGGGTCTCGCCGAACCTCGGCCTCGCCTGGTACCAGCTCACCAAGACGGGCCTGCCCAACGACGTCGTGCGCGCGCTCGGCATGTCCGCGGCGGACCCGCTCCACGTCTACGCGGGGACGAACGCCGGCCTGGCGACGCTGACGCTCGAGCCGGTCGCGCTGATCGACACGCCGAAGGTGACCGGCCCGACCGGCCCCGGCGGCACTGCCCAGGTCGGGGACGTCCTGACGGTCAACCCGAAGGCGCACTTCAAGGGCACGTCGCCGATCCTCACGGTCGCCAGCTGGAAGCGCTGCAAGAAGGACAAGCCTGAGGAGTGCGAGACGCAGAAGACCGGCAACACCACGACGGTCACCGCCGCCGACACCGGCCATACGCTGCACGCCTGGGTCAAGGGCACGAACATGACGCCAGAGCCGCTCGAGGCCGACTCCGCCCGCATCAAGGTCCCGGTCCCCGGTGCCCCGGTGTTCTTCAGCAAGCCGACGATCCCGACGTACGCGACGGTGGGTCAGGCGCTGTTCTCCCTACCGGGCGGCGTCTCTGGCCAGGGCGTCAGCTTCGCGTACCAGTGGCAGGTCTGCACCAAGATCGGCCTTCTCGCGCAGATCTCGTGCTTCAACATCTCAGGCGCCACATCGTCGACCTACACGCCGACGACGAACGCCAAGGGTGCGATGATCCGCCTGAAGGTCACGGCCTCCAACAACCTCGGTGACGACGTCGCCTACAGCAACTACAGCAAGCCGGTCGTCTAACGGGTGAGCTTGCGGAACTCCCGCGGGTCGGCAGCAACCTCGTCCAGCCCCTCGATCCCATCCGGATCGGCCGGGGCTGGGTCGAGGTCCGGGGCTTCCGGAGGCGGCGCGACCTGGGTGGTCGCGCCGTTCGGCGTTCCGACGCTGGGTGACCCGGCCGGGATCCCTGCGGCCGGCGTCGCGCTCGAGCCGTTCGTCTTACCGCCTGCCCCCGCCAGCAGGCCGAGGAGCTTGAGCAGCAGCCCGCGGGTCTTCGGCCGCTTCGCCAGCGCCGCGAGCGCGCGCTGCGTCGCCTCGGGCAGCAGAGGATCGGGCGGACCGACAAGGGACATCCCCGTCCCTCCGATCGCGTGCCGCAGACCCCAGTACCGCGCGTCCGGGATCCGCTGACGGTGCACGCGGGCGAGGTCGCGGTCCGGGAAGGCCAGCGCGTCGCGGTAGGCGGCGAGCGTCTTTGCCGCCGTCTGGTCCCATGTGAGCCCGGCGGCCGTCCCGCGCAGCGCTTCGACGTGCTGTGCGCGGGCGTGGCCCTCGGCCAGCAGCGGCAGGACGCGCGCGGCGGTCTGCGACGGGTCCCACGGCGTGATCGTCGCAAGCTCGGCCGGCAGGAGCTCCATGAGCGACGACACGTGGGCGAAGATGCACGGGACGCCGGACGCGGCGGCCTCGAAGGGGACCAGGCCGAAGCCTTCGTAGGTCGTCGGGTAGACCACGGCCGCGGTGTTGGCGAAGAGCCAGCGCTTCTCGCTCTCGTCGACCGCGGACACGTCCAGCACAGCGTCGTTGAGCTCCGGGCGCGAGGCCAGGTACTCCGCCTCCAGGCCAGCGGAGGATCCGCGGACCACGTGCGCGCCGCAGAAGACCAGGCGCCCGTTCCAGCCGTGCTTCTCGCGCAGCGCCTCGAGCAGCTTGATCGCGAACACGCGGTTCTTGTGCTTGAAGCTCGTCCCCACGCAGAGCAGGAACGGGGCATCGGCCAGGCGATCGGCGAACGGCGGCGTGCGCGGGGCGATCTGCAGCCCGTCGAGCTGATGGTCGACGCCCAGGTGCGCGACGCGGATGCGGTTCGCCGGGACGAGGTTCTCCGCCTCGGCGTCGTCCGCCGCGTGCTGGCTGAAGAACAGCGTCATCGTCGCGGTCGCAAGCGCCTCGGCCGTCAGCGCGCGGTAGTGCTCCCAGTGCGCGGGGCTGTCGAAGTACTGCGGGTTGCGGTAGGCGATCAGGTCCTGATGGGTGACGACGAGCCGCTCGCCGAGCGAGTCCAGCAGGCTCAGGTCTCGCAACGAGCTCAGCTGGAACGGGCGGTGGACGATCGGGTCCTTGCGCGTCCCGTCGCCGACGTCGCTCTCGCGCAGCGTCTCGATGCCGACCATCGAGTCGATGACCGGCTGCGCGTAGGCGCCGACCTCGTCCGGGAGGAACAGCCGCAGCTGGATGCCCTGCGTCCGCCAGAGGGCGTGGACGAGCTCCAGCGCGTGGACCTGCGTCCCGGTGAGGTACGGCCCGAGGCAGCGGACGTCGACGGTGACGCGCGGCCCGAGGATCGCCGCGCTCGCGATCGCCAGCGAGCGGGCGAGCGGGTTGGCGACACCGGACTCGGCCTCGCGGACGGCGTCCCGGTAGGCCGGGTAGCGGATGTTGATGAGCTTCTCGTGCGCGATCTGCGTGGCCGTGCGCTCCTTCGATGCGCCGCCCGCGCCGAACGTCCCGCCGCCCTGGTGCAGGACGAGGACGTCGTCCGCCAGTACGTGCTGCAGGCCGGCGGCGATGCAGCGCTGGCTGAAGTCGACCTCCTCGCCATAGCCGGGGGCGAACGCCTCGTCGAACGGGCCGACGAGATCGAGCGCCGATCGCCGCACCAGGACGCAGTGCCCGATCGCGGTGGGCAGGCGCGGGTACAGCCGGCGCGACTGGTCCATGACCTCGCGGGCGGCCTTGTCGAACGGGATGTGCTGCGGCAGCGCGGCCACGGGGGTGTTGCGGACGGGGACGGAGACGATCGACCCGTGGTTGGTGAGGGCCGTCGCGGTCGCGAGCGAGCCGTCGCTGGCGAGGGCGCCGCGCAGTCCCTCGACCCAGCCCGCGGCGACAACGCAGTCGCTGTTGAGGAGGATGACGTCGGCCCGGCCGGTGGCGGCGAAGGCGCTGTTGCAGTTGCCGACGAAGCCCGAGTTCGTCTCCGCGCGCAGCCAGTAGACGTCGTGATGCAGGTGTCCGCCGTCGGCGAGCTCCTGGACCCAGGTCTGGCTCGCGGTGTCCGGGGAGGCGTCGTCGGCGACGAGGATCGCGACGTCGGCCGGCGTGTGCGCGAGCACGCTCGTGAGGCACTGCGTGAACAGCTCGTGCTGGTTGTACAGCGGGATGACGACGGCGACCGAGCCGTCCGGCCCGTCGAGCCGTTGTCCGCCGCTGAGAACCGTGAGCGCCATTGGACTGAAGGGTAGTCCAGGGGGCTTGCGCAGGCCGGCGCGCGGGTTCGCGTCAGGTCTCGTCGGGGACTTGCGCGGAAAGGGCCGGCGAGTCTAGGTTTGTCATCGGACAGGCGCTGGGCGACGGGCATGGCGGCGGGGGCTGCGGGGCCGGGATGGGTGGGGAAGGACCGGCTGACACACATTTCCTGCTGGCGGATGGAACGGAAGAACGTTCACACACGGCAAGGGGGATGGAGCGGTGACTCGCAAGGAGCGGACGGCGCGCTGGGGCTCGGGCGCACGGGTGGGGTTGGTCCTGGTGGCGGCGATCGTGCTGCCGCAGGTCGCGGTGGCGCCTGCGGAGGCCGCGCCATACGGGGTGCGGGCGTGCTGGGACACGGCGCGACCATCGATCAACAACTGGAAATCTGACTACTTCGGGGACGGGGCCAGAACCGCGATCAACTGCGCTTCCGGAGCCACCTTCGGCGGCACGCTCGGTGACGGACAACATCTGCGCGGTGACTACGCGGTCTTCGAGTTCAAGGCCCCGAACGACACCACCATCACGAGGCTCAGCGCTAGGCGCGCGGCGGAGGCCGGCCCCTTCTATTTCGGCAACGCTGCCGCGCAGTTGATGGCCGACAGCAACCCCCGCGACATCTGCCAGGCGTCGGGTGGTTGCCGGGTGCGCGCTGAGGAGCCAATCTCGCTCACCTTCGGTGGGGTCAATCTCATTCGGTTCGGCGCGTACTGCGACACCGCGGACGTGTGTCCCGCCGGAGGCGACACGACGTACCGCCTGCGAGAGGTCACAACCACCCTCGACGACAGCGTCCCGCCGACCTTCACCGCTCAACCCACCGGCAGCCTTACGAGCACCGACACTCTGGCCCCTGAGCGGTCGCTCACGTACACCGCTGCAGATGGCGGGGGCGGCGTCTACAAGCACTACCTCTACGTCGCGGGCACCCTCGTGAAGGAGGGCGTGGTCGACGCCAACAGCGGAACCTGCGCCGCGCCGTTCTACGACGCGGTCCCCTGCAAGCTCACCGGCGCGACAGGGACCATCACGCTCGACACCGCGACGCTCCCGGACGGAAACCACCAGGTTCGTCTGGAAGTTCGGGACGCCACCGACTCGAACAAGGTCGAGCAGTCCTGGACGATCAAGGTCGACAACACCGGCCCCGACGTCTCCGCCGTCAATGTCACCGGCACGGCCCGCGAGGGCGAGACGCTCACCTGCGCCGCGACGGTGGCCGGGAGCCCGGCCTCCACGAGCTTCGCCTGGGTCCGCGCGAACGCGGACGGCTCCGGGCAGGAGGTCATCAGCGGCGCGACCGCGGCGACGTACCTCATTACGGCGGCCGACCAGGGCAAAAAACTGATCTGTCGGTTCACGGCCGTGGATGGTGGCGGCACTACGATCCGCGACTCGAGCTTCACGGCCGGTCCGTTCGCCGACGGCGCGACCGTCGGTCCGCGCACGCCGACCACGCCGACGGACCCCACGACGCCGACGACTCCGACTGACCCGACGACACCGACGACTCCCACGACGCCGACCACCCCGACGACACCCACCACGCCGACAACCCCGACCACCCCCACGACGCCGACCACACCCACGACGACAACCACGACGACCTCGACGACAACCGGCGGCACCACCGCAGGGACCGGCGGCGACGGCGCCGGCGGGGGTAGTGGCAGCGGCGGGGCCGGTGGTAACGGGGCGGGCGGCGCGAACGGCGGCAGCGGCGGATCCGGCAACGGTGCCGGGGCGCTCGTCCCGACGGACCTCAACAGCATCGGGTCCCTCCGGAACCCCATCTCGGCCGCCATCGGAAACGGCGTCCCGGTCAGCGACGACGCGCTGCTCGCCGTCAAGTTCGTCATCGGCACGGGCACCACGGCACGCTCAAGCACCCGCGCGGTCGCCGCGTACTCCCAGAAGCTGCGACTCCGGGGCACGCTGCAGACACCGGCCGGTCGCGGGATCGGGACGGCGCGCGTCTACCTGGTCCAGCGCCCGCTCGGCGCGTCGAGCTCGGCATGGAAGCTCGACCGCTCGGCGGTCACGGGGGCGGACGGTGGCTTCACGCTTCCGATCGCCGCCGGCGGACGCAACCGGGACATCCGGGTCGTCTACTTCCCGCACGGCGGCAGTAACGCCAACCGGGGCAGCAACGTGCTTGCGCTCCGGGTCCGGCAGGACGCGACGTTCCAGGTCTCCGCGCGGCGGCTGCGCAACGGCGGGCGGCTGCGGTTCACCGGCCGCGTGCTCGGGACGATCCCTACGAGCGGCGTCACCGTCCGCATCCAGGTCCGGCTCGGGCGGTCGTGGTACACGTTTGCGAAGCCCGCCACCTCCCGGGCACGGGGTGGCCGGTTCAGTGCCGTCCACCGGTTCACGAAGACGACACGGCCGACGACCTATCGCTTCCGCGTCCTCGTGCTGCCGCGCAACCGGACCACGTACGCGTCGGGCTTCAGCCGGCATCTCGACGTGCGGGTCCGGCCGTAGTGCCGTCCTGGCGAGACCAGGAGCAGTCGAGGCGACCGCGTCCCCACGCGGTCGCCTCGGCGCGTCGTGGACCACGCCCGGGGACGGCGACGTACGCCGGCGAGCGGCCCGCGGGGCCGACCACAGAAGTGACGGAGGAGTTCGTCCTCGAGCTCCACGCCATGCTCACGACGCTGGTCGCCCGCGCCCCGCAGTTCGCGACGCTGCGGGACCGCGGCCTGGCGGACGACGTCGTCCACGACGTCCTGCTCGCGGTGACCAAGCGCATCGACGACGGCAACCCGATCGACGACCCGTTCACCTACGCGAAGAAGTGCGTGGTGAACCTGGCGATCCGCAACTACGACCGCGCGAACCGCGAGGCGACCGTCGAGGAGACGACGCTGATCCAGCTCGGGCCGATCGGCGGGGACGTCGCCGACCGCTTCGAGCAGCGCGCCGAGATGGCCGACGTGCTGGTGATGATCCGGTCGGTGAACGCGGTCATCGAGGACCTCGAGCCGCTGGAGCTCGAGCTCGTCCGGGCCGAGCTCGCCCGCACCGACCAAAAGCAGCTCGCGGCACGACTCGGCATCTCGCGTCCGACGCTCTACCGGCGCAAGCGCCCCGCGGTCGCCGCCTTCGTGGCCGCCGTCGCCGAGCGAGCGGGGACGCGGCCCTGCGCCGACCACGCCTCGGCGCTGCTCGCTGCCGCCGGCGGCTCCGGTTTCGACAGCTCGGTCATGGCGACCGCTCACGCGGAGACCTGCACCGAGTGCAGCGAGACGATCCGCCACCTCGCCGCGGCCAGCCACGGCCTCGCGATGATCTCGCCGATTCCGTTGGTGACCGTGGCCGAGGGCGACCCATCCCGGCTGCTCACGCGGGCGCACACCGCGCTCGAGACCGTGGCCGACTGGACGCGCGCCGTGATCATCCGTGTGGGCGACCCGACGCCCGTCGGCGGCTCGGCGACGAAGACGGTCGCGATCGTGGCCGCGGCTTGCACCGGCGGTGGCGGGATCTACTGCGCGGTCGACGGCGTGCCCGAGCCGCTGACGCGCCCGTTCGGCCACCACGCCAAGCAGGACGACAGCGACGCCGGCAAACGCCGCGTGGAAACCCGCAAGACGGCGCCGGTGTCGTCCCCGGCGCCAGTCGTTCAGACGGTGCCGGTCTCGCTGAACGCCGCCACGCTCCGCAGCATGGGTGGCGCGGAACGGGCGCAGCGTCGCGCGGTCGCCGCCGACGCCGCCCGGGCACGGCGCGCCCAGGTCGCAAAGGCCAAGGCGGCGGCGGCCCGCAAGCGCGAGGCCGCTGCGGCCGCGCGTCGCCGTGCGGCAGCCGGCGGCGAGTTCGGCACGCGACAGCCGGCCACCACCGGTGAGTTCGCGCCCCGTTCCGCCCCGGCGGCGGCCGCGCCGCAGGCCCGCGAGTTCATGGCCCCGCCGGCCGTCCCCGCGCAGACCACGATCACGAAGCGCGAGTTCGCGCCCTCGGCCGGGGGAGGTGGCACCAGCGAGTCCGGCGGGGCGGTGGCGCAGACCAAGCGCGAGTTCGGCCCCTGAGACGCGGCTTCTCCGCTCCGCTGCGACCCGGCGAACGAAACGGTTGCCCCGGAACCGTTTCTCGCCCTCCCGGGTCTGGGCGCGTCGTCGACGGGCCGAGTCCGGCATCCTTCGGCGGCAGACATGCGCGACCGCTACCCCATCACCCCCGAGCGCTACGAGCAGTTCACCAAGATCGCGCTCGCGCTGCTGATCTTCATCGTGTTCACGGGCGCGGCGGTCCGGCTCACCGGGTCGGGCCTCGGCTGCCCGACGTGGCCGAAGTGCACCGAGACCTCGGTCCACTCCTCGCTGACCACCCACGGCGTGATCGAGTTCGGCAACCGGGTCCTCACGTTCCTCGTGTCGGCCGGCGTGATCGCGGCAGCGCTCGGCGCGTACCTGGTCGTCCCGCAGCGCCGCGACCTGCGCTACCTGGGCTGGTCGCTGCCGTTCGGGGTCCTGGTGCAGGCGATCATCGGCGGCCTCTCGGTCCGCTTCCAGCTCGCGCCCGGCTGGGTCATGTCGCACTACATCGTCTCCTCGATCCTGCTGATCTGGGCGTTCGACCTCTGGTGGCGGTCCAAGCAGCCGGTCGGCGCCGCGCACGTGGTCCGCTCCGACCGCTCGACCGTGTACCTGATCCGAGGCCTGATGGTCCTGGCCGGCGTCGCGATCGTGCTGGGGACGATCTCCACCGCCGCCGGACCGCACGCCGGCGCGTCGGGCACGGGCGAGTTCGTCGGCCGCTTCGACTTCTGGGGCCTGGACACCCTCAGCCGCATCATCCACATCCACGGCTACGTGGTGACCGCGCTCGGCCTTGGCACGCTCTATGCGTGGTGGCGCGTGCGCAAGACGGACAACGCCGAGCTGACGCGCACGCTCGTGCTTGTCCTGGCCCTGCTCGCCTCCCAGGGTGTGCTCGGCATCGCGCAGTACCAGCTCGAGCTCCCCGCCGAGATGGTCTGGCTCCACGTCGCCCTCGCGACGCTGACATGGGTCGGCTTCGTCCACCTCAGGGCGGCAGCCGGACCGCTGCGTCCCCGCGACGAAGCGCATCCCGCGCCCGCGACCGCGGGCTGAACACCCGCGGCCGCGATTCCGCGGAATCGCCCGACCACCGGCGGAGCGGCCCGGCGCAGCGCGTCCGCGTCCCTCGCCACGATCTTCGGAATCGCCCGCTGATCGACTCGCCCATAGTCGACGACGCCCCGCAGCGATTCCGAGGAATCGCGCGTTCGGGTACCAGCTGACCCGGCAGCGGCTTGACCTGCCGCCCGCAGAGCGATTCCGCGGAATCGCCCCGAGTCACCCACGATCCGCGAGGCGGCTATAGGACCAGGCGCTCAGCGAGCGCCGCGGCCACCACGACGAACCCGGCGAGGCAGACCCCAGCGCGGCTGACCGACCCGACGACGAAGCACCGCTTGTGGCGTGCCCGCCACCGCTTGTCACGGCGAGTCAGGGAACTGGCGTAGATGGAGGTCGACCGCGGGGACACCTTGTGATCGCCGACACTAGGAGCACCGTCGGACGGAAAGGGAAAACCTCCGTCCCTACCCCGCAATCACGGAGAAAAACCTACGGCCGGTGCGTGATCGCACCGGCCGTAGCGGACCACCCGTCAGGCGGTCACAGGGTCTGCCTTGCGGACGGGCTCGAGGGCCACGTCCAGGACCTCGGCGATCGTCATCGCGGGGTGGAACGTCATGACGTCGCGCACCTCCTGCGGGACGTCGTCCAGGTCGCCGCGGTTGCGCTCGGGCATGACCACGTCGGTCAGTCCGGCCGCGTGCGCCGCGAGCACCTTCTGCTTCAGGCCGCCGATCGGCAGGACCCGGCCCTGCAGCGTGACCTCGCCCGTCATGCCGACGGTGTGCTTCACCGGCCGCCCGGACAGCAGCGACGCGAGCGCCGTGATCATCGTGACGCCGGCACTGGGGCCATCCTTCGGGATCGCGCCCGCGGGGACGTGGACGTGGAACTCACGGTCCTGGAACGCGTCGGCGGGGATGCCGAGCTGCTCCCGGTGCGCCCGCACGTACGTCAGGGCGATCTGCGCGGACTCCTTCATCACGTCGCCGAGCTGGCCGGTGAGGGTCAGCCCGCCGGTGCCCTTGCCGTCCATCGCGGTCGCCTCGACGAACAGGACGTCGCCGCCCGTCCCCGTGACGGCCAGACCGGTGGCGACGCCGGGCACCGCGGTGCGGGCCGCCGCCTCCTGGTAGACCTTCTGGCGCCCGAGGGCCTCGCGGACCAGGTCGAGGTCGATGACCACGGCCTCCGGCGCCACAGCGTCCTCCCCGTCGGCGACCGGGTCAGCCGGGGCGGGCCGTGAGGCGACCTTCGTCGCGGTCTTGCGCAGGACGGTCCCGAGCTGGCGCTCCAGCGAGCGGACGCCCGCCTCACGCGTGTACTCGGTGACGATGGTGCGCAGGATGCCGTCGTCCACGGTCACCTCGTCCTCGAGCAGGCCGTTGCGCTGGCGCTGCCGCGGGAACAGGTAGTCGCGGGCGATGGCGACCTTCTCCGCGACGGTGTAGCCGTCGAAGGAGATGACCTCCATGCGGTCCAGCAGCGGGCCGGGGATCGTGTCGTACTGGTTGGCGGTCGCGATGAAGACGACGTCGGACAGGTCGAGCTCCACGTCCAGGTAGTGGTCGCGGAACGTCGAGTTCTGCGCGGGGTCCAGGACCTCCAGGAGCGCGGACGACGGGTCGCCGCGCCAGTCGGCGCCGACCTTGTCGACCTCGTCGAGCAGGATCACCGGGTTCATCGTCTTCGCGTCGCGGAGCGCGCGCACCAGCCGGCCCGGGAGGGCGCCGATGTAGGTGCGGCGGTGGCCGCGGATCTCGGCCTCGTCGCGAATGCCGCCGAGGGAGATGCGGACGAACTCGCGGTCCATCGCGCGGGCGATCGACTCGCCGATCGACGTCTTGCCGGTACCGGGGGGACCGATCAGCGTCAGGATCGCGCCGGCCTTGCGCGCGTCCTCACCGTCGCCGAGGCCGCGCTCGCTGCGCAGCTTCTTGACCGCGACGTACTCGACGATCCGATCCTTGACGTCGTCCAGGCCGGCGTGGTCGGCGTCCAGCACCTCGCGCGTCTTGACGGGGTCGAGGGTCTCGTCGGAGGTGACGCCCCACGGGACCGAGACGAGCCAGTCCAGGTAGGTGCGGATCATCTGCCCCTCCTGGCCGCCCTCGCCGGACCGCTCCAGACGCTCGAGCTCGCGCTCGGCCTGCTCGCGGACGGCCTCGGGCATGTCGGCCTCGGCGATCTTCGTGCGGTAGTCCTCGCCGGCGGAGTCGTTGTCCTCGCCGAGCTCGCGCCGGATCGAGGCGAGCTGCTGGCGCAGCAGGTACTCGCGCTGCTGCTTGTTGGCGCCGGACTCGACGTCGTCGCGGATCTTGCGCCGGATCTGCAGCGCGGTGAGGCGCTCCTTCTGCATCTCGACGGCGAGCGCGAGGCGCTCGGTCACGTCGACCGTCTCCAGGATGCGGACCTTCTGCTCGAAGGTCAGGTCCGGCGCGTAGCCGGTGGTGTCGGCGAGGGCGCCGGGCTCGCGGATGGCGCGGACCCAGCCGGCGACGCGGCCGTCGTCGCCGCGCAGCTCGAGGAGCTCCTCGACCACGCCGCGGTACTCGCGCTCGAGCTCGCGCGTGCGGCCGTCGACCGGGACCTCGTCGGGCGCCTCGGTGACCTGCACGTGCAGCTTGCCGTCCGCACCGGTCTGGGCGGCGCCGATGAGGCCGCGCGACTCGCCGGACAGGGACGCGCCGCGGCCGCCGCCGGGCAGGCGGACGGACTCGATGACGGTGGCGATGGTGCCGACGGAGGCGTACTCGCCCTCGTGGCGGGGGACGAGCACGACGCGCTCGGCGTCGCCGACATCGACCGGGAGGGTGATGTCCATCGTGGGGAGCACGACGGTGTCGTCGAGCGGGATCAGGAGGTACGTGACAGGCATGATGGTGCAGTTCCTTTGTCGACTTCAACCGTTGCGGATGCAACAGTAGCAACTGATCTCAGTCCGTCAAGCATAGATCTTCTTCTGGAGTGGGGGGACGGCAGCGGGTCGTGTCGCCTTCCGGGTGCCGTTGCCATAACATGCGCCCCTGCACAACCACGCCGAGTCGTCGTCCACTAGGGACGGCGAGCGGGGGACCCAGTGGATCGAGCATCGGTCCGGGGGCGAATCGCCGTCATCACGACGGCGTAGCGCAGTTTCAGCGCGAGCCCGTCAGCTAACCCCGTAGGCGCCGAGACGACGGAGGACCCCACCGTGCCCAACGAGTTCGACGTACCCGTGCCGCCTTTTGCGGCCCATGACCCCACGCCGTATCGGCGTTCGCTGCGCGCTTCACGCGCGCGTCGCGCTGCCGCCGCCGTCCGCCGCCGTCGGACCGGCCGTGGCCGGCGTTCGCTCACGTGCGCGCTGCTGACTGCGTCGCTCCTGGCCGTCGGCGCGTCCGCGGACACCGGCTCGCCGCGCAAGCCCGCCGCGGTCGCGAAGTCGACGGTCGCCGCCGTGCAGTCGGCGCTCGGCATCCCGGCTGACGGCGTGATGGGCCCGGTGACGCGCAAGGCCGTGCGCTCCTTCCAGCGTAAGGAGGGGCTGACGGTCGACGGGGTGATCGGACCGCAGACGCTGGCCGCGCTCGGCATCGACGCGCGCAGCGCGAAGAAGGCGGTGAAGGCGTCCGCGAGCAAGGCGGCGATCTCGCAGGACGCCTCGTCGCTGCTCGAGGCGATTGCGCTGTGCGAGTCGGGCGGCGACCCGACGCTCGTCTCGAAGTCCGGCCGTTACCGCGGCAAGTACCAGTTCGACCGCGCGACGTGGAAGTCGGTCGGCGGCAAGGGCGATCCGGCCGCGGCCCCGGAGGACGAGCAGGACCGGCGCGCCGAGCGCCTCATGGCCGAGCGCGGCCCGTCGGCGTGGCCGGCGTGCTCGAAGAAGGTCGGCGCCGGCTGAGCCGGACACGTTCGTTGGTCTGCGCCGGGGCCAGAGCGATCCCGGCGCAAAGTCGTGACAGGAGCGTCGTTGCCGCGTCGCAGTGGGCGGGGCGAGCATGGAGGCCATGTACGACGAACGCACCGAGCTCATCCACGTCTCGATTCCCGGCAGCTCGCACGATCCGCGCGATCGTCGCGAGCCGCCCCCGGGGGTGGTCTTCCACTACGTCCCGGAGTTCCACCCGGACGACGTCACCGTGCACCGCGGGATCCCCGTCACCTCGGTGGCGCGGACGCTCGTCGACTGTGCGGAGGATGCCACCCCCGACGAGCTGCGCGGGATGTTCGCGCGGGCGTACGAGCAGGGCATCCTCGATCTGGACGCCGTCGACGCGTGCCTGCAGCGGATCGAGTGGCGGCCGTCGCTGCCGCTCGTCCGCCGCGTGCTGGAGGAGTTCCGCGGGCTCGTGGAGGCGATCGAGGAAGGTCCCGGCAGCGGATGCTGAAGCTGCCGGGCAGGAGCCGGTTCGGGCCTGGCGCTCGCCTACCGCGTCCCGCGCTTCGCCTTGACGGTCTTCGACACGGCGCCCAGGGACGACTGCGCGGTGGCGACCGAGAAGCGGATCGACCCGCCCTTCGCCTTCAGCCGCTTCGTGGCCGCGCTGGTCAGCTTCACGGTGATCGTGTTGGTGATGCCGCGCGGGATCATGATGACGCGCGTCGTCGTCGCCTTCTGGCCGGCGAGCCTCCCGGTGATCTGGATCAGGCAGCTGGTGGGCGCGTTTGCAGCGCAGCGCAGCTTGAGCTTCGCGGTCTTTCGCTGCTTGGCCAGGGTGGCGGACTGGATGGTGGCCCGGTAGGCCTTGGTCTGCGCGGCTGGGCCGCCGGCGGAAGTGCCGGGCTTCAGGACGCCGCCGACGATGCCCGCGGTGGTGCCGGTGCCGGGCTTGACGGTGCCGGTGGTGACCGGCTTGGTGGTGCCGGGGGTGGTCGTGGTCGGCTTTGTCGTCCCTGGCGTCGTGGTGCCGGGGATCGTGGTGCCCGGGGTCGTCGTGCCCGGGGTGGTGGTGCCGGGTGTGACGGACCGACCCAGGATCACCTGTGTCCTGGTGACGAGCTGCTGCAGCGGGGCCCCGACCGGGCTGGTCGCGGGGGTGCTCACCAGGACGCCGGATGCGGCGGTGAGCAGGCCGTCGAGGACGCCCAGGTCCAGCCCGGTGATCGCCAGCAGGCCGTTGACCGCCTCCAGCAGGGAGGCGAGCCCGGTGACCTGGCCGGCGTCGCCCGGGAGGCCGCCGTTCAACAGCGCGGTCAGCTTGCCGAGCAGGCCGTCGATGGCGGACGCGGACGGCGTGGACGAACCGGCGATCCCCGTGGCCCCGCCCAGCAGGCCAGTGATGACGCTGCCGGTGCCGCCGCTGCCGCCGAGCAGGCTCGAGACCTGCACCGGGGTGAGCTGGCCGACGAGGGTCGTGATGTCGCCGGCGGGCAGTGTGGCCAGGGCGCCCGCCAGCTGGCCGCCTGTCGCTGCCGCGAGGAGGCTGCTGCGCTGCCCGGACTCGGCGCCGGTCAGCAGGCCTGCCAATCCGGCGGCCGGCAGGGCGCCGAGCGCGCCCGTGAGCTGGCCGGTGGAGAGCGTGCCGAGCAGCGTGGTGAGCTGGCTGGTGCCGGCGAGGGTGAGCAGGTCGCCGAGGTCGGCGGCGGGCAGGGTGCCGAGTGCCCCGGTGAGCTGACCGCTCGTGAGGGTGCCGAGGAGGACGGTGAGCTGGCTGGTGCCGGCGTCGGCGAGCAGGTCGCCGAGACCGGTGGACGGCAGGCTGGCGAGCGCGTCGGTGAGCTGGCCGCTGGTGAGGGTGCCGAGGAGGACGGTGAGCTGGCTGGTGCCGGCGAGGGTGAGCAGGTCGCCGAGATCGGCGGCGGGCAGGGCACCGAGGGCGCCCGTGAGCTGGCCGCCGGTCAGCGTGCCGAGCAGGACGGTCAGCTGTCCCGTGTCCGCAAGGTCGAGCAAGCCGGCGAGGCCGGACGGCGACAGCGTGGCGAGCGCGGCCGTGAGCTGGCCGCTGGTCAGCCCGCTGAAGAGCGACGAGCGCTGCGCGGAGCTGACCGAGGTCAGGAGGCTGCCGACGTTCGCGGCCGGCAGCGTTCCGGCGGCGCCGGTGAGCTGGCCGGTGCTGAGGCTGCCCAGGAGGGTCGCCAGCGGTGTGCCGGTGGCCGTGGACAAGAGGCCGCCGATCTCGCCAGAGCTGAGCGTGCCGAGCGCCCCGGTGAGCTGGCCGCCAGTGAGGGTCCCGAGCAGTGTCGTGAGCTGGCCGGCGCTCGCGATGCCCAGCAGGTCGCCGGTCTCCCCCGCGGTCAGGGTGCCGAGCGCGCCGGTGAGCTGTCCGCCGGTCAGGCTGCCCAGGAGGGTCGTGAGCTGGCCCGTGTCCGCGAAGGCGAGCAGGTCGCCGAGGTCGCCGGCGGCCATCAGCGGGAAGGCCGCCGTGAGCTGGCCGCCGTCGAGCCCGCCCAGGAGAGCCGTGAACTGCGCGGCGTCGGCCACGCCGAGGAGCCCGCCGAGCTCCGCGGAAGTCAGGGTGGCGAGGGGTGCGGTGACCGCGCCGGTCAGGCCGCCGAGCAGCGCGGTGAGCTGCGAGCCGGTCGCCGGTGCGAGCAAGTCCCCGACGTCCGCGGCGGGAAGGGTTCCCAGGGCCCCGGTGAGCTGGCTGCCGCTGAGCGCGGCGAGCAGCGGCGGCAGCTGCGCGGAGTTGGCGGCGGTGAGGAGCGATCCGGTCTCGGACGCCGTCAGCGGCGCGACCAGGGCCTGGATCTCCAACGTCGTGGACGTCAGCAGCGAGTTCAGGATCGGCGTCAGCAGCAGGTCCAGCAGCGGATCGAGGAGACCGCGGTGCACGACGCTGCGCTCGGGGGCGGCCGGGGGCTGCGCGGCGGCCGCCTGCGCGGCCATGCTGGTGGCGCTCAGCGTGCCGCCGAGGACGATCACGGCGGTCGCAGCGGCTGCGACCTGCCGGGGAGAACGGCTGGGCATGGGGTGGGTCCTTTGGGGTGGCGGAGGGCCGAGGGAGCCCTCCGTACTACCCCGCTGATCGGCCTACCCCAGATCCGCTTGAGCCGGCACCCGCCGACCTGGACGGTCGTCCGTCCGTCCGTCCGTCCGTCCGCCGCCGCCGTCCGTCCGTCCGTCAGGCGGGCTGCGCGACGCGCTCGGCCGCAGCCTCGGCCTGCTTCTGCGCCTGGCGCTCCGGCGTGATGCGCACGACGTTCCACACGAGGCCGAGGCGCTCGAGGGTGTTGATGACCCACATCGACGGGTCCATCAGCTTCTCGGTCCGGCTCAGGCCGGCCTGGGCCGACCGCGGGAAGGCGTGGTGGTTGTGGTGGAACGCCTCGCCCATCGACAGCAGCGCGAGCGGCATGACGTTGGTCGAGTGGTCCTCGGTCGCGAAGCGGCGCGTTCCGAAGAAGTGGCAGATCGAGTTGATCGACCAGGTGACGTGGTGCAGGAAGAAGACGCGCACGAGGCCGCCCCACAGGAACGCGGTGAGCGCGCCCTTGAGCGTGAAGCCGCTCAGCACGAAGCCGAGCACCGCGGGGAGGGCGAGCGAGCCGAGCGCGATCCAGTGGAAGTTGCGGCTGATCCAGCGCATCCCCATGTCCTCCATCAGGTCCGGGGCGTACTTGCGGCGATTCGCGCGGCCCTGCTCGGTGAACAGCCAGCCGATGTGTGCGTGGTACAGGCCCTTGATGGGACCGAGGACGCCCTCGGTCGCGGGACCGACGTGCGGGGAGTGCGGGTCGCCCTCCTCGTCGGTGTGGGCGTGATGCTTGCGGTGGTCGGCGACCCAGTTGATGACCGGGCCCTGGACGCCCATCGAGCCCATCACGGCGAACGTATACGCGAGCCACGGCTTCGTCTGGAAGGCGCGGTGCGTGAGCATCCGGTGGTAGCCGATCGTGATGCCGAGCGCGGCGACCACGTAGATCGACACCATGATGCCGATGTCCCGCCAGCCGATGGCCTCGTTCCAGAAGACGACGACGGCGACGGCGAAGGCGGCGAACGGCAGGACGACCGCCACGATGTTCGTGATGCGTTGAGCGCGAGTCATGACTGGAAGTCTGCCCGCAAACGGGACGGGCGTTTCGTGCAAAGGTATGGGGGTGTGCGCGCGATATTTAGAGCTTGGTGACAAATGAGTCCCGGAGCTGGCACTGACGCGCTGCCGGCGCGGCTTGCGCTGACGCTGCGGCCGGCGCTGCCCGGCCTGGCCGAGGACACGATCCGCGCCATCGGCGAGGAGATCCCCGAGTACGCCCGTCCCCTCGAGGGGCCGTTCGGCAAGGCGCTCAACCGCGGGGTGCAGCGTGCGCTCGAGCGGTTCGTCGACCTGATCGAGGCCGGGGGCGTGGACAGCCGCGCTGACCGTGACCCGCGCGCGACCATCTACGTCGAGCTCGGTCGCGGCGAGCAGCAAGCCGGCCGCAGCCTCGACGCCTTGCTCAGCGCGTACCGGCTCGGGGCGCGCCTGGCGTGGGAGCGCTTCGTCCGGGTCGCCGAGGCGGCCGGCGAGGAGCCGCGGCACCTCTACGCGCTCGCGGGCGAGATCTTCAGCTACATCGACGCGATCAGCGCCGAGTCGGTCGACGGCTTCAGCCAGGAGCAGGCCCGCAGCGCCTCCGAGCGGGCGCGCCGGCGGCGGGCGCTCGTACGCGCGCTGGACCGCGACGAGGTCGACCCCGACGCGCTCGTCGACCTGGCCCGGGACGCCGACTGGACCGTCCCGGCCGGCCTGGCCGCACTGGTGATCGACGGCGAGCACGACGCCGACCGCCTCGCCTCGCGCCTCGGCCTGGACGTCATCGCCGAGGCTGACGGCGGCCGTGTGCTCGCGTTCGTCCCCGACCCCGAAGCGCCCGGCCGCCTCACCCAGCTGGCCGCGAACCTACCGCCGGGGGCCGCGGCGGCGCTCGGCCCCGAGGTCCCGCCCGGACGGGCACGCCACTCGAGCGCCCGTGCGCACGCAACCCTGCGGCTGGTGCTCGAAGGCCGCGTCGTCGCACCGCTTCCAGTCCGGGCCGACGACCACCTGCTCACGCTGTTGCTGCACGGCGGCGGGGACGCGTCCCTCGCGACCGACCTGGCCGCACGCGTCCTGCGTCCCCTCGAGGGACTCACCGGCGCGGCCCGCGGGCGGACCGTCCAGACGCTGCGGGCATGGCTCGACAACCCGGGCCGGATCCAGCAGATCGCCCAGCTCCTCGAGGTCCACCCGCAGACCGTGCGCTACCGCGTCGCCCGTCTTTATGAGCGCTTCGGGGAGGGCCTGGATGATCCCGACCACAGATTCGAACTCGCCCTCGCCTTGCGAGTCACGTCGGAGCAGCCCGGCACGCCAGCGGTGATCCCGTAACACGTGTGGTTCGCAGCCGTCATAGAAGGGCACACACCACCGACCTACCGCCAAGGACTCGAACCCGCTGTCAGCCAGCCCCGAAAGCCGTCCACCCAACGGTAGCCGGAGCAGGTAGTTGCAAAGTCAACGACAACGGCGTAGAATCCCTACAGCAAGAGTTGGTTATCTCCCGTAAGGAGCGCATTGCCCCGCAAGCCCACCCCCATCACGCCCGAACTGACCTCGGACTCCCTTGACCTCCTCCTCCGGGACGCGGGCAGCTACGAGCTGCTCAAGCCCGCCCAGGAGCTCGAGCTCGCCAAGCGCATCGAGCGTGGCGACCTCCAGGCCAAGGAGATGCTCATCAACTCCAACCTGCGCCTCGTGGTGTCCATCGCGCGTCGCTACATCGGACACGGTCTCCCCATGACCGACCTGGTGCAGGAGGGAATGATCGGGCTCATCCGGGCCGCGGAGAAGTTCGATTGGCGCAAGGGCTTCCGTTTCTCCACCTACGCGACGCTCTGGATCCGTCAGAGCATCCAGCGTGGGCTGGACAACAGTGCCCGTACCGTTCGCCTCCCCGCGAACGTGGCGCAGCGTGCCCGCAAGGTCGCGCGTGCCGCCGGTGACCTCGCCGTTCAGCTCGAACGCGAGCCGACCCTCGAGGAGATCGCCATGGCCACCGGCCTGACGTTCGACGAGGTCGAGCAGATCCGCGAGGTCGACCGCACCCCCGCCAGCCTCAACAGCCCCGTCGGCGATGAGTCCGACGGTGGCGAGCTGGGCCACTTCATCTCCGCCGAGGGCCCCGCGCCCGAGGAGGAGGTGCACACGGCCCTGGCGTCGATCGAGGTGCAGCGTGCCATCGACACGCTGCCCGACGAGGAGCGCAAGGTCATCAACCTGCGCTACGGCACCGCCGGCGAGCCCCCGCAGACGCCCGCCCAGACGGCACGACGCCTCGGCGTCACGCCGCGACAGGCAGCGTCGATCGAGGATCGCGCGCTGGCCAAGCTGTCGGTCCTGCCGCAGCTGGCTGCCCTCCGCGAGGTCGCGTAGCAGCGTCTGAGACGTCGAAGTGAAAGCAGTGCGAGGGGCCCGGCAGGTTGCGGGCCCTTCGTCTTTTAAAGCTCCTCGCCGTCCAGGAACAGGCGGACCTCGATGTTGCCCTGCGTCGCCTTCGAGTAGGGACAGACCGTGTGCGCGGTGCGCATCAGCTCGGCGGCCTTCTCGCGCTCGACGTCCGGCATGTCGCCGTGGAGCTCGACCGCGAGCCCGAAGCCGCCCTTGTCGTCGCTGCCGATCGACACTGCGGTGTCGATCGCGAAGTGCTTGGCGGAGATCTTCTGCTGGCGCGCGATCAGCGACAGCGCGCTCAGGAAGCACGCGCCGTACCCAAGGGCGAACAGCTCCTCCGGGTTCGTCGCCTCGCCCTGGTCGGCAGGCCCGCCCATGGCGGCCGGCGGCTTCAGTGCCAGGTCGGGGTGGCCGCTGAGGCTTGTGGCGCGGCCGTCGCGACCGCCCGTCGCCCGGGCCTTTGCGGTGTAGAGGACGTTCATGCGGCCACCCTAGAACGGCGCGCCCCGTCGTGGCCTGGATGCGTCATCTGGCTCATGACACTCAAACGAGACCGTCGTCGCGGCTGGGCGCGTTTACGCTAGGCGGGCATTCGATCCAACGGTCATAGAACTGACGCCCCGGGAGGGCACCACCCCATGAAGAACGCACGCTCCATCTTCGTCGCCGCACTGCTGGCCACGAGCCTCGTCGCCGCCGGTTGTGGCGACGACGACAACGGCTCGGGCTCCACCTCGACGCCGGCGGCCAGCGTCGCCACCACGGCGAGCACCGAGACCACGCCGACCACCGCGACCAGCACGCCCGCCGAGACGACCAGCACCCCGACCACCGCCACCGGGACGACCGAGATCCCGAAGGAGGCCGAGGCCGCCGTCAAGGCCGCCGTGGAGTCCTGCAAGTCCAGCATCGATGCACAGCCGACGCTCGACGCCAGCCTGAAGACCGACCTGAAGAAGGTCTGCGACAAGGCCGCCGAGGCCGCCGCGACCGGTGACTCCGCCGCCGTGCAGAAGGCCACCAAGGAGGTCTGCACCAAGATCGTCGAGGCCAACGTGCCGTCCGGCTCCGCACGCGAGCAGGCGCTCGCCGCCTGCGACGCCACCGCGCCGACCGCCCCGTAGCCCGGCCGCCGCTCGGGGCTCAACCGCAGCACGCCCCGGCCGATGACCGGGGCGTGCTGCACCCCACGAGCATTGCCATGGAAGGCGCCGACGAGCTGATCGCCGGTGCACGATCGCTGCTCGACGACGCAGGCTCGCCGGCGTACTGCGCCCTCGCGCGCTGCGCGGACGGCGAGGTCGTGGTCGCCGCGTGCGCCTTCGGCACCGAGCGCGCCGCCCGCGACCAGGCCCGCACGCTGCGGTCCACCGTCCCGGACGCCCGCATCTTCATCATGGAACGCGTGCTGCGGTCGGGGCGGGTCCGCTGGACCGTCTGGCACGGCGAGCAGGACGAGCGCCTGCACCAGGCCTTCGAGGAAGCCCCTGAGTCCTGGGTTTGACCCAGGCCGTGCGGGCCGCGCCGATAGTGTGCGCGGTGGATGGCCGACGAGGAGCAGCTGACGATCGACCAGCTCGCGCAGCAGACGGGCATGACGGTCCGCAACATCCGCGCGCACCAGGCGCGGGGGCTGCTGCCGCCGCCCGAGGTCCGCGGACGGACCGGGTTCTACGGCGCCGACCACCTCACGCGGATCGAGCTGATCCGCGAACTGCAGGGGGACGGGTACAACCTGGACCTGATCCGCAAGCTGCTCGAGGGCGCGGCGGGACAGTCCGGCGCGGTGCTGCGGTTCACCCGCACCATCCGCACGCCGTTCGTCGAGGAGGAGCCGCGGATCGTCACCAAGGAGGAGCTCGCGGAGCGCTTCCAGAGCACCGACCCAAAGCTGCTGCAGCGGGCGACGGAGCTCGGCCTGCTGCGTCGGCTGGACGACGAGGGTCGCTTCGAGGAGATCAGCCCGATCCTTGCCGCGGCAGGCGGCGACCTCGTCGAGCTCGGCATTCCCGCCGAGCGCGCGATGGAGCTGCTCACCAAGATGCGCCGCCACGCGGACAGCGTCGCGAAGACGTTCGCCCAGCTGTTCATCGAGGCCGTGTGGCAACCGTTCGCCGAGGACGGCACGCCGGACGAGCACTGGGGCGAGGTCTCCGCCGCGCTCGAGCGACTGCGCCCGCTGGCGTCGCAGTCGCTCCTAGCGACCTTCCAGATCGCCATGACCGAAGTCGTCGAGCGCGAGCTCGGCCGGGAGCTCGAGCGCATGACGCACAAGGGCGGAAAACGGCGCCGCTGAGGCCGGCTGCGGGTCGCTGCGGGACAGTCTGTGGCGTGCGCGTGTGAGGGCGATCACACCCGGCGAACCACCGTTGTATGTGACATCGACCGATGTTACATTCGCGGCATGTCCACCCTCCTCGCGGCAGCTGAAGCTGCGCCGCCCGCCGGCGGCGCCGAGCTCGCCCAGGTCATCGGCGCGAGCCTTGTCGGCGGTGTCCTCACCCTCGCGCTCCTCGTCCTCGGTCTCGGTCACCGACAGGGACGGGTCAAGGTCCTCGGGCAGTTCGCCGGCTGGGCCGCGAAGATCAGCGGCCTGCCCCGCTGGGCGGCTCTGCCCGCCGGGTTCGCCGCCGGCTCCCTGATCGTCGCCGCGTTCGGCTTCTACTGGGACGTCTCGATCCACATCGACAACGGCCGCGACCCCGGTCCGCTCGCAAACCCGTCGCACTACTTCATCCTCGCCGGGCTGTTCGGCATCGCGGCAGCGGGCTGGCTGGCCGTCGTCCTGCCCGAGGAGAAGCCCGGTCCGGCCGCGATCCGCATCACCCGCGACTGGCACGCGCCGGTCGGCGGCGTCCTGCTGATCGCGTGCGCGTTCTTCGCGCTCATCGGCTTCCCGCTGGACGACGTCAGCCACCGGCTGTTCGGCCAGGACGTGACGCTGTGGGGCCCGACCCACCTGATGATGCTCGGCGGCGCGGCGCTGACGCTCGTCGCGATCCTCGTGCTGCTGTCGGAGGCGCGCCTGTCCCCCGGGGAATCCGGTTCGGACGTGGTCGCGGGTCCGCTGGCGTTCATGACGGCGGCGCGGATGCGCGCGCTGCGGCAGGTCAGCGCGTTCGGCGGGCTGTTGATCGGCCTGTCGATCTTCCAGGGCGAGTTCGACTACGGCGTGCCCCAGTTCCGGCTGCTGTACGAGCCGCTGCTGATCGCCGCGGCGGCTGCGCTGACGATGGTCGCCGCGCGGACGGTCGCCGGCCGCGGTGCCGCGCTCGGCGCCGTCGCGTTCTTCTTCGTGGTCCGGGGACTGCTGGCGATCTGGGTCGGCCCGATCACCGGGCACTCCGCGACGCACATGCCGCTCTACGTCGCCGAGGCGCTCGTCGTCGAGGCGGCGGCGTTCGCCGTTTCGCCGAGCCGCAAGCCGTACGCCTTCGGCGCGCTGGCCGGTGCGCTGATCGGCACCGTGGGCATGCTCGCGGAGGCGGGCTGGTCGCAGATCGCGATGCCGATCGCCTGGCCGACCCACGTGCTGCCTGGAGCCATCCTGGTCGGCCTGATCGGCGGACTGACGGGCGGGACGCTCGGCGCGTTCATCGGCGGCGGGCTGCGGCTGCGCAACGACGTCGTCGGCGCGCCGCGGCAGTGGGGCGCGGCGGTGGCGTCGATCCTCGTGCTGGCGGCGACGATCGGGGCGCTCGCGCATACCACCGTCCCCGACGGCCGCGGTGCGGTGACGCTCGAGCAGGCCTTCGTTAAGGACGGCGTCCGGTACGCGAACGCGACCGTGCGCTTCACCCCGGCCGATGTTGCCGACGACGCGGACTGGCTCGACGGCATGGCCTGGCAGGGCGACGACAAGCTTGTCCAGGCACCGATGAAGCGGATCGCCGACGGCGTCTACCGGACGACCGAGGCGCTGCCGGTCAGCGGGGGCTGGAAGTCATCGCTGCGGCTGCACCGCGGGACCGTGATGGCGTCGATCCCCGTGTACCTGCCGGCGGACGCGGCGATCCCGACGCCCGAGATCAGCGCCACGCCGCAGTTCACCCGGCCGCTGCAGAGCGAGCGGTCGATCCTCCAGCGCGAGCGCAAGACCGACACGCCCGGGTGGCTGTGGGGGCTCAGCGGGCTGATCGTGCTCGCCTTCGTCGCCGCGATCCTCGGTCTGCTGGGCTGGGGGCTCGTGCGGATCTCGCGGCTGGGCGCGCCGCTGGTGGACTCGCGCCGGCGGGAGGCCGATCGCGACACCGCCCCGCCGTCCGTCCCGTCCGTCCCCGCCGGCGCGGTCTGAGCGGCGTCGAGCGTGCGCAGCGACGAAGCGGACGCCCTCGGTGCCCTGGCCGCCGACGGAATCGGCGGCGCGGTGGCCCGGGCGCAGGAGCTGCACCGGGCAATCGCGGGACGGGTCTTCGGTGGGCTTGGCCCGTCCGCGGCGCCGGTCCGCGCCGCCCATGATGCGATCGCGGGGGCCGTCTACTCCGGGGTCCGGGTAGGTGGCGGCGTCGGCAGCCGGCTTGCCGGGCAGGCCGTCGCGGCGACGCGGCCGGACGACGGCCCCTCGGTCACCGATCATCCGCGTGCGCTGCTCGCGGTCGGCGCGCTGAACGGCATCCTGGGGGACCGGCTGGTCGCGCGGGGCAGCGCGCTGGCGCTGCCGATGCGCGCGCGCCTGGCGGGTCAGGACATCGGACTGGGCGCGGTGGATCTGGCTGACGCGTACCCCGACGCGACCGGGCGCGTGGTCGTCCTGCTGCACGGGCTCTGCGAGACCGACGCGTCGTGGTCGCTCGGGACGGCGCAGCCCGACGGCCTGCCGCCGCTGCCCACCTACGCCGAGCGTCTGCGCGACGACCTTGGCCTGACGCCAGTCGTCCTGCGCTACAACACCGGCCGCCGGATCTCCGACAACGGCCGGGACCTGGACGAGCTGCTGGACACGCTGATCGCGAACTGGCCGTGCGAGGTCCGCGAGCTCGTGCTCATCGGGCACTCGATGGGCGGGCTCGTGATCCGCAGCGCGTGCCATCGCGCGCATGGGTCAGGCCGCGCGTGGCGGGGACTCGTGACGCACGTGGTGATGCTCGGGACGCCGCACCTGGGCGCGCCGCTGGAGCAGACGGTCAACCAGGCGACGCGCCTCATGCGGCGGGTGCCCGAAGCGCTGCCCGTCGCGGCAGTCCTGAACGTCCGCAGCGCGGGAATTCGCGATCTGCGCTTCGGAGCAATCACCGAAGAGGACTGGAATGGGCACGAGCCGGACCATTTCGACGACCCGTGCGGCGACGTCCCGCTGCTGGAGGACGTGCGCCACTGCACGATCTCGGCGACGCTGGCGCAGCGGCACGACGGGCCGCTGGGAAGACTGCTGGGCGACCTGCTCGTCTATCACTCGAGCGCGACCGGGGCCGGGCGGCGGCGGAGGATCGCCTTCACGATGGAGGACACCGTGCACGTCGGCGGGCTGTCGCACTTCGCGCTGCTGAACCACCCGAGGGTGTACGCGCAGCTGCGTGACTGGCTGGCGGCGGTGCCGCCGGTCCCCGCCTGAGGAACCCGCCTGAGGGCGGATCAGGGGACCGGCGGCCCTACCTGGGTAGGTCGCGGCGCGGGCTGTGCCTTGAGGGAAGGCTGAGGCCCGGGCCGCCTGACCTACGTCACGCCGCCTGCGTGGTGCCGAGGCGGGCGTCGTGGACGACGACGGTGCCCAGACGACGGTCGAGGCGGACGTGCATCCTGGAGCCGTCGGCGTGACGGACGACGGCGTGCCACAGCTCGCGGTCGATGTGGTCCTCGTAGAGCTCGGTGACGGACTCGGCGTCGGTGGCGCTGAGCGCGGTGTCCGTGAGTTGGCGCCGGCTCCGGGCCGCGTCGAGCAGCCGGTCGTCGGTGACGGTGTGGTGGATGGGGGTGGGGGTGATGGTGGTCATGGGGAGCATCCTTTCGCTCGTTGTTGTGTGGAAGCTGTGCAGCGCCTCAAGGTTGTCTAAGGACCGATGCGGGGTGCTGCGGCGGTGCGATTCGGTGGTTCTACGGCGCCGGAGGCGGTCCGTCACAGGCCCTGTTCCCATAGTCAGATGAACGCATGCGTACAATTTCGCGCATGCCGACGCTGACACGCCAGGACGACGTCTTCCGGCTCCACCTTGGGGACGACGAGAACCGCTTCAACCCGACCTGGGTGGGCGGGGTGAACGCCGCGCTCGACGAGGTGCAGGCCGCGGACGGTCCGCGGGCGCTCGTGACGACCGCGGGCGGCAAGATCTGGTCCAACGGGCTCGACCTGGAGTGGATGGGCGCGAACGTCGATGAGCTGCCGGCGTTCATCGGCGAGGTCCAGGCGCTGCTGGCCCGGTTCCTGCTGCTCGACGTCCCGACCGTCGCGGCGATCCAGGGGCACTGCTTCGCGGCGGGCGCCATGCTCGCGGTGGCGCACGACGCCCGCGTGATGCGCGAGGACCGGGGCTTCTTCTGCGTCCCCGAGGTCGACATCAACATCCCCTTCACCCCGGGCATGGCGGCGCTGCTGCAGGCGCGCTGGTCCAAGCACACCGCGCACGAGGCGATGCTCACCGGGCGGCGCTACGACGCGGCTGCAGCGGTGTCCGCGCAGATCGTCGACGCGGCGGTGCCGCTGGAGTCGGTGGTGACGGAGGCCGTCGCGCGCGCAGCTGCCCAGGCCGGCAAGCTGCCGGCGACGTTCGCCGCGATCAAGCAGACGATGTACGCGGACGTGGCGGCGGTGCTGCTGGACCCCGCGGGCGGGTTGCAGGTGCCGTAGCTCGCGGCCGGGGATGGGCCGAACGTCGGTTGTCCCGTCCTGTGGCGGGCAAAACCGACGTTCGACCGACCGGGGGGCGGGCCTGCTGGCGCCGAACGTCGGTTCTTCCTCGTATGGCGGGGTTAGACGGACGTTCGGGCCGGCACGTCTGCGTGGTGCGGGAGGCGGACCGTGAAGCGCGCGCCACCGTCCACCTCGTTCGCCGCCGCGACCTGGCCGCCGTGGGCGGCGGTGATCCCCGCCACGATCGCCAGGCCGAGGCCGGCCCCGCCCTTGCCGCGGCCACGGCCCGGGTCCGCGCGCCAGAAGCGGTCGAACAACTCGTCCGGCTCGGCGCCGGCAGGCAGACCCTGCCCGTGGTCCCGGACGGCGATGACGACGTCCTCACCGGCATCGTCGACGCTGACGTGGATCGCGACGGTCGGCCCGGTGTGGACGAGGGCGTTGCGGAGCAGGTTGCCGTAGACCTGGCGCAGCTGGTGGGGGTCGCCGCTGACGACGCTGTCCCCGGACACGGTCAGCGTGATCGGGCGGTCGGGGGCGGTCGCGCGGGCGTCGTCGATGGCGTCGCGGGCGAGGGCCGCGAGGTCGACCGGCTCCGGCTGGACGTCCGGCAGCTCGTCCAGGCGCGCCAGCGTCAGCAGGTCCTCGACCAGGACGCCCATCCGCGCGGCCTCCTGCTCGATGCGGGTCATCGCCTTCTTGATGTCCTCGGGACTGCTCGCGGCGCCGATGCGGAACAGCTCGGCGTAGCCGCGAATCGAGGAGAGCGGCGTGCGGAGCTCGTGCGAGGCGTCCGCGAGGAAGCTGCGCAGCCGGTCCTCGCTCGCGCGCTGGCGGGTAAACGCATGCTCGAGCCGGGCGAGCATCGCGTTGAGGGCCAGGCCGAGGCGCCCGACCTCGGTCTTCGACGTCGCGGGCGTGACGCGGCGGGAGAGGTCGCCGCCGGCGATGGCGTCCGCCGTCTGGCCGATGCGGTCGAGCGGTCGCAGCCCGAGTCGGACGACCAGGAACGACGCGACGGCCAGCGCCGCCAGGACGGCCGCGATGACGATGGCCTCGATGACGAGCAGGCGGTCGAGCGTCGAGTCGACCTCGGTCAGCGGGATGGCGGCGATCGTGAGCGCCCCGCCGGGGGCGTCACGGGTGTCGCGGGCGAACAGGCGGTAGCGCAGCGAGCCGTCCTGCGAGTCGACGTTGACGGCCTTGCCGGGCTTCAGGCTGTCCGGGAGCTTCGGCGGGGACGGCGCCTCCTGGCCATTGAGGAAGTACGCCACGCCGGCGCCGACCGTCCCGTCTGAATCGATCCGGACGCCGTAGGTGCCCGCGGCCGGGTTGACGAGATCGTCCGGGCCGCCCCCGGGGCCGCGCGGCGGGGGGCCGCCGGGGTAGCCCGGGCGGAAGCCGTAGCCGGGGCGGCCGCGTCCGTCCCCCCGCTGGTTGTCGATGTAGTTGAGCGTCGCATCGGACTGGCGGTCGACGCGCTCGATGAGGAACGACCGCTGGCCCGCGTACGTCGCGGCCCCGGCGACCAGCAGGCCGATCGCGGCGATCGCGAGCAGACCGGCGATCAGCCGGGTGCGCAGGGACATCAGGTCTTCGCGGCCCTGAGCGCGTAGCCGACGCCGCGCACGGTGTGGATCAGCGGCGGTCCGTGCGGGTCGAGCTTCTTGCGCAGGTAGCTGACGTACGTCTCGAGCACGCGGGCGTCGCCGCCGAAGTCGTACTCCCAGACGTGGTCCAGCAGCTGGGCGCGGGTCAGGACGCGGCGGGGGTTCAGGAGGAGGTACCGCAGCAGCCGGTACTCGGTCCCGGTCAGCTCGATGGGTGAGCCGCCGCGGGTGACCTCGCGGGTGTCCTCGTCGAGGTGCAGGTCGTCGAACGTCAGGACGCTGGAACCGTCCTCGGCGTGGCCGACCCGGCGCAGGATCGTGCGGACGCGGGCGATGAGCTCCTCGAGGCTGAACGGCTTGGTGACGTAGTCGTCGCCGCCGGTCGTCAGGCCCCGGATCTTGTCCTCGGTCGCGTCCCGGGCGGTGAGGAAGATGATGGGGACGCCGGCGCGCTGGGCGCCGAGCTTGGTCGCCACGTCGAAGCCCTCCATGTCCGGCAGCATGATGTCCAGGACCATCAGGTGCGGCTTGAAGCTCGCGACCTGGCTGATGGCGTCCGCGCCGGTGCCGGCCGTCGCCACGTCAAAGCCCTGGAAGCGCAGGGCCATGCTGATGACGTCGACGATGTTGGGCTCGTCGTCGACCACGAGGATGCGCACGGCGTCGACGTTCGGCTGGCTGCTCATGGGTACATCATCGTCCCGGAAGCTGGGGACTTCCTGAGAGCCTGCTGTGCGCGGACCGGGTTCGGCGGGTCAGGCCGCGGCGGGTCGGGTGTGGGTCGCGCGGGCCGCGTCGGGGGTCGCGGTCTCGCGCACGCCGGCGAGGACCGCGTCGGCGAACGCGGCCGGGCCGGCGACGTGGACCTCGCGGTGCGCGATGTCCGCGACGAGCGCGCGCAGCCGGCCGGCGTCGAGGGCGACCGCGGAACGCGCACCGCTGAGCTCGATCAGGCGGCCGCCGCGGCGGAGGGTCAGCTCGGCCAGCTCGGCGCCGTGGGTGCGGTCCTCCCGGGAGGCCATGCGCAGGACGACGACGACATCGGCAGCCTCGGGCAGGGCGCGCAGGACGGGGGTCAGGGCGGCGGCGTGGGCGCCGGCGCCGACGAGCAGGACGGGCGAACCGGTGGGTGCGGGGTGGCGGCGACGGCCGGTGCCGGAGCGGCGCGGGGTGTCCGCCGAATGGGTCGAGCGGTGGGCGCGGGCCGGCTTCGCCGCATCGGCCGGGGGTGCCTGACGGGACGGTTTCGCGAGCGGGATGGGGTGCGCCGTCGCGGCGGTGCCGTGACGATGCCGGGGGCGGAAGGGGGCGGTCAGGGACATCGGCGATCAGCCGTTCTCGGTGGTGGACAGGAGGGTGGGCGGCGCGCCGGCGTGCGCGGCCCGGGGCTGCGGCTGGGGCTGCGACTGCGGCTCGGCGGCGGGCGCGAAGATCCACCAGCGCATCGCGACGAAGCGCGTGACGGTGGCGCATGCGCTCGCGCCGATCGCGACCGCGACCTCGATCAGGCGCGAGGGCCGCGGGTCGACGGCGGTCAGGACGGCGAGGGCGCCCGATGTGAGTGCGACGGTCAGCAGGTAGACGACCGCGCCCAGGGCGTGATGTCGCAGCGCCCCGGCGCGACCGCGGACGCCGAACGTCAGCCGCCGGTTGGCGGCGGTGTTGGCGACCGCCGTGACGGCCAGCGCCACCGCCGAGGCGGCCGCGGGCGGCAGCAGGCCGCGCAGCAGGAGGAACAGCACGGCGTAGGCGACGGTGCACGCGGTGCCGATGGCGGCGAACGTCGCGATCCGCGTCCCGGCCAGCAGACGAGCGATCCCCCGCAGGTCCTCGAGGGCGGTGGCGACGATGTCCACCCGCGAGTCGGGGTCGTCGATCCAGTCGACGGGGACCTCGTGGATGCGCAGGTCCTGGCGCTCGGCGAGGACCAGCAGCTCGGTGTCGAAGAACCACTCCTCGTTCTGGACCTGGGGCAGCAGGCGCTTGATGACGCTGGTGCGGCCGGCCTTGAAGCCGCACTGCGCGTCGCTGAAGTGCGTCCGGAGCGTGAGGCGCAGGATGCGGTTGTAGGTGCGGGAGATGAGCTCGCGCTTGGGGCCTCGGATGACGCGGGCGCTGCCGGCGAGGCGGCTGCCGATCGCGAGGTCCGAGTGGCCGGAGAGCAGCGGGGCGACGAGCGGCAGCAGCCCTCGCAGGTCGGTCGAGAGGTCGACGTCCATGTAGCAGACGACCTGCGCGTCACTGGCCGACCAGGCGGCGCGGAGGGCGCGGCCGCGGCCTTTGGCGGGGAGGGAGGTCAGCTGGACCTGCGGCAGCGTGGCGGCGAGGTCGCGGGCGACGGCCCGTGTGGCGTCGGTGCTGGCGTTGTCCGCGACGACGACCCGCCAGCTGAAGGGGAAGTCGTCCCCGGAGAGGTAGCCGTGGAGGCGCCGGACGCACGGGCCGAGCGCGACCTCCTCGTTGTGGACGGGAATGACGACGTCGACCTGGGGGGCCGCGGTCAGCGCCTGGGGCGGGGCGGGGAGCAGGGCGTCGAAGGGGACGGCGGAGGGCATGCCGTCACATTGCGCTCGGCCTGCGAGAGGGCCGTGGGGGCGGACTGAGAGCTGGCTGAGAGCGCTCGCGTGGTCGTCGTCGTCCGGACTTTGACCACCGCGGGGGGTGCGGAACCCGGGGTCAGCGTTCGGTGTGGGCGTCGTCCGTACATTGGCCACTGCCGGGGTTGCGGAACCCGGGGTCAGCGAATCCGTGGTGGGTGCGGACGCGGCGGCGACCGCCTGGTCGTCGGGGACCAGGCGGTCGCGAGGGGCTTGCAGGTGTCGGGTCGGCGTCAGCCGGCGCTGGAGACCGCGCGCTCGGGGCGCGTGCCGAGGGTGATCTTCACCGTCCGCGTCTGGCCGTCCCGCAGGACGTTCGCGGTGACCTCCTCGCCGGGGCGGTGGCCCTCCAGGACCGAGGTCAGCGACTCGGCGTCGCGGACGGTCGTCCCCGCTAGCTGCGTGATGACGTCGCCCTCCTGGACCCCGGCGCTGCCCGCGGGGCCGTCGGCGCTGACCGCCCCGACCCGTGCGCCGCTGACGCCGGACGTCGTGTCCTCGGTCGAGACGCCGAGGTACGGGTGTGTCGCCTTGCCGGTCGCCTCGAGCTGCTGCACGACGCGCTTGACGGTGTTCGACGGGACCGCGAACCCAACGCCGGTGTTGCCGCCGGTCGCGCCCGTCTGCGACGAACCGGACGACTCGATCTGGGAGTTGACGCCGATCACCTTGCCGGCGGTGTCGAGCAGCGGGCCGCCCGAGTTGCCGGGGTTCAGCGCCGCGTCCGTCTGCAGCACGTCGGAGATCGCGTAGCCGTCCGGGGCGTTGATCGAGCGGTGCAGCGCGGACACGACGCCGGTCGTCAGCGTGCGGTCCAGGCCGTACGGGTTGCCGATGGCGAACGTCCCGTCGCCGACCTGCACAGCGGACGAGTCACCGAGCTGCAGCGTCGGTAGCGACGCGCCCGCGGTGTCGACCTTGATGAGCGCGATGTCCGTGGAGGTGTCGACCCCGACCACGCGGGCGACGGCCGACTCGCGGTCGCCGACCTTTACGCGAATCGCGCTGGCGCCGTCGATGACGTGGGCGTTGGTGACGATCAGTCCGTCCTTCGAGATGACGAAGCCGGTGCCGGTCGCCGACCCCGACTGCTCCTGCGGGCCGAACGGGCTGCTGGACTGCTGCGTCACCGTCGCCGTGATGAACGCGACCGCGTCCTTGCTGCGCTGGTAGACCTGCGTCGCGGTCAGCGGGACGGCCGAGGTGTTCGCGACCGGGGTGGTGTCGGCCGTGTCGGCGACGGGCGTCGCGGCCTGGGTGACCGTCGTGGTGGTGGTGGGCGCCGGCGAGTCGAGGCCGATCGTCGCCGCGGCGCCACCGGCGCCGCCGATCACCGCCGCGAGGCCGAGGGGGAGGAGGAGGGTGCGGGTGGACATGCCCCATACCGTGCTCCGGCGCGATGAAGGCGGCCTTGGCGTTCGCTGGGGGAACGCTGTGAACGTCGGCCGCGATTCTCAGCCAGCTCTCAGGCGATCTGGAGGTGCGGTCCCGATACTCGTGTCGTCGGTAGGTCCCCGCTGCGCGCCCAGGCTGTCCGGGCGCCGTCGGGCACAGAACAGAACCCACAGGAGGTCGATGGTCTTGGAGTCACGAGGATGGATCCGCGTCGGTGCCGTTGCGACGGTCTGCGCGCTGGCCGGCGCCGGCGCCGGTATCGCCGGGAGCACGGCGGCCACGAGCAAGAGCAGCACGACGAAGAGCGGTGCCGCCAAGGGCGGCACGGCGAAGCAGAGCGGCACCGCGGGTGCGTTCGGCCCGCGCGGCGGGGGACCGGGCTTCGGCCGCGGGCCCGGCGGCCGTGGCGGCCCGGGCTTCATGCGCGGTGGCCCGCCGGTGCATGAGGAGGCCGTCGTCCTCGACGAGGCCGGCAAGGCGTACATCACGGTGACCCGCGACAGCGGCGTCGTGAGGTCGGTCTCGGGTCAGGACCTGGTCATCACCGAGGGCACGAAGGCCGTCCCGTACAAGGACGTCACGGTGACGGTCCCGGCGGCCGCGACGATCACGCGCAACGGCAAGACCGCGAAGCTCGCCGACCTGAAGGCCGGCGACCGGGTGCACGTCAGCGCGTCGTCCGACGGTACCGAGGTGTTCGCCGTCGACGACAGCTTCCGCCCGAAGGGCCCAGGCCACTTCGGCGGTCCGCACGGTCGTCCCGGTCCGCCTCCCGCGGGCGCGCCGACCCCGCCGGCCGGTGCCCCCACGCCCCCCACGCCCCCGGCAGCGCCCAAGGCGCCGTAGTCCGTCAGATCGGTGCGGCGACGTCGGCCGCGACGAAGCGGTGCACCGCCGCCGTGTCGGTGACGAGGATCCGCCTGCGCTCCAGGCGGATCCAGCCGGCGTCACGCAGCTGACGCAGCGCGCGGACGCCCGTCTCCCGCGAGACCCCGGCCCAGCTCGACAGCTCGGCCTGGGTCAGCGGGATGTCGATGCGGACGGCGTCCTCCGTCGCGACGCCGAACCGCTCCGCGAGCCACATGATGCGGCCGGCGACGCGGACGATCGCGGTGGCGGCGAGCTGCTCGCCACGCTGGTTGCCGGCGTCCCGCAGGCGGGTGGTCACCGTGCCGATGATCGACCGGTTCAGGTGCGGGAGCTCGCTGAGCAGGCCCCAGAAGGCGGGCGCCATCAGGTGGAGCGCCGAGCCGGCCGTGAGCGCGGTCACCGACGCGGCGTGGTCACGCCGGTCGAGCAGCGCGATCTCCCCCATGAGCTCGCCCGGACCGTGCACGGACAGGACGACCTCGCGCTCGCCGTGACGGCGGGCGACCTTGACGAACCCGTGCTCGATGACGACCAGCTCACGGCGGCTGACACCGGGGGTGATGAGCTCGGCGCCGGCGGCGAAGGGCTTCTCCTCGCCGGCGGCGCGCACGGCGTCGGCGTCCTCGCGGCTCAGGCGGGAGAGCAGGAACTCCTCTGGTCGTACTCGCATCTTCGGGTCCCCCGTGACGTCGTTGCGTAGCGGTCCAGCTGCAGGGCCCCCGCCCGCAATCGCCTTACTGTAAGCCGCTTCGGCCCAAATCCCGAGCGGGATGTGATCCATGACGCAGTCCCTGGTCGACTCGCATGCGCCATCATTCGCGCGGTGGATGCGCTGAGGGTGGCCGTGGTCGGCGGCGGGACGGCAGGGACCGCGGCGGCGCTGTCCCTGCACCGGGCGGGCCACTCGGTGGTGCTGCTGGAGCGGGTCCCGGATCCGGGACCGGTCGGCGCAGGGATCCTGCTGCAGCCGACGGGGATGGCGGTCCTGAGCGAGCTCGGGCTCGACGGCGAGGTGGCGGCGCGTGCCGCGCGCGTGGCGCGCCTGCAGGGGACGACCGCCGCGGGCCGCACGGTGATGGACCTGCACTACGACGACTGGCGAAGCGGGGCGTTCGGGCTCGGTGTCCACCGCGGGATCCTGTTCTCGGCGTTGTGGGACGCGCTGGGACGGGACGGGGTCGAGGTCCGGACCGGGGTCGATGTGAACGGTGTCTCGGCTGTCGGTGCGGGTGCGGGTGTCGGTGTGGGTGCGGGTGCGGTTGGCGGTGCGGGTGCCACGACCGGACCGCGGGCGGGCGCGGGGCGGGGGCGAGTGCTGCACACACGGGACCACGGAGACCTCGGGCCGTTCGACCTGGTCGTCTGCGCGGACGGCGCGCGGTCCGCGCTGCGGGCGGCGACCGGTCTCGTCCGGCGGGCGCGCCCGTACCCGTGGGGAGCGCTGTGGGCGATCGTGCCGGACCCCAAGGAGCGGTTCGGCGGCGTGCTGGCGCAGACCTACCGGGGGACAACGGAGATGGTCGGCACCCTCCCCTCGGGGCGGGTGCGGCTGCCCGGCGGCGGCGCGGACGTCCCGTGCGTCTCGCTCTTCTGGTCGCTCCACGGCGACACGGTGGCCGCCGTCCGTGCCGCGGGGCTGGACGCGTGGAAAGCCGACGTGCTCACGCTGGCGCCGCGGGTCGCGGCGATCCTTGAGCAGCTGACCGACCCCGCGCAGCTGCTGTTCGCCGCGTACCACGACGTGGTGCTGCGCCGGTGGCACGCGGGTGACGGCCTCGTGGTGCTCGGCGACGCGGGCCACGCGATGAGCCCGCAGCTGGGCCAGGGCGCGAACCTCGCGCTGATCGACGCGTGGGTGCTGACCCGCTGCCTGGCCGACGCCGGCCGCGGGCCGGGCGCGCTGGCCGGGGCCCTGGCCGCGTACTCGGCGCGGCGGCGGCGGCACCTGCGCTTCTACGCCCTGACCAGCCGGCTGCTGACGCCCGTCTTCCAGTCGGACCTCCCTGGCGTCGGCGTTGCGCGCGATGCGCTGATGGGTCCTGCGGCCCGGGTCCCGTGGGTGCGGGGCCAGATGGTGCAGTCGCTCGCGGGGACGAAGACCGGCGTGTTGTCGACGCTCGGCGGGCCGGACGCGGTGCTGGACCGCGTGCCGGTGCCGGGGTAGAAGATCGAGCGTCCGTTTCCCCGCGTGTGGGTGTGGGGGAATCGACGTTCGGCGCCGGAGAGGGGCGGGGGCGGGGTCGAGCGTCCGTTTCCCCGCGTGTGGGCGTGGGGAAATCGACGTTCGGCGCTGGGGGGTGCGCTGCTCGGTCCCGACGCCCCCGCGCAGCCCCGGCGAACCCGGGAGTCAGGCGCCGGTACGTCACACTTCCAGCATGGTCTCCGAGCCGCTGCGCGTGCTCATCGACTCGATGATCTTCGACGCCATCGCCGCGGCCGACGACCTGCTGCAGGATGTCGACCGGCTCACGTCGGCCGGGCGCCTTCAACTGCTCGCCGACACGGTCAGCGTCGAGCAGGTCGCCCGGACGCCGGACGAGTACCACCGCGCGCGGCTCAGGCGCGTCCGCGTGCTGGTCGTGCCTCCCGTCCCGGAGTCCGACCCTGCGGTGATGGTGCTCGAGCGCTGCCGTGGCGTCGACCTCGACGACGCGCTGATCGCCGCCGCCGCGTGGGCAGCGCGGGTCCCGCTCGTGACGGCCGACCGCGACCTGCGGGCCGCCGCGGCCACGATCCTCCCCGACCTCGAGCAGTGGACCTGGGCGGACGATCTGCAGCCGCGGATCGCGGCGCTCGCCGCCGACCTACCGCCGGCGCCCCGCCGCCGGCGGCAGGCGCGCTGACTGTCCCGGGGTCGGAGCGACGGCCAGTGGGGCCGGTGCGGCCGGCGGGCAGCCTGACCCACCGGACGACAAGCGACCCCAGAGGTGAGAGCATGCGGGCGTGTCCAACCGCGGGATCACCAGCGCCGGCCTGCTGCTCTTCCGGCGCTCGGGCGACGCGCTCGAGGTGCTGATCGCGCACATGGGCGGCCCGTTCTGGGCGCGCAAGGACGAGGGCGCCTGGTCGATCATCAAGGGCCAGTACGAGCCACCCGAGGAGCCGTTCGACGCCGCCCGCCGGGAGTTCACCGAGGAGACGGGGTCGCCGCCGCCGACGGGCACCCCGCTGCCGCTCGGGGACGTTGTACAGGGCTCGGGCAAGCGCGTCACCGCGTGGGCGATCGAGAGCGACTTCGACCCCGGATCGATCCGCAGTCAGACGTTCACGGTCGAGTGGCCGCCGCGGTCCGGCAAGATGCAGGAGTTCCCCGAGATCGACCGCGCCGAGTGGTTCGACGCGGACACCGCGAAGGGCAAGCTCGTGCGGGCACAGGCGGCGTTCGTCGACCGGCTCGTGCGCGAGCTCGGCGAGCCTGCCGCCGCGGAGTAGTGTCGGTCGCCATGACCGCCGTCCCGCCGGCAGGCGAGTCCCCCGAGATCCAGCACTTGCGCGCCGACGCGCGGTTCGCGCGCGACCGGCTCGCGCTCTACCGGGCCAAGGCGTACGGCATGCGGGAGACGAGCCCGGTGCGGATGCGCGAGCTCGAGCGCAACGCCGACGCCACCGCCGAGCGCCTGGCCGCGGCGCTGCGCGCGGCCGGCAAGGAGTGACGCACAACCCGGTCTCGGCGCGGATGAACGCGCTTTTTCCCGGAGCGGGGTTCGGGGGGAAGCGCATTCATCCGGGGCCGCCTGTCGCGCAGACCCCCGTCACGCCGTCGTCGGCTGCTCTTCCCCCGCGCGCTCGTCGAAGCCGCGGATCAGCGCGGCCGTCGCGGCGTCGCGCTCCGTGTAGCGGTCCGCCAGCGGGTTGAGCACCCCGCGCAGCACCGAGTAGATCGTCCAGCGGCGCGGCCGGATGATGCGCGGCGCGCGCTTCTGGATGCCGGCGACGATCGCGTCCCCGGCGGCCTGCGGCTGCAGCCGCTTGCGCAGCGGCTTGGGGACGACGTCCATCAACGCGTCGGACAGCGGGTCGCCGTCGAGCGCCTGGTGCACCATCTCGGTGTCGATGAAGCCGAAGTAGGCGACGCTCGCGCTCGCGCCGAACGGCGTCAGCTCGACACGCAGTGCCCGGCCGAACTGCTCGACACCGGCCTTCGCCATCGCGTACGGCGTCGCGCCCATGCCGTTCGCGAACGCGTACACCGACGCCACCACGACGACGTGCCCCTGCCGCGCGACGATCTGCGGCAGCGCCGCCTCGACCGTCCGCACGACGCCGAACAGGTTCACGTCGATGACGCGATCGAAGCTCTCGGTCGACATCGCGCGGAAGGTCGCGCCGCGCGACGCGATGCCCGCGTTGGCGACGACGACGTCCAGGCCGCCGAACCGCTCGACGGTCGTCGCCACCGCCCGCTGCATCGCCGCGCGGTCGGTGACGTCGGCCGCGATGCCGGCTGCGCGCGTGTCGTGCAGCTGCGCGGCGGCCGCGTCGCAGGCGCCCTGATCGAGGTCGACGACGACCACGGTCGCGCCCCGCTCGATCAGCCCGCGCGCAGTTGCGAAGCCGATGCCGCGGGCACCGCCCGTCACGAGTGCCACCTTGCCGTTCAGGTCATAGAGCGCCATGCCGCGACTCTCGCATACCCGCGCCGCTCGGACTGGCCAGGCAGCCAGTCGGCGGGATAGGGTCGCCCCATGGCCACGACCGACACGGGCGCCGTCCCCCTCGAGAACCTGCGCGTCATCGACGAGGGGCTGTGGACCGAAGGGCCGCCGCTGGCGACGTTCGCGCGCCTGCGCGGCCAGTGCCCCGTCCACTTCAGCCCGGACATCCCGGAGTACCCGACCGAGGCGGGGTTCTGGTCGGTCACCACGCAGCAGGACATCCACACCGTCAGCCGCGACTGGCAGACGTACTCCTCGGAGACCGGCGGCATCACGGCGGTCAGCGAGGCGATCATGCCGCTGGACCTCGTGCGCGCGATGTTCATCGGGATGGACCCGCCCAAGCACGACCGGCTCAAGGCGCTCTTCCAGCGCGGCTTCACGCCGAAGCGGATCGCCGATCACGAGCCGATGATCAGCGCGATCGTCGATGACGTCCTCGAGGGACTCGCTGGCCGCGAGCGGTGCGACCTCGTGGAGGACCTCGCGCAGCCGGTCGTGGCCCGCGTCATCGGCCGCTTCATGGGGATCCCGCCGCAGGACGACGTGCTCTGGGCACGGCTGATGAACACGATCCTCGGCGCCGGTGATCCCGACCTGAACCCCGAGGGCGTCGCGACCGTCATGGAGCGCGACATCCCGGAGATCTTCGAGCGCTGCCGCCTGCTGATCGCCGAGCGCCGCGAGCGCCCGACCGACGACCTGACGAGCGTCCTCGTGCACGCCGAGGTCGACGGGCAGCGCCTCGAGGAGCACGAGATCGTCATGGGCTTCTTCCTGCTGATGGCGGCCGGGAACGACTCGACGAAGGCGACGTTCTGCAGCGGCATGCGCGCGCTGATGGAGGACGAGACCCAGCGCGACCAGGTGCTGGCGGACCCGTCGCTCGTCCCCGCGGTCGTCGAGGAGTCGCTGCGAATGTTCCCCGCGTTCGCGCACTTCCGCCGGACCGCGACGCGCGACACCGAGCTCGGCGGGCAGACGATCCGCAAGGGCGACAAGGTCGTGCTCTGGTACGTCTCCTCCGGGCGGGACGACGCGGTCTACGCGGATCCGGATCGCTTCGACGTCACCCGCAACCCCGATCACCAGGCGTTCGGCGCGGGCGGCCGGCACTTCTGCCTCGGGACCGCGCTGGCCCGGCTCGAGCTGCGGCTGCTGTTCGAGCGGACGCTCGCGCGCTACCCGCGGATGGCGATCGACGGCCCGGCGCGCCACGTCGAGTCCCCGTTCGCGAACCAGCTGAAGGCGCTGCCCGTGCGGCTGGACGGGTAGAACTGTCCCGTGGACTACAGCGACTACGCAGCGCATGACGCGGTCGGGCTCGCCGAGCTCGTCGCGGCCGGGGACGTCAGCGCCGGCGAGCTGCTCGGCGCCGCGCAGGGCCGCGCCGCCGCCGTCAACCCCCGCCTGAACGCGATCATCCGCGACATGCCGGACGAGGCCGCCGCGCGCGTCGGCGAGCCGCTGTCCGGCCCCTTCGCCGGCGTCCCGTTCCTCATCAAGGACCTGTCGCAGGACTACGCGGGCCTGCCGACCTCCTGGGGCTGCCGCGGGCTCTCACAGCTGCCCGTGCCCGAGCACGCGACGGTCGTCCAGCGCTGGCTCGACGCGGGGCTCGTGATCTTCGGCAAGACCAACACCCCCGAGTTCGGCGCGACCGCGGTGACCGAGCCGGAGCTCTTCGGCCCTACGCGCAACCCGTGGGACCTGCGCCGCACGCCGGGCGGCTCGTCGGGCGGGACGGCGTCCGCGGTCGCGGCCGGGATCGTCCCGGTGGGCGGGGCCAGCGACGGGGGCGGGTCGATCCGGATCCCCGCCGCGTGCTGCGGGCTGTTCGGCCTGAAGCCCGGCCGGGGCCTCGTCCCCTCAGGTCCGGGGAGCAGCGAGGGGATGCAGGGGGCGGCGGTCGAGGGCGTCATCTCCCGCTCGGTGCGCGACAGCGCCGCGATGCTCGACGTGCTGGCGGGCGCCGATCCCGTCGCCCCCTACCTGCCCGGGATGCCGGACGTGACGTTCCTGGAGGCCTCGCAGGCCGAGCCGGGACGCCTGCGGATCGGCCTTGCGGTCGCGTCTGCCGTCAACCCGACGCCGCACGCCGACGCGATCGCCGCCGCCGAGGACGCCGCGCGGCTGCTCGAGTCCCTGGGCCACGAGGTGGAGGCCGTCCCCGCGCCGGTCGACGAACTGGCCGCGGCGCGCGACTTCCTGACCACCTGGTTCGTGTCGGCCGCGCGCGGGGTCGAGCAGGTGCGCGAGGTCTCGGGCTGCGGGCCCGAGGGCTTCGAGCAGGACACGCTGCTGATGGCCGCGCTCGGGCGGGCGGTCAGCGGTGTGGACCACCTGGCGGCGATCGAGCGGCGGCACGACTACACCCGCGCGCTCGCGACCTTCCACACGGGATACGACCTGCTGCTGACGCCGACGCTGGCGCGGCCGCCGCTGCGGGTCGGGGCGCTGGACGTCCCCGCCCCGCTGCGGCTGGGTGCGGCCGCGCTGCTGAAGACCCGCACCACACGCGTGCTGCCCCACCTGGGTGTCGTCGACTCGATCGTGCAGGACAACCTCGGCTGGGTGCCCTACACGCAGCTGGCCAACATCACCGGCCGGCCGGCGGTGTCGGTGCCGCTCTTCTGGACGGGGGCCGGGATGCCGCTGGGTGTGCAGCTGGTGGGACGGCCGGGGTCCGAGGGCCTGCTGCTGGCGCTGGGCGCGCAGCTGGAACAGGCGCGCCCGTGGAAGGACCGCCGCCCCGTCCTCTGAACGACCCGACGAGCGGCCCAGTCGGGCCGAGGTGCGATGGGCGTCGACCCGGGTGTCGCTGATCGCAAACTCGGCCCGTGGGGCGGTGGGCGTGGCGCCGGCGAGGGGTCAGGCGGAGGCGGGAACGGCGCCGCGGTCCGCGACGGCGGCCTGGACGCGCGGGGCGACCTCGGTACCCAGCAGCTCGATCGACCGCAGGACGGCGTCGTGGTCCATCGAGCCGAGCGAGGACTGCATCAGGAAGCGGCTGTGACCGAAGTGCTCGTGGTGGTGGACGATCTTGCGCGCGACCGTCTCCGGGCTGCCGACCAGCAGGTGGCCCTCGGGGGACAGCGCCGCCTCGTACTGCGCCCGGGTCAGGGGCGGCCAGCCGCGCTCGCGGCCGATGCGGTCGATCATCGTGCGGTACGGGCCGAGGAAGGTGCGGGCGGCCGTCGCGTCGTCGTCCGCCACCAGCCCGTGGGCGTTGACCGACACGCCGAGGGCGCCGGCGTCGTGCCCGGACTGGGCGGCGATCTTGCGGAAGCCGTGGGCGAGGTTCGCGAACCGGACGGGCTCACCGCCGATGATCGCGATCGCCAGCGGCAGGCCCATCTGCGCGGCCCGGACGACCGAGCCCGGGTTCCCGCCGACCGCGACCCACAGCGGCAGCCGGTCCTGCAGCGGCCGGGGGTAGACCGTCTGGCCGCCGAGCGGTGCGCGGAAGCGGCCCGACCACGTGACGGGCCCGTCCTCGCGCAGCGCCGCGAGCAGCCGCAGCTTCTCGTCGAAGAGCTCGTCGTAGTCCTGCAGGTCGTGGCCGAAGAGGGGGAAGGACTCGGTGAACGACCCGCGGCCGGCCATGATCTCGGCGCGGCCGCCGGAGATCAGGTCGAGGGTCGCGAACTCCTGGAAGACACGGACCGGGTCGTCCGAGCTGAGGACGGTGACCGCGCTCGTGAGCCGGATCCGCTCCGTGCGGGCCGCGACCGCCGCCAGCGCGACCGCGGGGGTGGAGACGACGTAGTCGGCGCGGTGGTGCTCGCCGAGCCCGAAGACGTCGAGGCCGTGGCGGTCGGCCGCCTCCGCCTCTTCCAGCAGCTGCTGCATGCGCCGGCGCGAGGCCTCGGGCAGCGCCTCGTCTCCTTGGGGCACGACGTCGGCGAAGGTGTACGTCCCGAGCTCCATGACACGCACGATACCGCATGTGATTGCGTGCGCAACTACGTGATCCGGAGTCCCGGAGTCCCGGAGTCCCGGGGTCCGAGGTCCGCGGTCAGCGCCGACGGGGTTGGGCCTCGCGCCGCGCGCCCACCTCGTCGAGGCGCGTGAGGACCAGGGCCTCCCGCTCGGCCAGCTCGGCGTCGAGCTCGGCCAGCTGGGCCTGGCGCCCGCGGACCAGCGCACGCTGGCGCTCGACGTTGCCGAGGGCCGCTCGCAGGATCTCCGCCCGGCGGCGGGGCGCCGTGTGCTCGGCGCGGAACTCCTCGCGCAGCACGGTCCTGGCGTCCTCGGCGGCGATCAGCTCCCGCAGCTCCTCGAGCGAGACGCCGAGCAGGTCCTTCAGCCGCAGGACGGTCTGCAGCCGCTCGGCGTCTTGCGGGCTGTAGGTCCGGTGCGAGCCGGACGCGCGCTCGTCCGGTCCGGGGAGCAGCCCGATCTCCTCGTAGTAACGGATCGTGCGCACCGTCGTCCCGGTGAGCCGGGCCAGCTCGCCGATGCGCATGTCGCGCTGCTCGTCCATCAGGCCGGGACCCGCGCGGACGGGGTGGGCACCGCGGGGGCGGTGCCGGCGCCCGTGCCCCCGGGGGCCGTCTTCCGCCGCATCAGCGCAACGGCGGCGCCGGCCAGCGAGGTCGCGGTCAGCACCCACATCGCGATGTGCAGGTTGTGGATGAACGGGTCCAGCGCGTCGGCGGACAGCCCGGTCGTCACGCCCGAGAAGATCGACAGCAGCGTCTCGGTCGGGATGCCGTTCGTCACGATCGCCAGCAGCAGCGCGATCGACAGGACCGACCCGGTGTTCTGGAGCATCATCCGCGTCCCGCCGGCGATGCCGCGGCGGTGGGCGGGGACGGCGCCCATCATCGCCGCGGTGTTCGGCGAGTTGAACATGCCGGACCCGATGCCCGCGATCAGCAGCCAGGTCGCGGTCAGCCAGTACGGCGTCCCGACCTGGAGCGTCGCCATCCCGGCCATGCCCGCCGCCGAGACGATCAGCCCGATCGCCGAGAGCGACCGTGCGCCGTGACGGTCGGCGTAGCGGCCGGCGATCGGCGAGCTGATGAGCATGCCGGCGGCAAGCGGCGCGAGCTTGACGCCGGCGAGGATCGGGTCGTCGCCCAGGGCGCCCTGGAAGTAGAGGACGAAGACGAAGGTCAGCGAGAAGCGCGAGAGGCCGGAGAGGAACGCAGCGCCGGTGGCGGCGTTGAAGCCGCGGTCCTCGAACAGGGAGAGGTCGAGCATCGGCTCGGCGACCCGGCGCTCGACCAGGATGAACGCGGGCAGCAGGACGGCGGCCGCGAGCAGGGACACGACGGTGTGCGCATCGGTCCAACTGACGATGCCGCCGCGCGACATGCCGTACGTCAGGCCGGTGAGGCCGACGACGAACAGCAGCGTCCCGAGCCAGTCGAAGCGGCGCTCTTGCTCGGGCGGGACCAGCTCCTGCAGGACGGTCGCCGCCCAGTAGGTGCCGAAGAGACCGATCGGGACGTTGAACCAGAAGACCCAGTGCCAGGAGATCTCGACCAGCGCGCCGCCCAGGACCGGACCCAGGACGAGGCCGACACCCGCGATCATGACGTTGGTCCCCATCGCGATGCCGAGCTCCTCGCGGGGGAAGGCGTCGGTCACGAGCGCCGTCGCGTTGGCGAACAGCATCGCGCCGCCCACGCCCTGCAGGACGCGCCACAGCAGCAGGTCGGTCCCGCCGGTCGCGAAGCCGGCGCCGAGCGACGCGACCGTGAAGACGGCGAAGCCGCCGACGAACGCGCGCTTGCGGCCGAAGACGTCGGACAGCCGCCCGAAGAAGAGCACGAGGACCGTCGACGCGATCATGAAGGCGAGGATCACCCAGACGAGCGTGAGAAGGTCGACCCCGAGCGCGCGCTCGAGCTCCGGCAGCGCGATGACCAGCGTGCCCGAGTTCAGGGTGGCGAGCAGCATCCCGAGGCTCGTACACGAGAGGGCCCACCACTTGTAGTTCGCATGGTCCGCATCCACGCCGAATCTCTTTCTTACGTTCACGTCAGCTTACGCTAGCAAATGCGTGCGGCGTCCCCCGATGGGCCGTCCGGGTTCTCCGCTCGGGGTAGGACGGGCGCGCGGTCGCGCGCGTAGCGTTGACGGCATGCCCGTCCCCACGATGCCGCGCCCGATCTTCGAGCCTGATCACGATGCCCTGCGCGAGAGCTTCGGCCGCTTCCTCGACGCGGAGATCGTCCCCAACTACGACGAGTGGGAACGCGACGGCCATGTCCCGCGCGAGGTGCTGAAGCGTGTCGGGGAGCTCGGGTTCTACGGGATGGCCGTGCCCGAGGAGTACGGCGGCGCCGGGACGGAGGACTTCCTCTTCAACAGCGTCCTGAACGAGGAGGCGTGCCGCCGCGGGCTGGCCGCGTTCTCGCTCTGCTTCACGATGCAGAACGACGTCGCCCTGCCGTACTTCGTCGAGCTCGGCACCGAGGAGCAGCGCGAGCGCTGGCTGCCGGGCATCGTCTCCGGCGACCTGCTCCTGGGCATCGCGATGACCGAGCCGCAGACCGGCTCGGACCTGGCCGCGATCACCACGTCGGCCAAGCGGGACGGCGAGCACTTCATCGTCAACGGCTCCAAGACGTTCATCACCAACGGCGTGAACGCGGACCTGATCATCACGGCGGTCCGGACCGGGACCACCGGCACGTACGCCGACATCTCGCTGCTCGCGGTCGAGAACGACACGCCCGGGTTCACGCGCGGGCGCAACCTCGAGAAGCTGGGGCAGCACGCGCAGGACACCGCCGAGCTGTTCTTCACCGACGCGCGCGTCCCGGTCGCCAACCTCCTCGGCGGCGAGGGCGAGGGCTTCAAGCTGATGGGGCGCAACCTCGCGCAGGAGCGGATGTCGATCGCCGTCGGCGCGATCGCGTCCGCACGTGGGGCGCTCGAGCGGACCGTCGAGTACACGCTCGACCGCAAGGCGTTCGGCCGTCCCGTCGGCACGTTCCAGAACTCGCGCTTCGTGCTCGCGGGCTGCCGGACCGAGGTCGAGGTCGCGCAGGCGTTCGTCGACCGTTGCCTGCTCGCGCTGAACGCGGGGACGCTGACCCCGGACGAGGCGGCGATGGCAAAGTACTGGTGCTCGGAGGCCCTGGGCCGAGTGGTCGACAGCTGCCTGCAGCTGCACGGTGGCTACGGCTACATGACCGAGTACCCGATCGCGCGCGACTACGCCGACGCCCGCATCCTGCGGATCTACGGGGGGACGACCGAGATCATGAAGGAGATCATCGGGCGCGCGATGGGGCTGGGCGACGTCAAGCGCTGAAGCGGCTGCGGCACGGGCGGGCCGCGGGACGGTCACACTGTAGGCGTGCGCCTCGTCCTGAACATCATCTGGTTCGTCTTCGCCGGCTTCTGGATGGCCCTCGGCTATGCCTTCGCCGCGCTGATCTGCTTCATCCTGATCATCACGATCCCGTTCGGGATCGCATCCCTGCGGATCGCGGCGTTCGCGCTGTTCCCGTTCGGCAAGACGGTGGTGGTGCGGCCGGATGCGGGCCTGGGCGCGGGGATCGGCAACGTGATCTGGTTCGTGCTCTGCGGCTGGTGGCTGGCCCTCGGCCACCTCATCACCGGCGTGATCCTGTGCGTGACGATTATCGGGATCCCGCTCGGGCTGGCGAGCTTCAAGCTGATCCCGGTGTCGCTGCTCCCGCTGGGCCGCGACATCGTGAACGTCGACGGCTCGCAGGCGTTCGGCTCGCGCATCTGAGCGGGCGCGCGGCGCTGGCTGCGCCGGACGCGCGTGATCGGCGCGGGTAGTGTCGCGCCATGACACCCAGCACGGCGGTCCCGCAGGCTGAGGACTGGCACGACGGCTTTCGGCGCCGGACGGCGATCGAGCTACGTCCCTCGCTCGACACCCTCGTCGACGAGTGCGTCGCCTACGTCCAGGCCTCGATGCCCGAGCTCGACGTCGACGAGGAGCTTGCGGAGGGGCTGCAGCAGAGCGCCCACGACAACCTCGAGCGGATCTTCGACATGCTCGGAGACGGGCGGCCGGTGGGCGAGACGACGGCGCCCCCGGGCGCCATCCGCTACGCGGAGACCATGGTGCACCGGGGCACGCCGCTCGCGACGCTGCTGCGCGCGTACCGGCTCGGGACGATGTGGTTCTGGACCCTGTGGAAGCGCGAGATCGCGGCGCGGGTCGAGGACCGGGAGCTGTTCATCGAGGCGGTCGACCACTCGATGCAGTTCGTCTTCGACTACGTCGACGCGGTCAGCGAGGAGGTCACCGAGGAGTACGCCAAGCAGCGCGAGCAGTGGGCGCGGACCGCCGCGGCACTCCGTCACGAGACCGTGGTGCAGGTGCTGTCCGGCGAGCCGCTGGACCTCGATGTGGTCGCGGCGCGCCTCGGCTACGACGTCCGGGAGAGCCACCTGGCGCTGGTCCTTTCGGCCGTGGCGGGGGACGACGCCGAGGACGTCGTCGCGCGCCTGGAGGAGCAGGCCCGGCAGATCGTCGCGCCGCTGTCGCCGCGCCGGCTGCTGCTCGTCCCGGACGGCCGCACCACGCTTTGGGTGTGGTGCAGCCTCGCGTCTGCGTCGCCGGACACCGAGATCGCGGCCGCGCTCGGGGCGCACCGGCTGCCGCGTTCCGTGGTCGCCGCGTGCGGGCTGCGCGGCGAGGGCCGGCGGGGGTTCGTGACCTCGCACGAGGAGGCGCTGCACGTCAAGGAGCTGCTCCGCGTCGGCGGCCGCCACCACGGCCGGGCGGTCCACTACGACAAGGTCGTCGTGAGCTCGCTGATGGCGGCGGACCTCGAGCGCGCCCAGCGGTTCGTGGCGCACGAGCTGGGGGCGCTCGCGGCGGGCGACGACGCGACCCGGCGCATCCGGGCGACCGTCGCGGTGCTGCTGGAGAGCGGCCAGCGGACGGCGACCGCCAAGCGCCTGGGCATTCACCAGAACACCGTGCACTACCGGGCCAAGCACGCCGAGCGGCTGCTGGGCCACCCGTTGTCCGAGCGGCGCTTCGAGGTCGAGGCGGCGCTGCGGCTGCTGCGCGCGATCGAGCCCTGACGACCCCGTCTCGGCGCCGGTGCTCACGGGTTGTCATCCGTGTACAGACATCCGCGAGGGGACTGGACACGGGTGACGAGTTCCCGCGTCTGAGCCCGGCGTACCGTCGCGGCCATGCCGGAGACGACGATCGACATCGACACGGGCGGGACGTTCACCGACGCCTTCGTGGTCCACCGCGGCGAGGTGCACACCGTCAAGGTGCTCACGACGCCGCACGACCTGGCGCTGTGCTTCGCGCAGGTGCTCGAGCGGGCCGCGGAGGTGATCGGGATCAGCGTCGACGACCTGCTGTCGGAGGCCGCGTGCGTGCGCTACGCGACGACCGTCGGCACGAACGCGGTCATCCAGCGGACCGGTCCGAAGATCGGCCTGATCGTGTCCGGCGACGAGCTGGCGGTCTACGGCGAGGGCGGCCCCGGCGCGCGCCTCGTCGAGCGGTTCGGCGCGCCCGGGATGGTGGCGGCCGTCGGCGCCGCGTCCAACGGGACGGGGGACGCCGAAGTGGTCGACGCATCGAAGGCGCTGCTGGGGCGCAGCGCCCGCGGCCTGGTCTGCTCGATCGGGACGGCCGCCGACGGTGCGGCGGTCGAGCGCCGCGTGCTGGCCTCGTTCCGCGGCCACTACCCGCGCCAGTGCCTGGACACGGTCCCGCTGACCCTCAGCCACGACGTCGCGTCCGACCCGGACGACGTCCGCCGCACCGCCACCGCGCTCTTCAACGCGTACGTCCATGACGACGTGGCGCGGTACCTGTACCGCGCCGAGGACTGGCTGCGCGAGAACGGCTACACGCGCCCGCTGCTGATCGTCCACAACGACGGCGGCTGCGCGCGCGTCGCCAAGACGGTCGCCGGCCGGACCTACAACTCCGGCCCGACGGCCGGGCTGCTGGGCGCGGAGGAGATCGCCCGGGTCTGTGCGATCGACGACCTCGTGACGTTCGACGTCGGGGGGACGTCGCTCGACGTGGGGTTCCTCTCCGGCGGCCGGGCGCCGTTCCTGGAGCACGGCCGCGTCGTCGACGTCGACGTCTCCTTCGCGATGCCGGACATCCACGTGCTGGGCAGCGGGGGCGGGTCGATCGCCCACACCCTGGACGACGGGACGATCGAGGTCGGGCCGCAGTCGGCCGGGGCGAACCCCGGCCCGGCCTGCTTCGCCCGCGGCGGGACGGCGCCGACGGTGACGGATGCGGACGTGGTCCTCGGGCTGATCGCCCCGGACCGGTTCCTGGGCGGCCGCATGGCCCTCGACGCGGACGCGGCGACACGGGCGATGCAGACGCTCGGCACGGACGCCGTCGCGGTGGCTGCGTCCATCCGCGCGCGACTGCACGACAACATGGCGGCGCGCATCGGTTCGGAGCTGCAGGCGGCCGGCCTGGACCCCGCCCGGACGAGCATGCTGGCCTACGGCGGCGGCGGGCCGACGCACGCCTGCGACGTCGCCGCGCGGCTCGGGATCCGGGAGGTGCTGACCGTCCCGTTCGCCGCCGTGTTCAGCGCGTTCGGCGCGTCCTCGGCTGACGTGCGCCACGTATACGACGCGGCGCCGGGGGACGGTGTCGACGACGCTCTGCGCACGCAGGCGCTGCGCGACATGCGCGGCGAGGGCTTCGGCGCCGACCAGGTGACGCTGAGCGTCGCGGCAGTGCAGCGGCACGGCGTCGACCGCACGCAGGTCACCGCGGTCGCCGTGCTCTCGCACCCGCAGCTCGAGCCCGTGGAGACGACGGACCACACGCCGGACCCGGACCGCACGCGGACGGTGACGTGGCCGGGGGTCGGGACCCTGGAGACCGACGTGCACCGCGCGGCCGAGCTGCGCCCGGGCGCGCAGCTGGCCGGCCCCGCGGTCCTGGAGGCGGACGACACGACGCACGTCGTCCCGCCCGGCTGGACGTACCGCATCGACGCGCTCGGCATCGGGCGCCTCACGCACACCGACGACGGAGGCCAGTGACATGAGCACCACCTACGAGCGCGAGATCATCACCGAGTACCTGGAGATCGATCTGCAGACCGAGACCTGGCGCTGCCGGCGCTGCGACCACGAGATCGGCCCGGCCCGCGACGCCTACAAGCGCGGCCTGCTGCTGTACGACCGCGACCCGCGGGAGATCTACGACGCGAAGATCGACGCGGCCTACAGCTACGCGCCGGACCCGGAGTGGTGCCGCATCGTCGAGTGCTGCTGCCCCGGCTGCGGGACCCAGGTCGAGGTCGAGTACCTGCCGCCGGGCCACCCGATCTCGAACGACATCGAGCTCGACATCGACGCGCTCAAGGCGCGGCAGCTGGCGGCCCGCTCTGCCGCCGCGGACGAGGAGAACTGACATGGAGATCAACGTCGACATCGGTGGCACGTTCACCGACTGCTTCGCCACGGACGGCACCCGCGTCACGACCGCGAAGGCGCTCACGACCCACCACGACCTCTCGCAGGGGTTCATGACGGCGGTGGACGACCTCGCCACCGGGTTCGGCATCACCACCGACGAGGTGCTGCAGCGGACCGAGGCGATCCGCTACGCGACGACGCTCGGGACGAACGCGCTGATCGAGCGCACCGGTCCGCGCCTTGGCCTGCTGACCACGCGCGGTTTCGAGGACGTCGTCCCGATCGGCCGCTGCCGGTCCTACGGCGAGGGCCTGTCCCACACCGAGAACCGCAACCTCGCCAAGGCCCGCCGGCCCGAGCCGCTGATCCCGCGCGACCACATCGTCGGCCTGCGCGAGCGGATGGACCACGCCGGGAAGGTCGTCATGCCGCTCGACCGCGACGAGGTTCGCGAGGCCGTCGGCGAGCTGGTCGACAAGGGCGTGCGCGGCTTCGTCGTGAGCCTCATGTGGTCGTTCAAGAACCCCGCGCACGAGCAGCTGATCCGCGACGTGATCGAGGAGGAGTACCCGGACACGTACCTCGGGCGCTTCCCGATCATCCTCGCGCACGAGGTCTCCGGGCGGGCCGGGGAGTACGTGCGGTCGATGACGTCGATCCTGGACGCGTACCTGCATCGGTTTACCGCGGACCGCATGAGCGACCTGCGCAACGAGCTGCGTGACCGCGGTTACGCCGGCCCGCTGCTGCTGGTCCACAACAGCGGCGGCATGGGCTCGCTGGCGCGGACCACGCCGCTGCAGACGATCCACGCCGGGCCGGTGGCGGGCCTCTTCGGCTCCCGTCACATGGCCGAGCGGTTCGACCTCGGCAAGGTCGTCACCACCGACATGGGCGGGACGTCGTTCGACATCGGCGTCGTGGTCGAGGGGTCGGTCCGCTTCTACGAGTTCAACCCGGTCATCGATCGCTGGCTCGTGCAGATGCCGATGATGGACATCAAGGCCGTGGGGGCGGGCGGCGGGTCGATCGCGACCCACGACGTCATGCGCGGCGTGGCGGTCGGGCCGCGCTCGGCGGGCTCGACGCCCGGGCCTGCGTGCTACGGCCAGGGCGGGACCGAGCCCACCGTCACCGACGCGAACCTCGTCCTCGGCTACCTGAACCCCGACTGGTACCACGGCGGCGAGCTGACCCTCGACGTCAAGCGGGCGCAGCGCGCGATCGACCGGCGCGTCGGGAGGCCGATGGGCCTGGACACCGCGCGGGCAGCGCGGGCGATCCGCACCGTCGTCGACAACAACATGGGCGACGCGATCTTCAAGGAGATCGTGCTCAAGGGCTACGACCCGCGCGACTTCACGGTCTTCTCGTTCGGGGGTGGCGGGCCGCTGCACGCCTGCGGGTACGCGGAGGTGCTGCAGATCCCGCGGGTGGTCGTCCCGCCGAACTCGCCGGTCTTCAGCGCGTCCGGCGCGGCCGGCCTGGATCTGCTTCACATCTACGAGCGGTCCGAGCACGTCGTCCTGCTTAACCCGCTGTTCAAGACGAAGCTCGAGGACTACTCGGTGGTCAACGACATCGTCGACGGGTTCATGGCCGAGGCGGCCGCGGACTTCGCGGACGAGGGCCACACGCCGGAGGAGATCCGCTACGTGCTCGAGCTCGACATGCGCTCGGGCGGTCAGCTGTACGTCACGACGATCTCCTCGCCGTGCCTGCGGATCGAGTCCGAGGCCGACCTCGCCGACATCCTGCAGGCCTATTTCACCGAGTACGCCGACCGCTTCGGCGAGTTCGCCGTGACGGAGGAGGTGGGCGCGTCGATCGAGACGGTGAGGTTGCGGGCGTCCGTCCCCCGCGAGCGGTGGGAGCCCCAGGCGCTGCCGGCGGCGACGGTCGCCGTCGAGGACTGCGTCAAGGCCACGCGTGACTGCTGGTGGGAGCGCAGCTCGGGCTACGAGCCGACACCGGTCTACGACTACGACCGGCTCGGCCCCGGGCACCGCCTGTCCGGCCCCGCGATCCTCGAAGGTCGCGACACCACCGTCGTCGTGCAGCCGGGCTGGGACGCCGAGCTGGACGCGGTCGGATTCCTCATGCTGACGAAGGAGGACGTGAAATGAACCCGCCCCAGACCCTGACGTCGCCGGACGCCGCGGCTGTCCAGACCGACGCCGAGCGGCAAGCCGCAGCCGGCGCGTTCTTCGCCGACCTCATGAACGACAAGCCCGTCATGTACGGGCCGTCGGCGGCGATCGTCGACTCCAACGCGCTGTCGCCGCGCAGCGCCGACGAGGAGCGCGCACTGGCCGGCGACCTGGACGAGGTCGAGCTGACCGTCGCGCAGAACCGGCTCGAGGTCATCCTCGAGAGCGCCAAGGAGATGCTCGAGCAGACGGGCGCCGCGCCGGGGGCGAAGTGGGGCGACCTGACCTGCGGGCTGTACTCGGCCGCCGGCGATCTGGCGCTCGCCTCGTCCAGTGGCGTCGTCGTGTTCGCCGCCTGCGCGTCCGCCCCGGTGAAGCACATCGTGAAGGACTGGATCACGGAGCCTACGGTCGGGGTCCGTCCGGGCGACGTCTTCTACCACAACGATGCGCGCTACGGCGGGGTCCACAACGCCGACCAGTCGCTGTTCATCCCGATCTTCATCGACGGTGTCCTGGTCGCCTGGGCGGGGGCCACGATCCACGAGGGGGAGAACGGCGCGACCGAGCCCGGCGGCCTCTCGCCGAGCGCGCTGAGCGTCTACGACGAGGGCCTGAAGATCAGCCCGGTGAAGGTCGCCGAGAACTACACGTTCCGCCGCGACATCGTGAACCTGATGCAGAACAACGTCCGCGATCCGCTGATGCAGCTGATCGACATGCGGGCGAAGCTCGCCGCGTGCATGCGGATCGAGGAGCGCGTGTTGGAGGTGGTCAAGGACCGCTCCGGGGACCTGGTCGTGGCCACGATGCGGCTGGCGCTCGAGCGCACCCGGGACGAGGTCAAGCGGCGGTTCGCCGAGATGCCCGACGGCATCTTCCGCGCGGTCGGCTTCTGCGACACGACCCTGCTCGAGGACCGGATGCTGAAGATGGCCGTCCAGCTCGAGAAGCGCGGGGACAAGGTCATCTGCCGGACCGTCGGCACCGGGCCCGCGATCCCGGACCGCGCGCTGAACATGGACCCGACCTTCGCCCGGGCGCTGTTCTCGAACAACCTCATGAACTTCTTCTGGTCGGACCTGCCGCGCAACGCGGGCTATGTCGCGGCGATCGAGTTCGAGTTCGAGGCCGGGTCGATCGCCAAGTCCGGCGCCGACTGCCCGAACGCGCTGTCGATGGTCGCAGCATGCTTCTTCCAGACGCTGATGCACCAGTGCATGAGCAAGCTCGCGTTCAACAAGCCCGGCGACATCGAGATCATCGCCCCCTGGTACGGCATGACGCAGGCCATGTTCTACGGCGGCCTGAACCAGTGGGGCATGCCCGTCGCGAACCTCATGATCGACATCAACTCGATGGGCGGCGGGGCTCACGCGGACCGCGACGGCGAGCACTCGTGCGCCCCGTTCTTCGCCTCGATGGCCGACTACGGGGAGATGGAGGACCGCGAGACGGAGTTGCCGATCCTTGCGCTCGGACGGTCGCTGACGGTCGACAACCACGGCTACGGCCGCCACCGCGGCGGCTCGTCGGTCGAGTGCATCTACATGATCTGGGGCGTGCCGGAGTTCGCGCTCGGGTCGCTCGCGACGGGGTCGAAGTTCCCGACGATCCCGGGGCTCTTCGGGGGCTACGGCGGGCCGTCGTCGCCGCTGACGAAGTACGTCGCGTCGTCCCCGGACGACCTGAAGGAGGCGCTGCGCACGCGCGGGGCCGAGGTGCCGTACACCGCCGACGCGCTCCATCGTGATGGCGGCCTGCCCGGGACGTGGGAGACGTTCCGCGCCTCCTCGACGGCGGACATCGTCCACGAGGGCGACCTCTGGATGCTGCAGGTCGGTGGCGGCGGCGGGTACGGCGACCCGCTCGAGCGCGACCCGGCCGACGTCATGCGGGATCTGCGCGAGTCGCGGATCTCCCACGGGACGGCGACGCGGATCTACCACGTGGTCTACGACGAGGCGCGGCTGAAGGTGGACGTCGATGCCACCGCCGCCGCACGGGACGCCGAGCGCGCCGCCCGCCGCTCGCGGTCGCTGCCGTACGACGAGTTCGTCGCCCGGTGGCGCCGCGACGAGCCGCCGGTCGCCGTCCCGTTCCTGGGCTCCTGGGACTGGGACGAGCAGCTGTAGTCGCGTTTCGGGAAGACTGAGCCATGCTCATCGACGCCTTCGACCGCGGTGCGCGCCTGGCACCCGACGCGCCGTGCCTGCAGATGCAGGACGGCAGCCTGACGCTCACCTACCGCGAGACGGATGCGCTCGCGCACCGGATCGCCGGCGCGCTGGACGCGGCCGGGGTCGGGACGCAGGCGCGGGTCGGCGTCCTGTCCCCGAACGCGCCGCACGCGTTCTGCTGCATCCTCGGCGCGCTGCGGCTGAACGCGGTCTGGGTCCCGCTGAACACGCGCGCGATGCCGAAGGACCTCGTCGCGATGCTCACGCTGACCGGCTGCGACGCGCTCTTCTACGACCCGTCGCTGCTGGACTTGGCGACGGACGTCCTCGACGGGCTGCCGGCGGCGCCCCGGGTGGTCGTCGCGACGCGGGCCGGCGGCCGCGACGGCGACCCCGTCCTGGGCGACTGGATGGCGGCCGACGGCGTCCGCGTCCCCGAGCCGGCCGACGCGCCCGACAGCCTCGCGCTGCTGTTCGGGACGGGCGGCACCACCGGGCGCTCCAAGGCGGTGCGGATGCGCCACCGGATGATGGAGACGATGAACCTGGCGTTCGCCGCGCACCTGCCGGAGGACGAGCCGCCGGTGATGCTGATGGCCGCCCCGATGACCCACGCCGCCGGGCCGATCTGCTTCCCGGTGTTCGCGCAGGGCGGAACGGTGATCGTCCACGACGGCGTCGTCCCCGCGGCGGTGCTCGCTTCGATCGAGCGCCACCGGGTCACCCGCCTGTTCCTGCCGCCGACCGCCATCTACGCGCTGCTGGCCGACCCGGGCGTGCGCGACCACGACTACTCGTCGCTGCGGTACTTCATCTACGCGGCCGCGCCGATGGCGGTCGACAAGCTGCGCGAGGCGATGGACGTCTTCGGGCCGGTGATGACGCAGACGTTCGGCCAGGCGGAGGCCCCGATGATCGCCACGGTCATGACGCCGCGTGACCACGCGGAGGCGGTGGCGGACGACGGCAAGGCCGCGCGGCTGTTCAGCGCCGGGCGGCCGTCGCTGGTGGCCAAGGTCGCGATCCTGGACCCCGAGGGGAACGTCCTGGGGCCGGGCGAGGAAGGCGAGATCTGCGTCCGCGGCGCGCTCGTGATGGACGGCTACCACGAGGACCCGGAGCAGACGGCGAGCACCCGGCGGCCCGGCGGCTGGCACGGGACGAGCGACGTGGGCCGGATGGACCAGGACGGGTTCGTCTACATCATCGACCGGCTGCGGGACATGATCATCACCGGCGGCTTCAACGTCTGGCCGAGCGAGATCGAGCAGACCATCCACACCGTGGACGGCGTCAAGGACTGTGCGGTGATCGGGCTGCCGGACGAGCGCTGGGGCGAGGCGGTCACCGCGGTGGTCGAGCTGCGCGAGGGCGCGTCGGTCGACGCCGCGGCCGTGATCGCCGCGTGCCGCGAGCGGCTGGGCGTGGTCAAGACGCCGAAGGCCGTGATCTTCCGCGAGCTGCCGCGCAGCCCGGTCGGCAAGGTCCTGAAGCGGACGCTGCGCGAGGAGTACTGGCCGGCCGCGGGGGGCCGGTCGGTCTGATGGCCGCGGTCCGCCTGGCGCTGGCGCTGCAGGACGTGGCAGCGGCGCGGTCCGGGCGGACGGTGGCCGGCGCCCTGGCGGACCCGGTCGCGTGGGCCTACGTGCTGCGCGACGCCATCGCGCTGGCCGAGCCGGACCTGGTGGTCGCCCACGTGGATCCGGCGCTCGAGGCGGGTGCGCTCGCCGCGGCCGTGGGGGACGGCGACGGGGACTGGGTCGACCGCTTGCTGGACGCGCCGCCGTTAGGCGACCTGGCTCCGTGTGCGGCCGCGGTGCAGCTGGTCGCGACGCTCGCCGCGCTGCCGGGCCTCGGCGGACGGGTGGCGGCGTCGCTGAGCTCGCCGGGGTCGATCGCCGGGCGGCTGGGTCCGCTGCTCGTCCCCCACGGGTTTGACGCGGAGGCGGACGGCGAGGAGCTGGCGGACCTGGTCGCCGACACGCTGACGGGGCTGATCGCCGCCTACGCGCAGGCCGGGGCGGCGATGATCCTGCTGCCGGGGGGCGCCGCCGGCGACAGCGCAGCGCTCGGCCCGCTGACCCGTAGTGCCGCCCACGCCCAAGTCGCGATCGCGACGACGCCGGCGCTGCTGTCGGGGGATGCATGGGCCGGGAGTGTCGCGACGCTGACCACCGCACTGGAGGCCGCGCGGGCCGCCGCCGGCGCGCACGGGGTGGTCCTCGCCGAGGTGCCCGGCACGGTCGACGTGCAGCTGCTGCGCGCGGCCCGAGACCTGTGACGACGTCTGCGTGAGACGCAGAACACCTATGACGTGCACTGCGTCTCACGGAGACCCGGCGGGACGTCGTTGGTCACGGGCGCCCACCGCCGGCGCCGCCGTTGTACACGGATGACAGGCGCCGCGGCGTGAGGGCGGCGTAGCGTCGGCGCCATGTCCTCCACCGAGCTGAACCGCTGCTTCCGCCTGCGTCGCCGGCCCGTCGGCCGCGTCACCGAGGCCGACCTCGAGTACGTCGAGGAGCCCGTCCCCACGATCGGCCCCGGGCAAGCACTCGTGCGGACGCTGTACCTGAGCGTCGACCCGACCAACCGCATCTGGATGAGCGAGATGCGCTCCTACATCGCGCCGGTCGCGATCGATGCCGTCATGCGAGGGATCGGCATCGGGCAGGTGGTCGCGTCCGAGCGCGACGACTTCGCGGTGGGGGCGATCGTCACCGGGCTCACCGGCTACCAGGCCTACGCCGTGATCGACGACGCGACGGACGAGATGCCGTACTCGGTGCTGCCGGAGCCGCTGCCCGCACCGCTGTCGATGTTCCTCGGCGCGCTCGGGCACACGGGCATCACCGCGTACCTCGGCCTGGAGGACATCGGCCGGCCGCAGCCGGGGGAGACGGTGGTCGTGTCGGCTGCGGCCGGGGCCGTCGGGTCGATCGCGGGCCAGATCGCGAAGGCGCGCGGCTGCCGCGTTGTCGGCCTGGCGGGCACGGACGAGAAGTGCGCGCACGTCACGGGGACGCTCGGCTTCGACGCCTGCGTGAACTACAAGGACGCGGACTGGCGGGAGCAGCTGGACGCCGCCGTCCCGGACGGGGTCGACGTCGACTTCGAGAACGTCGGCGGGGAGATCATGGACCACGTCATGAACCGCCTGAACCTCGGGGCGCGCGTCGTGGTGTGCGGGATGATCAGCCAGTACGAGGCCTCCAGCGGCGACAACGCCTGGGGCGGTCAGCTCTCGATCGGCCAGCTGATCATGCGCCGCGCGTCGATGAAGGGCTTCGTCGTCCTGGACCACGCCGACCGCTTCCCGGAGGCGATCGGCGCGCTCGCCGGTCTGCTCGCGGAGGGCCGGCTGCACACGGACGAGACGATCGTCGACGGGATCGAGCACGCCCGCGACTGCCTGAACCGCCTGTTCGACGGCACGAACCAGGGCAAGCTGCTGCTCCGCGTCGCGGACGCCGAGCTGCCCGTCCCTACGACGGAGGCCGCCGCCGCGACGGCGTAGGCCCCGGCTGGGGCTACGAGGTCCGGGCGACGGGCGCGCCGCGCAGCATCTCGGCCACGAGGAACGACAGCTCGAGCGACTGCTGCGTGTTCAGGCGCGGATCGCACGCCGTCTCGTAGCGGGCGCTCAGCTGGTCGTGCAGGATGTTCTGCGCGCCGCCGACGCACTCGGTGACGTCCTCGCCAGTGTGCTCGACGTGGATGCCGCCGGGGTGAGTCCCGAGCTCGTGGTGGACCTCGAAGAAGCCCTTCACCTCGTCGACGACCCGCTCGAAGTCGCGCGTCTTGTAGCCGCTGGGCGACTCCTCGGTGTTGCCGTGCATCGGGTCGCACTGCCAGACCGGCAGGTGGCCGGTCTCGCGCACGGCGTTCACGATGGCGGGCAGCTGCTCGCGCACGCGGTCGTTGCCCATGCGGGCGACGAGCGTGACGCGGCCGTCGATGCGGTCCGGGTCCAGGCGCTCGACGAGGGCGACGGCGTCCTCCGGCGTGGTCTTCGGGCCGATCTTGACGCCGACCGGGTTCGCGATCAGGGCGCCGAGCGCGACGTGGGCGCCGTCGAGCTGACGGGTGCGGTCGCCGATCCACAGCTGGTGGGCGGACAGGTCGTAGATCCGGCCGCCATCGAGCCGCAGCATCGCGCGCTCGTAGTCGAGGACGAGCATCTCGTGGCTGCAGTACATCTCGACGGTCCGCAGCGAGCTGTCGTCGACGCCGCAGGCGGACATGAAGCGCAGGCCGCGGTCGATCTCCTGGGCGACCTGCTCGTAGCGCTCGCCGGCGTTGGACTGCGAGACGAAGTCCATGTTCCACTCGTGGACGTGGTGCAGGTCGGCGAGGCCGGCGCCGGTGATGGCGCGCGTCAGGTTCATCGCCGCGGCGGCGTTGGCGTAGGCGCGCAGCAGGCGGCCCGGATCGGGCACGCGGGCCACGGGGTCCGCCTCGAACGCGTTGACCATGTCGCCGCGGTAGGACGGCAGGCCCAGTGCGTCGACGTCCGAGCTGCGCGGCTTGGCGTACTGGCCGGCGATGCGGCCGACCTTGACGACGGGCGTGGCCGCGCCGTAGGTGAGGACGACGGCCATCTGCAGCAGCGTGCGGATCGTCCCGCGCAGGTGCTCCTCGGTGTTGTCGAGGAACGTCTCCGCGCAGTCGCCGCCCTGGAGCAGGAAGGCCTCGCCGCGGGCGACCGCGCCGAGGCGCGTCTGCAGGCGGTCGACCTCGGCCGGGACGGTGATCGGCGGGACGGCCTCCAGCAGCGACCTCACCTTGACCACGTACTCGGGGTCGGGCCAGCTCGGCTGCTGCACGGCCGGGCGGGCGAGCGCCTCGTCGAGCGCCGTCCGCAGGTCGGCGGGGAGCGGGGGCAGCGACGGAAGGTCGTCTGCGGGAATGTCGACGGTCCAGTTCATCGGACCCACAGCGTAGGGCGAACGGCCCGCGGGCGGCTCCGTGGCCGCCCGCGGGTCGTGGCCGGTCCGTCAGTAGTAGTAGCGGTGGTCCGCCCGCGGCTGGCGGACGAACATGACGCACGCCCGGGCCAGCAGGCCTGCGCCGTCGTCGTGCATGGCCCAGGCATAGCGCCGGGTGCCCGAGCGGTCTGTGGTCCAGTAGACCGTCTCGGTCGCCGGGTAGGAGTTCTGCCGGTAGTCCTGGTTGTCGCGGTCGCAGTGCGTCGGCAGCGTCCAGCCCTGGGCGCGCAGGTAGGCCGTCGGGGTCTGTCCGGTCGTCCTTCCGCTCACGAGCTTGCGCGTCTCGGCGAGCGACGGGATGTGGTGGCCGACGTTCAGGAAGTCCTGGATCTGGTCGGAGAGGTAGATCCCGGGCCGCGGCGCCTCCCAGACGATGCCGGTCTTCGTGTCGACGATCTCGTAGTCGCCGCCGAGCAGGAACGGCAGCTTCGCGTAGCCCGGTGCGCGCGCGGTGTACTGCTTGTCGATGAGCGACTTGACCGCGGCACGCTTCTCGGCCTTGTAGCCGTCCGTCGAGTCCGCCTTCACGCTCGAGTACTCGTACTCGACGCGCAGCATGAGCAGCAGGGAGTTGGCCGTCTGGTAGTAGTCGAAGATGCGGCCGGCGGCGCGGCCGTCGTCCGACGTGAAGAAGCGGTTCCCGACGCGCTCGGCGCGGTAGGCCATGTGGACGATGTCGTCGTTGCCCTGCGGGCTGTAGATGACGTGGTTCAGGAAGTTCTGCTCGTCCTTGAGCTTCGTCTCGATGAGGTTCAGCAGCTCCTGCCGCTTCTCGGCGCGCAGCGTGGGGTCGGTGTACTTGCCGTTCGCCAGGTCCTGGAGCAGGTCGACGGCGTGCATGACACGGCCCACAAGCTCGCTGGCCGAGTGCCGGACCGCGTTCAGCCGGGCGTTGTGGAGCGAGACGGACGTCCGCAGCACCTCGTCGTGCAGCTTGTCGACCGAGGCCTCGATGCGGTCAAGCTTGACGCCGACGGCCTTCAGCTCGGCCAGTTGCTGCGCTGCCGGATCGGCGAACCCGACCTGGGACAGCACCGCGCCGAAGGCGTCGCCGCCGACCTTGGAGATGACGCCGGAGGCGAGGTTCGAGCCGATGAACGACAGCGCGCTCACCGCGAGCGGCGCGAGCCGGACCTGGGCCTTCTGGGCCGGCTGACGGGGCGGGACGGGCTTCTTGGCCGCGACCGCGGTGGCCGGGCCGGCAGCGAGTGCGGCGAGGGCGGCGACGGGGAGCAGGGCACGGGCGGCCCGGGCGGGGATCATGCTGGGGAACCTGACGGGAAGGGGAAAGAAGGACGGAACGCGACCTACCGCGGCGCACGGTACTCGTCGAACGCCGACAAGCAATCGCACATCCGTCCGATCGTCCGCCCACGCACCGGCGCTCGTCCGGCCCGCGCCACCCGGACCGCCGATGCTTGCTGCGCAAGGCTGCCAAGGGGCAGTACGACGCAGCAAGGTGTGGCTCCTTCGGGGTACGCGGCAGCCGAGACTTCGGTCGCCGCCGCCTAGACCTCTGGCCGATGCCGCAGCCAGGGCCGCGCACCTAGCGTCGGCGGCATGCCGATCGAGAAGACGAAATGGCCGCCGGTGCTCGCCGTCCTGGTGCTGGCCCCGTGGTTCGCCGAGATGTCGTGGGGCGGGTACCCGCTCACCGACATCCCGGTGATCCTGCTGTTCGTCGGTCCCCTGTACGGCGGCGCGGCGCTGCTGATCCGCGAGGTCGCGCGCCGGACCGGTCGGGGCTGGCCGACGATCGTGCTGCTCGGCGCCGCGTTCGGCGTCCTGCAGGCCGGCCTCGTCGACCAGTCGCTGTTCAACCCGGCGTACGACCGCTACGACTTCCAGCACCCGGTCCACGTCGACGGCCTGGACATCAGCCTCTACTACCTGCTGGCGTTCGTCGCCGGCCACGTCGTCGCGAGCATCGTCGCACCGATCGCGGTCGCCGAGTGCTGGTCGCGACGGGGCTCCGAGCCGTGGCTCACCCGGCGCAGCCGATCGTGGGTCGCCGGCGTGTACGTGCTGGCCACGGTCATCAACCACTTCGGGGTCAAGGACGAGGTGGGTCACGGCTTCCAGGCCGAACCGGTCCAGATGGCGGCGGCCGCGGCGGCGGTCGCGGTCCTCGTGGTCGCCGCTCTGCGGTGGCGGCCGCGGCCCGCGACCGACGTCCGTGTCCCGGGCCCCCTGGTGGTCGCGGGGCTCGGGTTCGGGGCGTACCTGCTCTACCTGCCCGGCGAGAACGCGGCCGCCCTCGTCTTCGGGGTCTTCGTCCTGCTCCTCGCGGTCGTGGTCCTCGGCACGTGGTCGCGCAGCCGGCGCTGGACCGCCGACCACACCGTCGCGCTCATCGCTGGCTCGGTGCTGGTCGGCGTCGTGGTGCCCTTCTGGAGCGAGCCGTACGACGACTCCGTCGGCGCCGCGCAGGAGCTTGCGGCCGACGTGGCGGCGGCGACGGTGTGCCTGGTGATCGTGGTGTCGACGGCGTACCGGCGGCGGTCCCTCAGGTCGGGCGCGTCTGCGGCGCCGACCAGGCGGGCGCTGCCCCGGCCGGGGTGAGGGCGAAGCAGACGACGTCCTGCGGGAAGCGGTACGCCGCGGCGCCGTCGTCGCGGCAGCCGGCGAGGTAGTCGCCCAGCACCGGCGCCTCGCGCAGCCCCGCGAGGCCGAGGGCGTCGTCGAACAGGCAGCGCTGCAGGTAGCCCTCGAGCAGCGCTTCGGCGGCGACGGGCACGCGGTGCTCGTAGCGCAGGTGGTGGGTGCTGCACGTGAGCCCGCGCGGCTCGGCGGCCCGGGCGAGGGCAGCCGCGACGTCCTCGCCGGAGAGGTACGGCGTGCCCGCCCCGCCGCGGACCCCGTCCAGGAAAGCCCGATAGACCGCGAGGTAGTGGCCGGCGTACGCGCCCTGGGCCATGAAGCCGCAGCCGCCGGGGGCGATCGCGGCGACGAACCGCTCGGCGGCCGCGTCGAGGTGGTCCGGGGGCAGGGCGTACAGCGCGTGCGTGGCCCAGACGACGTCCCACGGCCCGGCGCCCGGATCGAGGTCCTCGAGCGTCGTCTCGTAGCGGGCGGCGGCCGACAGCGGCGGCCGCAGGACCGCAGCCGCCTCGGCGATCGAGAAGGCGCTCGGGTCGAGCAGGTCGTACTGGACCCCGGCGGCGGCGACGGCGGTGAGGGCGTCGGCGGCCAGCAGCGCGGCCGGGAACTTGCCCGAGCCGCACGCGACATCGAGGAGCCGCAGTGGCTGCGCCCGGTTGGGGCGGCGCGCGAGCACGTCGCCGAGGAGCGCGTCCCAGTCGAGGACCCGCGCGAGCAGCGTGTAGTCGAGCGCGGCGAACGCGTAGAAGGACTCCATCTCCGTCCGGCCGGCTTCGCTCCAGTGGGCGAGGCTGCGAGCGGCGGTGTCGTCGCCATCCGGCGAGGACGGGGCTGATGGCACGTGGGACAGGTGGTCGACGCTAGCGCGCGTTCGGGTCAGCGGCCCGAACCCGGCGCGCAGAGCGTGTCACCGATGACCCGGGTACACGCGACCCGCGCTCACACCAGGTGACAGAGGAAGGACGGGTTCGTGCTGCGCTGGTCGGCCGCGCCGGCCGGATGGGCGTGGAAGCCCCCGGCAGCGACGACGCTGAGCGTGACCGCACTCACGACGGCCCCGCCACGTGCCGCTGCGCGGAGCGTCGCGGCTGCGGGCCGGCGTTGCAGGCCGACGGAGGCGAGGAGGAGCAGCACGACCTGCACGGTCAGCCCGGTCACGACGCCGGGAGTGGCCCCGCCGGTGCCGGTCCGGACGATCAGCGCGCCGGCCGCCGCCAGCAGCACGACCCCGGCGGTGGCGCCGATCGCCAGGCAGCGACGCGAGGGGCGAGCGCACAGCCATGCCGCCCAGGCCAGCTGGCCGGCGCCGAGGGCCACGCCACCCGCGATCGTCGCGCTGGCCTCCGCGGGCAACGAGGCCGCGCCGGCAAGGTGCCAGAGGCCGGCCGTGACCGCGACGGCTGCGGTGACGTACCGCAGGACGAGCTGGGGATCGAGCGGCGGTGGGTCGTCGAGCGTGCCGAGCGCTGGGCCCATCCCCTGTCTGTCGGCACCTGCGCGCCCGACCTTGAGCGGCGCGCTCAAGTGTGGACACTGGCTGCCGATATACCCTGGACGTGGACAGCTCGCCCGATCCCCGCTGCGCGTCGCACGGATGATCCGCGTGTCCGCCATCGAGGTCTGGCCGGTGGCGGCCGCAGCGAACACGGTCATCGCGGGCTGCTACTTCGCGATCGTGTGGGTGATCACCGGCGGCCTCGTGCGCACCCGGCAGGTCCGCACCAACGCGCTCGGCGTCGCCACCGCGCTGATCTTTCTCACGTGCGGGGTGCATCATGGCGCGCACGCCGCCCACCTGTTGATGCCGCTCGTCGCGGCGGACGCCCACGGGGAGGCGATGCGCCAGGCGTTCAGCTGGCAGATGGCGATCTGGGACATCGTCGGTGCGGGGGTCGGCATCACGTACCTCAGCCTGCGCTCGTCGTTCGGCCGGCTGCTGCAGACGCCGGCGATGTTCCGCGACATGTCCCAGGCACGCGTCGAGGCGGCGATCGCCGCCGAGCACGAGGCGCTGAACGAGGCCCAGGCCATCGGGCAGATGGGCTCGTGGCGCCGTGACGAGGCGACGGGCGAATGGCACACGTCGGACGAGTTCCGGCGGATCTTCGAGCTCGCTCCGGACGAGGACCCGAGCGCTCGGTGGGCGGCGATCCATCCGGACGACGTCGCGGCGGTCCAGGCGGTCGTGGGCCGCGCCCGGGACGGCGCGGTCGCCGGTGAGGCGCGCTACCGACTGACCCGGACCGACGGCAGCCAGGCGCATCTGCAGCTGCGGGCACGGCCCGTGATCGACGACTCCGGTGCGGTCGTCGCGGTCGCCGGCACGATCCAGGACGTCACGCAGCAGACGGCGATGGAGGCGGCGCTGCACCACGCCGAGCAGCGTTTTCGCACCGCCTTCGAGGCGGCGCCGATCGGTGTGTGCCTGTTGTCGAGCGACGCGCTCCTCAGCGGGGGACTGCGCATCGCCTCCGCCAACGAGGCGATGGCGGCGCTGGTCGGCCAGCCCGTGGCGCAGCTCGCGGGTGTCTCGCTGCTCGTGCTGGTCCACCCCGAGGACCAGCGGCTGCTTACCGAGCGCGTGAAGGAGCTCGACCGGGAGACGAGCGACAAAGCGGAGGTGGAGTGCCGCCTGATGCATCGCGACGGCCACGTCGTCTGGGTGCAGATCAGCGCGGCCGTCGTCCCGCCGCACGAGGGCGAGCCGCGGATGATCATCGTCAACGCCATGGATCTCTCCCAGCGCAAGGCGTTCGAAGGGCAGCTCCAGCACCTCGCCGACCACGACGCTCTGACCGGCCTCTACAACCGCAGGCGGTTCACCGAGGAGCTCGACCGCTGCATCGCCGAGGCCGCGCGCTACGGGGAGCCGGGTGCGGTGCTCTTCCTCGACCTCGACGGTTTCAAGTTCGTCAACGACTCCCTCGGGCACGCGGTGGGCGACGACCTGATCGCCCGGGTGGGCAGCATGTTCGCCGCCGCCGTCCGGAGCACCGATGTCCTCGCCCGCGTCGGCGGGGACGAGTTCGCGCTGATCCTGACCCGCAGCGACGAAGCGGACGCCGTCCGCGTCGCGGAGAAGCTGCTGTCCAGCATCCGCCGCGAGGGCGTCGTCGTCAGCCACGACCGCCACGCGCACGTGTCGGTCTCGATCGGCATCACGCTGTTCGCTGCCGACGACGACCTGACCGCAGACGAGCTCGTGGTCGAGGCCGACATCGCGATGTACGACGCGAAGGACGCCGGCAAGGATCGGTACTGCGTGTACGAGCGCACCGCGAACCGCCAGGCGCAGATCACCGTCCGCGAGAACTGGAACCAGCGTCTGTCCACGGCCGTCGACGAGAGCACGTTCGTCCTGCACGCCCAGCCGATCGTCTCGCTCTCAGCGCCGACGCCACCGACGTTCGAGCTGCTCCTGCGCCTCCCGGACGGGCACGGTGACCTGATCCCGCCGGGCACGTTCCTCTACAACGCCGAGCGCTTCGGCCTCATGACGCGCATCGACCAATGGGTCATCACGCAGGCGGTCGGCCTGCTCGCCGACAGCCACGCCGCCGGCGTCGACCTCGCACTCTCGGTCAACGTCTCCGGCAAGACGATCACCGACCCGAGCCTCAGCGCGTTCGTCGCCGGCCTCCTGGAGCAGTACACGATCACCCCCGGGCGCCTGATCATCGAGATCACCGAGACCGCGGCGATCACCAACATCGAGCGTGCCCGTGCCCTGGCCCGCGACCTGCGCACGCTCGGCTGCCAGATCGCGCTGGACGACTTCGGGGCCGGCTTCGCGTCCTTCTACTACCTCAAGCACCTCGACTTCGACTACCTGAAGATCGACGGCGAGTTCATCCGCCACCTGTGCACCACGCCCAGCGACCAGCTCGTCGTGCGTGCCGTGGTCGACATCACGCGCGGCCTGAACGCCCGCACCGTCGCCGAGTTCGTCGGGGACGACGCGACGGTTGCGATGCTCACCGCGTTCGGCGTGGACGCGGCGCAGGGATACCACCTCGGCCGCCCGGCGGCGCTCGCCGACCGCCTCCCGCACCTCTCCGGCCGGCTACATCCGGCGGTCGGTCACCCGAGCCTGCCGGGGCTGCGGCGGACCTGATCGAGCACGACCATGGCGGCGCAGACGGTGGCGCCAGAACGGCGCCCGGGCGAGGGATCGCTGGTCGGGCGGTCGCCGGATGAGAGCCGCGCCGCCCCGGAAACACGACAGCCTCCCGAACGGGAGGCTGTCGCTCACATCGCTTTCGTGTGGCCGCCAGGCCTACTCCATCAATCAGCCGCAGCCGGTGTTGTTGCCGCAGCTGGAGCACGTGTAGCACGAGCCCGTCCGCTGCATCATGCCGCCGCACTGACCGCACGCCGGGCCCAGGTCGAGGCCGACCATGCGGACCGGGACGACCGGGGGCAGCTCGGTCAGCGCCGTCGTGGGCGCGACCGCGGGGGTCGGGACCGACACGGCCGGCGTCGCGGCCGCCGGGCCGTTGGTGTCCGACGAGGTCACCGACAGCGAGACGTCCTCCGCGACCTTCCGGGCGCGGACGGCCGGGGTCATGATGCCCAGGTCCTCCTGCGCGTCGGCGTCGAGGAAGCGGGACGCGAGCCAGCGCATGATGTAGTCCGGCATCGACTTCGCGAACGGGATCTCCGGGTTCTGGGTGATCCCTTCCGGCTCGAAGCGCATGTAGGCGAACTTGCTCACCAGCGTGTCGAGCGGCACCCCGTACTGCAGCGCGATCGAGACGGCGGTCGCGAACGAGTTCATCATGCCGCGGAGGGTCGAGCCCTCCTTGCCGACGTCGGTCAGGAAGATCTCCCCGACCGAGCCGTCGTCGTACATGCCGGCGGTGATGTAGCCCTCGTGGCCGCCGATCGAGAACTTGTGCGTGATCGACTGGCGCTCGCGCGGCATGCGCTTGCGGGTCGCCTTCGCGCCGGCCTCGGCGAGCGTCGCCCTGACCGTCGCCTCGGCGACGAGCTCGTCGACCTGCTCCTGCGTGTACAGGCCCTCGACGGCCTCCGCGATCTCCTCGGCGGACTTGCCCTGCTCCGCGTCGGTGCGCAGCGCCTGGGCGGTCTTGGAGCCGTCGCGGTAGATGGCGAGCGCCTTGATGCCGCCCTCCCACGCCTTGATGTAGGCGTCCGCGATGTCCTCGACGGTCGCCTCGTGCGGCATGTTGACCGTCTTCGAGATCGCGCCCGAGATGAACGGCTGCACGGCGCCCATCATGTTGATGTGGCCCATGTGGCTGATCGCCTGGGTGCCGACGGCGACGTCGAACACCGAGAGGTGCTCCGGCAGCAGGCCCGGGGCGCCGACGATCGTGTTGTGCTCGTCGATGTGGGCGACGACCTGCGAGACCTGCTCGGGCGTGTAGCCGAGGGTCTGCAGCGCCAGCGGCACCGTGCCGTTGACGATCGTCATCTGCCCGCCGCCGACGAGCTCCTTGAACTTGACGAGCGAGAAGTCCGGCTCCACGCCGGTCGTGTCGCAGTCCATGAGGAAGGAGATCGTGCCGGTCGGCGCAAGGACCGTCGCCTGCGCGTTGCGGTAGCCGTACAGCTCACCGGCGGTGACGGCCTCGTCCCACACGGTGCGGGCGGCGGCCAGCAGCGGCGCGTCCGTCGAGAACTCGTCGTTGACCGAGTACGCGGCGTCGCGGTGCATGCGCATCACGGCGTTGTGCGGGTCGCGGTTCTCCGCGTAGCGCTCGTACGGGCCGATCGCGGCAGCGACCTTCGCCGACTGCAGGTACGCACGACCCGTCATCAGCGCGGTGATCGCAGCAGCCGTCCCGCGACCGAGGTCCGAGTCGTACGGCATGCCGTTCGACATCAGGTAGGCGCCGAGGTTCGCGTAGCCGAGGCCGAGCTGGCGGAAGGCGCGGGCGTTGACGCCGATCTCCTCCGTCGGGTACGACGACGGGCCGACGATGATCTCCTGCGCGAGGAAGACGATGTCCACGCAGTGCTCGAACTGGGCGACGTCGAACGACCCGTCCGCCTTGCGGAACTTCATGAGGTTCAGCGACGCGAGGTTGCAGGCCGAGTCGTCGACGTGCATGTACTCCGAGCACGGGTTGGACGCGTTGATCCGCCCCGAGTTCGGCGACGTGTGCCACTGGTTGATGATCGTGTCGTACTGGATGCCCGGGTCGGCGCAGCGCCAGCCGGCCTCCGCCATCTCCTGCAGCAGCTGCCGCGCGGGGACCGGGTCGCCGACCGGCTCGCCGGTCTTGCGGGCCTTGAAGTACCACGGCGCGTCGTCGCGGACCGCGCGCATGAACTCGTCCGTCACGCGGACCGAGTTGTTGGCGTTCTGGTACTGGATCGACGTGAAACCGTCGCCGTCGATGGACATGTCGAAGCCTGCGTCGCGCAGGGCCGCGGCCTTGTCCTCCTCCTTGGCCTTGCACCAGATGAACTCGCGCACGTCCGGGTGGTCGATGTCCAGGACGACCATCTTCGCCGCGCGGCGGGTCTTGCCGCCGGACTTGATCGTGCCGGCCCAGGAGTCGGCGCCGCGCATGAACGACACGGGCCCGGACGCGGTGCCGCCCTTGGAGAGCGGCTCCATCGACCCGCGGATGTTCGACAGGTTGATGCCGGCACCAGAACCGCCGCGGAAGATCTTGCCCTCGCGCGTGTTCCAGTCCAGGATCGAGTCCATGGTGTCGTCGACCGACAGGATGAAGCAGGCCGAGCACTGCGGGCTCTCCTCGAAGCCGACGTTGAACCAGACCGGCGAATTGAACGCGGCCATCTGGTGCAGCAGGATGTAGGTGAGCTCGGCCTCGAAGGCGTCGCCGTCCTCGGCGCTGGCGAAGTACCCGCGCTGGCGGCCCCAGTCGGCGATCGTGCCGGAGACGCGGCCGATCATCTGCTTGACCGAGCGCTCGCGCGAGGGCGAGTCGAGCGACCCGCGGAAGTACTTCTGCGAGACGATGTTCGTCGCGTTCTGGGACCAGGACTTGGGGAACTCGACGTCCTTCTGCTCGAAGGACACCTTCCCGCCGAAGCCGATGCGCGCGTCGCGCAGCTCCCAGTCCACGGTCTCGAAGGGGTGGACCCCCGGTGTGGTGTACTTCCGGGTGATCGACAGGGCGGTCCCTGTCGAAACGGTGGTGCTGGGTGCGGCGTGTGATGCGCTTTCCACGGGCCCTCTGACTCCTCTCACGCCGCAAAAGTCGCTATTTGCGGCGGCAAAATTGATGATCTGGCGGTAACGAAGGAGTGTCCGTCATGGGTCGGACGGACCGGCGCAGAGTTCCCGCAACGTGGGCAGAAACCCATTTCCGCGACGTCAGATCGGTGCCATCCAGGATAGGGCCCGCGGCGGCGTCTCAGCCGGTCGGGGCGACGTTCGCAGGGGCACCGGGAGGCGCCGCCGCCAGGCCGCGGGGAAGGACCGCGGCCGCGCCCACGAGCGCTGCTGCGAGCAGCGCGGCGCAGACCGCCAGCGCCGTGTGCAGGCCGCTGGTCCACGCCGCGGCGTCGGCGCCGGTGAGGCGCCGGCCGCCGTCGCCCGCGGTGCCCGCCTGGGCCAGGACGATCGCCCCGATGACCGCGACGCCGAGCGCCTGCCCGAGCTGCCGGCTCGCGTTGTGGACCGCCGACGCCATCCCCGTCCGCGCGCGGTCGACCGTGGTGATCGCCGTGACCGTCATCGGCGGCAGGGCGAGGCCGACCCCCGCGCCGAGCAGCGCGAACGTCCACCAGAGGCTGCCGCGGGCGAGGTCGACGTCCAGCCTCAGGCGCAGCACGACGGTCGCCGCGCAGGCGAGCCCCAGGCCGATCAGGATCGGCGTGCGCGGCCCGAGCCGGCCGGTCAGCCGCCCCGCGACCGGGGCGCACAGTGCGACGGCAGCACCGAACGGCAGCAGGTGCAGTCCCGTCGTCCCCGGCCCCTCGCCCTGCACCTGCTGCAGGAACGACGCCATGAACACGACGATGCCGGTGAACGCGAAGAAGACCGTGGCGCCGCTGAGGTTCGCGACGACGAACGCCCGGCTGCGCAGCACGGCGGGGTCGACCATCGGCGCGACGTGGCGGCGCTCGACCACCGCGAAGGCCGCGAGGGCCCCCACGGCCACCGTCCCGGCGATCAGGATCCCCGCGGAGGTCCAGCCCGCCTGGCGGCCCTCGATGATCACGAACGTCAGTCCCGCCAGCCCCGCCGTCAGCAGCGCCGCGCCGCGCGCATCGAACGGGTGCTCGGGCGGGGCGGGCCGTGTGCGGGGGATCGTCCGCCACCCCACCACCGCGAGCACGGCGAGGATCGGCACGTTGACGGCGAAGACCCCGCGCCAGCCGACCGCGTCCACGATCGCGCCGCCGAACGTCGGCCCGGACGCAAGGCCGATCCCCGAGCCGGCGCCCCAGAGGCCGATGGCCTGGGCGCGTGCGCGCGGGTCCGGGAACGTCTCGGACACGATCGCCAGCGAGGCGGGGAGGACGAGGACAGGTCCGAGCGCCTGCACCACCCGGCCGGCCAGCAGCCACTCGATCGACGGCGCGACCGCACAGGCCAGGGACCCGAGCGCGAAGCAGCCGAGGCCGGCGAGGAACGCGTCCTTGCGGCCGAACCGGTCGCCCGCGGCGCCGCCCGCGATCAGCAGCGACGCGAGCACCAGGACGAACGCGTCGATCACCCACTGCAGCTCGGTGCCGTGCGCGCCCAGGTCGCGTCCGATCGGCGGGACCGCCACCGCAACGACGAGCGACGTCGCCGTCGACAAAATCTGTGCGGCGGTGACGACCGCCAGGATGAGGTAGCCCGGGCCGACCCGCCCCGGGCGTGAGGTCACCGGCCGAGGCGCAGCCAGTCGCGGAACTCGGCCCAGGCGGCGGACGTCCGCCACCCGGCCTCCGCGGTGGCGTGGCGCGAGCGCACGACCCAGCGCGGCTCGAAGGCGAGCCAGCGGGTGGAGAAGACGGCGAGGGCGGCAAGGGCCGCGAGGGCGGCAAGCAGGGCGAGCGCGACGAACGGCGCGGGCAGGTCGCTGTCGGAGCTGGTGTTGCGGGCGGCGGCGAGGATCGCGCCGTCGGCGACGACAGGGGCGGGGGTGACGGACGGCGCCGGCTGCGGCGTGGGCGTCACGGCGGCCTGGGTCGTCGGGGCGGCGGTGCTCGTCGTGGGCGCCGCAGTGCCCTGCGCCGGGGTGTTGCCGGCGGGCGCCGCGCCGGTCGTGCCGCCACCCGTCGTCGGCGCGACGGCCGCGCCGGTGTCCGTGTTCTTCTTGGTGCCGGCGGCCTTCTTGTCGCAGACGCCCTGTGCGCGCTGCTTCAGCGCGGCGTCGACCGCGTCCTTGAAGTCCGGTGCGTACTGCTCGAGGTTCGGCGGCACCGAGTTCTTCGCCTTGGTGAGCTCCGCCGAGGTGAACTTGCACGGCTCGATCGCGCCCTTGTTGATCAGGTTCGTCGACACCTGCTCGAATACGCTTGCCGCCTGCGCGCCCGCCGGGACGCCGAGGGCGACCAGGAGCGTGCAGAGAACGGCGAGGGACAGGCTGCGGTGGGGGCGCATCAGCCCGGTCAATGCTAGCGTCGCCCCCAGTTCGATGGCTCACTCCGGTTCCCTGCCAACGTCCGTGGGCCCCCACCGGCCGGCCGGGCTCACCGCATCGCGAGCGCCCTTCGGCCTGCTCGTAGCGCTGCTGATCACGACGACGTACGCCGTCTTCGCGCACGGCGCGACCGACACGCCCAGCGAGACCCGCGTCCAGCTCGCGCTCGCCGTGCTGGCGCTGCCGACGGTCGGCGCGCTGGCTGTCGGGGGGCGGACGGCACTGCGGGCGGACGGGCTGCGCTCGGCCCGCGTCGGGCTGCTGCTCCTGCTGGCCTTCGCGGTCTGGAGCGCGCTGACGATGCTGTGGTCGGTCGCCCCGAGCAGCACGTGGACCGAGGTCAACCGCGCGGTCGCGTACGCGCTGATGGCCGGGCTCGGGTTCGTCGTCGCTGCGAACCTGCCGCGCGCGCTCGAGCGGCTCGCTGTCGGCTTCCTGGGGCTGGTCGTGGTCGTCGCGCTCTACGGCCTCGGCATCAAGACGATCCCGGGCGTCAACCTGCTGGGGGTCGACTTCAACCAGGCTGGGACCCTGAGCCGGCTGCAGTCCCCGCTGGACTACTGGAACGCGCTCGGGCTGCTGCTCGCGATGGGCATCCCGGTCGCGCTGCGGATCGCGGGTGACGTCACCCGCGGCCGTGCGGCGCGCATCGGGGCGGTCCTGGCGATCTACGTCCTGATCATCGACATCGGGATGACCTACTCCCGCGGGGCGATCGTGGCCGTGGCCGTGTCGCTCGTCGTGCTCGCGGTGCTGGGACGCGATCGGCTGGCGACGCTCGTCGCGGCGGTCGTCGCCGCGCTGGCCGCCGCCGGTCCGCTCGCGCTCGCGCTGACGAAGGACGGCCTGTCGACCAGCGGCATCCCGCTCGGGACCCGGATCCACGACGGGCGCCAGCTGCTCGCGCTGACGGCGCTCGTCGCGGTCATCGTGATCGCGGTGGTCGCGGCGCTGCTGCGGCACGAGGACCGGCTGCGGTGGCCGGCCGCACGGACCGCCACGGTGGGACGGCTGATCGTGGTCGCCCTGTCCGCGGTCGTCCTGCTCGGCGTCCTGGGGGCGACGGCGGGCACGCGCGGCCTACCCGGGAACGTGCACCAGGTGGTCCGCGACTTCACCATCCCGACCGCGGACAAGCAGACCGACCCGTCGCGGCTGACCACCACGACGTCCGGCAACCGCTGGATCTGGTGGAACGAGGCGCTGGGGGCGTGGTCCGACAAGCCGCTCGGGGGCTACGGCGCCGGGTCGTTCCGCACGACGCACCTCTTCTACCGCCCGAACACGATCGCGGTGTCGCAGCCACACTCGGTGCCGCTGCAGTTCCTGGCCGAGACCGGGCTGATCGGGCTGCTGCTGGCGTACGGCGGGCTGGGCGCGCTCTTCTTCGCAGCGGTGGCACGGGTCCGTGCACTGCCGGACGGCCGCGAGCGCGAGCTCGGCGTCGCGCTGCTGGCGGCGGCGATCGCGTGGGTCGTCCACGGGCTGTTCGAGTGGGACTGGGACATCCCGGGCGTGACGCTGCCGGCGCTGCTGCTGCTCGGGGCGGTCGCGGGGGTGACGCGGTCGGGTGATGCGCCGGGGTCCGGTCCCGGGCCCGGTCCCGGTCCGGGGCTGGGGGCCGCCGCCGCGCCGGGGCCGCCGCGGGTGGTCGTGTTCGTCGACCCCGAGCGGGAGGGGCGGCTGCGGCCGGCGACCGTCGCCGGGGTGGTCGCGGTGACGATCGCGCTGTTCGCCTACGCCACGTCCGCCATCCTGCCGGCGTGGTCGGCGAGCAAGTCCGACGCTGCCCAGGCGGCCATCGGGCAGGACGCCGTGACCGACGACCAGCTGCGCAGCGCGGCGGCGAAGGCCGACCTGGCCGCGCGTCTGGATCCCGTCAGCATCGAGCCGCTGCTCGTGTCCGCGACGATCGCGCAGCGCCGCGGCCGCGACCTCGAGGCGCGCGAGGACCTGCTCGAGGCGGTCGGCCGGCAGCCCGACAGCTCGCGGGCCTGGAACGCGCTCGCGGCCCTTGCCCTGCCACTGGCCGACCGGCAGGGCTTCATCGACGCGACCGCGCGCGCGCTCGAGCTCGACCCGCACAACCCCTTCCTGCGCACGCTCGCGGCGCGCGCAATCTCCTTCGCGACGCCTCCGGGTGAGAGCGCGACGGCGACGGGCACGCCGCTCCCGGCCGCGGCCGGGTCGGCGGCGACGCCGGCGCCCGCGGCCGCGACGGGGACGGTCACCCCGGACCCCGCGTCCCCCATCGCCGGGGCCCCGGGCACCGACCCGGGGTCCACGCCGCCGGGCAGCGTGACGGGTTCCCCGCCGCCGGGGACGACGACTCCGGGGGTGACTCCGGGGGTGACTCCGGGGACGACGACCCCGGGGACGACGACGCCTGGCGAGGCGACGCCGGGAACGACGGCCCCGGCCGCGCCGACGACTCCCTAGACCGCCGGCGGGCAGCGCCCTGCGGGTGTCGCGGGCCCGTCGTGTCGCCGGGGCAGCTCAGGCCGTGGCGATCTTCACGAGGCCGAGCACGAGCGCGACACCGGCGGTGATCGCCATCAGCAGCAGGGCCACGCCGATCAGGCGTTCGGTGAGGGCCCGGCCGGCGACGGCGCGGCCCGGGGCCGGCTGGGGGACCGTCGCGCTCCGCGATCGCGGGCCGTCGAGCGCCGCAGTGCGCTTGGTCAGCCGGACCGGCGCCGGGGCGAGCTGGACGTCGTCCGGGTCGAGCCCCTCGGCCGCGGCGCGCCGGTAGGCCTCGGCCTCCTCGCGGTGGTGCTCGGCGTGGGCCCAGGCCTCGGCGGCGTGGGCGGCCTCGTCGTCGGCGCGCGCGTGCGCGGCCTCCGCTGCCCGGGACTGATCGGCCGCGTGCGCCCGGGCCTCCGTGAGCGCCGCCTCCGCCGCGTGGACCTGGTCCTGACTCCGCGCGAGTGCCTCGGCCAGGGCGGCTTCCGCGTCGGCGGCGCGCGCCTCTGCGGCGGCGGCCTCGGCGGCCGCGGCGGCCTGCACCTCCGCGAGGGCGTCGAGGTCGCCGCTGGCGCTCGCTCGGGCCGTGCTGAGCGCGACCTCGGCGGCGTGCGCGCGGGCCTCGGCGGCTGCAGCTTCGGTGGCGGCGCGAGCGGCCGCCTCGGACTCGACGGCCGCGTCGTCCTGCGCGCGGGCACCCACCGACTCCGCGGCGCGGGCGCGCGCCTGCGCCTCGGCCAGCGCCGCCTCGGCCGCCGTCGCCGCCGCGTCTAGCTGCAGCGCCTGCTCCTCGGCGGCGGCGCGGGCGGCGTCGGCCTCGCGCGCCTCCGCCTCGGCTGCGACCCGCGCCGCGTCCGCCTCCCGGGCGTGGGCGTCCGCGGCGGCCCTGGCCGTCGTCAGCTCCCGGGCGCGGGCCTCGGCGGCCGCGCGGGCGGCGTCCGCCTCACGGGCGTCGGCTTCCGCAGCGGCTCGCGCGGCGTCGGCCTCGCGCAGCTCCGCCTCCGCGACGCGGCGCGCTGCTTCGGCCTGCTCGGTCTCGGCCTCCGCCGCGCGGCGCGCTGCCTCGGCCTGCTCGGTCTCGGCCTCGGCGGCAAGGCGTGCCTCTGCGGCCTGCTCGGCGTCGGCTTCGGCGGCGAGGCGTGCGGCTTCGGCTTGCTGGGTCTCGGCTTCGGCGGCGAGGCGTGCGGCTTCGGCTTGCTCGGTCTCGGTTTCGGCGGCGAGGCGTGCGGCTTCGGCTTGCTCGGTCTCGGCTTCGGCGGCGACGCGCGCCGCGTCGGCAGTGCGCGCGTCCGCCTCAGCGGCGGTCCTTGCGCTGTCGGCCTCGCGCGCCTCGTCCTCGGCGGCTGCGCGGGCCGCGCCGGCGTCCTGCGACTCGGTCTCGGCCGCAGCGCGTGCTGCATGGGCGTCTTGGGCGAGGGCGCTGTGCTGCCGGCCCGATGCCTCGTGGGCGGCGAGGGCCCGCAGGGCGTCGGCGGCGCGGCCCTCGGCGTCCTCGGCACGGGCCGCGAGCTCGAGCGTGCTCGCCTCGGCCGCGACCGCGCGCGCTTCCGCGGCGGCGGCTGTCGCGGCGGCGGCCTCGGCAGCGGACTCGGCCGCCGCGAGCCGCTCGCGTGCCTCCTCGGCGTCGGCCACCGCGGCGGCGCGAGCGGCTTCCAGGCGCTCGGCCTGCTGTTCGGCCCGTTCGGCATCGTCGATGGCGAGGTCGTGGTCGATCTCCGCCTCGGTGCGCAGTCGCTCGTGCTCGGCGGCGGCAGCCTCGGCCCGGGTCCGCTGCTCCTGCGCAACGGTCAGCGCGGCCTCGACCTGGGTCCGCTGCTCGTGCTCGTCGGCCAGCGCGGCCTCGGCCGCAGCGCGAGCCTCGGTCGTCGCGTCGAGCTCGGTCCGCAGCTCGGCCACCCGTGCGTCGAGATCGTCGCGCCCCGACGTGGACGTCTCGACCGCGCCGCGGAGGGCGGCGAGCTCGGCCTCCAGCTCGACGCCGCGGGCCGCCGCGGCGTCGCGGTCCTCGGCGAGGACCCGGAGCTGGTCCTCGAGCACGCGCTGGTCCTCGCGGGCGTCGGCCAGGAGAGCGGCGGTGGTGGCGTGCTCCTCCGCGAGCTCCGCCGCCTGCTGCTCGGCGGTCGTTCGCGCGGCGGCCTCGTCGTCATGACGGCCGCCGGCGTCCTCCGCCTCGCGCCGGGCGGCAGCGAGCTCTTCCTGCGTCGCGGCGAGCTCCGCGCGCACGGCGTCCAGCTCGGTGGCGCGCTCGTCGGCGGCCGCGAGCGCGATCGCGCGCTGCTCGGCGGCGTCGGTGTGCCCCGACGCCTCCTGCTGCGCGGCTTCGCGTGCCGCAGCAAGCTCGGCGCTCAGCGCGGCGAGCTCGTCGGACCGGGATGCCTCCGTGGCGGCGGCGACCTCGGCCGCCGCGCGGGCCGCGGCCAGCTCGGCGGTGAGGGCGGCGATCTGCGCCTCGGCGTCGTCGCTCGCCGCGCGGTGCTGGTCGACCGCCGCGGACGTGTCGTTCTCGAGCGCGTCCGCGCGCCCGACCGCCTCGGCCAGGGCGGTGCGCGCCTCCGCGAGTGCCGCTGCCAGCTCGTCGGTGCGGGCCTCGGCGGCGCGGCGGACACCCGCGTGCTCCTGGAGCGCCGCACGGAGCGTCGGGAGCTCGGCGGCCTCGCGCTCGAGCTCGAGCCGCCGGCGTCCCTCCGCCGCAAGGCGCTCCTCGAGCTCGGCGCGAGCGGCGGCTTCGCCGCTCGACAGCTGGACGCTGCCCTCGAGCCCGCGAACCTGCGACCGCAGCGCACCGACCCGCTCCTGCAGGTCCTGCACGGTGGCGACGGCCTCGTCCCGCTCGCCGGTGACGACCGCTCGCGCGTCGGCCTCGCGGGCGGCGGACTGCTGCGCGGCGGCGAGCGCGCCCACGGTCTGCTCGATGCGCAGCTCGGCCGCAGCGAGCTGCTCGGCGACCGCGTCCCGCGCGGCGGCGGCCTCAGCGGTGGCTTGCTGCTCCCGGGCGAGGGCGGCGGCGGCTTCCGCGGCGGCGTCCGCCGCCGCGGCACGGTCGGCGTCGCGCTCCGCAGCAACGGCAGCGAGTGCTGCAATCGCCGAGTCGGCTGCGTCGAGGTGCTCGGCGTGCGCCGCGGCGAGGGCCGCGTCCTTGTCGGCGAGGCGCTGGCTGGTCTGCCGCTGGTGCGCGGCGACGAGCTCGTCGCGTTCGGCCTTCGCTTCGGCGAGGGCGCGGTCGCGGGCATGCTCGGCGGCGAACTCGGCCTCGCGCTTGGCGTCAGCCACCGCGGCGTCGCGTTCGGACAGGGCCCGCTGGGCCCGCTCGCGGACGCCGGCGACGGCCGCCTCGCGGTCCGCGATCGCCTGGTCGGCTGCGGCACGCGCGGCCGTCCGCACCGTGTTGAGCTCGGCCGCAGCCGCCGTCGCTGCCTCCGCGGCGCCGCGCTCGGCCGCGGCGAGCGCCTCGAGGAGCATCTCGGCCTCGGCGACGCCGGCAGCGACCTGGTCGGTGGCCTTTGCCGCCTGCGCCTGGGCCTCGGCGGCCAGTGCCTCCGCGGTACCGACCCGTTCCTCGGCCGCGGCCACCGCGGTCAGCGCGCGGGCCTCCGTCGCGGAGCGGTCCTCCTGGGCGGCGGTCGCCACAGCGGCTGCGGCGGCGGCCTGCGCCTCGGCCTGCTCGGCGCGGTCCGCCTCGGCGTCCGCCCTGGCCTCGGCGACGGCGGCGTGCTGCTGGGCCTGCTCGGCCAGGACGAGCGCGTCCTGCGCCTCGGCGCGCGCCTCGCTGACAGCGGTGTCGGCGGCGGCGCGGGCCGCGTCCGCCGCGGCACTCGCGCGGGCCTCGGCGTCCGCGATGCGGCCGGCGGCGTCGGCTTCAGCGGCGGCGAGGCGCGTGGACGTGTCGTCCTCGGTCGCGGCGAGACGCGCGGTGAGGTCGGCCGCGACGGCCTCGGCGGCGGCGACACGCGTGGACGCGTCCTCCTCGGCGGCGGCGACTGCAGCGGCCGCTTCCTGCCGGGCTTCGTCGAGCTCGGTCGCTGCTGCGGCGCGCACGGCCTCCACCGCGGCCTCTGCCTCGCTGCGGGCCGCCGCGAGCGCCGTGGCGGCCTCGGCCTGCGCTCGCTCGGCCGCGTCAGCCGCGCTGCGCTGCGCCTCGGCGGCATCGGTCCGCGCCGCTTCGAGTGCGGCCGTCGCCTCGGACCGGACCTGCTCGGACTCTGCCGCTGCTGCGGCAGCGGCTGCTTCCGCGTCGGCGACGGCCTGCGCAACAGCGGCGGCAGCCTCCGACCGGGCGGCAGCGACCGCGGCTTCGGCGGCCGTTTCGGCGGCGTCGATGCGCTGGGCTGCGTCGGCCCGAATCGTGGCTTCGACGGCGTCGAGACGCCGGGCCGCTTCGGCCCGAATGGCGGCATCGGCGGCCTCGATCCGCTGCACCGCGTCGGCGCGGGCGGCGCCGAGCTCGGCCTCGGCCTCGCTGCGCGCGGACGCGAGCGCCTCATCGGCGGCCGCCCGCGCTGCGGCGGCGGCCGTAGCTGCGTCGGCGTGGACCGCCTCGACCGCACGGGCCGCCTCGGTGCGGGCGGCCTCGATGGCCGCGTCCGCTTCGGCACGGACCCGTGCGAGCTCCTCACGGCCGGCGTCCATCGCGGCCGCGTCGTCCTGGGCCTGCTGGGCGGCCGCGGCGGCCGCGGTCGTCGCTGCCTCGGCGGAACGTGCCGCCTCGTCACGGGCCAGGTCGAGCTCCGCGCGCACGGCTGCGCTCTCAGCTTGCGCCGTCTCGACGGCGGCGTCGGCCTCCGCGCGGGCCTGGTCGGCCTGCCGGCGTGCCTCGGCGCGGGCGGCCTCGATGGCCGCATCCGCTTCTTCGCGAGCCTGATCGGCTTGCCGGAGTGCCTCGGCGCGGGCGGCCTCGATGGCCGCGTCTGCTTCCACGCGAGCCTGCTCGGCCTGTTGGAGCGCCTCGGTGCGGGCGGCTTCGGCGGCGGCGTCGGCCGCGTCGCGAGCCTGGTCGGCCTGTTCGCGCGCCTCGCCGCGGACCGCTTGGATGGCAGCATCGGCGTCCGTGCGGGCTCGCTCGGCCTGTTGGAGCGCCTCGGTGCGGATCGCCTCGATGGCGGCGTCGGCGTCCGTCCGGGCCTGCGCCGCGATCGCGTCAGCGTCGGCGAGGGCGGCGTCAAGGTCCGCCCGGACCGATGCGGTCCGGGCGTTCGCGGCGTCGACAGCCGCGGTGGCCTCGGCCTGGGCGCCGGCGACCGCGGCGTTCGCTTCGGCACGCGCGCTGTCGACCGCCGCGCTCGCCTCCGCCTGCGCACTCGCGACTGCCGTGGCGGCGTCGGCCCGTGCCCGCTCGACCGCGGCCTGCGCCTCGTCCGCCGCGCGTGCCGCGTCGGCGCGGGCGGCGTCGAGCTCGGCGCGGGCTGCGGCGGCGTCGGCCTCTGCCGACTCGACCGCGGTGGCTTCGGTGCGGGCGCGGTCGGCGAGCGCGGCCGCCTCGGCCCGTGCCTCGTCCAGCGCGGCGGCGGCCTGTGCCTGGGCCCGGGCGTGTTCGGCCCGTGCCTCTTCCAGTGCGGCGGCGGCCTGTGCCTGGACTTCGTCGTGCTCGGCCTGCGCCGCCACGAGTGCGGCAGCGGTCTGCGCTTGCGCCTGGGCGTGCTCGACCCGCAGCTGTTCGTGGGCGGAGGCGGCGCGTGCCTGCTCGGCGCGCGCTGCTTCGACGGCGGCCGCGGCATCCGCCAGCTCCTGAGCGCTCTCCGCCCGTGCCTGCTCCAGGGCGGCCGCCGCCTGCGCCTGCACCTGTTGGAGGTCCTGGCTCGCGGCGGCGGCTGCGGCCTCGGCCGCCTGGACAGCGGCGTCGGCGTCAGCGCGGGCGGCGTCCAGCGTGACCTGGCCCTGCTCACGCTCGGCGCTCAACGCGGTGTCCAGCTTGACCCGGGACTGCTCGCGCTCCGCCGTCAGGGCGGCGTCCAGCTGGGACTGGGCCTGCTCCCGCTCGGCCGCCCGTGCTGCCTCGATCTCTGCCTCTGCGGCGCCGGCGGCCTCGGCGCGAGCACGGTCGACTGCTGCAGCCGCATCCGCGTGGGCGGCGTCGACGGCGGCGGTCGCCTCGCGGCGCGCCTCCTGGACCTTGTTCGCGGCGACGCTGAGGGCCGCGCGGACCGAGGCGGCGGCGTCGGCCTCGACGACCTCCGCCGTGGCGGCGGCCTCAGCTCGCGCCGCGTCCGCTGCTGCCTGCGCGGCATCGACGGCAGCTGCGGCCTCGCGCTCGGCGGCGGCCAGCTCGGCCCGCGCCGCCTCGGTCTCCTCCCGGGCGCGGTCGACGGTCGCGGCGATCTCACGCCGCTCGGCCTCGTGCTCGGCCTGCTGACGCTCCGCGGCGGCGATGGCCGACGCTGCCGCCTGCTGCGCGGCGTCGGCTTCGCTGCGCGCTGCGAGCGCGTCTGCTCGCGCAGCGTCGATCGCCTCGGCGCCCTGTTCGCGGGCGGCACGGACCGTGGCCTCGGCGGCGGCCTCGACGGACTCGAGCTTCGCCTGGGCCTCGGCCTCGACGGCCGAGGTGCGGTCGTCCGCCTCGGCACGTGCGGTCGCGATCTGCGCCTCTGCGACTGCTCGGGCTGCGGCGACGGTCCCCTCGGCCTCCGTCCGGGCCGCGGCGACGGCCTCGGCGGACGCGGCAGCCTCGTCGCGTGCAGACGCGAGGGCGGCCCGGGCGTCGGCGAGCTCCCGGTCGGCGCGCTCCCGAGCCACCTCGCGGGCCGCGGTGGCTTCAGCCCGGGCGGCGGCGACCGCTGCGGCCGTGGCGGCGTCGGCCTCGGCCCGCACCGCCGCGACAGCGTCGTCCGCCTCCTTCCGCGCCGCGGCCACTGCCGCCTCCGCCTCCGCCTGTGCGGCGTTCAGCGCCTCCGCCGCCTGAGCGCGGGACGCGTCGACCGCTGCTGCGCCCTCCGCGCGAGCGTCGTCGATCGCTGTCTCGGCCTCGGCGCGGATGGTGAGGGACGCGCCCTCGGCGTCGCGGCGTGCCTCCGACGCCTCGGCCTGCGCCGCCGCGATCGCAGCCTCCGCGTCGCGCTGGGCGGCTGCCGTCGCGGCCGCGGCCTCGGTGTGCGCAGCGTCGACGGCGGCTGCCGCATCGCGCTGGGCCGCGGCGACTGCTGCCGCGGCCTCCGCCCGCGCCGCCTCGACGGTTTCCCTTGAGCCGGCCCGCGCCGCCTCGATGGCGGCCGCCGAGTCACTGATCGCTGCCTCGACCGCGGCCGCGGCCTCGCGCTGCGCCGCTTCGACCGCGGCGGTCAGATCGGCCTGTGCCGCGCCGGCCGCAGCCTCTGCGGCGGCAACCGCCGCCTGCGCATCGCGCTCCGCGCGCGCGGCCGCCTCGCCGATTTCGGCGGCCCGCGCCTCGGCGTCGGCCACCGCACGGCGCGCGTCCTCCTGCGCGCGGAGCACGCGCGCGTCCGCCGCCTCGATTGCCGCTCGTGCCGTCTGCTCGGCGCCCGTCACGCGCTCAGACGCGGTGCGGTCGCTCTTATCGGCCCACGCCTCGGCGGCCGTCGCCCGGCGGGCCGCCGTCGCGGCCTCCTCCTCGGCGGCAGCGGCCTTCTCGGCGCTCGCCTTGGCGGCCTCGGCGGCCTGTCGAGCGGCAGCGTCGGCGGCCGCGACGCGACGCTCCGCTTCAGCGACCGCGGCGTCGACGGCGGACTGCGCCGCGGCTCCCTTCTGCTCGGCCTCGTCCACCGCAGCAGCGGCCGCGGCTTCGGCAGCCGCTCGGCGCTGCTCGGCTTCGTCGACCGCGGCGGCCGCGCGGTCCTGCACCGAGTCGGCGAGCGTCTGGGCCTCGGCCCGCGCCGCCGCGATGGACTCCTCGGCGTGAGCCTGCGCCGCCGCGACCGCCTGCTCGGATTCCACCCGCGCCGCCGCGACCGACTCCTCCGCCTCAGCCTGCGCCGCGGCGACCGCCCGCTCGGCCTCGGCCCGCGCCGCCGTGACCGCCTGCTCGGCCTCGGCGCCCGCGGCAGTGGCGGCCGCCATGGCCGTCTCGCGCGCCTCGACCGCGACCGCGAGCCCGGCCTGCGTCCGGGTCGCCTCGTCCTCGGCCGCCGCCTGCGCGGCCAGCGCGGTCAGCGCGTCGCCCTCGAGCTCGGTGCTTCGCGCCTGCGCCGCCTCGGCAGCGTCGCGGGCCGCCGCGGCGTCCGCTGCCGCAGCAGCGGCGCGGGCCTCGGCGTCGGCGACGCGAGCAGCGGCCTGCGCCGCTTCAGCGCGGTCCCCTTCGGCCTCGGCACGGGCAGCGTCGCGCTCGGCTTCGCCCTGGGCCAGCGCCTCCTCCGCTGCGGCCACCGCAGCAGCGGCGCCGGCCTCCGCAGCGGCGGCGCGCGCCGACGCCTGCCGGGCCTCCGCCAGGGCGTCCTCGGCAGCGGCCTGAGCCTGCACGCGGTCAGCTTCGGCAGACGCGGCTCGTGCCTCGGCCTGCGCGGCGGCATCCCGTGCGGCCTGCTCGGCGGCTTGTGCCTGTGCCTGTGCGGCGGCGAGCTCGGCGGCGGCGCGCTCGCGGTCCTGCTCGGCGCCGGCGACGGCGGCCGCGCTGCGGGCAGCGGCGTCCTGCGCCGCCGCCTCGGCCGCTGCCTGCTCGAGCGCCGCGGCCTCGGCGGCGCGCGCGCTCTCCTGCGCCCCGGACTGCGCGGTGTCGGCCGCAGCCCGCGCCGCGGCAGCGTCCTCGCGGGCACGTGCCGCGGCGACCTCCGCCACCGCGCGTGCCTCGTCCGCGGCCTGCACGGCGCCGGTGAGCTCGGCCCGCGCGGCCGCGTCGGCCTCGGCGGCTGCAGCGGAGCGCGCCGCGTCGACTTCCGCGGCGGCCCGCTCGACGAGTCCCTGCGCCTCCGCTCGCGCCTGCTCGCGGAAGCTCGACAGCTTCGCCCCGAGCTCCTCCCGGGTGGCGACCACCGCGTTCTCGCGGTCGATCCGCGCCTGACGCAGGGCCGACTTCAGGTCCCGCTCGAGCGCGTGGGCCTGGGCCAGCTCCGCCCGCGCGGCGTCGGTCTCCTTGGCGGCACGCTGCGCCGTGTCCACCGCGGTCCGCTGGTCCTTCATGAGCTCGGCGACGTGCGCCTCGAGTGACGCGAGGTAACCGCCCGCCTGCTCGCGCTCGCTCGCCTGCTCCTGGGCCTGGGTCTCCAGGTCGGCGCGCGCCCGACGCTCCGCGTCCACGCGCGCCTCCGCCTCGGCCCGCGCACGACGTTCCTCGGCCAGCCGCGCCTCCAGCCGGCGCAGCGCGTCCCGGCGCTCGACCGCGACCTTCTCGGCCTCCTGCCGCCGGCGGCGCTCGGCAGCCATTGCCCGGCGCAGCTCCACGACCGCCGGGCCGTCGCCCGCGACGACGACGTCCGCGGCCTCCGGACCGGCCCCCGGCTCCGCCGCCGGCGCTCCCCGCACGGGCGCGGCACGACGCTCCGGCGGCGGCAGGTCGACCAGGACCTCGTCGCCGCCGTCGAGCGCGAACGCCACGCGCGGCCCCAGCAGGTCGGCCGAGACGCGGAACGCCGCGCGCCACGTCGTGCCCTCCGGGGTGGCCAGCGGGGACGCGTCGTCGGGACCGGGGAGGGGTGGCAGTCGCTTCGTCCGGCGTCCGTCGTCCAGCAGCAGGACGGGGGACGGCAGGCGCTCGCGCTGCGGGGCCCGCCACGTGCCCTGCAGGCGCAGCAGGACCGTGCCGGGGGACGCGTCGACGCGCTCGAAGAGCTCGACCGCGAAGGTGGGCTGGCGGGAGCTCACCGGCTCGTGTTGCGCGTGGAAGAGGTCATCCTGGCGTGCAGCGCCTGCATCTTACGGCGACCCGCGGGCGCTCAGCCGCGGCTCGGAGCCGCGCAGCACGAGCGCATCGCCACTGCCCGCAGCGGATCAGGACGCCGCCGGGAGCAGATCGGTCACGGCCGTGACAGCAGCGGCCAGGACCGCCTCCGGCGTGCCGGTCGCGTCGAGGACCCGGAAGCGCGCCGGTGCGGCTGCCGCGAGCTCGTCGTAGGCAGCGGCGATCAGATCGAAGAAGCCGCCCGCCTCCTGCTCCAGGCGATCCGGGGCCTCGCCGCGCTCCGCCTGCCGCGCCCGGCCGACCGCGGGATCCAGGCGCAGCAGCAGCGTGCGGTCGGCCTCCAGGCCTCCGGTCGCCAGGGCGTTGATCGCCGCGACCGCCGGGATCCCCATGCCCCGGCCCGCGCCCTGGTAGGCCAGGGAGGAGTCGACGAAGCGGTCGAGCAGCACCCAGCGGCCCGCCTCCAGCAGGGGGACGAGCCGCTCGCTGACCAGCTGCGCCCGGGCCGCGGCGTACAAGAGCGCCTCCGCCGGCGCGCAGACCGTGAGCGACGGGTCCTTCACCAGCGTGCGGATGCGCTCGGAGAGGACGACGCCGCCCGGCTCCCGCAGGAGCTCCGCGTCGACCCCGGCGTCCCGCAGCGCGGCCAGCAGGCCCGTCGCGAGCGTGCTCTTGCCGGCGCCGTCGAGGCCTTCGATGGTGATGAGCCGTCCGCGCGTCACCGCGGCAGCCTGCCACACGGGACGGATGCCCCCGGGGACCGCACAGCCTCGCCGCCCGCGCCGGTGACCGGCGCCGCGGCCGATCCGGCGCCGCGCTCCACTACCCTCGCGGACCGTGCCCGCGCTCCTGCCCGCCACCGAGGACCACCCCCACGCCCGCGCCGTCCTCGACGCCGCCGTCCCGCCGGCGGGCAACCCGTCGCACGCGTACCTCTTCCACGGCCCGGCCGGGGCGGGCAAGCGGGACGCCGCCCGCCAGTTCGCCGCCGCGCTACTGGCGGACGGCGCGCAGGACGCCGCGAACGCCGCGCGGCGCGCGATCGAGGGCGTCCATCCGGACCTCACCTGGGTCGTCCCGAGCGGCGCCAACGTCCTGGTGAAGGCGGACATCGACGAGGCCGTCGTCGCTGCGTCCACCCACACCCCGTTCGAGTCGCGCCGCCGCGTCTTCGTCATCGAGGGCGCGCACACCATGAACGACGCGGCCGCGAACCGGATGCTCAAGACGCTCGAGGAGCCGCCGTCCTTCGCCCACCTGATCCTGCTGACGGACCGCATCGGCGAGGTCCTGCCGACGATCCGCAGCCGCTGCCAGGCCGTCCGCTTCGAGGCGCCGACCGTTCAGAAGCTCGCGGATCGCCTCGCCTCCCGCGTCCCGCCGGACCAGGCCGAGGCGTGCGCGCGCCTTGCGCTGGGGGACGGCGAGCGCGCGCTGATGCTGGCGCTGGGGGAAGGGCCCGCCCTGCGCGCCGGCGCCGAGCGACTCGCTCGCGCCTGCATCGCGCAGGACCTGGCCGGCCGCCCGTGGACCGCGCTGCTCGAGCGGGCCGGCGCCCACGGCGAGGGCGCGCTGAAGGCCGTCGAGGACCGCCTCGCCGCCGACCTGCCGTTCCTGCCGGTCAAGGAGCAGGCGCGGGCCAAGCGCGAGGCGACCGACACCGGCAAGCGCGCCCAGCGGCGGGCGCGGATCCAGGCGCTGGACCAGGCCCTGGGCCTGGTCGGCCTGTGGCTGCGCGACGTCGCCGTCACCGTCGACGGCGCCCCCGAGCTGGTCCACCACAGCGACCGGGCGGACGCCGTCGCGCAGGACGCGGCGGGATTCGCCAACGCCCACGGCCTGCGGGCCGGGGTCGACCTCGTCGACGAGACGCGCTTCGCCCTGCGCGAAGTGAATGCGACCGAGGACCTCGCGGTGGAGGCCTTGGCCTTCCGCCTGGAACGGGCCGTCGCCACCCGGTGATCAGGCGATGACGCCCGTCCCCACCAGCAGCAGCACCAGCGCGCCCATCGCCACGCGGTAGCCGCAGAAGACGCCGATCGAGTGGCGCGTGACGAACCGCAGCATGAACTCGATCGTCGCGTAGCCGACCGCGAACGCCAGGACCGTCGCGATGACGGTCGGCGCCACGCCCGCGTTCGCGCCGGAGTCGTCGCCGATATCCTTCAGCTGCAGCAGCCCGGACAGGACGACCGCCGGGATGCTGAGGAGGAACGAGTAGCGCGCGGCGTCGGCGCGGTTGAAGCCCAGCAGCAGGCCGCCGGAGATCGTCGCGCCCGACCGGCTCACGCCCGGGATGAGCGCGATCGCCTGGAAGACGCCGATCATCAGGCCGTCGCGGGCGGTGATGTCCTCGATCTTGCGCTCCTGCTTGCCCGCCGCCTCGGCCCGGAGGATCACGAAGGAGAAGACGATCAGGGCGATGCCGATGACGTACAGCGAGCGGGCGCCGTCCTCGATCACGCTGCGGAACGCGAGGCCGCAGATCCCGATCGGGATCGTGCCGATGATGATGTACCAGCCGATCTTGGCGTCCAGGTCGGCCGACCGCCAGCGCTCCCCGCGCACCGACTTCGAGGTCGCCGTCACGATCCGCCAGAGGTCCTGGCGGAAGTAGATGAGGATCGCCAGCACCGTGCCGAGCTGGGTGACGGCGGTGAACGCCGCGCCCGGGTCCTCCCAGCCGAAGAAGGCGGGGATGATGCGCAGGTGGCCGGTCGAGGAGATCGGCAGGAACTCGGTGAGTCCCTGGACGATCCCGAGGAGGATTGCTTGGAAGGGGTCCATTGTGCGCGGCGGAGGTTAGTGAACGCCTTGCCTGCGCCACCCGGCCGCCACAACGTCCACCGCGCCGCTCAGGCGTCGGCGATCGGCCCCAGGTTCGGCTCCAGGTCGTACGTCGAGAACGCGCCGAACGTGTGGAACCGCGGGTGGTGGGGACCGTGGAAGTCCGCCGAGCCGGTGGTCAGGAGCCCGCGCGCCTCGCACTGCGCGACCGCGACCCGCGTCTGGGCCTCGGTGTGGGTCGTGTAGAACGCCTCGACCCCGTCGAGCCCCATCGCGGCGAACCGGTCGATCGAGCCACGGACCTCCTCGTCCGTGTCCAGGTCCCAGTACGGGTGCGCCCAGACCGCCAGCCCGCCCGTCTCGTGGATCAGCGCGATGCCCTCGGCCATGGTCGGTGCCGGCCGGTGCACGAAGGCGGGGCGGCCCGGGATCAGGTACGCCTCCAGGACGGCGCCGGTGTCGAACAGGCCCTCGGCCTCCAGTCGCGCGGCGTTCGCCGGATGCGCCAGGACGGCTGCCGCCAGGTGCGGACGGCCGACCGCGGCCCCGGCCCGGCCGCGCGCGTGCAGCGGTGAGCGGTCCACGTGCAGGCCGCACGCCTCGAGCGCGTCGGCCATCTGATCGGCGCGCGACGCGCGGTCGGCCCGGCAGGCGAGCAGGGTCTGCGTCAGCTCCGCGTGGCGGTGGTCGATCAGGTAGCCGCAGAGGTGCAGGTCGCCGCGACGCTCGTCGAGGACGCTGAGCTCGAGCGCCGGGACGACGGCGACGCCGTGGTGCAGGCCGGCGGCCATGGCGTCGTCGATGCCGTCGACCGCATCGTGATCCGTCAGGGCGAGACGCTCCACGCCGGCGGCCGCGGCCGCGGCGACCAGGTCGCGCGGAGCGAGCTCACCGTCGCTGACGGTCGAGTGGGACTGCAGATCGAAGGGGATCATGCGGCAGCGGGCGGCTCGGGCTCGCGGTCGGGGGCGGCCACGAGGCGGAACGCCCGGACCTCACCCCCCGAGCCGTCGTCACCCGGGACGGGCCCGCCGTCGTCGTCGTCGCCCTCGCCGGGCTCCGGCGCGACCTCGGTCAGCGCGGTCAGCTTGGGCAGCCGCGCCCGGCCGGCGTCCAGGCGGTCACGCAGCGGAGCCGCCGTGCGGCCCACGACCGTGCGCTCGGCCGCGCTCATCTGCGGCCACTGGTCGCGCAGCGCCGTGAGGCCCTCCGAGGCCGCATCGAGCTGGTCGCGCGCGTTCAGGTGGGCGGACTCGTCGAGGAACTCCTCCGCAGCCGACAGTGCCATCGAGATGTCGGCGAGAGCCTTGAGGTGGGCGTCCATCGTGTCGAGCGTACCCGCGCCGCCAGCCGGATCCACATCCATCTGCGCAACCGCGACATAAGAACGCACTTATCACGCTAATTGTTAGCCTGCTCAACATGTCGTCCCAGGCACAGGCACCACCCGACTCCGACCTCATCGCCTTCTCCGCCGCGCTGGAGGAGTTCGGCCGCGCCCAGCGCCGCGTCAGCGGCCGCTTCAATCGCGCCCCCACCGTCCCGGAGCTCAGCAAGCCGCAGTACCTGCTCCTGGAGCCGCTGCTGGACGACCACGACCACGACCACGACAACCAGGACGACGCGGCGCGCGGCGGACACTGCGTCGGCGACCTCGCCGAGGCGGCCGGAGTCAGCGCCCCCACGGCGACCCGCATGCTCGACGGGCTGTCCCGCCGGGGGATCGTCACCCGCGCCCCGCACGACCGCGACCGCCGCATCGTCCTGATCGCCCTGACGTCCCACGGCCGCGAGCTGATGGTCGCCAAGCACGAGCGCGTGCAGGCCGCCCGCGCTGCCGTCTACGCCCAACTGACCCCCACCGAGCGGCGCGGCGCCGCCCGGCTGCTCACCCGCCTTGCCGCCGCGATCGAGGAACTCCAGCCATGAACCACGAAGCACCCACCGTCGAGCGCGCCGCGCCGAACCGCACGCTCGCGATCCTCGCCATGGGCGCGATGGCCTACGCCCTCGCGCAGACGATGATCATCCCGGCGCTCTCCCAGATCCAGGACGACTACGGGGCCGGCCAGGAGACCGTCACCTGGCTCCTGACCGCGTTCCTGCTGACGTCGAGCGTCACGACCCCGCTGCTCGGCCGCCTCGGCGACATGTACGGCAAGGAGCGCATCCTGCTCTACGCGCTCGGCGTCTTCGGCCTCGGCTCGCTGATCTGCGCGCTCGGCACCTCGATCGAGGTCCTGATCGCCGGCCGCGCCGTCCAGGGCGCCGGCGGCGCGATCTTCCCGCTCGCCTTCGGCATCATCCGCGACGAGTTCCCGCCCGCGAAGGTCCCGTCCTCGATCGGCCTGATCTCCTCGACGTTCGGCATCGGCGGCGGCGTCGGCCTGGTGATGGCCGGTGTCCTCGTCGACCACGTCTCGGTCTCGTCGATCTTCTGGGCCTCGCTCGTCGTCACGACGATGGCGGCGGTCGCCACCTGGCGCTACGTCCCCGAGTCCCCGGTCCGCGTGAAGGCGAGCATCGACTGGGGCGGAGGCGTGCTGCTCTCCCTGCTGCTGTCCGCACTCCTGCTCGGCGTCTCGCAGGGCAACTCCTGGGGCTGGACGTCCGGCGGGGTCCTGGGCCTGTTCGCCGCCAGCGCCGTGCTGACGGTCGCGTTCATCGCCTACGAGCGCCGCGTCGCCGATCCGGTCATCGACATCGACCTGATGCGCGAGCGCGCGGTCTGGTCCCCGAACCTCGCGGCGGTCGCCGTCGGCTTCGCGATGTTCGGCTCGTACATCCTGATCCCGGAGATCGCGCAGACCGACAAGGCCAGCGGCTACGGCTTCGGGCTGGGGACGACCGCCGCCGGCCTGCTGCTGGTGCCCAGCGCGGTCGTGATGCTGTTCGCCGGGCCGATGAGCGGCTGGCTCGGGACGCGCTTCGGCTCCCGCCTGCCGTTGGCCGTCGGCGCCGGCGTGGCCGGCCTGGCCTACGCGCTGCTGGCGCTGTTCCACGGCTCGCTGATCGTGATCGCGCTGGTCGGCATCCTGATCGGCGTCGGCATCGGCCTGTCGTTCGCGGCGATGGGCAACCTCGTCGTGTCCGCCGTCCCGCCGGAGTCGACGGGCGTAGCGACGGGCGTCAACACGATCATGCGGTCGATCGGCGGCGCGGTCGGCGCGCAGATCTCCGCGGCGATGCTCGCGTCCGAGTCGATCATGGGCGGCGCCTACCCGGCCGAGAGCGGCTACACGTCCGCGTTCGCGCTGACCGCCGGCGCGGCGTTCGTCGCGCTCGCCGTGACGGGGCTGATCCCGCGTCCGGGCGGCGGCTCGGGGGACGGCGCGGTCGCGCGTCGCCCGGCGGTCGCGCAGGGTGCGCCGCCGCCGGCCCGCGTGGTCGCCGGCGGGGCCTGACCGCCGTGCGGGACCTGCCGAAGGACGTGCAGCGGATCGCGATCGTCGTGATCGTCGGGGCGATCATGTCGATCCTCGACACCACGATCGTCAACGTCGCGCTGGAGACGCTGCGGGTCGACCTCGACGCCCCGCTGTCGACGATCCAGTGGGTCTCGACCGGCTACCTGCTCGCGCTCGCGTCGGTCATCCCGCTCACCGGCTGGGCGGCCGAGCGCTTCGGCCCGCGCCGCGTCTGGCTGACCGTCGTCAGCGCGTTCGTGGTGACGAGCGGCCTCTGCGGCCTGGCGTGGAACGTCGAGTCGCTGATCGCGTTCCGCGTCCTGCAGGGCGCGGCCGGCGGGATGATCATGCCGGTCGGGATGATCACCCTGGCGCAGGCCGCCGGCCCGCAGCGGATGGGCCGCGTGATGAGCGTCGTGGGTGTGCCGATGCTGCTCGCGCCGATCCTCGGCCCGGTCCTGGGCGGCCTGATCCTGGACAGCATCTCCTGGCGCTGGATCTTCCTCGTGAACCTGCCGGTGGGTGCGGTCGGCCTGGTCCTCGCCGCGCGCCTGCTGCCGCGCGAGCGGGCGGTCGGGAACGTGGGAGCGGCGGGGACGGACGGCGGGCCGCCGCCGCTGGACTGGCGCGGTCTGGTGCTGCTGTCGCCCGGCGTCGCGCTGCTCGTCTTCGGCCTGGCGGAGTACGGGACCGAGCGCACGTTCTTCGGCGCCGTCACCGCCTGGCTGCCCGTGCTGGCCGGGCTCGTCGCGATCGTGACGTTCGTGGTGCGCGCGTGGAGCACCGCCCATCCGCTGGTCGACGTGCGGCTGTTCCGCAGCCCGGGCTTCAGCGCCGCGGCGGCGACGACGTTCCTCGTCGGCACCGCGCTCTTCGGGTCGATGCTGCTGCTGCCGCTCTACTACCAGCTGGCCCGTGGCGAGTCGGCGCTGGTGGCGGGGCTGCTGCTGGTCCCGCAGGGTCTGGGCGCCGCGCTGGCGATGAACGTCGGCGGACGGCTGACCGACCGCATCGGTGCGGGCCCGGTCGTCCTCGGCGGCCTGACGATCCTCAGCGCGGGGACCGTGGTGTTCTGCTTCGTCGGGCCGGACACGTCGTACTGGCTGCTCGGCGGCGGGCTGTTCCTGCGCGGACTCGGGCTGGGCGCGACGATGATGCCGTCGATGGCCGCGGCCTACGCGACGCTCGAGCGCTCGCAGGTCCCGCGCGCCACGCCGCAGCTGAACGTCCTGCAGCGGGTGGGCGGGTCCCTCGGCGCCGCGCTCCTGACCGTCCTGCTGCAGAACCGGATCACGTCCGAGCTTGCGGCGGCGAACGGCGGCGCCGGGGTCACGGGCGGCGACGGCTTCTCCGGCGCGCCGCTGAGCGACGCGGCACGCGAGCGGGTGGCGGACCCGCTGGCGTCCGCCTTCGCCCACACCTACTGGTGGGCGCTGGCCCTGACGCTCGCGGCCTTCGTCCCGGCGCTGATCCTGGCCAGGGTGGAGGGACGCGCCCGTCGGCAGGCGTCCGCGACGGCCGCCGACGAGGCGCGACGGGCGAATGCGGACCCGTCGGGCGTCGCGGCCGCCGCCTGACACGCCGGCGGGACTCGGGGTCAGCCGACCCCGAGGCCCTTGGCGATGATCTCCTTCATGATCTCGTTGGCCCCGCCGTAGATCCGCGTCACGCGCGCGTCCGCGTACATGCGGCCGACCGCGTACTCGGTCATGTAGCCGTAGCCGCCGTGCAGCTGGACGCACTTGTCGGTCACGCGGCCCTGCAGCTCGGTCGCGAGCAGCTTGCAGGACGCGGCGCGCTCGGGGGTCAGGGTCCGCTCGCCGAGCTCGGTCAGGCACTGGTCGACGAACGCCTGGACGCAGTCGATCTCCGCGCGGCAGTCGGCCAGCATGTGCCGGACGACCTGGTTGCCGGAGATCGGCTGCCCGAACGCCTGGCGCTCCTTGACGTAGGTGATGGTCTCCTGCAGCGCGGCCTCGGCGACGCCGACGCCCAGCAGCGCGATCGACATCCGCTCCTGCGCGAGGTTGGACACCAGGTACTTGAAGCCGGAGCCCTCGTCGCCGAGCAGGTTCTCGGCCGGGACGCGGGCGCCGTCGAAGAACAGCTCGGCCGTGTCCTGGGAGTGCATGCCGACCTTCTCCAGGTTGCGGCCGCGCTCGAAGCCCGGGGTGTCGCGCTCGACGATGAAGATCGACAGGCCGCGGTGGCGCTCCTTGGGGTCGGTCTTGGCGGCGGTGATGATGAGGTCGCCGTTGATGCCGTTCGTGATGAACGTCTTGGCGCCGTCCATCACGTAGGAGCCGTCGTCCTGCTTGATCGCCTTGGTGCGGATGCCGGCGAGGTCCGAACCGGTCCCGGGCTCGGTCATCGCGACCGCGGTGATCAGCGTGCCGTCGCAGATGCCGGGCAGCCAGCGCTGCTTCTGCTCCTCGTTGCAGTACTCCAGGAAGTACGGCAGGCAGACGTCGTTGTGGAGCGTGATGCCGACGCCGAACCCGCCGACCCCGGCGGCGCAGCACTCCTCGCCGATGATCGCGTTGAAGCGGAAGTCGTCACCGACGCCCGCGCCGCCGTACTCCTCGGGCACCTGCATGCCCAGGAACCCGTTCGCGCCGGCGGCGGCGAAGACCTCGCGGGGGACGATGCCGTCCTTCTCCCACTGCTCGAAGTGGGGGACGACCTCGTTGGCCAGGAAGCGGCGGAAGGACTCGCGGAAGTCCTCGTGGTCATCCTCGTAGAGGGCGCGACGGTGGACGGGCCCGGGCGTGATGGTGCTCATGCACTTGACGGTAGTCGAGTCCGGGCCGGCGCGACACCCCGAAACGGGGTCCTACACGCCCATAACGGGCGCTGTGCTCAGGCCTGGCGCCCGGAGCGGGACGTCGCGGGGGCCGACTTGAAGCGACGGCCGCCGTGGCCGCGGCCGCGGAACCCCTGCTTGCCGTGACCGCCGAAGCGATGGCCCTTGAAGACCTCGCGCTTGAGCGCCTTCACGTCGCAGGTCGCCGGTCCGTCGAAGCACGCAAGCGCCTTGGCCTTGCCGCCCGCCGTCACGAAGCCCATCTTCACGCCCTGGTCCAGCCGGGCGGACAGCTCGGCGCGAGCGGCCTCCAGCACCTTCGCGCCGGTGATGCCGAGCTCCTTGCCGAGGGCGTCGGACAGCTCGGTCTTCAGCGCGGCGAGGTCGGGCTTCGGGAGCGCCTTCAGCTTGTCGAACGCGGACTTCACGGCGGCGCGATCGCACGTCGCCTTGCCCTGCTTGCCCGGCGCGCCGCGGCGCGCAGCGAACCCGCGATGGCAGCTCTTCAGGGCGGCGAGCTCGGCGGCGGTCAGCTTCGCCTCGGCGGTCTTTTTGGCGAACTGCGCCTCGGCGACGGCCGTCACGGCCGCCTTCAGCTTGTCCGGCGTGACGCCCAGGCGCTCGGCGCCGCTCTTGAGCAGCATGCCGCGGAACATCCCGAACATGGCGCCGCCGTGGCCGAACCCGCGGCCGCCGTGCGCCCCCTTGCCCTTGCCCGCGAAGCTGGTGACGGGGGCCGCGGCCGGCCCAGGCGCCGCGGCGGCGGCCGTGGACGAGGAGGACGATGAGCCCCCGGACGACGCGATGGCGATCGTGGTCGCTGCCAGCAGGGCGCAGACGACGAGGGACAGGGAGGCGATCAGGCGGCGGGACATGCGGTGACTCCTGGGCGGCGGCGGTCAGCGGTCAGCCCTCGATGATGACCCACCCACCCCCGTTTGTGCGCCGGTTGAGGGTTAATTGAGCCAAGTACGTCAGGATGGAGGCATGTCGACCCCTCCATCCTCCAGTCGCAGCGTCAAGATCTCCGACGACGAGCGGGGTGGGTGGTCCTCGGACAGGCCCCGCCGTGACGGCGCCCCGCCGCGTCCCGCCGACCTCACCGTCCGCTGTCGCGTGCTGCCCCCGACGGATCACATGCGCTACACGCCGGGCAGCCTCCTGATGGTGGTCAGCGCGTCGGTCATCGAGCGCGACCGCTTCGTGACCCGGCTGATCGAGGACAAGAACTCGGTCCTCTCGCGGGACAAGGTGCGGGCGCTGCTGGAGGGCCGCGTCGCGGACGAGCTGGTCGAGGAGAAAAGCGAGGAGCTGCTGACCGCGGCCATCAAGCGCCGGCTGACCGCCGGCGACACCACGGTCGTCGCCCTGGACTCGCTCGCCGCCGAGGAGCGCGAGCCCGTGCTGCGCATGGCGACCGAGCTGAAGCGCCCCCGCCACCTGATCTTCCTGGACACGAAGGTCGCCGATGAGAACCGGGCGGAGCACGACGCGCTGCGCAAGGGCCTCGACGCAGGCGACCTGGGCGCCGAGGGCGTCCAGACGGCCATGCGGCTCGGCGGCTCGGCCATCACCGATCTGCGGATCATCGTCTTCCGTCGCGCGCCCAAGCAGGACTGATCGGCCGGCGCGGGGGACGCCGGAACGGGCGTCCATTTGCCCCGCGGGCCCGCGCATGAAAGATTGCACCCCTGGGCAAGGATCGGGCCGTGGATCAGCAGCGCACCCCCGCACAACGCCGCGCCGAAGCGGCGGAACGTGCGCAGCGGCGTGCCCAGCGCCGGGGCACCCCGGCGCCGCCCGTCTACACCGAGCTCTTCGGCGACGATCCGGAGGCGCCGAATCCGGCGCCGGCTCCGGCCGCCGCAGCGGCCACTCCGCCTGACCGCCCCGACGCGCCGGCCCGCACGGACGCCGCGCCCGGAGCGTCCGCCCCGCGTCCGCCGCGCCGTCGCCGCGCTGCCGCCGCCGCAGCGCCCGCCTCGTCCGCGGTCCAGCGCCGTCGCCTGCAGGCCGGCCTCGGCGTGGCCGGGCTCGTCGCGGTGGTCGTCTGGGTCGCCGGCCTGGGGGACGACAAGCAGACCAGCGCGAAGACCGCGAAAGCGGGTGCGGCGGCCGAGACCCTGCCGCAGCTGCCCGGCGGCGGGCGCCGCCTGTTCCCGGACCGCCGCGTGGTCGCGTTCGCCGGCAACCCCCGGGACGACGGCCTCGGGGCGCTCGGCGTCGGCACGTCGTCGTCGATGCTCGCCAAACTGAAGCGGCAGGCGAAGCCGTACGCCCGCAAGACCCGCCCCGTCCTGCCGGCGCTCGAGCTGATCACCTCGATCGCGACGGCCTCGCCCGGGGCCAAGGGCGACCACGTGATCCGCGCGGACGCGGAGACCATCGACCGCTACCTGCGCCTCGCGCGCAAGGCCGGCGCGCTGCTGCTGCTCGACGTGCAGCCGGGCCTCGTCGACTTCCCGCGCGAGCTGAACCGCCTGCGTCCGTGGCTGAAGGAGCCGGACGTCGGCCTCGCGATCGACCCCGAGTGGCGCGTCGAGCCCGGTCAGCTGCCCGGGCAGGTCATCGGGTCGGTCAGCGCGCAGGAGGTCAATGCGACCAGCGCCGACCTGGCCGCCATCGTCCGGCAGTACAAGCTGCCCGAGAAGCTGTTCGTGGTGCACCAGTTCACGGAGGGCATGGTCCGCGACCCCGGGCTGCTCATCAAGCGGCCGGGACTGGCCACGGTCTTCAACGTCGACGGCGTCGGCGGGCGTGCGGCGAAGGTCGCCAAGTACACGTCGCTCGCCGCGGGCAAGCCGGGCTACCGCCACGGCTTCAAGCTGTTCTACGAGGAGGACACCGGGCTGATGAAGCCCGGGAGCGTCATGGCCATGACGCCCCGTCCCGACCTCATCGTCTACGAGTAGCCAGCAGGCGCGCGGGTCCCGCGGCGCCCGTACACTCGCCCGATGTTCCGGCTTTCAGTCCGTTGTCGTTCCGCGCTCGTCGGCCTGGCCGTCGGAGCGGCGGGGGCGGTCACCGGTCCCGTCGCGACGGCGGGCGCGGCCGAACCCGTCTTCGCCCCCGTCGACCGGCCCGGTCCGGCGCTGAGCGTCCCGGCGGCGCAGCTCGACAGCCGGCTGCAGTGCTCACCCGGCCTCGACGGTGCCGGCCGTGCGCCCGTCCTGCTCGTCCAGGGCACCGGCGCGACGGCGAAGGACAACTGGTCGTGGACCTACCAGCCCGCGCTGGACAAGCTGGGCATCGCGTGGTGCACGATCGACCTGCCCGACAACGCGACCTCCGACGTCCAGGTCGCCGGCGAGTACGTCGTCCACGCCATCCGCACGATGCACCGGCGCGCGGGGCGCCGCATCGCGATCATCGGTCACAGCCAGGGCGGCATGGTCCCGCGCTGGGCGCTGCGGTTCTGGCCCGACACCCGCGCGATGGTCGACGACGTCATCGGCTTCGCGCCGTCGAACCACGGCACGGTCATGGCCCGGTGCCAGGGAGGCTGCTCGGCGGCGGGCTGGCAGCAGTCCGACGAGTCCAGCTTCATGAAGGCGCTGAACTCGCGGCAGGAGACGTTCGCGGGCATCTCCTACACGAACGTCTACACGCGGACGGACGAGACCGTCCAGCCCAACCAGGACGCGCTGACGGGCAGCTCGTCGCTGCGGACGGGGGACGGCCGGATCACGAACGTCGCCACGCAGGACGTCTGCCCGGCCGCGGTCTACGAGCACCTCCTGGTCGGGCTGGTCGACCCGGTCGCCTACGCGCTGGCCGTCGACGCGCTGAACAACGACGGCCCGGCAGCCCCCTCGCGCGTGCCGGTCACGACCTGCGCGCAGGCGCTGCACCCGGGCATCAACCCGGTGACCGGGCCGGTCTCGGCGGTCATGGCGCTGCAGTCCTTCAGCTCCTTCGAGCCGAAGCAGCTCGCCGCCGAGCCGCCCCTCGCCTGCTACGTGACGGGGTCCTGCGCGCCGGCCGCTGCCGCGTGCGTCTCCAAGCGGCGGTTCGTGGTGCACGTTCCCAAGCGCTTCCGCTTCGCCGTGCGCGTGCGCCTGAACGGGCGGTCGCTGGGCGTGACCGGGGTCCGGGGCCGGCAGTCGGCGCGCGTCGACCTGCGCGGCCGTGGCCCGGCGCGGGTGACGCTGAAGATCACCGGCCGCAGCCGCGCCGGAGGCAGGCTCCTCACCGAGACCCGGACGTACCGGCCGTGCCGCTGACGCTCGTCCTCCTGCTGCGCGGGATCAACGTCAGCACGTCCACCAGTGTGCCCATGCCCGAGCTGCGGTCGCTGCTCGCGGGCGCAGGGTACGCCGACGCCGCGACGCTGCTGCGGAGCGGCAACGTCGTCCTGAGCGCTCTTGAGGGTCAGACGCCTGAGGCAGTCGCCCGCGACGCCGAGCGGCTGATCGCAGAGCGCTTCGGCTTCGATGTCGCTGTCGTCGTCCGGACGGCCGAAGAGCTCGCCGCCGTCGCAGCGCAGGACCCGTTCGACGGAGCGGCGCACGACGGGTCCCGCCGGGTGGTCGCCTTCCTGGACGGCAGGCCGGACGCGGATGCCCTCGCGGCGGTGACTGCGATCGACTTCGGCCCCGAGCGCATCGTCGCCGCCGGGCGCGAGCTGCACCTCTGGTACCCGGATGGCCAGGCCCGCAGCCCGATGGCCAAGGAGCTGAGCCGGGCCAAGCTCGGGACGGTCGTCACCGTCCGCAACTGGAACACCGTCCAGAAGCTGCTGAAGCTCACCGGCGGTGCCGAGAGCCGATAAGCATCAGACCGGGTGATGACATCCGGGACTCGGCGCCAGAACTACGGGCCGAAGGTGCGCTCGAGGCGCGCGAGGTGCGCCTGCGCCGCCGGCAGCCGCGCGTCCCCCGCCGGCAGCAGCGCCAGCAGCGCCCGCGCCGCCGGCTCGTCCTCCTGACCCGGTGCGCTGCGGCACCACGCCTGCAGCAGGTCCGGGTCGCCGTCGCGCAGGATCGCGGTGCGCAGCCCGTGCTCCAGGCGCTCGCGCGCCTCGACGATGCGCGGCGCCTGCGACCCGGGCAGGACGCCGTCCTGGGTCAGCGCGAGTGCCTCGGTCAGGCAGCCGCGGTCCAGCAGCTGCTCGGCCTCCTGCAGGTCGCTCCCCGCCGGGATGGCGAAGGCGTAGGGACGGGTGGACAGCGTCGCGCCGAGCGTGCGGCGCAGGCGGCTCATCTCCGCGCGCAGCGTCACCGGCTTGCCCTCCTCGCCGTAGACCTCGAGCGTCAGCTCCTCGGAGGTCAGGCCGCGGCCGGCCAGCAGCAGGACCGCGAGGATCTCCGCGTGGCGGCCGGACAGCTCGACCGGGCCGCGCGGCAGGACCAGGCGCGGGCGCCGGCCCATGACCTCCAGGCGGGCCGCCGGGACGCGGGCGGCCGAGGCGCGGCCCGTCGCCCGCCGCCACAGCACGTAGCCGTCCAGGCCGGGCAGCGGCTCGGCGTCCGCGACGCCCGTGCGGCGCGGCAGCGTGACCTCCCCGCCGTCGGTGATCGCGTCGATCCGGGTCGGCAGCCAGCCGTGCGGCAGCGCCATCATCACGTGGCCGGACGGCCGAACCAGCGCCGTCGCCTGCGTGGATCCGGCGACGCGCTCGAGGAACGCGTCGCGCAGCTGCTCGTCCTTGCGGGCCTGGTCGTGGCGCAGGTACGCCTCGGCCATGCCGGCGGCGGCCGTCACCAGGGAGAGCGTGTGCGGGTGCGCGGTGCGCAGGTGTCCGGTCAGGTCGACGACGCCCAGGATCTCCCCGGTCGCCGGATCGTGGATCGGCGCGCCCGAGCACTGCCACGGGTGGACGATGCGGTTGAAGTGCTCGGCGCTGAAGATCTGGACGGGGTGGTCGACTGCGATCGCCGTCCCCATCGCGTTCGTCCCGGCGCCGGTCTCGCTCCAGTCGGCGCCGCAGACCAGGTGCATGTCGTGCGTGGCCTCGATGACCTTGTGGTGGCCCTCGATCCACATCAGCACGCCGCGCGCGTCGGAGATGACGAGCATGTGCCCGGACTGGCTCGTCGCGCTGCTGAGCAGGTCGCGGAGCATCGGCAGGACCGGGTACAGCGGGTGGCGCGACCAGCGCTCCTCGATCTCGCGGTCGTCCATGAGGATCGACGGCAGGTGGCGGACGGGGTCCAGGCCCGCGTCCCCCGACCGCGCCCACGACTGGGCGACGACAGCGCGCACACGGCCGCCCACGTCGGCCCCGGCGTGGAACTCCTCGTGGATGCGCCGCAGCGCGCGCGCCTGGGCCAGTCGGTCACCAACCGGCTGGACAGCAAGCCACGGATTCGCAGGCTGGAGCGTCGTCATCAGGTCCGGCCTCCAACTGTAGTCCGCAATGTTGCCCCCAGGTAAGGAATGCAACCTGGTTGCAACCGCCCCGCGTGCACCCTGATGGCAGCGTCACCACCCCCACGGTCGCCCATGTCCCGAAACCGGGCCGACCGACCCCACGAACGAGGAGACCCCGCATGGCCATCGCCGTCCCCACCTCAGAGCAGACCAGCCGCTACACCTCCCAGCCCCGCCAGCTCCTCATCGACGGCGAGATGGTCGACGCCGCCGACGGCGGCACCTTCGAGACGATCGACCCCGGCACCGGCCAGGTCCTCACCACCGCTGCCCACGGCAAGGCCGAGGACGTCGACCGCGCCGTCAAGGCCGCGCGCCGCGCCCTCGACGGCCCGTGGAAGACGATGACCCCGTCCGAGCGCGGCCGCGTCATCCACAAGCTCGGCGACCTGATCGCGGAGAACCTCGACGAGCTCGCCGAGATCGACTCGCTCGACAACGGCAAGGCGAAGACCGTCGCCGCCGCAGCCGACGTCCCCCTCGCCGCCGACCTCTTCTGGTACATGGCCGGCTGGGCCACGAAGCTCAAGGGCTCCACCGTCCGCCCGTCGTTGCCCTACATCCCCGGCGGCGAGTTCCACGCCTACACGGTGAAGGAGCCGGTCGGCGTCGTCGCGCAGATCATCCCGTGGAACTTCCCGCTGCTGATGGCCGCGTGGAAGGTCGGCCCCGCCCTGGCGACCGGCTGCACGATCGTCCTGAAGCCCGCCGAGCAGACGCCGCTGTCGGCGATCCGCCTCGGTGAGCTGGCCCTCGAGGCGGGCATCCCGCCGGGCGTCCTGAACGTCATCACCGGCTACGGCGACGCCGGTGCCGCGCTGGCCGAGCACCCGGACGTCGACAAGGTCGCGTTCACGGGCTCGACCGAGGTCGGCAAGCTGATCGCCCAGGCCGCCGGCCGGACGAACCTCAAGCGCGTGTCGCTCGAGCTCGGCGGCAAGTCGCCGAACATCGTCCTGGACGACGCCGACGTGGCCGCCGCGATCGCCGGCTCCGCGCAGGGGATCTTCTTCAACCAGGGCGAGGTCTGCACGGCCGCGTCCCGCCTCTACATCCATCAGAACCTGTTCGACGAGGTGGTCGAGGGCGTGTCCCGCGCCGCCGAGGCGATCAAGGTCGGCCACGGCCTGGACCCCGACACGGAGATGGGCCCGCTCGTCTCCTCCGAGCAGTTCGACCGCGTGACGAACTACCTGAAGGTCGGCCCGGAGCAGGGTGCCCGTGCGACCACCGGCGGTGCCGCGATCGACGGTCCCGGCTACTTCGTGCAGCCGACGGTCTTCGTCGACGCGACGAACGACCAGCGCATCATCCAGGAGGAGATCTTCGGCCCGGTCGTGGCGGCGATGCCGTTCGCCGACGTCGACGATCTCGCGGCCAAGGCCAACGACTCGGTGTACGGCCTGGCAGCCGGCATCTGGACCAAGGACCTCTCCAAGGCGCACAAGCTCGCGGCGCGCATCAAGGCGGGCACCGTGCACATCAACACGTACCACATCTACGACGCGGCGCTGCCCTTCGGCGGCTACAAGCAGAGTGGCTGGGGACGCGAGATGGGCGAGGAAGTGCTCTCGGCCTACCAGGAGACCAAGTCGGTGGTCGTCCAGCTGTAGCGGATGGCATCGCTGGCAGGTTCGGCGGCCCTGCGCCCCGGAACCTGTCACCGAAGGGCGACGGAGTGGCGTGCAGGCCGCTCCGTCGCACCTTCGCAGTTGACCGGACACCGCGTATGGGCGTAGCGTCGGGCGGTGGCCGTACACGAGGAGCACCGGCTGGCCGGAGTCGGCGGGCCGAAGCCGGACCCTGCCGCCGACGCCCGCGCGACGGCCGAGACGCAGCGCCTGGCCCTGGAGCTGCTGCCGCACTCCGACCTGGTCGCCGCCGCGGTCACCGAGCGCGTGCTGGAGGTCATCCCCGACCTGGCGCCCGACGCGGCGGCCGACGGCGTCGCCGTCACGCGCGAGTCGACCGATCAGAACATCGGCGCCATGCTGGCGACGCTCGCGTTCGGCGTCCCGCCCAGCGCGATCGAGCCGCCCCTGGGGACGCAGAAGCTGCTGCGCCAGGCGGTCGCCGCGGGCGGGGACGCGACGATGGTCCTGCACGCCTACCGGGTCGGGCACGAGCGCCTGTGGCAGCTGTGGTCCGATCACGCGGTCGCGAACGTCGCCGACCCCGAGCTGCTGCACGCGGTTCTGCGTACGTCCTCCACGCACTTCTTCGCGTTCATCGACCGCAGCTGCGAGCGGCTCGTCGACGAGTACCGCCGCGAGTTCGCCGAGGCGCGGCTGACCGGGCCGGAGGGGGCCGGCGCCGGCGCCTCCCGCAGCGAACTGATCGACGCGCTGCTGGGCGACGAGGCGGTCGACCTGGAAGCCGCGCGCGTGCGCCTGGGCTACGACATCGCCGGCCACCACACCGCGATCGTCCTGCGCCCCATCACCGCCGAGGCCGACGCCCGTGCCGCCCTCGACGCGCTCGTCGCGGCGGCCACGACGGCTGCCGCGGCGCACGCAGCCGTGAACGGTCGCGCCGCGGCCGGGCCCGCCGCGCCCGCGGCGCCGCGCGTGCTTACCCGACCGGCCGGCGACGGCGCGTGGTGGGCGTGGGTCGGGTGGTGGCCGGACGCGCCGCCCGCCGCCGTCCGCGACGCGCTCGCCGCCTGCGCCACCGACGGCATCGTCGCCGCCCTCGGGCAGCCGGGCCGGGGGCGGGACGGGTTCCGCCGCTCGCACGAGCAGGCGCTGGACGCCGAGCGCATCGCGCGCCTGGCGCGGCAGCCCCGCGCCGGGGTCGTCCGCCACGAGGAGGTCGAGCTCGCCGGCCTGCTGTGCCACGACCGGGCCCGCGCCGAGCGGCTGGCGGCCGGGCGCCTCGGGGTCCTGAGCCAGGACGACGACGCGACCGCGCGCCTGCGGGAGACGCTGCGCGCGTACCTGGCGTCGGGCGGCAGCAAGAAGCGGACGGCGGCGATGCTGCACGTGCACCAGAAGACCGTCGCCTATCGGCTCACGCGGGTCGAGCAGCTACTCGGCCGGCGGCTCGCGGGCGACACCGCCGAGCTCGATGCGGCGCTGCGGATCCACCTCACGCTGCACGGCTCTTAGCCCCTGCGGCTCATGGGTCCTGTCCCCTCTGGATAATCGGTCGGGGGCGTTGGGCCCGAGGACCACTGGCCGCACCCTCCGACGACACACGCGCCTCCGCGACTTTGGCCGCCCCCGCGGTAGCAACGGCGCGCGGATCCTGGGCAGCATCGGAGCATGAGCACGATCGACTCCACCGACTTCGTCCCGGTCGGCACCGGGCAGACCGTCTTCACCGTCGACGAACCGATCGAGGGTCCGCTGCAGTGGCTCGATTCGCCGCAGGCGGTGATGGACTTCGTCCGCTCAGGCGCGGTGAAGGACACGATCGTCCTGGTCCGCGGAGGGACGACGACGTTCCTCACGCCGGCGCTCACCGCGGGCGTCAAGGGCGTCCTGACGCTGCAGGGCGCGCCGTCGTCCCACCTCGGGATCCTGTCCCGCGAGTACGGCATCCCGTGCATCATGGGCGTCACCTTCGAGCGCGGCATGCGCAGCGCCCGTGGGGAGATCATCCCGGCCGACGGCGCGCGCATCCGCCTGGACGTGTCGTCCGCGCCGCAGGGGCACGTCCTGATCGAGCCGGGCGCCCCTGAGGCCGGCGCCGACGCGCCGACGGCCGCCCCCGCGATGGACGCGGAGACGATGGCGCAGATCCAGCTCCTGCTGGAGAAGTTCGGCGGCGAGGTGCCCCACGGCTCCGCGGGGGACAAGGAGTTCCGCGCCGCCCGGATCACGACCGACGTCCTGGACCTGACGGACGCGTCGGTGCAGCGCGCCATGACCGACGCCGAGGTCGACGACCTCTCGAAGTACGCCGGCTGGAACATGTGGGACTGCCTCGCCGCCCGCGCGACCGAGGGCGAGTCCGGCCTGATCCCCCGGCAGGAGTACGAGTCGATCTCGTTCGTCCAGATCTGGCAGCGCTACCCGGAGATCCTGCGCTTCATCTCAGGCGAGATCGGGGCGGACGGCGTCGTCGACTTGGGCGCCGCGGCCCGGCGGGAGATCGGCACGAAGGCCAACCTGCTCCACGCCTGGGCGCTCGGCTTCGGCGTCGCGTTCGGCCGCGGGGTCGCCCTGGAGCTCGGCGCCACCGCCGACCGTCCGGAGGACCTGCGCACCGCGTACGAGTTCCAGCGCCGCCTGTACAAGGGCGCCTGGGGCGACGGGCCGATGTTCACCTCGATGCGCGAGTACCGCGCGCCGCTGCTGGGCGACGAGTGGCTGACGCGCTTCCAGGACGAGAAGACGGACCTGTCCGACCCGGATCAGCGCCGCCTCTTCCAGCTGTTCAGCGCGAGCACCGAGATGCTCGGGTTCCTGCTGCACTTCGACAACCGTTCGGGGCTGTCGGACAGCGGGCCGTACCCGACCGCGGACGGTGGCTTCATGATCGTCCGCGACCACTTCCTCACCGACAACGACGTGTACCAGTGGGGCCACGTCGCCGGCGACGAGCTGCCGTTCGCCGTCACGCAGGCGATGTTCTTCAAGCCGGACGCGCCACTGGAGCTGCAGCTGGTCGACATCGGCACGCTGTTCACCGAGCCGGCCAACTACCTCAAGTACCTGACCGGTGCCGCGGTCTACGCGCGGGATACGTGGGACACGCCGATCGGGGACATCCGCCTGCTGGACGACGCGGAGCTGCGCACGATCCAGCAGCGCTGCGACGCGGGGTCCGGGCGCCTGTACCCGCACATCGCCGCGATGTCCCGGCGCGAGAAGATCATGGCCGGGCTGAAGGTCTACTACGCCGACTTCCTGCTGCCGTTCGCGCGCGGCGCCGGGCTGTGGGACCGCATCGTGGCGGAGTTCGACTTCTTCGAGCTGGACCCCGTGACCTCGCAGGCCTACTACGACCTGGTCGGCGACGGGCGCGCGGCGGAGATGATCCCACGCCTGTTCCTCACCGGCGCGGGCTTCCCGCCGCTTCCCGCTGCCGCCCCGAAGCCGGACGCGGCGCACTTCCCGGCGCTGCACGTGCTGGCGCTGCGCGGGGTCGCGACCGAGCTGCCGGGGGACACGGCGGCCCTGGAGGCCGCGGACCTGGTCGCGTCCACCCCCGGCGGCTACCTGCTCACCGAGGCCGGGACCGCCGGCCACGCCGCGCTGCTGGCCGACGAGCGGGCGGGCCTCGCGGACGGTGCCCTGGACGCCGCGTACGAGCGGTTCCTCGCGGCGAACGGGCCGTTCAAGGGGCTTTGCTCCGCCTGGCAGTCGGCGGACGCGGACGCGCGCTTCGAGCTGCTGGGCCAGCTGGAGGACCTCGTCGACCGCATCAAGCCGGCGATCCGGCGCACGGCGGACGTCCTGCCGCGGTTCGCGCCCTATGGGGAACGGCTGACCGCTGCGTGCGAGGCGGCCGTCGGGGGCGACCACGACATGGTCCTCAGCCCGTCGAAGGACTCGGTCCACACGATCTGGATGGAGCTGCACGAGGACCTGCTGGTCACCCAGGGCATCACCCGCGAGCAGGAAGGGAGCTACTGAGATGTCTGGCTCGGCCTCCGCCTCGACAAAGGCCCCGTGGTTCACCGCCGCGGACGACCTGATGCACGACCTCTCGGGCGCGCCGTTCGGCCGCGAGAGCCTGCTCTGGACCGCGCCGCTCCCGGACGAGGGCCTGCTGGTCTTCGCCTACGCGTGGAAGACGGCGGCAACCGGGAAGTTCGGTCGCTTCGTCGCGGTCGCCGGGGACAACGGCGGCAAGCCGCTCGTCCTCGAGGCGATCGACGACGTCGACCTCGAAGGCGACGACTTCGACGACTGCACGATCGGCGGGCTGCGCATCCGCCAGCCCGCCCCGCTGCAGACCGCGCAGCTCGCGTTCGCCTCCGAGAACGTCGAATACGAGGCGACGTTCACCGGCCTGCACTTCCCGTTCAGCTGGCACGAGAACGAGGACGGGTGCGCGGCGTGGGCGGCGACCGACCGCTACGAGCAGTCCTGCCGCGTCACCGGGCGCCTGAAGCTGGGCGACCGCGAGGTCGTCATCGACGGGCACGGCCACCGCGACCACTCGTGGGGCACCCGCGACTGGCGCGCGCTGCAGCACTGGAAGTGGATCAACGCCGCCGCCGGCGACGACCTCTCGATCCACGCCTGGACGTCGTACGCGCTCGGGGACAACCAGATCAACGGCTACATCAACCGGGGCGGTGTCGTCACCCCGCTGGTCGACGTGCAGGCGAAGGCGCAGCTGGACGACCGCATGCTGCACGAGACCGTCACTGCCGTCCTGACCGACGCCGACGGCGGCGTGGTCACGCTGGAGGCGCAGCGGGCCGCGATGTGGCAGATGCCGATCCGGCACCTGTACCTGAACGAGGCGGCGATGTCGGGGACGCTCGACGGCCAGAAGGCCGTGGTCCACGTCGAGCTCGGCTGGCCGCAGTCCTACATCGACGACTACCTCGATCCCGAGGCGGTGTAGCGCGATGGCCGACGCGTCCCAGTTGGCGTTCTACGCGCTGCCCGGGCACGTCGAGAGCGCGGCGCCGCTGCGGGCCGAGGTGTCCGACGGGGCGGCGCTCGGCCTGGGCGCGGTGCTGCTGTCCGAGCGGCTGAACGTCAAGGAGAGCGCAGCGCTGTGCGGGTACGCCGCGGCGCTGGCCGGTCCCGACATGGAGGTCGTCGCCGGCCTGACGTTCCCGCACACGCGCCACCCGATGGACCTCGCCGCGTACGGCGGCACGATGGCCCACCTCGCGGAGGGCGGCTTCACGCTCGGCATCGGCCGCGGCGTGAACCACAACTGGGACACGTGGGGCATGCCGCGTCCCGGGATGGCGATGCTCGAGGACGTGGCGTCGGTGCTCCGCCGCCTCTGGACGGGCGAGTCGGTCGTCGACCACGACGGGCCGCTCGGTCGCTTTCCGGGCACGCTGTCCCTGGGCGTCGAGCTCCCGCACCAGCCGCGTCTGGCGCTGGGCGCGCTGGGGCCGAAGACGCAGGCGCTCGCCGGCCGCGTCTACGACGACCTGCTCATGCACTCGCACTGGACGCCCGAGGGCACGCGCCGCAGCGTCGAGCGGGTGCGGCGCGCGGCGGAGGAGGCGGGGCGCGATCCCGCCTCGGTGCGGGTGTGGGCGATGCTCGTCACCGCCTGCGAGGTGCCGGAGGAGGTCGTCCTGCAGAAGGTCGTCCGGCGCATGACGACCTACATGCAGTGGCCGGGCTACGGCGAGCTGATCGTCGACGCCAACGGCTGGGACCTCGCGGTGCTGGACCGGCTCCGCACGCATCCCCTGCTGGACGGCCGGATGGCGGACGTGACCGCATTCACGACCGACGAGCTGCTGCAGATCCGCGACATCTACCCGGACGAGTGGCTGCGAGACGGGGCGGCGATCGGCTCGGCGGCGGAGTGCGCGGCGATGGCGCAGCGGCTGCTGGACGCGGGGGCGGACCGGGTGGTCCTGCACGGCTCGGCGCCGGCGCAGGTGCAGTCGCTGGTGCAGGCCTTCACCACGAGCTGAACCAGGGTTCCGCCACCCAGGCGGTGGCGAATGTCCTGATGACGCCGTGTCGCGGTAGACCGCCGCCCGCGCGGCCGTCGGCCAAAGTCCAGGGGTACCTCCCCGATGTCGCTGCGGCGGAACTGCGACACGCTGCTGCCGTGCGCTGAGTGCGCACGACTGCCGGGGAGGGGGGACGCCGCCACTGCATCGATGTGCGGTGGCGGCGGCCCCGGCAGCTGCCTCCCCGCCGCGCTTCGCGGGCCTCCGGCTGCGCTCGCGCCGGCCCCATCCGTCTGACGACCAATTCTGGTCGTCCTGACGGCCAAAATTGGACGTCAGACCGATGGGGTGCGGCGCCGGGAGGCAGCCGATCTCAGTGCGAGGGCGTTCCCGGCAGCAGGCGGTCCAGCCGCGCCGGCAGCCACCAGTTCCAGCGGCCCGCCAGGCGCATCGCCGCCGGGACGAGCATGCCGCGGACGATCGTCGCGTCGATCAGCACCGCGGCGCCCAGGCCGAACGCGAACTGCTTGATCTCCGGCACCGTCGCGGTGACCATGAACGCCGCGAACACGGCGACCATGATCGTCGCCGCCGAGCTGACGACGCTGCCCGTCCGGTCCAGGCCGTGCGCGACCGCGGTGACGTTGTCCCCGGTCGCGAGCCACTCCTCGCGCATGCGCGTGACGAGGAAGACCTCGTAGTCCATCGACAGCCCGAAGATGAAGACGAACAGCGTCAGCGGCAGCCACGACTGCAGGTAGCCGGGGGAGTCGAAGCCCAGCAGCGCCTCGCCGTGGCCCTCCTGGAACACCAGCACCAGCAGGCCGTAGGCGGCGCCGACGCTGAGCAGGTTGCAGAGCAGCGCCTTCAGCGGGATGACGAGGCTGCGGAACACCCACACCAGCAGCAGGAACGACAGCAGCAGCGTGCAGGCGATGACCTTCGGCGCGGAGTCGCTCATGCGCTGCGAGTAGTCGCGGGCCTCGGCCGCGGTCCCGCCGACGCGGACCTGCGTACCGCCGGTGCCGACCGCGCCGAGCCGCTCGCGCAGGTCGTCGACCAGCGCCGGGGACCGGGCGTCGTCCACCGCGAGGTTCGCCGCGGCGACAAGCAGGCTCGCCTCGCCGTCCGGGACGGCGACCGTGTCGACGACGTCGATCCGCGGGTCGCCCAGCAGCAGGGCGCGCGCCTTCAGCGCCGCGTCGGTGCGGCTCGCCGCGGTCCCGCCCGTGATTGCCACGTCGACCGGCGCGAGCGTCGCGTCGGGGAACGCGTTCTGCAGCTGCGTGAGGGCACGGCCGGACGGCTCGTCCTGGAGCGCGCGCACGCCGTAGTCGACGCCGAGCTTGGCGCTCAGCGAGGGCGACGCGGCGGCGCCCAGGACCACGAGCGCGAGCACGAGGAACGCCCACGGCCGACCCATGACGCTGCGGGCCCACGTCCCCCAGCGGGAGGTCTCGGGCGCGGCCGGCGTCCCCGCGGCCGTAGTCGCCGCACGGCGCCGCGTCGCGCGGGACGGGACCTTGTCCAGCTTGTCGCCCAGCCCGAGCAGGACCGACGGCACCAGCCCGATCGCCAGCACGATCATGAGCGCGACGACGATCATCCCGGCGATCGCCATCTGCGAGAACAGCGGCTCGCGCAGCAGGAAGAACGACGGCAGGCTGACCATGACGGTCAGGCCGGAGAAGGCGACAGTGCGGCCGGCGGTGTCCACGGTCCGCGCCATGGCGACCTCGGGGGTGACGCCGGGTCGCCCGCGTTCCTCGCGGAAGCGCTTGACGATCAGCAGCGTGTAGTCGATCCCCAGGCCGAGCCCGAGCATCGCCACCACCGACTCGATGAACGCGCCCCAGTCGGTGAAGTAGCTCGTCAGGCCCAGGATGCCGATGCAGGCGACCAGGCCGAGCGTCGCGATGATCACCGGGATGAACGCGGACACCAGCGAGCCGCACGCGAAGAAGAGGACGATGATCGCGACCGGGATGCCGAGCATCTCGCCCTTCGCCAGGTCGGTCTCCTCGACGTGGATCATGTCCGCCAGGACGGGCGAGGTGCCGGTCAGCGCCGCGCTCACCCCCGGCGGCGCCTCGCGCTCGATCACCTCCTGCAGGTGCTCGACGAGCTTCTGCCGGTCCTCGACGCCGGTCGCGAGCAGCACCGTGGTGAACGCGGTCCTCCCGTCCGCCGAGATGCCGCCCGTGCTGGATCCGGTGCCCACGTCCGGGGAGACCCCGGCGACGCCGTCCTCGGTCGCGACCACCCCGCCGATCTTCGTCAGGGCGTCGCGGGCCTGGTCGGCGCGGCCCTCGCGGACGGACACGACGAGCAGGTCCCGCTCCTCGAAGCCGGCGTGCTCGCCGAACGCCTCCTGGGTCTGCGCCGACTCCGAGCCCGGGATGCCGTAGGTGACGCTCTGCACCACGTCGAGGAACCGCGGGACGAACGCCCCGAGCGCGATCACCAGCAGCAGCCACCCGACGATCACCCACCGCCGGCGCGCGGCGCTCCACAGCGCCCAGCGATACAACGCCGACGGGTTGCCGTCCCTCTTCTCCCGCGCCATGAAGCGGGACCCTATCCCGTGGCTGAACAGTGTGTCTGGTAGACGGTCTCCTTCAGCCGGCTCGTCCCCGGTCGATCAGTTCGGGGAAGGCCGACCCCGTGACAGCGCCCGTCAAGACCATCTCGCGCTGCTCGCGCCTCCTCGCCGTGGCGCTGGTCCTCTGCGTCACCGGCTGCGGCAGCGCCGACCCGTCAGGGCCCCGGCGCGCTGCGCCGCTGCCGGCAGGACCGAGCTACGCCGGGACGCCGCAGCTCGTCCGCGGCCTGAAGCTTCCCGCGCGGGTCCAGGGCGAGGACATCGCCCTGGCGGTCGACGGGGGGTTCGCCGCGCGCTTCTGGGGCGGCGTGAACCTCGGCGCCACGCTGCCCGGGACGTTCCCGGGGCAGCTCGCGCCTTCCCGCGCGGACTACGACCGCTGGCTCGCGGGCATGGGGGAGCTCGGGGTGCGGGTGCTCCGCGTCTACACGATCCTGCCGCCGCGGTTCTACGAGGCGATCGCCGACTACGACCGGCGCCACGCCGCCGCGCCGATCTACCTGCTCCACGGCGTGTGGATCCCGGAGGACGAGTTCGTCGCCGGGCAGGACGCGTTCGCCGTCCTGCCGGCCTGGAAGCGGGAGCTGCGGGACGCCGTCGACGTCGTGCATGGCGACGCGGACCTGCCGCGCCGCCGCGGCCACGCCTCCGGGCGCTACCGGGCGGACATCAGCCGCTGGGTCATGGGCTGGTCGCTGGGCGTCGAATGGGACCCGGCCGCCGTCGCCGGGACGAACCGCAGGCACGCGGGACGACGCCCCTTCCGCGGGCGGTTCGTGCGCGCCACCCGGGACGCGACGCCGATGGAGAGCTTCGTCGCGGCCGGGATGGACCACGTCGCGCGACTGGAGGCGCGCCGCGGCTGGAGCCGTCCGCTGACCTTCACGAACTGGCTCACCACCGACCCCCTACGCCACCCGTCCGAACCGCTGGCCAAGGAGGACCGGGTGTCGGTCGACGCGATGCACATCCGCGCGACCCGGCGCTGGCCCGGCGGGACGTTCGCGAGCTATCACGCGTACCCGTACTACCCGGACTTCCTGCGGTACGAGCACCGCGGTGACAAGGCAGCGGACGGCACCGACGATCCCTACGCGGGCTACCTGCGCCGGCTGCGCGCGCATCATCGCGGCACGCCGATGATGATCACGGAGTTCGGCGTCCCGAGCAGCCTCGGCTCGGCCCACCGCGGCCCGCTCGGTCGTGACCAGGGCGGGCTGTCCGAGCAGGAGGCCGGACGCCAGGACGCGATGCTGCTGCGGCGCATCCGCGAGGAGCGGTACGCCGGCGGGATCCTGTTCGAGTGGGCGGACGAGTGGTTCAAGTTCACCTGGAACACGCTGGACCTCGAACAGCCCGCCGAGCGGCGGGCCCTGTGGCGCAACGCGCTGACGAACGAGGAGCACTTCGGCCTGGTCGCCGTCGAGCCGGGGCTCGAGCCGTCCAGGATCCTGGACGGCGACGATGCGGACTGGACGGCATCCACCAGCCAGTCGATCGCCGAGTCGCGCGGGCCGGTCGCCGAGGTCCGCGCCGCCCACGACGCCGAGTACCTGTGGCTGCGGATCCGGCTGCGAGACGAGGACGCCTGGAAGGACGCGCCGGTCCGGATCGGCCTCGGAATCTCGGGCAAGGGCAACCGCGGCCTGCCGGGCACCGGCGGCGCCGACCCGCTGGCCGACCATGCGGTGACCGTCGGGCCCGGCGACCGGGCCACGCTGCTGCAGGCCGCATGGCTCGACCCGCTGCCGTGGCTTTACGGCATCACGCATGACTACGTCGCGTTCGACGCGGCGGCGATGCGGACCGGAAGCGGCGCCTGGAACCGGCCGCGCCAGATCCTGAACCGGCCGCTGACGGTGCCGGGTCACGGTCGCCGCCCCGCCGAGTTCGTCGACCGCTCAACGCTGGGCTGGGGGACGGGTGACCCGTCCGACCCGGATTTCGACAGCCGCCGGCTCGTCGTCGGCCACGGCCGGGTCCTCGAGCTGCGGCTGCCGTGGAGCCTGCTGGGCTACGGCGACCCGTCCAGCCACGCCGTCCTGCGCGGCAAGCCGGACGGCACGCTCGTCACGCGCCGCACCGGACGTCTCTCCGTCAGCGTGCAGGCGGGGGCCGAGCCGCCGCTTCGCACCGCCGGCTACGACTGGGAGGACTGGTCCGCCGTCCCGACCCACGAGCGGCGCAAGGCCGGCTGGGAGCCGTTCCGGCGCGAGCTGGCGATCGGTGCGGCGGCCGGGCCTGCGACTACCCCTGGGCGGCGCGGGTCGCCAGCCCGTCGACGAACTGCCCGGTGATCTTCTGCAGGGAGCGTCGGAAGATCCCGCCGGTCCCCGGCACCTTCGGCGCGAACACCGTGTGCCAGCGGATCTCGCTGCCCCCGCCGGGAGCCGGCCGCACGTCGATCTCCGCGCGATAGTTCTTCAGCGGAAGGCCTGACAGCAGGACGTAGGACAGACGCTCGGGTGCCTGCTTCTCGACGATCTCCTCCCGGACGGTGTAACGCCCGGTCTTGAAGATGCGGACCTCCCCGGTGCCGTCCGCGCCGCCGGGATGTTCCTCGCTGTGCGAGTCGACCGGTGTCCACGACGGCCAGGCCGCGCTGTCGGCCAGTAGTGCCCAGACGGCCTCCGGCGCGGCGTCGGTGGTCTTGGTGATGTCGATCTCCTGCATCGGCGCTGCCGCTCCTCTGGTTGGGTGTTCCACATGGTACATGTACCGACCGGTACAGTGCCGGCGACGATGTCGTCCTCTCCGGACCTCTCCCCGCGCGAGCGGCTGCTGGGCGACCTGGTCGAGCACCTGGCGGCACACGGCCTGGCCGACACGAGCCTGCGCGGGCTGGCGGCTGCCGTGGGCTCGAGCCACCGCATGCTCAGCTACCACTTCGGGTCGCGGGACGGGGTCCTCGTCGCGATCAGCCGGCACGTGGAACAGCAGCAGCGCGACGCGCTCGCGGCGCTGCAGGCCGAGCCGAACGCCGACCCCGTGAAGACCATGTGGGAGTTCTGGCGACGGCTCGCCGACCCGGCGCTGTGGCCGCACGAGCGCCTCTTCTACGAGCTCTACGCGCGTGCGCTCCGGGGCGACCCCGGGGCCGAGCCGTTTCTCGACGGCGTCGTCACCGCGTGGATCGAGCCGGCGGCCAAGCAGCTGATGCAGCTCGGCCTGACGCGGGCGCAGGCCCGGGCGGAGGCGCGGCTCGGCCTCGCGGTCACCCGCGGGCTCCTCCTCGATCTGCTCGCGACCGGCGACCGCCGTGGCGTCGACGCGGCGATGAAGCGCTTCATCGCCCGCTACTCCGGGGAATCACGCCTGGCATGACCGCCGACGAGCTTCGCGAGTTCTGCCTGTCGCTGCTGGAGGCGGGGGAGGAGTTCCCGTTCGGGCCCGAGACATCCGTCTTCAAGGTCGGCGGCAAGATCTTCGCCATCAGTCGGCTGGAGGCGGAGCCGTTGGGCGTGAGCCTGAAGATCGACCCCGTCCTCGGCGAGCAGCTGCGCGGGTCCTATGACTCGGTTGGGCTGGCCTACCACCTGAACAAGAAGCACTGGGTGACGGTGACGTTCGGGGGCGACGCGGAGGACGAGTTGGTCCGCGGGCTGCTGGAGGACAGCCACGACCTGGTCCGTCCGAAGCGCCGGCGGGGACGCGGTCAGCCGGAGGCGGCGGGCTGATCGGGCGCGGGGCCGCGCGGGAGCGTCTCGGCCGTGAGGCCGCGGCGCTGCATCTCCCCCCACCCGGCACCGCCGCGCAGCTGCGTCCACCACGCCCGGGTGCGCACCAGCGCGAGCCACTGCCGGTAGCCGAGGTTCTCCAGCAGCGAGGTCAGGATCAGCCGGCCCAAGCAGCGCCAGCTCGGGTAACGCTGGAACGCGCGCTCCTCGATCAGCAGCGTCATGTAGGACAGGGCGAAGCCGAACGCGACGGCCAGCATCAGGAAGAAGAGCGCGGTCGACCAGCTGACCGCGCCGACCCCGACAGAGACACCGAAGAGCACGTAGCCGCTGACCTCGATCAACGGGCCGAACGCCTCGAAGACGATGAAGTACGGCATCGCGACCGTCCCCACCGCGCCGTACCGCGGCCGCAGGATCATGCCGCGGTGCTTCCACAGCATCTCGAGCAGGCCGCGCTGCCAGCGGTCGCGCTGGCGGCGCAGGACCCGCAGCGTCGTCGGCGCCTCCGTCCAGCAGATCGGGTCGGGGAAGAAGACGATGTGGCAGTCGCGGCCCTGCTCGCGCCGGTGGCGGTGCAGGCGCAGGACCAGCTCCGCGTCCTCACCGACGGTGCCGGTGTCGTAGCCGCCGGCCTCCACGACCGCGCGGCGATCGAACAGCCCGAAGGCCCCCGAGATGATCAGCAGCATCCCCAGGCGCGACCAGGCGATGCGGCCGCCGAGGAACGCCCTCAGGTACTCCAGGATCTGGAGGTTGGCCAGGTAGTTGCGCGAGGTGACGACGTCCTGCACCTGGCCGCCGCACACCGTCGAGCCGTTCAGCACGCGGACGATGCCGCCGGCCGCGACCGTGTCCGGGTTGACCTCGAACTCCCACACGATCCGGGAGAGCGCGTTCGCGTCGAGGATCGTGTCGGCGTCGATCGTGCAGAACAGCGGCGTGCGGCAGTACCGCAGCCCGGCGTTCAGCGCGTCCGCCTTGCCGCCGTTCTCCTTGTCGATCACGGTCAAATTCGGGGTGCTCGCGCTCGCGTAGAGACCGCGGATCGGCGCGCACTCCACGGCGGCGCTCGGGACCCGCTTGATCGGATGCAGGTGGAACTCTGCCTGCAGCGCGGCGAGCGTCCCGTCGGTCGAGCCGTCGTTGACGACGACGATCTCCAGCGCCGGGTAGTGCGACAGGAGCAGTCCGCGGACCGATCCCGCGATGGTCAGCTCCTCGCCGTGGGCGGGGACGAGGATTGTGATGGCAGGGCTCAGGCTCGAGCGTGCGACGCGGCTGTAGTCGCGCAGCGGCCGGCGCTTCACGTAGCCGTTGACGGCGGTCCAGCCGATGACGGCCATGCTGCCGTAGACCAGGTCGAGCACCACGAAGTACACGAGCAGCAGGACGTCTGCCACCTGGAGCGTGGTGTGCATCAGGCCGCCTCGTCGCGCCGGGCAGGGGGCGACGCGTCCGCGGCCTGCGTGGTCCACAGCGCCTCCTGGGCGCGTTCGGCGGCGTAGCGGTCCGGGCCGCTCGCCACCGCCTGGAGCGCGGCTCGCCCGACCGGTCCAAGGCGGGCGAGGGCGTCCGCTGCGTTGGCCCGCACCCACCAGGCGTGATCGCCCATGGCGACGCGGAGGGTGCCGACCGCCGCCGCCCCGGCGACGGCCGGCGCGGCCGTCGCGGCCTGCGCGCGCACCTCCCAGACCGGGTCGGTGAGGGAGGTGAGGACCTCGGCCTGCGCGGCCGGGTCGCCGAGTTGGCCGAGGGCACGGACGGCGCAGATGCGCTCCTCGTCCGTTCCGCCGAGAGCGGCCAGGCGCAGCGCGGGGAGCGCGAGCGGGTCGCCGGCGAGGCCCAGGGCGCGGTGCAGCTGCGCGCGGACGCGACCGTCGGCGATCGTCGGCAGCAGCGCCAGCAGGGGCCCGACGGCCCACGGGTGGGCGAGGCGCTCGACGATGCGCGAAGGCCCGATGCGGCCCGCGGCCAGCGCGGTGACCAGGTGTCGCGCCGAGTCCGACGTGGCGTAGCGCTCCAGGGCGGTGCAGGCGGCCAGGCGGACGTCCGGGTGCGGGTCCGCGTGAAGGCGCGCGACGCCGTGCTGCAGCGCGCGCAGCCGGAGGGTCCCGGCGAGCAGGACGGCGCGGCCGCGGCGGCTCGGGCTCCGCGAGCGCAGCTCGGCGCGGAGGAACACCTCGACGTGGGCGCCGGCGGAGGTCTCGGCGAGGGCCGTATGGACGGCAGCGACGTCAGCCGGGGCGCCGTGCTCGAGCGCTGCCAGCACGTCGGCCTGCTGCCACAGCCCGCCCGTCGCCGCACGAGCCAGGGGCGTCACGTCGTGACGACGCAGCGCGTCGTCCAGCATCGCGCGCCGGCGGGCCCGGCGGGGCTCGGCGCGGTCGCGCAGCGCCTTGCGGACGACGACGGCGACCAGCAGCCCGACCAGCGGAACGGTGAAGATCGCCGACCACCAGGGTGAGACGGTCATCGGGTGTCGTCGTGCCGCTCCACCCCCGACGTCATCGGCCACGGCGCTGCCGAGTGGAGCACGAGCTGCTCAGCGCGGCGGTGCGAGATGCCGCTCTCCGCGATGTGGCCCTGCCGGCGCCTGTCCCCCCGGTCGGGGCGGCAGTGCCAGGTCCCGCCTCCCGCGACGGCGTACTGCCACCCCGGCCGTCGACCGCGTCCTGGTCCGAACAGGGCGGTTCCGAGACCTGCGAGGACCTGCGCTGCGGCGTCAGCTGACGGTGACGGCGGCGCCGTCGCAGCCGCGGTGCGGGGCGAGGGCGTCCGCGACGGCAGCGAGCTTGGTCAGCGGCAGCCGTCCGGCGCGCGGCAGCGGGTCCACGGTGACGTCCAGTCGCCTGCCCTGCTTGCGCCCGCGCCAGAGCGCGGCGACGCGGCCGTCGACGAGCACCAGGCCGGCGCCGCCGATCGCCTTCCAGACCCGCTTGGCCGCGTCGCGGTCGTCCAGCAGGACGTCGCGGTCGCGCGCCAGCAGGAGCGGGTCGCCGGGCGTGAGGAGGTGGACGCCGCTTGCGTCCCGCGGCTGCGCCAGGCGCCGCGTGTCGGCCTCGAGGATGCGGCGGCCGCCGCCGCGGGCGACGCCCGACACCGTGACGTCGTCGCGGGACTCGTCGTCCACCAGCGTCCACAGTCGCTTGCCCTGAGCGGTGCCGACGCCGGCCCACGCCGCAAAGTCCTGCCGCGTCGACGGGCCGTACAGGCGCAGGTAGCGGCGGACCAGCTCGGCGCGCGCGTCGTCCTCGTCCGCCGGCGGCCTCCAGGCGACCGTCTGGTCGGTGCGGGCGAAGCGCGGCTGACGGCCCGCCCGTCCCTCCAGGCACAGCCGGCCGTTCAGCGCGGCCATCACGAGCAGCCCGCGCCGGGCGTGGTGGCTCTTGCAGCCGGCGCACCACGGGAGCAGCGCCTTCGGGAGCCGGCCGCGCAGCGCCTCGTGCAGGTCGTCACGACTGAGCGTCGTCCCGTCGAGCACGTCGCTGATCGCGTCCACCGCCGTCGCCACGGGGCCCGCGTGGTCGCCGGACGACTCCGGCAGGGTCGACCCGACCAGCGCCTTCAGCTCGGTGTCGTCGTCGGTCGGGCGCAGCGCCGTCGCGAAGGCGGCCACGTCGGCGGCCCCGACGACGGCGGTGGCGGTGCGCGCGTTGTAGAGGGCGACGACCGAGCGGTCTGCGATCGCGTCGGTCAGGGCGTCGACGGCGAGCGGGTGCTTCGCGTGCGCACGGGTGAGGAGGGCGCCGGTCGCGGCGCCCGGGGGTGAGTCCTGGACGCCCCAGCCTGCGAGCGGCGCCAGGGGATCCGGGTCGTCCCCGCGGCCGTGGGTCAGGCCGTGCGCGGCGAGGCGGAAGGCGAGGACCTGTGCTGCGTCGACATCCACGACGGCCGAGGCTAGCGACCTGGCCTGCCGGGGCTTCCGGGACGGAGGCACGGCGTGGCATCCCCGGCGGTCGATGTGCCACCACGTACCGCCGGCGCACGTGGTGGCACATCGAGCGGCCGGCTGCCGCCGCGGACGACCCTGACCGAGGGCTCAGCTCGCCGGCCGCCACATGAGCCAGATCGGCGGACCGCCCGGCAGCTGATGCTCGGCCGTGACGCGGAAGCCATGCCGCTCGTACAGCGGGACGTTCAGCGGGTTCGAGGACTCGAGGTAGCAGGGCAGCCCGCGCGCGTCGGCCTGCTCCAGGCCGGGCGCCATCAGCCGCGTCCCGAGGCCCTGCCCCTGCCTGTCGCGGCGGACGCCGACCGTGGCCAGGTACAGGTGCCGTTCCTTGGGATGCGCGGCCTCGACCCCGGCCAGCCCGAGCGTCGTGCTCAGCGGGCGCGGCCACAGCCCCGGCAGGCAGGCCAGGCCGAGCCGGACGACGTCCGCGGGCGACTCGCGCCAGTGCCCCGGCGATGCCCACACCGCGGCACCCCCGTCGACCGTGAACGTCAGCCCGTCCGGGATCAGCCGCCGTCCGAGCTGCGTGAAGAACTGCCGGCCGTACCGCATCCGGCGCGCACGATCGGGCATCACCCAGCTGAGGACGGGGTCCTCGGCGAACGCGTCGATCAGCGTCGCGGCAATGGTGTCCCGGTCGGAGACTGTGGCCATCCGGACCTCGTCGTCCGTCCGCTTCCCCGCGTCCGCTCCTTCGTGCATGCACGAAGCCTACGCACCCCGCGGGTGTTCCCTGGCGAAGGCGCAGAGGCGTCACGCGGACGGCGGAGCGCCTGCGCGATACCGCGGAATCGCCCCACCCGGACGCCGCCGCGTCAGGAGGCTACGAGCAGGGACCGGTGATCCCGACCGCGCCGGTGATCCCCCACGCCGCGTGCGCCGCCGCGAGCGCGAAGCCGAGCAGCGCCGCCGCCTTGAGCGCCCCGCGGCGGGACTCGTGGACGTTGCTGCGCGCCGACAGCGCCGCCCCCGCCGCGATCACGCCGATGAGCGCCACCAGGAACTGGCCGGCGTCGAAGTAGCTGCAGCTCGTCTCGACGCCGTTGGTCGACGAGCTCGAGCGGAACGTCATGTGGATGAAGAACCCGATGACCCCGACGATGAGCGTCGTCTTGGCCGCGCCGTTGAGTCGCCGTGCGAAGTCGCGCATCCCGCCAGTCTTACGAAACCGCGCCCGTCGGCACGTGGTCCGCGACCATGCCGCGGTGCATCACGCGGTCGCCGACCACACCCGAGTGGTCGGCCCGGTGCAGCACGCACGCGTTGTCCCACATGACGACGTCGCCCGGCGCCCACGCGTGGCGGAAGACGTTGTCCTCGCGCGTGGAGTGCGCGAACAGCGACGCGACCAGCGCGTCCGCCTCGTCCTGGGGCAGGCCGCTGACCGCAGCGCAGCGAGCCGGCGTCGTGAGGTAGAGCGCGGGCTGGCCGGTCAGCGGGTGGGGACGCAGGATCGGGTGCTCGGCGGCGGACTCGTCCCCTTCCCCGAGCTGCACGCCCGTGACGACGTGCCGGATCGTGCGCCCGTCGACGAGCGCGCGCAGGTCGGCCGGGAGCGAGTCGGCCGCGCGGTACTGGCTCGTGAAGAGCGTCTCGCCGCCGTGCGCCGGGAGCAGGACCGCACGCAGCGCGGTGTACGCGGGCGGGCGCGCGACGTAGCTCGTGTCCACGTGCCAGGTGCTGCGGGGTGGGGTCGTGCGGCCGACGTTGCTGACGACGTTCAGGTCCGGGAAGCCGTCCGCGGCGGCCTCGCCGGTGGTGAAGGTCAGCGGGCCGAAGGCGCGCAGGAACGCCACGAACGCCGCGTCGTCCAGATGCTGCCGGCGCAGGACGAGGACGCCGTGCTCGGCCAGCAGCGCCCGCAGCCGCGCGACGCCGTCCGCGTCCAGGTCGCCGGTCCTCAGGTCGTCGACGGTGACGCCGAGCGGGTCGTGGGTCACGTGCTCCATCGACCTCACCTCCTCTGGGGCTGTAGGCATTCGTCCAGGACCATCTGGAACAGCTCGTCGACCGCGATCCCGGCGGCCTGCGCCATGACGCTGATGACGCTCTTGCGGGCGAACGAGCAGTAGAGGCCGGCCTCCAGGAACCATGGCTCGCCGGCAGCGTCGATGCGGAAGTCGAACAGGCCGTAGTGCCGGCAGCCGAGGGCGACGTGGCAGCGTATGGCGGCTGCCTGCACACGCTCGGTCACCGGGTCGTCCGGATCGACGATCCACGCGTCCGGCGTGTCCTTGGCGACGAGCCGCAGGTCGCCGTCGTCCCCGCGCGCGAGCTTGTCCGCGGGCCTGCGGATGTCGCTCACGCGGTACTCCTCGAGCGGCAGCGGGACCAGCTCACCGCCTCGCTCCAGGACGGCGCAGCGCACCTCGCGGCCGGGCGGGACGTAGGCCTCGACGAGGACCTCGTCGTCGTGGGCGAACGCGTCGCCGAGCGCGGCCGCGTAGTCGTCGGGGTCGGTGACGAGCGTGACGCCCGCGGAGTTGTCCGCGCTCGCGGGCTTGACGACGACCGGCGGGGTCAGCGTCGGGACGTCCCCCTCGCGGAGCAGCTCGCCGGCCGGGACGCTGACCCCGGCCGCGGCGACCACGGCCTTCGCGCGGGCCTTGGTCGCCGTCAGCGCCATCGCGGCCGGGGGGTTGCCCAGGTACGGGACGCCGATCAGGTCGAACAGCGCGCGGTAGTCCGTCATCCCCGGCCGGCAGAACATCTGCGGGACCATCACGTCGAGCCGCAGCTGCCGTAGCCGCTCGATCGCCGCTGCGAGCGGGAGTGACGGGGCGTCGGCGAGGGCCTGGGCGTCCAGGCTCTCCGGGAAGCGCCAGCGCCCGTCGGGCGCGACGTACGCGATGTGCGTCGCGTACCGCGCGGGGTCCGCGATCGCCGTCAGGCAGTCGGCGGCGTACAGGCGCGAGAGGTCCGCGTGGAAGGCGTCGACGGGCGAGCCGACCAGGTGCAGGACGCGCAGCGGCACCGGTCAGTCCCCCGCCGCCTCGACGAGCTTGCCGATGTTGAAGTCCACGCGGATCCAGTCCTTGCGGCGGCGCAGGTTGCCGGCCAGCAGCCGCGGGATCTGGAGGTGGTGCACCAGCAGGAACGGCAGCGGATCGCGCGGGTCGAAGATCGCGTCCTTGCCGCGCGCGATGGTCCGAAGACGCGTGGGTGCCGTCCGCGGGTGGCGCAGCAGCCGCCAGAGCTCGTAGTAGAGCCAGTATGTGGGGCGGCTGGTCGCGAGCGGGCGGACCGCGGCGCCGTCGTCGTCCAGGTAGGCCGCGGCGAGTCCCGGGTGGTCGTAGAACATCGTGATGGCCGAGTGCGTACGCGGGTTGCACTCGATGGCGTACAGGCGGCCGTCCGGCGCCTCGATGAAGTCGAGGGACACCTGGCCGGTGAGGTTCAGGCCGGCGACGAAGCGGCGCACCCAGTCCTCGATCGCGGGCTTGTCGACCATGGCGTAGTTCAGCTGGAAGGCGGACGACTCGCAGCAGCAGTGGACGCGGAGCTCGCCGTCGCGGACCGTCGCGTGGGTGCAGAACTCCTGGCCGCGGATGAACGCCTGCAGGATCCACGGGTTGTCCTCGGAGATGGGGAGGCTGCGCGCGAAGGCGGCGGTCTCCTGCGCGGTCGGCCGCGGCAGCTCGGTGAGGTCCAGCCGGCGGACCGGGTCGTAGGCGATGCTCTTGAGGATGTAGCTGTGCTCGCGGCCGCTGAAGTCGAAGTCGACGACCTGCTGCGGGTCGGTGATGCGGTGCGTGTCGGGGACGGGCAGGCCGAGGGCCGCCGCGCTGGCGGCGAACGCGTGCTTGTCGTCGAGCGTGCGGACGGCGTCCGGGCCGACGTGCAGGACCTCGCAGCCGGCGGCCTCGATTGCGGCTTTGGCGTCGGCGTCGTGCAGGCTCGCGGCGGGGCTGCAGACGGGGACGTAGACGTCGACGCCCTCCTCCCCGACGATGCGCACTAGTGCTTCCGCGTAGCCGGTGGTGCCGGGGGAGGGGACGACGCGGAAGCGGTCGACTGCGCGCGAGAAGCGGTGGCCGGTGAAGCGGTACTTGTGCGTCTCGACGAGGACGACGCGGTGGCCGGCAGCGTGGAAGGAGCGTGCGAGCTGCAGCGCCTTCGTCATCTTGCCGCCGCTGATGAGGACGGTCTTCGCGTCGGTTGCTCGGGCCGGGTCGGGCGTGTTGGTGAGGAGCGAGCGCAGCAGGGCCGCAAGCGTGGCGGCGAGGTTCAGCGGGAGCGCGAGCGTCAGCAGCGCGAGGGTGGCGACGGTCTTGCGCAACGGTCAGAGGCGGCGGATGAGGGTGAGGCCGTCGCGGAGTGGCAGCAGGACCTGCTCGACACGCTCGTCCCGCGCGACCACGTCGTTGAACGCGGCGATCGCGGCGCCGTTGGCGGTCGGCTCGGCGCCGAGGTACGGCTCCCCCTGCATCAGGGTGTTGTCCGCGCAGAGCAGTCCGCCGGGGGCGAGCAGGTCGCGGTCCAGCAGCGCGCGGAAGTAGTCCGTGTAGCCCGGCTTGTCGGCGTCCAGGAAGACGAAGTCGAACTGCTGCTCGTCGTCGGCCAGGGTGTCGAGGGTCGCCGCTGCGGGACCGACGCGGACGTCGATCCGCTCCCCGCCCGGCGAGTCGTCGAAGCACTCCTGCGCCAGGCGCGCGACCGCCGCGTCGACCTCGCAGGCGATCAGGACGCCGTCCGCCGGCAGGGCTTCGGCCATCGCGAGCGCCGAGTAGCCGGTGAACATCCCGATCTCCAGCACGCGCGTTGCGCGCGTCAGGCGGACGAGCAGCTTCAGCAGCTGGCCCTCGACGTGGCCCGAGAGCATCTCCTGCTCGAGCGGCGCGCCGTCGTGGCTGGGCCAGTCGTAGGCCTGCGTGCGCTCGGCGAGGCGTTTGAGCGCAGGCGACTCCGGGGTCGTGCAGGCGGCGACGTAGGGGTCCAGGCCGGCGGCGAGGGCATGGGCGTGCTGCAGCACGGCCGCGACGGCCGTGCTGTCGTCCGTCCCCGCCTTGGCCGCCGCCTGCGCCTCGTCCAGCGCCTGCGCGAGGAGGCCGACCGGCGTCACCGGGCGCGGCACCGCGGTCACCGTCAGTGGACCGGCTCCGGCGTGGCGGCGTTGATGAACATGTCCTCGCCGGCGCCCTCGCGCGGGTAGCCGCCGGACAGCTCGCGGTGCTGCTCGAGCGTCGCGTCGAGCTCCTCGGCCGGCAGGTCGTTGACGTAGTGGCAGGTGCCGATCGGGCGCGGGACGGCGGCGCGCAGCAGGCCGTCCCGGGTCTGGACGATCGACTCGGTCGCCTTGCGCAGCAGCTCCGGCGTGAGGTAGGGGCTGTCGATCGCGAGGCCGAGGCGGCTCATCAGGCCCAGGATGCGGTCGCGGTCCGAGTCCGTGATGTAGCCGCGCCGGGCGGCGAGCGTCGCGGAGAGGGCCATGTCGATCGTGACGCTGTGGCCGTGCAGCATCGGGGTCTCGGGCGCGAGCTCGAGCGTCGGGCTCCAGGTGTGGCCGTACGCGATCGCGCGGTCGAGGTCGAGCTCGTGCAGGTTCGGGACTTCGAGGCGCAGCATCGTGTCGATCGCGTCGTACGTCACGCGGTGGGCGACGTCGCGCAGCTCGGGCGTCCCGTCGAGGTGGCCGAAGCGCGTGTGCAGCAGGTCCTCGCCGTGCTCCTCCAGCGCGTCGAAGATCCCCTCGCCGGCGACGACGGCGATCTTGATGAGCTCGGCCATCCCGTTGCGGACCTGGTCGGTCGGCAGGGTGCGCAGGAAGGAGAAGTCGAGGATGACCTTCTGCGAAGCGTGGTAGGCGCCGAGGCGGTTCTTCATGTGGCCGTGGTTGACGGCGACCTTGATGGCGACGCTCGCGTCGACCAGCCCGATGAGCGTGGTCGGGATGCGGATGTAGTTCGTGCCGCGGCGGTAGCTCGCGCATGCGAAGCCCGCGACGTCGGTGGTCAGGCCGCCGCCGACAACGAGGACGGGCTCCTTGCGGACGAGGCCGAACTCGTCGAACGCGTCGACGATCCGCTCGAGCGTGGTGAGCGCCTTCTCGGTCTCGGCGATCTGCACCGGGACGACCGAGAGCTCGATCTCGTGGTGCTTGAAATACGCGTTGATCTGCTCGCCGTAGAGGCGCAGGACCGTCTCGTCGACCACCATCAGGCAGCGGCCGAAGGGCCGGTAGCTCGTCGCGATCTCCTCGTTCTCGGGCGCGAAGGCGCCGTCGACGTAGAGGAGGCTGAAGTCGATGCGCTCGTAGCCCTCGACGTGGAACGCCGACTCCGTCGCGGTGAAGGTGGCCTGGATCTCGCTCACTGGTGCTCCTGGGTTCTCGCGGTGTGTCGCGGCCGTTCGCGGCGGGGTCGCCGGTCGGACGCTGCTCATGGCCCCGGGTACGCCGCCGGGAGCCGCGATGACCACGAGCTGTGCGCGTCCGCACGCGCTGCCGGCCGGGCCTGGCGCGCGTGCGGTGTCGCGGGCGTGTGCCGCGGCCGGCGGCTCGCCTCAGGCGGCGGTGAGCTCGTCGAGGTCCAGGCGCTCGACGGTCTTGGTCGCCGCGCTGAAGTCGTGCGCGGCGTTGTTCGAGCCGGGGAAGCCGAAGCACCGCAGGTCCGCGGCGCGCGCGGCCTGCACGCCGCCGACGTTGTCCTCGATGGCGACGGCGTCCGCGGCGTCGCTGTTCAGCTGCTCGAGCGCGAAGCGGTACGCGGCTGGGTCGGGCTTGGGCTGGTCGACCTGGGTGGTGTCGACGATGAGGTCGAAGTCGTCCCTACTCACCGCCGGCGCGAGGGCCGTCAGGATCGCGTCGACGTTCTCGGGCGAGGTCGTCGTGACGAGGGCGAGCTTGTGGCCGCCGGTGCGGCCGGCCTTGATGGTGTCGGCGACGCCGTCGCGGAGGGCGGGCGGGGCCTCGGCGAGCAGCTCGCGGAAGCGCTCGGACTTCGTCTGGTGGACCGCCGTGGCGTCGACGCCGTCGGTGCCGGTGGACTTCGCGTACTCGCTGATCCGATCTGCCCCGCCGCTGCTTGCCAGCAGAGTCTGGTACTCCTCGCGATCCCACTGCCACGGTAGGTCGTGCGTCTTGAACGCGTCGTTGAACGCCTGGCGCTGGAGCTCGGACGTGTCGGCGAGAGTGCCGATCGAGCCGAAGAGAAGAGTGGACATGGGGGCCTTTCGGGCGTAGGACGGAAGCGGCCGACGCTAGGCCGCCGGCGGTCCCACCTCTACGGACCGGGCGCCGCCGCGGCTTTCCCGGGGTGGCGCGGTGTTCGCCCGCAACCCGGTCGGCGACGCTGCCGGGCGATTCCGCGGAATCGCCCGCAGCCCACCCACGTGCCGCCACCGCGCGAGGCTCGATACGATGCGCGGTGCCTCGTGCCGACGTAGCTCAGCTGGTAGAGCACTTCACTCGTAATGAAGGGGTCAGCGGTTCGAATCCGCTCGTCGGCTCTCAGGAACGCCCACCGAATAAGCGTTCTTGCGTTTCTGAGGCATGTTTGGCTCGCCGAAGTCGGTCGGGCACGGAAGTGTCCGCCCCCAGCTGACGACGACGACGGCGGTCGACGCAGGCGGCCCTCACATCAGCTTGGCGCTGAGGCCACCATCCAGGGTGACGGTCGCCCCCGTCATTGACACCTGTGCCGGGTCAGCCAGGTAGGCCACGGTGCGGGCCACTTCGTCGACCGTGACGAAGCCACCCTGGGTCTGCTCGACGAACGAGCTGAACTGACCCGCCTCGAGACCGAGATAGCCCTCGAACACTTCGGCGACGTCCATCACGAGGTCGGTGGCCAGGAAGCCCGGCAGCACTGAGTTGACGCGCACGCCGTGCTCACGCAGTTCGGTGGCCATCGTCTTGGAGAGGTTGATGATCGCGGCCTTGGTGGCCGCGTACGGGCCGATGAGCGGCATGCCGGTGGTTCCGGTCACCGAGGCGATGGTCACGATGCTGCCGCCACCGGAAGCGATGATCGCCGGCGCGGCGTGTCGCATGGACAGGAACGTGCCGTCGAGGTTGACCGACGTGACCGTGCGCCAAGCCGCGAGGTCCGTCTCGAGCATGGGGCCCACGACCCCGACTCCCGCGTTGGCCACCATGAGGTCGAGGCGACCCAGGCGGTCGACCGTGGTGTTGACGAGGTGCTTGACCTGCTCCTCGTCGCGCACGTCGCAGGCGATGCTCACGGCATTCTCCAGGGAGGCGGCGGCAGCTTCCGCAGCGGCTGCGTCGATGTCGGAGACGACCACCCGGGCCCCCTGTGCGGCGAGATGGCGTGCGACGCCCAGGCCGATGCCTTTCGCGGATCCGGTGACGATGGCAACGTGGTTGGTGAAGGCGGGCATGGGGACTCCTCGATTGATGACATGGGATCGGGAACACGGCGGACGCTCCGCGGAGCCAGCTGCGGTTTGGCCTCTCCGAGATCTGCGGCTCAAGCGCCGCGAGCACGCCAGGGCGCTCGGTGGCCGGCACTCACGCTCACGTCGCGGATATGGGGGTGAGCTGCAGGACCGGTGCTCCTATCGCCGGGGCTACGACGTTCTGGAGCGCGATCAGACCGCTGAGCGGGCGCAGCTGGACGCGAACCTCGTCGACGCGACCGTCAGCGTCGAAGTGCACGAGCTCGACGCCTTCCATCGACACGCCGTTGACCGATGCGCTGAGCCGGACGCCGCGAACCTCCCCGCCGTCGAGCTCGGCGCCGTACTCCAGCGTGTCGAGCTTCTCGAACAGCAGGTCGAGCACGGCGACCACCTGCTCGCGTCCGACGATCGGGTCGTCCAGCAACGGGCTGTGCAACTGGATGTCGTCGGCGAGGACGGCAGCGAGCGCACCGGGGTCGCGGTCGTGGAGGGCCTGTATGAATGCGTCGAGCGTGGGCATGCGCTCATCGTCCGTCCACGGGGCAGCCGCTTGGGCCGCTGCGGCGGTCATTCCCCCGGATGGGTCAGGCGGCAACGCTGGGCGCCCGTCGCGACATCGCGGAGGAAGGCCCGATGGACGGCAGCGTCGACGCCGAGGGTTGGTCGAGCACCGGGTGGTCCGCCCGGCACGGCTGCATGCATCACCAGGAGGCAATGGAGGGGCAGCGGCTCGACTCGGCTCGTCCGCCATCACGAAAGCACCGCATATGCGGGACTTTTGGCGCTCTTGGCTACGGCGCCAGATCCGCGGCAACCACGCCAGCCCGTCGCGTTTCGTCACCGGGCACGAAGGGCAGGTCCGCATGCGACCGAAGTCGTGGCTGGGAGGCCAAGTGTCGTTGCTCCACCGTCTGACGCTGTTGACCGCTCTCACGGGCACCACCCTCGCCGTCGGCGGCATGGGGGCTGCCAGCGCGCAGGCCGCCTGCGGGGCGGCGAACCCCAACGCCAAGATCCAGCTCTGGGTGGACCACAAGTGCGGCGGTAAGTCGGTCATCGTGGGCTACGACGGAAGCGAGGGCGACCGCCCGGACTTCGGCCAGTTCCGCGACAGCCTCACCGGCCAGAACGTCAACATGGACAAGAAGGTCTCGTCGCTCGTCCTTGGGCCGAACCGCTGCGTCCGGCTGTTCAACGCGGTGAACTACGGCGGCGCCTCGTCGACGATCTACTGCACGCCGCCGAACTCGCCCACGTGGGAGCTCGACAACTTCGACGAGCGCGTGACGTCGATGCGCCTGTGCCCGTCCGACAACCAGGCGAACTGCAACGGCCAGCTGCCGCCTCCGCCGCCACCGACGACCACCCCCACCACGCCGACCACGCCGACCACCCCGACGACGCCGACCACTCCCACGACGCCGACCACCCCGACCACGCCGACGGCACCGCCCCCGTTCGCGCCGCCCGACGAGGACGACCCGGAGATCCCGGTCGACGCACCGGCGCGCCTCTCCACCTGCACGGGCGTCTCCGAGGTCACGGTCGCCGGCCTGAAGGCGGTCGGCGGCTGCTTCGCCAAGGACGGCAACGCCTTCGTCGCGACCGGGACCGTCCGCGTAGGGGGCCTCGACGTGACGGCCTCCGAGGTGCGCCTCGACCCCGTCGCGCTGACGCTCAGCACGAAGGGCACGGTGCTGGTGAAGGCCGGGCGCTTCACGCTCCTCAAGCGCGAGTTCACATGGAAGCTCGACAACACCTTCACCTTCGGGGTCGAGCCGGGCACCAAGCTTCGCGGCCTGCCGCTGACCGGCCTGGCGTCGTTCACCATCGACCGGCCGGGGAAGGCCGTCACGGTCGGGCTGACCGTCCAGCTGCCCGAGACGCTCGGCGGGGTCACCGGCGAGACGAAGTTCGTGGCGAGCGAGAACGGCGTCAAGGTCAACAACGTCAAGGTGGCGGTCGGCAGTGCCAAGATCGGCCGGCTCGAGATCAAGGACCTGACGCTCGCGTACAACCGCGTCGACGGCGCCAAGCACTTCGACGGGTCGGGGACGCTCGTGCTCCCGTCGCCGACCGCCCCGACCTTCAGCGCCTTCCTCGGGTTCGGCATCGGGGACAGCTACTTCAAGGCCGGCGGCGAGGTCTCGAACATCAACAAGCACCTCGGGTACGGCATCTTCCTCCAGAAGATCCGCTTCTCGATCCAGGCCTCGCCGTTCTCGCTGGGCGGCGGCATGACCCTCACCGCCGGTCCCACGATCCTCAAGAAGGCGGCGGTGTCCCTGGACGGTGACTTCAAGTACGAGAACACCACCCCGGACGCCTACACCGTCACCGGCGCGTCGAAGGTCGTGGACATCCCCATGTCCTCGGCGAAGGCGCGGTTCCAGACCGACGGCCGCTTCGACTACTCGGCCAAGATGGATCAGGTGCGGTTCGGGGTCGGCTACGAAGGCTCCGTCGCCGGGTGGATCGACGGTCAGAAGGCGTTCAACTTCGCGGGCGAGGGCGCCGTCAAGCTCGGCCCGCTGAACTACGGCGGCGAGGCCGTGGTCTCCTCCAAAGGGGTCTCCGTCTGCCGCCGCGGGACGCTGCTGCCCGACGTCGGCTTCGGGTACGGCTGGAACGGCAAGTACAAGATCTTCGGAAGCAGCTGCGACATGGGCGACTGGACCGTCGCCCGCAACTCGCGCTCGGCCCGCCAGGCCGGGGGGCCGACGTTCCAGTCGGTCGGCGTCGGAAGGGGCCAGTCCGCCGCGGTCTTCTCCGTCGTCTCGAATGAGGCGCCGCCGAAGGTCGTCCTGACGGACCCGTCCGGCAAGGACATCGCGGTGACGCCGGACGAGCCGGAGGGAGCGGTCGACGACGGCCGCGTGCTGCTGTTCCAGAACGCGGCCGACAAGACGACCTACATCGCGGTCTCGAAGCCGGCGGCCGGGGTCTACCGGCTCGCCCTCAAGCCCGGCTCGTCGCCGGCGACCGCGTTCCGCTCGGCCAAGCCGCTGCTCGCGCCCAGGGTCCGGGCCACCATCACGGGCCGCGGGTACCGGCGCGCGTTCAAGTACACCTACCAGGCGGTCAAGGGTCGCTCGGTCGTGTTCTACGAGCAAGGCCGTGACACCCGCCGTCGCCTCGCGACGAAGACCAGCCCGCGCGGCATCGTGAAGTTCGCGGTCCCGGACGGCCGGCCCGGGCGCCGCGACATCGTCGCGGTCGTCCAGCAGGACGGGGTGGCGCGGTCCGCCGTCGTGATCGCGTCGTACACGGCCCCCGCGCCGCGGCGTCCGGTGAAGCCGCGAGGGGCGCGCGTCCTCGTGCGCGGCAAGTCGTTCGTCGTCGCCTGGGGCCCTGCGCTCCGCGCGTCCTCTTATGAGGTCCGCATCGCGCTCTCCGACGGGCGCAAGCTGCTCTACCTCCCGGGGAAGAGCAAGCGCAGCCTGATCATCCCGGGCGCTCGGTCCGGCGTGCGCGCCGTGGCGACGATCCGCGGCGTGAGCGCGACGGGCCGACGGGGCACCGGCGCCACGGCCGGTGCGCGGGTCAAGCCGGCGGTGACGAAGAAGGTCGTCGCGAAGAAGAAGGCGGCGACGAAGAAGCCCTCGTAGGTCCGGGACGCTGCGCGACACTGTGCTCGACGGGTCGACGCGCTGGTCGCGGTCGGCGTCCTCGCGGCCGCTCCTCGAGTCCCGACGGTGGTTTCCGGCCGAGTGGTCGGGGGCGTAGAAAGGGCGTGCGGCGCCCGCAGGAACTCTCGCGGCTACTTCACTGTCAGCTTGCGCCCCGGAGCCTGCACGAGCTCACCCGCCCGGACGAGGTCGGTGATATCACCAAGTAGGGCTGACTTCGACCGCGGCCGCGAAGCACCCCACCACTGCGAAGTGCGCAGCTTGTGCGGCACGGCGTCGTCGTCCATCCCAACGAGCACGCGCGCGACGGTCACCGCGGTCAGCTCCCTCGAAAACGCGGCGACGAGTTCGATGATCGCCGGAGCGGCGTCCGGCCGATGCCGGCCGGTGTTGCGCCGCGGAGCGGCGGCGACGCTCGCACGGCTCGGTGCGGCCGGTTTCGGGTCTCTCCGGGCGCCGAGGCCGGGTGGCTTAGCTGCTGATTCCCGCCACGCAGTGGCCGACAATCGTGTCGCGTTTGCGAAGCCCTTGTTCCACGCCTTCGTGAAGTCCGCACCGGCCGGCACCAGCGCCTTCACTTGCCGCCGGACCCACTCTGCCCCGTCGAGCCGCTCCTGGTCAGGCAGGTGCATGATGTCCCAGTACAGCTTGTCGAGCTGGCGCTGAACCTTCGCGGCGCGCGCCCTACGCGCGGCAGCAGCGGCGGCGACCTCGCGGTCTTTCTCTCGCCGTCCCCGCTCGTGATCGCGCAGGTCGGCGAACTCTGGATCGACCCGGTCCGCGCCGCGCGTCTGCACGAGCGCTCGGCCACTTGCTCGGTTCCAGTCCATCCTTGCCATGGTTGCTCCATCGGTGATCGATGTGCTGCTCGTGAGTCGAACGTCCGTCCGAAGCGGGTTCAGCCCGGTGCCGTGTCAGGGGGCCTACCGGATCGATTCGGCCCAGGCCAGCGCCCGCCGGCGGTCCTCCGCGCCGATCGCGGGGTAGAACGCCGAGCTGATCGTGAGGAAGTCGACGAGCTCGAGCGCGTCCTCCCGGCCGTCGCCCTCCATGAAGTTGCGCTGCCGCCAGGCGACGGTCACCCCGCGGTAGTCGGGCTCGTCGCGGAGCTGCGCGCCCTCCAGCAGCTCCAGCACCTCCCGCAGGCTGAGCGGGCCCGGCGCCGACGCGACCGGGAGGTCCCAGGTCATCTCGTACTCGTCGGTGAGCGCGAACGTGATCCGGTCGCCGGCACGCTCGGCGCGCAGGCTCATCACGTCGGCGGTCGTCGTCCGGGCGTCGAGGCGCGCGATCTCGACGGACCCGGCCGGGCCCGCCGGGAGGTACGCCCCGCCCATGAACGCCGGGTGCTGCTTGCCGAGCTCCTTCATCTCCGCACGCTGCGCGTCGGTCGGCGCGCCGTCCCACGGCGCCCTGTCGGCCGGCCAGTACGTGGCCGGCCGCTGGTCGAGGTCGATGCCCATCATGCGTCAGTCCCGTCCGCGCTTGCGGTTCTTGCGCGAGTGCTCCATCCACATCGTCTTGGCCGCCGTCCCGGGAGCGAAAGCGGTCTGCTCGCGAAGGGATCGCAGGATCTGCGCCTCGTCGTCGAGCTCGACGCTGCAGGCGGGTGCCGCCGCGAGGGCAGCGCCGGCGATGTCGAGCGTCGCCTGCGCCCCCGCGACGTCACCGTCGGCGAGCGCGTCGGCCGCGCGGCGCTTGGCATCTTGTGTCTGCTGGTAGAGCAGCTCCTGCTGGACGACCGGGTTCGGGATCCGGCCCGCAGCCTGATCGCCGGGGACGACGTTCACGTGCAGCTCGGTCGTGAGCGTGTGCTCGGTCAGCTCCGGGACCGCGACGTAGCGCAGCTCCACGGCCGCGATGCGCGCGAGCCCGAGCGCGACCTTCGCCGGCACCTTCAGCCCGATGACGAGCTTGCGGTGCTCACCGGCCCACAGGTCACCGAGCTCGACCATGATCCCGCCGTCGATGGGGTTGGTCGGCAGGTCGTGCCAGATGGTCACCGAGTCGACGGACGCCTCGGGCCGGATGATCAGACTTGCGGCCTGCACCGTCTTGGACAGCAGCCCGGCGACCTCACCCGCGACGGCGGCGCCGGCGGCGTCCCCGTCCTCGGCGAACGCGTGCCCGCCCTGGCCGCCGCCGGCGACCGACGCGAGTAGGCGCTCGTCGTAGTCCAGCCCGATGCCGATGGTCGACGTCGTGACGCCGTGGGTGTGCGCGGACGCGGCGACGCCGGACAGCTGGTCGTGGTCGACGATGCCCGCGTTCGCGTGGCCGTCGCTCACGAGGAGCACCGTCGCGCCCGTGGGGCCGGCGACGCGGCGCGCCTCCTGCAGCCCGCGCAGCAGGCCGGCAGAGAGGTTCGTCATCCCGCCCGAATGGACCGACCGGATGGCGTCCTTGACCGCAGTCTTGTTCGTCAGCGGCCCGGCCGGGACGACGACCTCGACCGTGTCGTCGAACGCGACGAGGCCGAAGCGGTCCGTCGGCGCGAGCCGGTCGACCAGGGCGATCAGCGCGAGGCGTGCGGCCTCGAGGCGCTCGCCGTGCATCGAGCCGCTGCGGTCCAGGACCACCTGCACCGTCGCGTCGGGACGCGGCTCCTTGCTGTTCAGCTCAGGCGCGGTGAACTCGATCAGCGCGGTGACCTCGTCGTCGGCTTCGATGGCGACGAGGTCGACGTCGAGATGGGTGTTCAGGTGCATGGCGGGTTCTCCTCTGGACTAAGCGCGGTCGTGCGCCGGGAAGCGGGACGGGTGGGGGGTGGGAGACGGCGGGACGGCGACGGATGAGGGCACGCGGGTCCACTGCGGGACATCGCAGCCGCAGACGCAGCACACCGACGGGAACCGCCCGCACCGGCGGACCATCGACCAGAACTCCGGATGGCCGTCGGACTGGCGGCTGCGGCAGCCGGTGCAGACTGTGGTGACCTGCCCGCCCGACGTTGCCGTCAGGTCGCGGACCTCGCCCGGAAGCCACACGCGGGCGTAGCCGATCAAGGACGCCCACTCGCAGAGCGCGGCGTCGGCGGTCTCAGGCCAGGCCGTCACCGGGTCGACGATCAGTTCGGTGACGGGCGCGAGCCAGTCCTCCTCGAACAGGTCGTCGCGTTCGACGGTCAGGTCCGCAATGGCGACGCCGGCACGCGAGCGCTCACCGAGTCGCGTAGCTTCGGGTCCCCAGACGACGAGGCTGTCGTGCCAGGGGACGAGGCGCACGATGCCGTCGCGGCGGATGGTGACTCGGAACTCGGGCTGCATGCCTGGTAGGTCGTGTGCTGCATCCCGCTCCTGACACCTCCCTCGTCAAGCGGCCCCTGAGTGCGTCACGACGCAGCGGGCGAACGCCTGGAGCTGCGCGGCGTGACTCTCGAGGAAGCCGTCGGTCGGCTCGATGTCGAGCAGCAATGTGGGCGCCGCACGATGGACGGCCAAGCGTGCGCGTCCGCGCCGAGGCTGTCGTCGATCCACGCCAGCGCCCGGTCGCCCACCTGTCGGCGGACGGCCGGGAGCTTCAGCGTGCGGTGAGCCGGGACGCGGTCGTCGAAGCTGATGACCGGCAGCGGCGGCAGGCCGAGCAACGGCGCGACCACGGTGTTCGCGCGGTGCTCCCACATCGTCGCCCAGACGAGGTCGAAGTCCCGGCCGAGCTCGCGAAGCAGCCTTGGAGTGTCCGGACGGAAGCGCAGCGACAGCTCACCGCGCAGACGGTGCTCGATGTCATCCGGTCGCGCGGCGAACGGCAGCAGCACGCCGTCGAGGTCGAGCAGGAGCAGCGGACGGTCGCCGGCAGGGAGCGGCGCCGGCAGCGAGGTCGGGCCGGCGATCAACGGCCTGACTGTGCCGTCGGGGAAGTGGACGAGCGGGGGAGTCGTAGACATGAGGTAGACGTCGTCCGTCGGCTCCTCGAGCTGACAGGTCCGCGCCAGAGGGGACCGTCGCCCGTGCCCGCCGTTGCTGTTGGGACGGTCTGGGCCGGTGGTCGAGCATGGTCACGCCACTGGTCCAAGTGCCTGCGACACCGTCCACGGTCACGCCGCGTGCTCCGCGAACCGGAACACCGGCTTGCCGCCTGGCGTGCGCGTCTACTTGACGCCGACGGTTCGTCCGGCCTCGTGCCTGATGCCGGCGGCCACACGCCCCCGTCCGGGGGCGTTGGCGGTGTGGAGCGTGATGCCGTCGCGCGGCCACAAGACGCGGTCGTGCACGTTCTGCTGTTCCGCGAGCCAGTTGACGACCCGTTACCGGTGCCGCAGCGGTCGTCGTCACCGAGGTCGTGATCCAGCGGAAGCGCGACGACCGTCCCGGTGTCGAGCAGCTCGATCGCTTCCCACGCGGTGATGGCGTGGGTCCAGCCGGCCGGTGCAGAGAAGTCGACGGGGTCGTCGTCGAGCCAGACTCGGAGCTCGTCAGTCATCCCGCCACCTCGGCGGCGAAGGCCATCAGCGTCGACGTCACGTGCGCCGAAGCCACGGTCGCGCTTGATCACCGGCGCATCGTGGCGGCATCGCCGCCCTCACGCGCCGCGGCGAAGCGGCGTCGTATCTCCCCACGCCCTTGGGGTCGCTGTGGCCGGCCACGATCTGACACTCGCAGATCTCATGACCCGCAGAACTCCCGGGCGACGGCTTGAAGGGTGTCGCGGACACGGGTGACGGACGCCAGGTCGACCCATTCGTCGGCGGCGTGGGCGCCGCCACCGGCCGGTCCGTAGAGGACGGTCGGGACGCCGGCCGCGGCGAGCAGCGCGGAGTCGGCCCAGAACGCGGCACCGGCCGGCGGGCCCGTACGGGCGTGGCGGACGACGGTCGTCACGATGTCCGCGTCGGGGTCGACCGCGAACGGGAGGCCGGTGTGGGTCATCCGCAGCTCCGCGCGGTGGCTCGCGGCGAGTGCTTCGAGCGCGGCCGTCGGGTCCTCGCCGGGGACGGTCCGCCACTCGCCCGTCAGGACGCAGCGCGCCGGGTAGGTCGACGCCTCCTGGCCGCCCGCGATCAGGGACGCGTGGACGCTGCCGGTCCCCAGCAGCGGGTGGGCGGGACCCGCGCGCAGCCGCGCGTCGAGGGCCGCGAGGTCGACAAGGACCGGGCCCATCGCGGCGATGCCGTCCACGCCGAGGTCCGGCCGCGAGCCGTGCGCCGCCACGCCGCGGGTCTCGATCTCGAAGCCCGCGAAGCCCTTGTGGGCAATGGCGACAGTCTCGTCCGTGGGCTCGGGAACGACAGCCGCGTCGAAGGGCAGGTCCCCGCGCAGCAGCGCGCGCGTCCCCAATCCGCCGGCCTCCTCGTCGCAGACCGCAGCGACGACGACGTCCCCCGCGAGGCCGTCGAGACCCGCCGCGGCCGACATCGCGGCGGCTAGGCCGGCCTTCATGTCGTAGGCGCCGCGGCCGTGGAGCCGGCCGCCCGCGATGCGGATCTGCAGCGCACCCCCGACCGTGTCCGTGTGCGCGAGCAGCAGCAGGGTCCGCCCGCCGCCCGTTCCCCGGCGGACGCCGACGACGTTCGGGCGGCCGGGGGCGACCTCGTCCACGCGGACCTCGAGTCCCGCCGCGCGCAGCCACTGCGCCACGAACGCGGCGATGCCCGCCTCGCCGGCGCCACCGGGCACCAGCGAGGGGTTCACCGAGTCGATGGCGACGAGCGACTCCACGAGAAGGTGCAGCGGCTCCATCAACTTAGGCTCCGTCAGCATGATCGCCGTGCCGTCGGGCGCGGTGAACGGGCCCGTCGAGGGGCCCGTCGTCGTGGCGCGCTCGGCTCCGGGTCGGGGCGCGACCGGACCCGCAGACGGCGGTGCTCACCGGCGGCGCGAGGGGCGGCGGATGCGCGTGGCGTCCGCGACGGGCTCGTCGTAGCCGGGGAACGCCGTCATCTGCACGAGCTCCCCGTCGTGCACGCAGCCCGTCGCCGCGGTGCCGCAGGCGTCGATGGCGATCGACCGGCCGAGGCCGACCGTCGGGCGCAGCAGCACGTCCCGGATGCCGAACATCGTGCTCGCCCAGCCCTGCACCCAGGCCTGGTCGACGAGTTCGCCGGGGTGCAGCGGCACCCCGCGGCTGTTGTTGTCGAGGGCGTCGAGGGCGTAGCCCTGGACGAGCGGCCCGTGCAGGGCGGCCCAGACGTCCGAGCGGCTGACGTAGTCCAGGACCGCGACGCGGCCGCCGATCACCGCCACGGCCCCGACCTGTCCGTCGGCGCGCTCGATGCCGTTCGCGATCTCGGCGAGCGACGCCCGGTCGTGCTCGTAGACGTCGTGCATCGCGCCGGTCGCCGTCGGCGCGTCGCGCCGCTCGGCCATCGCGCCGACCTCGGCCCAGACGGCGCCCTGGTCGGCCCGGCGCAGGCCGCCCCGCGCGGCGGCCGCGGTCGCCTGCGCGCTCTTCATCCGGCGCAGCGACGGGTACGCCGCCTGCGGCGCGGGGACGAACCCCTCCGCGTTCCGCTCGCCCTCCCACCGGCCCTGCTCGACGCAGCTGACGGGGACCGTGAGCTGTGCGTGCGCCGGAACCAGGACGGTCGTGTCGAGCGTGCGGTTCTGCTGCGCCCCCATGACCTCCTCGCCGTCGTAGAGCATGACCGCGACGTCGAGCGGGTTCGTGACGACCAGGTCGTTGACCGCCCCGCCGTGCTCGACCTCGTGCACCACGAACCCCTCGGCGGCGGCCTGGGCGAACGAGCGGTACTCGAGCCCCGGCGCGTCACCGCGGAAGAGGGGGTGGACGGTCAGCGGTCCGCTGATCTGGGGGGTGCCGACCTTCAGGTCGGTCGGGGCGATGACTGCGGGCATTCGGGGGCTCCTCGGGGGCGGGCTGATTGCCGAGGGAGTCGAAGGCCGGCGGCGAGGTCTGACACGGGCTCAGCGAGGGCCGGCCGACCGGACGACACGGGCTCGAGGGATCTTGATCGGCCTGGAGGGGGATCGCCTGCAGACACACCGGCTGCAGTTCGAGAAGAGCCTGATCCCCGACAGGGAGGCGGTGCAGCTGCTCATGACGCCCGAGCGGCAGCGCACCTTCGCGGCATGGCTTGGCCGACGCAGCACCCGGGCGCCGTGGCCCAACGACTTCGAGGCGACCATCGGCGCCGCGCTCAGGGCGACCCTCGCCAGGAAGCGCTTCGCCGGCGACCCCGCCTATCCACACATCCATCCGTTGCGCGGCATCCTCGCGGGCGTCGATCAGACTGACGTTCACCTGCTGCTGCCCTACGACGAGACGGCGGTCGCAAGCGAGGCAGCGCGGGTCTTCGCCGACGACCTGCTCAAGTTCACCCGCGCACGGCTTGCGAAAGAGACCGAGAAGGCGCGCGCCAGAGCCGAGTCCGGGCAGGAGGTGCGCGCCTTCCGGCTCGTCGCGCTCCGTCCGGTGCGCCTAGATCAGCTGACCCTCCGCGCGATGCTGGCGGCACCACCGCTGAACCTCGAGCACTTCACCTACACGGCGACGGGCATCGTCGGCGTCGAACCGCACGCCGAGCTGGAGCAGTAGCGACTCGCGGCGAGCGGTCGGGGCTGACGAGCGGCCAAGGCCGACGGTCCGGCCCGGTGGCGACAGTGCGCAGGCAATGGCCATGAGTGGGTTGGGTGCGGCTCGTCTGCATGAGCTGTCGAGTAGCTCCCGCGAAGGAGGTTGTCATCGCCGCCGCGCTCGCCGTGGCATCCGGGAGTCGAGTGCCCCCGATTCCACGATCGCTCGGAGTCGCGCCTCCAGCTGCCGCCAGACGGCGTCGGTCGGCTCGGTGTCACCGTCCTTCTCCACCTTGTCGAGTGCCACGAGCCAGCCGTCAGCAGCGGTGGTGAAGGTGGGACCGAGCCGTGGCGCGGACTCGTCGTGCTTAGGGATCCGCACCCCCGGCACGCGGGTCCGAGGTGGTGCGACCGACGTCGTGAGCTTGAGCGGCGCGCGGGTTCCTGCCAGCTTGATCTCGACGCCGGCGGCGCCGTTCTTGGCTGGGATGAAGAGGGTCATCGTGGCGACGTCTCGGGACGAGGTGACGCTGCGCAGGCCCTTCCCTTCCTTGGCGGTGACCAGTCCGTCTGAGGTCCCGAGGAGTTCGTGTCGCGCGGCCAGCCCGGTGGCGAGCGTCGAGACGACGCGGTCCTTGACGCCTTCCAGGATGTGCGCGTTCCGGCGACCTGCCGTCCGGCCCGCGAGCTGCCAGCTGACCGGGGGATCGGCGAGGTCGCCCGGCGCACGCACGACGTCGATGAGGCGCCGCCATTCCTCCGCCACGTCGGGCCGCGTGGGTTCGATGGCTCGAAGGTGGGGGAGCAGCTGGTCCCAGCGGATCTGTCCCAGCCAGCGTGGATTCGAGGTCACGGATCCAGGGAGCTCCGCGGTTCGCCGGGACAGGAGCAGTAGCCCACCGTGGGACTTGTCCCAGCTCGTCGTCGCCAGGTAACGCTCGAGTTGGTCCCGCTCGGAACGCGCCTCGACCTTGACCTCGACGACGAGCCGAAACGACTCGCCGTCCTCGAAGTACCAGTCGAGCCGACCGCCCTTGCGGATCCAGCGTCCCCGTACCTGGCCGAGGCTGCCCTCCGACACCAGGGTCACCGATGACGGCGCGTGCTGGAGAGCCGTGCGGGCACGCTGGCCCCCGCCGTCGGCAGCGGTCTCCAGGAGCGACCGGACGAGCGCCGGCCCGACCGACTCGTCGAGCCCGGTGAGCGCGGCAATCGTTCGGGTGAGCTGCGTCTCGTCCCGAGGGCGGCGCATCGCCCCGAGCACAGCTGTACGCACATCAGTCATCGTCGGACCTCGCTCCTCGGATTCGGCGCCGCGGGCTGCAGGCGCCGGGCTGTGAACGATCGTTGCGGAGTTCGACTGCGCCCTGCAACTCGATGGCCCTGTGCGCTGACGGGTCAGGCGCGGTCGTGCGCCGGGAACCGCGACGGGTGGTAGGTCGGCGCGGGCGGGACCGCGACAGAAGACGGCACACGCGTCCACTGCGGGACGTCGGAACCGCAGACGCAGCACACCGACGGAAAGCACCCGCGGCGACGGACCATCGACCAGAACTCGGGATGCCCGTCGGACTGCCGGCTCCGGCAGCCGGTGCACACCGTGGTCACCTGCCCGCCGGACGTCGCCGCGAGGTCGCGGACCGATCCGGGGAGCCACACGCGGCTGTAGCCGATCAGCGCCGCCCACTCGCACAGCGCCGCATCGGCCGCATCAGGCCACGCCGTCACCGGGTCGACGATCAGCTCGGTGACCGGGGTGAGCCAGTCCTCCTCGAACAGGTCGTCGCGCTCGACGGTCAGGTCCGCGATGGCGACGCCGGCACGCGAGCGCTCGCCGAGGCGGTTGGCCTGCGGACCCCACACGACCAGGCCGTCGTGCCAGGTCACGAGACGGACGATGCCGTCGCGGCGGATGGTGACGCGGAACTCAGGCTGCATGTCGTTCGAGTCGAGGGGACGGCCGGGGACCTGACAAAGCGTGCGGGCGCCTCTCGCGGCCCCCGCAGTAGACGCGAACGGCCTACCGAGTCGCGCTCACAGCTGTCGCGAACGCGTGCAGCTGACGCGCGTGGTCGACGTGCAAGCCGGTGGACGGATCGATGTCCAGCAGGAGGGTAGGGGCGGCGCGCGCCGCCGCCCAGGCGTGCGCATCCGGACCAAGGCTGTCGTCCACCCAGGCCAGCGGACGGTCACCGACCTGCCGCTGCACGGCCGGCAGCTTGAGCGTGCGGCCGGCGGTGACGCGGTCGTCGAAGCTGATGACCGGGAGCGCGGGCAGTCCCAGGAGCGGGGCGACGACGGCGTTCGCACGGTGCTCCCACATCGTCGCCCACACGAGGTCGAAGTCGCTGGCGAGTTCGCGCAGCAGCTGGGGGACGTCTGGACGGAAGCGGACCGAGAGCTCACCGCGCAGGCGGTGCTCGACATCTTCAGCGCGCGCGGCGAACGGCAGCACCACTCCGTCGAGGTCGAGCAGCAGCAGCGGTCGGTCACCAGCGGGGAGTGGGGTCGTCACCGATGTGGCGCCGGCGATGAGCGGGCGGACGGTGCCGTCGGGGAAGTGGACCAGTGGGGGTGTGGGGCTCATGAGGACGCGGGTCGGCGTTACCGATCGGAGTCTGACGCCCGCGGAGCGCGGTCAACCCGTGACAGCTCGCCGGTGCGGTTCCGACTTCCCACCCCTGCGCGCTGCGAAGCTCTGCCCGTGAGGCGCTACTGGCTGGGTTCCGAAAGCGACGAACACCCCGCCGGTTGGGAGGTGTTCGACAGCGTTGACGCCGTGCTCGCAGCGATGCGTCACCGCGTGCCGCACCTGCTCTCGGTCCCCGACGACCTGAGCCGGGAAGTGCGCAGCGGGTGCGAAGTGGCGCGGTGCTGGCCGATCGAGTCGATCCAGACGCGTCCCGGTCGTCCAACAATAGGACGCGGGTCATCGACTGCCCCTTCGAATCCCAAGGCCGTTCCACCCGACCGCCCGGGAGGTGGTCCGATCTGGCGGCGGGCGGCCCCGCCGCCGGCGCGGCTCGCATACCAGCGGACGACCATCGACATCGACGGGATTCCGGCGCTCACGCCGGGCGCCCCGGTCCCCGCGGCGGCGCTGCAGGGTGGTTCCCTTCACGTCATCACGGCGCATAACCCAGCCGGGGTGGAGTGGTCTGCCGAGCAGAATGCCGCGGCGGACGCCGAGCTGCGAGCCGCCGTCGAACGGCGCGGGTGGTCGTTCACCCCCGCTGTCGGGCGGCCCACCGAGGGTGACCACACGCCCGAGGTCGGCGTGGCGATCCGTGCGCTCGACGACGTCGACGCGCTCGGCCTGGCCCGGGATTTTGGCCAGGTCGCGGTGTTCCGCATCGACGAGTGCGGCTGCGAGATCCTCGACGCTGAGGTGGTCGCCTTCCAGGGTGATGACGTGGTCGTCGACCTCGCGTTCCTCGCGCCGACGAGGGAGCGGTACGCGGCCGCGACGAGCGCCTGGAACTGCCTCCGCGCCGACCCCATGTTGAAGGGACCCGAGGCCGAGGCCGCGCACGCATCGCTGGTAGCGGCGCTTGGTGGCGGGGACGTGCCACCGTGGCTGTTGGCGCTCGCGGCCGACGCCCGGGAGGTGCGCCTGCTCCCGCCCTCGCTGTGGGGGCTCCCGCGCGATCCGGACCGAATCCCGCGAGTCATCGCGCTGCTTCAACAGGTGTGGCAGCGCGACCCCGATCAACGTCTGGGTCAGGTGATCTCCAACGCGCTCGCGACGCGCGACGGGATCTTCGCCGTCGAGGACGAGCGGCTCGAGACGGCGCTCCTCGAAAAGCTCAAGCGCGGCTGACGTCACGGGGCTCTGCTGAGAGAACCGGCTTCGGTCACTGCGGACGCGGTTCGAAGCGGAACACGGGCTTACCGCCTGGGGTGCACGACTCGCGCACACGCAGCCGACGCCCGGCCTCGTGTCGGATTCCGGCTGCCATGCGCGCGCGCCCGGAGGCGTTTGCCGTGTGCAGCGTGATGCCGTCCCGCGGCCAGGGGACGCGGTCGTAAACGCCCTGTTGTTCCGCGAGCCAGTTGACGACAGTGTTGCCGGTGCCGCAGCGGTCGTCGTCACCGAGGTCGTGGTCCAGCGAGAGCTCGACGACCGTCCCGGTGTCGAGCAGCTCGATCGCCTCCCACGCGGTGACGGCGTGGGTCCAGCCGGCCGGCGCGGGACGGTCGACGAGGTCGTCGTCGAGCCAGACGCGGATCTCGCTGGTCATCCCGTCACCTTGGCGGCGAAGGCCATCAGCTCGTCGACGTCCCGCACGCCAAGGCCGCAGTTGCCCTTGATCGGAAGCAGCAGAGTCGGCATAAGCGGTCCCACCACCTACTTAATTAGCGGTGGGTCGACTCGTGTTCCGCTGAGGCCGCGTCTTCTTGGTGCTCTTGCGGGTCGCGTTGCGCCGGGGGTGACGGGCCGTCGCGTTGGCCAGCCGTTGGCCAGACTCGCCCAGGAACATCGCTCTCACAGTGAACTCACCACCTGGAGGAGGCGGGAACCGAACGTGTCGCTCGTCAATAGCCCGCTCGAACTCGTGCAATCGAGCCCCGTCGCGGTCGCATATGACTAGGTGCACAGAACGTGCGTGGCGGATGAAGTTCCAGGCAACGACCGCCCCGTACGTCCCGATGCCTGCGTGAATGCGGACTTTGACGCGTGCGCCGGCGGGCCGTGCCGGTGACGATTCAGTGCCCTTGTTGGTCGTGCCCCGGACAGTGCCGGCGCTGCCGGCGACGATGCGGGCCATCTCATCGCCCGAAAGCGATGTTGGGCGGGGAGCCGATTGGGGCGCCTTCGGCTGCGCTCTGGAGGCTCCCTTCCGCCGTTTCGGTTGCGCCGGAGGGTGAAGCAGCAGCTTGACGTGCTCGGCGGTTACGCGCGGGCTGACGCTCCTAGCCTTCGCAGGCTTCTTGCGCTTGGTCCCAGTGCCGCGCGCGTGGCTCAGCTGCTCGCGGTCCCGCAGCCAGTCGTTTGCGATGCTGGAAAGCGCTCCGTCAGAGATCTTGGGCTTCTGACGACGCTGGGATATCAGCTCGCGCCGGAGGCCGGCGATAGTCGCCGGCGACCAGTTGTCGACCAAGGTGCCGGTCCAGCGATCGGGTGGACGCTGCAGCTCGACCCTGGCGGAGGGGTCCCCTCGCCAGAACCCGACGGACCCTCTGGGCTTCGGCATTACGCGGGACGGGTCGACGACTTCAGCATGGTCCAAATCTCATCGGCATGAAGGTCGTCGAAGCCGACCCCAACCTGACAAGCAGATCTCATCATGGCGCGCGCAACGACGCAGCCGAGGTCCGCCGTCGCTCGGCCCATCGTGGAGTTGACACGGTCGATTTACTGATCGCGCGTCGGTTGCAGAGAGCGGAAAGGCGCACCAATGCGGGGTGACCCGGCGGGTCCTGACGTCGTTGGCAGTCGCGGTCGGCCCGCCGGTAAGTTGTTGGCGTGCGGAGTGGTCGCTCGTCCAAGTTCCCCGAAAGGATCGCAATGTCACCCACGAAAGAAGACCTCCTAGACCGGATGGCAGGCATGCTGGCCCGCGAGGGAATTGATTTCTCCGAGGGCTCTTCGGGTGACGTTCTGTTCGTTCCGCTTGAGGAGGTGACCATTTCGGTCGCGGTCCTGGTTTTCAGCGAGGGTTCGAGCAGCATGGTGATCATGCGAGCGCGGCTCGTGCTCGAGGCCCAAATAACCACTGACATGCAACGGCTGCGCGTTCTGGCCGAGGTAAACCGCCTCAACTACTCGAGTCCCTTCGTGACGTATTACGTCGACGACGACGACGAGCTGATGGCACAAGTCAATCTGCTCGGCGACGATCTTCAGAGAACGGAGTTCATGAATGCCCTGACGTCGCTGCGCTTCTCGACGCCGGACGATGTGAATATGGCGCAGCTGATGGCAGGTACGACTTACGCTGAGTGGGACCCTGAGTGACCTGCACGCAGCTCACGGCGAGTGCGGTCTTGCTGCCTCAAGCTCGAGCCGTGATGCCGTAGCGGCTTCGCTCGTTCACGCGTTATACCTCGATTCTCGGCCATGTAAGGACGAGCTCTTCGATGATCAGATCGTTGGAAGGCCTACAGTGCCGTCGCTTGCGCGAACCAGTCGGTCTTCGCGAATCAACGCATCGATCGCACGCTCAAGCGCGTTCTGGATCGCCGGCCCGCGACGCGCCCAGCCGTAGATGCGGGCGGCCTTCGCCTGGAGGTCATCGAGGTCGACCGCTCCCGCCTCGGTCGCCAACAGCACGAGTGCTTCAGCCAACTCCACGATCGGGACGTGCTTCACGTCACGCCGCGTCCTGTCGTCCATCGGGCTCGGCACGCGGACCGGCACGCTCGTCTGCTCGGGCAGCCGCAAGTAGCCGGGCTCGCGAACGAGGGCCTTTGCCCCCACAAGGGTGTTGACGATCGAATCGACCGTGCGACGTCGGCGCTCAGTGACCGAGACGTCCCACGCGCCGACGGTGCGCCGGATCAGGAGGTCGTCCGTGATCGGACCCTCGTCCTCGACGATGAGCATCACGAACCGGCGAATGTCGGAGGCAGCGCTCGGAGTGACATCGACCGACTGGGGGAACGGGAGCGCGGCGACCCGGTAGGGCGTGGACCAGACAGGCGGAGCGTCGAGGTCGAGCTCGTCGTAAACGAGGTCCGGTCGGCGGCGCTCGAGGTCGACCTCCACCGCGGACGGCGCGAAGGATCCCCGTTGGGCCCGCTCGATCGCTCGCTTGAGCCGCGCCTCCTCGCCTGGACGATCCCGATACCAGCTTGGTCCCCAGATGCGATGCAGCGACCAACCGAGGCCTTCGAGGATCTCCTGTCGCAGCCGGTCGCGATCGCGAGCGGTGCGCGACGAGTGGTACATCGCGCCGTCGCACTCGATGCCGAGACTGAAAGCTCGGGCATTCGTCTGGGACCGGACACCGAGGTCGACACGGAAACCTGCCGTACCAACCTGCGGTACCACGTCGTAGCCCCAACCGCGCACGACGCGGAGCACGGCGTCCTCGAACGGACTCTCCACCTCGGCTGCCTCGCCTTCGGGCACGTCGATTGCTAGGGCAACCGGCCCCCGCGCCGCGTAGTCGAGGTACCGCGCGAGCTCGGTGACGCCGCGATTGGTCGACGGGGGCATGAGCTCAGGGCTGAACGAGCACACGATCTCGACGCGGCGCCGCGCACGGGTCACGGCGACGTTGAGCCGGCGCCAGCCGCCGTCGCGGTTGAGCGGGCCGAAGGTGTTTGTGAGCTTGCCGTTCTCGTCCGGGCCGTAGCCGACGGAGAAGAGGATGACGTCACGTTCATCGCCCTGGACGTTCTCGAGGTTCTTGACGAACAGGCCGCCGAGGCGATCCTCCGCAAACATCCAGGCGTAGCCTTCATCCTCGCGTCGAGCGTCCCGCCGGAGGAGCTCCTCGATGTACGACGCCTGCGCCTCAGAGAAGGCCACGACGCCGATCGACCGCGAGCCAGCATCGGCGTGGAAGAAGATCCGGTCGACAATCGCCGCCGCCTCGACAGGATTGTCCCGCGAGGTGCCGCGTCGATACACGCCCTCGACTGGTACGAGAGCGACGCCGAGGGCGTCGCTCTCCTCGACGGGGCCAGGGAAGGTCACGAGCTCACCGCCGTAGAAGCGGTGGTTCGAGAACGCGATGAGATGCTCGTGCCGGGAGCGGTAGTGCCAGCGCAATGAGAGGGACCGATACGCGCCCGCGCCCTTCGCAAGGTCGAGCACGCTGTCGAAGTCCTTCAGGCTCTCGTCGGTCCATTCGTCGGACTCGTCGGTGGTCTGCTGGAAGAAGTTCGTCGGCGGCAGCTGCTTCTGGTCCCCGGCGACGATCATCGCGCGGCCCCGGTAGAGCGCGTTGACCGCGTCGGACGGCGTCACCTGGGAAGCCTCGTCAAAGATGACGACGTCGAACCGCATCTCCGGAGACAGGAACTGGCTCACCGACAGCGGGCTCATCATGAAGCAGGGCTTGAGGGCCTGGGCGACCAGGGCCGTTCGCTTCAGGAGTTCCGCGACGGGCATGTGCCGGCGCTTCTTCGCCGCTTCACTCTGGATGACCGCGGCGACCCCGAGGATCGTGTTCGGCCGCCGGGCGTTGGCGGCGGCCATCACGCGATGGTTGGCATCGGCGATCACGCGCCGGTCGTCCTCGGCGAACTCACGGACGAGCCGGTCGCGCTCGGAGGAGGTCAGCACATACTGCGTCCGCCCGAGCACGTCGTCGGCGACGCTCTCCAGCGCCGCTCGCAGCAACACGTCGACGAGGTCGGAAGCGCTCACGGGGCGCCGCTCGCAGAACGCGACGGCCTCAGCCAAACCTCGCGCGTCGATGGCAGCCTTGGCCCGGGCGAAGCCGATCCAGACCTCGATGTCGCCCCGCTCGTCGCGCAAGCGCCTCATCAAGGCGAGGGCGTCGTCGTGGTCGCCGCGCAGGTCATCGCGAAGGTCGGCGCGGCGGCCATCCTCGAACTCCGTCAGCAGCGACTGCTCCGCTGCGAGGTAGCGACGCCACGCCGTTTCGAGTGCGTCGACGCCGACGGTCGCGGTGGCAAGGAGTTCAGCGGTACGCGGACGCGCCGGGCCGTCAAGCGCGCTGCGGACGGACCGCGCCCACTCGACCGCGGTGAGCAACTCCGGCACGTCGGGCTCGATAGTGCTCCAGCGTTCGCCAAGAACGTCGATCACCGTGTCGTGTCGTTCCGCGTGCTCATGCTCGACGGCGTCGAGCGCGCCGCGGGCGGCGACCGCCTCGACGGCCGACGCGAGCGTGCCCGCAGAACCGCGCACGATATCGGCGTGCTCGACTAGCGCCTGGAGCGGGACCAGCCGCACAGCTGTCTCCGTCAGCCCAGCCCGGAGCTCGCGCAGCTCCGTTGCTTGTAACTCCGGCGCTGCACCGGCCGTTTCCGCGAGGGCTGGAGCGAGCGCGTCATCAAGACTGCGCCGCCGGGCCTGGAGATCGTGAATGCCGGCGCCGCCACCGACGACGCTCGCGAATCGCCGTGGATCGGCGATGTCACTACCCGCGAGTTCCAGCGCTCGTGCAGCGTTCGACGTGCTCAGCTCGAGTCGGTCGAGGTCGGTCTCGATGCCCGACCACGCGTCCACGAGCGCGTCGATCGCCGCGGTGCTCGCGGCCAGCTCGCGATGGGCGGCCCGCCAGGCAAGCGCATGGTCGAGGCGGGCGATCGCCTCCTTGGGCTTGAGGCCAGGTGCGGTTGCCGCCAGGAGGTCACGGTCGGTGCGGTATGCCGCGCCGAGCTTGCTGAAGCCCGTGTGCTCTTCGGTGAAGCGGCGCTTGAGCTCGACTAGATCGAGCTCGAGCACGGACTCTTCAAAGTCCTGCGCGCCGGCGCGGACCTCACGGAGCAGCTCGAGCTTCGGGCGGAGCTCCCGGACAGCCTCGCGAGCGCGCTCCTGAGACGTGGCATCGGCGAGCCACGCAGCATTCGGGCGGGCAGCTGAGGCCGCGATCGCGTGAAGCTCGACGAGGCGAGCCGCCATATTCAGGTCGACGGCGCTGGTCTGCAGGCCGAACTGGGCGGCGGCATCCCGGGCGAGTGGAATAAGGATGTCAAGCGCCGCGCCAGCGTCCTGCGCCTGCTGCGCCAGACGGCGTAGCCCAGCCGCGTTGAGCTCCACGTGAATGAGCGGCAGCCCGTCGATCGACGGCGCCTCCGTCGGCGGCGAGAACCGCGGCCACGCCGCACCCACCTGGGCGTGCAGTCGGGCGACCGTCTCCATGCGCCGCCCCGCCCGATCGGCGACCTCGTTGCTCACCATCGCCAGCTGCGCCAGCGACTCCCGCCCGAGCCAGCGCGGTTCGATATGCCCCGGACGTGCTCCCACGGTGACGAGCAGCCTGATGAGGCCCTCGATACCGCCTGCACGCTCCACCGGGTCGAGGGCCAGGTCCGAGGTCGCGTCTGCGCTGGCCTCGGCGAGCCCGGCAAGCGCGGCCTCCAACTCTTCGAGGCTGGCCAGAACGCGCTGCTCGACTCCGGCGCCCCACGCCGCAATCGTGGTCTCGCGCCACTCAAAGTTCGCGCCGCGCTCGACGACGGACCAATTGGCCCGGAGCTGCTTGGCCGCCTCACGGACCGTCGCGACCTCGTCGGCCGACGACAGGCGCTCGCGCGCGATCGGGGCCTGCGGAAGGTGCTGCAGCTCTGCGATCTGGCCGAGCAGGCTGTGCAGACTCTGTCCGTCGAACTCAGGCAGAGGGGTGTTGAGCCAGCGGGTATACGCGGTGAGCCCCTCGCGCCGTTCGCCGGCCCGCCGCAGATCGCCGTCACTGAGCTTTGGCATCGGGCGCGGTTTGCGCATCAGCGACGCGCCGAGCGCCTTCGCAACGACCGGCCGCGTCGTCTTGTGGCTGTGCAGCTCCAGGACGTACTCGTCCAAGCCGACCAGCGAGAGGCGGTTGTGGACGACGTCCAGCGCTGCCGCCTTCTCGCTGACGAAAAGGACGGTCTTCCCGTCCGCGATGAGCTCGGCGATCATGTTTGCGATCGTCTGGCTCTTCCCGGTGCCCGGAGGGCCGTCCATCACGAACGAGTGACCGGCGCGGGCCGCCAGGATGCACTGCCGCTGACTCGCGTCGGCATCGAGGATGGTCGTGACGCGCTCGGGCGGCGCGTCGGTGTCGACGGCGTCCTCCGCGACCGGCTCGAAGTCGAAGCTCACCGGTCCGGGGCCGGTCGCCGGGTCACGGGCGAGCGACGCGACGACCGGGTGCTCAACGATGGTCTCCAGGTTGTCGCGGAGGTCGCGATACATGACCTCCTTGTGAAAGGAGAACGTCGAGAGGACGACGCGTTCCTCAACGGTCCACTCGGGGTGACCGCCGGTTGCTTCACGCACGTGGCCGAGCAGCTCGGCGACGTCGATCGGCTCCCCTTCGTCGATGGGCGGCAGCTCGATCTCGAGCTCGTTCTCGAGCTTCAGCCAGAGGGCGGGGTTGACGAGCGGCTCGTCCTCAGTCGCCTCGAGCTTCCAGCCGGCGCCGCGGTTGAGCGAACTGAGGCGCACCGGGACGAGGAGCAGCGGGCTGTCTTGGAACTCCGCGCGGCCGTCGGCCGGATCGGACCAGTGCAGCATGCCGACGCCGAGGTAGAGGACCCAAAGGCCCTTGTCCATGAACTCCTGCGTGGCGCGACGGTCGAGCGCGGCGGCGGCTGCGCGCACGTCCTTCGCGAGGCGCTTCGTGGTTTCGAGCTCGTTCTCGTTCGGCGTCCGTGGCGGAGGGCCGCTGGCCTGCAGCACCCGGTTAGTTGCGATCAACGGAAGGCCACCTTCCCCGGCCGCCACGAGCCCGCCCAGAATGCCGTCGCGAGGCCCGGTGGTAATGAGCACCCGTGGCGTGAGGTCGAGCTCGCCGGCGAGCAGCCAGTCGTGCTCGGCCTGATCGATGAGGCCGACACGGTCGTCGACCCGGGCGTGGACAGCGGCGAGCCCGGTGCGAAGGCTCTGCAAGAAGTCCGCGATCCCCGCGCTCTCCAGTCGCCCGCGCTCAGACCCCAACGTCACGCCGTACTCGCGCTCGAAGTGTGCGAGCAGGGCGACGTTCATGCGCAGCTCGCGGTCCTCGAGGATCAACCGCCAGCCCGATCCCTGGCGGCGGATCCGCGCACCGACGTGCAGGACCGTCGCCGCGCGCGTGACGTCGTAGTCGCGCCATTGAATCGCACCGAGCGTGAGGTGGACGGGGAGGCTTGCGTTATGCGCACCAGCGTCGGCATCACCGGCAAGGGAGCGGACCGTCGCGCCGATCGCGGACGGTTCGCCCGGCCGCGAGCGCGGCCCGCCGACGCCAATCACCGCCACCGTCGGGTCGACGTCGGGCGTCTCGACGTGATCGTCTGGGATGAAGATGCGCCAGCCGCCAGCGCGTCCTGTGATGAGGCGGTCCAGGACTGACTGCGCGCTGGGGGTGCGGACCTCCAGCGACGAGACCTTGTTGTGCCGGAAACGGAGGAGTCGATTGCGTCCGGAGAGGTCAAGGAGGTCATCGCGCCACTGCTCGACCTGGGCTCTCGTCTTCGCGTTGGACAGGTCGGGCGGCTCGGTCATCGGCTGGGAGGTGGTGAAGTCGGTGTCATGGCGGGCTTGGCTCCGACGCTATCGGCAGGTCCCGGCCGCGGCGACAGCGGCGTGCCCGCACCGACCGTCTCGTCACTCGAACGCCGCCGTGCTGCGACCCGGCTCGAGGAGTCGGACCACGAGCTGGTGATCGCAAAGGTCTGCGACTTCTGGGACGTGTGTGATCACGAGGAGCTGGTGGAAGCGCCGTTCGAAGGATCGCAGCGCCTCCAGGAGCCGCTGCCGGCGATCTTCGTCCTGGCTGCCGAAGACCTCGTCGAGCACGACGAACCCAAGCTCGGTGTCGCGTTCACGCGCGACCCAGTCCGCGATCGATAGGCGCAGGCAGAGGTTCGCAAGATCCTGCTCGCCGCCTGAGTAGCGGTCGAGGCCGAAGCGCTCACCGCGGTCGATGATCTCCAGGCGGAAGTCCTCGCTCATCCGAACGTCGGCGTAGCGCCCATCGGTGGTGTCCGACAGCAGCCGGGAAGCGCCCTGCTCGAGGTTCGGCCACGCGCGCGCGGACTGCGCGGAGCGGAAGTCTGCGAGCAGCCCGGCAGCCGTGTCGTACTCGCGATGTTCCAACGCGCGCGCGTTGATCTTCGCGTGAGCGTCCTCGGCTTCCGCAACACGCGTCTGAAGCTCACGGACGTCGTAGTCGGACGTCTGCGCCTTGAGCTTCGCCTCGTGCAGCGTGTGCGACGTCGTCTCGACGTGTTGCTCGGCTTCCCTGCATGCGGCGCGCAGCGCGGCCAGCTGGCCTGAGTCCAGAGCGATGGTGGCGAGTGCAGCAGCCACGTTGGTGAGCGACCGCGCGCGCGTCCCCCGCCGTTGCTCGAACGTTGAGATCTGAACTGCGATGCCCGATGTCGCGGCGAGCTCGACGTCGAGTTCACGGAGCTCGGATTCAACCTTGAGCTGCGCGGCCAGATGAGCTGAGGCCTGCGCCAGCTCGTCAGGGTCGAAGGTCGGAACACCCGCTGCGGCGGCATCGTGGTCTCGCCTGGCCTGCGCCGCGTCACGGACCGCACGTGCTCCGGAGACGCGCCGTTCCAGGGCGCCATCGCCGTCGACCGCACGGCTCAGACTCGTCAGCTCGCCGCGTAGACGGACGATCTCGGTGGCCCGGAGACGCGCGCCCGACTCCGCCAAGGAGTGCGCGGCACGGGCTTCAACGAGGCCTTCGAGCCCCGGCGCAGCTTCCAACCGGGCGCGGGCGTCTCGCGCGCGGTCGAGCACCTCGACCTGCTGACGGCGCTCAGCCTCGAGCGCCGTGCACTCGAGCTCCGCGTTCGCCAACGCGGTACGAGTCGCCTCGAGCTGCTGCTCATGTGTCAGGCGGACCTGCTCGACGTCGGTGGCGCCGAGGGGACGGAGGCATACGGGGCAGGGGGCATCAGAGCCTTGCTCGACGAGCGCTGCGAGGTGCGCCTCGTCGCTCTCCATCCGCGCCCGGAGCGTGGAAGCGCGATCCCGGGCGGCATCGCGGGCAGCCTCCGTAGCCTTGACGGCCGCCGACGCAAACTCGGTCGTCGGGAGGTCAGCGGCGTACTCGAGCGCCGCGACTCGGCGCTGTAGCCCGCCGACGTCCGGCAGGGTCGCGGCGACGAGGTCATCGAGCTCCTGCCGCAGCGCCGGCAGCCGTACGGCGTTCGCGCGCGCGGCGGGTTCGTCGTGCCCGAAGGCGTCCGGGTCAGGAGACGCCTGCAGCGCAGCCTCACTCGCTTCGAGCGCTTGAAGGCACGCAGCGCGGCGTCGCGCGGCGGTCACGTCCAGGTGCACTCCCGCCAGTGCATCCCGACGCTGCTGCTTTCCAGCACGCGCTTCGGCAGCCTCGCGCAGCTGGGCGAGGTCCGTCTCAAGCTCGGCGAGCATCATCGCCTCGTTGGCGCGCAGCCCGACTAGGCGCTCGTGTTCGCTCACCCGTGCGCGCTCGCTTTCGACCGCCGCCTGCGCGGCGGCCTGCGTCGTGCGGGACGACGCGAGCGCCGCCTCAGCGACCGCGACCGCAGGGTCACCGTCGGCGGCGGCCTGTTGCGCGTGCGCGAGGCGCGAGCGCAGCTCCTCCAAATCCGGTGCATCTTCGCGCAGGGCCGCGAGTTGGACGCCGAGCTCCCTGGCCTTCGCCTTCGCGGCGGTCGCCGCGTCGCGATAGCGCTGCAACCCAAGCAAGCGCTCAACGTGCTGCGTTCGAGCCTGTTTCGAGGCTGTCGGGTCCAGGGCAGCGACGTCCTTCTGCCGCGCAAAGACCGTGCGCTGGAACGAGTCGTACCCGATGCCGAGCTCACGGACGATCGCTCGGTTGGTGTGGGTGGACTGCGTGGACTCTGGCTCCGTGCCGTCGCCAATCCAGAAGGTCGCCGCGCCGCCGACGACGCGCTTGACGCGGTACACGGTAGGCCCGACGCGGAACGTGAGCTCCACCGACGACGGACCGTCTGCGCCTTGGCGCTTGAGGTCGGCGACACGCGCCCCCGGCCGCATCTTGCCGAACAACGCCCAGGCGACAGCCTCGGCGATCGTCGTCTTACCGGATCCGTTTGCTCCACGGACGCCGATCAGCCCGTCGGGGAACTCGAGGTCACAGGACTGGAACGAGCGCCATTCCCGTAGCTCGATGGTCTGGAGCTTCATTCGTCCACCTCGGCCTCGGACATGGCGGCGTCCTTCAAGTAGTTCTGCGCGATGGCGATGACCGCCTCCGGGTTGAGCCCAGCGGGCACGCGCTCGCGGGCCCAAGCGTCGAACTTCAGCTCAGCGGCAGCCGCCACCGGATCCGGGCCGGCGTGCAGCCCGCTGCTGCCGACGTGGATCGCATGGTGCAGGCAGGGCGCGAAGAGCTCACCGAAGCGGCCGAAGTCCAGGGCGCCCCAGACGTCGCGCTGGAGCTCCTCGAGCCGCACGCGAACCACCGCGCCCTCCAGCGCCGTGCCGTCGACCGCGGCGACGACACCGGCTGCCACTTCAGCCGGGCCACAGCCGGCGCACGCCACCGCTACGTCGATCACCGCACGCGTCTCGAGGGGGTGGCGGGTGACGAAGCCGGGCGCGCCAGCGCCAGCTCCCAGGTCGACCTCGAGGACCGCCTTCTCGCCCTCGAGGTCGGCGAAGTCCAAGCGGTCCAGCGACCCGGGGTAGATCGCGTTCAGCTGCGGCGCCTGGAAGCGGTGCAGGTGGCCGAGGGCGATGTAGTCGAACGGCGCCCGCGCGATCAGCTCCTGGCTCAGAGCGACGGCGTTCACCTCGCCATACGTTGAAGTCGGAACGGCTTCCAGACCGACGTGCAGCATCAGGACGTTCGCGGCGGCGCCGGAGTCCGGCACAACGCCCGCGATGTCGGCCTTCATCGCGTCCGCGTCCGCGTCGTGGGGGACCGCGTGGAACGCGACATCGCCGACGCGGAAGGTCTGCGGCTCGCGCCAGGCGGCCAGCAGCCCGAAGCGCTCGAGGATCTCGAAGACGCTGCCGCCAGAGCGATAGCGCCGGGTGGAGTGATTGCCGGCGATGGCGACCATCGGGATTCCGGCGTCGCGTAGACGGCTGAGTCCGTCGAGCGCCTCGGACAGCGCACGATGCGTCGGGCGAGGGGAGTCGAAGAGGTCACCCGCGTGAATGACGGCATCGACGTCGCGTTCGATTGCGACGTCGATCGCACGGTGCCACGCGTCGTAGACGTCGCACTCGCGCTGGTTGAGCTGGCGCTCAGGGTCGAGCTTGCCAGCGAACTGGCGGAAGCCAAGGTGGGTGTCAGCGAGGTGGATGATCTTCATCAGCGCATGTAGTCCGGGAGGAGCTGCAGCGTGCTGAGTCGCACCTGCATCGCCGGAGCTGACACGCCAAACCGCTGCGCGAGGAGGCGGACGTTGAGCTGCAGCTCCGCGGCTTCCCGACGGAGCAACGCCTCGGGCATGAGCAGCGCCGCGGCGAAGCGGTTGGCCTCCCATTCGATCTGGCGGGACGATGGGCTCCGGGCCTCCCCGCTGACGTCCTCCTTGGCACAGAAGCGTGTGTGCACCGCCTCGCCGTCCGAGCGATGCATCTGCCAATGGCCGAGCTCGTGAGCGATCGTGAACATCCGTCGGCCAGGGCTGCGTTGCGCCTCGACCGCGTTCACGTAGATGCGCTGCTGACTAGGAAAGAGCAGCCCCGACAACGAGGCGTCGCCTACCTTCTCCGGTGCGCCGGGCAGCGCAAAGAGGTCCGCGTGGTCCTGGACGTCGAGCCCGAGGTGCTCCTCAGCGATGTCGAGCACATCCACCGGCGGGGCAGCGAGGTCGCTCAGACCGAGGGTCTCCAGCAGCTCCGCGGCTGCGTCTTCGGGTGACATCCTCAGATTCTTGCCGTTCACTGCGACGCGATGGGCATGACCGTCATTGATCGACCTCGCGGCGCCGTTGCCACGTCGCCGGCTGCGCGGGTAGCGTGGGGTCCAGCCCCGCCTGCCATGTCCGCTCTGCGCCCGCCATCGCCGCCTCGCCCGTTCTTCGCTCGCTCTGAAGCCGCGCTCGTGGCGATGGATGACGAGGACCTCGTTGCCTACATGGCGTCGGCGAAGCGCGCTGGCGCAACGGACCACGGGACGCTTGCCGCACACATGCTGCTGTGGCGACACGAGCCGCGGATGCGGGGCTGGGTCCGCGCCGGGCTGCCCGAGCACCTGCAGCACCTCAGCCCGGCGGTCGAGGACTGGGTCCTGAAGCAGGTGCTTCACTCGGCACTGAAGCTCCCGCTCAAGGGCGAGCACGCCGGCGAGTGGGTCAACTGGTGCAAGACCGTCGTCAAGCGGCAGACGATCTCGTTCTTCCGCTCGGCCCAGGGCAAAGCGCTTGAGCTCGAGCGCCAGCTTCCAGGCGAGCACGTCGACGCGGACGGCCGGACTACAGGCAAACCGCTCAGCGTCGACTTCAACATCGACGACCTCGCCGCGGGCATGGACTACGGGGCGGCAACCGACGCCGCGTTGGCCGGACTCAGCGAGCAACACCGACGGGTCGTGCACGCCGCGTACATCGAAGATCGCGCAAGCAAGGACGTGGCGGCCGAGTTCGGTGAGACGGTGGCCAACGTCGACCAGATCAAGAAGCGGTTCAAGGAAGCGCTACGAGCAGAGCTCGTCGCGCGAGGGGTGTGGCAAGCATGAGCGTCGACGAGCAGTACAGCGCCTTCGTGGCGACCCATCGCGCCGAGGGTGACGCCGACCCGCGTCCGTTCCTCGCGAAGGTCGGCGGCCTCGATCGCGCCGAACTGGCCGCACGCATCGACCGCTTTCTCGAGACGGTCCCCGTTCGTACGTTCGACAGCGAGGCTTTCGCTCGCTTCCGGGCCGACCCCGCGCGCCAGCAGCTCGTGGACGACGCGCTGTCGACCGTGACCCTGAAGGAGCTGCGAGCAGGGACGTCCAAGCGCACGGTTGCGAACGCGCTGGCGGCCCGCTTGGGACTCGGTGATCACCAGGACGCGGTGCGCGCGCGGTACCACGACATCGAGACTGGGACTGTCGATCCGGCGCGCGTGAAGCAGTCGGTGTGGGAGGCGCTGTCCGAGTCGCTCGGGGCCACCGTCGATCGGGTGCGGAGCGCGGCCGACGCGGCGTTCGCTGGCTCGGCCGGCGGACGGGGCGGCGTCGCGGCATTCGCGCGTATGGAGCCGGGGACCGGGTTCGGAAGTCAGGCGGTGCCGGTGGTGGGAGGCGCGCTAGCTGGCGCTTCCGATGGCGGGCGCGACGCCGTCGTGGATGCGGCGTTCTTCGAGTGATGTCAGATCGGTGAGACGGGATGCGTCCCTCTCGCCATGCCGACCTACACGATCCACATCACCAATCACGCCGTCGAACGCTTCAACGAGCGGGTCCGGCCTGCGCTGAGCCCCGAGGCTGCTGGCGAGGAGCTCGGGCGCGTTGCTCTTGCGGGCAAGGTCACCAAGGTGCCGCCCCCGTGGCACGTCAACAACTGCATGGAGCTCGCGCCCTTCTACCTCGAAGTCGCCGACGTCCTGCTCCCGCTCCGTCCGCACTGGACGGAGCCCGACGTCCTCGTGGCGACCACGTGCATCCCGCGGGGCTCGTTCTCACAGGACGCGCGGCGCCACCGTACGGCGCGCAAGCAGGACGCCGCGGCGACCCGTCGGTCGCGCGTTCGCTGACGTCGCTGTTCTCGCTCGGACACCACGCCAGTCAAAAATCCGGCGGGCGCGCCGATAGGTGCCTAGCGCGACACCTCAGGTTCTGGTGTCAGATGGGCGGGCGCAGCTGCGACCGGTCCTGCGACCTCCGCCGTTCAGCCACCTGCCATCGACCCCGAGGCCTCACGATCATGGTCCCTCCCGCCGGTACTGCTCATCCCGATCATCGCGCCGAGCAGGCGTACATCGAACTGGTTCACCGCGCCGACCAGGAGCGCCGCGAGCGGCTCGAGCGCTCTGCAGAGAGCGCCGGCGACAAGGTGACTGCGCGCGAGATGAAGCGACTAGCGGTGCAGCGACTGCAGCAGCCGGTCGACCAGGACGCGCTGTGCTTCGGCCGCATCGACCTCGAGAAGGACGGGAAGAGCTGGTACCTCGGGCGCGAGTCCATCCGTGGCGAGCAGGGCCTGCTCGTCATCAACTGGCGTGTGCCTGCCGCGGAGCCGTTCTACACCGCGAGCAAGAACGATCCCCACGGTCTGCTCCTCCGTCGACGCTTCCAGACGGAGCACCTGCGTCTGCTGTCGATCGTCGACGAGCCGTTCGGGCCGAAGCCGGCAGCCCCGCCGGCGCCCGCCCCGGTCAAGCCCGCCCCGAAACCGCGCGCCGCCCCACCGACGCCGCCGACGCCTGTCGCGCCGCCCGCGCCTGTCCCGACCCCAGCGGCCCGCGAGCCCGAGCCCGAACCAGTCGTGCCCGAGCCCGTCGAGACGGAGGTTTCGCCGCCGGGCCAGGAGATCGTCGATGCGATTCTCGCCGACATGGACCGCGCCCGCGGGACGGAAATGCGCGACATCGTCGCGACGATCGAGGCACGGCAGTACGAGCTCATCAGCGACGGCATCGACGGCATGCTCGTCATCCAGGGCGGCCCCGGCTCCGGCAAGACGGCCATCGCTCTTCACCGCGCGGCGTGGCTGCTCTTCAATCACAAAGAGCAGCTCGAGCGCACCGGCGTGCTGGTCGTTGGGCCCAACCGGGCGTTCATGGAGTACGTCGCCAAGGTGCTGCCGAGCCTCGGCGAGACGGCGGTGAATCAGACAGCGATCGACCGGCTGCCCGACCTCGATGAGGTCCGCGTCCGTGCCACCGAAGCACAGGACGTCGCCGTCCTCAAGGGCGACCCGCGCATGGCCGCCTTCGTCGGTCGGGCCGTGGAAGCGCGCGTCCGGGTCCCGAAGGATCCGACCGAGGTCCATGTCGGTCGCACCCGTGTCGTTATCCAGCCGGAAGATCTGGCGAAGGTGGTTGAGCGCGCTCGGCGTGAGGGACGGAGTTACCTAGCCGGCCGCGACGGGTTCCGGCGACGCATGTTCGAACTCGTCCGAGAGCAGATGGCGGCGATCTCGACACGGCTACCACGGGGTACGTTCGAGAGCGACCTCAACGTCGCCGTCGCGGGTCGCGATGGCATCGTCGACCGCATCTGGCCCACGCTGACCGCGCCCGAGGTGCTGCGCGACCTGCTGGGGAGCCGACAGCGCATCAAGGCAGTGGCGGGAGCCGAGCTGACCGTCGAGGAGCAGGCCCTCCTCTACCGCGAACGCGGGCGTCTGCTCCGCGACGAGCCATGGACAGCAGCAGATATGCCGCTGTTGGACGAAGCGGACCTTGCCATTCGGGGACTGCAGCGGCGGTACGGATACGTGCTCGCCGACGAGGCGCAGGACCTCACGCCGATGCAGCTGCGCATGGTGATGCGGCGGGCGACCGGTGGGCGCGCGACGCTTGTAGGCGACATCGCCCAGTCGACAGGGCCCTGGCGTTTCCCCGACTGGACCGAGCTAGTCGGTGCGATCGACGAGCCGGCTGCCTTCGTCGACCTGCGCATTGCTGAGCTGGCGATCAGCTACCGCGTCCCGGCGCAGATCATGGACCTGGCGTCTTCGTTCCTGCCCCGAATCGCCCCGAACCTGACCGTGCCGACTGCGGTGCGCGACGGTGACGAGGCGCCGCGCTTCGTGCAAGTTGTTGAGGCGTCGCTGCTTTCGAGCGCCGCTGCGGAGGCGGTCCGGCGCATCGAGGGTGAACGCACAGTCGGGGTCATCGTCCCCGTCGATCGCATGGACGACGCCAGGGTCGCGTTCAATGAGGCTGGCGTCCAAGCCGGTGACATCCGCACGGACGGCCTGTCCCGGCAGATCACGCTGCTGTCCTCCGAGGAGGCAAAGGGCCTCGAGTTCGACCACGTCGTGGTCGTCGACCCAGCTGGAATCGCGGGACCTGCCGGTGAGTGGGCGTTCCTCTACGTTGCGCTCACCCGCGCCACCCGCACGCTGACGCTCGTCCACGCGACGCGGCAGCCGTTCGAGCTCGATCCCGAGCCGGAGGTGCAGGACGAGCCCGCGGGTTCCGGCGATAGCCCGGACGCAGTGAACCACGATGAGGAGGCGTTCACCGTCGCCCCGTCGGCGCCCGCCCTCGGACCGCGCTTCTCCGAGGCGCTGATGCAGGCGAAGTTCATCCACTCCGCTCAGCGGCGTCGCGGCACGAACATCCCCTACTTCGCGCACTTGCAGGCGGTCTCTGCCCTGGTCCTCGAGGACGGCGGCAGCGAGGACGAGGCCATCGCCGCGCTCCTTCACGATTCCGTGGAGGACTACGGCGGCGACGTGCTCGAGCGGATCGCGCACCAGTTTGGCTCGCAGGTCGCGGTCATCGTTGCCGGCTGCACCGATCCCGCACCGGAAGAGGACCAGACCTGGCGTGAGCTCAAGATGATCCACTTGCGGGACCTCGAGTCCGCCGGTCCGCTCGTGCGCCGCATCGCTCTCGCGGAGAAGCTCGACAACGCGCGGGCGCTCGTGCGTGAGTACCGCCGCAGCGGCGAGCGCCTGTGGGAGCGGATGGAGGTCGACTCGGAGGATCTCCTTTGGTACTTCGCCGCCCTCGCCGATCTGTTCACGACCGAGCGCCCCGGCGACATGGCGTCCGAGCTCGGCGACACCGTCGCGCGACTCCTCGACCTCGCCTCGACGCCTGACGCCGAGCTCGCCGGCGCGACGCCTACGCCGGAGGGGTGACGACGCCGGCCGCGACGAGGCGGTAACCGACGCTGACCCCGCGGCGTCGGTCGAGCTCAGCGTGGCGGGCGGCGTGCTCGGTCTCCAGACGACCCAGCTGAGCGCGCCGCATCCGGACAATCGGGTTCGACCGTCCCGCCTGGATCTGCTCGTTCAGCCACAGGCGTCGACGGTCGGTCGACAAGCGCAAGCTCTCCACCTGCGCGGAGATGGTCTCGTCGTTGCGCGCCTGTAGCTCGCGCTCACGGGCGGCGACGGTGTCGGCGACCCACCCGAGTACCGACTGGTACAGACCGTCGACTTGGTCGCTCGTGAACGGTGCCGACGCCGTGCTTGTCCGGGCGTCGCCAAGGCCAGCGAGGAGCAGGTCGCCGGCGCCGGGGACGACCTCGCCGAAGTCGTCCACGACCACCGGAACGAACTCGAGCTCGTCCTTGAGACCGTGGGCGCGGAGCTCGAAGACGAAGAACGCGTGTGGTGCGGCGGCTGCGAGGCCCAGGTCGAGTTCCAGTGCGCTGCAGGCGGCAAGCTCGGCCCGTAGGTCCGGCGAGTCGCACAGCGCGCGGATGATCGGGTGGTGCAGCGACACGAACTCGAGCTGCCGGCTTGCTGTCGCGATCTTCGGGTCGAAGGTGAGCGTGATGCCGTCGTCGGCGAGGCGTGCGATGAACGCGCGAGCGGCCTTCGCGCCGCCTTGGCTGCGGGCCAGCGTGCGCATGAGCTGGATGCGGAACGGGTTCAGGTCACCGCTTAGGCGGTGTACGCCGGGGCGACCTGACACCCCGCGCAGCTGAACGTCACAGCCGCAGACCTCGAGGTACCGGCGGGTGAGGAGCTCTAGCTCCTCAGGGGTCACGTACTTCCGACTGCGCTCGATGTCGTTGAACAGCTCGAGGAAGACGTCGTCATTCGAAAGGAAGCGGCGGCTCTCGGCTTCGAACACTTCGTTGTCCTGTTGGCGGCGCAGGATGACGTCGGCGATCAGGTTGCGGCGGCGGTCGAGCTCCGCGTCGGTCAGGCGGCCGGAGAGCGCGTCGCGTTGGAGGCGGCCGAGGTCATTCTCGACATCCCCGAGGATCGCCTCGAGGTCACCGATCGACGACTCGAAGATCTTGATCCGGTCGTAGAGCCGGTAGAAGATCCGCTCCTCGATCGTGTCCGCCACGATCATGTTGAGGATGTGGATCAGCTCGCTGCTCTGCCCGTAACGATCCAGACGACCGATGCGCTGCTCGACCCGCATCGGGTTCCAGGGCAGGTCGTAGTTGAACATTCGCGAGCAGAACTGGAAGTCGAGGCCCTCGGAGCCCACCTCGCTGGACAGCAAGACGATTGGGCCCGCTGAACTCTGGAAGCTCGTGACGGCTGCGTCGCGCTGCTCCGAGCTCATCGGTCCGTACAGCTTGAGGACGCGCAGACGCTCGCCGCCGACCATGACCCCGGCGAGACGCTCGGCCAAGTAGTCAATCGTCCCGGTGAAGTAGGAGAACACGAGGACCCGGTCGGCCCCCTCCTCGAACGACCCGACCAAGGCCTCAGCAAACCGGTCGTACTTGGAGTCGGTGCGCCCGCGGTAGGCCTGCCACGTCGTTTGGAGCTGCTGCAGTGCGGACGGTTCGACGTCGAGGCTGAGGCCGTCGGCCGCGAGCGCATCGTCGAAGGCGCTGGTGTCGCCGGCGAGGTCGGTGTCAGCGAGCTCCGTCAGTTCGTCAGCGCCGAGCTCAAGCGTGCGTGTGCGAGCGACGTCCACGAGCCGGCGGCCGAGTGCCGGCAGGCAGCTGGCGGCGAGTCGCTGGAACGTCGCAGCGACCAAGTGCGCGACCTGTTCCTCGTAAGTCGCGAGTGCCCAGTTGGTGACAGCGTCGTAGAAGTCACGCTCCGCTGGGGTGAACGTCACGGCCACTGTGCTTGAGCGACGTGTAGGGAAGAGATCCTGCACCTCGCGCTTGCGGGTGCGTGTGAAGACGTGCGAGAGCGTGTTGAGCTCGATCAGGTCGCGCTGGCAGCGAACGACCTCCGCCCGCTCGACCTGGTGCCCGCGCGCTCCCCGTTCGAGAATCATGCGCGTCCCCTGGTAACGACCGCTGCGCTGAAAGCGTCCGTACAACGACGTCTGCTCCACCTCGCTGAGCGCGCTCAGCGCCGCGGCGAAGTCCGGCGGATCGCTCGCCCGCAGCAGACGCAGCGCGAGGTTCAGATGCCGGTTTGGCTCGATCAGCGCGGTGAAGGTGTCGAACTGGGGGAACTCGTCGGGGACGAGCAGCCGCATGAGCTGAAAGAAGTCGTCGCGACCCAAGTTCAGCGGCGTGGCGGTGAGAAAGACAGCGGTCTCGGCTAGCCCGGTCAGCACCTCGCCGAGCTCGTTCGTCGCCGTCCCGATATTGCGCATGTGGTGCGCCTCGTCGACGATCAGCACGTCGAGCGCCGGCGCGTACGTCCCCAGCGCCTCGAGGTTCTCGGCCCGCCGCATGAGCTCCAGCGACGCGATGATCCGACGCGGCTCCGGGCTGGGTCCATCGGCGTCCATCGCGACGAAGTCGCGGAAGCCCTGCCCGTCGACGACCTCGAAGTCGAACAGGAAACGGTCGCGCATTTCGCGCCGCCACTTCTCGGTGAGCGGCGACGGGCAAGCAACAAGGATGTGGTCCAGGTGCCCGCGCGCTCCGAGCTCGGTGAGGATGATCCCGGCCTCGATCGTCTTACCGAGCCCGACTTCGTCCGCGATCAGCAACCGCCCGTAGGGGTTCGCGAGCAGCTTGAGCACTGCCTTGAACTGGTGCGGCAGCCGCTCGGTCCGTGAAGCGGCGAACGAGTAAAGGTTGTCGGCCAGCGGCGTCTCGAGCTTGGCGAGCGACATGAACGCGCGGAACGCGTCGGCGTCCGCGAACTCGCCTCGCTGCAGCAGCTGGGCCGGGTCCGCGCTCGTGGCCACTTGGTCGACCACGAGCTCCAGGTGCCGCGCGCTGTACACCTGCGCGCCGGCGGGAAAGCGCACCTTGTACTGCGGCTCGGACCCGGTCCGCAGCACGTCGGTCACCACTCCGGTGCCGGAGTCCGGACGAGCCCGCAGTGCGACCTCGTCGCCCTTGACGAAGCTGAAGCTCAGCCGACTGCCCTGCGCGGTTCGTGCACTCGGGCGAGCCTAACCGCCGCGGGATCGGCGTCGGCGACTTTGCGTCGTTTGGGTGCGACTGGTGGTTGGGAAAGATCGCCCCCGAACTCAACTCAACGACTGGAGCCGCCGTGTCCGATGAAGTAGCCGACAAGCTCGACCAGCTGATCTCGATCGGAGAGCGCATCGCTGACCTGCTCGAGGAGGTGCGGTCGGAAGTATCCAGCGTGCAAGGAGATGTCGCGACCATCGACCTTAACGCGATGAGCATGAAGTACGACGTCGAAGCAATCAGAACCGCCGTGGACTCGATCGACGTCGCGATGCCGTAGAGGGCGTTCGCGCGGCTCAGCCAGCCATCAGGCGAGCCTTCAGGACCGCGAACTCGTCATCGGTGAGCGCACCGGCGTCGCGTAGGCTCACGAGCTTCAAGAGCTCATCGGCGAATGAGTGTGGGGAGCCTGCAGCCTGGCTTTGCATCTCATCATGCCGCTGCTTAAGCTCCTCGAGTCGAGCCTGCAAGCGGCCTCGGGCCTGCTGCTTGACGCTCTCGAGCAGTGGTCGCACGTGACCGTCAGCGAGGAGTTGCGCTTCGCCACGGCCGACACGGGCCACCAGCGCGTTCTGCTGATCGCCGTAGGCTGAGATTTGCTTCGCCTCTGAGGTCCAGGCGGAGATCCAATCGCTAGCGACCCGAGAGGCCGGATCCCCGGGATCGAGGTCTTCCATGATCTCCCGCAACTCGTCGATCTGCCACGTCCAGCAGTTGTTCAAGATGAGCAGTTGCTCGAGCCGATCGATATCCGTCGCTGCGGATTTCAGGTTGGAAATCGCGTTTAGACGCGCCTCGTCTAGCAGGACAAAGAGCGGATGGTTCTGAACTACCGGGATCGCGGAGGCCGCACGCATAACAGTTACCGGGTCTCCGGGAACGCGCGCTTGGCTACGGCGCCGACGGTTCGCGTGGAGGCGGCATCGACGGAGCCGCCTACGACGCCGCCAAGGACCGGCACGACCTTGGTCAGGTTGATCGAGCCTTTGGTGCCCGCCTTCGTGAGGAGGCGGAAGCCCACCTTCTTGTTGATCTCGAAGATCACCTGGCCAGGTACCTTCCGCACGGCCGCGGCGCCCATCTTCACCGCGATGGTGCCACCGAGCTCCTTCATGACTTCAGTCACCAGTGCGTCGCCGGCGAGCGACGCCATCGCCAGGGTCCGCACGCGCTCGTCCTCTAAGTCGTAACCGCGGATGTGCGCGATCGCGCCGACCATCCGCGCCTGCACGACCCAAACTGCAACGAGTCCGGTCGGCAGGGTGATCGGCATGGTGGCGAATCCGCCAAGACCCGTGGCGAACCCGGTGGCGCCGCTCCGCGTCACGTGCCAACGGATCAGCGACTTGATCCGGGCATCATTGTTAGAGAACCGAGGGTCGGCGAGGAAATCCTCCGCCACCTCGATCGAGGTCTTCATCCCCGGTGCCTTGCCCTCGATACCGAGGTCCATGACCTTCTCGACGAGCTGAAGGGCGACGTTTGGCGATGACTCTGTGGTTGCGTTAGGCATGAATTTCTCGAGCTCGATGAGTGGTCGAGGTTCTTGTCGTCAGCTCGATGAGAAAACTGACCGCCAGGCCGCGACGCTGTCAGGAACAAGACATCACCGTCGGCGATGCCGCGGAATCCGGTGACAGCGATGTCGCTGAGATAGACGCGGGCCGGTTGAACTACGGCCGCCGGCGCGATAGCGCGCGGCGATTCCGGCGGGGTGCGCAGCTAGTGCTTCCGGCCCGTCGCCGGCGGCCCAGCAGGCAGGCCTCGAGCGGCTTGTCGAGGCTGTCACCAGCGGTGAGTCTTTCGACGAGGTGCTCGTAGGCGGTGTCTTGCATGAGCTGAGCCTCTTTCATCAGGTCGGATCGATGCGGGAGCTACGCGGCGCCTGGAACGTCGGTCAGCGCGCTACTACAGGGCGTCGGTGTCTCTGTTGAAGCGGGACCACAGCTCGTAGCCCGCCAGCCCTCGCGGAAGCCTTGCGGGAGGGGTCAGACGTCCGGCGCGCGCTTTCGTAGATCGCCGATCTGCGTACGCGCCGTCAGCCAACGAGCATGCGCGTTTGCAGCCTGCCGTCTGTGTTCGGCACGTTCTGCCTCACGGTCACGCAACTGGGCCTCCGTTCCTCGGAAAGCTGCCCGAACGCAGCCACCGTCGTCCACCCCGTCGTGAAGGAGAGCCGCGACGCGCGACGCCAGAGCGACCGCGTTGTCTCGCGCCGCCTGCTCGGCGAGCTCACGGTCCCGCAGCTGGGCGGCGATCAGCCGCTCCTCCTTGAAGGCATCCAGCATCGCCATGCCGAGCTGAAGGCCGGCGGCCTGACGCTTGAGTCGCTGAAGCTCGGCTTCGGCCTGCCGGGCATCTCTGACGCCGTCGAACGGCGTGTCCTTGCGCTGGTACCAGTCGCGCACGCCTTGTTCGCGCTTCGCCGCGTTACGGGCGTCGAGAGCTTTCTCGAGTTCCTTGATCCGATCGGTGTCGCCAGCAAGGCCCTTCGCCTGATCTCGGATGAACGCCTCCGCGTTGGCGAGATCGACCGGATCAGTTCCGGCCTCCTGATCGGCGACCATCGCGGGGACCTCCTTGATGATGTCAAGGTCGACAGTCCACGAGGGCGTCTCAAGGCCGGCGTCGCGTGCGAAGTCCTCGAGGGCACGCCTTGCGTTGGTGAGCTGGGTGTCGGCGGCGACCCACATGCGAGAGCGTGCACTTGCGGCCGGTCGACGCTGGGCGACTTCGCGAAGGGTCGAGCTGAGCATGTCGCGTGCATCACGCTCCTGCCGACGAAGCTCGTCGATGAGTGAGTCGTCTTTGGCATCGTCGAGCGAGAGTTCGCGCAACTCGTCCTCCGCGGAGCTCAGTAGGCCGGCGGCGGTTTTGGACGCTTGATCAAGCACCGACGTGACCCGTCTTCTCGCTGCCGCTTCGATCGCAGATTGGCTCGGCGGGTTCTCAAGGAACTGCCGAAGGTCAGCGACGCCGTCCCACTCTCGGCCACGGTCGTATCGCGTTCGATCGGCCGGACGATTTCCAATGCGTCCCTTCACGTCTGCTGCCACGGCAAAGACGCGCACATCGGGATGACCGACGCGTGCCGCGCGTTCACGGGCATCGTCGGCCTTGGTGGCGACATATGCGTGGATGGCTGCCGGGTCCCCGCCGACCACTGCCTTATCGATCCGGCTGAGAACCAGGTCAACAGCTCCGGGTGGCAGCGAGCGCAGGAGCTCTGCCGTTGAGGACTCCTCGCTGAACAGGTCGTGCGTCATGAGAATGAGCACGTGGTCGCTCGCGGCAGCTGCGGCCATGGCAGTCGCGGCATGCTCGGGGTCTTCAGCGTCGAGGCCAGGAGTGTCGTGGATTTCCCACGGACCGATGCGTGCCTGCTCGACGCGCGTGGTTGAAGGCTCACTTTGGATCAGGAGCCGCTCGGGAACTTCGGCGCCGTCGTCCACGCACAACCGTTTGAGCAGGGTGGACTTGCCCGCGTTATACGGCCCAGCAAGTGCGAGCACGGGGACACGATGTTCGGTGTTGCTTAGCTCGCGGAGCTTGCGACCGAGACCTTCGTCGATGGACGACACCGATTGAATTGATTCCGCCAGCCACTGTTCGGCCGACGGCCTGTCAGTTGAGTGCACGGTTTGCCTCCAGGATTAGATTTTCCGCAGCTGCGACGGTCGCGGTCGTCGCAGCGCGTCCGTTGGCCACATCGTCATGTGCTTGCGTCATCGAGGCGAGCGGAGAATGGATCATCTGCTCGGCGAACGCAACCACCTCGCTCAGTACGCTGGCGGTCGTATCGGTTCCTTCGAGCGTTTCGGTGACCCAAGCGTCGGCGGCCTCGTGGATTGCTTTCTTGGCATCTTCCATGGTGTCGGCGCGGCGTCTCTCAGCCCGGTCCTCGAGGGCTTGAGCGCCTGCTTCGAGAACGAGCCCCGCCGCTGCCGCTGCGCCTCGTGCCGCCGCCTTCCCCAACTGCTCGGCGAATCCGGCCAACGCGGGGATCTTCGCGGCGAGGCCGGCGACGAACTTCTCGCCAGCTCCTGCGCCCTTACCCGCGGCGGCTTTGAGACCCTCCAGGAGGACCTTGGTGAAGTCGTCGAACGTTGCTCCTGCGCCGTCTCCGAAAGCTGCGGCGAAAGCGCGGGAGCCGACGCGGGCTTCTACGGCTTGCTCAAGCTCTGCGTAGACCTGCTCGAGGTCGCCGAGAACGCCGTCTCGCCAATCGGCGAAGTCCCCCTCGAGGCGTTCGGTGACGAGCCACGAGTCAGGGGTCTGCTGCACGGCTCTCAGTCGTGTGGTGTCCATGTCCGCGAGATCCTCCAAACGCTCAGCGACGGCGTCACTCATGACAGCGTGCAGCGCATGGGCGGCACGCTGCTCGGCGCGACCGTGTGCATCTGCTGCGCGCCGGTAGATGTCGATGACGCGCTGGATCTCGTTCGACCGGAGATCCATGCCGTCAAGGTCCGCGGCTAGACGTGCGCAAGTCCTAAGCGCGGCGTCGCGGGTGCAGTCGATCGCAGCCGAAGCACGCCCGCGCTGAGCCTCGCGGAAAAGAACTCGGGACAGATCATCGATACCGTCCCACCCATTGAAGGGGAGGAAGTCTTTGAGCTGCCAGGGTCGGCCCCCGGAGTGCCGTCGGCCCGGATCAGCGGCAACCGGAAGCGGCAGATCAGCGTGCGGTGGAAGCCCCGATGCCTCCAGCTTTCGAGCCAGTTCAGACCGCTTCACCTCCAACAGCGACATGAAGCCTTCAGGGTCAGTGTGAGGACGCGCGCTGAGCGCGTCGATCCGGCCCAGGACGTGCACCGTGCGGAGTGCTCTCCCATCCGGGCTGAGAAGATCGACGATGTCGTCAAGCCGCCCTCCTACCGGTGTGTGCGTTACGACGAGGAGGGAGGCAGACGCGACTGCGGCCAGCGCTATCCGGTCATGCTCGGCGTCGCCAGAACCGAGCCCCGGGGTGTCCCGAACGATCAGGCCGCCAGCGCGCATCTCGATGATCGATTCTGTGGTTGGTGCGGCCCCGACGGCGAACTCGTGCTCGCTGAGCTCGACGCCCCAAGTCGTCGCAAGGCGACGGATCAGACTGGTCTTACCGGACGAGAAGTCGCCTACGAAGCCGACCACTGGGTCGGCCGCCAAGACAGCACGGCCGGCGTTGACCGCCGCGCTGAGCTCTGGGCCCGTTGCGGCGAGTCGCTCGGCTGCTAGCCAGAACCGCTCGGATGTTGTCGCCGGAACGGTCCGGATGACGATCATGTCGCCGAGACGGGGCCGGTCCAGGCGGGGGCGCTCGCGGGTTGCGGTCTCGGACGGCGTGTCGAGCCAGTCCTCGCCGAGCCACACCTTCGGGCCGGCGTCGGGGTCGTCCGGGTAGCGCGCGACTTCGACCGTCGCTACGGCGTGCTCGATGAGCTCGGAGGGCGCGGCGGCGGCTGACGCCTCTTTCTTGGCTGCCTGCACGTCTCGGCGCACTTCGCGGAGTAGCGCTTCGTCGGCGCGGTGTCGAGCAGCCTGCCGCGCATCAGCGGTTGCCGCGCGACCGGCCAGGATCAGCGCCTGACGTTCGCCGGCGGTACGGGCAGCCCCCTGGACGTCTTGTGCGACGCCGTGCAACCACGTTCCGAGTTCGCGTTCGACTCGTAGACGTTCCTCGGTTCGCTTGCGATGACCTGACCGCCGGAGCTTTCGGGCCAGCGCTCCGCCAACGAAACCGATTCCCAAGGCCCATCCGAGTGGATTACTCGCCGCCAGCACCGCGGCGACGGCGGCGCCGCCGGCGCTTCCGAAGCCGAGCACTTTGCCTGCGCTGCGGCGGCCACGGCCGGTGTCGGCGTCAAAGCCGGTCTCAAAATCGCGGACCTCCCACACGAAATCTGCCCGCAGGCTCTCGGCATCCGCCGCGATGTCCTTCGCGAGGCGCATGAGTGCGGACGCGCTGTGCCGGGCCGCTACGTCGTCAAATGCTGCTGCTTTGAGGGCGACGGTCTGAAGCCGCTGAGCGCTGACCGAAGCAAAGCGTCCATCATGTTGTTGCAGCTCGGCGCGGGCTGCGGTGAGCCCATTGCTCCGTGCGGCCGTGATCGGGCCGTCCAGGTGCGTAGTCATTAACCGCGCCACTTCTCCACGCTCGTCGCGCACGTCCGCGTACCGGTCGTCCGCGAGAAGCGACACCAGCTCACTGACGCTGTCCTGATCCGCGCCCGGCTCGATCTCCTCAAGATCTTGCAGACGGGGCGCTCCGGTTCGCCCGAGAACGGTGCGGACGGCGAGCTCGCGTTGGTCGGCGAGGAGCGCGGCGGCGCGTTCCTCACGGCGCAGCAGCGCTTGGATCTCGTGCAGCGCAGTGACGCGTTCGCGCTCAAGACCTCCGAGGCGCAGGCTCGCCGGGTCTCCGCTCAGGAGCGCGGTCATCAGGTCTTCAAACGCATCAAAGTTCGAGACGCGCTCAAGGCCGATCGGGGTGAGCTCGTCGCGTGCGCGCTCTAGCTCGGCCGCCGCTGGATGGCGGCCGATCTCCGATGCGCGAGCGCCGAACGCCCACGCGAGGTTCGCCGCGATGATCGGCACGTCTTCGAGTCCGACGCTTCGAAGCATGCGATCGATGTGGCCCGCATGTTCGCGGATCTGCTGCACGGCCGGCTCGCGGTCATCGGGGTCGTAAAGGCGAGCGTCGTAGCGCCACTCGTCATCTCGGACGTTGAGGATCGCGATCGCCACCTTGCCGAACAGCGCGACCCACTCCGCGATCTGTTGGAACTCGCGAACCTTCTGGTTGTAGTCGTCGAAGACGAGGATCACGACGTCGGCGCGCTGCACTGCCGCATGGGCTTCTGCCTCGATGACGTCGCGCTGTCCGTCGTCGGCCCAGCCTTCGATCCCGGGGGTGTCGACGACGACCACCGAGCCCCAGGCGACTTCGTCCACAGTGGTTGTGAAGTCAAGCCGGCCTTCGGGGGAGATCCGCTGCCCGGTGCCGCGCGTCAGTGCCTCGACGAAAGAGCTCTTCCCCGCGCCAGTGCGACCGAACAGCACAAGATGCAACGAGCCGAGATAGTGCTGCCGCCGCCGCAGCCCCTCAAGCGAGTGATCAACGCTTTCAGTGACGGCTTGAGCAAGCGTCGGAGCAGCCTGATGAGCATCGGCGTGTGATCCGTGCTCGGTCTCGAGCAATGAAAGGCGACCGGTCCAGTCGGCTGCTCGCTTGTGGATGGCGTCGAGCTGGACGGCAGCCGCTTCGCTACTTTGGCGGATCGCCTCAGCGACGATGCCTTCCCAGGACGGATTCATGGAGTCCTTGTCGGCATCTGGTGCGGGGACCTGACGTTATCCTCGAACGCGTCGCGCGCTTCTTGGAACTTGGCGACTAGGTCATCGACAAACTCGCCGGCCTGTTTCCTTTCCCAGCGGTACTTGCGCTGGTAGTGGTCGAGCTCGTGACGACGCGAGAGGGGCGCGAGCCTCCCGGCGGACGCCGCTGGCAGTTGCGTGCGGGCTAACGAAGACGAACCGGTCGCGGGGCACTACACACGGATCTCCGAGAGCGCTCGGTTGTCGTACTTGTTCATCGGAATCGACACGGCTTCCCTTCCTTGTCTGGGTGTCAAGTGGTCAAAACGGCGGTAGCGGGCGCCAAGGGCTGGAGGTCGATGAGCAGCTCGTGCGCCTTCGCCTCCAGATCGGGTGCGATCCGAAGCGCGGCGAGCAGCTCGTCCTGCCGTGGCTGCCCGAACGCGAGCCGGTAGATGCCGAGCAGCTGCACAAGGTCCTTCAGGCGTTCAGCGTCGCGGCTCATCGGCATCGTCAGCGCATGGCGTTCGATCTTTGCCCGCAACGAGGCCTCCTGCGTGCCTTCGAACACCCAGTACGGCTGTAGGCCATCATCCTTCGGGGGCGCGGCCGCGAACATCGCGCCCCACGGGTCAGTCGCCGCTACCCCCTCTGCGCGGTAGCTCGCGGCGATGTTGCGCCGGACCGCGTGGCTCTTGAACCGGTGCACCCGGCCTTCGCGCTGTTCGAGGTCGACGGGGTTACTCGGAAGATTCCAGTGGACCACCGCGTGGCTGTAGTGATGGAAGTCCAGCCCCTCCTGACCGATCGAGGTTGTCGCCAGGACAAAGGGCCAGAACGGAGAGTTGAAGGCTTTTCTGACGGTGTCGACACGGTTGACCGACTTCGCGTCCTCGGATGACCGACCGTCGCTCAGGCGAAGGGCAAACCGCGTGCGCATGGTCAGCGCTTTGCCAAGCTTCCCGTCCTCGACGGTGCGGACCGTCAGGTCGGTCGTCTTGATGCCGAGGGACTCGGCGGCCGTCGCGACAATGGCGCCGACCTTGCCCCCTTGGTCGGCCGGCCGGTCCTCCACCCAGTCGGTGAGCGCGTGGACGTACTCGTCCAGGACGGCCTGCAGGTTCCCCGCGAGGCAGTAGTCGATCGCAGCCTTCCAGAAGACGTCGTCGCCGGAGGCTGTCTCGGTGAGCGCGCGCACGATGGCGTATGACTCGGGGAGGTTGAACAGCGCACGGAACGCAAGACCGAGCGTGAGCGCGTTCCCCAGGTTGCTGACCATGTCCTGCCCTGCCGACCGCGAGAGCGAGCGCAGCGCTGCTGTTCCCGGTCCGGCGATCGCGTTCTTCGCTAGAACCTCGATGAGGTCGCTCGGATGCTTGCCGAGGTCCGACGGGTCTGCCAGGAGTCGGCGGAGCTCCCGCAGATGTGACCGCCACGCAGCCGCATCGACCTCGAGCACCTCAGCTGCGTCGAGGAGAGCGGCCGCCGAGCCGGGCGACCCTTGATCGTCGAGGAGCAGCGGCGCCATGATGTACCACCTTGGGTCTCCGCGACCGGCGTCGGTGGTCGGAACCTCGAGCTGCGCGAGCGCATCCTTGACCGCGCGGCGCACCGACTGGAGGACCGCGGGGCGGCTCGCTGGGCTGTCGGCTCCACCAAATTTGCGGCTTACGATGAGCGGATCGCCGAGTTCGGCCATCGTTAGGGAGGGCATGCTCATCACCAGTTCGGTCATAGGGCCGTCTGGGCGCCACTGCAGACCCTGTACCTCGGTACGAGCGCCGCTGTCGAGCGCAGCGAACAAGTGCCGTTCGGCCTCGTAACTCGTCAGCGCGGCAATCGCCTTCGGCACCACGGTCCACGACGAGAAGATGAGTCGCTTGGTCTTGACGGACGCTCGCTGAAAGGGCTGTCCCGGGGTGTAGTAAGGCAGGCTCGGAGGGAGCCACAGCAGCGACCAGGCACGCTCCGCTTCGAGTTGGTCGACTAGCCCGCGCAGGCGGGCGTTCCCGAGGTCGATGGGTTTCGTAGCGCGGACCGCGTCGACGTCGAGCCCGTGGGCGAAGGTTTTGACGTCGCCGGACTTCAAGGCACCTTCAAAGCGCTCAGCAAACTTGTACCCGTCCATGAAGTTCAGCGGATACGGACAGCTCTTCCAATACTCGACGACGTCTTGGCTTTTGATCGCGTCCGAGATGCGGTCGAGTTCGCGGAACTGAAGCAGATCCGCCGGCTCCAGCCGGGGACCGATTGCCTCGGCTGGGTTCGCTGCGAGCATGCCGTTGCGATCAGCTGTCGCTGCGAGACGCTCAGTCCGGCACATGACGCGACGCAGCTCGTGCGAGACGACGTCGCGCGCTTCGACAACCGCGCTGGTCGCCGACCCGCCGCGTCCTAGGTCGCGGAGGCCCTCGCGGTAGGCGACGAGGGCGCCGGCCATCTTCTCGACGCCGGCCGTGTCGTGCTCGAGCAGGAACTTCGTCGTCTTCAGGAAATCGTCGTGATGGTTTTCGTCAAGCTCGGTGCTTCGGGTGAGCATCCTGTAAGGCGTCGCCGATAGCAGCAGCGTCTTCGCCTCGTGCTGCTGGAACAGCAAGTCGGCAAGCGCACCGACGGTCTCGTCGGGATCAAGCAGCTTCGGGAAACGCTGGAACTCGTCGAGGATGATGAGGTCGGGCGACAGCGCTCGGATGCACGTCTCGGCCAGCTGCCGACGGAGGTCGCCGACGATCGAGGTGCGCTTCGATCCGTTCCGGTTGTCGTCCCAGGCGCGCTTGGACGTGAACAGCTCGGCGGTCTCCGCGAACCGCTCGAGAAGAGACGGCGATCCGGAGCGGATGTCTGCTACGAACGCGTCCAAGATCGTCGAGTCGATGTCACCCGGCCCGATGCGACGCTTCTCGTACTGCCAGGACCAGTCGCCGACTTGCTTCTGCCTGAGCAGCCGCTCTGCGCCAACACGGCGCATGCCGCGCCGGCCGATCAATCGCTCGTCCCCGAGCATGGTCCACAACAGCGCGCGCTCATCGACGCGGCCGACGTTGGAGCGCAAGTCGAGCGACGTCGTCGGCGTGATCGGGATGAAGTTGACCGCGATGCCAAGTTCGGGCAGCTCCCTCTCGAGGTCGCCAAGGTGGAGCGGCAGCTTCGTGATGCGGTCCGTGACCGCGCGCTGCGAGTTACCGACGATCGCGAGCTTCGAGAAGTTCTGCTTCGCGATGGCCTGGTTCGAGCAGACGTAAAGAACGTCGATGCGTCGCGTCGGCTCGGTCACCGAGTAGTGCTCGATCATCTTCGCGATGAGCCCGCGCGCGATCATCGTCTTGCCGAGGCCCACTTCATCGGCGCAGAGGTATCGGTTGACCGGGTCATCGGCATCGAACATCCGCGCGAAGATGTGCTCGACTGTCGCCATCTGAAACGGCTTCAGGCGGTCAAGGTACGGCGTGGCATCGAACACCTCAGGCTCCAGCTTTCTTGGGCAGCACGCGTTCAAAAGTCGACCAGAGCTCGAGGAACCCGGGGGGAAAGCGGTCGAGTCCGTCAGGAGCGGTACGCATCTTGTCGATGACGCCCCGGATCGTCTGCAGCCGCTCGGGCTCACGGGCGAACGTGCGGACGAGGTTCTCGAACAGCGGGAGCTGAGGGGACCAGGGTGTCGAGTCGCCACTCCCGTGGCCGGCAAGGATGCGCCGGACTTCGCCGGCGGCGTCGGCACCGTCCCGGCCGTCCGCGAGCAACATGAACAGCAGGCGCATGAGTTTCTCGGCGTCGGGCAGCAGGTCGAGCAGCAGCTGATCTTCACGATTCTCTGGCGCATCGATGAGTTCAGCGATGACGACGAAGCGTTCGGGCGCGACCCCGAGGTGAGGGTCACCTGCGAGCTCAACCGCAACCAGGCTGCTCACCCGTGACGCCGCGCCGGCGGGTAGGTCGCCCCGCATCTCAGAGCTGTTGCCGCTGAGCTGTTGCCATACACCGGTCGTCGTGACAAGCCGCGCGCGCAGCTTGTCGTGGGGGGCGAGCTCGACCCCGCCGAGCGGCAGGGTAAATGCGACGCTCCACCGGCCCGCGGCGTCGGACTGCGCCTTCGCCACGGGACGCCCCGCCGCGAGCGCTCGCGCTAGTGCCTCGAGGCGATCAGCTTCGACCTCCCGTGCGGTCTTCGGCACCGGCTCGTCGGACTCGGGCCGCCGGGGAGTCAGCAGTGCACGGAGGGTCGGGGTGCCATCGGTCTCGCCGAGCAACCGGTCGACGCGCGTCGACGCATCGTGGGAGCTGAGCTCGACGACCAGCTCGATGTTCCGCGCGAGTGAGGCGGTCGTCGCGTTGGCCGAGCCGGTGAAGATCCGTCGCTTACGCCCGTCGTCGAAGACGTAGAGCTTCGCATGCAGGCCGGAGAGCGTTGCGATCGCTTCGTCGTGTTCTGGGTCGTCGTCGATTGCCTCGCCTCGGAGCACGAAGACTTCGTGCCACGGGGCAAGCGTGTGCCCGCCGAGCTCCGTCAGCGTGTCTGATCTCGTTACCAGCGCCCGTCGCTTAGCGTCCGGCGCAAGCTGCGCCAACCGACCGCTCGTGGCGAACGGGGAGACCACGAGGACGGAAGACGCACCAACATCACGCATCGGATCCGCGCCGTTGGCCAGCATCGGCCAGAAGCGCAGCTCGTCGAACAGCGGTGGCGGCGCGAACGAGACGCGTCCGATCGTGGTGAGGAGATCGTCGACGACGGACGACGGCTTACGCGTACGGAGATAGTCGAGGAACGTCTCGAGCTCGCGTCCGTTGAGGTCGCCGGTGGCGTCGGGGTCTTCGTCGAGGCGCAGAACGGTGTCCCACGAGCGATCGAACGTCAGGTTCCGCGAAAGCACCAAAACGCGATGGCGACGCTCGCCGTCTGGGGTCACGTAGCGGAGGGCCCAGACCTTCGGATGAAACGCACCATCAGGCATCTCGATCGGCCGGATCGTCGACTCGAGCAGCTGCATCAGCGGCCGCTCCTTCGATGGGACGCAGATGTGTGCGGCGTCGGTGTAGATCGCCATCTTCCGCGCGTAAGAGGTGATGGCGGCCAGGAGCGCGATGGGGTCGGCGTCGGCACTGCCTGCGTCGACGTCAAAGAGCGCGAACGCCAGCGGCGCGAGCAGGAGGGCGTCGAGGTCGAGTGAGAACGTCGTCCCCACAGCGCACTCCAGCACGAAGCCGGGGTCGGGGCGCAGCGCGTCTAGCAGAAGCTCGCGGCTGTTCGGTGCAAGCATCGTCAGGCCTCGAGTCCGGTGCGGATGTCCTTTACCAGCTGCAGCGCATTGCCCCAGCGATACGTCAGCGGGCCTGGGATCGCACCGCCATCACCGCGGTCACGATCGCGCGGCGCGGTGAGACGGGCCTTGCCCTGCTTGCTGTGTGCCTCGCGGTCCTCGACGAGGCGCACTGCGTCCCTAGACCGAGCGACGGCCGTCGGGTCGCGGAGCGCGAGGGTGCTCCAGTTCTTGACGAACGCGCGCTCGGCTGGCGACGTACGTCGCCGGGTCTCGACGACCGCGAAGAACGCCGGGAGATCAGTGGCCCAGCGAGCAAGTTCTTGTAGGCGGCCAGCATCTGTCGCGCGATTAGCCCACCCAACGATCTCTGCGTCAGCTGCCTCGAGCTGTTCGTCGTCCTCCCGCAGCTCCGCGAGCCGCCGGGCGTACAGCAGCGTGGCACCGTGCATTGTGTCGGAGAAGCAGCCGGACATCCAAAGCGCCTCCCGGAGCTCGTCGCTGGCGCTGTCCGACAACTGATGTTGCCACGGTGCGTTGACGTCGTCGAGGTCCTCCACGCGCAACAGGTCAGCGAGCATCGAGTCTCGCCGCCGCGCGTCGTCGCCGTCACTGTCTGGGTCCGCGTCTTCCGAGACTACGAGGTCGTGCAGGAATCGTGCCTCGGGCTGGGTCAGGGCAAAGCTTGCATCTTCCGGGAACTCACGAGGTGCCTTCGGCACCTGAGGATTCCATACGGACGCAATCTGCGGGTCTCCTTCGACCGCATGGCGTGGTCGGCGACTCAGCGATGAGCGGTATTGGCGCAGTGTGCCGGCGCCGGCACCCCGGAGTCCCCACTGGCGGAGTGCCGCCCAGAGGATGACGTCCGGCGGCGCCGCCGGATCGGCACGGCGCAGGCCGATCAGGCCAGTGTGGTCGTCGCTCGACAGGATCGCGTCACGCAGCTTGCGCTGGAGGGCACGAGCGGCGCGCTCGGCATCGTTCTGGCGGAAGCCCTCGCGCTCGATCGACTCGTAGATCCACGTCACGAAGAGCAGATACCGCGCGCGCCGCCACAGCACCGAGGTGCCCGGGAAGAGGCGGTCCGAGAACGCATCACGGATACGGCCGAGTCCGAGTTCGTCGATACTGCCCTCCTCACGGAGGAGCTCGACGATCTCGCGCATGCGCTGGCGTGCCGGCTCATCGAAGTCGAGCCAGCTGAAGCTAGAAGAGGTCACTGCCCGCCTCGTGATAGGGAACGCTGTGAGGTGTCGGCTCGTCGTCGCTGAATCTGAAGCACCTCTCGCCTGAGGTCGCTCGAAGTGCCCGGAATCTGACCGGCTCGGCCGCGGTAGCCCTCAGACTCGCGCGCCTGGTCTCGAATAGCAACGTCACCAGTAGGTGCGCTTCGGCACCCAGCGAACCGCGCCGGGTCGCACGGGCATCGCTTGCAAACGCTCCGTCGTCGTCCAACATAGAGTCGTGGCATGGACTACGGCGGGGTGCTTATCCGACTCGAGTACGCGTGCGCGATGTATCGGCGCGTCTATGGCACGTGGCCGAAACAGGCGCGGTTCCAGCCCGACCTCCTGCACCACCTGACACATCAGCTCAGCAGTCACGAGCTCTGCGAACTCGTCACCCGGCTCGAACTGCGTGCGCGACCGGACGCTTTGCTGTCGGTGGGCGGCCTGGGCGTCGTTGAGTACGGCGGGTTCGACGTCGCGGAGGCAGAACGCTACCGACCTGCAGCTCGCGATTGGCTTTACGCCGGATTCAAGGTCAACAGTCATCTTGAGTAGGCACGGGACACCCGTCTACGGGGGTGGGCGGCTCCGGACTCGTGCCATCGCCGCTGCGCTTGGCGTCCGCTCTCCGGCCGGTCGCAACAACGCTCGCGTTGAAGCGCGCCGCTGTCGTCGAGCCGCAGACGCGCTCCCCGCTCAACAGGTCGCTCGTGACCGCTGATCAGGACAGCCTCTTCGAGGCGACCGTGGCACCGGCCAGACCGGAGCAGGTCGGAGCGACCGCGATTACGTACCGGGACGCTGCGAGCATCCTTACTCGAGCGTCCGGGTTCATGGCCGACTACGACTTCACCCTCAATCCCTATTCAGGCTGTGGATTCGGGTGCTCCTACTGTTATGCGGCGTTCTTCAGCCGCGACCAGGAGCGCCAGAACACCTGGGGTCAGTGGGTCGAAGTGAAAGCGAACGCGCTTGACCGCCTGCGGCGGATGCGCACTCCGCTGCAGGGCCGGTCGATCTACATGAGCAGCGTGACCGACCCGTACCAACCGGTCGAGAAGAAGCTCGGTCTGGTGCGGGGCCTCCTTGAGGAGCTGGTCAAGCAGCAGCCCCGGCTGGTGGTGCAGACTCGAAGTCCGCTCGTCACGCGGGACATCGATCTCCTCACGAAGTTTGAGCACGTACGTGTGAACATGACGGTGACGACCGACTCGGACGCCGTTCGCAAGGCCTTCGAGCCGAGCTGTCCGGGAAATCGATTCCGACTTCAGGCCATCGCGGAGGTTCAAGCCGCCGGCATCGAGACCTCGGTGACGATGACGCCGCTTCTACCGGTAGTCGACCCGGTGGCGTTCGCCGCTGCGCTGCGGGCAACCGGCGTGAGGCGGTTCGTGGTGCAGCCCTTCCATGTCGATCGGGGTCGGTTCGTAGCCGGCACCCGCGAGCCTGCGTTGGCCTTGCTTCGTGACATGGACTGGGACGCAGCCAAGTACCGGACGACGGTCGAGATACTGCGTCGTGAACTGCCCTCGCTCGATGAGGGCCGAGAAGGATTCGCACCCCAATGAACGACGTGCTTACCGCGCTGGCAGACGCGAGTCGGCTCATCGACGAAGCGATCACCGCCGCCTGCGTCCCACTTACGGTCGGCGTAGACCGCCCTGGGTGGTCTAGGTGGGAGATCGATCAGTCACTTCGCGATATTGCACTTCTGAGCAACGGAGATTGCTGCTACGACAGGCCGAGTATCGGGGTCGCATATGCCCTGTGGCACCACGGGTCCCGTACGCACGACGCCATCCGCATGCTGCTGCCGGTGATGGAGCGGCACGGTCAGGAGGAGATATGTCTGGTTGACCTGGGCTGCGGCACCGGAGCTACGGCCTCTGCGGCCGCGTTGATCGTCGCTGCCATGCGGCGCGCAGGAAAGACGCCGCCGCGGCAGGTCGTGGTGCTCGGCGTCGATCAAAGCAGCTTCATGACCGACATGGCGCAGCGTGTTCAGGCGTCTCTGCTTGGTCGAGTCTCTGCCCCCGAGGTGCGGGCGAGTTTCGTCGCGGCACGGTGGGAGGAGCTCGAGCCGTCTCCTGCTCGCACGGTGATCACGGCGGGCTATCTCCTTGACCACTCCGATGGCGCGCATGCGGATGAGATCTCTGAGCGGCTCGAGGTGCTTGCGCTTCGCCTTGACGCTGAAGAGGTTGTCGTGACCACCGTCGGTGCCAAACGACGCCTGCTTGAGCAAGTCGGCGAGGCAATGCGTCGCCGCGAGTGGCAGCCTGCCGACGTACCAATGTCCGGACCCGTTGCGGGCCGAGGGCTCGAGAAGGTCGGCCAGCTCCGTGCGAGGTGGTATCGCGACGCGGGGGTCACGCGCGAACCCAGCGGGTATCTCGACCGTCGGCCCGAGTGGCACAAAGCGAACCCAGTCGCGTTGGCGCTTCAGCGGTCGGCGGGGCCTGTCGGCGGACGACTCTTCGATTCGACGCCGACCGGACTCGAGCTCGACGATGCCCAACGCGAAGCAGCTGTGCCCACGGGCGGGCCCACCGCAATCGTGGGACCCGCAGGATCGGGGAAGACCCTCGTCCTCGCGGAGCGCGTCGCGCTGACGGTCACCGATCCACAGGCTGACCCGCGGTTGCACATCCTCGTGACAGCGTTCAACAAGGCGGTTGTCGCGCTGCTCATAGAACGAGTCGCCGACGCGCTCAACGTACGCGGCGTCGCCATGACGCAGGTCGATGACGAAGGACACAGGTGGACGATCCACCGCGATGGCAGGCAAGTAGACCTCAGCTTCTATAACCGCGACAAGCTGCCGACTCGCGTTTTCGGATGCTCGCCGGTGAGAATTGAGCACGGCGGCTGGACGCGCGAGGTTGTCCGTCGCCGCGGGCAGCTAACTCCGGATGAGGTGGATCGACTCAAGGACTTCGACGTCGCCGCGCTGGAAACCGAGTTCGAGCGCTTCATCGTTGCGAAGGGCCACCCTGATGTCCACGCCTATGTACGCGCACCGCGAGCGGGTAGCGGCCGTGCTCTGGGTGAGCGCCAGCGGGAGACGATCTGGAAGCTCGTCATGGACCCGCCGATTCCGTCACACGGCTCGCAGCGCCTTCGGTCTGCGTCTCGCTCGCCGCCGCGCCCGTTCACCCACGTCTTCGTCGACGAATGTCAGGACTTCGGGGAGGCTGAGCTCCGCCAGCTCGCACGCAGCGCAGCGAGCGTCGATCGGCTCTGCATCGCAGGCGATGTGTCGCAGTCGATTCACCTTGGTCCCTCGTACGTGCGCCCGACCTTCGAGGGGGTCCGGTGGCGACTTCGCCAGCTCGAGGGGTCGCATCGATTGCCGCTTCGCATCTGCGAGGCACTCAGGCCGCAAGCGGAGCGACTGGTTGCCCGGCGCACGCCGACGAGCTCCGCCGAGACAGACGCGGTCCTGCTAGGCCCCCGGAAAGCAAGCCTGCTTGGCGTCCGGCCGATCGTGGTCTTGGCGGAGGACCTGCGCCACGAGTTGCCGGCCATCTTGGGCACGTACGATGCGGCGGTCGATGACAAGCGCCTGCTGGTCGGCGACGCGCGGCCGTGGGTCACGACGGAAACGAAGCGCGCTGCGCCGACATGGAACGTCGAAGCGGGATCGATGCTCAAGTACAAAGGTTGCGAGTGGCCGGTCGTCGTCATGACCGACGCGTGGTCGGGGCACCGCCCTGTTGACGATGCGGACCTCGACCTCATCGAAACGCTCGAGCAGCATGCGTTCACCGTCCTGACTCGATCGACGCGTGTCCTGATCATCGCGCTTGCGCGTGACGGGAACGCGGTCCACGCCGTGTCGCGCTTTCTCGGCCATTCACCGGTCGACCGACTGCTGTTTTGGACAGAGGAGGCGCAGCAGCGGTTCGCCGCGCTGACTCCAGCGGGCCGGTTCGCCGCTTACACCAGGGCTAGGTGAGGGGCTTCCCGGCGCTAGCCCTGAAGCCGACTGCGTCCGCTGACACCGTTCGGTCGCGATCCTGCGCGTGGAGCGCACGCGGTCTAGGGTTGAACACGATGCCCGCCGAACCGACGTTGGACAGAGACGCACTCATTGCAGCCGTGCCGGAGGGTGGCGGGCTGATCACCAATCCGAACCTCCGGAAGTTGCTCGGGTGGGATTCTGACGCCGATGAGGACCGCTACTTCGCTGCCCGCAACGCGGCGGAGGATGCTGGCGTTATCACGCGCTGGAAAGGCCGCGGAGGTACCGTTCGGCGCATCGTCGACGTCGACGAAGACGCCGATGCTACGGCTGCTGTTGTAGACCAGCCAGAGGTTACGGCAGCTCTGACGCGCGAGAGCCAGCTTTACGAGCCCATGCGGGAGGTCATCGCCTCCGACTGGGCAAAGGATCAGCGCGTGACGCCGGTCGCCGTGGAGGTGACTGCGCACGGAGGGAGCAAGGCAACCGGCGTGTGGGCACGCCCCGACATCGTCTGCGTAGAGGTTCAGACGTTCACCCATGTTCCCGGCCGGTATCTCGAGGTACTCACTTTCGAGGTCAAGCCTGCTGATTCAATCAATGTGCAGGCCGTCTATGAGGCGCTAGCGCATCGCCGAGCAGCTACGCACGCGTACGTGCTCTTGCACGTTCCTGACGACCGAAGTGCGGAGCTCGAACCTGTGATCGCCGAGATCGCCGACGTCGCGCGTGGGCACCAAGTCGGACTGATCACCGCCGGCGACCCGGGTGATTACGCGACCTGGGAGCAGCGGGAGGTTGCGGTCCGGGTGGAGCCCGATCCTGGTCGGCTGGACGCGTTCATTGCGCAACAGCTGAGTCAGCAGGCGCGCACGAAGATCGCGCTTGCGGTCCGATAGCGGCCGACCCGAGTGGGGGACCGGGTTCTGCCCCTCTGGGGAGAACGAAGTTGGTCACCTGTGGACCCGTCGGCGTCGAGGTAGGCACGAGGATCTCGCGTGCGTGCATAGATATTGGTCGACCTGGCCTGCGCTTGCACACGAGTCCGGTCGGCCGATGACGTCATACCTCAGTTACGGAGAGAAGGGGTTCATCGAGCGCGGACACGACCGCGGCTTCATCTGCCATCCGTGCCGCCAGTACCGACAACGCGAGGTCAACCGGGAGGGACTCGCCGAACTTCAGCGCCTCGATCCGGCGCTCGTCGGGTGCTGCCCTCGGAGGCGCTGCGCGGAGGTCGACCAGGAGCTGGCGGAGGCGCTCGTATCCGACCGGTCCACGCATGCTGATCGAAAGGTCGTCGCTCCCCATGACGCCGATGTTCGCCGCGGCCAATCCGGCGGCGAGGGCAGCGTTCGCGTTCCCGCCGGCGAACGTCCACCACGTCTCGCGATTGCGACCGCCATCGCGAACAAGCATTGTTCGCCCGTCGCGCACACCGTCGAAGTCGCCTCGAAGCGCAGCTAGCTGCGCCCGGGCTCGGGCGGTCAGCACAGCGCCCTCCGGCTCGACGGAGGTAGCGAGGACCGCCCGGATCGCGCGACAGACAACGGCTGACAGGGCAACCCCGCTGCCCGACCAGCGCGATCGGCCTGCCTCCTCGCTCGGCTTGACCCATCCGATCCCGCGACGCCAGTCGACGTCCTCGACGTCCCACGCGCGACCTCCGAGAAGGATGGTCGCTTTCCGTCCGTCGCGAGTGGTCAGGACCGATGGATCAACCTGCCCGAGCTCGCGCGTGCCCCATCGCACCTTGAGCAGCGGCTCCGTCAGGAACAGCGACGTGACGTCCATGAAGTGGCGTCGGCCGTAGCGCTCCTCACCGACCTGGCCGATCTGAACAAACCCGCCGTCGCGGAGGAGGACATCGATCCGCTCAAGCTCGGTGCGAACTTCGAGAACTTCAGCGGGTGTCAGCTCAGCCAGTCGCGCGACGTCCGTCAACTCCCCCGGCCACGCTGTATCACCGACGCGCCCATCTGCCAGCACGCGGGCGAGGAGCTGCTGCACCACGAGGTGAAGCGGCCGCGGTGGTCCGACGACCGGTTCGACCCACCCTTGGTGGATGAGCTCGCAGACAGCGATCGACTGCAGCAAGGCCAACTCATTGGTGCAGAGAAAGAGGCAGTTGCGCTTCGTCCCGGCGCGCCGGCCCGTTCGACCCATCCGCTGCAGCACTGACGACACCCGCGCCGGCGAGTCGATCTGGATCACGCGGTCGAGGTCGCCGACATCAATCCCGAGCTCGAGGGTGCTCGTCGACACGATTACGCAGTTCGACGCTTCCGCGAAGGCCTGCTCGGCCTGTCGACGCTCGTCCCGGCTGAGAGACGAATGCGACACGAACGTCGTCACCTCCAGCCGCCGCAGCGCGGTCGCGAGCTCCTCCACGCGGGCGCGACTGTCGCAGAAGACGAGCCGCTTCTCGCCATGGTGAAGGCCGGCGATCACCCGCGCGGCGTTGTCCACACTGGCCACCCAATCGACGGTGAGCTCCGGCGCGACCGCACCGTCGTGCACCATCACCGTCTCGCGGTCATCGACCGGGCGGCGGGAGAGCCATCCCAAGAGGTGGTCCGGGTTGCCCACAGTCGCAGTCAGGCCTAGCCGCTGTGCCCGCCCGGGCGACAGCGCATCAATCCGGTCAAGGACCGCCAGCATGTGCCACCCGCGGTCGTCACCCGCGAAAGCATGGATCTCGTCAACGACGACGGCGCGTACACCGCCGAGGAGCTGGGCGGCATCGACCCGGCGAGACAGGAACATGGCCTCAAGCGACTCCGGCGTCGTCAGCAGCATGTCGGGGGGATCGCGAAGCATGCGCTTGCGTGGCCCGTCACCGACGTCGCCGTGCCATAGCCCCGCGGTGCGGCCCACGAGCTCCGCGTACCCGGAGATCCGCGGGTGAAGGTTGTTGAGCAAGGCCCGAAGCGGACAGACGTACAACACGCTGAGGCCCGCCCATTCTTCGCTGACCATGCGAGAGAGGAGCGGCAAGATGGCGGCCTCGGTCTTGCCGCCGGCGGTGGGCGCGCCGAGGAGCACGTCGCGACCCTCCAGGATCGGCAGGATGCTCTGTTCTTGGAGGGGACGGAGCGATCGCCACCCGAGCGAGTTGACGACGTGGTGCTGCACCGCCGGGTGCAGCGCCTCGAATGGGGTGCTCACAGGTCGAGGGCGACGTCGTCGGCGGTCGGCGCACCGCGCGCCTCGCGCTCCTCCGCGGTGAGCTCCTGGTCGGTGACCGTGAGGGCGTAGTGCTCTCGCGGGTCGAAGTCGGGGAACTGGTCGACGCGATCGAGGACGTCGCCGACGAGCTTCTTGAGGAACACCCGCGGCGCGATACCGACTGCGCCACCCAGGTTGCCGGCGACGGCTCGTGCGAGGTCCTCGACGTACTTGTCGTCCACTCGCGCCTGGAGGCGGTCGGCGTGGTCGCTGCCTTCGGCGTAGATGTCGCGGATGCGCGTGCCGACGGCGACCAACCGGGTGAAGTCGAACGCCGGCAGACGCAGCTGCACGGCGCGCGGGTTGTCGAAGCGGGCGTCGGAACCAAAGTCTGTATGAAGGCGCTGGGCAAGAGGCGGCAGTCGCTGGGCGCCCTGCGAGCCGTCAAAGAACGCAGGCGTACCCGTGATGCTCAGATACAGCCCCGGAAACCGTCCGCCGTCGATCTCGTCGATCAGCTGGCGCATCGCGTTGAGCCCCTTCTCGCGCACGTCGCTGCGAACGCGCTGAAGCGTCTCGACCTCATCGAGCACCACGAAGAGGCCGGCGTGCCCACTGTCCCGCAGGACGACGAGCAGTCCTTGCAGGAAGCTCAGCGCCCCGAAGTGATCGATCTCGCCCTTGACGCCGGCAGCACGCTTCACCGCCGCAGGGACGTTCGGCTGTCCTCCGACCCAGGCGAGAATGCCATCGGCCAGGACACGGTCCCCGGCTGCCAGCGCCGTGCGGTGCGCGCGGACTGCCGTCGCAAACGGCGGCGCGCTCCTGCTCACCTCGGCCAGCCGCGCTTCCATCAGGTCCTGAACGCGGCGCCCGAGCTCGACCTCGTCCTGCTCGTCGACCTGCCCCGTGGCGAGCACATCCTCTTCTAGAGCGAAGCCCCAACGCTCCAGGACGAGGCCCAGTGCACCCTGCGGTGCGTCCGTCGTGGCGAGCCGTTCGATGAGCCGCCGGTACACCGTTTCCAAGCGGTGGAGCGGCGTCTCGCCCTCAGAGATCTGGACCTCGGCCGTCGCGAAGCCCTGCGTCTTCGCGTGCTCGGTAACCCAGCGTGCGAAGAACGTCTTGCCGCTGCCGTATTCGCCTCGCACGGCCTTGAACTGGGCGACGCCCGTAGCAACGCTCCGCAGCTCTTCGGAGACGGTTGGGGTGAAGTGGTCAAGACCGACTGCAAAAGCGTCTAGGCCGCGCTGGGGGACCGTCCCGCGACGCAGCGCGTCGATGATCTCGCGTCGACGCTGCGGGCTTGGCATTGCGCTGATCATGGACCAGACAACCCGAACTGCTGTGCGAGCAAGACCCGGTCAAGCTTCACGTCCCCGGTCGCTGGATCGACCGTGAGGGTCTGGTAGCCGTCGATGTTCAGCATCTGTCTCAAGGCCGCGAGCATCCCCGTGAGTCGCATCACCGGGATACCGCACGCCCGCGCAAGGGCGTCCTTGAGGAGCTGCCCGCCGTGCGCGTCGAGCGCTGCCAGGATCCGGATGGTGCGCTCGTCGGGTACGGGAGTGCGGCCCGCCGAGGCGCGCCGTTCCGCAAACACGTCACTCGCAAGGAGCTCAGTGATCCATCCAGTCGCGCTGACGTCAGCAGGCGGCCCGTCGGGCGCGAGCGTCATCTGCTCCCCAGGGCGGGGCTCGGCAGGTGGGGCGTCTGGCACGCCGGTGCCCGGAGCGACGACGTCGCTCGCGGGATCGCCGAGCCACCAGGCGGGCGGGTCGTAGGGTGCTTCGCTCCAGCCGTCCGGAGTGTCGACGAGTCCCGGCGCCAGGACGAGGAGCGGCGTCAACACCTCCTGAGCGCTGGCTCCACCGTGGTAGCCATTCTTCTTGACGGCGTAGCGCACCTTCTCACTCCACGCCAGAACGCAAGCACCTTCGGGGACGAGCACGCGCGTTCCCTGCACAACGACCTCGCCCGTCTCGAGTGACCGTCCGGTCGCACGCTGCCAACGCTCACCGCCGTCGCCACTGCCACGATTCAGGGTGCTTCCATGTTCCAAAACGTGACCATGATCGCTGGCCAGGACGACGATGCGACCAGCCTCGCGTGCCGCCTCCAGAAGCCACCACAGCGGCAAGATGTCCCGCGCGCCCCACGAGGTCCGGAGCTGCTCGCTCCGAGCGAGGTGATCGTCGATCGCGTTGATCACGGCACCTACTACGCGGCGGTCGCCGGCGACCTCGGCACTGAGCTCGGCGGTGAGGCCTCCGTGGCGGTCCGTGATCGCTCCTTTGTGGAAAAGCCGTGGTGGCTCGCCGCCGGCACTCGCCGAGACGAGCGCTGTATGCGTGGGAAAGGCGGCTTGCTCGTCGCTCATCGTGCCCCTGCGCAGACTGCCCGTGAGCAGGCTCGTGCGGGACACCGCTGTGACGCTGGGCAACACCGAAACCGCGAGCGCTCGCTCAGAATGTGCTGTGCGCCGCAGTTCGGTCCAGCCTGCGTGGCTGAGGTCGTCGAGCAGCTCGTTCGCCACGCGATGCCCCATCCCGTCCATGACGATGAACAGCAGTGGCCGGGCCACTGCGAGGGGTCCGACGACGCGCTCGAGAATGTGTTCGACTCCGAGGAGCGCGTCGTCGGTCGTGGAGTGCGCGCTCCAGGAGGCGAGCGTCTGGGCGAAGTGCTCTTCCTCACTTTCCCGGCGGGCGTCGGCTTTCGCGACGAGCTTGCGAACTGCTGCGTCGAACGTCGGCTCCCCGGCTCCGTTGCGGAGCGTCGAGCGGGCCCAGTCGGCGTAACTCCCGTCGGTCGCGTGAAGCAGAGCGGCGGCGCGAAGGTCAGGCGGCGACGCTGCATCGAGGTCGAGCCACCGCGCGAGCGCGAGAGCGAGCCGATGCGGCGCGTCGGGCAAGCTGTCAGCGAGTCGATGCTGCGCGATCCGGTCGGCGTCGGCGGCGACAGCCGCGATGGATCGCTTGCCCGCGGTCCACGCGGCGAGCGTGCCCCCGAACGCCGCCATCCGTGCGCGGAGTCCTGACGTTAGATGGTCGCTGGCGGCCACGAGGCTTTCGGCCTGAAGAATTTCGATGAGCCGATCCGCACGGTGTTGAACCGTTGCTTGGAGGTGCGACGGCAGCGCATCGAGCGTGGCTTCGGCCGCCAGTGACCAGGCGGCCGCCGACCCGGCGTCGAACGCCCAGCCCTTCAGGCGGACCTCCAGCCGGGTCCGTGCTGCCACACGTGCTGCACCGTCGGGGGCGTTGAGCAGGACTCGCATCACCAGCCCGAGCGCGACGACGTCGTCCCCGTCGCCCGCGTCCAGCACCGCCAGCACGGCCTCGGCACCCGGCATCGTCCCAACGAGCCGTGCAGTGAGAGCCTTGCGCTCCGCCGCCTCAGCCTCGACGAACGCCGTACCCGGCGATGCGGCCCACGCCAGCAGCCCACCAAGTCCTCCGTCTGGGTCGATCCCGTAACGGTGCACGAGGAGCGCGCGCCACGCGCGCGCGAGGTCGAGCTGCAGGGCGCCGGCGGACTCGTACCCGGCGCGCGGGGCGGAGTCGACGAGCGCGTCGATGAGCCACCGTTGCCGTGCGAGCGCGGGGTCGATCGCCCTGACGCCAAAGAGTGGCAGCAGCGCATCCGACGAGTGCAGCCGATGCACCCGCGGCCGTGCAAGCCGAGCAAGCACGTCAGCGCCGAGCTGATCGATCGACGTTAGGAGCACCAGGCCCCGGCCGGCCTCGCGCGGCGCGCTGAGCACTTCGCGCACGGCGAGTTCTGATCGGCAGACGCGCACGTCTACGTATCGGTCGCCGACCATGAGCACGTCGCTGCCAGACCAGTCACCCTCGTGGTACACGGCGAAGATCGGCCGGCTCGGGTCACCGGCGAGCCACGCCTCCAGCTGCGGCCATAGCCGTTCGGGGGTGACGGTGCCGCTCACCGTTCGTCGTTCGTCGTAATCGTCCAATGGAGCGTGACGAGTACCTCGCCGGGCAACGTCGCTAGTCGGTCAAGCTCGCGCTGCGCGCTGGCGACATCGACGCTGATCTGCTCGCCCTGCTCGACCGTCACCCCGGACTTCGGAGGCGTTGGCGGAGGCGCAACAGGAGGCTCCGGCGGCGGGGGCCCGGGAGGCGGACCCGTGGGCGGCGGCGCCAAGAGCGCGATGGCGTCGCTGGCAGCGGTCTGCACAGCGGGGCCCAGCGGCTCCGCGTGCTCGTCACGCTCGAGCGTGCGGACCAGGGCCGTAGCGATCCGCTGGAAGTTGGGGTCGCCAGCGGTCGCTCGCTCGGCCGTAAGCCCGATGACGTTCCAGTTCGAGTCCTGAAGGACGTCGCGGACCGCGCCCGCCGAGCTCATGCTTCGTGCGAGGGCCGGTGCCGACGTCGGGATGTCCGCCTCAGCCAGCACGGCGATGACGGTGCCCGGATCCGACGCCGTCGCAAGCCCCGAGACGATCGACGCAGCGGCACGGGCCGAGCGCATGCGGGGAGCACTACCGAGATCCACACCCAGCAATCCGAGCCGCTCTCCCAGCACCGGCACGAGCGCCTCCGCGTCAGGCGCCAGCAGCCGCGCCTTATCGCGAAGCTTGCCGACCAAGGCTTCGTACGAGCTTGGGTTTCGCGCTCGGTTCACGCTGGTGACGCCAAGGATCGACGCGGCCCTCTCGACCGCGGTATCCCAAGCCTCAACGCTCGGGAGCTCCGTGACGACAAGCTCGAGTGCGTCGTCGAGCCGGTCGATGGGCGGCGTCGCTGGGCCTCCATGCAGCTGGAAGACGCGCCCGGTCTGGGCAGCGAAGCAGAGAATGACGAGCGACTCGACATCTCGCGGCAGACCCATCGGCTCGGCAGCAGCGATCCAAGCGCGGACGTCCTTGACCGTCATACGCTCTGCGCCCTGGGTACGCGCGATAGCGGCCGCCCGCTCGAGCGTGTCCTTCCAGTGGCTGCCGAGAACGAAGGGCGCCTCGTACTGCATACCTAGCTTCAACGGAGCGGCGACCTTGCGCATGACCTTGCGGCGGTCGGTCGGGACCTCGATCCGGCCGTCCGTCGTCTGGGCTGCCCGCTGTACCTCCTCAAGCACGACGCGCAGGTGGGGCATCCGCACCTCGTCCTCGAACTTCGGATGCGCCGGGTACTGAACGCTGAGCATCTGATCGACCAGCCCAGTGAGCGCGTCCGACAGCTGCGCGCCGACCGGAACCTGCGGCCTGAAGCCCGCGGTAAGGGACTGCAGTCGGTCCTCGACCCCGTGCGAGGTGTCGATCGTGTCCGGGGCGACTGTTTCTACGCCGTAGGCCTGGCGGATCGCAGCAGCGACCCGCTGCTCGAGCGCCGACCGCAGGTCGCTCAGGATCCCGGCCGCTTGCTGACGGTCCTGGGGGCTCATGTCCTGAGTGAACTGGCTGAGCCGCTCGTCCTTCAGGACGTAGCGAACGATGCCGAGTCGCTTGAGGTCACGCTGCAAAGCGGCGGAGAAGAACGCGGGAACCCAGCAGACCGTCTGGCTCGCACCGTTGACTTCGCGCCATCGATCCAGACGCTGGACGTCATCGAGTGGCGTGTGGCCCTGGTCGAACGGATAGTCGATCACGAGCTTCCAGTGATCCCCGCTGGCCCGCAGCGCATCGTCCGGAAGGAGCTCGCTGTCGCGGATGTTCCCGAAGACGACGTCGATGGGGCGGCGGGTCCCGCGCCAGAGCACGGTGTGCTCGGCGAACAGCCGCGTGTCTGCGTCGATCCCGAGCTGGCTAAGCACGAGCTCCTTGATGAGCTGGCGCCGGACGCCCTCGTTATCGGTGCCGCTCGCGCGTTCGATGATCGCGTCGACGTCCACGCCGGTGAGGCGGATGGCGACCGTCGGATTCTGCGTGTCTTCGCCGACCTTGAGGGCACCGACCTGGGAGGACCACTTGCGCAGCTTCTGCAGGACAATCGCCTTCTCCTGGCCTGGGATTGGCGACGCGATGGATCCGTGGTTCAGGGCGGTGAGCTTCGCGACGTCAAGGTTCCGGAGTGGGCCGGCGTTCGGGACGAGCGCGGCGAGCAGGAGCGTCTTGACCAGTCGCTCGTCAGCCGCAGAGGGCCGGCTAGCGCCAGGGGTCTCTGCGAGCAGCAGCGGTTCGAGCTGCTGCTGATAGAGCTCCTTCGCATGGTCGAAGTGGCGCTTCATGTCCTGCGAGAAGGGTTCGTCGCCGTTGGCGAGCACGTCGAATAGGTCGCCGACACTCACTAGGTCGCCGACCTTGAGGTCATCACGACGGTCGACCAGGAGCTGCAGCATCACCTTCAGCGCTGTCCGTTCGCGCTGGAGCGCTGAGGATGCGGCCACGAGCGCCTTCATAAAGGCCGGGCTGAACGGGTAGGTCGCGCGGAAGAGGTCGCGGTCGCCGTCCTCCGTCATCAGGACGTCGAGAACGTCAGGGCGGGTCCGCTGGGAGTCGGCGAACGCCTCCTCGAGCTGCTGCTTCGACGCTTCGCTGTTGGGCGCAAGGAGCCGGCGCTGGGCGATCTTCGGCAGGTTGCGATCGTTCAGTTTGACGCTGTCGAAGCGTCCCTCCCAGTGCTTCAGCGTGTCCGTGAACGAGAGCTTCTCGGACCCGGGGATCTGATCCCCGATGAACTCCCGGAGGTCGCGCTGGCGCGCGACGAACGAGATGACGGGGATCTCGCGGGTGCCCGTGTACTCGATGAGCTTGATGAGCTTCTGTCCTTCGCGCGCAACGAACGCCGGGTCGCCGATGCGTGTCCCGAGCCACAGGATCAGCTCGTCCAGGAAGAGAATTAGAGCGTCGGCGCCGCGTGACTTCGCGTGGCGCGCGAGTTCCTGCAGCCCAGCCTCGAGGTCGACGTAACCGGTCGATCGTCCGCGCATCGCGTCCCTGAACGCCGGGACGATGGTCGACACGAGCTCCCCGCTCAGGCGTGAACGGCCCGGGTCACCCGCCGGTGCGTTCCGCGCCGCGTCGTAGGTCTCAGCAGTCCAGGCGGCCGCAAGGTCGCCCCAGCCGTCGTCGCCATCGGCGCCCGCTCCGGACGGATTGAGCCGCGCGAAGAACTTCTCGTCGCCGATGTCAGCCCGAACGGAGTCGGCCTGCTCGAAGATCGGGCCGTCGCTGTACACCCCGGGAGGCGGCGCGGTGGGCGCGATCCGGTGCAGATGCTCGACGTACCCACCAAGAATGCCCTGCTCCATCGAGTCCGCCCCGATGAGGTGGAGCGGCACCAGCGCAAACTTCTTCCCCTCGAGGACCTTGTCCGGCTTCGAGACCGCCCGCGCGAGTTCCGGGATAGCCCGCGCATCGGGGTCCCGCTGTAGCAGCAGGTGCAGCACGGCCATGAAATGGCTCTTGCCCGAGCCGAAGCTGCCGTCGAGGTACGCCGCCCGGCAGCGGCCGTCGCGCACCGAGGAGGCGATGAAGGTCAGCGCGTGTTCGAAAGCGTCCTCTAGTTGGGGCGTGACGACGTAGCTGTTGAGCGTGCCGGCCTTGTCGTTCACCCCGCTGGCCAGGCTCATGACGAAGTCGCCGCGCTGGACCGACTCGGGGATGTTGATGAGTTCGCGAAGGAGCGTGGGCACGAGTGGGTTAGCCTCGCAGAAGCGTCGGTGATGGTTCGAGTTTGGGACGGTGGGTGCAGCGTTGTGTGTCAGCGCCGACCGGGATGCCACGGCGTTGTCGCCCGTGCGTCGCTCGATCTGACGACGAGCGGTGCCCCGTCCCGCGTCGCGATGACTCGGCCCGGATCTCACGCATGGGTCACGAGATCTGCACAGATGGGCGACAACGCGGCGACCTCAGGCGCGAGCGGGGCCACGCCGGTCATGATCAGGTGATCCCTCGCGCGGGTCATGGCGACGAAGAGCGCGCGGCAGTGCCGGCTGCGCTCGTCCCGGTCGGCTTGCGTCTGAGCGCCGTGGCTGGGCGGCCACGTCCCGTCGCCGAGCCCGGCAACGACAACCTCGACGAACTCAAGGCCCTTCGCGCGGTGGAAAGTGCCGACCACGACGTAGTCATGCTGCTCGGGCTTGAAGTCCTTCAAGTCTCTGGCCGGGACAGGTAGCGGAGCGTTTGCAAGTGCACGAAGGACCTCACCGACCTGCTTGTTCGTCGAGACGAGGACGGCGATGTCCCGGGGGACGCGTCCCGCCGTGATGCGGTCGAGGACGATGTCGGCGACCAGCGTGGTCTCAGCGTGGCGATGCCGGCATGCGTGGACCTCGGGCCGGATACCTGCGCGGAGAGGGATCGACTCGTCGTCAGCCCCACGACGGGCCGTGCCGTCGCGGTCGTCGATGTCGAGGTCCGCGATGACCGAGTCTGCGGCAGCCTGGATGCACTGGGTGGTCCGCCAGTTCTCGGTCAGATTGCGTGCACGGCCACGCGTTTCGATGCCGAGCGCGCGGAGACTGTAGCCGCCGGGGTAGACCGCTTGCTGCCCGTCGGCAACGACGAGGAATCCGCTGTGGTCGACGCTCGCGTCGAGCTTCCAGAGGAATCGCAGGGCCACCGAGCTGAGATCCTGTGCCTCGTCCACGACGACGCCGGCGTAGGTCGGTGATGCGCGCTCGAGCGCGACGAGCCGCCGCTGCGCGAAGTCCGTCATGCCCTGGGCGGCGAGGTCCTCTCGGTAACGCTCAAAGCAGGCCCAGACCGACTCGACCTCTTCCCGGGTTCGCGCGCGGCGGAACTTTGGCTCGAGCCGTCCGTAGTCCTCGCCGCTAGAAAGCGGGTGCGGATTGGCGCCGGCCACGCCGGGGACGACCGCGGCCGATAGCACGTGGTCGAACTCGTCCACGAGCGCAGCGGGGTCGTTGCCGAAGGCGCCGATAAGGCGCAGGTCTCGACCCAGCGCGTGCTTTGCCCAAGCCACGCGTTCTGGCGGCTTCGGGATGTCGAGGCGCTGGACGTCCGGCGGGAGCCACCAGTGTGCGAGCGCGTCAACCGCCTTCACGTCGACGCGCGCCGCCGCTGCAGGGTCGATCCGCCGGAGTAACGATCGCCAATAGACGGGAAGGGTCTTGACGAACGTGGTGAGTAGGACCTTCTCGCGCGGCCCGGCGCGGCGCGCGAGCTCGATCGCGCGGTGCAGTGCGACCACGCTCTTGCCGGTCCCCGGCCCGCCGCTGAGTCGAGCGGGCCCGTTGTACCGCGCGTCGACCATGCTCCGCTGTTTGGGGAGCAGGAAGACCATCCACTCCTCCAGCTCGCCATCGAGGAGCCGCTCGAGCTCGGACGCCTCCTCGAGGGCGACCAGGTCCCCCGTAGCCAGACCCGCGGCGACGGAGGCAGCCAGCTCCTCATCGCTGTCCTCGACGTCGATCGGCGCGGGGATACGGCCGCTGTCCAGGATCCGTCGGTAGCGGTCGGGGCGTTCAGCCAGGTCGAGCAGCAGCATCGCGTGGGGTTCGCCGATGACCCCAACCACGTCATCCTCGAACGCCTCGGCGGGCCGGGCCGCCTGACCGAGTCTGGTGATGAGCGCGTCGTCCGCCGGAAAGATCGCCCGCAGCTCGTCGTCGCTGAAGGTCTTCCAACACGCCCCCGAGGCGGGGACTGAAGGCGCCGTCGTTGGTGGATCGGCCCGGGCTTCGACGAGCTGCGTGCGCTGGCGATCGACCGTGAGCTCGGTGAAGTCGCGGGCGTCGAACGTCGGCCGCACGCGCCCGATCCGCTTGTAGAAGTCGTCGCGCTCACGAATCAGGAAGACCACGAGGGATCCGTCGACATGGCGCGCCATTGCGCGCAGTGGCGGGAGCTTCACTTTGCGATACGGAGGGCGAGCGTGCAGCACCTCCCAGTTGGGCGGGACCCGGCCGGCGGCGAGCTCGTCGGCGACGAAGTGCAGGTGACGAGCGAACTGCCGGGGGACGTCCTTCGACCGCGACGACTTGAGGCGGACCGCCTTGCGGTGGACGAGGACCCGGCCTTTGGGCTCCGCGGGGCGCGGGGGCGATGGCGGGCCTGTCCCGCCGCTCATGTTGTGCGCCGGCGTCCGCGGGTCGGGGGCGGTGGCCGCCAGGCGCGCAGCACCTCATGGGTGAGGCTGAGCTCTGCGAGCTGCTGGTTGAGCCAGGCGTCAAAGAACGCGCCGGGGGTGCCGCCGTATGCGGGGTCGACGTCAGGGTGCCATTGGTGAATCCACGGCAGCAGCTCGGCGAGGCCGGCGAGCAGTGGGGTGAGGTGACTGGCGTCGGCGGCTTCGCTTTCCCGGAGCTCGATGATGCGTGCTGCGAGGGCACGGGCACGGGCGAGCTCATCCCAGCCGGCCCAGCCGACGACAGGTGACGTGTCCGCGCCGCGGCCCGCGTCGGGGTAGAAGACGAAGCGCTCTTTCGGGACGTCGAGCTTGCCGCGGTGCTTCCAGGCGGTGGCGCTGCGGAAGTCTGGCTGGCCGTAGCGTGGCGGGACCGGGATCGGGCCGACTTCCTCGGCCCTCAGCGCGTCGGCCTGGTGCTTGGTGAGCCGTTGGGGGTCGCCTTCGGGCAGGGCACAGCGTGCGTCAATGGTGTCCTCGGCCCGTTGCATGTCCCACACGCTCTCCCACGTTGCGCGTTTGCGTAGGCCCGAGTCCTTCAGCCGGAGTGCGGCGAGGTGCGGGACGGCGGCCTCGGTGACGAGCCGCGTCACCGTCGCGCCGATGTCGGTTTCGCGGTCGGTCGCGAGGATCTCGAGTGCTTCGACGTACTGCGGGTGTGCGCGGAGTGTGTCGGCGAGCTGGGAGGCCGACCGCAGCTCGCCGGCGTCCCAGACCTCGGGTGCCTCAAGCGCATCGAGCACCAGCGTGCGGAGGGCATCAGTCTGTCGGTCCGCCCAGGCCCGGCCGGCCCATCGTCGTTTGTTCTCTGGTCGCTCGATGAGCGCGATGTCGGCATCGGCCTCGATCAGCGCGACGCGTTGCTGCACCAGGTTGCGGTACTCGGCAGGCCACTCATTGGGGACTTCGGTGATCGGCGTCGACCCGTGTCGCTCAAACCACGTGGTTTCGGTCTCCCCGGCGGCGACCTGGCGGGCGAGGACGATCTCGAACGCCCGCTGTCCCAGCAGAATCGGCGGTGCGCCGTTGTCGGGCCCCGCCAGGTCAGCTGACACGAGGTCGTAGGCTGCGAGCATCTGCCAGTCGAGCTCCTCCTGCAGGCTGATCATCCGCGCAAGTAGGTCGTCCTCGCGAGCGCGGAGGGTCGCAAGATGTTCACGTAAAGGAGACGCGCTGAGGTGACCGAGGAGGCTCGCTCGCTCCGAGGCGAGCTGGTCGAGGGACCGTGCCAGTTCCAAAGAAAAATGGTGCGGGAGCGGCAGCTCTCTAACTTTTGTGGAGTTTAGTTGGAAGAACTGCTCCCACCCCTCTTCAGCAATTCCCCCGCCGATACCGCCGCCGCCCTTGCCGTGGCAAACTTGTTTCAGCCAGAAACACGCGACCGAGCTGTTCAAGACTCCAAGTAGCGCCAGGTGTTGGTCCTCGTCCGTGCCCTCGGGGAGTTTGATGACCGGGGCGGTCTGCTTGAACACTTTCCCACCGCGGTCCAACACGAAGTGGTTATGGGTGGCAACCTCTCCCCAGGTGATTGTCGACCCCAAAAATCGCTTCTCGAAGAACATCGAGTACTCGAACCACTTAAGGCCGCGTTCCAGTTGGGTTCGTCCGTAAGCTACGCGATCGCTCAGCGTCAACCGGTACGGCCAGAGCATTCTTTCGGTGACCGCATCGATCGTTCCAACCAGCTCAACGGGGTCGTATGGCCACAGCGAAGCTCGCGTCGTTGAGATCGACCAGTCCCTTACGTGTTCGCCAGGCACGAGAGCCTTGCGATATGCGTCAGGCACCGCGAGGCGAGTCAGCGTCGCCTGCGTCCGATCGAACACTTCATCCTCGCGCGTCACCGCGGCAAAGCCCATGTCATGCACGACTACCGACAGGCGCCGGGTGGCCGCCGACTCAAGCACCAGCTTGAGACTGCGACCGATACCCAAGGTCATGGGGTGGGTGGACAGCTCGGTACGTGCGACTTCGCTAGATCGGATGAATCGTCCTCCCGTGCCTGGCGTGTCCACAAGCGCCTTGATCTCTGCCCAAACCAGACCCGAGGCCGGGTCATCAGGCTGCTTCGGCTCCCCCCGTATGCCGTCAAGCACACGTAGTACCGGCCCGACAGGGGGGCGACTTCGACCAAATAGCATCACTGTCGGCGTGCCGTGGCCAGGGATATGGGCGCCGCTCGTGTCGATGACGGTCTGCAGATCTACCGACTTCAGATACCGCTCCACGAGCGGCACTCCGAACTCGCGCTTCATGAAATTGTTGCCCGTTATCTTCCCGACAAAACCGTGAAGCTCGCCGTAGCCAACGCCGCGGTCGACGCGCGCGAGCTCAAAAAAGCGCTCCATGAACGGAACTGTCAGAACGTAGGCACCGTGGCAGCTCGCGTATCGCTCGCGGTATTGATCGCGTAGCGCTGAGTCCTGGACTGCGATGTAGGGGGGGTTCCCGACGACGACGTGGTAGCCCTGACTGAAGATGCGTTGGAGTTCAGGGCTGTCCTCAGTCTCGAAAACGTGCTTAATCCCCTCGCGGTGAGCGGCGGCTCCGCCAAACAGCTGGCCGGGTGCGGCGCCGTGGAGGAGGCTGTCGCCGGTGGCGAGGTTCAGCGTGAACGCGGGCGCTTCGGCCAGGCGATGCACACCGCATGCGGCGAGCGCGGTGATAAGCAGGCGAAAGCGTGCGATGGCGGTCGCGTAGGGGTTGAGGTCCACGCCGTAGACGGCGTCGAGCGCCTTTTGCGCGAGGACTGGCGTGGGTGTGCCGGGTTCGCGGTCTTGCCACTGGGCGAAGAGGCGTTGGAAGGCGCCGATGAGGAAGTGACCGGAGCCGCAGGTCGGGTCGATCATCCGGACTTGATCGAGGCCGAACTCGGCGAGCGCAGGGTCCAGGGTGCGGTCGAGGATGAACTGCTCGACGAAGACCGGCGTCTGCAGCAGGGCGTAGCGCTTCTTGGCGGCTTCGGAGAGGTCTTGGTAGAGGTCGCCGAGGAAGCGCGTGTCGAGCCCGGGATCGGTGAAGTCGTGCAGCAAGTGGCCGGTGTCGGGGTCGATCGCGGCCCACTGCTCGCGCAGCGCCTTTGCCCCGTCGTGCGTAGGTCCCAGCCGCCAGAGCGGGTTGTGGCGGGCGTCGTAGAGCGGCGCGACGGCGGGGAACCGGGCCGCGGTCGTGAAGACGTGCTCGAGGAACTCGCGGTCACCTTCGGTCGGATGCGCTGAGACCCACGCCTCGTAGTAGCCGAGTGCTGCAGTGCGGCGATCGTCTGGGCCGGAGAGCATCGGCGCATCGATCAGGCCGTTGTCCTCGAGAAACCGAACGAAGACACAGGCGAGCACCCACGCGACCGCGGCCTGCGTGATCTCGCCTTCCTGCCACTCGGAGAGCGCCATCGCCGTGCGCTCGGCTGCCGCGGCGGCGGCATGCTCGGCGCGCAAGTGCTCGGCGAGGTCGTCCTCCTGTGCGACACGCGCACGGATGTCGTCCTCAAGCGCCGTCACCGCCAACTTCAGGTCCCCCAGCAGTCGTCCTCGAGCGATCATGCCGCATCCTCCTGCGCGTCATCACCGGAGCGATGACGGTTCTCGAGCCACGGCCCCGGGATACGGGTCCACTCGTTCGGGCCGATCACCGGGATGGGTTCGCCGTCGACGAGCGGCAGATCGGCCTGGCCGTCGGCGGGCACGAGCAGCCAGCATCCGCGCAGCGGCTCGTCGCGCATCATGGCGGCGCGCAGTCGGTCGACGAGCGAGAGCTGCCCGTACCTGGCCAGCAGGCCGGCGTGCTCGAGGACGATGGTGCCGGGCATGGTGATCAGGTCCTGTTCAACGGTAGGCATGGCTCGCGACACAAGGGTCGTCAGGCGACCCCAGTCCTGACTTGCCCGTTCGGCGCCGTCCGCGCCGAGGACGAGATCCCAGCGGACGTTTGCCGCGGCGGCGGCGGCGTGAAGCTTGTCGAGCACGAGCGCGTCGAGGTCGACCGGCGTCACCGCGAAGCGCTGCAGCTCGCGCGCGGCGGCCCCGAGGTGACTTGGCTCGACCATCAGCGTCAACAGTCCACCTCCGGCGAGCGTGGTCTCGAGCCGTGTCTCGAACGCTTGCGCCTCCGTCACCGCGGGATCGACTACCCGCCGCGGGGGGCGCATGACGTGCGCGGTGGCCTGGCGGTTGAGCGACGACGCATAGCTCGTCATCCCGGTGAGGTCGGAGCTCGCTGACTGCGCGACATAAGCGCCGCTTTCACCCGCGGAACGATCGAAGTGCAGATCGATCGCTGCGTCACGCAGCAACCCGTCCAGTGCCGGCCTGTCTGGCAGCGGCTCGGCGTCGGGGAAGCGTGCGGCGATGCGGCGGCGGACCTCGGCGGGTTCGATCGCCGGCGCGCCGAGGAGTGCAGCGCCGCCGAGCGCAAGCGCCCGGACCGCCGGCAGGTTCCGCGGGTAGAGCTCGAGGCGCGCGGAAACTGCCGTGTGTTGCGACGATGAGGCGGCAACCTGGACCAGCCGCTCCTGGGTTAGCGACACGTCGGCGGCGACGCGGACCGCCCTCAGCCGCTGTGCGACCTCGGTCGGGGCCGGGAGTGTGGGCAGCGCTGCGAGCTCGTCGGCAGCGGTGCCGAGGCGGACCGCATACTCTGCTGCCGCCTGACGGTCGGCGACGCTGCCGCCGCCTGCACTGAGGATGACCCGTTGACCCGCACGCCGGGTCGTGAGGCGAGCGTCGCCGTGCGAGGCCTCGCTCTCGACCGCGGCGCGGACTGCGGCGGTGGCGAGGGCACGGTCCCGGTCGGTGTCGCCGGTCCCGCGCTCACCGGCCACGAGGCGCTCGAGCTCACCCGAACCGGCAATGCCGCCAAGGCGTTCGAGCTGTGTGACCAGCTCGTCACGCAGCCGCATCACCGAGGGCAGTCGCTGCCAGCGCTTGCGGGCCTTCGGCACGATCTGACCGACCCGCCCGGAGGTCACGTTGATGGCCTGGGCGACCTCGCTCTGACTCGGCCAATCGCCCGCGCTGTCCAGCGCGTCGAGACCAAGCACCAGCCGCAAGGCGTCGACCTCGGTCGCGTTGCGGCCGGTCCGGGCCGGGATGAGCTGGTTCACGAGCTCGTCCAGCGGCTGGACGTCGGGCACGTCGACCGGCCCCTGCGTCGGTGGCAGCGGCGACGGACGCGAGGGTGTGCCGAGCCGACCGCGCAGCTCGCGGTGCACCTCGACCAGCTCGTTGCGGGTTTGCAGTCCGACGCCGCGGAGGCGATTGAACTCGAACGGGGGGATCGCGAGGAGATCACCGACGGCAAGAGCGCTAACCCGCTCGAGTGCGTTCGTTGCGCGGGCACTGAGGCCGATGGCGGCGAGGGGCGTCTCGAATGTCGCCGCCTGGCGGGCACGCTCGATGTCCGTCGGATCGTGGGTGGGATTCGTGGCCTGCTGATCGAGGCTCTCGAAGATCGCGCGCCACGCGCGGAGCATCTCCTCGGCAGTGTCGTGGCGGTCACTGGCGTCGCGCCGCAGCGCGCGTTCGAAGAAGTCGCCGAGGCCGGACGCGGCCTCCCGTGGGAACGCGTCCCGCTCGATGTGTGCCTCGCCGGCCGCGAACTTCGGATCGCCGCGGCCGTCACCCCAGGTGGGCAGCGAGCCGGCAGCCATCTCATGCAGGGTCATGGCTGCTGCGAACCGGTCGGCGGCGAGATCCCAGCGCGCGCGGCTCGTTGTGCCGAGGAACGGATCGAGGTAGGGCGGCGTGCCGGCGCGGATGTTCTCCACCGGCGCGCGAGCGAGGGAGAAGTCCATCAGGACGAGCTGGCGCAGTTTGCGCGGACCGAGCTCCATGATCCCGAGGTTCTCCGGCTTGATGTCGCGATGCGGGATACCGACTTGCTCGAGGTAACTGACCGCAGACAGCAGGTCCTGGCCCCAGCGGTCGAGGTTGTCGAGCAGCAGCCGGCCCTCGGTCCGGAGCCGCTGGGCAAGCGTGCCCTCTGAGGCATACGCAAGAACGATGGCGGTGTGGCCGGCGACGTCGACGGGGTCGCCGAACGCCGCAACGATCGTGCGGTCCCGCAGCTTCGTCAGGACCTCGCCCTCGTCGCGGACGCGCTCGTTGCGGTCCGGGTCCGCGGCGACTTTCAGGACGCGCAGCTGCTCGTCGGCGTCGGTGACGAGGAAGGCGATCGCTGTCGAGCCGCGGCCCAGTCTGCGCTGGACCTTGAAGCCGGCGAGGAGCTCACCCTTGGGGACCTCCTCGAGGTTGACCTCCTTCTCCGGGTCGGGCACGTCGATGAGAGGGGCGGTGACCTCTTCTTCGACCGCGTCGAGGTAGACCAGGAAGTCGGCGACGGACGCGATGCGGCTTGCTGTGTCCGCCTCGGTCGACTCGCGCACTAGCGCGGCGAGGTTGGCTCCGGCACCGTCAAGGACCGAGGCGACTTCCAGTGCACCGTCGCGCTGCAGGGTTTCGATCAGCTGGGCGAGCGAGGTCGCCGGCGGCTTGCCCGTGAACACGTGGAAGGCGATGGCGCCGAGGGAGAAGACATCGAGAAGCTGTGCGTCCGCCGCGGCCTGCGTCAGCGCCTCGGGCGCCAGATAGGCGGCGGCGTCGTCGTCGACGAGCTGCTCGACGTGGCGGGTACCCACGACCGTCGCCGCCAGTGTCTCACCGGATGTGCGCTCGCCGGTCTGCCAGTTGATGATGCTGAACCGCTGTTCCTTCGTCCCCGGCCGGGCGACCATGACGCTGCGCGGCGACAGCGCGCGGTGGAAGACCCGCCGCCGGTGGGCGAACAAGACGGTCTCGGCGAGCTGGCGGACGAGACCGAGGCGGTCGAAGAGGGTGAGGGTGCTGCCGTACTGGTCGAGGTAGTGATCGAGCCGGATCTCGGACAGGTCGCGGGCGAAGACGATCGCAGGCCCGAGTTCGTGCTCATGGAACGCGAGCGCACTGACGATGCCCGGGTGCCCAAGCGGCTCGAGCAGTTCGAACTCGCGCTGGGCCGCCCGGGCCGCTTGCTCCCGTTGGGCAGCGGTCGCCATGTCCGGCGTGCCGTAGATGCGGACGCGTCGCGGGGAGTTCGAGAACCGCGGGTGCGACGCCGCGAAGTCCTGGTAAGAGGGCCCCTCGTCGATGAGCTCCCCGAGCTCCAGATCGCCGACGTGGCGGCGCTGCTGCGATGGGCGGATTCCGGCCTGCTCGAGCGCTTCGGTGATCCGCTTGGCCATCGGCTTGTCGATTCGCCGGTTGCCTAGTCGCTGATGCTCTTCCGGGGTCATCGTGCTGAGCGCGGCGACGACACCAGTCAGGCCGTGCTGCGTCTCGCTGTCGTCCAGGCCGTGGACGCCAGCCTTCCCCTCGGCGGGCAGGCGGCAGTCGAGCTCCTCGTGCGAGAGGAAGATCAGTGGCGAGACGAACGGGACACGCTCGCCCCGGAAGGCGCGCTGGCGACCGAGCAGGGACTTCAGCCGCTTGGCCTTACGGTTCGTTACGAGTAGAGGGTTGTCCAGGCTGCGTGCCCGCGCCTCGCCCGGCCGGGTGTTGCGCCACGTCCCCGCGTCACCTTCGAGCCGTCCCGGCCAGCTCTTGATCTCGATAAGGAAGACGCCCTTGGGGGCGACGACGAGCACGTCGACCTCGCCGATGGCGCCGTCCTGCAGGAACTCGAAGTTGGCCCACGCCCGATAAGGCTCGTGGTCGGGCAGACGCTGCTTGAGGAAGGCAAGCGCGTCGCGTTCCCACGGGAACTCGGACGGGGTGACCTGGATCCAGCGCGCGTTCATCGGGGCACGTCGCGAGGAAGGCTCGTAGCGGGGGAGTGTCGACCGCTCGCGAGCTTGAACACGTGAGGAGTTGGAGACACGGACATAGGACGACGATCTGATCCTAGTCCGACTCGGGGCCGGGAACCTGGGAGGATCCTGTCATGCAGGGCACTGTCGTCGATCAGGGTCATCGCAGGGCGTGGAGCCAGTCGATGGCGTTGTCCAGGTGCCTAGCAACGAGCTCCGCTTCTCTTGACTCGCGCTCTTTCGGAGGTCGCACGTCGCGCAGGGTCGCGACCTCGTGCTGGACTTCGGCACGGACCTCGGCGAGCTGATCAGTAGCCGCGGTGCCGGCCAGCGAGTTGCCGAGGGCCTCGTGATCAACAACGGCGGCAAGCGTCTGCATTCGAATGAGCTCGCTGACCGCGCGGCCGACACCTATCCCGGCTAAGACCGTCCCGCGGGCCAGGCCCGCAGTTGCGCCCGTGACCGCACTATCCGCTGTCATGTCGCCGACGTTGTGCGGGCTTCGGAGCAGCCAGTGTCCGTTTGTCGTGCACTGATCACCAGCTACCGATGAGCCGTAGCCCAGCCAGACGAGGCCGTAGCGACTGGCTGCTACGCCGTTGAACCCAGCGCGGGCGCCGACCAGATGGGGCAGCTTCATGCCGGGGGTCACGGTCGCCACGGCGCCCTGAGCCGGGGACAGCACACTGCCCTTCGGCGACAGGTAGTCACCGAGCGATCGGTGCGACCGGCGCGCGTCCTCGCTGACCTCGAGTGCGCGGTCTACCCACGACGGGTCGACTTTATGGAAGACGGCGAGCTGGAGAAGAGCGTCGCGACGCTCGTCCGCTTTCACGGATATTCCCGCGCTCCCGTACAACTCAACGAACGATGCATCGACGATGAGCGACACCCGCGTGCGCTCATCTAGTTGCCCTGGCCAGCGCACCCCCTTCAATCCAGAAACGGTGCGTTGCGGACGTCGCCAGAGCGTGCGCGGCCACGTCTTATAGGTCAGGTCGGACTCAACAAGTACTGCCTTATGACGCGCGGCACGTTTCCATGGGAGCTTGTGGTGGTCAGCAACCGAAGCTGCCATCTGCAGTGCTGCGGCGTCGAGCAGGTAGGGGTAGGCGTACTCCGGCTTGCTGAGGGGGTTCACGCGCACGGGCTTGTCTCCGATGTCGGTTCGAAACTTGCCTCGGCGCCCGCCCGTGCGAAGACCAGGACGATCCTAGGCACGACACCTACAACCGACCGCACCGCCTCCATGTACGCGCTCGCCTGGGCCTCGTGATGGGCCGCTGCTGCCGCGAGGTCTCGGTCTGGGACACCGTCTGTCTTGTAGTCGACGACGGTCCACTCGTCACCAACGCGGTAGACGAGGTCGGCACGGCCGGTTACGAAGCCGGCGCCGCCAGGGCCTGGGACCGTGAACGGGAGCTCACGCACGACCTGGTCAGCCGTCGACGCGGCAATGACGCCCGGGCTCGCGAGGCACCGGCGTGCGAGCTTGATGACCTCGTCCACGTGGTCGGGGATCTCGGCCTCCACGCAGATCGCGTGGGAGACGGACTCGAGGTTCGAGGCGTCCGGGAAGTCGACGCGCTCCATCACGAGGTGAAGCGCGTCACCGAGTGCAAGCGGCGGGCCCTCGCCAAGGATGAGGGAGGCGTCCACGGACTCGGCGCTCGCCACGACGGGGCGCCAGGGTTTGGTCATCCCGGTCGCGGTCGTGACGGGCAGCTCGACGCTCGCGCGGGCGATGCCGTCGATGTGCTCGGACTCCCAGCGTGCGGCCGCGGTTGCCGCGTCCTGCACCTCGGATTCCGGGAGGGTGTCAGGGATAGCGCCGCTGTCGCTGCCCGCGTCTGCCGGCGGCAGCGACAGCGACGTCCAATGCAGGATGGAAACACCGAGTGCTTCTGCCCCGGCGGCGTCCTCAGCCGACGAGGGCAGCGAATGCGACAGCGTCTCCAGCATGCCCTCGGCCTTCTCGCCGACCCACGGCACGACCAGTACGTCGCGCGCACGCGTGACCGCGACGTAGAGCAGCCGCAGCCGCTCGGCCGCGATGAACGACTTCTCCGCCTCGTGCGCGGCGTCGAGGTCCGGCGTCGTGAACCAGCCGGACTTCTTCTGCGTCCCCAGGCGAAGGTGGATGCGGTGGTTCGCCGCGTCCGGGATCGGGCGCAGCGCCGAGCTGCCCCTGGTGAACAGGTTCGCCAGCGCGACGATCGGGAACTCGAGGCCCTTCGCCGCGTGGATCGTGATGAGGCGGACGACGTCGTCCGTGTCCTCGGAGATGCCGGCGTCGGTCTCCTCGCTGTCTTCGTCGCGGTTGCGCGCGAGCCAGCGGGTGAACGCCCGGAGGCCGCCGCCACCGGAGGCGCTGAAGTCACGCGCCTGGTCGACGAGCTTGAGCAGATTCGCGGCCGTCTCGCGGCCGTCGGGCCGGGTCAGGGCGTGCTCGATCGCGCCGGTGTCGTCCAGTGCGCGGCGCACGAGCTCGGGCAGGGACAGACCGGAGCGGGCTCGGTGTAGCTCGCGCAGCAGGAGCAGGCCTTCCCGCACGCGCATGGGGCCTTGTTGATCGTCGCTGTCGAGTCTCGAGAAGTAGCTCCACTTCCCGCCCGCGGCGGTCCACAGGAAGAGCTCCTCGTCGGAGCACCCGAACGTCGGGGACCGGAGGGACGCGATGAGCGCCACGCGGTCGGTGGGGTCGTCGATCGCGTGCAGGATGCTCACGAGCTCGCGAACCTCCTGCCGACGGAAGAACGTCTTGCCGCCTTCGTGCCGCAGCGGCACGCCGGCGGCGGCGAACGCCTCTTCGTAGAGGTTGACTTCGGTCCGGGCGGGGACGAGAACGGCCATGTCGCGCCACTTCGCTGGCCGCTCCTCGCCGGTGTCCGGGTCGCGGATCAGCCAGCCCTCCTCGCGGGCGCGCGTGAACGTCGCCGCGAGCAGCCGTGCCTCCTGCGTGCGTCGCGCGAGCTTCGTCTCGCCGACGTCCTGCATCTCGGTCGCGCCGTGGATCACGACCACGGGCGACCGGTCGGACGTCACGCCGAGGCCCGACGGCTGCAGAGGGACGTTCCCCGGCTGCTTCCCGGCCTCCTCCTTGAACGCCCGGTCGAAGACATCGTTGGCCCACGCGAGAATGCCGTCAGCCGAGCGGAAGTTCTGGCTGATCTGCAGCAGGTCGTCGGCGAGCGGCCCGCGCTTGATCGCGTCGTAGATCGCGATGTCGGCCCGGCGGAAGCGGTAGATCGACTGCTTTGGATCGCCAACGACGACGAGCCGGCCGGGAGCGGGCACGAGCTTCTGGGGGTCGGTCTCCGGCCCGTCGCTCGTGAGATGCAGGACGAGCTCGGCCTGGACGGGATCGGTGTCCTGGAACTCGTCGACGAGGATCGCTTTGAACTGGCGGCGGAAGTCCTCGCGGACGTCCGGGTGCTGAGCGACGAGGTCCCGCGACCACAGCAGCAGGTCGTCGAAGGAGAGCCGTGCGGTCCGGCGGCGCTCCTCCGCGAAATCCATGACGAAGCTGCTGACGAGCGGGAGGACGTCCGCGATGGCGCGGGTGCGCAGCGCGGCGCATGCCTCGACGTTCGCGGTCGTCAGGCGATTGACGGCCGCCTTCAGGATCTTGCAGCCTTCGGCGTCGTCCCAGTGCTTCTGCGCGCCCCTGGCGGTGTACGACGGCGCACGCGCGAGGAGACGCTCGAGGTCCGCAGTCGCCCCGCGCGCCTCCGCGACCCGGTCAAGCCACCGCTCGATCTCCGGCAGCTGCTGGATCCCAGCGTCTGCTTCGGGAAGATCGAACTCCTCGTGCAGTCGGGCGATGTCGTCGACCACACCGTCGATGACCGACAGGTAACCGGCGAGGTCCGCATCATCCACCCTGACCGGTGCGAGCGGCAGGACCGCACGGTGCTCGGTCAGGATCTCGGCGAGCTCGCGGAGGTGCTCGGGCCACATCGTTCTATTCAGCGCCTGCGCGACCCGCCGATCGTCCCCGTCGAGCAGCTCGGTGAACCAGCGGTCATAGGCAACGTCGAAGTCGAGCTGACTGCCGAGCTGATCAACGACCTCGAACTGCGGGTCAAGGCCGGCCTCGACAGGCCGCTCGCGGAGGAGGCCACCGCAGAAGGCGTGAATCGTCTCGATGCGGGCGCGATGCAGGCCACCGAGGGCTGCGCGCAGGACGGCCTCGTCGCTCGACCCGGGAGCGGCGTCGAGGAGTGCCTTTTCTAGTCGCTGCCGGACGCGGACGCTGAGCTCCGCGGCGGCCTTCTCGGTGAAGGTGATGACCGCGATCTCGTCGATGCCGGCGGTGCCGGTGCGCAGCAACTCGACAATGCGGTCGACGAGGACGGTCGTCTTGCCGGTACCGGCGCCGGCCTCGACGCATGCGTTGCGATCGAGGCGTGTGACGATCTGATCGCGGGCCGCCTGGTCGACGGGAACGATGTGCGCGCTCACGAGCGTTTCTCGCGGAGGCGGTCGAGGGCGACGGCGCGCGGGTCATCGGCTTTGCGCTTCTTCTGGTGCATGCGGCCGGCGTCGCACAGCGAGTCGAACGTGCAGCGGTCGCAGTTACGTAGTTCCCTCGGTCGCGCGGGGAAGACGCCGGCGCTGACGGAGCCGATCAGCGTGCCGAGGACGTCGTCGACCCACTCCTGCTGCTCGGCGAGGTCGTCCTGGGTGAACGTGATGCGGACGAAGCCCCCGTCGCGCGTGACGTAGAAGTACTCGCCGTCACCGTCGGCTGGGTCGAGGTCGAGCGCATGCGCGGCCGCCCGGACGTAAAGCGGGAGCTGCAGCGCCTCGCCGCCTTCGATATCGCCGTTGCGCTTCCAGACGCGGCCGGTCTTGTAGTCGATGACGCGAAAGCGGCCGCTGGTCGGGTCCCACTCGACGCGGTCGATGCGGCCCTGAAAGCGGAGCTCGTGGCCATCGACTGCGATGGTCAGCGGCTCATCGGTAGAAGCCGGGTTCTTGTCGTCCTCGTCGCGACGCTTCGGGCCGACGCGGAGCTCGTAGGACCGGCGGGGGAGGTCGCGACCCCGCTGGACTTCGGCGTCGTACCAGCGCTCGACGTCCTCGGCGATGCGGCGGCGCTCCTGCTCCCAGAGCATCGGGTAGCCGGTCAGGCCGCGACCTTCGATCGCGTCGCACTCCTCGGTGCAGATGGCGAGCAGCCGCTGCAGGTGCTCGGCGCGCTTGGCGGTCCGAGGGTAGTCGTGGTCGCCGAGCTCGACGAGGAAGCGCTCGAGCGTGGTGTGCACGAGCGAACCCTTGGTGAGCGCGTCGACGGTCAGCAGGGCCTCAGGCTCGTCGTCGGTGCGGACGCCGAGCACGCGGCTGAGGAAGAACTGCATGCCGCAGCCGGCGTACTTCTCGAGCGCGGTGGGCGGCATCGGTCGGGTCAGCGACCAGTGCTCCGCGAGGGCGGCGACGCCCTCCTCGCCGAGGCACCCGTCGAAGGTCGTGAGCTCGCGGGAGGCGCGGGCGCGGTCGAGCTCGGCGGCGCGGGTGAAGCGCGCGTCCTGCTGAAGGAGCGCGCGACCGACGTCTGCGGTGTCGGGATTCTCGAGCAGGGTCCGGCGGCGCTCGGCGCTGGACATCGGCTGCTGGCCGTCCGGGGCGCCGGCCTGCGCGGCGCGCTCACGGCGGACGAGCGGCGCGCCGAGATGATCGAGGCCTTCCGCTGAGACCTGCGCACCGGTCGCGGCGCTGGCGACCGCGCGAAGGAAGCTCGACGGAAGCTGCGAGCGGCCGCCGGCCCGATCGGCGCGCGGATAGCTGACCTGGAGGTGGGTCGTCGCCGATTGCACGGCGAGAACGAACTGCAGCGCCTCTGGGTCGCCGCCCAGCGTGCGCAGTGGGAGCGGCAAGCCGAGAGGGTCCGAGAGGGCAGCCCGTTCGCGATCGAGCAGCAGCGGGTCCTGCCGGACCGGTGACGGCCAGGAGCGCTCGACGAGCCCGAGCAGCACGACGCCGTCGAACTGCAGGTGACGGAGGGAGTTGACGTCCAGGACGTTGACGCCGCGGCGGCCGAAGGCGCCGACGCGCCGGTCGAGGACGTCGTCGCTGCGCATGCCCTCGATCGCGGAGCGGACGATGTCGCGGAAGCGCTCGAACGACAGGGTCGGAGTGATGCCGTCGAGACGGGCGAGGCTGCGCAGCGCCGTGATGACCGGCTCGACGCGCGCGACGTAGGTGGTGAGCAGCGCCTCCGTCGCGTCAAGGTGCTCCGCGAACGACGCTTGCTTCGGGAGCTCGTCGGACGCGGTCGCGAAGTCCTCGACGAAACGGGCGAGCGATTGGATGCGCTCCACGTCGTCCTTCAGCCAGGGCTTGCGCCCCTCCGTGTCCTCGTCGGCGCGGACCTGGGCGTCATGGGCCTGCTGTGCAAGGCGCTCTCGCCACTGCGGTCGGCCGCCGACGATGCCGGCCGCGCGGGAGATCGTGTCCCAGCGGGTAGCGCTGTAGCCGGGGTAGCGCTCGCGGGTCTCTTTCGGGAGGTCCGCGTCGCTGAGGACGTCGATGATCGCGCGCCGCTCGACGTCGGTCTCGAGCAGGTCGAGGATGGCGAGGACCCGGCGACCGAGTGGCAGCTCACCGAGCGGCGTGCCCTCGTGCAGGTAGGCGGGGATGCCGGCCTCGCGAAAGATCGCGTCCACGAGCGGCCGGTAGGTGTCGGCGTGCCGCGAGGCGATCGCCATGCGGTGGAACGGGATGCCGGCGGCGGCCCACTCCAGGCAGGCGCGGGCGGCGGCCCGGACCTCGCGGGTGGGGTCGGGCGCCGACACGATGCGGACGGTGCCATCTGGGTCGGGGGGAGTCGGGTCCAGCGGAGTGACGAATAGCGTGTCTTGGACGTGGCGCAGAGCCGACGTGGGCTTGTCGTCGGTCGGGGCGGCTGCCGGCTGCGCCCCGATGGACTCGCACCATCCGCGAATGTTCGTCAGGCCGGTTGCCGCGGCATCGGAGGCCGCGGTCGGCAACAGGACCAGCGTGGGCGTCGTCTCGGCGATCACGGCGAGCGCGCGTTGCATGCCGCCGGTGAGGTCCCAGACGCCGTGGAGCACGAGCAGCCGTACGTCGAGCTGCTTTGGATCGGCCGCGAGGAGGCAATCGTCGACGCCGTACCAGCCTTCCCGCTTGCTCTCGTAGGCCATGACAAGTTCGGCCAGTGACTGATGCTTCGCGGTTGTCCCGGGCAGGTTCGGTGCGACGGTGGCGAACGCGCCGCCGGAGATCCCGGCCTGGGTGAGCTCCCGGATCAGTCGATGCAGCGCGCTCGTGAAGCCCGTGGTGTGGGCAACGGGGGCGAAGTAGCCGGTGGTGTCCCGCGCGACCTCGCCCGCGAGGATGCGGGCGGCCAGCGGCGGCATCGGGGTGCGGCCGGCGGCGATGAGCGCAGGCTCCCCGAGCTTCAGCGCGAGCTCACCGGCGGTGACGAAGGCGACGTTGGCGTGCCCGCCGAGGAGCGTCGCGAGCCGGCGTTGGAGGTACGGCCGCAGCAACGTGCTTCCGACGAGCACGGTGACCGGGGCGAGGGGGTCATCACGTTTGGCGGCCTTTATCGCGTCGGCCAGGGCGACCTCGAGCGCGGCGGGGTGGGCGGTGATGGTCGTGGGGGTGGGCATGTGGGGAAAGCGCGACCGTACCGGGCGGGTGCGATACGCGTGAGTAGTCGATGCCATCAGGCGGTGTCTGACAGCCGGTCCGGGCGGTCTCCTCGCCAGGGGGCCGTCAGGCGGACGCGCCTCGCGGTCATCCTTCCGGTGCTGCGCCCAGCACCGGAATCTCGAACGATCCAGCGAAGCCCTTGCTAACGAGCGTGAGCACGACGCATGTGGCCCCTGGATCAGCCTTCTTGAAGACGTGACCGCCCTGGGACCCCGCAGCGCGCTTGCGCGGACACCGGCGATGCCTCGCCGCTGGCTGCAGCTCGAAGTACACCGCTGAGAGTCCGGCCGGGCCGCAGTACTCGACGACGACATCGCGACCGTGCCAGCGTGCGGTCACGGCGACGTCGTCGACAGATAGGTCGCGGAGTGCCAGCGGGCTAGAGGTCGTTTCCACCACCGGACTGGGCTCCGCGATGCCACGAGTCGGGCTATCGGGGTAGCGGGCACGATGGATCGCGTCAGCCTTCTCTTGAGCGGTCAGTTTGCGTATCGGTGCTGATGCCCGAGCTGGTGAAGCCGTCTTGCTGCTGGTCGACGATCTCGCGATGAAAGAGCTGAGTTCATGCTGAGACGGCATCTGCAGACGTGTGCCTCGACGCCTACTGTCGGCGACCCATTGCGCCACAAACGCGACGCGTTCTGCCTCGGTAGGTGAGGGGACTTCCCGGACGTAGCGACGAAACGCGACCAGAAACCGTCTGCGCTGGTCAGGGGGCCACTGCGCGATGACGGTACCCGTCCAGGGCATTTGCACCGCCTGAAAGGCGGGTGGCTGACGGGCGGCGCTCCGCCAGAACTGAACCTGCCGCTTCGGCCGGGCCATCAGGTGACTGACCCGCACGGGGCAAGTTGAGCATCCCTAGCGAGGAGATGCGGGACGGTGTCTCGGAACGTCACGGTGCCCTCCGATGGCGAGCACGCTGCTCGGGTGCGCACGTCGGGCATCGCCAGTAGCGTCCATTCATCTTGTGGTCGCCTTCGGCCAGCTCGCGCTCGGTGCCGCACGTTCGGCAGCGGGCACCGTTCGCATCGAGGTCACGGACGAGGTCGTCCAAGCAAAGCAGCGACGCGACCTCGTCGACAGCCGCTCGTCCTGTTAGCCGTGCGACGGGACCGGGGCCACTGCGCGCCAGCGGCGACATGGCCGAGAGCCACAGCTCGCGATCGTCGATGGCCACGATGTGCTCGTGCAAGGCGCGCTTGCGCATCACGACAGCGCCGACGCTGCGGAGGTCTTGAACAGCCGCAGGTACGACTTTCGCCCCATCGCGCTCGGGCGCAGTCAGAACGAGGACCGTCACCCCGCGTGCCACGGCGCGGGCTGCCGCGTCCCGTATCGACGCGGTTCCGCCCGACGAGATTGCCGGCGTCGCGATGACGATGCGATCGGTCGCGCTCTCGATCGCGTCGGACAGATGAGTCAGGTCAGTCGTTAGCCAGCCGGGCTGCTCATGAGCCGCGGCCGTGGTCCATGCGGCAACCGCACGACGCTGCGAGGTGTTCGCCGCCAGATGCTCGAGGAGCTTCCTGAGCGGTGATCGCGTGTTGGCCTGACGCATGCTCCAGTCGTGTGTTGTTACGACCATGAGCCGGCGGCGAGCACGGCTGGCGGCGACGTTCAGCAGGCGGCCGGTCACGTCGGCGTGGTCCTTGCTGAAGAGCGCGGCGCGGTGGTGAGGCGGTGCGATCGCCAAGTCAAGGATGACGATGGGCGCTTCGCTTCCCTGGAACGCATGCGCCGTGCCCCCGACAACCTCGTGCGTCAGCCCCTGAGCGGCTATGAGCCGCTGCAACAACTCGGCTTGCGCACGGTACGGCGTCACGATCAGGACTCGTGGCCCGGACCCCGGTTCGTGCGGTTGACGATCGGGCCTCAGTGCATTCGTCGCGAGGAGGAGCGACGTCGCGGCACTGACGGGATTCGCGCGGCTCGAACGAAAGGCACGAGCCGGGTTAGCAGCCCACGGGTGCACCGACGAGACGTCCCAGAGCTCGACCGAGTCACGCTTCAGGAGCGCGTCGGTGGCGAACGGGTGCAACTCACTGTCGTCATCCATCCCGGGGGCATCCTTGAGGAGCCCCCGATAAGCGAGCAGGTTCGGGATCGCTCGAATCCGGGGCGCCATACGTCGTTGTTCGACGAGGGTCACAAAGTGCTCGGGAGCCTGGCGCGCTTCGGCCGCGGCACGCCACCCAGCCACGTCGAAGAGGTCACGGCCGAGCCACTTCCGAGCGATTGGAGCATCGGAGAGGCAGATCGGAGGCAGCTGGTGATAGTCGCCGACCACGACTGCTCGGCGCGCGAGCGCTGTTGCGGCCCACACCGCGGGGATGCTGGCAATCGAAGCTTCGTCGATGACGACGAGGTCGAAAGACTGGAGGAGGAGCGACTTGCGCACGTAGGCCGCCGTAAGCGTCGCGCCAACGACCTTCCTCGACTCGAGTATCCGCACCTCGACTTCGCGGATCCGCCGCTCGACGGACCGGAGGCGCTCCTCGGCGAGTTGCACCGAGCGCTCGATGTTGTCGCGAGTACGCGAATCGGGAGGACTGCTGATCAGGTGCGCCTTCGCGTTCGCGCTGGCAACGTGGAGCTCGTCGAGCAGACCCTCAGCACTGTCCTCGTCCGCTTCAGTGCTCAGCCCAAGGAGTCGCGGGAGGTGAAGATGCTGCTTGAGCTCGTCGACGATCTCTCTCAGCGCCTGCCGGTGATCGCGCTCGGCGTCCTCTGCTGCCTGCTCGAGGCGCGTGCGTTCTTGAAGCCCAGCGGTGCGAGCCGCCGCCCTGCGCTCCGTGGCGCGGCGCTCGTACAACGGGAGCTCATTGTCCATACGGCGTTGCAGGTCACGAGCGGCCCGCCCGCTACTCGTGAGCCACGACGCCACCGAGTGAGCTGCCTGAGCATCGTTGAGCGCTGCCCTGGCCTCTGCGCAGTCAGCGATGGCCGCAGACCGCTCTCTCTCGAATCCCTCGACGGCGCGCGCGACGAGCACGTCGCTGAGCAGTTCCGGCTGGGACGAGAGACGGTGATCGCGTGGTGCCCCAACCCGTAGGACGGCGTTGTGGTGACCTTGCGCGGCGAGTGCATCGACGGTCGAAAGCACTGCGCCGTCGACTGCGATGTTGGTGTGGCTGACGATGAGCACCCGCTGGCCAGCCATGGCTGCCTGCGCTGCGATCGTCCCGATCGTCCGGGTCTTGCCCGTGCCGGGCGGGCCCCAGATCACCGTAAGGTCGCGGCCGAGCGCGCTACTCAGAGCTGCGTGCTGCTCTGGGTTCAGGTCGCCGCACGGCGCGTCTACCGGTGATCCGCTGGGTTCGATCCGCCCGAGGACGAGGTCGCCGAGTTCATCCACCCGGCCGTCGAGCTGCTCGAGGCGTTCGATGAGTCGATCGATGAGGAACGCGGCATCGGGCCGTAGACGTGCGCTCGGCACGTGCTCGCCGAGGTCACGGTCCAAACGGATGAGGATCTGCTGCCCATCCGATCCGATGACGCGCGCGTCGATCTCATCATGACCGACGAGCAGAACCGCGTCGGTGTCGTCTCGTAGGCCGCGCAGTTCAGTGACCGCGGCAAAGACGTACCGGCCGCTCGACGGCGATCCGGCACGACGACCATCTCGGAGCTCGATCTGTGCCTCCGCGCGGTTGCGTGTCGCCGCCCACTCGGATCGGAGCGCAGCAACGAAACCTGGGACCGGGGACGTGAGCGGTCTGCGCATCGCGGCGCGGGCGGCATTCGGGTCCGGTCGGGTCGACGCGACCCGGTCAGATGCCTCGCTGCTCGTCATGACGGCTCTTTGCTCCTCGATCGCGGTCGTGTGTCAGGCTAGTCGCTGCCACGGCTCGAGACCTGACGCCCCGCTCCGCTGGTTGCTTATCGTCAGCCGTAATCAGTTCGTGAGCGGTGAGACTCGTCCGAGTTCTGGCCCGCACTGTCAGAACAGTGCGCGGGGGTTCGACCCTCCCTCCATGAGTGCCTCGATCGACGTAGGCGACGGCGTCACTGTGACCCTGCAGCGGACGCTGCGGATTCCCGACGACGGCGGGGACCACCCGCTCCCACCTTCGCTAGGTGCGATGCCGACGCTGCCCGCCGCAGAGCTAGCGCCGGCGGCCCGTGACCTGCTCGGTATCGGCGACGCCGATCACGTCGTCGCGCTGCGCGACGGCGAAGCCCTGTGGCTGTCCTTCGCTGCGCGCAGCTGGCACCCGAGCGTCTTGAAGGTCGGCCTCGGGGCCACCTGTGCGGTGACCGGCGGCGAGTTCCGGAACGCCCCTCCGCGCCGAGGGGAGCAGGACTACCTCGTGGTCCAGGACCAGCCCTGGCTGGATGGCGTGTCCACGGGCGACGGCTGCGTGCGGCAGTTCGTGGCCACGCCGCTCGGGACGGGCGCGACGGTGGAAGAGCAGCGGTCCGGCGACGCGCCCGAGGGTGGCCTGCGTTTCACGACGTTCGCGGCCCGGCCGGGTCAGTTCCCCGACGAGCCGCCCGCCGTCGCGGTTGATGACGTCCTCTGCTGCTCACCGTCAGCGGCGCCGCTGGGCCTCGCCGCCGGTGGACGCATCCGTCAGGAGATCTACGAGGACAACCACGGCTACGCCACGTGGGAGCGTGAGCCGGCTGCCTCGGTCCGCGTCGCGCTGGTCGAGGCAGTGGCGTTCGCTGCCGTGACAGGCCTTCCGCTGCCGTCGCCGCCGGTCGATGCGTGGACTTACACTGAGGCCGGGCTGCCGTGGTTCGAGCTGCACGACCCGGCCCGCGTCGGGCTCGACGTCAGCGCCAAGTTGCGAGCCGTTCGTTCGCTCGCTGAGCTGCGGGGACGAGCCGACGATGTGCTCGTGGTCGATCCGGAGCAGGTCGTCGCGCTCCTGAACGGACGCGGGCGATGACGCCCGTCCCCGCGACTGCCCTGGCCGAGGCGCTGCGTGAAGCCTTCGATCGGTTGACCGACTTCGTCGTGGTGCAGACTGCGGGTGATCGCGAGCTCGAGCTCGCCGACGTGTTGTGCCTGCAGGAGTCGGTCGGGATCGACGATGACGCGCGTGCCATGTTCGCCAGCCGCTTGGACGAGGTGCAGCCCGACGCGCCCGTCGGCGCGGTGCTCCTGGGTGTGCTGCTCGGGTTGTCGGCGGCGCAGCTGCAGGCCGAGCGCGCGTGACGAGTGTCAGACGAGGGCGCCTCGTTTCGACTCCTCGCTCATGAGCACCGCCGTCCCCGAGCTACCGACTTCGCCGCGCCTCTCTGAGTGGCAGACCCCGTGCGACGTTGACGCCGTGCTGCTCGTCCGCGAAGTCGAGCGTCGGGAGAAGCGCGATGGGTCGGCCTTCCTGCGTCTGCTGCTGGGGGACCGCTCCGGCACCATCCCGGCGGTCATGTGGGACCCGGGCGCAGCCGTCGAGGGATTGCGGGCCGGCACCCCCGCGCAAGTCGGCGGTCGGTGCTCGGAGCATCCGCGGTACGGGCGGCAGCTGACAGTGGCGACCGTCGACTCCGTCGCCGGCGACGACGTCGATTGGAGCCTGCTCCTCGACGCACCCGCCCGCTGCGTGCGCGAGCTGTCCGACGCGCTCGACGCGCTGCTCGCATCGATTGCGCAGCCGCACCTCGCCGCGCTAATGGTGCGCCTGCTCGGTCCGGGCACGCCGACCGGCCGGTGCTTCCGTCTGGCGCCGGCGGCGAAGTTCAACCACCACGCGTACCGTCACGGCCTGCTTGAGCACGCGCTCGACGTCGCCCACGGTGTCGACCGTCTCTGCGCGGTCTTCGGAGCCGATCGCGACCTCGCGGTCTGCGGAGCACTGCTGCACGACATCGGCAAGCTCGAGGCCTACCGGCAGGAGGGCGGTGCGATCGACCTCACGGATGCCGGCAAGCTCCTCGGTGAGATTCCGCTCGGCTACTACCGCGTGCGCCAGGCCATCGAGCAGGACCCGGACTTCCCGGGCGAGATCGCCCAGCGCCTGCTGCACATCGTGCTCTCGCACCACGGCCGGCTCGAGTACGGCAGCCCCGTCGTGCCGAGTACGCGCGAGGCGACCCTTGTCCACACCGTCGACAACCTGAGTGGACAGATGGGTGCGTACGACCGCCTCGCCAAGCAGGCCGGTGACGAGCGGTGGTCGCGGTTCGAACGCGTCCTGGGCGCGGCGGCGTTCGTCCCGAGGCCGGTATGAAGCATCGTCTGCCTCAGGTTGGGTCGTATCGCCGCCGGCGCGTCGTGCGCGCACGGGTCCACGTCGCTATAGCGTGACGCGCTACTGGCCAGGGTGGCGGGATGCCCTCCATTCCGACTTCGATTACGTGGGTGCGATGAATGGCGATCATTGAGTTCTACGGACGGTTCTGGGATCCCGCCTACGTGAACTGGGGCCGGAAGGGACCTGGAGGACAGAAGGAAGTCTCCGGCACCTACAAGGTGGACGGAGAAAGCAAGACTTTTGACGTCGCCGGCCAGCCGGGGATCTACGTCCTGCACCATGCATGGACGACGATCTACGTCGGTACGGCGACGGGTGACATCACGGGGCGCCTGGCGAATCACCGACGCGACCGACTCGCCGGGAGGTGGGATCGATTTTCCTGGTTCACTCTGCCTGACCAGGCTGGTCCGCTCGATCACGCCGATCTTGTTGCGACTGTTGAAGCGCTCTTGATCTTTGCGGCTCCGTCAGCTGAGACATCCGAGAATCGAGCCCAAGCCACCATTCGTGGCGCTCACGAGGTCAAACAGGCTGGTAGGCAGCCTGCGCTTGCCAGCCGATCGCTACTGGAGAAGATCGCCGCTGATCTCGACGCGCTGACCCTGCAAGTGTCTGCACTCTCGCTGGCGGCCGACGCCGCCAGCGTTGAGACCCCTGGAGGGAGCGAACCCGATGACAGCATGCCCTCCCCCGCACGACTAGCAAGGGGCGAGTCGTACGGGCGCATCATCGACGCCCTTAGCACCGGGAAGTGGCAGCGGGAGGCCGCGCTCGTTCGGGCAACAGGGCTGAGTCAACCGACGACCCATCAGGCACTCAAACGTCTTGTCGAGCGTGGCGAGGTCGAGAGGGACGACGCTGGGGGACGAGCACGGTTCCGGCTAGCCCCGGCGGCCGACGGCGTGCAGGCGCCGCAGTAGCGGACGTCGCAGATCCTCGCTACGGACCCGCCCGAAATAGGCCTCGGCGTTGAGCGGGGAACGGGTCGAGCCGTCCTGATTTGGGGAGGGGCTCACGACACCAGTGCTGCAAGCCACAAACGCACACAGCGTGTCTCGTGGTGCGTTCCGGAGCTCGTGCGCTATTGGCGGCGGACGAGAGCGACGGCTTCGCTTGGCCCCAGCGCGACGGCCTGAAGTGGCCCCACCCCGCGCTGGTCGTTCAGGAGCATGGACTGGCCGGCGGCGCGGTCGACCATTCGTGTCTGCCCGGTCACCTCGAGTTAGGCGTGGCTCAACGATGGTCTAACTCCACCCAGTAGTGCTGGTGATGCCCCTGGGCGTTGTACCTCGCGCACGCGCGGTCCGCCTCGTCCCGATCGGTGAACGAGGCCATCGGCACCGCGTTGCCGTGATCGTCCTGACGCCACAGGCGCCACGGCCCGGCCGGCTCGGCGCGTCCAGGATCGTCGTCGTCCGGCATCGGCCCATCATCGCCGACGACGCGGGGCCGGCGGGTAGGCTCGCGGCGGATGGCTCGCATGTACCCGCGCTCGCTGCTGGAGGACGAGGTCAAGAGCCGCGCCGAGGGCCGCGTCTTCGAGGCGCTCCGCGACCAGCTCGACGACGAGTGGGAGGTCTTCCACTCCGCGAGCCTCGTGATCCGCGACCACGCGACCGGGGCCGAGGACGACGAGTGCGACTTCGTGCTCTGCCACCCGGACCGCGGGATCGTCTGTCTGGAGGTCAAGGGCGGCGGGATCGAGTGCGAGTTCGGCGAGTGGCGCCGGCTCCGGAAGGACGGTCCGGCCGAGCGGATCAAGGACCCGTTCACGCAGGCGCTCGACCACCGGTACAACCTGTCGCGGAAGATCGAGGAGGTCGAGGGGTACCGGCGGCACAAGCTCTTCCTGGTGCATGCGCTCGCGTTCCCGGACATCTCGGCGCACTCCCTCGTGCTCGCGCCGGACGCGCCGGCGGATCTCGTCATGGGCCGCACCGATCTGCCGGACATGACGGCCGCGATCGACCGCGCGCTCGCGTACCACGAGGGCTCGCGCGACAAGCGGACCGCGCCCGGTGCCGAAGGCGCAGCGATGCTCCGGGAGCTCCTCGCGCCACGTGTCCGCATCGAGGTCCCGATGGCGACCACGTTCCTGGACGAGACCGAGGAGCTGGTCCTCCTCACCCACGAGCAGTCCGCGCTGCTGAATCGGTTCGGTCGTGCGCGGAGGATGGTCGTCTACGGCTGCGCCGGGTCCGGGAAGACCATGCTCGCTGTGGAGCGGGCGAAGCGGCTCGCCGACGAAGGCCAACGCGTCCTGTTCGTCTGCTTCAACCGCGGGCTTCGCGAGCATCTCAACACCCGCGAGGGGCGGGACAACCTGACGTTCCAGACCTTCCACAGCGTCTGCGTGTACTGGGCGCGGCGGGCGAAGATCCCGCTCAAGGACTACCCGAGCGGCACGACCCCGCCGCCCGAGCACTGGCGCGAGGACCTGCCGTACGCGTTGATCGAAGCGATGGAGCAGCTCGGCGGTCAGTTCGACGCGGTGTTGGTGGACGAGGCGCAGGACCTGCACACCGACTGGCTCGACGCCCTCAACACGACGATCGCCGATCCGGCCGCCGGATCGCTGTGGCTGTTCCTCGACGACAACCAGCGCATCTACGACACGACGCTCGACGTCACGGACGACTACGTCCCGTTCGACCTGACCGTCAACTGCCGCAACACGCAGCTGATCCATCGTGAGGTGATGAAGCTCTACCAGGGTCAGATCGTCCCCGAGGCGCGCGGCCCCGAGGGACGCTCGCCCGAGTTGCTGCTGGCGAAGGACCAGCCGGCGACGGTGGCGTCGGTGCTGGAGCGGCTCTGCAGCACCGACGAGATCCCGCCGCAGGACATCGTGGTGCTGTCCTCACACGCGAGCGCGAAGAGCGCGGTCGCCCGCGAGGGGCACGGGCGCTTCACCTTCACCGACAAGCGCGGAGCCGGCGGGTCGCACGTGCACTTCTCGTCGATCCGCGCCTTCAAGGGCCTCGAGTCGCCCGTGGTTGTGCTGTGCGAGCTCGAGGACCTTGACGCCGCCTCGCACGACCAGCAGCTCTACGTCGCGCTGTCGCGGGCGCGGAACCACGTGGTCATCGTCGGCCCCGGCTAGACCGCGTCTGCGTCCGCGAGCTGCAGGTCGTGCATGACGCTCCACACGTCGTGGTAGCGATGGGCGCGGTCGTGACCCTGGCGGGCGGCGACGGCGCTCTTGAAGTTGCCGTAGTCGATCGCCTCCGCCTGGCCGGCGAGGTAGGTGGCGAACGTCGCCGCCGGGACGAACGTCCGCCAGCGGTAGTCGCGGGCGGGCGTCTCGATCGGTGCGGGTGCGCCGGTGGCGTCGCAGAATGCCTCGAGGTCGGCGCGGACGCGGGCTCGGACGAGGAGGTCACCGGGGCGGTCGGCCGGGGTGACGACGGAGAGGAAGCCGGAGGTCGTGAAGATCCACATGGTCAGGGTGCTTTCGGGTCGGGAGTCCGGGAGTCGGACGTGGGGTCGTCAGTCCGACGCGTAGGGAGAAAGACGCCGCCACAGCGGCAAGGGAGCAGCACCCAGGCGGCGCAGCGGACATACGGCATCGCTGTTGCTGAGACCTCACCGTGCCGGCCGCAGCTGGAGCAGGCGAGCGGGTACCACGTCCCGGGAAAGGGATTCACCGGGTGCAGCCCGTCCGCGACCTTCAGGGTCCACGGAGACCCATGCGCCCACCAGCGCAGCCGTGCGATGGCGTCGACGCGGACGGCGTCGTCGCAGACCGCAAAGCGCGCCTCGATGTGCCTTTCGTCGACGAAGACGAGGCCGCCGACCGCGCAGCGTTCTCCGGGCATGACGTTGCCCAGCAGGCTGGAGCTGAACCCGCAGGGAAGCACCCATCCACTACGCGGCTCGAAGCGAAAGGCGTACCGTGAGACGGGGCCATCCGACGTGCGAGGCACCGGCTTGGGACGTGCGGCTGGGTCCCGATTCCTGGGTCCGCCGAGTGCGAGCGCAGAACTTTGCGGTTGCGGATCGGTGCTGCGCGTGAACTGGCGGGTACTCGGCTCCTGCGGCGTCGACCGCCTGCGCTTCTTGGTCATCCAGCGTCACCTCCATCGATCCCAGCGTTGGCACCCGCTGGTGCTGAGCTGGTTGCCGCGGCGTCACAGGGCTGGGTCCCTCGGCCACTCTTGATGGGTGGTCCTGCGGTGTCGGGTACACCGGCTGCGGTGACCCGACCGGACGGTTTATACAGGCCTCGCCATACCTCCCTACAGTTTGGCTACACGACCGTGCGCGACCGCCCGACGGCGAGGTGCCGGGTGTCAGACGACGTGTCGCCGGTACGACCCAGGACATGTGGTCAGTCCTCGTCGTCCCCGCCTTCGCGTCACGCTGGACCGCCAGCTCGACCGCCTCGTAGCGCTCGAGTTCGGGGACACCCACGAAGGGCAGCGGGTCGAGTGCTGGACGGTCGTCGGTGACCACGTGGCGCTGCTGCAGCCTCCGTCGGCCGATCGCTGCACGGGCTTCCTGGTCGAGGACCTCTCGGCGTACGACCCCGACGACGGCGAGCACGCCGCGCTGGGACGGGCCGCGCTTCGACGCGCCGACGCTCGGCCTGAGCGACGTCACGGTCAACGCGATCATCGCCGCTGTCTGCGCGCTACGTCACCGGACCGTCGACGGGCTCGACGACGGGTTGGCGGCAGCCGCGCGCCAATCGCGTGGCGAGGCTGCCGTCGTGCGGTGGCGCCGGGTCCTTCTCACGGGCAACATGAGCGCGCACTACACGCTCGGGGTGGCGCTCTTCGAGCTCGGCCGCCTCCGTGAGGCGTACGGCTACTTCCGATACTTCTGCGAGCTCGCTCCGGAGGACGCGTTCAACTGGTGCTGGCTCGGCCGGACAGCTGCGGCACTGGGCGACCTCGCCGAGGCGAGGACTGCGTACGAGCGGGCGATCATGTTCGAGGTCCGCGACCCGGACATCTACCGTGAGGACGACGACACCTGGGCCGAGGAGCTGCTGCAGGAGCTCCTCGCGGGTGACATCGAGGTCCCGGAAGCCGAGCCGGAGGAACCCGTGTCCGAGTGGGTACGGGCGGCGTTCGAGGTGGCCGGGGACCTCGCGTACGAGACCGAGGTCTGGGGCGACGAGGACTCCGGCTGCCTGGTCATCGACCACCCACTCGAGCCCGTGGTGATCGACTTCCCCGGCCACACCTGGCCGCTGCGCGTGCGCTCCATGGTCGGTCGTGCACCGGCGCTGCACCTCGACTTCGAGCACGAGCATCCGGTGTACGCCGACAGCGATGCTCTGCGTGGCAACCTGTGGGTGGACGGATCCGAGATCTGGTTTGTCACCCAGGTGCCTGTGCCCGTCGACCACCTGACCGCCGACCTCGTCGAGCTGCTGGCCCTCGGCGCCGCCACGACTGCGCTGCAACTGCGTGCAGACGTGGCAGACCGGTATGACCTCGAGTCGTCGCTGCCGTACGACGAGCTCACTGAGCTCCGGTGCTGGCGACCCTGACGGCGGTCGCGTCACGCGATCCGTTCGGCAGCGCGTCTGGAGCTGGGGCCAGGCCGGCCCGTGCCAGACCAGGCCCGTCGTCGCCCCGACGCTTGGTGCGTCGCGCTGCTTCGCTAACCGGTCAAGGGTCGGCCGTCGCGCTACGCGCCCGCCATCCCCAGCGCGGCGGCGACAGCGTCATTGTCTTCCGTGACCACGTAGCCGGCGCGCTCCAGCGCGGCGACCACGGCCGAGTCGTTGGCGGGATCGAACTCCAGGATGTCGTCGTTGAGCACCGTGGGCTCGCGCTTGCCCAGCAGCTTGGCCTCGTCCGGCATCCAATGCAGGTGTTCCGTCGCGGGCCACTCTGGCCAGTCGCCGTCTGCGAAACCCGCAAGCTCGTGTGCCTCGAACGCGTCGTTGTCGTCGGGCTCGTGGCCGTCTCGCGTGTCTGCGCGATCGACGCACTCGAGGTACCGGTCCGCCGTCAGGCCGGCCCGGAGCTCACCCCAGGTCGTCGCGTCATCGAGCACTCTCCGGGTCCGCGCGAGATCATCCGCGAGCGGGCGCTCGATGTAGACGGTGCTCAGTCCGTCGACGGAACGCCCGAAGACGACGTGTAGGTGGGTGTCCATACCTTCTCCTTGTAGCAACGCCGCGACGTGAACCCGGCGGGCCGCGCTCACGAGCGGGGGGTTTTGTCAGATCTCGGCGCCTGTGTCGGTCGCGGCTTTGGCACCCACTCGCCGGCGGCTCACGGGCGCTTGAACACCTGCACCGCGATGTCCCAGCTGCCGCCCATGACGTCGAGGTAGTACGTCCCCGACTTCCCGTAGAGGCGGGACACGCCCGAGTACGGGCCGATCTCGTTGACGATCAGGTCGCCGAAGCTGTCGTCGCCCTCGTCGGGGGACTTCAGCTGGAGGGTGTCGTTGGTGTCGCCGCCGTAGCTGTAGCGGACGCGGACCTTCTCGCCCTCGGGGATGCGGAACTCGCCGGTGCGCCGGGAGCCGCCGCCGGACAGGCTGTAGATCGTCACCCACTGCTTCGGCTTCGGCGGTGCCTTCTTGGCGACGACGACCGTGATGCCGGCGCCGCGGGCAAGCGTTGCACCCGGCCGGGGACGCTGGGCGATGACCGTCCCCGGCGTAGCGCCGGAGATACGCGACTGCTGCCGGATCTTCCACTCGAAGTCGCCGACCACGGAGTTGTCGCGGGCCTCGTCCACGTCACCGCTGACCAGGCTCGGCACGGTGCCGCGGGCGGTGATGCGGCGGGCCTCGGCCAACGCGTTGTCGGCCTCGCGCGTCGCCTTGTCGCGAGCCTCCTCGAGCGTCGCGTTGCGTGCCCGGGCGTCCTCGACGTCCTGCTTCAGCGTGGCGTTCGCGCTGGTGAGGCGGACGTTCGCCTGCTTGGCCTCGTCGAGGTCGGCGCGGGGCGCCGTGTCGGCCTGGCCCGCGGCTGCGCCGACGATCAGCGCGACGATCGCGGTCCCGACGAGCCAGGCGACGGGACGCCGGCGCACGAGCCCGCGGAAGCCGCCCCCGCCACCGGCCTCAGGACCGGACGGGGGCGGGACGGACGTCGCCATCACTCGCCGTCCTTCTTGCTGCGCAGCAGAACCGTGGTGTCCTCGGACACGCACTTGCCGGCGGCCGGGCGCTGCGACTCGACGGTCCAGTTGCGGTCCACGATCAGCAGGCGGTCCTGGCCGGTCGCGTCCTCCTCATCCAGCGAGTACAGGCCCGCGGCCTGCATCGTGTCCTGTGCGAGCTGATGGTCACCGCCCTCGACGTCGGGGACGACGATGCAGTCGCCTGACGAGCCGGCGTCCGCCTCATCGGGCTCCGCGGCTGCGGCCGACGTCGTGGTCTCGGGCTCGGGCGTCGGCGCCGCGGCGGCGGTCGTTGTCTCCGTGACGGTGACCGTCTGCGCCGGGGCGGCGACGGTCTGCGTGTCGGAGGAGGTGCTCTCGCCGCACGCGGCCAGGAGTAGGGCGCTGGTCGCCGCGGCGACGATGATGCGCAGGGTCATGGGGTCTCTCGGTCAGTCGGGTTGGGACAGGGCATGGCGAGCAGTCGCCCCCGCAACGGCCGACCTGACACGGCCTCGAACGCCGACCGTCACCGCGGGGGGCGACGCGTGCAGCACGGAAGGGATCGGCAGCAGACGCTGGCCGCGACCCGGTCCCGGCGCACGCGGACACGACTCTGCCTCCTGAAGGCTCGGAGCCGGTGGCCTGGTCGCCTTCGTGGGGTGCAGTTGTGTCAGGTTCGGTCGCGCGTACCCGACCCCAGAAGTAGAGCCAAACGATAGGAGCGAGCATGTCCGACGCCCACACGAAGACCCCGCTGCTGACCCCGCGGTTTGAACAGGCGCTGGTCTACGCCACGCGCCACCACAGCACGCAACTGCGGAAGGGCACGCCCGTGCCGTATGTGGCGCACCTGCTCGGCGTCGCGTCGATCGTCCTGGAGATGGGCGGGACCGAGGACGAAGCCATCGGCGGGTTGCTGCACGACGTCATCGAGGACGGCGGCGGCGCGCGTGCCGAGCTGGAGATCCGCAAGCTGTTCGGTGAGGACGTCGCGCGGATCGTGGTCGCCAACAGCGACACCGACTTGCAGGCCAAGCCACCGTGGTATGAGCGCAAGCTCGACTACATCGGCGCGATCGCCCATAAGCGTCCCGACGAGCTCCGGGTCTCCCTGGCCGACAAGCTGCACAACGCGCGGTCGGTCGTCTTCGACTTCCGCGAGCACGGGTTCGCCCTGTGGAAGCGGTTCAACCGCGACGCGGACGTCCCGGGCTACTACCGGGCACTCGCGTCCGCGTTCGCCCGGCGCGAGAAGGAGCTCGGGCAGCAGGCGGCGGCGGCGTTGCGTGAACTCGAGCGGACGGTCGACGAGCTCGATCGACTGGTGGTCGACGAGGTGACCGCCGTTCGCGTGCCGCTGGACCGGCTCATCGAACTGCGGCAGTACGGGCAACCGCTGGACCTGGGGAAGTCCACCGAGGCGATGGTGCTGACGGACTTCGTCGACAAGTACGTGGCCGTGCAGTCACCGTTCGCCGGCCTCAAGGAAGCGCCGATGGCGGTGCACCGCGCGTGGGAACGTCACCAGCACAGTTGTGCGGACGCGGCCCACCAGCTCCAGGCCACGATGCGCCCGGTCCTCGAGGAGCTTTACGACGCACTCCCGGCGCCCGGACCGCACTACTCCTGGCACTGAAAGGCGATCGTCAGGACCGAGCAGCACTGACGACTCCATCTACGAGGACGTCGACCACTCAGTGACCTTCGCGCGGGGTGACGGCGAATTCGGTCTGGAGTGGAGAGCGATCGTGTCCCTCGACGGCACCGTGTTCCGCCTCTGGCGTTCCGTCTACGCGGACCCGAACTCGGTGGGGTTGATGGTCGACCGCGAGAAGTGGGACCCGCAGATCATGTACGCGTTCGACACGCCCGGCAACGCGCCCGCCCATTGGTATGGCCCACTCCCGCGCGTCCCGATCCCGAGGCGCGAGACGACGCGGGCCACGCCCATTCAGGTGCCCACGCTGCCTCGAGCCACCATTCTCAGCTTGAAGATCGTGGGCACTCTTCAAGTTCTGCCGGCGGAGATCACCGAGAGAACGGGCGTGACGTTCGCACCCCGGACAGACGGTCTAGGACCACTCGAGATCGCGCTCATCGAGCTTGACGGGACGCCGTACGTCCTCCAGCGTCACACGCACTCAGCACAAGACGCCGGCACCAGCGTCTGGGGTGCGAAGTGGAACGATGAGTTGATGTACGCGTTCGACTCGTCGACGCTCTGGCAACGCGAGGGGACGTAACGCAGACCTCGTCGCGCTGCGGAGCTTGCCCACCGAGGTTGTCAGTGCGCAGCGGGCGTGCTCGACTCCGTCCCCATGAGCACCGACGACCAGACACGCAACCGCTTCCGCGGCGCCCTCCTCGGCCTGGCCGCCGGCGACGCCGTCGGGACCACCGTCGAGTTCAAGCCGCGGGGGACGTTCCCGCCCGTGACAGACATGGTCGGCGGCGGGCCGTTCAGCCTGCCCGTCGGCGCGTGGACGGACGACACCTCGATGGCGCTGTGCCTCGCGGAGAGCCTCGTCGAGTGCCAGGGATTCGACCCCGTCGACCAGCTGCAGCGCTACGTGCGCTGGTACCGCGAGGGGTACTGGTCGAGCACCGGCTCGTGCTTCGACATCGGGAACGCGACGCGGGCTGCACTCACGCGGTTCGAGCGGACCGGTGAGCCGTTCCCGGGGGACGCGGACACCGACGCAGCCGGCAACGGGCCGCTGATGAAGCTCGCGCCCGTCGCGCTCGCCTACGCGCGGCACCCGGCAGCCGCGGTCGCGCGGGCCGGTGAGAGCGCCCGCACCACCCACGGCGCCCCGCAGGCGATCGACGCCAGCCGCTACTTCGCCGGGCTGCTCGTCAAGGCGCTGAACGGCGCGCCGGTCGGCGAGCTCCTGCACTCCGGCACCGTCGAGCCGTCCCCCGGCATCTGGACCTCGCACCCGCTGGACGCCGAGGTGGCCACGGTCGCCGCCGCCTCGTTCCTCACGAAGGAGCCGCCCGCGATCAAGGGGACGGGCTACGTCGTCGACGCGCTCGAGGCCGCGCTGTGGGCGCTGCGCTCGACCGACACGTTCGAGGCCGGCGTCCTCGCGGCGGTGAACCTCGGGGACGACGCGGACACCACCGCCGCGATCTACGGCCAGCTTGCCGGCGCGATCCACGGGGCGGACGGGATCCCGCAGCAGTGGCTCGACAAGCTCGTCATGCGCGACGAGATCACCGCGCTGGCCGACGCGCTCTTCGAGCTCTCGCAGACGATCTCGCTGGACGGGCCCGCCGTCTCGACGGCGCCACTGCCGGGCGACAGCTTCTGGGCCATCGAGGGCAGCGTCCTCGCCGGTCCCTACCCCGGCGCGCCTACGCGAGCCGAGGCGGAGGCGAAGCTCGACGCGTTCCTCGCGGCCGGCGTCACCTGCTTCCTCGACCTCACCGAGGCCGGCGAGGGGCCGCCGCTGCAGCCGTACGACGACCTGCTCGCCAAGATCGCGACCGAGCGCGGGACGTCGGCGCGACACGTCCGCATGGCCATCCCCGACGTCAGCGTCACGACCCCCGCCCACATGCGCACGATCCTCGACACGATCGGCATGGCGGTCGCCGAGGGGGAGACCGTCTACGTCCACTGCTGGGGCGGCATCGGGCGGACCGGTACCGTCCTTGGCTGCCTGCTCCGCGAGCGTGGGATGGGCGCCGAGGAGACGCTCGCTCATCTGAGGGCGCTCCGAGCCGGGACGCACCGCGCGAACCGCCCGTCCCCCGAGACGCCGGACCAGAGGGAGTTCGTGGAGACCTGGAGTGCCTGACCGCCCGCAGAACGGGCAGTCGTTGATCTTCCCGGTCACGCTCGACCTCCCCAAGCACCTCGAGCTCGGCGGCACGACCTGGCACTGCCGCCGTGAGCACCACGTCACCACCTTCACCCCCGACCTGGCGGTCGCAGTAGGCCGACCCCTCGCGGACCTCATCGCACTCGGGCAACGCCACGAGCCGGCGCTCACGGAGCCGCGCGGCGTCCACTTCGACGGGCGGGCGGCGACGGCCGAGCGGGACGACGGTCGCCGCAGCCTCGTCGCCTTCTGCGACGTCGACGGTCTGGCCGAGGTGTACGCGCAGCTGTCCGCCGACCTCGGCACCCCGGTCCCGCTGCCACCGAACCACGTCACGCTCTACAGCAGCGATGCGCGCGACAAAGGGATCGGACTCGCGACGGCGGACGCGGTCGCCGCGTACACGACACCGCTCACCCCTGAGCAAGCCGCCGTTCTCACCAAGACGCTCCCGCGCTGAGCGCGCCCACGCCGGAAGCCGGCTCGGATAGCGTCGGCGGATCGACGCGTCAGGAACCCAGCGGCCATGGCGACACACAGACCGTTGACGTTCTCAGGCCCCCTTCCCGACCACGAGCTGCAGTCGCTCAGCGATGACCAGCTGATCGCGTACGTCAGCGCGATGCGGACGCGCGGGCACCGTGAGGCGGCTGCCACCGGGCTCGCACATCTGGTGTTCGGGCACTGGGAGAACGTGCGCCGACGGGTCGTCCTGCGGATTCCGGCCCAGGATGTCGAGGACGTCACCGGTGAGATCATCACCAGCGCGGTGCGGTCCGCGTTCGACGGGACGTCCAAGGGCGAGTTCGTCGTCTGGATGAACACGATCACCAAGCGCCGGATCGCGGACTTCTTCCGGGACCGCGAGCGGACGCTCGACACCGACTCCCTGGACGCCGTGACCGCGGCGGGCCGCGAGCCGGCGTCGGACGGGGAGGTCGACCGCGCCGGTTACCTCGAGGTGCAGGCGATCATCGAGGAGCTGCTCGCCGAGCGCTCACCGGACCACCGCCGCATCATCGAGATCATGGTCTTCGACGACCAGACGGCGGACGTGGCGGTCACGGAGGTCCCCGCTGTCACGACTGAGAACGCCTACCAGATCGTCAGCCGCTTCCGGCGCGATCTGCGCCGGCGACTGGCCGCGCGTGATATTCCACCGGACGCGTCATGACCCTCGTCGAACAGCTCTTCAGGCAGTTCACCGCCGCCGACCGCGCGGGCGGCGAGGCGCCCGACCCGACCGACTACCTACAGCAGGTGACCGGGGCCGAGCGCGAGGAGCTGATTACGCTGCTCGACGAGTACCTGGCCCGCGCCCCGCGCCGCACGTTCGACGCCGCCGCCTTCGCCGCGTCCCCGGCCAAGGCACTGACGGACGACCTGCTGCAGGCGCTCGACGGCGCCGCCGGAACCTGGCCTGCGCTGCTGCCGCGGCTGCGTCACCGCGCGCGGCTGTCGCGCGCGCAACTGGTCAAGAAGCTCGCCGAGGGGCTCAGCGTCCCCGGACAGGAGCCGGCGGTACTTGGCTACTACCACGCGATGGAGCAGGGGACGCTCCCGGCGGACGGGGTCACCGACCGCGTGCTGGACGCGCTCGGCGCGATCGTGGGGGAGACGCGTGCCGCGCTCCGGACGGCCGGCGAGAACATCCTTCCCGCCGCCGGCGGCGCGACGGGACAGGCGTTCGCCCGCATGGCCGAGCCCGACGCGGACTTCGCGATGCCGCCTGCGCCTGCGCCTGCGCCTGCACCGGCGCCCGCTGCTGAGTCAGGGGTGGACGCGAGCACGCCCGCCCCGCCGCGCAGTCCCGGGACTGTGCCTGCCCCCGGCTCGCCCGACGTCGACGCGCTGTTCACCGGACGCCGTTCCGGGTCGTAAGCGTCGCCGTCCCGCTGGTCGTCCCGCGAGCGCCCCCGGTCCGACCCCCTTTCGCGCCGAGTCGCGGTCAGGTCGGTGGGTGCCCCGACGACTTCACCGTCATGGACCATCGCCCCGACCCGCTGCGCGCCTACGCCGACGCGGTCCGCGCAGGTGACAACACCCTCGCCGCGCTCATCGCGCACCGGGTCTTCCGGCGCTCACACACCCGGGATCCGGACGCCGCGGCACCACCGTCCCAGGCGGCCCGCGACACGCTTCGCCGCCTCCGCGACCACCTCGGCATCTAGGCTCACCGATCAGTGGAGGACATCGAAGAGCGCGCCGACGGCATCCTCGCGAAGATCCCCGAGTATCTGTGGGACGGCGCGCGGCTGCCGGTCCCCGTCGAGGACATCGCGGACTCGGTGTTCGGGCTCCTGGTCCGCGACGTGGAGGACCTGAGCACCGCTCCCGGAGCGCCGAAGACGAACGACGGCCAGTCGCTTTCCGGCCTGCTGCTGCCGGCACGCGGCGAGATCTGGGTCAATGCAGTCGAAGCCCGCCTGTGGCCGCCGCGTCGTCGCTTCACCATCGGGCACGAGGTCGGGCACTGGGTCCTGCACCGCGAGCCCGGTCAGCAGGCGCTGTTCTGCCGGCACACGAGCGTCCACGACTCGGGCCCTCCGCGTCCCGAGACGCCGCGCGACATCGAGGAGGAGGCCAGCGCGTTCGCCGCCGCGCTGCTGATGCCGCGCTGGCTCTTCGTCCGCGAGCACGCCCGCTGCGGCGGTGACATCGCGCAGCTGTGCGACACGTTCGGCACGTCGAACGCGGCGACCGTCCGGCGGGCCGCGGTGCTGTTCGGCCAGTAGCGGCAACCGTCAGAACCGATGTCCGCGCAGCGACCCCGTAGTCGAGACGAACGACGAAAGGGAGGGGCCCGATGCCCGCGACGAACCGGCCACGGCTGTACCTCAGCCAGGACCACGGCCTGGACTGGCTGACCGCGCTGGAGTTCGGCGCGACCGACGACGGCCAGCCGCGCGATCGCTGGGTCGGCGTCAGCGACCAGGTCGGCCTGCTGCACGACGTCCCGGACGGACGCTGCATCGGCTTCGCCGTCAGGCGGCCCGCGCACTACGACCCGGACGACGAGGACCACGCCCCGCTCTGGGACGGGCCGCGCTTCGACGTCCCCCAGCTCGGGCTGACGGACGTCGCGCCGAACGCGATCGTCGTCGCCGCCCGCGCCCAGTACGGCACCGGCCGCCAGACGCTGAACCGCAAGCTCTTCTCGCAGGCCATCGCCGGCGACGACGAGGTCGCGGTCGTCCGCTGGCGGCGCTGCCTGGAGGCGGGCGACGTCATGGCCCACTACGCGCTCGGGTACACGCTGCTCGGGCTCGGCCGCTGGGCGGAGGCCTACCGCCACCTGCGGTACTACTGCGAGATCGCGCCGGACGAGGCGTGGGCCTGGTGCTACCTCGGGCAGGCCGCCACCGGCGCCGGCCAACTCGGCGAGGCGCGCACCGCCTACGAGCACGCGGTCCTGCTGGACACGGACGCGGGTAAGGACGAGGCCACCGACGCGCAGGAGCTGCTGGACGCGCTCATGGCGGGCGACCCGCAGCTGCCGGAGGTACCGGAGGCGGATGACCGCCCGCTGTGGGCCCGGACGCTCATCGACAACGCGGGCTATGCCGGACTACGCGCGCGGGCGTACGTCGACCACGAGGGGGACGGGACGATCGTGCTCGACACCGCGGACCGGCCCACGCTGATCGACGTCGAGCCGCGGTACGACGCCGTGACCGTCCGGGCGATGATCGGACGTGCGCCTGGCGTCGTCGACGACGAAGTGGCGCAGGCGGAGCTCCGCGACGAGGTGGTGCTCGAGGGCGAGAACTTCGAGATCGACGACGCCGGCGACCTCTGGGTGACCGTGACCGTGCCGCTGCCGTTCGACCTTCTGACGCCGGCGCTGCTCGACTGCCTGACGGCCGGCGTCGTCGCGAAGGCGAGGCACCTCTGGGAGATGACCGACGGGGACAACGTCGGCCTTGATCCCGCGCCGGACTACGCCGCGACCTACCCGACGGTGGGGCGCTGAGTGGCCGCGCCCGGTCTCGACATCCCGGACCCGGGCCACTCACCCTCGAGGACGCGATCTACCACGCCCGGCGGCTGAGGGACTCCCCGAAGGGCTAGCGGCCGCGACGACGGCTGAGGGGCACGGCGGTCCGTGCGCGGTCGGCGTCGCCCTCGCCGGCGACGTCCCACTCGGGCAGCGACCCACCGCACGCCAGGCAGCGCCCGGGGAACCAGCCGTGGCGCCGCACGCCGGCCCAGAAGTCGACGCTCTCGTCACGCCAGCGGGCGCCGCAGGTCGGGCAGGTGACCTGCGCGTGTCCACACGCTGCGAGCTCGCCGGCCAGGTCCACGACGCGGGCCGGGAGCCAGACCCGCGTGAAGCCCACGCGGGTGGCCCACGCGATGAGGACAGCTTCGGCGTCGTCGCTCCAGCGGGTGCCGCCCACCGGCGTCACGATGAGCTCGTCGTCCTCCTGGCCGGAGCGGTAGAGGTCAGCCAGCGCAGCGCGGACGTGGCGGAGTCCGTCCCGGGACGGGCCGCGGCCGGCCAGCGAGCGGTCCCAGCCGTTGAGGGTGATGCGGTCGCCGCGGATGGTCGCGCGGCAGATGGGGGTCTCGTCGATGCTCATAGGCCCTGGGTCGAACGGCGAGGCTCGTGTCTGACGGCGACCTCTGGCATGCTCGAGCGGTTGCCGAGCCTGCACAGCAACCGGGGCGCGAAACGAGCGCGGGAGGCGCGGGCCGCGCTGGGTCTGGACCTCGGCGCGCCGTTGTCGTGCTTGCTGGACGTCGTCGAGGACGTGGTCGGGCTCCCCGTGGTGATCGCTACGCTGCTGGACGGCCTGGCCGGTGCCTGCGTCCCGCTCGGCCCGACGCGGTTGCTGTTCGTGAACGGGACGGAGCCCCGGGTGCGGCAGCGGTTCACGCTCGCGCACGAGCTCGGGCACCACTGGTGCGGCCACGACGGCGGGATGGTGATCGACACGATCGAGACCGTCGCCGGGAAGACGACGACGCCCTACGAGAACGAGGCGAACGCGTTCGCCGCCGAGTTCCTGATCCCGAAGGTCGCGCTGACCGGGCGCTTCGCCGGCGATCCGACACCGGACGACGTGCTCACGCTCGCCGCGGAGTACGGCACCAGCGGGGTGATGACCCACTTCCGCCTGCGCCAGTGCGGCCTGATCACGGAAGCGGCGAGCGCGGCGTTCCATGCGGCTGACCACGGCGCGGCGTGGGAGCGCCTGGGACTGGCCGGCTACCCGGACCGCATCGCCCGTATCGCACAGTTGCCGTACCTCTCGCCACGCCTGGAGAGCACGCACCTGGGGGCGGCGGTGCGGGGTGACGCGGCCGCTGACTCGCGTCTGGCCGTGGCGCTGGCGCGCCTGCTCGCACCGTCGAGCTGACGCGCCACCACCGTTGGGTCTATCCCTCGGGGCCGCCGAGGAAGAGCCGGTCGACCTCGTCGAGGGCGGCCGCGGGCGCCGGTGCCATCGCGGCCTGCGCGATGACCGCCAGATCGTCTGCGACCCAGTCGGCGTCCTCGAGGTCGTCGGCGCGGAAGAGGGCGCCGGCGGGGCGCAGCGGTCGCCCGAACGAGGCAGCGTCGGCGAGCGTCCCGGGGCTTGCACCGAGGACGTCGGCGAGAGTCTCGAGCAGCCGGCGCGAAACACGGGTCGGCTCCAGGCGGCCGGCCTCGAGCTCACCGAGATACGTCGCGGCGCGCTCCTCGTCGCGCGCGGCGAGGCCGAAGCGCTGGGCGATCCGTCCGGCGACGTCGCTCAGCGACAGGCGCGCGCGCTGGCGGAGCTCGGGCAGCACGACGGGCCAGAGCCCGGCATCCTCCCCGGCGGCAGAGAACACGCGCTGGACCACGGGCTCGGCGCGGATCGCTGCTCGCGCTGTGTTGCTGTAGCGCGGGGTCGGCGCGGCCTCCAGCCACGACTCGAGCTCGGTGGCGAGGCGGTCGCGCGCGTCGCCCTCCGGGACGCGCCGCAGGTACGTCCGGACGCTCGGCCGTTCGCCGGCGTTCCACGCGTCGATGAACTCGTTCAGCAGGGTTTCGGTCGTGGGGATCATGAGGCGTCGTACTGCTGCTTGAGCTTGGCAAGGTCGGCGAATCCGCGCTTGCGGAGCTGGTAGGCGTTGTCGCGCCGGATCCCGAGCTCCTCGCAGATCTCGGGGATGGTGGAGCCGTGGTGGGTGAGCTGGACGACCGCGCGGCGGTTGTCCGCCATCTGGGGGTACGCCCAGTCGAGGAAGTCGTTGATGTCCTTCTGGCGGCCCTCGCGCTCGTAGACGGCGTGCGCCTCGTCGGTCTCCCACGTGTGGGCGGGACGGTCCTCGGCGTCGGCGTCCCACCCGGCGTCGAGCGACCGGTTCGTCCGGCGGCCCGCGCTCTGCGACTTGCGCTGCACATCGACGCAGATGCCGAACGAGAGGGTCTTGATGGCGTTGATGAGCTCCCCCATCGACGAGCCGCGGAACGTCCGCATGAGGTTCGTGGAGATGCGCGCGAGCGCCATCTCGACCGCGAGCTCGTGCTCGTCGTCATCGAGCTGCAGCTTGTGCGTCGCCGCCACGATGCCGTCGACGCGGTCGAAGATCGAGATCACGATCTCCTCCCAGCACAGGCGCATCGTGACGGCGTCACCGTCGGCTTTGGCCGCCGCGAAACGGCGCAGATGTTCATCGTCGTGTCTCCCCACACGGGGAGGGTCGCGGGGGATCGCCACGGTCTGACACTCTCACACGCGGATTCCGCTGTGGGCGCGGTCGGCGGTCCCATGTCAGCGAAACCCGATCGGGGTGGCCGCGGACCGTGACCGGGCTTGACTTCCCCGAATGTCGGCGTAGAGCTCGGCGAGGGTCCCGCCGCCGCCGCCAGCCGGCGCAACGACCCCTTGCCGCTCCCGCCACGCCGTCGCCTCCTCCGTCGTCAGCGCTGCGAACTCGACCTGGGCTGCGCACCGTCCCGGGCGTGTGACTGCCGGGTGGAGCGCGCCGAGAGGCTCGTTCGTCGTGAGCAGGACGAGTGTCCGAGTCCCCTGCCCGAGCAACCCGTCGAGGACGTTCAGGAACCGGGACAGGCCCTGGCCGGCGCGCTCGCGTGCGTCGGCATAGAGCAGCTCCCCGGTGTCCTCCAGGACCAGCAACGACCAGCGTGAATCGAGCTCGTCGCCCTCGTCGTCACCCAGGACGTCGAACAGGTAGTCCGGCCGGTCCAGGAGGCGCTCGGGATCGACGACGTAGTGCAGGTCACACCACCCGCGCCAGGCCCAGCCGAGGCTGCGGACCGCGTGGGTCTTGCCGGTCCCGGGGGCGCCGTGCCAGAGCAGCAGACGGCCGTCCGTGCCGGTCAGGCGCGCGGAGTGAAGGTCGTCGAGTCGGGCGCGGGCGGACGCCGTGTAGTTGTCGGCGATGTCGGGCCACTCGGGGACCGAGACCGTGCGGGTGCGCCGGTCGCCGCCGGTATCGCGTGCGCACGACCAGAGGCGCAGGTCCAAGCGGTGCGGGCCGTCATCAGATTGCGGGAAGAGCCGCGCGCCGCGACAAAGCAGCGCGCCGACAGCGGCTGCGTCTGCCCCCGCCAGCTGCAGCCAGACGCGGCCGCGGTGCAGCCGCCACGCGAGCAGGCCTTCCGCGAAACGCGCACAGCCGCCGCTGGCCCACGGCGGTAGCCGGTCGTGGACAGCGATGATGTCCATGCCGGCCGGGGGCTCGCGTTGCGAGGTGCGCCACTCCGCCTCGCGGATGTGGTCGAGGCCGTCGGTGATGGCGGCCTCGAAGAAGCGCACGTCCGCCCAACCCAGGTGACCCAGGTCGAGCGCGATCCGGCTCATCGCCGGCGCGAGGGACGGCGGATACGGGACGGGTCGGCGACGGGATCGGGGTAGGCCGGGAAGGCGCTGAGCTGGATGAGCTCGCCGTCGTGGACGCAGCCGGCGGCGGCCGAGTCGCAGCCGTCGATCGCAAAGGACTGACCCAGCCCGACGCCGCGGCGCGTGGGGACGTCGCGCACGCTCAGCAGGCCGTTCGCCCAGCCCTGCACCCAGTCCCGGTCGACCGCCTCGCCGACGTGCATCGCGACCCGCGCGCCGGTCTGGTCGAGAGCGTCGAGCGCGTAACCCTGCACGAGCGGGCCGTGCAGCGCAGCCCACACGTCCGAACGGCTGACGTAGTCCAGGACGGCGGCCTGTCCGCCGATCACGGCGACCGCGCCGACCTGCCCGTCCTGACGCGCGACGCCGGCCGCGATGGCGTCCAGGCGCGGCCGGTCGTTCTCGAAGACGTCGTGCGTCGCGCCGGTCGCAGCGGGCGCGCCGCGGCGCTCGGCCTTGGCGCCGACCTCCGCCCAGACCGCGGCCTGGTCGGCCCGCGGCTGGAGCCCGGCCGCGCCCGCGAGGGTGCTCTGCTGCGCCTTCATCCGGCGCAGCGACGGGTAGGCCGCCTGCGGGGCAGGGACGAACCCGTCGGCGTGGCGCGTGCCGTCCCACCGGCCGGCCTCCACGCAGCTGACCGGGATGGTGAGCCGCGCGCCGGCGGGGACGACGACGGTCAAGTCGAGCGTGCGGTTCTGCTGCGCGCCGAGCACCTCCTCGCCGTCGTAGAGCAGGACGGCGACGTCGAGCGGGTTCGTGACCATGAGGTCGTTGACGGACGCGCCGCCCGGGACCTCGTGGATGACGAACCCCTCGGCGACGGCCTGCGCGAACGAGCGGTACTCCAGGCGCGGCTCCCCGCCGCGGAAGAGGGGGTAGACGGTCAGCGGACCGCTGGTCTGGGCGGGGCCGACGCGGATGTCGGCGGCGAGCGAGATGGCGTTCATGGCCGGTGGGTCGGGGGTGCGCGGGTGGCTCTGACAGCTGCGAGAAACGCTGTGCGACACCGCGGATCACGAATTGCGTTCGTCCCGCGCGCTCACCGTCAACTGATCGAGCTCGCCCATCCCCCCGTGACGGAAGGGCAACGTCCCGGCGACCGGCCGGCTTCGGCTACCCGCCCGCCGGCGGGAACGTCCGCCGACGCGTGAACCGGCCCGGGAGCATCCCGACCGGCCGGTCCTCCCAGAGCAGGTCGTCCACCGTGAGGGTCGAGAGCACCGGCTCCCGCAGTCGGTCCTGCGCGATCACGCGATCGGCGTGCTGGGTGAGCGAGTCCTTGTAGACGTTGCGGACCGCGCGGGCGTGGCCGAAGTGCTCGTCGGCGCTCGCGAGCAGGGCTTCGCACAGCTCGCGGAGGTTGGCGCGGGCATCGTCGGCGACGTCGTACTGGTCGGCGGCGGCGAGGCGGCAGAAGATCTCGGCGAGCTCGTCGGCGGAGTAGGGCGCGAACGTCATCCGCGTGGTGAAGCGGGACGACAGGCCCGGGTTGGAGCGCAGGAGCGCCGCGAGCGGTTCGGGGTAGCCGGCGATGATGACGACGAGGCGGTCGCGGTGGTCTTCCATCGCGCGGATCAGGGTCGCGACGGCCTCGGGCCCATAGGAGGAGCCGGCTGCACCCTCGAAGAGGGAATAGGCCTCGTCGATGAAGAGGATGCCGTCGAGGGCGGAGTCGATGACCTGCCCGGTCTTGATCGCGGTCTGCCCGGCGAACCCGGCGACGAGGTCGCCGCGGCCGACCTCCACCACGTGTCCCTTCTCGAGGAGGCCGACTGCGTGGTAGATGCGGCCCATGAGCCGGGCGACGGTGGTCTTCCCCGTGCCGGGCGGTCCGGAGAAGACGAGGTGCTGGACCAGCTGCGCCCGCGGCCGGCCGCCCTGCTCGCGCAGGACCTGCACGCGCAGGAAGTTCGCGAGGGTGCGGACAGCGGCCTTCAGATCGTCCAGGCCGACGAGCGCGTCGAGCTCCATCAGGACCCGGACGAGCGCGTCGTTGCGGGTCGCCTGCTCGTGGGCGGCGATGTCCGTCGCGCGCTGGGCGCGCTGGGCGGCGACGGCGTCCGCCTCCGCACCGCGTCCGCCCGCGCGGTGGAGCTCCTCAAGAAAGGCGAGCGCCTCGTCGACGAGGTCGAGCTCCCCGCTGCAGTGCGCGGCCAGTCCCTGCGCGGCGCCGGTGGCGTGGGTGAGCGCGAGCTCTGCCTGGCCCTGCGCGTGGGCACAGCGCGCGACCGTGAGCTGCGCCCGCCAGCGCCCGGTGCCCCAGTCACGGGCGGCCTGCGCGGCGGCCAGCTGCTCCTCGGCCTCGGCCTGCGCGGCGGCCCAGTCACCGGTGGCCAGGAGGGTCTCGGTCCACAGCGCGTCGAGCCGCACGTGGAAGTCGGTGCGCTTGGTGAGCGCCATGGTGCGCAGCATCTTCCGCGCGCGATCAAGGGCGTCACGCGCGCTTTCCGCGTCGTCGTCGAGTCGCAGCAGGCGTGCCGCGCGGCAGGTGTGGAAGACGACCTGCTCCATCGTCACCCCGGCCTGCCCGCGGATCCGGGCGCCGGCGCCGATCTCCAGGCGCTCGCAGGCCTCACGGTCCCGCGCGAGGATCGCCTGCTCGTATTCGGCGAAGGTCGAACTGGCGGTGGGGGCGACGGTCATCCTGCGATGGGTACGGCGCGGCCGGACCTCCGGCTCTGCGCGGAGTGATTGTCAGCCGCGGTGGGGCGTGAACGCGGGGTGACGAAAGTCACGTCCGCGACGTGATCAAGGACGGGGGCGGGAAACGGCTGCGGCGGGAGAGTGAGGACACAGCCTGCGCCACCCCGGTGCAGGCACCACCGGAAGCCTCCGGACCTCACCAAAGGAACGATCGCCATGAAGCTGCTCCCCGTCCGTCGCCCGTCCGCCGGGCTCGTCGTCGCCACGCTCGCCCTGTCCGCTGCTCTCGGCGGTAGCGCTCACGCCGCCGGCGGCCTGATCACCGGCCTGAACATCAAGGACGGCACCGTGAAGACCGTCGACCTCGCGCCGAGCGCCGTCACCTCGACGAAGGTCGCCGACGGCTCGCTCCTGAAGCGCGACTTCGCCGCCGGGCAGTTGCCGGCCGGCGAGCCCGGGCCGGCTGGAGCGCCCGGCACCGCGGGAGCGCCCGGCGCGCCCGGGGCGAAGGGCGAGAAGGGCGACCCGGGGCCCAAGGGCGACCCGGGCGCCACGAAGGTCGTCGTCCGGAGCACGTACTTCACCGGCGGGAACGGGACCGCGTCGTGCAATGTCGGGGAGCGCGCGACCGGCGGCGGCGTCACGGGCGACCTCTACGAGGCCTACGCGAACCAGAACGAGCCGGTGGTGACCAGCGGCATCCCGACCGGCTGGAAGGGCGGCCTCCGCCTGCGGGCGACCGGTGCGGCAGCCACCGGCACGGTCTACGTCATCTGCGCGGCGCCGTAGCGCGAGGCGGGTGACCTACCGAGCGTCCGACCCGCGCACGGCGGCCGGTGGTGCAAGCCACGCCGGCCGTCGTGCGCTCGCCCGGGTGTCTTCTCGCCCGTCCACGTTGGCCTAGCATCCGGTCGGTGCCCGCACCGCGGAACCCGGGTCGCACCCGCGGCCAGATCCTCGACGCCGCGCTCGGGGTGCTCGCCGACCGGGGACACGCAGGGACGACGATGCAGCGTGTCGCGGACGCGGCCGGTGTCGACAAGGCGCTGCTGCACTACTACTTCACGAGCAAGGCCGGTCTGCTGTCAGCGGCGGTGATGCACCTCGGGGACCGGCTGCTCGCGGATGTCGAGGCCGCGGTGGCCGGGCTGGACGACCCGGCGGACGTCGTCGAGATCGGCTTCGGCACGATGTGGGACCACGTGACCGCCGACCCGCGGCTACACGCGGTCTGGCTGAGCCTGTACGCGGCGGCGATCACCGATCCCGTCCTGGCCGAGACCGTCGGCGCCGTGCGGGCCCGGTACCGCGAGATGGTGCGCGCGCGGCTGCTGGCGATGGTGGCCGCGGGCTGGCGCTCGTCGCTGTCGGACTCGGCGCTGGTGATGCTCGTCGTGGCCTCGATCGACGGATTCACGGTCGCGCTGCTCGAGGACGGCCGCACGCCTGCCCTGGACGAGGCCATCGCCGCCACCCAGGAGATGGTGCGGGCATTGATCGAACGACCGTGAGTTGACACCGCGTCGAGTTTTCTTCACCATTTGGTGAATGAAGAGGGTCGCGTGAGGGCGCTCACCGGATTGGCGTTGCGTCGGCCACGGCTCGTGCTGGCGCTGTGGCTCGTGCTGACCGCCGGGCTCGCCTACAACGGGACGCTGCTGGAGTCGCACATCGCCCCGACGTCGATCGAGGTCCCGGGCACGCGGGCGCAGGCCGCGCAGGATCTGGCCGACGTGGAGATCGGCAACCGCGGGCAGGCCCCGATCCTGCTCGAGGGACCGGCGGCCGCCGTCCGCACGCAGGCCGCGCAGCTCGTCGACCGGCTGCGGGCGGACCCGAAGAACACGGTGCTGTCCGCGTTCGAGCGGGGGGCCCCGCCGCAGCTACGCCCGGCCGGTGGCGCGGTGATCCTGGTGGAGCGGCCGACCGACGAGACGTTCGGGCCGGAGGTCGTCGAAGCGGTGCAGCCCGTGGTCGACGAGGTCGTGCAGGCCCCGGTCCGTTCTTCGGTGACCGGCTTCTCGGCGATCGGGAGCGCGATCTCGGACGCGTCCGTCGAGCAGGCGCACGCGGCGGAGAAGCTCGCCGTCCCGATCCTGCTGATCGTCCTGCTGCTCGTGTTCCGCTCGCCGCTCGGCGCTGCCATTCCCGCCGTCCTCGGGGGCGCCACCGTCGCGAGTGCGCTCGGCCTCGCCGACCTCGTGGCCCGCACGCGCGACGTCACCGACGTGTGCACGCCGATCGCCTCGATGATGGGGCTCGCGCTGGGCGTCGACTACTCGCTGCTGATGGTCTCGCGCTTCCGCGAGGCCCGTCGCGAGGGGGCGGACGTCCAGACGGCGGCCGAGCGGGCAGCGCAGACCGCCGGTCGCACCGTCGTCGTGGCGGGCGTCACGATCCTGGTGACGATGGGCGTCGCGATCCTGCTCGCCCCAGGCACGTTCCTGCAGTCCGCCGCGGTCGGCGCGGCGGCGGCGGCGATCGTCGGCGTCCTCTCTGCGCTCACCGCCGTTCCGGCGGCGCTCGTCCTGGTCGGCCGGCACCTCGAGCGCTGGCGGTTCGGCCGGCCGCCGAGCGACAGCGGCGGAGTGTGGGACCGCCTTGCGTCCCTGCTGCTCAGGCGACCGGCGCTCACCGCGCTCCCGGCCCTCGCGGCGCTCGTGGCGCTCGCCGTCCCGGGCATCGGGCTCGACGCCGGCCCGCCCGACGTCCGGGTCCTTCCGCCGGACGCCCCGGTCCGCACCGACACCGAGCGGGTCGTCCGCGCCCTGGGCCCCGGGTGGAGCGCGCCCTTGGAGCTGCTCGCCGTCGACCGCCGCGCGACCCTCGACACGCCCGCCGGCCGGAAAGCCCTGGGGGCGCTGCGCGCGACGCTCGTCGCCGACCGCGACGTCGCGCTCGTGCTCGGTCCGCGGCCCGTCGGCCGCACGACGCTGCTGACCGTCGTCCCGCGCTCAGGTCCGAACGATCCGCGCACCGGTGCGCTGTACGACCGCGCCCGCGAGGCCATGCGCCGGCTCCAGGCGAGTACCGGAGCCGACGCACGCGTCGGTGGCGTCGCCGCACAGCTGACCGACTACCGGCGCGCGTTCAACGAGCGCCTGCCGTGGCTCGTCGTCGCCCTGAGCGCCGTCGCCTTCGTCGCGCTCGTCGTCGTCCTGCGCGCGCTGCTGCTGCCCCTGATCGCCGTGCTGCTGAACGCGCTCGTCGTCGCAGGCTCGTTCGGCGTGCTGTCCCTGCTGTCCACCGGCGCGGATCCGCTGCTCGGCGGCGCCGGCTTCGCGGACGCGCTGTCGCTGCTGGCGCTCCTGTCCCTGATCTTCGGGCTCTCGCTCGACTACCAGGTGTTCATCCTCACGCGGCTGCGGGAGAACTGGCTGCTGTCCGGGGACATCGGCGCCGCGATCCGCTCGGGCATCGTCCGCACCGGGCCGGTGATCATGGGTGCGGCGGCGATCATGGCGGGCGTCTTCCTCGCCTTCATGACCCCCGACCTGCAGACGATCCGGCAGACCGGGGCCGGCCTCGTGGCGACCGTCCTGCTGGCCGCCTCGGCGGTCTGCCTGGTCGCTTTGCCCGCCGCGCTGCGCCTCGTCGGTCCGGCGGCGTTCTGGCTCCCCGGATGGCTCGACCGGCTCCTGCCCCAGCTCGATCTCGAGGGCGAGTCCGCTCACGCTCGGTCCGCACGCGTTCCGTCCGGGCCTACGCCCGCCCTGACCACGCCACCGTCCGCTGCCGCGGCGCCCCTCGCTGCAACGCCCCTCGCCGCCACCGGAGCACCGGACGCCGACGGTCGGCGGACGCTGCAGCTGCGTGTCGGCCCGGAGCACGAGGGCTCGCCCGGCCAGGCCGGCGGCGCGGTCCTGCCGCAGGCGCTGGACCGGATCTTCGGCGAGCTCGCCGTGGACGGCGGTGACGGTCAGGCCATCAGCGTCGAGACGCGGATCAGCCACCGCGCACCGCTGCGGATCGACCGTGACGTGCAGATCGAGGCCTGGTGCGCCGACCACGACGGACCCTGGCGCAAGCTCGAGGCGACGGTGCGCGATGGGCCGTTCACGATCGCTCACGCCGAGACCACGATCTTCGTGCTGGAGCCACGGGCGGGCGAGGCCCGGGAAACGACGGCCGACCAGGCCGCGGGCTGAACCCCTACTCCCAGAAGTCCGGCACCGGCTCACCGTCCCCGCCCTCCGGGACCGGCCCGCCGATGCACATGAGCTCCAGCCCGTCGGGCCCCGCCTCGAACTGCCGCGCCACCGTCGGCCCGACCCGCAACACGTCCCAGAGCGCGACCTCGATGACCTTGTCGTCGAGCTTGGCCCGTCCCGACCCGGCCACCACGACGTACGCCTCCTCCTGCTCGCGGTGCCGATGCCCGAACGGGAACCGCACGCCCGGCGGGTAGCTGAAGCGGCTCACGCCGACCTGCTCGAAGCCCATGTCGCGGCGGGCGAACCGCCACTGCATGTCGACGTCGTCGGGGCTGCGGTCGGGGACCTCGTCGAAGTTCTTCCTCGTCCAGTCAGACATGGCCGCGAGCGTACCTGCACTGCCGCCCGTCGCCGCTGGGTTTCAGCCCTGCAGCCGCGCGGCCAGCGCACGCGCGTTCATGTGCGCGATCGACTCGATCGAGATCATCGGGTTCACGCCCGTCGCCGTCGGGAAGCACGACCCGTCCGCGACCACGACGTTCGGCATGTCCCACGCTGTCCCGTCCGGGCGGACCGCCCCGCCCTCGGGGCTGCCGTGCATCCGCGCGCTGCCCATCAGGTGTAGGGCGCCGAACGCGCAGCGGCCGGGCGCGTAGCCCTCGCGGGCGGTGGCCGCGGCGAACTGCGCATGCGTCCCCTCGACGCCCGGCCGGTACATGACGGGACGCGTGTGGGACGAGTGGACCTCCTGCGCGCCCGCGGCCTCGAGCAGCTGCGCGGCGCCCTCGACACCGCGCTGCGCGTGCGCCGCGTCGCGCTCCGAGAGGCGGTAGCGCACGACCGGCTGACCGTCCCGGCCGACCCGGACCTCACCGCTGTCCCGGTCGCGGACGATCGCCGCCACGCCGACGATGTGGCCGAGCTTGCGCAGGTGATCGAGGTGCTGCCCGGCCGACCGCCAGGTGGTGAAGGGAAGGACGAGGGACGGGTTCGCGGGGCCGGTCTCGTACATGACGCCGTAGCCGTCGCCGTCCAGGTCGGAGTGCTCGCGGGAGTAGCGCGTCTGCATGCCGCCCTCCCACGGGCGGACCTCCTCGTCCATCACGCCCTGCACGACGGTGACGGGATGCAGGCGCAGGTGCCGGCCGATGTTCGGGTTGACGAACCCGGACCGCTTGAGCAGCGCCGGCGTCTGGATCGCCCCGCACGCGACGACCACCGCACGGGCCTTGACGGTGAGCCGATGACCGCTGGTGGATTCCGCCTCGACGCCCGCGGCGATCCCGTAGTGGCGCGTGATCCGCTGCGCCCGCACGCCGACGATCAGCCGCGACCCGGCGGCCTCGGCATCGGCGAGCCAGGTCTTCGTGACCGACTGCTTCGCGCCCAGCCGGCAGCCGAACCCGCAGCGGCCGCAGTCGACGCCCATGTCGCAGCCGCGGACGTTGCGCGGCATCGCGTCGACGTGCCAGCCCAGCTCCCGCAGGCCGCGCTCCATCACGGCGTCGCGGGACGCTGCGAGGTGGTGCTCGCGGTTGACGCCCAGGCGCTCCTCGACGGCATCGAGGGACACGCCGTACTCGTCGGTGGCGAAGGCCGGCGTGCCGAGCCGCGCCCACTCCGCACGGACGTCGTCCGGCGTGCGGAAGCTCGTCGAGTAGTTGACGACGGTGCCGCCGCCGAGGCACTCGCCGGCGACGATCCCGATCTGCCCGTCGGCGGACACCGCGGGCCCGGAGCTGTACAGGCGCCGCATCGCGTCGAGCTCGCCGCCGTCGAAGTCCGCGTCGTCGTAGTACTCGCCCGCCTCGAGGACGACGACGTCGAGGCCCGCCGCGCTCAGGACACCGGCCGCCGTCCCGCCGCCCGCCCCCGAGCCGACGACCACGACGTCGCACGTCAGCTCGGTGTCGGCGGTGATGCGCAGCGGCGAGAGCGCCGGCGGGGCCGCATCCTCGAGCCGGCCGAGCGGCCCCGGGTAGCCGATCGCGTCCCAGACCGGCGAGCCACCGTCGGGCTGCGGCGTGACGTAGTAGGCGACGGTCGCGCCGCCCTTGAGCGCCTGGAACAGCGCGCGGACCGCGGGGGCCGGTGAGTCGGCCAGCCGGACGAGCGCCCTCTCGCGATCCGCCTGCGACGCGCTGCTGAAGCGCTGCCGCCCGAGGCCGAGGACGACCCCGAAGGCGGGCGCGTCCCAGAGGTCGAGCAGCGCGGCGAGCTGGCGTGTCTCGGCGCGGCGCGGGTTGCCGCTCGCGAGCTCGGCGAGGGTGGCGTCCGTCCCCAGGGCGGACGCGCTCGGCAGGCCGTTCCCGTCCCCCGGCGTGAACGTGTCGCAGATCGCGCGCAGCGCCGCGCGCTGCCGCGGTGTGAACGTCGTCATGGCGCGACGCTACCTGGCCGGCGTCCTGACCGGGGGTGGTCCGGGACGCCTTTGCGCGCCGCCGGGGAGGTCCCTGACGACACCCGCGCGAGGGAGTCGCCCGATGTGGGGGACGGCTGCGTGCTGCACCGTCCGGGCCATGCACTCCTCACTCACGCGCCCCCGCCGCGAACGCCGACGGCGCCTCGTCGCCGCAGCGACCCTGGCGGCAGCGCTCGCAGGCCCCGCCGCCACCGCGCACGCGGACTCGATCGTCTTCATCAAGGACAGCAACATCTGGCTGGCCCAGCCCGACGGGTCCGGCCAGTACCAGGTGACCACCGACGGGACGTCCGACCATCCGTACCGCTCGCCCACGCAGGCGGACGACGGCACGATCGCCGCGGGGCACCTGAACGAGATCGTCCGCCTGAAGCAGAACGGCACGGTCCTGAACCGCATGGACCCACCGCCGCTGAAGAACACCGTGAGCCACCCCGTCGACGGCGCGCCGGTCGACGTCGCGATCTCGCCGGACGGCAGCCGGATCGTCTACACGCTCGTCACCTACACGTGCCCGGTCGCCGGCCCGGAGTGCGCGGCCCGCCCGGCGACCGCCGTGACGCCGGCCGACCGCCTCACGCCGGTCGGCAACGCCTACACGTCGCAGTCGTCGTGGGTGACGAACAGCCGTCTGCTGACGTTCGCCGGCTTCCTGCACCAGGTCAACACGTTCGACGTCGGCCAACAGGAGGATGTGCACTGGTTCGACGACCAGGAGCTCGCCGGGCAGGGCAACAGCACGGACCTGAGCGACGGCGAGGCCAACCGCCAGGGCACCTACGTCGCGGCGATCCGCGGCTACGGCAACGACCGCACCGTGATGTGGCTGCCGATCCGGGGGGACGTCGCGGCGGGCTCGCGGGCGGCCGGGACGCTCGCGCTGCCCACCCTGGACGGCGGCTGCATCACCGGCGCCGTGGCCGACCTGTCCGGACCCACCTGGTCGCCGGACGGGCGGTCGCTGGCCTGGCGCGAGGCGGGCGGCATCCAGGTCTGGGACGACGCCGGCAGCTGCGGCGGCGGCTCGCGCATGGTCATCCCGGGCGGGAGCGAGCCCGACTGGGGGCCGGCCGCCGTGAGCCCCGGACCGCGGCCGGGCACGGGCGGCGGGACGACGACACCCCCGCCCGGCGGCGGTCCCGGGGGCCCGAGCGGCCCGAGCGGGCCGGGCGGCCCCGACGCGGGCGGTCCGGACAAGAGCGGTGGCAAGCCGCCCGCGGTGAAGGCGAAGCTGACCCTTGGCAAGTCGGTGCGGCTCGCGGCGGCGCTGAAGGGCGGGATCGCGCTGCGGCTGACCGGGGCCGCCAAGGGACGCCGCACGGTCACCGCCACCAGCGGCGGCCGCAAGGTCGCGTCCGGCATGGCCGTCGTCCCGGCGAGCGGCCGCGCGACCGTGAGGCTCCGCTTCACCAAGGCGGCGCGGACCACGCTCGCGGCCCGGAAGTCGCTCGTGCTCAGGGTCACGGGGGTGGGCGCCACGCTCACCCTGACCGTCAAGCGCTGACCGGCGCGGCACCAGCCCTCGCTAGCGTGAACGCGATGCCGACCGCGCTCCAGCGCCGTGCCCGTACGGCGCTGTCCGCGCGCATGGCGTCGCTGCTGCCCCCGGACGCGCTGCACGCGGATGGGGAGCACGCGGTCGACCTGGCCGATGCCCTCGTCCCGACCCTGACCGCCGCCGACGTGGCGTGGGTCCACGGCGAGCTTGCGCGCGGCGCCAAGGGCGAGCTGCGGCCGACCCGCGCCGGGGCGGTCCCGGCGCACGCCGCGTGGTCCTCGACCGCGCTCGTGGCCGGGGCGTTCGCGTCGTGGCGGACCGACCCGGGGGCGCTGCGCGTCGCCGGCCTGGGCGGATTCACCGACGTGCGCCTGGAGGAGCGGCTGCTGATCCCGCACGGCGGCGGGACGCCGAACCTCGACGTCGCGCTGCCCGGGCCGGGGACGTTCACCGGCGTCGAGGCCAAGCTCACCGAGCACCTCGCGCCGCAGCCGGCTCGGGCGTGGGCCAAGGCGTACCGGCGGCCCGCGATGGCGAGCGAGCTGCGCGACGGGTGGGCGGCCGTCTTCGCCGCGCTGCTGGAGGGTCGCTGGACGCCGCGCTTCCTGAACGCGGCGCAGCTCGTGAAGCACGCGCTCTCCCTGCAGGCGGCTGCGGCGGACGGCACGGCCACGCAGCTCGTCCTCCTGTACTGGGAGCCGACGGACGGGGACGACCTGCCGGAGGTCGTCACCCACCGCGAAGAGGTCGCCGAGCTGCTCGACCGGCTGGGCGACGACGGCGCACCGCGACTGCACGCGCGCACCTACGCGCAGCTGCTGGACGACTGGGAACCGCTCCGCCCCCAGCACGTGGCGGCACTGCGACAGCGCACCGAGGTTGCTGCCGGTCCCGCCGCCCCGTAGTTTCGACCGATGAGCACGAGCGAGCTGCACTACCGCGCCTGCATCCTCTGCGAGGCGATGTGCGGGCTGGAGGTCGAGCACGCCGGCGGTGAGGTCGTCGGCATCCGCGGCGACACCGCCAATCACTTCTCCAAGGGCCACATCTGCCCCAAGGGCAACGCGCTGCAGGACCTGCACGCCGACCCCGAGCGCATCCGCCGGCCGCTGAAGCGGAACGCGCAGGGTGAGTTCGAGCCCGTCGACTGGGACGTCGCCCTCGACGACATCGCCGACCGGCTCGTCGCGATCCAGCACGCCCACGGCCGCGACGCGGTCGGCTTCTACACGGGCAATCCGTCGGCGCATCACCTCGGCGCGGGCCTGGCCCTGTTCCCGCTGCTGGCCGCTCTCGGGACGCGCAACCGCTACGGCGCGACCTCGCAGGACCAGCTGCCGCACTCGCTCGCCGCGCTGAAGCTCTTTGGCCACTTCGCGCTGTTCCCCGTCCCGGACATCGACCGCACCGACCTGTTCCTGTGCCTGGGCGGCAACCCGCTGGCGTCCAATGGCAGCGTCATGTCGGCACCGGGCTTCCGGCACCGCGTGCGCGACCTGCAGGCCCGCGGCGGCCGCTTCGTCGTCGTCGACCCCCGCCGGACCGAGTCCGCGAACGTCGCCGACGAGCACCTCTTCATCCGCCCGGGCAGCGACGCCTGGCTGCTGCTGGCGATGCTGAGCGTGATCTTCGCCGAAGGGCTGGAGGACCTCGGGAGCGCACGGTCCTACGTCGACGGACTCGGCGAGCTCCAGGCGCACGTCGCCGCGTTCACGCCCGAGGACGCGACCGCGCGGACCGGTATCGCCGCCGACGACATCCGCCGCCTCGCCCGCGAGTTCGCCACCACGCCGCGCGCGGTCGCCTACGGGCGGGTCGGGCTCTGCACCCAGGAGTTCGGGGGCCTGTCCGCCTACCTGGTGTACGTCCTGAACATCGTCACCGGCAAGCTCGACCGGGAGGGCGGCGTGATGTTCACGACGCCCGCCGTCGACCCGCTGCCGCTGGCGCACGCGATCGGGTGGGGCGGGACGTTCGACACCTTCCGCTCACGGGTCAGCGGTCTGCCGGAGTTCGCCGGCGAGTTGCCGTCGACGGTGCTCGCGGAGGAGATGGAGACGCCCGGGGAGGGGCAGCTGCGCGCGCTCCTGGTCCACGCCGGCAACCCGGTCCTGTCGGCGCCGAACGGGCCGCGGATCGAGCGCGCGCTGCCCGGCCTGGAGCTGATGGTCTGCTTCGACTTCTACCTCACCGAGACGACGCGCCACGCCGACTACATCCTGCCGCCGACCGGTCCCCTGGAGTCCCCGGAGTACGACCTCGTCCTGAACGTCGTCACCGTCCGCGACGTCGCGCATTTCTCGCCGGCGCTGTTCGACAAGCCGGAGGGCGCGCGGTACGACTGGGAGGCCCTCGTCGGGCTCACGACGCGGCTGCTGGCGCGCGGGCCGGGCGGGCGCCGCGCCCGTGCGGCCGGCCGGTTCTACGGCGCGCTGTACGAGCGCCTCGGGGCGACGGGGATGCTCGACCTCGCGCTGCGGACCGGTCCGTACGGGCAGCCGGCGGCCGCCGTCGCGCTGCTGGACAAGGCCCTCGGCCGCACCGGGCCGACCCGTGCCGCCTGGGGCCTGCTGACGCGGTCCCTCGGCCGCTCGCCGCTCGCGCGATTCACCGCGCCGCCGGTCACGCCGCTGCCGGACAGCGTCCCGCGGACCGGCCTGACGCTCGACGTCCTGAAGGCGCATCCGCACGGCCTCGACCTCGGGCCGCTGCAGCCGCGCCTGCCCGCGCGCCTCTTCACGCCGGACAAGCGCGTGCCGCTCGTCCACGACCTCTACACCGCCGACCTCGAGCGCCTGCGCGCGGTGCCGCCGGCCGACGGCCTGGTCCTGATCGGCCGTCGCCACCTGCGGTCCAACAACTCGTGGATGCACAACAGCAGGCGGCTCGTGAAGGGACGTTCACGCTGCACGCTGATGATCCACCCCGAGGACGCGAGCGCGCGGGGACTGGCGGACGGCGACACCGCGACGGTCGCCTCGCGGTCCGGCGCGATCGACGTCCCGGTCGAGGTGACGGACGACCTGATGCCCGGCGTCGTCAGCATCCCGCACGGCTGGGGCCACCACCGCGAGGGCACCGGCTGGACGACGGCGGAGGCGCACGCGGGCGTCAGCGTCAACGACATCACCGACGACCGCTTCATCGACCGCATGTCGGGGACGAGCGCACTCAACGGGGTTCCGGTGGAGGTCCGGTCGAAGCCGGCGGCGGTCGGCGCGGTCGCCGCGGCGCACGCGGTCCCCGCGGTCGCGGGCGAGTAGCCGGCGCGTCATGGGCAAGCTGCTCTACTCGGTGTCGATGTCGCTCGACGGCTTCATCGCGGGTCCGGACGGCGACATGTCGTGGCTGGCGGAGCACTTGGGCCCGAACCCGGTCGCGGACGATCTCGTCGCCGCGATCGGCGCGCTCCTGGTCGGCCATCGGACGTTCGGCGGCGACGATCCGAACGCGCGGACGGACAAGGAGGGCGCGTTCGGCGGTGCGTGGTCCGGTCCGCAGTTCGTCCTCACCCATCACCCGCGCGCGAGTGACTGCGCGGACGTGACGTTCCTCGACGACCTCGACGAGGCCGTCACCGCGGCGAAGACGGCGTCCGGCGGGAAGTACGTGAACGTCCTGGGCGCGAACGTCGCCGAGCAGTGCCTGGCCGCCGGGGTCCTGGACGAGGTGCTGGTGTTCGTGGTCCCGACGCTCCTCGGGGACGGCGTGCGGCTGTTCGACCGTCCCGGCGGGACGAACGTCGCCCTGCAGCGGCTGCACGTGACCGAGGTCCCGAGCTCGACCGCGCTCTGGTACCGCGTCCCGCGCGAGCTCGTCTAGGTCGCAGGGACAGGTCGGCCGCGGTCCTTGCGGGAGTCGTACAGGTAGACCAGGACGAGGATGCTCGCGAAGGCCGCGTAGGCGCACCAGACCGAGGTGACGGCGGCCACGCGGATCAGCGCGGCGCCCAGCAGGCCGACGAGATTCGCGACCCCGAACCAGCGCAGCATGCGCTGCGAGGAGCAGATGGCCGGGCCGCACGTCGCGAGGACGTAGGCCACCGCGGTGAACCCGCCGAAGCCGCGGTCCGCCTCGTAGATGACGACGTGGTCGGACGCGGACGCGGTGATCGGATGCGTCAGCAGGTTGACCAGCATGCGGACGCCGACGGCCAGGCCGAGCACCGCCAGCGGCCACAGCCATCGCTGTCGGCGGACGCTGTCAGGCTCGACCAGGAGCAGCGCGACCGGCACGAGCACGGGCAGCAGTGCCTGCGCGACGAGCAGGTAGATCAGCGTCGCGGCGTGCTGCAGCCCCGACGACACGTGGCCCTCGAGCCCGAGCCAGACGAACCCCTCGACGAACTGGTGCGCCGCGAAGACGGCGGGCAGCGCTGCGACGAGCAGCTGCTCACGGCGCCGGACGAGCCGCAGCGAGGCCACGGCGACCGGGCTGATCGCGGCAGCGATCGCGAAGTCGGCGGCCGGGGAGAAGCACATCGGGCAGCAGCTTCCCAGTCGGGACGGCGCGCCGTCGTCGTCACCGCACGCGGCCGCGTGCCGGGTTCCGCGATGATCCCGTGCGCGGATGCCGGTCACGCTGATCCTCACCTTCCCTATGCCCGGGACGACGTCCGACCTCACGGCGATGGGTGCGTGGCCGGCGCACGACGTGCGGGGGCTGCCGCGATGATCCCCGCTCCGCTCACCCCGGACGAGCTGCTCACGCTCGACCTCGACGGCACCCCGCTGCCGTTCCACGACCTGGTCGCCGACGGGCTCGAGCGCGACTACTCCGCGCGGGTGCCGGCGCTGCGGGGGCTGATCGGGGCCGGGACGGGACGCCGGCAGGCGTTCGCGGCCGCGCTGCTCGCGGCGTGGGGGGATCGGGACGGTCTGCTGGCCATCAGCGGCTGGGCGCAGGACCCCGCCGCCGTGCCGTGGGCGGCGGACCCGGCGGTGGAGGATCGCTTCGGGCAGGGGGACGCGACGTTCGGGATGCTGGCGTGGGCGCTGAGCGTGGAGGGCGACCGGCCGGTCACCGAGCCCGTGGCGCAGCTGCGCGTCGGGGCGACCCGAGCCCTGTTGCTGCTGGCGGACCGCGTCCGGTTCGACGGTGACCTGGCACTGCTGCTGGACCTCGACCCGGTCCTCGCCGCACGGGTCGGGCCTGAGCTGACCTGGGCGGTCGCGGAGGCCGCTGCCGCGGCGCGGGGGGACAGGCCGCAGCTCCGTGTGCAGGCCGAGTCGCTCGACGACTTCGCCGCCCGCCGGGCGGAGAGCCCGCTGCCCGCGGTGACCGTCGACGCGCCCCGGCTCCTGGGGTGGGCCACCCGCCTCGCCCGCCTGCTGCCCGCCGGGCCGGACGATGCGCTCGCCGCGCTCGACCTGACGGGGACCGCGGAGCGGCCCGGCCGCGTCGCCATCGCACCGCCACCGGCCGGCGTCGAGAGCGCCGCGCTCGTCCTGCGCGAGGACGCGCTCGACCACGTCCTGCTGCGGTTCGCGCGTCACGCCGCGCCCACCCGCGCCGCACTCGACGCGGCGCTCGGGACGGCGATCGCGCTGCCGGTGCTGCCCGGTGGTGCCGGGACCCCGGTCGCCTATCGGGTGGCGCCCCCGGCCGCGACGCACGCCTGCACGGTGATCGCGACCTTCAACGGGAGCGCACCGGAGGACCCCGCCTCGCGCCCCGACACCGTCGCCCTGCGCCGCGACCGGCTGCCCGCGTCCGCCCCGGCCCCCGCCCCCGCCCCCGGCACCGGCGGACCGACTCCCGCCAGGGGAAACCCCATCCCCGGTGGATACGCCGTCGCCGATCGTCCCGTGCGGGTCGTGGCCGCCCCGGACGGCACCGTCCGCGTCAGCGCGCTCGACCTGCTGAGCGGGGCGCTCGTCCCGGCCGACGCGCTCGTGCCCGTCATCGCCGGCGGCGGCCGCGGCGTTCAGCCGCTCGGCGACAGCGCCTTCGACGTGCTCGTCGCTGCGCTGCGCCGCGTCGCGTCCCACGACCGCCAGGTGGCCGCGATCGCGTGGCACCCCACCGGCGATCCGGTCCTGCCCCACCGCGCCGAGCACGCCGGCCGGTCCTACCTGCTCGAGGACGGCGACTACCCGATGCAGGCCCGCTACGTCGTCCACTGCGGCGGCGACGAGGTCGACCGGCTCGACGCCTGGCCGCGGACCTGGACCCGCGCGCACGGGGACGGCTCGGCGACGGCGACGGCGACGGCGACGGCGGGGGACGACGGTCCGTAGGGTCGAGGGCTCGTGCCCCGTCCCCGCCTCAGCGTCCTCACGTTCACCACGGGCCGGCGGCGTGAGTACCTCGCGCAGACCTGGGCGAGCCTTCGCGATCAGCTCGACGACGCCGAGTGGCTCGTGGTCCAGGACGGGCCGCAGGACGACTTCGCGGCCCACCTCGCGGAGCTCACCGGTGGCCGCGCCCGGCACATCGCGACGGGCCGGCCCGTCGGCATCGCGATCGCCCGGCAGGCCGCGGTGGACGCCGCCCGCGGGCAGCTCGTGTGCTTCGTGGACGACGACGACATGCTCGCGGCCGGCGCACTGCACGCGCTGATCGCCTGCTTCGCGGACCCCGACGTGGCCTGGGCCTCGGGGCGGACCGTGTCCCTCGATGCCGCCGCGCGCACCGTCGACTGGGACCGCAGCCTGCCGCCCGGCCCGGTTCCGGCCGGCGCGCCGTGGGCCTACCACCAGGCGTCCGGCGGGCGGCAGCATCCGTTCGCGATCGGCCCAGTCATGCTCCGCCGCGCGCGGCTGGAGGAGCTCGGCGGCTTCCCGGCGGCGCAGCGCGGGCAGGACCAGACCGCGTTCTACCCGCTGTCCAGCCGTCACCCGGGGCACATGATCGACCGGGTGCACTACGCGTACCGCCAGCACGCGTGCCAGAGTACGAAGGAGCCGCGCGTGCAGCCGCTGCTCGAGCTGGCGACGCAGATCACGCAGCGCCGGATCGCGGCGGCCCTGGGCGAGCAGCCGCCCTCGGCCCAACCGGGCCGGCTCACGACGCTGGTCGTCGGTGACCCGGACGGCGTGCCGGCCGCGCGGACCGGGCTGACCGTGGTGCTGCACGAGTCCCCGGTCATGTCGGACCGCCGCCAGGCCGACGGGGTCCGCGTCGTCGGGCTGCCGTGCAACCTCAGCTGCCCGACGGTCGGGTGGACGTACGGCCTGCTGCACTGCGCCGGCGACCGCGTCCGGCTGAAGCTCCGCGGGGAGGACTTGGACAGCGGCCCGGTGCTGAGCGTCCCGGCCCTGTGGGACGCCGGCTGCCTGCCGGCCGTGAGCGGCGACGTGCGGCAGCTGCTGGGCCCCGAGCTCCGCGCCGGAGCGTGATCGAACCGGCGCGGGCCGTCCCCCTCAAGCCTCCGTCGCGCGGCGCCGACAACCATGCGACATGCCGTCGCACCTCATTCCCGTTCGCCCGCTGCCCGAGCATGCCGCCGACGACGCGTCGCTTCCGCGGCGCGGGACGACCGGTCGCCGCCTGAAGGCGCTGGTCCGGCGGGGAGTGCTGCTGGGCGCGGGGGCGGTGCTGCTGACCGGCGCAGCCGCCGTGCCGGCCGACGCGCAGCCGGCGGGTCCGTCGGCGGGCACCGCGCAGGCCGGCGTGTTCCCCGTCGCGCGGCTCGCCGGCATCGACGCCTCGCGTGCGCAGGTGCTCACGGCGGTCTACTCGAGCCTCACCGGCGCGGCGGTCACGCGGTCCGCCGTGGACTGGAACGCGCTCGCGGCGGCACGGCCACAGCTGGAGCCGATCGCCGAGGCCCTGCGGACGGACCTCGGCGTGGCGTCGGCAGCGGCCGCACTCGCCGCGGACGCCACCCCCGGACAGGTCTTCGCCGCCGCCGGGGCAGCGGCCGGCGCGGCCGGGCGCACGGCCGAGGCCGCTGCCTTCGACGGCCTTGCGAGCGACCTGGCCGACGCGACCGAGACGATCCGCCTGGACGAGGTGCTGACGGTCGACGCGTCCTCGCCGATCTTCGCCGACATCAACGTGAACGCCCTCGACCTGGCGACCGCCGTCGTCGAGCGGTACAGCTTCGATGCCGACCTCAGCACTGACCCGATCACCGTGTCCGGCACGTCACTCGGGCTCGGCAGCGTGCTGAACTCGGTGCAGCTGCGCCCGCTGGTCGTCGCGCCGTCCGGCTACGCTCGCGGGGCCGCCGGCACGCTGCTCCAGTCGCCGGCGCTGCGCCTGAAGCTCGACGTGGACCTGGTCGACGCCGCCGTGGACACGGTTGGGCTGCGGGCCGTGCTCAGCGGGCTCGGTCTCGTCACCGCGAGCCAGACGATCGAGCGGCTGAGCCTGTTCGTCGAGGTCGCCGCCGGTCAGGGGACGCTGGACCTCGTGGACGCGGTCGCCCAGAGCGTCCAGCTCTCGGGCACCCCGGGGGTGGCGGACGTCTACCTCGGGCGGATCGCCGACGCGGTGTTCTTCGACCGCGGCCGCGCGATCGTCCCGGCCACGGACCTCAGCTTCGACACCGTCGGCTCGCTGGCGATCAGGGTGCAGGCGCCGATCATCGGCACCGTGCTCAGCGACGCGGCGGCCAACGTCCAGGCGCGTTCGTCGGCGATCGGGGCCGCCCCGTCGGCGTCGATCCTGTCGTTCGAGGCCCCGTACCCCGCCACCCTGACCGCCGGGGGAAGCGCGGCCTTCCTCGCGAACGTCAACTCCGCGCTGTCCACGAACCTCCAGCTCCGGCTGAGCGGCAGCCTCGGCGTGCTGCTCGACCCGCTCGTGAACGGCACGATCCTCCCGACGATCACGCCGACCACGGCCGGCGTGCTCTCGCCGCGCATCGGGACGATCCTGGGATCCGTCGCCGACCCGTCGCTGCGGGCGATGGGTGCGGGTATCGGGGAGTTCGCGGCCACCGCCGACGCGCCCGTCGACCCGACGCCGGACACCACGGCGCCGGACGCCCCGATGCTCACGACCACGGCGCCCGCCTCGCCGGACCGCAGCCTGACGCCGCGGGTGGTCGGGGACGCGGAGCCCGGCGCGACGGTGACGGTCTATGCCGGTGCTGCCTGCGCGGGCACGCCGCTCGTCAGCGGCACGGCCGCGGCGCTGGCGAGCCCCGGACTCACGCTGACGGTCGACGCCGACTCCAGTGCCGTCCTATCGGCGACGGCCACCGACGCCGCCGGCAACGTGTCGCTCTGCTCGGCGCCGCTGACCTACGTCAACGACCGCACGCCGCCGGCGGTGCCGTCGCTGACGGCGACCAGCCCGGCCTCGCCCGCGCGGTCGCTGACCCCCGCGGTGATCGGCACGGCGGCGGCCGGCTCGATCGTCGCGATCCACGACACCGCCGACTGCTCGGGCACGCCGCTCGCGCTCGGAACGGCGGCCGCGCTCGGCGACGCCGGCCTGACGATCAGCGTCCCCGCCGACAGTGCGACCACGCTGCGCGCCACGGCGACGGACGCGGCGGGCAACGCGTCCGCCTGCTCGGCGCCGCTCGCCTACGTGAACGACCGCACCGCCCCGGACGCGCCGTCGCTGAGCGCCACGGACCCGGCGTCCCCGGGGAGCGACCTGACCCCGCGCCTGCTGGGCGGCGCCGAGGCCGGCTCGTCGATCGCGGTCCACGACAGCAGCGACTGCTCGGGCACGCCGCTCGCCACGGGATCAGCGGCGTCGCTCGCCGCCCCCGGCCTCCAGGTCACCGTCGTGGCGGACAGCACGACGGTCCTGCGGGCGGTCGCGACCGACGCCGCCGGCAACGCGTCGGCCTGCTCGGCGCCGCTCACCTACGTGAACGACCGCACCGCGCCCGGCGTCCCGACCGTCGCGTCGACGTCCCCCGCCTCGCCGTCCCGGTCCCTGACGCCCGCCGTGGTCGGCGCCGCCGACCCGGGCGCGACCGTGCGCCTGTACGGCACCGCCGCCTGCTCGGGAACGCCGCTGGCCACCGGCACCGCGGCCGCGTTCGGCGGCGCGGGCCTGCCGATCGCCGTGCCCGCCGACAGCACGACCGCCATCCGCGCGACGGCGACCGACGCCGCGGGCAACGCGTCCGCCTGCTCGGCGCCACTGACCTACGTCAACAACCGCACCCCGCCGGCACCGCCGTCGCTGACGTCGACCGACCCGCCGTCCCCCGCACGCGACCTGACGCCGGCGGTGATCGGCACGGCCGCAGCCGGGACGACGGTGGCGCTGTACACGGAGGCGACCTGCACGGGTACGCCGTTGGCGACCGGCACGGCCGCCGCGCTCGGCGACGCGGGACTGACGGTCACCGTCCCGGCCGACAGCACGACCGCGGTCCGCGCCACCGCGACCGACGGCGCGGGCAACGTCTCCGCGTGCTCGGCACCGCTCACGTACGTCAACGACCGGACCGCGCCCGCCGCGCCGACGCTGACTTCGACGAGCCCCGCGTCCCCGTCGAGCGACCGCACGCCCGGGGTCATCGGGACCGCGGAGCCCGGGTCCACCGTCACGCTCTACGGGACCACGGACTGCTCCGGCGCCGTGGCCGCGAGCGGGACGGCGGCGGCCTTCGCTGCGCCCGGCCTGAGCGTGATCGTGACGGCGCTGAGCAGCTCCAGCTTCGCCGCCGTCGCCACGGACGCTGCCGGGAACCGCTCGGCCTGCTCGCCGGCGCCCCTGCCCTACGTGAACGTCGCCGCGCCCGCGCCCGGTGGGGGCACCCAGCCGACGACCCCGGCCGCGCCCGACGCCCCGACCATCATCAGCACCACGCCGGCATCGGGGTCGAGCGACCGCACCCCGCGGCTGCGCGGCGCCGCGCCGGCCGGGACGACGGTGAAGGTCTACGCGGGCGCCTCCTGCTCCGGTGCGCCGGTAGCGACCGGGACCGCCGCCGCGTTTGCCGACCCGGGGCTGCTCGTCCCGGCCGCAGCGGACGCGCGGTCGACCTACACGGCCACCGCCACGGCCGGTGGCAGCAGCGCCTCGGCGTGCTCGTCGCCGGTGTCGTACACGCACGCCAGCACGGTCGTGCCCGCGCCGCCGGCCGTCGACCCGGCGCCGCCCGCACCCGCCCCGACGCCGCCGGCGACGCCCGACCCGCCCGCGACCCCCGCGCCCACGCAGCCTGTCCCGGTCGAGCCGGCGCCCGTCCAGCCGGGACCTGTCGCGGTCGCGCCCGTGCAGCCGGTCCGGCCGGCGACGTCCGTGGTCCCGGTCGTATCGCGCCCGCCGAGCACAGTGCCTGCCCCGCCGGCGTGCCGCAGCCGGCGCGTCGTGCAACTGGCGTTCACCCTTGATGCGCGCAGGGGCACGCGGATCGTGCGCACGGTCATCCACGTGAACGGCAAGCGCTGGCGGACCCTCGGCCGTGGGGTGACGCGGACGAGGATGTCGCTGGCCGGCTACCCGAAGGGCCTGGTCCGCGTGAGCCTGCGCGCAACGACCACCACTGGCGCGATCTACGCCGGAACGCGGAGTTTCCGGGTGTGCAACCACGTCGGCGGCAAAACGGTTTCGGCGAGCCCGCTGCGCAGGGTCGCCCGCTGATCTCCTGGGTCGGGCCCGGCCGCGCCGTGTAGCGTCGCACGGGTGATCGTGACGCTCTACGGGATGTGGCACTCCCACCCGGTGCTCGCCGCGCGGCTGATGCTCGAGCGCAAGGGCCTCGAGCACAACGTCCGCGACGCGCTGCCGGGCCTGCACCCGCTGGCGGTGCGCGCCGCCGGCTTCCCGGGACGGACAGTGCCCGCGATGCGCCTGGGCGACCGCATGGTGCAGGGGACGCTGAGCATCTCGCGCGCGCTCGACGAGGTCGTCCCGGCCGCGCCGCTGTTCCCGGCCGACCCCGGGGCGCGCGCCGCGGTCGAGGCGGCCGAGCGGTGGGGGCACGACGAGCTCCAGCCCGTCGCCACGCGGGTCTTCCGCTGGGCGGGCGCGACCGACAACCGCGTCCGCGCGTGGATGGCGACCGAGGTCATCGGCTGGCCGCTCGGCTCCGTGTTGGGACACGGCTTCACGCCGGTGATGGCGTACTACGCGTCCATCGTCGGCGCCGACTCGGCGGCCGTACGCGCCGACCTCGCCGGGCTGCCGGCGCTGCTCGACCGGGCCGACGCCCTGATCGCCGACGGGGTCCTCGGTGGCCCCGACGTCAACGCGGCCGACTGCCAGGTCCTCGCCTCGCTGCGCCTGCTCGCGGCGCACGAGGACCTGCGTCCGCTGCTCGAGGCGCGTCGGTGCGGTCGACTGGCGCTCGCGCGGGTGCCGAACTTCCCGCCGGGCCCGGACGCGACCAGGCCGGTGCCGGCGGTCCTGCCGCGGGAGTGGCTGCCCGCGGCGTGAGCACATGCGTTCTGGCAGCAAAACCCACGCATACGGTGGGGTCCGCTGCCGCTCGTCGTTCCGTGCGCGCCGGGGCGCGAGGACGCCCCGCCTCTCAGGTCTCGTCCGCTTGACCGCCTCGCGAGCGCCCCTGGATGCCGGCCACCGCGTCGATCGCGTCCTCGAGCGCCAGCAGGACGGGGTGGACCACGCGCGCGCAGGACATCACGTCCGCGTCATAGTCGAGGTCGAAGCGGTCCCGCGAGAACGACCGTTCCAGGTCGTAGTCGTCCAGCAGGCCCAGGACCCCGCGCCTGACGTCGTCGCGCGCGTCCTCCAGCAGCGCGAGCCACGCGTCCATCCCGACCCCGCTGTCGAACTCGCCGACCTCCTCGACCGCGTAGGACGGCTGGTCGCCGGCGCTGTCGTCGCGCACCGCATCCGGCGGCAACGCCGCCACGAGGCGCCAGCGCGCGTCCAGGCGCTCGACGAACCGCATCCGCTCGTGGTCGGGGAGCCGCCGGACGCGGTAGCGCGTCCCGTCGGCTGCTGCGTAGGAGCCGATCGCCGGCTGCTCATCGGTCATCGCATATCCATCGGTTCGGGAGTCTCGGTCAGGCGGGGAGTCGCCGGAAAGGCTCCCGCCCCTGACTCGCGGGGTCAACACGGAGCGGCCACGACCGACCCGGGACGAGCGCGTGGGTGACGAGATGCGACGGAATGCGACAGAACTGTTTAGGCTCGCGCCATCGCGGGACTGGTTTTCGGGTCATCACCGCCCGCGATGCTGGAGTGACGGGGGCAGGGGCCCATCCATCACCTCCAGCGGGGACGACCCTATTCGCAGGGAGAACACGGAGGTAGGGGATGAAGGTCGTATCTGTCGGTGCTCGCGCGCTCGCGCTGGCCGGACTCGGGGTCGCGCTGTGCGGCGTGCCCAATTCGCAGGCGGCGCTCACGGCGCCGGTCGACGCAACGGTCTACCGCGGCGACGTGCCGGTCCAGGAGAACACCGGCGGACGGGTGCGCAGCGCGCTCACGCCGGCGGATGTCCCCGGCGTCGCCAGCCTGGACACCCAGGGCGAGCTCGACACGTCGGCGGGCGGCACGCTGTTCGGCGCGCGCACGGGCTGCCTGGTGAAGGGCAACGGCCTGCTGAACAGCAACGTGACGAACCCGCTGCGGACGCTGACCGACGCGGACACTGCGACGCAGGGCTCGGTCGTCATCACGCGCGACGCCGACAACGCGGTCGTCTACAGCCAGGGCCACCTGTCGAACCAGGACTTCCTCGCGGCGCCGTCGCCCAGTAGCGCCCAGCCGTTCGGCGGGACGTGGCTCACGCAGGGCGCGACCGCCGGCACCTACACCGCGCGCAGCTACAAGCGCGACATCGTCCGCGGTGACGCAAATGCGGCCGTCGGCGCGAATGACACGGCGGCGCAGAAGGCGTCCAAGCGCAACGCGCTGGCCACCTGCCGGATCAACACCAGCACGACGGCGACGCCGAACCCCGACGTCCTCGTCTCCACCGTGAAGTTCGAGTATCGCCCGTGGGAGCAGCGCTTCCGCGACACGCTCCAGACGTCAGGCGGCATCGACTTCAACCTCAACTCCTCGCGCGAGTTCCAGCTGACGCTGCGCGGCAACCGCCAGAGCGTGGTCCGGAACGCCCCCGAGGCGTACACCGTCGTGAAGCTGCCGAGCGACGCCGGGCTGCTGCTGCCGGCCGACCCCTCGGTCTGCGCGGACGACATCGCAGCGTGCCTGCCGCCGACGCCGCCCGCGTGCGCCGAGAACCCGGCTGCCTGCACGGACCGCCTCGTCGTCCTGAGCTACGGCTCGAGCACCGAGGAGGTCATCGGCTTCTTCGACCTCAAGACCCGTGCGTTCGTCGCCTACGTGAAGGTGGGCAACAGCGTCGCCGTGCTGAAGTCGGCCGGTGACCTCGACGCCCAGGTCCTTGCGCTGAAGCAGCAGCTGATCGCGGCAGCGGCCCCGCTCGGCATCGATGCCGCCCGGATCTCCGCGATGAAGCTGAGCTCGGTGAGCGACGGCGGCACGCAGACCGCGCTGTCGCTCGACGAGGGCCTCGAGCAGCTCGCCGGCACCGGCATGGTGAACGGCGCCACCGTCCAAGGCGCCCCGTCGGCCCAGGCCGGCGTGATCGTGCACACGATCCTCGGCGGGTACCAGGGCACGGCCGCCGGCCCCTACAAGGTCACCGGCACGCTCACGACCCCGGCGACGCCCGGGCTCCCGGCGTTGCCCGCGCTGCCCGCGCCGCTGACGACCTACGGGCCGCTGATCGAGGGGCTGATCGGGACGAGCGGCATCGGCGCCCGCCAGGTGAGCGCGTCCCGCTACACCGGTGGCCGGCACGTCTACGCGCTGGCAGCCGGCGTCGAGCCGACGAACCCGAAGCTCGTGTACATCCCGACCGACGTCGCCACGATCAGCGACTCGTCGATCGACTTCGTCGGCGCGCCGCTGTCGGTTACCCAGGGCGGCGTCTGCAACGCACAGGGCGCCTGCGTGGGCGTCGCGTTCTTCGTCGGCGCCGGCGGGGCGGTCTACGACAGCCCCGTCGCGATTCCGCCGCTGCTCCCGTAGCCAAGTCAGGTCCACCCCGCGGCCGGTCGCAAGGCCGGCCGCGGGACGTCGTCCGTCAGGCCGGAGCGGTCCGCCTCGACCAGCACCATGAGAGACCGCGAAGATCAGGAGCACGATGCCCGAGACGTACACCGACACCCCGCTGCTGACCGACCGCTACACCGACGCGGTCACGTACGCGGCCACCCACCACGCCCGCCAGCTGCGCAAGGGGACCGAGGTGCCGTACCTCTCGCACCTGCTCTCGGTCAGCTCGCTCGTGCTGGAGATGGGCGGCAGTGAGGACGAGGCCATCGGCGGGCTCCTGCACGACGTGGTGGAGGACGGGGGCGGCGCGGCGGCGGAGGCCGAGATCCGCCGGCGATTCGGGGACGACGTCGCCCGGATCGTCGTCGCGAACAGCGACACCGACGAGATCCCGAAGCCGCCGTGGCGCGCGCGCAAGGAGGCGTACGTGGCCGCGATCGCCCACAAGCAGCCCGACGAGCTGCGGGTGTCGCTGGCGGACAAGCTGCACAACGCGCGGGCGATCCTGCTCGACCTGCGCACGGCCGGCACGGACCTGTGGGGCCGGTTCAACCCGACGGCGGACGTGCCGTGGTACTACCGCGCGCTGGCGGACGCCTTCGCGGCGCGGGCTGATGTCCTGGGCACCGGCGGGGTCGCGGCGCTCGGCGAGCTCACGCGGACGGTGGACGCGATCGACCGCCTGGTCGCGGAGGCGCCGGACTGACGGGTCGGCCCGGGGTCCTTCGATGTGCCACCACGTGCGCCGGTGGCGTGTGGTGGCACATCGAGCGGTCCTCGCGCCGCGTGAACACCCGGCCGCCATCCGCTCCCCGCCGACCTGCGAACATCGCGGAATGGGTGTCGGACGCAGACTGTCGGTGCTGGTCGTCGTGGTCGCCGCGCTGGGCGCCCTGCCGAGCGTGGCGGGCGCCCAGATCGCCAGTCCGCTGACCCTGCCGACCAACGACCTCGAGGGAACGCTCGGGTTGCTCGGCGGCCAGACCCCGGTCCCCGAGCCGGTCCAGCAGAACGAGCCCGAGCTGAAGCCCGTCCCCGCGGCGGAGTGCGACGCGGCCTCGCAGCCACTCGCCGGCATGCAGGGCCGCGTCACCCTGAAGGACACGCAGTCGCGCGAGGCCGATCGCGGCTGGACCTGCAACGTCAGCGTCGTCAGCCGCCACCCGACCCCGGGCGGCTTCCGCGTCTGGCGCTACGTGGACCGCAACGGCCACAAGTGCGCCTTCTACGACACGTCGCTGCTGACGTCGCTGAACGTGGTCTCACTCATTGCCGGCCCCGGTCAGGGTGTCGTCGTCCTGGACATGTCCGATCCGGCGAAGCCCGTCGAGACGGCCCGGCTGACGACCGTCGCCATGCTCGCCCCGCACGAGTCGCTGAACCTCAACGAGAAGCGCGGCCTCCTGGCCGCCGAGCTCGGGACGGCCGGGACCGCGCCCGGGATCATGGCGATCTACGACGTCGGCGACGACTGCCGCCGGCCGGTGCTGCAGTCCGAGTACCTCGCGGGACCGGTCGGCCACGAGAGCGGCTTCTCCCCCGACGGCAACACGTTCTGGATCGGTGGCGCGCAGGGCATCATCGCGGTCGACGTCACGAACCCGAAGCTGCCGCACACCGTGCGGACGATCAACATCCCGTCGCACGGCGTGAACCTCTCGGCGGACGGCAACACGCTCTACCAGACGAACGCCATCGACGGCGGGATCGGGCTGCTCGACGTCAGCGACATCCAGGCCCGCAAGACGAACCCGATCGTCAAGGAGATCAGCCGCCTCAGCTGGAAGACGACCTCGATTCCGCAGAACTCGAACCCGGTCACGATCGGCGGCAAGCCGTACCTGCTCGAGTACGACGAGTTCGCCTTCCGGTTCAACCCGCTGACGCTCGACAACCTCGCCGGCGCCGCGCGCCTGATCGACATCAGCGACCCGAAGAAGCCGCGCGTGACGTCGAACCTCCGCCTGGAGGTGAACATGCCGGACAGCCACGCGAAGGCCAGCGGCGACCCGTCGTTCGTCCCCGGCTCGCAGACCTCCTACGGCGCGCACTACTGCAACGTCCCGCGCGAGGTCGACCCGCAGATCGCGGCCTGCAGCTTCCTGAACTCAGGCCTGCGCATCTTCGACATCCGCGACCCCGAGAAGCCGCGCGAGATCGCCTACTTCATCGCGCCGCTGAAGACGTCGAATGGCTCGAAGGCGGCGGCCGCGTTCGCGCAGCCGGCCTTCGATCCCGCCCGTCGTGAGGTCTACTACTCCGACGCCACCAGCGGCTTCTGGAGCGTGAAGCTGCGCGACGAGCTGTGGCCGAACCCGACCGGGATGCCGTCGAAGAAGGCGTGCGCCTCGCGCCGCTCGGTCACGATCCGCGTCCGCCGCCCCACGAAGGGCCGCATCACGCGAGTGGTCGCGACGCTCGGCGGCAAGCAGCTCAAGGTGCGCAGCGTCGGCGGCCGCCGCGTCGTCACCGTCAACCTCGCGGGCCGGCCACGCGGGACCACGCGGGTCCGCATCACGGTGCGGACGAGCACGGGCCGCACCTACAGCGACACCCGCACCTACCGGCTCTGCGGGGCGCGCTGAACCCGGCCGGGGCGCCTGACCGCCTGGCAGCCGCGGCGACCCTGACCGGTCGGTCCCGTCAGGGCGGTGGCGGCGGGACCCCGAGCAGGTCGGCGGCGTACAGGACCGCCACGCGCCGTGTCCGCGCCAGCGTCGCACGATCGCCGCGCAGGTCGTCGGCGAAGGCCAGCTCGAGCAGTCCGCTGATCAGCGTGACGAGGAACCGCCAGTCGCTCGCCGCGCCGCCGTTCGCAGCAGTCCGTCGCCGGCGCTTCGCGACCGACGGGGCGCCCGCCGCCACCCGCCGCGTCAGGTCGGCCTGCAGCCGCGCAGCGATCGCGTCGTCCGCCTCGCCGGCGAGCTTCGCGGTCGTCGCGGACATGGCACCCGCGAGCCACAGCGCGCGCATCGCGGGCGCGGCGGCGATCAGGTCCGCATAGCCGTCGATCAGGTCCGCGAGGGTGACATCCCACGGCGCGGCGTCGTCCACGAGCAGCGTGTCGAGCACGTCGACGGTCGCGGCGACGTAGCGTAGGGCGACCGCCTGGATCAGCGCCGGCTTGTCTTCGAAGAACTGGTAGATCGTCCCGGTGGGGACACCCGCTGCGGCCGCGATCGCACGCAGTGTCAGCGCCTCGATGTCCCCCTCGGCGAGCAACTCCGCCGCGGCGTCGAGAATGGCCTCGACCCGCGCGCGGCTTCGCGCCTGCACGGGGACGCGCTTGAGCAGATGCGCATACGGCAGGCCGTCCCCGCGGCCGGGACCGCTCACGCGTCAGGTGACGCCTTGCCCGCGACCGCCGCTCCCATCGCCGCGAAGACCATCGCGCCCACGCCGCCGACGACGAACGCATAGGTCGAGAGCGAGCCGCGGCGGTACTCGGCGATGCCTGCGACCGCGTCGACCGCGTCGATCGCAGCGCCCGCTGCCGCGATCGTCCGCAGGTGGGCCGGCGGCGCAGTCAGCAGCGCCAGAGCGAGCGCGAAGTCACGTGAGGCGAACAAGCGGGTGACGAAGCGGTCCGAGCGCTCGGGGGCGATCCCGAAGACCCTGACCGCGTGGTCGGGCGCCGTCCAGCCGGACAACCCGACCAGCATCCGCCCGCCTCCGAGCACCATCCTCACCGTGTCCATCGCCATCTCCGCTCGTCGTCATGGAACGACGCGGGTGCACGCCGTGAGCACGAATATACACAGCGTTCATGTTCTCGTCTATGCCGCGACGCACACCACGCCCGCGATGATGCAGGCGATGCCGATCGTCTGGATCCGCGCCAGCCGCTCGGACAGCACCACCACCGCGAGCGCGACCGTGACCGCCGGGTTCAGGCTCGCGAGCACCGCGACGACCGAGAGGGACCCGCGCTCGGTCGCCAGCGTGTAGAGCAGCGTCCCGGTCAGCAGCAGCACGCCGGGGACAGCAAGCTGCGGCAGGCGGGCGCGCGGGGCGCGGAGGCTGCGGCCGGTCGCAGCGGCGAACCCGAGGACGGCGAACACGATGACCAGGCGCGCGTCCACGAGCGCCCACCAGCGGCCGTCGTCCGACGCCTCCGGCAGCAGGATCAGCAGCAGGCCGAATCCCAGTGCGCTCATCAGCGCGAACCCGACGCAGGCGCGGAGGTTCTCGCCGGCGGCGACCTCGGGGTCGGGGTCGATCGGACGCCGCGACGCGAGGACGACGCCGATGAGCGCGAGCACCAGGCCGGCCGCCTCGAGCGCCCCGAGCGGGTCGCCCTGCGCCAGGCCGTAGACGACGGGCAGCGCCCCGCCCGTCGCCCCGATCGGTGCGGCGAGGGACACCGGTCCGGCGTCCGCGGCGAGCAGGAACCCGATCAGGCCCATGGCGTTGCCCGCGCCCGCGAGCATGCCGATCAGGATCGCGTCCCCGCCGGGCAGCGACTCGCCGGACACGAGCAGCCCGGTCAGCGCCAGGATGAGCGCGGCCACCTGCCCGGCCAGCAGGACGGCGGCGAGCGGGAAGCGGCGGGCGTAGACCGGGCCGAGGAAGTTCGCGAGGCCATAGCTGATCGACGTCCCGAGGGCGAGCAGGATGGCCATCGGCCCGCCACGCTAGCGGTCCGCGTCAGCGCACCCGGCTGCCGACCACCGTGATGTACAGCGCGATCGCCGTCGCGGCCGCGATCGTGACCACGGTGGAGACACCCAGGACGTAGAGGACGATCAGCACCTTGGCGGCGGCAATCACCGCGATCACAGAGCGGCCGATCACACCCGGGATACGGCGCGACCGCCCCCGCAGACCAAGGGGTGGCAGCGTCAGGTGTCGTTTTTCGACACGTCACGCTGCCACTCCCCTCGTGCGGAAGACGAGGCCCCGCCGGGACACGGCTAGCCTCGGACGGATGAGCGTCGCCGCCGGCCCCCTGTTCGCGTTCGACAACAGCTTCGTCCGTGAGCTCGAGGGCCTGTACGAGCCGTGGCAGGCAGCTCCGGCGCCCGCGCCGGAGCTGCTCGTCCTGAACGACGCGCTCGCGACGGACCTCGGCGTGGACCCCACGGTGCTCAGGACGGCAGACGGCGTCGACGTCCTCGTCGGCAACACCGTCCCGCCCGGCGCGCAGCCCGTCGCCCAGGCCTACGCGGGGCACCAGTTCGGCGGCTACTCACCGCGACTGGGGGACGGCCGTGCCCTGCTGCTCGGCGAGGTCCTCGACGCGCGCGGGCAGCGGCACGACCTGCACCTGAAGGGGTCCGGCCGCACGCCGTTCGCGCGCGGCGGGGACGGCAAGGCGGCCGTCGGCCCGATGCTGCGCGAGTACGTGGTCAGCGAGGCGATGCACGCGCTCGGGATCCCGACCGCACGGTCGCTGGCCGTCGTCGCGACGGGGGAGGACGTCGTGCGCGAGTCCATGCTTCCGGGCGCCGTCCTCAGCCGCGTCGCCGCCAGCCACATCCGGGTCGGGACGTTCGAGTACACGGCAGCACTTCGCGACCCCGAGCTGCTGCGCGCGCTGGCCGACCACGCGATCGCGCGCCACCACCCGGACGCCGCGACCGCGGACAGCCCGTACCTCGCGTTCTTCCAGGGTGTGGTGGACGCGCAGGCGGACCTGATCGCGCGGTGGATGGCCGTCGGGTTCGTCCACGGGGTGATGAACACCGACAACATGGCGGTCTCGGGCCAGACGATCGACTACGGACCGTGCGCGTTCATGGACGTCTACGACCCGGCCACGGTCTTCAGCTCGATCGACCACGGCGGCCGGTACGCCTACGGCAACCAGCCGCAGATCGCGCTCTGGAACCTCGCGCGGCTCGGCGAGTCGCTGCTGCCGCTGATCGCCCCGACCCAGGAGCAGGCGCTCGAACCGGCGACCGCGGTCCTGCGCAGCTTCACCACGCGCTACGAGGATCGGCGACGCGTGCACTTCGGCGCAAAGCTCGGCCTGGCGGACGCAGGGCCGGACGACGACGGCCTGATCGACCGCTTCCTGAACCTGCTGCACGAGCACGACGTCGACTTCACCGCGGGCTTCCGCTCGCTCTCGACGGCGCTGGGCGAGGGCGACCCCACCCGCGCCCTGTTCGCGGACCCGGCCGCCTTCGACGCGTGGGGCGCGGAGTGGCGCCCGCGCGTCGCCGCGCAGCACGACCGCGACAGCGCCGAGGTCGCCGCGGCGATGGACCGCGTGAACCCGGTCTACATCCCCCGCAACCACCTCGTCGAGGACGTCCTCAGCCGCGGCACCTTCGGCGAGCTCGAGCCGCTGCACGCACTGCTCGGCGTGCTCGCCCACCCGTTCGACGAGCGCCCTGGGCTCGAGCGGTACGCGCATCCCGCCCCGGCGGACTTCGGCGACTACCGGACGTTCTGCGGTACCTGACAGGTCCGCGGGCCTGGGAGGCCAAGCACGCCGGCAACGGCGTATTCCGCATCGGTTCGGCGAACCGGGGGTCCATAAGATGTCCCTGCTCCGGCCGCGACCGCGACGCCGCCGTAGGGTCGGTCGCCGCAGGGGCAGAAGGGCTGACGGTCAACAGCAGGATCAAGACGCGGGGCCGGCGGCGTGACGCTGGCTCCGCCTCTCTCTTCGCGTCGGCGATCGGCGGCTCACTAGCGAGACCGACCGGAGCACGGGGCGTCCGATGCGCTTTTGCACAGGTTCCGACGCGGAACGGCCACAAAGGCCGCTGCGGCCCTGCGGAAATAGGTCTAGACGCGACGATGCCTACCCCCGTGCGCACGATGAAGACCTCCGAGGCTGCCGCCCTCCTGCGCGTGAGCCCCAACACGCTGCGCGCCTGGGAGCGCAGGTTCGGCTACCCGATGCCGCGGCGCTCCGACGGCGGCCACCGGCGCTACGTCGCCGCCGACCTGGAGGCACTGCGTGACGCCCTCGAGGACGGGCTCTCGATCCAGTCGGCCATCGGCAAGGCCCGGAGCAGCATCAGCACCGGGAGCGGCAGCCTCGCCAACGCCCTGCTCGCCTTCAACAGCGACGGCGCCGATCGCGCCATGGAGTCCGCCCTCGCCTTCGGCACCGTCGAGAACGCGGTCGAGACCGTCCTGATCCCGGGGACCACGAGCATCCACGACAGCCACGGGACGAACGCCGCCACCTGGGTCTTCGCCGCGCGCTGGGCGCTGGGCTGGATGGACCGAGTCCAGCGGATGGGCGGCGACACCGCCCCGCAGCACGCCGTCCTCATCGGCGAGGCCCTCGGCTCGGTGGTGACTCCGGAACGGGTGACGGTCCGCGCCCTCGAGTTGCTGCTCGCCCGCAGCGGCGTGCGCGTCCTGAGCACGCCCGTGGACGCGACCGAGCGCATCGGGATGATCGCCGACTCCGGGCTCGCCCCCGCGATGCTGCTCGTCGCCGGCAGCGAGGTCAGCAACGACACCGTCGGGCGCTGGGTGTTCGCGGCGTCGGCGATCCTCGGCCGGCCGCCGGTCGTCCTCTACCCGCAGCGCCAGCCCAAGGGCCGGCAGGTACCGCTGCCCACGGTCAGCCTGGCCGTGACCGTCGCGTCGATCCACGAGTCGCTCGCACAGCGGGGGTCCTCGCCGGACCGGGCCGACGACGGCCTGCGGCGAGTCTCCTAAGCACGACGGTGCCTGCGTCCCGACCGTCAGGTCTGCGGCTCGTCACCGCAGCCCCGCAGATCGTCGTCCCGTCGCTCGAGTTCTGCGGGTCGTGCGGCGAGCGACCGGACGGCCCGGTCGGCAACCCGCCGACGTGCCAGCGCTGCGAGATGGGGCTCGTCCTGCGCGCCGGGGCCGACATCGCGCCGGCGCCCGGGGACCAGTTCCTGATCGTCGACAGCGACCTGCGCGTGGCCTCGATCAGCGTGGCGACGGCCGATCGCTTCGGCCTGGACCCGGACGCCATCGTCGGCGTGCCGGTCGTCGACCTGGTCGAGCCCGCGGACGGCAGCGGGCCGCGCGCGCTGTCAGAGACGCTCATCCGGGTCGCGTCCGGCGGGGACGTCGAGCGCCTGGTGCTGCGCCAGCCCGGTGAGTTCGGCTCCCGGCTCCGCGCCCGCGCGGGGCGCTGCGAGCGGCCGCTGGCCTCCATCATCGTGTTCGCCGGTCGTCGGCCGAGCGCCACGCTCCGCGCCTGTTAGCACCGCCATCGCCGGGACGAGCAGCCCGGCCAGCATCACCGAGCCGGCGATGAGCAGGGCGGGTCCGGCGCCGAAGAACGCCGCCGCGGGACCGGCGCCGAGCAGCGACACCGGCGTGAGCAGGTTGCTCGCGGTCGTGTCCAGCGCGCCCACGCGGCCGAGCATCCCCTCCGGCACCCGCTGCTGCAGGCAGCTGGTCCAGAGCGCGCCGCCGACCGCCATGCCGAACCCGTAGAGGCCGGCGAGCGGCAGCAGCTGCCAGCTCGCCTCCGGCACGCCGTACCCCGCGACGGCAAACGCGGCGAGGGACCAGGCGCCCGTCGCGGCCGCCAGTCCCGCGGGGCGGTCGGCGAGCCTGCTGGTCAGGATCCACGCGCCGAGCAGGCCGCCGACGCCGTTGGCGCCGAGCAGCAGCCCGTAGTCCGTCGCCTGCGCTCCGAGGTCGTCGTGCAGGCGGACGGGCAACAGCACCTCGACCGTCCCCCACAGGACGAGGTTGCTCACGAGGCCCGCGACCATGCCGCTCCACAGCCACGGCCGCGCGCGCACGTAGGCCAGGCCGGCGCGCCACTCGCGTCCGGCGTCCGGCTCGTGCTCCTCGACGGGCGGCGGGTCCAGCGGCGGCAGCCCGGCCATGACGATCGCGCAGACGACGAACGTCCCGGCGTCGATCAGCAGCGCCCCCGGCGCCGACCAGACGCTGATCAGCAGGCCGCCGACGGCCGGCCCGAGCAGCCGGTAGCAGAGCGGCCGCGCCACCTGCTCCAGCGCGTTCGCGCGCACGACGTCCTGCTTGGGGACCAGGGCGGCGACCGTCCCCAGGAAGCTGGGCGCGAACAGCGCGTCGCCGATGCCCTGCACGACGGACAGCGCCGCCAGGGGGACCAGGTGCACCTCGTTCCAGCAGGCGATCGCCATGCCGAGCAGCGCTGCCGCGCGGACGAGGTCCGCGAAGATCAGGACGTTGCGGCGCGGGCGCCGGTCGGCCAGCAGCCCGGCCGGCGTCAGGGCGGCGAGGTTGCCGAGCGTCCAGCACAGGATGACCACGCCGAGCGCACCGGGGCCGTGGTCGTCCAGCACCAGCCAGGCGATCGCCACGAAGTAGATGCCGTCGCCGGCGAGCGACAGCGCCTGCGCGGTCCACAGCCGGGCGAAGCCCGCGTGGCGGAGGACCCCGAGCCGCACGTCAGCTGGTCCGGCGGCCCTGGGCGCGGCGCTGGACGTCGAGCTCGGCGGCGTAGTCGGCCGCGGCGCGGTGACGGTACTCGAGGTCGCGGCCGGCGAGGACGGCGATCAGCGCCTCGACGACGTCGGGGTCCAGCTGCCCGCCGGCCACGCGGCGCAGCTCGCGGACCGCCTCGATCCCGCTCAGCTGCTCCCGGTAGGTGTCGGGCGCGCTGATCGTGTCGTAGACCTCGGCGCACGCGACGATCCGGGCGATCGGGTGGATCTCGTCCCCGGCGAGGCCGTTCGGGTAGCCCGTCCCGTCGACGCGCTCGTGGTGCTGGGAGACGATCTCCGCCACCGGGCCGTACTCGGTGAGGTCCGCCAGGAGCTCGGCGCCGATCGTGGGGTGCGCCTCGATGCTGTCCCACTCGCCGGTGCGATGCCCAAGCGGCTCGGCCGCGTTCAGCACGAGGTCCGACAGCGCGAACTTCCCGATGTCGTGCAGCAGGCCGCTGATGTGGGCGAGGTCCTGCTCCGCGTTCGTGTGCCCCAGCTGCGCCGCGATGTCCCGGCTGAATCCGGCGACCGCGGCGCTGTGCCGGGCGGCCGACGGGCTGCGCAGGTCGAGCGTCCGGACCAGGGAGCTCAGGACGCCCCAGGACATCGCGGTCATCTGCTCGGCGCGGTCGGTGGCGAGCGCCGCCTGCTGGCGCGAGCGGACCACGAGCTGCGCCATGTACGCGAAGGCGCCGGCGAGGATCGACGCGACGACGAGCCCGGTGACCGCCGAGCCCCGGTAGATCACGGCGATCGCGAAGATGAAGCCCACCTGGACGACGAGCGTCTGCCAGATGTCGCGGACCACCTCGAGCAGGACGTCCCAGCCGGCCCGCCCGGTCCGCAGCGCGATCAGCACGGTGAAGACGATCACGCTGAGCGCGGCGGCGACGATGGGCAGCAGGACCGCTCCGGCCAGGAACGCGGCGTGGTCGTCCGGGTTGTCGTGCGGGCTCAGGCCGAGCCCGTAGACCAGTGCCGCAGCGAGCGTTGCCGGGACGACGTTCGCGCTCAGGTTGATGGCGAGCGCGACCTTCGCGTACTCATTGCGCTGGTGGCGCTCGCGGCCGTAGCTCATGAGCGTGCCGCCCGCGGCGCTGACGAGCGGGCTCGCCGGACCCCCGAAGAGTGCGCCGGCCTGGGCGACGACGTCGATGGCGGTGACGTGCAGGAACGGAGCGAACCGCACCTGCGCGCCATCGGCGGCCGCCGCGATGAACGCGAGGACGACCGCCGGCCAGAGTGGGGAGGGCGCGCCGTAGCGGTGGAGCGCCCACGCGCTCACGGCCCCCAGCAGAGCGAGGGCGGTGACCGCAGCACGACGGGGCATGGGGGAACGAGGACGGCGCAGAACCGCCACACAGCGTGGCGGATCCAGGTGCGCTGCGCACGAGCGTCGGCGACGCCGGTGACTAGCGGGTGTTCGGACCGAACATGGCTCTGCTCCTCTCCCTGACGACGTGGACGCCGGGACGCCGAAACGAAGAGGCCCGGCCGGTTGACTTGCACATTCTCGCACGGAATCCGTGCAAATTCGGCTTCAGCCGCGCCAACGACGTGATGGTCTGATAGGAGCGCCGTCGGCTTGGCCGTTGCATCGGCTCTTGCAGCCCCGACCTTGACAGCGCGGTCGGCTCGCGTCGCGCGGCGGTTCCGCAGACTGCCGTGGGCCGGGGGTCGCACGCTACGGTGGCCGCAGAGATGAGGCGAGCGCCGGTGGTCTTTCTGGAGAATCTGCGGCCGATGCGAGCACTCTTCTGCCGGCCGGTCGGCCTGCTGGCCGCGACGATCGCGCTGGTCGTCGCGCCCCCGGCCGGGGCAGCGGACTGCAGCGCCGAGCGCTGGGTCACGAGCTGGGCCGCGTCCCCCAGCCACGGCCGCCCCGCCCCGGCCGGCCCCGTCGCCACCGGCCCCGCCACCGGCGGCGGGCGGACCTACCGCCTGGTCATCACCCCGCACCTGCGCGGCACGACCGTCCGGGTGCGGCTCTCCAACCGCTTCGGCAGCGGCCCGGTGACGTTCGCCGCGGCGACCATCGCGCAGCGCCGGAGGGGGGCCTCGCTCAAGCCCGGGACGATCAGGTCGCTGCGGTTCGGCGGTCGTCCCGCCGTGACCGTCCCGGCCGGCCGGGACGTCGTGAGCGACGCCGCCGGTCTCGCGTTCAGCGCCTTCGACGACCTGGCCGTCAGCGTCCACGTCGCCGGCCCGGTCGCGCGGATCACCGAGCACTTCGTCGCGCAGCAGCTCTCCTACAGCGCGCTGCCCGGCGCCGGCGATCGCACCCGCGACACGTCCGCCCTGCGCTTCGGCGCGCAGCTGACGGCCCGGCCCTTCGTCACCGGCCTCGAGGTCCGTGCGCCGGGCCAGGCCGGTGCCATCGCGGCGCTGGGGGACTCGCTCACCGACGGCTACAGCGGCCCGGGGGCCACGGCCGGTGCCGGCACCGGTCGCGCCGCGGCACGCTGGCCGGACGCGCTGCGCCGGCGTCTCATCGCCGCCGGCCGGCCGCTCGCCGTCGTCAACGCCGGCGTCAGCGGCAACCGCATCCTGCGCGACGGCGACGACCCGGTGACGCCGCTCTCTGCCGCGTACGGGCCGGCCGCGCGCGACCGCCTGCGCGCCGACGTGCTCGCGCAGTCCGGGGTCACCGGGGTGATCGTCCTCGAGGGCATCAACGACATCGGGATGCCGCCCCAGGCCGGCGCGGCGGAAGTGATCGGGGGGCTGACGGGACTCGTCGAGCAGGTCCGCGCGGCGGGCTTACCGGTGTGGCTCGCCACGCTGACGCCGATCGACGGCAGCGTCTTCGACAGCCCCGCCGCACAGACCACGCGGACGGCGGTCAACGCCTGGATCCGCTCGCAGCGGATCGGCGCGGGCGTCGTCGACACCGACGCCGCGGTTCGGGACCCGGCCGCGCCCGGCCGGCTGCTGCCCGCCTTCGACTCCGGCGACCACCTGCACTTGTCACCCGCGGGCTACCGCGCGCTCGCCGCCGCGGTCGACCTCGCGCAGCTGCCCCTCGCGACGTGCGCGGCGGCGCCGCCGGTCGCCTCACGGCTGCAGCTGTCGGTGTCCGTGTCGCCGTCCCCCGCGCCGGCCGGCACGCTTGCCACGTTCCGGATCCGGGTGCGCGCCGTGACCCGCGGACGTGCGGCCCCGGTCGCCGGTGCGCTCGTCAGGATGGCCGGCCGCAGGGGCAGGACCGACGCCACCGGCACGGTGACGCTGCGCGTCCGGGTCCCGCGGACGGGGACGCTGAGGGTGCTCGCCACCGATCGCGGGCACCGGCCCGGCCGTACGGTGGTGCGGGTCCCCGCATCCCGGGCACGCTGAGCGCCGCCTCCGGGACGGTCCGCGCGGCTCCCGGGGCCGCCGGCCCCGGGGACGGCGGCCCCGGGGACGGCGGCGCGGGCGCCCTCAGGCCGGGGTGGGCTCGACCGGCTCGGCCGCGGCCGCGACCGCCGGGGCGGGCGCCGGGTTCTGGAAGACCATCCCGGCGTCGGCGATCTGGCCGCGGCGCAGCGTGACGAGGTCCCGCGCGTAGTTCTGGCGCAGCTTCCACGGCGCCTTCGAGCCCTGCTTGGGGAACGCGTCGAGGGCGCGCAGCACGTAACCCGCCTGGAAGTCCATGAACGGCTCCTCGGTGACCGACCGGTCGTGGTTCTCAGGGACGGCGATCGCGAAGCCACCGGCATCCATGTGGTTCAGCAGACGGCAGATGTACGCGCTGGTCAGGTCGGCCTTGAGCGTCCACGACGCGTTCGTGTAGCCGATCGTGAACGCGAAATTCGGCAGGCCGCTGAGCATCATGCCCTTGTACGTGAGCAGGTCGGGCAGGGCGATCTGCTTGCCGTCGACGGTGAACTGCATGCCGCCGAGTGCCAGCAGGTTCAGGCCGGTCGCGGTGACGATGATGTCGGCCTCGAGCTCGGCGCCGGACTGCAGCCGGATCCCGGACGGGGTGAACGTCTCGATGTGGTCCGTCACGATCGAGGCGCGGCCCTTGCGCAGCACGCGGAACAGGTCGCCGTTCGGCACCAGGCACAGGCGCTGGTCCCAGGGGTTGTAGCGCGGCGTGAAGTGGGTGTCGACGTCGTAGTCGGGCGACAGCTGCCGCGTGACGCCCGCCTTGATGAACTTCTTCATCAGCGCCGGGCGCCGCTGGCTGACCTGGTAGCTGAGGGTCGCGAGGCCGACGTTCTTCCAGCGGACGATCGGATACGCGACCTTCGCGGGCAGCACGCGCCCGAGCGCCTTCGCGATCGGGTCCTCGTCCGGCATCGACACGATGTAGGTGGGGGACCGCTGCAGCATGGTGACGTGCGCGGCCTGTTCGGCCATCGCCGGGACGAGCGTCACCGCCGTCGCGCCGCTGCCGATCACGACGACCTTCTTGCCCGCGTAGTCGAGGTCCTCGGGCCAGTGCTGCGGGTGCACGACGGTGCCCTCAAAGTCGGCGAGCCCCGGGAAGGCGGGGGTGAAGCCCTCGTCGTAGCGGTAGTAGCCCGTGTTCGTGAACAGGAAGCCGCATGTGAACCGGCTGGGCTCGCCGCCGGCCGTGGACTCCGCGGTGACGGTCCAGCGGGCGTCGGTGCTCGACCACTCGGCGCCGACGACCTTCAGGCCGAAGCGGATGTGCCGGTCGATCCCGCCCTCGCGCGCCGTGTCGCGCACGTAGCTGAGGATCGCGGGGCCGTCCGCGATCGCCTTGTCGGACGTCCACGGACGGAAGCGGTAGCCGAGCGTGTGCATGTCCGAGTCCGAGCGGATCCCGGGGTAGCGGAACAGGTCCCAGGTGCCGCCGATGCGCTCGCGGGACTCGAGGATCGCGTAGCTCTTGCCGGGGCAGCTCTCCTGCAGGTGGTGCGCGGCGCCGATGCCGGAGAGGCCGGCGCCGACGATCAGGACGTCGAAGTGCTCGAGGGACATGCCCCCATTGTTACGCCCCCGGACGCTTCACGCGACCGGCGGCTTGGCCCGCAGCGCCGGGATGGCGATGCCGGCGAGGCCGCGGAGGCTCGCGAGCGTGATGTTCAGCCAATCGAACGAGTCGCGCCAGACCGTGATCTGGCCGTCGACGACCTCGAAGCGGCCGTACACCCAGAACTGCGTGCGGAACGGGCCGACCGTCAGGACGTCCGTCCGCTCGTTCAGCGCCACGTGGCCGTCGGCGCCGGTCGCGTGGATGTACACCTCGAAGCCGGCGGACGGGCGGCCGAGCGTGGCCTTCGCCACCTTGCGCACCCGCTCGCGCCCGACGATCTTCGGGAGCGACACGTTGATGTAGATGACGTCCGGGGCCAGCAGGTCGGCGGCCGCGTCGAGGTCCCCGGCCATCAGCAGGTCCAGGAAGCGCGACGCGACGGCGACCGGATCCTCCGTCGCGACGGGGGTGGACGGGGCGTCGGCGAGGGTCATCCGCGCAGGGTAGCCCTCCTGCGCGCGTTGCTCGCGCGTGCCGGCTCAGCGCACCTCGATGCCGGCCCGGATGAAGTCGATGAGGCCTTCGGACAGCTCGCGGCGCTCCGCAGCGCTGACGCCGCCGCGCACGGCCTCCAGCAGGCTCGGCAGGACGAGGGCGTTGACGCCGCGCCCGACCGCCTTGACGTTCAGGTCCCGGCGGACGAAGCCGGCCCGCACGCCGTGCTCCAGGTACGACGCGGTGACGGCGCCGAACGTGTCGACGAGTCCGAGGATCCGGTACGTGAGCTCCTCGTCGATCGCCGTCGCCTCGAGCAGGATGACCTGGACCAGGCCTGGCTCTTCGTCGAGCAGCGCGAACAGCCGCTCGGTGATCGCCCGCAACTGGTCGACCAGGTCGTCGAGGCTCGCCGCCGCCTCGGGTCGCGCGTCCCCCTGGATCGCCTTCGAGATCCGCGCCACGCCGAAGTCGATGACGTGGTCCAGGACGTCGCGCTTGGACTCGAAGTAGCGGTAGAAGGTGCCGTGGCCGATGTCCAGCCGCTCGGCGATGTCCGCGATGCCGGCGGCCGTGTAGCCCCGGGTGGAGAAGACCTCGTAGGCGGCCTCGACCAGCTCGCGCTTGCGACGCTCGACGAGCTCCGGGTTCGGCGGTCGCCCGCGCTTGCGGCGGGGCGCGTTCCCGGTGGCCTCGGTCGCGGACATCGTCGCCGTACGGTACGGCATGCGGGCGACGGCGATGACGAGCCGGCGCCGGTCAGGCATATGATCGACTGATGCATCAGGAAAATCGCGGCGAGCTGCTCCCGAAGGCCGTGCGGATCGCGCTCGGAGCGGCGGGCCGGGACGTATCCGCGCATGCGTTGCGGCAGGCGGTGGCCGGGCAGGTGGTGCTGATCACCGGCGCGTCGTCGGGCATCGGTGCTGCGACCGCGCGCCGGGTGGCGACGGCCGGCGGGACCGTCCTCCTGGTCGCCCGCTCGGTCGGGTCGCTGCAGGCGCTGCGGGACGAGATCCAGGACGCCGGGGGCCGCGCGCACGTCCACCCGGCGGACCTGCGCGACCTCGAGCAGGTCGACCGCCTCGTCGCCGAGGTCCTCGCGCAGCACGGCCGGGTCGACGTGATCGTGAGCTGCGCGGGGCTCTCGATCCGGCGCTGGGTCAGCCAGTCCTATGACCGCTTCCACGACATCGAGCGCTCCAACGCGGTCAACGTCCTCGGTCCGTCGCGGCTGATCCTGGGCCTGCTGCCGTCGATGCGCGAGCGCGGCAGCGGCCACATCGTGAACGTCTCCACGGTCGGCGCGAACCTGCCCGGCGTGCAGTGGTCGGCGTACGTGTCGTCCAAGACCGGCTTCGACAACTGGCTGCGCGGGGTCTCGCCCGAGATCCGCGCGGACGGCGTCACGACGTCGACCATCTACATGATGCTCGTCCGCACCGCGATGCTCGGGGAGTCGCGGTCGTGGCGGTACCTGCCGGGGATGAGCGCGGACGAGGCCGCCGGCATGGTCGCGCGGTCGATCGTCGAGCGCCCGCGGGTGATAGGGGCGTGGTGGGGCCGGACCGCCGCGCCGGCGCTGATGCTGACGCCCGAGGTCGTCGAGCGGTCGCTTGCCGCCTACGCGAAGGTCGCGAACCCGGCGAGCGCCCGTAGCGGCCTGCTGGGCACGCTCGTCGGAGCGGCGGGCCGGGGTGCGGCCTTCGCGGACGACGCGGTGGGCGCGGCGCTGACGGTCGCGGGCACCGGTGCCGTCCGGCCGCTGCGGCCCGACCGGCCCGTGCGCGCGCTCCTCGCCGCCCGTCGGCACGGTGCGTCGCCGGCGACCACCGGCGCGGTGGGGGCGGCGCTCTGGGGTGGCCGGTCGGCGGTGGTCGACGACCGCGGGACGCTGACCTACGACGAGCTCCAGAGGACCGCGACCGACCTGGCCGCCGCCCTGCACGACCGGACGGGCCTCGGCCCCGGGCGACGCCTGGCGCTCATGTGCCGCAACCACCGTGGCTTCCTGCAGGCGGCGCTCGCCGGTGCGCAGCTGGGGGCGGACCTCGTCCCCCTGAACACCGACTTCGCGGGGCCCCAGCTCGGCGCCGTGCTGGCGCGGGAGGGGGTCGACGTGGTGGTTCACGACGAGGAGTTCGGGCCGCTCTTCGACAGCACCGACTTCGGCGGGCAGCGGGTTCTGGCGTGGCAGGACGGCGGGCCGGACGCCCTTGGCGGCGAGACCGTCGACGGCCTGATCGCGGCCGGTGCGAGCCTGCCGCGCGCGCCGCTGCCCGGACAGCCCGGTCGCAGCATCCTGCTCACCAGCGGGACGACCGGCACACCGAAGGGTGCGCCGCGCAACGTGTCGCTGGGCGCCGGCGAGCTGCTCGCGATGATCCCCGCCGGCGTCCGCACCCTGGCCCGCCTGCGGCCCGTCCCGCACGCCGGTGACCCCGTCCTGATCGCCCCGCCGCTCTACCACATGTACGGCTTCGCAGCCGCGTTCGCCGGGCTGGCCGCCGGGTCCCCGCTGGTGCTGCGGCGGCGCTTCGACGCCGAGGACGTCCTGGCCACGATCGCGGCCGAGAGGGTCGGGATCCTGTGCGTCGTCCCGACGATGCTCAAGCGGATCGTCGACCTCCCGGACGCCGTGCGCGCGCGACACGACACGAGCACGCTGCGGATGGTCCCGTGCGGCGCGGCGCCGCTGTCGCCGCAGCTCGCGCAGGAGTTCATGGACAAGTTCGGCGAGAAGCTGTTCAACGGCTACGGGTCGACCGAGGTCGGGGGCGTGTCGCTGGCGACCCCCGCCGACCTGCGAGCGGCCCCCGGGACGATCGGCCGGGCGGCACCGGGCGTCGTCGTCCGGATCGTCGACGACGCCGGGCACGAGGTCCCGACGGGCGTCACGGGCCGCATGTTCGTCGGCAGCGCGCAGCTCTTCGACGGCTACAGCGGCGGCGGGTCGAAGGAGATGCTGGACGGCCTGATGTCGATCGGCGACGTCGGTCACGCCGACCGTGCCGGGCGGCTGTTCATCGACGGTCGCGACGACGAGATGATCGTCAGCGGCGGGGAGAACGTCTTCCCGCAGGAGGTCGAGGAGCTGCTGGCCGACCACCCGGCGATCGCGGACGCGGCGGCGGTCGGCGTCCCGGACGAGCAGTTCGGCCAGCGGCTCGTCGCGTTCGTGGTGCTGAAGCCGGGCGCGGAGTCGCCCGGGGAGGACGAGCTGAAGGAGCACGTACGCGCGCACCTCGCGCGCTACAAGGTCCCGCGCGAGGTGCGCGTGGTCGACGTCCTGCCGCGGACCAGCACGGGCAAGATCCGTCGCGCGCAGCTACGCGCGCTACTGGCGGACAAGCCGACCCCCTGACCACCACCGCGCCACCGAGTGATAGCTGGCGCACGGACGGGTGCGCGCCAGCTATCACTCGGCTCGGGGTGGGCGGGGGTGGGTGGTGTTCGCACACCCCGCGCACGGGCCGCTGTCGGGTCGCGCCAAACCTGACAGTTCGTCAACTCCGGCCCCACCCGATCGGTTAGCGTCGGGCGACGAGGGTCAAACGACGAGGCCGGAGCCGCCGCAGCGCTCCCGCCGAGAGGAGAAGTTGATGTACGACTACGTGATCGTTGGAGCCGGTTCGGCCGGCTGTGTCCTGGCCGCGCGCCTGAGCGAGGACCCGTCCGTGAAGGTGGCGCTGCTGGAGGCCGGCGGCCCGGACACCGACGACGAGATCCACATCCCCGCCGCCTTCGGCGCGCTGTTCAAGGGCCGCCGCGACTGGGACATGAGCACCGAGCCCGAGCCCGCCCTGAACGGCCGGCGTTCGTACCTGCCGCGCGCGAAGATGCTCGGCGGCTGCTCGTCCATGAACGCGATGGTCTACATCCGCGGCAACCGCGTCGACTACGACGACTGGGCCGCCGGCGGCGCCGAGGGCTGGGGCTACGACGACGTCCTGCCGTACTTCAAGAAGTCCGAGGGCAACGAGCGCGGCGAGGACTCCTTCCACGGGACCGGTGGCCCGCTGCCCGTGAAGGAGAGCCGGTCGATGAACCCGGTCGTCGACGCGTTCGTCGAGGCTGCGGCCCAGGCCGGCCACGAGAAGAACCCCGACTTCAACGGCGCGCGCCAGGAGGGCTTCGGCCGCTTCCAGACCACGCAGGAGAACGGGATGCGCGCGAGCACGTCCGTCCGCTTCCTGCACCCGAACATGGAGCGCGAGAACCTGACCGTCATCACCGACGCGATGGCGCTGCGGATCCTGTTCGACGACGACGGCCGCGCGTCGGGCGTCGAGATCGACCACGCCGGGACGGTCGAGGAGGTCCATGCGTCGCGCGAGGTGATCCTCTCCGCCGGCGCCTACCAGTCCCCGCAGCTGCTGATGCTGTCCGGCATCGGCGACGCCGAGGTCCTGCCGCTGTTCGGCATCGAGGTCCGCCACCACCTGCCCGAGGTCGGCCAGAACCTGCAGGACCACTGCATGACGCTGATCAACTGGAAGGCGGACTACGACTCGCTCATGACGGCGCTGACGCCCGAGAACGTCGAGCTGCTGCAGACCGAGGGCAAGGGCCCGCTGTCGTCCAACATCGCCGAGGGCGGTGGGTTCATCCGCACGCGTCCCGGTCTCGACGCGCCCGACTGCCAGTTCCACTGCGCGCCCGTGCTGTTCTACGAGGACGGCCTCGGCGCCGCCGTCGAGCACGGCGTGGCGTTCGGCCCCGGCGTCGTGAAGCCGACGAGCGTCGGGTCGGTCACGCTGCGCACGCCGAGCCCGTACGTCAAGCCGCGCATCCAGCACAACTGGCTGACGACGGAGGAGGACCGCGCGACGATGCTCGCCGGCGTGAAGGTCGCCCTGGAGATCTCCCAGCAGGAAGCGCTCAAGCCGTTCATCACGGGCGAGTTCCGCGCGCCGAAGCCGGACGCGACCGACGAGGAGCTCATGGACTTCATCGCCGACCAGACGATGACGATCTACCACCCGACGTCGACCTGCGCGATCGGCCCGGTCGTCGACTCGCGCCTGAAGGTGCACGGGGTCGAGGGGCTGCGCGTCGTCGACGCCTCGGTCATGCCGACGGTCGTCCGCGGCAACACGAACGCCCCGACGATCATGATCGCCGAGAAGGCCGCAGACATGATCAAGGAGGACGCCGTCGCCCCCAAGGCCGCTGCCGCCGCCTGAGGCACCCGTAACGATCGTTCCCGCGGCGAGGGTCCAAGGTCCTCGCCGCGGGTATGGTCCGCCGCATGTCCACTCCCGCCACCGCCGAAGCCGTCACCCTCGAGGTCGAGGACGGGATCGCCCGCCTGACCCTGAACCGCCCCGACGTGATGAACGCCCTCGACGGCGAGATGGGCGCGGCGCTGCGCCGTCACGCCGAGTCGCTCGTCGGGCGCGACGACGTGCGCGTCGTCCTCATCGCCTCCACCGGGCGCATGTTCTGCGCAGGCGGCAAGCTCGACTACGTCCTCGGCGCCGACGACTCGGGCGCCGCGATGCAGACGCTGGCCACGGACTTCCACGCCGCGCAGCAGGCGCTCGCGTCCATCGATGCGCCCGTCGTCACCGTCGTGCAGGGGACGGCCGCCGGCGGTGGCTTCGGCCTGGCGATCTCCGGCGACATCGTCCTCGCCGCGACCTCGGCGAAGCTCACGCTCGCCTACACCAAGGCGGGACTCACGCCCGACGGCGGCGCGACCTGGCTGCTCACGCGGATCGTCGGGCTGCGCAAGGCGACCGAGCTCACGCTGCTGAACACCGTGCTCAGCGCGCAGGACGCGGCGGACATCGGCCTGGTGACGCGCGTCGTCGCGGACGACGAGCTCGCCGCCGCCGCCGAGGAGGTCGCGACGCAGCTCGCCGCCGGCCCGCTCGAGGCCCACGGCCGCGCCCGCCGGCTCCTGCAGACCGCGCTGCAGCACACCCTGCAGGAGCAACTCGACGCCGAGGCCGCGAGCATCGGCGCGCAGGCCGGCGGCCCCGAGGGCCAGGAGGGCATGAAGGCCTTCCTCGACCGCCGCGCGCCCAACTTCGCGGGGGCGTAGCCGACGCACGGGCAAGGGTCCGGCCGCGGTCGCTCAGGACCGGCGACCACGCGACCCGAGCGGACCGGCCGCAGTCAGTCAGGGTCCGGTGGCACGTCCAGGAGCTGCGCCGCGGCCTCGAGCAGAATTGGCTGCATCGCCGCCCAACGCGCGGCGGTCGCGTCCATCCCGCTGATCGGGATGCCGATCACGAGTCCGCGGATCAGGCAGACCGCCGTGTCGATCAAGGCCGGGAAACGCGCGTCGTCCGTCTGCTCGGGGAACAGGGTGGACGCCGTCGCCATCAGGATCGCGCCGAGTCGCGCCTCGAGCTCGGCGAGGGTCGCGGCAAGCTCGGGCTCGTTCCACGCGGCCGTCCACAGCTGCAGGACCGCCAGCGCCTCGGGGGTCGTGAACTGCGTCCACGCCTGGTCGAGCACCGCGCCCCGGCCGGCGGGGTCGCGCAGGGCCTGCAGGTCGATCCGGTCCAGCGCCTGGTCGGCGAGCCGCATGGCCAGGTGGGTGACGGCCTCGACGAGGAACGCGTCCCGCGTCGGGAAGTGGTGCATGAGCGTCGATTGCGCGACGCCGGCCCGCTCGGCGACCCGCCGGGTGGTGAGGCCGTCGTAGCCCTCCTCCATGAGGCACTGGGCCGTCGCCTCCAGCAGGGCCAGCCGCGTCGCCACGCGCTGCTGCGCGCGCGTCATGCGGCGGGGCCGGTCGGCGGCGGCGTCGAGCGCGTCGATCGGATCGGCCGTCGGCGAGCTGTCGGGTTGACCGTTCACGTGAACGACGATGGTACATCCTCGCTGCGGGAGGGTCCCGGGCAACAGGTGTGCAGCGGCTCGGCGGACAGGCAAACGCGACAACGAGTCGCTACGCAGACCGAAGCGGGATTGAGGGGCTTCCCCCGGCGGGTAGGGGGCCGGGCATGCTCGAAGTCCAAGACGTCACCCGGAGCTTCGACGGGCGACGAGCCCTCGACGGCGTCTCCCTCACGGTGGAGCCGGGGCAGTCCGTCGGCTTCGTCGGCCCGAACGGCGCCGGCAAGACGACCACCATGCGGATCATCCTCGGACTGCTGGCGCCGGACGCGGGCGAGGTCCGCTGGCAGGGCGCGCCCCTGGACGAGCCCGGGCGTCAGCGGATCGGCTACATGCCGGAGGAGCGCGGGCTGTACCCGCGCATGCGGATCGGGGACCAGCTGACCTGGCTGGCCCGCCTCCACGGGGCGGACGCGAAGGCCGCGGTCCGCGCGTCGGACCACTGGACCGAGCGGCTGGGTCTCGCCGATCGTCGCGGGGAGGAGGTCGAGTCCCTGTCGCTCGGCAACCAGCAGCGCGTCCAGCTGGCCGCGGCGCTCGTCCACGATCCCGAGCTCCTCATCCTCGACGAGCCGTTCAGCGGCCTGGACCCCACCGGCGTCGACGCCCTCGCCGAGGTCCTGGTCGAGCGCGCGGCCGCCGGTGCCGCGATCCTCTTCTCGAGCCATCAGCTCGAGCTCGTCGAGCGCCAGTGCGAGGCGGTCGTGATCATCACGGGCGGCACGATCCACACGGCGGGGGCGGTCGCAGACCTGCGAGCGGCCGGTGGCGGCACCCGCGTGCGCGTGCAGGTCGAGGGCGCTGACGCGGCCGGCGACTGGGCGCGAGCCGTGCCCGGCGTCCGCGGCGTGCGAGCCGACCGCGGCGCCGTCGTCGTCGAGCTGGCGGACGACGCCGGCGTCGACGACGTGATCGATGCCGCCCGCGCCGCCGGGACGCTGCTGCACTTCAGCCACGAGCGACCGACCCTGGCCGAGCTCTACCGCGAGGCGGTGGCGCCACCGGACCCGGACGCCGAGGACGCCCACCCGGATGCGGAGGTGGTCCGATGAACGCCCGTTCCCAGGTCGTGCTCGTCGCCCAGCGCGAGGTCCGTGAGCGCCTGCGCAACAAGGCGTTCCGCATCACGACGCTCATCTTCTGCCTGGCCGCCGTCGGGGCCGGGCTCGCCGCCGGCCTGATCGGCTCGGGCGGGGCCGACGAGGTGACGGTCGGCACGTCCGGCCCGGACGCCGCGCGCGTCGTCGACGGAATGCAGGCGGCCGGCAAGAGCTACGACCTGAAGCCGGAGCAGAAGGCGTTCGGGTCGGCGGCGAGCGCGCGGGCGGCGGTCGACGAGGGCGACGTGGACCTGGCGATCGTCGACGGTCCGCGGCTGCTGGTCGGCGTCGACGCCGACGCGCGATCGATCGCGCTCGCGCAGGCCGCGTGGCGAGCGGACGCGCAGCGGCAGGCCGTCGAGCGCGGTGGCCTGCGCGGCGCCGAGGCACGCGCGGTCCTGTCCCCGGCGCCGCTGCCCACGACCGAGCTCGGCGACGCGGACGCCGACGCCAAGCAGGGTGTCGCCTACATCGGCGCGCTGCTGCTCTACCTCGTGATCTTCACGTACGGCCTCACGGTCTCCTCGGGCGTGGTCGAGGAGAAGAGCTCGCGCGTCGTCGAGATCCTGCAGGCCGCCGTCCCGCCGCGCCGCCTGCTGCTCGGGAAGGTCCTCGGGCTCGGGCTGGTGGGGCTGCTGCAGACCGCGGCGTTCCTGGTCCTGGGGGCGATCGCCGCGACCGCATCCGGCGCCTTCGACGCGTCCGGCATCGCCGCGGGCGCGGCCGCGATCACGGGTCTGTACTTCATGCTCGGGTACCTGTTGTACGCGTGCGCCTACGCGATGGCCGGCGCCCTGTGCGCGCGCCAGGAGGACCTGCAGTCGGTGACGTCGCCGCTGACCATCCTGCTCGTCGGCGGCTACCTGCTCTCGACGGGGGCGATCAGCAGCCCGGACGGAACGATCGCCACCGCGATGTCGCTGTTCCCGCCGTGGGCGCCGATCGTGATGCCCGGACGGGTCATCCAGGGCGCGGTCGCCTGGTGGGAGGTCGCGCTGTCGGTGGCGCTGATGCTCGCGATGACGCTCGTCGTGCTGCGGCTCGCCGACCGGATCTACCGCGGGGCGTCGCTGCAGGTCCGCGGGCGCACGTCGCTCAAGGCCGCGCTCGGCGGTGCCGGCCGCTGACGGACGGGAGGTCAGCGCGAATACGCCGGGATGCGCTTCGCAGGGTGGTTGTGCGGGCAACAACAGGCCCATGCGGAAACCCCTCATCCCCACCCTGCTCGTCGCGGCGCTCGCCGTCACCGGCGCCTCGACCACGGCCCTCGCCCAGAAGGACGGCGGCGCGCGTCCCGCCGTCTACTCGATCCCCGGCGAGAAGATCTTCCCGGAGGGCATTGCGCTCGCCGGCGACACGTTCTACGTCGGCTCGACGACCGACGGCACGATCTACCGCGGGGACGTCCGCACCGCTGCGCTGAAGCCGTTCGCAGCAGCGGGCGCGAACGGGCGGACGACCGCGATCGGCATGAAGGTCGCCGGCAACCGCCTGATCGTGGCCGGCGGGGCGACGGGCAAGATCTTCGTCCTGTCGGCCCGGACCGGGGCGACCCTGAAGGTCCTCGACACGCAGCCGGGCACGACGCCCAGGTTCCTCAACGACGTCGCGATCGACGGCGACTACGCCTACGTGACCGACTCGAACCGCCCCATCCTGTTCCGCTTCAAGCTCGGCAAGGGCGGCACGGTGGGCCCGGTGGAGCGCTTCGTCGACTTCACCGGCTCGGCGTTCACCTACGGCCCCGGCTTCAACGCGAATGGCATCAGCGCGCGCAACGGGATCCTCACCATCGTGCAGTCCCCGACCGGCAAGCTGTTCCGCGTCGACGTCCGCACCAAGGACGTCTCGGAGATCGACCTCGGCGGCCGGACGGTCGTCAACGGCGACGGGCTGCTGCAGGACGGCCGCGCGCTGTACGTCGCCCGGAACCGCGACGAGCTGATCGTCCCCGTGCAGCTGTCCGCCGACGGGCGCCGCGGCATCGTCGGCCCCGGCGTGACCGGGCCGCAGCTGCAGTACCCGACGACGATCGCCAAGGACGGAAAGCGCCTGCTGGCCGTCGGCTCCCAGTTCGACAAGCGCAGCGCGATGCAGCCGCCGGAGCCGTTCACGGTGGCCGCGATCGCGGCCCCGGACGGTCGTTCGCGTTAGCGAACGAGGACGCAGCGGCGGCCGGGGCGGGAGGACGTCGATCCCCTCCCGGTCGTCCACCTGACGGACGACGGCCCTTCCAACCTGGGCTCCCGGCACTGCTGCTGCTCCTTTGATCGGCACGTGACGGGCCGGCCTTGAGCCCGCCCGGCACAAGAAGACATGCGCAAGGTGCGGTGTCAGACCCGCCGCGCTCGCCTCGACCCGCGTCGTGGTGTACGACTCACGGAACCCGATGCTGCACCTGCACCGAGCCGATCGCGCGGACGTCCTGGTCCACGCGCTCGGCGAGCTCCTGGCGACCCCGCCCGCGGACCCGTTCGCGGCGGAGGTCGTCGGCGTCCCCACCCGCGGGATGGAGCGCTGGCTCACGCAGGCGCTGTCGATGCAGGTGGGGACGAGCGGACCGGGACGGACCGACGGCATCCTGGCCAACGTCGCGTTCCCGTCCCCGCGCGAGATCGCGGAGACGGCGGTCGCGGCCGCCGCCGGCATCGACCCCAGGACCGACGCCTGGGCGCGCGAGCGGGTGGTCTGGCCGCTGCTCGACGTCGTCGACGCCCACCTCGAGGACCCGTGGCTGCGGATCCTCGCCGACCACCTCCACGACAGCGCGGGCCTCGCCGTCCGCGACGCCGCGGTCCGGCCGCGCCGGCTCGTCGCGGTCCGCCGGCTGGCGCACCTCTACGACCGGTACGCGACGCAGCGGCCCGCGATGCTCGCGCGCTGGGCGGCGGGGGACGACGTGGACGGCTCCGGCGCGCCGCTGGTCGACCACACCGCGTGGCAGGCCGAGCTGTGGCGTCGCCTGCGCGAGCGCATCGCCGCCCCCGACCCCGCCGAGCGGCTTCAGCTCGCCGCTCGCCGCATCGCGGCCGACCCCGGCGTGCTCGATCTCCCGGAGCGGGTCGCGCTCTTCGGCTTGACCCGCCTGCCGGCCGCGCAGCTCGAGATCCTGCGCGCGGTCGCGGTCCACCGCGACGTGCACGTGTTCGCGCTGCACCCGTCGCCGGCGCTGTGGTCGGCGGTCGGCGCGACCCTGGCCACGCACACCGGACCCGTGCTGCGTCGCGCCGACGACCCGACGGCGGGGTGCGTCGCGAACCGCCTGCTCGAATCGTGGGGTCGGGACGCCCGCGAGCTGCAGCTCGTCGTCGGCGCCGGCGGCACGGACCACCCGCTCGAGTCGCACGAGGCGGCGCCGGACACGCTGCTCGGGCGCCTGCAGGCCGACGTCCGCGCGAACCGCGGCGCGCCCGGGCCACCGCTGCCGGGGGCGGACGACGCCCGTCCGCACCTGCACGCCGCCGACCGCAGCGTCGAGCTGCACTCCTGCCACGGGCGCGCCCGCCAGGTCGAGGTCCTGCGCGACGCGATCCTCCACGTCCTCCACGAGCGTCCCGACCTCGAGCCGCGCGACGTGATCGTGATGTGCCCGGACATCGAGACGTTCGCGCCGCTCGTCCACGCGACGTTCGGCGTCGGCGACGCGGCGCTGCAGGCCGGCGAGGAGGAGGACTTCGGGGCGGTTGCCGCGGGTGCCGGCCCGTCCGCCGAGGTACCGGACCCGGTCGCCCCCGACCTGCGCGTCCGCCTCGCCGACCGTGCGCTGCGCCAGACGAACCCGATCTTCGGGACCATCGGCCGGCTGCTCGAGCTCGCCGACGGGCGCCTGACCGCGTCGCAGGTCCTGGACCTGGCGGACCGCGCTCCCGTCCGCCGCCGTTTCGCGCTGGACGACGACGCGATCGCGCGCCTCGAGGCGTGGATCGGCCGGACGGGCATCCGCTGGGGGCTCGACGCCGCGCACCGGAGCCCCTTCAAGCTGGACGGCCTGCCGGCGAACACGTGGGCGAGCGGCCTGGACCGCGTGCTGCTCGGCGTCAGCATGACCGAGGACGAGCAGCGGCTCGTCGGCGGGGTGCTGCCGCTGGACGACGTCGAGAGCGGGGCGATCGATCTCGCGGGGCGGTTCGCGGAGTTCGTCCACCGCCTGCAGACCACCGTCGACCGCTTCGGCGAGCCGCGGACCGTACGCGCGTGGGCGCAGGAGCTCGGGACGGCCGCCGACCTGCTGACCGCCACCGGGCCACGGGACGGCTGGCAGCGCGCCGCGCTCGACGGCGTGCTCGCCGGGCTCGTCGACGCCGCGGCCGGGGCCGGGACCGCCGCCGGCGCGGACGCCGCGACGATCGACCTGGCCGAGCTGCGCGACCTGCTGGGCGAGCGCATCGCCGGCCGGCCCACCCGCGCCAACTTCCGCACCGGGCACCTGACCTTCTGCACGCTCGCGCCCATGCGCTCGGTGCCGCACGCGGTCGTCTGCCTGCTCGGCCTGGACGACGCGGTCTTCCCGCGCAAGGCGCCGTACGACGGGGACGACCTGATCGTCTCGGGACCGCACGTCGGGGACCACGACGGCCGTACGGAGGATCGCCAGATGCTGCTCGACGCGCTGCTCGCCGCGCGCGACCGGCTGATCATCACCTACACGGGCAACGACGAGCGGACGAACGCGCCGCGTCCGCCCGCCGTCCCGGTCGGCGAGCTGCTGGACGTCGTCGATCGCACCGTCCGCGCCCCCGCCGGGGACGACCGCGCGGCCCGGGCCGGCATCACCGTCCGCCACCCGCTGCAGCCCTTCGACCCGCGCAACTTCACGCCCGGCCTGCTGACCGCGGGCCGGCCGTTCAGCCACGACCACGTCACGCTCCGCGGGGCGCGTGCCCTCGCCGGCACGCGGGTGCCGCGCCCGCCGTTCCTCACCGCCGCCCTGCCCCCGGTGACCGGTCCGGTCGTCGAGCTGGAGGACGTGGTCCGCTTCGCCGCGCATCCGGCGCGGGCGTTCCTGCGCCAGCGCCTGGGCGTCGGGTTCGGCGACTTCTCGGAGGACCTCGACGACGCGATCCCGATCGGGCTGGACGCGCTGCAGGAGTGGGCGGTGGCCGAGCGGATGCTGCAGGCGCGGCTCGGCGGCCAGTCGATGGCGCAGATCGTCCAGGCCGAACGCGCGCGGGGCGCCGTCCCGCCCGGGCACCTCGCCCTCCCGATCCTGGTGAAGCTCAGGGACCGCGTCGAGGCGATCTACGCCGTCGCGCTGGACCGCCTGGAGGCGACCGCGCAGCTGGCCTCGCTCGACGTGCGCGTCCCGCTCGACGGGGGTCGCCGGCTCAGCGGGACCGTCGCGGGCCTGCGCGGCGACACGCTGCAGCTCGTGACCTCCTCGCGGCTGGGGCCGAAGCACCGGCTGGCGGCGTGGGTGCGCCTGCTCGCGCTCACCGCCGCGCGTCCGCAGCGCCCGTTCACCGCGGTCACGATCGGCCGCGCGCGGTTCGGGGCGGGATCCGGGCGGCAGGTGTCGATCGCGTGCATCCCGCCGCTCGGTGGCGACGCGCAGACGCGGCAGGCCGTCGCCCAGCGGCACCTCGCGGACCTGCTCGCGCTCGTCGACCGCGGCCTCTGCGACCCGCCGCCGCTGGCCTGCCGGACCGCGGCGGCGTATGCAGGCGCGGTCCGCGCGGGCCGCGATCCGATCCGTCCCGCGTCGCAGGAGTGGACGTCGTCCTGGGGGAAGGAGATGCGCTTCTCCCGCGAGGACGAGGAGGCGGAGCACGTGCGCGTCTTCGGCCGGGTTCTCACGTTCGACGAGCTGCTGGCGATCGCTCCCGCCGACGGCGAGCGCGGCCCCGGGTGGGCGATGGACCACGGGTCACGGCTGGGCCGCTGGGCGCTGCGGCTGTGGGACCCGCTGCTGGACGTCGAGGAGGTCACGGACCGATGAGCGCCGAACCGCTCGCGCTGCGTGCTCGGTTTCGGCCGGGCCACCCCACCCAAGGGGCTCGCTTCCCCACGTCGGAGGGCGCCCCGTGAGTGGTGAGCGCACCCTGCGGTCGGCCGTCGAGCCGTTCGACGTCCTCGGGCCGCTGCCCTCCGGCGTCGCCGTGCTCGAAGCGAGCGCGGGGACGGGCAAGACGTTCACGATCGCCGCGCTCGCCGCGCGCTACGTCGCCGAGGGCCTCGTCACCCTCGACCAGCTGCTGCTCGTGACGTTCACGCGGATGGCGACCGGCGAGCTGCGCGAGCGTGTCCGCGAGCGGCTGGTCAGCGCCGAGCGGATCCTCGGCGCCGTCCTGGACGGCGGGCCGGTCCCGTCCGGGGACACGGTCGCCGCGCTGCTGGCCGACGGCACCAGCGAGCAGGTCACGGACCGCCGGCGCAACCTCGCCCGCGCCGTCGCGGACTTCGACGCCGCCACCATCACGACCACGCATGGCTTCTGCCTGGAGGCGCTGGGCAGCCTCGGGTTCGCCGGGGACGTGGCGTCCGACTGCGCGTTCGTGGAGGACGTCGGCGAGCTCATCGACGAGGTCGTCGACGACCTCTACATCCGCGCGTTCTGGCAGCAGGCCACCCAGGTGCTGAGCGAGGACGAGGCGCGGCGTGTCGCGCGCGAGGCGATCGAGAACCCGTCCGCCGTGCTGCTGCCGGTCTCCCCGCTCAGCCCGAAGGAGGCTCGCGACCGGCCGGGCGAGGACAAGCCGTGGGCGATGCGCGCCCGCCTCGCGAACGCCGCCCGCGAGGTCCTCGCGCAGCGCAAGCGCGACACGCAGGTCATGACCTACGACGACCTGCTCACCCGGCTGAAGGCCACGCTCGAGGACCCGAAGGGCGGGCCTGCGGTGGCGGAACGGCTGCGCGCGCGCTACCGCGTCGTGCTGGTCGACGAGTTCCAGGACACCGACCGCGACCAGTGGGCGATCATGAACGCGGCGTTCGGCCATCCCGGCGGCACGCTGATCCTGATCGGCGACCCGAAGCAGGCCATCTACGCGTTCCGTGGCGCCGACGTCTACTCCTACCTGGAGGCGGCCGACGCCGCAGTGACGGTGAAGACCCTCGCGGAGAACTGGCGCAGCGACCAGGATCTGATCACGGCCTACGACGAGCTCTTCGCCGGTGCGCAGCTCGGCCACGAGAACATCGTGTACCGGGACGTCAAGGCGACGAAGCTGAACCGGGCGCGCCGGCTGCACGGCGCCCCCGAGTCCGCGCCGCTGCGCATCCGCGTCGTCGACCGCTCCCGGCCGCCCATCACGCTGACCCAGACCGGGGCGGCTCAGGTCGGCAGCGTCCGCGAGCACATCGCCGCGGACGTGGCGAACGACATCGTCCGCCTGCTCGCGTCCGGCGCGGAGATCGACGTGAAGACCGACGAGCACGGCGGGCGGTCCCGTCGTCCCGTCGTCCCCGGCGACGTCGCCGTCCTCGTCCGCCGCAACTTCGACGCCGCGACGATCCGCGAGCGCCTGGACGCGGCCGGCGTGCCCGCCGTGATCAACGGGGCCGGGAGCGTCTTCGAGGGCCGGCCGGCGCAGGACTGGCTCGCGCTGCTGCAGGCGCTGGAGCGGCCCACGTCGGCCCGGGACGCGCGCGCCGTCGCGCTCACCGCCTTCCTGGGCTGGACGGCCGCGGCCGTCGCGGCGGCGGACGACGCAGCGTGGGAGGGGGTCCACCGCCGGCTGCACCGCTGGGCCCACGTCCTGCGCGAGGCCGGCGTCGCCTCGCTGCTGGAGACGATCACCCTGCAGGAGCAGCTGCCGCCGCGGGTGCTGCGGACCCACGACGGTGAACGCGAGCTCACCGACCTGCGCCACATCGGGCAGCTGCTGCACCGCGTGGCGACGGAGGAGCACCTCGGGGTCGCGGCGCTCGCGACGTGGCTGCGGCAGCGCATCGCCGAGGTCGCGCGGGAGACCGACGAGGAGCGCAGCCGGCGCCTGGAGTCCGACGCCGCCGCCGTGCAGGTGCTGACGATCCACCGCAGCAAGGGCCTCGAGTTCCCCGTCGTCTACTACCCGTCGCTCTGGGACCCTTCGCCGATCGCGAAGAAGGGCCAGCCGGTCTTCTTCCACGACCCGGCGAACGGGGACCGGCGCACACTCGACGTCGGGCTGGACGGGTCCCCCGACTTCCAGAAGCACCGCGTCCGCCACAGGGACGAGATCCGCGGGGAGGACCTGCGCCTCGCCTACGTCGCGCTCACCCGGGCGCAGCACCAGGCCGTCGTCTGGTGGGCGGGAACGCACGACAGCCGGGGCTCGGCGCTCAGCCGGCTGCTGTTCGACCGCGGTCCCGGCGGGGCCGTCAAGGCGCAGGGACCGGACCGCGTGCAGCCCGACGCGGCCGCGGCCGCGCGCCTGCGCGAGCTCGCGGCGGCGGCCCCGGGGTGCATCGCGGTCGAGTCGTCGGTCCCCGTCCGGGCGACGGACCGCTGGGCGACGACACCCCCGGCCGCGCCGGCGCTCTCCGCCGCGACGCTCGACCGCACGATCGACCGGACCTGGCGGCGGACGTCCTACAGCGACATCACGAGCGCGGCGCACGACCTGCGCGTCGCGAGCGAGCCGGAGGAGGGACTGGTCGACGACGAGCCGGACGCGGACGGGTCCGCACCGGTCGACTCCGCCGACGCGGCGTCGGCGGCCGCCACCGCCGACGCCGCGCTGCGCGCCGAGCCGTCGCTGCTGGCCGACATGCCGGGCGGGGTCGACATCGGGACGCTCGTCCACAACCTGCTGGAGGCCGCCGATTTCGCCGCCCCGGACCTGGAGGCCGAGGTCGCCGCGCGGCTGGCCGAGCAACGTGCCCGCCGGGCGCTCGACGTCGGTGACCCGGCCGTCGTCGTCGCCGGTCTGGTGGCGGGCCTGCGCACGCCGCTCGGCCCGCTCGCGGACGACCTGCGGCTCGCGGACCTCACGCGTGCCGACCGCCTCGATGAGCTCGCGTTCGAGCTGCCCCTCGCCGGTGGTGAAACGCCGACCGGCGTCGTCACCCCGGGCGCGATCGCCGCCGTCCTGCGCCGGCACCTGGACCCGGGCGACCCGCTCCACGGCTACGCGGACCGGCTCGCCGACCCGGCCCTGCGGGCGGCGCTGGCCGGCTACCTGACCGGCAGCATCGACCTCGCCTTCCGGGTGACGAGCGGGGCCGCGCACGGCGGCCGGCCGCGCTTCGGCATCGTCGACTACAAGACCAACCGCCTCGGCGACCCGCTGCAGCCGCTCACCCAGTGGGACCATCGTCCCGCCGCGATCAGCGCCGAGATGTACCGGTCGCACTACGCGCTGCAGGGCCTGCTCTACACGGTCGCGCTGCACCGCTACCTGCGCCTGCGCGTCCCCGGATACGACCCGGCGACGGACATCGCCGGCGTCTTCTACCTCTTCATGCGCGGGCTCGCCGGGCCGGCGACGCCGCGGATGGACGGGACGCCGTTCGGCGTCTTCGCGTGGCGTCCGCCCGGTGCGCTGGTGACCGACCTCAGCGACCTGCTGGAGCGGGGTGCGTCCCGATGACGACGGACCCGCTTGCGCTGCATGCCGGACCGGGCGATCGTGCCCGCGGGACGCGTCCGTCCGGGGCGGTGATCGCGTCGTGAGCTCCGCCGACCTCGTCACCGATCCGTTCGACGCGCGGCGCGTCCACGGCGCCGGTGGCTCGCTGGACGCGTTCAACGCGGCGGGCGTCCTGGCGGCGGCGGACGTCCACGTCGCGCAGCGGCTCGCACGGCTTGCCGGCGGGGCAGACGACGCGGTCCTGCTCGCGATCGCGTTCGCCGTCCGCGCCCCGCGCCTCGGCCACGTGTACGTCGACCTGGGGACGATCGCCGCCACGGCGGCCGTCGAGTCCGACGTCCCCGTCGACCTCGAGCAGCTGCCCTGGCCGGCGCCCGGCCCGTGGGCGACCGCGGTGGCGGCGAGCCCGCTGGTCGCGGTCGGCGAGGAACCTGCCGCGGACGCCGCCGCGGATCCGCGACCGCTGCGGCTCGTCGACGGCCGCCTGTACCTGGACCGCTACTGGCGCGAGGAGCTCCAGATCGCCGCCGACCTCGCCGCGTTCGGCGTCGGGGCCGCTCCTGGCGTCGACGCCGAGGCGCTGGCCGATGGCGTGGCCCGGCTGTTCCCCGGCGAGGCGCGCACCGGCCGGCAGGCCCTGGCCGCGGCGTCGGCCGTGCTGCGGCGGTTCACCGTGATCGCCGGCGGCCCGGGGACGGGCAAGACGACGACCGTCGCCCGGGTCATCGCGCTGCTCGTGGAGCAGTCCGCCGGCAGCGGTGGGTCGCCGCCGCTGATCGCGCTCGCCGCACCGACCGGCAAGGCCGCCGCCCGGCTCGAGGAGGCCGTCCACGCCCAGGCCGCCGGCCTGCCCGTCGCCCCCGACGTCCGCGACGCGCTGCTGGGCTCCGGCGCCGTCACCCTGCACCGCCTGCTGGGCTGGCGGCCGGACTCGGCGAGCCGCTTCCGCCATCACCGCGGCAACCGGCTGCCCCACGATGTCGTGATCGTCGACGAGACGTCGATGGTCTCGCTGAGCCTGATGGGCCGGCTCGTGGAGGCGGTCCGCCCGGACGCCCGCCTGATCCTGGTCGGCGATCCCGGACAGCTGACCTCGGTCGAGGCGGGCGCGGTCCTCGGCGACGTGGTCGGGCCGGCCGCGGGCGGCCCGGTGATGAGCGCGGCCGCGCAGGCGGCGCTGGCCGCGGCGACCGGGCAGCCCGCGGGGACCGCGATCGCGACGACGGCGGCGGCGCCCGGAAGCGCCGCCTCCGGGGTCGGGGACGGGATCGTCGTCCTCGATCGCACGCACCGCTACGCCGGGGCGATCGCGACGCTCGCCGAGGCGATCGCGGCCGCCGACGCCGACGCCGCCATCGCGTGCCTGCAGGCCGGCACCGCCGACGTCGAGTGGATCGCGGTCGACGTCGCGACCGCCGACCCGGCCACGCTCGAGCCGGTTCGTGCGGCCGCCGTCGCGGCAGGCGAGGCTGTCCTGCAGGCCGCCCGGGCCGGCGATGCGCTCGCTGCCCTCGAGGCGCTCGGCAGCTTCCGCGTGCTCTGCGCGCACCGCCGCGGGCCGCACGGCGCGGCCTGGTGGATGAGCAGCATCGAGCGGTGGCTGGCCGCGGCGGTGCCCGGGTTCGACCCGCGCGGCGCGTGGTACGTCGGCCGCCCGCTGCTGATGACCGAGAACGACTACAGCCTCAAGCTCTTCAACGGGGACACGGGCGTCGTGGTCGCCGCCGGGCCGGACCGCATCGTGGCCGCGTTCGAGCGACGTGGCGAGCCGCTCGCCTTCAGCCCGACGCGGCTGCGCGCGGTCGACACCGTCTACGCGATGACCGTCCACAAGGCCCAGGGCTCGCAGTTCGGCACCGCGGCGGTCCTGCTGCCGGACGCGGACTCGCAGATCCTCACCCGCGAGCTGCTGTACACCGCCGTCACCCGCGCCGCCGAGCGGCTCGTCGTGGTCGGGACGGAGGCGACGATCCGCCACGCGGTCGGGCGTCCGGCCGCCCGCGCGTCGGCGCTCCGCGGCCGGCTGTGGCCGGAGGGCTGAACGCGCCCAAGGGCTATCGTCGGCCGCCATGCCGACCCTCAGCATCATCATCGGATCCACGCGCCCCGGCCGTGCCGGGCTGCCCATCGCGACATGGTTCGCCGAGCGCGCGCGCAGCCACGGCGGCTTCGACGTCGCGGTCGCCGACCTCGCGAAGATCGACCTGCCGATGATGGACGAGCCCAAGCACCCGCGGCTCGGCGAGTACGCGCACCAGCACACCAAGGACTGGAGCGCGCAGGTGGCGGCCGCGGACGCCTTCGTCTTCGTGACGCCCGAGTACAACTACGGCTACACGGCTCCGCTCAAGAACGCGATCGACTACCTGCACGCGGAGTGGAAGCACAAGCCGGTGGGCTTCGTGTCCTACGGCGGCGTCGCGGCCGGGACGCGCGCCGTGCAGCAGCTCAAGCAGGTCGTGACGACGCTGAGCATGCTGCCGCTGTTCGAGGCGGTGAGCATCCCGTTCCACCCGCAGTTCATCGAGGACGGCGTCGTGCAGGCGAACGACGTCATGCAGGACGCCGCGACGGCGATGCTGGATGAGCTCGTCCGCGTCGAGGCCGTCGCGCGCGAGCTGCGCGGCTGACCGTGGCGGACCTGGCCGCAGCCGTCGGGCGCACGCTCGGAGTGCTCACGTTCCCCCTCGAGCGGTCCAAGCTCCGGGAGCTCGCGCTCGCGCTCCACGACGAGGACCCGGTGTGGCACGACGCGGACTCCGCCGCCGCGGACGGGTTCGACGGGGGCGTGCCGGTGCCGCCGACCGCCACGGTCCTGGCGGCGCATTGGTCCGACGGCGGCATCATCGGCCCGCCGCTCGCGCTCGGGATGGACATCCGGCGGCTGCTGCACGGCGAGTCGGCGTGGACGTTCACCGGCGTCCCCGTGCGGCTCGGCGACGACCTGACCGCGACCATGGTCGTGGCGGACGTCACCGAACGGCCGGGCCGCACCGGCGGCACCATGACGCTCCTGAAGATCGACACCGCGTTCGTCAACCAGCGCGGCGAGGCCGTCGCCGCGCTGCGCGACACCTGGGTCGAGAAGGCCGCGCCATGAGCGCGGTCCCGTCCGCCCCGATTCCGCTGGCCGCAGGGGACGTGCTGCCGCCGCGAACCGTCGGCCCCATGACCCGCAACCACTTCGTCCGCTACGCGGGCGCCGGCGGCGACTTCAACCCGATCCACCACGACGAGACGCTGGCGCAGGCCTCCGGCTACCCGGGCGTCTTCGGGATGGGTCTCCTGCACGCGGGCATCCTGGGCGTCCAGCTGGCCCGCTGGGTCGGCCCGGACAACATCCGCAGCTTCGCGGTCCGGTACACGGCGCAGGTCTGGCCCGGGGACGAGCTGACGTTCACCGGCACCGTGACGGACGTCGTGGACGGCCTGGCGTCGATCACCCTGGAGGTCGTCCGGCAGACGGGCGAGGTGGCGGCGCGGGCGACCGCGACTGCCGTGGCGCTTGCGCCGTAGCGCCGCGGTGACCGTGCCACCGGTGAGTGGCGGATCGCAGGTCTCCGGGCCCGGTGGATCCGCATTCACCGCGGCTGGGGTGGGTGAGTGGCGGATCGCAGGGCTCCGAGCCCGGTGGATCCGCATTCACTCGGCCAGGGGCGGGGCGGGCATGATCCGCTGCGCCCGCACCGCCAGGTCCAGGCCCAGGCGCGTCTCGGGGTCCTCGAGGTCGGCGTCCAGGACCTGCGAGAGCCGCCCGATGCGCGCGTACAGCGACTGGCGCTGGATCCCCAGCTCCCGCGCGGCCGGGGCCTTCTGCCAGTGGTGGTCGCACAGCGCCTGCAGCGTCGGCAGCAGGACCGCCGTCCGGCCACGGTCGTGGTCCAGGACCGGCCGCAGCCGCTGGCGCGCGAACGCCCCCAGGCGCTCGTCGCCGCGCAGGCCCCACAGCAGCCGCTCGACGTCCGGGACGGTCGCGTCGTGCCAGCGCCGTGCCGGTCCGTGGCGCATGGTCTCAGCGGTGCCGTCCGCTGCCCGCAGCGCGTCCGGCAGCTCGGCCCACGAGTCGGCGAGCGGCCCGGCCGCGATCGTCGGGGGCGGCCGGTCCAGGCCCGCCGCGTGCAGGGCGTCCACCGCGTGCTCCACCGCGGTGTCGCGCGTCATGCCGCGCGGCAGCGCGAGCAGCATGACGACGTCCTCGGCCCCGGACCGCGTCCCGAGCAGGCTCGCGATCCCCCACACGGCGAGCGCCTCGCGCACGTCCCGCAGCGCGACCGGCGCCCGCCGCTCGTCGGGGGAGCTCGCGTGCGCGTCGTCCCGGCGCGCAGCGACGATCCCCAGCAGCCGGTGGTGCGGCGTCGGCAGGTCCAGCCGCGCCGCGCGGGCCGCGATGTCCTCCGGCGCGATCCGGCCGGTCATGACGTCGTGCAGGAAGTTGCCGCGCTCGCGGGACTCGAGCAGCTGCTCCTCTCCGCTGCGGCCGAGCGCGAGCGCGATCAGCGGCGCGGTCCGCTCGATCGCCGCCCGGGCCAGGCCGTCGACCGGCCGCTCGTGGGGGACGGCGACCAGCCGCCCCCAGATGCGGCCACCGCTCGCCAGGACGGGCGCGGTCGCCGCCAGCAGCGGCGCGCCGCCGTCCACGCGCGGTCGCAGCAGCTCCCAGTCGGCCAGCAGCTCCTCCGGGCTGGCCTCGTGCGCGGCGTGGAAGACGACCCCGCCGAAGGCGCGCTCGAGCAATACAGGGTTCCCGATGGCGTGCGCGATCGAGCCCAGGATCGACGGCACCCCGGCCCCGTCCACCAGCATCGCGGTCAGCTGGTCGTGCAGCTCCGCTCCGCGGCGCTCGACCGCGAGCTGCCGCGTGAGGATCGCCGAGTGCAGCTGCTTGGTGACCTCGACGAAGCGGACCTCCTCGTGCAGCGCGATCAGCGGCAGGTGCAGGCGCCGCGCCTCCTGCACGAGCGGCGCCGGCATCGCCTGGAACACGCGCCCGAGCTCGATGACCAGGCCGGCGACGCGCCGCTCGACCAGGTCCCGGACGAACGCGCGCTGGTCGCTCGCCGACCCGCCCAGCCCCATGCCGGTCATCAGCAGCATCTCGTCGCCCTCCAGCAGCTCGGAGACATGCCGTGCCTCGCACGAGTGCGCCCACCGCACGGGGCGGTCCAGCTGATCGGTCCCGGCCAGGACCTCGGGCGCTCCGCGGCGCAGGGCGGGGAGCCGCAGGGCCGCGTCGACGGTCATCTGCGGCTCGGCCGGGAAGCGGATCGGAGTGGACACCGCGTCCAAGCGTACGCGCGCAGCTCGCTGAGCATGGTCCATAACGGCCCCAGCCGTATGACAGATCGTCATACCTGGCGCATCCAAACCTGACAGCTGAGCGATTGCAGCGCGCTGGGCCGAAGGAGGACGATGGCGCAGGCGATGCTGCTCTCCGACCCCCGCGACAACCTCCTGCTGCACTTCGCGCGCAACGGGAACACGGACCCGCTGCTGGTCCTGGAGCGCGGCGCCGGGCCGTACGTGTTCGACACCGAGGGCAAGGCCTACTTCGACGGCCTCTCGTCGCTGTTCTGCGCGCAGCTGGGCTACTCCTACGGCGAGGAGATGGGGCAGGTCGCGGCCGCCCAGCTGCAGCAGCTCGCGTTCGCGACGGTGTGGGGCTCGGCGCACCCCGCCGCGGTCGAGCTGTCGCATGCGCTCGCCGAGATCCTGCCCGGCGACCTGGACCACGTCTTCTTCACGAACGGCGGCTCGGAGTCCGTCGAGTCCGCCTGGAAGATCGTCCGCCAGTACCACGTCGCCCGTGGCGAGCCGCAGCGGACGAAGGCGATCGCCCGCGACATCGCCTACCACGGCGTGACGCTCGGCGCCCTCGCCTTCACCGGCGTCCCGGGCTACAAGGCGCAGTTCGGCCCGCCGGCGATCGACGTCACGCACGTCGCCAACACCAACGCCTTCCGCGCACCCGACGGCGATGACGAACCCGCGTTCTGCCGGCGGCTGCTCGACGAGCTGGAGGCGACGATCCAGGCCGAGGGGCCGGACACGATCGCGATGCTGATCGCCGAGCCCGTCCAGAACGCCGGCGGCTGCCTCACGCCGCCGGCCGGCTACTGGCCGGGGCTGCGCGAGATCTGCGACCGCCACGGCATCCTGCTCTGCGCCGACGAGGTCATCTGCGGCTTCGGCCGCCTGGGCGAATGGCTCGGCAGCGAGCGCTACGGGATCGTCCCCGACCTCGCGACGACCGCGAAGGGCCTGACGTCGGCGTACGCGCCGATGGGCGCGGTGATGGTGTCGGGCAAGGTGGCCGCGCCCCTGTACGAGCCCGGCCTCACGCTGATGCACGGCATCACCTTCGCCGGCCATCCGCTGTGCGCGGCGATCGCGCTGCAGAACCTGAAGATCTTCCAGCGCGACAACGTCCTGGAGCAGGTCCGGGCGAACGAGCCGTACCTGAAGGCCGGGCTGGACCAGCTCCGCGGCCTGCCGATCGTGGGGGACGTCCGCGGCGCGGGCTACTTCTGGGCGCTCGAGCTGGTGGGTGACGACGACGACGCACAACTGGACGCGGACACCCGCGAGTGGCTGCTGCGCGGGTACCTGCCCGCGAGGCTGCTGGAGGCGGGACTCATCGCGCGTCCGGACGATCGCGGGGACGCGGTGCTGCACCTCGCGCCGCCCCTGACCTGCACCCACGAGGACATCGACACCCTGGTGTCCCGCGTCGGCGACGTCCTGGCCGATTGCGGGACCGAACTGACGAGACGGAGGGCCACCGCATGACCGAGTCCACCACGCTGCTCAAGGGCGGCCGAGTCGTCGCCGCCGACGGCGAGTACGACGCGGACGTCCTGGTCGTCGGCGAGCAGATCGCCGCGGTCGGGCAGATCGAGGCGCCCGACGGCGCGGCGGTCGTCGACGTCTCCGGCTGCCTGCTGCTGCCCGGCCTGATCGACAACCACACGCACCTGACGATGCCGTTCATGGGCATGTGGTCCCAGGACGACTACGACACCGGCACGCAGGCCGCGGCCGCGGGCGGCGTCACCTGCATCGTCGACTTCGCGATCCAGTCCGACCCCGAGTCCCTGCAGTCCGCGCTGACCGAGTGGCAGGGGCGCGCCGCCGGCACCGCCCACGTCGACTACGGCTTCCACATGGCCATCACCGCCGCGACCCCCGCCGCGATCGAGGACATGGCGGTCATGGTCGACGCGGGCGTCGCCTCCTTCAAGCTCTTCATGGCCTACAAGGGCGCGCTGATGGTCCGCGACGATGAGCTGGCCATGGCGATGGAGCGCGCCCGCGACCTTGGCGCGCTGACGATGGTCCACGCCGAGAACGGCGACATGGTCGATCTGCTCGTCACCCGCGCCCGGGGCGAGGGCAACACGAGCGCCGTGCACCACGCGCTCACCCGGCCGGAGTTCGTCGAGGCCGAGGCGACCGGCCGCGCCGCGCGGATCGCGGAGTACACCGGCGCGTCGCTGTTCGTCGTCCACGTCACCTGCGCCGCGGCCGCCGCCGAGATCGAGGCCGCGCAGCAGCGCGGCGCACGCGTCAGCGGCGAGACCTGCACGCAGTACCTCGTCAACACGATCGACGACCTGCGCCGCCCCGGCGTCGAGGGCTGCCGCTACATCTGCTCCCCGCCGCTGCGGGACACGGCCAACCACGCGCCGCTGTGGGACTACGTCGGGCGCGGCGTCCTGGAGTCCGTCTCCACCGATCACTGCCCCTTCAACGACGAGCAGAAGTCGCGCGGGCTCGATGACTTCAGCCTCGTCCCGAACGGGCTGCCCGTCATCCAGCACCGGCTGGCGAAGCTCTGGGACGAGGGCGTCATGGCCGGCCACATCACGCCGTCGCAGCTGGTCGACCGCACCAGCACGACCGTCGCCCGGCGCTTCGGCCTGCAGGCGAAGGGCTCCATCACGCCCGGGAAGGACGCCGACATCGTGGTCTTCGACCCGGCGGCGCCGCGGGCCTACGGCGTCGCGAACTCGTTCATGAACGTCGACTACGACCTTTACGAGGGCGAGACCGCGAGCGCGTCGGTCCGCCACACGTACTGCCGCGGCACGCTCGTCTACGACCAGGGCGAGATCAGGACCGCGCCCGGCCACGGGAAGTACGTCGCGCGCTCGCTGTCCGTGCCGGAAGCGGTGACCGCCCCGTGAGCGATGCGCTGACCATCGACGTGGCGCGCGTCATCGCGGACCTCGACGAGCTGGCCGCCGCCAGCGGCGGTCGCTTCGCCGGGGCCAAGCGGCTGGCGTGGTCGAAGGACTGGCGGACCGCCCGCGCGTGGCTGCGCGGCAAGCTCGCCGAGTTGCCGGTCGACGTTCAGGAGGACGCCGCCGGCAACCTCTGGGCGACGCTGGAGGGAGCGAACGACGACGGCGGGTTCGTCATCGTCGGCTCCCATATCGACGCCGTCCCGAACGGTGGCTGGCTCGACGGCGTCCTCGGCGTGACCGCGGCGCTCGGGGTCCTGCGCGCACTCGCGGCGGCCGACACGCCGGCGGCGGTGACCGTCAAGCTCGTCGACTGGGCGGACGAGGAGGGCGCGCGGTTCGGCCGCTCGCTCGTCGGCTCCTCCGCGGTCGCGGGGACGCTCGACCCGGACGACGTCCGCGACCTGCGCGACGCCGGCGGCGTGCGCCTCGAGGACGCGCTGGCGGAGAACGGCATCGACCTCGCCGCCGCCGCGACCAACGCTCGCGCGCAGCTCGACGGCGCCCTGGCCTACTTCGAGCTCCACATCGAGCAGGGCCCTGTCCTGCTGGACACCGGGCGCCTCGCCTCCGCCGTCGCTGGCACGGTCGGCGACGAGCGCTACCTCATCGACTTCACCGGCCAGGCCGCGCACGCCGGCTCCACGCCGATGCACCTGCGGCGGGACACGCTCGCGGCCGCCGCCATCGCCGCCCTCGAGATCCGCGAGGTCGGGATCCGCCACGGCGGGGTGACCACGGTCGGCTCCATGCGGTCCACCCCGGGCGTCATCACCGCGGTCGCCGGGACGACGGAGATGATGCTCGACATGCGGCACCTCGACGCCGAGGTCCTGGCCGCGATGCTCGCCGACTGCAAGACGGCGATCGCGGCCGCGGCCGCCGAGTTCGACTGCCAGGTCAGCATCAACCGCGTCTTCGGCGCCACGCCGACGCCGTTCCACCCGACGCTCGTGCAGCTCGCCCGCGAGGCGGTCGCCGCGGCCGGCGGCGGCGACGGCGAGCCGATCCCGTCCGGCCCGCTGCACGACGCGACCGAGGTCGGCCGCCTCGTCCCCTCCGTGATGCTGTTCGCGCAGTCCGACCCACCGCTGTCCCACACCGAGATCGAGGACTCGCCCGACGACGCCCTACGGGTGGCCATCGAGGCGTACGGCCGCACCGTCGGCGCCGCCCTCCCCCTGATCGCGGCCGGCGACCTCGACAAGAAAGCGAAGGCGTAGAGCCATGGATTTCGGCGTCGTCCTGCAGACCGACCCGCCCGCCGCACGCGTCATCGACCTCGCCAAGCGGGCCGAGACCTACGGCTTCAGCCATGCGTGGACGTTCGACTCCCACCTGCTGTGGGAGGAGCCGTTCGTCATCTACAGCCGCATCCTCAACGAGACGCACAAGCTGCACGTCGGGCCGATGGTCACGAACCCCGCCACGCGCGACTGGACCGTCACCGCGTCGCTGTTCGCGACACTGAACGAGATGTACGGAAACCGGACGGTCTGCGGCATCGGCCGCGGCGACTCCGCGGTGCGGGTCATCAACGGCAAGCCGGTGAAGCTCGCCGACCTGAAGGAGTGCATCGAGGTCATCCGCGCACTCGCCAACGGCGGGACCGCGCAGTACAAGGGCAGCGCGCTGAAGTTCCCGTGGAGTCCGGACTCCAGGCTGCCGATCTGGGTCGCCGCCTACGGCCCGAAGGCGCTCGCCCTCGCCGGCGAGGTGGGGGACGGGTTCATCCTGCAGCTCGCCGACCCCGCCATCACCGAGTGGTCGATCGCGGCCGTCCGGGCTGCCGCCGAGGCTGCGGGCAAGGACCCTGCGTCGGTGAAGATCTGCGTCGCCGCGCCGGCGTACGTGACCGACGACCTGCAGCACGGCCGCGACCAGTGCCGCTGGTTCGGCGGCATGGTCGGCAACCACGTCGCCGACATCGTGGCGCGCTACGGGGACGGCGGCGGCGCCGGCATCCCGACCGCGCTGACCGACTACATCAAGGGCCGCGAAGGCTACGACTACAACGACCACGGCAAGGCCGGCAACGACCACACGTCGTTCGTCCCGGACGAGATCGTGGACCGCTTCTGCCTGATCGGGCCGCCGTCGGTGCAGGTCGAGCGCCTCAAGGAGCTCGAGGCCCTCGGCGTCGACCAGTTCGCCCTGTACCTGCAGCACGACGCGAAGGACGCGACCCTGCAGGCCTACGGCGAGCAGGTCATCCCGTTCGTCAACGCGCGGGAGGCGGCCAAGCAATGACCGCAGCCCGGGTCCGCAGGGCCCTCATGCCGGTGATCGCCCTGCTGATCCTGGCCGCGTTCTGGGAGCTCTACAAGGCCGTCGTCCCGGACGACGGGGTCAGCCTCTCGGGCAGCCAGATCCTGCCGCGGTCCGACGACGCGTCGATGCCGCACCTCTCGCAGGTCCTCAGCGAGTTCACCGAGGACGAGGTCACGGGCGGGGACACGGTCCTCGTCGCCGTGGCGAACGCCATGTGGTACTCGCTGCGCATGGCCTTCGCCGGCTTCGTGGCGGGCGTCGTCGTCGGCTTCCTGCTGGCGCTGGCGATGCAGCGCGTCCGGATCGTCGAGCGCGCGCTGCTGCCGTACGTCGTCCTCTCGCAGACCGTGCCGCTGATCGCGCTGGCGCCGCTCGTGTACGGGTGGGGCGCGAACGTCTCGATCCTCGGGCAGGACTGGAAGCCGTGGATGTCGGTCTCGATCATCTCCGCCTACCTCGCGTTCTTCCCGGTCGCGATCGGCGCGCTGCGCGGGCTGAGCTCGCCGACGCCGGTGCAGCAGGAGCTGCTGCGGTCCTACGCCGCGCCGTGGTGGCGGACGACCCTCGTCCTGCGGCTGCCCTCGTGCGTGCCGTACCTGATCCCGTCGCTGCGCCTCGCGGCGGCCGCGGCGGTCGTCGGCGGCGTCGTCGCGGAGATCTCGACCGGCCGCCAGGGCGGCATCGGCCGCCTCATCATCTCCTACGCCCAGCAGGCGACCGGTGACCCGGCGAAGGTCTACGCCCCGATCATCGGCGCGGCGCTCATGGGGCTCGTCGCCGTCGCCGCGATCTCGCTGCTGGACCTCGCGCTGCGGCGCTACCAGCCGGTGACGGTCTCCGAGGCCGCGGTCCGCGAGCCGCGCATCCCGGCCGGGACCGCGACCGCGAAGGTGCTGTCATGACGCCTGCAGCCAACGCCGTCGAGCTGACCGGGGTCGGGAAGCAGTTCGGCGAAACCCGTGCGCTCGATGGCGTCGAGCTGACCGTCGGCGCCGGCGAGTTCGTCGCGCTGATCGGACCGTCCGGCTGCGGCAAGTCGACGCTCCTGCGCGTCATCGCGGACCTGATCGAGCCGACGACCGGTACGGCGCTCGTCTCCGGCAAGCCGGCGGCCCAGGCGCGCAAGGACCAGGACTACGGGTTCGCGTTCCAGCAGGCGGGCCTGCTCGAGTGGCGGACCGTCGAGAAGAACGTCGAGCTCCCGCTGGAGCTCGCCGGCCTGGGCAAGCCCGAGCGCAAGGCCCGCTCGCGGGAGCTGCTCGCGCTGATGGGCCTGGAGGAGTTCGCGCGCCACCGCCCGAGCCAGCTCTCCGGCGGCATGCAGCAGCGCGTCGCGATCGCCCGGGCGCTGGCCCCGCGGCCCGGCCTGCTGCTGATGGACGAGCCGTTCGGCGCCCTGGACGAGATGACGCGCGAGCGCATGCAGTCCGAGCTGATCCGGATCTGCGCCGAGACCGGCGCCGCCGTCGTGTTCGTCACCCACTCGATCCCGGAGGCGGTCTTCCTCGCGAACCGGGTCGTGGTCATGTCCCCGCGTCCCGGGCGGATCACGCACGTCGTGCAGGTCCCGCTCGGCGCCCGCGACGAGGACACGCGGGAGTCGGACCGCTTCTACGCCGGCGTCACCGAGGTGCGCGAGGCGCTCCGCGGCCGCCTTCCCGAGAACGCCGGCGCCGCGGCCGACCCGGTCGCCGCCGTCCCCGCCACGCCCCCGGCGCTGAAGAAGGAGCTGGGGTAGGTGCGGCGCGCGTTCGGCGCCGCGTGGCCCCCACTGCTGTTCGGGATCGCCTTCCTGACGCTCTGGGAGGTCTTCGTCAACGTCCGCGACATCGAGCCGTTCGTCCTCCCGAAGCCGAGCGCCATCTGGGAGCAGCTGCGCGAGAACCACGACCGCATCCTCGAGCAGGCCTGGGCCACCGGGCAGAACGCGCTCGTCGGGCTCGCCGTCGGCCTGCTGATCGGCCTGGCGCTGGCGCTGCTCGCGTCCCGCCTGCGGACCTTCGACGAGATGCTCACGCCGCTGGCGGCCGCGGTCGCGACGATCCCGATCGTCGCCCTGACGCCGATCTTCAACACGATGTTCACGTCCACGTCGACGACCCCGCGCCGCCTCGTGATCATCATCGCCGTCGCGTTCCCGATCTTCGTCAACACCCTGCGCGGCCTGCGGCAGGTGGACCCGGTGCACGCCGAGCTGATGCGCTCGTACGCGGCGAGCCCGTGGACCATGACCAAGAACGTGCGCCTCCCCGGTGCACTGCCGTTCTTCTTCACCGGACTCCGGATCGCCTCGTCCACCGCGGTCATCGCGGCGGTTGTCTCGGAGTACTTCGGCGGGCTGCAGGAGGGTCTCGGACCGGCGATCACGTCGGCCGCCGCAGCTTCCGCCTACCCCCGCGCGTGGGCGATCGTGACGGCTGCGATCGGCCTCGGGCTGGCGTTCTACCTCGTCGCGCTGCTGGCGGAGCGCCTGGCCATGCCATGGCAACGCAGCCGTGCGAGCACCTGAAACACACCAAACGACCCAATTCCAAGAGGAGACAGATCTCGTGACCAGGACCCTTCGCGGCGCCGTGGCAGCCGCGCTTGCCGCCTCACTGCTGGCGCTGTCGGCGTGCGGCTCGGACGACGACAGCTCGAGCAGCACCCCCGCGGCCGCAGCCGGCGGCACCACCAGCACAGCCGCCCCCGTCAAGCTCAGCAAGGTGAAGCTGCAGCTGCAGTGGTTCACGCAGGCCCAGTTCGCCGGCTACTTCGCGGCGGTCGAGAAGGGCTTCTACAAGGACGCCGGGCTCGACGTCGAGATCATCGAGGGCGGCGTGGACATCGTCCCGCAGACGGTGCTCGCCCAGGGCAACGCGGACTACGCGATCGCGTGGGTGCCGAAGGCGCTGCAGTCGCGCGAGCAGGGCGCCGGCATCACGGACGTCGGGCAGGTCTACCAGCGGTCGGGCACGCTGCAGGTCTCCAAGAAGGACGCGGACCTGAAGACCGCCGCCGCGCTCAAGGACAAGAAGGTCGGCAACTGGGGCTTCGGCAACGAGTTCGAGCTGTTCGCCGGCATGACGAAGGCGGGCCTGAACCCCGGCAAGGACGTCAAGCTCGTCCAGCAGCAGTTCGACATGCAGGCCCTGCTGAAGGGCGATATCGACGCCGCCCAGGCGATGGTCTACAACGAGTACGCCCAGGTGCTCGAGGCCAAGAACCCGAAGACCGGAAAGCTGTTCACGCCGGAGGACTTCACCGTCATCGACTGGAACGAGCAGGGGACGGCGATGCTCCAGGACGCCATCTGGGCCAACACCGAGAAGCTCGAGTCCGACACGGCCTATCAGGCCCAGACCGTCAAGTTCCTGGAGGGCTCCTTCAAGGGCTGGATCTACTGCCGGGACAACCCGGAGGAGTGCCGCGACATCGTCGTCGCCAAGGGCTCGAAGCTCGGCGCGAGCCACCAGCTGTGGCAGGCGAACGAGGTCAACAAGCTGATCTGGCCGTCGCCGAAGGGCATCGGCATCATCGACGAGGCCGCCTGGGAGCAGACGGTCAAGATCGCGCAGACGACGAAGAACCAGGACGGCGACACCGTCATCAAGAAGGCCCCCGAGGGCCTCGCCTACACCAACGAGTACGCGACGAAGGCGCTGGCGGCCCTGGCCGACGAGGACACCAAGGGCGCGGACTTCGAGCCGATCGAGGTGGCGCTGAAGGAGGGCGGCTCCTGACCGCCTGAACGCTCGACCGTCGGCCGGCCCGCCGTCATCGCGACGACGGACCGGCCGCCCGGCTTCAGCCGCCCTTGCCCGAGGAGAACGCCCGCCGCAGCTTGTTGAAGCCGGACCGGATGTTGCCCGGGGCGTTGCGGAGCGAGAACTCGCTGAGGTTGTTCAGCGCCGGCGCGAAGGACACGTCGAAGCGCTTCTTGCCGTCCTTGCCCTTGGTCTTCCCGTAGCTGAACAGCGACGCGGTGCCGAGTGGCTCGAGTGTCGACCGCACCCGGTCGATCCGCGAGCCCGCGCGCGGCGTGGCCACGTAAGGCCGCTCGCCCGGCCGGATGCCGAGCCCGGGACCGACCGCCTCGCCGCCCTCCGTGGCCGGCGCCGCCCCGGCTGCCCCGAGCGCCGCGACCTGCGTGGCCTGGGCGTCCTCGGCGTCGGTGCCTGCCGGGTCGACGAACCGCAGCGGGTTCGACTCGGCGTAGGTGTAGGCAGGCAGCAGCCGCGGGTCCTCGATCACGGCAGCGGGATCGTCCGCCAGCAGCGGGTCCGGGGCGGTGAAGAGGCTGTCCCGCGGGTCGTACCAGCGAACGCCGAGGTTCACCATGTCCCCGGCCAGCGACGTGTGGGTGCCGGCGTACTGGTAGCTCACGCTCGTCTCGGGGCCGTCGACGATCCACGGCTCACCGCCGGGGAAGTACTCCGTGTGCTGCCGGACCGCCCCCTTGTCGTCGGTGATCACGGTGACGCTGCCCTGCAGGTCGGTGTGCAGCCAGCGCTGGCCGAGCTCGGGCTGCGTCGGTGCGACGATCTTCGTGAGCAGCCGCTCGCGACCCGCGAAGATGTTCTTCGTCAGCTTGTTCGCGGTCGTGTCCACCGTGTACCACGGGTTCACGAACACCGGGCGCCCGACCGGCCCGGTCTGGATCGCGAGCTGCCCCTCGGCGTCGTAGACGTACGTCGCCGTCTGCCGGTCGGCGGCCGAGCGCATGGTCCCGGCCGTGTCCCAGGTGAGCTTCCGCGCGAGGCCGAAGGACGAGACCGCCCACCCGGTCAGGTTCCCGTCCGCGTCGTAGGTGAGCGTGCGGCCGGCGGACGTCTTGACGCGGTGTGCCGTCGCGGGGTCGTACGTGTACGTCCGCGAGTAGCTCGTCGGCGCGAGCGTGCTGGTGCTCGTGCCGGGCCCGATGCGCTGATCGGTCTGCTGCCGGCTCGCGAGGTTCCCCGCGAGGTCGTACGTGAGCGCGGTCGTGTACTTCCGCGTCTTGCTGTTCGGCTCGGTGTAGAAGCCGTCGGCCGCCGCGAGGCGGTGTGAGTCGTCGTAGGTGTAGTTCTGATACCCCGGTGCGATCGACGTCGCCCCCGCGGGCAGCGGCGGCAGGTCGTTGTTCAGCCGCTTGACGTTGCCGACGAGGTCGTAGGTGTAGTTCAGGTCCTGCACCTCGCGCGTCGGGGTCGTCGTGATCTTGCGCTGCAGCCGCCGGGTCAGTGCCGAGTAGGCCTGGGTCGACCGCGTGCCGTTGCCGTTGACCTGCAGGCGCTTGGCGCCGAAGCGGTCGTACTCCAGCCGGTCGACGTAGACGGTCGTCTGGCCGCCCTTCTTGCCCTCGACGCGGTTCAGCAGGCCGCCGGCGTCGTACCCGTTCGTGACCACCTCGCCGTCGGGGTAGGTGACGGTCCGCTGCCGGCCGAGCAGGTCCGCGGTGAATGACGTCACGTACGTGTTGGCCGCGCGGGTAATGGCGTTCACGTCGTAGCCCGGGACCTTCATGAGCGCGGTCTCGCTCGTCACGCGCCCGAAGGCGTCGTACTCGACCGTCCGGTCCCGCGCGCCGTCGGTGGTCTTCACGACACGACCCCGCGCGTTCGCGGGCCCGGTCGCGGGACCCCAGGCGTAGGTCACGTCCGGGGTCGCGGCGTCGGGGTAGTCGACGGCGAGCAGCCGCTCCTGGTCGTACGAGTAGGCGATCTGCGTGCTCGTCGCCCGCGTCTTCGGCGTCACCTTCGCGACGAGGTTGCTCGCTGCGTCGTAGCGCAGCTCCGTGAGGCCCGCGTCGGGGGTCCGGGTCGACCGCCGCCGGCCCAGCTGGTCGTAGGTGTGGGTGGTCGTGCCGCCGCCCGGCTCGACGACGGTCGTGAGCGTCCCCAGCGCGTCGTATCCGTAGCGCGTGCGCCGCACCGGGCCGGCGCCCGTGCCGCGCTCCTCGACGGCCAGCACGTCGCCGCGCGCCGAGGTGGACGTCCGCTTCACCTTCTGCTCCTGGTCGGTGACCGTCACCTGCCGGGCCTTCGTGCCGCCCGTGCCCTCGTCGCTGCCGAACGCGTGGTCGGACCGCACGACGCCGCCGTCGGCGTACGTGACCGTCCTGACCCGCCCCGCGTCGTCGTACGCCGTCTGGGTCGGCGGGACGGTGGACCGCACGGGGTTGAACACGTGAGCGCTGCCCACTGGCTCCTCGGTCGGCTGGAAGGTCCTGGTCGTGCGGTCGAGCGCGTCGCGGTCGAAGGCACCCTCCACGACCATGACGTTCGCCGGTGCCGGATCGCCGGTGACGGTCGCATCGCGCTTGGTCTGCGTGACGCGCCCGCGGCCGTCGGCGAACGCGACCGTCTCGATCGGGTCGCCCGGACGCGCCGGGTCGCTGTGGCGCGCGATCACGAGCGGATCCTGCGCCAGGGTGCGGTACTCGAACTGGATGGTCTGCGGCTTGGTCTCCCCGGGGGCGGTGACCGACCTCAGCCGGTGCTGCGGGTCGTAGGCGTAGCGGGTCTGCGCGCCGTTCGGAGCGGTCCGTGAGGTGATCCGACCGGTGGCCCCGTCGAAGGTCGCGCTCGCCTGCAGGCCGTAGGTGTCCTTCACGCTCGCGACCTGCGAGTGCGTGTTCGCGTCGTAGACGTACTCGACCCCGTACCGGGCGGCCTCGGTGACCCCCGGGTAGGTGATCTTGTTGTAGCTGCCCCAGTCGTCGTACTCGAGGTTCGTGATGGCCTGCGCGGTGCCCGGACCCGTGTCCTCGACGAGGTGCGTGACCGAGCTGTTGTCGCACAGCTCCGGGCTGCCGTCGCGGTGGCGCAGCACCTTCCCGTCGCCGTCCGTGACCGTGTACTCGGCCGGGATGCTCGTCCAGGTGGCGCAGCGGTCCAGGTCGAAGAGGGGGGAGATCCGCCCCTCGGGAAGCTTCACTCCGCAGACGAACCCGGACGGGTCCTCGTCGGGGTCGTTGCCGTCGTCCTCCTCGTCCTGCAGGTGGCCCGTCGTGCAGTCCGACGGCCTCGTGACGGCGATCAGGTCGTCCTGGTCGTTCTCGGGCGCGCCCTCGTCGTGCTGCCAGATCACGTTGCCGAGCTCGTCGTGGCGGAAGTCGTTCCACGTCTCCTGGCCGACGCTGCCGTCGGCGGCGAACGAGCGCTCCTCGAGCTTCGTCCGACGCGGGGACAGCGAGAACCGCAGCCGCTCGTTGCGCGCGATCGCCAGTGCATCGACTGCCGTGGCGTTCTCGAGCTCGGCCGTGACCCACGTGCTGACCGACTCGCGCACGGGCTTGCCGTCGGCGCCGAAGACCTTCTCGCGCGTCGGGAGGCCCGCGTCGAACACCGTCGCGTTGCGGTAGGTGCGCTCGATCCGCTGGACCTGCGGGTCGTCGGCGGGGTTGCCGTCGCCGCGGAAGTCGCGGACGGTCTCCGTCACCTTCCCGTAGCCGAGCGGCTGGCGCTCGAGGGCGTCGAACACGCCGTCCTCGTACTCGAACGTGCGCAGCTCGACGTCCGTGCCGTCGCCCGCGTGGCCATCGTCGACCTGGACGCTCGCGAGCGCCCATTGCCCGTCGGGGTTCTTCTCCGTGTTCCCCGCCCGCTTGTAGTTAAGCCGCAGCTCGCCGCCGATGCTGTTCGAGACCGAGCGCAGCAGGTTCGAGCGGCCGACGCGGTTGCGCCGTACCTGGATGCTGTCGTCGGCGAGGCTGCTGACCGAGTCGGGGGCGCCGTCGCCGTCCACGTCGATCAGGTCGACGGTCGTGTTGCCGACCTCGCGGTCGTAGTGCAGGCCGGGGTTGACGACGATGTAGCAGAGGAACGTGCAGAGCGGACCGATCCCGAAGGTGAAGTCCAGGCCGCCGCCGAGGGAGCGGCTGCGGTCCTGGACGATCTGCTCGCCGAGCCGGATCCCCTCGACGCCCTGGAGGCCGATCGTGCCCTCCGTCCAGCGGCCGTAGTCGGTGTCCTCCATCAAGCCCGCGCCGGTGCCGAACGCGACGGTGATGTTCGTGTCCGGCTGCTTGGTGAGCCGGTCGAGGATCCCGTCGCCGTTGACGTCCGACCAGGTGGTCTGGGCCAGCGAGACGCCCTCGTTGTACGACAGCCCGCCCGCGAACTCGCGCTTGTTGTACTGGAACCCGGGCGCGATCCCGAGCGCCCCGGAGATCGTGACGCCGGCCTCGAAGCCGCCGTTCGACCAGGCGATCGGGGCGGCGAACGAGTAGCCGAGGTTCAGCGAGACCGTGGTCTCGGTGGGCGAGGCCTCGATCCGGTCGGCGAGCCCGTCGCCGTTGACGTCCGCGTAGTCGGACTCGAGCGTCGGCGCTGCCGTCGACGGCAGCTCCTCGACCGCGTCCTCGGTCAGCGACGGGTTCGAGAACGAGGTCTCCAGCCCGAACGACCCGCCGAGGTTGAAGCTCGACGCGACCTGCGAGGCGATCCGCCGCGAGCGTCCGCTCTTCGTCGACTTGCCGTCGCCGGACGACGTGCCGCCCTGGCCCTTGTCGTCGCCCTTCGGGCTGATCGCCGAGCCGGCGAACCCGGCGCCGAACCCGAGCATCGAGTCCTGCCGGACGATGGCCGGGGCGTCGTAGTCGTGGTCGCCGTTGTCGTCGTAGAACGCGCCGCGGGGGCCGGTGTACTCGATGTTGTCCGGCGTCACGACGTCGGGGAAGCCGTCGCCGTTGAGGTCCATGTAGTCGACGAGGCCGTAGCTCGGCGTCCCGCCGAAGGACCCGTTCAGCTGGAGGGCCGCGGCGTTGAAGGAGAACTGGGGCGCGCTGACACCCACCCGCCGCGGAGCCGATACGCCGGCTCCCTCGGATGCCGACGGCTGGAAGCCCTGCACGTCGCTGGGGTCGTCGACACCGCGGCGAGAGGCGCGCGCGAAGGTCGCCCCGCCGACGATGTTGTCCTTGGCGCCCCGCCAGACGTCGGCCGTGCCCGTCTGCTGCCCGGCGGCGTTCGTCAGCGGCAGCGAGTACGGGATGAACGGGTACGCACGGCCGCGGGACGGGTCGGGGTAGGCCGTGACGCTCCAGCCGGTGGGCGCGGTCTTCGGGAAGTCGTCCTCCCGGAACGTGAACGCGTCCTCGTCGAGCGGAGTGTCGATCGCGCCCGTCGACGAATAGCCCGCGTAGCCCCAGCCGCGGTAGGGCAGCGGAAAGAAGCCCTGCGGGCCCTGGAAGCGTGTCGTGAACGGCAGCGACTGCCCGATGCCGCCGATGAGCTCGGTGACCTTCGTGGCGTCGTCGAGGATCGCCGACGCGCTCGGGTCCGCGAACGTGAGGTCGATCCAGGTCGGGCCGTCCAGTTCGCGGTCCATCTCGTCGGGGCCGATGGTGATGGGGGTCTGGTGGAACTGGTCGGCCGAGCTGATCGTCGCGGCCTTCTTGGCGACGAGGCCGTCCGAGCTCTTCAGCGACAGCACGACCCGCGTCCCGGGCTGCGCGCCGTTCGTGACGACGTTCGCCCGGACCCCGGTGCCGATGACAGCGACGCCCTCCGGCGGCGCGACCGCTGAGCTCGACGGGTAGAGGTCGATGTACGGCAGGACCGGGATCTCCAGGGCCAGCGACCCGTCGGGCCGGTTCGTCGGGATCGTCTGGCCGTCGCGCTGCGCCGACGTGTAGAAGAGGCGCGGCTTGAAGTCCAGCGAGGCCACGTCGACGTCCGTGTCGACCTCGAGCCGGACCGAGAGCTTGTCGGCCGTCGTGTCGGTCGGCGCGACGACGGGGATGTTCGCGCTGAGCGAGAGGCCGTCGGGGTGGGTCTCCCGGTCGGGGATCACCCGGCGCAGGACATCCACCCCGTTCTTCTGCACGACCACGGCGAGCTGGTCCGTGAGGAGCTTCGGCTTCCTGAGCGTGGCCTCGAAGCGCACGACGCCGTCGAGCGGGGCGACCATCGGGACGGCCGGCCGTCCGGCGAGCGTGAAGTCGCCCGACGCGCGGTAGGTCCGCTCGAGCCGGCCGTTGACGTCGCGACCTGGGCCCTCCTGGCTCTCGTCGAAGTCGTCGTAGTGGATCTCCGGGTCCCAGCGGACCTGGTCGCGCGCGGCGTCGTCGCCCGTCTGGAGGCGGAAGTAGATGGCCTGACCGCGGTTGACGTGGACATCGTCGACGTCGGTGGGGGTCGCCTCGCTCCCGGGCGTCGTGAGGGTGTCCGACCACAGCACGTCGTCGCCACGCTGGACCGAGACGCGGACGCCATCACCGTCGTCGTCCGGCACCGGCGGCGTCCGGGTGTCCGGCGGCGGGTCGAACGTGACGGGTGCGTCGATGTCGACCGTGCCGGCATAGGGCGCGACCCAGCGGCGGACGGTGTCCTGGACCGGCGAGTTGTCGCGCTGCACCTGCTCGAGCTCATCGAGCTTCTCGATGTCGGGGACCTCGAGGTCGCGCTCGCCGATCGGGACCTTGGTCCCGTCGCTCGTGTCCTCGAACGTCGGGACGCCGCCCTCGAGGTGGTTGAAGAGGACCTTGCCGGAGGTGACGTAGTCCGGGAGGCCGTCCGCGTTCACGTCGGCGAAGTAGTCCTCGCCGACCGACACCGAGCCGCCGGTGCTGAACTGCGTCGCGAAGACCCCGACGTACGCCTCGGGGCCGGCGTTGATGCCGATGTCGAAGTCGGTCGACAGCGCCGAGAGGCCGTCGATCCCGTGCGACGGGCCGAAGGTGGTCGACCCGCTCGGCCCCGAGGTGTTGAGCCGGAACCGCACGTCGCCCGGGCCCTTGCGGTAGACCTTGTCGGGCAGGCTGTCGCCGTTGATGTCGAGGAACTCGATGGTGGAGCGGCCGGCGCCGCCGCTGACGCTCACCGAGCCGCCGATGGCCAGGTTCTTCGTGGGGCTCGTCGGGTTGAACCCGACGAACGCGCTCGCATCGCCCGAGTCCGACTCGGTCGCGCCGAGTGCGCTCGACCCGAAGGCGCTGAGCAGGTCGGTGGCCAGGCCGTCGTTGCCGGTGTCCCAGGACGCCTCGCCCTCGAAACCCTCGTACCCGCCGCCGCTGTCGCGGGCGTCGTCGAAGTAGTCGAGGTCGTTGTGCGCGAAGACCGTGTTGTCGGTGCCGCGCTGGTCGACCTTCGTGAGGATCGCCTTGCCGAACGCCCCCTCGGTGTAGTGCAGGTCGAAGGCCTTCGAGAGCGTCGTGAAGTCGCGCAGGGACCCGTCGTCGTTCTGCACCCCGGTGCGCACCTCGATCCGTCGCAGCAGGTCGGAGGTCACCTGCAGGAAGCCCCCGGACGCGTCCACGATGACGTCCTTGCGCGGAGTGGGCTGCGGGTCGATGTCGTCGTCGCGGAGGAACACGACCTTCCAGGCCGGGTCCCCGGTGTCGTCCTCGACGCTCTCGTCCGACCGAGCGGTGTAGAGGACCTCGCGCGGGTACATCTGCGTGCCGCGGCTCTCCTGGTCGCGGCCCACTCGCTCGCCGCTGACCTTCTGGTAGCGGATGCGCATCAGGTTGACGCCGACGTCGCGGACCGCGGTCAGGCCCCAGCGGTAGATCGGGCCGCCGGGCTTCGTGCGCAGGACCGCGCGCTCGTCCAGGTCCCTGCCGGGCACCCGCACGCCGTCGAAGCCGCCCGTGTCGGGGTAGCCGCCGTACCACCGGATGCCGCCGAGCTTGTCGCGGACCTCCCACCAGTAGTCCGTCGGGTCGTCGCCGTGGCGGATGATCAGGTCGCCCTCGGTGTCGACGCGGCGGGTGAAGTCGGCGCGGCCGCGATCGCGGGGGAGGAACTCCGTCCGGATGGCGTTCGGCGCGAGCTGGTCGCCGTCCAGCGTGTAGGTCTCGGTCTCGAGGTCCTCGTCGTAGCGCGGGACGCCGAAGCCGGTGTCGACCTCGATCGATCCGAGGTCGAGGTCCCAGCCGGTGCCGACCCATCCCGGGCCGCCGCTGGAGTTGTAGCCGAGGGTGAGGTCCGGCTGGACCCCGCCGCGGCCGGCCGGGATGCTCATCGGGAGGGTGAGCTCGGCGTCGCCGCTGGGGCTCGCCTCCGGCACCGTCACGAGGTCGATGCCCTCGGTCGGGTTGCCGTAGCGGAGCTTCTCGATCGGGTCGGTGCCCAGCCCGGCCGGGCGGATCATCGGCTCCCGGACGAGCGTCGAGGCGTTCGCGCCGAGCAGCTCGGCGTTGTCGCGGGCCGGTGCCGGGGTGGTCGGGAGCGCAGCCAGGGCCGCCAAGACGACCGCCCCACTGCCCATGCGTCGTCCCCACGCCGTCCGCTGCCGCTGCCTGCTCATGCCACCGCTCCCCACGTCAATCTCCGCGCGCCGGGTCCCGTTCCGCTCGCGCCTCCGTCGTCACCCCCGGCCATCCTGGCCAGCGGCCATCCTCCCGCGCCATGCGACCGCTGTCACCGTGGAAAACCACAACACCGTGGTCGGTGCCGGCGAGTCAGGTGTCCGTGAGCGCACGGGCCAGGCCGACGCGCGACCGGATCCCCAGCTTGCGGTAGGTCTGCGTGAGGTGCGACTCGACCGTGCGCTGGGTGACGAACAGCATCCGCGCGATCTGCGCGTTGCTGTGGTCCAGCGCGGCCAGCTCGGCCACGCGGCGCTCGGCCGGGGTCAGCGCCGTGGCCTGTTCCCCGGCGCCGCGTCGGGCGGCGCGCAGCCCGGTCAGCTGGAGCTCGCGCCGGGAGCGCCGGGCGGTCGCGGTCGCGCCCAGCCGCTCGGCCAGGCCGAGGGCGCTGGTCAGCGCCTCACGGGCGGCTCCGACCTCGCGCGCATGACGGAGGGTCGTCCCGACGTCGCACAACGCGCGGGCGTGCTCCAGCTGCGCGCCGGACGGGCCCAGGAGGTCGATCGCCTCCTGGAGGGTGGCGAGGCGCTCGTCGGGGTCGTCCGCGCAGTCCGCCGCGACCCGCAGGGCCAGGCCGACCGCGTACGGCACCGCGGTCGCCCGCGCGGCGGCGAGGTGCTCGCCCGCCGCGGTCGCCGCCGCAGGGTCCCCGAGCGCCCGCAGCGCGGCGGCGACACCGGCCTGCCAGGGCACGACGGCCGGGTTCTCGAGCGCGAACCGACCGCGCAGGTGGGTGCCGGCGCCGGTGAAGTGCCGCACGGCGGTCGCCGCGTCGCCGGCTGCGAGCGCCACCGCGCCCGCGGCGTGGAGGACGAACCCGTGGGGCAGTAGGCCATGGTCGCCCCGCATGCCGATGGCGACCGCTTCGTGCGCCCCGGCGAGGTCCTCGAGCTCCAGGCGCGCGAGCGCGAGCACGGTCGCGCTCCACCCGGTCTCCGAGGTCCAGCCCAGCGGCGCCGCGTCGATCACGCGCTGGGCGTCCTGCGCGGCGTCTGCGACCCAGCCCTGCTGCAGCCGCAGGGTCCCGCGCCACTGGGCCGTCATGTTCGCGTAGATCGGCGACCCGGTCCGGTGGGCGTGCTGCGCCATCCGGACGAGGACGCGGTCGGCCAGGACGTGCTCGCCGACGAAGACCAGTGCGGCCGCGAGGCTCGGGTCGCCCTGCCAGACCTCGCGCACGTCCGGGACGGCGGACAGCATCCGCTCGGCGAGCGGGCGCACGCGCGCGGGACCCTCGGCGAGCCAGACGCCCCGGAGGGTCGAGAGCTGGGCGAGCAGAAGCGGCTCCGGCCGCCACAGGCCCGCGTCGAGCCCGGACTCGAGCTCGGCGGCGAGGCGATGCGTCTGCTCCCAGGCCCCCGGCAGGAAGAACATGCTGGCGATCTGGCTCGCGAGGATCCGGCCCGCCAGCTGGTCGTCCGGGGCGAGGGCGGAGCGGCCACGCTCGGCGGCATCGACGGCGGCGGCGACCTCGCCGCGGGAGAAGAGCAGGCGGGACATCGCCTGCAGCGTCCGGGCGTGCTCGTGGACGTCCTCGTCGTCGCCGTGGGCCAAGGCGAGTCGCTCGAGCGCGGCCGGGCTGCCGGCGGCGGCCTCGGCCCGGGCGAGGTCGCGGAGCAGGCCTGGACGCAGCTCCGGGAGAGGTGGCTCGTCGAGCGCCCGCGCAAGCAGCCCGGCCGCGCTCCGTGCCTCCCCGCGGGAGAGCGCGTCCGCTGCCGCACCGCGAAGGGTGTCCACGACCCAGGGGTCGGCGCCGGGCGGGGTGCGGCGCAGGTGCGCGGCGATGCGCTCGGGACGGGCGCCCTCGGCGGCGAGCGCCTCGGCCGCACGACGATGGCTGCGGCCCCTCGCCATCTCGGAGAGCGCGGCAGCGATCGCGTCGGCGATGAGCGGGTGGTGGAAGAGCACCGGGTCCGCGCTGCGCAGGATGCCGGCGCCGACGAGGGCGTCCGCCGCGACGCCTGCTGCGGCCGCGTCGATCCCGGCGACCGTCGCCGCGTGGCGCAGCGGGGCGTCGGGGCCCAGGACGGTGGCGGTCTCGGCGAGGGCGCGGGCGGCCGCGGGCAGCCGCGCGAGGCGCACGCGGACCGACCGCACCACGGCCGCGGGCACCATCCCGGCCAGGGCCGCGACCGCGTCTGCGGTCGGCGGCACGCCCTCGGCCTTCAAGGAGGCCGTGAGCTCGCTGACGAGGAACGGGTTGCCGCCGGTGGCCACCGCGCACGCGCGGCACAGCTCGGGTGCCGTGCGGTCGCCCAGCGCCGACCGCACGAGGGTCGCGACGGCGTCGTCGGTGAGGGTCGCGGGGCTCACGAGGCGCGCGCCGGGATGGGCGCCGAGCCGCGTGATCAGCCCGTCGGGGTCCGGTTCGCCGCTGCGGACCGCCACGACGAGCGCGGCGCCAAGGTCGTCGAGGCCGACGGCGAGCCGGACCAGCAGGCGGAGCGTGGGGGCGTCCACCCATTGCGCGTCGTCGACCACGAGCAGGGTTCCTGGCGCGTCGCGGGCGAGGTCGTGCACGGCCCAGTAGAGCGCGTCGACGGCCGCCGCCTGGTCGCTTGCCGCCCCTGGCACGGGGTCCAGGACCGCCCGGACGCCGGCGCCGGGACCGTGGCCGGGGGTCCCGCGGGTGTGGTCTGTGTCGAGGAGCGCCGGTCGCAGCAGCTGACGGGCGACGCCGAAGCCGAGCTCGCGCTCGAGCTCGGCCCCGCGGGCTCGGAGGACGCGCAGCCCCGAGCCGGCCGCCCGACGCGCCGTCGCCTCGATCAGGCGGGACTTGCCGATCCCCGCCGGCCCCTCGATCAGGGCGAGCGCACCCGTGCCCTGGACGGCGAGCTCCAGGAGGTGGTCCAGCAACGCCAGCTCGCTGTCGCGCTCGAGGAAGATGGGCAACCGTACATCGGACGCTCGCCCGGTTCAGCCCTGTGGGAGCCGGCGGCCCGCCGCCGTCCCGGCCAGTGTGCGCGCTCAGCCGTCTGCGGCGAGCGGGACGTTCTGTAGGCGCACGCGTCCCTGCGCGACGAGCTTGCCGTCGGCACGGGTCACGTCGCACTGCCACAGCTGGCCGGTGCGCCCCTGGTGCACCGGCCAGGCACGGACGTCGAGCGGCCCGGCGCGATGGGCGCGGACGAAGTCGGTGTGGTTGGACAGGCCGACCGCGAACATCCCCTGGTCGTTCACGGCGACCGACGCGCCGATCGAGCACGCTGACTCCACCGCGGTGGAGTAGAGCCCACCGTGCACGACGCCCCAGGGCGTGTGGTGGTCGGTGCCGGCGTCGATCCGGCCGGTGACCTCCTCCGCGGTGGCCGTCAGCACCTCCAGGCCGGCATGACGGACGAACGGGCTCGCGGCGGCGAGCGACGGATCAGGAAGCGGCGTCATGCGTTGCATCATACAACGGACCCGCTGATTCGTGCCGGACGTCGTGTGCGGCTAGGATGCCCGGACAGAGTGTCCGGAAATGATGAGGAGGCAGCAATGGGTGAGCTGGACGGCAAGGTCGCGATCGTCACTGGAGCCGGTCGCGGAATCGGCGAGCAGGTCGCACGCAAACTGGCGGACGCGGGTGCGCACGTCGTCGTGTCCGATCGCGACGGGGCCGAGGCCGAGGCCGTCGTCGGTGCACTCGCCACGCCCGGGGCGGCGCACGTGGGGGACCTGACCGGCGCGGGGGTCTGCGACGACCTCGTGGCCACGGCGGTCGACACGTTCGGCCGGCTCGACATCGTCGTGAACAACGCCGGCTACGCCTGGGACGGCCCGCTGCACAAGGTCACGGACGAGCAGTACCAGGCGATGCTCGACATCCACACGGTCGTCCCGTTCCGCGTGCTGCGCGCGGCGGCCCCGCATCTGCGTGAGCCGGCCAAGGCGGAGAAGAAGGCCGGCGAGGAGGTCTTCCGCAAGGTCGTGAACGTCACCTCGCTGGCGGGAGTGATGGGGAACGCCGGGCAGGTGGCCTACGCGTCCGGCAAGGGCGCGATCGTCGGCCTGACCCGGGCGACCGCGAAGGAGTGGGGCGGCTTCAAGGTCAACGTGAACTGCGTGGCGTTCGGCGTCATCGAGACGCGGCTGACGGCGCCGGTCGGGACGGTCGGCGAGGTCGAGGCCGGGTCCTCCGGCGAGAAGATCACGCTCGGCGTCCCGGAGGTCGTGCGGCAGGGCTTCGGGATGGCGATCCCGCTCGGGCGCGCTGCGTCCGCCGAGGAGGCCGCGCGCGGCGTCTACTTCCTCTGCTCACCGGGCAGCGACTACGTCCACGGCCAGGTGCTGAACGTCAGCGGCGGGCTCTCGCTGGGGATGGCGTCCTGATGGCGGCCGCGCGCGATGCGGTCATCGTCGAGGCCGTCCGCACCCCGGTGGGGCGGCGGGCAGGCGGGCTCTCGACGGTGCACCCGGTCGACCTCGGCGCGCATCTGCTGCGCGCGCTCGCCGAGCGGACCGGCATCGACCCGGCCCAGGTCGAGGACGTCATCTGGGGCGTCGGCGCGCAGGTCGGGGACCAGTCGTTCAACGTCGCCCGCAGCGCGGTCCTCGCCGCCGGCTGGCCGGAGTCGATCCCCGGCGTCTCGATCGACCGCCAGTGCGGCTCCTCGCAGCAGGCCGTCCACTTCGCGGCGGCAGGCCTGGTGGCGGGGCACTACGACGTCGCCGTCGCCGGCGGAATGGAGTCGATGTCGCGGGTGCCGATGGGCGCCTCCGCCGAGGGCGGCGAGCCGTACGGCCCCGCCCTGCTCGCCCGCTACGACGGCGTCGCACCGAACCAGGGCGTCGGTGCCGAGCTGATCGCCGAGCGCTGGGGCCTCTCCCGCACGGAGCTCGACGAGTTCGCGCTGTCCTCCCACGCCCGGGCGGCCGACGCCATCGACGCCGGCCGGTTCACCGCGCAGATCGCGCCGGTGACCAGCGGCGACGGGACGGTGGTCGACACCGACGAGGGCGTGCGTCGCGGCGGGACGATCGAGGGGCTCGCGAAGATCCGCTCGGCGTTCAAGGAGGGCGGGACGGTCACCGCCGGCAACGCCTCCCAGATCAGCGACGGCGGCGGCGCGCTGCTGATGACGACGAGCGCGAAGGCGGCGGAGCTCGGCCTGACCCCGATCGCGCGGGTACACAGCGTCGCGGTGGTCGCCGAGGACCCGGTCATCATGCTCACGGCCCCGATCCCGGCGACCGCGAAGGTGCTTCAGCGGGCGGGCCTGAGCATCGGGGACATCGACGTCTTCGAGGTCAACGAGGCGTTCGCGTCGGTGGCTCTCGCGTGGCTGAAGGAGACCGGGGTGGACCGGGCGAAGCTGAACCCGAACGGCGGCGCGATCGCGCTCGGGCACCCGATCGGCGGCTCCGGCGCGCGGATCATGACGACGCTGATCCACCAGCTCCGCGACGCCGGCGGCCGCTACGGCCTGCAGACGATGTGCGAGGGCGGCGGCATGGCGAACGCCACGATCATCGAAGCCCTCTGACGGACGTGGCGCGGGGCGTCCCGGCCTGACCGGGACGCCCCGCGCACGGTGTGGGCTACGCGGTGGCTTCAGTGGGCCAGCGGCTCGGTGTGCACGATCACCTGCGCGAGCCCGGTGACCTCGCGGCGGATCGCCGCCTCCAGACTGCCGGCCGCGTCGTGCGCGGCGGCCAGTCCGAGGTCGGGGTCGACCACCGCGGTGAGCAGGACCACCAGGCCCGACTGCGTCTCCAGCACGCTCAGATCCCGGGCGGTCCGCCCCGACATCCGCAGCACGAGCGCCGCCACGGCGCGATGGCAGTCGTGCGCGCCGTCGCTGTCCCGCGCCGTGCGGGTCGCAGGCTCGATCGGCTCCAGGTGGGTCCGCGCCTCGCGGATCCCCGGCAGCCGGCGTAGGCCGGACTCGATCTCGTCGGCGGTGCGGTGCGCGTCGATCAGCGGGAGCGCCGGGTCGAACTTCACGTGCAGGGTCACGATCGCCCCGTCGCTGCGCTCGAAGACGTTGACGTCATGCACCTCGCGCACGTCGCGCGCCGCGAGCGCGACGCCGAGGATCTGCTCGCGCAACGAGAGGTCGTGCCCGCCCGGCTCGATGTGGACGACGACGTCGCTGAACGGCAGGGCGGCGTGGACCGCCTCTTCGATCGCGTCCGCGGTCTGGTGGCTCTCGAGGACGGGCTGCGCCGGCGGGACCCCCACCACGACGTCGGCGAAGTAGCGCCCGCCGGACTCGCGCACGCGCAGGCGCTGCACGTCCGCACCCGGGGCAGATGCGGCGACGGCCCGGAGCGCGCGCTCGTAGGCCTCCTGCGGTGTGGTGTCCATCAGCACGCGGGCGTTGACGTAGATCAGCCGGAACGCCGCCGCGAAGATGACCCCGGCGACGAAGAGCGCGGCGATCGCGTCCCCGGCGTCGAGGCCGGCCGCCACGAGGACGAGACCGCCCAGCACCGCGATCGAGCCGGCGAGGTCCGCGCCGAAGTGCATCGCGTTCGACTGCAGCGCGGCCGACGAGTACTTGCGCGCCGTCCGCAGCGACACCGCGATGCGGCTCACGTCGATGCAGATCGCGACGCCGATCACCGCGAACACGTACCAGCGGGCGTCCAGGTGGCTCGAGCCCTCGGCGAGCTGGCCGAGCGCGGCGATCGTGATGAAGATGCCGCCGCCCAGCAGGATGGCGGCCTCCCCGAGCGCGGCGAGGTTCTCCGCCCGGCGGTGGCCGAAGGGATGGTCGTCGTCGGCCGGCCGCCCGCCGAGCCGCACGGCGAGGAACGTCAGCAGTGCGGCGAAGACGTCCCCGCTGGACTCGATCCCGGCCGAGATCAGGCCGAGCGAGCCGGTGGCGATGCCGGTGCCGAGCTTCAGCACGACCAGCACGATCGCCGCGCCGATCGACACCAGGGCGGTCCGCTGCTGTCCTCTTCCCGCCTCGGGCAGCGCCGTGCTCACCGCTGGATGGTAGGACGCGGGCGGCCCGCGCCGATGTGGCATCCCTCATCCGGTCCACGGCCGTGCCTCAGTTCCCTCCACCGGTGAGACCCGGTTTTCGTCACCCGGTCCGATGCTCACCGGGTCTCGGCGTCCTAAGGGGCTACGGGGAGCGGCCGGGACGCGATGCCGGCCGCCTCGTCGAGCGGGACGCCGAGCGCGCGCAGCGCGACCTCGGCGTACTTGTCCTGCGCCCCCGGCCCGACCCGGTCGTCGACGATGCCGCGCATGAGCGCGAGCGCCCCGCCGACGATGCCGGTCACGACGACGTCCACGTCGTCATCCCGGAAGCGGCCGGACGCGATCCCGGCCTCGACCGCGCCGCGAGCAGCTGGGTGGACCGCCACGGCGAACAACGAGTCGGCGTGGTTGAGGTAGACGACGAGCCGCGCGAACGTCGGGTCCTCGTAGGCGAGGTGGACGAAGCGGCGGATGGCGGAGCTGACGAGCTCGGCCGGGTCCTGGTCGGCGGTCGCGGGATGGGCCACGGCCTCGGCCAGCTCGCGGAGGGACTCCTCGACGACGGCGTCGACGATGTCCTCCTTCGAGTCGAAGTAGTTGTAGAAGGACCCGAGCGCCACGTCCGCGCGGTCGGTGATCTCGCTGATCCGCAGTCCGGCGACGCCCTTCTCGGTGATCAGCTCGCGCGTCGCCCCGGTCAGCTTCGCCCGCGTCCGCTCGCGGCGGCGGTCGGTTCGGGTGGGGGCGCCCTGGTTCTGCGTGTCGGCCACGGCGACCATGCTGGCACACCCAAAGACGAACGGATAGCCAAAGTTGAAAGTTCTTTCACTATCTGGTTATGCTCACCCCACGATGGCCATGAACACGCACCCGCCGGAGACCGACCTCGTCCTGCCGCAGCCGGCTGACGGCGAGCAGTGGGACCCGCACACGATCCACACGCACTACTTCGGGTTCTCGATCCCGGAGGCGCAGATCGGGGCGTTCCTCTACGTCCGCTACCAGCCGTTCTTCCCGCTCAGCCAGGGCGGGGTCTGCGTCTTCCAGGGGACCGACAACGTCGAGATCCAGGACATGGCGTTCGTCGACTACGAGATGACGATGCCGTGGCCGGAGGTGGACACCAGCACGAACACCATCACCACCGCCAACGGCCTGCGGATCGAGTTCCTCGAGCTCGGACGGGTCGCGCGGATCACCTACGCGTCCGGTGACGGCGCGTGCGAGATCGACGTGACGCAGACCGCGGTCACCCCGCTGCTCGCCCGTGGCCACGTGATGCCCGGCGAGGAGCAGCACCACGACCCCGCCAAGGACACCGGCGGCAGCGAGCAGTTCATGCACTGCGTCGGGACGCTCAAGTTGCGCGGCGAGGAGTACGCGATCGACTGCCACGCGCCGCGCGACCGCTCGTGGCGCCAGGTCCGCGTCGAGAAGCACGGCGCGGTCCCCGTCCCGCCGGTCGGCTGGTCGCCGATGTACTTCGGCGAGGACCTCATCTTCAACCAGATCAGCTTCGAGCCGCTGGACACCGACCCCGCCTGGAAGGGCCTCTTCGAGGTGGGCGACCGGCCGTCGCACCACTACGCGTGGGTCGTCGTCGACGGCGAGACGCGGGAGATCGTCCGTGTCCGCCGCAACGTCCTCGAGTACCACCCGGACATCTACCTGCCCATGCGGCAGGAGGTCGAGGCCGAGGACGACACCGGCCGGATCTACCGCTTCACCGGCGAGGCGGTCGCCGCGGCGTCGCTGCCGGCGTGGCCGAACACGTCGTTCCACGACAGCGTCTACCGCTGGGAGGACGAGCAGGGGCGTGTCGCCCATGCGACCTACCAGGAGTTGTGGTTCGACACCTACCAGCAGGCCATGAAGCATCGCGCGCGGGCAACCGCGGGCGCCTGACCCGAGAGACCAGAGGAGAGAGACCATGGCGTTGTCCAACAAGGACCCGCAGGACATCAAGGACGACCTCGAGGCCTGGCTGCGGCGGCAGCTGCCCGAGGCGACCGACGTCGGCATCGACAACCTCGAGGTCCCGCAGGCCAGCGGCATGTCGAACCTCACGATCCTGTTCGACGCGTCGTGGACGACGTCGTCCGGAGAGGCCACGTCCGAGCAGCTCGTCGCCCGCGTCGCGCCGGAGGGGCCGGCGGTCTTCATGGACTACGACCTCGTCAAGGAGTTCCGCGTGATGCAGGCGCTGGCGGAGCGCACGAGCGTCCCGGTCCCGCGCGCCCGCTGGGTCGAGGAGGACCCGTCCGTCCTCGGCGCGCAGTTCCTGGTGATGGAGCGTGCCTTCGGCGACATCCCGAGCGACGACCCGCCGTTCACCGCTGCCGGCTGGGTCCTCGAGCTGGACGCGGCCCAGCAGCGCGCCCTCTGCGAGAACTCGCTGGGTGTCCTGGCGGACATCCACCGGGCGGACTGGCAGGCGCTCGGCCTGGACTTCCTCGTCCCGGCGGACGGCGTGCATCCGTTCGACGCCGACGTCGACCTCTGGCAGCGCATCTTCGACTGGGGCCGCGCCGGGGATGCGAACCCGGCCGTCGAGGCTGGCTTCCGCTGGATCGCCGAGCACCGCCCGTCGACCTTCAGCGACACCGTCCTGAACTGGGGCGATGCGCGCGTGGGCAACATGATGTTCGCGCCGGACCTGCGCGTGACCGCGGTCCTCGACTGGGAGATGGTCTGCCTCGGGCCGCCCGAGGTCGAGCTCGGCTGGTGGCTGTTCCTGCTGCGGCACCACACCGAGGGGATCGGCGCTCCGCTGCCGCCCGGCTTCCTGACGCGCGAGGAGGCGATCGCCACGTACGAGCGCTTCAGCGGCCGTCCCGCGCTCGACGTCGACTTCTACGAGACGTGGGCCGCGGTGCGGCTCTCGGCGCTCATGCACCGCGCGGGCAACCTGATGATCGAGCTCGGGATGCTGCCCCCGGACGCGCCGATGAAGCTCAACAACCCCGCGAGTCAGCTGCTGGCCAAGCTGATCGGCGTCGAGTCGCCGACCGGTGACGCGCAGAGCTTCATCGGGAACCGCTGACCCGTGGGCGCGACGACGATCCAGCACGGCGCCGGGTCCGAGCTGCGTCAGGCGCCCGAGCCGGACGAGTGGTGGCAGGACAGCGCGTTCCTCACGTGGTACTCGCCGGCCGCCGGCATCGGCGGTCTGACGCGGATCGGCCATGAGCCGAACCACCGCGACGGCCTGGTGGCGCTGTGGTCCGGCGTCGTCGCGAAGGACGGGCGCCGCTTCCGCCGCAACGTCGCGACGCCGCTGACCGACGCCGACCGCCGCGACGACGGCTTCGGCGCCTTCGACGGACGCCACTGCCTGACCCACGCCGGCGACCGGCTGCGGTACCGCGTCGAGGACGACGGCTGCCGCATCGACCTGGAGGTCGAGGACTTCTACCCGCGGACGGACTTCTTCCCGAAGAACGCCGGCTCGCTGGTCGACGACTTCGCGTCCTCGCACTTCGAGACGTCCGGGCGCGTCACCGGCACCGTCGAGCTCGACGGGCAGCGCTACGAGATCGAGGACGGCCTCTGCCACCGCGACCGCAGCTGGGGGATCCGCAAGTGGGACACGCTGCTGAACCACCGCTGGATGCCGGGGACGTTCGGCCCCGAGCTGTCGTTCGGGTGCATCTCCTGGCACGCGGTCGACGGGTCGCTCGGGCAGTTCGGCTACGTGGTCCGCGACGGCGAGGTGATCCACGCGGACGCGATCGACATCACCGTCACGATGGAGGCCGACGGCGTCTCCTACCGCGCGGGCCACGCGACCTGGACGTTCCCGGACGGGCAGACGTTCGCGGTCGAGGCACGGCCGATCCACGGCACGCTCTCCGAGCACCACGGCGTCAGCTGCATCGACGCGATCTGCGAGGTCGAGCGCGACGGCCGCGTCGGGTTCTGCGACCTCGAGGTGACGTCGAACCCGCGGGCCGGGACGGGACCCGTGACGGTGGCGCTCCTGGCCAACACGACGGAGGGCTTCAGCCACCGCTGACCGCCGACGGCGCTCAGCCCGCCTGCGTCAGCTGCAGGTACCGCGCGGCCGCCTCGACTCTGTTGCCCGCCTGCAGCTTGCGGCGGATCCGGACGACGCAGTCCTTCACGGTCTCGGGGGACAGCATCAGGTCGGCGGCGATCTCCCGGTTGGATCGACCTTCGACCAGGAACGCCGCGATCTGGATCTCGCGGTCGGTCAGGATCTCGCGGACGCTGCCGCGAGCCGGCATCGACGCCAGGTCGGCACGCGGGAACGCGGCCCGGTCGCGGCGCTCGGTGGGAATCGTCAGGGGCGCGTGGAGGACCTCGGTCATCAGCGCCTGCGCCGACGAGGTCAGGTTGCGCAGCTCCATCGAGACCTCGGACATGCGTGCGTGCAGGATCAGGTGCTCGAGCGTGATGCCGACCGTCGAGGCGACGCTCGTGACCATCGCGCGGTCGAGCGCGTCGATCGGCCGGCCGGGGCGGTCGACGACCAGCAGCGCCAGCGCCTGCGACTCCGGCGCGACGGCGCCGTACGCCGGGTGTTCGAGGCCGAGCGCCTCGGCCAGCAGGCTGGTCGGGGTGGCCGCCCCGGGGCGCCGCCGGCGCCGTGCGACGCCGCGCACGACGTCGCTCTCCACCGTTCCCGCGACGAGCGCGACCGGGTTCGCCTGGGCCCGCCGCCGCAGCCGGTCGCTCGCCGGATCGGCGAGCGCGTGGGTCCCGGCCGCGGTCAGGCGGCCGGCGGACACCGTCAGCACGAGCGCACGGGTGAACCCGCACTCGCTGCGCGTCAGCTCGGCAGCCTCCGCGAGCATCGCGGCGACGCCGGTGCACGCCCGCAGGCGACGGTGGATGACCGGCAGCCGCTCGAGCCGCTCGACGTGCTCGAGCACGCGGTCGTCGTCGGCCAGCGAGCGGTGCTCGCCGCGTCCGTCGGGGTCGGTCATGGTCATCGCGGAACCTCCTGAGGGAGCCGGGGCGGGACGAACGTACCGCACTTGCACCCGTTGGCTCGGACAGCGTGTGCAAACCTGCCGTTGGGGGTGCCGTCACCCCCGTACGGGGGCTGGTCCGGGGGTGCGCTTCGCGGCTAGCGTCGCTGCCGTGGGAGTCAAGGCTCAGCCGCCCGTCCGGGCGGCCAAGGCGGTTGGACCGCCCCCCGCTCCGGTGTGGCGGCTCACCGACGCGACCCTCTATGAGCGGCTGCAGTCGGCGGGCGACATGGGTGCGCTCGCCGTCAAGACCGCGCGCCTGGCCGTCAAGCCGCCGTACCGGTGGTACCGCGATGCGGTCGTCGAGGTGTCGAGCGCGTTCCAGCGCTGCGTCCTGCCGCTCGTGGTCTCACACGGCGTGTACCTGATCGGCTACGGGATCATCCTGTTCGGCGCGATCCTCGCCACGCTCGGCGTCGTCGAGCGCGAGTCCGGCGCGATCTTCCTCATCTGGTCGCGGGAGATCGCGACCTGGATCACGGGCATGGTCTTCGCGGGCATCGTCGGCAGCGCGATCACCGCCGACCTCGGCGCGCGCAAGATCCGCGAGGAGCTCGACGCGCTGGACGTGCTCGGCGTGAAGAAGGTGGACACGCTCGTCGTCCCCCGGATCGTCGCCACGACCGTCGCGATGCCGCTGCTCGTGATCTTCAGCCTTGCGGTCGTCGTCCTCATCAACTTCCTGCTCGCACCGACGACCCTGGGCTTCTCCAACGGGGTCTGGGCGCATTCGCTGAAGGCGAACATCATCCCGCTGGACCTCATCTTCCCGACGCTGGTCAAGAACACGATCCTCGGGTTCTTCGTCGGCGTCGTCGCCTGCCACAAGGGCCTGACGTGCAAGGCCGGCGCCGAGGGCGTGGGCCGGGCGGTCAACCAGACCGTCGTCATCACGTTCTTCGGGATCTGGCTCTTCAACAGCGTCTTCAACCTCGGTTACCTGACGCTGTTCCCCGAGACCGGGCAGTTCCGCGGCTGATGGCGGTCCAGGACGCACGGGACACGACCCCGGTCCTGCCGCCGCGACCCCGGAAGCTGGGTCGGGTCGCCGGCGCTCTGCACGGCACCGGTGAGTGGGCCGAGTTCCTCGGGCGCTCGCTCGTCGGCACGGCCGGGACCGGGCGCTACTTCTCCGAGGCGCTGCGCCAGGCCGCGGGCATGGTCCGCGGGACGCTGCTGCTGATGCTGGTGATGAACATCTTCCAGGGGATGTCGATCGGCAACTTCGGCTTCTTCCTGCTCCGCGCGCTCGGCGCCGGCGACTTCATGGGGCTCGTCAGCGGGCTGATCGGGCCGCGGCAGACCGCGACCACGATGTTCGGCTACGTCTTCTGCTCGAAGATCTGCTGCGGCATCACCGCCGAGATCGGTGCGATGAAGATCCAGCAGGAGATCGACGCGCTGGAGTCCACCGGCGTCGACACGATGCGCTACATCGTCGGCACGCGCATGGTCGCGGTGATCATCTTCGTCCCGATCGCCTGCGCCATCGCGCTGATCGGCCAGATCATCGGCGTCTACATCATCGTCGTCACGGTCGTCCACGGCCTGTCCGGCGACACGCTGCTGAACCTCAACTGGGCCGTGCAGACGCTGAACGACCAGCTCTACGTGCTCATCACCATCACGGTGATGGCGATCACGACGGCCGCCACCGCGATGTTCTTCGGGCTGCGCACCACGGGTGGCCCGGCGGCGGTCGGCAGCTCTGTGGCCAAGGGCATCCTCGTCAACGTCGTGATCCTGCACGTCGTCGCCGCGTTCTTCGCGATCCTCTTCTACGGCGGCAACACCAAGCTCCCGATCGGCGGCTGACCGGTGCGCGGCCTCCTCACCTCGGTGCTCGTCGCGGTGGCCGCCGTCGTCCTGCTGCTCGTCGTCAGCGGCGACGACGACGGGCGCCATGACCTGCACGTCACCGTCGGCGACGCGGCCAACACCGTCGTCGGCCAGCGCATCCGCGCCGGTGGGGTGACCGTGGGGGAGATCAGCTCCATCGATCCCGTCGAGCGCGGGCGCAAGGTCCGGCTCGGGCTGCGGCTCGACGACAGCGTCTGGCCGCTGCCCACCGGGACGCGGATGCAGCTGCGCTGGGCGGGGACGGCGAACTACGACGACCGCTACATCGACCTGAAGCTCGGCCGTCGCGGCGCGCCACCGATCGCCGACGGGGCCGCGCTGCCGACCGCCGACTTCACGACTCCGGTCGAGCTCGACACCTTCCTGCAGACCTTCACGCCGCGGGTGCGCACCGACCTGCGCGGGATGATCGACAACGCCGGCGCCACGCTCAAGCAGGCCCGCCCGGGCCTGACGCGGGCGCTCGGCGTCACCCCCGCGGCGCTGGACGAGGCGAGCCACGTCATGGTCGACCTCACCGCCGACCAGCGCGCCCTCGACACGCTGCTGCGCCAGGCCGACACCGTCGTGAACGCCGTCCAGACCGCCGACCCCGGTCTGCGCACGCTGCTCACCGGCGCCGCCCGGACCTTCGACGCGGTGGCCGCGCGGCAGGGCGAGCTCAAGGCGACGCTCGATGCCGCACCCGGGACGTTCGCGCACGCCAGGACGACGCTCGCCAAGGCCGACGGCACGCTCGACGCAGCGGCTGCGCTGACCGATCGCCTGGCCCCCGGCGCAACCGAGCTGCAGCGCATCGCCAGCCCGCTGAACCACGTCCTCGGCACCGTGGTGAAGGTCGGCCCCGACGCGCGCAGCACCCTCGCGACCGCGCGCCGCGCGGTCCCGGACCTGAACCCGCTGCTCACCAAGGCCACCGCTCAGCTGCCGCAGCTCGGCGACATCGGGAAGCAGGCCTCCACGGAGCTGACGTGCCTGCGCCCCTACTCGCCGGAGATCGCGTCGTTCTTCACCAATTGGGGCGATTTCCTGTCGGACACGGACGGCCGCGACAAGTTCATCCGCGCGAACGTCATCGTCCCGCTGCCGGCGTCCTTCAACGCGCTGCCCTACAACTCCGGCACCGCAAAGCAGCTGTTCCCCGGTATGGAGTTCGGGTTCCCCCGCCCGCCCGGCGGTGTCGCCGGCCAGCCGTGGTACCAGCCCGACTGCGGCGTGACCGCCGACCAGGTCAACCCGTTCCTGGACTCGGAGACCCGGAAATGATCTCCGTCCGCACCGCCCGGATCGTCCCGTGGGTCGTCGGCGCCGTGGCCGCGCTGGCACTCCTGCTCGTGGTGCGTGGCGGCGACGACGGCAAGACCCATCTGAAGCTCCGCCTGGACAGCGCCGGCGGCCTGCAGGACGGCTCGCCCGCGTCGATCGGCGGCGTCAAGGTCGGCAAGGTCCAGCTCGAGCTCGGCGAGGGGGACAAGGTCCTGGCCGACATCGTCCTCGACGAGGGCACCGTCGTCCCGCGCGACGCCCGCGTCGCGATCTCCGCGGTGAACTTCCTCGGCCAGAAGCAGATCTCGTTCACGGGCGGCGACGTGTCGACGCCCGCACCCGACGGCTACGAGTTCCCTGCGTCGCGCGTCTCGACGTCCACCGACCTCGACCAGGTCCTGAACACGCTCGACGCCGACACCCGCACGCGGCTGTCGCTCCTCGTCAACGAGGCGGGCGCCTCGGTCCTCGGCCGCAAGTGGGACATCAGCCGGTTCGTCAAGGAGGTGCCGCGCACGCTGGCCGACGCCAACGTCTTCCTCGGCCGCCTCGTCAGCGACAACGACACGCTCGCCGCGCTCATCAGCTCGAGCGACCGCTTCATCGCGCAGACCGCCGCCAAGCAGGACGGCCTGGTGCGCATGGTCGACACCCTCGGGCAGACCGCGAAGACGGTCGAGACCAAGCGCGCCGAGCTCCGTGCCACGCTCGCGAAGGCGCCGGGGACACTCTCCACCCTGCAGCGGTTCCTGGCCGAGCTCGAGCGGACCACGGTCCCGCTGGGCCCCGCCGCCCGCGACATCACGCGCGCGGCACCCGCGCTGCGGCGGACCCTCACCGAGGTCGACGGGTTCCGCCGGGCGGCCGGGCCGACGCTGGACACCGCAACCGACGTCGCGCCCGAGCTGACCGCGCTCGCCGACGGGGCGACCCCGACGCTCCGCCGCGCGGAGCCGACGGTCCGCTCGCTGGCCGGCCTCGCCACGGCGCTGACGCCGGTGTCCGACACGCTCGATCGCAGCGCCGACAACCTCCTCGGGACGATCGAGAACTGGTCGCAGGCGATCCAGCTGCGGGACGGCGTGAGCCACATCTTCCGCGGCGAGGCGACGTTCAGCCCGAACCTGCTGACGAGCGTCCTGGACAGGCTGAACAAGCCGGCCGACGCGGCGGCCACGAAGCCCGCCCGGCGGACGGGTGCGAAGACGGGCGACGGACCGGCGGCGGCGTCCCCCGCGCAGCCGGGGTCGCCCGCACCCGCGGGCGGCGACCGCCCGGCCACGGCGAAGGAGGCCCTGAAGAAGGTCGTCGGCGGCGTGGTCGACCCGGTCACCGACGTCCTGGACGGCCTGCTGCGTCCCAAGGGCTCGGGCCCGTCCACGCCGGCCCCGTCCCCGTCCGGTGACCGCAGGCCCGCCGCCGCGTCCCTGCTCGACTTCCTCCTGGGGCCCTGACGATGGCAACCCGACGTCCCCTTCGCCGCCGCCCGCGCACGAACCAGGTCCCGCCGGTCCAGGTGGTCCTGCGCGGCAGCGTCGTCGTCGGCCTGATCGTCGCGTTCATCGCGCTCGCCGTCTCGCTCTATAGCGGCGTGCCGGGACGCGACTACATGTACGTGCGCTCCTCGGTGCCCGCGGTCGGCAACCTGCTCGAGCACGACCCGGTCCGCGTCGACGGCGTCCGCGTCGGTCAGGTGAGCGCCGTCGGGACCACCACCGGTGGTCGCGCCCGCCTGCGCCTCCAGCTCGAGCCGGGCACGACCCTGCCCGCCGACACCACGCTCGTCGTCCGCGCCAACGGGCTGTTGGGCGGCCGCTTCGTGCAGCTGGTCCCCGGTCGGGCGCAGACGGAGCTGCGCGACGGCGGTGAGGTCCGGCCCGCCCGCGAATCGATCACCTTCGGCGTCCCCGAGACCCTGGACACCTTCGACGCGCGGACCCGCGGCCGGCTGCAGGACGCACTTGAGGGCCTGGGCACCGGCCTCGCGGCCCGCAGCACCGGCGTGAACACCCTGCTGCGCCGGGCCAGCGACGAGATCACGCACGCGCAGGACTTCCTCACCGCGATCACCGACCGGCCCGGGTCGGTGCAGGCGCTGCTCCCGTCGGTGCGTGCCGGAGTGGCACCGCTCGACGCCAACCGGGCCGACCTCACCGCCGGCTTCGCCGTGACGTCCGACGCACTGCAGCCGTTCGTCACCCGGCGTGACGGCGTGCGCGCCCTGCTGGACGCCGCGCCGCCGGCCCTGGCGGCCGCCGACGCCGGGCTCGGGAAGGGCGTGCGCCTGCTGGCCGCCGTCCGCACGCTCGCGACCGCCGCCACCCGGACCCTGCCGCCCGCCCCCGCCGGCCTGCGGCAGACCGCTGCACTCCTGCGTGAGGCGGACACCCCGCTGGAACGCGCGAACGCGCTGCTCCAGGAGGCACGGCCGACCGTCCCGCAGCTGCTGAAGACGGCGAACGCGCTGCGGCCCGTGCTGCCCGGCGTCCGCGCCGCGAGCGACGACCTGACGCCGATGGTCACCACGATCGGCCGCTACGGCTGCGACATCATCAACCTCGGCACGACGTTCCGGTCGATGACCGGATCCGGCGGCACGGGCACCGGCCCCAATGGCCCGCTGAAGAACTTCCGCCTGCAGGCGATCGTCCCCGCGCTCGGCGAGGTGACGCAGGTCTCCGACCAGACCGGCCTGCTCATCAAGGACGGGTACCCCGCACCCTGCAAGTACGGCCCGACCACCTACCCGCACATCCCGAAGCCATGACCGGGTCCTTCTCCGAGCGCATCGGTGGCCGGACGTCCGTGGTCGGTCTGGTCACGATCACCGTGATCCTTGCCGCCGTGCTCCTGAACTTCACCGGGATCGCACGCAACATCGCGACGAGCGGCGGCAAGCGCGACGTCGTCGCCATGTTCGGCTCGTCCAAGCAGCTGCGCAAGGGCAACCCCGTCCGGATCGACGGCGTGAACGTCGGCAAGGTCCGCCGCATCGAGCTCGCGGACGGCGGCCGCGCGGCCAAGGTCACCATGAGCATCGAGCGCTCGGCGGGCGACCTGTACCGCGACGCCACGGCGGCGCTGCACTTCCGGACGGTCCTGGGCGCGGCCTTCGTCGTCGACCTCGAGCGCGGCCACGCGAGCGACGGCCCGCTCACCGGTGCCATCCCGGCGAGCCGCACGTCCAGCCAGGTCGAGCTCGACGACATCACCGGCATCGTCCGGGGGGACGCACGCACCGGCCTGCAGCGCCTGCCCGGCGAGCTGTCCGCCGCCCTCGCCGACCATGCGACCCCCGGCCGTCTCCTGGACCGGGCCGCCGACGCGTCGCCCGACATCGGGCTCGCGCTGAACGCCGCCCGCGGGACCCGGCAGGACGAGGATCTGCAGGAGCTCGTCACCGGTGCGGCGCGGACCGTGGACATCCTCGGCGCGGCGCCCGGGCGCCTCCGGACCGTCGTCGCCGGCGCCGCCGCGACGCTCGACGAGACCGGCCGTGGCGCCGGGGCGATCGACAGCACGCTGCGCCTCGCGCCGGGGGTGCTGCGGCGGACGGACACCACGCTGACCGCCCTCGACACGACGCTCGACCTGGCCGATCCGCTCGTGCGCAAGCTGCGCGACCCGGCCGGCGACGTAGGCCCGACGCTGCGGGCGCTGAACCCGACCGTGCGCAGCGCCGACACCTTGCTCACCCGGGCGACCCCGCTGCTGCGCGACCTGCGGCCCGCCGTGCGCTCGCTGGCGACCACCGCACGTCGCGGCCTGCCGCTCCTCACCGAGGTGCAGCCGTCCCTCGACCGCGTCCAGGACACGATCCTTCCGTACCTGGCGGAGAAGGCGCCGGACACCGGCAAATCGACCACCGTGATGATCGGCGGCACCTTCGCCGGTCTCGGCGCCGGGTCGGCCGGGCAGATGGACGCGAACGGGCACTTCCTCCGCTTCGCCCTGAGCGCCGGCAGCGCGCCGCTCTATCTGCCCTGCCAGACCTACATCAACAACCCGGACAAGGCCAAGCAGATCGAGTGCGAGGCGCTGCAGGACACGCTCTCGCGGCTCTTCTCCTACAACCCGCTCGCGCCCGCCCCGGGCACCGCGGAAGGCGCGCCGCCGCCGGCGCGGAGGAAGCGATGACGGAGCTGCGCAGCACGTCGGGCCGCGACGGCGGTCGGGACGACTGGGACGACGACGACGAGCTCGAGGTCCGTGACCGGCTCAGCCAGCGCGGTGGCCGCCGGCGTCTGGAGCTCGAGGCCCGTCGCGGAGCGCGCCCGCTGGTGACCGTGCTCATCGCTGCCGCCATCGGCCTGTTCGTCGCCGGCTACATCGCCACGCACATCAGCAAGACGCTCTTCTCGAGCACCGAGGAGCTTGCCTTCGTGGTCGACGACGCGACGGGCGTGGTGCAGGGCGTGGACGAGGTGCGCCTGAAGGGCATCGGCATCGGCCGTATCACCGGCATCGAGATCAAGGACCAGCGTGCCGTGATCACCGCCAAGGTGCAGAAGAAGTACGGCGACATCTACCGCGACGCCCGCGTCCAGCTGCGGCCCAACACGGCGCTGCAGGACATGTACCTCGACATCGTCGACCGGGGGACCGAGCGTGCGGGTGTCCTGCGTGGCTCGCGGCCGCTGGCGGCGGGCCGCACCGCCGTCCCGGTCGGCATCGACGAGGTCCTCAACGTCTTTCAGGCCCCGGTCCGCAACCGGCTGAACACGCTGCTCGACGAACTGGGGAACGGACTTCAGGACCGGGGCGCCCGCCTCCGGGCGGCGTTCGCCGAGTTCGTCCCGTTCATCGACAACGTCGGCCGCGTGAGCCGCCAGCTGGCGCGGCGAGCGCCGATGGTCCGCCGGCTCGTGCACAACACCGCGAAGCTGACGACGACGCTCGGCGACCGCCAGCAGGAGCTCGGCACGCTCGTCGACAGCGGCAGCCGGACCCTCGCGACCCTGCGGGACGGCCGTGGCGACCTCGGCGCGACGCTCAGGGCGCTCCCGCCGACCATGCAGTCGCTCGACTCGTCGTTCGCCGCGGTCCGCGGGGTGGTCGGCGACGTCGACGGCGCGGTCCGCGCGCTGGATCCGGTCGCGGACGCACTGCCGTCCTCGCTGACCGCGCTGCGAGCGCTGAACAAGGACGCCGGACCGGCCGTCCGCGCGCTGCAGACGCCGGTCCGGCGCCTGGTCCCCTTCACGGCGACGTTGCGGCCGCTCTCGCGTGAGCTTGCGAGCACCGTCGACGCGCTGCAGCCGCAGATCGACACGGTGAACAAGGTGACGAGCGACCTCGTCGCGTGCCGGAAGGGCGTCATCGGCTTCTTCCAGTGGAACGCGTCGATCAGCAAGCTGGGCGACAGCCGGGCGCCGTTCCCGCGTGGCAACCTCGCCGCCGGCGCGCAGTCGAGCAGCGTCCTGAACGACCCCAGCGAGTTCTTCCCGAGCTCCTGCGCCCCCGGTCGCCCCATCGGCGGACGTCCCGCGAAGCCGAGCGACGGGCGCTGAGCAGACCATGGGCACCAAGATCCCCCACTACCGCCGGCACTCCCTTGCCGCCCTCGCCCTCGTCCTGACGGCAGGCTCGTTCTTCTTCGTCTGCCTCTACCTGGGTGGCGGCCTGCCGACGTTCGGCAAGACGTACTCGGTGAAGGTCGTCCTGCCCACCGTCGCCTCGCTGACCCCGGGCTCGCGGGTCACCATGTCCGGTGCCGAGGTCGGCACGGTGAAGGCGGTCGACCGGGACGGCGTCGGCGCGATCGTCCGGCTCGAGCTGACCGACGACCGGGTCTTCCCGCTGCCCGTGGACTCCACGGTCCGCCTGCGCCAGCACACCCCGGTCGGCGAGAACTACGTGTCGATCGAGCCGGGTCGGTCGGCGACGACGCTCGCCTCCGGGGCGACGGTGCCGATCAAGCAGGCGGGCGAGTTCGTCGACGTCGACCAGGTCCTGTCCACGCTGAGCGGTCCCACGCAGAAGCGCGCACGATCGCTCATCCGGGCGACCGGCGGCGCGCTGGAAGGACGCGGCGAGCAGCTGAACGGCCTCGTCCGCGGCGTGACCGGCACGATCAACCCGTTCGCCGACGTGGTCCATATCGGCTACACCGACCGTCGCCAGGTGAGCCGCCTGGTGCAGCAGCTGGGGCGCGTCACCGCCGCCATCGGCGAGCGTGAGGCGGCCATCGGGACGGTGTCGCGCAAGGGCCTCACCTCCTTGCGGGCGATCGCCGCCAAGGACGAGGCGCTGGAGCGGCTCATCGCCGACCTCCCTGCGACGCTGGGCCAGGTCCGCAAGACGTCGGGGACCGTGGGCCGCGTGACCGACCGCGCCACCCCGGTCGTGCTGTCGCTCGCGACCGCGGTGCGCCAGGTGCGCCCCGCCGTCCGCGCGCTGCGGCCGGCGGCCTCGGAGGGCCGCGGCGTGGTGCGGGAGCTCGGGGCCGCGGCGCCGCCGCTGGAGGGGACGCTGGCACGCGTCCGCGCGTTGTCGGGCCCGGCGACCAAGGCGCTCCCGCAGCTGCGCTCGATGTTCTGCCAGCTGAACCCGATGATCCGCTACCTCAAGCCCTACACGAACGACGTCGTCTCGACGCTCGCCGGCCTGGGGTCCGCGGCCAACAGCTACGACGCGATCGGCCACGTCATCCGGCTCGTGCCCCTCGTGAGCGAGAACGAGCTGGCCGGCCTTCCGAAGTCCGTCTCGGACCCGGTCTTCGAGCTGATGAACAAGGGCATCCTCGGCAAGCTCCGGCCCCTGAGCTTCAACCCGTACCCGGAGCCGAACCAGATCGGGAAGGTCGATCAGATCAAGACGCCCGTGAACGGCCCCGAGGGACTCGCCAAGTCCGGCTGGGTCTACCCCCGTGTGACGGCGGACTGCGGCCGCTGACGACTCGCGATGAATGGTAAATCAAAGTTGAAAACTCTTTCAGTTTTCGGTTAGGGTAAGGGCATGCTCTCGACGTTGCTCGCTGTCGCGCCGATCCCGAAGCATCCGGACTCGACGATGCCCTACACGCCGGAGATCGTCTTCACGATCTTCCTCGGCATCCCGGTGGTCATCGGCCTGTTCTTCGCGGTCCGCCACCTGCTGACGGGCAAGGGGCCGCTGCTGCTCATGTGCCTGTTCGGCGGCGCGATCGCCTGCCTGTGGGAGCCGATCGTCGACACGATGGGCCTCTGCTACATCAAGGAGGACGCGAACATCACGACGTTCTCGTCGATGGGGCGCGACTTCCCGCTGTTCATCAACTTCGTCTACATCTGGTACGTCGGGGGGCTCGCGTACCTGGCGTACCGCATCTTCTCGAACGGCATCACGAAGAAGGCGCTGTTCCTCCTCTACGCCATGGACGCGTGCATCAACATCTTCCTCGAGAGCCCCGGTGTGCTCATGGGGGCCTACGAGTACTACGGACCGCAGCCGCTGAACTTCTGGGGCCTGCCGCTGTGGTGGGTGATGGTCAACCCGCTGATGCCGATGATCATCGGCGCGCTCATCTACCGCCTGAAGCCGTACATGCCGGGCTGGAAGATCGTCGCGATCGTCCCGCTGATCCCGATGTCCGACGGCCTCGCGAACGCCGCGACGGCGTGGCCCGTGTGGACCGCGCTGAACCGCGACGAGTCGCTGTTCGTGACGCACATCGCCACGGCGATCACGCTGGCGCTGGCGCTGTACGTGGTCTGGATCCTGTCGCTGGTGGTCGCCCGCCCCGAGTCCGAAGTCGCGGAGACCACCAAGCTCGGGATCATCAAGGCCGCGGTCTTCGGGGTGCCGGACGAGGCTCGGGTGCCGGCCGTCCCGGAGGTCCCGCGCGAGACGCGGACGCCGGCGCCGGCCTGACGCAGTCGAGGTCTGCGGCGCTTGACGCCGCGGGCCCGGTGGTCCGGGCCTCCCGGCTCGCTCGGAGGCTTTGGGGGATCAGGCCCGCCAGTCTCTCCGCGCAGCCGGCCCAGGCCAGGCGCTCGGAGGATTCGACGGGTATGGCCCGCAGGACCCTCCGGCCCTCATCGGGCGGTGGTGACCCCGATTGCCCGACCGCCGCGGACCGCTCAGGCGTCCATCGTCAGCGGGCCCACCGTGTCGCCCGCCAGGAACTGGCGGACGAACGCGGAGTCCGACTGCAGGATCTGCTCGGACAGCCCGTCCTGCAGCACCTGGCCCTGCCACAGCACGGAGATGTGGTCGGAGATCGACTGCGCCAGGGCGACGTTGTGCGTCACGACGACCATCGTCCCGCCGTACTCCGCGTGCTGGTCGACGAGCAGGTCCCCCAGGAGCGCGGTGCGCACGGGGTCCAGCCCCGAGTCGGGCTCGTCGCAGAGGACGATCCCGGGGTTCAGGACGAGCGCGCGGGCCAGGCCGGCGCGCTTCTTCATCCCGCCCGAGAGCTCGCCCGGCATTCGTGACGCGGCGCCGGCGAGGCCGACGCCGTCCAGGTGCTGCTCGACGACGCGACGGATCTCGCGCTCGTCGAGGTTCGAGTGCTGGCGCAGGGGGAACGCGACGTTGTCGTAGACGTTCATCGCGCTGAAGAGCGCGCCGTCCTGGAACATGACGCCGATCTCACGGCGCAGGCCGAGCAGCTCGGATCGCGACATGCGGCTGAGCGGCGCACCGCGCACCAGGACCTCGCCCGCGTCCGGGGACATCAGGCCGAGGATGTGCTGGAGCAGGACGCTCTTGCCGGTGCCGGACGGACCGAGGATCACCGAGATGACGCCCTCGGGAATGCGCAGGTCGACGCCCTTCAGGACGGACGACGAACCGAAGGCCTTGTGGACGCCGCGCGTCTCGATGGCGAGCAGGTCGGGGTCCAGTGCCGCGCTGTCCGGCGGGCCGCCCGCGGCCGGGACGGCCGCCCCGGCATCTCCGCTGCCGGCCCCGCCGCCGTCCGTGCGGCCGAGCAGCGCGCGCAGGATCGGATCGACCTCGAGGTACTTGCGGACCGGGCCACGGTGCCGGACCTGGCCGCCGACGATCGCGGCGGTCAGGGGCAGTGCGCCCGCGGCGAACGCCTGCGCCTGGGCCGCGGTGAGCTCGATCTCGACCTCTGCCGGCTCGTCGTCCGCCGCCACGACGGGGGGCGACCGGTCGAGCAGCACGGTGACCGCCTCCGTGGGCGTGACGAAGCAGACGCTCGTCATCGCGTGGCGCAGACGGCGGACGGCCCGCAGGCGCTGGGACAGGACCGACTCGAGCGCGCTTCTCAGCGGCGCATCGGCCATTCGCGGATCCATGTCGCCGGACGCGCCCGGGATGGTGCTCACGCTCTCCGGAGGTGGCATGCGGCTCAGCGGGTTCCCACGAGCCGCTTGGCGCGGTCGACGGCGGAGTCGCGTCCGGCGTGCCGGATCATGGTCTTGGCCGCGACCATCCCGGGGATCCCGCTGATCCCGCCCGTCGGGTGCGTGCCGGCGCCGGTGATCCAGAGTCCCGGGACGGGTGTCTCGTAGGCGCCGAAGCCCTGTGCGGGGCGCAGCGGCCCGAAGCGCATCGCCGCCGGTTCCACGTGGTAGACGTTGCCGTCCGGGACGTGGAAGCGCTCCTCGATGTCCGGCGCGGAGAAGACACGCCGCCCGATCTCGAGCGACTCGAGGCCTTCGTAGACCGTCGCGCACTCCTTCAGGACCTTGTCGCCGATCGCGTCACGGACCTCCTCCCAGGGCTGGTCCGGGTTGCGCGGCGTGATGCCGGACCACAGCCAGAACGTGTCCTGACCAGCGGGGGCCTGCGTCGGGTCGATGCGGGAGGGGACGATGCCGATGAACGGGATCGCGCTCGGCCACCGGTGCGCGACGACGTCGTTCCAGGCGTCGACGTGCTCCTCGTAGGTCTGCCACGAGACGATCGGCCGGCACAGGTCGAGTCCGTCCTTGCGCCACTTGTTGTGGCGTGGCATGTCGAGCTTCCCGGACACGGCGACGTCGATCTTCAAGGTCGTCGTCTCCAGCACGTTCGTCGGGATGCGGTCGGCCCGGCGCTGCAGGTGGTCGGGGAGGAGGCCCTTCGGCAGCAGCTGCGAGAGGGTCGCCTTCGGGCTGCACGAGGCCATGACGCGGGACGCGTGCAGCTCCTCGCCGGACTGCAGCCGGACGCCGGTCACCGCGGTGCCGTCGGTCAGCAGCTCGTCGACGGGGGCAGCGGTGCGGACGGTCGTGCCGTTGTCCTTCAGCCACGCGTGCAGGGCGTTCGTCAGCGCGCCCGTCCCGCCTTCGAAGCGTGCGGAGTTCGTCCGGTGGCACATCGCGATGTAGATCAGCGCCCAGCCGGTTCCGTCCTGCGTCATCCAGCAGAACGGCGGCATCGACGCGAGCGCGCCGCGCACGAGAGGATGGTCGAACCGCTCCTCGATGACCTCGGCGTGGGACGTCGTGAGGAAGCTGAGCAGCGGCGCGAGGTCCTTGCGCCGGCGGGCCGCCGTCGGGATCAGCGGCAGGATGTCCTTCAGCGCCGGCCGCGTGGGGTGGCCGAGCATGAACGGGATCGCCAGGTCCATCGCCGCGTCCAGCTGCCGGGCGAAGTCGAGGTAGTTCGACGCGTCGTGACGGGAGAAGTGGCGGATCTCGTCCGCGGTCTTCCGCGCGTCGCGCCAGAACGCCAGCGACGGCCCCTCCGGATCGAGGTGCACGTGGAAGGGGTCGGCGATGAGCTGGCGGAAGCCATAGCGCCCGAGGTCGAAGTCCTCGACGATGCTGGTGGCGCGGAAGAGCGACGCCTGGATGCCACCTTCGTTGATGAGGTGCCCCGGTGCCCCGTCGATCACGGGGTTCGTCGAGATCATGCCGCCGACGGTCGGCGAGGCCTCGACGACGAGCACGTCGAACCCGGCCTTGCGCAGGTACGCGGCGGCCACGAGCCCGTTGTGGCCCGCCCCGACGACGATCACGTCGTGCTGAGCGTGAGTGCTCTTCATGTGCATGCGGTGCTTCCTCCCTTTCGCTCTCCCCGGCGACCGTAACCCAAACTGAAAGAATGTTCAATACTGGCGCAGGGTTCGTACTTGGCGTAGTGTTCGGACGGCATGCGAGCCGACCCGACGAGCGACGCGGTCACTCCCGCCGTCCCCGGGCGCCGCGACCGGCGCCGGGAGCGCACGTTCGGCCTGCTGATCGGCGCGGCGCGCACGCTGATCGCCGACAAGGGGGTCGCCGGGCTGCGGATCGGCGACGTCACCGAGGCCGCGGACGTCGGTCGCGGCTCCTTCTACAACTACTTCGAGTCCAAGGAGCAGCTCGTCGAGGCCGTGCTCCGGGACTCCATCCAGGCGCTGGCGTCGGTCGCCGTGACCGCGGTGACGGCGCAGGCGGACCCGGCGGTGGTCGCCTCCATCGCCGACCGGAGCTTCATCCGCCTCGCGTCGGAGGACGCGGAGTTCGCCCGTCTGCTGGTCAACCTCCACCACGGCGACGACCTCTTCATCGAAGCGACCCTGCCGTACGCGCAGGCGGCCCTTGAGCCCGGCATCACGAGCGGCCGGTTCGCCGTGGCCGACTTCGACGTCCTGCTGCTCATGCTCGCGGGCAGCGCGTTCGCCCTGATCCGCGCGATCCTCAACGGCACCGCCCCCGCCGACGCCGACCAGGCGCACGCCGAGGCCGTCCTGCGGATGCTCGGCGTGCCGGCCGACGAGGCCCGCGTCATCAGCCGGATGCCGCTCGACCCCGGCTGATCGCGGGACGGCAGCGGGGCGGGTGTGGCTGGGCCACACCGCGTGGTCACACGGAGAGGGGGCGACCACGGGACGCCCTCGCCCGGTGCCGCCACCATGTGCAGCATGGCCGATCGCCTGAACAGCTCACGCCTGGGCCGCGCCGCCCGGCTCGGCGGCCTGGCGGCCGGGACCGCGGTCCGCAAGGCCGGGACGAGGACGGCGAACGTCGCTCGCAGCGAGGAGGCCCGCGAGGCGGCGAACCGCAAGGCCGCGCTCGAGACGGCCGAGCGGATGGTCACGGTGCTCGGGTCGATGCGCGGTGCGGCCGTGAAGATCGGCCAGTCGCTCTCGGTCGTCGACATCGGCTTCACCGACGAGGAGGTCCGTGAGGAGTTCCAGGCCAAGCTCGCCAAGCTTCAGAACATGGCGCCGACCGTTGCCTTCGCGGACATGCGCAAGGTCGTCGAGGAGGACCTCGGACAGCCACTGGACGCGGTCTTCGCCGAGTTCGACGAGACCGCGATCGCCGCGGCGTCCATCGGCCAGGTGCACCGCGCGCGGCTGCGTGACGGTCGCGAGGTCGCGGTGAAGATCCAGTACCCGGGGATCAAGGACATCGTCCGCGCCGACCTGAAGAACGTGCACCTGCTGCTCAAGGCAGCGGCCCGCGTGACGCCGGGGCTCGCGACGAAGGAGGTCGCGCGCGAGGTCGTCGAGCGGATCACCGAGGAGCTCGACTACGAGCTCGAGGCCGCCAACCACCGCGCCATGGCCCGGGCCTACCGCGACCATCCGTTCATCGTGGTGCCCGACGTGATCACCGAGCTCAGCCGCGAGCGCGTGCTGGTCACCGAGTTCGTCCACGGGCGTCCCTTCGCCGCGGTGACGGGGGACGCCGCCGCGGCCCGCGCCCGCTTCGGCGAGATCCTCTTCCGCTTCTACGTGAGCGGTCCGTTCCGCAACCGGCTGCTGAACGGGGACCCCCACCCGGGCAACTCGCTGTTCCTGGACGACGGCCGCGTCGCGTTCCTGGACTTCGGGTTCTTCAAGCGCCAGTCGAAGGAGCAGGTCGAGGTGCAGCGGACCGTGCTGCAGGCCGCCTACGCCCAGGACGCGCAGCGCCTATACGAGCTCTCGCGCGCGCAGGGCATCGTCACCGCCGGCCCCGAGATCGCGGACAAGCTGCTCGAGAAGTATCGGGTTGCCACGTGGTGGTTCCTCGACGACCGCGAGGTGTCCGTGCAGCCGTCGGACGTGACGCGCATCGTCCTCGAGCACGCGAACATGCGCTCCGACGGCTTCGGGGAGATCACCCTCCCTGCGGAGCAGGTGACCACCATGCGCGCCTTCGGGCTCGTCCTCGGGGTGCTCAGCCAGCTCGGCGCGACGGCGAACTGGTCGCTGATCGCGCGCGAGACGCTGTTCGGCGACGAGCCGCAGACGGAGCTCGGCCGGCTCGAGGCCGAGTGGGTCGCCGGTGGCCGCGTGCCGGCCACGCCGGCCTGACCGCAGTCGGGAAGCCGTGCCTGCCGGCCGGCGCCCGTCAGGTCCTCAGGCGGACCCGATCCCCATCCCGCCGGACACGCCGACGTTCTCGCCCGTGATGAACGACGCCTCCTCGGACAGGACGAACGCGGCCGTCGCCGCGACCTCGTCGAGCGTGCCGAGCCGGCGCAGCAGCGTGCCGGCCTCCATCGCCGCGACCATCTTGGGCCCGTGCTCGCTCGCCCGGACCTTGTCCAGGAGCGGTGTGTCGATCGGTCCGACGACCAGCGTGTTGACCGTGATGCCGTAACGGGCGTTCTCGCGTGCGAGCGACTTGCTGAACGCCATCAGGGCGCCCTTCGTCGCCGCGTAGACGGCGTTGCCCTTGGACCCGATCCGGCCGGCCTCGGAGCCGACGTTCAGGATGCGACCGTAGCCGGCCTCGACCATCCCGGGCAGAGCGGCGTGGGTGCAGGCGAACGTGCCCATCAGGTTCGTGTCCAGCAGGCGCCGCCAGCGGTCCGGTGTCGTCTCGCCGAAGAACCCCGGGTCGTCGAAGCCGGCGTTGTTGACGAGGATGTCCAGCGGCCCGGCGTCGAGCACGGCGGCGCGAGCGGCGTCGGTGTCGGAGATGTCGACCTGTACCGCGCGCGCACCGATCTCGTCGGCGACCGCCTGCGCGACGTCGAGGGTGCGACTCGCGATGATGACCTCGGCTCCCTCGGCCGCGAGCCGACGTGCGATGCCCTCCCCGATACCCCTGCCGCCGCCGGTGACCAGGGCTCGACGGCCCGTGAAGCGCTCCATGACCGGTCAGCCTACAGTGCGTCCGGGCACGCTGTCCGGGAACGGCGCCAACATCTGAAACGCACCCCGGTCTGGTTGCCGACAAAGCGTCGTCGCTTTCGTCAACGCGCGGACGGACGCGGACCCGGCATAGCGGCGATGCGCCAGCGGAAGACTCGCGTGGGCACCTCCGGGTAGCCGACCGAGCATGCTCAACCACAGTGCGAAGGATCGCGCGACGACCATCTCCCAGCCGGCGAATGACCCTGCGCGCACGCACAGCCGCCGTGCCCGACCCGTGATCGTGGCGACGATCGCCGTGCTGGCGCTCGGCGTCGGCACCGGTTGCGGCGCCGCCGACGATCAGAACCAGGCCCGCGTACCGGGTACCACCGAGCAGGTCGTCACCTACGTGACGAGCACGCCGGCGGTGGCCCCCGCGCCCGCTGCGGACGCGCAGCCCGCCGCGGACGCCCAGCCCGCGGCCGACGCCGCGAGCGCCCCGCCGACGGTCACGGGGTCCTCCGTGTCGACGCCGTCCACCATCGACGGGAGCACCCCGTCGTCGACCGACGTCAGCAAGCGGGCCCCCGCAGCGTGCTACGGGATCGCCGACAACCAGAAGTGCCGCCGCTGACCCGAGCCCCCAGGGCCGCCAGAAGGCGGCGACCACGTGGTCGCCGCCCCGCTGCCTGACCGGCCTACGGCGCGCCGGCCCCGGCGCCGCCCTGGGTCTTGTAGATCGACTGCGTCGACAGGTAGGCCTGCAGGCCCTCGGGCCCGAGCTCCTTGCCGAGGCCGCTCTGCTTCACGCCGCCGAACGGCGCGGCCGGGTCGATCATGTAGTGGTTGATGCCGATCGAGCCGGTCTGCACTCGGCGGGCCATCGCCTCGCCGCGCTCGGCGTCGCCGGTCCAGACGCTGCCGCCGAGGCCGAACTCCGAGTCGTTGGCGATCGCGATCGCCTGCTCGTCGTTGTCGTACGGGATCACCGACAGCACGGGCCCGAAGATCTCCTCCTGGGCGATGGTGTGGCTGTTCTCGACGTCGGCGAAGATCGTCGGCTGCACGAACCAGCCCTGCTCCTGGCCCGTCGGCCGCCCGCCGGCCACGACACGTGCGCCCTCGGACTTGCCCTTGGCGATGTAGCCCTCGACGCGCTCCTGCTGGCGCTTGGACGCCATCGGGCCGATCTGCGTGGCGGGGTCCATCGAGTCGCCGACGGTCAGCGCGTCTGCCAGGCCGCCGAAGACCGCCAGCACCTCGTCGTACTTCGACCGCGGCGCGAGGACGCGTGTCCCCAGGAAGCACGTCTGCCCGTTGTTCAGCAGCGTGGCCGAGAAGAGGTTCTCGACCGAGCTCGCGATGTCCGCGTCGTCGAGGACGATCGCCGCGGACTTGCCGCCGAGCTCGAGCGTGACCGGGCGCAGCAGCTCGCCGCAGCGCGCGGCGATCTTGCGGCCCGCCGGAGTGGAGCCGGTGAACGCGACCTTGTCGATCTGCGGATGCTCGACCAGGTAGGCGCCGACCTCGCGGCCACCGGGGACGATGTTGATGACGCCGTCGGGGATGCCGGCCTCGATGATCGCCTCGGCGAGCGTCAGGCTGTCGAGGACCGTCTCGGGCGACGGCTTCATGACGACGGTGCAGCCGGCGGCCAGCAGCGGCGCGAGCTTGAAGGCGGCGAGGGCCTGCGGGAAGTTCCACGGCACGATCGCGCCCACGACGCCGATCGGCTGCTTCTTGACGATGATCGTCCCGCCGAGGAGCCCGGCACGCTCCTCCTCGAAGTCCGTGCCACGCACGAGCCCGGCGTAGTACCGCAGCAGCACCTGCGGGAAGACGCCCTCGAGCTGCTGGGCAATCGCGATCGGCATGCCGTTCTGCATGGAGATGCGGGTGGTCATCTCCTCCGAGCGCTTGTCCATCGCGTCCGCCAGGCGCTCCATCGCTGATGCGCGCTCGTCGACCGACCAGGACGACCAGCCCTGCGGATCCTGGAGGGCGTTGCGGGCGGCGGTCGCAGCCGCGTCGATGTCGGCGTTGGTGCCGTCCGGGACCGATCCGATCAGCTCCTCGGTGCTGGCCGAGAAGACGTCGATGCGGTCCGAGCCCTGCGGGCTGACCCACCCGCCGCCGATGAAGAGCTCGTTGCTCTCGATCAAGGTCTGCGTGCTCATGCTCTCTCCTGTGACGTGGAAAACGTGTTGCTCCGACCATAACGACCGTTCGCACGGCGGTCAGGGGTGTCTCACCACCATCCGGGGGTGATGCCTGGGTGGGTTCGCACATCCGGCCCGGATGGACTGTCAGCGGGCGTCGCCTTCGGGGTCGAGCGCCTTGATCGCCGCGAGCGCCTGTTCGGCGGTGGCGAGCGACCGCTCGCGGCTCGGTTCCTCGTCGCGCGCGACAGCGATCGGCGCCCCGACCGTCACGGTGATCCGCGGCCAGCTCCACCAGCGGTACAGGCGCCGCGGCCCGGACAGGTGGACGGGGACGATGCTGGCGCCGGTGCGATGGGCGATGTGCCCGATCCCGGGCTTCGCCGGCTTGTAGCCGTCGGCCGGGCTCACCCCGCCCTCGGGGAACAGGACCAGGACACGCCCTCGGCCGATGACCGCCTCGGCCGTCTCGAAGGCGTCGCGGTCCCAGGTCCCGCGCACGATCGGGAAACCCCCGACGCGCGACATCAGCCACGCCGGCAGCGGCCGCTGCCACAGTTCGGCCATGCCCATGAAGTACATCCGGCGGGGCAGCAGCGGCAGCGCCGCGAAGAACGCGTCCAGGACCGACGGGTGGTTCGGCGCGAGGATGAAGCCGCCCTCGGAGGGGACGTGCTCACGGCCGTGCACGCGGATGCGCGCCATCACCGACAGCAGCGGCACGAGGACCAGGACCATGACGCCCTGCAGCCACGGCCGGCCGCCCCGGGCACGCTTGTGGGACCGTCCCAGCCGGGCGGCGACGGTCTCGGTCAGCGCGGTGCGCATGTCCGGCCGGGTGCGCTTCCGGCGGCCCGACGACCGTCCGCGGCGCCGGGACCGGCGCGCCCGCCGGGGCCGCGTCATCCGCGCACCGCGCCGCGCGCGCAGGTGAGGAACCGCCGCGTGAGCGTGAAGCTGCCGCCGCCCCGGCGACGCGCGGTGACCGTGACGGTCACGCGGCCCGGCGCCTGGCCCTTCAGCGTGAACCGCACCCGGGTCCCCGCCAGCCGGCGGGACGCGATCCGCTTGCCGGTGCGTCCGCCGAGGCGGACGACGATGTCGGCCAGGTGGCGGCTGCGTCCCAGGGCGAGGGTGATGGTGCGGGGCGTGGCGCAGGTGGACCGGGTGCCGGGAAGGGTGAACGCCGCCGGCTTGGTCGCTGCCGCGTCACCCGCCGGCAGCGCGAGGTTCGCCTCGAGGATGCGGACCGACCCGACCGCGTGCCCGACGCCGTACATCGTCGTGTCGGAGGCGATCTGCAGGCGGTAGCGGCTCGACGGCGTCATCCGCATCGCGACCCCCTCGAGCGACGTCTGCACGGTGTGGGTCGCCCCGTCGAGGACCACGGCGACCGGCGTCGCCTGGTTGCCGACGACGATGCCGCGGGCCTCGTCGACCAACTGCGCGAAGACATGGGTGGGACCGCCCGCCGCGCGCCCGCTGTAGCGCAGTTCGAGCTGCGGGTCGCCGACCACGTCCGTCGCCGTCCGCGGCGCGGGGATCGGGATGTCGACGGCGGTGGGGGACGGGGTGGCCAGGACGGCGAGCCCGCTGGCGGCGGCCGCCGGGGCCAGGGCGAGCGTGCCGCTGCCGGTCGCGGCCACGGTGCCCGCCCGCGCGAGCGGGAAGTCGGCGGCGCTGCGCGCCTGGCCGTCGTCCGCCACCCACTCGAAGCCGGGGCCCGTGTCGACGGTCTTGTCGCGCTTGACCCAGCGATCCATCCAGGCCAGCGTCATCGGCTCGATCCGGTCGGCCAGCGCGTTGCCCGTCAGGCACACGCCGTGCCCGCCGCAGAACCACGCCATCTTCACCGGGACCCCGGCCGGCCGCAGCAGCGCACGCATCTTCACCGCCTGGCTCGGCGTGAACAGCGTGTCGGCGGTGCCCTGCAGGATCAGCGCGGGGGCGCGGACCTGCTCGAGGCGGTCCTCGGTGCCGCGGGCGCGCAGGTAGTCGGTGAAGGCGGGCGACGCCGCCCCCGTGGCGGCCGACTCGACCGCGTGCTGCACGAGTGCCGCGGGCATCGCCCCGAGCTCCAGCCCCTGCGGTGCGAGCACGCCCACCGCGAGGCCCGACGCCTCGCCGAGCCCGACCAGGGCGGCGCCCCAGCCGAGCTTGACCCGTCCGTCCCGCGCGAGCGCGTCCGTGAGGCTGACCCACGAGATCGCGGGGGCGATCGCGTCGACGCGCTGATCGCGCAGGGCGGTCGCCCACTCGATGCCGCCGCCGTACGACGCGCCGTGCATGCCGATCCGCGGGTCGCCCGGCTTGTCGAGCAGGACATCCGGGCGGGCGGCGAGGTAGTCGATCAGGGCGGACACGTCGCGGCCGTCGACGTCCGGCGAGTCGAGGCCGACCTCGCCGCCGGAGCGGCCGAACCCGCGCGAGTCCCAGGTGAGCGTGCTGTAGCCGCGTGCCCGGAAGGCCGGCGCACCGACCTGCCCGAACTCGGCCAGGCCTCCCTCGACCGACTCCCGCGTGAGCCCGAACCCGTGCGTCATCAGCATCACGGGTGCGCGCTCGCCGGGCTTGAGTCCCTCCGCCGGGGTGAAGGCCGCGTTGATCTTCGTGCCGTCGAACGAGGTGACGGTCACCTCGGCGGCGCGTGCGGCGGTCGCGGGTCCCGCCAGCAACGCCAGCAGGACGGTCGTTGCGACCGCGGGAACAGGGACGCGCATCGGCCAAGTATGCCCGAGCCGCGGGGCGGGTCCGCCGACAGTCGCGGTGCCCGGCCGCGGCCGCGAGACGGGTGGCGCGCGCCACGATCGCCGCGGCCGGCCGGCCGCCGGTCACAAGTTCGGCGCCCGCCGGCCGACCACCGGGCTGGGGCAGTCGGGCAGCGATCGCGACGACACGGCAGAACGGCATCACCGGACGCACGGTCCGGTGATGCCGGTCGTCAGCTCCCGCGCCGGCGGCTGCGCGGCCGTAGCGCGTGAAGCTCCTTCGGTCCCCCGGGCAGCGGCTCGCCCAGGCGCGCGACGAGCTGATGCGCGGCCGCCGCGCTGACCCGCCGGGCGACCGGGCCGAGGGCCGCGGGTGGCGTGCTGACGACCTCGGGGTCGGCGAGGACGTACCGCCGACCCCGGCGGACGACCTCGCCACCGCCGGCGGCCTCCAGGTTCAGCACCCACTGCGACCCGCGCCCGTAGAGCAGCGGCACCACGAGCCGGTCGCCCGCCATGAAGCCGGTGACCGGGACCGAGAACGTGCGCCCCGTCCTGCGACCGGTGTGCACGATCAGCGCGTACGGCGGGAGCAGCCAGGCGAAGTGCCCCTGGACGGGGTTGTTGATCCGCTGGTTGAAGCGGGCGACGGCCGGGGGGAGCTTGATCGGCATGGTCGGACGTTACCCGCCGCACCCCGGTCCGTCACCGCGGCTACCGCAGGCGCACCGGGATCGACCGATACTGGTTCAGGAACAGCGCCTGGACCCGCTTGGTCTCCCCGTCCTGCTGCATGTCGGGGAAGCGCCGCAGCGTCTCTTCGATCCAGATTCGTAGCTCCATCCGCGCCAGCGCCGCGCCGAGGCAGAAGTGACGGCCGCGGGCGCCGAAGGCCTGGTGCTTCTCGAGTCCCTCTCGCGTGAGGTCGAAGCGCTCGGGATCCTCGAACAGCTCGGGGTCGCGATTCGACGCGATGTACCAGAGCAGCACGCGCTCGCCGGCCGGGATGGTCGTCCCGTTGATTTCGACGTCGCGGGTGGTCATGCGTCCCATGAAGCTGAACGCCGGGAAGCAGCGCAGGCCCTCCTCGACGGCCGCGGGTATGCGCGACGGGTCGTCGAGCAGCAGCTGCCGCTGCTTGGGGTCGTTCATCAGCGCGCGCATGGTCGCGCTGTAGGTGGCCCGGGTGCTGTCGTTGCCGGCGGCGAGCAGCAGGATGAAGAAGGTCGCGATCTCCAGCTCGTTCAGCCGGTCGCCGTCGACCTCCGCGTTGATCAGCCCGTTCAGCAGGTCGTCGGTCGGGTGCGCGATGTGCTCCTCGCGCACCGCGTTGATGTAGTTCACGACGTCGACCATCTCGTCGGCGCTGTCGCCCCAGCCGGAGCGGATGTCCGGGTCCTCGAACGCGGTGGCGACGTTGGTCCAGCGCAGCAGCTTGCTGTCGTCCTCCAGCGGCGTGCCGAGCAGTGACCCGATCACCCGGGCCGGGACCGGGCGAGCGATGTCATGCACGAGGTCGCAGCGGTCTGCGTCCGAGAACTCGTCCAGGACGTCGCAGATGATCTGGCGGACCGTGTCCTCGTGCGCCGCGATCCGCTTCGGGGTGAACGCCTTGCCGACCAGCTGCTTCAGGCGGTCGTGCCGCGGTGGATCCATCGAGATCATCTGCAGCCGCTGGACCTCGAGCGGCAGGCCGATGTCGTCGATCAGGAAGATGCCGCGCCCCTCGGAGGAGAACGTCTCGAAGTCGCGCGTTGCGGCGTGGACGTCGGCGGCCCGCGTCAGCGACCAGAAGCCGCCCTCGCCGGGGTAGCGGTCGTTGCGGCTGAAGTGCACCGGCGCCTCGCGGCGCATCTGCGCCAGCAACTCGTACGGGGGCTCGGGCTGCCAGTGGGCGTGGTCACCGAGGTCGAGCGAGCTCAGGTCGACGCCGGTCGCCGTGGCCGTCATGCCCCGATCCTCCGCAGCAGGCCGTCGACCGTGTCGGTGGCGAACAGGTCGTCGACCGCCGTGGTGTGGCGGCGGACCGTCGAGAAGAACCCGACGCGGCCCAGGCCGAAGACGGCGATGATCGCCGTGCTCTCGACGGCGGTGCGTGCTGCGCTGTTGATCGAGGTCATGGGCACACTATGCACCACGACTTGACAGCTTGTCAAGTCTTTGAGTCTGGACTTCGATACCAGTCGTCGTGTCGCGTAGACTCGTCGTCATGTCGCCGCTCGCCCGCCGGTCCACGCATGTCGCGGAGAAGCGCCGTCTCGGAGCGGCGTCGTTGCTCGACGCCGCGGAAGCACTCGTCGCCGCCGGGGCCCCGTTCGGCGAGCTGTCGATCGACGCCATCGCCAAGCAGGCCGGCTTCTCGCGCGCGACGTTCTACGCGTACTTCGCGGACAAGCGCGCGCTCGCGCTCGCGCTCGGGGAGCGGCTGGCGGCGGAGCTCGCACGCGGCACCGAGCCATGGCTGCGGGACGGGACCGGCGACGTCCGCGGAACGCTCGGCGAGCTGCTGCGGACCTTCGCCGCGCACCAAGGGGCGGTCCGTGCCCTCGTCGAGGGCGCCACCTACGACGAGGACGTCGCCGCGCTGTGGCGCCGCGTGCACGAGGGCTTCCGGGTCCTGGCGCGCGACCGGCTGCTGGCGTCCAACCCGCGCATCACCGCCGACGAGGCGGACGCGCGCGCGTATGTGCTCGTGTGGTCGACGGAGCGGTCGATCACCGAGCACCTGGCATGGCCGACCCTCGCCGAGGACGCGCTGCTCGACGCGCTGGTGCACGTCTGGCGCGGAGCGCTCGGCGACGAGACGGCCTGACCGGGCGGCGGCGCGTCCGGCCGCCGCTGTCGTCGTCGCCTACAGCGGCGGTGCCTGCGCGCCCGTCCCGCGAACCTCGCCGAGCGCATGGAAGATGTCGTCGGCCGAGCAGCCGGCGCGCGTGGCCGCCGCGAGCAGCGGCGCGAGCGGACGGCCGCTCGTGGCCGCGGACTGCAGGTCCTCGAGGGCCGACTCGACCGCCACGCCGTACGGCGCGGGTCGCTCGGCCTCGAACTGCTTGACGCTCCCGAGGACCGTGGCCCAGTCGTCGGTCGCGGAGAAGGATGTGCTGGTCGCCATGACGTCCGATAGTAGGGCGTCAGGTAGTCGTAGATCCATGTATCAGCAGGCGAACCCGACGGTCGGCGGGGTCCGGCGTCTGCCCGCGGTGTACCTTCCCGCCGTGGCCGGCCGCCCCGTCAGCGTCGATGCACCTGCCTGCGCGGCCCGATCGTCCTCGCCCCAGGCGCGCCGGTGAGTGGGCCACGTACCGCGCGGGCGGTGCCGACGGTGGCCGGGGCCAACGTCGCGCGCAACGCCAACGGCGACCGCGCGCGGCATCGCCGCTGGGCGCCCGCCCGTGAAGCGGCCTGGTCGCTGCTGGCCCGGCACGTCCCGCGTGGCGCGCGCGTCGCGGTCGTCGGTGCGGGCAACGGCGACACGCTTCCGCTGCGCCGGATCGCTGCCCGCGCGCAGGCGCTGGAGCTGATCGACCTGGACGACGGCGCCCTCGCCCGCGCGCGCCGCCGCGTGGCGTTCGGGGACCGCTCGCGCGTCCGCACCCGGGTCGCCGACATCACCGGCGGTCAGGCCGACGCGGCGATCCGGGCGGCGCTCGGCGAGCGCCCGTCGGCGGCCGGCGCCGCCGCTGACGTCGACCTCGGCACGCACGACGTCGTCATCGCGGACTGCCTCTACACGCAGCTCCTCTACCCCGCGCTCGCCGACAGCGGACGGCTGGACGGGCTCGCGATCGACCGGGCGCTGCTGCAGTCCGGGCAGGGCGTGACCAACGCGGCCGTCGCGCGCCTGCACGCTGCGGCGCCCGACGGCATCGTCGTCCACCTGCACGACCTGCTGGGCTGGTGGGACGGCCAGCGGCAGCCGTTCGCGCTGGACGACGTCCTGGCGTGCGCCGAGCAGGACGGGCCCGACGCAGCCCTCCGGCTGGCCCTGAAGGGGAGCCTGCCGTTCGGCTGCGATCCGCGCGCCGCGTCCGCTCGCCTCGGTGCCCCCGTGACCGAGACCGCGTTCTGGCGCTGGCCGTTCGGCGGTGGGGTGGACTACCTGGTCTGCGCGACGGTCGCCCGCGCTCGTCCCTGAGTCGGCCCCGGCCGCACATCCCAAGGGCGCCGGCGCGGACAGCAGGCAGCGCGTGGAGCGCGGCGGGGCGTCAGGCCCGGAGGGCCTGCGCGAAGCCGACCCGCGGCCCGGCCGCGGTGTCCCGCCCGAGCGTCCGCCCGTCGGCGATCGCGAACAGCTCCGCCAGGCTCACCGGACCGCGGCCGGCGTCGTGCTCCACCCCGCGCAGTGCGAGCCACGCCGCCGCGTCCGCCGGGCCGAACGCCGGGAAGGCGACCTCGGCCCAGCAGCGGCCAGGGCGGCGGATCGCCGGATGCAGCCGCCCGAGCGGCTCGTTCGTCGTCACCAGCAGGATGCACCGCAGCCCCTGGCCCAACAGGCCGTCGGTCAGGTTCAGCAGTCGCGACAGGCCCTGTCCGACCTCCGAGCGCGCGTCCGCGGCCATCAGCTCGCCGGCGTCCTCGAGGACGATCAGCCGCCACGGCCGCTGCTCGTCGCCGAGCCGGCGGGTGGCGACGTCCATCAGGTAGGCCGTCCCCTGCAGGAGCGCCTCGGGGTCGGTGACGTAGTGCGCGGTGCACCACGGGCGCCACGCGCGCGTCAGCGCCTGCAGGGCGTGGGTCTTGCCCGTGCCCGGAGGGCCGTGCCACAGCAGCAGGGATCCGCCGGCCGGCGCGGTCGCGGCCACCAGGCCGGCCACCTGGTCCCGTACGGCAGGCGGGTAGTTCGGCGCGACGTCGTCCCAGCCCGGGGCGTCGACGGCGCGCCGCTGCAGCTCCCCGCCGCTGTCGCCCCGGGCCCAGAAGCGCAGCGGGACGCGGTCGTCCGGTGGCGGTTCGTCGCGCAGCGCCCGCTCGAGCCCGGCCGCGGTGTCGCGAGCGGCAGCGGCGTCCGGGGCGGCGACCACGACCTCGCACGTCCCGCGGGAGCTGATCAGCAGCGCCGGCAGCACACCGTCGACCAGGATCAGGGCGTCCTCGGCGTCGCCGACGGTCCAGGTCAGCTCGACCTCGCCGAGTACCCCCAGGTCCCCGAACGCGGTCCTCCGGCGCGGGAAGGTCCGGCTGGCGACGTGGCGCAGGTCGTCCCGCTCGATCCGGGCCAGGAAGCGCGCGGCCAGCACGTCGTTCGCGTAGAGCTCGTCGGTGACGTCGCGCGGGGACACGGCGACGCGCAGCGCGGGCAGCGACGCGTGCTGCCGCGTGGCGGCAGGGGACGGGGCGATCGAGTTGTGCATGCGGATGGGCACGGGAAGGACGCGCCGGGGGAGTCGAACCCCCCGAGGGTCGCCGGACGGGCGTCGGGAGTGGCGGTGTGATGCGTTGGGCGGCGCTCGATGTGCCGCTACGAGCGCGGGTGGCACGTGGTGGCACATCGAGGACGTGCGCTGCGTGCGGGGAACGCCGCGGGCCGGAAAGTCGGCCGGGCGTGCGGCGGTCGCTAGAGGAAGCGGGCGCGGACGGCGGCGACCGGCCCGGAGCGGGGCGAGCGGTCGGATGTGCGAGAGCTGACGGACATGACGGCGCGGGACAGTAGCGCGGACGGCGCGCGCTGTCCACCCGGCGGGACCCCGGTCGCTCGCCGGCAGGCGGTGCCGCTGCGTCCGCTATCGCCCGGCGGGCCTGACCGGGCCCGTCGGCGCGTCCGGCCGCGGCAGCTCGTCGCGGACGTGGTCGATCAGGACACGAGCTGCCGGTCCGGACGGCTCGTCCGCCCGCCAGGCCAGCGCGATGCGGCTGCGCAACCGGCCGCGCTCGAGCGTCAGCGTCTGCAGCACCCCCGCGTACGCGGTCGCGACGCTCGCCGGCAGCGTCGCCACGCCGAGGCCCCGTGCCGCCAGCTCGGCGACGGTGTGCGGTGCGGTCGCCTCGCAGGCGACGGTCGGGACCACCCCTGCCGCTGCACATCCGTGCTCGAGCGCCGACCGGACCCCCGTCCCGCGCACGAGCGTGACCAGCGGCTCGTGCCGCAGGGCGCGCAGCGTCACGCCGCTGCGCCCCGCCAGCCGGTGCCCGGGGGCGACGGCAGCCACGACGGTGTCCTCGACCAGCGTGCGCGTCGCGATGCCGGGCGGGTCGCCTGAGTGGCTGGAGACCCCGATCCACGCGAGGTCCAGGTGCCCGGTCCGCAGCCCCTCGAGCAGCTCGTCGGACCCGGCCTCGCGGAGCCGGATGGCGATCCCCGGGTGCCGGCCGCGGAACTCCGCCAGCAGGTCCATCAGCTCCAGCGACGTGCACGCGGTGATCATGCCGATGGTCACCTCGCCCGTCGCCAGGCCGGCGAGCTCGTCGACGGCGTCCCGCGCCCCGGCGACAGCGCCGATGGCACGCCGCGCGTACGGCAGCATCGCCGTGCCGGCCTGGGTCAGCTGCACCGCCCGCCCGGAGCGGTCGAAGAGCGCCTGGCCGAGCTCGTCCTCAAGGCGCCGGACCTGCGCGCTGACCCCCGGCTGGGCGACGTGGACGCGGGCCGCGGCCCGGGTGAACGACGCCTCCTCGGCGACGGCGACGAAGTACTCAAGTTGCCTCAGCTCCATAACCAGCAGTTCTAGCACGAAGCAAGAATCGTTCTTTGAGTTCTGGGGACTCAGGCACGAGCATGGACCCATGACCACCACGAGGAAGACCGACGAGGCCGCGACCAGGACCGCCGCCGAGACCTACTTCAGCGCTTGGAAGGCGCGCGACTTCGACCGCCTCCGCAGCGTCCTGGCGGACGGCGTCAGCTTCCGCGGCCCCCTCGGCACCGCCGACGGCCCCGACGAGTGTGTGAAGGGCATCGAGGGGATGTCGCAGATCGTCACCGACATCGACGTCAAGGCCGTGACCGTCGACGGCGAGGACGTCGTCACGATGTTCGAGCTCCACACCAGGCCGGCCCCACCGATGCTGACGGCGAACTGGAGCCGCGTCCGGGACGGCAGGATCGCGCAGATCCGCGTCGCCTTCGACCCGCGCCCGCTCCTGGACGCCTCGTAGAGACACGAACGCCCCGCCGAGACATCTCTCGGCGGGGCGTAGCGCGTGCTTGCTCCTGACCAGGGGAACCTTGGTGCGTCAGCCGATCATGGGGCCTGGCTGCCTGCCATCGGCAGCGCGAAACCCGTGACCTCGGGCTGGGGCTCCGTCTTGCAGACCGACTTGCAGGACGACTCGAGCGTGCAGCACAGCGAGCAGATCGCGCCGGAGTGGAACGGGCAGTGCGCGACGTCCGGCATCTCGTAGTGCTCGGCGCAGACGGAGCACTGCACCTGGACCGTGGAGCGCGCGGCCGGGTCGACCGTCGGCGTGCGGGCGAGGTAGTACTTGCCCTTCGTCACGATCGACAGGACAGGCGACAGGACCATCGCGATGGTGATCGCCAGGAACGGGGACCAGGCGTCCAGCGTCTCGCCGAAGGCGCCGAAGTACGCGACGATCGAGACGACCGACGCGACGCCCATGGCCCCGAAGCCGACGGGGTTGAAGTTGCGCAGGTGCGCGCGCTTGAACTCGATGAACGACGGGCTCGTCTTCAGGAGCGGCTTGTTGATGACGAGGTCGGCGACGACTGCACCGATCCAGGCGATCGCGACGTTCGAGTAGAAGGCGAGCAGGTCGTTGAGGAAGGAGAACATGTCCGCCTCCATCAGCACGAGCGCGATGCCGACGTTGAAGAACACGAAGTACACGCGGCCCGGGTACCACTTGAAGACCGTCGAGAAGACGTTGGTCCAGCGCAGCGAGCCCGAGTATGCGTTCGTGACGTTGATCTTCACCTGCGAGAGCACGACGAAGAAGACCGCGACGCCGAGCGCCAGGGTGTAGGGCAGGAACTCGTCGAAGCCGGCGAAGAACTGCTCGACCGGTTCGACAGCCTTGGCGTTGCCGACCTCGCCGATCACGTAGAACGCGAGGAACGCGCCGCCGAGCTGCTTGAGCGCGCCGAGGATGACCCAGCCCGGGCCGGCCGCGATGACGGCGACCCACCAGGCCGTCGCGTTCTCCTTGGTCTTGGTCGGCATGAAGCGCAGGTAGTCCACCTGCTCGCCGATCTGGGCGATGAGCGACAGCGCGACGCCCGCGCCGGCGCCCATCGCGATGAACGAGAAGCCCATCCCGTCCACGCCGCCGTAGTGCGTCCACTCCGAGTACGTCTCGGGCTCGGCGAACGCGATCACGATGAACGGCAGGAACATCCCGACGAGCCAGATGGGCTGCGTCCAGGCCTGCAGCTTGGACAGGAGGCTCATCCCGAAGACGACGAGCGGCGGGATCATGATCGCCGACACGAAGTAGCCGAGCCAGAGCGGCAGCCCGAACCCGAGCTTCAGCCCCTGGGCCATGATCGACCCCTCGAGCGCGAAGAAGATGATCGTGAAGGACGCGTAGATCAGCGACGTGACCGATCCGCCGTAGTAGCCGAAGCCGGCACCGCGGGTGATGAGGTCCATGTCGATCGAGTACTTCGCCGAGTAGAAGGCGATCGGGAAGGACGTGAGGAAGATGACGGTCGCGGCGAGGAGGATCGCCCACAGCGCGTTCGTGAAGCCGAACGTCACGACGAGCGAGCCACCGATCGCGAAGTCCGCCAGGTAGGCGATGCCGCCGAGGGCGGTGTTGCCCACCATCAGCGAGCTCCACTTGCGGTAGGTCGTGGGGGCGTACCGCAGCGAGTAGTCCTCGAGCATCTCGCTGCGCGCGTCCTTCGCGGCGGGCTCACCGGTGGGGACGACGGGCGGCTGCGGCGCGGTCCTTGTGACCGGAGGTGCCTCCAGGTCGTCGAGGGTCACGTCGTCGGGTTGCAGGTCAAGGTCCATCTGCGCCTCCAGGGTTGCGGCTGGTCCGGGTGACAGCAGGCTGCGGCAGACCCGGGTGACCGCACATCCCCCCACGGCGCGATCACCCCGGGTGAACGCACCAAAGTTCAGGGTCCGATCACCGGTGCGGACGCGGCGCGGCGGCCGTAGCTTCGGCGCCATGAACCTCGTACTGCGGCACCGGGCGGTAGGCCCGGCGCTGATCGCAACGCTCGCCCTGCTCGTCGCCGGCTGCGGCGGGAAGTCCTCCTCGACCACTGCCTCCGCCACGGCAGGGGCGGCGTCGACCGCCATCGGAGCGCCGATCGACTCGGTCGTCAGGGCCCCCGGGAAGGTCACGCTCCGCGCCGGGCTGCTGGGGGACGCGGCCAGCGCCGGCAGCGGACGCAGCTACCTGCCGACCGGCGCGATCGTCGGCGACTCCGGCTTCCGTCCCGACGTCGACGGGTTCGCCTTCGAGAACTACGGCAACGACGCCGGCCCGGTCAACCTGCGCCCCGCGAACGTCGAGGACATCTTCGGAAACCAGGTCTGCGCGATCGGGACCGGCCCCACGTGCCGGCTGATCCCGGCCGCAGCACAGTGGATGGAGCAGCAGAACGAGGCCATGGCCGACGGTCACTGCATGGGCTTCTCGGTGACGGCCCTGCGGTTCTTCGCCAAGACGCTGAAGCCGGCCGTGTACGGCGCGAACCGCACGATCGACCTGCCCGTCCGCGGGAACACCGACCTGCAGTCCCTGATCGCCGAGGACTTCGCCTACCAGTCCCTGCCCGCCGTCACCGACCGCGCGGTCGAAGGGACCCCGACCCAGGTCCTGAACAAGCTGGTCGCGGCGCTGCGCACCGACAAGGAGGCGTACACCCTCGGCATCTACAAGGCCGACGGCACCGGCGGCCATGCGATCACGCCGTTCGCGGTCGAGGACAAGGGCCGCGGCCTCGCCAAGGTCCTCGTCTACGACAACAACTTCCCCGGGGTCATCCGCGGGGTCGATGTCGACACGAACACGAACCGCTGGCGGTACGTCGGCGGCATCAACCCGGCGAACGCCGACGAGGTCTACGAGGGCGACGCCCGGACGCGCTCGCTGTTCCTGCTGCCGACCAAGCCCGGCGAGGGCCTGCAGCCGTGTCCGTTCTGCCCGAAGGTCCCCGGTCGCGACCTGGAGTACCCGGTCCCGGACCGGCTGAAGTACATCGAGGTCGTCCTGCGGGGCCGGGACGCGAACCACCCGCGCCTGCTCTTCAAGGACGAGCAGGGCCGCGAGACGGGCTTCAAGGACGGGCGCTTCGTCCGCGAGATCCCGGGCGTCAAGGTCATCCAGGACCTCAGCGTGCAGAACTGGGAGGGCGGCGCCGAGCCGCGCTATCACCTGCCCCTGGGCCACCCGCAGTACGAGGTCACGGTCGACGGAGCCGATCTGAAGCGCGAGGTGACCACGCGGATCTCGGTCAACGGCGGGGGCGTGGTCTTCTACGTCGACGGCATCAAGATGAACCGGGGCCAGCAGGACAAGCTGATCCTCCCGGCCGACGACCTCGGGATCCTCTACATCTCCGGCCGCAACTTCCCGGGCAGCCCGACGCTCGCCGCCGAGTTCCCGCAGTTCGACCTGCTCGGCCACAAGCGCGGGACGGCGCCCAAGGCCCGGCTCATCACCATGGCCACGGGCTGGATCGGCTTTAAGCCCGGCTCGCCGATCGGCCTCAAGCTGAAGCCCGCCAACGGGACGGTCGAGGTGGCCAGTCCGGGCGGTCAGCGGTTGTCGGCCAAGGATGCGCGGTTCGTGGTCACCGTCGAGTCCGAGCCGATCGGGAAGCGGTCGAACTTCAAGGCCCGCAACTACTTCGGCGAGCTCTACGGGGTCAACCCCGACACCGGCGAGTCGCTGCGCTTCCACTACCTGCGCAACACGACGAAGACGCTCCCCGTGGACATCCTCGACAACGACAACAAGAAGGTCCGCACCGAGCAGCTGCCGCAGCGGAAGTGAGGTCGCTCCGGGGAGGCCCGTCCTGCCGGTGCCTCCCGCCGGGCGAGAATCACCCGGGGTGATTCGCCACCCGGGCGATTGTGGGACGCCCGGCACTCCACGACGATGCGCGTGTGTCGGCCCTTGCCGCGAGGTCAGAGCTCACCCCGCCCACCCCGAAGGCGGCGGCGGTGTTCCCCCAGACGAAGTTCCACCGTCCCCCGGTCCGCGACGAGCACATCGAGCGGTCCGCGCTGCTCGACGCGGTCGATCGCAGCGGCGCCCGCGTCATCCTCGTCACCGCGCCGCCCGGCTTCGGCAAGTCCACGCTGCTGGCGCAGTGCGCGCTGCGGACGAGCCAACCGGTGGCATGGGTCTCCCTCGACGCGGAGGACCGCGGTCCGCGCCTGTGGGCCGCGGTCCTCACGGCGCTGCGCGAGCTGCTCGGCGCGGACGTCGACCCGGCGCTCGACGCCGTCGACGCCCCGGACGCGGACCTGCGCAGCGGTGTCCTGATCGCCCTGCTCGACGCGCTCGCGAAGGCGCCCGAGCCGATCACGCTGATCCTGGACGACCTGCACCTGGTGGCGGACGACGGCGCGACACGCGACAGCCTCGACTGGGTCCTCGGACGGCTGCCGGCGGCGCACCGGGTGCTGCTGGCGTCCCGCCGGGATCCCGGGCTGGCCGCGTTCGGGCGCCTGCGCATCCAGGGCGACCTGCTCGATGTCAAGACGTCCGAGCTGCGGTTCGGCCCCGGCGAGGCGACGGCGTTCCTGCGCGACCGGCTCGGGCTGGCGCTGGACGACGCCGAGGTCACGGGGCTCGAAGGGCGGACGGAGGGCTGGCCCGCCGCGCTCTACCTCGCTGCGATGCGCCTGCGCCTCGGCGACCCCATCACCGAGGTGATGGCCCAGCTGACCGCGAGCGACGAGGATCTCTTCGGCGACCTCACCGACGAGGTCCTCCGCTCCTCGCCAGGGCACGAGCGCCGGTTCGTCCTCGAGACCGCCGTCCTCGAGCGGTTCAACGTCGACCTCTGCGTCCGGGTGCTGGGGGACGAGGACGCGACGCGCGCCGCGTTCCGCGATCTGACCCGGTCGTCGCTGCTGCTGATCCCGCTGGACCGGTCGCGCACGTGGTATCGCTGCCACCACCTGCTGCGGGACGTGCTCCGCCACCGGCTGACCGCCGAGGACCCGGTGCGCGTGCGCGAGCTGCACCTGCGCGCCGGCCGCTGGTTCGAGGCGGAGGGCGGCGAGACGGAGCTGCACGACGCGCTCCAGCACTACCTGGCCGCCGAGGCCTGGGACCCGGCGGCGGAGCTGCTGGCACGCCACTCCACGCAGTTCGTGCAGTCGGGTGCGCTCGGCGGCCGGGCGCGGGAGTGGATCGCGCGGTTCCCGGCGGACGTCGTCCGCGGCGACGCCCGGCTCTGCTTCGTCAGCGCCCTGCTCGCGGCGCTGGACGGCTCCCGGACCCGGCGCGACGCCTGGCTCGCCGACGGTGAGCGCGCAGGGTGGGCAGGGCCCATGCCGGACGGAACGGCGTCGTTCGGCCTTGCCCGCGAGTGCCTGACCGCGATGCTGTGCTTCGACGATCCCGGCAGCGCGGTCGCGGCCGCCGACGCGGCGCTCGCGGTCCTGCCGGCCGCCGCGCCGATGCGGTCCGCAGTCCAGGCCCTGACCGCCTGGCACCTGCTGCTCCTGGGCCGGGTCGACGACGCCGAGCGGATGGCCCATGCGGCGCAGGACGCCGACCCGCGGGTGCCGTCCGCCGCGCTGCCGCTCGTCGCCTACCTGCCGTCGGCGGTCCTGGCGCTCGTCGCGTGCGACCGCGGGGCGCTGGACGCCGCACGGGACCACGCCGCCCGGGCTGCCGCCGCCCGCGACGCCGGCCCGCTGCGGACGGCGCCGCACGCGCTGCCGGTGACCTGCGCGGCCGCCCGGGTGCTGACGCTCGACGGTCGCGGCGCGGAGGCCGTCGCGAGCTGCCGTGCCGGCCTCGCCCTGGCCCGCGAGTGGCGTGACTCGTCGCAGATGGTCCCGGCCGTCCTGCTGGAGCTCGCCCGCGGGGCGGTCGCGGCCGGCGACCGCGAGGCCGCCGACGCTGCGGCCCGGGCGTGCCGCGGCCGCCTGGCCGACGCGGTCGCTCCCGGGCACCTGCTGGCGGGGCTGGACGCCGTCCTGCAGTCGGCCGACGGGGCCCGCCGCCCCGCTGCGCCCGCGGGCCCGTCCGCCGGCGGGGGTGCCGCCCGCATCGCCCTCGTCGGGGCCGACGAGCTCAGCGCACGCGAGGTCGAGGTCCTGCAGGCCATGTCCGGCGGCGGCAGCCTGCGCGAGATCGCCGACGCCCTCTACATCTCGCGCAACACCATCAAGACCCACACGCGCGCGCTCTACGCCAAGCTCGGCGTCGGCTCGCGCGAGGAGGCGGTCGACCGCGGCCGCGCGCTGGGTCTACTTCCAGGAGGAGGACGATGACGCTCGCCGACTGCACGCTGATGGTGGTCGAAGACCACGAGTTCCAGCGCCGCACGATGCTCCAGATGCTTGCGAACCTCGGTGCCGGAGCGCTGGTGGAGGCCGCCGACGGGCCGTCCGCGCTCACGCTGCTGGCTGCCGACCCGCGTCCGGACATCCTGATCTGCGACCTCGACATGCCCGGCATGGACGGGGTGGAGTTCCTGCGCCACGTCGCCGCGCGGGCCCCGGCCACGGCGGTGGTGATCGCCAGCGGCCTGGAGGCGGACGTCCTCGCGGACGCCGCGGCGCGCGTCCGGGACCACGGTCTGCAGGTGCTCGGCGCGATCCCGAAGCCGCTCACGGCGCGGCTGCTGCTGCAGGCCGTCGACGGCTGGTTCGGGGCAGGGAAGGAAGTGGCGACGTGAGGCGGCGGGCGCTGTCGATCCGGGTGCTCTTCGGGACGCTCCTCACGCTCGTGATGGCGCTCGCCGGAGCGCTGTTCAGCGTGACGATCCTGCAGCGCGACACCGCCGCCGACCGCACCGCCGCCGAGCACGCCCGCGTGACGTCGTTCGGCCTGTCGGACCAGATGCGCCAGAGCTCCAACGACCTCACCCGCATGGTCCGCCTCTACGTCACGACGGGCGACGCCCGCTACCGCCGGTTCTACGAGGAGATCCTCGCGATCAGGCGGGGTCGGGCCCCGCGCCCGGTCGGCTACGACAGCTCGTTCTGGGATCGCGTCCTGGCCGATGGCGGGGACCGGGTCACGCACGGCCCCCCGGTGTCGCTGCCCGGCCTGATGCGCCGTGCCCGTTTCGCACCCGGGGAGTTCACCGCGCTCAACGCGTCGCTCCGTGCTTCGGACGGCCTGGCGCAGCTCGAGCGGCGGGTGATGGACACCGTCGCCGCGCGCATCGTCCGCGGGACCGGTGCCGGCTATCTGGAGGCCGTGGCACCGCAGTACCGGCGGCTCGTCGATGCGTCCTACCACGTCCAGAAGCGCCGGATCATGGCGGCGATCGAGCGGTTCACCGCCCTCGTCGATGCCCGCACCACCCGGCGCAGCGAGCAGCTGCAGACCCGGACGGACCACCTGCTGGTCGCCCAGAGCGCGATCCTGATCCTGCTCGGCCTGGTCGTGCTCGTGTTGCTGACGCTGGCCGTGCGGATGATCGCGCGCCCGCTGCAGCGGCTCACCGCGGTGACGCGGCGAATCACCGGCGGCGACTGGTCGGGCCGCGCTCCTGCGGACGGCGTCCTGGAGCTGCGCCGCCTGGCCGGCGACTTCAACGCGATGGCGGACGCCGTCCAGCGGGACCTCGCCGCCCGCCGGGCCGCCGAGGAGGAGGCCCGCGACGCCGGCCGCCGGCTGCGCACGATCGCCGACCGCGTCCCCGGCGCCGTCTTCCAGTTCCACGTCGACGCGGACGATGCGCTGTCGGTCCGCTTCGCGAGCCGGGACGCCTCCGTGCACGGTGTCGCCGCGAACCAGGGGGTCGACTTCCCCGCCGTCGCCCGCGCTGTGCTCGCCGATGACCGCGGCGCGTGGCTCGACTCCATGGTGGCCGCAGCCCGTAGCGGCGACACCTGGCACCACGAGTACCGGATCTACACCCCGACCGGCGAGGTCGCCTGGATGCAGGCCCAAGCCGAGGCCCGCGCCTGGCCGAACGGCAGCGGCGACCTCTACGGCTACGTCGCCGACGTCACCGAGCGCAAGGCCCTCGAAGCCGACCTGCGTCAGGCGCGGGCGGACGCCGAGGCCGCCGACCGGGCGAAGTCGCGGTTCCTCGCGATGATGAGCCACGAGCTGCGGACGCCGCTCGTCGCGGTCACCGGCACGCTCGAGATCCTGGCGCTGCGCCGGCTCGACGACGAGCAGCGCGACCTCGTCGACGTCGCGACGCGCTCGGCCCGCTCGTTGCTCGCCGTGATCGGCGACGTGCTCGACTTCTCGAAGATCGAGGCGGGCCACCTGGACCTGGTGGTGGCCCCGGTCGCGCTGGGTGCGCTGGTCGACGACCTGGCGGCGCAGTACCGGCAGGCGGCCGCGGGGAAGGGCCTCTCGATCACGACGGTCCGCGACCCGCGCCTGGCGGCCGGGCACGAGGCCGACCCGGTTCGGTTGCGCCAGGTGCTCGGCAACCTCGTCGCCAACGCGGTCAAGTTCACCGACGTCGGCGGGGTGACGCTGCGCACCGAGGTCGTGGAGGGTGGCAGCGACGCGCGCAGTCAGCGCGTGGCGATCTGCGTCACGGACACCGGCGTCGGCATCACCGCGGCCGATCAGGCCGAGCTCTTCTCACCGTTCACGCAGGCGGCGTCGGGGACCACGCGGCGGACGGACGGCACCGGACTCGGGCTCGTCATCAGCCGCCAGATCGTGGACGCGATGGGCGGCGAGGTGTCACTGAGCAGCGCGGCGGGGACGGGGACGACGGTCCGCGTCGAGCTGCCGCTGGCGACGACCACGCCACCTGGCGCGGACGACGACCAGCCGGTCCCGCAACTCGCCCGCGCCGTGGCGGGGCGCGAGGAGGCCGCCCGTGACGGGAGCCTGCTGCTGCTCGTCGAGGACCATCCCGTCAACCGCGAGATCATCCAGCGCCAGCTGCGGGCGATGGGGTTCGCGTGCGACGTCGCCGGCGACGCGGACGCCGCCCTCGCGCTCTGCGGGCAGACGCGCTACGGGCTCGTCCTCAGCGACATCAACCTCCCCGGGACCGACGGCTACGGCCTCGCACGGGCGCTGCGTGACCTCGAGGCCGGCCGTGGCCAGGGCCGCACGCCGCTCGTCGCCCTCACCGCGAGTGCCCTGCGCGGCGAGCGTGACCGCTGCCGGGCGGCCGGCATGGACGATCTCGTCGTCAAGCCGGCGACCCTGGCGACGCTCGCCCAGACCCTGCAGCGGTGGCTCCCGCACCTGGCGTGGTCGCGGCCGGCGGCCGGGCCCGGAGCGGGCGCGCCGCAGGGCGGTCTTGCCGTCGACAGCGAGGTGCTCGACGAGCTCACCGGCGGCGACCCGGCACTGCGCGAGCAGATCACCCTCCGCTACCTCGAGTCGCTGACCACCGACCTCGCCGCGTTGCACACGGCGCTCGACCACGGCGACGTCGCGGGGGTGCGGCGCCACGCCCACCAGATCGCCGGGGCCAGCCGGATGGTCGGGGCGCACGAGGTCGCCGCCGACGCCGCCGGCATCGAGCTGCTGGCGGGCGACCCCGATCCCGACCCGCACGCCGTGCAGACCCTGGCCGCCGAGCTCGCCGAGCACGCCTCGCTCACCCCGATGAAGGGACGTAACTAAGTGCGCCTGACCCCGTCCGACCAGGAGAAGCTCCTGCTGTCCGTCGCCGGCATGGTGGCCCGCGACCGCCTCGCGCGCGGGGTGAGGCTCAACCACCCCGAGGCCGTCGCGCTGCTGGCGACGTGGGTGCTCGAGCGGGCGCGGGACGGGGACGCCTCGGTCGAGCAGCTGATGGACGACGGGCGGCGCGTGCTGACCCGGGAGCAGCTCATGGACGGCATCCCGGAGCTGCTCGACGAGGTGCAGGTCGAGGCGACGTTCCCGGACGGGCGCAAGCTCGTCACCCTCCACCACCCGGTCGCGTGAGCATGATCCCCGGTGAGGTCTGGACGCCCGACGGCGAGCATCTGCTCGCCCCCGGCCGTGCACGCGTCAGCGTCACTGTCGTGAACACCGGCGACCGGCCGATCCAGGTCGGCTCGCACTTCCACTTCGCGGACGTGAACGCGGCACTCGACTTCGACCGCGCGGCGGCCGACGGCTTCCGCCTCGACGTGCCGGCCGGGACGTCCGTGCGCTTCGAGCCGGGGGTCGACGCGGACATCACGCTCGTCGCGCTCGGCGGCCGGGCGTCCGTCCCCGGCCTGCAGATGCGGGACGGGTCATGAGCTCGATCGGACGCGATCGCTACGCCGCGCTCTACGGGCCCACCGTCGGCGACCGCGTGCGCCTGGCCGACACCGACCTCTGGATCGAGGTCGAGGCCGACCTCACCGGACCGCCCGGCGACGAAGCCGTCTTCGGCGGCGGCAAGACCATCCGCGAGTCGATGGCGCAAGGGCTGGCGACCCGGGCCGACGGGGCCCCGGACGTGGTCATCACGAACGCGCTCATCCTCGACCACAGCGGGATCGTCAAGGCCGACGTGGGCATCCGCGACGGCCGCATCGTCGCGATCGGCAAAGCCGGCAACCCCGACGTGGTGGACCGCGTCCACCCGGCGCTGCGGATCGGGGCCTCGACCGAGATCGTCGCCGGCGAGGGCCGCATCCTCACCGCCGGCGCCGTGGACTGCCACGTGCACTTCATCACGCCGACGATCGTCACCGAGGCGCTGGCGGCCGGGGTGACCACGCTGATCGGCGGCGGGACCGGGCCGGCCGAGGGGACGCGCGCCACCACCTGCACCCCCGGCGCCTGGAACCTCGAGCTGATGCACCGGGCGCTGGACGCGTTCCCGGTCAACGTGCTGCTGCTCGGCAAGGGCAACTCCGTGTCCGACGAGGCGCTGGACGAGCAGGCCCGCGCCGGCGCCGGCGGGTTCAAGCTGCACGAGGACTGGGGCTCGACGCCCGCGGCGATCGACGCCTGCCTGCGGGCGGCCGAGCGCGCCGGGGTCCAGGCGGCCATCCACACGGACACGCTGAACGAGGCCGGGTACCTGGAGACGACGCTCGCCGCTGTCGCCGGCCGGCCCATCCACGCCTACCACACCGAAGGGGCGGGCGGCGGGCATGCGCCGGACATCATCGCGATCGCCGGCGAGCCGAACGTCCTGCCGTCGTCGACCAACCCGACCCGGCCGCACACGGTCAACACGGTCGCCGAGCACCTGGACATGCTGATGGTCTGCCACCACCTGAACCCCGCGATCCCGGAGGACCTCGCGTTCGCCGAGTCGCGGATCCGGGAGGGGACGATCGCCGCGGAGGACGTCCTGCACGACCTCGGCGCGATCTCGATGATCGGCTCGGACGCGCAGGCGATGGGTCGGGTGGGCGAGACCATCATCCGCACCTGGCAGACCGCGCACGTCATGAAGCTCCGCCGGGGGGCGCTGAGTGCGTCCGAGGTCGCCGACAACGACCGCGCCAAGCGCTACGTCGCCAAGTACACGATCTGCCCGGCGGTGGCGCACGGCCTGCAGGCGGAGATCGGCTCGGTCGAGGTCGGCAAGCTCGCGGACCTCGTCCTGTGGTCGCCGGCGTTCTTCGGCATCCGACCGGACATGGTCCTGAAAGGCGGGGCGGCGGTCGGCGCGCCGATCGGGGACGCCAACGCATCGATCCCCACGCCGCAGCCGATCATGATGCGGCCGATGTACGGCGCGCTGCCGACGGTCGCCGGGCGGCACTCGCTGACGTTCGTCTCGCCGCTGGCGATCCACGACGGGCTACCCGAGCGACTCGGGCTGATGCACCGCATGGTGCCGGTCGGGGACACGCGCACGACCGGGAAGGCGGACATGCCGCTGAACGACGCGATGCCGTCGATCGTGGTGGACTCGGATGCCTTCACCGTGACGGTCGACGGCGAGCTGATCGAGCCCGCGCCGGTCGCTGAACTGCCCCTCGCCCAGCGCTACAGCCTGTTCTGAGGCGGACCGGATGCTGAACCCGATCATGCTGCTGCTGTCCGACGCGCGGACGCCGACGGGCTCGTACGCGCACTCGGCCGGTCTGGAGGCCGCCGTGCAGAGCGGGCTGCGACCGGACGAGGTGCCCGCGTTCATGCGCGGCCGGCTCCGGACGGTCGCCGTGACGGAGGCTGCGCTGTCTGCTGCGGCGGTGCTGGCCTCAGGCGACCTCGACCTGCTGCTGGCGCTCGACGACGAGGCGGTCGCGCGCTGCCCGAGCCCGGCGCTGCGGACCGCGGCGACCACCCTCGGCCGCGGCCTCCTGCGGACCGGCGCGCAGCTCTTCCCGGACGCCGGCATCGTCCCGGCGTATCGCGCCGCGAGCAGCCACACGCCGCGCTGCGTCGCGCTCGGCGTGGTGGCGGGCGCCGGCGGGCTGACGTCCGAGCAGGCGGCGCTGATCGCACTGCACGACGACGCCGCCACGGTCGCCGCCGCCGCGGTCAAGCTGCTGCCGGTCGACGCGGGGGACGCCGCAGGCTGGATCGCGCGCCTCGCACCGCAGCTGCAGGAGGCCGCCGCGCTCGCGGTCGCCGCCGCGCTGCGCGACGACCTGCCGAGCCTCTCCGCGCCGCTCGTCGAGCGCCGCTCACTTCGCCACACCACCGACCGAGGGAGGCTCTTTGCGAGCTGACAGCCACATCCATCCGTCTGCCGCTCCTGCCACCGCGTCGGCGGCGCGCGCCATGCGCGTCGGGATCGGCGGCCCCGTCGGCACCGGCAAGAGCTCGCTCATCGCCGAGCTGTGCCGGGCGCTCTCCGGCGAGCTCGAGGTCGGCGTCGTCACGAACGACATCTACACGACCGAGGACGCCGAGTTCCTGCGGTCCACCGGCGTGCTGCCCGTCGAGCGGATCGTCGCGGTGCAGACGGGCTGCTGCCCGCACACCGCCATCCGCGACGACGTCACCGCGAACCTCGAGGCCGTCGAGCAGCTGGAGCTCGACCACGGCCGCCTCGACATCGTCCTCGTCGAGTCCGGCGGGGACAACCTCACCGCGGTCTTCGGGCCGGCGCTGGCCGACGTGCAGATCTTCGTCCTCGACTGCGCGGGGGGCGACGACGTCCCGCGCAAGGGCGGCCCGGGGATCACCCGATCGGACCTGCTGGTCATCAACAAGACCGACCTGGCGCCGTACGTCGGGGCGGACGTCGAGGTGATGCTCGCCGGGGCGCGGTCGCACCGCGGCGACCTCCCTGTCCTGCCGATCAGCCTGCGCCAGGGCGGCGCGGCCCAGGTCGCGGCCTGGGTCGTGCATCAGCTCGAGCACCATCGCACCGGGACGCTGACGACGGTCGACGTCGGCCCGCCGGTTCCGCACTTCCACGCGGATGGGGACGGGGAGCTGTACGGCCATAGCCACTGAGGCATCATCGGCACCGGCTGATGTCGCGCGTCCGGCGACCGCCTCGGCCCGGCTGGTGGTGACGCGCGTCGGCGGCCGGACGGTCGTGCGCGAGCTACGGTCCGGTCTGCCGATCGGCCTGCGGCAGCTGCGCGGGTGGGCGGGAGCGAGCCTCGGCGAGGCGGCGGTGCGGGTGGGCATCGTCCAGACCGGCGCCATGCTGGTCGGGGGTGACGACGTCCGGCTCGAGGTCGACGTGGGCCCGGGGGCGTCCCTGGTCCTGCAGGACATCTCGGCGACGCTGGCGCACCCGATGGCCCCCGGCGTCCCGGCCGCCGCGCAGTCGCTCGACGTGCGGGTGGCCGACGGCGCCCGCGTCGTGATCGCGGAGGAGCCGCTGGTGATCGCGCACGGGGCCAGGGTGCGGCGCTCGGTGCGGCTCGCGCTCGAGGGCAGCGCGTCCGCGGTGCACCGGGACACCCTCGTCCTCGGACGGCACGGTGAACCCGGCGGCGCCGTCCGCACCCGCACCCGGGTCGAGCGAGACGACCGGCCGGTGCTGGACGACGGACTCGATACCGGCGACCCTGGCGTCTCTGCGTCGCCCGCCGTCCTGGGCGGTGCGCGGGTGCTGTCGAGCCTGGCGGCGTTCGGCCTGCCGTCGCTGACCGCGGGGGACGACCCCCGCATCCCGGACGACGCGTTCGTGCTCGGCCCGGGCGATGTCCTGGTCCGGCGAATCGGCGGCACGGTTCGCGGCGCCGGCCTCGACCACCTGCTCACGCGCTGGTCAGCGGCCTGCGACGGATGAGCCGGCGCGGACCGGTGCAGCCAACGCGTCGCCCGGGTCCGCCGGCTCGCTACGGTGCCGCCCATGGCCTTCGACGAGGACCTCGCGCAGCGCCTCCGGGAGCAGCTCGCGGGGGAGGACGCGGTCACCGAGCGCCGGATGTTCGGCGGCCTCACGTTCCTGCTGCACGGACACATGAGCGTCACGGCGTCCGCCCAGGGAGGCCTCCTGGCCCGCGTCGACCCGGCGAGCGCCGAGGCGCTCCTCGGCGCGCCGGGGGTGACGCCCATGGAGATGAACGGCCGCGAGATGACGGGCTGGCTGCGGGTGGCCCCGTCCGCCATCGCGGACGACGCAGCGCTCTCCGCGTGGGTCGAGCGGAGCGTGGCGCTGGTCCGCACGCTGCCGCCCAAGGGCTGAGACCGCCGCCGGCTAGCGTCCTTGCCGGCCGCTGGAAATGAACCTCCGCGTTCATCGAACAGTGTGTCCGGGCGTCGTGTGCGGGACGTAGGGTGAGGTGTAGCATCACCCCCGTGGCCACCCCTGCCGACGTCGCCGACCGAGTCCTCGTGAGGCGCTCCTGCCTCGTCGTCCCTGGTCACGCCGCGCGCATGCACGCGAAGGCACTGGCCAGTGCCGCCGACGAGGTCGTCCTGGACCTCGAGGACGCGGTCGCGCCCGAGGCGAAGGACGAGGCACGCGCCCAGGTGGAGCAGACCCTGACGAGCCCGGAGTGGTCGGGCCGGACGGTCGCCGTGCGCGTGAACGGGGCGGACACGCCGCAGTTCGACGCCGACCTCGCGGCCTGCGCGCGGCTCGCGCGGGACGGCTTCTCGGTCGTCCTGCCGAAGGCGGAGGACACAGGAACGCTGGCGCGCGTCGCGGCGGCGCTGCCGGACGGCACGTCCGTCCACGCGCTGATCGAGACGCCCCTCGGGCTCATGAACGCCGCGGCGGTCGCGCAGGCGCCGAACGTCACCGCCCTGATCCTCGGCTACGCCGACCTCGCGGCCGCCCTGGGGCGACGCGGCGCCGAGAACGACCTGGACCGGTGGCTCGTCGCCCAGGAGCTGCTGCTCGCCGCCGCGCGCACCGGCGGCGTCGAGGCGATCGACGGCCCGTACTTCCGGCTCGGCGATCCGACCGGCCTGGCCGCAGCGGTGACCGCCGTCCGCGAGCTCGGCTTCGACGGCAAGTGGGCGATCCACCCCGAGCAGGTCGGGCCGATCAACGACGGGCTCGCCGCCGGTCCCGACGAGCACCGGTGGGCGGCCGACGTGCAGGCCGCCGTGGCCGCCGCCGCTGCCTCAGGTTCGGCCGTCGCGCGGATGCAGGGCGGGATGGTCGACGAGGCGATGGTCCGCCGTGCCCGCCGCATCGCGGCGCTCCCGGCCCGGCCCGTCCCGGACGTGCCCGCAACGGACGCGGGCGACGACGGCCTCACCGTCATCCCCGTCGGGCCGCCGTACTTCGACGACCTCGCGGTCGGCGACATCTTCCCCGCGCCGGGCCTGACGCTCACCGACGGCCACGCGGCGCTGCACCAGGCGACCATCGGCGACCGGCTGCGCCTGTCCCTCGACGCACCGCTGTACGCGGCCGTGACCGGGTCGCCGGGGCTCCTCGCCCATCCGGCCCTGGTCTGCGACATCGCCATCGGGCAGTCGACGGCCCCCAGCGGCCGCGTCCTGGGGAACCTCTTCTACCGCGGCCTGGCGTGCCGTCCGGTCGCGGTCGGCACCACGCTGCGCACCAGCACGGAGGTCGTCGCGCTCAAGAGCTCCTCGCGCGGCCGCGGCATCGCGGCGCTGCGCGTGACCACGACCGACCAGGACGGCAAGGACGTCCTCGACTTCTGGCGCTGCCCGCTCCTGCCCTCGCGCCCGGCCGACGCTGACGGCGACGCCGCCCCGGTCCACGCGGACGACCTGGCCGCGGTCGGCCACGAGGTCGACGTGGCAGCCCTCGTGCCGGCGGGCTGGACGCTCGCCCCGCTGCGCGAGGAGCCCCTCGGCCCGCTGTTCGCCGACCTGCAGACCCACCGCCGGTACGTGGTCGAGGCGGGGGAGACCGTGACCAGCGCCCCCGAGCTCGCACGCCTGTCGCTGAACCTCGCGATGACCCACACCGACGGCAGCAGCGGGGCCCACGGGCAGCGCCTCGTCTACGGCGGCCACGTCATCGGCGTCGCGGCGGCGCACGTCGTCCGCGTGCTGCCGGACCTCGCGACCGTCCTCGCGTGGCACTCCTGCGACCACCTCGGGCCGACGTTCGAGGAGGACCTGCTGCGGACCACCGTCGAGCTGACGCGCCTCGAGCCGCTGGCCGACGGCGGCCTCGTCCACTTCCGCGCGCGTTCGTCGGCCCAAGGACCAGCCGACGAGCACCCTCGCGCCGTCCTCGACTGGTCCGCAGTGGGGCTCATGCCATGACGACGAAACCCATCCTCGACGGCCTGCAGGTGATCGAGGGCTCGGCCTTCGTCGCGGCCCCGCTCGGCGGCATGACGCTCGCCCAGCTCGGCGCCGACGTCATCCGCTTCGACGACATCGACGGCGGCCTGGACCACCTGCGCTGGCCGCTCGCCCCCGGCGGCGAATCGCTGTTCTGGGCGGGTATGAACAAGGGCAAGCGCTCGGTCAGCGTGAACCTGCGCAGCGACGCGGGCCGTGAGCTCATCACCGCGCTGATCGCCGCGGCGGGCAACCTGATCACGAACTTCCCGGCTCGCGGCTGGCTCTCCTACGAGAAGCTGAAGGCGGCGCGGGAGGACCTCATCATGGTCGCGCTGACCGGCAACCGGGACGGCACGAGCGAGGTCGACTACACCGTCAACCCGGCGACCGGCTTCCCGGCGGCGTCGGGTCCGCGCAACCTGGCGGAGCCGGCGAACTCCCTGATGCCGTCGTGGGACGCCGTGATGGGCGGGCTGACCGCGACCGGCCTGCTCGCGGCCGAGCGGCACCGCACGCGCACCGGCGAGGGGCAGCTGGTGGGGCTGGCGCTGTCGGACGTGGCGTTCGCGATGGTCGGCCACCTGGGGCGCGTCGCCGAGGCGCAGCTCGACGGGCACGACCAGACGAAGGACGGCAACTACCTGTACGGCGCGTTCGGGCACGACTTCGCGACCCGCGACGATCGCCGCGTGATGATCGTCGCGCTGACGCCGCGGCAGTGGGCGGCGCTGCAGGAGGTCACCGGCCTCGGTCCGGCACTCGCGAAGATCGGCGAGGCCGCCGGCATCGACCTCGACAGCGAGTCCGGTCGCTACGAGGGCCGCGACCTGATCGCCGCGATCCTGCGACCGTGGTTCGCGGCCCGGGCCCTGGCCGAGATCCGCCGCCTGTTCACGGGGACCGGGGTCTCCTGGGGGCCCTACCAGACGTTCAAGCAGTTGGTGCACTACGACCCGCGCCTGTCCGGCGAGAACCCGATGTGGACGACGACCGAGCACCCGGGCGTCGGCTCCTACCTGATGCCCGGCACGCCGCTGGACTTCTCCGGGGTCCCGCGCGTCCCGGTCCGCCGGGCGCCGCTGCTGGGCGAGCACACCGACGCGGTGCTGACCGAGTACCTCGGCCTCAGCGACGCCGAGATCGGGCGGCTCGCCGAGGCGGGCACCATCGGCATCCGCACCTGACCGTCGCCACCCTTCCACCCGTCTGACGACCAGTTTTGGTCGTCGGGACGGCCAAAACCGGTCGTCAGACGGTCAACCGGCGGGTCCGGCGGGTCAGTTGAAGGCGGACCGCGCCCGCGTCAGCGCCATCTGACGGCGCGCGATGTCCTGCGGCGTGCCCGGCAGGACGCACGAGAGCTCGAGCGCGCGCGTCGCCAGGTCGTGCCGCGCGATCCCGCGGGCGCGCCCGGCGATCCGCGCGAGCAGCGTGTCCGCGACCTCGTGCGCGCACATCCGCCACAGGTCGCCGTCCTCGACGTCGCGGGCGTCGATCAGCCGGCCGTCGTGCTGCGGCGAGCACACGAGCGGGTGGTCCAGCCGGCGATGCGCGACGAACGCCATCGCCTTCCCGCACACGATCTCGACGTCCCAGCCGCGGCGCTGGCCGACGACGGCCACGAGCAGCGCGACGGTGAGCGCGGTCCCGCTCCGGGACTCGAGGACGCGGTCAGGCAGCAGGTCCTCGAGGTCCGGTGCGGCGCGGCGGGGGACGGCGAAGCCGCAGGCCACGCGGCCGGAGAGCGCGTCGAGCTGCAGCGCCGGGTCGGACCCGACGCCGTCGAGGCGCTGCGCAAGGACGCTGGTGCGGGCGTGGAGGCGGGCGGCCGTGTCCCCGCCGAGCGCCCCGACGAGCGCCCAGGCGATGGCCTCGAGCGACGGGTCGTGGAGGGCGACGACCCGGCCGAACGGGGCGTGCTGCGGATCGGTGGAGCTCACCGGCGCGAGTACCGCTCGATGACCTGCTGCTCGTCGACCGGGACCGTGATCTCGTCACGGTTCGGGGCGCGCACGACCCGGCCGCGCAGTGCGTCGAGGTCGGCCTCCAGCCAGCGCTCGACCCGGCCCAGGGACTGCGTCGCCTCGCGCGCGATCGGCTCGACGGCGGACCCGGTCTGCAGCGCGACGGTGTTGCCCGCCTCGAGCAGCCGCGACCCGATGTTGCAGCGCACCCCGTCGACGAGGATGTGCCCGTGGGAGACGAACTGCCGCGCCTGCGCGCGGGTGTTCGCCAGCCCGATCCGGTAGACGACGTTGTCGAGCCGGCGCTCGAGGATCTCGAGCAGGGCGGCGCCGGTGGTGACGTCGCGGCGGCGTGATGCGATCACGAGGTAGCGGCGGAACTGCTTCTCGCGGACGCCGTACATGAGCTTGAGCTTCTGGGTCTCGCGCAGCTGCGTCGCGTAGATGCTCTGCTTGTTGCGGCGGCGCATCCCGTGCTCGCCCGGGGGCACCGGTCCGCGACGCGCGAGGGCGGTCTTCCCCAGCAGCGAGCGTTCGCCCTTCAGGCCGAGGTCGACCCCTTCGCGCCGCTCGAGCTTCTCTACCGGTCCGGTGTAGCGTCCCATTCGTGTAAGGGTAACCTAACAACGGTAAGGGCGCCCTGACGAAGGGTGCCGCGTCAGTGGTAGCCGGTCCCGATGAACAGCCCGTCGACGACCGCCTGCCGCGTCTCCTCCGGCTGGATCACGTCGTGCAGGAACGACTGCGTGGCGGCCTGCCAGGGGGCGAAGTGGCTGTGCGTCTCGGCTTCGAGCTCGGCCGCCAGCGCCTGCGCGGCTGCGTCGCCGCCGGCCTCGCGCGCGGCTGCGATCCGCTTGGCGTACAGCACCTGCACCGCGTTCGGGGCGGACATGAACCCGATCTCGGCGTTCGGCCAGGCGACCGCGTAGTCGGTCCCCATCGACGGGCCGCCGAGGGCGATGTAGCCGAAGCCGAAGGCCTTGCGCAGGATGATCGTGACCTTGGGGACGGGTGATCGCGCCACCGCGGTGAACAGCCCCATGAGCCGCTGGCCGACCCCCAGGCGCTCGGCCTCGATCCCGATCATCACGCCCGGCATGTCCTGCAGGAAGACGAGCGGCAGCCCGAAACCGCTGCACAGGTCGATCAGCCGGTGCGCCTTCGTGATCGCGGGGGCGTCAAGGACGCCCCCGCGGAACTTCGGCTGGTTCGCGACGATGCCGACCGGCCGGCCCTCGACGCGGGCGAGCCCGACGACGATCGAGCGCGCAAAGTCCGGGTGCAGCTCGAAGAACGACCCGCCGTCGACGACGCCGTCGATCACCTTGCGCACGTCGTAGCCCCGGCGCCCGCGGTCGGGGACGATCGCGGCCAGGTCGGCGCCCGGCGTGGCCGGCGGGACGGGCTCCGCGAGCGGCGGGTCGAGGGCCGCGTGCGAGGGCAGGTAGCTCAGATACGTCCGGATCGCCCCGATCGTGGCCTGCTCGGTCGGGTGCAGCTGGGTCACGAGGCCGGAGGTCTTCACGGTCACCTCGGGCCCGCCGAGGTCCATGTGCGTCGTCGCCGCGCCGGTCGACGAGCCGACGAGCGACGGGCCCGAGAGCGCGATCGAGCAGCCCTCGGACATCACGACGAAGTCGGACGCCCCGGACCACAGCGCCGGGTCGCCGTACGCGTTGCCGAGGATCGCGCTGACGCGCGGGATGCGGTCGCCCGTGACGCGGATGCCGAGGAAGTGCTCACCCTCGTCGCCGCCCGCGGATCCGCCGAAGTCCGAGCCGAGCAGGTCGGGAAGGCGGCCGCCGTTCGCGTCGCCGAGCGTCACGATCGGGTAGCCCTTGCGGGCGGCCAGGCTGAAGATCTGCCCCTGCTTGCGGGCGCCCACCTTGCCCGTGCTGCCGGCGAGCACGGTCGCGTCGATCGCGATGACGCCCACCTTGCGGCCGTCGACGGTGCCGACGCCGGTGACCGCAGCGTCGGCCGGGGCACGCTCGCCGACCTCGGGCCGGTCTGACAACGCGAGCCGGCCGAGCTCCACGAACGAGCCCTCGTCGACGAGCAGGGCGATCCGCTCGCGCGCGGTCAGCTTGCCGGCGGCGCGGTGGGCGGCGACGCGCGTGGCCCCGCCCATGCCGTCGGCGAGCGCGCGGCGCCGGTCCAGCTCGGCCCCGCCGGCGGCCTTCGTGACCTCTCCGGGCTCGGGGAGGTCGCGGGGGTCTGGCGGCTGCTCGGACACGTCGGCGATGCTAGTGGACAGGTTGTTCGGAACCCGTGTCCGGCCCTCTTCCGGCCATAAACGGACCGTACGGACAACATGTATGGTGAGTCGGCTGATCGGCAACGGAGCTCCGGAGGGGCGGCAGTGAACTCACGAATCCAGATGTGGTGTGCGTGGTGCGGGCCGGCGTTCGTCGCGGTCTTCTTCACCGGCTTCATCGTCGCCGGGATGATCCCGCCGCCGTCCCCGGGCTGGAACGCGGAGCGCGTCGCCGCCTTCTACCAGGAGGACACCGACAGCCTGCGGGCCGGCCTCGTGGTGATGATGATCTCGGCCGGCCTCACGGCGCCGCTCGTCGCGCTCATCAGCGTGCAGCTGCGGCGCATCGCCGGGCCGGACTCGCCGCTGCCGACGCTGCAACTGATCGGTGGCACCGCGGGGGTCCTGGCGATCCTCGTCCCGATGTGGATGTTCCTCGCTGCTGCCTTCGAGCCGACCCGCGACCCGCAGATCACCGAGGCGCTCAACGACCTCGCGTTCCTGCCGTTCATCGGCAACTTCCCGCCGGCCTGCGTCCAGCTCGCTGCGATCGGCGTCGCGATCCTCGCCGACCAGCGCGAGAAGCCGATCCTGCCCCGCTGGGTCGGGTACTACAACCTCTGGACCGCGTTCCTCTTCCTGCCGGGTCTGCTGGTCGTCTACTTCAAGGATGGGGCGTTCGCCTGGAACGGCGCCGTCGTCTTCTGGGTCGTGGCCGTGCTGTTCGGCAACTGGTTCATCGTGATGAGCCACGTCCTGCGGAGGGCGATCCGCGAGCAGCGGGCCGAGGAGGAGTCCGCGGCTGCGGGGGCCACCGCCCCGCCGCCGACGTCCGCCGACCGGGAGGCCGTCCCCGCATGAGCACCCCCTCCGCGCGTGCGCGCCGCAGCCCTGGCGAGGTCGGCATCTGGGTCTTCGTGATCGGAGACATGATCGTCTTCGCGGTCTTCTTCGCCGTGATCGTCGTGCTGGCCGCCGAGCAGCCCGACCTGGTGCGGGAGTCCCAGGCGCGCCTGAGCGTGACGTCCGGCGCCCTCAACACGATCCTGCTGCTGACCAGCTCCGTCCTCGTCGCGCTCGCCGTGCGGGCCGCCCGCGAGCCGGGGGCGGCCCACCACCTGCGGGCGCGGAAGCTGTTCGGGTTCGCGCTCGCCTGCGGGCTCGGCTTCGCCGTCATCAAGGCCGCCGAGTACGGGACGAAGATCGACGCCGGCCTGGTCCCCGCGACGAACGACTTCTTCGCCTACTTCTACGTCTTCACGGCCATCCACCTGCTGCACGTCACCGCCGGCATCGGCGTCCTGGTGTGGCTGATGCGCCTCTCGGGACGGCCCGCGCTCACCGCCAAGGACCGCATGCTGATCGAGAGCGGCGCGAGCTACTGGCACATGGTCGACCTGCTCTGGGTCGTCCTCTTCCCGCTCCTCTACCTGGTGAACTGACCATGGCCGCCCTGCTCCGCACCCGCCTCTTCGCCGTCTACGTGGTGCTGGTCGCCGCGACGTGCGTCTCCTGGATCCTCGGGGCCGACCACGGCTCCGGCTCGCACACGACGGTCGCCGCGATCGTCCTCGTCGTCGCCTTCGTCAAGGTCTGGCTCGTGGGCCACGAGTTCATGGAGCTCGGCGGCGCGCTGCAGCCGCTGAAGGGGATCTTCGAGGCCTACGTGGTCGTCGTCCTCGCGGTGCTGCTGGTCCTCTACAACGTGGTCTGAGGCGGGTCGAGGGCTGGAACGACGGACGGCCGCCCCTTGCGGGACGGCCGTCCGGTACGGCGTGGGACCGGGGTGTGGCTACTTCGTGGTGGTGCTCGCCACGACCTTCGGCTGCCGCTTCGTCGTCTTGCCGCCCGACTCGTAGAACCGCTCACGCTGCGCCGGCAGCATGAAGCGTGCCTTGAACAGGTTCCAGAGGGTCCACTCGACGTCGGACTCCTCGACGCAGACGAGCTCGGCCACCAGGTAGACGAACCCGATCGCGCCGATGACGCAGCCGCCGCCGCCGAGGATCCACTGCAGCTCGACGGAGATGTTGGCGTTGATGGCCAGGAACACGGGCCACGCGGTGAAGCTGTAGCCGACCATCATCCCCACGGGCGGGATCGCGATGATGATGAGCTCCTTCCAGCCCTTGCCCTTGAGCTTCGGCCACAGGTAGTGGCACATGACGCCGCCGGCCATGAACCCGGCCGAGTTCACGATCGACCAGTAGAACGGGAACTTGTTGCCGAAGTCGAACGGCTGCGGGCCGCCGTTGCCGTAGTACTCGTAGATGCCCATCAGCAGGCCCGGGTGCTCCATGATCGCGTCCGTGATGCCGCAGGCGACGAACAGCAGCGCGAGGTCCTTCCGCGTGATGCCGCGGTTCAGCATCGTGAAGATGAAGAACACCTCGAGGCCGAAGAACAGCATGTAACACGGCGGGATCAGGACGGGGACGTCAAGACCGAAGTTGCTGAACGCGTCCGGCAGCGCCTCGGCCCAGCGCAGGTGCCCCAGGTGGTCCCACATCGGCTCCTGGATGGAGCAGGCCAGGCCGCCCGCGAGGCACAGCGCGGGCATGTGATTGCCCTTGCGGTACTGCATGAAGGCCCAGGGCAGCGCGATGACGACCACGAGCGCGCCCGCCCAGAACAGGAAGAACCACATCTCGAAATCGGACGGATGCAGGTTCGGCGCGTTGGGAAGCAGCTTCCCGTAACCCGGCGCGGGCTGCATCCCATATTCCTCTGACAGCACGAAGCGTCAACCTCCTCATTGATGACGTCGAGGGGCGGGCGCCCCATACAACGCAACCATACGCAGTGTCTGGTCGGGGTGCAAGGGGAGTTTCGCATGCCGTTCACAACGCCCGCCGCGCGTGCGCTATCTGATAGGCGATGTACCTCTCCGCGATGCAGAACCTCCGCGACGTCGGCGGCATCCCGGTCGCCGGTGGTGGCCAGGTCGCGTCGGGGATCCTGTACCGCGGAGACGCCCCGTGGGACGGGGACGGCGACGGGGGGCTGCCGGTCTGGCCGCCGCGCACGGTCGTCGACCTGCGCGCCTCGGGGGAGAAGAACACCGAGCACCCGCTCGCGGGTCTCGGCGCCGACGTGCGGCACCACCCGCTCACCGCACACCTCTCGGTCCAGGAGATCGCGGGTGGGAGCCAGCTGCTCGAGGGCGGGCTCGAAGGCCTCTACGCGCGGACGATCGACGCCGCCGGTGGCAGGATCGCCGCGGTCGCCGGCGTGGTCGCCGACGCGCCCGGGCCTGTGCTCATCCACTGTGCCGCCGGCAAGGACCGCACCGGCATGGTCATCGCTGCGGTCCTCGCCGCCGCCGGCGTCGCGCGGGGGGACATCGTCGCGGACTACGTGGCCACCGAGGCCAACATGAGCGGAGTCGTCGAGCGCATGAGCGCCGGCGAAGGCGCCGAGCTGATGGCCAAGCTGCGCACGAAGCACCCCGAGGCCTTCACCGCCCCGGCGGCCGCGATCCAGACGGCGCTCGACGTCTTCGACGCGGCCGGCGGGGCGGCGGCGTGGCTGATCGCGCAGGGGCTGGACCCGGGCGCCGTCGCGCGGCTGCGCACGCGGCTCGTCGTCCAGGGCTGACCCGGGCGGTGCTCCTCGTCCGGCGGCGTGCGGACCGGTCCGCGGGCCGCCGGCCGGACGGTCCTCAGCGGCCGTAGATCGCGGCGACCAGCGTCGCCGCGAGGGCGTCGCGGACGGCGGGCAGGTCCCGCATGTGCGTCGCGCCGCCGACCGCCTCGTACCAGGAGCGCTCCATCGTCCACATCCAGCCGGCCGCCAGCTGCGCGCTCGGGATGCTCGCGAGGGCGACGCCGGCCTTCCGGTCCTGATCGATCGCCTTGGCGAGGGCCTTCGACAGGCGCCGCTGGCCCGCCAGGTAGACGGCCTGCAGCTCCGCGCGGCGCGGCCATTCCTCCACGGCGCTGCGCACGATCACCTCGTGCGGAGGCTCGATCGCGAGCCATGCGGCGATGTCCTCGCGCAGGAGGGCCGGGTCGCGGCGACGCTCGACGTCCCCGACGATCGCCTCGAAGCGCGGGACGAAGGTGTCCATGAAGCCGGCCAGCAGCGCGATGAACGCGTCGTCCTTGCTCGCGAAGTAGAAGTAGAACGTGGCGCGGGAGACGTTTGCCGCCGTCAGGATCTGGGCCACGCTGAGCTCGTCGAGGGACTCGTCCTGCAGGAGGCGCTCGGTCGCCCCGAGGATGGCGGCCCGGGCGCTGCCGTCCGCCGCCTCCCGGGGTGCCGCAGCGGTGGCCATCAGGCGGCCTTCGCGGCCGCGGGGCCGGTCGGTGAGCCGTAGATCGCCGCGAGCGCGATCGTCACGATCGCGTCGAGGCGCTGGTCGTGCGTGCGCATCCGGCTGTCCGTCCCGGTCGATCCGACGTAGAAGATGCGCTCGGCGCCGCAGACGAGCATCGTCGCGATCGTCTCCGGCGGCAGGGCGGACGGCCCCGCCTGGGCACGGCCGGCCTCGCGCTCGCGGCGGATCTGCTCGGCGAGCGCGGCGGCGAAGCGCCCGGACAGCGCCGACCACGCCTCGGCCAGAGCCGGCACCGCGTGCTGGTTCTCGAGCACGGCGTGGATCACGGCCTTGTGCGCGAACCAGCCCTCCATGCCCGTCCGCAGGCTGGACCGGAGCGCGTCGCCCGGGTCCTCCCACGGTCCCTCGAGCTCCGTGTGGGTGTCGGAGTAGATCTCGTCCCAGATCCGCGCCATCAGGGCGGCGACGACCTCGAACTTCGAGCTGAAGTAGTGGTAGAAGCTGGCCCGGGAGAGGCCGGCCGCCTTGATGATCTGGGCGACGGACAGGTCGTGCAGGCGCTCGTCGGCCAGCAGTTGCTCGGTGGCCTCGAAGATCGCGCGCTCGGCCGCCTGGTCTCCGGTATGGGCTCGGGGTCGCTTCCGACCGGCGGGGCTGGCGCTCACTCCCGGCACTCTACCGGTGGGTCCGGGGGTGTCCATTCACGGCGTATAAACGCGGTGTCCGGACGACTCCCGACGCTCGCGCTCCGCGGGTCGTCGGGCGAGGGAGTCACCCGATGTGGGCGCCGCGGGCCGTGCCTAGTGTCGCCGCCATGAGCCCCCGTTCACCCCGCCGCCTGCCGTCGAACGTCGCCTGCGCGGCCGCCCTCGCCCTCGCCGGCCTGACTGGTGCAGCCCCGGCGCCGGCCGCGGCCGGTGCGGTCGAGCCGCGCGAGTACCGCACCACCATCTCCGCGACCGACAGCACCGACTTCACCGTCCGCGAGGGCAAGATCGGCGACCGCTGCGCGTCCTGGACGAAGGTCGACGGCCTGGTCACCACGAGCATCAGGACCGCGCGGCAGGGCATCCTGACCGTCTTCGACCCGCCAGGCCCGGTCGGCCTGATCCTGAGTCACTCGTTCCTGCAGGCGAAGGTCAGCACCCGCCTGAGGACGAGCGGCACCCAGCACCGCGGGTATCCGTGCGGCTGCGGGCCGACCAGCGAGTACGGCCCGTGCCCGGACGTCCCGGCCGACGAACGCCTGAACGGCAACTGCGCCCGGTCCTCGGCGAAGGGCGGGTCGCTCGGCCTCGTCCTGCGCAAGCGGACGCTGTACGGACTGGCGGGCGGACCGGTCGAGAGCCTGCTCGACGACTGCCCGCTCGCCACGTCCGACATGCTCCCCGACGAGATCGGCCTTCCCGGCGAGATTCCCCTCGACGCCACCGCGCTCGGTGAGATCGGCCGGCTGAAGCCGGGGCAGCGGACGCAGATCCGCGAGGTGGTGAGGCACGCGGGCCGGGACCGCGGATGCCCGCGCGGCGCGGGCCGGACCGTGAGCGTCTGCGGCGTCTTCGTCTACACGCTCGACGTCCGGCGCGTGGAGTGACGGCCGCCGATGGCGGGGCTTGCAGCGGCGCCAGACAGGATGTATGGTCGACTCGTCTGGTGAACCAGGGAGGACGTTGACCCATGCTTGCAGCCGTGCCGAGCCCGCCGACGGGCATCGAGATGCCGCAGACCGCCGAGCTGATCTTCACGATCGGGGGTGCCGTTCCCCTCGTCGCCGTCATCTACCTGGCGATCCGGCACCTGCGCACCGGGCAGGGACCGCTGCTCGCGTTCTGCCTGGTCGGCGGCCTGGCCGCATCACTGTTCGAGCCGTTCGTCGACGTGATGGGGATGGTCTACCTGACGGAGAACGGCTCGATCGGGACGTTCACCTTCCTGGACCGGACGATGCCCCTGTTCGTCCCGATCATCTACCCGTGGTACATCGGCGGCTTCGCGTACTACACGTGCAAGCAGTTCGAGAAGGGCATCACCACGAAGGGCGTCTTCCAGCTCTGGGGGACGTTCGTCCTGGTGAACTACCTGCTCGAGGCTCCCGGACTCTTCACCGACGTCTACAACTACTACGGCAACCAGCCCTTCAACATCTGGGGTCACCCGCTGTGGTGGGGCTGCGCGAACGCCTTCACTGCGCTCGCCGCCGGTGCGTTCGTGTACGGCGTCAAGCCGTACTTCGGGCGCGGCTGGGGCCTCGCCGGTGTGATCCCGCTGATCTTCGTCTCCGAGGGCCTGTCGAACGCGGGGACGGGCTGGCCGATGTACGTGACCCTGGGCGGCGACATGTCGTACTGGTTCACCTACGGCTCGGCGATCATCACGGTCGGCCTGATCGCGTTCCTGGTCTGGGTGATCTCGCTGGTGGCGACCGGCAAGCGCCCACCGGAGCCGCCCGCGCCGAGCGTCCCCGGGCCCGCGGCCGAGCCGGCGCCGGTCGCCGGGCGGCCGGACCGGGTGCCCGTCGGCGTCTGACCCTGGCGCACCCGCTCGATGTGCCACCACGTGCGCGGGTGGCAGGTGGTGGCACATCGAGCGCTGGGTTAGAGGGGCGAAGCCGGTCGCCCGCGACCTATAGGGGGCATGAACGCCTCCGTCATGAAGAAGGTCCGGCGCGTCGCCGAACGCCAACACGGCCGCATCACCTGGGCTGAGCTCCGGAAAGCCGGCGTCTCCGAATCGCAGATCCGCCGGCTGTGCGGGCGGGGGTGGCTCGTGCGAGAGCACCGCGGCGTCTACCTGGTGGGACACAAGCAGCGCCCGCGAGAAGCGACGTTCGCCTCGGCGCTCCTGACGATGGGGGATGACGCCACGCTCAGCTTCCACGCGGCCGGCGCCCAGTGGGAGGTCCTCCGCGGCGCCGTCAGGACGACGGTCACGATTCCGCCCGGGACCCGCCGGCGCGGCCGGCCGACGATCACCGTGCACCGCGCCGAGCTGCCGCCGGAGCACGTGACGATCCATCGAGGGCTGCGCGTGACCACGCTGGTCCGGACCCTGCTCGACCTTGCTGCCGTCCTGCCGCTGAGCCGCCTGGAGCGTGTGTTCGAGCAGGCGCAGGTGCTGCACAAGCTCGATCCGGACGAGCTCGCGGCCGAGGTCCTCTGCCGCCGCGGCTACCGCGGGACGCCGAACCTGAGGGCGGTGCTCGAGGGCGCGGTCGACCCGGCCGCGGTCGCAAGCGTCCTGGAGCTGCGCTTCCTGCGGCTGTGCGACGCCTACGGCATCCCGCGGCCGCTGGTGAACGAGCCGCTCGGGCCCTGGGTGCCGGACTTCCGGTGGCCGGGTGCCTGGCTGGTGGTCGAGACGGACGGCAAGGCGTTCCACGCGACCGCTGCCCAGCGCCGCCGCGACGCCGAGAAGGACGCGTGGCTCCGGGAGCGCGGGTACACGGTCATCCGCCTGTCGTGGTCGGACGTCACGCGCGACCCGGCGGCTACCGCGGCGCGGATCAAGGCCGCGCTCGCCGGCGCCCGCTGACGTCGCCTCCGCCGCGCGGCCCACTCGATGTGCCACCACGTGCGCGGGTGGCGTGTGGTGGCACATCGAGCGCCCATGGTCCGGGGCGGTCCAGCGGGCGACCGCGGCCGATGTGCCACCACGTGCGCGGGTGGCGTGTGGTGGCACATCGAGCGCGCGCCGGGTCCGGACGACCGCCGGACCACACATCCACGGCCCACCGCCGGCCACCGCGACCGCGACCGCGACCGCGACCGTTCAGCGCTCCGCGCGCAGCAGGAGCGTCGCCGCCTCCACGCGCCCCGGCACCCCGAGCTTGCGCAGGATGCTCGCCACGTGCGACTTGACCGTCTCGGGGGAGAGGGTGAGCGCGGCGGCGATCTCGCGGTTCGAGCGCCCCGCGGCCACCAGGCGCGCGACCGGGCGCTCCTTCTCGCTCAGCCGCCCGTAGACGTCGGCCGCGTCACCCCGCCCCGCGTCGGCCCCGGCGATCAGCCGCGGATCGACGAGCCCCTCGCCGACGATCGCGGCCGGTGCATCCCGGACCTCCGCGGCGAGCGCCTGCGCCGTGCCGGCGAACTGCCGCACCTCCTGCGCCAGGTCCGCGACCTGCCGGCGCAGCAGCAGGTGGCCCAGCGCGATCGCCACCAGCCCGGCGAACGCGTCGACCCGTTCGAGGTCGGCAGCGCTCGGAGGACGTCGCGCGCGGTCGACCACGACCAGCGCGAGCGCCTTGCTGCGGGGCGCCACCACCGCGAGCGCGTGGGCGCCGAGCCCCAGGGCCTCTGCGGCCCCGGGGACGCGTCCCGCGGCGCGCGGCCGGCGGACGAGCCGGGTGTGCTCGGCCTCCTCGGTGCCGGGGCGCAGGCGGACCGGGTCGGCCATCAGGCGCCGGCGCAGCTCGTCGCTCGGGCCATGCCCGATCGGCCGCGACCCCGCCGCCGTCAGGTGCCCGTCGCGGACCGCGGCGATGATCGCGCGGTCGAAGCCGGTCGCTGCGGGGGCGGCCTCGGCGGCCGCCGCGAAGAGGTCCTCGACGCTCCGCGCGGTGCGGAACGCGGCGTACGCGGCGAGCAGCTGCGCGCTCTGTGCCGCCGTGCTCACGCCCGCGGCGTCCCGAGGAGCAACGCGATCGCCTCCACCCGGGTGCTCGCCCCGAGCTTGCGCCGGATACGTCCGACGTGGGCCTTCACGGTGTCCGGCGCGAGCAGGAGCAGCTCGCCGATGGCCGCGTTCGTCCGGCCTTCGCCGAGCAGGACCGCCACCCGTCGCTCCTGCGGCGTGAGCCGCGCGAGCAGCGCCACGTCCGGGAGCGCGGCCATGGCGTCGCGCCCGCTGTCGGGACCGGCCGGCAACGTGGGCTCCCCGTCGAGCACCTCCCTGGACATGCCCCGCGCCAGCACGCCGAAGGCGCTCACGTCGGCGGCGAACGCCCGCGAGCGCCGGCGCAGGACCACGCGCTCGACGGCGATGCCGACGACCGCCGCGACGTTCCGCGCCGCCGTCCGGTCGCCCGCACGGATCGGGGCCGCGCGCCCGTCGGCGATCAGCAGCGCGAGTGGCCGGTCGTCGGGCGCGACCCAGGCCCAGATGTGGCGGCCGAGGCCGAGGCCCGGCCGCAGCCCGGGCGGCAGCGTCGTGGGCAGGACGGGCGGCCCGCCGGAGTCATCGTCGGTCCAGAGCCTCGTCCGGCCCGCGAGCAGGCCGGCTCGCAGCTCTTCGCCGGCGGGCGACGCACCGACGACCCGGCCCACGCGACCGTCGGCGACGGCGGCCACCACGGCACGGTCGAAGCCCAGTGTGTCCGCGGCGACCTCCGCCGCGACGGTGAGCAGGTCGTCGAGGTCCTCGAGCGCGCTGAGACGTTCGTAGCTCGGGATGAGGTCCTTGACGTCCACCGCCGTGCGATCCTCCCACGAGGCCGGAGCAGGGGCCGCGCAGGCCATGTCCGTCGCGTTCGGAGACGGCCGGCCACACGGCGACCAGACAGCGCGTTCAAACATATTGTCTGTCCGGTGTTGACACCCGTCGCCGTCGACGTGTAGCGTCGAACACCGTGTCCGATGATCTTGCCCACGGCGGAGTGTCGTACGCGGGTCGCACCGTCGGCTCTGCCACCCTCGTGTCCGTCGATCTCCGCCAAGCACACCAGCGCGTGTTCGCCTCCGGGCGCCCCTCGATCGAGCGGCTCGTGCACGTCCCGACCACCGTCGCGTTCAACGTGCAGGACCGGGCGGACCAGTCGTTCACGATCCGCCTGGACCGGCGCCCGTGCGAGGTCGTGGACCTCGAACCGTCCGAGATCGAGCTGTTCCTGTCCGCGAAGCAGGCCGAGGCCGCCGTCACCGGCACGTACTCGCTCGTGGCGGCCATCCTCGGCGGGGACGTTGAGTTCCGCGGCCCGGTGCGCAAGTACCTCGAGGTCGAGCCGATCATCCGCGGTGCCCTGCAGGAGGATGCGGGCCTCACCGGGGTCGACGAGCTCGAGCGCGGCGGCGGCGCCGTCGGCGAGACGATCGACAACGAGCTGCTGGCGATCGAGACCCGCGGCCTGCACAAGGCGTTCGGGTCCAACGCCGTCCTGCGCGGGCTGGACCTCGGGATCCCCGAGGGCACCATCACCGTGGTGCTCGGCCCGTCCGGCACCGGCAAGAGCGTGCTGCTGTCGCACATCATCGGCGTGTTGCAGGCCGACCAGGGCGACGTCCTGATCCGCGGCAAGTCGCTGAAGGCGATGAGCCGCGCCGAGGTCCTCGGGCTGCGCCGCGGAATCGGGGTGATGTTCCAGGACGGCGCGCTGTTCAGCGCGATGAACGTCTACGACAACGTCGCGTTCCCGCTGCGGCAGCACACCGACCTGAACGAGAAGGAGGTCCGGGAGGTCGTCGAGGACCGCCTGGACTCCGTCGGGATGCTCTACGCCATCGAGCGGATGCCCGGCGAGCTCTCCGGCGGCATGCGCAAGCGCGCCGGCCTGGCCCGCGCGCTGGTGCTGAACCCGAGCATCATCCTCTGCGACGAGCCCGACTCCGGCCTGGATCCGGTGCGCACGGCGCTGCTCGGGGACGTCCTGGTCGAGCAGCACGCGCAGTACGGCGGCACGATGATCGTCGTGACCCACAACATCGCGCTGGCCAAGCGCATCGCCGACTACATGGCGGTGCTCTGGCGGGGGCAGACCCTGGCGGCCGGGATGGCCCAGGAGCTGCTCTCCTCGGAAGAGCCGTTCATCAAGCAGTTCCTCGCCGGGCAGTCGGAGGGGCCGCTCGGTATGGACGCCTGACGCGCTGACCGGACATAGTGTATGGTCGACCCGACCGAGGGTCGAATCAGCCACCGTCACGGGGAGTGGACAGGATGAGCACAACGAGCAGCGCCGACGTCATCGTCGCGGGGGCGGGCCACAACGGCCTCATCGCCGCGGCCTACCTGGCGAAGGCGGGCCTGAAGGTCCACGTCGTCGAGGCCCACACCGAGCCGGGCGGCATGACGTCGACCTCCGACGTCGACGAGATGCCGGGGTACAAGGTCAACGACGCCTCGATCCAGCCGTCGCTCTTCCGGACCACCACGATCATGAAGGACCTCCAGCTCGAGGAGAAGTACGGGCTGAAGATGAAGGTGATCGATCCGGTCCACCTGCAGCTGAACCACGACCACACGTCGCTCGCCCTCTGGCGCGACGCCCAGAAGACCGCGGACGAGCTCAAGTACTGGTCCATGAAGGACGCGGCGGCGCTGATCGACCTTTACCGGGTCGTCCACGCGGCGGTCGACATCGGCGTTCCCGTCATGCAGACCAACCCGGTCCGCCCGGATATCAAGAAGATCTTCGAGGCCGCCCGGAAGACGCTCAAGCACCGCAGCGAGCTGCTGGCCCTCGGTCGCTGGATGCGCTGCACCGAGCTCGAGGCGCTCGAGGAGTCCTTCGAGAGCGATCCGATCAAGGCCATCGTCCTGATCGGGCTGCCCTTCATGTCCTACGACTCGGACTTCTCCGGCTGGTCGCTGATCTACCTCGGCATCATCACGAAGTACGGCGTCGCGATGTTCGAAGGCGGGACGGGCGAGCTGCCGAAGGCGCTCATCCGCCTGATCGAGGACCACGGCGGCAGCGTGCAGTGCGGCGCGGAGGTCGAGGAGCTCGTGATGACCTCAGGCCGCGTGACCGGCGTGCGGATCAAGGGCGGGCAGGAGATCCACGCCCGCCGCGGCGTCCTGACCGCGTTCAGCCCCAAGCGCGTCCTGCGGGACCTGCTGCCGAAGGGCACCCTGCCGCCCAAGCTCGAGAACCGTGTCGCGCACATCCCGACGAAGTCGCGCTCGTTCGCCGACCTGAAGCTCGACGTCCTGACCAAGGGCAAGGTCTCGATGACCAAGATCGAGAAGTGGCGCGGCGACGGCCTGGACTGCCGCCTGCCGGCCAACGGCTACCACACGTACGAGCAGGCCAAGGCGGCGCAGGTCGCGGTCAAGCGCGGCGAGCTCCCCGAGACGTACCCCGGCCTGATGCAGGTCGCCACGGCGCTGCCGTCGAACCGCAGCTTCGCACCAGAGGGCTGCGACTCGGTGTGGTTCTGGTCCGGCCTGGCGCCGAACGATCCGCGCGAGGGCTGGGACGCGGCCCGTAAGCACGCCGCGAAGACGATCATCGAGCAGAGCGACCACTACTACGAGGGCCTGGAAGAGCTCGACGTCTTCCACCGCGTCCGCATGCTTCCGGACATCGAGGAGCGGCACTTCGCCCTCGACGGCACCGTCTACCACGTCGATCCGCTGATCACCCGCTTCGGCCCGCTGAAGCCGGCCGCGGGCTTTGCGGGCTACTCGACGCCCGTGCCCGGCCTGTTCCTGACCGGTTCGGGGACCCACCCGGTCGCCGGCATCAGCGGGATGCCGGGCCAGAACGCCGCGCGGACGATGCTCAAGCTGTTCAAGCGCGAGGACAAGAAGGGCGTCGGCGCGCACGCGGTCGAGGAGGCCCGGCACTGGGATGCCGTCGCGGCCGCGGAGGCCGGCGGGGCCGAGGCGCCCGACGGTCGGCCCGCGGTCACCGAGGCCTGACGGATTCACCCGACAGGGGTGGGTCTTTCCCCCGGTCGGGTCTAGTAATCGAACACGCTGTACGATCGGATATGGGCATGGGAGAGGTCGTTGGGAACAGGCGCGCGAGTGTCGGCGTGCGCGTCGAGGGGTCGCCGGCCTACGGCGTCCTGAAGACGTGCAAGGACATGTTCATGCTGGGCCCGAAGACGTTGCGCCTGGCCGCGACGCCGCCGTACTCGTGGCTCCCGGATGCCATGGTCGAGGCGAACCTCGCCATGCGCCGCTGCATCATCCCGCTCGCCATCTCCCAGGCGATCTGGATCATCGGCTTCGGCGTCCTGAACTTCGGCGAGGTCGCCTACACGCTCGGCGTCTCCGACCGCGCGCCGGGCGGGGTGATGGTCGGCTACACCCGCGAGGTGGCCACCTGGATCACGATGATGATCATCGCCGGGATCGCCGGCAGCGCCCTTGCCGCGGACATCGGTGCCCGCAAGATCCGCGAGGAGCTCGACGCCATGGCGGTGCTCGGCGTGGACCAGTTCCGGACGCTGATCGTCCCGCGCGTGATGGCGATGGTCTACGCCGCGCTCATCCTGGGACTGATCGGGCTGCTCGTCCCGATTGCCGCCTACTACACGCTGGTGCCGGCGTTCCTCGAGTTCCCGTCCTCGGTCTACCGCGAGTCGATGTACCTGAACCTGCAGCCGCTAGACCTGTACTCGACGTTCTTCAAGCACGCGATCATGGGCTTCTTCATCGGCATCGTCGCCTGCGAGCGGGGCCTGGCGACGAAGGGCGGCGCCGAAGGCGTCGGCCTCACGGTGACCCAGACGGTCGTCGTCTCGTTCTTCGGGATCTGGGCGTTCAACAGCGTCTTCAACATCGGGTTCCTGACCATCTTCCCCGACCTCCTCGTCCTGAAGGGCTGACCATGGCCACCGTTCAAGCCACAGGCCCCACGCCCGCCGGCGCCGAGCCCGAGGTCCCCGCCGCCGGCCGCGCGAAGGCCGGTCCCGTCAAGGAGTTCCTCGAGGAGATGGGCGAGCTCTGCGTCTTCTCCGCCCGTGCGCTCCGCGCGGTCCCCGGGTCGACTCGCTACTTCTCGGAGATCCTGCGGCTCAACGCCCAGATCATCCGGCGCAGCAGCTTCATCCTCCTCGCGATGAGCGTCTTCCTCGGGTTCTCCGTGGCGACGTTCGGCTTCTTCTTCCTGCGGACCATCGGCGGCGGCGACTTCGTCGGCGTCTTCACCGGGCTGCTGACCCAGCGTCAGACGTCGTCGACGATGTACGGCTACGTCCTCAGCGCCAGCATCTGCTGCTCGATGACGGCGGTCATCGGCGCGGCGAAGATCCAGCAGGAGATCGACGCCTACGCCTCGACCGGCACCGACCCGATGCAGTTCATCGTCGGGACACGCGTGCTCGCCGCGATGCTGTTCGTCCCGCTCGGCACGGTGATCGCGCTGATCGGCCAGAACCTCGGCAACTTCCTCGACATCGTCGTCGTGCTGCAGGGCAACAGCGCCCGCCAGTTCCTGGACGTGACATTCAGCGTGCAGAGCGTCACGGGCCAGCTCTATGCGCTCGTGACCTTCGGGTTCATGACGCTGCCGTGCGTGCTGGTCGCCTGCTTCTACGGGATGAACGCGAGCGGCGGCCCGGCGGACGTCGGCCGGGCCGTCGCGAAGTCCCTGATGATCAACCTGGTTCTGGTCCACGTGATCGCCGCCTTCTTCGGGGTCTTCTTCTACGGCCGCAACCTCAACATCCCGATCGGAGGCTGACGTGCGCGCCTCCGTCCAGCCCGTCGTCATCCGCAGGGCAGTCGCGCTCGGCGGGCTCGCGGCCATCGTCCTGCTCGTGGTGCTCCTCACCGGCGGCGGGAACGCCGGCAGCCACACGCTCTACGCCACCGTCAGCGACGCGACCAACCTCATCAAGGGGCAGGAGCTGAAGGCCGGCGGCGGCAAGATCGGCGTCATCGACGACGTCCGCGCGATCGACGGCGGCGCCAAGGCCCGCCTCACGCTGAGCGTCGAGGACCGCGCCTGGCCGCTCCCGAAGGACACGACCTTCACCGCCCGCTTCGGCGGCACCGCGGCGTTCTACAACCGCCACATCCTCGTCACGCCGGGTAAAGAGGGCGGGGCCTCCCTGACGGAGGGCGCCGACATCCCGGCGCTCGACTTCCGGGTCCCGGTCGAGGTCGACCAGCTGCTGTCGGTCTTCGACACCGACGTCCGGCGCGACCTGAAGTCGTTCGTCAACCGCTCGGGCGAGACGCTCGACCGCTCGCAGGAGCCGCTGCGCAAGACGCTCGACAAGACGCCCCAGGCGATCACGCAGGCGGCCCGCGTCTTCGAGGACCTCACCGACGACCGCAACGCGCTCAGCCTCACGCTGACCAAGACCGACGACGTGGTCGACGCCGTCCGCCGCGCCGACCCGGGCCTCGAGCGCCTGCTCACCGGCGCCGCGACGACGTTCAGCGCCATCGCCGACAAGCAGACGCAGCTGAAGACCACGGTCGAGCGCCTGCCGGGGATGCTCGCGCAGACGCGCTCGACGCTGACCAAGGCCGAGGGCACGCTGGACGACGCCGGCGCGCTGGCCACCAAGCTCCACCCCGGCGTCCGGCAGCTGCGCACGATCGCGGCACCGCTGAACGACGTCCTGGCCTCCGTGCAGACGATCGCCCCGGACGCGAACGCGACGCTTGCCACGGTGCGCCGGTCCACGCCGCAGGTCAACACGTTCCTCAAGCGCACGACCACGCTCACGCCGCAGATCGGGTCGATCGCCGACAAGGCGATCGAGAACCTGAACTGCATCCGGCCGTACACGCCGGAGCTGATGGGCCTGCTGACCACCTGGGGCGACTTCATGTCCTGGTCGGACACGAAGGACAAGTACCTGCGCGCCCGCGTGGAGAACTTCCTGCCGACGCCGACCAACGACGTCCCGCAGACCCCGGCCCAGCTGAAGCAGACGTTCCCGGACCTGCGCTACGGCTTCCCGCGGCCCCCCGGCTACAACGCCGGCCAGCCGTGGTACATCGACGAGTGCGGCGCCGGCAAGGACGCCGTCGACCCCAGCAAGGACGTCGAGGGCGCCGCGTCCTTCACCAACAAGATCCCGACGGCTGCCGGAGGCACCAAGTGAAGCCCGCGACCATCGCCCGGGTGACGCTCGTCGCCGCCGTGGCCCTCGTCGCCGCGATCGTCTTCACCGGCGGTTCCAGCGGCTACGAGCTCAAGCTCCGCATGGACAACACCGACGGCCTGAAGGACGGCTCGCCGGTCACGATCGGCGGCGTCCGGGTCGGCACCGTCAAGGTCGACGTCGACACGAAGGACCAGAAGGCCGTCGCCACGCTGCAGATCAAGGACGAGTACAAGCCGATCGGCGAGGACACCCGCGCCACGATCGTCGCGCAGAACGTCCTCGGCCAGAAGCAGGTGCAGCTGACGAAGGGCTCCGCCGCCAAGCCGGCCGCGTCCGGCTTCGTGGTGCCCGAGTCGCGCATCGTCGCCGGCACCGACCTCGACCGCGTGCTCAGCGTGCTCGACGCCGACACCCGCACGCGCCTGGCGATCTTCCTCAACGAGGCCGGCACCGCCTTCACCGGCCGCCGCCAGGACTTCAGCGACACGCTGCGCGACATCGGGCCGGCGGTCAGGAAGACCAACCCGCTGCTCAAGCAGCTGGCCGACGACAACGCGGAGCTCGAGCGGCTCGTCCAGACGGGCGACCGCTACGTGGCCTCGGTCACGGCGCGCAAGGACGACGTGGTCAAGCTCGTCGACCGCGTCGGGCAGGCCGCGGTCACCGGCTCCACGAAGCGCGCGGAGCTGCGGGCGACGCTCGCCGCCGCCCCGGGCGGGCTGCGCACCCTGCGCTCGTTCCTGGCCGAGCTGCGCCAGACCACCAAGCCGCTCGGTCCGGCCGCCCGGCAGCTGAGCGCCGTCTCCGCGCCGCTCCGCACGACGCTGAACCAGGTCGAGCCGTTCACCGACTCGGCCGCGCCGACCCTGAAGACCGCGACCGGCGTCGCCCCCGACCTCGAGAAGCTCGCGGCGAGGGCGACCCCGGTGCTGCGCAAGGCCGTCCCGACGCTGAAGGCCGTCCGGCAGACCGCGGCGAGCGACCTGCCGCCGATCTTCGCGACCACCGACCGCTCGATCAACAACATCCTCGCGGTGCTGGAGAACTGGGCGGCAGCCATCCAGTTCCGCGACGGGGCGAGCCACATCTTCCGCGGTGAGGCCTCGATCGCCCCGGACGCGCTGCAGAGCGTGATCGAGCGCCTCGCGCCGCGGACCGCGAAGCAGGCTCCGAGCCGTAAGCAGCCCGCCGCGGCGGCCAAGGCACCGCAGGCGCCGTCCTCCGGCTCGTCCGCAGGCAGCGCAGGCAAGCCGTTGCTCGAGGTTCCGAAGTCCCTGAAGGTCCCCGGCCTGCCGGAGATCAAGCTGCCCGACGTCGGCAAGACCGTGCAGGGCGTCCTCGACGGCCTGACCGGCGCGCTCAGCGGCGGCAAGCAGAAGCCGCAGAACACGCCGAAGCAGAACCCGACCGCCCTCCTCGACTACCTCCTGGGCAACTGATGCGCACGCGACGACCCACCCGCAGCACGCGCCGGCGCGACACGCCGCCGCCGCTCCCGACCGCCGCCGGCGGCCTGGCCGTCATCGCGCTGCTCGCGTTCCTCGGCTGGCAGGCGCTGCGCGTCTACAACGGCGTCCCCGCGCGCAACTACTCCCGCGTGTACGTCTCCACGCCGCAGGTCGGCAACCTCCTCAGCCACGACCCCGTCCGCGTCGCCGGCGCCCGGGTCGGCCAGGTCCTCGGCCGCGACATCGGCCCGGACGGCAACCCCCGCGTCGAGCTGCAGATCGAGCCCGGCACCAGCCTGCCCGCCGACACCAAGGTCGCGGTCCGCGGCGCCGGCCTGCTCGGCGCCCGCTACGTCGAGCTGATCCCCGGCAAGAGCACCGAGACCGTCGCCGAGGACGCGACGATCAAGGGCACCGAGGCCAGCTACACGTTCGGCCTGCCCGAGACGCTCGACACGTTCGACAAGCAGACCCGCGGCGAGCTGCGCAACATGCTCGGCGGGCTCGGTCAGGGCTTCCTCGCCAACGGCGAGAAGCTCAACGACGGCATCCACGCCGCCGGCACGCGCGCCGAGCCGTTCGGGGTCTTCGCCGCCGAGGTGCTCAAGCGCGAGGGCGCCGCCGGCCGCCTGGTCCCGGCGCTCGACGCAGCCGTCGCGCCGCTCGACCGCAACCGCGGCAAGCTCGGCGAGCTCATGCCCGCCGCATCGGCCGCGGTGGAGCCGTTCATCGACCGTCGCGAGGAGATGCGCGCGACGCTCGACGAGGCGCCGCCGGCCCTCAACGCACTGACCCCCGGCCTGTCCGAGGGCGAGCGCCTGGTGGTCTCCCTGCGCGGCGCGGCCACCGCGGTGAACCGGACGCTGCCCAAGGCGCCGGCCGGTCTGCGGAGCCTCACCGGCCTGCTGAAGGAGGGTCAGGAGCCGCTGAAGCGGACGGACGCCCTCCTGAAGGAGGTCCCGGACGCCGTCCCGGGCGCGCTCCGGATCACGAGCAGCCTGTCGCCCGTCCTGACGCCGCTGAAGAACGCGCTGCAAGACGCGAGCCCGCCGCTGAAGACGATCGCCGAGTACCGCTGCGACGTCGTCAACTTCGGCACCACGATGCGCAGCATGACCGGCTTCTCGCAGCCCGGCCCGACCGGTCCGATCGGTCAGGCCCAGGCGTTCCGCCTACAGCTGCTGCTGCCGATCAGCGCTGAGCCGCTCGGCATCACCGACACGACCGGGTTCAGCACGCGTGACACGGCGCAGAGCTCCGGGCCGTGCAAGTTCCTCGCCAAACCCTATGTCCAGTTCGACGGGGGGACCGGGCGATGACCCAGCTCCGCACACGTTTCGGCATGGCCGGCCTCGGCGCGTTCGCCCTGGTCTTCCTGGTCGCGGTCACGCTGTTCTGGTACCTCGGCTACGCGTACGACCTGCTGCACAAGGACGGCCGGACGGTCACCGCCGAGTTCGCGGCTGTCCCGCAGCTTCAGCCGGGCGACCCCGTCCGGGTCGACGGCCGCAAGGAGGGCGAGGTCCGCAAGATCGAGGACCTCGGCGGCGGCCGCGGCGCGAAGGTCACGTTCGACGTCGAGGACGGCGCCGGGCCCCTGTACAAGGACAGCGTCGCCGAGCTGCGTTGGCGCAACCTGCTGGGCTCGTCGTTCTACCTCGAGATCGATCGCGGGACCGCGCGGACCGGGGCCCTCGGCGACACGACCATCCCGCGGGCGAACACGCGCTCGCAGGTCGAGCTCGACGACGTCACCTCCGTCTTCCAGGGCGGTGCCCGCAAGGGCCTGACCGTGCTGCCCGGCGAGCTCAGCAAGGGCCTGCGCGACCCGGACAACCTGCCCGGCCTGCTGACCGCCGCCGAGCAGGCGTCCCCCGACCTCGAGAAGACGCTGCGCGGCCTGCGCGGACAGGACCAGGACGTTGACCTGCGTCGTGTCCTGACCGGCACCGCGGCGACGATGGAGGCGCTCCAGGCGCCGGACGACGACCTGCGCAAGCTGGTCGCCGGCGCCGCCTCGTTCCTGACGACGACCGGCAACCGCGCCGCCGAGCTGCGCGCCACGCTCGATGCCGGTCCGGCCCTCACCGAGAACGTGCGCACGACGCTCGCCCGCCTGGACACGACCCTGTCCGGCGCCGACACGCTCGTCGGCAAGCTCGACAGGTCGGCGGCCGACGTCGGCCCGACGCTCGCCGCGCTGCGTCCGTCCCTCGGCTCGACCTCGACGCTGCTGCGCCGGGCCCGGCCCGTCGTCCGCGCGCTGCGGCCGACCGCGACCTCGCTCGCGTCGCTCGGCGCGCAGGGCGTCCCGCTGATGGACGCGCTGCAGCCGGCGCTCGACCAGCTCGACGACAAGATCCTGCCGTACCTCGCCCGCAAGGACCCGGAGACCGGCAAGCCGACCAGCGTCATGATCGGCGGCACCGCGGCCGGCTTCGGCGGCCTCGCGTCCCAGCAGGACAAGAACGGCCACATCATCCGCTTCCCGGCGACCGGCGGCTCAAAGTCCGTCTACCTGCCGTGCAAGACGGCGCTGACCGATCCGACCGCGGCGCAGCTCGTCGCCTGCGACGGCCTGCAGACCGCGCTGCAGAACTACCTGGAGTACCTCCCGCCCGTCCTGCAAGCCAAGAAGAACGCCAGGAGCTCGAAGTGACCGTCGACACGCGGGACCGCATCACCGAGGGGCTGAACGCCACCCGCCTGCGGCTCGAGAGCAAGCGCTCGCTGCCGTCGCTGCCCCCGATCCTGCTCGGCGTCATCGCCACGCTCGTCGGCGGCGCGCTGCTGTTCTCGCAGCTGACTCCGACGCTGTTCAAGAGCACGCGCGAGGTCAACGTCGAGATCGATGACGCGTTCGGCGTGCTGGCCGGCGTGAACCAGGTGCGCTATCGCGGCGTGCCGGCGGGCACGATCAAGAAGATCGACCGCCGCGGCACGCAGCTCGTCCTGAAGCTGTCGGTGCGCAAGGACTTCCCCATCTACAAGGACGCCCGCGCCGAGCTGCGTCCCGAGACGCCGCTGAACGACATGTACCTCGACTTCGTGGACCCGGGGACGAAGGCCGCCGGCGAGCTGAAGTCAGGCGACGCGCTGCCCGAGCCGCGGACCGCGAGCAACGTCAAGATCAACGAGGTCCTCAACGCGCTGCAGCCGAACACGCGGGTGCGCATGGAGCAGCTGCTGGACAACCTCGGCAACGGCCTCAAGGACCGCGGTGCGGGGCTGCGGAACGCCGTGGCGGAGTTCACGCCGTTCGTCGCCGAGGCCGGCCGCATCTCCTCCGCGGTCGCCAAGCACGAGCGCCTGATGAAGCGCCTCGTCCACAACGCCGGCATCCTCACCACGGCACTCGGGGAGCGCCAGAAGCAGGTCCGCACCCTGGTGACCGCCGGCAGCGCCACGCTCGGCGCGCTGCAGGAGGGCTCGCCCGACCTGAACCAGACGCTGGCGGAGCTGCCGTCCACGGTCAACGAGATCAACGCGAGCTTCGCGGCGGTCCGCGGCGTCCTCGGCGACGTCGACACGGCCGTGACCGACCTCGGGCCGGTCGCCGACCAGTTGCCGAACGCGCTGAAGGACGTGCGCGCGCTCAACGACGTGCTCGGGCCGGCGGCCCGGCGGCTGCAGTCGCCCGTCACGAAGCTGACCCCGCTGGCGACGAGCCTGCGGCCCGTGGCGAGCGACCTGCGTGCGTCCGTCGTCGCGCTGCGCCCGCAGACCGACTCGATCAACAAGATCACGGACGGCCTGACGAAGTGCGAGCAGGGCGTCATCGGCTTCTTCCAGTGGAACTCGTCGCTGTCGAAGTTCGGTGACCTGACCGGCCCGATCCCGCGCGGCAACCTCGCCGTCGGCGTGCCGGACGTGACCAGCAGCCTGCCCACGCGGACCCCCGTCCAGAACTGCGCCGGCGGCAAGACCGTGCGGGGCGCCGTCCCGACGACCGGAGACGAAGGCTGATGACCCGTCGCGGAACGCTGCTCCCGTCCCTGCTGAGCCTGCTCGGCTTCACCGCCGTCGCGGTCGCCTGGGCGCTCTTCATCCTCGCCAAGGGCGGGGGTCTCCCCAGCCTCAGCGGCGAGAACTACAAGGTGTCGGCCGTCATCCCGACCGGCGCGGCGCTCGCGCCCGGCTCACGGGTCACGATGTCCGGCGTCGACGTCGGCCGGGTCAAGACCGTCAAGCGCGAGGGCGCCGGGGCGCTGCTCCAGCTCGAGATCAAGGACAAGGCCGTCCTGCCGCTCGCGGCCGACACCCGCGTCCAGGTCCGCCAGCACACGCCGGTCGGCGAGAACTACATCTCGCTGACGGCCGGCAGGTCGGCGCGCAAGCTCGAGTCCGGCGACCCGCTCCCCGTCGCGCAGTCCGACGAGTTCGTCGACGTCGACAAGGTGCTCAGCGTCTTCAAGGGCGAGACGCGTGAGCGCATGCGCCAGACGATCCAGGGCGTCGGCGGCGCCCTCGACGGCCGTGGCGAGGAGCTCAACGAGCTGCTCGGCGGGGCGGGCGAGTTCCTCAAGCCGGCCAGCAAGGCCGTCGACGTCCTGTACAAGGACCGCGTCAAGGCCAGCCGCCTGATCGACCAGCTCGGCAACGTGGCGGCCGCCATCGGCCAGCGCGACCAGGCGATCACGACGATCGCGAACCAGGGCCTCGTGAGCCTGCGCGCCATCGCCGACCGCGACGACGCGCTGCGCGAGACGGTCGAGCAGCTGCCGGAGTCGCTGCGACGGATCCGGAGCGCGTCGGACACCGTGAAGCGGGTCTCGGCGACCACGCGACCGGTCGTCGACGACGCCACCACGGCGCTCACCGCGCTGCGCCCGGCCGTCACGCGCCTGCAGCCGGCGGCGAACGCCGGTCGCGGCGTCGTGAGCAACCTGTCCGGCGCGGCCCCCGGCCTGCGCACGACGCTGAAGAACATCACGTCGCTCTCGGGTCCGCTCTCGACCGCGCTGCCGAAGGTCCACAAGACCGTGTGCGAGGTCGCGCCGATGATCCGCTACATCGCCCCGTACACGCGGGACGCCCTCGGGATCGTTATAGGTCTCGGGTCCGCCTCGAACAGCTACGACGCGACCGGGCACCTGATCCGGCTCGCCGCGGTGGAGGAGGGTGGCTTCAACTCGGGCCTCCCGGACTCGGTCATCAAGGCGCGGGACACGCTGCTGCACACCGGCCTCATCGGCCGGGTCCTGAACAACCGGACGAACTTCGACGCCTACCCCAAGCCGGGGTCGGTCGGCCGGACGTCCGCCCTGACCAACACGCCGGCCGGCCCGGACGAGGTCCCGGCGTCGGGCTACAAGTACCCGCGCATCGAGGCCGACTGCTAGACGGCCCGGCCGGAGGGGGGTGGCAGCGTCAGGTGTCGGAGAACGACACCTGACGCTGCCACCCCCGCCGGGTCTGTCAGGGCTTGTCGCCCGGCAGCATGTACGACGGCAGGTCCGCCACCGAGTCGCCGGTGAGCCCGAAGAACTGGAACGGCAGGTGGTAGACGACGAAGAGCGTCGTCACGCACCACCCGATGACCGCGAGCCACCGCGCCGGAGCCTGCAGCGCGGGCCGCAGGCGGTGGAAGCCCCGCTCGACGTAGGACAGGCCGTCCGGTGAGTCGATCGCGCTGAGGCGCAGCCCGGTGAAGAGGCAGCCCAGGAGGGCGACGGAGACCATCTCGTAGACCGGGAACTGGAACTGCGAGCCGGCGTTGATCGTCAGCGCCGACGGCGTCCGCGCGAACGCGTAGCCGTGCCCGAGGCGGATGACGAGGTTCTCGACCACGAAGTCGAAAACGAGCGCGATCGCGAAGACGACGCCGTAGCAGCGCGCGTTCGACCAGCCGCGGTCCCGGCGCCAGCGGACGATCCACTTCGTCGCGTAGATCGCCACGCCGATGCAGAAGTAGGTGTACATCGGGATGCCCCAGATCAGGGCCTCCGCGTAGCGCGACTTGTGGTCCGGGGACGCCGTCGGGACGAACGAGGCCCACGAGCCCATGTTCACCGAGTTGGCGTTCCACGCGAAGAGGTAGTCGTGCATGTTCAGCACGCCGTCGGTGACGCTGCCGATCAGGCAGCCGAGGGCGATCTTCGCGTCGAGGCCCAGCTTGCCGAAGCGCTTCAGCGGGAAGTAGACCGCGAACGCGAACAGCGCCGCCATCTCGAGGAAGGACAGCGCTTCCTCGATGCGCAGGACGACGAGGTTCCAGGTCGGCACCTTGTCCGGGCCCAGGATCGGCGCGGGGTCGAACTCGGTGCCCGAGGTGACCCAGCGGACCCAGATCGACAGCGTGAGCCCCACCAGCAGCGCGCCCAGCACCGCCCAGGCGCCGACCATCCCGCCGTGGACCCCGCGGGCCTCGCGGTCGAGCTCGACCTGGCCGGCGACGATGCCGACGCCGACGCCCGTGACCGGCGGCGGTGGGTCGAGCGGGGTGGGCGGGACGCGAGGGGACATGACGGCCATGGCGCCACCCTAGGTCGTCCCTGCCGTAGCGTCCAGACAGGTTGTCTAACAACGTTGCCTGACGCTCAACTAGCGCCGGTGGCCCGTCATCGTGGCCCAGACGTTGTCGGCGATCGCGTCGGCGAACCGCTCGTCCGGCAGGTCGCCGCCCGCGGCCACGTGGTGGGCGATCGCCCGCTCGGTCCCCCAGGCGAGCCACATCGCCGCGGCCTGCGAATCGGTGCTGTCCACGCCGGACTGCGGCCTCCGGGCCTCCTCGATGCGCCGCCGGAAGGTGCCCACGACGCCCTCCATGTGCGCCTGCCAGAACGCGGCTGCCCGCGGCTCGTACGTCGCGGCCTCGGCCAGCGCTCCGAGCAGGTGCGCATGGTCGCGATACACCGCGACGACATCGAGCGTCGTCCGGCGCAGGCCGGCCGCGTCGGCAGCAGGGTCGCCCGCCCAGCGGTCGACCACTCCGAACAGCTGGTCGACGACCGGCCGCAGCACCGTGAGCAGGACGGTCAGCTTGTCGGGGAACGTGTTGTAGAAGGACGTTCGGGCGATGCCGCCACGCTCGGTGATGCGGCCGATGTCGAGGGCGGTGTAGGACGTCCCCTCGGCGAGCAACGCGTCCATCGCGTCGAGCACCCGGCGCTCACCGTCGCTGGTGCTGCCGCGCGCCACCGTCGCTACCGCGGGGTCCGGGCGCACGCCGCCGGACGTGCTTGCCGGACGGTCACGCCGCCGCGACCCCGTCGTAGAGCGTGTGCCAGACGATCGCCGTGTGCGCCTTGCAGAGGCGGTTCGTCTCAGCTGTGGTGGCGTCCCCGAGCAGCTGGTAGAGGCCGCGCTCGGTCATCCACGTGAGCCACCCTGCCGTCCGCTTCGCGTCGAGCTCGGCGCGGATCGACCCGGCCGCCTGGCCGGCGCGGATGTGCTGCTCGAGGCCGAGCGTCGAGCCGTCCACGACCCGCCGGAAGGAGCTGCGGACCTTGTGGTCGTAGGCGGCGGCGTCGATCATCGCCTCCCACATCCTCGCGTGCTGGGCGTAGGTCCTGAAGATGCCGCGCATGGTCTGCTCGAGCAGCGGTCGGTCGAGGTCGTGCGGGAGTGACCACCAGGCCTGCGCGGACAGCACGAGCTGCTCGACGACGTCCTCGGCCAGTGCCAGCAGCAGGGCGCCCTTGTCCTCGAAGTAGACGTAGAACGTGGACCGCGAGATGTTCGCCGCCGTGATCAGCCGCTCGACGCTGATGTCCGCGTAGTTCTCGCCGGCCTCCAGGAGCTGCTCGACCTCGACGAGCAGCAGGTCCGTGATGCGGCGGCGGCGGTCGTCCCGAGTCGGTGCCGGAGTCTGGCGGGCGGCAGGCACCTGCCGAAGTCTACGCCTCGGACGTCTACCGAACGATCTGGCCGGACAGCTTGTCCGATACGCTTCCGGGCGATGACGACCGAGGCACAGTCACACGCGCAGCACGGGACGGTCCCGGAGGCGATCGGGGTTCTCGGCGCCGGGCAGATGGGCGCCGGCATCGCGCAGCTCGCGGCCCACGCCGGGGCGACGACGTACCTCTACGACCCCGACCCGGCCGCGCTCCAGAAGGGGATCGAGCGGGTGGCCGACGGCCTCGGGCGGATGGAGGCCTGTGGCAGGATCGACGCGGCGGCGAAGGCGGCCACGCTCGCCAGGCTGCAGCCCGTCGGCTCCATCGCCGAGCTCGCGCCATGCGGCTGCGTCATCGAGGCCGCCCCCGAGCGCCTGGAGCTCAAGCACGCGCTGCTCGGCGAGGTGGCCGCGGTGGTCGGGCCGGCGTGCGTCCTGGCGACGAACACCTCGTCGCTCTCGATCACCGAGATCGCCGCCGGCGTCGAGGGCCCGGAACGGGTCGTCGGGCTGCACTTCTTCAACCCGGCGCCGGTGATGCGGCTGGTGGAGGTCGTCGCCGGCCTCGCCACCGGGCCGGACGCGCTCGCCACCGCCCGCGCCGTCGGCGACGCGATGGGCAAGACCGTCATCGACGCGGCCGACATCGCGGGCTTCCTGGTCAACCGCGTGAACCGCCCGTTCTTCCTCGAGGCGCTGCGGATCCTGCAGGACGGCATCGCGACCACCGAGCAGATCGACCGCATCGTCCGCCTGGGCGGCGGCTTCCGGATGGGGCCGTTCGAGCTGATGGACCTGATCGGCATCGAGACGAACCACGCGGTCGCCGAGTCGTTCCTGCGGCAGACCTACGGCGAACCCCGCTACCGGCCGTCCCCGCTCGCGGCGCGGATGGTCGCGGGCGGGCGGCTGGGCCGCAAGACCGGCATCGGGTGGTATCCCTACGGGGAGGATGCCCCGGCACGCGCGGCGGACCCCGCCGCCCCAGGCCCGGGTGGGGGCGACGGACGTGCGCTCGTCGTCCTCGGTGACACGCGCGTGGCCGTCGAGCTGCGCGAGGCGGCGGCCGACGCGGGGTGGGCGGTCTCGTCCTCCGCCGGTCCCGCGGGCGAGGTTGCTTGGCTGACGGTCGACGCGTCCGCCTCGCCGTCGGACGGGGGCGGGGACGGCGGACGCGCGGCCGGACCGCGCGCTGTCCTGCTCAGCACGGCGTCGCTGCACCTCACCGCCCCGGCGGCGGCCGGCTTCCACGTGGTCGCCCCGCTGACGGCGGCGGCGCTCGTCGAGGTGACGCGGACGCCGCTCACCGATCCCGACGCGGCCGACCGCCTCGCCGTACTGCTCACGACGCTCGGCAAGCTCGTCGAGCCGGTCGGGGACGGCCCGGGACTCGTGCTCGGGCGCATCCTGGTGCAGGTGATCAACGAGGCGGCCGTCCTCATCGGCGAGGGCAACGGCAGCCCCGCCGACGTCGACACCGGCATGGAGCTCGGGCTGAACTACCCCGTCGGCCCGGTCGCGCTCGCGGAGCGGATCGGGCTGGGCCGTGTGCTCGCGCTCCTCGACGGGCTGGCCGACGACCGCCGCGAGGAGCGCTACCGCGCGGCGCCACTGGTCCGCTACCGCGCGGCGATCGGCGCGGGCCTCGCCGGCTGACCCTGCTCGATGTGCCGCCACGTGCCACGGGCGCACGTGGTGGCACATCGAGTGCCCCGTCCGGGGTGGTTGCCACCCCCGGCCGAGGTGCCCGCACACATTGCTCGGACACGGTGTACAGTTGCGGTCATGGCCCTCGAGCTGACGCCCGACCAGCACGCCTACCGCGAGCGCCTGCGCGCGTGGCTCGATGAGCACGGGAAGGACGCCCCGCCGCGTCACGTCCTGGAGCCCCAGGACGACGCCGCGGTCGCGCGGCTCCGCGAGTGGCAGGGGGTCCTGGCGGACGCGGGCTACGTCGGCGTCACCTGGCCCGAGGTCGCCGGCGGCCCGGGCGGCACCCCGGCCGAGGCGGTCATCGTCGACCAGGAGCTCGAGGCGCGCGGCCTGTCCGGCCCATTCGACTTCATCGGCATCGGCATGGTCGGCCCGACGATCATGGCCCACGGCTCCGACGCGCAGAAGGAGACGTTCCTGCGTCCCCTCATCCGCGGCGAGGAGTTCTGGTGCCAGCTCCTGTCCGAGCCGGGCGCGGGATCGGACCTCGCGAACGTGCAGACCAAGGCCGTCCAGCGGGACGACGGCACGTGGCTCGTCAACGGGCAGAAGGTCTGGACCTCGTTCGCGCAGCACGCCGCCCACGGCATCCTGCTCGCGCGGACCGACTCGAGCGTCGCCAAGCACAAGGGCCTGACGATGTTCCTCGTCCCGATGGACGCGGACGGCCTGAAGATCATGCCGCTGCGGCAGATCACCGGGGACGCGGAGTTCAACGAGGTCTTCATGGACGACGTCGAGCTCCCCGCGGACGCCATCATCGGCGCTCCCGGCGAGGGCTGGCGCGTCGCGCTGACGATGCTCGGCTTCGAGCGCGTCGCGGTCGGCTCGGGGCTGCACGCGGTCCGCCTGGAGCGCCTGGTCGCCGCGATCGCCAGCGACGAGGCCGCGTCCGCCGACCCGGCGCTGCGCGTCCGCATGGGGCAGGCCGCGTCGCAGCTGCTGGCGCTGCGCCACACGAGCGAGCGCGTCGTGCAGGAGATCGCCGAGGGCAAGGTCCCCGGCCCCGAGGCCGGCCTGATCAAGATCACGAGCGTCGTCGCGTCGCTCGACGCGTGCCGCTTCGTGGTCGACGCGCTCGGCCCGGACGCGCTGTTCGGCGAGTGGGGCCATCAGGTCTCCGCGCTGCCGGGTGTCCGCTCCGCCGGCGGGACCGAGGAGATCCTGCGCAACCTCATCGGCGAGCGCTACCTGGGCCTTCCGCCCGAGCCGCGGATCGTCCCGCCGCCGTCCGCACCCTCACCCGCTGCCCCGGCGCCCGCCGGCGCGGCCGCCTAGGAGAGACACGACATGTACCGCGCCCTGACCGACGAGCAGTCCTTCCTGCAGCAGGCCGCCGCCGAGGCGCTGGCCCGCCACAAGACCGTCGAGGCCGCCCGCGAGGCGCTTGACGAGCCGTCCGCCTATCCGTCCCTGTGGCCCGTCGCGGTCGAGGCCGGCTGGACCGGCCTGCTGATCGGCGAGGACGCCGACGGCGTCGGCCTCGGCGCGTACGAGGCGCTCCTGATCCTCGAGGCCTGCGGCAGCCGCCTGGCCGACGCCCGCCTGCTGGGCCACCTGCCCGCGACGGCGCTGCTGGAGGCCGCCGGCGCCGACAGCGGGCTGCGCAGCGCGCTCGCGTCGGGCGACAGGCGTGCGGCCCTGGTCTGTCCGTCGGCGGGTGACCGGCCGGGGGCGGTCACCGCGACGGTCGACGGGGACGCGGCGGTCCTCGACGGCGGTGTCACGGGCGTCCTCGATGCCGACGGCGCCGACGTGCTGGTCGTCCTCGGGCGCGACGCCGACGGCGCCGCCGTCCTGAGCGTGATCGACACCGGCGCCGACGGCGTCACCGTCAGCGGCAAGGCCGCCTACGACAGCACGCGTGCGCTCGCCGACGTGGCGTTCAGCGGTGCTCGCGCGACGGCGCTCACGCTCCCGGCCGACGTCCCGGCGACGACCGGCCGCGACCTGCAGCGCGCGCTGCTGGCGGCCGAGTCGGTCGGTGCCGTCGACGGCTGCCTGACCATGGCGACCGAGTACGCGAAGGACCGCGTCGCGTTCGGTCGCCCGATCGGCTCCTACCAGGCGATCAAGCACAAGCTCGTCGAGATGCTGCGCCTGTCGGAGGGTGCGCGGTCGCTCCTGGTCGCGTCCGGCAACGCCTGGGGCGACAGCGACTTCGGCCTGCTCGCAAACGCGGCGCGCACGGCGGCCGCGGACGCCCTGGACTACAGCGCGCCGGAGAACATCTTCATCCATGGCGGCGTCGGCGCCACGTGGGAGCACGACGCGATGCTCTACTACCGCCGCGCGGAGTCCAGCCGCCGGCTGGCCGGCGGAGCGGACGCCGCGGCGGCCGCGGTGGCCGACGCGCTGCTCGCCGCCGCCTGAACCGGAGCCCGGGGGATCCGGCGGGCCTGACCCGTCAGATCCTCCGAGGAGCGCGGGCCGGGGGCCGGGCTGCCCGCTACTCGCCGAGCTTCGGGCCCGGCGTGAACGTCACGGGCAGCTTCACCAGGCCGTTGGCCCAGGACGACGGCAGGCGCTCGAGGTCGCCCGACTGCTTGATGTCCTTCAGCCGCGAGGTGATCTCCTCGAGGGAGATCCGCAGCTCGGCGCGGGCCAGCCCGGCGCCGAGGCAGAAGTGGCGCCCGCCGCCGCCGAAGGTCTTGTGGTCGGGCTTGTCGCGGTGGATGTCGAAGCGCGTGGGGTCCTCGGTGACCTCCTCGTCGAACGAGGCCGAGGCGTACCACATGATCACGCGGTCGCCCTCCTTGATCTGCTGGCCGCCGAGCTCGGTGTCCTTCGTCGCGGTGCGGTTGAACCAGCGCACGACGGACGTGTAGCGCAGGATCTCCTCGATCGCGGCGGGGATGAGCGAGGGGTCGTCGACGAGCTCCTGCAGCTGCTCGGGATGCTCGAGCAGCGCGTGCATCCCGTTGGCCAGGGTGTTGCGCGTCGTGTCGTTCCCCGCGAACGCGAGCAGACCGAAGAAGACGAGGATCTCGGGGTCGGTGAGCTGCTCGCCCTCGACCTCCGCCGCGCGCAGGCGCATGACGAGCGACTCCTCGTTGCCCTCGCCGATCTGGCGTTCGATCTGCGCGTGGATGTAGCCCGCCATCTCCATGAAGACGTTGGACGCGGCGTTCGGCTCGTCCGCCCGCTGCGCGGCCTCGATCTGCTCGGTCCAGGCGTAGAACTGGGGGATGTCCTCGTCCGGGACGCCCATCAGCTGGGTGATCATGCCGAGTGGGATGGGGACGGCGATGTCGTGCGCGAAGTCGCACTCGCCCGCCTCGACGACGGCGTCGAGCGTCTTCGTGACGCGCGCCCGGATGATGTCCTCGAGCTTCTTGACCGTGTTCGGCGTGAACGCCTTCTGCAGGATCAGCCGGTACTTCGTGTGCTGCGGCGGGTCCATGTAGAGCAGCAGGTTGCGCGCGAGATCCAGGGGCAGGACCTGGTCGGGGTGCAGGAAGATGCCCGCCTTGTTGGACGAGAACGTCTCGGTGTCGCGGCTGATGGCGGAGACGTCCTCGTGCCGCGTCACGCACCAGCACCCGGTGCCGTCGGGGAGCTTGTTCCACCGGACGGGGGCCTCGCGGCGCATGCGGGCGAAGAGCTCGTACGGCATGCCGTCCGCGAACCACGTCGCGTCGGTGATGTCGATGTCGGTCAGATCGAGGGTGTCCGTCGTCATGATGCGAATGACCGTACACCTTGTCCGACCCCTGTGTCACCCCTTCGGGACACACCGTCCGGACAAACCGCCCGATTGGGGTAGCATCGCCGTCATGGAACCCGTGGTCCTCACGCGTGCCGACGCGGGCGTCGGCACGTTGACGCTGAACCGGCCCGACGCGATGAACGCCATCACGGTCGAGCTCGCGACCCGGCTCGAGCAGGGCCTCGCGGAGCTCGCCGGACGCGACGACGTGCACGTCATCGTGGTCCGCGGCGCCGGGGGCAACTTCTGCGTCGGCGGTGACTTCAAGGCGCTGCAGGAGCTGCGCGCGCAGGGGCCGGACGCCATGGCCGGCCTGTTCGAGGCCTTCGGCCGGGCGACCGCGGTCATCGCGACGCTCGACGTCCCGGTCATCGCCGCCGTCGAGGGCTTCGCCATGGCGGGCGGCTTCGAGCTGATGCAGGCGAGCGACATCGTGGTCGTGGCCGATGAGGCGAAGATCGCGGACAACCACTCGAACTTCGGGATGGTGCCGGGGGGCGGCGGCTCGCAGCGCCTGCCGCGGCTGGTCGGCCGGCAGCGCGCGCTGACCCACATCCTCACCGGCGATCGTCTCCGCGGACCGGACGCCGTCGCCTGGGGACTCGCCTACCGGTCGGTGCCCGCAGCCGAGCTGGACGCCGTCGTCGTCGACCTCGCGGCCAAGCTCGCCGCCAAGGACCCGCGGTCGCTGGCCGGCATCAAGCGGCTGGTCCTCGACGGCCTGCAGGGGACGCTCGACGATGGGCTGGCGCTCGAGCGCCGCGCGGTCGTCGACCACATCGCCGGGGAGGCCGGTGGCGCCGGCATCGCATCTTTCACCACGAGCAGGGGAGCCTGACCACCACATGTCCACCGCACTGATCGACTCCGGCACCGTCCTGCTGGACCTCCACGACGACGGCGTCGCGCACCTGCGCCTGAACCGTCCCGAGGCCTCCAACGGCCTCGACGTCCCGTTCCTGCAGTCGCTCTACACCGCGCTCATGGCGGCCCACGGCGAGCCGCGCCTGCGCGCGCTGCTGATCACCGGCGAGGGGCCGCACTTCTGCGCCGGCGGGGACGTGAAGACGTTCGCCTCCAAGGGCGAGGCGCTGCCGGACTACCTGCGGGAGGCGACGCAGGGGCTGCAGATCTGCGCGAGCGCGATGATGCGCCTGCAGGCACCGGTCATCAGTGCCGTACACGGCTTCGCGGCCGGCGGCGGCGGCTTCGGCATGGTCTGTGCGTCCGACCTCGTGATCGCCGGGGAGTCCGCCAAGTTCCTGCTCGGCGCCACCCGCGTCGGCATGGCCCCGGACGCCGGCGGCTCGGTGACGCTGACGCAGCTCGTCGGGCTGCGCAAGGCGATGGAGATCGCGCTGACGAACCCGACCATCAGCGCGGCCGAGGCGCTCGAGATGGGCCTCATCACGCGGGTGGTCGCGGACGACGACGTCAAGGAGGAGGGGCTGAAGCTCGCGCAGTCGCTGGCGGCCGGCGCGACGCTCGCGCTGGCCGCGACCAAGCGGCTGCTCTGGGACGGACTCGGCTCGGTCGTGGAGGCACGGCTGCCCGAGGAGGCGCGGACGGTCTCCGAGCTGTCGGGGACCTACGACTCCCGCGAGGGCCTGGCGGCGGTCATCGAACGCCGCAAGCCGGTCTTCGAGGCCCGCTGACGTTCAGCGGCCGCGGAACTGCGGGCGGCGCTTCTCCTTGAACGACGCGACGCCCTCGGCGTAGTCGTCCGTCGTCGCGTGGGACTGCTGCAGGGTCGCCTCGAGCTCGAGGTGGTCGGCCAGGCGGGACTGCGCGGCGCTCGTCAGCGTCCGCTTCATGCTCGCCAGGGCGACGGTCGGCCCGGCGGCCAGGCGGGTGGCCAGCGCCGTCGCAGTGTCGCGCAGCTCGGCGTCCGGGACGACGTCCGTCACCAGGCCCCAGTCGCGGGCGGTCGCCGCCGGCAGCCGCTCGCCCAGCATCATCAGCTGGGCCGCCCGCAGCGAGCCCACCTTCTCGGCCAGGAACAACGCAGCCCCCGCGTCCGGGATCACGCCGAGGTGGACGAACGCCAGCAGGAAGTACGCCGACTCGGACGCCACCAGCAGGTCGCACGACAGCGCGAGCGAGCAGCCGAGGCCGGCGGCCGCGCCCTGGACCGCGCCGACGACCGGCTTCGGTGCCGCGCGGATCTCCGCCACGATCGGGTTGTAGATCTCGCGCAGCCTGACGCTGAGGTCGATGTCCCCGTTCGGCAGGTGCTCGCGCGGGACCTTGACGTCCGCCCCCGCCGAGAACGCGCGGCCTGCACCGGTCAGCAGGACCGCGCGCACCGCGGGGTCGGCGGACGCGTCGCGGACGGCGGCCAGCAGCGCACGCCCCAGGTCGGGGGTCCAGGCGTTGAGCGCCTCCGGCCGGTTCAGCTCGAGGTGGGCGACGCCCGCTTCGTGGCGGACCGTCACCAGCTCGGTCGCGGATGGGCTGGACGTGGTGTCCGGACGCATTGGCGGGAGTATGCCGCGTCTAGGAGCCTGCCCGAAGAAAGCCCGCCGCGCGACCGAACCGTCTCGCGGCGCCAGCCGCCAACGGGCGAGCCGGTGGAAGGCCACCAGCCTTCTTCGGCTCACCCGTCGTCGTCTGGCATCCACGATCCGGCCACGCTCGCATCGACGGCAGATTCTTCAACAGGCTCCCAATGCGCGACGGGTGCGTAGAGCGTGTTCCAGACGATCGCGCAGCAGCCGTCGACCAGCAGCGGGAGCTCCGCGTCCGAGGCGTCCCGCACCAGCTGGTGCAGGCTCCGCTCCGCCATCCACGTGAGCCACCCGGCCGTCTCCGCCGCCGGGAGCGACGGGTCGACGAACCCGGCCTTCTGCCCCGCACGGATGTGGCGCCGCAGCCCGGCGGCGTTCGTGCTCATCATCGCGTCGACCAGCTCCCGGACCGCGACGTCGTAGGCCGCCGCGTCGTAGAGCGCGGCCATGAGCGTCGCGTGCGGCCGGTACGTGACGACGACCCCGGCGAGCGCGTCGTGCACGTGCGCCTCGGTGAGGCCGGGACCGAGCGCCCACCAGACCCGCGCGGCGTCGACGAGCTCGTCGGTGATCCGCGCGAACCAGGCGTGCAGCAGGTCGCCCTTGTCCTGGAAGTAGACGTAGAAGGTCGAGCGCGACAGATCCGCCTCGGAGACGAGTCGCTCGACGCTGATCTCCGTGTAGCTCTCGCCGTCGGCCAGGAGCCGCTCGACGACCTCGAGCAGTCGCGTGCGGATCTCCTCGCGGCGCTCGGTGCGGCGGCTCGGCGGGCGGCGGTCGGGCGAGGCCATCGTCCGCCATCGTCCCAGGTTTCGGACAACGGGTCCGTACGGACCGTCCGGTCACCGTGGAAGCGTGATCGCCGGGTGTGCGACAATCGCGGGATGAGCGACGTCCGCATTCCTGAAGAAACCGCGGCCTCGGGTCGCACGATCCCGGTCGAGGACCCGGCCCGCGGCACCATCATCGCGGACATCCCGGTGCTCGACGACGCGGCGGTGCACGCGCTCGCGACCCGCGCGCGCATGGCGCAGCCCGCTTGGGCAGCGGCCGGCTTCGAGGCCCGCGGCGCGGTCCTGCTGCGCGCGCGCAAATGGCTGCTGGACAACAGCGACCGCATGCTCGACACCATCTCGCGGGAGACGGGCAAGACCTACGAGGACGCGCAGCTCGAGCTGTCCGTCGCCGTGGAGTCGTTCACCTTCTGGGCGAAGAACGCGAAGAAGTACCTGAAGGACGAGAAGGTCGCGCACCGCTCGGTCTTCATCGTCGGCCGCAAGGTCAAGGTCCGCTACGAGGCTGTCGGCGTCGTCGGCGTGATCGGCCCGTGGAACTACCCGCTGGTCAACGCGTTCTGCGACTGCGTGCCGGCGCTCATGGCCGGCAACGCCGTGATCCTGAAGCCCTCCGAGGTCACGCCGATGACGGCGTTCCTGGTGGAGGAGATGCTCAACGACAGCGGTATCGCCCCCGACGTCTTCGCGGTCGCCGCGGGCGACGGCGCGACCGGTGCCGCCGTCATCGACGTGTCGGACACCGTGATGTTCACCGGCTCGACGCGCACCGGCCAGGCCGTCATGGAGCGTGCCGCCAAGACGCTCACGCCCGTCTCGCTCGAGCTCGGCGGCAAGGACCCGATGATCGTCTGCGCCGACGCCGACGTCGACCGCGCGGCGAACGCCGCGGCCTACTACGGCCTGCTCAACTCGGGCCAGGTCTGCATCTCGGTCGAGCGCGTGTACGTCGAGGCCCCGGTGTACGACGAGTTCGTCGGCAAGCTGGTCGCGAACGTGCGTGAGCTGCGCCAGGGCGCCAACGAGGGCGCGGGCTCCGTCGAGGTCGGCGCGCTGACCTTCGCGCCGCAGCTGGACATCGTCCGCTCGCACGTCGAGGACGCGGTCGCCAAGGGCGCGAAGATCGAGATCGGCGGCAAGGCCGGGACGGGCACCGGGCGCTTCTTCGAGCCGACCGTCCTCACCGACGTCACGCACGAGATGCGCTGCATGACCGAGGAGACGTTCGGCCCGACCATCCCGGTCATGAAGGTCGACGACGTGGACGAGGCCGTCCGCATGGCGAACGACTCGATCTACGGGCTGCAGGCGTCCGTCTGGTCCAAGGACACCGCCAAGGGCGAGGCCATCGCCCGCCGCGTCGAGGCCGGTGCGGTCGTCGTGAACGACGCCATCCTCAACTACGTCGCGTTCGGTGCCCCGATGGGCGGCTGGAAGCAGTCCGGCCTCGGGTCGCGCCACGGCGCGAACGGCATCCGCAAGTACTGCAAGACGCAGACGATCATGATCGTGCCCTTCGCGCTGAAGAAGGACCTGAACATGTTCCCGTACAAGCCGTGGCGCTCCCGCATGCTCGGCAAGCTGGTGAAGGCGGTCTACGGCCGGTAGGCCTCTGCGCGGCGGCCCACCCGCGGCGTAGCGACGGGGGAACGGCATGCAGCCGGTGACGCTGAGCGTCACCGGCTGCACTGCGTTTCGGTGGGCGAGCGGGCGAGTGGGCCGGCGGGCTCAGAGGCGGCCCAGGCTCACCCGCGTGCCGGCCGCGCGTCGCTGCTTCGCGGCGATCGACTGCCGCTGCACCACGAGGGTCCCGTTGGACAGTCGGCGCAGCTCACCGACGCGGCCGACGGCGCAGCCCGCCTTCGTCAGGCGGTGCCGAGCGGCCGCGAGGGTGAGGTTGACGACCCGGGGGACGACGCAGCGCCGGGTGACCGTGGGCGCGGCGGTGGACGTGTACGGCGCGGTGAGGACCGGCCCCGATGTCGTGCTCGTGGTGGTGGTGGCCGGCACGGGCGCGGCGACGCTGCCTGGGGTGAAGGCGGGCTCTGACGGGGTGCCCGTGCCCGTGGTCGTGGTCGCCGGCGCCGGCGGGGTGACGCTGCCCGGGGTCAGGACCGGAGCCGCGCCCCCGCCGCCGACCGCCGCCGACCCGGGGTGGCGCGGGTCGAACTCGTAGGCGCCGATGTCGCTGGCCGCGCCGCTCACGCGCGGGTTCCCGACGAGGTCCCGCGTGTTCGTCGTGCCCGGCGCGTCGTCGCCGGCGTCGATCGCGGGGGACCCGGCCTTGAGGTGCCAGTCGCCGGTGCCGACGGGACGCGGGTCCGCGCCGCGCATCCCCTGGTCGTCCAGGGCCCACGGTCCGGGGCCCTGGGCGCCGTGGCTGCTCACGATCGAGCGGACCACAGTCGCTGTCGCGGACCGGTTTCCGTCGGTCGCGAAGTAGAGGCCTGCGCTCACGCGGGACGCCGCGTCGAACGCCCATCCGATCGAGCTGCGCATGGTCAGGCGTGCCGGCGAGTCCGAGTCGTACGCGCTCCCGCCGCGCGAGTCGACCAGGATCGCGCTGCTGTAGTCGCCCGTCACGACGGCCGTCAGGTGGTCGACCTCGACCGCTTCGGCGGTGCTGACGAACCCGTACCCGAGGGTGGCGCGGGTGTTCAGGCAGAGCGTCGACGTGAAGCGTGCCCCCGCGCCGCGCGCGACGCAGCTGGGACCGTCGCTCGATCGGACCTCCATGCGCTCAACGGCGCCGCCGAAGTTCGCCACGCCGTACCCGTCGCCGCGGAACCGGAGCTGCACGCCGTTGCCGTGCACCCGCGCGCCGGTGGGCACCGCCAGGCCAGGACCCTTGCCGGTCGGCGCGAGGTCCAGCCGGACGCCGTCCTCGAAGTGGATCGTCACGTTCGCCGCCAGTCCGCCGGGGACGAGGCTGCGGGTGAGGGGCGCGTCGGCGCTGCCGTAGTCGCCGGCGGCCACGTGGATCGTGTCGCCCGGCTGGGCCGCGGCGAACGCGGCGTTGATCTGGCAGGGCGCGCTCGGGGTGCAGGCGCCGGCGACGCCGGGTGCGGTGGTCGCGGAGCTGAACGGGGTGGTGTAGCGCGTCTCGGCGTGGGCTCCGGGCGCCGCGGCCGCTGCGGCCACCGTGGCGAGGAGGGTCGTCGCGGCGACAGCCAGGCTGCGGCGCGTGGTGCGAGGGGTGCGGGGCAAGGAGGAGGTCATGGGCAGCACACTGCCGCGGCGGCGGCGCGGTTCCCACGACCCCAGGGATGGATCCGCGCGACCCCAGGGATGGCCGGAGGGCTGGACTTCCCCCACCCCGTCCTTAGCTCGGACAGTTTGTCCATACTTGTTGTAAGCTGGCGCGATGTCGACCGCTGAAGAGACACGGCCCGCGCCGGTCGAGGCCGCTCCGGCCGCGACCACGATGTGCGAGGCGTTCCAGGCCACCGCCGCGCGCTTCCAGGATCAGGTGGCGCTCAGCACACCCGACGGGTCGGTCGAGGTGACGTTCGGCGAGTACGCGGCCCGGGTCCGGCAGCTCGCCGGTGCGTTCGCCGCCGCGGGCATCGGCCGCGGCGACACCGTCGCGCTGCTGATGAGCAACCGCATCGAGTTCCACCTCTGCGACACCGCCGCCGTCCACCTCGGCGCGACCCCGTTCTCGGTGTACCCGACCTCGTCGCCCGAGCAGATCGCGTACCTGCTCGAGAACTCGAAGGCGCGGGTGATGATCGCGGAGGAGGCGTTCGTCGACCGCATCAAGGCCGCCCGCGGCGAGGGCGCCGAGCCGTCGACCATCGTCTGCGTCGACGGTGCGCCGGACGGCACCGTCCCGCTCGCCGACTTCGAGGCGGGCGCCGCGGACGGCTTCGACTTCGACGCCGCCTGGCAGGCCGTCACGGCCGACGACGTCCTCACGCTCATCTACACGAGCGGGACGACCGGCCCGCCGAAGGGCGTCGAGACGACCCACGCGAACATGCTCGCCCAGTGCCGCGCGGTCGGCAGCGTGCTGCCGCTCAGGCCCGGTGCCCGCCTGACGTCCTACCTGCCGTCGGCCCACATCGCCGATCGCTGGTCCTCGCACTACAACCAGATGGTCTTCGGGATCCACGTCATCCCCGTCGCCGACGCCCGCCAGGTGGCCGCCGTCCTGCCCGTCGTCAAGCCGACGATCTGGGGCGCGGTCCCGCGCGTCGTCGAGAAGATCAAGGCGGCGCTCGATGCCGCCGTCGCGAACGAGCCGGACGACACCCGCCGCGGCGCGCTGCAGACCGCGATCGCGACCGGCGTCGAGGTCGCCCAGCTGAAGGACGCCGGCAAGCCCGTCCCGGACGCGCTCGCCGAGCGGTACGCCGCCCTGGACGCCGCGGTGCTCTCCAAGCTGCGCGAGAAGATCGGCCTGGACCAGGTCGAGTGGATGGTCGTCGGCGCCGCGCCGATGTCCCGGGACGTGCACGAGTTCCTCCTGGCGATCGGCCTTCCGGTCACGGAGATCTACGGCATGACCGAGGCCTCCTGCTGCCTGACGATGGTCCACCCCGACGGGGCCCGGATCGGGTCGGTCGGGCCGGCGATCCCGGGCCTCGAGCTCAAGGTGGCCGACGACGGCGAGCTGCTCGCCAAGGGACCGACCATCACCCGCGGCTACCGCGGCGACCCGGAGAAGACCGCCGAGGCGATCGATTCAGGCGGCTGGCTGCACACGGGCGACGTGGTGACGATGGACGACGACGGCTTCGTCCGGATCGTCGACCGCAAGAAGGAGCTGATCATCAACGCGGGGGGCAAGAACATGTCCCCGGCGAACATCGAGGGCGTGATCAAGGGGGCCCACCCGCTGATCGGCCAGGTCGCGGTCATCGGTGACCGCCGCCCGTACAACGTCGCGTTGATCGTGCTGGACCCCGACGCCGCCGCGGCCCACGCCGCGCGGGCGGGGATGACCGACGCGTCGGTCGCCGCCGTCGCTGCGGACCCCGATGTGCGCGCCGCGATCGACGCCGCGGTCGAGGGGGCGAACGCGAAGCTCGCCCGCGTCGAGCAGATCAAGAAGTACGAGCTGATCGCGGAGGAGTGGCTGCCGGGCGGCGACGAGCTCACGCCGACGATGAAGCTCAAGCGGAGACCGATCGATGCGAAGTACTCGGATGTCGTCGAGGGGCTGTACGCATGAGCTTCGGGATCGTCGGCTACGGGTCCTACGTCCCGCGCTACCGCCTCCAGAACGAGGAGCTCGGCGCGGCTCTGGGGACGAAGCGCGGGAAGGGCTCCCGCGTGGTGGCCTCCTACGACGAGGACGCGACCACGATGGGCGTCGAGGCGGCTCGACGGGCGCTCGGCTCTGCGACTGCGGGTGTCTCGATCCACTTCGCCACGAGCACCCCGCCGTACCTCGACAAGACGAACGCGACCGCGATCCACGCGGCACTCGACTTTGGGCACGAGGGCTTCGCCGTCGACATGGCCGGCTCGCCGCGTTCGGCGATCGGCGCGCTGAAGGCGTCCGCTGCGCTCGGGGGCCTGGCGATCCTGAGCGACCTGCGGACCGGTCGGCCGTCGTCCGCCGACGAGCGCGGCGGGGCCGACGGTGCCGCGGCGTTCCTGTTCGGGGACGAGGCCGACGCGATCGCCGTCGTCGTCGCCGAGGCGAGCGCGAGCGCGGAGTTCCTGGACCGCTGGCGTACGCCGGGCGACATCGCGAGCCGTTCCTGGGAGGAGCGCTTCGGCCAGGAGATGTACCTGCCGCTGATCGCCGACGCCGTCAAGCGCGTGCTGGCCGCCGCCGGGATCGAGCAGGCCGACCACGTGATCGTGTCCTCGCCGCACACGCGATCGGCCGGGGCCGCGGCGAAGAAGCACGCCGGCGCCGTCCCCTCCGAGGAGGGCCGGCTCGGATACGCCGGTGCCGCGGACGTCGGCCTCAAGCTGGCCGCCGTCCTGGACCGGGCCGAGCCGGGCCAGACGATCCTGGTGATCTCCGCGGCCGACGGCTGTGACGCGACGGTCTTCCGGACGACGGACCTCATCGCCGAGGGACGCGCGGGCGTCGGCGTCCACGAGCAGCTCGCCGAGGGCCGGGACGTCGCCTACGCGCAGTACCTCACGTGGCGCGGGCTCCTGGACCGCGAGCCGCCGCGTCGGCCCGAGCCCGACCGTCCGGCCGGCCCGCCCGCCGGCCGCACCGAGGCGTGGAAGTTCGCGTTCGTCGGCTCCAGGTGCACCAACTGCGGCTTCGTCCACGCCCCGCCGCTGCGAGTCTGCAAGAGCTGCCACCACATCGACGAGATGGAGCGGATCGCGCTCGCGAAGAACGAGGCGACGGTCGCGACGTTCACGGTCGACCGCCTCGCCTTCTCGCCGTCGCCGCCGATGATCAACGCCGTCGTCGACTTCGACGGGGGCGGCCGCTACATGGTCGAGCTCGCCGACGCGACGCCCGAGGACATTCAGATCGGCACCCGCGTGAAGATGAGCTTCCGGCGGCTTTATACGGTGGACGGCGTCCACAACTACTTCTGGAAGGCGGTGCCGTTGAGCGCCGCAGAGGGGGAGGGCTGAGTCATGGCCAGCAACGGCATCCGTGATCGCGTCGCCATCGTGGGGATGGGCTGCACGACCTTCGGCGAGCACTGGGACCGCTCGGCCGACGACCTCCTGGTCGACGCCATCAAGGAGTGCTTCGCGTCGACCCCGGAGCTGACGCTGGCCGACGTCGACGCCTTCTGGCTGGGGACGATGAACTCCGGGCAGTCCGGCGCCGTCCTGTCCCGCCCGATGGCCCTGGACTACAAGCCCGTCACGCGCGTGGAGAACATGTGCGCGACGGGGTCCGAGGCCGTGCGCAACGCCTGCTACGCGGTCGCCTCGGGTGCCTACGACACCGTCATGGCCGTCGGCGTCGAGAAGCTGAAGGACACCGGGTTCTCCGGGCTGGTCCGGTCGAACGTCGCCGGTGACGGCACGGCGCCGGAGCAGACCGTGACCGCCCCCGCGGCGTTCTCGCTGCTGGACCCCGCGTACTGCAAGAAGTACGGCGTCGACCCGCAGGACATGCGCGACGCGATGACCCACATCGCGTGGAAGAACCACCACAACGGCGCGCTCAACTCACGGGCGCAGTTCCAGAAGGAGGTGTCCAAGGAGAAGATCGCCGCGTCGCCGCTGGTCGCCGGCCGCCTGGGCATCTTCGACTGCTCAGGTGTCTCCGACGGCGCCGCCTGCGCGCTGATCGTCCGGGCCGAGGACGCCTACAAGTACACCGACAGGCCGATGTTCATCAAGGCGCTCGCGCTGGCGGCCGGGCCCGCGAACGGCCCGATGGACCCGGGCTACGACTACACGACCTTCGAGGAGGTCGTCCGCTCGTCGGCCGACGCGTACAAGCAGGCCGGGATCACCGACCCGCGCACGCAGATCGCGCTGGCGGAGGTCCACGACTGCTTCACCCCGACCGAGCTCGTCCTGATGGAGGACATGGGCTTCTCGGAGCGTGGCGAGGCGTGGCGGGACGTCCTGGACGGCGCCTTCGACCTGGACGGGCGGATCGCCGTCAACTCCGACGGCGGCCTGAAGTCCTTCGGGCACCCGGTCGGCGCGTCCGGCCTGCGGATGCTCTTCGAGAACTGGCAGCAGTTCCGCGGTGAGGCGGGTGAGCGTCAGCTGGACAACCCGAAGCTCGGCCTGACGCACAACCTCGGCGGCCGGCCCGGGACGTGCGTGTCGTTCGTCTCGATCGTCGGCGCCGAGCAGGACTGACGCGGTGAGCTCGTCCGGCGAGGACCGGTTGCTGGTCGAGCGGCGAGGGCCGGTCCTGGTCCTGACGCTGAACCGCCCCGACGTCCGCAACGCGATCGACAAGCCGCTGGCCGATGCGATCGCCGCGGCGCTGGACGAGTTCGACGCGGACGACGGGCTGAGCGTCGGCATCATCGCCGGGGCGGGCAAGGGCTTCTGCGCGGGCATGGACCTGAAGGCGTTCGGCGAGACGGGCGAGCGCCCGTGGTCCGGCGACCGTGGCTTCGCGGGCATCGTGCGCCGGTCGTCGGACAAGCCGCTGATCGCGGCGGTCGAGGGCTTCGCCGTGGCCGGCGGCTTCGAGATCGCCCTGGCCTGCGACCTGATCGTGGCTGCCCGCGGGACGAAGCTCGGCGTGCCGGAGGTCAAGCGCGGCCTGGTCGCGGCCGGTGGCGCGCTGCGGCGGCTGCCGCGCATCCTGCCGGCGGCGTTCGCGACCGAGCTGGCGCTCACGGGCGAGCTGACGACGGCGGACCGGCTGCATGAGCTGGGCGCGATCAGCCGGCTGACCGAACCGGGCGGCGCGCTCGACGGCGCCCTGGAGCTTGCGGCCGCGATCGCGGCGAACGGCCCGCTGGCGCTGCGGGCGACCAAGACGATCCTGCGCGATCAGTGGTCGTGGGACGACGCGGACTTCTGGGCGCGGCAGGAGGAGCGCGTCGGCCCGGTGATGGCGTCGGACGACGCGCGCGAGGGCGCGCGGGCCTTCACCGAGAAGCGCCCGCCGGAGTGGCAGGGCCGCTAGCGCCCAAGCTCCTCCAGGTACGTCAGCGACCCGTCCTGGCCGGCGGAGATGTCGAGGCAGAAGTAGCCGGCCCGCCGGTACTCGAGCCCCTTCTTGGCGCCGAGCGAGCACACGATCCCGCGCCGGAGCTTGGTGGTCTTGCGCAGCTTCACGCACTGCTTCTGCTTGGCCTTCGTCGACAGCGCGGCGCAGCCGGTCTTCTTCTTGGCTGCCGTCGCGGGCGCCGCGCCGGTGAGCGCGGCGGGCGCGGCCGCGACGCATGCGGCGGCCAGGACGGCGCCGGCGCGCACGCGCACTCCAAGAACTCTGCCGATCCGCATGTGCGCATACTAACCGTCGTAAGCGTCAGGCGGGCCGGGTGCCGCATGGGGCAGACCGCAGGGTGCGAAGCGACCCGCGGCGGCAATCGCACCCCCACCTTGCGCTGGAAGGGCGGTTGTGGTCGGGGGTCGGTGGCGCTGGCGCCGAGGACCGGGTGCTCGCGTGCTGGTGGTGCTGACGCCGAGGACCGCCGCGGTCGCGGTGGCTGTGGGAACTGCGGGCTGCAGACGGTGGATGCGCTGGGCGGTCGCGGCGGCCTGGGTGCGGGGCTGTGGGCGGGGTGGCCGGCTGTGCGAACCGCGGAGATCGGGGACCTTGTCCCTCAGCGCATGCCATGCATGCTTCAGCGCGCAAGGTCGGCTCCGCACCCGCGACATCGGGGTCCTCGGAGGATGTGACGGGGTTTGCCCCCCTAACCCTCCACGCGTCCTGGTCGCGGCCGGGCGGCGGTGGTCCCTCGGAGGATTCGGCGGGGCATACCCCCCAAACCCTCCACGCGTGGCACGACGCCCAGCCTGAGGAGCTCCGCTCCCGCTTGGCTGCCACCGCGGCCCGCCCGCGGAACCACGGCACACGCCGCCGCCAAAGCCGGTCGCGCCGTCGTGAGGCTGTTCCGCGTCCTACGAGAGTGCTCGCTTCTTCGCCGCAACCAGATCATCTGACTGCCCCGAAACAGAAGGTCCCCCCGCGGCGCCGGTAGCCTCCGGCAGATCGCCGAACCCGACGACACGCTCGCCGTCCCGCCCCGTCGCGGGCGCCGGCCCAAGACCGAGTCCGCGGTCCTCAAGGCGACCGCCGAGCTGCTCCGGGCCACGTCACTGGCCGACCTCACCGTCGCGCAGATCGTCACCGCGTCCGGGACATCGCGGTCGAGCTTCTACGAGCACTTCGGCTCCAAGGACGCGGTCGTCCTCGCCCTCGCGGCGTCGGTGACGGCGCGCGCGGCCGGCGACATGGCGCGGCTGCTGGCCCCGTCGGGCCGCCCGGTGGAGGACGTCTTCCGGGACGGGATCACCGCGTGGCTCGACGGGGCGGCCGCCAACCACCAGATCTGGCTCGCGGCGACGGAGGGCTGGCCGCGGGCACCCGAGCTGCGCGAGCTCTGGCTGGGGGTCGGCAAGGCCGTCGGCGAGCAGATCGCCGTCGTCATCGATCGCGACCGCGCCGCGGGAGTGGCGCCGCCCGGCGCGGACGCGCAGGCCCTCGGGGCCACCCTGGCCTGGGCGACCGAGCGCGCGTTCCACGTCGCGCTCTTCGGCGGCCACGGGACGCTGACCGGGCTCGACGCGATCGTGGAGCCGCTGGTGCAGCTCTACGTCGGGACGATCTACGGTCGCCCGATCGTCCCGGCGGCCCCCACGAACGCACCGGGTGATAGCTGACGCGCACACGGGTGTGCGTCAGCTATCACTCGACGCGGAAGACGGGCGCGGGGGAGGCCAGAGGACGCCCGTAGACCCCCCCGACCAGGAGTTGCACGAGCGGCTCCACCGTCGACTCCGCGTCCGGTAGCCCGTGGGCGCCGCCGGCCAGCGCCACGTGCACCACCCGCTCGAAGGCCCAGATCAGGCAGGACGCCAGCGCGACCGCGTCCGCGCCCTGCGGCGCTGCACCCGTCGCCCGGTCGGCGACGATCGTCGCGGCGATGTCGCGGGCCCCGCGCTCCAGCCGGCCCCACCACAGGCGGCGCAGCTCGTCGTCGTGCGGCCACTCCTCGCTCACCGCGCGTACGAGCCCGCGGTGCTCGAGACACGTTGCGACCCAGCCGCGGAGGCTCGCGCGGATGACCGCCTCCGGGTCGGCGGCCGGCCCGGCCAGGAACGGGTCGACGGCGACGAGGACCTCGTCCATGAACTGCCGGAAGCAGGCGGCGACGACGGCGTTCTTCGAGGGGTAGTGCGTGTAGAAGGTCGTCCGTGAGACCCCTGCGCGCTGCAGTATCCGGGCAACGCTCAGATCGCTCAGCGACCGCTCCGCCAGCAGCTCCTCGGTGGCCGCGAGGATCGCGGCCTGGGCACTGGTCGCCATCGGCTGCAGGCTACCGGTGACCGGCCGCCGGCGACCTGCGCGGACGGTCCGCCTGGACAGACTGTCCGGAAATGCGTTAGCCTCGGGACATGGAGACCGAGACCAAGCACGTGGACGTCCTCGTCATCGGCGCCGGGATGGGCGGCATCTGTGCCGCGGCCCGGCTGCAGCACGCGGGGGTCAGCACCCTCCTGGTCGAGCGCGAGGACCGCGTCGGCGGGCGCGCGTCGACCTTCGACGTCGACGGCTTCAAGGTGAACACGGGCGCCGTCGCGATCGAGAACGGGGGCGACATGGAGCAGACGTTCACGGACCTCGATGCGGTTCTGGACATCCGCTACCCCAAGCCCGCGAACGTCTTCCGCATCAAGGGCAAGACCGTCAACCCGGCCAAGGGCGGCTGGTCCTTCCTGCTGGACCAGATCACGAAGAAGGGCGCCAAGGTGCTGTCCGGGCTGGGCGACGCACGCAAGGGCGAGTACCCGGAGGAGCAGCTGACGCTCGAGCAGTGGATCGCGGGCGCGACCTCGAACGAGACCGTCCACCGCCTCTTCCGCAACCTCGCCGCGGCGATCTTCGCGGTCAACGCCGACGAGATCCCCGCCAAGGCGTTCCTGACCTACTTCATGCAGAAGGGCGCGTTCCGGAACTTCGGCTTCCACCCGGACGGGACGATCGGCGTGTGCCAGGCGATCGCGGACGTGGTCACCCGCGACGGCGGGGAGATCTGGCTCTCGAGCCCGGTGACGAAGCTGCACGTGGACGGCGGCCGGGTCACCGGAGCGACGATCGAGCGGGACGGCGTCAGCACCGAGGTCACCTGCGGCGCGGTCATCTCCAACGCCGGGCCGACGGCGACGATCGCGCTGGCCGGCGGGGCCGACACGCTCGGCCAGGAGTACGTCGACTCGATCGCGCGCCAGTCCAAGCCGTCCGCGAACATCATCATCCACGTCGCGTCGCGCGAGCCGCTGCTCGACACTCCCGGCCTGATCGTCTTCAGCGCCACCGAGCGCATCTGCAACGCCGGCAACATGACCGCGACCTGCCCCGAGCTCGCGCCCGAGGGCTGGCACCTGACCGTCGTCTATGCCGTCCCGCGCCCCGCGATCGGGGACTTCGACAGCGCCGAGGAGCTGCGCCTGTCGCTGGAGGAGCTCGAGAGCGAGCTGCCCGGGATGAAGGACCCCGAGACGCGGGTCATCGACGCCCGCGTCATGCGCGACGAGTGGCCCGCCCAGCGGGCGGCGTCCGGCTACGAGCTGCCGCGGGAGACGCCGCTGGACAACCTCTTCAACGTCGGTGACGGCGTGCGGGAGTACGGCGACGGCGGCACCCAGTCGTGCGCGACGACCGCCCGCCTGGTCGTCGAGGAGCTGCTGGAAGGGCGCGTCGCGACCGCCTGATCGCCGTCCGCGAACATGTCTCGGACACTTTGTCCGGACAGATCGTAAAATCATGTAGGATGCGTGCATGACGAGCGCAGATACTGCGGTCCGCTGGGACGACCTGATCGAGCCGGGACGTGTCCACGGCTCGCTCTACACGGACCCGGACATCTATGCCCTCGAGCTCGAGCGCATCTGGTACACGACGTGGGTCTACGTCGGCCATGTGAGCGAGGTCCCGGAGCCGAACGACTACGTCCTGAAGTCGATCGGCCCGCAGCCGATCATCATGAGCCGCGACAAGCAGGGCGAGATCCACCTGCTGCTCAACCGCTGCACGCACCGGGCGAACCTGGTCTGCGACGCGGCCAAGGGCAACTCGTCGGCGTTCCGCTGCCCGTACCACGGGTGGACGTTCTCGAACACCGGCAAGCTCCTGGGCTACCCGTTCAACAGCGGCTACGGCGGGCGCGAGGCGAAGAAGGACCTCGGCCTCGGCCGGGTCGCCCGCGTCGCGACGTACCAGGGCTTCGTCTTCGGCTCGTTCGCGGAGGACGGCCCGACGCTCGAGGAGCACCTCGGCGCGGCCACCGACGCCTTTGACCGCCTGGTTCGCCTCTCCCCCACGGGTGAGGTCGAGCTCACCGCCGGCTGGCTGCAGCACAAGTGCAAGGCCAACTGGAAGATGCTGCTCGAGAACGAGACGGACGGCTACCACCCGCAGTTCGTCCACTCCTCGATCTTCTCCGTCGCGGCCAGCGGCATCGGCGACCTCTACGGCGAGAAGTCGACGGCCGTCTGCCGGGACCTCGGCAACGGCCACACCGAGAACGACCTGCGCCCCGAGTTCCGGCGCCTGGACCAGCCGCTCGGCTGGTTCGGCACCGACCCGAAGAAGGTCCCCGACTACGTCGACCAGCTGACGGCCGTCCACGGGGACAAGACCCGCGAGATCCTGATCGACGGGTCGCCGCACGTGATGGTCTTCCCGAACCTGTTCATCGCGGAGATCCAGCTCTTTGTCCTGCAGCCGACCGCGGTCGACGAGACCGTGCAGCACGTCACAGCCGTCCAGTACAAGGGCGCCCCGGACATGAACCGGCGGATGCTGCAGCAGACGATCGGGTCGGTCGGGCCGGCGGGCTTCCTGCTGGCGGACGACAGCGAGATGTACGAGCGCAACCAGCGCGGCGTCCACGCCCGCAACCCGGAGTGGCTCGTCATCAAACGCGGCATGCACCGCGAGCGCCAGGACGAGAACGGGTTCACGGTCGGCGACGCGACCGACGAGGTCCCGCAGCGCGCGATCTGGAAGCACTACCGCTCGCTGATGGAGGCCCCGGTGCCCGAGCCCGAGACGGCGGTCAAGGCCGGTCCGCAGGGCCTGGTGGCATGACGGTCCTCGACATCGAGCTGCTCCGCGAGGTCGAGCAGTTCATCTTCCGTGAGGCGCGCTTTCAGGACGAGCTGCGCTACGACGACTGGGAGGCGCTGTGGACCGACGACGGCGTCTACTGGGTCCCGGCCAACGCCGACGACTCGGACCCGACCAAGCAGGTGTCGATCATCTTCGACAACCGCGCCCGCATCGCGACCCGCATCAAGCAGCTGCACACCGGCAAGCGCCACTCGCAGACCCCGCCGTCCAAGCTGCGCCGCCTGATCTCGAACGTCGAGCTGCTCGACGGCGCGGGGGACGACGACGGCGGCGCGATCCGCGTCGGGGCGAACTTCCTGGTGTACGAGTCCCGCGAGCGCGGCGTCACGCTCTGGGCCGGCCGCAGCGAGTACACGCTGCGCCGCACCGACGACGGGCTGCGGATGGCCTACAAGAAGGTCTTCCTGGTCGACAACGACCGGCCGCTCTACACGCTGGCGTTCCTGATCTGATGGCGGGCGAGATCCAAGAGGGGACCGGCGGGCTCGGCGAGGTGAGCGGCGAGTTCGCGTCCGTCCAGGTCTCGATCGACACCGAGGGCAACGGGCCGAGGTTGCGGATCGAGGATCTGCGCACCGGGCACGTCGGCTATCTGGACCCGCTCGAGCTCGAGACGCTCGCCTGGCTGCCGGACGGTGGCCTGCACAAGCTGCTGGATCCCTCGCTGCTGCGCTGGCGCGGCGAGGCCTGACCCATATGAGCGACACACCTGACCGCGCGCGCCCGCTGACGGCGTTCGACGCGCAGTTCCTCGCCGCGGAGGCCGGGAACATGACCAGCAACTACTGCGGGCTGGGCATCTTCGGCCCCGATCGACACGGCGAGGTCCTCACGCGCGAACGCGTCCGAGCGCTCTTCCAGCGGCGTATCGAGCGCATCCCGGCGCTGCGCTGGCGCCTGCAGACGAGCCCGCTGGGCCTGGACCACCCGTCGTTCGTCGACGGCCCCGTCGACCTCGACGCGCACGTCCTGCAGCGGACGCTCCCAGCGCCGGGCGGGCCGGTGGAGCTCGCCGCCGTGACCGCGGACCTGATGGCCACCCGCCTGGATCGCCGGCGCCCCCTCTGGCAGTTCGTCCTGATCGACGGGCTCGCCGACGGCCGCGTCGCCGTCGCCATGGTCTTCCATCACGCCGCCGCGGACGCGCTGGCGTTCGCGACGATCCTGAGCCTGCTGCTGGACGTCCAGCCGGACCCGGCCGACCGCAGCGACCTGCCGGACGTCGTCCCGCACACGCCGCCGCCGCCGGCTTCGCACCGCGCCGCCACCACGGTCCGCCGCACGGTCACGCACCCGCTGCGCGCCGCCCGGTCGGGGGCCAAGGCGCTGCCGTACCTCGACCAGGTCCCGATGCTGCGCGCGTTGCCCGGCGCGCAGACCGCGGCGAAGGCGGCCCGTGCGGGCCAGGGGCTGCGCCCCGGCGAGACCAAGGACCACGGCGAGTACCTGCAGGCGCCGAAGGTCCGCTTCAACGGGCCCCTGTCGCCCGGGCGCTCGATCGCGTTCGGCCGGGTGAGCCTCGACGTGGTGCGGACGCTGAAGTCGGCGTCGGGTGCATCGTTCAACGACGTCGTGGTGGGCGCGGTCGCCGGCGGCCTGCGGCGTCGCCTGGCGGCGACGGACGGCGTCCCGGACGAGCCGCTGCTCGCGTTCGTCCCGTCGAGCGTGCGGACCGCGAACAGCGACGGGAAGATCAGCAACGCGATCTCCTCGTACGTCGTGCCGGTGCCGACGCAGCTGGCCGACCCGGTGGCGAGGCTGCAGGCGGCGGCGGAGGGCATGAACACTGCGAAGGCCCGCCACGCCGACGCGCCGACCACGCTGCTCGAGGACGCCAACGAGCTGATCTTCCCGCTCGTGTTCGCGCCGCTCGCTGGCGGCATCATGCGCCTGATGGGCAGCGGCCTGCTCGCGCCGCCGCTGAACCTGGTGCTGTCGAACGTTCCCGGCCCGCCGGTGACGCTGCACCTCGACGGCGCGCCGATGGAGGAGGTCGCGCCGCTGAGCCTGATCTTCGACGGGGCCGCGCTCAACGTCACCGTGGTCAGCTACGCCGGCGAGCTGGAGATCGGCGTCGTCGGCGACCGCGAGCTGGTCCCGGACGCATGGGACCTGGTCGCCGACATCCAGGCCGAGTTCGCCGACCTCTACGCAGCCCTTCCGACCCCCACCTGACCCCCCCCAAACGCGGGGCGTCGGGAGCGAGTGCGACGCTCAGGCTTCGTCGCCCGGGGTCAGGGACGGCGGCTGCGGCGTGGTGCCGATCCGGCGGTCGTAGCCCGCCCGGGCCGACTGGTCGACCTCGAGGAACGTGCGGTCGGCCTTGATGGCCTTGTTCATCCGGTCACGCACACGACGGCCGATCAGCGGCTGGGTCCGCGCCAGCGTCCCCACCACCTTCGGGACGAACACGTCGGGCCGCGGCCTGGCGATCACAGCCACGATCGCCGCCGCCACGTCGTCCGGCTCGATGTTCTTGACGAACCGTGTGCCCTTGGTGCCGGCGATGAGCTCGGTGTTGGTGAAGGAGGGCATCACGCAGGTGAACGCCAGGCCGGTGCCGGCGTACTCGACGCGGGCGGTCTCGGTCATCGAGATCACGCCGGCCTTGGTGGCGGCGTAGGTCAGGCCGCCGGGGACGGGGGACTTCCCGGCCACGGAGGCCACGTTGATGATGTGGCCGCGGCCCCGCTCGAGCATGCCCGGGAGGACGCTGCGCATCCCGTTCAGGCAGCCCATCATGTTGATGTCCAGCGCGCGCTGAGCCGTCGCCGGCGCCTCGTCCAGGAACGGGCCGATCGGCATGATCCCCGCGTTGTTGATGAGGACGCCGAGCGGCCCGAACGCGGTCTCGGCGGCGTCCACGAACGCCACGAACGAGTCCGCATCGGACACGTCGAGCCGGACGGCGAGGGCACGATCGCCGAGGCCGGCGGCGGCAGCCTCGGCCGCCTCGACGTCGATGTCACCCAGGACGACGCAGGCCCCGCTGGCGTGCAGGGCACGTGCGGTGGCGAGCCCGATTCCGCGTCCGGCGCCGCTGATGGCGACGACGCGCGTGGTTCCGGCCGGCACGGGAAGACTCATGCAGCCAAGTCTTACAGGTTGTCCGATCAGTGTGTGCAGAGCATGTGGCCGACGGCCGGTAGGCTGCGACCATGAGCCCCGAGCAGCGTGTTCGCCTGACGGTCGAGGATGGCCTCGCGCAGCTGTCGTTCAGCGCGCCGGAGCGACACAACGCGATCGATCCGGCCTGGGTCGCGGCGCTGGGCGACGCGGTCGACGCGATCGCCGCGGACGGCACCGTCCGGGCGGTCCTCGTCACCGCGGACGGGGCGAGCTTCAGCGTCGGCGGCGACCTCGCGCACTTCGCGCGCGAGGCAGACCGCATGCCCGACGAGCTCGACGCGATGGTGCGGCCGTTCCATCGCACGCTCGCGACGCTGGGCGACCTACCGGTTCCGATCGTCTGCGCGGCTCAGGGTCCGGTGGCGGGTGGCGGACTCGGGCTGCTGTGGTGCGCGGACATCGTCCTGGTCGCCGACACGGCCAAGCTGGCCGCGGGCTTCCCGCTGCTGGGTCTCAGCGGGGACGGTGGCAGCGCGTGGGCGCTCCCGCGGCTCGTCGGCCTGCGGCGCGCGCAGCAGTTCATCCTGGGCGGCAAGGTCCTGAACGCCGACGAGGCGGTCGAGTGGGGGATCGCGTCGGAGGTCGTCCCGGCGGCGGACCTCGCCGACCGCGCACTGGCCGAGGGTCGCCGGTTCGCGGCGGGGCCGACGGTCGCCTACGGCCACGCCCGGCGGCTGCTGCGCGGGGCGAGCACGGTCAGCTGGGCCGAGCACCTGACGCTTGAGCTCGACGCGCAGGTTGCGTGCGGCGCGACGGACGACGCGCGCGAAGGTGTCGCAGCATTCGCGGCTCGCCGGCCGGCGGCGTTCACCGGGCGCTGAGCAGCGAGCGCCGCCGCGCGGAGCTACTTGCGGGTCGGCGCGTAGAGCGTGTTCCAGACGATGCCGGTGTACGCGTCGATCAGCTTCTCGAGCTCGGCGCCGCCGGCGGTGCGTACCAGCTGGTGCAGGCCGCGCTCGGCCATCCACTGCAGCCAGGCCGCGGTCTGCGCGGCGGGCAGGGCGGGGTCGACGAACCCGCCGGACTGACCGGTCTTGATGTGCTTGCGCAGGCCGGCGATGTTCGTGGTCATCATGCCCTCGACCAGCTCGCGGACGTTGGCGTCGTAGGCCGCGGCGTCGTAGGTCGCCGCCATCAGCGTGGTGTGCGGCTTGTAGGTCTTCACGACCTTGTCCAGCGCGGCACGCAGGTCGGCCTGTGAGGCCGACGCGTCGAGCGCGAACCAGTCCGTCGCGGCGCCGTACAGCTCGGTTGTGATGTCCTCGAACCAAGCCCGCAGCAGATCGCCCTTGTCCTCGAAGTAGACGTAGAACGTCGACCGCGACATGCCGGCCTCGGAGACGAGGCGCTCGACGCTGATCTCGGTGAAGGACTCGCCCTCCTCGAGCAGCTTCTCGACCACCCCGAGCAGGCGGTGGCGGGCGTCGTCACGGCGCTGGGTGCGCGTGCTCTGGGACTTGCGGGTGACGGACGGCATGTCCGGACATCGTAACGGAGCGCCGGGCGGATCCGGCAGGTGCACGAACCCGGCGCACCCGACCGGCGCGCGGCGCAAGGAACCCATGCGTTCTCTGGGCCGCACGCCGACGCGCGACCCAGCTGCCAAGCCGCTGTTACGCCACCGGGCCGCGTTCGCGGGACCAGTCGACGAACCACTGGAACGCCTCTGGGTTCGCGAGCGAGCCGGCGTTCGCCGCCGAGCCCGGGTCGCGGCCCATCAGGAGCTTCTTCACCGGGACCTCGAGCAGCTTGCCAGTCAGCGTCTTCGGCAGGTCCGGGACGGCGAGCAGCTCGTCCGGGACGTGCCGGGGGGACGCGTCGGCGCGGATCGCGGAGGCGACCTGCTTGGTCAGCTCCGGCGTCAGCTCGGCGCCGCCCGCGAGGACGACGAAGAGGCCGAGCCAGCTGTCGCCCGTCCCGTCGGCCGGCGGGACGTCGACCGCCAGCGCGTCCTCGATCCCGTCGATCGCGAGCACGGCGTTGTAGATCTCCGCGGTCCCGATGCGGATGCCGCCGCGGTTGACCGTGGAGTCCGAGCGCCCGTAGATGACGGCCGAGCCACGGTCGGTGATGCGGATCCAGTCGCCGTGGCGCCAGACGCCGTCGAACGTCTCGAAGTACGACTCGCGGTAGCGCTCGTCCCCCGCGTCGTTCCAGAACTTGACCGGCATCGACGGCATCGGCTCGGTGACGATCAGCTCGCCGACGTCGTCGACGACGACCTGGCCCTCGTCGTCCCAGGCCTCGACCTTCACGCCGAGCATGCGGCAGGAGAGCTCGCCGGAGTAGACGGGCATCAGCGGCGAGCCGCCGAAGAAGCCGCCGGCGATGTCCGTCCCGCCCGATGTGGACGCAAGCCAGATGTGCGGGCCGACGTGCTCGGCGACCCACGGGAAGCCCTCGGGCGCCAGCGGCGAGCCCGTGACGCCGACCGACCGCAGTGACGTCAGCTTGCGGCCCTGGGCGGGCAGCACCTCGGCGCGCATGCAGCCGTGGATGAACGCGGCGCCGGCGCCGAACAGCGCGACGTCGGCCTCGTCGGCGAGGTCCCATAGCGCGCCGAGGGACGGGTAGCCGGGGTTGCCGTCGTAGAGGACGATCGAGATGTCCGACAGCAGCCCGCAGACCAGGTAGTTCCACATGATCCAGCCGGTGGTCGTGAACCACAGGGCGCGGTCGCCGGGCTTGATGTCGTGGTGCAGCCGCCAGGTCTTCAGGTGCTCCAGCAGCGGGCCGCCGTGCCCGTGCACGATCGGCTTGGGCAGCCCCGTCGTCCCGGACGAGTAGACGATCCACAGCGGATGGTCGAACGGCACGCGCTCGAACGCGAGCGGCTCGTCGGTGGCCGGGAAGTGCTCGTCCCAGTTGCCCGCGTCGCCGAGGTAGGGCAGCGTCACCGTCTGCCGCACGGTCGGCAGCGCCTCCGCGAGCTCGGCCACGATCTGCGTGCGGTCGAAGGACTTGCCGCCGTACTCGTAGCCGTCGACGGCGAGCAGCACCTTCGGCTCGATCTGCGCGAACCGGTCGACGACCGTGCGCGTGCCGAAGTCCGGCGAGCAGCAGGACCAGATGGCGCCGAGCGACGTCGTCGCCAGGAACGCGGCGACGGTGTGCGGCATGTTCGGCAGGTAGCCGGCGACGCGGTCGCCCCGCTCGACGCCGAGTGCCCGCAGGCCCGCGCGGATCCGCGTCGTCTGCTCGGCGAGCTCGGCCCAGGTCCACTGCTCAAGGGCGCGGCTCTCCGTCGCGAAGTGCAGGGCCGGGGCGGCCGCGTCCTTGCCGCGGAAGACGTGCTCGGGGAACGACAGCGCCACGTCTGGGAACCAGCGCGCCCCCGGCATGTCGTGGGTGTCCAGGACACGGGACGGGTCACCGTCGGCGACGATGTCGAAGCGCTTCCAGAGGGTTCCCCAGAAGCGCTCGACGTCGTCCACCGACCACTGCCACAGCTCGTTGTAGTCCGCCGCGCCCACGTCGCGCATGAGGGCGGCCACCTCGGCCGCCTCGATCAACTCGGCCGGCGGCTCCCACAGCGGCGCCGGCGCGACGGTGTCCGACATCAGCCGGCGGCGCCTGCGGTCGCCGATTCCTTGTACTCGTCCTTGAGCAGGCGCTTGAGCAGCTTGCCGGTGGGGGTGCGCGGCAGCTCCTCGCGGAAGTCGACCGAGCTCGGGCACTTGAGCTTCGCCAGGCCGGAGCGGCAGTGGGCGATGAGCTCTTCCTCGAGCGCAGCGGCTGCCGCCTCGTCGGCCGGCATCTCGACGGGCTGCACGACGGCCTGGACGGCCTCGCCGAAGTCGGGGTGGGGGACGCCGAAGACGGCGGCGTCCATGACCTTCGGGTGGGACTGCAGGGCGTCCTCGGCCTCCTGGGGGTACACGTTCACGCCGCCCGTGATGATCATGTAGGACGCGCGGTCGGTCAGGAACAGGAAGCCGTCCTCGTCCAGGTGACCGATGTCGCCGAACGTCTGCCAGCCCTTGTCGTTGGTGACGCCGGCCGTCTTCTCGGGGTCGTTGTGGTACTGGAACTGCGGCCCGTCCGAGAACCAGACCGCGCCGTCGGTCCCGGCCGGGACCTCGTTTCCGTCCTCGTCGACGATGTGCGGCACGCCGACGAGCGCCTTCCCGACGGTGCCGGGCTTCGCGAGCCACTGGTCGGGCGTGACCCAGGTGAGGCCGCAGGCCTCGGTCGACGCGTAGTACTCGTGGATGATCGGGCCCCACCAGTCGAGCATCTGCTGCTTGACCTCACGCGGGCACGGGGCGGCCGCGTGGATGACGAGGCGCAGGCTCGAGACGTCGGCGGCGGCGCGCACGTCCTCCGGCAGGCGCAGCATCCGCACGAACATCGTCGGGACGAGCTGGGTGACGGTCACGCCGTACTGGGCGAAGTAGTCGAGGGCCTTCGCCTCGTCCCACCGCTCCATGACGACGACGGTCCCGCCGAGCTGGTGGTTCGCCATGCAGAACCGCAGCGGAGCGGCGTGGTAGAGCGGTGCCGGGTTCAGGTAGACGTCGTCGGCGCCGACCCCGAACATGCCCTTGAGGATCGGCGTGACGATGATCGGCTCGGTCTCCAGCGGGGCGGTCAGATCGGCCGGGCGGATGCCCTTCGGCTTGCCGGTGGTGCCGGACGAGTAGAGCATGTCCCGGCCGGCGATCCGGTCGGGCTCGGTGGCCTCGGCGGGGAACTTCGCGTACGCCTCCTCAAAGGACTCGAGGCCATCGATCTCGCCCTTCATCGCGTACCACTTCTCGACCTTCGGAGCCGCGCCCTGCGCGCCCTTGACCCGGTCGGCGTACCGCGAGGAGAAGACCGCGATCCGGGCCTCGCAGTTGTCGATGATGTAGCCCATCTCCTCACCGGTGAGCTGCGTGGAGCAGGCGGTGTAGAGCAGGCCGGCGTAGTGGGCGCCCCAGGCGAAGACGAGGTACTCGGGGGAGTTCTCGGCGACGAAGGCGACGTGGTCGCCGGGCTGCAGGCCGGCGTCGCGGAACAGCTGGGCGATCTGGTTGGCGGCGGCGTCGACCTCGCCGTAGGTCGTCGTATGGCCGGACCCGGCCATGATGATCGCGGGTTTGCTGGGGTCCTGGGCGCCTGGATACATGCGATCGAGTATCTCGACCGCGCAGCACCGCCGTATGGCCTGGAAGGGGGAGGTTCCTCCACCTATCGGGCGAGACGCTAAGAGTGCTCTTAGGTACCCGGATACGACGAGGGGCCCGTCAGCGTCGACGGGCCCCGGTCAGACGTCGATGTCGCCCGGCGCGGCTAGCCCGCGGCCTCGGCGAGGAAGGCCTCCATGTCGAAGTCCTCCTCCCAGTAGTGCGGGCGCATGAGCGCGATGCCGAGCTGCTCGAAGATGCGGTTGTCCTCCCAGTAGGTGTTCTCGCGCAGGATCTTGCCCTGGTCGTCGAACTCCTGGTAGGTCGAGCCGGTGCCGGTGAGCGTCTTGCCCTCGGTCGGGATCCCGCGGAAGGTCGAGGCGCCCTCGATCGTGACGTCCCAGTGGATCAGGCCGAACTTCTCCTTGCCGAGCCACTCGGTGGCCGTGAAGGTGTACTTGCCGTTCTCGCCGGCGCTGATCGGGCCGAGCTGCTCGCGGATCATGTCCGCGTCGGTGAGCGTGTCGACCTCGTGGTCCTCGATCTTCCCGAACTGGATCGTCGGGTAGTCGGCGTACAGGGCGACGAGCGCCTCGACGTCGTTGCCGAGGGCGTCGGCCCACTTCTGCGCGTGCTCGAGGTTGCTCATGCCGTCACCGCCTGCTTCGTGCCGGTGGTGAGCCGGTCGGGCTTGATCTCGTGCGTCTGCCGCAGGATGCAGGCGGCGTCCCACCACGAGGACTCGCGGGTGATCTTGCCGTCCGCGTCGTACTCGTGCCACGTGTGGCCCATGGTGAGGAAAGGCTTCCCGGCGACGTCGATGCCGATGAAGTTCGCGCAGTCCTCGGGGCTCCACTCCCACGAGATCAGGCCGCAGTCGCGGTCGCCCTCGTACCCGCGGACCCGGAAGTTGTGCACGCCGAGGCCGTTCTCGCGGTCCTTGTTGGCGTACAGGGAGAACAGACGCAGCAGGTCGGGCTTGGTGTTGACGTTGTGCTGGTCGAGCATCGGGTCCTCGAAGATGAAGTCGTCGGCGTAGAGCGCGCAGACCTCCTCCGAGCTGGACCGGAAGGCCTTGAGCCATTTGATGGCGAAGTTGTAATGCATGGGGCGGTATCTCCCGAGGCTTGGGTGCGTACGGAGTGGGCCAGGTGACCCTCGTCACGAAGACGCTAGAACCGGCGCCCGAGCGTGCCGTCTTCCCTAAGGGGTGGATGCCCCGGTCGAAAGGAGGACGGCCTCGCCAAGGCCCTGTTAAACAGCCGATGCCCGGCGGCGGCCGGGCATCGGAGAGGCTTGCTGCGGTCGAGCCCTGGGGCTCAGTCCATGCCGAGCGGGCCCTCGGACTGCCGGTTTAGGAACTGGCGGACGAACGGGTTCTCGGACGCGAGCATCTCGTCGCGGCCGCCGGCCTGGACGATCCGGCCCTTCCACAGCACGGCGACGTACTGGGCGATCTGGCGCATCGTCGCGATGTCGTGGGTGATCAGGATGTACGTGCCGCCGTGACGCCGGTGCATGTCCCGGATCAGGTCGCAGAGCAGCGACGTGCGGACGGGATCCAGGCCGGAGTCGGGCTCGTCGAAGACGACGATCTCGGGCTCGGTCACGAGTGCGCGGGCGAAGCCGGCGCGCTTGCGCATGCCGCCGGAGAGCTCGGACGGCATGGCCGTCTCGGCGCCGGACAGGCCGACCTCGGCGAGGCGTGCCCGGACGACGTCCTGGATCGCGCTCTCCGACAGGTTCGAGTTCTGGCGAAGCGGGAAGGCGGTGTTGTCGAAGACGTTCATCGACCCGAAGAGCGCGCCGTCCTGGAACAGGATGCCGAAACGGCGGCGGAGCTCGAGCAGCTCGGACATCCGTAGCTGCGGGACCGACTGGCCGTGGACGAGGACGTCGCCGCCGTCGGGGAAGAGCAGGCCGATCAGGTGCTTGATGAGCACCGACTTGCCGGTGCCGGACGGGCCGAGCACGACCGAGATCATGCCCTCCGGGATGCCGAGGTTCAGGCCGTCGAGCACCTGGTGGCGACCGAAGTTCTTGTAGACGTCCTTGCACTGGATGGACCAGAACTCACCCGGGACATCCTCGATGAGCGACTCGGCGCCCTCGTGGAACGCGAAGTTCGCAGCGCTGTCGAGCAGGTCGCGTGTTGCCGGGTCCGGGGCGCCGGGTCCTCCGATGGACGGAACTTCTGTCAAGCCACTCATGTGCTGCTCTCCTCTGGCGATCGTTCCTCGCGGCAATGCAAGCTGGATGATCATCCTCTCCGCGGACCAGACCTGGCGTGCCTTCGTAGGGGTACTTCTCTCCACCTTTGGTGGGTCACCCCTCATTCGCGGGGGTACAGTCGCCCCATGGCGTCGTCATTCCTCGCCGTGCAGTTCGAGTTCACGCACGCGATCGGCCCGCACGCCGGACGCTACATCGTCGCTCACCCGAGCTCGGTGGATTCGACGGGCGCGGCCCTCCGCAGCGACGCCCTCACGCGCCGACAGCAGCTGTCCGGCCAGACGATGCAGAAGGGCACGGCCGACGTGCTGGCCATCAGCGTCGACGTGGCGCCGGCACGGATCCCGAAGCTGCGGCGGAAGGCCAAGGAGGCCGAGGTCGACAGTGGCCCGGCCGAGGTGCCGCTGCTGCTCGCCACCTTCATCCGCGGCACCCGCCCCCTCGATCGCAAGGTCGCGGACGCGGAGCTGCTCGAGCTGTCGGTCGACGAGGACGCGCAACAGGCGTGGGTCGCCGAGGGCCTCCTCGTCCTGAACCGCGCGATCCGCGCCTACCGGGCCGGTTCGCGTGACCCGTACGTCCGCGAGGTCGCCCAGCGGGACTCCCGGACCACGCGCATCGGCTACGGCACGACCGAGTCCCTCCCGAACGGCAAGTTCACGCGTGCCGCCGTCCTGCCGCTGCCGCTCGGCCTGAAGGCCAGCCGGGAGGAGCGCCTGGCGCCGTCGGAGACCACGGCGAACGTGCTCGCGGGGCGCGCCTCGGTGCTGGAGGGCGAGGACCTGCTCCTGCGCGCCTACACCGACCTGGACCACGGGCGCACGCGCGCCGCCGCGCTGCAGGTGCGGGCAGCGGTGCACCTGCTGGAGCTCGAGCTGCGGGACCTGGACGGCGGCAACATCGGCGTCGACTTCGACGAGCTGGCGAACGACACCGATCGCATCGTCGCCGCCATCGCCGGCGGACCGCTCGAGCACGAGCAGGTCGTCGAGGTCGAGGCGATCGTCGAGCGCATCGAGCACGCGATCGAGCTGTGGCGCTTCACGCCACGGCTCGAGACCTCCTGACGGGCGCTCAGCCGGAGACGCGCCAGGCGAAGCGCCGGCGCAGGTACAGCATGGGCTCGGCGGCCTCGTCCCGGTCGACGTCGCCGATCTCCCCGATCAGCACCGTGTGATCGAGGTGGTGGAACGCCTTGGACGTCTCGCACTTGAGGTAAGCGAGAGAGCCGTTGACCTTGGGGACGTCGCCGTCCCACTCCCAGTCGATGCCCGCGAACTTGTCCTCGTCCTTGCTGGCGAACTTGCCCGCGACCTCGTCCTGGCCCACCTGCAGTACGTGCACGCCGAAGTGGCTGGCCGCGAGCAGCGAGTCGTAGGAGCGCGACGTGTGCGCGACGGAGACGAGGATCGACGGCGGGTTCGCCGTGTAGGCCGTGAGGCTCGTGACGACGAGGCCCTTCGGCGTTCCGCCGTCGCCGACCGTCACGACGGCCACGCCGGCGGGCAGCTCGGCCATCAGGTCGCCGAACATGGCGCTGGTGCAGGACTGCGGCACGATCGTCATCGGTACATCCTCTCGTTCTGGCTTTGCCGACGTGGACAGTGTGCCGTCATGCCGCACACCCGTCACGCCATTCGTCGAGCAGGTCCATCTCAAGTAGCGGCAGGCCGGCCGGCGGCAGGGGACGGCGGGCCGGCGACGCCGGGCCCACCGGGACCTGGTCGCTCAGCGTCAGGCCGTAGCCCTCGAGGCCGCGGATCCGCTTGGGGTGGTTCGTCATCAGGCGGATCGAGCCGAGCCCGAGGTCGGCCAGGATCTGCGCGCCGATCCCGAACTCGCGCAGCTCGTCGAACGGCGTCGCCCCCGGATTCGGGAGGTGGCCCTCCGCGGCCTCGCCGAGGCAGCCGAGGCCCGGCTGCTCGAAGTAGACGATGACGCCCGCCTCCTCGCGGTCGATCCGGTGCAGCGCGTCGTCGAGCTTGCTCGCGCAGCCGCAGGCCGCCGAGCCGAGCTTGTCGCCGGCCATGCAGGAGCTGTGGACGCGGACGAGCGTGTCGTGCCGCCCCATGACGTCGCCGCGGACGAGGGCCATGTGCTCCGCCCCGGTCGCGAGGTCGCGGTAGCCGATCGCGCGGAAGACGCCGTGCGCGGTGGGCATCGTGGTCTCGACCACGCGCTCGATCAGCTGCTCGTTGCGGCGGCGGTAGGCGATCAGGTCCTTGACCGTGATCATCTTCAGGCCGTGCTCGGTGCAGAAGCTGCGCAGGTCGTCGACGCGCGCCATGGTCCCGTCCGGGTTCATGATCTCGCAGATGACACCGGCCGGCGTGAGGCCCGCGAGGCGCGCGAGGTCGACCGCGGCCTCGGTCTGCCCGGTCCGCTCCAGGACGCCGCCCGGCTTGGCGCGCAGGGGGAACATGTGGCCGGGGGAGACGATGTCGGCGGCCGTGGCGCCGGCGGCGACCGCAGCCTGGACGGTGCGGGCGCGGTCGGCGGCGGAGATGCCGGTCGTCGTCCCGACGCGGGCCTCGATCGACACCGTGAACGCGGTCTCGAAGGTCGAGCCGTTCGCGTCGGTCATCATCGGCAGGCCGAGGTCGTCGCAGCGCTCGGGTGTCATCGCCAGGCAGATGAGGCCCCGCCCGTGGGTCGCCATGAAGTTGATGGCGTCGGGCGTCGCGAACTGCGCGGCCAACGTCAGGTGGGCGGGCGGGTCCGAGTCAGCGCGATCCTCGTCGTCGCAGACCACGACCATCTTCCCGGCGCGCATGTCGTCCAGGGCCGCTTCGATCGTGCTGAACGGGCTCATGGACACAGCATGGACCCCGGGGGACACCGGATCATCCCCCCGGGGTGCAGTGGCACCCCCCGAAGGGGGCGGTCGGGGGTCAGTCGGTGTTCAGGCCGCGCGGGAAGTACCCGCGTTCGTCCGATTCCACGCGGTCGACCCAGGGCAGGCGGGACTCCTCCCAGAGCTCGAGCTCCGGCTCGACCCACGACGGGTCGGTGAGCGTCCCCGCCTTGATGAACGCGATGTCCGGCGCGTCGCCGAGCACCGAGATGATCGGTGAGCCGCAGTCGCCGCAGAAGGAGCGGTGCGCGGGTGCGCCGCGGTCGGTGCCCATCGTGTCGAACGTCTTCGGCGTGCCGGTGATCACCAGCTCGTCCTTCGGGACGCCGAGGTTGATCGAGAAGGCCGTGCCCGACTGCTTGCGGCAGTCGGTGCAGTGGCAGATGCCGGTGAGGATCGGCTCGGCCTCGCTGGAGTATGTGATGGCGCCGCAGAGGCACCCACCTTCGATCTTGCCCATGACTCTCTCTCCTGCTGCGTTGGGGGTGGTTTACATCCGGAAGACGGGGCTGCGGCGCTCGCCGAGGGGGGCGTTCGCACAGGCGGACAGCGCGAGGCCCAGGACGTCGCGCGTGGACAGCGGGTCGATGACGCCGTCGTCCCAGAGGCGGGCGCTGGCGTAGTACGGGTGACCCTGGCGCTCGAACTGGTCGCGGATCTTCTGCTTGCCGGCCTCGATCTTCTCGGGGTCGGTCTCGCGGCCGACGGTCGCCAGGACGTTCGCGGCCTGATCGCCGCCCATGACGCTGATGCGCGCGTTCGGCCACATCCACAGGAAGCGCGGGTAGTACGCCCGGCCGCTCATGCCGTAGTTGCCGGCACCGAACGAGCCGCCGACGATGACGGTCAGCTTCGGGACGCGGGCGGTCGAGACGGCGGAGATCATCTTCGCGCCGTGCTTGGCGATGCCGCCCTCCTCGGCCTCGCGGCCGACCATGAAGCCCGTGATGTTCTGCAGGAAGACGAGCGGGATGCCGCGCTGGTCGCACATCTCGATGAAGTGCGCGCCCTTCAGCGCGGACTCGCTGAAGATCACGCCCTGGTTGGCGATGATCCCGACCTGGTGGCCGTGGAGGTGCGCGAGGCCGGTGACGAGCGTGGAGCCGTAGTTCGCCTTGAACTCGTGGAAGCGCGAGCCGTCGACGATCCGGCTGATGATCTCGCGCGGGTCGTACGGCGTGCGCAGGTCGGCAGGGACGGCGCCGGTCAGCTCGGACGGGTCGACAGCCGGGGCCTCGGGCGCCAGGCGCTGCCACGGCGGGTTCTGCGTGTCGCGGGTGCCGAGCGACGCGACGATCTCGCGCACGATCGCCAGGGCCTCGGTGTCGTCGGCGGCGAGGTGGTCGGCGACGCCGGACTTCTTGGTGTGCAGGTCGCCGCCGCCGAGGTCCTCGGCGCTCACGTCCTCACCGGTCGCCGCCTTCACGAGCGGCGGGCCGCCGAGGAAGATCGTCCCCTGGTTCTTGACGATGACCGTCTCGTCGCACATCGCCGGGATGTAGGCGCCGCCGGCGGTGCAGGACCCGAGCACCGCGGCGATCTGCGCGATGCCCTCGGCCGACAGGTTCGCCTGGTTGTAGAACGACTGGCCGAAGCCGCGGATGTCGGGGAACAGCTCGTCCTGCAGCGGCAGGAAGCCGCCGCCCGAGTCGACGAGGTAGACGCACGGCAGCCGGTTCTGCAGCGCGATCTCCTGTGCCCGCGTCTGCTTCTTGGCGGTCATCGGGTAGTACGAGCCGCCCTTCACCGTCGCGTCGTTGCAGACGATCATCACCTCGCGGCCGCTGACGCGACCGATGCCGGTGATCATGCCGGCGCCCGGGGCGCCGTCGTCGTACATGCCGTGGGCGGCGAGCGTCGACAGCTCCAGGAACGGCGAGCCACGGTCCAGCAGCTGCTCGACGCGGTCGCGCGGGAGCAGCTTGCCGCGGCTCGTGTGGCGGTCGGCCGCCTTCTGCCCGCCGCCGGCGCGGACGACGTCGATCTGCTCGCGCAGGTCGGCCGCGAGCGCGGCGTGGGCCTCCTGGTTCTTGACGAACTCCTCGGAGCCGGGGACGGCGTGGGAGCGCAGGACGTTGCTCATGACTCTTCCTCCTCGAGTTCGACCACGGCTTGGCCCTGGCGCACGGACTGCCCTTCGGTGACGTGGACGGCCTCGACGACGGCGTCGGTGGGAGCGGTGAGCGCGAGCTCCATCTTCATGGACTCGATCACGACGAGCACGTCCCCCTCCTTGACGTGGGCGCCGGCCTCGGTGCGGACCGAGAGCACGGTGCCGGGCATCGGCGCCTCGAGGGCGCCTGCCGCTGCGGCGTCGGCCCCCAGCACCTCGGGCTCCACGAGCGTGAACGCGAACGCGTCGGCGCCGCTGGCCACCCACCGCTGCTTGCCACTCGCCGCGCGGTGCCACTCGCTCCGCCACCCGGCGATGCGGATGGACACGCTCTCAGGCCCCGTCCGCTCGGCCGCGGCCGGTGCGCTCTCACCGGCGACGGTGACGGTCAGCGCCGACGGCGGGCCGGCGACCTGCACGAGCAGCGGCTCGTCGAGCGACGGCGCGGACAGCTTGACCTCGACCGGCCGCGGGCCGGCGATGCGGAAGCCGACGAGCGAGTCCCACGGGTCGCCGGTGGCGGCGCCGGCCTCGTGGATCAGGAGGGTCTCGATCACCGCGAGCGCGACGGCGGCACCGACGACGTCGTCGTGCGTGGGGCCGACGGCCGCGATGCCGCGCTCGATCATGCCGGTGTCCATGTCGCCCGCGCGCACCTCCTCGCTTTGCAGCAGGCGGGCGAGGAACCCCGTGTTGGTCGTGACGCCGAGCAGGTGCAGGCCGCCGGCGGCCTCGACGGCCAGGTCGAGCGCGGTCTCGCGGTCGGGGGCGTAGGTGATGAGCTTCGCGAGCAGCGAGTCGTAGTCGCTGCCGACGACCGAGCCGCGGCCGACGCCGCTGTCGACGCGGACGCCGTCGCCGACGGGCTCGATGTAGTCGACGAGCGTGCCGGTCGCGGGCAGGAAGCCGGACGACGGGTCCTCCGCGCAGATTCGCAGCTCGACCGCGTGGCCGGTGAGGGTGACGTCCTCCTGCGCGATGCCGAGCGGGTCGCCGGCCGCGATCCGCAGCTGCAGCTCGACGAGGTCCAGGCCGGTGACCAGCTCGGTGACCGGGTGCTCGACCTGCAGGCGCGCGTTGACCTCGAGGAAGAAGAACTCGTCGGGCGTCTCATAGGGGACGAGGAACTCGCAGGTCCCCGCCCCGACGTACTGCGCCTCGCGGAAGAGCTGGACTGCGGCCGAGCCCATCTTCTCGCGGGTCTCCGGGGAGATCACCGGGGAGGGCGACTCCTCCACGACCTTCTGGTGACGGCGCTGCAGCGAGCACTCGCGCTCGCCGAGGTGGATGACGCCGCCGTGCTGGTCGGCGACGACCTGCACCTCGACGTGCCGTGAGCGGGGGACGTAGCGCTCGACCAGGAGCGTGTCGTCGCTGAAGCCGGCGACGGCCTCGCGGCGGGCGGCGCCCAGGGCCTCGGGCAGGCCGGCGCGGTCCTTCACCACGCGCATCCCGCGGCCGCCGCCACCGGCGGCGGCCTTGACCATCAGCGGGAAGACGCCGTCGCCCTCGGCGTCGGCGAAGGCGATGATGTCGTCGTCCGTGAGGCCGGGGCGGCTGAGGCCGGGAAGGACCGGCACGCCCGCCTTGTCGGCGACGGCCTTCGCGCTGACCTTGTCGCCCAGCGCCTCCATGGCGTCGCCCGACGGGCCGATGAACGTCAGGCCGGCGTCGACGCAGGCACGGGCGAAGCCGGCGTTCTCCGAGAGGAAGCCGTAGCCGGGATGGATCGCGTCCGCCCCGCTGGTGCGGGCTGCCTCCAGGACCTTCTCGACCGACAGGTACGACTGCCCCGCGGGCGCCGGGCCGAGGCGCACGGCCTCGTCGGCGAGCCGGACGTGCGGCGCGGCCGCGTCGGCGTCGGAGTAGACCGCGATCGCCCGCAACCCGAGCTTCTGCACGGTCTTGATGACGCGGACCGCGATCTCCCCGCGGTTGGCGATCAGCACGGCGTTCAGACTCATGGCGTTGCTCCTGCTCCTGCGACGGCGGGACGGGGGGAAGGCACGGGGTGCTAGCGGCCGAGGAGGTCGCGGGCGATGATGATGCGGCGCACCTCGTTGGTGCCGGCGCCGATCTGCAGCAGCTTGCCGGCGCGGTACAGGCGGTTGACCTCGGTCTCCCAGATGTACCCGCCGCCGCCGTGGATCTGGACGGCGCGGTCGACGCAGCGCATCAGGACGAGGCCGGCCTGCAGGACGCACGCGGCGGCGCGCTTGCTCAGGTGCTTCTTGTCGGCTCCGCTCGCCTCCAGGGCGGTCGCCTCGGCGCCGACCTGGTAGCAGAAGGACCGCAGCGACTCGGTCTCCGCGTAGATGTCCGCGACCATCCCCTGGATGAACTGGAACTGCGAGATCTTCTGACCGAACTGCTCGCGGGACTGCGCGAACTCGATCGAGAGCTCGAGCGCCCGCTCGCACATCCCGATCATCATGAACGCGAGACCGATGCGCTCGAGGTCCAGGCCGGACATGACGACGCGGACGCCCTTGTCGACCTCGCCGACGACGTTCTCGACGGGGACGCGGCAGTCGTCCATGACGATCTCCGCGGTCTGGCTGCCGCGCATGCCCATCTTCTTCAGCTTCTGGGCGATCTCGAACCCGGGCGTGTCGCAGTCGACCGCAAACGCCGTGATGCCGTGCGCGCCGGCGTCGAGGTTCGTCTTCGCGTAGACGAGGCAGACCTGGGCGATCGGCCCGTTCGTGATGTAGAGCTTGGAGCCGTTGAGGACGTAGTGATCGCCGTCGAGCTTCGCCGTCGTGCGCATCGAGCCCAGGGCGTCCGACCCGGCGCCGGGCTCGGTCAGGCCCAGGCAGCCGACGATCGAGCCGTCGCTCATGCCGGGGATGTACCGCTCGCACAGCTCGGCACTGGCGTTGTGGAGGATGTTGTTCAGGCAGAGGTTCTCGTGCGCGAGGACCGCCAGGCCGATCGACGGGTTCCACTTCGAGAGCGCCTGCATGACGAGCGCGGAGCTGAAGAAGTCCTGGCCGGCGCCGCCGAGGGACTCGGGTGCGGTGACGCCGAGGTAGCCCGCCGCGCCGAACGACGGGAAGACCTCCTCGGGCCACCACTCGTCGTCGTCCATCCGCTGCTGGAGCGGCCAGAAGCGGTCCTTCGCGAACCGCTCGACCTGCTCGACGATGTGCTGGTGGTCCTCACCGAGCGCGAACCAGGGGCCCGCAGAAGCGACGTCGGGGGTCATGGCGCTCGACGCTACTCCGTCCCCGTCGCCCGGATCCTCACCCGGTGGGGGAGAAGGGGGTTACTTCGGGGGGACTTTGAATGCTCGTTCGGATTTTCCATCCGCCGCAGCGTACCCGCTCCGGCGGGTCAGCGCCGCCTGAGCTGCTCCACGTACTCCTCCATGGTCTGCGGGTCCAGGCCGCGCTCGGCCCGGCGCTGGTTGTGCTCGGCCAGCATGTGGACGACGTCGGCGTCGTCGACCTCGCGGCGCCAGGCCGTGCGGTCGATCGGGTCCCACTCGAGGAAGGTGCTGTTCTTGTTGCCGCGGGCCCGGACGATGCCGATGGCGGTCAGCACGACGATGATGACCACGACGGTCAACCCGAGGCCGAGGGTTCCGATGGCGAGGGGGAGCATCTAGCGCACGTGCGATCGGTCGGCGACGGCGGCGCTCAGGTGCCAGAAGGCCTCCTCGACCGCGGGCGTGGGGACCTTGCCCACCTGCAGCGCGTAGACGAGCGCGGTCGATGGCGAGCGGCGGTGGATCGCGGGCGCGAGGTCCGTCCCGGGCGTCGCCAGCAGCGGGACGAGCGAGCGTTTGTCGTCGGCGATGACGAGTGTCCCGCGCTCATCGGCGTCGACGCGCAGCCAGCCGTTCGTCTGCTCGGAGTCGATGGCCCACAGCGGGATGCCCGTCTCGAGCATCGACACCGTCATGGCGTCGGCGAGCGGGCCGCCGCTCGCCAGCCGGCCGACCGTGAGGCGCTCGACGGCCAGCCGCTCGAGGGGGTTGCGGTCCGCGTCGGGGTCGAGGCCGATCTGCCGGGCGAACGCGCGGTACGCCGACGCGACGGGGTCCAGGCGGAGGGAGCCGACGGCGAACCCCTTGACGCGGTCGTCGACGTCGGCGAGATGCTCACGCAGGGCAGGCGAGCTCTTCTTGCCGGGCGGCACCGCGACCCAGCTGACCCAGAGCTGGAGCCGGGGGAAGTCTGCGCGTACGGCGTCTGACACCGCCACCTTCATCACGCCGATTCCCTGGTCCATGGGGAGCGCAGCGTAGCGGGGCCGCGCCGACCGGTTTGCATCTGGCGCGTCGCCGTGCCACGGTCTGAAGCAGCTCATGACCACGCGCGAGCGCACCATCCCGCCGTCCGACGCGGGCGCCCCACCGGCGCCCCCGGCGGCCCCCGACCCGATCGACGAAGGCCCGATGCGGCGTGAGCTGCTGCGCCAGATCGGGCAGCTCGAGGTCGAGCTCAGCGCGCGGGTCCCCGGCTGGGAGCCGACCTGCGTGACGCCCCGCCGCGGGCCGGCGATGCCGCCGACGAGCGAGCTCGAGGCGCTGCGCGACGAGCTCATGCAGGCGCTGCACCCCCGCCCGTCCCGGTAGACGCCGAGGCGCTCCCCGAGCCGGCGTCCACGCGACGCCGGCGGTCTGGTCGACGGAGGGGGTAGACCTGTCAGGGCCCTGCCTTTAGCTCGGGATTAGGCCAGAAACCCAGTGTTCATGGGGTATTTCGGCGGATTACTCCCCCTTCATGTACCCCAAAGGTTGAGGGGTACCACCCGCAGGGGGTATGGCGTCCGTCCACCCCCGCGACCTAGGCTCGCCCTACCGACCAGGGGTACGTCTATCCCCGGTCGGCCTGAAGACCGCGCTGGACGCCCGTCAGGGCAAGGGAGAGGTAGATGGCCACGCAAGAAGTAGTCACAGGACCTGGGGTAGGGACAGGGACCGGCGTACGCCCGGCTCCCAAGCCCACGCTCGGCAACGGTCCGTTCGGCTGGCTGGAGCAGCTCGCGGGCATGATCATGCTCACGGGTCAGACGATCGTGTCGATGTTCACGCCGCCGTATTCGTGGGGGCCTGAGTTCATCGAGCAGTCGTGGCTGGTGGTCAAGCGGGCGTTCATTCCGTGCATGTTCTGCACCGCCGTGTTCTCCTGGGGCGCTCCGGGGATCACGGGCGGGTCGATCATCGCGACTTTGGCGACGACGGATCGTTTGGGGTCGTTCGCGATCATGGCGTCGATCCGGGAGCTCGCGACGTGGATCAACGGCATGGTCGTCGCCGGTGTGGCCGGCACCGCGATCTGTTCTGATCTGGGTGCCCGGAAGATCCGGGATGAGCTGGACGCTCTCGCGGTGCTGGGTACGGATCTGATCAAGTCGTTGATCGTTCCGCGGTTCCTGGCGCTGGGGTTGATGACGGTGGTGTTCAACTACTGGAACACGCTGATCTCGATCGTCGGTCAGATGGTGGCGAACATGACGGTGTGGAAGGAGACCGCGGCGGGGTTTGTGGCGACGTTCGGGTCGAACTTCACGATTGCGGAGATCGTGTTCAACGGTCTGAAGGTGCTGACGTTCGGGTTCATCATCGCGATCGTCTGCTGTTACAAGGGGATGAACGCCAAGGGCGGATCGGCGGGTGTCGGCCGCGCGGTCAACCAGGCCGTGGTCGTGGCGTTCTCATTGATCTACGTCTACAACTACTTGCTCAACTCGTTGCTGCTCGGGGCGTTCCCTGAGACGGCGACGTTGCGATAGGGGCTGAGAGCTATGGAAGCTTCTACCGTTACCTCCCCGTACCGTCGGCAGCGTGCCGGCGGCAGCGAAGCCTCGAGCCGTTTGGCGAAGGGGTTCTCAGAGCCGGTCAGGAACATCCTGACCGAGGCTGGTGAGATGGCCCAGTTCGCGGGGCGGGCGTTCGTGGAGATCCCCGGCAGCCTGCGGTACTTCAGCGAGATGCTGCGGCAGCTGGGCATGCTCATCACCGGGTCCGCCCTGGTGTTGTTGGCGATGCAGTTCACGTTCGGCCTGACGTGCGGCAACGAGTCGGTGTACATCCTCCGCGGCTACGGCGCATCGTCGTACGCGGGTGTGTTCTCGGCGTTGTGTCCGATTCGTGAGGCGACGCCGTTCATGTTCGCCTACTTCGTCGGCGCGAAGATCGGCTGCGGCTACGTGGCTGAGCTTGGGTCGATGCGGATCAACGACGAGATCGACGCGATGGAGTCGCTGGGGATCAACCCGATGCGGTACCTCATCGGCACCCGCCTTCTGGCGAACATCCTCGTCTCGGCCCCGATTTTCATCATCGGCCTGGCGACGTTCTACCTCGGTGAGATCTTCGTCATCCTCGGCCAGATCGGAGAAATCAGTTCTGGTACGTGGCAGTCGGTGCACTGGTCGTTCACCGATCTGACCTCGATCATCTTCAGTTACGTGAAGACGCTGATCATGTGGGTGTCGATCGTGATCGCCGCCATGTACTACGGCTTCAAAGCCAAGGGCGGACCCGTCGGCGTCGGCGCAGCAACCGCGAAGAGCATGGTTGTCGCGCTCGTCCTGACGATGGTCCTCAACGAAGGCTTCACGTTCTTCTTCTGGGGCGTCAACCCCAAGATCCCCGTCGGCGGCTAGGAGCAAATCGACATGACGAAGGACCGCCGCAGCCCCGTAGGGTGGCTGCTCGACAACCCCTGGGCAGTCGTCTTCGCTGCCGTCTTCATCTGGTTCGTGCTGTGGGTCATGGGGACCCGCAAGACCGAGCACCAGATCAAGGCCAACTTCTCGAGCGCGTTCAACCTCGTGCCCGGCCTGGCGATCTCGGTGGACGGCATCGAGGTCGGCAAGATCGGCAGCGTCGAGTACAAGGACGGCAAGTCGCTCGTCGAGATCGGCATCAACGACGAGAAGTACTGGCCGCTCCACGAGGGCACCAAGGTCATCAGCCGCTGGGGCACGACCATCGGGTCCGGCACGCGCCGCCTCGACCTCGAGCCCGGGCCGGCGACCAACCCCGAGATCAAGCAGGACGGGATCATCCCGACGGCCGACACGCAGCCCGCGGTCGACGTCGACCTGGTGCTCAACACCCTGAACAAGAAGGTCCGCGGCTCGCTGACCAGCTGGCAGAAGGGGATGGGCGCGTCCTTCAAGGACAAGGAGAAGGACGTCGGCGCGATCCTCGAGAACGCTCCGGAAGGCACCGGCGCCGCGACCGACGTCCTCAGCGACCTCGCGACCGACACGTTCGCCCTGCGCGCCCTGGTCCGCAACGGCCACCGCGCCACGAGCACCCTGGCCAGCCGCGACGAGAACGTCCGCAACCTGGTCACCGTCGCCGCGCGGACGTTCGCCACCTTCGCCGCGAACACGAAGGGCACGCAGGACTCGATCGCCGAGCTGACCCCGACCCTGACCCAGGCGCGCTCCAGCCTCCGTCGTGTCGACGGCTCGATCGACAACCTCGACGGCCTGATCACCGCGCTGCGCCCCGGCGCCAAGGCGCTGGTCCCGCTCGCCGCGGCCGCACGCCCGGCGTTCGCCGACCTGCGCAGCATCGTCCCGACCACCGTCCAGACGCTGCAGACCGGTACGAAGACCGCGCCGAAGATCACGCAGCTGCTGCGCACGGGAACGCCCACCGTCACGCGCGCCTCCAGCGTGCTGACCGACCTCGCCCCGATGGTCGCCTGCATCCGGCCGTACGCGCCGGAGCTCGGCGGTGCCTTCGTCGGCCTCGCCACGTCCCACCAGACGTACGACCTGAAGAACGGCCAGTTCATCGGCCTGGACTCGATCGTCGACCCGACCGCGCCGCCGATGTTCCGCGGCCGCATCGAGAAGGTCAACGGCCAGGACAAGATCGTCCAGTACGGCCTGCGCGCCCAGCCGCAGCTCAGCACGAGCTCCGCCGAGTTCGCGCAGATCCCGGGCGTCACGGACTCGTCGACCTTCTCGGCCGGCGAGGGGAACATCAAGCAGTACGCGTTCCCGCGCCCGCCCGGCTACAGCGCCGGCAAGCCGCAGTTCATTCCCGAGTGTGGCTACACGAAGGAGAACCTCGATCCCTTCAAGGACCCCGAGTCCGCGAAGAACATCGCCAAGTTCAAGGCGGAGGGCGGTAAGTGATGTCCAAGCAGACGCGTAACGGCATCCTCTCGCTCGTCGTGGTCCTCGCGGCGGTCGTCCTCTTCGCCATGTCGGGGAGCGACGACAAGTACACGGTCAAGGCCGAGCTCGTGAACGCGGGCGGCCTGCGCAAGAACTCGTCCGTGAAGATCCACGGCGTGCCGGCCGGCGTCGTCAAGGACCTCGAGGTCCGCGACGACGACACCGCCATCGCAACGCTGGAGATCGACGAGGGCGCGTGGCCGCTGGGCAAGGGCGCGAAGGTCAACGTCCGACCGACCGACCTCCTCGGCGAGCGCTACGCCGAGATCAAGGGCGGCGACAGCAGCCAGCCGCTGAGCAAGGGCGACACGATCCCGAAGAAGGACACCGCCCAGCCGGTGGAGCTCGACGACGTCCTCAACATGCTCGACGCGGACACGCGGACGCGGCTCGGCATCCTCATCAACGAGGTCGGCGTCGCCTTCAACGGACGCGGCACGGACTTCAACAAGCTCCTCGCCGAGCTGCCGCCGTCGATCGAGGACACCACGAAGCTCCTGCGGCAGGTCCGCAACGAGAACGCCGCGATGAAGGCCGGCATCAAGCGTGCCGACCACGTCGCCACGCTCGTGAACGGCCGCCGCGACGACCTCGGCAACCTCATCCGTCAGGGCAGCGAAGCGCTCGACGTCGTCGCGCAGAAGCGCCAGGACCTGGCCGGCACGATCCAGAACGCCCCGGGCACGCTCGTGCAGCTGCGCTCGACCCTCAACAACCTCGACGCCGCCGCGATCGACCTGCGGCCGGCCGCGGTCGACCTGCGGAACACCACCGCGCCCCTGAAGAAGACCCTGGAGACGATCCCGGACTTCGCCGAGGACGCACGGCCCGCGCTCGACAAGGCCAAGGCCGTCAGCCCGGCGCTCACGCGCTTGGCCAAGGGGGCCACCCCGACGGTGAAGGCGCTGCAGCCGACGATGCAGAACGCCAAGGAGCAGCTCGACCTCGCCTCGCCGCTGCTCGCGCAGCTGGACCGTCGCGCCTGGAACGACCTCTTCTACTTCATCAACAACCTGAACCTGGGTCTGCGCGACCGGGACGGCATCGGCCACTTCATCGGGGCGAAGCTCAACATCGCGACGGAGTACATCGACAACGCGATCGAGAACTTCACGAACGTCGACCTGAACAAGCCGGCGACGAAGAAGAAGTCCGCGGACGTGACGCCGGAGACGGCGCCCGAGACGCCGACCACGACCGAGACGCCGCAGGACCAGGCGGCCGCTCCGTCGGACAACCCGGTCAAGAAGCTCACCGACAAGCTCAAGGAGACCACCGACAAGGTGCTCCCCGCTGTGAAGGCGGCCGGCGATCAGGTCGGTGAGACCGTCCAGAACACCCTGAACGGGCTGGTGCCCGGACTGGGTGACCGGCTCAAGGGCAAAAAGCAGGGGGCGACACCCACCGACACCGGCTCGGATGCGGTCCGCCTCTTCGACTACCTCATGGGGCAGTAGACGATGGCTACGAGAATGCGCAACTCCTCAGGTGGTTCGCGGATCCCCCGCCGGCGCGGTCGCGCCGTCGGCAACGTCCGCGGTCGCGGGTTCATGGCGGCAGTCGGTGTCTCCGGCCTGATCCTCGCCGCGATCACGTTCTACATCGGCTACCAGGCCGCGGTCAGCGTCCCCGGGCGCGGCTACTACAACATCAAGGCCGAGTTCGAGGACGCGAACAACCTCTCGAACCACTACGAGGTCCGCCTCAGCGGTGTGCGCGCCGGCCAGATCCTCGAGCCGCGGGTCGAGAACGGCAAGGCCGTCGTCGACCTGAAGCTCGACGACAAGTTCAAGCCGCTGCCCGTCGACTCCACGCTGCAGGTCCGCCTGCGCAGTGCGGTCGGCGTCCGCTACCTGGAGATCTTCCCGGGCACGTCGACGCAGATGCTCCAGGAGGGCGACACGATCAAGAGCTCCGCGGTCAAGGACTCGGTCGCGCTCGACGAGGTCCTGGGCACCTTCGACACGCAGACCCGGGCCAAGACCTCGACGCTCCTGCGCGAGCTCGGCGACGGCACGGCGAGCCGCGGCAACGACCTGAACGAGACCTTCCGCGACACCCCGCGGCTGCTCGCCGGCCTGCGTGGCGTCTCGAACGCGATCACCTCGCGACCCGGCGACCAGATGAGCGGGTTCATCCGCAACGGCGCGCAGGTGGCGAAGGGCTTCGACGACGCCGCGAACGACATCGTCGCGGGCTTCCGGCCCCAGACCCAGGCGCTGAAGATCTTCACCGACGCGAAGCCGGACGTGCAGGGCACGCTGGCGCAGGCCCGTCCGACGCTCGCGTCGCTGCGGTCCACCCTGCCGCAGGTCGACCGCCTCGTCGGTGAGACGGCGACGCTCGCCCGCACCGCGCGGCCGGCGTTCCGCGCGGCACCCTCGGCGCTGCGCAGGACCAACACCCTGCTCGTGAACGCGCAGGAGCCGCTGACCGACGTCAAGGACACGCTGCAGCTCGCCAACGACGCGGTCAACCCGACGCTCGGCCTGCTGAACAAGGTGCGTCCGGCGCTGCCGGCGGTCGACAGCTTCCTGGGCAACATCGACCCGCAGCTGCAGGTGCTGAGTCCGCGGGCATGCGAGCTCACGAACGGCGTGCTCAGCTGGGGTCAGTACCTCGGCATCGGTGACGCGGCCTCGAACAACTTCATCCGCTTCCAGCTGCTGGCGGTCCGCCCCGAGCAGACGGGTGGTCAGGCCGGCAAGGGCAGCGAGGCGCTGAACAACCTGTACGACAACTTCGTCAACGCGTCCCCGTACTACGGGCCGTGCCAGAACCAGGTCGGTGCGTCGGGCATGCAGCCGCCACTGCCCGAGCGCAACCTGATGGCCGGCGTCAAGCCGTTCAGCAAGACGAACATCCCCTGGGAGACCGATCCCAACATCCGGGCTGACCCGGCCCGCGACGTCAACTTCGGAGGCAAGTAGTCATGGCGAAAATCGGAGGCCGGTTCGACTACCGCCCGGGCCAGTACCGCCCGAAGACGATCCGCACGGGCGCCATCTTCGTGGCCCTGACCGCGATCTTCCTCTACACGATCTACACGCGTCCGAGCGTGCCGCTCCTCTCCGGGGGCGGCAAGGAGCTCAAGGCCGAGTTCGCCTTCGGCGCCAACGTGCGCCCGGGCTACACCCCGGTCCGCGTGCAGGGCGTCGAGGTCGGCCAGGTCAAGAAGATCGAGCGTGCGTCCGACGGCAAGGGCGCGCTGGTCACCATGGAGATCAAGAAGGGCCAGAAGCTCGACCTCCACAGCGATCTGCGCATGGCCCTCCGCTGGCGGACGCTCCTGGGCCGCAACCTCTACGTCGACATCGACCCCGGGTCGCCCAGCGCACCGAAGTGGGCCGGCGGGACGCTGCCGAAGAGCCGCACCACCGACCAGGTCGAGCTCGACACGACGCTCGAGCCGCTCGACGCGAAGGGCCGCACCGCGCTCGCGACGATGATCACCGAGTTCGACAAGGGCTTCGCGGATCCGGAAGCCGTCCGCGGCGCGATCGGCAGCGCGACCGACGGCCTGCGTGGCTCAAGCGCGCCCGGCAGGTTCGGCGGCTCGACCGGCGCCGTCGGCTCGATGCAGGCGGGGGCGGAAGGTCTCCCCGGCCTGCGCGGCCTGGACCCCGGCACCGACCTGCCGGAGCTCGTGGCGAACGCCAGCAAGGCGCTCGGCGAGCTGGCCGGCGACCAGGTCGCCCTCGGCGGACTGGTGGACAACGGCGCCGGCGCGCTCGGTGTCACCTCCGCGCAGCGGGCCAACCTGGCCGCCACGCTCAACACGGCACCGGCCGCCCTGCGCGAGACGCGCACGACGCTGAACCGGCTGGAGACGACGCTCGACATCGTCGACCCGGTCGCCGACGAGCTGCAGCCCGGGCTGCGCAAGCTCGCACCGACCGCGGACCAGACGTCCACGACGCTCCGCGTCCTGCGCCCGCTGCTGGCGGACCTGCGCCCGACGCTGAACGACGTGCGGCCCGCGCTGACCGACCTGCGGACCGCGGCCAACTCGGGCGTCCCCGCGTTGGAGCCGCTGAACCACACGCTGGCCCTGGCCGAGGACAAGTACATCCCGTTCCTGAAGGCGAAGGACCCGGCCACGCACCGTGTGAACTACACGAACATCGGGCCGCTCGCCTCGCACGCCAGCGCGGCGACGTCCTGGGGTGACCGCTACGGCGCGATGGCGAACTTCGAGGCGGCCGCCGGCGCGAACGCCCTGAACATCGCCCCCTGCAAGATCGACGTCTTCAACCCGGAGACGCAGGCGAAGCTCGCCTGCGCGATGACGCAGGTCGCCATGGCCAGCGCCGTGACCGGCAAGGACCCGAAGCTGTTCAAGCTCCGCGGCGAGGGCGTCGAGGGTCTCTCGCTCGAGACGCTCAACTCGTACATCAAGGGCAACAAGCTCCTCAAGGATCTGCCCAAGCTCACCAAGTCGCTCGCGACGAAGCTCAGGAAGGGACGCTAGAGATGGCGCTCGATAACAAGGGTGTTGCCGCCGAGAAGGCGGGCATCGACCGCCTGAAGCTCGAGGCGCGCCGCGCCTCCGGCCCGTTTGCGATGTTCGTCCTGCTGATGGTCGCCGGCCTGTTCGCCAGCGCGCAGATCATCCGCAACCTGGCGGGCGACAAGCCGTGGGTGAAGTACGAGCCCTACAAGGTCGCGTTCACGGACGCGAAGGGCGTCGTCCCCAGCCGGGTCGAGCTGCGGCTCGCCGGCGTCAAGGCCGGCTCGATCAAGAAGTCCGAGCTGACGAACGGCCGCGCGATCCTCACGCTCAACCTCGAGAAGAAGTACGCGCCCCTCTACAAGGACGCGCAGGTCCGGATCCGGCCGATCACGCCGCTCGAGGACATGTACGTCGACATCATCACCCGCGGGACCAAGGCCGCCGGTGAGCTCGGCAAGAACGACGTGCTCCCGGACCAGCGGACCATCTCCCCGGTCCAGATCGGCAACGTCCTGCAGACCTTCGACGACCCGACGCGGACGAACCTCGCGAGCCTGCTGAACCAGCTCGGCCGCGGTCTGGAGGACGGCGGCAACGACCTGCGCTGGGGCTTCGTGCAGCTGAAGCCGTTCTTCGAGAACGCGACCAGCGTGCTGAACGCGCTCGCCGAGCGCCGGCAGAACCTCAAGCGCTTCGTCACCGCCTTCAGCGGGATCGCGGGTGAGCTGTCGGAGAAGGACCGCCAGCTGGCCGGCTTCGTCAGGCACGGCGACGAGGTCCTCGGGACGCTGAACGACAACGACGGCCCGTTCGCCGCGACGCTCGCGCAGCTGCCCGGGACGCTCCAGGCGATGAAGAGCTCGTTCGCGAACCTGCGGGCGACCGAAGAGGTCCTCGACCCGGCCCTGCAGTCGCTGCGGCCGGTGGCCAAGCAGCTGCCGTCCGGCCTGGACAGCCTGAACGAGTTCGCGAAGGACGCGACCCCGGCGCTGCAGGCGCTCCGCACGCCGGTCAGGGAGCTCAGGCCACTGGCCCGCTCCGTCAGGCCGACGTCCCGATCGCTCGTCGGGGTGTTCAAGCAACTGCGGACGCAGGCGCCGCAGCTCGACAAGGGCGTCGAGATGGGCGTGCCCTGCCTGGACATCACCGGACGGTTCGTCAGCCGGTTCCTCTCGGCGACGAAGCTCGGTGACGCGACGCCCGCGCCGGCCAACTCGTCGGTGGCGAACTTCCGCGCCGACGTGAACGTCGACTTCAACTCGCTCGGCGAGTTCTTCCCCTCACCCGAGTGGAAGCGCTTCGTGCCGTGCCACCTCGAAGACAAGGTCCAAGGCGGCGACAGGATCGTGAACCCATGAAGATCAACAACCTGTTCGGGAAGGTCTTCGTCCTGGCGCTCGTGTGCCTCGGCGCGCTCCTGATCCTGATCTACTACTACGGCGCTGCCGGCGGGCGGCTGCCCACCGCGCAGAACCGGTACACGGTCAACGCCCAGGTCGAGCCGCAGCAGCTGCTCAAGCACGCTGACGTCCGCGCGGCGGGTGTCACCGTCGGCGAGGTCGTCGACGTCAAGCCGCGCGGCACCAAGGCGCTGGTGGTCATGGACCTCGAGGACGAGATCGTCCCGATCTACAACGACGCGACGGTCCTGGTCCGCCAGAAGACGCTCGTGGGCGAGAACTACGTCGAGATCACCCGTGGCTCGCCGTCGAGCGGCGAGCTGAAGGACGGGGGCTCGCTGCCGGACCGCGCCAGCAAGGAAGCGGTGCCGATCGACAAGGTCCTCAACTCGCTCGACAAGGACACGCGTGCCGCAATCTCGACGAACCTCCGCGCCCTCGGCGGCGGCCTCCAGGGGCACGGCAAGGACCTGAACGCCTTCATCGGCGACCTCGCGCCGCTGACGTCCAAGGGCACGCAGGTCACCGACGTCCTCAACGCCCAGAGCCGTCAGGTCGGCGACCTCATCCAGCAGGGCAACACGATCTTCCGGGCCATCTCGGATCGTCGTGCCGACCTGACCACGCTGCTGAAGTCGGCGAAGGTCACTGCCGAGGCGGTGTCCGAGCGTGACGAGCAGCTGAAGAGCGCGTTCGCCGAGTTCCCGGCCACGCTGCGCCAGGCGCAGAGCAGCGTCACGCGGCTCTCCGGCTTCTCGGGCCGCGCGGTGCCGGTCGTGCGGGACCTGAACGTCGCCCTGCGCGACCTCACGCCCGTCATCCGCGATCTCGGCCCCACGGCCGACCAGGCCAACCGCCTGTTCGACGAGCTGCCGAAGTTCACCGACCGGGCCGACCCGCTCCTGACGCAGCTGCGCTCGTTCTCCAAGGCGGGCAACCCGACGTTCCCGGCGCTCGAGGCGACGCTGCGACAGCTGAACCCGTTCCTGTCCTTCCTCAAGCCGTACAACATGGACGTCGTCAACACGCTCCAGCACTTCTCGTCCAACATCTTCTGGGACAAGTACGGCGGCATCGGTCGCTGCACCTGCCCGGCGGGTGAGCACAGCTTCGCGGCGTTCTCGCCGGCGATGCTGCAGGCGGCGAACATCCTGCTGAAGTCGCAGGCCGTCTCGCAGATCGAGAACACGCACAACAACTCCTACCGTCCGCCCGGGATCGCCAAGACGGCCGGCCTGTCGGACTTCGACGGCAACTACCCGATCATCGAGGCCGACGCGGCAGCGAAGAAGAAGTAGCTTCCGCCTATGGGAGTGGTTCGATGAGGCGCATCCCGGATGTCGCCATCCGGATGGCGCACGGCGCGGTCGCACGACCGCGCCGTGCGCTCGTTCTGGGGGTCCTCGCCGTGCTGGTGGCCGCGCTGGCCGCCCTGCAGCTGACGCCCACGTCGTCGCAGACGCTGCTCGCCCGCTCGGGGTCTGACGTCGGCGCCGCGACGATCGCCCAGGAGCGGGCGTTCGGCGGCGAGCCGATCGTCGTGCTGCTCAAGGGGGACATCCTGGACGCGACGCTGAGCCCGGCGAACATCGAGAAGCTCGACGTCATCGAGACCCGGCTGGCGAAGATCCCCGGGGTCAAGACCGCCATCGGCCCGTCGACCTTCGTCCACCGGTCGGTCGACCAGCTGTTCGCGGTCGTCAAGCGGGAGCTCGGCCCGATCGCCGAGACCGCCGACAAGGCGGCGAACGCCGCCGCCGCCGAGGCGACCAAGAGCGGGAAGTTCACGCCCGAGGAGGTCGAGACGATCAAGGACCAGACGCGGCTGAAGGCGCTCGCCCCGGTCCAGCAGGAGTACTCGGCGCTGCTCGCGCGCTTCGGCGCGACCGGGCTGCCGTCGGCGACCAACCGCAACTTCGTCGCGCAGCTTGTCCTCGGCTCGGGCGTCGAGCCGAAGAAGCGCTTCGCGTTCCTGTTCCCCGACCGCGAGCACGCGCTGGTCGTGCTGCGTCCCCGCGCCGGGCTCTCGGACGCCGAGGTGACCGACATCGGACGCCGCGCCGGGGCGATCATCGGCAGCAGCAGACTCCCGGGGGTGCAGATGTCGGTGGCCGGCGCGCCGCTCGTCGTGGCGCAGGCGACCGACCGCGTCGCCGACGAGCTGCTGCGGGTCGCCCCCGCCGTCGTCATCGCCATGGCGGTCGCGCTGCTGCTGGGCCTGGGCCTACGCAACCGGGCGCTCTACCTGCTGGTTCCGGCCGGCGCCGCCGTCGCGCTGACCGCCGGCCTCAGCTGGCCCCTGGGCCTGGGCTTCACGCCGGCCACCCTCGCCGCGCTGCCGGTCATCCTCGGGCTCGCGGTCGACTACGTCGTGCAGCTGCAGGCGAGGTACTGGCTGGAACGCGGGCGCGGCCTGGAGCCCAGGGCCGCGGCGGACGCGGCTGTCGACAAGGTCGGGCCGACGCTGCTGCTGGCCGGCGGCGTCATGGCGGCGGGGTTCCTCGCGCTCATGCTCAGCCCGGTGCCGCTGGTGGGGCGCCTGGGCCTGACGCTCGCCCTCGGCGTCGGCTGCAGTCTGCTCTGCCTGCTGCTGCTCACCGGGCCGCTGATCGTCGCCCTCGACAGGCCGGCACGGCCGCTTCCCGAGCTGCGCCTGCCGCGGCCGTCGCTCGGCCCGCGTGCCCGCTTCGCCGCACTCGCCGTCCTGATCGGGGTGACGCTCGCGGGCCTGGTGCTCAGCGGCGGAACCGACGTGCAGTCGGACGTGCGCAAGCTCGCCGACCGTGACATGCCGGAGCTGCAGCGCCTGGAGGCACTCCAGGAGGAGCTCGGCACCGGCGGCCAGATCCGCGTGGCGGTCACCGGGAAGAACGTCGCGTCCCCCGAGGGGCTGCAGTGGATGCAGGACGTCGAGCCGAAGCTGCTGAAGCTCGACCGCCAGCTGGACCCGGGGCCGAACCTCGCCACGATCCTGGGTACGGCGGGCGCCGGGGTCCCCGATGCGGCGGCCATCCCGCGGATCCTGAAGCTGATCCCCGCGCAGTTCGTCGACGGCATCCTGACCAAGGACCGCACGCGCGCCGAGCTGAGCTACGGCATCCCGCTGGGCTCGGCCGGCGAGCAGGCCGAGCTCATCCAGCGGATGCAGGACGTCCTCGACGGCAGCGCTCCGCGCAGCATCACCGCGCAGGTCTCCGGGCTGCAGGCGCTGTCGGCGGCCGGCGTCGACGGCCTGCAGAAGGAGCGCCCGTGGCTGCTGCTCCTGAGCGCGCTGATCATCTTCCTGCTGCTGCTGGCGGCGCGCCGCGACGTCCGCCGCGCGCTGATCCCGCTGGCGCCCGCGCTGTTCGCCGCCGGCGTGACGTCGGTCGTCGTCGACAGCATCGGCCTGGAGCTGTCACCGCTGAGCGCCGGACTGGATCCGCTGGTCCTCGCCGTCGGCGTCGAGTTCGGCCTGCTGCTGGAGGCGCGCTATCACGAGGAGCGCCGGGCGGGCCTGGACCCGGAGGCTGCCGCCCGCCGCGCGACCGACCTGCTCAGCACGCCCCTGATCGTCTCCGCCGGCACGGTCGCCCTCGGCTTCCTGGTGCTCGGCCTCAGCCGGCTGCCGGTCCTGCAGCAGTTCGGCGTCGTCGCCGCGCTCGAGCTCACGCTGTCGGTGCTGGCCGCGATTGCGCTCGTCCCGCCGCTGGCCGTGGCGCTCGATCGCGGCCGCGGCGCCACGCCCTCGACAGGGGACGCCGGCGGCCGGTCACGGCGGCGGGGGTCATCCGTCCCGGAGCCGGTGGCATGACGGACCCGACGGGCGCCGGAACGCGTGACGGGTCCGACGCGCCGCCGATCGACGCCCAGGAGGAGCGGCGCCGGGGCCGCATCGCCGGCATCGTGGGGTTCGTCGCCGTCGCGGTGTTCGTCGCGTCGCTGGGCCTGGCGCGGGCCGGCGGAGGGGAGGGGGCAGGCGAGCCCGGGTCGGCCAAGGCGACGCGGACCGACGTCGACCGCCAGAACGAGCTCGCCGACCTGGCCGCGCACGCCGACCTCCACGCGCTGGGCGCGGCGCTGAAGGGCGTCGGGCTCCTGATCTGCATCCCGGTCGGCCTGTACCTCATCTGGCTCGTCGCCCGGCGAGGCGTCACGGTGTCCGCATGGGTGCAGCGCTCGCTGGTCGTCGGCGCCGTCCTCGTCACCGCCGCCGTCATGTGGCGCTACTTCACGCTCAAGGACATCGCCGACACGTACACCTCGGGGCCGCTCACCGCGAAGCGTGCCGGCGACCTCATCGACGGCAGCGACGCCGCCACCTCTGCCGCGCTGATCGAGCTCGCCGCGCGTGCCGTCTTCGCGTTCTGGGTCGCGCGGCTGTCGCTCGCGGCGATGCGCGTCGGGCTGCTGACGAGCTTCCTGGGCTACTGGGGCGTCGCGGGTGCGTGCGCGTTCCCGATCCTGCCGATCGGCGACGCGATGTTCATCTCCTGGCTCGTGAGCATCGCGCTGCTCGCGTTCGGCTACTGGCCCGGCGGTCGGCCCGAGGCCTGGGAGCGCCGCGCGGCGTTCGACGGCCCGGCGCTCTGACCGGAAAAGACACGAGGCGCCCCGAAAGGAGCGCCCCGTGAACTACTTACAGAAACGACGACGGGCGCCTAAAGGGAAGGCGCCCGTCGTCCTCCTGCCCGATCCTCCTGCAGTGCTTCCGGCTAACGGCGAGAGAGGGAGGTCGCTAGCCAGCAGGATTGGGGATCGCCTCGCCGGTGACCGGTGAGGAGTCTTTGAACATGTCGAAGTCGAACGACGTCAGGATCGGGACGACGCGCAGGAACTTGCGCACCGGGCCCTTGTACTCGACGTCCCCGCGCACGATGGCGATCGGGAGCGCTTCCTTGCCTGCGAACAGGCCCATGAAGATCTTGGACGGCGCGAACAGCTCGACCTCGGCCTTGCCGACGGCGCCCGTCTCCCCGCCGATCGGGTTGCGGTCGAGATAGATCGTGCACGCGTTGTCCCCGTCGGGGAGGTCGGTGAAGTAGATGTGGACGACCGTGTCCGCGAAGCTCATCCGCTCGCTCAGCTCCGCGTCGTCGCCGGCGCGGTTGAAGAACTCGGCGGTGAGGGCCGGAAGGCTGTGGGCTTGCTGGTTCATGGCGGGTCTCTCTCTCCCTGTCGGCTACCGGTGCGTCCGGCTGATCAGACATCGCACCGAACGCGATCCTGATCCCTCATCGAACCTAAGACCGGGCCATTTCCGGAGCATCCCGCCTGCGGTGCACGATCCCCCCCCTTTGGGAGGAGACGCGGTGAGGTCGCCCTTTCGCGGGGCGTCCAGCGCTGGTGGCCGGCGGTCAGGCGCGGTCGAGGTCGTCGTGCGAGACCCCGAGGTAGTGCGCGATCGCCTGGGAGCGGTTGACCGCCCCGAGCTTGCGCAGGATGTGCTTCACGTGGGACTTCACGGTGCCTTCGGTGATGACGAGCTTCTCGGCGATCGCACCGTTCTTCGCGCCGGCGACCATGAGCGCGAGGACCTCCGCCTCGCGCGGCGTCAGCTCCTCCATCTTCGCGCTCATCGTCGTGAGGACCGAGACGGCGGTCCGGGTGACGACGGAGCCCGAGGCGGGTTGCAAGGCGAGCTCGATCTCCGACTCGCTGAGCTGCTGCATGGCCTGGTCCACGTCGGACATCAGGTCGCGCAGCTCCTCGCGCTGGGCGCGCACGCCCTGCAGCAGGACGGTGCGCTCGTAGATGTGGCCGAAGCCCTCGGCGAACGCCCAGAGCACGTCGCGGTCGGCCTCGTCGCAGCGCCGGCCGGACGGGTGATGGTCGGCGTGGAGAAACCCCACGACGTTGCCGGCCGGCATGACGGGGGCGACGACGTACGAGCCGGACAGCCCGTCGCGCGTGATCTGGTGGACCTCCGGCGCGGACGTGTCGTGCACGAGCGCGGGCCGGTGCTCGGTCAGCAGCTGCGTCTCCAGCACCATGTCGCCGAGGGGGATGCGCGTGTCGATCCAGGCGTCGAACCAGCCGGGCATCGCGTCGGAGAAGTGCCCGACCCAGGGCGACCAGACCCCGTCCTCGACCCGCGAGAGCAGCGCCCGGCCGAAGCCGCCACTGCGCACGAGCTCCTTGCAGACGCGGTCCAGCAGGTCGGACGTGTCGGAGATCGCGCGCAGGCTCGAGAGGCCGGACTCGACGGCGGCGATGCGGCGGGTGCGCGTCGCCATCTCGTGGTCGTGCAGCTCGAGCGAGAGGCGCTGCAGGTCGCAGACGAGCTCGCACATGCCGACCGTCGCCGCCCGGCCGGGCCGTTGCTCGCGCAGGCGCTCGATGGCGAGCCAGGTGAGCGAGGCGATGACCTCCGCGGCCTGGCCCGGGTTGCTCGCGTCGAGCGGCTCGACCTCGAGGTCGGCCCCGATCAGGACCTTCGCGCGCTGCACCGCCTCGTTGATGCGGGCGGTGAGCTGCGTGCGCCGGCGTCGCCAGCGGACGGTCGGGGACGCGGCGGGGAACGGCTGCTCGCGGGGCTCGTCGGTGACGGTCATCGGACGGTCGGGTCGCCTAGAGCTTTGCGCGCATGACGATCTGCAGGTACTTCGAGACCGCCTCCGCCCGGTTGGAGGCCCGCAGCTTGCGGCAGATGTTCTTGACGTGCGACTTCACGGTGCCCTCGGCGATGACGAGCTCGTCGGCGATCGTGCTGTTGCGCGCCCCGCTGATCATCAGGTTCAGCACCTCGCGCTCGCGCGCGGTCAGCAGCAGGTTGATCCGCGACTGGGTCGGCGCGAGCATGCCCGCCGCGCTCTGGGTGACCGAGGTGGCCTCGCGCTCCTGACGGGCGAGCTTCACCTCCGCGTCGCAGAGCTGGTCCAGGTTCGCCTCCGCGTGGCGGAAGGCGTCCCGCACCCGCGAGCGCTGGGCGTCGAGGCGCTCGACGAGGACCATCCGCTCGAAGATCAGGCCGAAGCCCTCGGCGAACGTCCAGAGGTTGTCGCGGTCCAGCGTCGTCAGCTCGCGGCCGCTGCCGAACGCATCCGCGTGCAGGAAGCCGATGACGCGGCGCCCCTGCAGGACCGGCGCGGCGACGTAGGCCGTCGTCGCCGACGCCTCCATCAGCGGGCTGAACGTGCGCTGGCTCGTCTGCGGGTCGCTGACCAGGGCCGGAGCCGCGCGGCGCGCGAGCTCGGTCTCCAGCAGCATCGGGCTGAGCGGGATCTCGGCCCCCGTGAGGAACTCCTCGGTGGCCTCCGTGACGGCCGCGTCCTGCCCGGCGGCGATGCAGATCGCCTCGGGCTGCCAGCTGGAGCCGTTCACGCGCGACAGCACGGCGCGGTCGAAGTCGCAGCAGTGGCACAGCTCCTCTGGCGTCTCCTGCAGCAGCTCGGCGACCGAGCCGACGCCGCGCAGGCGCGTGAGCCCGCCGTGGATGCGGGAGAGCACGTCGAAGCGCTGCGCGATGACCGTCTCGCGCAGGTCCTGCTGCAGGTCGGTCAGCTCCACGAGGGCGTCGCAGAGCGTGGCGGCCTCGATCGGGGCGTTGGCCAGCGAGCGGTCGTCGAGCAGTCGCGCGCGGAGCTGCTCGCAGACGCGCTCGAGACGCTCGGCCAGCTGCTCGGGAAACCCCGGATCGGTGGCCAGCGTGTGGGACTCGATCAGGTCGCGCGCGCGCTGCGCGATCGCCTTGGCGCGTTGCTCCAGCGTGCCGTCCGTGCTCTCGGTCTGCGTCGCCGCAGTCGCCATCGAACTCCCTCTCTCTCTAACCCTGGGGCGACTATACACGCAGGGGTCGGGGGCACCGGAGGGCGTTCCGGTGCGCCAACCCCCTTCCTTGAGCGGACGGCCCTCACCCGTGAGGGGCATGTCCCGGCGAGGGCCAGCCGACAGCATGGAGGCGTGCCCATCTTCGAGAACGCGAGCGAGGTGTACCGCTATGTCGGCGGGATCTACCGCGCGGCGGCGGAGCACCCCGAGGTCGGATCGCAGCTGGCTGCCGCCGCGCTGACGCTGCGGGTGCAGCACACGGATCCGGACGCGGTGCTGACGATCCGGCTGCACGAGCCGATGACGGTCGAGGAGGGCGGCCCGGGGCCGGACGCGGACGTCGTCCTGACGATGCCGGCGGACATCGCCGACCGCTATTGGCGTGGCGAGTACAACCTGGCGGTCGGCCTCGCGAAGGGCAAGGTCCAGGCCACCGGTGACATCGCCCGGCTGCTGCCGCTGCTGCCGCTCACCAAGCCGCTGTTCCCCGTCTACCGGCGCATGATGGCCGGCCGGGAAGCGGACCGGTCCGCGTACTGAGCCCGGGCCGTCAGGTCGCCGGGGCGCGCGCCGCGTCGCACGCCTGCACGGCGGCGCGCAGGACGGGAAGCACGCGCAGGAACTTGCGGACGTAGCCCTCGAAGCGGATGTCGCCGGCGAGGATGCGGAGCGGCAGCTCCTCGCCCTGGCGCAGGCAGTTGTCGAGGTCGGCGGTCGTCATCGTGAGGACGACGTCCGCGCGACGGGGCTGGGCCTCCGTGGTGGCGTACGGACGGGCGACGTCGAGCGCGAGGAACACCGGCTGCACCGGCCGGTCCGTGAAGTCGAGCCGGACCAGGACGCCGGCCTGAGCCATGCGGAAGGCGACGGCGTCGTCCTTCAACGCCTCCTGGACCACATCGACGAACGACGCGACGCGCTGCGCCGGCGACGCACCGACCTCCACCGCAGGGGAACTGCCTGTGACCCGGTCGAGTGACCGCGCTGGGTTGACCATCCCGTCCTCTCTCTCCTCCATCCGCGCCCGCCCGACCTGATCACGTCGACCTTGCCGGAACCGTCGCGATTGTCTCCTTCGACACAAACCTTATCCCCAAAGCACCCCGGAAGTCATCCCTGCAGCGGATGCTTTGGCGCACAGGAGAGGGCATGGTTCGAGGATGACCGACGTCACCCGCGCCGCCGCCGTCCCGGCAGGCTCGTCCTCGGCGCCCTTGCGCGCGCCGCTGCTGATCGCGCGCGAGGTCAGCGTGGAGGCCGACGACCGCACCCTGGTGGAGCCCGTCTCGCTGGCGCTCGGCGTCGGCGAGCTGGTCGCCGTCATCGGCCCAAGCGGCGCCGGCAAGACCTCGCTGCTGCGCGCGCTCGCCGGCCCGGAGGCCCGGACGCGGGGATCGGTGCAGCTGCTGGCCGGCGACGGCACCGCGGCCGGCGGAATCGGCTTCGTCCCGTCGGACGACCTGCTGCATGACGAGCTGAGCGTGTTCGAGGAGCTGCTCTTCGCCGCGCGCCTACGGGCCGAGCCCGGCGCCCGCGAGGCCGAGCTCGTCGCGCGGGTCGAGGGGGTGGTCAGCGACCTGGACATGCTGGAGTTCGGCGAGACGCGCGTCGCCAGCCTCTCGAAGGGCCAGCGCCGGCGCACGTCCTGCGCGGTCGAGCTCGTCGGCCGGCCGCAGGTCCTGCTGCTGGACGAGCCCGCCGCCGGCCTGGATCCCGGTCTGGAGCGGCGCCTGATGGTGATGCTGCGCGAGCTGACCGGCGATGGCCGCGGGGTCCTCGTCGCGACGCACTCCACCGCCAGCCTGCACCTCTGCGACACGATCGTGGCGATGGGCCCGGGGGGGACCGTGCGCTACATCGGGCCGCCCGAGGGAGTGACGGGCGCCCTCGGCGTCCGGGACCTCGAGGAGGCGTACGCCGCGCTGAGCGCGCCCGCCGGACGCGGAGGACACGCGCAGCTGCCCGCGGTCCCGGCGGGCCACGGCAGCGGCGACCGCGTACGCGGCGCCGCCCCGGGCGGCGGGGCCCAGCTCGGAACGCTCGTCTCGCGCGCGGCGATCTGCCAGCTGCGCGATCGCCGGTCGCTGGCGATCCTCATCGGCCAGGCGCCGGTCATCGGCCTCGCGATGGCGGTCGTCCTGCCGCGCGGTGTCGTCGAGGACCAGACCCTCGGCCCGTTCTACGGGATGCTCCTCAGCTTCATGCTGCTGACGGCGAGCATCTGGCTCGGCGTCATCGCGGCCTGCCGGACCGTCGTCTCCGAACGCGCGATCATCGACCGCGAGCTCGCGGTCGGCGTGCGCGCGGAGGCCTACGTCTTCGCCAAGGCGCTCACGCTGATGCCGGTCGTCGCTGCGCAGACGCTGCTGATGGCCATCGTCGTCCTGATCCTGCAGCCGGTGCCGGAGGGTGCACCGCTGATTCTCGGGCTCTGCGTGGTCACCGGCTGGAGCGCTGCGGCGATGGGGCTCTGGCTGTCGGCCTGGGCCCGGACGCCGGATCAGGCGACGACGTCCGTCCCGCTGCTGCTGATTCCCCAGTTGCTGTTCGCAGGCGCGCTGATCCCGGTCGACAAGATGATCCCGCCGCTGCAGGTGCTGACGAACGCGGTCACCGGGCGCTGGGCACTGGGCGGCATCGGCGGGGCCATGGGGCTGGACGAGCGGCTGGGGTCGAATCTCGGCTCCGTGACCGGCCTGGAGGCCTCCTTCTTCGCGGCGCAGCCGACGACGCCGATCATCGGGCTCGTCGCGATCGCGGTCGTCTTCCTCGGTCTCGCGGTGCGGTCGCTGGGTCGCGTGCCGCAGCACAGGTGATCCGCCGGACTTCCGGGAGTCACTCGCGCGGGTAGCAGCGCTGTGCGGGTCCGTGCGCCGGTCTGTGCCCCTTTTCGGGGGGCACCTTCTCCCGCGGGGTGGGCGCCCCCGAGTGGTGCGATGGCCTACCGTTCGCAGATCACCCTGTCCGAACACGACGACTGAGCCGGCGATCGCGCGCCGGCCACCCCCAGCACCCCTGCACCGCGGCGGCGAAGGCTCGCCGCTCGTCCTGCTGCACGGCTTCACCGGCAGCTGGCGGATCTGGCACCCCGTCCTCGAGACGCTCGAGCGGCACCACGAGGTCACCGCGGTGACGTTGCCGGGACATCACGGCGGCCCGGTCATCGCGCGCGAGACCGAGGTCAGCATCAAGCTGCTCGCCGACGGAATCGAGCAGAGCCTGGACGCCGCCGGCATCGGGACCGCTCACATCTGCGGCAACTCGCTCGGGGGCTGGCTGTCGCTCGAGCTCGCGCGCCGGGGGCGGGCGCGGTCCGTGGTGGCGCTGTCGCCGGCCGGCGGGTGGCGGGACCCCGGGCACCTGCACCGGACCGCGACGATGATCCGCAACATCACCCGGCTCAGCGTGCGCTCGTCGCCGTTCCTGCGGGGGCCGCTGCTGGCGCCGCAGGCGCGGCGCGCGATGCTGAAGTCCGTCATGGAGCGCGGGGACCGCATGCCCCCGGGCCGCATGCTGCAGATGATCGAGGACGCCGGCGGGTGCACGATCATCGACCAGTTCATGGTGGCGACGCAGCGCGACGGCGGCTTCAACAGCGACATGTCCCATGTGACGTGCCGTGTCCGGATCGCCTGGAGCCAGAACGACCGCACGATCCCGGCGGACGACCACGGCCGTCCGCTGCTGGACCGCGTCCCGAACGCCGAGTTCACCGTCATGCCCGGCGTGGGGCACGTCCCGATGTACGACGACCCGCTGCTCGTCACCGCCACGATCCTCGAGGTGACGCTCGACGTGGACGCGTCCACCCCGCAGCCCTCGCGAGCACGGAGCGCATCATGACCGCACGCAAGCTCGGCCCGCTGCCCGTGCCCGCTGCGGCGCCGCAGCCACAGCCGTCGCCCGATCGCGCGAGTGCGGCCTTCCAGTACGACCGGACGATCGTGCGCTGGGGCCAGGGGACGGAGATGACCGCGGTCGAGGCCGCCCTCTGGCACGCCTCCGACCGCGCGACGCTCCGCGCGGCGAGCGTCGTCGTCGAGGTGCTCGACATCACGCCCGACTGGCGACGGCTCGTCCACGGTCACAGCTGGGCGCTCGGTCGCGTCCCGCGTCTACGCCAGCGGGTCGTGTCCGATCCCTTGCGGATCGGTCCCCCTGCGTGGGCGGACACGCGCGTCGACCTCGAGCACCACGTCCGGCGCGTGCAGCTCGGCTCCGGCGGGACGCTGGCCGACGCGCTCGCCGTCGCGAGCGCGATGCACGAGGAGACCTTCGACCCGACCCGTCCGCTGTGGCAGGCCACGCTCGTCGAAGGGCTCCCGGGCGGCCAGTCCGCCTACGCGCTGAAGCTCCACCACGCGATGGCCGACGACCAGGCGCTCGTCGCGCTGTTCGAGCTGCTCCACAGCAGCGTGCGCGAGCCGACCGCCGGGTCGCCGCAGCTGCCGCAGGGCATCCACGAGCCGATCACGCCGCTACGGCTCTCCGCGCAGCATGCGCTCCAGGCCGTGGCCGAGACGCCGCTGGCCGTCAGCCGCGCCGCAACCGGTGCCGCGCGAACCGGCGCCACCCTCCTGCGTCACCCGGCGCGGAGCATCGTCGCGTCGCTCGAGGTCGCGCAGACGGTGGCCGAGTCGCTGGTCGGCGGCGCCGGCGCCGGCTCCCCGCTGCTGCGGGCCCGCAGCTCCCACCGTGCCTTCCACGCCATCGACCTGCCGACCGAGCGGCTGCGGGCGGCTGCCGGCCGGGGCTTCGCGGACGGGATGCTGGCCGCGGCGATCGACGCGCTGGGCCGGTACCACGCCGCTCTCGGCACGCCGCTCGACGAGCTGCCGGTCGCCGTCCCGCTGCAGCTGCGGCTGGACGGCAGCAGCGACCGCTTCGCCCGCGCCCGGATCAGCGCCCCGACCGGCCGCATGAGCGCGGCCCAGCGGGTGGCCGTCCTGCGCGAGCGCGTCGCGGTCGCCGAGCAGCGCACCACCGTCGACCTGGTCAAGCTGGCGGCGCCCGCGATCAGCCGTACGCCGACCGCGCTGGTCGCCCAGGCCATGGAGCGCTCGAACCGGCCGCTGGCCCTGCAGGCGTTCGTGGTGCGCGGCCTGAACCGCGACGCCTACCTCGCCGGCGGCCGCGTCCTGCGGATGTTCTCGTTCGGCCCGACGACCGGCTGCGCGCTGTCCGCCACGCTCGTGACCCACCAGGATCAGGCCTGCATCGGCTTCAACTACGACACCGCCGCGGTCACCGACCCCGCGCTGATGAGCCGCTGTCTGGACGAGACGTTCGCGGAGCTGCTGGCCGACACGTTGCTCGAGCCGGCGGCCTGACGGCGGGCCGGGCAACCCGGCGCGTGGGCGCTGAAACCGATTTACCCCCCCGCGCAGGAGAGGGACGTCCCCCACTGGGTCGATGCCCGGGGTTGCGCGGCCTGAGAGGGTGGGCAGGTAGCGCTTGTCCACGTCGTGCTGCCCGGGAAGCGAATGACCACACTCAGCCCAGACCCGACGGATACGCCGTCGGGTCACGTCCCGCCGCCGCTGGTCCTCAGCGTCGGCGCCAAGAGCACGACCGAGCAGCGCCTGATCGACGAGTGGTGCAGCCGCACGCATCCCGGTGCCGAGGTCGTCCCGCACGACTCGCCGGCGGTCGCCGGCCGCCTGGGCGACCTGGACGGGCGGGAGGTCGTGCCCGTCCGCGTCACGTGGCTGCCGCCCGCGGACGAGGAGGACAAGGCCGGGGTCGGCGAGCTGCTCTCCCTGATGCAGCCCCGCCGTCCGTGGGGCGTCCTGCAGGGCCGTGTCGCGGACCACAGCCGCGGCCGGGTCCAGGTGACCGCCGGCCAGGCGGCGACCGTGGCGGACCTGCGCGCGCGGTTCGCGGCCGAGACCGGATCCCGCGGGGACGCCGCGCTGAGCGCGTTCGTCGCCCGGCAGGCGGTCCTCACGTGTGACCGGGCCGAGCGCCTGCTGCTGGGCGACCGCTACAAGGTCCCGCGCCTGGTGGCCGAGCAGATCGCCGCCAGCGCGCGGTTCCGCGAGCGCATCGCGGCGCTGGCGCCGATCACCGGGCGGACCGTCGAGGACCTGCAGGCCGACGGCGAGGCGTGCCTCGCCGAGCTGGCGACCGTCCAGTCCCCGCTCGGGATCGATGCCTACCGCAGGTTCATGGCCCCGATGCACGCGCACGCGTGGACGGTCGAGGTCGACCGCGCCGGCCTCGAGCCGCTGCGCGAGCTGAACAAGAAGCACGCGCTGGTCTTCCTGCCGACGCACCGCTCCTACGTCGACCCGCTCGTCCTGCAGGAGGCGCTGCAGACCAACGACCTGCCGCGCAACCACGTCCTGGGCGGCAACAACATGGCGTGGTGGCCGCTCGGCCCGATCGGCCGCCGCGCCGGCGTGGTGTTCATCCGCCGCAACTTCGGCACCGACCGCGTCTACAAGCTCGCGGTGCGGGAGTTCCTCGGGCACCTGGTGTCCAAGCGCTTCAACCTCGAGTGGTACATCGAGGGGGGCCGGACCCGGACCGGGAAGCTGCGCCCGCCGAAGCTCGGCCTGCTGCGCTACCTGACCGAGGCGATCGACGACGACCGCGCCGACGACGTCGCGCTCGTGCCCGTGTCCATCGTGTACGACCGCCTGCGCGAGGTCGGCGCGATGGCGACCGAGCAGCAGGGGAAGGCCAAGCAGCGCGAGGGGCTGCGCTGGATGTTCGACTACGTGCGCAGCCAGCGCCAGAACGTGGGCAAGGCGCGCGTGCACTTCGGCGAGCCGTTCATGCTCCGCCAGGCGCTCGACGAGGCCGGCGATCCTGCGGTCCGGCTCGAGAAGGTGGCGTTCCGCATCTGCGACGGGATCAACGCCGTCAGCCCGCTCACGCCGACCTCGCTGGTGACGTTCGCGCTGCTGGGGTCGCAGGGCGTCGCGCTCACATATCCGCAGATCGAGGAGCTGACGCGGCCGCTCCTGGACTACGCGGCCAGGCGCGACCTGCCCGGTCCCATCATCGAGATGGCCCGGCCGGGCGGCCTGCGCGGCGGCCTGGACAGCCTCGTCGACGCCGGCATCGTCACGTGCTACGACGCCGGCAGCGAGCCCGTCTGGTCGGTGGATCCGGGCAAGCTGCACATCGCCGCCTTCTACCGCAACGGCGCCGTGCACCACTTCGTGAACCGGGCCATCATCGAGCTCGCCCTGCTCGAGGTCCTGCGGACCCGCGCCGACGACAGCACCGACATCACCGACCCGGCGTGGGAGGCCGCGCTACGGCTGCGCGACCTGCTCAAGTTCGAGTTCTTCTTCGCGGAGAAGGAGCGGTTCCGGACGCAGCTGCAGGCCGAGCTCGAGCTCATCCACCCTGACTGGCGCGAGCGCGCCGCCGACGGCGCAGGCGCCACGGCGCTGCTGTCCGGCGCCACGCTGCTGGTCGCGCACCGCACGCTGCGGGCGTTCGTCGACGCGCAGCTCGTGGCCGCCACGCTGCTGTACGAGCGCGAGCCGCGGCTCGCCGTCGACCCCAAGGAGTTCGTCCAGCAGTGCATGGAGGTCGGGCACCAGATGGTCCTCCAGGGACGGCTCCACAGCGAGGCCGCCGTGTCCCGCGACTCGTTCGCGGCCGCGCTGGACCTGGCCGCCAACCGCGACCTCGTGGATCCCGGTCGCGACGAGGTCCGCGTCGCGCGGGCCGCCTGGCTCGCCGAGGTCAAGGAGGTCCTGGTCGGGCTCGAGCAGGTCCACTCCGCCGACACCGCCGCACTGAACGAGGTACTCGATGACGACCGTTGACGCCCTGCTGGACAAGATCTACGCCGCGGACCCGGGGCCGCAGGTCGTGGCCGCGTTCGACTACGACGGCACGCTCATCTCGGGCTTCTCCGCGGGCGCGTTCTACGAGCACCGGATCAAGAAGGGCGACATGGGCCCGATCGAGCTCGCGCGCACCGCCATGATCGCGCGCCGCGGAATCGGCGACCCGTCGGAGTTCGCGAGCTTCTTCACGTTCGCGCTCGAGGCCTGGATCGGGACGGAGGAGGCGACGCTCGAGGCGCTCGGCGAGAAGCTCTTCAAGGGGACGATCGCGTCGAAGCTGCACCACGAGGCGTTCGCCCTCGTCGAGGCGCACCGCGAGATGGGCCACACCCTGGTCCTGGCGTCGTCCGCGATGCGTTTCCAGACCGAGCCGATGGCGCGCGAGCTCGGCATCGAGCACGTCCTCAGCACGGAGATCGAGATCATCGAGGGCCGCATCACCGGCCTGGTGATCGGTGAGCCCCTGTTCGGGCCCGAGAAGGCCCGCGGCCTGCGCGACCTCGCCGCCGCCCAGGGCCTGGACCTCGCGTCGTCCTTCGCGTACTCCAACGGGCGCGAGGACATCCCCTTCCTGGAGGCGGTCGGGCACGCGACCGCGATCGAGCCGGACCCGGACCTGCACGCCGAGGCCGCGCTGCGGGGCTGGCCGGTGCTGCGCTGCCAGAAGCCGCCGTCGGGCCTGCCCGGGCCGAAGGACGTCGCCCGCACCGCCGCCTTCTACGGCGGGCTGCTGGGCGCCATGAGCATCGGCGCCGGTGTCGGGCTGATCTCCGGCAAGCGCAGCGCGATGGCCGACGTGGGCATGGGCATGGGGACGGACGTGAGCCTGAAGCTCGCGGGCGTCGACGTGGACGTCATCGAGGGCGAGGAGCACCTCTGGTCCCACCGGCCGGCGATCTTCCTCTTCAACCACCAGTCGAAGATGGACCCCCTGGTGGTGACCAAGCTCATCCGCGAGCGCTTCACGGCGGTCGGCAAGGCGCAGGCGAAGAACGTGCCGCTGTTCGGCCAGTTCTTCCAGCTCGCCGGCATGACGTTCATCGACCGCAGCGACAACGCGAAGGCCCGCGAGGCGCTGGCGCCGGTCGTCGAGGCGGTCCGCGGCGGCAAGTCGCTGATGATCTCCCCCGAGGGGACCCGGACGCCGACCCCGCGGCTCGCGCCGTTCAAGAAGGGACCGTTCCACATCGCGATGCAGGCCGGGGTACCGGTCGTCCCGATCGTCCTGAAGGGCATCCACACCGTGCAGTCGCGCGGCGGCCAGATGATCCGGCCCGGCCGGGTCGAGGTCGTGATCCTGCCGCCGTTCGTCACCACCGACTGGAAGCCGAAGACCGTCGGAGCGCACGCGGACGAGGTCCGCGACGCGATGCTCGACGTCCTGAAGAACTGGCCCGGCAGCTACGCGGGAACCCGACCGGAGGCGAAGGCATGACCAACACGGCGCACGAGGACGGCGTCTTCGAATGGGGCGTGGCCGACCGGCTCAACGCCCTGGAGACGATCATGTGGCGGGCGGAGGTCGATCCCGCGCTGAGCTCGACGGTGCTCGCCCTGGAGGTCCTGGACTGCGAGCCGGACTGGGAGCGGTTCTACGCCGCGCACGACTGGGGCTCCCGCATCGTGCCGCGGTTCCGCGAGCGCATCGTCGACGGCCCGGCCGGGCTCGGCCAGCCCAGCTGGGTGCAGGACCCGTCGTTCGACCTGGACTACCACGTGCGGCGTGTGCGGCTGCCGGAGGGCGCCACCATGCGCGACGCCCTCGATCGCGCGCGCGACATCGCCAAGGTGCCGTTCGACCGCGCCAAGCCGCCGTGGCAGGCGGTCCTGATCGAGGGCCTCCCGGACGGCGAGGCCGTCTACGCGCTGAAGATGCACCACGCGACGCTCGACGGCATGGCGGGGATCCAGCTCGTCGCCGGGCTGCACTCGCGCCAGCGTGGGCCATCCGGGCCGAAGCAGACGCCGCCGCTCCCCGCGGCGGGGAGCACGTCCGTCGTGCGGGCGGTCACCGACCAGGCCGGGCGGGACGTCCGCGGCGTGGTGGGCGCGGTGGCCTCGGTCCCCGGTCGCCTGCTGCGGTTCGGGCGCCCGGACAAGGCGGCGCGTGACCTCGCGCGCTACGTCGCGTCGCTTCAGCGGGTCCTGGGCGACAGCGGCGCCGCGCCCTCGCCGCTCCTGGCGGATCGCAGCACCGACTGGTGGTTCGGCGCGCTCGACGTCGAGTTCGCGCCGCTGCGGGCCGCTTCCAAGGCGGCGGGCGCCTCGCTGAACGACGCCTTCCTGGCCGCGCTGCTCGGCGGCTTCCGTCGCTACCACGAGGAGCACGACGTCGCCATCGAGGCGATGCCGTTCGCGATGCCGATCAGCATCCGCAAGGAGGGCGACCCGGCCGGCGGCAACGCGTTCGCCGCCGCCCGCCTGTCCGGGCCGGTCGCCGAGAAGGACCCCGTCGCCCGGATGCAGGCCGTCGGCGCGGCGGTGCGGGATGTCCGCTCCGAGCCCGCCCTGAACGGCGTCGGCGCGATGGCTCCGGCCCTGGCCCGCCTGCCCGGTCCCGTCATCGCGCAGCTGGCGGGCGGCCTGACGAAGGCCAACGACCTGCAGGCGAGCAACGTCCCCGGGCTGCGGGAGGACGCCTACTTCGCCGGCGCGAAGGTGACGCGCTTCTACGGCTACGCGCCCCTGCCCGGGTGCGCGGCGATGATCGTGCTGATCAGCCACGGCGACACCTGCTGCGTGGCGGTCAACCTCGACCCGGCGGCGATCAAGGACCCGCAGCTGTTCGGCCGCTGCCTGGTCGAGGGCTTCACGGAGGTGCTGGCCCTGGTCCCGGACGCCCCGGCGCCCGTCTGGCGCGGATGACCGTCAGCGACGAGGCGCTCGGGGACCTGACCGGCTTCCGCGGCGGCAGCGGCGAGCCGCTCGTGCTGCTGCACGGGTTCATGGGCACCTGGCGGGTCTGGCGCCCGCTGCTGGACGACCTGACCGCGCAGCACACAGTCTTCGCGCCGACGCTGCCTGGTCACCACGGGGCGGCCGCCCTGGATCCGGGCTTCGTCGGCTCGATCGACGGGATGCTCGACGTGCTCGAGGCGCAGCTGGACAACGAGGGGATCGAGCGGGCGCACATCGTCGGCAACTCGCTCGGCGGCTGGCTGTCGCTCGAGCTCGGGCGCCGCGGCCGCGCATTGTCGGTCACCGCGCTGTCGCCGGCCGGGGGCTGGAACCGCCCGCGCGACCGCGACCGCGTCATCCGGCTCATGAAGACGGCACGTCTGGCGAACGCCCGCGGCGGCAGGTTCCTGACGCCGAAGCGCCTGCAGTCCCCGCGCGTGCGCAAGCTCGCCCTCTGGTCGGTCGCGGTCCACGGCGACCGCGTCCCCCCGCAGGACGTCGCGGCGATGCTCGAGGAGTCCCTTGGCTGCGCGGTCTTCGACAGCTTCCTGACGTGGGTCGGCGGCCGCGAGTCGTTCCCGGCCGCCGCGCAGGCCGACTACCCGATCCGCGTCGCCTGGAGCGAGAAGGACCGGACGATCCCCTTCAAGAAGTACGGCCGACCGTTGCTGGCGAGCGTCCCCGGAGCGGATCTCGTGACGCTGCCGGACGTCGGCCACGTCCCGATGTTCGACGACCCGGCGCTGGTCACGAAGACGATCCTGGAGGTCACCCAGCGCGCCGAGTGACAGATGACGCACGGACGGGTGCGCGTCAGCTATCACTCGGCGCCTGCGGAGGGCGTCGGTGTGGGAGGGTTGGGCATGGCTGATCACAAGATCTGGTGTGGCGTCTGTGAGGCGACGTGCGGGCTCGTCGCGACCGTCGAGGACGACCGCGTCACGAAGATCCGCCCCGACGACAGCCACCCGAACTCCGAGGGCTTCGCGTGTCCGAAGGGCATCCTCTACCCGGCGATCCTCGAGGACCCAGACCGGCTGACCGCCCCGATGCAGCGCCAGCCGGTGGGCACGTTCACCGCCGTGAGCTGGGACGTCGCACTGGACGACATCGGCCGGCGCCTGAACGGCGTCATCGATGCGACGGGCCGCGAGTCCGTCGGCGTCGCCCTCGGCAACCCCACCGGGTGGAACTACGGGGCGTTCCTGTTCGCCTTCGGCATGGCCGCCGCGCTGAAGACCAAGCACTTCTTCACCGCCGGCTCCGTCGACATCAACAACTACTGGGTCGTCGGCGAGCTGCTCTACGGGCACAACCTCGTGAACCCGATCCCCGACTTCGACCGCGCGACGTTCGCGCTGATCATCGGCGCGAACCCCGTCGTCTCGCACGGATCGATGGCGACCATCGGCAACATCCGCCACCGCATGAACGGCATCGTCGAGCGCGGCGGGCGGATCGTCGTCGTCGATCCGCGCCGCTCGGAGACGGCCGGGCTCTACGAGCACGTCCCGGTCCGCCCGGACTCCGACGCGTGGCTGCTCGCCGCGATGCTGAAGGTGATCCTCGACGAGAACCTCGAGGACCGCGCCGCGATCGGGCAGCAGACGACCGGGGCGCACACGCTGCGCGCGCTCGTCGCCGACGTCGACCTGGACTTCGCCGCCGAGGAGACGGGGATCGACCGCACCACCATCGAGACGCTGGCGCGCGACCTCGCCGCCGCGGACGCCGCGGTCGTCTACGGCCGCGCCGGTGCGTCGCTCAGCCGCTTCTCGACGCTGACGAAGTACCTGCTCGACGTCCTGGGCATCGTCACCGGCAACCTGGACCGGCCCGGCGGCATGGTCTTCCCGCAGCCGTTCCTGGACGCGGAGAAGTTCACGAAGCTCATGAAGCTGAACGGCTACGACCGGTGGCGCACGCGGGTGGACGGCATTCCGGAGGTCCTCGGGACCTCGCCGCTGGCGACCCTGCCGCGCGAGGTGCTGACGCCCGGCAAGGGCCAGCTGCGCGCGCTCGTCGCCGTGTCCACCAACATGGCGACGACCTCGCCCGCCTCCGGCGAGATGGAGCGGGCGCTGGCCGACCTGGAGCTGTTCGTCTCCCTCGACCCCTACCTCACCGAGACGAGTCGCCTGGCCGACTACGTCCTGCCGCCGACGATGCTCCTGGAGCGCGAAGGCTTCCCGCTGTTCGGCCAGCTGCACTACGGGGTGCCGAACGCGTCATGGACCGATGCGATCGTCACGCCCCGGGGGGACGTGCGCGACGACTGGCGGATCTTCGACGACATCTGTAGGCGCATCGGCCTGGTGCCGTCACCGGCGCCGGGGGCTCAGCTGATGGGCCGCCTCGGGATCCGCCTGCCGCCGTGGGTCGGGGTGGACCTCTTCATGCGGGTCTCGCCGGACGGCGACCTCTTCGGCCTGCGGCGCCGCGGGATCAGCCGCAAGAAGCTGCTGCGGCACGACGGCGCCATAAAGCTGCACGACCGCCCCGCGACCGGCGTCCTGCGCAAGAAGGTCCACACGAAGGACAAGCGGGTCCACCTCGAGCACCCCGTATTCACGAGCGAGATGGCGCGGCTGCACGCCACGCCGTCGGCCGACGCCGAGCATCCGCTGCGCCTGTTCACGATCCGCGAGCTGCGCTCGCAGAACTCGTGGCTGCACAACGTCCCGAAGCTGATGTCCGGCGGCCGCGGCTGTCGCCTGCGGATCCATCCGGACGACGCCGCTGCGCGCGGGATCGAGGACGGAATGGCGATCGCCGTCGCGTCGCGCTGGGGACGGATCGAGGTCGAGGCGCGCGTGACGGACGAGGTCATGCCGGGATCGGTCGGGCTGAACCAGCACTGGGGCCACAAGGGCGGCTGGAAGGTCGCGGTGGCGGCCGGCGGCGGCCGCTACAACGACCTCGTGCCGAACGACAGCGCGACGCTGGACGTGGCGTCGGGCAACGCGTGGCTGAACGGCATCGGCGTCGAGGCGGTGCCGATCGAGGTCCCGGTCCCGGCCGACGGGGCCGCGGTCCCGGCGTGAGCGCCACCCGCCGGTGTTGCCAGTCGGCCGACCGGTAACGTCCCGCCGACCATGACCGAGATCACCCGCACCCGCGACGTCCCCGGCACGCCGGACGAGGTCGCGGCGCTCGTCACCGACCTCTCCCGCTGGCCCGAGTGGTTCGCCCTGCACAAGGGGTGGATCGGCCCGATTCCGACCGAGGCGAAGGTCGGCGCGACCTTCCAGCACAAGGTCCGCGTCCTGGGCGTCCCCGCCGACACCAAGTGGGAGGTCACGAAGCTCGACCTTCCCGGGCACATCGTCCTCAAGGGCAAGGGCTCCAAGCGGACCAACATGGAGGTCGACTTCCGGATCCAGCCGCGGGACGGCGGCAGCCGGATCGCCCTGCAGGCCAAGGTCGGCGGCCTGGTCCTGAAGCCGGTCGCGGGCCAGTTGGGGAGCTGGCTCGACGTCCGGGTCGACCGGACGCTGGACAGCCTCGAGGCGCTGCTCGCCGCCTGATCAGGCGGGGGTCTCGGTGTGGGCGCGCAGGACGGCCGCGAGGTGCGGCCGGGCGATCGCCCAGCGGCGCTCGAGCGTGGCGGCCGGGACGACGGGCGCCAGCGTCGCGAACCCGCGGATCGCGGCCAACGCGACGTCGAGCAGCTCCAGGACCTGGGTGCGCTGCTCGAGGTCGGGCAGGACGGGGGCAGCGGTCCGGCGGAGGAGCGTGCCGATGTCACGCTCGAGGCCGCGCATGTGCCGGCGCAGCTCGTCGTCGGTGCGGGCGGCGATCCACAGCTCGAGCGCGGCCCGGAACGCCAGGCTCTGGTGCACGCGCCACAGCTCCTCGAGGAACGCCTCGTGCTGGGCGGGGTCGGCGACCGCGCTGAGCCGCACGCGCTGCCCGACGTCGTGCGCGATCTGCTCGGTCGCGTGGCGCATCGCCTCGACGACGAGGTCCGCCTTGGTCGCGAAGTAGTGCTGCTGGGTTCCCTGGGAGACGCCCGCGCGCTCCGCGATGCCGCGGGTGGTGATGCTGCCGTAGCCGTCCTCGACGAGCGACACGAGCGCGGCGTCCAGGAGCGCGGCGCGGGTGGTCGCCCGGCGCTCGGCCTGGGTGCGCCGCGGGCGGGTGCCGAGGTCGTGGGCGGGTTCGGCCATCTGGACACCAGCGTAACGGCCGACGGGACGTCCAGGCAGCTCCCGGTTCAGCCCTGACGCGCCAGGTGCAGGGGCGCCCGTCCGCGCTTGCCGGCCGGCTCGACGAGCTCCATCACGTGCAGGCAGTACGCGGTCCGCTGGGCAAGGACCGTGCGGCAGCCGACCAGCGCAGCGAGCTCCTTGGTGGTGAACGGGGCTGCCGGCAGCGGCGGCAGCAGCCCGAGCGCGTCGGCCGGGGTCGCCAGGACGATGCGGTCGACGATCTCCACGAGCCGGCGCTGGCCGCTGTCGAGGGTGCGGCGCCGCTTCTTCACCGGGGCAGCCCCGCGGATGTGGTCCTCGCGCGTCAGCACGACCTCGAGGGTGAGGTTCGGATGGGCCAGCAGGGACGGGAACGTCACGAGCCGGTCGAACAGCTCGACGGCGGTCGCGCGCCGCGGTGAGCGGCGCGTGGACAGCACCTCGCCGTGCTCGTCGACGCGGACGATCCGGCGCTCGGCGGCGATCGGGTGGACGATCCGCACGCGGTGCTGGTCCAGGAGCGCGTCGAGCTTCGGGCCCAGCGGGCCGAAGCCCCCGGTCTGGATCTCGACGAGCTCGCCGTCGGCCCGGACGAGGTCGATGACGTAGCGACCGACCTTGACCTCGGTGCGGTCGCCGGGGCCGGCCAGGGCGTCCTTCAGGGCGGCGTGCAGCGGGCCTTCGCGGAGCACGCCGATGCCGGACACGCGCGGCACGTTAGCGACCGCTGCGCCGTCCCGGAACGACGACGGCCCCGCCGGGAAGGGCGGGGCCGTCGCAGGCAGCGGGTGTGCGCGGGCGTCAGTCCTCGAGCTCGTCCGGCTGCAGGAGGTACTCGCCGATGTACGTGCGCGTCTGGTCGCCGTTCAGCGGCTGGAACAGCGACGCGGCCGAGTCGCGGTAGAGGCGCTCGAAGATGTTGCCGCGGCGGAAGGACTGGCCGCCGACCATGCTCATCGCGTGCTTCGTCATCCACATCACGTTCTCGGCGATGAACGTCTTCGCCAGGCCGATGTAGGGGAAGCGCAGCTCGAGGGGCCAGTCGTCGTCCTTGCCCTCGGTGACCTCGTTGCACGTCTGGTAGAGGACCCGGCGACAGATCTCGTAGCGGGACGCCATCTCGCCGACGCCGTCCACGATGTGTCCGACGCCCGAGACCTTGACCTCGTTGGCGGCGATCGCGCCGAAGACCGCGCCGAGCGTCTTCTTCGAGAGCAGCGCGCGGGACTCCTCGAGCACCCGTGCCTGCATGCCGAGGTAGATGCTGGCGAACGTGAGCGACGCCCACTCCAGGACGCCGAACGCGCCGGTGCGCCACTCGCAGATGAAGCCCGACTCGGGGATGAAGAAGCCGTCGAAGTGGATGACGTGCGTGCCCGTCGCGTGCATGCCGAGTGAGTCCCACGACCGCTCGACGCGCAGGCCGTCGCCCTCGAGCGTCTCCGTGTCGAAGCCGAAGTCGGCGATGAAGAAGCTCTCGGCCGCGACGCGCTCCTCGAAGGTCTCGGGCAGGTTGCCCTCGGCGTCGGTGATCGTCGCGTTGGTCGTGATGATCGATGCGGCCTCGCAGTTGGTGCCCCAGGTCTTCGTGCCGTAGATCTTCCAGCCGCCGCCCTCCTGCGGGATCGCCTTCATGTCGGCCAGGCCGCTGAAGCCCGCGCGCTTCTCGGAGAAGGGGCCGAACATCAGCTCCTTGCCGTTGGCGACACGACCCAGCCAGTACTCGTTCTGCTCATCGCTCATCAGGCCGCCGGCGATGCCGACCATGATGTAGTGCATGTTGTAGGCGAGGGTGATCGCCGAGTCGCCCTTGGACAGCTCGCTGATGATCTTCGACGTCTGCAGCAGGCTGCCGCCGTGACCGCCGAAGCGCTTCGGGACCGAGATGGCGCCGAGATCGGTCGCCTTGAACCGCTCGATCGACGGGAACGCGAAGGTGTTCTTCTCGTCGAACTCAGGGCCGATCTCGCGGAAGTACTCAGAGAGCTCCTCCGCCTGCTCGAACAGGCGGTCGAAGTCCGCCTCGCTCAGGGTTGCGTCGAACGCCGACGTCGTGCTCGCGGCTTGGAAGTCGTCGGTCTCGGTGGTAGCCATGCGTTGGTTCTCCGTCTCTCTCGGGTAGGTCGGGGTGGGTCGGTCGCGGTCAGACGGCGAGGAGGTCGTCGCGACCCGCATCCGCCAGCCGCTGCTTGTAGGTGTCGAACAGGCCCTCGGTGAGCGGCAGCAGCTTCAGCGCGACGGAGCGCTTGCCGTCGAGCTTGACCTTGCGCTGGGCCATGGCGAGCGTGAAGTTCAGCTTGCCCTGCCAGAACTTGTTGGCGTTGTCGGAGGACATCCGCAGCTGAACGGTGTGCTTGCCCTCCAGCGCCGCGTCGCCGGTCACGACGGTCTGGCCCGGGAAGTCGATCAGCATCGTCGCGTCGGGGCTCGTCTGCTTGAGCAGCACGACGAGGTTGGTCCCTTCCGTGGCCTTGACGAACGACTCCGTCTGCGTCGCCGTCTCGAACATCTTGCCGATGTACTCGTAGACCTCATCGGCATCCTTGAACGCGCTCACGCTCGCACCCTCTTCTCTCGGGACAGGCCCGCAGTGCAGCCCGAGTGCAGGCGCCGCGCTTCGAGCCAGATGGTCATTGGCCCAAAGCTACGGTCGCGAAGACCGTCGAACCTCCCCCCTCCCGGGGGTCTACGTGAGCAAAAGGGGGGGGTCAGGTACGGCGGTGTGGCGCGATCGCGGCGTTTCCGGCGTCAACGGCGCGCGCGGACCCACTTGGACTTGTTGCCGGCGTCGTCGACGACCCGGACGTACGGACGTGGTCCGACGCCCTTGACGGTCAGGGTCGGGCCGAACCGGCGCGTGACCGAGCTGACGCCGGGCTTCAGGGCGACCTCGGCGAACGCGACCCCGGAGGTGGCGTCGGACGCCTTCAGGCGGATCGTGGTGGCCTTCGTGTTCGACCGGCGCGCCGCCCGCAGCGAGGTACCGCGGCCGACCGTGGTGCCGCCGGAGGCCCGCACCGAGCGGACGGTCGGCGCCGTCTGGTCGAGGATGACGTCGTCGCTGAACGTCTTCGTCGCGTCGAAGGCGCCGACGAAGCGGACGTAGACGGTCTTCGGAAGGCGCTCGGAGCCGGACGTCGCCAGCGTGTGGGCGTAGACGTTGGTCGCGCTCCAGGGCTTGGACACCGCGTTCTGGAAGCCGCCGTCGTTCGACACGAGGACGGCTGTGGTCCCGGCCGGTGCGGTGATGTTGAGGTTCACCGTCGTCGACGAGACGTAGGAGGCGCCCGCCGCGATCGAGACGCCGATCGGGCCGGTCGGGTCCGGCGAGCCGCCGAGGGGCGGGTCCGTCGTCCCGCCGCCGGGCGGGGTCGTGGTCCCGCCGCCCGGAGGGGTGGTCGTTCCGCCCCCGGGCGGGGTCGTGGTTCCCCCGCCGGGCGGGGTCGTCGTCCCGCCACCCGGGGGCACCGGATCGCCGAGCGCCTTGGCCCAGTACGTGTAGCCGTAGCTGTTCCAGCGCTGCACGCGGGCGTTGCCGAAGTCGGCGATGAAGAGGTTGCCCTGCAGCTCGCCGCCGTACTGCCAGAACACGTCGAAGTCGGTCGGGTCGTTCAGCTTGCCGGGATCGGAGCCCGTACCGCCGAGCTGCCGGAACTGCGAGCCGTCGCTGCCGTAGAAGTGGATGACGTCCTGGTCGAGGTCGGACGCGAAGACCACGCCGTAGTCGTCGAGCTCGACGTCGGTGACGGTCCCGCCGACGGGGAACGTCGTCACGGCGTTGCCGTTGGACTTGTAGAGCTTGACCTGCTTGCCGACCGGGTCGGCGATGGCGACCTTGTAGCCGGCCGACGCGTACTGGTTGTAGGAGATGCCGCCGGGCGCGAAGTCGAGGTTCCAGGTGAAGAGGCTCGTGAGGTTCGTCTTCTCGAGCCGGACGGCGACGTTCGAGCAGCTCGAGGCCACGTAGACGGACGTGTCGGCGACGCTGACCCCGCCCTTGTAGATCGCGTCCGTCGTGCCGGTGCACGGTGTCGGGGTCGCAAGGGCGAGCGGGGCGCCGGCCGCGCTGAGCTCCTGCAGGCGGTTGGTGCCGTCGAGGACCCAGACGTGGCCGGTGTCCTTGTCGACGTCGATGCCGGTGATGACGCCGAACGTCCCGGGTGTCGTGCCGGTGCCGCCGAAGGTCGGGCCGACGGTGCCGTCGGGGGCGATCTTGGTGATCAGGCTGGAGCCGCTGTCGGCGACGTAGGAGGTCCCGTCCGGGCCGACGGCGACCGAGTACGGGGCCGCGGCGGCGGGCGCGGCCCCGGCGGCGAGAACGCACGCCGCCAGGGCGAGGCAGAGGGTGTGGCGCTTCATCTCATCTCCGGTCGTGACATGTCCGTGTCGTTCCCAGCACTGGCCCCCGAAAACCATGCTGACCCGCTGCCGACGGGCTGTCCCGAAACGCTATCGCGTCGCCGTCACGCGGTTGGCGAACAAGGTCGTTCGTCGATGCGTTAGCGTGGCGGGCATGGACTCGACAGCTCCGCGGATCGCCCCGGGCGGGCGGGCCGACATCGGCACGATCAACCACGGGATCGCCCGGCTCCTGGGCTTGGTCGCCGGGGGCGGGCCGCCGAACGTGTTCACGACCATCGCGCGGCACCGCGGCATCTTCCGGCCGTGGCTGCGGTTCGCGGGCGCGCTGATGCCCGGCGGCGTCCTGCCGCGCGACCAGACCGAGCTGCTCATCCTGCGCGTCGCCCACAACTGCGCCAGCGAGTACGAGTGGTCCCAGCACGCGCGGATCGCCCTCACCACCGGGCTGACCGCCGCCGACGTCGAGCGGGTCAGGGCCGGCGCGGACGCCGACGGGTGGTCGGCCCGGCAGGCGCTGCTGCTGCGCGCCGCCGACGCGCTGCACGCGGACCACACCATCGACGACGAGCTGTGGGCCGAGCTGCGACCGGTCATGAAGGACGCCGAGCTGATCGAGCTGTGCCTGGTCGTCGGGCACTACTCGATGCTCGCGATGACGCTCAACACCCTCCGGGTCCAGCCCGACGCGCCGGCCGGCCGCCCGCCGCGCGCGCTGCGGGTCGTGCAGTCGATCGTCGCGCGCCGCTGACGCGCGGACGACGGTCCGGAACCCGGTGCGAGGCGGGCGGGGCGATACGGTGCTTCCCGTGAGCACCGGTCCGCAGCGCCTGCCCCGTGGTCGACACGGCCTCTCCCGCGAGGAGGTGGTCGCCTCCCAGCGTGAGCGCATCCTGCGCGCGATGGCCGACGCGATGGCCGAGCGCGGCTTCGTCGGCACGTCGGTCGCGGACGTCCTGCGCACGGCGGGCGTCTCGCGCGAGACCTTCTACCAGCAGTTTTCCTCCAAGGAGGACTGCTTCATGGTCGCCTACGACGCGGCCGTCGGCATCATCCTGGAGGGCATCGGGACGTCGGTCGGCGGCGGGGACGCGGAGGGGCTCGGCCGGTTCGAGCGCATCGACCAGGCCCTCGGGTCGTATCTGGAGGCGGTCGCCGCCGAGCCGGCGTTCGCGCGCGTCTTCCTGCTCGAGGTGTACGCCGCCGGCCCGGCGGCGCTGGCGCACCGGGCGGCCGGGCAGCAGCGGTTCGTCGCGCTGGTCGCCGCGCTGTTCGGCGCGGACGACGAGGAGGGCCTGTTCATGGCCGAGGCGCTCGTCGCCGCGACGAGCTCGCTCGTCACCTCGCGCCTGGCGGCCAACGACCTCGACGCGATCCGGGCGCTGCGGCGCCCGCTCGTCCGCCTGGCCGGTCAGCTCGTGGCCGCCGGCACCGCCGGTGCCCCCGATTGATCGGCGGTTCCCCCGCGGCGGCGCGTCGTCACGGGATGATCACGTGCGACGGGTCCGGCTGGTCGGCCCGCGGCGCCTGGCTGTAGTCGCCGAACGGCCCGTCGCGCTCGGTCACGACGGCGCGCACGCCGTCCCGCTCCGCGATGTCGATGAACCGCCGGGCGTCGGGCGTGTTGCGCATCAGGCCGTCGAGGATCGGGCCGAGCGTCTGGGTCGACGCCAGGCCCATGTTCTCGTAGACCTGGTTCGTCATCAGCTTCATCGCCGCCAGCTGGGAGGACGGGATCGCGGCCAGCTCGGCGGCGAGTGCCGCGACGCGGGCCTCGAGCTCGGCGAAGGGGACGGCCTCGTTGATGAGCTCGACGTCGGCGGCCTCACGTCCGGTGAGCGGTCGCCCGGTCAGCGCGTGGTACTTCGCGCGGCTCAGGCCGAGGCGGTAGAGCCACATCCCCGACAGGTAGCTGCCCCACATGCGGCTGTACGGCGTCCCGATGACCGCGTCGTCGCTGGCGATCACCAGGTCGGCGCAGAGGGCGAAGTCGCTGCCGCCGCCGACGCACCAGCCGTGCACCTGGGCGATGACCGGCTTGGGCGCGCGCCAGACGGACATGAACTGCTGGGTGGGCGCGATCTCCGGCGCGGTGGCGAACTGGAAGTCCTTGCCCGGGTCCCAGGCGCCGTCGGTCTGCAGCGCGTCCCCCCACTGCTGGAATCCGCCGCCGAAGTCGTAGCCCGCGCAGAACGACCGGCCCGCGCCGCGCAGCACGATCACCTTGACGCCCGTGTCGCGGACGGCCCGGCCGACGGCGCGCTCGAGCTCCTCCGGCATCGGCGGCACGATCGTGTTCAGCTGATCCGGCCGGTTCAGCGTGATGGTCGCGAGCGGGCCGTCCGTCGCGTACAGCAGGGTCTCGTAGTGCTCGTCCGGGCGCGGGTCGGTCATGTCGCAGGTCGTACCGCGGGCCCGGCCCGCAAGTCAAGACGCCGGCGCCCGGTCCTACTCCTCCGCGGCCGGCGGGGCCGGGACGCCGTGCCTGTTGATGGCCCGCAGGAGGTACGGCCCGAGCGTCGTCGAGAACGTCTGCGTCAGGTGGTCGTTGTCCTTGTGGACCAGCGCCCCGCCGATGACCGGCAGGCAGAGCCGCTTGCTGCACATGAACGACGTGAGGTCGATGACCTTGACCCGGCTGCCGCCGTACTGCTTGGCGGCGGCGACCGAGGGGTCGGCGTCCTGGGCGGTCGCGTAGGGGACGGCGCAGGCGGGGCCGGCGGGCTTCTTCGCCTTCATCGCGCGGGTCACGCAGCCGGCGGTGCGGCCCGTGTTCCGCGGGGTGTCGCGGATGACGAAGATCCGCGTGACGGTCTTGGGGAGGGCTTTCCAGACCGCCTGGTAGCCGGCGATCTGCGTCTTCTCGTTCGTGCTGCCGGACGGGACGACGACCTTGCCACCCGTGTGCTGGGAGACGAAGACGGTCGTCACCTCGGGATGCTTCGTGAACCATCCCAGCGCGGCCTTGTTCCACGCCTTGCACTCCTTCAGGTCCGCCGGGTCGTCGAGCTTCGCGACGGCCTTTGAGAACGGGCAGCCGGAGTGCGTGAGCGAGACCCCGCGCCAAGTGCGGCCGGCGGCGGCGACGTCCAGCGCGGCGCGCCAGTGGGCGGCGTGGCTGTCGCCGACCAGTGCGACGGTGTTCTCGGCGTCGTCCGGGGAGGCGCCGAACGCGCACGGGAGCAGGACCTTGGTCCGCTCGAACGGGGTGCAGGCGCTGTTGGGCTCCAGGACCGCGTCGTCGGGCTTGGGGACGACGGTCAGGCGCAGCTTCGGGTCGCGGCACGGGCGCTGCGGGTCGCGGGCGGCGGCGCCGAAGCAGTCAGAGTCCGGCGCGCTGCCGAGCGGGGCGCCGATCCCGGTGCCGCGAAGCGCATGCGAGCCGGGCTCCGCGGCGGGGTTGGCCGCTGCCGCGGGGCCGAAGGTGACCGCCGCGGCACCGGCCACGACGGTCAGGACGACGAGCAGGAGCAGGAGGGGACGGGGCGCGGCGGTCGGCATCGAGGTCCGAAACGGTACGCAGTCGCAAAGGAAACGGTCGCGCCGCCGCCGGGCCCGCCGGCGCTCAGGCCGGTGCGTCCGCGTACAGCGCCAGCTCGAACGCGAGCAGCGTCTCGACCACCTTCTGGTCGAAGAACGGCAGCACCTGCGTCAGGACGGCCGCGCTCAGGCCGCTCTCGCGGTCGATCCAGTAGTAGCAGTTGAACAGTCCGGCCCAGTCGCCGCTCCCGGCCGCGCGGAAGCCCGGGATGCGCTCGTGACGCAGGGCGAGGCCCAGGCCCCAGCCGGTCTTGATCGGCAGCGCGGGGACGTCGTTGGACAGCTCGGGGGCGGCCGACACGATGCCGTCGGGCTGCGTGATCCCCTCGATGTGGTCGGTGAACATCAGGTCGACGGTCTCGGGCTTCAGGATCCGGGCACCGTCGAGCTCGCCCCCGCGCAGCAGTGCGCGCAGGAAGCGGCCGTGGTCGGCGGCGGTGGCGTAGGAGCCGTGGCCGCCGGCCGCGAACTCGGGGTCGGGCGGGAGGTCGACGGGCGCCGGGGCGAGCGAGCCGTCCGCCTGCCGCGAGTGGATGCCCATGAGCCGCGTGCGCTGCTCGTCGGTCGGGCGGAACGTCGCGTCGTCCATGCCGAGCGGGCCGAAGACGCGCTCCTGCAGCACCGCATCGAGCGTGCTGCCGGTGATCGCCTCGACCACCATGCCGAGCCAGTCGGTGTTGACTCCGTACTCCCAGATCGTGCCCGGGTCGTGGATCAGCGGCGCCATCAGGCTGCTCTTCAGGCCGGTCAGCACGACCGGCGCGCCCGTGACCTCGTGCCACTTCGTGAGCTTCGCGCTCGAGAAGAAGTACCCCAGCCCGGCGGTGTGGGTGAGCAGGTCCTGGACGACCGGGGGCCGGGCGGGGGCGCGGAGGATCGGCGTGTCGCCGTCGAACCCGTCGAGCACCTGCAGCTCGCCGAACGCCGGGATCACGTCCTGCACCGGCGTGTCGAGCGCCAGCCGGCCCTCCTCGATGAGCTGCAGCGCGGCGACGCTGGCCATCGCCTTCGTCATCGACGCCATCCGGAATACCGTGCTTGTGTCGACCGCCGGGGCGTCCGGGTCAGCGGCGTGGAGGCGACCCGCCGCGCCCTCGTAGATGACGCCGTCGCGGGTGGACACCACCGCGGCGATGCCGGGTACCGCGCCGCTGTCGGCCGCCTGCTGCAGCAGGGCGTCGAGGGCGGACGTGTCGATGGCCGTGCTGTCGATCGTGGACATGGAGCGACACTACCGGCGGGTCTCAGGTCGGTGTCAACCGCGTCACTCCGTGGCGGTCGTGGCGTTGAAGGAGCATGAACGCACGTCGCCTCACCTCCCTCCTCGCCGTCGCCGCCGCGGGCTCCGCCCTCGCCGGCGCTCCGTCCCCGGCCGCCGCGGCCCCCAAGGCCAAGAGCTGCCCGTCCCAGAAGGGGACGATCGTCAAGGACGGGGCCGGTCGCGTCTTCCACCGGGGTACCCGCCTCTACGCGTGCACCACGGTCTACGGCCACGCCCCGAAGTCGCGCTACATGGGGCCGTGGTCCTCGAACACGAAGGTCTCGTTCGACGGGGTGAACCTCGCGTGGACGGTCCGCACGACCGCCGCGGGCAAGAAGACCGACCGGGTCTGGGCGGGCAGCGCCGACACCGGCAAGCGCTGGATGCTGGGTCAGAAGCCGAACCCGGGCGGGGCCGATCTGGCCGCCCGCGAGGACACCGTCGCGCGGATCGTCGCGAACGACCGTGGGATCGCCTGGGTCACGAAGGGCGGGTCGGTCGTCGGGGCGCTGCAGGACCCCGCCGAGGACAAGGTCGCGCCGATCGGCAGCTTCGCCACGCCGCCCTCGGTGCTGCAGGAGAAGCTCGTCCTGGTCGGCAGCTGGCCCGGAGCGACCACGCAGCTGGCGAGTTCGCTGCGGCTGGTGGAGACCGGCGGCGACGGGGACGAGTGCGGCGGCGTCAACACGTACGAGCTGACCGTGCGTCCCGAGGCCGCGGGCGAGCCGGTCGGCGTGCGCTGGGACGGCTATTGGACGAGCACGAACTGCGACTGAGGCGACGCCCGGGGCAGGTTCCCGGGCGTCCCCAGGCCCGACGCTAGGCCGACCGCCATCCGCTGCGCCAGCGCCGCGGCCCGCGCGTCCTGGCGCTCGGTGATGCGGTGCACCAGGGCGCTGGTCATGACCGCGCCCGCGATGATCAGGACGTCGGCGGCGCCGTCGAGGATGTCCCCGGCGCGCGAGGAGTCCAGGGACTCCCGGTCGGTCGCGAGGCCGCCCGCCAGGCCCACGATCCAGGCGCCGATCCACAGCGCCCACCAGAGGTGCACGCGCATCGCCACCGGCAGGCCGGTGACGTCCACCGCCGCGGTGCGTGTCGGCGCGGCCGGGTCGCCGCTGCGCCAGAGGTCATCGGTGACGCGTTTGGGCTGGACGAGGTTCACGCCCGGGGTGACCCAGGACGCGGCCGCGGAGCGGGCTGTCCAGCGGCCTGAGGGCAGGCCCAGGGCGCCGAGGTTCGCGGTCGCCTGCGCCTGCCAGTGCAGGTAGCACCCCGCGGCGATGGCGAGCACGGCGAACTGCGTCCAGAGCGTGACCAGGCGGAGCGTCTCGGAGTGGTCCAGCACGCTCACCGATCGGCTGCCGTCCAGGAACGCGTCGATGGCCAGCAGGTCGTTCACGGCGGCGAGGAGCGCCAGCAGCGCGGCGACGACGACGGCCTGGAGCGCGGACTCGACGCGGCGGGCACGGGCGGCCGCCGACCGGTGCCCGTGCACGCTGCCGATCACCGGCCGCTCATCGACCCGGCGGCGGTGGCGGTGGCGGAGGCGGTGGTGGTGGCGGCGGCGCGGGTGGCGGAGGCGGTGCCGACGACGGGAAGTCCTTGACGAAGGCGGAGGCCGGGAGTCCGGGCGTGCTCGGCGCGCCGGGCGGTGCGGGCGCGACGAAGCCGCCGAGGTCGGGCATGGCGCCCTGTCCCGGGGTCACGCCGCGGGCGGTGAGCGACTCCGCACGCTGCTCCTGCCGGTCGGCGATGCGCCGCACCACCATGGTGGCGAGGATCGCCGCGACGATCAGGAGCAGGTTGGCGAAGACGTCCACGCCGTCGGCGTCGCGGAACTCGTCGAGCGTCTCGGGGTTCCCGCCGGCCCGCGACGAGATGCCGCCGACGAGCCACAGGCCCCACCACCACGCGAACAGCTTGGGCACGTTGTTTCCGACCCAGCCCTGGTCGCGCTCCGGGTAGGGCAGCGTCTGGTCGGCGCTGCGCCAGAGGTCATTGACCACCTGCTTGGGCCGCCACAGGTTCAGGACCGGGATGAACCACGACCAGGCGGCGGCCTTCGGGGAGTAGCGCGGCTCCATGATCCCCAGGGGCCGCATGTTCCGCGTCGCCTGCAGCACCCACCGCACGACGAACACGGCGGCGACGATCAGCGCGACCAGCTGGATGATCGAGCTGGCGGCGATCAGGTCGTCCGCGGCGTCGAGCTCGTCCAGGCTGCTGCCCGGAGCGTCCAGCAGGTCCTCGATCGTCGAGATGCGGTTCCCGGCTGCGCCGATCGAGATCACGCTGGCCACGATCGTCGCGTACAGCGCCTTGATTGCCGCATCCGCTCTGCCGGACGCCGAGACGTACCCCTGTTCCATGGCGCGAACCATATGCGCGAACCGACGGATCCCCTAGCCAACAGCTTTCCGGCGCGATGCCGGCTCGGTGGGGGCAGTCCGACCGCCGCGGCGACTCGAACATCGGTCCGTGATGTGAACACGAACGTTCGCCAGGCCGGTAGGCTCGCGCGCATGGGACGAGGGTTCGGGCCGGGGGCCGCGCTTGTCGCCGTCCTGATGCTGATGGGTGCCGCACCGGCGGGCGCGACGACGGCCGCCGCGACGTCGCCCGGGGCCGGGCGACCGGCCGCGGCGATGCCGGGGTCCGAGGTCCGGCCCGAGGCCGACCTGCGCGCCCGCGGCGGCGACGCGACGGTCGCTGCCGACAGCGCCAACCGCACGTTCCGGGCGGTCGCGCCGTTCCGCGACGAGCCGCCGCTGACCGCGACACCCGCGGCGACGTGCGATTCCGCGTCCCGCCCGTCCCCCTACATGCAGGGCCGCGTCCCGGCCGACGCGGACCCCAAGGGCTACCAGTGCAACGTCACCCAGCTGGGCCACGAGGGGACGGCGGGCGGCTTCAAGGTCGAGCGCTACACCGACGCCGCCGGCCACGACTGCGCCTACTACGACACGACGCTCCTGTTCCCGACCAACGCGGTGTCGGCGCTCCTGGACACGAAGGCGACCGGGACCGCCGTCCTCGACATGAGCGACCCGGCCAACCCGAAGCGCACCGCGACGCTGGTCACGCTCGCGATGCAGTCCCCGCACGAGTCGCTGGTGGTCAACGCCAAGCGCGGCCTGCTGGCGGCCGTCTTCGGCAACCCCGCATTCGGCCCCGGCATCGTCGACATCTACGACGTGAGCAAGGACTGCCGGTTCCCCGAGCTGCAGTCCAGCTCCCCGGTCGGCATCTTCGGCCACGAGAGCGGGTTCGCGCTCGACGGCCGGACGTTCTACGCCACGTCCCCCGGCACGAACACGCTCGTCGCCATCGACGTGACGAACCCGAAGGTCCCGGCCCAGCTGTGGACCGGGGCCTACGACGCCCACGGCGTCTCGCTGAGCGCCGACGGCAACCGCATGTACGTCGCCGGGACCGGGGACGGGCTGGTCGTGCTCGACACCTCCGAGATCCAGGCCAGGAAGCCGAACCCGCAGGTGCCGGTGGTCTCGCGGCTGCAGTGGAAGTCGATGACGATCCCGCAGAACGCGATGCCGGTCACGATCGGCGGCAAGAAGATGCTCCTCGAGATCGACGAGTACTCCAAGGACGCGAACAACAACATCGCGTCCAACGGGGTCAACGTCGGGGCAGGGCGCATCATCGACATCAGCGACGACACGCGGCCGAAGGTGATCTCGAACCTGCGGCTCGCGGTCAACCAGCCCGAGAACCGCGCCGCCATCGCGCAGGACCCGGGCGCGCCGCTGCCGGTGCAGGGCTACGCGGGGCACTACTGCGGCGTCCCCCGCGAGGTCGACCCCGGCATCGTCGCGTGCTCGTTCATCGCCTCGGGCCTGCGCGTGTTCGACATCCGCGACCCGTACAACCCGAAGGAGATCGCCTACTTCGTCGCGCCGATCTCCAACCTCGGCGGCACGCCGCTGCCGCTGTTCCGCTCGAACTTCGCGATGTCGCGGCCGTCGTTCGTCCCGAGCCGCAACGAGATCTGGTACTCCGACGGCAACAGCGGCTTCTACTCGCTGCGGCTGTCGAAGGCGGCGCAGGTCTTCGACAGCAAGGGCAGCACGCTCGGGCTGCCGTCGCAGGGCTCGTGCGTCAGCCGGCGCTCGTTCACGATCCGGCTGCGCCAGCCGAAGGGCCAGCGGCTGAAGAGCGCGAAGGTGTTCGTGAACGGCCGGCAGGTCAAGACCGTGCGCGGCGCCCGCACCACCGCCCGAATCGACCTGCGGGGGCTGAAGAAGGGCACCGTGACCGTGCGGGTCGAGGCCCGGACGCGGTCCGGGAAGACGATCCGGGAGACGCGGCGCTACCTGACCTGCGCGCCGCGCTGAGGGACTCTCAGGCCGGCCTGCCCGCCGGTCACCAGAGCGGCGGGCCGTCCGCGCCGACGACGTCGTCGATGCGGGCGACGAAGAACGGCGCGGCGGTGGCGGCGAAGGTCTGCGTGAGGTGGTCGCTGTCCTTGTGGACGAGCGCGCCGCCGATGACCGGCTGGCACAGGCGCGGGCTGCACAGGTAGCGGGTCAAGTCGATCAGGTGCACCCGGGAGCCGGCCATGCGGCGCGCGGCCGAGACGGCCGGGTCGGGCCGGACCGCGTACCGCCGCGGGAGCGCACAGGCGATCGCGGCCTGCTTGCGGTCCCGGATCGCCTTGGCGACGCAGGACGCGGTGTTGCGCGAGTTCCTCGGGGTGTCGCGGATGACGAAGATCCGCTTGACGCTCGGGGGCAGCTTGCTCCACCGCTCGACGTACCCGGCGACCTGGACCTCCTCGGGCGTCTGGCCCTTCAGCCGCAGGACGGAGCCGCCGCTGTGCTGCGAGACGAAGACCGTGCTGACCTCCGGATGGGTCCTCAGCCACTCGTAGGTGGCGTGGTTCCAGTCCGCGCACTGCTGGGTCGCGGGATTGGAGAGCAGCGCCGTCGCGGTCGTGAACGGGCAGCTGGACCGGGTGATGGAGACGCCACGCCAGCCCTTGGTCTGGGCGACGCGCTCCATCGCGGCGCGCCAGTGCGACGCGTGGCTGTCCCCGATCAGCGCGAAGGTCTGCTTGGCCTCGTCCTCGGGGAGCCCGAACTCGCACGGGAGCAGCACGCCCTTCTGACCGACCGGGACACACGCGGCGTTCGGCTCGTCGGCCGACTGCGCCGGCGTGGGGTGAACGGCCAGCCGGAGCTTCGGGTTGCGGCACGGGTTGGTGGGGTCGTGCGCGACGGCGCCGAAGCACGGCTCCTGGGTGAGCGGCGAGGGGACTGGCGGCCCGGTCCGGACGAGCGGCTTGGACGCCCGCTTCTCGGTCTTCGTCTGCGCGGCGGCGGTGCTGTCGTCGTCCTGGCCGCCGACGACGAGGGTCAGGCCGTAGAGCGCGACGACGAGGGCGACCGCAGCCGCGGTGGCCAGGGCGAGGGGACGCGGGACGGCGGCCGGTGGCGGCGCCGGCTGGTCGACGTCCGGGCCCGCTTCCGCTGCCGGGCCCGCTTCCGCTGCCGCTTCCAGGCCCGCTTCCGCTATCGCTTCCGGGGGGTCGGGGACGACCGGGGGCGCCGCGTCCGGGAGGTCCGGCGTGTCCGTCGCGTCCGGCGTGGCCTCGGGACCGGGGCTCGGATCGGCCTTCGGGCGGCGCAGGGGGCGGCGGCGCGGACGAGGCTGGCGGGGGAGGGGCGGCATCAGGCGGGGCGGCGGACGATACGCAGTCGTGGCGCGGGATGACGTGGTCCGGGGTGGCAGTACGGGGTCCCGCCACCCGCGAGGAGGTACTGCCACCCGCGTGGTGGCGGGCGAGGGTGGCAGTGCGTGGTCCCGTCGGCCGCGACGGGGTGCTGCCACCCGGCCGCGCCGGGGCCGTCGGTCAGGGGGAGGTGATCCTCAGGTAGGCCAGGACGGCGAGGACCCGGCGGTGGTCGTCGCCCGCCGCCGGCAGGTCGAGCTTCCCGAAGATCGACGTGATGTGCTTCTCGACCGCCCCGGGGGTCACGACCAGCGCGTCGGCGATCGCCGCGTTCGACCGGCCTTCGGCGATCAGCTGCAGCACGTCGTGCTCCCGCGGGGTCAGGCGCTGCAGCCCTTCGGCGCCGCGCTGGTGGGGGGCCAGCATCTGGGAGACCACCTGCCGGTCGAGGACCGTCCCGCCCCCCGCGACCTGGCGGACCGCGTCCAGGAACGCCCGGACGTCCCCGATCCGCTCCTTCAGCAGGTATCCGATGCCGGCGCTGCCGTTCTGGATCAGCTCGCCGGCGTACGCGGTCTCCACGTACTGGGAGAGGACGAGGACGCTCAGGTCCGGCTGGCGGCGACGGGCCTCGATCGCGGCGCGCAGGCCCTCGTCGCTGAACGAGGGCGGCAGGCGGACGTCGACGATCGCCAGGTCCGGGGCGTGCCCGGCGATCGCCCGCAGCAGGCCGGGACCGTCGTCGACCTGGGCCACCACCTCGATGTCGTTCTCGCGCAGCAGGGCGACGATGCCCTCCCGCAGCAGCGCCAGATCCTCCGCGATCACGACGCGCACGGCAGGCGGACCTCCAGCGTCGTGCCGCCGCCGGGCGGGCTGCGCACGGACAGGGTGCCGTCGAGCGCCTCGACCCGCGCCCGCAGCCCGGCGAGCCCCGAGCCGGCCGGGTCGGCGCCGCCGCGGCCGTCGTCCCCGACCTCGACCAGGAGCGCGCGGCTGTCCTCGCGCAGGCGGACCCAGCTGCGATCCGCACCCGAGTGCTTGGCCGTGTTGGTGATGGCCTCGGCGATCACGAAGTAGGCGGCGTTCTCGACCGCCGGGGCGATGGCGCGGCTGGTCTCGGCGATGACCTCGGTCCCCAGCGGGGAGCGCGCGGCCAGCGATCGCACCGCCGCGACCAGGCCGCGGTCGGCGAGCAGCGGCGGCACGATCCCGCGGGCCAGGTCGCGCAGCTCGGCGATCGCCTGGTGCGCCTCGCGCTGCGCGTCGTGAATCAGCGCCTGGACCTCGGGCTGCTCGTCGAGGCGCATCTCGGCGCGGCCCAGGTGCAGCGTCAGCGCGACGAGGCGCGCCTGCGCACCGTCGTGGAGGTCGCGCTCGATGCGCCGCAGCTCGGCGGCCTGCGCGTCGATCGCCTGGCGCCGGGTCCGCGAGAGCAGGTCGATCCGGGCGCGGAGCGTCCGCCGTCCCTGCGCGATGAGGACGCGGTCGTGGAGCGTGAGGAACGAGTAGAAGACGCCGAACGTCGCGAGGCCGAACAGGGGCCACTCCGGCCAGAAGCCCTTCACGCCGGAGATCGTGTTCGCCAGCAGCCAGACCGCCAGCAGCACGAGCGTGGCGGTCAGGATCAGGGACCAGACGAGCGCGACCCGCCGCGAGGCGTCCGTCTGGAAGCGACGCGGCCAGCGGAACGACACGTCCAGCAGGACGGGCGCCACCAGCCCCAGCCACGCCCACCCGGGCCAGAACGTCCCCTGTCCCGTCATCGCCCAGAGCACCAGCAGCAACGCGGCGCCGAGGAGCGCGGCGCGGTGGGCGACCAGGCGGGCGAACTCCGTGCGCGAGAGGCCGTCGGCCTGCGCCGCGACCCAGCGCCGGAGCGGGACGACGCTCGGGACCGGGGGCACGGAACGCCACGGGTGGTCGCTCATTCACCTCATGGTCGCAGAGCGGCGCGGGCGGGACGCGAGGCCCGCGGGCGGCGCCGGCCGGCGCCGCGCGATCAAGCGACGGCCTTGGCGGCCTGCCGCTCCTCGCTCGGCTTCTGCACGTCCCAGATCAGCCCGGCCTTCTCGAGGCCGCTGATGACCAGCCCGGAGACGTCGAGCTCGCGCCGCCCGAGGCCGTGGTACGCCGAGGTCGGGAAGGCGTGGTGGTTGTTGTGCCAGGCCTCGCCCATGCTGAACGGTGCGAGCCAGGCGAGGTTGCGCGACTCGTCCCCGGTCTCGAACCGCTTGCGGCCGAAGAAGTGGCAGAGGCTGTTGATCGAGTAGGTGACGTGGTGCAGCAGGAGGATGCGCACGGCGCCGCCCCACAGCATCGCGGTGAGGCCCGCGTCGACGGTCCCGCCGAAGGCGTAGCCGAGGCCGAACGGGATCGCCAGGCCGAGCAGCGACCAGAAGATGAAGGTCTTGTCGACGAAGTTCACGACCGGGTCGGCGATGAGGTCGCGGGCGAAGCGCTCGCGGGCGGCGCGCTGGTCGTGGATGAAGAGCCACGCGACGTGGGCGTGGAGCAGGCCGCGGATGGCGCCCTTGACGCCGTGGCCGTGGTCCACGTGGGGCGAGTGCGGGTCGCCGAGGCGGTCGGTGTAGATGTGGTGCTTGCGGTGGTCGGCGACCCAGTTGATGACCGGGCCCTCGACGGCCATCGTCCCGAGCACGGCGAGCAGCCCGCGCATGAAGGGGGAGGTCTTGAACGCGCGGTGGGTCAGCAGGCGGTGGAAGCCCACGGTCACCCCGAGAGCGGTGGGGACGTAGAGCACCGCGAGGATGATCAGGTCGCGCAGGTGCAGCGTGTCGTTCCAGGCTTGGACCGCGCCGAAGACCAGCAGCGCCAGCGGGACGACCGTGATGACCGCCGTGATCGCGCGGTCGAGGTTCACCAGGACCGGGTCGCGGATCTCCTCCGGGGTGGGTCCGTCGTCGTCGAGTCGGGGCTGCGCCTGGGCAGGAGTCGTCGCCATCGTGGCCGGGAGGCTGCCATACCTCGGCGCCCCTGTCGTTCAGGGTCGCCACCGGTCGGGGTGGGGATAACCCGAAAGCGGTGCTCGATGTGCCACCAGGTACCGATGTGGCGCCTGGTGGCACATCGACGCCGCGTCCGTCGCCGTGGCGGTGTGCTTTCCTGACCGCATGAGCGTCGTGGACACGCCCGCCCGGCGGGAGGACATCCGGATCGGGGAGGTCGCCGCCTGGTGGTACCGGCCCAGCGGTGCCGCGGGCGCGGGCGCACGGGCGGGCTGCGTCGTCATGGCGCACGGGTTCAGCCTGACGCGCCACGACGGGCTGCCGGCCTTCGCGGAGGCGTTCGCCGCCGCCGGGTTGCACGTGCTGCTGTTCGACCACCGCCACCTGGGGGACTCCGGACCGCCGCGGCCGCGCCAGCGCTTCCGGGCCGCCGAGCAGCGGGCGGACTGGGCGAACGTGGTCGCGCACGCGCGCACGCTGGAGGGCGTGGACCCGGCGCGCATCGTCCTGTGGGGCTACTCGTTCTCCGGCGGGCACGTCGTCCGGCAGCTCATCCACCGCGCCGACGTCGCCGCCGGCCTGGTGCTGTGCCCGTTCGTCGACGGCCCGCAGCGGGTGCTGGCCACCCCGCCGTCGCTGATCGCGTGGATCCTGCCGCGGGCGCTGCGCGACCTCGCCGGCTCGCACAACCTGATCCCGGTGACCGGGCCGCCCGGGTCGCGCGCCGCGATGACGCTCCCGGGCGAGGCGGACGGGTTCGCCGCCGCGGTGCCCGAGGGGTCGCCGTGGCGCAACGAGATCTCGCCCGGGCTGTTCGTGACGGTGGGGCTGGAGCGCCCGGTCGCGCAGGCGCGGCACGTCCGCGCCCCCCTGTGGGTCGGCGTCGGCGAGCGGGACATCAGCACCCACGGGCCGTCCGTGGAGCGGCTGGCCAAGGACGCGCCGCTCGGCGAGCTGCACCGCTACCCGTACGACCACTTCGAGCCGTTCCTGGGCGAGGCGCCGGCGCGGATCGCGGCCGACCAGGTGGAGTTCCTGCAGCGGATCGGCCTGGCCTGACCCGCTGCGGGGCGCTCGATGTGCCACCACACGCCACCGGCGCACGTGGTGGCACATCGAACGGGCTGGGCGGGTGGGTCAGGCGAGCGTCCAGGCCTTGAGGCGCGTCTGGCGGCCGCGGATCTCCAGGTCCCCGACGGGCTCCAGGCCCGCCGCCGGCTCGTCGTGCAGCAGCGCCCGCGTGCTGTCGGCGATCAGGATCGGGACGCCCGCGGCCTTCGTCATCTGCTCCAGGCGCGCGGCCGTGTTCGTCGTGTCGCCGACCGCGGTGTACTCCACGCGGCGCTGGGACCCCACGTTGCCCGACAGCACCGGCCCCGAGCACACGCCGACGCCCAGGCGCATCGGCTCGGCGGTCCCCGCGGCGGCGTTGAACGCGTCCAGCCGCGGGCCCAGCAGCTCACGGGCCGCGCGCAGCGCCCGGTCGGCGTGGTCCTCCTGCACGAGGGGCGCGCCGAACACCGCCATGATGCCGTCGCCCATGAACGACACGATCGTGCCGCCGTGGTCCAGCAGCGCGGCGCTCATCTCCGACAGGTAGACGTTGAGCAGCGCGACGACGGCCTCGGGTTCGAGGTGCTCCGCGACGCTCGTGAAGCCCCGCAGGTCGCAGAACAGGACGGTCCCCTCGCGGCGAACCCCGCCCAGTCGCAGGTCGTCCCCCGCCTGGGCGACGACCTCGTCGACGACCGACGGCGGGACGTAGCGCGCGAAGGCGGCCCGGAGGTGGCGGCGGTCGCGCAGATCGGTCGCGTACGCGACGGCGAGGGTGCCGAGCAGCGCGGACAGCAGCGCCGCGCCCGGCGCCGCCACGGGCAGGATGCGGCCGCCGTCGAACGCGAGCTGCGCGACGACCGCCCCGGCGGCGGCGAGGACGACCGGGACGGGCAGCCAGCGCAGCGCCTGAAGCCGGAGGGCGGCCAGCGGGGTGAGGGTGCTGAGGCCGAGAACCCACAGGACCGCCAGCCAGCCGGGGGCGTCGCGGAGCGGGGCGCCGCGCAGGAGGGTGCTCACCGCGGCGGCGTTGATCTCCGCGCCCGGGACGCCGTCGCCGAGGGGCGTGCTCCGGACGTCCTGGATGACCGACGCCGACGCCCCGACGATGACGACCTTGCCGCGGACGGCCGCGGCGGACCACGCGCGCCGGCCCTCCACGACGTCGGCGAACGGCAGGGTCGTGAACGTGCCCTCGGGCCCCGGGAAGTCGATCCACATCCCGTCGCCGTCGAACTCGTCGCGGGGGATCGCCGCGCCTGCGCGCCGCGCCACGGCCACCGCGAAGTTCGGCACGCCGAGGACGTCCAGGGGTAGGCGGCGGATCGTGGCGCGACGCGCGTTGGGAGGCAGGAAGTTCGGCGTGGCGACCGTCACCCGCGCGTACGCCCGCGTCTCGTCGCCGCCGAGGGTGTCGGTCTCCCCGTCCTCCGTGATCTGCGTGGCGGCCAGGATCACCCCCCGCGCGCGTCGCAGCGCCGTGATCAGCGCGTTGTCGTCCCGCGCCGTCGTCGGGGTCAGGAAGTCGAAGTCGTAGGCGATGACCTTCGCGCCGGCACGGCTGAGGCGGTCGATCACCCGGGCATGGAGCCGGCGCTGGATCGGCACCGACTGATCCAGGCGGTCGATCGACGCGTCGTCGAGCGCGACGACCACCACGTCGGACGGCGGCGCCTGCGTCCCGCGGATCCCGAACCGCGCGTCGACCGAGGCGAGCTCCGGACGGCGCATGAGGCTCGTCCCGTGGCCGACGGCGCCGAACGTCCCCGCCAGCGCGGCGACCAGCAGCAGCAGGGCCGTCCGCTGTCGCTGGCGTCGCCCGCGCATCGGCGCATTGTGTCGTGTCCGTGACTCCCGGACTGCACGCGCCACGGCAGACGGACCTGGCGCACCGCGACTACGGTTGCTCCCAGGTGATCTCGATGACGACTCCCATGACCGCAGCCCGTCCCCGCCGACTCGTGATCGCGGCCGCCACGCTGGCGGCGGCCGGCATCCTGGGGGCACCCGCCGGCGTGGCGTGGGCCGTCGCGACCGACGGCACGATCACCCCGGTCGCCGGCTCCGTGCCGGGCTTCGCGGGGGACGGCGGCCCGGCCGGCCAGGCGCTCATCGACACCCCGCGGGACATCGCCACGCTGCCGGACGGCTCGATCGTGATCGCCGATTTCGCCAACAGCCGCATCCGCCGGATCACCCCGGATGGCCGCATCAACACGAGCGCCGGCAACCCTGCGCGCGGCAACGCCGCGGCCTCCGGCGACGTCGGCGACGGCGGGCCGGCGACGGCCGCCGGCCTCGACCGCCCGCGCGGCGTCACCGCCCTGGCCGACGGCGGCTACCTGATCGCCGACACCTTCAACAACCAGCTGCGCCGTGTCCTGCCGAACGGCACCATCGTGCTCGTCGCGGGCGACGGCGCCGGTGGCCTGCGGGGGGACGGCGGCCCTGCCAAGAGCGCACGCCTGAACCTGCCGAGCGACACGGCCACGATGCCGGACGGCTCGATCCTGGTCGCGGACACCGACAACGACCGGATCCGCAAGGTCGCCCCCGACGGCTCGATCACCACGGTCGCCGGGACGACGCGCGGGCTCGGCGGCGACGGCGGACCGGCCACCGGCGCGCAGCTCAGCCAGCCGCGCGACGTCGCGTACGGGACGGACGGCGCGATCCTCATCGCCGACACCGGGAACCACCGCGTGCGGCGGGTCGCGCCGGACGGCGTCATCACGACGATCGCGGGTGCGGGCCAGGGGCTCGCGGGGGACGGCGACCCGGCGGCGACGGCGAAGCTCGCCGCGCCGTTCAGCGTCGCGGCCCTGCCGAACGGCGGCGTGCTGGTCGCGGACACGGGCAACGACCGAGTGCGGCGGATCACGCCGCTGGGCGCGATCTTCACCGTGGCCGGGACGACCGGCGGCCTCGCCGGTGACGGTGGCCTCGCGAAGGGCGCGCGCCTCAGCCAGCCCGGAGCGGTCAGCCCGGCGCCGGGCGGCGGCTTCCTCGTCGCCGACACGAACAACGCCCGCATCCGCCGGGTCAGCGACGTCGGCGCGGTCCCGGCCGGTGTCGCCGCGCGCTCGCTGAACCTCGCGCCGGGCTTCGGCAGCGTCGCCGTGCGGCCGATGGGCATGACGGCCGGCCTGCCCCTGCGCGAGGAGGACCTGATCCCGCTCGGCTCGTTCGTCGACGCCACGAACGGCGGCACCTTCGTCACGACGACCACCGACAGGCAGGGCTCGCAGCAGACGGCCAACGTCTTCCAGGGTGCGTTCACGGTGCGGCAGGAGGGCGGCGGCGGGCAGCCGCTCGGCACGCTCTTCCGCCTGCCGACGCTGACCGGCTGCCGCAACGAGCCCGAGGCGCGTTCCGCCCGGCGCAGCGCCGCCGCCGTCCCGACCGCCGCCAAGCCGCGCGCCGCGCTCCGGGCGGCGAAGAAGAAGCAGCCGAAGAAGAAGCGCGCCCGCCGGCTGTGGGTCACCGAGAAGGGCGGCAAGTGGCGCACCGCGACCGGTTCGGTGTCCGCGGCGGCGATCGGGACGTCGTGGCTGACGACGCTGCAGTGCGACGGGACGCGCGTCACGGTGAAGGAGGGCGTCGTCCTCGTGAAGGACCGCCTGCGGCTGAAGACGACGCGGCTGTCGCCCGGCCAGTCGGTCAAGATCGCCACGCGCGGGCGCAGTCGCGGCATCTGACCCGCGCGGCGTGTGGTCCAGAGCTGCCTCAGGGGCGCTCTCGACCACACGCCGGCGGCGGCGACGGCCTACGCTCCGCGCATGCCCGACGTCGAGGACCTCACGGACGACCGCCAGTGGGCCGCCGCCCGCGCGCGCGACATGCTCGTCGCCGGCGGGACGACCCCACCCCGTCCGCGCCTGATCGGCGTGATGGTCGCCTCGGTCGACGCCCGCGCGGCCCTCGACGGCAAGAGCGGCGGGCTCAGCTCGGAGCCCGACAAGGCGCTGCTGAAAGCGTGGCGCGCTGTTGCCGATGCCGTCCTCGTCGGCGCCCGGACCCTGGAGACCGAGCGCTACGGGTCGCTCATCCCCGACGCCGACCGCGACGCGCGCCTCGCCGCCGGGCGGCCCGGCTGGCCGCGGCTGCTCACGATCTCCCGCCGGCTGGACATCGACTTCGCCAAGACGCTGTCGACCGACCCCGACCTGCCGCTCACCGTGTACACGGAGGCCGACGCGACCGACGGCGATCGGGCGCACGGCAGCGACGTCGAGATCGTCACGCTGCCCGATGTCGCCCCGGCGAACGTCGTCGCCGACGCCCGGGACCGCTACGGCGCGCAGGTCATCGCCTGCGAGGGCGGGCCGCACCTGCTCGCCGCCGCGCTGCGGGCGGGGGTGCTCACCGACCTGAGCATCACGGTCGCCCCGGCGATCGGCGGGGAGGGCCCGCCGCTCATCCCGGACTCAGGCCGCGCCGCCCCGATCGCCCTCGAGCTCCGCGACGCCGAAGCGCGCGCCGGCAGCATCTTCGCCCACTACACCGTCACCCCCGGAGCCTCCTGAACACCATGACCGAGCACCTCGACGCCGCTGCGGCGGCAGCCCGGATCAACCCGGCCGACACCCTCGGCATGCCGCTCGGCCCCGGTCAGCCGCCGGCCTTTCTGCAGGCACTCGGCGCCCGTGAGGACTGGACGGACCTGCGCGTCAGCGGCGCCCTGCTGCTGGTCGGGACCGACCTCTTCACCCGTCCCGGCGTCCACTACCTCTCCGGCTTCTTCGGGCCGTTCGAGCGGTACCTGCGCGACGCCGGGGCGAACGTCTCCTTCGCCCCGGCCGACTTCCGGCGCTTCGCCCCGCTCCTGGAGCAGGCACGCCAGCGCGTGATGTGCACGGTCGCCGCGCCCCCGGACGCGGACGGCTGGTGCAGCCTCTCCCTGCACGCGGGCGGGACCATCCGCGAGCTGCGCGGCGCCGGTGCCGACCCGGACCGGCTGCTCGTCGTCGAGGTGTCGGAGAAGTACCCGCGCACGTTCGGCCTCGGGGAGACGCACCGCCACGCCATCCACGTGGACGAGATCGACATCCTGATCCGCAGCGAGGCCGCACCGCTCGCGCTGCCCGAGGCCGCGACGTCGGACACCGACGACGCGATCGCCCGCCACGCCGGCGGGTTCATCCGCGACGGGGCGACGCTGCAGACCGGCATCGGGACGATCCCGTCCGCGATCGTGGCGCGGCTGGCCGCCGGCGACGGCTCCGGCTACGGCGTCCACACGGAGATGTTCACCGACGGGCTGATGGCGCTGCACGAGGCGGGCAAGGTCACGAACACCGGCAAGGGCCAGTACGACGGCGTGTCGGTGGCGACGTTCGCCGCCGGCTCGGAGGCGCTCTACACGTGGCTGCACGAGAACGCGGACATCGCGTTCCTGCCCGTCGAGGTCGTCAACGCGCCCGAGGTCATCGCCGCCAACCGGGACATGGTCACGATCAACGGCGCGCTGGCCGTCGACATCCACGGCCAGGTGGTCGCCGACACGATCAACGGGACGCAGTACTCGGGGATCGGCGGCGCGGAGGACTTCGTGGCCGGTCCCGGTGGCAGCCTCGCGCAGCGGGCGCTCATCTGCCTGCCGTCGACGGCGACGGTGGACGGGGAGCTGCGGTCGCGCATCATGCCCTGGTTCCCCGCGGGCAGCGTCATCACGACCCCGCGCCACCAGGTCGACGTGATCGTGACCGAGTACGGCGTCGCCGAGCTCGAGGGGCTGACCGTGCACCAGCGCGGGGACGCGCTCGCGGAGATCGCCCACCCGCAGTTCCGCGACGGGCTGCGCGAAGCGGCCGAGCGGGCGTCGAAGGGCCGCTCGCCGGTCCTGGACTGACGCGGGGCGGGCGGGCCCTTAACGAGGGGCGCCGGTTGCGAATTGGGGGGCAATTCGCAGCCGGCGCAGTCTCCTCGTGCTTCGAAGCCCGGGCAATGGCCAGATCCAGACTCAGGCAAGCTGGATCACGGCGTTGGGGGCAGGGGGCTCACCCGGACAGGACGGATCATCGGTGCTCGGACGGTGTGTCCTAATCGTCTGGCCGTGCAGTCTGGGGTCACGGCGCGCTGACCGATCGGGGGATGGGCGCCTCATCCGATCGGTCAACTGCGCTCGGGGGCGGTAGCGTCCCCGCCGATGAGTCCCTTCGACGACCCCGCCACGCTCGACCGCTTTGCCGACCTGGTCATCGCGTTTGCGGTCAACCTGCAGCACGATCAGGTCCTTGCGATCGGGTCCGAGATCGGCAAGGAGGACCTCACCCGGGCCCTCGCCGCGAGCGGATACCGCCACGGTGCCCGGTTCGTCGACGTCGCCTACTTCGACCTGCACGTGAAGCGCGCGCGGATGCAGTTCGCGCGGGAGGAGACGCTGTCGTTCGTCCCCTCCTGGCTCGGCGAGCGGGTGCTCGAGCTCGGCAACCAGCGGTGCGCGCGGATCGGCCTGACCGGCCCCGCGCACCCGGGACTGCTCGAGGGCCTCGACCAGGCACGCCTCAGCCGCGACCAGCTCCCTGCGCTGAAGGAGGGCGGCCAGGTGGTCAACGACCGCACCACGAACTGGACGGCGATCCCGTGCCCGACGCGGGCCTGGGCGCAGCTCGTGCACCCGGACCTCGAGCCCGACGAGGCGTGGACGCGCCTCGGCGAGCAGATCCTGCACATCTGCCGGCTCGACGAGGAGGACCCGATCGCGGCGTGGAAGGAGCGCCAGGCGACCCTGATCGGCGCCGCCGCCCGCCTGACCGATCAGCACCTGGACGCGCTGCACTTCCGCGGGGAGGGGACGGACCTGAAGGTCGGGCTGCTGCCGACGTCGCGCTGGATGGCGGCCACGTTCGAGACGGTCGACGGCATCGTCCACATGCCGAACCTGCCGTCCGAGGAGGTCTTCACCGCCCCCGACCCCGAGCGCGTCGACGGCGTCGTGCGCTCGACGAAGCCGCTGGTCGTCGGCGGGTCGATCGTGCGCGGGCTCGAGGTCGAGTTCCGCGAGGGGCGGGCCGTCCGCATCGACGCCGACGAGAACGCGGACGTCGTCCGCGGCTACGCCGGCCGCGACGCGGGGTCGGCGCGCCTCGGCGAGGTGGCGCTGGTCGATGGCGACGGACGCATCGGCGCGCTCGACACCGTCTTCTTCGACACCCTGCTGGACGAGAACGCCGCCAGCCACATCGCGCTCGGCGAGGCGTACAGCTTCACGGCCGGCGACGAGGACCAGAGCCGGCTGAACCGGTCGATCATCCACGTCGACTTCATGATCGGCGGCCCCGGCGTCGACGTGGACGGCGTGACCCAGGCAGGCGAGACGGTCCCGGTCCTCCACGGCGGGGCGTGGCACGCTTGAGCGCCGAACCGCTCGCCCTGCGCGCTCGGGTCCGGTCGGGCGAACTCGCCCAGGGGGCTCGTGCGCCCACGCCGGGGGTCGTCCCGTGAGTGGGCCGGTCCTGCCCACCGGCGGCGGCGATCCGCACGCCCGGCCCGGGGGTGCGGCGCAGCGACCCCGCGTCGCGCTCGCGCTGGGCGCCGGCGGGGCGCGCGGCTACGCGCACATCGGCGCGCTGCAGGTCCTCCGCGAGCGCGGCTACGAGGTCACGACGATCGCGGGCTCGTCGATGGGCGCCCTCGTCGGCGGCCTGTACGCCGCCGGCGCGCTCGATGAGTTCGAGGCCTGGGCGCGCGGGCTCGGTCAGGTCGACGTCCTGCGGCTGCTGAACGTGTCGCTCGTCGGTCCGGGGGCGATCCGGGCGGAGAAGGTCTTCGCGCTCGTCAGCGAGCTGGTCGACGGCGTCCGCATCGAGGAGCTGCCGTTCCCGTACACCGCGGTCGCGACCGACCTGGTCAACGGCCGCGAGGTGTGGTTCCAGCACGGACCGCTCGACGCCGCCATCCGCGCGTCGATCTCGCTGCCCGGGATCTTCGCGCCCGTGATGCTCAACGGGCGGTTGCTGGTCGACGGCGGCCTGATGGACCCGGTGCCGATCGCCCCCACGGCCGCGGTCCCGACCGACCTGACGATCGCCATCTCGCTCGGCGGGAACCCGCACGACCGCGCCGGGGCGTCGGCCACGGGCGAGACCACCGACCTGCGACCGGTCGAGGAGTGGCGCGAGCGGTTCCGGCGCGGCGCCGCCCGGTTCCTCGATGGCGACCTGAACATGAGCCGCCTGGCGACACGCGCCGGCGGGCCAGGCGGTGGGGTCGGGGCAGGGGCAGCCCCCGGCAGCGCCGCCGTCGAGGCCGCCGACGCGGCAGCGGCGAGCGACGCCGGCTTCGAGGCGCTGCCCGCCGGCCTGACCAAGGTCGACGTGATGCAGCAGTCGCTGGAGGCGATGCAGGCGATCATCGCCCGCTACCGGCTGGCCGGCTTCCCGCCCGACGTCCTGATCACGATCCCGCGCGACGCCGCGCGGACGCTGGACTTCCACCGCGCCGCGGCGATGATCGAACTCGGCCGCGAGCGCACGATCGCCGCGCTCGATCAGCACGTGCTCGCCACGGGCGGCGCCGCGCACTGACCGCGGCGGGGCGGCACCCGCGGGCCGACAACCCGGCCCGCGGGCCGGTACCCTGCGTCTCCCGCCGATTGCGGCGGACCCAGGAGAGGTGCCAGAGCGGTTGAATGGGCACGACTGGAAATCGTGTGTGCGTTAACCCGTACCGGGGGTTCGAATCCCCCTCTCTCCGCTGGCCCCGCCCGCCGACGACGTCGGGCTCCGCCTGTCCGAGCATCTCGGGGACGGCCGACCGAGGTGCTGCGGTCGAAGGCGTCGCGCGCCTCCGGGCGCGAGATCGCCCGCGGTCACTGGCAATGTGAAACTGGCCCGCCAGCCAATAGTTTGCTTTCCGGGTCATCGAGTAGCGGCTGGAGTATTGTTCGCCGCTGGCCCACCCGGAACCGCGCGTTGACGCGGTGCCGCGCGGGTCCGCAGGGCAGGGACAGACCGGGCCGCCCGTCGGGGGCGGCACCGGGACCAACTGAGGGCAAGGCACACCGCGTGGATCAGGAGCAACCAGTCGCGCGTTTCGTGCGCTCGGACAAGGTGGTCGCACCTCCCGTGTCCGGGACGGTCGGCTGATGCCGGTCGCCGTCGCCCTCTGGGTCTGGATCCTCTGCGCGTGGGTCGCGGTGTCGCTGTCGGCCGGGCTCGTGCTCTGGGTCGTCTACCTCCGCGCCGTCTGTCGCCGTGCCGTCGCGCGGCGCCGTGCGCAGCAGCGCTGCGCCCGCGCCGGCGGGCCGGACGCCTGCGGCTGCGGGGCACGCCCGCACGACCGCGCCGAGACGCCTGGCGGACCCTGAAAGCTACCCGCTCGCTGGGTGCTGATTGCACGCTGTCGCAGGCGTCAGCGTATCCGCGCGCCGATGCACCAGGAGTTAGCCTGTCGCGATGAGCCCGTCCGCACGGCCCGTGACCGCCCTTGCCGCTGCTGCCGCGGCTGCGCTCGCTGTCGTCGTCGCCGCCGCCGCGCCGGCTGCGGCAGCAACCGCGCCTCCGGCCGGCACGCGCGCGATCCGCGGCACCGTCCCCGCGTATGCCACGCGCGCACCCGACCTCGGCCCGACCGCCGACCTCACCCCGGTCCGCGCGCTGATCGCGCTCCGTCACCGCGACCCGGCCGGCCTGGACCGGCTCATCGCGGCCGTCTCGGACCCGCATTCCCCGCACTACGGCGACTACCTCAGCCCAGCCGAGTTCGAGCAGCGCTTCGCCCCGACCGATGCGTCGGTCGCGGCGGTGGCGAAGGCGGCCCGGGCCGCCGGGCTCACCGTGGCCGCCGCCCCGCGCAACAACGCCTACGTCATGGTCAGCGGCACGGCGGCCCAGGCGCGCGCGCTGTTCGGCACGGCGCTGCGCGACTTCTCCTACGCCGGGTCGCGCGTGCACGCGCCGCGCGCCGCCGTCCGCCTGCCCGCGTCGATCGCGGGCCTGGTCGCCGACGTCAAGGGCCTGGACACCGCGGACGTCGCCGAGCGCCACGCGGACCCGCCGCCGGCGTTCGTCAACGCGCCGCCGTGCTCGGAGTCGTGGGCGTCCACGACGTCCACCGCACCGATACCCGACGGCTTCACCGAGCCGCTGCCGAACGTCCCGTGCGGCTACACCCCGAAGCAGCTGCAGGGCGCCTACGGCATCACGCCCGCGGTCAGGGCCGGCCTCGACGGCACGGGAATCCGCGTCGCGATCATCGACGCGTTCTCGTCCCCGCTCATCCAGGAGGACGTGGCGCAGTGGTCGCGCAACCGCGGTCTGCCCGTCCCCCAGATCGAGATCCACGACAACCTGCTGCAGCGGACCACGCCGCAGGGTCCGTCCCTGCCACCGACCGACACGCCGCTCGACACGCTGTCCCCGATCGGGCTCGGCATCCTCGACCCGCACGGCTGGTCCGGTGAGCAGACGCTCGACATCGAGGCGGTCCACGCGATGGCCCCGGGGGCGACGCTCGTGTATCAGGGCGCGAACACCGCGCTCAACATGGACATCAACGTCGCCCAGAACAACGTGGTCTCGCAGAACCTCGCGCAGATCGTGTCGAACTCCTACGGCGGCACGACCGATGACCTCGATGAGGCGAGCGACAACATCTGGCGGCAGGCCGCTGCGCAGGGGATCGGCGCGTACTTCTCGTCGGGGGACGACGGCGACGAGACGATGGGCACCGGCGACCCGAAGCTCAAGACCGTCGGCGCGGGGGCGAACTCGCCGTTCGTCACGGCGGTCGGCGGGACGACGCTCGCCGTCGGGCCGCAGGACGAGCACCAGTTCGAGACCTACTGGGGCACGTTCACCGCGACGCTGAAGGACGGCGCGTTCGGCACCCCGGTCTTCAACGCCGGTGGTGGCGGCGGCACCAGCCAGTCCTACGCGCTGCCGGCGTACCAGAAGGGCGTCGTCCCGGACGGGTTCGGCAGCTACTGGAAGGGCCGGCCCGAGGCGCTGACCGACGCCAAGATCCCCGGCCGGGTGGTGCCGGACGTCGCGATGGTCGGCGACACCAACTCCGGCTTCCTGATGGGGCAGACCCAGAATCACAGCGCTTACCGGAACCTCGGCGGGAACACGCTGCCGGGGGACGAGACGCGTTACAGCGAGTACCGCATCGGCGGCACGTCGCTGTCGGCGCCGCTGTTCGCCGGCATGATGGCGCTCGCCGACCAAGCGGCGGGCAGGGCGCACGGGTTCGCGAACCCGGCGCTGTACGCGGCCCGCCCGGCCGGGGCGTTCCGCGACATCTCCTCGCCGACGAAGCGGGTCGCGGTGATCCGGACCAACTATGTCAACGCGACGAACGCGGACGGCGGCACCGAGACGGTGCTGCGGACGGCGAACAACCTCGGGTCGCTGAAGTCGGTGCCGGGCTACGACGACTCGACCGGGCTCGGCTCGCCGCTGGGCCTGCCGTTCCTGCGAGCGCTGGCGCCCGGGTCCAAGCTGATCCCGGCGGACCCGGCTGTCGTCCCGGCCTGCACGCCGCCGGCCGCGGTTCGGTTCGCGCTCAGCACGGGCGCGGGCGCCGGTAAGCGCATCGTCAGCCTGCAGGTGCGAGTCGGGCGGGCCCTGGTCGTGAACCGGCGGGGCCGCCGGCTGACCGCGGTCACGGTGAAGCTGCCGAAGGACCGGCCCACGTTCAGCGTCGTGATCCGCACGCGGACGTCGTCCGGCCTGGTCGTCACCAGTACACGCACGTTCACCGAGAGCGGCTGTCGGCGCGGCGCGGTGACGGTGAAGCGCACGACGTCCACGCTGCGCGGGTAGGCGCCCGCGCGGTCCGCGGCGGCGGTGCACGGCCGCCTCGTCGCGATGCGCCTCGACCTGGGTGTCGAAGAACGCAGCTCGGCGCCAGCTCGCCACCGGTGCCCGGCTCTCGCCCGTGGGGTGTGCCGTCAGACCGGCACGAGCCGGACGTTCCCCGGGTCCGCCTCCGGGGCGAGGAAGCGCAGCAGCGCGCCCGCCTCGGCCTCGACGGCGGTGGCCTCAGTCGGGGTGATGCCTGCCGTGCGGACCGTCAGGCCGGCTGCTGTGCGGTCGCGGTGCGGCAGCCACGAGCCGCGGATGACGCCATCGACCAGGACGGCGCCGGGGGCGGTGTCGGGCGGGACGCCGGCGAACGCCGCCCCCGGCGGGACCGTGCCGTGGAAGCGGCTGCGGTCGGCGTGGCCCAGCAGAAGGTTGTCGTAGTCGTAGAGCAGCCGGACGGGGGCCGGGACGCCGGGCTCGGGACGTGGTGCGTCGGGAAGGTCGAAGAGCTCGCGCCCGTCCTCGGCGGTGAAGGTGACCAGGCGGTCGCGCAGGCCGTCGGCCACGGCCTGCATGCGCGTCAGCCCGCACCATGCCTGGGCGTCCTTCGCGCTCGCGGGCCCGAACGCCGCCAGGTAGCGGAGGAACAGGTCGGCGACCGTCCCCGCTCGAGGCGCCGTCGACCCGCCGAGCCAGGCCTCGAGCGTGGTGTGCCGCGCCTGTCCGCTGCGGCCCCAGACGCCCCGCGGCGGGAGCTGCACGAGCGGCAGGCGGGCGCGGGCGACCTGCGCGAGGGCGTTCCCGTCGCGGCCGGGCCAGTCCTCCTGCAGGCGCCGGCCCAGCGCCGCCCACTGGAGCGGCTCCGCCTCCAGGATCGCGCCCGCGGCGGCCGCGACGGCGGGCTGATCGAGGCCATCGAGGTGGCGGGCGAAGCTGCTCAGCGTCCGGGCCAGGACGGGGTCGAGCAGGGGCCGGATCCAGCGGGCGTCGTGCGCGGTGACGAGGTGGATGGTCGAGCGCTGCAGGCCGATGCGCACCAGCGCCCGGTCGGTCAGGAGCTGACCGGCGGCCTCAGGGTCGAACGGCTCCAGGCGGCACCACAGACCCGCGTACCAGGTGTGGGTGGTCTGGGCCTGGAGTCCGCCGAGGTGCTCGACGACGTCGGCGACCGGCCGGTCCACCCGCTCGAGCAGCAACTGGCGTGCGAGCGTCGCGCGGTTCAGGGCGCGCCGGCTCAGGACCGGGGCGGTCACCGGGTCAGCCCGCCTTCTCCTGCCGGCCGGAGATCAGCAGGCCGACCAGGCGGGAGACGACCATCGCGACGTAGGCGAGCCCGGCGAGCTGCTCGAGCATCACGAGCGACCGCGCGAACGGCCGGACGGGGACGACGTCGCTGAGGCCGGTGCTCGACAGCGTGGTGAAGCTCAGGAACAGCAGCTCCATCCAGCTGCGGTCGTCGGCCGGGTCGACCGCGGCGATGAAGCTGCCCGGGTCGATCGCCTGGCACACCGTGTAGGTGTAGGCGAACGCCCACGCGACGAGGGTGAACGTCGCGCCGACGGCGAACAGCTCGTCCCGCGTGATGACGTGGTCGGCGAGCATGTACGCGATCAGCGCGCCGGCTGCGTAGAAGTAGAGGGCGGCCTCGATCGCCGACGAGTACGGCAACAGCGCGTCGTCCGCCGTGACCGCCTGGATCACCAGCAGCACGGTCGCCGGGACCGCCAGCGCCACGCCGATCCAGGTCTTCGCGGGCAGGTCGCGGACCGCGAGCATCACGAGGCCGAGGATCGCGATGCCGAACAGGCTGAACAGCGCGCGGCCGACGTCGCTGTCCTCCATGAAGGGGTAGGCGAGCACCGCGACCAGCTGCGCGGCGAGCAGGATGGCCGACGGCTCGCGGTGCGCGTCGCGAAACACCGTGGGGACCGTACCGGCGGGGCCGGTCAGGTCGGCGGGGTCGGCGGCGGTCGAGGCCGCGGCGCCGGTGTCGGTGGGCGGTCGGGTCCGCGAGGCCTGCGCCGGCCGTGGCGGTCAGGCCTGCGGCGTGGGCGGGCGGGCCGGCGACTCCGGCGATGTTCGGCGGGTGAGCGACGCGACCGCGTCGGCCGCGTCGACCACGTCGTGCAGCCGGGCGACGCTGCGCCCGGCGTAGAGCGGGGCGACGCCGAGCGTCCGGTCCGGCATGCCCTCGAGCGCGGGGCCGGCGGTGAAGACCGGCACGGCCGCGTGCTGCAGCCGTGGGTACAGCGCCATCAGCCGCAGCGGCAGCAGGCCGCCGAGGCGGGCGGTCCGCCGGTTGACGGCGCCGATCGCCCGCGGACCCTCGCCCCAGCGCTCGGTCGCGGCGTTCACCAGCACGCGGTGGCGCATGGGCCAGCCGAAGCCGAAGAGCGTGGTGTCGACCGTGTCCGTCCCGGCGACCAGCGCGCGCTTGTACCCCGGGTGCGCGGCGCACTCGGTGGTGAGCACGAAGCGCGTGCCGGCGACGACGGCTTCGGCCCCGGCGGCGAGCAGGCGCCGGACGTCCGCGGCATCGGCGACGCCGCCCGCCGCCCAGACGGGGACGGGGCCCGCCACCTTCAGGACCGCGGCCAGCGTCTCGTCGGTGTCGGCGACGCCGACGAGATGGCCGCCCGCGTCACCGCCCTGCGCGACCAGCCCGGACACGCCGTCGGCGATTGCCTGCTGCGCCTCCGTCGCCGTGCCGACGGTCTGCAGCACCTCGATGCCGGCGTCGCGAAGCGCGCGGACGGCGCCGGGGGCGCGGCCGGCGTGCAGGACGACCACGGCGACGCCGGCGCCGACGCAGGCCTCGACGTGGCTGCGCTTCGTGAACGGGACCAGCAGGTTGGCAGCGACAGGCTTTCCCGCGCCGGCACGTTCGCCGGCTTCGGCGAGGGCCGCGATGAAGGCGCGCGGCTCCATGATCCCGACCGTGCCGAGAGCGCCGGCCGCCGAGACCGCGCCGGCCAGGCGCGCGCCGGCGATGCCGCCGCCCATGCCGGCCTGGACGACGGGATGCTCGAGCGCGATCCGCTCCACGATGCCCATGCCCCAGCCTACGCCGAGACACGGGTGACCCGTCGTCCTCGCCTGCGCCTGAGCCCTGCCGGGCGTGGGGCGTGGACCCCGCGCCGCGCTCGATGTGCCACCACACGCCGCGGGCGCACGTCATGGCACATCCAGCGCACCGGACCAGCGGTGAAGGGGCAGGGGTCGGGGTCGGGGTCCTGACCGGTCCGGCGTGCGGGCTGTCCGGTGGCGTCTCTACCTTCGATGCATGAGCTGGTCCGCCCGCCGCCTGGCTGCGTTCGACCTCGAGACCACCGGCCTCGAGCCGGCGAGCGATCGGATCGTCACCGCGGCGGTGAGCCTCGTCGGCGATGGGCTGCCGACCGAGCACCGCAGCTGGCTCGTGGATCCCGGCGTCGACATCCCGCCCGACGCCACCGCGGTCCACGGCATCACGACCGCGGCCGCGCGCACCGGGGGCATGGCACCGGCCCGCGCGATCGACGCGATCGCCGGGCTGCTCGCTGCGCAGGTCAGCGCGGGGGTGCCGATCGTGGCGTTCAACGCGCGGTTCGACCTGACGCTCCTGGACCGCGAGGCCCGGCGACACGGCGTGCGGTCGCTGGCCGAACGCGTGGGCGGTCCCGATCAGCTGGTCGTGATCGACCCGTCGGTCCTCGACCGCCACCACGACACCACGCGCATCGGTCCGCGCTCACTGGCGGCGGTCTGCGCGCACTACGGGGTGGAGCTCGCAACCCCCCACGCGGCCGCGGCAGATGCCCTCGCGGCGGCGCGGGTTGCCGTGCGTGTGGCCGAGCGGTTCCCCGCCGTCGCGGGTGCGGACCTGCGGGTCCTGCACCGCCGGCAGGTGACCTGGGCGGCCGAGCAGGCCGCCGCGCTGGAAGCGGCGCACCGGGCCGAGGGGATCCTCGACCCCATTCCAAGGGCTTGGCCGATCGTGCCCGACGCGGTGACCCCCGCGTTAGCCGCCTGAGGTCCGCAGCGCCGCCTGCGACAGCGCCGGCGGGACCCGGACCCGGACCCCGGGCGTCCGGCGGATGCTGGGGCGCCCATGGGCGGGTGGAGCACCGCCACCGGTCGCGGCACCGGATGCCGCCGCGTCCCGCCTCGGTTCGGGTGGGGGACCCGGCGGTCGGTGGAATCGGCGGGCCTGCCCCGCACCATCCTCCGCGAGCCCGGTTCCGCCGCGGAGGACGTCGCCCCTGGCCACCCGCCCGCAGGCGGGTGAGTGGCGATCCACGCGCCCGGGAGCCGTGCGATCCACCAGCCATCGCCCGACGCGCGGTGAATGACGATCCACCAGGCTGCCAGCCGTGCGATCCGCCAGTCATCGCCCGACGCGCGGTGCATGACGATCCACCAGGCTGCCAGCCGTGCGATTCACCATCCACCCGCCCCTCCGCGGTGAATGGCGATCCACGCGCCCGGGAGCCGTGCGATCCACCATCCACCTGCCCCGCCGCAGTGAATGGCGATTCACCAGGCTGCCAACCGTGCGATCCACCAGCCACCGCGATCAACCCCGTCGAGCTCGTCCCGCCGCAATCCGATGCCCGCAGCGCCGCTCACCGTCACTGCGGGCATCGCGTCTCCGGCGACCGCCGCCACGGCTCCGCGCCCAAGGCTGCCGCGGCCGATCCAGCCCCCGCCGTCTCCAGCCTGCCGTTCCAGACCCCGCGCGACCATGCGGTGCTCGGCGTCAGCGCCACGAAGGCTTCGAGCACGAGCTCGGAGCGCACGTCGCGTCCGACCTCGACTCCGCCACCTGGGCGCGTGCGATCGCGCTCAGGGCGCCACGGGGCGGACCGCGTGGAGCGTGATCGTGCGGGTCGGGAGGCGCGTCCGGCGACCTTCGACGTCGGTCAACGTGGTGGAGAGGGTGAACCGGCCCGGGTCTCGTGCCCTGGCCAGTGCCCGCGCTGCGGCCGGCGGCGGTTTCAGCGCGAGACGGACGTGACCGGCGCTCGTGCGCCCGGCGGTGGCCGTCGCCAGCACCGGCGTGCCGCGGCTCAGCCCGAGCGTGCGCACGGTCTTCGGCGTGGCCGCGAGGGTCACGGTCACGGCGGCGGCACCGGCCGTGCCGACGGTGACCGGCAGGCCGAACTGCCGCAGGTTGCGCAGGATCCGCGGCGTGACCGCGAGTCCGCCCGACGGACCGACGACGGGACGCAGGTCCGCGAACAGCGCCAGGTGATCGGACGCGGGCACGCCGGCGGCCGTCGTGTCCACCCGTCCGGCGCCCCGCCGGGCCCGTGTCCCGCTGTGCCAGACGTAGTCCGCACGCAGCAGCGGGGCACCGAACGCGCCGCCGGAGGGAAACGTCGGTGCGCACCCGGACGTGTCGCCGCACGGCAGGCCCGGCAGCGCCCCCGCGGCGTCCAGGAAGCCGCGCGCGGCGAGCCGGGGCGCCAGGCCCGCCCGGTCCGGCTGCACGTTGTCGTCCCCGAGCAGGACGGCAGGCACGGTCAGCTCGGCCGCCCGCCTCACCAGCCGCCGAAGCTGCGCGGGCGCGGTGGCATCGACACCGACGTGCACGTTGGCCACGTGGACGCCGCCCGGATTCAGGACGCCGGTCTGCAGGACACGGCACTCGGGCAGCCTGGCCTGGGCGACCGTGCGCGCGTCGGCCTTGCAGCTCCCGGGGTCGACGAGCGGGGTGACGACGCGTTCATCCAAAGTCAGCGGCGGGCGCACGAGCAGCGCGTTGCCGTAGTCGCACCGGCCCGCGGCGCCGGGCCGGTCGTCGGCGAAGCCCGTGATGGCCGAGACGTGCCAGACCGCGTACCCGAGCGTCCCGGCGAGCGCGGTCGCCTGCCAGCCGCAGACCTCCTGCAGGCCGACCACGTCCGGACGGGTCCGCCGGATCACGGTGGCCACGGCGGCCGGGTCGAACGGCAGCCCGGCCTTGACGCGGGCGTTCGTCGGACTGCCGGCGATGTTCCAGGACACGACGCGGACCGCCGCGGACGCGGCGGCCGGTGCAGCGAACGAACCGGCGAGCAACGCCACCAGCGTGGCGACGGCACGCCGGCCGCGGGACGGGAAGGCGACGGGCAAGACGGACGCATTAACCGCACTCGACCCGCGAAGGTTGCGCCGGACCCGCCGCGGACGGACGACGACGCCGCGCCGCCGTTAGGCTCGCGGGCATGGCTCGTATTCCTGGACTTGACCAGCTCGCGTCCGCCGCGGCGAAGCCGATCGGCGCCTTCGGCAACATCGCGAGCCGGCCCGCCGTGCTGCGGCCGCTCGACGTCCTGCGCGGAGCGGGCTCGCTCGAGAAGGCGGTCACCGGCAAGGTCATCGTCATCACCGGCGCGTCGTCCGGCATCGGCGAGGAGACCGCCCTCCAGATCGGCGCGGCCGGCGGGACCGTCGTCCTGATCGCGCGCGGCAAGGAGAACCTCGACCTCGTCGCAGGCAGGATCCGCGCGGCCGGTGGCATCGCCGACCCGCGTCCGTGCGACCTGTCTGACTTCGACGCGATCGATCGCGTCGCGGGGGAGATCCTCGCCGAGCACGGGGCGGTCGACGTGCTCATCAACAACGCCGGCCGGTCGATCCGCCGTTCCGTCGCGCTGTCGTACGACCGCTTCCACGACTACGAGCGCACCATGCAGCTCAACTACTTCGCCGCGGTCCGGCTGATCCTGCGGGTCCTTCCCGGGATGCGCGAGCGCGGCAGCGGCCAGATCATCAACATCTCCTCCTACGGCGTGCAGACGAAGGTGCCGCGGTTCGGCGCGTACATCGCGTCCAAGGCGGCGCTCGACACGCTGTGCGACTCGCTCCAGGCCGAGGTCCACGACGAGGGCGTCCGGTTCACGACCATCCACATGCCGCTCGTGCGCACGCCGATGATCGCGCCGACGAAGCTCTACGACCGCTTCCCCGCGCTCACGCCGGAGGACGCCGGGCACCTCGTCGCCCAGGCGATCGTGCACCGCTCGCGCCGCCTCGGCCCGCCCTTCGGCAGCCTCGCCGGCCTCGCCGACTCCTTCAGCCCCTCGATCATGGACGAGATCCGCAACCGCGGGTTCAAGATGTTCCCGGACTCGATCGCCGCCAAGGCCGGAACGGCGCCGGCCGAGCCCACGGCCGAGGAGGCGACCGCCGCGCAGGAGGCGTTCGCCAAGCTGACCCGCGGGACGCACTGGTAGCCCGCAGCCGCGCGACGGCGAGTGGTACGGTGGCGTAACAATGCGCTGCCGCGGACTCCTCACCACAGCCGTCGCCGTGCTGCTTGCCGGCGCACCGGCCACCGCGACCGCGACCGCCGCCGCCCCCGGGACCCCGCTCACCGTCCCGCCGGCGAAGCTCGCCGCCGCGCTGACGTGCAGCCCGGGGGTCGACCGGGCCGCCGTCGACCCGGTCCTGCTCGTCCCGGCCTTCTCGACCGCCCGCGAGTCCTACGGCGGCGGGTACCTGGACCTGCTGCCGAAGCAGGGCATCCCGACCTGCTCGGTGACCCTGGAGGACCGCGGCTTCGGCGACCTGCAGACAGCGACCGAGTACGCCGTCCACGCGATCCGGGAGGTCGCCGCGCGCAGCGGACGGAAGGTCCGCGTCCTCGGCCACCAGCACGGAGCCGTCGACCTGCTCCTGGCCCTGCGCTTCTGGCCGGACCTCCCGGCGCTCGTGTCCGACTACGTGTCCCTGGCGACACCGCACCAGGGGACGCGGTTCGCCGCGGACGTGTGCAGCGCCGCGACGGCGTGCGCCCCGTCCGTCCACCAGATCGCCCGCGGCTCCGCGCTGCTGGCCGCGATGGTCCGCGAGCCGCCGCCCGCGGGGCCGGACTACACGTCGATCGCGACCGCCTACGACGAGGTCATCACGCCTCAGCCGCAGGCCAGCCGGATGGCGGGGGCCCGCAACATCACGCTGCAGGACGTCTGCCCCCGCCGTCCCGTCGAGCACTTCACGATCCTGTCCGACGCCCTCACGCGCCGGCTCGTCCTCGACGCCTTCACCCACCCCGGGCCCGCGGATCCTGCCCGCCTCCTGAACCCGTGCGTCGACCCGCCGCAGGACGCCGGTGGCGGCTTCGGTCTGGAGAACCTGTCGTTCGTGCCGAACTTCGTGCTGCTGAACATCACGCAGGCGACGGGGGACGAGCCCGCTCTGCGCTGCCCCTTCGCGGCCGGTTGCCCGGTCGCCACGGTCCCGAAGCCGGCCGCGGGCCAGACGTGCCGTAGCCGCCGTCGCTTCACGGTGACGGTGCCGCGCGGCGTCACCCGCCTGCGCGCCGTCCTCAACGGGCGGGCGCTGCGCCCGCGCGGACGCAGCGTGACCGTCGACCTGCGTGGCCGGCGCGCGGGGACCGTCACCCTGCGGTTGAGCGGACGCACCGCCGGCGGCCGCGCGTACCGCAGCGTGCGCCGGTACCGGGCCTGCGGCACGTGACCCGTCGAGCGTTTCTGGAAGGGCAGGGGCACTAACGTCCTGGGCGTGCACGACGAGACGACGCTGAACAGGACCATCGCGCTGGACGGGACGGTCAACACCCGCGACGTCGGCGGGCTCCCGCTCGCCGGGGGCGGTCAGGTCGCGACCGGGGTCCTGCTGCGGTCCGACAACCTGCAGGATCTGTCGCCGGACGACGTGGAGTCCCTCGTCGTCGGCCACGGCGTCCGGACCGTGGTCGACCTGCGGACCGAGTTCGAGCTGCGCTCCGAAGGCCCCGGACCGCTCAACGACGAGCCGCGGGTCAGCGTCGAGCACCACTCGCTGTACCCGGCCACCGGAGGCGGCACGGACCTCGACCTCGACGACGCGACGATCAAGCCGTGGGGGGACGGGCAGGGCGCCGACCTGCCGGACGAGACGCCGACGGTCCGTGCCTACCTCGGCTACCTCGAGCGGCGGCCCGACTCGATCGCGGCCGCGCTGCGCGCCATCACGACCACGGACGGCGCGGTCCTGGTGCACTGCGCCGCCGGGAAGGACCGCACGGGCATGGTCGTCGCGCTGGCGCTCGCCGTCACCGGCGTCCCCGTCGAGGCGATCGCCGCCGACTACGTGGAGACCGGCGAGAACATCGCGGAGATCGTCGGACGCCTCGCGGGGAGCCCGACGTACGCCCGCGAGATGCACATGGACCAGGTCGACAAGCACCGGCCCCCCGCCGGGACGATGGAGCGGCTGTTCGAGCTCCTCGACGAGCAGCACGGCGGCTTCGAGGCCTGGCTGCGGGGGGCAGGGCTGTCCGACGAGGAACTCGCCGCGATCCGCTCGCGGCTGAGCGGCGCCTGAGCCCGGAGCGGCCACCTGCCAGGATGGGGCCATGACCGCTGCCCCCATCTGCTTCGTCACCGGCGGGACCGGCTTCCTCGGCCGCCACGTCATCGCCGAACTCCTGGAGCGCGGCGCGACCGTCCACGCCCTCGTGCGACCACAGTCGGCGCGGCGCCTGGCGAAGATCGCCGAGCAGCTCGGCGTCGACCCGGACCGCCTGGTTCCGGTGGCGGGCGACATCGAGCGGGAGGGGCTCACCATCGAGCCGTACGAGGGCCGGCCGGACCACCTGTTCCACCTTGCCGCCATCTACGACATGGACGCCGACCCCGACGAGATGGCCGAGGCGAACGTCGAAGGGACGCGGCGCGTGCTCGCGTTCGCAGAGGTCCACGACGCCGGGACGTTCCACATGGTCTCGTCCGTCGCCGCCGCAGGGGACCTGGAGGGGACGTTCCCGGAGACCGACCCGCGGCACGGCCAGCGCTTCCCGCACGCCTACCACCGCTCGAAGTTCGACTCCGAGATCCTGGTGCGCGACCACGCCGCGATGCCGTTCCGGATCTACCGTCCCGGCGCGGTGGTGGGGACGACGGACACCGGTGCGACGGACAAGCTCGACGGGGTCTACGCGCTCTTCCCGCTCGCTGCGGCGCTGCGTGCGCTCCCGGCCTACACGATCGTCCCCGTGCCGGAGATGGGCCGGCTGCCGACGGTCCCGGTCGACCGCTGCGCGCAGGCCATCGCGGAGATCGGGCTGGCCGCCGAGACGGACGAGGGCGCCCACGGCGACACGTTCGGCCTCTACGCGACCGAGGACGAGCGCGTCCACGATGTCCTCGCCGCCCTGTCCGCCCACGTCGGCGGCCCGAAGATCGTGCCCGCGCTGCCCGAGGCCACGGGGACCGCCGGCTTCTGGGTGGGCCAGGCCCTCGGCCGCCTGCCGGTGATCGGCGGCGCCCGGGACCGCGCGCTGAACGCGATCGGCGTGCCTGCCGGCCTGGTCGACGCGGCCCCGTTCCGCTGCCGCTTCGAGACGACCCGCACCCGCGCGGCCCTGGCCGGCACCGGCATCGTGATCCCGGCGTTCGCCGACTACGTTCCCGCCCTGTGGGACGGCTGGAAGCGCGTCAAGCGCGCTCAGCGCTGAGGATCGGGCAGGGCCTTCAGACGGAGGTCAGGCCGGGCGGGCCGGAGCCGCGCCGGTCGTCCAGCGGGATCGCGAGCACGATCTGGTTGCGCGCGACGATCACGAACTCGTGCATCTCGGGCGTCTGCGGCGCGTCGTGGGGGATGAGCGTGACGTCGGTCAGGGACACGAAGTCCCGCTCGGTCGCGTTGAGCACGTCGGAGACGCGGGACCGGTACCCGTCACGGGCGAGGGTGAGCGTCCCCTCGATCCGGTGGCGCGCGGTCTCGATCTGGACGCGTTCGTGTCGGTGCTGTTCCATGGCCTGCATCATGGCCCTCTTCGGCCAAGGCCCGGCTTTTCTGTAGAGGCGGACGACGCCGGGTGGACGGACGTCGTCGCCGCCGGCGGGCTGGCTGCCCGGCCGTGACCTCAGGCGGGGCCGGGCTCCGCGCCTTCGCCGCCCTCTTCGCCGAGCGTGTCGATCATCGAAACCGCGGTGATCTGCGCGGGGGTGCCGGCGACCTGGTCGTCGCCGAGCTGCTGCAGCTCGGGGTGGAACGCCACGTGCACGTTGATCTCCTCCTCGCCAGAGTCCTCGAGCACGATGACCGCGCGGCCGGGGCCGCCCTCGTTAATGGCCGGGCCGATCTCCGGGTTCGTCACCGTCGCGCGGACCGCCACCAGGACGTCGATCGCGAGGGCGCGCCAGTGACCGGCGGCCTCCTGCTGCTCGGCGGGGGTCATGTCCTGCAGGTGATGGGCGTTGCGGTTCGCCAGGGCTGACACGGCCGCGTTCAGCGCGTTCTCGCTCAGCAGGTCGTCGGCATCGTAGGTGCTCACGACCTGCAGTCTGACGGGCGCGGCCCGGGCATGTGGCCTGGCGCAGGCACAGGGGCTCGCGGCAGGCGCAGCGGCCAGTGGCGGATCGCGCGGCTCGGAGCCGGGTGGATCGTCATTCACAGCTAAGCGCGGCGGCCCGCACGGGGTGTGGCAGTGTCGGATGTCGAAAAACGACACCTGGCGCTGCCACTCGCTGCCAGTAGCAAAACCACAGCCCACACCGGGATGGTGGGCCGACGGTCGTGGCGCGGAGCGGCGTCCGGCGCCGAGCGGGAGGGCTCGCTTCTTCCGCGTGCCCCGGCGCCCCAGCCGCGGAGGGCCATGACCGATCGCCCACCACCCCGGCGAAGACACCCCTCAATCCTTGAACGGGTCCACCGTGTCCGACGGCGCCATCGCGACCCCGATCGGCCGCAGGCGGTGCAGGACCTCGATCGTGTCCGCGTGCGCCGCCAGGACCGTGTCCAGACGCTTGTAGGCGTCCGGTGCCTCGTCGGCCGCGCCGCCGCGCAGCTCGATCCCGCGCCCGGACAGCTCGGCCTGGACCGCGTCGAAGTCGATGCGGCCCTCCTTCACGCGGCCGCGGCGCTTGAGCATCGTCCCGTCCGGGTGGTCCGGGCAGAGCGTGAACGGCGCCTTCGCCGCCGTGATGCCCGCCCGCTCGCGGTCGTGGCGGTACTGCGCCCACGACACCCAGAACGTGCAGTTGCGATCGTTGCACTCCGCCCGCGTCCCCATCCGGCCCGCGGCCTGCGTCCGCGACATGACGCGGCCGGCGCCATGGACGGTGCTGTGGAGCAGCTCGGCCGAGGCCGGCGCGTCGAGGCCGCGCAGGATGACCGAGTCCTCGCCCATCGTGGCGCCGACGAACGCTCGAACCCCGGGAAATTGCCCGGTCGCGTCACTCCTGGGGATAGCCGGAGCGTCCTACGCGACGGCGTAAGGGGCGAAGCCCCTTGGGTGGTTGTGGACCTCGAAGGTGGACTCCGTGCCGAGGATCTCCAGGACCTTGTCGACGACGACGTCACGCCCCGCGTACGCGTAGGCGCCTGCCAGCTCCATCGCCGCGATGTAGGACTGCCCGAGCTCCGACTCGACGTGCAGCAGCGTCGGCGGCGCGTCCATCTCCCCGTCGGGTGCGCGATCGCCGAACTCCCCGCCGCCGGCGAGCGAGAGGAAGCCTGAGGCCGTCTTGTGGCCGAACCCGCGCGAGCCGAAGTGCACGCCGACCCACACGTGGCCGTCGTCCCCCGCGAACAGGTCGACGTAGTGATTGCCCGCACCGACCGTCCCGAGCTGGTTGCGCGCGCTCTGGAAGAGCCTGCGCTGCGGGTGGAAGTCGGCCTTGAAGATCGCGTCGAGGACCGGGTGGTCGACCGGCTCGTCGTTCTTGCGCCCGACCCCGAAGGAGATGCGCTCGAACACCTCGTCCATGATGCGCGGCAGCTCCGCGATGACGTCGTCCGTCCGCAGCGCGGTCCGGACGGCCTTATTGCCGCAGTTGTGGACGCAGACCCCGTCCGCGACGAACCCCGCGGCCGCGTCGCCCGTGACCACGTCGTACACGTCGCGCGTGCCCGCGTCCGCGAGCCCGACCACGGGCACCCAGACGACTTCACCGCAATGGTCGGGGGTCAGGACGGACACGCTGCGCGGTATTCCCCGGCCGTCGAGGCCATGGTGGACGAGCGACCGCGGGACGGTGTACTCGGTGGCGACCGCGCCCACGAGGTCGCGCACGCGGACGTTCGGCACCCGGGAACGCAGCGTGTGGGCAGCTGCGATCGCCGCGCGACGATGCGCACGTTCAGCCTCGCGCTGCCAGGCGACCGACGTCACCGCGGCGACCGTGACCCGCTTCTCCGCGGCGTGGCAGAAGCCGACCTCGCAGAAGAACCGCAGCTGCGCGTCCGTGCCGCCGAGGACCTGGATGACCCAGGTCGTGACGGCGCCGCGGACCGGTCCGCTGACGGTCACGGACGCGTCGAACCCGAGCGACCCGAGCAGCCGAACCACGAAGTCGATCGCGTGACGGGTCGTGCCCGCCTGCTTGATGGCGACGTTCGCGATCCCGCCCTGACGCAGGGCAGCGGTCGTCGCCTCGGCGCTGGCGAAGCCGGAGAGGACGAGCGCGCGCTGCCACGGCTCGAGGTCCAGAACCCAGCCGAGCGGGTTCGCGGGCCAGCCGTCGACCTTGCGGCCGACCGGGCAGCCCATCGCCGCGAGCAGCGCGTGAAGGTCGACGGACGAGCACCGCACGCAGTGCTCGTCGCGCCGGCGGGCGCCCCGCTCGCGGACGTGGATCGACGCGCGGAAGCCGACGCGCTCGAGATCGGCGGCGATCGCGGCGGCGTCGGCCGGGACCACCGTGTACCAGGACACGGCCTTCCCGTTGCGGGCCAGGTGACCGTCACCGATGAGCGTGCCGAACAGCCGCAGCAGCGCGGGCAGGCGTGTGTCGGCGGCGCGCAGCGGCCAGAGCCCGCGCGCGGCGAGCGCGTCCGCCCGGGTCGGCGCGTCGATCGCCAGCTCACCGGTCGGAACCGTGTGGGGGAGGCCGGCGAACGGCAGGCAGGCGACGCTGTCGCCGCGACGCAGGGTGCCGGCCTCGCGCCAGCCCGCCGGGGTGCGGACCTCGTGGTCGGGCGTCGCCGTGAGTCTCGTCCCGTTCGCCAGCATCAGGTCCACGACCGGCTGACGACCGCGCGCGATCGCGCCGTCGCACGGCTCGGCGACACGTACGGCGCGCCCGTCCCAGCACAGCACGGGCGCGGTCGCCGGGACCGCCTCGATCGGCGCGCACCAGCCGTCCCCTTCACTCTCGGGGTTAGCCGGAGCGCCCTACGCGACGGCGTAAGGGGCGGAGCCCCTTGGGTCCGGGTAGGCCACCGCGCCGCCGATCGGCTGCGAGTAGCCCACGTGGCCGTCGGCGCACAGCACGCCGGCCGTCGCGTCGCCCGCCTCGGCGCAGCGACGCAGCTGCTCGACGGCACGGTCGTCCACGTCCCCGCGGACGGTGATCGGGATCTCGGTCTTGCTCATTCTCCGATCGTGCCGGACGCTTGGCACGCCCGTCGATCACGTGGCACCGGGACGCCACGCTCCTGACACCGACATGACACGGACCGCCCACCGGTTCAAGCCCGGCGGCGCGGCTGCGATGCTCCACGGGCACATGGCCAAATCCGCAGCGACCGAGATCGACGCCGGCGGCCGCGCGCTCCGCGTCTCGAGCTTCGACCGCGTGATCTTCCCGGCGACGAGGAGCACGCCCGACATCACCAAGCTCCAGGTGGTCGAGTACTACCTGGCCGTCGAGGACGGCATCATGCGCGCACTGCGCGAACGGCCGACCACGCTCGAGCGCTGGCCGAAGGGCGTCCACGAGGGCATCGTGGTGTCGACCCGCGAGAAGGGCGGCGGCGACGCGTTCTTCCAGAAGCGCGTCCCCCGCGGTGCGCCCGACTACCTGGAGACGGCGACGATCGAGTTTCCGTCCGGCCGCACCGCCGACGAGATCTGCCCGACCGAGATCGCCGTCGTCGGCTGGGCCGCGCAGATGGGGACGATCACCTTCCACCCGTGGCCGGTCCGGCGCGCCGACGTCGACCACCCCGACGAGATGCGCATCGACCTCGACCCGCAGCCGGGCACCGACTTCGACGATGCCGTCCGCGTCGCCGCGGAGGCGCGCAAGCTGCTCGAGGAGCTCGGCTACCGCGGCTTCCCGAAGACCTCCGGCGGCCGCGGGGTCCACATCTACGTCCGCATCGAGCCGAAGTGGACGTTCACCGACGTCCGCCACGCGGTCATCGCGTTCGGCCGCGAGCTCGAGCGACGGATGCCGGACGACGTCACCGTCAAGTGGTGGAAGGAGGAGCGCGGCGAGAAGGTCTTCATCGACTACAACCAGAACGCCCGTGACCGGACGATCGCGTCCGCCTACTCGATCCGCCCGCGGCCGGGTGCGCCGGTGTCGGCGCCCGTCGAGTGGGACGAGCTGCCGTCGGTCCAGCCTGAGCACTTCACGGTGACGACGATGCCCGCGCGGTTCGCCGAGATCGGCGACCGCCAGGCCCAGATCGACGATGTCCAGCACTCGCTGCAGCCGCTGCTCGACATGTACGAGCGCGACGAGACGGGGGACATGCCCTACCCGCCGGACTATCCGAAGATGCCCGGCGAGCCCAAGCGCGTGCAGCCCTCCCGCGCCCGCCCCGACCCGGAGGATGCGGAGGCGAGCGGCGAGGGCTGACGGCGCGGCGCGTCAGTCGGTCGTCCGCGCCCGGTACCGCGCGAGCGTGAGCGGGACGACGATCGCCAGCAGCAGCAGGCACGACCCGACCGCGGACACGACGGGGTGCTGCAGCGTCCACGGCGCGCCGTCCGGCGTTGCGGTCGCGTTGCCGAACAGCGTGCGCACGGCACTGACGACGGTGCTCACCGGGTTGTAGTTCGAGAACGTCTCGAGCGCGGCCGGCAGGCCCTCGGCCGGGACGAACGCGTTGGACAGGAACGTCAGCGGGAAGATCGTCATGAAGATCAGCCCCTGCACGCCGTCTGCGCTGCGGCTGATCAGGCCCAGGAGCGTGCCGATCCAGATCATCGTGATGCTGAAGAGGATGAGCAGGCCGAACCCGCCGGCGACGTGCAGCACGTCCTCGTGCGGGCGCCAGCCCACGAGCAGGCCGCTGCCGGTGAGGATCGTCAGCGCGATCAGCGACGCGCCGACCTCGGAGACGAGGTGGCCGATCAGGTAGGCGGCGCGGGACACCGGCAGCGAACGGAAGCGCTCGATCACGCCTTCCCTCAGATCGGTGGCGATCGCGGTCCCCGGCCCCATCATCCCGAAGGCCAGCGACTGCACCAGGATGCCGCCGATGAGGTACTCGCGGTAGTTGGACCCGGGCACGTCGATCACCCCGCCGAAGACGTAGGCGAACAGCAGCACGAACATGATCGGCTGCAGCGTGACGTCGATCAGCTTCTCGGGGATCTGCCGGATGTGGGCGGCGTTGCGGCGCGCGAAGATGCTCGCGTCGGCGGACAGTGACTGGCTCATGCGGCGATGGCCTCCGGCTTCGAGGTGGTGGTGAGGGAGAGGAAGACGTCGTCCAGGGTGGCTTCGCGCCGGGCGACGTCGACGGCGTCCACGCCGCCGGCGTCGAGCGCGCGCACGATGTCCATCAGGCGCGTCCCGCCGCGGAGCGGCACGGTGACCGTGAGCGCCTCCGCGTCGGTGACCGCCGGCGCGTCGGCGAAGCCGTCGAGGGCACGGGCTGCCGGTGCGAGGTCCGCGACGCCGCTGACCGTCACCTCGGCGCGCTCCCCACCGACCCGGGCCTTCAGGTCGGTCGGCGTGCCGTGGGCGACGACCCGGCCGTGGTCGAGGACCACGATGTCGTCGGCCAGTCGGTCGGCCTCCTCGAGGTACTGGGTGGTGAGGACGATCGTCGTCCCGCCGTCGACCAGCTCGCGCAACAGGGCCCAGAGATCACCGCGGCTGCGCGGGTCCAGGCCCGTGGTGGGCTCGTCGAGGAACAGGACGGCGGGCCGCGCGACGATGCTCGCCGCGAGGTCCAGGCGCCGGCGCATGCCGCCGGAGTACGCCTGCACGAGCTTGTCGGCGGCGTCGACCAGGTCGAGGCGCTCGAGCAGCTCGTCGGCACGGGTCCGCGCGTCGGTCTTCGAGAGCCCGTAGAGCCGACCGACCAGCGTGAGGTTCGCCCGCCCGGTCAGCAGTCCGTCGACGGTGGCCGCCTGGCTGGCGACCCCGATCCGGGACCGCACCTCGCGGCCCTGCGTCTTCACGTCGTAGCCGGCCACGCGGGCCGTGCCGGTCGTGGGCGAGGCGAGCGTGGTCAGGATCTTGATGGCCGTCGTCTTGCCCGCGCCGTTGTGGCCGAGCAGACCCAGGACAGAGCCCGCCGGGACGTGGAGGTCCACGTCCCGGAGCGCCCAGAAGTCGTCGTAGCTTTTGCCGAGGCCCGCCGCCTCGACACCGATTCCGGTGGTTTCGTACATCGTACGAACCACCGTAGTAGTACGGTGTACGAATGTCAAACCTGTCGCGCGAAGCCGTCGGTCGAGCGGCCATCGATCTGGCCGACGCCGAAGGGATCGAAGCGGTCTCGATGCGGAAGGTCGCAGCCCGGATGGGGGTGGGGACGATGTCGCTCTACCACTACGTCCGCACGAAGGAGGACCTCTTCAGCCTCATGGGCAACGCGATCATGGGCGAGTTCCTGGTGCCGCCGGAGGAGATGCCGGACGACTGGCGCGGCGGGCTGCGCGCGATCGCGCTGCGGACGAAGGCGGCGTTCGACCGTCACCCCTGGATGCTGCTCGGGATGCTGCAGGGTGAGGAGGGTCCGCCCGGTGAGAACGTCATGCGCCACGGCAACCAGACGTTCGGGACCCTCGCCGCGTTCGACCTCCCGCCGGCCGAGCGCCTGCACCTGACCGGCACGGTCGACGAGTACGTGATGGGTCACGTGTTCCGCAAGCAGGTGGAACGGATCGAGCAGGAGCAGCAAGAGCACTTCGGCGACGACATGAAGACGTGGTTCGAGGACGTGATCGCCTCGGGCGAGTTCCCGCACTTCCGGGCGCTGTTCGGCGAGCGAGATCCGACCGCGGACGACGCGTTCGCGTTCTTCCAGGAGATGGACGCCATCGACCGCTTCGAGCAGGGCCTGGACCTCGTGCTGGACGGCATCGGCGTGGCGCTGGCCCGGCACGGCGCGGCGTAGCGACCGGTCGCGCGCGACGGGGAGTGGACTCGAACCCACGAGACCGACCTGCGACCGGCCGCGCAGATTCGCGGTTGCGCCCTCGGCCAGCGTCCCTTACCGTTGACCAGGTCATGTCCGCCGCCGTCGCCCACAGCACGATGCAGCCGTTCGCCCTCACGGGTGGGGCGCGTCCGTGGCTGGCACCGGCGACGTCGAACCTGACGAAGCCCATCGACCAGCGCTGCGGCGACTGAGCGGGAGTCCATCTCATGGCTTCCGCGACGTTCGCGGAAGCCACCACCACCAAGGTCCGGAAGGGCCGGGGAGTGGTGTGGGACCGCGACTCAATCATCACGGCCATCCAGGAATGGGTGGCCCGCTATGGCGAGCCGCCGCGTGCGGCCGACTGGAACCCGTCCTCTGCGAAGTGGTCGGCTCAGGACTGGCGTGTCGCCAGGTACCGGGCCGGTCGTGAGGACGGCTCCGCCTGGCCTGCGCTCAACTCTGCCAAGCGCCCGTTCGGCGGGTCCCTGAACGCTGCCATCCGTGCCGCCGGCTTCGAGCCGGCCAAGCCGGGGCCGCGGCGTCGGGAGACCGTCGACCTGACGCAGGCCCACGTCGCCGACCTCGGCGCCGATGGCCGCGCCATGGTCGACGCCGCCCTGGCGGACGTGAAGCAGGCTGAACGCCGGATCGCGCAGCTCGACGCGCAGCTGGACCGTTCGCGCACGCGGCTTGACGCCGCGCGTGCCGAGCGGGACGAAGCACGTCGGGCCGCGTCCAGGACGGTCGTGAAGACGAAGGTGGTGCGCGAGCGTGTCGTGGACGACGCGGCGGTCGCACGGGCCGTCTCGAGGGCGAAGGTCCTCGAGGACAAGGCACGTGCGGCGGTCGCCGACGCCAAGGCGCTCGTGGCCGAGGCCCGCATGGATGCGGCCGAGGCCCGCGGCACCACCAAGCGTCTGGCGGCCCGTCAGGAGCGGTCGGAGGCAACGGTGCACGCCCTGCGCGACGAGCGCAGGGAGCTCACCGAGGCCATGCACCGTGCCGAGGATCGGGCGCTCGCGATGGAGCGGGCGCTCGCCGAGGCGCGTGCCGTCGCTGCCGTCCGTGTTGCACAGCCGTCTGCTGAGAAGGTCGTCGTCCACGTCGAGGCCCCCGAGGCCGCGGTCGTGCGCGACGCCCTCGAGGAGGCGGAGGCAGCACGGCGGGAGGCAGACGGTGCCCGGGTCCGGGAGGCGGCCGCGGAGCGTGAGCTCCGTGCCACCGTCGCCGCGGTCAAGGGCGAGCCCCGGCGCCTGACGGCGGCGGAGCTGGACGAGCTGCGGGCCTCCGGGCCGGCAGGGCCGGCAGTGTTGGCGAAGGCGCTCAGCGACCTGGCCGCGGCACGCCGGACCAACAACCCGACCGCGCTGGCCGAGGCTCTCGGAGCCCTCGCGCAGGCAGCGGTCACCTGGCAGGAGCGGCTGTAGATACGCCGCCGCTCCTGCCGGTCGGAAGACACGGCAGGGGCGGCAGCAGGTTCGTCGCTCCTGCCTCCCGCGGGACTGTGGAGCGACGAACGATGACCCTCACCCTCACCCGAAGACCGACCACCGAAGCCGTGCTGGCGGAGTTCGTGCGGGACGACGCCGGGACGCCGCTCGGCGCGCGGGCCGGCAGCAGCGGCAGGCCGCTGCGGACCGACGGGCAGTCGCACTACGACGCGTGGCTCGCGCAGCTGCGGCGCGAGGCGTGCGCGTACTGCGGTGCGCCGGGCGGCACGGTCGACCACGTCGAGCCGCGGTCGCAGGCGGCGCGTGGCCTCGGCGGTGCCCACTCGTGGCTGAACGTCGTCGGCGCCTGCGGCCCCTGCAACCAGTCCAAGCGGGACCTCCCGCTGCTGGAGTTCCTGCGCCGCCGCGCCCGCCGCTGACGCCCCCGCCGGTGAGGCGGGGGTCAGGCCGGGGTGGCGGACTGCTCGCGGAGGGTCGCGACCGCCGAGGCCGCGAGGCCCATCCGCAGCGCGCCCGCCATCTCGATGACCGCGTCCCGCGAGGTCTTCGAGATCGACGTCATGTTCGCGAACCCATGGACCAGCCCGTCGTGGCGGCGGACCACCGTCGGGACGCCCGCCGCCGCCAGCGCCGCGCCGTACGCCTCGCCCTCGTCGCGCAGCGGGTCGAAGCCCGCGGTGGTGACGTAGGCCGGCGGCAGGTTGCTGAGGTCCTCGGACCGCAGCGGCGCCGCACGCAGGTCGTCGAGCACCGGGGCGTACGCGCCCATGAACCAGTCCATGTCCTCCTGCACGAGGAAGAAGCCCTGGCTGAACAGCTCGGCCGACCGGGTGCTGCGCGCGCGGTCGGTCGCGGGGTAGATCAGCAGCTGGAACGCGGGGACCGCGCTGCCCGACAGCAGCGCCTGCTGGGACACCACGGCCGAGAGGTTGCCACCCGCGCTGTCCCCGCCGACGCCGATCCGGGCCGGGTCGATGCCGAGCGCCGAGGCATTCGCGTGGATCCAGTCGAACGCGGCGATGCAGTCCTCGACGGCGGCGGGGAACGGCGCCTCGGGGGCGAGCCGGTAGTCGATCGCGATGACCGTGACCCCCGCGTGGAAGCACAGCATCCGGCACAGCTCGTCATGGGTGTCGAGGTCGCCGAACACGAAGCCGCCGCCGTGGAAGAAGACGAGCGCGGGCTGGGGGCCGGTGGCGGCGCCGGGCGCGTCGTAGCGGCGCGCCGGCAGCGGACCGACGGGGCCGGGGACGGTCAGATCGGTGACCGCCTTGACCCGCGGGAGCGGGGACGCGCTGACGATGGCGGTCCGGCGCACCTCGGCCCGGGTCGCCTCGGCGCCGAGCGCGGACCACGGCCCGGGCGCCGCGGCCTCGAGCGCCTTCAGGATCAGCTGGATCTGCGGGTCGAGCGTCAGCCCGTCCCGGACGATCGGCTTGCCGGCCAGCAGCCGGACGGTCCGCGGGGACAGCCGCGCCATCGCGCGGGCGCCGGCCCGCTCGGCACGATCACGGGCGGTGAGCTTGTAGGAGGCCATGCCGGGAACGCTACTGGCTCCCCGGCCAGCCGTCAGCGGCCACCCCGGCGTGGCTGCAGGTTCAGCGCGCCGGCACCCAGCCGGCCGGGAACGCACCCGCCGGGACGTGGCCCGGGTACTCGGGGAACCAGCGCCGGGCGATCCGCTCTCCGGCGCGCCCCTCCAGCAGCGGCACCAGATCCCCGATCGTCAGCAGGACGCGGACCGTCGCGCCGATCTGCAGGTCCGCCGCGTTCGCGTGCTCGCCGCCGATCGTCCCCGCCGCCGCGAGCGCGTCGATGTGGTCGACCTTCGCCGGCAGGCCCGCGAGGTCCTCGGCCAGCAGCGCCGCGCTGATCCCGTGGTACTTCCAGGACGCGTGGACGTAGCGCATGGCGAAGTCCGTCCCCGGCCCGTCGAGTGGCTCGCCGCCGCCGAACGTGCCGAGCGACTCGGGCCGGAAGTGCATCGCGCCCCACGTCAGCCGCCGGCCGAGGTCCTGCAGGTGCTCGTCGCCCCACGCCTCGGCCTCGACCACGGCGTCACGGATCGCGTCCGGGAACAGCGGCGGATCGGGCACCAGCTCCTCGAGCCGGGCCAGGATCGGCCGCGACCCGTGGACCGGCTCGCCGTCCACCGTCATCCCGGGGACCGTCCGGCCGTCCGGGCCGTAGATCGCCTCGAGCTCGTCGCCGTGCCGGCCGGCCTGCAGCGCGACCTTCTCGTACTCCAGGCCCTTCAGCCGCAGCGCCGCCTCGGCGGTCATGCAGGGGTGGGACGGGGGCAGGACGTGGAGGACGATCGCGGGGGACATCCCCGCATGCTATGACGTTTTCTGGAGCGCTGCGGACCCCGGACGACGCGCTCAGACACACCGTGCGCCCGCGCGAACCGATACCGTCGCGCCTCATGGCGACCATCCCGAACCCGGTTGCACGCCTCGGCGCGCTCGCGCAGAACGCCCTCGAGGTCGCCCGCTTCGGTGGCCTCGACACGGGCGAGGAGCCGGCGCCCTACGAGGTCGTCACCGAGCAGCGCGTCTTCAAGCTGCGCCGCTACTACGCGGACGCCGTGCCCCCGGACGCGCCCGCGGTGATCCTCGTCCCGCCGATGATGCTCGCCGCAGAGGTGTGGGACGTCTCCCCGCACGCCAGCGCGGTGCGCGAGCTGCACCAGTCGGGCATCGACGCGTGGGTCGTCGACTTCGGCTCCCCGGGGGAGATCGAGGGTGCGCTCGAGCGGACCCTCACCGACCACGTCGTCGCCGTGAGCGACGCGGTCGATCAGGTCCGGAAGATCGTCGGCAAGGACGTCCACCTCGGTGGCTACTCCCAGGGCGGGATGTTCTGCTACCAGACCGCGGCCTACCGCCGGGGCAAGGGCCTGTCCAGCCTGATCACCTTCGGCAGCCCGGTCGACACGCGCGGCGTGATCCCGTTCGGCCTGCCCGAGGAGACCATCGCCGCCCTCGCCGGCCTCCTGGGCGGCGCGCTCGGCGGCAATCAGCTCCCGGCCTGGGCGTCGCGTGCCGGCTTCCGGCTGCTGGACCCCGTGAAGGCCGTCCGCCAGCAGATCGACTTCGTCATGCAGCTGCACGACCGCGAGGCGCTGCTCCCGCGCGAGGCGCAGCGGCGCTTCCTGCAGGCCGACGGGTTCGTCGCCTGGCCCGGCCCGGCGCTCGCGGACTTCATGCGGCAGTTCGTCGCGCACAACCGGATGCTGCGTGGCGGGTTCGTGATCGAGGACCGCCTCGTCACGCTGGCCGACATCACGTGCCCGGTGCTGACCTTCGTCGGCGAGGTCGACGAGATCGCGCCGCCGGCCGCGGTCCGCCCGATCGTCTACGCCGCGCCCCGCGCCGACGTCTACGAGAAGTCGCTCCGCGCCGGGCACTTCGGCCTCGTCGTCGGCTCGGCCGCCACCCGCGAGACGTGGCCTGCGGTCGCCGCCTGGAGCAAGTGGCGCGAGGGCAACGGCCCGCTCCCGGAGGAGATCAAGCCGGCGGACGAGTCCGTCGCGGTCGTGTCGCCCGGCGTGAGCCCGCGCGCCGGCTACGCGATCGAGCTTGCCGCCGGGGTCAGCGCCGGCCTCGTGCGGACCGCGGTGACCGGTGCCGGCCGCACCGTCCACACCGTGCGCGAGCTCGGCGTCGAGGCCGCCGAGCAGCTGCCCCGCCTGAGCCGCCTGGAGCAGGTCCGCCCGCGGACGCGCGCGTCGCTCGGCCTGATGCTCGACGAGCAGCAGGCCAAGAACCCGGACGCCATCCTGTTCCTGTTCGAGGACCGGGCCCACACGCGGTCGGCGGCCAAGCACCGCATCGACTCCGTCGTCCGTGGCCTGATCTCCCTCGGGGTCCGCCAGGGCGAGCACGTCGGCGTCCTGATGGACATGCGGCCCAGTGCGCTGACGACGGTCGCGGCGCTTAACCGGATCGGGGCGGTCGCGGTCCTGCTGCGGCCCGACGGCGCGGTGACGCGCGAGGCCCGGCTCGGGCAGGTCTCCCGGATCGTCTGCGACCCGCAGCACAAGGAGATCGCCGGGCAGGTGGACGCCCAGATCCTGGTCCTGGGCGGCGGCTCGGAGGACCGTGACCTCGGCCCCGGGGTCATCGACATGGAGCGCATCGACCCGGACCTGGTCGAGCTCCCGCGCTGGTACCGCCCGAACCCCGGACGCGCCCGCGACCTCGCGTACATCCTGTTCACGGGCGAGGGCGAGCGGACGCGCATCAACCGCATCACGAACGGCCGCTGGCTGCTGTCCGCCGTCGGCACCGCGTCGTCCGCCTCGCTCGGCAGCGCCGACACGATCTACTCGGTCACGCCGGTCTACCACCCGTCGGGCCTGCTCGTCGGCATCGGCGGTGCGATCGCCGGCGGCGCCCGGATCGCCATGGCGCGCCAGTTCGACCCGACCACGTTCTGGGACGAGGTCCGCCGCTACGGCATCACCGTCGTCACCTACACGTGGACGATGCTCCGCGACATCGTCGAGGCGCCCCCGCACCCCGGGGAGCGACACCACCCGGTGCGGCTGTTCGTCGGCTCGGGCATGCCGCCCGCGCTCTGGCGCCGTGTCCTCGAGCGCTTCGGGCCGGCCGGCGTCGTCGAGTTCTACACCTCGTCGATCGGCGACTCCGTGCTGGTGAACCTCGGCACCCGCAAGATCGGTGCGATGGGACGGCGCCTGCCCGGGAGCGCGCGCGTGCGGATCGCCGCGTACGACTCCGACCAGGGCCGGCTGCGGACGGGCAAGGACGGGTTCGCGATCGTCTGCGAGCGCGACCAGGTCGGGATGCTGCTGGCCGAGGCCGACATCGACGACCCGACCGGCAGCGACAGCGCGCTGCGCGGGGTGTTCCGCCGGGACGACGCGTGGCTGGCGACCGGCGACCTGTTCCGCCGGGACGTCGACGGCGACTACTGGCTGGTCGATCCCGTCGGCTCGCTGATCCACACCGAGCGCGGCGCGATCCCGAGCGCGCCGATCCGCGACGCCCTCGGCCGCCTGGACGCCGTCGACCTGGCGGTCTGCTTCGGCGTGCCGTCGGGGGAGCACGGGCGGGCGGTCGCGGTCGCCGCGGTCACGCTCCGCGACGGGAAGGAGCTCACCCCGGCGCAGGTCACCGAGGCCCTGGCGCGCCTGGAGCCGCACTGCCGCCCGCAGGTCGTCCGCGTCGTCGCCGAGCTGGCGGTCACGACGTGGTTCCGTCCGCTCTCCGGCCCGCTGCGCGCCGAGGGCATCCCGACCGTCGGACAGGACCTGCCGGTCTGGTACTTCGACGAGAGCCGGGCGTCCTACCGCAAGCTCACGCTGGCCGCGCGCAAGAAGCTCGTCGAACGCGACTGAGGGCTGCCGGGCGGCGGCGGGTCAGCCGGCGACGCCCGCGTCCTTCAGCCAGCCCCAGAGCTCGTCGGGGCCGACCACGGTCACGCCGAGCTTCTCGGCCTTGTCGGTCTTCGCGGCGCCGACGTTCGCGCCCGCCAGCAGGTAGGTGGTGGTGCTCGAGACGGACGAGGACGCCGTCGCCCCGGCCTGCTCGACCAGGCGCGTCAGGTCCGGCCGGCTGATCTTCGCGCCGGTGACGCCGTGCGTGAACGCCCCGGTCACCACGACGGTCGCGCCCTTCAGCGGCGAGTCGGCCGCGGCGGCGACGTCGACGGGCCGGTCCTCGTCGAGGACGTCGAGCGAGACGCCGAGCTCGCGCAGCGCGGCGACCTCGGTCACGACGACCTCACGCCGGAAGAACGACACGAGCGACTCGGCGACCTTCGGGCCGATGTCGCGGATGGCGACGAGCTCCTCCTCGGTGGCGGCCACGATGTCCTCGAGGCGCTCGTAGCCCGCCAGGCACAGGCGCTTCGCCGTCCCGTCGGACGCCATCGGGATCGCGAGGCCGATCAGCGCGCGGCGCAGCCCGAGGCCTTTCGTCCGCTCGATCGCGTCGATCATGTTCTTCGCGGACGTCTCGCCCATGCGCTCGTAGGCGAGCATCTGCTCGACGGTCAGGCGGTAGAAGTCGGCGCGGGTCTGCAGGACGCCCTCGTCGGCGAGGCGCTCGATCCAGACGTCTCCGACGCCCTCCATGTCGGCCGCGGGGCGCGACGCCCAGTGCATCAGCCGGCGCGTGACCTGGGCGGGGCACTGCAGGTTCGCGCACCAGCGTTCCTCGCCGGTGCCGCGGACCTCGAGCTCCTCCTTGCACGAGGGGCAGTGGGTGGGCGGCTCGATCACGACCTCGCTGCCGTCGCGGTCCTCGACGATGGCGCGGCCGGCGAACGGGATCACGTCGCCGCGCCGGACGACGGCCACGGTGTCGCCGATGCGCAGGTCCCGCTCGCGGATCAGGCGCGGGTTGTGGAGCGTGATGTTCTCGACCGTGACGCCGCCGACGAAGACCGGGGCGACGCGGGCGCGGGGGGCGATTCGGCCGACCTTGCCCACCTGCCACTCGACGCCCAGGAGCTTCGTGGTGCGCTCCTCGGGCGGGTACTTGAAGGCGATCGCACCGCGCGGCTCGGCCGAGTTGTAGCCCGCGGCGTCGAACTCCGCCGGGTCGTGCAGGCGGACGACCGCGCCGTCGATGTCGTAGTCCAAGCCGTCTCGGCGCTCGCCGATGGCCGTGATCTGCGCGATGACGGCGTCCGCGTCGTCGCAGACCACGGTCGCCGCGTCCACGATCCTGCCGCCGAGCGAGTCCACGTCGACCGCGGTGCCGTCCCGGTCGGCGCCGAACGCGAAGAACCGCAGCAGCCGGTTCGCGGCGGCGGCCGCCACGGGGTCCTTCTGCATCAGCGTCCCCGCGGCGCCGCTGCGGGGGTTGGTGAGGATCTTGTCCGGATGGGCCTCGTTGTAGGCCGTCCAGATCGAGCGCAGCATCACGGCCTCGCCGCGGACCTCGATGCGGCCGTCCCCGGTGACGGTGTGCGGCAGGTCCGGGATGACGTGCCGGACCTTGTCGGTGACGAGCTCGCCGACGTCCCCGGTGCCGCGGGTGGCGACGTAGTCGAGCTTCCCGTCCTGGAAGACCACGCTCAGCGACAGGCCGTCGAGCTTCTCCGACACGCGGAACACCTTGCCGGGGAAGCGGTCGCAGAACGCACGGATCTGCTCGTCCGTGTTCGCCTTCGCGAGCGACAGCATCGGCCGCGCGTGGCGGATCGTCGGGCCGGTCAACTGCGACGGCTGGTTGACCTTGTCGAGCGGGTTGTCCGCGGGGGCCAGGTCGGGATGCTCGGCGACGAGCGCGGCGAGCTCGTCCTTGACGGCGTCGAACTCCGCGTCCGGGACGGGGGAGTCGCCGGTTCCGTAATAGAGGTCGTTCAGCCGCTGGACCTCGGCGGCGAGCTCGGCGATCCGCGCGCCCGGGTCGGGAGCGGCGGGGTCGGCTTCGGACGACGGCTTCGACACCGGTGCATCCTCCCGCACCGGCCGGTCGCCAAGGGGCCGTACCGTGTCGGACCATGGCCACTGCCGACCTCACCATCCTCGCCCTCGGGCGGCCCGACCCGAGCGCGAGCGCGTACATCGCGGAGATCCAGCGCCGGCTGGCCGCGCAGGACCGCGTGGGCTACGCGATGCACGCCATGGGGACGTCGCTGGAGGGCTCGACGCAGGACATCCTCGCGGTCGTGGGGGAGCTGCACGGCGTCCCGTTCGAGCTGGGGATCCCGCGTGTCTACACCGTCCTGAAGCTCGACGAGCGCCGCGACAAGGAGCAGTCGCTGGCGGACAAGGTGGCGTCCGTGGAGCGGCGGCTGGCCGCGGAGCCGCCGGCGTGATCCGGATCCTCTTCTACGAGCCGCGCATCCCGGGCAACACGGGCAACGCCATCCGGCTGGCGGCGGCGACGGGCGCCGAGCTGCATCTGGTCGAGCCGCTCGGCTTCGACCTCACGGACGCGAACCTGCGCCGGGCGGGCCTGGACTACCACGACCTGGCGAGTCTGACCGTGCACCCGGACCTGCCGGCGGCCTGGTCGGCGCTGCTGCCCGCGCGCGTCTTCGCGTTCACGACCCACGCGACGCGCTCCTACGTCGACGTGGCCTACGCGCGCGGCGACGTCCTGCTGTTCGGCCCCGAGCCGAGCGGGCTGCCGGACGCCGTGCTGTCCGACGGTGCGGTGACCGACCGGCTGCGGATCCCGATGCTCGAGGGTCGTCGCTCGCTGAACCTCAGCAACAGCGTCGCGATCGCGGCCTACGAGGCCTGGCGGCAGCTCGGGTTCGCGGGCGCCGGGCCGGGCGCCGTCAGTCCGGGAGCTGCGCCTTGAACCGCAGGACGGCTGCGGCGGCGTCGCGGACGCGCGCCGCGGGCAGGTCACCGGCCTTCAGCTCCGCCAGCAGCTTGGTGTAGGCGAACGCGGACGCCCCGGGGTCACCGGCGTAGAGCAGCAGGTCCAGGCCCGCGACGAGCGCCCGGTGGCCAGGTCGTTCACGCCCGTTGATCGCGGCGGCGTTGAGGTCGTCGCTGATCGTGAGGGCGCTGTCGGGGACGCCGGCGCGCCCGAGCTCCCGCGAGTAGGTGGCGGCGGTGAGGACTGCCGGGGCGTCCGGGTCCAGGAGCTTCGGGTAGGTCGCGTTGCTCATCATCACCGCCGTGCGGCCGGCCCCGGCACAGCGCTCGTACGGGGCGTAGTCGCTGCGGATCGTGGCGGCGCTCGACGTGATGGTGATGCGGCCGTCGTCGGTGTTGCCGCTCGCGCGCCCGAGCCCCGGGAAGTGCTTGAGCGCCGCGCCGACGCCGGCGGTGCGCAGGCCGGCGGCGAACGCGCAGGCGCGCTGGGCGACGCGGACGGGGTCGGTCGCGAAGGCGCGCGTGCCGAGGAACGAGCCTTTGACGCGCTTGACGTCGACGACGGGGGCGAGGTCGAAGTTCACGCCGGCCTTGCGCAGCAACCGGCCGGTGGCCTTGCCCTGGGCCTGCGCGACGCTCGCGCTGGTCATGCTCGCGGCGGCGCGGTCGGGCGGCCCGGGGAGGCGCTTGACGATGCCGCCCTCCTGATCGGTCATCACGAGCAGGGGCGGGTTGCCGCCGGCCTTCGCCGCGTCCTGCATGCGGTCGACGGCCGCGCGGGTGCGCGTGATGCCGCCGCTGACGTTGCCCGCGAACAGGATCACCGAGCCGAGCTCGCCGCGGCGGATCCGGCCCAGGAGCGCGTCGGAGGGAGTGGGTCCGAGATAGCTGCCGGCCAGGGTCTGACCGAGGGCCTTGTCGACGGGCAGCGCCTTCTGGGCCTTCTGGGCCGATTGGGCTGTCGCCGGGGTGGTGGTGGCGGCCGGGGTGGTCGCGGTGCGCGGCAGCTCGGCGGGCGTCGTCGCTGCGGGTGCCGTGCTGGGCGCGGCCGTGGTGGCAGCGCGGCTGTCGCCCCCGTCGTCGTTCTTGACGTAGGACCCGATCGCTAGCGACACGATCATCACGGGCAGGATCGCGTTCTTGATGCGGTCGGAGGTCTGGCCGGACACTTTCCGAGCGTACCCAGGCGGGCCCGGGGGCGCGCCGCGCGTGTCGTCGGTCAGGCCGGACGCGTTGCGCGTAGCGGCCTTTGTGGTCTTGGGCGCTGACGCGGGGGCCGGGTGGTCGGGGGTCGGTGGCGCTGAGGGCCTGGTGGTCGGGGGTCGATGGCGCTGACGCCGAGCGCCTGGTGGTCGGGGGTCGGTGGCGCTGACGCCGAGCGCCTGGTGGTCGGGGGTCGGTGGCGCTGACGCCGAAGACTGCCCCGGTAGCGGCGGCTTTGAGAACGGCGGGCTGTTGACGGCGGTGAGCGCTGGGACGTTGCGGGGTCTCGCGTGCGGGGCGTGGGGCGGGCGGCTGGCCGGTTGGGCGGGTGGTGGATCGCACGGCTCCCAGGCCGGGTGGAATGCCACTGGCTGCTGCCGGGCGGGGCGAGTGGTGGATGGCACGGCTCCCGGCCGGGTGGAATGCCACTGGCTGCTGCCGGGCGGGGCGAGTGGTGGATGGCACGGCTCCCGGCCGGGTGGAATGCCACTGGCTGCTGCCGGGCGGGGCGAGAGGTGGATCGCACGGCTCCCAGCCCGGCACAACGCCACCGGCCGCCGCCGCCCCGCCGCCCCGCCGCTGGCGCACGCTCGGAGGATTCGACGGGACAGGCCCGCGGGAGCCTCCACGCAGCCGGCGCCGGCTTGGACGCGCGGAGGATTCGACGGGTCAGGTCCGCCAGACCGTCCGCGCGTTGCGCGCACGGTCGCGCCCGCCCCCCACGGTTCCTGCCCCCGGCCCACTCGCGGTCACCAAGGTCCGCACGGCCGACCGTCGCGAGCGCGCCGTCGTTGAGGCCGTTTCGCGTTCCGGGAAGGCCGTCGCTCCATCGTCCGGGGACAACCCCGCTCGGCACCCGGGGCTACGACTGCGCTACCCGCCCGCGCCGCCGAAGCCCTGCGTCGGGATGTCCGTCCGCGGGGCGCCCGCAGCCGACCGCAGCGCCGTGGTCGTTGCCGCCGTGCGCGGGGCCGCCGGGGCCTTGCGCCCGGACCAGTCGATCGGGACGTTCGGCTCGAGCAGCACCGCCTGCCAGGTCGCGGGGTCGGTCTGCCCGGACGGCGTGAAGCCGCGTGCGGTCTGCAGCGCCTTGACCGCCGCGACGGTCGCGGCGTCGAAGCTGCCGTTGACCTTCACGGCCGGGGCGAACGTGGTGAGGTGCTGCTGCAGCCAGACGACCTGGTCGCCCTTGCTGCCCTTGCGCAGCACCGGCCAGCCCGGGTCGGGCAGCGTGATGGGCGCGGGGACGGGGGCCGCCAGCGTCGTGAAGGCAGCGTCCGTCGTCTCCTGCCAGTCCCACCACGACAGCCCGCCCGCCCCGTAGGACAGCCAGACCTGGCGGAAGCGCTGCAGCTCCGACGCCGCGGGCTTCTGGTAGGTCTGGCCGAGCGGCGCGATCGGCACGCCGTACGGCCGGTTCTGCGCGAATGTCCGGGCGCTCACCGCGTCCACGGTCCCGCCGATGTCCTTCCAGTACACCTGCGGCTGGTTGACCTGCGCCATGCCCGGACCGAGGAAGACCGAGTACGGCAGCGACGGGTGGTAGTCGACGTACGGGAACGAGGTCAGCGCCAGCGGGTAGGCCGCCCCGACGCCGGCGCGCAGCGCTTTCATGTAGGTGGACGCCGCCGAGTAGCGACCCTCGTACTGCGTCTCGGCGTCGACGACGAAGCAGTCCGCCCCGCGCCTGACGGCCTCGACGGCCGCGGCCGCCTCGCCGGTCGGGTAGGAGCCGTAGACGAACTGCCAGCCGCAGACGCGCAGCCCGGCCGCCTTCAGGGTGGTGATCAGCGCGGGTGTGAACTGCCGCCACACGTTGCGGCCGTCGGCGGCCTTGACGAACACGGTCTTGAACCCGGCCGCGGTGGCGCGGCGGGCGATCGCCGCGACGCTCCCGCCCTCGGTCTTGGGGAGCTCCCAGATCCACATGCCGTGGCCCGCGAAGCTGTCAGGCAGCCCGCTGACGACCGGCGCCCGGGCCGGAGTCGACCCGCCGGCGAGCACGCGGATGCGCTTCGCCGCCGAGCGGCGGCCGGCGCCGTCGGTGACGGTCACCGTGACCGACCCGGCGCGCGTGCCGACGGGCACCCGCGCGGTGTAGCCGTTGCGGTCGCTGCGGAGCTTGGTCGCCAGCGCGCCCGTCGGCCAGCGGAAGCTGACCCGCATCCCGTCGCGCAGGCGCCGCCCGCTGAACTGCAGCAGCCGACCCGGCGCGACGGCCACCCCGCCGGCGCACGCCGCGCTCCCGGCCGGGACGCAGCGGATGACCGTGATCACCGGGGTGCGCGAGGCCGCCTCGGCCTCGGCGGCCGCCGGCAGGCCGCCGCCGACCGCGGTCAGGAGCAGGACGGACGCCGCCCTGCGTGCGAGCCGGCGCCGGCCGGCCTGGATCTGTGGAGTCCGCGAGACCATCGGCACTGCAACCCGGGTTCGGGGCCCGAAGTTGCCCTCCTGCCGCCGGACCCGGCGGGTGGCGCGTCAGCCGCTGACCAGCCACTCGCCGTCCACCTTGACGAACTCGATGACGCCCTCTCCCGCCGCGTCCTTGATCGTGGCGGTGGCCTTCGCGCCGTCGATCTCGACCTTGACGAGGGAGGTCTTCGCGTTCTTGCGCCCAGCGGCGGACGCCTTGACGCAGCCGGCCTTCGTGCCGCCGAGCTGCTTCAGCAGCGCCGGCGTGAGGTGGTCGCAGACTGTCGCCGGGTCCCTGGCCACGTCCCTGACGATCGCCGTGATCCTGTCCTTGTCGCTGCTGCCGTCGTCCCCGCCGCAGGCGAGGACGGTGAGCGCGAGCGCCGGGGCCATGAGCGCGGCGGGCGGCTTGCGTGAGAAGACCATGGTCCGGTGTCCGCGAGGGGCGGGAGGCCGGTCCGGCAGGTCGGCCGCGGCGTCAGCCGCGGCCGCCACCGCTCAGCCGGAGACCTTCCAGTCGTCCCCGGACTTCGTGAACTTGATGGAGTTCGCGCCGGTCTTGTCGGTGACCGTCGCCGTGGCGGAGTCGCCGTTGACCTTGAGGTTGCTGACGTCGGCCTTCTTGTCGCCGTCGTCCTGCTCCTTGGCGACCTTCTTGCACGCATCGACCGTGCCGCCGAGCTGCTTCAGGAGGGCCGGCGTGACGTGGTCGCAGATCGACGCCGGGTCGTTCGCGCCGTCCTTGATGATCGACCGGATCTGGTCTTCATCGCTGTCGCCGCCACCGCCGCCACACGCGGCGAGGGTGAGGGTGGGGACGACGAGGAGCGCGTACAGCTTGCGTGAGATGGCCATGGGTCCGTTCGGGTGAGGTTGGTGATCGGCTGGACAATCCGCCCGCGGGGCCGTCCGGTCGCTTTAGGTCGAAGATCGACCCGTCTCTAAAGCTAACTTAATCTCCGCTCAATGGCTACTTGATCGCCGTGATGACCCAATCAGACCCAGGGCGGGCGAACGTGACCGTCTGGTTGCCCTGCGAGCCCGAGATGGTCGCCGTCGCGGCGGTGCCGTCGACGACGACGCTCTTGATGCTGACGTCGTCCTGCTTGTCGTCGTCGGCCTTCGCCTTGGCCTTGCACTCCTTCACCGTGCCGAAGGCGGTGAGCAGGGTGGGCGCGAGGTGATCGCAGATCGTGCTCGGGTCCTTCCCGCCGTCCTTGATGATCGCGGTGAGCTTGTCCTCGTCGGAGTCGCTGCCGCAGGCGGCCAGCAGCAGCGTGGTGGTCGCGAGCGCCGCGATCAGGCGTGGGTGCCTCATGCCCGCATTGAATCAGCGTGTCCGGTGGCGTGGGCGCACGGCATCCGGCCCCCGGGGCCGAGATGCGCTCTTCGACACCCGGGTCGACGCCCGTCGCATCTCGGCCCGATGGGGGGGTCAGGCCGGGGTGGTGAGCGGGGGCGCGGTGGACTCCCCGGAAGACAGCGACGGCAACGGTGAGCCCATGGCGTGGTAGCCGCCGTCCACGTGCAGCACCTCGGCGGTGATCGCCCGCGCGTGGTCGGAGAGCAGGAAGCAGACCGCGGACGCCACCGGCGCCGCGTCCGTCGCGTCCCAGCCCAGCGGCGCCTGCGACTGCCAGGCGCCGGCCAGACCGTCGAAGCCGGGGATCCCGCCGGCGGCGGCGGTCTCGATCGGACCCGCGCTCACCAGGTTGCAGCGGATGCCGCGGGCGCCGAGGTCGCGGGCCAGGTAGCGCGAGACCGACTCGAGCGCGGCCTTGGCCACGCCCATCCAGTCGTACGCCGGCCACGCCACGGTCGCGTCGAAGTCCAGGCCGACGATCGAACCGCCGCCCGCCTCGTCCATCAGCGGCGTGACGGCGACGGCGACCTCGCGCAGGGAGATCGCGCTGGTCTGGAACGCGGTGAGGGCGCTCGCGGTCGGCGCCTGGAGGAACCCGCCGCCGAGCGCGTCCCCGGGAGCGTGCGCGATCGCGTGCAGGATGCCGTCGACGCTGCCCCAGCGCTCGCGCAGGTCGGCGGTCAGCGCCGTGAGGTCGTCGGGGTTGTTGACGTCGAGCTCCAGGATGTCGACGGGCTCGGGCAGGCGGGTCGCGGAGCGCTCGGTCATGCGCCGCGTGCGGCCGAAGCCGGTGAGGACGATGTCCGCGCCCTGCTCCTGCGCCTGCCGGGCGACCTCGAACGCGATCGAGTCCTTGGTCAGGACCCCGGTGATGACGAGCTTCTTGCCGGCCAGCATCAGAACGGCACCGGGCAGTACGCCCCGGTGGGATGCAGGTCCTCGAGGTACGCCGCCGGCACCGCCTGGATGCCCTCGACCACGCGGTCGACGGCGGTTGGGCCGGTGGCCGTCGCGACCACGGCGAGCTCGGGCTCGGCCGCCGCGACGTGGTCCGTCGACCACAGCACGTCGATCGACGCGCGGGTCAGCAGCTTGCCGTGCGCGTCCTTGATCCGCCAGGAGAACGTCACGATGCCGGCCTCGTCGGAGATCGCGCTCAGGCCGCTGACGCTGCCCTCGACGTGGATCGTGTCGCCCAGCTTCACGGGGCGCTTGAAGACGACGTCCCCGATGCGGCGCAGCGCGAGCACGCGCGCCGGGTCCAGCGGGACCAGGCCGACCGCGTAGGAGATCGTGAGCATCCCGTGCGCGACGCGCTCGCCGAACGGCCCGGACGCGGCGAAGTGCGCGTCGGTGTGCAGCGGGTGGTAGTCGCCGGTCAGCGCCGCGAACTGCACGACGTCGGTCTCGGTGACGGTGCGGCCGCGGCTGACGAACGTCAGTCCCGCGGCGAGCGCCTCGAACGGCGCGGCCCAGTCGATGACGGCCTCGGCGGCCTCGGTGTCGCGGACGAAACGGGGGGTCATAGGGGCACGTTCCCTGTCGGTTGCTGGGTGCGGTGGTGGCCCTCGAAGCCGGCGTAGGCGGCGATCAGCCGCGCGCGGGTCTCGTGGGGGGCGATGACCTCGTCGACGAACCCACCCGCGGCGGCGGACGACACGTCGAGGTGGTCGCGGGTGTACTCGTCGGCCAGCCGGTCGCGCGTGGCGTCTGGGTCGTCGGCCGCGGCGATGGCGCGGCGCTGGGTGATGCCGACGGCCTGCTTCGGACCCATGACGCCGAGCTGCGCGCCGGGCCAGGCGAGGACGAGGTCCGCGCCGAGGTCCTTCGAGTTCATCGCGATGAAGGCACCGCCGTAGGCCTTGCGCAGCATCACCGTGACCTTCGGGACCTGCGCCTCGGCGAACGCGTAGACGAGCTTCGCGCCGTGGCGGATGACGCCCTGCTCCTCCTGCTTGACGCCGGGCAGGAAGCCGGGCGTGTCGACGAGGACCAGCAGCGGCAGGCCGAAGATGTTGCAGGTGCGGATGAAGCGCGACGCCTTCTGGGCGCTGCTCGCGTCCAGGACGCCGCCCAGGTAGCGCGGCTGGTTGGCCACGATCCCGATCGCCCGCCCGTCCAGGCGGGCCATGGCGCAGACGACGTTCTTCGCGAACTTCGGTTGCACCTCGAGGATCCGGCCGCCGTCGACCAGCGACTTGGCGACGTCGCGCACGTCGTAGACCTGGCGGTCCTGCGCCGGCAGGATGCTGTCCGGCGCGCGGCCGGGCGGGTCGACGGACGGCCAGCGCTGCACCGCGGCGCCGGAGTGCTGCGGGAGGTGGTCCAGGATGTCGCGCGCCAGCAGGGCGGCGTCGACCTCGGTCGGCGCGGTCATGTGCACGACGCCGTTGCGGCCGTGCACCTTGGGGCCGCCGAGGCCCGTCGCGTCGACGTCCTCGCCGGTGACCTCCTTCACGATCGCCGGGCCGGTCAGGAACATCGCCGCCGACTCCGTCATGACGATGAAGTCCGTCAGCGCCGGCGCGTAGGAGCCGCCCCCGGCGCAGGCGCCGCAGATGATCGAGATCTGGGGGATGACGCCGCTGAGGGCGACGTGCTCGCGGAAGATGCGGCCGTACCCGCCGAGGGCCGCCGTCCCCTCCTGCAGGCGCGCGCCGGCCGACTGGACGAAGCCGATCAGCGGGACGCGGGCCCGGCCCGCAGCGCGCATCACGGCGACGATCGAGTCCGCGTGGGCGGCGCCGAGCGAGCCGCCGATGAACGACGGATCCTGGGCGAAGCAGAAGATCGGGCGGCCGTCGACGCGGGCGGACGCGGTCAGGACGCCGTCGCCCGCGACCGCGCGCTCACCCATGCCGGTGCTGCGGACGGCGGTCCGCAGGAGGTGGATCGAGCCCGGGTCGCAGAGGACCTCCAGGCGCTCGAGCGCGGTGAGCTTCTCGTCGGGGCGGGGCGCGAGCTGCAGGGCGGGCGGGGTCATGGTCTCCTAGGCTGCTTCGGCTGCTTCGAGGACGAGGACGGCGTTGTGGCCGCCGAACCCGAACGAGGTCGAGATCGCACGGGCCTGACGACCGTCGGGGACGGACATCGCCTTGGCCTGACCGGGGACGTAGTCCAGGTCCAGGCCCTCGCCCGGGGTCTCGAGCCCGAGCGTCGGCGGCGCCACGCGGTCGCGCAGCGCGAGGACGGTGGCGACCGCCTCCACGGCGCCGGCCGCGCCGAGCAGGTGCCCGATCGCGGACTTCGTCGAGGAGATCGGGATCTTCGCGGCGTGCTCGCCGAGGGACGCCTTCAGGGCCGCCGTCTCGGCGGCGTCGTTCAGCGGCGTCGACGTCCCGTGCGCGTTGACGTAGTCGATGGCGTCGGCCGAGAAGCCGGCGTCGGCCAGCGCGATCGTGATCGCGGCGGACGCGCGCTTGCCGTCGGACCGCGGCGCGGTCAGGTGGTGCGCGTCGGAGGTGGTGCCGTAGCCGGACAGCGTCCCCAGGATCCGGGCGCCGCGGGCGCGGGCGACATCCCCGGCCTCCAGGACCAGGACGCCGGCGCCCTCGCCCATCACGAAGCCGTCGCGGTCGGCGTCGAACGGGCGGCTGATGCCGAGCGTCGAGAGCGCGTCGAGCGCCCCGAACGCGGCTCGGGTCAGCGGGTGGAGCGCGGCCTCGCTGCCGCCGGCGACGATGACGTCCGCCTCGCCGTGCTGGATCGCGCGCAGGGCGACGCCGATCGCGTTCGTCCCGGCCGCACACGCGGACATGACGCCGAAGGACGGACCCTCGAGGTCGTGCTTCATGGAGATCGCGGCGGCGCCGGCGTTCCCCATCATCAGCGGGACGGCGAGCGGGCTGACGGCGCTGCCGCCGAGCAGCTCCTTGTAGTTGCCGAGCAGCGTGTCGATCCCGCCGATCCCGGTGCCGATGATGGCGCCGGCACGATCGGGCGCGACGGGGAGCCCTCCGGCATCCGCGCCCCAACCGGCCTCGGCGATCGCCTCGGCTGCTGCCACGAGGGCGAGCTGCGTGAAGCGGTCGCTGCGGCGCGACTCCTTGCGGGAGAAGTGGTCGGCCTGATCGTACTCCGCGCACGGCGCCTCACCGTCCACGATCCCGCAGACGCCCGCGGTCCAGCGCTCGTGGAGGGTGCGGGCACCGACGCCCAGGGGCGTCACCGCCCCGACCCCGGTGATGACGACGTCACGCATCAGGGCTCAGCCCTTGGAGACGATGAGCGCGACGATGTCGCCAACCGTCTTGATCTTGGAGACGTCGCTGCTCTTCATGGACACGCCGTACTCGTCGTCGACGATCTGCGAGAGCTCCGCCAGGTCGAGGGAGTCGATGTCGAGCGTCGTGAGCTCGGTTGCGGGCGCGACCTCGGACGGCTCGGCGCCGAAGGAGATGAGTGCGTCGACGACCGTCTTCTCGACGGCTTCGGTGGTGATGGTGCTGGGCATGTGGTGGTGCTCCTTGGTTGTTCGGTGTCTGGCGGGAAGGGGGTGCGGCTAAGCGCTGAGGCCGCCGTCGACGGTCAGGACGGACCCGGTGACGTAGGCGGCGGCGTCGGAGGCGAGGAACGCGATGCACGCGGCGACCTCGTCGGGGGTGCCGGGGCGGCGGGCGGGGATCGCGCCGAGCTGGCCCTCGGGGATGTCGGTCGTCATGTCGGTGGCGATGAAGCCGGGGGCGACGGCGTTGACGGTGACGCCGCGGCGGGCGACCTCGGCGGCGATCGTCTTCGTCAGGCCGACGAGGCCGGCCTTCGACGCCGCGTAGTTGGACTGCCCGGCATTGGCGTTCAGTCCGACGACGGACGCGACGTTGACGACGCGGCCGTAGCGGGCTCGGACCATCGGCCCGAGGGCCCGCCGCGTGAGCCGGAACGCGCCGCCGAGGTTCGTGGCGATCACGCGGTCGAAGGCGTCGTCGTCGAGCTGCATCGCGAGGCCGTCGTCGGTGATGCCGGCGTTGTTGATCAGGGCGAGGACGGTGCCGAGCTCCGCTTCGACGGCGCTCAGGATCGCGTCCGGCGCGGCAGGGTCGGCCACGTCGCCGCTGACGGCGAAGGCGCGGCCGCCGGCCTCCGTGATCGCGTCGACGGTCGCCTGGGCGCCGGCCGCGTCCCGGCCGTAGTGGACGCCGACGGCCCAGCCGTCGGCCGCGAGGGCGATCGCCGTCGCGGCGCCGATGCCCTTGGAGGCACCGGTCACGAGGGCACACCCCTCCGGGCGCTCGGTCGGGAAGGCACGGGCCATCAGGCGTGGCCTCCGGCCGTGGTGCTGCCCGGGCCGGTCCAGGTCAGGATGCAGGAGCCCCAGGTGAGGCCGGCGCCGAACGCTCCGCAGAGGACGCGGTCCCCGTGGTTCAGCTGCCCCGCGCGGCGGGCGTGCTGCAGCGCCATCGGGATCGACGCGGCGCTGACGTTGCCGATCTCCCCGATCGCGTTGACGACCTTGGCCGGGTCCAGGCCGAGGCGGTCCCCGACCGAGGTCAGGATCCGCGCGTTGGCCTGGTGGAAGACGAAGAGGTCGATGTCGTCGAGCGTCAGGCCGCTCGCGGCGCAGGCGTCGAGCGCGCCCTGGGACATCCGGGACACCGCCGCGCCGAACGTCGAGTGGCCGTCCATGACGATCACCGGGTTCTCGCGGCGGGCGATGATGTACTCGGCGTTGCTGCCGTCGCTGCCCATGACCGCGAGGTCGATGCCGGCGCCTCCGAGTGCGCTCGCGGTCAGGACCGCGGCGCCTGCCCCGTCCCCGAAGATCGGCGCCGTGCCCTTGTCCTCCGGGTTCAGGAAGCGCGAGAGGACCTCGACGCCGATCAGGACGATCGTGTCGTGGCGGCCGCTCTCGATCAGCGCGCTGCCGGTGTCCAGGCCGGTGACGAACCCGGAGCACGCGGCGCCGAGGTCGTAGGCGGGGATCTGGCCGCAGCCCATCAGGTGCGCGATCTCGGGCGCGGTGCCGGGGATGGCGTGGTCGGCGGTGCAGGTCGCGGCGATCAGCAGGTCGACGTCGGCGGCGGCGATGCCGGCGTCCGCGAGCGCGGCGAGGCCGGCCTCGGCGCCGAGCGTCGCGGTCGACTCGCCCGGACGGGCGTGGCGGCGCTGGCGGATGCCGGTGCGGCGCTCGATCCAGTCGTCGCCGACGCCCACGCGGGTGGCGATCGGGGCGTTCTCGACGATCGTGGGCGGCAGCGCCGTCCCGAGACCCGCGACGGACGCGGTGCGCAGCTCGGTGGCGCGGGCGCCGTTGGTGCGGGTGGGGGCGGGGGCGACCGGCGTCGCCGCGTCCTGCTCAAGCATTGGCGGCCACCGCGATCGTGCGCTTGACGGTGCCGGCGAGGATCTGCGCGGGCCCCGCGTCGACGAAGTCGGTGACCCCGGCGTCCTGCAGGGCGAGCAGCGTCTGGCGCCAGAGCACGGGCGAGGTCAGCGCTGCGGCGAGCTCGGCCCGGACGTCGGCGAACGGCTTGGCGCTCGCGCAGGAGAAGACCGGGACCCGCGCCTCGTGCAGCTCGATGTCGGCGAGCGCGGCCGCGAAGCCGTCGGCGGCGGACGCCATGGCGGGGGAGTGGAACGCACCGGCGACGTCCAGGCGCATGACGCGGATGCCGACCTCCTTCGCGGCCGCCTGCGCTTCCTCGAGCTTCGCGCGGGAGCCCGAGAGCACGAGCTGCCCGGGGGCGTTGTCGTTGGCGACCGTCACGCCGTGCGCGCCGGCGATCTCGTGGGCCTGCTCGGCGGTGCCCTTCAGCAGCGCGAACATGGTGCCGTCGCCCTGGTCGGCCGCGGACTGGGCCATCAGCCGGCCGCGCTCGACGACCAGCCGCAGTCCGTCGTCGAGGGTGAAGACCCCGGCCGCGGTGAGCGCGCTGATCTCGCCGAGCGAGTGGCCGGCGTAGATCGCGTCGCCGTCGACGCCGTCGTGGGCCGCCGCGGCGAGCGACGCGCAGAAGATCGCCGGCTGGGCGAAGCGCGTGTCCTCACCGGCACGGGCGAACGCGTCGTCGCCGACCAGCTCCAGGCAGCGGGCGTGCAGCTCGGGAGCGGCCCGAGCGACCGTGTCGCCCATCCCCTCGACGTGGCTCCCCTGGCCGGGGAACAGCACAGCGGTGCGCGTGGCAGCATCGTTCACCCTTCGCACCCTCCGCTTCCTCCGGCGCCGCCGCGAGGGCCACCCCCCGAGCGGGGGGCGCTGGGCGACGGGTGGGGGGTAGGCGGTTGCCGGCGGCCTCGTCCGCATGGTCATTCCCAGCGAACGCTGTCGTTCGTATAGCCTGCGACCATGTTTCCGGGGTCATGGAGGGCGACGGTGTCAGCGGTGCTCGTGGGGGTCGCGACGGCAGGGACCGCGGCCGCCGAGGCCGCGAAGAAGGCACCGGCGGCGCCGGTGATCTCCGTCCTGTCGAACCGCGCCGACCTGCTGTCCGGTGGAGACGCGCTCGTCCGCGTCGACCTGCCGTCGCGGGCACGCGGGAAGACGGTCCGCGTCGCCGTCGGCAAGCGCAGCGTGACGCGGGCACTGCGGCGCTCCGGTCTGCGGCTCGAGGGCCTGATCACCGGGCTCAAGGTCGGGAAGAGCACCCTCCGGGTCCGCCTCCCCGACGGCTCGGGGGCGCGCCTGACCCTGACGAACCACCCGCAGGGCGGCCCGGTCTTCGCCGGCCCGCAGCCGCAGCCCAGGGCCTGTCAGAAGACGGCGGTCGACGCGCAGTGCAACCAGCCGGCGACGTTCACGTTCGTGTACCGGTCGACCGACCCCACGAAGAAGGGCCTGCAGCCGTACGACCCGGGTAGGCCGGCGAAGGACGTGGCGCGGACGAAGAGCGACACGGGCGGCAGTGTCCCGTTCGTCGTGCGCGTCGAGACCGGCTACCAGGACCGTGATCAGTACCGGATCGCGACGCTCTTCGACCCGGCGAAGCCCTGGACGGCCGCCGACCCGCAGCCGCAGTTCAACCGCAAGCTGCTGATCACCCACGGCGCGAGCTGCGACGTCGACTACGCGACCGGCAACGCGCCGAGCGTGCTCAGCTACAACCCGGCCGACCTGCTGGGCCTGCCGGTCGCCGTCCCCGAGGGGATCCTGGCCGACAGCGTCCAGTATGCGCTCGGCCGCGGCTTCGTCGTCATGTCGACCGCGCTGAACAACAGCGGCCACAACTGCGACGTCACGACCCAGGCCGAGTCGCTCATGATGGCCAAGGAGCACGTGATCGAGGCCTACGGGCAGCTGCGCTACACGATCGGCACCGGCTGCTCGGGCGGGTCGCTCGCGGTGCAGTGGATCTCGAACGCCTACCCCGGGATCTACCAGGGGATCCTGCCGACGTGCTCGTTCCCGGACACCTGGTCGAGCGCGACGCAGGTGATGGACTACCACCTGCTGCGTGCGTACTTCGAGAACCCGGGCCGGTGGAGCCCCGGGGTCGCGTGGCTGCCGACGCAGTTCGCCACGGTCGAGGGCAACCTGCTGCCCGTGAACGCGATCGTGAGCGACATCGGGTTCTTCAACGCGATCGTCCCGACGCACGAGTGCGGCGGGATCTCCGATCGACAGCGCTACCACCCCGACACGAACCCCGGCGGCGTGCGCTGCTCGGTGTCGGACCTCGCCATCAACGTCTTCGGCCCGCGCGACCAGTCGGTGTGGACGAAGAACGAGCGGGCCCTGGGACGCGGCTTCGCAGGGATCGCGGTCGACAACGTCGGCGTGCAGTACGGCCTGAAGGCGCTGGCTGCCGGGGAGATCACCCCGGGGCAGTTCGCCGACCTGAACGCGCGCATCGGCGGGCTGGACATCGACATCACCCCGACGGCGGCGCGGATCACCGCCGACCGGCCGGCGCTGGCGCGCGCCTACCGCAGCGGCATGATCAACTCGGCGAACAACCTGGACCAGACGGCGATCATCGACTGCCGCGGGCCGGACCCGGGCGCCGCGCACGACTCCTACCGCGCCTACGCCGTCCGCGCGCGCCTCGATCGCGAGCACGGCTCCCACGCGAACCAGCTGATCTGGGAGGGGGCGGCCCCGCTGGTCGGGGACACGCAGTGCGCGCAGCTCAGCCTGATCGCCATGGACCGCTGGCTCGCCGCGGTCGAGAAGGACACGAGCAGCGGGTCGGTCGCGCAGAAGCTCGTGCGGTCCAAGCCCGCCGACCTGGGGGACAAGTGCTTCAGCGGCGTCGGGCCGAAGCTCCGCGACGGCCGCTGCGGCGAGCTCGTCGTCCCCATCTACGGCACCCCGCGGACCGCGGCGGGGGACGCGATCACGACCGACGCGAACAAGTGCCGGCTCCGGCCGCTGGACCGCAGCGCCTACGGCGTGAGCTTCACCGACGCGCAGTGGGCGCAGCTGCAGGCGGCGTTCCCGGGCGGGGTCTGCGACTTCAGGCAGCCCGGCGTGGACCAGCAGGGCACGGTCCCGTGGCTGCGCTACGGGGACGCGAAGGGCCGCGTGATCTACGGCGGCGTGCCGATGTCCCGGGCCCCGCGATCGGTTGCGCTCCCGCGCTCGGCCAAGGCGACAAGGAAGAAGTGACCCACTGCCGATGAACAGCCTTTTCCCGGAGCGGGCTGCGGGGAAGAGGCTGTTGATCCCCGCGCGCCGGTGAGGGAGCCCGGTCGGCGGCCGCGGTAGCGTCTCGGGGATGGACAAAGAGCGTGTCGTCATCGCCGGAGGCAGCGGGTTCCTGGGGGTGTCGCTCGCCCACGTGCTTGCCGCCGCCGGCCGGGACGTGGTGATCCTGTCCCGGACCCCGCCGCCCGTCAGCGGCCCGTGGCGCCACGCCCGCTGGGACGGCCGCACGCCGGGCGACTGGACCCGCGAGCTCGACGGCGCCGCCGGCCTCGTGAACCTCGCAGGCAGGACCGTCGACTGCATCAAGACCCCCGACCACCGCGACGAGATCCTGCGCTCCCGGGTGGAGTCGACGACGGTGCTCGGCAACGCAGTGAGGACCGTCGACGTGCCGCCGCCCGTCTGGGTCCAGATGAGCACGGCGCACATCTACGGGGACCCGCCGCAGGTGGTCTGCACCGAGTCCTCGGCGTACGGCGAAGGGCTCGCGCCGTTCGTCGCCAAGGCGTGGGAGGCGGCGTTCGCCGCCGCGGTGCTCCCGGGCCAGCGCGGCGTCGTCCTCAGGACGGGCTTCGTCGTCGGCCGCGACCGCGGTGCCGGCGGCGGCGCGCTGAGCCGGCTGCGGACGCTCGTCCGCCTCGGCCTCGGCGGGACCGTGGGCGGCGGGACGCAGGGCATGAGCTGGATCCACGAGGCCGACATGAACGCCCTCTTCACGCGCAGCCTGGATGAGGACGCGGTGGCCGGCACGTACGTCGCGTCCGGCCCGAACCCCGTCCCGCAGGCCGAGTTCATGCGCGCGCTCCGGACCGCGCTGGGCCGGCGGATCGGCTTGCCGGCGACGGCGACGATGGTCCGCGTCGGTGCCCCGCTGCTGATGCGGACCGACCCGGACCTCGCGCTCTACGGCCGCTACGTCGTCAGCGAGCGGCTGCGCGAGGAAGGGTTCACGTTCGCCTTCCCCGACCTCGCGCCGGCCCTCGCGGACCTCGTCAGCTGATCACGGGAACGCCGGGATCGGCCCGGCCACGGAGTGCACGACCGGGCCCGGCTTGTGGACCTCGGGCGGCGCGACGTACGGCGGCGACTTCGGCCGCGGCTCCCCGCCCGGGAACGCCAGGCGCAGGATCGTCCGCTGCACCATCAGCCACTGCTGCAGGAACGGCCCGGTGTTGTAGGGCAGCTCGTACTTCTCGCAGATCGCCTTGACCTTCGGGGCGATCTCCTTGTACCGCGAGGACGGCATGTCCGGGAACAGGTGGTGCTCTACCTGGTAGCTCAGGTTGCCGCTCATCAGGTGGAACGTGTCCGACCCGTCGATGTTCGCGGCGCCCAGGAGCTGGCGGATGTACCACGCGCCCTGGGACTCGTCGGCCGCCTCCTCCTCGGTGAAGGTGTAGGCCTGGTCGGGGAAGTGGCCGCAGAAGATGATCGCGTTGGACCACACGTTCCGCACGAGGTTCGCGGTGATGTTCGCGTACAGCGTCTTCTTGAAGCCCTTGCGGCCGGACAGCGCCGGGAACGCGATGTAGTCCTTGATGATCTGGCGGCCGCCCTTGTACGCGACGCCCTTGAGGTCCTCCTTGAGCGCACTGATCGGCTTCTCGCCCTTGCGGATCGCCTCGATGTCCATGTCGTGGAACGCGACGCCCCACTCGAACAGCAGCATCAGCAGGACGTTGACCACCGGCTGGGCCAGGAAGCGCGGCTCCCAGTCCTGCTTGGGGTCCACGCGCATGATCTCGTAGCCGACGTCCTTGTCCTTGCCGACGACGTTGGTGTACGTGTGGTGCAGGTAGTTGTGGGAGTGCTTCCACGACGCGGACGTCGAGGCGGTGTCCCAGTCCCAGGTCGAGGAGTGGATGTTCGGGTCGTTCATCCAGTCCCACTGGCCGTGCAGGACGTTGTGGCCGATCTCCATGTTCTCGAGGATCTTCGCGACGGACAGCCCGGTCGTCCCGAGCAGCCAGGCCGGCGGGTAGCGGGACGCCATCAGGACGATCCGCGACAGGGCGCCGAGGCGACGGTGGAACTGGATCAGCGAGCGGATGTACTCCGCGTCGCGATCGCCGAGGTCCGCGCGGACCTCGTCGTGAATGGCCTGGAAGGCGACGCCGATCTCATCGATCTGCTCCGGCGTGAGCCGGTGCAGCGGATGGTTCGGGTGGTCGCTGGTGTACGTGGCGTTGGCGGAAGGCATGGTGGTCCTCTACAGCTCGATCTCGATATGGCCTTCAGGTGCGTTGACGCAGGTGCGGATGGTCTGGCCCTGCTCTCCGTGGACTTCACCCGTGCGCAGGTCTCTGACCTGCCCGGAGTGCAGCTTGCCCACACAGGTGTGGCAGATCCCCAGTCGGCAGCCGTACGGCAGCAGTCCGCCGGCCTCCTCGCCGCCGACGAGGATCGACACGCCGACGTCGCACGACGCGTCGACGTCGGTGACGCGGAAGCGCACGGTCCCGCCGGAGCCGACCTCGGCGTCGCCCGTGCCGATGACCGGCTGGAAGCGCTCCATGTTCAGGCGCTCGGGGTCACCGGCGTCCTTCCAGTGCTCCTCGAACATGTCCATCATCTCGCGCGGGCCGGAGAGGAACGTGTCCCGCTCGGCCCAGTCGGGGACGACCTCCGCGAGCGACTCCGGCGTGATCCGCGGTACCTGGCCGGTGAGGTGCTCGTGCAGCGTGTAGCCGTCGTACTGGCCGTTCATGCGGCGCAGGTCCTTGCCGAAGATGACCGTCTCGGGCTCGCGCGCGCAGTGGATGTGGACGACGTCGGCCAAGCCGTCACGACGCTCGAGCTCGCGGATCATCGACCAGATCGGCGTGACCCCCGAGCCGGCGCTGATGAAGAGCGCCTTCTGCGGCAGCGGGTTCGGGAGGCGGAACTCGCCTTCGACCTCACCCAGGTAGACCATCGTCCCCGGCTGCACGCGGCGCGTGAACCACGGGGACATCAGCCCCTCGTCGACGTGCTTGACGGTGATCGAGACGAGGCCCTCGGGATGGTCCGGGTCGCTCGTGAGCGAGTAGGCGCGCCAGTGCCGGATCCCGTTGAGCTCCGCGCCGATGCGCAGGTACTGGCCGGGACGGTGCCCCGGCCAGGGGAACGACGGCTTCACGACGACCGTGGTCGCGTCCGCTGTCTCGGGCTTCAGGCGGACGATCGTCCCGGTCAGCTCACGGGCCGACCAGGCCGGGTTCAGCAGCCCCAGGTAGTCGTCGGGGACCAGCGGAAACGTCATCGCCCGTGCGGCGCGCATCACCTGCCGTCGCACCGCCGAGATGGTGGGTTCTGCCGCTTTCTCGACCATCATGCGACCCTAGCCGAAATCGAGCCGACCGTGACATCGGTTGATGTAAGGGTTCCGGCAGCCGGCGCGACCGCACACTGGGCGCGCTTTGCACTCGGAAAAACAGTAGTTTCAAAACATGCACGGATTTCGACTTTCCAGCGCGGCCGCGCTCGTCGTGTTCGCCTCCGTGCTGTTTGCCGCCGGGGCCCAAGCCGCGACGGTGACGCTGTCGCCCTACGGGTCGGGCGGCTATCGGTACAGGGTCGGTCCGCTGAACCACACCCCCGGATTCGAGGCCGTCGCCTTCGCCGACACCGGGTTCGCGAACGGTGCCGCCGGCTTCGGCAACCCCGGGGCGTCGTGCAGCCAACCCGTCGTGACCACCTGGCAGGGGAGCAACACGGACCTGCTCGTGCGCAAGCAGGTCGCCGTCCCGGCGCGTGTCGGCCGCGTGACCATCCGCGGCCGCGTCGACGACGCCGTGACCGTGTACTTCAACGGCGTCCAGGTGGGCTCCAACATCGACACCCGCCGCGCCTGCGCAACGGGCGGCACCGACTTCGAGTTCGTTGTCCCCGCCGCCGCAGTGACGGCGGGCGCAGCGAACCTCCTCGCCGTCCGCGCCCGTGACACCGGCGGCAACCAGTTCCTCGACGTGGAGGTCGTCGCCGACGAGCCGGCGGACCTCGCCATGACCGTCGCGTCCACCCCGGACCCCGTCCGCGCCGGCGATGCCCTCTCCGTGGCCTACACCGTGCGCAACAACGGCCCGGTGTCGTCCCCGTCCTCGACGTTCACCGCCCAGATCCCCGCGCAGACCACGCTCGCCGCGACGCCGAGCGGCTGCACGCTGAGCGGCCAGACGCTGACCTGCAGCGTCGGTGCCCTGGCCGCCGGCACCGCGGCCACGCGGACGATCGCCTACGCCGTGAACCCGACCGCGACGGGGACGGTCACGGCGACGGCGACCTCGGTGGCGAACGCCGCCATCGTGGACGACATCCCGGCCAACAACACGGGCACCACGAACTCCCGCGTCGAGGACAGCGCCGACCTGTCGCTCGCCAAGACCGTGGACACCCCGACCGCCGCCCCGGGTGCGACGCGCACCTACACGCTGACCGCGCGCAACGACGGACCGGCGGACGCCCGCACCATCACGGTGACCGACGCGCTGCCCTCCGGCGTGACGTTCGCCGGGGCGAACTCCGGCTGCACCTTGGCCGGCACCACCGTCACCTGCACGGCCGACGGCCTCGACAGCGGGCAGGCGCGGACCTTCACGATCACGGTCACCGTCGACGCGGTCGCCACGCCCGTCGCGCACCAGCACGATCTGGCCGTCGACAAGATCGACCAGGACGTCGCGCTCGATCCGGGGCAGACGGTCACCGCAGCGCTCGCCTGCCCCGGCGGCGGGCTGCTGGTGGACACCTCGTTCGGCGTGGTGAGCGTCGACCAGGGCACGGGAAGCGCCGCGGACGTCGACCTCGTCCGCTTCGTCTCGACGTCCACGGGAGCCGCGACCGCCACCATCGCGAACCGGGCGACCGGCCGCGCTCAGGGCAAGCTCTCCGGTCTCTGCCTCCCTGCGCGCACCGGCGATGCCGCCGGGCACTCGCATGCGCTGTCGCTCGGTGGCCTCGGAACGGCCACGGTGCCCGCGGGCACCGGCCGCCAGACGGCGTCGCTGACCTGCGCGCCTGGCAGCAGCGTCGCCTCACCGGGCATCGACGTGGTCGGCGGCCGCGCAGTTCTCGTCGGCTCCGAGCGCACTGGGAGCGGGCGCGCGTTCACCGTCGACGTGCTCGACGCGGGGGCCACGGTCACGGTGTCCGGGCGCTGCCTGGACCTGCGCACCGGCACGGCCGCCGGTCACGCCCACGACCTCGTCATCGACGAGATCGGGCGGACGGTCTCCGTGCCCGCGGGCGCCACCGTCACCGAGTCGCTCGTCTGTGCCGACGACGCGAAGGGCGCCGTCGCGTCGTTCCTCGCGCCCGCCGGGATCATCGCGCTCGGCAACCAGCCGCAGCCGAAGAGCCGCGTCTTCACGCTGCAGAACGGGACCGGCGGGTCGCTCGACGTCCGCCTCGGGCTGACGTGCGTGAACGTGCGCACGAGCGACCCGGTCGTCGCCCGTCGGATCGTCAACACCGCGACGCTGGCCAACATCGCCCCGATCCGTGACCCGGACAGCGCCGACCGGACAGCCTCCGCCACGCTCCTCGTGGTGGCCGGCGATCCGGAGCCGGCGGCGAATCCGTCGCCGGCCGCGCCGCCGGTCACCACGCCCGCTGCGCCGCGGAGCGCGCGGGCGACGATCGCGCGGTCGGCCGTGCTGACCGTCAGCGGCAACCGCTCGGCCGTGAAGCTGCCCGTCGTCTGCTCGTCCGCCTGCAGCGGCACCGTCACCCTGGTCGCGGCGCGGACTGCTGCTGGGCTGCGTGCAGGGACGGTCATCGGCACCGCGCGCTTTGCCGGCGGGGCCGGCCGGCGCACGGTCCGCGTCGCGCTGCGCCCGCAGGCCGTCAGGGCAGCGCGTCGTGGCCGCCTGGGCCAGGTGCGCGCCGTGGTCCGGCAGCAGGGGCTCGCCCAGGCGCGCGGCCAGCTCGTCAGGCTCGGCCGCTGAGCTGCCGCTGACGTGGCGCTGCGGCCGCGGCTGCGGCGCGCAGCGGGCGGGCCGGACTCAGCCGAGCAGCCCGATGCGCTGCGCGCGGCTCACGGCTTCGGCCCGGTTGCGGACCTCGAGCTTGCGGTAGAGCGCGCTCGTGTGCTCCTTGACCGTGTGCGGCGAGAGGTGCAGCGACGCCGCGATCTCGCGGTTCGTCGCACCGCCCGCCATCAGGTCCAGGACCTGCTGCTCGCGGTCGGTCAGACGGGTCCCCGTCGGCTCGGTCCGGGGCGGGAAGACCGTCATCCCGAGTCCCACCATCCGGACGGCACGAGCGATGTCGGCTGCCGGCCAGTCCTTCGATACGAAGCCCGCCGCGCCCGCGGCCCGCGCGGCGTTCGGGGAGATGTGCCCGGCGCCGGAGATCAGCAGGACGTGGGTCCGGGGGGACAGCGACTTCAGCCGCTCGCAGATCTCGGGGCCGGACTCGGCGCCGACGAACAGGTCGACGAGCGCGACGTGCGGCGCGTAGCGCGTCGTCAGGGCGAGGGCCTCGGCCTCGTTGCGCGCGCTCAGGCAGCGCTGCACCCACGGCTGCTGCCCGAGCATGACGCGGAAGCCCCAGTGGACGACGTCGTGGTCATCGACGATCAGGACGCGCAGCGCGCGCGGGTCGTCGGTCAGGTCGGGTGCGTCGGGGAGGACCGGCGCGGACGAGTCAGACATCGCGCGGCACCACCAGTCGGACGACCCAGCGGCCGCCGTCGCGGCCGCCGAACTCGACGACCCCGCCCACCTGCAGCGCCTCGAACGCGGCGAGCCGCAGGCCCATGCCGGACACGCCCGCGGTCGGGGGCCGCTCGCTGGGCACGCCGTCGTTGGCGACCTCGAGCACGACCGCGTCGTCGTGCTCGGTCAGCTTGACCTCGATCCACGTGGCCTCGGCGTGCTTGCGCGCGTTGCGCGTCGCCTCGATCAGGACGGAGCGCGCGACCGCGGCGCTCGGCGGGTCCAGGCGGTCCATCGCGTCGGCGACGTCCTCCACGTGCAGCTCCGGCCCGCCGGCCTCAGCGTCCATCGCCCGCTTGAGGTGTCCGATCTCCTCGCGCAGCGACACGCCCGACGCCCGCGAGGAGCGACCGAGCGGCCGCTGGACGGCCGTGCGCAGGTCCGCCAGCGCCGCCTGGATCTCGCCGGCGCAGCGCTGCTGCGTCTCGGTGTCCAGCGCCTGCTCGGAGGAGAGGACGAGGTTCACGCCGAACAGCCGCTGCACGACGCTGTCGTGGATCTCGCGGGCGAGGTCGATTCGCTGCTCGAGCTGCTTGGAGCGCTCGACCTGGGCGGTCGCGATGCGGGCGATCGCGGCCAGTGCCGCGGTCTTGCCGAGCGTCCACAGCAGGTGCCGCTCGGCGCCGTCGAGCGGGCCGACGCTGCGCGGGCGGTCGGACAGGATGACGCCGACCCAGCGGCCTGCGGCGGCCATCGGGGTGCACACGAGGATCGTGTCGTCCATGAGGCCCTTGTACCGCTCGGGCAGCAGCGCCGCCGCCTCCTGCGGGACCTCGATGACGCGGTCCTCGACGAGCGCCTGGCGGGCGATCGGGGTCGTGTCCGGGTTGAACGGGAAGTCGCTGAACTGCGAGGCGTCGAGCGCGTGGACGCCTGCGGCGGTCACCCGGCGGATGGCGGCGTCGTAGCGAAACAGCACCGCGCGGTCCATCGAGGTGAGCAGGCAGAGCGCCTCGCAAAGGCGGTTGTAGAACGAGCCGGGAGCGTCATCGGACTCGACCTGGGCGAGCAGGTCGACGACGATCTCGATCGCGTCGATGTGCGGCGCCTGTGCGCCCGGCCGAGCCGTCATCCGCCGATCCTACGCGCGGCGACGGTCACGCGGTCGCGTCGCGCGGTGAGCGGCAGCGGAGCGGGGCCGGAGGGCACGCGCGGTGGACGGCGGTCATGGCAGCAGCCAACCACCGTCGCGCACGCGCGGGAAGTGGCCCGGTCGCCGTCACCCCCCGGTTGGGGCGGACCCGGCGGGTGTCCGGTGCAGGCGCGCCCGATGGGCGTCGCCGCCACGCCGGCCCGGTCAGACGAGCCAGATGGCGCCGTCCCGCACCTCGACCGCATAGGTCTTCAACGGTCGCGCACCGAGCGTGCCCTTCACGGCGCCGGCGATCGGCTTGAAGGCGCCCTGGGGGCCTCGCACCATCTTGCCGGTGGCGACGTCGAAGCGCGCGGCGTGCCAGGGGCACTCCAGGCAGCCGTCGTCGGTCACCTTGCCCTCGCCCAGCGACGCCAGCAGATGCCGGCACCGGTTGGAGACCGCGAACGGCGTCCCGGCGCTGAGCCCGACGGCCAGCTTGCCGTGATCGGTCTCGACGACGGTGACCTGCGAGTCGCCGAGGTCATCGACGGCAATGAGGCGGACAGGCGTGACGGTGCTCATTCGGGCCTCCCGAGTAGTGAGGCCCGACCATATCCGGCGGCGGTCAGGCCCGGGGCGCCCAATCGGCGCGCGGGTCCGGCAACGGCGTGAGCTGCGCCTCGATCTGCTCGCGCTCGGTCTCGAGCCACGGCGGCAGGATGATCCGGCGGCCGAGCTCCTCGACCGGGCCGTCGACCGTGAACCCCGGCGTGTCGGTGGCCAGCTCGTAGAGGATGCCGCCCGGCTCGCGGAAGTAGACCGAGTGGAAGTAGTGGCGGTCGATGATGCCGCTGCTCCCGAGCCCGACCTCGTCGAGGGTCTTCACCCAGCGCGGGGCGTCGGCGTCGGTCGTGCCCCAGGCGATGTGGTGGACGGTCCCCGCGCTCTGCCGCGCCGGCTCGGCCGGCGGCGGGTCGAAGGCGATCCAGCCGCCGCGCTCGTCCCCGCGGACCTCCCACGCGTCCTCGCCGCGCCGGGCGGCGCCCATCAGCTTCTCGAGGACGACGTCGCTGCCCTCCTGGTGGCCGCTGTACGCGCGCACGCCCTCGAAGCCCTGCAGTGCGTGGGCCGCGGGGATGTCGGGGTGGTCGGCGACGAGCGGTGCGTCCGGCACGTCGACGGCGACGAGTTCGTGCCCGAGTCCCTCGAAGTCGGTGAAGCGGACGCTCCCGTCGGCGGTGCGCTCGACGGCCGTGCCGGCCGCCGTCAGCCGCTCTGCCCAGAAGCCGAGGGCCTCCGGGGAGGCCACGCGCCAGACGATCCGGTGGACCATGCCCGCACCGGCCCGCCCCGGGATCGCGTGCGGGTACTCGAAGAAGGTGATGTCGGCGCCCGGGCTGGCCTGCTCGTCGCCGTAGAAGAGGTGGTAGACGGTCGGGTCGTCCTGGTTGACCGTCTTCGCCGTGAGCCGCAGGCCCAGCACGCCCGCGTAGAACTCGACGTTGCGCGCGGCGTCGCCCGTGATCGCGGTGATGTGGTGGATGCCCTGGAGCTGCACGGTGTGCCTTTCGTCCGAACGGCGGATAGTAGTTGCACGCGCAACTATACCTCAGGTCGGCGCCCGGGTCAATGCACCGGCGTCAGGCGCGATCCGCCGCCGCCGCGAGCGGCAGGATCAACGTGAACGTCGATCCCTCGTCCGGCTCGGACGTCGTGCTCAGGGTGCCTTCGTGCAGCGCGGCGATCGCCTGCGCCGTCGCCAGCCCGAGGCCGATGCCCTTGATGCCATGGGCCGTCGCGGTGCTGGCGCGGAAGAAGCGCTCGCCCAGCCGGGCCTGGTCGGCGGGCGTGACGCCGATCCCGCGGTCCTGGACCTCGATGACCGCGACCGTCGCCTCGCGTCGCAGGCGCACGTCGACCGGGCCCCCACGCGGCGAGTACTTCAGGGCGTTCTCGATCAGGTTCTGCAGGGCCTGGGCGACGCGGGCGGCGTCGACCTCGGCGGTGACGGGCTCGTCCGGGACCGCGAGCGCGATCCGGCCGCCGTCGGCGCCCGCGACGGTCGCAGCAGACCGGGCGCTGGAGCGCACCACGTCGGCGAGGTCGGCCGCGGCGAGGTCCACGGTGAGTGCGCCCGCCCGCTGGCGGGAGACCAGCAGGATGTCGTCGACCATCGACAACACGCGCTGCGCCTCGCGTTCGATGACCGCTCCCGTGTCGACGGGGTCCAGGTCGTCGTAGCCGGCGGCGAGGTCCTCGGCCAGGTTCCGGACGGCGATCAGCGGGGAGCGCAGGTCGTGGGAGACGGACGCGAGGAACTCGTTCTGCGCGCGCTGCGTGGCGTCCGTCTTCTGGATCTCCGCGATCTGGTCGCCGACGAGCCGCGCGAACATGCGCAGCAGCGCCGTGTCGCGCTCGGTCAGCTCGGGGTGCGCCTCGTGCGAGATGCAGCAGAACGAGCCGTACAGGCGGCCGTCGGGGAGCCGGATCGGGACGCCGACGTAGGCGCCGATGATCGCCGAGCCGGCGGTCTCGTTGAAGGCGTCGACGACCTCGGCGGCGTGCGTGTCCGCCATGACGCGCGGGAGGCGGCCGTCGACCATCCGCTGGCAGATCGTCGTCTCCAGCGGGTAGGCGGCGTCGAGGCTGATGCCGAACGGGCCGTTGTCCCCATCCATGGCCTGGACGTGCTGCGCCCCGTCGAGGAACTGGGTCACGTAGGCCAGCTTGAGCCCGGTGAGCTCGCGCGCGGCCTCCATCGCCCGGTGGATGAGCTCGTTCGTCTGGGTGTCGGTCGTCGGCACGCCTGGTCCAGGCTATCGACGGATCGCCGCAGACCTGGAGCGAGTAGGCGCGCTGGCGTGCCGGTTCGGCATCTGCCGGGACGTGCGCGCGGTCAGTGCAGCGGGGTGAGCGCCGCCCGGCCGATCTGGTCCACGTGCGCGAGGCCGCTGAGGGCGAGCGTCAGGTCGAGCTCGGCCAGGAGCGACTGCAGCACGAGCCGCGCGCCGTCCTCGCCGCCCACCGCGAGTCCCCACATCACCGGCCGGCCGACGCAGACCGCGCGCGCACCGAGCGCGAGCGCCTTGAAGACGTCGGCGCCGCAGCGCACGCCGGAGTCGAACAGCACCGTCAGCTCCGCGCCGGCCGCGTCCACGATGCCGGGCAGGGCGTCGAGGGCGCCGATGGCCCCGTCGACCTGGCGACCGCCGTGGTTGGACACGATGATGCCGTCCATCCCGCGGGCGACCGCCTCGCGCGCGTCGTCCGGGCTGAGGATGCCCTTCAGGACGATCGGCAGGCTCGTGCACTCGCGCAGGTACGCGAGGTCGTCCCACGTGACGGACGGGTTCGAGAAGACGCCGACGAACTGGCCGACGGCGGCCATCGGGTCCTCCTCGGGGGTCTTCTCGAGCGTCGACCGGAAGACCGGGTCGCTCAGGTAGTTCGCGATGCCGACCGACTCCAGGAACGGGAGGTAGGCCTCCTGCAGGTCGCGCGGGCGCCAGCCGAGCAGCCACGTGTCGAGGGTGACGACGATCGCCTGGTAGCCGGCGGCCTCGGCGCGCTCGACGAGCGACCGCGCAAGCTCACGGCCGCGTGGCCAGTAGAGCTGGTACCACCGCGGGGACGTCGTCTGGTCCTCCGGCGTCGCGCCGTCGCCGGCCTCCGCAATCGCCTCCATGGTGTAGGACGACGCGGTGGACGCGATCATCGTCAGGCCGGTCGACGCGGCCGCGCGGGCCGTGGCGAGCTCGCCCTGGGGGTGGACGATCGACTGCACGCCGATCGGCGCGATCAGCAGCGGGGCGGGCATCGCGGTGTTCAGGACCGTGCGCTCGAGCGACCGGGTCTCCACGTCGCGCAGCATCCGCGGCACGATGCGCCGGCGACGGAACGCGTCGAGGTTCTCGCGCATCGTGTCCTCGGTGCCGCTACCGCCGTTCAGGTAGCCGCGGGGGCCGGGGGCCAGGCGCTCGGTGGCCTCGCGCTCGAGGGCGTCCCACGCCATCGGGTGTTGCGGGCGCTTGCCGTTGACGGCGCCGTCGAGGTAGATGCCGTACTGGAAGTTGGCGAACGGGGTGCTCATGGGGCGAGCATCGCACGCCGGCCGCGCGCCGGGTGGAGCCGGTCAGGCAGCGACCTTCGCTGCCTGTGTCGCCGCTCGGCCCGCCGGCCGCGCGTCGGGCTTGTTCACGCTGCGAGCTTCGCGGCCGGTGTCGCCGCTCGGCCTGCCGGCCGCGCGTCGGTGCTTGTTCACGCGGCGAGCTTCGCGGCCGGTGTCGCCGCTCGGCCCGCCGGCCGCGCGTCGGTGCTCGCTCACGCGGCGAGCTTCGCGGCCGGTGTCGCCGCTCGGCCCGCCGGCCGCGCGTCAGTGCTTGATCACGCGGCGAGCTTCGCGGCCGGTGTCGCCGCTCGGCCCGCCGGCCGCGCGTCGGTGCTTGATCACGCGGCGAGCTTCGCGGCCGGTGTCGCCGCTGCCACGTCCCCGCGCTCGAGGGCCGCGCGGCGGTACTTGACGTAGGTCGGGCCGAACTCGCCGAGCGGGCCGCGGATCAGGGGTGTCGCCGCGCGCGAGGCAGCCGACAGCACGCGGAACGCGGTCTCCTCGCTGCGGGTCAGGCTCACGCCCAGGCGCGGGCGCAGGTCCGGCGGCAGCATGCCGACGGTCGCGATGCGCAGCTGCAGCGCCATCGGCCGCCGCATGACGCTCCACAGCGCCGGATGCAGGCCGGGGATCGCGGGCGGTGCGGGCCGGTCGAGCGTCTCCAGGAGCTCGGGGACGGCGGGCGTCCACGTCAGCTCCTCGCGCACGACGCGGTCGAAGTACGGGCGGAAGTCGCGCCAGGTGGCGGGCAGGTCGCGTGGGCGCACGCCGATCAGCTTGCCGACGTCGATCCACTGCGCCCAGAACGCCTCGGCCTGCGTGTCGGTCATCGGGCGCGCGAACTGCCGGTGGCCGTCGACGATCGAGCTGGCGAGGGTCGCGTGGACCCAGGCGAAGGCGTCCGGCTCCATCGCGCTGTATGCGACGCCGTCGCCGCGGTGCCCGCGGATGGTGCGGTGCATCTCGCGCACCCGCTTCCCGATGGTGCCCGCCAGCTCGGGTCCGCCCGAGACCGTCCCGTGGACGTAGTCGAGCGTCCGGAGCAGGCGGCCCCACGGGTCTTTGACGAACGAGGAGTACTGGTGGACACCGGCGCCGACGGTCGGGTGGGCGACCTGCAGCAGCGTGGCGTAGCCCGCAGCGGACAGCGCCCGCACGTCGTTGAAGGCGACCGCGACGGGCGACCCCGGACGCGGCGCAAGGGCGGCGTACTCGTCGGGCGGCGGCAGGATGGAGGCCATGCGGCATCTTGGCGCGTGGGCGGGGTGGTGACGCTGTGCTCTGCGCCTGAGCCGGTCGGTTGTCGGTGTGGCGGCGGCACACTAGGCTCGTCGCCTATGGCGGAGACGACGACCTGGCGCCAGGTCCTGCTGGCCGCTGGGCTCGACGTCGGCGTCGACCGGCTGGTCGAGGTCGCCGCGGTCGCCATCGAGGAGCAGCTTCCGTTCCTGCGCGACGACGCCGATCTGCGCGACGCGGCACGGCGCAGCGCCGCCGCCAACCTCGAGCTGATGCTGCACCTCGTCCAGGACCCGGGCGTCCTCGACGACCTCGAGCCGCCGCCGGCCGCGATGGCGTTCGCGCGCGAGCTCGCCCGGCGCCACGTGCCTGTCGCGGACCTCGGCCGCGCCTACCGCGTCGCGCAGCACGTCCTGTGGCAGTGGTCGGTCGACGAGATCCGCGCCCGCATCGCGGACCCGGCGACCGTCGCCGACGCCGTCGAGGAGCTCTCGGACGCCGCGTTCCGCACCGGGGACATCTTCAGCACGCTGGTCATGGAGCGCTACGCCGCCGAGCGCGAGCGCTGGATGCGCAGCGGCGAAGCGGTCCGCCGGGCCGCGGTCGCCGAGCTGCTTGCCGGGACGCGCGTCGACGTCGCGGCGACGAGCAGCCGATTGGGTTACGAGCTGCGCGGGCAGCACCAGGCGTTCGTGGTCTGGGCGGACGAGGACGACGCGAGCCCGGAGACGCTGGCAGCGGCAGTCGGCGGGTCGCGTGCGCTGGTGGTCGCCCTCGGTGACGGCCTGGTGGCCGGGTGGGCGCCGCCGGGGACGCTGGTCCTTGACCCCGGCGGTCCCGACGGCGTCGTCGCCGCGGCTGGGGGTCGTGCGGCCACGGCCGGGCCTGGGGCCGTGCCTGCGACTGCGTCTGGGGCTGCGACTGCGACTGCGACTGCGCGTGCGGCTGGGGATGCGACTGCGCGTGCGGCTGGGGATGCGACTGCGCGTGCGGCTGGGGATGCGACTGCGCGTGCGGCTGGGGATGCGACTGCGCGTGCGGCTGCGACTGGGGCTCGGCGTGCGGCTGGGGGTGCGCGTGTGGGTGGGCCTGCGCCCGGAGCCAGGTCGGTGCCCGCGGCGGTCGGTTCGGCTGCGCGCGGGACCGTGCCGGTGCATGAGCCGGACGCGTTGGCGCGGGTCGCGGTCGGATCGGCGGGCAGCGGCGTGGCCGGGTTCCGCTCGAGCCACCACGAGGCGATGGAGGCTCGGCGCGTGGCGCGGCTGCTCGCCGTGCCGACGTCCGGTCCGGTTCAGCACCGGGACGTGGCGCTCTTGGCGCTGCTGACGCATGACCTCGTCCAGGCCCGCCGGTTCCTCGCGGCGACGCTCGGCTCGCTGGCCGGCGCCGAGCCGCCGGCGCGCCGGCTGGCAGCGACACTGCGGGTCCTGCTCGAGGAGCAGGGCAGTCCGCGCCGCGCGGGTCGCCGGCTGGGCGTCCACGAGAACACCGTGGCCAAGCGGCAGGCGGCAATCGACCGCGCGCTACCACCGGCGGAGCGCGCAGGCCCGGCGGAGCTGCTGGCCGCGCTGACGCTGTTGGAGGCCCTGGAAGGCTGAATGCCGAATCACCCCCGGCGCGTGGTGGCCGCTGGCGAATCGCACGGGTCGGGGCCTGGTGGATCGCCATTCACCGCGGCGTGGGGTGGCCGGTGGCGGATTGCCCGGGTCGGGCCTGGTGGATCGTCTTCCGCCGCGGAGTGCGGCGGCGACTGGCGGATCGCACGGGTCGGGGCCTGGTGGATCGCCATTCACCGCGGCGTGGGGTGGCCGGTGGCGGATTGCCCGGGTCGGGGCCGGGTGGATCGTCTTCCGCCGCGGAGTGCGGCGGCGACTGGCGGATCGCACGGGTCGGGGCCTGGTGGATCGCCATTCACCGCGGCGTGGGGTGGCCGGTGGCGGATTGCCTGGGTCGGGGCCGGGTGGATCGTCATTCACCGCGGCGCGTGGTGGCCGGTGGCGGATCGCGAGGCTCCGGGCCGGGTGGATCGTCATTCACCCGCGGTCTCCGGTGCGACGTCGATCCCGCTGACCCACTGGCCGGGCAGCGCGGGCCCGTCTGCTGTCGCTGTGGCGACCTACGACGGGCCCGCGGGCGTCAGCGTCCGCGCGTTCCGGGGCGACCGTAGCGGCGCAGCAGTGGTGCCGCGCCCTCCGGGGCCGTGAGCGCGGTGCGGCCGGACCGGTCCAGCGCCAGCGATTCCCCCTGACCCTCGCCGGCCAGGTCGACGTCCGCCCGGCATGTTGGTGACCGGGCGAGCGTCGTCGCCAGCGGCTCGCGTCCCTGTCGCTGCCAGACCGCCAGCGACGTGTACGTCCGCAGCGCCACCACTCGTCCGTCGCCGCTGACGTCCCCGGCTGTGACCCACCCGAGGTCGATCGCCGGGCCCCGGCGCAACGTCGTCGTCCCGGCGGTGGCGTCCCCACCGGCCACGCTCGCGGGGACGGTGTACGCGCGGCCGCCGCCGAGCGCCTTCGTGACGATCACGAGCTCGCGCCGGAGCGGGTCGGCCAGCAGCGCCTCGGCGTCGTGCGGGCCGTCCGGGTAGCGCAGGTCGAGCCGAGTGGCGAGGCCGGTAGCGCCGCCGGCCGGCCCCGGTTCGGCGAGGCGGTAGACCTGGACCGACGACCGGGCCGCTGCGTTGTCCCCGATATCCGCGACGAAGAGCACGGCGCGGTCGTCCGGCCCGCGCCCGGAGGCGATGTCCTCCCAGTCGACGGCCTCCGCACCGGTGACGGACACGGTCCCCAGCACGGTGCCGTCGGTCCGGGCGACGGTGAGGACGGGAGCGGCGCCGGAGTCCTCGTTCGCGAACAGGACCGACGGGTTACGACGACTGCGCGCGAGGCCGCTGAGCTCGTCGAGAGCGGGATCGCGGAGGCGGCCGAGAGTGACGGGGCGGCCCGGGCGGCACAGGGCCGGCGGGCGTGCGGCCGGTGCCGACGGCGCCGCGGTGCCCGTCCCGGCTGGACGGACCGAGGTCGTCGGCGGGGCGGCGGGCGTGCCGGACCCGTCCCCGCACCCGGCGACGACAGCAGCCACGGCGAGCAGCGCGGCGGTACGGACGGGGGCGGAGGGCCGGGTACGGATGCCGACCAGTGTGCCGCCTTCGCCACCCCGCCGATCCGGCACGACCCCGACCGCGGCACCGACCGTCGGTTTCCCCACCCATGGGGACGGGGGAACCGACGGTCGATGGCCCCAGCGGCCGACGGCAGCATCGAACGTCGGTTCCCCCACGCAGGCGCGAGGGGAAACCGACGTTCGGCCCGGGGAGGGTCCGACCTGCGGGGCAGGCGGGGAGGGTCCGACCAGCGGGGCAGGCGGCGCGCGCCCGACCCGCGGTCAGGCGGCGCGCGCAGCCTCGCGGGCGCGGACCGCGTCCGCCAGCTCCTCGATCACTGTCACCAGCTGCGCCTCGAGCTCGGCGTCCGTGAGCTTCCCGGCCGCGTCGAACTGCTCGTCCGCGCTGGGGACCGGGAGCTCCGTGTCCGCCACGCGGGCGCCGATCGCCTTCAGCACCTTGCGCGTCTCGGCCTGGGCCCAGACGGCGCCGAACATGCCGGTCGACGCGCCGATCACCGCGGCCGGCTTGCCACGCAACGGGGTGTCCGCGAGGGGCCGCGACATCCAGTCCAGCGCGTTCTTCAGCTGCCCGGGGATCGAGCTGTTGTACTCGGGGGTGGAGATCAGGACGCCGTCGGCGGCCGCGATCTCCTCACGCAGGCGGACCACGGATGCGTCCGGCGTCGCCAGCGTGTCGTCGTCATACGGCGGGATGTCCCGCAGTCCGTCGTGAATCGTCAGCTCGACGCCCGCGGGCAGCATCTCTGCCGCCGCCCGCAGGAGCGCCGTGTTGTGCGAGTCCCGACGCAGCGAGCCCGAGATGGCCAGGATCCGCATGCCGATCAGCCCTTGTGGAACTCGAGCTCGACGACGAGGGTCACGTCGTTCGAGAGGGCCTTGCCGCCCTTGGGGAGGTCGGCGTTCCAGTCGACGCCGAACGCGGCGCGGTCGATCGTCGTCTCGAACGTGAACCCGAGGCGCGTGTTGCCCATGAAGTCCTCGGTCGGGCCGTTGACGGCGCCGACGGCGTTCAGCGGCTTCGTGACGCCCTTCAGCGTCAGCTCGCCGTCGATCTTCGCGACGTCGCCGTCGAGGTCGATGGAGGAGGACGCAAAGGTGATCTCCGGGTACTGCTCGGCGTCGAAGAAGTCCGGCGCGAGGAGGTGGGCGACGAGGTTCTCGTCCTTGACCTTGACGGACGCGACCTTGACGGAGCCGCTCAGCTTGCCATCGGACAGCTCGGCGGTGAAGTCCTCGAAGCCGCCGCGGAACTGGGCGACCAGGTACTTGACGGAGAAGTCGGCGGACGAGTGGACCGGGGCGAAGTTCCAGGTTCCGGCGAGGCGGTCGGTGGTGGTGTCGGTGGTGCTCATGGTGGTGCTCCTTCGATTGTGGGGGGGGGGAGTGCTGATGGGGAGCGGACCGCGGTCCGCTTTGCTGCGTGGATCCAAGGTAGCACAAACGGACCGCGGTCCGTTAATGCCGTGTGATCCGGTATGCTGGACCTCCGTGGAACTCCCCGTCGTCCAACCCGTCACCCCGAAGGAACGCGCCGACGCCGTCGCGAACCGGCAGCGGATCCTGGACGCGGCCACGCGGCTGTTCGCCGAGAACGGGGTGGGGTGCACGTCGATGGACGCCATCGCGGCCGCGGCCGGAGTCGGCAAGGGGACCGTCTTCCGGCGTTTCGGCGACCGAGCATCGCTCGCCCTGGCGGTCCTGGACGCCTCGGAGACGACGCTGCAGGAGGCGATGATCCGGGGGCCGGCGCCGCTCGGCCCCGGCGCCCCGCCGCGGGACCGCCTGCTGGCGTTCGGCGACGCGATGCTCGATCGCCTCGAGGAGCACCACGAGATCCTGCTCGAAGCCGAGATCAGCCACGGCTCGTACCTGCGCTCAGAGCCGCACGCGGTCCACCGGACGCACACCCGCCACCTGCTCGCGCAGCTGCGCCCCGACGCCGACAACGAGTACCTCGTCGACGTGCTCCTGGCCCCGCTCACCGCGCGCGTCTTCACCGACCAGCGCCACCACCGCGGGCTGACGCTCAAGCAGCTGAAGGCCGGCTACGCCGACACGGTCTGCCGGCTCACGCGGGACTGTTGACCGCGTCGGCCACGGGCGGCAGCCAGACCGCGACGTGGGTCCCGCCGTCCGCGGCACGCCGCAGGTCGGTGCGTCCACCGGTCGCGGCGACGCGCTCGCGGACCGTCGCCAGCCCGATGTGCCCGCGGTCCAGTGCCGCCCGGGCCTGAGCCGGATCGAAGCCGACGCCGTCGTCCCGGACGTCAAGGGCGATGCCGCCGTCCTGCGGCCGGACGCTGATGTGCACGAGCCCGGCCTCCGCGTGCTTGGCCGCGTTGACGTAGAGCTCGCGCGTGAGCTGGGCGAGCAGCCCGTCCCGGATGCCCTCGACGACCGGGTCGACCGTGATGCTGACCGGCGGCCCGTCGCGGCGGACGGCGACCAGCGCGAGCGCGTCGGCCAGGCCGCCGGCGACCGCGGGAGCGCCCTCGCCGACGTCGAGCTCGCTGGCGGTCCGGCCGAGGCTCGCGAGCGCCAGGTCGAGCGCCTCGAGCGCCGGCGCCACCGCGGCAGCGTCGCCCTGGCCGGCCTCCTCGAGGTCCTGCCGGGCGACGAGCAGCAGTTGCAGCACGTCGTCGTGCAGCTGCAGGGCGAGGCGGCGCCGCTCGGCGTCCTCGGCGACCAACAGCCCGGTGAGCAGCCGCAGCCGTCGGCCCGAGACCTCGAACAGGCGCCCTTGCAGCCGTGCTCGGACGGAGGCTTCGACCACCCCCGCGAGCACCGCCCACGCCGCCGCGATCGACATGGCAGGCTGCGTCGTCTCGCCCAGCAGCGCCAGGGCCAGGGCGCCTGCCGCACACGCCAGGCCGACGACCACCGGCCGGAACACCACTGCTGCGGTGACGGGGAAGGCGATCGCTGCGGGAAGGAGGGCGAGCTGCGCCTCGGTCCCGGCGAAGGCGAACGAGGCCGGGAGCAGGACGAGGTTGGAGAGCAACATCGCGACGTAGATCCAGCCGCGACGCGGCCGCCGCAGGACCCAGCTGTACAGCAGCATCAGCGCCGCCGTGGGCACGGCGACGAACCAGTAGGCCGGCTCGGCGCCACCGACGAGCAGCGGGACTGCCAGCCCGACGACCACGAACCCGGCGTGCACAGCGGCGATGAACGGGCCCATGTCCCGGAAGTCCCGGCCGAGGACGGTCCGCGCCCGCTCGTCCGTCAGCGCCAGCCCACGGAGCCGGAGGTCGATCCGGCGCCCGTCGCGGTCGCTTCCGAGGGTCGCATCGCTGACTCCAGGCCGGGCGGTCAGCGCGGCCCATCGCAGCTGCACGGTCCGGCGGTCCAGCGGCGATGCCGGGCCGGCGGCGACCTCCACGCGAACGCTGCGGCCCACGCTTCGCGCGCGGACGGTCACGACGCGCGTCGCCGTGCCGACGACCAGCGCGAGCGCATCGCGGACGACGGCGCCGAGCGGCTCGGCCAGGCCTTCAGGGACCGTGTCGTCGACATCGACGTCGATGGTGCAGCCGGGCGCGCGGCGCATCGCCAGCTGCCGCAGGCGGGCATCGACCGGACCGGTCAACCCGGACATGCCGTGTAGCTCGTAGACGACGGCACGAGTGGCGTCGGTGATCGACCGCACCCGCTCCGCGAGCGTGGTGAACAGCGCGCGAGGCGGTCCGTCCGGTCCCGGAACCGCGGCCGCGGCGGCGGCCCGGATGACGGTCAGCGGCTCGAGCGCGACGATGCGCAGCTCGTCGGCGACACGCTGGCGGACGAGGCTCTGCGCGCTGGCCGGGACGAGCGCGCTCCAGACCGCATCGAGGCCGTCCAGGCGACGCCAGAACGCCGCCCGGCCCCGGGCCGCCACGACCCCGATGACGGTCGCCCAGACGCCTTCGACCAGGAAGGCGGCGATGGCGTCGGGCTCCCCGCCGAGCGCGATGCGGCCGGCTGCGATCCCGAAGCCGGCGATCACGATCGGCCACGGCCGCAGGACGAGCGCGGCCACGAGCGGCATGACCATGAAGACCAGGAGGACCGGGCTGTCGCCGCCACCGCTGAGCGCGCAGGCCACGAGCAGGAACGCACCGTCGAGCCAGAGCGCGACGTTCGCCGTCCGCGAGCCCGTGCGTTCTTCGCGCCACAGCAGCCGGCTCGTGGCCGCGACGGCCAGCGCCCCGGCCGCCGCCAGCGGCAGGTAGACGCCGAGGCGCGGATCGTCCACGGTCGAGCCGAGCGCGAGAACGACGAGGACCGCGGAGAGCCGCAGGATGGTGAGCGCGATCAGCGCCGTGCGGCGAGCGCCAATCGCGAGGGATCCGCCGTCGGGTTCGGCCGTGCCTGAATCCGGTGTGCTCAGGGCCCCCGCGTTCACGCGGACAACCGTAGACCTCGGCACGCCGAGCCGCGTAACGCGTCGCCTGTCGCGGTTGCACCTTGTGGCCGCCACGCCCGCGTGGGAGCCTGGCGCGATGGCGACCGGTCCTCCGTCCCGCGCACGTGCCGTCCTCGCGGCGCCGCTGTGCGTGGCGGCGGTCGTCGCCGGCGGGGTGGCGGTGGTCCCGGTCGTGGCCCCCGCCGCAGCCGTCAAGAAGAAGTCGATCTCCTACTCGGGCATCCGCGGGCAGGTGACCTACGCGAGCTTCGTCATCCGTGGCCAGAGCGTCGTCGGGCTGTTCGTCGGCGGGGTCTGCCTGCCGAACATCGCGCTCATCGAGGACGGCACCGACCCGCCGCTCCGCATCCGGCGCGGGGGCTTCGGGATGGACCGGTCGACGGACGCCTATCGGATCAAGCTCACCGCGACGGATATCGGGAACCGGCGTTACCGGGTCAGCTACACGCTGCGGAACAAACGCGCGAAGGCATCGTGCTCCTACAAGGTGATCGCGCGGCGGACTACGCCGGGCGGCGCGTGACGAACCGGGCGATGCCGTTCGCGATCCCGCGGGCGACCTTCAGCCGGTAGTCAGGGCTCGTCATGCCCCGCGCGTCGGTGGCGTTGCGCATGTTGCCGGTCTCGATGAAGACGGCAGGGACGTCGGCGACGCGAAGGCCGCCGAGGTCGCCGCGGCGATCGATCCCGTTGCGGCCGATGTAGTTCGCATACGGCTGCCTGGTCGCGAACCGGAAGGAGCCGCGCAGGTCGACTGCGAGCCGGTGCGACGCGCTGAAGATGTCGTCGGTCAGTCCGTCGATGCGCGCCGGCTCGATCACGTGGAACCCGCGGTTGCCGGCGCCGGAGCCGTCGGCGTGAATCGAGACGGACGCGTCGGCGTTCGCGCGGTTGGCGATGCGCGCACGCTCGTTCACGCACGGGCCGACGCCGGTGTTGCTGCTGCGGGTGAGGATCACGGTGGCCCCGCGGTTGCGCAGGACCCGGCGGGCGCGCTTGGCGACGTCCCAGGTGTAGGCCGCCTCCGAGTAGCCGCTGTTGGTCGCCGTGCCGGTCGTGTTGCACGCCTTGCGCTGGCCGCCGCCGACGTCGACCTGGCGGTTGATCTGCTGCGGGTGGCTCGCGTTGCCGCCGTTGTGGCCGGGGTCGAGGACGACCGTCTTGCCGGCGAGTGAGCTGTCCTTGGCGACCGCGGTCCCGGCGACGGGCCCGGTCGCCAGGACCGCGGCCGTCGTCGTCATCAGGAGCAGGGTCAGCGGTCGGCGGCGGGTCATGGGTAGCGCATCATGCCGACCGCGGCGCGCGGGGCGTCGAGGTCGAACGCGGTCTCCGGGGGCAGGTCGCCGGCGAGGTTGGCCCGGGGGACGAGCGTCAGTCGCTGGTAGCGGCGGGTCGCTGCCGTCGCCGCGGCGGCGGCCCGGGTCAGTGCGCGGACGGCCGCGGCGCGGGACCCGGCCCGCACGGCGACGCCGGTCTCCCGCAGGAACGTCGCCTGGTCGCGGGCGGCGGCCAGCAGCTGGGTCGTCGCCTCCGAGCCCTGGGCGGTCGGCGCGATCAGGCTGACGACGTCGTCCGTCTGGGCGGACGTGGGCTCGAGCAGGGCATGAAGCCGGTCGAGCGAGGCGCGCGTGGGCGTGACCGCGGTGATGGCCTCGGCGCTGGCCGTCATGGCGGACGTGAGCGAGCGGGCCGCTGCGGTGAGGGCCTGCGTGGGCGGGCCGTCACCGGCGGCGGTTCCGGTGGTCGCCGTGGTGCTCGTATCGTCCCCGCACCCGGCGGCGAGCAGGGCTGCCGCGAGCAGGCCCAGCACGAGGGGTCGACGACCGGAGCGCATGGCGCCGGAGCCTAGCCAAGCCCGGGCCGGGGGTCCCACTGCGCGGCGGGACGTGTCAGGCTCTGCGGCGTGCGTCGTGCCGTCCCGTCCTTCGTCCTCGCCGTGACCTGCGCCCTGCTCGCCGGCTGCGGCAGCAGCGGGGACGACGGGCCGCCGAGCGTCGCCCAGGTGGACGCGCGCCTGGCCGCGACGATCGACGCCTCGGCCAAGCGTCGCCAGGCGGAGTTCCGGTCCGTCGGTGCCGGACAGGCCATCGACGACACCAACGCGCAGAACCCCGAGCTCCCCGGCGCCGAACCCGCCGATCCGCCACCCGCGGCGTCGGCGCCCGCCGAGGCCCGTCCCAAGGCGACGGCGAAGACCAAGCGGCCGAAGGCGAAGCGCGCGCCGGCGCCGGCGCCGTCCCGCCCGGCGGCCACCCGCACCCGCGGACCCCTCCTGAGCGACGCCGATCGCTCGAGCTTCGGGGCGCTCGCCTCGAGCCTCGGGGGTACCAGCGGCGTGGCCGTCATGCCGGCCGGCCGGGGCGGGACCGTGCAGACCGCGGGCAGCCTGCAGACCGGTGTCGCCTGGTCGACGATGAAGACGGGCGTCGCCGCCGCGACCTACGCCAAGGGCACGGGGGGCAGCTCCGCCGGCCTCCTGTCGCGGGCGATCACCGCGTCGGACAACAGCGCCGCCGAGAGCCTGTGGAGCAACCTCGGGCCACCGTCGCAAGCCGGTGCCCTCGTCGAGGCGCAGCTGCGCGCGGCCGGGGACGTGTCCACGAGCGTGCAGACGCAGCGGGTGCGCTCCGGCTTCACGGCGTTCGGCCAGACGCAGTGGCCGCTCGCCGGCCAGGTCCGGTTCACCGCGGGGATGACCTGCACCGGACCCGGTCGGCAGGTCCTCGCGCTCATGGGCCAGGTCGTCGCCGATCAACGGTGGGGGCTCGGCTCGGCCGGCGTGAGTGCACGCTTCAAAGGCGGGTGGGGACCCGGGTCGGGGGGCGGCTACCTGGTCCGCCAGATGGGCATCCTGCGGATCCGCGGCCACCAGGTCGCGGTGACGATCGCCACGCAGCCGGCCGACGGATCGTTCGGTGGCGGGACCCGCAACCTGACCGCGATCGCCAAGTGGGTCGTCGCCCACGTCGACCCGGCCGCCGCGCCGATCACGCCGGTCTGCTGACCGGTCCGCGGGGACCTCGTGCGCTGGCGCACGTCGTGCATGCACCAGCGCACACGGTCCCCACGTCACCCGCGGCTGTCCGGCCCACGCCTCGCGCCCACGGCCACCCGCCCGGCTACCGTCTCGGGATGCGCCTGTCCCGCCTGTCCCCGCTTGTGGCCGCCCTGACGCTCGCCGGTCTCGCCGCTCCGGCAGCCGACGCCGAGCTGCTGAGCGCCCGCGACAAGGCCAGCTTCGGCAAGCTGCAGTCGAAGCTCGGCGGGCAGATCGGGCTGGCCGTCTCCCCGCTCGGGAAGGGCCAGGCGGTCGAGAGCGCCGGCTCGCTGAAGAGCGCGATCGCGTGGTCCACCAGCAAGGTCCCGGTCGCGATGGCCGTGGTCGCCGCTGGCCGCACGAGCGCGCAGTCGTCGAACCTCCGCGCGGCCATCACCGCGTCCGACAACGCGGCGGCCGAGCGACTGTGGTCGAGCCTCGGGTCGGGCACGAAGGCCGCCGGCGCCGCGACGCGGCAGCTGCGCAGCGCCGGCGACCGCACCACCACGGTGCAGTCGAGGCGCCTGCGGAGCGGGTACACCGCGTTCGGGCAGACGGTCTGGGCGGTCGCCGACCAGGCCCGGTTCGTCGCCGGGATGCCGTGTCTGAAGGCCGGCCGCGCGGTCCTCGACCTGATGGGCCAGACGGTCGGCGGCCAGCGCTGGGGCCTCGGGCGGATCGACGGGGCGGCGCAGCTCAAGGGCGGCTGGGGGCCGGGCAGCAGCCCCGGGGCGAACGGGGGCTACATCGATCGCCAGATGGGCATCGCGCGCGTCGGCGGGCGCCGGGTGGCGATCGCGATGATCAGCCGTCCGGCCGACGGCAGCCACGAGACCGGGACGCGCAACATGACCGCGATCGCGACGTGGGCCAAGGACCACCTCAGCGTCGCCGGCGTCCCGGCCTCACCCGGCTGCTGAGTCCGGCGGGGCGGCCCGCGGCGGCGGCGCTCCGGCGTCCGGCGTGACCTCGAGCGGGGCGACGGCCGGGGGCGTGGTGGCCGGTGGCCTGCGCCGCCGCGGCTGCGGGATCCGCTCGACCGCCGGCGCGTCCGGGTCGATCGCGGCCAGACGGGCCGTGATGACCTTGATGGCCGCCGTGCTCTCGTCCACCAGGACGTAGCCGCGGCCGTGCCGCGCGGCGACCGCGCCCAGCGTCCCGCTGCCGGCGAAGAAGTCCAGGCACATGTCGCCGGGGCGTGAGGACGCGAGCACCATCCGCCGCACGATCCCCTCCGGTTTCTGGGTCGGGTAGCCGGTCTTCTCGCGGCCGGTCGGCGAGACGATCGTGTGCCACCAGACGTCGGTCGGCAGCTTGCCGCGGGCGGCCTTCTCGGGCGTGACGAGGCCCGGGGCCATGTACGGCTCGCGGTCGACCTCGGCCGCGTCGAAGTAGTTCGCCGCCAGGTCGCGGGCGTACACGAGGATCGTGTCGTGCTTGGCCGGCCAGCGGCGGGTCGCACGAGCGCCGTAGTCGTACGCCCAGATGATCTCGTTGAGGAAGTTCTCGCGGCCGAAGACCTCGTCGAGCAGCAGCTTGCAGTAGTGCGCCTCGCGGTAGTCGATGTGGAAGTACAGCGTCCCGCTCGCCGCCAGGACGCGGCGCGCCTGCACCAGGCGCGGCTCCAGGAACGCCAGGTAGTCGCCGAACTCGTCCACGTAGGAGGACCCGGCCAGCAGCCGGCTCGCGTACCGCCGTCCCGCGAACCCGATCCGGTCGCCGCCGTCGTCGGGCTGGATCTTCAGGGTCCGCGCGGTCTGCCGCTTGCCGGTGTTGAACGGTGGATCGATGTAGACCATCTGGAACGCGCCGTCGCCGAGGGTGGGGAGGACCTTCAGGTTCTCCCCGCGGATGATGCGGTTCGGGGGCGCGGCCACCCGCGCACCGTACGAGAACCGGCGGCCGGTCAGGCGGCCGGGGGCGCGTACCGCTGGTGCAGGATCAGCGGGTTGCCGTCCGGGTCCAGGAACACGGCCTGCCAGCAGACACCCGAGTCGAACCGCTCCATCACGAACTCGACACCCTGCTCCTTCAGCGCCGCCTGGGCGACCGCGACGTCGTCCACCTGCAGCGCGATCGGGGCGCTGTTCGCCGTCGCCGCCCCCTGCCCGAACGCGCTCGGATCGAACGCGACCAGCGTCAGGTTGCCGGCCTGGAACTCGGTGGCGGGCATGTCGCCCCAGCGCTGGCGCTGCTCGAGGCCGAGCGTCCCGCCGTAGAACGCGACGGCGCGGTCGTGGTCGGACGTGGGGACGCAGACGAAGTCGACGCCGGTGATCTTCAGGCTCATGCGCGGGCTGCTTTCCGGGTGGCGGGGACGAGGGGCGGGCCGCGACGAACCCTACGGCCCCGCTGTCCGCCCGATCGCGCGACCGGCGGACGGCCCGGGTCGATAGGATCCGCGCTGCAGGTCCCGTCCGGACGAGTAGCTCAGCTGGCTAGAGCACGCGCTTCACACGCGCGGGGTCGGGGGTTCGAGTCCCTCCTCGTCCATCGCAGTCCCAGAGCCGCCTTCCGGGCGGCTCTCGTCGTTCCGGGGCCGGAGGGGGGCCGCGGGAGGCAGCGGTCGGGGTGGCGCGTCCGGGGTGACTCAGGGGCGACTCCGGGTGATCCCCGATGGTCAGCGGCGCGTGGTGGCCCGATGCTGGCTCCACCCCCCGACCGACTGCCCCGATGAGCACCCACCCCACACCCACGTTTCCCGTCCCGGCCCTCAGGCCCGCCGCCCGACCGATGCCGCGGTGGCCTGCCGGCCTGTGGGCAGCGCTCCGGACGCTGGCCGTCCCGGGCGGCGCCACGGCCAGCGGCGCGATCCCCGCCCTCCCGGCACGGACCGTCCAGCACCACCTCGCCGACCTCGGCCTGCTGCCGGCCGCGGCGGTCAGCGGCCGCTTCGACCACCGGACCGCCGACGCGGTCGCGTCGTTCCAGGCGGCCCGCGGCCTGGCGGTCGACGGCGTCCCCGGACCCCAGACCTCTGCCGCCCTCCTCCAGGGCTGACACCCTGTCCCCCGACGAAACGAACCCGATGAGCACCTCGCCCACACCCGTCCACGCCGTCCCCACCCTGCGCCGGGCCTCCGGGGAGCGCCGGATGCTCGGCCTCTGCGCCGGCATCGCGCAGGCCCTCGACGTCCCTGTCCTGGCCGTGCGCCTCGCCGTGCTCCTGGGCGCGCTCGTGGCTCCTGGCCTCACGCTGGTCGCCTACGCCACCGGGGCGCTCATCGTCCCCGACGACGATGGGCGCGGCCTGCTCGGCGGCCGGCCGGTCGCGACGCGGGACGCGCTGCTGGGCTGGGGCCTCGTCGGCATCGCGGGGATCGTGCTGCTGGCCGGCGACGTCGGGATCAACGATGGCGTCCGGGGCGTGCTCGCGGGGCCGCTGCTGCTCGGCGGCGCCCTCGCGGCCGGCTGGGTGCTGCTCCGCGGCACGGGCCACGACACCGCGGCCGCGCCCGGGCCCGGCCTCGCGTCCCGCCCTGCAGCCGGCCCCGCGCCGATGGCCCAGGCCCCGGCCGGCTCCCCGGCCCCGGCGACGACCACCACCGCAGCCTGGCCGGCCCCGGGACACGCCGCCGCGCCGGCCACACCGACCGCTGCCGCCCGTGGCGTGGAGCCCACCCTGCGCCACGCCACCGCCGACCCGCCTGCGGACGTCGTCGACGCGGGTCGCCCGGTCGCCCCGTACGTCTTCGGCGCCCTCGCGCTGGGGACGGCGACGTTCGGCGCGCTCGTCGTCGGCGGCGGTGTCGCCGTGACGACCTCCCGTGTGGCCGGCCTGCTCGCGGCCGTCACCGCCGGGGTCGCGCTGACCGCGATCGCGACGGCCGGCCGCCGCGGCACCGCCGCCCTCCTGGCCCTCGCGGTGCTGCTCGGGACGGCGACCCTCGCTGTCGCCGCGCTGCCGGACCAGCTGCGCGGCGGCATCGGCGCCCGCACCGAGCGTCCCGCCGCGGCCAGCGACCTGCAGGACCGCTACCGCCTCGGGGTGGGCTCGCTCGACATCGACCTGCGGGACACGCGCCTGCCGCGCGGGACGACGACCGTCCGCGGCGCCGTCGGGGTCGGCAACCTGACCATCTGGGTCCCGGCCGGTGTGCGGGTCCGCTCGATCGGCCCGACGCTCGTGACCGGGGTGGACCGCGTCAACCGGGCCGAGCGCGCCGACCGGACCGCCCGCGCCGTGGCGGCCGGCAAGGCGGCTGCCAAGGGCAGGACGAACCCGGCCGCCGGGCGCGGGTCCGGGAAGGCGAAGCCGAGCGCGAAGGCAGCGGGCCGCACCGCCCCGGTCGCCGCGCCCGCCCGGACGCTGCTCATCGACGCGGACACCCCGCACGGCAGCGCCGCGGTCCTCGCCTATGGCCCCTGACGTGCACCCCGCCGCCGCGCACGCCGCGCACCGCGCCACGGTCGCCCGGTCCGGGGCCGACCGGGTCGTGCTCGGCGTCTGCGGCGGCATCGGCGCGGCCCTGCGGATCGACCCGGTCCTGCTCCGCCTCGGCGTCGCCGCCGCGACGTTCGCCGGCGGGTTCGGGCTCGTCGCCTACCTGTTCGCGGGGATCCTTTTGCCGGCGCCGCCGCCGGACGGTCCCCCCGAGCCGCACCCGCGCCCGCTGCAGCGGGCCCTCGGGCTGCTCGCGCTGCTCAGCGGCCTCGCGGTGCTGCTCGCGTCGATCCGGTCCTCGGCGCCCACCCTGCTCCTGCTCGGCGGCATCGCCGTCGTGTGGCGCCAGGCCGTCCCCGTCGCCTGGAACGCGACGCAGGAGGGGCGCGTCCCCGCCGTCGCCCGGACGGTCGTCGGCGGCCTGCTGCTGGGCGGCGGCGTCCTGACGATCATCGCCCAGGACGGCAGCCTGAGCGCCTTCGCGTCCGCGGCCGTTGCCGGTGCCGTCGTCGCGTCGGGGATCGGCCTGCTCTTCGGCCCGGCGTTCGGCCGCGCGCGCGGCGAGGTCCAGGCCGAGCGGCTGGAGCGCGTCCGCGCCGACGAGCGCGCACGCGTCGCCGCGCGCCTGCACGACTCGGTGCTGCAGACCCTCGCGCTCATCCAGACGACCGACGACACGCAGCGGTCGCGAGCGCTGGCGCGGCGCCAGGAGCGTGAGCTCCGCGCCTGGCTCTACGGCGGCGAGGACCCTGACGCGGCGACGACGTTCGCCGGCGCCCTGCGCCACGCGGCCGACGCCGTGGAGGAGGACTACGAGGTCGTCGTCGCGCTCGTCCAGCCCGGCGACGGGCCGCTCGACGCCGGCCTCGAGGCGCTCGTTGCCGCGACGCGCGAGGCGATGACGAACGCCGCCAAGCACTCCGGCACCGCCGAGATCTCGGTCCTGGCCCGGATCGCCCCGGAGGAGGCGTCGGTGTACGTCCGCGACCGCGGCACCGGGTTCCGCCGTGACCGGATCCCGGCGGATCGCCGCGGCATCCGGGACTCGATCGAGCAGCGCCTGGCCGGGCTGGGTGGACGTGCGACGATCCACACGGCGCCCGGCGAGGGCACCGAGATCGAACTGCTGCTCCCGCGCCCGACCCCATGAGCCTGCCACTGCGCAAGATCGTCATCGTCGACGACCACGTCATCTTCAGGACCGGGCTGCGCGCGGCCCTGGGCCCGACCGTGCAGATCGTGGGCGAGGCCGGCTCGGTCGAGGAGGCGATCCCGCTGATCCAGCGCCTGGAGCCGGACGTCGTGCTGCTCGACGTCCACCTGCCGGACGGCGTGGGCGCGACCGTCGTCGGCCCGGTCCACGCGGAGCGCCCGGCCGTGAAGTTCCTCGCCCTGTCGGTCTCCGACGCCGCGGACGACGTCGTCGCCACGATCCGGGCGGGTGCGCGCGGCTACCTCACGAAGTCGGTCGCGCCCGAGGAGCTGACCGCCGCCATCCACCGGATCGCCGACGGCGACGCGGTCTTCTCGCCGTGGCTCGCCGGGTTCGTGCTCGACGCGTTCGGCGGGGCGGCGAGCCCCGCGGTCGCCGACCCCGAGCTCGATCAGCTCACCCCGCGCGAGCAGGAGGTGCTGCTGTTGCTCGCCCGGGGCTATATGTACAAGGAGATCGCCGCCCGCCTCCACGTCTCGATCAAGACCGTGGAGACGCACGTGTCGAACGTCCTGCGCAAGCTCCAGCTGTCCAACCGCAACGAACTGACCCGCTGGGCGGCCCGCCGCCGGATGGTCTGACGCCCGCCGGGCTCAGGCGCGCACGAACTCCGTGCAGACCGACGGCTCGCCGGACTCAAAGCCGAGCTGCCACGCGTCCCGACGCTCCTCGGGGGTGCCGTGGTGCTGCGGGCTGCCGACCTCGAAGTCGCCGACGGCGAGCGTCGTGCTGAGCGCCTCCTGGACGTCGTCGTCCGTCAGCAGCCCCTCGCGGTAGACGGACGCGCCCCAGACCCCTGCCATGCAGTCGGCCTGCAGCTCGAACGGACGGGCAGAGGCGCCTGCGCGAGCGCTGGAGAAGAAACCGAGCTCCTGCTGCAGGTTGTGGGCGTACTCGTGGGCGACCATGTACGCGACGCCGAAGTCGCCGATGGCCCGGCCCTCGCCGGGCAGGCCCTCGAGCGTCCCTTCCAGGACGCCGGTCGCCAGGCGCCGGCCGACGTAGATCGTGTCGTCGGCCGGGCAGTAGAACGCCGCGGTGTCGTCCGCCGGCTGGCCGTTGCAGGCGCTGCGGACCTCCTCGCCGGGCGGCACCCAGCTGTACTTCACGCTGGGCTCCTCCAGCTCGTTGGCCGCGAAGGTCTTCGACCAGTAGCTGTCGATGCTCCGCAGCGTCTCGGTGAGGAAGTCGTCGATCTTCGCGGTGCTCGCCCGGCCGGCGGAGCTCGGCGGACGCGTCTGCTCGTCCGCCCGCGGGACCGATCGCTCGAGGTCGTCCAGGGCCTTGCGGACCTTCGCCGCGAGCTCGTCGCCGACGCGGCGCGCCCGGGCTCGGACCCGCTCCGTCCGCTTCAGGACACGCGCCTTCAGGTCCTTCCGCAGCTCGCGGGAGTCCTCCCGCAGCTGCTTGGCGTCCTCACGGACCTGCTGCGCGCGTTCACGCAGCGTCGGGCCCTCGCCACCTGAACCGCAGCCCGCGAGGCCGACCGAGCACAGCAGCAGGACCGGCAGCAGGATGAGGAGGCGGCGCACGGCGGCCACAGTATCCGCCGTCTCCAGCGGCCGTCCAGCCCGCGTTCAGAGGTCGACGACCTGCAGGTCCGGCCGCCGGGCCTGCAGCGCCTCGGTGAGCTTGCGGCGATGGCAGACCGCCGGGTCCTCCTCGAGGCAGAGCAGCGCGGTCCGCGGCCCGTCGTCGAGCTCCGCCGCGAGCGCGTCCAGCTCGTCCGCCGCCGTGGCCTCGACGTACTCCGCGAAGCCCGCGGCCCCTTCGGCGACGCGCTTGTTCTTGTAGAGGAAGCGCAGGTCGGGCGGGGTGCCGAGGGAGCGCCGGTGCTCGTACGCGATGCCGTGCTCGCGCAGCAGGTCGCCCAGACGGGTCTTCGACATTCCGGCGCGGCGGGACTGCGGCCGGTAGCGCACGTCGATCAGGCGCTCCACCCCGGCGGCCGCGAGCTCCGCGACGAGCGGGCCTGGGAGCAGGCGCTCGTAGCCGATGGTCCAGATGGTGGCCATGCGCTCCACGGTAGCCCGGGCGCGCGCAGGCCGTGCGCGCGCGTCGTCCGGACTTTCACCACCGCCGCGGTCGGGGAACCCGGGGTCAGCTTTGGGCGGGCCTCAGGAAGCCGCAGTAGCGTCGAGCCGATGTCGACCGTCCGTCCCGCTCCCGGCGCGCCCACTCCCCAGCGCCTGTGTCCCCACTGCGCCAGCGTCGCGACCACCGCCGATTCGCACTGCCCGTGGTGCCGCCGCTCCTACCGCCGGCGGGTGCTGCCGGCGGTGGCGCTGCTCCTGCTCGTGCAGACCGTCCTCGTCCTCGGCGTCCTCATCACCGCGCTCGCGATGACCGGCGACACCGTCCAGACCCAGGTCGACGACGGCATCGCCGACATCCGCAAGGAGATCGACGACCAGGTGGACGACATCGACACCCAGGTCCGGCGCGAGCTGCGCCGTGAGCTCGACCGGCGCCTGCCCGCGACCGCGCCGTGACACGCCCGGGCCCGCGTAGGTAGCTTCTCGACCGATGGCCACGCCCCCACCTGTCGCCGGCGCCCCGGTCGCCGTCCGGCCCTGCCCCGTCTGCGCCACGCCGCTCGCGGCCGACGCGATCTTCTGCCCGACCTGCGGCACGACGCTGCGGTCGCGCCGCGGACCGGACGCCGCGCTGATCGCCGCCGGCGTGCTCGCGGTGATCGTCGGCGTGCTCATCGCGCTGCTCGTGACGCAGGACGACGACCCCGGCCGCGCCAACACCACGACGCCGCCCGCCGCCACCGCGACGACCGGGGTCCCGGGCACCACGACGACGCCGGGGACGACCGTCCCCCCGGCGACCACCACGCCTCCCGCGACGACCACGCCACCCGCGACCACGACGCCGCCCGCAGCCACGACGCCGCCCGCGACCACGACACCGCCGGCGACGACCGCGCCGCCCGCGACGACGACCCCGCCCGCCACGACCACGCCGCCCGGGACCGGGACGACGAGCACCGGGGGGTCGAGCGCCAACCCCGGCGTCACGACCTTCACCGAGCCGTAGGCCGGTCCGGCCCTGACCGCTGCGCCGGCGGCCGGACCCGTGCACCGGCTGCGGTGGCCGTCAGGTAGTCTGGATCGCGGACCGTGCTAGGCGGGGAGGTAGCGGTGCCCTGTCGCTCGCAATCCGCTCTAGCGAGGCCGAATCCCCGATCGCGGGGTGTGGCCATCGGGTCGGCGCGCTGCAGTCTGGTGTTGACGGCCCGGGTCCCGCGCGACGTCGGCTCGTGAACCAGGTCAGGTCCGGAAGGAAGCAGCCTTAAGCGACAACCGACGGGCGTAGCGGGAGTTCCCGGGCCCGAGCCAGAATGTCAGCGTCAGCCTCCGGTGGGCATGCCACAAGGTCGGGTGCACGGTCCACTTCTTCGCCGCATCGCCGAAGGCCCCGCCACCGCGGGGCCTTCGGCGTCTCTCAGGACGCCTTGGTCAGCGCGTCCGGCTTGTGGGCCGCGTGCGCGCCGGTCTTGTCCGACTCGACGAGGTACTGCGGATCGTCGGTCGACGCCCGCACCTGGTGATCGTCGATCTTGCAGTCGCTCGTCAGCTTCTTGACGACCTTGCCGTGCGTGGTGCCCTGGGACGTCTTCCAGCTGACCTTGTCGCCCTTGGTGAATGCGTTGCTCATGTCGCTCGGCGTGCCCGCCGGGGCGGGCGGGCACACGGAAGCTGGCGTGCGCGGTCAGGCCGGGACGGGGACCCGCGCCTCCTCGGGCGTCGGCCGCGCCGGGGCGGGCGCTGCGGTGTCGCGGCCCGGGACCAGCAGCGCGACGAGCGCGCCGAGGACCAGCACCGCGGCGCCGTACGGCAGCGCCGCGTTCATCCCGTCGACGAACGCCTGCGGGCTCGTGTAGCCGCCGCGCGCGCTGAAGACACTCGCCAGGACGGCGACGCCCATGACGCCGCCGAGCTCTCGGATGGCGTTGTTCGCCCCGGAGGCCTGACCGGCCTCCTCCGGCTTCACCGACGCGAGGATCGCGTTGGCGGACGGTGCGAACACGAGCGCCATGCCGGTCCCGCCCATGATGAACGGGACGACGAGCGACCCGTAGGCGACGTCGACGCTCGCGACCTGCGAGAGCCATGTGATCGCGCCGGCCTGCAGCGCGAGACCCGTGGCCATCAGCGGCCGCGAGCCGATCCGGTCGCTCAGCATGCCGGCGATCGGCGCGACGATCATCGGCATCCCGGTCCACGGCAGCGTGCGCAGACCCGCCTCGAAGGGGCTGTAGCCCTGGGCGCTCTGGAAGAACTGCGAGAGCAGGAAGATCGACCCGAAGACGCCGAAGAACATCGCGAACGCGACGCCGCTGCTCGCCGAGAAGCCACGTGAGCGGAAGAACCGCAGCGGCAGCATCGGGGCGCTGGTCCGGTGCTCCCAGGCCAGGAACGCGGCCAGGAGCAGGACGCCGCCGACGAGCGACGTCAGGACGGTGGCGCTCGTCCAGCCGAGCGGCTGCCCGCGGACGATGCCGAACGTGATCCCGAAGAGCCCTGCGGCAATCAGGCCGAGGCCGGGGAGGTCGAGCTTCGCCTCAGGGCCGTGGGACTCGGTGAGGTACCGCACGGCGAGCGGGATCGCGATCAGGCCGGTCGGCACGTTCAGCCAGAAGATCCAGTGCCACGAGATGCCCTCGACGACCGCCCCGCCGACGAACGGGCCGAGCGCGACGCCGAGGCCGCTGACGCCGGCCCAGACGCCGAGCGCGAGCCCGCGGCGCTCGCCGGGGAACGCCGCGGCCAGCAGCGTGAGGGTCAGGGGAGTCACCATCGCCGCGCCGGCGCCCTGGACCGCCCGCGCGGCGATCAGCGCGTCGACGGTCGGTGCGAGCGCCGCGGCGGCGCTGGAGAGCGTGAACAGCCCTAGTCCCAGGGTGAACATGCGCTTGCGGCCGAACCGGTCGCCGAGCGCGGCGCCGGTGATGAGCAGCACCGCGAACGAGAGCGTGTACGCGTTGACGGTCCACTCGAGGGACTCGAGCGAACCACCGAGGTCGGTGCGGATCGACGGCAGCGCGACGCCGACGACGAGGTTGTCCAGGGCGGTCATGAAGAGCGCGACCGAGACGATCGCGAGCGTCCAGCCGGGGCGGGACTTCTGGGTCGGTGGAGCGGGGGAGGTCATCGGGGTCCTTTGCGGTCTGGGGTAAGAGTGTGAGCAGTCACTCACTGAGAGGGCAAAAAAAGGGGCGCCTGGCGGCGCCGTCCTGCGTCAGGCGGGATCGTCGGACTTCGGCATCAGGCACAGCTTCTGGGCCCACGGCTCGTCGAGCTCGTAGGCCCCCATCGCGGCCAGGGTGTTGATCAACATGCCCGTGGCGAAGAACTGCGAGATCTCCTCGTCGTCCGCGCCGGCTTCGGCCTTGATGAGCGCGTAGAGGTTGCGGAAGCCGTCCTGCATGGCCGCCTGGATCGCGGGCTCGCTCGGTGCGGCGGCGTGGCAGTGCAGCTGCAGGAGGAGCAGGGTGCGGTCCTGGATGAGCTCGCCGTAGGACTCGCCCATGGCGTGGAGCACATCCTCACCTGTCGCCCCGGCGGCTTTGGCCTGGGCGGCTGCGGCGGTGAAGGTCGCGTGGATGCGCTCGTTGCAGCGCCGGACGACGGCGATCGCCAGGTCGGCCTTGGTCGGGTAGAGGCGGAACAGGTAGGCCTGCGAGATGCCGGCGGCCTTGGCGACCTCAAGGGTCGGCGTCCCGTGGATCCCGCGCTCGGCCATGACCTTCATGCCCGCCTCGATGACCGCCTCGCGGCGCTCCTCGGCGGTGGACAGCGTCCGGGTGGTGGCGGTGGGCGGGACCATGCGACAGGTGTGAGTATGCACTCACTCACACCTGGCTGTCAAGTAGCGCCGGTCACCGCTCCTCGAAGACGACACGCGTGGCCGGACAATCCGGGGACGCCATCAGCCGCCAGTACGTGCTGCGGAAGACCTCGCGGTACCCACGGGGGACCACGAGCGGCGGGACGCCCTGGTAGTAACGCCGCTCGACGCTCTCGTCGACCGGCATCAGCAGCAGCTGGGCGACCGGGTACTCCTTCTCGTGCCGGTCGCGGACCGAGCCCGGTGCCGTGCCGAGGTAGTACCGCAGCGGCGGGACCTCGGGGTGATCGTAGGTCGTCAGGCGGTGCCCGCACCGGTCCAGGTGCTGCCGGACGACGGACGAGTCCGCGATGTCCTTCAGGTCGGTCTGGATCTCGCGCGAGTTCGTGACCTTCGTGCGGACCTCGTCGACCAGGTCGACGTGCTTGGGCAGGAACAGCACCGACAGCGCCAGCGTGGCGAGACCGACGCGCTGCCAGATACGCCGCTCCCGTGAGCCGGCCGGCAGCTGCATCCAGCCCAGGCAGCCGGAGGCGTAGACGATCGCCAGGAAGAGGCTCGGCGTCAGGACGTAGCGCGCGATCAGCGGCAGCCCGCCGATCGTGCTCAGCAGGAAGAAGGCGACCATCGCCGCCGCGACGCCGATCAGGATCAATCCGCGCCGCGCCAGCAGCGCCACGAAGACGCAGCCGACCGGGACGCCGACGATCAGCGGCTCGCGCAGGGTGAAGCCGAGGAACTTCGCCGTCCGGAACGGGGCCTCGGCGGGCGACCGCGGCCGGCCGAGTTGCTCCGCGAGGTCGCTCGTCCCGTGGAAGGAGTGCAGGAAGTCGCCGGTGATCGCGGCGTCGCTGATCGCCCACAGGATCCCGCCGGACGCGCCGAGGACCGCCAGGCCCAGCAGCTGCGGCCGGTCGGCCCTGGGGATGCCGCGGACGACGCGGGCGCCGCCGCCGAGGACCGCGCGCAGGCTCGCCGCGCCAGGACGACGCAGGCCAGGGAGGGACTCGCGGACGGCGCGCCGGTCGGCGTCGGTCCCGCGTCCCCAGACGAGCCACAGCCAGTAGGCCGCGGCCAGGACCCACGCCTCCGGCCGGAGCAGCCCGGCGAGCGTGAGCAGGACCAGGACGGGCGCGCCCCGCCGCGGGCTGCGGACCTCCAGCAGCAGTGCCCACGCGACGAACAGGGCGAACGGGATGTCCTGGTAGGCGAACTCGGCGTTGCGCCCGAACGCCGGCCGGGTCAGGACCACGATCGCCGCCAGCGCGCCGACCGGGACGCTGAAGAGCTCGCGCCCGAGGCGGTAGGTGACGTAGACGATGCCGCCGAAGCAGACCATGACGATCCACGCGAGGACGGTCGTGGTCGCGTCCCCGAGCGGCAGTGCCAGCAGGCTGACGAAGGTCTGCAGCGGGTGGGGCGTCGGCGCGATGAAGCCCTGGTAGTCCGGGGTCCGCCCGTGCGCGATGTCGTGCGCCCACAGCAGGGAGTACGACGCGTCGTAGTTCAGGAACGGCTCGCCGTAGACGAGGCGCAGGAGCAGGGTCACCCCGACGATCGTCGCCAGGGCCCCGAGGATCGCAGGGCGCCGCATCTGGGCAGCAGGGTACCGGCGCTCTACCGCTCAGGGCTCGCCGGTGGTTGTGCCAGACTGCCGAAGCTCCGTGTCGACCGCCCCGTCCCTGTACCGCCGCCACCGCCCCCGCACCTTCGCCGACGTCGTCGGCCAGGAGCACGTCGTGCGCACCCTGCGCAACGCCGTGGGCCAGGACAAGCTGCACCACGCCTACCTGTTCGTGGGCTCCCGGGGGACCGGCAAGACGTCGATGGCGAAGATCCTCGCCTCGTGCCTGAACTGCGTGAACGGGCCGACGATCGAGCCGTGCGGGGTTTGCGAGGCGTGCGTCGCCATCCAGAACGCGCAGTCGATGGACGTCATCGAGATGGACGCGGCGTCGAACAACTCGGTCGACGACATCCGCGAGCTGCGCGAGTCGGTCTCCTTCGCCCCGGTCAGCGGGAAGTACAAGGTGTACATCCTCGACGAGGCGCACATGCTGACCACGCAGGCGTGGAACGCGTTCCTCAAGACGCTTGAGGAGCCGCCGCCGTCGACGATCTTCGTGCTGGCGACGACCGAGGCGAACAAGGTCCTTCCGACGGTCGTCGACCGCTGCCACCGCTTCGACTTCACGCGCCCCACCGTCGAGCAACTCGCCGCGGTGCTGCAGCGGGTCGCGGGCCGTGAGGCGATCGACATCCCGCCGGACGCGGTCGCCCTGCTGGCGCGGCACGCCACGGGCTCCTTCCGCGATGCGCTCGGCACGCTCGAGCAGCTCGTCACCTACGCCGGGACGTCCGACATGGGCGCCGACGGGACGCGGATCGCGGTCGACGACGTCCTCGCGGTGCTGGGCGTGGCGGACGCGGACCTGCTCTTCGGGGCTCTGGACGCGATCGGCGCGCACGACGCCCGCGCCGCCCTGCACGCGGCGGCTGCGCTGGCGCAGACGGGCCGTGACGTGTCGCAGTTCGTCCGCGACCTCGAGGGCCATGCCCGCGAGCTGATGCTCGTCCAGATGCTGGGCTCGGTCCCGGCCGAGATCGCCGTGACCCCCGACCGCGACACGCGCCTGGCCGAGCAGGCCGGCCGCGTCCCTGCGACCGACGTGGTCCGGCTGATCGACCTCCTCGCGAACGCCCTGCGCGCGATGAAGGACGGCGCGGACGCCCGGACGCAGATGGAGCTCGCGCTGGTGAAGGCCGCGGCGCCGCAGGTCGACCCGTCCGCGAAGGCGCTGATGGTCCGCCTGGAGCGGATCGAGCGGTCCCTGGCGGAGGGTCCGCCACGGCCGGCGCCGACCCCGGCGGCCGCACCGACCCCGGCGGCCGCACCGACCCCGGCCGCACCGACCCCGGTTGCCGCCCCGGCCCTGGCCGCCCCGGTCCCGGCGGCCGCCCCGACCCCGGCGGCTCCCACTGCCCCCGCCGCTGCCCCGTCCGCCGCTGCCACCGCACCGGCCGCACCCCCGACCCCTCCGTCCGCCGCCGACACCTCTCCGCCCGGCCCCGCGTCCCCGGCGAGCCTGACCCCCGCCGCGCCGGCGGTTCCCGTCCCCGCCGCGCCGGCGCACAGCCCGGAACCGCCCGCCCCGGCGAACACGGTTCCGGCCACGGCGTCCGTCCCGGAGGCCGACCTCCACGACCTGCCGCCGGCCCCCGTGCCGTCGGAGGACATCGCGCTCGTCGACCTCGCCGAGGTCTGGCCCGCGATCTGCGACCAGATGGCGACCGCGAACAACCAGCTCGCCGTGCTGCTGCGCGACGCGATGCCGATCGCGGTGGCCGGACGCGAGGTCACCGTCGCCCTCGACAAGTCCCACTCCTTCCAGTTCAAGATCGCCGATCAGGCGGCCAACCGCGAGAAGCTCGGCGAGGCGATCCGTGTCGTCACCGGCCTCGCGGCCCGCCCGACGATCGAGCTGCACGACCTCGCCGAGCTGCAGGCGGACTCACCGTCCGCCGACCAGCAGCCCGCGTCCCCCGACGACTGGGTCGACCGCCTGAAGCACGAGTTCGACGCCGAAGAGATCGTCCCCGACTAACCCGGAGCCCCGCATGCCCCAGCCGAACATGAACCAGATGATGAAGCAGGTCCAGAAGATGCAGGCGGACATGCTGAAGGCCCAGGAGGAGCTCAAGAACGAAGAGGTCACCGCGACCGCCGGCGGCGGGATGGTGACGGTCGTCGTCACCGGCGACCTGCAGGTCCGGAGCATCACCATCGACCCCGAGGTCATCGATCCGGAGGATCCGGAGATGCTGTCCGACCTCGTCCTCGCCGCCGTGCAGCAGGGCCTGCAGTCCGCCCAGGACCACGCCGCGAAGAAGATGCAGCCGCTCGCGGGCGGCCTCGGCGGCATGGGCCTGCCGGGCTTCTAGTGGAGGGCCACTAGTGCACGCCCCGCCCGTCCAGCGCCTGATCACCGAGCTCGGCAAGCTGCCGGGCATCGGGCAGCGGACGGCGCAGCGACTTGCGTTCCACATCCTGCGCGCGGACCTCGAGGACGCGACGGCGCTCGCCGACGCGATCCGCGAGGTCAAGGAGAAGATCCGCCTGTGCGAGGTCTGCTTCAACCTCGCCGACGAGCCGCGCTGCCGCATCTGCCAGGACGAGCGCCGCGACACCACGCTGATCTGCGTCATCGAGGAGCCGGGGGACATCTCCCCGATCGAGCGCACCCACGAGTACCGCGGCCGCTACCACGTGCTGGGCGGTGCCCTGTCCCCGATCGACGGCATCGACCCCGAGGACCTCAAGCTCAGCGAGCTGTACGCGCGGGTGACCGCGACCGACCCGGCCATCAGCGAGGTGGTGGTCGCCACCAACCCGACGACCACCGGCGAGGCGACCGCGCTCCACATCGCCTCGGTCCTCCGCGAGCGCGCCCCGCAGGTCACGGTCACGCGGCTCGCGTCGGGGCTGCCCGTGGGGTCGGACCTCGAGTACGCCGACGAGGTCACGCTGGGCAAGGCCCTCACGGGTCGCCGCGCGCTCTGACCGGCGGTTGCCCGGTCCTCACCGGGGTACGCTGGCCCGCATGCCCGCACCCGACGACGCTGACCTCCGTGCCGCCCTCCTGATCGGCGTCGCCGCCGGGCTGCGTGGCTTCGCGCCGCTCGGCGTCACCGCGCTGCGGGGCGGGTTCGGGGACGGGCCCGCCGCCAAGGTGCTGCCGGCGCTGGCCGCCGGTGAGCTCGTCGGCGACAAGCTGCCGTTCACGCCCCCGCGCACGGACCCGCCGCCGCTCCTGGCCCGGGCGCTGTCCGGCGGGCTGCTGAGCTTCCGCCGTGCGGGTGCTCAGGGCGCGCTGGTCGGGGCCGCGGTCGCGGTCGTCGCGGCCTACGGCGGCCAGCACACCCGCCAGTGGCTCGTGCGCACGACGGGCCGCCCGGACCGCGACATCGCGATCGCGGAGGACGTCCTGGCGCTGGCCCTGGCGTTCCTGGGCACCCGCCCGGCCGTCGCCTGACCGGACAACCCGCCGTACGAAGCGGTTGACAGAGCAACCCGTTCGTTCGGCTGCCACCCGGCGACCCGACGACCCGCCGTACGAAACGGTTGACAGAGCAACTCTTTCGTTCGGCCGCCCCACCCCGCGTCGGCCGCCCAGCCCCGCGTGCGGCCGCCCGGTCCGCATCGCCCGTCAGCCTCAGGTCCCCGCCGCCGCGTACTTGCGCTTGAGCGCCGTCACGTGGGCCAGCGCGCTCCGCACCCGCTTGCGCGGGATCGCGCCCGTCCGGACCGCGCGCACGACGGCCCGGTAGGCCGCCTCCTGGTCGCCGGCGTCACCGGGGATCCAGAGCAGATCGCAGCCGGCCTTCAGGGCGTCCACGGCGGCGTCCGCGATCGTCCCGCCGGTCGCCAGGACCGTCACCGCCAGGTTGCCCGAGACGACGACGCCGCGGAAGCCCATCCTGCGCGCCAGGGCCGGCACCTCGGGCAGCAGCGTCGCCGGGGTCACGCCGTCGTACGCGGCGTACAGCGCATTGGAGACGACGAGTGCCGGCGCCAGCGGCAGCAGGCCGTTGCCGAACGCCTTCAGGTCACCGCCCTTCAGCTCGGGCAGGCTGAATCCGACCGTGGCCGGCCCGTCGGCCGGGTCCTGCGAGGCGCCGCCCTCACCGGGGAAGTGCCCGACCGCGGGCGCGAGCCCTGCCGTCCGCCAGCCCCGGACCGCCCCGCCGGCCCGCCGGCGCACCGCCGCGACGTCGTCGCTGAACGCGCGCCCGTCCCAGGCGGCGCCGACGTGCCCGATGTCGGCGCTCGGGGCGACGACCATCCGCACCCCGAGGCGGCGCAGCTGCCGGCCGGCCCGGAGCGCTTCGGCGCGGCCCTCGGCGCGTGAGCCGATGCTGGGCTGCGCCGCCGGCCCGACGCCGGGCAGCGTGTTGTCGTCGCCCCCGCCCTGGTCGGCGACGACGAGCGGCGCCGCGGATCCTGCGCCCTGGAGGGTGCTGACGGCCTGCGACGCGAGCGCCGTGAACTGCAGTTCGTCCGCGTAGTTCGAGCCGTCCAGGATGACCGCCCCCCAGCGCCGCAGCGCCAGCCGGTCGAAGAACGCGTTGTCCGGCCCGCGGCCCCGGAACCCGACCATGAAGAGCTGCGCCACCTCCTGCGCGGTGACCGGGGCGCCCGCGGACCTCGGCCGCTCGGGCTGCTTGGCGGACCCGCCGGTCGGGGTCGCGCCGGACGTCGCCGTCGGGGTTCCGGCCGCGAGCAGCGGGGCCAGCGCGTCGAGCAGCGAGAGGTTCTCGGTCTTGCGGTCGCCTACCGCGAAGGACGAGCCGCCCTCCGGCACGTCCGGGGTGTCGTCGCCGCTGCCTGTACCGACGATCGCCACCCCGATGATGCCGACGGTGACGAGCAGGAGCAGGGCGAGAGCCGCGACTCGGCGGCGGACATGGGGGACCACCGCGCGATCATCCAAGATCCGGGGGCGCCGGTGTGCCGATAGCGCCGCCGCGGACTCCGAAGGCGGACTCAAACCCGCCGCGAGGGGGAGTCCGGGGCAGCGGCCCGGCGGGTGACCGTCCCCGGGCCGAGGCCCGCGGGCGAAGCCTCGTATTCTCTAGCGTCCATGTCCGGCACCGTTGTCATGAAGTTCGGCGGGACCTCCGTCGCCGACGCCGTCCGCATCAAGCGCGCCGCCGCCCGCATCGTGGCCAAGCGCGAGGCGGGCTTCCGGGTCGTGGCCGTCCTCAGCGCCCGCGGCAAGGAGACCGATCGCCTGATCGCCGACGCGTTCGAGGTGTCCCCGGCGCCGCACCCGCGCGAGATGGACATGCTGCTGTCGACCGGGGAGCGCGTGTCGTGCGCCCTGGCCGCGATGGCGATCCACGACATGGGCCACAAGGTCATGTCGCTGACGGGCTCGCAGGCGGGCATCGTCACGGACACCTCGCACACGAAGGCGCGGATCCTGGAGGTCAACCCGAGCCTGCGCATCTTCAAGGCGCTCGACGAGGGCAACATCGTGCTCGTCGCCGGCTTCCAGGGCGTGTCGACCGCGAAGGACGTCACGACGCTCGGCCGGGGCGGCTCGGACACCACCGCGGTCGCGCTGGCAGCGGCGATCGACGCGGACGTCTGCGAGATCTACACCGACGTCGCGGGCGTCTTCAACGCCGACCCGCGGATCGTGCCGCTGGCGCGCAAGCTCGACGTCGTCAGCTTCGACGAGATGCTCGAGATGTCCGCGTCCGGCGCGGGCGTCCTGCAGCTGCGCAGCGTCGAGTACGCGCGCAACCACGGCGTCCGGATCCACTGCCGCTCGTCCTTCGACGACAGCGAGGGGACCGTCGTCCTGAGCGAGGCCGACACCACCCAGACGCCCGTCATCACCGCCGTGACGCACTCCACCGGCGAGGCGCGCGTCTCGCTGATCGGCCTGCCGAACACCCCGGGCATCGCCGGCCGGGTGACCACCGCCCTGGCGGACGCCAACGTCGGCGTCGACATGATCATCCAGAACGAGCCGGCGACGACCGACACCCAGGCCGAGGTCTCGTTCACCGTCACCCGCGAGGACATGCACACCGCCGTGGGCGCCCTGCACCCGATCGCGATGGAGTTCGGCACCGAGCTCGTGACCGACGAGACGATGGGCAAGGTCTCCATCGTGGGCGCCGGGATGAAGTTCCACCCGGGCGTCGCGGCGAAGGTCTTCGGGACCCTGGGCGACGCCGGCATCAACATCCACATGATCTCCACGTCGCCGATCCGCATCTCCTGCGTGGTGCCCGGCGACGACGTCCCGGACGCCGTGCGCGCGCTCCACGCCGCCTTCGACCTGTCCGCTCCCGCAACCCCCAGCGAGGCCACCCCCGCATGAGCCCTGATCCCGTCCGCGTCGCCGTCGTCGGCGCCACCGGTGCCGTCGGCACCACGATGCTCGACCTGCTGGCCAAGCGGGACTTCCCGGCGAGCGAGATCGTGCCGTTCGCGAGCTCGCGCAGCGCAGGCAAGGTGCTGCCGAACGGCATGACGGTCCGAGGCATCGCCGACGACACCATCCAGGGCTTCGACGTGGCGATCTTCTCCGCGGGTGGCTCGATCTCCCGCGAATGGGCGCCGAAGTTCGCGGCCGCCGGCGCGATCGTCGTCGACAACTCGTCGGCCTTCCGCAAGGACGACGACGTGCCGCTCGTCGTCGCCGAGGTCAACCCGGACGAGCTGGCGAACACCCCGCGCGGGATCGTCGCCAACCCGAACTGCACCACGATGGCGATCATGCTGCCGCTCAAGGCGCTGCACGACGCGTTCGGCCTGCAGTCGTTCGTCGCGACCAGCTACCAGGCCGCCGGCGGCGCCGGGCAGTCGGGCATGGACGAGCTGGCCGAGCAGACGCCGGGCTTCCTCGCGCAGCGCGAGCGCCTGGTCACCGACGGCGCGTCCGTCCTGGACGCGGCGACCCACGACATCCACGCGGCGCCGCTGGCGTTCAACGTGGTCCCGTGGCTCGGCAGCGAGGCCGGCGACGGCTACAGCGACGAGGAGATGAAGATGGTCTCCGAGTCGCGCAAGATCCTCGCGCTGCCCGAGCTGATGGTCACGCCCACGTGCGTGCGCGTCCCGGTCATGGTCGGGCACTCGATCCAGGTCCGCGCGACCTTCGAGCGCGAGCCCGAGCTGGCCGCCGCCCGTGCGGCGCTGGAGGACTTCCCCGGCGTCGTCCTGGACGACCTCCCGACGCCCGTGAAGTACGCGGGCAAGGACGAGATCGCCGTTGGCCGCATCCGCCCCGACCTGCAGGACGCCAAGACGCTGAACCTGTTCGTCGTCGGCGACAACCTGCTGAAGGGCGCCGCGCTGAACACGGTGCAGCTCGCGGAGATCCTGCACGAGCGCGGGCTGCTCGGCGCGGGGACCCCCGCCGCCTGACGTCGTGGCTGGCAGGGTCGGCGGACACGCCCCGCCGAACCTGTCGCCGGGCCGTGTCACAGCCGGGAGGCCCGTGCAACTGTGGGGTCGATGTCCCTCGAGGTCGACGCCCTCTACGCCCGCCACCGCGACGAGCTGCTGGTCTTCCTGGCCCGCCGAACGGCGGACCCGGAGATCGCGCTCGACCTCTGGGCGGAGACGTTCGCCGAGGCCGTCGCCGGCCGACGGCGCTACCGCGGGACCACGGACGCCGAGGCCGCCGGCTGGCTCTACGGCATCGCCCGCCGGCAGCTGGCGCAGTACTACCGGCGGGGACGCATCGAGCAGCGGGCGCTCGGCCGGCTGAAGCTCGAGCGGGCGCCCGCCGGGCCCGAGGTCCTCGCGGAGATCGCGCGGCGTGCCGGGCTGGACGAGCTCCGCAGCGCGCTGGCCGCAGCTCTGGCCCAGCTCTCTCCCGGCATCCGCGGCGCCGTCGCCCTGCGCGTCGTCGACGAGCTGCCCTACCCGGTCGTCGCCGGGCGGTTGGGCATTGCCGAGCCGGCCGCCCGCGCCCGTGTCTCACGCGGCCTCGCGGCGCTGGCCGACCTGCTGGACGCACCGACCATCGACGCGGCGAGGACGCCATGACCCCGGACGACGAGTACGACCGCTACCTGGACGACTTCGGTGGCCGCCTGCGGTCGGCGGCCACCGGCCCGCCGCCGCGTGCCCGGCGTCGCTGGGTCCTCGGCGTCGGCGGGACGCTCACCCTGGCGGGCGCCGCGACGGCCATCGTGCTGGCGATCGGCGGCGGCGCGGCGGGGGAGCGCCTGGACGTCGTCGCCGAGGCCCGGGCGGCGCTCGCGCCCCGCGGGAAGATCCTGCACCTCGTCGCCTACGGCCGGCTCGGTCCGCCGGGCGTGCGGACGATCGAGGGAGGGACGCGCAACGAGCGCTGGATCGCGGTCGATCGCCCCCGGCGCTGGCGCGAGCGCAGCGCCGGCGTTCGCGACCCGGGTAACGTCTTCGAGCGCAGCTACGCCCGCGGGGTCCTGCGCACCTACACCGCAGCGGACGCGCGGCTCGAGGTCCGCAGCGGCTACTCCGAGGCCGGAGCGACGGCGCGCCCGCCGGCCCTGGTCGACATCCCCGGGCCGGACCCCGCCGCCGGCCTGCAGCGCCTCCTCGCTGGCGGACGTGTTCGGGACGGCGGCGAGCTGCGGGTCCGCGGCCGAGACGTGCGTCGGCTCGTCGTCACCTCGTCGACTGCTGCCGACCGCCGTCAGCGCATCGTCTACGACGTGGATCCGGACACGTTCGCCCCGGTCCAGGTGCAGATCACGAACGTCGCCGGTCTGCCGGCGACGTCCGGGCGCCCCCCCAGCCAGGTGCGAACCGTGTTCTCGGTCGTGGTCACGCGCTACGAGACCCTGCCCGACGACGCAGCGGGTGCGCGCCTGCTGCGCATCGCCACCCCGCCGGGGACGACGGTCAGGACCAGTCGCGTGGGGACGCGGCCGCGGCCGGCCCCGGTCGCCCCCTGACGGGACTCGGTCAGGACTGGCCGCTCGGCGTGCAGACCAGCTCGAGCCAGAAGCGGTCGTGGTGCGTCACGAGGTGCACGAACGCGTCCAGGTCGATCGGCTTCTCGAGGTACCCGTCCGCGTCCAGGCCCTCCTCCTGCACCATCTGCCGGTGGGTGGCCGACGCGGTCAGGACGAAGACCGGGATGTGCTTCAGCCGCGGTTCGGCGCGGATCCGGGCCAGGAGCCGGCGACCGTCCATGCCCGGCAGGTCGAGGTCCAGCAGCATCAGGTCCGGCAGCGGCGGCGCGTCGTCGTGGGTGCCGGCGCTCATCAGCAGGTCGAGGGCTTCCGACCCGCTCGGAACCACCTTCAGCCGGTTGGCGAGCCGCGCCTCGCGCAGCAGTTCCACGGTCAGGCGGACGTCGGCGATGTTGTCTTCGACGAGCAGGACGCGGGCGGGCTGGAACTGCGATCCGCGCCGGGTCATGCGCTGCGCCTGATGGCGAGCGTCGCGAGCTCGCGACGCGTGCGGACGCCGAGCTTGCGGTAGATGTTGCGGCGGTGCGTGCGGACCGTCTCGACGCCGACGTGGAGCGAACGCGCGATCTCGGCGTTGGACTCGCCCGCCTGAAGGAGACCCAGGACGTCGGCCTCGCGCGGCGTGAGCAGCTCGGGGCCGCTGGTCTCGCCGGCATGGTGCGCAGCCCCGGCACCGGCCCCGGGTGCCGTGCCGTCGCCGGACGCGTCCGTGCGCGGGAGCACCTGCAGCCCGCGGTGCGCGAGGTGGATCGCGCTCAGGATGTCGCGGGCCTGGGTCTCCTTGCTCAGGCAGGCGCTGGCGCCGAACGCGAGCAGCTGGTTGGCCTCGGCGAGGGTGGGATGGTTGGCGAGCACGAGGAACCGGGTCGTGGGATGGGTGGTGCTGAGGCGATGCAGGTCGGCGGCCGAGCGTAACGAGCCGAAGTTCAGCAGCGCCACGCTGGGCCTGATGTCGGTCAGGGTACGGTCCAGATCGGCGGCATCGACGTCGGCCGCCGAGAGGTTCAGCGCCCCGTCGTCCTCGACGAACGCGCGCAGGCCACGGGCCACCAGGTCCTCGAAACGGGACAGGACGACGGTGATCGGGCGCCGGGGCTGCACTCTCGTCCTATCGGCAGGCCTCCCGAAAAGGGTGAGGGCCCTCTCACCCGCAGTTCACCCGGCGGCTCACCCGAAGATCACCCGCCCCGGGGGACGACACGCCGGCCCCGCTGCGCGATCCTTCCTCTTGTCGCTGCAAGGAAGCGCGACACCAGCAGCACAGACTTCCCTCGGGCGGACTTAGGGGTACGCAGCAGGGTTGGGGACAGGAAGGAGGGGCCCGCGGGAACGGGTCCCTCCTTCCGCATTTAACGGACCACCACTTCACGGACGGAGTCAGCATGGACCTGGAACGCACGCTCTTCGAACTGCGCGAGGTCGAGGGCCGCCTCGTGCACCAGGCTCAGCCGGTGCGGGAGCGGATGGCGAGCCTGGGGCCGAGCGGCCTGTACGCGCTCGCCGCCACCGAGCAGCGCAGGGCGGACATCACGCGGGACCCGGACGCGCGCATGGTCTACCTCGCGGCGGCGGCCGCCGCGGAGGCACTGGGCGACCTCGCCGCGGGCGTCGCATCGCGCCGCTGAAAACTTTCTGAAGAAATTTCGCGGCGGCGCGTAAGTCCGCGACACGGGGCCGGTTGGGTGATCAGAAAGCAGCACTCGACCACCAGGAGAAACACCATGCCCCGCATCTTCAGCAACGGCCGCTACGCCAACGTCACCGCCACCCTCGCCCTCGTCGCCGCCATGGGCGGCACGTCCTACGCCGCCGTGAGCGTCTCGGGCCTGAACATCAAGAACGGCACGGTCAAGTCGATCGACATCGCCAACAACTCGGTCGCCTCGGCCGACGTGAAGAACGGCTCGCTGCTCAAGGCCGACTTCAAGGCCGGCCAGCTGCCGGCGGGCGCCAAGGGCGCCAATGGTGCGGCTGGTGCCCCGGGCGCCGCCGGCGCGAAGGGCGACAAGGGGGACAAGGGCGACCAGGGCATCCCGGGCACCGCTGCCGCCAAGGGCGACAAGGGCGACAAGGGGGACAAGGGCGACAAGGGCGACCCGGGTACCCCCGGTACGAATGGCTTCGACGGCGCCCCGGGCTCGGACGCGGTCCCGAACACCGGCCTGTCGTCGAAGCCCGGCGTCGACACCTACAACAACGCTGCCTTCGCGGCCGTGCCCGAGCTGACGCAGAACATCGTCGTGCCGGCCGGTGCCCCGCGCCGTCTGCTCGCGACCCTCTCGGCCGAGTCCGCGTGCTCGGGCGCCGGCTGGTGCAGCGCTCGGATCCTCGTGGACGGGGCGGAGCTGAGCCCGGTCGTCGGCACGAACTTCGCGTTCGACTCGACGGACGGCGGTACCGAGAGCAGCTCGTCGTGGGAGGCTCACTCGATGCAGCGCTTCAGCGGCAACCTCGCTCCCGGGGCCCACGTGGTGACCGTCGAGGTCGCGATGGTCAGCGGCGCGACGCTCTCGCTGGACGACGCGGTCCTTTCGACCATGCAGGTGCAGGGCTGACCGTCTGACCGCAGGACCCACGCATCGCCGTCGACAGCCGTCGCGCCTCCCCTGGGCGCGGCGGCTTTCGTCGTTCTTCACGACCTTGCGGAAGAAATTTCGCAGCGGCGCGTAAGTCCGTGCATCGGGGCCGGTTGTGTGATCAGAAAGCAGCACTCAACCCCTCAGGAGAACCATCATGCCCCGCCTCTTCAGCAACGGTCGCTACGTCACCGCCACCATCGCCCTCGTCTGCGCCATGGGCGGCACCTCGTACGCCGCGGTGTCCGTCACCGGCCAGAACATCAAGAACGGCACGGTCAAGTCGATCGACATCGCCAACAACTCGGTCGCCTCGGCCGACATCAAGAACGGCTCGCTGCTCAAGGCCGACTTCAAGGCCGGCCAGCTGCCGGCCGGCGCCAAGGGCGCGGACGGGGCCCCGGGCGCCAAGGGCGACAAGGGCGACCCGGGAATTCCCGGAACCGCCGCCGCCAAGGGCGACAAGGGTGACAAGGGCGATCCCGGCTCGAAGGGCGACAAGGGGGACAAGGGCGATGCCGGCACCCCCGGCACCCCCGGCCCCGGCGCGAAGTGGGCGCTCGTGAAGGCGGACGGCACGGTCCTGCGTCAGAGCGGCGGCATCACCGTCCAGGCCTTCGGCTCGGGGTACTACGTCGACTTCAACAGCTCGCTGACCAACAGTGGCCTGATCGCGACGGCGGCCTACCTGTCGGGCGACACCGACCCGCGGGCCAACCCCGTCGTCGAGATCTGCGGCGCTCCGACCGTCGAGCACGTCGCCTGCGCGGTGGCCGGGACCAACGACAACGAGCACGTGTTCGTCCGCACCGGCAACCAGGCCGGCGCTGCCGAGGCCCACGCGTTCTACATCACAGCGCTGGCGAGCTAGTCGCCCGACCGCAGGACCCAGCCCCGTCGACCGCCGTCGCGCCTTCCTTGGGCGCGGCGGCTTTCGCCGTTCTCAGGGCTGGGGCGGGGACGACGGCCGCGATCGGCGCGTGCGCAGGCGCGAGCGCGCAGCGTCGAAGGCGGCCGGGTCGACCGCCTGCGCTCCGGCTGCCGGCTCGGCGGCGGCAGTTGCGACAGCAGCAGCAGCCTGCTCCTTCAGCCGCGCACGGGCAGCCTCGATCCGCGAGGGGTCCAGCGGCGTCTCGTCGGGCTCGACGAGCAGCGGAACGATCGTGTCCGGCGCGTCCTCACGGGGACGCCGCCGGCGACGCCCGGTCGCGGCACCACCGCTGAACGTCCGCAGCAGGTCGGCGACCTGCTGCGGCGCAGCTCCGGCGGGCGGCCGCGACGGCTCGTCTACCAACCGGAGGAGCCGGCCCCGACAGAGCCGACGACGGACGTGGTCCAGTCGACGACCGACGTCGGCTTGACCACGTGCAGCGACAGGCCGAGCTCCTTGGGCGTGAGGCCCAGGGCGAGGCCGACCAGCTGCGGGAGGTGCAGCACGGGCATGTCGAGCTTGCGGCCGACGACCTTGTTGGCCAGCGGCTGCTGCATGTCGAGGTTCAGGTGGCAGAGCGGGCACGGCGTGACGAGGCAGTCCGCGTCGGCGTCCTTGGCGTCGCCCAGGTGCATGCCGGCCTGCTTCAGCGAGGCCTCGGTGTTCATCGTGATGATGGGGAAGCCGCAGCACTTGTGCGAGCCGGCGTAGTCGATCACGGTGCCGCCGAGGGCCTCGATGACGAGCGGCAGGTACGTGTCGCGCGGATGCTCGTCGTCGATGTCCAGCCGGGAGGTCGGACGCACGATGTAGCAGCCGTAGAACGGGCCGACCTTCAGATCCGTCAGCGGGCGCTTGACCTTCGACTTCAGGACGTCGAGCCCGATCTCCTCGACGAGCAGCCAGAGGAAGTTCTTGTTCGAGATGCCGGCCGTGTACTCCAGACCGTCGGGCTTCAGCGTCTCGTTGACCTGGGCCCGGTAGATCTCGCTCGCGTCCAGGCGCTCCTGGCTCTCGCTGTGCGCGCCCTGGCAGGTCGAGCAGATGTTCATCATGAGGTCCGCGCCGTTGCGGATCTCCTGCTGGGCCATCGCGAAGGTGCGCGCGTTCAGCGTGTCGGCGAGCTCCTGGTTGTGCTCGGCCATGACGCCGGCGCCGGAGCAGCAGGCGCGGTCGAGCGTGATGAGCTCGAGGTCCAGCAGCGGCGCGACCTTGGCCATCGAGCCGTGCAGCTCGGGGGTGAAGCCACGGCTGACGCAGCCGGGCCAGTAAGCGACCTTTTTCATGCTGCCGAACTCTCCTTGCCGGCGAGCGGCCCGGCCTGGGGGCCGTCCGCCTCGTCGGGCTGGTTGGGGGCGTTGTCCTCGTCCGTCCCCGAGATGTACAGGTTGAACTCGTTGCGCTCGTCCTTGGCGTGGATCTCGTCGAAGATCCGCTTCACGTCGGCGGGCGCCTTGTGCGGGTGCAGCAGCGCGACCTTCAGCGTCGCCTTGCGGCGCAGCAGCGCGCGGCTGATGACCGGCAGCGACTTCATCAGGAACAGGCCCGACGCCGGGTTGAACTTGCCGCCGAACGAGTCGGCCAGCAGGTCGTTCTCGTGGAGCAGGCCGTTCTTGTTGATGTTCTTGACGAACGCCTTCTCGTGGTTGTAGCCGTTGTTGCGATCCTTGATGTGGTGATCGCCGGTCGCGCGGCGGCGCAGGCGCATGATCTGCGACATCGGCGCGACGCCCTTGGGGCACGCCTCGATGCACTTGAAGCAGTGCGTGCAGCTGTACATGCCGTGCGGATCCTCGGCGATGTCCTTCAGGCGCTCGGCCTGCTGCGTGTCGCGCGGGTCCCCGACGAAGCGGTAGGACTTCGCGAGCGCGGCGGGGCCGATGAAGAGCGGGTCGACCTCCATCGAGAGGCAGTCCGAGACGCAGGCGCCGCATTGGATGCAGGCCATCGACTGGGTGACGTCGACCATCGCCTCCTTGGGGACGATGTGCTCGCGCTCGGGCAGCTCGCCGGTGAGCAGCCACGGCGTGACGCGCTGGATCTTCTTCCAGTGGACCGCGTCCATGTCGACGATCAGGTCCTTGATGACCGGCATGTTGCCCATCGGCTCGACGTCGATGACGCCGTCCTTCGCCGTCTTCAGCGCGGCACCGAGGTGCGTGTGGCAGGCGAGGCCGGGCTGGCCGTTGACGCGCACGCCACACGACCCGCAGATGGCGGCCTTGCAGGAGCAGCGGATGCCGATCGAGCCGTCGAACCGGCCCTTGGCCTGCAGCAGGCCCTCGAGCACGGAGCGGTGGGGCTCGAGGGTGATCGTGTGCTCGTCCCAGTACGGGGCCTCGCCCGACTCCGGGTCATAGCGGCGGACGCGGAGGGTGAAATCCTGCGGGGGCTTCTTGGGTTCCATGAGGAATCAGGCTCCTAGTACTTGCGCTCTTCGGGCTGCCACTGGGTGATCGTGACGGGCGAGTAGGTGATCTCCGGCAGGGCGTCCGGGTCGGTCACGTCGGCGATCGTGGTGTTGATGTGCTTCTGCCACACCTCGTCGTTGCGCTCCGGGTAGTCGGTGCGGAACTGCGCGCCGCGCGACTCCTTGCGCTCGATCGCGGCGAGGACGCAGGTCTCGGCGGCGTCGAGCATGTAGCCGAGCTCGATGGCGCCCAGGACGTCCTGGTTGAAGATCGTGCCGCGGTCGTCGATGTAGGCGGTCTTCGCCTCCTCCTTCAGGCGGGCGACGACCTCCTTCGCCTCGAGCATGCCGGCCTCGTCGCGGTAGACGGCGAGCTTCTGGTTCATGACCGTGCCCAGCTCGTCCTTGATCTCCGAGACGCGCCGGCCCTCCTTCGGGCGCGAGATGATCTCCGCGATCATCTTCTCGTCGCGGCGCAGGATCTCCTCGTCGTTGACGGGCATCGCCATGTGCTTCGCGCGCTCGGCGGCGTGCTCGCCGGAGCGGCGGCCGAAGATCAGCGTGTCCAGCAGCGAGTTCGCGCCGAGGCGGTTGCCGCCGTGGACGGAGACGCAGGCGACCTCGCCCGCGGCGTAGAGGCCGGAGACGGGCGTGGCGCCGTCGATGTCGGTCTTGACGCCGCCCATGATGTAGTGCTGGCCGGGCCGGATCAGGATCGGCTCCTTCGTGATGTCCACGCCGGCGAAGTCCTTGCCGATGTTGACGATCTCGCGGAGCGCCTCGAGCGTGCGCTTCTTGGGGACGACGGTGATGTCGAGGTAGATGCCCTCGCCGTCCACGCCGACGCCGCGACCCTCGTTGATCTCGGTCTGCTCGGCGCGGGAGACGACGTCGCGCGAGGCGAGCTCCATCTTGTTCGGCGCGTACTTCTCCATGAAGCGATCGCCGTCCTTGTTGAGCAGGTGCGCGCCCTCGCCGCGGGCGCCCTCGGTGATGAGGAACCCGTTCTCCACCAGCGTGGTGGGGTGGTACTGGATCATCTCCATGTCCATCAGCGGCACGCCGACCCGGTAGGCCTGGGCGATGCCGTCCGCGGTGCAGATGAGCGCGTTGGTCGTGGGCTTCCAGACCTGGCCCGCGCCGCCGGAGGCGAGGATGACGTTCTTCGCCGTGAAGATCTCCATCTTGCCGCTGCGGATGTGGCGCGCGACGCAGCCGGTGCAGGTGCCCTCGGCGTTGAGGATGAGGGAGGTCGTGAACCACTCCTCGTAGCGGTCCACGGTCTCGTGGTGCTTCATCAGCTGCTCGTAGAGCACGTGGAGGATCGCCTGGCCGGTGATGTCGGCGACGTACGCGGTGCGCTTCACCGAGGCGCCACCGAAGGCGCGGAGGTCGAGGTGGCCGGTCTCGTTGCGGTGGAAGGTCACACCGATGTGCTCGAGGTGCATGACCTCCTTGGGCGCCTCGGAGCACATGACCTCGATCGCGTCCTGGTCCCCGAGGAAGTCGGAGCCCTTGACGGTGTCGTAGGCGTGCGAGCGCCAGTCGTCGTCGATCGAGACGGCGGCGTTGATGCCACCGGCGGCGGCGACCGAGTGCGAGCGGACCGGGTGGACCTTGCTCATGATCGCGACGGACACGCCGGTCTCGGCGGCGGCGAGGGCGGCGCGCTGGCCTGCGAGACCAGCACCGATGATCAGGACGTCATGTGAAGGCAAGTGGACTCTCTCTGCGACGGACGGCTTTCGGGTCGCACTCTATACGGCGCACGGCCCGGTTCGGGTTGCCGTTCCGCGCCCGAATACCGACCGTTTTGGACGGCTTTCGGGTCGCGAAGAGGAGTTAGGCGACCCTTACCCGCGGGCCGCCACCCGCTTCTTCTTCGCGACCGTGATGGCGACCTTCGCCCCGCCGACGAGCCGGGTGCCGGGCTTGATCTTCTGGCTGCGGACGACCCCACCGGTCAGCACCTGGCGGGTGATCAGGCCGCGGGCGCACCCGGCCGCCTTCAGGCGCGCGGTGGCCTTCGCGATCGTGAGACCGACGAGCTTCGGGACGACGCAGCGCTTGACGGGGGCGGGCTTCTGCGTCGGTGCGGGCAACGGTGTCTGCGGGGTGGGGACGGGCAGCGGGGCCGGGGACGGCTGCGGGCCGGGCGCGGGCGCGTCAGGCGTCGTGGGTGAAGGCGTCGGGGTGGTCGGGGTCGGAGTGGGGGTGGGGCTCGGTGACGGCGTGGGGGTCGGCGTCGGGGCAGGGGTTGGCGCGGGTGCCGGTGCCGGTGCGCGGTACTCGTAGGCGCCGGGGTCCGGGTTGGACGGGTCCCGCGGAAGGCCGTCGAGGTCGACGGGGGGCACCGTCCCGACGACGGACCCGCCGAATGGGTCGACGAGCAGCGAGTCCGCGCGCTGGTGGTGATCGGTGAGCCGGGCGACGAACGACGCGACCTCGGACGCGCTGTTGACGATCGTCGGGACACACCCGGCGCTGCGGGTGCTCCTCGTGGCGGACGACCGGACGGTGATGCACGCGGTGCGCTGCGCGTCGACGGAGGCGGAATCCAGGGAGTGGGTCGCGAACGGGACGTCGGGGACATCCACGATCGACAGGTCGATGTCGAGCGTCGAACTGCCGGTGACGCCCTCGGCGGTCCGCGCGAACCGGACCCCGGCCCCGGCGGACGACGCGAGCACGGCAGTCACGCCGGTGAGGAAGAAGTGCTGGTTGGTGTTCCGCGAGATCACGTCGACCGCGCGGTTCCCTGCGGCCGTCCCCGACGTCACGCACTCGGCGTTGACGATCCGCGTGACGACACCGATCACGGGGCCGCCGTCGATACGGCAGGCCGTCGCCCCCGCGATCGGGCTGCGGTTGTCCACCCTGACCCGCTCGGCGAAAGCGCGGTCGTGGAGCATCAGGCCGGCCGAATCCGAGGACACGATCCGCATGCCGTTGCCCTCCAGGCGCTGCGACGGGAACAGCTCGAACGAGTTCGGGTCGACGTTGTCGAGGTAGAGCGTGGCACCGGCGCTGCCGACGAACGTCACGTTGGCCGCCGTCGTCCCCACCCCGAAGCCGAGCGGCGTCGCGGGCGAGCCGTAGTCGCCGGCGCCGATGCGGATCGTGTCCCCGGCGGCGGCGTCGAGGGACGCCCGGCCGATCCCGCAGGGGGCCGTGGCGGTGCACGGGGTGCCGGCGGCGGAGCTGCCGGCCGGGGTGACGATCAGGTCACGCGCTCCGGCCGCGGCGGGCGTGGCAGCGAGGGCGGCGGCGGTCAGCGCGGTGGTCAGGACGGAGCGGCGTGCGGGCATGGTCCGAAGATCGCGCACGCGGGCCGCGGCGGACACCGACCCCAGGGCGCGGGTCTCCCCACCCCTTTGGTGAGCGCCCTGGCTCTCGCGCCCGGAGCTGTGGTAGTCCGGGGCCAGTGGCGCCGGGGGTCTGGTGGTTGGGGGTTGGTGGCGCTGGCGCCGAGGACTGTCCCGGTCGTGGCGGCTTTGGGAACTGCGGGCTGCAGACGGCGGTGGGCGCTGGGGGGTTGCGGGGTCTGGGGTGCGGGGCGTGGGGCGGTCGGCTGGCCGGGCGGGACGCGTGGCGGAGGGCACGGGTCCTTGGACGATTTAGCGGGGCATACCCCCCGAACCTTCCGCGCGTCCGGGGCACGGCCGGGCGGCAGTGCCTCCTCGGAGGATTCGGCGGGGCATACCCCCAAACCCTTCGCTCGTGCCGGGCGCCACCGGGCGGCAGTGCTTCCCCGGAGGATTCGGCGGGGCAGACCCCCCAAACCCTCCAACGCGTCCGGGGCACACGCCCCGCTCCCGCTCGGCTGCCACCCAGGACCGCCCGCGGAACCGCAAGCCCGCACGGCTGCGAGTCCCGATCGCGCCGTCGTTGGGGTTGTTTCGCGTCCTCCGAGAGTGCTCACTTCATCGTCACGAGCAAGACCTCGCAAAGCGCCGGAACAACTGGGTCGATCCCGTACGTCCGTGCGGTCCGGCTGTCAGGTCAGCGCGTGGCCGACGCCGCCAGCGCGCGGCGGACCTGCTCGGCCGTGACCACGCCCCGGAGGCGGTCCGACGCGTCCACGACCATCACCGCACCGAGGTCGCGCAGCGCCGGGATCTGCAGCAGCTCCTCGAGGCCGACCTCGGGGGCGACCCGCGCGCCGTCCCGGCCCCCGTCGGGATCGTCGAGCAGCTCGAGCACGGGCAGGATCGGCTGGCCGTCGGCCAGCGCGCCGGCGACCCGGTCGGCTGCGAGCGTGCCGAGGTAGCGCCCGTCCGGCGCGACCACGCAGAAGAACGGCGAGCGGTGCGGGGTGAAGTAGCGCTCGTGGGCCTCGAGCACCGTCGTCTCCGGGCCCATCGTCAGCGGGTCGGGCGCCATCAGGTCCTCGGCGGTCAGGCCCTCCAGCCGCTCGCGGACGTTCGAGCTGACCACGGCCGCCTTCGCGCTCTGGGACATGAAGAACCCCAGGACGAGGAACCAGACGCCGTTGACCGTGTCGCCGGTGCCGACCAGGACCGCCCCGCCGCCCATCAGCAGGTACGCGAAGCCCAGGCCCAGGCGCCCGGAGAAGCGCGTGCCGCGGTTGCGGTCGCCGGTCGCGCGCCAGGCGATCGCCCGCGCGATCCGGCCGCCGTCGAGCGGGTAGGCGGGGATCAGGTTGAACCCCAGGAGCAGGACGTTGATGCCCGCGAGGAACCCGACCACCGCGCTGAACGGCGTGGCGTCCGTCTGGCTGATCGTGGCGGTGTCCCCGATCGTCCCGAACTTGCCGGCGGCCACCGCGGCCAGCAGGCAGGCGCCGACGACGAGCGCGGTGACCAGCGGCCCGGCCGCCGCGACCTTGAACTCCTCGCCGGGCGTGTCCGGCTCGCGGTCGAGCTTCGCGACGCCGCCGAAGAACCACAGGTCGATGCCGGTCGTCCCGATCCCGTGCCGGCGTGCCTGCAGCGCGTGCCCGAGCTCGTGCAGGACCAGCGAGACCTCGAACACCAGCGCGGCGACGACGGCGCAGAGGAACGCCTGCTGGTCGGAGCCGTCCAGGACGTCGCCGAAGTACCCCGTCAGCCAGTAGATGAGGAAGAAGAGGACGAAGAACCAGCTGGGGGTCGCCCCGACCCGGATCCCGAAGACCTTGGCCAGCTGAAAGGAACCCCCGCGCATCATGTGCCGCCCATCGTGGCAGGTGCGGCCGCGGGCCTGCTTCAGGCGCCCGGCGCGGGTTCCCGCGCGCGCAGGATGTCGCGCAGCCCGGCTTCGACCCGGGCGGCGCTCGCCGGCCAGCTGTGGGCGCCGACGTACTCGCGCCCGGCCTGCGAACGCGCCGCGCGCAGCTGCGGGTCGTCCAGCAGGCGCTCCAGCGCGTCCGCCATGGCCAGCGGGTCCAGCGGGGCCAGCTCGATCAGCCCCGAGTCCGCGTGCTCGGCCGCCGTCCCGTAGCCCTCCAGGTCCAGGACCGGCAGCCCGCAGCTCATCATGTCGTGCGGGACGAGCGAGCCGTGCGTCAGCGAGAACGCGATGCCGACGGTCGCCTCGGAGTAGACGTGGGACAGGCGCTCCGCGCTGATCGCGCCGTGGTGCTCGTACTCGAAGTTCAGCGCGGCGGCACCCTCGTCGCCGAACAGCACGACGCGCAGCTCGGGGCGCCGCGCCTTCAGCTCCTCGAGGGCGATCAGCGCGAGGCCGACCGCGCGCCGGGGGGTGACGTTGCGGCCGTAGACGACGAGGGTGTCGTCCCGGCGCGGGACGTCCCGCCAGCGGAACTCCGGCGCGACCGGATAGTCGAACGTCGCCGCGATCGGCGCGCCGTACCGGGACCGCAGCTGGTTCGCCAGCCACGGGCCGCCGCCGACGATGCACGGCAGGCCGAGTTCGTAGGTGCGCGCGGCGAAGATCGACTCGAGCGACGTCGGGTAGAACTCGGGCTCGTGGTCGTTGACGATGTACGCGCGGGCACGGCAGCCCTCGAGCGCCATCATCGGGTAGACGGTCTGCCAGCCGGTGGCGAGCGCGACGTCCGTCCCCGTCCAGTGCTCGAACCCGCTGAAGACCGGGCCGCTGATCGGCGCGTACGCCTTGACGATCGCGTCGCGCAGCTGGTTGCCGGTGGCGTCCGGGCGCTCGTCGAACGGGTCGTGGACCCAATAGGAGACGACGTGCCCGAGCCGCTCGAGCTGATGCCCGAGCTGGAAGACGACCTGGTGCCCGCCGCTGCCGAACGCGAAGTGGGGGACGATCAGCGCACAGCGCAGCGGCCCGTCCGCGGTCCCCGGCCGGGACGGCGCCAGCGGCGCGATCCGGCCGCGCAGGACGTCGGTGACCTGGGTGTAGACGTGGCGGCCCGGCGTCGCCGGGATCGTCATGCCGCGGGGGACGGGGGTCGCGGCGCCCGGCTCCGCCGTCACGACGGGCGGCGCCGGACGAGGCTCAGCGGCCGGCGCGCGAGCCGCCCGGCGGCACGGACCGCGCGGATCAGCCGGTGCTCCATCAGCGCGTTCAGGTCGACCCCGGCGCGGCGCAGCCACTGCAGCTCGCGGCGGGCGTCCGCGAGGTGGGCACGGACGGCGACCAGGTCGGCCTCCAGGCGGCGGACCTCGTCCCGGCTCGTGGCCAGCTGCTCCTGCTCGACGGTCAGCGCGTCCTGGGTCGCGGCCAGCGCGGCGTGGAGCGCGGCCGACTGGCGGCGCAGCTCCTGCTCGAGGTCGGTGGCGGAGGCGACGGGTGGCTCGGTCATGGTGCTCCGGGGGTCGCGTGCTCGCGGACACGATGCTCGACGGCGTCGATCACGTGGGCGACGTCCGCGTCCGGCATGTCGTTCCAGAGCGGCAGGCGCAGGAGCCGGGCGCTGAGGTCGGTGGTCTGCGGGAGCGGCCCGTCGGCCCGGCCGAACTGCTCGCCCGCGGGCGCCGAGTGCAGCGGGACGTAGTGGAACGTCGCCTCGACGCCGTCCTCGCGGAGGGCGGCGAGCACGCGCGTGCGCTCGGCCGCGCTGTTCAACACGAGCGCGTAGATGTGGGCGTTGGACGCGCACTCCGCCGGGACGAGCGGCCGTGCGGCGAGGCCGTCGCGCTCGAGGCCCGCGAACGCTGCGTGGTAGCGGTCCCACGTGCGGCGCCGGCCGGCGGTGATGGCCTGGAGATCGTCCAGCTGCGGCGCGAGGTACGCGGCGGCGAGCTCGTTCATCGCGGCGTTCTTGCCGGCCAGGACCCAGCGGTAGCGGGCGACCTCGCCGCGGGCGAACCGCGCGCGGTCGGTGCCGTAGTCCCGCAGGGTCTCGGCGTCCTGGGCCAGGACCGGGTCGTTGATGATCAGTGCGCCGCCGCTCCCGGCGGTGAGGTTCTTGGTGGCGTCGAAGCTGATGGCGCCGAGCGCGCCGAGGGTGCCGAGCGGCCGGCCGCGGTAGGCGGCGCCGATGCCCTGGGCGGCGTCCTCGACGAGCGGGACGCCGGCCTCGGCGGCGATCCGCAGCAGCGCCTCCATGTCGGCGGCGACGCCGGCGTAGTGGACGACGAGGATCGCCCGCGTCTGAGGCGTGAGCGCGGCCCGCACCGCGGCCGGGTCCAGGTTCAGCGTCCCGGGGGCGATGTCGGCGAAGACCGGCGTCGCCCCCCGCAGGACGAACGCGTTCGCGGCGGACGCGAAGCCGAACGAGGGCATGATCACCTCGTCCCCGGGCCCGACGCCCAGCAGCATCGCGCTCAGCTCGAGGGCGGCCGTGCACGACTGGACCATCAGCACCGCGGCCGGCCGGTCGAGCAGCGCCGACAGCCGCTGCTCGCAGCGCTGCGTGGCGGCTCCGCGCGCCTTCAGGTCCGTCTCGCGGACCGCGCGCTCGACGGCCGCCAAGCCCGCAGCTGACGGCTCGGCCCGAAGGAACGGCACCGAGCGCGGGACGATCGGCGCAGGGGGCTCCGCGGGGCCCCCGCCCCGGTGGCTCTGCACAGGCGGCACGCGGCGAAGCCTACGCGCGATCGCCGTCGGACGGCCCGTCCCCGCGCGGGTGAGGCCGATAGCGTGTCGGCTCCGATCACGCCACTGTCCTCGAGCTCCGGAAGAGACGCATGAAGATCATCTACACCCACACCGACGAGGCGCCCGCGCTCGCCACGCAGTCGCTGCTCCCGATCGTCCGCGCCTTCGCCGGTGCCGCAGACATCGACATCGAGCTGCGCGACATCTCGCTGGCCGGCCGGATCCTCGCCGCCCTCGGCAAGCAGGACGACGCGCTCGCCGAGCTCGGCGACCTCGCCAAGACGCCGGACGCGAACATCATCAAGCTCCCGAACGTCTCCGCGTCGCTGCCGCAGCTGAAGGCCGCGATCGACGAGCTGCGCGCCCAGGGCGTCGACCTCCCGGACTACGAGGACGCCAAGGAGGACTACGGCAAGGCGATGGGCTCGGCCGTGAACCCGGTGCTGCGCGAGGGCAACTCCGACCGCCGCGCGCCTGCGTCCGTCAAGGCGTTCGCGCAGTCCCACCCGCACTCGATGGGGGCCTGGTCGGGCGACTCGAAGTCGCACGTGTCGACCATGTCCGGCGGCGACTTCCGCTCCACCGAGCAGTCGGTCACCGTCCCGGACGCCACGTCGGTCCGCATCGAGCACATCACGCCGGACGGTGCGATCACGGTGCTCAAGGAGGAGGTCAAGCTCCTCGCCGGCGAGATCATCGACTCGTCGGTCATGCAGGCCGCCGCGCTGCGCACGTTCCTCGATGCGCAGGTCGCCGAGGCCAAGGAGCAGGGGGTCCTGTTCTCGGTCCACCTGAAGGCGACGATGATGAAGGTCTCCGACCCGATCATCTTCGGGCACGCGGTCCGCGCGTACGCGGGCGACGCCTACGACGGCTACACCGACGTGAGCCCGAACGACGGCCTGAACGTCCTCGTCCAGAAGCACCCGGAGGCGCAGGCCGCGGTCGACGCCGCGATCGCCGCCGGCCCGGCGATCGCGATGGTCGACTCCTCCAAGGGCATCACGAACCTGCACGTCCCGAGCGACGTGATCATCGACGCGTCGATGCCCGCGGCGATCCGCACGTCCGGCCAGATGTGGAACAAGGACGACGCGCTGCAGGACACCAAGTACGTCATCCCGGACTCGTCCTACGCGGCACTCTACGCCGAGACGATCGACCACTGCCGCGAGCACGGCGCCTTCGACCCGGCCACGATGGGGACGACGCCGAACGTGGGCCTCATGGCGCAGAAGGCCGAGGAGTACGGCTCGCACGACAAGACGTTCGAGGCCGCCTTCGAGGGGACCATCCGGGTCGTCGACAGCGCCGGCGACACCGTCCTGATGTCGCATGACGTGCAGGTGGGCGACATCTTCCGCATGTGCCAGGCGAAGGACGCTCCGATCCAGGACTGGATCCAGCTGGCCGTCACCCGCGCCCGCGCCACCGGTGCGCCGGCCGTGTTCTGGCTCGACGAGACCCGCGCCCACGACGCCGAGGTCCTCAAGAAGGTCCGCCCGGCCCTGGAGGCGCTGGACACGGACGGCCTGCAGATCGAGGTCCTGCCGGTCGGCGAGGCGACGAAGTTCACCCTCGAGCGCGCACGCGCGGGGCAGGACACCATCTCCGTCACCGGCAACGTGCTGCGCGACTACCTGACCGACCTGTTCCCGATCCTCGAGCTCGGCACGAGCGCGAAGATGCTGTCGATCGTCCCGCTGATGAACGGCGGCGGCCTGTTCGAGACGGGTGCCGGCGGCTCCGCCCCGAAGCACGTCCAGCAGTTCACACGCGAGAACCACCTGCGCTGGGACTCGCTCGGCGAGTTCCTCGCGCTGGCCGTCTCCCTGGAGATGCTGGCCGACAAGACCGACAACCCGCGCGCGAAGGTCCTCGCCGTGACGCTCGACAAGGCGACCGGCAGCGTCCTGGAGGAGGGCCGCTCGCCGTCCCGCAAGGCCGGCGAGCTCGACAACCGCGGCAGCCACTTCTACCTCGCGCTGTACTGGGCGCAGGAGCTGGCGAAGCAGACCGAGGACGCGGACCTCGCGGCGAAGTTCGGTCCGCTCGCCGAGCGCCTGGCCGCGGACGAGTCCGCGATCGTCGCCGAGCTGGCCGAGGTCCAGGGCCAGCCGGTCGACATCGGCGGGTACTACCGCCCGGACGTCGAGAAGATCGCTGCGGCGATGCGGCCGAGCGAGACGCTGAACGCCGCGCTGGAGTCGCTGTAGCGCGAGCCGGCGGCGCTCAGTCGGGCGACACGTCCAGGGGCAGCGTCTTGATGTCGGTCCCGGCGTCGGTCCGCAGGATCAGATCGACGCCGGGGACGGGCGCGGCGAGCTCGCGCCTGGCGGCGTCGGGGTCGACCGCGAACGTGAACTGGGCGCGGGTCCCGCGGCGGAGCTCGTAGCCGCTGTTACCCCGCGCCTCGTCGGGCTCGTGGGTGAGCTTGAAGTACATGTCGAACGTGCAGTCCGAGGTGCCGACACAGGCGATCGTGACCATCAGCTCGTCCGGGTTGACGACGACCGGGTGCCCGCGCAGGACGGGCCGGCCCGGTCCGGGCAGCGCCCTGTCGGCCAGCGAGTCGCCCTGCTTCGCCACGCCGCCGGTGAGCCGGTGCACGCAGCTCGCCGCGGGGCCGGTGCGCTTCACGGTCGCCGGCGGTCTGACCGAGCGCTTCAGGCCGTACTCCACGGTGACGTGGACGGTGGGGATGCCGTCGTAGGTCGCGCGATGGGTCGCCGCGACGACGCCGACGCCCAGATCACGGAAGCGCGGGTCCAGGATCTGCGCGCACGCGTCGTACTGCACCATCATGCCGCTGACGACCTCGAACGGGGTGGTCGTGTCCAGGTCGCCCCAGCCGATGCCCTCGTTGAGCGCCTGTGCCCTGTAGCCCGCGGCCTTGATCCGGCGTGGGATGACGATGTTCGGCTCGCCGCCGTGGCTGAGGTTGCCGGTCCGCGCCCGGGTGGCGCTGTGCTTCTGGCCGGCGCTCTCGAGCTTCGCGTCGCGCCTGAGCACGTTCAGCCGCTGGCTCTGGCGGACCCTGCCGATGAGGCAGACGACGGCGCTGCGAAAGCGCACGTCATCGGCCTTGCCGGTGTAGGGCAGATCCTGGTCCTTGCAGGCCGAGAGCTTCGGGATCGGTGCTCCCGCCTCGGCCGATGCAGCCGCCAGCGCACAGGCCACGAGCGCCGCCGCCCCCATCAGACGCATCCGCATGGCGCGAGCCTAACCGCGGACCGCCGTCGAGATCAGCGGCGCGATAGCGTCAGCGCCACATCCCCCCAAGGAGAAACCACGCACATGAGCACCCCCGTCAAGGTCACCGTCACCGGCGCCGCCGGTCAGATCGGCTACGCGCTGCTGTTCCGCATCGCGTCCGGCGCCCTGCTCGGCCCGGACACCCAGGTCCACCTGAAGCTGCTCGAGATCCCGCAGGCCGTGAAGGCTGCTGAGGGCACGGCGATGGAGCTCGACGACTGCGCGTTCCCGCTGCTCGCCGGCATCGACATCCACGACAACCCGACCGACGGCTTCGACGGCACCAACATCGCCCTGCTCGTCGGCGCGCGTCCGCGCACGAAGGGCATGGAGCGCGCCGACCTGCTCGAGGCCAACGGCGGCATCTTCAAGCCCCAGGGCGAGGCCATCAGCAAGGGCGCCGCGAGCGACATCAAGGTCCTCGTCGTCGGCAACCCGGCCAACACGAACGCGCTCATCGCGCAGGCCAACGCCGCGGACGTCCCCATGGAGCGCTTCACCGCGATGACGCGCCTGGACCACAACCGCGCGATCGCGCAGCTGGCGAAGAAGACCGGCGCCGCCGTCACCGACATCAAGAAGATCGCCATCTGGGGCAACCACTCCCCGACGATGTTCCCCGACCTCTACAACGCGACGGTCAAGGGCCAGAACGCGTTCGAGGCCATCGGCTCCGACCTCGCCTGGTACGCCGACGACTACCAGCCGACCGTCGGCAAGCGCGGCGCGGCGATCATCGAGGCGCGCGGCTCGTCTTCCGCGGCGTCGGCGGCGAGCGCGGCCATCGACCACATCCACGACTGGGTGCTGGGCTCGAACGGCGAGGTCGTCTCGATGGCCGTCCCGTCCGACGGCTCATACGGCGTGCCCGAGGGCATCATCTCCTCGTTCCCGGTGACCACGTCCGGCGGCGAGTACGAGATCGTCCAGGGTCTCGACATCCCGGAGTTCGCCCAGGAGAAGATCGACGCCACCGTGGCGGAACTGGTCGGCGAGCGAGATGCCGTGAAGGGTCTCGGCCTGATCTAGGCCGCAGGACGAACGTGCGGCGGGGGTGCGTCGGTGCATCCCCCGCCGCTTCGGCACGCTCGTCCCTCGCTTTGCCGGACGACACTCTGGGGGACGCACCGACGCACCTCGGAGACATCGGCTGTCCCGCGTCTCCGTGCGACCTCGCGGGGATGCTTGGTGGAGGCGAGAGCCGTTACTCGGCTTCCACGAAGCCCTTCAGTTTGCCGGGCATGGTGTCGCAGAGCTGCTTGCGCATGAGGTCGACCAGGGGGCCGCGGATGACCATGCCGAGTTTGCGGCCGAGGTCCACGTAGAGGTTGTAGGTCGCCTTCGTGCGGCCGTCGCCCAGGTCGACGAACTCCCAGGACCCGCGGACCTCCTTCAGGTCGCCCTCCTCCTGCCTCCAGGAGAGGCCGGTGGGGGCGTCGTAGGAGAAGCGCAGGTCGGACTGCATGGTCTTCACCTTGCTGTCGACCGTCGTCTTGACGTAGGTCTGCTCGCCGTTCGGGCCGTGCTCGATCGGGACGGCGGTCTTGATCTCCGGCTGCCAGCGCGGCGAGCCCTCCACATCCGCGGCGATCGCGTAGACGCGGTCGATCGGCGCGTTGATCTCGATGCTGGCGGAACCCTCGATGGCCATGCCCGCCACGCTATCCGTCCGGCGTTATCGGCGTCATCACCGATCGCACTTGGACGGCCGGCAGTGCGCCCGGCAGCCTGAGGGGATGACCCAGCTCAGCACCCTTGTCGTCCCGGTCACCGACGATGCGTTCACCGCGGTCGTCCTCGAGTCCGACCGGCCTGTCGTCGTCGACTTCTGGGCGCCCTGGTGCGGCCCCTGCCGTGTGATGGCGCCCGTCTTCGAGGAGCTCGCGGGCAGCTTGCCCCACGTTCTCTTCGCCAAGGTCGACATCGACGCCGAGCAGGTCACCGCCGCCCGCTACGGCGTCCTCGCCGCCCCGACGCTGATCGTCTTCCGCGCGGGGCAGCCCGTCCTGACGCTGGTCGGCAGCCGCCCGCGCCGCCGGCTCGAGCGCGAGCTCGAGGCGGTGCTCAGCGCAGCGCGCTGAGCAGGTGCGCCTCGAGCAGCGCCGCCGCCGGACCGAGCTCGCCGCCGCGCACGAGCGTGGTGCCGAGCGTCAGCCGTGAGCCGCCGGTCGTCGTGACCGCCGCCGTGGCGATACCGTCGGCGCCCGCGACCCACGCCGCCGGGACGACCGCCACGCCGAGGCCCGCCCGCACCAGCGTCAGGACCGCCGCCGCGCCCGAGATCTCGAGCAGCGGGACGGGGCTGAAGCCCGCGGCCTGGCACGCGGCGACGACGACGCCGCGCAGGGCGGTGCCGCGCTCGCCCAGGATCAGGATCCGCTCCCGCAGGGCCGACACGGCGACCGGCCCGCCGCCCGTGCCGATCAGGTCGTCGCCCGCGACCGCGGCGACGACGAGCGGCTGGTCGCCGACCGCGACGGCGGACGTCCCGGGCGGCGCCGGCTGGCTGGTCACCACCAGGTCGACGGCGCCCTGCGCGAGCAGCGCGAGCACCTCGTGCTCGGAGCCCTGCCGCAGCGCGAGCCGGACCTCCGGGTGGGCGGCGTGGAAGCTCGCCAGCGCGGCCGGCAGGCCGTGCGCGTCCCCCGTCGCCGCCGCGACCCGCGCGACCCCGCGGTGGACCCCCGCGTGGTCGTCCATGGCGCCTCGGGCCTGCGCGACGTCGGCCAGGATCCGCTGGGCGCGCTGCGCGAGGTCGGCCCCGGCGGGGGTCAGCTCGACCCCCGTCGCGGTGCGGGTCAGCAGCACGACGCCGAGCTCGCGCTCGAGGCGGCGGATCTGCTGCGACAGCGCGGGCTGGGTGACGAACAGCTCGCGCGCGGCGCGGGTGATGTGCCCGTGCCGCGCGACGCACACGAACGACTCGAGCTGCCGCAGGTCCACGGCGCTCAGTCGGCAGCGACGGCCGGCGCTCGCGCGGCCGCCAGGGCCGGCGGTTCCGGGGTGTACCGGAAATCCCGCAGCACGTCACAGTGGGTGTCGATGTGCGAGCACATGTGCTGTGCCGCGCCGGGTTCACTTCTCCTCATATTGGTATGAGAGTCGCGATCCTCCGGCGCGCTCATGCCGCCTCGACCGGGAACCAGCCGCGGCCTTCCTTGCGCACCATCCCGTCCTTCTGCAGCTCCGGCATGACGCGGTAGAGGTAGTTCTGGGCGATCCCCATAGTCTGCGCGAGCTCCGGGATCGTGATGCCAGGCTGGTCGCGGACCGCCGCCATCGCCTGCTTGGACCGGGTACCTGACCCCTTCGGCCGTCCCCGCCCGCCGCCTCCGCCCCCGCCGCCGTCGCCCCCGTCGCCGGCGGCGGACTTCCGTGCGGGCCGGGACGCGCGCTTGCCCGACGGGACGGGCGCGACGCTGACCCCCTCCAGCGCGGCGGAGGCAGCCTCGAGCCGGTGGAACTCCTCGACGAGGGGACGCAGCTCGCGCAGTCGCTCGTCGATCTCGCGCTTCTTCTCATCAAGGAAATCGGTCATGGTGAAACTGACTATGCCGGAAAATCGCCCCGAGTAACTGTGTGTCAGAGAAGCTGCACCCATACGCCAGGTGCGACGCGTCCGCGTGGGCCACGGTAGTGTCGCGCCATGCGACATCGCATCGCCCTGGTCGGGAGCTCGGAGTGCACGCGCAACGTCGCGCTGCTGCTGCTCCTCAGGGACGACTGCCACGTGCAGCTCAGCCGTGAGGACGCCGGCGGACTCAAGGCTGCCGCCGGTGCGCTCGGGGTGGAGCCGCGGGTCGAGGGCCCGGTCCCGATCGCTGCCCTCACCGCGGCACCGATCGTGATCGTCTGCGATGGCGAGCGCGTCCCCGTCGCCGAGCTGGCGAAGCGCTGCCCGGATGCGCTGCTGATCGTCGCGACCTCCGATCCGCTCACCGACGCCGCCGCCCTCCAGGAGGCGCTGAGCTGGCCGCGCCAGCGGGTGATCGGCCTCGACGCCACGGCCGCCGCCGGGTCGCCGGCGGAGCGGGCAGCGGGTGCGGTCCGGCTCGTGGACCACGTCCTCGCCGACCGCGGCCGCGTGCTCGAGGCGACCGTGCAGGTGACCGCCCTCGGCGGTCCCGAGAGCTGGGCCAGCGTCCCGGCACGGATCGGCGCGGTCGGCCTGCAGGCGATCGACGCGCCACCCGTGCGCGCGACAGCCGCCGTCGGCTGACGACGCCGACACCGGCGGTACCCCGCTGCGTCTAGCCCTTCTCGACGAGGGCCTTCAGGGCGTTGAGGGAGGCGTGCGCCTCCTTCTCCGGCAGGCCGCCGACCAGCGCCTTGGACGCGACCGCGCCGAGCGGCCCGAGCGGGGCCTTGAACTCGTTGCGGTAGTGGAACCGCGTCCCGCCGTCGATGGCCTCCAGGCGGTACTCGGTCTCCGCCTTGGAGCGCGCCGGGCCCTTGCCGTGCCACTCGGCGACCTTCGCGTCCTCGCACCGGACCAGCTTCCACTTGACCTTGAACTTCGCGCCGCGCAGCGCGAGGCTCTGCTCCATCGTGGAGCCGACCGCCGCCGGGCCGGTGGAGTAGTCGCCCAGGCCACGGTGGATGCTGACCCACTCGCCCAGGCGCTCCGTGTCCATGACGACGGTCCAGACCGCCTCCGGCGGGGCGTCGATATCGATCTGCGTGATGACGGGGTCGCTCATGAAGCGGTGAACCTACCCAGGAAGCGGCGTTCTCAGCGGGCGCTGAGCACCTCGACCGCCTCCCACTCCCGCAGGGAGTGCTCGATCGCGGCGTCGAAGCTGTGCAGCCGGACGCCGAAGCGGCCGGCCGCGTCGTGGCTCGGATCGGCGATCAGGTCGCTCTCGAGGCTCTCCATCAGCGGTTCGATCAGCGCGACGTCCTCGCCCGCGATGGCCGCGGCGAACTTGGCGGCGATCGGGGTGACGCTGATCGGCAGCGCCAGCGTGGGACGGCCGACCAGCATGCTGTCGCGGATCCGGCGGATCAGGTCGCCGTAGGTGAGGATGTCCGGGCCGCCGATGTCGTAGCTGGTCGCACCCGTGACGTCGTCCTGGGTTCCGGCGGCGTGCAGGAGCGCGAGCACGTCGCGCTCGTCGATCGGCTGGGTGCGGAACCGCTGCCACGCGGGCAGCGGCAGGACCGGTGCGCGCTCGACCAGGCGCACGAGGAAGCGGAACGACCGCGAGCCGGCGCCGATGACGATCGAGGCGCGGAACGCGACGGCCTCGGGCGCGCTCTGCAGCAGGATCTCCTCGACCGCCAGCCGGCTGGCGAGGTGCCGCGAGACGTCGTGGTCGGTCGGCACGAGCCCGCCCAGGTAGACCACGCGGCGCACACCGGCCCGCTGCGCGGCGTCCGCGAAGTTCTGCGCGGCCTGCGCCTCGGTCGTGTCGAACCCCGGGGTCGCGCCCTCCATCGAGTGGATCAGGAAGTACGCGACGTCGACGCCGTCGAGCGCCCGGTCCAGGCCCTGGCCGGTCACCGCGTCGCCGGCGACGACCTGGTCGACCGGCGCGGTGACCTTCGCCGGCGTCCGCGCGAACGCGCGGACCGTGTGCCCGGAGCCCTTCAGGTGGGGGACGATGGCGGCGCCGACATAGCCGGAGGCGCCCGTGACGAGGACGGTGGACATCTGCCTGCAGGGTACGGAGGGGATCGCGAATACGATCGCCGCGACACCGATGGAGCTCCTCCGCGCCCACCACGAGACCGCCCGCTCCCGGCTGCCGCAGGCCGTCTACGACTACTTCGCCGGCGGCGCCGGGGACGAGCAGACGCTCGCCGAGAACGTGAGCGCGTGGCGCGACCGGTGGCTCGTCCCCCGGGTGCTGACCGGCGTCGGCGCCGCCGACCCCGCGGTCACGCTGCTCGGCGCCCGCCTGGCCTCGCCGGTGCTGCTGGCCCCGGTCGCCGCGCAGCGGCTGCTGCACCCCGAGGGCGAGCTGGCCGCCGCCCGCGCCGCCGCGGCCGCCGGCAGCGTCTACGTGCTCTCCACGCGGGCGACGACCGACCTCGCGGACGTGGCTGCCGCCGCGCCGGCGGGCGACCGCTGGTTCCAGCTCTACGTCGGGCCCGACCCGGCCGCGGTGCGCACCGTCCTGGCGCGCGCCGCGGAGCACGGGTACTCCCACATCGTCCTCACCGTCGACTTCTCCGTGGCCGGCCGGCGGGAGCGCGAGCTGCGGCACGGGCCCGTCCCGTTCCCGCCCGGTGTCGGGCTCGCGACCCATCTCGGCCACGCGGCGGCCGACACGGCCAAGCCGCCGGTCGGCGGGTGGCGTGCGCTGTCGTGGGACGACGTCGCCTGGGTGCGGGAGGCCAGCGGCCTGCCCGTCCTGGTGAAGGGCGTCCTCACCGGCGAGGACGCCCGGCTCGCCGTCGACGCGGGGGCGTGCGCGGTCATCGTGTCCAACCACGGGGGCCGGCAGCTCGACGGCTGCCTGCCGACGGCGGTCGCGCTGCCGGACGTGGCGGCCGCTGTCGCCGGGACGGCGCCGGTGCTCGTCGACGGCGGGATCCGCGACGGCGGCGACGTCGTGCGCGCGCTGGCCCTCGGCGCGGCCGCCGTCCTGGTCGGGCGCCCGTACGCCTGGGGTCTGGCGGCGGACGGCGAGGCCGGCGTCCGCGCGGTGCTCGACGCGCTCCGTGAGGACACCGCCCGCGCGCTCGCGCTGGTCGGCGCCGGCAGCCCGGCTGCGCTGACGGCCGCGCACGTGCGCCGGCGTCCGTAGCGCGCACGCGGAAATCGTCCGAGGATGCGGGAAAGACGCTCGCGGAGGGGGGCGAGATGTGCCTCCCGAGGGCCTCTTCTGGGTACGCCGGGGAAATCTGCGGCATTTGCGAAGTGCACCGTTTCCGGAAAGGTGCGCTGAGCGGGAATCGACGTTGCGCGCGTCGAATCAGGTGTGCTTTTCTGCCCGACGTCGCCGGGGATCCGCCCCGGCAGAGATCGTCGAACGAGGGTGTCGCGCAGAGATGGCAAACGGTCGTGGAGCAGGTCGCAAGGCGTCGTGTGAGGGGTGCTTCTTCAGGTGCAACCTGCTGTGCGCCCTGGACCTCGACGCGCCCTGCGCGACGTTCCGGCCCGACCATCCCGACGGGCTGAAGCCGCCGCAGCAGATGCGCTTCGAGTTCCGGACCGATCAGCGCACCCGCGCCGCCTGGGCGTTCCCGACCGCGCAGGAGCAGGCGCGGCTGCACGCCGTCGCCTGACGGCCGCCGCCCGACGCGCGGACCGACCGCGGTAGTGTCTGCGGGGTCACACGGAGGGAGAGACGGCAGTGCGCATCACCGTGTTAGGGAAGTCGCCGGCGTGGCAAGACGCGGGTGGCGCATGCAGCGGGTACCTCGTCGAGGAGGGCGACACGTGCGTGCTGCTCGACTGCGGCAACGGGGTCTTCGGGAAGCTGCGCAGCCACCGGGACTACATCGCTGTCGACGCGGTCGTCATCTCCCACCTGCACGCCGACCACATCTTCGATCTCGTCCCGTTCGCCAGCGCGCTGACCTATGCCCCCCGTCAGCAGCCGGTCCCGGTGGACCGCTGGCCGGGTGTCGAGTCCCCGGTCCGCCCCGCGCTCTACGCCCCGCACGGCGCGCGCGAGGCGTTCTCGCTGATCTGCCAGGGCGGCGGGATGTTCCCCGACCACATCGAGCAGGCCTTCGACCTCCACGAGTACGGGCCGGGGGACGACGTCACCATCGGCCCGCTCGCGCTCAGCTTCGCCGCCGTCCCGCACTACCTGCCGACGTGCGCGATCGACGTCCGCATCGCCGAGGGCGGCGCCGACGCACGGCGCTTCACGTTCGGCGCCGACTCTGCGCCGAACGACGAGATCGTCGCCTTCGCGCAAGGGACGGACCTGCTGGTCCTGGAGGCGACGCTCCCGCGGCCGGAGCGCAGCGGCATCCGCGGGCACCTGACCCCGCGTGAGGCCGGCGAGCATGCGGCCCGCGCCGGCGCCCGGCGCCTGGTGCTCACGCACATCAGCGACGAGCTCGACGCGCTGTGGGCCGTCGACGAGGCCGGCGCGGTCTTCGACGGCGAGGTCCTCGTGGCCGCCGAGGGCGCCGTCTACTCCGTCTGAGGACGGACCGCGACCGCGACATAGACTCAGACGCCATGCGACCCGAGCGAGATCTGTTCGCGAACTTCGAGCGGATGCGCCGCGAGATGGACGAGCTGTTCGGCGACGTCCTGGACCGCACCGGCCTCGCCCCCGGACGGCGCGGCGGCTTCAGCCCCGCCGTCGACGTCTTCTACGAGACGCCGGGCGGGGCCGGGTCAGGTGGCAGGGCGTTCGCGGTCGTCCACGCCGAGCTCGCCGGGATCGACCCCGACGAGATCGGCCTGGAGATCGAAGGCCGCGAGCTGGTCATCGCGGGCAACCGCCGCGCCCCGGGCGAGGCGGAGGAGCGCGTCTACCAGCAGCTCGAGATCGACTTCGGCCCGTTCCGCCGCGTCATCCCGCTCGGGGCGGACGTCGTGGCCGACGAGGCCCGCGCGACGTACCGTGACGGGATCCTGCGGGTCGAGCTGCCGCTGGCCGCACCCGAGCCGCGGATCCGCCAGGTGAAGATCGTCACCGAGCGGTTCGAGGACCTCGAACCGTGATCGAGATCGCGGAGGACCGCTCGGGCGACCACGAGATCCCGGTCGGGGCGGGCCGGGTCATCCCGGCCACGCTGCCGGTGCTCCCGCTGCGCGAGACCGTCCCGCTGCCCGACACGCTGACGCCGCTGGCGATCGGGCAGGAGCGATCGGTCCAGCTCGTCAACGACGTCCTCGCCGGCAACCGGATGCTGGTGATGGTCGCCAGCCGCGACCCCGACCTCGAGACGCCCGGTCCCGACGAGCTCTACGACGTCGGCGTCGTCGGGTCGATCGCCCGGATGCTCAAGGTGCCCGACGGGACGCTGCGGATCCTCGTCCAGGGCGCCCAGCGCGTCCGCATCGAGCGCTTCAGCCAGGAGCAGCCGTACCTCGCGGCGGAGATCGTCGAGCTGCCGGACGTCGTCAAGCAGACCACCCAGCTGACGGCGCTGATGCGGACCGTGCAGGACACCTTCACGCAGATCGTCGAGGAGGTGCCCTACCTGCCGGAGGAGCTGCTGATCGCGGTCGCGAACATCGACGACCCGTCCACGCTGTCGCACCTGATCGCCGGCTCGCTGCGCCTGAAGACCGAGGAGAAGCAGGCACTGCTCGAGGAGGTCGACGTCACGACGCGGCTGCGCCGGCTCGTCGAGTCGCTGCACCGCGAGCTCGAGGTCATCTCGATCGGGACGAAGATCCAGACGCAGGTCCAGTCGGAGATCGACAAGGGCCAGCGCGAGTACGTGCTGCGCCAGCAGCTGAAGGCGATCCAGACCGAGCTCGGGGAGTTCGACGAGTCGACCGAGGAGGCCGCGCGCCTGCGCGAGCGCCTGGCGGCCATCGACCTCCCGGAGACCGTCCGCGTGCAGGCCGATCGTGAGCTGAAGCGGCTGCAGTCGCTGCCGCCCGCGGCCGCCGAGCACGGCGTCATCCGCACCTACCTGGAGTGGCTCGCGTCGCTGCCGTGGGGCGTCCAGACCGAGGACGACCTCGACCTCACCCACGCGCGCACCGTCCTCGACGAGGACCACTACGACATCGAGCAGGTCAAGGACCGGATCCTCGAGTTCCTCGCCGTCCGCCGCCTGAAGCCGGACGCGAGGGGGTCGATCCTCTGCTTCGTCGGCCCGCCCGGCGTCGGCAAGACGTCGCTAGGCAAGTCGATCGCCCGCGCCCTGGGCCGCAACTTCGAGCGCATCAGCGCCGGCGGCATGCGCGACGAGGCCGAGATCCGCGGTCACCGCCGCACCTACATCGGCGCGATGCCCGGCACGATCATCCGCGCGCTGCGCGACGCCGGCTCGGCGAACCCGCTCTTCATGATCGACGAGATCGACAAGCTCGGGACCGACTACCGCGGGGGCGGCGGGGTCGAGTCCGCGCTGCTCGAGCTGCTCGACCCAGAGCAGAACTCGAGCTTCCGCGACCACTACCTCGACGTGCCATTCGACCTCTCGGCGGTCATGTTCATCACGACCGCCAACACCCTCGACACGATCCCGGGTCCGCTCCGCGACCGCATGGAGATCATCCAGCTCGCCGGCTACACCGAGGACGAGAAGCTGCAGATCGCCCGCCGCTACCTGGTCCCGCGGCAGATCGAGCGCAGCGGGCTGAAGAAGTCCTGGATCGCGATCACCGACGCCGCGCTGCGCACGATCATCTCCGACTACACCCGCGAGGCGGGGGTGCGCGGGCTGGAGCGTGAGATCGGCGCGGTCTGCCGCAAGGTCGCGCGCAGCGCGGCCGGCGACCTCGACGCCGACCCGCCGCGGAAGGTCGGCCGCACGTCGGTCGGCGAGGCGAAGGTCCGCGAGCTGCTGGGGCGCCGCCGCTTCCACGCGGAGGCGCAGCGGCGCACGCAGCAGGCCGGCGTCGCGACCGGCCTGGCCTGGACGCCGGTCGGCGGCGACGTGCTCTTCATCGAGGCGACCGCGATGCCGGGGACCGGCAAGCTGATGACGACCGGACAGCTCGGCGACGTCATGAAGGAGAGCGCGCACGCCGCGCTGTCGTACGTCCGCGGTCACGTCGGCGAGCTCGCCCCCGGGCTGGAGGACGGCTGGTTCGCGTCGCACGACCTGCACCTGCACGTCCCGGCCGGCGCGATCCCGAAGGACGGTCCGAGCGCCGGCATCACGATGGCGACCGCGCTGGTCTCGCTGCTCAGCGGCCGCCCCGTCCGGTCGGACACGGCGATGACGGGGGAGATCACGCTGACCGGACAGGTGCTCCCGATCGGCGGGCTCAAGGAGAAGGCCCTGGCGGCGCAGCGCAACGGCGTGACCCAGGTGATCGCCCCGGCGCGCAACGAGCCGGACATCGAGGACATCCCCGAGCACCTACGCTCGAAGCTGCGGTTCGCGTTCGTGCAGGACATCGACGAGGTGCTCGATCGGGCCCTCGAGCCACCCGCCTGACAGTCGCCGCGACCTGCTTGTTCGGACGTCGCCGATCCGGGTATAGACTCGATTGTCAGGCGGCGCACGCTGCAGAGATGCTGCATGTCCGCCGGCGACTCCGCCAGGGGTCGTCGTCCCCATTTGTGATGCAAGGAGAGCCGATGGCATCGAGGAAGAAGCAGGCCCAGGAGGCCGCCGAAGCTGCCGCGCAGGCCGCGAAGGCCGCCGAAGCGATGATCGCGGCGAAGGCCCAGGGCGCCGGCGTGGCGCTGCAGGCGAAGGCGCAGGACGCCGTGACGTCCGCGCAGGACGCGGTCGCGTCCGCAAAGAGCGCCCAGAAGAAGCGCTCGCGCAAGAAGGCACGCGCGGAGGCGCTCGAGAGCGCCAAGGCCCAGGCCGAGGCGACCGCTCGCGAGGCGGCCGACCAGGCGAAGGCCCAGGCCGAGAAGCAAGCCGCCGCGATCGCGGAGGCCGCGAAGAAGCCGAAGCGCAAGCGTGCGCAGAAGGCCGCCAAGAAGGCTGCTGCGGCTGCTGCAGCGAAGGCCGCGAAGGAGGCCGCCGCCCGCGAGAAGGCCGAGAAGAAGAAGAAGAAGAAGGGCAAGCTGAAGCGGCGCCTGCTGTTCGTGACCGTCTCGTCGGTCGGCGCGCTGGTGGCGTCCGCTGACCTGCGCAACAAGGTGCTGGACGCGCTGTTCGGCGCCGAGGAGGAGTTCGACTACACCTCGACCACGGCGCCGACGACGCCGCCGCCCGCTGCGCCGCCCGTCGCGGCTGCACCGGTCGCGCCGGTCGCACCGGCTCCGGCCGCCGAGCCCGCCGACGGCCCCGCCGACGACAGCGCCGCCGCGGCTGCGAAGCCGAAGCGCGCCGCCGCGAAGCCGAAGGCCGCCACGGCCGACGCCGACGCCGGCGACGACACCCCGGCCGCCTGACCCGGCACCCGGCTCACGCCGCCTCGCGCGGCGACTGCGGTTGACAAGGGCGCCCTCCGGGGCGCCCTTGTCGTAGGGGGGGCCAGCCGGACTATCATCGGAGGACGCGCATGGAGGCAGCCACAACCACCGAGACCCCCCGCTCGATCGAGGGCGAGAAGGCTCAGCGGATCGTCGACGCCACCCGGACCTGCGTCGCGGAGCGCGGCGTGGCGGGGGCGACGTTCGACCACGTGGCCCGCGAGGCCGGCGTCTCCCGTGGCCTGCTGCACTACTACTTCGGCACGAAGGAACGGCTTCTCACCGAGGTCGTCCGGCGCGACTGCGACCTGCGGATGCAGCTGCTCGAGGCACAGCTGGCCGGCGCCGCGGACGCGGACATCCTGCTCGGGCTGCTGCGCGCCCAGCTCGAGGACTTCGTCACGACCGAGCCCGGTCTGGTGGCGCTGATCTTCGAGCTGTTCACGATCGCCCGCCGGAACGAGGAGATCGCGGCGGAGTTCGCGGAGCTGCTGCGGCGCACGAGCTCGCACGTCGCGCAGCTGCTCGCGGCCAAGCAGGCCGAGGGCGTCCTACAGCTCAAAGCCGACCCGGAGGCAATCGCCGACGTGCTCTTCGGCCTGGCGGACGGCCTCGCGATCCGCATGATCAGCGACCCGGGTCGCGACTGGGGCCCGACGGTTGAGGCCGGCGTCATCGCGGTCCGCGGCCTGCTCACGGCGTGAGCGTCCGGGCGCAAACGCGCCCGCTGCCCCGGGCTCGCGCGATACGCTCCCGCGTTACTGGGCCGGATTCCGGGGCAAGAGGAGACGTATGGAGACGACGCAGCGCTCTGCTGCCGATGCGGCAGGACGACACGTGATGGATCCGAGCACCGCCGTGCTGGTCGACGCGATGACCCGCCTCGCTGTCGCGCGCTCCCCCGAGGCCATCGAGGTCGTCTTCGAGCAGGCGACGCGTGACCTCGCCGGCGAGGTCGCCCTCCTCTCGGCGCTGGCAGACGCCACGTCGGTCGCGATCGAGAACGTCCGCCTGATCGCCGAGCTCGAGCAGCGTGTCGAGGAGCGGACCGTCTCGATCCAGGCGCTGCACGAGGAGATGACCGACCAGGCCACGCAGATGCGCGCGGCCGCCGACCTGAACCTCGAGCTCCTGCGCACGCTCGCCCACGAGGTGCGCAACCCGCTGGCCGCGGCCGACGGCCTGCTCGAGATCGTCCTCGACGAGCACGTCCCCTCGGACACCGAGGCGGATGTGTCGCTGGCGCGCGAGTCGGTGCAGGAGGGGATGCGGATCGTGACCGAGCAGCTCGAGCTGGCCCGTCTGCAGGCGGGGTCGGTCCGGGTGCGGACCGCCGACGTCGACCTGTCCGCGCTGCTGCACGGTCTGCAGGGCACCTGTGACGCGCTCAAGCGCAGCGACGCCGTCGCCCTGGTCATCGACGAGCCGCCGGTGGTGTCGCTGCGGACCGATCGCCACCTGCTCGCCCAGATCCTCCGCAACCTGCTCACGAACGCGCTGAAGTTCACGGACGCCGGCGAGATCCGCCTGGCCGTCACGATCGAGGAGCCGGCCCTGATCGCGTTCACCGTCGCCGACACCGGAATCGGGATCCCGGCCGACCAGCTCGAGCACGTCTTCACCGAGTTCGGCCAGGTGCCGGAGGCCCAGCTGGGCCGGGTGGCCGGGACCGGGCTCGGCCTGCCGCTGGTGCGCCGCTTGAGCAGCGCGCTCGGCGGGACCGTGAGCGTGCTCAGCACGCCCGGCGAGGGGTCGACGTTCACCGTGCGGCTCCCGCTCCTGTGAGCTGACCCGGACGGGCGTCCGCTCCCGGTGCGCTGCGGTCACACGCCGTTTACACTGAGGCCGCGGTCTTCAATGAACGTCGCCGTTCGCCGCACCCAGGAGAGGGTCACATGCGCAAGCAGTCCGTCCGTCCCCGGCGTCGACTCGCCGGTCTTCTCACCGCCTGCGGGCTCGCGGGCCTCGCGCTGCTGCCCGTCGCCCCGGCGCAGGCCGAGGAGGTGTCGGTCAAGACGCTGCGCTTCGCCACCGTCGTCGGGCCGGACGACGACATCACGTGCACCGTCGTCGCCGACCTCTACAAGCCGGCGTCCGCCACGAAGGCCAGGCCCGCCCCCGCGATCCTCACGACCAACGGCTTCGGCGGGTCGAAGGACGACCAGGCCGGCTTCGCGAAGTTCTACGCGTCGCAGGGCTACGTCGTCCTCTCCTACAGCGGCCTCGGCTTCGGCGGCAGCGGGTGCAAGATCACGCTCGACGACCGCGACTACGACGGCAAGGCCGGCAGCCAGCTGATCACGTTCCTCGGCGGCGGCAAGGCCGCGACGGACGGCACCACGATCGACTACGTCCGGCGCGACGCCAAGGGCGCGGACGGCGCAGCGCACGAGTTCGACCCGCGCGTCGGCATGCTCGGCGGCTCCTACGGCGGGCAGATCCAGTTCGCGATCGCCGGCATCGACCCGCGCCTGGACACGATCATCCCGATCATCACGTGGAACGACCTGTCGTACTCGCTGATGCCGAACAACGCCGACACCCTGCGCGGGCGCGGCGTGAGCTCGGAGACGCCGGGCGTGACGAAGGTCCTGTGGGGTGCGCTGTTCTCCGTGCTCGGGATCGTCAACGGGGTCTCGCAGGTGTCGGTCGACCCGAGCCGCATCCTGCCGTGCCCGAACTTCGACGACCGCGTCTGCACCGCCCTCGTGCAGGCGGGCGTCACCGGCGCCCCGAGCGACGCCCAGATCGCGTTCCTGCGACACGCCTCGGTGGTGTCGTTCATCGACAAGATCCGGATCCCGACGATGCTGGTGCAGGGCCAGGGGGACACCCTGTTCAACCTGCGCGAGTCGGTCGCGACCTACCAGTCGCTGAAGGCGCAGGGAACCCCCGTCAAGCTGACCTGGGAGTTCGGCGGGCACAGCGGGCCCGCGGCTCCGGGTGAGGCGAACGTCACCAAGCCCGAGACGAACTACCAGGGCCGTCTGTACCTGGACTGGTTCGACCACTACCTGAAGGACTCCCCGAAGGTCCCGCCGCTGGACTTCACGTTCTTCCGCGACTGGGTGACCTACCAGGGGAACGCGACGCCGGCATACGGTCGCGCGCCCGCCTATCCCGCGGTCGCGTCCCCGACGCCGCTGTACCTCTCCGGGACGGACGGCCTGGTCGCCGACAAGGCCGCCGTGAAGGACGGTGCCGCCACGTTGCTGACCACGGCCGCGGGCGCGCCGACGAGCTTCACCGAGGCGAGCGCCATCGACCAGAAGACGCCGGTCAGCGACATCCCGGGCACCACGGTCCGCTTCGAGACGCCGCCGCTGCAGGCCGACACGGACATCGTCGGCGTGCCGTCCGTCGACCTGCGGCTGATCGCGCCCGTCCAGGAGCCGGTCGGCCAGATCGGCGGCCCGACCGAGCTCGCGCTGTTCTTCAAGCTCTACGACGTCGCCCCGGACGGGACGATCACGCTCACCCACCGCGTGATCTCGCCGGCGCGGTTCGCCAGCCCGTCGCTGCCCGTGCACGTCGACCTGCCGGGCACGGTGCACCGCTTCCCCAAGGGCCACCGCCTGGTGCTCGCGATCTCCGGCGGGGATGTCGCCTACCGCGGCAACCTGATCCCCGGGCCGGTCCAGATCCGCACCTCGCCGGGCAGCCCGGGCGTGCTGAACCTGCCGATCGCCCAGGCGGGCCGGGACTACGGCGCGGTGGTCGGGGCGTCGGTTCCGCCTGCGGCGCGCGCGTGCCGGACGCGCCGGGTCGCGCTGCACCTGCGCAGCACCTTCCGGGGACGCGTTCGGTCCGCGGTCGTGACGGTCGCCGGGCGACGGGTCGCGACGCTCACCGGCGCGCGGCTGACGCGCAGCACGCCGGTCGCGCTGAAGCCGGCGAAGAAGGCCCGCACCGTCGTCGTCCGCATCCGGATGCGGCTGAAGAGCGGCCGGGTCGCGACGGACGTGCGGCGGTACAAGGTCTGCGGCACGTCACGGTGAGCGCCGGCGCGCCCTGAAGTGCGTCAGATCGGACCCCCACGGCGGCGGCGGTCCGGTTTATAGTCGCGCCACGGGCCTTGTTCGACTGCGCACTGCAAGGTGGTGGTCTGCGGCCGGGGGCCACCCACGCACGAGGAGGACGTCATGCAGAAGGAACCCCGCCGGATCCGGCTCGGCTGGCCATCGCCCGCGATGGTCGTCGCCACGATCGCCCTGATCGTGGCCTGCGCCGGCAGCGCCACAGCCGCGTCGCTCATCACGAGCGCCAACATCAAGAACCGCAGCATCGCGCTGGTCGACATCAAGCAGTCGGCGATCGACTCGCTGCGCGGCAAGACGGGGCCGCGCGGTCCGGCCGGGGCCGTCGGGGCGACCGGTGCCGCCGGTCCCCAGGGTCCGGTGGGCCCCGTGGGCCCAGTCGGTCCGCAGGGCCCCGCGGCGCCCACCCCGACCGGGTCGGCGACCATCACCGGGCTGTCGACGACCGGCGGTCAGCCGGGCACGGTGACCAGCTCGGCCGGCGGCCTGAACTGCGTGAACACCCCGCCCGGCGCGCCGTCGGGGACATGCTCCGCCACGATCCCGGCCGGTATCCCCGTGACCCTGACCGCGACCGGCGGCAACTTCATCACCTTCTCGGGTGCGCCGTGCAGCGCGGTCACGGGGGGAAGCTCGCCGCGGTCCTGCACGTTCACAGCGACCCCCGGCGCGAACTACACGACGCTGAACGTCGACTTCAGCTGACACCCATCGGCGGCCGCGCCCTCTTGGGGCGTGGCCCGCCCGCTCTCCTGACCACTCGTTCCGTTCCGGCGCGTGAGAGCGCCGGCATCCTCAGCCGAGCTTCGGTGAGGACCAGGGCTGCGCCAGGCGCCCCGCGAGCAGCGCCGGCAGGTCGTCGATCGCGACGCGCTCCTGGGCCATCGAGTCCCGGTCGCGCACCGTGACCGTGCGCTCGGTCAGCGTCTCGTGGTCCACGGTGACGCAGTACGGCGTGCCGATCTCGTCCTGGCGGCGGTAGCGCTTGCCGATCGCGCCGCCCTCGTCGTACTCGGTCTGCATCAGGCCGCGGAGGGACGCGACGATCTCCTTCGCGATGTCCGGCTGGCCGTCCTTCTTCACGAGCGGGAGCACCGCGACCTTGACCGGCGCGAGGCGCGGGTGGAGCTTCAGGACGGTGCGCAGCTCACCGTCGACCTGCTCCTCGTCGTAGGCGTCGACGAGGAACGCGAGCGTGGCGCGGTCGGCGCCGGCGGCCGGCTCGATGACGTGGGGGACGTAGCGCTCGCCGCTGCCCGGGTCGAAGTACTCGAGCTTCGTCCGCGACTCGGCGGCGTGCGCGGACAGGTCGAAGTCGCCGCGGTTCGCGATGCCCTCGAGCTCGGACCAGCCGATGGGGAAGAGGTACTCGACGTCCGCCGTGCCGGACGAGTAATGGCTCAGCTCGTCGGCCTCGTGCTCGCGCAGGCGCAGGCCGGCCGGCCGGATGCCCAGGCGCGTGTACCAGTCGAAGCGGATCTGCTTCCAGGTCGCGTACCACTGCGGCGCCTCGGCGGGCGGGACGAAGAACTCCATCTCCATCTGCTCGAACTCGCGCGTGCGGAAGATGAAGTTGCCCGGCGTGATCTCGTTGCGGAACGACTTGCCCACCTGCGCGATGCCGAACGGGGGCTTCTTGCGGGCGAACTGCAGCACGTTCTTGAAGTTGATGAAGATGCCCTGGGCCGTCTCCGGGCGCAGGTAGGCGACGGACGAGGTCGACTCGACCGGGCCGACGTTCGTCTTGAACATCAGGTTGAAGTCGCGCGCCTCGGTGAGGTCGCAGTCCGGGCCCTCGCCCGGCACCTTCGACGGCTTCTTCGGGCAGACGATCCCTGGCTGGCGCTCGGCGATGTGGTCCGCGCGGAAGCGCGCCTTGCAGGTGCGGCAGTCGACCATCGGGTCCGTGAACCCGGCCAGGTGGCCCGACGCCTTCCAGACGTCCGGATGCTGGAGGATCGCCGAGTCGAGGGCCACGATGTCGTCGCGCTCCTGCAGCATCGCGCGCCACCACTCGTTCTTCACGTTCGTCTTCAGCAGGACGCCGTAGTGCCCGTAGTCGTACGTGGAACCGAGGCCGCCGTAGATCTCGCTGCTCGCGAAGATGAAGCCGCGGCGTTTGCACAGCGCGACGATCTTGTCCATGGTGACGACGTCTTCAGACATGGACGCGATCGTAGCCGCCGAGCTTGGATTGGCACTCTCCCCTTGAGAGTGCCAACGGCGGCGTGGCATAATGGCCGGTGAGATGCCGATCTACGAGTACCGCCGACCCGATGGCACGACGTTCGACGTCATGCAGAAGTTCTCGGACGAGACCCTGACCGTCGATCCGGAGACGGGCGTCCCGGTGACCAAGGTCCTGCACGCCCCCGCGATCCACTTCAAGGGCAAGGGCTTCCACAACACGGACTACGGCACGAAGAACCGCAACCGCGAGCTCGAGAAGTCCGCGTCCGAGGGCGCTGACAAGAACGACGCGAAGATGGCGGACAAGCAGGCCGACAAGAAGAAGGCCGAGGGGTCGTCGTCCTCCTCGGACAGCTCGTCCTCGTCCTCGTCGAGCAGCAGCGACTCCTCCAGCAGCGGCGGCTCGTCCTCGTCCAGTTCGTCGTCGTCCTCGTCGGACAAGCCCAAGAGCGGCGGGTCCGACAAGGCCAAGAAGCCGAAAGCGGCGTAGGCCTCGCCTGCGGCTCGCTGCTCAGCCCAAGAAGCGCCGCACGGCTGCACGCCGGGAGGCGTCGGACGCGACCTGGCCCGACGAGCCGTCGGGCAGCGTCTGCGGCGTCGTCTTCAGGACACGCGGGGTCGCGTTGCCCGATGTCGCCAGCGCGCCGAAGACGCCGAGCAGCGTCGGGGCGCTCATGTCGGACTTGATCGCCTTCGGGGCGTTCCAGCCGATGAACGGGCCGTGCAGGAAGCCGGACGGGCTGACGATCCGGCTCTTCATCGCCGACAGCAGCTTCTGCTGGCGGCGCGCGCGCGTGAAGTCGTTTTCCCGCGGGTTGCAGTCGTTCTTCCGGGTCCGCGCGAGCGCGAGCGCCTGCTCGCCGTCGATGCGCGTGGTGCCCTTCTTCAGCCGCAGCGTGAAGCCACCGTTCTTGTAGCCGCCGTTGATCCGTGACACCACGCAGCTCCCTGTGTAGTCGACGCCGCCCATCGCGTCGACGAGGTCCGGGAAGTTCTCGAAGTTGACCTCGATCAGGTGGTTGACGGCGATCCCCAGGTAGCCCTCGACGGTGCGGACGGCGAGCTCGGAGCCGCCGAGTGCGTAGGCCGCGTTGATCTTGTTGCGACCGTGGCCCGGGATGTCGACGACGGTGTCGCGGGGCAGCGACAGACGTGCGTTGTGCCCGCCGCCGACACGCAGCAGCAGCATCGTGTCCGAGCGGCTCGGGCCGCCGTCGCCTGCGCCGGGCTCGCGGCTGCCCTTCGGCCGTGCGTCGGATCCGAGCACGAGGATGGTGGTCGTCCCGAACGGCGGCAGCCCGCCGCCGCCGAGGGCGCCGCCGCCGCTGCCGGTCTGGTGGATGGTGGCGGACACGAGGAACGCCCCTAGGGAGATCACGAGCCACGCGAGGCCGGCCTTCAGGACGAGCTTGGCCACCCAGCCCGCGGTGATGGTGCCGCCGGCCCGCGCCACGCGGCGACCCGGAAGGCCCGGTAGACCGGGGAGTCCCGGCAGGCGTCGCCGCCCGCGCGGGCGGTCGCTGCCGACGCGGTAGATCGACCGACCGTCGTCGTCGCGGTACGGGGCCGCGTCGCCGGGACGCTCGGACACGTCGAGCTCGCCCTCGCGCTCGCGCAGGGCCTGCAGGGCGGCGAGGTCGTCGTCCTTGCGCCCGCCGAGGCGGCTCAGGAAGCCGGGACGCGCACGGTGGCGGGTGTACTGCGGCGACTCGTCGTCGCCGCGGCGTGGGTCAAGCGGGTCAGGCACTCCGGGACATGCTGGCGCATGGACCCCGCCGGCGCCGTGACGCGCCTTGCAGCGCCACCCCCGGACGCCGTCGATGTGCCACCACATGCCACCGGCGGACGTGGTGACACATCGAGCGCTCCATGGAGACTGATGACGAAGCGCGGCGGGCCACCACGGGGTGCCGCGGTACAGTCCCGCCAATGCCGCCGCCGTGCGTCATCGGCGTCGACCTGGGTGGCACCAAGCTGCTCGCGGGGACCGTCGACCGCGAGCTCAACGTCCACCACCGCGCTCACCGTCCGGCCGCCGGCGGGGACCGCTCCGCCGTGCTGGACCGCGTCGTCGACGCCGTGGAGGAGGCCATCGCCGCAGCGCCGGGGGACGTGCTCGGCGTCGGCTTCGGGATTCCGTCGCTGATCGACCGGGTCCGGGGGGTCGCCGTGTCGACCGTCCATCTCCCGATCGCCGACGTGCCGTTCCGGGACATCATGGTCGAGCGGCTCGGCCTCCCCGTGGTGGTCGACAACGACGCGAACGTCGCGATGCTCGCCGAGCACCGTTTCGGCGCGGCCGCCAGCACCGACCACGCCGTGCTGATCACGATCGGGACCGGCATCGGCAGCGGGATCGTGGTCGACGGCAAGCTCGTCCGCGGGGCGGTCGGCGCGGCGGCCGAGCTCGGCCACATGGTGATCGACCTCGACGGCCCGCCGTGCCAGGGCAACTGCCCGAACCGCGGCTGCATGGAGGCGCTGGTGTCCGGCAGTGCGCTGGGCCGCGCGGGACTGGCCGCGGCGGCCGCGGACCCCCGCGGCGCGCTGGCCGCGGCGGTGGCCACCGGCCGCCTGATGACCGGGGCGCTCGTCACCGAGCTCGCGCACGACGGCGACCCCGCCGCCACCGAGTGCCTGCGCGCCGCGGGCGTGGCGCTCGGGGTCGGGCTGGCGAACATCGTGAACATCTTCAACCCGGAGGTGGTGGTGATCGGCGGCGGCGTGATCGCGGCCGGCGACCTGCTCCTGGAGCCCGCCCGCGCGGAGATGCGGGCTCGTGCGCTGTCGCCGTCGCGCGACATCGCCCGCATCGTCCCGGCACGCTTCGGCGCGGAGTCGGGCATGCTCGGCGCCGCGGTCCTGGCCTACGACGAGCACGACGGGATCCCCACGTGACGACGCCCGGACGGCTGGTGGTGTGCCCGACGCCGATCGGCAACCTGGAGGATGTGACCCTGCGCGTGCTCAGCGCGCTGCGCGACGCGGACGTCATCGCGTGCGAGGACACCCGCCACTCCAAGCGGCTGCTGGACCGCTACAGCGTGACGACGCCGCTCGTCAGCTACCACGAGCACAACGAGCGCGCGCGGGCGAACGAGCTCGTCGCCCGGATGCAGGGCGGCCAGACGGTCGCGCTGGTGAGCGACGCCGGCATGCCGCTGGTGAGCGACCCGGGTGCGGTCCTCGTGGGCGCCTGCGTGGCGGCGGGCCTCGGCGTGGAGGTCCTGCCCGGGCCGTCCGCGGTGCTCGTCGCGCTCGCCGTCAGCGGCCTGCCGTCGGAGGTCTGGCGCTTCGGCGGGTTCCTCCCGCGCAAAGCCGGTGAGCTGACCGGGGTCCTGGCGGCCGCGAGCGGGGAGACGCTCGTCGCGTTCGAGTCGCCGCGGCGCATCGCGGCGTCGCTGGCCGTGCTGGCGGCGCTCGACCCGGATCGCCCGGTCGCGGTCTGCCGTGAGCTGACCAAGTTCTACGAGGAGGTCGTCCGCGGGACCGCGGCAGGCCTCGCCGAGCGTTACGCCGGACAGGACGTCAAGGGCGAGATCGTGCTGGTCGTCGGCCCGGCGGCGGCCGCCGAGGACGGCGGGCAGGCCGACCTCGGCCCGGCGCTGCAGGCGCTGCGCGACCTCGTGGCCGCAGGCGCGAAGCCACGGCCGGCGGCCAAGGTCGTCGCGTCGCTGACGGGTGCCGGCGCCAACGCGCTCTACGCCGCGCTCACCGAGCGGCGCTGACCCGGGCGGCGGACACGGACCGCGCGCGGGCCGCCGGTAACGTAGGTGGCCGATGGGGACCTTCTACGTCACGACGCCGATCTACTACGTCAACGCCGCGCCGCACATGGGGCACGCGTACACGACGATCGCGGCCGACGTCATGGCGCGTCACCACCGCCAGCGGGGCGACGAGGTCTTCTTCCTCACCGGCGTCGACGAGCACGGCGAGCCGGTGGCGAACGCCGCCGACGCGCTCGGGATGACCCCGCAGGCCCTGGCCGACCAGAACGCCGAGCGCTTCCGGTCCCTGATGCCGCGCCTGAACGCGTCGAACGACTTCTTCATCCGGACGACCGACCCCGAGCACAAGGCGAAGGTGCAGGAGGTCCTCGTCCGGATCAAGGACAACGGGTACGTCTACAAGGACCACTACGAGGGCTGGTACTGCCCGCGCTGCGCCGACTTCAAGTCCGAGGCGGAGATCGAGGACGGCAGCCGCTGCCCGATCCACCACATCGAGCTGACGATGGAGAAGGAGGAGAACTACTTCTTCAAGCTGTCCGCCTTCCAGGAGCGGCTGGAGCAGCACTACGCCGACCACCCCGAGTTCGTCGGCCCGCGCCACCGCGCGAACGAGGCGCTGTCGTTCATCAAGGGCGGGCTGCAGGACGTCTCGCTGTCGCGGGCGAAGCTCACCTGGGGCGTGACGGTGCCGTGGGACGAGGACCACGTCTTCTACGTCTGGTTCGACGCGCTCCTGAACTACTACACGGCGCTGTCGTACGCGAAGCCGGGCGAGGATCTCACGGGCACGTTCTGGCCGCCGCAGCAGCACGTCATCGGCAAGGACATCCTCAAGTTCCACGCCGTCTTCTGGCCCGCGCTGCTGATGGCGGCCGACCTGCCGCTCCCCGAACGCCTCTACATCCACGGCTACCTGCTGATGGACGGCGAGAAGATGAGCAAGTCCCTGGGCAACGTCCTGGACCCGTTCGTGGTGATGGACCGGTTCGGCACGGACGCGCTGCGCCATTACGTCCTGCGCGACGTGACGTTCGGGCAGGACGGCTCGGTCTCCACCGAGGCCTTCGAGCAGCGCTACGAGTCCGAGCTGGCGAACGGCTTCGGCAACCTCGCCAGTCGCTCGATCGCGATGGTGCGCAAGTACCGGGACGGCGCCGTCCCGCACGTCGAGCCGGAGCTGCGCGAGGACTTCGACGGGCTGGCGGACGAGGTCGCCGCGCTGATCGACCGCGCGGAGCTGACCCCTGCGCTGGAGCTCGTCTGGGAGCGCGTGCGGCGGCTGAACCGGTACGTCGAGGAGACCACGCCGTGGGCGCTCGCCAAGGACCCCGCGAACGCGGAGCGGCTGGACGTCGTCCTGGCCACGCTGATCGAGGGCGTGCGCGTCGTCGCCGTCTTGCTCGCGCCGGTCCTCCCCGAGACCGTCGACAAGCTGCTCGCCGCGCTGAACGCCCCGGACATCGCGTACGCCGGGGCGACGCTGACCGCCGGCGCCGTGACCCAGGTCGACGTCCTCGCGCCGCTGTTCCCGAAGGACCTGCCGCCCGCGCCGGTCGCGGCCTGAGCCACCCGCGCCTTCCGCGCGACCCGACGCCGCCACCATGATCGACAGCCACACCCACCTGGACTCCTGCGCGCCCGACAACGCCGAACTGGTCGCCGCCGCCCGCGAGGCCGGTGTCGCGCGGATGTTGACGGTCGGCACCGACGAGGCATCCAACCGGTCGGCGCTGCTGGCCGCAGAGGCCTTCCCCGAGGTCTTCGCCGCGGTCGGGCGCCATCCGAACAACGCGCAAGGCTTCGGGGACGCCGAGCTGGCGGACCTGGCCGAGCTCGCGCGCCACCCGCGCTGCCGCGCCATCGGCGAGACCGGCCTGGACGACTTCCGCGACTACTGCCCGCGCCCGGACCAGGAGCACGCCTTCCGCGCGCAGATCGACCTCGCCCGCGACGTCGGCAAGCCGCTCGTCATCCACACCCGCGCGGCGGAGGACGACACGATCCGCATGCTCCGCGAGCACGCGGCCGGGGTCACCGTGATCCTGCACTGCTTCTCGATGCCGGACCACGTGGACGCGTGCATCGCCGAGGACTGGTGGTTCTCGTTCGCGGGGAACGTCACCTATCCGAAGAACGCGGACCTCGCGCGGGCGGCGGCGAAGGTCCCGGCCGACCGGCTCCTGGTGGAGACCGACGCGCCGTACCTGACGCCCCAGGCCGTCCGCAAGCACCGCAACCAGCCGGCGTTCGTCGCCCACACCGCCCGCTTCGTCGCGGAGCTGCGCGACCTGCCGTACGACGACCTCGACGCGCTCGTGACCGCCAACGCGGCCGGCCTGTTCGGTTGGGGCTGAGGCACCGGTGACCCCGGACGGCGACGACCTCCCGACCCAGCCCACGCTCCGGCGGCTGAAGGCGTTCGGGGTCCGGCCCAAGCGGGACCTCGGGCAGAACTTCCTGATCGACTCGAACATCCTCGGCGTGATCGCGCGGGCCGCCGAGCTGACCGGTGACGACGTCGCGCTGGAGATCGGCGGGGGCCTCGGCGTCCTCTCCGAGTACCTCGCGCCACTGGTCGCGCACACGCACGTGGTCGAGGTCGACCGGTCGCTCGAGCCGGCCCTGCGTGACGCCCTCGACCGCTTCGGCGATCACGCCACGCTCCACTTCGGGGACGCGCTGCAGCTGGACCTCGGCGCGCTCGACCCCGTCCCGACGAAGGTCGTCGCCAACCTGCCGTACGGCATCGCCGCGACCGCGATCCTCAAGACGATCGAGGAGCTGCCGGCCGTCACCACGTGGGTGGCGATGGTCCAGAAGGAGGTGGGGGAGCGGTTCGCGGCCGGACCGGGGACGTCGGCCTACGGCGTGCCGAGCGTGCTGGCGCAGCTGTCCTGCGACGTCCGCGTCCACCACAAGGTGTCGCGGTCGGTCTTCCATCCGGTGCCGAACGTCGACAGCGTCCTGATCGTGCTGCACCGGCGGACCGACGTCGCCGTGGTCGGCAAGCCGCTGCGCACCCTCGTGCAGGCCGGGTTCGCGCACCGACGCAAGGCCCTGGCCGGCTCCCTGAAGCTGCACCCGGCCTACCCGAAGGAGATCCGCGAGCAGGCGCGCGCCGCGCTGCTGGAGCTCGGCCATCCCGCGGACGTCCGGGCCGAGCGCCTCTCGCCCGAGGACTTCCGCGCCCTCGCGGCGGCGCTCCAGGCCGGGGCCCCGACATGAGCTCGGTGCACACCCGCGCCCCGGGCAAGATCAACGTCTGCCTGTTCGTGGGCGCGACCCGCCCGAGCGACGGACGCCACGAGCTCGTCAGCGTCATGCAGGCCGTCGACCTCTGCGACGAGGTCTGGGTGGAGGACGCCGACGCCGACGCCCTCGTCTGCCCGCGGGTGAGCGGCGAGAACATCGTGACCGCCGCGCTGGCCCGCTTCCGCGCCCGGTCCGGGCGCAGCGAGCCCGTGGCGATCACGATCGCGAAGGCGATCCCCGTCGCCGCCGGGATGGCCGGCGGCAGCGCGGACGCGGGCGCCGTCCTGCGGCTGCTCGACGAGCACTGCGGCACGGGCCTGGGGGACGACGTCCTGCGCGAGCTCGCCGCGGGCCTCGGGGCCGACGTCCCGGCCCAGGTCCGTCCGGGCCGGTACCTCGCCCTCGGGGCCGGGGAGCGCGTGGCGGCGCGCCGGCAGCCACGGCCCTACGGCGTCGTCGTGCTGCCCCACCCCGAACCGCTGTCGACGCCCGCCGTCTACCGCGAGTTCGATCGGCTCCGGCTGGCCCGCCCCGCGACCGAGCTCGCCGCGCTCGCCGCGCGCGTCCAGGTGACGGCGGACGACCTCCCGGACGCGCTGGTCGTCAACGACCTCGAGCCGGCCGCGATCTCCCTGTGCCCGCCCGTCGGCCGCAACCTCGAGCGGCTCCGCAGCGCCGGCGCCGACCTCGTCCTGGTCTCGGGCAGCGGCCCGACCACCCTCGGCCTCACCCGTGACCTCGACGCCGCGGTCGACGTCGCGGCCCGCCTCGGGCCCGAGGCGATCGCCACCCGCGTCTGGGACCCGGACCGCTCGTCGTGAAGCCCGTCTGGTTCCTGGTCGCCGCCGCGATCCTCGTGGCCCTGCACCGCAAGCGCAGGCACCTGGAGCCGACGCTGCTCGTGGGCGGCCTCATCGTCGCCGTCGGCGCGATCGTGTACGGGACCGGCGTCGTGCACCTGCCGAAGATCGACCAGGTCCTGGAGGACCTCGGCGAGGCGCTCGGGCCGTGGACCTACGTGCTCGTCGCGGTGATGGCGTTCCTGGAGACGGGGGCGTTCGTCGGCCTGCTGGCCCCGGGTGAGACGGTGATCCTGATCGGCGGCGTCGTGGCCGGCCAGGGCCAGATCGACATCGTCGCCCTCGTCGCGATCATCTGGGTCTGCGCGGTGGCCGGCGACATGACGAGCTTCCTGATCGGGCGACGACTCGGCCGCGACTTCCTCGTCCGCCACGGCCCGAAGGTGCAGATCTCCGAGGCGCGGATCGAGCAGACCGAGGCGTTCTTCGACAAGCACGGCGGCAAGGCGATCTTCCTGGGCCGTTTTGTCGGCCTCATCCGTGCGGTCGCGCCGTTCCTCGCGGGGTCCAGCGGCATGCCGCTGCGCCGGTTCGCCCCCTACGACATCCTCGGCGCGGGGCTCTGGGGCACGACGTTCGCGGTCCTCGGCTACGTCTTCTGGCAATCGATCGACCAGGTCCTCGACCTCGCGAAGAAGGGGTCGCTCGCGCTCGGCGCCGTGATCGTGATCGGGACGCTCGTCGTCCTGGCGGTCCGCCGGCTCCGGGACGAGGAGCAGCGCGAGGCGTTGCTGCGGCGGGTCGACGCCCACCCGGTGTTCGGCCCACTCGCGCGACGCCTCCGACGCCCGGCCCGCTTCGCCTGGCGGCGCGTGACCCCCGGCGACCTCGGCCTGGAGCTGACGACGCTGCTGGCCGTCGTGGCGGTCGGCGCGTTCGTCTGCATCGGCTACGCGGTCAGCATCACGCCGGGGGAGCTGACGGCGGCGGACCGTCGCGGGATGCAGTGGTCGGCCGACCTCAGCGGACAGCGCCTCGACGACGTCGCCAAGACCGTCACCGATCTCGGGCGCCTGGAGTGGACCGGCAGCCTCGTCCTGCTGACGTGCGTCCTGCTGCTGGTGCGGCGGAAGTTCGCGGACGCGGTCGCGCTGGTCGCCGGCGTCGTCCTGACGAGCATGGCCTCGCACCAGATCAAGGCCTGGACGGACCGGCCGCGCCCCACCGACGGCCTCACCGAGACCGCCGGCTCCTCGTTCCCGTCCGGGCACTCCGCCAACGCCGTCGCCTACCTCGCGGTGGCAGTCGTCCTGCTGCGGGCCCTGCCCGGGCTCGGGTCGCGCGTGGCGGTCCTGGCGTTCGCGATCGTGCTGGTCGTCACGGTCGGCCTGAGCCGGGTCCAGGTGCGGGCGCACTACCTGAGCGACGTGTTCGGCGGATGGGGACTCGGGGCGGCCGTCTTCGCGCTCTGCGGCATGGTCGCGCTGGTCGTCTCCCACTTCCGGCAGAATCAGCGGGCAGCGCATGAGTAACCAGACGATCACCTACGTCGTCGCCGTCGCTGCGGCGGTCCTCGGACTCGCCGCCTACGTCGGCCTGATCCTCGTCCCCGCGTGGCAGTCGTACTCGCGGGTGTGGGAGCGCATCGCCGCGTCGTTCCTGACGATCTACATCCTCGCCGCGTTCATCGGGCTGGGCGTGGCCGGCGGTGCCGCGATCGTCTGGTTCTGGGATCGCATCGAGTTCTGACGCAGCTTCCGCTCGAGGTGGTGGCGACGGGCCACGGTCGCCCGCCGGCCGCGGTCCGTACACTGGGGTGCGATGCCCATCCCGGCAGAAGGCACGTCGTCGGGCCTCGATCTCTCGGCACTGGACGCCATGACGGAGGCCGTCGAGTCCGGCGCCGGACTGCCCGAGATCGTGCGCGCCGCCTCCCGTGCCCTCGAGGCGAGCCTCGTGCTCGTCGACCGTTCCGGTGCCGTCCTGGCCGTGGCGGCCCGCTCCCCTGCCGACGAGCAGTCGCTGACGATGGGCGCCAACGGCGTCGACACCGTCGAGCTGCGGGTGGCCGACGAGCCCGTCGGCCTGATGCGCATGCGTGCCCGCGGTGAGCCCGGTGCGGCCCTGGTCCGCATCGTCGCGACGCTGATCGCCTCCGAGGTCGAGCGCGTCCGCGCCCCCGAGCGCGCCTCCCAGGAGGCGGCGGCCGGTTTCCTGGGGTCGGTCCTGGCCCGCGAGCTGACCGACGAGGCGGAGATCCTCGCTGCCGCCGGCGAGCTCGGCGTCGACCTGCTCACGGGGGCGTCCTTCGTCGTCGCCCGCGTCCACGCCCACATCCCGTCCGAGGACGGCTGGCGTCCGCGTGTCCTGGCGGCCGCCGAGCGCGGCGCCCGCGCCGCTGCGTCCGGGGCACTCGCGGCCCTGATCGAACGCGGCGACCGCGAGGGCACCGAGGTCACCGTCCTGATCCCCGGCGGGGACGACACCCAGGCGCGCCGCGCCGCCGAGGGCGTCCTGCACGAGCTGCAGTCGGCGCTCCCGGGGCACACGTTCGCGGTCGGCCGCAGCCGCGTTGCCGCCGAGGCGACGGACCTCGCACGGGCGGGCGCCGAGGCGCTGCTCGCCGCGAACGTCGCCGAGGGCGACACCGAGCGGCCCCTGCTGGCGTTCGACGACACCGGTGCGTACCGTCTGCTGCTCCCGGCGATGAGCGAGGACCCGGCCGAGTTGCAGCGGTTCTACGCCGAGACCGTGGAGCCGCTCGTCGCGTACGACGAGCAGTACGAGACCGACCTGGTGCAGACCGTCGAGGCGTTCCTGGACGCCGACGGCAACGTGGCCGGGACCGCCGCGCGGCTGTTCACGCACCGGCACACGATCCGCTATCGCCTCGAGCGCGTCCGCGAGCTCAGCGGCCTGGACGTCGGCTCGACGGACGGCCGCGAGAAGCTGTCGCTGGGGCTGAAGGCGATGCGCGTCCTCGGCATCGCGCACCGCGGGGGGCCGGCGACCGAGGCCGGCGTCACGGGCGGCCGCGTCCCGCGCCGACGCCAGTAGGTCGGCCCGTCGGACCGGTTCGCCACTAATGTGGCGGCCAATGCGCATCGGGATCATCACGGGCTCGGGGACGTACGCCCTGCCGGGCTTCGAGGACGGTACGCCGGCGACCGTCGCCACCCGCTTCGGCGACGTGCCCGTGACCCGCGGCAGCTTCGCCGGTGCCGACGTCGTGCACGTGTCCCGCCACCGGCACGGCCACGAGCTCGTCTCCCATCAGGTGACGCACCAGGCCAACATCAGCGCCCTCGCCGAGGAGGGGGTCGACGCGATCCTGTCCGCGACGGTCTGCGGGGCGTGCGACCCGGAGCTCGGACTGGGGTCGCTGGTCGTCTTCGACGACCTGCACTTCCTCGCCAACCGCCTCCCCGACGGCACGATCTGCACGCTCCACACCGAGCCGGGCGCGGCGGGCCGCGGGCACTGGATCTTCGACGGCCCGTTCAGCGAGCCACTGCGCGCGGCGCTGCTGGCCGGGGCGCGGGCAGTCGACCACCCGGTGCGCGACGGCGGGTGCTACGGCCACGTCGACGGGCCCCGGTTCAACACGCGTACGGAGATCCGGATGCTGCGCCAGGCGGGCGTCACCTGCGTCTCGCAGACCGCCGGGCCGGAGACGGTCCTCGCCGGCGAGGCCAAGATCCCGTACGCGCTGCTCGGCTACGCGACCGACTACGCCAACGGTGTCAAGCCCGAGGACCCGACACCGGTCAGCGAGCTCGTGCGCCTGGTGGCGGCGTCGACCGCGTCCTTCGCCGCGGCGCTCGGCGCGGCCGTCCCGCTGGTGGACGCGGCGTCGCTGGCGCCGAACGGGACCGCGTTTGCCTGGGACTGAGCAGCGGCCGCACGGCGACCCCGATGCTGCCGGTGCCGTGACGGCGGCGGGCGGCGGGCCGCTCGCGGTCGTCGTGCTCGATGCGCTCGCCGGTGCCGACCCGGGCGACAGCCTGGCCGCGCTCCTCGGGCCGGTCGCCGCGTCCGCCCTGCGACGCGAGCTGCTGCGGGGTGCGCGGCGGTGGGCCGCGGCGACGGCCACGCCGGGTGGTCCCGGCGCCTTCGAGGCGAACACGACGGACGCGGCGCTGACCGCCCTGCACGGCCACTGCGGTCCGGTGGTGTTCGTCGCGCCCGACGTGCCGGGGCTCGACCACGCGCTGGGCGCCGCCGTGCTCGGGGACCTGGCCGACGGCGTGGGCCTCACGTTCGCGCCGACCTTCGACGCCACGCCGTACCTGATGGCGACCCCGACGCTCGACGCCGAGTTCCTCGCGCTCGCGGGCGGCCACCGCGACGAGCTCTTCAGGACCGTGGGCGGACGCGGCGCGCCGGTGGGGATGCTGCGGTCCGAGCGGCGGCTCGCCACCGCCGCCGACGCACGGGCGGTCGCCGCGGACCCGTCCACCCCGCTCGAGCTCGGGGTGCTCCTGGCCGCGGGCCTCGACGTCCGCATCCGACGGGCGTAGCGTCATGACACCAGGCCGGGCTTCAGTCAGCACGAATATCGACCGATAGTCGGAGTGACCCCCTCTTCCCTCGCGAGGTCCCGACCGCGATGTCGTACGCACAACCCGATGCCGTTCCCGTCGTCCACGCCCACGCCCACGTCCCCGCCGTGACAGCGGTTCCCGATCCCGTGCCGGCGGCCGACCGCCACGCCCAGGGCTGGACCGACGCACTCCAGCGGATCCTGGCCGAGCCGCACTGCGTGCGCGTCCACTACCAGCCGATCGTCGACCTGCAGCGCGGCGCCGTCCGGGGATACGAGGCGCTGGCGCGCTTCCCGGAGGCCGCGGGTGTGGGCCCGCGCGACTGGTTCGACGCCGCCGCGCAGCTCGGGTACGCCGGTGCGCTCGAGGCGCAGGTCATGCAGGCGGCGCTCGTGACGCGCCCGCTGCTCACGCGCGACCGCTTCATCGCCGTCAACGTCAGCCCCGCCGCCCTGCTCAGCGCGGAGGTGCAGGCGGTGCTCGCGGCCGAGCACTCGCTCGAGCGGCTCGTCATCGAGGTCGTCGACCAGCCCGACGGCGCCGACCTCGACGACGTCGCCGCCGCCCTGACCCGGCTGCGCGCCCGCGGCGCACTCGTCGCCGTCGACGACGCCGGAGCGGGAGCGCGCAGCCTCGAGCGGGTCACCGCCCTGCGCCCGAACTTCGTGAAGGTCGACGGGTCCCTGATCACCGGGATCGACGCGGACGACACCCGCCTGGAGATCGTGCGGACGCTCGGCCAGTTCGCCGCGCGGCTCGACGCGTGGATCGTGGCCGAGGGCATCGAGACGGCCGAGCAGCTCGACGTCCTCGTGCAGCTCGGCGTGCCGCTCGGCCAGGGCTACGCGCTTGGCCGCCCGAGCGCCGCAATGGGGGAGCTCGACCGCACGATCGCCCAGCGCATGCGCACCCGGACGCCGAACCCGGCCGCCGCCGAGCGGCTGTCAGGGCTGATGGACCGCGCCCCGGCCGTCCCTGTCGCCGGCGGCCCCGGAGCGGTCACCGAGGCGTTCGCGTCGCATCCCGCCGCCGACCACGTCGTCGTGCTGACGCCGAACGGCCATCCGTGCGGCGTCATCGACAGCCCCGCCCACCAGCGCGGGACGCTGCCGCGGGCCCCGCTCAGCCTGACCGGCGGCGTGCCGATCGCCGACGCGGCGCGCCGCGCGATGGCGCGGCCGCTCGCGACGCGCTTCGATCCGGTCGCGGTGATCGGCGAGGACGACGCCTACGTCGGGCTGGTCCCGATCGACCGCATCGTCGGCGCGCTGGCCCGCTGACGCGGCCGCCCCCACCGGTCGAGGGCGGCGCGGCACGTCGCTCCGCGTGTCAGACGGTCTCGATCTTCTCGCGGACCTGCGCGACGACCTCGTCGGGCACCGACTCCATGCCGTGGTCGGCCTGCGCGTGAGCCGCGACCTGTCCGAGGATCTCGTCCTCGGTCTCGGCGGTGAAGGTCGCGGTGCATCCGGGGACAACGGCGCCACAGCTGAACTGCTTCATGGACTGGCTCCTTGGAGTGGGGTACGGGCGATGCTACACCGCACGGATCGGCCGGCTTGCGGCTAAGCTTGAGCGGTCGAGCCAGAGCGCTGGTTCAATGCACTGGGGAGTGGTGTAATGGCAGCACGCGGCCCTTTGAAGGCCGAAAGTTCGGGTTCAAGTCCCGACTCCCCAGCTGTCGGCCGTCATGGCCTAGGTTCTGTCCGACCGGCGTCTGATCGTCTCGGGCATGCCTCCGCGCTACTCCGAGACCGAAGCCCGAAGTGCTGTCGCAGCGTCGAAGAGCTACGCCGAGGCGCTTCGGCGCATGAACGCGTCGTCCACCGGCAACAGCTTCAAGGTCCTCCAGAAGTACGTCGCGGTCTGGGGCATCCCGGTCGATCACTTCGACCGCTACGCCACGACTCGTGCGCGATCGCGCGCCCAGCGCGTCCCGCTCGAGGAGATCCTTGCCACCGGTCGGCCGTTCAGTCGTCGTTCGCTGAAGGCGCGCCTCTTCGAGGAGGGGTACAAGACGCGTGCCTGCGAGCTCTGCGGGCAGGGCGAGCTCTGGCGCGGCAAGTCGATCGCGTTGATCCTCGATCACGTCAACGGCGTCCCCGACGACAACCGCCTCGCGAACCTCAGGATCGTCTGCCCGAACTGCGCAGCCACCCTCGAGACCCACTGCGGCCGCAATGCGCGAGCGCCTGAACGTCCGTGCGCCTGGTGCGGCGATCCGATGCGCGCCCCGTCCCGGCAGCGGTACTGCTCCCGCCGGTGCGCGGGGCGGGCCCGGAGCGGCGCGGGACGGCCGGCCACCCGCAAGGTCGAGCGCCCGCCCCTCGCGCAGATCGTGGCCGAAGTGGACGCCGACGGCTGGGAGCGCGTCGGCCGCCGCTACGGCGTGTCGGGCAACGCCGTCCGCAAGTGGGTCCGGGCATACGAAGCCGCCGAAGGACCTCGCGAGGGCCGTCCGGCGTAGCATCCGCGCAGTGAGCTTCACCGCCGTCGTGATGGCCGCCGGGAAAGGCACCCGGATGCGCTCGTCCACCCCGAAGGTCCTGCACGACGTGTGCGGCCTGCCGATGGTCCATTGGCCGATCCGGGCGGCGCGCGCCGCCGGGGCGACCCGGGTCATCGTCGTGACCTCGCCGGGCGGGGAGCTCGACGGACACCTGCCGGAAGGCGTCGAGACCGCTGTCCAGCCGGTCGCCGACGGCACCGGGGGTGCGGTCGCCGCCGCCGCGCCGCTGCTGGACGCCGAGGAGACGGTGATCGTCATCAACGGCGACGCCGCGCTGATCCCGGCCGGGCCCCTCACCGCCCTGATCGAACGCCATCGGGCCGCGGGCGCCGACGCCACCGTCGCGACCATCCGCGCGCTCGACCCCAGCGGCTACGGCCGGGTCATCCGCGACGAGGACGGCTCCGTCCTGCGGATCGTGGAGACCCGTTCGCCGGGCGACGCCACCGAGGCCGAGCTCGCGGTCGACGAGATCAACGTCGGCATCTACGCCTTCCAGGGCGCGGCGCTGCACGCGGCGCTGCCGCAGCTGCAGAGCCACAACGCCCAGGGCGAGCTCTACCTGACGGACGTGCTCGCGCTGGCGGACCGCGCCGCGGCCGTGGACCTCGGCGACCCGGGCCTGCTGGTCGGCATCAACGACCGCGCGGAGCTCGCTCAGGCGTGCGAGACCATGCAGCGGCGCCTGCTCGACGACCACATGCGCAGCGGCGTGACGGTCGTGAGCCCGACGTCGACCGTCGTCGACGCGGACGTCGTCATCGGCCAGGACACCGTCCTGGAGCCCGGGACCGTGCTCCGCGGCGCGACCGTCGTCGGCCGCGGCTGCCGCATCGGCCCGCAGGTGACGCTGACCGACTGCACGCTGCACGACGAGGTCACGATCCGCCACGCCTTCGGGGTCGAGGCGACCGCGCACGACGGGGTCACGATCGGCCCGTTCGCCTACCTGCGGCCGGGCACGGTCCTGCGGGACGGCGCGAAGGTCGGCACGTTCGTCGAGGTCAAGAACTCCGACATCGGCCCGGGCGCGAAGGTCCCGCACCTGTCGTACATCGGCGACGCGGACGTCGGGGCCGGGTCGAACCTCGGGGCCGCCACCATCACCGCCAACTACGACGGCCGCCACAAGCACCGCACCACGATCGGCCGGGACGTCCGCTCCGGGGTCGACGTCAGCTTCGTCGCACCGGTGACGATCGGCGACGGCGCGGTGACCGGCGCCGGCTCCGTCATCACCAAGGACGTCCCTGCGGGGGCGCTCGCGATCGCCCGAGCGCGCCAGACGAACCTCGAGGACTATGCTGCCGGACAGGATGCCGCCGCCCCGGACGGGCGCGGCGCCTGACCCTCCCGCCCTCTCCTCCCAAGCCCGGGCCATCTCCTCCATGACCTACGCGTCGGACCCTGTCCGTAGACTCTCGACCGCTGTGCGCGGCGCGACGAGCCTCCCGATCGACTACGACAAGCGCCTGATGCTGTTCTCGGGCCGTGCGAACCCGGCACTCGCCGGGAAGATCGCCGAGAAGCTGGGGGTCGACCTCGGTCCCGTCACGCTCAAGACGTTCTCCAACGGCGAGGTCTACTGCCGGTACGAGGAGTCGATCCGCGGCGCCGACGTCTTCATCATCCAGCCGACCTGCGGCAACCCCGACACGGGTGTCAGCGCCAACGACGCGCTGATGGAGCTGCTGCTCATGATCGACGCGGCCGTCGGCGCGTCCGCGCATCGCGTGATCGCCGTCTGCCCCTGGTACGGCTACAGCCGGCAGGACAAGAAGTCCGCCCCGCGCGAGCCGATCTCCGCCCGGCTCGTCGCCCGGATGCTCGAGTCCGCCGGCGCCGACCGCGTCCTCACGATGGACCTCCACGCCGGTCAGGTCCAGGGCTTCTTCCAGAAGCCGGTCGACCACATGACCGCGATGATGATGCTCACCCAGTACTTCGCGGACCTCAACCTGCAGGACCTCGTCGTCGTCGCCCCGGACGCGGGCCGCGTGAAGCTCAACAAGAAGTTCGCCTCCAAGCTCGGCGCCGAGCTCGCGATCCTCGACAAGGAGCGCCCCGCCCAGCAGGTCGCCGAGATCGGGTACATCATCGGCGACGTGCGCGGCAAGACCGCGCTGATCGTCGACGACATGATCGACACCGCAGGCACGCTGAAGGCGGCCGGTCAGACGGTGCGGGACGAGGGCGCGGCGCGTGTCTTCGCCGCCGCCACCCATCCGGTCCTCAGCGGCAAGGCCTTCGAGAACCTCGCTGCGTCGCCGTTCGAGCAGATCGTCGTCACCGACACGATCCCGCTGCGCCGCGGCGCGCCGGACAACATCCGCGTCCTCAGCTGCGCCGAGCTGCTGACCGACTCGATCCGCCGGATCTTCACCGACGACTCCGTGAGCGAGGTCTTCGGCGGGGAGAATCAACTGTTCTGACGGTCGGGAAGTAAGGTTGTGGAATGCAACCGACCGTCGAAGCGGCCATTGACGTCCTGACCCAGCCGCTGGCCCTGCCGTGCGGCGCCGTCCTCCCGGGGCGGATCGGCAAGTCCGCCATGAGCGAGCAGCTCGGGGACCGCGTCAACGCTCCGACGCCCGCGCTGAACACGCTCTACGGCCGCTGGGGCTCCGGCGGCGGCGGGCTCCTGATCACCGGCAACGTGATGGTCGACCGCCGTCACCTCGGCGAGCCGAAGAACGTCGTCGTCGACGACGACCGCCACCTCACGCAGCTCCGCGCGTGGGCGACGGCCGCCCAGGCCGGCGGCACGCCCACCTGGGTCCAGATCAACCACCCCGGCCGTCAGGCGCTCCGGATCGCGGGCACGCATCCCGTCGCCCCGTCGCCGATCCGGCCGAAGGTGCCGGGCGCGCCGACGCCCAAGCAGCTCACCGACGCCGAGATCCATGCGATCGTCGAGCGCTTCGCGACCACAGCTGCGGTCGTGAAGGAGGCTGGCTTCCACGGCGTCCAGATCCACGGCGCCCACGGGTACCTCGTCAGCCAGTTCCTCTCGCCGCGCGCCAACGAGCGCACCGACGCCTGGGGCGGAGACGCGACGAAGCGGATGCGGTTCGTCGTCGAGGTCATGAAGGCGATCCGCGCCCGGGTCGGGGCCGCCTACCCCGTCGGCATCAAGCTGAACTCGGCCGACTTCCAGCGGGGCGGGTTCACCGAGGAGGAGTCGATGGACGTCGTCGCGGCGCTGACCGCCGAGGGCCTCGACCTGCTCGAGGTCAGCGGCGGAACGTACGAGTCGCCGGCGATGACCACGGGCGACACGCGGGCCGAGTCGACCAAGCAGCGCGAGGCCTACTTCCTGGACTACGCCGAGAAGGTGCGGGCGATCACCCCGGTCCCGCTCATGGTGACCGGCGGCTTCCGCTCCCCCGCCGGGATGCGCGACGCGATCACGTCCGGGGCGACCGACGTGGTCGGCCTCGGCCGGCCGTTCGCGCTCGACGCCGCCGTCCCGCGCACCGTCGCCGGCGGTGGCACCGCGCCGGACATGGGCGGCCGCAAGACGTCGGCCAAGCAGCTCGACGCCGCACTCGAGCTCTACTTCCACACGCGGCAGATCCAGCGCATCGGCGGCGGTCACGAGCCGACCGCGTCCGAGCCCATGCCCATCACCGCGGCGCATATGCTGCTCGACAACGGCTGGGCCGCCCTGCGCCGCAAGCGCGGCGGCTGACCCAGGCCCCGACCGCCCGCCCACCGCCAGAAGGCCCCGTGACCGCCACCGCCGCCGCCGTGCTCATGCAGCGCCTCGGCCTCACCGAGGACGAGCTCTGCGCGGCACTCGGCGCCGATCCGCTGTCGCTGATCGCGGGCGACCTGGACGACAAGCCGCAGCTCCCGATCCTGCTCACGCTGACCGAGGAGGCGGCCGAGCGGGTCCACCCGGACGCGCTGCGCCGCTGGCTCCGGGTCAGCGGGCCGCAGGGCCGGCCGCTCGACCACCTCCTGGCCCGCGACTACGCCGGCTTCGAGGACGCGCTGGCGACGCTGGCCGACCGCGGCTTCGTCATCACGGGCGGCGGCGGTCCGCGCCCCGGCGCCTGACCGGAACCGATGGGCGCTCACCGGCCGACGTCGTCGCCGACCGTCCTGCCACGGATCGTCGCGGTGGTGGGGGTCCTCCTGACCGTGATCGCGGCCCTCGTCGCGACGGAGCACGCCGGCGACGCCGCCGAGCGCGAGCAGCGCTCCGAGCTCCACCTGGCCGCCGACGCGACCCGGAACGCGGCGAATGGGGTCATCAGCGACCTCGAAGCGCTCGCCACCCTGTACGCCGCCGCGCGACCCGTGTCCCCGGCGCACCTGCGGCTCGCTGCCGCCAAGCTCCTGCAGAACCCGATCGTGGCCGCCGTCTCGGTGCTGCGCGCGGTCCCGCAGTCCGGCCGCGCCCGGTTCGAGGCGTCGGCCGGGCCGATCGTGGAGCTCGACGGCCGCACGCGCGCGCGGACTCGACCGCAGTACACGCCGATCCTGACGGCGCTCGCGCAGCAGGGCATCGGCGTGGGGCGGCCGTCGTCCATCCCGGCCCGCGGCCACATCGACGCCGCCGCGGACCCGCGCCGCGCGCTGGCGCTCGCCCGGGCCATCCGGACGCGGTCGGCGTCCGTCACCGCGCCGAACGCCCTGCTGGACCCGGGCCGGGCCGTGGTCGCGTTCTACCTTCCGGTGGTCCGGCTGACCGGGGAGCTCAGCCCGCTGCGCGTGGCGGTGGTCTGCGACACGCGCGTCCTGGCGCGCACGATCGCCGCCGCGCTGCCGAGCGGCCTCGGCGCCCAGATCCGCGACGGCTCGGTCAGCTTCGAGGGCGGGCGTGCAGCGGTCGGCCCGTCCACCCGGGAGGCGGTCGTCCGGGTCGCCGGCCGGGCCTGGACCGTCTCGGTCGACCGGGTGCCCGCGGCGTGGTCCGGCATCGCGGCGACGGCCGGCTCCGGACTCAGCCTCACGCTGCTCGCGGTGCTGGGAGTCGGCGCGCTGGTCCGTCGCGAGCAGGAGGCGCGCACGCTGGCCGTGCTGGGGGCCCGGGAGCGGGACCTGGCCGCGCGCGACGCGCTCGACGCGCGGCGGCGGTCGCTCTTCCTGGAGCAGAGCGCCACGGACATCCTTCTGCTCACCCGGCCCGACGGCACCCTGACGTACGTGTCCCCGGCGGCGCAGGCACTGCTCGGGACCGCGCCGGATGCCCTGCTCGGCCACACGCTCGCCGCCCTTGCGCACCCGGACGACCGTGACCGCCTCGAGGCGCTGGTCGCGCACCTGGGACGGACGGACGCCGCCGTCGACATCACGCACCGGCTGCGACGGGCGGACGGCCGCTGGCTGTGGGTGGAGACGCTGCTGCGCGCCGTCAAGGACCCGGCGACCGGTGCGGTCATGGAGGCCCAGGGCAGCGTGCGGGACGTCACGCGCCGCCGTGATGCCGAGCGTCGCCTGCGCGAGGCCGAGCTGCGGTTCCGCAGCGCGTTCGACGAGGCTCCGCTCGGGATGGCGGTCATCAGCCTGGAGGGCGAGTTGCTGCAGGCCAATCGCGCGCTCGCCGGGCTCTGCGCCTGGGACGAGCCGGGACCGCGCGGCGTCGCGTTCGACGCACTGCTGCACCAGGCCGACGCGGACGTCCACGCGCAGGCGCGCGACGCGCTGCTCGACGGCGTGCTGCGCGAGCACACCGCGGAGCTGCGCCTGGTCCAGCCGGGCGGCGAGGTGGTCTGGACGGCCATGAGCACAGCGCTGGTGCTGGCCGCCGACGGCAGCCCACGCCACTACCTCACCCAGGTGCAGGACGTCTCGGGCCGCCGCCGCGCCGAGGCGCAGCTGCAGTACCTGGTGGACCGCGACCCGTTGACGGGCCTGCTGAACCGCCGCGCCTTCGAGCGCTCGCTCGACGAGCACCTGCGCCGGGGCCGCCGCTACGGCGTCCGGGGTGCCGTCCTCGTCATCGACCTGGACGGCTTCGCGGCGGTGGGCGCGCGGCTCGGCCGGACGGCCACCGATGCCCTGCTCGCACGGATCGCCGACGCCCTGCGCGGGCGGCTGCGCGACTCGGACCTGATCGCCCGTCACGGCGGCGACGAGTTCGTCGTCCTCCTGCCGGAGGCCGAGCTGCCCGAGGCGCTCGAGATCGCTGCCGGACTCGCGGACGTCGTGCGGACCGCGGACGCCCACGTCCCGCTCACGGCCAGCATCGGCCTGGCGCTCGTCGACCGGCCCGAGCAGCGGGGCGACGAGCTGCTGAGCGACGCCGACCTCGCCATGTACGACGCCAAGCAGGCGGGCCGGGACAGGCTGCGGCAGGCACGCGGGGCCAGGGCCCGTCCGGCCCAGCGCGGACGGGCCCGGGCCGCCGGCGCCGACCCCGCAGCGGTGATCCGCGCCGCGCTGTCCTCAGGCCGCCTCGTCCTGCACGCCGAGCCGCTGCTCGACCTCGCGGGCGGCGGGGTCCCCGAGCTGGTGCTCCACCCGCGGCTCGTGACGCCGGACGGCGATCTGCACGGCCCGGCGGCGTTCCTGCCCGACGCCGAGCGCGCGGGACTCGTCCCGGAGCTCGACCGGTACGTCATCACGCGGGCGGCGGAGCTGCTGGCCGACTATCCGGACGGGCCGGCCCTGTCGGCGCGTGTGTCGGTGCGCTCGCTGATGGGCGACGGGCTCGTGGACGTGCTGTCCGACCAGCTCACGCGCCGCAACGTCGATCCCCGCCGGCTCACCGTGACGCTGCGCGAGCACGAGGCGGTGGCCCACCTGGCCCGTGTCCAGGAGTTCGGGCGGGACCTGGGGCACCTCGGCTGCCCGCTCGCGCTGGACGACGTCGGGGCGGGCTTCGGCAGCTTCTACTTCCTGAAGCACCTGCCGTTCGACGTCCTGCGCATCGACGAGGGCTTCGTCCGCAGCAGCGCGACGGAGCACATCGATCAGGTGGTGATCGCGGCGATCGTCGAGCTCGCCGCGGGCGTGGGGGCGCGGACCGTTGCGACCGGCGCTGCCGACGCGCCGACGCTGGAGGCCCTGCGTGCGCTGGGCGTGGACCAGGCCCAGGGTCCCGCGGTCGGTGCGCCCGTCCCGGCGCGGGAAGCCCTCGACGCGGCCGGCCGCCCGCAGGCCTGAGCGGTCAGGCGACGACCCGCTTCTCGCCCTTCTTCTCGGCCTTCTTGGCCGCCTTCTTCGCGGCCTTGTCGGCCTGTTCCTCGGAGCTCGGGTCGCCCGCCCAGAGTCCGGTCAGGTGGTGGAACACCCGCACCCCGAAGCGGTCGACGGCGGTCTTGGTCCCGGCGTAGGTCGCCGCCTGCACGGCGGTCGCCGCGACCGCGCGACCGGTGCTCACGCCCTTTTGCGTGGGGGCCGGGACCGACCCGTCGCCCTTACGGTCCAGCCGCGCCCACACGGCGTCGAACACCGCGCCGGCGATGCGGCCGGTGACGACGGCCAGCAGGATCCCGAAGGGCTTGTAGAGCAGTTTCACCATGGGCCGGACCCTACCCCGCGGCCGCAGGCCGCCAACACGTCCACCCGGGGGTGAGCCGATTCCGCCGGACGGTCGATAACGATGAGGAGCGCAATAGCCCACCATCTGCAGAGGCCGTCCAACGCACCAAGGAGCGAACGCGATGGGAGAGTCAGGTCAGGACCGTGACGAGGCGGCACGCCGCGAGGCGGAGGCGCTGCTCGAGCGCGCGCTCCTGGACCCCGAGGCGTCGGCCGCGGTGGCCCTGCGCGTCGAGGGGCTCGCCATCGGGGAGTCACTCACGGTCATCTTCCACGGGCGCAAGGACCTCGCCACGATCCAGACGTTCGTCGCCAACGGCGGCCACGGGGCCGGCGAGGCCGTCACGGCGCAGTCGCTGCTCCGCGTGCCGTGCGACCTCGACCTCCACGACGCGGCGACCCGGAGCGAGGCCGAGGAGCTGTACGCGACCCAGGCGCGCGCGCTGCGCGAGGCGCTCCTGGCCGCGGACACGGTGCTGGCGATCTGGCAGGAGGCGCTCGCGGAGCTCGAGGACATCCGGGTCAGCGTGGACCGGTCGGTCGACCTCGGCCTGTCGCTGCCCGCCCACCGCCTGATGCCCGTGGCGCTGGTCGCGCCGGAGCGCCGCCTGACCGTCGTCCCCGTCTGCGGCGCCCGCACCCTGGCCGAGGGCCGTCCGCCGCTCGGGATCGCGTGCGCGCAGCAGGACGTCGCGCACGTCTACCCGCTGCCCGACGATCCCGAGCGCTGCCTGAAGGACTTCAGCCGCCGCACCGCCGAGCACGCGCACCGGCTGGCCCAGCAGATGGAGCACCAGGAGGCCAGCGTGGCGCGCTTCCTCGAGCTGAACGGGGACGCCGCGTAGGCGTCGGCACAGGTGGTGCGGCGCGGGGACCGGGTCGACGGGTAGCCTGCGCGGCGTTGCCCCGCCGCGTCTGGATCGTCCCCGCCGTCATCGTCTTCCTCGCGGTCTCCGTCGAGCTTGCGCGCTACCTTGCGGCCTCGGGCTCCGAGCGCAGCGATGTCGTCGCGCTGCTCCGCGATCAGGCCCGCGGCGACGCCACCGCGATGCTGGAGCGCCTCGGGGACTGCGACGAGAAGCCGGCCTGCGCCGCCATCGTCCGCCGCAACGCGCGGGCGCTGCGCACCGACGGCAACGTCCGCGTGCTGCTGATGGAGAGCGACACGTCGTACAAGCTCTCGACCACCTCGGGCCTGACCCGGGTCGCGTGGAGCGACCTCGACAAGGACGGCGCGACCTTCGTGCAGTGCGTCGCGGTCCGCAAGAGCTGGTCCTTCATCCACGGGGCCCGCGTCCAGCTGCGCGGCATCAGCCCCCGCATCGGCAACGAAGCATCCTGCTGACGCCACGTTCCCCCACTGACACTGCCCCGGCCGCAACCGCGACCGCGAGCCCGTGTTGCGAGCACCGCACCCCATGACCCACACCTCCTCGTTCGTGCCGACCCCCGTCGCCGTGCCCGCACGCCCTGCCCGGCGCCACCGCCTGGTGCTGTTGCCACTGCTGCTCGCGCTGCTCGCGACGGTGGTCGTCCTGCCGCAGGCGCCCGCCCACGCCGCCGGCAGCGTCCCGAACGGGAAGCCGCTGTACGAGTACGGCCCGTCCGGCCGCATTCTCATGAACGGCTCGTGGCTCTTCCGGCTCGACAAGGCCGAGGTGGGGCTGAAGGAGCACTTCGAGGACCAGACGGGCACCGCCGGCTGGAGTCCCGTGAAGGTGCCGAACGCCTGGAACGCGACCGATGAGTCGCTCGAGTCCTTCCAGGGCTCGGTGGGCTGGTATCGCAAGGACTTCCGCCTGCCCAGCGCGGACAAGTCGCTCTCGTGGGTCGTGCGCCTGGAGTCCGTCAACTACCGCTCGCGCGTGTTCCTCAACGGGACGGCGATCGGCTCCAACCGCGGCGCCTACCTCCCGTTCGAGATCCGGCTCCCGAACGGCCTGCTGAAGCGGAGCGGGACGAACCGGCTGGTCGTCCGCGTCGAGAACCATCGCTTCGCGTACGACTTCCCGCCGGCCGGCCTGTCCGTCGCCGGCGCACCCACGGGCGGCTGGTGGAACTACGGCGGTCTGCTGCGCGAGGTGTACCTGCGCAAGGTCGAGAAGGTCGACTTCTCGCGCGTGCTCGTCCGGCCGACCATCGACTGCACCACGTGCGACGCCAAGGTGAAGGTCGAGACGGTTCTGCGCAACGCGGGGCCCGGGAGCGTCACGACGCGGGTGACCGGGACGTACGGCACGCAGAAGCTCGACCTGGGGTCGACCACGATCAGCGCGGGCGGGTTCCGCTCGCTCTCGCGGACCATCACCGTGAGGAACCCGAAGCTGTGGGCGCCGGGCAGCCCGAACCTCTACACGGTCCGCCTGGCGGCGACGGTCGCCGGCAAGAAGGCGAAGGGCAAGAAGGCCGCGACGCGCCGGACGCTCCAGAGTTACTTCCTGCGCTCGGGGATCCGGTCGGTGAAGGTGGTCGACGGCAAGTGGCTGCTGAACGGGCGCGCGCTCAACTTCCGCGGCCTCGGCATGCACGAGGACGACCCCAAGCTCGGGTTCGCGATCAACAACAAGATCCGGGACCGGGAGGTCGCCTCGGCCAAGGAGCTCGGGGCGACGATGGTGCGCAGCCACTACCCGATCCACCCGTACACGCTGGAGCAGCTCGACAAGCAGGGCATCATGAACTGGTCCGAGATCCCGGTGTACTCGGTCCGGACCACCGAGCTGAAGAAGAAGCTCGTCCGCGACCTCGCCGCCAAGGAGCTCGCGTCGAACATCACCGAGAACGGCAACCACGCGTCGATCGTCGTGTGGTCGGTCGGCAACGAGCTGAGCTCGCGGCCGGGCGCCGTCCAGGGCGCCTACCTCGCCAAGGCGGCGAAGACCGCGAAGCGGATGGACCCGACCCGGCCGGTCGGCTACGCCGTCGCCGGCTATCCCGCCGCCGGCTGCCAGGCGGAGTACGCGCCGCTCGACGTCCTCGGCATCAACGAGTACTTCGGCTGGTACCCCGGGCCGAACGGCCAGGTCGCCGACCGCACCCTGATGTCGGCCTACCTCGACACCGTGCACGCGTGCTACCCGAAGAAGGCGCTGGTGATCACCGAGACCGGCGCGGAGGCGAACCGCAGCGGCCCGGTCGAGGAGAAGGGCACCTACGAGTTCCAGCAGGACTTCGTGAACTACCACTTCGGCGTCTACGCGACGAAGCCGTGGCTCGCCGGCGCCATGTACTGGGCCATGGAGGAGTTCCGCGTGCGGCCGGGCTGGCAGGGCGGCAACCCGCGGCCGAACCCGCCGATCCACGAGAAGGGGCTGATCACGTTCGCCGGCGTGAAGAAGCCGGCATGGTTCGACGTCCAGCGGATCTTCAAGGGCACGAAGCAGATCCGGTCGCTCCCGCCGCGGGTCGGCGGGGGGACCTGAGGGGACGTCGGCGGGGCCTGCGTCCCGCCGGACCGGGCGACGCCGATCGGCCCTGCTCAGCTAGCATGGTCGGTCGCTCATGGCCCAGACGAACACTTCCACGACCCTCCAGATCTCCAGCCGCGAGACCGGTTCCTCCCGCGCCACGCGCCGCCTGCGGCGCGAGGGCAAGGTGCCCGGTGTCATCTACGGCCGTGGCCAGGACCCGCAGTCCTTCGCCGTCGACGCCCGTGAGCTGCGCAACGCGCTCGCCGGCTCCGGCGCGGTCCTCGAGCTGGACCTGGACGGGAAGACCACCTCCGCCGTCGTCAAGGAGACGCAGCGTCACCCCGTCCGCGGCGAGATCATCCACCTGGACCTCGTCCGGGTCGACCTCAAGAAGCCGATCGCCGCGATCGTCGTGGTCGAGCTCATCAACGGCGACGATTCCCCGGGCGCCAAGAACGGCGGCATCATCACGCAGATCACGCGTGAGGTGAACATCGAGGCGCTGCCGAACGAGATCCCCGAGACGATCGAGTTCGACGTCGCCCATGTCGAGGTCAACGACACGATCGGGCTCGACGCGCTCACGATGCCGGCCGGAGTCACGCTGCTCGACGAGACCGATGACGTCGTGCTCGTCACCGTCACGCCGCCCACGATCGACGCCGCCGCCGAGGACGCCGCGGAGGACGAGCTCGAGACCGAGACCGAGCGCGTGGGCGACGAGGACGCGGGCGACGCCGACGCGTCGGCCGACGGCGAGGGCGACTCCGAGTAGGACCCCCGGCCGGGGCGCGCTGCGCCCCGGACCGGCGAAGGCGATCACGTCATGGCCTTCGGCCGCTCATCCCCGCCGGTCGACTGGCTGGTCGTCGGCCTGGGGAACCCCGGTGCGCAGTACGACGGGACCCCCCACAACGTGGGCTTCCAGGTCCTGGGCGAGCTCGCGCGTCGCTGGGACCTGCCACGCGCGAAGGACAAGTACGCGGGCCGCTTCGCCGAGGGCCGCACCACCCCGCCGGGCGTCGTCCCCGCCGGCCCGCGTGTCGCCGTGCTCGCGCCGCAGACGTTCATGAACGACTCGGGCCGCGCGGTCGGCCCGGCTCGCGGTGCGCTCAAGCTGCCGCTCGAGCGCGTCCTCGTCCTGCACGACGAGATCGACCTGAAGTTCGCCGACGTCCGCTGGCGCCTGGGCGGGGGCCTCGCGGGCCACAACGGCCTGAAATCCCTGAAGGCCCATCTCGGCGCCCCCGACTTCGCCCGTGTGCGGATCGGGGTCGGCCGCCCCGACTCGACCGATCCGGAGATCGTCGCGGGCTATGTCCTGGGGCGGTGGCAGCAGCCGGCCCCCGACGTCGACGCGCTCGTCACCGCCGCCGCGGACGCCGCTGAGCGGATCGTCCGCGGCGACCTCGAGCTGTAACAGCGCCCCTCGTCGGGCCCCGGGGCGGCCGGTACGCTTCGCGCGTGTCCCAAGGCCGCCTCGCCGTCATCGTGCTCGCCGTCGTCGCCGTGATCGTGGCGGTCGTCGTCGCGGGCGGGGGTGGGGACGACGGGGCCTCGACGTCCGCCGGCAGCCCGGCCGGGGCGAAGGCCCCGTCCGGCGCCCTCGTGGTCGAGTTCGCGTACTCGCCCGAGAAGGAGTCGCTCGTGGCCGAGCAGATCAAGGCGTTCAACGACCAGGGCGTGAAGGTCGGCGGCAAGACGGTCTTCGTGGAAGGGCGCAACGTCGCCTCCGGGGACGCGCAGCGCCAGATCGCCCGCGGGACGCTGAAGCCGGCCATCTGGTCGCCGGCGTCCTCGCTGTGGGGCCGGCTGCTGAACTACGAGGCCGACAAGCCGTGGGTCCCGGACGAGAACCCGTCGCTGGCGCGGACCCCGCTCGTCATCGCCATGTGGGAGCCGCTGGCCCGCGCGCTCGGGTGGCCGAAGAAGCCGGTCGGCTTCGACACGGTCCTGCGGCTCGCGCAGGACCCGGACGGACTGCGCAAGCTCGGCAAGCCCGAGTACGGCAGCTTCCGCCTCGGCCACACGAACCCGGACTTCTCGACGTCCGGCCTGAGCGCCGTCGCCGCCGAGTACTACTCCGCGACCGGGAAGCGCGAGGGCCTCACGGTCGCCGACGTCAACTCCGCGAAGGTCCGCACGCAGATCCGGGCGATCGAGCGGGCGATCGTCCACTACGGCGACACCACCCTGTTCTTCGCCGAGCAGCTGAAGAAGTACGGGCCTGCCTACGCGAGCGCGGTCGCGATGGAGGAGGCGACCCTGGTCCAGTTCAACCAGACGCGGGGCAGCGCGACGAAGCTCGTCGGGATCTACCCGTCGGAGGGGACGTTCTTCTCCGACAACCCGCTGATCGTCCCTGCCGCTCCGTGGGTGACGCCCGACCTCAAGGCGGCGGCGGACCAGTTCGTCGGGTTCCTGACGAAGAACGTGACGGCGGCGGTCGCCGCCCGGGCGGGGTTCCGCCCTGGCGATCCGGACGCCCGGCCGGTGGCCCCCGTGAACGCCGCCAACGGCGTCGACCCGGACGAGCCGCAGCGCGTGCTGTCGCTGCCCCAGCCCGAGGTCCTCGCCCGCGTCAAGGCCGCGTGGCGCGAGGACCGCAAGCCGGCGAACGTCGTCTTGGCGGTCGACGTCTCCGGCTCGATGGGGGAGGAGAACAAGCTCGAGCAGGCCAAGGAGGGGCTCGAGCGCTTCTTCGCGCAGCTCTCGCCGCGGGATCGCATCGGCCTGATCTTCTTCAACAACCAGGTCTTCCGCGGGGTGCCGGTCGCCCGCTTCGCGACGAACGAGGCCAAGCTCAGGGCCACCGTGCGCGACCTGCTGGCCGGGGGCGAGACCGCCTGGATCGATGCCGCCGGTGACGCGCTGAAAGAGGTACAGGACCTGAAGGACGACACGCGCATAAACGCCGTCGTGTTGCTGACCGACGGCGAGGACACGTCGTCCACCGGCACCGACGACGCCCTCCGGCGCACGCTCGACGCGCAGGCCCGCAGCGAGGGCTCGACGGTCCGCCTCTACACGATCGCCTACGGCAGGGAGGCCAACCGGTCCGCGCTCGAAGCGGTCGCGGCGGCGTCCGGCGGCAAGGCCTTCACCGGTGACCCGAAGCAGATCGAGAGTGTGTACCTCTCGATCTCGTCGTTCTTCTAACCCGTGCGCCGCGACAGCACGCCCGATCGCCGTCCCCCGACCCGAAGCGAGCTGCAGCGCGCGCTCGCGGTCAACGCCCTCACCAAGCCCGTGACGGTGGGCGTCGGCGCCGCGGTCGCGGTCGCCGCGATCGTGCTGGGGGCGACGTGGCTGCTGGTCATCGCGCTGGTCGCCTACGCCGCGCTCGCGGCGCTGACGTTCTTCGACGAGAAGGAGGCCGAGGCGGTCGGCGATCGCGCGTACGCCCGCGGGCACGGCGGCACGACGCGGGCCGGCCTGGACCCGGCGAAGCTCGCGCCCGAGATCCGCGCGCAGCTCGACGCCGCGCGGGCGGAGCAGAGCGGCATCGTGCGGACCATCACCGAGTCGGACCTCTCGTTCGCCGACGTCCGCGAGGAGGTCGCGCAGCTGGTCGCCGCGCTCGAGGGCGCAGCGGGCCGGTCGCAGCGGCTCTACGGCTACCTGGTCACGCAGGACCGGCGCGCGCTGCGCGACCGCATCGAGCAGCTCGCGCGGATCGGCGACGAGGCGACGGTCGCGGCGCTGCGCGCGCAGGACGCCGAACTGGGCCGGCTCGACGCGATGCTGCGCGGCGCCTACGGCGAGATGGAGCAGGTGAACGCGTCGCTGCGGACCGTCCACGCGCGCCTGGTCGGGCTGGCCGTCAGCTCGCAGGCCTCCGGGGAGGCGGAGCTCGTCGGCGACGTGCGCGAGCTCCGGGAGCGGGTCGACGTCCTGACCGAGGACCTGCCCTCGCCCTGACCGTGATCGCAGATGGGTGTATGCAATAACGGTTGTACGTGATAACGTACAGCCATGCACTCAACACCTCGTGACTGGAACGGGCGGTCGTACGACCGCATTGCGGACTTCATGGAGCAGCTGGGCCGGGAGGTCCTCGACCGGCTGCAGCTCGCCGGCGACGAGACCGTGCTCGATGCCGGCTGCGGCAGCGGGCGCGTCACGGAGGCCCTGATCGACCGCCTCCCGCGGGGCCGCGTCATCGGCGTCGACGGCTCGGCGGACATGATCGACGTGGCGGCGGAGCGGCTGCCCGCCGGCACCGAGCTGCTCGTGCAGGACCTGGCCGAGCTGGACCTCGGCCCGGGCCGGACCGTCGACGCGATCCTCTCGACCGCGACCTTCCACTGGATCCCCGACCATGCCCGGCTCTTCGCCGCCCTGCGCCGGGCGCTGCGGGACGGAGGACAGCTGGTCGTCCAGTGCGGCGGCGCCGGCAACGTCGCCGGGCCGCACGCCGCGTCGCGGGCGGTCGGCGCTCGCGACCCGTATGCGCCCTACCTGTCCGGCTGGGCCGGTCCGTGGAATTTCAGCACGCCGCAGGACGCGACGGACCGGCTGCGCGCTGCCGGGTTCACGGACGTCAGCGCCACGCTCGTCGAGCGGCCCGTCCAGCCGGACGAGCCGCTCGAGTACCTGTCGACGATCGTGCTGGGGTCCCACCTCGAGCGCCTCCCGGCCGAGCTGCACGAGTCGTTCGTCGCGGACGTGGCGGCCGAGCTGTCCGCGGCGTCCCCGGACGGCCGCATCACGATCGACTACGTCCGCCTGAACCTGGACGCCACCGCCGCCTGACCGCTCCGGCGGCCCCATCCCCGCCCAAGCCGGTCCGCGAGGTCCCGCGGCGGCCGCCCAAGCCGCCGAAACCCGTTTCTCATCACCCAGTCTGATGCTCGCCGGGTTTCGGCACGCTGGAGGCGGCATGGGCGGGGGTGGGGTGGCCGAAAGCAGCGCCGGGTTCGTAGACTGGCCAACCCCCGGCCGCGCCACCCGCGCGGCCGTCGTGCGTCCCGCCATGTCCCTCCGCCCGCTCCTCGCCCATCTCGCCGACAGCCCCGACGGGGTCAAGCTCGCCACCGAGGGCGGCCGCGCGTTCGTCTCCCAGACGATGCGGCCGTACCTGCTGGCCGCGCTGCTCGACGGCGTCGACGGCGCCCTCGCCGCGGGCCGGCCCGCGATCGTCGTCGCCGGGGACGACCGCCAGGCGCGTGACCTCGCGGTCGACCTGCGGACCTGGCTCGAGCCGCGTCCCGTCCGCTTCTATCCCAGCCGCGGCGTCACGTACGAGTCGCACCTCGCGCCGCCGCCGCATCTGACCGGCCTGCGGATCGCCGCCCTCGACGCGCTCGTGGCCGCGGACGACCCCGCCGCCGACGGGGAGCCGCCCGTGATCGTCGTCTCGGCGGTCGCGCTCAGCGAGAAGATCCCCGATCCGGCGCTCAGGCCGCACGGGTTCACGCTGAAGGTCGGCGAGCTGCTCGACCTCGACGAGGTCTCCCTGGAGCTCGTCGCCGCCGGGTACGAGCGCGTGGACCAGGTCGACGACCGGGGCCAGTTCGCCATCCGCGGCGGGATCCTCGACGTCTACCCCGCGACCGAGGACCGCGCGATCCGCGTCGACCTGTTCGACATCGAGATCGAGTCGCTGCGCTGGTTCTCGACCTTCACGCAGCGGTCCCTGGGGGAGGCCGACAGCGTCGAGATCGCCCCGGCGGCCGAGCTGGCGGCCGAACACCGCGAAGCCGCCGAGCAGGCTGCGCTGCTGGCAGACGACGACGAGCGCCCGGACGTCTCGCAGCTGCTGCCCGTCGACCGCTTCCACGCCTTCCTCGACCTCGCACCGGACGACGCCGCGATCGTCATCGCCGCGGAGGAGGAGATCGAGCCCGCCCTCGCCGACCACTGGCAGGACGTCACCGCGGCCTTCCACGACACGGACGCCCGCGACCTCTACGTCAATCCCGACACCATCACCGCGACGCTGAAGGCGCGCACCTCGATCGCGCTGTCGAGCCTGGACTCCGGTCAGGAGATGGAGTTCCGCGCGCAGTCGGCCGAGCTCGCCGCCCGGTCGCTGAAGGAGGCCGAGCCGGAGCTCGAGAAGCTCGTCCGCTCCGGCTACCGCACGTTCGTCGCCTGGCCGCGCCGCGGCGAGGGTGAGCGCGCCGCCTACAACCTCGCGCGTCTGAAGGCCCGCTGGTTCGGCGCGAACGACCACATCGTCAGCAACAAGGACCCGTACGCGGAGCCAGCGCTAAACTTCGCCGAGGCCACGCTCCGCGACGGCTTCATCGCCGCCGGCCTGAAGCTCGCGATCCTGCCCGAGCATCGCCTCTTCCGCCGCAAGCGCACCGAACGCACCGGCGGGCAGTCCGTCCGCCAGCGTCGCAAGGGGGCGCTGCGGTCGTTCGCGGACCTGCGCACGGGCGACATCATCGTCCACGAGGACCATGGCCTCGCGCGCTTCGCGGGTTTCGAGACGAAGACCGTCGCCGGCATCACGCGCGATTACCTCGAGCTCGAGTTCGCCGGCACGGACAAGGTGTTCATGCCGGTCGACCAGCTGGCGAAGATCAGCCGGTACGTCGGCGCCGGCGGCAGCCACCCGCCGCTCTCCAAGCTCGGCGGCAAGTCGTGGGAGACGATGAAGTCGCGTGCCCGTCGCGCGGCCTCGGAGCTCGCGGGCGAGCTCATCAACCTCTACGCCGAGCGGCGGCGCCGCGTCGGCCACTCGTTCCCGGAGGACTCGGACTGGATGCGGGACTTCGAGGGCCGCTTCCCGCACCAGGAGACCGCCGACCAGCGCGAGGCGATCGACCAGGTCAAGGTCGACATGGAGTCGGCCCGGCCGATGGACCGCCTGGTCTGCGGCGACGTCGGCTACGGCAAGACCGAGGTCGCGCTGCGCGCGGCGTTCAAGGCGGCGGACGACGGCAAGCAGGTGCTCGTCCTCGCGCCGACGACGATCCTCGCGCAGCAGCACTTCGGGACGTTCTCCGAACGGCTGAAGGACTACCCGTTCACGATCGCGCACGTGTCCCGCTTCCGCACCCCGCAGGAGCAGCGCGAGGCGATCGGCGCGTTCAACGACGGCAAGGTCGACATCCTGATCGGCACGCACCGGCTGCTCGGGAAGGACATGCGGCCGAAGGACCTCGGCCTGCTGATCGTCGACGAGGAGCAGCGCTTCGGCGTCAAGCAGAAGGAGCTGCTGCGCCAGCTCAAGCTCAAGGTCGACGTCATCGCGATGTCCGCCACGCCGATCCCGCGCACGCTGCAGATGTCGCTTGCCGGGCTGCGGGACATCAGCGTCATCGAGACCCCGCCCGAGGGCCGGCGTCCGGTCAAGACCTACGTCGGCGAGTACGACGAGCCGCTGCTCAAGCAGGCGCTCGAGCGCGAGAAGGCCCGCGGCGGCCAGGCGTTCTTCCTGCACAACCGCGTCGAGTCGATCGACGAGACCGCCGAGCGGCTGCGCGGACTGTGCCCCGACATGTCGTTCGTCGTCGCCCACGGCCAGATGGAGGAGACCGTCCTCGAGCAGCGCATGCTGACCTTCCTGCGCGGTGAGGCGGACGTGCTCGTCGCCACCTCGATCATCGAGTCCGGCATCGACGTCCCCACCGCGAACACGCTGATCGTCGAGCGCGCGGACCTGTTCGGCCTGAGCCAGCTCTACCAGATCCGCGGACGCGTCGGCCGGTCCCGCGAGCGCGCCTACGCGTACCTCGTCTACCCCTCGCACGCCTCGCTGACCGAGGACGCGATGAAGCGCCTGACCGCGCTCAGCGACTACACCGAGCTCGGCTCCGGCTTCAAGATCGCCATGCGCGACCTGGAGCTGCGCGGGGCGGGCAACCTGCTCGGCGACGAGCAGTCCGGCCACGTCGCGGCCCTGGGCTTCGAGCTCTACATGGCGATGCTCGACGAGGCCGTCGCGGCGGCTGGACCGGCCGTCGACGGGGAGGACGAGGGCGAGCCGGTGCGGATGGACGTCAACGTCGACGCCTACGTCCCGGCCGACTACATCCCGTACGAGCAGGCCAAGATCGACACGCACCGCCGGATCGCCGGCGCGCGCGACCTCGCTGACCTCGGCGCCCTGCACGAGGAGCTCGAGGATCGCTTCGGTCCCGTGCCGGAGCCCGTCGACCACCTCATCCAGCTGCAGCAGGCCCGCATCAAGCTCGGGCAGGCCGGCGTCCGCGCGGTCTCCTTCAAGCAGGACCGGCTGTCCGTCACGCCGGTGGACATCGAGGGCAGCCAGGTCACGGCGCTGAAGGAGCAGCTCCCTGGCTGCCTGTACGAGCCGGGCCGCAGCCAGCTGTCGGTCAAGGTCGACAAGGACCCGGCCAAGCGCTTCCCCGCCGTCGTCAAGGCCGCGGACGTGCTGCTCGCCGTCACCCGCCTCGGCGCGTGAGACCCGGCCCGAGCGCGACCTGAGCCCGGAACGAGACCGGGCCATACGCCGGATCCGGGATGATCGTCGGGTGTCCAGCCGCCGCCTTGTCCCCAGCCTCGTCGCCGTCCTGATCGCTGCGTCGACCCTCAGCGCCTGCGGTGGGGACGACGGGGACGGCTCGTCGACCGGCAAGGACGCTGCCGTCAGCACGGGGACCGTCGCGAGCACGCCGACGGCCGGCGTCGCCGCGATCCCCGCCGACGCCGTGGCGACGGTCGGCGGCGAGCCGATCACGCGCGCGACCCTCGACCACTGGGTCGCGGTCGTCCGCCGCGCCGCCCCGGCCACCGCGGGCCAGCCCGCGTCATCGCGGAAGGCGGCAGCCAAGGGCTTCCGCGACCAGGCCCTGCAGTTCCTGATCTCGGGCATCCGGATCACCCGCGAGGCGGAGCGCCGTGGGCTCACCGTCACCGCGGCCGAGATCGACAAGGCGTTCGCTGCCGAGAAGCAGCGCTCCTACCCGAAGGCGGCGGACTTCCAGCGGTTCCTGAAGTCGTCCGGGATGACACCCGCCGACCTGCGGCGCCGGGTCGAGCTGAACGTCAGCTCCTCCAAGCTGCAGGCCGCCGTCGCAAAGGGCACCCAGCAGCAGAAGGGCGCAGCGCTCGACCGGTTCACGCGGGAGTTCACGCGGCGCTGGCGGGCGCAGACGTTCTGCCGAGCAGACCTGGCCGTCGCCGACTGCGCGAACTTCCGAGGCACAGCCGGCGCACAGGCGACTCCCAGCTCGCCTTGACTCCAGGCCCCGGACGTGCTGCCCGGTGAGACGTCCCGGAACCGAGTTCCCTACCATCAACAGGGACATGGCTAAAACTCGTTCGTTCTCGGCGCTGTGCGCCTTTTTTGTGTCCGCTGCCCTGCTGACCGCCTGCGGAGGCGACAGCGGCATCCCGGGTAGCGCGGTCGTCAAGGTCGGCGACGTCACGATCAAGAAGACGACCTTCGAGCACTGGCTCGAGATCGCTGCGATCTCCTCCGCCGGCGCCTCCGACCCGGCCGCGGCCGCCGCCGGCACGAAGCCGAAGGTCACGCTCCCGGACCCGCCCGAGTTCAAGGCGTGCGTCGCGAACAAGACGAAGACCGCGCCGAAGCCGGCCAAGGGCCAGCCGAAGCAGAACGCCACGCAGTTCAAGACGCAGTGCAAGACCGAGTACGAAGGCCTGCGCGACCAGGTCCTGCAGTTCCTGATCTCCTCCGAGTGGATCTCGGGCGAGTCCTCGGACCAGTCGGTGAAGGTGACCGACAAGGAGGTCCAGAAGGCGTTCGACACCACGAAGAAGCAGTCGTTCCCGAAGGAGGCCGACTTCCAGAAGTTCCTGAAGTCGTCCGGCATGACCCTCGGCGACCTGCTCTACCGCGTCCGCCTCGACACGCTCTCGAACAAGCTCCGCACCAAGGTGACAAAGGGCAAGGACAAGGTCACGCCCGCGCAGATCACCGCGTACTACAACAAGAACAAGGCGCGCTTCGCCCAGCCCGAGCGCCGCGACCTGCGGATCATCCTGACCAAGACCAAGGCGCAGGCGGACAGCGCCATCGGCCAGATCAAGGGCGGCGCCTCGTTCGGCACGGTCGCGAAGAAGGTCTCGATCGACCAGGCCTCCAAGAGCCAGGGCGGCGTGCTGCTCGCGGTGTCCAAGGGCCAGCAGGAGAAGGCGCTGGACAACGCGGTGTTCTCGGCCGCGAAGGGCGCGCTGACCGGTCCGGTCAAGACGAACTTCGGCTACTACGTCTTCAAGGTCCAGAAGATCACGCCGAAGAGCCAACAGACCAAGGCCCAGGCGACCGCGACGATCAAGCAGGTGGTCTCCCAGGAGAACACGCAGAAGGCGCTGGACACCTTCGTCAAGACCTTCCAGAAGAAGTGGAAGGACAAGACGGACTGCCGCAAGGGCTTCATCACCCAGGACTGCAAGAACGCGCCGAAGGCGAAGACGACGTCCACGGGTGCCGCCCCGGCGACGCCCGCGCCGCAGACGCAGGTGCCGGTCCAGCCCGACACGGCGCCCGCCACGCCGTAGCGCCGTCCGAGCCGCTTGGACGGTACCCTGCGGGCGGTGAGCAGTGACCCCGCCGCCGCGGCAGCCGCCGTCCAAGCGCTTGACGAGCTGACGCGTCAGCTCCGGGTCGAGTGCCCCTGGGATCGCGAGCAGGACGAGCGCTCGATCGTGCCGCACACGCTCGAGGAGGCCTACGAGCTCGCCGACGCCGCCAACAGCGGGGACGACGGCAAGCTCCTCGACGAGCTGGGGGACGTCCTCTTCCAGGTCCACTTCCTGTCGCTGCTGCTCGAGGAGCGCGGCGGCGGGTCGCTGGCCGAGGTCGCCGATCACACCCGGCAGAAGCTCATCCACCGCCACCCGCACATCTTCGGTGCGGTGGAGGTGGCGGACGCGGGCGAGGTCCTGCGCAACTGGGACCAGATCAAGCAGGAAGAGCCCGGGCGCGAGCGCGGCATCTTCGGCGAGGTCCCGGAGAACCTGCCCGGGCCGCTCTACGCCCGCAAGGTCCAGCGGCGCGCGGCCACCGCGGGCCTCGACGTCGACGGCGTCCCCTACGAGGTCCTCGAGACGGCCCTCCAGACGCTGAAGGCCGTCGACAGCGACCGCGACGCGGCGTTCACCGCGCTCGGCGACCTGCTGTTCGCCGCGGTCGACGTGGCGCGCAAGCTGAAGGTCGACCCCGAGCTCTCCCTGCGCTCGTCGGCCACCCGGTACCGCGCCCGCATCGAGGCCGCGGAGGCGCTCGCTGCCGCCGAGGGCCTCACCTGGGCCACGCTGACCGAGGAGCAGAAGCTCCAGGTCTACGCCCGCTCCATGCTGCAGAACGGCGCCTAGCGGACCCCGCCGGCGCCCCCTGAACCCAAGCGACCACCAAGAAGGGTCAACCCTCCCCGCCATGAGCACGATCAAGACCGTCCACGCCCGCCAGATCCTCGACTCGCGGGGCAACCCGACCGTGGAGGTCGAGCTGACCCTCGACTCCGGCGCGCACGGTCGTGCCGCCGTCCCGTCCGGCGCGTCGACCGGCGAGTTCGAGGCCACGGAGCTGCGCGACGGCGGCGACGCGTACCTGGGCAAGGGCGTCCTGCAGGCCGTCGGCAACGTCAACGAGGAGATCGCGTCCGCGGTCGCCGGCCGCGACGGCGCCGACCAGGCGGGCCTGGACAACGCCCTGATCGAGCTCGACGGCACGCCGAACAAGTCGCGCCTGGGCGCGAACGCGATCCTCGGCGTGTCGCTCGCCGCGGCGCACGCGGCCGCCGCCGAGGCGGGCCAGCCGCTCTGGCGCCACCTCGGCGGCGACGACGTCGGCGTGCTGCCCGTCCCGATGATGAACATCCTCAACGGCGGCTCGCACGCGGACAACTCGGTCGACTTCCAGGAGTTCATGGTCATCCCGTGCGGCGCGTCCTCGTTCGCCGAGGGGCTGCGCATGGGCGCCGAGGTCTTCCACGCGCTGAAGAAGTTCCTCCACGACCAGGGCATGGCGACGTCGGTCGGCGACGAGGGCGGCTTCGCGCCGAACCTCGGCTCCAACGAGGAGGCGCTGCAGGTCGTCGTCGCCGGCATCGAGGCTGCCGGCTACACCCCGGGCACCGACATCGCGATCGCCCTGGACCCGGCGACCAGCGAGATCCACGGTGCGGACGGGCTCTACGACCTGCACCACGAGGGCCGTAAGCTCACGTCCGCCGAGATGGCCGACTACTGGGCGCAGATGTGCGAGAAGTACCCGATCCTGTCGATCGAGGACGGCATGAACGAGGAGGACTGGGACGGCTGGAAGCTCCTCACCGACAAGCTGGGGGACAAGATCCAGCTCGTCGGGGACGACCTCTTCGTGACCAACCCGGAGCGCCTGAAGCGCGGCATCGACTCCGCGACCGCCAACTCGATCCTGATCAAGGTCAACCAGATCGGGACGCTCACCGAGACGCTCGAGGCGATCCGCATGGCGACGGCGGCGGGCTACACCTCCGTGATGTCCCACCGGTCGGGGGAGACCGAGGACGTGACGATCGCCGACCTGGCCGTCGCGACGGGCTGCGGGCAGATCAAGACCGGTGCGCCGTCCCGCTCCGACCGCGTGGCGAAGTACAACCAGCTGCTGCGCATCGAGGAGGCCCTGGGCTCGGCCGCGTCCTACCCGGGCCGGGGCATCTTCCGCTCCTAGCCATCGCCGGCCGGCCGGGGCCGGCCGGGTCGGCTTTTCGGCCAGGTCCGGTGGTCGCCGTCGTGCAAGCCGCCGGCCGCGGAAGGAGATGGTGGGGGCGAGCCGAATGGCAGTCCGATGGCTGCCGCTCGTGCCCCGCGTCCCGACGTCCCCGACCCGCATCGCCGGTCGGGCACGCCGCGGCCACCGGTGCGGGCGGTCCGCGGTGGCGCGCCCGCTCGCGCCACCGCGGCACGGCAGCCCGGCAGCCGGATCCGCTGGGACCGCGTCGGCCGCATGGCCCTGCTGTGCGTCCTGCTCGGCATCACCGCGCTGTTCGTCGGCCCGCTGCTGTCGCTGCGTTCGACGCTCGCCGAGTCCGACGCCAAGCAGGCCGAGGTCCAGCGTCTGCAGCGGGAGAACACGCGGCTCAAGCAGCGTCAGAGCGCCCTGAAGTCCAAGGGGACGCTCGAGCTCGAGGCCCGTCGGCGCGGCATGGTCCGCCCGACCGAGCGCCCGTTCGTGGTGCGGGGCCTCCCCAAGGGCCCGTAGCGCCCGGTGCTACCGTCGGGCGGGTGAGCAGCTTCGAACTCGCCTACCAGCAGTGGCGCGCCGGCGACCAACTCGCCGCACAGGTCGAGGGGGCGAAGCGCATCGCCGTCGACCGGGTCTGCGACGCGCTCCACGCGGAGCTCAGGCGCCGGCTGGGGGGGACGTTCACCACGGACGAGCTCGTCGAGCTCTACGACCGCGGCACGAGCTGGTGCCTCGACCTCGCGGCGGCCACTGCCCCCGGTGCGCCATGGGCGTGGGACGAGCGCGTCGTCGCCGACGCGACCTTCTTCCGCTACGTGCGGGAGGCGCAGGACTTCGCCGGCGGCCGGCGGATCGAGCTCGAGCAGGACGCGTAGGGCTCGCGCCGGCCCCATGGGGCGTGCCGCCACTGCGGCACGCGGGGACTACTTCTCGTCCGGCTCCTCGGCAGCCTCGTCCTCACCCGCGCGGCGGATGATGATCTGGTCCTCCTCGACCACGACGACGACGGGACGGTGGCCCGCCCAGTGCTCGGCGTACACGGCGTCGTCGGCGACCGCGGGATCGAGCCACAGTCCGTAGCCCTCCTCGCCGTGGTCGAACGTCGCCTCCAGCGGGCCGGCGGACTTCTTCTTGCCGCGCCCACGACCACCGCGGCGGCCGCGACGGCGCGGGGCCTCGTCCTCGGGCTCCTCCTCGCCACGCGCAGCGCGCTCGGCCTTCTCGGCGGCGGCCTTCTCCGCTTCGGCGGCGGCCAGCGCTGCCTCTTCGGCCTCGCGCACGAGGCGCTCCGCCTCGGCCTTCTCGAGCTCGGCGGCGATCAGCTCGTCGTCCTGGGCGCGCAGGTCGATCTCGTCGTCGAAGTCCGCAGCGGGCCCTCCGTCGACCGAAGCGCCGGGAACGAGCTCGTTCTCGCGCTTGAACGCATCGATCTGCTGGACCGTGACCTCCAGCTGGTGAGCGATCCACGCATCGGTGCGCCCTTGCTGCACCCAGGTGCGGATCTGATTGAGGTGGGGACGCAAGGAACGACGAGCCATATCGACCACGGACCCTATACGAATGGGCTGCAAAACGGCCTGTCGGTGGCGCGCCGGTGCACAACCTGAAAGCATGCTCGTCGACGGGGCAGCGACGACGCCGGGCAGGTACGTCGCAGCACCCAAGTTGTCCCGTCGTCATCAGGCACAACAACTCGTGCGTCCCGTGGATCCCACGGCAGCGCAGGGAACCAGGGAGGCGACCCAATGCTCGTCCTGACACGCAAGTCCAATCAGAGCATCATGATCGGCGACGACATCGAGGTGTCCGTTCTGTCGATCATGGGCGAGAAGGTCCGCATCGGTATCCAGGCACCGCGTGACGTGCCGGTGTTCCGGAAAGAGGTCTACCTCGAGATCCAGGCGGAGCGTGCCGCGGACGGCGATCGTCCCGCTGTACCGGCCGGCGGCTTCAGCGCCGCGGTCGACGACGCGCTGAAGTCCCTCAGCGACGGCTGAGCGCCGCTCAGCCCATCACGATGTAGAGCGTCTCGAACATCGCGGCCGTCACCAGGACGGCGGTCGCGATCAGCACGAGGCACAGCGCCACGAAGCGCAGGGACCCCTTCTTGTGCACCTTGTCGAGTTCGCGCTGACGGCTGCGCGAGACGATCTGGCGCTGCAGCGCCTCGCGGCGCTCGCGGTCGGCGATCGTCTCCTCGACGAACGCCTGTTCCAGCTGGTGAAGGTTCTGCCGCACGCCCATGAACTCCCGAAAGGGTAGAGGATTATGACGACGAAGTCGTCGCGGGAGGGCGTTCAGCAGGCGCCCCACTGCCCTTTGCGCGCCTGTTTGGCGGCTGACACGCGGCGTTCGAAGAGGCCTTGGAAGCGGTCGTTCGGCGGGATCGTGAGGGCTCGGGCGAAGCCTTCGGCGGCCAGCGCCTCGTTGACGAACCGCCCGTCCCGCGCCCGGTACACGTAGGCGAGCAGCCGCCCGTAGCGGTCGCGCGGCTCGGCCCCGACGACCAGCCGCACGGACTGCTCGGACACGAGCTCGGCGTTGCGACGGCTCGCCTCCTTCCCGTAGCACTCGACCGGCGTGTCGGGCTTGACGGACTCCGGGGTGTCGACCCCGATGTACCGGACCGTCTCGGTGGCGGCGCCCGGCGCCCGGACGCGCACCGTGTCCCCGTCGACGACCCGCGTGACCTGGGCTGCGACCGTCTGCCCGGGGCGAACGGCGAGCCGGCCGGCCTGATCGGCGCTGCCCCCGCCCCCGCCCCCGCCGCCGGCCGTCGCGGCGGCGATCGCGACGGCGGCGATCACGATGAGCCAGCCGAGTGCGGTCTTCGCGTCCATCCGGGGAGAGAAGCAGCAACGCCGGGCGGCAGGCCCCCGGCGTTGCAGAACGGCGGTCGTCCCGGCACAGCGCCGGGACAGACGGGCTACGCGACGGTGACGGCGTAGCGGTCGCTACGCGACGGTGACGGCGTAGCGGTCGCTACGCGACGGTGACGGCCTCGTTGAGGTAGACGTCCTGGATCGCGTTCAGCAGGCCGATGCCCTCGTCCATCGGACGCTGGAACGCCTTGCGACCCGAGATCAGGCCCGTGCCGCCGGCGCGCTTGTTGATCACGGCGGTCTTGACGGCCTCGGCGAGGTCGCTCTCGCCCGACGACGCGCCGCCGGAGTTGATGAGGCCGGCGCGGCCCATGTAGCAGTTGAGGAGCTGGTAGCGGGTGAGGTCGATCGGGTTGTCGGTCGTCAGGTTCTCGTAGACGAGCTTGTGCGTCTTGCCGACCTTGATCGCGTTGAAGCCGCCGTTCAGCTCCGGCAGCTTCTGCTTGATGATGTCCGCCTCGATCGTCACGCCGAGGTGGTTCGCCTGACCGGTGAGGTCGGCGGCCGTGTGGTAGTCAACGCCGTCGACCTTGAACGCCGAGTTGCGCAGGTAGCACCAGAGGATCGTGGCCATGCCGAGGCGATGAGCCTCCTCGAACGCGCGGGAGACCTCGACGATCTGGCGGCCGGACTCCGGCGAGCCGAAGTAGATCGTCGCGCCGACCGCGACCGCGCCGAGGTCGTAGGCGCGCTGCACCGACGAGAACATGATCTGGTCGTAGGTCTCGGGCAGGGACAGGAACTCGTTGTGGTTCAGCTTGACCACGAACGGGATCTTGTGGGCGTACTTGCGGGACGTCGCGCCGAGGACGCCGAGGGTGGAGGCGACGGCGTTGCAGCCGCCCTCGATCGCGAGCTTCACGATGTTCTCGGGGTCGAAGTAGATCGGGTTGGGCGCGAACGACGCGGCGCCCGAGTGCTCGATGCCCTGGTCGACGGGCAGGATCGACACGTAGCCCGTGCCGCCGAGGCGACCGCTGTCGCGCAGCGCGGCGAGGTTGCGCAGCACCTGCGGCGAGCGGTCGGAATCGAGCCAGACCCGGTCGATGAAATCCGGGCCCGGGAGGTGGAGGTCAGACGCCGCGACCGTGGTGCACTGGTGCTCCAACAGGGTCGCCGCGTCCGCGCCGAGGAGCTCCTCGAGGCGCGTGCTGGTCATCTCGGCAGTGGTCATAACCGGACGATACCCGGAAAACGACGTGTAACGGACCGCCACTCGGGCCATACCATCCGCTCCAATGGAGCACGCCTTCCGCGCTGACCGCGACGCCTACACGATCGGGATCGAGGAAGAGCTCATGATCGTCGACCCGGTCAGCTACGACCTGAAGAACGCGATCGAGTCCCTCCTGGAGGCCTCGAGCGACGGCGAGATCAAACCCGAGCTCATGGAGTCGGTCCTCGAGATCGCCACGCACCCGGCGCGCAACACCGCGGACGCGGGCGTGCAGCTGCGCAAGCTCCGCGGCCAGGTGCGCGACACCGCCGCGTCCAAGGGGCTGCTGATCGGCTCGGCCGGGACGCACCCGTTCGCCATGTGGGAGGACCAGCGCATCGTCGCCCGCCCCCGGTACCAGGACCTCATCGACGCGCTGCGGTTCGTCGCCCGGCAGGAGCTGATCTTCGGGCTCCACGTCCACGTCGCGGTCGACGACCCCGACAAGGCGGTCTACGTCGCCAACGGCATGCGGGTCCACGTGCCGATCCTGCAGGCGCTCAGCGCGAACTCGCCGTTCTGGCGCTCGGGCCGGACAGGCCTGATGTCGTCCCGGACCCCGATCTTCCGCGCCTTCCCGCGCGTCGGCATCCCGCCGCGCTACGAGGACTGGGACCACTACTGCGCGGAGATCGACTTCATGGTCCGCTCCGGGGTCATGGAGGACTACACCTACCTCTGGTACGACGTGCGGCCGCACCCGCGCTTCGGGACGGTGGAGATCCGGGTCTGCGACGCGCAGACGCGCGTGGAGCACACGCTGGCGCTCGCGGCCCTCATCCAGGCGATGGTCAAGGAGCTCAGCGAGCGCTACGACAGCGGCGAGACGCTGTCCGACGTCCAGTGGCAGATGCTCGACGAGAACAAGTGGCTCGCCGCGCGGCACGGGATGGACGGCGAGCTCGTCGACCTCCCCGTGGCGGAGAAGGTCTCCTCCAAGACCCTGGCCCGGCGTCTGCGCGACCGGCTGCGCGAGCACGCGCAGGACCTCGGCTCGGGCGACGACCTGGACGGCCTGACCGATCTGATCGAGCGCAACAACGGCGCGAAGCGGCAGATCGTGGTCTACGAGGCGAACCAGGACCTCCGTGAGGTCATGGCGGAGATCGTCGCCGCCACCGCGCCCTAGTAGCGCGACCTGAGGGGCCGAGTCCCGTCTTCCATCACCCAAGGTGATGAAGAACGGGTCTCGGCACCCGAGAGGGTCCGGCTAGCGGCTGCTGGACCGGCGCGACCCGCCCGAGCGCGAGGAGCCGCTCGACTTGCCGCCGCCGTAGCTGCCGCCGCGGTAGCCGGTCGGCGCCGCGGCGTTGTTGCGCTCGCTCGGGCCGGTGTGACCCTTGCCCGAGCGGGTCTTCGGCCGCGACGAACGCGCGCTGCCGCCGTTCCCGCCGCCGGAGCCACCGCGCGAGGAGGACGAGCCACCCGAGCCGCCGCCGCGCAGGCCGGCCTTGGCGAACTGATCGGACAGCTCGAGCGCGCTGGCGATCGCGCCGACGTCCCGCGCCTGGTCGCTCATAACGAACGTGATGCCGATGCCGCGGCGCCCGGCGCGGCCGGTGCGGCCGATGCGGTGCACGTAGCCCTCGCGGTCCTCCGGCGGATCGAAGTTGATGACGTGCGAGACGCCCGCGACGTCGATGCCGCGCGCCGCCACGTCGGTGGCGACGAGCACGTCGACGTTGCCGGCCTCGAAACGGGCCAGCGCCTTCTCGCGCTGCTTCTGCGTCTTGTCGCCGTGCATGGCGACGGCGTCGATGCCCTCGCGGGTCAAGCGCTGCACGAGGCGGTCGGCGCCGCGCTTGGTGCGGACGAAGACGAGGGCGAGGTCGCGCTCGCGGCGCAGCTCCTCGGTCAGGACACGGAGCTTGTGCTCGTGGACGACCGACAGGAAGCGGTGCTCGATGCGCGCCGCGACCTTCGGGTCGATCGGCGGCGTGTGCTCGTGCTGGGCGGCGTTCTCGGTGTACGCCTTCGCGACCCGGCCGGCCTCGCCGTCGAGCGTCGCGCTGAAGAACAGCGTCTGGCGCGACTTCGGGCAGAGGTTCACGATCCGGTCGACAGCGGGCTTGAAGCCCATGTCGAGCATGCGGTCGGCCTCGTCGAGGACGAGGATCTTGATGTGGGACAGCGTGATCGCGCGGCGCTTGAGGAGGTCCTCCAGGCGGCCGGGCGTCGCGACGACGATGTGGGACTTGGCCGCGTCACGGGCCTGCTTCTGGATGCCGACACCGCCGTAGACGGCGGTGATCGACAGCGCGCGGGCGTGGGCCAGCGGGCGGATGTCCTCGACGATCTGCGAGGCGAGCTCGCGGGTCGGGGCCAGGATCAGCACCGACGGACGGCGGTCGGTCGCCTCGATCCGGTCGACGACCGGGATGCCGAAGGCGAGGGTCTTGCCGGAGCCCGTGGGGGACTTGGCGAGGACGTCACGGCCGGCGAGCACGTCGGCGACGACGAGGTTCTGGATGGCGAACGGGGCGGTGAAGCCCTTCTTGGCCAGGGTGCTGCAAACAATCTCGGACACACCGAGATCGGCGAACGACGGGGTCATACGAACCTTCGCTTCCTGTGACCGCCCGATTCGGTTGGCGGGTCACGTCTGATGGGGGAGGCGAGTTTCGTCTGACGGAAAAGCCACCTCGGGCATGCGGCGGCGCCACATGCGACCCATGACGATAGCACGGCGACCCCGAAGCGCCAGGACGCCTATCATCGGAGGCGGATGGCCGGCACCCCTGATCTCTTCGTCGTGTGCAAGAGCTGCGGCTCCGAGGTGAGCCCGTACATCACCGAGTGCCCGTACTGCGGGCAGCGGCTGCGCAAGCGCGCGCCGAAGATCGAGCGGGAGGACGGCGAGGCCCGCGTCAAGGAGTCCCGCAAGATGCCGCGGCCGACGCTCGGGCCGCTGCGGACCGGGGAGATCCCGGGCATCCGCGGGGACGAGTCGGCGCGCCCGTACGCCACGATCGTCCTGACCGCCCTCGGGGTCGTCGGCTTCCTCGTCCTGTACCTGGTCGACCGCGTGTCGGTCGGCGTTGCCGGCCCGATCGACGGCGAGTACTGGCGCTACGCCACGACGCCCTTCCTGTACGAGAGCGGCTGGGTGCAGCTGGCCTGCGTCACCCCGGTCGCGATCTACGGCTGGCTGCTCGAGCGGCGGCACGGTCCCGTCGCCGTCGTGCTCATCTGGGGCCTCGGCGCGATCGGCGGCGTCGTGCTCGCCACGAAGGCCGACGAGCAGGTGTTCGTCCTCGGCGGCAACGGTGGCGCGATCGCACTGCTGCTCGCCTGGGTCATCCCGATCCTGCTCGCGCGGCGGCGCGGGGACGAGGACGAGGCCGACCTGCTCGGGACGGCCGTCATCGCCGGCGTCGTCGTGCTCCTGTCGGTCGTCGCCTTCGGCGCCAGCCCCGTCGCGCTGCTCACCGGCGCTGCGGTCGGCGGTCTCGCCGGGCTGCTGCTGTCGCGCACGAAGCCGCGCTGAGCGGTCCGGCCCACCCGCGGTTTGTAGAGTCGGCCGTCATGGCCGACGCCCCGACGTACACCGCCGAGCAGGTCGACGCCGCCGTCACCGCGATGAGCGAGCCGGGTCGCCTGGATCACGCGCAGGACGTCGTCACGCACGCCGCGCCGGCGCTGCAGAAGATCCTCAACGACGCGCTCTTCGAAGGCGGCTACTTCAGCGGCGCGCACGAGGCCGCCGTCGGCCAGGCACTGGCCACCCCGGACGACGAGCAGCGCCTCGCGGCGATCAGGGTCCTGATCGCCGAGGAGGTTCGCCTCGGCCTGCTCATCGGGACAGCCGTCGGCTTCCAGCTCGCGCACGAGCTGCAGCACGTCGCCGGCACCCCGGACACCCCCGCACCCCCCACATAAGGAGAACCACCCCCATGGAGATCACCTTCCTCGGACAGTCCTGCTTCCTGCTGCAGGACGCAGGCGTCAGCGTGCTGGTCGACCCGTTCCTGACCGGCAACCCGAAGGGCGCGGCGAAGGCGGACGAGGTCCCCGCCGACGCGATCCTGCTGACCCACGGCCACCAGGACCACTACGGCGACACGGTCGAGATCGCCAAGCGCACCGGCGCGTCCGTCCAGGCGATCACCGAGATCGCGGGCGAGCTGGGCGAGGAGGGCCTGAACGCGATCGACACGAACTTCGGCGGCACCGCCGAGTACGAGTGGGGCAGCGTCCGGATCGTGCCGGCGTTCCACACGTCCACCACCCCGAAGGGCACGGTCACGCCCGCGGGCGGCCTCGTCATCGAGTTCGGTGGCAAGCGGATCTACCACCTCGGCGACACGGCCCTGTTCAGCGATCTCGCCCTGCCGGGCAAGCGCGGCAAGATCGACATCGCGATCGTCCCGATCGGCGGCCACTACACGATGGACCGCTTCGACGCCGTGGTCGCCACCGAGTTCGTCGGCGCCGACGTCGTGATCCCGTGCCACTACGACACGTTCCCGCCGATCGAGGCCGACGCGCAGGCGTTCAAGGCCGACGTGGAGCACGCCGGCTTCGCGCAGGTCGTCGTCCTCGACCCGGGGCAGTCCTACACCGCGAAGTAGGCGCGGGCGCGGGTCACGCGTGCGCGTCGGGCCAGGGCTGGTTCTGCCAGCCCCGCTCGAACCAGATACGGCGGTCGTGCCAGTCGTCGGCCATCAGCAGCGTGCCGGCCGCGAGCAGCGCCACGGTGCCGCTCATGTGCAGCCGGGCGGCGGCCAGCCCGGCTGCCGCGATGCCGGCCATGAGGGCCCCGGTGGCACCGTGGTGACACCGCTGGCCCGCGATCCAGAGTCGTCGCTGCGTGGCGTCATAGTGGACGAGATTGTGCGTCTGCGAGCTCATGGATCGATCACCTCACTCCGGGGATTTCTGATGTCACCTTCTGACCGCTATATCGGCATTCGACCGAAATCGTTGACGCTGGGATGCGTCCTGATCGCCCTTTCGTTGAGCGCCTGCGGTTCGGACGACGCGCCGTCGGGGGCCGGCGACGCCGGTGCCAGGACGGGCGCGGCGGCCGCGGAGACGGGCGCCGCACCCGCCTCGCCGGGCCCGGCGACGACCGGCACGGCCCCCGGTACCGCGACCGCCCCGCAAGGCACCGCGGCAGCGCCGGCCGCCACCACAGGGGCTCCGGCCGCCGACCCGGCGACCCCGTCGGCGACCGCCCCCGCGCCGCCGGCGACGACACCGGCCGGCGCAGCGGGCGCCCCCGGCGGTGACGAGGAGGGCATCCGGATCCCCGCGACCTTCTCGGTCGCGCCGGGCCGCGTGACACCCGCGGAGGTCACGGTCGCGCCGTTCCTCCGCGTCGAGCTGCGGCTCAGCTCGGGCGACGGCGCGGCGCACCGGTTCACGCTCCGCACGCCGTCCCCGATCACCGTCGACGTCCCCGCCACGGGACTCGTCACGCGGACGGTCGACGGGCTGAAGCCGGGCAGCTACGAGATCGCGGTCGACGACGGGGCGGCGGCCGGGCGGCTCACCGCGGCCGACGACGCCGTCGGGCCGTAGCCCGCCCCGGGGCGCCGCGCTCGTAGACTCCCGCACCGTGTCCCTCGTCCGGGAAGAGCTCGGCCCGACCCTGCCGCAGCTCGCGCGGCCGCACTGGGCGCGCATCTCGCGCGCGCACCGCCGGCTGCTCGGCGCCGCGCTCGCGGCGTTCGTGCTGCTGCTCGCCGCCGCCTACGCCGTCCTGCGCTCCGACCCGCTCGAGACGCTGGTCGTCCGCGAGCCGATCGCGTTCAACCTGATCCACCGGGCCGACTTCCCGAAGGTCGACCCGCGGCCCGGTGAGCTGCTGCGCCTCGAGGGGGTCCTGCCCGGCAAGAGCGGCGCGAAGGAGACCTACGCGGTCTCCGCGCTGACCGTCCCGCCGTACCGCGGGGACATCTCCTCGGCCTTCCTGGGGCTGGCCACGCGCAAGCTGGCGGAGCTGCAGGCAGCTGACCCGCAGCTGCGCTACCGCGGCGAGGGCAAGACCCGCATCAACCTGATTCCCGGGTATCAGCTGACCTACTCCACCCGCGAAGGCGGCCGTCCGGACGGCCGGACCGTCTTCGGCCGCGTCTTCTGGCTCGTCCCGGAGCCGGAGGAGGAGGGCGGGGAGCAGACGCGCGAGGGCGCGGTGCTCGCGCTCACCGCCCAGTTCTCCGGCCAGGTGCCCAACCCGACCGCGCTGGGCAGCGACGTCCTGCTGAAGGCGCCGCTGCGGTCGTTTCGCTTCGGGACCGAACGCCCGTGAGATCCCTCGGAGGACCCGCGTGAGCGACGACCCCGCCCGTGACCTGACCTGGCCGGAGTTCGAGCGGGTCGACATGCGCGTCGGGCGGATCGTCGCCGTGGACGACTTCCCGGAGGCCCGCCGGCCGGCCTGGAAGCTGCGGGTCGACTTCGGGGAGCGCATCGGCGAGCGGCGCTCGTCGGCGCAGATCACGAACTACGCGAAGGACGAGCTGCTCGGCCGGCTCGTGATCGGCGTCGTCAACTTCCCGCCGAAGCAGATCGGTCCCGTGATGAGCGAGTGCCTCGTGCTCGGGACCTACACCGCGGAGCGCCTCGTCCTGCTGCTGAACCCGGAGCCGGACGCGCAGCCGGGCGACCAGGTCGGCTGACCGCGGCCGCCGACCGACTCAGGGTGCGGCGGGGGCTGTCTCGGCCGGAGCCGGTGCGGCTGCGGGCTCGGGCGCGGGGGCTGCGACGTCCGCTGCCGGCGCCGCGTCGGCGGGCGCGGGCGCCGTGTCCGTCGGGACGGGCGCCGCGTCCGTGGGGGCGACGGGCTCGGCGGCGGGCGCCGGGGCGGCCGCGACCGGCGGGGGCGTGGTGTCCGCCGCAGGGGCCGCAGGCGCAGGTGCGGGCGCAGCCGGAAGCGGGGCGCCGGCGATGATCGGCGGCTGGGCCGGCGGCGTCGTCGCGCCGGCCTGAGGCGCCACGGGGCGACCGGTGACCGGCAGTGTCGTGGTGTCCGAGCCCGTCTGGGGCGGGCCGACGACCTGCGGGACCTGCCCGGTCACCGCGGGCGCGAGACCGTCCGCCGGCAGCGGCGCAGCGGGGTCGGTGACCGCGGCGACGGCCGGGGTGGCCGGGGGCGTGGTGGCGGCGAGCAGCTTCTCGCGCTTGGCCTTCAGGCGTGCGAGGGCGGCGGCGGTCTGGACCGCAGTCAGCTTGGCCACGGCGCGCGCCGGCTTGGACAGGGACGGTGCGGGAAGGACCGCGGGGGCCTCGGCGGCGGATGCCTCCAGCGGCTGCGGCGTGGTGACGACCACGCGCGGGGTGGCGGCGACCTTCGCAGCGGCGTCGGCCGCGCGCTTGCTGGCCACCGCGGCCTGCGCCTCGCTGGCGGCGATGGCGGGCTTGCGGCGGACGTGGTCCACCTCGACGGCCCCGGCCGTCACGATCGCCGCGGCGGCGATTCCGGCGGCGGTCTTGGTGACGACGGCGCCGATGCCGGCGGACAGCGCGCTGCTCGTGCCGACGCTCGCGGCGGCACCCGCACCGGCGGCGGTGGCCGAGCCGGCGGCGGCCTGCCCGGCACCCTGCATGATCACGAACTTCTTGAGCAGCAGCAGCGGCCCGATGGGGAACATCGCGGCGAGCTGGCGGTTCGTCGTTCGCAGGTCCTTGTCGAAGTCGTGGCAGCGCTCGCACTGGCGCAGGTGACGCCGGACCGGGGGGCTGCGGCGCTTCAGGCCTTCGGCGACCTCGCCGAGCTCATCGCGGACCTCCTCGCAGGAGAGCCGTCGCGCCTCGGCCGCTTCGGCCAGGGACACGCGGGCCCGCACCAGGAGCGACTTGACGGCCGGGACCGTCGTCTCCATCGCCTCGGCGATCTGCTCGTAGGAGAGGGCGTCGATCTCGCGCAGGAGCAGCGCGGTCTTCTGCGTCTCGGCGAGCTCCTGCACGTCGCCGATGAGCTCGCGGAACTGCTCGCGGGCGTGGACCTTGTCCGCGGTGGTGGCGCCGTGGTCCGCGAAGTGCGCGTCCATCGAGTCCACGCCGATCGCCGTCTGCCGCCGCATGTGGTTCAGCGAGCGGTTGCGCGCGATCCGGTAGAGCCACGGCCGCACGTTGATGGGCCGGTCGTCGGCGATCATCGCGTTGAAGGCGGCCGCGAAGACCTCCTGCAGTACGTCCTCGGCATCCTCGCGGGACCCGAGCATGTGCCGGCAGAACGCGAGCAGGCGCGACTGGTAGCGGCCGACCAGCGCTTCGTAGGCCGCCTGGTTCCCGCGCCGGGTGAGGGCGACGAGACGTTCGTCACCCGCCATCCGCAGGAGCGGAGTGGGTCCGCGCAGGCCGGCTGCGCTTCGGGATGTGAGGCTGGAGGCTTCCACGTGTGAGTGGGGACTGGGGGCTACAACGCCGCCCGGCGCGGAAGGTTGCGCCGGGGTGCGGCAGCGCCGTGGTGGCAGCCGCCGCACCTCCAGGGTAGCCGGCCGAGGCGGGAGCCTCGGCGGGTCCTCACACGATCCTCATTCAGCGGGTGAAGCTCTTCGCACCCTTGAGGAACGCGTCGTACGCCGGGCGGGGGGAGCCGTCCGGATGCACCAGGCCCGCGTCGAAGCGGTTCGTGCAGTCGGTGCCCTGCCAGTTGTACGAGTACAGGCGGGTGATGTCGGACCTGAACTTCTTCGCCAGCGTGAACATGTACGCCATGCGCTTCGCGGCCCGCGACTCCGAGCACGGGAAGTTGCTGCCGAACGAGATCAGCGCGCCGGTCTCCGTGAGCCAGAAGTCGGTGTCGATGACGTCCGCCTTCTTGACCGCCTTGATGATCGTCGACGTGCCGGTCGAGCGGGCACGGTTGACGTCGGAGTAGTTGTGGATCCCGATGATCTTCGCGTACTTCCGCTTGGACGACGGCACGGCCGCGTAGAACTTCTTGATGTACGTGGCGACGCCGGACTGGTCCAGGACGTCGAGCGCGACGATGGTGCAGCCCGAGCAGATCGAGCGCATCGCGACGAAGAACTCAGCGGCACGCTTCGGCGAGCGGTAGGTGGGCTGCGAGGCGTGGTTCGCCTCGTTCCAGGCGCCGAACTCCTTCACGCCGAGCTTCTTGTAGCGCGTGATCAGCGTCTTGACCTTCTTCTTGTAGTCCGAGACCGACGGCAGCTTCGCCTTCTTGGACTCGAAGTTGTCGGTCGAGATGTGCAGCAGCACCTTCACCTTCGCGGCCTTGGCGGCCTTCATGAAGTTGTCGGCCCGCTGCAGCTCGAAGCTGCTGCTGGCGGCGTTCCAGGGGATGAAGTAGCGCGTCTTCTTCATCTTGAGCGCCTTGTAGACAGGAGACGCGAACATGTTGGGGCTCTGGTCGCCGACCCCGACGGCGATCTTCGTCGTCGCGGCCTGGGCGCTCTGCGCACCCGCCAGGACGGCGAGGCTGAGCACGAGGGCGAGGAGGGTTTTCGGAACGTGGGACATGGTCATCGCAACCGTCCTTGCCCCCGGTTCGTTGCGGTCACACCTCATGAGAAAGGTATGAGGACGACAGTGCCGCGAGAACGACGACGACCCGCACGCGGGCGGGTCGTCGGGACTGCATGCTTGTGGCGGCGTCGGTCAGGCGACGGCGGCTTCCCGCGCGTGGAGCGGCGCGAGCCCGTCCAGCAGGACGTTCGCCTGCGCCTGGTCGCCCGCGATCTTTAGGCCCTTGCGGTCCTCGTCGGGGCCGAGCGCGGCGACCCAGGCTGCTTCCGTGCCGCTGATGGTGGTCGGCGCGTCGGTGAGCGCCTCCTCCTGCACGGTCACGGCGCCCTTCTTGGCGGTGACCGCGTACACGCGGTCCTCGTCGTCGGGGCGGGTGACGATCAGCTGGGTGACCCCGCGCAGGCCCTTCGGCGCCTCGAGGCCCGGAAGCGAGCGCAGGACGGCGCCGATGTCGACGGCCTCGCCGGCGCGGGGCGCGGTCCACGCCCACTGATAGCCCCAGCGCGCCAGGGCGCCGATCACGGGAAGCAGGTCACGGGCGCGTTCGGTCAGCTCGTAGTCGACGCGCGGGGGGACCTCGCGGTAGCGCTGGCGGGTCAGCAGGCCGTCCGCAACCATGCGGTTCAGCCGCGAGCGCAGCTGCTCGGTCGAGATCCCGGGGAGGGTGCGCTGTAGCTCGACGAAGCGGCGCGGGCCGCCGACGAGGTCACGGACGATCAGGAGCGTCCATTTGTCCCCGACGAGATCCAGTGCGCGCGCATCCGGCGCCCACTGGTCGTAGGGGTGGCGCTTGGGCGGGGGCGGGGCGGGGATGGCGAGCTCCTTCAGCTGGGGTGGGACGTGCTCGATGCCGCGTGGGACGGCGTCATTCCCGATCTACCTTACCGCGGTCTGTTGAGCGACGCGCCAATATCCGCGAGCCCGCGTCGCAGCTGCACTGTGCGCACCCAGACCAGTCACCCGACTTAGCGCGAGTTTCTTTCAAACCTGCCGTTAGAGCCGGGAGTAGCGTCGCCCCGGAGGCGGCGCGCGGACGGGGTGGAGCGAAATGGGCGACGTGATCGACATGGCAGGACGCCGGCGGCAGCGCGGCGCAGTGGCGGAGCGGCTGGACCATCGCCTCCCGAGCACCGCGGCGACTTTCTTCTTCGACCTCGCCTCGCCGGAGACGTACCTCGCGGCCGAGCGCGTCACGCGCGGGTTCGCGGAGGTCCGCTGGGTCCCCGTCCTGGGGGACGCCGTCGGCGACGGCTGCCGGGATGACGAGGAGCTGCAGCAGCGGGCCGAGTGCCGTGCCACCGAGCTGCGGATGCCGCTGGTCTGGCCGGAGCAGATGCCGGTCTCGTTCCTGTCCGCCATGCGCGTGGCCGACTACGCCTGCGATGCGGGCCGGGGTGAGCCGTTCGTCCTCGCCGCCTGCCGGCTCGCGTTCTGCGGCGGGTTCGACCTCGACGACCCGGACATCCTGGCGGAGGCGGCCGCCGCAGCCGGGCTGCCGCTCGACGACTGCCTGAGGGCCGCGGGCGACCGTGGGCGCGATGGCGCGCTGATCGAGCGCGGCCGCCGGCTGACCGCGCAGGGCGCTCAGCTGCTGCCGGCGGTGCGCGTGCGACGGACCCTGTTCTGCGGCGAGGACCGCCTGCTGGAGGCGGCCGCCGCCGCACGCGTCACGGGTCCGGCCCGCTCGCTGGCACGGCCGGACTCGCCGACCGCCGGCTGAGCGCAGCCGCCGGGCCGCGCCGCGGGTGGCGCGAAGCCCGTCGGCCCGTCACACTCCCGCCCATGCTCGGCGGCCCGATGCGCTGGCTCTACGCGAAGCTCGGCCGACGCTACGTCCGCCTCGTCCTGTTCATCCAGATGCAGGGCGCGCATGTCGTGGTCGCCGGCGGCGCCGGCCTCCTGCAGCTGTTCGTCCGGGCGGACGGCACGACATTCCTGCAGATCCTCGCCGCGTCGCAGGTGCTGGTCGTCGTCGACAACGTCATCTCCTGCCGCGTGACCTCGAAGCTGCTGCGGCCGGCCGACCCGTGGCAGCGCGGCGACCACTCGCCCGAGGCAGCCGATGCCGCCTGGCACGCCCTCGCCGGGCTGCCGCTGGCGTTCGTGCGCCGGCGCGTGCTGCATCCGGTGCTCATCACGATCCCGCCGATCGCGGCGTTCGCGACCTGGCGCCTGGAGGTGCCGTGGTTCCCGGCCTTCTTCGCGCTGGCGGGCGCGTCCGGCGTCGTCCTGCTGTACGGCTCGATGCTGCGGTTCTTCGCGATGGAGATCATCACGCGCCCGGTGCTCGAGGCGGTCGCCGCCGACCTGGGGCCGGACGTCGACCCTCGGCGCACCTCGGTCTCGCTGAAGACGCGCCTGCTCGTCGCCCTCCCGGCGATCAACATCATCAGCGGGGTCGTCGTCTCCGGGGTCTCCGCCAGCGGGGGCGACCGCTCCATCGACGACCTCGGCATCGGCGTCGCCGCGGCGATCGTGGTGGCGTTCACGATCTCCCTCGAGCTGTCGATCCTGCTCGCGAACTCGATCCTGCAGCCGCTGCGCCAGCTGCGCCGCGGGACGGACGCCGTGGCGGCGGGCGACTTCAGCGTGCGGGTTCCCGTCCTGGGCGGCGACGAGACGGGCGCCCTGGCCGCGTCGTTCAACTCGATGGTCGCCGGCCTGCAGGAGCGCGAGCTGCTGCGCGAGGCGTTCGGCGCCTACGTCGATCCCCAGCTCGCCGAGCGCGTGCTGGCCGAGGGCACCGAGTTGGGCGGCGAGGAGGTCGAGGTCACCGTGCTGTTCGTCGACATCCGCGACTTCACGGCGTTCGCCGAGCGCGCGAGCGCCGCCGACGTGGTCCGGCAGCTGAACCTCTTCTACGCGCTCGTGGTGCCCGTCATCGCGCAGCACGGCGGCCACGCCAACAAGTTCGTGGGGGACGGGCTGCTGGCCGTCTTCGGCGCCCCGGACCACCTGCCCGATCACGCGGACGCGGCGACGGCGGCGGCGCTGGAGCTCGTGGCGAGCGTGCACGAGCGGTTCGGGGACACGCTCCGCGTCGGGGTCGGCATCAACTCGGGGCCGGTGGTCGCCGGGACGATCGGCGGCGGCGGCCGCGTCGAGTTCACCGTCATCGGGGACGCGGTCAACACCGCCGCGCGCGTGGAGTCCGTCACGCGCGAGACCGGGGACGACATCCTCCTGACGGAGGCCACGCGCCGGCTGCTCGCGCGTGACCACGGCGCGTTCGTCGAACGGCCCACGGTCGACCTGAAGGGCAAGACCGAGCGCGTGCGTCTGCACGCGCCCGTCGCCGCCGCGGCCACCCGGCCCGGCCCGGTGACCGACGCCGTCCGGGCCTGAGACGCGGCTGCCGTCTACCCTCGACGGCCGATGACGAGCCCAGAGTTCCGCCGGACCATCACGCTGCGCCGCCGCGACATGGACGAGCTCGGCCACGCGAACCAGGCTGCCTACCACGAGTTCCTGGAGGAGGCCAGGGCCGCGTTCATCGCGGACCTCGGGGTCCCGGACGCGCGGCCCGACGCGTACGTGCTCGCCCGGGTGGAGCTCGACTACCGACGAGAGGTGCGCCTGGCCCACGGCACCGTCGACGTGGTCGTCCGCGTGGAGCGGGTCGGCGGCCGGTCGCTGACCCTCGGACACGACGTCCTGCAGCCCGACGGCACGGTGGCCGCCACGGGCCGGACGGTGATCGTGGGCTGGGACGGGGAGGGGCGCTGCGCACGCGACCTGACCCCGGGCGAGCACGCCGCGCTCGCGGCCCACGCCACTTGACCCGGCGGCAGAAGCCGTCGCCCCAGGAGCTGAACTCGTTTCAGGTAATGTCGCTCGCGCATGAGCGACCAGACCCTGACCCGCCGCGGTGAAGCCACCCGCGCGCGCCTCCTCGAGGCTGCCGTGGACGAGCTCATCGAGCGCGACGGCGCGCTCGAAGTCGCCTCCGTCGCCGCGCGGGCCGACGTCTCGGTCGGCCTGCTCTACCGCTACTTCGGATCCAAGGCGGGCCTCGTGGCGACGGTGGTCGCCGACTTCTACGACCGCTCGCTGAAGGAGACGGGGGAGGGGGACGACCGCTCGCTCGACTGGGCGGCGCGGGAGCGCGGGCGGACGGAGCGCTCGGTCGCCTTCTACTACCGCGAGCCGCTGGCACCGATCGTGCTCACGCTCCTGGCGCGCGAGGGCGAGGTCGCCGCCGTCGAGGCGCGGTTCATCACGAAGCTCGTCGACGACGCCGCCCGCAGCGTGCAGCGCGGGCAGCGGCAGGGCGAGATCCCCGAGGACCTCGACGCGCGGATGATCGGCGCGATGTTGATGGGCGCGTTCCGCGTCGCGATCGCCGAAGCGCTCACGCGCAGCCGGCGTCCGTCCCAGTCCGCGCTCACGGAGGAGATGTGGCGCTTCGTGGTGGCCGGTGTGCGGTTCGCGCCCGAGGACGTGCCGGAGGGCCGCGTGGCGCCGCCGTCCGAGGACGCCGGGCCGCCGACCGCTTAGCCTGGATCCACGCTTAAACGTCGGAAGCCGCCCGAAGGCGGCTTCCAAACTTGGCCCCGTCAGGACGGGCAGGGGTACGTGCCATGCAGGGCCGATGAGGTGTCCGGGCGGCGGGAGGCGCCGGGATGAAGCGGCTGATCGCCCGGACTATGTATGCCGGGCCATCTGGCGGGAACCTTGCGGTTCCTCGCCTTCGCTCCCGACAAGGTGAGTATCGGGGCACGTCATCGTTCGCACAATCGGACACCCGTCCAGGGCGGTCCCCAGAAGTGGGGTCTCGCGGGTCAGGCGGTGCCGGCGAGGTGGAGCGCGGCGCCCCGCAGGATGTCGTGCTCGGAGACCTCGACCGTCTCCAGGCCGAGCAGCCGCATCGCCTCGACGAGCATGACCATCCCCGCGATGACCGTCGGAGCCCGGTCGGGGTGCAGGCCGGGAAGGGCGCGTCGCTGCGCTTCGTCCAGCTGGGCCAGACGGGCGAGAAGCGCCTCGCACTCGGGCAGGCCGAGCCGGTAGCCATGGACGCGCTCGGGGTCGTAGGGCTCGAGCTCCAGCAGCATCGCGGCCGCTGAGGTGGCCGTGCCGGCGACCGCGACACCGGCGCGGACGGACTCCCGGACCGGTGCCGGGACAGCGGCGGCGAACGTGGCCCGGACGTCGGCCGCCACGGCGATGAGCTCCTCGCGGGTGGGCGGATCGTTGCGGATGTGGCGCTCGCCCTGGCGGACGACGCCGACCTGCGTGGAGACATGGAAGTCCACGGCCGCCCGCGCACCGACGACGAACTCGGTCGAGCCGCCGCCGATGTCGATGACCGCCACCGGCACCGGGGCAGACGCGGCCCGGGAGTCGGTCGCGCCGAGGAACGTGAGCTGGGCCTCCTCATCGCCGGTGATGGTGCGCGCGTCGAGGCCGAAGTCCGCCCGGACCCGTGCGGTGAACTCGGCGCCGTTCGCGGCGTCGCGGACCGCGCTCGTGAGGACGGCGATCGTTGCGCCGCCGGCGTCGTGCCGGTCGATCAGCGTGCGGTAGGCGGCGAGCGCGGCGAACACGCGGTCCATCGCCTCGGGGGCGAGCGACCCGGACGCGTCGACGCCGTGACCCAGGCGCGTGACGGTCGACTCGCGCTCGAGCTCCGTGATCGTCCCGTCCACGACGTCCGCGACGAGCAGGCGCGTGGAGTTCGTCCCCACGTCGACGACGGTGACGCGCATGTTCGTCGCTGCCTAGACGGCGGGGTCGCGGAGGATGTTCTGCAGCTCATCGACCTGTTCGCGCAGGCCGCGGGCCTGGGCGAGCAGATCGGCCCCGCCGGACTCGTCGCCGATCAGCGCGAGCTCGACGACCTTGGTGGCGACGGTCGAGAGCGCGCCGGTCAGCGAGGAGAGCTGGTGGACGTAGTCCTCGACCTTGCGCTGCAGGCGGTAGAGGCTCTTGAGCTGGTCGTTGAGCTGGTCGATCCGCGCCTGCGAGCCGTTGTTCGCCCGCAGCGCGTTGAGCTCGGCCTGCAGGTGCGTGGGGTTCTGGCCGCGGACGTAGGTGTTGACCATGTTGGCGCGAGCCGCGGTCTTCTCCATGTCGTCGATGATCAGCGACAGCTCCTGCCCGAGGCCGGAGAACTCCTTGCCCGTCTGCGCGAGCGCGTCCTTGACCGACTGCTCGGTGCGGTGGGCGGACCGCAGGTGCACCGCGAACTGCTCGGGCATGGTGGACGGGTCGATCCGCTTGGCGGCCGGGGGGAGCGCCGGGCCCGTGGGCGCGGCGGCGTTCAGGATGCGCTGTCGCACGCCGGCCGGTGGCGGCGGCGGGGCACCGTCCGCCACGCCCTGCCGCTGCTCACGGTGCTCGCGGAAGACCTTCTCTGCCTCGTCCTCGTCGAAGAACGTGCGGGCCGACATCCCCGCCAGGACGACGAGGCCGGCCAGGAGGCCCGCGCCGCCGGCGATCCCGGCGACCACCACGAGCGCAACCAGCGCGGCGATCAGGTTCACCGGGCGCGTGACGGCGTTGACGAGCAGCAGGTTGCGTGCGCTCTTGCGATCGAGTCGGGCAGGTGGCGTCATCGTCTTGCTGTTCAGTCTGGCAGGGTCGGCGACGGCGCTGGATGGGGGAGCGGCTCGCCGGCGATCCCGGCGAGGACGTTGGCGACGGCGAGCTCGGCCATCTGCTCGCGGGCGCCGCGGGTCGCCGACCCGATGTGGGGGACGACCAGCAGGTTCGGCGCGTCCAGCAGCGGGTCGTCCGGCGGCAGGGGCTCCGGGTCCATGACGTCGAGCGCAGCGGCGGCCAGGTGACCCGAGCGCAGGGCCGCGGCGACGGCGACCTGGTCGACGACGCCGCCCCGCGCGGTGTTGACCAGAATCGCCCCCGGGCGACAGGCGGCAAGCGCGGCGGCGTCGATCAGGTGGCGCGTCGCCGGGGTCAGCGGGGTGTGGACGCTGACGAAGTCCGCCTGGCCCAGCGCCGCGTGCAGGTCGTCCGAGCGCCCGACGCGCAGCACGCGCATGTCGAATCCGGCGGCGCGGCGGGCGACCGCCTCACCGATCCGCCCGGCGCCGACGATCACCAGCGTCGCGCCGTGGACGTCCGCGCCGAGCCAGCGATCGGGGACCCACGTGTGCCAGTCCCCCTCGCGGATCGCGCGCTCGCCCTCGGCCAGGCGACGCGCGGCGGCGAGCAGCAGCGCGAACGCGAGGTCCGCCGTCGCCGCCGTCAGGACGTCGGGGGTGTTGCCGACCGGGATGCCGCGGGCGGCGCAGGCCGCGAGGTCGATGTTGTCCACGCCGACCGCGTAGTTCGCGACGACGCGCAGCTGCGGCGCGTGGTCCAGCAGGGCGGCGTCGACGCGCTCGGTGAGCATGCACAGCAGGCCGTCCGCGCCGGCGATCGCGCGCTCGAGCGTCGCGCGGTCCGGCGGCAGCTCCCCGTCGCAGACGGTCACCTCGTGGCCTTCGGCGGCGAGGCGATCGAGCGCCGCGAACGGCAGCCGGCGGGTGACGAGGACACGGGCCACAGGGCGGATGCTCTCAATCTGGGCGGCCGATGGTCGAGAACCCCGAGTGTCACCGTCGGGGCCACCACCAGAAGGGAATCCATGTCGTTCCTCAGCCGCAAGCCCAAGCACGATCCAGTCGTCGCCGAGCTCTCCGAGCGCCTGGCCGCACTGGACAACAACTGCCTTTCGGCACTCGAGCGGGGGCTGACCGGAATGACCACCGGCGACCTCACGATCGCCGCGCAGCCCACCACGACGCCGATCACCGCGGCGTCGAACGACCCGCAGGTGCAGGCGCTCGTCGTGCAGTTCAACTCGATGCTCGGTCGTGCGCAGACGGCCCTGAACGCCTACAACCAGATGCGCGAGGACCTGCGCTCGGCGCTCGGCGACCAGTCGTGCCTGCACGAGCTGCGCGGCCGGCTGGCGTCGCTCAACAACAACTGCCTGAACTCGCTCAAGGACGGCCTGCAGGCGATGGAGGCCGGGGACCTGACCGTCGAGGTCCAGCCGGTGACCTCGCCGCTGTCCGCCCGGCCCGGGCAGGAGCTCGGGGAGCTCGGGGACATCTTCAACGGGATGCTCGGCCGCGCGCAGACGTCGCTGGAGGCGTACAACGCGACGCGCGAGGACCTGCGGGCGGGCCTCGGCGACCAGTCGTCCCTCAAGCAGCTCGGCGAGCGCATGACGTCGCTGAACAGCGTCTGCCTCACGAACCTCGAGGTCGGCCTCGGCGCGATGTCCCGCGGCGACCTGACCGTCGACGTGCAGCCGGCGACGACCCCGATCACCGCGCGGGACGGCCAGCAGGTCGGGCAGCTCGGCGAGACGTTCAACGGAATGCTCGGCCGCGCGCAGACGTCGCTGGAGGCGTACAACACCACGCGCGAGGACTTCCGCTCCGCGCTCGGCGACCAGTCGTGCCTGGACCAGCTGGTCCCGCGCCTGGACTCGCTCAACAGCAACTGCCTGACCAACCTGCAGAAGGGCCTGGAGGCGATGAGCCGCGACGGCGACCTGACGATCGAGGTCATCCCCGTCACGACTCCGGTGCAGACCGGCGACGGGCTGGCGCCCGGCACGCTGGCGGAGATCTTCAACGGGATGCTCGGCCGCGCGCAGACGTCGCTGGAGGCGTACAACACGATGCGCGAGGACCTGGCCACGGTCGCATCGACGGTCGAGGTGGTCGCCGCCGGTGACCTCAGCGTCGAGATCCGCTCCAAGGGCACCGAGGACACCCTCGGCAACGCGTTCGGCGAGATGACCGCCAAGCTCGGCGACCTCGTCGGCCAGGTCGCCGTGATGGCGTCCCAGCTGTCCTCCGCCAGCCAGCAGATGGCGCGCTCCAGCGACGAGGCCGGGCGTGCGATCGGGGAGATCGCGCACGCGGTCAGCGACGTCGCCCACGGTGCCGAGCGTCAGGTGCGGACCGTCGAGAGCGCGCAGCGTATGACCGAGGAGATGGTCACCGCCACGCAGTCCAGCGCGTCGTCCGCCGCCGAGGCGACGACCGCGGCGCGAAACGCCCGCGAGGTCGCGACCGAGGGGGCCAAGGCCGTCGAGCAGGCGACCGCCGCCATGGTCGGCGTGCGGGAGAGCTCGTCCGCCGTCAGCGGCGTCATGGGGGACCTCGCGAAGAAGAGCGAGCAGATCGGCGGCATCGTCGAGACGATCACGAACATCGCCGAGCAGACGAACCTGCTGGCGCTGAACGCGGCGATCGAGGCGGCCCGCGCCGGCGAGCAGGGCCGCGGCTTCGCGGTCGTCGCCGAGGAGGTCCGCAAGCTCGCCGAGGAGTCCCAGCAGGCAGCCCGCTCGATCGGCTCGCTGATCGGGGAGATCCAGAGCGAGACCCGCCGCGCGATGGAGGCCGTGTCGGCCGGTGCGTCCCGGACCGACGAGGGCGCGTCCACCGTCGAGCAGGCCCGCGAGAGCTTCCTGCTCATCGGGCAGTCGGTCGACGACATGAACGAGCGCGTCGCGCAGATCGCGGGCGCGATCCAGCAGATCGCGGACTCGTCCACGCAGGTCCAGACGGACATGGTCGACGTCGCGAGCGTCGCCGAGCAGTCCTCCGCGTCCGCGCAGCAGGTCAGCGCGTCCACGCAGGAGACGACCGCCTCCGCCCAGGAGATCGCGGTCAGCGCCCAGGAGCTGGCGGAGCGGGCCGAGGTGCTCGAGTCGCTGGTCGGGCGCTTCAAGCTGGCGGCGGTGTAGCCACCACTGCCGGGTCCCGCCTGGGACAGGTGACGGCGACGGCGCGCTCCGCTCTGCGGGGCGCGCCGTTTGTCGTCGCGGGCGCCGCCGGCGGCGTGGCGCGTTCGCCGTGGCGCGGGACTGCCACGATCCACCGCGATGTAGTGTCTGAGCCCGTTTTCCGTCCCTCGTCCGCTGAACGGAGCTGTCCCTGATGCACCGCCGCAAGTCCCTTTTCGCGCTCCTCGCCGTCCCGATGGTCACGCTGGCTGCGTGCGGTGGCGGCGGCGACTCGGACGAGGACAAGATCACCAGCGTCATCAACGACGTGAAGGACAACCCGGCGTCCCTCTGCGACCACTTCTCCGCGGCGGCCCTGAAGTCGATCCCCGGCGGCAAGGCGGCGTGCGTCAAGCAGGTCAAGGCCGACCCGCCGAGCGAGGCCGACGTGAAGGCCAGCAAGATCAAGAAGATCGAGGTCGACGGCGAGAAGGCCACCGTCACGAACGAGACGAAGTCCGGCGAGGCGACGGCCAAGTTCGTGAAGGAGGACGGCGAGTGGAAGTTCGACGTCCAGTAGCCGGCGCTTGACCCTCCCGCGGGGGGAGGCCCGATCATTGGGGCCATGGCCGCTGACCTGCTCTCGATCGGGCGCTTCGCCCGCCTCACCCGGCTGAGCGTCAGGCAGCTACGCCGGTACGATGAGCTCCAGCTGCTCGCGCCCGCGGTCGTCGACCCCGACACCGGGTACCGCTTCTACCACCGTCGCCAGGCGCGGACGGCCGCGACGGTGGCGCTGCTGCGGGAGCTCGACGTCCCGCTCGCGACGGTCCGCGAGCTGCTCGTGGCCGAGCCGGAGGCGGCGTCGGCGCTGCTTCAGGCCGAGCGCGACCGCCGCGCTGCGGAGCTCGACCGGGCGGCGCGCAGCGTCGCGATGCTCAGCCGCCTGGCGGCAGAGCCGGAGCGCGATCCCGAGGTGACGGTGGTCCGCGAGGCGCCCGGTCGCCTATGGGCGCTGACCCGCGAAGCGACCCCCGAGACCGTCGGCGCGGTGACGACCGCGCTCGCCGATGCGCTCGCCGCCGCGCTGCCGGATCCGTCGCCGCCGTTCGTCGCGCTCTTCCCGGTCGACGTGCCGGACAGCTTCGACGTCGTCCTCGGCGTGCCGCTTGCGGCCGGCGCGTCGCCGCCGCCGGGCACGACCGCCGTCGACCTGCCGGGCGGGCCGTGTGCCGCAGTCGTCCACGACGGCCCGCGCGACACGCTCGCGCTGAGCTGGTGGCCGCTGCTCGCCTGGGTGCACGAACGCGGGCTGGAGCCCGCCGGCCCGGTTCGCGAGACCTACCTCGACCCCCACACCACCCGCCTCACGGTTCCCCTGAAGGAGGAGCGATGACGACCCATGCCCTGTACCCGGTCACGATGAGCGAGGACCCGGAGGTGACCGCGGAGTTCTACTGCGAGCTGCTCGCGCTCGAGCGGACGTTCACCGCCGACTGGTACGTGTCGCTCGCTGCGCCCGGCGGCGGGCCGCAGCTGGCCACGGTCGCCCGCACGCACGCGTCGATCCCGGACGGGTTCGCCGCTGCTCCCATGGGCGCGCTCGTCACCGTGGAGGTCGAGGACGTCGACGCGGTCCACCGGCGAGCGGAGGCGATGGGCCTCCCGATCGCGCGGTCGCTCCGGGACGAGGACTGGGGCCAGCGCCACTTCATCACGTCAGACCCCGACGGCCTCCTGGTCGACGTGGTCCAGGTCATCGCCGCGTCGCCCGAGTACGCCGCGCAGTACACGGACGCGGCCCGCCCGGTCTGACGGTCGCCTCGCCGGGGTGCCGTCGCGGGTGGCCCGGTGGTGCTAGTATTCCCAGTCCGTCGCGGGGTGGAGCAGTCCGGTAGCTCGTCGGGCTCATAACCCGAAGGTCGCAGGTTCGAATCCTGCCCCCGCTACTTCGAAGCCCCCCTCTCGCCAGGGGGGTTTCGTGCTTCACGGGGCAACGCGACGGATCGTCGTGGTCTCGTGTTTCGGTTGCGGACACGCGGCAATCGTCCGTTCGCGCCAGGCCCCGCGCCAGGTGCACATTCAGGCGGTGTTCAGCCGGGCGGGTGCCGCGCGCCTGCTCTGGCACGGTGGGCTCGCTCATCCTGGTCGTCGACGATGACCCTTCCGTCCGCCGGATGCTCGAGCGGACGCTCACCGCAGAAGGGCACGAGGTGGCGGTGCTGGTGGAGCTGAAGCCGCCCGCCGCCTGGTAGGGAGAGCCGTTGGCGTGCACGGCTGAGTCACCGGACCTCTTGCTGCGGTCCGCCGGTTTCGAGACGAAGGCGAGTCTCTTCTGGCCATGGCACTGGGCGACCCGCGGTGGCGTCGACGAGGCAGATGGTCAGGGTCCCCGTGACCGCGACGCCCTGTGGGCCGATGATTCCAAAGCCATAACGAAGGGACGTCCGGCCGACACGTTCGACCGCGAGTTCGACGGATACCTCGTCGTTGAAGCGTAGGGACCGCGTGAATTCGGTCGCCACGGCGACTCGTGGCGTCACTCCGAATGTCTGGTCGACAATGCCGAGCGCTGTGTGCAGGGCAGCTTCGGCGGCCTCCGCGAACCGGAACGCCGTGGTCCAGTGATAGATGCCAGCAGCGTCGGTATCGATCCACTCGACCCGGCGCGTCAACGTGATCCGGGCGTGACCGGCTGCGGATTCGGTGATGTCTGACATGCGCGTGACGCCGCCTTCGCTGTAGTGTCGTGGGTCGTGGAAGATCAGCTCCGTCGCCGCTCCGTGGGGGCACCCGCCGCGCGATCGATGCTCTTGACCGTGCTGGGGGAGTACGTGCTGCCCCGCGGCGAGGGGGTCTGGCAGGAGACGCTTGTCGAGGCCCTCGGGGCGCTCGACTACAAGATGCACGCGGCGCGCCAAGCGCTCGCGCGGAGTGTCGGCCAAGGTTGGCTCACGGCCGAGCGTCATGGACGCCGGTCGCGTGTGACGCTGACGGACTCGACCGCCGCAATGCTGCAGACCGGCACCGAGCGCATCTATGCGTTCGGGGAGCCATGGGCATGGGACGGTCGTTGGCTGCTTGTCGTGTTGCGCGTCCCGGAGCAGCGTCGCGAAGTCCGCCACCAGGTTCGTACCCGCCTTGCGTGGGCGGGTTTCGGGTCGCTCGGCGGCGGCCTGTGGATCAGCCCGCACATCGACCGCGAGAGCGAGCTCAGAGATCTGCAGGGCGACGACTCGGTCGCCGAGCTGCAGACGTTCCGCGCGGAGATGGGGAACGTCGGCGATCCGCAACAGGTCGTCACCGGTGCGTGGGACCTGGACGGGCTGCACGCGGGCTACCGTCAGTTCATCGACCGGTTCGCACGATCGCGCCCGCAGAGCCCCGCGGGGTTGTTCGCCGCCCAGACGATGCTCGTGCACGAGTGGCGGAAATTCCCGTTCCTGGACCCAGGGCTTCCGGAGGAACTGCTGCCGGCGAAGTGGCCTCGCGAGCGCGCGCTCGAGGTGTTCCGCGAGCGCCACGACTCGTGGCACGCAGGTGCGCAGGAGTACTTCGACGCGCTTGAGACCGAGCGCCTCGCAGCCTGACATCGCCGACCGGATGGCCAGGACCGTCACGCCAGCTCTGCGGTGAAGGCGGCGATCCTCTCCACCACCGCCGCCGGCTGCTCGAGGTGGGGGGAATGTCCCCCGGGAACGACCAAGCGCTCGACCGGGCCGCGGACGCGTGATTGGATCCGGTCGAGCTGATCGAGCGTGCCGTACGGATCCTCCGCACCCTGGATCAGCAAGGTCGGGGCGGAGACATTCTCGGCGTCGGCCTGGAGATTAAAGGCGCGGAAAGCGGGATCAAGCCAGACGTCGCACCAGCCCCAGAACGCCGCATCAGGGTCGTCGTGATGGCGGGTCATGCGCTCGCGAAGCCGTCCGCCACGAAAGACGTCCCGCACTTCCTCGATCGCCGTGATGGTCATGTCCTCGACCACGACATGTGGGGCAATGAGGACGATGCCGCCCACGGCGTGTGCGGCCGCGTGGACCAGCGCGATCGAACCGCCGTCGCTGTGCCCGATCAGAATCGGGCGCTCGACGCCGCATTCGGCGAGCAGCTTGGGCAGGACGTTGTGAGCTTCCTCGCCGAAGAACGCGGGAGTCCGCGGCTGCGGCGGCGGGGCGGATCGCCCGTGCCCGAACCGCGAGTAGATGATCAGCCGGCGGCCTGTTGCCGCCTGCAGGGAAGCGGGGAATCCGCGCCAGAGTCCCACCGAGCCGAGGCCCTCGTGCAGCAGCACCAGCGCAGCCCGCCGCGTATCGCCGTCCAAGCGGACCACCTCGATCCGGTGGCCGTCGACGGTCACGTCCTCGCGGTGGTCGGTCACCGTCGTTCCCGGGGTGTCGCTGCAGGTGTCGGGTGAGGTGTCCAAGGTGTCCGGATCAGGCGGCAAGGCTGCGTCCGCCGCAGGCAAACAGGACCTGGCCGGTGGTGTACGACGCACGCGATGAAGCGAGGAAGCCCACTGTCTCGGCGATCTCTGCCGGATCGGCTGCGCGGGCCGCGGGAATCCGCCCGACCAGCTTGTCGAGGACCTCCGGAGGCATCGCCTGCGTCATCGCCGTGTTCACGAGGCCTGGGGCGACGGCGTTGACCCTGACCCTCGGCGCCCAGCGCAGCGCGTACGCGCGGGTCGCACCGACGAGCGCGGACTTCGCCGCCACGTAGTTGGCCTGGCCGAAGTTCCCGAGGGCAGCGCGGGAGGAGATGTTGATGACGGAGCCGCCGTCCGGCAGGCGAGGGGCGATCGCTTCGGCCAGGCGCATGGGTGCCAGGAGGTTGACGCCGATGACCGCAGCGAAGTCGTCCGCCGAGAGCTTCAGGAGACGTCCGTCCCGGGTGATCCCGGCGTTGTTGACCAGCACGGTGGGGGAGCCCAGCGCCTCCGCGGCAGCGAGGATGACGGCCGCCGCGCCGGGGTCGGTGAGGTCGGTGACGCAGGCGGCCACCGCGGCACCGCTCGCTCGCAGTGCAGCGGCGTGGTCGATGACCTGCGGGGCGACGTCGACGAGCAGCACGGCGTGGCCGGCACGGATGCGTTCGGCCGTGATCGCACGGCCGATGGCTCCGGATGCGCCGGTCACGATCGTCAGCGGCGTGCCCTCTCGAACGTCGAGGGGGCCGCTCATACCGCCACCCGACCGAGGTGCTCGCCCCCGAGCCGAACAAGGCTCCCAGACGTCGACGCCGACGCGGCGAGGCTCCCGACCCAGCGCTGCAACTCGGCATCGTCGGTGTGCGGCAGGTACGAGAGCGCCGCGACGTGCCACCCGGCCTGACGCCCCTCGATCGCTGCGGCACGAACGAGACCGATCAGGCCGTGGGCAAGCGCGGCGGCCAGCGGCTCTTCGGTCGCCTGCACATTGCGCTCCTCGAGCAGGACGACGACCGGGCTGCCGGCGGCGAGGGCGCCCTGGAGATGCTCGAAGGCCCGCGTCAGCTCGGCCTGCAGCTCATCGTGGCTGGTCACGGGGTGGGGAAGGTATGCGGTCATGCCGCTCACCTCAGAGTCTCTCCACGACGAGGGCGACGCCCTGGCCGACGCCGATGCACATGGTGGCCAGACCGTAGCGGGCGTCGGGGCGCCGCTGCAGCTCGTGCACGAGCGTCGTGACGAGCCGGGCGCCCGAGCAACCGAGGGGATGTCCGAGCGCGATCGCGCCGCCGTTGGGGTTCAGGCGCGCGTCCTCGGGATCAAGGTCAAGCTCCCGGCAGACGCCGATCGTCTGAGCAGCGAAGGCCTCGTTGAGCTCGATCAGGTCGATGTCATCGAGGGTCAGCCCGAGGCGGCCGAGGAGCTTGTGCACGGCGGGGACCGGCCCGAGGCCCATGACCCGCGGCTCCACCCCCGCAGCGGCTGCGCCGAGCACCCGCGCCTTCGCCTCAAGACCACGAGTCTGCGCGTAGTTCGCGGACGTGAGTACCAAGGCAGCGGCGCCGTCGTTCAACGGGCTTGCGTTGCCGGCGGTCACTGTCCCGTCGGGGGCGAAGATGGGTCGTAGTCGCGCGAGGCGCTCAAGTGAAGTGTCGGCGCGCGGGCCCTCGTCGGCGGTGACACTGTCCGGGCCGGCGCCGACCGGGACGATCTCCGCCGCCAGACGGTCGACGGCGGCGAGTGCCTTGGTGTGACTGGCCAATGCGAAGCGGTCCTGCTCCTCCCGGGAGATGCCGTGCTGACGGGCGACGTTCTCGGCGGTGACGCCGAGGGGGTCGGTATGGCCGAGGGACTCCATGCGAGGATTGACGAAGCGCCACCCGAGCGCGCTGTCGTGGACCATGCGGTCCCCGCGGTCGTACGCGCGCGGCGGCTTGGCCATGACCAGCGGCGCCCGGGTCATCGACTCCACTCCGCCGGCCACGTAGACCTCGCCGACGTCGGCGGCAATCGCCCGGGAGGCCTGCGCGACCGCCTCAAGACCACTCCCACACAGCCGATTGACGGTGACCCCACCGACCGCCACCGGGAAGCCGGCGAGGAGCGCGGCCATGCGGGCGACATCGCGATTGTCCTCGCCGGCCTGGTTGGCACAGCCGAGCACGACGTCCTCGATGTCGGCCGGAGTGACTCCGGACCTTGCAACGGCAGCCGCCAGGACGTTCGCAGCGAGGTCGTCGCTCCGAACGTCACCCAGCGCGCCACCGAGTCGTCCGATCGGAGTACGGACGGCCTCGACGATCACCGCGCCCGTCATGGGCGGTGGGGCTTCCCGGACAGATGCATCGTCGGGTTCACAGCGTGCGCTTGACGACGATCGATTTCTTGTCGGTGTAGAAGTCGAACGCCTCTGAGCCGTGCTCCTTGCCGTAGCCGGAGGCCTTCAGCCCGCCGAACGGAAGCTCGTCGTAGACCTTGGTCGGCGAGTTGATCCACGTGTAGCCGCAGTCCAGCTCCGCCGCGACCCGCTCGGAGGTCTGCAGGCTCTGGGTCCAGACCGAGGATCCGAGGCCGAACTCGGAGCTGTTGGCCAGGGCGATCGCCTCGTCCAGATCGGCGACGCGCCAGATCGGGAGCGCGGGCCCGAAGACCTCTTCGACGGCCATCGGCGAGTCCTTCGCCGGGTCCAGGATGACCGTCGGCTCGTAGAAGTGGCCGTTCGCCAGCGCCTCGTCGCCCGGGCGCCTTCCGCCGACAAGGAGCTCGCCGCCGCTGGCGATGCTCGCGTCAACCTGACGCTCGAGCTGCTCGAGCTGGGCCCGGGAGTGCAATGGTCCCAACTGCGCGTCGGGGTCGCTGCCGATGCCCACGCGAAGGCGCCCGGCCTTCGCCGCGATCGACTCGATCACCTGGTCGGCGACCGAGTCCATGACGTAGACGCGCTTGATCGCCAGGCACGCCTGCCCGCAGTTGTAGAAGCGCCCCATGCTCGCGGCGCTTGCGGCCTTCGCGAGATCGGCGTCCTCACAGATGATCATCGGGTCAGAGCCGCCGAGCTCGAGGGTGACGCGCTTGCTGCCCTTGGCCGCCAAGGCGGCGACGTGCTCGCCGGTTGGCGTGGAGCCGGTGAACGCGACCTTGCGCACGAGCGGGTGGGTGACGAGCGCCTCTCCGGCGACCGGCCCGGTGCCGGTCACGACGTTCAGCACCCCGGGCGGCAGGCCGGCCTCGGTGAGGATCTCCGCGAGCCGCAGAGTCGTGAACGGCGTGGTGTCGGCGGGCTTGGCGACGACCGTGTTGCCGCACAACAGCGCGGGGCCGAGCTTGTTGCATAGCAGTGTCGTGGGGAAGTTCCACGGGACGATTGCGGCCACGACACCCAGCGGGCGCCGGATGACGCGTCCGTCGACGCCGGGGGCCAGCCCAGCCACCGACACGCCGCGGACTTCCTTCGACATCCCCGCGTAGTGCGCGAGCGTGTCCGGGGCCTTGTGCAGCTCGATCTTCGCCTCGCGGATCGTCTTGCCCTGCTCGGCCACGAGCAGCGGGACGAGTTCGTCAACGTGAGCCTCGAAGGCTTCGGCACAGGCGGCGAGGATCTCGCCGCGGGCGGAGTAGCCCAGCCGGGCCCACGCCGGCTGTGCGGCGTGAGCCGAGCGGACCGCGGCGTCCACGTCGGCGGCCGACGCGGACGCGGCACGGCCGACGTGCTCGCCGGTTCCGGGGTTGGTGATGCACAGGCTCTCGCCCGCAAGCGGGCGGGGTGCGCCGTCGATGAACAGGCCGCGTTCGAACGCGATGACGTCAGTAGTACTCACGAGGGGAACCTCTCGGTCGATGGCGGCGTCATGCGCCCGTGAATTCGGCCGGGCGCTTCTCGACGAACGCCGTCATCCCCTCGAGCCCATCGGCCGACCGGAACAGGTCTTCGACGAGATCCTGCTCGAGGGCGAGGCCGTCGTCGAGCGCGAGCTGCGAGCCCTCGTGCACGCAGCGCTTGATCGCCGCGAGCGCGAGCGTCGGGCCGGCGGCGAGCCGCTCGGCGACCTCGCGTACGGCGTCCTCAGCCTTCTCGGCGGGGAAGACGCCGTGGATCAGCCCGAACTGGACGGCGTCCTCGACCGAGAACGTGCGGCCGGTGAGCAGCAGCTCCATCGCCCGGGAGGCCCCGATCAGCCGCGTCAGGCGCTGCGTGCCGCCGTTGCCGGGGAGCAGGCCGAGCGTGACTTCGGGGGTGCCGAGCTTGTAGCGACCCTCGCTCGCGAAGCGCAGGTCACAGCCGAGGGTGATCTCCAGGCCACCGCCGAGGGCGTGCCCGTTGATGTGCGCGATGAACACCTGGCGCGCTGCGCCCATCCGCTTGAACGTCGCCTGACTGGTGCGGATCATCTCCATGTTGCCCTCGACGTCGCCCTCGAGGAACTTCTTGACGTCGGCGCCCGCGGAGAAGAACTTCGTGCTCCCCGAGCGGAGGATGACGACGTTCGCGTCGCTCGCGATCGCCTCGTCGACCGCGGACCCGAGGGACTGCATGACCTGCAGGTCGTACGAGTTGGCTGGAGGGTTGTCGAGGGTGATCGTGCCCACGCCGTTCTTGACCCTGTAGGTCACGACTTCAGGGGAACCCATCAGGCCAGCCCTCCCATCACGACGCTCTTGGTCTCGACGTAGCTGTCGAGGGCCTCAAGGCCGTGCTCCTTGCCCAGGCCCGAGTCCTTGGTGCCGCCGAACGGCAGCTCGTCGTAGCCGTAGTGCATCTGGTTGACCCACGTCATGCCGGCGTCGATCTCCTGCACGGCGCGATGGATCAGCCGGGCATCGTGCGTCCAGATCGAGGAGCCGAGCCCGTAGGGAGTGTTGTTCGCGCGCTCGAGGACGTCGTCGAATTCGCTGTAGCGAAGCACCGGCAGGATCGGCCCGAAGACCTCCTCCTGCATCAGGCGCGAGTCGGCACCGGGCTCGGCGACGATCGCCGGCTGCAGGAAGTAGCCCTTGTCGCTGTCACCGGTGCCGCCGCCGATGACCAACTCGCCGCCGCTCTTGATGCCGTCCTCGAGCTGCTCAAGCAGCTCGTCGCGTGCCGCTCGGGTGTGGACCGGGCCCATGCGGATGTTCGGCTTCTCGGCCTTTTGCGTCCCGTCGCCCGGCGAGTAACGGCCGACGCGGGAGCTGAGCTGGGCGACGAACTCGTCGTAGACCTTCTCGTGGACGAACACGCGCTTGCAGCCGAGGCATGCCTGGCCGGCGTTCCAGTAGCGGCCGATGTTCACCGCCTTCACCGCCGCCTCGATGTCCGCGTCGGCGCAGACGATCACCGGATCAGAGCCGCCGAGCTCGAGCGAGATGTGCTTGAGCAGCGGGCCCCCGACGGACATCACGTGACGGCCGACCGACGTTGACCCGGTGAACGCGACGCGACGGACGTCGGGGTGGCCGACGAGCAGGTCGCCGACGACCGATCCGCGGCCGGTGATGACGTTCAGCACGCCGTCCGGAACTCCGGCCTCCGCGAACAGGCGCGCCACCGCGAGCGTCGCCAAGGGGGTGGTGGCGGCGGGCTTGGCCACTACGGTGTTCCCCATCGCCAGGGCGGGCGCGACCTTGGTGCCGAGCAACGTCAGCGGGAAGTTGTATGGGGTGATAGCCGCGCAGACACCGAGCGGGCGATGCACGACCAGGCCGTACGCAGGCCCGAACGAGGAGGGGAGCGCCTGGTGGCTGCCGCGCACCTTGGTCGCAGCCTCGGCGTAATAGCGCACCCCGTGCGCGAGATGCTGGACCTCGCCGAGGGCCTCGCCGACGGGCTTGCCCTGCTCGGCGGTCAGCACGGCGGCCAGGTCCCTTGCGCCGGCCTCGATGAGGTCAGCCGCCTTGTGCAGGATTCCTGCCCGGTGCTCGACGTCCGTCTTCGCCCAACCGGGGAACGCCCGCTTGGCGGTCGCCACGGCGAGATCGACGTCGACCGCGTCGGCGCTCGGTACCGCGCCGACGGTCTGCTCGGTCGCCGGGTTGACGATCTCGATCTCTTCGCTGGAGGTGGCCGGCAGCCACTCTCCTCCGATCAGCATCGACGCTTCCATTGGCAGTCTCCTCGTGGGGTGGGTGCCGTCGTGACACGGCGACGGTGATGGGCAAGTGTGTGAGGCATCAGGCTCCGGTGAACACCGGTGCACGATGCTCGCGGGCGGCGGCCAGGCCCTCTTGGTGGTCGGCGCTCTGGAGCAGATGGGTCTGGGCGAGGCTCTCCGCGACCATGGCGCTGCGCTGGTCCACGTCGGCCGCCAGGTGAAGCAGACGCTTGGCGGCACCGAAGGACAGCGGCGCGCGCGCGAGCATGCGGTGCGCACGGTCGTGCGCCGCGGGCAGCAGGTCTTCGTCTCGCGCGCAGAGCTCGGAGAGCAGCCCGGCCGAACGGGCGGCGTCAGCGTCGAGGTCGTCGCCGCCGAGGAGAATCTCCTTGGCGCGGGCGAGCCCGTGGTGCTTCACCAGCCGTGTCAGACCCCCGTGCGTCGGGATCAGGCCGATCTGCCCCTCGCGCAACAGGATCCGCGTGCGCGGCGAGCCGATCCGCCAGTCACAGGCGAGCGCGAGCGCCAGCCCCGCCCCCATGGCCACGCCGCCGACTGCCGCGACCACGGGCTTCTCCAGTCGCTCGACCGATTCGATCAGGTCCGAGAGCCGGTGGGAGGCGTGACGGTACGTGCGCCCGTCGCGCAGTTGGTCGAAACCCCCGATATCGCCCCCGGCGCAGAACGCGCCGCCGGCACCGGTCAGAACAACGGCGCGGACATCGGCATCGATGGCCGCGTGCTCGAGCGCGTCCGCAAGCGCCGTGAGCAGCGTCGCGTCGATCGCGTTGCGCTTCTCCGGGCGGTCGAGCGTGAGCGTGACGACGCCCGCGTCGGACGCTCGGGCGAGCACTGCACGTTCGCCGTTCGACACCATTAAACGAAAGACTACATCGTCGCGACCGTTCGTCAAACGTCTTATATGAGGAAAGCGTCTGGCCGTCATCCGACACTTGACGACGGCGCATGATTGACGGTAGCGTACCGAACGTCAATTCTTTGTCATGCAATGTGGGAGTCTGTTTTCCGATGACGTCGCACGCCTCAACGATCGAAGAGCTGGCACCGCGCAGTGAGCAGTGGGTCCGGGATCACCTCGCGTCAGGCCGGCTCGTGGAGGGGCTTCAGCACATGTCGCCGGACTACCTCAGCGGCATCCGCCGGATCCTCACGGTGTCAGCCGACACGGAGCTGGTCAGTGCTCCTGCCTACCTGCGCGCGGCCACGCACGCGCCGGCGCTGAACAACTACGGCTCAGCGATGTCGATCGTCCAGGACGAGCTCGCCCATGCCCACATCGGTTACCGCCTGCTGGGCGATCTCGGGGTTGAGATGGCGGAGCTCATCTACGAGCGCGAGCCCGCGGAGTTCAAGTACCCCTACGCATTCGACATCCCGCTGGACTCGTGGCGCGAACTGGTCCTGGCGAACACGCTGTACGACCAGGCTGGGTTCGTCCTGCTCTCCGACGTGCACAACTCGAGCACGTTCGGCCCATGGAAGCGCGCCCTGGCGAAGGTCGACAAGGAAGAGACCTTTCATCTGCGACACGGCCGCACCTGGGTCAAGAAGCTCGCCGCCGACCCGGACGAGAAACAGCGTCTGCAGGAGTCGCTCGACTGGATGTTCATCTTGACGCTCGAGTGGTTCGGGCTGCCCGACCGGCAGAAGCGCCATTCCGTCCAGCTCGACTACGGCTTCAAGGGCAAGTCCAACGACGAGCTCCGGCAGGACTGGATGGGCCACGTGGTGCCGTTCATGGAGGAGGTCGGGCTCGAGGTCCCGGCGCACTTCGACGCCGAGCAGGACTGTTACGTGATCGACTGCCCGTTTCCGGCGCGATTCGACGCCGAGCGCAAGTCCTGGCTCCTCGACGAAGGCTTGTGCGGATGGGACGAGGTGATGACTCGGTGGAAGGGCCGCGGCACGATGAACGTGGACTACGTCGGCCGGCTGCAGAAGGGCTACCGCGCTCGCCGCGAGGCGATGGCGTCATGACTGCCGCGGGCCTGATCACGCGGCAGGAGGCGGTGGCCGAGGCCGCCGCCGCGGCGCCGCTGACTCCGGAGCAGGCCGTCGAGGCGCGCCTCTGGCTCGCGCTGCGCCAGGTCGAGGACCCGGAGATCCCGATCTCCGTCGTTGGACTGGGCCTCATCGTGTCCGTCGCCTACCGTCCCGACGAACGTGCCGTCGACCTCGAACTCACCTACACCTCGATGGGGTGTCCGGCGATGGAGTTCATCGAGGACGACATCCGCGAACGACTCTGCCGGGAGCCCGACGTCGACATCGTGACCATCGACGTGGTCTGGGATCCGGTGTGGACACGCAGCCGGATCCGCGAGGACGCGCGCGCGACGATGCGCAGTCTGGGGATCGTCGCGTGACCGCTCCCGGGGACCGCGGTGACGTCTGGGAGGTCTTCGCCCGCAAGGCGTACGAGGACCCGCTCCACCACGTCGGCACCGTCACCGAAGCGGACGAGGACCTAGCGCTCGTCGCGGCCCGCTCCATCTACGACGAGCAGGTCTGGATTCACATGATCATCGTCCCGCGCGCTGCCATCCGCGAGGCGATCCAGGCATGACTCGGCATCTCCCATCCGGCGTCCGCTCGCCCGCGAAAGACCGAAAGGCTGACCGTTGACCACCACCGTTCCCACGGACGCCGCCACGAGAACAATGGTCTCGCTGGTCGGCTCGCTGGCCGACAACAAGGCCGCGCTCGGACAGCGTTATGGTGAATGGGCCGTCAGCGCCCCCGCCCTTGAGGCGGCGGTTGCCGCTGCCGCGATGGCCCAGGACGAGCTCGGGCACGCCCGGTCGACGTACCCGGTGCTCAAGGCGCTCGGGGAGGACACCGACGACGACGATCGCGGCCACTGCCTGGCGCTCCTGGACGAAGAGCTCGCTGACTGGTCGGCCGTCATCGCCGCGAACGTCGTCGTCGACGCTGTCCTCTCCACCTTCGTCGCATCGTGCGTCGGCTCGAGCGTGGCACCGATGGCCCAGCGGGCGCAGAAGATCCTTCAGGAGGAGAGCTCACATCGCGTCCACGCCGAGGCGTGGCTGAAGCGCCTGTGCCGCACGGACTCGTCCGAGCGCGAAGGCTTCCTGCGCCGGCTAGCGGAAGCATGGGAGCACGCGGGCCGCTGGCTCGGCCCCGACGACGACCCCGGGTTCGCGGAGGCCGTCGAGGCAGGAATGATCAGCTGCGGGCCCGCGGAGCAGCGCCGGCAGGTGCTCGACTGGCTTGCCGACCGGCTCGCGGCCGAGGGCGCCGAGGTCGAGCTCGACGAGCCGGCCGACTGGACGCGCTGGGACCCGCAGCGACGCCGCTGGACAGCATGACGGTCGATGAGTTCCACTGTCCCTTCTGCGCCTCGGACGCGGTGACGCGCGTGGGTCAGTGGGGCGGGCAGATGATCACCGCCCACTGGCAGTGCCTTGTCTGCAAATCGTATTTCGAAGCGATCCGTGAGGACTTCGCCGACGACCACCAGCCGTCAGCGCCTCACGCTGCAGGAGCCGACCGCGAGGTGGGCTGGCCGATCAGCACGAACGGGGAGACCAAGCCATGCGCGTGATTCAGACAGACCGGTGGAACGCCAGCTCGATCGTGGATCGTCACGAGGAACGATCCACGAAAACCGCCTACATCGACGGCGATACGACGTTGACGTACGGGGAGCTGCGGCAGCAGGTCAACCGTGCCGGACACCTCCTGCGCGGTCTCGGGGTCAGGCGAGAGGATCGCGTGCTCCTGGTGCTCGACGACAGCATCGCGTTCCCGGTGATGTTCTTCGGAGCGATGCGGATCGGGGCGGTTCCGGTCCCGGTGAGCGGACTCGACAAGAGCGAGAACTTCCGTCATTACCACAGCGATACCTACGCCGAGGTCGTCGTGGCCGATGCGGCCTCGCTCCCGCGGCTCCAGGACGCACTCGCCGGCGAGCCCGTACGTTACGTCTTCGCGGGGGAGCCCGGCCACACCCCGCCGGGGGTCCTGAACCTCGCCGAAGGCCTAGCCGGCCAGAGCGACGAGCTCGAGGCGTGGCCAACCCATCGCGACGACATGGCGTTTTGGCTCTATAGCTCCGGATCGACCGGGCGGCCCAAGGGCGCGGTGCACCTGCACCACGACATCGCGGTCACGTGCGAGACCTACGCGGCGAACGTCCTCGGGCTGCGCGAGGACGACGTGACGTTCTCCACCACCAAGCTCTTCCACGCCTACGGGCTGGGGAACGGCTTGTCTTTCCCATTGTGGTTCGGCGCCACCGCGGTCCTGATGAACGGCCCGACCAAGCCCGAGGCGATCCTGCGAACGCTGCATCGGCACCGTCCGACCATCTTCTTCTCGGTGCCGGCGGTCTACCGGATGATCGCCCGCGAACCCGAGGCACCGGCGGCGTTCGCCTCGGTGCGGCGCTGCGTGTCGGCCTCCGAACCCCTGCCACCGCAGACGTTTCGGACGTTCAAAGATCGCTTCGGCGTCGAGATCGTCGACGGAATCGGATCAACCGAGCTGCTGCACATCTACTGCTCAAATCGTCCCGGCGAGATCGTGCCCGGAACGACCGGCAAGGGCGTGCCCGGCTACGAGCTCCGACTGGTGGACGAGTTCGGAAGCGTGCTCCAGGGGGCCGCGACCGGCGCCCTCGAGGTGCGCGGCGACTCCTGTGCGGCCTATTACTGGCATCAGCACGAGAAGACCAAGTCCTCGATGCGCGGGGACTGGTTCGCCACCGGCGACCGCTACGAGCGCCGCGAGGACGGCAACTTCGTCTACATCGGCCGACTGGATCAGATGTTCAAGGTCGGCGGCTTGTGGGTCTCTCCCGTGGACATGGAGCACGCGCTGCTCGAGCACGACCGCGTCCGGGGTGTTGGCGTGACCGCCACGACGATCAACAACGCAAGCCGGATAGCCGCCTTCGTCGAGTGCGACGGCGACGGCGACGAAGAGCTGGCAGCGGAGCTGCGGGCGCTGTGCAAGGAGCGCCTGCGACGCTACGAGTACCCGCACGTGGTGGAGTTCGTCGACGCCCTACCGCGCACGCTCACCGGCAAGGTGCAGCGCTTCAAGCTGCGCGAGCGTGCGGCGCTCCTAGGCGCGCAGCCACCGTATGACGGAGCCCGAGAGCCCGCCCCGGCCGGCGGGCCGCTGAAGCCCGATGAGTGCTGCGGGCATGATGAAGCGCGGCGTTCTACGGACGGCCCCCGAGCTGCGTGCTGAGGCGCGTTGCTGCCGTGGTCACGGCCTGTCGGTAGGTCTCTGACCGTTCGGCGTATCGGGGCGCCGGCGCTGACAGGGACAGGGCGCAGGCGATGAGCCCGTTCGCACCGAAGACCGGTGCGGCGACGCACGCGATCCCGAGCACGGCCTCTTCGTGGTCGTAGGCGAGTCGCTGGCGGCGCACGGTGGTGATCTCAAGGCGCAGGACGTCCGGCGAGGTGATCGTGTGCGGTGTCCGAGAGGCGAGGCCGTGCTCGCGGATGATGCGCTCGACGTCCGTCCAGGGTCGGAACGCCAGCAGGACCTTGCCCACGCCTGAGCAGTGCGCGGGGAGTTGAGCGCCGATGTGCGACTCGCCGATCTGCACGCCGTGCCGGCCTTCGATCTTCTCGACGTACACCGCGCGGCCGTCCTCCAGGATGGCGAGGTGGACGGTTTCCCCGGTCGAGTCGGCGAGCGCCCGCATCACCGGGCGTGCGGTCTGCCTGAAGGCCGTGCTCGCGTCGAGGGTACGGCTGAGGTCGAGGATGCGCCAGCCCAGCCGGTAGCGGTTCTGGGCGGTTCGACGGAGCAACCCGATCTCCGTCAGCGACGAGAGTTGCGCGTGGGCGATGGTCTTGGGCAGGCGGGTGCGCTCCGCCGCCTCTGTCACTCCCCATTCTGGAGCATCAGTGGTGAACAGCGCGAGGAACTCCCCGGCGCGACGGATGGTCTGCAGTGACATGTCAATCCAAGTGTGTTCGGATTATCAGAATTGACATCTTGTCAGATGAGGTCTCGGGATGGGAGCGTTGAGGCCACGTTGCCCCAAGAACCGGAGAGCGGTATGGCCACACAAGAGACTCGTCCGATCGACGTTCGCGCACTCGTCGACGCGGACAACGGCCGCATTAGCCGGCGTGTCTACGTCGAGCGGGAGATCTACGAACGTGAGCTCGAGCGCGTCTTCGCTCGCGGCTGGCTCTACCTCGCGCACACGAGCCAGCTCAAAGCGCCGGGCGATTACGTGACGACCTTCATGGGTGAGGACCCGGTCATCGTCTCCCGCGGCGCCGACGGCACCATCCGCGCCTTCCTGAACGCCTGCCGCCACCGCGGTATGCGCGTCTGCCGTGCCGACGAGGGCAACACGTCCTTCTTCCGCTGTCCCTACCACTCGTGGACGTACGCCAACGACGGGCAGCTCACCGGCGTTCCCCGCTACCGCGAGGCGTACAAGGGCGTCCTGGACAAGAGCGAATGGGGCCTGAAGGAAGTCGCACAGCTGGCCATGCACCAGGGCCTGATCTTCGCGACCTGGGATGCCGACGCGCCGTCGCTGAGCGACTACCTGGGGCCGTACAAGACGATCCTCGACCTGACGTTCGGCCGCGACCCCGAGGGCATCGAGATCATCGGCGGCGCCCATAAGTGGACGATCGAGTGCAACTGGAAGCATCCGGTCGAGAACTTCGCCGCCGACATGTACCACGTCTCGTCGGCGCATCAGCGACCAGCCGACCTCGGTCTCATGGGCCAGATCGAGAGCACCGGCTACGAGCTGGCGACCGGGATGGGCTACGTGGGGCATCAGCTCACCGGGCCGGTCTCGGGCGACGAGGCCAGCGAAGACGCGCTGCACTCCTACTGGACGCTGCCCAACGTCAACACCTACATCCTCAAAGAGCAACGGGCGCGGATCGCGGATGAGCTCGGCCCGGACCTGGCACGGCTGATCCCGCTCGGGCACTCGGCGGCGTTCCCGAACTTCTCTTCGCTGGACATCGAGATGCTGCGCTTGATCCGCGTGCAGCATCCGCGGGGACCGGGCCTGACGATGATCCATCAGTTCTGTGCGGTCGACGCGTCACTGGACGCAGACACGAAGAACGAGCTGCGCAAGCAGTACGAGCTGTCCTTCGGTCCGGCCGGCCTGCTGGAGCAGGACGACGGTGAGAACTGGCGCGAATGTCAGGTCGGCATGAGCGGCTACATCGGGCGCAACCTGGAGCACAACATGCTGCTCGGTCTCGGGCAGGAGCGGGCGTCGAGCGAGTTCCTCGGCGCAGACGTCCCGGGGACCGCGGGCGGGATCTGGTCCGAGCACTGTCAGCGCCAGTTCTACCGTCACTGGACCTCGTTCATGACGTCCGAGAGCTGGGACGAGCTCGGCGCGCAGCTGGAGGGGACGACGTGAGCGCGTCCGGGGCCGTCACCGCCTCGACGGACGTCGAAGCACTGCTGCTGGCCCACCGCGTGGAGCAGTTCCTGTACGCCGAGGCGGAGCTGCTGGATGAGCGTCGTTTCGACGAGTGGTTTGCGCTCTTCACGCTCGACTGCGCCTACCGGGCGCCCGTGCGCGTCACGCGTGAAGGCGCCGACGATGTGGTCGGCGAGGGCGGGTTGTGCATGTTCGACGACGACTACGGGTCGCTCGAGCTGCGCGTGCAGGGGCTGCAGGTGCGCAGTGCCTGGGCCGAGATCCCTCCGTCCCGGGCACGTCGCCTGATCACCAACGTCCGGGCCCGTCCGCTCGACGGCGGCGACATCGAGGCGAAGTCGAACTTCCTGGTCTATCGCAGCCGCCTGGAGACCGTCGAGCACCTCTTCACCGGGACGCGCGTCGACCGGCTCAAGCCGGTCGCCGAGGGCGCCTTTCAGATCCGGCGGCGGGACATCCTGTTCGACAACGTCGCCTTCCAGACCGACAACATCTCGTTGATGTTCTAAAGGAGCTCACGCATGCCTTCCATCTCGAAACTCGGGCACGTCGCCCTGACCACCCCGGACATGGAGAAGTCGCTCTGGTTCTGGCGGGACGTCGTCGGCCTCGAGGAGGTCGAACGCCACGAGGAGACCGTCTTCCTCCGCGCCTGGGGCGAGTTCGAGCACCATTCGCTCTCACTCAAGGAGGGCCCCGCCGGGGTCGACCACGTCGGGTGGCGCGCCGGATCCCAGGCCGACGTCGATGCCTACGCGCAGGCGCTCGCCGCAGCTGGAGCGGATGTGCAGGCTGTCGAGGCCGGCGCTGAGCGCGGTCAGGGCGCTGCCGTCCGCTTCGACGTCCCCGGCGGCGAGTGGCCGTTCGAGATCTATTTCGACATCGACCGCCCGCAGGCGCCGGAGGATCGCCGGTCGCGGCTGAAGAACCAGACCGCGCGCTCGCACGCCCGCGGCATCTCCCCTCGCACGATCGATCACGTGAATCTCTGGTGCGCCAATCCGCAGGAGCCCCGCGACTGGGTCCGGGACAACCTGGGCTTTCGCGCCAACGAGGAGATCGTGCCGACCGGCGGGCCGCTGCCGCTGGTCGGCACCTGGATGGCGGTCACGTCGCTCGTCCATGACCTCGGCATCCTCGCCGACCCGGCCCAGCAGCAGGGGCGCTTTCACCACATCGCGTACTACCTGGACAACTCCCAGGACATCCTGCGGGCGATGGACATCCTCGCCGAACACGGGATCCGCCCAGACCTCGGGCCCGGGCGCCACGGGATCAGCCAGGCGACGTTCTGCTACGTCCGGGACCCCGGGTCCGGCCATCGCCTGGAGCTGTTCAGCGGCGGGTACCACATCTACGACCCCGATTGGGAGACCGTGGTGTGGACCGAGCACGACCTCCAGGATGGCCTGATCTGGTGGGGCCCCGAGTACATGCCCGGCGCCGGCCAGCCGCTCGACGAGACGACACCCTGCCACGCTCGGGCAGCCGTCTGACATGGCCACGATCACGACCGAGCGTGTCCTCACCCCCGGGGGCGAGACGCACCTGCTGCGCGCCGGCGCCGGCAACCCTGGTTGCGTGTTGCTCCTGCACGGTGGAGGCCCCGGGGCCGGCGCCGAGGCCAACTGGACTCCGACGCTGGCCGCACTCGGCGAGGTGGTCGACGTCCTGGCCCCCGATCTCGTCGGCTTCGGGAACACCACCCACCCCGACCCACCGGTCTACGGGCCGCAGGCGTGGCTGGACCTGCGGATCGAGCAGCTGCTCGGGCTGATGGACCACGTCGGCGCCGAGCAGGCCGATCTCGTCGGCAACTCGCTCGGCGGCGCCCTGGCGCTGCGATTCGCGATCGCCCACCCCGACCGGGTCCGACGCCTCGTGCTGATGGGCAGCGCCGGCCCACCGACCAAGCCCTCACCCGACCTCCTGCGGCTGCTGAACTTCTACTCGGACCCGACGACCGGGAACCTCGAGGAGCTGCTGCGGTCGTTCGTCTACGACCTGGAGCAGTTCGGAGACGTCGGCCCGCTCGTCGAGCAGCGGCTCCAGGCCGCCCTCGACCCGGTGAGCAAGCGCTCCTTCGACGCGATGTTCCACTCCGAGGACGGCGAGTTCCTCAAGGAGCTGGCGATCGACGAGGACTCGATCAAGGCGATCGGCCATCCGACGCTGATCGTCCATGGTCGCGAGGACCGGATCATCCCGATGGCCGCCAGCCTGTGGCTCCTCGACCGGATCCGGGGCGCAGACCTCCACGTCATCGGCCGCTGCGGACACTGGGCGATGCTCGAGCACCCCCAGACGTTCGCGCGCCTCGTCCGCGCCTTTCTGCAACTCGATCGCCAGGAGACGACCGTATGACCGAGCTACTTCCGCTGCTGAGCACCGAGTGGATCGCCCACTACCGCGAGCTCTGGAACGCGAACACCGTCGCCATCGAAGGGACCCGAGGCATGGGCGGCCTGATCGAGCTGCGCGCCACGGACATCGACGACCGCGAGCCCGTGCAGCTGAACCTGTTGACGGACGGCACCTGCGACTATGCCGGCCCCGCCCGCGATGACGGGGACCCGCGGTTCCGCCTCAGCGCGACGACGGAGACCTGGCGAAAGCTCGGCGCTGGTGAGATGGGCATCCGTCGCGCCGTCACGGGCCCCGTCAAGGTCCAGGGGTCGCTGACGACGGCACTGAAGTTCTTCCAGGGTCTCGAGGAGGCGCTCCGCCAGTTCGGCGACGTGCCCACCGTCGAATGGGGCGGCACCATCCGCGACCGCACCCCCGCATGAGCGACACCAACGCCGCCGAGCCGATCGCGAAGCTCTCCAACGAGTTCGCCACGATCTGGCTCACGCTCGACGACACGCCCTCGAACGGGCCGCGACTCCGGGTCGACTCGCTGCGCGACCACGGCTCCATCGTCCTGGACCCGGTCGCGCTGTCGCTGCTCTGCTCGCTGGACGAGAACGTCCTCGGCCTGCTCGCGGACATCGCCCGCGACGACGCCGCACGCGGGCAGTTCGCCGAGTGGTTCGCGAGCCGCCACGAGCAGCTCCGCGTTCCCGACGGCCTGTCACCCGACGACGCCCGATGACGACCCACGACCGACGAGGAGATCGACGATGAACGCAGCAAACGGAAAGACGGTGCTCGTCACGGGTGGCGGCGCCGGTATCGGGCGGGCCGTCGTGGACCGCTTCATCGCCGAGGGGGCCTCGGTCGGCGTCCTCGAGCGGTCGGCCGCCCACGTGCAGGACCTCGCCGCCGCGCACGGAGATCGCGTGTGCGCCGTCCTGGGCGACGCCACCTCGCGCGCGGACAACGAGCGCGCCGTCGCCGAGACGGTCACGGCGTTCGGGGGCGTGGACGTGCTCGTCGCCTGCGTCGGCGTCTTCGACTACTTCGCGTCGATCGTCGACGTCCCGTCGGAGACCGTCGAGGAGGCGTTCGACGAGCTGTACGGGACCAACGTCAAAGGCATGGTGCTCGCAGTGAAGGCCGCCCTCCCGCACCTGCTCGCCCGTGACGGCGCGATCGTCCTCACGGCGTCGAACGCCGCGTTCAACACCGCCGGAGGCGGCTTCCTCTACACCTCCTCGAAGTTCGCCGTGCGCGGCCTGGTGGAGCAACTCGCTTACGAGCTCGCGCCGAAGATCCGCGTCAACGCGGTCGCCCCCGGCGGTACCCCGAGCGACCTGCCCGGGCTCAAGTCGCTGGGTCAGGACGGCCTGCGCCTTCGCGACGTCCCAGGGATCGAGAGCCTCATCAGCGGATCGAACCCCCTCGGCGTGGTCTGCGCACCTGAGGACCATGCCGGGGCCTACGTGTACCTCGCGTCGAACGAGCAGGCACGGACGGTCACCGGCACCGTGCTGCGGTCAGACGGCGGGCTCGGCGTACGCGGCCTCGCCCAGGCCGGCGGACTCACGGACACCACGGCCCCCGCGCCCGCTTGAGGGCCGTGCGGCCGGGCCGGTGACGGCCGGTCGACGTCGTCACCTTTAGAATCCCGGTGATGCGCGCGGCCCCCGGACAACCTCCTCGCCGCGCGCAGGCGGCCTACGAGGCGCTGCGTGCGGATCTGCTCGCGGGTCGATGGCCGGCCGACACGATCCTGTCGGCCTACGCCCTCGCGGAGGAGCTCGACATGAGCCGCTCGCCGGTCGGCGAGGCACTCAAGCGCCTCCACGCCGAGGGCCTTGTGGAGAGCATGCCGCAGGTCGGCGTCCGCGTCATCGGTCACTCCCGGGAGGATGTCGCCGACCTCACCGAGATCCTCGGCGCACTCGAGGGCCTCGCCGCGCAACGGGCCGCGGACCACATGGACGATGGGCGGCTCTCAGCGCTCGGAGAGATGCTGCGGCGCGCGACGATCGCCGCCGAGCACGCCGATGCCGCCGGGGTGCAGGCTGCTGATCTGGCCTTCCGGGACACGGTGCTCGGCGGCAGCAGCCGCCATCTGGACCGTCTGGTCGCGTCGATCCGCAGCAAGGCAGGCCTGGCGGACCCAGTGGCCCACGGCCTCGATGATGCCGTCTCCGGACTCGTCCGGGTGCTTGCCGCGCTGAGGGCCGGCGACGGTCCCGGCGCACGCGCCGCCCTCGAGAGACACGTGATCGAGCTGGCGAGCCTCCAGGCCGAACCGCAGGTGGCGCGCGACGACCTGGCGTCCTGAGCGGCGCCCTGCGGTCAGTCCGCGCGAACCGCATGGATCGGGAGGACGTCGTACCGATCGCGGTCCTTGTGCATGCGTGGATCCTGCGCCAGCGCATGGATCCGCGACTCGTGGCCGATGACGAAGCGGCAGCGATGGGCGCCCTCCGCGCGGCACGCGATCTCCGTCCCGTGCAGCGTCTGTCCGGTCGCTTCGCTCAGCCATCCCGACGCGTACCCGACCTGGAGGTGACAGCTGCGTACCCGGCTGCCGGCGTCGGCCGCGCTGAATGAGCTCACGGATTCCCACAGCGCCGCGAAACCCACATCCCAGCTCGTGTCCATCAGCAGGAGGTTCACGTCGCCGAAACCTGCCCATGCGAAGTGCGCGGGACCCGTCAACACCCGATGCAGGCGGTCGTCCTCGTCGATGCCGCGATCCTCGAAGAACGCTGTCGCGTGGGTGCGGCCGATCAGGACGCCGAGCTCATGGAGCACCAACGCAACGGCCTGCGAATCATCGCGCTTCGCCAACGCAGACGGCAGATCACGCGCGACGATCGCCGTCGGGATCAGCGCGTGCGGGACTCCGGCCAGGCTCACCCGGGCCCGGCCCGGGTCACGCTCGAAGCGCTGCTGGTAGTCGGCGACCTCGGCCACCGCCCGTGCCACCATCTCCGGCTCGACCGAGTGTTGCGCCGGATCCGGAAACCACCCACCGGCTTGCACGATGCGCATAGGGCCGAACCTATCCCATCGCACGCCACCGAGTGTCGCCACGGGTCCGCCATTCCCCAGCCCGGCGGCACGCCCGCGCGCCGAGCCGTGGCGCGACTGTCGGTGGGGGCGATCGAGGGCGCCGGCGGTGCGCTGGATCGTGGGGACAGCGCGGCTGGGCGGTCCGGTCCACGTCGCGCCATCAGGCCGCAGACTCGAATCCTGCCTAGAGGAGCGGCCCATGTTTCGGGCCAACGAACAGGGGTTGCGCCGCGAGATACAGCTCGTCGGCGGAGCGGGCCACGCGGAAGCGGGCACGATCGCCATCGACCCAACGGTGTTCACCGATCGGTGAAGTCTGGGTATCATGCGTGCCCGGAACGGTCAGCCGTCCGAACAATCCCGAGTTCGCTCGGCGCGGTCCTCGCGCTGACATCGGCCAACGCCGAGGGCCAGGAAGGCGAACTCGACCTCGGACAGAAGAACGTGTCTCAGTCACCTCAGTCAGCCAGCCATAGAGAGGCGTCCGAAAAGGTGGACACACGCGCGGACGAGCGCAGCCCCGATCGGATTCTCCAGGCGGCGGAGGTGGTGCTGACCCGCGAGGGGTGTTGCGGCGTGAGCCGTCCCGGGTTCGACAGAGACTTCTGAAACAGGCATTCAGCCTGGTGAGAGGAAGTAACAGGTCATATGGCTCGTGGAAGGCAGTACCCGCCGGAGCTTCGTGAGCGGGCAGTCAAGACGGTGCTGGAGTCCGGGCGGCCGATCGCGCAGATCGCCCGCAACCTGGACGTGCACAAGGAGTCGCTGCGCAACTGGGTGCGGCTGGCGCAGGCCGACGCCGGAACCCGGAAGGACGTGCTGAACACCGTCGAGCGCGACCGGCTCAGCCTGCTCGAGCGCGAGGTCAAAGAGCTGCGCCGGCAGAACGACATCCTCCGGGCGGCGAGCGTGTTTTTCGCGTCGGAGCTCGACGGGACCCCGCGGAGGTGAGCGCCTTCATCACCCAGCAGAAGGCGGCCGGCTTCGCCGTCGAGCTCACCTGCCGCACCCTCGGGACCTCCCCCTCAGCGTTCTACCACCGCGCCACCGGCGTGCTGTCCAGCCGGGCGCAGGAGGACGCGGTGCTGCTTGAGCGGATCCGCGAGGTGCACCGCAAGAACTACGAGTGCTACGGATCGCTGCGCGTGTGGAAGGCGCTCGCGCGCAAGGGCGTGGATGTCGGGCGCGGCCGGGTTGAGCGGCTGATGGCCGCCGACGGCCTGGTCGGGGCCAAGCGCCGCGGCAAGGCGTGGAAGACCACGGTCGCTGACCCTGCGGGCAGCGGCCTGCCCGATCTGGTCAACCGGCAGTTCACCGCCGACCGGCCGAACGCCACGTGGGTGGCGGACTTCACGTATCTGAAGTCGTGGGAGGGCGTGGGGTTCTTCAGCTTCGTCCTGGATGTCTATTCACGGCGGATCGTCGGCTGGCAGCTTGCCTCCCACATGCGCACCGATCTGGTGCTCGACGCGCTGAAGATGGCGCTCGGAACCCGCCCTCACGGGGCTGATGTACAACTTATCCATCATTCGGACAGGGGCTCGCAATATACGAGCTTTGACTTCACCCAGACGCTCGAGGACCACGACGTCCTCGGATCGGTCGGCAGCACCGGCGACGCCTACGACAACGCGATGGCCGAGTCGTTCGTGGACAGCTTCAAGACTGAGCTGATCCGCGACCGCGTCTGGCAGTCACGCACGCAGATGGAGCTCGCCGTCGTGGAGTGGGTCGGCTGGTACAACCACGACCGCCTGCACTCCGCCCTCGGCCACATCCCGCCCGACGAGTTCGAGACCCTCTACGCGGTACGGTCCCGTTTTCCCCTCCCCTCCTGAATCGGAGAGGAACCCAACAACAAAGTCTCCGTGAAACCGGGACGGCTCAGCCCTCGCGGGAACCATGCCACCGAAAGCCGTCACTAGCGCCCGACGGCCTGATGGCTGCATCGCCAGCAAGGCAGCAAAGAGTGTCGGGCGGCGCGCGACACTACGATGCTCGCTGTAATCGAAGCTTTGGAGATGTCCCGCGTATGACGATCCTCGATGAGTTCCGCCAGGCCGAGCAGCGACTGATCGCCCGCGTCCGCGAACTCGAGCCTCTTGCTCGCGAGTACGCCGAGCTTGTCGACGAACTCAGGGGCCGCGGGATCGACGTCGGCGTTGGAGCGTCGACGTCGATCCCGCCAGCCCCCTTTGCCGACGCGACGCCCGTGGGCGTGGCTCCAGCTCCAGCTCCGAGCGTAGCCCCCGTAGACGACCCCGCCACTCAGCCCCCATCCCCGATAGGTCGGCCCGGTAAGAGTGCGAAAGCGGCGCCGAAGCGGAAAGCATCGCGGGCGAAGACAGCGAAGTCGACGCGACCGAGCAAGCGGGGTGCGCGAGCAGAACAGATCTTGGCGCTCGTTCGCGACCGGCCCGGCCTGACGGTCAAGGAACTTGCCGAAGAGCTCGAGGTCGAGGTCAGCAGCCTGTACCAACCGGTTCGCAAACTTGTCTCATCCGGGGCACTGCGAAAAGACGGTCTTGAGCTGCATGTCGGTGAAGGCTGAGGTCCATGGGCCGGTGCGGAGATAGCGCCTCTTGTTGTTCTTGTCAGCGAGGAACACCTCGAGGCCGGGTCGCTCATACAGCTGCACTCCTGCGGACGGTCTGACTGGGCTTGATCGCGTGCACGCTGTTGGCCGCTCGCGTTCCGAACTCGACCGCGGTGTTCTGGCCGGCGGCGGACATGTAGTCAGCGGCGAACTGGACGCGCGAGGACCGGTCGACACCTGCCATGAACTCGCCGATCTGCTTGTAGGAGCCGATCGACGTCTTTGGAAGCGCTCGGGTCCAGCGCGTCACCTCCACGAAGTCCACCGTGCCTGCAAGCTCCGGGAAGACTCGGAAAACGGTCTCGAGCGTGCGCCCGACGATCGCCTCATCGGTGGCGCCGAACATTGCGGTCGCCGCGTCCGTTTCCCAGCACGCGCTAATGAGCCCGTGACCGGTCGGGGCGCGGTCAGCAGCCTTGTTGTGATCGAGGAAGAGCAGTGCGATCTCGGCGTCCTCGCGCGAGGGGAGTTGCACGAGGAACGCCGGACAGTCGGGAGCGCGGGTGGTGCCGATCCCGACCGTTATGCACTGCGTGTACCCGAGTGCTTGCGCGAGGGGGCCTAGCTGCTCGCGTTGCCCGGGGCAGATCTCGCTAGCGATCGGCAACGGGCACGTCACGATCGCCGCGTCGTACGCCGCACGGACCATGCGTCCGTTGGGTTCCCGGAACTCGACGTCGACTTGGTCGGCGGTCTCCGAGATCGAAACGACGGGCGTGTTCAGCGCTACGCCGACCTCGTCGGCGAGCCGTTCGGTGATGGTTCCCTGCCCGCCGGCGAGCGCGAGGATCTGGGTGGTGAAGATGTTGGCGACGCCTGAGAAGAGCTCGACCCGACTGACCTTGTCGGTGTTAGCGATGAGCATGGTGCGCACGATCGGCTCGCAGAGGTAGGCGTCGATCTCCGTGTTCAGTGCCCGCTGCGCGTAGTCGCGGGAGCTCTCGTTGTCGAGCGGGGCGGCCTTGCGCATGTCCGCGAAGTCGAGTTGGCCGCGGAGCTTGGCCCGCCCGACGTCAAACGCCAGCCGCGCGAGCCTCAGCTTGGAGCCGGTCGAGAGCAGTCGCGTCGACAATCCCGAGCGCACGATTCGGTCGAGGCGCAGCAAGTGGACCGATCCGTCACGGACGATGCCAATGCAGGGCGCGGCGGGTTTGATCTCCAGACCGAGTTCGGCGACGAGCGTCGTGTACGCGTGGTAGCTCGCCGCCAAGGCGGTCGCCCCTGTGTCGACGGCATAGCCCTGCTCGCGGACGGTCTGAACCCGCCCGCCGGCGCGATCTTCGGACTCGAACACGTCGACGACCCAACCCCGCCGTTGCAGACGGTAAGCAGCTGTAAGCCCGCAGAGCCCGGCGCCGACGACGGCGACTCGTCGTCGATCGTCATGCCCGGCGACCACGGGCCGTGGCGGGACGAACGGCGCGTTGACGTCTGGCATGCGCGGATTGCCGCATGCGGTCGTGAACGGCGACGAAACGGCCGGCGGCGCGCCCCTGCCGTACCTGCACTTCGGCCACGCGCGACGCAGTAGTGTCAGCCGCGGCGATGGGCGATCTCTCCGTCATTCAAGGCAAGATCCGGATCCCGTCGATCGCTGATCGTTTCGTCCCTCGGCCGCGACTTGACGCGCTCGTCTCCCGCTCGGTCGCTGAGGAGCGCGTGGTTGTCGTGTCGGCGAGCGCGGGGGCCGGCAAGACGACGGCGGTCGTGGCCGGTCTTCGTGAGCTGGCGCGACCAATTGCGTGGCTGACGCTCGACAAGACAGACACGGCGCCCGGTCGTCTCGTCACGTACCTCGAGGCGGCGCTGGTCCGCCAGCTGCCCGAACTCGAGGGCATCAGCGCGCGTGCGCTCGCCGCATTAGTGCCGCACGCCGAGACTGCCGGGTTACTCGCCGACTCGATCGGCGACGCCCCACTGGTGCTGGTCCTTGACGGACTGGAGCGTCTCGGCGACCGCGTCGAGGCGTGGGACGTTGTCGAGGCCGTCATCCGCCACGCGCCGCCGGCGCTGCGGGTCGTCCTCATCAGCCGGCGCGAGATCCCGACGCACCTGTGCGAGCTCCCGGGACCAGGAGATGTCGCACACATCGGCGACGAAGGCCTTCTTTTCACCGAGGATGAGGCGGCAGCGGTCCTCGAGCGCCTGGGTCGGAGCGAGGTGTCGCCGCAGGACGCTGTCACGTCCACCGGTGGTTGGGTCACCGGCGTCCTGTTCGAAGCATGGCGCTCGGACGAGCACGTCTCCGGTGCCGGCGGCGAGGCGGATCCGCTCAATGGATATCTCTCATCTCACATTCTCCGGGGACTCGGCCAGGAGGATCGTGACTTCCTCGTGCGCACGTCGATCCTCGATGAGGTGACCGTCCGGCGGGCCGCTGCGCTGGGACTCGCCCGTCCCGGTGAACGGCTGGCTGCGCTGCGGGCTGCTCATCTTCCGGTCAGCTGGGAGCTAGACGGCGGGATGCGTTGCCACCCGCGCGTCCGTGAGTACCTCCTGGAGCGTCTTGACCTCGCGGACGAAGCCGAGGTCAGGACGCTTCGGCTGGCGTACGCGAACATGCTTGCGTCTGAGGGTCATGCGGAGGATGCGGCTGAGGAGTTGCTGCGGATCGGCGCGCTCGCTGAGGCGGTGCCGATGGCCGAGCGCGCGATCGTCGGAGTGATCGAGCGACTCGATCATGCGATTGCCGAGCGGTGGCTCGCGGCGCTGGTCGACGTCGCGCCGGCGAGCGCACCCCGTCTCACGACTGCCGAGCTGATGCTCGCGCTGGCGAAAGACGACGTTCGTCGCGCCGTCCGCATCGCCGACCAACTCCAGGAGCTCGGCGAGCGCGAGCCGCTCGCCCGAGCGTCGCCGACTGCCGCCGCGCTGATCACATGGGCGTACCTTCACGTCGGGCGGATCGCTGACAGTCAGAGCGTCCTAGCGGTCGCTGACCAAGATGACCCGCTCGTGCGGGTGGCGCGTTCTGTCTCACGCGCCGCCGCCGGGGTCGAGCCCGACGCCCCGGCTCCGCAGAGGACCGGGGGACCGATCGACGCGCTCGCGCTCATAGCGGCGTACCTGTTTGGTCAGCTCCAGGAGCTGGCCGAGCCGGCCGAGTCGGAATGGGCGGATGCGGTCGGGCGTCCCTGGCGCGCCGCGGCCCTGCGCGCGCTCGGTCGTACAGATGAGGCCCTCGAGCTCTACGAGCGCGGTCCACGAGCAGGCCTCGGCTTCGACGTCTTTGTCGGGCCGGAGGTCCTCCTCGATGCCGGACGGATCGACGAGGCTAGGGAAGCGGCCCGCCGCGGGTGGGTACTGGCCGACGCCAACGGGTCTTACGCGCTTCAAGTGCTCAACGTCGAGTGCCAGGTGAAGATCGCGCTACGCGTCGATCGTGACACCGCGGCGGCTCGGGCGGCCCTTGGGCTCGGGATCACCGCCGACGCCGCTGAGCAGTTCATCTGGGTGTCCGATGTCTGGAACATGTGGCACGGATTCGCATGCCTGCTCGACGGCGAGGACGCCGAGGCGCTGCAGCGTCTGCGGCTCGCGGTGAACGGCATGACAAACGCCGACCGCATACTCGAACTCGCGACGGCGGCGGTGTACCTCGCCGAGGCCGAGTGGCGAGCAGGAAACGACGCTGCGGCCGATGAAGCCGCCGATGTCGCGCTCGACGCCGCTCGGAGGCAGGGCTCGCGGCACCTTCTGCTCCAGGCGATCCGCGACTTCCCGGCCGTGCTCTCGCGGCGGATGGATGCAGAACCCGCGACCGACTCGGCGTGGCACGCGATCGGACGGGCGCTCACCGCGCAACGCGCCGGAACCTCGGGCCAGACCTTCGAGGTCCTTCACCTGCGTGATTTCGGTCCGCCGGCCCTGATGGTCGACGCAGAGCCGCGCCGCCCGCGTATCGCCAAGAGCCTCGAGCTCCTCGCCTACCTCGTCGCACACCGAGGCGAGGTGATCCCGCGCCCGATGTTGATCGACCTGCTCTTCGAGGGACGCGACGACGAGTCCACCCGGGCCTACCTGAGACAGGCGATCCGACAGCTGAAGCTCGTGCTCCCCGAAGGGAGTGGGCTGACGGTCGGCGACGGCACCATCATGCTCGAAGTCGGCGCACCGCTGTCGAGCGACGCAAGTCGTTTCGGTGCATCTGTTTCGGCGGCCGCCCTGTTGGTGGGTTCCGCTCGCCTGAAGGCGACGACCGATGCGCTCGTGCTCTACGACCGGGGTGAGTATCTCGAGGGCCTCACCTCGTCATGGGTCGACGCGGAGCGGCGCACGCTGCGAGCGCTCGCCGGCACCGCGCGGTACGAAGCTGCGCAGATCGCCTATGACGAAGGGGACTATGCGGGCGCCACGGACCTCATCGAGCGCGCGCTGGAAAACGACCCCACCCGAGAAGAGGCCTGGCGGCTGCGGATGCGCATCGCCGGCGCAGTCGGAGACGAACACGGTGTAATCGCGGCGTTCAGGAGGTGCGAGGCTGCACTCTCCGAGCTGCCCACGACCCCAGCTCGAACGACCTTGCAACTGCTGGAAACGCTCCGACGGTGAGTGCTATGCGATGTCGACCCACCCACTCGTGGCTTCCGGGCGGGTCCCCTGGCGCCGGCTGGCGTCGGGGAGAGCCGCGCCGCAGCGTGCGAGCAGCATGAATCCCGCAGGCAAGAGCACGCCGGTCTGTAGGAGCGTGCTGAACATCTGTATCGCGGCCGGCAGGGCCCGTCCGCTTGCACCCGTCGAACTTCCGGCGCCGGCCGTCAGTTCGGCCCGACGGACGTCAGCTTCGGTCGGACACCCGATCACCTCGTCGCCGTCGAGACCGATGACCGTGGCAGTGCCGTCGGCCAGGTAGGCCCCTCGCGGCAGCGGGTCGTCCGGGGGTGGGCGCAGAACTTCGAGGCACGCACGCACACAGCTGACGTTCTCCAGAAGCTCAGGTGCGCTACCTGTGACCTCGCGGCGAAGAACGAAGCCCAAGCACGGGACCGTGACCGCACCATGCGTGAAGGTCCCGTCAGTCTGGTGCTCCCGGAACATCGCGTCGGTGAGCCAGGTCAAGCGGGTGGTGCCCTCGGGGCACACTGAGGACCGTGCCCCGATGACAGTCTCTCCGCGCCGGACTCGGTACGCCAGCGACGCGGCGTCGATCGCGGCGACGTCCGCGTCCGTGAGCTCCGGATAGAGCTCGAGCGTCGGCGTCGGCCGATTCTCGTCAGTAGCGCGGTAGAGGAGCTCTGCGATCCTGCGGTGTTCGCGAGGAGTCAGCGCTGCACCGTCCGCAGCGCCCGCGATCACGGCTCCTGCCGGTCGCTCTCCTACTCGGCGCGTCAGCAGGTCGAGCGCCGAACCATCTCTGGGGTCTGGGACGCTCCACACGGTCGAGCCCGACCTTCTGCCACCCGCGTGAACGGCGGCGAAACCAGCGCGGTCGATCGACACATCCGGGTCCTGCGACTCCGCCCGCCTTGACGCATGGCGTCCTGTCGCCTGATCGCGCTACGCCACCGCCGCGTGCGCGAGCGGCGACGCGAACGTCTCGGCGCACCAGCGCTCGCCGGCCACCGTCAGGCGGATCGTGAAGCGCAGCCCAGGCTGCAGGCCACGCCCCTCGACGGCGTCGTCCAGGGTGACGTACCGGCGTGAGTCAGGCAGCGACTCGCTCGACACCCAGATGAGGCCGGCTCTGGACAGGGTTTCGAGGTACCCGGCGACCGCGGTCGGCTCGGGACACCCCGCCTCCCTGCCGACAATCGTGAGGCCAGGCGCGACATCGGCCGAATCGGCCCCGCCGTACGAGACAGCAGGCTGCGCTCCGCAGCGAAACAGCAGCTGAAGGATCCGAAGCTCCTCATTGGCAAGCGTCTGCGGCGGACTCGCGATCTCGGAGTCCGCGCGCGAGAGATGGCTGAACGGGCAATGCTCAGCGAAATCGAACCATTCGAGCGACGGACGAACGGCGATAAGCGGAAAGGACATCAACGGGCTCCTGTCGGGGACGCAGTACTGGACGGCTCTGTCGCAATCCAAACCGAGCCACCGAAACGGCGCGTGAGCAGCTGACTCGGTTCGTCCGGCGCTATCCATGTGATCGGGCACGCGCGATGAGCACAATCGGTTAACGTACGTTCAGTTCGGCTACGATACGACCATGCGCGTCGGCGACTTCCTAACGCTCGCCGAACGCCAGTACGGCGACCGAGCGGCGGTCGTCTACGAGGGCGCCAGCCTGACCTACGCCGAACTGCAACACCGGTCGCGCGCCCTCGCTCAGGGGCTCCTCGAGCTGGCTGACCCCGGGGACCGCGTGGCGATTCTCGCCAACAACTGCCCGGAGTACGTCGAAGCGGTGTTCGGGGTCCCAACGGCTCGCCAGATGCTGACGTTCGTCAACCCGCGGCTTGCGGCCTCCGAGATCCTCCATGTGCTCGAGCACTCAGGGGCACGGGTCGTGATCGTCGAACCGCCGCTGCTCGGCCTTGTGTCCGAGATCCGCGAGCGGCTGCCGGCACTCGAACACGTCGTGGTCCTCGGCGGGGTCGCGCCGGAGCGCACCGTCGCCTACGAGACGGTCGTCGCGGCCGGCGAGCAGGCTACAGCCGACGTCTCGGGAGCGAGCTCGGACGAGGTGGCGTGGCTCATTTACACGTCCGGCACCACGGGCCGCCCGAAGGGGGCGATGCTCACCCACCAGAACCTCTTCGCCTCAGTAGCCAACACGCTGATGTCGGTCCAGCCCGAGCGGCACGCCACCCACCTCATGCCATTCCCGATGGCACACGTGACTGCGCACCTCTGCCTCGCCTGGGCTGCCAAGGGCATCACACTCGTGCTCCAGCCGAGCTTCGATCCGGAGTCGTTCGTCCGAGCGATCGAGGAGTACGGTGCGGCCGGATCGCCGATTGCGCCCGTGATGCTGAGTTTGATCCTTCAACGCCCCGAGCTGGAGCGTTACGACGTGAGCTCGATGCGCAAGCTCTTCTACGGGTCCTCGGCGATCGCCCCGGACCTCCTGCGCCGCTCGATGGCCAGGTTCGCCAATGCCGACTTCTACCAGTCGTTCGGCATGACCGAGCTCGCCGGGACGGCTGGATGGCTCGATCCCGAGCAGCACCGGCTGGGCGCGGGCGGCCAGCCCGGCCTCTTGTCGGCCATCGGTCGTCCCGCTCCGCTGGCAGCGTTCCGGGTGGTCGACGACGATCTCCACGACGTCGCGCCCGGCGCGGTCGGTGAACTCGCCATCCGCGGGGACCAGGTGACCGCCGGATACTGGCGCGACGACGCGGCAACGCAAGCCGCCATCGTGGACGGGTGGCTCCGCACCGGCGACCTCGCCACGGTCGACGCCGACGGGATCTACGCGATCGTCGACCGGAAGAAGGACATGATTCTCACGGGCGGGGAGAACGTCTACAGCCGCGAGGTCGAGGACGCTCTCGCAGACCTTCCCGGGCTCGCAGAGGTCGCGGTCATCGGCCTGCCCGACCCGGTGTGGGGCGAGAACGTCTGCGCCGTGATCGTCCCGCTGCGTGATGCGACGATCACCGCTGAGGGCGTGATCGCGCACTGCCGCTCTCGCCTGGCGTCGTACAAGAAGCCGAAGTCCGTCCATGTCGTCCCCGCCCTGCCGCGCAACGCCACCGGAAAGGTCCTCAAGCACCGGCTACGACAGGACCTCTCTTCGGCTGATCGCCTGAGCTAGGCGCGCACACCCAAGAGGTCGAGGACCGCCGTGCCCAGCGCATCCGGATTGAGGGTCGCAAGGTCGCCTTCTTCGAGCGCGCTGCCGATGTCCTCCGGGGTCCACGCCGCTTCGCGGCAGACCTGCCGCAGCACCGCAGGGTGTGACCAGACCGAGAGCTGACGGCCGTCGAACGACAGCACCTGGCCGGTGATCCCGCTCGCGGCCGGCGAGCCGAGAAAGGCCACGATCGGGGCGACGTCCTTCGGCGCCCCGAAGAGCGGCGCGAGCGCATCAGCACGATCGCCGGCGATCGCGAACAGGGGCTCGACCATCTCGGTGCGCGCGATTGGGGACAGCGCATTCACCCGGATGTCGTGGCGACGAAGCTCGAGCGACAGGGCCCGGGTCAGCCCAAGTACCCCACCCTTCGCGGCGGCGTAGTTGCTCTGTCCGAGGTGGCCGTACAGCGCCGTGCCGGACGTGATGTTGACGATCGATCCGCCGGCGCCTCGCATGGATCGACTGGCGGCCCGCGAGGTGAGCCACGCGCCCCGGAGATGGACTGCGATGACCTCGTCGAACTGGGCCGCCGTCATCTTGCCGAGCATGGCGTCGTGTGCCATCCCGGCATTGTTGACGAGGAGGTCGATCCCGCCCCACTCGACGCGGCACGCTTCGACGAGTTGCTCGGCGGCGCCCTCGTCGGCCACGGAGCCCGGAATCGAGAGTCCGCCGATCTCGCTTGCCACGAGCTCGCAGCGCTCGGCGTTCGTGCCGTTCACGACGACGTGTGCGCCGCGTGCGGCGAGATCGCGCGCGATGGCCTCTCCGAGCCCGCGGGTCGAGCCGGTGACGACGGCGCGCAGGCCCGTGACGTCAACCAGGGCAGTCACGACGAGGCCGCCGCGCCTGTCGTGTGCTCTGCGGCGACGACGCCGCCGAACGCATCGAGGATGTTCGCGAACGCATCGAGGCTCTCGTCGGCCCGGATCGGCGGGACGTAGGGCGTGTGGAGGATCACGTGCGGCAGGACCCCGCGATACTGATCGAGCTGTTGCCGGGCCTCCTCGGGAGTCCCGCTGATGCTGAACAGCTCGACGAGCTTCTCCGACGTCTTCTCCAGCCCGGCCAGGCCCTCGGTCATGAGGTTGTGCCGAACCGCATTCTGCTCATCGGTGACGCCGTGGAGCGCACAGACGACGTCGCTGACCGGGTGGGTGACGTAGAAGCCGACGTTGATGCGTGCCAGCCGCATCGCGGCCTCGCGGTCGGGCGAAACGCTGCAGATGACATCAGCGGCGATGTCGATGTCGGAGAGGCTGCGCCCGGCCCGGGCGGCCCCGACCGCGATCGGCTCGACGACGCGCTCCTCGATGAACTTCGGCGTCGCGAGGTAGCCCAGCCAGCCTTCCGCGGTCTCGCCGGCGAGCTCCATCATCTTCGGCCGCATCGCGGCAAGATAGACCGGAATCCTTTCGCGGCCGGCGGGCCGGACGCCCCAGGGGTTGATCGGCGGCGGCGCGAAGCGGTAGAACGTGCCCTCGAACGTGTCGGCCGCTCCCGTCTGCAGGTACTCCCAAGACAGGCGCAGGACGTGGAGGTACTCCCGCATGCGGGCGAGCGGCTTCGTCCCGTCGGTGGAATGGAACGCCTCGAGGAACTCCGGCACACCGGTACCGATGCCAAGCAGCATGCGGCCTTCCGAGAGTTCGTCGACGTCTGCGGCGGCGTTGGCGGCCTCGAACGGACTGCGGCTGAAGGCGGCCGCGAGGCCGGTCCCAAGCTGGATACGGGACGTCGTGGTGGCTGCAGTGCACAGCATCGTGAACGGGTTGCGGTAGACCTCGTAGTCCCACACCGAATCGAAGCCCGCGGCGTCGGCGTGGGAGGCGAGTTCGGCGACCTGCTCGAACTTGATCGTCCTGGACGGAATGGTGATGCCGATACGCATTGCGATCTCCTCGACTGATGACTCGGATGGTGGTTCTCGGCGCTTGAGCCCGCTGGTCGGCTACGCCGACACGCTGCGTGCCGCAAAGCGTGGCTTGCGCTTCTCGACGAACGCATCGCGGGCCTCGGCAAAGTCCGGCCCGGTTTGCACGCGCCCCTGCGTGTCCGCCTCGGCCTCGAGGTGCGAGACGAGGTCACGATCGAGCCCGTCGAGAAGTGCGTTCTTCGTCGCGCCGAGGCTCGACGAGAGTGCCGCGAGTTCGCGAGCCAGATCAACGGCACCGTCAAGGGCTCCGCCGTCGGGAGTCACCTCGGTGACGAGGCCCCACTCCCGCGCCTCGCGTGCGAACAGGTCACGACCCCTCATGGAGATATCGAGCGCACGGGCATGCCCGACGAGTCGCGGAAGCAGCCAGGTGGCGCCCGAGTCCGGGATCAGGCCGATCTTGACGAACGACAGCTGGAAGCGCGACGACTCCGCTGCTACCCGGAAGTCGCACGCGAAGGCGAGAGAGGCCCCCGCGCCGGCTGCGACACCGTTGACTGCAGCTACCAGTGGGATGTCAAGCCGCATCATGGTCAGCACGAGCGGGTTGTAGTGATCACGCAGGAGTTTGTCGGCTCCGCCGACCGCACCTTGGAGATCCGCCCCCGAGCTGAAGGCCCTACCTGCCCCGGTGAGCACGACGGCTCGGACCTCCGGTGTCGCCTCGAGGCGAACGAGCGCCTCTTGCAGCCGTTCGCAGATCGTCACGTTGAGGGCGTTGAGCCGCGCGGGTCGATTGAGCGTGAGCACACCGACACCGTCCCGCACCTCTTCGAGCAACTCGTCCGCTCCGGCGTCGACAGAGGCAGGCTGGGAGGCGTTCGTCATGACGCCAAAACTCTACATGAACGATCGCTAACCAATGTGAGCGAGGTGGTTTCAGTGAGCATCGTTAACTCAACGCGTCTGAGGGAAGCGGCGGCCGGGGAAGAGGCCCGCGGCAATACCGTTGCGAAGGACTGCTGGGGCACCGCCCGCGACCACATTCGAGATCGCGTCGCGGTGGATGCGCTGGATCGGGGCGTCGAGCGTCACTCCGACACCGCCGTGCAGCTCCATGGACTTGAGCGTGATCTGCGGGCCGACGGTCGCGCCGAAGAGCTTCGCCATCGTGACCATGTGGAGGTCGGGATACTTCCCGTCCTTCGCCGTGGCGGCAGCTTGGGTGGCGAGCAGGCGGAGCGCCTCGATCTGCGTCCACATGTTGGCGAGGTCGTGGTAGACGGCTTGAAACTCCACCAAGGGACGATCGAAGGCCTCGCGCTGCTGCACATGCTTCGCGGCCTCATCGTAGGCCGCCAACGACGACCCGAGCCAGAACGCGCAGTTGTGCAGTCGCTCCATGTTGAACGCGCTCATGAGGCGGGCGAACTGACCGGGGCCGATGATCAGATTCTCCGCGGGGACACGCACCTCGTCGAGGAACAGGTCGCCGTGCGGAATGCCGCGATCGCCCACGAAACGAGGGCCGCGCTCGACCCGGACACCCTCCATGCGGTCCTCCAACACGAGCGCGCCGACACCCTTTGCGCCGGGAATGTCGTCAAAGCGGACGAACACTGCGTGCAGGTCGTTGACGACAGCACCGGTGACGTAGCTCTTCGAGCCGGTGACGATGTAGTCGTCACCGTCGCGCTTCGCGGTGGTGGACAGGTGGGTGAGCGCGGACCCGGCGTTCGGCTCGGTCAGTGCGATGTTGCATCCGCGACGTCCCGCGACGATGTCCGGTAGGTACTTCTCCCGCACCCCCTCATCGCCGAGCATGATCATCGACGGTCCTGGGCCAGTCGTGCAGAATAGGGGTTCACAGCAGAGCCACGTCTGCGAAGCGCGGAAGATCGCGGTCGTCGCGATGAGGTAGTCCAGCGCACTCAGGTCTTGTCCACCGAACTCCGATGGCATGGTCAGCCCGAAGAAGCCGAGCTCGCCCATCCGGTCGAAGATCTCGCGGTACGGGGCCTCGTCCGCCAGGTCCCAGGCGCCACACGCGTCGCGGAACTCCGCTCCTGCGGCGGTCGCGCGCTCCTGGAGCGCGGCTTGAGCAGGGGAGAGCGTGAAGTCCATGGTTGGCGTCACAGTACACGATCGTTAACTAAGACTGCTACGTTTCGGCACATGCGACTCGATCCTGATCAGGAAGCGTTCCGCGACGCGATCCGCGACTTCGTCCGGCGGGAGTGCGGAACACGCGAACAGCGGGAGAACTGGGTCGACGACGACGAGGAGGACCACAGCACCCCGCTGTACGACAAGCTCGCGGCGCTCGGCTGGCTCGGGGTGGCGATCCCGGAGGAGTTCGGAGGATCTGGAGGAACGTATGTCGAGCAGACGCTGCTCTTCGAAGAGCTCTACCGGGGCCTGGTTCCGATCAAGGGCTTCGGAGCCTCGACGACTGTGGCTGGGTGCTACAAGCGCTTCGGGTCCGACGAGCAGAAGCGGTCGGCGCTGGCCGACATCGCCGGCGGCACGCTGATGGCGATCAGCATCTCTGAGCCGGAGGCGGGCTCGGACGTCGCCAACATCTCGTGCGCGGCGGCCAAGGCCCAGGGTGGGTACGTCCTGAACGGACAGAAGACCTGGTGCTCATACGCTCACCGCGCCGGCCGCATCATGGTCCTCGCGCGCACGAGCCGCGAAGGCTCACGGCACCACGGACTGACGCTGTTCGAGGTGCCAGGCAACGCCGACGGCATCGAGACCCACCGCATCCCGACTCTTGGCGGCCGTGAGGTGAACGACGTCTTCTTCACCGACTGCTTCGTCCCTGAGGAAGCCGTCGTCGGCGAGGTGGGTCAGGGATTCCGCCACATCATGGCGGGGCTCGACGGGGAGCGGCTGCTCGGGGCAGCAGTGGCGACCGGCCTCGCGCAGCGCGCGCTCGACGACACGATCGCGTACGTCAAGGAACGTAGGCAGTTTGGTAAGCCGATCAGCAGCTTCCAGGTCATCCAGCACCGAATCGCGGACCTCGCAACCGAGATCGAGTGCTCACGGATGCTGACGTATGAGCTGGCTGCACGACTCGAGGACGGCAGTGGCGACCCGAAAGTGGTCGCCCGCCTCGCCTCGATGGCGAAGATCAAATCGAGCGAGACCGCGAAGAGCGTCGCCCTCGAGGGCATGCAGATGATGGGTGGCTACGGCTATGCCACCGAGTACGACATGGAGGCGCATGTGCGCCACGCGCTGGTGATGCCCATCTACGCCGGCGCCAACGAGGTTCTGCGGGAGATCATCGCGGGCTCGCTGGCTCTCCGATAGTCGAGCGGTCGTAGATAACGACCGTTCACCAAAGTTGCTAACTTCATTTTCGGCGACGCCCTCGGTTGCGAGGCGCCGCACCTACCGCGAGCATCAGGAGACACCCACATGGGCGCACCTATCCCAAACGACGCGCGGCTGAAGGGTCCCTTCAAGCCGATGCGCTTCGAGGCGACCGTCGAGGACTGCATCGTCACCGAGGGCGAGATTCCGAAGGATCTTTGTGGCGGCTTCTACCGCAACGGACCCACATGGCGTAGGCCGACGAAGCAGGGGACGAACGGCATCCTCACACAGGACGGAATGATCCAGGGTCTCGTGTTCGAGAACGGCCGCGCCGACTTCCGCAACCGGTGGATCAGGACCCCGAAGTTCCTCGCTGAGCAGCGGCATGGATCCGGCATCTTCGAGTGGGCCGACGGCAAGTTCACCGATTGGCGCGCGATGGGATTCGGCGAGGTCAAGCGCGACGAGGCGACCGCCGGCATCCCGCACGGAACGAACAACATCAACGTCTTCCCGTTTCAGGGTCAGGTCGTAGCCTCTGGCGAACAGGGGGGACCGCCGATCGCGCTCCATCCTGAGACGCTTGAGACGACGGGGATCGTGCCTTGGTCGTCGAAGCTCTCGCGCGGAATGAGCGAGCCAACGGCCTTCGGCGACTGTGCGTTCACCGCGCACCCCAAGTGGGACCACGAGACCGGGGAGCTCTACGGCTGGGCCTACCGGGACGAGCCGCCGTACGTGACGCTCCACAACGTCCGGCCCGATGGGACCGTCAAGTCGCTCGAACTCTGGGATGCTCCGTACGAGACGGTGGCGCACGACATCTGGCTGACCGAGGAATGGATCGTCCTCCCGTTCCAGCCGTTCATCGCGTCCAAAGAGCGTGTCGAGAACGACCTCGGGATCTTCGGGTGGGATGAGTCGCTGCCGATCAAGCTCGCCCTCGTGCCGCGGAGCCTGGAGGGCGACGTGCGGTGGATTTCCGCAGATATCCCGCCGCAGTACGTGATGCACACGCTGTCGGCCAACGTGATCGACGGGAAGCTCACGCTCGACGGTCCGATCTTCGATCGCCCGCCGTTCCCCTTCGAGAGCGACTTCAAGCCGGGAGACGACATCGCGCTGTTCTTCTCGATCGCGAAGAGCTACATCGGGCGCTGGACAGTCGATCTCGAGAGCGGCAAGGTCACGACCGAGCAGCTTGGTGACCGGATCGCGGAGCTCCCGAAGGTGGACGAGCGCTTCTACGGCAAGGGGTACGAGTGGGGCTCGTTCGTCGGCGGGGACGAGAAGCGCAAGGGGATGTCCATGAAGAGCGTCATCACCACGAACGTCCGGACCGGGTCCGAGCAGGTCTACCGGATCCGCGATGACCAGCCGCTCGCCGTCATGGAACCGACGTTCGCTCCGAGGAAGCCGGACGCGCCTGAAGGGGACGGATGGCTGATCGTGCCGGTGTCCAAGTGGCGTGAGGGCACGGGCGAATACCTGATCTTCGACACGGACGACATCACCGTCGGTCCCGTCGCTCGCGTCGAGATTCCGTTTCGCCTCGGGTGGACGCCGCACGGTTGCTGGATGGACTTCCGCAACTAGGCGCCCGGCTTGGTGCGAGCCTGCGCCGGCTCCCGCGAGAGCCCGCGCAGGCCGTCCAGGACCGAGCGTAAGAGCAGACCCACCGGGTCGGCACGTCGCGCTGCCGGAGGCCAGGTGGCGATGGAGTTGAGCATCCCGAGGGCGGCGAAGGTCAGCGTGAGGTGCTCATCCTCGGCATGGTGCGGCAGACAGCGCGCGATCGTCGTGCTCCAGCGCTGGATGTATGCGCGCTGGCGCCGGTACACGTGCAGTCGTGAGGCGTCCGACAGCAGACGCCCTTCCCTGATCCAGACCCCGGCAAGGGATCCGTGGCTTACGACGAAGCTGCCGTGCCCGGCGACGAGGTGTGACAACTGGTCCCAGGCGTCTTCGAAATCCTTGTTGGTGAGGGACACCAACTGGTCGAGGGCATCGTCACAGAGGGTGGCCAGGATCTCATCTTTGCCGCTGAAGTGCCGGTAGATCGCCGGGCCCGTGACCCCGGCCTCCTTCCCGATCTCGTCGACTCCCACGCCCGCGAACCCCCGGTCGGCGAACAGCTTGGCTGCCGCCCGCAGGATCTGCACGTCGCGGCTCACCAGACGCCGGCGTGGCGCGCTGCTTGCATCCGTCCCGCCGGGGGCGGCAACGACGTCAGGCCGGGAAGTCAAGACGGGGCTCCATCGTTCTCCGCATCGGCCGTGCGCTCCCGGAGGTAACCGCCGAGCGGAACCGCCATCATGGTTCCCTGGGCTGTGTTGGTCAGGCGTCCGTCGGCGTCTTCGACGACGACGTCAACGAAGACCAGCGTGCGGCCCGTCTTCGTTGCGTGCGCGCGAACGGTCAGGGGCGGCATCGCGGGCCGCTGGAACTGTGCGTGGAAGCTGGCCGTCGCCACGACCTGGCCGGGTGAGATCACAGTCATGGTGACGGCTCCCATAGCCTGATCGGCAATCGCAGCGACGACTCCGCCGTTGATCGATCCGTTCGGGTTCGGGGTCAGGGGCGACGAAGCGACGCTGTATGTCGCGCGTCCGCGGTCGATGCCGGTGCACACCATGTTGAGGTCGCGCGACATGGGCAGCGCGTTTGCCCAAGCGAGCCATTCGTCCGGTGTGCCGTCGATCGGCGACTGCCAGGGTGCCCGTTGGTCGGTCATCGTGCGCGAACATCCTCGGTAGAACAACTCAGTAAACGTCAGTTAACATGCTAGCGCGGGGGGTGGGACGGCGGCACGTCGTGCGGTCGCGGCTGCGACCGAAGAGAAATAAGTCAACGATCGTTCACGAAACCGCTACGATCGACGTCAACGACCTTAGATCGCCCCGCGACAGTGGGTGATCTCACGTAAACGGAGAGTGAACGCCGCATGGCCACCAAGATGTCGCAGGCCGAGCTCGGAGTCTTCAACCCGGAGACCTACGCCAACGGCGACCCAGCGACGTTCGGGCTCCCCTTGGAGTCCTTCAAGTACCTCCGCGAGGAGGAGCCGGTCTGTCTGCACAAGTTCGACGATCCGTTGCTCGTTCCTGAGCTCTACGTGGTCAGTCGACACGAGGACATCGAGATGGTGGATCGGGACTCCGAGACGTATGCCAGCGGTCTGAACTCGGTGAACTTCTGGGCGTTCGCGCCCATCGGCGACGCTGTCGGCGCTCCCGCGATGCTCACGCAGGACGGCGAGAAGCATCGCGAGACCCGACGCATCGTCAGTCGCGCGTTCACGCCGAAGATGGTCAAGGGCCTCGAGGACAAGTTCCGCGAGTACGCCGTAGCGGTGATCGAGCCCGCGCTGGCGAAGGGGGAGCCGTTCAACTTCATCGACGACATCGCGCACCTGATGCCGATGCAGGCGCTCGGCGACGTGCTCGGGGTTCCCGAGGAGGATCGGCCGAAGTTCTTCCACTGGGTCGACCAGTTCGCTGCGCCGTTCGACACGCGCATCACCCCGTCCTTCGAGGACGTCGGGAAGGCGATCATGGAGCTCTTCGGGTACGCGCTCGATCTCGAGAAGCTGCGGAAGGCCCAGCCCGGGGACGACATCATGTCCAAGATCGCCGAGGCCGGCCTTCCTGAAGGAGAGGTCCGCGGGAACGTCGTACTCCTGGCGAGCGGCGCGGCCGAGAGCACGCGTACGTCGCTGGGCCACGGACTCCATGAGCTGATGCGCCGGCCGGACCAGATGGCCTGGCTCCGAGAGCACGCTGACGACATCCCGCTCACCGCCGCGCAGGAGATCGTCCGGATCTCGAGCCCGTTCACCCACCTCTGCCGCACGACGACGAAAGATGTCGAGCTGCACGGAGTAGAGCTGAAGGCAGGCTCCATCGTCGCGATGCTGTTCGCGGCCGGCAACTTCGACACGGATGCGTTCGACAACCCGAACGACTTCGATCTCACTCGCAGCCCGAACCCGCACCTGAGCTTCGGCCGCGGCCCGCACTCCTGCCTTGGGAAGCACGTCGCCGCCCTCGAGATCAAGATCCTGCTCGAGGAGCTCTTGCAGCGGACCAAGGACATTCGGCCCGCGGGCCCGATCAGCTACATCCGCGACGCGTACTCGCGGGGCGTGTACCAGCTCCCCGTGACCATGGAAGCCGCCTGAGCGGCTCGCCGTTCGAGACCAGCTCCCGATCCGAAGGAACAACCATGAAGATCATCCTCGACACCAACCTCTGCGAGGCGCACGGAGACTGCGTTCTCGCGGCGCCCGACATCTTCGACCTTGACGACGACGACAACGTCGCCACGATGCTGATCGCCGAACCCGGTGAGGAGTACCGGACGCAGCTGGAGGAGGCGGCCCGGATGTGCCCGGTGGCCGCCATCCGCATCGAGGACTGATCGCGACCGTGGAGCAGATCGTGATCGTCGGCGGGGGCCTCGCCGGGCACCGCGCCGCAGAGGCTCTGCGCAAGGCCGGGTTCGGCGGCGCCGTGGTGCTTGTCGGAGACGAGACCCACCGGCCGTACGACCGGCCTCCGCTGTCGAAGCAGTTGCTGGCTGGGTCGATGACCGCCGACGAGACGCTCTACCGCGTGAGCGCCGACGCGAACGTGACGTGGACGCTCGGCCAAGCCGCGGTCAGCCTTGACCGCGATCGGCAGGTCGTCCGCCTGGCCGATGGCACCGAGGTGCCCTACGACGGCCTGATGATCACGACCGGCCGCCGAGCACGATCGTGGCCGGAACTCCCAGAGCTCGAGGGCTTCCACGTTCTCCGGTCGCTCGACGACGCCGCGGGGTTCCGCGAAGCGGTGTCCAGCACCAGCCGCGTCGTGATCGTCGGTGCGGGATTCATCGGGTGCGAGGTCGCGGCCACCCTGCGTGGCCTTGGCGTCACCGAAGTCGCCGTGGTTGACATCGCGCCGTTCCCGATGCCGGTCCTGGGTGCGGAGGTCGGCAAGCGAGCAATCACGCTCCACGAGCAGAACGGCGTCCGGTTCTTCCTGTCCACCAGCGTGTCGGGCTTCGCCGGGCAAGGAGGTCGTGTCAGCGGGGTCGACCTCGCCGACGGCCGCTCGCTCCCTGCTGACGTCGTGTTGCTCGCCCTCGGATCGGCGCCCAACACCGAGTGGCTCGAGGGGTCCGGACTCGAGTTGCTCGACGGCGCTGTCCTGTGCGACGAGCACTGCGTGGCGGTCGGGACGAGCAACATCGTCGCGGCCGGAGACGTCGCCGCCTGGCCGCACCCGCAGGCCGGTCGACCGATCTGCATCGAGCACTGGGCGATCGCCCGTGACATGGCGGCGACCGCAGCGACCAACCTCCTGGCTGACCCCGGGGGGCGCGCATCCTTTGCGACCGTGCCGACGTTCTGGTCCGACCAGTACTCGGTGAAGATGAAATCGGCTGGGCTCCTGGCGGTGGCCGATCGTTTCGAGGTCGTCGAAGAGGACACCGAGAAGCCGTCGCTCGTGGTCGAGGCGTTCCGTGGGCAGGAGCTCATCGGCGCGATCGTGTTCAACAAGAACAAGGCGATCATCGGCTACCAGCGCGCGCTTGCGGGGCAGCTCGCCGGCGCGCGCTAGATCGCGGGCGCGCCAACGCTCGTGAACTCGCACACTCGCCGTCCCGGCGGCCTATGGCGGGTCATCAATAGTTAACGTGCGTTATCATTTACTCAGCCTATGCGTCGCACCGTCTACACGCCAGAGCACGAGGCTTTCCGGGTCTCGGTGCGCCGCTTCTTCGAAACCGAGGTCGTTCCGGAGTACCTGAGCTGGGAAGCGACCGGCACACCGCCGCGATGGTTCTGGAAGCGCTGCGGTGAGCTCGGAATCCTCGGCATCGGCGTGCCCGATGCGTACGGTGGTAAGCCCGGCGCGACGTTCAAGCACAGCGCGATCGTGACCGAGGAGGCGCAGCGCCTCGGCCTGACCCTCGGAGGGCTCCGCGTACAGACCGACATCTGCATGCCGTATTTCCTCGAGTACGGGACCGCCGAGCAGCACGAGGCGTGGTTGCCGCGTCTGACCAGCGGCGACGCTGTGTGCGCGCTGGCGATGTCCGAGCCTGCGGCCGGGAGCGACATGAAGGCGATGGCGACCAGGGCACGTCGAGACGGCGACTACTACGTCGTCGATGGCGGCAAGACCTTCATCACCAACGGCCTGAGCGCGGATCTCGTCGTCCTCGCCGTGAAGACCGACCCCGAGGCGGGGCGTCGCGGGATCAGCCTGCTCGTCGTCGAGGCCGCCAGCGACGGCTTCGAGCGTGGCCGGAAGCTGGAGAAGATCGGCCTCCGCACGCAAGACCTCTCAGAGCTCTTCTTCACCGACATGGTCGTCCCCGCTTCAAGTCGGCTGGGCGACGAGGGCCGGGGGTTCGAGTACATGACCAACAACCTCGCGCAGGAGCGTCTGTCGATCGCCCTGAACGCTCAAGCAGCAGCGGTAGCGGCGCTTGATCAGACCGTGGCTGCCGTGCAGCGGAGGACGCAGGACGAAGGCGCCCCGGATCAGGCGACGAAGTTCGCGCTCGCCGGCTGCCACGCTGATGTCGCTGCAGGCCAGGCTCTCGCCGACCGCGCGCTCGACGCTCACGAACAGCGCGACCTCGATCCTGCGGACGCCGCGGCCGTCAAGCTCTTCTGCACCGAGCTGCAGGGCACGGTCGCCGACCGTTGCCTGCAGGTGCTCGGGGCAGCCGCCTACAACCGCGTCGACCCCGTCGGCCGTGCCTTCGCGGACGCCCGTGTGAGCCGGATCTACGGCGGGTCCACCGAAATCATGAAGGTCATCGTCGCCAAGGCGATGGGCCTCTAACCGACGGATGCCTGAGGAGGCACCCCGCATGGACATGCGCACCGCAGTAATCGTCGACGCTGCACGCTCCCCGATGGCGAAGGGGAAGGCCCCGAAGGACGACCGTCCTGGTGGCGCCCTCTCCGGCGTCCATCCAGCCGAGCTCCTCGGGCAGGTCTTCACGCAGCTGATCGCCCGTAACGACTTCGACCCGGTCGAGGTCGACGATGTGATCATGGGCTGCGTCAGCCAGGTCGCCGAACAGGCAGGCCCGGTCGGGCGTTGGGCGTGGCTCGGGGCAGGCCTTCCAGACACCGTCCCCTCCACCACGGTCGACCGCCGTTGTGGCTCGGCTCAGCAGGCCGTCGATTTCGCTGCGATGGGCATCATGACCGGCGTCTACGACATTGTCGTCGCCGGCGGCGTGGAGTCGATGAGCCGTGTCCCGATGTTCACCGCACGCATGGGCAAGGACCCCGCCGGGCCGAAGGTGGCCGAGAGGTACGCACCTGGCCTCGTCCCGCAGGGCATCTCCTCCGAGCTCATCGCCCGCGACTGGGGGCTCTCGAGGCACGACCTCGACGTCTTCGCGGCGCGCTCGCAGCAGCAGGCCGCGGCGACGGACCTCTCGGCGGAGATCGTCCCGATCACCGTCGACGGCAACGGCTCCGGTCCGCGTGTGGTCGACACCGACGAGACGATCCGCCCGAACACGTCCGTCGAGACGCTCGCCGGGCTTAAGTCCGCGTTCGACGCGCCCGAGTACCGCGAGCGATTCCCGGACCTCGGATGGAGCACGACAGCAGGCAACTCGTCGCAGCTCGCGGACGGCGCCGCCGCCCTGCTCATCATGAGCGAGGAGAAGGCTGCCGCTCTCGGCCTGCGACCGCGCGCTCGGATCCACGCCATGTCCGTGGCCTCGGCCGACCCGATCCTGATGCTCACCGGACCGATCCCGGCGACCGAGAAGGTCCTCGCTCGGACCGGTATGAGCGTCGAGGACTTCGACCACATCGAGGTCAACGAGGCGTTCGCCCCTGTCCCGCTGGCCTGGGCCAAGCACTTCGGCGCGGACCTCGAGAAGGTCAACCCGCGCGGCGGGGCGATCGCCCTCGGCCATCCGCTCGGCGCCTCGGGCGCCCGCCTGATGACGACGATGCTCCACGGGCTGGAGGCGACCGGCGGACGCTGGGGTCTGCAGACCATGTGCGAGGCCGGCGGCATGGCGAACGCGACGATCATCGAACGGCTCTAGGAGGCCAACACCACATGGACATCGAAGGAACCTCAGCGCTCGTCACGGGCGGCGCGTCCGGCCTCGGCCTCGCCACGACCCACCGGCTGCTCGAGCGCGGCGCGAAGGTCACCATCGTCGACCTGCCCTCGTCCGACGGGGAGGCGGTCGCGGCAGACCTCGGCGACGATGTGCGCTTCATGCCCGCCGACGTGCGTGACGTCGACGCCATGAACGCGGCGTACGACGCCGCCGAGGAAGCCGGCCCGCTCCGCATCCTCGTCCACTGCGCCGGGCGCGGTGGCGCCGTCCGCCTCGTCGACCGCGAAGGCAACCCCGGCTCATTGGAGACCTACAGCGACGTCATCACCATCAACCTCATCGGCACCTTCAACGTCCTGCGCCTTGCGGCCGCCCGGATGGCGAAGAACGAGCCGGTCGACGGCGATCGGGGTGTCTGCATCCTCACCGCGTCGGTCGCGGCGTTCGAGGGCCAGATCGGGCAGATCCCGTACGCCTCCGCGAAGGCCGGAATCGTCGGGATGACGATCGTCGCTGCGCGCGACCTCGCCGGGAAGTTCATCCGCGTGAACACCATCGCGCCCGGCACGTTCGACACGCCACTGCTGAATCGCCTGCCCGCCGAGGTGAAGGACTCGCTGGCGAAGACGGTCCCGCACCCCAGCCGCCTCGGTGAGCCCGACGAGTACGGAAAGCTCGCCGTGCACATCGTCGAGAACGCAATGCTGAACGGCGAGACGATCCGGCTGGACGGCGCGATCAGGATGGCGCCTCGCTGATGGAGTCCACCACGGCCGCGCCGGTCATCCTCGACAGCGCCGATGGTGTCGCGGTCATCACGCTGAACCGGCCGACGGTGCGCAACGCCATCAACCTCCAGGCTGCGGAGGCGCTGGCTGCCGCGCTCGATACGTTCGAGGCGCGCGACGACCTCCGGGCCGGTGTGCTCACGGGAGCCGGCGGCTTCTTCTGCGCGGGTATGGACCTCAAGGCGTTCTCGGCCACGGGCGAACGACCGCTGACCGCGTCCCGCGGAGCGTTCGGGATCGTCGAGCGGCCTCCGGTGACGCCGCTCATCGCCGCGATCGAAGGGCCGGCGCTCGGCGGCGGGTTCGAGATCGCCCTGGCCTGCGACATGATCGTCGCCGCCGAGAGCGCGACCTTCGGCTTGCCGGAGGTCGGACGGGGCCTGGTCGCCGCGGCCGGCGGCGTGTTCCGGATTGCGCAGCGTCTGCCGCGAAACCTCGCGCTCGAGCTCGTCACGACGGGTGCGCGGATCAGCGCGCAGCGGGCCTACGCGATCGGGCTCGTCAACCTCGTCGTCCCCGATGGCGAGGCGCTGAGCCGTGCCAGGGAGCTCGCAGCACGCATCGCGGCCGGTGCGCCGATGGCGGTCGCGGCGTCGAAGCAGATCGTGATCGAGTCCGCTGACTGGTCGGACGCCGAGGCGTTCGGACGGCAAGCGCCGCTTATCAGTCCGGTCCGGGAGTCCGACGACGCCAAAGAGGGCGCCCGCGCGTTCGTGGAAAAGCGCCCGCCGGTCTGGACGGGACGCTGACGGATGGCACCCATCGCTGCAGCGCGCACCGCCGGTCGCCAGCACTTCGACGACGAGCACGAGACGTATCGCGAGAGCTTTCGCACGCACCTGGAGCGCACGGTGCTCGGGGCGTCAGAAGCGTGGGACGAGGCCGGGCGCATTCCGGATGCCGTCATCCGGGCAGCGGCGGAGCACGGGTTCGTCGGCGTCGGCGTCCCGGAGGACATGGGCGGTCTCGGCGTCGACGACGTCCGCTACCCGGCGATCATCGTCGAAGAGGCCATGCACGCCCTGGTCCCCGCCTTCGCGCTGGTGCTGATCGCACACGACGACATCCCGACGCGCGCGCTGCGTGCAGGCACTCCTGACAGTCGGCGTGCAGCCTGGCTCGAACGCGTCGTCACCGCTGAGCTTCGCGCAACCTCAGCCCTCCATAGCCGTATCCGTGCGGCCTCGAGCGGTGACGGTCTGGTGCTCGACGGAATCGCCAGAATGGTGGTCGGTGGCATCGACGCCGGTCTCCTGATCCTGCTCGTGACGACCGACGAGGGCCCCAGGATCGTCGCGCTGGAGCGTGATGCCTCCGGCCTGTCCGTCACGCCGTCAGCGCCCCCGCTCGGTCTGCGCGCGGCCGGGTTCGCCGACGTCACGCTGGACGACGTCCACGTGCAGGCAGACGGGATCCTGATCGACGCCGACGTCGAGGAGCTGCTGACGGTCGAACGGCTCCTCCTCGCCGCTGCTGCTGCTGCCGGCGCGCGCGCCGCGCTCGGCCTCACCATCGACTACGTGCGCGACCGGCGGGCGTTCGGCGCACCGATCGGGAGCTTCCAGAACACACGGCAGGCTCTGGGGAGGGTCGCAGCGGAACTCGATGGCGCCGAGTCCGTGGTCGACGGGTGCCTCGGAGACCACCGCCACGGACGCGTGACCGCCGGCCGGGCCGCCGCAGCGAAGCTGCTGGCGACGAGCGTCCACGGCCGTGCTGTCGACGCCGGTGTCCAGTTCCATGGCGGCTACGGATACATGGTCGAGTACGCGATCGCGCCAGCGTTCATCGACGCCCGCTTCCTCAGTCTGCACGGCGGTTCGGATCAAGAGCTCGCCGAGGCAGTCGCGGCGAACCTGGGCCTCGGGTGACGCCGCCGTGACCGCGTCTCCGGCTCTCAGCCGGCCGCGCCGACCTCGAGGACCTCGGCGATCGTGGCGGGCGCCAGGCCCCACGCGCGGAGGGCGTCCACCGGAGTGGGGACCGGCCGTGCGGCGTCTCCCGGGGTCCGACTGAAGCGCGGGGCGGCCGCAGGCTGGACGACACCGTCGACCTCGATGAACGTGCCGCGCGCAACGTTGTGCGGATGTTGCGGAGCCTCGCCGATCGAGAGCACAGGTGTGGCGCAGGCATCCGCGTGCTCGAGCAGAGCCGCCCACTCGTCCCGGGACCGCGAACGGAAGATCTCGGCGAACCGAACTTTGAGCGCGGGCCAGCGCGCCTTGTCCCACTGGGGCGCCTCTGCCGGCTCGACCCCGAGGATCCGGAGCAGGTCCGCGTAGAACTGCCGCTCGATGGCCCCGACCGAGATGTAGCCGCCGTCGCTCGTCTCGTAGACCTCGTAGAAGTGGGCGCCGGAGTCGAGCACGTTGGTCCCCGGCGTGTCACTCCATCCGCCGCCGGCACGAAGCCCGTGGAAGACGGTCGTGAGCAGGGCCGAGCCGTCGACCATCGCCGCGTCGACGACCTGTCCACGCCCAGAGGACCGCGCCTCGAGGACGGCACTGATAACCCCCAGCGCCAGCAGCATGCCGCCGCCGCCGTAGTCTCCGAGGAGGTTCAACGGGAACAGCGGCCGGTTGCCCTCTCGTGCTATTCCGCCGAGGGCGCCCGAGACGCTGATGTAGTTCACGTCGTGGCCCGGCACCTGGGACAGCGGCCCATCTTGGCCGTAGCCCGTGATCCGGCCCACCACGAGGCGCGCGTTCCGCGCCCGCAGGACGTCCGGGCCGAGACCGAGACGCTCGAGGACACCGGGTCGGAAGCCTTCGATGACCGCATCGGCGGTCGCGGCGAGTTCGAGCACGAGCTCCCGGCCGGCTGCGGTCTTCAGGTCCGCGGGAACTGCCGGTCGACCACGCATCACCGGGTCCGGGACGTCGCTCGGCACCAGCCGTGTCTGCTGCGGCCGGTCGACGCGGACGACGTCAGCGCCGAGGTCACTCAGGATCATCGCTGCGAACGGCCCGGGGCCGATCGAGCCGATCTCCACGATCTTCACACCTGCGAGGGGTCCCATCGCCGGAGCGTAGCGAAATCAGTGAACGACCGCTAACATATAATTCCTCATGGATTCCAGCACGCCAGCGACCCTGGACCCGGCAACGACGGACCTCCGGGAGGCGCTCGAGGACGCGAACATCCCGACTCTCCTCCTCGTCCTTACGCACCTCACCGGGGACGAGCGGTGGCTCGACGAGCCCTATCGACCGAAACCGGCGCGCGGTGGTGGCGACAACGACACCGGCGGCCATCCAAAAGCGCTGCAGGACGAGATCCGCAACAAGGTCGTCGAGGTCGTGACCGCCGTGCGCGGCGGTCAGCTCGCGCCCGCGGCCGACCCGAGCAGTGCGCAGGTCGCTCGGTGGCTCACGCACGCGATGGCCACGCCCGTTCCCGACGAGGCCGGCGGTCTGCTGCTGGACGAGATGGGCATCACCGATCGGCGGGTTCAGGTGCCTGACACGCCGGCGGCGAGGGCGTTGGACGTGCTCGTCATCGGCAGCGGGTTCTCTGGGATTGCGGCGGCGATCGAACTGGAGGCGGCCGGGATTCCGTACACGGTGCTCGAGAAGAACGACGCGCTCGGCGGAACCTGGCTCGAGAACACCTATCCAGGGTGCGGCGTCGACACCCCGTCGCACTTCTACTCATTCTCGTTCGCGGCGCGGCCAGACTGGCCGCAATACTTCGCGAAGCAGCACGAACTGCGCGCGTATCTGGAGCGCGTCGCGGCTGAGCATCACGTGGCCGAGCACATTCGCTACGGCGTCGAGGTCGACGCAGCATCTTGGGACGAGGGCAGCCAACGCTGGACGGTGACGGTCCGGACGCAGGACGGCAGCGTCGAGGAGCTCCATCCACGCATGGTCCTGAGTGCCGTCGGGCTGATGAACCGTCCTGCGTACCCGCGGATACCGGGCATCGAGACCTTTGCCGGGCCGGCCTTCCACACCGCCGAGTGGCGGGAGGACGTCGACCTCGCTGGGAAGCGCGTCGTGGTGCTCGGCACCGGGGCCAGCGCGATGCAGCTGGTCCCCGCCCTCGCGGGTACTCCGAGTCGGCTGACGGTGTTCCAGCGGTCGCCGCAGTGGGCCGTGCCGAACGCCAACTACAAGCGCGAGGTCCCGGGCGGCGTCATCCGCGCGATGGCCGACGTGCCGAACTACGCCAGCTGGTACCGGGCGCAGCTTGTGTGGACGTACGGCGAGCGTCTGCACGCTGCGCTGCAGATCGACCGGGAGTGGCCGCACCCCGAGCGCTCGATCAACCGGATCAGCGAAAGTCATCGCAAGTTCCTCACGTCGTACATCCAGGCCGAGCTCGGAGAGCACTGGGACGAGCTGCGCGAGAAGTGCCTGCCGACCTACCCGCCTTACGGCAAGCGGCCCCTCATCGACAACGGGTGGTTTCGCGCGGTGAGCCGCGACGACGTGGACCTTGTGACCGACCATGTGGTGGAGATCCGTCCCGAGGGAGTCGTGACCGCTGACGGCACCCTGTATCCCGCCGATGTCCTGGTGTTCGCGACCGGCTTCCAGACGCTGAACATGCTCGGGTCGATCACCGTGACCGGGCGCTCCGGCGCGACGCTCCGCGACACGTGGGGCGAGGACGACGCACGGGCCTACCTCGGTATCACCGTCCCGGACTTCCCGAACTTCTTCATGCTCTTCGGCCCGAACACCAACGCCGGACACGGAGGGAGCCACGTGATGAGCGTCGAGATCCAGGTGCGGTATCTCATGGATCTCCTCCGGCAGGTCGCCGAGCGGGAGACGACCAGCTTCGAATGCCGGCAGGACGTCCACGACGCGTACAACGAACGCCTGGACGAGGCACTAAGCCGCACGATCTGGACGCATCCCGGCATGACGACGTACTACCGCAACAGCAAGGGGCGGATCGTCGCGAACATGCCCTGGACGAACGCGCAGTATTGGGCGATGGCACGGCAGGCAGACATCGGCGATTACGTGCTGCGTACGGAGAGCTAGCCCAATCCGCAGACGAATGGCAAGCCGAGCGGCTGCCTCCCGCGACACGTAGTTAACGACAGTTATCGTCCTCGGTGGCGCGTACGCGCCGACCACGCTGACAGGAGAGAGCGAACCATGGCAGTTTCATCCGGCCCGGACAGCATTCACGACAGCTCACCCGACGGAAGGGCAGCCGGGAAGACGTTTGACATCCTCTGCCCCGCGAACGGCGCCGTTGCGGGGAGTCTGCCCAACATGGCCGCGTCCGAGGTCACGGCGCTCGCCGCTGACCTCCGCGCCGCTCAGCCCGCCTGGGAGGCCCTTGGCCCGGACGGCCGCGCGACCTACCTGTACAAGTGGCTGGACTGGATCATGGACAACGAGCGTCGCTTGCTCGAGCTCGTACAGTCGGAGTCAGGCAAGTCCTGGGGCGACACCGGCATCGAGATCATGGTCGCCGTCGAGGTCATCAACTACTACGCGAAGAACGGCGCGGCGTTCCTCGCCGACAAGAGCCTGCGGCCCCATGGGCCGGCGTCCCTCACCAAACGTCTCGAGGTCCACTACAAGCCGTACCCGCTGGTCGGGATGATCTTCCCCTGGAACTACCCGCTCGGGATGCCGCTGATGGATGTCCCGGGCGCGCTGATGGCCGGCGCCGCGGTGCTGACCAAGCCGTCGGAGGTCACCCCGCTCGCATGGACCGAGGTCGTGCGCGGCTGGAACGAGGAGATCGGCGCGCCGCCAGTCCTCGGGTGCGCCACGGGCCTCGGAGGAACCGGCGCGGCCGTGGTCGACGCGGTCGACATGATCCAGTTCACAGGCTCGACGAAGACCGGCAAGAAGATCGGCATCCGTGCGGCGGAGCGCCTGATCCCGTGCAGCCTCGAACTGGGCGGCAAGGACGCGATGGTCGTGCTCGCAGACGCCGACGTCGACCGCGCTGTCGGCGGTGCGATCTGGGGCGGGATGTTCAACGCAGGTCAGTCGTGCATCGCCATCGAGCGGATCTACGTCGAGGCACCGATCTACGACGAGTTCGTCAGCAAGCTCACCGCCGGCGTGAAGAGGCTTCGGCAGGGGATGGACCCGGTAGGGGCGTACCAGGCGGACCTCGGCGCGATGGCGACCGAAGCCCAGCTTGAGCTCGTGGAGCGCCACGTCGACGACGCCATCGCCAAGGGCGCGAAGGCACTCACCGGCGGCAAACGCGCCGCGCACGGGCTGTTCTACCCGCCGACGGTCCTCGTGGACGTCGACCACAGCATGGTCTGCATGCGCGAAGAGACGTTCGGGCCGACGCTACCGGTCATGAAGGTCGCCGACGAGATCGAAGCGATGCGCTTGGCGAACGACTCCCCGTACGGTCTCGGTGGGAGCATCTGGACCGCTGACGCCGATCGCGCGGATCGACTCAGTCGCGAGTTCCTCACCGGCGGCGTGAGCATCAACAACGCGCTCGCGAACGTCTTCCAGTTCCCACTCCCGATGGGAGGTTGGAAGGAGTCCGGGATCGGCCACCGTTTCGGGGGCCCGAACGGCGTCCTGAAGTTCTGCCGGCAGCAGGCGTTCGTGGCCGAGCGGGTCGATCTGAAGACCGAAGTGCACTGGTACCCGCACTCCAGGCGAAAGAACAAGTCGACGGACCGGGCCGTTCGCCTCCTCGGCATGCGCGACTGGCGACGCCGCCTGGGGCTCAAACCCAAGCGCTGATTTCATGAGCCAGGCAACGGGTCACCTCCCCCGGTGGACGGACATCGACTGGTCGGAGCACGTGCATGACATACGCGTGCTCGACCGGTCCGTGCGCTACGTCGACTACGGGTCGGGTCCCCCGTTCCTCCTCGTGCACGGTCTCGGCGGAAGCTGGCAGACCTGGCTCGAGAACATCCCGGCGCTCGCCGGTGCCGGACACCGAGTGGTGGCCGTCGACCTGCCGGGGTTCGGCGGGTCGGACGTGCTCGCGCCCGGCGCGACGTTCGACGCCCACTCAGCGACGCTACTCGCCTTGATCGATGCCCTGGCTCTCCCGCCGGTCATCGTCGTCGGCCACTCGATGGGCGGGCTTGCGACCATCCGGCTCGCGCTCGGCGCCCCGGAGCGGGTGGCGGGTCTGGTCCTCGCCTGCGCGGGCGGCATCGCGCTCAGCGAGCGGCGGCTCGCGCTGATCGTACGAGGCTTCCAGGCGTTCAACGGGCTCTTCAGCCCAGCTGCGCTGCGGGCTGTCGCGCGGCGCCCCCGGCTCCGCCGCTTGGTGTTCCGCCTCGGGCTCTATGACACTGCCGGACTCTCAGGGCAACTGGCTCGCGAGATCGTCCCGCTCATGGCCACCCCGGGATTTTCTGACGCTCTCGTCGCCGGCGCACATGCGGCGGCGGACAGCGGCGCCGACCGCCTGGAGGGTCCGACACTGCTGGTCTGGGGGGCGAACGACCGCATCCTGCCGGTCGCGCAAGCCGAAGCCCTGGCGGCGTCACTGCCCGATGCTCGCCTGATGGTCCTCGAGCGATGCGGCCACTGCCCGATGTTCGAGCGCCCCGCCGGGTTCAACTCCGCGCTCGTCGGATTCGCCAGCGAGCTTGAGGCGGCGCCGCGCGCCGCCTCAAGCTCACGTGGCTAACGCCCGCCGCGGTAGCCGAGCGCGTACTCGGCGACCATCCCGCGGTGCAGCTGGTTCTGCCCTTCGACGATCTGCAGGACCTTCGCGTCCCGGAAGTGGCGCGCGACGTGGTACTCCTCGTGGGTGCCAAACGCGCCGTGGATCTGCACCGCGTGTGTCGCCGCCATCATCGAGACATCGCTGGCGTGCATCTTCGCGAGGGACGCCTCACGCCGCGCCCGGTCGCCGGCGTCACGCTTGAGGGCGTAGTCGTATGTCATCGCGCGCGCTCCCTCGAGGCCGATCACCATGTCGGCGATCATCGACTGCACCAGTTGGAAGCGGCCGATCTCTTGACCTGAGACCAGACGCTCGCGGCTGTACGCAACCGAGCGGTCGAGGCAGTCCTGGGCGATGCCGAGGGCCCGGGACGCAACGCCAAGGCGCCCGGTCTCGACGGCGGACATCGCCACGCCGTACCCCTGGCCCTCTTCACCGACGCGGTTGGCCGCCGGGACGCGAACCTCCTCGAGGAAGACTTCGCCAGAAGCCACGCCACGGAACCCCAGCTTGTTCTTGAACGGCCGGAGAGTCAACCCCGGAGCGTCGCGCGGGACGAGGAACGCGCACACCGCGTTCCGGCCGCCGCTGCGATCCAGCGTGGCGAAGGTCAGTACGTAGTCGCAGACGTCGATCAGGCTGATCCAGGTCTTGGCGCCGTCGATCACGTACTCGTCGCCGTCCCGCCGGCAGATGGTCTGCATGTCGGCGACCCCCGTGCCCGACGCGGGCTCGGTGACCGCTGCCGAGAACATGATGTCGCCGGAGCACAGACCAGGGAGATACTCCTGCTTCTGCTCCTCGGTGCCGAAGTTCAGCAGGCCCGATCCCGCGAGGCCGCTCGGGAACGACATGACCAAGCCCATCAGGTGATCGGTGCGTGACATCTCCTGGAGCAGAGCGGAGAACGCGACATGGCTGAGCCCGGTGCCGCCGTACTCGGAGGGAACGATTCCCCCCAGCAGGTCCAGGGCGCCCAGCTCCTTGACGAGGTCGCGGTCAAACCGCTCCTCGCGGTCGCGCTCGATCACGCCGGGAGCGACGCGGGCCTTCGCGAAGTCGCGCACCGTCTCGATCATCATCTTCGTGCTGTGGTCGAGCTCCAGCTGGTCTTGCTGGCCAACGATCTGGTCGGTCACGTCGTGATACCTCGGTTGGGGACCAGCCCACCCTATCGCAAAAGCTAACGTCCGTTAACTCCATGGTGGAGGGCTCCTGAAGTGCGTCGAAGCCCGTTACCGTGGGTGGTTGCCGTCAGCGGGTGACGGTGGACCGACCTTGGGGGGCCCGCGAAGGTCAGCGGCTGGATCGAGTGCGCGTACCGGCGCGGCGGTCATCGTCGCGATGCGGCGGCACTCGGCTCGCGTCGTGCGGCGAAGCCATCGTCTGCGCGGGGGATCTGGCGCGACGAGGACGGCGTCGGGGTCGTGGTCGCGGAGGAGTTCGCTGAGGTCGACAGCATCGGAGCGCATGTCGGTCGCCGCAGCAATCGGGTGAACGTGACGCAGTGCGGCGTTGAGGCCCGCGACACCACCACTGCGGCCGGCTTCGACGTAAGCAGGGCCCGCACCGAGCAGCCACGGCCGCGGCGCCGGCCAGAGCCACAGGAAGAGGAGCGCTGCGTCCTCCTCGGCTAGCGCCAGGGCGACGTCGATGGCCTCGTCGGCGTCGCAACCCGGGGTCAACACGACGACGGGACGGCGATAGCGATTGTTGGTCGCGGTCGGGGCGCCCGACTCTTGGATCTCGGTACGTGCCGGTGTGAGCATTGGAACCTAGCGCTGTTCGGCGCGCAGAAGAGTGGGGGTCGACGAGGCGAACCTGCGCTGCGCGGGGTCCAAAGATAACGAACGTTCACTCATCTGATAGTCTGGTGACGTCGGAACTCAAGCGCACGCATGAGCGATGTGTCGTGCATGACGCGTCGACGCGGGCCGGGATGACTCCCTCTCTTTTCTCATCCCGGCCCACGCGTGTCGCTGGGGAACCCGCTACAGCGACGCGGACTTCAGCAACGCCGCATCGAATGCATCCGGTGCCTCGATCATCGGGTAGTGACCGCATCCGTCGAGGGTGATGCGGTGCAGGTCAGGAATCTGTTCGGCGAGCCACGCGCCAGCTCGATGCGAGAAGATCGGGTCCTTCTCGCCTACGATCTGGGCCACTGGCACGCGAAGGTCGGCGAGGCCTGCGACCTGGTCCGTCTGCATCAACGTGCTCAGGGTCGCCGCGCCGGCCCACGATGGCGTGGCAAGGGTCAGCTCGAGGACTCGAGCGATGAGGGCCTCCGTCGGTTGCTGGGCGAATGCGCCGGCGATGAGGCTGCGGCGTGACTCAAGGCGGTCCGCCTTTTCGCGAGTGATGACGAACTCTTCGTGAGCTTCGGCAGGGGCGCCGAAAGGGAACGTGGGCTTCCTGGTCGTCGCGACGCCGTTCGACGCGACAAGGACGAGCCGCCTGAGACGTGACGACGACGTCGTTGCCACCCGGAACGCCGTCAATCCGCCGAGCGACCAGCCGACCAGCGTCACGTCCTCCAGCTCCAGTGTGTCGAGCACCGCGACGACGTCTTGTCCGAGGCGCTCGACCGAGTAGTCCCCATACGGGCGGTCAGACCGGCCATGACCTCGAAGGTCGACACAGACCACCCGGTGGCCGGCGTCCGCGAGCGCGCCGACCTGTCGGTCCCAGATCCGGTGATCGAATGCCCAGCCGTGAAGCAGAACCACAGGAGGCCCGTCTCCGATGTCCTGCGCGTAGATCTCGACTCTGGGTTCGACCGCAATGAGTGGCATCAACCACAAGCCTATCCAAAGTTAACGTCCGTTAGCAATTGTGGTAGCGTCTCGCTCTCGGCCGCTGGAGTGAGGAGACCAGGGCGTCGCGCAACTCGCTCACCGGGAGGTCGTCACACATGGCTCGGTCGCAGATCATCGTTGCCGGAGGAGGTCCAGCGGGGCTCGCTGCCGCCTTCCGACTCCAGCAGGCGGGGCACGCGGTCCAGGTCCTCGAGCAAAGCTTGCGGGCCGGCAGCAAGATGTGCTCGCGACGGCGCGACGGGTTCTTGTTGGATAAAGGAGCGATCTTCCTCCCGACGACGCACCGGAACCTCCTGGGGATCGCTGCGGACGCCGGCCTCTCCGACCAGCTCGTGCCGGGCGGATTCGTCTTCGGACTCGTACGCGACGGGAAGGTGCACCGCCTCGACGGCGAGCGCATCGTCCGCGATTTTGTGAGGACCCAAGCGCTGTCGCCGCGCGCGAAGGTCGCCGCAGCCAGACTGGTGCCCGAGGTGCTGCGGGCGCGGAAGGCGACAACCACGCGCATCGTCGAGGCGGGGGAGTACGACGGCATGACGCTCGCCGAATGGGCGGAGGGGAACCTCAGCCGTGAGGTCAGCGATCACCTTCTCGGACCGGCGATCCGAGGCATCTTCGCCACGGAGCCGAGCGACGTCTCGCGGGTCGAGTTCCTTGGCATTCTCGCGCTCTTTGCCGGCGCCAAGCTCCTGGCGTTCCGCGGCGGCATGGGCGCGTACGCCGACGGGCTTGCCGATCAGCTCGACGTCGTCCTGGGCGCGGAGGTCGTCGAGGTACGGCAGACCGCCGACGGCGCAGAGGTGACGTGGCGCGAGGAGGACGGCGAGCACGTGCGATCGGTGGACGGATGCGTCGTCGCGCTGCCGGCGCGGAGAGCGGTCTCCGTGCGCCCCGACATGGATCAGTGGCGACGTGACTACCTCTCGATGGTGCGCGCCGGCAAGATCATCACCCCGAACATCGCGCTGGATGCCGCTCCAGCGGGCATGGACACCACCTATGCGATGGTGCCGCGTTCAGAACACCCGTTCCTGGGGGCGATCGGGTTCGACCACAACAAGGCACCGGGTCGCGCGCCGGCCGGTAAGGGGCTCCTGACCGCGACCTTGACGACAGACTGGTGTGAGCGCCATGTCGACGATCACGACGACAGCCTCTCCGCGATTGCCGTGGAGGCTGCCGACAGCTTCCTGCCCGGTACGGCCGACGCCGTCCAGTTCGTCGAGATCACCCGGTGGGAGCAGCAATACAGCCCGGTCGGGCACTACGCGCGGCTGGGCGAGTTCCGCTTTCGGAGCGCCCGACACGACAAGTCCGTCGTGCTCGCCGGCGAGTACCTGTCAGCCCCGAACCTCTCCGCGGCCACCGCGTCTGGCGAGGCAGCCGCGGCTGCGCTGGACGCCGAGCTACGCAAGCTGGCCGGCTGAGCGAGGCTTGGGCGGGGAAGTCGCCCGCGCACGATCAGCGAGCGCGTTCGAGCGCGCTGAGCGACGCCACGATCATGTCAGCGACGAGCGCCTCGTGGTCTGTGTTCACGCGCGGATGGGGAAGCAGGATCAGCGCCGCGGCGGTCGTCATCGCGGTACTCGCGGCCGCCTCGAGCTCGCTGGCGGGCGTGTCAGGGTAGGCGCGGCGCAGGAACGACACCCACGCGCCGAGGTACACGCCGGAACGGCGCTCGATCCGGCGTGCGTTCTCGCTCGACAGCGAACGGAGCTCGCGCACGAAGAGGCCCCCGAGATCAGGCGCCTCCATGGTGATCGCGACATGAGTCGTCGCGACGAGCCGTATGTCGGCCATCGGGTCGTCGGTCGGACTGGGCAACGCCATCAGGTATCGGTCGAGCGACTCGTCGAGGAGCGCCACCAACAGCGCCTCCTTCCCGGAGAAGTATCGGTACAGCGATGAACCGCCGCCGAGCCCGGACTCCGCTCCGATGTCGTCGACGCTCACGGCGCTGTACCCACGCTCGTGAAAGAGCTTCCGGGCAGCTGAGAGCAGACGCTCGCCGCGATTGACGGGCCTGCGGGCTTGTTTCGTGGCTGATGGCAACAGGAGTCGGCCGGCGGCTGAGAGGTCGGGGCGGGGTAGCGGTCGGACGAGGAGTGTCGCACCTACGCTGAAAAAAGTAAACGTCCGTTCGCAATGCGTTCGGCCACGCGCCGGCGCCGGCTCTTGTCCGCGCGAGTCTCTTTCCCCGGGAGAGTGACCCTTGCCGCGTGGCCTAGAGTAGGTTAACGTGCGTTATCAATGGAAGTTCGTCCCTCACTGCCATCGATGACTGTCGACGCTGCCAGGCCAGCGCCACTGAAAGCGGAGCGTCGCCGGCTGCCGGCGGAGGTCGGCACTTGGATGTTCATCCTCGGAGATCTCACGATTTTCGCGGCGCTGTTCATCGCCTACCTCTATAACCGCGGCGAGCAGCCGGCGGAGTTCGCGCGATCCCAGCAGACGCTGACCCAAGCGTTTGGTGCGGTCAACACGCTGCTGTTGCTCGCAAGTTCGCTGCTGGTCGTGATGACTGTCCGTGCGGTGCGGATCGGGCGCGCGAGGCTCGCGCCCCCGTTGCTCTACGGCGCCCTCGTCTGCGGCATCGCATTCTCGATCAACAAGATCATCGAGTACTCGAACAAGCTCGATCATGGGCTCGACCCCGCCACGAACGACTTCTACATGTACTTCTACGTGCTCACCGGAGTGCATTTCGTGCATCTGCTCGTCGGCATGGGTCTGCTCGGGATGATGATCGCGCTCAGCAAGCGTTCGAGCCTGTCGAAGCACCAGTCGTTCTTCTTCGAGGGGGCCGCGTGCTTCTGGCACATGGTGGACCTCCTGTGGATCGTCCTGTTCCCGCTCCTCTACCTGGTGCATTGACCATGGCTGACCTCCTACGAACCCGCGCGACCGCGGTGTGGGGCGTGCTCGTGCTCGCGACGTTGCTCTCTTGGTGGCTTGGCACCGACCACGGGTTCGACGATCCCGACGCCGCGGGAGCACTCGTGCTGGCCGTCGCGTTCGCAAAGCTTCGGTATGTCGGACTCGACTTCATGGAGATTCGCGACGCGCCGCGATGGCTGCGGGCTATCTTCGAAGGGTGGGTCGCGACCGTGGCCACAGCCGTCGTCGTCATGTTCCTCGTGGCTTGAGGGTGGCTACTCCGCCAAGCTGAGCACCGCGGCGTAGCCGGCGACCAGCTTGCTGAGGGCTTGATCGTGGGAGGTCGACGACTGACGTTGCGGGATGAACTCGGCCACTGCCGCGATTCCCGGATACTTCCGCGCGGACATCAGCAGCATGCTGTCGCTCGTGTCGATTCGGGACTGTGCCGCCGCGGCCTCGAGCACCGCGGAGCCGATGCTGCAGCTCGCGCAACCCATGAACAGAGCGACCGCGGACTCGGGGCTGAACCCGGCATCGAGAAGTGCAGTGAATACATGGTCGGATACGGCGTAGATCGGCTCGCTCAGGAAACTCTGACCGCCGAAGAGCAGGGCGACGCCAGGGTGCTCCACCAGCCGATCGTGGAACGCGGTGAAGAAGTCGTGGATCACGCGCCCCCATGATGCGTCGGGCGGCGCGGCCGGGATGTCCGCAACAACCGAGGCAGCGACGAGCTGCAGGAGCTCGTCCTTGCTGCGCACATGCCGGTAGGCGGCCATCGTCGTGACGCCGAGGTCGGATGCGAGGCGCCGCATCGTCACAGCGCTCACGCCGTCGGTGTCGATGATCCGGACTGCCGCAGCCACGACGGCATCGCGGTCGACGGGAGTCGCTCTCTTGCCGGTCGGGGGCACGCGGAGAAGATAACTCCTCGAGCCACCAGCATACGATGTAGTGTACGCGGTACACATCCGACGGTGGGAGAGATTTATGAGCGAGCGGCATCAGCGGCTCTGCGCGCTGGCGGGCTTCGGCTTCGCCCCGGTGTTCCTTATTGGCTTCGTGTTCGTTGCGGGTTTCGTTCCGCCGCCGTCGCCTCAGATGTCGGCAGAGGCCGTGCAGCAGATGTTTCTCGAGGACCGCGACCGAATCCGCGTCGGGATCCTGATCGCCACCGTCGCCGCGCCCTTGCTGGCGTTCTATGTCGCGGCGCTGACCCACCAGATCCGGCAGATCGCCGGCTCTGAGTCCCCGCTCGGGGCGGTGCAGCTCGTGGCCGGATCGTGCCTGCTCCTCGAGTTCCTGTTTCCGCAGCTCGTGTGGCAGACGGCTGCCTACCGACCCGAGCGCGACGCTGCCACCGTGCAGATGCTCAATGACCTGGCGTGGCTCCCGTTCGTCGGAATCGTAGGGACCGCAATCGTGCAGATGGTGGTGATGGCAATCGTCGTCCTGCAGGACCACAGCGAGGCCCCGCTGCTGCCTCGTTGGTCCGCGTACGTCAGCCTATGGTCGTCTTTCGGTGTGGCATCCGGGAGCCTGGCGGTCCTCACTCACAGTGGTCCCCTGGCCTGGAACGGGCTGCTCACGTGGTACGTGCTCTCGGTCTCCTTCTTCACCTGGATGGCGAGCATGACCGTGCTGATGGTCAGGGCGAGTCGGCGCGTCGAGGCGAAGCTGGCGCCGGGTGTCGTCGAGCCCCGCGCGCGCGGGCTCGCGCCTGCCTGAGCGACACGCGCGCTCGGGCACCTTGAGGCGAGCGATATGGCGATTGCACTTGCGCGGCGGCCGTTGAGGAGGTAGAAGTCCCCTATGCTGGTTAGCGATCGTTCACTTTATCTGCGTGATTCGTTCCACGGGGCGTTCCGATGAGCGGTGCTCGGCTTGCGGTCGTCGGTGCGGGGGTCGCGGGGGCTATGGCGGCTCACGAGCTGCGGGCTCAGGGCCACCACGTGACGGTGTTCGAGGCCAACGACTGGATCGGAGGACGGGCGCGAACGGTGCGGCGCAACGGCTTCATGTTCGACACTGGAGCGGTCGGGCTGCTCGGGAGCTACGACCTGACGAAGACCGTAGCCGAGAGCGTCGGTATGGGTGACCAGGTGTTGACCATCAAGCCGATCGGGTCCGTGCCGCGTGACGGTCGCTTGCGTCAGCTGGACATGGGGCACCCGCTGCGTAGCTTCCTCAAAACCGACCTGCTGTCGTTCCGCAGCAAGCTCAAGCTCTGGAAGGTCGCGGCCGATGCGCGCAAGCTGAGCTCGGCGATGGACTACGAGCAGGTTGCGTCGCTCGTCGAGCACGACACCGAATCGGTACGCGACTACTCGCTCCGCGAGCTGAACGAGGAGCTCTACCAGTACCTGACCGGCACGCTCGTCCGCGGGGCATGGCTGGCTCCGCCCGAGGGGGCCTCGGTTGCCCAGTTCTTCTGGACGGCGAAGCACTTCACGCCGCATATGTATTCGCTCGTGGGGGGGATGGACAGCCTTCCGACGCGGCTCCTCGAGGGCAGCGAGGTTCGGCTCAACACAGCTGTCGCGAACGTCGAACGAAGCGACGCCGGGGTGGTCGTCACATACGGCGGCGACATGGGTGAGCAGACCGACGTGTTCGATGGCTGCGTGATCGCCGCGCCGCCGCGGAACGCCCTCGAGCTCTATCCGCAACTTCAGGGCCCTCAACGGCGGTTCTTCGAGTCGGCCGAGTACTCGCAGAGCGTCAACGTCCACCTCGGGCTGTCGCGCGCGACTGCGCACCCCGAGATGTACGTCATGGTCCCGGAGCGCGAGTGCGCCGACGTCACCACAATCTTCCTCGACCATCACAAGGCGCCCGATCGTGCCCCGGCCGGGAAGGGCATCATCAGCGTGTTCATGCGGGCAGGGTGGTGCGCTGACAACTGGGAGACCCCCGACGATCGGGTGATCAGTCAGGTGGTCGAGCATCTGCGGCCGTGGTTCGGAGACCTGGAGCCGCTTCTCGAAGACGTGCTCGTTCAGCGCTGGGAGAACTGCGCGCTGATGGTCAAGCCTGGGGCGTTCCGGTTGATGGCCGAGGCGGATCGTGCTGTCGATCCGAACGATCCGGTGCAGTTCGCCGGCGACTACGCCCCGTTCTCGTCTGTCAATACGTCGATCCTCAGCGGCCGCAAAGCAGCTTCCCGGCTGAACGGCAGTCTGTCCGGGCGCCTCGGCGCCCACGCAGCCGTAGCATTGTAGTTAGCGATCGTTTACTGTGGCGGCACGCCGGAGAAGTGAGGTGACTCGAGGGTCCCTCGGCTGGATGCGTCTCAGACCTGCTGGAGAGGGTGCAAGACCCCTCCGATGGAGGCTCCACGCGGGGAACGAGGCGGGGTAGTGTCGCTGTCTGTCTATGGAGGAGGTGTCGGTATGGGTGTCCTGATCACGCGTCTCGTGGAGAACGCGACGTCGAACGCGGTCGGTTCACGATCGTTTACGCGTCTCGAGACCGTAGGCGGCATGGGCAAGATGGCCGTGGGCGTGGTGCGTACCGCATTCACGACTCGAGGGTGGTTCGACGAGGCGCTCGAGGAGGCATCGGCCGCAAGCAAGCGCTCGTTCGGACCGCTCCTGCTCTCGCACTTCGTCTACCTCGTCGGGTTCGGCATCTTGCTCTTCGGACTTGTCGTCGCGAACCTGGGACTCCTCGACCGCGAGGGCGGGTTCGTGAACATCGTGTGGACCCGAGAGATCTCGACCTGGGTCACCGGCATGGTGTTTGCCGGCGTTGTCGGGAGCGCGATGGCCGCCGACCTCGGCGCGCGCAAGATCCGCGAGGAGCTCGACGCGCTGGCCGTGCTCGGCGTGCCCACGATGAGGACGCTCGTACTGCCGCGTGTCGCGGCGCTCACGATGGTGGCTCCGGTCCTCGCGATGGTCAGTCTCGTCATCGTGTCGTCGGTCAACCTTCTTCTGGCTCCCCCGGTCCTCGGCTTCAGCAGAGGGGTCTGGATCGACAGCTGGGTGATGAGCCTTCACTCGACAGATGTCTTCTTCGTCGTGGTCCTCAAGATGACGATCATCGGCTTCTTCGTCGGTGTCGTGAGCTGCTACAAGGGCCTCACCACGAGCGCCGGTGCGGAGGGCGTAGGCCGAGCGGTCAACGAGACCGTCGTATTGACGTTTCTCGGGATCTGGCTCATCAACAGCGTCTTCAACCTGGCCTATGGCGCGCTGTTCCCGGCCGCCAGCGCGATGAGGGGCTGAGACGATGGCCACCAGTGTCAAAGGCGCAGGTCCGCCCCCCACGGCGGCTCCGTCGAAGGCCCGCGACGCCGTCGACGGCGCGCTCACGGGAGCCGGCGAATGGGCGCAGTTCTTCGGCGCCAGCATCCGCGGGATGGCCGGTGCGCCCCGGTACGCGTCGGAGACCGTGCGGCAGACGGCGATCCTGATGTCGGGCACCTGGGGAATGTTGCTCGTGATGAACATGTTCCAGGGGTTCACGCTGCAGAACGCGGCGTACTTCCTCTTGAGCCCGATCGGTGCTGGCGACTACAGCGGTCTCATCACGGGGTACGCCCTGCCGCGTCAGACGGCCCCCCTGATGTTCGGGTACGTGATCGCCGCAAAGGCGTGCTGCGGCATGGCCGCCGAGATCGGTGCGATGCGCATCCAGCAGGAGATCGACGCGCTCGAGCAGACCGGTGTGGATCCGATGCGGTTCGTGGTCGGCCCACGTCTGATCGCCCTGCTCCTGTTCGTACCGCTCGGGGCGGCGATCTGCATCATCGGCCAGACCGCAGGAGCATGGATCGACGCGACGTTCGTGCTCCAGGCGATCTCAGGTGAGTCGCTCCTGAGCGTCGCATGGAGCATGCAGTCGATCGCGATGGAGCTCTATGCAGCGTTGACGATGGCGCTGATCGCCTTGTTCTGCGGGGTCACGGCGTGCTTCTACGGCATGCGGGCGCGGGGCGGACCGGCCAACGTCGGTACCGCCGTCGCCCGCTCGTTGAAGGTCAACCTGGTGCTGGTGCATGTCCTGGCCGGCGCGATGTCGGTCATGTACTACGGCGCGAACATCAACCTTCCCTTGGGCGGCTGAGATGCGGCGACGTCGCGCGTCCCTCGGAGTCCCGGCTCTCGTCGGCGGAGTGATCATCACGCTCCTCCTGGTCGTCGTCCTCTCGTCAGGCGGGGAAGGACCCCGCACGGTGTCCGTCGTCCTGCCCGATGCGCACGGGCTTCTGAAGGGACAGGAGGTTCGGGCCGCCGGTGCGCTCGTCGGTGACGTGCGCGACGTGCAGTCGGTCGATCGCGGCCGGAAGGCGCTCGTCACGCTCAATATCGAAGACGTCGCATGGCCGATCACCGACAAGACCACGATGCGCCTGCGCTGGGGCGGCACGGTGAGTTTCAGCAACCGGTACATCGAGATCCATCCCGGCTCGGCGGACGCGCGCCCGATCGCCGATGGCGGCCAGATGTCCGCGAAGAACTTCGCCGTCCCGGTGGAGTACGACGAGCTGCTCGCGATGTTCGATCGTCCGCTGCGCACGGATCTGCGCTCGATGCTCGACGCGGGCGGACCGGCACTCGACCAGGCGAGCGAGCCGCTCGGACGGGCGCTTGACGTCGCGCCCGGGCCCGTCCAGACGGTCGGCACCGTGCTCGGCGACCTTGCGTCGGACACCGACGACCTCGAGACGTTGCTCCGATCGGCGGCCAGAACCACGACAGCGATCGATCGGTCGGATCCCGGCATCCGCTCCCTCCTGGACGGCGCCCGGGGAACGTTCGCTGCGGTGGCGTCCGAGTCGAACAACCTGGAGAAGACGCTCGCGCGCTCCCCCGCGACCTTCACGAACGTCCGCGACACACTCAAGCGCGCGGACCCGACGCTGAGGGCCGCGAACGATCTCGTCGTCCGCCTCGATCCGGGCGTCGGAGAGATACGCCGGCTGGCTCGTCCGCTCAACCGCGTGTTGAAGACGGTGGTCGAGGTCGGCCCGGACGCCCGCACGACGCTGGCCACGGTCCGCCGCGCGTCGCCCGACGTCAACGCGCTGCTCGACAAGGCGACCGCGCTGCTCCCCGACGTCGCCTCTGTGGGCAAGCAGCTGACCGAGCAGCTTCCGTGCCTGCGGCCCTACACGCCGGACATCGTGTCGTTCTTCACCAACTGGGGCGACTTCCTGTCGTCGACAGACGGCAGAGATCACTTCTTTCGGGCCTATCCGCAGGTACTGCCGTATGCGGCGACGAACACGCAGAGCTACACGCCGGAGACCGCGGCGAAGATCTACCCCGGGATCAGGTTCGCCTTCCCGCGGCCGCCCGGCAACAACGCGGGACAGCCCTGGTTCCAGCCGGAATGCGGGATCACGAAGGATGCTCTGGACCCTGCGAAGGATCCCGAGGCGCGCCAGCCCGCCACCCGCGCGTCGACCACGCCTGGATCGAAGACGGAGGCGCCCTGATGCGCAGGATCATCCCGATCATCCTCGGTGGTGCGGTCGTGCTCGCAGCCATCGCCTGGGTGACCTCCCGGAGCGAGCCGTACCAGCTGGAAGTCGCGCTCGACGACGCGGCTGGACTGCGGGACGGGTCCCCCGTTCAGCAGGGCGGCGTCAGCATCGGAAAGGTCAAGCTCAAGATCGGCAGCGACGATCGAATCACGGCGAAGCTCGAGATCGATGACGATCACGCGCCGCTGCATCAGGGAGTCCGCGTCGGCATCACGTCGATCAACCTCCTCGGACAGAAGAGCGTCAAGATCGATGATCCGGCTCAGGGTCCTGAGGCAGCAGACGGTTGGCGGGTCCCGAGCAAGGACGTTTCCGTCTCGACGGACCTCGACCAGGTGTTGAACGTGCTGGACGCCGGCACCCGAGCGCGGCTGACGATCTTCCTGAGCGAGGCCGGCAACGCGGTCGCCGGCCGGAGGCTGGACCTGCGTCGCGTCATTGGCGAGCTCCCGACCGCGCTCGATCGACTGGACGACCTGCTCGACGAGCTGGTGTCGGACAATCAGAACCTCGGCAGCCTCGTGGAGTCCGGCGATCGGTTCGTCGCCGAGATGTCCGCGCGTCGCCGTGAGGTGACGAAGCTCGTCGGGACGCTCGGCGGCACCGCGAAGACGCTGGCCGAGCGCCGGGCTGCGCTGCAGCAGACCCTGGCACGGGCGCCCGGCACCCTCCGGCAACTCCAGGCCTTCCTCGCCGATCTCACTGCGACGACCAAGCCGCTGAAGCCCGCGGCGCAGGAGATCAGCGCCTCGGCACCGTTGCTCGACGATGTCCTGCGACAGGTCGCCCCGTTCACGGAGAGCGCCCGCCCGACGCTCAAAGCCGCCACGCAGGCCGCGCCGGCTCTGACGCGGCTCGGTAAGCAGGCGACGCCGGTCCTCCGTCTGGCGACGCCGACCGCATCCAGCCTTGCGGATCTCACGGAGAAGCTGCCCCCGTTGAGCCAGGCGATCGGGAAGTCGACGAACAACCTCTTCGCACTCGCGGACAACTGGACCAAGGCGATCCAGTTCAGGGACGGCCTGTCCCACGTCTTCCGCGGCGAGGCGATCGTGCCGCTCGACACGGCGACCAGCGTGCTCGCCCGTCTCAGCCCAACGGCGACGAAGAAGACGGGCGGGCAGTCCACGGCCGGCTCCAGCAGCGGCGCGCCGTCTGACGAGGCGAGCCCGCCCACCCCCTCGAAGGGTCCGCAGGCAAACGCGCCGGAGAAGCTGAACGACCTGGTACCGAAGGTCACCGGCGCCCTCCAGGAGCTCCCCAAGACACTCAACGACACGGTCAAGGGCCTTCTCGGAGGTCCCGGCGGCCGCGACGGAGCAGGGCCACCGCCGGCAAACGAGGGAACGGTCAGCGGCCTCCTCGACTACCTACTCGGAGGCTGAGATGCGCAGAGCATCGCGTCACCACCGTCGGACCGACACCGAGGCGCCCACCCGCGTTGCCATCCGCGGTCTGCTGGTCGGCGCCGCGCTCATCGCCGCGCTCTACCTGGCGATGTCGCTGTTCAACGGCGTCCCCGGGAGAGGCTACGGCCACGTCGACGTCTCGTTCAAGGACGCGGGGAACATCAAGAAGCACGACGGGGTCCGGATCCGTGGAGTCCGCGTCGGGCAGGTCGAGACCACCGACGTCGATGACGCCGGGCGCGTCGTCGTCTCGCTTCAGCTCGAGCCTGGGCTGGCGATTCCCAGCGACACCAAGGTCGCGGTGCGCGCCAACGGTCTGCTGGGTGCGCGCTTCATCGATCTGTCACCGGGGAAGGCGAGCGACGACGTGTCAGGGGGAGGGACGCTGCGCGCCGGGGACGACGCGCTGACGTTCGGCGTCCCCGATGCGCTGGACACCTTCGACAAGGAGACGCGCGGTGCGCTCGCCGTGGCCGTCGGCGGGCTAGGGCAAGGACTACTCGGCCGCGGAACCCAGGTCAATCAGACCGTGGAGGACGTCGCACGTGAGATTCCCGGTGCCATCGCGTTCCTCGACACGCAGCTCACGGCGCCGGCGGCGAACCGAGCACTCGTTCCGTCGCTGCGAAGCGGCGTCGACGCCCTCGACGCCAGCCGTAACGAGCTGGCCGCGCTTCTGGCCCCCACCGATCGCGCGCTTCAGCCGTTCATCGATCGGCGCGAACCGCTGCAGCGGACCCTGACCGACGCCCCTTCGAGTCTGGTCGCTTTGGGCGCGGCGACACGAGAGGGACGCCCGCTGCTCGCGGCGCTGAGAGCCCTGAGCGTGTCCGCCGAGAAGACGCTCGCCGGGGCCCCCGCCGGTCTCCGTCAAGCGCGAGCGCTGCTCAAGGAGGCGCCTGCTTCACTGGGCCCGGCGGGCATGCTTCTTCGCGCCGTTGACCCCACCGTGCCCGAGGTGCTGAAGACCACTGGCGCCCTCAAGCCCGTGCTCACGCCGCTCCGAGCGGGCTTGGACAGCGCGATCCCGACCGTCGTGACGCTTGGCCGCTACGGGTGTGACCTGAAGTCCTGGACGACCGGCTGGCGCAGCATGACGAGCTGGGGCGGAACCGGGTCGGGGCCGGCTGGACCGGCGGCTGCGTTCCGTCTCCTCTTGATTCCGCCGAGCCCCGCCGAACTCCTCGGGACGTCCGACCAATCGAGCGGCCTGACCTACAAGGACCCCTACGCAGCGCCCTGCTCCTATCCGTCGACCACCCACCTCAACCTCGTCCCGACGACGAAGGCAAGGAACCGCTGATGCAGGCACCTGCGCTCGGACGGCAACGGCTTATCGGGCTTGCGACCATCGTCCTCAGCCTCGGGCTGATCATCGCCATCTTCACCGGCGCCCCCGGCAAGATCCTCGGAGGGGATGGTCGCGAAGTTGTCGTGAACTTCCGGAGCGCCGCTCAGGTCATCCCGGGGGCTCCGGTGCGAATCGACGGCGTCAAGGTCGGGGCCGTCAAGTCAATCGACGCTCAAGCAGACGGCAAGAGCGCGCGGGTGACGTTGAAGCTCGACTCCTCAGCGGACGAGCTCTACGGCGACGCGCGGGCGGCGCTCCGCTGGCGGACAGTCTTGGGCTCGGCGTTCTACGTCGCGCTGATACCTGGCCACCCGAGTGCAGGTGAGCTGGGCGACGCTGCGATTCCCCCCTCGCGGACAACGACGCAGGTCGAGCTCGACGACATCACGTCAGTCCTCCAAGGGGGTGCCCGAGCCGGTCTCAAGCGCCTACCCGGCGAGGTCGCGGCGGCCCTGAGCGACCCGGCGGTCCCAAGCGCTGCGTTCGACGCCCTCGCCGACGTCGCGCCACAGACCGGCCGAGCGTTTCGGTCGCTGCGCGGAGAGCGCAGGGGCGGTGCCGATCTGCGGGCGCTCGTGGACAACACTTCCCGCACGGTCGACGCCCTCGGCGCGGATCCCTCCCGGCTACGCGCGCTCATCGAAGGGGCTGCTTCCACCCTCAGCACGACGGCAAGCCGCGAGGCCGCGATCCGAACCACGCTCCGCCGTGCGCCGTCGACGTTGGTTGACACCAACGTGACGCTGGACCGGCTCCGCACCACCCTTGGGGTCGTCGACCCCCTCGTCGACAGACTCGAGCGAAGTGTCGGTCAACTGCAGCCGACGCTGTCCCGCGTTCGGACGGTCGCCCTCAAGGCCGACACGCTGCTCATGGACGCACGCCCGCTCCTGCGGGACCTTCGTCCGGCGGTGCGATCGGTGGCGCTGCTGGCGCAGTCCGGCAAGCCCCTCCTCGACGGTCTCACTCCGAGTGTCTCGCGTGTTGACCGGACGATCATCCCCGCCTTCGCACGGAAGTGGCCGGAAACCGGCATCTCCACAACCGTCATGACGGGCGCCGCGCTCGCCGGCCTCGCCGGCATCGCGGGGCAGAAGGACATCAACGGGCATTTCGTTCGCTTTCCGCTCACCAGCGGCAGCGGCAGCGCCTACCTGCCGTGCCAGGCGTTTCCCAACAACCCTGATTTCAGCCCGGCCCAGCAGCTGCAGTGCGAGTCGGTCGACGACGTCCTCGGCCAGTTGTTCAACCCGCCTGCCTCACGGAAGACCCGGGCCAAGGAGGGACGGCCATGATGAACGTCCGCAGTCGCCTGACCGAAGGAATCACGCGGGCACGATTGAGCCTCGAGCTGAAGCGATCGCTCAGGCCCGGCATCGTGATCCTCGTCGGCGCCGTCGCGACCATCGCGATGTCGGCGTACATCGCGTCGCAACTGAGCGAGACCCTGTTGTCCGGTAGCCGCGAGGTGCGCTTCGAGGTCAAGGATGTGACAGGCGTCGTCGCGGGCCAGAACGAGGTGCGGTTCCGCGGCGTCGCGGTCGGTGACATCACCAAGGTCGAGCGGGAGGACGGCCGCCCGGTCCTCACCGTGAAGCTCCGCTCCGACGTCGGGCCGATCTACCGGAACGCCACCGCCGAGCTGCGACCGAACACTGCGCTTCAGGACATGTACCTGAACGTCACCGACCGGGGCAGCGAGGACGCCGGCGAGGCGAGCACCAAATCTCCCGTGCCGGTTTCGCAGACGACGACGGGAGTGTCCATCAACGACGTCCTCAGCGTCTTCCGCGCGTCAGCACGTACACGGCTGGGAACGCTGCTCGACCAGTTGGGCAACGGCCTGGACGACCGCGGTGCACGGCTGCGGTCAGCCCTCGCGGAACTTGCGCCGACGTTACGGACGGTCGGCCGGATCTCCGACCAGCTGGACGCGCGACGTCCCTTGGTCCGCCGGCTCGTGCGCAACACGAGCGTGCTCACGGGCGAACTCGCCGACCAACAGGGGGCGCTGTCGACCCTCGTCGAGCAGGGAAGCTCGGCGCTCGGAGCCCTGAAGGACAGCTCCGGCGACCTCGCCGCGACGCTCGACGAGCTGCCTCCCACGATCGCGGCAGCAGACAGCAGCTTCGCGGCGGTGCGAGGGGTCCTTGGAGACGTGGACACCGCGGTGACGCGGCTGACGCCCGTCGCGGGGCACTTGCCGGACGCGCTGGACGACGTGCGTGCGCTGGCCGACGCAGCCGATCCAGCGGTCACGGCCCTGCGCGATCCCGTCAAGCGGCTCGTCCCCTTGAGTAGGGCACTGCGTCCTGTCTCCAACAGCCTTGCGACGTCGGTTCGCGGACTTCGCCCGCAGGTTGCCGACATCGACAAGTTCACTGATGTCGCCGCCCGCTGCGAGATACCGATCCAGCGGTTCTTCCAATGGAACGCGTCGTTCACGAAGTTCGGCGATGTGCGCGCTCCATCACCCCGCGGTCAGCTGGTCGTCGGCCTCGGGAGCACGGGAGTGGTCAAGAGTCCGTTCGAGCAGGTCGTCTCAACGTGCGCACCCGGCAAGTCTGTCGGCGGACGCCCTATCACGGAGGAGGACAACGGATGAAACGCCGAGGCCAGTGGATTCAGCGGCGCATCGTCTTCTTCGCGTTCACCGCCGTGGCGGTCGGTTACGCCGTGGTGGTACTCGCCATGAGCGGCTCGCTCCCGCAGCGGAACTCGTATGAGGTCAAGGCCGTCATGCCCGAGGTGGCGAACCTCTCGGTCGGAGCACGTGTGTTCGCCGCCGGGGCACATGCCGGCCGCATCCAGAGCATCGAGCGACGGGGGCTCGGAGCGATCGTGACCCTGCGCGTGGACAACGGCATCACACCGATACCGAAGGACTCGGTGGTGGCACTCCGGCAGCGCACTCCGGTCGGGGAGAGCTACGTCGATCTGCGGGTCGGAACGAGCCCGTCGACCATGGCGAGCGGGTCGACGCTTCCGATGACGCAGCCCGACAGCTACGTCGACATCGATGACGTCCTCGACACGCTGCGCGGACCGACCCGCGAGCGTGCCCGCGACCTGATCCAGGGACTCGGCGGTGCGGTCGGTGGACGTGGCCAGGATCTCAACGACCTCATCGGCGGTGCGAGCGACACGCTCGGCAACGCCGCCGTCTTCGCGGACATCGCCTCCCGCAATCAGATCAACGTCAAGAGCCTGGTGGCGCGGCTCGGGAGCATCAGTGCTGCGGTGGGCGAGCGCCAGGCGGCCATTCGCCAGACGGCCTCCGACGGCAGGACCGCGATGGTGGCCGTCGCACGGCGCGATGACTCGCTGCGACAGCTCATCGGCGTGCTGCCGTCCACCCTGCAGCAGGTGAGGTCGACGTCGGGAACGCTCCGCACGCTCAGTCGAACCGCCACCCCCACGGTGGCGAACCTCGCCCGCGCGGTCGCGGACGTGCGACCGGCTGTCACGAGCCTCCGCCGGGCTGCCGCTGAGGGCCGGGGGGTCGTCAAGCAGCTCGGCGCCGCGTCCGGGCCACTGACCGGTGTGTTGACGCGCCTGCGCGCGCTGACGGGGCCGGCGACGAAGGCGCTCCCGAGGGTCAAGTCAACGCTCTGTCAGCTCAACCCGATGCTGCGCTACGTCGCGCCGTATGCGAATGACGTCGGCAGCGCACTGAACAACATGCAGTCCTCGACCAATTCGTACGACGCGCTCGGGCACCTGGCTCGCGTGTCGTTGACAACCGGCGAGAACGCGATCTCCGGGTTGCCGCCCGAGCTCAGCAAGGCGGCCGCCGCAGTGCTCTACAGCGGTCTCCTCACGAAGAGCTACGGCCTCGAGGTGGATCCCTACCCGCAGCCCGGGCAGATCGGGCGCAACCGCCTGTCGGACAAGCGCCCGCAGACGGAAGAGGATCTTGCGAACCAGGGGTACAAGTTCACACGCGTCGAGGCGGACTGCTGACCTCGTCGCTCGCGGCGGCGCCGGCCCTCAGCGGCCGGCGTCGTCGACGATCAACCTCAGGTACTTCGAGGCCGCTTCGACGCGATTCGACGCGCCGAGTTTGCCGCGCAGGCGCGCCACATGATCCTTGACGGTGTTCACGGAGATCACCAAGCGTGCGGCGATCTCGCGGTCAGAGCGACCATCGACAAGTAGCGAGGCCACCTCGATCTCCCGATCGGTGAGGATCTCGCGCGCCCGGTTGCTCGGTCGTGACGACGCCTCTTCCACCGGAAAGCGTGGGCCCGAGGCGCCTTCGATGGGGACCTGGATAGACGAACGGAGAACCTCGGTGATGAGGGTGTCGGCCGACATGGACAGGTGCCGGAGCGTCCCGCGGACCTCGACCAAGCGGGCAGACAGGACGAGGCGAGCCAGAGCGACGCCGACCATCGCGGCGATCCCGGCCGTCATCGCCTGCGTCAATACGTCGATCGGGCGATCGGACCGCGTGCCCGCGAGCACCGCGACGAGCTTCCCGTCGGGTGCGATAGCGCCCACGCTGACGTAGCCCAGGGCGAGTTCGGGACGCTCGAGGCTGCTCGGCAGAGGACGCTCGGCCGGCTGCCCGCCCAAACCCTCGGTCAACCATCGTGCCTCCAGGGTCCGCGGCGATATCCCGCGAGGCGCCTGCATCAGCTCACGACGGAGACGATCACTCGGTCGATGCTTCAGTGCTCCGCATGAGTCAGCGATCAGGAGATCGGATTCGACACGCAGCACGAGGCATCGGTCGAAGTCACAGGCGATCCGAGCGAGCTCCGAGGCCTCAGCGAACATGCCGGCGACGGTGTCGCGTTGCTGGAGGCGCTCCAGCATCGCGGGGAGTTGCGCGAAGCGGGTAACGTCGACATCCACTTAGGAAGCGTAGCGCGGTTAACGATTGATAACGCCACTGCGGGTGCGGGACGCAGTCGACTTGCGGAGCAAAGTCAACGACCGTTCACTGTTCTGGTAGGCTCGTCGCGATTCTACGGGAGAGGACTGTCGCGTATGACGAGCGTTTCACGAGAAGGTGTGCCTGCGCAGGCCGTCGCGCCCATCGACCACGGGGTGAGTCGGGCTGCGCCTGGTCGGAAGGTGAGCACCCTCCGTGAGCATCTGGACGGCATTCTCCGGGATGCCGACGAGGCGCAGCTCGAACGCCTCGGGCGTACTGGCACAAGCGTGGCGATCCGGGTCATCGGGAAGCCCGGGGCGGGCGCGACTCTCCTGCTCGATCGTCACCCGCCGGCCGTCACCGGCGACGACGAGCCCGGTCAGGTTGCTCTCGACCTGACGCCAGAGCAGGCCGAGGCGTACCGCAGCGGCCGCCTCAACGTCCCGAACGAGGCCTTTAGCGGAGCGATCACGTTTCGCGGTCCCGTTCGCCTCTACCTGGCGGTCGACCCGGTGCTGAGGCACCTCCTCGCGGTCCACGGCGGATGAGCTCGCAGATGTCGGAGGTCGACTCGCTGACCGGAGGCGTCGCCGATACGCTGGCGGTCGAGATCCGCGGAGTGCACAAGTGGTTCGGTCGCTCTCACATCCTCCGGGGCATGGACCTGGCCATCCCCGAAGGCTCGCTCGCGGTCGTCCTCGGGCCGTCCGGTACCGGAAAGAGCGTGCTCATCCAGCACATCACCGGGATCGTGCGCCCCGACCAGGGCGAGGTGTTGGTTCGGGGCCGGGCCCTGTCGCGCATGAGCCGCTCCGAGGTCTTGAAGCTCCGAACTGACATCGGCGTCATGTTCCAGGACGGCGCCTTGTTCTCTTCGATGGACGTGTTCGAGAACGTCGCGTTCCCCTTGCGGCAGCACACCGATCTCAACGACTCCGAGGTCCACGATGTCGTGTCGGAGCACCTCGCGGCCGTCGGCCTGAGCGATGCCGGCCGGCGGTTTCCATCTCAGCTCTCGGGCGGGATGAAGAAGCGGGCCGGCCTGGCCCGCGCGCTCGTGCTCGATCCGGGCATCGTCATCTGCGACGAGCCCGATTCCGGCCTTGACCCGGTCCGTACGGCGCTCTTGGCCGACCTGCTGCGAGAGCGCCATGCTGAGCTCGGCGGCACGATGATCGTGGTGACGCACAACATGCCGCTCGCGCGCCGGGTCGCCGACTACGCGGCAGTCCTATGGCAGGGCGGCGTCGTCGAGTCGGGGCCGGCCGAGGTGATCTTCAACTCGAGCAACGAGTTCGTCGCGCAGTTCGTCAGCAGCTCGAAAGTCGGTCCGCTGGGCATGGACTGAGGCCAACAGCATGCTCGGGGGCCGCGTTCCTATCCGGCTGAGCGAGCGCGCTTTTTGGCTGGAGCGCGCCCTCCGGTTGGCACCAACACCTTGAAGCCCTCGATCACGAAGAGGACGAGGAGTTCCATGACGTCCTGCTGGTCGACAGAGTGCGGGGTGATCGCGATCGAGTTCAGCGTCGCGACCGCTGCCCACGTGGCCGGAAGGCTTCGCGATTTCGCGTCCGGGTAGCACGCTTCAACCTTCGCAGCGAATCCCGCAACGTAGTCTGCCTGCCGACGGTCCAGGCGGCGGCGGTACGGGTCTGCCAGGGACCTGCCTTCGTGGATCAGGATCGCGGCCATGCGCCGGTCTCGCATGGCGTATGTCGCATGTGCCCGTACGTGATGCTCGAGCGCTTCGTGGGGATCGTCGAACTCGCTGGCGGTCTCGACGAGTACGTCGTCGATCGCGTGTTCGAACAGTGTTGCGAGGATCTCGTCCTTGCCGGCGAAGTGCCGGTAGATAGCAGGCCCGCTGATGCCCGCCCCGGCGCCGATCTGGTCGACCCCGACGGCGTTGAACCCGCGCGTATAAAACAGCTCTGCGGCGACTTCGAGGATCTTCTCGTAGGTGGGGGTCTCGCCCGCTGCGGGTCTCGGCATCTGGGCGATCTTATCCGGGTGGGCGAGCACCGCGAGACACGCACGTGGTGGCTCTTGCGAGACCCGGGACGGCGGCAGCCCAATCGGTGCCTCCGGCAGCGGTTGCGGTGAGGAGGCCGGCACTGGTAAGGTTAGTGATCGTTAACGAAGACTGAGATCGATCAAGGACTGCCATGACGCCCGCGCCGCCAGCACCAAAGCTCGCCCCAACGCACGCCATCGGGGCGATGCTCGCGGAGCAGGCCTCAACGAGACCCGATGCGCGGTTCTGCCACGCAGCCGGTGTGGGGTACACCTTCGCCGAGATGCATCGCCGAGCCGATGAGGTCGCGGCGGGGTTCGCCGCGCTCGGCGTTTCGAAGGGCGATCGCGTCGCGCTATTGATCCCCAACCGGCCCGAGATGCTCGAGCTGTTCTTCGGTCTCGCCCGGCTCGGGGCTGTGCAGGTGCCCCTCAATGCCGCCCTGAAGGGCATGTTCCTGCACCATCAGCTCGCGCAGTCGGAGGCCGACATCCTCGTTGCCGACGCGGCAGGTATCGCTTCCGCAGAGCCGCTGCTCGAGGACCTCGCCGGCGTTCGTGCGGTGGTGGCCATCGATCCGCTTGACGGCGGTGAGTGGAGCGGTCCCGAGCTGCTCGAGTACCGGGCGGTGACACCGTCGGGCGGAGTGCCGCCGGAGGTCGAGATCGCTGCGAGCGACACGATGTCGATCGTCTACACGTCGGGGACGACGGGCCTGCCGAAGGGCTGCGTCCTGAGTCACGCCTATTACGCGCGTTCGGCGAGCCGCCACATCGAAGCGCTGGAAATCGGCGCGGAGGATTCGCTGTTCACCGCCATGCCGCTGTTTCATGGTGGCGGACGCATGGTGATCCTGACCTCCGCGCTGATCGTGGGCATCCCGGTCCACTTCGAGGCGCGGTTCACTGCCAGCGGATACTTGCAGCGGCTGGTCGAGACCGACGCGTCGATCGTGTTCGCCGTCGGCGCCATGGGGATCGCGCTCCTAGCGACTGCACCAGGCCCACTCGACCGCGCCCACCGGGTCCACACGGCCATGATCGCGCCGATGTCGCCGGTCGACCAGCAGAGGTTCCAGGAGCGGTTCGGCATCGAGCCGTGGGTGAGCGTCTTCGGTCAGACCGAGTGCATGCCGATCTGCCTGACCCCAAAGACCGACCAGCGGGACAACGCGGGATGCGGTCGGCCCGCTCCGGATCTCGAAGTGGCGCTGCTGGACGACGACGGGCAGCGGGTCGCGGACGGTCAGATCGGCGAGATCTGCCTGCGGCCCCGGGAGCCACACGCGATGTTCGATGGGTACTGGAAGCAGCCGCAGGCAACCGTCGGTGCGTTCGAGCACCTCTGGTACCACTCGGGTGACTTCGGGCGGGTGCTGCCCAGCGGCGAGATCGGCTTCGTCGACCGCCGCAAGGATGCGCTCCGCCGTCGCGGTGAGAACGTCTCGAGTCTCCAGCTCGAGGCCGGCATCCGGACCCACTCGAGCATCGCCGACGTCGCCGTCCACGCTGTGCCGTCGGACCTGAGCGAAGACGACATCAAAGCGTGCCTCGTGCTCGTCGCCGGTGCGGACCTGAGTCCCGCGGATGTGGCAGCGTTCTTCCAGGAGAACGTCCCGAGCTATGCGCTCCCGCGATATGTCGAGGTGCTGGAGGAGCTACCGGTGAACGCGGTGAACCGCGTGATGAAGCATGTTCTCCGGGATCGCGGCGTCACGGAGGGCACCTGGGATCTCCAGGCACTCGGATTGATCGCGAGTCGCAAGCGGCCGATCAGCGCATGAGTTAATGTAAACGAGCGTTAATCGACTGTGGTACCGTGCCCTCACGGGCCGCGAACGACGGCCCCTTGCGCTGCCGACGGAGTGGGTGGGGACGTGTCCCAAGAGAACGAGATGTTCAAAGAGCTCGAGCAATGGGGGCGGGATCCGAAGCTCGGGGAGCTCGACGCGCTCATGTGGCGGACGGAGCGACATCCCGAGAGCTCGTGGACGGGCCTTGTCGTTCAGATGCTCGACCGGCCGCCAGATTGGGACCGTCTGCGCGAGGCTCACGCGTGGTTCGTCGACATGGTGCCCCGCTGGCGCGACCGGGTCGTCGACCCGCTCGTTCCCGTCGGGACACCGACCTGGGTCCCAGATGAGTCCTTCGACCTCGACTTCCACCTGCGCCGCGTGGCGCTCGGCGGCCCGGCGACGGAGCGCCAGTTCCTGGACTACTGCCAGTCGGTCGCGCTCGTGCCGCTTGACCGCTCGCGTCCACCGTGGGTGACCACGCTGGTCGAGGGGCTCGAGGGCGGGCGTTCCGCGCTGCTTCTGCAGGTGCAGCACGTCCTCATGGACGGCATGGCCTTCACGCACTTGTTGTCGCGCGTACTCAACCCCGCCCGGGAGCCGATGCACAAGCCGGCCGTCGGTCGGACTCACGCCGAGCCGGTCGGGCAGGTCAAGGTGACCCGCGACGAGGTATCACGTCAGCTGCAAGCCGCGCCTCGACTCGTCGCCGGTCTCGCCGGCGGTGTCCAGCGCAGCCTCACGCATCCACGTGACAGCTTGCGCTACGCCGATTCGCTGCGCCGCGTGCTGACGCCGCCGGCAGCGAACTCATCGAAGGTGCTCCAAGGCGGGAGCCGTCGTCTGTGGCGCTTCGGCACCCTGGAGTGCGCGGTCGCCGACCTCAAGTCCGCCGGCCGAGCCGCCGGGGGATCGCTCAACGACACGTTCGTCGCGGTCTTGCTCGGCGGCCTCCGCCGCTACTGCGCGGCGTTCGGCGAAGACCTGGGCGATGTCCCGATCTCGCTACCGGTCGCGATGCGCACACCCGAGAACGCGACCGGCGGCAACAAGTTCGCCGGAGCGTTCTTCGCCGCGCCGTCCGGTGTCGCGGACCCTGCCGAGCGCATCCGCGAGATGCATCGCCGCGTGGACATCGTCCGCTCCGAGCCCGCGCTGGACTTCCTCGGTCACTTGACGCCGGCCCTGAACCGGACGCCCTCGCCACTCGCGACGGCGCTGCTGGGCAGCATGAACGCGCGCTCGGTCCTCACGACGAGTAGCTGGCCCGGCATTGCCGAGGAGCGCTACGTGGCCGGGGCCAAGACCGAGCGGATGTACGTCTTCGCGCCGTTGCCCGGCACGGTCCTGACCGGGGCAATGGCGACACACGTGGGCGTCTGCTGCGTCGCGATGAACGCCGATGGGGAGACGTTCGAGGACAGTGAGCTGCTCTGGGCGAGCATGCGCGAGAGCCTTGCTGAGGTGCTCGCTCTGGGCTGACTGCCCGCGGGGGTGCCGGGACCGCTCGCCGCCGGCGGCGTCAAGCGGCTCGACGTGCGGGCGGCGTATGCGCGCTGTCGAGCTTGCCGAGGACCGCGGCGATGGCGCGATAGCTGGCCGGGTTGACGATCGTCCCGATGTGCGACGCGTCGACCTGCACGACGTGCGAGGCCGCAGGGTCGACGCAGGCCTGGCGGTCGACGAGGCCGTCGCGACGTCCGATCACGCACGTGAGCTCGACGGCAGGTGGCATCGCCTTGTGCAGGTCCGCGCGGAATCGATCGCAGCACGCACCGGTGAAACACGACTCGCCGAAGATGCCCGGGATCCCCAGCCGCTGGAGTCCAGTCAAGGCGTGCATGCACAGACGGACCGCCGGATGCGTGTCTCGGCGGTCGATCAGACCCGGTGTGCCGAGCTTGATCGATGCCTGGATCAAGTCGGGCCGGCGAACCGACAGCACGCGTGCGAGCTGTCCCCCCCGACTGTGCCCGATGACCACGGCGCGCTGACCCTGCCGTTTGACGAGTTCTTCGAGCCTTGACTCCATGCGGCCGATCGCAACCTCTCCGCACATGATGTTCGGTCCGGCCTTGGGGTAAGCGGCGTGATACCCCGCGCTCCGGAGCCACCGCACCATGGTCAGGACTGCGACATCGGGCGCCAGGAAGCCCGGGATGACGAGCACCGGCCGACCCGTTCCGGGCATGACGCCTTCACCAGCGAAGATCGGGTCGACCACGAGCTGTCGGTACTCGAGAGCGGCAAGGCCCTCGTAGAAGATCGAGGCGCGCCCGGAGGCTACGCCGCGCGGAACCTGTGCCTCGGGCATTGGCGGAGTTTAGCCACGATCTGGGTCTGTGGTGAATGATCGTTAAGCGTAGGCGATGCCCAAAAGTGAACGAACGTGTACTAAGGTCCTCCGTAGTCCGCCGCGGACCATGCAACATAAGGAGACCGGACATGGCCAAGGGCCTGACGTACAGCAATGCAGCCGACTACGTGGTGGTCGGTTCTGGAAGCTCTGGCGCCGTCGTCGCCGGCCGTCTCGCACAGGCTGGCCACAGCGTGATCATGCTCGAGGCGGGCAAGTCCGACGACAAGGGCATCCACGGCTTCTTCACCAGGAAGCCCGGGATGATCGCTCCGATGCATTTCGAGGAGCGCATCGAGCGCCACTTCGACTGGGGATACAAGACGGTGCCCCAAGCGGGTATGGCCGGTCGCGAAATGCTCGCGACGCGCGGCCGGGTGATGGGGGGCTCGGGCTCGGTCAACGGCATGATCTTCGTCCGCGGCAACCGCGCGAACTTCGACTCGTGGGCCGCAGAGGGCAACGCTGGATGGTCGGCCGATGACGTCCAGCCGGCGTTCAAGCGGTTGGAGGACTTCGAGGACGGCGAGAGCGCGTACCGCGGCGCCGGTGGCCCGATCAAGGTCACCCGTCCAAAGGTCATCCAGGACGCCACCCAGCGGTTCATCGACGCGACTTCGGAGGTGCTCGGCGTCAAGGTGCTCGACGACTACAACGCGGCGGAGCAGGAGGGGGTTGCCCGCTTGCAGGAGAACATCAAAGACGGCCTTCGGTACTCCGCGACCCGCGGCTACGTCCACGATCTCGCCCCCCGCTTCCTGGAGGTCCAGACCGAGACGCTCGCGACCAAGATCCTCATCGAGGGGGGCCGTGCGACCGGCGTCGAGGTCCTGGACCGCCGCAAAAAGGGCGGCGGGCGACGGACGATTCGCGCCCATCGGGAGGTCATCGTCGCCGGTGGCTTCGTGAACAGCCCGCAGCTGCTGATGCTCTCTGGGATAGGTCCGAGCGCCCACCTCGCCGACCACGGCATCACGTGCATCGCCGACCTGCCGGTCGGCGACAACCTGCACGACCACCTCTTCCATCCGCTGGCGTTCCACGTGCCCGGCGTACAGATGCGCTCCACCCCGGCCTATTTCGTCAAGGGGCTGGCGAAGAACGCCAGAGGCGCAGACACGTTTCTGAACCACTCGATCTTCGAGTCCATTGGCTTCGTGCGCAGCTCGCTCGCGACCGACGTACCCGACATCCAGCTCCACGCCCTGCCGTGGGCCTATCCGGACCCCGGCGCGGGCGATCACGGAAAGCAGCGGCCGGATCCCCGCCCCGCGCTCAGCGTCTTCTCCACCCTGATCTACCCCAAGAGCCGCGGCACGATCCGCCTCGCCTCCGCCGATCCGACGGCGGCCCCACTGATCGACTACGGGTATCTGAACGAGCCGGACGACGTCAAGGTGCTGGCGGAGGGCACCGAGATGATCCGCGAGATCATGGCCGGTGCTGCGTTCGGCGGCGGCGTCAAGGAGGAGATCTATCCCGGAGCAGCGGTGCCGAAGGGTTCGGATATGACGGACGCGATCCGCCGGCGCTCAGTGTCGGTCATGCATGCGGTCGGTAGCTGCCGCATGGGGGTTGACGAGCGCGCCGTGGTCGGTCCCGACCTCAAGGTCCGCGGCATCGACGGCCTACGAGTGGCGGATGCGTCGATCATGCCGTCGATCACTGGCGGGAACACGAATGCCCCGTGCTACATGATCGGCGAGCGGGCCGCGGACTTCATCCTTGATCGCAACACGGCGCACCGAGGCTGAACACCGGTTGATCCGACGAGACCTGGCGCGGACTGGCGAGACTTCTCCTGCGCTCACGGCGCCATCGTCCGGTCCCGCGCACCCACGGGACGGGGACACGCCACGAGGACAGGGTCAGGTCAGGTCCCCTCGAGCGAGCCGTGCCCGGTGGACGGCGTTCCGCGCACCAGTTGAAGCTCAGCCGCCTCACCTGACGCAGCCGAGGCGAGACAATCCGCGTGTCGCCAGGCTCCGGGCGGTACGCCGTGCCATCGCCGGAACGCGCGCACGAAGGCCGAGCAGGTCGCGTAGCCAAGAGCGTCAGCCACCTGCTCGATCGTCTGCGACGGCTGACGCAGAAGGGCTTCCGCGCGATTGCGGCGGGCGGTGGCCTCGATCCTCCGAAAGGACGTGCCCTCGGCGGCGAGCCGCCGGGTCAGCGTTCGCTCAGACACGGTCAGTGCGGCGGCCACGTCGCCCATCGACGGCCAGACATGAAACGAGCGAACGAGTTGCTCGCGGACGAGGCCCGCTATCCCGATTCGCGCGCGGCGGCGCTCGATCAGCGCGCGGCACTGCTCCTCGCACTGGCGCAGCGCGAGCGGATCGACCTGTGGGCGGCGCTGGTCGAGGAAGTCGTGGCAGAAGCCGATGCGATCGGCCGGCTGATCGAACAGCGGCTCACGCCCGAACATCCGGCGATACGGCGTGGTGTCGGCCGGGCGCCTACGGGTCAGCTCGATCGTCGCGGTTCGCGGAACGCCGTCGAGGCTGACGAACGGGACCCAGATCGCGGCCAAGCAATGGTCGATCACGAATGGGCGGATCGTGGGTGTGAGGTGTGATGAGTCGAGGGTCATGTAGCCGAAGTCCGCGGAGTCGGACAGGCGCGCGTGCGCGAGAGTGGCGCTCAGGTCTTGGACGCGCAGGGAGACCTCGATGGTTTGGCGCGGCGTCTGGGCGCTCATGATCGCCAGGCCGAACATGCCGAACGTCGGCAGGCGGTAGCTCGAGCCGGCAGCCAGGCCGACCTCCGGGCCCTGGCCGAAACGGGTCACGATGTTCCGGATCATCTGCTCTTCCTGCGAGGCAAGGATCTCTGCACCCGGATCTGCGAGCAGATCGGCCGTCAGGCCCGTATCGGCAAGGCATTCGGCGACCGACATGCCGTGCTCGCAGGCCGTCGCGAGCAGCATGCGAGCGCTCGCCGTTCCGCGGGGGATCTGTGCGAGCAGCATGTGTGCGAAGGATACGTGTGGCGGGAAATGGCAACGTGTCGGCGGGCCGGGGCATTGTCTGGCCACTGGTGCTCGCCAGACAATCACCTCATGGGAGCCACACCTCATCCGGGTCGGATCGGACGACACCGGAACCGTCACGTCCCGTCGCTCACCGCCGCGGGGCGCGGCGAGGCCTGTCACAACCCCGTGGCTGGCTTCTTCGGGCGTCCGGTTGTCGCTACCCCACCAACCGCCAAGGAGATTTGCGCATGAGCACCGGTCAAGTAGCACCCGAGAACGCGCGCGCGTTCTACGGATTCGTCGAGAACTTCCTCGGCGGCAACGTCGACGCGGCCTTGGAGTTCATTCATCCGGACGTCCTCGCCCACGAGCCGCCGGCTCTGCCGTACGGCGGCGAGTGGAAGGGGAAGGACGGCTTCCGCGCCCTGATGGAGATGATCGGGGCGACGGTCGAGGTCGAGGCCACGCCAATCGGGCTGCACGACGCCGGCGACACGATGATCGCCATCTTCAACGCCAAGTTCACCTCGCGTGCCAGCGGTGCGTCGGTCGAGATGCCGGTGTGCGAGGTCTACGGGTTCACCGACGGCCTGATCTCCAACGTGAACGTCTTCTACAAGGACCCGTGCGAGTTCGCAGAGAGGATCAGCGGTGTCTGATCGCGTCGCGATCGTCGGCGCCGGCATCGCGGGGGCAACGGCTGCCTACCGGGCCGCCGAGGCCGGCCTGCAGCCGGTGGTCTTCGAGCGGCTGGACCGCGTCGGGGGTCGGATCAACTCGATCCGCAAGGGCGATTTCGTCTTCGATCCCGGCGCCAGTGTCTTCCTGCCGTCCTACAGCCACGCCGTCGAGCTCATCAAGGAGATCGGGCTCGGTGCCGACCTCAGCCACACCACCGCCAATGCGGCGTTCCCGCGCAACGGCCAGCTACACGAGATCCCCTACGGCCTACGCGGGATCCTCAGCACGAAGTACATCTCCACGGCCAGCAAGCTGAAGGCGCTCAAGCTCGGCATCTTCATGCTGCGCAACCAGAAGCATCTGGGGTACGGCGACTCTTCCGGCATCGCCGCCCTCGACACGGAGTCGGTCGCGGACTACTGCTCCCGGGAGCTCAACGACGAGCTCCACGAGTACGTGGCCGGCATGATGGTGCGTGGGACCTGGCTGTCGTCCACCGCCGAGTCGTCGGTCGGCCTGCTGCTGTGGACACTGAAGAACGTCGGCGCGCCCGGCCTGCACGGCATCCGCGGCGGCAACGTTCGGCTGCCGCAGAAGCTGCTCGAGGGGCTCGAGGTCCGCCTCGGGCAGACCGTCACCAACGTCACGGCAGACGGCGACGAGGCCGTGGTGACGTGCGAAGGCAGCGACCCGGAGCGCTTCAGCGCATGCATCATCACCACACCTGCAGACCAGGCCGTCGCGATGTACCCGCAGATGTCAGCCGTTCAGCGGAAGCTCTACGACGGCATCGCCTACAGCGCGCTGGTCAACGTCAGCCTTGGCCTGGCCACCCGGCCGCAGATCCCCGCCGCCTACGTCCTGGTCGCGCCGTGCGAGAGCGACGAGCTCATCGGCGTCATCGCCGACCACGTCAAGGCGCCCGGCCGCGCGCCCGACCACAAGGGCCTGATCACGATCACCATCGACGGTCGCAGCGCCTGGGCGCAGCAGCACGACGGCGAGCCCGACCAGGTCTTCATCGACAAGGCGCTCGAGCTCATCCGGCCCTACTACGGAGACCTGCGCGACCAGATCGAGGAGCACAACGTCGCCCGCTGGCCGCAGGTCGTCCCCGTCAACGCCACCGGCTACTTCAAGCGTATCGCGGCGTACGAGCAGTCGATCAACGACCGCGACCCGGTTCACTTCGCCGGCGACCTGGACCCGGTGGCCGGGCTCAACGCGGCTTGCGTCAGCGGCGACAAGGCGGCGGCACGCGTCGTCCGCCGGGCAGCGAACACGCGTCGGCGCACGACGGTGGGCGCGCGGTGAGCGTTGCAGGACGCGCGCTGGTAACCGGCGCGTCTTCCGGGATCGGCCGCGAGATCGCACGCGTCCTGGCCGCGCGCGGCTATGCGTTGGTAGTGACAGCCCGCCGCCGCCAGCGCCTCGACGAGCTCGCGGCGGAGTTGCGCGCTGCACACGGCGTCGATGTCGACGTCGTGACCAGCGACCTCTCGAGCCCCGACGGCGCGACGGCGCTGCACGACGCCGTCGCAGGCATGGGCCTCGAGATCGATGTCCTCGTCAACAACGCCGGCCACGGCGACCCGACCTGGTACCACGCGTCGCCGTGGGAGGCGCATGCCCACACCATCCAACTCATGGCCGTGAGCCCGGCCCGTCTGATCCACCTGTTCGTCCCCGGGATGGTCGAACGCGGGCGCGGCCATGTTGTCAGCGTGTGCTCCGTCGCGGCGCTGACCCCGGGGCTGCCGCTGCACGGCTGCTACTCGCCGACGAAAGCCTTCATGCTGCGCCTCACTCAGACGCTCGCCGTCGACTACGCCGGCACCGGGGTGACCTTCAGCGCCACCATTCCCGGGTTCACCGAGTCGGAGTTGCTTGACAGCTCGGGTGCGCGTGGGCTGACCAACAGGCTTCCCCGGTTCATGGTCGCCGGCGTCGGGCGCGTCGCGGAGGAGACCGTGGACGCCTGCCTCAACGGCACCGTGGTGTACACGCACACGTGGTGGAACCGCATCAGTTCCGCGCTGATCAAGCAGCTTCCGATCCGCTACGCCCATCGCACCATGGGCCTCGAGCGCGAACGCGTGCGCAAGGACCTCCCACCACAAGAACCACTTACCCGATCCCCATCCCGAAGGAGAAGCGCATGACCACCATGACGAACACCGAGCTCGCCGAGACGATGGTCGCGGGCATGCTCGAAGGCAACATCGAGAAGCTCCTCGGTTGCATGCATCCCGATGTCGTCGTCATCGAACCGTCCGCGCTGCCCTATGGCGGCGAGCACCACGGCCACGCCGGGTTCGGGGCGCTGCTGCAGCAGATGTCCAGCCGGCTGGAACTCGACGTCGGCGCGATCAGCGTCTACGACGCCCCGTCGGGCTTCGCCGCGCGGATGGACGCCACCTTCAAGTCGCGCGCGACCGGCCGCGAGGTCAAGACCACGGTGGTCGAGGTGGACGAGGTCGTCGATGGCCTCATCACGCGAATCGACGCCTACTACAAGGCCCCCGAGCTCGTCGCTGCGCTGTACGCCGAGTGACCCTGGTCACGCCGGACTCCTGGCACCGCGCCTGGGCGCTGCGCGCCGGCAGCCGCGTCGTGCTCGCCGGCGATCTTTTCGGCGCCAGCTCCGTGGAGTCCCCGGTCAGTCGGGGCAGCCGGGCCGCCCAGCAGCTTCTCACCGCCACCCTTTCCACCTCGGCCCCTGTGCCGAGCCTCAGGAGCATCTGACCATGTCCACCCTCGTCTCCGACCTCGGCCTCGACCCGAACAGCGCCACGGATGTCTTCCTCCTGATCGCCGGCTACACGTTCGCCGTGGTCACGGCCATCTGGCTGATCGGGCTCACGCAGGCCAGTCACTCCATGATGGACGCCTACTACGGCTTCGGGTACGCGATCCCGGCCGTGTTGGCCTACCTGATCGTCAGCCCGGAGTCTGCGACTGCTTCGGTGCTGCTGGTCATGGCGCTGCTGCACGGCTGCCGTCTGGGCTACTACCTCGCCGCCCGCTGGCGCCGCTACGTCCCCGTCCACGGCGGCGACCCCCGCTACATCCGCTTCGTCGACGACCTCTCCCCCGGATACTGGTGGAAGAGCTTCTTCAAGGTCATGGAGCCGCAGGCGGTCATCATCGTGCTGATCGGCGCGCCCGCCGTCGCCGGCATCCTGCTCAGCGCCGAGGCCGACGGAGCGCTCGGGCCGCTGGCCTTCCTCGGCATCGCCGTCTTCGGCATCGGCCTGTACTTCGAGAGCCTCGCCGACGGTCAGCTGCAGGCCTTCCTCGCCCAGCAGCAGCGGCCGCGGTACCTGAACACCGGGGTCTGGAAGCACTCACGCCACCCCAACTACTTCGGGACCACCACCGTGTGGTGGGGTGTCTGGCTGGTCGCCATGGACGGCACCACCGATGTGTGGTGGACCGTCGCCGGACCGCTCGTGAACACGATCATGCTCACCTCAGTCCTGGGCAGTGCCTTCCAGGACAACTACATGGGCCAGCGCCCGGAGTACCAGGCCCTCATGGCCCGCACGCGGCGTTTCCTCCCCCTGCCGCTGACCGCGAAGGCCGTTCGCGCCAACGAGGCCAAGGCCGCCGCCGCATCCCGGGCAGCAGTGCCCGACCCGCCGGCGCCCGCTCTCCGCTGAGCGGGCGGCCCGGAGGGGCGGCGACGTGCTGGAAACGGGGGTGCGGGCCCGCGGTCAGCCCTATCGGAGGCTCGCGCCCAGGCGCCGGGCCGTGGCGTTGCCGGAAACGATGCTGCCGTTCACGGAGACCACCCCGAGGTAGTCGCCGGCAAGCTGCACGCGATCCGCGGGATCGATCAGGCCGTCGACGCGAGCGATGACTCGATGCGTGCCGTGCGTGCCCTTGATCGCAGCAGGGGTCCAGCGAGTGATCTCGGCGAACTCGAGGATGTCCGCGATGCCGGGCTCCACGCGCTCCAGTGACAGCAGGACCGCGTCGAGCAGCTCCCCGTCGGTCAGACCGAGTCGGGGGGTGGCCCACTCGTGATAGAGGAGGATCCCCAGCAGGCCCTTACCGTCCGGGGCGCAGCCCGCGGAGAGATTGTGCTCGTAGCTGATCGTCGCGATGCCGCCGAGAGCGCCGGACCCGGCGACCGTCAGCAGCGACCTCGTCGTCGGACGCCGGCTCAGGCCAAGGCGCAGGGAGACGAAGTTCGCCTGCTCCAGACCCTCGAGCATGAGCTCTTGGAGCGCCGGGTTCAGCTCGGGGAACAGCCGCGTTGCCTGCACGGCGTCGACGGCGAGCACCACACCGTCGACACGTTCTTCGTGCGGCCCGTCGGCGTCATCCCAGCGCACCAGCGCACCGTCGCCGTCGCGCACCACACGAACGACCGGCGCGTCGGTGCGCACGTCGAGTTCCGCGGCCACGGCCCGTGCGAAGAAGTCCATCCCGCCCCGGTATCCGCACAGGCCTCCGAGAAGCACCTTCCAGAGCGTGAACCACAGGTCCACGATCGACAGGTTCTTCCCCTCGACCACGAAAATGCCGCCGAGCACCGGGTCGAACAGGTGGTCGCGGATCTCGGCGTTGAGGCGACGCTCGCAGTAGGCCGCGACGGTCTCGGTGTCGAGCTCCGCGCGTAGATCCGGGCGGTCGTAACCGACCCTTGTCCGGGCCCTTAGGATGTCGGCCGTCGCGCGGACAAGGGTCAACTTGCTCCGCGCTGACAGCAGCGGCGTGCGGAGGAAGTCCGCAATCGCTCCGAGACCCTGGCCACGGAGCTCGTGGACGGTCCCGTCGCGGACCACGCCGATCACGGCCGGAGGTGTGAAGAGGCGATCCGCGACACCGACCTCGCGCGCGAGGTCGAACATGGCGTCGTACGACCCCGCCAGGACCGTGGCCCCCGTGTTGACGATGAAGCCGTCTTTCCGGATGCTCGCAGTCTTCCCGCCCACCTGAGCCGCAGCCTCGAGCACCGTCACCTCGCACCCCTGTTGCTGCAAGCGGTACGCAGCTGTCAGGCCGGCCACCCCGGCCCCGACGACGATGACCCGGGGCCGGGCCATCTCAGGCCTTGGCCAGCGACCTGGCTCCCAGCGCGAGGCAACCGAGGGAGGCGCCGACGAACAGGGTCGCGCTCAGTGTCGTTGCCTTGCCCGTCCGGTGGGCGACGATTGCCGCCGCGATGTCGGCGACGTCGCAGGCGGCGGCGACCTTCACCATGCGCGCGCGGGCCGGACCGTCGGTCAGCAACGGACCCGCCGCCAAGGCGAAGTCACGGGTCCCGCCCAGGCGCAGGTACAGGGCGGCGCTGACGTCACCGGAGGCGTCGATGCCGAACAGGCGCCCAGCGGTGATCGGCATGAGCCAGGCGCTGGCGCCGATCGCCGATCGGGTCAAGGCGAGCGTGGTCGCGGCGTTCATGGGGACGGGGCGGACGCGAGTCATAGCGGCGTCGCCGTCAGTCGGGTCGGCGTGGTCTTGGCGTGGGCGGCGATCACTCGCTGGGCGGCTTCGCGTCCGCTGACGAGGGCGCCGTTGAGGCCGGGGATCCGGTCCAGGTCGCTCGCAAACTGGACTCGCGCGTGCGGGTCGCGGCGGCGGGTGAACTCGGCGATGAGCTTGAAGCGGCCCCGGTCGATCGTCGGCACCGATTCGGGCCACCGCACGACGGCGTGCTCCTCGACGGCGTCGGCGAGCGGGCCGTGATACCGCTCGGCGCTTTGGATGGCGCGGTCGAGGACCTGCGCGTCGTCGAGGTCCTCGGACCGCTCGAGGTACTCGTGCGACAGCAGCACGGTGAGCAGTCCCTTGTGATCTGGGGCGCGCCCCGGGGACTTGTTGTGGTCGGCGACCACGGCGATGGTGTCCGGATCCTCCGCCGGCGGCACCAGGAAGTAGGTGGCCGGGTCCTTGGGCCGGTGCGAGAGCCCGAGGCAGATCGACCCCAGGCGTCGATAGCGCGCCGTCGCGTAGAGCGCGCGGTGATTCTCGTCCATCTGCGGGAACAGCTCCAGCGCCGGTCCAGCGGTGGTCGCGATCACGCAGGCGTCGAAGCTCTCGGTCCCGCCGCCATGGCTGACCTCGACCTGCGTGCCGGTATCGGTGACGTTCGTGACCGCGTGCCCCAATCGGACGTCGAGCGGCGCTGCCAGTGCGTCGGGCAGCGCGGCCACGCCGGTCGTGAGGTTGTAGACGTTGGGCACGAGCATGTTGCGGATCGTCCACAGCATCAGCGCTACCGACGTGTCCTCGTCGTCGGCGACCCAGGTCCCGCTCACCAGCGGCCGCCCGAGGTACTGCAGGAGTTCCTCGTTGAGCGTGCCGCGGCAGTACTCGCGCACGGTCGCCGTGTCGATGTCCGCGAGCCGCTCGTAGGTGTCGTAGCCCAGGCTCCGCCACGTCCGGAAGAGCGTCCCGGCGAGCTTGAGGGCAACGAGTTTGCTCCGGGGCGACAGCACGCCGGTCCCCAGCGCGGTCCGCAGCGGCCGGCTGTAGTCGAGGTAGTGGAGCTTGCCGCCCCGCGGGATGGCGCCCGTCGCGGCCCGCTCGACGAACTCCTCGTCGAGCCCCACCTCGTGGATCAACGCGATCGCGTCCTTGTAGGTCCCGAGGTAGACCGCGGTCCCCAGATCCATGAGGAAGTCGCCCTTGCGGACGGTCCAGATACGCCCGCCCACCCGATCGCGGGACTCGAAGACCGTCGGCGAGAAGCCGGCCTGGTGGAGGTCGTGTGCGGCGGCAAGGCCGGCGATGCCGGCCCCTACAACTGCGATGCGTCCTTCGGACACGAGTCGGCCCCTTTCGGCGTTGTCTCGCTTTAATGTACCGTGTTATTGAAACCGCGGGTTCAGCTTGTGGAGACGTGATCGACCGGCGCCGGATCACACCTCAAGCGTGGATGACGGTCGAATCGCTCTGGCCTCAGTGCGACACGGAGTCACTCGCGGGGTAGGCCGCAAGCTGTCTGTCGAGCGAGGTGAGGAAACGCTCGCGTGCCGCCCGGCTCGGCAGGTGCTTTGCGACCTGAGCCAGCGCCGGATAACGATCTCTGTCCAGCACGACGGGAGCGTCATCGGGCTCGCCCCCGGCGCTCTCGAGCTGCGCGTGTCCCACCGTCAGGCTCGCGCACCCCATGAACATGGACATCGCGTCGTCTGGTTGAAACCCGGCCCGCAGCATCGCACCGAACACCGGCTCGCAGATCTCGTAGACCGCTTCACTCAGGAACGTGTCGCGCCCGTGGAGCTGCACGACCCCCGGGTGTTGCAGGAAGCGGTCGTGAAGCTCAGTGAAGAAGCTCCGCAGGACGCTCACCCAGCCCACATCGGCCGGTGGGGGAGGCATGCCCCGCATCACATGCGCTGCCGCTAAACGCAGCAGCTCGTCCTTGTTCGCGACGTGATGGTAGACCGCCATGGTGCTCACCCCGGCGGTTGACGCCAGACGCCGCATCGTCAGCGCCTTCACTCCGTCGCTGTCGATGATCCGGAGCGCCGCCTCGAGCAATGTCTCGAGGTCCACGGCAACCGGTCGGCCGGGAGGGCGGGTCACGGTCGACAAAAAGTCAGTAAAGCGGGCATATGTGCCTGCCTCAAGCTACCGAGGTCGGCCTCATCGGGCATCGATGCCGCTCGCGTGGCCGGGAAGACGACGCCGGCCGACGTGAGTACTAGGGAACGAGCCGCAGTCGCCAGCAGCCGGTGCAGGCTGGCTCCGCTACGCCTGCGGCTTCGAACGTCTGCCGAAGGACGATCTCGAGCGACGACCCTCGGTCGTGAAGCGCCGCGAGCTGCAGGCGGAGGCGGAGCAGCCCTCCTACCGGTACCGGAACTCCGAAGCGGAGGTCCTCGTACCCGTAGTTGAGCGAGCTCCGCCATCCCGCGAAGCGCACCACCTGGGCCTTGAGGACGGGGCCGAGGAGGAGGGGCGCGAAGGCGGGGTCGGTCGCTGCCTGCAGGCCCGCGGAGACCTCCGCCCAGGAGCTCACGCCGAGCTCACGGCCAACCATCGAGTCGAGTTCCTCACGGGTCCCGATGACCAGCAAGGCGGGCGGGTCAGCCGCGTGGCTGGTCAGACCGCGGCTCCGCCGGCGTGTGCGCGCGCCTCATCGCTGCTGTTGAAGAGCGGGCCCAGCGGTGTCAACGGGTACGCGTGGGCGGTCGCGAGGTCCACGGCGTCGGAGATGAAGAACCGACCCATGCCCTCGTTCGCGTTCGCAAGCGCGACCTCCAGTGATTCCGCCTCGAGCTCGTAGAACGCCGCGTACCGGCACGGAGCGTCGCGCTCCATGTAGGTGGGACCGGTCTTGAATCGCTGACCGTTGCTGAACCCCTCGATCTACGGCTCGTGTGTCTACAGCGTCCAGGGGGGCCAGTTCGGCGATGCGTCGTACATGCAGCTGAAGCTCAAGTCATCCGGGTGCTTGAGGTACGGCTATGGGAGCCAGTGCGGTACCGCGTGTCCGTTCGACGCAGGCGTCGTCACCCAGGGCTATGTCGCCGGCGGTCGGTGGACCTCTGCCTACACGAAGCAGCCCCGTGACGGCGTGCAGGTGGTTCAGGCCACGTTACGGCCCGCGATCTTCTCGCTGCGCCCGGCTTCGCATCTGTCGGTCTGTCGGCGGCTGGGTGACCGGCGACTCTGCAAGTCCGACACCGTCGTGGTGGGCTGAGTTCGCGCAGCAGACGGGGCGGAGCGGTTCGGCGACGCCGTCGCACGTCACACACCGAGCCCACGCGTCGGCACCCGCTCTACATCGGCGTCAGCAGCATCCGCTTGAGACTCTGCGCGCAGGCGCGGACGTAAACCGGGCCGGAGCGCGTCGACAGGACGCTCCCGTTCATCGCCGCGAGCAGCAGGTCCCGGGTCACGCGGATGTCCAGATCGGACGCGACGACCCCCGCCTGCTGGGCCTCCGTGAGCAGCCGGCTCCAGTACCGGGCGTAGCGGCGTGTCTGCACCACGTTCCGGTCCTGGATCGACGCCGGCAGCGGGTCGAGCATCCGGACGACCGCGGTGCCCCGCGAGCGGCTCTCGTGCAGCGCACCGAGATGGGCGTCGATCGCTGCCGACAGACGGTCGGCGGGCCCGGCCTGGTCGCCGAGGGCGGCCAGTGCCTCATCCAGCCGCTCCAGCGCGAACTCGATCGCGTCGCGCAGCACCTCGATGATCAGCTCGTCCTTCGAGGCGAAGTGGAAGTACAGGCTGCCCAGCTGGAGGTCGGCGGCCGCAGCGACGTTGCGCAGGCTCGCGCCTTCGTAGCCGCCCGCCGCAAACTCCGTCGCCGCGGCGGCGATGATCCGCCGCCGGGTCCGGGTCGCCTTCGTCTCCGCCCCGGCCGGGGCTCGTGCGGCAGCAGGCATCGGTCGCAGAGCCTACGTAGCCGCCGGGGGGGTCAGCCTTTGGCGGACTTCGGCAGCACCTGTCGCATCAGGCCCTGCAGGTCGTAAGCAACGTCCAGCGCGCACGCCTGCTCCCCGCGGAAGTCGAAGACCTCGACGCCCGTGAACACGAACGGCCGGCCGGTGCCGTCGATCCCGGGTGGGTCCATCCGCCCGCTGAAGGTGCCGGTCCCGCGCCAGGTGAACGCCACCCGCGGGGCGTCGTCCGCGTACAGCGCCGGACCGACCTGCTCCCAGACGAGGTCCGGGTAGGCGCCGACCACGAACGCCATGTAGTCGCGCGTCGCCTCCACGCCGGCGACGTCCCAGCCCATGACCGTCGACGTGGGAGTGGTCAACGCGAAGTCGTCGGTGATCAGTGGACGAACGCGCTCGGGGTCGTGCGAGTTCCAGGCGTCGAGCCAGCCTCGGTACCACCGCTCCGCGACTGCCCGCTGCACTCCGGCCTGCTCGATGCTGCTCATGCGACCCGCCTCCGTCAGAAATGAACGATCGTCCGATTATGCCCATCCGTGGGATGCGGCGCACCTGCTGCAGGGTCTCTCCGTGGCGCGTCGACACGCAGGGCCGGGAACCGCGGCCCCCGTGCGCACCCTGGGATGCTTACGGCCTGACGTCGACCGATGGAGGCACGCAGGTGGGGACGGAGACAGAGGGCCGTGCGAACCGAGGATCGCTCCGTCGCCTGCTGGCGGCGCTGCTCGGCGCGCTGGCGCTTCTGATCGCGGCGCTGATCCTGGTCGCCTCGCTGCAGCTGCACGGTGCGGGACGCCAGACGCGCGCTGAGAACCGCCGGACCGCATCGTTCCTGGTCGCCGACAGCGTCCGTCAGAGCTCAAACGACCTGACGAACATCGTCCGTCTGTACGTCGCGACCGGCAACCCGCGCTTCCGCGCCTACTACGACCAGATCCTCGCGATCCGGGCTGGGACGGCACCGCGGCCGAGCGACTACGACAGCTCGTTCTGGGACCGGGTGCTGGCCGACGGGGACGGCGCGGTTCGCTACGGCCCGCGCCGATCGCTGGTCGACCAGATGCGCGCCGCGGACTTCGCCCCCGCCGAGTTCCGCGCGCTGCAGGACTCGCTCGACGCGTCGAACGGCCTCGCGGAGCTCGAGCGCGCTGTGATCGTGCGCGTCGGGCGCCGTGTCGCCCGCGGGGTTGGCGCCGACTACTTCGCCCAGATCCGTCCGGAGTACCAGCGCCTGACCGACCGGAGCTACCTGGCTTCCAAGGGCATGATCATGCGGTCGATCCGGCGCTTCGTGGCGCTGGTCGACGCGCGCACGCTGCGCGACGTGCGCGAGGCGCAGGACCACAACCAACGGCTGGCGACCGGCCAGGTGGCGATCCTGGTGCTGATCGTGCTCGTCGGCGTGGGCGCGCTGGTCATCCTGACGCGGCTGGTCCTGCGTCCGCTCGATGCGCTCACCGCGGCGACGCGGCGGATCGCCGACGGGGACTACGCCCACCGGGCACAGGTCCGCTCGGTGTCGGACCTCGAGCGCGTGGCGGCTTCCTTCAACGAGATGGCCGTCTCGATCGAGACGGACATCGGCGCCCGGAAGGCCGCGGAGGAGGAGGCGGTCGTCGCCCGCCAGGCGGCCGAGCACGCGAACCGCGCGAAGTCGACGTTCCTCGCCGCGATGAGCCACGAGCTGCGCACGCCCATGATCGGGGTGACCGGCATGCTCGAGGTCCTGGCCCAGGGGGACCTCACCGCCGCACAACGCCAGATGGTGGCGACCGCGGACAGCTCAGCGCGCTCCCTCCTGCAGATCGTCGGCGACATCCTCGACCTGACGAAGATCGAGGCCGCCAAGCTTGAGCTCGCGCCGGCCACGATCGACGTGCGGGCGCTCGTCGGCGCGTGCGTCGACACCTTCGTCCACACCGCCTCGTCGAAGGGCCTGCTCCTGTCCGGCAACGTCGACGAGCGCCTCGCGCCCGCCCACGTCGCCGACGCGCTGCGGCTGCGGCAGGTGCTCGGCAACTTCCTCTCCAACGCGGTGAAGTTCACTGCGGTCGGCGGGATCGAGGTCGACGTCCGGGTCACGGACGATGGGCCGGAGGCCCAGACGGTCGAGATCGCGGTGAGCGACACGGGCATCGGCATCGACCCCGAGCAGCAGGCGCGCCTGTTCGCGGAGTTCGCGCAGGCGGAGAGCTCGACGAGCCAGCGCTACGGCGGCACCGGGCTCGGGCTGGTCATCGCCAAGCGCCTGGCCGTCCTGATGGGCGGAGACGTGAGCATGGAGAGCGCGCGCGGCCGGGGGACGACCATGCGGCTCGTGCTGCCGCTTCCGGTCGGGGACCCCGCCGACGTCGAGGCGGCACACGACGACGGCCCGGTGGCCGGGGCGACGACCCGCCGGTTGCCGACCCGGGCCGAAGCGGAGGCGGAGGGAAGCGTCGTCCTGCTCGTCGAGGACCACCCGGTCAACCGCACGGTCCTCGTGCACCAGCTCGAGACGATCGGCTTCCACGTGGACACGGCGGTCGACGGGCAGGACGGTTACGACCGCTGCGTGGGCGGCGCCTACGGGGTCGTCGTCACGGACCTGAACATGCCGCGGATGGACGGGTTCGAGCTGGCGCAGGCGATCCGGGACCATGAGCAGGCGACGGGGACGCAGCGCGTCCCGATCATCGCGCTGACGGCAAGCGTCATGCAGGGCGAGCCGGAGCGCGCCCGCGCCGCCGGCATGGACGACTTCGCCGCCAAGCCGACCACGATCCCGTTCCTCGGCGGCAAGCTGCGGCGCTGGCTGCCGGACGTCGACTGGTCACCGGCGCCGGTCCGGGAACCCGCGCGAGACGGGTCCGCAACCCGGGCGGACAACGACGGCGTGATCGACCCATCGGTGCTGGAGGAGCTGACCGGCGGGGACGCGGGCCTCGCGGCGGAGGTCCTCGACGAGTTCCTGGTCACGACGCGGCAGGACCTCGGCACGCTCGGCGCGGCCATCGCCGCGATCGCGCTGGAGGACGTGCGCCGCTGCGCGCACCGGGTCCGCGGGGCGGGGCGGGCAGTGGGGGCGCAGCGGCTCGCCGACGTCGCGCAGCAGCTCGAGAGCCTGGCGGCGCTGGGGACCGAGGACCCGGAGCGCCTGCCGGTCCTGCTGAGCGAGCTGACGGACGCCCTGGACGCGGTGGCCGCTGCCGCCGCTGCCGGTCCGGGCTGATCGGCGTGCTGCGGGCACCCGGCCGCGGCCCGCTTCAGCGGGTGCGGACGATCGTCACCGTCACCGGCCGTCCGGCGAGCGGGACCAGGAGCGTGCCGTCGTCCGCCGGCGGCACGCCGTCGACGTCGTGGCCGTCGAGGCGCACCGTCACCGGCAGCGGCTCGGATCCGCCCTCGGCGGTGACGCGGTGCACCCAGACGCGGAGCGCCTCGGGCGCCGGGCCCGGGCCCCAGTCCGGGGTCAGCGTGAGCTCCTGCACGGCGGCGAAGTCCCCGATGTGGCCGCGTGACCCGTGAGCGCTCTGCTCACCGCCGGCCGACGTCCAGCGCACCGCGGCCGGCGTCGGGGTGCCCGCGACGACGACGCCGAACGACGCGGTCCCGTCCGTCGGGTCCTCGCGCAGCTCGATCGCGGCCTGGGGGGCGAACGCCCCGCGCCGCACCATGCTCACCGTCATGAGGACCGAGAGCACGCTCACCCCGATCGCCGCGACCCGCCGCGGCGCGTCGTCCCACAGGACCAGCCCGTGGAGCAGGACCGCGCCGAGGGAGAACGCATAGACCGCGGCGAGGACCACGCGCTGCGTCGGCACGCGGTAGCCCCAGGCGGGGAGCTCCCCCTTCTGGCGGGCGGCGACGCACAGCAGCACGGGGAACAGGCCGGCGAGCAGGGCCACCACGATCACCCCGAGGACGCTGAGGACGCCGGCGAGCGAGACCTCGCCGCTCGTGGACTGCCACGCGGCCGCCGCGAAGACGGCGACCACGGGGCTGACGCCGGCGAGGAGGCGGCCACGGTCACCCGCGACGAGCTCCCGGGCCCGCGTCCGCAGCCCGTCGCCCCGCCGGGCGGCAGAGGCCCCGGCGACGACCGGGCCGCCGCCGTCCTCGCCGGCGTCGTCGCCGCGCAGCGCGCTCCAGACCTCATTGCTCAGGCGCCCGCCGCGGCGGTGTCCCGCGCGTGCCGCGTAACGCCGCTCGCCGCCGCGGAAGGTCTGCAGCAGCAGTCCCTGCGCCGCGAGCGCCTCCAGACGCGTCGCGACGGCTCCCTCGTCGGCGGCCGTGGCCGCTGCGGCCGCCGCCGCAGTGAGGTCGCCGGCGCGCATGACGGTCGCGAGCAGCTCGGCGTCCACGTCCGGCAGCGCGAGCACCTCGGCCAGGCCGACGCCTGCGCTGTCCCACTCACCCTCGTAGCCGACCCGCATGTTGCCGGCGACTTCGGCACGCAGCTCATGCTCGTCGGCGGCGAGGACGACGACCCGCAGCTCGAGCCCGCGCTCGCCCAGGTGGCGCAGTGGCCCGGCGGCGAACGGGGTCCACTCCCCGGCCGTTGTCGCCTCCACCCGCGTCGTACGGCCGGCCGCGGCGACCTCCAGGCGTAGCCGCGCGCGGTCGCCCGGTGCCGAGCCCAGGTAGGTGAGGGCGACCGCCACGCGGTCCTTCCGGCTCCGGGTGTGCAGCAGGACGCGGGCGCCGCGGCGCGGCAGGACCACGGTCAGGCCCGCTCGCGACGGCAGGCGCTCCTGGACCAGCGAGAAGAGCGCGAGGCCGGAGTGGATCGACGCCATGCCCATCCCGAGCACGACGAGGATTCCGCCGAGGGCGAGGACGAGCGGACCGGCCTCGTCCGCGAGCGGCGTCAGCGCGGTCCCCTCCTCGGCGCCGAGCACGTCCGGCGCGACCGCACCTGCGACGGCCACCACGAACAGCACGTACAGCACGATCGCGGTCAGCTGGGCTGCCACCACGCCGCGCACGAGCGCCGCGCCCGACGGGTCGCGTGTCAGCACCACCCGCGCGCAGTTGCTCACGGACAGGTGCCCGAAGTACGCGGTGAACGTCACGCCGAACACGAGGCCGAGCGACGACACGTCCGCGTCGCCGTCCCCGACGAACGGCAGCTCGACGTGCGACAGGTTCGGCGGGTCGACGTGCACGAAGGCGATCGCGCACAGCAGCAGGATGAGCGCGATGTTGAGGGCGCCGACGATCAGCGCCGAGGTCACCGTCGCGTCGATCGAGCCGCGCCGCAGATACCAGAGCTCGACGGCGAACAGGGCGATCACGAACACGAGCTCGGGCACGCCGAACGCCGAGCCGAGGGTCGTCGAGACGCCGATGTAGTCCGCCACCATGCCGAGCAGGCAGATGGCGACGAGCCCGACGGTCAGCACCACGGCGCCGGTCGATCCCAGCAGGTCGCTCACGACCCGGCCGACGTACGCGTCGCCGAAGCGGATCGTCCGCGTACGGGTCAGCGCGTCGGCCATCAGGGCGACCGTGAGGACGTTGATCAGCCCGAGGATCACGAGGACGGCGACCGCGGGCAGCGGCCCGATCGTCGCCACGGCGATCGGCAACGCGACGATCGTCGAGCCGACCGTCTCGGTGAGGGTCAGCGCGTACGCGGTCCAGAAGGGTGACAACGCGTCGAAGCGCGCGCCGAGGCGGACGCTCGCCCAGCGCCGGCGCTCGCCAAGCCCGAGGCGGGTGGCGTAGATGGTGTCGAGCGGGCGGTCGAAGAGCGCGGTGTACGCGGCGACGACGGCCGGGTCGTCGAGGCCGAGCGCGGCGCGAATCGCGGGCACGCGGTCGCGGGGCAGCGCATACTTCTCGGCGATCCGGTGGGCGAGCGCCGCTTGGACCCGCGGGTTGCGGGCGACGAGCGGCGCCCACTGGGGCGCGTGGCGCTCGAGGTCCTGGACGGTCGGCCGCAGCGGCGGCTCGCGGCCGGTCGCGAACGCCTCGAGGAAGGCGAGCTCCCGAGCCTGTGCGGCCTCGCGGGTGACGAGCTTCTGCATCGCCTGGCGCGCCTGGGCCGTCAGGCGGGCCGTCCGGCTCTCGATCAGGAACAGGAGCGTGGCGGCGCGGCGCGCCGGCCGGCCACCGAGCAGACGCTCGCGGTCGAAGAGCGCCCCGAACGCGTCGTCGGACACCCGCGTCAGCCGATGACGCGCGTGGCGAGTTCGCCGTAGAGCGTCGTCAACCGGTGTCCGGGCTGTGCCAGGACGAAGACGCCGCTGCTCGAGAACGCCATCAGGTCGTCGGAGTGGGGGATGACCGCGGCGACCTCGCAGTCGTACGTCTCGTGCATGCGCCGGCGGACGTCGGCCGGGTCGAACGCCGCGGGTGTCTTGTTGACCACCAGGAACATGTCGGGGACCTTGAGCTTGCGGGCGACCGAGACGGTGACGCTGGTGCCCTCGTAGTCCTGCTGGTCGGGCCGCAGCAGGATCGCGACGGTGTCGGCGACGGCGATCGACAGCAACGTCTCCTCGTTGAGCCCCGGGTGCGTGTCGAGCAGCAGCAGATCGAGAGACAGCGAGGTGATCAGGCTGCCGATGCCCTCGTGCAGCAGGCCGACGTCGTAGCCGTCGTGCATCACGCGGGCGATGTCGGAGGCATCGATGCTCGACGGGATCAGGACGACGCGGCCCTCGAGCGTGGGGTCGAGGGCGTCCGTCACGTCCACGGCGGTCTCCGCGATCGCGCACCGGCCCCAGAGGTAGTCGTTGAGCGAGCGCGTGATCGTCGTCTGGTCCACACCGAGCAGGACGTGGATGCCCGGCGACTGGATGTCGGTGTCGACGACCCCGACGCGGAGCCCGCGCCGGGCTGCCATGACCGCGACGTTGGCGGTCGTGTTGCTCTTTCCGGTCCCGCCGCGGAACGAGTGGACGGCGACTATTCGGGTCATCGGGCGGCTCGCAGTTCCTCAGCCTTGCGCTGCAGGTCACGGAAGTAGTCGGTGCCGGTGATCTCGGCGACCTGGCGGGCGGCCTTGCCCTCGTCGATCTCGATGCGCAGCTCGCGCACCTGCTCCTGGAGGACGCGCTCGCGGGCAGCGACCTCATGGGCCATGTGCTGGAACACCCGCGCGAGGTTCCCGAGCGCGTCGTCGCGGGCGGCGACGGCGGTCAGGCTGCCCAGGACGAACGTGCCGGCCTCGACCGCCGTCGCGGCATCCACGACGTGTCCGACCTGCTCGAGGTACTCGCGCTCGAGGTCGTGCAGCCGCTTGCGGGCCAGCCCCGCGCGGATACGGGCGCGCAGCAGGACCGGGCTGAACGGCTTAGGGAGGTAGTCGTCCGCGCCGAGCTCGATGCAGCGCACGATCGAGTCCATCTCCTCGACGCTCGAGATCATGATCACCGGCAGGTGCCGCAGCGCGGCGTGCCCGCGGATGCGCGCGAGGACGTCGTAGCCGTCGAGCTCGGGCATGAGGACGTCGAGCAGGACGACGTCGAACGGCTCCTGCTGGACCAGGCCCCAGCCGGCGAGGCCGTCGTTCGCCGTGGCCACGGTATGCCCCTCACGCTCGAGGTACCCGGCGAGCAGACGACGGTTGATCGGATCATCGTCGACCACCAGCAGGTGTGCCGCGACCGTGCTCATGCGCTCAGCAGGTCCGTCGCCGCGCCCTGCCGGTCCAGGCCCCGCCGGTGTCTCACCGAGGCCGGGACGAGCGCTGTCGCTACGACCACGGGTCCCGAACGGTGTCTCACGAGGCGAACGGTACCCCACGGTGCTCAGCGGCAGCCAATTTGCGAAGGCGTGGCCTGAAGAAGCCGTCGACATCGTGGAGGCACGCGCACTCGGCAGTGGGGCAACACGCCCCGCATGTACCCGTGGAGCCTGACCGGTGCGGGCGCACGGCCCGTACCCATCACCATGGGCACGTTCCACGCCGAGACCATCATCGACGCACCGATCGCCGAGGTGTTCGCCTTCCACCGTGATACGCGCAACGCGACCCGCATCGCCCACCCCGCCCAGCGGATCCTGGGTGTGGAGGGCGACTTCCCGCTCGACGTGGGGGACGAGGTCGTCCTGCGCGTGCTCGTGCTGCCGCTGCCCATCCCGCAGCGGTGGCGTGTGCGGGTCGCGGCGCTCGACGAGCCGACGCTGCTGGTGGACGAGACGCTCGACGGCCCGTTCCGGACGTTCGTGCACCAGCACCGGTTCGAGGATCTCGGCGACGGGCGCACCCGCCTGGTGGACCACATCGAGTACGCCCTGCCGCTCGGGGTCCTCGGCCGGTTGGCCGATGCGCTGGTCGTGGCCCGGCTGATGGGTCCGAGCTTCCGCCACCGCCAGGCACGGACGCGGGAGCTGCTCGAGGCGGACGCGCGCGCGGCTTACGCCTGACAACGCGCGTGCCCGCCGGCCGGGGTGGTCAGGCGGGCTGCAGCGCCAGGTCCAGCTCGACGGTCACGGTCCGCCCGACCGCCACCCCGCCCGCCTCGATCGGCGCGGGCCAGGTAAGGCCGGCGGCCCGCCGGTCGAGGGCGATTCCTGCGCGCAGCCGGCTCGCCTGCGTGTCCGCGGTGACCGACACGAGCACCATGACCGGACGGCCACGGATCCACAGGATCCCGGCCACCTCCGGGGCCGGCGCGCTGTCGACCCGCAGCTCGATCTGGGGGTGATCGGCCGTGCGCAGGAGGAAGCTGCGCAAGTGCGCGTCCCGCGGTGGGGTCCCGGTCCGCACGGTTGTCGCGTCGACGGAGCCGCGTGCGACGAGCCGTCCATCCGTGATCGTCACCTCGCCGGTCAGGCCCGTCAGGGTGCCGCGGACGGTCTGCACCCGGAAATGCGCGACGGCGAAGCGGACCGTCGACGCGGCGCCGTCGACACGGTAGTGCCCGTCCGGCAGCAGGAGGGCGGCGCTCGGCGGGGTCGGGGCGCTGGAGGTGGCGGGCATGATCGGAGGTACGGCCGCCGGGACGCTTCGGGCTACGGCCGACCCGCCACCCACTCCGCGTGCTCCTGGCCGAGCGCGGTCCGCGGCTCCTCCCCGGCGAGCAGCTCGTCGGCGAGCGCCCGCCAGTCGGCGCTCGCGCGCAGGTCCGAGCAGACCGCGAAGACGATGTTCTCCATGCGCCGGAGCAGCACCGCCTCGCTCGGCAGGGAGAAGCCCTTGACCATGGCGAGCCAGTCCCCCTCGATCGCGAAGATCGAGCGTGCGATGTCCCGGCCGGTCTGCCCGTCGAGGCGCTGGGGCTGTGGGTCGTCCAGCATCCAGACCGCGGCCCGCCGCATGTACTCGAAGAGCAGCTCGTCATCGTGCCCCCAGGGGGACGGCAGGTAGCCGAGCTCGCCCATCGTCGCTCGCAGACCGGGCGCGTCGCCCGCGCGCAGCGAGCGGTACACGTCGCCCTCGCGCTCCAGATAGCCGGCCGGCAGCTGGCGCAGCATCCCGAAGTCGATGAACGTGACGCGGCCGTCCGCCCCGAGCAGGATGTTCCCCGGATGCGGGTCGCCGAGCGCGAGGCCGAGCCGTCCCGCGGTGTCGTGGAAGAAGCGGTAGATGACCTCGCCGTCGCGGTCGCGCGCCGCCTCGGCCCGCGTGCGCATCTCTGCGAACCCGGTGCCGTCGACGAACTCGGTCACGAGGACCCGGCGGGTGGAGAGATCCGTGAGCACGCCGGGGACCGCGACATGCGGGTGCTCGCGCCAGCCGCGAGCGACGCGTCGCTGGGCCTGCGCCTCGAGCTCGTAGTCGAGCTCCTCGGAGATCCGCTCGGTGAGTTCGTGGGCGAGCGCCTTGGTGTCGAGCCCCGGCGCGACGCGGCCGAGCAGCGGCATCAGCAGCTTCAGGTTGCGCAGGTCGGTCTCGACGGCCTCGGCGATGCCCGGGTACTGGACCTTGATCGCGACGTCGCGCCCGTCCCTGGTCGTCCCCCGGTGGACCTGGCCGATCGACGCCGCGGCGACCGCGACCGGGTCGATGTCCGCCATGACGCGGCCGACCGGCTCGCCCCACTCCTGGGCCATCAGCCGCTCGAGCTTCGGGTACTCGACCCGTGGCGCCTGGTCGCGCAGGGCCGCGAGCCGCCCCTTGATCCGCTCGGCGTCCTCGGGATCCAGGCCGGGGAGCTCGATGGTGGACAGCACCTGGCCGAGCTTCATCGCTGCGCCCTTCATCGTGCCGAGCTGCACGACGATCTGCTCGACGACGGCAGCGGTCCGCTTGGACTGGGCGCGCGCCTTGGCCTCGTCGGAGCGGACGCGGTCGACCGCGCGGCCGCCGGCGACCCGTGCCCCCTGTCCGGCGACCAGTCCGCCCAGGCGGGCGGTTCGCCCGAGGCGCGAGGTCGGCGTTCCGCTGTCGCTCATCACCGGGGTACGGCTGCCGGGCCCCGGGCGATCGGCGACCGCCCGTCCACCTAGTTCGTCGGGACAGCCGAGGGCCGGGCGGGATCGCTCGCGGTCCGCGCGTGGCTCTGGTCAGCCGGCGCGGCCGGCGGACCGAGCAGGACCGACGCGACCTGGTCGCCGAGTTCGCGCGGCGCCAGCCGACCGTCCGGGTCGTACCACTTGTAGACCCAGTTCGCGGCGCCGAGCAGCGTGTTGACGTAGATCCGCGCGGGGACCCGGAACTCGAGCGCTCCGTCGTCGGCGGCGCGCAGGGCGAGCGCGATGACGGCGTCCTCATAGGCACGGCGGGCCTGCAGGACGTCCTCGAGCTGCTCGCGCGGAAGGCCTGCCTCCTCCTCGAAGAAGACCCGGAGCAGCGCCTGGTTCTCGCAGGTGTAGGCGACGCGTTCGACGACCACCTCGCGGAGTGCGGCGTGCGCGGTCGACGCTGCCGCTTCGATGGCGGCCACAGCGGCGGTGCTGTCGCGGAGCACCGCCTCGTAGAGGGTGACCAGGACCTCTTCCTTGCTGCGGACGTAGTGGTACAGCGACGGCTTGGTAAGCCCGACCTCGGCGGCGAGGTCGTGCATCGACGTCGCCTGGTAGCCGCGCGCGGCGAAGATCCGGGCCGCTGCGGCGAGGACGGCCTCGCGGCGGGCGTCCTGTCGCTGACGGACCTTCTCGCTCATCGCGGAAAGTATAGGCTCGTTCTTCGTCCGACCGGTCGGTCGAAGAACTCGAGGAGTCACCAGCATGAGCACCGCTGCACCGTCGACCACACCTGCGTTCGAGCTCGACGCCGACCACGCGGACTTCCGTGAGGTGTGCCATGCCTTCGTGCGGCGAGAGCTCGTCCCGCTCGCGGCGCAGGCCGAGCGCGACGGCTTCCCGCCGGAGCTGTGGCCCAAGCTCGCCGCCGCGGGACTGCTCGGCGTCGGTCATCCGGAGGCGCACGGCGGCACGGGCGGTGGCGTCCTGGCCCTGGCGATCCTGTCGGAGGCGCTCGCTCACGCCTCCGGCGGCCTGGCGATCACGCCGCTGGTCAGCGCCTACATGGCCGCGCCCCACCTCGCGCGGTTCGGCACCGACGATCAGCGCGAGCGGTTCCTCGCCCCCGTGCTGCGCGGCGAGTCGGTGGCGGCGATCGCCGTCACCGAACCGGGCGCCGGATCGGACGTGGCCGGCATGGCGGCGAGCGCGCGCCGGGACGGGGAGGACTGGGTGATCTCCGGGACGAAGATGTTCATCACGAACGCCGGCTACGCGGACACGATCATCGTCGGCGCTCGCACCGACCCGGAGTCGCGGCACGGCGGGATCACGACGTTCATCGTCGACGCCGGCACGCCGGGCCTCACGCTGGGCGTGCCGCTGGAGAAGATGGGCTGGCACGCATCGGATACGCGCGAGGTCGTGCTCGACGGCGTCACCGTCGGGCCGGACCGCGTCCTCGGCACGGTCGGCCGCGGGTTCCAGCAGATCATGGAGGCGTTCGAGGTCGAGCGGATCACGCTCGCCGGGATGGGCGTCGGACTGGCACAGGCGTGCCTCGACGACGCGCTCGAGCACGCCCGCGAGCGTGAGGCGTTCGGTCGTCCGATCGGCCGCAACCAGGCGATCAGCCATCGACTGGGGGAGATGGCGACCGACATCGCCGCGGCGCGCCTCATCACCCATCAGGCCGCCGCCCGCTGCGACAGCGGCCACCCGGAGGCGTCGGCGTCGGTCGCGATGGCGAAGCTGCTCGCGGCGCGTGTGGCGAACACGGTCGCCGACCACGCCGTGCAGGTCTTCGGCGGCTACGGCTTCATCGAGGAGACGCGCGTCGCGATGCACTACCGCGATGCGCGGATCCTGCGGATCGGTGGCGGGACGGACGAGGTCCAGCTCGAGATCCTCGCGAAGCGGATGGGACTGTGAGCACGGTGCCGGCCACCACCGCCAGCCCGGCCGACCGGCTGGCCGCCGAGACGGCTGCCGCGCGGGCCCCCGGCGCACCGGGCCGGATTGCGAGCAAGCTGCCCGTCCGCGATCGCCTGGCGCTGCTGCTCGACGCCGGCAGCTTCTGCGAGGACGGCCTGCTCGCGAGCGCCGCCGACGAGCGCCTGCGGGCCGACGGCGTGCTCACCGGAACGGGGACGATCGACGGCCGCCGCGTCGCGGTGATCGCACACGACCCGTCGGTCAAGGCCGGGTCGTGGGGGCGGCGGACGGTCGAGAAGCAGGTTCGCATCCTCGAGCTCGCCGACCGCGACCTGCTGCCCGTCGTGTTCCTCGTGGACTCCGCCGGCGGCCGCCTGACCGACGCGCTCGGCTTCCACCCGGGCCACCGTGGCGCCGCGCGCATCTTCCACCTGCAGGTCCGCCTGTCCGGCCGCGTCCCGCAGGTCTGCTGCCTGTTCGGCCCGTCGGCCGCCGGCGGCGCGTACATGCCCGCGTTCTGCGACTGGGTCGGGATGGTGGACGGCAACGCGTCGATGTTCCTGGCGTCGCCGCGGATCGCGGAGAAGGCGATCGGGGAGGTCGTCACGCTCGAGGAGATGGGCGGCGCCACCATGCACTGCACGGTCTCCGGCTGCGGCGACGAGCTCTTCGCCGACGAGCCCGTGGCGATCGCCGCAGCACGCGCGTGGCTGTCCTACCTGCCGTCGCACTACGACGCGCGTCCCGCCCGGACGGCGGGGGCCGCCCCGGCGCACACCGACTGGGACGACCGCGTCCTGCCGGCCAAGCTCCGCGCCGGCTACGACGTGCACGGCGTGATCGACCGCGTGGTGGACGCCGGCAGCTTCTTCGAGGTCAAGGCGCGCTGGGCGGCCGAGATCGTCGTCGGCTTCGCTCGCATCGACGGCCGCGCGGTCGGGATCGTCGCGAACCAGCCGAAGGTCCGCTCCGGCACGATCAACGTCGACTCGGCCGACAAGGCGGCGCGGTTCATCTCGCTCTGCGACGCGTTCAACCTGCCGCTGATCTTCCTCGCCGACATCCCCGGGTTCATGATCGGCTCGCAGGTCGAACGGGCGGGGATCATCCGCCACGGCGCGAAGATGGTCGCCGCGATGTCGAGCGCCGAGGTCCCGCGCTTCTGCGTCGTGCTGCGCAAGGCGTTCGCCGCCGGGTACTACGCGATGTCCAGCCCCGGCTTCGAGCCGCGCGCGACCATCGCGCTTGCCGGCGCGCAGATCGGTGCGATGGCCGGCGAGGCCGCGGTCAACGCGGTGTGGGCCAACACGATCGCGGAGATCGCCGACCCTGAGGAACGCGAGGCGTTCATCGCCGAGCGGCGCGCGACGCTCGAGGCAGAGCTCGACGCGATCCGCCTGGCGTCGGAGCTGCACATCGAGGCCGTCGTGCAGCCGGGCGAGCTGCGCGGCGAGCTGATCGCGCGGCTCAGCGCGAGCGACGGCTGGCGTCGCCGCGGCCACACCCGTCATCACGGGACCTTCCCGGTATGAGCGCTGCCGGCGGCGCGCGGCCCGTCTCCGGCCGCTGGTTCGAGGATCTGCCTGAAGGGCTCGTCGTCCCGCACGCGATCACGCGCACCATCAACGAGTCCGACAACACGCTCTTCTCGACGCTGACGATGAACCCGCAGCCGCTGCACCTGGACGCGCACTTCGCCGCTGAGTCGGAGTTCGGCGAGCGCCTGGTCAACAGCATGATGACCCTGGCGATGCTCGTCGGCCTGTCGGTCTACGAGCTCACGCTCGGCACCACGGTCGCGAACCTCGGCTTCGGCGCCGTCGAGTTCCCCGCCCCGATGTTCCACGGCGACACCCTCCGTGCCGAGTCCACCGTCCTCAGCGCCCGGCCGTCGAGCTCGCGCCCCGGCCAGGGGATCGTCGCGTTCGAGCACCGCGGCTACAACCAGCGCGACGTGCTCGTCGCGCGGTGCGAGCGGACCGCCCTCATGCGCTGCCGCCCCCAGGACACCTGATGCGCTCGCTCCTGTTCGCGCCTGCCGTCCGCCCCGACCTCGTCGCCAAGCTGCCCCGCAGCCGGCCCGGAGCCGGCGTGATCGACCTCGAGGACGGGGTGCCCGAAGGCCGCAAGGACGCGGCGCGCGCCGCGCTGGCCGGGCAGGTCGCCGGGCTGCTCGAGCGGCATCCCGGGTTCGCGGTCTGCGTCCGCGTCAACGCGCCGCCGACGGCGTCGTTCGCGGCGGACGTGGCCGCGCTGCCGGCCGGGCTGACCGCGGTCGTCGTGCCAAAGGTCGAAGACGCGCAGCAGCTCGAGCAGGTCGCCCGAGCCCTCGCCGCCGCGGGCCACGACGGGCTCGGCGTCGTCGCCGGGATCGAGACGGCCCGCGGCGTCCTCGATGTCCGGGCCCTGCTCGGCGGACCGGTGACCACCGCCTACTTCGGCGCCGAGGACTACGTCGCGGACCTCGGCGGGGTTCGCACGAAGCACTCGACCGAGGTGCTCTACGCCCGCTCCCGTGTCGCCCTCGCCTGCCGCGTCGCCGGCATCCCGTGCCTCGACCAGGTCGTCGTCGACATCCACGACGACGACGCGTTCCGCGCCGACGCCCGCCAGGGTCGCGAGCTCGGGTACACCGGCAAGCTCTGCGTCCACCCGCGACAGGTGGCCCTCGCAGACGAGGCGTTCCTCCCGTCCCCCGAGCAGCTCGCGCGAGCGCGCGCCACCCTCGAGGCGGCCGCCGCTGCGGCCCGCGACGGGCAGGGCGTCATCGTCTTCGACGGCGCCATGGTCGACGAGCCGATGCTGGTCGCGGCACGCCGGCTCATCGCCGGCGCCGACGGGCCCGGCAACTAGGAGCCTGTTGAAGAATCTGCCGTCGATGCGAGCGTGGCCGGATCGTGGATGCCAGACGACGACGGGTGAGCCGAAGAAGGCTGGTGGCCTTTCACCGGCTCGCCCGTTGGCGTCTGGCGCCGCGAGACGGTTCGGTCGCGCGGCGGGCTTTCTTCAACAGGCTCCTAGACGTCGATGTCGTCCGGCCAGGGGAGCGGGAAGAGGGGACGGTGTTCGCGGGCCTCGTCGATGACCCGTCGTACCGACGGGCGGTGCATGAGCGCGCGGTGGTAGCGCGTGATCTGCGGGTGGGCGGCCTCGTCCCAGCGGTGGACGGCGCGGAGGTAGAACAGCGGCGGCGCCGCGGCGCAGTCCGCCGCCGAGAAAGCGGTGCCCACGATCCACTCGCGGACGCCGAGCTGCGCCTCCAGGACGCCGTAGGCGACGTCGAGCATGCCGCGGGCTTCGCCGACGCCGGCCGGGTCGTGCTCGTCTTCTGCGCGCATGCTGTCGGCGACGATCTTCTGCATGGGGGTGTGGAGGTACTGGTCGCAGAAGCGGTCCCACAGGCGCACCTGCAGCGCGGCGGCCGGGTCGGCCGGCAGCAGCCGCGGGCCGCCGTCGGCGAGCGCGTCGACGTACTCGATGATCGTGCTGGACTCCGGCAGCGTCAGGCCCGCGGTGTCGTCCCGGAGGACCGGGAACTTGGCGACCGGCCAGAGCCTGGCGAGCTCGGCACGGTCGGCTGCGTTCACGACGACCTTCGCCGTGAACGGCACGTCCCGCTCGTAGAAGGCGATCAGGGCCTTCTGGCAGTAGGACGCGAAGGGATGCTCGTGGAGCGTGAGCGCATGGCTGGGCATGAGGGTGGGCCTCTCGGGTGGCCGGCGCCGCGTTTCGGCGCCGTTTCCAGCAGGACGGCGCGGACCACGGTTTCTCGACATGTCGAGAAACCGCTCGCGGCTCCGTCGTCAGGGTAAAGGCGAGAATCACTCGCCGTCGACGACCAGGGAGCGACCGATGAAGTTCATGCTGCTGCTGTACGACAACCCCGACGCCCGTCACCTGCTGACGCCGGAGCTGATGGAGGACATGGGCGCGCTGATGACGGAGCTCACCGCGTCGGGGGAGCTCGTCGCCACCGACGCCTTCGCCGGCACGGCCACGACGGTCAAGCCGCAGGTCGGCGGCGCCCCCGTGATCACCGACGGTCCGTACGCGGAGGCGAAGGAGGTCATGGGCGGCTTCCTGATCCTCGAGTGCGACGCCGCCCGCGCGAACCAGATCGCCGCGGACTGGCCGGCCGCCGCCCTGACGGCGGCGATCGAGGTACGACCCCTGATGGTCCACGACGGGTGAACCCGGAGCAGCTCGTCGAGGACCTGCTGCGCCGCCTGGCGCCGCAGGTCCTGGCCGTCCTCGCCCGGCGCGAGCCGAACTTCGACCTGTGCGAGGACGCCGTGCAGGAGGCGCTCGTCGAGGGCGCCGCGCGGTGGCCGGTCGACGGCATCCCGGACCACCCGCGCGGCTGGCTCGTCACCGTCGCCGCCAACCGCCTGATCGATCACCAGCGCAGCGACGGCGCCCGGCGCCGGCGCGAAGAGCAGGTCGCCGCCCTCGAGCTGCGCGACCCGGGCCGCGCCGATGACGAGGAGACTCGCGCCGACGACACGCTGACGCTGCTCTTCCTCTGCTGCCATCCGGCCCTCTCGCCGCCGTCGCAGCTGGCGCTCGCGCTGCGTGCCGTCGGCGGCCTCACCACCGCGCAGATCGCGAGCGCGTTCCTGGCGCCCGAGGCGACCGTCGCACAGCGCATCAGTCGCGCGAAGCAGCGCATCCGCGCCACCGGCACGCACTTCACGCTGCCGCACCCCGACGAGCGCGCGGCGCGGCTGCGCGTCGTGATGCACGTCCTCTACCTGATGTTCACCGAGGGCCATACGGCCACCGGTGGCCCGGCCCTCCAGCGCGTCGACCTCGCGCGGGAGGCGCTGCGGCTCACGCGCCTTGCGCACCGCCTGCTCCCGGACGAGGACGAGCTGACCGGACTGCTGGCGCTGATGCTGCTCACCCACGCCCGCGGCCCGGCGCGCAACACCGCCGACGAGGGCCTCGTGGTGCTGGCCGATCAGGATCGCGGCGGCTGGGACGCCGCCGCCGTCGCGGAGGGGACCGCCCTGGTCGAACAGGCACTCGCGGCCGGCGCCGTCGGCGAATACCAGCTGCAAGCCGCGATCGCCGCCGTCCACGCGCAGGCGACCCGCGCGGAGGACACCGACTGGCCACAGATCCGCACGCTCTACGACGTCCTGCACCGCCTCACGCCGACGCCCGTCGTCGCGCTCAACCGCGCCGTCGCGATCGCGCTGACAGCCGGCCCGGCGGCCGGGCTCGGGGCGGTCGACGCCATGTCCCCCGACGACCTGGCCGCGTGCGGGCACCGCGCCGATGCGGTCCGCGGCCACCTCGACGAGCTGGCGGGCAACCACCACGACGCACGCGAGCAGTACCTTCGCGCAGCCGCGAGGGCCACGAACGACACTGAGCGGCGCTACCTCGAGGAGCGCGCCGCCCGGCTGGGACCGAGTCCGTGATCATGCCGCGCATGCGCTACGCAGAGGACCTCACCGTCGGGACCGTCTTCGAGCTCGGGGAGCGGCAGCTCAGCGCCGAGGAGATCGTCGCGTTCGCCCGGGACTGGGACCCGCAGCCGTTCCACGTCGACCCTGCGTTCGCCGAGCAGACGGACTTCGGCGGCCTGATCGCCAGCGGCGTGCAGACCATCGCGGTCGCGCAGCGCCTGCTCTTCGACGCGTTCTTCGCCGGGACAGCGGTGATCGCCGGGGTCGCGGTCGACGGGCTGCGCATGCGGCGGCCCGTGCGCCCGTCGACCATCATCACGGGCCGGGCGGAGATCGACGAGCAGCGGCTCGACGACGACGGGCGCGGCCTGATCGGATTCACGGTGAAGCTCGTGGACCAGGACGGGGACACGCTGATGACGCACCGCACGACCATGCTCGTCAGCCGCCGTCCGACGGCGGCGTACACCTGACGAGGAGGTCGTAGCATCAGCCGCATGGAGATCGTGTTCGTCCACGGGGCGTGCGTCAAGGACGGGGCGTGGTGGTGGCACCGCACGGCCGAGCTGCTCGCCGGCCGTGGCGTGACCAGCCGGGCGGCGGCGCTGCCCAGCTGCGGCGAGACCGGCGCGACACCCGGGCCGGACGGCCCCGGGCTCCCGGAGGATGTCGCGGCGCTGCGCGCACTCCTGGCCGAGGCGAAGGAGCCGACCATCGTGGTGGCCCACAGCTACGGGGGCATCGTCGCCGCGGAGGCCGTGGCCGACGTGGCCGGCATCCACCACCTCGTGCTGATCTCCAGCTACCTGCCGGAGGTCGGTGAGAGCCTCTCGTCGTTCGGCAGCGACGAACCCGCACCCTTCCTCGACCTCGACCCCGAGGCCGGGACCTTCACGGTGCGTCCCGACGCCCTTGCCGGGACGTTCCTGCAGGACTGCGACGCATCCGTGCAGCGCGACGCCACGGACCGGACGGCGCTGCAGAGCCTGCAGGTCGTGGGCCAACCGGTCGGGCACGCCGGGTGGAAGGAGCTGGCGACGACCTACGTCGTCTGCGCCGATGACCGCGGAACGCCGGCCGACCGCCAGCGCGTGTTCGCCGAGCGCGCCGACCGCGTCATCGAGCTCGACGCGGGTCACCACCCGTTCCTCTCGCAGCCCGGGGTCGTTCGCGACCTGCTGCTGGATCTGTGAGTCGACCCGTCAGCGCCTGAGGGCCGCGGTGTCGATGTAGGTGTCGAAGTTGTCGGCGTTGATCTGCGGCTTGTCGACCCGCGGCGCGCCGGGGCTCAGGGGCGCGGTCGGGTAGCTGGTGTAGAGCCACTGGCGGAAGAACTCGGTCCAGCGGCCGGCCCGGGCGGGATCGGTCTGCTTCACGAGCGCGATGAACTGCTCGGTCGTGGCGCTGCCGTAGGCGTGCTCGGTCAGCCAGCGGCGCATCATCGCCTTGAACGTCGCGTCGCCAAGGACCTGGCGGATGGCCTCGATCGTGGCGGGGGCACGCCGGTACATGCCGTCGCCGTCGAAGAGGTCCTCCGGCCGGGCCGGGTCGGCCGGCGGGACACGCCAGGAGATCGGGTAGGCCGGGTTGGCGTACACGTCGAGGTACTGGTCACGCGTCGGGATGGGGAAGAAGGTGCCGGTGGACGACCAGACCCACTCGGAGAAGATGCTCATCCCCTCGCTGAGCCACATGTCCCGCCACCGAGCGGGCGTCACGAGATTGCCGAAGAACTGGTGCGCCAGCTCGTGCGCGACGACGCCGATCCACGGTCCGGAGTCGCGGTCGATCGTCGTGACGGCGTACGTCGGCTTGCCCTGGGTCTCGAGGTTCAGGCCGAACGACTGCAGGGTGACGATGCCGCCGAGCGACGTGAACGGGTAGCGCACGCCGTAGTACGCGGAGTAGAAGTCGACGATCCCAGAGGACTGGCCGAGGGTGGCGGCCGACCTGGCCTTGCCCTTCGCCGGCAGCGCCGAGGTGATCGCGGTGTAGAACGGCAACGGTCGGTTGCGGCTTCCGGCGACGGGTGCGGTCTTCTTCGGCCGGGCCGGGTTCAGCGAGTTGACGTCGAACCTCCCCACCGCGACCGACACGAGGTACGTCGAGGTCGGGTCGGTGCTCTTCCAGACGAACGTGCTCCTGGGGTTCCTGGTGTTGCGCGCGTCGTGTCGTCGGTCGGTGAGGACGCCGGTGGCGATGGCGCTGTAGCCGCGGGGAACGGTGATGCGGGTCGTGTAGGTCGCTTTGTCGCTCGGGACGTTGTTGTTCGGGTACCAGCCCATGGCTCCGGCCGGCTGGTTGACGGCGACCGCGCCCGCCTTGGCGTTCGGGATCCAGCCCTCCTTCAGGATGGTCTTGCCCGGGAGCGGCCGCTGGACCCCCTCGTACTGCACGACGCTGCGGACGCGGGCTCCGTCGCGGATCCCGCGTGACGGCGTGATCAGGACCTTGGACCGCTTGGCGTCTGTGGTGAACGTCGCCGGCTGCCCGTTGACGCTCACCCGCCGGACGGTGTTCCACCGGGTCAGGTCGAAGGAGAAGCGGGAGAGGTCCTGGGTGGCGACCGCATCGATGGTCGCCGTGGCCTTCAGCCGTTTCGTGGCCACCGAGTAGTCGAGGTCCAGGTCGTAGTGGCCGACGTCATACCCACCGTTGCCGATCGTCGGGAACAGCGAGTCCCCGAGTGACCGGGCTCCCGGGCGGAAGTCCGGGGACGTCGCCGCAGCGGCTCCGGCGCAGGAGCCCAGCAGCACGACGCCCGCCACGACGACGGACACGCGGCACGCCGCGCGGAACGAACAGACGGAGAAGGCCATGGGAGGGAGATGTCCGGCTACGCCCGAACGTGTCATCCAGGTCGAGCGGACCGGCCGATGAGTTCTGCTCGCCCCCGCGGTCTGGATCGGCATGACACGCATGCGCTCCCACACCCTCACCACCCCGGACGCGGAACTCGCCTACGACGTCTGGGGTCCGCTCCCCACCGCCGACGGCCGGCCGCCGCTGGTCATGGTCGGGCACCCGATGCAGGCGTCCGGCTTCGCCCGGCAGGCCGAGCTGCTGGAGGACCGCACGGTCGTCAGCTACGACCCGCGCGGCATCGCCCGCAGCACGCGCACCGACGGACGCACTGACCGGACCCCCGAGCAGCAGGCCGCGGACGTGCTCGCCGTCATCGAGGCGATCGGCGGCGGCCCCGTCGACCTCTTCGGCAGCAGCGGCGGCGCCGTCACCGGGCTCGCCCTGGTCGCGGCGCATCCCGACCTCGTCCGCACGCTCGTGGCGCACGAGCCGCCGCTGCTCCGGCTCCTGCCCGACGCGGAGGCGGCGGAGGCCGCGTCGATGGCGACCGAGCGTGCCTACCACGAGCGCGGGTTCGGAGCCGGCATGGCGCAGTTCATCACCATGGTGTCCTGGAGCGGACCGTTCACCGACGCCTACCTCGACCTGCCCGCCCCCGACCCCGCGCAGTTCGGCATGCCGACCGAGGACGACGGGACCCGCGACGACGTCCTGCTCTCGGGCGCGGCTCGGCCGATGGTCGACTACCGGCCTGATCCCGCGGACTTCGCCGCGGCCGCCACGCGCGTGGTGCTCGCGATCGGCGAGGAGTCCGCCGAGCAGATGCCCGGACGCGCGGCGAAGGCGACGGCGGAGCACCTCGGGCTCGAGGCCGTCTTCTTCCCCAGTCATCACGGCGGGTTCGCCGGGCCGGAGTTCGGCCATCCGGGGCAGCCCGAGGCGTTCGCCGAACGGCTGCGCGCGGTGCTGGCCGCGACGTAGTGTCAGCCCGGGTTCGGCAGCCGTTCGCGGAGCATACGCAGTCGGGCCACATCGCCCTCGACGGTCGCCGGCTGCGGCGCCGGCAGGCCGGTGAGCGCGGCCAGCACGCCCTCCATGCTGCCGCGCAGGCGGACGTCGGGCGCGGTCGCGGGGCCGACGTGCGCGCGGAGGCCCTCGGTCTCCAGGACCCGCAGCGTCAGCAGCTCGGCGTCGGCGTCGACGCCGATCTCGAGGCCGCCGAGGCCGGCCAGGTCGGCCCCTTCGAAGAGCGCCTCGGCGGCGAGCCCGACCCAGTGCCCGCGCGCTTCGTCCTCGCCGGCGCCGTGAACCATGTACGGGACGGACCAGCGGACGAGCTCGCCCAGCACCGGCCGGAGGGCACAGCCGCGGTCGGTGAGGACGTAGCGGTCGTCGTCCCGGGCGACGAGCTCAGCCGCCTGCAGCGCGCGCAGCCGCTCGGACAGGAGGTTGCGCGCGATCCCGGGCAGGCCGTCGAGCAGGTCGGTGAAGCGACACGGACGGGCGAGCAGCTCCCGGACGATGAGCAGCGACCAGCGATCGCCGACGACGTCCAGCGCCCGGGCGACGCCGCAGTACTGACCGTAGGACCGCATCTGGTTGCCATTCTAAACCACAATATGGTTTAGTTTCTAAACTCATGAGCCACTCGCGCGCCGCCGTCCTCTTCGTGCTCTGCCTCGCGGCGTTCACCATCAACGTCGCCACCATGATCGTCAACGTCTCGCTGCCGACGCTGACGCGCGAGATCGACGCGTCGTCGCGCGACCTGCTGTGGATCGTCGACGCCTTCAACCTCGCGTTCGCCGCGCTCGTCCTCGCGGCCGGGTCGCTCAGCGATCGCTTCGGGCGCAAGGGTGCGCTGCTCGCCGGGCTCGCCGTCTACGTCATCTCGTCGCTGCTGTGCGCCTGGAGCGACTCCCCGGGGGAGCTGATCCTCTGGCGGACGGTGGCCGGCGTCAGCTCCGCCATCATCTTCCCGACGACGCTCTCGATCATCTCGAACGTCTTCCCGGATCGCCACGAACGTGCCCGCGCGATCGGGCTGTGGGGTGCGGCGACCGGCATCGCCATCGCGGCCGGGCCGATCGTCGGCGGGGCGCTGCTGAACAGCTACTGGTGGGGCTCGGCCTTCGTCTTCTGCGCCGTGCTCGGCGCCGTGACCTTCGCGCTCGCCGCCTGGCTCGTCCCGACCAGTCGCGACCCGCAGACCCCGCCGCTGGACGTCCCCGGCCTGCTGCTGAGCAGCGCGGGGCTCGGCGCGCTGGTCCACACGATCATCGAGGGCCCCGAGCGCGGCTGGGCTTCGGCGCAGACGCTCGGCGGCTTCGCGGTTGCGCTCGCTGTGCTCGGGCTCTTCACGCTGTGGGAGCGCCGCCAGGAGCACCCGATGCTCGACGTCACCCTGTTCGCGAACCTGCGCTTCACGGCTGCCAGCGGTGCGGTGACGTTCGCGTTCTTCTCGCTCTTCGGGTTCGTCTTCCTCATCGCGCAGTACTTCCAGTTCGTGCTCGGCTACGGCGTCCTGGAAGCCGGCCTGCGCCAGATCCCGGTGGCCCTCTCGGTCGCCGCCACGTCGCTGCTCGGCACGCAGCTCGCGGTGCGGTTCGGGAGCAAGGCGGTGGTGACCGGGGGCCTGCTCGTCTTCGCCGGCGGCTTCCTCTGGATCTCGTCGGTCGGCCGGGACACCGGCTACCTGGCGATCGCGCTGCAGATGGTCATGGTCGGTTCGGGACTCGGGCTCACGAGCGCACCGGCGACCGAGGCCATCATGGGCGTCGTCCCGGCGGCCAAGGCCGGCATCGGGTCGGCGGTCAACGACGCGACCCGTGAGCTCGGCGGCACGCTCGGCGTCGCGGTGATCGGCTCGGTGGCGCTCTCGATCTATCGCGAGAGCATCGCCGACGCCATCCCCGCCGGCCCGCTGCGCGACCTCGCGCAGGAGTCCCTCGGCGCGGCTTCTGTCGCCGCCTCCCGGGCCGGGGACCCGACGCTGCTCACGCACGCGCAGGAGGGTTTCCTGGACGGCCTCACCGCGGGGTGCTTCGTCGCCGCCGGGGTCGCGCTCGTGGGCGCGATCCTCGTCGCCCTCTTCCTCCCGGCGCACCCGCAGGACGACCGGGCCTGAGCGCCGCGTCGCGGCCGCTGGCAGTTTTTACCCACCATGCGGTGAAGAAGCTGTCATCGACGACCCGGGGCCCGCACGTTCATGGTGGTGAAGCCCCCGGCCACCGGGTGCGCGCCGTCCATCGGCCAGACCAACGGCTCGGGCTCCGCGACGTCGACGTCGTAGCCGTGGATGCCGTCGACGTTGAGGATCCTGACCCAGGTGCGATCGGGCCCGGCACCGCCGCCGGCGTCGACGATCCGGACCGGTGCCCCGCGGGCGGCCGCGAACGCCGCGAACGCCTCTGGTGAACGGGAGGTGGCCGGCTGTGCGAGGTAGGCCTTGAGGTGCGCGTCGACGCGCTGGCGGTGGGTGACGTGCTGCATGTCAGGGGTACGGGCGTCAGGCGGTCCCGCGGCCTCGCTGGCGGAACACCAGGACCACGATCAGGGCGATCCCGATGTACAGGCCATAGCGGGAGACGGTGGCGGCAGCATCGACGGCGGGCTGGCCGATGGAGTAGCCGAGCGCGACGAGACCGCAGACCCACGCGAGGGCCGAGATCGCGTCGAGGATCAGGAAACGCCTCAGCGTCATGCCGGTCCAGCCGGCAAGCACCCCGATGACGGTCGTCGGGACCGGGAGCAGGTAGGAGACCAGGACGATGGTGCTGCCGCGGCGCTGCATCTGCCGCTGCAGCGAGCCCACGGCCCTGGCGGTCCGCGGTCGGCCGGCGGTGACGAGGTCGATGGCGTGCTGCCCCCAGCGCCGGCCGGCCCACCAGTAGAGCCAGTCGAACATGATGCAGCCGATCAGCCCGGCGAGGACCGCGATGACCGGCGAGGCCTCGCCGGTGCGGACCAGCCCGCCGGCCGTGATCATCGAGGCGGGGGAGCCGCGCAGGATCTCCAGCAGGATCGGGTGGGTCCCGAGCAGGGAGGGGGCGACCGGCGTGAGCGCGAGCCCGTACAGGCCGACGGCGGCCAGGCAACCGGCGAGGATCTTGTCCTGCCGCTCGGCCAGCAGCTTGCGGGCGAGCTGCTCGGGGCCGGTGCCGCCGGTGGGCAGTGGAGGGTCGGTGCCCGGGATCCGCATGCGCTGCCCAGGCTAGGAGAGCGGCGTCATCTGCGCGTGCACGCGCCATCGCCGGCGGATGGCCGGTGCCATGCCGGCCGGGTGCAAGGCCTGCCGCCCAAGCCGCGAGATGGCATGCTCTCGCCATGGGATGGGGACCGCTCGAGCACCCGTCGCGTCTGCCCGTGGTGGGGCTGACGCTGTCGATCACGCAGCACGCGGTCGCCATCCCGCGCCGCATCGACGGCATCCTGCGCGGCATCGAGAGCCTTGCCGTGCTGGCCGAGAACGCCGGGGCACTGCCGGAGCTGACGCGCCACGCGGAGGCGCTCTCGCGGCTGGCGGACAGCGCCGCTTCGCTGCCCGAGCTGACGGCCAACGCCGCGGCGCTCGCCGAGCTCTCCCAGCACGCGAGCGCGCTCTCGGAGCTGACGACGCACGCGGCGGCGCTGGCGGAGCTCACGCAGCACGCTGGTGCGCTGACCGAGCTCACCGGGTACGCCGCGGCGCTCCCGGACCTGACCCGCCACGCGGCCGCGCTGCCGGAGCTGACGCCGCGCGTGCAGAGCGTCGAGCTGATGGTCGAGCAGATCATCAGCTACCTCGAGACGCTGCAGCCGACCGTCAACGACCTGACGCTGGCGGCCTCGGACCTGAACCGTGCGGTGGGTCCCATCGGCCGCATCGTCGGCCGGCTCCCCGGCTCCAAGGCGCGCGCCGAGGTGTTCGCCCAGGCCCTGGCCGAGCCGTCGGGCGCGGGCAGCAGCTCGGCCCGTAGCCCGGGTTCACCCGGGTGAACGCGAGCTGCGGGTCCGCGGCGCGCGGACCCGCGGCGGCGCGGGCATCGGCTCGCGGCGCCCGGCGGCGGAGACGTCCCGCAGGTAGGCGGTGATCGTCCCCTCGGCTGCGCGGTGAGCGATGCCGCGGCGCCGGGCGGTGGCGGACTGGGCGGTGCGGGTGATGGGGGTCATGCGGTCTCCAGGGAGTGGGTGGGGGCGGGGCGCCGCGCGGGCTGCGGACGCAGGACGACAGCGGCGAGCAGGGCGCCGCCGGCGGTGACCGCGGCGGCGACGAAGAACGCCAGGTGGTAGCCGGCGACCAGTGCCGACGCCTCGGTGTGGCCGGCCGCGACGAGGCCCTTGGTGCGGTCGTCGGCAAGGGTGCTGAGCACGGCGACGCCGAGCGCGCCGGCCAACTGCTGGCTCACGTTCGCCAGGCCCGAGCCGAGGCCGGCGTCCTCCCGCGGCACGCCGGCCATCGCCAGCGAGAGCAGCGGCTGGATCGCGCTGCCGATCCCGAGGCCGATGGCGAAGCAGGCGAAGAAGATCGTCGGGAAGAACGGCGTGCTCTCCCCGGCGGTGCCGAACAGCAGCAGCCCGAGGCTCGCGCTGGTCATGCCGGCGACCAGGACGTGCTGCGGGCCGAAGCGGGCGACGAGCCGGGTCGTGACGCCGCGGGAGAGGACCGCCACGGTGAGCGTCCACGGCAGGAACGCCGCGCCGGTCTCGATGGCGCTGAAGCCGCGCACGCGCTCGAGGTACAGGGTCCCCAGGAAGAACGTGCTGTACATGCCGACGACGAGCAGCGCCCGGACGACGTTCGCCCGCACGAGGCCCGGGACGGCCAGGATCCGCAGCGGCATGATCGGCGCGGCGATCCGACGCTCGAGGGCGACGAAGGCCGCCATGAGGCCGGCCGCGACGGCGCCGAAGCCCAGGACCGGAAGTGACGTCCAGCCGTGGGTGCTCGCCTGGACGATGGCGTAGATGCCCACCATCAGCGAGGTCGTGACCAGCACGGCCCCCGACCAGTCGACGTGGTGACCGAAGCCGAGGCCGCGATCCGCCGGGACGAAGCGCCGCCCGAGGACGACCGTCGCCAGCCCGATCGGGACGTTGATGAAGAACACCCAGTGCCAGCTGAGCGCCTCGGTCAGCAGCCCGCCGACCAGCAGGCCCAGGGATCCGCCGGCCACGGACACGAAGACGTACGCGCTCATCGCGCGCGCCTGCTCGGCGCCGGGCGAGAAGTTCGTCACGATGATCGCGAGGATCACCGAGGCCTGGGCGGCGGCGCCGACGCCCTGCAGGAACCGCGCGGCGATCAGCGCCTCGCCGCTGGGAGCGAGCCCGCAGAGCACGGACGCAGCCGTGAAGACGGCGACGCCGCCGAGGAAGATGGTCCGGCGGCCGGCGAGGTCGCCGAGCCGGCCCGCCAGCAGCAGCAGGCTGCCGAAGCTGACGAGGAACGCGTTGACGACCCAGGTCAGGCCGCTGCCGGAAAGCCCGAGGTCGTCCTGGATGGTGGGCAGCGCGACGTTCACGATGGTGGCGTCGAGCACGATCATGAGCTGCGCGAGGCAGACCACGAACAGCATCGCCCAGGGGCGACTGGGGGTGGATGGAGCACTGAGAGTCACGAGGAACTCCTGTCGACTTGAGATTGGGGCGAGAGGGGCTAAACTGGAGGACACCTCCGATACATCTGGAGGTCGCCTCCGGTTTGCTTCAGGAACAGTACGGAGGTAGCCTCCGCTTTGTCAAGCCCGCGCTCCCATGACTTCCATCGACGCTGTCCCCACCGAGCTGCTCAAGCGCCCCAAGCGCGCTGACGCGCTGCGCAACTACGAGAAGGTCCTCGTCGCCGCACGCGAGGCGTTCGCCGAGGGCGGTGAGGCCACGGCGCTCGAGGAGATCGCGCGCCGGGCCGGGGTCGGCATCGGCACGCTCTACCGCAACTTCCCGAACCGCCAGGCGCTCCTGGAGGCGCTGTACCTCGGGGAGGTCGAGCAGGTCTGCCGCTCGGCCTCGGAGTTCGCGGACGCCGAGCCGTGGGACGCGCTGACCGGCTGGATCGGTCGCGTGGTCGACTACATCGGGACCAAGCGCGCGCTCGCCGGCGAGCTCCTGAACTACCTCGACCAGGACGCCGAGCTGTTCGCGACGTCCCGGCAGGCGCTGTGGGGCGCGGGCGAGCCGCTGCTCGTCCGCGCGCAGGAGGCCGGGGCGGTCCGCCCCGACATCTCCATCGGCGAGCTCATCCAGCTCGTGGTCGGGATCGTGAAGATCCCGTCACCCGACCCCGAGCAGACCCGCCGCATCCTGGGCGTCGCCCTCGACGGGCTGCGCTATCGCGCGTAGCCCCGCGAGGCTCGTCAGCCCACGCGGTAGGCGGCCGCGACCTCGGCCGGGACCGGGGCGGACGGCGGGTAGACCGCGGTCGACTGGTCGTGCCCGAGCTCCGCGTAGAGCTCGGCCGGCGTCGGGACGCCGTGCCGGCGGAAGGACTCGGCGGGGGAGAGGACCTCGTCGCTGAGCGGCTTGATCCCGAGCAGCGTCGGCCCCACCACCGGGACGGTCGACGGCGACACGATGCCGACGATCGCGAGCTCCAAGCGCGGCGACATGGACGCGATCCGCAGCAGCGCACGCATGACCGGGCGGATCGCCGAGTCCAGGATCCGCGGCTGGCGCAGGTTCGCGAGGTCGCGCTGGTACCGCGGCAGGGACCCGATGACCGCGATGCGGAAGAGCCTCGCGAACACCCACATGCCCGGCTTGAGCAGCAGCGGGAGGTCCGGGTACAGGCTGTCCACCTTCATCAGGTGGCCCATCGCCTCCTGGGTCGCCTCCGACGCGGCGAGCCGCGGACGCATCCGGGCGAAGTACTCGCGCACCTCCTCGCGGCTGCGGGGGACCTTGTCCGGATCGATGGTCTGGGCGTGGGCGGCGGTCGCACAGTCGGCCCAGTAGCGCTCCTCGTCGGCCTGCGACAGCCGGCCGGGCCCGTAGATCTCGTACGTGTAGAGGATCGAGTGCCACGCCGTCATGTGGATCCACAGCTGCTCGTCGGGGTTGTTCGGGTCCGACAGCAGGCCCGACACCGGGTCCGGCGCGGCCACCCGCGCGTGGACCCGCATGAGCACCTCGGTCGCCTTGGTGATCGACCGCGAGTCGCCGAACAGGTAGGTCGCGAAGTACCGCAGCGTGCGGTCGTAGCGGACGCTCGTCTGGCTGTAGATCTTGCTCGAGCTCTTCACCGGGGCGATCAGGAACGGGTCGAGCTCCTCGACGACCACGGCCCGGCTGAAGCCGACCGTCATCCCAGTCGGGTACGCCCACACGCGCCGCGTCACCGAGTCCGGCGGGAACCAGCCGTAGTCCTCCATCGGCTTCAGGTTGCGCGGGCTGGCGCGGCGCAGGCGATCGAGGAAGACGCGCGTGTTGCTCGCCTTCCGGCGGCCGCTGTCGGCGGACGGCGCGGCGCCGTTGGACGGGGATGTCGGCGCAGCGGTCGGCTGCGGCGGGGCGGTGACGGACACTGGGGCTCCTTGCTCACGGGCGGTCGGCGGGGCGTCGAGAAGCACCCTCCGGCCAAGTAACACCAGTGTAGCTACGGGACCGTAGGAATTGCAACCGGTCGGCTGACGGTCAGTGGGCGTGGCCGCGTCCGTCACGCGACCTGGTGGGCAAACTTCCGGCGCTGGCGCTCAAAACAAGATTCATTCTCATTTTGTACCATGCGCCCCATGACCCGCATCCGCAGCTCTCACGACGCTCGCCTCCCCGTCACGGTCCTGTCCGGCTTCCTCGGCGCCGGCAAGACGACGGTGCTCGAGCACCTCCTCCGCAATCGCGAGGGCCGTCGCGTCGCGGTGATCGTCAACGACATGAGCGAGCTCAACATCGACGCGCAGACCCTCCGCACGGGCGGTGTCGGCGTCGACCACGTCCCGGAGCGGCTCGTCGAGATGAGCAACGGCTGCATCTGCTGCACGCTGCGCGAGGACCTCCTGGAGGAGGTGGCGCGGCTCGCCGGTGAGGGCCGCTTCGACGCGCTGCTCATCGAGTCCAGCGGCATCAGCGAGCCATTGCCCGTCGCGGAGACCTTCACCTTCGCCGACGAGACGGGTGCCACCCTCGGCGACCTCGCCCGGCTGGACACGATGGTCACGGTCGTCGACTGCGCGACGTTCCTCGACGGCTGCGACTGCGTCGAGGACCTGAACGAGCGCGGGCTCGGGCTCTCCGACGAGGACGACCGGGCGCTCGTCGACCTGCTCGTCGAGCAGGTCGAGTTCGCCGACGTCGTCGTGCTCAACAAGTGCGACCTGGCCGGCCCCGAGGACGTGGCCCGGACGGAGGCCGTGATCCGCGCGCTGAACCCGCGCGCCCGGCTCGTCCGCGCGACTCGCGGCGCGGTCCCGCTCGCCGAGGTCCTCGACACGGGGCGCTTCGACCCCGCGGCGGCCGCGGACGCCCCTGGCTGGCTGGCGACGCTCCGCGGCGACGAGCAGCCCGAGACCCTGGAGTACGGCATCGCAAGCTTCGCGTTCACCGCGCGGCGCCCGTTCCACCCCGAGCGCCTGTGGGCGCGCGCCAACGAGGCGTGGCCGGGCCTGCTGCGCGCCAAGGGCTACTTCTGGCTCGCGACCCGGCCGGACCTGGCCGGCGCCTGGTCGCAGGCGGGCCGCGTCCTGACCCTCGAGGCGGCCGGCGCCTGGTGGGCGGTCGTCCCCCGGGACGAGTGGCCCGACCCGGCCGAGATCGAGCCGTTCTGGGCCGAGCCGATGGGGGACCGGCGCCAGGAGCTCGTCTTCATCGGGCAGGACCTCGACGAGGACGGCATCCGCGAGCGCCTCGGGGCGTGCCTGCTCACCGACGCGGAGCTCGCCGCCGGGCCGTCCGCCCTCGCGGCGCTGCCGGACCCGTTCCCGGCGTGGATGCCCCTCGACCTCGTCCCGGTCGCGTAGATGAGCGACGAACGCCTCGCCGGCGGCCATCCCGGCACGACCCGGCCCCCGCGCGCCCTCCTGTCCGCCGCCGCCCTCGTGACGGTGGCCGTCGCCGCGGCGGCCCCCGGCTGTGGATCCTCGACCGAGGACCGCGCGGCGTCCGGCGCCACGCCGGGAACCTCGCCGGCGCGGTCCGTCGCGGTCGTCGCGACGACCACCCAGGTCGGGGACATCGTCCGCGCCGTCGGCGGCTCGAGCGTGGAGGTCACGCAGCTCCTCGCGCCCAACACCGACCCGCACGACTACGAGCCGCGCCCGAAGGACGTGCGGGCCACGGCCGGGGCGGACGTCGTCTTCACCAGCGGCGACGACCTCGACCACTGGATGGAGGACGTGGTGAAGCAGAGCGGCGGCTCGCCCGCCACGGTCGACCTCGCCGAGGGCCTGCCGCAGACGCTCCCGGGGGAGGACCACGGCCACGGGGAGGCATCCGAGCACGACCCCCATTGGTGGCACGACCCGCGGAACGTCGAGGCCGCGGTCGGCGTCATCGCTGCGGCGCTCGTGAAGGCGGAGCCGGCGGCGCGCGGGGCCGTCGAGCGAGCCGCCGCCGCCTACGTCGCGAAGGTCCGAAAGCTCGACGCGGGCATCACCGCCTGCTTCGACGCGGTCCCCGCCGCAGAGCGCAAGCTCGTGACCGACCACGACGCCTTCGGCTACTTCGCGCGGCGCTACGGCATCACCGTGGTCGGCGCCGTCATCCCGTCGCAGACGACCCAGGCCCAGCCGTCCGCCGCGGCGATCAGCCGCCTGGCGCGCGTGATCCGCGCGCAGGCGGTGAAGGCCGTCTTCCCCGAGAGCTCGGTGAACGCGCGGCTCGCCAGGGCGATCGCGAAGCAGACGGGCGCGACGGCCGGGCTGACGCTGTACGGCGACACGCTCGGACCGGAGGGGTCGCCGGGCGCGACCTATCTCACGATGGAGCGGGCGAACGCCGACGCGATGATCAAGGGGTTCACCGGCGGGTCCCGCGGCTGTGAGATAGCAGGGCTCTGAGGTGCCGGGATCAAACAATCAGCCGTGATGGTTTCATTGCTAAGGTGATGCGATGAGCAATCGCACGTTCGTCATCGGGGTCGGCATGACCAAGTTCGACAAGCCGGGCACCAAGGACGGGGACTACCCGGACTGGGCGAAGGAGGCGGGACAGGCTGCGCTGGCGGACGCCGGCATCGGCTACGACAAGATCCAGCGTGCGTTCGCCGGCTACTGCTACGGCGACTCGACCGCCGGCCAGCGTGCGGTCTACACGCTCGGCGTGACCGGGATCCCGGTCGTCAACGTCAACAACAACTGCTCCACGGGATCAAGCGCTCTCTACCTCGCCCGCGAGGCGGTCAAGTTCGGCATGGCCGACTGCGCGCTGGCGCTGGGCTTCGAGAAGATGGAGCGCGGGTCGCTCGGGATGAAGTTCCCCGACCGCGTGAACCCGATGGACAAGCACATGATCCGCATGAGCGAGCTGCGCGCGCCGGAGGAGACGCCGTTCGCGCCGCAGATGTTCGGCAACGCAGGCCGCGACCACATGCAGAAGTACGGCTCGACGGCCGAGCACTTCGCGTGGATCGGCTGGAAGAACCACAAGCACTCGGTCAACAACCCGTACGCCCAGTTCCAGGACGAGTACACGCTCGACCAGATCAAGGAGTCGCGGATGATCCACGACCCGCTGACGAAGCTGCAGTGCTCGCCGACGAGCGACGGCAGCGCCGCGGTGATCGTCGCGTCCGAGCGCTTCGTCGACGAGCACGGGCTGTGGGAGCACGCGGTCGAGATCGCCGGCCAGGCGATGGTGACCGACCTCTCCTCGACGTTCGACGAGACCGCCGACTGCATGACGATCTGCGGGGCGGACATGTCCCGCGCCGCCGCGCGCCAGGCGTACGAGGAGGCGCAGATCGAAGGCAAGGACGCGGACGTCTGCGAGCTGCACGACTGCTTCAGCGCCAACGAGCTCATCACGTACGAGGCGCTCGGCTTCGCGGCCGAGGGCGAAGGGCACAAACTGGTCGACGCCGAGGCGACCACCTACGGCGGCAGCGGCCCGGTCGTCAATCCGTCGGGCGGCCTGATCTCCAAGGGGCATCCGCTGGGGGCGACCGGCCTGGCCCAGTGCAGCGAGCTGACGTGGCAGCTGCGGGGCACGGCGGACAAGCGCCAGGTCGCGGGCGCGAAGACCGCGGTTCAGCACAACATCGGCCTCGGTGGCGCGGCCGTCGTCACCGTCTACAAGCCCGCAGCCGCGTGACGGACGTCGCCCGGTAGCGCGGGCCCGTCCGCGCTACTGGGACAAGGCGGCGACGATCTGGCCGCGCGCGAAGCGCCACTGGCGCTGCAGCGCGCGCTCGGAGTGCCCGAGGATCCGCAGGACCGCGATGCCCCGGATCGTCGACAGCGCGGCCGCCCAGCGTGCGGCGAAGTCCGCCGACCGCAGCGCGGCCGGGCCGAAGATCACCCGTCCCAGAGCGTGCACGGTCCCGGCCATGCCCTGCTCCTCCTCCCGGACGAGGTCCCGCAGCGCCGGCTCGTGCCGGGCGGCGAGCGACAGCTCGAACATCGCGGCGAAGAGCGGGCCGCCGTACTGCGCGTAGATCAGGTCCAGCGCGTTGGCGACACGCGCCTTGCCCTGGCGCAGGGCGGCGAGCTGGGCGGCGAGCTCGTCGCTCTGGCGCCGCGCCAGGTGGCGGACGGCCTCGGCGACCAGGACGTCCTTGTTGGGGAAGTGGTGTTGCTGGGCGCCGCGCGTCACCTGGGCACGGCGGGCCACGCTGACCGTGGTGACCTTGCCGTAGCCGTTCTCGAGCAGCTCCTCGACGGCCGCGTCCAGGAGCCGGCGCCGGGTCTCGATGCTGCGCTGCTGCTGGGGCTCGAGGGCGGGGAGGGGTGCGGCCATGGCTGAAGGGTACGCCGTCGCGGAGCACCTGAGAAGCGAACAAACATCACCGCTGATTGTTCTTCAGGGGCGTCCTGGGTCACGTCTACGATCGGGTCCGATGAGCACCCCTGACGACGTCGCCCGCATCGGCCCCGGCCCCTTCGCCGTCCTGCTCGGGTTCTGCGTCGTGCGGGCGGACGAGGACGGCGCCCACATCGAGGCCGACCCGGGCCCGGAGCACCTCAACGGCGGCGGCATCGTGCACGGCGGCTACCTGGGTGCGCTGCTCGACAGCACGACCGGATGGGCGGTGCATGCGCGCGTGCCGGCCGGCGTCGCCGCGCCCCACGTCCAGATCAGCGTGCAGTACGTGCGGGCCGCGGTGGGCGGCGTGACGCTCGTCTGCCGCGGGCGCTGCGTCAGCGCCGGGCGGCGCGTCGCCTCGGCCGAGGCCGAGATCACCCAGGGCGACCGGGTCATCGCCCGGGCCGTCACGAGCCACGCCGTCCTCGGCACGGGTCCGATCGTGCGTTAGGGGCCCGACAACCTTTTCCGGAACGATTCCAGAACATGTGTCAGACTCGGGCGTATGCCGGTGACCGCCGAACTCGAGCGCATGCTGCGTGGGGCCTCCCTGCGCGTCACGCGTCCGCGGGTGGCGGTGCTGGCGGCGGTGCACGACCACCCGCACGCGGACACGACCTCGATCCTCGCCGGCGTTCGCAGTGAGGTCGGCGACGTCTCCCAGCAGGCCGTCTACGACGTGCTGCAGGCGCTGACGACCGCCGGCCTGGTGCGGCGCATCCAGCCGCTCGGCTCGGTGGCCCGCTACGAGTCCCGCGTGGGCGACAACCACCACCACGTGGTGTGCCGGTCCTGCGGCGCGATCGCCGACGTCGAGTGCGCCGTCGGCGCCGCACCGTGCCTCACCGCTGACCACGTCCACGGCTTCGCGATCGACGAGGCCGAGGTCATCTACTGGGGCCTGTGCCCCGGCTGCTCGACCACCGGCAGTTCCTGAGACCAACCCCTCCCGACCCCTGAAAGGGTTCCCTTGTCCGATAAGCCTGATGCCGTAGTTGGAGAGATGAACGACGAGGCCGACGTCGCCACGAGTGGCGGCGGCTGCCCGGTCGCGCACGAGCGCGCGCCCCACCCGACCGAGGGCGGCGGCAACCGCGGCTGGTGGCCCGACCGCCTCAACCTGCGGATCCTGGCCAAGAACCCGGCGGTCGGGAACCCGGTCGGCGAGGACTTCGACTACGCGGCCGCGTTCAACGCGCTGGATCTGGCGGCCGTCAAGCAGGACATCAACGGCATCCTCACCACCTCGCAGGACTGGTGGCCCGCGGACTTCGGCCACTATGGCGGCTTCATGATCCGCATGGCCTGGCACAGCGCCGGCACCTATCGGATCCACGACGGCCGCGGCGGCGCCGGCGCCGGCATGCAGCGCTTCGCCCCGCTGAACAGCTGGCCGGACAACGCGAACCTCGACAAGGCCCGCCGGCTCCTGTGGCCGGTCAAGAAGAAGTACGGCCAGTCCCTCTCCTGGGCCGACCTGATGGTCCTCACCGGCAACGTCGCGCTCGAGTCGATGGGCTTCGAGACCTTCGGCTTCGCCGGCGGCCGCGAGGACGTCTGGGAGCCCGACGAGGACGTCTACTGGGGCCCGGAGACCGAGTGGCTCGGCGACGAGGGGAGGTACAGCGGCGATCGCGAGCTCGAGAAGCCCCTGGGCGCCGTGCAGATGGGCCTCATCTACGTGAACCCGGAGGGGCCGAACGGCAGCGCCGATCCGCTCGCCGCCGCGCACGACATCCGCGACACGTTCGCCCGCATGGCGATGAACGACGAGGAGACCGTCGCGCTGATCGCGGGCGGCCACACCTTCGGCAAGACCCACGGTGCCGCCGACCCCGACAAGTACGTCGGCCCGGAGCCCGAGGGTGCCGACCTGGTCGAGCAGGGCCTCGGCTGGACGAGCAGCTACGCGTCCGGCAAGGGCGCCGACACGATCACCAGTGGCCTGGAGGTCACCTGGACCACCACGCCCGTGCAGTGGTCGAACGACTACTTTGACCACCTGTTCGGCCATGAGTGGGAGCTCGAGGAGAGCCCCGCCGGCGCGAAGCAGTGGGTGGCGAAGGGCGCCGAGGCGACGGTCCCCGGGCCTACGCCCGACTCGCCGATGCGCCGCCCGACGATGCTCACGACCGACCTGTCGCTGCGCGTCGACCCGGCCTACGAGAAGATCTCGCGCCGGTTCCACGAGAACCCCGACCAGTTCGCGGACGCGTTCGCCCGCGCCTGGTTCAAGCTCACGCACCGCGACATGGGCCCGATCCAGCGCTACCTCGGCCCCGAGGTCCCGGACGAGGAGCTCATCTGGCAGGACCCCATCCCCGAGGCCACGCACGAGCTGGCTCCCGAGGACATCGTCGCGCTGAAGTCGCAGCTGCTGGACTCGGGCCTCACCGTCGCCGAGCTGGTGAAGGCGGCGTGGGCGTCCGCGTCGACGTTCCGCGGCAGCGACAAGCGCGGCGGGGCCAACGGCGCCCGCGTCCGCCTGGATCCCCAGACCGGCTGGGAGGTCAACGACCCGGCTGAGCTGGCCAAGGTGCTGCAGACGCTCGAAGGCGTCCAGGCGTCGTTCGCCAAGCCGGTGTCGCTCGCCGACCTGATCGTGCTCGGCGGCTCTGCCGCGGTTGAGCAGGCGGCGCGGGCCGGTGGCGTCGACGTCGTCGTCCCGTTCACCCCGGGGCGCGCCGACGCGTCGGCGGAGCAGACCGACGCCGAGGCGTTCGACGCGCTCGAGCCCACGGCTGACGGCTTCCGCAACTACCTGCGGCCCGGGCACCGCCTGCCGGCGGAGTACCTCCTGCTGGACCGCGCGAACCTGTTGACGCTCAGCGCTCCCGAGATGACCGTGCTGGTCGGCGGTCTGCGGGTGCTCGGCGCGAACACCGGCGGCTCGGCGCACGGCGTGCTGACCGACAAGCCGGGCACGCTCACGAACGACTTCTTCGTGAACCTGCTCGACCTCGGCACGACCTGGTCGGCCGCAGCCGGTGACGAGGGGCTGTTCGAGGCCCGCTCGGACGCCGGTGAGGTCACCTGGACCGGCACGCGCGTGGATCTCGTGTTCGGCTCGAACTCCGAGCTGCGGGCTGTCGCCGAGGTCTACGCCAGCGACGACGCGCGCGAGAAGTTCGTCCACGACTTCGTCGCCGCGTGGGCGAAGGTCATGGACCTCGATCGGTACGACGTGGCCTGATCCGCACGTCCGGGCCGGCCGCGTGGCGGCCGGCCCGGACACTGCACGTCCCACCACCCGGGGCCGCCCGGTTGTGGAGCGGCCACAGGCGGCGGCCGCGGGATTCCGCGAGCGTCGGGACATGTCGATCCCTGCCTCGAGCAATGCCTTCCGCCTGCGCCGTCGTCCGGCCGGACGGGTCACCGACGCCGACCTGGAGCAGGTGACCGAGGCGATCCCCGCGCTCGGCCCCGGCCAGGCGCTGGTCCGGACGCTGTACCTGTCGCTGGACCCGTCGAACCGCATCTGGATGAGCGAGATGCGCTCGTACATGGACCCCGTCCCGCTCGACGCGGTGATGCGCGGGCTCGGCGTGGGCCAGGTCGTCGCGTCCGAGCGCGAGGACTTCCCGGTCGGGTCGCTGGTCCTGGGGTGGACCGGGTTCCAGGAGTACGCGGTCATGGACGACGCGACGGACGAGGGGCCGTACACGCTGCTGCCCGCCCCGCTGCCGGCGCCGCTGTCGATGTTCCTCGGCGCCCTGGGCCACACGGGGATCACCGCGTACCTCGGCATCGAGGACATCGGGAAGGTCGCGGCCGGGGACACCGTCGTGATCTCGGCGGCGGCCGGTGCCGTCGGCTCGATCGCCGGCCAGCTGGCAAAGGCGCGCGGCGCGCGGACCGTCGGGATCGCCGGCGGGGCCGCGAAGTGCCGGCACGTGGTCGAGGGGCTCGGCTTCGACGTCTGCGTCGACTACAAGTCAGGCGACTTCGCGCAGCAGCTCGCGGACGCCGTCCCGGACGGCGTCGACGTGAACTTCGAGAACGTCGGCGGGACGATCATGGACGAGGTCCTGATGCACCTGAACCTCGGGGCGCGCGTCGTGCTCTGCGGGATGATCTCGCAGTACGAGGCGTCCGACGGCAAGAGCTCGTGGGCGGGCCAGCTGGCGATCGGCCAGCTGATCATGCGGCGCGCGACGATGACCGGCTACCTCGTCCTCGACCACGTCGATCGCTTCCCCGAGGCGATCGAGCACCTCGCCGGCCTGCTGGGCGACGGCAGGATGCACAGCGACGAGACCGTGGTCGACGGGTTCGAGAACGCGCTGGACTGCATGAACAGCCTCTTCGACGGGACGAACACCGGCAAGCTCCTGCTCCGGCTGGGCGACCCCGAGCTCCCGGTCCCGGGCGGCGACGCCTGAACGCGTGCATCGCCAGCCCGAGCGCGCGCTCGGGCTGGTGCAGGCGTGGCTCGCGCCCGGCGAAGCCCGGCGCCTGCGACTACGAGGCTCGTCCGCTCGGCGGCGATCGAGGGTCCGATGCGGCCGAACGCGGGCATACTCGCGATGAGCCGATGCGCGCGAGCCGACGGACCACCACCAGTGCGGGCCCCACGCTGATCACCGCGATCGGCGATCCGGCGCGGCCGGACGCCGCGGACGCCGACCGGTCGCGGTTCGGCGCACTGTTCGATCTGTCGCCGCTCGGCACGCTCGTGCTGTCCCCCGACGGCGTCATCGCGGCCGCGAGCGCTGCCGCCGCCGAGCTGCTCGGGCGATCGCGGGCGGAGCTCGTCGGCAGCCGGACCGCCGACCTCGCCTTCGCCGACGACGCCGGCCAGGTCCTCGGACAGCTGCGGCGGGTGGCGACCGGGGCCGCACCGACCGTTCGGCTCGAGGCACGCCTGGTCCGAGGCGACGGTACCGTCCTCTGGACGCAGCTCGACGCATGCCTGCTGCCGGGCGACGGTGACGCTGCGCCCCTGCAGGTGCTGGCGCAGTTGCAGGACATCAGCGCGCGTGCCGAGCGGCAGGCCGAGCTCGAGCAGGTGGCCAACCACGACGCGCTGACCGGGCTGCTGAACCGCCGGGGGCTGCTGGAGGAGCTCGACCTGGGCGTCGCGCGGATCCGGCGCTACGGCCGGCCCGGGGCGTTGCTGGTCATCGACCTCGACCACTTCAAGGCGGTCAACGACGAGCTCGGCCATCAGGCGGGGGACGTCGCGCTGATCGCGGTCGGGGCGCTGTTGGTCGGCCGGCTGCGCGAGACCGACGCCGTCGCGCGGCACGGCGGCGACGAGTTCGCGGTCATCCTCCCCGAGACCACACAGCACCAGGCCACGCAGATCGCGGAGGACCTGCTCGCCCGGATCGCTCGCGCGCGCGTCGGGCTGCCCGAGCGCCCGATCACGGCGTCGATCGGCGTGGCGATGCTCGGGCGCGACTCCACGTCGGTGTCGGCGCTGGCGGCCGCGGACGCGGCGATGTACGACGTCAAGCGCCCCGGCGGCGACGGGGTGCGCGTGGCCGGCGCCGCCTGACGTCAGCCGGCGCGGCGGCCGGGTCGGGCGGCGTCACCCGTCGACCGGGACCGGCGCGAACGCGACGGCCATCGCGTCGTCCTGCAGGTCCGTCGGCTGCGCAGCGACCGCGCCGAGGATCGCGGACACGACGTCCGCGGGAACGAGCGCCACGTCGCTCAGGGCGGCGTCGACCTGCGCGCGGTCGAGCGCGGCGTTGCGGGTGCCCGAGACCCCGTCGGAGAGCAGCAGCACGAGGTCCCCCGGGACGAGCCTGAGGTGGTTCGTCACCGGCTGCGTGAAGCTGTCCGCGCCGAGCTCGGGGCCGACCGCGCCGCTCATGACGCGGCGCCGCGTCCCGGTGCGCAGGAGGTTCGGGATGAGGGTGCCGCCGGCCGCCCAGAAGACGAGCGACGAGGGCGCGTGCCACCGCGCGACCCAGGCCGAGCAGGTGACGTCGGCGAGGCCGATGCGGCGGATCGCGTCGTGCATCGCCTGCAGCGCGTCGGACGGGGTCGACCCCGCGTTGCGCGCCGCCCGCAGCGCCCCGAGGGCCACCGCGCTGACCGCTGCGCCACGCTCGTCGGACCCGACCGTGTCGATCGCCGCGAGCCAGGCTCCGTCCTCGTTCTCCGCGTGGTCGAACCAGTTGCCGCCGTTCTCATAGCCCGGCTGCACGTGGCCGGCGAACAGCAGGTCGGTCATCGCCGAGACGCGGGCGGGCAGCAGCAGCTGCTGCGTCTCGGCGGAGCTGGTCGTCTCCCGGTGGCGACGCGCGCGCTGCACCTCGTCGGTGAAGCGGCCGCCGATCTCCAGCGCGACGGCGGCGTCGCGTGCGAACCGCTGGAAGTCGCCGCTGTCGGGCGTGCCGAGCGACACCAGCACGCCGATCGCGCGGTCGCGGACCACGAGCGGCGCGACGACCGCCTCGGGAAGCTGCTCGGTGATCGCGTCGTGGACGCCCTCGATCTGTGCCCCCGCGAGCTCCGGGCCGACGGCCTGGGGGATCGTGAGCGTCTGCGGCAGCTCGTCGTCGCCCGCCGCACGGGCGAGACGGGAGCCGTCGATGTCGACCAGGTAGAGGCCGATCGGACGCCCGCCCGTGGAGCGCTGCGCCTCGGTGACGATCGCCGCAGGGAGCCGGTGGGCCGGGACGTGCTCGAGCGCGGTGTGCATGTCGAACGGCCAGGGCTCGGCCGCCTCGAGCTCGGCGGTCAGGGGGCCGGCCGCCGCCGCGAGGTCGTCCATCGACGAGAAGTACCGGTACACGGTGGCGCGGGCCAGGCCCGCGCGGGCCGCGACGCCGCCGGCGGTCAGGTGCTCGCCGGAGCGGAGAAGGGACGCCGCAGCGCTCAGGATCTGCTGACGGTTGCGTCGCGTGTCCTGGCGGGCGGGCGGTTCGGTCTCGCTCACACGGCCGATGTTCCCAGGTGTGGCGCGGCGCCGCCATCGGCGTCCAAAGTGAGACTCGGGCCCCGCGTGTCTCTTAGGTTCTCTGTACCCGGGCGATCGAGTCCCGGACGCAGACCGAGGTGATGTGGTTGCGCACGACCAGCAGCGAGACGGGGAAAGCTCCAGACGCGGACGACGCGGCCCAGCCGGCCCCGCTGCGGATCGACGTCACCCCGGACGCCACGAGGTTCGTGGTCGCCCTGCACGGCGAGTGCGACCTGGCCGGTGCTCCCGCCATGAAGGCGGCGTTCGACCGGGCCCTGGCCAGCGGTGCGCCCGAGGTCGTCGTCGACCTCGGGCCCTGCGTGTTCGCGGACTCGACCGCCATGGCCGCACTCGTCGGCCTGAACCGGCGCATCGCCGTCGCCGGCGGGCGCTCGCTGCTGATCCTGCCGGGCCCGCCCGTCGTACAGCGCGTGTTCGCCCTGTGCGGCCTACTCGACATTCTGCCCTTCCGCTTTCCCGAGGCATCATGAACACGACCACGCCAGCCACCAGCGAGACAGAGCTCCTGCGCCGGATCTCGAGCAGCGGCGACGCCGCCGCCCGCACCGAGATGATCGAGCGCGCGATGGACCTCGTCCACAGCGTCGCCCGGCGCTACCGCGACCGCGGCGTCAGCCACGAGGAGCTTGTGCAGGTCGGCAGCATCGGCCTGATCAACGCGGTCGACCGCTTCGACCCGGACCGCGGCTTTGCGTTCTCGACGTTCGCGGTGCCGCACATCGCCGGGGAGATCCGGCGCCACTTCCGCGATCGCACGTGGTCGATCCGGGTCACGCGCCGCATCCAGGAGAACGCGGCGACGATCACCGCGGCCACCGAGCGCCTGACCACGACGCTCCAGCGCCACCCGTCCATCCGCGAGATCGCGACGGCGGTCGAGCTCGAGGTGTATGACGTCCTGGAGGCGCTGGAGGCGGGCCGGCACTACACCGCCGACTCGCTCGACGCGCCCGGCCCCGGCGGCGGCGACGACGCGGACGGTTCGGCGTGGATCGAGCGGGTGGGCTCCGCCGACCCGGGGTTCGCTCGCGCCGACGCACGGCTGACGGCCCGCGCCGCCCTGCGTGGCCTGCAGCCCCGCTCACGTCAGATCCTCGCGCTGCGCTTCGGCGAGGACCTCACCCAGCAGGAGATCGGTGACCGCATCGGCCTGTCGCAGATGCACGTCTCCCGGCTGCTGCGGCAGGCGCTCGACGACCTGCGCGCCGAGCTGGACTCGCCGCGGACAGCGGCTGCGACCGGCTGACGGAGCCCGGCGCGGTTGGGCGGACATCCGTCCACTTCGTGTTTGCCGTCACGATGTCCGGGCACGACTGATCCCTAAGTCAACGTCTTACAAGGGAGATCGCCCGTGCTCTACACCATCGTCCTCGTCCTCGTCATCATCGCGCTCGTCATGTTCATCACGGGTCGCCGCCGCGTCTAAGTAGCGTCTGGTCGGACCGTCCCCGCCGCGCGGCGCCGACCCGGCGTCCGGCGGGGTTCGACCGCCCGCCGCGGAGCGGTCAGCCGGTGCGGTTCCCCGGCCTGCGTGCCAGCCGGCTCTGCAGCCACGCACGGTCGGCCAGTGCGGCCGCGCGGACCTCATCGTCACCCGGCAGCCGCGCCCACTCGGACGCGAACTCCGCGCCGAACACGATCACGTTCGCCGTCGCGTAGACGAACAGCAGCAGCGCCATGACCGCGCCGAGCGATCCGTAGAGGGCGCCGAAGTCCGCGAGATGCTCGAGGTACAGCTCGAGCCCGCTCTTCACGGCGAACAACCCGGCGGCGGCGACCAGCGCGCCGGGCCAGATCTCGCCGACCCGGGGCCGGTCGACCGGCAGCACGCGGTAGAGGAACAGCAGCGTCGCCGCGACGAACGCGAACGGAAGCACTTCGGCCAGACCGTCGAGCGCCACGCCGAGGAGCGCACCGCCGCCGGCCTCGTCGTCGACGCGCGCCGCGGCGCTGCGCGTGGCGCTCAGCGACAGCGACACCAGCAGCAGAACGGTCCCGCCGGTGACGAGCGCGAGGTCCAGCGCCTTGCGCCGCAGCAGCGGAGGCCGGCGCTCGATGTCCCAGGCGACGTTGATCGAGTGACGCAGCGCGCCCATCACCCCGCTGGCCGCGACCAGCAGCAGCAGGATCGAGATCACGCCGATGTGGCCCGCCTGGTCGAGCGCGTCGGCGACCGCGGACTCCAGGCGCGCGCGATCGGACGCCTGGGCGACCGGGACCGAGTCGAAGCCGGTCTTGATGACGCGCCGGCGTACGTCGTCCTCCTCGAAGACGAGCCCGAACGTCCCGACGAGCAGGATCGCGAGCGGGACGGCGGAGAGCGCGGCAAAGAAGCTGATCTGCGCTGCGTCGCGGTGCCCGCGGTCCTCGGCGAACTCGAGGACGGCCCTGCGCGTGGTCAGGTACGCGCGGAGGGCGAGGCGCGTGAGCCGGGGCACCGGACGCAGGTACCCCGGAGGCGCCGCGCCCGAACGTCGCTGCTCGTCACCTGCGCGCGCCGGCCCATTCGCGGAATGTGGTCCACGTGACCTCGGGGTAGGTCCGGCGCACCGCGTCCACGTCGATGCCGTAACCCTCCCCGGCCAAGAAGCGGTACATCGCGCCGAGATCGGCGCTGCGCTGCTCGATCGCGGCGAGCGGAACCTGTTCGTAGACCGCGCCCAGCGCCTGCGCCATCGCGGCCGGTGTCGGTGCCTCGCCCGCGAGCTCGACGCGCCGTCCCAGGTGCTCCTCCCGGCGGCCGATGATCGCGGCGACCGTCGCGCCGAGGTCGGCGAGCGCGATCTGGTGCAGCGGCGTGCCCGGGTCCAGGGGCAGCGCCAGCCGCGGCTCCTCGCCGGGCGCGACCGCGACGTTCTCGTAGAAGTAGCTGGGTGCGACGACCGTCCACGGCACGTCGGCGGACCGCAGGTGCGCCTCGATGCGCGCCTTGCTCCTGAAGTGGGGGACGGGGGCGCGGTCGGCGGCGGCGACGGACGCCAGGATCAGCCACGGCACCGCTGCGCGTCCCGCGGCGTCCACGATCGCGACCCCCTGCGCCACCTCGGCGTCGGCCCCGGCCTCGAACGGCGTGGTGATCGCGTAGAGCGCGCTCACGCCGGCGAACGCCGTGACCAGCGAGTCCGGGTCGCCGAGGTCGCCCTTGCGCAGCTCGATCCCGAGCTCCGCCAGCGCGACGGCCCGCGGTGCCGCCGGGTCGCGGACCAGCGCCGCGACCGGGCGTCCGGACGCCGCGATCGCGCGGGCGACGGCACCACCCTGGGTGCCCGTTGCGCCGGTGACGAGGACCGGCTGATCGGCTGGATGCGCTGAGCTCATACCGCAACGCTACCTCCAAGTGGTTGCGCGCGCAACTACATGTCGGTGTCGTGGATCACGACGCCGACAGACCCTTGTCACGCGCGAAGGCGACGAACCAGTCGAAGGCGGCGGCGTTGGCGAGGGCGTCGCGGCTGACGACCGAGTCGGGGTCGCGGCCCATGAGCAGCTTCTTGACGGGAACCTCGAGGACCTTGCCGGTCAGGGTGCGGGGCACCTCGGGCACGGCGACGAGTTCGTCGGGGACGTGGCGCGGGGAGGCGTCGCGGCGGACCGCGGCGACGACCTTCTTGGTGAGGTCGTCGCCGACAGCGGCGTCGGCGTCGGCGAGGACCACGAACATCGTCATCCTCGAGTCGGCGTTGCCGTCCGGGGGTGGGACGTCGACGACGAGGGCGTCGGTGATCTCGTCGAGGGCGAGGACGGCGGCGTAGATCTCGGCGGTGCCCATGCGGATGCCGCCGCGGTTGATGGTGGAGTCGCTGCGGCCATAGATGACCGAGGAGCCGCTGGCGGTGATGCGGATCCAGTCGCCCTGGCGCCAGACGGCGGGCTGCACGTCGTAGTGGGTGAAGTAGGAGTCGCGGTAGCGCTCGTCGCCCTCGTCGTTCCAGAACTTCACGGGCATCGACGGCATCGGCTTGGTGATGACGAGCTCGCCGACCTCGTCGATCAGCGGGTTCCCGTCGTCGTCCCAGGCCTCGGCGGCGACCCCGAGGCATCGGGCCTGCAGCTCGCCGGCGCGGACGGGGAGGACGTCGCTGCCGCCGACGAACCCGGACGCGATGTCCGTCCCGCCGGAGGTCGAGAACAGCCAGGTGTCCGGGCCGACGTGGTCGTAGACCCAGCGGAAGCCTTCGGGGGAGAGCGGCGAGCCGGTGGACCCGACGGCTCTGAGCCTGGTGAGGTCGTGGTCCTCTTCGGGGGCGAGGCCGGCTTTCAGGCAGCCGTGGAGGTAGGCGGCGCCGGTGCCGAACACGGTGATGCCGGCCTCGTCGATCAGCTGCCAGAGGGCGCCGAGGTCGGGGTGGGCGACGCTGCCCTCGTAGATGACGATCGATGCGTCCGAGAGCAGGACGCCGACGACGAGGTTCCACATGACCCAGCCGGTGGTGGTGGTCCACAGGACGCGGTCATCGGCGTTGACGGCCTGGCCGATCCGCCAGACCTTGAGGTGCTCGAGGAGGATGCCGCCGTGGCCGTGGACGATCGCCTTAGGCAGGCCGGTGGTGCCGGAGCTGTAGAGGATCCACAGTGGGTGGTCGAACGCGACGCGCTCGAACGTGAGCGGCGCGTCGGTGGGCGGGAAGCGCTCGTCCCAGTCGCCGTCGTTGCCCAGGTAGGGGAGGCGGGCGGTCGCCTTCAGGGTCGGCAGGGCTGCGGCGATCTCGTCCGCGATCTGCGTACGGTCGAAGGCCTTGCCGTTGTAGCGGTAGCCGTCGCAGGTGAGCAGGACGGTGGGCTCGATCTGGGCGAAGCGGTCGATCACGGTGCGGGTGCCGAAGTCCGGTGAGCAGCACGACCAGACGGCGCCGAGCGACGCGGTGGCCAGGAACGCGGCGATCGTGTGCGGGCCGTTCGGCAGGTAGCCGGCGACGCGATCGCCCTGCGTGACGCCCATCGCCTCCAGCCCGGCGCGGATCCGGGTGGTGTGCTCGCGCAGCTCGTCCCAGGTCCAGGCGCCGAGCGGTGTGTCCTCGCCCTTGAAGCGGATCGCGACGTCGCTGCCGGTCCGGTTGCGAAAGACGTGCTCGGGCATCGACAGCCGCACGTCCGGGAACCACTGCGCGCCCGGCATGCTCGCGTCGGCCAGGGCGACCGTGGGGTCGCCGTCCGCCTGGATGTCGAACCGCTTCCACAGGAACCCCCAGAAGCGGCCGACGTCCTCGGTCGACCAGCGCCACAGCGCGTCGTAGTCCGCGACGCCGACGTCCCGCATCAGGGCGGTCGTCGCGGAGGCGGCGACCGCGTCCGCCGACGGGGTCCACAGGCTGTCGCCGGCAGCGGTCGTGCTCATGTGGCGCAGCCTACGGGCGTGGCCCAGCGGACGCCTGCGGCCCCGGCCAGGGTGGCGGTCGGGTGCTGCAGCCGCGGCCCGCCCCGCCCCCCTAAGGCCGAACGTCCGTCTTCCCGCGTCCTGACGCGGGGAAATCGACGTTCAGCGCCTGGGGGGGTGTGAGGCCGGGGTCCAACGCCCTCGACCGCGCGTTATGCTTCGGCACCTGATGATCAGGAACCGTCAGAAAGTCGCCGCTGCCGACGACGGCGACGCGCTGAGCCCCGAGATCTGGCGCATCAGCTTCGTCGTGGTCCTCGGGTCGATCATGTCGATCCTCGACACCACGATCGTCAACGTCGCGCTGCAGACCCTGGGCCGTGAGCTCGACTCGACGCTCGCCGACATCCAGTGGGTCGTGACCGGCTACATGCTCGCGCTGGCCGCGGTGATCCCGCTGACGGGGTGGACCGCCCGGCGTCTCGGGGCCAAGCGCGTCTACGTGACGACGCTGATCCTGTTCACGGCGAGCTCGGCCCTCTGCGGCCTGGCCTGGTCGACCGGCTCCCTGATCGCGTTCCGGGTCCTGCAGGGCGCTGCGGGCGGCATGCTGCTCCCGATCGGCCAGCTGATGATGGCCGAGGCCGCCGGCCCCAAGCAGATGGGGCGCGTCATGAGCATCGTCGGGGTGCCGATGATGCTGGCACCGATCTTCGGCCCCACCGTCGGCGGCCTCATCGTCGACCACCTGAGCTGGCGCTGGATCTTCTTCGTCAACGTGCCGTTCGGGATCCTCGCGGTCGTCGCGGCGCTGCGGGTGCTGCCGGCAGGCCCGCGAGGCGCGGTGGACCCGCTCGACGTGCGCGGCCTCGTGCTGCTGACGCTCGGGGTGCCGCTCGTGACCTACGGGCTGGCGGAGGTCGGCGAGACCGGCGGCTTCACCGGGCCGCGGGTCCTCGTGCCCACCATCGTCGGCACGACCCTTGTCGTGCTGTTCGTCCTGCACGCGCTGCGGACCCGCTTCCCGCTCCTGGACGTGCGGCTGTACCGCCGGCCGACCTTCTCCTCGGCGTCGTTCGCGATGTTCTCGCTCGGCGCCGCGCTGATGGGCGGCATGATCCTGCTGCCGTTGTACTGGCAGGACGTCCGGGGCGAGAGCGCGACCGCGACCGGTCTGCTCACCGCGCCGCAGGGCCTCGGCATGGCGCTGTTCATGCCCCTGTCCGGCAAGCTCACCGACCGCTACGGCGGCGGACCGCTCGCGCTGTTCGGCGTGACGCTGACCGCCGTGACCACCATCCCGTTCGGCCTCATCGGGCCGGACACGTCCGTCCTCGGCCTGTCGGTCGCCATGTTCCTGCGCGGCATCGGGATGGCGTTCGCGTTCATGCCGGCGATGGCGGCGGCGTTCGCCTCGCTCGACCGGGCCGACCTGCCGCACGCGACGCCGCAGCTGAACGTGCTGCAGCGCGTGGGCGGCTCGATCGGCACCGCCGTACTCGCCGTGGTCCTGCAGCGGGCCCTGAGCGGCGCCGAGACCCCCGCCGACCAGGCCTCCGCCTACGGCACGGCGTTCTGGGTGTCCGCCGGCCTCGCCGCCGCAGCGATCGTGCCGTGCGTCGTGCTGCTCCGGGCCGAGCGGGCTGCCCGGGCGGACGGCCCGCCGCCGCCGGTGACGCCCCCGCCGCCATCGTCGCCCGAGGCCGTGCCGTTCGCCGAGCCCGTGACGCGATGACCACGGACCACGCGCCCCCGGGCACCGCGTCCGACGTCGACGCGGTCGGCGAGTCGCTGCGGACGCTGCTGGCCGCGTCCCGGCGGCTCCGTGGGCGCGAGACCCACCGGCAGGACCAGCTGAGCTTCGCGCAGTACGGGCTGCTCTTCAGCCTCGCCCGTGAGGACGAGCTCGCCTCGCGCGACCTCGCCCGTCACGCGGACCTGACGCCGGCGACCGTGACCCAGATGCTCGACGGGCTCGAGGCCGCGGGGCTGGTCCGGCGCCGGCGGGCGGCGCACGACCGTCGCGTCGTCCTCACGGCCCTGACCGACCGCGGCACCGCCGTCGTGGCCGAGCGCCGCGCGCAGATCGAGCCGCGCTGGCAGGCCGCCCTCGCCGGGTTCGGCCCGGACGAGCTGCGCGCCGCAGCGGCGGCGATGGACCGCATCGCCGTCTTCTTCGACGAGCTCCTCGAGGCCGAGAGCTGACGGGCGACGACGGCGACGGCCGGTCCAGACCGACCCGGTCCGGGCTGCGCCGCCGGGGGCGACTCGGCGTCGCCGGGTAGCGTGGCGGGATGCTCACCGACGACCTGACCACCGCGGCCGCCACGGTTGCCTCGTCGCTGATCGCGCGGGGCCACAGCATCGCGGTCACCGAGTCGTCCGCCGGCGGGCTCATCTCGGCGTCGCTGCTCTCGGTCGGGGGCGCGTCCGCGTACTACCGGGGCGGTGTCGTCGTGTACACGCTCGAGGGGGCGCGGGCCTCGATCGGCGGGGTCGTGCCGCTGAATCCCGGTGTCCGCAGCGCCAGCGAGCCGTTCGCGCAGTACCTCGCGGCGTCCGCGGCGGCGAAGTTCGGCACGGAGTGGGCGATCGGGGAGACCGGCGCCGCCGGACCCGGCGGCAATCCCTACGGCGACCCGGCCGGCCACGCGTGGCTCGCGGTCGCCGGTCCCGACGGCGCCGGGGCCACCGAGCACGTGCTCACCGGGTCGGAGGACCGCGTCGCGAACATGCAGGCGTTCGCGCTGCGAGCCCTGCGGCTGCTCGCGGCGCAGCTCGGCTGACCCGTCCGCCGGGGTCCGCTGCCGCGCGCGCACGGACCCGAGCGACAGACTTTAGGTTCGTTCCGCATAATCATTTATGTGGAACTCCTTAGATTCTTCCGCGTCGACCTGGTCATCACGGTCCTCGCAGTCGTTGCCGCGTTCGTCTATGACCCGACAGCCGGGACGGTGGCGATCGTCCTCCTGCTGATCGTCCTCGAGATCTCGATCAGCTTCGACAACGCGATCGTCAACGCCACCGTCGTCCGCAACCTCTCGGAGTTCTGGCAGAAACTCTTCCTGACGGTCGGCGTGCTGATCGCGGTCTTCGGCATGCGGCTCGTCTTCCCGATCGCGATCGTCGCCATCACGGCGGGCCTCGGCGCCGGCGAGGTCATCGACCTCGCCTTCAACGACCCCGACGAGTACGGCGAGAAGCTCGAGGACGCCAGCCTCTCGATCGAGGCCTTCGGTGGCGCCTTCCTGCTCATGGTCTTCCTGAGCTACTTCATGGACGACGAGAAGGAGATCCACTGGTTCGGGCCGGTCGAGCGCGGCCTCGCCCGCCTCGGCGGCGTCAACGGCCTCGCCATCGGTATCGGCCTCGTCCTGCTGCTCCTGACGCAGGCGTTCGTCGACGAGAGCCAGGACAAGCTCGACATCCTCCTCGCCGGCGCGATCGGCCTGGCCACCTACGTGGTGATCAGCGGCATCGCGGACCTGCTGGAAGCCAGCACCCAAGGTGCGACCGAGGAGGGCTCCAGCGGCGTGGGAGGCGCCGTCGTCGGCCTCACGGGCAAGGCCGCGTTCGCGTCCTTCATGTACCTCGAGGTCCTCGACGCGTCGTTCAGCTTCGACGGCGTGATCGGCGCGTTCGCGATCACCAAGGAAGTCGTGCTCATCGCCATCGGCCTCGGTGTCGGCGCGCTCTACGTCCGGTCGCTGACCGTCTACCTCGTGCGCAAGGGGACGCTGTCGGACTACCGCTTCCTGGAGCACGGCGCGCACTACGCCATCGGCGCGCTCGCGGCGATCCTGCTCATGTCGGCGCACTTCCACATCCCCGAGGTCATCACCGGCCTGCTCGGCGTCGCGTTCATCGGTGCCGGCCTGCTGTCGTCGATCAAGTGGAACAAGGAGCACGGCGGGGCCGAGGAAGTCACCGCCTGACGAACGACGGACAACGGACCGGCGGGGAGGCGGCGGGCGACCGGTGGACCGGGCCCGTCCGTGCTGCCGGCCTACCGCTGCAGGAACGCGAGCAGCGCCGCGTTGAACTCCTCGGCGTGGCTCACGTTCACGCCGTGCGGACCGCCCGCGATCACGTGCAGCTCGCTGCCGGCGATTGCGGCGTGGGTCCGCTGTCCTGAGCCCTCGAGCGGGACCGTGGCGTCGCTGTCACCGTGGACGACGAGCGTCGGGACGGTGACCTTCGGCAGGTCCTCTCGGAAGTCGGTCGCGCCGAACGAGGTCATGCACTGCAGCGCGGCGACCTTGCTCGCCTGCTTGGTCAGCGCGAGCGCGTCCTGCCGCTGGGCCTCGGTGACCTTCAGCTCGCCGTCCGCCGAGAAGAAGTCGGTGGTGAAGCCGTCGTAGAACTCGTCCTGGTTGGCCGTCAGCGAGGCAGCCATCTTGGCCGCCGTGCCCTTCTCCAGCGGCCCGTTCGGGTTGTCCCCCGTCTTCAGCATGTAGGGCGGGACGGCGGACGCGAAGACGACGCTGTGCAGCCGGTCCTCGCCGTACCTGGCCACGTAGCGCGCGACCTCGCCGCCGCCCATCGAGAAGCCGACGAGCGTGACGTCCCGCAGCTCGAGCTCCTCGAGCACGGCGTGGAGGTCCTCGGCCAGGTGGTCGTAGGTGTAGCCGGTGGCCGGCTTGTCGCTTTGACCGAAGCCGCGCCGGTCGTAGGTGACCACGCGGTAGCCGGCCGCGGTCAGCGCAGGGACCTGCTCGCTCCAGGAGGCACCGGACAGTGGCCAGCCGTGGATGAGGACGACTGGCCGGCCGCTGCCGCCGGTGTCCTCGGCGTGCAGCTTCGTGGTCTTCAGAAGGCCCTTGTGGGCGGTGATCTCTGGCATCCCACCCGGCTACCCCGACGGCCCGCCGCGTAAGGGGACGTTGGCACCGCGCCGATCAGCGCGGGGCCTGACCGGCGCCCAGCAGCTCGGTCGCGCGCTGGGTCAGCCGGAACTTCTGGACCTTGCCGGTCGGGGTCGTCGGCAGGTCCTCCGCGGCCACGGCGAGCACGTGCTTGGGGACCTTGAAGCGTGCCAGGCGCGACTTGCAGTGCTGCAGCACCGCGGCCGGGTCGACCTCGGCGCCCGGCTCGGTCACGATGAACGCGCAGCCGACCTCGCCCCAGCGGTCGTCCGGGACGCCGACCGCGTAGACCTGGCTCACGCCGGGCACCTCGCCGATGACGGCCTCGACCTCCTTCGGCATGACGAGCTCGCCGCCGCTCTTGTAGAGCTCCTTGCTGCGGCCCGTCAGGACCAGGTAGCCGTCCAGGTCGATGCGGCCGAGGTCGCCCGAGTGGACCCAGCCGCCGCGCAGCGCGAGCTCGGTCTCGGCCGGCTTGTCCCAGAAGCCGAGCATCTGCGTCGGCCCGTGCGAGATCAGCTCGCCCTCGGCCCCCGCGTCCAGCCGCTGTCCGCCGACCGGGTCGACGGTGGCGTAGAGGCAGAGGGGGCCGCCGATCGCCTCCGTGCTCGCGACCCCGGCGTCCTTCGGGCGGCCGACGGTCGTCGAGTGGCGCTCGAGCATGTCGTCCGGACGGGTCAGCGTCGTCGCCCCGCCGCACTCGGTCATGCCGTAGCCGGTCGTGATCTCGGTGATGCCGACGTCGGCGCGGGCCTTCTCCCACAGCCACGTCGGCCCGGGCGCCGCGCCGGAGAGCAGCGCGAACAGGGACGAGACGTCGCGTGTGTGGCGGTCGGGGTGCTCGAGCAGGGCGACCGTCATCGTCGGGACGCAGAGCATGTCGGTCGCGCGATGGCGCTCGATCGCGTCGAAGTAGTCGGCCGGGCTGAACGCGGTCCGCGGGATGATCGCGCCGCCGACGAACAGCGCGGCCAGCAGGCCCTCCACGTAGCCGAACATGTGGTAGCAGGGCAGCGAGAAGAGGATGCGGCGCCCGTCCTCGAAGCCGCGGGTCAGCGCCGACGCGTAGCCGGTCCGCGCGACCGCGTCGTGCCGGATCATCACGCCCTTCGGCGAGCCGGTGGTGCCGGAGGTGTAAAGGATGTCGCCGAGGTCCTCGGGGGCCACCGCCGCCGGGGCGGCGGTCGGGTGCTCGGCGCCCAGCGCGTCGAGCTCGTCGACGGTCCGCACGCCGTCGCGGGTCCGTCCGTCGGTGGACAGCTGCACGACCGTCGCGAGGCCGGGTAGGGCCGCGGGACCGCCCTGCTCCCAGCCCGGCGCGATCTCGTCCAGCATCGCCAGGTAGTCGAGGTCCGCGAAGCCGGTCATCGTGATCAGCGTGCTGCACCCGGACTGCCCGAGGACGTAGGCGAGCTCGTCGGCCTTGTAGAGGAAGTTGAAGGGGATCGCGACGCCGCCGGCCCGCGCGATCGCGAACTTCAGCGGGACGAACTCGAGGTGGTTCGCCATGAGCAGGCCGACGCGGTCGCCCGCCGTGACGCCCAGCGCCGTGAGCCCGTCGCCGAGCCGTCGCGCCCACTCCAGGCACTCGCGGTAGGTGATGGTCCGCTCGTCGGTGATCACGAGCGGCCGGTCGGGGAACTCGTCCGCATAGCGCTCGAGCAGCCCCCAGAGCGTGCGCGGCGTCCACTCCGGGTGCCGTGCCTCGAGGGCAGCGCGTCGGGTTGCCAGGTCCGCAGGTCCGCTCATCCCGTCCGACGCTAACAGGCGCCACGCCGGCACGCGCAGGCTGTCTGGACACATTGCCCGACCCGCACCCGCCCATGGGGCCGGACGGACCTGGGCTAAGCGCCGAACTCGTCCGCGAGGGTGGCTGCGAGCTCGTCGCAGCGCTCGGGGGAGAGCTGGAAACTCGGCGGGTAGAGGACGACGTGGTCGTAGACGTCCTCGAGTGCGGCGAGCTGCGTGCGGACCTCCGACGGTGTGCCCGCGACGCCGATCGCGTCGATCATCGGGTCGGTGACGGCGGCGGTCATCGCGGCGAAGTCGCGGGCCGCGAACGCGGTGCGGACCTTGTCCCCCGCCTCGCCGAAGCCCGACATCTCGAGCAGCGCGCCGTAGGACTTCGGGGCGCAGTAGAAGCCGATCTGGCCGGCGACCTCGCGGCGGGCCTGGTCGGCGTCGTCGGACACCGACGTGATGACGATGCCGACCTTCTCGACCGGCGCGTCCTCCCGCCCGGTCTTGCGGCGGCCCTCGTCGATGGCGGGGACGACGACCTCCTCGACGTACCGTGGGGAGAAGAGCACGTGGCCCAGCAGCCCGTCGGCCACGCGGCCCGCGGTCTGGACCATGCGCGGGCTGACGCCGGCGGTGAACACCGGGATGTCGGTGCGGAGCGGCTCGTCGACCTCGGCGGTCGGCACCACGTTGCAGCGGTAGAAGCGGCCCTCGTGCGCGACCGGGCCCTCGTGCAGGCGCCACAGCCGCCGCAGGAGCGGGACGAGCTCCTCCATCCGGACGGCGGGGGAGTCGCCCGGCAGGCCGTGCCAGTCCTCCATCATGCGCTTGGTCCCGAGCCCGAGCCCCAGGACGAGGCGGCCGCCGGACAGCTCGTCGAGGCTGCGCGCCTCGGTGGCGAGCATCAGCGGCGAGCGACCGCTGGCGTAGGCGATCGAGGTGCCGACGCGGATCGTGCTCGTCTTCGCGACCATCGCGGCGAGCGTGACGACGCTGGAGCGCGTGTAGAACTCGGGCGTCCACACACTGTGGAAACCGGCCCTCTCCGCGCGCTCGGCGGTATCGGCGAGGGTCTGGACGGAACCCCGGAGGACAGTGACGCCGCGTGTGGCCATCCAGCGATGATAACGATCGTTATAGCCGGGCGCACATAGACTCGGCCGATGGCCGCCGACACACCCACCCGCCTGCGCTTCGCCGTCCTCGGCGCCGGGGCGATCGGGACGTGGATCGGCGCGGCGCTGGCCGAGTCCGGTGCCGACGTGACGCTCGTCGCCCGTGGCGCGCACCTGGACGCGCTGGTCCGCGACGGCGCGCGCCTGGTGTCGGCCGACGGCGAGCGCACGGTCCCGGTGCGCGCGGTGCAGGACACCGGCCAGGTCGGGCCGGTCGACGTGGTGATCCTCGCGGTGAAGGTCCACGACGTCGTCGCGGCGGGTCCGGCGCTGCAGGGGCTGCTGGGACCGGACACGACCGTGGTCGCCGCGCAGAACGGCGTGCCGTACTGGCAGTTCCACGGCCGGGCTGACGACGGCGCATCCACGCGCCTGGAGTCGATCGACCCGGGCGGTGCGGTCTCTGCGCTCCTGCCGCCGGAGCGCATCCTCGGGTGCGTCGTCTACCTTGGGGCGAGCATCCTCGCGCCGGGTGTCGTCGCCACGCGGCCCGAGGCCGGGCTGATCCTGGGGGAGCCGGACGGAACCTCGTCGCCGCGCCTGGAGCAGGTGGCCCGGGCGCTCGAGCACGCGGGCTTCCCCGTCCGCAGGACCGCGGACATCCGTGCCGAGATCTGGACGAAGCTGATGGGCAACGCGTCCATCAACCTGGTGAGCGTGCTCACGCGTGCGGGCCTCGGCACGATGGTCAACGACGCCGGGACGGGACCGATCGTCGCGACGCTGATGCGCGAGGTCGTCGAGATCGCCGGCGCCGCCGGTGCCCGCCCGCAGATCTCCGTCGACGAGCGCCTGCGGATCACCGCGCGGCTGGGGGACCACAAGAGCTCCACGCTGCAGGACCTGGAGGCCGGGAAGCGGCTGGAGCTCGACGCGCTGGGCGCAGCGGTGATCGAGGTCGCCGATGCCGTCGGAGTGGCGGCGCCCATGCTGCGCGCGGTCTACGCGCTCGCGGACCTGCAGGCGCGCACGCTCGGGCTGCGCTGAACGCAGCAGGCGGGGGCCAGGCTGTGGGCGGACGCGCGTCGGCCGCGGTCCCGCGAGGTGAGGCGGGCCGGGGCGAGCGGCGGGCTCAGCGGGCGGCGCCGCGCAGGCGGCCCGGCGCCCGGACCCGTCGCGCGCCCGACCCGGACGAGCGCCCCACGTGGTCCGACGTGTCGAGCGGCGACTCGGTGCGGTGCAGGGCCCACGTCGCGCGGCCGTCGCCGACCACCAGACCTTCGCCGTCGGTGATCTGCGTGCGGGTCGCGATCGTCGTCGTCCTCCGCTCGCGGTCGTAGAAGGCGACCGCGGCCCGGGTCGCCGCCTCGCCCAGCACGCAGCGCGCGGTCAGGCGGCCACGCGCCGGGCGGACGAGCGTCATCTGCAGGTCGAGCACCGCCGGCACCAGGCCGTACGGGTGGTCCTCGTCGGGCGCCGCGCTGATGATCGCCGCCATGCTGGTGCTGTCGACCAGGGCGACCAGGCCACTGGTGTGGAGGCAGCCCAGGGCGTCGAGCGCCGCAGGGGACGGGGCGACCGTCAGCTCGGCGGTGCCGTCGCCGGCGGCGATGACATCGATGCCGAACAGCGTCGTCGCGGGGATCGCCGCCAGCATCTCGGTGGCGACACGCGTCAGGTCCATGCGCCCATTCAACGGGCTGGGCGGAACCACGACACGAAGCTGCAGCAAGCGCAGCGTTTTCGGGCCGTGAAGTTGTGCGCCGGGCTGCTCGGGAGCGTTCGAGCGACCGTGCGGCGAGCCGACCACGGCGGCGATGGACATCGTCCCGCCGCCTCAGCGGTCGCGCCCGCCGCGGGCAGGCGATCCCGGCGTGCCCACGGACGTGCGGAGCGGATACGCTTGATGGGCGCAGGATCTGGATCGTCTCCGGGACCTGCGTCTCCTCGCTCGAGGACAGCAGGTTCCCGTCGACCCGGGGATCTGCGGGACTTCAGCAACCTGGCGGACGCACCATGCAGACGTACCGCGAACCAGTTCGGTCGCCACACGCGGTCGGTGCACCGTGGGTGGCTCGGTGACGCCGGATCGCGACCTGGGGGGCACGCTCCACGCGACCCTCTGCGCGCTGCGGCCGCACGTGCCGCGGACCGTGGTGTCCAAGAGTGCGATGAGCATCGCCAGCCACCTGATCGAGGATCTCGTGGACACCGCCGGTGCCGGCACGGTCCTCGTGTCGTGCTTCCAGCTGCAGCGCCACTGGATGGTGGAGCACGAACGCTACGACGCGCTCGCGGCCGTCCCGGGCGTCACCGTCGTCCCTGTCTTCCTCCCGGTGGCGACGATGGTCGCTGCGGGGGGCGCTGCCCTGCTGCCGCAGGACCCGATGATCGACGAGTGGTTCGTGATCGCGCTCGGCCCCACCCTCAGCGTGACGCTGGCGGGCCTGGATCTCCAGGACGCGGCGTCGGACGTGCCGGAGTCGATGCGCACGTTCGAGGCGGTGCTGACGACCGACGCGGACGTGACACGCGCGGCCGTCCGCTACGTGACCGACGTCCTCGACGACCGGATCCCGCCCGGCGCGGCGGAGATGCTGCGCCATGCGGCCGCAGCCCCGCCGCTGTCGACGGTGCACCACCTCACCGTCCAGGCCGACCACCTGCTGGCGGGCATGTTCGATCGGATCGAACGGCTGCGCCGGCAGGAGCGCGCGGCGCACCAGACGTCGATGCGCCTGCACCAGGAGGCGCTGATCGCCGCCGACCGCGAACGCCAGCGCCTGGCGGAGGCGCTCCACGACGAGAGCCTGCAGCTGCTGCTCGCCGCGAGCCAGGACCTGCACGAGGTCGTCCCGCGGGACCCGGAGGAGCGCGCGCTCGCCTCGGCGCGGGGTCTGCTGGAGCAGGGACTCGGGTTCCTCCGGGAGGCGCTCGGGACGATGTACGTCGAAGACCGGCCGACCGACCGGCTCGAGGCACGCCTCGACCTCCTCGCCAGGACGCTGGGCGAGCGCGGGGGCTTCGACGTCCGGCTCGACGTGGACCCACGCGCCGCCGGGGCCGCGGACGATGCGGTCTGCGCGCTCGTGCGCGAACTGCTGACGAACGCCGCCAAGCATGCACGCGCCGGCACCGTCACCGTGCTGGTCTTAAGGCAGGCCGAGGCCCTGCTGGTGGACGTCGCCGACGACGGGGTCGGCGCGGACCCCGACCGGCTCGCGTCCGCACGTGCGGAGGGCCACATCGGCCTCACGCTCGCGCAGGAGCGCGTCACGGCGGCGGCGGGGTCGTGGCAGCTCACGACCGCACCGGGGGCCGGGCTGCGGGTGCGGGCCACGATCCCGGTGGCCGCGACCGGCTGACCGCCCGCCGGCCGGCGTCCCCGCGCTGCTGTGTGCGCGCGCGATACTGCGCGGATGATCCGCAGCCTCGCGATCCGCTGCTGTGCCCTCGGGCTCGCCGCCACCGGTGCCGCGTGTGCGGCCGCCCCGGCCCACGCCGCTTTCCCGGGCGCCAACGGGGCGATCGTCTTCTCCGGCACGCAGGACGGCGACAGCGATATCTATGCCCTGCCGCTCGACGGCTCCCCGCCGCGCAACATCACGAACACGACCCTGCGCGAGCAGCAGCCGTCGGTGTCCCCGGACGGGACGCGCGTCGCCTACAAGACGGCGGTCACCTCGCCGCGCGACGAGGAGTCGTGGACGAGCGGGTTCGACGGCACCGGCGCCCGCCGCGTCACCGACACCACCGGCGCCCTGCGGTTCAGCACCCAGCCGGGCTGGTCGCCCGACGGGACGCGGCTGCTGGTGCGGTCCAACCGCGACGCGGGGAACTACGACGTCTGGTCGGTCCGGGCGACGGACGGCGGGGACCCGGTCCAGCTCACCGCGGACGCTGCCGACGACCGCTACCCGGCGTACTCGCCCGACGGCAGGCGCGTGGCGTTCCGGTCCGACCGCGCCGGCGACCCGGACATCTGGGTGATGAACGCCGACGGCTCGAGCCCGGTGAACCTGACCGCCGGCACGGGCCGCTGGGAGTCGGCTCCCGCGTGGTCGCCGGATGGGACGCGGATCGCGTTCGAGCGCGTGAGCGTCCCGGGTGATCCCGACGTGGACCCCGCCGCGGCCGCGGCGGACGAGATCTGGACGATGGCCGCTGACGGCTCCGGTCAGCGCCGGCTGACCGACAACGCGTTCCACGACGAAGGGCCTGCGTGGTCGCCGGACGGCACCCAGATCGTCTTCACCAGCGGGCGCGAGGAGCCCAAGGGCGACATCTGGCTGATGGACTCGGACGGCGCCCGCCAGCGGCTGCTCTACGGGAGCCCTGCCGTCGAGGAGTCGCCCGACTGGCAGGCGCTGCCGGTCCCGCCCCCGGTGGCGGTTCCGCCGCCGCCCGCGCCGCCGGTGGTGGATCCCGTGCCGCCGGTGATGGAGCCGAAGCCGCCGAGGCCGCCCCGGGACACTGACGGTGACGGCTTGTCGGACGTGCGCGAGCGGGCCATCCGCACGTCGCCGACCGACGCCGACAGCGACGAGGACGGGCTCCCCGACGGCGCCGAGCGCGCCACCAGCCCGAAGAACCGCGACAGCGACGGCGACGGTATCGCCGACGGCGTCGAGCTGGGCGTCGTCACCCCCGCCCGCGGCACGAACCGCACCCGCTGGCGCCCCGACCGCGACCCCCGCACGCGCACCGACCCGGCACGCAGGGACACCGACCGCGACGGCCGCATCGACGGGCGCGAGGACCGCAACCACAACGGCCGCGTCGACCGTGGCGAGACGGACCCCCGGCGCCGCAACACGTTCAGGAAGCCGGCGCGGCGCGGCTGACCGCGGGCGCCGTCGTAAAGATCAGGGACGCGACACCGATGCGACGGCCGCGGGGCGCGCGTACCGTCGCCCCAGGATGTTGAACCCTGCGGGCAACGACGACACGCCGCTCTCCCTGAAGCTCCAGGTCAGCGGCCGCGATCCGCTCGTCGGTGAGGTGGAGGCCGAGTCGGGCGAGCGCTATCCGTTCCTCGGCTGGATGTCGTTCGCCGCCGCGATCGACGCGGCGCTCGCGCGGCAGGACCCGCCGCCCGCCGTCTGACGACGCCGTCCCCGGCGCGGCGTGTGGCCCAGAGAACCTCATGGGTTCTCTGGACCGCGAGCCGACGCTGACCCGGGTCAGTCGGCGTCCGCCTCCGCGAGCTCGCGCTTGACGATCTTGCCGGTCGCGTTGCGCGGCAGCTCGTCGAGCCAGACGAACTCGCGGGGGACCTTGTAGCCCGCGAGGTTGTCCTTGACGTGCGCCTTCAGCTCGTCGTCCCCCGGTGTGTCCGCGACGCCCTCCGTCCGGACGAGGAACGCCTTCAGCCGCTGGCCGAACTGCTCGTCGTCGACACCGATCGCGGCCGCGTCGCCGACCGCCGCGTGGGCCAGCAGGCAGTCCTCGACCTCCTTGGGGAAGACGTTCTCGCCGCCGCTGACGATCATCTCGTCGTCGCGGCCCACGACGAACAGGCGGCCCGCTTCGTCGAAGCGGCCGATGTCGCCCGTGGCCATCAGGCCGTCGATCTGGTCCTTCGACCCGCCGCCCGTGTAGCCCTCGAAGAGCGACTTGTTGCCGACGAAGATGCGGCCGGTCCCGCCCCGCTCGACCACGCCGCCCGCGTCGTCGTAGAGCCGGACGACCACGCCACGAGGGGCCTTGCCCGCCGTCCCCGGCGCCGCGCGCATGTCGGCCGGGGTGGCGATCGTGGCGAAGGTCACCTCGGTCGAGCCGTACATGTTGTAGAGGTTGTCCCCGGCGTAGTCCATCCAGCGCGCGGCGAGGTCGCCGGGAAGCGCGGACCCGGAGGCGGCAACGACCTTCAGCGACGAGATGTCGTAGCGGTCGCGGACCTCGCCCGGCAGGTCGAGGATCCGGGCGAGCATGACGGGGACGACGAACATCGCCTCGGCGCGGTGCCGCTCGATGTCGCCCAGGACCGCTTCCGGGTCGAACCTGCGGCGCAGCACGATCGGCGAGCCGAGCAGCATCGACGAGAGGCCGAAGCCGGCGAGGCCCCAGGCGTGGAACAGCGGCGCCGGGAGCACGGTGGTCATGCCCTCGCGCAGCGGGATGCGGGACAGGAGCCCGGTGGCGAGGTCGGGCCCGAGCTTGCCGCGCTGGGCGCCCTTGGGCGTGCCGGTGGTGCCCGACGTCAGGATCGTCATGCGACCCTGGCGTGACGGCGAGGACGGCGCCGCCGACGGGCCGGCGGCGAGGCGCTCGAGCGTCGGTGCGTCGTCCGGCGCGCCGTCGTCGTCCGTCCACGCGAGCACGCGCTGCCGCACGGGCCCCGCGTCCGCCAGCAGCCCGGCGAACTCGGCGTCGTAGATCACCGCCGCGGGCTGCTCGCGCTCGAGGACGGCCGCCAGCTGCGGGCCGCTGAACGACGTGTTCAGGAACAGCGCGTCCGCCCCGAGCTTCGACGTCGCGCCGACCGCCTCCACGAAGCCGCGGTGGTTGCGGGCCATGATCGCGACACCGTCGCCTGCGTCGACGCCGAGCCGCGACAGCCCGGTGGCGATCGCGTTCGTCCGGCGGTCGAGGTCGGCGAACGTGAGCGACCCGAGCTCGTCGTGGAGCATCGTCGCGTCCGGATGCCGGATCCGGCCCGCGATGATGCCGGTGCCGATCGTGGCCCCGCGGGTCAGGTAGGCGACGCCCAGGCGTGGCAGCTTGTCGGGCCGCATGGGCCGCACCACGCCGGCGCCGGCGAGGACGCGTGCACCGGCGACGCGGTCGGCTGCGGCACCGATCAGGCCGCGGGCGATGCCGGCAGCTCCGGCGGAACGGGGGTCAGACACGTTGCTCTCCTCTGCTCGGGCCTTCAGGGGACATCGGGCGCAGGTGCGGAACCTACCCGCCCGGCGCGCGCCGGACCGTCCGCCGAGTGACGCCGGCCGAGTCCGGGTAGGCCGAAGGCGTCCCGCAGGCAACCGAAGGAGCAGCATGTCCGACCACGTCTACAAGAGCATCGAGGTCACCGGGTCGTCGACCGAGAGTGTCGACGACGCCGTGCGCAAGGCGGTCGCCAAGGCGTCGCAGACCGTGCGCAACCTCGAGTGGTTCGAGGTGGGCGACGTCCGCGGGCACATCGCGGACGGCGCCGTCGCCCACTTCCAGGTGACGGTGAAGCTCGGCTTCAAGCTGGACTGACCGGGACGGGGTGGCAGCGCCAGGTGTCGGTTTTCGACAGCTGGCGCTGCCACGTCCGTGTCTAGACCGTCGCGCTGCCGACGAACGCGTTGAGGCGGTCGGCGATGATCGCCTCGGCCTCGGTCATCATGCGGTCGACCAGCTCGGCGCAGGTCGGGACGTCGTGGATCAGGCCCTGGCAGAGGCCGGCGGACCAGATGCCGGCGTCGGGGTCGCCCGTCTCGTAGACGGTCTTGCCGCGGGCGCCGGAGACGAGGTCGCGGACGTCCTCGAACGGGCGGCCTTCCTTCTCGATCTCGATGACCTGCTGGCTGACGCTGTTCTTCGCCACGCGCGCGGTATTGCGGTAGGAGCGGAAGATCAGGTCGGTCTGGCGCTCGTCGGCCTGGACGAGGTGCTGCTTGATGTTGTCGTGGATCGGGGACTCGACGGTGCACATGAAGCGCGTGCCCATGTTGACCGCGTCGGCGCCGAGGGCGAGGGCGGCGACCAGGCCGCGGGCGTCGGCGATGCCGCCGGAGGCGATCAGGACGCAGTCCAGCTGGTCGGCCGCGGCGGGGATGAGCACGAGGCCGGGGACGTCGTCCTCGCCGGGGTGCCCGGCGCAGTCCAGGCCGTCGATGGAGACGGCGTCCACGCCGATCGACTGGGCCTTGAGGGCGTGCCGGACGGTGGTGGCCTTGTGGATGGTCTTGATGCCGGCGGGCTTGAAGATCTTCAGGAACTCGACGGGGTTGTTGCCGGCGGTTTCGACGATCTTCACGCCGGCCTCGACGATCGCCTGCGCGTACTCGGCGTACGGCGGCGGCGTGATCGACGGCAGGATCGTGAGGTTCACGCCGAACGGCTTGTCGGTGAGCTCGCGGCAGCGCGCGATCTCCTTCGTGAGGTCCTCCGGGGTGGGCTGCGTGAGCGCGGTAATGCACCCGAGGGCGCCGGCGTTGGCGACGGCCGCGACGAGCTCGGCGCGGCCGACCCACTGCATGCCGCCCTGGACGATGGGGTGCTCGATCCCGAAGGTCTCGGTGAAGCGTGTCTTCATGCGGTGGTTCTCCTGGAGGCGGTGGGGGATACTCGCGGGCGACCTAGGGTACTCCGCCCTGCCCGGCGATGTCAGGCCGCGGCGTCCATCTCGATGATCGCGCGGCCGACGATCGTGCCCTCCCGCAGCCGGGTGTACGCCGTGTCCGCCTGATCGAGGGTGAAGCGCTCGCTGATCGCACCGCGCAGGTCCAGCTGCCCATCTGCCGCCATCCGCATGAGCGCCGGCAGGTCGGCCCGCGGCCGCCCGCCGAACGACCCCAGGATCTGCAGCTTGCGACGGACCAGGCGCGTGATCTCGACCTCGGCGGTGCGGCCGGTGGGGGCGATGCCGACCATGACGCAGCGTCCGCCGTCGGCCACGATCTCGGTGGCCTGCCGGAACGTCGCCGGCAGCCCGACCGCCTCGAAGACGACGTCGGCCCCGGCGCCCCGGGTCAGCTCGCGGACGGCGTCGGCGGCATCGCCGGCCGCGGCGTTGACGACGTGGGTCGCCCCGAGCGCGGTCGCGGCGGCCAGCTTGTCGGCGGCCGTGTCGACGGCGATGATCCGGCCCGCGCCGAGGGCGCGCGCCACCTGGACGATGCTCGTGCCCACGCCGCCCGCGCCGACGACGGCGACGGTCTGCCCGGGCTGCAGGTCGGCGACGTGCCGCACCGCGCCGTAGGCGGTCAGCAGCGCGCAGCCCAGGATCGCGGGCTCGATCAGCGGCAGCTCGTCCGGCAGGCGGGCGGCGGCGAGCGCGGGCATGACGGCGAGCTCGCCCAGCCCGCCCATCGAGTACATCGCGAGCGGCTCCCCGGCGGCGTCGTGCAGTCGCGTCTCGCCGTCGTAGAGCGTGCCCTTGAGACGGTTGTGGGCGAAGAACGGCTCGCACAACTCCTCGCGGCCGGCCGCGCACATCGCGCAGCTGCCGCAGGGCATGATGAACGCGCCGACGACGCGATCACCGGTCTGCAGGCCGGTGACGCCGGCCCCGGTCTCGACGACGGTGCCGGACACCTCGTGGCCGAGGACGCAGGGCAGCGGGAACGCGACCGACCCGTCGTGGATGTGCAGGTCGGTGTGGCAGACTCCGCAGGCGGCGACCTGCACCATGATCTCGCCGGCGCGCGGCGAGGGGTCCCGGACCTCCTCGACCGTGAACGGGCCTGACGGTGTGCGCACGACAGCGGCTCTCATCCGTCCATCATCGGGGATCTACGATGGGCGCGTGACCGACGCCGAACGCCCCGTCCTCGTGAGCACCGACGGCCGCCTGGGCCGCATCACGCTCAACCGCCCGCGGGCCATCAACGCGCTGACGCTGGAGATGATCCGGCTGATCGACGAGGCGCTCACGGCGTGGGAGGGGGACGACGCGGTCGCCTGCGTCCTGCTCGACGGCGCGGGCGAGCGCGGCCTGTGCGCCGGCGGCGACGTCATCCTGATGCGCGACTCCGCGCTGGCGACCGACCGCACGCCGGTGATGGACTTCTGGCGCGAGGAGTACCGGCTGAACGCGCGCATCGCGAGCTACGGCAAGCCGATCGTGGCGGTGCTGGACGGCGTCGTCATGGGCGGCGGCGTCGGGCTCGCCGCCCACGCCAGCCACGCCGTCGTCACCGAGCGCGTGCGCTTCGCGATGCCGGAGGTCGGCATCGGCTTCACGCCGGACGTCGGCGGGACGTTCCTGCTCTCGCGGGCGCCGGGCGAGCTGGGGACGCACCTCGCCCTGACCGGTGCGAGCGTGGGCGCGGGCGATGTCCTGGCGTGCGGATTCGCGCGGAGCTTCCTCGCCGCCGAGGAGGTCGACGAGGTCGCGGCTGCGCTGGTCACCGGGGCCGACGTCCCGACCGTCCTGACCGCGGCGAGCATGCGCAGCGGGGAGATCCCCGGGTCGACGCTCGAGGAGGGCCGGGACTGGATCGACGAGTGCTACGCCGGCGACGACGCGGCCCAGATCGTGGCGCGGCTGCGCGAGCGGCCCGAGACCGGTGCGCACGCCGCCGCGGACCTGGTCGAGCGCCAGTCGCCGACGTCGGTCGCCGTCACGCTGGCGGCGCTGCGGCGCGCGGCGGCGCTGGACTCGCTCGAGGAGTGCCTTGAGCACGAGTGGGCGACGTCGCTCGCGTTCCTGGACACGCCGGACTTCGTCGAGGGCATCCGCGCGGCGGTCGTCGACAAGGACCGCAGCCCCACCTGGTCGCCGCCGGCGCTGGCGACCGTCCCGCAGGCCGAGATCGCGCGGCACCTGGGCCCGCTGCCGGACGGGGTCCCGCCGCTGTTCGGGTAGCACCTTTCGCCGCCCGGCCGCGGGCGCCCGATGCGCCACCGGGCGCCACATCGGTACCTGGCGGCACATCGACCGCGCTTATCGGCCCCAGCTCAGGACGCCGGCGCCGCGCCCCTGACCTTCGCGACGACCGCCTCGCCCACCAGCAGGCGGAAGTCCTCTGCCGTCTGGACGTGCGCGCGCAGCTCGTCCGCCGTCAGGCCGACCTCGTAGCCGCGGTGGTGGCAGGCCTCTGACAGCGCGGCCCACGAGTACTCCGCGGCCGGGACGACCGGGCTGCGGCCGAGGTAGGACGGCAGCGCCAGCCACTGCTCGGACCGGGTCGCGTGCCGCATCGCCGGCACGTGGTGGGTCCAGTAGGCCGAGAGCGTCGTCTCGATCCCCTGCCGCGTGAGCACGGCGGCGCCGCGCGGCCACACGGACGTGGTGGCCGGCTCGGGGTCGTCGATCATCGACCGCGCGGACGCGAGCAGCGCCGCGACGTTCACGGCGTCTCCATCAGCGCGTGCACGAGCCGGCTCGTGCGTTCCTGCAGCTGCAGGGTGGAGCCGGGATGCGCTTCGTGGACGGCCTGGTTCAGGGCGCTCACGAGCATCGGCCCGTCGGCCCCGGCGCGGGTGCGCAGGACGTCCGTCAGGCCCTCGTGGGTCGTGGCGTCCCCGAGCAGCGCCAGCGCGAGGTGGTCGCGCAGGGTCCGCGCATCTGCGAGGGCATCGTCCGCCGCGCTCGCGTGCAGTCCGTCCGTCACGACGCGGCGGCGGACCAGCTCGGCGCACGCCGCCTCGATCGCGCCGCGGCACAGCGTGGGGACCACGCGCTGGCGGACCTCGTCGGGGATCCGCTCGGTGAGCGCCATGTGCCTCGCGTCCTTCAGGTGCCGCAGCAGCGGGGTCTGCGACGTCGCGACGCTCACCTGCGAGCGGCTGCGGCGGTTCACCTGCAGGACGGTGGCCGGCAGCCGCAGGCGGCGGATCGCCTCCGGCAGCCGGTCGTCGTGCGTGAAGACGACCACCTGCCGGGCGCGCGCGTTGCGGCTCAGCACGCGGGCGAGCCCGTCGACCTTCGCCGGGTCCATCGACTGCACCGGGTCGTCGATGACCGCGAAGCGAAACGGCGACTCGTCGAGGCCGGCCCGCGGGAGGAACACCGACACGCTCAGGGCGAGCAGCTCACCCTGGGACATCACCCCGAGCGCGTTCGCCGTCTCCCCGTCGGCCCGCACGTCGAACGTCGCCTCGCGCCGCCGCCCGACGCTGCGCAGCGTGATGTCGTGCAGCTCGACGTTCGAGTCGTGCCGCAGGACCTCCCAGTTCGCGACCGCCTGCTGCGCGATCGGCGCGAAGCGGGCGTTGCGCAGCGTGTCGGCCTCCGCCTTGAGCCACTTCTCGGCCGCCTGGAGCGCCGTGTGGCGCGGCGCGAGGGGCTGGACGCGTGCGGCGAGCTCGAGCCACGCGCCGGCGGCGTCGGCGACCGCGCGCCAGGCGCCGTCCTGCGCGTCGAGCCGCGCGCGCGCCTCGTCGGCGGCTGCGCGGATCGCGGCGGCGGCGGCCAGCACGGCGGCGGGGCGGGCGGTCGCGTCGTCCCCTGCCGCGGCGCCGGGACCCGCGGGCGCAGCGTCCCCGGCGGCCGCCGGGAGGAGGCGAGCGGCCAGCGCCTGCCACTCCCGCGCGGCGGCCTCGGCGGCGCGGGTCGCGGACTGGAGCTCGGCGGCCTGGGCGCGCAGGGCCTGGACCGCGCCGGCGGCCTGGTCGGCCCACGCCGGGTCGAGCACGCCGACCGTGCCGCAGACCGGGCAGTCGTCCGTCAGGCGCGACGGGTCGCGGATCGCCAGCGCACGGGCCAGCAGGTCCGCGGTCGCGAGGTCGCGCGCCGCGGAGGTCGTCGCGGCCTTCCGTGCCGCCCGGGCGGTGCGGGCGACGGCCGCGTGGGCCGCGGTGATCGCCTCGTCGTCCGGGACGGACTGCGCCGCGACCCGGCGCAGCTCCGCCGTCTCGGGGCCGGAGGCGGCCGGGACGTCGGCCGCGCGGGCGGCGTCGAGGTGCGCCCGCACCGCGTCTGCATCGGGCCGGCGGACGGCCAGCAGGTCACCGAGCTCGGCCTGGCGGGGGTCGCCGGGGTCGAGGCGCGCGACGAGCGTGTCGGCCTGGGCCTTGAGCGCCTTGACCTCGGCGGCGATCGCGAGCCGCTCCTGCGCGAGGCGCTCCTGGACGCCGTCCACGTCCTCCAGGCCGAGGATGGGGGAGAGCGCCGCCGGCAGGCTCGTCAGCTTGTCGAACATCGACGCGAGCTCCGCGTAGGACAGGAACGGGCGGAAGCTCCCCAGCGCCGCGTCCCAGCCGCGGGCGGCGAGCGCGCCGGCGACCGGGCCGCGGCCGGACGCGTCGGTGTAGGCGACGCCGGGCTCCCACGTCTGCTCGAGGACGACCATGTCCGCGTCGCCGGCGACCACGAACTCGGCCCGCAGCCGCGTGGGCCCGTCGTGGTGCAGGCACTGCCAGGTGCTGGTCCAGCCCTTCGTCCGATCCTCCCAGCGCTTCGTGACGCCGGTGGTCAGCAGCTCCAGGCCCTCGGCGAACGACGACTTCCCGCTGCCGTTGCGTCCCACGACGATCGTCAGCCCCGGCTGGGCGTCGAGCGCGAGCGTCGCCGGCGGGCCGATGCCGCGGAAGCCCTCGACCGAGATGGACCTCAGGTAGACCTCTCGCGCCGGTCCTCGGAGGGTCGCGGGGCTCGGGCCCGCCGCATCCTCCGGGCCCTCCGGTGGCGCGGTCGCCGGCGGCCCCGCGGCCTCGACGACCGCGTCCTGCGCCGCCGCCGGCAGGTCCGAGGCGGCGAGGCGCTCGAGCAGCAGGGCGTGCAGCGTCGGGTCCATGGCGGTCACGTCCCGGACTCTAAGCCCGGATCGAGGCTGGGCCCGGCTGCCGGGCAGGACGCGCTGAGGGCGCGCCGCGGATCAGGAGGGGTCGTCGACCTCGAACCACGCACGGGCGCCGGGGTGCTCGGAGGCGATGCCCCAACGGCGGGCCATGCGCGCGACGATCTTCAGCCCGAGCCCGCTCGGCGTGCCGTGGCGGTGGATCTCGGTCGGGCCGGCGGTGAGCCGGCCGTCTGCGTCCGGCTCGTCCTGCGTCGCGGCGGCGGCGGAGCTGCACACGGTCACGCGCAGGCCGTGGTCGACGGGCTCGGTGTGGATGGTGATCGTGTCGGTCGGCCGCAGGTCCTCGTCCGACAGCGTGGTCGTGACGAGCTCGCTGACCAGGAGGGCGACGACGCGTGCGGTGTCCGGGTCCTCGACGTCGGCGCTGATGCGCTGGCGGGCAGCGGCGACGGACTGGGGGACGGCGGGGAAGGCGGCGACGCGGGACGAGGTGATCATCACGGTGCTGATGCCCCGTGGGCGCAGCCGTCGAACCCCCGGTGGACGATCGGCGCGGCGGGCGACCGAACGGCCGCCCGCGTCTTGTCCTGCGTCAGGCGGCGAGCTCGTCGGGCAGGTCGAGCGCGTCGACGGCGGCCCAGGCGTCACGGGCGGACGCGAACGTGCCGACCGACTCGGGGCCCTGCAGGCCGAGGGCGTGCAGCGTGATGCTGCGGTCCGTGCCGCGCGAGATCGCAAGGACGGGCGTGGCGGGTGCGGCGGTGTCGATCGTGTGCATCAGAAGCCTTTCTCAGAAGATCAGGGCCTCTCCTCGACAGTCATGATGGCGCGTCCCCGCGCCGTTGTGTGTGAGCGCGGTCACAGGACGGAACGAGCGTTTCGAAGGTCGATTCCTAAATGGCAGACACGGCGTCCGGCTGGACCCCCGCGGCGGCCCGCGTGCAGCCGGTCTTGCCCCACCGCGCCGCCACCGCGTAGCCGACGATCCGGTCGAAGTAGTCGGCCAGCGGCGGGCACGTGATGCCCGCCGGCTCCAGCAGCGCCCGCGCCCGCGTGGCGTCGAAGTGGCTGAGCACGTCGAAGTACGGGATGAAGACCCCGGCCTCGTGGCCCGAGCCGTCGACGTCCCCGGCCGCGATCGGCGGCGCGACTGCCGGCCGGTCGCAGCCGAACGCGGCGCAGCCCATGTCCATCAGCTCGCCGATCTGCGTGGCCGCCGGGCCTGCGGTGAGGTGGTAGGTCCCCGAGACGGGCTCGTCGGTCACGGTGAGGTACGCGATGGCGTCGGCGACGAAGTCGACCGGGACGACGTCCACGAGCCCATCCGGGTCGGCCGGGACCGTCGCGCCGAGCATCCCGCGGGAGAGCGCGCGCAGCGGCCAGTACAGCACGTTGAAGGCGGGCGTCCAGCCGGTCTGCGAGTCCCCGACCACGATGCTCGGGCGGGCGATGACCGCGGGTAGGCCGGCGGCCGCCGCCTCCCGGACGAGGACCTCCGCCTCGCGCTTGGTCTGCTCGTACGTGTTGCGCGGCGCGCCGGTGACGGGGGAGCCGGACTCGTGCACGTCGCCGGCGTGGCGGCCGGCCACGTAGGCGGTCGACACGTGGACGTAGCGGCGCAGGCGACCGGCGGCGTGCAGCGCCCGCGCGACGCCGAGCACGTGCGCCGTCCCGTCGACGTTCACCGCGCGGGCCTCGTCGAGCGGCAGGTCGAAGCGGATCGAGGCGGCCCCGTGCACGATCCGGGTGACGCGATCGGCCACCAGGCTCGCAGCGGCGGGGCCCAGGCCGAGGCCCGGCTGCTCGAGGTTCCCGGCGACCGCGATGAGGCGGTCATCGGCAGCGGCGGGGACGTCGTCGCCGTAGAGCGTGGTCAGCGTGTCGTGCAGGCGGCGGGCGGCGTGGGCGTCGTCGTCGGCCCGGATCACGCAGACCACGTCGGCCGTGTCGGCCTGCACCGCGCGGGCCACGAACTCCATGCCGAGGAAGCCGGTGGCGCCGGTCAGGAGGATCGTCATGGCCTTCAGGACACCAGCCCGGTGCGCAGATCGGGAGCACACGCCGGTGATGTCCCCCCGCTTGTGGGGTGGACGCGCGGGCCGGTTCGGCCTGGCCATCCGGGCCGGGCGGCCAGGCCCTCAGCGTGCGGTCCAGGCGTCGAGATCGGGCTGCGGGTCCCGCGGGCTGCCGCCGGTGTACCAGCCCGGCGCCGTCCAGATCTCGAAGTGCAGGTGGCAGCCGTCGGCGTTGCCGGTCTCGCCGACCTGGCCGATCGCGGTCCCGGCGGGCACGCGGTCGCCGACGTCGACCGTGGCCCGCCGGCGCAGGTGCATGAGGACCAGGTCCTCGCCGCTGCCGACGGCGCGCAGGACGACGTAGTGCCCCGCATCCGCCTCGCTCGCGACGCGGCGGACCTTCGCGTCGACGGGCGCGACGAGCCGCGTGCCGCAGTCCGCGAAGACATCCACGCCCTGATGGCGTCCGCCACGCTCGCCGAACGCGGTGCCGGCGGCGCCGTACCGGTGGGGCCCGTCGATCGGGAACCGGCCGGATGCCGCGCCTGCGGGCGCGTCCGCGGGCGGGAGCGTGCTGCCGAGCGCCTGCATCGCCGCGGTGGCCACGGCGAGGAAGCCCTGCGCCTGGGCGCGGGTGAGGCGGCCGTCGGCGCGCTGCCCGGTGCGCCGTTGGACGACCTTCACCGCGGCCTCGGTGCCGGCGCCGTAGCGGCCGTCGACCGGCGTCTGGAGCCCGAGCGCGACCAGCAGCTGCTGCAGGCGGCGCACGTCCTTCCCGCTCGCGCCGCGGCGGAGGGCACGCCCCCCGAGGGGCAGGGTCCCGGCGCGGGCCCGCATCCCGCGGGCCTGCCCGGGCGAGACGCGGCCGTCGGCCGGAAGGCCGGTCCGGCGCTCGTACCGCCGGACGGCCCTGAGCGTCGCGGGGCCGAAGCGCCCGTCGACGCCGACCGCCAGGTCCAGGCGGCGCAGCGTGCGCTGCAGCTCGCGGACATCGGGCCCGGTGGCGCCGCGCTGCAGCGTGCGATCACCGAGGCGGGACGCCGCGGCAGCAGGCCCCGCGAGGGCGCCGAGCGCGAGGAGCGCGGTGAGGAGCAGACCGGCGGCGGTCAGGGGCGCGCGGGGGCGCGGGGCGGGCGGACGTGGTGATCGCTGCGTGGGCACCTGGCGTTCCTGACACGCGGCGGGGCGCAGGGTTGTCCTGCCGGGCCGCAGGAGCATTGTGCGCGAGCGCACGGACGATGCCGGCCCGGCGGCCCACGGCCCCTGGTCCGCCCCGGTACGATCGCCGTTCCCCAACTGCCACGGGAGGCAGAATGAGACGACAGTTCCGCAGCGGCCTCGTCATCGCCGCACTGGCGGTCGCCGGTGCCGGCTTCACGACCCAGGCCCACGCGCAGGCCGTCGACCAGGCTGCCTGCGACACCGCGACGGCCACGGTCGTGAAGGACCAGACCAACGTCACGCGCGACACCAAGTCGGTGAAGAACGCGACCACCGCCCTGAAGAAGGCGAAGACCGCGGACAAGAAGGCCGCGACCGCGGTGAAGAAGGCGAAGACCGCGAAGCAGAAGAGCAAGGCCAAGAAGGCCAGGACCGCGTCCAAGAAGAAGGTCACGGCCGCCGACAAGAAGCTCAAGAGCATGAGGACCAAGCTGGAGAAGTCCACGGCCAAGCTGGCCGTCGACAAGGAGAGCGCCCAGCAGCTCTGCACGCCGGGCTACTGAGCGCCCGCGCACGTCACTGCAGCGCCGCGGTGCGCCCTGGCCGTCAGGCCCGGCGGCGCACCGCGTGCCGGTGTGTCGGTACCGTGGCCCGCTGATGCGCTCCCTGGTCCGCCCGCGGCTCCTCGCCGCCCTCACCCTGACGTTCGCCGCGGCGCTGCCCGCGGCGGCGCCCGCGGCCGTCACCCAGGAGTCGATGCTCCAGGACGACAACTCGCTGATCTTCAACACCCCGAGCGGGACGGCGAAGACCCTCGACGCGATCGCCGAGCTGGGCATCGATCGCATCCGCGTGTCGATCTTCTGGGCGACCGTCGCCCCGAAGTCCACCTCGCAGGAGCGTCCGGCGTTCAACGCGACGAACCCGGCCGCCTACCCGAACGGGTCGTGGGACCGGTACGACCAGGTCGTCCGCCTCGCCAAGGCGCGCGGCATCGCCATCAACTTCAACATCACCTCGCCGGCACCGCTGTGGGCGACCGGGGACGACTCGCCGCGCGAGGACATCACCAACACCTGGAAGCCGGACACCAGCGAGTTCGCCGACTTCGTGCAGGCGGTCGGGACCCGGTACTCCGGGACCTACGGCGCCCCCGGCGGCAGCTTCCCGAACCCGGCCCCGCCGCCGCTCTGCGAGCTGGCGAGCAACTGCCCCGCACCGGAGCCCCAGCCCCCCGTCCTGGAGGACGGGCCGCTCCCGCGCGTCGACTACTACACGATCTGGAACGAGCCGAACCAGCCCGGCTGGCTGACGCCCCAGTGGGAGGCGCGGCCGGACGGCCAGCCCGGCTTCGTCGAAGCCGCACCGCGGATCTACCGCGGCCTGGTCGACGCCGCCTACCGCGGCCTGGCCGCGTCCGGGCACGGCCAGGACACCTTCCTCGTGGGCGAGACCGCGCCGAAGGGACTGAACGTGCAGGGGACGACGCGCGCGATCAAGCCGCTGCGTTTCCTGCGTCAGGTCTACTGCCTCGACGACGCGATGCAGCCGCTCCGGGGCGCCGAGGCCGCCGCCCGCGACTGTCCGCAGGACGACGCCGGCACCGCCGCTTTCGCGGACGCCCATCCGGGGCTGTTCGCGGCGACCGGCTACGCCCATCACCCGTACGAGCTGAGCGCCTCGCCGTACAAGCGGCCGACGGACCCGGACTACGTCACGATCGCCAACCTGCCGAAGCTCACGCTCGCGCTGCGCAACACCTTCAAGGTCTACGGCCGGCCGAACGGCCTGCCGCTGTACCTGACCGAGTTCGGCTGGAACACGAACCCGCCGAACCCGCTCGGCGTGAGCCTCAGCCAGCAGGCCGCGTACCTGAACCAGTCGCAGTACATCGCGCAGAACAACCCGAGCGTCCGGGTCATCACGCAGTTCCTGCTGCGCGACGACGCGCCGCGGCCGGGACGCAACGGCGTGACGGTCGGCTACGGCGCCACCTTCCAGACCGGGCTGCAGTACCTGAACGGGAAGCGCAAGCCGTCGTTCCAGGCCTACCAGCTGTCCCTGCACATGCCGTCGGCGACCGTGAAGCGCGGCGGGACGCTGCTGGTCTGGGGGCTCGTGCGGCCGGCGTCCAAGCTCGGTCGCCAGCAGGTCTCGATCCAGCAGCGGCGCGCGAACGGCAGCTACAAGACGCTCAGGCGCGTGAAGACGAACCCCGGGCGCGGCATCCTGTCCACGCGCGTGAAGGTGACGACGAGCGGGCGGCTGCGGCTGGCCTGGCGCGATCCGCGGAACAAGGTCGTCGTCCACAGCCGCACCATCCCGGTCATCGCCAAGCGCTGAGGACGCGGCTCGTCGACGGGCCGGCCGTCCGTGCGGGACAATGCCCCGCGCATGAGCACGCCATCCCGCCGTTCCGCGTCGATCACCGCGACGCTCCGCTCCGAGGACGAGTCGAGCGTGAAGTCGCTCGAGCTGTTCTTCGACCTCGTCCTCGTCCTCGCGCTGACGCAGTGCACCGCGCTGATGGCGCACGAGCCCACCTGGGAGGGGCTCGCGAAGGGCATGCTGATCCTGGGCGTGATCTGGTGGGCGTGGGTCGGCTACGCCTGGCTCACCAGCGTGATCGACCCGGAGGAGGGGGCGGTCCGCATCGCGATCTTCACCGCCATGGCGGCACTGCTCGTGATCGCGCTGTGCATCGAGGAGGCGTTCGACGACGACGCCCTGATCTTCGCGATCGGCTACCTCTTCGTCCGGGCGATGCACATCGTGCTGTTCGTGATCGCCAGCCGCGACGAGCCCGAGCTGCGGAAGTCCGTCGTCGGCCTCGGGGTGAGCACGGCGATCGGGTGCGGGCTGATCCTCGGTGCGGCGTTCTGCGACGGCGAGGTCCAGGGCGCGCTGTGGGCCGCCGCCCTGCTGCTCGACGCCGGGGGCCCGAGCTTCTTCGGCATCGACGGCTGGAAGGTGATCCCCGGCCACTTCGCCGAGCGCCACGGCCTGATGATCATCATCGCGCTGGGCGAGTCGATCGTCGCGATCGGCATCGGCGCCGAGGGCCTGGACGTCGACGCGGGCGTCGTGCTGGCGGCGACGCTCGGGATGGTGGTGGTCGGCGCGCTGTGGTGGCTGTACTTCGACGTCGTCGCCCTCGTGGCCGAGCGGCGGCTGCACAACGCCGCCCCGGGCCGCGAGCGCAACGCGATCGCCCGCGACTCGTTCTCCTACCTGCACTTCCCGATGATCGCCGGCATCGTGCTGCTCGCCCTCGGGCTGAAGAAGACGCTCGGGCACGTCGAGGACCCGCTCGACATCGTCCCGGCGGCGGCGCTCCTCGGCGGCGTCGCGATGTACCTGCTGGCGCACGTCGCGTTCCGGCTGCGGAACGTCGGCCGCTTCAGCACCCACCGCGTGCTGACCGCGCTCGCGCTGCTCGGCTTCCTGCCGGTCGCCGAGCACATCCACGCCGTCGCGCTCGTCGGCATCGTCGCCACGCTGCTCGTGGCGCTGATCATCTACGAGACGATCCGGTTCGCCGACCTGCGCGAGAAGATGCGCCACGAGCTGCGCCACCCCTGAGCGCGGCCCGGCTCAGCCCTCCTCGGCCTCGCCGGCGATCAGCTGCTGGAGGATCTGGGGGAGGACGTCGTAGAAGGCCTCCTCGAGCTCGTCGGGGACGCTCAGGGTCACGCCCTGGAAGTGGAAGTGGTCGCCGTGGATGTGCAGGTGCGTCTCCACCGAAGCGCCCGCGAGGACGAAGAACGGCAGGTAGGAGAAATACTCCAGGGCTTCGAACTCCTCCGGGTCCAGCCCGGTCTCCACCAGGATCTTCCAGAAGCGGTCCTCGTAGTCGGAGTCGTCGACCGTGATGTAGGCGAGCTTTTTCATGTCACGTAGTGTGGCGATCGCCGCGCGGCGGGTGCCCGTTGGTAGGTTCGGCCCATGCGCGCAACAGTGATGTACGGGGCCGGCGACGTCCGGATCGACGAGGTCCCGGATGCGACGATCAAGCACCCGACGGACGCCCTGGTGCGGGTGACGCGGGCCTGCATCTGCGGCAGCGACCTGTGGCCCTACAAGTCCATGGCGGCGTCCGATGCGGGTGCGCGGATGGGGCACGAGTTCATCGGCGTGGTCGAGGCGGTCGGCGCCGACGTGACCACGGTCAAGGCCGGCGACGTCGTGGTCGCCCCGTTCGCCTACTCGGACGGCAGCTGCCAGTTCTGCGACGAGGGCCTGCAGACCTCGTGCGTCAACGGCGGCTTCTGGGGCTCGGGCGACGTCGACGGCGGCCAGGGCGAGGCGGTGCGGATCCCGCACGCGGACGGGACGCTGGTCGTCCTGCCGGTCGGCGAGGACGACGCGCTGATGCCGTCGCTGCTGACGCTGTCCGACGTCTTCGCGACGGGCCACCACGCGGCTCTCGGTGCGGCGGTCGCGCCGGGCCGCATCGTCGCCGTCGTCGGCGACGGAGCCGTGGGCCTGTGCGGCGTCATGGCGGCCAAGCGCCTGGGCGCCGAGCAGATCATCATCCTGGGCCGTCACGAGAGCCGGACCGACCTCGCGCGTGAGTTCGGCGCCACCGACGTGGTCGCCGAGCGCGGCAGGGAGGCCGTGGCCCGGGTGCGCGAGCTCACCGGCGGGTTCGGCGCGCACAGCGTCCTGGAGTGCGTCGGAATGGAGGACAGCTTCTTCACAGCGGTCAAGATCGCGCGGCCCGGCGGCGCGGTCGGCCGCGTCGGCGTCCCGCAGACCCCGGGCATCCCCGGCAACCGCGAGGCGTTCCGCGCGAACATCACCGTCAGCGGCGGCGTCGCCCCGGCGCGTGCGTACATCGAGGAGCTGCTGCCCGACATCCTCGAGGGTCGCCTGAACCCCGGCCTCGTCTTCGACGCCACGGTCGACCTGGACGGCGTGCCCGGCGGCTACAAGGCGATGGACGACCGCGAGGCGATCAAGGTGCTCGTCAAGCCCTGACCGAGCGGGTCCCGCTCAGAGCGGGGACTTGCCGCGCGCCTTGCGGCCCTTCCCGGCGCTCTTGTTCGCGGCCCTGTTCGAGTTGTCGAACGGCTTGCGCAGCAGGCGCCCGAGCGGCCCCGGGGCGCTCCCGGCCGCGTTGCCGGCGGCGCCGAGCGTCTTCGACACGCCGCGCTGCGGGTGCTTGGACAGCCGCGGGAGCAGGAACGCCAGGACGGCGAGTACGACGCAGATGACGATGACAGCGGCTATGACCATTCGCTCTGCATGCCCCGCCGGTCAGCGTGCCAACCACGCTCAAGGCCGCCGGCCCGCCGCCGACGACGGTGGGCACCATGGACTACGCCGCGATCTACGACCCCGACACGGACGTCGACCGTCACTACACGCGCGCGACCGGGCGGCGGATCCGGCGCTGGTTCCGCCCCGGCGACCGCGTCCTCGAGTTCGGCTGCGCGACCGGCCTGATGACCGCGCTCTTCGCCGAGCGGGACGTCAGGATCCACGCGCTCGAGCGGTCCCCGGAGTACGTCGCCCGGGCGCAGGCGCGGGCCCTGCCGCAGACGACGGTCCACGAGGGGTCGATCCTCGAGTGGACGCCGCCGGGTCGCTTCGAGCACGTCGTCGCGACGAACATCGTGGGCGAGCTCGACGACCCCGGGGCCTTCCTGGTCCACTGCCGTGAGCACCTGGCGCCCGGCGGCCTGCTGCACCTGACCGCCAACAACCCGCGGTCGCTGCACCGGCTGGTCGCCCGCGAGATGGGCCTGCTGGACGACCTCGGCGCCGTGTCGGAGCGGGGCGCCCGCTACGCGTCGTCGCCGCTGCTGAGCGCCGAGGACATCGAGACGCTGGCGCGGGCGGCGGGGCTGATCTGCCTCCACCGCAGCGGGGTGGTCGTCAAGCCGCTCACCAACGGGCAGCTCGCCGAGCTGCCGGACGCTGTCATCGACGGCCTGGATGCGCTCACCCGGGAGCTGCCGGGCCACGGCGCGCTGAACCTGTTCATCTTCGCCGCGGAGGACGCCCGATGACCCGGCCCCTCGTCGTCGTCGGCGGCACGATCGCCGCGCTCGTCGCCGCTGACGGTGCTGCGGCCGCGGGTCGCGAGGTCGTCCTGCTGCTGCCCCGTCAGGGCGTCGGCGGCGGCTTTGCCCCGCTGACCCCCGACGGCCGGCGGCTCGACCGCGGCCTGCGCGCGCTCGAGCTCCATTACGAGGGCACCGGGTCGCCGCCGCCGCTGGAGGACTACGACGCCGCGGGTGCCGGGCACCGGCCGTACGCGCAGCAGATCGCGGCGTTCATCCGGGAGCTCGCCGGCCCGGGCCTCGTGGAGCTGGGCCGTCCCCGGCTGTGGCTCCGGGGCCGGCTCGGCGAGGAGCTGCTCACCACCTGCGACCTGACCGGGCTGCTCGGCTACCTGACCGCGGCCCAGGCCGAGACGATCGCGCGGCAGACCGCCCACGGCGGCGCCGGGCTGCTCGACGGGGCCCGCCGGCACGGCCTCGGGGACCTCGACCTCGGTGCCGCGTCGCGCGAGCAGCACGGCGCGCTGTTCCACGACCTCGTCATCGCCCCGCTCGCCGCGAAGCTGCGACCGGGCGGGACGGACGACGTCCCGGCCGCGCTGCGCCGCAAGCTGTGGCTGCCGCTCTTCCATCCCCAGACCCTGCACGAGGCAGCGACCGGCGCGCCGCCGGCGTTCCGGCCCGAGCGCCCCTTCCACGGCATCGAGCCCGGCGGCACCGGGGAGCTCATCGCCCGGCTGACGGCCCGGCTGCAGGCCTCGCCCCGGGTCGCGGTCCGCCGGACGGACGGCATCGAGCGGATCGAGCGCGGCCGCAGCGGAGCGGTGCTCATCACGCCCCGGCGCAGCCTGCCGGTGCACGCCGCCGAGCCGATCCTGGCGCTGGCTCCGGGCGAGCTCTTCGCCGCCTGCGGCGTCCCGTACGCGCCGGAGCGGGAGACCTCGACGCTCGCCTGGGTGGAGGTCGCCGAGGACGACGTCCTGACGCTGCCGTCGTTCGTCCACGTCGTCGATAGCGACGTGCGGGTCTTCCGGCTCTCCCGCGGCGAGCGCCGCGACGGGCGCATCACGGTCTGCGCCGAGCTCGCGCACGACGTCCCGAAGGCGTTTGCCGCCAGCACGGCCGCGGCCGCGCTCACGCGGCTCGGGCTGATCCGCGCGGGGGCCTCCGTCCGGCCGATCACCGCGTTCGCGGGCCCGACGTTCACGGCGCCGACGTTCGCCAACCGGGCACGCTTCGGCGAGGCCCGCGCCGCCTACGACGCGCTCGGGCTCGACGCGCAGGCGATCGGCGGGGTGGAGGCCTTCGGTGCCGACTCCCTCAACGAGCAGCTGGTGCAGGGGCTGCGGGCGGCGCAGCTTGCAGCGCACCGGCCCGCTGCAGCAGCGGCCTGAGCGACGTCGTCAGCTCGTCGAGCAGATCGGGGTGGCCGGTGGCGGCCTGCAGTCCGCCGCCGGCGACCTGCGCGGCACGGACCAGGGCGGCCAGCTCCTGGCCGGGGGCCGCGAGGTAGCCCAGCTCGCGCGCGGCCAGGCCCAGCGTGGCCCACTCGATGCAGCCCGCGACGATGACGCGCTCGCTCTGCGAGGACTGGGCCGCGTGCTGGCGGAACGCGCTCAGCTCGCGCGGGCAGTAGAACGCCTGCCGGCCGGTCAGCAGCTTCAGCCACAGCGCGATGTCCCCGTTGGCGCGGTACTCGCGGCCGCCGAGGTGCCAGAGGTCGGCCGGTGCGACGACGCCCGCGCGGTAGAGGGCGGTCGTCACCTCGCCGACGAGGTTCGCCGTGCCGCCCAGCATCGCGTCGCCCAGGCTCGTGCCGTCCAGGACGGCGTCGGCCTGCGTGAGCGCAGCGGTCCACGGCTGGTCGGGCAGCGCGTCGCCGGCGGCGTCGATCAGCCGCCGCTTGGAGGTCGCGAGGACCGTGCGCTCGTCGGCCAGCAGCGGCGCCAGCAACGTGGCGACGCAGTCGGCCGCGAGCAGGTCGTCCTGCAGCAGCGGCTTCACGAACGGGCCGAGCGCGGCCTCGTGCAGGCGGACCTGGTTCTGCGGCGCGCCCACGTTCGCGCCGAGCGGAGGCAGGACGCGCACCCGCGGGTCACGCGCGGCGTAGGCGTCCGCGAGCGCGCGGGTTCCGTCCGTGGAGCAGTCGTCGCCGACCAGGACCTCGAGCTCGCGGTGGGTCTGCGCGAGGGCGCTGTCCAGCGCGGCGGCGAGGAAGCGCTCGCCGTTGTACGTCGGGATCAGGACCGAGACGAGGGGCATGGCGGTCGTCCGGCCCTAGGCCCGGACGGCGCGCACGCCGATGTTGGCCAGCAGGTCGGGCGCGAGCTCCGGGCTGACGTCGACGAGCGCGGCGTGGAGGTCCATCGGCCAGTCGCCCATCATCCCGTTGGGGACGGTCTTCAGCTGGTAGCCGAACTCCTCCTCGACGTGGAAGCTGGCCTGCGCGAGGTCGGACCACAGCGTCGCCAGGTCGTAGACGCGCTGGTGGCCGACGAGGTGGTCGCGGGCGCTCAGCGTGTCGAGCGCCGGCTGCAGGCCCATGCGGACCGCGAGGCGACGGTGGAGCGACCGCGCGTTCGGAACCATCACGACGATCGCGCCCCCGGGCGCGAGCCAGTTGTGGACCAGGCGGAACAGCGCCACCGGGTCGTCGACGTGCTCGGCGATGTGGAGCGCCAGGACGGCGTCATACGGCCGCTCGGGGACGAACTCCTCGAACAGCGCCTCGTGCACAGTCAGTCCGGGGTGGGCGGCGCGTGCGACGGCGCAGAGCTTCGGTGCGCCCTCGAGGACCTCGATCGGCACGTCGCGCGCGAGCAGCTCGGCGGTCATGAGCCCGGTGCCGAACCCCATCTCGAGGACGCGCGCCGCGCCGTGCAGGGCGGCCACCGTCCGGTCCGCGGACCGTCGCTGGCCGAGCTCCTCGATCGGGACGTCGGCGACTGCGGCGTTCAGGTAGTAGGTGTCGGCGTAGTCGTCGAGGGCCTGTGCGGTCAGGGCGGTCATGGTCGGGGGAGCTCCTTGACGAGGGTCAGGCGGGGGGTCGTGGTGGCCAGCACGCTCTGCTTGAACTGGTGCAGGCCGGGATTCGCGGCGAGGCCGCCGCCGTGGTGCAGGACCGGCTCCGGGTCGTTCGAGATCCCCAGGTCGACGGTGCGCAGGCCCGCGGCGAGCGCGGCCTCGACGATGCGGTAGGCCAGCAGGTTCATGGGCGACCGCTCGCGGCCGTGGTCCGGGGCATCGCCCCAGGCGACGACGAGGTCGCAGCCGGGACGGACGCGATACACGAGGGCGGCGGCAACCGTCCGGCCCGCCGCATCGTCCACCAGCTCGTGGAGCCGGACCGCGTGCGCGGGCAGTGCGTCGCGGGCACGCAGGACGTAGTCCACCGGCAGCGCGAGGCGGCGGCCCTTCGCCGCCCGGTTGGCCGCGAGCACCGCGTGGCCGCGGGCCCAGTCGGCGTCCGTCTCCGCGGTCGCGAAGCGCAGCTCGGGGCCCAGGAGCCGCCGCAGCGCACGGCGCGCGGGGGAGCGCAGCCCGGCGAGGTAGTCGTCCGGGCCGGCGATGCCGGTCACATCGATGTGCTGGTTCAGCTCGCACCGCTCGACGGCGAAGCCGCGGTTCAGCAGCGTGAACGCGATCAGGCCCTCGCTCTCGCCGAGCGCCGCGGGCGGCAGGCGGACGCGGACAGCCCGCGCCCCGAGGCGCTCCAGCTGTGCGAGCGCGCCGTCGACGAGGCGGGCGACGTTCTCCGGGGTCTCCCGGTCGCGGGCCAGGTCGAAGCCGCCGTACGGCGCGCTGTGGCCGCTGACGAACGTGCCACCCGTCAGGACACCGCCGAGCGCGCCGATGGTCCGGCCGTCGTCGGGGCCGGCGACCGCAAGGCTCAGCGCACGTTGGCCGGGCTGCAGGTTCAGCGCGTGGAACGCCGGAAGGTTGAACAGGGTGGCGCCGGGGAGGTGCGCGTCGACCGCCGCGTCCAGGCCCGGGGCGCCGCCGCGGGTGGTTCCGCAGGCCTCCCGAGGGCCGGCCGTCGGGGCGTGTGGTCCGGCGCTCATCCGAGGAAGGCCTCGACGGCGTCGCACACCCGGTCGGCGTCGGCTGCCGTCAGGTGCGGTCCGATCGGCAGCGACAGGACCTCGCGGGCCAGCGCGTCCGCGACGGGGAACCGCGGCCCGCCGCCGGCGCCCGCGTAGGCCGCCTGCCGGTGCGGCGGGATCGGGTAGTGCACGAGCGTCTGGATGCCGCGACCGGCCAGGTGGGCCTGCAGGGCGTCCCGCGCGGGGTGGCGGACGACGAACAGGTGGTGCACGTGGGTGCCCCACGTGGTCTGCGCCAGCGGGAGGTCGCCGAGGCGCGCGCGGTACCGGGCGGCGACGGTCGCACGCCTCGCGTTCGCCGTCTCCAGGTGGCCGAGCTTGACCGTCAGCGCGGCGGCCTGCAGCTCGTCCAGCCGCGAGTTCGTGCCGGCGAGCTCGTGGACGTACTTCTCACGCGACCCGTAGTTGCGCAGCATGCGCAGCCGGCCGGCGAGCGCGTCGTCGTCGGTCGTCACGGCGCCGCCGTCGCCCAGCGCGCCGAGGTTCTTCCCGGGGTAGAACGACCACGCCGTCGCGTCCGCCAGCCCGCCGACCGGCCGGCCGCGGTGCTCGGCGCCGTGGGCCTGCGCCGCGTCGTCGATCAGCACCAGCCCGTGGCGGTCGGCCAGGGCCTGCAGCCGCGTGAGGTCGGCGGTCTGCCCGTAGAGGTGGACCGGGAGCAGCGCCCGGGTCCGCGGGGTGATCGCGGCGGCGACGGCGTCCGGGTCGACCAGGCCGGTCGTCGGGTCAGCGTCGGCGCCGACCGGTGTCGCGCCGCAGCGGGTGACCGCCAGCCAGGTCGCGACGAACGTGTGCGCGGGGACGACGACCTCATCGCCGGGGCCGATGCCGGCCGCCCACAGCGCCAGGACCAGCGCGTCCAGGCCGGAGCCGACGCCGACGCAGTGGCGGGCGTCGACCCGTGCGGCCCAGGCCCGTTCGAAGCGCTCGAGCTCGGGACCCAGGATGAAGTGCCCGCTCGCGAGGACCCGGGCCAGCGCCGCCTGCAGCTCGGCGGCGTGCTCGGCGGTGATCGCGCGCAGGTCGAGGAACGGGACGCCGGCGGCCGGGGCGGCGATCGCCGCCGGCGGCAGGGCGAGGGCCGGCGGGTGAGCGACGTCGGTCTGGCCGACCGCGAGGACCGGAGGCACGAGGTCCTGCCCTTCAGGCCGCGTCGGCCTGCGCGCGTTCGGCGCCGGCCGCGGCGACGAACGTGGCATGGTCGCGGATGTAGTCGTCCTCCTCGTACGGAGCCGACGCCAGGACCAGGCATACCCCGCCGGAGGAGAAGTTGTCGAGCTCGCGCCAGGTCATCCGCGGGACGTAGAGCCCGTGGTAGGAGCGGTTCAGGAAGAAGCGCTCTTGGTGCACGCCGTCGTCGACGCCGACGTCGAACGACCCGGCCGCCGCGATGATGAGCGCCTGCAGGTGGTGGTGCGCGTGCCCGCCGCGCGACGTGCCGCCGGGGACGTCGTACAGGTAGTAGACGCGGGCGATGTCGAACGGGATGTGGTCGGACCCCTCGACGAACGTGAGGTTCCCGCGCGGGTCGGCGATCCGCGGCAGGTCGACGATGCGGCAGCCGGTCCGGCCGGAGCGCGTGTTGACGCGCACGTCCTCCAGACGGCGGCCCTGCGGGTGCGGCGCGCGCCGGTCGACGCCTGCGAGGTACGGCTCGACGGGGATCAGCGGTGCCACGCCCTGGGTGGTCGGCAGATGGGCCCGAGGCTTGAAAGGCGTAATTCGTTGCAGGCATCACCGCTCTTCGCGCGGACAGGGCGGTGATGCTCGCGTGGGTGGGTAGGTGGCGCTGACGCCGAGGACCGTCGCGGTCGTGGCGGCTGTGGGAACGGCGGGCCGGGACGGGGTCGGCGCTTGCCTGCCGCAACGGCCGGGTCCCGGGGCGCGAGCCTGGTAGCCGTCCGCTGTCAGGTTGTGCACCTCATCATGGGCAGAACCTGACAGCGGGTGTGGCCGGCGCCACCGGCCAGCCGCCGAGCGTCGGTCCTGCCCCCACTGGCAGGGCACGACGGATGTTCGACCCTGCGGGGCAGGCCATGACCAGACCGCCCGCCACCCCCGGCACCACATCCCCACTTCGCACCGAAAGCAGCGACATGGTGCTGCCCACACCCCGCGGGGACGCGGCGCCGAACAGGAGATTCCGGTACGGCGTCCCGCGCGCGGTCCGCCCGGGGCCGGAAACGACAACCGCCCCCGGCACACGAGGTGCCGGGGGCGGTCGGTCCTGCAAAGTTGACGGGCTAGCCCGTCAGCGCTTTAGACAGACTGAACGTTGACAGCCTTGGGGCCCTTCTCGCCGGGCTCCGCGTCGTACGAGACGCGTGCACCCTCGGCGAGGGAGCGGTAGCCGTCGGCGATGATCGCCGAGTGATGGACGAACAGGTCCTTGCCGGACTCATCGGGAGTGATGAAGCCGAAGCCCTTGTCGTCGCTGAACCACTTGACGGTTCCAGTAGCCATGATGTGTTGATCCTCCGCGGGTCTTTGTGTTCGTGCTGCGTTCGCGGAGGTGCTTTGAGGCGACGACTGCGTGCGCTGACACTGCTATTTGCCGGGTCGGTTGACCCAGCCCGAAGGGCAAGCGTAGCAGCGGGGCCGCCCTCTGTGGGGATGGCCACTGAATGCTTACACCGCAGCGGTTTCTCGTTACAGCGCTGACCGGGTCGCGAGCCGTCGGTCTGCGCGTGGGGCGCGGGGCTCGCGCTGGTCCAGGAAGCGTGCCGCGACGACGCCGCCGACCCCGCCGAAGAAGTGCCCCTGCCAGCTGATGCCGTCCTGCGGGACCAGGCCGCCGGCGAGGGTCGTCCCGTAGATGAACCCGACCACGACCCCGATGGCCAGGTGCAGCCAGCTGCGGCTGAACAGGCCGCGGAAGATGAGGTAGGCGGCGAACCCGAAGACCAGGCCGCTGGCGCCGATGTGCAGCGTGTTGGCCGGGGCGACGAGCCACGTGCCCAGGCCGCCGACGAGCCCGACGATGCCGGCGACGATGGCCACGCGGGCCGCGCCACCGAGCGCGATCGTCACGCCGAGCACGGCGAACGGGATGCTGTTGCCGAACAGATGGCTGAAGTCCGCGTGCAGGAACGGTGCCGCGACGACGCCCTCGAGCCCGTCCAGCTGCCGGGGCTCGATGCCGAAGCGCTCGAGCCGGCCGTCGTCCAGGCTGTCGATGATCTCGACGACCCACATGACCGCAAGCAGCGCGAACACGAGCAGGATCCCCTGCTTGCGCGGGTCCGCCGGCTTGTCGGCGGGCGTTGGGTGCAGTGAGGTCGACACGCCCTGAAGGGTGGCAGACGCGGGTTAGGCGCGGGTGAAGCGCGCCGGGCTAGAGGCCGGGGACGCGGTCGTCTTGATCCATGACGCCGATCGGCGCACGCAGGACGCTGTCCGGGATCGCGAACGCGTCGACCAGCGCACCGGCGTCGGCCCGGACCTCGTTCAGCAGCCGGTTCACGGTCCGCGTGATGGTCTTCGATCGGGACGGGGACAGGCGGCCGTGCTCGAGGAACCAGGCGCGGTCGGCTTCGATGGTGCACAGCAGGTGCAGATCACAGAGCCGCTCGAGGAACGGCTTCAGCGCCGGGTCGGGACACGCGGCGACGCGGGCCGCGAAGGCCACGGCGATCCGCGACTCGATGTAGGCGCGCGCCGCGGCGAGGACGTGGTCCTGGCACGCGCGGAACACCTCGAACGGGGCGTGGCCCTCGTCGATGCCGCGCTTCAGGCGCCGGGCGACGGACGCCAGCACGCGCTCGGCGCGGTAGCGCAGGACGTCCAGCTGCTCGTCGCGGTCCAGCAGCTCGCTGTCGTCCTCGCCGCGGGCGGGGACGACGGCGTCGACGAGCGTCTGCGCGACCTGCCGCAGCGCGGTCTTCTCCAGCACGTCCTTGAGCGCGGTGCCCGCCACGAAGCCGACGAGGCCGAGCGGGTCCAGGTCCCCGAACTGGTGCTTGTACCCGGTGATCAGCGACTTGCCGACCAGCTGCAGCAGGACGGTGTTGTCGCCTTCGAAGGTCGTGAAGATCTCGCTGTCGCCCTTGAGCGACGCGAAGCGGTTCTCGGTCAGGTACCCGAGCCCGCCGCAGGCCTCGCGGGACGCCTGGACGGCCGCGGTGCAGTGCCAGCTCGCCAGCGCCTTCAGCCCGGCGGCGTGGGCCTCGAGCTCGCGCCGCGCGAGGTCCCCGACGTCGTCGTTGCCGAACGCGGCGTCGAGCTCGGCGACCAGCTGCTCCTGCGCGGCGTGCAGCGCGTACGTGCGGGCGAGCAGCGGCAGCAGCCGGCGCTGGTGCGTGCGGTAGTCCAGGAGCAGGATCTCCTCGCCGTCCGGGCTGGTGAACTGCCGGCGGCGGAGCGCGTGCCGGACCGCGATCGTCAGCGCGTTCTTGCTGACGCTGACGGATGCGCCGCCGATGCTCACACGGCCCTGGACGAGCGTGCCGAGCATCGTGAAGAAGCGGCGATCGGGGTTCTCGATCGGGCTGCTGTAGGTGCCGTCGGCCGACACGGAGGCGAAGCGGTCCAGGAGCGCCTCGCGCGGGACACGGACCTCGTCGAACCACAGGCGGCCGTTGTCGACGCCCTGAAGGCCCATCTTGTCGCCGCAGTCGTCGATGCGCACGCCGGCGGCCGGGGTGCCGTCCGCGCCGCGGATGGGGACGACCAAGGCGTGGACGCCGTGCGACTCCTCGGCGTCGGGCGTGATGAGCTGGGCGAAGACGACGGCCACGCGCCCGTGGCTCGCCGCGTTGCCGATCCACTCCTTGTGCGCCCCGTCGTGGGGGGTGTGGACGACGAACTCCTGGGTGGCGGCGTCGTAGGTCGCGGTGGTGTGGACGTTCTGCACGTCCGACCCGTGGGCCGACTCGGACATCGCGAAGCAGCCGGGAATGCTCAGGTCGAGGACGCCGCGCAGGTACTCGTCGTGATGGCGCTCGGTCCCCAGCTGCAGGATCGCGCCGCCGAACAGCCCGAACTGCACGCCGGACTTGACGAGCAGGGACAGGTCGCCGTGGGCCAGCGTCTCGAACGACGCGATCGAGCCGCCGATGTTGCCCTCGCCGCCGTAGCGGCGCGGGAACCCCAGCGCCGTCTGGCCGGACTGCCCGAGCTCGGTTGTCCAGCGCAGGACGAGCTCGCGGTACTCCGCGCGCGTGATCCCGTCGGCCTGGGCGAGGTCCATCGACTCCAGGCGGCTGCGGACCTGCTCGCGGATCTCGCGGTGCTCGCCGTCCAGCCAGCGCCGCAGCGCCTCGACGTCGGGCAGGGACCCCACTGCAACAGTGCTCATGCGGTCGATCATCCCCCGCCGCGGGATCCTTGAACAGTCCTGGCGCGGGCGCCGCGCCCCGCGGTGCGGGGTCAGATCGCGCGCAGGCCGGCCGTCACGCCGGCCGCCACCGCGACGGTCACCATGATCGACGCGCCCCGCCAGAGGGCCACACCCGCCGCGGCGACGCCGGCCGTGTCCTCCCCGATGCCCACCTGCTCGCCGTCCGCGAGCGCCTGGGTGACGACCAGCGCCGCCAGCAGCGCGGGGGCCAGCAGCGTGACCACCCCGATCACGCGGGGCGACAGGTCCCGGCCGCCCAGCGCGAACGGTCCGATGCCCTTGATCAGCGCCGTGACCAGCGCACACGCAGCGATGATCTCCCAGATCATCGCCCGTCCTCCGCGCCGTCGGTCACCGGAAGGACGGCCGCCGGCTCGGGGCCCGGCCGCAGGCCGATGATCGCCGCTGCGCTCGCGGCGAGCACCGGGACGCCGGCCGGGGCGATCGGGACCAGGGCCAGGGCGATGACGCTCCCGGCGAGCGCGACTCCGCGCGAGCGCCGGTCGCGGAGCTCGGACACCAGCAGGGCGAGGAAGAACGCGGGGTAGACCGCGTCCAGGCCGAGCCGATCCGGATCGCCGATCACCGAACCGCCCAGGGCACCGATCACGGTCCCGCCGACCCAGCTGACGTACTGGACGGACGTGGCGCCGAACAGGAACCAGCGGTCGAAGCGGCCCTCGCCCTGGTTGGCCATCGCCCACGACGCGTCGACCACCGTCTGCCCCTGGGCCGCGCGCGACCAGCGCCCGCCCGCCAGCGACGGCCCGAGCGCGATGCCCATCGGCAGGAATCGTGAGTTCATCAGCGCCGCAGCGCTCACCGCCGCGCCGAAGCCCCCGCCCGCCGCGATGATCGAGACGACGGTGAACTGCGCCGAGCCGGCGAAGACGATCGCCGACATGACGATCGCCGCGACCGCGGAGAAGCCGGCCTCGCGCGCCAGCACCCCGAAGGAGATCGACAGCGCGCTGCCCGCGATCGCGTAGGGGACGCCCGCCTTCATCCCGGCGCGCCAGGAGGCGGCCCGGGCGGCGTGCGCGGCCGCGGCGGTAGTGGGGGTGGCAGGGTCGCGCACGGTCCTCAGACTGGCAGACGCCGCGCGCGTCCCGTATGACAACTCCGGCCGTCGCCCATCAGCGCAGCTGATGGCCCGAGGTCAGCTGACCTTCCGCGTGATCCGGCCGTCGCGATCCCCGGTGTAGTGGCCCCCGCCGTCCTTCAGGAACAGCGACCAGACCTGCCCGGGGAGGATTCCGAGCGCCACCACGTAGTCGACGCTCGAGACCGGCCGGCCGGCGCGTTCGGCGGCGCTCCGCGCGAGCCGGAACGGCGCCGACCGCACCAGCGAGTCCAGGCGGATCAGCCCGGGGCCCGGCGGCCCGGCCGGGACCGTGCCAAGCACCGTGCGCCGGCCCTGCCAGGTGACCTGCACGATCTTCTGCCGGCCGTCCGGCGTCACGAGGATCCCGTCGATCCGGTCCGCGGCCACGCGGAGCGTCCGGGCGCGGGCGCCCTCGGCCCGCAGGATCCGCAGCGCGTCCGCGAAGTTCGACTTCAGCAGCAGCGAGCCCTTCCCGAAGCCGACGGGCGGGGTCTGCGGCGCCGCCGGCGACTCCCGCGCGGACGGCGCCGCGGGCGGCAGGGCCGGGAGGGACGGCACCGTGAAGCTGCCGAACCCGGTGGTGATGGCCCGCCGGGTGTCCTGCACGCGATCGGAGGCCTCGTCCACGAGGGCGGTGATCCCGAAGACCGCGGCCATGACGACGCCGACGGTCAGCAGCACACCCAGCGCCGGCGAGACCAGCCCGCGACGGCGCGGACCCGGTGCCGGTCGGCCGGGGCGTCCCGGCGGAGGCGGTGGCAAGGGCGGGCGCAGGTCACCGGCCGACGGGCCCGGCGCGCCGGAGAACGGACCCGACGCACCGGTGAACGGGTCGGGCGGCGCGCCGAACGGGTCGGGCGCGCCGCCGAACGGGTCGCGCGTCCCGCCGCCCGACCGGCCGGACACCGACGCCGACGCTCCGGTCCCGCCGTCCGGAGCGTCGTCGTCGATCTCGTTGCCGAATGCGTCCCGTCGCCCCATGCCGCCGCCGACCGTACTCCGCGCGGCGACCGTTGTCGCGTGCCTGAGAGCGGTGTGAGACCGGCCCCGGGCGAGGGCCGGTTCAGCCCGCGGCGCGCAGGTGGCGCAGCGGGCGCTCGCGCAGGTCGGCGACGAGGTCGTCGACCAGGCCGCCCGACAGCGCGCGGTCCCCGTCGGTCACCGCGCCCACCGTCGAGCGCTTGGCCTCGAGCAGCTGCGCGATGGTCTCGTCGATCGACTCGGCCGCCAGCAGGTACCAGGCGGTCACGGCGTCGTGCTGGCCGATGCGGTGGCAGCGGTCCTCGGCCTGGTCGTGCATGGCGGGCGTCCACTCGAGCTCCAGGAAGCAGACGTTCGAGGCACGCGTGAGCGTCAGGCCCTGACCCGCGACGGGCGTCGAGCAGATCAGCAGCTGCGGCCCGGTCCCGTTCTGGAACGCCGTGACGGCGGCGTCGCGGGCCTTGGCCGAGTCGCGGCCGACCAGGTGCAGCGCGTCGGGGAAGTGCCGGCGCACGGCGTCCAGCACCTCGACGTGGCGGGCGAAGACGACGAGCGGCTCGCCGTGCTCGAGGAAGTCGGCGATCCACACGACCGCGGCAGCGAGCTTGCCGCGGGCGGCCAGGCGCTTGAGCGTCCCGATCTGCGCCAGGCGCTCGGCCCGCAGCGTGGCGGAGATCTTCGCGTTCAGCTCGTCGAGCTCCAGGGGCTGGGACCGCAGCCACTCGATGACCGAGTCCTCGGCCACGCGGTACTCGCGCTTGTTGGTCAGGGCGACCGGGACGACGACCCGTCGCTTGGCGGGCAGCTGGGGCAGGACCTCGTCCTTCCGGCGCCGGACGAAGCAGCGCCGGCGCAGGTGCCAGTGCAGCCGCTCCTCGCTGAGGTTGCCCTCGAACTGGCGCGAGAACGACGCGCCCGATCCGAAGTCCGACAGCCGCCCGATCACGCGCAGCTGCGAGATCAGCTCCTCGGCGTGGTTAAGGACCGGGGTCCCCGTCAGCGCGAGCCGCAGCCCGTCCGCCGGGACGGCCTCGGCCAGCCGGCGCACGGCCTGGGTGCGCTTGGCCCGCGGGTTCTTGCAGTGGTGGGACTCGTCGACGATCAGCGCGCGCGGCCGCCGCCGGGAGAGCGCCTCGCGGTGCGCGGCGACGATCTCGTAGTTGAGGATCACGATGTCCGCCTCGGGCGGGACGGCGCCACGCCCGTTGACGATGGCCACGGTGCGATGGGGCAGCCAGTGACCGGCCTCGCGCTCCCAGACCAGCTTCAGCGAGGCGGGGGCGACGACCAGCGCCGGGTAGGCGTCGTCGGCCTCGAGCGTCGCGAGCGCCTGGACCGTCTTGCCGAGGCCCTGCTCATCGGCGAGGAACGCCCGCCGCGCCTCCAGCAGATAGCGGACGCCCGCCCACTGGAACGGCCGCAGCTCCCCGCCGAGGCGCTCGGCGACACCGTCGATCGGATCCGCGGTCCGTGCCTTGGATCGCGCGATCGCCGCCTGCGCCTCGTCGCGCTCGAGCCGGAGCTCGCGCAGCGCGTCCGACGCCATGCCGTCGACCTCGATCCGGTGCAGGGCGAGGAACGGCTCCAGGCCCTCCAGCACCCACGGGTCCAGCGGCAGGGTGCGGGTGCTCTCCAGGACGCCGGGCAGCCGCTCGAACGCGGCGCCGGCGTCGGTGTCCCAGAGGACGTCGAGCTTGAGCGCGGGCCCGTCGACCCCGCCCGCCATCTTCAGGGCGCCCGGCGGGACGTCCAGGCCGGTCAGGACACGCTGGGCGCAGCGCACCGCCGGCGCCTCGAAGCGGGCGCCGTGCATCGCCTGCAGGCTCTCGGTGACCTCGACGGTCAGCGGTGCCCGCAGGCGTCCGTCCGGGTGCGGGACGGCCACCGACGCGACCTCCTCGGGCAGCTTCCCGGCACGGGTGGTCAGCGTGTACGCGCCGCCACCGTCACCGGCGGGCGCGGCCGAGACGATCCCGATCCACCGGCGCTCGGTCTCGCTGAGCCACGCGACGACCTCCGGCGAGCACTGCAGCTCCGGGAAGCGCTCGACGATCTCGGCCACGTGGACCGCGACCCAGTCCCCGACCGGCGCGAGCCACTCCTTGGTGTCCCAGTCGAAGCGCCGCCCCGGGATCGAGCGTGCGGCGTTGACGATCTGCGCGTCGTACGGGAACGCCAGCACGACCCACGTCCCGCCCGGCCCGTCGCGCAGGGCGACGTTGTCGAGGGGCGGGACGGCTTCCACGCCCCCAATGTAGATGCCCGCCCGGGCAGCGCGGTCTGCGCCGCGGCTCGAGGCGACCGCGCGATCGGGATCCGCCGGGCTCAGCCGGCGAACGCGAGGTTGTCGCGGTCGTGCGGATCGACCCGCACGTCGTAGCGCGCGCCGGCGGCGTACGGCGTGGTGTCCGTCCCGCCGATCGGGACGCTGAGCGTGGTGGTGTAGCGCTCGCGTCCGGTGACGGACACCTCGAGCTCGAGGTCCAGGACCACGTTGCCGGCCAGGCGGGTCCCGGTGTCCCGGACCCGGTGGATGGTGGCGCTGCCCGCGATCCCCTCGGCCCACAGGCGGCGCATCTCGGCGCCGCGGGCGTTCAGCGCCGCGGTCTCGGCAGCGGCCGGCCTGGGGTCGTCGGACATCGGGGCACTCCTGGATCGTGAGGACGGGACGGCGTCCTCGACCCTACGTCGCCGGCCGCCGCCCGCCGTCTCCTATCGGTCTCACACCGCGGCGGTCACGGACCGAACGCCGGCGGCCGCGGGTCGATGAGCTCCCACGCGAGCGTCGACCAGCCGAAGTCGTGCGCGCCCATGCCGGCCCCGGTCCCCGGCTCGTAGTACTCGCGGAACCCCTCCCGGGCGATCGTCGCCCGCAGCCGCTCCGCCATCCGGTCGGCGAGGTCGTCGCGGCCGCGGCGGCGCAGCCCCAGCGCGACCAGCCAGGCCGAGTTCACCCAGCTCGGTCCGCGCCAGTGGCGGTGGCGGCCCCACCACGTCTCGCGGTCCGAGAAGGCCGGATCGTCCAGGGCGACGGCCGCGAGCGGGACGCCGACCGCGAACCGCGGCGCCTCCAGGACCTCCGCGATGAGCCGCTCGGCGATCGCGTCCGGGAGGTCCGGCAGCGCGAGCGGCGCGAGCGTGTCCCAGGTGGCCGGCCGCGCCGGGCCGGGGGTGGGGTGCACCGCGCCGCGCACGTCGTCGTAGAAGCGGCCGGCCGCGTCGTCCCACAGGCGGTCGACGAGGACGCCGGTCAGCGACGGCCGGCCCAGCGCCTGCTCGCTGAGCGACCAGATGACGTTCGTCAGGACCTCGCAGACCACCGGCCGCCCGGCGGCGGCCACGCGCCGCGCGTCGAACCCGTGCCGGCGGTTGGCATGGATCAGCGACGGGAACAGCATCCGGCCCTGCGCGCGCAGGCCCCAGACGTGGTCGAACTTCGGCGAGGCGTCCATCCCCGACTCGTCGGGCTGGATGAGCCACAGCAGCCCGTCCCCGTCGAGGTCGCGGTTCGCGCGCAGCCACGCGTGGTGACGCTCGAGCAGCGGCGCGGCCACGGGGTCCGCGGCCGGGTCGCCCAGCGCCCGCGCCCAGGCCCAGGCGATGATCGGCGGCTGGATCGTCGACGTCATCAGGTCGGCGCGCGAGGCGATGTTGTAGCGGACGGCCCGGCCGAGGTCGAGCGGCTGACCCCACAGGACCGTGTGTCCGATGAAGCCGTCGTCGCGCAGCGCGCCGAGCAGCGTCAGCAGCTCCGCGCGCGAGCGGTCCTCGTCGTAGCGGGCGCGCACGATCGCGTGGAAGCACGAGTCCCAGTACCACTGCCACGGGTAGCTGCGCGGGCTCGGGACGCTGAAGGCGTAGTGCAGGCCGCGGTAGTCGCCCTCCTTCCAGTTGCCCTCCAGCAGGGCGCGCGCGGCGCCGGGCAGGTCGAAGCCGTCGGACACCTCGATGCTCATGCCCCCGGGGCGGCGTCGGCGACCAGGATGGCGACGCGGGTGCCGCCGTGCGGCTGCGGGTGCAGGGAGAGCGTGCCGCCGACCGCCTCCAGCCGGGCCGCGGCGGACGCGATGCCGACCGTCCCCTCCGGATAGCCGTCCGACGGCGGCGGCGGGCCGTCGTCGGTGACGGTGAGGTGGACCGCGGAGCCGTCGCGGCGCAGCTCGATGGCGACCCGCCGGATCCCGGGGTCGTCCGTCGCGTGGCGGACCAGCTCCCGCGCCACGGCGTACAGCAGATCGTCGTGGGGACCGGAGGCGTCGAGGGCGATCGAGCTGCCGATGAGGACGCTGTCGTTGGCGGCGACACGCTCGACCATCGCCTGCAGCGCCTCCGGGAGACGCGTGCCGGCCAGGGCGCTCGGATCGATGTCGTAGATGGTCGCCCGCACCGCCTGGAGGCCGTTCTGCAGGGCGTCGCGGGCGAACTGGAGCGCGTTCGGGTCGCCGGCGGCGACCTCGTCGAGGTCCTGCCGGGCGGCCAGGATCACCTGCAGCGCCTGGTCGTGCAGCTGTTGGGAGATCCGGCGCCGGTCGCCGGCCTCGAGCTGGGCCGCGTCGACCACCAGGCGCCGGCGGGACGCGGCGAGCTCGCGCAGGTGCTCGGACGTCCGCTCGCGGACCCGCGCGGCGTTGACGCTCAGCACCGACGTGAAGACGAGCGCCCCGATGTAGGTCACCACCGCGCGGCCGTCGCCCTGGTTGATCCCGTCCGTCACGGCGACGCCGCCGCAGGCGATCCAGGTCCACGCGCAGATCTGCCCGATGAACCGCGCCGAGAACGCGAACGTGGCGGTGAAGATCGTCAGCAGGCCGATGTAGGCGATGGGGGAGTCGATGCCGCCCGTGAGCGCCATCGCGACCGCGACCATCCCGATGTCCATGAACAGCAGCTGCGGGAGCGGCAGCTTCGCCCACCGGCCCGAGTAGATGATCCGCAGCTGCCAGAGCTCCAGCGTCATGGCGACGATCGCCAGGACCGCGAACGCGAGCAGGTGCGTCTCGTCGCGCAGGAACCCGGCGATCGCGAGCACGGGAACGGCGACGGCTCGCATGATCGCGATCGCCTTGACGCCGTCCCGCAGCTCAGGGGATGTCCACGGGACCGTGGGGAGGGTGGGTGGAGCCTTCACGTCCGCGGACATCATCCCCCGTGTCGGCAACTTCGGTCGAGATCCGGCGCGTCTGCGTGGGAAGGCACACCGTCCAACGCTCTGACACGATGTCGAAATGGCCGAACGCACAGTTGATGTCCTGCTCATCGGAGGCGGCGTCGCCTCCGCGAACGTTGCAATCACGTTGCGCGAGAACGGGTTCGACGGGTCGATCCTGCTGGTCGGCCGCGAGCTCGATCCGCCCTACCACCGGCCGCCGGTCACCAAGGGCTTCCTGCAGGGCAAGGAGTCCAAGGAGGACGGCTACATCGCGCTGCCGGACGACGTCGAGGTCCTCACGCGGACGTCGGTCATGTCCCTCGACGGCGCGGCGAAGGTCGCGAAGCTCTCGACCAAGGACGAGGTCAGCTTCACGCATGCGGTCGTGGCGACCGGCGCGATGGTCCGCCGCCTGCCGCTCGACGGCGCGAACCTCGACGGGCTCCACTACCTCCGCGCCCCGGGCAACGCCGACGCGCTGCGGGCCGACGCCGAGAAGGCCACCAACGTGGTGATGGTCGGCGGCTCCTACATCGGCTGCGAGACCGCCGCGTCGCTGACCGCGATGGGCAAGTCGTGCACGGTCCTGATGATGGAGGAGCACCCGTTCGACCGGCACTTCGGGACGACGGCCGCGCAGCAGATCCGCTCGGTCCTCGAGGCGAACGGCGTCACCGTCCGCGGGGGCGTCGACGTGGAGGCGTTCGTGGGTGAAGGCGAGGCGGTCGAGGGCGTCCAGCTCGCCGGCGGCGAGGTCGTCCCGGCCGACCTGGTGGTCGTCGGCGTCGGCGCCCAGCCCGACGTCATGCTGGCCCGCAAGAGCGGCCTGCCGATCGGCGACCTGGGCGGCGTCTCCTGCGGCCCCGGCCTCGCGGTGACCGGCTTCGACGGGATCTACGCCGCCGGGGACATGTGCGAGTACGAGTCCACGGTCCACGGCCGGACGCTGCGCGTCGAGCACGAGGAGCACGCGGCGGCGCAGGGCGCGACGGTCGCCCGGGCGATCCTCGGCTCCACCGACCCGCACACCGAGGTCCCCTACTTCTTCAGCGACCTCGCCGACTGGCTGTCGCTCGAGTACGTCGGCCCCGCGGCCGACTGGGACTCGGAGGTCGTCGACGGCTCGGTCGAGGACGGGGCCTACTCGGTCACCTACCTCGACGCGTCCAAGCGGGTCGTGGCGTGCCTGTCGGTCGGCGGCCACGGGGACCTTGACGCGGCCCGCGCGCAGATGGCGTCGGGCGAGCCGGTGGCGTCCGCCTGACGTCGCCGGTCCGCGATGCTGGCCGGCCGGGGAACCCTGGTCGGCTGCTGGTCCTGCAGGGGCGCGCCGCGATGGCGGGCGCGCCGGGACGCCTAGTCCTCGGTGAGGCCCTGGCGGTAGTTCTCGTTCGCTTCCTTCTCGCCGAGGACCTGCGCCACGGCCACGCCGATCAGGACGTGCGCCAGCGCCGGGAAGACCACGAAGAACACGATGACCAGGCCGAGCGTCGAGCGCGTGGCGGTGAGGGCGAGCGTCAGGGCGAGAGACATTGCGGGCCGAACGGTATCGCACGACCGGGCGGCGGTGGCGCCCGGAGCACGCGGAGTGCGGCGGCACGGTCCGGAAAGCCGCGCGACCGCCCGGCCCGGGCTGGTAGCGTCGCCGCCATGGGGGGAGCTTCACGGAGGAAGACCTGTGCTGCGCTGATCGTGCTCGGAGGCCTGCTCGGGGCCGCCGCGCCGGCCGGTGCCGCCTTCGACGCGGGCTACGAGGCGCGCAACTACTCGAAGACGACCGAGCGGGCCGCGCGGCTGACGCTGCTGCCCGACTACCAGCTGCGGCTGCGCGCGATCGGGGTCGACAACGAGCTCCAGGTCGCCCAGATCCTGGCGAACGACGGGCCGCCGACGGGCCGCACCTTCGTGGGTCAGGCCTGCTTCCAGCACCTGGACGCCTGCACCGGGGACGCGCGCCTCTACGACTTCGCCACGAAGAACTACGGCCGCGTCACCCCGATCCTCTTCACCGCCCGCAACGGGGCGACCCTCTCCGGGCACCTCTGGGCGACCGTGGCCGGGCCCGCGAAGCGTCCCGGCGTCGTGATCACCAACGGCTCCGTCCAGGCGCCGGAGGAGCTCTACTGGTTCGCGGCCCAGACGCTCGCCAAGGCGGGCTACGTCGTGATGACGTGGGATCCGCAGGGCCAGGGCTACTCGGACACGATCGGCGCCGGGCCCGACCTGCTCGACGGCGTGCCGTCCCAGACCGGCCAGCCGTTCTACGACGGCACCGAGGACGCGCTCGACTTCTTCACGTCCACCCGGGCGGCGCCGTTCGTGCCGCGCAGGTCGTGCTCGTCGGGGACAGACCACGGCGCGAAGCAGGCGCGACGCGTCGCGGCCGGCCTGAACTCGGCCTACAACCCGATGGCCGAGATCCTCGACCGCTCGCGGATCGGCCTGGTCGGCCACTCGCTCGGCGCCGGCGGGGTGTCGTACATCGGGCAGATCGACCCACGTGTGAAGGCGATCGTCGCCTACGACAACCTCGGGGCGCCCGCCGCGGCTCCGTTCACCTGCAAGAGCGGCTCGAGCGCGCGACCGGCGCCCGCGTTCACCAAGCCGGCGCTCGGGCTCAGCGGCGACTACGGGCTGCTGCCGACGCCGAACACGCAGGAGCCCGAGCCGCTCGCGAAGTCGAAGGGCTCCAAGACGCTGTCGGCGGCCGGGGTCGACACGGCGGAGCTCGTCATCCGCGGCGGCACCCACTTCGAGTTCGCCTTCATCCCGAACCCGGTCTTCGGCGCCTCGCTCCGGGGCGAGGACCTGACGAGCTGGTACACGACCGCGTGGCTCGACAAGTACGTGAAGGGCGGCGACCCGACGGCGGACGCGCGGCTGCTGACCGACCGCTGGCGCAGCGACGCGCCGAGCGCGGAGATCGACCCCGACAAGGACGGCAACGTCTTCTCGCGCTACTACCGCTCGCGCGTTGACATCCGCACGGACGCCGGCAAGCGGGTGCTGTGCGAGGACGTCCGGCCCGCGGGCTGCCCCGGGTTCGGCCCGGACGGCGAGAAGGTGCCCTACTCGTCCCTGGCCGCCATCCGCCGCGTCGACGCCGTGGCCGCGCCGGGCACGCCGGCGTCGCTGTCGGGGGTCTCGTCGCTGAAGGCCGCGGGCTCGTCGGGGACGCCGGTCGGCGCCTCGGGTGCGGCGGCCACCGCGCCCACGGCGCAGCCCTGCCGGGACGTCGCCGCCCCCGTGTCGCGCATCACGCGCGCACGGACGACGATCAGCCGGCGGAGCCTGACCGTCCGCGGGACGGCGCGGGACAGCGGCTGCGACGAGGTTCCCGGCGCCCTGGTCCGGATCGCGGTGGCCGTCGCCCGCGTCGACGGTCGCCTCTGCCGCTTCCTGCAGCCGAGCGGCACGTTCTCCAAACGCCGCGCCTGCTCGCACAACGCGTACCTCGGCGCCCGCGGCACGTCCACCTGGACGTTCGCCCGGCGGCTGCCGCTGCCCCGCGGGACGTACCGCCTGGCGGTACGCGGCGCTGACGCGGCCGGCAACGTGGAGCGCCGGCGCGCCGGGCGCACGACGCTGACCCTGCGCCTGAAGTGAGCCGGCTGTCCGTGCCGGTCCTGACGCATCGGCCGCGCCGGCGGGGTGTGGCCCTCGCCGGCGTCCTGGCCGGACTCGTCGGCGCGCTGGTCGCCGCCCCGTCCGCGTCCGCCGTACCGGACTGCGCGACGCCGCTGCCGGCGGTCGTCCCGGTCCTGGCCGGTCAGGGCTCGCTCGAGTCGGTGATCGTGGACGGGGGCGGGCGGCTCTTCTACACCGACACCACCGCGAAGGCGCTCATGCGCCTGGACGAGCCGGGCGCAGCGCCGGTCGTGGTCCGCGCCGGGATCGAGGCCCCCGGTGGCCTGGCGTTCGACGCCGACGGCCGCCACCTGTTCGTCGGGCAGGGCGACTCGCTCGCGGGCGGGCTGACCGGGAACCTGGCGCCGGCCGCGTCGCTGCTGCGCGTGGACGTCGACAGCGGGCAGGCAACGGTCTTCGCCACCGGGCTGCGGATGGCGAACGGCCTCGTCCGCGCAGCCGACGGCACGCTCTACGCGTCCACCGACCTGGGCACCTCGCTCGACCGGATCGCGCCCGACGGCGGACTCCGGCGCGACTGGGCGAGCGTGATCTCCGGCAACGGCCTGGCGATCGACCGGGCGCAGCGGTCCCTGTTCGTGAACCAGACGTTCGTGCCGGCTCAGATCTCCCGGATCGACCTGGCCGACCCGCGCCGCGTCTCCACCTACTTCCGTGCGCCCGCCGACCTGGCCGCCGGGCTGGACGGCATGGCGATCGACCCGGCCGACCGCCTGGTCGTCGCCGCGAACCTGACCGGCGAGGTCTGGCGGATCGACACCGACGGCACGGGCTGCGCGCTGGGCCGCGGGCTGGTCAGCACGAGCGCGGTCGCGTACGGGCAGGGCGCCCGGGGCTTCTCGGCCGGCCGCCTGTTCGCCGTCGGCTTCGACGGGAAGGTCGTGGAGGTGCCGGGCGGCCGGCTCGCGCCGCAGGCTGCGCCCCCCGCCGCGGTGCCGGGGCCGGCCGTGCGGCCGATCCGTGCCCCGCGCCTGACGCTGCAGCCCGCGGCCGCCCGCGTGCGCGGCGGGTTCGTGGCCTTCGTGCCGCGCCTGACCCGTGGTGGCGCCAAGGGGCGCCGGGTCGCCGCGACGCTGCGCATCGGCGGGCGCACGCTGCGCACGGGTCGTCCGGTCCGGCTGCGCGTGGGTCCGGGGGCGACCCGACTGACCGTCCGCTTCACGGTTGCCGGCGACGGCTACCAGCGCACGATCCGCCTGCTGCGCCGGTGACCGGACCCGTCAGGCGGCGATCGTCAGGGACCGGGTGCTCCAGCGCTCGTCCGGCGTGCACCGGCGCGGGTGGTCCCGTCCCGCGACCACGCTCCGGCTAGCGCGCTTTCGCGGCCTGGCGCTCCGGCGTGATGCGGACGACGTCCCAGACCAGGCCAAGACGCTCCAGGCCGCGGATCACCAGGGCGCTCACGTCCACCTGCCACCACTTCAGCCCGTGGGCGGCCGAGGTCGGGAACGCGTGGTGGTTGTTGTGCCACGACTCGCCCATGCTGAACGGCGCGAGCCACGCCAGGTTGCGCGACTGGTCCCCGCTGTCGTAGTCGCGCCGGCCGAAGAAGTGGCACAGCGAGTTGATCGCGTAGGTGACGTGGTGCAGGACGAGCATGCGGATCGCGCCGCCCCAAAGCAGCCCGGTCAGGCCGGCCGTCAGGGAGCCGCCGATCGCCCAGCCCAGCAGGAACGGGATGAGCAGGCCGAGCGCGACCCACAGCAGGAAGTAGCGGCTCACGAAGTTGATGACCGGGTCGTCGATCAGGTCCTTCGCGTAGCGGGTCTTCAGCGCGCGCTGGTCATGCTTGAAGATCCAGCCGACGTGGGCGTGGAAGAGGCCGCCGAGCGCGCCCTTCAGCCCGTGGCCGTGGTCGACGTGCGGGGAGTGCGGGTCGCCCTCCCGATCGGAGAACGCGTGGTGCTTGCGGTGATCGGCGACCCAGGAGATGACCGGGCCCTCGATCGCTGCCGAGCCGCAGATCGCGATGAAGCCCCGCAGGCGCGGGCCTGTCTGGAAGGAGCGATGGGTCAGCATCCGGTGGAAGCCGACCGTGATCCCGAGCGACGTGAAGGCGTACATGATCGCGAACACCACGAGGTCGTGCCACTTCAGCGCGCCGCCCCACATCTGCCAGCCGGCGACGAACAGGGCGACGACGGGGATCGCCGTGATCAGCCCGGTCAGCGTGCGGTCGAGCGTCTCGTTCGCGGTCGGCTGCACGTCGTCCCGGAGTGCCGTCGGTGCCGCCGGGTCGGGCGCGGGCTGCGCGGCGGGGGCGGGCGGGACGGAGATCGACACGGGTTCATGGTCACCCCGCACGTCCCGGCTGTCGACCCATTCGGGGGTATACCCCCCGGCCGGAGCTCAGAGCACCGGCCGATCGACCCGGCATGCTCTGTCCATGGACTCGGCGGACGAGGAGACGGCAGCGCGCACGCTGCCGCTGATCCTCGTGCCCGTCCTGGCCGTCCTCGCGATCGGCGCCGGCGTCGGGATCGCCGAACTGTCGGCGTCCGCATGGCTCGGGGCGGTCGTCGCCGTCGCCGCCGCGGTGCTGCCGTACTACCTCGTCCGGCGACGCCTGCGGCCCCGGGCGAGCGAGCGCGACGAAGGCTTCTACGACGGGCTGAGCCGGCTCGAGGACGCGCTGGCCGACCCGGCACTCGACGATGCCGCCCGCCGGGACCTGGCCGCGCGCGGCACCGCGGAGCTCGAGGCCCGGCTCGAGCGGGAGATGGTCGACGCGGAGGCCGAGGACAGCATGCTCATGGAGCTCGTGCCGACGCTGGTGGTCATGGGGTGGATGGGCGTCCTGGCGGAGCTCCTGGCCGCGACCGGGTACGACGGGCCGGGCGGCGACGGCGACCTGATCGCGCTCGGTGCGGCGCTCGGCATCTATCCGGAGGCCGCCGCCCGCGTGAAGCGGCGGGCGGTCCGCCGGACGGCCCGGCGCCGCGACGCGCTCCGCACCCATGTCGAGCAGGAGGCGCCGCCACCGGCGGGGGCCGACGGCACGCTGTCGTTCCCCGGGCCGCGGACGGCCGTCGGCTGGCGGCGCAGCCGGGTCGCGCTGAACACCCTCTTGCTGCTGCTCTTCGTCGCGGCGGGAGCCGGCATGGCCGTCGCCGGTGCAGCGCTCATCGGCATCCCGATCGCGCTGCTCTTCGCGGCGGTCGTCGCCGTCCAGCTGGGGACGGTGGCGCGGACGCCCCACCCGCTGGTCGTCGACCCCGCCGGGCTGACCGTGATGGGGCAGGGCCCGATCCCCTGGCCGGCGATCGCAGGGGTGAACGTAGGGGTGCAGCAGCGCCGGGTGCGCACGCTCGTGATCCGGCTGGACGAGCCCGCAGGGCGGGACACGGACCCGGACCGGCCCTGGCTGACGCGCCGGATGCGGCGCAACGCCCGCACCTCCGGCGGCGCGGCGATCAGCCTGCCCCTCGGCACGCTGGACATCGCGATCCCGGTCCTGCGCGAGCGCCTGCGCGTGGCCGGGGGCGTCGACCTGACCCTCACCTGAGCCACTGCGGCCGCCCCGGCCATCTCCGACCTCGCTGGTAGGATTGAAGACGATGATCTTCACGACGAAGGCGGAGTACGGCGTGCGGCTCCTCGTCGAGCTCGGCCGCCACGGCGCCGAGCAGGGCGAAGCCGCCGGTGCCGGTGCCGTCCTCTCCCTCAAGGCGATCGCTGCCGCCGAGGGGCTGCCGCTCGCGTACCTCGAGCGCATCGTCGCGCTGCTGAAGAAGGCCGACCTCGTCGAGTCCACGCGGGGCGCGCACGGCGGCTACCGCCTTAAGCGCGATCCGGCGACGATCTCGATGGACGAGGTCATCGTCGCGCTGGAGGGCGCCGTCGCCCCCATGACGTGCTTCGTGGACGACACCGACAGCCCGCGTGTGCTGTGCTCCCACGAAAGCGACAGCGGCCACGGCTGCGCCACGAAGCTGCTCTGGATGCGGGTTCAGGGCGGCGTCATGGAGAAGCTCTCGCAGACCACGCTCGCCGAGCTCGTGGCGTTCGCGACCCGCGAGACCGCACCGGTCCGCGGCGCGGCCCACACGGGCGCGCCGCTGACGATCGCGGCCGGCTGAGCCACCGCCCCACACACTTCCCGCAAGACCGACCCCGAACACCCGAAAGCGACACCTGACACCGATGTCCCAGCTCGAGATCCGCAACCTCCACGTCCAGGCCGACGACAAGCAGATCCTGCGCGGGCTGGATCTCACCGTCAAGCCCGGTGAGATCCACGCGCTCATGGGCCCGAACGGCTCCGGCAAGTCCACGCTCGCGAACGCGATCATGGGCCACCCGTCGCTCGAGGTGACCGAGGGCCAGATCATCTACGGCGGCGAGGACATCACCGAGGCGTCGCCGGACGAGCGCGCGCAGCTCGGCCTGTTCATGGCGTTCCAGTACCCGGTCGCCATCCCCGGCGTCACGATCGCCAAGTACCTGCGCACGGTCATGAACGCGCACCGCGTCGCCAAGGGCGAGCCCGAGATCTCCCTCAAGGAGTTCCGCAAGACCGTCGAGGAGGCCATGGCACTGACCAAGGTCCCGAAGAACTGGTCCTCGCGCTACCTCAACGACGGCTTCTCCGGTGGCGAGAAGAAGCGCCTGGAGACGCTCCAGCTCGCGCTCCAGCGCCCGACGATGGCGGTGCTCGACGAGACCGACTCCGGCCTCGACATCGACGCGCTGAACACCATCGCCGAAGGCATCAACACCGTCGCGAAGTCCGCCGGCACCGGCGTCCTGATCATCACGCACTACCAGCGGATCCTGCACATGGTGAAGCCCGAGCGCGTGTCGATCATGTACCAGGGCCGCATCGTCCACGAGGGCGGTCCGGAGCTGGTCGAGCGCCTCGAGTCCGAGGGCTACGGCTGGGTCGAGGCGCAGGTCGCTGCCACGGCCGCGTCATGACCGTCGCCGCCTCCGGGTTCGACGTCTCCGGCGCCTTCCCCACGCTGGAGCGGGACGGCCTCGTCTACCTGGACAGCGCGGCGACCTCGCAGACCCCGCTGCCCGTGCTGGCGGCGATGGACGACTACTACCGCGCGCACCGGGCCTCGGTGCACCGCGGCGTCTACCCGCTCGCCGAGGAGGCGACCGAGCTCTACGAGAACGCCCGCGGTCAGGCTGCGGCGCTCGTGGGCTGGGGCGTGGACGAGACGATCTTCACGCGCAACGCGTCGGAGGCCACGAACCTCGTCGCCTACACCTGGGCGCGCACCAACCTGAGGCCCGGCGACCGCGTCCTGGTCACCGTCATGGAGCACCACTCCAACATCGTCCCCTGGCAGCTCGCGTGCGAGATGACCGGTGCGACGATGGCGGCCGTCCCGGTCACGGACGACGGCCTGCTGGACCTCGATGCGCTCGACGCCGAGCTCGCGGTCGGCGACGTGAAGCTCGTCGCCGTCGCGCACGTGTCGAACGTCCTTGGGACGATCAACCCGGTGCAGGACATCGTCGCCCGGGCCCACTCCGCCGGCGCCGTGGTGCTGGTGGACGGGACGCAGGCCGTCCCGCAGATGGCCGTCGACGCCGCGGCCATCGACGCGGACTTCTACGTCTGGACCGCGCACAAGGCGTACGGGCCGACCGGGATCGGGATCCTGCACGGCCGCCGCGAGCTGCTGGAGGCGATGCCGCCGTTCATCGGCGGCGGCCACATGATCAGCACGGTCACCATCGAGAAGTCGACCTGGGCCGAGCTGCCCGGGAAGTTCGAGGCCGGGACGGGGCCCATCGCCGAGGCGATCGGGATGGGCGCGGCGCTCACGTTCCTGGAGGGCCTCGGGGGCCTGGACGCGGTGCGTGCCCACGAGCTCGACGTGACGGCGTACGCGCTGACGCAGCTGGCCGACGTGCCGGGCCTGACGATCCATGGCCCGCTCGACGCGGCGGCCCGGGGCGGGCTCGTGTCCTTCCACCTGGACTGCGCGCACCCGCACGACATCGCCGAGATCCTCGGCCGGCGCGGGGTCTGCGTCCGGGCCGGTCACCACTGCGCCCAGCCGCTGATGAAGCGGCTCGGCATCGCCGCGAGCACGCGCGCCTCGTTCGGCGTCCACAACAGCACCGCCGACGTCGACCAGATGATCGCCGGCCTCGGCCGCGTGATCGAGCTCTTCGGGGACTGACTACCCGACCGCGTCCACGTCGATCCCGCGCCGCGGGACGGGGGAGGACTGCATGATCGCGCTCGTCGTCTGCCCGAACGCGGCGAACGCGTCGATCAGTCGCTCCAGGTGCTCGACGTCCCGGACGTACGCCGTCATCACGTAGCAGTCGTCGCCGGTGACGCGGTGGCACTCCACGACCTCGGGCGTGTCGCGGGCCAGCTGCGCGACGTCCGCCAGCAGGCGCGGCGACGGCCGGATCCGCACGTGGACGCCGAACCCGTATCCGATCCGGCGCGGGTCCACCTGTGCGCGGTAGCCGGTGATGACACCGGCGGACTCGAGGCGGCGGACCCGTTCGGCGACGGCGGGGGACGACAGCCCGACGCGCCGGCCGAGCTCGGCCATCGAGACCCGCGCGTCGTCCTGGAGCTCGGCAAGCACGCGGAGGTTCGTCGCGTCCAGCAGACCGTCGTCGGTGATCGTCACCATGGGCCGTCGATCTTATGGCCAGCGGGCCGAGATGCCGTCGATCATGGCTGTCCGGGGCCGCGTCGGTGCTCGACCATGTGTCGACGTGAACGCACTCGACCCACCGGCCGCCGCGCCCGCCGTGACCGTTCCCCCGCACGTCTGGTTCGTCGTCAGCGCCTTCTTCCACTATCTGGGACCGGCGTTCGCGGTCCTGCTGTTCGCGCGGGTCGACGTGCTCGGCGTGGCCTGGCTGCGCATCGTCGCGGCGGCGCTGATCTTCGCGGCCTGGCGGCGGCCGTGGCGTGCCTACCGCGCGCAGGACGACGCGGGGCGCCGGCTGCTGCTCGCCTGGGGAGCCGTCCTCGCGCTGATGAACGCCTGTTTCTACACCGCGATCGACCGGCTCCCCCTCGGGACCGTGGCCGCTGTCGAGTTCCTGCCGGTGATCGTGCTGGCCGCGCTCGGCGCGCGCACGGGACGCAACGCCGCCGCGCTCGGGTGCGCTGTCGCCGGCGTGTACCTCCTCACCGGTGTGCAGTTCGCGAGCGCGCCGGTCGGCCTGGCGTTCGCGTTCGCCAACGCCGCGCTGTTCGCCACGTACATCGTCCTGGCCGATCGCGTCGCCAAGCGCGACGCGGTGAGCGGGATCGACGGCCTCGCGGCCGCGATGCTGGTGGCCGCCGTCGTCATCACGCCGATCGGCGCGGTGGCCGCGCTGCCGACGCTGGGGGACCCCGTCGCGCTGCTCGCTGGGCTCGGCGTCGGCGTGTCGTCGTCCGTGATCCCGTACGTCTGCGACCAGCTCGCCCTGGCCCGGCTCGCCCGCGCGACCTACGCCCTGCTGGTCGCCCTGCTGCCGGCGGTCGCTACGGTGATCGGCATCGTCGTCCTGGCACAGCTGCCGACGGTGGCCGAGCTGACCGGGGTGGCGCTCGTCATCGCCGGCGTCGGACTGCACCGGGCGCCGGGCTGAGGACCCCGCCGGGCTACAGTGAGGCGGACTATGGACGACATGTACCGCGAGGAGATCCTCCAGCACTACAAGCGGCCCCACCACTGGGGCCCGATGGAGGATCCCGACCTCGAGGCCGAGGACAACAACCCGCTGTGCGGCGACGAGCTGAAGGTCATGCTCCGCGTCGGCGAGGGCGGCGTCATCGAGGACATCCGGTTCGACGGCCACGGCTGCGCCATCTCGCAGGCGTCCGCCTCGATGGCCTCCGATGAGGTCATCGGGATGAAGGTCGACGACCTGCTGTCGCTCGAGAAGTCGTTCGTCCTGGACCTGCTCGGGATCGAGATCTCGGCGACGCGGATGAAGTGCGCGCTGCTGTCCCTGAAGGTGCTCAAGTCGGCCGGTCTGGGCGGCGCGGGCGTGGACTGGGAGGCCGGCGTCCCCGACGCCGTCCGCCCGGCCGGCAGCGTCGACGCGGTCTGACGCGGCCCTCGCTTCCGCCGTCGAATAGAGTCCGTCCGCGATGCTGACGACGCGCCTCGGGTGGTTCGGTGCGGTGGCCTACGCGCTGCCGATCCTCGAGGTGTGGCTGCTCACGCGGCTGTCGGAGGACGGGGCCGATGTGTTCCTCGTCGCGCTGCAGGTCGTGTGGGTCATGGCGTTCCTGTTCGTCCTGGACCGCACGATCCGCGGGTCGCGGGCCTACCGCGATGCGCGCGACGCCGCCGAGGCGGAAGCAGCTGCCGAGGCGGAGCGCGAGGCACTCGCGGTGGCCAACGCGGCCGCCGCAGCGCGCAGCCGTGCAGAGGCCGCAGCCGCGCGGCGGGTTCCGCGTCCGCTGTCCTCCCGGGGCGGCCGGCCGTCGCTGCTCGCGCAGGACCGGCGTCGCTCGCACCGCTGAGCGCCCGGCTCAGATCGATCCGACGAGCTGGACGTGGTCCAGCTCCGCCACGCCGCCGAACGGCCGGGTCAGGCCGTAGGCGTTCAGCGTCGCCTCGGGAACGCCCTCCAGGCCAGGTGTGTCCGACGCCTGTCCCTTCGTGTGCGGGTCGTTCGCGAAGCCTCCGACCTCGACGGAGTGCTGCGGCGTGCGGTATCCGGACAGTCCGATCAGGTGCAGGTGGAGCGCCTTGCCCATGTAGTCCAGGCGCGCGGCGATGCGCGGCGTGTCCCCGACGCTGTAGTTGGTCCCGGCCGCCTGGAAGAACCCGTAGGCGCCGGCGTGGGGGGACCAGGCGGGTGCACCGCCGGTGGGCAGGCCAGGCCCGGTGCCCGCCGCGCCGGAGCCGGGAATCGCCGCTCCCTGGGTGGCCTGCAGCTTCGCGAGTTGCCGCCGGAGCCGGCCGCGCCGCGCCCGCAGGCCGGTCAGCTGGGCGCGCTGCCGGTGCTGCGCGCGGAGGTAGACCAGCTGCCGCTCTACGACCGCGAGCTTCAGCTGGGCCACCTGGTCGCGCTGGGCCGACAGCGCACCTGTGGTCCGCGCCTGACGGGCCTCGAGGTCGGTCAGCCGCGTGGCCTGGCGCCCGACGAGCCGGCGGGCGGTGCGGACCCGCCCGGCGACCATCGCGTTGTGGTCGGCGACGGCCTTGAAGCGGTCGGCGGTCTCGAGCAGCTCGGCGAAGCCGTGCGCCTGGAGCACGACGCTCACGAGGTCCGGCCTGGGCGCCTCGTACTGGCTGACGAGCTGCCGGGCCAGGACACGGCGGTCCCGCACGTAGCTCTGCCTGAGCACGACGAGGCGGGCGCGCGTGCCGCGGAGCTCACGCTGGAGCGAGGCGAGCTCGTGCCGCTCCCCGGTGAGCACGGTCTGCAGGCCGTCGAGCCGCTGCCGCAGGTCGCCGATCCGCCCGGCGAAGCCCTGGGCGTGCTCCTGGTTCGCCGCGATGCTCTGCCGCAGGCGGCGGTCCTTCGCGGACGAGGACTCGATCTGCTGCTGCACGTCGGCCGCGGAGGCGGCGTCGCCGGTCCGGCCGGACGGCGCGGCGGCCAGCACGAGCGCGGCGATCGCGACGGCCATCGCGGCGCGTTGGGCAGCGCGGGAGCGGCGGGGGGAGGGAGCGGAGGGGACCATGGTCGTGCGGCCCCCGCAGGCCGGCCGGCGACGCTACCAGCGCCGCTTCCCCGCGGCGGGAGGCACGTTGCAGGCGGCCTGTCGGCACTGCGCACGCACGTTCTGGCCTGCTCTCGCGTGGCCGTACTTCACGGGGGGGGGGGCAGTGGTGGATCGCACGGCTCCGGGCCTGGTGGACCGACATTCACCACGAGTGGGGTGGGTGACTGGCGGGTCGCACGGGTGGGAGCCTGGTGGATCGTCATTCACCAGCGCCGTTGTCCTCGATCGGCGGCGAAGGGCCGCCGGCGGCCGCAATCGAGGGCGGCTCGGTAGCCTCGCCCCGGTGCAGCTCCCGCATGCCCTGCGCCGTGCCACCCCGGCCGGCCTGAAACACAACGTGCGGCTGCGTGCGCTCGCGGTCGGCTCAGGGCTCATCCCGCCGCGGGCCATGCACTCCGAGGACGAGGCGGCGCTGCTGCAGCGCCTGGCCCGCGGTCGCCGCCGGGTCGTCGAGCTGGGCGTCTACGAGGGCGGCTCCGCCGCGCTGCTGGCAGGGTGGGTCGACCCGGGGACCGACCTGCACCTGGTCGACCCGTTCGGCGAGCACCCCGACGCACTGCCCGCGGGCTGGGGCGCGCTGGAGCAGGCGACCAGGCGCGTCGTCGCCCGTGCCGCCCGCCGGCGCACGTCAGGCACCGTGAACGTCCACTGGCACGTCGCGCTCAGCCAGGACCTCGCGTCGACGTGGCTCGAGCCCATCGACCTGCTGTTCATCGACGGCGACCACTCCGAGGCCGGCTGTCGCCGGGACTGGGACGGGTTCCACGACAAGGTGTCGGCGGACGGTGTCGTCCTCATCCACGACGCGCGCCTCGGCCGGCCGGGCGGCCGAGGGCTCCCAGGCCCGACGGCCGTCGCGGACACGCTGTTCCGCGGCCCGGAAGCACTGCCGGGCTGGCGGATCACGGACGAGGTCGACCGGACGGTCGTCGTCGCCCGCGCCTGACCTCACACGACGTCGGCGGCGGCCTGCGGCCCAGAGCTCCCATGAGGAGCTTTGGGCCGCACGCCGCGTGCGAAGCCTCAGTAGCCGAGGCGGTCCAGCACGCTGGACTTCTGCGGCTGCTTCTTCTTCTTGTCCTTCTTGGCCTCTGCGGCCTCGGCCTCGGTGGGGGCCGCCGCGGCGTCACCGCCGCCGAACGCCGCGAGGATGGCCGGGTCCATGCGGACCTTCGCGCCGACGTGGCCGTCGCGGGCCTTCGCCATGTCCTCCTTGGAGATGCGGTCGGCGCTGTTGCGGCGCTCGGCCTGCTTCTTCGCGCGCTCGTCGTCCCGCCGCTTGGCGTTGCGGACCCAGGACTGGCGCTCGGCCGCGTCCTCCTTGGACAGCGTGAGCGCCCACAGGTCCTGCACGTCGGCGATCGCGATCTGCTGGGCGGCGAGTGCCTTGCCGATCTTGCCGGCGCTGAGCGAGCCGGCGGAGATCGCGCGGGCGCGGACGCGGAAGTCGCCGTCGGCCGCGACGATCTCGGAGATCTGGTCGCGCTCCTTCTGGGCGAGCTCGCCGAACGCGTCACGCAGGGCCACGCGCTTGCCGTGGATCTCGACGATCGTCCGGGCGGCCTCGCGCAGGTCGTCGAAGGGCAGCGGGCCCTTCTCGCGCGGGGGACGGGAGCCGCCCTGGCCGCGGCCCGGCTTGCCTCCGCCGCGGTTCGACTTGCCGCCGCCACCGCCGCGCTGGCCGCCGCGCTGCTGACCGCCGCCGCCGGCCGGGACACCCTCGCCGGTCGGCGTGAGGTCGGTGGTCGGGACACCGTCGACGTTCGCGGCCTTCACGCCCCAGGCCTTGGCGACCTTGCTGCCGCCGCCACCGCGCGAGCGGCGACGCTTGGGCTTGTCGCCGGCGGGGCCACCCTCGGCCGGTGCGCCCTCGGCGGCCGGTGCCGCGTCGCCGGACGGTGCACCTTCGGCTGCGGGTGCGGTGTCGCCGGACGACGGCGCGGCCGCGTCCGGAGCGGACTCGGCCGCCGGGGCTGCTGCCGGCTCCGGCGCAGAGGCCGCGTCGGCCGCCGGTGCCTCGCTCGCGGGCGCCGCCTCGGCGGCGGGAGCCTCGGCCGCCGGTGCCGGATCGACGGGCGCGGAGGCCTCCGCCGCGGGCGCGGGCTCGGGAGCCGGGGCCTGGTCGGCGGGGGGCGTGGTCGTCTCGTCGTCAGCCATGTCGGGACTTATTGCATCAGGTACGGCCCGGGCATGCCCTCAGCCCGGCCGGATACCATGCGCCGCCTCCCGCGATGAGCCCCCTGATCGACATCTGCCCGCTCGCCGACCTGCCCCCGGGCAGCCGCCGCACGTTCGAGCACGAGGACTTCGACATCGCGGTCCTGAACGTCGGCGGGACGCTCTACGCGATCGAGGATCGCTGCTCGCACGACGACGGCCCGCTCGGCGACGGCCCGGTCGATGCGGCGGCGTGCACGATCGAATGTCCTCGGCACGGGTCGCTGTTCGACCTGCAGACCGGCAAGCCGACCACGCTGCCCGCCTACCAGCCCGTCGAGACGTTCCCGGTGACCGTCGCGGACGGCATGGTCCGCGTCGACGTCGACTGACGACCCGCCCGTCAGCGCACCCACGTCCCGCACGTGGTCCGGTGACGCCTGGACCGCCCGTCGAAGGGGAAGCGGGGACCCGGTCGGTACTATGTCCTACCGAAGCAATCGGATTTACGTTCTGCCGCAGGAAAACCAGTTGGAGACCATCTGATGGCCACGCCCGAGATCGAGATCGACACGAAGTCCGCCTCCGCCAAGGAGCTGACGGCCGACGAAGCCGCCCTGCGCGGCCTCGGTAGCGACTACACCGAGCGCTACGGCTTTCACGACGGCGAAGACGGCTACCTGTACAAGGCGCCGAAGGGCATCAACGAGGAGGTCGTCCGCACGATCTCCGAGATGAAGAACGAGCCGCAGTGGATGCGCGACTTCCGCCTGAAGGCGCTCCAGTACTTCCTCGACCGTCCCCAGCCGACGTGGGGCAGCCCCATGCTCGCGGACGTCGACTACGACGACATCCACTACTTCGTCCGCGCCTCCGAGCGCTCCGAGCGCTCCTGGGACGACGTCCCTGAGGACGTCAAGAAGACCTTCGACCGTCTCGGCATCCCGGAGGCGGAGCGCAAGTTCCTGTCCGGCGTCGGCGCCCAGTACGAGTCCGAGGTCGTCTACCACCAGGTGAACGAGGCGCTCGAGAAGCAGGGCGTGATCTTCACCGACATGGACACCGCGCTGCGTGAGCACCCGGAGCTCGTGAAGGAGTACTTCGCGACGATCATCCCGCCGAACGACAACAAGCTCGCCGCGCTCAACAGCGCCGTGTGGTCCGGTGGCTCGTTCGTCTACGTCCCGCCGGGCGTCCACGTCGAGATGCCGCTGCAGGCCTACTTCCGCATCAACACGGAGAACATGGGCCAGTTCGAGCGGACGATCATCATCGCCGACGAGGGCTCCTACGTGCACTACGTCGAGGGCTGCACGGCCCCCACGTACAGCGGTGACTCGCTGCACTCCGCGGTGGTCGAGCTGATCGCCAAGCCGGGTGCCCGCATCCGCTACACGACGGTCCAGAACTGGTCGCAGAACGTCTACAACCTCGTCACCAAGCGGGCGGTCGCCGAGCGCGACGCGACCGTCGAGTGGGTCGACTGCAACCTCGGCTCCAAGCTGACCATGAAGTACCCGGCGGTCTACCTGACCGGCGAGCGCGCCCACGGCGAGGTCCTGTCGATCGCCTTCGCGGGCGCCGGCCAGCACCAGGACGCAGGCGCCAAGATCGTGCACGCCGCGCCGAACACGACGTCGAACATCTTCGCCAAGTCGATCTCCAAGGACGGCGGCCGCAGCTCCTACCGCGGCCTGCTCGAGGTCGCGAAGGGCGCCCACGGCTCCAAGTCCAAGGTCGTCTGCGACGCCCTGCTGCTCGACGAGACCAGCCGGTCGGACACGTACCCGACGATCCGCATCGGCGAGGACGACGTCGACGTCGGCCACGAGGCGACCGTCTCCAAGGTCGGCGACGAGCAGCTCTTCTACCTGATGTCGCACGGCATCTCCGAGGAGGAGGCCGGCAAGCTCATCGTCAACGGCTTCATCGAGCCGATCGTCAAGGAGCTCCCCATGGAGTACGCCGTGGAGATGAACCGCCTGATCGAGCTGCAGATGGAAGGGTCGATCGGCTGATGTCGGTCGCCGGCTCCACCCTGGACTTCCCCGCCCTCCCGTCCTACAAGGGCGCGCCGGGCTGGGAGTTCACCCCCCTCGGCAAGCTCGACGTCGACGCGTTCGCCCCCGCGGCCGGCGGCAGCGCCGAGCTGGCCGCGTCGCGGGCGCTGTTCCCCGCGGAGGGGACGGTCACCGTCGCCGCCGGGGACAAGGAGCCGGCCGCGACCTCCGAGGGCCCGCTCGTGCTGTCGCTCGCGCTCGCCCGCGAGCGCCACCCGGACCTGATCGCCCGGCACCTCGGCTCGGTCGTCAAGGACTCGCCGCTGGTCGCCCGCAACGACGCGCAGTGGACCGACGGCGCATTCGTCTACGTCCCGCGCAACATCCAGGTCGAGGCGCCGATCCACCTGTCCGCCGTCCACGAGCAGGCCGGCACCTCCCTGAACACGCGCACGCTCATCGTCCTCGAGGAGGGCGCCCAGGCCGAGGTCTGGGACGAGCTCCTGTCCGCGGACGACGAGGTCGAGGGCCTCGTCAACACCGTCGTCGAGCTGTCCGTCGGGAAGAACGCCCGCCTGCGCTACGTCGGCACCCAGAACCTCAACGAGAAGTCCTACGTCCTCGGCACGCAGCGCGCGATCGTCGCCGCCGACGGCCACCTGGACTGGATCACGCTCGGCTTCGGCGCGAAGCTCGGCAAGGTCTTCCTCGAGACGAAGCTCGACGGCCGCGGCGCACACGCGGGCGTCACCGGCGCCTACGCGACGCACGCCCGCCAGCACCTGGACTTCGACACCCTTCAGGAGCACGCAGCGCCTTCCACCACGAGCGACCTCGCGTTCCGCGGGATCCTGGACGGCCGCTCGCGCACCGTCTGGCGCGGGATGATCCAGGTCGACAAGGAGGCGCAGCAGACCGACGCCTTCCAGGAGTCGCGCAACCTGCTGCTCGGCGGCAAGGCCCACGCCGACGCGATCCCCGGGCTCGAGATCCTGGCCGACGACGTCCGCTGCACGCACGCGGCGGCGATCGCCAAGATCGACGCGGAGCAGCTGTTCTACCTGCAGTCCCGCGGACTGCCGACCGGGACCGCGCAGCGGCTGGTCATCGAGGGGTTCCTGCAGGCGCTGGTGGAGCGATTCGAAGAGGGCGCGGTTCGCGAGGCGATCGCTGGGGCGCTCGACGCTCGGCTTGCCGCTGTTCTTGGCTGAGTAGGGCCACCGGGCGGGGGCGGTCATGCCCCTTCGCTTTCCGCCGACGCGGCACCGCCGTAGCAGAGGCTCTCGTTCGCGGCCATGGCGCTTCGGGGCATGACCGCCTTCCGCCCGTCGTCGTTGCGGCGCCGAGAACTCCGGCGCTCCCTCGGCTCGCGCCCCGGCGCCACCTCGTCGGCTGGGGTGCTGAGCTAGGGCAGTCATCCCGGAGGCGATGCAGGTATGCCTGGTTTGTCGCGGAACAGACCTGATTCTGGTATAAGTCCGCGCGGATGTTCGGGGGAACACGCACGGATGCGCGTGGGGCACGACGCCATCGGGGCGTTCGCTTCGGGCTGCTCGTCGCCACGCTGACGCTGCTCGGTGCGTCGCCCGCGCATGCGCGCGAGATCGTCGTGCGGAGCTTCGACGGCACGAAGCTCCTGGCGACCTACTACCCCGCCGCGAGCCTGCCGTCCGGCGAGCGCGCTCCGACCGTCCTCGTCGGCCACGGGTGGGGTGGGCATCGCGCGCTGGATCCGGACTCGGCGTCGAGCCCGGCCGGCTCGATCGGCCTGCGCCCGCTGCGCCTGGCCGGCTACAACATCCTGACGTGGGACGCCCGCGGATTCGGTGCGTCCGGCGGTGAGGCCAGGCTCGACGACCCGGCCTCCGAGGGGCGGGACGTCAGCGCGCTCATCGACGCCGTCGCGCAGCAGCCCGACGCGGTCCTGGACGGGCCCGGCGACCCACGCGTGGGGATGGTGGGGTCCAGCTACGCCGGCGGCATCCAGCTGATCGCCGCCGGCCAGGACCAGCGCATCGACGCCATCGTGCCGGACCTGGCGTGGAACTCGCTACGCGAGGGCCTCACCCCCGACGGCGCCTTCAAGGCCGGGTGGGGGCGGATCCTGCTCGGCCTCGGCGTCTCGCAGTCGCTCGTCCCCGGGCTGATCGCCAAGACGGGCCTGGAGTCGGGCTCCCTCGACCCCGCGGTGACCCGTGCGCTCACCGAAGGGGTGATGACCGACGCGCTCACGCCGCCGTCGATCGCGCTGCTGCACGCGCGGGACGTCAGCACCCTGGTCGGCCGGATCACCGCACCGACCTTCCTCACCCAAGGCACCCCGGACACCCTGCTGACGTTGCGCCAGGCGATCGCGAACCACGCGATCCTCCGCCGCAACGGGGTCCCGGTGAAGATGCTCTGGCACTGCGGTGGCCACGGCGCGTGCCTCAGCAACCCCGGCTCCGAACCCCACCGCATCGAACGCGCAGTCCTCGCCTGGTTCGCGCGGTACCTGCAGCGCGACCCGCTCGCGGAAACCGGCCCCGGTTTCGAGTGGGTGTCCCAGGACGGCGTCTGGCACAGCGCGCCCGACTACCCGCCGGCCCCCGCCCCGGCCACGTGGGCCGCCCGCGGGGCCGGGACGCTCGCGATCACCCCCGGGGTCGGCCCGGGGAACTTCGTCACGTCGGCGCCGTCACCCCTCGCGCTCAGCGTCCCGCTGCCGCCGCCGACGGAGGAGCTCGACGTGGTCGGCCCGCCGCAGCTGACGCTGGCCTACCAGGGGGCAGCGCGTGGCGGCCCATCGGTCCCCGTCTTCGCCCAGCTCGTGGACCTCGACTCGGGCACGGTGGTCGGCGGCCAGGTGACCCCGCTGCCCGTCGTGCTCGACGGTGCGCCGCGCACCATCAGCCGCGACCTGGAGACGGTGGCGCTGCACGTGCGGCCGGGGGCGCGCTACGCGCTGCAGCTGATGCCCGCCAGCTCGCTGTTCCGCGCGCAGACGGCCAGCGGCACGTTCACCGTCACGCGCGCCGACGTCACGCTGCCGGTCGTCCAGCCGGGCCTTCAGGCCCCGCCGCCGCCCGCGGCGTCGGTCCGGGCCGCCGAGGGTCGCGTGACGGTCACGGTCCCTGGTGTGGTGCGGGCTGCGCGCGGGAAGCGGGCGTTGCAAGTCCGGCTGCGCGCCGACGGCGTGGCGCTGCGGGCGGCCGACGTCCGCGTCATCGATCCGTTCGGTCGTCGCGTGGGCACGCTCGTCATCCGCAGCCGGGTCCGCGCCGGGGCCGCGCGCCTGGTCCGCGTGCGGCTGGCAGGGAAGCTGCGACGGGTCCGCTACCGGGTCGCTGTCCGGTACACGACGACCGCGGGGCGCCATGGAACCGCTTCGCGGAGCATCACCCTGCCCTGACCGGACGATCCGCCGCCCAGGTGGGTTACACGTCTCATGCTGACGTGATCCGGGGTTTTCGACCTGGCGCGATCGGCAACGACCTACGGAATGGGTTTGTCCGCTGTCCTGTCCCCGTCCGTGTCGCTGGCCGACGTCTCCGTCCGCCGGATGGACTCCGTCTGCGGTGACGATCCCCGTTTCTGGTGCCGGACGCTGCTGAACGCGACCGACAACCGGACGCTGGCCACGCTCGGCGACACGATCATCGGGACGCCCCTGCGCATCCTCGGGATCCTGCTCATCGCGTTCATCGCGAACCGCCTCGCCCGCCGAGGGGTCCGGACGCTGCTCGCGCGCCTGCAGCCCGGTGCGCTGCAGCTCCCTGGCCGGATCCACCGCCGTCGCCGCGGCGTCGACGAGGACGGCGCCCCCGCCGCGCGCAGTCGCCCGATGGCGAGCGTCCTGGCCTCGACCGGGGAGAACAACCTCCGCAGCGAGCAGCGGATGGACGCGCTCTCCGGTGTCCTGCGCTCGATCGTGTCGTTCGTCATCGGCCTGATCGCCGGCTTCATGGTCCTCGGTGCCGTCGGCATCGACCTCCGGCCGCTCCTGGCCGGCGCCGGCATCATCGGCCTCGCCGTCGGCTTCGGCGCGCAGTCGCTCGTCAAGGACTTCCTGAGCGGGATCTTCATCCTGGTCGAGGACCAGTTCGGCGTCGGCGACATCATCGAGATCGACGTCGACGCGGCCGGCACGGTCGAGCAGGTGTCGCTGCGGACCACGCGTCTGCGGGCCGTCGACGGCACCGTCTGGCACGTCCCGAACGGCCAGATCGCGAAGGTCGGCAACAAGAGCCAACTGTGGTCGCGGTCGCTGCTGGACGTCGAGGTCTCCTACGACACCGACATCGAGCACGCCAAGGAGGTCATCCAGGCCGCCGCGGACCAGGTCTGGAAGGAGAAGGACTCCGTGCTCGAGCAGCCCGACCTGTGGGGCGTGGAGGCGCTGGGGGCCAGTGGCGTGACGCTGCGCCTCGTCGTCAAGACCACGCCGGCCGAGCAGTGGCGCATCAGCCGGCTCCTGCGCGAGCGCATCAAGGCGGCGTTCGACAAGGCCGGGATCGAGATCCCGTTCCCTCAGCAGACAGTCTGGCACCGGCCGGCGGAGGACCCCGCCGCACCGTAGGCCGATCCCGCGTGCCCGCGCTCAGGCGGCGGCGGGCAGGGCGTCCAGCGCCTTCTTCAGGTCGTCCACGTCGTCGTAGGTCAGCGACAGCGGATTGCCGTGCTTGTGCGCGACCTTGCCCTGCTCGTCGATGATGAACACGGTCCGCTTGGCCATCTTCAGGCGCTTGGCGAAGATGCCGAACTGCGCCGCGACAGCGCCGTCCTCGTCGGCCAGCAGCTCCGTCTTCAGGCCGTGCTTGGCGACGAACGCCTCCTTCGACGCCACCGTCCCCGTCGAGATGCCCACGACCTTCGCGTTCAGCGAGGACATGTCGGCCTCGTGGTCGCGGTAGGAGCAGAACTGCTTGGTGCAGACCGTCGTGTCGTCGCCCGGGTAGAAGAGGAGGACGATGCGCTCACCCCGGTGCTCGGAGAGCCTGAAGGTGCCGCTGGTCCCCTCCAAGGAGAAGTCCGGAGCCTGGTCGCCGACGTTCACTGAACCCATGCCCCTACTTTACGAAGAACATGGATGACTGGCTCAACCTGCACGCCGCCCGGATCGCCGCCTCCGCCCGACAGGACCTCGCGGCGCTCGTCGCCGTCTCCTCGCCGTCGGGGGACAGCGCTGCCGCCGACCGTGTGATCGACCTTGTCGTCGACCGCCTGCCGGACGGCGCCGTGATCGAACGGCCCGCCTGCTCCACGCCCCACCACGCCCGCGACCTGATCGCGCGGATCTCCGGGACCGGCCGCGCGCGTATCGTCCTCGTGGGCCACGTCGACACGGTGATCGCCCACGACGAGCACGCGCCGCTCGCCGCGGACCCCGGCGACCCCGACCGCCTCGTCGGGTCCGGCAGCGTCGACATGAAGGGCGGTGACGTCCTCGCGCTCGGCGTCCTCCACGCGCTGGCCGCCCGCCCGGACGACATCGCCGAGGCCACGCTGCTGCTGGTGACCGACGAGGAGTGGCGGCTCGGCGAGTTCGCCCACGGGCCGCGCTTCGCGGGCTACGACGCCTGCCTGTGCTTCGAGGCGGGGGAGCTGGACGCCGCCGGCGACGACGGGGTCGTCGTGCGCCGCAAGGCCGCGGGGACGATCCGCGTGACCGCTGCGGGTCGGTCCGCCCACTCGGGCACGAGCCCGGACGACGGGCGCAACGCGCTGCTGGCGCTCGCCGCGACGGCCCAGGCGATCGCCGCGTGCCACGACCCCCACGGCCCCGACCGGGTGACCGCCGTCCCGACGGTGATGCACTGCGGCGGGGCGTTCAACGTGGTCCCGGCGGCCGGGGAGCTGATCTGCGACGTCCGGGCCGACCGGCTGAGCGCGTTCGCGGCGGTGCTGGCCGCGGTCCCGGCCGAGGTCGGCGGCGCCACCCTCACTGCGCAGAACCTGCGTCACTGGCCCGGGATGGACCACCGGGAGTCGATGGCGCCGATCCTCGCGGACGCCGGGGCCCGGCTGGGATCGCCGATCACCGCGGGCAGCCGCGGCGGTGCGAGCGACGCCAGCCACTTCGCCGCCGTCGTGCCGCTCTGCGTCGACGGCCTGGGGCCGCTCGGCGGCCTCGCGCACGCGCCCGGGGAGTACGTCCTGGCGTCGTCGCTGGAGCGTCGCGCGCGGGTCGCGCTGGCCGTCGCGGACGCCGTCATCGCCGCTGTCGACGCCGGCCGGGGAACTCCTGCGGACTAGGCACACCTGCGCGCAAGCCTTGAAACGGGGCTTGCAGGCGACTTCGGGAAACCTCGTGGCATATCCGCGCGGTCTTCTGTAGCCTTCCGCGCGTCGTCATTGCACAAGCCGAGTCGATCGCAGCCCGCCTGCGTGAGATCGGGGGAACCAGTCGGTCGCATGCTCTTCCAGGTGCGGCCATGGGGCGAATCGTCACTTCACCGTGGCGTAGGGCAGCTCTTTCAGCCCGAGTCCGTCAGCTAACCCCGTAGGCACCCGAAAGAGCGAGGTCTCATCCCCGTGCTGCATCGTCGTTATCGCCGTACCCGCGTCACCAAGTCGCAACCCGCCTCACGTCGTCGTCTTACGCACCTGATCTGCGCGCTCGTCCTCGGCTCCTTCGCCGGGCCGGCGCTGCTCCCCGCCGCTCCCGCCCTCGCGGCGAACAAGCTCGGCGACCGCTCGCTGCGGATGGGGGACAAGGGCAAGGACGTCAAGGAGCTCCAGCAGCTGCTCGTCCAGGTCGGCATCAAGACCACCGTCGACGGCACGTTCGGCGCCGGCACCAAGAAGGCCGTCCAGCGCTTCCAGGGCATCGCGATGCTCGACAAGAGCGGCACCGTCGGCCCCAAGACGATCGACGCCCTGCGTCGCTCCGCGGCCGGTGGCAGCAAGGCGCAGTACGACGGCGGCGGTTTCAGCACGACGTCGGGCAGCACGAAGAGCCTCGGCGACCGCATCCCGGTCCGCCCCGGCATGAGCGGCCACGACATCAAGGTGCTGCAGGACTTCCTCAACCGCGCGGGCTTCAAGGTCTCGGTGGACGGCGAGTTCGGCAAGGGCACCACGACGGCCGTCAAGAAGTTCGAGAAGGCCAACAAGCTTCCGCAGGACGGCGTGGTCGACGCCCCGGACATCGAGGTCCTCCGCGGCCAGGCGTCCGCCGGTTCGGACGCGACCGCAGCGGCCCAGCCGCTGAAGCTCGGTCCCGGTGACCGCGCGACCGTCGGCCCCGACGGCCTGGCCATCGCCCCGGCGTCCGCCCCGGATGCCGTGAAGCAGATCATCGCCGCGGGCAACAAGATCGCGAAGACGCCGTACATCTACGGCGGCGGGCACGGCAAGTGGGAGGACAAGGGCTACGACTGCTCCGGCAGCGTCAGCTACGCCCTCCACGGCGCCGACCTGCTCGACGCCCCGCTCGTGTCCGGCGACTTCCCGTCCTGGGGCGAGAAGGGCCCGGGCCAGTGGGTCACGATCTACGGCAACGCCGGCCACGTCTACATGGTCGTCGCCGGCCTGCGCTTCGACACCTCGGGTGCGAAGGAAGACGGCAGCCGCTGGCACAAGAGCAGTCGGCCCACCAAGGGCTACGGCGTCTCGCATCCGGTGGGTCTCTGACGCATCAGCTTCTGTACGACGCGGACTGCGGCTTCTGCCGCTGGACCGTCGTGCAGATCCTCGCGTGGGACAACAGGGGGCGGCGCGGCCTTGAGCCCGTCGCCATCCAGTCGCCTCGCGGTCAGGAGCTCCTGGCCCCGATCGCTCCGGCCGATCGTCTGAAGACCGCGCACGTCGTCGCGCCGGACGGGTCGATCCGCTCCGGTGGGGACGCCGTCAGCGTCGTCAGCGGGGTCCTGCCCGGGGCCGCGCCGTTCGGCCTGATCGCGAAGCTGCTCCCGTGGCTCGTCCGCGGCGGGTACGGCCTCGTGGCGCGCAACCGCATCACGATCAGCAAGGCCGTCCCGAAGGCGCGGAAGGCCCGCGCCGATGCCGAGCTCGCGCGCCGTTCGGCGCCGGGCACCACCGCCTGATCACCTGCCCGCCGGTTCCGGGCGGTAGCCTCGCCTGAGATGACGGAGCGCCCGCACGACCCCATCGCCCACAGGGCCCGCACCCCCGACGAGGAGCTGCTCGCCGCCGAGCTGCCGACCGTCGAGGGGCAGTACACCGACGACCAGCGCGTGGAGCGCATGGCCGCCGAGATCACGATGGGCTTCGACCGCCTGCGCGGCACCACCCGCGCGGTCTCGATCTTCGGCTCGGCCCGGATCCCTGCGGGCGATCCGATCTACGAGCACGCGCGCGAGGTCGCCCGGCGCCTCGGCGAGTCCGGCTTCAGCGTCATCACCGGCGGTGGGCCCGGCATCATGGAGGCCGGCAACCGCGGCGCCCAGGAGGCGGGCGCGCGGTCGATCGGCCTCAACATCGAGCTGCCGTTCGAGCAGGGCGGCAATCCGTACCAGGACGACGCGCTGCTGTTCCACTACTTCTTCACGCGGAAGATCATGTTCGTCCGGTACGCGGGTGCGTTCGTCGTTTTCCCGGGCGGTTTCGGGACGCTCGACGAGCTGTTCGAGTCCCTGACCCTGATCCAGACCGGCAAGGTCGCCCACTTCCCCGTGATCTTCGTCGACAGCGCCTACTGGAGCGGGCTCTTCGACTGGATCCGCGACCAGCTCCTGACCCGTGGGCTGATCGCCGCCAAGGACCTCGAGCTGCTCCACGTCACCGACGACGCGGAGGAGGTCGTCGCCATCTGCGAGCGCGCGATGGGGCTTCAGTGGGGGACGAGCACCGGCGAGGGGTAGCGCGCCCGGAGCGCGTCGACGAAGGTCGCCAGCTGCGTCGCGATGGCCGCGTCGCGGATCTCGACCACGTTCTCGGCGTTCAGTTCCCCGGAGCGGCTGAGGTTGAAGGACCCGATGAACGCCGTGTCGTCGGCGACGGTCACCTTGGCGTGCATGTAGTCGTGGACCGACCCGCGCCCGTACGGCGCCGACGGCTTGCCGGTGAAGTGCGCGCCCGCCAGCACGCGCTCGAGCAGCGGCGCCTTCCAGGCGGACGCGGGGTTCTGCCGCCACTGCTGGAACACCTGCAGGATCTGCGTGGCGTCGCAGACGCCGGCGATGTCGACGCGCTCCTCGGCGACGACCTCGGCGAGCGTCCCCAGGATCGGGCCGGCGGTCAGGACGGGTGACGCGATCCGCACCCGCGTGCGCGCACTCCCGATCGCCTTCGCGATCCGGTGGCTCAGCGCCTCGCCGCGGCCGGGGCAGAACCACGCACGCACCGCAGCACCGCCGACGTCGACCGGCGGGACGTCGAACGCCCCTGAGCCCTGCACGCGCTCGCTCGCCCACAGCTCGTCGAAGTTGCGGCCGAACGCCTCGGCGACCTGGCCGGACTGGATGGTCACGATCGCGTTCTCCTGCAGCGTCCAGGAGTCGAGCGTCCAGTTCGTCGACCCCGTCCACACCGCCTCCCGGTCGCGGACGACGTACTTGTGGTGCATGAGGTCGGGCTCCCCCGGGATCGCCTTCAGCGGCAGGCCCAGCTGCTCGAGGATCGCGGGGGCGGTCGACGGGGGCGGCGGGAAGCGCCGCGTCGGGGGCTCGTCGTCGCCGTTGTAGGCGATGCGGACGACGACGCCGCGGTCCTTCGCGGCCCGGAGCGCACCGGCGACCGCGTCACCCACGGCGCCCGGCAGGCGGACGTCGTAGAGCGCCAGGTCCAGCGAGCGGGTGGCCACCCCGAGGAACGCGATGAGCGTGGCGGCGGTCTGCTCGGGCGGCTGCTCGCCCTGGACCAGGGTGCGGACGGTGATCGGCCGGGACATGACCGACGACCGTAACGCCGCCGGCCACCGGGCGTGTTGCGCAAGGGTCACATCGACGGCACTTCTGACCACACGCCGCGGCTGCGTCGGGCGTGGTCAGGCGCGGCCCAGGACCAGGACCTGTCCCGGCGCGCGGACGAGTCGCTTCACCCGGACCTCGTGCAGGCCGGCGTCGACGAGCATGCCCGTGAGCTCGCCGGCGGTGCACGTCCGGGCGCCGCTCGTGATGTGGAACAGCACGCCGGTGAGCGTGCCGATCTGGGTGCCCGCTTCACCGTCGGCCGGGCGCTCCTGCTCGAAGACCGCCACCCGCCCGCCCGGCGCCATGGCGGTCCGGACCCGGCGCAGCAGCGCGACCGCCTCGGCGCGGGACAGGTGGTGCAGGATGTTCGCCGCCAGGGCGATGTCGTAGCCGGCGACCGGGCGCGGCAGGTCATCAGCGTGGAGGTCGGCGACCACGTGCTCGACCCGGTTCGCAAAGCCGGCCTCGGCCACGATCGTCCGTCCGATCCGCGCCGCTCCCTCGAGCTCGACGATGGTCGCGCGCAGCCGGCGGTGGCGGCGGCACAGCGCCATCGAGTACCCGCCGTGCCCGCCGGCGACGTCCAGGAGCGTGCGCGCGCGGCGCGGCGCCCCGATCGCGCGGGCGACGTCGGCCGCGCTGACCCGGGAGATCTGCAGCAGCCCGCGCATGTACCGCCCCCAGTACGGGTCCTCGGCGTCGAAGGCGTGGATCTGCTGGATCGGCCCGCCGCGCAGCACCGCCTCCAGCCCGTCGAACGCGTCCCACATGTCGTGGGTGAAGGCCATCCAGTCGGTGACCGCGCTCCGCCCGCCGGCGGTGAGCGTCCGCCGGCCCTTCGCGGACAGGCGGAACCGGTCGCCGTCCGCCGCGAGGTAGCCGAGCGCGTGCAGCGCGGGGAGGACGACGCCGAGGCCGTCGGCGGTCACGTCCAGGCGCCGCGCGAGCTCGCCGACGCCCGCGGGGCCGTCCGCCAGCGCGTCGAACACGCCGACCTTCCAGGCCACCATCAGCGTCCGCGCCTGCATGAGCGCGACGTAGCTGTCGAAGATCGGCTCCGGGACGAGCCCCGTGGCCAGGCCGACCGCCTCCGGAACGCTGTCGGGCCGCAGGCTCAGGCGCATGCGGCGGAGACTACGGCGCGTCCGTCAGTCGTCGAAGCGCGGGCGCTGCCGGCCCGCCTTGCGCTGGCCGAGCTGCTTCTTGGCGTCCAGGCGGCGCTGCTTCGCCCCGCGCGACGGCTTCGTGGCGCGGCGGGGACGGTCGACGTGCAGCGCCTGCCGCAGTTTTCCCTCCAGCCGCTCCAGCGCCAGCTCCCGGTTGCGCAGCTGCGAGCGCGCGTCCTGGGCGACCGCTCGCACCACGGGCCCGACCCGCGCGACGACCCGTGCCTTCTGGGCGTCGCTCAGCGCGCCCGACGCCGCGACGTCGAAGCTGGCCTCGACGCGGGAGTCGGTGACGTTCGCGTGCTGGCCACCGGGTCCCGAGGAACGGGTGGTCCGGAGCGCGACCTCGGTGAGCGGGATCGCGACGTTCGGGGTGGGGTGCAGCGCGTCGTCCATCGCCCGGGCATGGTGGCAGGTCGTGTGCGCCGGCTCACACGACGCGAGCCGGCGATCGGCCAGCATCTGGCGGATGTCCGCGCCTGAAGAGGTCCTGCTGCCGCCGGCCGTCCACCTGGGCGTGCTTGCCGACGAGTCGATCGCCGCCAGCGTCTACGTCCTGGTCCGGCACGGCGCGCTGCTGCGCCCGGCGCTGGCCGCGGAGCTCCGCGGCAGCGTCGTGCTGCGCTTCGCGGACGACTACTCCGCGGTGCGGATCGACTTCCGCGGGGACGAGATCCACGTCGAGGACGCCCGGGACCTCGAAGACCGCGCGCACGACCTGGAGATCGTCGGCCGTCTCGGCGACGTCAACGCCCTGATCGCGTCGCCGCTCGCCGGCGGCCTGCCGAAGCCGACGTCCCGACGGGGCCGTGCGGCGCTCGCCCGGCTGGCAGACGGCCGGGTGGACTTCATCGGGGCGCTCGGCCTCGCCCGCAAGGTCCTGATGCTGCTCGCGGTCGACAGCGCTGCGTCGGCCGACACGCGCCGCGCGCGCCGCGAGCGCGAGCAGCGGACTGCGGGTGAGGTGACCGACCAGCTGGGGTAGGGTCGGTTCCAATGAGCGACTCGCTGGCCACGTTCCTCGTCGACTCCGCTGCGCGCGACCCGGACCATCCGGCGCTGCAGCTGGACGACTTCGTCATGACGTACGCGGAGCTCGACGTCGCGACGCAGCACGTCGCCGGGATGCTCTCGGCAAAGGGCATCGGGCCCGGCGATCGCGTCGGCGTGATGCTGCCCAACGTCCCGCACTTCGCGATCGCCTACTACGGCATCCTGCGCGCTGGCGGCGTCGTCGTCCCGATGAACGTGCTGCTGAAGGGGCGCGAGACCGCGTTCTACCTCAAGGACCCGGGGGCCAAGGCGGTCTTCGCGTGGGCCGACTTCGCCGAGGCCGCGCAGACCGGGGCGGAGGAGGCCGGCGCCGAGTGCATCGTCGTCGACCCCGCGGGCTTCCGTGAGCTGGTCGCGTCGTTCCCGGCCGAGGCGGCGACCCCGGTCGAGCGCGCCGGCGACGACACCGCGGTGATCCTCTACACGTCCGGCACCACCGGGACCCCCAAGGGCGCCGAGCTGACCCACGACAACATGCGCCGCAACGCGCTGGCGGCGGTCGGCCTGTTCGGCGTCGGCAGCGACGCGGTCGTCCTCGGCGCACTGCCGCTGTTCCACTCCTTCGGGCAGACCTGCGGCCTGAACGCCACGATGGCCGGCGGCGGCGTCCTGACCCTGATCCCGCGCTTCGAGCCGGGCAAGGCCCTGGAGATCATCCAGCGCGACAAGGTCAACGTCTTCGAGGGCGTCCCGACGATGTACGGCGCGATGCTCAACCACCCGGACGCCGGGTCGTTCGACACGTCGACGCTGAAGGTCTGCGCGTCGGGCGGTGCGTCGATGCCGGTCGAGCTGATGAAGGGCTTCGAAGAGCAGTTCAACTGCAAGATCCTCGAGGGCTACGGCCTGAGCGAGACGTCCCCCGTCGCGTCCTTCAACCACCCCGACAAGGAGCGCAAGGCCGGATCGATCGGGACCCCGATCGAGGGCGTCGAGATGCGCGTGGTCGACGACGGCGGCGAGCCGGTGGCCGCCGGTGAGGTCGGCGAGATCGCCATCAAGGGCCACAACGTCATGAAGGGCTACTGGGGCCGGCCGGACGCGACGGCCGAGACGATGAAGGACGGCTGGTTCCTCACCGGCGACATGGCAAAGATCGACGAGGACGGCTACTTCTTCATCGTCGACCGCAAGAAGGACCTCATCATCCGCGGCGGGTACAACGTCTACCCGCGCGAGATCGAGGAGGTCCTCTACGAGCACCCTGCCGTCCGCGAGGCTGCGGTCGTCGCCATGCCGCACCCGGACCTCGGCGAGGAGGTCGGCGCGGCGGTCGCCCTGAAGGACGGCGCCGAGGCGACCGAGGAGGAGCTCCAGGGCTTCGTCAAGGACCAGGTCGCGGCCTACAAGTACCCGCGGCTGGTGTGGTTCGTCGACGAGCTGCCGAAGGGTCCGACGGGGAAGATCCTCAAGCGCGAGATCGAGGTCCCCGCGGCGAAGTAGGCGGCCTGCGGACCATGTCTCACCCTCGAGTACAGGGTGAGACATAGCCGTTTGCAGGCGTTCAGTCGGTGGCGGCGCCGGCCGACGCGGCGCGCGCGTCGGCGGCATCCGCGCCTGTGCGAGTCGTCATCGCCTTCGCCGGGCCGCCGCTGAGCACGAACCGCGCAACGGCGGGGAGCGCGATCTTGAGGATCGCGGCCAGCGCATACGGCCGCGGAACGTAGCGTTCGGCACGCCGGTCCAGGCCAGCGCTCACGATCGCGGCCGCACCGTGCTCGGGGGAGGACACCAGCCAGCGGGTGGCGGCGCTCTCGAGCAGCTCGGTCGCGGGGAAGCCCTCGGTCTGGATGAAGCCCGGCAGCACGAGCCCGACGTGCACGCCGTGCTCCTTCTCCTCCAGGTGCAGGCCGTCCGACCATGCCGACAGGGCCGCTTTGGAGGCGCTGTAGGCCGCCGAGCCGGCGCGCGTGACCCGTGCCGCGGTCGACGAGACGTTCACGATCGCGCTCGGCGCCGACTGCCGCAGCAACGGCAGCAGGGCCTCGGTCAGCCGCAGGACGGCGTCGAAGTTCAGCGCCATCGTCCGCTGGACGTTCGCGAAGCCGCCCTCGGCGAACGTCGCGCGCCACGCAGCGCCGGCGTTGTTGACGAGCAGGTCCAGGCGACCGTCGTGATGCTGGGCGACGTGGGCGCGCACGGCGCCCGCCGCCCGCGGGTCGGTGAGGTCGCAGGCGACGTAGGTGGCGCCCGGGAGCTCCGCGGCCAGCGCCGCGAGGCGATCCTCCCGGCGGGCGACGAGGACCACGCGGGCACCGTGCTTGGCCACGAGCAGGCGGGCGGTGGCCTCCCCGAGCCCGCTGGAGGCCCCGGTCACGACGGCGACGATCGGCTTCGGCATCGCCCTACCCTACGGGCAAATGTGACGCCCTGAGGCTAGGAATCGTGGGGTAGGCACTGGTAGCGTCCGCGGTGTTCATCGTTCGCTGCGGGGCCTTGGATGACTGCCGCAGCGCGCGCAAGCTGATTTTTCGGAGGATTGCCAGACATGCCGACCGGCACCGTGAAGTGGTTCAGTGATGACAAGGGGTTCGGGTTCATCACGCCTGACGAAGGCTCCCGCGACCTGTTCGTCCATCACTCGGGGATCATCGCGGACGGCTACCGCTCGCTCGCTGAGGGCGCGCGCGTGTCGTACGAGGAGGAGCAGGGCGACAAGGGGCCGAAGGCGGTCGCCGTCACCAAGCTCTGACGCAGTCCCGACCGGACGGCTGTCGCGCCCCCGCCGGACTCAACCCGAGAAGTCGCGGAGGACGCGCTCGGCGGACTTGCCTCGCGGGGTGTAGTTCCCGGCGCCGCCGTCGGCCTCGTGGTCGCGCGCATCGGTGGGCCACTCCCACCAGTAGATCCCGGCCACGTAAGGCAGGCCGCGCAGCGCGCGGTAGGCAGCGGTGTAGGCCCGGGCCTGACCGCGCGCGTCCACCGGTCGCCCGAAGTCCTCGCCGGCGGGAGCCGCGGTCGAGCCCCGTCGCGAGGGATAGCCCAGCTCGGTCAGCAGCAGCGGCTTGCCGGTCTCCTCGTGCGCCGCACGCAGCTCATCGACCAGCGGCGCCCAGGCCGCCTGCAGCTGCTTGGCGGTCGGCGTGTCGGTGCCCGTGACGAGTGGGTGGTACTCGTCGATGCCGACGTAGTCGAGCAGCTTCCAGAACGGCACCGCCTTGTAGCCCGGGTCCCAGTTGGCGGCGTACGTGAGCTTGCCCTTGAACACCTCCCGGACGGCGGCGATCAGGGGGGGCCAGCGGACGGTGTCGCCCTGGACCCCGGTCAGCTCGTCCCCGATGACGAACAGCTCGGCGCCGGCGGTCTGCGCGATCCGGGCGTAGCGCAGCAGCATCTCGCGGTAGGCGGCGAACCAGACGTCGTAGTCCGCGGGGCGGATCAGGCCGCGGAACGTGCCGTCCGCGACGTCCACATGCGGCTTGACCACGACCTGGAGTCCTGCGGCGCGTGCCGCCTGCAGCCCGGCGACGAGGCTCGCGTCGCTGACCGTCTTGTCCGCATCGGGCGCCATCTCGTTGCTCGCGATGGTCGGCTGGTACCACGTGGGGACGAACGCCGCGTGCGTCGACCCCGTCGCGGCGAGCGCCTGCAGCGCCTGCGTCGCGCCCGGCCCCGAGAACCCCAGCGGCGTGTAGGCGGTCACGTTGAAGCCGCGGTGCACGCCGGGCGCCAGGAACGACTCGTCGGCGGTCACGAGCGACACGTCGACCTGCTCGCTCGGGAACGCCGCAGGCAGCGCGACGCCCACGAGGACCGCGACCAGCACGAGGGCGAGGCCGGCACGGAGGATCAGCCGTGGCAGCGGACGGAGGTCCGGTGGCGGGACGGTCGGCGGGAGCGGCCGTCAGTGGTCGGCGACGACGCCGCCGTCGGGGGCGAGCGGGCGCCCCTCGGCGTCCCACTGCAGCAGGCCGCCGGCCATCGACCAGGCGTCGGCGTACCCGGATGCGCGCAGCGCCTGCGCGGCCATTCCCGAACGCCCGCCGACGCGGCACTGGAACACGATCGTCGTGTCCTTCGGCAGCGTCGCGGCCTCGCTGGACAGCGACTGCAGCGGGATGTGGCGGCTGCCCTCGATGTAGCCGGCGTCCCGCTCGTCCTGCTCGCGGACGTCGACGACGATGGCCGTGCCGTCGGCGAGGGCCTGCTGGGTCTGCTCGGGGCTGACCTCGAGGCCGTCCGACGGCGGGAACACGGATGTCATGTCGGCAATGGTACGGACTGCGGCGTGCCCCTACGGCCGGTATCCGCGGGCGTGCGGTCCCGGCGAGGCCGTCACGTCCTGGGCGACGATGACGTGGGCCTGCCGGGCCCACTCGCAGAGGCGGGCACGCGTGTCGCGCGGATCGATGATGTGCTCGATGCTGAAGCGCTCGGCGGTGCGGAACGGGGACATCACCGCCTGCAGCTCGGCCGCGATCTGCGCGCGCAGGGCGGCCGGGTCCTCGGCGTCGGCGAGGTCCCGCTTGAACGCCGCCTCCAGGCCGCCGCTGATCGGCAGCGAGCCCCAGTTGCCGCTCGGCCACGCGTAGCGCAGGTTGAGCTTGGCCCCGTCCCCGTGGCCGGCGCCGGCGATGCCGTAGCACTTGCGCACGAGGATCGAGCACCACGGGACCTGCGCCTGCCGCACCGCGCACAGGGCGCGTGCCCCGCGCCGCATGGTGCCGCTGCGCTCGCTGGCGGTGCCGACGACGAACCCGGGCTGGTCGACCAGGTTCACGACCGGCAGCCGGAACGTGTCGCAGAGGTCGACGAAGCGCGCGAGCTTCTCGGACGCCTCGGCCGTGAGCCCGCCGCCGTAGTGGTTCGGGTCGCTCGCCAGGACGCCGACGGGGCGGCCGTCCAGGCGGGCGAGCGCCGTGATCGTCGAGCGCCCGTGGCGCGCGCCGAGCTCGAAGACGCTGCCGGTGTCGAACACGAGCTCGAGGACCCGGCGCATCTTGTAGGTCTTGCGCTCGTCGCGGGGGACGATGCCCAGCAGCTCGTCCTCGCGCCGGTCGGCGCTGTCCGTGGTGGCCGTGATCGGCGGCGCCTCGAAGACCGACGTGGGGAGGTAGGACAGGAAGCGCCGCAGCTGCGCGAACGCGTCCTCCTCGGTCTTGGCGAGGTTGTCGATCGCCCCGGCGCGCGTCTGCGCCTTCGCCCCGCCGAGCTCCTCCTTGTCCGGCGTCTCGTTCATGGCCCAGGCGACGACCGGCGGGCCGGCGACGAACAGCTGGGCCAGCCCGTCGACGATGACGCTGAAGTGGCTCAGGACGACACGGGCGGCACCGAGGCCCGCACACGGACCCAGCGCGGCGGCGACGACCGGGACCCGCGCGAGGTTGTCGATGGCCAGGTCGGCGCCGGGCAGCGGTGGGACGTAGCTGTAGCCCATCGAGGTGAGCGTCTTCACGCTGCCGCCACCGCCCGTGCCGTCGACCAGCCGGACCAGGGGCTGGCGCAGGTCATGCGCAGCGCGCTCGGCCCAGACCATCTTCTGCCAGATGGCCGCGTCCGCCGCACCGCCGCGGACGGTGAAGTCGTCGCCCTGGACGACGACCGTACGGCCGTCGACCGCGCCCTGCCCCGTGACCATGTTGGCCGGGGTCACGCCGTCCAGCGTCCCGTCGGCGGCGTAGTGCCCGACGCCGGCCAGCTCGCCGGTCTCGCGCCAGGTCCCGTCGTCCAGGAGCGCGTCGATCCGCTCGCGGACGGTGAGCCGGCCGGTCGCGTGCTGGCGCTCCACGCGGTCGGCGCCGCCCAACTCGCGGGCGAACGCGCGGCGGCGCGCCAGCTCTTCCAGTTCCGGCTCCCAGGTCATGGCCGGAGGCTACGGGCTGGCCCAGCGGCGGGGTACGTGGCTGCGATAGTGAGGAGATGCGCCGCCTGGCCCCGCTCGTGCTGATCGCCTCCACCGTCGGCCTCGTGGCCCTGTCCGGCTGCGGCGACGACGGCGGGGACGACACGGCGGCGGTGCCCACGATCACGTCGTCGTCGCCGACGCCGTCGAGCCCGTCGGTCCCCTCGGTGCCGGCCCGTCCGCAGGTTCCAGAGGCCTACCAGGTGCCGCGCGCTGTCCCTCAGCGGCCGAACGGCCGTACGACGGACGCGGTGAGCGCTCGCGTCATCAAGAAGTGGCTCGGCGCCCTCAGCAAGGGCGACATCGAGCGGGCGGCACGCTTCTTCGCGCTGCCGGCGCGCGTGCAGAACGGGACGAGCGTCCTGACGCTCCGCAAGGCCGGGGACCGCGTCATCTTCAACGAGGCGTTCCCGTGCGGCGCGCGCGCGACGAAGCTGCAGCAGGGCGGAAAGGGCTTCACGATCGTGGACTTCGTGCTGACCGAGCGGGCCGGCGGCGACTGCATGGGCGGTGCCGGCGGCGAGGCGCGCAGTGCCATCCGCGTCGTCGACGGCCACATCACCGACTGGTACCGGCTCGACCGGCTGGTGCCGTCGTCCCCGACGCCGCCCGACCCGGGCAGCCCCGGGCGGGGCAGCATCGCCTAGGGCAGGCCGCGCCGCGGCATCCACCACGAAGTAGGGCGCCCGATGGCCTGCCCCCCGATGATGGAGGTCGTCGATCATCGGGCGTTTCACCTTCTGATTTCCTGCTATCGGCAGTCTCTCTGTCGGTCCGCTACACCTGAGCCCGTCGTTCCTGGCGGAAAGCCCGTATTCGCGGCCCGGCGGGGCTGGGTAGCATCAAGGCCATGGAGACGACCGCGCCCGACCTGTACTCGATCCCGCAGGAGATGCTGGACTTCCGCGATCTGGTCCGCCAGATCGCGACGGAGCAGATCGCTCCGCGTGCCGCCGACATCGATCGCGACGCGGCCTACCCGCAGGACATCCGCAAGCTGCTGGCCGAGCAGGACATCCTCGGCCTGCCGTTCTCCGAGGAGTACGGCGGCATGGGCACCGGCACGCTGATGCTGCAGATGGCGGTCGAGGAGATCGCCAAGGCGTGCGCGTCCTCGGCCCTGATCCTGATGATCCAGGAGCTCGGCTCGCTGCCGATCACGCTGCACGGCAGCGACGAGATGAAGGCCAAGTGGTTCCCGCGCCTGGCGTCCGGCGAGTGCTCGCCGGCGTTCGCGCTGTCCGAGCCCGAGGCCGGCTCGGACCCGGCCGCGATGCGCACCACCGCGGTCCGCGACGGTGACGAGTGGGTCATCAACGGGACGAAGAACTGGATCACGAACGCCGGCGAGGCCGACTTCTACTGCGTCTTCGCGAAGACCGACCGCGAGAAGAACCGCATCACCGCGTTCCTCGTGGAGGCCGACCGCGAGGGCTTCTCGATCGGCAACTACGAGCACAAGCTCGGCATCAAGGGCTCCCCGACCGGGTCGCCCGTGATGGAGGACGTCCGCGTCCCGCACGAGAACATCATCGGCGTGGAGGGCAAGGGCCTCTCGGTCGCCCTGTCCACGCTCGAGCGCACGCGCCTCGGCGCCGCCGCGCAGGCCGTCGGGATCGCGCAGGGCGCGACGGACTACGCCAACCAGTACGCGAAGGAGCGCCTGGCGTTCGGCAAGCCGATCAACCAGCTGCAGGGGCTGCAGTTCAAGCTCGCCGACATGGAGACCGGGACCGCTGCCGCGCGTGAGCTGCTGTACAAGGCATGCGCGATGTGCGACCTGCCGCAGCGTCCGCCGGAGCTGCCGAAGTACACGTCGATGGCCAAGCTGTTCGCGTCGGACAACGCGATGAAGGTGACGCTCGAGGCGATCCAGATCCTCGGCGGTTACGGCTACGTCAACGATTACCCCGTGGAGCGCATGATGCGCGACGCCAAGATCACGCAGATCTACGAGGGCACGAACGAGATCCAGCGCGTGGTCATCGCCCGTCAGATGACGCAGTAGCCTGGGTCTCGCCTCCTGCGACGCCGCGCCGACTGCGGCGCCCCGCCGCACACCACGACCCGGTCGACCACATGCCCCTCCGCCGTATCGCCATCGCCGCCACCATCGCGCTCAGCCTGGGCTTGAGCGCGATCGTCGTCCTGGAGGGGATGTCCACGAGCGGCCCGATCCGCATCCTGCAGACGCTGGCGCTCGTCGTCGTGGCGGGCGCGGCGCTCGGCGGCGGCATGATGGCCATCGGTCTGCGCCTGGCGGGCTGGACCGAGCCCGAGAGCGAGGAGGAGTTCGAGCGCGTCGTCCGCCGCTCCGAGCTGCTGGCCAAGCAGGGCACATTCGCCGAGCCGGACGAGACGGAGTTCCTCGATCTCGATCCCTACGACGACGCGGACTTCGAGGAGCTGGTCGCCGACGCGCTCGACGAGCTGCCGGACCTGCTGCTGCCGCTGATCACGAACCACAACGTCGCCGTGATCATCAGCGACGGCGGGCGGAAGCGGGGGGCCTACGGCCTGTACCACGGGGACGGCGCCGCGCGCGACGACCACCCGGACCGCATCATCATCTACCGCGACACCCTGCGCCGGGACTTCGGACACGACCCGGAGCTCCTGCGTGAGCAGGTGACGCAGACGGTCCGCCACGAGCTGGCGCACCACGTGGGCTTCGACGAGCTGGGCGTGGAAGGCCTGGGCCTCTAGCCCAACGTCGCCGTCCGCCGTCCGCTGTCCCGCCCGCGCCACCTATGCGCGCCACCCGCGTCACGCGTCCCGCCCGCCCGTCTGACGACCAATTCTGGTCGTCAGGACGACCAAAATTGGTCGTCAGACCGTCGAGGTCGAGGTCGACGTCGAGGTGGAGGTCGGGGTCGGGGGAGCGGGCGCCAGCCGGAGCAGCGACGACGGGTCCTCGAACAGCAGCGGGCTCGGCAGGCGGTCGACGGTGAACCCGGCAGCCACCCAGGCCGCGGTCTTTCGTGCGTCCTCGTCCGCGAAGCGGTGCCACTGCGGACCGTCGATCTCCACGATCTGCCAGTGCGCCGGCCAGGTGAAGTCAGCCTCCTCGCCGGCGAACCGGCGGTTCACCACCGGGAGCTCGACCCCTGCCTCCTGGAGGACCGCGAGGCCGAACGCCTCGGCGGGCGACCGGCAGCGGCCGAGCGGGAGACCCGCGATGCGCAGCAGCTCGCTGCGCAACTGGGCAACGCCGTGCCGCCGGCGGTGGGCATGCAGGACGGCGAGGAGTCGCGCGGGGGTCGTCAGCTTCAGCCGCAGCGTCTCGCGGAGCATCCGCGAGCGCTCGTCGGCCGCCAGGTGCGGCCAGAGGTCGATCAACGTCCGCTCCGGGGTCGTGACACGCAGAGCCCCCACTGTCACCACGTTGCCTGCCAGCGTCTGCGAGTAGCTGACGAGAAGGCCCTTGCTCTGGTTCGGGCCGCGGGTTCCGGGACGCACGACGGTGACGAAGAACCCGGGGTCGGGCCGCATGTCCCAGAAGCCGGCTGCACTCGCCAGGTTCAGTGAGGTCTCCGGCGCGGTCAGCGTTGCGCCGCACCAGCGCTGAAGCTGGGTGACCGAACCCCAGCCCGATGGGTAAACGCCGGCGAACTCACGACGCAGCCCGCGGATGGCCCAGCGCATCGCACCGGGGGTGAGCTCATCGTCCCTCAGTTGCCAGCGGCTGAACATGCCCCCCTGGTCCGAAGCGTGGTGGCGGATGCGCGCGTGGTCCATACCGTCACTAGGTCATCGGTCGGCCTGTCCGCCCCCGCTCGTCGCCTCCCTCCGCGGTCTGACGACCAGTTTTGGCCGTGGGGACGACCAAAATTGGTCGTCAGACGGATGGGGACGACAGGTAGGGTCGAGTGGTGGGGTGGGTAGTGAATCGCTACTATCTGCGATGGGCCCCGTGGAGTGAGACCGCCGGGGGCTAAACCCGCTCGTGGAGTGAGACCGCCGAGCGTCCTCAATCGAAAGGAACACCATGCCTGAAGCCGTGATCGTCGACGCGATCCGTACCCCGATCGGCCGCGCGTTCAAGGGCTCGATGGTCAGCCTGCGCCCCGACGAGACCCTCGCGTTCGTCGTCGACCAGCTGCTCGAGCGCAACCCCGGGGTCGACCCGTCGACCATCGAGGAACTCATCGCCGGCTGCGGAGCCCAGCAGGGCCTGCAGGCCAACAACATCGCGCGCATCGCGGTGCTGCTGTCCGACAAGCTGCCGCAGACCGTCAACGGGTCCACCATCAGCCGCTACTGCGCGTCGGGCCTGGACGCCATCCGGATCGCCGCGAACAACGTGGTCGCCGGGCAGGGCGACGTCTACCTCGCCGGCGGCGTCGAGTTCGTCTCGCGCTACAACGCGCAGGCCGAGGCCGCGCACCCCGAGGACCAGAACGAGCACCTGCAGGGCAAGAACCCCGGTGAGCCGGATGCGTACATCGCCATGGGCATGACGGCGGAGAACGTCGCCGCCAGGTACGGCGTCACGCGCGAGCAGCAGGACGAGTTCGCCGTGAGCTCCCAGGAGCGCGCTGTCGCCGCGCAGGCGGCCGGCTTCTTCGACCGCGAGATCGTCCCCGTCACGCTCGCCGACGGCACGGTCGTCAGCAAGGACGACGGCCCCCGCGCCGGTACGACGATGGAGAAGCTCGCCGGCCTCAAGCCCGCCTTCAAAGAGGACGGGACCGTCACCGCCGGCAACGCCTGCCCGCTGAACGACGGCGCTGCGGCGTCGCTGATCATGAGCGCGGACAAGGCGAAGGAGCTCGGGCTGAAGCCGCGGGCGCGCATCATCACCGCGGCGACCTGGGGCAACGAGCCCGAGTACATGGGCGTCGCGCCGATCGGGGCGATCAAGAAGGCGCTGGACCGCGCCGGCATGAGCATCGGGGACGTCGACGTCTACGAGCTCAACGAGGCGTTCGCCGCGCAGGTCATCCCGATCGCCGAGGAGGTGGGCTTCGACTACGCCAAGCTCAACCCGCACGGCGGCGCGATCGCCCTCGGCCACCCGTTCGGCATGACGGGCGTCCGCATCATGACGACGCTCCTGAACGACCTGGAGACGCTCGACGGCACCATCGGCCTGGAGACCATGTGCGTCGCGCAGGGCCAGGGCGAGGCGATGATCGTCGAGCGGCTGAAGTAGCGCTCAGCCGCCGGCCGGCTGCGGCGCGGACCCACGGGGACGCGCCGCGGCCTGGCGCTTGGCCAGCGCCTTCCGCTTGGCGAGCGCCTTGCGCTTCGCCGCCGGGGCGGCCGTACGCCGCGCGGCGGCGCGACGCCGAGCGGCGGCCGCCCTGCGCTGTGCGGCCGCCTTCCGCGCTGCTGCCTTCTTCGCGGCCGCTGCCCGCTCAGCGGCTGCCTTCTTCGCAGCTGCATCGCCCGCCGACGGCTTGCCGGCCGGGGTCACCGCAGCCGGGTTCTGGCCGCCGTGGGCGGCGCACCACGCAGCGCGCGAGCCGGCGTCGCCCTTGAACGTCGCGCGGAGCGTCCGGCCGATCGTGGTGGCAAGCAGCTCGATCGACGCCGCCACGTCGGCACGTGCCGCGGCGTTCGGCGCGTTCACCAGGCGCTCGGCGTTGCGCCAGACCCCCTCGCGCCAGCTCTGCAGGATCGCCGCGGCCGCCAGGTCGTCGACCGGGCCGACCTCGATGTCGTCCGCGGTCGGGTCGAACCGCGCTGCGACCTCCTTCAGCACCGGCGTGTACAGCGCCGCCAGACGACGGTTGTAGACGTCGTGGTCCGGCTTGCGCGTCCGCCCGTCCGGCCTCGTGATCCCGACCGCCGCGATCACGAACGGCATGTCGCGGTTGATGTGCGCGTTCATCGACATCAGGAAGTCCCCGAGCGCGCTGAGCTCACGGCCCCGCTGGCTGTCGAACGCCAGCTGCCACGCCATCGGGACGCCGGTCCGCTGCCCCGCCGCGTAGGCGTCGTAGACGTCGGTGTAGAGCCGAGCGAAGACCGCGTCCTCGCGGTTGAGCCACGCGGGGTCGGCGAAGATCCCGGCCCGGCGGCCGGCCCGCACGTCCTCGGTCACGCGCAGGTACGCGAGCGCGAAGACCGCGCGGTGGTCGCAGACCGGGACGACCGTGTCCAGGCGGCGCTGCATGTCGACGATCGTGCGGTCGATGCAGGTATCCGAGCCGTCCGCGCAGTCGGGCTCGAGGTTCGGGGTGAACGGCGACGGGAGGGCGGGCAGGAGCGACGGCCAGTCGAGGTACGGCACGGCCGGCGTGGCCGCCACCGCGGCCCTAGGCGCCGCGAGTCCGGCGCCCAGCGTGAGCACCGCGGCCGCCGCCGCGATGAGGCCTCCCCGTGGTCTCATGAACGCGAGTGTACGTCAGGCGACGGTGGCGGTGAGCTCGTCGACCGCGGTGCGCAGGTGCGCTGCCGCGACGGCCAGCGGCGGGTCCAGGTCGCGGTCGGCCATCAGCCCGAACCCCATCCCGCCGTCGTAGGAGATCACGCCCACGTTGAGCCCCTGGTTCGAGGGGTTCAGCGGCACGCACGGGTACACCTCGAGCAGCTTGGACCCGTTCATGAAGAACGTCGTCTGCGGGCCGGGCACGTTGCTCACCACGAGGTTGAACGCCCGCACGCCGCCCATCGCACGCGCGAGCCCGGACGACACCAGCGGCGGGGCCCAGCCGCTCGCGGCGACCGCGAGCGCACCGGCGCGAACCGCCGCGGAGTCCTTGATCTCAAGCATCGCCGCGTTGATGATCCGGATCCGCTCGGCGGGGTCGGCCTCGTGCACGGGCAGGTCGATCAGCACGGTGGAGATCCGGTTGCCGCCCTCCTCGCCGGGCTTGCGGACGGACACCGGGATCAGGGCGACCGGGGACGACCGCACGTCGACGCCCGCATCCTCGAGGTAGCGGCGCAGCGTCCCGGCGACCACGCTCAGGATCGCGTCGTTGATCGTGCCGCCGGCCGCCTTCGCGGCCCCCTTCACGTCGGTGAGCCGGGCCCGATGCAGCGCATAGCGGCGGTTGGGACCGATCGCCTCGTTCAGCGGCGTCATCGGCGCCGCGGGCCGCTGGCGGGCCAGCTCGGTCACCAGCTCGGTGGCCTTCAGCAGGTCGTTCGCCATCTTCAGCGGTGCGCGCGGGTTGCGCGCGCGGTCGATCGAGTCGAACACCATCCGGCCGGCCTGCATCGCGGGCGAGAGCCCGAGCTTGGTGAGGTGCCGCCTGCGGTCGTACGCCTCCGGGGCCCACGGCTGGTCGGGCGGCGGGATGACGAGCGGCTCCGGCGTGGGGTCCAGCAGCACGGTCCCGATGTCGACCGCGCCCATGCCGTCGACCAGGGCGTGGTGCATCTTCGTCAGCAGCGCCACGCGGCCGGCGGGCAGCCCGTCGATGACCGTCAGCTCCCACAGGGGCCGCGTGCGGTCCAGGCGCCGCGACATCTCCGCGCCGATGACGGCGGACAGCTGCTCGGCGGGGGAGGCGTCGCTCGCGGGACCGGGCAGCGAGGCGCGCCGCAGGTGGTAGCTGAGGTCGAACCCGCGGTCGTCGACCCAGACGGGGTTCAGGACGCCGGGCGCCGGCGCCTGCAGCCGCTTGCGGTACTTCGGGATCAGGTGCAGCCGCGAGGAGACGCGCTCGAGCAGCACCTCCTGCTGGAACGCGCGGCCGCCCTCGAAGACCATGACGCCGCCGATCGCCATCGTGATCGGCCCCTGCTCGGCGCTGAGCGAGGACCGGTCCGCGGCACTGAGTTCCTGAGCCATCGCCGCCAGCCTATCCGCGGCGGCGGGGGACGGTCAGGCGCGGCGGGACAGGCTCAGCGCGAAACGCTGCTGCGGGTCGGTCAGGATCTCGACGAGCTCCAGCCCGGACGCGGCCAGGTCGGCCTCCAGGCGCTCGGGGGTGAACTTCGCGCTGATCTCCGTGCGGACCTCCTCGCGGGCCTCGAAGGCGACCTCCATGCCCAGCCCGCGGATCGGGACGACCATGCGCCGCTGCGCGCGCAGCCGCATCTCGATCCACTCGTGCTCGCGGTCGAAGAACGCGAAGTGGTCGAACGCGTCCGGCTCGAAGTCGGCGTCCAGCTCGCGGTTCAGGACGTGGAGGACGTTGCGGTTGAAGGCCGCGGTGACGCCGGCGGCGTCGTCGTAGGCGGCCTCGAGCACGGCGGGGTCCTTCACGAGGTCCGTTCCCAGCAGCAGGTGGTCCCCGTCCGACAGCAGCTCGCCCAGCGACGCCAGGAACTCGCGCCGCGAGCCGGGGATGAAGTTGCCGATCGTGCCGCCGAGGAACGCGACGATCCGTGGCCGACCCGGGACCGACGGCGGGACGTGCTGCAGGTGACGCTCGAAGTCGCCGACGATGCCCTCGACCTCGAGGCCCGGGTACTCGTCCAGCAGCGCGGCGGCCACGTCGCGGACCATGCCCTCGGTCACGTCGAACGGGACGTAGCGCCGCAGCGTCCCCGCGTCGCGCAGGGCGTCGAGCAGCACGCGGGTCTTGGCGGCGGTCCCCGACCCGAGCTCGACCAGCTCGGCGGCGCCCGTGATCCGCGCGATGTCGCCCGAGCGCAGCTGCAGGATCTCCCGCTCCGCGCGCGTGGGGTAGTACTCGGGCTGCTCGCAGATCCGGTCGAACAGGTCGGCGCCGACCGCGTCGTAGAAGTGCTTCGGCGGGAGCTCCTTGAACGGGCGCGTGAGGCCGTCCAGGACATCGTTGGCGAGGGAGCTGCCCGCGCCTTCGTCCAGGTAGGACCGGACGGTCGGTGCGGGGGACAGGGTGGGCTTCATGGCGTTGCTCAGCTCCCGGATTCGGGGTTCGGGTGAGAAGCCGGCCGGTCCGCGGCGAGGCGGACTCCGGCGAAGATCTGGCTGCGCTGGGGCAGGTCCCAGTTGCGGAACGTGCGGGTCGTGACGCGCGGGTCGGCCGCCCACGAGCCGCCGCGCAGGACGCGGTAGCCCTGCCGGAAGAAGACCTCGGAGTACTCGCGGTACGGGTGAGGCGCGAAGCCCGGGTAGCCGTCGAACTCGGTCGACGTCCACTCCCACACGCGGCCGACGCCGTCGAGGGCTGCAGGTCCGGCGGAGGCGGCGGTTCGGCGTGCGGCGCGTTCCCATTCGGCCTCGGTGGGGAGGCGGGCCCCGACGGAGCGGGCGAAGGCATCGGCCTCGAACCAGGAGATGTGGCAGACGGGGGCGCCCGGAGGCGCCGCGGCGACGTCCGCCACCGCTCTGTCCCCGTTGATGTCCTGGTCCTCCTTCCAGGCCCAGCCCTCGTCCGACCACCACTCGCGGCGGACGTAGCCACCGCCCTCGGTGAACGTGAGCCACGACGCGTTCGTCACCGGCCGCCGGGCGATGCGGAACGCGGGGACGTGCACCTGGTGCTGCGGCCGCTCGTTGTCGTACGCGAAGACGTCCGGGCCGGCGCCCATGGTGAAGCTGCCCGCGTCGAGGTCGAGCCAGCCGCCGGTCGGGTGGTGCACGCCACCGAGCGTTCGGGGCAGCTCGGTCCGCAGGCCGTCGCCGGCCGGGAGCAGGCCCGCGACCTCCATCGCCTGGCGCATCGTCTCGGTGTGCTGCAGCTCGTGCTGGAGCACCATCTCGTGGATGACCGGGTCGACCCCGTGGGTCTGCATCGCGCGCAGGGTCCGCGCGCGGACGTCGTCCAGGTACTGCACGCTGGCCGCGTGGCCGAGGATGTCGAGGTCGCCCCGGACCGCCCGCGGGGTCTCGAAGGCGTCGTAGACCGCGGCGAGATCGCCGTGGAGCAGGTCGAGCCCGGCGTGACGGTGCACGCACCAGAGGTCCTCGTACGCGGCGATGTGGCCGAGGTCCCACGCCAGCGGGCTCAGGATCGGATCGATCTGCCGCTCGAGGTCGGCGGTCGACAGGTGCGCCACGAGCTTCAGCGTCCGGGCGCGGGTGGCGGCGAGGTCGGCCGCCATCCGGGCGACGTCGTCGGCTGCGACGGAGCCGCGGAGTGAGGGTGTGGTCGACACGGTGGCGATGGGGGGTGCCTGCCCAACGGGGCAGGGGGCGAATCATGGCGATGACGACGCGTGCCGTGGTGACCATTCACGAAACGCCGCGTCGTGCATCTGGCGGGGCTCGTCCTGAAGATAGCGCCCGTGCGCGCGGCCGCGGCCCTCAGGCGAGGGGCGCCTGCTGCTCGTCGCGGATCACGTGCATGACCGCGTTGATGAGGGCCAGGTGCGTGAACGCCTGCGGGAAGTTGCCCAGGTGCCGGCCCGTGGCGGCGTCGAGCTCCTCGGCGTAGAGCTCGAGCGGGGAGCCGAGGGACAGCAGCCGCTCGCAGAGCTGGCGCCCGCGCTTGCGCTCGCCGATCTCCAGCAGCGCGCTGACGAGCCAGAACGAGCAGATGAGGAACGAGCCCTCCTCGCCGGACAGGCCGTCGTCGGTCTCCTCGACGCGGTAGCGCAGCACGAGCCCGTTGTCGGACAGCTCGTCCGCGATCGCGATGACCGTCGCGCGGACGCGCGGGTCGTCGTGGGGGAGGAAGCGCACCAGCGGGATCAGCAGGTTGGACGCGTCGAGCGCGTCCGTGTCGTAGTGCTGCGTGAACACGCCGCGCGAGTCGGTGCCCTTCTCGCAGATCTCCGCGTGGATCTCGTTGGCGATCTCGCGCCACTCGTCGGCGAGCGCCATCTTCCCGCGCCGGGCGGCCAGCCGGGCGCCGCGGTCCAGGGCGACCCAGCACATGAGCTTGCTGGACGTGTAGTGCTTCGCCTCGCCGCGGGCCTCCCAGATGCCCTGGTCGGGCAGGTGCCACATCTCCACCGCGCGGCGCACCTGGTCCTCGATCACCGGCCACAGCCGCTGGGAGTTGTGGCCGTACTCCTTCGTGTGCAGGTAGAGCGAGTCGAGCACGGCGCCGTAGACGTCGTTCTGGCGCTGGTCGTACGCGCCGTTGCCGACCCGGACCGGTGACGCGCCCTCGTAGCCGGTGAGGTGCGTGAGCTCGCGCTCCTCGAGCTGCCGTTCGCCGCCGATCCCGTACATGATCTGCAGCGAGCCGTCCTCGTTGCGGTCCGCGTCGGCGACGAACTGGATGAAGTCGTCCGCCTCCCAGTTGAGCCCGAGCGAGTTCAGCGCGCTGAGCGTGAACGTCGCATCGCGCATCCAGGTGAAGCGGTAGTCCCAGTTGCGCTCGCCGCCCGGCGTCTCGGGCAGGGACGTGGTGGGCGCGGCGACCATCGCACCGGTCGGCGCGTAGGTCAGGCCCTTCAGGACCAGGGCGCTGCGCTGCAGGTGCCCGCGCCAGCGGTGGTCGGGGAACTTGCCGTCCGCGAGCCAGCCGCGCCAGTACTCCGAGGTGGTCTGCAGCGCGCGAAGTGCCTCGTCGGCGCTCCGGGGCCCGTCCAGCAGCCGGGACCACGACAGCGCGCAGTACCGCGTCTCCCCGGTCTTGAGGCGGTGGCGGGCGCGGGCGACCGAGCCCTCGATCCCGACGCGCAGGTCGCTGATGAGGCGCAGCCGCGCCCCGTCCTCGCCGACCGCGTCGACGGACATCGCGTCGTCCTCGACGTGCTCCCACTTGGCCGGCAGCCGCCCGTAGTCGAACATCGGCTCGCAGAGCAGCTCGATCTGGGCCTGGCCGTGGACGCAGGTGATGGTCCGCACGAGGACGTGGTGGGACTCGTAGTCCGTGGGCGGGCGGGTGTGGGCGGTGGGGGTGTTGGTGGTCCGCTCGCGCCAGCGGCCGATGACCAGGGCGTCGCGGACGACCAGCCACCCGGTCGGCGTCATCCACGTCGTCTCCAGGATGTTCGTCCCGGGCTCGTAGCGGCGGCCGGCGGGGACGCCCATCGAGGACGGGCCGAGGCGGAACCCGCCCGCGCTGCGGTCCAGGATCGCCGCGAAGACGCTCGGGGCGTCGAAACGCGGCGGGCAGAGCCACTCGACCGTGCCGTCCGGCGCGACCAGCGCCGCCGTGTGGCAGTCGCTGAGGAACCCGTAGTCGGCGATCGGCGGGAACGGCGACTGGGTCGGCAGCCGCTCCACGAACGGGGTCGGATCCGCCGTGAACGTCTCCGACATGTAGGGGTCCATCGCCCCGCGGCGCGGCGGGTGGGAGCCGTACTCGTCGTCGGGCGCGGCGTCGGAGAGGTCGGTGTGAAGATCCGTCATCGGCCCACAGGATCGACGCCAGCGGCCGTCAGGGCAAGGCCTGGGTCGCCCGGTGCGGTCGGCGCGCCCGCCTTTCGGGTCCGCCGCACGGGACGGCGACAGCCCGGTGAGGTCGCGATGACGCCCTGCCATCGGGCCCGGCACCTGGCGCGCCGCCGTTCGCGCACGAGCTGTGACGAATCGGTCACGCGGGCGTTGCACCTCGTATGACGACGCGATACACCACTCCGATGCACGTTCATGCGATGACGGCGCGTGGCCGCGGCGGCGCCATCCTCTGCGGGGCGCTGATCGCCCTGACGGGCCCTGCGCTCGCCGGCACCGCCACGGCCGACGCCGCGGTCAAGAAGAAGAAGGCGACCACCCGCGCGGTGTCGACGCTGCCCGCCTTCACGTCCTGCCGCGAGCTGCTGACGTACGCCCACGCCGGTTCGCTGCGGGCGCGCGGCGGCGAGGGCGTCCCGCTGCGGGCGACCCAGACCCCCGAGTCGATCAGCAGCCCGACGTACTTCGCGCCGACGACGACCACCGCCGGCGACTCCGGCGCAACCACGCAGCCGCAGCCGATCGCCCCGACCGCAGCGCCCGCGCCGTCCGCCGCGCAGGCCACCGCCGGCAGCGGCGCCAAGGAGGCGTCGCCGACCTTCTCGACGACCAACAACCAGGAAGAGGGGGTCGACGAGCCGGACGTCGTCAAGACCGATGGCCGCCACGTCTACACGGTCACCGACAACACGCTGCGGATCGTGGACATCACGCAGGGGACGCCGGTCGTCGTCGGCACGCTCGCGCTGAGCGGCTTCGGCCACCACCTGCTGCTGCGCGGCGAGCGCCTGCTCGTGACCGCCAGCGTGAGCCGTTACCGCTACTACCGCCAGGCTGCAGTCGCGCCGTCGGTCGCCCCGCCGGTCTCCGTGGGGTCGGTCGCGCCGCCGCAGCCGGGCCGCGGCCAGAGCATCCTGACCGAGGTCGACATCAAGGACCGCACGGCGCCGAAGGTCGCCCGCACGATGACGGTCGACGGCGACCTCGTCGGCTCGCGCCTGACCGGCGGCACCGCCCGCATCATCATCGGCGCGTCCCCCGAGCCGATCGCGGCGGACGACGGCGAGAGCCTCAAGCAGGCGATCGACGCGACCGGGACCAGCCGCTACATCCCGCGGACGGTCCTCAAGAGCTCCCTCAGCGGCAAGACCTTCAAGCGTCCGCTGACCAAGTGCGGCCAGGTGCGCCACCCGCGCAGCTTCGCCGGCACCGGGCTGCTGACGATCATGACCATCGACCTGGACCGCGGGCTGTACTCGGTCGACCGCGACGCGGTCATGGCCGGGGCGCAGGTGGTCTACGGGTCGACCGGCAGCATCTACGTCGCAAGCCAGCGGTACTACCCGTCGCTCGAGGAGGGGGACGAGGTCCCGGAGCGCAGCACGACGCTCATCCATCGCTTCGACGCGTCCAAGGACGGCGCGACCACGTACCGCTCGAGCGGCCAGGTCAGCGGCTTCGTCCTGAATCAGTACGCGTTGTCCGAGCACGAGGGCCGGCTGCGGGTCGCGACGACCGAGGAGCCGCTGTGGTTCGAGGACTCCGACGGCGAGGTGCAGGAGGAGGAGAGCTCCAGCTCGGTCACCGTCCTGGCCGATGACCCGGTGAACCGCGTGAAGATGAAGCAGGTCGGCCGCGTCGGCGGCCTGGGCAAGGGCGAGCGGATCTACGCCGTCCGCTTCGTCGGGGACGCCGGGTACGTCGTGACCTTCCGCCAGGTCGACCCGCTCTACGTCGTCGACCTGTCGGACGCCACGGCGCCGAAGGTCAAGGGCGAGCTGAAGATCGCCGGGTACTCGGCCTACCTGCACCCGGTCAGCGACGGCCTGCTGCTCGGCGTCGGGCAGGACGCGACGGAGCAGGGCCGGGTCCTCGGGTCGCAGGTCTCGCTGTTCGACGTGTCCGACCCGACGAAGCCGAAGCGGCTGTCCCAGAAGCGCCTGGGCAGCGGCAGCTCGCCGGCGGAGTTCGATCCGCACGCGTTCCTCTACTGGGCCCCGACGAAGCTCGCGGTCCTCCCGATCACCGACTACGGCCAGCCGTCGTTCGAGGGTGCCGTCGGCCTGCGCGTCGACCGGACGGACGGCCTGACGGAGGCCGGTCGCGTGACGCACACCGACGGCAACAAGCAGCGCGCGCAGATCGTGCGCTCGCTCGTGGCCGACGGCAAGCTGTACACGCTCTCCTACGCCGGCCTCGGGCGCTCGTCGCTCAGCACGCTGAGTGACGAGACGTTCACCGCGTTCCCGGTCAGGCAGGTGCAGCCGCAGCCGACGTACCCGCCGTCGACGGTCATGCCCACGCCGGTGGCGCCCCCGCCGTCCCCCGGAGCGGTCGCGTCGGGACCGCGCTGACGGTCGGCCGCGGCAGATCCGTCCGGCGCTGCGTCAGCTCAGCAGCGCCGGACGGGCGAAGCCGGCGGCGCCCGGGATGATCGGACCGGCGTCGACGCCGAACCACTGCTCGAGCAGGCCGCAGTAGAGGCTGCGGAAGTCGAAGGTGGAGCGCAGGTTGCCGTGCTCGTCGAGCTTGGCGAGCCCGGGGAACTCCCCGAGCATGCGCCCGCCGGCCCGGTTGCCGACGACGAAGCCGACACCGGCAGCGCCGTGGTCGGTGCCGTCGGCGTTCTGGCGCGGGCGTCGGCCGAACTCGCTCCAGACGAGCGTCAGCACGCGGCCCGCCAGCCCGCGGTGCTCGAGGTCGCGCTGGAAGGCGAGCAGCGCCTCGCAGCTCTCGCGCAGGTCATCCGCCAGCGTCGACGCCTGGCCGGAGTGCGTGTCGTAGTTGCCGGGGGCGTCGAGGGTCACGGCGCGCAGCGGCAGTCCCGCATCGAGCATCGCGGCGAGCGAGCTGAGGCGGCGGGCGAAGCGGTTGTCCGCGTAGGTCACCGGGGCGGTGAACGCGGGCTTGCCGGCCACGGCCTGCAGCGGGCCGAGCGACCGGCGGATCGAGTCGACCTGGGTCGCGACGCGCCGGGCGGCGCGCAGGGCGCCGTCCTCGGTCGGAAGCGTTCCCAGCGCGCCGATCGCCGAGAACAGCGGATCCTCGACCCCGCCCCAGACCCCGGGCGCCCAGAGGCCGAAGTCCTGCGGGTCGTCGACGGCCGCCACCGGGACGCCGCCCGCGGCCAGGGCCGGGCTGAGGTTGCTGTCCAGGCTCAGCCCCTGCAGCGGGTTGTCTGCGCTGCCGTGCTGGTCCAGGTAGCGGCCCAGCCAGCCGAAGCGACCCTGGACGTCGGTGGCGCCGACCTCCCAGAAGTGGCGGGAGGTGAAATGCGACTGATCGGGGTGGTCGTATCCGATCGCGGGGATGACGCTGACCTTGCCCTCGCTGTGGAGGACGCGGAGCGCGTCGGCCGCCGGGGTCCACTCCAGGCGGTCGTCCTCGGTGAACGCCTTGCCGGCGCCGCGCGCGATGCGCAGCGTGGGCCGCAGGCTCGCGAAGCGCTCGTCGCCAGTCGGGGCGAGGACGCTCAGCCCGTCGACGCCGCCGGGCAGGAAGACGGACACGAGGACCGGCTGCGCGGGGCCGGACGCGGCCTCGGCGATCCCGGCCTCGAGCGCCTCCGGCATCAGCTTCGACGCGCCGTAGACCGTCAGGCCGGCGGCGGCGCCGCGCAGCATCAGCGAGCGACGGGTCAGGCCGGTGCCGGCCGGCGTGGGCATGCCGGCCTCGATCGGGCGCAGCCCGCGGCCGGCCTGGGCGATGCCGTGGCGGAGGGCCTCGGAGCGGGTGAAGTCGTCGCAGTGGCGTGCCATGGTGCGCGCCTCCTCAGCAGGTCTGGTGGTCGGAGCAGGTGGCGATCAGCATGCGCAGGCCGTTCTGGCGGACGGCGCGGTAGCTCGCCTGGCCCCAGTTCGGGACCCCGCCGGCGAGCATCGACCGCGCGGAGTCGACCACGGCAGCACGCATCTCCGGGGTGAGCGTCGGACTGCCGAGGAACGCGAGCGCGGCATCCACGGCCTCCTCCGGCGTCTCGGTCGCGCTGTACGTCTTGCCGTCCGCGACGGTGGTGCGCAGGACGAAGGCGGCGGCGTACCAGCGCCCGCGCCAGCTCGAGGTGTCCAGCCAGCGGGACTCGTCCCAGCCCGCCACGCTCGGCGGGAAGAACAGCTGCTGACCGGCGAGGCGCATGAGCCATGCCCAGGCGTCCGTGTCCACGGAGCGGCCGGTCTCGCGCAGGAGGCCCGCGATGAAGACGACGGGCGCCTTGACCATGCGCTCGCCGTAGTACAGGTCCGGGTGCTTCAGGATCGCCTCGACGACCGGCGCGATCTGGTGGCCGCTGCCGACGTAGGCCTGGGCGAGCGCGGCGACCGTCCCGGCGTCCGGGGCCTGCGGGATGAATGCGGACCAGAGCTTCTGGACGACGAACGAGGCGTGCAGCGGATGCTCGAGGCACAGGCGCCAGCCGTCGTCGACGCCCCAGTTGCCGGTCCGCCCGAACACGGTCTTGTTGCCGTTGTCGTGGCGCGCCGCGTCGAAGCGGAAGTTCGTGAGCCCGACGCCGTCGCGCCAGTCGGCGCGGAAGCCGGTGAACGCCCGTGCGAGCTCGCGGACGTCGTCCTCGGAGTAGGCGCCGCGGCCCGCCCCGAGCGTGAAGAGCTCCATCACCTCGCGGGCGTAGTTCTCGTTCGGACTACCGACCCGGTTGTCGATGCCGTCCAAGAACGACAGCATCGCCGGATCGCGCGTGACGTCCCGCAGGAGGTCAGCGAAGGAACCGAGGGCGTGTCGGCGCAGCAACGCGTTCTGGTCCAGCATCAGCTGCGCGCTGCCCACCTTGTCGCGGCTCGTGGCGAACCAGTCGTGCCACAACAGCGTCATGCGCTCGACGAGCGGCTGGTCGGAGCGGACCATCCGGTCGAGCCACCAGACGCCGTCGTGACCCCAGACGTCGTTCGGCGCGAGCGGCTGCCCCTGCTCGTCGCGTGGCGCCGGTCCGACGAGGGACGCTCCGCCCTGCGGGTAGACGAGCGACCGCACGGCGGCGTCCAGGCCCATGGCGACGAGCCGGTCGACGTCACCCGGGCGGGGGCCGAAGCCCGCGCGCCAGAGCAGGCGCTCGGCCTGGGGGCGGCCGAAGTCGACGGTCCGCTGGGGGGCGGGGGCGGCCGGGACGGGTGCGGGGATCGTGGCCGGGGGCGGCGCCGGCAGGGTGTCGGTGACCGCGATGGGCGCGGCCCCGCCGGCCGCCTTCTTCTTGGCGGCAGCGGCGGCCGCAGCCTTCTTCTTGGCGGCCGCCTTCTTCGCAGCGGCCTTCTTGGCGGCGGCCTTGCGCTTGGCGGCGGCCGCGGCGGCCTTCTTCTTCGCCAGCGCCTTCTTCTGCGCGGGCGTGAGCTTCTTCTTCAGCTTGGGCTTGGCCTTGGCCTTGCGCAGGAGGAACGCCATCAGGTCATTGCTCGGCAGGCGCGGACGCGCGTGTGAGCGGCCTGGACGGTCGTTGTGCGTCCGGCGTCAGGCCGGATTCCGGACTCACCGCAGGATGACTCACGCGCCCCAGCGCCGGATCGCCCGCACGCCGCGCTCCTGCCCGAGGACGCAGATACCGCCGGTGTCGAGGATCAGGTGGGCGCCCGCGGCGGCCGGCAGCCCCAGCCAGCGGGCGCCGAGGACCCGCAGCACGTGACCGTGGGCGACGAGCAGCACGTCGCCGTCGACCGCACAGGCGGCGTCGATGACCCGGTCCACGCGGGCCCCGACGTCGTCCGCGTCCTCGCCGCCGGGGCAGCCGTCGGCCCACAGGAACCAGCCGGGCCGCTGCTCCCGGATCTGCGGCGTGGTGATGCCCTCGTAGTCGCCGTAGTCCCACTCGAGCAGGTCGTCGTCGAAGGTGGTGCGCGGCGTGCCCAGGTCGATGCCGGCGAGCGTCGCGGTCTCCCGCGCCCGGCCGAGCGGCGAGCAGCGCACCGCGGCGAACGTCTGGCCCGCCAGCCGCGGGGCCAGCGCCCGGGCCGCGGCGCGGCCGTCGTCGGTCAGCGGGATGTCGGTCCGGCCGGTGTGACGGCCCGCCACCGACCACTCGGTGGCGGCGTGGCGGATGAGCCAGACCTCACCCTTGGGCAGCGGCTGGTCGCGGGCGTCGTCCTCCTGGGTCATTCGCCGTCGAGGGCGGCCGCGTCGGCGAGGACGAGGAGCCGGTCCCGCGCCAGGAGCGACGAGGGGGTCGACGGGCCGGGCTCGTCATGGAGCACGCGGTTCAGCGCGTCGTGCTTGCCCACGCCGGTGACCATCAGGATCAGGCTCGCGCCGGCGTTGAGCGCGTCGAGCGTCAGGGTGATGCGCTCGGGCGGGGGCTTGGGCGAGTCGGTGACGCCCGTGGTCACGCCGCCGGCGGTCAGCCCGGGGTGGTCCGGGAAGAGGGACGCGGTGTGCCCGTCCGGCCCCATGCCGTTGAGGACGAGGTCGAAGGCGCCGTCCGGCGGCCCGTCGGCCTTGAGCTCTGCTGCGTAGGCGATCGCGCCGCGGGCGGGGCCGAGCGGGCCCGGCATGGGGTGCCAGGTCGCGCCCGGGGCGGTCAGAACGGCGGCGATCTGCCCGTGGTTGGACTCGTCGTCCTCGAAGGGGACGCAGCGCTCGTCGCCGTACCAGAGGTGGACGGCGCTCCAGTCCAGGTCCATGGTGCTGAGTCGCTCGTAGGCGGCGACGGGCGTGGACCCGCCGGCGAGGACGATGTGGCGGGCGCCTTGGCGCACGGCGTCCGCGACCAGATCGGCGGCGCGGGCGGCGCAGGCGTCGGCGTCGGCGGTCCGCTCGACGTTCGGTGGGGTCACGATTCGCGCCGGCGGGCGTCGAGGGGCAGGTTGGCTTGCATGATCTCCTGGTCGGCACGGATGACGTGCATGACGGCGTTGATGAGCGCGAGGTGGGTGAACGCTTGAGGGAAGTTGCCCAGATGTCGCCCGGAACGTGCATCGATCTCCTCCGCGTACAGCTGGAGCGGTGACGCGTAGGACAGCAGGCGCTCGCAGAGCTCCCGCGCGCGGCCGGTCTCCCCGATCTCCGCGAGGGCCGAGACGAGCCAGAACGAGCAGATCGCGAACGTCCCCTCCTCGCCGGAGAGGCCGTCGTCCGTGGTCTGCGTGCGGTAGCGCAGGACCATGCCGTTCTCGGTCAGCTCGTCCGCGATCGCGTTCACCGTGCTGACGACGTGCGGGTCGTCCGGCGGCAGGAAGCGCAGCAGCGGGATCAGCAGCGCGGACGCGTCGAGCTCCGTGGTGCCGTACGCCTGCACGAAGACGCCGCGCTCGTCCACCCCGTTGGCCATGACGTCGGCGTGGATCTCGTCCGCCACGCCCTGCCACTCGTCGGCCTGCGCGTGGTCCTCGCGCAGGCGGGCCAGGCGGGCGCCGCGGTCGCACGCGACCCAGCACATGACCTTCGAGGAGACGAAGTGCTGCGGCTCGCCGCGGACCTCCCAGATGCCGCGGTCCGGCTCGCGCCAGTGCTCGACGGCGCACTCGACCTGCCGCGAGAGGATCGGCCAGACCGACTCGGGCAGCTGGTCGCGGGTCTTCGTGTGCAGGTAGACCGAGTCCAGGTACGCGCCCCAGACGTCATGCTGCTTCTGGTCGTAGGCGCCGTTGCCGATCCGGACGGGGACGGCGCCGTCGTAGCCGGAGAGGTGGTCGAGCGTCGACTCCTCGAGGGACCGCTCGCCGCCGATGCCGTACATGACCTGCAGGTCCGGGTCGCCGGCGGAGACCTCGGCGATGAACGCGAAGAAGTCGCCCGCCTCCCAGTCGAAGCCGAGCGTGTAGAGGCCCCAGAGCATGAACGTCGAGTCGCGGACCCACGTGTAGCGGTAGTCCCAGTTGCGCTCGCCGCCCGGGGTCTCCGGCAGTGACGTGGTGGCTGCGGCGATCATCGCGCCGGTCGGGACGAAGGTCAGGCCCTTCAGCGTGAGCGCGCTGCGCTGCAGGTAAGTGCGCCACGGGTGGTCGGGGAACTGGCCGCGGGCGAGCCACTCGTGCCAGTAGTCGGCGGTCCGGACGAGCGCGTCGTAGGCGTCCTTGAAGGTGGTCGGCGGGCCGTGGTCGTTCCAGGACAGCGCGACGAAGGCGGTGTCGCCGTCGCGCATCGTCCGGCGAGCCTGGGCGCGGCCGGCCTCGAGGCCGAGCCTGAGGTCGGTGGTGAGGGTCAGCGGGGCGTGGCCGGCCGGGCCCTTGGTCGGTGTCGCTACCGCCTGGTTGTACCCGTCGGTGGAGTACTCCCAGCGGACCTGGTCCCGGCCGTAGTCGGGCTTCGGCTCGCAGTCGACGACCATCTCGACGGAGCCGTTGACGCACCGGATGGTCCGCAGCAGGACGTGCTCGGCGTCGTAGTCGGTCGGCGCGCGGCGATGCGTGTTGGAGCGCTCGCGGTCGTGGCGCCACGGCCCGATCAGCAGGACGTCCCGGACGATGACCCAGCCCGTGCGCGTGCCCCAGGTGGTCTCCATGACCATCGTCCCCGGGATGTAGCGCCGGCCGGCCGGGACGGTGGCGTCCGTCGGGGCGACCTTGAACGTGCCGGCGTCGCGGTCGAGGATCGCGCCGAAGACCGACGGCGAGTCCATCCGCGGGAGGCACATCCACTCGACGTTGCCGCTCGGCGCGACGAGCGCGGTGACCTCGCCGTCGCTCAGGAACGCGTAGTCGGCGATGGGTGGGAACGCGCTGCCCCCTTGGGCCACGTCGCCGACGAGCTGTCGCATGGTCGGCAGCCTAGTTGTCCTGGAGATCAACGAGCGAGGGCGCCCTTGCGGGCGCCCTCGACGGTGCTACCGGGTGGCGGGTCGCAGGGACCCGCCAGCCTTGCTACTTCGCCTTCGGCAGCTTCACCGAGGTGGTGCTGGCGTTGCGGGCGCGGATCAGCGAGTTGCCGCCGAACTTCGTCGTCAGCGTCAGCTTCGTCGCCTTCTTGCCGATCTTCTTCTTGACCGTGGAGCTCAGCGTGATGGTCGCGCTGTACTTGCAGGTCGAGGCGAGGATCGCCTTCTTGGAGGCCACCGTGCGGGTACCGACCTTGGCCGTGACCGTGATCGTGCCCTTCTTGCCGCAGTACGTCGCCTTCGAGCGGCCGGCCGGGATCGAGATCGCGCCGGACACCTTGACCGAGTTACCGGTGCGCTTCGCGGTCGCGCTGACCTTGCTCGCGTTGACCTTGGGGGTCGTCGGCTTGGTCGGCGTGGTGGGGGTCGTCGGGGTGGTCGGCGTCGTCGGCGTGGTGGGGGTCGTCGGCGTCGTCGGGGTGGTCGGCGTCGTCGGCGTGGTGGGGGTCGTCGGCGTCGTCGGGGTGGTCGGCGTCGTCGGCGTGGTGGGGGTCACCGGGACGGCACCGAGGGCGACCGTGCTCAGCGGCGAGCAGTCACCGGTGTTGCTCTCGAAATCGCACACGGCGTTCTCGGAGACCTGTGCGCCCGTCGCGAGCGCGAGCTGGTTCGCCGTGAACTGCACCACGACGTCCTTGCCACTCACGGTGGTGCTGGAGCCCGTGATGTACACGCCGTCCTTGTCGAGCAGACGGAGACCGGCGGCGGCCGGGGGCGCGGTGTCGTCGACGTTCGAGTCGAACGTGAACGTCACGGCGTTGCCGGCGCCGACCACGGCCTGCTTGAGGTCGGGACCGTCGGTGAAGCCCGCCTGCGACGGCGATGCCGGCGCGTGGGACCCGATGTACGAGAAGGTGCTGGCCTCGGTCAGGCCGGCGTTCAGCACGCCTCCGATGTCCGACACGCCGACGACCTTGTCGCTGTACTTCGCGATCGCCGGAATCGACACGCGGATCGTGGTCGTGCCGCTGCCGCTGGCGAGGGTCGCCGCGGGGACGGCCGAGCCGTCCTCGGTGTACACCTTGATGCCGGCTGCGACGCTTGCGTCGTTCGCGACGACGGGCTGGTCGTAGGTCAGGTCGTACTGGCTGGTGCCGACCGGGACGGCTGCGGTCAGCTCGGGCTTGAGCGTCCCCGCGCCGGCGCTGCCGAGCGGGTTCGTGGCGCCGGAGGTCACGCTGGTGACGGCGTTGGCCTTCACCGCGAAGCGGACGGGCGCGTCAGCGCCGGTCACCGAGGCGTAGGTCGCGACGGCGGACGTGCCGCCTGCGAGCACGGTGACCGGGGCCGTGAGCACCGTGCCATCGGCCTTGTAGGTGACGAAGTCCGACGGGGTGGCCACGGCGCCGGGGGTCAGCACCGAGTCGAAGGTGAAGGTCACCGTCTTGTCCGCGGTGGAGACCACGGGGGTCCCAACCAGGTCAGGACCAGCGGTCGCGCCGAGACGCGGCACGACGCGGGTGCCGGTCAGCGCCGCCGAACCGGGGGTGCTGTTCAGCGCGGTGAGGGTCGTCGCGCCGCCACCGGTGTCCTGGAGCAGCGTGAAGTCCGCGACGTCCGTCGTCGCCGGGAAGTCGACGAAGACGCACTTCTGGTTGTCCGGGTTCACGGTCGCCGCGAGCGCCGGGTAGGACGTCCCCTGGTCGTAGCCGCGGAGCGTGTAGTTGGCGGCCGCCGCGTTGACCGCGACGTCGTAGCACGCTGCGATCCGTGCCGGGAGAGCACCGGGGGTCGCGTTGTAGCCGCGGACGATGTCGGCCGACACGAGGTCCGGGTTGGACGTGACAGGCTGGTTGCCGCCGCCGGCGGTCAGGGCGAACGTGCCGGTTGCTCCGCCGGCCAGTGCCGCGACGCCGAGCACGCCTGCGAGGCCCGCCTTGCGGGTCTTCGAGAGGTTTTTCACCAAAGTTCCTTCTGTTGACTGTGAATCCCCGGTCAAGGGACCGGGAGATGAACGTGTGTGGACCGACCGTACCCGCCGCGACCGGACGAAACCGAGAAAGGTTCCGTGCCCGACCGCGACGCGGCTCGACGGGAGAACTTGGGGAATCGACCGAAGTTGCGCGGAACATGATCGATGGGGACCGGAACATCCGTCCAGGGCGCCGGAAAAACCCGGTGAACATTGGCGCCGAGCAAAGGGGCCCCGCCACTAGGACGGTTTTCGGCCTATTGAGGCGGAAAGGCATTCCGCCCCGTTTTGCGCGTCCCGTTCCGCGACGCATTGACTATCTTGGCGCGTTTGCGCTATCGGGTCTTTACGCTCGCTTCACGTCCTCCAGGCTCTCGGACACCGCCAGCCACGCCGCCTCGGCCTGCTCCTGGTTCTCCCCGAGGGTCCGCAGCTCCGCCTGGAGCGCCCGCAGACGGCCGTGGTCGGACGCCGCGGCGGCCATCTCCTCGTGGAGCGCGGCCTCCCGCTTCTCGAGCTTCTCGAGCTGCCGCTCCAGCTTCGACAGCTCCTTGCGGGCGGCGCGCTGCTCGCCGCCGGTCAGCGTGGACGCCGACGCGGCGTGCTTCGCGTCGCCCTTTCCGCCGGCCTTCGCCGCCGGAGTGGCCGCGCCACCCGCCGCCCGCCGCAGCTCGACGTACTGGTCGATCCCGCCCGGCAGGTGCCGCAGCCCGCCGTCGCCCATCAGCGCGTGGACGTTGTCGCAGACCCGCTCGACGAAGTAGCGATCGTGGCTGACCACCACCAGCGTCCCCGGCCACCCGTCCAGCAGGTCCTCGAGCGCCGTCAGCGTGTCGATGTCCAGGTCGTTGGTCGGCTCGTCCAGCAGTAGGACGTTCGGCTCCTCCATCAGCAGCCGCATGAGCTGCAGCCGACGCCGCTCGCCGCCGCTGAGGTCCTTCACCAGCGTCCGCGCCCGCTCCCCGCGGAAGCCGAAGCGGTCGCACAGCATGCCGGCCGTCAGCGTCATCCCGTCACTCGTGGTCGCGACACCGCGGACCTCCTCCAGCGATTCGAGCACCCGCAGGTGACCGGGGATCTCCGCGGTGTCCTGCGACAGGTGCGCCAGCCGGACCGTGGTGCCGCGGTCGACCGTCCCCGTCGACGGCTCGAGCTCGCCGGACAGGACCTTGACCAGCGTCGTCTTGCCCGACCCGTTGACGCCGACCAGGCCGAGGCGGTCGCCTGGCCCGAGCTGCCAGGTCACGTCGCGGAAGATGCGGTCGCCGCCGAACGCGACGGAGACGTTCTCGATGTCGACGACCTTGCCACCCAGGCGCGCGGTCGAGAACCGCAGCAGCTCGGCGCGGTCGCGGACCTCGGGCTCGTCGGCGATCAGCGCGTTCGCCGCCTCGATGCGGAACTTCGGCTTGGACGTCCGGGCCGGCGGGCCGCGCCGCAGCCAGGCAAGCTCCTTGCGCATCAGCTGCTGGCGGCGGTCCTCGCGGGCACCCGCCTGGCGGTCGCGCTCGGCGCGGGCCAGCACGTAGGCCGCGTAGCCGCCCTCGTACTGGTGGATGTCCCCGTCGGAGACCTCCCAGGTGTGGGTGCAGACGGCGTCCAGGAACCAGCGATCGTGGGTCACGACCAGCATCGCGCCGCGGCGGGCGGCGAGGTGCCGCGCGAGCCAGTCGACGCCCTCGACGTCCAGATGGTTCGTCGGCTCGTCCAGCAGCAGCAGCTCCGGGCCCTCGAGAAGCAGCTGCGCCAGCGCGATCCGCCGGCGCTCCCCGCCCGACAGCCCGGCGATGGGCGTGTCCAGGCCCTGCGGGAACCGCTCCATCCCGACCCCGCCCATCAGGCCGTCCAGGACGCCGCGGAACGCCGCGTCCCCGGCCCACTCGTGGTCGGCGCGCCCGCCGATCAGCTCCTCGCGGATCGTGCGGGCCGGGTCGAGCTCGTCGCCCTGGCCCAGCACAGCCAGGTCGACGTCCCCCGCCCGGGTGACCTGACCGCGGTCGGGCTCCTCGATCTCCGCGATCAGGCGCAGCAGCGTCGACTTGCCGTCCCCGTTGCGGCCGACGATGCCGATCCGGTCCCCGGCCGACACCCCCAGCGTGATGTCGCTCAGCACGGTCCGGCTGCCGTAGCCCTTCCAGACGGCCTTCAGGTTCACGAGGTTGCGAGGGGCGGGCGGCATCCGTCCTGCATCCTGGCGGATGGCGACCGCGCGAGGCCGTTCGCCCACGGCGCGACTGGGTAAGCGAGCGCCGTGCCTCGCCTTCGCCGCTCCGACGTGTCCGGTCCCGGATACACCCGCCGCCGTCGCGGTGGCGGCTTCCAGATCGTCGACGCCGACGGGAAGACCGTCACGGACAAGGAGGTGCGCCAGCGGGTGACCGAGCTCGTCATCCCGCCGGCGTGGACCGACGTGTGGATCGCGCCCCACGCCCACGGCCACATCCAGGCGACGGGCGTCGACGCGGCCGGCCGGCGCCAGTACCGCTACCACGACGACTGGCACACCCAGCAGGGCCGCGTGAAGTTCCGCGAGATGGAGGAGTTCGCCGCGGGCCTGCCGGCGCTACGCGACGTCGTCCAGTCCGACCTCGACGCCGGCGGGACCGAGCGCGACCGCATCCTCGCGGCGATGGTCCGCCTGCTGGACCTGGGCTTCTTCCGGATCGGCAGCGAGGACTACGCCGAGCAGAACGGCAGCTACGGCCTCTCGACGATGCTGCGCGAGCACATCGCCGTCCGGGGGGACGCGGTCATCTTCGACTACCCCGCCAAGAGCGGCCAGCGCCGCGTGCAGCAGGTGGTGGACGCCGAGGTGACCGACCTGATCTGCACGCTGAAGAAGCGGCGTGGCGGATCCGACCAGCTGTTCGCCTACAAGGACGGGCGCCGGTGGCAGGACGTCCGCTCTGCGCAGCTGAACGACTACATCAAGGACCGGTCCGGCGGGGACGGCTCCGCGAAGGACTTCCGCACCTGGGGCGCGACCGTCCTGTGCGCCGTGTCGCTCGGCGTGGGGGACCTCACCCCGCCCGCCCGCCGGCGCCGCGGGGCGACCGCGGCCGCCCGCAAGAAGGTCCAGGTCCAGGCGATCCGCGAGGTCGCGCGGTACCTGGGGAACACCCCTGCGGTCTGCCGCCGGTCGTACGTCGACCCGCGTGTCCTGGACCGCCACGCGGCCGGTCAGACGATCGCGGACGAGGCGCTGGAGGCCCTGGGGGACCGTCCCGCAGCAGGCCCCGTCCCGGCGATCGTCGAGCAGTCCGTGCTGGAGCTGCTCGGTACGCGCTGACCGCAGACCGCAAGAACGCCGGCGGTCTGTCGTCTGGAGAACGTCATGCGTTCTTCAGGCCGCACGCCGCCCCTGAGGCGCCCCGGCCCCTGCCGTCAGTAGCCGCGGTTCGGCAGCTTCACGACGCTGACGAAGAAGTCGTCGATCTGGCGGACGACCTCGATGAAGCGGTCGAAGTCCACCGGCTTCGTCACGTAGGCGTTGGCGTGCAGGTCGTACGAGCGCAGGATGTCCTCCTCCGCGTCCGACGTGGTGAGGACGACGACCGGGATCGACCGCAGGGCGTCGTCGGCCTTGACCTCGCGCAGCACATCGCGCCCGTCCTTGCGCGGCAGGTTCAGGTCCAGCAGGACGAGGTCGGGACGCTCGGTGTCGGGGGACCGCAGCAGCTCGAGCGCCTCGACGCCGTCGCTGGCGACGAGCAGCGTGTTGTTCAGCTTGTGGTCCGCGAACGCCTCGCGGATCAGCAGCACGTCGCCTGGGTCGTCCTCGACGAGCAGCACGGTGATGGGGCGGGGAGGGGGCGTCATGGCGTCTCGGGTTCCTGGTCGATCGGGAGGGTGAAGCGGAAGGTGGTGCCCGCGGCGGGGGCTTCCGAACCGGTGTCGAGCCAGATGCGGCCGCCGTGGTACTCGACGATCTTGCGGCACATGGCCAGCCCGATGCCGGTGCCGCCGTAGCGCTCCTTCGGGTGCAGGCGCTGGAAGATGACGAAGATCCGGTCGGCGTACTCGTCGTCGATCCCGATGCCCTCGTCGTGGATAGCGACCTCCAGCTCGGACCCGCGGACGGTCGTCGTCACCGTGATCTGCGGGACCACGTCCTCCTCGCGGAACTTGATCGCGTTCCCGATCAGGTTCTGGAAGACGAGCGCCATCAGGCCGGGGTCGACGCGCACCATCGGCGTCTCGCCGGTCACCGTCACCTGCGCCGCGCTCGCCTCGATCGCGCCCGTGAGGTCGGTCAGTGCGCGATCCACGACGGTGCCGAGCGGCACGGCCTGGTGGTCGCGGACCACCCGGCCGACGCGCGAGAACGCCAGCAGGTCGTTGATGAGCTCCTGCATCCGCTTGGCACCGTCGACCGCGAAGAAGATGTACTGGTCGGCCTTCTCGTCGAGCTGGCCCTCGTACCGGCGCTGGAGCATCTGCGTGAACGACGCGACCTTGCGCAGCGGCTCCTGCAGGTCGTGGGAGGCGACGTAGGCGAACTGCTCGAGCTCGGTGTTGGAGCGCTCCAGGTCCTCCTGGATCGCGCGGACGGCCGTGAGCTCCTGCACGATGCGGGCGCGCATCGAGTCGACGTCCTCGGCGAGCGCGACGATGTCCGCCGGACCATCGGCCTCCACGCCGCGGTCGAAGTCGCCGTCGGCGACGCGCCGGACCTCGTCCGCCAGCGCCGCCAGGGGGAGTGTGATCGCGCGCCGCACGAAGATCGAAGCGCCCACCCCGCCGAGGACGAGCAGGAACGCGAACATGGCCATCAGCCGGCCCAGGTGGTCGGCGGTGTCGTCGAGGCGGTCGCGCCCGTCGTCGCGCTTGACGTCCAGCTGCCGCTGCAGCCCGGTGAACGCGCGGCGCAGCTCGTCGAACCGCTCGCGACCGAGCTCGCGGTCGACACGGCGCGGCGGGGCGCCGGCGCGCTGAGCGGCCAGCGCGGGCAGGACGAAGCCGGTGCGCCAGCGTCGTCCGGCGGCGAGGACGCGCTCGAACGCCGGGGCGGCGCTGCGGACGGACTCGTGGCGCATGAGGCGCCGCAGCGCCGCCGTCTGCGCGACCTCGTCGCTGCGCCCGCGCCGGTAGGGCTCGAGGAACCGGGGCTCGCCGGTGACGACGAAGCCGCGCACGCCGGTCTCCTCGTTCAGGAACGCGGTCTGCAGCGAAAGCGCCCCGGTGCGCGCCGGGCCGACCCGGTCGAGGAGGTCCGAGCGGGCATCGGACAGCTGATGCATCGCGATGGCCCCGGCGATGATCCCGGCGACCAGCAGGACGCCGAGGATCGCGGTGACGACCGCGAACCGCTGCCCGACGCGGAGCCGGCCGGCGCGCCTCATGCAGCCGGCCCGGGGCCGGCCGCCGGACCGGGGCGCCGGGCGAGCACCAGCATCGCCGCGTCGTCGGCCAGCGGGCCACCGTTCGCGTCCTGGACCGCAGCGATCGTCGCGTCGATCAGCGTGGTCGGCTGCGCCCGCCAGCCGGGGGACGCCTGCGCACGGGCCGAGGCGACGGCGCAGAGCGCATCGTCGCCCAGCCGTTCGCGGCCGCCGGCGGCACGGCCCTCGGTCAAGCCGTCGGAGTACAGGATCACGGCGTCGTCGGCGCCGAGCGCGACCTCGGCGACCGGAGCCTGCTCGCCGGGAGCCACGCCGAGAGGTGGCCGTCGGTCGACACCGTCGACCACCCGTGCGTGCTCCCCGCCGTCGACCACGATCGGGGACGGATGGCCGGCCAGGCGGATCGCGAGCGTGCCGGCGGTCGGGTCGACCTGCACCATGCACAGCGTCGCGAAGGCGTCCTCGTCATGTCGCTCGTGGATGAGCACCTGCTCGAGGACCTCGAGCGTGTGGTCGGGCGGCGTCCCGGCGAGCTGCAGCGTCCGCCAGGCGATCCGCAGGCAGACACCGAGTGCGGCCTCGTCCGGGCCATGGCCGCTGACGTCGCCGAGCAGCGCGTGGACGACGCCGTCCGCGGACTGCACCGCGTCGTAGAAGTCGCCGCCGAGCAGCGCCCGCCGGCGCCCGGGGAGGTAGCGCGCGGCCACCGCGAGCCGCGGGTGGTCGACGAGCAGGATCGGCAGCAGCCCGCGCTCCAGGCGCCGGTTCTCCTCGGCGGCGCGCTGCGCGTCCTCCAGGCGACGGGCCGCGATCTGGGCGTGCGAGCGCTGCACGGCGTAGCGGATCGACCGGTCCAGGCGGTCCTCGTCGACCTGGGACTTGACGAGGTAGTCCTGGGCGCCGGCGGCGACCGCCGCCAGGCCACGCGCGCGATCGATGTCGCCGGTCAGGACGACGAGCGCGACCGGGCCCGCGGCAGCGCGGACCGCGGTGAGGGCGTCGAGGCCGACGGCGTCCGGCAGCCCGAGGTCCAGCAGGACGCAGTCCGGCAGCGGCCCGTGCCGCAGCAGCTCCCGCGCCTCGGCGACCGTTCGCGCGCGCGTGACATCCGCCTCGGCGCCGGCGCTGTCGAGCAGCTCGGTGACGAGGAACGCGTCCCCGTCGTCGTCCTCGACCAGCAGCAGGCGCAGCGGGCTGCCGTCCTCACCGCTGATGGGGGCCCCGGCGGTGGGGGTCGGCTCGTGGTCTGCAGGCATGGATCCGGAGGGTGGGGCGTGTCCGGCGCGCCGCGAAATCACACTAGCGAGAGTCTGCCACGCGCGTGGCCGTCAGCCGCTCGCCCGCTGCGTGATGGCGTGAAAGCGCGACACGGCCTCGGCGCGGTTGGTGGCGCGGAGCTTGCGCAGGACGTGCGAGACGTGCGTCTTGGCGGTCTGGTCGGACACCACGAGCTGCCGGGCGATGGCGGCGTTCGTCGCCCCCTCGGCCATCAGCTGCAGGACCTCGAGCTCGCGCGGGGTCAGCAGCGACTGCAGGCGCTCGTCGGCCGGGGCGGTGCCCGCACGCGAGCCCGCGGACCGCAGCGACGCGTGCAGGTCCTCGTCCGCGCGGCTCAGCTGGGCGTCCAGCGCGCCCATGGTGTCGGCCAGACCGCCCGCCTCACCGAGCAGGCGCCGCAGCTCCTGGCGCTGCTGCGCGAGCCGGTCGACGAGGACGGCGCGGTGCAGGGCGAGCGCGAAGCCCTCGGTGAACGCGGCCAGCACCACCCGGTCGAGCTCGTCGACGTCCTGGCCGGGCTCGAAGTAGAGGTCGGCGTGCAGGAAGCCGACCACCTGGCCGGCCGGCAGCAGCGGCGCGGCGGCGTAGGAGCGGGTGCGGAAGGGCTCCGTCAGGGGCTTGAACGCGCGGAGGTCGTCCTGCGGGTGGGCGACGATCCCCGCCGTCCGGCGGCGCAGCATCTCGGTCTCGAGGACCATGTGGTGCAGCGGCATCCGCGTCCGCCGCGATTCGAGCAGCAGCTCGGCCGCCCACTCGGGCTGTTCGCTGAAGTGGATCGCCTCGCCGACGAGCTCGGACCCCACCACGCGGAAGAGGATCGCGCGGGAGAAGCGGGTGTGCTCGCAGAGGGCCCGCAGGCCGCGGTCCATGACGGTCCCCGCGGTGGCCGGCTCGCGCAGCTCGGCCAGGGCGCGCTGCACCCCGTTCAGCGCCTCGAGCTCGGCCGCCACCGTCATGGTCGCGACCGTACCAGCGGCGGTCGGGGCCGGGGGCGGGTTGGCGCCGGCCGGTCCGCTCAGTCGTCCTCGGCCGCGGCTGCGACCGTGAACTTGTCGAAGGCGATGTCGTTCGCGGCGACGCCGTGGCGGCCGGTCAGGACCTCGATCAGCGCCTCGATCATCGGCGGCGGTCCGCAGGTGCAGACGAGCGGGTCCACGAGCGTCCCGTCGGCGACGACCGCGACCGCCGCGTCGTGCACGAGTCCGGTGGCACCGTCCCAGTCGGCGTCGGACAGCACCGGGACGAACGCGAAGTCCGCCAGCTGCGCGCCCAGCGCGGCGATCTCGTCCTGCAGCGGGAGGTCGGCCTCGGTCCGGGCCCCGTAGAAGAAGCGGACGGCCCGCGAGCTGCCCGCGGCCGCCAGCTCCCGCAGCAGCGACAGCACCGGCCCGATCCCCGACCCGCCCGCGACGAGCAGGACGGGGCGGTCACCCGGCTTCAGCGCCATCGACCCGTACGGGCCGGTGAACGCGAGCTCGTCGCCGACAGCGATCCCGTCGTCCAGCAGCGCGCTGAAGCGGCCGCCGGGGTAGCGGCGGACGATCAGGTCGAGGGTGTCGTCGCCTGGCAGGCTCGCCATCGAGAACGAGCGGCGCTCCTCGCCGTCCGTGCCGGGGAGGTGCAGGTCGACGTACTGGCCGGGGGTGAACGCGAAGCCGCCCGGCCCGCCGTCGACGGTGAGCCGCAGCCGCACCATGTCGCCCGTGAGCGGCTCGACGGCGGCCACGGTCGCGCGGCCGTCCCCGATCGGGTGCGCGAGCCGCAGGTTGTCGGCGTCGAAGTGCAGCAGCTCGACGACGACGTCGTCGCTGTCCGGCATCGCGCGGCACAGGAGCGTGTAGCCCTGGTCCTCCTCGCTCTCGGACAGCGCGTGCGTGGAGTACGGCTGCAGGGAGACGTCACCCTCGAGCAGGAAGCTCTTGCACGCGGTGCACTGGCCCTCGCGGCAGCCGTGCACGAGGTTCCAGCCCTGGCGGAACGCCGCCTCCAGGATGTTCTCGTCCTCCTCGCAGTCGATCTCGACGTCGATGGGCTCGAAGCTGATCCGCGAGGTGGCCATGCGGGCGAACGTATCCGCGCGCATGGGCCAGGTGACGCCCACGACGCTGATCGGGTGAGACATATCCCCCGCACGCGCGATGCTTCTACGCGCGCGGGGGAAGAGAGTTGGCAGCATGGCCACCCAGCAGACTCGTCGCCGCAGCGTCACGAAGACCCACGAGCGGATCGCGCAGCTCGGGTGGGACCGGGACTACCACCAGCCCGTGCCGATCTACGACACGCGCTACGTCTTCCCCGACAAGGCGAAGGACCCGATGAAGCAGGTCATGCGCGAGTACCTGCCGATGCAGCTCGAGAAGGACGAGCGCGTCTACGGCGGGTTCGACGCGGCGCTGCGCGCGGGCATGCCGACCAAGGCCGACGAGCGCTGGCTGCAGGTCATGAAGCCGCTGATCCTGATCCTGGTCTACGCCGAGGGCGCGGCCGGTCGCTGCATGTCGGTCGTGATGGACGTCGTCCCCAACGACGAGCTGCTCAACGGCTACCACGTGCAGTTCGTCGACGAGGTCCGCCACATCGGCATGCAGATGGGCCTGGCGCGCTGGTACACGAAGCACACGCCGGACCCCGCGGGCTGGCACAACGGCCAGGAGTACATGGCCGACAACCTGATCACCCGCGCGGGGATCAACATGTTCAGCCACTCGTTCGTGGGGGACCCGATCGCCGCGGGCTTCACGATGATGACCGTCATCGAGACGGCGTTCACGAACGTCGCGTTCGTCGCGCTGCCCGACGTCGCCACCCGCAACGGCGACTTCATCCAGGCGACGACCTACTCGAGCGTCCAGTCCGACGAGGCCCGCCACATCTCCAACGGCTACGCCACGATGCTGACGGTGCTGCAGAAGGAGGAGAACATCCCCCTGATCCAGCACGACCTGCAGCAGGCGTGGTGGATCGTGCACGCGTGGGTCGACCCGTTCATCGGCACGACGATGGAGTACTTCTCCACCGACCGCTCGGACAACGAGAGCTACCTCGTCAAGTGGGACCGCTGGATCCGCGACGACTGGTACCGCTCCTACGTCGAGCAGCTCGGCAAGATGGGCGTGACGATCCCGCCGGACATGTTCGACCGCGCCCGCGAGCGCCTGGTCGCCGGCCTGCACCACAAGACCGCGCCGCTGGCGTTCGCCACCTGGCCGCTGAACTTCTGGAAGTTCGACCCGCTCACCGAGACCGACTTCGAGTGGTTCGAGGACAAGTACCCGGGCTGGTACGACGAGTACGGCGCCACCTGGGAGGCCTACGCCGCGCTGGCCGACCCGGAGGAGGGCGCGCTGCTGCTCGGCGGGTTCATGGAGGGTGCGCCGCCCTTCTGCTGGACGTGCATGCTCGCGTGCGTCATCGACGACGACATGTGCCACCGCACGTGCGCCGACCGCCACGGCGAGGACCGCACGCGGTTCTACTGCTCGCCCGAGTGCCGCTGGCTCGACGAGACGAACCCCGGCCGCTACACCGGCGACCGCAACTACTTCGACAAGTACCACGGCATGTCGCTGTCGGAGGTCATCCTCAAGCAGAAGCTCCTGCGCCCGGACGGCAAGACGTTGGTCGGCCAGCCGCACCTGAACCCCGACCGCATGTGGACGATCGACGACATCCGCGCGGCGGACTTCACGATCCTCAGCCCGAACATCACGTCCGCGGCGGCGATGGGGCTGCCGAGTGGCTCGTGGCACGACGAAGGCGACCCGTTCGGTGCGGTCCAGGCGGACGGCAACGGCTTCCAGCCCGTGACGCTGTACGGCGGCGGCGCGGGGCACGACGGCGGTGGCCGCGGACAGTCCGGGCTCGACGACCTGGCGAAGGCCGCGGTCGGCGACACGCCCTGGGTCAAGCTCTGATGGCGGGCGAGGTGCGCGCCGGCGAGCGCCGCAAGCGCCGCGGGGACGATCCCGAGCGCTCGTTCCAGTGGATCACGCCGAAGGGCCGGAAGGCGTCGCTGTACGAGGACGTCACGGTCGGCACGCAGCCGTCCGTCTACACGTTCCTCGCGAGCGGCTACACGTGCTCGTTCCCCGACGGTCGCGGGACGTGGTGGGACGACTCCACCGGGGTCGACGTCGTCGACTGGACCGTCTTCCGCGACCCGAACGAGCTCTGGGAGCGGCCGTACTACCAGCAGGGCGCCCAATGCGAGAAGGAGATCGAGAACGCCACGCGCAGCGCCCGCTCCGAGGGTCTGTACGCCGACGTCGACCCCGCCTGGGTCGAGTTCCTGCGCCGCGACGGCCAGGTGCAGGCGTTCGTCGAGCACGGCATCTGGTCGATCGCGACGCGGCGCTCCCGCGCGGCGCTGGCGGACACGCTGACGCACGGCATCGTCCTGTACGCCGCGGTCAAGCAGCGGCAGGCGCAGGCGTTCGTGATCGAGGGCATGGACCTCGACGAGGACCTCGGCGACTTCCAGATCGAGGCCGCGAAGGCCCGCTGGACCGGCGAGCCGGCGTGGCAGGACGCGCGCCGCGTGGTCGAGCGGCTCGGGACGATCACCGACTGGGGCGAGCTCATCGTCGTCACCGGCCTGGTGATCGAGCCGCTGCTCGGATCGCTCGTCCGGCGCGAGCTGCTGCTGCGCGGCGCGCTGCGGGCGGCCGACCCGCTCACGCCGACGATCGTCCGCGGCGCCCAGCGCGAGAACGCCTGGTGGAACGACTTCGCCCTCGCGTTCGCGCAGTTCGGCACGGAGGACGAGCAGCACGCGGCGGCCAACCGCTCGCTGATCGCGTCGTGGCTGGCCGACTGGGAGCCGGAGGCCCTCGCCGCCGTCGACGCCCTGGAGCCGATCTTCGCCGGGGCGCCCGGGGTGGACTTCGCTGCTGCGCGTGCGCGCGTGGTGGCCGACCAGCAGGCGCTGGTCGCCGCCGCCGGGCTTGTCGCCGCCGATCCCGTCGCGGCGGCCTGATGTCGGTCACGAACGGCCCGGCGCCTTCCGGTGACGGTCAGACGTTCGACTACGTCGGGATCACGATCGCCCGCAGCCAGGAGGGCGACGCGATCGTCGACGCGCTGTGCGACCGCGACGGCGTGGAGGTCTACGAGAACGCCTCCTACAACGAGGTCCGCGCGCGGGACCGCCTGATCCTCGACTTCGACGAGCTCACCGACGAGTGCGGCTTCCCCGTCGACGGGTCGCTGATCCAGGTCGTGATGTCGACCTACTACGGGCGCATCTCCATGACCGACGACGCCGTGATCCTGACGCACGACGTGCACGAAGCGGCCAGTCTTTAGGCCGCCGGCGCCGTGGTTCCGTAACGCTGCGCGCCGATAACCCTCGAGTCGTGATCGAGGGTGGTCGCGGAGGTGGTTCCGCTGTCATGGCCGGCGATCCCAGCATCATGCCGGCGCCCGTCTGAACCCTCAAGTTCCGATCAAGACTCTCCATAACGGGGCACCGCAGGCCGGCGCCACGCACGCCGCTGGCCGCATGACCGGCTACCCGGCCCCCGCCGCCGCACTACGCTGCCGACCATGGCGTATTCGACAGCCGAGGCACAGCAGGAGCTGCTCGATGCGATCGGCGCCGCGGCCGACCACGTGGGGGTCGCGCTCGTCGAGCTCGGGGAGGCCTACGAGCAGGTCGACGACTTCACCGGCGAGCGGCTAGAAGGCGAGCTGTTCGGGCCGATCCAGAAGGCCTACGGACGGCTGAAGAAGACGCACGCAGGCTTCGCCGCGCGCAACGACCTGCCGCCGCGGACCTTCGCCGCCGCCACCCCAGGGCACCCCTCGCAGGGCGTGAAGGGCTTCGTGGACTCGGCGGTCGCGGCGGCGGGCCGGGCGGACGCGACGCTGGTCACGCTCCAGGACTCGATGATGCTGGTCGACGTGGGGGACGCTGAGCTCCGCGCGGGCCTGGCGGAGGTCCGCCGGATCCTGCACGAGATCCCGGGCCGCGCGCGCCTGTTCGTGCGCACCCTGGGCCGGTAGCGGATCGCCTGTCCCGGGGCAACGAGATGTCGTGGTTGCGGCGAAGCGAGCACGCTCGTGAAACGCGATACGGCCTCTGAGGACGGCGCGATCGGGGCTGGCGGCTGTGCGGGCTGCGGTTCCGCGGGTGGTCCCTGGTGGCAGCGAGCGGGAGCGGGTGTGCGGACGTCCGGAAGCTGGCCAGCCCGACTGCGCGTGGGACGCGTGGAGGGTCTGGGGGGTATGCCCCGCCGGATCCTCCGAGGAGCGGTGCCGCCTGGCCGCTGCCCCGGACGCGTGGAGGGTTTGGGGGGTACGCCCCGCCGAATCCTCCGAGGAGCCGTGCGATCGGCCGCTGGTCCCACCGCCGAGCGGTCACTGGCGTTCCACCGGGCTGGGAGCCGTGCGATTCACCACTCGCCCCGCCGGCCGGCGGTCGCCGGCGTTCCGCCCGGCCAGGAGCCGTGCCACCCACCACTCGTCCCGCCCGCCAGCCGCCCGCACCACGCTCCGCATCCCGGACCCCGCATCCGCCCAGCGCTCACCGCCGTCTGCAGCCCGCAGTTCCCTTAGCCGTCACGACCGGGACGGTCCTCGGCGTCAGCGCCACCGACCACGACGGCTCTTCCCGCGCAAACGGGCCGGGCCGTCCCGGACCGCGGCCGGGGCGCTCAGCCCGCCAGCGTCAGCGCCGCGTCCAGCGCCGGCCCGTAGGTCGGGTCCCGCAGCAGCGCCTGCCGGATCCCCTCGCCCAGGATCCCCGCTTCGCCCCGGGATGCACCCAGGATCGTCCACTCGCGCGCGACGTCCGTCCCGCCCCGGACCGTGCGGGAGTACGACGCCCGCAGGCCCCCGGAGCCGCGGTCGAACCGCAGCGAGCGGCCCGACGCGGACGCCAGCGCCACCCCCGCCAGGCCGGGAACCGTCATCGTCGCGTCCGCGTCCAGGGTGATCTTCACGTCCTGGCGCCGCGCGTGGGCGGTCCCGACACGCCGCCCCGCCGGCCCGCCGCGCTGCACGAGCGGCGACACCGTCCAGCCCAGCCGCGACGCCAGCCAGCCGACCAGCAGCAGCGCGGCGGCAGCGGAGTCGGGATGGTGGCGGACCTCGACGGACGACAGCAGCCGCAGGTCCCCGCGCACGGTGGCCGGGTCGAACGTGGCCGCGATCCGCTCGCGCCACGGGGCCGACCGCAGCCACGCGAGGTCGACGACGTACAGCTCCTCGCACAGCTCGTGCGCGCGCCGCAGCGCGTCGCCGGAGTCCGGCTCGTCGACGCTGTCCAGCAGGGCGATCTGGCACAGGTGACGCAGCGCGTCGACCGCCTCGGGGTGCCCGTGCGGCGACCACACCATCGTCGGCAGGTCGGTCACCACGAGCGGATCGACGATCGTGTCCAGATGCGGCAGGTGCTGCGGCCCGCACGTCACGATCACGGTCTCGCGCAGGACGGCGAAGTCGCCCGGCTTCGTCTCGGCCGGCCCGGCGACCGTGCAGACGGCGTCCAGCGTCGTCCGTCGCGGCTCGACCGCGCAGACCACGGTGCGGGACGGGTGGTGGCGGCCGACCCGGCGCAGGCGGTTGGCGATCTCCCCGCTCCACTGCTGGTCGACGATCGTGACGAGGTTCATCACCCGGGCGGGGACGTAGGACTCGTTCTCCGCGTGGGCCTCGGTCAGCAGCCGGCGGATGGCGGCCTCGATTGCGGACGGGCTGGTGTCCCGCTCGCGCCAGAGCCCGTCGTGGGTGGCCGGGACGATCGGCATCGCTAGATCGCCCGCCACTGGTCGTCGCCCAGCAGGAGCGCGCTCGCCTCCGGTGGGCCCTGGGACCCGGCCGGGTACTGCACGAGCGGCTCGGCCTCGTCCTCCCAGCGGCGGACGACGGGGTCGCAGATCCGCCACTGCGCCTCGACCTCGTCGTTGCGGGTGAAGAGCGTGGCGTCCCCGCGCATGGCGTCCATGATGAGCCGCTCGTACGCCTCGGGCGACTGCGACATGAACGCGGTGCCGTACAGGAACTCCATGTTCACCGGCCGGATCCGCATGCGGTTGCCGGGGATCTTCGCGCCGAGCGACAGCGACACGCCCTCGTTCGGCTGCATGGTGAGGATCAGCTGGTTGGGCTTGACCCCGACGGACCCCTCCTCCCCGAACGCCAGATGCGGGACGGGCTTGAACGTGACGGCGATCTCGGTGACCTTGCGCGCGAGCGACTTTCCGGTGCGCAGGTAGAACGGGACGCCGGCCCAGCGCCAGTTGTCCACGTGCAGTCGCATCGCCGCGAACGTCTCCGTGTGGGAGCCGGCCGGGACGCCGTCCTCCTGCAGGTAGCCGACGACGTCGTCCCCGGCGTGCGTCCCCGGGCCGTACTGCGCGCGGAAGACCTCGTCGCGGTGCGGGGGCCGGATCGAGTGCAGCACCTTGACCTTCTCGCTGCGGACCTCGTCCGCGGAGAAGTCGACAGGCGGCTCCATGCAGAGCAGCGTCAGCAGCTGGAGCATGTGGTTCTGGACGAGGTCGCGCAGCGCGCCCGCGTTGTCGTAGTAGCCCGCGCGCGTCCCGATCCCGATGTCCTCCGCCGCGGTGATCTGGACGTTGTCGATGTAGTTGCGGTTGAAGAGCGGCTCGAACATCGAGTTGGCGAACCGGAAAGCCAGCATGTTCTGAACCGTCTCCTTGCCCAGGTAGTGGTCGATCCGGAAGACCTGCGTCTCGTCCAGGACCGCCAGCACGCGCTGGTTGAGGTCGATCGCCTCGTCCAGCGTCGTCCCGAACGGCTTCTCGATGATCACGCGGACCTCGGCCTCGCCGGCGGCCTCGGTCAGGCCCGCGTTGCCGAGCTGCTCGACGATGACGGGGAAGAACTCGGGCGCGGTGGAGAGGTAGAAGGCGCGGTTCAGCGGCTGGCCGGCGGCGACGTCGAACGCGTCGAGCTCCGCCTTCAGCGCGGCGTAGACGGTGGCGTCGTCGAACGTCCCGGCGACGTACTTCACCTCCGCCAGCAGCGCCGCGAGGACCTTGTCGTCCGGCTCGCGGCGGCTGAACTCGCGGATGGCCGTGTCGGCCACCGCGGCGAACTCCTCGTGCGCCTTGTCGCGCCGCGAGACGCCGATCAGGTGGAAGCGCTCCGGGAGCGCGCCCTCGTGCGCGAGGTTGTAGAGCGCCGGCAGCAGCTTGCGCTTGGCGAGGTCCCCGGTCGCGCCGAAGATCACGAGCACCGTCGGGTGGACGGGCAGCCGCTCCAGGCCCTTGACGAGCGGGTTCTCCACCGCGGCCGGGTCGCTCATGACGGCTCGGTCTTCTTCACCGCGCGGGCGATGGCGTGGCCGCCGAACTGGTTGCGCAGCGCGGCGTTGACCTTCGCCGCGAACGCGTTCTGGCCCCGGGACGAGAAGCGCTCGAAGAGCGACGCCGTGATGACCGGCAGCGGGATCCGCTTGTCGATCGCGTCCTCCACCGTCCAGCGGCCCTCGCCGGAGTCCTCGACGAACGGGCTGATGTCGTCCAGGGCGTTGCCCTCCTCGTCGAACGCCTTGGCGGCCAGTCCGCAGAGCCACGAGCGGACCACCGACCCCTGCATCCACAGGTGCGCGATCTTGCCGTTGTCGAGGTCGTATTCGCTCGCGTCGAACAGCGAGAAGCCCTCGGCGTAGGCCTGCATCATCCCGTACTCGATGCCGTTGTGGACCATCTTCACGTAGTGGCCGGCGCCGACCGGGCCGAAGTGCCCCCACCCCGGGCCGTGCTCGTCGGTCGTGGCCGGCGCGAGCACGTCGAGGATGGGCGCGACGCGCTTCACGGACGCCGCGGGGCCGCCGACCATCATGCAGTAGCCGACCTCCAGGCCCCAGACGCCGCCGCTGGTGCCGACGTCCATGTAGTTGATGCCGAGCGGCTTCAGCGCCTCCGCCCGCACCTTGTCGTCCGACCAGCGCGAGTTGCCGCCGTCGATGATGGTGTCGCCCTTCTCCAGCAGCTTGGCGAGCTTGTCGACGTTGTCCTGCGTGATCTTGCCGGACGGCACCATCAGCCAGACCGTGCGGGGCGCGTCGAGCTTCTTGACCAGGTCGGCGAGCGAGGTGGCGGGCCGCGCACCGGCGGCCTTGGCCTTCGCGCGGGCGTCCTTGTCGGGGTCGAACGCGACGACGTCGTGGTCCGAGTCGCGCTTGATGCGGGCGACCATGTTGCCGCCCATCCGGCCGAGGCCGACGAACCCGATCTGTGCCATGTGCTGGTCCTCTTTGTCTGTCTTCGGTGGCTGTATGTCGTTACGAGACGAGCGCCCGGACGCGCTCGGTGAGGTGCTGGACGGCGGCGACGGGGTCCTCGCCGAGTGTGACCCGTGCGGCCGGCAGGCCGTGATCGCGGAGCGTCTCGAGGTCGCCGATGGCCTGTGCGGCCTTGAGGACCTCGAACGAGTACTCCTCGCCGGGGATCGCCACGTCCTGCGGCGCGTCGTGGACCAGCTGCAGGAAGCGGCCGTGCTTCGGCCCGCCCTTGTGCAGCTGGCCGGTCGAGTGCAGGAAGCGGGGGCCGTAGCCGAACGTCGTGGTGGCGGACGTCGCGTCGCGGATGACGGCGCGCAGGTCCGCGATCGCGGCGTCGAACGCGTCCGACGGCGCGACGTAGGCCATGATCGCCACGTACGACGGCGGCGTCGCCTCGGCCAGCAGCTCCTGCAGCTCGTGGTCGTGCGCGCCGGGCTGCGCCGGCGTGCGGTCGGCGAGGGCCTTGGCGGTGTTGTCCTTCGCCTCCTGCACGTTCGGCTGGTCGAAGGGGTTGATCCCGAGGACCCAGCCGGTGACCGCCGTCGCGAACTCCGCGGTGAAGAACAGGTTGCCGAGCTCGGTCGCGGCGTCCGCGGCGGAGAAGTGCACCGTGATCGTCGGGTGGCCGGCCGCCGCCAGCTCGGCGATCCGCGCGTCGTGGACGCCGTCGGCGGCGTCCCCGTCCTTCACGTGGAGGAAGACGCGGTCGTCGCCGTAGGCCGTGACCGCGCCGAGCGGCTCGTCGGCCACCGGCAGCACGCCCACCGCGTGGTCGGAGTGCTCGGGGTTCGGGCTCGACTTGCCCGTCGACTCGGCGACGAGCTGCTCGACCCAGAGCGCCCAGGAGGCGAGCGGCTCGTCGATCAGGAACGTCAGCTTGTCGCGGCCGTGCGCCGCAAGCTCGCCGATCGCCGCCCCGAACCAGAGGCCGAACGTGGCGACCTTCGTGTCCAGCGGGCGGCAGCCCGCGGCGGCGATCTCCGCACCGGTCAGCAGCGCCCGGACGTCGGCGCCGATGAGCGCCGCCGGGACGAGGCCGAAGTACGACAGCGCGCTGTAGCGACCGCCGATGTTCTCGTCGTTGAGGAACGTGCGCCGGAAGCCATGCTCCTCGGCCAGGTCGACCAGCGCCGACCCCGGGTCGGTGATCGCGACGAAGTGCGCGCCGTCGGGCTGCAGGGCGTGGAAGTGCTTGAACGCGCTGAGCGTCTCGATCGTCCCGCCCGACTTGGTGGCGACGACGTAGAGCGAGGTGCCGGGGTCGGTCTTCGCCTCGACGTCGAGGATCGCCTGGGCGTCCGTCGAGTCCAGGACATGGAGGGTCGGGAACCCGTCGCCGGAGCCCAGCGACCGCCGCAGGACCTCCGGTGCGAGCGAGCTGCCGCCCATGCCCAGGACCACGACGTCCTTGATCCCGGCGTCGCGGACCTCCTCGCCGAACGCGACGAGCTCACCGGCCTCCGGCGTCAGGCGGGCGGCGATGTCGAGCCACCCGAGGCGGTTGGCCACATCGGGCGTGCCCGGCTCCCCGAAGACCGTCGGGTCCTTGGCCCAGATGCGGGCGAGGATGTCCTGCTCGGCGGCGGCCAGCAGGCGCGCCTCGACGGCGGTCTCGACGGCGGCCGGGAGCTGGGCCTGGATCGACTCGGGCGCGAGCGTCATGCCTCGGACCGCTTCTTCTCGATGCCTTCCAGCAGCGACTCCATCGGGGTGACGAACGCGGCGATGCCGTCGGTCAGCAGCTTCGCGGTGACGTCGTCCATGTCGATCCCGGCCCCGCCGAGCGCGAGCAGGTCGTGCTCGGGGTCGATGTCGACGGTCGGGTTGGCCGGGTCGACCTCGGTGCGCTCCGCGGCCGCCTTGAGCGTCGCCATCGGCATCGTGTTGACGGTCTCGGGGCCGACCAGGCCGTCGACGTAGAGCGTGTCCGGGTAGTCGGGGTTCTTCGTCCCGGTCGACGCCCACAGGGGACGCTGCACCGGCGCGCCGGCGGCCTTCAGCTCCGCGAAGCGCTCGCCGTGGAAGATCTCCTTGAACTTGATGTACGCGGCGCGGGCGTTGGCGAGCCCCGCCTTGCCGGCGAGCTCGGGCTTGTCCAGCTCCTCGAGGCGCTTGTCGACCTCGCTGTCCACGCGGGAGACGAAGAACGAGGCGACCGACTGCACGTCGAGGGACTCGCCGGCGGCGTGGCGCTTCTCGAGCCCCTTGATGAACGCCTCGGCCACGGTCGCGTACGCCTGGACGGAGAACAGCAGCGTCACGTTGACGTTGATCCCCTCGGAGATGGCCGTCTCGATCGGGCCGAGGCCCTCGGGCGTCCCGGGGATCTTGATCATGAGGTTCGGCCGGTCCACGCGGGACCAGTACTCACGTGCCTGGGCGATCGTCTTGTCGGCATCTTGCGCGAGGTCCGGATCGACCTCGAAGGAGACGAAGCCGTCGAGCCCGTCCGACTCGTCGTAGACCGGGCGCAGGATGTCCGCCGCGTCCTGGATGTCCTTGATCGCGAGCTCCTGGTAGATCTCGCGGGCGTCCTTCCCGGCCTCGTTCAGGCTGGTGAACTGCTCGTCGTACTCCTCCGCGCCGTTGATCGCCTTCTCGAAGATCGCGGGGTTCGAGGTCAGGCCGCGGAGCGAGTACTCCTTGACCATCGTCGCGAGCTCACCGGTCTCGATCAGGCTGCGGCTGATCTGGTCGAGCCACACGCTGGTGCCCGCGGCGGTGACGGCGGCGAGGCGCTTGTTGACGGACGTGTCGGTCTGGCTCATGGGGTTCTGGCTCCTGGGGAGTCGGGGGACGGGGGTCCCGGAGGGTCGGTGGGGGTGGCCTCGATGGCGGCGACCTCGGCGAGGCGGCGCACGTGCCGCTCCTCGCCGCTGAAGGTCGCGGCTGTGAAGGCGCGGACGAGGGTGTCGGCGACGGCGGGTCCGATGACCCGCGCGCCGAGGCAGAGGACGTTGACGTCGTCGTGCTGGACGCACTGGGCGGCGGTGTAGGTGTCGTGGCAGCACGCGGCGCGGACGCCGGTGAGCTTGCACGCGGCGACGGCGACACCGGCGCCGCTGCCGCAGACGACGATCGCGCGGTCCGCCTGGCCACCGGTCACGGCGCGGCCGGCGGCGACGGCGGCGTGGGGGTAGTCGTCCCAGGTGCCGAGGTCCGCCGGCGCGTGGCCGCCCGCGGTGACGGCGGCGATGACGACGTCACGCAGCGGGACGCCGGCATGATCGAAGGCGAGCGCGATCCTCATCGTGGGAGCCTGCTCCCGGCGCCGAGCTCGCTGCGGGCCAGCAGCGCCGCGCCGATGACGCCGGCCTGGTTGCCGTGACGCGCGATCCGGATGGTGGTGGCGGTACCGATCCCAGGCAGGACGAGCGGCCACGCGACCGCGATCGCGGGCTGCAGCAGCAGGTCGCCGGCCGCGGAGACGCCGCCGCCGACGACGACCTCGTCCGGGTCGAACGCGTTGATGAGGTTCGCGATGCCGACCCCGAGCCGCTCGCCCAGGATCCGCAGCGCGTCGACGGCCGTCGCGTCGCCCGCCTGTGCCGCCGCCACGCAGGCCTTGCCGTCGGCGAAGCCGCGCGCGCGGGCAAGCACGCCGAGCGCACCGCCGGCGGCGTGGGCCTCCAGCGAGTCCGGCTGCGGGAAGTCCTCCTGCCCGGCCGGCGCACCGCGGGACAGGTCGGCCGCGACGATCAGGTGGCCGAGCTCGGCGGCGGCGCCCGTGGCGCCGCGGTAGATACGTCCGCCGATGACGATCCCGCCGCCCACCCCTGTCCCCACCGTGAGGATGATGAGGTTGTCGACCGTGGCGCGGCCCGTCGCCAGGTCGGTGGCCTCGGCCAGCGCCGCGACGGTGGCGTCGTTGTCGACGACGACGGGCAGCCCGGTCCGCTCCTGCAGCGCGGACCGCAGCGGCACGTCCTTCAGCGGGATGTTGACCGACGAGCGCGCGGTGCCGGTGGCGAAGTCGATCACCGACGGGCAGCCGATGCCGACGATGGCGTCGCGGTCGCCGGCGGCGGCCTCGTCGATGGCCCCTGCGAGCTGGGCGAGCAGCTCCTCGGTGGACGACGTGACCGTGGGCACGGCCTTCGGGGTGGACAGATCCGCGCCGTCCAGGACGGCCGTGGCGACCTTCGTGCCGCCGATGTCCACTCCGATGCAGCGCTCTGCCAACGATCCTCCGATGTCGCTTGGGTACCCGACGCCCGATCCTAGACACCTCGAGGCGTCAGCTCATGAGGATTCGGTGACGGAGGACCACCGGTCCAGCCGCCACCGCCGCGCTGTGGTCGGCCCCAGCGGGCCGAGATGCGTTCTTCGACACCCAGGTCGGCGTCGATCGCAGCTCGGCACCGAGGGCCGCACGGGGGTCAGGCGGCGGGCGGGTCCAGGAAGCCGGTGACGGACTGCATGCGGCCGTCGCCGGCCAGCGTGACGACGTCGAGGCCGAGGGCGATCGGGTCCCCGCCGGCCGGGCCCAGGTGCCACGAGAACCGCAGGCGGTCGTTGTGGCTCTCCGGGGCGACGGCGAGCGTGAACCGGAAGTCCGGGAACTGCTGCTGGACCCCGGCGATGAGGGCGTCGATGCCGTCGGTGCCGGCACCGGACGCGTGCGGGTCGACGTACTCGGCGTCCGCCGTGAAGACGCGCTCGACCAGGGCGCGCCGGGCGGCGGCGTCGGTCTCGTTCCAGGCGGCCAGGTAGTCGTCGACGAGGGTGGTGACTGCGGACATGGGAAGCCTCCGTTGCAGGTGGTTGACGCTGTCCAGACTCCCGGCGGCGAGGCGGGTGCGCGATGACCTCGGAGGTAAGCGGCAGCGGTCGGGTGCCGCGGTACGGTGCCGACCATGACCGGCCAGGCCGTCCACCCCAAGCGCGTCGGGGACCTGCTGCGGGACTGGCGGACCCGCCGTCGCCTCAGCCAGATGGAGCTCGCGCTCGAGGCCGGGGTCTCGGCTCGCCACGTGTCGTTCGTGGAGACGGGCCGCGCCCGGCCGAGCGCGGAGATGATCCTGCACCTCGCCGAGCAGCTCGACGTCCCGCTGCGCGAGCGCAACCAGCTGCTGCTGGCGGGGGGCTTCGCGCCGGTCTACTCACAGCGCGACCTGGACGACCTGCTCGGCGAGGTCAGCCCGGTGAAGGCCGCGCTCGACCAGATCCTCACCGCGCACGAGCCGGCGCCCGCGCTCGCGGTGGACCGCCACTGGGGGATGGTCGCCGCGAACCGCGCGGTCGGCCTGCTGCTGACCGGGGTCGCGCCGCACCTGCTGGAGCCCCCGGTCAACGTCCTGCGGCTGTCGCTGCACCCCGAGGGACTGGCGCCGCGGATCGTCAACCTCGACCAGTGGCGCTCGCACGTCCTGGACCGGCTCCTGCGGCAGGCCGCGCAGTCGGGCGACCCGGCGCTGCACGCGCTGCACGCCGAGCTGGTGGCCCTGCCGGGGGGCGCGGATCCGTACGCCCACGAGCAGCTCGCCGACCTGTTCGTCCCGCTCCGGCTCCAGGGGCCGGACGGGGTGGAGCTGACGTTCCTGTCGACGGTGACGACGTTCGGGACCGCGACGGACATCACGCTCGCCGAGCTGGCGGTCGAGGCGTTCTTCCCGGCGGATACGGTCACGGCGGACGTGATGCGCGCTGCAGCGGCGCTGGACTGACGGTCTGCTGGTCAGTCCAGCGCCGCCGCTTCTGGCTGGTCGCCTGCCTCGCGCCAGGTGCGGCGGACGTCGTCCAGCAGCTCCTGGGGATCGCGGCCGACGCCGGCCGTGGGCAGCAGCAGGTCCCAGCCGTCCGGGCGATGGACCGATTGGCGGCTGCGCGCCTCGGCGGTCATCGTCACCGTCGCCGGGTCGGTGACCTTGACGCCCAGCGCCGGTGCACTGCCCGCCCGGTCCGCGACCAGGTCGACGGCGGCGATCGCCGCCCACGGCACGAGCACCGGGCCGAGCGGCGTCATCGCCCACAGCTCGTCCGTCCGCAGCTCGATCGCCGGGTCGCGCGGCTGCGGCCGGCCCCACCAGGCGAGCCACGACAGGATCCCGATCTGCATGACGATCAGGAAGCCCCCGAGCACCGCCCAGGTGCCGTCGTCCTGCGTCACGCCGTAGAGGACCAGCGCGGCGCCGGCGGCTGCGTAGCCTGCGGTCGGGCGCCACTGGTCGTGCAGCAGCTGCCGGACGGACCACTCGGCGGTGCCGCGGGGCGGGATCGAGGCGAACATGGTCGCCTCAGTCTGCACCCGCCGAGACCGGCTGAAACCGCTGAGGCGCGCGGGGCGAGCGCCCGACCCCCGTACGAACGTGTTGCTCAGCAACACGTTCGTACGGTCACCCGAGGGTCGCGGAGTTCAGACTCACCCCTGTCACAGACGGCGCACCTCGGCCGGGATCATCACGTTCCGCGTGACCTGGCGGCACGCGACGCGCGAATGGGACGTCGTGTCCGCCGACCTCCTGGCCACCCTGGATCAGAGGGCGACCGAACGACGCTGTTGACCAGCAACCGTCTCGTACGGGCTCGGTGACAGCCCGCGGTCAGGGGCGCGCGGTCGCCAGCGCGTCGATCATCCGCGGCAGGTCCGCCGGCTCGGTGATCGCCGTGAGGACGAACGTCGTGATCCCGCCCTCGGCGAACTCGGCCAGCCGCTCCCGCATCGCGCCCTCCTCACCGAACAGGAAGATCTCCCGCATCAGGTCCTCGTCGACCAGCTCAAGGGCACGGGCGCGGTCGCCGCCGTGCCACGCCTCGGACACCGGGTCGATCTGCTCGCCGAACCCGAGCCAGCGGAAGAACTCCGTGTACACGGGCACCGTGCCGTAGGCGCAGAACATCCACTTCGCGAGCGGCATCGCCTCGGCCTCGGGCTTCGGGATGCAGAAGAAGCGGCAGACGAGCTCCTTGTCCGGCGCCCCGAACGCCGCCGCCACCTGGCGCGCGCCGCTGACCGGCAGCCAGTTGGTGAACGCCCCGTCCGCGACCTCGGCGGCGAGGCCGAGCATCTTCCCGCGCAGCGCCGCCAGGACGATCGGCACCTCATGAGCGGGCGCGGCCTCGAGCTTGAACCCGCCGAGCCCGCGGCCGCCGGCCAGCACCGGGCGCAGCTGCTCGACGGCCTCGCGGACCTTCGACAGCGGCTTGACGAACGGGACGCCGTTCCAGCGCTCGACGATGACGTTGGACGACGAGCCGAGCCCGAGCACGAACCGGCCCTCCGACAGGTCCGCCAGCGCCGCCGCGTGCTGGGCGAGGACGCCGGGGCCGCGCGTGAACGGGTTCACGATCCCGGTCCCGAGCCGCAGCGTGTCGGTCACGGCAGCGGCCAGGACCAGGGGCGTGAAGCCGTCCGCGCCGGCCGTCTCGCCGGTCCAGACGTCGTCGTACCCCGCGGCCTCGACGGCGCGATAGAGGTCGGCGTGCTGCGCGAGCGGCACGCCGGTGAACGGGACGGTCAGGCCCCAGCGGATATCAGGCATCGGTCTGCACCAGCCATTCGGAGATCGCCAGGCCCGACCGCGTGCCCCACTGCAGCTCGGTCAGGCCCTCGTTGACAAGGGTGAGGCGGCCGTCGCGGCGCTGGCGCAGCGGGGCGACGGCGATCGCGCCGCCGGTCAGCGTGACGCCGCGGCCGCGGTCGTCGGTGGCGACAGCGGTGAAGCCCAGCTGGTCGCCGTCGACGCGGGCCCTCACAAGCGGCGCGAGCACGCCGTCCTGCATCAGGTAGCCGCCGGCGGTCTCGCCGCCGTCCGCCGTCCCGACGGTGTTCAGCAGGACGAAGGTGTCCGGGTCGACCAGCATGCCGAGCCAGCGCCAGTACGGCACGCCCTGCCAGTCGCGCACGCCCCAGGAGTGGTCGCGCATCCCGGCGCCCGCGAGCGGCAGCCGCGTGTCGCCGACCGTCAGGACCCCCGCCAGCGACCCGGGCTGCTCGTAGTGCCGCGCCGCGACCTGCGCGGTGAGCCCGCTGTCGAAGTGCAGCGGCGGGGTCCAGCCCGTGAACGTCAGCTCACCGCCCAGGGGCAGCCGCTCGAACGGTGCGCCGGGGACGCCGAGGTCCTCGGCGCGGGTGTAGACCCGCGCGTCCGCGGCCACGCGCAGCCGCCAGACCAGGCCCGGCAGGAGCGGGTCGAACGCCAGCCCGCCGCCCGCCACCGGCCCGTCGGCCGGCCCCGCCTCGGCGCGGGTGAAGGCCAGCGCGAACCGTCCGTCGGCCAGCCAGATCCCGATCGCCGCGTCGACCGTCCCCTCGTTCGGGCGCCGTCCGATCCGGGTGTAGAAGGCGGTCCGGCGGACGGCGTCCCCGCCGCCGAAGTAGAACGAGTCCGACCACTGCGGGTCGTCGCCGGCGGCCTGCCAGCCCTCGGCGGCGAGCCAGTCGTCCTGAACCGGGTTCAGCATCGTCGCCGAACCTATCCCACCAAGGGTGCGCCGGCACGCGGACGCTGCCGCGACGGCCGGTACGGTTGCGCCGATGGAGCCGCTTGCGGGGATCGCCGCCGCCGACGCCGTCCTCGGCCGCCCGTTCCCGCTCCCGGCGGTGGCGCTCCCGCTCGCCCGCTGGGTCGAGGTCCGGCAGCTCGACGCGGGCGCGGAGGTCGAGTGGAACCTGGACGACTCCCGCGCCGGGGCGGCCGGCCGGCTCGCGCTGTACGCCGGCACCGCCGCCGCGCCGCCCCAGCTCGACCAGCAGACCACCGAGCACGTCACCACGCCCCAGGGGTGGACGGTGACGCACGCCCCGCTCGTGGCCGCGCAGCCGTCGCTGCGTCCGGTCGTCGAGGTGACGTGGTCCGCCGGCGGGCTGCACCTGCGCCTGACCGCGCAGGGGCCGTGGGCGCTCGCCGACGTCCTGCGCATCGCCGCCTCCGTCGGCTGAGGACCCGCCAGGGAGCGGTCGCCGCCGCACGGTCGCCCGGCTTCCGGTGGTTCGGATAGGGTCGCCACGTGGACACGAGCAAGCTCAGCCGGGGGGAACTCATCGCCGTCGCCGGCGGGGGGCTCCTGCTCATCGGCGTCTTCCTGAAGTGGTACGCGTCGGTCAGCCCGAACGCCGAGATCGGCGGGGTGATGGGTGTCGGGACCTACAGCTGCTGGGACGTGCACAGCATCATGCGGATCCTGCTGGTGCTGGCGGCGGTCGCGCCGATCGTCCTCGCCTACGTGATCCTGCGCGACCACCAGCTCAGCTGGCCACGCGGCGAGGCGACGGCCGTCATCGCGATCATCGCGATCGGCCTGATCTTCTACAACGGCGTCGTCGACCGTCCCGGCGACCCGTCCGGCGAGATCGAGCTGCGCCTCGGCTGGTACATCTCGTTCGTCGGCGCGCTCGCGATGCTTGCCGGCAGCGTCATGCGCCAGCAGCAGTCCGAGATCAGGCGCAATCCGCCCGGCGTGATGTAGCCGGCCCCGTCGCCGCGCACCGGCGCGTCGCCGCGCGGCGACTTCCGGGAGAATCACCGGATCCGTTTCCCCAGAAGGCAAGGACCCGCATGAGCACGACCCCGCAGCTCGGCCGGCCCGATCGCAACCTCGCGCTCGAGCTCGTCCGCACGACCGAGGCCGCCGCACTGGCCGCCGCCCGCCTCATCGGCATGGGCGACAAGATCGCCGCCGACCAGGCCGCCGTCGACGCGATGCGCATCGTGCTCGACACCGTCCAGATGGACGGGCTCGTCGTGATCGGGGAGGGGGAGAAGGACGAGGCGCCGATGCTCTACAACGGCGAGCAGATCGGCGACGGCAGCGAGCCGTCGGTCGACATCGCCGTCGACCCGCTCGAGGGCACGACGCTGACGGCCAAGGGCATGCCGTCCGCGCTCAGCGTCATCGCCATGTCCCCCCGCGGGACGATGTTCGACCCGGGTCCGTGCGTCTACATGTCGAAGCTGGCGGGCGGCGGCGACATCGCCGACCTGCTCGACCTCGACCGGCCGATGGCCGACACGCTCGCCCTCGTCGCCGACCGCCGCGACGTCGACATCCGCGACCTGACCGTCGTGGTCCTCGACCGGCCGCGCCACGAGGACGGCATCAAGGCCATCCGCGACGCCGGGGCCCGCGTCCGCCTGATCGCGGACGGCGACGTCTCCGCCGCGCTGCTCGCCGCCAGCCCCCGCTCGCCCGTCGACCTGCTCTGGGGCGTTGGCGGGACGCCGGAGGGCGTCATCTCCGCCGCGGCGCTGAAGAGCATGGGCGGCGGCCTCGTCACCCGCCTGTACCCGCGTGACGACGCCGAGCGCCAGGCCGCGCTCGACTACGCGAAGGCGAACCCGGGCTACGACCTCGACAAGCAGATGACGCAGGACGACCTCGTCAAGAGCGACGACTGCGTCTTCAGCGCGACCGGCGTCACCGACGGCGACGTGCTGCAGGGCGTCCGCTACCAAGGACGGCGCTCGGCGACGACGGAGTCCCTCGTCATGCGCTCCCGTTCCGGCACGACGCGCCGGATCCTCGCGACCCACAACCGCGACAAGCTGCGCTCCTACTCGGGCGAGCGCTACGGCTGAACCGGGCCCGCCTCAGGACGCCTTGTCGCGCGCCTTCTGGGGCTCGTCCGTCTCGTCGGCGGTGGCCGGGCCTGCGTAGGCGCCGGTCACCGACTCCTCGAGCTCCCGGCTGACGAGGCGGCGCAGGAAGCCGTAGGTCACCAGGACGTGGACGCGCGACTGGGTGTTCGTGTAGACGAACTTGCTGAACGCGTGGGCGATCTGGGGGTAGAAGTTCGAGACCTCGACCTCGACGTTCACGCGCTGGCAGCCGGCGTCCGTCTCACCCTTGCGGCGGACGTCGATCTCCAGGTAGCCGTCCTTCCCGCGACCCTGTCCGGCGACGAGCAGCCCGCGGTCGATCGGCCACCGCACGATGCCGCGGTCCGCGTTCATCTCGTAGACCGGGACCTTGAAGCTCAACAGGACGAACGGGCGGGTGATGAGGATGACGTCGCGGCCGTCCTCGCGGTAGTGCACCTTGATGAGGCCGAAGGTGCAGCGGCTGAGGAACGACCAGTAGGTGCGGGCGAGTCGTTCGAGCGTCGCCGGCGTCCAGAGGTCCCCGAAGACGTCCGCCGGCAGGTCGATGTCGGCGGACTGGATCGAGTGCACCGCGCCGTCCGCGCCGACCCCGGTGTCGTCGGTCGGGTCGTGGACGACCGCCCCCTTGATGACCGCGGTGTGCGGCCTGACCCGGAGGAACAACGCGACGACGCCGGCCACGACGGCGGCCAGCGCGGCAATCAGGGCAGCGGGCTTCATGAGGCGTCCATCATGACGGTCGGGCCTCGGCGAGCGCGGCCCGGACAGCCTCGTCGAAGCCCAGCGGCGTGTCGTTGATGCCGGGCGGCGGGGGGATCCGGACGACGGTCTCGGCGCTCAGCCCGTCCACGAGCGGCCGCACGAGACCCGCCTCGATCGGGGTGAACAGCGCGACCCAGTGGGACGACAGCCGAGGGGTCAGCACGGGGACCTTCAGGATCAGCGGGGCCCGCCGCCGCCCGGCCACGTCGGCGAAGCGACCCATCATGTCGCGGTAGGTGAGGACGTCGGCGCCGCCGAGCTGCACCTCCTCCGGCGCGGACGGCCGGACCGCGAGACGCGCCAGCGCGTGGACGACGTCGTCGATCGCGATCGGCTGCGAACGGGTGTCCACCCACTTGGGCGTCAGCATCAGCGGAAGCCGCTTGACGAGGTGGCGGACGATCTCGAACGACGCGCTGCCCGCACCCAGGATCATCGCCGCACGCGCGTAGACCAGCTCGCCGTCCCCGACGTGCTCGCGCAGCAGATCGGCGACTTCGTGGCGGCTGCGCAGGTGCTCGGACGTGACGTCCCCGGCGTCGCCCTCCAGGCCGCCGAGGTAGACGGTGCGCGCGGTGCCGGCCCGCGCCACCGCATCGCCGAACGTGCGCGCCCCGACCCGGTCCTTCTCCGCGAAGTCGCCCTTCCCGCCGCCGCCCATCGAGTGCACCATGTAGTAGGCGACGTCGGTGCCCGCGAGCGCGGCATCGAGTCCCTCGCCGCTGAGCACGTCGCCCTTGAAGACCTCGACACCGGGCGGGAGCGCGCCACGTGCGCGGCCGGGATCACGGGCCAGGCAGCGCACCGTGTGGCCCTGCTCGACGAGGACCGGCGCGAGCACGCCGCCGACGTAGCCGGTCGCTCCGGTGAGCAGGATCGTGCGGGGGGACGGGGCGTCGGGGAGGGTCACAAGGCCGGTACGTACCCAATCCGGGCCCGGATGAGCCGTCGGCGGCCGACGTCCGTAACGTTCGGCAAGCGCCCAGGATGGGCTTCGACACCGCGTCGAAGGCCCGCCGCCCGGCGCCCGCCCCCACCCATGACCGGACTGACCATCAAAGACGTCGCCGCCCAGACCGGAGTCGCGGCGGGCACGATCCGCATGTGGGAGCAGCGCTACGGGTTTCCCGAGCCGGGCCGGACCTCCGGCGGCTACCGCGTCTACACCGACGACGACGTGCACGCGCTCCGCCGCGTGGCCGCCTACCGGCACCGCGGGCTGTCGGTGTCCGCCGCGATCGAGCGCGCCGTCGAGAACGGCGGGGCGGCGGACACCCCGTCGATCTACGCCGCCGTCGCCGCCACCGACCACGGCGCCGCGCCGCAGGTCCTGCGCAAGTCCACGCTCGTCGCGATGAGCCGCGCGATCGAGCATCAGGCGCTCGCCCAGGCCAGCCCGGCCCTCGTCTTCGGCGCCTTCCAGCACCAGCCGTTCTACCGCGCGGTCGAGCAGCGCTACCGGCACATGGCTCGCTTCGCCGACGCCGCCGTGGTGTTCGCCGACTTCCCCGAGCTCGTGACGCCCGACGGCGGCCCGGTCGAGGTGCCGATCAGCAGCGATGACCAGCTCGGCAACGAGTGGGCGGTGATCATCGACGCGCCCGGCTACAGCGCGTGCCTGCTGGCGTGGGAGATGCCCGGGATCACCGAACCCGGCAGCCCGGACGACCTCAGCCGCCGCTTCGAGGCGCTGTGGACCGTCAACCCGGTCGCCACGCGCCGCGCGGCGCAGGTCGCGGCCCGCCTGGCCGGGAAGGCCGACGCCGAGCTGGGCCAGCGGCTCGACGAGCTGCTGGAGGCGCGTCCGCTGGCGATCGAGGAGCCCGCTCCCGCGCTCACCGCGCTCACCAACCGGATGGTCGCCTACCTCGAGACCTGAGGCGGCGGACGCACGCGTCCCCGTCGCTCGGTGCGCGAGCAACGCGCTCGCGTGCCGGGCTCAGAGCAGCTCGACCTCGACCTCGGTCCCCCGGACGAGGTCGCCCGTCCCGGCCGGGATGCGCGCCAGCCCGTCGGCACCCCGCATCGAGGTCAGGACGTGGGAGCCCTGCGGCCCTGTCAGCGTCGCGCCGCCGTCGGCCAGGGTCACGCGCACGAGCTCGTCCCGGCCCTCGGTCCGCGGGACGTCCTCGAGCAGGGCCACCGCGATCCGCCGGGCCGCGGGGTCGGCGCCCTGGAGTGCCCGCAGCGCCGGCCGGACGAAGAGCAGGAACGTCACCATCGCGCTGACCGGGTTCCCCGGCAGGCCGAACACGAGCGCGTCGCCGCGCGTCCCGAACCAGGTCGGCTTGCCGGGCCGCAGCGCGACGCGCCAGAAGTCCTCGCGCACGCCGCTGGCCTCCAGCGCGCCCTTGACGTGATCGTGCGGTCCGACCGAGACGCCGCCGGACAGCACGAGCACGTCGACGTCCTGCAGCACGGCGGCGATGGCGTCGCGGGTGGCCTCCGCGGTGTCGGTCACGTGCACGCGGGCAACGACGTCGGCGCCGGCGGTCGTCGCCAGGGCGGCGAGCGTCAGGGCGTTCGAGTTGTGGATCTGGCCGGGACCCAGCGGCGCGCCGGGCGGGACCAGCTCGTCGCCGGTCGACAGGATCGCGACCCGGGGACGACGGGCGCAGGCCAGCGCGGCAGCGTGAGCGCCGGCCGCGATGCCGATCGCCGCCGCGTCCACGGGCATCCCGGCGGTCAGGACCGTGGTCCCGGCGCGCATGTCCTCGCCGGCCCCGCGGACGTTCTGCGACGGTGCCGTCGGCGCGTCCACGCGGACCGTGCCGTCGCCGGGCTCGACCGTGCGCTCGACCATGATCACCGCGTCGGCCCCGGCCGGGAGCATCGCCCCGGTGGAGATCCGCACCGCGGTGCCCTCTGCGACGGCGGTGTCCGCGGGCGCGCCCGCCCGCGACTCCCCGACGATGCGCAGGGTCCGGCCGGCGGGCCCGGACCGGACCGCGAAGCCGTCCATCGCGCTGTTGGTGAACGGCGGGCTGTCGCCGGCGGCGCGGACGTCGGCGGCCAGGACGCGTCCGAGGCAGTCGGCCAGCGGGACGTCCTCGGGGGACAGGACGCGGACCGCCGCCAGCACGCGGGAGCGGGCGGTCTGGACGTCGAGAAGGGCGCTCATCTGCGCATTCTCGACCACAAGCCGACGCAATGCGGGGAGGTTCCCCGGTCCGCGCGACCGGTGGTGCTATCCATCCGGCGATGCCTGCGGGACCCACCTTCCACGGACGCCCTCCGCGCCCGGTCGCCGGGCTGCCCGACCTCGACGGCGTCGCGGTGGCCAAGGCCTGGCTGCTCGAGCTGCTCTCCCACCGCCCGCTGCAGGACGTCGCGTCCGTGCCCGTCGAGCTGCTGGCGCGGGAGGCGCCCGCGCTGTGCTCGGCGATCGCCGAGGCCGTCGCAGGTGACGCAGCGCTCGTTCGCCTGCAGTCGGGGGACCGTGCCGCGCTCGCGGCGCGCGCCGGTGTCCTGGCCGGCGCGGTCGGCCCGGTGGACGTCGTCACGGCGGTCGACGCGCTGCGGGCCGTCCTGCACCGCGCGCTGCGCAGCGGCGACGACGCGGCGCTCGCGGCGGACACCGGTGACCGGCTCGCGCACGTGTGCGCCCACGTCGCAGCCCGCACGCTCGGGGCGACCCCATCGGTGACGGTACCCACGACCGACGCGGCACCGCGTGACTTGGGCATCGACCTTGCTGCGCACGGACCGGCGGCCCCGCCGGCGTCTGGGGACTCCGTCGGGCGCGAGGCCTTCGCGCCAGGCTCGGCGGGTCCGTCGCCGCCGGCGGTCGCCGTGTTCCCCGGTCCTCCGGCGGGCGGTCAGGGCGGCAGCACGACCGCGCGCCCGGCGGGCGAGCACTCCGGCAGCGGGCCCGAGGGCGGGCACGTCAGCGCGCTGCGCACCGCCCTGGCCGACGCGACCGGGCCGGTGACCCTCCTGGCGATCGAGCTCGACGGCCTCGAGCGGCTCGTGGCGGTCGAGGGGGACGACACGGTGGTCGCCATGCTTCTGCCGGTGGAGCATGTGCTCGCTGCCACCGCCGGCCCGCAGACGCTGCTGATCCGCGAGCAGCCGGGCCGCTGGTGGCTCATCGCCCCTGGGATCGGATCGGACACCGGTCGCGAGTTCGCCGGCCAGGTCGCGGCGACGTTCGTCGCGGCGGCGCCGGTGCACCACGGGGTCCGGCTGACCGCGTCGATCGGCATCGCGGTCTTCCCCGACGACGGACGGGACGTCGAGGGGCTGCTCGACCACAGCGATCAGGGCGTCTTCACCGCCCGCGCACTCGGCGTGCCGGTCGCCTGAGCGCCTGTCGGGTCAGCCGGCCGGGGCGGCGACCGCGGTCGCCTTCGGCAGGCGCAGCGCGCCGACCGTCTCCGCGCCCTTGAAGTCGATGGCCCGGGCGGCCGCCTGCGTGAGGTCCCAGATCGTCGCGTCGCGGAACGGCCCGCGGTCGATGACGGGCACCGTGACCGTGCGCCCCTTGTAGTAGAAGGCCACCTGCGTGCCGCACGGCAGCGTCCGATGGGCCACGCCGAGCGTGCTCTTGCGCAGGATCTGGCCGCAGGCGGTCCGTTTGCCGAAGAAGCCGGGGCCGTACCACGTGGCGGTGCGGGCGCGGTAGACGGTGACGGGCGTGACGCCGGTCGCGGGCAGCGCGGCGGCGGAGACGGTCGTCCCGGTCGCCGGCCGGGGGATGGCGCGCATCGGGAAGCGCCCGATGTGATCGGTCTTCCAGCGGGCCGTGAACGCGCCGCCGGCGGTGGTGGTCGCGGTGGCGACCCGGGACCAGGCACCGCTCTTCTCCTGGCGCTGGATCAGCACGGGCTGGTTTGCGAGCCCGTGGGCCATCGTGCCGTCCACGCGGAGCGTCTTGCCCAGGTAGACGGCGGTCCGCACGACGAGCGTCCCGGCGGCCCCTGCCGCGGGGGTCGCCTCGGTCGAGGAGCCGAAGCCGAGGCCGCCGTCGGACTGGGCCGCAGCGGACGCCGGAAGGGCGGCGCACGCGGTGCACGCCGCTACGACAGCGCCGAGGCGCGCGAAGCTGTGACGAATCACGGTTCTGTGGATCTCTCGTTCGATGGCCTACGGGGTGAGCTGACGGGCTCGCGCAGAACGATCAGCGCTACGACCCCAAGGAGTCGATTCGCCCCTGCAGTCCGGGAAACGGACGGCGTTGGGTCCCCCGCCTCCGCGCCCGCTGGCGTCGGAGTTCGGCGTCTATGTACGAAATCCTACACCGGCATGCGCGGAAGGTCACAGACTTCCGCTCGCGCCGCCGGCGGGCGTGTCAGGGGCGCGGAAGGCGGCCCAGCAGGGCCTTGGCCACGCCGACGCCCGCCTGGGCGATGTCCGTCGCCGCCTGCACCGCGAGCTGGACGACGTCCTGACCTTCGGGCGCCGGCTTGTCGGGTGCGGGCTGGGTCGGCTCCTCGCTCCGGGGCGGGGGCGGGGCGAACGGCGCGCCGGGCATCTCCGCGGGCACGGGGTGGTCGAGCGGCCGGGGGGCGGCGACCGGCTTGGCGACGGGCGCGACCTTCGGCTTGGGCTTCGCGGCGGCGCGGGGCTTGGCCGCCGTGGGCTTGGCCGGGGTCTTGGTCGCCGGCGTCGCCTTCGGCTTCGCGGTGGCCTTCGCCGCCGCGGTCGCTGCCGGCTTGGCCGGGGCCTTCGCCGCCGGCTTGGCCTTGGCGGGGGCGTTCGCCGCGGGGGTCGCCCTGGCCGGCGTCGAGGCCTTGGCCGCCGTCGGGGTCGCCTTGGGCTTGGCCGGGGCCTTCGCCGCCGGCTTGGCCTTGGCGGCCGCCGGGGTCGCCTTCGGCTTGGCCGGGACGGCCTTTGCGGCCGGCTTGGCCTTGGCGGGGGCCTTCGCCTTCGCCGCGGCGGGCTTGGCCTTCACCGGGGCCTTCGGTGCCGGAGTGGGGGACGCTGCGGGTGCGGCAGCGGTGTCGGCGGCGGCCCCCGACGACCCCGGCGCCGGCGTGCGCCGGGCGCTCCGGCGCTGCGGCCGTGAGCGCGGCAGGCCGGCCATGACGTCGTCGGCGGATCCGGGCTTCTTCGGTGCGGGCACGGACCAATCATCGCAGCCGCCCCAGACCGCCGGGGGAGCGGCCCGGCCGACGGGACTCAAGGCCACCCTGCGAGTGACCGACAGTTGGATCAGCGAAAGATCTCGCAAAGGACTGAAACCGTCTGGGACTTGCGCCGTAGTAGCTCCAGAAGAGGTCGGCCACCGGGCGTTGCAAGCTTTGCCTTCGGAAAGTGAAGCGACTACCATGGGCTGTCCGCTCGGGACGGGCCCGGCGCCACGCAGGCGCCAGTCTGCCTCGACCGTCCTCGCTGTATCGCACCATGCCGGCCGCGGGAGCCTCCGCGTCGGCGAACGAAACGGACGCCAATGTCAGTAGTGGAACTGCAGGAACTGGAAGAGATCAAGGGCCTCCTCAACCGAGGCACCCAGCTCGGCGTGCTCACCTTCGCGGAGATCGCGAAGGCGGTCGGTGAGCTCGATCTCGACGAGTCGGACATCGAGGAGCTGCACGGCTTCCTCGAGAAGTCCGAGATCGAGCTCGTCGAGGAGATCGACCCCGCGACCGCGGCCACGAAGACGGTCGAGCGCGCGCCGGACAAGCGCGGCCGCCGCAAGGCGAAGACCACGCTGGATCTGAAGCCGGACATGACGACCGACTCCCTTCAGCTGTTCCTGAAGGACATCGGCAAGGTCCGCCTGCTGACGGCCCAGGAGGAGGTCGACCTCGCCAAGCGCATCGAGCGCGGCGACCTCGACGCCAAGCAGAAGATGGTCGAGTCGAACCTGCGCCTCGTCGTCTCGATCGCGAAGAACTACCGCAACCAGGGCCTGCCGTTCCTCGACCTGATCCAGGAGGGGACGCTCGGCCTGGTCCGCGCCGCGGAGAAGTTCGACTACCGCAAGGGCTTCAAGTTCTCCACGTACGCCACCTGGTGGATTCGCCAGGCGATCGCCCGCGCCCTGGCCGACAAGGCCCGCACGATCCGCATCCCGGTGCACGTCGTCGAGAAGCTGAACAAGATCGGCCGCGCCGAGCGCAAGCTCGTCACGGAGCTCGGTCGCGAGCCCACCGCGGAGGAGATCGCCGAGGTCACCGGCATCGATCCCGAGGAGGTCGACTCGATCAAGCGCTCCGCGCAGGCCCCGGTCTCGCTGGAGAAGCCGGTCGGCGACGAGGAGGAGTCCGAGTTCGGGCAGTTCATCGCCGACGAACGCGCCGAGTCTCCTTATGAGCGCGCGGCGGAGATCCTCACCAAGGAGGCCCTGCGCGAGGCGCTGGAGAACCTCTCCTACCGCGAGCGTCGCGTCCTCGAGCTCCGTTACGGCCTCGGTGGCGAGCACCCCCGCACCCTCGACGAGGTCGGCCGCACGTTCAACGTGACGCGCGAGCGCATCCGCCAGATCGAGAACCAGTCCCTGAAGAAGCTCCAGTCGTTGGCCGAGGCGCAGAAGCTGCGCGACGTCGCCTAGCCAGGCGCCGGCCGCACCAGGTTGTACGAGGAGGGGCCCGGAAGGGCCCCTTCGTCGTTCCCGGGCGTCCTCCCGGCGCCGCCACCACCACCGAATGCCAGCTGACGCACGGAGGTGCGCGTCAGCTACGACTCGGCGCGCTTGTCCACCGCGGCGCGCCGCCGCCTCAAGATCTGACGGCGATGGCCGAAACAGTCTGCATGCTCGATGTCGACGCCGCCCTCCGCCACCTCGTCGCCGAAGGGGGATCGGACCTGCACCTGAAGGTGCCGTCCCCGCCGCTGATCCGCGTCGACGGCGAGCTGCGCCCGATCGAGGGCCTGCCGACCCTCGACAGCGCCGACACCGAGGCGGTCGTCCCGCAGCTGCTGCGCGACGAGGCCCGCCTGCAGGAGTGGCGCGAGAACGGCGAGATCGACTTCTCCTACGCCATCCCCGGCGTCGCCCGCTTCCGCGTGAACGCCTTCCGGCAGCGCGGCTCGGCGTCGCTCGTCTGCCGCGCGATCCCGGTCTCGATCCGGACGATCGACGAGCTCATGCTCCCGCCCGTCATCCGCACGCTCGCCGAGGAGGAGCGCGGCATCGTCCTCCTCACCGGGACGACCGGCTCGGGCAAGTCGACGACGCTCGCCGCGATGATCGACCACATCAACACGACGATGGCGAAGCACGTCGTGACGATCGAGGACCCCATCGAGTTCCTCCACGCCGACAAGCGCTCGGCCATCAACCAGCGCGAGATCGGCCAGGACACCGCGTCCTTCAAGCAGGCCCTGCGCCGTGTCCTGCGCCAGGACCCGGACGTCATCCTGATCGGCGAGATGCGCGACGAGGAGACGGTCCACACCGCCCTCAGCGCCGCTGAGACCGGCCACCTCGTCTTCTCGACGGTCCACACCGTCGACGCCGCCGAGACCGTGAACCGCCTCATCGACTTCTTCCCGCCGCACATGCACCAGCAGGTCCGGGCGATGCTCGCCGGCACGCTGAAGGGCGCGATCTCCCAGCGGCTCGTGCGCAGCGCGTCCGGCCACGGCCGGGTCGCCGTCTGCGAGGTGCTGCGGATGACCGGCCGCGTCCGCGACATGATCATGGACCCGCAGCAGACCGGGAAGCTCAACGAGGTCATCTCCGAGGGCGAGTACTACGGGATGCAGACCTTCGACCAGGCGCTCTTCGGGCACCTGAAGGCGGGGCGCATCACGATGGAGGAGGCGCTCGCCGCCGCCACGAGCCCGCACGACTTCAAGCTGCTCGTGGGGGCCGACGGCCGTAAGGGCACGACGATGGACGACCTCGCGCAGGCGGAGACGCAGCGCTCGGAAGCGGTCGGGTCCGCGGCGAGCGTCCTGCGCTGATCGCAGTCCCGGTGCAGCACTTCACTTGGTAAAGTGGAGGCATGGCCGTTGATGACAGCTGTCCCGTCTGTCGCACCGCAGACATCGTCTGTGGCAAGTGGACGCTGCTGCTCATCCGCGATCTCGCCGCCGGGACGTCCCGCTTCTGCGAGCTCGAGCGTTCGCTGAACGGCATCAGCCCGCGGACGCTGTCGCTGCGCCTGCGCGCCCTCGAGGAGGAGGGCATCGTCGAGCGCCGCACGTTCGCCGAGGTGCCCCCGCGGGTCGAGTACGCGCTGACCGACAAGGGCCAGGCGCTGCTGCCGATCGTCGACAGCATGCGGTCCTACGGTGAGAGCTGGCTGGCCGAGGACTGCGCCCGCGAGCAGGCGGCGGCCGTGCAGGTCATTCCCGCCGCCCTCGCCTGAACGACCGCGGCCACGGCCGCGCCGCTCGCCTGACCGGGACCAGGAACCTCCTAGCGCACGGTGAAGGCGCGCCTGCTCGTCCCCTTGAAGCCGGACTGGGTGAGCCCGGCCGTGTCGGTCGCCCGCGCGTAGGCCACGTAGCGGCCCTTCGGCAGCGCCGCCTTCAGCCGCACCGACCAGATCACGTGGCCGTTCGCGGTGAGGAAGATCGTCGGCTTCGTGCAGCTCGCGAGCTTCGCGAACGACGGCTTGACGGACGCCAGCTGCGTGCACCGGCCGCCCTGCTTCGCGGCCAGCCGGACGACGGCGACGCGGACCCGCGCGATCTTGCCATCGGGGTCGGCCGCGGTGCCGGACAGCACGCGGGTGCCGCGGCTCGGCGGCGCCTTGACCCGTGCGAACGGCGCGTCGTTGACCCCGGGGACGTCCGTCCCGGCGCTCGTGCCGCCACCGGCCGTCCCGCTGCCGGGGGTGCCGGTGGACGGGTCGGGGTCGGTGAAGATCACGGTCGGCGCGGGCGGGGCTGCTGCGCCCGGTGCGTTCGGCCCCGTGGATGCGACCGTCGCCCCGGTCGGCGTGACGGCCGCCACGCCCTTCTCGACCGATGCGGTGCCCTTGTAGGTGCCCATCAGCGCGGTCGCGCCGACCACCCGGACGAGGTACGGCCCGGCGCTGCCCGCGAGGAACGTCACGGACTCGTCCGAGTCGCCGTCCGCCTGCGAGGCGACCTGGTCGCCGACCTTGCCGCTCGCGTCCGACGCGTAGACGTAGAGGTCCAGGTCCACGGCGCCCTGGCTGGCGCTGCCGATGCTGATCGTCACCTGGCCGGCGGCGACGTCGACGAGCGTCTCGTCGCAGGAGCCCGGCGCCAGGCACGCCGTCTCGCTGCCGACGCCGAGACCGCTGATCGACGCGCCGTCCCAGGCGTACGGGGACCCGATCGCGACCTTGCCGCTGCGCGCTGGCGCGGCCTGGGCAGCGCTCGCGACGGCGCCGCCGAGTGCCGTGAGAGCGACGAGCGCGGCGGTGACCCGGGTGGTGGTGCGCGGCATCCGGACGCCCCTCACTTGACCGTGAACTTGATGAGGTTGCGCGTCCGCGCCTTGCGCTCGATGTTCCCCGCCCGATCGACGCCGCGGACCCATGCGAAGTAGTTCCCCTTGCCGATCGCATGGTTGAAGGCGAAGCTCCACTTCGTCGTCCCCGTCGCCGGGATGTACTTCGTGCGCACGCAGTCGACGACCGGCCCGAACGTCCCCTTGGTGGTGGCGAACCGGCACCGGTTGGCGCTGACGACCTTCGCCAGCGCGACCGTGACGCCCTTCAGCGCCGGCTTCAGGCCCTTCGGCGCGACGTCCTTGGCGGTGCCGTTGAGGAAGACGCCCTTCCGCGTGGCGCGGAGCTTGGAGCGGACGAAGCGCGACTGCGGCGCTGCCGTGTCCCGCCTGCCGTCGGCGGTCACGGTCGTCGGCAGCGCGGCGGCGTTGCCGCAGGGCAGGACCAGGTTCGCCCGCTCACCGCGCCAGATCTTGATCTCGCGCGTCTGGAACACCTTCCCGGAGGCGTCCTCGCACGTGAGCGTCCACGCCTGCCGCTCGCCCTTCTTGTAGTCGAACGGCTGGGTCGACGGCGTGACGAGCCACTCGAACGTCCCGGAGGAGTCGACCTTCGTCGTGTACTCGAGCTTGTCGGCCTGCGACTGGCGCGGACCGGGGTTCGCGCACGTGGTCGGGTTCTGGGTGCCGCCGGTGACGCCGTTGATGATGTCGATCGGGTCCAGGTCGGCCGGGCTCGAGATCGCGCAGACCGGGGCCGAAAGCGTCGTGAACGTCTTCTTCAGCCGCAGGGTCCGCCCGGCCGGCGCCTTGCCGGCCAGCGTGGAGAAGTCCTGGGTCGACGTCGCGTACTCCGACGACGTCAGGTAGGCGTTGCGCATGCCCAGTCCCGCCCGCGGGCCGGTGCCGTTCCACTGGTCGATGACGCCGCGCTGGTAGGCGACGTGGAAGTTGCCGTCGTCGTCGGACGGGGGACCGAGCTCGATCGTGTAGCCGTAGGTCCCGGCCGCGCCGTAGTTCCAGTCCTCGGTCGTCCCGGACGTGTCGTACAGCTGGTAGCTGTACTGCGAGGCGTACCCCGTGTCGGCGGCCATCTGGTCGCCGAGGACCTTGAGCCGGGCCTCGTCGGGCGCCAGGCCGTCGACGCTCAGCCCCGGGGGACGCAGCACCAGCGAGCCGAACGTGTGGGTGGTCACGAGCGTCGTGACGTTGTGCACCTGCGAGAACTCGTGGACCGACTGCGTCTCCTTCTCCGACCACTGACCGGTGCCGCGGTAGGACTGCGAGTTCGGGCTCGTGCTCGCGCCCGGGCCGCCCCAGTTGAACCCGTAGTTGCGGTTGGGGTCGACGCCGAGCTGCAGGTCGCACGGGACGCTGGGCGACGGGATCGTGCCGTTGCAGTTCTTGCGTCGGTAGGCGAGCGAGCCGCCGGCGCCGACGCTCTCGACGAGGCTCGGCGAGAGACCCGCGATGTTCGGGTCGCCGAGCAGGTCGGCCGGGTCGATCGCGTCGCGGGAGGCGATGAAGCCGTCCGGATTCACGATCGGGACGACGAAGACGCGGGTCGTGTCGAGCAGCTTGGTGACGCGTGCGTCCTTGCCGTACTGCCCGGCCAGGTAGTAGGCGTACTCGAGCGGCATCTCGCCGGCGGGCCACTCGCGTGCGTGGTGGACGCCGAGGATCAGCGAGACCGGCTTCTGGTCGTCGGTCCGCTCGACGCCGGCCGAGATCTCGACGCCGACCTGGTCGCGGCCCTGGAACGTCTTGACCGGCATCGTGAAGCCGCGGACGAGGCCCGGGTGGTCCGCGGCGAGCTTCTTGAGGTCGCTCTGGTAGTCGGCGTAGATGCGGTACGTCGTGCGGCCGGACGGGACCCCCGGTGCGTCGGCCCGCAGGTTCGCGCGGCGGTTGCTGCGCGCCCGCGCGGCGTCCTTGGCGATCAGTCGGCGGTCGGCCGCGAGCACGTCCTGGTTCACGACCTCCGCCGCGAATCCGGCCTGCTCGAGCCGGTCCAGGAGGGTCGACCCGACCGTCGCGAAGGCGTGGTCCTTGTAGACGTTCTCCTCCACGTCGACGCCCAGGGCCAGCAGCAGCGGCACCTGCCGGCGCGTGTCGGTGAGCGGGATCCGCACGTACTTCAGCGCCGCCGGGGCGGCCGGCCAGGCCGCGAGGCCGAAGGCGATGGTCCCCGTCACGGACCGCGGCGCTCCGGTCCGGCGGCAGGCCTGCAGGACGAGGGCGCCGCCGCTGCGCATCCACGCCTGCGTGACCTCGTCGGCCCCGAAGCCCAGGCTCAAGTCGACGGCCTTGCCGCTGGCCGCGTCGAACAGCGCAAGGTCCCAGTCCCCGCGCCGGCCGCCGGTCAGGCGGAAGTCGCCGAAGCCCTCCGCCGGAGCGGCGTAGCGCCGCTGCCAGACGCCGGCCGCCCCGGGCGTGGCCAGCGTCCGGCACGAGCCGGCGGTCGTCCCGGGCGCGCTGACGCTGAGGCGCTCGGCCGGGAGCGGGCTGAAGCGCTCCGCGGCCCCGGCCGGGGCGACGGAGGCGAGGGCGGCGAGCGCGGACAGGGCCGTGACGCGCGCGGCACGGGAGAACAGGTGCATGCGGACGTCAACGACCCGCGGGCCGCAAACTGGCGTTCACACGCCTCGGCTGCGCAGGAATGTGCGCGCCGGCACTCGACCATCGGTCCAGCCGCGTGGCTGGGTGGCGGGTTGCAGGGGGCAGGGTCCGCAACCCTGGGCGCCGAAACGGGTCCTTGCGACGATGGACCGGAGCGGTGACATGGACGGTTTCGCCCGCGGCCTGACCCGGCGTCGCGTCCTTGCGCTGGGCGCCACCGGCGGTCTGGGCCTGCTCGTCGGCGTCCCGGCGCCCGGGTCGGCGGCGGCCGCGCGGGTGCGGACCGCGGGGCTCGCGCTGCCGCGCGGAGCGGTTCCCGGGGGTGGCCGGGCCGGTGTCGTGGTCCGTGCACCGGAGGCCTTCGACCTGGTCGGCCTGCGCGGGGCGGACCTGCGCGGTACCGCCGCCGAGCTGCGGGTGCGCCGGACAGGCGGACGCTGGAGCCCGTGGGTCCCGCTCGGCTCCGGTGCCGACCACGCCCCCGACCACCCGCGGGCGCAGGCGGCGTCCGACCCGGTCTGGGCCGGCGGCGCCGACGAGCTGCAGCTGCGCGCCCGCCGCGCGGTCCGCGGCGGCCGGCTGCAGCTGATCACGGCGCCGGCGGCGGCGGTGTCGAGCCCCGCCCGGCGTGCGGGCGTCCGCGCTGCGACGGCCGTCACCCGCCAGGCCGGCGCCCCGCCGATCGTCCCGCGCGCCGCGTGGGGGGCCGGTGCGGTCCCGCCCCGGGCGTCCCCGAGCTACGGCGCGATCAGCGTGGCGTTCGTCCACCACACCGTGTCGGCGAACACCTACGCGCCCGAGGACAGCGCCCGGATCGTCCTGGCGATCGCCAAGTACCACCGCGACTCGAACGGCTGGAACGACATCGGCTACAACTTCCTGGTCGACCGCTACGGGCAGATCTTCGAGGGCCGCGCGGGCGGCATCGACCGTGCCGTCATCGGTGCGCAGGCCGGCGGCTGGAACAGCCAGTCGACCGGGATGGCGACGATCGGCGACTTCGCCGCGACGCCGTTCCCGGCGGCCGGCATGGCCGCGCTGACCCGTCTCATCGCGTGGAAGCTCGGGCTGCACGGCGTCCCGGCGGTGGGGACGGTGCCGCTGATCTCCGGGGGCGGCAGCGAGAACCGCTACCCGTACGGACAGACGGTGACGCTGCCGCGCGTCTGCGGGCACCGGGACGGCTGCAAGACCGCCTGCCCCGGCGACGCCCTCTACGACCAGCTCGACGACCTGCGCGCCCGGGTGGCCGCCGCCACGCCGGGGGTCCCGGTGGCGCCCGTGGGCGTCGCGACCCTGGTCGCCGCCGAGCCCGCCGTCGCCTACGGGCAGGACGCGGTCCTCAACGGTGCCGTGACGCACGGCGACGGGACGCCGGCCGCCGGAATCGCCATCAGCGTGCAGAAGCAGACGTCCGCCGGCACGTGGGTCCGCGTGGCGGTCGCGACGAGCGGGGCGGACGGCCGCTACGAGTCCCGAGTCACGTGGAAGCGGGCGTCGCCGCTGCGCGCGGTCGCGCAGTTGGCGCCGGGGAACGCCGGGCGGGCGCGGTCGGCGCCGGTCAGCGTCGGGCTGGTGCGGACGGTCGCGGTCACCGCCCCGGGCGAGCGCTCGCGGGTCCTGGCCGGGAAGAAGGTCGCGATGACCGGCACGGTCGGGCCCTCCGGCGTGGTCCGCGTCCTCGTCGAGCGGCAGGAGGCCGGTGGGCGCTGGGTGGGGGCCGGGGAGGTGCGGGCGGCGGTCACCGGAACGCGGTTCGCCGCTGGGGTGCCGCTGAAGAAGCCCGCGCTCTACCGCCTGACCGCGATCACCGGTCCGAAGGCCGCGCCGGTCCGCGCGACGCCGGTCTTCGTCCGCGCGGTGCGCGACGCGTCGAAGCTCACGCCGCCCTGACCGCTGTCCGATCGCGCCGCGAAGGAGCGCGGCCTGCTGGCGCCGGCGTTCGGCGGTCCGGTGTCCGCCGGCGGGGCGAAGCCGGGTCAGGGCGCCGCGGCGCCAGGCGTCCGGGGCAGCAGGCCCTCGACCGTGGTCCAGTCGGCGATCTGGCAGCCGTCGGCTCGCGAGAAGGCACGGTCGACCTTGCGACTGCCGATCGTCCCGCGCACGCGCCCGGTCTGCGGGCCGCCGTAGATCAGGGTGCAGGCCCGGTCCCGGGCCGGCTTGGTCCCCAGGAACTTCGCCTGCGCGCGGGCGACACGGCAGGCGCGGGTGGCGGTGGTGCGCAGGAACCCGGTCGCTGTCGCCTTGCGGCCGCAGCGGACGGTCGCCGTCCTCGCTGCGGCCTGCGGGCCCGCGTCGTACGTGACGGTGAGCCGGACGACGGGCTTGGCCGCCGCGCCTGCAGCGGTCGTCGTCAGGGTCGCGACGGCGACCACCGTGGCGACAGCGACTGCGATCGCGGTCGCGAGCAGCAGCAGCGCCGGCCGGACGGCGGCGGCAGCGGGCATCCGGCTACAGCCCGGGCGGATGGACGACGGCGAAGCCCTTGGTCGACCGCGGGGCGGTCTGCCAGCGCGAGCCGCGCGGGCCGCTGCGGCCGCTGGTGTCGTACCGCAGGCCGTCGACGACCATGAAGGTGTGCCCGGCGTTGGCGTAGATCGTGACCCACTCGCCGGGGCCCTTCTCGCCGGTCAGCGCGAGCTCGCCGGACGTCTTCGTCGTGGTCAGCAGACCGCCCGCCGCGAGGGCGTAGCTGAGCGACCCCGAGCAGTCGTAGGCCGTGTCCACGAACGATCCGTGTCCGCCGCCGTACACGTACGGGAACTTCGCGATGGCGTTCGCCCCGGCGACGATACGCGCGACGGCTGCCGGGACGTCCGGCGCGACGGTCGCGGTACCGTCCGGGTTCAGGCGGATGCCGTGGCCATTGCCGCCCGACTTGGCCGACTGCTTCTGGACCGCTTCCATCTGCCTGAGCTCGGCGGCGATCTCGGCGTCGGACGGGGCCCCGGGGGAGATGAAGTTGTCCGCGGTCTCACCGAAGCTGCCGCTGGCGGCCGTCTTGGCGACGGCCTTCTTCGCGGCGGCCTTGGCGGCGCCGGGCGCCGGCGCCTTCTTCGTGAGCTTCGTGCCGCGCGGCGTGACGAACGCCTGGTCGGCCTCGGCCTGGTCGCGGATCGGGACCGACGCGCGCTGGCTCGTCCCGGTCTGCCCCGAGTCGGGCGCGGACGCGCGCGCCTGGGTCTTGGTCTTCTCATCGGCTGAGCCGCAGCCCGTGGCGAGGGCGCCGAGGGCCAGCGCAGCGGTGAGGGCCGACGTTGCTCTGCTGCACATGCTCATCGCGGCAAGGGTAACCGGGCGACGGGCGCCCGTGCGCCACAGCCCGACAGCGCCCCGCGCCCGAGAAGACGAGACACGTTCTCATTCGTTGCTACGCTCCGGCGCGCGATGTTCGACGTCTTCCAGCTCCCGTTCGTCCAGCGCGGTCTCGTCGAGATCCTCGTGCTGTCGCTCGGCGCCGGGGTCATCGGGACGTGGATCGTGCTGCGCGGGCTGGCCTTCTACTCGCACGCGGTCGGCACGGCGGCCTTTCCGGGCCTCGTGCTCGCGGACGGGATCGGGTTCTCCGCCACGCTCGGGGCGGCGGGGACCGGCCTGCTGGTCGCGCTCGGCGTCGGCGCGCTCGCCCGGCGCGAGGGGGCGGCGGACCGCTACGACTCCCTCACCGCGCTCGTGCTGGTCGGCGCGCTGGCGAGCGGGGTGATCCTGGCGAGCGACGTCTTCCGGTCGGGTGCGAACGTCGAGACGCTGCTGTTCGGGAGCCTGCTGCTGGTCGACGGCGGCGACATCGCGTTCGCGGCCGTGGCGAGCGGGCTCTCGCTCGTGGGTGCCTACCTGCTCCACACGCGGTGGCTGATCACCGGCTTCGACGCGCGGACGGCCCCGGCGCTCGGTGCGCGTTCCGGGCTGCCGGACGCGATCCTGCTCGGCCTCGTCGCCCTGCTCGCGGTCGCCGCGCTCGCGACGCTGGGTGCCCTGCTCGCGACCGCGGTGCTGGTCGTCCCCGCGGCGACCACGCGGCTGCTGTGCACGCGACTGCCGACCTGGCAGCTGGCCACTGTCCTGCTCGTCGCGGTCGAAGGCGTCGTCGGGCTGTGGATCTCGGTGGAGGCGAACGCGCCACCCGGCGCGGCGATCGCCGTCCTGTCCGCGGGAGTGTTCACGGTGGTCGCCATCGGGCGCGCGCTGGTGCGCCGTGGTCGCCGGTCGCGGCGCGGTCCCGTGCTCGCCGCGCTCGCGGTCGTCGGGCTCGTCGCGGCGGGCTGCGGGGACACCGCGGAGTCAGGCGGCAGCGGGATCAAGGTGGTGGCGACGACGACCCAGCTCGGCGACATCGTCCGGGCGGTCGGCGGCGAGGACGTCCGCGTCGTCCAGATCCTGAAGCCGAACACCGATCCGCACGACTACGAGCCGCGTCCGCGCGACGTGCAGGAGACCGCGGGCGCAAAGGTGGTGTTCGTCAGCGGCGACAACCTCGACAGCTGGATGGCAGACGTCGTCGAGCAAAGCGGTGGCTCGCCCACGGTCGTCGACCTCGGCGCGCTCGTGCCCGAGCGGGTCCCCGGCGAGCGCGACGGCGACGAGGCCTCCGAGTACGACCCGCACTGGTGGCACGATCCGCGCAACGTCGTCGCCGCCGTCGGGCAGATCCGGGCCGCGCTCGTGAAGGCCGAGCCGGAGCGGGCTGCAGCGATCGAGGCCGGCGCGACCCGGTACCTGGCCCGGGTGCGGGCGCTCGACGCGGGCATCCAGGCGTGCGTGGACGCGGTCCCGGCCGCGCAGCGCAAGCTCGTCACCGACCACGACGCGTTCGGCTACTTCGCGCGGCGCTACGGGATCACCGTGGTCGGCGCGGTCATCCCGTCCCAGAGCACGCAGGCGCAGCCGTCGGCGGGCGAGATCTCGGACCTCGCGCAGCTGATCCGCCGCGAGCGCGTCAAGGCGGTCTTCCCGGAGAGCTCGCTCAACGACAAGCTCGCCCAGGCGATCGCGCGGCAGACCGGCGCGACGGCGGGCCGCGAGCTCTACGGCGACACGCTCGGCGAGGCCGGGTCGGCCGGCGCGACCTACCTCGGCATGGAGCGCGCGAACGCGGACGCGATGGTGCGCGGGTTCACGGGGGGTGCATCGGGTTGCGCGATCCAGGGGCTGTGACCGACCCGGTCCCCGCACCGGGCGCAGCGGCCGCGGCTCCGGCCGATGCCCGCGTCCTGGTGCGGACCGCGGGACTGGCGTGCGGGTACGCAGGGACGCCCGTCCTGACCGGGGTCGACCTGACGCTGCGCGCGGGCGACCGCGTCGCCGTCCTCGGCCCCAACGGCGGCGGCAAGACGACGCTCTTCCGCACGCTGCTGCGCGAGCTCGACCCGCTCGCCGGGACGCTGGACCTGTCGGCGCGCTGCGCGGTCGTCCCCCAGACCGAGCGCTCGCGCCTGGACTTCCCGGTCAGCGCGACCGACGTGGCGCTGATGGGCGCCGTCTCGCGGCTGGCCTGGTGGCGCCGGCCGTCGCGGGCCGACCGGCGCCTCGCGCGTGCCGCGCTGGATCAGGTGGGCCTGGCCGAGCACGCCGACCGGACCTTCGGCGATCTGTCGGGCGGCCAGCGGCAGCGCGTGCTGGTAGCGCGGGCACTGGTGCAGGACGCGCCGATCGTCCTGCTCGACGAGCCGTTCACCGGCCTCGACGCCGTCAGCGCCGAACGGCTGGAGCAGCTGCTGCTGGCCCTCGCCGACGAGGGCCGCGGGCTGCTGATCGCCACGCACGACGTCGACCAGGCGCGGCGGTGGGGGACGGTGCTGTGCCTGAACCGGCGCCAGATCGCCTACGGCGGGGCGGAGGTCCTGACGCGGTCCGTGCTGGAAGCCACCTACGGCGGCGAGATCGTCGACATCGACTGCGCCGTGCACGGCCACCACCCGGCCGTGCTGCCCGCGCACCACCACGAGCACTGAGCCGGCGCCCGTGCACTCGACGCTCGCGGTCCTCACCTGGCTGACCGACCCGTGGCAGGAAGCGCTCACGCGGCGCGCGCTGCTCGAGGTCGTCCTGCTGGGCGTGGCGGGCGGCGCCCTGGGGTGCTGGCTGCTCTTCTTCAACCTCGCCTACAGCGCCGAGTCGCTGGCCCACGCGCTGCTGCCGGGACTGGTGGGCGCGGCGCTGCTCGGGCTTCCGCTCCTGCTCGGCGGGGCCGCAGGGCTGCTGGTCGGCGCGGTGGCGGTGGCGGTCGCCGGACGGATCGACGGGCTGGACCGGGACACGGCCGTCGCGGTCGTCGTCACCGGCCTGTTCGGGCTGGGCGTCCTGCTGGCGCTGTCCCCCGAGTCGCCGGCGGGGCTCCAGGGCCTGCTGTTCGGCGACGTGCTCGGCGTCAGCGACAGCGACCTGCTGCTGGCCGCCGGGCTGGTCGCCGTCGTGCTGGCGGCGCTCTGGGTCCTCCACGACCGGTTGCTGGTGGTCGGCTTCGACCGGCTGAGCGCGGCCGGTCTGGGCGTGCGCCCGCTGGCCGTGGACGTGGCGCTGCTCGTGCTGCTGGCCGTGGCGCTGCTGGTGGCGGTGCAGGGGCTCGGCAACCTGCTCGTCGTCGCGGTGCTGATGGCACCGGCGAGCGCGGCCCGCCTCGTGACGCGTCGCATGGGTCCGATGCTGCTGGTGTCAGGGCTCATCGCGGTCCTGGCCGGCACCGGCGGCCTGTACCTGAGCTACTACGCCGGCACCGCTGCCGGCGCGTCGATCGCCGGAATGCTGGTGGCGGTCTACGTGATCCTCGCGCTGGGCGGCGGGCTGGTGCGCGCGGTGGTCCCGCGCGATCGCGCGCTGGCGCAGCCGTCGGCCTGACGGCGGTCCGCGGGCGGGGCGGGCGGGTCTGCCGCTGGGTCGGGCCGGCGGGGTCGTCGGCAGCGGCCCGGGCACGCGACCGGCCCAGCGGATTCGAGCGTCCGTTTCCCCGTCCCCTGGCGCGGGGAATCCGACGTTCGGCGCGCAGACGTGTGCGCGTCGACCGCCTACGATCGGGCGGGCCTTGGCGTCCGCACCCACCACCCAGCCACCCCGCGCCCGGCGCGTCTCCGTGGCCGCGTGGGCCGGGCTCACCGCGGGCGTGGTCCTCGGCGGGCTCGCGCTCGACCGCGTCGGGCTGCCGTCGTCGTACCTGTTCGCCGCGCTGCTGCTGGGCCTCGGCGTCGCCCTCGGGCGGCCGGACGCCATCGACGTCCCGCCGGCCTGGTTCCGCTGGGCGCAGGCAGTGGCCGGCGTGACGCTCGGCGCCTACCTGCAGGCGTCCGCGCTGCGGGAGCTCACGCACGCGTGGCTGCCGGTGGCGCTGGTCAGCGCGGCGACGCTCGCGCTGAGCCTCGCGGCCGGGCTGGCGCTCGCCCGGACGACGACGCTGGACGAGCCGACGGCCGCCCTCGGCCTGATCGCCGGCGGCGCGTCGGGCATCGTCGGGATGTCGGAGGAGCTCGGCGCCGACGACCGCCTCGTGGCGTTCATGCAGTACCTCCGTGTGCTCGTCGTGGTGGCGTCGACCCCGCTGTTCATCGCGCTGGCGTTCCCGGGGCACCACGAGTCGGCGAGCGCGCTGGCGGCGGACGCCCAGCCGATCCTGGGCGCGCTGCGCGGCTGGGTCCTGACCGCCGTGCTCGCTCTGGCCGGCGCGCTGATCGCGCTGCGGCTGCGCCTCACGGCCGGCGGGCTGCTCGGCCCGATGATCCTGACGGGGGTCGTCGTCCTCGCCGTCCCGGGCGGGGAGTTCGGCGTCCCGCCGCTGCTGCGGGAGGCGAGCTTCGGGATCATCGGCCTGCAGGTCGGGCTGCGCTTCACGCCGGACACCATCCGGCTGCTCGGCAAGCTGCTGGTGCCGGTCTCGCTGGCGATCCTCGGACTGCTCGTCGCCTGCTTCGGGCTGGCGCTGATCCTGGACGCCGCGACGTCCGCGTCGCTCATGGACAGCTACCTCGCGACGACCCCGGGTGGGCTGTACGCGGTCCTCGCCGTGGCGTCCGGTGCCGGGGCGGACACGACGTTCGTCGTCGCGGTGCAGTCGCTGCGGGTGGTGGTGATGGTGCTGCTCGCGCCGCTCGCGGTCCGCTGGATCCTCGCCCTGCGGCGACGCCCGCGCTAGTTCTGCCGGCGCTTGGCGGCCAGAGCGCCGCAGTCGCCGCACGAGCCGTGCAGGACGATCTCGTGCTCGGCGACGTCGAACGCCACACGGTCGGCGACGCGATGGATCGTCCGCTCGAGCTCGTCGTCCTCGAACGGGATCACCTTCTCGCAGTCGTCGCACACGAGGTGATGGTGGTGGTGATGACCGTCCGGGTGGACGGCTTCGTAGCGCGAGATCCCGTGGCCGACCTCGATACGCGAGATCAGCTTGAGCTGCTCGAGCTCGTCGATGACGCGGTAGACGCTCGCCCGGGCCACGGCGCGGGTGCCGCTGCCCTTGAGCGCCTCCTCGATCTCGAACGCCGAGAGCGCGCACGCCTGACGCGCGAGGAGGTCGATGACGGCCTGACGCGCACCGCCGCGCCGGTAGCCGGCCTCGGCGAGGCGCTCCGACGCGTGATCGGCCCAATCGAGGTTGGCCAGCTCTTCGGACATCCCCATCGATGCTACTGCGCCGCCGGAGGATCGGACGGCGGCTCCACCGGCGACTCGGGGGCCGGGTCCGCGGTGGTCGCCGGGAGACGCGTCACGACGGCTTCGCCGGACCCGGACGATGGAGCGTCGTCGCTGTCGCTGCCTCCGGCGACGTCTGGGTCCCCGCTGTCGCCGTCGATCTCACTGCCCGCGGTTTCACTGACCTCGGTCTCACCGCCCGCGGTTTCGCCGACCTCGGTCTCACCGCCCGTGGTTTCGCCGACCTCGGTCTCACCGTCCTCGTTCTCGGCGCGCCGCCCCGCGATCGCCGCGCCGCCGGCGATCAGCGCCACGAGCAGCACGGGGACGCCGAACACGATCAGCGGCGAGGTCCCGCCGCCCTTGTCACGGTCCCCGGTCGCGCGCCCCTTGTCCCGGGCGACCGCCGGGATGGGGATCGGCGTGCCGTTGGCCGCGGCCAGCCGGCCGACCGCGAGCATGGCCGCACGGGCCAGGCCGTCGGAGCCGGCGGCCTCCTCCGGTGCGATGCCGTCGAGGGCCGTCGCGGCGTTGTCGCCGAGGTTGTTCCCGCCGAGGCCGGCGGGCAGGACGACGAGCACACGCGGCTTCGTGTTGAAGGAGATCTCGGACGTCAGCAGGTCGGCGTAGCGCTGCGGGTCGGTGAACAGCTGCGGGACCGCGCCCAGGTCGACCGGGGCGGCGATCAGCGCGACCTTGACCTCGAACCGCTTCGCCTTCGCGGCCTTGAGCATGCCGTCGAGTGCGACCTGCAGCTCCTTGGCGACGCTCAGCGGGGCGTACGGGTAGTAGGCGTCCTGCGCGAGGAGGATATCGCTGGCCGGGTCGCCGTCGGCGCGGGCGGGGGCGACCGGAAGGGCGGCGGCCAGCGCGAAGCAGAGGACGACAAGGAGGCGGGCGCGGCGCATGGCAGGGCCAGCGTAGTCACGGACGGAGGTGGGTGACGCCGTCCGGCGGGAACCCGTACGTTGCGTGCACCGGGACGTCCGGCCCGGTGACCACCACGATCTGCGCGTGGTGGCGGAGCGGGATCGCCGCGACGGGTCCGCGCCACCGCGTCCCGTCGACCCAGGCGCGGACGGGGCCGTCGAAGCTCAGGAGGCGGCGCGGCCCGAGCGCACGTCCCCAGACGGCGAACAGGTCGCCCAGCGTCGCGCGCGTCCCGGGCAGCAGTTCGATGACGCCGGTCGGCTCGGTCGTGCGCAGCGGCGTCACGCAGCGCCCGCCCGTCACGAAGGCGCCGGCGCGGCGCCGCGGAGGAGCGATCCCGATCCCCGCCGGGACGATCACCGTGTGCCCGGCGGCGAACAGCTCGATGTGGACGGCGTCATGCGTGCGTGGCGGGGGCGCGGTGCGGCAGGGCAGGCGGTCGGCGGTCGCGGGGCCGGGGCCCGGGCCGGGCCCCGGCCGCAGGCGGTCGCCCCGGCCGATAGGCACCGGCGTGGGGACGGACGGCACGCTGCCGCCGGCGAGCGCGCCGGGGGGATGGGCGGCCGGCCGGCCCGCCCCTCCGCAGGCGCCGAGGACGAGGAGGACGCCGCAGGCGGCGGAGAGGGCGACAGCGCGCACGTCGGCTGCATCATGCCGACCCGCCGGTGGGCGCGGGGCAGGCAACCGCGCGGGTCCATCGGCCCACGGGCGCGGCCGCTCCGTCGGCCGAGCGGGCCCGTCCGCCGTCGCAGGGGCGACGCACGACGGGCCGGCGGCGCCGGCCGAGGGCGCTCAGCAGCCCGGGCCGTCACCGGCGTCGGTCACGGGGGACAGCGCGAAGTGCGGGTTCTCGATGACCCCCAGCAGCGCGCCGCCGGCGACGACGACGGCGCCGACCTTGATCCCGCCGCCCACCTCGGCCACGGCGCTGTGCTCGGTCGCCCCGGCGGTGAGCAGACGCGCGTGGGCGGCAGCGGCGTCCGGCACGCCCCAGTACGTGACGGCGCCGTCCTCGACCGGTGCGTCCGGCGCGAGGCCGAGCTCGTAGCCACCGACCTCGAAGCCGACGTAGAACGGCTCGTCGAAGTACGGCGGCTTGCCGAGGACGTCGGTGAACCAGGCCGTGGCGGCCGCGAGGTCCGGGGCGGGGTAGATCGTCGTGCGCAGTCCGAGGAACATGGGGGCAGCATCCCGGACCGCGCCCGCGGTGTCTTGGACGAAACGGACGTGGGCATACTGCGGCGCGTGGTCGTCTACCGCGAGCATCCGGTCCCGCCCGCCCTCCGCTGGGCCCTTGCGTGCGGCTGGACCCTGCGCGCCGGACCGCGCGGCGTGCTCGGCTGGCCGGTCCTCCCGGACGCGCACATGGACATCGTCGCGACCGCCGGCGGCGTCCAGCTGGCCGGCCCCGCCACCGTCGTCCAGCTCTCCCGGCTGGGACCCGGGGAGGCCGTCGCCGGGGTACGGCTGCGTCCCGGGACGGCGACCGCGCTGCTCGGCGTCCCCGCGTCCGCCGTCCGCGACGAGCATGTCGACCTCGCCGCGTTGTGGCCCGCGCTGGCACGGCGGCACGGCTGGGACGCGGACGCGATCGCCGCATCGGGGCCGGGCGGGCGCCTCCGCGCGTTGTACGCGCTGCTGGCGACGCGGCTGCCGGACGCCGCGCCGCCCGACGACCTGGTCCGCCATGCGGTCGCCCGGATCCGCCACGGAGCGCCAAGCGTGACGTCGCTCGCGGCCGAGACGGGGCTGACGACCCGCCAGCTCTTGCGCCGGTTCGACGCCGCCGTCGGCTACGGGCCCAAGCGGCTGCAGCGCATCGTCCGCCTCCAGCGTGGCCTGGAGCTGCACCGCCGCGAGCCCGCGGTCCCGCTCGCGGCGCTGGCGGCGCAGGCCGGGTACGCCGACCAGGCCCACCTGACGCGCGACTGGCACGCCCTCACGGGCGCGACTCCCGCACGCCTGCTGGCCACACGGGTGGTGGACGTCGCGCCGGCTCCCGCCGAGCCCGGCCGTCGCGTCGAGCGGTAGCTCGCGCGCTCGCGTCAGCCGGCGCTCGGTGCTCCGGGCCGCCGCGAGTCACAGGCCGGCCGGATGCCGGACCGTGAAGCCGCTGCTGGACCGCGCCGCGTCCTGCCAGCGCGAGCCCGAGGTCTTCTGCCCGCTCGTGTCGAACCGCAGGCCGGCGACGTACATGTAGACGTGCTCGGCGTTCGCGTAGATCGTCACCCAGCGGCCCGCGCCCGCGGCGCCCCACTTCGCCAGCGACGAGGAGTCGAGCGTGCTGTCCAGCAGGCCGGCGCCGTGCAGCGCGTAGGAGACCGAGCCCGAGCAGTCGTACGCCGTGTCGTCGAAGTCCCCGTGTCCGCCGCCGTAGCGGTACGGCGTTCTCGCGATCCTGTTGGCGGCGGCGATCATCGCGACGACCTCGGGCGGTGCGCCGGCCGGCGCGACGGCCAGGCCGCCGCTGGTCAACGTCGCCTTCCCGACCGGGCCGGTCGCGGCGGCGGCCGGGGCCGCCGCCGGCGGGGGAGGCGCCGGCGACGCCGCGGCGTCCGCAGTGGGCGGTGGCACGGTGCCGAAGGTCACGCCGCCGTCACGGGTCCCCTTCGCGGCGACGGCCGCGGCGTCGCCTGCGGCTTCGGGGTTGCGAGCGGCGGGCCCCGCCGCCGCGGCAGCCCGCAGGACCCGGACCGTCCCCGGCCCGACCACCCCGGTTTGCTGCCGCCGCTTGGCCCGCTGGAAGGCGCGCACCGCGGTCCGCGTCCCGGGGCCGAACTCGCCGTCGGCACCGACCGCGTGCCCGGCCCTGGTGAGCAGCCGCTGCAGGCTCTTCACGTCGCCGCCGGTCGCGCCGACGCGGAGGACGCGTTCACCGAGCCGGTAGGTCGCCGCCTGCGCCTGCGCACGAGGGGCCGCTGCGCAGGCGATCAGGATGCACGCCAGGAGCCCGGCGGTGCGGCGGAATGCGGTCATGTGCCCGGATTTCGGCAAACCTGCACATCGCTCCCCGAAACTCCCCATCTGTGCGCACCTTCGTGGCCTCGAAGCTGCAGATCCGGGCCCCGAAGCTGCAGCCCGGACGGACTGCAACGTCTGTTGCACGGACGAGGACAGGCGCCAGGCGGCCCGAACCGGTCGACATGCGAAACCGCCAGCTGCGCGCCGTGCTTGCCACCTTTGCAGAGGAGGCCGCGTGGCAGCTGGCGTCCGACATGGCGGACGGCCACGAGCTGGCCTTCGAGATCGTCGAGTCGGCGTCGAGCCGTCGCCAGCCGACGCTCTACTGCTACCGCCCGCTGACGGCGGCGTTCATCGATGAGCGCCGCTCGATCCTGTCCCGCCTGGAGTCCTACCTGCCCGCGGTCCACGCGCTGCAGGCCTGCGGCGGGCTCGACGGCTACCTGCAGACACACGTCGCGCAGGGCATCCCGCGCGACCCGCGGCGTTGCGCGGAGCTCGGCCTGCGCGCGTTTCTCGGCCGCATCTTCGAGGACTCGACCGACTTCGTCCTGCAGTCCGAGCGGTTCGACCGCGCGTACGACGAGCTCGAGGAGGTCGTCCACGAGGGCGTCGCGGAAACGGTGCTCGTCTGTGCGGTCCTCGGCCTCGAGCTCGAGTCGGGCGAGGTCGCGATGGGGGACGGCCTGACGCTGATGCGCGCCGAGGTCCTGGAGGACGGTCCGGCCGACGCGGTCCGCGGGGACGGCGCCCGCACCCTCGCCGTCCTGCGCTGGGACGGGAATCTGTGGGCGGGCGGGGCGGAGGCAGGGGGCCACGATCCGGGCCGCCTGCGCCTCGAGCGCCTGATCGCCGCGCTGCGCCTGTTCGACGAGGCGGGCGCCGCGCTGACGCCGGTCGGCTGGACGCGCGCCGCCGGCGGGCCGTGGCAGCTCGTCAGCCTCGGCGCCGCGGCGGGCGGCATCGTCCACGGCCGCTGCCTGATCACCGCTGCGCAGGAGGACGAGCTGCGCGCGTTCTGCAACCTGGTGGGCCGCCGGATGCCGCGCTCGGGCGAGCTGGCCTGGGCGGTGCGCCGCTTCGAGCTCGGCTGCACCCGCGAGCGTGACGACGACGCGCTCAGCGACCACCTGATGGCGCTGCGCGCGCTGCTCGAGCCCGAGGGCCCGCAGAGCGGCCGCCTCGCCGGACGGCTCGCGGCCCTCTGCGCCCAGCCGCACGAGCGCGCCGCGTTCACGAGCCGGGTCGCGCACATCGTCGCCCTCGAACGGACCCTCATCCACGGGTCGACCGCACCCGACGCGGCCATGCTGACCGCGGTCGTCGACGAGCTCAGCGGCCACCTGCGCGCAGTCCTGCGCGACGTGCTGTGCGGCCACCTGGACGCCGACCTGCGCGGGGTGGCGGACGGCCTCCTGGCCGCCGACCTGGTCGAGGCCCCGACCCAGGCCTAGCCGCCGGGCCGGAGTGCGCGCGGGCGCGCGGTCAGTGGTGGGTGGCCGGTGCCCGGTGGCCGGTGGGCCGATACCTGGCTCCGGCGTCTGACGACCAATTCTGGTCGTTGCGGCGACCAAAATTGGTCGTCAGACGGCGCCGGGCGGTCGTCAGCCGCCGGCCGTTGACCCCCCCCGCGGCCGACGTGGACCGTCAGGCCAGGCCGGCCGCCGCGCGCATCATCGACGCGCGGTCCGGGTCGGACGCGAACAGGTGCCGGTGGATCAGCGTCAGGCCCTCGAGGTCGTGGACGTCGTCGTCGAGCTGGGGGACCAGCAGCGCCTCCGCCTCGCCGAGCGCGTCCTGCAGGTGCGCGATCGACGCGGCATCGCGGTCAGCCAGCAGGCGCGCGTCGGCCATGGTCCGCGCGACCTTCCGCGCGAGCGGCGCGCCGAGCTCGGCCGTCAGCTCCTCCTCGAGCGCGGCGAGCGCTTCGGCGTCCGGCGGGTCGGCATCGGCCACCCCCGGGTCGACCCGGTTGACGATCAGCGCGCCGATGCGGTGCCTGGCCTCGCGCAGCTTGCCGGCGAAGTGGATCGCCTCCTCGATCGGCTCATGCTGTGGCGAGCTCACGATCAGGAACGTCGTCGCCGGGTCGCCCAGCAGGGCCTTGACGCCGGACGCCCGCTCGCGGAAGCCGTCCATGATCCCGCTCAGGGCGCGGAAGAAGACGCTGACGTCGTCCAGCAGGTCGACGCCCGTGACCTTGCGCAGGACGGAGAACACGACGCTCGTGCCGCGCCCGACGACCTTCGCCGCGATCCCCGACGGCGCCAGGAAGACCTTCAGCGCACGCCCCTCGAAGAAGTTCGTCAGGCGGTCCGGGGCGTCGAGGAAGTCGAGCGCGTTGCGCGAGGGGGGCGTGTCGAGGATCAGGACGTCGAACCCACCGTCGCGGTCCAGGTCGTAGAGCTTTGCGATCGCGGTGAACTCCTGCGACCCGGCGACCGCGGACGACAGCTCCTGGTAGATGCGGTTCTCGAGGATCTCGTCGCGCGTCTTGGCGTCCGGCGCGAGGCGCTCGATCAGGTCGTCGAAGGTCCGCTTGGCGTCGAGCATCATCGCCCACAGCTCACCCTCGACCTCGATGTCGTGGTCGCTGAAGCGCGACGGGTCCACGCGGCGCGGCTCGTTGCCGAGCTCCTCCAGGCCGAGGGCGTCGGCCAGGCGCTTGGCCGGGTCGATCGTGATGACGCAGACCCGCTGCCCCCCCGCGGCGAGGCCGAGCCCGATCGCGGCGGACGTCGTGGTCTTGCCCACGCCACCGGAGCCGGCGACGATGACGACGCGGCGGCCGTCCAGGCGCTCCGAGAGCGAGCTCATCGCGCCGCCAGCCGGCGCACGAGGGCGGGGACGAGGTCGGCGGTGCCGGCCAGGGCGGGCAGGCTCGCGACGGTCGGCGCCGGCCGGCCGGCCGAGCCCGCAGGGACTGCCAGGCCGCGCCGCAGCCGCGCCAGCTGGGCGCGCTGGTGCCGGGCGCGGTTCTGGTGCGCGCGGGCCGCGTGCAGCGCGGCGCTGCGGTGCGGCGCGGTGGCCCTGCGGTCGCCGCCGCCGGCGACGGCGGCCGGGACGCGCGCCAGCGCCGTCTCCACCGCTGTCGTCTCCGCGCCCGTGAGCGTCGTCCGCAGCAGCTGGTTGACGATCACCGCGTCGAGGTCGAGGCCGGCCTGGGACAGGAGCGCGTCACGCAGCAGCAGCGTCTCGCTGACCGGCGTCTCCTCGGCGGTGGTGACGGCGAGCACGCCGGTTCGGGACGGATCGGACAGCATCTGATCGATCGTACGGCCCTGGCGCGCGATCGGGCCAACCCGCGCGGCCTGGGCGAAGGTCCGCGGCGCCGCAAGCAGCGCCAGCCCGTGGCCCGTCGCGGGCGCGTCGACGATCACGAGGTCGTAGGGCCGTGCACCGGGTGTGCGGCGGTCCGGCTGCGCCAGCTCCCAGAGCTTGCCGACCGTCAGCAGCTCCCGCAGCCCGGGGGTGGCGGCTGCCAGGTAGCTGAAGAGCCGCGAGGAGACGAGCGCGTCCGCGAGCGCCTTCACCGGCATCTGGTCGACGAGGTACTCCTGCATCGCGTGCTCGGGATCGACCGAGATGTGGTGCAGGCCGGGGGCGACCTCGCGCTCCTCGAACACCCGGACCGGCCGATCGCCCGTGTCCGCACCCAGCTGCCGTGCCGCGTCGTCGCGCGCGGAGACCTCGGCGACGATCGTTCGCAGCCCGCGCGCGGCGGCGGCGCTCGCCAGCGCGGCCGCCACCGTCGTCTTCCCGACGCCGCCCTTCCCCGTCACGAACAGCAGCTCCTTGGCGACGAGCCGGTCGATCAGGCGCTGGTCCTTGATCAGGCCGGGGATTCGTCCTCACCCTCCCAGTAGTCCACGACGTCGAGCCGGAACGTGATCCCGCCGACGTTGGCCTTCTGCGACCGCGGGTAGAAGCAGATGTCGTTGGGGTCGCGCGTGCCGAAGGCGAGGTACGTCAGGCCCCCCGCACCCGCCAGGAGGCTGTGCGCCACCCCCGAGTTCGGCGGCCGGACAACGACGCTCCCCGTGCGCACCCCGAACCGCTGGTCGCCGAGCTCGACCGTCCCGTCGCCGTCGAGGACCAGGAACAGCTCCTCCTCGCCCGTGTGCCAGTGGGGCGGGCACGAGCGGGTGCCGGGTGCGAGCGTGTCGTGGCGCAGGCCGATCCGCACGGAGCCGACGGCACGCCCGAGGTTGCGCTCGGCGATGTCGTAGCCCGGCCGGACCTCGACCTTGAGTTCGATCGCGTCGAGGTGGCGGACCGTCGGCGGACGCTCGGTCTGCGGCGCGCCGGGCAGCTCCAAGGGGCCGAGGGCGGCCTCGAGCCGGAACGGGTTCGGCCCGTCTGCCGGGATCCAGCGCGTCCCCAGCCACCAGGCCTGCGGCCGGGGCAGGTAGGTGATGTTCGTGCGCGAGCCCTCGCCGAACGCGACGACGGTGAGCCCGTCCGGGCCGGCGACGAGGGTGTGCGCCTCGGTCTGCGCGAGGTGGACGATGGTGTCGCCGGCACCGACGGCGTAGGTCACGCCGTCCTGCCACAGCAGACCTGACCCCTCGAGGACGAAGAACAGCTCCTCCTCGTCGCTGTGGACGTGTACGGGCATCATGCGCCGCGAGGGCGGGACGACGTAGCGGGTGGCGCCGATCCCGATCGCGCCCGCAGCCGACGCGAGCCGCACGTAGTCGACCGCGATGTCCTCGGCCTCGCGGCGCTGCACGGGCAGCTCGTCGAGGTGCACGACGTTCGGGTGGGCAGTGCCTGACATGGCGACGATCTTATGTACCGGGCCGGAGGAGGAGAACCCGCGGCGCGCGCGAACAAGACCGGCGATCGGTCCATTCCCGGACGAACGAGCATCCCCGTGAACAGCACGCCCAAAAAAGCCAAGGTCATCGTCTTCGCCAACCAGAAGGGCGGGGTCGCCAAGACGACCACCACCCTGAACCTCGCGGTGGCGTTCGCCGAGAGCGGGTACCGGGTGCTGTGCGTCGACATGGACCCCCAGGGGAACCTGACGATGTCGCAGGGCATTGACCCGGACGGGCTGAAGCAGTCGATGTTCGACGTCCTCGTCCACGACCTGCCTATCGTGGACGTCATCCAGAAGCGCGAGATCGACATCGCCTGCGCCTCGATCGACCTCGCCGGCGCCGAGATCGCCATGTCGATGAAGATCGGCCGCGAGCGCTCGCTGGAGAAGGCGTTCAGGCCGATCATCAACGACTACGACTTCATCTGCATCGACACGCCGCCGTCGCTCGGGCTGCTCACGATCAACGCCCTGACGGCCGCTTCCAAGGTGATCGTCCCCGTGCAGTGCGAGTATCTGTCGATGCGGGGGCTGATCCAGCTCCAGAACACGCTCCACATGATCCGCGAGAACCTCAACCCGGACGTCGAGATCGAGGGCATCCTGCCCACGCTCATGGACTCCCGCACCCTTCACGCGAAGGAAGCGATCGAGATCCTCGAGGAGAACTTCGGTGATCGCGTGTTCGCGTCCCGCATCAAGAAGACCGTGCGCTTCGCGGAGGCGCCGGTGAAGGGCATGTCCGTCCTGAAGTACGAACCGGACGGCATGGCCGCCCGGTCCTATCGCGATCTCGCGAAGGAGGTCCTCTCCCATGGAATCCGGTAAGCGCGCATCCATGCGTGAAGGCCCGCTGGCGGCCCTCTTCCGCAAGACCGACGAGGTCCAGGAGGAGCAGGCGCGCCGCGACGGCGCACCGTCCCACAGCGGTCCCGCGACGGCGGCGGCACAGCAGGCGGTCCCGCCGCTCCCCGTCGACTCGCGCGAGACGCCCGGCTTCCCGCATCCCGCGATGGCCGACCCGCGCGCGGAGGACACCGCGCCGACGCCCGCCCCTGCCCCCGCAGCGACACCCGCATCTGCTCCTGCGAGCTTCAGCAAGACCGAGCCGCCGGCCAACCCGCTGCCGGCCCGCACGTCCTTCTACGACGACCCGTACGCGCGTCCGACCCCGGCGGCCCCCGCCTGGGGCCAGGCGATGGAGGTCGGCAAGCCCGTCATCCGCGTCGTCGGCGTCGGCGGTGCCGGCGTGAACGCCGTCAACCGCATGGTCGAGGCCGGCATCGAGGGCATCGAGTTCATCGCGGTCAACACGGACGTGCAGTCGCTGCAGCAGTCCACCGCGGACATCACGCTGCACATCGGCCCGCAGGTCACGCGCGGGCTCGGCGCCGGGTCCAACCCGGACCTCGGGCGGGCGGCGGCGATGGAGGAGTACGACAAGCTCAAGAGCCTGCTCAAGGGCAGCGACATGATCTTCGTCGCGGCCGGCGCGGGCGGCGGCACGGGCACCGGTGCGGCGCCCGTGGTCGCGCGGATCTCCCGCGAGCTCGGCGCGCTGACCGTCGGCATCGTCACCAAGCCGTTCGGCTTCGAGGGCTCGCGGCGTGCGAGCGCGGCGGAGGTCGGCATCCAGTCGCTCTCCGAGGAGGTCGACACGCTGATCGTCGTCCCGAACAACCGGCTCCTGTCGGTGCTCGACAAGCAGACGTCGATGGTCCAGGCGTTCAACGTCGCGGACGACGTGCTGCGTCAGGGCGTGCAGGGCATCAGCGACCTCGTGACGCTGCCGGGCCTGATCAACCTCGACTTCGCGGACGTCCGGACGATCATGTCCGAGGCCGGCAACGCGCTCCTGGGCATCGGCATGGGCCGCGGCGAGGACCGCGCGCTGGCCGCCGCCGAGGCCGCCGTGTCGTCCCCGCTGCTGGAGACGTCGATGGAGGGCGCGCGCAAGATCCTGCTCTCGATCACCAGCGGCACCGACCTGTCCCTGTGGGAGGTCAACGAGGCGGCCAAGACGATCGCCGCGGCGGCTCACCCCGAGGCGAACATCATCTTCGGCGCGATGGTCGACGAGAAGCTCGAGGACGAGGTCTGGATCACCGTCGTGGCGACGGGCTACGGCCCGGCGGCGACGCGCACCCAGCGCCGTCCGCTCGAGGAGCCGGCCGGCGAGGTCCGCGTCCAGCGGCGCGAGCCGGCGCGTGGCCGTGAGCCCGTCCGCTCGGGCTCGACCCGCAAGACGGGCCTCGGCGTCAGCGAGCTCGACGTGCCCGAGTTCATCCCGCGCGGCTAGGTCGTGCCCCGGTCCGGCAGCGGCGGGGTCGTCGCCGCCGGACACCCGCTCTCGGCGCGCGCGGGCGCCGACGTCCTACGGGACGGCGGCAACGCGGTCGACGCCGCGATCGCCGCGATGCTCACGTCGTTCGCGGCCGAGCCGCTGCTCACCGGGATGGGCGCCGGCGGCTACATGCTGACCGTCGGCTTCGACGCCGACCCGGTGCTGCTCGACTTCTTCGTCGCCGCTCCCGGAGCCGTCGACGCGCGGGCGTCCGCCTTCCCGGCCGCGTCGCCGCCCGTCCCGCCGGCCGCGCCGGAGCTCACGCCCGTCGTCGTCGACTTCGGCGACGCAACCCAGGTCTTCCACGTCGGTGCCGGCTCGGTCGGCGTGTGGGGCATGCCCGCCGGCATCGCCGAGGCCGCGTACCGCTGGGGGTCGGTCCCGCTCGCCGGCCTCGTCGGCCCCGCGGCGGCGCACGCCCGCGCCGGCGTCCCCGTCAACGCCTCGCAGGGCTACGTCTCGGAGATCCTGGAGGGCATCCTGGTCGCCACGCCCGAGTGCGCCGCCGTGTTCGCGCCGGGTGGGCGGTCGCTGCGCGCGGGGGACGACTTCCGCTGGCCGGACCTCGCGGACGCGATGGAGCTGCTGGCGGCCGAGGGGGCCGCGCCCTTCTACCGGGGCGCCGTCGCCGCGGCCGTGGTGGACTGGCTCACGCCGCGCGGCGGCGCCCTGTCGGCGGTCGACCTCGGCGTCTACCTGGCCGTCGACCGCCCCCCGACCACCACCGCCTACCGCGGCCGGACCGTCCTGACGAACCCGCCGCCGAACGCCGGCGGGATCCTGCTGGCGGGCGCGCTGACCGATCTGGACCGCGGCGCCGTCACCCCGGAGCTGCTCGTGGACGCGATGGAGTCGGCGCAGTCGGCACGCACCGACGCGTTCGTCGCGGGCCTCGCGGAGGACGGCTTCGCGGCGCGCTTCCTGAGCTCGCGGCTCGGGAGCACCACCCACGTCTCGGTCCTCGACGCGGAGGGCCGCGCATGCGCGGTGACCGTGACGAACGGCGAGGGATCGGGTGTCGTCGTCCCCGGGACGGGCATGCACCCCAACAACATGATGGGCGAGGAGGACCTGAACCCGCTCGGCTTCCACGCGTTCCCGCCGGGCCGCCGGATGCCGTCGATGATGGCGCCGACGGTGCTCGTCGGGGCCGACGGCGTCGAGCTCGTCGTGGGGTCGGCCGGCTCCAGCCGCATCCGATCCGCGATCCTGCAGACCATCGTGGGCGTGATCGACCAGGGACTTCCGGCGCAGGACGCGGTCGACGCGCCGCGGCTGCACTTCGACGCGGGCACCGTGTACGCCGAGCCGGGCGTCGCCGTGGACGCGCTGGCGGCGGCCGGGCGGCCGGTCCTTCCGTTCCGCGACCGCAACCTCTTCTTCGGCGGCGTGCAGGCCGTGGTGCGGGGCGCGGACGGCACGGTCACCGCGGGCGGCGACCCGCGACGCGGCGGAGCGGCGGCGTGGGCATGACGCCACATCGCTCACGCTGCGCGCTCGGGTTCGGCGTGGTCGCGATCGCGCTGGCCGCGTGCGGGACCCCGTCCCCGGACCTGTTCGTCGTCGAGCGGACGGGCGCCGTCCCCGGGGCGAAGCTCGACCTGCGTGTCCAGGACGGCGGCGAGGTCACCTGCAACGGGAAGTCGGCCGGCATGATGAGCTCCGATCAGCTCATCACGGCCCGCGAGCTGATCCGGGAGCTCAGCGGTGGCAAGGTCGACCGCCAGAACGACCAGACGTCGGACAGCGGCCCGCTCGACCGCGACCTCGTCCTGCCGCCCGGCCCGCGGTCGATCCTGCGGTTCGAGCTGCGTGCCGAGGAGGGGACGATCGCCTTCAGCGACAGCTCGGCCAAGCAGCCGGAGGGCTTCTTCAAGGTCACGCGCCTGGTGCGCGACCTGGCCAAGTCGGTCTGCAAGCTCCCGCGCTGACCCCGGTGCCATCAGCGCAGCTGATGGAGACGGCCCGGAAAGATCGTTGGTGCTTACGACGGCATGCTGCGATCCTCGACGGCAATGGGGCGGCGCTCGTGGATCCTGATGGCCGTGCTGGCCGCCACCTGGGGCGCGTCCTACCTGTTCATCAAGGTCGGCCTGCGGGACTTCGACTCGGCGCAGGTGGTGTGCTCGCGGACGGCCCTCGGCGCGCTGGTCCTGTTGCCGATCGCGCTCCGCGGCGGAACGCTCGCCATGCTGCTCCAGCGCAAGCGGGCCGCGGTGGTCATCGCGATCATCCAGGTCGTCATCCCGTTCGCGCTGATCACGGTGGGGGAGCACCACATCGACTCGGCGCTCGCCGGGATCCTGGTGGCCAGCGCGCCGATCTTCACCGCGCTCATCGCCCTGCGCTTCGATCACGCGGAGCGCTCCAGCGGCTGGGGCACGGTCGGCATTGGTGTCGGCATCCTGGGCGTCGCGCTGCTTTTCGGCGTCGACCTCAGTGGCGACAGCAAGACGCTGCTGGCCGGCGGCGGCATCCTCATCGCAGGCCTTTGCTACGCCATCGGCGCGATGCTGATCAAACGGGAGATGGCCGGCGTCCCGCCTGCGGGGGTCGTCGCGTCGACGATGACGATCAGCGCGCTGCTCACCCTGCCGTTCGCCCTGATCCACCCGCCGACGTCGCTCGGGCTCGACGCGGCCGCCAGCCTGCTCGCGCTCGGGGTCCTGGGTACCGGCCTCGCCTTCCTGATCTTCTACACGCTGATCGCCGAGCTCGGACCGCGGAAGGCGTCGCTGGTCGCCTACATCGCACCCGGGTTCTCCGTCGTCTACGGCGCGGCGCTGCTGGACGAGCGGATCACGGCCGCGACGATCGGCGGACTGGTCCTGATCCTGGCGGGGTCGTGGATGGGTGCGGAGGGCCGAGCGCCCTGGCAGCGGCGGTCCGCCCCGCCCGGCGGCACCCCGCCTGCCACCGAGCCGGTGGCCGCGGTGGCCGTTCCGCCCGCCAAGGCCGCGAGCACCGCCGGGTCCGCGTAGGCGCGCGCCGCGCCGGTGCGGCCGTGGCCGCATCGATGTCCATCCGCCGTCGGTCACGGGGCGAGGAGGCCGACGACCACCCTCGGGATCTCGGTCGTGCGGGTCACGGTCCCGGAGGTGGTCGTCGTCGCGGTGGTGATGAGCGCCAGGACCGGTGTCCCCGGGGCCAGGGTCGCCGGGCGCGGCACGTCGACCCTGACGGTCGCTCGCCGTCTGGTGCCCGGCGGCAGGTCGGTACGCGCAAGCTCCACCGGGGCCGCAGGCGCACCGACTCCCGCCCAGGCCAGCCGCGCCGGTGCACGGTGGAGGCTCAGGCGCCAGTCGTCGCAGACGTCGGCCGAGCACCGCACCGTGAAGGTGAGGGAGTCCGCCGTGGCCGTGGCCGGGGCGGCGAGCCACGGGTCGCCCGAGGTGCCGACCTCCTCGCACGTCCGGTCCACGAGCGGCGCCGACGTCCGCGCACTGACGGGGATGGCGCCCGACTGGACGCGGTCGCGGCCGGCGCCGCAGGCGATGCGTCCGGCCGCTCCGATGGCGTAGACGACGTCGTCGCCCGCGCCGGCGTCCACGCGTGGGTCGGTGTCGCCGCTGTCGACCACCAGGCCGTCGTCACCGCCGCCGCCGACAAGGGTGTCATCGGCGTAGGCGCCGACCTCGACGCCGCCCGACAGGAGGTTCGGGCCTGTGTCGCCGGTGATCGTGTCGGGGCCGGCGCCGCCGGCGGCGTCCTCGACCCGCTTGATGCTGTCCTCGCCCCCGGGACCACTCAGGACGACCTTGACCCCGGTCCGGCGTCCGTCGTAGTCGGCCGTGTCCGTCCCCGGACCGCCGTCGACGGTGTCGGCGGCGGGGACGCGGCCATCGTCCATGAGCAGCTCGTCGTGGCCCGTGCCACCGAAGACCCGGTCGCGGCCCGCGTCCCCGTACAGGACGTCGCTCCCGCCACCACCGACCACGCGGTCGCGGCCGCCGCCGCCGCGCAGCCGGTCGTTGCCGGCGCCGCCGATCAGCCGATCGTCGCCCGCGTCACCCGCGATCCTGTCGCGGCCGCGGGCGCCGTTGAGCGTGTCGTCGCCGGCGTCGCCGAGCAGCAGGTCCGCGTGGACGCCGGTGGTGATCGCGTCGTCGCCCGTGCCGCCGCGGGCCGTGGTCGGGCCGGTCGACCGCAGCCGATCGCTGCCGCCGCCCAGGTTGACGATCGCGCGCAGCCGCTGGGCCTCGATCGTCACGGAGTCGCGGAGGTCACCGGTCGACACCGAGACCCGGCGTGCGGCGGTGGGCACGGTGCAGATCGCCCGCTTCGGGGCGACGCGCCGGCAGCCGGGCTTCACGTTGATGCGTCCTCGGGCCCCGCTGTCCGTAATGCGGAAGCGGGTCCCGCCGAGCTGCAGGATGCTGATGCGGTTGCTCTCCCGCGGGCCGGCCTGGACGCGAAGGGCGGCGACCCGCGAGCCGACGGGGACCTCGTACGTGTCGCAGACGTCCTCGCGGCCGTCGTCGTAGCAGTCGTCGCCCTCCAGGGTCTCGGTCACGACCTCCCGGGTCAGGCTGACCGTGGTGGCGGTCGCCGGGGTCGACCAGGCGAGCGTGAGCCCCCCCCAGGACGGGCAGGGCGACGAGCAGCGCGCGGCTTCGCATCCGCCGACCGTCTCAGACCGTCGGTTGCAGCGGGAGCCGGTTGCGTCAAACGCCGCAGTCGGGGGCGCGGATCCGCAACCCGGGGCGCGCCGACCCGTTGAGTGGGGGACATGCGCCCGCCCCACCCACCGGCGGCGTGCGGTCCAGAGCTCCTCATGTGCGCTCTGCGCCGCACGCCGTCGCTGTCGATCGCCGCCGTCCTGGCGCTCGTCGGGGTGGGGACGGCGGAAGCGGTCGCCGCGCCTGGGCTGCTGCGGGTCCTGCAGGACGACGCCACCCTCGTCCACGGTCCCGAGCCGCTGCGGACCCGGGCGCTCGACGACCTGCCGGCGCTCGGCGTCGACATCGTCCGGGTGAACGTCCGCTGGAACGAGCTCGCACCGCGCCGGCCCCGGGACCAGCGCGACTCGGCCACCTACACCGGGTCGTGGGCGCCGTACGACCAGCTCGTCAGGGAGGCAGCGGTGCGTGGCGTCGAGGTGCTCTTCACCGTCACGACGCCAGGCCCGGCGTGGGCGGCGGACGACCTCACCAAGCGCTTCCCCGGGGCGCGCGACCCCGACCCCGCGGCCTTCGGCCGGTTCGCGGAGGCCGCCGGGCGGCGATACGACGGCAGCGCGGACTCGCCCGGGCGCGTGTCGCGGTGGTCGATCGTCAACGAGCCGAACAACCCGCGGCACCTCGGTCCGCAGTCCCGGGCCGGGGCCCTGCACGCGCCGGGGCAGTACCGGCGGCTGGTCCGTGCCGGCCTTGCGGGACTGGCGGCCACCGGCCACCGCGGCCGCGAGGTCCTGATCGGCGACCTGCTGGCCACCGGCCGCACGCGCCGGGGGGAGACGACGGCGATCGGGCCGATCCCGTTCCTGCGCGAGCTGCTGTGCCTGGACCGCAGCGACCGCCCGCTCCGGGGCCGCGCCCTCCGGGGCCACGCGGGCTGCCGCGCGACGATGCCGAGGCTGGAGGTCGCGGGGCTCGCGGTCCACCTGTACTACTTGAAGGCCGGACCGGACCTCGCGCCGCGGCTCCGGGGGGACATCACGCCCGCAGGGCTCGTGCGGCTGCGGCGGACGCTGGCCGCCGGCAAGCGGGCGGGCCGCATCGGCAGCACCGACGTCTGGGACACCGAGGGCGGCGTCCAGACGAACCCTCCGGACCGCGTGTTCGGCGTGTCGTTCGCGAAGCAGGCGGCGTTCCTGAACCGCAGCGAGAACCTGCTCTGGCACACGCCCGGCGTGCGGTCCTTCGCGCAGTACCTGCTGCGGGACGAACCGGCGGGCGGGACGTTCCAGAGCGGCCTCTGGCGGACCAGCGGCGTCCACAAGCCGGCCTACGCGGCGTACCGGTTCCCGCTCGACGTGCGGCCCGCGTCGCGCACGCAGCTCGCCGTGTGGGGTCGCGTCCCGCCCCGGGCCGCGGCCGCCTCCGGTGCTGGTGTCGGTGCCGGGACCGGGAGCCGCGCCGGGACGGGGGCCGGGAGCGGGACCGTGGCCGGCGCTGCGCGGACGGTGACGCTGACCGGACCGGGCGGGACGACCAGGACGCTGACCGTCGCGGCCGACCGGACCTTCCGTGCGCTCGTCCCGCGGCGGGCGGGGACGTACCGAGCCACGGCGGGGACCGACCGCAGCCGCACGGCTCGAGCGGGCTGAGCGGACCAGCCCCGCACGTCCTCCGGGCGGTGGCAGGAGCCAGCGCGGGCGGAGCGACCGACCGCTGCGGGCCGGAGCGGCGGCGTGGGGCGCCGGGTTGGGGGGCGAGCACGGTGGATGGGGGCCCGTCGTGTGTCGTCGCGGCAACGCAGGACGGGCCTGCGCCAGGCGTGGGGGCAAGCACGGTGGCTGGGGGCCCGTCGTGTGTCGTCAGGGCCGCGCAGGAGGGGCCTGCCACGCGCCGCGAGCGAGCGATCAGGGCGCGCGCAGGCCCCACTGGAAGCGCGTGTACGGCTGCGACCGGGGGTAGCCGTCGGTCACCTCGATCGTCGCGATCAGCGGCAGCCCCGGGGTCAGCGCGGCCCGCGGCACGGTCAGCAGGACGCGGCTGTTCCCCGCGTTGGCCGGGGCGTCGGCCCGCGCGAGCACGTTCGACCCCACCGGTGCGCTCGGGCCGGCGCCCGCAGCGCCGGCCCACCAGATGTCCCGCGGCGCGCGCGTCAGGACGAAGGACCAGCGACCGCAGCTGTAGCCCGGGCAGGCGACGGCGAACGTCAGGGTGTCCGGCGTGACGGTCACCGGCGTGGGCACGCTGCCGGCGTCGTCGTAGCCGACGTCGACCACCAGCTCGCAGCTCGGGTCGACCAGCACGCGCAGCGGCCCGCTGACGCGGTCGCGCGACCCGGTGCCGCAGCGCGCGCGACCCTGACCCTCCTCGGCGGCGATCAGGTCGTTCCCCGGCCCGCCGTCGGCACGGTCGCGCGGCGAGCTCAGGATCAGCGTGTCGGTGCCGGCCAGCCCGCGCAGCAGGTCGTTGCCGCCCGCCCCGCCGAACAACCGGTTCGGGCCCACGCTGCCGACGAGCGTGTCGCTCCCGCGCCCGCCCGTGGCGTCCTCGAGGGCACGCAGGGTGTCCTCCCGGCCCGTCCCGTCGCTGTGCCCGCGCGGCCCCAGCGTGACGCGCACAGCCCGGCGGCGGCCGGAGTAGGAGACGGCGTCGCGCCCGGTGCCGCCGTCGATGAAGTCCCGGCCGGGGGCGATGCGCTCGAACGCCTCCAGGCGATCGGCACCCGGACCGCCGAGCATGCGGTCCGCGCCCGGGCCGCCCGCCACCACGTCGTCCCCGGCGCCGCCGGCGAGGCGGTCGTCCCCCGGCCCGCCGGACAGCTTGTCGTCGCCGCCGCTGCCGCGCAGGTCGTCGTCCCCCGCCTCGCCGCGCAGGGTGCCGGCCACCGCCGAGCGGGCGCGGTCCGCGCCCGGGCCGAGCTCGGCCACGAGGTCCGGGGTTCCCGGCCCGGCGTCCACGGCGTCGTCGCCGTCGCCGGTGCGCACCCGTGTGGAAAGAACGTCCGCGCGCGTCCGGCAGAGCGCCCGCGCGCTTGTCACCCGGCGGCAGCCGTGCGCGACCTGCAGGCCGCCCCGCGACCCGGTGTCCTGGACGGTCCAGCGACTACCGCCCAGCGAGCGGATCCGCACGCGGTTGCGCTCGCCTGGTGCGGCACGGATGTCGAGCACCGCCTCGTAGCGGGTGAACGCGCGGTCGTCGTCGGTGCACAGGTCCTCGCGCTGGTAGTCGTCGAAGCATGTCTCGCCTTCGTCGACATCCGGCACCGCGCGGAGCTTCAGCTCGACGACAGATGCTCCGGCGGGAGCGACCGGCAGCCCGGCCGACAGCAGGCCGAGCACCACGATCGGCAGGAACCTTGACGCACGCATGCAGGGACAACGACCTCCCCCTGCGCGAGTTACGCAGACCGGCGTCCCCGCGACCGCGGCGACAGCCGACAGGGGCGACGGCGGCCCTGGAGCTCAGCCGAAGCGGACCTTGCCGTTCGACCGCGCGCGCACCTGCGCCTTCTCGATGAACTCCAGGCGCTTGGTCGCCGCGCGGAACAGCCGGGTGACCAGGCGCAGGCGGGCGTTCTCGGAGCGCAGGTCGAGCAAACCCTGCTTGGCCTGCAGGCCGAACTCGACCGTTGCCGCCATCGCGTACGCGTTCATCTGGTCGAGGTCCGCGTCGTCGGGCTCGTTGTCGGTGGCCTGTTCGACGAGCGAGCGGTACGCCTCGTGCGCGGTCTCGCCGGCGTCCGGGTCGGCGGGCTCGTCGACGTCCTCGAGGAACTCGACCGTCGCCGCGGGATAGGCCAGGTGGTGCAGCTCCTCGACGATCCGGAACGGCCGGGTCCCGCGCGACAGGATGTTCAGCCGCCCGTCGTCCATGCGCTCGAGGACGCGCGCGACCTCCATGGCGCAGCCGATGCGGGGCTCGTCATCGTCGTCGTCGGGGTCCCGCGCCCAGACGATCCCGAACTCGCTGCCGCGCTCCAGGCACTCCCCGATCATGGTGCGGTAGCGCTCCTCGAAGATGTGCAGCGGCACGTACTCATGGGGGAGCGCCACCAGTCCGAGCGGGAACAGCGGAAAGTCCTGGACCACGCGGTCGGGCATATGCCCGAGTCTACGACGCCGCTGCCGGCGATCCGCGCGGCTGTGCGCACCGTAGTCCAGACGTGCCCGGTTCCACCGCCCTGGTCTGGTTTCGCCGCGATCTGCGGGTCCACGATCACCCCTCGCTCGTCACCGCGCTGGCGGACTACGACCGCGTCGTCCCCGTCTTCGTCCTCGACCGCCGGCTGGCGACGGGACGCTACGCCTCGCCCGCCCGGACCGCGTTCATGCTCGGCTGCCTCCGTGAGCTGCGCGCCACGCTGAAGGACCTCGGCGGCGGCCTCGTCCTGCGGGACGGCGAAGCGACGAAGGAGCTGCTGGCCCTGGCGGAGGAGGTCGACGCCGAGGCCGTCCTCTGGGCCAGCGACGTCGGTCCCTACGCGCTCGCCCGCGACCGCGAGGTGATGGACGCGCTCAAGGACGCCGGTATCGCGCCGCGCCCGCAGCCGGGGAACTTCTGTGCGGACGTGTCCAAGCCGCGCACCGGCCAGGGCAAGCCGTACACGGTCTTCACGCCGTTCTGGAAGACCCACAGCAAGCTCGAGCGCCGGACCGTGCACCGCGCGCCCAAGGAGCTTCCGCCGCTGCCGTCGTCGCTGGCCGTCGGCCGCATCCCGTCGCTGGCGGACCTCGGGCTCGAGGACGACGTCCCGGCACCGGTCTGCGAGCCCGGCGAGGCGGCGGCCCGCGCGACGCTCGCCGCTTGGCTCGACGGTCCGATCGACCACTACGCCGCGCGTCACGACGACCTCAGCGGCGGCACGTCCGTGCTCTCCCCGCACGTGCGGTGGGGCACGCTGTCCGTCCGCGAGATGGAGGAGCGCGCCGGGGCCCGTAGCGGTGAGGGCGCCGCGGCGTTCACCCGTCAGCTCGCGTGGCGGGACTTCTACGCGCACGTCCTGCTGCTGCACCCGGGGAACACGCAGGCGGCCTTCCAAGAACGCTTCCGCAAGCTCGAGTGGGCGGACGACGAGGAGAGCATGGAGGCGTGGAAGGCCGGCCGCACCGGCTACCCGCTGGTGGACGCGGGGATGCGGCAGCTCGATCAGACCGGCTGGATGCACAACCGCGCCCGCATGGTCGTCGGCTCGTTCCTGACGAAGGACCTGCACCTGGACTGGCTCGCCGGCGAGCGCTGGTTCGCCCACAAGCTGCTCGACGGCGAGCCGCTGCAGAACAACGGCAACTGGCAATGGGTGGCGTCCACCGGCGTGGACCCGGCGCCCTACTTCCGGCGGATCTTCAACCCGACGCTGCAGGCGCAGAAGTTCGACCCGCAGGGGACGTACATCCGGCGCTGGGTCCCGGAGCTCGAAGGCGTGCCCGACAAGCACGTCCACGAGCCGTGGCGGATGAGCGACGACGAGCAGCAGGCGGCAAAGTGCGTCATCGGCGAGGACTATCCGGCGCCGATCGTGGAGCACAAGGCGGAGCGCGAGCGCGCGATGGAGCGCTACCGGGCTGTCAGCCCGTCCTCCGACAGCTGAGCCCGCGCCGGCGGGGTCGTCCGCCGCAGCGGTGATCCTGGGGCAGTGCCCGCCGCCGACCGCGCGACCCAGGAGGCTGCCTTCCGCCGGGCCGGGCTGCCGCTCTTCATCGACGACCGCCGCGCGGCCCGCGACGTCTGGACGCGGGCGCTGCCGGTCCTGTCGCTCGTGTTCTTCGTGGAGGTGCTGGGTGCGGTCGACCTCGACTTCACCTGGCTCGAGAACCTCGCGACGCTGACGGCCGGCCTGGCGATCCTGGTCGGCTCGTTCGCCGTCATCAACCGCCTGCGCCGCCGCCCCGCGCTCGCGCTGCCGGACACGGTCGGCCCGGTCGAGCTCGGCGCCTTCGTCGTGGTGCCGGCGCTGCTGCCGCTCGTCCTCAACGGGCAGACCACGAGCGCCGTGGTCACCGCTGCGGCCAACCTGTTGCTGCTCGCCCTGCTCTACGGCGTGATCGGCTTCGGGCTCGTGTACATCGTCGTGTGGACGGGGCGGCGGCTCCTCGGTCAGCTGGCCGTATCGCTGCAGCTCGCGGTGCGCGCCGTCCCGCTCCTGCTGTTGTTCAGCGTCGTGCTGTTCGTCAACACGGAGATGTGGCAGGTGTTCTCCGACATGCCCGACGCGACCCTGATCGCCACCGTCCTGCTCCTGACCACGCTCGGCGCCGGGTTCATCGCGGTCCGGCTCCCGCGCGAGGTCGCGACGCTCGAGGAGCAGGTCGGCGCCGGGCCGCCGCTGGACCCGCGCCAGCGCATCAACGTCGGCCTCGTGATGTTCGTCAGCCAGGCGCTGCAGGTGCTGGTGGTCAGCGCCGCCATCGGCGGCTTCTTCCTCGTCTTCGGGACGCTGACCATCTCCGACGACGTCATCGAGTCGTGGATCGGCCACGGCAGCCACCGCATCGTGCGCCTGGACCTGCTCGGCATCGACGCGCGCGTCTCCCGCGAGCTGCTGCGCGTGTCGACCGCGATCGCGGCGCTCAGCGGCCTCTACTACTCGATCGCGGTGCTGACGGACGGGACCTACCGTGAGGAGTTCCTGACCGAGCTCACGGCCGAGATGCGCTCGTCCTTCCAGCAGCGCGCCGACTACCTGAAGTCGCTCGCGCGCTGATCGCCGTGCCCGCCCCGGGGCGTACCCGTGGTGTGGGCCACACCGCGTTGATCCTGGGCGACCAGCTCCTGCCGGACCATCCCGCGCTCGACGGCGCCGACCGTGTCGTGCTCATCGAGTCCACGGCGATGCTGCGCCGCCGGCCCGTCCACCGCCAGCGGGCCCACGTGGTGCTGAGCGCGATGCGCCACCACGCCGACCGGCTGCGCGCGGACGGCATCGAGGTCGTGGAGCACCGCGGCGCAGAGTCGCTGGCCGGCGCCCTCGAGCCGCACGCGGGGGAGGACATCGTGGCCGCCGAGCCGAACGACCTGGGCGCGCGACGGGCGCTCGACGGGCTCGGCGTCCGGCAGCTGCCGTCGGCGCAGTTCCTGATCGCGCCCGAGGCGTTCGCGGGCTGGGCCGGCGGCCGCCGGCGGCTGCGGATGGAGGACTTCTACCGTGACCAGCGCCGCGCGCACCGGGTCCTGCTGGACGATGGCGGCGAGCCGCTCGGCGGCCGCTGGAACTTCGACGCCGACAACCGGCAGCCGCCGCCGAAGACCGGCCTGGAGGCCCCCGAGCCGTGGGCGCCGGACGAGGACGACATCGATGCGGCGGTCCGTGCCGACCTCGACGCGCTCGCAGCCGACGGAGTTGCGTTCTTCGGCGACGACGCGCCGCGGCGCTACGCCGTTACCCCGGACGAGGCCCGCAGCGCGCTCGCGGACTTCGTCGATCACCGCCTGCGCGACTTCGGCCCGTGGCAGGACGCGATGGCGGACCCGTCCCAGCCCTTCCTGTTCCACTCGCTGCTGTCGATCCCGCTCAACCTCGGCGTCCTGGACCCGCTCACCTGCGTGCGCGCGGCGGAGGACGCCTACCACGAGCACGACCTCCCGATCAGCTCGGTCGAGGGCTTCGTGCGGCAGGTCATCGGCTGGCGGGAGTACGTCTGGGGGATGTACTGGCTGCGGGCCGAGACGTGGCCGGACGCGAATGCGCTCGGCGCGGAGCTCCCGCTGCCGGACGGGTACCGCGGCACCGAGACGGGCTGGAAGTGCCTGGACACCGTGGTGGGCGGCGTGGCCGCCAACGGATACGCGCACCACATCGAGCGGCTGATGGTCCTGGGCACGATCGGCCTGACGGCGGGCATCCGCCCGTGGGAGCTCGTGCGCTGGTTCCAGACCGCGTTCGTGGACGGCGCGGAGTGGGTGATGGCGCCGAACGCCGCCGGCATGGCCCTCTTCGCCGACGGCGGCGAGATGGTGACCAAGCCGTACGCCGCGGGCGGCAACTACATCAACAAGATGTCGGGCCACTGCAAGGGCTGCCGCTACAAGCCGACCGAGAAGCACGGCGAGCGCGCCTGCCCGGTGACCGCGCTCTACTGGGACTTCGTCGACACGCACACCGAGCGCCTGGCGGCGAACAACCGCACCGCCCGGGCGGTCAGCACGTGGCGGCGGTTCGACCAGCCCACGCGGGAAGCCGTCCGCGAGCGGGCCGTCGCGGCACGGGTGGAGCTCGACGGTCGCGGGTAGGTTCGCCCGCATGCTCGAGGCCCGCCGCACGCAACCACCCGCACCCGAAGCGCCGACCCTGCCGGTCGGCTCCCTCGCGCGGCAGAGCGCGCCGCTGGACTGCGGGGACATCACGTACCTGCGCCACGGCAGCGGGGCGCCGCTGCTGCTCGTCCACGGCATCCCGACGTCCGCACGCCTGTGGGAGCCGCTGCTGGGTGCGCTCGGCGAGCGCTACGACTGCATCGCCGTCGACCTCAACGGCATGGGGCGCTCACGTCCGGCCCCGGGCGCGGACCTCGGCAGTCCCGGACAGGCGGACATGCTCGCCGCGCTGCTGGACCACCTCGGGATCGAGGAGGTGCTGCTCGTCCTGCACGACCAGGGCGGCGCGCACGGCCAGCAGCTGCTGGTCCGCCATCCGCACCGCGTCCGCGCCGTGGCGTTCTGCGACGTCGTCTGCTTCGACAACTGGAAGGTCCCGGCGATCGCGGCGATGGAGCAGCTGGCCGCCCGGCCCGCGCTGGCGCGGATCCTCGGGCGCGGCCGGCTGATCCAGGCCCCCATGCGGGCCGTCTGGCCGCTGCCGCAGACCGTCCGGCGCGGCCGGATCGCGGATGCCCTGGTCGACGACTGGTTCCACGCGCTGGACACCGGCGACGGGCTCGACGCCTGGTGCGCCTACGTCGGCGCCCAGGATCCGCGCTGGACGATCGACGCGGTCCCGACGCTCGCGGCGTGGGACAAGCCCGCCCGGGTCCTGTGGGCGACCGACGACCGGTTCCTCCCGGTCCGCTGGGCCGTGAAGCTCGCGACGACGCTCCCGACCGCGCCGGACGCGCCGACGCTGCTGCCGGACGCGGGGCACTTCTGGCAGGCCGAGGTCCCGCAGACGGGCGCCCGCGAGCTGCTCGCCTTCCTCGACGGCGTCTGACGAGCCCGTCCGGCGGCGTCGCTCAGGCGGGCTTCTGGGCCGCGATCATCAGGTTGTAGAAGATCGCCGGCGGCAGGCGGGACTCGAGGAGCGTGCGGTCGACCGCCTGCAGCGCGATGTAGCCGCGGTAGGCGTACTGGCGCCACCAGTTCGGGACGTCCTGCTGGTCGGCGGAGGCCTCCAGCGCGCGGTTCGTCCAGCCGAACCAGTTGGCCAGCAGCTCCTCGCCGATCACGTCGACGTCGGTGAACCCCGCGCCGCGGGCGAACGCCGAGAGGTCGCTCGGGACGAACGCATGCACGTCGACCGAGCCCTCGAGCTGGTGGTTCTCGGCGCCGCCGTCCGACCAGCCCTCGGCGGCGGGACGCGCACGCAGAGCTGCGCGCCAGGCCGGCGCGACGCGGGTCGCGGCGCGCTTCGGGTAGGCCGCGATCCGGTCGCCGACGCGGGACGGCTCGCCGGCGAACATGACCGAGCCGCCGGGTCGCAGGACGCGGAAGAACTCGTCGAACGCGCGGTCGAGGTTCGGCAGGTGGTGCAGGACGGCATGACCCAGGACCAGGTCGAACGACGCGTCCGGGAACGGCAGCGCCTCGGCGTCCGCGACCTGCGTCGTCACTTCGAGACCGAGCCGCTCCGCGTTGCCCGCGAGCGTCTCCATCATCCCCGTCGAGATGTCGGTGCAGACCGCTTCGCGGATGACCCCGGCCTGCATCATGTTCAGCGTGAAGTAGCCGGTGCCCGCGCCGATCTCCAGCGCGCGGTCGAAGCTGCCGTGGCCGGCGCCGAGCGCCTTGCGCACCTTCTGCAGGACCTGCCGCCGGCCGATCTCGCCGTAGTCGATGCCCCACTTGGCGTCGTAGTCCGCCGCCGCACCGTCGTGGTAGCGGGTGTTGACGTCGCGGATCTCCTCGGCGGTCTCAGGTGCGGCCATGGCGCGGAAGGGTACGCCGCCGGGCGAACGCCCGCGTTCAGCATCGGCCGTCGGCCCGCCCACCGCCCGGCCGCGGCCGAGCGTCCGCGACTACTGTTCCCGCCGTGTCCGACACCCAGACGCTCTACCTCCAGCAGGACCAGCCGGACGGCGTGCCGCCGCTCGCGCTGACCGGCGAGCGCACGCTGCCGGACGTCCCGCTGGAGAACTACTGGTTCCGCCGCCACCTCGTCGTCTACGAGTGGATCCGTGCCCGCGTCGGCGGCCTGGACGTGGTCGACATGGCCTGCGGCGAGGGCTACGGGTCCGACGTCCTCGCCCGCACCGCGAAGTCCGTGGTCGGCGTCGACGCCAACCCGGAGGCGCACGAGCACGCGCGCCTGAGGTACACCGGCGCGAACGTGCGCTTCGCCCGCGACCTCGTGGAGACGTTCGCCGATCCCGCCGACGTCGTCGTCTTCCTGCAGACGATCGAGCACGTCCGCAACCCGGACGAGATCCTCGAGCACTTCAAGTCGATGACCGCCGCCAGCGCCGCGCCGGCCGCGTACGTCACGACGCCGAACCTGCTGACGCTCGCGCCCGAGGGTGCGGAGAAGTCCGAGAACCCGTGGCACATCAAGGAGTACCGCGCCGACGAGTTCCGCGCGCTGTGCGAGGCGCACTACGGGACCGTGGAGCTGTACGGGCTCTTCCACGCGGGCAAGCTGGGCATTCACCAGTTCGCGATCGAGAACCTCGGGTGGGACCGGGTCCACAAGACCCTGCGGTTCTCCAAGCCGTTCTACGACCGCTTCACGCCGGCGATCTCGACGGGCGACTTCGCCATCCGGCCGGCGGACGAGTGCGACCTGGACGGCGCGCTCGACTTCCTCGCCGTCTGCCGGCCATGAGCGCCGCGGGCGACGGCCCGGGCGCGCTCGCGATCGTCCTGCACTCCCACATGCCGTACGTGGAGGGCTTCGGGACGTGGCCGTTCGGGGAGGAGTGGCTCTTCGAGGCGCTCGCCACCTGCTACCTGCCGCTGCTCGACGTGCTCGACGGACCGGGCGGGGACGCGGTCACGTTGAGCCTGACGCCCGTCCTCGTGGACCAGCTGAGCGCGCCGGGGCTGGGGGAGCGGTTCGCCGCCTTCCTGAAGGACGTGCGCCGCGCCTCGCACGCGCTCGACGTCGACGGCTGCCGCGCGTCCGGCCACGACGACCTCGCTGCCGCACTCGAGCTGGCGGCCGGCGACTACGAGCGCGCGCTCGAGCGGTTCGGGACGCTCACCGCCGGCGACGAGCTCGGCGTCGTCCGGGCGCTGGCTCCCCACGCGGCGTGGACCAGCAGCGCGACGCACGCCGTGCTGCCGCTGATCGCGACCGAGGCCGGCGTCCAGCTGCAGCTGCGGGCCGGCATCGACGGGCACCGCGAGCGGTTCGACGCCGCGCGGCCGTGGCGCGGCGGCTTCTGGCTGCCCGAGTGCGCGCACGCCCCGTGGCTGGACCCGCTGCTGGAGGGGGCCGGGGTCCACGCGACCTGCGTCGACCTGACCGACGTCCTCGGCGGCCACGGCGCACCGGGTCACCTGACGCCGTACCGGACCGCGGCCGGCCCGCTGCTGGTGCCGATCGACCGCGCGGTGATGGAGCTCGTGTGGTCCGACGGCGGGTACCCGGCCCACGGCAGCTACCGCGACTACCACCATCGCACGACCCACGACCACCACCCGTGGTCGGTGGACGGCAGCGTGTACGACCGCTCGCGCGCGCTGGACAGGGTTCGGACGGACGCCGCGCACTTCGTCGCCGCCGCCCGCGAGCGCGTCGCCGAGGGCGGGCTCAGCGTGTGCGCGCTGGACACCGAGCTGCTGGGGCACTGGTGGTACGAGGGCGTCGACTGGCTGGCAGCGGTCCTCGACGAGGCGCGCGTCCAGGGGCTGCGGATCGTCCACCTCGACGACGCCCTCGCGGAGTTCCCGGCAGCGGATCCGATCGACCCGGGAACGACGTCGTGGGGGACGCCGCGCGACCTCAGCACCTGGGACGCGCCGGCAGTCGCCGACCTCGCCTGGCAGGCGCGGTCGGCTGAGCTCGCCGTGGTCGCGGCCGGGCCCGACGCAGACCCGCGCGCCGTCCGCGAGCTGCTCGCGCTGCAGTCGAGCGACTGGGCGTTCATGGTGACGCGGACGCTGGCGGGCGAGTACCCGGTCGAGCGGGCGGCGGGCCACCACACCGCGCTGGTCGATGCCCTGCGCTCGCCGGGCTCGGCGGATCCGGCGGTCCGGTCGCTGGCACCGTACGCGCGCGCGGCGACACTCCTGGCCCCCTGACCGCCTTGGTCGGTTCCGGGCGAAGAGGGGTAGCGCTGTGTGGCAGGAGGCGCGCTCTCGTAGGACGCGAGGTTCGGTGGCGCTGACGTTGATCGCCGCACGGAGGCGATCGCTCTTTTACAGCGGGCCGGGACGGCGGTGTGCGCTGGGTGGCTGTCCGGGCCTGGACGCGGGGCGTCACTCGGGGCGGCGGGCTCAGGGACCGTGTGCGCTCAGGTCGTCATACGAGTTCTGCTGCACGAAGTCCCGGCACCGTGGCGCCGAACGTCGATCATTCGTCGCCAGAGAGAGCAGGATCGACGTTCGTCTCCCGCAGGGCGTCGATCGCTGCGCGCAGACCAAACGGCATGCCCCGAGTGACGCTCAGCGTCACTGACGGCATCCGGTGTCGCGGCGACCGCAGCCTCGGCCCCGCACCCAGGGGTGAACCCGCAACGACGCGTTCACCCCGTCCCGGCCCGCCGTTTCCGAGGCCGTCAGGACCACGTCGGTCCTCGGCGTCAGCGCCACAGACCCCCCACCACCAGGCCGACCACGCCATCAATTCGAGCGCGGAGGACCGACCCGTCAGTCCGCTGCCGGGACCGACCGCAGCCGGATCGGCCCGCGCGCCTCGCGGCCGTCGACGACCTCGCCACCCTGGGTCACCTCCAGCGACCCCGCGTCCACCAGCCCGAACGCCACCCGCCGCACGTCGTCCATCAACGGGCGGAAGTCGGCGTCGCCGGCCAGGTCCCTGGCGGCCTCGGACGGGCAGATCGTCTTCCCCTCGTCCCGAGCCGCCAGCAAGCGCTCGATCGACTCGCGGATCGCGGCGTCGTCGGGAGCCGGAGCGGAGTCGCCGGGTGCCGCCATGGACGCCGCCTACTCCCAGCGCATCGTCGCCGGGGTGTCCCGCATCCGCGAGACCCGCGCCGGCACGCCCGCGCTGACCGCGTTCGCCGGGACGTCCCGGGTCACGACGCTGCTGGTCCCGACGACCGCGTTGTCGCCGACCGTCACCCCACGCAGGAACGACGCGCCGTACCCGATCCACACGTTGTGCCCGATGCGCACGTCGCGCATGTAGATGCCCTGGTTGCGGATCGGCCGATCGCTCTCGACGACGCCGTGGTCGAAGTCGATGAACATCGCGCGGTCGGCGATGATGCACTCGCGGCCGATCGAGACGTGCTGGTAGCAGCTGATCGTGCATTCCTGTCCGAGCACGGACTTCGCGCCGATGTGCACCTCGCCCTCGTGGCAGCGGACCTTCGTCCCGTGCCCGAGCCACGCCCAGCGCCCCAGGTGGACGACGGCGTTCGGCCCGATCTCGAAGTGCACGCCCGGGCAGATGAACGCGAGCCCATCCGTCTTGAGGCGACCGCGGAACTTCAGCTTCAGCCACAGCCAGCGGGCGATCAGCACCACGTAATAGCGGTTGACCATGTTGTGGCTGCGGGCGAACCGCACGAACGCCAGCGGCCCGCCGCTGAGCGGAGCCGGGCCGCGCCGAGGCGGAACCTGAGCGGTCACGGGACCGTCGTCGGGGATGGTGAGCACGGGCTCCACGGCGCGACATGCTCCCACACGTGGACGTGCGGGATCGCCGGACGACCGCCCGGGCGGACGACACCGACACCCCGGGTGCGCGCCTCCCCTGGCATGATCCGCCGCCGGATGACCGACGACCCGAAGCCCAGCCTCGCGCAGCGCCTGCTCGACGGGGACAAGCGAGCGCTCGCCCGCGCGATCACCCTGGTGGAGTCCGACGATCCTGCCGGCTGGGACCTGGTCCGCGAGGTCTACCCGCACACCGGCAAGGCGTCGATCCTGGGCTTCACCGGCGCGCCCGGCGCCGGCAAGTCGACGCTGATCGGCGCGCTCGTCAAGAACCGCCGCGCGCTCGAGCGCGAGGTCGCCGTCCTCAGCATCGACCCCTCGTCGCCGTTCACGAAGGGCGCGCTGCTCGGCGACCGGATCCGGCTGACCGAGCACTTCCTCGACCCCGGCGTCTTCATCCGCTCGATGGCGAACCGCGGCGCGCTCGGCGGGCTCAGCGAGGCGGCGCTCCAGGCGGCATTGCTGATGGACGCCTCCGGCAAGGAGGACGTCTTCCTGGAGACCGTCGGCGTCGGCCAGGCCGAGATCGACGTCATCGACCACGCGGACACCGTCGTGCTGGTCCTGATGCCGGGCAGCGGCGACTCGATCCAGGCCCTGAAGGCGGGGATCATGGAGATCCCGGACGTCATCGTCGTCAACAAGGCCGACCACCCGCTGACGGACACGATGGTCCGCGAGATCCGCGGCGTCCTGTCGCTGGCGCCGCAGGTCGGCTGGCGCGTCCCGATCGTCAAGACCGAGGCCGTCCGCGGCAAGGGCATCGAGGAGCTCGTCGAGAAGCTCGACGAGCATCGCAAGTTCATCGAGGAGGAGGGCACGCTCTCCGACCGCCGTCGCCGCAACCTGGAGAACGAGGTCCTGGCCATCTGCACGGCGCGCCTGCGCCGCGAGCTCGAGGAGCGCCTGTCCAAGGACGAGTCCTACGCCGCGCTGCTCGAGCGCGTGGTCAAGCGGGAGCTCGACCCGGCGAGCGCGGCGACGCAGGTCCTGTCGGACCTCAAGGGCGACTGACCGACGGCCGCGCGCCATCGGTCTGCCGAGGATCGCCGGGACGCGTCAACCCAGGTCCGGCAGCACCCGCTCGGCCCCGCCCAGGGGCAGCGGGCCCCGCGGCGGCGCGGTCCCCGCACCGTCGTCCAGCCGCGCGCCCGCCAGGAACCACACCGCACCGGCGACCGTGACCGCCGCCAGCGCCGCGCCGACCCGCGGCTGACGGCGCAGCCCCAGCGCCACCAACGCGGCGGCGCACGGCAGGATCACGACCACGTCCGGCGGCGCGAGCCACGGCCCGTGCAGCGACGGACGGGCGAACACCGCGCACGCCACCCCGGCGGCTGCGATCAGCGCCAGCAGCGTGCTCGTGACCTCGACGTCGATCTGGTCGGCGATGAAGCTCGCCAGCCGCTCGCGGCGTGAGCGGACCAGCACGACGAGCGCGACCAGCGCCAGGACGACGACCGGCGCCCACCGGATCAGGCCGGCCTCGCGGTCCACGAACACGCCGAGGATCCGAGGCAGCCGCTCGAGCTGCTGCGCGACGTCCTCAGCACCCGTGGGGGAGCCGCCCGACAGGCGCGATGACACCGGCGTCAGACCGCCGAAGACGCGGTCGTTGACCGTGATGAAGACGACGGCGGACGTCAGGACGACCTCCAGCGCCACGAAGCCCGTGAACGCGCGCCCGCGCCGCCGCAGCCAGCGCCAGAGCGCGACCGCGATCACCGCGCCGGGCAGCGCGAGGTGCACGTCGAGCCAGGCCGTCAGCGCCAGGCAGGCCGCACACCAGAACGTCCAGCGCAGGCGCGGGCGCTCGCGGATCCGGAGCGCGAGCAGTGCCCCGCCGGTGATGAGGACGGCACCCGCGGCGACCGGCGCGACCGTGGTCGACGCTGCGAGCGCCGGGGGTGACAGTCCCACGAGGAGCGCGCTGCGCGTGGCCCACGGCTCGGGGACGAGGCGCCGGGCGAGCGCAGCGCCGAGCGTGAACGCGAGTGCCAGCAGCAGGGCGCACTGCAGCTCGACGAGGGTCGGCCCGCCCAGGGCGTAGGCCGGGGCGATCAGCAACGGGAAGCCGATGCCCTGCGGCTCGACGAGCCGGCCCTCGGTGAGGCCGGCGGTGGGGCGCAGCACCGGACCGTCCCAGCGGTCCCAGGTGCGCTGCGCGTACTGGTCACGGAGGTCGAGGTCACCGTCCTCGGAGATCGACGCGGCCGTCAGGAGCCGGTGCGCCTCCGCGCCGCTGTAGCGCTGGCCCGGCGCGGCGCGCAGGCCGATGGTCGCCGCGTAGGCGACCAGCAGCAGCAGGAAGATGGCGAGCCAGCGCCGCACCGGCGGCAGTGTGTCAGGACGGGTGACCGCGGACGCCGCGCCGCCCCCGCAATGACGTCGGGATCAGCGGCGGACGAGCACGCGCGCAGCGTCGCCGACCCGGGTGCCGCCCGTCGCGCGGTCGAGCTCGATGACGGTGACGCCGACGCTCTTCACCTTCCGCGGGAAGCTCTTCGTGAACGAGTAGCCCACGCCGTTCCTGGCCTTGCACTTCTTCTCGTCGCTACGGACCGTCGTCCCGTACCCGCCGCCGACGAAGTTGACCTTGAACTCGATGTAGGCGCCGTATCCGTCACCGGGGCACATGTCGTTGATGCGGCCGGTCACCTTCACCTTCTTGGGGCCGCTGAAGGCGATCTTGCCGTAGCCATGGGCCTGGCCGCCGTTGCCGCCCTTCGCGGTGGTCAGGTCGAACGGCTTGCCGCCGGCCGCGGCCGCGCCGGTGGTCCCGGCGGCAGCGGCAACGGCCGCGACCAGGGCGGCGGTCGCGATGGCGGTGCGGCGTGTCTCGAGGATGCGCATGCCCTGGTCCTCTCCGTGGAGCGCCGGCGCGCCACCCGCGTCTCACGCTTCTCTCACGAAAGGGCGACGCCGGCCGCACGGCCCGCCGCCGCCGCGACGAGGCCCGCGACCAACGCGCCCAGCAGCAGGGCGGCCGCGGCCGAGCGCCGTCCGCCCTGCCACAGCGCCAGGCACTCGTGCATCCAGGTCGAGAACGTGGTGAACGCCCCCAGCAGGCCGGTACCGGCGATGAGGTACGTGGTCGACCGCACGTCGCAGCCCGCGAGCACCCCCAGGAGGAAGGCCCCGATCAGGTTGACGGCCAGCGTCCCGCGCCACGGGACGCCACGGCCCAGCAGCAGGGTCCCGTAGACGCGCGCCACGGATCCCGCGCCGCCGACCGCCCCGACCGCGACCCAGGTGGCGGCGCTCAACGGCCTGCCTCCGGGGCGACGAGCCGGCCGCCCGCCCAGCACGCGGCCAGCCCGGCGGCCAGCGACGCGGCGCCGTAGCCGGCGGCCAGGCCGGTGTGCCCGTCCCGCAGCATCGACACGAGCTCCAGCTGGAGCGTGCTGAACGTCGTGAGCGCGCCGCAGAACCCGGTGCCGAGCAGCGCGCGGGGGACCCCCGGGGTCACTCGATGTGCCACCACGTCCGCCGGTGGCAGGTGGTGGCACATCGAGCCCGCTTGTGGCCGCGCGTCGCCCGGCACCCCGCGGGCGAACCGCACCGCCACCGCCCCCAGCACGAACGCGCCCACGACGTTCACCAGGAACGTCGCCCACGGCCAGTCGCCGCCGCCGTGGCCCCAGTGCTCCGCGAGCGATGCCCGGGCCAGCGCGCCGACCACACCGCCCGCGAACACGGCTCCGGCCTCCAGTGCGCCGGGACCGGGACGGCGACCCGGCCCCAGACCGCCGGCCCCTCGGCCGGAGGCAGTCACCGGGACGGACGACGACGTCCCAACCGGCGGGCGAGCGGCCACCGCGTCGTCAGGCTGCCGCGTGCGCCTGCGCAAGCGCCACGAGCAGCCGGACCCCGAACCCGCTGCCGCCCTTCGGCGCCCACGGCTTGCCGAGGTCGTAGCCGACCCCCGCGATGTCCAGATGCGCCCACGGGACGTCGTCGCCGGCGAAGCGATGCAGGAACTCCGCACCGGAGATCGGGTGCGCCTTCTTGTCCTCCGGCGAGTTCGTCAGGTCGGCGTAACGGCCCTTGACGCGGTCGGCGTACTCGGGGTCCAGTGGCAGCCGCCACAGCCGCTCGCCGCTGCGCGCACCCGCGGCCTGCACGACGTCGAACCAGCGCTCGTCGTTGGCGAACACGCCCGCGTAGGTGCTGCCCAGCGCCGTCACGACCCCGCCGGTCAGCGTGGCCACGTCGACCAGCCGCTCCGCGCCGAGCTCGATCGCGTGCGTCAGGCAGTCGCCCAGCACGAGGCGGCCCTCGGCGTCCGTGTTGTCGACCTCGATCGTCAGCCCGTTCATCGCGCGGACGATGTCGCCCGGCTTGACCGCCGAGCCGTTGATCGTGTTCTCGGTCGAGCCGACGACCGCGACGATCCGCACCGGCAGCGCCAGCGCCGCGATCGCCTGCATCGCGCCCAGGACCGCGCCCCCGCCGCTCATGTCGAACTTCATCCGGTGCATGCTGCCCGCGGGCTTGATCGACAGGCCGCCGGTGTCGTGGGTGACGGCCTTGCCGACGAACCCGAGCAGCGGGCCGGTCGCGTCCGGCGGCTCGTACCGCAGGACGATCAGCGCAGGCTCGACGTCGGTGCCCTGGGCGACCGCGGCGAACGCGCCCATCCCGCGGGCGACGATCTCCGCGCGGCCCTCGACCCGGGCGGTGATGTGGTCGTGCGCGTCCGCGAGCGTCAGCGCGAACTCGGCCAGCGCGGTCGGGGTGAGGTCGTTCGCGGGACGGTCCTGCAGCTCGCGCGTCGCGTTCTGGGCGCGCGCCACGACGGCCGCGCGGTCGACGGTGACGACGCGGGACTCGTGATCGCTGACGAGCAGCTCCGCCGGGGCCGCGGCGTCGTCCTTCGCCCCCGACTTGAAGGCGGTGAAGCGGTAGGACGCGAGGACGGTGCCCTCGACGAAGCCGCCCGCCTGGTCGTCGTCGAGGCGATGCGGCAGCTCCCAGCAGAGGACGGTGGTCCCCAGGTCGCGACAGCGGGCGTAGACCGTGGCGGCGGCGACGCGGGCGCGCTCGGCGTCGAAGCGGTCGCGGTCGCCCAGCCCGACGAGGATCCAGCGCTTGCCGGCAGCGTGCGTCTGGGCCAGGTGCCGGAAGCTCGTCTGCGCCTCGCCGCTGTCGAGCAGCCGCTGGAGCGCCCCGCCCTCCACGTCGTGCGCGACGCGCTTGCCGTCGAAGACGCCGATCGCGACGGTGTCCGCCGCAGTGTCGATGGGGGCGGTCGTCGTCGCGCGCACAAGCATGTGGCGGCAGGCTACCGACGGTCCCGGGCACGCCCCGGCCCGGAGCCCCGGACAGGGTGTCCGTAGCAGAAAGCCACTATCCTCCGCGACCCTCGCAGAGTCACCGCGAAACGACCTTCGGAGATCCTTCAGCCATGCCCAAGACCGTCATCCTCGGCAGCGCCCGCACCCCGATCGGCAAGCTCGGTGGGGGCCTGTCCTCCCTGAAGGCCGTCGAGCTCGGCGGCATCGCCATCAAGGCCGCGCTCGAGCGTGCCGACGTCGCCCCCGAGCAGGTCGACCACGTCGTCATGGGGACCGTCCTGCAGGCCGGCCAGGGCCAGATCCCGTCGCGTCAGGCCCAGATCAACGGCGGCATCCCCGAGGGCGTCTCGTCCGAGACGGTCAACAAGGTCTGCGCGTCCGGCGTCCGGGCCGTCGTGATCCTCGACCAGGCCATCCGCGCCGGGGACGTCGAGGTCGGCGTCGGTGGCGGCATGGAGTCCATGTCCCAGGCGCCGTACATCCTGGACAACGCGCGCTTCGGCTACCGCATGGGCGACGCCAAGGCCCTCGACGCGATGGTCCACGACGGCCTGACGAACCCGTTCAGCGGCCGTCAGATGTTCGACGAGGCCACCGAGACGTCCGACAACTTCGAGATCTCCCGCGCCGACCTCGACCGCTGGGCGCTGCGCTCGCACGAGCTTGCGCTGGCCGCGATCGACGACGGCCGCATGTCGGAGGAGATCGCGCCGGTGACGATCTCGGGCCGCAAGGGCGACACCGTCGTCGAGGTCGACGAGGGCCCGCGCCGCGGCTCCACGCTGGAGTCGCTCGCGAAGCTCCCGGGCCTCGTCGGCAAGGAGGGCTCGCACACCGCCGGCAACTCGCCTGGCGTCAACGACGGCGGCGGCGCGATCGTCCTCGCCTCCGACGAGTGGGCCGCCGCGAACGGCAAGGAGGTCCTTGCCGAGATCGTCGCGCACGCCCAGTCCGCCAACGACTTCGCGACGCTGCACACGACCCCCGCGTCCGCGGCCAAGAAGGCGCTCGAGAAGGCCGGCCTGACCGCCGACCAGATCGACGTCTGGGAGATCAACGAGGCGTTCGCGTCCGTCACCCTCCACTCGCTGCGCCTGCTCGGCGTCGCCGAGGAGAAGGTCAACGTCAACGGCGGCGCGGTCGCCCTCGGGCACCCGATCGGCGCGTCCGGGGCCCGCATCATCGGGGCGATGGTGGCCGAGCTGAAGCGGCGCGGCGGCGGCTACGGCTGCGCGGCGATCTGCTCCGGCGGTGGCCAGGGCGACGCGATCATCGTCAAGGTGTAGCTCTACGGTGAAGGGGATGACCAGCGCCGCCTTCTTCGACCTCGACCGCACCCTGATGGCGGGCTCGTCCGGCCTGCACTGGGCGCGGGCGGCCCGCAAGAGCGGGCTCGTGAGCCGCCGCAAGATGGCGCAGTACGCGTGGCGGAACGTGAAGTTCCGCCTGCGCGGCTCGACCGACGAGGAGACGGACGCCGTCCGCGCCGAGGTCGCCTCGATGCTCAAGGGCGTTCGCGTCCGCGACCTGCAGCGCCTGGCGCCGAGCGTCCTGGCGGGCGTGCTGCCACGGCTGTACCCGCAGATGCTGGCCGTCGCCTACGAGCACCAGGACGCCGGCCGGCCGGTCTACATCGTCACCGCCGCCTCGCAGGACCTGGCCGCGGTCATCGCCCAGATCGTCGGCTTCGACGGCGCGCTCGGCGCCCGCTACGAGGTCGTCGACGGCGTCTACACCGGGCAGGACGCCGGCATCTTCACCTACCGCGACGGCAAGCCGCTGGCGATGCACGAGCTCGCGGACGCGGAGGGCATCGACCTCGCGCAGAGCTGGGCCTACTCCGACAGCGAGTCCGACCTGCCGATGCTGCGCGTCGTCGGCCACCCGGTCGCGGTCAACCCCGACCCGGAGCTCGCGCGCATCGCCCGCGAGGAGGGCTGGGAGGTCCTGCGCTTCGAGCAGCTGGGCCGCCGGCTCAAGGCGGGTGGGGCCGTCGTCGCGGCCGCCCTGGTCGGCACCGCGGGCGGGGCGGCCGGCCGCAGCCGCGCGGCGCGTCGCGCTGTCCCGGTGCCCGTCGTCCCGCCGACCCGCACCGCTGCGGTCGCGGGTTCGGTCGCGAAGGCCGCCGCCCGCACCCGCCGGCCCCGGAGCGGTGCGCCGCGCTGAGGCCACTCGTAGGCTCCGCCCATGAGCCTCCACGAGCTGACCGACGAGCAGCGCGCCGTCCGCGACCTGGCCAAGCGCTTCGCGGACGACGAGGTCGCGCCCCACGCCACGCAGTGGGACCGCGACCACACGTTCCCCAAGCAGGTTTTCGAGCACCTCGGCGAGCTCGGCCTGATGGGGGTCTGCGTCCCCGAGGAGCACGGCGGCTCGGGGTCGGACTACCTCAGCTACTGCCTCGTGATGGAGGAGCTCTCGCGGGCCGACGCGGGTGTGGGGGTCACGCTCGCCGTGCACACCGGCGCCGGGACGATGCCCATCCTGCTCAACGGCAGCGAGGAGCAGGTGGGCCGGCTGGTGCCGCCGCTGGCCCAGGGGCACGAGCTCGCGGCCTTCGCGCTCACGGAGGCCGGCAGCGGCTCGGACGCCGGGGCGATGCTCGCGAAGGCGGACGACGAGCACCGCATCACCGGCACCAAGCAGTGGATCACCAACGGCACCTACGCCCACACCTTCACCGTCTTCGCAAAGGACCCGCGTGCCGACGGCCGGCCCAGCGCGTTCATCGTCCGCCGCGGCGCCCCCGGATTCAGGGTGACGAGGGAGGAGGAGAAGCTCGGCCTCAACTCATCGTCCACCGCGGATCTGCAGTTCGAGGACACGCCCGGCGAGCCGCTCGGGGCCCCGGGCGCCGGCATGCGGATCGCGCTGTCCACGCTCGACGGCGGCCGTATCGGCATCGCCGCGCAGGCCGTCGGGATCGCGCAGGCAGCGCTCGAATGCGCCACGGGCTACGCCAAGGAGCGGCACGCGTTCGGCCGGGCGATCGGGGGCTTCCAGGCGATCCAGCAGAAGCTCGCCGACATGCAGACCGAGGTCGAGGCGGCTCGCGCCCTCACCTGGCGCGCCGCGCGCCTGAAGGACGCCGGCCACCCCCATACCGTCGAGGGCGCGCAGGCGAAGCTGTTCGCGTCCGCTGTCGCCCGCCGCCAGACGGGCGAGGCGATCCAGGTGCTGGGCGGCTACGGCTACACCAAGGAGTTCCCGGCCGAGCGGTACTACCGAGACGCGAAGGTGACCGAGATCTACGAGGGCACGAGCGAGATCCAGCGCCTGGTCATCGCCCGCGCCCTGCTGGGCGAGGTCGCCGGCCGACCGTAGGGACAATGCAGGCGCGCCGGGAGCGCAGAGGGCACGGGATGGTCACATCCTGGATAAGCAGGCTCTCAATAATCGCCCGGTCATGGACCACACAGCGGATCTCGCCCAGCACGTCAACCTCGAAGCGCCGCCGGAGCCGGCCGGCAGCGGCCCGGCCGAAGAGGCGCTGTCCGGCGCCACGCGCCGGCACTTCATCCGGGACCTCGCGCTCGCCGGCACCAGCACCGCGGCTGCCCTCTACGGCGTCGACGCGGCTGGGCTCACCGACCTCGTCGGCGACGCCCAGGCCGCCGACGCAACCGCGCCGCTCTCCGAGTTCACCGCGATCGCGCCGTCCGCCGCCGACCTCGTCGAGACCCCCGCGGGCATCGCGTCCTCCGTCGTCGTCAAGTACGGCGACAGCTTCGCGAACACCGACGGTACGACCTACACCTTCGGCTACAACAACGACTGGATCGGCTACTTCCCGCTGAAGGGCTCGGAAGAGGGGATCCTGTTCGTCAACCACGAGTACCCCGACCCGTTCTTCCAGCACGGCTTCAAGCCGCTGAAGACCGTGAACGGCGCCGCCGTCCCGCGCGACAACAGCAAGACGACGAAGTCGCTCGCCGACGTCGACCTCGAGAAGGAGGCGACCGGCAACTCGATCATCCACATCCGCCGCACCGCCGAGGGCGCGTGGGCGCTCGTCACCCCGTCGCCGTACAACCGCCGCATCTTCGGCGGGACCGTGCCGGGCAAGCCGTCGACCAAGCTCTCGTTCACCGGTCCGCTCGCCCGCGCCGGCGCGCCGGGGTCGTCCGCCCCGGACCCCAAGGTCCACGGCAGCGACAACCTCGCCCAGGGCTCGATGGCCAACTGCTCCGGCGGCACGACGCCGTGGGGCACCGCGCTCTCCTGCGAGGAGAACTACGACGGTTACGGGCTGACCTTCAAGGGCTCGACCGCCGACTTCACGTACGGGTGGGACAGCGTCGACCCGTCGCTGCCCCGGACCCAGCAGCAGGACGGCTCCTACGTCCCGCCGGTCGGCGCCACCGAGTACGACCCGACCACCGGCTCCCCGCGCGAGACCCGCAAGTACGGCTGGGTCTGCGAGCACGACCCCTACGACCCCGCGTCGTCCGGCCGCAAGCACACCGCGCTCGGCCGCTTCCGGCACGAGAACACGGCGTTCCGCGTGGCCCGCGGGAAGAAGTTCGTCCTGTACATGGGCGACGACCAGGCCAATCAGGCGATCTACAAGTTCGTCTCCGCGCGGGCATTCGACAAGGACGCCTCCCGCGAGGAGCACCTGAAGATCCTCACCGAGGGCCAGCTGTACGTCGCCCGCTTCGCGCCCGAGGGCCGTCGCCGGTTCGTCAACGGGGCCGTCGTCACCGCGACGAGCGGCACCGGTCGCTGGGTGCCGGTCGCCACCAGCGACCTCTTCGACACGCGCCTGCGCCTGGCCGGGTTCCCCACGAACGAGTTCAACGGGACGACCGCGGTCGCGCGCCGGCCGCGCCAGCGCACGGCGGCGGCGAACCTCGACGCCGCCGATCAGGCGACGTTCGCCGGTCGCCACAACCGCCTCGTCGACCCGACCAAGGCCCCGGACGCCCCCGACTACGTCTACCTCGGCGAGGACCCCGTCCCGGCGGGCTACGTGAACGAATGGGACACCCACTTCGCCACGAACCGCCCTGAGGACGTCGAGGTGGCGTCGGACGGCACGGTCTTCGTCGCGCTCACCAACAACTCCACGGTGGGCGACACGCAGGGCTCGGTGCGCCGCATCAACGAGGCGGGCAACGACCCCGAGTCGCTCGCGTTCACCTGGGACGAGTTCGCCGCCGGCGGATCCAAGCCCGGCGCGCCGGCCGGTGAGCAGGGCTTCGCCAGCCCCGACAACCTGACGTTCGACTCGAACGAGAACATCTGGGTCGTCACGGACATCTCGTCGAGCTCGCTCAACAGCACCTCCGGGAGCGGCGCGGCGTACACCTACCACAAGAACAACGCGGTCTTCATGATCCCGCGCGGCCAGTCCGGGGTCGCCTACCGCTTCGCCAACATGCCGGTCCAGGCCGAGGGCACGGGCCCGTACTTCACCCCCGACGAGTCGACGCTGTTCCTCACCGTCCAGCACCCCGGCGAGGAGGCCAAGAACAGCGACACGGCGAAGCTGACGGACCCGACCACGTTCGCGTCCTACTGGCCGGCGGGCAACAAGACCACGAGCACGAACCCGGCCGAGCCGCGGCCGTCGCTGATCGCGATCTTCCGCCCGCGGGCCGCGACGCCGGCCCCGGTCATCCCGACCCCGGCGCCCGTCGTGCCGGGCCCGAATGTGCCGGCGCCGCCCGCGCCCACGGCCGACACGCGTCCGCCGGCCGTCAAGATCGCCGCGCCGAAGGCCGTGACGGTCAAGCAGCTCCGCGGCGCGGGGATCGCCGTGACGATCGAGATCGACGAGGCCGCGACGGTCGAGGTCCAGCTGCGCGGCCGCATCCGCTACCGCGACGGCCGGCGCACCCGGACGATCGGCAACACCACGCTCGGGACCACCAAGGTCAAGCGCTCGAAGGGCAAGTTCACGGTCCGGCTGAAGCCGTCGGTCCTGGCCCGGCTGCAGCTGACCCGCTCGGGGGCGGACATCATCGCCGAGCGCATCGTCGTCACCGCGCGGGACAGGGCGGGCAACGAGCGCACCACCTCCCGTCCGGCCAGCGTCAAGAAGTAGCGCAGTGGATGTGCCACCAGGTGCCACATCGGCGCCTGGTGGCACATCGAGCCGCCTCGGTGGCGGCTCAGGACGCCGCTACGACACCGTGATCGTGTAGCTCTTCGTCTTCCCCCCGCCGGCGACGGTGACCTTGTAGGTCCCCTTCTTCGCCTTGGGGTCCTTCAGCGTCGTCGCGGTGGCCGACGCGCCGAGGGTCTTCCGCGTCACCGTGCGGGTCCCGCGCTTGAGCGTCACGACCAGCGACTTCACGCCGACCTGGGCGATCGACACCGCGATCCCCGAGGACTTCAGCGCCTTCGCGGTGATGGTCCGCAGGACGGCGGCACCGACACGCGGGGTCACGACGGCCGGGGTCGTGACGGTCCTCGCCGGTGTGGTCACCGTGTTCGTGACCGTGGTGGTCACGGGACCGGGCGTCGCCTGCGCGTCCTTGTTGCCACGCAGCAGGTCGAACAGGTCGGTGTGGTCGTTTGTCCCCAGGACGTTCGCGGCCTGCGGCCCGGACGCCCAGACGGGGACGACGGTGCCGGTGTGCTGCTGGCTCGGCGGAGCGTCGGCGGGCGCCTTGTCGGCCTGGAAGCCGGCGGTGCCGTACGTCATCCGCAGCACCTGGCCGTCCTTGGTCGTCAGGTTGTTCGAGTAGCCGGTCGGGTTGCCCGTGCCGGTGCTGTCCTCGGACACGATCTGGCTCGAGTGCCCGTGGTCGGCCGACACGACGATGAGCGTGTCGGGGTGGGTCTTCTGGTACTCGATCGCCACGCCGACGGCCCGGTCGAACGCGACCGTCTCGCCGATCTGCTGGCAGGCGTTCGCCGAGTGGTCCTGCTTGTCGATCGACGCCCCCTCGACCTGGAGGAAGAAGCCCTTGGGGTTGTCGAGCAGCGCGAGGCTCTTTGTCGTCATCTCCGCGAGGCTCGGCTCGTTGGCCGGCCGCTGGTTCTCCTGGCAGGTCTCGGTCGCTGCGCCGTCCCCGACCTTCGCCTGCGTGCCCTTCCACTCCAGCGACATGTTCGGCTTGTTCGCGCCGTCCTTGCCGAAGAAGCCGTACACCGGCTTGGAGGCGTCGGCCGCGGCCAGCCCGGCCGCGTCGGTGACGACGTTGATGCCCTTGTCCTGCGCGGCATTGATCACGGTCTTGCCCTTGTCGGCACCGCCGGTGATCGTCTGCGCGAAGCGCGAGTAGCCGCCGCCGAGCGCGACGTCCATGCGGTGGTCGACCTGCTGCTCGGCGATCGATCCCAGGCCGCCGACCTCCTTGCTCTCCTGCAGGCACTTCGGCGTCGCCGCCACGACCGTGGCGGTCATGTTGTCCGGCCCGCCGCAGTTGCGGTTGGAGATGTGGGCGGAGAGGACAGCCGGCGTGGCGTCCGTGAAGTCCGCCGTCGTGACGTTGCCGACCTTCTTGCCGGCCTCCTGCGCGTACTCCAGGATCGTCTTGTAGCCGGTGTTGTCGCCGGGCGTGGTCAACGAGGCACTCGGGCCCTGCGAGTCGCGCTCGTCGATCGTCTTCTTGCCGGTCGCCCACTGGGTGCCGGTCGCGGCCGAGTCCGGGTCGTAGTCCGGCTTCACCCCGTCGGCCTTGACCGAGTAGGTCGTGTCGAAGCCGGTGAACGGCAGGCTGTCGACGTTCAGCCTGTTGGCGACGCCCTGGTAGTAGCGGGCCGCCGTGATCTCCTGCGTGCCCATGCCGTCGCCGAGGAAGAAGATGACGTTCCGCGGCTTGTTGCCGTCGAGGCCGGCGCGGAGGTCCTGGGTCTTGTTGGCCGTGCCGCCGAGGGCGAGGGACGCGCCGACGCCGAGGACGGCCACCGTGCCGAGGCCGCCGACGGTGAGCCGGCCCCTACTGAGTTTGCGCATGCGGTTCTCCTGAGAGGTGGGGGAGGCGGTGATGCTCCCGCCGGCCGGGGCGCCGGACGTCAACGTCCGGTCAACGATCCGTGAATGACCTCTTAGAAAGCGCCCTTCGGCGGCCGGTGCGGTTCGCACGGTCACATCGGGCGCCCGGACTAAGCTTGAGCGCAGTGACGCTCGAGCTCGACCCGATCGCCGAAGCGCGCCGCCACTGGGCCGAGCGCTGGCCGGTCGAGCCGTCCCGGGCGATGGCCGCGATCACCTCGATCATGCGCTGCCAGCAGCTGCTCCTCGCCCGCTACGACGAGCTGCTCAAGCCCTTTCGCCTGACGTTCCCCCGCTACGAGGCGCTCATGCTGCTGTCGTTCACCCGCGAGGGCGAGCTGCCCATCGGCAAGATGGGGGAGCGCCTGCAGGTGCATCGCAGCTCGGTGACCAACGTCGTCGAGAAGCTCGTGGGCGACGGCCTCGCGGCCCGCGCGCGGCATCCGACGGACGGCCGGGCGACGCTGGTCCGCATCACCGATCAGGGCCGGGACGTCGCGTCCGCGGCCACCGAGGTCCTCAACGCGGACCTCTTCGGCCTGTCGGCGCTCCAGGCGCCGGACCAGGAGGAGCTCGTCCGGATCCTGCAGGACCTGCGCCGCGACGTCGGCGACTTCGGCGACGCCTGACACCCCCCGGACGGCGATAGGTGGAAGTGCGCGCTTCCTTGCTCTACAATCGGGTTCAGGAGATACGCGGACTTCCACCTAATTCGGGATCGGTCACATGGCAATCGCAGACACCACGAGCAGCAGCACCCCCACCACGCACGAGCAGTGGGAGGAGGCGTACGGGCTCGGGAAGGACCTGAAGGAGCGGTACACCACGCTCTCGGACCTCGAGATCGACCCGCTCTACGTCCCGCAGGACGGCTCGCCCGTCCCGCCGCAGATCGGCTACCCCGGCCAGTATCCGTACACCCGCGGCGTGTACCCGTCGATGTACCGCGGCCGTATGTGGACGATGCGCCAGTTCGCCGGCTTCGGCACCGCCGAGGAGACGAACGAGCGCTTCCGCTACCTCCTGGACCACGGCCAGACCGGGCTCAGCACCGCGTTCGACATGCCGTCGCTGATGGGCCACGACTCCGACCACCCGCTGTCTCTCGGCGAGGTCGGCCGCGAGGGCGTCGCCATCGACACCGTCGACGACATGCAGACGCTGTTCCAGGGCATCGACCTCGGCAAGGTCTCCGTCTCGATGACGATCAACGCCCCGGCCGCGATCATGCTCGCCAACTACATCGTCGCCGCCGAGCGCCAGGGCGTCGGCCCCGAGCACCTGAACGGGACGATCCAGGCAGACATCCTCAAGGAGTACATCGCCCAGAAGGAGTGGTGCTTCCCGATCGATCCGGCGATGCGCCTGCTCGGCGACATGATCCAGTACTCGACCGAGCAGATGCCGCGCTGGAACTCGGTCTCGGTGTCTGGCTACCACATCCGCGAGGCGGGGGCGACCGCTGCGCAGGAGCTCGCCTTCACGCTCAAGGACGGCCTGACCTACGTCGAGGAGGCGGTCGCCCGCGGCCTCGACGTCGACGACTTCGCCCCGCGCCTGTCGTTCTTCTTCAACGCCCAGATCGACTTCTTCGAGGAGATCGCCAAGTACCGCGCCGCGCGCCGCATCTGGGCCCGTGAGCTGCGCGAGACGTTCGGGGCGAAGAACCCGAAGTCGTGGCTCATGCGCTTCCACACGCAGACCGCCGGCGTCTCCCTGACCGCCCAGCAGCCGCTGAACAACTGCGCGCGGACCGCCATCGAGGCGCTCGCCGGCGTCCTCGGCGGGACGCAGTCGCTGCACACCAACAGCCACGACGAGGCACTCGCGCTCCCGACCGAGAACGCGGTCCGCATCGCGCTGCGCACCCAGCAGATCATCGCCCACGAGACCGGCGTGACGAACACCATCGACCCGCTCGGCGGCTCGTGGTTCGTCGAGCAGCTCACCGACAAGCTCGAGGAGCAGGCGTACGAGTACTTCGCCAAGATCGACGAGCTCGGCGGCATGGTCGAGGCGGTCAAGCAGAACTACCCGCAGCGCGAGATCGCGGACGCCTCCTACGAGCTCCAGGGCGAGATCGACAACAAGCGCCGCATCGTCGTCGGCGTCAACGCCTACACCGAGGGCAACGAGCACGACAACGAGGTCCTGCTGAAGATCGACCCGGCGCTCGAGAAGAAGCAGGTCGACCGCCTGAAGGCCGTCAAGGCCGCCCGCGACACGACCGAGGTCGAGGCCCGCCTCAGCGAGCTCAAGCGCGCCTGCGCGACCGACCACGAGAACCTGATGCACCCGCTGATCGAGGCCGCGCGCTCGCACGTCTCCGAGGGCGAGATCATCCACGCGATGCAGGAGGTCTGGGGCGATTACCGGGAGACCCCGGTCTTCTAGCCACGGCCCGAGCAGGGCAGAGCATCACGTCGTGCCGAGGGCCCTGCATTGCAGGGCCCTCGTCGCTGCAGCGGACCCAATAGGGTCCGCTCCAACCGAGACGGAGGTCGTGCGTTGTCCCGTATGCAGCAGGTCATCAAGGCGCTCGAGGCCGAGCGCGAAGAGGTCCGTGAGCGCCTCGCCTGGCTCGATCAGACGATCGAGGACTTCCAGGCCCGCGAGAGCGCTCCGCCGCAGGTCGAGGTGCCGCCGGCGCCGAAGCCCAAGCGCGCGGTCCGCCGCGGGACGGCCGCCCGGGCGAGCAACCGCCGGCACGTCGCGCGGGCCATCAAGCCCGATCCCGCCGAGCGGATCGTCGCGTTCCTCAAGGAGCATCCGGGCAGCACCATCGGCGCGGTCGCCAAGGGCCTGGACGCCAACCGCAGCACCATCGCGTCGCAGATCCACAAGCTGGACAAGCAGGGCGACATCCTCAAGCTCGACAAGGGCTACCGCCTGCCGGACGCCCCCAAGGACGCCGACGCCGCCTGACCGTCAGGCGGCGGTGATGCGCCGGACGTTCGCCGGCAGCGGCGGCGGGGCCGGCGCGGCGGTGAGCTGGAGCTGATCGAGCTGCGCGATCGCCGCGGCGATCGCGTCCGGCAGGTGGACGACGTCCGGCAGCGCCGCCGGATCGGCGTAGCCCGAGAACGTCACCTGGTCGCGGTAGGTGAAGATCCCGATGCTGAGCGCGTGGTGGTCGGGCAGCGGGATCACGGGCGCCGCCTCCTGCAGCTCGCAGCCGCGGAGGTAGACCGGGAAGCGCGGCCCGGGCACGTTCGAGACCGTCAGGTTGTACATCCGCGGCGACGCGGCGAGCTTGGCCGCAGCGTCGCGCAGCGGGTCGGGGAGGACGCCCAGCGCGCCCAGGATCGCCTCGCCGCCGGACGCCCGGTCGTCCTTCTTGAAACGGGCCGTCGCCTCCTGGATCCGGACGAGCCGGTCGGCCGGGCGGTGCAGGTGGACCGGCAGCTCGATGAAGACGAACGAGATGCGGTTGCCGAGATCCACCGTCTCCTCCGCGGTCCGCGTCGACACCGGCACCATGATCTTCATCGGCTCGGGGACCCGGTCCGACCGCAGCGAGAGGTCCCGCAGCGCGCCGGCGACGACCGTCAGCGCGACGTCGTTGAGCGTCGCCCCGACGAGCGCCTTGCGCGCGGCGAGCAGCGGCTTGATCGGGGTCGTGTGGTGGACCAGCGTCCGGCGCGGGCCGATCGCGACGTTCACGTAGGACGACGGCGCCGGCCGCATGACGTCCTCGGAGACGGCGAGCGCCGCCCGGCGCAGCGTGTCCGCCAGGCGGACCCCGCCGCGCGGGGAGGACGCGAGCCGCGCCGCGCTGCGGACCGCGCGCAGCGACTCGCCGCCGGCGTCGGCGATCGCCTCCATCGCCAGCCGCCGCGCACCGGGGGCGACGGCCGGCGTCCAGTCGTCGCCGGACTGCGGCAGGTCGGCGTCCTGGGCCATGTCGAGCAGCAGCAGCGCAAGCTCCACCGCGGACTTGCCGTCGACCATCGCGTGGTGCACCTTCATGACGAGCCCGACGTTCCCGTCCTCGAGCATCGGCGCGAGCTCGATCCGCCACAGGGCGCGGTCGCGCTCCAGCGGCCGGGAGAGGCAGTCGTCCGCCAGCGCGTCGAAGCGCGCGCGGGGGAGGGCCTCGTGGGCGCCGGACATCGCGACGACGTGGTGCTCGACGGAGAACCGCTCGTCGTCGACCCAGACGGGCTCGCCGAGGCCGGCCGGCGGGAAGGCGAGCCGCTGGCGGAAGCGGGGGGCGTGCCGCAGCCGGCCCGAGACGGCCTGTCGCAGCTCGCCGATCGATGGGCCACCCCAGCCATGGCGTGGGTCGGAGCGGGGACTGAAGATCCCCTTCCAGCCGACGTGCATGTGAGCGGTGGGGGACTCGACGCGGAGGAACGAGGAGTCCAGGGGAGTCAGCCGGCTGCGTGCCATCGTGCGACCGATCCTCGCCGCCCCGCGGGCGCCTGGATACCGACCACCGGGCACAGCCGGCGGGCCGGCGGTCGGACCGCCTGGCCGGGCGGGACCGGGGGACCGGTCGCCACCGCCGGCCAGGGCGGCGCTACTTGCGCTGCCCGGGCCGGGTGATGCCGACCGGCGACGGGTCGCCCAGGTTCGCCGCGACGTCGATCGGCACGCTCGCCTCGGTGCCGGGATCGTCCTCGTGGTGCCAGACCATCCGGTAGCGGGCGGCGCCGTCCGCCTTCGCCGTGCGCAGGAAGAAACCGGCGGGGTTCGTCAGGAACTCGGGCTTGGTCGGATCCAGGCAGCTCGGGCCGCCGGTCACGATCGGGGACCACACCCCGCTGGCCGGGTCCTGCCGTTCCACGTGGGCCGTCCGCGCCCCCTTCCCGGGACGGACCTGGCCGAAGAGCAGCACGACCTTCGTGCCGAGGCCGATCTCCTGCAGCTGGGCCCAGAACGGCAGCTTGAACCCGGTTGCCGCGGGCTTCGCGTCGCCGCGCTTGTCGTACAGCCCGGTCTGCCAGTCGCGGTAGTACTTGCGTGTCCCGCGCTTGTTGCCGGACTCGGCCGGATCGATGTCGCGCAGCAGGAACTGGGCCATCATCGACGTGTCCGGGTCCCGCCACGCAAGGAACGTCGACCAGCCGATGAAGGCCGCCTGTTGGTCACGCTCGAAGGGCTGGAAGGGGTCGTCCTGACGGGACTCGTAGCCGTACTCGGTGTTGAAGATGTTCAGGCGGTTGGCCAGCCGCCCACGTTCGTGGAGCGTGTCCAGCAGGTCTGCCAGGCGCCCGGAGTCGGCGATGGGAGCGTTGTCGCCGTACGGGTCGGACGTCGCCGGCGTGACGAGGCGCGAGTACGGGTGGTGCGAGTAGCCGTCGGCTTTCACGGGGGCGTAGTTGGCGCACTCCGGGACGTTCAGCGGCTTCAGCCGGTCGTCGACGCAGGCCATGGCGCGCACGAACTGCAGCGGCGGGACCCCGCCCTTGCCCGGGACCGTGGAGCCGCCCGACGCGGTCCCGCCGACCAGGACCTTGTTCAGTCGCGAGACCCGCTTGACCGCGTCGTACCCGGCGTTGTGCATCGCGCGGTACACGTGCGGCGACTCGGGGCGGAAGCCGCCGTCCGGGGTCCGCACCCACTGCGGCTTGAGGAACGACGGGTGGTTCGGCTCGTTCCAGGTCGTGTACATCCGGACCGCCGGCAGGTCCTTCGCGGGGTTGGCCGGGTCCGGGAAGGCCCCGGAGTAGCGGCGGGCCACCGCGGTCGCGAAGTCGCCGAACGCGGCGGCGTCCACGAAGTACCGCTCGCGCTTGGGATTCGGCGCGGCTTGCCCCACGGCCCAGCGCGGCGCCCAGAAGGCGAGATCGATCATCACGTCGACCCCGTTCCCGGTCGCGGCCTTGACCGCCGTGTCGAGGGTGGTGAACGCGCCCCTCGGATAGGTCTTCGAGTCGCTCGAGTCGAATGGCGCCGGGGGCACCTTGCGGCTCGTCGGGTTCGGGGCCAGCGCCGACCAGCCGGCAGTCAGCCTGAGGCGTGTCGCGCCGAGCTCGGCGAGTCGCCGCGCGCTGCTGTTGACGGCCGCGGGCGAGCGGTGCAGGAACTGTGCGTCGTCCTGCACGACGGTCTCCATGTACTTCGTCCCGGCGCCGGTCCCCGCGAGGACAAGTGCCACCAACGAGCACGCAAATGCTCCCACCTGAGTCGTCCCTTCCTCTTCCGTGAGGTGGGGCATCCGTCGCACCGCAGCTGCCCCCGAACAGCGATGTCCGCAAAGAGTTGCGTGTTCGCGTGCTCACGTCAAACGACGCACCCCGGAGCCGACCGTTGCAGGGCCGCGAGCCGCAAGACGGAACGAGCGTTAGGGGAATATGATCCCGCGCGCTATGTCAGCCGCCACTGCCGTCCAGCGCAAGATCCGCGTCGTCGTCGCCAAGCCTGGCCTCGACGGGCATGACCGGGGGGCCAAGATCATCGCGCGCGCCCTTCGCGATGCCGGCATGGAGGTCATCTACACGGGCCTCCATCAGACGCCCGAGCAGATCGTGGAGACCGTGATCCAGGAGGACGCCGACGCCGTCGGGCTGTCGATCCTCTCCGGTGCCCACATGACCCTCGTCCCCAAGGTCGTCGACCTGCTGGCGGCGCAGGGCATCACGGACGTGCTCGTGACCGTCGGGGGCACCATCCCCAGCGACGACATCCCCGAGCTCAAGAAGCTCGGCGTGGCCGAGGTCTTCACGCCCGGTGCCCCCACCCAGGCGATCATCGACTTCATCCAGGGCGCCGTGAAGGTGCGCGACTGAGGCGAAGGCCTCCGCCGCCTGTCCCAGCGCGCCCGTCTGGGCTCGAAAGGTCCCTGCAAGACCGCACTTTCGCCATCGTCGCCGTGCCCGATTGACTCGTCAGTCAACCCGGTCGGTAAACTCGGCGGCCCCATCTTGAGTTCCCTGTTGCGGAACCCAGTCCCACAACCCGCGCCGCCCGTCACCAGGCGGCCAAGGCAATCAACACAGGAGGTCTGACGTGAAGATCTGTGTCCTCGTCAAAGAGGTCCCTGACGCGGCGGTCCAGAAGCGCATCGACCCGTCCACCGGTCGTATGGACCGTGGCGGCGAGAAGAACCTGAACCCGTACGACACGCACGCCATCGAGGCGGCCATGCAGATCAAGGAGGGGGGCGCGGAGGTCGAAGAGATCGTCGCCGTCACGATGGGCCCCAGCTCCGCCGTCCGCGCGCTGCACAAGGCCGTGTCCCTCGGCGCCGACCGCTCGGTGCACCTGAGCGACGACGCCCTCGCCGGTTCCGACGTCGCCGCCACCGGCTACGCGCTCGCGCAGACGCTGAAGCGCGAGAACCCGGACCTCGTCCTGCTCGGTCAGCAGTCTGACGACGGCGAGTGCTACACGATCGGCGCCGTCGTGGCCGAGTTCCTGTCGATGCCGTCGCTCACCCAGGTCATCAAGCTCGACCTCGAGGGCAACGAGCTCACCTGCGAGCGTCAGGCCGAGTACGGCTACGACACCGTGAAGATCCAGACGCCCGCCGTGATCTCGGTCGGCGACGCGATCAACGAGCCGCGCTACCCGTCGCTGAAGGCGATCATGGGTGCGAAGAAGAAGCCGCTGGACTCCGTCGCGACCGGCGACGTCGAGATCGACGCCTCCAAGGTCGGTGGCGACAACTCCAACGCGCAGTGGACGTCGGCCAAGGCGCCGCCGTCGAAGGCCGCCGGCCTCATCATCGAGGACGAGGACACCGCCGAGACCGTCGAGAAGATCGTGGCCTGGCTCGACGAGCGCAAGCTCCTTTAGAGCAGAAAGGGAACTGACACACATGTCCAACATCCTGGTCTACGCGCTGCATTACGAAGGCGCGATCAACAAGAACTCCCTCGGCGCAGTCGCCGAGGGTGCCCGCCTGGCGAAGGAGCTCGGCGGCGAGGCGCACGCGATCCTCGTCGGCGAGGGCGTCCCTGAGGACCTCGCGGCGTCGCTCGGCGAGTACGGGGCCGCCAAGGTCCTCACCGCCGAGGGCCCCGACGGCCTCGCGCAGCCGGTCGTCGACGCCATGGCCGCGGCCATCGGCAGCGGCGGCTACATGTACGCGCTGTTCGGCGGCGGCCTGCTCGGCTTCGAGATCGGCGCCGGCCTGGCCGCTCGTATCGGTGCCGGCGTGGCGATGGAGATCACGACGGTCCGCGTCGAGGGCGGGGAGCTCGTCGCCGAGCGCCCGATCCTGGGCGACTCGTCGATCTCGGAGATCAAGTACCGCTCCGACGTCGGCATCATCATCGGCCGCCTGAACGCGTTCGAGATCACCAAGGACGGCGCCGGTGCGGCCCCGGTCGAGGCGCTCTCCTACGAGGCGAGCTCGCAGTCGGCCCAGGCGACCATCGTCACCCGTGGCGAGCAGCGCGGCGCCGACGTCGACATCGAGGGCGCGAACATCCTCGTCGCCGGTGGCCGTGGTCTCGGCAAGGCCGAGGGCTTCGACCTCTGCAACGACCTCGCCGCCGCGTTCGGTGGCAGCTCCGCCGTCGCCGCGACCCGCGCGGTCGTCGACGCCGGCTGGTACCCGTACGCGGGCCAGATCGGCCAGACGGGCAAGACGGTCGCCCCGAAGCTGTACCTCGCGGCCGGCATCTCGGGCGCGATCCAGCACAAGGTCGGCATGCAGGCCTCGGAGAACATCGTCGCGATCAACAAGGACGCGAACGCTCCGATCTTCGAGTTCTCGGACCTCGGCATCGTCGGGGACCTGAACAAGATCCTGCCCAAGCTGACCGAGGCCATCAAGGCCAAGAAGGGCTGATCATGGCCGCCACCAACGGCAAGGTGCAGACGGCTCCCGGCGCATTCCCGCCGCCCGTCGACACCCAGAAGGAGTTCGTCAAGCACGGACTTGACGGCGAGGACGAGATCATCGAGGTCGGCGTCGCCATCGTTGGTGGCGGTACGGCCGGTCTCGCCTGCGCGAACCGGCTCCTGCAGTTGCTCGCGGACGACCCGGACACGATGGAGCGCCTCGGGGAGGTTCCCGTGGCGGTCATCGAGAAGGCCAAGACCTGCGGCGGGCACAACCTGTCCGGCGCGGTCATGCGTCCCGAGCCGCTGCAGGACCTCTTCCCGGACCTCACCCGGGAGGAGTGGCGGAAGGAGGGCTTCGCGTTCGGCGAGGTCCACAAGGAGTCCGTCTACCTGACGCCCACGGCGAAGACGAAGCTGCCGATCTGGCCCGTCCCGCCGCCGTTCCGCAACCACGGCAACGAGGTCATCTCGGTCGCCGCGCTCGCCCGCTACCAGGCGCGGATCGCCGAGGAGGCCGGCGCGTACATCCTCACGGAGACCGCCGCGTCGCAGCTCGTCGTCGAGGACGGCCGCGTCGTCGGCGTCCGCTCCGGCGACAAGGGCCGCGGCAAGGAGGGCCAGGAGCTCGGCAACTTCGAGCCCGGCGCCGACATCAAGGCGGCCGTGACGGTCCTCGCCGAGGGCTGCTGGGGCCACCTGACCGGCGCCGCGATCCGCGAGTTCAACCTCGGCGAGGGTCGCGAGACCCAGACCTGGGAGCTCGGGGTCAAGGAGGTCTGGAAGGTCACCAAGCCGCTGGACCGCGTCATCCACACGATCGGCCCGTGGCCGCTCAGCCTGTCGGCCAAGTACGGCCAGATCGGCGGCTCCTGGATCTATCCGATGAAGGACGAGAAGACTGGGGACGACCTGGTCTCGATCGGCTTCGTCGTCGACCTCGAGTACGCGGACGCGACCACGAGCGCCCACGACCTGCTGCAGCTGTTCAAGCAGCACCCGCTGGTCAAGGGCATCCTCGAGGGCGGCGAGCGCGTCGGCTGGGGCGCCAAGGCCCTGCCGGGCGGCGGCTACTGGTCGATGCCGAAGCTGACGATGCCGGGCGCGCTGATCGTCGGCGACGCCGGTGGCATGGTCGACACGGTCTCGCTCAAGGGCGTGCACCACGCGATCAAGTCCGGCCATCTCGCCGCGGAGGCGATCTACAAGTCGCTCGTCAACGGCGAGTCGAGCGTCGAGGCCTACGAGGAGATGATCGAGGAGTCCCTCGTCGGCAAGGAGCTCTACCAGGTCCGCAACGGCCGCCAGCCCTTCCAGAAGGGCTTCATCAAGGGCACGCCCATGGTGAACCTGAACATCATCACCAAGGGCAAGCTGCCCGGCGGCCGCTGGTCGTGGCACCGGCAGGACGCCAAGCCGATGTTCATGGGCAAGACGTCCAGCCGCTACCCCAAGCCGGACAACAAGTACACGTTCGACAAGCTGTCGTCGGTGTTCATCACGGGCAACTCGACCCGGGACGACGCGCCGAACCACATCCGGGTCCAGAAGCGCGTCCCCCGCGAGATCGCGGAGACGTGGCGCTGGATGTGCCCGGCCGGTGTGTACGAGATCCCGGAGGACGCACCCGAGACCGGCCCCGTCGATGTGATCGTCAACTACACCAACTGCGTGCAGTGCGGCGCGATCACCGCCAAGGGCGGTCGCCTGACGACCCCCGAGGGCGGCGACGGTCCCCTGTACCAGCTGACCTAGTTTCTGCGCGGACCGGGGCGCCTCGATCGGGGCGCCCCGGGCCCGCAACCTTGCCGTCCGCACGTGGTTGTATGGACGCGTGCCTCGCCTGCCTCACAGCCCGCGCCCGTCACGGGTCCGCCGCCTCCGCTCCATCCTGCTCGCCTCCGCCGGCGGGCTGTCGCTCGCGTGCGCTCCGGCCGCCGCCGCACAGGTCGCCGGGAGTGACGGGAGCGCGGACAAGCCGGCCCTCGGCGTCACCGTGAAGGCGTGCTCCACCGGCCTCGCGCCGGCCGACCGCGCGGCGACCTTCACCGGGTCGATGCCGGCGATCGCCAAGGCCACGAGCATGGGGATGCGCTTCGAGCTGCAGCAGCGCGCCGGCGACGGGAAGACCTTCACGCGCGTGAAGCTCGCCTCCTTCAGCGCCTGGGTCCGGTCCGAGAAGAACGTGTCCGGCTTCGTGTACGACAAACGCGTCGAGCAGCTCGCCGCGCCGAGCGCCTACCGCGTCGTCGTGCGCTACCGCTGGTACGACAGCCGCGGGAAGGTCGTCCGCACCGCCCGGCGCACGAGCGCCGCCTGCAAGCAGCCCGACCTGCGTCCGGACCTGCGGGCGTCGAAGGTCGCCGTCGGCGTCGCGCGCAGCGACGGCCGGGTGCCCTACGCGGTGACGGTGCGCAACGCGGGACCGACCCTCGTCGCCGTCCCGTTCCTGACACGGCTGCAGGTCAACGGCGTCCAGCAGACGGCACTCCGGCTTCCCGACCTGGCGGCCGGGGCGACGTCCGTCCTCACCTTCCTGGCCCCGCCGTGCGTCCCGGGGTCGGCACTGGTGGTCGACGTCGACGCCGAGCGCGCGGTCGACGAGGCGGACGAGACGGACGACGTCCTGCGCCGCGCCTGCCCGGGGTGACCGGCCCGCCGCCCGCGCCGACGTAGACTGCCCCGTTCATGCTCCTGGTCGTCGACGTCGGCAACACCCAGACGCACTTCGGCACGTTCCAGGACGACGCGCTCGTCGAGCACTGGCGCTTCGCCAGCGTCCGCACGTCCACCGCGGACGAGCTCGGTGCCGCGCTGCGCAACCTGCTCGAGCTGCGCGGCGTCGGGCTCGCCGACCTCGACGGGTCGATCGTGTCGTCCACCGTCCCGTCGCTGGAGCCCGAGTGGGTCGAGATGGGCCGCCGCTACCTCGGTCATGAGATGCTCGCCGTCGGGCCGAACATCAAGACCGGCATGCCGATCCGCATGGACAACCCGCGCGAGCTCGGCGCCGACCGGCTCGTCAACGCGGTCGCGGCCTACGAGCAGCTCGGCGGCCCGTGCATCTCCGTCGACTTCGGGACCGCCGTCACCTACGACGTGGTCTCGCCGCGCGGGGAGTACCTGGGCGGCGTCATCACCCCCGGTGTCGAGGTGTCGCTGGATGCCCTCACCGAGCGCGGCGCCAAGCTGCCGAAGATCGACCTGATCGCCCCGCGCAACCCGATCGGCAAGTCGACGGTCGAGGCGATCCGGTCGGGCATCGTCTTCGGCTACGCGGCGCAGGCCGACGGCCTGGTCCGCCGGCTCCAGGAGGAGCTCGGGGACGAGTGCGAGGTCATCGCCACCGGCGGCCTCGCGCGGCTCATCGTCCCGCACACGGAGACGATCGAGCACACGGACAACCTCCTGACCCTCAAGGGCCTGAAGCTCATCCACGAGCGGAACCGGTAGCCCGCTCCGTACCATGGGGGCGGTATGCCGTCCCTGACCGACCCCTGGAAGCTCGCCGGCCTCGACGTCCCCAACCGGGTGATGCTCGCGCCGCTGGCCGGCATCGGCACCTGGTTCGTCCGGCTGCAGGCCAAGCGCCACGGCGCGGGGATGGCGGTCAGCGAGATGGTCTCGAGCTTCGCGATCCACTACGGCAACGAGAAGACGCACCAGGAGCTGCTGCGCGTCCACCCGGACGAGTCCACCGCTGGGGTGGGTGGGGTCTGGTCCCCGACGTCGCTGCAGCTGTTCGGCCAGGACCCCGAGGTCATGCGCAGCGCCGCGGCGTACGTCGGCGAGCACGTCCCCGGCGTCGACATCATCGACCTGAACATGGGCTGCCCCGTCCCGAAGGTCTGCAAGACCGGCGCCGGTGCAGCGATGCTGAAGGACCCGGACACCGCGGTCGCGGTCGCGCGCGCGGCACACGAGGGCAGCGGCCTCCCGGTCACGGTGAAGCTGCGGTCGGGGACCAAGCCGGGGGACACGGACGGCTTCGGCCTGGCTCACCGCCTGGTCGACGAGGCCGGCGTGGCCGCGATCACCTTCCACCCGCGCAGCGCGGCCGTCCACCACAAGGGCGTCCCGGACTACGACCTGGCGGCGAAGCTCGTGCAGTCGCTGGGCGCGCCCGTCATCCTCACCGGCGGGCTCCACGACCCGGAGTCCGTCCTGCGGGCGTACGAGCACACCGGGGTCGAGGCCGTGATGCTCGCGCGCGGCAGCATGGGCAACCCGTGGCTCTTCGAGCAGCTGCTCGGCCTGCGTCCCGTCGACCTCGCGCCGACCCACGCCGAGATCCTCGACGAGCTGGACTGGACCATCGCGCGCTGCGTCGAGCACCTCGGCACCGAGCGCGCCGGCCGCTGGCTGCGCAAGTGCTACCCCTGGTACGTGGAGCGCATGGACCTCGAGCCTCAGGCGGCCAAGCGGCTGCAGTCGGCGCTCCAGCAGGCCGACGGGGTGGACGGCGCCCGAGCAGTGCTGGAGCCGCTGCGGACGGTCCCGGCGGCGGTCTGAGCGCCCGCCGCTATACTGCGCCGTCGCTCACACCGGGTCAGTGATCTTCCCGCCGCTCGTGGCGGGTTTTTCGTGAGCTGACCGGGGCCCCCCGACGACTGAGACCAGACCATGCCGAAGGACGTCATCCTCACCCACGAGGGCCTCGAAGGGCTCAAGACCGAGCTCGAGGAGCTGTCGACCGTCAAGCGTCGCGAGGTCGCGGACCGCATCAAGGAAGCCCGCGAGTTCGGTGACATCTCGGAGAACTCCGAGTACGACGACGCGAAGAACGAGCAGGCCATGCTCGAGACGCGGATCGCCCAGATCGAGGAGCAGATCCGCTCGGCGCGCGTCGTCACGGCCGACGACGTCTCCACCGACGTGGTGGGCGTGGGCGTCACCGTCACCGTGAAGTCGGAGGACGGGAAGGACAGCAAGTTCACGATCGTCGGCTCCGCCGAGTCCAAGCCGCCGGAGAAGCTCTCCAACGAGTCGCCGGTCGGCAAGGCGCTGATGGGCAAGAAGAAGGGCGACGAGGTCACCGTGCAGCTGCCGACGGGCAAGTCGCGCAAGCTCACCATCACCAAGATCGACCTCGGGCTCTAGGTCCGTCGCCATGAGCGACGACCCCCAGGGCGCCGCGCCCGAGCACGAGCTGCTGGCGGTCCGCCGCGGCAAGCTCGACCGGCTCCGCGCGGCGGGCGTCGACCCGTTCCCGCACGCGTACACGGGCGTGACCCCGATCGGGGACGTCCGCAGCGCGCACGCGGACCTCGAGGCCGGCGCCGAGACCGAGATCCGCTACCGCATCGCCGGGCGGCTGCACGCACGCCGCGGCCAGGGCAAGATGGCGTTCCTGGACCTCGACGACCGCTCCGGCCGCCTGCAGCTGCAGGCCAAGCGGGACGTCCTGGGGGACGAGCTCATGGACCGGGTGCTGGACGACCTTGACCTCGGCGACCTGGTCGGCGTCGACGGGACGGTCTTCTGCTCGCGCCGCGGCGAGCTGTCCCTGCGCGTGGAGTCGCTGGACGTGCTGGCGAAGTCGCTGCGGCCGCCGCCGGACAAGCACCACGGCCTGCAGGACGTCGAGCAGCGCTTCCGCCGCCGGGAGCTCGACCTGATCGGCAACGCCGAGAGCCGCGCGCTCTTCGTCACCCGCGCGAAGGTCATCTCGACGGTCCGCCGTGCGCTCGACGAGGACGGCTTCGTCGAGGTCGAGACGCCGATCCTGCAGCCGCTGTACGGCGGCGCGATGGCGCGTCCCTTCGTCACCCACCACAACGCGCTGGACCGCGACTTCTACCTGCGGATCGCCACGGAGCTGTACCTCAAGCGGCTGATCGTCGGCGGCCTGGAGCGCGTCTACGAGCTCGGCAAGGACTTCCGCAACGAGGGCGTCTCGTTCAAGCACAACCCCGAGTTCACGATGCTCGAGTGGTACGAGGCTTACGCCGACTACGAGGACGCCGCCGCGCGCCTGGAGTCGATCGTGCACGCCGTGTCGGTGGCGGTCGGCTACGAGGGGGAGCTGGACTTCAGCCCGCCGTGGCGCCGCGTGTCGTTCGTCGAGGCGATCCAGGAGGCGACCGGGGTCGACATCATGGCCCACCCGGAGTCGGCCGACCTGGCCGCCGCGATCAAGGCTGCGGGCCTGGAGCTGAAGGGCGTCGACGACCTCACGTGGCCGCAGCTGGTCGACGACCTGCTCTCCAAGCACGTCGAGCCGAACCTCAAGCAGCCGACGTTCGTCATGGACTACCCCGTCGCGATCTCCCCGTTCGCCAAGGCGCACCGGACCAAGCCGGGCCTGACCGAGCGCTTCGAGGCGTTCTGCGACGGCATGGAGATCGCGAACGCGTTCACCGAGCTCAACGACCCGGATGTCCAGCGCGAGCGCTTCGAGGCGCAGGTCCGATTCTCCGAGGCCGGGGACGAGGAGGCGCAGCCGTACGACGAGGTGTTCGTGCAGGCGCTCGAGCAGGGCATGCCGCCGACCGGCGGCCTCGGGCTCGGCATCGACCGCCTCGTGATGCTGATGACGGGCGTGCGGACGATCCGCGAGGTCGTCCTCTTCCCCGCCATGCGCGACTGAGCCGAGACGCCGGCGGGAGGTCCGTCGCTGGCGCGTTGCCGCTCGACCTGGTGGTGCGCAGAGCCCGGCGCCTTTCCTCCCTCCGGATGGTCTGCGCGAGCCGTCCCCGTTGGTAGACTGGCCTATGGGCGTCGATCACCCCCGGTCTCTCATCTATTTGGCCCCCGCGGCCGAATACACGGGTGCCCGGGGACTTCGCCGTCCCCTGATCTTCTCTGGGATCGAGACCAGGCACTACCCAAGCCGGACGCAGCAGCGCACCGGCAGGAAGGACTAGCAGCATGTTCGAGCGATTTACCGAACGGGCCCGCCAGGTCGTAGTTCTCGCGCAGGAAGAGGCGCGGACGCTCAAGCACAACTACATCGGGACCGAGCACATCCTGCTCGGCCTGTTGCGCGAGGAAGAGGGTCTCGCCGCGCGTGTGCTCGAAAGCCTGGACATCACCGTCGAACGCGTCCGCGCGCAGGTCGTGCGGATCGTCGGCTCCGGCGAGGAGGTGACCTCCGGCCAGATCCCCTTCACGCCCCGCGCGAAGAAGGTGCTGGAGCTCGCGCTCCGCGAGGCGCTGAGCCTCGGCCACAACTACATCGGCACCGAGCACATCCTGCTCGGCCTGGTCCGTGAGAACGAGGGCGTCGCCGCCCGCATCCTGCTCGACTTCGACGCGGACTCCGAGAAGATCCGCAACGAGGTCATCCGGATGCTCTCGGGCCCCGGCGGCCGTCGTCAGGGCTCCGGCTCGGGCGCGGCGTCCGGCACGGGCTCCGGGACGACCAGCGGCGCCGGTGGCGCCCAGGGCGAGGGCAAGAAGTCCTCCAAGCTCCTGGACCAGTTCGGCCGCAACCTCACCAAGCTCGCCTCCGACGGCAAGCTCGACCCGGTGGTCGGTCGCGAGACCGAGATCGAGCGGATCATGCAGATCCTCTCCCGCCGCACCAAGAACAACCCGGTTCTGATCGGCGAGCCGGGCGTCGGCAAGACGGCCGTCGTCGAGGGCCTCGCCCAGCGCATCACGAACTCGGACGTGCCGGAGCTGCTGAAGAACAAGCAGATCTACACGCTCGACCTCGCTGCCCTGGTCGCCGGCTCCAAATACCGCGGTGAGTTCGAGGAGCGCCTGAAGAAGGTGATGAAGGAGATCACCCAGCGCGGCGACATCATCCTGTTCATCGACGAGATCCACAACCTCGTCGGCGCGGGTGCCGCCGAGGGTGCGATCGACGCCGCCTCGATCCTGAAGCCCGCGCTCGCGCGCGGTGAGCTGCAGACGATCGGTGCGACGACGCTCGACGAGTACCGCAAGTACCTGGAGCGCGACTCCGCCCTGGAGCGCCGCTTCCAGCAGATCCGCGTGGAGCAGCCGTCCGTCGAGGAGACCGTCCAGATCCTGGAGGGCCTGCGCGACCGGTACGAGCAGCACCACAAGGTCGAGATCACCGACGAGGCCCTGCTGGCCGCGTCGGAGCTCGCCGACCGCTACATCGCGGACCGGCAGCTCCCGGACAAGGCCATCGACCTCATCGACGAGGCCGCGTCCCGCATGCGCATCAAGTCCATGACCTCCCCGCCCGTGTACCGGGAGCTCGAGGAGGACATCGAGAAGACGCGCCGCGAGAAGGAGGCGTCGATCGAGGCGCAGGAGTTCGAGAAGGCCGCCAACCTCCGTGACACGGAGCGGCGCCTGACGAACAAGAAGCGCGAGCTCGAGGAGGCCTGGGAGCAGGGCGAGGCCGAAGGCCAGGAGCGTCCCGCGATCGGCGAGGAGGAGATCGCCGACATCGTCTCCATGTGGACCGGCATCCCGGTCTTTAAGCTCACCGAGGCCGAGACGGCCAAGCTGATGCGGATGGAGGACGAGCTCCACAAGCGCGTCATCGGGCAGCACGCCGCCGTCGAGGTCATCTCGAAGGCGATCCGCCGCTCCCGCGCCGGCCTGAAGGACCCGAAGCGGCCGACCGGCTCGTTCGTGTTCCTCGGCCCGTCCGGCGTCGGCAAGACCGAGCTGGCCCGCACGCTCGCCGAGTTCCTGTTCGGGGACGAGGAGTCGATGATCCGCATCGACATGTCGGAGTACATGGAGAAGCACGCCGTGTCCCGGCTCGTCGGCTCGCCCCCCGGCTACATCGGGTACGACGAGGGCGGTCAGCTGACCGAGGCCGTGCGGCGCAAGCCGTACTGCGTCCTCCTGCTCGACGAGATCGAGAAGGCGCACCCGGACGTGTTCAACATCCTCCTGCAGATCCTGGAGGACGGTCGCCTGACCGACTCCCAGGGCCGCACGGTGGACTTCCGGCACGCGATCGTGATCATGACCTCGAACATCGGTGCCTCGGAGATCGCGCGGAACACCCCGCTCGGCTTCTCCGTCGGCGACGACGACGCGGGTATGACCTACGACGACATGAAGTCGCGTGTCATGGGCGAGCTCAAGAAGGTCTTCCGGCCTGAGTTCCTCAACCGCATCGACGACGTGCTGGTCTTCCACAAGCTGCAGAAGGCGGAGATCAAGACGATCGTGGAGCTCCTGCTCACCCGCATCCGCCAGTCGCTGGCGGAGCGCGAGCTGCAGCTGGAGTTGACCGAGGACGCCAAGGACCTGCTCGTCGAGAAGGGCTGGGACCCCGCCATGGGCGCCCGTCCCCTCCGCCGCGCGATCCAGCGCTACATCGAGGATCCGCTCGCGGACTTCGTGCTGCGCTCCGAGCTGACGCCCGGTGGCACGGTCCTCGTCGAGCGGGCTCCGGAGGGCGTCGACCCGCCCGTCCAGCTGTCCGTCATCCAGCCGAAGGTCCCGGCCGGTGTCGGCGCAGGCGAGTCCGAGGGTGTCGCGTTGACCAAGGGCGAGGAGCCCGAGGCCCCCGCCGAGGACGCCAAGTAACAGCGACGGCGCGGACCGCCCGCGCCGACCAGATGCAGTGCGAGGGGCCCCGTGGAAGCGGGGCCCCTCGTGCGTGTGAGATGGCGCACCCCCAGCTTTCTCCACAAGCGTCATGTTTTGGGAGAAGATCGCTCGACATCGAGGGAGGAACGTTTCTGTGGACGCATCACGCTTGAAGAAGATCTCCGTGTTCGCCGCGCTCGAGGAGAGCGCGCTGAACACGATCGCCGGACTGGCCTCGGAGGTCTCCGTGCCGGCCGGGAAGGAGCTCGTCCGCGAGGGCGACTACTCGTACGACCTGCTCGCGATAGAGGAAGGCACGGCCAAGGTCGAGCGCGGCGGGGAGCACCTCGCCGACCTCGGACCCGGCGACATCATCGGGGAGATGGGCGTGCTGGAGAAGGCACAGCGCACCGCGACCGTCACGGCGACCTCGCCGATGCTGCTCGTCACCATGGACCGCTGGGACGTCAAGCGGCTCGCCAAGCAGGCCCCGACCGTCGTGGCGGACCTGAAGCAGCTGATCGAGGAGCGCCGCGCCCACGCCTGAGCGCCGCCCCGTGGCGGACGACGTCACGACGATCAAGGTCCGCGACGACGGGCCCTACAAGCTGACCGGCCCGGTGCGCCTCGTCGACGTCGACGGGGCGGCCTGGTCGGTGGCGGAGGGCGACACGGTCGTCCTCTGCCGGTGCGGCCTCAGCGCCGACAAGCCGTTCTGCGACGGCTCGCACAAGGCCGGCGGGTTCACCAGCCGGGAGCGCGTGGGGTCCTGACCCGATGTCCGGTGTCCTGACGGGCTGTCAGGATGCGCGTGGGTAGGCGCAACTCTCACGGAAGGGCCGCGTTGCGGTGGGTGATGCAGGCACAGAACGGATCAACAATCGCGTGGCTCGTCGCCTTCTGCGTCGTCGCAGGCCTCTTGGCGGCGGCGGTCAGTCCCGGCGGCATCTGAGCGAGTCCGCGGCTCGCGCTCCGCGAGCCGGCGGATGGGCAAACCGCTGCGGCCGTGACGCCGGCGCCGCCCGCGTCGCGACACGACAGCGGTCAACGGCGTCCGGCCGGGCTGGGAGCCGTGCTATCCACCACTCGTCCGCCCGGCGGTGGTCAGTGGCGTCCCGCCCGGGTGGGAGCCGTGCGATCCACCACTCGTCCCGCGCGGCGAGCCCAGCAACTCCGCGACGGACTCAGCAGACCACGCGCGGTCGCGGGGCTACGAGACGTGGCGGCCGACGTGCACCAGATCGCGCCAGACGCCGTCCATGTTCGCGACGCGCGGCATGTGGCCCCAGCGCTCGAAGCCGCGGCTCTCGAACAGCCGCAGGCTCGGTGCGTTGTGCGCGAAGACGAGGCCGATCAGGGCGTGGACGCCGGCCTTCGGCGCCTCCGCGATCACGTGGTCCAGGAGGCGGCCACCGAGGCCTGCGCCGCGCTGGTCGTCCCTGAGGTAGATGCTGACCTGCGCCGTGGGCTTGTAGGCGGCGCGGATGTAGAAGTCGCTGAGGCCCACCCAGGCGACGACCTCGCCGGCCGGATCCTCGGCCACCCACAACGGCCGCTCGTGTGGCGTGCTGGCCTCGAACCACGGAACGCGTTCCTCGACCGTGAAGGGCTCGAGCTGCGCGGTCGCCGTGCGGCCGGGGATCGTCGCGTTGAAGAGGTCGACGATCGCCGGCAGGTCGGCGCGACGCGCGAGGCGGATCTGCGGCTGGGGCGTTGGGGACGACGGGATGGCGGGGGATGCTAGCTGGCGCGTTCGTGCCGGCACCGCTGCGGAGCTGTGCCGGAAGCGTGGAATCGTCCGGTCCGCGGCCTACCGTGGAGCGACCTCATGGCCCGCCCGACCACGATCCACGTCTGCTCCACCTGCGCCCAGCGCGAGCCCCGCTGGATGGGTCAGTGCCCGGGCTGCGGCGAGTGGAACACGATGGTGGAGGAGCGCTCCGCCCCGGTCGCGACGGCAGCCGGGGGCGGGTCGCGGCTCCGCGGCAGCGGCGGGGCCAGACCGGCCGCGGTCACACGGCTGAAGGACGTCGACACCAGCCGGGCCCCACGGCTGAAGACCGGGATCGGCGAGGTCGACCGCGTGCTCGGCGGGGGTCTCGTCGCCGGGTCGCTGGTGCTGCTCGGCGGCTCCCCCGGCATCGGCAAGTCGACGCTGACCGGCATGGCGCTCGGGAACCTCGCGGCGGCAGGGCGGGACGTCCTGTACGTGTCCGGTGAGGAGTCCGCCCAGCAGATCCGCCTGCGCCACGAGCGCCTGCTCACGCCGTCGTGCGCGGCCCTCGACGTCCCGGTCCTCGCGGAGACCGACCTCGGCACCGTCCTGGCGACGATCGAGGCGGAGAAGCCCGACGTCGTGGTCATCGACTCGGTCCAGACCCTGCACGCGGCTGAGCTCAGCGGCGCGCCGGGATCCGTCGGCCAGGTGCGCGAGGTCGCGGCGCGGATCATGCAGGTCGCCAAGCCGTCGGGGACCGCGGTGCTGCTCGTCGGCCACGTGACCAAGGAGGGGTCGCTCGCCGGCCCGCGGGTCCTCGAGCACCTGGTCGACTGCGTGCTGCAGTTCGAGGGTGAGCGCGAGCGCATGTACCGGACGCTGCGCGCGCTCAAGAACCGCTTCGGCTCGACGAACGAGGCCGGGGTCTTCGAGATGATGTCCGGCGGCCTGGTCGAGGTCCTCGACGCCAGTGCGCGCTTCGTGTCCGAGGCGACGCGCAAGCCGGGGAGCGTCGTCCTCGCGGCGATGGAGGGCTCGCGCCCACTCCTGGTCGAAGTGCAGGCGCTGGTCTCGCCGAGCGAGCTGGTCCCGCCGCGGCGGGTGGTGAACGGCATCGACCGCAACCGGCTCGCCCTCGTGCTGGCGGTCCTCGGCCGCCACGCCGGCGTGGGGGTCGGGACTGCCGACGTCTTCGTCAATGTCGTGGGCGGGGTCCGCGTCGACGAGCCCGGGGCGGACCTCGCGATCGCGCTGGCGGTCGCCAGCGCCCAGCGCGGGGTGGCCCTCGGCAGCGCGGACGGCAAGCTGCCCGCGGCCTGCTTCGGCGAGGTTGGCCTGACCGGCGAGCTGCGGACCGTCGCCCACGCGGACCGGCGCATGGACGAGGCGCGCAAGTTCGGGCTCGCGACCGTGGTGTCCCCGGCGCGGACCCCGACGCTGCGGGCGGCGCTGAAGTCCGTCCTCGCCCCCGGCGCGGCGGCGGGCTCTGGGCCTGACCGCACGGGCGAAACCCGGCGGGCTTGACTTTCTGGCGCGTCCGTGCCCTGCGCCGGGCCTAAACGCGACATCAAGAAAGGTCGAAAAGCCTGGTAGAATCGACCTAGATGGCGCAGCGATCCGGGGATGAACCCAACGAGCTCGAGACTCGTCAAGAGCCCCGGCTCGTCAAGGCACTGGAGATGGTGGCACCCGGTACGGCGCTCCGTGAGGGTATCGACGACATCCTCCACGCCCACACGGGTGGTCTGATCATGATCGGCGACCCGGAGGAGCTGAGCTTCCTCTTCTCCGGCGGCATGAAGCTCGACATCGACTACACGCCGGCGACGCTCTACCAGGTCGCGAAGATGGACGGCGCGATCGCGCTGAACGCCAACGCGACGAAGATCGTCATCGCGAACGTCCAGCTGATGCCGGACCCGACCATCCTCACGCTCGAGACGGGGACGCGCCACCGCACCGCCGAGCGCGTCTCCAAGCAGACCGACGCGCTCGTCATCGCCGTGTCGCAGCGCCGCGAGGTCGTCTCGCTGTACGTCGACGGGGCGAAGTACATCCTCGAGGACATCCCGGTGGTGCTCGCGAAGGCCAACCAGGCGCTCGCGACGCTCGACAAGTACCGCACGCGCCTGGACCAGGTCTCCACCCGCCTGACCGCCCTGGAGTTCGAGGGCGGCGCCACGCTGCACGACGTCCTGACGGTCCTCCAGCGCTCCGAGCTCGTGACGCGCATGGCCGTCGAGATCGAGCGCTACATCGTCGAGCTCGGCCGCGAGGGCCGTCTGATCGAGATGCAGCTCGAGGAGACCATGGTCGGCACCGCCGCCGACAAGGCCGCCCTCGTCCACGACTACCTCGCCGAGGACAGCGACGAGGCCTTCGCCTCCGCCCTCGACCAGGTGGGCAGACTTCCGCACCAGGACCTCCTGGACTTCGGCCGCCTGGCCGAGCTCATGGGGTACGACCGCAAGCTCAACACCCTGGACTATCCGGTCTCCCCGCGGGGCTACCGGATCCTGGGTCGCATTCCCCGCCTTCCCAAGCTCGTCGTGCAGCAGATCGTCAAGGAGTTCGGCGGTCTGGACGAGATGCTCGCTGCGACCGACGCAGAGCTTGAGACGGTCGAGGGAGTGGGAGAGATCCGGGCGAAGGACATCCGCGAGGGTCTTCGCCGGTTGCAAGAGATCAACCTCGTGGACCGCTATCTGCAGACGTAGGACCAGCCGCACCCACCCGCCGGCAAGACGCAGGCGGCTTTGCACCACCGCACCACCGACCGCGGGACCGCGGCCGGATGACCAAGGAGCACACCATTCCTGAGATGACCGAAGACCAGTTCACCGACGAGGACCTCGAGCTCCCGGTGATCGTGAACATCGACTTCGATATCGGCGACCACGTCGTCTATCCGCATCACGGAGCAGGCAAGGTGCTCAAGAAGGAAGTCAAGAAGATGTTCGGTGAGGAGCGCGAGTACCTCACCATCAAGATCCTCCACAACGACATGACCGTGATGGTCCCGTGCGAGAACGCCGGGATCGCGGGCCTGCGTCACATCATCGACGAGAAGACGATCCAGGAGGTCCTCGCGGTCCTTCAGGACGAGCTCTCGGAGATGCCGAAGAACTGGAACCGCCGCTTCAAGCACAACCGCGACAAGATCAAGACGGGCTCCATCCACGAGCTCGCCGAGGTCGTGCGCAACCTGGCGATCCGCGAGCACGACAAGGGCCTCTCCACCGGTGAGAAGCAGATGTACACCCGTGCCAAGAAGATCCTCGCCTCCGAGCTGATGTACGCGCTGGAGAAGTCCGAGGACGAGGCCGAGGCGTACCTCGACGACCTGCTGTCCGAGTCCGCCGGCGGGCACGTGGCCGCCGCCGCAGCAGCGGCGAAGGTCTGAGCCGCCGGCCGGACCGCCCGACACATGCGTGAGCCGGTTGCGCTGATCGTCGCCGCCGGCCGTGGCGAGCGCCTTGGGTCCTCTGGGCCCAAGGCGTTCGTCGTCTGTGGGGGGCGCCCGATGCTCGACTGGTCGGTGGACGCCTTCCGTGCCGCCGGGGTCGAGCGGATCGTGGTAGCCCTGCCGCAGGGCTACGCGGCGCCCGACGGGTGCATCGGCGTCAACGGCGGCGCCGAGCGCTCACACTCGGTCCGCGCGGCGCTGACCGCGGCGGCCGATGCCGCCGTCGTCCTCGTCCACGACGCGGCCCGGCCGCTGCTGACGGCCGACATCGTGCGGGCGTGCCTGGACGGCCTCGGGGACGGGGTGGACGCCGCCATCGCCGCGGCACCGGTCACCGACACCATCAAGGAGGCGGACGGCCACGACGTCGTCCGGACCCTCGATCGCTCGCGTCTGTGGGCGATCCAGACACCGCAGGTCTTCCGGGCGCCGGCGCTCCGGGATGTCCTCGCCCAGGACGACGCGGTGCTGGCCGCAGCCACCGACGACGCCTCGCTCATCGAGGCGGCCGGCGGCACCGTCCGCGTCGTCCCCAGCTCCCGCGAGAACTTCAAGGTGACGACGCCCGAGGACCTGCGGCTCGCCGAGCTCGTCCTCGCCGAGCGGCTGCGCGCGGACGCCGCCACGGCCGGACCGGGATAATCCGCCGCGCATGCTGACCGACTACCACGTCCACCTGCGCCCGGACGGGCCGGGCAGCGACGCCGCCGACTTCTTCACCCCCGAGAACGCCGCCGTCTACCGCGAGCACGCCGAGGAGCGCGGCATCGCCGAGCTCGGCGTGAGCGAGCACATCTACCGCTTCACGGCCGCCCTTGACGTCTGGCAGCACGAGCTCTGGCGGGGCAGCGCGAAGGACGACATCGACGCGTACTGCGCGTTCGTCCGCGAGGACACCGACCTGCGCCTCGGCATCGAGGCCGACTTCATCCCGGGGACCGAGGACCGCATGGCGGACCTCCTCGACGCCCGCGACTGGGACTACGTCATCGGGTCGATCCACTTCCTCGGCGACTACGCGCTGGACATGGCGACCTACGACATCTGGGACTCGAAGAACTCGCCGGAGAAGGTCTGGGGGACGTACTTCACCTGGCTCGGCGAGGCGGCGATGAGCGGCCTCTTCGACGTGCTCGCCCACCCCGACCTCGTGAAGCACTGGGGGCGGACGCGGCCCTTCCCGGAGGACGACCTGCGCAACTACTACGAGCTCGCGATGGAGGGCATCGCGGCGTCGAACATCACGATCGAGGTGTCGACGGCCGGCTTGCGCAAGCCGGTCAACGAGATCTACCCGGCCCCCGGGTTCCTCGAGATGTGCATCGAGGCCGGCAACCCGATCGCGCTGAGCTCGGACGCCCACACCCCGGAGCACCTCGGGTACGGCTACCAGGACGCGCTGCTGTACCTGGCCGACCTCGGCGTCACGGAGCTCGCGACCTTCGACCGCCGGATGCGCATCATGGAGCCGATCGGATGACGCGATGACCGTGCGGTCCGGGATCGGGTGGGACTCCCACCGGCTCGCCGCCGGCCGTCCGCTGATCCTCGGCGGGGTCGAGCTGCAGCATCCCGACGGCCTCGGCCTCGACGGCCACTCCGACGCCGACGTCCTCGCGCACGCGATCACCGACGCGCTGCTGGGCGCGGCCGGCCTCGGCGACATCGGGCAGCACTTCCCGGACACCGACGAGGCGTTCCGCGGCGCCGACTCGCTGGCGCTCCTCCGGGAGAGCGTGGCCCGCGCCGCCGCCGCGGGCTGGCGGCCGACGTTCGCCGACGCGACGGTGGTCATGGAGCGCCCGAAGCTGAAGGACCACCGCGCCACGATGCGCGCGAACCTCGCCGCGGCCCTCGGGCTGGCCGACGACGAGGTCAACATCAAGGCGAGCACGGGCGAGCGGATCGGCTTCGTCGGCCGCGAGGAGGGCGTCGCCGCCCTCGCGACCGTCACCGTCGCCCGCGTCGCTACTTGACCGTCGCGGTCTTCACCATGCCGAGGACGTTGTGCTCCTTGCCCTTGGACGCCTTGCTCTCGTAGAAGCAGACGAAGACGTAGCTGCCCGGCTTGGCGTCGAACGCCAGGTCCTGGGTCACGCCGGGCCCGATGATGTTCGCCCCGGTGGCGTTCCCGCGGATCTCCTTGCCGGCGGCCTTCTCGTTGCTCGCCTTGAACGCCTTGGCCAGCCGCGCTGCGCCGGCCGGGTTCTGGGCCTTGAACGTGACGAGGATGTGGTTGCGCTTGCCCTTGTTGACGATCCGCAGATCGCCGTTCCGCGGCAGCCTCCCGGCGACCTCGAACTTGTAGTCGAACATCGAGAGCGTCGCGGTCGCCGCGGGCAGCGCGGCCGGCGGCGTCGCGCCGGCGGCCGGGACGACGAACGGGGTCGTGGGGTTGACCTTCTCGTCGCTGAAGTCCGCGAAGAGGTAGTTGCCCGGAGTGAGCTCGAACGTCGCCTCGCCGGGCTTGGCCACGCTGACCTCGGTCCCGCCGACGGCGGTGATGTCCTTGAGCTTCTCGAACGCCGTGCCGTTGCTGATCGAGCGGACGGCCTTCTGCGCGGCCGCGACGTCGGCCCCGTCCGCGAGCCGGAAGACCTGGAAGCCGTGCTCACCCTTGACCTTGGTGGACACCTTGAAGCGGACCGCGCCGGCCGGGACGGTCGCGGGGCCGGACGGCGTGCTCTTCAGCTTGCCGAGCGTGTACGCGACGACGGGCGGCGCCGCCGGCGCCGACTCCTGCGCGACGGCGATCGCGGCGCCGGCCGCGATGGCCGCAGTGGTGGTCAGCGCGACGAGCGAGCGCGCCTCGAGCGAACGGTGCATGGCCCCTCCAAGGGTCGAGATGGTGTTCGTATGCCCACACACCTGGGCTGACGATTGGCCTTTTTTTGGTAGTGCGTCAGGGTGTCGTGGGTGCGCGCGCGAACCGCGGCTAATAGCCTGCAGTGCTTGTCCGTGCTGACGCTCGCCACCTCCGAGGGCCACCACCTGGACCTCGTGCTGCTGGGGGTGCTCGTCGCCGTCGCGCTGTTCCTGCTGGCCGCGCAGCGGTCCGGCCTGCCGTATCCGATCCTGCTGGTCGTCGGCGGCGGGCTCTTCGGCTTCATGCCCGGGTCGCCGGACGCGTCGCTGGACCCGGACCTCGTCCTCGTCATCTTCCTCCCGCCGCTGCTGTACTCGGCCGCGTTCTTCAGCTCGCTCAGCGATCTGCGCGCGAACATCCGGCCGATCTCGATGCTCGCCATCGGGCTGGTGGTGGTGACCTCGCTCGTGGTCGGCGTCGTCGCAAAGCTCGTCATCGACGAGCTGTCGTGGGCGGCGGCGTTCACGCTCGGAGCGGTGCTGTCGCCGACCGACCCGGTCGCCGCGACCGCGATCGCCGGCCGCTCCGGGGCGCCCCGCCGGTTCATCACCGTGGTGGAGGGCGAGAGCCTGGTCAACGACGCGACGGCACTGATCGCCTACCGCTTCGGCGTCGCCGCGGTGCTGACGGGGTCGTTCTCTGTGGTCGACGCGCTCGGGACGTTCGCCTACAGCGCAGCCGCCGGCATCGCCATCGGGATCGGCGTCGGCGTCGTGATCGCCTGGCTGCGCGCGCGGCTCGACGATCCTCCGACCGAGATCACGATCTCCCTGCTCACGCCGTACTTCGCGTACCTCCCAGCGGAAGCGCTCGGGGTCAGCGCGGTGCTCGCGGCCGTGGTCGCGGGCATCTGGCTCGGCTGGCGCTCACCGCAGCTGATCACGCCGGCGACGCGGATGCAGGCGTTCGCGTTCTGGGAGATCCTCGTGTTCCTGATGAACGCGGCGCTGTTCGTCCTCGTCGGGTTGGAGCTGCCGCACGTCGTCGAGGCCGCCCGCGAGGGGACCGACGACGGCACGCTCGTCCTCTACGGCCTGCTGATCGCGACCACGATCGTGGTGGTCCGCTTCCTTTGGGTCTTTCCCACCACCTACCTGCCGCGCATCCTCAGCGCGCGGATCCGCGACCGCACCCCCGTCCCCGACATCGGTCACACCTTCCTGGTCGCGTTCACCGGCATGCGCGGCGCCGTGTCGCTGGCCGCGGCTCTGGCCATCCCCGAGACCACGGACGCCGGGGTCCCGTTCCCCGGCCGGGACCTGATCATCTTCATCGTCTACGTGACGATCCTCGTCACGGTCGTGGTGCAGGGCCTGACGCTCGGGCCGCTGATCCGAGCCCTGAACGTCGAGGACGACGAGGACGCCCACCGCCTGCGGGAGAGCAAGGCGCGACTGCGCGCTGCAGACGCCGCGATCTCGCGGATCGACGAGCTGGCCGACGAGGCGTGGGTCCGCAACGAGACCGCCGACCGGATGCGGGGACTCTACGAGTACCGCGTCAAGCGCTTCAGCGCACACTTCGACGACGAGGACGACGGCGACATCGAGCGCCGCTCCCAGGCGTACCAGCGACTCCGGCGGGAGGTGCTGAACGCCGAGCGGGGCGAGATCATCCGGCTGCGCAACCAGGGCTTCATCAACGACGAGATGATGCGGCGCATCGAGCGCGACCTCGACCTCGAGGACGCCCGGCTCGAGGACTGACAGCCCGGCGGCGGAACCGGCGGGCTCACGTCCGCACTGCGTCACCATGGGGTGGTGCGCCGCGCGCTGCTCATCATCCTGGTCCCGCTCCTGCTGATGACCGCCGGCGTCGGCGCCCCCGCGGCGGCAGCAGCGGCACGGCCGGTCACGACGTCCGCGAACGCCGAGGCCCGGATGGGCAAGGTCGGCGCGCCGCCGCGCAGCGCTCGTGCCGCCGCGCGCCTGGTCTTCAAGCGTCCGGAGCTGCGGCCCGAGAACCGTGCGGCGACCCACCGCCGGCCCACGAAGGCCCAGCTGGCCCGCTTCCGGCGGCAGTCGGACATGCCCTACCGCAGCCGCGTGAGCGGGCAGTACGCCGGCACGACCGACCAGGTCATCCAGTGGGCCGCCTTCAAGCACCGGATCCCGGTCGACCTCGCGCGGGCCGTCGCCGTCGTCGAGAGCTACTGGGTGATGAGCACGCTGGGCGACAACGGCGACTCGTTCGGCCTCTTCCAGATGCGGCGCCCGTACCACTGCTGCCTGCCGTTCATGCAGCGCGACGCCGCGTTCAACGCCGACTACTGGGGCGCCATCGTCCGGGCGTTCTACGACGGTCGCCAGACGTGGCTGAACACGGTCGACGGGAACGGCCGCGGCTACACGTCCGGGGACCTCTGGGGCTCGCTGGGGGTGTGGGCGTCCGGCCGCTGGCACGACGGGTCCGCGGAGACCTACATCGCGAAGGTCAAGCAGGTCCTGGACGAGCGCACGTGGACCACGGAGAACTTCCGCCGGTACTACACGGTGGCCGGTCGGCCGGTCGACCGCGGTCCACGCTGACCCGGGGCACGCCACGGGTCGCCGGACCCGCGTAGATTGCGGGAGCGATGCGTCCGATCCGCCTGCACGACACCCACAGCGGGGCCCTCGCGCCCCTGACCCCGCGGGAGCCCGGCCGGGTCGGCATCTACGCCTGCGGGCCGACGGTCTACAACCGCATCCACATCGGCAACGCGCGGCCGTTCGTCGTCTACAGCCTGCTGAAGCGGTTCCTCGAGCACGAGGGCTACGCCGTGACGCTGGTGGCGAACGTCACCGACGTCAACGACAAGATCTACGACGCGGCGCGGCCGCTCGGCGTGCCGTCGCAGCAGCTGGCAGACGAGATGACGGCGCACTACTTCGCCGACACCGACGGCCTCGGCCTCGGCCGACCCGACCACGAGCCGCTCGCGTCGGAGTACGTCGACGGGATCGTCGACCTGATCGGCGCCCTGCTCGAGCGCGACGCCGCCTACGCCGTCGAGGGCGACGTCTACTTCCGGGTGCGCGCGGACAGCGCGTACGGCACGCTCTCGCACCGGCAGATCGAGGACATGGACCAGGGGGAGGGCGGCGAGGGGCTGTCGCGCAAGGAGGACCCGCTGGACTTCGCGCTCTGGAAGGCGCAGAAGGAGGGCGAGGACACGGCCTGGGACACGCCCTGGGGCCGCGGCCGGCCCGGCTGGCACATCGAGTGCTCGGCGATGGCCGAGGGGCTGCTCGGGGTCGGCTTCGAGATCCACGGCGGCGGCAACGACCTGACGTTCCCGCATCACGAGAACGAGGCCGCGCAGACCCGCTGCGGCCGCGGCGCCGAGCTCGCCCAGATCTGGATGCACAACGGCATGCTGCAGCTCGGCGGCGAGAAGATGGCGAAGTCGGTCGGCAACATCGCGCTGCTGCCGGAGATCCTCGAGGCTCACGGCCGCGACGCGACGGTCATGTTCTTCTGCGGCGGGCACTACCGCGGGCCGCTGCAGCTGGACGACACGACGCTCGCCGACGCGGCGGCCCGCGTGCGCCGCGTCCGGGAGGCGGGGCGCCGCCTGGGGGACGGGCCGTCACCTGAGTGGTCCGCGCCGCTGAAGGAGACGTTCTTCGCCGCGCTCGCCGAGGACTTCAACACCCCGCGGGCCCTCGCGGCGGTCTTCGACTGGGTGCGGACCGCGAACTCGTCCGAGACCGCAGTCGGGGGCGCTGACCTGCGCGAGATGCTCGACGTCCTGGGGCTGGCGAACCTCCTGGACGCGGAGGTGGACGGTCCGCCCGCTGAGGTCGTGGCGCTGGCCGAGGAGCGTGTCGCGGCACGCGCGGCGAAGGACTTCGCGGAATCCGATCGGCTGCGTGACGCGATCGCTGCGCTCGGCTGGGTCGTGCGCGACGTTGCCGCCGGCTACGAACTGATCAGGGCATGAGCCCGCGTGGTGGTGGCTCGGGACCGGGTTCCGGCGGCGGCTCGGGCTCGGGTTCCGGCGGGGGCGGCGGGGGCCGTGGGCGGTCCGGCGGCGGTGGCAGCGGACGCCCGGGTGGCTCCGGCGGCCGTCCTGCGGGGGGCGGCGCCTCGGGTGGACGCCCGGCGGGTGGCAGTGGCCGTCCCGCCGGTGGCGGTGGTTCGGGTGGACGTCCGGCTGGTGGCGGCGGTCCTGGTGGGCGCCCAGCGGGCGGTGCCGGTTCCGGTGGACGTTCGGCCGGCGGCGGTCCGGGTGGTCGTCCCGGCGGCGGAGGCGGACGCAGCGGTGGCGGACGCCCGCAGCAGAAGGGCGGCGGCCGGCACGACGACGCCGGCGCTCCGCCCTGGGCCGACAAGCGAGCGGGTGGCCGCGCGGGTGAGGCCGGCGACTCCCGTCCGGGCGAGCGCGGCCAGGGGCGTCCCGGGGAGCGCGAGCGCAGCGGCGGCGAGGGCGGCGCGTCGTCCCCGGATGTGATCTACGGGCGCAATGCGGTCCACGAGGCGCTGCGGGCCAAGCTGCGGCCGGTCCGCTCGATCTGGGCGACCGAGCCGACGGCCCGCGAGCCCTGGCTGCGCGGGGCCGACGTGCGCGTGGCGGCGTCTCACGAGATCGCTGCGCGCTGCGGCTCGGACGGACACCAGGGCGTCTGCGCGATCGCCGGGCGCTTCCCCTACGCCGACGCGGCCGGACTCCTGCGCGGCGACGCGCCGCTGCTGGTGGCCCTCGACGAGGTGCAGGACGTCCAGAACCTCGGGGCGATCGTGCGGACGGCGGAGTGCGCCGGGGCGACGGGGCTCGTCATCCCCGAGCGCCGCTCGGCCGAGGTCACAGCGGCCGCCGGCAAGGCGTCCGCCGGCGCGGTGGAGCACCTGCCGATCGCGCGGGTGAAGAACCTGGCCGACTACCTCGCCGAGGCCAAGGCTGCGGGCCTGTGGATCTACGGGGCCGCCGGCGAGGAAGCCGCCCGCCCGTGGGACCAGATCGACTGGACCGGCGGGGTCGTCCTGGTGATGGGCGCCGAGGGGAAGGGCCTGCGGCCGCGCGTCGCGGCCAGCTGCGACGCCCTCGTCGCGCTGCCGCTGCGCGGGTCGATCGAGTCGCTCAACGTCAGCGCTGCCGCGGCGGCACTGCTCTACGAGGCGGTCCGCGCCCGCGGCTGACTCGCCGTCGATGTGCCACCACGTGCGCCGGTGGCGTGTGGTGGCACATCGAGCGCCGACGGCACACCTCACGGATCGGGCCTGCTCGGCGTTCTCCCCGTATGAGCCAGCTCCGCCACGACACCGTCGCCAGTCCGCTCGGCGCGCTCCTGCTGGTCGCGGACGCGACCGACCACCTGCGCGGCCTCTACCTGCCGGCGCACAGGGGCGGCCCGGACCGCGGCCCCGGCGTCCGCGACGCGGGTGGGGTGCTCGGCGTGGTCCGGGGGCAGCTCGACGCCTACTTCGCGGGCGAGCTCACTGACTTCGACGTCCCGCTGCGGACGGCGGGCAGCCCGTTGCAGGAGCGCGTCTGGGCCGCTCTGAGGGCGATCCCGCACGGCACCACGACGACCTACGGCCGCATCGCCGCCGGTCTCGGGCTGGGGGCGGGAGCCGCCCGCGCCGTCGGGACCGCGAACGGTCGCAACCCGATCTCGATCGTGGTCCCCTGCCACCGGGTCGTGGGTGCGTCTGGTGCGCTGACCGGGTACGCCGGCGGCGTGGAGGCCAAACGGCGCCTGCTGACCCATGAAGCGCGTGTCGCGGGTGCTGCGCTCGACCTGGACGACGACACCTGCTGGGCGGCCGTCGAGCGGCGCGATGCGACGGCCGACGGCCGCTTCGTCGTCGGGGTCAGGACGACCGGCGTCTACTGCCGACCCTCGTGTGCCGGGCGGCCGCTGCGCGCCAGCGTGGTCTACCTGCCCGACCCGGCGGCTGCGCGGCGCTACGGGCTTCGCGCCTGCCTGCGCTGCGCGCCCGACGCCGCCTGACGAGCACCACGCGGACTCGGGTGCCGCGACCGGGAGGTGCCCGGCGGGCGCGGCGGTCCGCCCGACCACCGCCGCGGACGCCGTCGGACCCCGTTTTCCTGCCCGGCGGTGCAACGGACCTTGCATATCGTCCCGATGCCCTTGACGCGGTCCCTCGAGACAGTTAGGTTCGCCGCAATAACTGTCAACCTGAGGTTGAGAAACCTGCAGGTTTGTTCAGCTGGCGCCAGGGGAGGAGTGCGCCACTGAGTCAATCACCCTGCCGTGAGGCAGGTCGAAAGGACCGACTCGTGGCTCGTATTTCCTCCCAAACTCAGGGTCAACTTCAGGTTGAAGATGGCTACCTGATCGCCCTCGCAAAGCAGGGCGACCCCACCGCGTACGACCGGATCGTCCGGCGCTACTACGGCTTCGTACGGCTGAAGGCCAGCTCGTACTTCCTGGCCGGCGGGGACAGCGACGACCTCATCCAGGAAGGCCTCGTCGGCCTCTACAAGGCGGTGCGCGACTACCGCACCGACCGCGAGTCGAGCTTCCGCAACTTCGCGGAGCTGTGCATCACGCGGCAGATCATCACCGCGGTGAAGACCGCCACGCGCAACAAGCACACGCCGCTGAACCAGTACGTGTCGTTCTCCTCGAGCCCGTCGAGTGCGATGGACGGCGAGCCGACCCTCGACGAGATCATCCCCGGGCCGTCGGTCCACGACCCCGTCAACCAGGTGATCAGCTCCGAGGAGCTGCGCTCGCTCGTCGACTGCCTGTCCAGCGCGCTGTCGGAGCTCGAGTCGCGCGTGCTTGCCCTCTACCTCGACGGCTACTCGTACGAGCAGGTCGGTGAGCGCATCGGCTGCGACACCAAGACCGTCGACAACGCCCTGCAGCGCGTGAAGCGGAAGATCGGGCTGCACCTCGGCAGCCGCGCCGTCCTTAACTAGCGGAGTCCCGCGCGGGAGCAGCTGCGGCGGCCGGGATACGCTGGCGCGGTGAAGACGCTCGACATCGTCCTGCTCGCCGTCGCCGCGCTCGTCGTCGTGGTGGTCGTCGTGGGGGCGCGCATCGCCCGCCGCCGGGCCGAAGGGCGCGAGGCGCTGCTGCTCGAGCGACTCGCTGCCGCCAACGCCGCTCTGGCGGCCGCGCACGCCGAGGACAACGGCTGGGCGCGCGAGGCGCTCGACGCCGCGGCGCTCGCAGCCGCCGGCCCGGCGACCCCGGACGCGCTGCACCTCGTCCAGGTGATCGACAAGCCCGGGACCGAGGCCGACGAGGCCGTCTTCCAGGCGGTCTTCGGGGACGAGACGCGGGAGATCCGCCTCGGCCGGACCGGCGACACGTGGTTCGCGGTCTGAGCCCCAGACCCGGCTGAGCCCGCCGCGGCTGGGTCAGCGCGCGCTCGACAGCGCACGGACCGCGCTGGCCAGCCGCGCGGTTGCCCCGTCGCCGTAGGGCAGGTACAGCTGCGGCTCGGTGAGCTCGAGCTCGATGACGACCGGTTCGCCGTCGCCGTCCGTCAGGAGGTCCACCCGGGCGTACGCCAGCGGACCGCCGAAGCGCGTGATCAGCCAGGAGATGGCCGCATCCCCCAGACGGCGCTCGGCCCGCGAGGGCTCGCGCGCGCTGATGTCCGGGTCGGCCGCGCCGTCGTCCGTCACGAGCTCCGCACCGACCTCGAGGATCGGGCCCTTGCGGATCGCGTGCGAGTAGGCGCCCCCGAAGTACAGCAACGCCGTCTCGCCGATCTCGTCGACGGCGGCGAGGTAGGGCTGGACCATCACGGCCTTGCCCTGCTCGTGGATTCGCGCAGCGAGCGCGGCCGCGTCCCCATACCCCGCAGGCAGCGCGAAGCGGCCGGTGTCGCGCGCGCCGGCGGACTGGGCCGGTTTGACCACGAGCTCCGCGGGGGTGCCGAGCTCGGCCAGGACGTCATCGCTCAACGGCCGGCCCGGTTCGAGGAACACCGTCGGCACGGTCGGCAGCCCCGCCGCGGGCAGCTCGGCGAGATAGCGCTTGTCGGTGTTCCACTCCAGGACGGCCGCCGGGTTCAGCAGGCGGGTGCTGCCCGCGATCCGGTGTGCCCACGCGACGAACTCGTCCCGGCGCCGGTCCGCGTCCCAGACCGAGCGGACCAGCACGGTGTCGTACGCCGCCCAGTCGGCCTCGGGGTCGTCCCAGACGACCCATGTCGACTGCAGTGCCGCCGCCAGGTCGTCCTCCTGGAAGCCGTCCGGCATCTGGGCACAGGTGGCGATCGCGGTCCGCATCCCCTCACGCTACCCGCAGGCCCCCGGCTGCGATCAGGCGTCGGCCTTGCTGCCGCAGTCGACGGCGCCGAAGGCGTCGAGCTTCTGGTTCGACTTGCCGTTCAGCAGCGCGATCTGGCCGCGGATCTCGTCGTACTCCTTCTGCTTCTTCGCCTTGAGCGCGGCGGTCGCCTTGGCGGTGGTGGCCACGAGCGTGTCGTAGTCCTTCAGCAGTCCGTCCCAGGTCGCCTTGACGTCGTCCGCGGGCTCGAGCGCCTTCAGCTCGCGCCCGGCCTCCTGCGTGATCGGGAGCGCCTTGTCGAAGTACGCGGGCAGGCCCTTCTCGGTCTTGGGGGCCGGGAGCGCCTTGATCCTTGCGTTGAACTTCCGGCAGATCGCGTTGGCCTGCTTGGCGAGCTCGGCCTTCGCGAGCGCCGTGTCGGCGCTGCCCCCGGCGCTGCTGCCGTCGTCGTCGTCGCTCCCGCAGCCGGCGCCCAGGAGGGCGATCGCGGCGAGGACGGAGGCTGCGGTGGTCTTCGTGATGCGCATCTGACCGATGGTTCCAGATCGCCGCCGGGGGCGACCGGCCGCCGAGCCGGCTACGGCAGCAGCTTCCCCGGGTTCATGATCCCGGTCGGGTCCAGCGTCGCCTTCGTGGCCCGCAGGAGCTCCAGGCCCAGTGGGCCGACCTCGGCGCCGAGCCACGGCGCGTGGTCCACGCCGACCGCGTGGTGGTGCGTGATCGTCGCCCCTGCGGCTACGATCGCGTCGCTCGCGGCGTGCTTGGCCGCCTGCCACTGGGCGAGCTCCGACCCGCGCTCGGAGCGGGCGAGGTAGGTGAAGTAGAGCGAGGCGCCGGTCGGGTAGAGGTGGCTGACGTGACAGCCGACCAGCGCCGGCGTGCCTCGTGCCTCGAGCGCGGCCCGCAGCGCCGCGCCCACGCCGCGGTACACGTCCAGCAGGGACGACCACGGCGCGGACGTCTCGAGCGTGTCCACCAGGTAGCCGGCGCTCATCAGCTCGTCGCGCAGGTACGGGCCGTGGAAGCGCCCGGACTCCCAGGCGGCCCCCGGCTCGTGGCCGAGCGCGACCGCGTTGTGGTGGGCGAGGATCCGGCCGGCGCGCCGGCGGCGCTCGCGGACGGTGTCCGGGTCCCCGTCGAACGCGAGGATCAGGATGCAAGGCCGGCCGCGGCCGCGGGCCTTCAGGTAGAGGCCGAGCGCCTTCGCCGCGGTCCCGCCGGCGGCGAGGTTGAACCGTGTCTCCTCCTCGTCGGCGAGCCGGGTGACGTCGGCGGCCGCCCCGGCCTGCTCGAGGTCGCGGACCGCGTCGACGCCGGCGGCGAAGCTCCCGATGGCGTAGGCCTCGCTGTGCCGCTCGGCGGGGGTCGGGCGGACCCGGAGCGTCGCCTCGGTGATGACGCCGAGCGTCCCCTCGGAGCCGACGAGCAGCTCACGCAGCGCGGGCCCCGCCGCGGTCCCCGGGAACGGGTGCACGGTGACCTCGCCGGACGGCGTGGCGACCTTCAGCCCGCGGACGAGCGCGTCGATCCGGCCGTAGCCCGTCGACGACTGGCCGGACGACCGCGTGGCGACCCAGCCGCCGACCGTCGAGAACTCGAACGACTGCGGCGCGTGGCCGAGGCAGAGGCCGTGCTCGCCGAGCAGGGCCTCGGCATCCGGGCCGTACACGCCGGCGCCGAGCGTCGCGAGCTCGGACACCGGATCCACGGACGTGAGCTGGTCGAGCCGCGTGAGGTCCAGGCAGATGGCGGCGGACCTACCGCCGCGCAGCGCCTCCACTCCGCCGACCACGCTGCTGCCGCCGCCGAAGGGGACGACGGCCACGTCGTGCGCGACGCAGACTTGTAGGACCGCCGCCACCTCGACGGCGTCCGCGGGGAAGACGACGGCGTCCGGGGCGTGCTCCAGATGACCGGTCCGCAGCCGGACGAGGTCCGGGTAGCTCCGGCCCGCCGCGTGGGAGACGCGCTGCGCGTGGTCGGTCGTGACGAACGGCGCGCCGACGACGTCCTGGAGCGCCGTCCGTGCGGCGGCGGCGAGGGTCGACGGCGGGACCACGACCGCGTCCAGCGCGACGGGCTCGACTCGCTCACCGCCGTCGCCGAGCTCGGCAGCCAGGAGCTTGGCCGCGCCCTCGGGGAGCGGGCCGTCATGGCCGTCCACGCCCCAGCCCCACCAGCGCTGGCGCGGCTGCGGCGGGCCGGGACGGGTCCCGGTGTCAGCAGCGGGCGTCGCGGCGTCGGCGGTCGCGGGCGCGGGCTCAGCGCTCATCGGAGTCCTTTCGCGTCGGCAGCCCGGGCGAGTCCGTCGACGCTCACCTGAGCGTCCCCGAGCTCCGGGCGGGCGCCCAGGCGGCAGGTCCGGTCGCGTCCGGCGAGCGGACCGGAGCCGTGGGCGGAGGGTCCACCGGAAGGCCGGCCTCGGCCAGGAGCGCACGGACGGCAGGCTCCGCCGCCGCGCGCCACGCGGGGATCAGGCCGATGCGCGTCCGGCGGTCGAGCACGTCCTCCGCCGTCAGCGCGCCTTCCTGCTCGATCGCCCAGCGGACCTCGGCGCCGATCGCCGGGACGCCGGGCGCCAGCGGCTCCAGCAGCTCGGGGCGGCCGTCGGCGAGGGCGAGCACGGCGGGGGCGTCGGCGCCGTAGCGGCGCGTCAGGCCGGCCGGGACGCCGGGCTCGCGATGCTGCGGAGGCTGCGCGCCCACGACCGGGAGGTGGTGCGTGAGGCACGGGCCGGCGGCGACTCCGGGCCGCGCGGCGATCCGGTCGACGACGTCCTGCGCCATCCGGCGGTAGGTCGTCAGCTTCCCGCCGACGATCGTCAGCGCGCGGGTGCCGGGGTCCTCGATGACGGCATGGCGGCGCGAGACGTCGGCGGTCGCGCCGTCCCCGTCCGCCTCGCTCGTGTCGAGCAGCGGACGGAGGCCGGCGAAGCGGCCGACGACGTCCTCGGCGGCGAGCGGCCGGTCGAGCGCGGCGGAGATGGTCTCCAGGAGGAAGCGCTCCTCGTGCTCCTCGACCGCCGGGGCGGCGGTGGGCGGCCCGTCGTACGGCTCGTCGGTGAGGCCGACCAGGACGAGGCCGTCCGGCCGCGGCAGCGCGAAGACGAAGCGGCCGAAGTGCCCGGGGACCGGGACGTTCAGCGCGGCCGCCGGATCGCCCAGGCGCCCGGCGTGGAAGAGCAGGTGCGAGCCCTTGCTGGGGCGCAGGCTCACGCCGGCGGCCAGCTCGCCGGCCCAGACCCCGGTCGCGCTGACGACGTGGCGCGCCCGGATCCGCACGGCCTGCCCCGTGAGCGCGCAGACCGCGTCGGCGCCGTCCGCGTGCAGTGCCGTCACGGGTGCGTGGGTGATGATGCGCGCGCCGTGCTGCGCCGCGGTCCGGGCGAGGGCGACCACCAGGCGGGCGTCGTCCTCAAGCTGCCCGTCCCAGCTCAGCAGCGCTCCGCGGAGGCCATGGGGATCGAGTGCGGGGACCCAGCGCAGCGCCTCGGCGGCGGAGATGCGGCGGGCGCGCGGAAGGCGCCGGCCGCTGGTGCGGGCGGCGAACCGCAGTCCGTCGCCCATGCGGATGCCGGCCTCGCAGATCGCACCCACCGCGGGCGAGACCCCGTCGCGCAGCGCCAGGACCTGCGGGAGCGCGCGGATCAGATGGGGCGCGGTGTGGTCGACGAGGATCGCGCGCTCGGCCGCGGACTCCCAGGCGACGCCGACGTCCCCCTTCGCGAGGTAGCGCAGGCCGCCGTGCGCGAGCTTGGAGGACCAGCGGCTGGTCCCGCTCGCCAGGTCGTCCCGCTCGAGGAGGGCGACCGAGAGGCCGCGGGTGGCGGCGTCGAGCGCGACCCCGACACCGGTGATGCCGCCGCCGACCACGAGGACGTCGACCGCGCGACCGGCGGCGAGGGCCTCGAGCTCGCGGGTGCGGCGGTCGCCGTTCAGCGTGGCGGAGCCCCGGCCGGGCGTGTGGCGGATCATGGCCGCAGCCCCAGGTCGATGATCGTCTCGAGCTGGGCGCAGATGGCGTCGCGGGACGCGCTGACCTCCTCGGTCCGGGCGGCGAGGACGGGGCCGCGCAGCATCAGCTCCAGCGTGGCGGCGAGCAGCTCGGGGTCGGCGTCGCGGATGGACCCTTCGGCGATGCCCTCGCGGATGACCGTGCCGTAGGCGCCCAGGACCGCACGCTGGAAGGCGCCGTAGCGGTGGAACGCGTAGGGGAGCAGCAGCTCGGGGTCGACGTCCATCAGGCGGTTGAAGAGCGCGTGCTCGCTGAGCAGCTTCACGCCGCGGGCGGATCCGCGGGCGAGGCGCTCGCGGGCGCTGGAGCCGTCCTCGCGGACCGTGTTCCCCAGGACGGCGAGGAACTCGCGGGTCATGAGCGCCTGCAGCAGCGCCTCGACGTCGGGGAAGCGGCGGTAGACGGTCATGCGGCTCACACCGGCGCGGCGGGCGACGTCGGTCAGCGTGGTGCGCTTCATGCCGACGGCCATGACGCACGCCTCGGCAGCATCGAGGAGGGCGCCGTCGGCGGGGTCCAGCGGATCGGGTCCCGGCGCGGCGGGCGGCAACTGTGCGTGACGTTGTGACATCCAACGTAAGAATGTCACACGTCGACGTCGTCGTCGAGCGCCAGGAGGCGAGCGGCAGGCGACGTTCTTTCGTCTGACGACCAGTCTTGGCTGCCAGGACGGCCAAAACTGGTCGTCAGACGGTTGGGGGACGGCGGGTGGCGTCAGCCGCGCGGGAGGACCGCGAACGCGATGACCGCGTAGTGCACGCCTGCTGCGACCACGACGCAGGCATGGAAGATCTCGTGGTACCCGAAGACCGCAGGCCGCGGGTCGGGTCGTCCCCGCGCGTAGACCACGGCGCCCGCCGTGTAGAGGACCCCGCCCAGCGCCAGACCGAGGACGCTCCAGGGCCCGATCTCGTCCCACAGCTGGGGCATCGCCGCGACCGCGACCCACCCGAGCGAGATGTAGACGAGGGCGCTCAGCCACTTCGGCGCGTGCGGCCAGATCAGCGAGATCGACACGCCGGCCAGCGCGCCCGACCAGACCACGACGAAGATCACGGTCCCCAGCGTCCCGTGCATCGCCAGCACCGCCACGGGGGTGTAGGTCGCCGCGATGAAGACGAAGATCATCGAGTGGTCCAGCCGGCGCATCCAGGCCCGCGCGCGCTCGGTGGCCCACGTCCGCCGGTGGTACAGGGCGCTGATGCCGAACAGGCCACACACGCCGGCGGCGTAGACCGCGGCGGTCGCGGTCGCGCGGCCACCGGGGGCCGTGAGCACCAGGGCGACGCCCAGCCCGATCGCGACGAAGAACGCGATCTGGTGCGAGACACCGCGCAGGCTCGGCTTCACGGGCACGAGCGCGTCCGGCGGGAGGGGTGTGGCCATCGAGCCGCATTGTGGCGCACCGCGGGGTGGGGCCTGCCCCCGGATCGGGGCCGGCACGCCCCCGGAACCGGACCGCGGCCGCTACCGTCCCCGCGATGACCGGCCGCCGACGGGCCTGAACGGGACACCCGCGCCGATGGACCCCCATGCCGTCCTCGGCCTGCCTGCGGACGCCTCGATCGAAGAGGCCACCGCGGCCTACCGCGCGCTGGCCAAGGCGCACCACCCCGACGTCGCCGGCGACCCGCGGTCGGCCGAGGTCATGGCCCGCATCAACGCGGCCTTCGATGAGCTTCGCGACCGGGCGGGCACCGCCGGCAGCGTCGAGAGCGCAGCCGGCGAGCAGCACGGAGGCGGCAGCGACGCGGCGGCGGCGCCGGGGCGGCCGCCGCGCGGCGACTGGCTGCCCGAGGCGACCCGGCGCGCCCTCGGCCACGAGCTTCTTGCTGCGCTCGAGCGGCAGGAGCAGGTGGCGCTCGTCGTCCCCGTCGCCACCTGGGCGAGCCCGGAGGCACTGCTCGCGCTCACCGACCGCCGCCTGCTGTGGCTCGCCGACGACCAGCCCACCCACCGCGTCCGGTCGCTGCGCTTCCGCGACGTGCAGCGGGTCGAGTCGAAGCTCGCCTGGCCGCGGCGCCGGAAGACGGCGAGCGTGCGGGTCCGGACGAAGGCCGGTCGCCGTCTGGACTTCGGGGACCTCGAACCGGAGGTGGCCCTGCGGATCACGCAGGCGGTGGGCGGGACGCTCTGAAGCGCTGGCGTAGACTGCCGCCGCGCGCCTCTATAGCTCAGTGGTAGAGCACTCGTCTTGTAAACGAGGTACCCGGGTTCGATTCCCGGTGGAGGCTTTCGCCGGCTGCGCGGAGACCGCGGCGACGGGCCGTCCTCTACCGTGGGCGACCGCCGATGTCGACCCCGCCGACCACCAGCAGCCCCGAGGAGCCCACGAGCAACGCCGACCGCGCGACGCTCGAGGCCGCGTCGTCCCGCCGGACGTTCGCGATCATCTCCCACCCCGACGCCGGCAAGACCACGCTGACCGAGAAGCTGCTGCTGTACGGCGGCGCCGTCCAGGAGGCCGGGTCGGTCCGCTCGAAGAGCCGCGGCCGGGAGGTCACGTCGGACTGGATGGAGCTCGAGCGCCGCCGCGGGATCTCGGTCACCAGCACTGCGCTGCACTTCACCGTCGGCGACGTCACGTTCAACCTGCTCGACACCCCGGGCCACCGCGACTTCTCCGAGGACACGCTGCGGGTGCTCGCGGCCGCGGACAGCGCTGTGATGCTGCTCGACGGCGCGAAGGGCGTGGAGCCGCAGACGCTGCGCCTGTTCGAGGTCGCCAAGGCCCGCAACATCCCGCTGCTGACGCTGATCAACAAGTACGACCGGCCCGGCCTGGACCCGCTGCACCTCCTGGACCACATCGAGGAGACGCTCCACCTGAAGCCGACGCCGCTCACGTGGCCCGTCGGCATCCCCGGCGCGTTCCGCGGGGTGATCGACCGCCGCACCGGCAGCTTCCACCGTTTCGAGCGGGTCGCCGGCGGCAGCAAGATCGTCCCGACGACGATCCTCACGCCGGAGGAGGCCGCGGCGACCGAGGGCGAGGCCTGGGCGACCGCGCAGGAGGAGGTCGAGCTGCTCGACGCGATCGGGGCGAACCACGACCACGAGTCGTTCATGGCCGGCGAGACCACACCGGTCTTCTTCGGCTCGGCGGTCTCGAACTTCGGGGTCGGCCTGCTGCTCGAGGCGCTGATGGAGCTCGCCCCGGCCCCGGCGCCGCACATCGACGTCGACGGCGGCCACCGCCCCCTGCAGGCGCCGTTCAGCGGCTTCGTCTTCAAGATCCAGGCCAACTCGGACCCGCGCCACCGCGACCGCGTCGCCTTCCTGCGGATCTGCTCCGGGCACTTCGAGCGCGGCATGAAGGTCATCAACCAGCGGACCGGCAAGCCGTTCACGATGTCCTACGCGCACGAGGTCTTCGCCGCTGAGCGCAGCGCGCTGGAAGAGGCCTGGCCGGGCGACGTCATCGGCGTCGTCAACGCGCTCGACCTGACGATCGGCGACACGCTCTACGCGGAGGGGCCGGTCGAGTTCCCTCCGATCCCGAGCCTCGCCCCCGAGCTCTTCGCCTTCGCCCGCAACGCCGACACGGGCCGCGTGAAGCAGTTCCGCAAGGGCCTGCAGCAGCTCGACGAGGAGGGCGTCATCCACCTGCTCTCGCGCGTGAACGGCGACCCGACCCCGGTCCTCGGGGGTGTCGGCCAGCTCCAGTTCGACGTGGCCCAGGAGCGGATGAAGACCGAGTTCGGGGCCGCGATCCGCCTGGAGCCGACGCCCTACACCACCGCCCGCCGCACCGACGAGACCGGGGAGGCGGCGCTGAAGCACCACTCCCAGGCCGAGGTCCTCGTCCGCACGGACGGCACGCGCCTCGCGGTCTTCCAGAGCCCGTTCGTGCTGCAGTTCTTCCAGGACCGCAACCCGGACGTCCTCCTGGACACCATGCTCACCCGCTGAACGCGTCCGCCCGGCCCGCCGCCTGCCCACGCCGTACCCTCTCGGATGGACTCATGAGCTCAGTGCGGATCAGCCCCGGGGACCTCGTCCTCGCCCAGGACAGCGCGGGCCGGTTCCACGCAGTCGTCCAGGGCACGCGCCTGGGGCGCATCACCGTGCAGCGCTGTGACGGCCGGCCGGCGCGGCCGCTGGCGCTACGGGACGTCCTGCAGGTGTTCAAGCCCGCGGGGACGCCGGACGCCCCGCCGCGTCCCGAGCCCCTGAAGCCGACGGCGCAGCTGCACCTCGACCTCTGACGGCGACGGCTACTCGTCGTCCTCGTCGTCGTCGTCGGCTGCCCCGTTCGCGACCGGGGTGATGGTCACCATCGCGTGCTCGATGCTGCCGTGCCCGTTGGTGGAGACCACGTGCTCGTACGACGGCGGGACCTCCTCGACGTCGGGGGCGTTCAGGCGCCGCTCGAGCTCGCCGAGGACGACGCCGAAGAGCAGGTGGCGCCACGTGGCCTGCAGGAAGGCGTTGCGCGAGCCCCAGAGCTTCGGGAAACGGCTGCCACGCGGGTGCAGGGACGGGATGAACGCCGTGCCCGGCCAGACCGCGGTGCTCTCGACGAGCGCGACCGCCGGGCCGCGCGCCCACGACGGCAGCGGCAGCCGCGGCGCCGCGACGGCGTAGGCCGCGCCGAACGCCGCCCCGTTCAGCGTGTGCAGCGCCCAGCCGACCGGGGTCACCGCGGCGCCGTCCGTGACCGCCGCACCAAGCAGTTCGCAGTCGTCGTAGTCGACGTCGAAGACCCGCTTGTCCAGCGGCTGCTGGGCAGCCCAGACCACCGCCGCCACAGCTCCGGCAATGGCCCCGCGGGCGGTTTTGGCACGGTCGATCGGCATGCCGCCCACTGTAACCCTCGACGCCCGGCATGGGTATGCCAATCGATGCCGAGCAACGCCCACCTGGATCGAGCACGCAACAACGGGGTCAACCCGCTGGTGTACTGGCTCGTCCGCGGGCTCTTCCAGCCGTTCTTCCATGTGTACTTCCGCCTGAGCCGCATCGGCCGCGAGCACATCCCGGAGAGCGGCCCGATCATCTTCGCGGCCAACCACCGCTCCTTCCTGGACCCGTTCGTCATCGCCACGATGGTCCGGCGCCCGATGTACTACGTCGCCAAGCGGGAGCTGTTCAGCCAGCGGCTGCAGGGCTGGTTCCTGAACTCGCTCGGCGCGTTCCCGATCAACCGCGGCAACGCCGACGAGGACGCGATGGGCACCGCCCGCGCCATCCTCGAGCGCGGCGACTGCGTCCTGATCTTCCCCGAGGGGACTCGGGTGCGCCCCGGGGCACTCGGTCGCCCCAAGCGCGGCGTCGGTCGCCTCGCGCTCGAGACGGGCGCGCCGATCGTCCCGCTCGCGGTCATCGGCACCGAGCGGATCCGCAGCGGCTGGAAGATCCGGCCGCACAAGGTCCGGATCCGCGCGGGCAAGCCGCTGCACTTCCCCAAGGTCGAGAACCCCAGCGCCGAGCTCGCGGGGGCCGTCGCCGACCGCATCTGGCCGAACGTCATGCTCCAGTGGGAGTGGCTCGGTGGCCTGCCGCCGGTCCGCCGCGCCGTCGTGGTCGGCGCCGGGTCGTGGGGCAGCGCGATCGCCGTGGCGCTGCAGCGGTCGGGCATCGAGACGCAGCTCGGCTGCCGGACGTCCGCCCAGGCCGACGCGGTCACCGCCGCCGGGGTCAACGCCCGCTACCTGCCGGGCGTCGCACTGCCCGAGCGGCTGCGCGTCGTCCGCGCCGCGGACCTCGACCTGGACGCCGCCGACCTCGTCGTCTTCGCCGTCCCCGCCCGTGCGCTGCCCGCCGCCGTGGCCGAGCACGGCGCCCGCGTTCGCTCCCGCGCCGGTGTCCTGGTGCTCTCCAAGGGCCTCGTCACCGGCGACGGCCAGACCCCGGTCGACTACGTGAGCGCGCGGGTCGGCACCGAGGCCGTGGGCTGCCTGGCCGGGCCCGGCCACGCCGCGGACGCCGTCGCGAACGGTGGCTCCCTGGTCGCCGCGAGCGCCGATCCCGCCTTCCTGCAGCAGCTCCGCGAGGTCTTCGTCGCGGCCGGCTTCCAGATCGAGACCAGCACCGACGTCGTCGGGGTCGAGCTGGCGGCGGCGGCCAAGAACGCCGCCGTCCTCGCCGCGTCCGCGGCGGCCGCGGGTGGGCCGAACGCCGCCGGAGCCGCGGCCGGCAAGGTCTTCGGCGAGATCGGTGCCTACGCGCTGACCCGCGGCGGCCGTCCGGAGACGTTCACCGGCCTGGCCGGCGCCGGCGACCTCGTCGCCACCGTCGTCGAGGCGGGCTCCCGCAACCGGCGCGCCGGTGAGCTGCTGGGCCGCGGTGTCGCGCGGGCCGAGATCGAGCCCGCCCTCGGCCAGACTGCCGAGGCGCTCCACGCGGTGCCGCTCCTGGCGCAGGCTCTCGAGCAGGCCGGGGTCCGTGCGCCGACCCTCGCCGGGCTCGCCGCCGTCATCGACGGCGACGCGCCGGCCGCCGCCTGGGCGACCGCCGTCACCGACCCGTCGGTGCGCGGCCGGGCGCGGAGGGTGGCGTGATGGCCGAGACGCTGTTCGGCAGCGAGTTCGACCTCGAGGCGCTGCTGCAGCGCGCCCTCGCGCCGGTCGACCCGCCCGAGAACCTGTCGAAGCACCTCGAGCAGACGCTCACCTCGATCGCCGACCTCGCCGAGCAGGAGCTCGAGTCGTGGGAGCTGTCGGCGATGCGCGACCCCAAGAACTGGATCCCGGGCATCACGCGCCCGGTGGCCGCGGCCGCGATCGGCGGCGTCGCCGGCGCAGCCCTCGTGGTGCTGCAGGTCCGCGGCCGGCTCCGCGCGGCGCAACGCTGAGCGCGTAGGCTTGGCGGGTGGACAAGGCCACCCTCGATCGTGAGTTCTCCGATCTGTACCGAGCGCACCTGAAGGACGTGTACTCCTACGCGTACTACCGCGTGGGCAACCATCACGACGCCGAGGACCTCACGGAGCAGACGTTCCTGCAGGCCTACCGGCACTTCGAGCGCGCCGTCGCCGAGTCCGACGGGCGGCCGCTGCGGCCGTGGCTGATCCGCATCGCGCACAACCTCGCGGCGAACCTGTACCGCGACCGGTCGCGCAAGCCGCAGACGCCGATCGACGACACGCAGCACCTGCGGACCGTTCACACGACGGAGGACCTCGTCGAGGGCCGGGACGAGCTCGCCCGCATCCTCGAAGGCGTCCAGCAGCTGCCGGACGACCGCCGCGAGGCCCTGATCATGCGGTTCGCGCTGGGGATGGACAACCGCGAGATCGCCCGCGCCATGGGACGTACCGACGGCGCCACGAAGGTCCTGATCCACCGCGCCATCAAGCAGCTCGAGCAGATCGTGCAGACGCAGGGAGCGGCCGCCTAGTGGCCGACCGCGCCCGCAACGAGCCGGAGTCCATCGACCTCGAGGCGATGCTGCGGCGGGCGCTGAAGCCCGTCGACCCGCCCGAGGACCTCGCTGCGCGCCTCGACGAGACGCTGACCTCGCTGACCGACCTCGTGGCCGAGGAGCTCGAGGCCTGGGAGCTCGCGGCCATCGGCGACCCGCGGCGCTGGGTGGACGGCCTGGCGCGGCCCGCGGTCGCCGCTGCGGTCGGCGGTGCCGCGGGCGCGGCGCTCGTCGCGCTGCGCGTCCACCAGGGCCGCGGCCGGCGCAAGGCGCGGGCGAACGACCCGCTGGACTACGCCGAGCAGACCGTCAGAGCGGTCGCCGACGAGGCGCGCAAGCTTCTTGACCGCTGACCGCGGGTATGTCCCAACCGGTGCAGCGTCCCGGTGCCACCCTTGAGAATGGTCTGAAAGCGATGATCCGTACCCATGGCTGATGCGAAGAACGAGCTAATGGCGCTCGTCGATATGCCGGATGAGGACCTGATGCAGCTCGTCCGCAAGGGCGACAACGCTGCGTTCGCGATCATCTACGAGCGACATTCCACCGCCGCCTTCTCCCTTGCCTACCGGATGACACAGAACCGCAACGCCGCCGAGGACGTCGTCCAGGAGTCCTTCCTGAGCCTCTGGCGCTCGAACGCGCGTTACGACCGTGCCCGCGGCAGCGTGCGCACCTGGGTTCTCGGCATCGTCCACAACCGGGCGATCGACGCACTGCGCCGGTCGATCGGCCACGACAAGCGCCGCGCGAGCGACGAGGGTCTGGAAGAGCGGTTCGAGGCCCGCGAGCGGACCGAGGTCGAGGCCGGCCGGCGCGAGGAGGCCCGCGAGGTCCGGACGGCGCTGGAGACGCTTCCGAGCGAGCAGTGCCGGGTCATCGAGCTCGCGTACTTCGGTGGATTCACCCATTCCGAGATCGCCAAGATGCTGGACACGCCGATCGGGACCGTGAAGGGGCGCATGCGCCTCGGTCTCGAGAAGATGCGCCATCAGCTCGGCGGGCTACAGGATCTGCCGTCATGAGCCTTCCCGACTGCGAGCGCGGGCTCGACGCCGGTGCCTACCTCCTCAGCGCCCTCCCCCCGGAGGACCACGCGTCGTTCATCGCGCATCTGCGCTCCTGCGACTGCTGCCAGCGCGAGGTGGAGGACCTGCAGCTGGTCGTCGACACCCTGCCCATGGCCGCGCCGCAGTTCGCGCCGCCCGCCGCGCTGAAGGACCGCATCATGCGCGTCGTCGACGCCGAGGCCGAGCTGCTGCGCGCGGCCGGTCCCGAAGCCGACCGCGTCCCCGTCCGGGCCGAGGCCGCTCGCGAGCGGCGCCTGTGGCGCTGGGGCTCCGGGCTGTCGGTTCGGCCGGCGCTCGCCGGCGGCATCGCCAGCGTCCTGCTCGCCGTCGGCGTCGCCGGTGGCGTGGTGTTCAGCGACTCCGACGGCGGCTCCGCCGGCCGGACGCTCGCCGCGCAGGTCCCCGGCTCCCCCGGTGCGACGGTGAAGGTCTCGCTCAAGAACGATCGCGCGACGCTGCACGTCGCGAACCTCCCGAGCGCGCCCGCCGGGCAGGTCTACCAGGTGTGGTTCACCCGTAAGGGCTCGACGACGCCGGAGCCGACCCACACCCTCTTCAGCGTGCGCAAGAACGACGGGCGCTCCACGGTCCCGATCGAGGAGAGCGTCGAGGGCGTCGGGCAGATCCTGGTCACGGCCGAGCCGGATGGCGGCAGCGAGCAGCCGTCCGCCGATCCGGTGATCTCCGCGCAGCTCAGCTGAACGGGGCCTTGCCGGGCTTCCGGTCACCGCCCTGACGTGCCCTGCTAGCGTCGATCCCAACGCGATGAGCACCCATACCTGTTACCGGCACCCGTCCCGCGAGACCGGGGTGTCCTGCTCCAACTGCGGGAAGTTCATCTGCCCGGACTGCATGACCCCGACCCCCGTCGGGATGCGCTGCCCGGACTGCTCGAGGGAGAAGACGCAGGTCCGGACGCTGTCGTCGCTCAACGCGGCGCCGACCGTGATGATGGCGCTGCTGATCATCAACGCGGTGGCGTTCCTGGCGAGCGGGCAGTTCGACACGGGCTCGAGCTCGGTGAACAACCGCGTCTTCAACGAGGGTGCGCTGTTCGGGCCGCTCGTCGACCAGGAGCACGAGTACTGGCGCCTGGTGACCAGCGGCTTCCTGCACGCCGGCTTCATCCACATCGCGTTCAACATGTACCTGCTGTACACGCTCGGCAACATGCTCGAGCCGGTGCTGGGCAACGTGAAGTTCGCCCTGATCTACGTGGTCGGCCTGCTGAGCGGGTCCTTCGGGGCGCTGCTGGTCGATCCGACCGCCGTCACCGTCGGCGCTTCGGGAGCGATCTTCGGGCTGATGGGCGCGGCGTTCTTCGAGCTCCGCTCGCGCGGCATCGACCCGTTCGACGCGGGGATCGGCGGGCTCATCCTCCTGAACCTTGTGCTGAGCTTCGTGCTGAACAACATCTCGATCGGCGGCCACATCGGCGGCCTGATCGGCGGCTCGCTGGCCATGCTGGCCTGGCACGAGGCGGACAAGCGCCGCCAGCCGATCCTCGGCTACGTGGCGATGGGCGCGATGGCGGTGGTCGCGGTCGGCGGGGCGATCGCGGTGGCGGGCCGGTCGTCCGGCATCGCCTGACGCCGGGCCGCGCCTCAGCGGGCCAGCAGCAGGTCGTAGAGCGCCTGCACGTGCCGCAGCATCCCTGCGGTGGAGAACCGCTCGGCGATGTCGAGCGCCGCGGCGGCACCGAGCGCTTCGCGTCGGGCCGGGTCGTCGACCAGCGCGGCGACCGCCTCGGCCAGCGCTTCCGGGTCGTCCGGGGCCACGAGGACAGCGGTCTGATCGTGGCGCAGCATCTCCGGGATCCCGCCGTGTCCGCTGGCGACCACGCAGCAGCCGGCGCCCGCCGCCTCCAGCGCCGCGTTCGGGAACGGGTCGGGCTGCTTGGACGGGACCAGCACGATGTCGGCCGCGCCGTACACGGCATCGACGTCGTCCTGGAACCCGATGTGGCGCACACGATCGTCCAGCCCGTACGCGGCGGCGATCTCGTGGAGCTCGCGCAGGTGGCGCTCCTCGCCGCGCCACGGGTCCCCCGCCAGCGCCAGGACGACGTCCTTGCGATCGCGGAGCGCCGGGGAGGCGAGCGCGCGGACGCTGACGTCCTGCCCCTTCCAGCCGCTGATCCGGCCCAGCACCGCGAGGACCGTGGCGTCCTGGGGCAGGTCCAGTGCCGCGCGCGACGCCGCGCGGTCCGCGCGCCGGGGGACGACGGCCAGGCCGTCGTGCAGCACGGTCGCCGGGCCGAGGCCGGTGAACTGGTCCCGGGTCGCCCGCGAGACGCAGGGCAGTGCGTCGGCGGTCGTCAGCAGGCGGCGGTAGGCGGGCCACCAGCGGTCGAAGCCGGTGTAGATCTCCCGCACGTGCCAGACGTGGGGGACGCGCGCCACCCGCGCCGCGGCGGAGCCGCCGAGCGTGACGGACGTGTTCGTGTGGACGAGCGACACGTCCCGCAGGCGGGCCAGGCGGCCGAGGCCACCCGCGTCCGCCGCCCACGCCACGGCGACGCGCGAGACGCCGGCCGGCGACATGAGCGACCGCCGGAGGACGGCCAGCGGCCGGACGAGGACCTCGATGCCCGCGGCCTCCAGGTCGCCGCCCAGCTCCCCGTACTCCGGGAGCACGACGAGCGCGCGGTACCGGTCCGGGTCCAGGCCGGCAGCGATGGCGTACAGCTGCCTGTCCGCGCCGTAACGGCCTGCGGACGAGTGCAGGTACAGGATGGTGCGCGGTGCGGTTACAGCGCGACCGGGATCGGGGGGTACGCCGGGGCCCCGACGAGATCGGGATGGAAGATGTGGGCGAGCAGCTCGAGGCCGTCGACCAGGCGAGGACCGGGACGCGAGAACGTCGCCGACGCGTCGACGGCGACCACACGCTGCGCGCCGAGGCGCCGGAGCTCGTGCGCGTACAGCTCGCACTCCAGGTGCGCGCGCGGCGCGTCGTAGCCGCACGGCATGCAGACCACCACGTCGGGCGACACCGCGGCGACCTGCTCCCAGGTCAGCTGCTCGGAGTGCTCGCCGGGAAGTCCCAGCAGGTCGACGCCACCGGCGAGGTCGATCAGCTGCGGCGTCCAGTGGCCGCCGATGAAGACCGGGTCCAGCCACTCGATCGCGACCGCCCGCACCTTCGGCGCGTCCCGCACGGCGAGCTTCACGCGGTCGATCCGCGCCCGCTGCCGCGCGACGAGGTCCAGGCCGGCGTCACGGGCCCCCGTCGCCTGCGCGAGCGTCCGGATGTCGCCCATCGTCTCCCCGAGCGTCTTGGGGTCCAGGGCGATGACCTTCGGGCAGGTGGCGATGCGCGTGGCGACCTCGGCGACGTCGTCGTAGCTGACAGCGCAGACCGGGCACAGGGCCTGGGTCACGATGAGGTCGGGCTGCAGTTCGTGGAGGAGCTCCTCGTCGAGCTCGTAGATCGCCTCGCCGGCCTCGGTGCGCTCCCGGACCGCCCGGTCGATCTCCGCCGCGCTCAGGCCCGGCGGCAGCTTGTCGCGCGTCACGTGCGGCTTGCCGGCCGCGTCCGTGGGATAGTCGCACTCGTGCGTCACGGCGACGACCTGGTCGCCGAGGCCGAGCGCGTACAGCAGCTCGGTCGCGTGGGGCACGAGGCTGACGATCCGCATCCACAGAGGAAGGTAGTGCATGGCCGACAGCTGGAAGACCGAGGGTGACGCGCTGACCCGCGACCGCGAGTTCGCCGACTTCGCGCAGGCCCTGGCGTACGTCAACCGCGTGGGCGCCCTCGCGGAGGAACAGAACCATCACCCGGACATCCTGCTGCACGGCTGGAACAAGGTCCGGCTCACCCTCAGCACGCACGACGCGGGCGGCACGGTCACCGACGCGGACCACGCCATGGCCGCGGCGATCGACGACCTGCCTGAGTGATGGAAGGGCGGCCGGGGGCGCGCGCGGCGGGCCTCCTCGCCACCGCGGTGCTGATGTGGGCCCTGGTCGCCGCCGGGACGGCGGCGCCCGCCGGCGCCGCGGCGAAGGACGTCCGGGTGTTCGCCCTCGGCCCGAAGTTCGGCCTGGACTGGGTCGACAACCCGGCGCACTTCCGCGACAAGCTGTTCGCGCTCGCCGACGCCCGCCGCCGCACGCCGGACGCGCCCGGCGTCCAGCGGGCCGCGGGGGACGTCGCCTCGCACCTGCGCGGCCCGGCCGACCCCGCCGACCCGGTGCGCACCGCGCGGGACCTCGTGACCCTCCCCGAGGACCTCGGCCTGCTGGCGGCGTTCACGGGCAGCCGCGGCCGCCTCGCCCGCAGCGCCCCTGACCTGCCGACCGCGATCCTGGCGCTGATCGGCACCTACGGCACGGTCGCCGCCCACTACGCGTCGCGCTTCCCGGCGCTCCTGCAGCGCCCGTTCCCGCCCACGCGGCTGCTGGCCGTGTCCCTCACCGACACCTTCGTGCGGACAGGGGTCGAGACGTTCGCGCAGCTGGCCGACGACCTCGACGCCTACCTCGTCGCCGGCGTCACGCTCGTCCAGGACTGGCGGGTGGTGTGCACGTCGCGTGCCACCTACCGGCCGCCTCCGGGTGCCGGCCCGTGCGCGGCCGAGAGCCCCGCGCTGGTCGCGCAGCTGCGGGACCCCGACGAGCCGGGGCGCACCTACGCCTACGAGGCGACGACCCCGAAGCCGTCCACCATGGCGCTCGTCTTCGACCCCGACGGGAAGCTCGTCGCCAAGACGGTGAAGGCCTACCTGACGCCGGTCGAGCTCCCCGGCCAGCTGGACCTGGTCCCCGGCGAGGTCAGCGGGGTCGTCCCTGTCGACACCCCGGTCGGCCGGCTCGGGATCGTCACCTCCAAGGACGCCTGGATGCCGGACGTCACCGCCAAGCTCGACCAGCAGGGCGCCGAGATCCTGGTACAGCCCGAGTTCTTCGTGAACGACACCGTCCGCCGGGGCGCCGCCTGGGCGCCGGACAACATCAAGGGCTCGGGCTTCTCGGACGTCCTGCGGCACCCGTCGATCAAGGCCCTGGTCCTGCCGCAGCTGACCGGCAACGTGTTCGACTTCTCCGCCGACAGCCAGCTGGCGATCGCGGTCAAGCCCGGTCTGCGGCGCGGGACGCCGGGCGGCGCCCTCGTGGGTCAGCCTGCCGCGCCGGGGCTCTCCGCCGTCGGTCGCTGGGCGGTCCCCGACGTCGCGCAGGCAGGCGAGTCGATCGCGGCGCGCCGGGCCCGGCTCGGCGCCGCCGGCGAGGCGATGCTGCCGACCGGCCCCACGGCGTGTCCCGATCCGCTGGTCGCGGGGCCGTGCCGCGGCGGCCAGGTGGAGGACGTGGTCTTCGCCGACGTCCCGATCGGTGCGACACCGCGCTACCGGCGGACGCAGCCCCGGCGGCGGGCCGCCGCGCCGTTCGGCACCGCCCGGCCGATCGCGCCGTCGCGGGAGCCGCAGCGGAACCTGTCGCTCGCGTCGCGTGGCGACGTGGTCGTGGCGGCGTTCGAGCAGGCCGGGCGCGTCCTCGTCGCCCGCTCGCGCGACCGCGGACTGCACTGGGAGCGCCCGGTGCGGGTGAGCGCCGCGGGGCCCGGGCCCCAGTGGTGGCCGTCCGCGACCATCGCCGGCGACGGCACCGTCTGGGTCGCGTGGCAGGACGGCCGGCGGGTGCGCGTGGTCCGCAGCGCGGCGGGCGCGGCCGGCGCGGCGGGCCTGCGTGCAGTGCTGCGGTTCGGCACGCCGCGCACCGCGCCCGCGGTCGGCGAGGCGCGCCAGTGGCGCCCGTCGGTCGCCGCCACCGGGCCCGGGACCGCCTACCTCGCCTGGGTCGACGAGCGTGCGCGCCTGACCGGCGACGACCTGCCGCAGGCGGCGGTCCTGGGCGCCCGCGTGACCCCGGACGGCATCGGGGCCGCCGTGCGGCTCGACCGCCGCGACGCCGTCGCGCCGCTCGCGGCGACCCTCGACCACGCCTGGGCTCCCGACGTCGCCGCACGGGGGAGCCGCGTGCTGGTGACCTGGGTGGACTTCCGCGAGTACCAGTGGACGGTCGCCGCACGGGAGTCGGCGGATGGCGGCGCGACCTTCGGCGCCGAGCGACGCGTCGACGACACCCCGGACGGCACGGAGGCGATCGCCGACACGCCGCGGGCGGCGATCACCCCCGCCGGCCGGCCGCTGGTCGCGTACACCGACTGGCTGCTGGACGCCACGTCGGCGGCCGCCCCGAGCCGGCTCTACGACACGAAGCTCGCCGGCCTCGGCCCACGGTCCGCCCAGGCCGACGACCACGGCGCCGGCCACGTCTCGACCTTCGCGCCGTCGCTGGCGGCCGCGGGGGGCGGAAGCGCGCTCGTCGCGTGGCAGGACGCGGCCGCCGGCCCGGCCCGCATCCGCCTCGCGCGGCTGCGCCCGCCCGCGTCCCCGGACGGCGCGGCCGGGGCGCCGGCCGCCGGCGAGGGCCCGGTGGTGCGCGGGCGCACCCTGCGGGTCGACGACGCGGGGCGAGCGGGGGCCGGCCGCGCCCGGCCACGGGTGGTCATCGCCGGTCCGCGCGCCGTCGTGGCCTGGGAGGACGAGCGGGACGGCCCGTCCCAGGTCTACGCGGCGGGCGTGGTCGCTCGCCGCATCCCCTGACCGGGAGCGCACCGCTTTTCGGCGGTCCACCGGACGCGCTGCTACGGTTCACCGCAGTCGGACCGATGCCTGAAGAACCCCCCCGAAGTCCGTGGCGACAGCCCGGACCCTCCGACCTCCGGCCTGACGGACGCCTGCCATGAGCGCGCTTCTGCTCTTGGCCGTCCTGGTGCTGGTCCTGATCAACGGGTTCTTCGTCGCGGCCGAGTTCGCGCTGGTCCGCTGCCGCCGCGGGAAGCTCGAGGAGCTCGTCGAGGACGGCAACGCCTCGGCCCGGCGGGTGATCCACCTGCTGGACGACCTCAGCCAGTACCTCTCCGCCTGCCAGTTCGGCATCACGCTCGCGTCGCTCGGCATCGGCTTCCTCGGCGAGCCGGCGATTGCGGAGCTCGTGGAGCCGGCGTTCGGCGGCCTCTCGCACGGCTTCTCCGTCGCCCTCTCGATCCTGATCGCGTACATCATCGTCACCGCCGTCCACATCACGGTCGGCGAGCAGGTCCCGAAGATCTACTCGATCGTCAAGGCGGAGCGGACGCCATGGTCGTCGCGCGGCCGCTGATCATCTTCACGAAGGTCATGCGCCCGTTCATCACGGCGCTGAACGGCACGTCGAACGGGATGCTGCGGATGGTCCGCATCGACCCGGACACGGCGATGGAGGAGGGGGCGACGCCCGAGGAGCTGCGCATCATGATCGGCCAGGCCCGCGCCGGCGGCCAGCTCGACGCCGGCGAGGCCGGGATGCTGCACGGCGTCTTCCACCTGCACGAGCAGGAGGCCCGCCAGGTCATGACCCCGATCCCGGCGGTCATCACGGTCGACACGAGCGAGGACGTCGAGACGGCGCTCCGGCGCTGCGTGTCCTCCGGCCACACGCGGCTGCTGGTCACCGAGGACGAGAACCAGGACCGCGTCCGCGGCATCGTCCACTCGAACTCCCTCGCCCGCGCCCTGATGGCCGAAGGGCCGACCGCGTCCATCGAGCCGCTGGTGACCGACGCGCCGATCGTGCCCGAGACCAAGCCGCTCGACGACCTCCTGGCCGACCTGCAGCGCACGCGCTCGTCGATGGCGGTCGTGGTCGACGAGTACGGCCGCGTGGCCGGGATCGTGTCCGTGGAGGACATCATCGAGGAGGTCGTCGGCGAGATCGACGACGAGACCGATCCGGCGGGCGGCGAGATCCGGCGGCTGGCCAACGGCGACTGGTTCGTCCGCGGGCACGTCGCGATCTCCGACCTCGAGGACCACGGCCTGGAGCTCCCGGTCGACACCGACGCCTACAACTCCGTCGGCGGCTTCGTGTTCGCCGAGCTGGGGCGGCTGCCCAAGCGCGGCGACTCGGTCAACGCGAACGGCTACACGATCCGGGTGGAGTCGGTGCGGGAGAACCGCATCGAGGCCGTGCGCATCCGGGAGAGCCGCCTGCCCGGCTCGACGGCCGACCCCTCCTGACGGACGCCGACGCGCCAAGACGATTTCGGCGCAAGTTTGGGCGGGGGACGGCGTTCCAGCTCTTGTCCGGCCGCCGGTGGGACGGCGGACGGGCTGCAGGAACCACCTCGCCGATCGGTGGGACGACGGTGAGGGAACAGCAGTGGTGGACCGGGGTGGGTCCGCCCAACGTGCGGGGACGGCCGGCTCGTGAAGACGAGTCGGCCGTTCCGCTTCTTAAAGCAACCGGCCCGCTTGCGCGGGCCGGTCGTGCTTCTGGGAGGAGGTGCACTTGCGAGGTACGTTCGCAAGGGGAAGTATCCGCGCGTTTTCTGAATCCGGCCTAAAAAACCCGGCCGGGTAGGCTCCCGCCGATGCACGGGAACCGGGGCTGAGCACGCGATGGACCCGGTCGCCATAGGGCTGGGCGCGGCCGTCTGCGTGCTCGTGGCGGTGCTCGCCTCGCAGCTGGACCCGCCGGGCCGGAGCAGCGACCCGAGCATGGTCTGGGAGGCAGGCGTGGCCGTCGGCTTCGGCGCGGTCGTGGTGGCCGGGCCGTTCTGGCTGGCGCAGGGGGTGCTGACCCTGCTGGCGATGCTCGACGACGGCGGCGCACCGGCGTGGGGGCTGTGGCTCTGGTGGTTCGTGGCGCCCGTGGTCGGCTGGTCCCCCGGGGCCTCGGTGGTCCGGGGCGTGCGGCGGGCCCGGCCGGCGCGCGAGCCGGACCTGCACGCCGTGGCCGCCGCGGTGCAGCAGGCGGCGATCGCCGCCTGGGCGGACCTCGCCGCCCCGCCGGGCTGGGAGCTGCGGCGCACCCCGCCACTGCCTGCGAGCTGGCCACCGGCCCCGGGGGGGGCGGCGGTCTGGCTCTGCTACGCGGAGCGCGACGACACGCCGGCGGCGATCGAAGTGGCGGCGCCCTGGGCCCGGATCACGCTGCCGGCCGATGCGGTCGTCCCGACGGTCGAGCGTCTGGAGGCGGGCGTCCACCCGCTCGGCCTGCAGGGGATCCGCCCACTGGCCCCCGAGGACGTGGCGCGGCCGCTTCCGGGCGGGGGAGCGCTGCTGGGCGCGCTGCGGGCCGGCGACCCGGACGGCCGGCTGGCCGCGGCGCTGGTCGAGTGGCGCGGCCGCAGCGGCCTCGTCGCCCGCCACCCTGCGGTGGCGCCGCACCTTCCACCGGGCTGACCCTGCCGCGATCCGCTACCGCACGAGGCTGGCGGCGGCGTCCGGGTCCTCGTCGCCGGAGTCCCCGGGGCCGCCTGGGGTACCCGGGTCGCTGTCCCCGGGCGTGTCTCCGTCCGCCTGATCGCCGATCGCGTGATGGTCACGGATCAACAGCCACGTGAGCCAGATCCCGATCCCGAAGAGCGGCAGGCCCATCGCCGTTCGTGCCACGCCCAGCAGCGTGACCGCCCCGGCGAGGTACAGCGGCAGCTGGACGGCGAGCCGCGTGAGGAACAGCCCCACCCAGAGCCAACTGGCGCGGGTGTAGATCCGCAGCTGCACCGGGTCCTCGCGCCACGCCTTGCCGCCGCCGCTGAGCCCGCTCACGATCAGGCCGATGAGCGGCCGGCGGATCAGGATCGACACGAGGTACGCGCCGGCGTACGCGGCGTTGATCAGCAGCCCCGGGAGGAAGAAGTTCTCGGCCTTGCCGGTCCGCGTGGCGATGAACGCGGCCAGGCCGACGCCGACCAGTCCGGTCAGCGTGTACTGCGGGGTCTCGCGGCGCGCGATCCGCGCGATCGCCAGGACGATCGCCACGGCGACCGCGGCGATGGCCGAGGCCTCGAGGTTCTGACCCGTGACCGTGTAGGCGGCGACGAACGCGACGGGGGGGACCGAGGACTCGATCGTCCCCCGCACGCCGCCCATGGCGTCGGCCAGCGCCGCGGCCGTGGGCGGGACCTGCTCCTCCGGGTCGCGCGGCTCCGGGACGTCCGGTCCGCGCTCGGCTGAGGGGTCAGTCGTAGGTATAGAAGCCCTTCCCGGACTTCTTGCCCAGGGACCCGATGGCGACCAGGTCATGGATGCGGTGCGGCACGTGCACGCCGATAGCCTCGCCGATCGCGGACGAGACGTCGAGGCCGACGTAGTCCAGCAACGCCAGCGGGCCCATGGGGTGCCCGGCGCCGAGCTTCATGCACGTGTCGATCGCCTCGGGCTTCAGGCCGGACGTCTCCATCAGGTCGACGGCGCTGAACAGGTACGGGAACAGCAGGCGGTTGACGACGAAGCCGGCGATGTCCGGGACCTCGACGGCCTTCTTGCCCAGCAGCTCGCATAGGTCGCGCGCCCGGGCGCGGATCGCGTCGGTCGTGTCATCGGAGTAGGCGAGCTCGACGAGCTCCATCCGCGTGACCGGGTTGAAGACGTGGAGGCCGACGAACCGCTCCGGGACCCCGGCGGCGGAGGCCAGGACGTGGACGCTGAGCGACGACGTGGTCGTGCACAGCATCGTGTCGTCGCCCGACAGCTCGGCGAGCTGCTTGAGCAGCGGCGCCTTGGCCTCGAGGTCCTCGGAGATCGCCTCGACGATCGCCGTGGCGCCGGCGAGCTCCGCCAGGTCGGTCACGATCCGGACGCGGGCGCCGTCGACGCCCTCCATGCGGCTCGTGAGCTTGTCGATGGCCGCGCGGGCGCGGGCCGCGGAAGCGTCCGAGCGGGCCCAGAGGACGACGTCCCCGTGGCCGGCGGCCGTGGCGGCGAAGCCGGTGGCGATGGCGCCGCTTCCGGCGATGGCAATGGTCTCCTGCATGGCGGGCATCCAAGCAAACGCTGGCGTTCATTGCGGTGCGCCTCATTCGGGCGCGCCGCTCGTCACGGTGTCAGGCGCGGTTCCCCGACCCGAGCCGGCGCAGCAGGAGGGCCTCGGCGAGCGTGGCATGCTCGAGCTCCGTGAGGTTGACGGACTCGTCCGCCGAGTGGATCCGGGCAGCGTCGTCGCTGGCCCCCCAGAGCACGATCTCGGCGTCGGGGAACGCGGTCGCGAGCGTGACGCAGAGCGGGATGGCACCCCCGGAGCCGACCTTGACCGACGGCTTGCCGTAGGCCTCGAGCAGCGCCTGCTCGGCGGCGGCCGCGGCGGCGCCGTCCTCGGCCAGCACCGCGCCGCTGGCGGCCTCGAGCGTCGTGCAGCTGAGCTGTGCGCCCCACGGGACGTGGGCCTCGAGGTGGCGGATGATCGCCTGCTGGGCGGCCACCGGGTCCTCGTCGGGGGCCAGGCGTGCGCTGATGCGGGCGCGGGCGACCGGGACAAGGGCGTTCGCGGCGCCCTGGATCGGCTGCACGTCGAGGCCGATCGCGGTGAGGGACGGCCGCATGTACAGGTGGTCGGCGAGCGTGCCGGACCCGATCATCGCGACGCCGTCGGCGACCGCGGCCGACGCGCGCACCTCGGCCTCGTCGACCGGGCGACCCTGCCAGTCGTGCTGCTTGAGGCCGTCGACGACGACGTTGCCCGCGTCGTCGTGCAGGCTCGCGAGCAGTCGGGCGAGGGCGAGCAGCGCGTCCGGGACCGGCCCGCCGAAGAGGCCGCTGTGCACCGGTCCGCCCGCCAGCGTGCGGACCTCGACGTCCAGGACGCAGATCCCGCGCAGGGTGGTCGTGAGCGTAGGCTCGCCGACCTTCCAGTTCCCGCTGTCGGCGACCACGATGACGTCGGCGGCGAACCGGTCCGGATCGGCGGTGATCGCCTTCTCGAAGGTCCCGCGGCCCGTCTCCTCCTCGCCCTCGATGATGACCTTGATCGTGACGGGGAGCTCCGCGTCGCCCGCCAGGAGCGCCCGCAGCGCGCCGGCGTGCAGGACGATGCCGCACTTGTCGTCCGCGGCGCCGCGGCCGTAGAGGCGCCCGTCGCGCTCGGTCAGCTCGAACGGCGGGCTGGTCCAGGCGGACTCGTCGCCGGCCGGCTGCACGTCGTAGTGGGCGTACAGGAGGACGGTGGGCGCGCCCTCGGGCCCGGGCAGCTCGCCGAAGACCGCCGACGGGGCGCCGGGGATCTCGAGCAGCTCGGCGGAGTGCAGCCCGGCGTCGCGCAGGATCTCCAGCGTCGCCTGGGCGGCCTCGGCGACCGGCTCGGTGGGGAAGCCGGGAAAGGCGACGGACGGGATGGCCACGAGGCGGGCGAGGTCGTCGCGGAGCCCCGGCAGCAGGTCGCGGACGACCGCCGGCAGATCGGTCGGGGTCATGGGTCAGGCCTCCAGGTTGGGCAGGGGGTCGCGCGGGGCGGGCGGCGGCGTCGGGGTGGGGGGCGCCGGCGGAGCCGGCTGCGACGGATGCTCGTGCAGGTCGCTCAGGGCGTCGATCTCGCTGTCGGCGGCCCCGGCACGGCGCAGTGCGGCGACCAGCTCGTCGGCCAGCGGGGCCGCGCGACCCGCGGCGTAGTCGTAGCCGACGAGCGCGCCCCAGCCCTCCGCGAGCAGCCGGCCGTCCCCTTCGGCGACCATGCGGAACGCCATCCGGAAACTCGACCGGCGCAGCGCGAACGGCCGGATCCAGGTGCGGATGGTCTCCTCGTAGAAGGCGGGCGCGCGGTAGTTGATGTGCGCCTCGGCGAAGATCACGCCGAAGCCGTCGGACTCCGCGACGTCCCGCCCCGGGACGAGCGAGGCGACGTACGCGATCCGCGCGTCCTCGAAGAACTGCAGGTAGACGACGTTGTTCAGGTGCCGGTTCGCGTCGAGGTCGCCGTACCGGATCGTGTCCAGGAACGAGAACGGCCAGCGGTCGACCGAGCCGGGTCTCACGCGTCGGACCCCCAGCGGAAGCCCGTCGGCTGGCAGGCGGCCGGGAGCGGGCTGGACTCGAGGCCGTCGGCCGGCTCGGGGTCGTTGTAACCGCCGGGCGCGACGTCGTTCGGGCCGTCCGCGTGGAAGATCGACGCCAGGTACTGGATCTGCCCGCGGCCGCACCCGAGCTCGAACTGGCCGCCGCCGTACATGCGGATCCCGTGGGCTTCGCAGAAGTCGTACGTGTCGAAGACCGACTGCACCCCGCCGACCCGCGAGGGCTTCACGTTGACCATCTTCGGCTGCGGCTGGAGCGCCTTGATGTCGGCGATCGAGTGGATGATCGCGTCCCATGTGATGCGGTCCTGGACGGCGTCCAGCAGGGGCAGCACGCGCGGGTCGTCGTGCGGGTCCTCGAGCCAGGCGTCCGGGAACGCGGCGAGCAGCCGCTCGTACTGGTCGGGGTCGGCGGCGACGTCGACGATCGAGCCGACGTAACGGCCCTTCAGGTCCAGTGACTCGACGGCGCCGGTCGCGGCGACCTCGGCGATCAGGTCCGGCGTCCACTCGTTCGTGGGGTCGAGCTTGAACTGCAGGTCCGGGTAGCGGTCCAGGCGCGAGCGCAGCGGCGCGAGGGTCGGCGGCTCGCCGAGGCGGAGGGAGACGACGAACCGGACCGGCTGCGGGGTGCGCCCCAGGACCTCGTGCAGCGGCCGGCCGGCCTGGCGCAGCGCGAGGTCGAGCGCCGCCGAGTCGTAGGCCCAGAGCCGGTACAGGACGGACGCGTCGTGCCGGGCGGGCTCCGGCCACAGCTCGAGGGTCCGCACGTGGTCGGCGAAGGTGGCCAGCGTCCACTCGCCCGCGAGCGGCAGCGTCGGGCCGGTGCGCTGCAGCGCGTCCTGGTCCTCGGCGTCGTAGCTGACGTCCTCGCCGATCCCGTCCGTCCCGCCGCCCTGCAGGCGGATGACGGTGGAGACGCGGGTGAAGTCCGACGAGACGTCCCGCTCGAGGCGCTCGAGGGCGTAGTCCTCGATGGTCAGGGGCAGGTCGGCCACGCGGGACCAGAGCGAGGATTCGGTGGGCACGACCCGATCCTACTGTCGGCCTTGGGGCGCAGCCCCGGCCTCGAGTCGCGCCACCAGCTCGTCGAGCCTGAGCTCCTGTAGCCCCTGTCCCACGGCGTCGAGCTCCGCCGCGCAGTACTCCACCAGCGTGCGGCCCTCGCGGCACAGGTCGAGCGTCTCGCGCAGGCCGGAGTCGCCGGAGTCCAGGCGACGGATGATCTGCTCCAGGCGGGCCGTTGCCTCCTCGTAGGAGGCGGGCGCGGCCCCCGGGGGTGCGGCGGCGTGCTGCTCGGTCATGGCGTGGGCTCCGTGTGCGGCGTGGGGTCATGGGTGGCCGCGGGGTCGACCGTGGCGTCGACGTGGTCGTCGTGGAAGGCGAGGCGGACGCGGCCGGCGTGCCGCGCGTCGGCGGCGCTGGTGATGACGCCGCCGTCGTCGTCCTCGACCATCGCGTAGCCCCGCTCGAGCACGCGGCCCGGGTCGTGGGCGGTGAGCGCGGACGCGAGGGCATCGAGGCGGGCGCGGCGGGCAGCCTGCTCCGCGCCCTGCCCGGCCGCGGCCTTGCGCTCGAGGACGAGGCCGGCCCGCGCCGTGCGCTCGGCGCGCCGCGCCCGGCCGCGGGTGGCGCTGGCGCGGATCTCCCGTAGCCACTGGTGCAGCTGCCGGCGATGGCGCGCGACGTGGTCGGCGGGGGCGCGCGCCAGGCGCTCCAGCGTCCGGGCCCGCTCGACGACCGCACGGCGGCCGTGCGTCTGCAGCCGGACCGCCGCCTGCCGGGTCGCGGCGCGCGCCTCGCCGCAGTGGACGGGAACGGCGGCCTCGGCTGCATGGGTCGGGGTCGAGCACGCGTGGGCGGCCACGTCGTCGATCAGCGGCCGGTCGGTGTGATGGCCGACGGACGCGATCACGGGGACGGGCAACAGCGCGACGGTCCGGCAGAGCGTCTCGTCGCTGAACGCCATCAGGTCGGAGAGCGACCCGCCGCCCCGGGCGACGACGATCACCTGGACCTCCCCGGTCGCGGCCAGGTCCTGCAGCGCCCGGCCGATCCGCGGTGCGGCGTGGCGATCCTGCACCGGGGCGAACGCCCAGACGAGCCGGCCCTGCCAGCCGCGGCGGGCGAGGCCCGCGAGGACGTCGTCGCGCGCCTTGCCACCCTCGCCGGTCACGACGCCGATGGTGTGGGGGAGGGCGGCCCGTGGCAGCCGCTTCTGCGGCTCCAGCAGCCCCTCGGCCGCGAGCCGCCGCCGCAGCTGCTCGATCTGGGCGAGCAGGTCGCCCTCGCCGGCGACCCGCAGCGCGGTGACGTGGAAGGAGAACGACGGTGAGGAGGTCCGCGTCCCGGGGTAGTAGTCGGGCCCGCCCGCAGCGACGACCTGCGTCCCGTCGGCCAGGACGCCGCCGGGCAGCGCCATCCGGTCGAAGTCGGTGCACCACATCGAGCACGGCAGCGCGCCGTCCGCGTCCCGGAGCTCGAAGTAGACCTTCGTCTTGGACCGCCGCACGCCCACGGCCTCCCCGACGAGCTGCAGCCGTGCGCGCTTGCGCAGCTCGGCCTGGAGCTTGCGGGCGTAGGCACCCACGCCGAACGGCCCGGGCAGCCGGCTGCCCGGGATGCCGGCGGGGGTGTCGGCACGGACGTCGGCCATCGGCCTGCGACATTAGAGACTCGGCGCGACGGCTCCGGGACGCGCGATACCTTTGGGCCGGTCCCATGGTCCGCCGCCTGTCCCTCACCGCCGTCCTCGTCGCGGTCCTCCTCACCGCCACCGCGCAGGGTGCCGGCGCGCGGACGATCACCCCGCTGCCGGCCCAGTGGCAGAAGGGCGTCACGGTCAGCGCCTACTGGTGGCAGGACCTGTCGGGCAAGCCGTTCCTGCAGTGGCTCGGCCGGGCGCGGACCAGCGTCCGGGCGCGGGAGGTCACCTTCGTGATGACCGGCTACCAGTACTGGGGCAACCTCCAGCGCAGCGACCAGCTGAACGCGACCGAGATCCACACGTCGTTCGGGTCGAAGAAGCTCTGCAAGGGGAAGTCGGGCCGCGACTTCCGCTTCTGCAAGACCCCGGACCTGAAGGCGCTCGCCGCCGCCGTCCGCCGTGCGCACGCGCTCGGTCTGCGGGTCGTCGTCCGGCCCCAGGTCGACGTGGGCCGGATCGCGTCCCAGAGCACCGACCGCGACCGGATCAACCTCCCCGACGACCAGGCCCCGAAGTGGTTCGACAGCTACAAGGCGATGCTCAGCCGCTACGCCCGCGTCGCGCGCGACACCGGCGCCGAGGGCCTGGTGATCGGCGCCGGGCTGTCCGGCATGACCGACACCGAGAGCGACCGCGAGCAGTGGCGCGGGATCGTCGAGCAGCTCCGCTCGGGCGCCCTGATGGGCGACGACAAGGGCTACAAGGGCGAGCTGACGTATGCGGCGCAGTGGGACTCGGTCGTCGAGGACGCGAACACGCCCCTGACCAAGCCGTTCTTCTGGGACCTGCTCGACGCGATCTCGATCGACGCCTACTTCCCGGTGGCGGACGGGTCGGCCGGCGGCAACCCCACGGTCGACGCGCTGAAGGCGGGGTGGACGACGACGGCGTTCGGCGGGCTGCCGAAGCCGCCCGTGGAGCTCGTCCGCGCGCTGCAGGCGAAGTACGCGAAGCCCGTCCGCTTCACGCTCGGCTACCTCAGCCAGACCGGGGCCGCGACGTTCCCCGAGAAGTCGGCGTTCGACAACGCGAAGTCGGGCGGCAGGCCGTCACGCTCGCCGCAGGCGCGCGCGGTGCAGGCCGCGTTCGACGTCTGGTCGGACGTCGCGTCCGCCGGCTGGTTCAACGGGATCTCCTGGTGGGAGTGGCCCGCCAGTGGACGTGGCGGCGCCAACGACGCCTCGTTCTCCCTGCAGGGCAAGAGCGCCGAGGTCGAGGTCTGCCTGCGGCACGCCGGCTTCGTCACGAAGTCGTGCAAGCCCTCCAAGGGCGCGAAGAAGTAGCTCGCCCCAGCGGCGCCGGGCGGGCGCCCGGCCGGCGGACTAGTGACCGGGACCGGCGTGCGCGGCGGCCTCGGCGGCGGCCACGTCGTCCACCGAGGCGAGCGGGCGGATGGCCGGCTCGTGGGCGGTGCCGCGGACCTCGCCCGAGAAGCCGAGCGCCGTCAGGCGCGCGATCTCGTGCTCGCCGAGCAGCCGGGCCGGGTCGTCCGCCGCGAGCCCGCGGATCAGCCGCGCGATGCGGCCGCGGATCTGCAGCGCGAAGTGCGGCGTCGAGGCGCCCATGAGCTTGCGGACGTCGTCGACGGTGACGACGTGGTCCGGGCTGCGGCGGGCGGGGTTCTCGGCTTCGCTCATGGCCGGTGGGATTCTATTGGGCGGGCTCGGTGCCGGCGCTCTTGTCCGTGATCGGGAGGCTCTCGAGCTGGGTGTCCACGGCGGCCTGCAGCTGCGGCGAGATCGCCTTGGTGTCCCCGATCAGCCAGGCGTGGTTGTAGAAGCCGCGCGCGGCGTTCATGTCGAAGCCGGGCTGGATGTCCTTCAGGTACCCGCCGAGCGGCCCGTCGAGGGCCAGCGAGGAGGACAGCAGCAGCGCCGGGCCGTAGGTCCCGCTGGCGGACAGCGGCGCCGCGGCGGCCGCCGTGGCGGGGTCGGCCGTGGCGGGGATCAGCACCATGCCGTGGCCCGGGGTGGTGGCGCCCCAGCCGAAGTCGCCGTCGGCGTAGACGGCGAACCCGATCGAGTTCGCGACCGGGTCCTGGCCGCCGACGCGGTGATAGGTCCCGAGCTTGCGGATCTGGCGCGTGACCTTCGGCGAGATCACGCTGCTCGGGCCGAGCACGTAGATGGTCGGCTTGCGGTGGGACTTGATCGCGGCGATCGTGTCCGGCGGCGCCTTGTCCTTGTGCGTGAAGAGGATCGTGTCGCCCGAGGCGGCCGCCCAGGCGGCGGCGGGGGCGGCGAACTTCGGGTCGTCGGCCGACACGAGCATGATCCGCGACGTCGGGGCGCCGCGGGCGGCGGTCACGAACGCGTCGATCTTGCGGGCCAGGGCGAACGCGTTGGCCGGCTTGGCCTGGATGTCCGTCGTGCGCAGCAGGCCCGGCTTGGCGGTCGTCCCGACCCGGATGACCTGGGCGCCGCCGGCGGCCTTCGACCCCGCCGGGCTCAGGACCGACAGCGCCTTTGACGTCGCCCCCGGGATCGACGTCCCCTTGGTGAACAGCGTGGGCGACCGCAGCGGCGCGGCGTAGAGCGACGACGCCGCGAGCGCGGCGCGCCAGTCCCCCGCGTCGACGAGCGTGACCGAGGAGGGCCGGTCGGCCGGACGCGTGCCCGGGAAGACGATCTGGCTGACCGCGGCGGCGTCCGCGACGGGGTCGGCGCCCGCCACGCGGGTGGTGTTCTTGGTGGCCAGCGTCGGGAAGCCGAGGTCGGCCGCCGCGTCGGGTGCGTCGCCGCGGGCACTGGACTTCGTGCCTTTCGCGTTGCCCTGGTCGGCTGACTGTGGCCGCCCGCAGCCGGCCGCACCGAGCGCGAGGGCGGCGGCGAGGACGAGCGCCAGGGGGCGGGCAGGCAGAGATGAAGGGACCGTCATAGGCGCGCTGACCTTAGCCGGAAAGCCCTGCGTGCTGCGCTGGGCGGGGGCCCGGGGCACGCTAGGCTGCCAGCACACGTTCCCCAGCAGACTTCAGGAGGCCCGATGGCCGGTCAGTCCGGACGTTTCACCACCATCATCAAGGCGAAGATCAGCAGGATGCTCGACAAGGCCGAGGATCCGGGCGAGACGCTCGACTACGGGTACCAGAAGCAGCTCGAGTCCCTGCAGAACGTCAAGAAGGGCATCGCCGACGTGGTGACGGCGAAGAAGCGCCTGCAGATGCAGGCCAGCAAGATTGAGCAGTCGGTGGTCAAGCTCGACACGCAGGCGCGTCAGGCGCTGGCCGCGGGCAACGAGGCCCTGGCCCGCACCGCGCTGGAGCGCAAGAACGTCGCCCAGACCGAGCTGCAGTCGCTCGACCAGCAGGTCGCGGAGCTCGAGTCCCAGCAGGAGAAGCTCATCGCCTCCGAGCAGAAGCTGCGGCAGAAGGTCGAGGCCTTCCGCACCAAGAAGGAGGTCATCAAGGCGCAGTACTCCGCCGCCGAGGCCCAGGTGCGCATCAGCGAGGCGGCCAGCGGCGTCGGCGAGCAGATGGCCGACGTCGGCATGGCCATGCAGCGTGCGGTCGACAAGACCGAGGAGATGCGGGCCCGCGCCGACGCGGTCGGCGAGCTCGAGGCGGCCGGTGTCCTCGGCGACATCACGGCGCTCGGCGAGGGCGGCGGGGACGACATCGACCGCCAGCTCGCGCAGCTTTCGTCGGGCTCGATGGTCGACGACGACCTCGCGAAGATGAAGGCCGAGCTCGGCATCGCGTCGGCCCCCGCCCAGGGCGAGCTCGCCGGTGGCGAGTCCGCGCCCGCCGCCGACCCGCTCAAGAAGCAGGAAGGCACCGCATGATCGTCCGGATCTTCTCCGAGACGCAGTACCGGCTCGACGAGAGCCATCATGCGAAGCTCGACGAGCTCGACGACGTGATCGTCGCGGCGGTCGACGCGGACGACGAGGACAAGTTCCATGAGTCGTTCGAGGAGCTGCTGGACTACGTGCGCAAGAACGGCGCCGCGCTCGGGGACGACGAGCTCGAGGCGTCGGACTTCATCCTGCCGCCGGCGGACCTGTCGTTCGCCGAGGCGGCCGAGGAGTTCACCGGCGAGGGCCTGATCCCGGACCCGCCGGCGGCGACCGCCTGACTGATCAGCGGCCGGCTTACGCCGGCCGCCAGTTCGGCCTCCGCTTCTACGCCGGCTTACGCCGGCCGCCAGTTCGGCGGGTCGGCCTCCGCTTCTACGCCGGCTTACGCCGGCCGCCGAACCGGGCGAACTTCGCGGCGAGGGCGTCGATGTTGTCGATCGACGTGTTCAGGGAGTCGACGCTTGCGCCCATCGTCTTGACGCCGTCGTTCATGTCGACGACGGAGTCCCCGATCAGGTGCAGGCGCGTGTTGAGGTCGCGGATGCCCTCGAGCTCGCCGATGACCTCGGCCAGGTCGGCGCGCATGCCGCGCATCTCGCGCTCCATGGCGGTCACGCCGTCCGCCATGTCGTCGAGGTGGTCCAGCGTGCGCTGCAGTCGCGTGATGGCGGTCCCCACGATGGCGACCGCGCGGGCCGGCGCCAGGACGATCGTCGCCGTCGTGGAGACGACCTCCGTGACGATCCCGGCAGCGATGTCGATCGGCGCGGAGACGACCTCACGCACCGTCGGTTGACGCGGTTGAACACTCATGACCCGACATGAGCATGGCAGGTTCGACGGGGCAGCACGCATTTTCGGACACGCCGTCCGTGCCCGGTCCTGACGCGCGTCAGATCAGATGGGCGTGCCCCAAAGCGGGAACCAGCGCTCCAGTTCGGGTTCGAACGGCAGCTCGCCGGTCAGCTGAGCCTTCAGCTGCAGCTCGCGCTCGTTCGACCGCTGCTGCGCGCCGCCGGCCGGGACGAACGGGTACCAGCCGCCGCGCTTGAAGTTGTAGATGAAGTAGATCGCGGCGTCGGAGGCGTCCTGGAAGGCGAAGACGGCGCACAGGAGGCGGTCGCTGTAGCCGCCGCTGGTCAGCGAGTCGTTCACCGCGTTGATGGCGACCGCGAGGTCCTCGACGTCCGGGTCGTGCAGCTCGAACCAGCGGTAGCCGAACGTGTCCTCGCTGGTGGCGACGGTCGTCCCCGTCTCCTGGCCGGTCGCGCGGACCAGCTCCTCGACGTCGGCTGCGATCTGCTGGAAGTCGCCGGTCGCCAGCGGCTGGAAGACGACGGCGGCGGACCCGCGCGGCCGGATGTCGTGCCCAGTCTCGAGCGTGATCGCCGCCGTCGTGATCGCGAACAGCCGGTCCGGCGCGTTCTTGGTGGCCTTGCGCTTGCCGAGCAGTGCGTCGAGGAAGCCCATGGCAGGAGCCTAGATGGGTGTTCCCGTGACCTCGGGTCCCGCCGTTCTCCCAGAAACTCGACAGTCGGCGCGTGGGCGACGGTCGGCCTGCGAGACTCCGGCTCATGGCGACCGCCGCAGCCACCATCCCGAAGGACCTCTCTCGCCTCGAGGCGCAGGCTGCCGGGGTCCTCAGCCCGGAGGCGCTCGCGTACATCCTCGCCGGGGCGGGTGATGCCGGCACCACGCGCGCCAACGCCGCGGCGTTCCGGCGCTGGAAGATCAAGCCGCGCAAGGGCCGGCGGCCGCGGAAGGTCGACCTCTCGACCACGATCCTGGGGACGAGGATGCCCGCGCCGGTGCTGTTCGCGCCGGTCGGGGTGCAGACGCTCGCGCACCCGGAGGGCGACCTGGCCACCGCGCGCGCCGCGGCCGAGCTCGGCCTGACCTACCTGCACTCCACCCAGGCCGCGTACAAGATGGAGGACGTCGCAGCGGCCAACGGCGACGGCTCCCGGTGGTACCAGCTGTACTGGCCGACGGACGACGAGCTGACCAAGTCCTTCCTGCGCCGGGCCAAGGCGGCCGGCTACACGCACCTCGTCATCACCCTCGACACCACGCTGCTCGGCTGGCGGCCGCGCGACCTCGACCGCGGGTACTCGCCGTTCCTCGAGAACAAGGGCATCGCGAACTACACGAGCGACCCCGTCTTCCAGCGCAAGCTCGTCGCACCTGCGAACGTGGCCCCGCTGCCGGCGGGCATCATCTTCTCCGGCGTCTTCCAGAACCCCGGACTCAGCTGGGATCAGCTCCCGCTCATCCGCTCCAGCTGGGACGGCCCGATCCTGCTCAAGGGCATCCAGAGCCCGCTGGACGCGAAGCTCGCCGTCGAGCACAAGATCGACGGCATCATCGTCTCGAACCACGGTGGGCGTCAGGTCGACGGGGCGATCGCGTCGCTCGACGCACTGCGCCCGATCGTCAAGGCGGTGGGCAACGAGCTGCCGGTGCTGTTCGACTCCGGGATCCGCACGGGCCGCGACGTGTTCAAGGCGCTGGCGCTCGGCGCCGACGCCGTGCTCGTCGGTCGGCCCTACCTGTACGGGCTCGCCCTGGGCGGGCAGGCCGGGACCCACACGGTCATGCAGCGCCTGGTCGACGAGCTCGAGACGGAAGTCCGCAAGGCCGGCCGCCGCAGCCATCGCAGCCTGTCCCGCTCCTCCCTGATCCGCACACCGTAGGCCGAGGCCGCTCATGTCCGAACGCACCCGTCGTCAGTTCCTCGAGGTCGCCGGCGCCGCCGCGGCCACCGCCGTCCTCGCTCCGTCCGCGCTGGCGAGCGGCCGTGTGACACCCGTCCGGGCGGCCCCGGAGCTGCCCCTGCCTGCGCTCCCGCTGGGCCCGACCGCCCCGTACTCGAGCTACCAGTCGGAGATCTACATCGGCGGGATGGGACTCGGCACCAAGCCGCCCTTCACGACCAACCTGGCGGGTCTGGAGGCGGCCGCGGCACGGGTGCTCCCCGAGTCCGCCAGGCGGCACCTGATCGCCGCGGCCGGCGGTGCGGCCGCTGCGGACGCGAACGTGCGGGCGCTCGACGCCTGGCGGATCGTGCCGCGGATGTTCATCGACCGCGAGAAGCGCGACCTGCGCACCTCGCTGCTCGGCGTCACGATGCCGACCCCGATCATCCTCGGACCGGTCGGTCGGCAGGCCCTGGCGCACGCCGACGCCGAGGCCGGGTCCGCCCGGGCCGCAGCAGGCCTGGGGCTCACCTACGTGCACTCCGCGCAGGCGAGCACCCCGGTCGAGGGCATCGCAGCGGGTGCGCCCACGGCGCCGAGCGGCTCGCGCTGGTTCGCCGTCGACTGGCCCGACGGCGCCCCCGACGTCGCGCTGCTCCGCCGGGCGCGGCTTGCCGGCTGCACCCACCTCGTGCTCGCGCCGCCGCAACCCGGCGGGAGCTGGTCGGCGCTCGCGCAGATCCGCAGCGCCTGGAGCGGGCCGATCGTGCTCAGCGGCATCCAGAACGTCGCGGACGCGCGGGACGCCGTCAGCCGTGGCCTCGACGGGATCGTGGTGTCGAACGAGCGCGGACGCCGCGGCGCAAAGCCCGCCGGGACGATCGACATCCTGCCGCGGATCGCCGACGCCGTCGGGAGCAGGGTCCCGGTGCTGTTCGGCTCCGGTGTCCGCACGGGGACCGACGTCTACCGGGCGCTGGCCCTCGGGGCCGACGCCGTCGTCGTCGGCCGCCCCTACGTCCACGGCCTGGCGCTCGGCGGGGAGGGCGGCGTCCGCCACATGCTCCGCACGCTGATCGCCGAGCTCGACATCACCCTGGCGATCGCCGGCGTCGCGAGCCGCCGCGACCTCGACCCGGGCGCGCTCGTCCGGTCGTGACTCGGTCGCCTGCGGGCGGCAGCCGGCGCGGACGCTACTCCCAGCGCCCGCCGCTCGGTGCACCCTGCAGCTGGCCCTCGAGGCGGCTGAGCGCCTCGATCCGCTTCTCCATCGGGGGGTGCGTCGCGAACAGCGAGCCGATGCCCGCCTTCACCTTCGGCGGGAAGATGAAGAACGCCGCGAGCTCCTGCGTGCGCAGGTCCTGCGTGGGGATCCGGTCCATCTGGCCGCTGATCTTCAGCAGCGCGCTCGACAGCGCCGACGGCCGGCCCGTGATGACGGCCGCGCCACGGTCGGCGGCGAACTCGCGGTACCGGCTCAGCGCCTGCATGAGCAGGAAGCTCACGACGTAGACCACGGCGGAGATCAGGATCAGGCCGAGGGCACCGATGTTGTCGTCGTCGTTGTCCCGCCCGCCGCCGGTGAAGTAGAAGCCCCACTGCACGATCATCGAGGCGATCGACGCGAAGAAGCTCGCGAAGGTCATGATCGCGACGTCGCGGTTGGCGACGTGGGTCAGCTCGTGCGCCATCACGCCCTCGAGCTCGGCGGGCGAGAGCAGGTCCATGATCCCCGTCGTGGCGCAGACCACGGCGTTGTCCTTGCGGATGCCCATCGCGAAGGCGTTCGGCATCGCGTTCTGGGCGACGGCGATCCGCGGCTTCGGCAGGTCGGCGCTGATGCACAGGCGCTCGATCATGCCGTGCAGCTCCGGCGCCTCCTGGGGCGTGACCTCGCGGGCGCCCATCGCGCGCATCGCGAGCTTCTCGGAGGCGAAGGCCTGGAACAGGAACAGCCCGCCGGCGATCAGCGCGATCGTGATGCCGCTGGCGCCGGACGCGAACAGGGCGCCGACCAGGACGACATAAACGAGGCCCAGCAGGAACATCGTCGTGAGCATCCGGACCTGCAGGCCGGTGTCGCGGCCGAACGATCGAGGTGGGGCCATCCATCGAGGATAGGGGGAGGTGGTGACCCCCTTGAGGACGCGCCGGGCTACGCTCCCGGGCTGAATGCAGCCCGACATCGACATCCTCGGCCTCTCCCTGAAGACCTTCGGGCTGCTGTTCGCCCTCGGCTTCCTGGCCGCCGGGGCCGTGCTCGCCCGGCGGCTGCGCGAGCTCGGCAAGTCCCCGGACTGGGCCTACGAGATCGTCTTCGCCGCGCTGATCGGCGGTCTGGTCGGGTCGCGCCTCTACTACCTCGTCCAGAACTACGACAAGGTCAAGGACGACCTGCTCGGCGGCATCTTCGGGGGCGCGGGGCTCGTCTGGTACGGCGGCGCGATCGGCGGCGCGATCGCGGTGCTGATCTGGGCCTGGCGTCGCGGGATGCTCAACGCCTCGCTGCTGGACCTGTGCTCGCCGCCGCTCGCGCTCGGCTACGCCATCGGCCGGGTCGGCTGCCAGATCTCGGGGGACGGCGACTACGGCAAGCCGTGGGACGGGCCCTGGGCGATGGCCTACCCGGAGGGCACCGTTCCGACGACCGTCGAGGTCCACCCGACGCCGATCTACGAGACGCTCGCCATGGGCCTGTGGGCGTACGTGCTGTGGTCGCTCCGGGACCGCCTCCGGCCAGGGGCGCTCTTCGCGCTGTACCTGCTCGGGGCCGGCGTCGAGCGCTTCCTCGTCGAGTTCCTGCGGAGGAACGAGGACACCTTCGCCGGGCTGACCACCGCGCAGCTCGAGAGCCTGGGCATGGCGGTCGCGGGTACGGCGCTGCTGCTGTGGCTCTCCCGCAAGCCCGGTGGCCTGCGCCCGCCGGCACGCCCCGCGGCCGCTGGACCCGCCGCGGCCGCTCGCGCGACCTGACGAGCGCCTACGCGCCAATAGTGCCGCCCGGCCTAAAGGTCGGCCGGCGGCCTGCCGATAGCTCTGCGGCAGCGCCGTCGCCCCATGCCCAGCCTGACCGCCCATCGCGCCACGATCGCCGGGGTCGGCACGACCGCCGTCATGCTGGCGGCCGTCATCACGGTGTCGGTCCTCGTCGGCGGTCTCGTCGCCTTCACCGCGTCCCCGGCCGGCCCGATCTCCAGCGGCGCCCCGTCGCTGGCCCTCCCGTCGACCGTGACCGGCACCGCGCCGGGGTCCGGCACCGGGACGACGGTCGCGCTCGTCCTGCCGCCGGCCACGACGGTCGCCGCCGGCGCGGAGGCCCCCGCGGCGCCGTCCGCGCTGACCTCCGGCAGCAGCGCGACGCGCGATCCCCGGGTCCAGGTCGGCGGTTCCAGGACGACGACGCAGTCCGCCGGCGACCCGCCGGCCACGACCACCACCGCGCCGCCGCCCCCGTCCACGCAGGCGACGACCCCCACCACGCCACCGCCCGTGAGGCCGGTCCTCGGGAGCGCCGAAGCGCCGCTGAAGCCCGTCACCGACGCCCTGGCCGACACGACCGCCGCCACCGGGAGCGGCCTGGGCGGTGCCGTCAAGGCCACGACGGACGGCCTGGGAAACATCGTCGGCGCGGTCGTCCCGGGCCTGGGGGAGACGCTCAAGCAGGTCGGCGCGGGCGCGAGCACGATCGTGTCGGCGACGACGGACATCCTGGCCGCGATCGTCCGCCGCCTGGGCGGGGACACCACGGGCAAGCAGCCCTGACGCCCCCGCCCGCTGACAGGTTGTGCACCGCTATCGCGTCACAACCTGTCAGCGGATGCGCGCAGGGCGCGCGTGAGGAACCGGACGGAGACGCCCGTGAGCTCGCCGTCGTGCTGGATGGACTGGTGGTGCCCGCCCGGCATCTCGACGAGCTTCGCCTGGGGCGCCAGCGCCGCCAGCTCCCGCGACTGCTCGACCGGGACCGACAGGTCGCCGGTGGCGTGCATCAGCAGCAGTGGGACGTCGAGCCCGGCCGCCGCCGCGTGCACGCCGTGCCGGTCCAGGAGCAGCTCGACCGCGGGCCGGTCGACCGCGAAGGCGAAACGCCCCTCGCGCAGGCCTCGGCGCAGGCCCTCGTCGCCGGCCGGGCAGACGGCGACCACCGCGTCGGCGCCGACCTCCGCAGCGGTCACGAGCGCCAGGTAGCCGCCCATGCTGGACCCGCGTAGTGCCAGGCGGGCCGCAGCCGGGCCGTCGGCCAGCCCGGCGAGCCACCCGCAGGCCCGGTCGCACATCGCCGCGACGTCGTCCAGCACCCGGCCGTCCAGCTCGCCGCCGGTCTCGCCGTGGCCGCGGGCGTCGAAGCCGACTGCCACCAGGCCGGCCAGCGCCGCGGTCCGCGCGAAGTCGAACTGGTTCTCCTTGCAGGAGTCGGCGCCGTGCAGGATCACGACGGCCCCGTGGGCCGGCCGGGACGGGTCCGGGTCGAACCGCGCCCACGCCAGGCCGTGGTGCCGTCCGGTCTCCGAGGGTGGCTGGCCGTGGACGACGCGCATGGCGTGGCATGATCCCGGGCCGCCATGCCTGCCGTCCACCTCGACCCCGCCCTCGCCGCGATCTACCCGCTCGGGAGCGAGCTCGACGCGCGCGGGCGCCTGCAGATCGGCGGCTGCGATGCGCTCGACCTGGCCCGCGAGTTCGGGACGCCCGCCTACTTCGTCGTCGAGGACGACCTGCGCACCCGCGCCCAGCACTTCGTCGCTGCGTTCAGGGCCGCGAGCCCGACGGCTGAGGTCGTGTTCGCCTCCAAGGCCTTCCCCTGCACCGCGGTCTACCGCGTGCTCGCCGAGGAGGGCATCGGGTGCGATGTCGCCAGCGGCGGTGAGCTGGCCAGCGCCCTGCGCGGCGGGTTCGCTCCCGAGCACATCCACCTGCACGGCAACGCGAAGTCCGAGGAGGAGCTCGCGTTCGCCGTCGAGACCGGCATCGGCGCGATCGTGGTCGACAACGACGACGAGATCACGCGCCTGATCCGCGTCCTCGCGCAGCGCGACGCGCGGCAGACCGTCCTGATCCGCGTGGCGCCCGGGGTCAGCCCGGACACCCACCCGTCGATCTCGACCGGGGGCCCGAACACGAAGTTCGGCTTCAACGTCGACGCGGCCCGCGACGCGATCGCTCGCCTGGAGGCCGAGGAGCGCATCGACCTCGAGGGCATCCACTTCCACATCGGCTCGCAGATCATGGAGCTCGCGCCCTTCGGCGCTGCACTGCGAGCGGTCTGCGAGCTGGGCGACTTCCCGACCTACAACCTCGGCGGCGGCCTCGGCGTGCAGTACACGACCGACGGGGTGGAGCCGCCGACCGTCGAGGAGTACGCCGCCGCGAAGGTCAAGCAGGTCCACGACATCTTCGGTCCCGGCAAGAAGGTCATCGACGAGCCCGGCCGGGCGCTCACGGCCCGCTCGACCGTCACCCTCTATACGGTGCAGTCGGTCAAGCAGAACGTCCTCAACTGGGTCGCCGTCGACGGCGGCATGTCGGACAACCTGCGTCCGATGCTCTACGACGCCCGGTACGAGATCGACGTGGCCGATCGCTTCGTCGGCAACGAGCCGGCCGGCGACGACGTCGTCGCCCACGTCACCGGCAAGCACTGCGAGTCCGGCGACCTGCTCGTGAAGGACGCCCGCCTGAACGCGCCCCGCGCCGGCGACGTGCTCGTGACTCCCGTCACCGGCGCCTACGGCCACGCGATGGCCAACACCTACAACGGCAGCCCCCGGCCGCCTGTGATCTTCGTCAAGGACGGCGACGCCCGTGTCGTCGTCCGCCGCGAGACCCGAGAGGATCTGTTCGCCCGTGACGTCTGAGCCCGAGGACTTCCGCATCGCCCTGATCGGGCACGGCACGGTGGGCGGCGCGCTCGCCGAGCTGCTGCCCGGCCGTGCGGACCACATCGCCGCGGTGACCGGCATGCGCCCGGTCATCACCGGCGTGCACACGCGCTCCAACGGGACGACGTTCGCCGACATCCTCGAGGGCGCCGACCTGGTCGCGGAGATGATCGGCGGCCTCGAGCCGGCCCGCACCTACTGCCTGGAGGCGATGGCCGCGGGCAAGCACGTCGTCACCGCGAACAAGCAGCTGCTGGCCCATCACGGCGAGGAGCTGTGGGCCGCTGCGCGCGAGAACGGCGTCCAGCTGCGGTTCGAGGCCGCGGTCGCCGGCGTCGTCCCCGTCATCCGCGTCCTGCAGGAGTCGCTGGCCGGCGCCCACGTCGACCGCGTCACCGGGATCGTCAACGGGACGACGAACTTCATCCTCACGCGGATGGCCGAGACCGGTGCCTCCTACGCCGACGCGCTGAAGGAGGCGCAGGCGCTGGGCTACGCCGAGGCCGACCCGACCGACGACGTCAACGGCAAGGACGCCGCCGCCAAGATGGCGATCCTCGCCCGGCTCGCGTTCGACACGCCCGTCCACATCGACGACGTCACCTGGGAGGGCATCGAGCACCTCACCGGGGACGACATGGCGTACGCGCAGGACTTCGGCCTCGGCCTGAAGCTGATCGGGACGGCCGAGCGGGTGGGGGACGGCATCGCTGTCAGCGTCCACCCGGCGTTCCTCTACAAGGGGCACCCCCTGGCGTCCGTGAACGGCCCGTACAACGCCGTCACCGTCGAGTCCGAGGCGATCACGGAGATCACGATGTCCGGGCCCGGCGCCGGCGGCCCGCAGACCGCGAGCGCCGTTCTGGGGGACATCATCAGCGCGATGATCCCGCCGGCCTCGACGCCCGAGACGACGCAGTCGCTGCCGATCGTGGACGACGTGAAATCCGCGTTCTACCTGCACCTGGAGGTCGCCGACCGCCCCGGCGTGCTGGCCCAGGTCGCCCAGGTCCTGGGTCTGCAGGGCGCGTCCGTGAAGTCCGTGGTCCAGAAGGGCCTGGGGACGGACGCCCGCCTGGTGATGGTCGTCCACCCATTGCTGGAGTCCCGCATGCTGGCCGCCGTCGAGCTGATCGGCGGCCTGGAGTTCGTGCGCGGCCGGCCGCGTGTCATCCGTGTGATCGAGGAGGAGTACGCGTGATGCCTCGCGCAGAGCGCTCGACATCACGCCGCGAGTTCGCCCAGGGGGCGAACGTCGCAACTGGAGAAACCCATGACTGAACGCCGTCCAGGCCTCATCCACCGCTTCCTCGACCGGCTCCCGTTCGAGGCGGACGACCCGATCGTCACGCTGCAGGAGGGCTCCACGCCGCTCGTGCACGCGCCGTACCTGTCCGCACGCGTCGGTGCGGACGTGTACCTGAAGATCGAGGGCGCGAACCCGACCGGGTCCTTCAAGGACCGCGGCATGTGCTGCGCGGTCACCCAGGCCGTCAAGGAGGGGGCCGAGGCCGTCATCTGCGCGTCCACCGGGAACACCGCCGCCAGCGCCGCGGCGTACGCGGCCCGTGCCGGCCTGCGCGGCGCGGTCATCGTCCCCGACGGCAAGATCGCCACCGGCAAGCTCGCCCAGGCGCTGATGCACGGCGCCCGCGTTATCGCGCTGCGCGGCAACTTCGACCAGGCCCTGGAGCTCGTCCGCGAACTGACCGACAAGCACCCGATCGCACTGGTGAACTCGGTCAACCCGTACCGCCTGGCCGGCCAGAAGACCGCGGCCTTCGAGATCCTGGAGGAGCTCGGCGACCTCGACGCGCTGTGCATCCCCGTCGGCAACGCGGGCAACATCACCGCGTACTGGGAGGGCTTCACCGAGGCCGAGAAGGCCCCGCGAATGCTGGGCTTCCAGGCCGCGGGCGCAGCGCCGCTCGTGTCCGGTCACCGGGTCGAGAACCCCGAGACGGTCGCCAGCGCGATCCGGATCGGGAACCCGGCTCGCTGGGAGGAGGCGATGGCCGCGATGACGCAGTCCAAGGGCCGCATCTCCGCCGTCACGGACGAGGAGATCCTGGACGCCTACCGGCTGCTGGCCGGCAAGGAGGGCGTCTTCTGCGAGCCCGCCAGCGCGGCCTCGGTCGCCGGCCTCCTGAAGTACGGGACGGACGGAGCGAGCAGCGTCGCGTGCGTCCTGACCGGCCACGGGCTGAAGGACCCCCAGACGGCCCTCGAGCAGTCGGGCTCCGTCCTCCCGTGCGAGCCGACGCTCGGCGCGGTGGAGAAGGCGGTCCTGGGCGGGTAGTTACTCGACGACCGTGACGCCCTTCCAGAAGGCGACGTGGTCCTTGATCTCCTTCGCCGCGTCCTTCGGGTCCGGGTAGTACCAGGCCGCATCCGCGTTGTCCTTGCCGTCGACCGTGACCGTGTAGTAGCTCGCGGTGCCCTTCCACGGGCACATCGAGGTGGTCGGCGTCTCGGTGAAGAGGTCCCGCTTGAGCGCCGACGAGGGGAAGTAGTGGTTGCCCTCGACGACCACGGTCTCGTCGGACTCGGCAATGACGGTGTCGTTCCAGATGGCTCGCATGCCATCCAGCGTAGGACCTCGGCGAAGGCGGGCCAGATACCTTGCGCGGATGCAGCGACGTCGCACCGTCAAGGTCCCCGCCAGCTCCGCCAACCTCGGGCCCGGCTTCGACGTGCTCGCCGCAGCGCTCGGGCTGCACATGGAGCTCGAGGTGGTGGAGACGGGCGAGTTCGCCGTCGTGACCGATCTGCCGATCGCGACGGACCGCCGCAACCTCTGCGTGCGCGGGTTCGAGCACCTGCACCCGGCGGACACGTTCGAGTTCCGGATCACGTCCGGCATCCCGCTCAGCGGGGGGCTCGGGACGAGCGCCGCGGCCTACGTCGCGGGCCTGATGGCGGCGGACCACCTGTTCGAGCTGGACGCACCGCTGCTGCAGCACGCCACCGAGCTCGAGGGCCACCCGGACAACGTGGCCGCGGCGCTCCACGGCGGCATCGCGCTGTGTGCCGACGGGACGTCGACCCGCATGGGCGCGCCGACCGGCCTCGAGACGGTGATCCTCGTCCCCGACGAGGCGGTCCGCACGAAGCTCGCCCGCGCCGCGCTGCCGGCCGAGGTGCCGATGTCCGAGGCCGTCTTCAACACGGCGCACGCGTCGCTGCTGGTGCTCGGCCTGGCGACGGGCGACTACGACCTGATCGCGCGCGGCCTGCAGGACAAGCTCCACCAGGACCGCCGCGCGCACCTGTTCCCGCGGTCGATGGACCTGGTCCGGCGCGCAGCGTCCCTGGGGGCGCTCGGCGCGACGATCTCCGGCGCCGGGCCGACCGTCCTGTTCTGGAGCCACTACGAGCAGACGCCGATGCTGGTGGACGCGCTGCGCGGCGAGGCCGAGGGCTGGGCCCAGGTCCTGCGCGCGCCCCTGGAGACGATGGGCGCGCAGGTGACGTCGGTCGGCTAGGTCGCCGGCGCGGCCGGCAGGTGCTCGGCCAGCCGCTCGCGGGCCTCTTCGCGGCCCAGCCGCCGCAGGACCTCGTCCCCCAGCAGCAGGTAGTCCTCGGCCAGGTCCGGCCGGTACTCGAGGATCGACACCGCGCGTTCCGCCGAGCCCGCGTAGGCGATCGACGAGCGGATCGTCGTGTCGAAGAGCTTGTCGCCCACGTGCTCGCGGAGCGAGACGAACGCCTCCCGCGAGTGCACCGTCCGCATGTCGGCGATGTTGAAGAACACGCCGAGCCAGGTGAGGTCGGGGTTCAGGCCGTCGCGGGCCAGGTCGATGACCTCCAGCGCCTGCTCGACGCCCTGCAGGGCGAAGTACTGCGCCTCGGAGCTCAGCAGCGCATAGTCCGCGGCGACCAGGGCGTTCACCGTGAGGAGCCCGAGCGCCGGCGGGCAGTCGATCAGGATGACGTCGTACTTCTTCTCGACGTCGCGCAGCGCCTTGCGCATCGTCAGCTCACGGCCCATCTTGCCGGCGAGCTGCAGCTCCGCCTCGGCGAGGGTGAGGTTCGCCGGGATCACGTCGTTGTAAATCGCGTCCTTGGCCTTCGCCCGGCCCGTGAGGACGTCGGCGATCGTGGGATCCGCGTCGGGGGCGACGTCGAAGTAGTCCGAGAGGTTGCCCTGGGGGTCGAGGTCGACCGCCAGGACGGTCAGTCCGGCCAGGCGGAGGACGTCGGTGAGCGTACGCACCGTGGTCGTCTTCCCGGTGCCGCCCTTCTGGGAGAGGATCGCGATCTTGTCGGCCACAGCCGCGGAGTATCGCGGACGCGGCCGACGCTGCTGCAACCGGACCCGCCGTTCAGGCGGTCGATCGGGCCTGTCAGGCGGTGGACGGGGACGACAGGTCGGCGCCCGCGTGGGCCTGTCCGCTGCCGTCGCCGATCAGCACCAGCAGGCGATGCCGGCCGACCACGAGCTCGTCGCCGTCGTCGACGCGGCGGGACGTGATGCGCTCGCCGTCGACGAAGACGCCGTTCAGGGAGCGGTCGTCCAGGACGTAGAGCCCGTCCTCGCGCTGGACCAGGAGGGCATGGCGGCGCGACACGGTCGGATCGTCGAAGCGGATCTCCGCGGTGAGCGTGCGGCCGATGCGGGTGGTCTCCACGGTCAGCGGAACGACACGGAGCTGTTCGCCGTCGAGGAACGCCACGTGCGCGGCGATCGACGGGTCGCGGAGCTCGCGGGCGCGCCGGAGCAAGTCGTCGTGCTCGTCGAGGCCGCTGGCGGCGCGGCGCTGAAAGCGACCCGCGGCGAACAGCGACGCCCGGGCGTAGTCGTTCTCGCCGCAGCTGGGACAGGCGCCGAGTTTCTCCGTCGCGGCCAGGGTGACCACGTAGCCGCAGTTCTCGCACCTGAACGACCCGGTGCCAGCCATCGTGCCCGACGTCAAAGACTCCATGTGACCGTCTCCTCTCGCACGACTCACGCCGTGCGGCCGACCGCAAGTGGGGGTGCTGAGCATCGCCCAACGCCGTAAGCCATGTCTAAAGCGACGTGCGTACGGACACCAGGCTGACCTAGGCAGGGTCGGTACCCGGGGTCCGCCGGACGCAAACTCACCCATCGACGCAACGTCCGTTGCGTGGGCGCGCCGGTGCAGGGTCACCCGCCCAGCTGCCGAAGAAGAGAACATGCTCCGCCCGCTGCTGGCCCTGCAGGAACGTGACCTCGAGCGTCAGCTGCTGCGGCAGAGCGTCGACGAGCTCACCGCGTGCCGCCACTCGTGCGCCGACTGCGGGCGCACCCCGCTCATCGGCGAGCGCGTCCATCGCTACCCGCGCGGGGAGACCGTGTGCGCGCTGTGCCGTCCGCAGCGTTCCGCCGAGCCCGTCTCGACCGATCTGGTGCGTCACAGCGAGCGCGGGCACAGCGTGCGGCTTCGCCCACGGCTCGTCGCCTAGCCGAGCTCGCCGGGACTCCGGTCCCGCCCACCCCGCCGGTAGACTGCTGCTCCGATGGATCCCGTCACGCAGACCGTCCTGGTGTCCCGGCCCGTCGCCGAGGTCTTCGACTACCTCGCCGACATCGCCAACCACCCGGAGTTCCTGGACCACTTCACCTCGGAGTGGAACCTGACCCGGGAGGACACCTACGGCACCGGTGCCGGCGCGCGCTTCAAGTTCCACCAGCGCGGGAACCGCTTCCCGTGGGTCGATCAGACGATCCTCGAGTGCGACGCACCGCGCCGGATCGTCCTCGCGGGCCGCGGCGGGAAGTACAACCGCGTGCGGACCGTCACCGCGTACGCCATCGAGCCGTCGGGCAGCGGAACGCGCGTCACGGTGAGCTTCGAGACCGAGCCGAAGTACCCGTCCGACAAGCTCGTCGACCGGCGTGGCTTCTACAAGCGCCAGTTCGGCAAGGGCCTGCGGCGGCTGGCCGGCATCCTCGAGGACGGCCACGACCGCGGTACGCGCGCCAGCATCGCGGGCGGGGCACGCAAGCCGGCCACCGGCACGCCCCTTCGCTAGATAAGCTCCCGCGCGATCATGAAGCTCCGTCGCCTCGCCCTGCCCATCATCGCCGCCGCGGCCGTCACCGGCCTGTCGGCCTGCGGTGACGACGGCCCCCAGAAGGTGGCCGAGTCCGAGGGCACCTCGGTGACCATCGGCAAGCTCGAGTACCAGGTCCAGATCAGCCGTCAGCTGAACCCGACCGACGTCGAGGACCGCGACTACCTGCAGGGCGTCCCGCCGGTCCAGGAGGACCTCAAGCCCGAGGACGTCTGGTTCGGCATCTTCATCCGCGTGAAGAACCCGAGCGACCAGACCCTCGAGACGGCCGAGGAGTTCACGCTCGAGGACACGATCGACGACGAGTACCGCCCGATCGAGACGACGAGCATCGTGGGCTACAAGCCGACGACCCTCACCCCGGGCGACCTCTTCCCGCACAGCAACGAGACGTCCGCCTACGGCCCGACCCAGGGCAAGCTGCTGCTGTTCAAGCTGACGAACGAGACGCTGGACAACCGCCCGCTCGAGCTGAAGATCACCGCGCCCGACGGTGACGAGGGCGACATCCGCATCGACGTGTGACCGGCGGGCCGTCGCGGCCCGCCACCTTCGTTTCCGGCCGGCTGCGCCGCTACCCCAGCGCAGCGGCGAGCACCTGCCGCGCGACCGGCGCTGCGGTGTCCCCGCCGGCACCGGCCCGCACCAGCAGGACGCCGACCGCCACCTTCGGCGTGATCGCGCCGCCCTTCGGCCCTGACCCGCCGGGGGCGAAGGCCGCGAACCAGGCGGACGTGTCGGTCGTGATCGAGCCCTGGTCGGCGCAGCTCTCCGGGTTGTCCTCGGTCGGGACGCAGTCCTGGGTGCTCTCGAGCTCCGCCGTGCCGGTCTTGCCCGCGACCTTGACGCCCGGCAGCGCGGCGGCCGTGCCGGTGCCGTAGGCGACGACGTCCAGCATCATGCGCCCGGCCGTGCGGGCCGCCGACGGGTCCACGACCGGCTTGAGCTTCGTGTTGTCGGCGCGCTCGTCCATCGCGACGGTCAGGTGCGGCTTGCGGCCACCGAGGCCGATCGTCGCGGCGACGCTGGCCATCTGGAGCGCGGTGGCCTGCACGCGGCCCTGGCCGATCGCCGTGGACCCGAGCGCCAGGTCGTCGCCGATGTCCCCGCCGGCGGGGATGGTCGACGTCGCCGCGCCGGGGATGTCCGGCGCCTTGTTGAACCCGAACTCCTCGGCGGTGGCGACCAGCCGGTCCCCGCCGAGCTGCGCGCCGAGCGGGCCGAAGACCGAGTTGCACGACTTCGCGAAGCTCTGCGCCAGCGTGCCGCCGCACGACTCCCCGTTGGCGTTCTGCAGGTCGACGCCCTCGAGCACGGCCGCCGTCTGGATCGGGTAGCTGTCGGACTCCTTCGCGACGTCGTTCTCCAGGGCGCCGACGAGCGTGATCATCTTGAACGTCGACCCGGGCGGCTGCAGGCCGCTGAAGGCGATGCCCGCGAAGGCGAGCAGCTCGCCGGTGCGCGGGTTGAGGGCGACGACGCCGCCGAGCCGGCCGGCGAGGGCGGCGACCGCGGCCCGCTCGACCGACGGGGCGATCGTCGTCCGGATGGCCTTGGCCTGGCGCGGCGTCCGCTGGGCCAGGACCCGTCCGCCCGCCTGCAGGGTCCCGCCGGGGGTCCCGAGCAGCCGGCTGTCGAGCGCGCGCTCGAGCCCCGAGATGCCGACCTTCGCGTCGGTCGGGACGCCGAGCGCGGTCAGCTCCTCCAGGCGGTCCTTCGGGACCGGTCCCAGCTGTCCCACCGTCTGGGCGGCGACGTCGGCGAGATCGGGTTCGGGCGTGCGGGCGTCGCCCTCGGCCAGCACCTGGTCGTCGCGGGTGAGCAGCTTGCCGCGGGGCGGCAGCTCGACGGTGCGGGTGAGCTCCGCGCCCTGGGGGACGTCGGGGAACACGAGGTTGCGCGTCCACGCGACCCCCGGGTTGTCCCCGTCGCCGGCGAACTCCAGGCGGAGCTTGCCGCGGACGAGGCCGAAGACCCGGGTCCGGACCGTGACCGGGATGTCGACGTGCGTGTCGTCGACCGCCTCGACCGGGCCGGCGACGAACCGGGTCGCCGTGGCAGTCGCGGCAGCTTCGCGGTGCAGCTCGACAAAGCGGGCGAGCGACAGGCGCTCGCGGACGTCCCCGTCGAGCAGGGGGTACATGGCCGCCGGGTCCTGGGCGGCGTAGGCGCGGGCGTACTTCTCGGCGACGGTGACGCTCCCGGCGCGCCCGCCGAGGCCGGACACCAGCAGGTAGCCGCCGGCCAGGACGACGACCAGGATCCCGGCGCCCGCGACCCGGCGGCGGCGCAGAACGGCCTGATCACGGGCGGAGCCGCCCGCTTCCGGGCCGGAGGGGGCGCTGCGGCGGGCGGCAGGTGCACCCTTCCTTGCGTGCGGCGGTCCGGTCAAACCACGGCGGAGGGTACCCGTCGGTCGCAGATCCATGGGCCGATGGGCGCGCATTGTCACACGCGCGCACCTACTGGTGGCCCCGCGCGCCACGTCGGGGCGGGCTCGGGGTCAGGTTCTAGGATGGGCGGCTGCCGACCCGGCCGGACGGGGGCGGTCCCCGGCCATGACCACGATCGACATCGTCATCCTCGTCTTCTGCGTGTTCATGGCGGCCGTCGGCTGGCGCCAGGGCCTGATCGTCGGCGCGCTGTCGCTGGTCGGGTTCGCGGCCGGGGCGCTGGCCGGCACCCGCCTGGCCGCGGCGGTCGTCGACGGCGGGTCGTCGTCCCCGTACGCGCCGCTGTTCGGCCTGGGCGGCGCGCTGCTGGTGGGCGCGGCGCTGTCGGCGGGCCTGGAGGTGCTGGGCATCGGGCTGCGGCGGCGGCTGTCGTCGGTCCCGGGCCTGGCGTCGGTCGACGGCGTCCTCGGCTCGGCGCTGGGGGCCGCGCTGGCCCTCGGCATCTGCTGGGTGGCGGGCGCGGTCACGCTGCAGACCCCGGGCGCGCGCCAGTACCGCGCGGACATCCAGCGCTCGGAGATCCTGTCGCGGCTGAACGACGTCCTGCCCCCGTCGGGCGGGCTGCTGAACGCACTCGCCCGTTTCGACCCGTTCCCCGCGTTCGACGGGCCGGACGCCAACGTCCCCGCGCCCCCGGCGGGCGTCGGCCGCGACCCGCACATCCAGGCCGTAGCCGACTCCATCGTCCGGATCACCGGCACCGCCTGCGGGCTCGGCATCGAGGGCTCCGGGTGGGTCGCCGGACCGGGGATCGTGGTGACGAACGCGCACGTCGTGGCCGGCGAGGACGACACCGTCGTGCAGGTCCGGGGCAGCGGCTCGCGCCTGCCCGCCCGGGCGATCGCGTTCGACCCGCGCAACGACATCGCGGTGCTGGAGGTCGGCGGCCTGGACGCCGAGTCGCTGCCGCTCGCGGACGACCCGCCGGTCGGGCGCCTCGGAGCCATCCTCGGCTTCCCCGGGAACGGGCCGTACGACGTGCGGTCCGCGCGGCTGGGGCCGACCCGGTCGGTGATCAGCGCCGACGCCTACGGCAACGAGGGGGTGCGGCGGTCGATCGTGACGTTCCGCGGGCTCGTGCGGTCCGGGAACTCCGGCGGCCCGGTCGTCGACACGCGGGGACGCGTCATCACGACGGTCTTCGCCACGTCGCGCGACGCGGCCCGGAGGCGCACCGGCTACGGGGTCCCGAACGAGGTGGTCAAGGACCTCCTGGACGGGGCCGGCGACCGCGTGTCGACCGGGCCCTGCGCACCCTGACGCGGCGCCGGCCGTTCCGGACCGGAGTGCGCCGGAGCCGTTCGCAGACGGCGGCCCGCGGCACGGACGGCGCGGCACGGCGCTACGCTGCGCCACCGAATGCCAAAGACCCTCGTCATCGCCGAGAAGCCCTCCGTCGGCAAGGACCTGTCGCGCGTCCTGCCCGGCCCGTTCCAGAAGCACACCGGGACGCAGGACAAGACCGAGCGCTGGCTCGAAGGTCCCGAGCACATCGTCACCTGGGCCGTCGGGCACCTGGTTCAGCTCGCCGATCCGGACGAGTACGACGAGAAGTACAAGAAGTGGCGGATGGCCGACCTGCCGATCGTCCCCAAGACGTTCAAGCTCGTGGTCCGCGACGAGCGCTCGCAGAAGCAGATGGCCGTCGTGAAGAAGCTCCTGCGGGACGACGACGTCGACCTCGTCGTCAACGCCTGCGACGCCGGCCGCGAGGGCGAGCTGATCTTCGCCTACCTCTTCGAGCAGGCGAAGGCCAAGAAGCCGGTGAAGCGGCTGTGGCTGTCGTCGATGACCAACGACGCGATGCGCGAGGCGCTGGCGAACCTGCGGGACTCCGAGGAGACCGCGAAGCTCGAGCAGGCGGCCCGGTCGCGGTCGGAGGCCGACTGGATCGTCGGCATGAACGCGACGCGCGCGGCGACGATCCGGCTGCGGTCCTCGTTCGACGGCGCCGTCTCCCTCGGCCGCGTGCAGACGCCGACCCTGGCGATCATCGCGCGTCGCGACGAGGAGATCCGGGCCTTCGTCCCCGAGGACTACTGGCTCGTCGACGCGACGTTCGCGACCGCGGACGGCCGCCGCTACGAGGGGCGCTACCAGGACCTCACCAAGAAGAGCGACAAGCCGCGGATCGCGTCCGCGGAGCTGGCGCAGGCCGTGGTGGACGCCGTCAGCGGGCAGAGCGGCTCGATCACGAAGCTCACCAAGACCGAGCAGAAGACGATCCCGCCGCTGCTCTACGACCTCACGTCGTTGCAGCGCGACGCGAACACGCGGCACGGCTTCAGCGCCCGCCGGACGCTGGCCGCGGCGCAGCGCTGCTACGAGGAGCACAAGGCGCTCACGTATCCGCGAACCAACTCGAAGTACCTGACGACGGACATGGTCCCGGAGCTGAAGGACATCGTCGGGCACGTCGGCCGGCACGACGAGTACTCGGCCGCCGCGGCCTACGTCAGCTCGCTGGACCTGCTGCCGCTCGAGCGGGTCGTCAACAACGAGAAGGTCGGCGACCACCACGCGATCATCCCGACGAACTCCCCGCACAAGCTCGAGAAGATGAGCTCGGACGACCGGCGCATCTACGACATGGTCGTCCGGCGGTTTCTCGCGATCTTCCACCCCGAGGCCGTCTTCGAGAACACGAAGATCGAGACGACGGTCTTCGAGCACCAGTTCCGCACGAGCGGCAAGGTGCTGATCGTGCCCGGTTGGCGCGGCGTCTACGGGGAGATCCCCGAGGGCGACAAGACCTCGGCCGAGGAGGACGAGGGCCGCGACCAGTCCCTGCCGAAGCTCGAGCAGGGGGAGGCGGTCGACACGAAGAAGGTCGAGTCCGCCGCGAAGCAGACCAAGCCGCCGCGGCGCTACACCGACGCCTCGCTGCTCGGGGCGATGGAGGGGGCCGGCAAGCTCGTCGACGACGAGGAGCTGCGCGAGGCGATGACCGAGACCGGCATCGGCACGCCCGCGACCCGCGCGGCGATCATCGAACGGCTGATCGACGTCGGCTACACCGAGCGCGACGGGCGTGCGCTCGTGGCGACCGAGAAGGGCCTGAACGTCATCCGGCTGCTGGACAACCACCCGCTGACGTCACCGTCGCTGACCGGCGACTGGGAGCACCGCCTCGCCGCGATCGAGGGCGGGACCGAGACGCGCAAGAAGTTCATGGAGGACATCGCGAAGTTCGCGGGCGAGACGGTGGGCGTCCTCGACACGACGCTGAAGGACGTGCGCATCCCGCGGGCGAACCTCGGTCCGTGCCCCGTCTGCGGCCACGACATCATCGAGAACCGCAAGGGCTACTCGTGCTGGGCGCGTGAGGATCCGGGCTGCGGGTTCGTCATCTGGAAGGGCAAGGCCGGCAAGCAGCTGCCGCCGGCCATCGCCCGCGAGCTGATCGCCACCGGCGTCACCGCGAAGCAGGTCACCGGCTTCAAGGGCCGCAGCGGCCGGTCGTTCCGGGCGAAGCTCGCGCTGCAGCAGAGCGAGGACGGCAAGTGGCGCGTCGAGTTCGACGAGGCCTGGGCCAAGGAGGGCGCGAAGCCCCCCGAGGGCGAGGACGAGACCACGCCGCCCGCCGCGGGTGCGGTCACCGCGAGCGGTGCCGCCAAGGAGGCCATCGCCGCTGTCGCGAAGGAGTCCGGGGACAAGAAGGGAACTGAGGCCGCATGAGCATGCGTGGCCTGGTCGTCCTCGTCGTCGCCTGCGTCGGCCTGGTCGCCGGCGGCGTTGCCGGTCCGGCCGCGGCACAGGCGCAGAACCGCGTCCAGGCCGGTGCGGTGGCCAAGACGTCGGGCGCCGTCACCGCGACGCTCAGCTGGAAGGCGGGCCAGTTCGCCGTCACGAAGCCGCGGCTGACGATCGCCCGGGGCGGCACGGTCGTGAGCGACCTCGACGTCAGCGACGTCTGCAAGGACTGCCTGCTCGTCGAGGACACCGCCGGCAACGCCGACGAGGTCTTCACGATCATGCACGTCGCCGACCTGACCGGCGACGGCGAGCCCGAGGTCTCCTTCGACACCTTCTCGAACGGCGCGCACTGCTGCACGACGCAGCGGATCTACGCGTACCGCCCGGCGACGAACTCCTACCGGCGGGTCCTCAGCCTGTACTGGGGCAACGTGGGCTACGAGGTCAAGGACCTCGACGGCGACGGGACGGCCGAGCTGTCCGGCGCGGACGACAGCTTCGCGTACGCCTTCTCCTCGTACGCCGCGTCGGCGTTCCCCCCGAAGGTCCTGAGCCTGAGCCTGAACGCGGCGACCGGCAAGGCCGCCGTCAAGGACATCACGCGGCGGTTCCCCGCGATGATCCGCAGCGACGCGGCGCGCCTGCTAAAGGCGATCCGCGCCGCCAAGCCTGAAGAGAACCGCGAGATCCAAGGCGCGATCGCCGCCTACGTCGCCGAGCAGTACCTGCTCGGCAAGGGCGCGGTCGGGAAGGCCGAGATCGTCCGCGCGCGCAAGCGGGGGCTCACCGCCCCGGGCTTCCAGACGAACCTGCTGGCGTTCCTGAAGCGCACCGGCTACCGCTGAGGACCCCGTCGGGCTGGGCCGGCGGAGCTTGGCCTGGCCGCATCGGACCGGTCGAGGGCGCTGCCGGTGGGGCGTCGGGCTGCGGGGATGAGGTCGCGCTTCACGTTCGCTTCATGCGGGGTGGAGCAGGGTGCGTGCTGTCCGCAGCCCCCGCCCCGCCCCGAAAGGCCCGCCATGCTCCGCCGCACCCTCTGCTCCGCCGCCGTGGTCGGCGCGTCCCTGTCGCTGACCGGTGCCGTCGCTCCTTCCGGCGCGTCGGCGGCTGCGGTGCCGCCCGACGCGATCCGCGTGGGCGGACCCAGCTCGCCGGCGGACGCCAAGCTCGCGTTCGTCGGGTCGCGGGTGTCCAAGGTGGGCAGGGCGTTCCGGGTGACCGACGCCCGCGGGCGCGTCGTCCTGACCGGCCGCCTCACCGCGGCGACGGGGACGGCCGCGCCGTGGAAGCGCGGCGCGATCGCCGACCTCTCCTCGCTGCGCACGCCGGGACGGTACGTCGTGCGGGTCGGCGCGCTGAGCGGCCGGCCGTGGACGGTCCGCAGCCGCGCGTCGAGCGAGGGCGTGACCACCATCCTGCGGTACTTCGACGCCAACCGCGACGGCGACGAGCCGTCCGCCACGCACAGGCCCGCCCACCGCAACGACGCCGCGGCGATCGTCGCCGGGGGCCCGCACGACGGCGAGCGGATCGACGTCGCCGGCGGCTGGATGGACGCGGGCGACATGCTGAAGTTCACGCACACCACCGCCTACGCCGCCGCGATGCTGCAGTACGCGGCGCGCCTGGACGCGACCGACGCCGCGCGCCTGCACGCCGCCGCCGACACCGGGATCCGCTGGCTCGTCAGGGCGCATCCCTCGGCCGGGCTGTTCATCGCACAGGTGGGCGACGCCCGCGACCACGACCTTGGCTTCCGCGACCCCGTCGGCGACGACGCGTCCGGGCTGCCCGGCATCGAGACGCGCCTCGCTTACCCCGGGATGGGCGGCGACCTCGGCGGCAAGGCCGCGCTGGCGCTCGCGCTGGCGGCCGACCGCGCGACGGGCGCACCGCGCGAGCAGCTGCTGCAGCAGGCCCGCGAGTGGTACGCGGCCGGGGTCGCGGCGGGCGGCGTGATGCCGTCGCTCGGCGGCCGCAGCGGCGACTTCTACCTGGGCGACACCGCCGAGGACGCCCTCGCGGCCGGCGCGGTCGCGTTGTGGCGCGTGACCGGGGAGCGGACCTACCTGGACGACGCGCTGCGCAACCTCGCTGCGATCGTCCCGGACGGGCGCCTGTCGTGGAACAGCGTCGCGGGTCTCGCCGCCGCCGACCTGTGCGGCGCGCTCGGTCGGCCGACGGTGACGGCGGACCCGCTCGCCTCCGACGTGGCCTGCAAGGCGCTGCGGGCACAGGCGGCGGCTGCGGTCGCCCGGGCGAAGGGGGGCGCGTTCGGGACGCCGGGCGCCTTCACGTGGGGGCAGACGGGGGAGAACGGCGGCGCCGGCGCGCTGGCCGCGCTGGCCGGTCGGGTGGGCGTCCACCCGGGCGCCCTGAAGCTCGGCGCTACCGCCCGCGACTGGCTCCTGGGGCGCAATCCCTGGGGTGCGAGCTTCGTCGCCGGCCTCGGGCCGAACGCGCCTCGGCACCTGCACCACTGGGCGTCGGTGGCGGGCGACGGGCTGCCCGTCGGCGCGGTCGTCGGCGGACCGGCCCCGCTGAAGGACATCGCCGAGCAGCCGGTCGGCCCGCTCGTGCCGAGCCAGTTCAACACGCCGGCAGCGACCTATGAGGACCGCACCGACGACTACGTGACGTCCGAGCCGGCGATCGACTACGCGGCCGGCTCGATCCTGCTGCTGGCGGCGGTCGACACCGCCCCGGCGCGGTAGTGCCGATGACCCTCACCCGTCCGCAGCGGCCGCCGCGCGACACGGCGGTCGCCCGTGGGAGCCTCGGATATGCTCCGCCGATGCGCATCCTCGTGGTGGAGGACGAGACCGACATCGCCACCGCGGTCGCGCAGCGCCTGCGGGAGGAGGCGTTCGGCGCGGACATCGCCGGGACGCTCGCCGAGGCGCGGTCCCACGCCGACCTGCACGAGTACGACCTCGCGATCCTCGACCGGCGCCTGCCGGACGGGGACGGCCTGACGCTCTGCCGCGAGTGGCGTGCCGCCGGCTCCGAGGTCCCGATCCTGATGCTCACCGCGATGGACGACATCGACGACCGGGTCGCCGGCCTGGAGACGGGCGCCGACGACTACCTCACCAAGCCGTTCGCGACGGAGGAGCTCGTCGCCCGGGTCCGCACGCTGCTGCGGCGGGCGCCGGCGCGCCGACAGCCGGTGGTCGACGTCGGCACGCTGCGGGTCGAGACCGCCCGCCGCCGGGTGCGCAAGGACGGCGTGATCGTTCCCCTGACGGTGAAGGAGTTCGCGCTCGTGGCGTTCCTCGCCGACCGTGCCGGCGAGGTCGTCGACCGCTACGACATCCTCGAGCACTGCTGGGACCACGCGTACGAGCCGGAGTCCAACGTCGTCGATGTCCACGTCGCCGCGCTGCGGCGCAAGCTCGGCGCCGGCGTGATCGAGACGGTCCGCGGGGCGGGCTACCGGCTGGTGGACGAGTGAACGCCGAATCGCTCGCGCGGCGCGCTCGGGTTCGGTCGGGCCTGGGTGGTGCAGGTGGGACCGGGAGCTGCGAATGAACGCCGATGAGCTGCGCCGGCTGCGGATCCGGCTCACGGCGACCAGCGCCTTCGTCACCTTCGTCGTCCTCGCGCTGCTGGCGGCGATCGCCGTCCGCGCCGAGACCAGCCAGCGCCACGAGGAGACCGACCGCGACGTGGAGCGCACGTCGCTCGCCGCCGACGGCTACGCCTATCCCCAGGGCGAGCCCAGCAAGCTGACGATCGACCGGTCCCCGGATGGCTTCTTCGGGCCTCGGCCGTTGACGCGGACGCCGGTCGTGGTCGTCCTGCAGTCCGGTCAGACCAGCGCAGGGAAGCCGGACGCGCTCGACGCCGCGGCGGGCAAGCGCGCGTTCGCGGTCGCGGACAAGACGACCGCCGGCAAGCCGGAGGTGTACTCCGACACGTCGGACGGGGTGGAGGTCCGCCTCGCCGTCAGCCCGATCGAGGGCGACGACGGGCTGCTGGCCGCCGTCGTCGCGGTCCGCCCGGTCGAGGCGGCGAACCGTGACATCCGGGACCGCACCCTGCTCATCGCCGGGTTCGCGCTGGTGCTCTGGCTGCTGACCGTCGCGGTCGGCTGGCTGCTGACCGGCCGCGCGATGGCGCCGGTCGCCGCGGTCGCCCGGCGGGAGGAGGCGTTCCTGGCGGACGCGGCGCACGAGCTGCGCACCCCGGTCGCGGTGATCCGCGCGCGGGCCGAGCAGGCGCTGCGCGAGCAGGGCGAGGACTCGCCCGCCGGCACGGCCCTGAAGGCCATCGAGCACGCGGCCGAGCGCGCGTCCGGCACGATCGCGGACATGCTCGAGCTCGCGCGGCTGGACGCGAAGCGGGGGCGGATGGAGCGGGAGCCGCTGCGCCTGGACCTGCTGGTCGAGCAGCTCGCCGAGGAGTACGAGGAGCGCTCGCAGGCGGCCGGGGCTCAGTTGCGCGTGCTCGCGACGGCGGAGGCGGTGGTCGAGGGCGACGAGCGGCTGCTCGCGCGCTCGGTGGCGAACCTCGTGGAGAACGCGATCCGCTACGGCGCGGTCGGCGGGGAGATCGACGTGTCCGTCCTGGTCGAGGGCGAGGAGGCGGTCGTCGTCGTCGAGGATCACGGTCCCGGCGTCGCCCCCGCCCAGCGGGCAGCGATCTTCGACCGCTTCCACCGGGCCTCGTCGGTCGCGGGCGGCTCGGGCCTGGGCCTGCCGATCGCGCGACTGGTCGTGGAGGCGCACGACGGGTCGCTCGAGCTCCTGGATGCGGTCGAGTCGCGCCCCGGGGCGCGCTTCCACCTGCGCGTGCCGCTGTACCGCCCGACGCCGGCCTGACGCCTTCGACGGCGTCGGCCGCCGGGCAGCCGGGGTCGACCGCGGAGTGGCGATCCGCCCGGGACGCAGCGAGCGTCGGTTTCCCCGTCGCCACGCGCGGGAAATCGCCGTTCGGCGTGCGGGGGTGCTGGGTTGGCCGGTGAGCGTCCGTTTCCCGTCGCTGGGCGTGGGGGAATCGACGTTCGGGTTGCGGTGGTGGTGTCGGTCAGTCGACGGGCGGCGCGGAGATCGCGCCCGGGCTCACGCAGTCCTCGGCGGAGAGGATCGTGACCCGGCCGTAGTCGGTGCGGCTGCGGGACCCCGCCCGGCTGCGGACGGCGACACGCGGCGGGCAACCGTGCAACGACGACGGGCCCCGGCAGTCGCCGGGGCCCGTCGCGTCGAGGGTGCAGTGCCGGGCCGGACCGTCAGCTGGCGCGCTCCACCGTGACCGAGCAGGTGACCGTCGAGCGGTTGGGCTGCGACGGCGTCACCCGCACGCCGTTGCACTGCACCGACGCCGTCTCGCCGCCGCGGATCATGACCATGTCCTCGGTGCGGCAGAAGTTCGTGCCGGCGCAGCTCTGGTCGCGGAAGAAGAACTGCGTGCCCGAGGCGGAGAAGACCCGGATGCGCGAGTTCAGCGTGACCTTGTCGCCGACGCCCTTCTCGGAGCTGATCCCGGACTCGGACGAGGCGCTGCAGACCCGGGCGGCCGGCGGGCACTTGACCTGCACGGTGCATCCGGAATTGTAGAACCCGTTCGCGCCGGCCAGGCCGTCCTGACCGATCCACTGCGGGGTGCGGCAGGTCTGCATGGCGCCGTTGGTCAACGTGGTGTCCGTGATGGTCGGCTCGCCGCTGTCGGCCGGGAGTCCGGCCGGGGCGGGTGCGGGGACGGGAGCCGGCTTCGGGGCCGGTGCGGGTGCGGGTGCCGGGGCCGGCGCGGGGGCGGGGGCCGGGGCGGGCTTCGGCGTCACCGGGCTCGGCGTGACCGGCACCGCGGGATCCAGCGGGGGCCGGGGGGCCGGGGTGACCGGGCTCGGCTTGACCGGGACGTTCGGATTCAGCACCGGCCGGCAGTCGTTGCCGTCGATGATCGTGATGCGGCCCTCGTCCGTGCGCAGGTCGTCCCTGACGGTGGTCCACACCGACACCCCGAACGACTCGGGCTTCTCGCAGACGCCGTCGTCCTTCACGGCAACGTTGATGCGCAGCGTCCGGCGCTGACCACCGCGCAGGACGATCTTGGCGGGGTCCCTGCCGACGAAGTCGCGGCGTGCGACCGCGGTGTTGCGGGCGTTGCCGCCGCTGAGGCCGGCCTCGTACGAGCAGCGGCCGTCGCTGACCCGGCAGTTGAGGTTGACGACGATCCTCGCCGTCCCGCCCTCGGCGACCTTGAACGACGGCACCTTGGCGCGGAGCGGGGCGGCCGACGCATCAGCGGTGCTGACGCCGGCGGCGAGGACGAACGGGGCGAGGACGGCGGTGGCACGACGGGCGAAGCGGGTGGTGGCGAACATGGCGGGCGGGCTCCTGGAGGCTGATGGGTGGTTGACGAGACGGAGCATCGAACAGCGCCCATGAAGCGAAGATGAAGCGGAGCCGGGCGCGGGTGGCCGCGTCGCCGGGCGCGCGCCGGCGCCTCAGAACGACGACAGGCCCCGGCGGTTGCCGGGGCCTGTCGCAGGCAGTGGGGGACGGCGCAGCGGTCAGCCGGCGCGCTCGACCACGAGCGAGCAGGTCACCGCCGACCGGTTCGCCTGGGTCGGCGTGACCCGGACGCCGTTGCACTGGACGGACGCGGTCTCGCCGCCGCGGATCATGACCTTGTCCTCGGTGCGGCAGAAGTTCGTGCCGGCGCAGCTCTGGTCGCGGTGGAAGAACTCCGACATCGAGGCGGAGAACACGCGGATGCGCGAGTTCAGCGTGACCTGGTCGCCGACGCCCCGCTCCGAGCTGATCCCGGACTCCGCGGAGGCGGAGCAGACCTGGACCGCCTGCGGGCAGGTCACCTGGACGATGCAGCCGGAGTTGTAGAAGCCGTGTGCGCCGAACGCCCCGTTGTCGCCGATCCAGAGCGGGGTGCGGCAGCTTTGCATCGCACCCGTCGACGTGGGCGTGCTCGTGATCGTCGGCGTGCCGCTGTCGGCGGACGCGGATGTCGGCTGCTGGGGACTCACAGGGCTCGGCTGGACCGGCGTCGACGGCTCGAGGACCGGCGCGGGCGCGGGGACGATGGGGCTCGGCTGCACCGGGTCCGACGGCTTGATGACGGGCCGGCAGTCGTCCTTGTCCACGATCGTGATGCGTCCGATGTCCGCCCGGAACTGCCTGCCCTGGACCGTCGTCACCTTGACCGCGAACGACTCGGGCGGTTCGCAGACGTTGTCGTCCTTGGTGAACATCTTGATCAGCATCGTCCAGGACTTCCCGGGGGAGAAGGTGTAGCGCGACGGGTCCAGGCCGGAGAAGTCGCCCCCTGGCTTCGCGGCGTCGCGCGCCGTCCCGCCCTCGAGCTTCGTCGAGAACACGCACTTGGCGCTGCCGCCCGAGGGGCACCTGAGCGGGACCCTGATGTTGGCCAGGCTCCCTTCCACGACCGTGAACGACGGGACGTTGACGCGCAGCGGGGCGGCGGACGCCTCAGCCGGACCGAACGCAGCGGCGGCCAGGGCGAGCGGGACGAGGGCGGCGGCGGTACAGCGGGCGAGGCGTGCGGCGACGGTCATGGCGAAGGCTCCTGAGGCGGTGGGGGAGGTGATGTCGAGGAGCATCGAGGAGGGCACATGAACCGAACGTGAAGCGGTCCGCAGGTCTCGAGACGGCAGCGTCCGTGTCAGGGCGACCGGCGCACTTGCGACCATCAGGAGTCTTGCCCCTGACCCTCGTCACCGGACCGGCGAACGCCGAGAAGGCCAGAATCGTCCTCGACGCCGTGCAGCTCGCGGCCCCTCGCGAGCCACTGCTCGTCGTCCCCACTCGAGAGGACGTCCTCGTCTACCGGCGCGAGCTCGCCGCGCGTGGCCTGGTGTTCGGTGCGGACGTGCAGACGTGGTCGGGCCTCAGCCGCGCCGTCACCCGGGCGGCGTCGAGCCAGGTGAAGCTGCCGCGAGCGGTCGGCGGCCTGTCGCGCGACCGCGTCGCGGCGCTCGCCGTCCAGCGCACGACCCTGCGCGTCCTCGGCGCGAGCGCGCGCACCCCGGGCTTCACGGGCACGCTGCTGCGCCTCTTCGACGAGCTCGGCGAGCGGCGCGTCACGCCCGCCCGCTGGCACGTCGCGATGCGGGCCTGGGCCGCCGCCGACCCGCCCCGCGCGGACTACGCCACTGACCTCGCCGCCCTCTACGGCGCGTACCAGCGCGGCCTGGAGGCGCTCGGCCGGGTCGACGCGCCGATGCGGACCGTCGCCGCTCACGACGCGCTGCGCACGGCGCCGGCGTCCTGGCCGGGCCGCCCGGTGTTCCTGTACGGGTTCGACGACCTCGACGTCCTGCAGCTCGACGCCATCGAGACGCTCGCCGTGCACTGCGGCGCCGACGTGATGGTGTCGCTGCCGTTCGAGGCCGGCCGCGCCGCCTTCGCCGGCCGGGCCGCGACCTACCAGGACCTCATGGCGCTGGGCGCGACCGAGCAGGTCCTGCCGCCGGTCGACACGCACTACTCGCCCGCCTCGCGCCCCGTCCTGCACCACCTCGAGCGCGCGGTCCTGGAGCCGGACGCCCCGCGCCTGCCCGCCGCCGGGGACGCGCTGCTGCTCCTGCAGGGCGGCGGTGAGCGGGCCGAGCTCGAGCTCGTCGCCGCGCACGTCGCCCGGCTCATCGCGGAGGGGACGCCCGCCGGCGAGATCGCGATCGTGCTGCGCCGGCCCGAGACGCAGGCGGCGCTCGTCGAGCGGGTCCTGGCCGGCTACGAGATCCCGTTCGTCCTGCGGCGGACCCTGCCGCTCGGCCACACGGCGCTCGGTCGCGGGCTGCTGGCGATGGCGCGCTGCGCGCTGCTGGACGGGACCGCCGACGACCTGCTCACCTGGCTGCGCACGCCAGGCCTGGTCCGCGACAGCGCCCGCGTCGACCGGCTCGAGGCGGACGTCCGCCGCCAGGGGCTGGCCAGCGCGCGTCAGGCGCGTGCCGAGTGGGAGCGCGGGCCGTGGAAGCTGCACGAGCTCGACCGGCTACGGGCAGCGCGGCGGGACGGGCCGCGCGCGCTCTGCGAGCAGCTCGCCGCCGACGTCATGCGGCTCTTCACCCGGCCGCACGACGGGACCGGGCGCATCCTTACGGACGCCGAACGCCACGAGGCCAGGGTCGCGGGCCAGCTGCGCGCGGCGCTGAACGAGCTCGGCCGCCTGGCGGAGACCGACCCCGCGCTGGTCCCCGAGCCGGCGGAGCTGCTGGCGCTGCTCGCGGCGCAGGACGTGCTCGTCGACGGCGGCGTCCCCACGCGCCAGGGGACCAACGGCGCCGCCGGCGCGGGGGCCGTCACGGTGGCCGACCCGCTGGCGGTCCGCGCTCGCCGCGTCACCGCGCTGTTCGTCTGCGGCCTGCAGGAGGGCGCGTTCCCGGCCCCCGGGCGGCCGGAGGCGTTCCTGGGCGACGCCGAGCGCCGCGCCGTCAACGCCGCGTCCGGGCTGCGGCTCGGCCTGCGGGAGGACACGCTCGGCGCCGAGCGCTACCTGTTCTACGCGGCGCTCTCGCGGCCCACCGACCTGCTGGCGCTGAGCTGGCACGACGCGACGGACGACGGCCGGCCGGCGGTGCGTTCGCTGTTCGTCGACGACGTGCTGGACCTGTTCGACCCGGCGGTCGCCGCGACCGCGCAGCGCCGGCCCCTGGGTGCGGCCGGATTCCCGGAGGCCCGTGCCGGCGCGGGGACGCTGCCGCCGCCGACCGCCCACGCGGCCGCGCTGGCGGCCCGTGACGCCGAGCCCGACGTCGCCGCCGAGCCGATCGGCATCCTGCGCGACCCGACGGTGCTGCGGGCCCTGGCCGACCGCACGACATGGTCGGCTTCGGCACTCGAGGCGTGGATCGCGTGCCCCGTGCGCTGGTTCGTCGAGCGGCTGCTGTCCCCCCAGGAGCTGCTGCCCGACCCCGAGCCGATCGTCCGCGGGGAGCTGGCGCACAAGGTCCTCGAGCAGGCGCTGACCGCGCTGCGCGACGGCGGCGAGCACGGCGAGCCCACGACCGGCCCGCTCACCCCCGAGCACCTGCCCCGCGCCCGCCGGCTCGCGCTGGCCGCACTGCAGGAGCACGCGCCCGACCACCGCATCTCCCCGGATCCGCAGCGCCTGGCGGCGGCGCTGCACCGGCTCCAGGCGGACATCCTGCGGTACCTGGACTACGCCGCCCACTCCGGGTCCACCTACGCGCCGTCCGCCTTCGAGCTGACCTTCGGCGGGCCGGGGGACGAGCTGCCCGCGGTCCCCCTGACGGACGACCTCGCGCTGCGCGGCCGCATCGACCGGGTGGACGTCTCGCCGGACGGACGGCGCGCGATCGTCTACGACTACAAGGGCGCGACCGCGACCGCGCGCGCGAAGTGGGAGGCCGACGGCCGGCTGCAGCTGCCGCTCTACCTGCTCGCCGTGCCGCAGCTGCTCGGGGTCGCGGTCGACGGCGGGCTGTACCAGCCGCTCAGCGGGCAGGACCCCCGGCCGCGCGGCATAGTGCGCGAGGGCGCCGACACGGCGCTCGACGGCGTCCCCGCCGACCGGGCGGACGACGGCGACTTTGCGCTCGCGCTGACCACGGCGAAGGCGACGGCCCTGGACGCGATCGCCGAGCTGCGCGCCGGCCGCCTGACCCCGCGCCCGACGACGTGCGGCTGGCGCGACGGCGGCTGCTCGTACCCCTCGATCTGCCGCTGCGAGACGTGATGGCGCAGGCGCTCGCGTCACCGCCGCTGTACGACGCCGATGGCCGGCCGCTGGGCCGGGGCGGCCTGGCGTTCACCGACGAGCAGTCCGTCGCCGTCCTGCAGCGCGAGGGGCCGATGCTGCTGTCCGCCAACGCCGGCTCGGGCAAGACCGCGGTCCTTGCCGAGCGCTTCGTCCGGGCGGTCGTCGAGGACGGCTGCCGGCCCGGCGAGCTGCTGGCGATCACGTTCACCGAGAAGGCGGCCGGCGAGCTGCGCGGCCGCATCCGCACGCGCTTCATGGAGCTCGGCGAGCGCGAGGCCGCGCGGGACATGGACGGCGCCTGGATCTCCACCATCCACGGCTTCTGCGCCCGCGTGCTGCGCTCCCACGCGGTGACCGCCGGCCTGGACCCGGCCTTCGTGGTCCTCGACGAGGCGACCGCGCGGCAGGCACGGACCGAGGCCTTCACGACCGCCCTGGCCGCGTTCATGGCGCCGCCGTCCGGGACCGCGAGCCCGCCGGCCGCGGAGCTCGAGCTGGTCGCCACCTGGGGCGTCGACCGCCTGCACGACGCGATCGCGACCGTCCACGACGAGCTGCGCAGCACCGGGCACACCGTGCCGCGCCTGCCGCCGGTGCCGCCGCTCGACCCGCCGGCCGCCCAGGCCGCGCGCCTGCGGGCCGCGTTCGCCGCCGTCGACGCCGAGCGCGCGACGTGGCGCACCGGCCTGGTGAGCCTGGACGCAGCGCAGGTCGCCCTGGACGTGATCGGCGCGGCGCTCGACGCCGCGGCGACGGGGGGGTCGGGGGCCGCGAGCACCGCGGATCCCGCGTTGGCCTCCCGGCTGCGCGGGCTCAAGCTCGCCAAGCAGGCGAAGGAGCTCAAGACGGACGCCTGCGCCGAGCTGCGCGGGGCACTCGCCGCGGTGCTGCAGGGCGAGGTCGACGCCGAGGCCGTCGTCGTCCACCGGCACCTGGACCGCGTGCTCGGGCTCTACGCCGAGGCGTATTCAGGCGCCAAGCGCGGCCGCTCGGCCGTCGACTACGACGACCTCGAGCTGCTCACCAACGACCTGCTGCGCCGCGCCCCGGCGGTCGCCGGCGCCTACCGCGAGCGCTTCGCGCGGATCATGGTCGACGAGTTCCAGGACACGAACCCGTTGCAGCTGCAGCTGCTCTCGCACCTGGACGCCGGCAACGTCTTCCTGGTCGGCGACGCGCTGCAGTCGATCTACGGGTTCCGGCACGCCGACGTCGGCGTCTTCCGCGCGCAGCGCCGTCGCCACGAGGCGCTCGGGGTCGCGCCGGCGCTGGCCACCAACTGGCGCTCGCGGCCCGGCCTGCTGAGCACCATCAACGCCGCGTTCGGCGGGCTGCACGAGGACTACGTGCCGCTGGTCGCAGCGCGTGAGAGCGACGGGGACGGCCCGCTGGTCGAGCTGCTGCTGATCGACGACGCCCACGACGACCCCGAGCGGCTGGCCGCGCCCGCGGCGGCCGCCCTGCAGGCAGGCATGCCGCAGGCCCGCAACCTGACCCTCCTGGCCGAGGCGCGTGCCGTCGCGGCCCGCGTGCGGGCGCTGATCAACGGCGACGACGTCGCGGCGGGCGAGGTCGCCGTGCTCCTGCGCGCAGCCTCAGACCTGCACGTCTTCGAGCGCGCGCTCGAGCTCGAGGGGCTCGCCACGCTGGCCAGCGGGGGCCGCGGGTTCTGGCTGCGCCAGCAGGTGCAGGACCTGACGTCCTACCTGGCCGCGCTCGCGAACCCGATGGACGAGCCGGCGCTCCTGGGCCTGCTGGCGTCGCCCCTGGTCGGCGTCAGCAGCGACGCGCTCGCCGCGATCGCCCAGGCGGGCCGCGAGCAGGGGCGCGGTCCATGGGCGCTCGTGACCCACGGCGCCGAGGGGATCGGGCTGCCGCCGGCCGACCGTGCTGCCGTGACGGCGTTCGCCGCATGGTTCGCGGCGGAGCGGGCGCAGGCGCCGCTGCTGGCGCTGGACCAGCTGATCACGCGAGTCGTGCAGCGGACCGGATACGACCTGCACGTGCTCGGCCTGAGCGGCGGGCGCCGGCGGCTGGCGAACATCCACAAGCTCGAGCGGCTCGCCGCCGAGTTCGAGCTGCGGGCCGGCCGGGACGTCCGGGCCTTCATCGACCACGTCGCCGCCGAGGTCGACGCGCAGGCGCGCGAGCCCGACGCACCCGTGGAGCTGGGCGACCTGGACGCCGTCCAGCTGATGACGATCCACGCGGCGAAGGGACTCGAGTTCGGCGTCGTCGTGGTCGCTGGGCTGGGGCGCCAGGGGCAGGCGGGCGTCAACCCGATCCTCGTCGCGGGCGACCGGGTCGGGCTGCGGCTGCCCCGGCTGCACGCCGTCAACGCGGACGCGCTCGACTACGCCGAGCTGAAGCAGCGCGCACAGCAGGCGCAGATCGAGGAGGAGCGGCGGATCATGCACGTCGCCTTCACGCGCGCCGAGGAGCGCCTGATCATCAGCGGCGCGGTCACGCCCGGGAAGACGCCGCCGGCCGAGCGCGCCGGGGGTGCCCCGCTCACCTGGGTGGGGGTGCGGATCGATCCGCTGCTGCAGGAGCGCCTGACCCCGGACGATCCGGCGGCGGCCGTCGACCGCCAGGTCGGAGCGGACCGGCTCGCGGTCGCCGTGCGGCTCGTCTCGCCCGACGTCGTCGGTGATCCCGGCGCGACTGCGGACGACCCCGCCCCCGACCCCGACCCGGACGCGGCGGACGCCGGTCGCGACCTCACGGAGCACGAGCAGGCCGACGCCGACGCGCAGGTGCCGGCGGCCCGGGAGAGGGCCGGACTCGCGACGGGGGGCGCGGGGGACGCCGGGGACGTCCAGCTCTCGCTGACCCACGTCGAGCCCACCGCGCCGCCGGCGCACCGGTCCCGGCGGACCGCAGCTGGGCGGAAGGCCGTGCCGGCGGCAAGCGCCGCCGCCGCCGTGTCGACCCCGCCCGCGCCGCCGGCGACGCTCAGCTACTCCTCGCTCTCCGACCACGCCGGCTGCGGGTACCGCTACTACCTGCGGCGCGTCCTCGGGCTTCCGCGCCAGGAGCCGCCGCCGCTGCCTGCGGTCGACGGCCCAGACGGACCCGTGGTTCCCGTCCCGCCGGCGGGCATCGACCCGCTGCTGCGCGGGAGCCTCGCCCACGCCCTGCTGGAGGGGCCGGACCCGGCCGCCGCGACCGCCGACGACGTCCGCGAGCTCGCCTCGGAGCACGACGTCGAGCTCACCGACGAGGAGGTCGCGGACCTGCTGCGACTCGCCGGCGCGTTCGGGTCGACCGCGCTCGGCCGGCGGGTGGCGGGCGCGACGACGGTCCGCCGCGAGGACGGCTTCGCGTTCGCGCTCGACGACGCCGATCCGGGCTCGCCGCTAGTCAACGGCTTCATCGACCTCGTGGCGGTGCTCGCCGACGGCAGCTGGCTGATCGTCGACTACAAGACGAACCGGGTCGACGACGCCGACCTCACGGCGATCGTCGAGGGCGACTACGCCACACAGCGCCGCATCTACGCGCTCGCGGCGCTGCGGGCCGGCGCGCCGAGCGTCGAGGTGGCCTACGTCTTCCTCCAGCGCGCCGACGAGCCCGTCAGCACCACCTACGACGCCGCCGACGCACCCGTCCTCACCGGCGAGCTGATCACCCAGGCGGCCCCGCTGCTCGACGGGGTGTTCGCCGTCTCCGAGCGGCCCCACCGCGACCTCTGCGCCTACTGCCCCGGCCGCGGCGGGATGTGCTCATGGCCCGAGGCGATGAGCCTGCGCCCCGCGCCGTCCGCCTGACACGGGACGCCGCCGGCGGTACCGTCGGCCGGGTGACCCCATGGCCGGCGATCGACGAGCCGCTGCTGCGCGAGCGCTTCGCGATGCCGGACGACGACTTCTGGCGGTTCTATGCACGCCTGATGAGCAACGTCGGCCCGCGCCCCTACGAGGATGCGACGCTTGCCCACGCGTTCGGGTACCCGTGGGATCGTCCGGTGGGCTCCTACCGTCTCGAGGCGGACGAGGTCAGCCTGCTCGCGGACCTCCCGGCGGCCGAACGCGAGCGCACCATCGCCGCGTACTCCGGGCCCACGGCGGGACGGTTGCCGATGCTCGCGATCGGGTCCAACGGCGCGCCGGCGACGTTGCGCCTCAAGTTCGCCCATTTCGACGCCCCGGCCGACCGCGACGTCCTCGCCCTCGCCGGTCAGCTGCACGACTTCGACGTCGGCCCGTCCGCCCACCTGGCACCGTACGGCTCGCTCCCGGCGACCGTCTTCGCGAGCCCGGGCACCGCCGTCCGGAGCGCGGTCCTCTGGCTGACGCAGGCCCAGTTCGTCCAGCTCACGTGGTCGGAGGTCCCGTATCGCCTCGGACGTCTGGAGGCCCGGTTCGCCGGCGACGAGCCCGGGACCGACGCGGGCGCGGTCCTGCTCTTCGCCTCCCGGTCGGGTGTCCAGGCGCCGGACGGGACACCGCTCGCGCTGTCGGCGGTCCCGGCGGCGCGGCGGACTGCGCCTGCGCTGTCCCAGCAGGACGCGCTGGACGCCGTCGCCCGGTCGGCGCTCGGCCCGGAGGGCGACGCCGAGGCACTGGTCCGGCGGGTGTTCGCCGACTTCGGCGCCTGGGCCGCGAGCGACGCCGCCGCGCAGCTGCGCGCCACCGGGCGTCCCCTTGCGACCGAGCGCTTCACGTCGTTCCCGGCCGGGTGACGATCTGCCGCAGGCGTCGGACGACCCCGGCACATCCATGCGTGCGCCCGGTCGGTGTCGGGCAGACCTTCAGTGATCGCTGCTGCGCCCGGCGCCGGCGGTCGCATGTTCTTCCCGGCTGACAGTGCGCCGGAAGGCCCCCTTCCCGCAACAACAGACAGGAATCTCGCATGGACACCGCTGACCAGAAGGTCGTGCAGTACCTCAACGAAGCCCACGCCAGCGAGCACGCGCTCGTGCGCGTGCTGCAGTCCCAGATCGCGATCACGCCGCGCGGTGCCTACCGCACCGGCCTGGAGAAGCACCTCGGTGAGACGCAGGACCACGCCGAGCGCGTCGGCAAGCGCCTGCAGGAGCTCGAGCAGGGTCAGAACCCGCTGCTCGCCGCGGTGGGCCTGGCGGAGACGATCATCGGCCAGGCACTCGCGCTGACGAAGACGCCGCTGGACATGCTCCGCGGGACGGGCGGCGAGGAGAAGATCCTCAAGAACGCCAAGGACACCTGCGCGACCGAAGCGCTGGAGATCGCCACGTACACCGCGCTCGAGCGCCTCGCCCGCACGGTCGGCGACACGCAGACCGCCGACCTCGCGGCGTCGATCCTCAAGGACGAGGAGGCCATGCTGCGGCGGGTCCTCGAGCTGATCCCGACCCTGACCGAGGACGTCGTCTCGGCGGATGTCGAGGGTGACCACGTCTACGACGTCACCACGACCGGTGCGGCCGACGCCGCTCGGTCCGCCGCGACCAAGACCAGGACCGCGGCGCGCAAGACGACCCGCTCGACCAAGACGGCGGCGAGCAAGACCGCAGCGAAGGCCAAGAGCGGGGCGCGGCAGGCCCGCAAGGTCCCGGGCGTCGCCCAGGCCGAGGGCGGGGTCAAGGGCGCTGTCGCCCGCCAGCAGGACCTCGCGATCACCGGCTACGACAAGCTGACCGCGGACGAGGTCACCAGCAAGCTGCCCGGCCTCTCCCAGATCGACCTGGCCAAGGTCGAGGCCTACGAGCGCAAGAACCAGAACCGCAGCACGATCACTGCGCGGGCCACCACGCTGCGCGGTGACGAGCCGTGGCCGGGATACGACGAGCAGACGGCGGCGCAGATCACGAAGGCGCTCGACGACGGCACCGACGAGCAGGCCGTGAAGGTGCGCGACTACGAGCGCGGCCACAAGGCCCGGGCCGGCGTCATGAAGGCCGCCGACCGCGTGCGCGCCACCGCCTGACCCAGCCGCTGCCGACCACGCGCGTCGGCAGCATCGCGGTCGGGGCGCGGCACGGCGGCAGGGCGCGCTCCGCGCCGCCGTGTCAGCTGCCGGGCGCGGCGGTCAGCGCCTGCAGTGCCGTTAGCGCCTCGCGGATGAGCGCCGGCAGCGCCTCGTCACCGTCCGCGGTGGCCCAGCGGTCATACGCGCTGCGGAAGACCACGACCGCCGTCTCGGCGGTCAGGCCGGCGACGGGTTCGGGGACGCCGCGCTCCCGCAGGGCCGCCGCGAGCGCGGTGGCGACCGCGGCGAGCTTCACCAGTTCGCGCTCCCGCAGCTCCGCACTGGCGGCGATGATGCGATGGCGCCGCGCCGAGTGCTCGTGGCGGTCGGCGAAGGCGCCCGCCACGGCGTCGAGCGCGACAGCGACCGCTTCCAGCGGCGTCGCCGCCGCCGGCGCGGCGGCGAGGCTCTCGACGAAGAAGCGCTGGAACGCATCACCACCGCCGAACAGCACCTCGCGCTTGTCGGCGTAGTGCCGGAAGAACGTGCGTTTCGTGACCCCGGCGCGCGTGGCGATGTCCTCGATTGTCGTCTGATCGTACCCGTGTTCCCCGAAGAGCTCGAGCGCTGCCTCTTCGAGCCGGCCGCCGGCGTTCGGTTCCCATCGGGTCACGCCCAGAGCATAGATGACACTGAGTGTCATCACCCGTGCTACCGTGATGACACAAGATGTCATCAACCCTGGAGGATCAGGAATGCACGTGTTTGTCACCGGCGCCACCGGCTGGATCGGCTCGGCCGTCGTCCCCGAACTGCTCGCGGCGGGTCATGAGGTCACCGGCCTCGCCCGCTCAGACGCCTCCGCGCAGGCACTCGCCGCGAGCGGCGCCACCGTCCTGCGCGGCTCGCTCGACGACCTCGACCGCCTGCGGTCGGCCGCCGCCGCGTCCGACGGCGTCATCCACCTCGCGTTCAAGCACGAAGAGGCGTTCTCCGGCAACTTCGCCGCCGCGGCTGCTGCGGACCGCAGCGCCATCGAGGCGCTCGGCGCGGCCCTCGAGGGGAGTGACAGGCCGCTCGTGATCGCGACCGGGCTGGCCGGGCACGCGACGGGGTCGCTGGTCACCGAGAACGACACGCCGGACCCGGCGTCCGGCGTGAGCGAGCGGATGCGGTCCGAGCAGTACGTCCACTCGCTCGCGTCGTCCGGGGTCCGTGCGGCGAGCGTCCGGCTGGCGCCGACGGTCCACGGCGACGGGGACAACGGCTTCGTCGCGACCGTCGTCGCGGTCGCCCGCGAGAGGGGCGTGTCCGGGTACATCGGCGACGGCGGCAACCACTGGCCCGCCGTTCACCGCAAAGACGCGGCGCGGCTGTTCCGCCTTGCGCTCGAGCAGGCGCCGGCGGGCTCTGCGCTGCACGGCGTCGCCGAGGAGGGCGTGCCGGTGCGCGCCATCGCCGAGGTCGTCGGCCGTCGTCTCGACGTCCCCGTGACATCGGTCGCCGCCGCCGACGCGGCGGACCACTTCGGCTGGGTGGGCGGGTTCCTCGCGCTCGACATCCGGGCCTCGAGCGCCGTGACGCGGGATCTGCTGGGCTGGGAGCCGACGGGGCCGGGGTTGCTCGACGACCTCGAGCAGGGGCACTACTTCCGCTGACCCCGTCGCCTTCCCAGCCCGCACCAGCCGTGCGTCGCGGCGGATAGGGTCCGGTCATGCTCTCGGTGCGAGCCGTCCCATCAGGACACCGAGACGGCGCGCACCCAGCGGCGCGGGTGAACCCGACCACGAGGTGGCAGCCATGCAGCCGAAGGTGACGCCGACGATCTTCGACTGGGCCGGAGGGGACGACGCGTTCCGCCGGTGGCTCGACGTGTTCTACGACCTGGTGGAGCGCGACCCGCTGCTCGGGCCGGTCTTCGGTGGGTCGGTCAGCGAGCACCACCGGCGCGCGGTGACGCTCTGGTGGACCGAGGTCATGGGCGGTCCCGCCCGCTACAGCGCGGGCGAGGGTGGCTATGAGCACATGCTCGAACAGCACGTCGGACTCGCTATCAGCGCCGAGCAACGGCTGCGATTCGTCACGCTCATGAGCCAGGCAGCCGACGACAGCGGGCTGCCCGCAGACCCCGAGTTCCGCGCAGCCCTGATGGGCTACGCGGAGTGGGGCTCGCGGCTGGCGCTGGGAAACTCGCAGCCGGGCGCCGAGGTGGCCGAGCACGCGCCCGTGCCCCGCTGGGGCTGGGGGGTCGCGCCGCCGTACATCCCGGACTGAACGTCCGTGCCGGGGCTCGCGGGATTGCCCGTCACCCTGCGAAGGCCGCCTCCACGATCGCCTGGACCTTGTCCCCGTACGGCGGGTAGAGGATGTCGATGTGGTCCCCCTCGCCGCGGACCACGACGCCGCGGGCGGTGCTGAACTCGCGGAAGCCCTCGATGCCGTGGTGGCGGCCCATGCCGCTCGTGCCGCTGCCGCCGAACCCGAGGTTCGGAAGTGCGCCCTGCAGCGCGCAGGCGTTGATGCAGGCGCCGCCCGACCGCGCGGCGCGGACGATCGACTCGCACTCCTCGATGTCGTCCCCGAAGACGTAGAGGCCCAGCGGGCGGTCGTCGGCGTCGATCGCCGCGACGGCCTCGTCGAGCGTGTCGTAGGGGATGACGGGCAGGATCGGACCGAAGATCTCCTCGCGGCAGATGCGCAGGGACGGGTCCGGATCCACGACCAGCGTCAGCGGCATCCGGCGCGTCTGCCGGTCGGCGCCGACCCCCGGCTCGAGCTCGACCAGGCGCGCGCCGGCGGACCGCGCCTCGTCCAGCAGCGCCTCGATGCGCGCGAGGTGGCGGTCGACGATCAGGCCCGTGCAGTCAGCGCTCGCCGAGTGCCCGGCCACTCCGGCCTGGACCGCCAGCGCGACGAAGTCGTCGAGCTGCTCGCGGGGGACACGGACATGGTCGACGGAGATGCACATCTGGCCGTTCTTGATGAGCTTGGTCCCGACGATCGACTCGGCCGCCGCGCGCGTCACCCCGCTGGGGGTGAGGACCGCCGGGCACTTTCCGCCGAGCTCGAGCGTGACGGGGACGAGGTGCTCGGCCGCGCCGCGCATCACCTCGCGGCCGATGCCCGGGCTGCCGGTGTAGAGCAGGTGGTCCCAGGGCTGGCGCGGGAACGCCTTCGCCAGCTCCAGCCCACCGACGGCGACGGCGACGTGGTCCCGGTCGAAGGTCGCCGCGATCAGCTCGGCGAGCAGCTCCCCGCAGGCGGGCGTCAGGTCCGACGGCTTGATGACGACGCGGTTGCCGGCGGCCAGCATCTCGACCACCGGGCCGCAGCCGATCTCGAACGGGAAGTTCCACGGGGCCATGTTCCCGATGACGCCCTTGGGCTCCAGGCGCATCGACGCGCGGGCGGTCCCGTACAGCGCCGGGTCGACCGGACGCTCGGACGCGCGTGCCCACTCCTCGAGGTCGCCGATCGCCATCGCGGCGCGGCCCGCCGGCCCCAGGATCTCGATCAGGTCGGTGAACGCGTCGGGGTGGCTGCCGAAGTCCTCGGCGACGGCGGCGCGGATGCGGTCGCGCGCCCCCATGAGCATCCCGGCGAGCGCGCCGATGTGCTCGGCGCGATCGGCCAGCGACGGGTAGGGGTCGTGGCGGAAGGCGGCCTTCTGGAGCGCGATGGTCTCCTGCAGGGACGCGATCGACGCGGCGTCGGAGTTGGTGCTGGCGTCGCGGTCGATGAGCGTCGCGGTGGCGAGGGACATGGGATCGGGCTCCGTTCGGTTCAGGACAGGGCCGCAGCGCGAGCGTCCCGCACGGCGGTGAAGCTGATGGGCAGGTGCTTGAAGCCGTCCACGAACCCCGAGCGGATCCGCACCGGCGTCCCGATCATGCGCAGATCGTCGGTGCGCGCGAGCAGTTCCTGGAAGAACACGGTCAGCTCGACCCGCGCGAGGCCGGCGCCGAGGCAGAAGTGCCGGCCGCCGCCGCCGAACGCGTGGTGCGGGCAGCGCTTCGGTCCGCGCGTGACGTCGAAGGTGTCGGGACGGTCGATGGCGCGGGGGTCGCGGCTCGAGGACTGGAGCCAGACGATGACGGAGTCGCCCTCGCGGATGAGCTGACCGCCGAGCTCGACGTCGCGCGTCGCGGTGCGGCGCTGGTGCGTGAAGGCCGGCGCCCAGCGCAGCATCTCCTCGACGGCGCCGGGGACGAGGGACGGGTCCGCCTTCAGCAGCGCCCACTGGTCGGGGTGCTCGATCAGGGCGAGGACGCCGTTGCAGATCGTGCCCTTCGTCGAGTCGATCCCCGCCGCGAACAGCTGGGTGAAGACCCCGACCTGCTCCTCCGGGGGCATCGGCTCGCCGTTGTACGTCGCCAGCCCGAGCGCCGTGACGAGGTCCTCCTCCGGCTGCTGCGCGCGCGCAGCCATGAGGCCCATCAGGTACTGCGCCACCGCCATCAGCGCCTCGTCGCCGCGCATGCCGCCGGCCACCTCGTCGTCGCCCGACAGGAACGCGTCGGTCCAGCGGTTGATCTGCTCCCGGTCCGCGACGGGGACGCCGAGCAGCCCGCACACCGTGCCGTTCGCGAGCGGTCCCGCGAGGTCGGCGGCGACGTCGCAGGATCCGGCGTCGAGGATGCCGTCGATCAGCGCGATCGCCTCCGTGCGGATGCGCGCCTCGAGCTCGCGCACCCGCCACGGCGTGAAGGCCTTGTTCACCGTCCCGCGCATGCGGACGTGATCCGCGCCGTCCTTGCCGATCATCACGCTGCGCTGCACCTCGAGCGAGCCGACCTCGGCCGCGCGCATCGTGAAGCCGCCGCGCCACGAGGAGAACGTCTCCGGGTCCTTGCCCACCCGCTCCACGTCGGCGGCGCGGGTGACGTTCCAGAAGCCGGGCTGGTCGGAGTCCGGCCAGTCGGGGGGCGCGTCCGTCCACATCACGGGCGCCTCGTCGCGCATGCGCGCATAGAGCGGGTGCGGCGGGCCGTCCGCGAACGTGTCGAGGTCGCCGAGCCGTGTCTCGAAGGGGGAGTGTCGGGTCCCGGGCATGGGGACGACGCTAACCCGGGCGCCGGGCGCAGACTTGTGCATGATGCTGCATAGGTGGCCACCACGTAGTGCATCTAGAGCACCCGTCGTCGGCGATACTCCGGCGATGGCCACCGACCGTGCCCGCGCTGCGCAGGCGAAGACGGACGCCCTGCTGCGGAGCGTCGCTGTCGAGCACGAGGGCGCCCTCGGGGAGCTCTCCGCCGCGATCCTGGAGCGCCTGCGCCAGACCGTCCCGGAGTTCTTCGCGGACGACGACGTCGCGTACGACATGGCGGCCGCGGTCGATGCGAACGTCGCCCGCGTCCAGCGCCTGATCGCCAACACGCCGGCCGAGGCGATGCGCGAGGCGCTGCCGGTCGAGGCGGGCGACCTGCTGCAGAGCACGATCCAGCACGGCATCCCGCTGATCTCGCTGCTCGAGGCCTACCGCAGCGCGCAGGGGCTGGCCGCGGACTGGTGGCAGGACAGGCTCGCCCCGACCGCGGGTCCGCGGTTGCTGGCGCAGGCGACCAAGACCCTGAACCAGCTGATCGTCACCTACATCGGGGCGGCGGCCGGGCAGATCCGCGCCTCGTACGAGACCGAGCGGCAGGCCCACGAGAACAGCGTCGACGGCCGGCGGGCGCACCTGATCCGCAAGCTGCTGGCCGGCGAGCAGCTCGACCCGACGGCGGCAGCCCGGACCCTCAACCACCCGCTCGCGGGGCGCCACGTCGCGCTCGTCCTCTGGCGCGGGGACGAGCCGGGGTCCGACGACCTGCTGGAGGTCACGCTGGCCGACCTTGCCGCGGCGGTCGGCGGGGTCCGCGTCCTCACGACCTCGGCGCGCCACCGCGTCTACGCGTGGATGAGCACGATGGGTCGCCTGGACCCCGCGCCGCTGCACGCCGCCAGCACCCCGGCCGAGGTGCACGTCGCGGTCTCGAGCGTCCACGACGACATCGACGGCTTCGTGCGCGCGCACGCCGAGGCGGTCCAGACGGCCGGCGTGGCCCGGGAACACCGCTCCCTGCCCGCCGGGAGCGTCGCGGTCTACGAGGACTTCGAGCTCGTCGCGCTGCTCTCGCGGGACCCCGACGCCCGCGACCGCTTCGTCCGCCGGACGCTCGGCTCCCTCGTTGCCGACACGCGCGGTGCCCAGCGCACCCGCACGACGCTGCAGGCGTTCCTCGCGTCGGGCGGCAGCCCGTCGCGCGCCGCCGAGCGGCTCGGCGTGCACCGCAACACCGTGCGACACCGGCTCGCGGCCCACGAGGATCTCCTCGCCGAGTCGCGGCGCCTCGAGGTCGAGCTCGCGCTGCGGATCGTCGCCCAGCTGGGCGCCCGCCCGGACGCTTAGGGCGCCGGGAGGACCTGCCGGCTGAGGAGCTCGCCGCGGGTCGCGGTCCGCTGGTCTCCCGTGAACAGCAGGTAGGACTGCAGGACACCTTGGCGGGTCCGGATCCCGGCGATGACGTCGGCCGGCAGGGCGGCGTCGAGCGCGAACCGCCCGCGGACGATCGGGGCGGTGAAGGAGACGGTCCGCGTCGGCTGTCCGACGGGTTCGTAGACCAGCTGCAGCCGGACCACGCCGCGGACGCGGCGCTGGATCGTGCCGGCGACGCGCACGCGTCCGTCGGCGACGGTCGGCTGCGCCGCGGTGAGCTGGGCGGCCCGCGGGGCGGCGCGCAGGCGCACGGTCTGCGGCTGGGTGTCGGTGTCGCCGGCGTAGCGCAACGTGACGATCCCGGTTCCGAGGCGGACCTGTGCCGGGGTCAGCGGCTGGTCGACGCGCACCCGCCGGTTGGCCGCGTCGACCTTGACCGCGAACGACGTCGTACGGCCGGCGGCGCGGAACTCGCCGCGCAGCAGGCCGGAGGCGCGAGCCGTGATCGGCGCGAGGATGCTGAGGCGGCGCGCCCTGCGGTCGACCTGTGCGCGGGCGACCTGGAGCTTGGCCGCCTCGAGCGTCCGGCGGCGTGCGGTCGCCGCCGGCACGGTCGTGATCGGGCTCGTGGGGGAGGTGCCGGTGGTCGTCGGCGCGGTGCCGGCCGGGCCGGTGCTCCCGGTGCTTCCAGTGCCGCCTGGGCCGGGGCCGCCGGGGCCCGGGACGGTCGGCGTGACCGGTTCCGCGGTCGTTCCGCCGCCGGTGGTGCCACCGGCGGTCCCTCCGCCCGTGGTGCCGCCGGTCGTGCCCGAGCCCCCACCGGGCGTGCCGCCACCAGTGGTGGGTGCCGGCGTCGCGCTCACGGTGAACGTGCGTTCCGCGGGCGTGGCGTCGACGTTGCCGGCGGCGTCGCGGGCGCGGACCGCGAAGCTATGGGCCCCGTCGGCGAGGTCGCTCAGCTGCCTCGGCGCGGTGCAGGCGGTCCAGGCCCCTGCGTCGAGCCGGCAGTCGAAGCCCACGGCGGCGTCGGCCGGCACCCCCGCGAAGGAGAAGGTGGCCGCGCGGCTGGTCGTCGTGGTGGCGTCGGCGGGGCCGGCGGTGATCGTCGTGTCGGGGGCCACGGAGGGATCGGTGAGGGTGACGCCGACGCGGCTGGTGGCGTTCGGGTCGTCCTTGTTCCCGATCGAGGTCACGGTGATCGTGACCCCGCCGGCCGTGAACGTCCTGCCGGCCAGCAGGCCGAACTGGGGCTGCTTGGCGGGGTCCGGGTTCGGGTGGCCCAGCACCGCCGCGCTCTCACCGTCGGTCGCGATCCGCTGGACGGTGATCCCGGGGTTGTCCTTCACGGGATCCAGCGCGTAGGAGGACAGCGCGTCGCGACCGCCGCCGCTGCGCCAGTCGACCGAGTACTCGGTCTGCGTCGTCGGGTCCGTGACCCGCAGGCCGCGCAGCCCCGCGGAGGTTCCGCGCGCACGGAGGTCGTACGTGCCGGTCGTCGTCCGCTGTCCCGCGCCCAGGGTGACCGGCGCCACCTCTCCGGCGTCGGTGATGCCGAGGCGGGTGCGCTCGAAGGAGTCCAGCGCCGCGGGCGTGAAGGCCGGGTCGTTGCTGAGCGTGTAGCCCATGAGGGCGTAGGTGTTGGCGTACTCCTGCGTCACGCAGTTCGGCCCGACCGGGGCGTAGCACGCGTTGGCGTGATCGAGGCTGAAGTTGTGCCCGAGCTCGTGCATCAGCGTCTGGATCGTCGACTTCGGGTTCCAGCCGGAGTTCAGGCGCCCGCCGCTGGCGATGCCCGCCTGGACGGTCCCGACGCCGCCGGCACAGCCGGGCGGGCTGATGACGATGACGTGGTTGCCGGAGGTGGAGCTCGTGCTGACCCCGGGGAAGAGCGTCGACGCCGCTTCGTTGTACATGGCCGATCCGCTCGAGCAGTCCGTGGTGGTCGGCAGTGACTTGAAGTCGACCCGGGTGAACGCGGTGATCGCGCCGTTGCTCTCCTCCTTCCATCGGGTCAGCGCCGCATCGATCGTCGCCTGGATCGTCGCGTCAGACGATCCGAACGCCCCTTTGTTCGAGACCTTCGCCACGTAGGCGCGATGGGCGCTCGGGGTCGCCGTCACGGCCCGCGCGGGGGCGGTGAACGTCGCCGAACGCACGTCACCGTCGGTGGTCGCCTCCGCCTGCACCGACGCGCCCCGCACGCGTCCCGGAAGCTCGGCACCACCGAAGTCCACGTCGACCACCCGACCCGACGGGGTCTGGACGAAGTACCGCTGCGGGCCGCCGGACGCCTCGACCAGGTCGCCGCGCAACCGTCGCGTCGCACCCGCCACGCCCGGGTCGCTGAACCGCACGTCGCCGCCGGTGACGCGGACGCTCGGGGCATCGGACCGCATCGGCCCTGAGACGGGCGCTGCGCCCGCCGGCGCCGCGCCCCATCCCAGACCGACGACGACAGCGGCGACCAAGACCTTGACCATGTCGCTCAGGATGGCCGGGCGTCCGGTCGCTGAACCGTCCTTGGACGAAAGATCGAACTGCCCGTTGCGCCAACTGTCAGCAGTCGATCACCGACACGGGACGAGGCTCTGCGATGGCCGCGGGACGACGGTCCTGCGCGGACCCGACAGGGCGCCGAGGCGATGTTTGGTGGTTCTTGCAGCTGACTGGCGGACGGTCCGGGACTACGCTCACCCCCGATGATGGGAATGCGTGTCGTCGTCCGCTGCAGCAGGCTCGCTCTGAGGTCCCTGCTCGTCCTGCTCGCCACCGCGGGGGTGCTCGCCATGTCGAGCGGGGTCGCCGGCGCGGCAGGCACCGAGGATCCCGGCAGCGCGCCGTGGAAGCAGGTCCCGCGCGACCGGCTCATCGCCGAGTGTGGCCTGGACCCGGCGATGCTGAACGCCTACGCCCCGAACCTGCTGCTCTCGCCGTTCGTCGTGATCCGCCACGGCAAGCTCTGCTGGGAGGGCAGCCTGCAGCCGAACGCCACCACCGAGAGCTACCCGGTGTTCTCCGCCACGAAGACGTTCGGCGCGATGTTGTTCGGGATGGTGGTCACGCGCAGCAGCCTCCTGAGCGACACGTCCAAGGTCGCTGACTGGGTCTCCGCGGCCGACCGCAAGACCATCAACCCGGACGCGCTGATGGTCCATGTGCTCGGCATGGTGTCCACCAACGCGGACCTCAGCTTCGGCAAGAAGCGCAAGTGGTCCTACGACACCGACGGCACGCGGGAGATCGACGTGCTCGCGCTGGCGATGGACAAGGCCATCGCCGCCGAGCCGGACCGGTTCGGCGGTGCCAAGGACGCCGCCGAGTTCGCGCAGAAGGCGCTGTTCGATCCCCTCGGGATGTCGGCGTCGCACTGGCCGGGCGGCGCCATCGGCGGCAACCTCACGACGAGCGTGCACGACATGGCACGGCTCGGGCAGCTGATCCTGCAGCGCGGCCTCTGGCAGGGCGAGCGGGTCATCAGCGAGGAGTACCTGTACCGCATGACCCATCCGTCGTTTGAGGACACGAACACGGGCTACGGCTACCTGACCTACGTCAACGCGGCGTCCGGCTGGGCCTGGCCGACGAGCTCCGCCGACCAGAACTGCTCGCCGTTCGGCGAGTGGCCGAGCTACCCGCACCGCCCGCTGTTCCAGTCCACCGGGCCCAACGGGGGTGTCCCGGACAACCGCGCCCAGAAGCTCGACATCGCGCACGTCTTCTCCTCCGGGACCGGTGGGCAGAAGTGGATCGTCTACCGCGGCCTGGACATCGTGATCGCGACCCGCAACGGGCTCCTGAGCGTCGGCGACGGCGGGAAGCTCATCGAGGGCTTCTCGAGCCACAAGACCGTCTGGAACGCGATCCGGCCGGCGATGCTCCCGTTCGACCCGGTCTACGCCGGGGACGAAGCCGGCTTCTGCAAGGCCTACCGCGCGAGTGAGTACGCACCCGACCTGCGCGAGCCCTGGTTCGACGGCAAGGCCGCGCCGGCCGCGTCGCCGACGAAGGTGAAGCCGGCCTGCAAGAGCCGCCGCCGGCTGACGCTCGCGATCGCGAGGCCGAAGGGGATGACCGTCCAGCGTGTGGACGTCCGCCTCGACGGCCGCCGGGTGCGCGTGAAGACGTCGCGCGGACGCATGACCGCGGTCATCGACCTCCGTGGCCGCGGCGCCACCGTGGCGATCGTCCGCATCGTGCTGCGCGGCGTCCGGGCCGGGAAGCCGGTGGTCGTCTCGCGGACCCGCGCGTTCCGCACCTGCGCGAAGGGGTCCTGAGGGCCGCGGGCGCGCCGGTAGCCCCCGGCCCGGGCGCCGCGGTCAGGAACCGGTCGTCCGGCGCGGGCCACGGCTGAGGCTCTTGCGGGTCAGCGCCGAGCCGACCCCGGCGAAGACGACCGCGAGGAACAGAAGGGCGAGCAGGCCGACGAGCACGGGGCCTTCCGGGTCGATGAAGAACAGGAGCACGGTGATCGCCGGGATGGCCAGCAGGACGAGCGCGAAGCGCAGCGTGAAGCGAACGGGGGCGTCGGGCTCGGGTCCGTAGGGCAGGCGCGCGGGCATGGTTCTCCTTGAGTCGGTTGACCGACGCGGGAGCGTCGTCACGGACGTGTGCCCCGGCGGCGTGATCCGCACCATCGGGCGGTAAGCCGGATACCGCTCACACCGCCGACGGGCGTCTTACGAGGGCCCCGACCCCTGAGTGGTGCCGCCGAGGGTCGACGCGCAGAGCACGCGGCCTGCGGGCTGCAGAGGTCCAGGATTGGACAGACGGCCTCGGCTGCGCGGGCTACGGTCGACCGGCGGGACGCTCCCATGGCCGTCCCGCCGGTCGCCGCGAGCGGTTCCTCCGCGGTGCGTGCGGCCGCCCGTTGCTGCGCCCAGGAGGAGAAGCATCATGCCCGTATCATCCCGCCGCACCCGCCTCCGGCCGGAGGGGTGGCGACGCGCGGCGTCGGCCCTGGGCCTCCTGGCCCTGATGTGCCTCAGCAGCCCAGGCCCCGCCGCTGCAGCACCGCTGTACCCGGGCACCCTCACGACGCTGACGTCCGGGAGCAGTCCTGCGTCGGTGGCGACCGAGGACCTGAACGGCGACGGCAAGCCCGACCTCGTCACGGCGAACGCGGGGAGCAACACGGTGTCGGTGCTGCTCGCGACAGGCAACGGTGCCTTCGCGCCCAAGTCCGACTACCCGACCGGCGTTCGTCCCGAGTCGGTGGCGATCGGCGACCTGAACGGCGACGGCAAACTCGACCTCGTCACGGCCAACCTCGCGGCCGACTCGCTGTCTGTGCGGCTTGGCGACGGGACCGGCACCTTCGGTGCGGTGACGACCGTCGTCGCGCCGGGCGGACCGTACTCAGTGGCCATCGGCGACCTCGACCGCGACGGCAACGCCGACCTCGCGGTGACCGCGCTCACCGCCGGCAAGGTGTCCGCCTTCTACGGCGTCGGCGATGGGACCTTCGCGCCGCGGATCGACCACACCACGGCCAGCAGTCCCTTCTCCGTTGCGCTCAAGGACCTCAACGGCGACAACACGCTCGACATCGTCACCGCGAGCGACAACGGCAACAACGTCGCGGTTCTCTACGGACAGCCCAACCGCGTCTTCTCGCCGGCCGTCATCATCCAGACCGGGAGCGGCGGCTCGACGGGCGTGGCGATCGCGGACCTCGACGGCGATGGCGACTCCGACCTCGTCACCGCGAACACGCAACGCGCCAAGACCATCTCGGTCCTCCTGTACGACGGGAGCACGGGGAACTTCACGTTCAAGGCCGACTACATCACCGGCCTCGAGCCGGACAGCCTGGCGATCGGCGACCTCAACGGCGACGGCAAGCCCGACGTCGTGACCGGAAACGTCGCCGACTCCACCGTGTCGGTGCTGCTCGGATCCGGCAGCGGGTCGTTTGCGACCCACGTCGACTACGCGACCGGCAGCGGCCCGAAGGCGGTCCTCATCCGTGATCTCGACGGTGACGGGGATGCCGACGTCGCCACCGCCGACGGTGGCCTGGGCGTCGGCAACACCGTGACCGTGCTCGTTGGCCGGGGCGACGGGACGCTCGGCTCCGCGACCTCCAGGCCGGCCGACATCGCCATCTCCGGTTCGGCGTCGCTCGCGACGGGCTTCCTCGACGGCGGCACCACGCGAGACGTGGCCGTCGTCCAGCCCGGGAACGACAAGGTCTCGGTGCTGCTCGGCGATGGCAACGGCGGGTTCGCCAAGACGGACTACCCCACCGGGAACAACCCGCAGTCGGTGGCGATCTCCGATCTCAACGGCGATGGTCACGCCGACCTGGCGATCGCGAACGTGGGAGGCGATGTGTCGGTGCTGCTCGGGAGCGGCGCCGGGACCTTCGGTGCGACGGTCTCGGTCGCGTCCGGGCTCGGTCCGCAGTCGGTCGCGACCGGCGACTTCGACGGCGACGGTGACGCCGACCTCGCCGTCGCCGATCTCACGGCCGGCAAGGTGGCCGTGCTCATCGGCAACGGTGACGGCACGTTCGCGCAACCCGTGGTCTACGTGGCCGGCGACCGGGCGCTCGTCGTGGTCGTCGGCGACCTGAACGGCGACGGCAGGCTCGACCTCGTCACCGCGAACGACCGGCCGAAGAACGTCTCGGTGCTGTTCGGGAACGGCGACGGCACCTTTCCGGCGTCCGCCGCCACGTTCACCTTCGGGACAGACCCCGGCGGGGTGAACGGCTCGCGCGACGTGGCGATCGGCGACCTCAACGGGGACGGCAGGCCCGACCTCGTCACCGCCAACGGCATCGCCAGCGACACCGTGACGGTCCTGCTCGGCGACGGAGCCGGAGGGTTCACCCAGAAGGGTGACTACGGCGTGGGCACGCGCCCCTTCGGGGTGGCGATCGCCGACCTGGACGGCGACGGCAAGCTCGACGTCGTCACCGCCGACCGCCTGGGCGCGCGGGCCTCCGTGCTCACCGGGGACGGCACCGGAGCCCTGGGCCTCGCGACCGGCTACCCGACGGGCGCCGGGCCGATCGCCGTGGCCGTCGGCGACTTCACTAGCGACGGGCTGCCCGACCTCGTCACGTCGAACTTCCAGGATCGCAGCCTGTCCCTGCTGCCGCACCTGGCCAGTGCGACGACGGCGACGCTGACTCCGCCCGCGGTGGCGTTCGGCGCGCGCACGGTCGGCACCACCTCAGCTGCCTCGACGTTGACGTTCACGAGCACGGCAGGCAAGCCGGCGATCGGCGGTCCGGCCGCCCTGTCCGGGGCCGACGCCACGTCGTTCGCGATCGCGAACGACGGCTGCGTCGGCAAGACCGTGGCGTTCCAGCAGACGTGCACGATCACGGTCACCTTCACGCCCGTGACCACCGGCGCCAAGACCGCCACGATCAGCCTCCCGAGCTCCGCCGCGGGCTCACCGCACACTGCGACGCTGACCGGGAGCGGGACCGCCACAGGCGGCGGTGGCGGCGGCAGTGGCGGCGGAGGCGGAGGCAGCGGGCCCGGCGGTGGCGGCGGTGGTGGCACGACCACCCCGGCCACGCCGACGGCGCCGGTGACCCCCGGCAGTGCGACCCCGGGCGGTGCAACCCCCGGACCGGGCGGCCTACCGGTTCCAGGCCCGCCGTCAGGGCTGGGGACCACCGGCACCGCGCCGGCTGCGTCCGCAACGGTCTCCGGCACGAGCGGCGCAACCGGCCTGCCGACGCTCGCTGCGACCACCCGTCTCGGTCAGCTCCCGGCCGGCCTGCGGCTCTACCGCGCCCGCGTCACCGACGGACGATTGGACATCCTGGCCTCGATCGACCGCCGCGCCACCGGCATCGTCCGTGCGACGTACCGCGCCGCAGGGATGGTCCGGTCGTTCGCCGTCCCGATCCCCGCCACGCCCGGGCTGCTCCGCCTGACCACGTCCCTGCCGCCGCGGATGGCGCGGTTGGGCACGGGCATCCTCACGCTCGCGTACGCCGGCAACCGCTCGCTCGGGCCCGACGACCTGCGGGCCCGGTCCGCCGACTCCCCGGCGGCACTGGTCGTGACCGCCGCCGCGATCGCCACAGGGCGGCTCACGGCCTCGGGGACCGTCGCCCGGCGGGCGACCGGCACCATCCGATTCCGCTACGCCTACGTGAAGGACGATCGCGTCTTCAACCTCGACCTGCGAGCCCTGATCGTCCGCGGCACCTGGAAGATCGACCGGACCCTCCCGAACGGAACGCCCCCCGGCGGGACCCTGACCGTCGGCTACACCGGGAGCCTCACTCGTGACATCGCGGGCGGGCAGGCGGTCCGGACGATCACGGCGGTGCGGCGGACGGAGGGCCGCCGCACCGGAGCGTGAGCGACTGCCGACCTGATCTTCGATGACCGGTCGGTCCGCGGGTTCATCGTCGCCGACTGGTTCGCGGCCCGAGGCACGACGCCCTGCTCAGCGACGCGGGGTCACCGGCCCAGGCGCACCGTCCGCTTCAGGAGCACGGTGTTGCCCGAGCGGACGACCAGCGAGTACGTGCCCTTGGCCAGTGCCCGGCCGCCGGTCCGCCTGAGCGTCACGGCCCGCGTGCGCCTGCCCACGGTCATCGACGCGGAGCGGGCGAGGACTGTGGTCCCGCGGCGCAGCTGCACCGTCACGCGCCTGACCGCCGGGCCGCGCTGGACGCGCACGTCGATGCGGACGCCCCGGCGCGCGGTCCGGCCGCGGAAGCGGACGGTGAGCTTCGGCTTCGCCGCCGTGGCCGGCGCGGCCGCGCGGGTGCCGACGAGCGCGTAGCTCCCGCCGGGCTGCGGGACCGGGTTGCGCCGGCACGCCTGGTTGAGCAGCGCGCCGCACGCCGGCCGGTCCGACCTGACGTTCGCGTCGCGGAGCAGCCCGAGCACGAGGCGCGACGGGTGGTCCTTGCCGTAGTGGACCTTCACCGTCTGCGGGGTCAGGACGCTCGTGTAGCCCCAGAGGCCGGTGATGCTCGGCTGCTCCACGTAGATGCGGACGCTCGACCCGGGGCGGAACGTGTGGCCCGACGGGAACAGCTCGACGCGCAGCAGTTGCGGCTTGCCGGCCGGCATGTCGGCGGTCGACGCCTTCGTGTGCGGGTGCCACGGCTGCAGGGCGGTCGAGCGCTTCGCGTCGAGCGCACGGTGGGAGGCGCGCAGCCAGCCGCGCTGGATGTAGACCTCCTGGCCGTCGGGGCGGACCTCGGTGATCGTCGTCTGCAGGTCGACGTCCGGCGCGGTGGTGGAGACCCAGAGGTCGGCGCTGGACGGCCCGTACGTCGTCGCGGTGTTGCTCAGCGGCGGCGTCGTGAAGGCCGCGCGGCCGGCCGCCAGATCGGGCACGACGGTCCACGTGCTCACGTTCAGCGCCTCCTGCAGCCCCTGCGAGGAGGTGTCGACGACGGGCGGCGACGGAAGCGGGTAGACGTAGGACGCCGAGCCGGACGGGCCGTCCGCCGGTCCGCCCATCCGCCCGTCCGGCCCCAGGTAGAGGTCCGCCTGGTCGACCGTCCCCGGCAGGCGGTCGACGGTGGTGATTGAGCGCGGGTCGCTGTCCAGGCCCGTCTCGTGCCAGACCTGCATGCGCGGCGTCTTCTCGAAGCCGTTGTCGATGCCCTTCAGGAAGTGGTCGTAGAAGCCCCCGAGGGTCTTCAGCATCACGCTCGAGTGCTGGTAGACGAGGTGGTTGCCGTTGGACGAGATGAGCCACGTCCGCTCCGGATCCAGCTGGTCCCAGTAGGACGCCTGCCGGGACCCGGTCTCCTCGTCCTGCCACGTGCGGACGCCGAGCGCGGGCACGTCGATGTCCTTCACCCAGTTGATGCTGCTGTGGTCGTGGTGCCACTGGTCGTCGTACGGGTGCTGCGGGATCTGGACCGCGAGCTGGTTCAGGTTGTTGGGCGCGGCGTGCGCGAGGTAGTTCCCGAGGCACTCGTTGTCGCCCGCCTTCGACGAGCGCTGCATCCCCAGCGTCCAGTCGACGTTCAGGGTGGCGCCCCACTCCGGCGGGAACACCGCGTTAAGGATGCCGCCGGGGTAGCCGATGTCGCGGTAGGTGTCGGAGACGACGTTCGCCGGGGTGATCGCGACGAGGTGCTTCGGGCGCTCGGCGGCGACCCAGAGCTGCATGATGCCGCCGTAGGAGTAGCTGTACATCGCGACCTTGCCGTTGGCCCAGGGCTGCTCGGCCATCCAGTCGATCGCGAACGCCCCGTCCTTGGCCTGCTGCTTGTCGAAGAGGTCCCAGACCCCGGTCGAGCAGCCCGACCCGCGCAGGCTCACGCCGACCACCGCGTAGCCCTTTTTGAGCATCGCCGGGACGAACGTGTCGTTGGCGCGCGTCGGGTCGCTGCCCGCCGAGTAGCCCTCGTACTGCAGCAGGACCGGGAACGGTCCCTTGCCCTCGGGCAGCAGCGCCGTGTACTTCAGCTTCGTGCCGTCCGGCAGCGGGACGTAGCCCGCCTTCTCGGTACCCGGCAGTGGCGCGACCGCCCCCACCTGCGCGTCCGCGGCGGCGGGCACCGCGCACGCCAGGACGATCACGATCAGCAGACCCCTGAGCCACCCCATGGGCTGGTTGTCGGCGCCGGATCGACACCGCTGCAGCAGCGGTGTCCGGTCGGGAACACCCGCGGGGTTCCCCGTCACCACGTCCTGCCCCGTCGGCTCGACCCGCGCGATCCTGCTCCTCATCCGTGACCCCTCGCCGCTGCTGACCCTGTCGGCTCGACCCCGTGCCGACACTCGGGGGAGACAATGACGAACTCGTTCCCCGCTGCCAACGGATCCCGCGTAGATTGCGCATGCGGCTTATCACCGGGTGACAACGAGTGTTCCACGACCTACATCCGTGCCGGCACCCGGACCTCCCGGCGCGCCTGCGAGACGAGACCGAGCGGGCGACCGCCGTCGTCCTCGAACGCGTCCTCGAGGAGATCCCGCTCTACCGCACGCTGGACCCCGTCCAGCTCGCCGACGTGCGCGAGACGGTGCGCATCGGCTACGAGGCCACGCTGGAGCTGTGGGCCGCCGGGCGGCTCGCGGCGCCCGAGCAGCTGCCGCCGTTCCGGGACAACGGCGCCACCCGGGCCGCCGAGGGACGGCCGCTGCCGCTCGTCCTGCGCGCGTATCGCGTCAGCGGGCTCGGCATCTACGACTACGTCGTGGACCACCCGGAGGTCCGGCTGGACCCCGAGGAGGAGCGGAACTTCGCCCGCCTCACGATGGCGTTCGTCGACCAGCTCTCCAACGAGGTCACCCTCGGCTACGTGGAGACGACCGGCCAGCTGGCCAATCAGCAGGGCCGGGCGCGGCGCGAGTTCCTCGAGGATCTTCTGGCCGGGCGGCTCCTGGGCGCCGCGGAGGTCGACGAACGCGCGTCGACCCTCGGTCTGGTCCTCCCGCGCAGCCCGCGCCTGATCGTCGCCGCGCCCCGCCTGGGGGACGGCAGCGGCCTCGTCGACCACGCCCGGATCGCGCTACGGGAACTCGACCGGTCGCACCAGGCCGACGACGACACGCCGTTCCGCCTGCAGCTGATCACGCGGGGCCAGCTCGTCCTGATCGACCAGGCGGCGGACCCCGCGCACGTCCGGCGCGCACTCGACGCCGCGGGGCTGACCGGCGTCGTCCTGACCGTCGAGAACCTCGTGGACCTCGCCGGCGCGTACCAGCAGGCCCGCCACGTGCACGAGTACCTCCGCACCGCGGTGGTGTCCGCCGGCACCGTGGTCGCCGGCGACGAGGCGTCGTTGCTGGCGGTGCTCGCGAAGGCGCGGGGCGACGCGCTGACCAAGCCGGCGACCAGCGCGATCCTGGGCGACCTGCTGACCCCGGCACATGCGGTCCTGCTGGAGACGCTGGACGCGTACTTCCTCACGGGCAACTCGGTGTCCGCCGCGCATCGGCTCGGCGTGCACGCCCAGACGATGCGCTATCGCCTCAAGCGCATCCGCGAGATCACCGGTCGCGACCCTGGCCTCGGCTGGGACCGCTTCCTGCTGGAGACCGCGCTGCGCCTGTCGGACCGTCCCGACCGCGTGACCTGACCGGCGGCCGCCGTCGCTTGCCCGTCCTTTCCGACTGGGTCAGGCCGGTGAGCCCGGAGTCGGCGCGCCACCGACGAGGTTGTCCCAGCGGCGAACGACCGGCTCCCAGCGCTCATCGAACTCCGCTGCACGCCGGGTCGCCCGCGCCTCCTCCTTGGGGCCGTACCAGCGCCGCGCCCACCGCGAGCCCGGCCGCGCGATGCGGATCGCGCCGCCCAGCGCCACCGGCGGCATGAACAGGCCGAAGAGCGCAGCCCGGTACTTCCCCTTCGCCAGCGCGCACACGACGACGCAGCCGTGGACGACCAAGGCCGCGCTCAGGCCGATGCGGGCGACGAGCTCCCCGCCGCCCGGGCTCTCGGTGCCGACCGGGGACAGGCCGACGAGGCTGAGCCCCAGGCACGCGGCAGTCAGGCTGACGATGTTCACCGACAGCCGGCCCTCGCCGCTCCAGTAGACGTCCTGCAGGCGCAGGATCAGCGCGAACTCGTCGAGCACCAGCGAGACTCCCACGCCGACCAGGATCCCCGCGACCGGGCGCCACACGCCGTCCGTCGCCGAGCCGACGGCGACGAACGCGCCCACGCAGAGCACGACGATCCCCGGCACCGCATGGTGGACGTGCGTCCCGCCGGAGCTCACGTTGTCGTGGAACGGCCCGCGCCCGGAGCGGATCATGCGCGTGACCGTCCGCGTCACCACGAAGGTCACGACGAAGGCCACGAAGCAGAGCATGAGCGGCAGCTTGTGCCCGTCGACGACCTCGTCGTGCCACCAGTGGTGCATGGCGGGAGCGTAGGCCAGCCAAGCTGCCCGGACGTCGCAGCGGCTGGTTGCGTGCCGCCGGCAGGTCCGGTTCGCCATCACCGCCCCCGGCAACCGCGCTGACCGCGTCGCCCGGGTTCATCGCCAGCCGTTCGGGGCAGGGTGCCCTCAACGACATCCGTCTGGGAAGGCACTTCGTGAAGCTCGACATGTCAGCAAGCGGTCTGGTGGTCTCGTCGGCGATCGCCGGCGTCATCTTCCTGGCGACGGGCGCCGGGGTCGGCGAGGCGATCCTCGGGGCGATCATCGTCACGGCGATCTCCGCGGTGATCGGCGGGAGCATCCGCCTGGCGATTGCGCGGTCCCGCGGGAGGTGACGCGGACCGGCGCGCCAAGATCGCGGAGGTCATCGCCCTCCCTGCGTCCCCGCGCTCGGGCTACATCACCGGGGCGATCGTGCCGGCGGACGGTGGTCGCACCGCGGTGTGACCGAGGCCGCCGGGGCGAGGCGCAACCGGCGTCCGGCGGACCGGGAGCCTACGAGCGGTCGGTCGACGCCGTGACGCCGGCCACCGGCACTCCGGGCTCGCCCGGGGGCGGGGTGACGAACGGCGGTCCGCCGTCGGCCGTCAGTGCCAGCCGGCGGATCGTCGCGTTCAGCTCCGCGCCGTAGAGGAACGCGTTCGTCGTGATGAACAGCCACAGCAGCAGCAGGATCGCCGCGGTGAACGCGCCATACGCGGCGCCATAGCCTGGCGATGCCTTCAGGAAGAGGCCGAAGCCCGCCGACCCCGCGAGCCACACGACGACCGCGACAATCGCCCCCGGCGAGAGCCACGCGAGCTTGCGCGGCTCGATATCCGGGGCGTAGGCGTAGATCAGGCTGTAGGCGACCAGCGCAGCGAAGAACGCCGCCGGCCAACGGGCGATCGACCATATGGACGCCCCCGTGGACCCCAGGCCGATCGTCCCGAACAGGTCGTCCGCCAGCCCGCCGCCCAGGAACAACGCCACGAGCACCAGGATCAGCAGCAGGATCACGACGAGGGTCGCGGCGAGGTCGGTGAGCTTGCGGCGGATGAACGAGCGGTCCTCGTCGACCCCGTGCACCTTGTTCAGGGCCCGGCCGGCTGCGGCGTAGGCACCCGAGGCACCGTTCAGCGCCAAGGCGACCGCGACCACGAACGTCACGATCGACTGCCCGGACGAGGTCTGGACCATCTTCTCCAGGACGTCCCGCACGGAGTTGACGGTGTTCGGCGCCGCGCCGTTGTCGGCGAGGTACTGCGCTGCGTCGAGCGGCAGGTCCGGGCTGCCGGCCAGCGACAGCAGCGACACGACCATCAGCAGTGACGGGAACAGCGACAGCATCGCGTAGTACGTCAGCGACGCCGCGTTGTCCGTCATGCCGTGGTCCTGGTACCGCTTGAACGCCAGCCACGCGATGCGGGGCGGCGACGGGCGGTCCGGCAGGACGTCCTCGGGCTGTGACGCGGTGTCCATCGGACGAGATCGTGACCGGTCCGGCGGCGTCGGCGATGGCGGACCGGCAGGTCCGGTCACCGCACGACGCGCCGGCGGTGGGCGCTAGGCGCGGCCCTCGGCTTCGTACTCGCGCAGGTAGCCCTCGAAGAGCCGGCGGTGGCCCTCCTCATCGCGGAGGATCGCGATGACCATGTCGTTGGTGACCGGGTCGACGCCCTCGGTCTCCTCGATCACGAGGTTGTAGTGCTCGATCGCGCCGGTCTCGGCCTCGATGACGCCCTTGATGACGTGCACGATGTCGGTCTGCTCGGACGGCGGCTGCAGGTAGGTCTGCTCAGGCGTGAACTCGAGCGAACCGGGGACGACGCCGTAGAGCTCCTTGATCCGGTTCGCGAACTGCATCGCGTGGCCGAGCTCCTCCTGGATGTCCTCCTGGAGCGACTCGATGATCTCCTGGGCGCGGACGCCGTCGGGGTTGATCGAGTTCGTGATGTAGCTCATCACCGTCTCGATCTCCATCCAGTACGCCTTCTTCAGGAGCTCCAGGATGCGCTCGCGGGCTTCGGACTTGTCATCGGACAGGATGCCCTGGGCGGCACTGCGGGGGGCGGCGGACGTGGTCATGTGGCCTCCTTCTCAAGGTCGTTCGCGGGTCTCCCGTTCGCCTACCCGGCAGGTTCGAGGGCCAACCATGCAACGAGGCCCGAGCACACCGGCATACAGCCCGGCGGCATGAAATCCCTCGCCCACCGGAAGGCCGCGCTGGACCGATGCGGAAGACTTCACTCCCCATGGCACGCGCGATCTGGACCGGAGCCATCTCCTTCGGGCTCGTCACCATCCCCGTCAAGCTGTATGCGGCGGTGCAGTCGAAGTCCGTCAAGTTCAACCAGCTCGACGGGCAGGACCACCAGCGGATCCAGATGAAGCGGGTGAACGCGGCGACCGGCGAGGAGGTCCCGTACGCCCGGATCGTCAAGGGCTACGAGCTCGCAAAGGACCGCTACGTGATCATCGAGCCGGGGGAGCTCGAGTCGCTCGACCCGAAGAAGACGAAGACGATCGACATCGACGCCTTCGTCGACCTGGCCGAGATCGACCCGATCCACTACGACCACGCCTACTACCTGGCGCCGGCGCCGGGCGGGGCGAAGCCGTACCGCCTGCTGGTCGACACCATGGCGGAGACCGGCAAGGTCGCGATCGCCACCGTCGTCATCCGCTCCAAGGAGCAGCTGGTCGCCCTGCGGGCCGCAGGCGACGTCATGGCGATGACCACGATGGTCTTCCCCGACGAGGTCGTGGACCCGAAGACGCTGGACGAGATCCCGAACGCGGACGAGATCCAGAGCAGCGACCGCGAGCTCGCCATGGCGCGCCAGCTGGTCGAGTCGCTGGCCGACCCGTTCGAGCCGGGGCGCTACCGCGACACCTACCGCGAGCAGATCCTCGCGATGATCGAGCGCAAGGCCAACGGCGAGGTCGTCTCGGTCGAGGCGCCCGTCGAGGGCGAGGAGGCACCCGCGCCGGACCTCATGGCGGCGCTGAAGGCGTCCCTGGACGCCGCGCGCGCGGGCGATGACGCCGATGCGCCCGCAAAGAAGGCCCCGGCGAAGCGCAAGGCGCCCGCGGCGCCAAAGGCTGCGAAGACCCCGGCCACGAAGTAGCGGGCGTCGTGCGCTTCGGCGCGAGCTAAAGCTGCGGTAATATCGGGGGCTCGCCCTTCCGCGCCACGGCGCGCTTCCCCCCTCGCCGAACGCCCTATATGACTGAACGACTTCTCCGCCCCGGGGCCGATGGCCTCTACGACCCGCGCTACGAGCACGACGCCTGTGGCGTGGCCATGGTCGCCAAGCTCGACAACGTCGCGACGCACGACGTGGTCGAGAAGGCGCTCACCGCGCTCGACAACCTCGAGCACCGCGGTGCCGAGGGGGCGGACGTCAGAACGGGCGACGGGGCGGGCATCCTGACCCAGATCCCGCACGACTTCTTCCGGGGAGTCGTCGACTTCGAGCTCCCGGAGCCGGGTCGCTACGGCGTCTGCATGTGCTTCCTGCCGCAGGCGGCGGACCTGCGCGCCCAGGTCGAGCGCCTGATCGAGCTGAACGTGCGCGTCGAGGGCCAGATCGTCCTCGGCTGGCGCGACGTCCCGGTCGACGAGAACGAGGTCGGCGAGACCGCCAACCGCTCGCGCCCGTACGTCAAGCAGCTGTTCATCGAGGCCGGCCAGGGCCACTGCCACGACCAGGACGCGTTCGAGCGCAAGCTCTACGTGATCCGCCGCATCGTCGAGCTCGCCGCCGGCCCGGACTTCTACGCCTCGTCCTGCTCGTCGCGGACCATCGTCTACAAGGGCATGCTGATCGCGACCCAGATGCGGGGCTTCTTCCCGGATCTGGTCGACGAGCGCTTCAAGAGCGCCGTCGCGCTGGTCCACTCGCGCTTCTCCACGAACACGTTCCCGTCGTGGGACCTCGCGCACCCGTTCCGCGTGATCGCCCACAACGGCGAGATCAACACGCTGATGGGCAACGCCAACTGGATGCGCGCCCGCGAGTCGCAGCTGGCCAGCGAGCTGTTCGCCGGGGACCTGCAGAAGGTCATGCCGATCGTCCGCCCCGGCGGCTCGGACACGGCGACGTTCGACAACGTCCTCGAGCTGCTGATGCTCGCCGGCCGGTCGCTGCCGCACTCGGTGATGATGATGATCCCCGAGGCCTACGCCGGCCGCGAGGACCTGCCCGAGCACCTGAAGGGCTTCTACGCCTTCCACTCCTGCTTCATGGAGCCGTGGGACGGGCCCGCCGCGGTCTGCTTCACCGACGGCCGCGTCGTCGGCGCCACGCTGGACCGCAACGGGCTGCGTCCCGGCCGCTGGGTCCTGACCGAGGACGGCCACGTCATCCTCGGCTCGGAGGCCGGCATGCTCGGCATCCCCGCCGCCCAGGTGAAGCGCCTCGGCCGCCTCGCGCCCGGGAAGCTGTTCCTCATCGACCTCGAGCAGGGCCGCATCGTCGAGGACGAGGAGATCAAGGAGCAGGTCGCCACCGCCAAGCCGTACGGCAAATGGTACGCCGACCATGTCGTCCACTTCGACGACCTGCCGGTCCGCGAGCCCCTGGTCCCGCGCGTGGAGCCGCTCCCCGTCCGCCAGCTCGCCTTCGGCTACACGCAGGAGGACCTGCGCGTCACGCTGGCCCCGATGGCCGCCGCCGGCGAGGAGCCGCTCGGCTCGATGGGCAACGACAACGCCCTCGCCGTCCTGTCCGACAAGCGCCCCGCGCTTTTCGGCTACTTCAAGCAGCTCTTCGCCCAGGTCACGAACCCGCCGATCGACCCGATCCGCGAGGCGGTCGTCATGTCGCTCGCGACCGGCGTCGGCGCCGAGGGCAACCTGCTCGACGACGCGCCCGAGCACGCGCGGCAGCTCGCGATGGACCAGCCGATCCTGCGCAACCACGAGCTCGAGACGCTGCGCCAGGTCGACCACCCCGGGTTCAAGGCCCACTCGGTCGACATCACCTGGCCGGTCGCCGAGGGGCCGGACGGGATGCAGGCGCGCCTGGCCGCCGTCTGCGATGAGGCCTACGACGCCATCGAGTCGGGCGTCAACGTCCTGATCCTGTCGGACCGCAACCTGGCCAAGGACCGCGCCGCGATCCCGTCGCTGCTGGCCACCGCCGCCGTCCACAACCACCTGGTCCGCGAGGGCAACCGGCTGCAGACCGGCCTGGTCGTCGAGTCCGGCGAGCCGCGCGAGGTGCACCACTTCGCCACGCTGATCGGCTTCGGCGCCAGCGCCATCAACCCGTACGTGATGTTCGAGACGGTCGCGCAGCTCGTCGAGGAGGGCCGCGTGCGCGGCGTCGACGACGTCGCCACGGCCGAGAAGAACATCGTCAAGGGCATCGGCAAGGGCCTGCTGAAGACGATCTCGAAGATGGGGATCTCGACGGTCCAGTCCTACTGCGGCGCGCAGATCTTCGAGGCGGTCGGCCTCGACAAGACCGTCATCGACCGGCACTTCACCGGGACGGCGTCGCGGATCGGCGGCATCGACATGCCGATCATCGCCGAGGAGACGCTGCAGCGGCACGCGACCGGCTACCCCCGCCAGGAGACGATGGACATGCTGCCGGTCGGCGGCGTGTTCGCCTGGCGCCGGGACGGGGAGCACCACCAGTGGAACCCCGAGTCGATCGCGCTGATCCAGCACGCGGTCCGTTCGATGAACGGCAACGCGCAGGAGAAGTACGACGAGTTCGCGCGCCTGATCAACACGGATGCCGCGCGCCGCGCGACGCTCCGCGGGCTGCTCGACTTCAAGACCGACGGCATCACCCCGATCGACATCTCCGAGGTCGAGCCGGCGTCCGAGATCGTCAAGCGCTTCGCCACCGGCGCCATGTCGCTGGGATCGATCTCGACCGAGGCGCACGAGACGCTCGCGATCGCGATGAACCGCCTCGGCGGCCGCTCGAACACGGGCGAGGGCGGGGAGGACCCGCGCCGCTTCACGCGTGACGAGAACGGCGACTCCCGCCGCTCGTCGATCAAGCAGGTGGCCTCCGGCCGCTTCGGCGTGACCGCGCACTACCTCGTCAACGCCGACCAGATCCAGATCAAGATGGCGCAGGGCGCGAAGCCCGGCGAGGGCGGCCAGCTGCCCGGCCACAAGGTCGACAAGTACATCGGGTCGGTCCGCCACACCACGCCGGGCGTCGGCCTGATCTCGCCGCCGCCGCACCACGACATCTACTCGATCGAGGACCTCAAGCAGCTCATCTACGACCTGCGCTGCGCGAACCCGAAGGCGCAGGTCTCGGTCAAGCTCGTCGCCGAGGTCGGGGTCGGGACGGTCGCCACCGGCGTCGCGAAGGCGAACGCCGACCACGTCGTCATCGCCGGCCACGACGGCGGCACCGGCGCCTCGCCGGTCAGCTCGATCTACAACGCGGGCGTCCCGTGGGAGATCGGCCTCGCCGAGACCCAGCAGACGCTGCTGAAGAACTCGCTGCGCAACCGGATCGTCGTCCAGACCGACGGCCAGCTGAAGACGGGCCGCGACGTCGTCATCGGCGCGCTGCTCGGGGCCGACGAGTTCGGCTTCAGCACCGCCCCCCTGATCGCGACGGGCTGCATCATGATGCGCGCCTGCCACCTGAACACCTGTCCGGTCGGCATCGCGACGCAGGACCCCGAGCTCCGCAAGCGGTTCCAGGGCAAGCCCGAGCACGTCGTCAACTACTTCTTCTTCCTCGCGGAAGAGGTCCGTCAGATCATGGCGAAGCTCGGCGTGCGCACGTTCGACCAGCTGGTCGGCCGGACCGAGCTGCTCCACACCGACCCGGCGATCGACCACTGGAAGGCGCGCGGCGTCGACCTGTCCGGCCTGCTTGCGTTCCCGGAGGACGTCGACCCGTCGGCGCCCCGCAACCGCCTCGGCCCGCCGCCCGCCGTCCTCACCGACGCGCTCGACCACCAGCTGATCGAGCAGGCCATGGCGACGATCGACGGCGGCGAGCCCGTCGAGATCGACGCCAGCGTCCGCAACGTCAACCGCTGTGTCGGCGGCATGCTGTCCTCCAAGATCGCGGAGCTCCGCGGCGCCGAGGGCCTGCCGCCCGACAGCGTCAAGGTCACGTTCACCGGTTCGGCCGGGCAGTCGTTCGGCGGCTGGCTCGCGCCCGGCGTCGTCTTCGAGCTGCACGGCGACGCGAACGACTACACCGGCAAGGGCCTCTCCGGCGGCACCGTCAGCGTGACCCCGCCCGACGGCACGACGTTCCCGCCCGAGGACAACGTCATCGTCGGCAACACCGTGCTGTTCGGCGCGACCAAGGGCAAGGCGTTCTTCCGCGGCCTCGCAGGTGAGCGCTTCGCGGTCCGCAACTCGGGGGCCAGCGCGGTCGTCGAGGGCGTCGGCGACCACGGCTGCGAGTACATGACCGGCGGCACCGTTGTCGTGCTCGGAATGACCGGGCGCAACTTCGCGGCCGGCATGAGCGGCGGCCTGGCGTTCATCCTCGACGAGGACGACACGTTCAAGACGCGCGTGAACCCGGCGATGCTCGACCAGCTCGAGGAGCTGACCGACGGCGACGCCGAGACGCTGCGCGCGCTGGTCGCCGAGCACGCCGAGCGGACGGGATCCACCGTCGCGGAGCGCATCCTGGGCGACTTCGACAGCTACCGCGAGAAGTTCGTGAAGATCTTCCCGACCGACTACAAGCGCGTGCTCTCCGAGATCGCGGCCGAGGAGGCGATCGCCTGATGGGTGAGCTCGGAGGTTTCCTGAAGATCGAGCGCTCGAACGTCAAGTACAGCGACGCGAGCGAGCGGCTCTCCAACTACGAGGAGTTCCTCGTCCCCAAGCCGGTCGAGGAGCTGCGCGAGCAGGGCGCCCGCTGCATGGACTGCGGCGTCCCGTTCTGCCACAACGGCTGCCCGCTCGGCAACCTGATCCCGGACTGGAACGACCTGGTGTTCCGCGACCGCTGGCAGGACGCGATCCGCCAGCTGCACGCGACGAACAACTTCCCGGAGTTCACCGGCCGCCTGTGCCCCGCCCCGTGCGAGGCCGCCTGCGTGCTGGAGATCCGCGAGGGCGACGCCGTCACGATCAAGCAGGTCGAGAACTCGATCATCGACACCGCCTGGGAGAACGGCTGGGTCGTCCCCGAACCGCCGTCCGTCGAGACCGGGCGCAAGGTCGCCGTCATCGGCGGCGGTCCTGCCGGCCTCGCGGCGGCGCAGCAGCTGCGCCGCGCCGGCCACACGGTGGTGCTGTTCGAGCGCGACGAGGCGGTCGGCGGCCTGATGCGCTTCGGCGTCCCGGACTTCAAGATCGAGAAGTGGGTCATCGAGCGCCGCGCGGACCAGCTCCGCGCCGAGGGCGTCGACATCCGCACGGGGGTCGACATCGGCGTCGACGTCACCGCCGACCAGCTGCAGGAGGAGTACGACGCGATCGTGCTCTCCACCGGCTCGCGGGTCCCGCGCGACCTGGACGTCCCGGGCCGTGAGCTCGACGGCATCCACCCCGCGATGGACTACCTCTACGTCCGCAACCGCGCGGTGGCCGCCGGTGACGTGTCGCCGAAGGAGATCACCGCCGCCGGCAAGAACGTCGTCGTCATCGGCGGCGGGGACACCGGCGCGGACTGCGTCGGCAACTCCCTGCGCGAGGGCGCGCTGGAGGTCATCCAGCTGGAGCTCCTGCCCGAACCGCCCTCGAGCCGTCCCGACGACCGCACGCCGTGGCCCCTGTGGCCGCAGAAGTACCGGCTCTCCTACGCGATGGAGGAGGGCAAGGCCGTCGAGAAGGCCGAGCAGGACTACTCGATCGTCACGACGCACCTGGTCGGCAACGAGTCCGGCGGGGTCGCGGAGCTGCACTACGCCAGCGCTGCACCCGCGCCGCCGTTCGCGCCCGTCGAGGGGACCGAGGGCGTCTTCAAGGCCGACCTCGTCCTGCTCGCGATGGGCTTCCTGCACCCCGAGCCGGGGCTGCTGGACCAGTTCGGCCTGGGCAAGGACCCGCGCGGGAACATCAAGGCGCCGACCTACGAGACGTCGCAGCCCGGCGTCTTCGCGGCCGGCGACTGCCGCCGTGGCCAGTCGCTGATCGTGTGGGCCATCAACGAGGGTCGGCAGGCGGCCCGGATGGCCGATCGCTACCTGAGCACGCTTGCGGGCGCCGAGCCGGCGCTGGTCGGCGGCGGGGACGCGGACGAGGGCCCCGAGGGCCCGCCGGCGAAGGCGAACCCCGGCCTCTAAGCCTGGCTGGGTGGGGGCGGCTACTCGCCGCCCTGCACGCAGTCCTCGATCGCCGGCGCGTACTTCTCGCCGGCCGGGGCCATCACGGCCACGATGGTCCCGATGCGCAGGACCTTGCCGAACTCCTGGACCGCCGCCTCGACGGCCTTCGCCTCGCCCTCGTTCGTCTCGAACGAGATGCTCGTGAGGGTGTCGTCGGGGTGGGCGATCTCCACCGTGCCGGCGGTCTTCGTGGCCCCCTTGTCGCGGGCCGGGACGCCGCTGGCCAGCAGGCACCGGCGGAGCTGCTCGTCGGTGGGGAAGTCCGCTGCGAGCGCACCGACGGCGTAGGGCTCCTCGAGCGTCGTCGACGCTGACGCCGGGTCGTCGTCAGTGCCCGCGGCGGCTGCCTCGTCGGTGTCGGAGGCCGCGGTGCTGGGGGCGGTGGCCGCGGCCGGGGCGGACGCACCGGGCTTGATGCAGGCCTCGACGGCGTCCTGGTCGTCCGTGCCGGCCGGATCGATGACGGCGACGACGTTCCCCTCGCGGACCACCTGGCCGTACTGCTCGCCCAGGCTGGCCTTGAGCTCGGCGGCCTCTGCGTCCGGCTCGACGTAGATGGTCGTGCGGTCGCTGCCGTAGTCGATGCCGACGTACTCGGAGTCGTCGACGCTGGTCTGCGTCTCCGCCTTCACGCCGGCGCTCTGCAGGCAGCTCAGCACACCGGCGACGGTTGGCGCCGTGGCGGCGGCCGCGGCCGCCGTCGACGTGCTGGACGACGTCGCGGGGGTGGTCGTCGACGAGCCGGGCGAGGACGAGTCGTCACCGCCACACGCCGCGAGGGCGAGGCAGCAGCTCAGGACGGTGCCGCACACGACAGGACGGAAAGCGGAGCGCATAAGCGCGAACTTAGACCAAGTCGATTTCCGTTTCTAGTCTTACAGCCGGTCGATTCCCATTCCGACCTGACCGGGTCAGCTCGCGCGCTGCTCGAACGAGCGCTGCAGCCGCGCCAGGCGGTCGTCCCAGGCGGCCCCGGTCTGGGTGATCCAGGCGACGGCCTCGGCCATGGGGGCGGGGGTGAGGTCGTACCGGACCTCGCGGCCGGACGGGGTGGCGGTCGCGAGCCCGGCGTCGCGGAGGGCGCTGAGGTGCTTGGTCACGGCCTGGCGGCTGACGGGCAGCTCGGCGGCGATCGCCGATGCGGTCAGCGAGCCGCGCTGCGCGAGGGCCTGGACCACCTGCCGGCGGGTGGGATCGCTGAGGGCGTGGAACACCGCCCCCGCGGCGCGGTCGTCCACCGCCTACGCCGCCACGAGCGCCGGGCCCCGGAAGGCCGACGTCCCCGCGATCACGAGCTGCGTGCTGACCGCGTGCACGACGGCCGCCGGGACCTCGACCACGACGAGCCGCGTGCGGTCGTCACCCAGCGGCTCGAGCGTCAGGTCGACGACGGTCGGCTCGTGGCCGGACGCCGCCCAGCGCAGCGCCACGCGCCGGCCGGGGACGACCTCCTCGACCGTCGCGTCGCGGACGACGCCGTCGTGGTCGGTGATCGTGCCCTTCGCGCCGGGGGCGATCTCGACGTCGACCGACTCCGCGAGCCAGGTCTGGAGGCCGTCGGCGCTGGCGAGCGCCGACCAGGCGGTGTCGAGGTCGGCGTCGAGGACGACCTCGCGGCGGACGATGTCTTGGTGCAACTCCATGGTTGCGCATGCTAGCGTCTCGGGAACACGCAACCAAATGGTTGCGCGAATAGCCGCAGCCCACGAACCCCCGGAGATCCGCATGCCCCTCATTCCCATGGTCGTCGAGCAGTCCCCGCGCGGCGAGCGCTCGTTCGACATCTACTCCCGGCTCCTGAACGACCGCGTCGTCTTCCTCGGCAGCCAGATCGACGACGAGATCGCGAACCTCGTCGTCGCCCAGCTCCTGCACCTGGAGGCGGACGACCCCGACAAGGACATCTCGCTCTACATCAACACCCCCGGCGGCGGCGCCTACGCGGCGCTCGCGATGGTCGATGCGATGAACTTCATCCGCTGCGACGTGCGGACGATCTGCTGCGGGATCGCGATGAGCGGCGGCTCGCTGATCCTGTCCGCCGGCGCGCCCGGCAAGCGCATGGTCCTGCCGAACAGCCGCATCCTGATCCACCAGCCGTCGGGCGGCTTCCAGGGACAGTCGACGGACATCGGCATCCACGCGAAGGAGGCGCTCGCACTGCGCGAGCGCCTCGAGGAGATCTACGCCGAGAACACCGGCCAGGACCAGTCCCGCGTCCACGCCGACATGGAGCGCGATCGCTTCTTCACGGCGGAGGACACCGTCGCCTACGGCCTGGCGGACAAGGTGATCACCGCGCGGGACCAGGTGATCACCCGCGCCGGCCTGCGCTGAGCAGTGCCGCAGCAGGCCCGATCGGTCAGCTCAGCTTGAAGCTGATCGTCCGGCTGTTCCGCGCCGCGTCCTGGGCCTTGACCGTCAGCGTCGGGCGGGCCTTCGCGGCGCGGAGCTTCGCCACGGTCGCCTTGCTCAGCTTCGAGACGATCACCGTCGAGCCGGCGACGCACTTGGTGCTCGCGTGGGTGGCCAGCGTCGTCTTGAGCTTCAGCCTCCGCGCCGTCGCGGCGTCGAGCTTCAGCGTCGCGGTGTAGGTGCACGACTCCGACGCGCCGAGGATCGCCCGGTAGGCGCCGAACGCGAGCAGGCTCAGCCGCGGCGCGTCCTCGTCGGCCTTCGGCGGCGCCGGGACCTCCACGGTCGGGCCGGGGACCTTCGTCTCGATGATCACCGGCGGCCGGACGTCCTGCTTCTGCGGCTCGGCGTAGACGAAGTCGTCGAGCGCGACGAGGTCGTCCGTCCCGGCCTCCGGCGCACCGAGCGCCTTGTTGCCGGTCGTGATGCGCACGCGCTGGATCTTCTCGCCCTGGTTGAAGGTGACGCCGGCGAACGACAGCCCGTGGTCGGGGCTCGGCGGCGCGGCGACGGTCGCGATGAGCTGGCCGTCCACGTCGAAGGCCTCGATCTTGGAGGTGCCCGCGGTGTCGACGTCGGTGAAGACGGTGCCGAAGCCCGTCGTGGTCGCCGGCGTCTGGGTCCCGGGGACGAAGAACGCGACGTCGGTGATGTTCGAGCCGACCGGCGCGAACAGCCGCTGGGCCGAGAACGTCGAGAACTGCGCGGTGTAGCTGGCGTTCAGCTCTCCGAAGCGGACCGGGACGCCGGAGGCCTCGGTCGAGCTGACGCGGAAGCCGGCCCCGGGCGTCGAGAACTGCGCGCCGCGGGCGGAGGTCACCGAGAAGAACCCGGCCGGGAAGGCGTTGGGGGACGCGACACCGTCGGGGACGCCGTCCCAGTTGATCTCGCGCCGCCCGTTCGCGAAGGACGCCCCGGCGTTCGGGTTCAGCGCGCCGCCGAGCGACGCGCGATAGCCGTCGACGGCCGACTGGATCGCGGCGGCGTTGGCGCCGGCGGCCGCGGTCGGGACGGCGGCGGCGTTCGCGGCGGCCGGCGCGCTGATGACGGCGCCCCCGGCGAGGGCGGTCAGGACCAGGGCGCGGCGGGCACGGCGTCCGGCGGAAGGCGATGACATGATGGTTCTCCTGAAGGTGGTGAGGGGCCTGAGGCGCTGGTGCCCGGCCGGTGTCTAACCCCCAAGACGCAGGCGACGGCGGTTCCTTCCCGCCGCTGCGCGAAGTTCTGCTCCGCCAGTAAATTGACGCCTGCGTCAACTTTGCCGTAGGGTCCACGCGATGGCAGCCCAGGCCGAGTCCGACGAGCACGCGCCCGCCGGCAAGCGCGAGCAGACGAAGGCGGCGAACCGCGCGGCGATCCTGGACGCCGCGCTGCAGATCTTCGGCGAGCTGGGCTACGGCGCGGCCACCGTCCGCGACATCGTCCGCCGGACGGACCTCGCGACCGGGACGTTCTACAACTACTTCCCGGACAAGGAGTCCGTGCTGCGGGCGCTCGTCGAGCAGGCGGCGATGGAGGGCCGCGTGCTCGTCCGCGCCGCGCGTCGGTCGTCCACGGACCTCGAGTCCTTCGTCGAGTCCGGCTTCCGCGCGTACTTCGAGTTCCTCGCGTCCGACCCGCTCCTGTTCGAGCTGCTGCGGCGCAACGCCGGCACCATCCGCGCGCTCTACGACGAGCCGGTGATCGGCGCGGGCACCGTCGAGCTGGCCGAGGACCTGCGTGTCGGGATCGCCGCCGGCCTGCTGCCCGATCTGGACGTCGAGTACATGGCCCGGGCGATGGTCGGCGCGGCGTTCGAGATCGCGGTGCTCATGCTCGAGCGCGAGCCCGCCGATGTGGATGGAGCGGTCGCGTTCATCTCTGACCTGGTCGTCGGCGGCATCGGGCGCCTGCGCTGAAGCGCAGGGGCAGTGGTGCGTCCCCGGCGTCCGTGTCATTAGTCTGACGACCGCGACCCGATCGCCCCACCCGACCTCGACCCAGGGAACCCGCATACATGCGCCGTCTCGCTCTGCTCTGCACGCTCGCCGTCGGCGGTCTCGCTGCCGCCCCGCCGGCCCAGTCGGCCGTCACCGTCGGCATCTCCGACCAGCTGGCCAAGACGTTCGTCAACCCGCTGTACGCGCCGCTGAAGATGAAGACCGCGCGCTACATCGCGCCGTGGGACGTCATGGACGACGCGGCGCAGCTGAAGCGCTTCGACGACTGGATGATCGGCGCCCGCCTGACGAAGGCCCGCATCCTGGTCTCCTTCGAGCACTCCCGGACCGCGGGACGCGAGACGGTCATGCCGTCGATCGCCGAGTACACCGCGGCGCTCAAGAAGGTCAAGGCCGTCTACGGCAGCCAGATCAAGGACATCTCGCCCTGGAACGAGGTCAACGTCTGCCAGAAGAACGGCCGCACCGAGGGCCAGCCCGTCGAGATCTGCAAGAACCCGAAGCTCGCGTCCGACATCACCAAGGCCGGCGCGCGCGTGTTCAAGGGCAAGTCGATCGTCGTGCTCGACTTCCTGGACGGCAACAGCCCGCGGGCCGCGATCAAGTACGTCAAGGCGTTCAAGAAGGCCTACAAGCCGAAGAGCAACGCCATCTGGGGCCTGCACAACTACTCCGACACGAACCGCTACGACGACAAGACGCAGCGCACGAAGGAGATCCTCAAGGAGATCGGCACGAAGGCCCAGGTCTGGCTCACCGAGACCGGCGGCCAGGTCACCTTCAAGAAGCGGTCGGTCGCCGCCGGTGCGCCGTTCGCCGCCAAGGCGCTCGGCTGCATGTTCCACATCGCGAACAAGTACAAGCAGATCAAGCGGATCTACGTGTACAGCTTCAACGGCACCCCGGAGAACGTCGGGCTGCTCTTCGACTCCGGCCTGGTCGACGCGGCCGGGACGACGAAGCGCCCCGGTTACGCGGTCGTCCAGAAGCGCAAGGCGCGCAAGTGCAACAAGTAGGACCTGCGTAGCTCACAGCGGGTGCGCACCGGCGACACACGGTCGCCGGTGCCCGGCGCATAAGCTGTGTGGTCGTGCCTACGTTCTGCCGTCACGGTCGCCTCGAAGAGAACTGCCCGATCTGCAGTCGCAAGCCGCGGGTCAGGCCGGGCACCGTGACCGGGCAGGCGGCTGCGCGCCTCGCCAAGGACCGCGCCAACCCGCCGAAGAAGACGGCCGGCGGCGGGTCGCCGGCGAAGCGCCGCACCTCCCGCACCGGCGAGGTCAAGGTCCGCCGCCAGCACCGTGCGGTGGAGGACGGTTACGAGCACGGCCTGGTCCCGGGCCTGAAGGCGTCCGAGGACGCGCGCCGGCTCGCCGCCGAGCTCGCGTTCGCCACCGCGCGCCTGGACGAGCTGCGGTCCGGTCCGCCCGGCCTGCTGGCCGACGCCGCGGTCGTCGAGGACCGCGAGGAGGCGCTGTGGACGCTGTTCCTCGTCGCCTACCTCTCGCCGGTGGAGGACGACGCCGACCCCTTCGGCGCGATCGCCGACGTCCGCACGCCGTGGGCCGGCGGCGAGCTCCCCGCCCTCGAGGGCGTCGCGACCGGACCGCGCACCGCCTACGACGCGCGCCGCGCCGCCGACACCCTGGCCGCCTACCGGTCGCGCGCCGAGAAGGCCGGCGGGCAGGTGCCGCTGCTCTCCGCCGAGGCGTCCCTGACCCCGGCCCGCCGGTTCGAGCGCGCCTTCGAGCGCCTCTCGCTGCCGCGCTTCCCGCGGGCCGCCCGCTACGAGTTCCTGGTCCTCGCCGGGGGCCTCGGCCTGCTCGACGTCCAGCCGTCGTCGCTGCTGCTGGCCCACGCCGAGCCGATGGACCCCACGCTGCTCGCCGCCAAGCGGATCTTCGGCATCGGCGACGCGATCAACCTGCAGCGCCGCGCGAGCGAGCTCCTGCAGGCGGGCGGCGTCACCGCGGCGGCCCTGGACCTCGCGCTCGTCAACTGGTCACGGCCGACCGGGGACCGCATCCGGGCGGGCTCGGCGGCGGAGGAGGACCCGGCCGTCGCCGCCCGCGTCGCGCAGGCGCTGGGCGTGGCCGAGCCGGAGGACGACGGCGAAGGCGACGTCGACGACGAGGCCGCGCCCCACTCCTGACACACATCGCGGCCGCCCCGCTGGAGAGGACACCAGCGGGGCGAGAGCCGAGGATGAGATCAGGGGGACGGGGTGGAGGACGCGGGGAGCGGGGCGGGTACGCAGGCGGGACGGCGGTCGACGCCGGCGGCGGAGGCGCTCGTGATGGGCATCCTGCAGCGCCACGCGGACACCCTCCTGCGGGTCGCGCGGCGTCACTCGAGCTGCGACGACGACGCCGCGGACGCCTGTCAGCGCGGCCTCGAGATCCTGATCCGCAACGCCGGCCGCCTGGACCCCGCCACCGCCGACCGGTGGCTCTTCCGGGTGGTCCGCAACGAGGCGCTGGCGCTGCGCGAGCAGCGGGCGAGGTCGGTGGGACAGATCGAGCTCGCGGTCGACCAGGTCGAGGCACGGCACCTGCCGTCGCCGGAGGAGCAGGCGATCACGCGCGAGGGCATCGCCCAGACCCGCGAAGCGCTCACCCGGCTGAAGGCCGACGAGCTGCGGGCGCTCTGCCTGAAGGCGGCGGGTCGCTCGTACGCGGAGATCGCGACCGGCGAGGGCTGGTCGCACACCAAGGTCAACCGCGCGCTCGTCGAAGGGCGCCGCCGTATCGCGACCCACCGGGAGGAGCTCGAGTCCGGCCGCGAGTGCGCGCGCTGGGCCTCGACGATCCGGGCGCTGGGCACCGGAGACGTGTCCGCGGCCGACCTCACCGCGGTCCGCGGGCACCTGCGGCACTGCGGGGCCTGCCAGGGCGCGGTGCGGCGGCTGCACCGGCCGATGGAGCCCGGCTCCGCGCCCGCAGTCGTGGCCGCCGGCGCCGGCGCCGGTGCCGCTCAGCGGTTGTAGACGACGACCACGCTCGTGCTCCCGGTCAGGCGGGGCTTGGTCGCGCGGTCGTAGACCGGCCGCTGGTCGATCTGGATCGTCCAGCGGCCGGTGTCGACCCGGCCCTTGACCGGGATGCCGGGCGCGGTCGCGGTGAGCTCGCCGCACGGGCCCTTGGCCACGCCGAAGCGGTGGTTCGCGCGCGTCCTGCCGCCGAACCGGAAGTGCCCGAAGACGGGGCGGCCGGGCTGCAGGCCCGAGAACCGCCAGCTGCGCCGGGCCTTAGGGGACTGCACGCCACCGCCGCTGCTGAAGGCGAAGGTCGCGACCCGGAAGCGCGCGAAGCCCTGCTGCGGGTTCGGGGTGCTGTCCCGGGCGGTGACGGTGAGCTGCCGGGACAGCGGGCCGCTCGCGCCGAGCGACGGCGCGTTGAACAGGATCCGGCCGCTGCCGGCGGCGTCGACGAGCGTCGACCCGGACACGCCGTCCCCGCTCAGCGTGACCGTCGTGTTCGGCGTGAAGCCGGCGAGCGTCGCGGTCAGCCCGAAGCTCACGAGCTGGCACGGCTGGCTGACCGTCACGGTCGCGGCGTGGGCGCCGGCGGCCGGGACGAGGACCGCGGCCGACAGGCTGCCCGCGAGCACGGCGGCGCGGCGGGTGTGGCGGGGAATCGAGAACCTCGTTGCCGTCGGCATCTGCGGGGACCTTAGATTGCGCCGGGGTCGTCTCGCAGCCGCTACGCGTCGAGCAGCGCGAGCAGCTCGTCCGGGTCGGTCACCGGTCGCTGGCAGGCGAAGTTCTCGCAGACGTAGGCGGCAGCCCGGCCGTCCACCGGGACGCGACCCTCCAGCAGGGCCAGCCCGGCGGCGTCCGTCCCGTCACCACCGCTCAGGACGAGGTCGCCGCGGAGCGTCGACCGGACCGCCGCGACGAGCGGCGCCCGGCCCTCCGCGGGGCCGACGATCGCGACCTCCCGGGTCGGCCGCAGGTGGAAGTCGAGCGCCTGCAGCAGGTGGCCGAACGCGCTGGGGTACCGCGCGGCGATCTCGTGCAGCAGCGTCAGCTGCGACACCCCCGCCTCCTCGTAGCGGTGCTCGCCGGTCAGGGCGGCGAGGCGCAGCAGGCCGAACGCCGCCGCGGACCCGCCGGCCGGGATCGGGGAGTCCTCCAGGTCCTTGCGGCGGGCGAGCAGCTGCTCGTGGTCGTCCGCGGTCGAGAAGAACCCGCCGTTCTCGCTGTCGATGAACCGGGCGAGCAGCACGTCGGCCAGCGCGGTGGCCTCGTGGAGCCAGCGGGCCTCGAAGGTGGCCTCGTGGAGCGTGATCAGCGCCTCGAGCAGGAAGGCGTGGTCCTCGAGGTAGGCGGGCAGCTTGGCGGCCCCCTGGTTGTAGGTCCGCAGCAGCCGCCCGTCCGCGTCGCGCAGCCGGTCCAGCAGGAACTGCGCGGTGTCCCGCGCGGCGTCGACGTAGTCGGCGCGGTGCAGGACGGCGCCGGCGTCGGCCAGCGCGCTGATCATCAGCGCGTTCCACGCGGTGAGCCGCTTGTCGTCCAGGCCGGGCCAGACGCGTTCGCCGCGGACACGCAGCAGCGTCGCGCGGATCCGCTCGACCGTCTCGTCGTCCGGGCGCGGGCCGCGGTCCTCGAGCACGTTCAACCCCGGCGCGCCGGGGTCGGCCGGGTGGTGCGGGTCGACGAAGTTGCCCTGCTCGGTCGCGCCGAGCCAGCGGATGGCCGCATCTGCGTCCTCGCCGAGGACCGCGCGCAGCTCGTCGACGGTCCAGACGTAGAACTTCCCCTCGACGCCCTCGCTGTCGGCGTCCAGCGCGCTGAAGAACCCGCCGTCCTCCGCGTGCATCTCGCGCAGCGCCCAGTCCAGCGTCTCCTCGCAGACACGGCGCAGGTCCTCGTCGCCGGTCAGCTGCCAGCCGTGCAGGTACGCACGGGCCAGCAGGGCGTTGTCGTAGAGCATCTTCTCGAAGTGCGGGACGGTCCAAGTGGCGTCGACGCTGTAGCGCGCGAAGCCGCCGCCGATCTGGTCGTTGATCCCGCCGCCGGCCATGCACTTCATCGTCTGGACGGTCGTGCTGGTGTCGCCGCGGCGGAGCAGGAACTCGATCGTCGACGCGGCGGGGAACTTCGGCGCGGTGCCCCAGCCGCCGTTGACGGCATCGTGCAGCTCGCTCAGCGACCCGACGGCCTGGTCGAGTGCCGCCGGGTCGAAGGTGCGCCGCGCGGGACGCAGTCGCGCGCCGCCGCCGAGCCGCTCGGCGAGCTTGCCCCGGGTCGCCCGGATCTCGTCGGCCTGCGTCCGCCAGGCCTCGGCGACGGCGAGCAGCACCTGCTGCCAGGACGGCAGCCCGTGGCGCTCCTGCGGCGGGAAGTAGGTGCCGCCGTGGAACGGCACCTGGTCGGGGGTCAGGAAGACGTTCAGCGGCCAGCCGCCGTGACCTGTCGCGCCCTGGACGTACTCCATGGCGATCGCGTCGACGTCGGGCCGCTCCTCGCGGTCGACCTTCACGCACACGAAGTGCTCGTTCATGACTGCGGCGACGGCCTCGTCCTCGAAGGACTCGCGCTCCATGACGTGGCACCAATGGCACGACGAGTAGCCGATCGAGACCAGCAGCGGCTTGTCCTCGGTGGCGGCCCGCTCCAGCGCCGCGGCGCCCCACGGCATCCAGGCGACCGGGTTGTGGGCGTGCTGCAGCAGGTAGGGGGACGTTTCCTGCGCGAGGGCGTTGGCGTCGGCCATGCGGCCAGCCTAACCGCGCATCAGCGACCCGCCGCCGCGAGGCGCCCGCGGGCGAGCGCCTCGGTCAGCGACGGCAGCGCGTCGTCCGTGGAACGCATGCGGAGCGACCGGCCGCTGGATGCGCTGACGCGCTTGCCGGCCAGGGTGCCGCTGACGGTGTCGCGGCCGGACGTGAACGTGAACCGGAGCGTGCCCCGGGCCGCAGCCGTCCCGCTGATCGTCAGCTGCGCGCCGGTCGACGGCGCGTAGGTGCCGGTCACGCGCACGCCCGGGACGTACTCGTAGGCCCGCAGCTGGATCCGCAGCGGCGAGGCGCTGAGGACGCGGAGCGAGCCGTGGCGCAGGCCGCCGAGGGCCTGCGGGACGCGCCCGTTGCCGAGCGCGCTGCCGATGACCTGCCGGCGGGCGTCCGTGAGGGTGCCGTTGACGGCGATGACGGTCTGCCCGACCTTCGGCGTGTAGCCCTTGATGCCGCTGACCTTGCTCAGCTTGAGCGGCGGGCGCGGGGTGGGCGAGTACGGGTTGTCGACGGCGGGGCAGGCGGCGACGGGCGCAGCGGCCGCGAAGGCCGCGAGGGCCTTCTTGGCGCAGTCGGCGGCCTCGGTCCCGAGGACCGAGTGGCCGGTGTGGGGGACCGCGACGACCTGGGCACGCGGGAAGCTCGCCGCGACCGCCTGGGCGTCCTCGACCGGGGTGCGCAGGTCGCCCTGGCCGTCCAGGATCAGGACGGGGACGTCGGGCAGCGCCCCCGGGGCCGCCGGTGCGGCGGACGCGACGGGCCAGCCGGCGCAGAGAGAGGGGATACCGCCCAGCGCGACCGCGCGCGGGAAGGTGGCGAAGGTGGACGCCGGCAGTGCCTTCGCGGCCGCGTTGGCCTGGGCGAGGCGCGTGAGCTCCGGTGCGCCGCGGGTCCACGGCAGCGAGGTGTTCTCCTCGCAGAGGGTGGTGAAGAACAGCGGGTCGTTGTCGGCCGCGGCCTGCTGGAACCCGCGGGCGGGCGACAGCGCGTCGCCTGGGACCCGTGCCACGTTCTGCAGCCCAGCTGACCTGGCGCTGAGTCGCAGGATCGGCTTGACGTCGCCGGTCAGCGCGGCGCGCAGCGAGCCGGGGAGCTCGGCGCGCAGGGTGGGATCCAGGTCGCCGGCGACCAGGATGCCGAGCAGGCCCTCGACGCTGAGGCGCGCGGTGAACCGGCGGCCGCTGCCGCTGTAGACGGGGCCGCGCAGATCGTTCGCCGCCAGCTTGGCGGCGAGCTTCTTGACGTCCGCGACCACGGAGGTCGTGATGCCCCGGCACTCCGAGCCGCCGCAGAGGTCGGTGCCCAGCGCCCGGGGGATCGCCGCCAGCGTCGACCGCCGGAACGCGTCCGGGCCGTCGGGCCGCACGACCGAGTCCAGGATCAGCGCCTGCGTGGTGGCCGGGTACCTGGCCGCGTAGGCGAGCGCCACCTTCGTCCCGTAGGAGACCCCGTACAGCGTCAGTTTCGCGTAGCCGCCGGCGATGCGCAGCGCCTCGAGATCCTCGACCGACTGGGCGGTCGTGAAGAAGGCGCGCGCGGGCCCGATCTGCTCGGCGCACTTGCGCGTCACGGTCCGGATCGCCCCGTTGCTCTTCAGCGCGGCGCACTGCAGCGGGTTCGAGAGGCCGGTGCCGCGCTGGTCGAACACGAGCAGGTCGCTGGTGCTCAGCAGCGGCGCGAGCAGCTCCCGGAAGCCCTTCGCGATCGGCTGGGCCGCCTGGCCGGGGCCGCCCGCGAGCGCCACGACGGCCGTTGAGCGGTCGCCCGCGAGCGCCGGCGCGCGGTGGGCGGAGAGGATGATCGTCCCCGGGACGCCGCCGGTCCGGTCGACCGGGACCGAGAGCGTGCTGCACTCGAACCCGGACGGTGCGCACTCGTTCCACGGCAGGGCGGCGCCGGCCGCGGGAGCACCGGCCAGGCCGCCGAGGACGGCCGCCGAGGCGCCGATGAGCAGGGAACGCGGGAAGCGCATGCACGCCACCGTACCCACGTGGGCGACCGGATAGCCTTCGCTCCCATGTCCGACCAGCGCCGTCCCGTCACTGCCCTCGGCGCGCCCAGCGCGGTCGGCCCCTACAGCCACGGGATCGTGAGCGGCGGGTTCCTGTTCTGCTCCGGCCAGGTGCCGCTGGATCCGGAGACGAACAAGCTCATCGAGGGGACGATCGGGGACCGCACGCGCCGCTGCCTCGACAACCTCACCGCCGTCTGCGCCGCCGCCGGTGCGCAGCTGGGCGACGCGGTGCGCCTGACCGTCTACACGACCGACATGGGCCAGTTCGCGGCGATCAACGAGGCCTACGCGGCGTACTTCCCCGCCGACCCGCCGGCACGGGTGGCGATCGGCGTCGCGGCGCTGCCGCTGGGCACGGACGTCGAGATCGACGCCGTCATCGCCCTGCCGGCCGGCTGAGGCGACGGACGTGCCGCCGCCGGCCCCGCGGGTGACGGCAGCGGACATCGCGGCCGCGCGGGCGGCCATCCGCGACGTGGTCCGTCACACCCCGGTGCTCCCGTCGGCCACGCTCAGCGCGGTCGGGGGCGGTGCGGTGGTGCTGAAGGCCGAGAGCCTGCAGCGCACGGGGTCGTTCAAGGTCCGCGGCGCGCTGACCAAGCTGGCGATGGTCGGGGACGCGAGCCGGGCGGGCGTGGTCTGCGGCAGCGCCGGGAACCACGCCCAGGCGCTCGCGTTCGCCGCGCGCGAGCGCGGTGTCCGGTGCGAGGTCTTCATGCCCGAGCTCGCCCCGATCGCCAAGGCTGAGGGCGCCGCGGAGCTGGGCGCGGTCGTCCGCCTCGCCGGGGCCTCGGTGGACGAGTGCGTCGCTGCCGCCCGCGAGCGCGCCGCGGCCGCGGGCCTGGTCTTCGTGCACCCGTTCGACGACCCGCACGTCGTCGCGGGGCAGGGCACGCTCGGCCTCGAGCTGCTGGACGACATCCCGGACCTCGCGACGGTGATCGTCCCCATCGGCGGCGGCGGCCTGGCGTCCGGCGTGGCGATCGCCGTGAAGTCGGCGCTGCCGCACGTCCGCGTCATCGGCGTGCAGGCGGCGACGGTCGCGGCGTTCCCCGGGTCGCTCGCGGCGGGTGCCCCCGTCGGGGTCGACGGCGCGCTGACGATCGCCGACGGCATCGCGGTCAAGCGGCCGGGTGAGCTGACGCTGCCGCTCGTCCGCGAGTGGGTGGACGAGGTCGTCGTCGTGGGGGAGGACGCGATCGCCGAGGCCATCGTCCAGCTGGCCGAGAAGGCGAAGCTCGTGGTGGAGGGCGCCGGGGCGGTGGGCGCGGCTGCGCTGATCGGCGGCCAGGCCATCGCCTCCGGGGAGGGGACGACGTGCGTGATCCTCTCCGGCGGCAACGTCGACCCGGGGCTGCTGGCCGAGGTCGCGCGGCGTCACGAGACCGAGGCGGGGCGACGCCTGGTCCTGTTCACCCGCGTCCCCGACCGCCCCGGCGCGCTCGCCACGCTGCTCGCCCTCGTCGCCGGCACCGGGGCGAACATCGTCGACGTCGAGCACCTGCGCGAAGGCGTCGGGCTGCACGTCCGCGAGACGGCGGTGCAGCTCGTCCTCCAGACGCGCGGACGGGCGCACGCGGCGGTCGTCGAGCACGCCGTCACCGAGGGCGGGTACGCGGCGCGCATCGTGTCTTGACGGCGCGCTTCTCGGCTTAAGCTGGGACTTACATTCGCCTTTTGATGCCGTATGATGCGCTAATGGATCAGCGTCGCCGTGCCCCCCGCCGTGAAGGCCACCGGACGACGCTGACCGTCCCGCATGCGCTCGTCGAGGCGGCCGAACGCCTCGCCGACGAGCTTGGGACGACCGCCAACGACGCGATCGTCCGGCTGGCCGAGGAGGGCGCGGAGGCACGCAGCCGCCGCGCGCACATCGCCGCGGTGGCCGCGGAGCGCCGTGCCGCCGTCGCCGGCTCGGGGCGGCGTCGGGTCCTCGAGGTCGGGTCGGACGCCGCCACGGACGAGCTGCATACCGCGATGCTCGGCGGGCGGCACCCGCGCTGATGCCGGTCTGGGACACGACCGTCGTCGCCCGGCTGCACCCCGGCAGCGCCCTGGAGGACGAGCTGGTGCACCGCGCTCAGATGGGCGCGCCGGTGGCGATCGCCGAGCCGACGGTCATGGAGGTCGTCCAGGGACTGCAGGCCGCCGTGGGCCGCCGGCCGGCGCTCGCCGCCTGCCTGGACTGGTTCGTCGAGCTCGTCTGCGGCGAGCTCGTCGAGGTGCTGTCGCTCGACCGCGAGGCGGCGATCGTCGCCGGCCGGCTGCGCGCGCTGCATCCCGCCGCGCCGGCCGCCGCCGGACAGCCCCGGGGCCGCACGCGCACCGGCTGGCGCCTGGACGAGCAGATCGCAGCCTGTGCCTGGGTGCACGGCCGCGAGGTGGCGACCGACAACGTCCGCGACTTCCGGCTCCTCGGCGAGCTGATCGCCGGGCTCTACCCCGGGACGTCCCCGCTGGTGGTCGTCGAGCCGGCGAGCGCACCATCCGCCGAGCGGGTGCCGGCATGAACACCGGCGAGCTGCTCCTCGTCACCGGCACGCTGCTCGGGGCCGGCATCGCGGCGTCCGTCCTCGCGTCCCGGATCCGCGTCCCCGGCCTGCTGCTGTTCCTCGGGCTCGGGATGCTGCTCGGCAGCGACGGGCTGGCGCTGATCAAGTTCTCCGACTACGAGCTGACGCAGCGCATCGGCATCATCGCGCTCGTCCTGATCCTGTTCGAGGGCGGGCTCGCGGCCGGCTGGAATGAGATCCGGCCGGTGCTGAAGCCGTCGCTCGCGCTGGCGACCGTCGGCACCGCGCTCACCGCGATCGGGGGTGGCCTGATCGCGGCGTGGCTGTTCGACCTCTCGATCCTCGAGGGCATGCTGCTCGGCTCGATCGTCTCCTGCACCGACGGCGCCGCGATCTTCTCGCTGCTGCGCGGATCCACGCTGCGCCGGCGCCTGGCACGGACCCTCGAGGGCGAGGCCGGCTTCAACGACCCCGTGGCCATCCTGCTCGTGATCGGGTTCGTCGACTGGATCGAGCAGCCCGACTACGGCCTGGTCGACATGCTCGTGGCGATGGGCGAGGAGATGGCCATCGGCGCCGTCGTCGGCCTGCTGATCGGCTGGCTCGCGGTGCGTGCCCTCGGGTCCATCCGGCTCAGCTCCGCCGGCCTGTATCCCGTCGCATCGATCGCGATCTGCACCCTCGCGTACGGCTCGGCCGACTTCATCCACGGCTCCGGCTTCCTCGCCGTCTACCTCGCCGGCCTGGCGATCGGCACGTCGGACCTGCCGGCCAAGCGGACGATCGTCACCTTCCACGAGGGCCTCGCGTGGGTGGCGCAGCTGGCGATGTTCTTCACGCTCGGGCTGCTGGTCTTCCCGAGCGAGTTCGGGGACATCGCACTCGAGGGCACGGTGCTGGCGATCGCCGCGGTGGTGGTCGCCCGCCCGGCGTCGGTCTTCGTCTCGACGATGTTCCAGGGCTTCGAGGTCCGCGAGCAGCTCGTCCTCGGGTGGGCGGGTCTGCGGGGTGCCGTCCCGGTGGTGCTGGCGACGTTCCCGGTGCTGGCCGGGGTGCCCAACTCCGAGCGGTTCTTCAACATCGTGTTCTTCGCGGTGATCGTGTCGACGGTCCTGCAGGGGATGACGTTCGAGTGGTTCGCGAAGAAGCTCGGCGTGACGACGAACGTCAAGGCCGTCCCGACCCCGCTCACGAACGCCGGCGCGATCCGGCGGCTGGGTGCGGAGGTCGTCGAGTACGAGGTGCTGCCCGACGATGCGGCGGTCGGTGTGCGCGTGCGCGACCTGCAGCTGCCGCGCGAGGCGCTGCTGAACGTGATCGTCCGTGGCGAGCAGGCGATCCCGCCGCGTGGGTCGACCGAGATCGCGAAGGGCGACCGGCTGCACGTGCTCGTGCGCCAGGAGGTCGCCATCGAGTTCTCCGAGCTGCTGGACCTGTGGCGCAGCGGTCCGCTCGGTCCGCAGCCGCGGCCGGCTCGCGCCTGGCGGTCGATGCCGTCCGTCTCGTCGATTCGCCCCTGGCAGGAGGACGACGGCGACCCGAGCCGCCCGCAGGCCATCAACGGCCTGGCCGTGATCACGCGGCTGCGGACGCGGCGCGACGGCGTGGCGGGAGCGCTGGTGGAGCTCGAGGACGGACGCTACGCGGTGACCGGTCCGGTCGTCATCGTCGGTCGGCCGCAGGCGGTCACGCTGAACGCGCAGCGGCGGCTGCAGCGGGCCGAGACGCACGCCGAGGGCGCGTGGTGGCGCGAGGTGATCGGCGCGGTCGCAGCGACGACACGCCGCTGAGCCGCTGAGCCGCTGAGCCGCTGAGCCGCTGACTCGCTGACCGACGACGCACAAGGCGGTCGATGTGCCACCAGGCGCCACATCGGCGCCCGGTGGCACATCGAGCGGTCAGGAAGTGGGGGGTGGGGCGGTCGACTCGCGGATCACGAGCCGGGTCGCGAGCCACGTGCTGCGCGGCGCGTCCGCGTCCCCCCGGATGTGGGCGAGCAGGACCTCGAACGCGCGCGTCCCGAACAGCGGCACGTCGAACGCGACGGTCGTCAGCGGCGGGGTGACCATCTCCGCCAGCGGCATGTCGTCGAACCCGACCACCGACACGTCGCCCGGGACGGTGAGTCCGAGGTCCCGGGCGGCGAGGAGCAGGCCGGCCGCGAGGACGTCGTCGTCGCACAACACCGCGGTGGGACGGGGGCTGCGCTGCAGCAGGTCCCGCCCGGCGACGCGGGCGGCGGTATGGGAGAAGAGGCTGCCGACGATCAGGTCGTCCGCCGGGTCGATCCCGGCGTCCAGCAGCGCGCGCGCCCAGGCGTTGGCGCGGGCGACGAACGTCGGCGTCGGGACGTCGGCGCGCAGGTGGGCGATGCGGCGGTGCCCGAGGCCCAGCAGGTGCTCCATCGCCGCGTGGACGCCGCCCTTGAGGTCGAGGGTGACGGACGGGAGGTCGGTCGCGGGCATGTCCATGAGGACGACCGGCGGACCCCCGGGACCGAGCGCCGCGGCGGGCGGGGCGATCGCGAAGACGAGCAGGCCGTCGACGAACGCCGCCCGCAGCGCGCGGACCGACTCCTCGCCGTCCCCGCGGGCGACGTCGACGAGGATCACGGTGTAGCCGGCCGCGGTCGCGGCCTGCTGCGCGCCGCGCAGGACGAGCCCGAAGACCGGGTTCGTGATGTCCGGGACGACGAGGCCGACGGTGTGCGACAGCCCGGACTTGAGCGTGCGCGCGGCCGCGTTCGGGTGGTAGCCGAGCTCGGTGGCAGCGGTCCGCACGGCGTCCGCGGTGGCGGCGGCGACGCGTCCCTCGCCCTTGCCGGACAGCACGAGTGAGACGGTCGACTGCGACACGCCCGCGCGCTGGGCGACGTCGATGGAGGTCACGCGGGAGGAGCCGATGCGGCTGATCACACCACGGCAGGGGTCCCCGGCGCCAGCCGCGCAAGCCGTCCCGCAGCGGCCCGCCGCCTTTGGGCGGCACGCACGCCCTTGACTTCATACGTATGATTCATACGTATGAAGTGGATTACCAAGTCTCACGCAGCCGCCTCGACCGCCGCCGCCTTCACCGCGATCGTGGCGGTGGCCGCCGCTGCCGGACCGGGGTCGGCGCCCGTCCCGTCGACCCCCGTCCGCACCGCCGTGGTCGTCTCGGACGCCCGTGCCGTCGTCCCGCCGGCCGCCGAGGTCCGCCGGGTGACCGGTCCGCTCGAGGCGCAGGGCGCCGTGCTGGCGCTGGTCGCCCACGGGTACTCGACGGTGATCGGGATCGGCCCCGAGGCCCGGGCGGCGATCGAGCTGGCACGGGCCGGCGAGGCCGCGCCGGGCGTCACCCTGGTCGGCCGCTGAGGGAAGCTGAACCAGGGTTCCGCGGCCCTGGAAAACGCAGAACCCTCGGTCAGCTAAATCGGGGAAGATGACGCCGGCGTCATCCGGAGATCTGCGGCTCGTCGTGCGGCGGAACCCGGGTTCAGCTTTCCCCGGGGCAGGCCCGCAACGGGTCACTCCGGCGTCGTGTAGGCCCCCGACAGGCCGCCGTCGACCAGGAACGTCGACGCCGTCACGTACGACGAATCGTCCGACGCCAGGAACAGCACCGACTTCGCGATCTCCTCCGACCGCGCGAAGCGGCCCATGGGCAGGTGCACCATCCGGCGCGCCGCCTTGTCCGGGTCCTTCGCGAACAGCTCCTGCAGCAGCGGAGTGTCGACCGGGCCGGGGCACAGCGCGTTGACGCGCACGCCGCGCCGCCCGAACTCGACGCCCAGCTCGCGCGAGAGCGCCAGGACGCCGCCCTTGGATGCCGTGTAGGAGATCTGCGAGGTCGCCGCGCCCATCACCGCAACGAACGACGCGGTGTTGATGACCGATCCGCCGCCGGGGTTCTCCAGCAGGTGCGGGATCCCGTGCTTGCAGCAGAGGAAGACCGACTTCAGGTTCACGTCCTGCACGCGCTGCCACGCCTCGAGTGACGTGTCGAGGACCGAGACGTCGTCGTCGGGGCTGATCCCGGCGTTGTTGAAGAGGACGTCGATCTGCCCGAAGTGCTCGCGGACCGTCGCGAACATGGTCGTCACGGCGTGCTCCTCGGTGACGTCGACCGCCAGCGCGAGGTCGCCGGGGGAGCCGTCGTGCAGGTCGACCCCGACGACCGTCGCGCCCTCGGCGGCGAAGACCGCGGCCGTGGCCGCCCCGATGCCGCCCGCCGCGCCGGTGATGACGCAGACCTTTCCCTCAAGTCGTCCGGCCATGGCGATGTCAGTGCTCCTCGGTGGCGTAGTAGATCGTCTTGCTCTCGGTGTAGGCGTCCGTCGCGTGCGGGCCGAGCTCACGCCCGATCCCCGACTGCTTGAAGCCGCCGAACGGCGTGCTCACCCGCACCGAGCTGTTCGAGTTGATCGACAGGACGCCGGTGTCCATCGCGCGCGCCACCCGCAGCGCCTTGCCGCCGTCCCGCGTCCAGATCGACCCCGACAGGCCGTAGATCGTGTCGTTCGCGAGCCGGATCGCCTCCTCCTCGTCGCGGAACGGGATGACGCAGACGACGGGTCCGAAGATCTCCTCGGTGGCCGCGCGGGACGCCGGGTCCACGGGCGAGAGCACGGTCGGCGGGTACCAGAAGCCCGGGCCGTCCGGGATCTCCCCGTGCATCGAGACCGGTGAGTCCGCGTCCACGAACGACGCGACCGCATCGCGGTGGGCCGCGCTGATCAGCGGGCCCATGGTGGTCGCCTCGTCCAGCGGGTCGCCGACGACGACCTCCGACGCCGCCCAGTGCAGCGCGTCCATGAACGTGTCGAAGACCGACGACTGCACCAGGACGCGCGAGCGGGCGCAGCAGTCCTGCCCGGCGTTGCCGAAGACCGCCATCGGCGCCGCGGCGGCCGCGCGCTCGATCTCGGCGTCCGCGAAGACGATGTTGGCCGACTTGCCCCCGAGCTCCAGCGTCACGCGCTTGATGGTCTGCGCCGCGGAGGCGGCGATCGACCGGCCGACCGCCGTCGACCCCGTGAACGCCACCTTCGCGACGTCCGGGTGCTCGACCAGCCGCGCGCCCGCGGTCGACCCAGGCCCGGCGACGACGTTGACCACGCCCGGCGGCAGCCCGGCCTCCAGCGCCAGCTCCTCGAAGCGCAGCGCGGTCAGCGGCGTCAGCTCGGCGGGCTTCAGGACGACGGTGTTCCCCGCCGCCAGCGCCGGCGCCATCTTCCACGCGGCGATGCACAGCGGGAAGTTCCACGGCGTGATGAGCGCGACGACGCCGAGCGGCTCGCGCACCGTGAAGCCCAGCCCGCCGGCGACCGGGATCGTGTCGCCCAGCAGCCGCTCGGGCGCGGCCGCGTAGTAGGCGAACGTGTCGACGACCATGCCGATCTCCCCGCGGGCGTCCCCGATCGGCTTGCCGGCGTTGCGCGCCTCCAGCACCGCCAGCGGCTCGAGGTTGTCCTGGACGAGCGACGCGACGCGGGCCAGCAGCCGCGCGCGGTCGGCCGGCGCGACCGCCCGCCACGCCGGGAACGCCGCCTTCGCCCGGGCGACCGCGGCGTCCGCCTCCGCCGCCCCCGCCCGGGGGATCTCCGCGAGCACGGCCTCGGTGGCCGGCTCGATGACCGTCAACGTCTCTGACATGTGGGGACCTGGCTGACTAGTTGCTCGGGGGGACGGGGGACGCCGTCCGGGTCATAGGACGTCGATCTCGGCGTCGATCTCCTTGACCGTCTTCTTCGGCCCGGTGAACGTGTTCTTCGCGCCGAGGACCCACCAGAGGCCGACGGCGAGGATGACGCCGCCGGTGACCAGCGGCGCGTAGTTGACCGCGGACCAGCTGAACTCGTCCCGGCCGGGCGTGCCCGCGGGCGTCGTCGGCAGGATGAAGATGACCGTGATGATCGCGACCCACACGCAGGCGAAGGGGTTCATCCACTTGTACTTCGCGCCGTTGTTCCACGGGCCGGGCTCGAACGTGTCGCCCATCCGCCAGCGGAGGTAGATCGGGATGACGTACGCGATGTAGAGCCCGATCACCGCGATGGAGACGACGGCGAAGAACGCGACCGTGACGCCGTCGCTGTTGGGGAAGTACGCCGGGACGGTGAGCAGCGCGGCGCAGCCGGCCATGAAGAGCACCGCGTTGACCGGGATCCGCCGCGAGTTGACCTTGCTCCAGATCTTCGAGCCGGGGATGGCGCCGTCGCGGCTGAAGGCGTAGCACATGCGTGACGCGCTGGTGAGGCAGGCTGCGCCGCAGAACATCTGGCCGACGACGGAGATGAACAGGATGAGCTTGACCCAGCTCTCGCTCATCGCCGCCTTCAGGACCTCGATCGAGGAGCCGAAGCCCGCGTTCACCGCATCGACGTCGGTGATCGTGAACGTGATCGCCAGCAGGAGGAAGTAGCCGATGACCGCGGAGTAGAAGATCGAGCGCCAGACGCCCTTCGCTGCGGCGTCGGAGGCGCCCTGCGTCTCCTCCGAGACGTGGGCGCACGAGTCGAAGCCGGTGATCGTGTACTGCGTCAGCAGGAAGCCGAGCGGCAGGACGTAGAACCAGTACATGTTCCCGCCGAACCCGGAGTTGTTGATCCGGTCGGTGAAGACGAAGTCGACGCTCGCGTGGTTCTCGGGGACGAAGATGAGCACGAGCAGGATCACCGCGACGCCACCGACGTGCCACCAGACCGAGATCGAGTTCACACGGGCGACCAGGTGGCTGCCGAGGATGTTGATCGTCGCGTGGATGGCCAGGACGATGAGGAACAGGAAGAAGACGCCGTGGAGGTAGGGCGTCCCCGTCTCCTCGCCGTTGAAGAGGTTGAAGCCGAAGAGGCCGAAGAGCGCGTTCATGAAGTTCGCCGCGCCGTAGTCGACCGACGCCGTCACCGCGATCAGGCCGATGAGGTTGAACCAGCCGGTGAACCAGCCCCAGACCGGGCCGCCGAGCTTGGCCGCCCACCAGTAGATGCCGCCGGCTGTCGGGTAGGCGGACACGAGCTCCGACATGCAGAAGCCGATGACCAGGATCGGGATCGAGATCAGCGGCCAGCCCCAGGAGATGGCGACCGGGCCGCCGTTGTTCCACGCCTGCCCGTAGGTCGTGAAGCAGCCCGCCAGGATCGAGATGATCGTGAACGAGATCGCGAAGTTCTGAAAGCCCGTCCAGGAGCGTTCGAGCTCCTGCGAGTAACCGAGCTCGGCCAGGCGCTTCTCGTCGGCGCTCTGCTGCGCGCCCTTGTCCAGCGTGGACATGCGAACTCCCGTCGGTCGTGGTGGCAAGTGCCGATCAGCACCCATAAAGGTGTGGTCGTCCGTCCTCTTGGGCGCGACTGTACGCCGGGGGACGGACGGCCGTCAACCGACCGGTTGTCCAAAGCGTGCCGGTCAGCGTGGGAGCAGGCCCGCGAGGATGTGCTCGGTGCCCTGCAGGTGCTCGGTCATCGTCTGCACGGCCTGCCCGACGTCCTGCGCGCGGATCGCCGCCAGCAGGCGGGCGTGCTGGGCGTTGGCGTGCGCGAGGACCTCCGGTGGGTGCGCGATGTGGTGGATGAGGTCGCTCATCGCGCCCTGGCACTGCGTCATCGCGGCCACGAGGCGGCTGCTGCCGGTCGCCTCGGCGAGCCCGACGTGGAAGCGGACGTCGGCGTGCCGGTACGCGGGGTAGTCGTCGACGCAGTCGTCGAGGCCGATGACGAGCGCGTCCAGCGCCATCAGCTGGTCGGGGGTCGCCCGGGCGGCGGCCAGCACCGCGACGCCGACCTCGATCGCCAGCCGCTCGTCGCAGATCTCGTGCCAGGTGGCGAGCGTGACGTCGTCCGGCCGGTCCGAGCGCGGCGGCGCCTCGACCACGAACGTGCCGCCTCCGCGGCCCCGCACGGCGTGCAGGTAGCCGGACTGCCCCAGGGCGGTCAGGGCCTGGCGCAGCGTGGAGCGGGCGATCCCGAGGCGCTGGCAGAGCTCGCGCTCGGCCGGGAGGCGCTCCCCGGCGGGCAGCAGACCGAGCTTGATGGCGGTGCCGAGGCGGTCGACCGTCTCCTCGAAGGCGGTCTGGGACCGGACGGGCGCGAAGATCGACTCGAGCGACAGCGGACCCTCGGCGGGGAGCTGGGTGTCGCCCAGGGCGCTCGGTGTGGGCTCGACGGTCGTCACAGGCGCTCGAAGCCGCGGACGCGCTCCCAGTCGGTGACGTGGGCGTCGAAGGCGGCGAGCTCGACGTCGGCCATGTTCACGTAGTGGTCGACGACCTCGTCCCCGAACGCGGCCCGGGCGAGCGCCGACTCCGCGAACAGCCCGCGGGCCTCGCGGAGGGTCGACGGCAGCCGCTCGGTCCCCTCCGCGGTGTACGCGTTGCCCTCGCACCGCGGCGGGAGCGGGAGCTGCTCCTCGAGGCCGTGCAGTCCCGCGGCGATCAGCGCGGCGAGCGCGAGGTAGGGGTTGACGTCGGCGCCCGGCGCGCGGCACTCGATCCGGCGGGACGGCCCGTGGCCGACGACGCGCATCGCGCAGGTGCGGTTGTCGTCCCCCCAGGCGACCGCGGTCGGCGCGAACGACCCGTCCGCGTAGCGCTTGTAGGAGTTGATGTTCGGGGCGAGCAGCAGGGTGAGCTCGCGGACGCACGCCAGCTGGCCCGCGAGGAAGGCGTCGAAGACGTCCGGCTGGTCGGCGAAGACGGGCGCGTCGCCGTCCAGCTCGCGCAGCGACAGGTGCACGTGGCAGGAGCTGCCCTCGCGCTGGTCGACCTTCGCCATGAAGGTGATCGACTGGCCGGCCTGCGCGGCGATCTCCTTCGCGCCGTTCTTGTAGACGACGTGCTGGTCGGCGGTCGTGAGCGCGTCGGCGTACCGGAAGTTGATCTCGTGCTGGCCGAAGTTGCACTCGCCCTTGGAGTCCTCCACCGTGATCCCGGCGCCGTGCATGCAGTTGCGGATCCGGCGCAGCAGCGGCTCCACGCGCGCCGTCCCGAGCAACGAGTAGTCGACGTTGTAGCGGTTGGCCGGCGTGAGGTCGCGATACCCGCCGTCGAAGGCCTGCTCGTAGCTGTCCTCGTAGATCAGGAACTCGAGCTCGGTGGCTGCGAGGGCGCCCCAGCCGCGCTCGGCCAGGCGTTCGAGTTGCCTGCGCAGGATCTGCCGCGGGGAGGGGCCTACCGGCTCGCCGCCCGGCCAGGAGACGTCGGCCAGGACCATCGCCGTCCCCTCCTGCCAGGGGACGTCGGCGAGCGTCGACATGTCCGGGGTCAGGACGAAGTCGCCGTAGCCGCTCTCCCACGAGGCGAGCGGGTAGCCGTCGACCGTGTTCATCTCGACGTCGACGGCGAGCAGGTAGGAGCACGCCTCGGCCCCGTGCGCGGCGACCTCGGACAGGAAGTGGTGCGCGTGCAGGCGCTTGCCCATCAGCCGCCCCTGCATGTCGGTCATGCCGAGCAGGACGGTGTCCACCGTGCCTTCGTCGACCGCAGCCTGGAGCTCCTCGAGGGTCATGGACTGTGAAGGTATCCCTGCCCGACCTTTGATGGCAACCGACCGGCGGTCCTGCGTGGTCCGACGCGTCAGAGGATGAGCGTGCGCTGCTGCACGCTGCCGCGGGCGAGCGCGACGATCTCGGCCGCGTCGACCGCCGCGCGGCCCGGGACCTCGGCCAGCCCGCGGACCTGGCCACGGACGCTGCTGCCGTACGAGCCGCGTGCCGCCGCGACGTAGGGGAGCGCCGCGAGCAGGCTCAGCCCGCGGGTCCGGCGCGCACCGGCCAGCCCGAGCGCCGCGACCGGCAGCAGCGGGTGCGACGCGCGCCAGAAGACGCCGAGCTTCAGGTGCTCGCGGACCTCCGGGTGGCGCCGGACCACGAGCGCGAGGCCGCGCCAGCGCGGGATCGTCCGCAGCTTGCCGCGCAGCGACCCCGCCTCGACCGCGTGGTGCGTCAGGACGTCCGCGTCGCCGACGTAGGGGACGCCGCCCGCTCGTGCGCGCAGCGCGAGCTCGGTGTCCTCGCCGGCGTCCATGTGCTCCTCGAAGCCCCCGGCGGCCTCCAGGACCGCGCGCGGGTAGAGGACGTTGCAGGTCTGCGCCCACGGCACCGGCGGGTCGATGTTCTGCGTCCGGGCGTGCGGCGCGGCCATCAGGTGCACCTCGTCCGGATCGGGCCGGGTCGCGCCCTGGACGATCGCGCCGGGGTGACGGTCGGCGGCGGCGAGCGCGGCGGCGAGCCAGCCGCGGGGCGGGCGGCAGTCGTCGTCCGTGAAGAGGACGACGGGCCCACGGGCGGCCCGCCAGGCGACGTTGCGCTGGCGTGCGGCCGAGCCGCCGCTCCCGGGCGGCAGCCGCTGCACGCGCAGGGTCCCGTCGCGCAGCAGCGGGTGCTCGTCGAGCAACGCGGCAACCGCGGGCGAACGCGAGTCGTCGCAGACCACGAGCTCCCACTGGTCGCGGGCGAGGGTCTGGTCCGCGAGCGCGTTCAGTAGCCAGCGCAGGCGCAGCGGCCGCTCGTGGGAGGGGACGCAGACGGACAGCAGCGGCCCCGGCGCCGTCATCGGGTGACGACGGCGGGCTGGGCCTCGTCCTTCGGCGCGGGCCGTCGCCAGGGCAGGAAGCCGTCCAGCCACGGCTCCTCCCAGTAGCGCCACATCGCCGCGGCGATCAGCGCCGTGCCGAACAGCATCCCGATGTTCAGGTACGCGAGCAGCTTCAGCGGGCCCAGGTCGTCCGGCCCGTACTGCAGCAGCTTCTGGCCGACGGTCAGGTGCAGCAGGTAGACGCCGTAGGACCAGCGGCCCATCGCGTGGACGACGGGGTTGTCCAGCGCCCGTGGGATCCGCACCCCGGACCACTCGTAGATGAGCGCGCCGCCGACGAACCCGGCGCCGCACATGAGGTGCGCGAGCTCGGAGCTCAGCTTGCCGTCGTCGATCTGGAAGGCGACGACCAGGGCCTCGGCGGCGAGGGCGGCGGCGATCAGGCCGAGGCCGCACGCTCGGCCGAGCGCCTGCCGCGTGGGCAGGAGCGCCTTCAGCTCGGTCTCGTAGGCCGCGGCGACCATGCCCGGCGCGAACGCCCAGCCGAGCGCGAGGACGCTGTGGCCGACCGGCCCGTCCGGCTCGGTCTGGGTGCGTAGCGCGATGCCCGCGACCGACCATGCGGCGAGGAAGCCGATCAGCGCGCGGCGCCGCGTCTCCCGCTCGGCCGTGGCCAGGCCGGGCAGCTGCGCGGCGGTCAGGAACAGCACGGGGACGACGAGGTAGAAGAACAGCTCGACGTTGACCGTCCAGCCCTGCGACATGAGCGCCTGGTGGTCGGCCCCGTAGAACGTCTGGATGCCGAGGAAGCTGCCGAGCGCCTGCGCGTCGCTGAGCCCGTACTCGCCGGCGCCCTTGTCCAGCAGGCGGAAGGCGAGGATCAGCCAGAACGCCGGCAGGATCCGGCGGGCGCGGCGGACCAGGTACTTGGGGACCTTCGGCGGTGGTCGGTCGCCGAGCCACGAGCGCACCCACGGTCCGCCGACCAGGTAGCCGGACAGGGCGAAGAACACGTAGACCGTCGGCGAGCCCAGCCGCAGCACGACGAACGCGAAGTCGTGCACGAACTGGTTCGAGTCGAACCGCACTGCCGGCAGGAGGGTCGCGTGGTAGATCACGACGACCGCGCACGCGATGCCGCGCAGCGCGTCGCCGAGGACGAAGTACCCGGCCGGGTGGCCCCGATCGATGCGGTCAGCGACGTCGCTCACGATCGGCGGATCGTAGTCCGCCGGCGCGTCGCGCCGCTGGCGGCGGGGGCGGTGCGGCGATCCGGGCGACCCGCGGGTAGCCTGCGAGGGGCATGATCGACCGTGCCTGCACCCTCATCGACCGCTTCTGGTGGAAGGCCGCCGCGGCCTGCCTCGGCCTCGCGGCGGTGGTCGCCGTCATCGCCTTCGCCAGCCAGTCCACCGAGCGCGATCCCGACCAGGTGCGCAACGTCCTGCGCGACTTCGTCACGGCAGCGGGGGACCGTGACGGCGAGGCGGCGTGCGACCTGCTGACGGAGAACGGCCGCCGCGCGGTCATGGGCGTCGTCCCGGGCACCACGTGCGAGCAGTACGCGCGCAGCTTCGGCTTCGACGTCGCGGGTCTGGGCGGGGTCTACCCGCGCCTGGGCCTCGACCTGCCGGACCGCGTGGTCGTCGACGGGACGAACACGAACGGCCCGGACGGCAAGCCGATCGGCCGGCAGGTGGCCTTCGTCCGGACGCCGGACGGCTTCCGGATCGACGGCCTGTCGCGGTAGCGATTACCGCGTCAGCCTGAGCTTCAGCACCTGGGAGGTCGGGTCGCCCGCGTCCCCCGAGGCCGTCAGCTGCACCTCGGCGTCGATCGCGCGATACGGGCCGAGCGCCTTGCGCAGCTTGGCGGCATCGGCCGCGCCGAGTGCCAGCCGCAGCTGCGCCGTCCCCGCCGCGGTGATCGTCTTCGGCGCGGACTTCAGCGTGACGAAGACGCGCTTGGGGGTCGGCGGCCGCTTGCCCTTCTTCGGCTTCTTCGGCCGGATCGGGGCCGCGTGGGGGGTGACGGTCGCGCTCGCCGTGACCGTGCAGGCGGTGTCGCAGCGCACGCGCAGCGGCAGGTTGCGGGTGCCGAGCAGGCTCGACCGCCGCAGCACCTTGATCTTCATGACCGGGCCGTCCGGCGCCGGGAGGACGGGGTACTTCGGCGTCGGCGGCACCGCGAACGGCGGCAGCGCGGTGTCGCACGTCCCCGACGGCGGCTCGGCGAGCGTGAACTGCTGCACCCGGTTGTTGTCGGTGTCGCTGACGGTGACCGTGCCGCGGCAGTCGACCGCGACGCTCTCGGGCCGCAGGAACTCGCCGGGCCCGGTGCCGCGGGCGCCGAAGGCCGCGAGGCGCTCGCCGTCGCGGCCGAACTTCTGCACGCGGCTGTTGCCGCGATCGGCCACCCAGACGTTGCCGGCCGGGTCGAGCGAGATCTGCGCGGGGGAGACGAGCTTGCCGATCTTGTTGCCGATCCCGCCGAACTCGACCTGGAGGCGACCCTGCTGGTCGTAGGCGCGGATGCGGTTGTCCGACGCCGTCGCCACGTAGATCCGCGATCCGTCGGGCGTGATCGCCAGGCCGCGCGGGCTCTTGCCCTGCGTCGCGGACGGGAAGTCGCTGAGGGCGGTGCCCGTGCTCGTGAAGCGCGAGATGCGCTGGTTGCCGGTGTCGGCGACGTAGATCGTCCCGCCGGGGGAGATCGCGATCGCGGACGGGTTCAGCAGCTTGCCCTTGCCGGTTCCCTCCGACCCGATCGTCCGGAACGGTCGCCCGTTCTGGCGGGAGAAGACGACGATCTTGCCGCCGCGCTGGTCCAGGACGTAGGCGTTGCCGTTGCCGTCGAACGCCGTCGCGACGGGGTCGCCGAGGATCGTCGGCCCCGGGTTGGGGGATCCGATGATCGACACGATCGCGCCGTCGGGACCGAGGAACTGGACGCGCCCGTTGACGCTGTCGGCGACCGCGCGCACGCCGCTCGGGTCGACCGCGACGCCTGTCGGCGTGTCCCACTGGCCGCTGGCCCGGCCCGAGCGGCCCATCGACCGCAGCAGCCGCCCGCTGTTGTCGTAGACGTCGATGCGGTCGTTGCCCGTGTTCGTGACGTAGATCAGTCCTGCGGCGTCCGTCGCGATGCCGCGCGGGAACGCCTGCCGCCCGGGCGCCGTGCCGTACGCGCCCCAGCGGGCCTTGTAGCTGTAGTCGGGCAGCGGGCCGTAGCGGACGATGCGGTGGTTCAGGTCGTCCGCGACGAAGACCCGGCCCTGCGCGTCGAGGGCGACGTCGTACGGGTTCTTCAGCTGGCCGCCGGTGGAGCCCTCGCCCTCACCGATGAACCCGAGCGACCGCCCGCCGGTGTCGAAGACGGCGATGCGGTGGTTCTCGTCGTCGGCGACGAAGACCCGTGTCTTGCGCACCGCGACGCCCATGGGCGTCTGCAGGATGCCCGGGGGGACCATGACGCTGCCGCCGGACCCGTCGAGGGCGAAGCGCTGGATCCGGTCGTTGCGGGAGTCGGCGACGTAGACCGTGTCCCCGGTCACGGCGACCCCGCCGCCGGCCGGCGAGTCGTTGCCGCCGCCGGACCCGAAGACGAACTGCCCGACCTCCTGCCCGGTCTTGCCCCAGGAGAGCATCAGGCTGCCGTCGGGCGCGAAGCGATCCACGCGATTGGCGCCGGTCGTCACGAACACGCTGCCGTCGCCCGCGACCGCGACGCCGCCGACCGACGTCAGCTGCCCGGGCTTCGAGCCTGCGAAGCCGTAGTCGCGGCGGAAGCTGCCGTCCGGGTTGAAGACGGTGATGGCGTGCGTCTTCTGGTCGGCGACGTAGACCGCGCCGTCGGCGGCGACGCTGACCGCCTGCGGGAAGCGCAGCACGCCTCCGGTCCGCTCGCCGATCTGGCTCGAGGCCGTGTAGGCGCAGGTGCCGGCGGGCAGCGCGCCCGGGCAGGCCGCCGACGCGCTCTGGGTGCCGACGGCGCCCGTGGCGAGGACGACGACGGCGGCGGACAACGGGCGCAGCAGGCGGGGGACGGGCATCGAAGACGCAACCCCGCCGGGCCCGCGAAGGTTGCGGCCCGGGCCAGGGCCCGGTCGCCCGGGGTACGATGCCGCGCGTGCGCCCTCCCGGCCAGGCCTGACGCGCCGGATGCTCGACGCCAGGACGCGGCGGATGGTGAGCGGGCCGCTGGACCGCGTGGCCGCGCGGGCGGCCGCGGCCGGCGTCGGGCCGGGCCTGGTCACCGTGACGGGGTTGCTCGTCGGGGTCGGCGCCTGCGTGGCGGCGGCGCTCGAGCTGTGGTGGGCGGCGCTCGTGCTGTGGCTGCTGAACCGGGCGCTCGACGGGCTTGACGGCGCGATCGCCCGGCAGGGGACGCCCTCCGACCTGGGCGGCATGCTCGACTTCCTCGCGGACTTCGTGGTCTACGGCGGCTTCGTGGTCGCCGTGGGCATCGCCGAGCCGGACGCGCGTGTGGCGGCGACGGTGCTGCTCGCGGCCTATCTGCTGAACAACGTGGCGCTGCTGAGCTTCGCCTCGCTGATCGAGAAGCGCGGCCTCGACCTCGGCGACGAGCGGTCGCTCCGGTTCACCGCGGGGCTGACCGAGGGGACCGAGACGATCCTCGCCTACGTCGTCCTCTGCCTGCTGCCGGGCAGCGCGGCGACCGTGATGTGGGTCTTCGCGGCGATGGTCATGCTGACGGTCGGCCAGCGGGTGCGGATGGCGGTGGCGCTGCTCCGCTGACCGGGCCGGACCGGTTCCGGCGCAGGTCAGCGACGGCGGGGGACCAGGCGCGCGCCCGCGAGCAGCACCCGGAGGAGCGCGCGGACCCGGGGGGCCGCGTAGCGCGCGCGGAGATGCTCGTCCGCGGCGCGTGCCGCCGCCTCGGTGAAGGTCGGGTAGGCGTGGACGGTCTCGGAGACGGCCGCGATCCGCTCGCCCGCGGTGATCCACGCCGTGAGCTCCGCGATGGACTCGCCCGCCGCGGGGCCGACGATCGTCCCCCCGACCAGCCGGCGCTTCGGGTCGGCCACGAGCGTCGCCGCCGCGGTCTGCGCCCGTGCGGTCAGCGCGCGGTCCAGCTGTCCGTGGCCCTCGACGGCGCTGATGACGGCGCGCTCGCCCCAGCGCTCGCGCGCCTGCGCCGCGGTGAGGCCGACGTGCGCCACCTCGGGATCGGTGAACGTGACGCGCGGGATCAGCGCGGTGTCGGCACGGCGCCGCAGGCCGACGAGGGCGTTGACCGTGGCGGTCCGCGCCTGGTGCGCGGCGGCATGGGTGAACGCCGGCCCGCCCGTCACGTCGCCGACCGCGAACACGTGGCGCGCCGTCGTCCGCAGCGCGCTGTCGACCACGATCGCGCCGCTCGCCCCGGTCTGCACGCCGGCCGCAGCGAGGCCGAGCCCGCCGGTGCGCGGCCTGCGGCCGGTGGCGACCAGCAGCGTCGCGGGGGCCAGCCGCTCCCCGCCTTCGAGCGTGACGACGGCACCTGCGGCGCCCGCGTCCGTGTTCGCCTCGACCCGTGCCGCGCGTGCGTCGGTCCGGACGGTCAGGCCCTCGCCGCGGAGTGCGTCCGTCAGCAGCCGCGAGGCGGCCGGGTCCTCGTGCGGCAGCAGGCGGTCCGCGGACTCCACGATCGTCACGTCCGAACCCAGGCGGGCGAACGCCTGCCCCAGCTCGCAGCCGATCGGGCCGCCGCCCAGGACGACCAGCCGTTCCGGCAGGACGGTGAGCTCCCACACGCTGTCGGTGGTCAGCGGCGCCGCGGCGGCGAGCCCCGGGACGTCGGGCAGCATGGGCGCGGAGCCCGTCGCCACGATCGCCTTGCGGTAGCGCAGGCGGCGGTCGCCCGCGACGAGGACCGACCCCGCCTCCAGGCGCCCGGCCGCGTGCACGACCGTCACGCCGGCGGCCTCGAGGCGCGCCGCCGAGTCGTGCGGCGCGATCCGCGCCTGGATCTCGCGGATCTGCGCCATGACGGCCCCGAGGTCGACCGCGGCGACGCTCGCCTGCAGGCCGAACTCCCCGGCGCGGCCGACGTCGTGGGCGATGGCCGCCGCCGCGAGCAGGCTCTTGGACGGAACGCACCCGGTCCACAGGCAGTCGCCGCCCGGCGCCCGGTCGCGCTCCACGAGCGCCACCCGCGCGCCCATCCCGGCCGCGACGAACGCGCTCACGAGCCCGCCCGTCCCGCCGCCGAGGATCACGAGGTCGTAGCGTCGGTCGCGGCTCACGGTGACACGGACCCTCGCAGAGGGGGCCCGTCGCCGGGACGGCCGGCGGCGATCACGAGCGACGGGTAGCCGGGGCGCGGGACCTGGACGCGGCGGCGCAGGACGAAGCCGGCGCCCGTCAGCAGCGCGGACGGATCGTGCGGCCTGAGCCCGCCGAGCGTCGCGGGGGCCGCGCGTGCCGCGGCGCCGAAGGCCAGGCCGGCCAGCCGGCCGCCCGGCCGCGAGCGGTCGATCCAGACGGTGACGACGATCAGCCGCCCGCCGGGTCGCAGCAGCCGCAGCGCCTCGGCCAGGACGGCGGCGCTCTGGTCGGCGGTGAGCAGGTGCAGCAGGTAGGCGCAGGTGACGACGTCGGCCGCCGCGGCGGGACGCGGCACCGCGCGGGCGTCGGCCGCCACGGTCGTCCACCCGTCCGGCAGCGCTGTGGCGGCCGCGCGCGCGAGCATGCCCGCCGACCGGTCGACGCCCACGACACCCGCCGGGCGGCGGTCCGCCGGCAGCGCGGCGAGGGCGCGGAGCATCGCGCCGGTGCCGGTGGCCAGGTCGATCACCTGATCACCCGGGCGGGTCGCTGCCAGGCGGACCGCGACTGCCAGCGCCCGGGCCTGCCGGTGCTCCTGCGCCGGATACCGGGCGGCCTGCCGGTCCCACACGGCAGCCGCACCGGGGCGATCCGTCACGACGCGGCGCCGCTGCGACGGTGGTTCACGACGGGTCCGCCTCGCCCGGGATGCGCCACAGCGATCGCGGCGGGAGGTCGACCCGCACCACCTCGCCCGCCCGCGGTGCGACGTCGGTGGGCACCGTCACCGTCAGCTCGAGCGCGCCGGCGGCGGACAGGAGCACGCGCACGGCGGTGCCGGTGTAGACGGCCTCCAGCACCGTGGCCCGCAGCGGTCCGTCGCCGCCGAGGCGGACGTGCTCCGGACGGATGGCGAGCGTCGCCGGCCCGTCCGGTCCCGGGCAGTCGAACGGCACGCCCCCGACGACCGCGCGCCCGTCGCGGACCGTGCTTGCGATCAGGTTGGACATGCCCAGGAAGCGGGCGGCGGCCACGCTCGCCGGCCGCTCGAACAGCGCGCGGGGCTCGCCCTCCTGGACGATGCGGCCGTCCATCAGCAGCGCGACGCGGTCCCCGAGCTCGGCGGCCTCGGCGCGGTCGTGGGTGACGACGAGCATCGTCACCCGACGCTCCTGCTGGAGCGCGACGAGCAGCGCGCGCAGCTCGTCGCGGCGGTTCGGGTCCAGTGCCGCAAGGGGCTCGTCGAGCAGCAGCAGCTGCGGATCGGCACACAGGGCGCGGGCCAGGGCGACCCGCTGCTGCTCGCCGCCCGACAGCCCGGCGACCGGCCGCCGCGCCAGCGCCCCGAGCCCGACCTCCCCGAGCAGCTCGTCCGCCCGCTGCCGCCGCTCGCGCTTGGACGTCCCGGACGCCCGCAGCGGCAGCGCCACGTTCTCGGCGACGTCCAGGTGCGGCAGCAGGCGCGGCTCCTGGAAGACGACGGCCACGCCGCGGGTGTGGGCGGGAGTGCCGTCCATCACGCGGCCGCCGAGCCGGACGGTGCCGGCGTCCAGCCGCGTCAGTCCGGCGACGGCTCGCAGCAGCGTCGTCTTGCCCGCGCCGCTCGGCCCGACCAGCGCGCTCCGCGTCCCGCTCGCCACGCCGAGCGACAGGCCACGCAGCACCGGCGTGCCGCCGAGCGTCACCCACGCGTCCTCGACGGCCAGCTCCGCGCTCATAGCGGCGACCGCGCCGCCCGCGTGGCCAGCGCGAGGACGAGCACTGCGGGCAGCACGAACAGCAGGCCGAGGGCCGCCGCGACCTGCGGGTCCGAGCCGGCGAACGGGACGAGCAGCAGCGGCAGCAGCGGGCGCCCGCCGCCGACCGCGAGCGACGATCCGTACTGGCTCCAGCTGACGAGGAACCCGAGGAACGCCGCCGCGCCGAGCGCCGGCGCCACCGCGGGCAGCGTCACGGTCCGCCACACGAGCCGCGGCGGGAGACCGGCGGTCGCGGCCATCTCCTCGAGCGCATGCAGGCGCGGGCCGAAGCCCGGGGTCAGCGCGGCGACGACGTAGGGCAGGACCACGACCAGGTGGGCGAGGACCAGGCCCGCCGCCGTGTCGACGAGGCCGAGCCGGACGAACCACTCGGTGAGTCCCTGGCCGGTCGCGTACGGCGGCACGAGCAGCGGCAGCGCCAGGACCGCCAGCACGAGCCCGGGGCGGCGCAGCCGGCGTTCCCCCAGGACCCGCGCCGCGGGCCACGCCAGCAGCAGCGCGAGCGCGGTCGTCGTGACGGCGACGGCCGTGGACGTCGCGAGCGCATCGAGGGCGCGGCCGCTGAGCGCGACGTCCAGGCCGCGCGTCCCCCAGCGCTGCGGCAGGATGGCGGGCGCCCGCCAGACGTCCGCCAGCGCGCGGGCCACGAGCAGGCACCCCGGCGCCGCGAAGACGACGGCGACCGCCACGCCCCAGGCGCGTCCGGACCGCGGCACGGTCACCGATGCGGCCGTCAACGCCGGCCACCCCGGGCGACACGGACGGCGACCAGCGCGAGCACCGCGGCGACTGCAGCGGTGACGAGCAGCGCCGCCGCCGCCGTCCCCTCACCGGCGATGAGGTCGCCCTTCGTGGCCTGCTGGGCGTACTCGGCGACGGTGCCCGGATAGGCCGGGCCGACCAGCAGCGGGACCTCGAAGGCGCCGAGGACGAACGCCGCGACGATCAGCGCGCCGGTGACCAGCGGCCGCCGGACGGCGGGCCACACGACCCAGCGCAGGCGCTGCAGCGGCCGCACGCCGTGGACCGCCGCCGCCTCCTCACGGCCCGCCAGCTCGTCGCCCATCGCGGCCAGCAGCAGCAGCGCGAGGAACGGCGTCTCCTTGTAGACGTAGACCAGCACGACGCCCAGGCCGTGGCGGTCGCCGACCAGGTCGAACGGGAGCCCGCCCAGGACGCGCTCGGCCAGGCCACCCGGCGCGAGCCACAGCACCGCGGTGACGGCGACCAGCAGGTGCGGGACCGGGACCGGGAGCGCCAGCAGCGTCCGCAGCAGGGTGCTGCTCCGCCGCAGCGCGAGGGCGGCAGCGAGCGCGAGCAGCACGCTCAGCACCGTCGAGAGCGCGGTGATCTGCGCCGTGAACCGCAGGCTGTCGAGGAACGCGGGGTCGTCGAAGAGCGCGCGCCACACGTCGAGCGACGGCGCTCCGTCGAGCGGGACGACGCTCGTCCGCACCGCCCCCGCCATCGCGCCGCCGAACAGCACCGCGATCACGAGCGTGGCCGGGACGACTGCGGCGCGGTCGCGCCAGACCTGATTCACCCGCGCAGCACCTCGCGCTTCCAGCGGGCCTCCAGCGGCGCGACCTCATCCGCGGCGACCTCGCTCAGCGGCCGGCCGAGGTCGCGCAGGACGTACGGCCCCGACGTGCTTGCCGTGAGCGGACGGCGTGACGCGGGCGGGACCTTCGCCGCGTCGAGGACCGTGGGGATGCCGAGCACGGCGGGGTCGGCCTTCTTCGCCTGCAGGGCCGGGTCCAGCAGCAGGTTGGCCAGCACCTGGGCGCCGGCAGGACTCGACGCGTTGGCCGGGATCGTCACGAACGAGACGTTCTGCAGCGAGCTGCCCTCGATCAGGAACGGGCGGACGGTCTTCGGGAACGTCCCCTTGCGGACCTGGCTGCGCACGAAGGCGGCGTCGTAGCTCATGGCGAAGTCGACCTTGCCGTTGCCCAGCAGCTGCGCGAGCTCGTCCTCGGACTTGGGGTACGTGCGGCCCTGACGGTAGAGGAAGGGCTTGAGCGCCTTCAGGTACGCGAACGCGCCGTCCTGCCCCTTGGCCGCGACCACCTGGCGGACGAACGCCGACCCCGTGAAGTCCGGGGGTGCGGGGTACGTCACGCGGCCCGGGTTCGCCTTGGCGTACGCCAGCAGCGCGTCGAAGCTCTGCGGGGGGGCCGGCACCCGGGCCCCGTCTGCGGCGAAGACGAACGCGGCACGGCTCCACGGCGACTCCTGCCCGTCCACGGGCGTCTGGAAGTCGGTGGTGATGGTGGGGTCGGCGGGATCGACGAACCGCCGGTTGGGGAGCGTGGTCGCCCAGTCCTTCAGCCACAGGCCGGCGCGCTTGCCGGCGGCGAAGTTCTCGCCGTTGATCCAGACCAGGTCGACGCCGCCGCCCGACCGCTTGCCGGCGCGGCGCTCGGCGACGACGCGCTGCACGGCATCAGCAGTGTCGGTCACGGGCACGCGCCTGAGCGTGATGCCGGCGCGCGCAGCCGCGGGCGTGACGACGTCGTCCACGTACGCGTTGAGGCGGTCGTCGCCGCCGTACATCCACCAGCGCACGGTCTGCCCCTGGGCCGCCCGCTCGATCGCCGCGAACCCGGACGCCGTGTTCGCTATCGTCGCGCCCGCACCGCCACGAGCAGCACCTGAGTCGTCGTCGGTGCCGCACGCCCCCAGGACGACGAGCATCCAGGCGGCGGCGATCACCGCCATGGCGTGTCGCGTCATGGGCGCAGTCTGACCGTTCGTCGGTCCGCGACGACCCCGGGCCTGCGGCTTGGCGCGCGGGCGCGGGTGCGGGTGCGACACGATCCATCGACGAAGTTGACGCCTCCGTCATGTTCGGGTTAGGCTGTTCAGGTGTCGCCCACGGGTCAGTCCACCTCCCACGACTTCGACTGGATCGTCATCGGTTCGGGCTTCGGGGGATCCACCAGCGCGCTGCGCCTGGCCGAGAAGGGCTATTCGGTCGCGGTGCTCGAATCGGGCAGCCGCTTCGAGGACGACGAGTTCGCGAAGAACACCTGGGACCTGAAGCGCTACTTCTTCGCGCCGAAGGCCGGCCTGCGCGGCATCCTGCGCCTGACCTTCTTCAAGCACGTCACGATCGTCAGCGGGTCCGGGGTCGGCGGCGGCTCGCTCGGCTACGCGAACACGCTCTATGTCCCGCCGAAGGCGTTCTTCGAGGACCCGCAGTGGGCCGGCCTGGCGGACGACTGGCAGGCGGAGCTCGCCGAGCACTACGCCGAGGCCGAGCGGATGCTGGGCGTCGTCACCTACGACGAGGACGACCCGGCCGACCAGGTCCTGAAGGCCCTGGGCGAGCACCTCGGCGTGCAGGACACCTACGGCAAGACCCGCGTCGGCGTCTTCCTCGGCGAGGCCGGCAAGACCGTCCAGGACCCGTACTTCGGCGGTGAGGGGCCGGCCCGCACGGGCTGCACCCGCTGCGGGCGCTGCATGGTCGGCTGCCCGGTCGGCGCGAAGAACACGCTGCGCAAGAACTACCTCTGGTTCGCCGAGAAGCTCGGCGTGAAGGTCATGGCCGAGCGCGAGGTCATGGACATCGCGCCGATCGGCGCGCCCGACGGCAGCGAGGGCTACCAGATCACGACCGAGCGCTCCGGCGCCTGGCTGCGCAAGCAGCGCAAGACCTTCACGGCCCGCGGCGTCGTCGTCGCGGCCGGCGCGCTCGGCACGAACAAGCTGCTGCAGAACTGCCGGCTGGCCGGCGGCCTGCCGAACATCTCCCCGCGCCTGGGTGAGCTCGTCCGGACCAACAGCGAGTCGATTCTCACGGTCACGCTGCCGGAGGGCGCGATCGGGGACATGACCAAGCGCGTCGCGATCACGAGCTCGATCTACCCGGACGCCCACACCCACATCGAGACCTGCCACTTCGGCCACGACGGCGGCGTGATGAGCCTGCTCTACACCGTCCTCGTGGGCGACGGGACGCGGACCACGCGGCCGCTGAAGTGGCTGGCGGCGATGGCGCGCCACCCGGTTCAGGCCGCGAAGACCTTCAACCCCCGTGGCTGGTCGCGCAACACGATCATCCTGCTCGTCATGCAGACGCTGGACAACGCGATCGCGCTGCGTCCCGTCAAGACACGGTCCGGCCGTTACCGCCTGCAGACCGAGCAGAACGACGAGAAGCCGAACCCGACGTTCATCCCGGTCGCGAACCAGGCCGCCGCGTGGATCGCCAAGGAGTACGGCGGGATCCCGCAGTCGGCGGTCATGGAGGCGCTGGCGAACATCCCGTCGACCGCGCACATCCTGGGCGGCGCGGTCATCGCGGGCTCGCCCGAGACCGGCGTCGTCGACCCCCGCCACCGGCTGTTCGGCTACGAGAACCTGCTGGTCTGCGACGGCTCGGTGATCCCGGCGAACGTCGGCGTGAACCCGTCGCTGTCGATCACGGCGCTGGCCGAGCGCGCGATGTCGCTGGTCCCGCCGGCGCCCGAGCGCGGGATCGCCGAAGGACCGTCGTCCGGGCACGTGTCGCCGGTGCAGGTGCGCCGTTCCGGCGCGGCGCCCGAGGGCGCCTCCGCCTGAAAGACCGCGCGGCGCGTGCGACGATCGGGGCATGTCCGCTCCCGCGACCGTCACGCTCGACCGCGCCCGCATCGCCGAGCTCACCGCCCGTGAGGCCAAGCGGCTGGACGAGCGCACCCAGGGCTCGCTCGCGATGTACGGGCGGGCGAACCAGGTCCTGAGCGGCGGCGTCGCGTCCTCCTACCAGGCCCGCGACCCGTGGCCGATCTACCTCGAGCGCGGGGACGGCCCGAAGGTCTGGGACGTCGACGGCAACGAGATGTGGGACTTCCACAACGGCTTCGGGTCGATGGTGCAGGGGCACGCGCACCCGGCGATCGGCCGCGCGATCTCCGCCCGCTACGCGTCCGGCACGCACTTCGCGGCGCCGACCGAGGACGCGATCGTCGTGGCCACCGAGCTGCAGCGGCGCTGGGACCTGCCGAAGTGGCGCTACGTCAACTCGGGCTCGGAGGCGACCATGGACGCGATCCGGATCGCCCGCGGGCTGACGGGCCGCGACACCGTCGTCAAGATCTTCGGCTCCTACCACGGCCACCACGACACGGTGATGGTGTCGATCGGGATCGAGTACGACAAGATCGGCGACCACGAGAACCTCGCGTCGCTGCCGTACGGCGCCGGGATCCCGCAGGCGACCGTGGACATGACCGTCGCGGTCCCGTTCAACGACGCGGGCGCGATGGAGCGGCGGATCGACCGGCTGATCGCCGACGGGCGCAAGCCGGCCTGCGTGATCATGGAGGCGGCGATGATGAACCTCGGCGTCGTCCTGCCCGAGGACGGCTACCTGCAGGCCGTGCGTGAGCTGTGCACGAAGCACGAGATCGTGCTGATCTTCGACGAGGTCAAGACCGGGGTCTGCATCGCGCCGGGCGGCGCGACCGAGAAGTTCGGCGTCAAGCCCGACCTCGTCACGCTGGCCAAGGCGCTGGGCGGAGGGCTGCCGGTCGGCGCGATCGGCGGCAGCGAGTGGGCGATGTCGGCGGTCGAGGACGGCTCGGTCTACCAGGTGGGCACCTACAACGGGAACCCGCTCGGCATGGCGGCCACGCGCGCGTCGCTCCTGGAGGTGATGACGCCGGAGGCCTACGCCCACCTCGACGCGCTCAACACGCGCATCCTGGCCGGCTGCACCGACGTCATCGAGCGGCACGGCCTGCCGGGCTACGCGGTCGGGATCGGCTCCAAGGGCTGCGTGACGTTCTCGACGGCGAAGGTCGTCGACTACGAGACGTTCAAGGCCAATCAGGACGCCGAGATGGCCGACCTGGCGTGGCTCTTCAACATGAACCGCGGCATCTTCATGACGCCGGGCCGCGAAGAGGAGTGGACGCTGTCGGTGACCCACACCGAGGCGGCGATCGACCGCTACGTCGAGGTCTTCGCCGAGCTGGCGGCGGATCTCACCGCGTAGCGCTCCCCGCGCCTGCCGCGGCGGCCGGCCTGTACGTGGGCGCGCCGCCGTGCGATCCGCTGCGCGCGGCGCCGCGTAGTGTCCTGCAGATGGCCCAGCGTGCGACCACCCGCGGCGCGGACCGCACCTCCCTCGACGGGACGCGTGCCGACGTCCTCATCTGCGGAGCGAGCTTCGCCGGCCTGGCGGTCGCCCGCGAGCTGGCGGGCAGCGGCGCCAGCGTCCTGCTGATCGACCGCTACGAGATCGGCGAGCGGGCGACGTCCGCGTGCGCGATCCCGACACCGTGGCTCGACGCGCTCGGGCTGCAGGCCGCCGGCCGGCAGGAGCTGCCGGACATGACCTTCACCACGCCCCACGGGTCGGCCCGCTACCGGCTGCCGTGGAGCTGGACCGCGTTCGACTACCGCGAGCTCTGCCTGCTCCTGGCCGCGCAGGGCGACGCGCGGTTCGAGACGGCCAAGGTGAGCGGCCGGACCGGCAACATCGTCCACACCGACCGCGGCGACCTGCACGCGCCGCTGATCGTCGACGCGCTCGGCTGGCGGCGGGTCCTGGCGGCGGACGGCTACCAGCCGCCGGACGCTCCTCTCTCGCGCGGCCTCGAGGTCCATCCGCACCACAAGGCGCCCGACAACGCGCTCGACGTCTGGATCGAGCGCGACCTGATCCGCCGCGGCTACGGCTGGCGAGTCCCCGCGGCCGGCGAGCAGCGCGTCGGCGTCGGCTCGTACGCGCCACGCGACCACGTGAAGGACCCGACGAACGCGCTGGCCGAGCGCCTCGATGTCGACGCCGTCCGCTACCAGGGCAACTGGTTCCCGCACCGCCTGCGGGACGCGACAGAGCCGGGCGTCTTCTTCGCCGGCGACAGCGCGGGGCACTGCTTCCCGCTGTCGGGTGAGGGGATCCGCACGGCGCTCTACTTCGGGCTCGCGTGCGGGCGCGAGCTGCGCGCCGTGGTCGGCGGTGAGCAGACGGCCGAGCAGGCGCTGGTCCGCTACCACGACTTCAGCGCAGGGCACGCCCGGGCCTTCCGCCGCGGGCTGCAGCTGCAGCGCCTGTTGCCGACCATCCCGCCGCGGCTGCTCGCCATCGGGCTGCGTGCGTTCGGCCGCCGCTGGCTCGTGCGGCGCTCGTTCGGGTGGTACCTGCGCCAGGCCGACCCGTCGTTCGTCTCCGCACCACGGGCTGCTCGCGCGGGCGCCACACTGGATTCATGAGCCTCCGCCGTCCCGGCCGCCTCACGGCGTGTCTTGCCGCCGGCGTGGCCGGCCTGGCCGTCGTCCCGGCCGTCGCCCAGGCCGGCGCCACGAGCTACACGCGGTGCGACGACGCGCCGGGGACGACGTACGTCGGGACGGCTCGCGTGGGCTGCAGCGCTGTCGGCGAGGTCGCCGCTGCCGTCGGCGCCGCGCAGACCCCTGCCGGCGAGCTGTCGGCGCTCGAGGCCGCCGGCTGGACGCCGATGCGCGCGCTGCCGGTCGGCCGGACGGGGTCCTCGCACGACCTGATCGCCGTCCGCGGGCGCGGGGCACTGCGGATCCGCCGGGTCGGGACGTCGCCGAGCCTGGACGGCTGGTCCGCGGGCCGCGAGCTGGTGCTGTCCCGCTCGACGATCGTCGGCGGCCGGCCGATCCCGCGCGACGCCGCCTTCTGCACGTCGGCGTTCCTGGTCCGCCAGAAGAGCGGCGCCCTCGCCGGCCTGTCGGCCGCGCACTGCGGCGGGCTGCGGTCCGACGGGCGGGTCCAGCGGCGGAACGTCGCGCTGCGGCGGCCGCCGCAACCCGGGGTGGTCCTGGGGCGCGTCCTGCAGATCCTGACCCGGCGTCTGCCGCTCGACGCGCTCCTGGTCCCGGCCTCGCGCGCCACCAGCCGGACCGCGACCGCGGTGGTCGACCGCGGGATCCGCAAGCCGCCGCTGCCGGTCGTCGGCTCGGCCCGCACGCTGTCCGGGCGGCGCGTGTGCTTCACCGGGCGGACCAGCGGCGCCGACCAGTGCGGGCGGATCCGGGGCTCGGTCGCGCGTCCCCTGGAGTCGCTCTTCGCGCTGCAGGGCCTGGTGGTCCGCTGCACCACGATCCGCGCCCGTGAAGGGGACAGCGGTGGCCCGGTCTACACCGCGCCGGGGTCGGACGGGGCGGTGCGCGCGGTCGGGATCGTGACGCTGATCAGCGGCCCGCAGGCCCTGATGTGCTTCACCCCGGTCCGCCCGGTGCTGGACGCCCTCGACGCCCGCCTGGTCGTCGCCTCGCCCTCTTCGTAGCCCCACCCGCCGGGACCCGCCGAGCGCGCCGCCCCCCGATCGGCGCCGAGATCCGTTGTTCATCACCCAGCCCGATGCCCGTCGGGTCTCGTCGCGGCTGGGGGTCGGTCAGGGGGTGGTGGGCGCGTCCCGGAGGGCCGCGCGGCGGACCTTGCCGCTGGTCGTCTTCGGCAGCTCCGCCGCGAAGTCCACGATCCGCGGGTACTTGTAGGGCGCGGTCTGGCCCTTGACGTGGTCCTGCAGCTCGCCCGCCAGCGCCGCGTCGCCCGTGAAGCCGTCCCGCAGGACGACGACCGCCCGGACGACCGAGCCGCGCTCCTCGTCCGGCGCCGCGACCACCGCCGCCTCCGCCACCGCGGGGTGCGACACGAGGGCGCTCTCGACCTCGAACGGCCCGATCCGGTAGCCCGAGCTGATGATCACGTCGTCGGTGCGGCCCTCGAAGTACAGCCAGCCGTCCTCGTCCTCGTGGACGCGGTCCCCGGTCCGCCAGATCGCGGGGACAGACGCGTCGTCGTCTTCGTCGCCCAGGTAGCCGACGAAGAACGTGGGGACCGTGGCCGGGTCGGCGACCAGCTCACCGTCGTCGATCCACAGCTCGACCCCGGGCAGCGGACGGCCCATCGAGCCGGGGCGGACCGCCTCGCCCAGCGGCGCCCCCGTCAGCTGGCCCGTCTCCGTCTGGCCGTAGCCGTCGCGGATGTGCAGGCCGGTGGCCGCCTCCCAGGCCCGCAGGACCTCGGGGTTCAGCGCCTCGCCCGCGGCGACCAGCCCGCGCAGGGCCGGGAACGCGCGCAGGGTGGTGCGCTTGGCGATGACGCGGTACTCGGTCGGCGCCATGCAGAGGACGTGGACGCCCTCGCGCTCGAGCAGGTCCAGCCGCTCGGCGGGGTCGAAGCGCGCATCGTGCAGCAGTGCCGTCGCGCCCCGGATCCACGGCGCGATGAAGACGTTGCGGGCGCTCTTGGACCAGCCGGACGCGGCCGTGCACCAGACGACGTCACCGGGCCGGGCGTCGAGCCAGTGCTCGGCCTGGACGTGCTGCCCGGTCAGGTAGCGCTGGGCGTGCAGGACGGCCTTCGGCTCGCCGGACGTGCCGCTCGTGAAGGTGACCAGGCACGGGTCGGTGGCAGTGAGGTCGGCGGGCGGGGGGACGACGTCCGGCGCCGCCGCGTCCATCAGGCCGGGGACCCAGAACGTCGTCCCGTCCCAGCCGGCCTCGGCGAGGACCGCGGCATTGCGCTCGTCCGCGACCACGGCGGCCGGGCGCGCGACGGCCAGCCGCAGGGCGAGGTCCTTCGCCCGCAGCTGCTCGGTGCAGGGCAGGACGACGTACCCCTGCCGGAAGCACGCCACCATTGCGACGACCCAGTCCGGGCGGTTCCCCACGAGGGTCATGACGACGTCGCCGCGGGCGAGGCCGGCGCCGGTCAGCGTGGCGGCGAACGCCTGCGCGGCGGTCGCGACCGCGGCGAAGGTGTGCTCGGTCCGGCTCCCGTCGCGCGCCAGCTCGATGAGCGCGGTCGCGGTCGGGTCGGCGGCCTCCACGACGTCGCAGGCGAAGTTCATCGCCGCGCAGTCTGGCACTCCGTGCCCGGCCCGGGCCGCTGCCTGCTGTCGCGCGCGCCGCAGCCGGTGACCAAGGGCGTCGTCCGGAGATTTGCGGCACGAGAAGCCGCGGAACCCTGGTTCAGCTTCGCTGGGCCGGTCGCCCGCGGCGTCGTCCGGAGATTTGCGGCGGCAGGAGCGGCGGAACCCTGGTTCAGCTTCGCAAGACGGTCAGCGGGGGAGGGTCGTCAGGTAGCCCAGCTCGCCCGAGTCGTAGCCGCCCAGCGGCAGCGAGATGCTCTGGGCGACGACCAGGCCGCCGCCTGCCCGCGCCGTGACCGCCGTCCGCCCCTGCAGCGCGGCGAGGCCCGTCAGCTGCAGGCGGCCCGTGACGGGATCGATGACCCGCCCGCCGTCCCCGAAGTAGCCGGCCTGGAGGAGCGAGTTCGGCAGGCCCGTGAGCACCGTGCTCGCGTCGCCCTGCAGGCGCCGCGTGGGGCGGAAGCCGACGTCGACCGCGCCCGTCGCCGGGGCCACGGCCCCGAGCCCCGGCCGCCGCCGCGCGCCGAGCCGGTCGAACAGGCCGGACAGGAAGACGCGGCCCTTCGTGGTCGCCCAGCTGTACACCGGGCCGTGCGCGTGCGGGTCGAAGCCCGGGTCCAGGGCGCCGGTCAGCGGGTTCACGCGGATCACCGCGAGGTGCGCCGGCCGCCCGCCGGGCCGGTAGCGCCGGAAGCTGCCGGTGACGTACAGCGCGCCGGCGGGCGTCGTGTGCAGCCCGGTGACGTATCCGGGCAGCGGGAGGACGAACTGCCGCAGGACCTTCCCGGTCGCGGGCGATCGGACCTCGATCAGGTTGCGTGGGAAGCGCAGGCGATCCTGCAGTCGCCGGGCGACGAGGACGTTGCCGCCCAGCAGCGCGACGCCCGTCAGGTTGCGCACCTTCGCGAAGCCCGGCGCCGGCTCGCCGGTGCGGGCGTCGCGCACCGCGATGGTGGTCCGGGTCGGCTCGAACCGCGCCCGCTTGACGTGCGCGTAGCCGTCGAACCGGTTCGCGGCGAAGACGACATGGCCCGGGCCCGGGAGCATCGGCAGGAAGCTGATGTCCCCGAACGGCGAGAAGCGCGGGTCGACCGCGAGCGTCCGGCCGTCGAGCGCCATCAGCCCCGAGCGCACCTCGCGGGCACCCGCGATCGACATGTACCCGCCGACGAACAGCCTGCCGCCCGCACCACCGGCGACGCCGTTCACCTGACCGCCGAGGTACGGCAGCGAGTGCGGCGCGGCCCGGTCGCCGCTGGCGGGGTCCAGCGCCGCCAGGTTCTCGGCAGTCGAGCCGCCGGCGGTCTGGAACAACCCGCCGACCCAGAGCGCGCTGCCGACGCGGGTGATGTCGAAGACGCCGACGTCCGGGACGTCGTTGCCGCTGTCGCCGTCACCGTCCGGGTCGGGGACCGTGCTGGCCGTGATCTGCGGCCGGAACGTGCGGTCGGCGACGCCGCTGGCCGGGTCGAGGGCGACGAGCGGCCCAGCCGCACCGCCGAGCGCGTTGAACTGCCCGCCGGCGAGCAGGCGGCCGCCGTCGCGGACCAGCGTCTGCACGGTGCCGGTGAAGATCGGGTCGTCGGCCAGGTTGCGCGGGTCGGCCTTGAACGCCGGGTCGCGGTCGCCCGTGTCCGGGTTCAGCGCGGCGATCCCGTTGCCGCCGACGTACAGGTGCTGGTCGTCCACCGCGAGGGCGCGGATGTCGGCGTTGATGTTCGACGTGAAGCCACGCACCGGTGCGCCCGTCTCGGGGTCGAGCGCCAGGATCTGGCGCATCCCCACGAACAGGCGCGCGGGGCGCACGGCCGTCGCGGGGGCGAGCACCATCTCGGTGGCCGCACCCGACTGCTTCGCGTCGAACGGCAGCGTCGCCCCGGTGGCGGCGTCCACCGCTGCGACGCCGCCACGGTTCGTGCCGTTCACCGTGGTGAAGCCGCCGGCGACGAACAGCCGCCGTCCGTCGTACGCCAGCGCCGTCACAAGGCCGTTCGTCCCCGCCTGGAACGCCTCGTCCGTCGTGCCGTCCGCCCTGATGTGCGCGACGTTGCGGTGGGGCATGCGGCCCGACACCGAGAACGACCCGCCGACGAACCAGCCGCCGGCGCCGTCGGGCTCGACGTCGGAGATCTGGCCGTTCAGCGGGACGACCGAGCGGGCGAGCGCGCCGCTGCCCGTGTCGATCGTGATTCCGGGCCCGGTGTACTCGCCGGCGTGGGTGAACTCCCCGCGGGCGTAGATGCGGTCCCCGAACGCGGCGAGGTCGACGACGGGCTCGTCGGTGACCAGCGCGCCCGGCGGCGGAACGGCGACGGCGGCCGGGGCGGCCGGGACCGCAGCGAGCAAGAGGGCGGCGGCCGACACGGCCGCGGCGCCGGCTAGACGAAGCGTTTCGGTCCTCATTCCGGAGCGATGCTCACCGCGGCGCGGGCGCGTGGCTATCGTCCGATCGTCCAGACGATCGACCGGTTCGCGCAGGCGATCGGGCGTCCTGCAGACGCGGCGCGCCTGGTGCGATGTCCCCCGGTAGGATTCCAGGCCTTCTTTCGGCAGCGCCCACGACGTCAGGAGCCGCAATGGCCACCGCAGTCCCGTCCGCCACGGACATGACCGAAGACCAGCAGGCCATCATCGAGATGGTCCGGGAGTTCACCAACAAGGAGATCCTCCCGAACGCCGAGCACTACGACCACGAGGACCTCTACCCGGAGCCCATCGTCGAGCAGATGAAGGAGCTCGGCCTCTTCGGGATCACGATCCCCGAGGAGTACGGCGGACTCGGCCTGGACCTCACGACCTACACGATGGTCGTCGAGGAGCTCGCCCGCGGCTGGATCTCGATCTCCGGCGTCATCAACACGCACTTCATCGGCATCTACCTGCTCGAGAAGTTCGGTACCGACGAGCAGAAGCAGCGCTACCTCCCGCGCATGGCGACCGGCGAGATCCGCGCCGCGTTCTCGCTCTCCGAGCCCGAGCTCGGCTCCGACGTGCAGGCCATCAAGACGGCCGCCAAGAAGGTCGACGACACGCACTACGAGATCAACGGCCAGAAGATGTGGGTCACGAACGGCCTCATGGCCGACCTGGTCTTCGTCCTCGTCAAGACCGACCCGGACAACCCGAAGCGCCACGCGGCGATGACCTGCTTCATCACCGAGAAGGCCCCGGGCGTGCACGAGAACGAGGGCGACTGGAAGGGCCTCATCGTCCCGCCCCAGCTGAAGAAGATGGGCTACAAGGGCGTCGAGTCCACCGAGCTCGTGTACGACGGCTACCGCTGCCCGGCCGACAACATCCTCGGCGGCGAGGAGGGCGGCCTGAACAAGGGCTTCCCGCAGATGATGGACGCGCTCGAGGTCGGCCGTGTCAACGTCGCCGCCCGCGGCGTCGGCATCGCCCAGCGCGCCCTCGAGCTGGCCCTGCGCTACTCGCAGGAGCGCAAGACGTTCGGCAAGCCGATCGCCGAGCACCAGGCGATCCAGTTCAAGCTGGCGGACATGGCGACGCAGATCGACGCCGCCCGTCTGCTGACGATGCGCGCCGCCCGCATGAAGGACAACGGCGAGCGCTCCGACCTCGAGGCCGGCATGGCGAAGCTGTTCGCGTCCGAGTGCGGCCGGTTCTGCGTCGAGGAGTCCTTCCGGATCCACGGCGGGTACGGCTACTCGAAGGAGTACGAGATCGAGCGCCTGTACCGCGACGCGCCGCTGCTGCTGATCGGCGAGGGCACGAGCGAGATCCAGCGCATGGTGATCGGGAAGAAGCTGCTCCAGCGTCACAAGATCTGAGCATTCGTCTGGCTGGTGTGCGGTAATGGGGTCGCCAATGGCGGCCCCTGCTGCTACCTTGGTCGTTGCGTACGCAAATACCTCGGGACCCCATGTCGACGATCGAACAGACCTCCACGTCATCCGCCCCGCTCGACGAGCGCGAGCTCCGCGCCTGGCGCGGGCTCCTCCGCGCTCACGCCTCGATGTGCAAGGCGCTCGACGCCGAGCTCGAGGCCGAGCACGGGCTGCCGCTCACGACGTACGAGGTGCTGATGTACATGCACGACGCGCCGTCCCGCAAGATGCGGATGTGCGACCTCGCGGACTGCATCCTGCTGAGCCGCTCGGGCCTGACGCGGCTGATCGACCGCCTGCAGCGTGACGGCCTGGTCGCCCGGCAGTCCTGCTCGAGCGACGCCCGCGGCGCCTACGCGGTGCTGACGGACGCCGGCGTCGAGACGCTCGCCGCGGCCCGTGCCACGCACCTGGCCGGCGTCCGCCGCCTGTTCCTCTCCCGCTTCACGCCGCAGGAGCAGGAGCTCCTCGGCGACGCCTGGGAGCGCGTGCTCCCCGGTGCCGGCGCGCCCGGTGCCCCAGGCGCCTGCGCCGAGCCCGCCTGCTGACGGCGTCCTCGCCGCCCCGCCTGCCGGCCATCGCGCGTCGCGCCCTACCATGCCGCGGGTGACCCCGCTGCGTATCGACGCTCGTGACCCCGCCTCGCAGGCCCGTGCCGGGGTGCTCAGCACCGCTCATGGGGAGGTCCGCACACCGGCCTTCGTCCCGCTCGCGACGAAGGCCACGGTGAAGGGGCTGCTGCCGCAGGAGGTCAAGGACCTCGGCTACGACATCGTCCTGGGCAACACGTTCCACCTGTTCCTCGACCCGGGGGATGAGCGCATCGCCCGCTTCGGGGGGCTGCACAAGTTCATGGGCTGGGACGGGCCGATCGTCACCGACTCCGGCGGTTTCCAGGTCTTCTCGATGGGCCACGGCACCGTGGCGGACGAGATCAAGGGTCGCAACACGCACGCAGACCGGGCGGGCAAAGTCCTCTCGATCGAGGAGGAGGGCGTCCGCTTCCGCTCCTACATCGACGGCTCCGAGCGCTTCATGGGGCCGGAGACGTCGATGCAGATCCAGGCGAACCTCCACAGCGACCTCGCGCTGGTCTTCGACGAGTGCACCCCGTTCAACGTCGACCGCGAGTACACCGCCCGGTCCACCGAGCGCACGCACCGCTGGCTCGAGCGCTGCCTGACCTGGCACGACCAGCACGGTCCGCGGGATCAGCTCGTCTACGGCATCGTCCAGGGCGGCGTCTACCAGGACCTGCGCGTCGAGTCGACCGAGCACATCGCCGCCTCGCGGGCGCCGGGGGTCGCGATCGGCGGCTCGCTCGGGGAGAACAAGCCGCAGATGTACGAGGTCGTCGGCTGGTCGACGGCAGCGCTCGACGTCCACGCGCCCGACAAGCCGCGGCACCTGCTCGGGATCGGCGACGTGGACGACCTGATCACCGCCGTCGGCCTGGGCATCGACACCTTCGACTGCGCGATGCCGACCCGGCTGGGCCGCCACGGCGTCGCCCTCATCCCCGATCCCGACAAGCGCTGGCGGGTGGACCTGACGGCGGGTCGCTTCAAGGACGACGACGCGCCGATCATGGACGGCTGCCCGTGCCCGGCGTGCGCGGTGGGCCTGTCGCGGGGCTACCTGCGGTACCTCGTGCACGCCCGCGAGCTCACCGGCATGCGGCTGCTGACGATCCACAACCTGGCCTTCGTCAGCCGGCTGATGGCCGACCTGCGGGGGGCGATCCACGCCGGGACGTTGCCGCAGGTGCAGGCGGCGCTGCGGGCGGGGGCGGCGCCGGGGACGGTCCTGACGCCGGGGTGACCGGCCGCGGGGGCCCTGCGGCAGCGGCTACTTGGTGTTGCCGTCGACCAGGCTCGAGATCGAGTTGACCACGTCGTCGACCGTGTCGCCGCCGACCTTGCGCAGGTCCACCGCGGTCGGGTCGCTCGAGGTCGCGATGACGGCGCCCGCACCGCCGGCGGCCAGCATGCCGAGGACCAGGACCGTCCCGGCGATCCGCCGCATCCGCCCGCGGCGACGGCGCTTCTCCGCCTTCGCGGCGGCCTTGACGGCGAGGTTGTGCTGCTTGCGGTCGCGCCGCGACATGCGGTCGCCGACGGGTGCGGGCGCGGCGGCCGGGGGTGCGACGGTCCCGGCGCGCGGGTGCCGCGGGGCACGTGGCTGACGGACCGCGCCCGACGCCGCCCCGGTCGCGGGCGCCGTGTCCCGGCTGCTGATCGCGGTGCGGGACGTCGACGGCTCGTCGTGGCGGGAGACCACGCGCGTCGCCTCGGTGCCGGGCATCGCGGTGCGGGTGGAGGCCGTCGGGTCGGGGACGCCGGCCGCGCCGTCGGTGATCGCGCGGCTCATGGCCTCGGCGTTCGGGAAGCGATCCTCGGCGTCCAGCGCGAGCGCGCGGTCGACGGCCAGCGACAGCTCCTCGGGGATGTCCGGGTCGAGCTCGTGCAGGTAGGCCGGTGCCTCGCGCTGCTGCTTGAGCGCCAGCTCGGTCAGGGACGCCGCCTCGTAGGGAAGGCGGCCGGACAGCAGCTGGTAGGCGACCACGCCGAGGGCGTAGAGATCGGCCCGCGGGCCTGCGTCCTCGCCCCGGGCCTGCTCGGGCGCCAGGTAGGAGGCCGTGCCCAGCACCGACCCGACCTGCGTAATCGACGACTCCTCGGCGCTCAGCGCCTTGGCGATGCCGAAGTCCGCAAGCTTCACGACGCCCTCGTCGGAGCGCAGCAGGTTGCCGGGCTTCACGTCGCGGTGGACGACCCCGCCGCGATGGGCGTAGGCGAGCCCGGTGCAGGCCTGCTCGATGAGGCTGACGGCCTCGCGAACCGTGAGGCGGCCCTCCTCGCGCAGGATCTCCGCACCCGACTGGCCGCGCACGACCTCCATCACGATGTAGTGGCGGCCGCTGGCGTCGTCGAGGCCGAAGTCGAAGACCTGGACGATGTTCGGGTGCACCAGGCGCGCGGCGGCCAGCGCTTCACGGCGGAAGCGGGAGACGAACTGGGGGTCGTCCGCCAGGTGCTCGGCGAGCAGCTTCACGGCCACGTGGCGCTCGAGGCGGCGGTCCAGCGCGAGCTGCACCGTGGACATGCCGCCGACGCCCAGCCGCTCACCGAGTTCGTACCGATCGACGATGAGCTGGCCGGCCATCATGGGTAATACCCCTCGACGCCCCCGTTGTCACGGTCGCGCGCGCCGAAGCCGTCATCGCCGGCACCGGCGTCGCCCGGATCGGCCCCGCCGGTGTCGGGCGTGGCGCCGCCGGGGTCGAACGACGGGTCGTCGGGGCTCACGCCGCCGTCGGGGTCGGGGACGGTCGGCTCGACCGGGGTGCTCGGGACGCCGGGGTCGGTGGGCGGGGGCTCGACCGGGTCCGTGTCGGTCGGCGTGGTCTCCGGAGTGGTCGGCGTCGTGTCGGTCGTGTCGGTCGTGGTGGTGTCGGGCTCGGTCTCCCGGTCGGGCTTGTCCTGCACGCACTCCTGCTTCGCCCGCCCCGCGAGGGTGCCGATGCCGCCCAGCAGGTGGCTCCTGAGCTTCGCGTCGAGGCCCTCGACGTTGTTGACCGCGCTGCGGGCCCGGTCGATGGCGGTCCCGGCGCCCGGGCAGTTGCCCGCGTCGACCTCGTCGCGCACCGTCCCGAGCTCGGACTTGACCTCGTTGGCGGCGCTTGGGGGCAGCAGGCCGGAGCGGTCGCCGCAGCCGGCCGCGAACGCGGTGCCGGCGCCGAGCAGGAGCGCGCAGAGGGAAGGAGCCAGCCGCATCGTCATTGACCGTACTGAAGCCGCTCGGCCAGGGAATCAGGCAGGTCGGCCGCCCGGATCGCCGCCTGGGCGGTGGCGATGTCGTAGTCGCTGCGGCGCCAGGTCGCGGCACCGGTGCTCGTGTCGATCGTCATCCACGCAGCCCGGGGATCGCCGTCGCGCGGCTGTCCGACGCTGCCTGGGTTCAGCAGCCACTCGCCCGTCGAGAGGTCGTTCACGTCACCCGCACGGCGGACGGCGCCCGTCGCCGGGCGGCCGTTGCTGCGGCTGAACGCACCGGCGACGTGCGAGTGGCCGACCACGCAGACGCGCTGCGCGGCGCTGTCCAGGCACAGGTCGGCCAGCGCAGCGGTGATGACGTACTCCCACACGGGATGCCGCGGGCTGCCGTGGTACAGGCCGATGGCCTCGCGCTCGGCCAGGCTCTCAAGCGGGGTCAGGGCTGCGATCGCAGCGGGGCTGAGCGTGCGCGCCGTCCACTGCGTCGATTCGCGGGCCCGCGGGGAGAAGTCGTCGATCGAGAGCCGGCCGACGACCGCAAGGTCGTGGTTTCCGCCCAGCAGCAGGTCGCACTCGGTGAGCGCGAGCTGGACGCAGGCCTCGGGATCGCCGCCGTAGCCGACGATGTCGCCCAGGCACCAGATCTCGTCGACCGCCGCGGAGCGGGCGTCCGCCAGCACGGCCTCGAAGGCCTGGCGGTTGGCGTGGATGTCGGAGAGGACGGCGGCGAGCATGACGCGGGCGGGGTGGTAGACCTACGGGGGTGGATCGGCGAAAGGTGCGCCTCGCTGCCGTCGTTGTCGCGGCGCTGCTGGCAGCAGAGGGGGCGGTGCTCCTGATGTCCCCGCGTTCCGGGGTGCTGGAACCGCGGCCGATCGACATCACAGGGTACTTCAGCGCCGCGGCGATCGACCGTGCGCGCGACTACCGCGACGGTGTGTTGTGGATCGCGTTGGCCGCCCTCGCGCTCAAGGCCCTGTTGCTGATCGCCCTCGTGGCGCGGCCCCCGGAGTGGTTGACGCGCGTCAGGAAGCGGCCGATCGTCGCGGGCGCGGCAGCCGGGGCGGCGCTGAGCCTCGCGCTCGCGCTCGTCACCGTGCCGCTCGACGCCGTGGCCCACGCACGCGCCGTGGACGTCGGCCTGTCGACGCAGGACTGGGGGGCGTGGGCGGCCGACCTCCTGCGGCGCACGGCGGTCGGTGCGCTCATGGCCGCCCCCGTGGCGGCGATCGCGATCGCCGTCGTGCGGCGGGCCCCGCGCCGCTGGTGGATCCCCGGCAGCGGGCTGATCGTCGTCCTCGGCGCGCTGTTCGTCACCGCGGGCCCGGTCGTCCTGGACCCGCTCTTCAACGACTTCACCCCGCTGCGGGGCCAGGCCCGGGCCGACGTCCTGCAGCTGGCCCGGGCGGCCGGAGTGGAGGTCGACGACGTCCAGGTGGTGGACGCCAGCCGCCGCACGACCGCGGCGAACGCGTACGTCACCGGCTTGGGCCACACCAAGCGCGTCGTCATCTACGACACGCTCCTGCGCCGGTTCACCCGGGCCGAGCGCCGGCTGGTGATCGCCCACGAGCTGGGGCACGTGCGACGGCACGACGTCCCGCGCGGGCTGCTGTACCTGCTCCTGGTCGCGCCGTTCGGGACGCTGGCGGTCGCGCGCCTGGGGGAGGCGCTGGCGCCCCGCGGTGCGCGCGGTGACGCCGCCGGGCCGGGGACGCTGCCCGCCCTGGTCCTCGCGCTGGCGCTCGTCGCCCTGCCGATGACGTGGATCTCGAACCAGCTCTCGCGCCGGGTCGAGGCGCGCGCGGACACGTTCGCGCTGGAGCTGACCCGGGATCCGGACGCGTTCATCGCCTTCGAGCGCCGCATCACGCTGCAGAACATCAGCAATCCCGACCCGCCCCGGCTGTCGCAGTGGCTCTTCGGGACCCATCCGACCATCCGTGAGCGGATCGGGGCCGGTGAGGCGCAGAAGCGCGCCGGCGGACGCTGACCCGCGGGCGTCCGCCGCTCAAGAACCACGGCGCTGCGCCGACCATCCGGCCTACTGAAACCGCACCACGGATGGAGCGAGACCGATGGCCCGCCGCAGCACCCACACGACCTTCCTGCTCACCGGCACCGCCGCCGTCGCCGCGGTCCTCGCGGCGGCCGCCGTCCTGCCGTCGGCGACGCTTGCCGCCACCTCGGCGACCGGCTCGCAGTCGGTCACCGCCGACGTCGCCAGCACGCTCGAGGCGACGTTCCCGAGCGCGTACGCCTGGGGGAACCTGAGCCCGGGCACGCCGACGTCGGCCGACCAGACCGTCAACGTGAAGTCGAACGCGTCGTGGGGCCTGAAGGCCTCTACCGACGCCGTCGACGGGATCATGCGCGAGTGGACGGGCGCCGCCTACGTCGCCTCGACGCCGAAGGTCCTCGCCCACCCCCTGACGTGGCGCCCGCACACGGTCGGCGGGGTCAACCCCGGCGCGTCGTTCGCCGCCTTCACCTCGACCCCGGCGCTTGCCACGGGCGCACAGGGCGTCACGGGCGACTCCGGTGTCGACGTCGCGCTCGAGTACAGGCAGACCGTCTCCTACGCCGATGCCAGTGCCGGCTCGAACGACTACCGGATCCTCGTCAGCTTCGACGTGGCGCAGGGCTACTAGAGCCGTGGCGGGCACGGTGGCCGTGGCCTGCACGGCCCTGGCCGCCGCGCCCGCACCCGCCCACGCCCTGTGCTCCGTCTCGCTGCTGTCGCCCTGCCTGCAGCTGTCGATGCCGGCGTCCCCGCTCGCCCTCGGGACCGTGAGCGCCGGGACGACGACCGTGACGGCCCAGCAGGCGCTCACCGTGTCCTCGAACGTCGCCTACGGGGTCAAGGTCAGCACCGACCTCGTCGACGGCCGCCCGAAGGAGTGGACGGGCGCCGCCTACGTCGTCGCGGCGCCGAAGATCCTGGCGAACGCCCTGGAGGTCGCGCGGACGTCGTACGACGGGACGCCGACCACGCCGGTCTGGCGTGCCCTGAACTCCACGCCGTACCTGCTCGGCACCGGGCTCGGCCCGACCGGATGCCTCATCGGGCTGCTCTGCGGCACCCACGACCTCGGCGTCCGGTACCGGCTGCGCAGCTCGTTCTCCGATCGCCGAGCCAGTCCCAACAGCTACCGCATCCAGGTCACCTACACCGCCGATCATGCGTTCTAGACATCTCCTCTCGCGTGCCGTCGCCACGCTCGCCCTGGCCCTCGTGGCGCTCATCGGCGGCGCCGCCGCCCCGTCGGCGCGTGCGGACGGGGGCGTGCTGATCACCCCGTCGTCGGTCGCCGCGCGCGTGCAGGCCGGTGACCGCCTGCGGCCCGTCCGCGTCACCAACACCACCGGGCGCGACCTGGACGTCGTCGCCACCGGGCTGGTGGCGCGGCAGGAGCTGTCGGGGCTGCCCGTGTACGGTCTGGGCCCACGCGCGCGCCGGGACGGGCGTGCGTTCGTCCGCGTGCGCCCGGCACGGTTCACGCTGCGGGCGGGCCGGTCGCGGGCCGTGGTCGCGACCGTTGTCGCCCGCCGTCCGCAGACTGGCCGCGGGGCCTACGGGGTCATCCTCTTCGAAGCGGTGCCGCGACGGGCGAGCGCCGCCCGGAACGCCGTGACCGCCCGCCTGCGGCTGACCGCGAACCTGCTGCTGACCTACCCGAGCCGTTCGCGGCCGGCGACGGCCCTCACGACCGCCACCGGGCTGCGCGCCGAGCAGGCCCCCGCACGTGCGCTGCGGCTGCTGGTCCGCGTGCGCGGCGCCGGGACGATCCACGGTCGGCCGGCCGCCCGGCTGCGGATCCGCGACGCCCGCGGTCGCGTCGTCGGCCGCGCGACGTTCGCCACCGGCAACGTGCTGCCCGGCGCCGACCGCGAGCTGCCCGCCGTCGTCGCCCGCCCGCTGCCCGCCGGCCGCTACACGGCGCGTGCGGTCGTCCGCTCCGGTCGTTCGGTCACGACGGTCACCCTGCCGCTGCGCCTGGTCGCGAACGGGACGCTCCCCACACCCGACCTGCGGATCGCCGCGCTGCCGGTGCCGCAGCCCGGTAGTGACCGCGCGTTCACGGCGCAGCTGGAGCTCGTCAACCGGGGGACGGCGGCCGCGCCGGTCCGCGGCGCCTGGCAGCTGCGGTCCGCGGGCGGGCAGCAGCTGCTTGCGAGCGGCGCGATATCCGGCGCTTCCGCCGTGCCCGCGGGTGGGCGGCGGACCGTGGAGCTGCGCCTGCCGGGCGTGTCCGAGGGACGCCGGCGCCTGGTCGTCACGCTCGAGGGCGGCGGCCGGGAGCTCGACCGCCGTGAGGTCGTCTTCCGCGCCGGGGACGGCCCCGGCCGGTGGACGCGGCTGGAGGACTGGGCAGCGGCCCACGTCCCGCTCGTGCTGGGCGGCTGCGCGGCGCTGCTGCTGGCGGTCTGCGTCTCGGCGGCGGGCTACACGCTGCGCCTGCGGCGACGGCTGGCGGCGACCACCTGATCGCAGCAGGGCCGGGTGGGCGGGGCCGTTGCGTCGAGCGTCCGTTTCCCCGCGTCTGGGCGTGGGGAATCGACGTTCGGCGTCGCCGCGGACTCCGGGCCCGGCAAGACCCGCGCTGGCGCGCAATAGACTCGGCCCCGCCCGATGCGCCTCACCGTTCTCTCCGTCGGCCGGCTCCGGCCCCCCTACGCCGACGACATCGCGCACTACGAGAAGCTCATGAGCCGCTACGTGCGCCTGGAGCTGATCGAGGTGCGGGAGGAGGACCAGGTCCAGCGCCGCATCCCGGAGCGCGCGTTCGTCTCGCAGCTGCACAGCGAGGGCCGCACCTACGACTCGCTGCAGTTCAGCGCGTTCCTCGAGGAACGCCGCATGTCCGGGCGCGACCTGTGCTTCGTCATCGCGGGCGCCTTCGGGATGGACGAGGTGGACGGCATCGACCACCGCCTGTCGCTCGGCCCGATGACGCTGCCACACCAACTGGCCCGGGTCGTGCTGCTCGAACAGCTGTACCGCGGCCACAAGATCCTGGCGGGCGAGCCCTACCACCACTGACGAGCCGCTGCGCCGAGGCGGGCTGCCTCTATCGTCCCGGCCATGTCAGACGCCCCCGCGAGCACTCCGGTCGACGACCTCCGGGCCGCCGTGCTCCGTGCGGCGGCCGCACTCGGCGCGACGCCGAAGAGCGAGCCGACGCTCGAGCGGCCCAAGCAGGCCTCGCACGGCGACTACGCGACGAACGCGGCGATGCTGCTGGCGGGCGCGCTGAAGTCGTCCCCCCGGGACGTCGCCACGCGACTGGCGGAGGCGATCGCGACCGAGCTCGGCGACGACCTGACCAAGGCCGAGATCGCCGGCCCCGGGTTCCTGAACCTGTTCATGAGCGACGCCTGGCACGCCCGGGCGCTGACCGACGTCCTGGCCGCGGGCGACGACTTCGGCCGCGTGCCGGCCGCTGCGCCCGGCCGCCAGAAGGTCAACGTCGAGTTCGTCTCTGCGAACCCGACGGGCCCCGTGCACGTCGGCGGCAGCCGCAACGCGGCCTACGGCGACGCACTCGCCCGGATGCTGAGCTTCCTCGGGCACGACGTGCACCGCGAGTACTACGTCAACGACTTCGGCTCGCAGATCGTGAAGCTCGGCGAGTCCGTGCAGGCGCGGGCACGCGGGGAGGAGGTCCCCGAAGGCGGCTACCAGGGCGCCTACGTGCAGGAGATCGCCGACGCGCTCCCGGGCGCCGCTGACGGCGACCTCGTCGCGGTGTCCCAGCAGGCGGTGGACCTGATGGTCGATCGCGTCCGCACCTCGCTGGCGGCGTTCGGCGTCGAGTTCGACACGTGGTTCTCGGAGAAGTCGCTGCACGACGTCCCGGCCGACGACGGCCCGTCCAAGGTGCAGCACGCCTTCGATGTCCTCGCCGAGCAGGGCCGCAGCTACCGCCACGACGGTGCGCTGTGGCTGCGGACGACGGAGTTCGGGGACGACAAGGACCGCGTCCTGGAGCGGTCCACCGGCGACCACACGTACTTCGCGTCCGACATCGCCTACCACCAGGACAAGCGCGAGCGGGGCTTCACCCTGCTGCTCGACGTCTGGGGCGCCGACCACCACGGCTACATGACCCGCATGCACAGCGCGTACGAGGCGCTGGGCGGCGGCAAGGACGAGCTCGAGCTGCTGATCATGCAGTTCGTCCACCTGGTCTCGGGCACCGAGCGCGCGTCGATGTCCAAGCGCGCCGGGGAGTTCGTCACGCTCGACGAGCTGGTGGCCGAGATCGGGGTCGACGCCGCGCGCTGGTTCCTGCTCGCGCGCTCGCACGACACGACGATGGACCTCGACCTCGACCTCGCGAAGTCGCAGTCGGCGGACAACCCGGTCTTCTACGTGCAGTACGCCCACGCCCGGATCGCCTCGATCCTGGCCCGCAGCGAGGCCACGCCCGACCCGGACATCGCCGACGGGGCGACGCTGCACCCGTCCGAGCGCGCGCTCATCCAGTCGCTGCTGACGTTCGGCCCGGTCGTCGCGGACGCCGCCGACCGCCGCGCGCCGCACCGCGTCGTCGCCTTCGCGCTCGAGCTGGCGCAGACGTTCACCGCGTTCTACCGCGACTGCCTGATCGTCGGCGACCCCGCCGAGTCCTTCCGCGCCGCGCTGGCCGGCGCGACGCAGCACGTCCTGGCGACCAGCCTCGACCTGCTCGGCATCAGCGCCCCGCAGGAGATGTACCGCGACGCAAGCGCCGCGGATGGAGCCGAGCCGGCCGCCTAGCGCTTGGCGCTGAAGCGTCCGCCGTTCGCGCAGAGGCCGTCGAGGGGCGCCGGCGTCGACAGGTCGCCCGACTTGAACGTGCCGCCGGTCACCGACTTGGCGGTGATGGTCGCCTTGATCTCGGTCTCCTGCTCCTCGACCGAGCGAACCGGGCGGTAGCGGACGGAGAACTTGCCGCCCTTGATCGTCGCCGAGCCCTTGGTGATCTGGATCTCGGGGTCGCCCGGTGCGAAGACGACCGTCATGAAGCCGCCGCAGCCGATTGTCGTCACCGCCTGGATCTCGATCTTCGTGACCTTCGTCCCGTTGGTCTTCACGATCACCTTGCCGTACCGGAACCTGCCGTCGGTCGCGGTCGCCTTCCCGGTGTAGGTCCGGATGGGTCCGGCGGCGGCCGGGACGGCGAGCGTCCCCAGCAGCACGGCGATCGGCAGGACGTGGCGGATCCGCATGCCCGCACCGTAGTCGACTCCGACGGTATATGGCGGAAATCGACCTAAGTGCGACTAGCGGTTGAAGATGTCCAGCCCGATGCTGTCAAGGGCGTCCTGGGCATTGCGGTTCAGGACCGTGAGCTCGCCGGTGAGCATCAGGACGCCCATGCCGATGAGGATCAGCCCGCTGAACACGGTGATGATCGAGTAGTGCTCGCGGATCCACTTGAACGCGGACGCCATCCGGTCGAAGGCCACCGCCGTCAGCAGGAACGGGACCGCGAGACCGGCCGAGTAGAACGCGAGCAGGACCCCGCCCTGGCCGACCGTGTCGCTGGTGGCCGCCGTCGCGAGGATCGACGTCAGGGTCGGCCCGACGCACGGCGTCCACGCGACCGCGAAGGCCAGGCCCGCCACGACGGGGCCTCCGCTGCCGGCCTTGGCCATCAGCGTCTCCGGGCGCCACTCCTGGTTGAAGCGGTCGACGAACGGCGTCAGCAGGAAGAAGACGCCCATCACGATGATGAAGATCCCCGCGACCCGGTCGAGCGTCTCGATGTTGTCGCGCAGCGCCGATCCGAGCCCGGTGGCGGTCATCCCGAGCGCCACGAACATCACGGTGAACGACAGGCAGAAGATGACGGCCGGCCACAGGACGGCGCCGACCGTCCGCTCGTCGCTGCGGATGTCGACCAGCGAGACCCCCGAGACGGCGCTCAGGTAGCCCGGGACGAGGGGCAGCACGCACGGGGAGATGAACGAGATGAGGCCGACGGCGAAGGCCGCCAGAACCGTGGTGTCCCCTGTGGTCGCCGCGAGGACCGCGAGCGACGCGCTCACCCGTCAGACCTCCGTGGCGGCGAGGTCGTCGTCCAGCCGCCGCAGATCGTCGGCGCTCGGCGCCGGACCGGTCGCCGTGCTGGTCACGGCGGCCGGGTCCTCGTCGTCGCGGCGGGCGCGCCAGCGCGGGATGGTGAGCAGGAGCAGCAGGCCGACGCCCCCGACGGCGCCGATGGGCACGAGCCAGGTGGTGATGTTGAAGCCGTCGCGCGGCGGGTCGGCCAGGATCTGCGGGCCGAGGTCCTCCACGAGCCGGTCCAGGACCTGCTGCTTCGTCAGGCCCTGCGCGATCAGCGCCCGGATCTGGTCGCGCTCCTCGTCGGCCTGGACCGAGACCGCGATGTTCAGCGGGACGTTGCAGGTGATGCACATCACCTCGTCCTCGATGTCGTTGAACGACGCCCGCGGGGCGGCGGCCTGCACGGCTGACGGCGCCAGCACGAAGGCGGCGAGCAGCACCGCTAGACCAATCCAGGCACGGCGGATCACGTCGACGCCTTCGCCTTTGCGATGGCCTGGGTCAGGAACTCCTCGCTGACCTGCCCGCGGCTGAGCGCGACGATGCGGCCCTTGGCGTCCAGGACGAACGTCTCGGGGACCCCCGTCCCGCCGAGCTTGCGGTAGAGCTTGATGCCGAGGTCGCGCACGCTCGGGAACGTCAGGCCGTGCTTGCGCTCGAACGCGATCGACTTGTTCGGGAAGTCGTTGTTCGTCACGCCGAGGACGGTGCCCGCCCCGTCGGCTTCCAGCGCCTTCTGCGCCTTCTGCAGAACCGGCGCCTCGTCGGCACACGGGCCGCACCAGGACGCCCACACGTTCACGACCACGACCTTGCCGCGGAAGTCGCTGATCGACGCCTTGCCGCCGCCGTCCAGTCGCGGCAGCTTCATGGTCGCGCCGGGGGCCTGGGGCAGCCGCCCCTTCCTCACCGCGTCGTCGAGCGTCGTGTCCGAGCCCTTGATGGCCACCCCGTAGACCAGCAGGGCGACCAGCGCGGCAGCGGCGATCAGGGCGACGGAGGGGACGGCGGAGCGCTTCATTGCCCCTCAGAGGGTACGGGGCGCAGGCGCTCTCGCGTGCCGTGAGGTGTCGGCGAGGAGCCAGGCGGCGCCGCCGGCCAGCGCGCTGACGATCGCCACCGCCGGCCAGGTGCCGACCAGATCGGCGATCACGTGCGACAGGACGAAGGCCACGAAGTAGATCGCGAGCAGCGTGGCGGTCCGCACCGGGCCGGTCTGCGGCAGCCAGCGCCGCGCGCACCAACCGGCGCCGAGGACCAGGACGATGCCGCCGAGCGGGCGCACCCCCGTGGCCTGGGCGACCGCGAAGCCGAGGACGAGGGACCCGGCCGCGACGGGCCAGGTCGGGAGTTCACTCGTGTCCACACTGCCCACGGTAGCTCCCGGCCCGTCGGGAGGGACCCCCAAAAGCGGTCGTGCGGATTGGCGCAACGCGACACGCGCCGCCCTGGCACGTGCGGATTCAATGGTGTCGTGGCTGCTGACAACCGACGACGAGGCGTGGGCGGTGCGGCGCTGGACGTGCTGCTGACCGACGCCGCCATGGGCAACCCGGCGCAGCGGATCGCGCGCCAGCCGGGGGCGCTCGTGAAGACGGCGGCACGGGTGGGGCTGCGGCCGGACCGGGTGGCGCGCCGGGCGGCGAGCTTCACGAAGGACGTCGCCGAGATCACGCGCGGCAGCTCGGAGATCGCGCCGCCCCGCGGGGACAAGCGGTTCGCCGACCCGGCCTGGCAGAAGAACTGGCTCTTCCGGCGGGTCGCGCAGACCTACATCGCGGCCGGCACGCACGCGGACGGGCTGATCGACGACGCCGACCTGGACTGGCGCGCCGACACCATGGCGCGCTTCGTCACCGGCAACGTCCACGACCTGCTCTCGCCGACGAACTTCCCGTGGTCGAACCCCGCGGTGCTGAAGGAGACGCTCGACCAGGGGGGCGCGAACCTGGTGAAAGGCGTGCGGCGTGCGGGCCGCGACATCGGTGCCCGGCGGCTGCCGGCGATGGTCGACACGTCGCGGTTCGAGGTCGGCGGCAACGTCGCCGTCACCCCGGGCGCCGTCGTCCTGCGGACCGACGTCTTCGAGCTCATCCAGTACGCGCCGACGACTGCGCGGGTCCGTCCCGTCCCGCTGCTGATGGTCCCGCCGACGATCAACAAGTACTACGTGCTGGACCTGGCGCCCGGCCGCTCGATGGTCGAGTACCTGATCGCGCAGGGCCAGCAGGTCTTCATGATCTCCTGGCGCAACCCCGGTGCCGAGCAGGGCCACTACGACTTCGACACCTACGCCGACGCCGTCGTGCAGGCGCGCGAGGCGGTCGCCCAGATCTGCCGGCAGGAGCAGGTCCACCTCGCTGCGGCGTGCTCGGGCGGGATCATCACGTCGGGCCTGGCGGGCCACCTCGCCGCCACGGGGAAGCTGGACGACAGCGTGGCGTCGCTGACGCTGCTGGTCTGCGCGCTCGACAACGCCCGGGCGGGCACGGCGTCCGCGCTGGCCGGCCGCGAGCTGGCGGCGGCCGCCGTGGCGGAGTCTGCGCGCAAGGGCTACCTGGACGGCAAGGCGCTGGCGAACGTCTTCGCGTGGCTGCGGCCCAACGACCTGGTGTGGGGCTACGTCATCAACAACTACCTGATGGGCAAGCCGCCGCCGGCGTTCGACATCCTCTACTGGAACCAGGACGGCGTGCGGCTGTCGGCGGGGCTGCACCGCGATTTCGTGCACATGGCCCTGGACAACACGATGACCAAGGCGGGCGGGATGACGGTCCTCGGGTCGCCGGTCGACCTGCGGAAGGTCAAGCTGGACGCGTACGTCGTCGCGGGGCTGAACGACCACATCGTCCCGTGGGAGAACGCCTACCGCGGGGCGAAGCTGTTCGGCGGCGCGCCGCGGTTCGTGCTGTCGACCAGCGGCCACATCCAGGCGCTCATCAACCCGCCGACGGGCTGGGCGGGTGGCGGCGAGTCACGGTCGAACTTCCGTGTGTCCGAGGAACTGCCGGACTCCGAGGCGGAGTTCGTCCGCGACGTGCCGCGGACGTCGGGCTCCTGGTGGGGCGACCACGCGAAGTGGCTCGCGGCCCGCTCGGGGGACCTGCGCCCGCCGCGCAAGACCCTGGGGTCGACCAAGCACAAGCCGCTGGCCAAGGCCCCCGGCTCGTACGTGCACGCGGCCTAGATGGCGCTCGAGGAAGAGGAGGCGCGCGCCCCCGCGCGCCGCCAGCTGACCCCGGTCCCCGGCGGCTGGATGGGCCGCCCGCTGGCCGAGACGCGTTGGATGCTCGAGGCCTGGCGGCTGATGGCCGACCCGGTCGCCTACGGGCTCACGGTGCCGCACGGCGACGGGCGGCCCGTGCTGGTCCTGCCGGGGTTCCTGGCGGGGGACGACAGCCTGCTGCTGCTGCGCCGCTGGCTGCGGATCATCGGCTACCGGCCGCAGACCGCCGGTTTCCACTTCAACGTCGACTGCTCGGACCGGGCGGTCGACCGCATCGAGGGCGTGGCGGACGCCCTGGCGGCGACCCACGGCCGGCGGATCGCCGTGATCGGCCACTCGCGCGGCGGGCACTTCACGCGCGCGCTCGCCGCCCGGCGGCCGGACCTGGTCTCCCACGCGATCTCGATGGGGGCCGACCTGCAGGGCCTGTTCGGGATCAGCTCGCCGACGCGCAGCGCGGTCGGCGCGGCGCGGCAGATCCTCACGTTCACCGGCCGGGGCCGCGAGCCGGACTGCTTCCGCGCGCGCTGCACCTGCGGGTTCATCCGCGACTACACCGCGGACTTCCCGGTCGACCGCGTGCGGCTGACGTCGATCTACTCCAAGGGCGACGGCGTGGTGCGCTGGGAGCGCGCGATCGTCCCGGAGGCCGACTGCGTCGAGGTCACCGGGAGCCACATCGGCATGATGGCCAACCGCAAGGCGTACCGGGCGATCGCGGCGGCGCTGGCGGAACCGGAGCGCGTGGCGGTGGCTCCTGCGACGGCGGACCGTGCGCACGCGTAGCCGCCCGGGGCTGTGGGTCGAGGACCGCGGCCCGTCGTCCCCGGACGTCACGCAGTCCGGGCCGGGCATCGCTGGCCCCTCTGCTGTCCCTGGGACGACCCACGACGGGCCCGCGAACGGGCCGGGTGGCTCCGACGGTCGCCCCGAGGCGGTGCTGTTCATCACCGGCTGGACCATCTCCAGCGCCGTCTTCGACCCGATCGCCGCGCGCTACACGGGCGCGGTCCGGCTGATCACGTACGACCACCGCGGGTCTGGCCGGTCGGCGGCGTGGCCGGCGCCGGTCTCGATGGCGATGCTCGCGGCCGACGCCGCCCGCGTCCTGGACGACCGCGGCATCGCGGCCGCCCATGTCGTCGGGCTGTCGATGGGCGCCGCCGTCGGCCTCGAGCTCGCCGTCCGCATGCCCTCGCGGGTCAAGTCGCTCGTCCTCATCGGCGGCGGGCCGGGGGGGCCGCTCACGCGCACGCCGGCGCCGCTCGCGGTCGCCCGGACCGTCGGCGAGCTGGCCGGGGACCTCGGCGCGGCACGCTGGCCGGCGGCCGTGCTGTTCTCGCGGCGCTTCCGGGCCGAGCAGCCCGATCGGGTCTGCGAGCTGTGCCGGCCGTTCGCGCGGCACCGCCCGCCGCCGTGGACGACCGGTTTCCAGACGGTCGCCGCGTCCTGCTTCGCGCGGCACGGGTCGCTGGCGCGGGTGCGCGCGCCGACGCTGGTCCTGCACGGCGACGAGGACGCGATGTCGCCCGTCGCCAACGCCCAGCTGCTGGCTCGCGGCATACCCGGCGCCGAGCTGCGCCTCATGCGCGGCTGCGGCCACGCCGTCCCTCTCGAGCGGGACGCCGAGACCGCCGACCTGCTGCTCGGCTGGTTCGACCGCCACGCGGCCGTCGTGCCGCCGTCGGCGACGTCCTGGGACCGTGCCGCCGAGCGCGCGACGCGGCCGTTCGCGCTACAGGCCGGCATGCTGCGCAACACGCGGCAGCTGACGCCCGCGGTCTGGCAGCGGTTCGGCTGGCCGTAGAGCATCTATCCCGGAAGCGGTGCGACGCCCGTCGCCGTGTCCGGCGCGACCGCGGGCTACGTCGACGCTGCGCAGGACTGCGAGGCCGCCGACCGTGGGGCCACGACGCCCCCGGTGGTGCCCCCGCCGGTCGTCACGCACCTCCGCCGGCCGGGTCCCGCTCCGTTCACTGCCCGCGGATCTCGCGCCACGTGTTCTGGACGACTCCGGCCGAGCCGTAGCTGCGGACGGCCCGGAACGCGCCGAGGGACAGCTGCACGTTCAGCTTGGAGGAGCCTGCGACCGTGGTGGCGTTGCCGTCCACGAGGATCCCGCCGACGACGTTCGTGTTGCCCTGCAGCTGGAGCACCGGCCCCGTCGTCCCGGCGCCGTTCGCGTGGTAGAGGATGCCGTTGTACACCGTGGTGCCGCCGAGGTAGAGCGTCCCCGAGGCCATCAGGACCATGCCCGGGTCAGCTGCGGTGTTGTACGTCGCGTTGCCGGTGTAGCTGCAGTTCCCCGCCTCGATGTAGACGACGCTGCCCGCGAGCGTCGACGGGCAGCCGGTGAAGTACGTCCCGTCGGCGATCGCGGTCGCCTTCATCCGTGCGCGGGCCTCGGCGCTCATCGCCGGCCCGCCGGTGTAGCCGGTGGTCGCGAGGTTCGGGCTGAGCTGCCGGCCGAGCCAGCTCAGCAGCCCGGTGAGCGTGCCCGGGATCCCGCCGACGCCGACGCGGTGCCCGAGGCACGGGCTGAGCTCCAGCAGCGCCGGCGTGCAGCGGACCACCGCGGTGGGCATCCCGCCGCCGGCCGCAGCGTCGATGATGATCTTGTTGCCGTTGTTGGAGATGTCGAGCCGCCCGCTGATGAGGGCGCCGTGGGGGATGTCCTCCTCCTGCTGCTCGGCCCGGACCAGGGCGATCACCGTCCGCGTCTTCTCACCGGCCGTCGCCGTCGCGCGGACCCACAGCTGCCCGTCGCGGTTGGCGTCGTACGCCGGCTGTGCGAGCACGAGGGCATCGGAGTAGAAGCTCGCGCTGCCGGCTGCGCCGTTGTCGCGGACCAGCGTCTGCCAGGTCGCTCCGGCGGCCTCGGCCGTCGGGATGAGGCGCGTGATCTGATCGTTCGCGGGGCAGCGCGCTGAGCTGACCTGGGCCGAGCAGGTCGGGTAGGGGTTGCTGACCGCGCCGGCGCCGGGCCAATCGCGGGAGAGGCTGAAGATCTGCGCGTTCAGACCCGCCTCGGCGAGGTTGAACGCCGTCTCGCGCACCCGCTGCTGCCGGGACATGCTCGACTGCGTGTCGACGATCGACAGCAACGCCGTCGACATGAGCATCAGCAGGCTCATGATCGCGATGCTCGTCAGCAGGACCCAGCCGTCCTCGCCGCGGCTGGTGCGCACCGGCGTCATCCCCGCACCGCCTGCGCTGCCGATGTGGAGATCAGGCCGGCGGGATCCTGGACGCGCACGCTCATCGTGTGCCACGTCCCGGCAGTGACCTTGTAGGTGGTGGTGATGCCGTCGTCGACGACCGTCGTCCCGTCGAGCCACGTGTAGCGCAGCGGCTGCCCTTCGGGGTCGGTGGACGCGCTCGCGTTCAGCACGATCCCCTGGGCCGTGGCGGCCGCCGTGAACAGCGCGGTCGGTCGCCGGTTCTGGTTGCGCAGGAAGACGCCGGTGACGAGCCGCGCCTCCGGGGGCGCGCGGGACGGATCCTCGTCGACGTACATGTCGACGTGCACGCCCGCGATGTCGGTCAGCACACCTGCGTCGTAGGAGAAGAGCGGACGGGGTGTGCCGGCCAGGTTCGTCAGGCGCGCGACGGCGACGGAGGTCTGCGACCAGCCGGTCCCGGGACACGCCGTCGCGCTCGGCACCGGCGGCACGGCGGCCGTGGTCCAGGTCTGGCGCTGGGAGTACAGCGTCCCGTCGCCGGCGAGGCACCAGCGGCCGCGGCGGACGTTCGTCAGGTTCTGGCCGTTGTTCGGCCCCGCGGGATCCACGTCCTGGAAGACGAGGTCGTAGGCCCCGGCGCGGTCGATGGCCTGCGGCTGATCGGGCGTCGGGCTCGCGAGGTTGCGCAGCGCGGCCGCGAGGTTGTCGGACGCCTGCCGCGCGGTCTGCTGGTTGCCGTTGCGGGCCGTCAGCTGGGTGCTCTGGCTCTGGGCGTTCTCGAACGACGAGAGGACCGCGGTCATCAGGATGAGGGACAGCGCCGAGGCGACGAGCAGTCCCGGCAGGGTGATCTCGCCGCGGTCGTCGCGCGCGCCGATCATCCCGACACCGGTCCGACGAGGGTGGACTCGGCCAGGTGGGAGTCGACCGCGACGATCCAGTAGCTGTGCGCCTGGCCGCCGGTCTGCGTGTCCGTCCACGTGACCGCGGTCGAGTTGCCCGTCCGGTCGTAGCGGCTGCTCAGCGCCGTGCCGTCGCGGTAGACGCGGTAGTGGTCGACCCCGTCGCCGATGTCCGGGTCGCCGGCCGAGGCGCTCCAGCTCAGCACGGGTGCTCCCGACGCCTTGGAGAGCGTCAGGCCGGAGGGGGCGTACGGCGCCGCGTTCAGCAGGGGCGCGCTCGCGCTGGTCGCCTTCGCGCCCTCGCGCAGGTTGCCGGCCGCGTCGCGATCGACGGCGGCGACGGTGTACGTGAGGATGCCGATGCCCGGCGGCGACGGGTCGGTGCAGGACGGGGTCGTGCTCTCGCAGATCTGCGTCCAGCCGCTGCCCGTTGAGCGGAAGCCCCGGTAGAGCTCGACGTCGCGCTCGGCGGACGGCTGCCACTCGAGGTCGGCGGCGGCGCCGTTCCGGCCGGCCTGCAGGCCGCCGGGGGGATACGGCGCCCGCCGGTTCAACAGGACCGTCAGCGAGCGTGACTGGCCGAACTGGCCGTTCACGTCGAACGCCTTCATGCCGACCAGGTAGCTGCCGTCGAGGACCTCGTCCGCCCCCGGGGCGCTGCCCCCGGACACCGTGCCGAGCGGCCATCTGAACGACCACGACGTCCCGCTCCCGGTCGCGGTGCCGCGCTGCGTGCCGTCGACGTACGCGCCGACCGTGGCCGCGCCGACGGAGGTGGTCGCGCCGACCTGGATCTCGGTGACGCCGGGTCCGGTGACGGGAGAGGCGACGCTGCTCGTGAGCGTCGCGATCGCCGGTGCGCCCGCGAGTCCCGGATTGGCGACGGTCGTTCCCTGCAGCACGTACCGGGACCCGCCGCCGCGGTCCCAGCGCACGAGCACCACGACGCGCTTAGCGTCCGCCGGGCTCGTGTCGACGCCGCCGAGGGCGCAGGCGCCGACGCACACCGAGCCCGCCACGTCGACGAGCCCGTCCACCTGCCCGTCGAAGTCCACGTCCAGGCCGCAGTCGCCCAGGCCGGCGGCTGCCGCCCCGCTCACTCCGGCGCCCGGCAGCCCGACATCGCCGACGATGCTCAGCAGCTGGCTGCAGGCCTCCACCGCGGTACCGGTCGTCCCCGAGGCGCAGAAGATCCCGGCCTCGTGCGTCCCGATGCCGTCCCGCGGATCGTCGACGGCGCAGACGCCGACGGAGACCGTGTAGACGATGCCGCCGCGCTGGAGCTGCCAGCCGGGCACGCCGAGCTCGTCGTCGGACATGCCGACGCGCTGGCGCATCGTGTCCACCAGGGTCGCGTTCACGAGCTGATCGTTGGGGACCGACTTCGCGCCTTCGACGGCCTCGCGCACCAGGGCGTTCGCGTTGGCACGGGCCTGGTTCGTGAAGGTCGTCGCCTGTGCCTCGATGATGAAGGTGAGGACGACGAGGATGCCGCTGACGAGGATGCACGCCGCCACCATCACCTCGATGAGGGTGAACCCGAGCTCGTCCGTGTGCCGCGTGCGATCCATCGCCCTCCGGGAATCGGCACGGTCGGCGCCGGCCTGGGCGGTCGGCGACGCAAATCGGCCGATAGCGCGCATGGCGTACCTAGTTCTGGGGTGGTGCGGCTGGACGCCCAGACCGTCTTGAGGTTCGGCTAAGGGCGGGCTGTAGCCTTCTTCGGGAGGGAAGTACCCCCCGCCGTCGTCCGTCAGCACGGTGCCGCCATCGGCACCCGGACCCGGGGCCGCTCCTCGGAGCGGCTGGCCAAACCTCGTAATCGTTCATTACGGAGGTTCCCCTCATGGCCTGGCTCATCCTCATCGCGCTCATCGCCGTCCTGCTGATCGTCGATCTCGTCGTCATGCGCGGTCGCGGCGGCGTGATGGACGGGCGCGAGGCGGCCATCGCCAGCGTCGTCTGGATCACGATCGCGCTGATCTTCGGTGGCGCGCTGTTCGTGTTCGGCTCCTCCGGTCAGGGCGAGTCGTACCTGGCCGGCTACCTCATCGAGAAGACCCTGTCGCTGGACAACGTCTTCGTCTTCCTGCTCGTCTTCGGCGCCCTCGGCGTGCCGACGGCCGACCGTCATCGCCTGCTGACCTACGGCGTCGCCATGGCGCTGGTCCTGCGCGGCGGCGCGATCGTCGCCGGCGCCGCGCTGCTGGAGAGCTTCAGCTGGGTGTCGTTCATCTTCGCCGCGCTGCTCGCCTGGACCGCGTTCGGGATGCTCCGTCACCGGCACGATCACCAGGCCGAGGCCAAGATGGTCGAGGGCCTGATGCGGCGCATCCCGCTGAAGGGCGCAGCGGCCGCGCTCGTCCTGATCGCGATCGTCGACCTGATCTTCGCGGTGGACTCGGTCCCGGCGATCCTCGCGATCACCGACGACACCTACGTCGTCTTCGCCGCGAACGCGTTCGCCCTCCTCGGTTTGCGGCCGCTGTTCTTCGTGGTCGAGGACCTCGTCAGCCGCCTGCCCGAGCTGAAGACGGCCCTCGCGCTGGTCCTGGCCTTCATCGCCGTCAAGCTGGTGCTCGGCGAGCTGGTCGGCAAGATCGGTCCCGAGATCAGCCTCCCGGTGGTGGCGCTGATCCTGACGGGTGGGGTCGTGGCATCGCTGCGCAAGAAGGCGCAGGCGTAACGGATCTGCACAGGATCCACACAGGTCGCGCACCCGATCCGGACGTGCGCGGCCGTAGCATCGCCACTGCATGACGAGCGAGACGACGATCGTGGTGGTGGAGGACGAGGCGCAGATCGCGGCGGCCGTCGCCGCCCGGCTGCGGGCAGAGGGCCACCGGGTCGAGGTCGCGGGCAGCGGTCCCGACGGCGTGGCGCTGTGCCGCGCCGTCGACCCCGACCTGGTCGTCCTGGACTGGATGCTGCCGGGGTTCGACGGCATCGAGGCGTGCCGCCAGATCCAGGCCGACCGTCCCGTGCCGGTCCTCTTCCTGACTGCCCGGGGGTCCGAGTCGGACATCCTGGTCGGGCTGGGGATCGGCGCCGACGACTACCTCACCAAGCCCTTCAGCCCCCGGGAGCTGGTGGCGCGGGTGGCGGCGATCCTGCGCCGGTCGACCCGGGCCGCAGGCGCTGCCGGCGGGGGCGGTGTGGGTGGCGCGGCGGCGGTTCCCGCGGTGCTCGTCGGTGCGCTGGCGGTCGACGTGGACGGCCGCCGCGTCACGCGGTCCGGGGCCGAGGTCCATCTGACGCCGACCGAGTTCGACCTGCTGGCCGCCCTCGTCGCCCGTCCTGACCGCGCGTTCACCCGCGACGAGCTGCTCGCGGCCGTGTGGGACTGGCGCGGCGGCGGGGGGTCGACGCGGACCGTGGACTCGCACGTCGCGGCGCTGCGGCGCAAGCTCGGGCCGGGGGCCGTGCGGACGGTCCAGCGGCACGGGTACGCGCTGGGAGACGGCGCGTGAACCCGCTCGCGCGGATCGGGACGCTGAAGCTGAAGCTCGGCCTGGTGATCGTGCTGGCGATCCTCGTCACGCTCGTGACGATGCTCGTCGCGGCGCGGCTGGGGCTGCGGCTGCGTTGGGGCGCACTGGTCGCCCTGACCCTGTCGCTGGGCTCGGTGCAGCTCGTCGCCCACGGGATGATCGCCCCGCTGCGCGCGATGGCCCGCGCGGCCGAGGCGATGGCCCGCGGCGAGCACGGCCAGCGGGTGGTCGAGCCGGGACGGGACGAGGTGGGCCAGCTCGCGGTCGCCTTCAACACGATGGCGGCGGAGCTCGACTCGCTCGACCGTGCCCGCCGCGACCTCGTCGCCGACGCCGCGCACGAGCTGCGTACCCCGATCAGCGTGCTGCGCGCGCAGCTGGAGAACGCCGTCGACGGAGTGCAGCCGGCCGACCTGCCCGCGCTGCTCGAGCAGACCGAGCGCCTCGGCCGGCTGGCCGACCAGCTGCTGGACCTCTCGGCCCTGGAGGCGGGCGGGACCACCCTGACGCGCCGGGCCTTCCCGGTCGCGGACCTGGTGGCCGGCTGCGACGTGACGCGCGCCGAGCTACCGGACGGACTCCACGTCCGCGGTGACCCCGACCGCCTGCGGCAGGTCGTCGCGAACCTCGTCGAGAACGGACGGCGGCACGCCCCGGGTGCGCCGCTGGTGGTCCGCGCGACGGCCCGGGTCGCGGGCGGCGTCCGGATCGAGGTGGAGGACCACGGCCCGGGGCTGCCCGACGGCGAGGCCGAGCGCGTCTTCGATCGCTTCGCCCGCGCGGACCGGTCGCGATCGGTGCCCGGCTCGGGCCTCGGCCTGGCGATCGCCCGGTCGATCGTCGAGCTGCACGGCGGCGTGATCCACGCGGAGGCGGTCGCGCCCCACGGCTGCCGGATGGTCGTCGACCTGCCGTAGCCGCCCGCCCGAGCCGGCTGGGCGTCGGGCCGCCTGCCGCACGCTCCCGCCGCCCACCGCCGCGACACCGACCGCCTGACCAAGGCGCCGAGACCCGCATCTTCGTCACGCAGTCCGATGCTCATCGGGTTTCGGTGGTTGGTGGTCGGTGGTCGGCGGTCGCGCATCAGCTTCACCTGAAACCCACTCATCGACCGGGAGGTCGCCCCATGTCCAGGATCACCCTCGCCTGCACCCTCGGTGCCGGGCTCATCGCCGCCACGGCGGTCGCCGGCCAGCGGGTCGGCCTCGCGCTGAGCGGCGCGCTGCTGCTGGTGCTGGCCGCGGCGGCCAGCAGCGCGCCCGGCCGCCGATGCCCGTGGCTCAGCGTCCTGGCGGCGGCGCTCGCCGTCCAGCCCGTCCTCCGGGACGCGGGCTGGGTCGTGGCGGTCGCGGTGGCTGCAAGCCTGCTCGTCGGCGCCGCCGCCGTCGCGCCGCCGGGCCGCTGGCCGGACGTCCGGCGGGCGCTCGTCGCGCCGCTGCAGTGGGCGGGCGGACTGGCCGTCGTCAGCCAGGCAGCAGGCGCCCTCGTCCCGCGGCCGGGGGACAGGCCGCTGCTGCCGATCGTGCGCGGGGTCGCCCTCGCGGTCGTGCTCACCGGTGGCTTCGGACTGCTCCTGGCGAGCGCCGATCGCGCGTTCGCGGACCTGGCCGACACCGCGCTGGCGCTCGACGTCGACGCGGAGGACGGTCTCTGGCGTGCCGCGCTCGGGCTGGCGTTCGTCCTGACGGCGGGGGCCCTGGTGCGGTCGGCGGGGCGGGTTGCCATCGGCCCGCTGCGCGAGCCGTACAGCCCGGGGCAGACCGAGCTGCGGATCGCGATCGGTGCGCTCGTGGGGCTGTTCGCGGTCTTCGTGCTCGTGCAGCTGCGCGTGCTGTTCGGCGGGGCGCGGTACGTCGTGGCCACGACCGGGCTCGGGTACGGCGACTACGCGCGGCAGGGGTTCGTCCAGCTGCTCCTCGTGGCGGCGCTGACGCTGGCGGTGGTGGCGGTCGCGGCCCGGCGGCGCGACGCGGTCGTGCGCGGGCTGCTTGGGGTGTTGTGCGCGCTGACGCTGGTCATGCTGGTCAGCGCGCACCACCGGCTCGGCCTGGTCGAGGGCGCCTACGGCTTCAGCCGGGTGCGCTACGCCGGGCACGCGATCGTCTTCTGGCTGGCGGCGATCTTCCTGCTGACGCTGGCGGCGGGGGCGCTGCCGCGGCTGGCACGGTGGGCGCCGCGCGCCGCGGTCGGGCTGAGCGCGGTGGGTGTCCTCGCGTTCTGCCTGTCCAACCCGGACGGCCGCATCGCCGACCGGGCGGTGGCCCGCGCCGCTGCGGGCGGGTCGGTGGACGTCACCTACCTGGCGAACCTGTCGGCGGACGCCCTGCCGGCGCTGCGGCGGCTGCCGTCCGCGGCGCGGGTGCGTGTGCTGCCGCGCCTGCAGGACCGCCTCCGCGAGGCGGACGGGCTGGCCGGCTTCAACCTGGCGCGACGGGCGGCTCGGTGAGTGCGGCGCAGCTCGGCCGCGCGGCGGAAGGCCCGCTGAGCGCGATGCGGCTCGCCGGGGTGGTGCTCGGCGGCGTCGTCCTCGGCGTCGCGAGCCGCCTCGAGGAGGTCACGCGCGGCTTCTCGGCCGGCATCAGCAGCGAGCGCACCTGGGTGCTGGCGGCGCTGCTGGCCGGCGCGGTCGCGGCGGGCGGGACCGGCGGCCTCGGCGGGTGGGGGCAGCCGGCATGGGCGGAGGCATTCGCGACGCTGTCGGCGTGGGCGCGCGTGGCCGGGCGCGGGGCGGTCGGCGGGACGCTGCTGCTCGTGAGCGCGAACGCGTCCTGGTACGGGTGGATCGCCCTGACCGAGACGTCGGTCGACCTAGGTGCAGTGGCGGGCCCGCCGGAGCGCTGGTTCGTCCTGAGCGTGCTGGCTGGCGTTCCGGCCGGCGGGTTCGGGGCCTGCGTCCGCGCCGCCCTCTACGCGCGCCGCGGGCGTCGTCCGGAGATCTGCGGCTCGTGACGCGGCGGAACGCTGGTTCAGGTTCCGGGTGGGGCGTCGTCCGGAGATCTGCGGCTCGTGGGGCCGCGGAACGCTGGTTCAGCTTTCCGCGGCGAGGGTCGACGGGCCCGCGATCAGCGGGGCCACGATCACCGGCATCCGCCGCCAGCGCGCCGGCGTCAGCGCGTCCACGGTGAAGCCCGTCCGCGCCAGCGAGTCGCGCGTGTCGCGGTTGCAGTTGCAGCCGTAGCCGAACGCGAGCCATGGCCGGTGCAGCCGGTCCTGCCAGCGGGCGAGCGACGGGGCGTCCGACCGCACGTGCTCGATCAGCAGCAGCTGTCCGTCGGGGCGCAGGACGCGGCGGATCTCGGCCAGCGATGCGTCGACGTCCCCGACCGTGCACAGCACCAGCGTGCTCACGACGGTGTCGAAGCTCGCGTCCGGGAACGGCAGCGACTCGGCGCCGGCGGCCACGACGGTCGGCGCCAGCGGGCTCGCGGCGCCGACGGACCGCAGGCGGTCGACCATCGACGGCTCGGGCTCGGCCAGCGTCAGCGCGGTCACCCCGGCCGGGTAGGCGGGCAGGTTGAGGCCCGTCCCCGCCCCGATCTCGAGCACGTCGCCCCGCGCCTGCGCCAGCACGGAGCGCCGCAGCGCCCCCATCCCGGCGCGTTCTCCCCACGCGAGGAACGGGTCGTAGATCCGGGTGAAGAGGGCGCCGTAGGCGGACATGGGTCGATGCTCCCACGTCCGGCGCCCTGCCTGCTCAGTGGACGGCCGTCACCCGCACCCGGCCGCCCAGGGCGGGGATGAGCGTGACGTTGCGATGCCGCTCGCGCTCGGGCCGGATGTCGTCGGCCGCGAGGTCGACGCGCTCGGCGACCGCGCGCAGGACGATGCGCTGCTCGGCCATCGCGAGCGCCGCGCCCAGGCACCGCCGCGTCCCGCCGCCGAACGGGACCCAGGTGTACGTGCCCGGCTTGCGGCCCAGGAACCGCTCAGGCCGGAACGCGAACGGGTCCGGATAGACGTCGGCACGGTGGTGGAGGACCGGGATCGCGACCGAGACGATCGACCGCGCCGGCACGACGTACTCGCCGAGCTGCCAGTCGGCCTGCACGCGCCGGCCGATGAGCGGGATGACGGGCCGCACGCGCATCGCCTCGTGAATGGTCGCCTCCACGAAGGCCGTGGCGCCGGGGCCGCCGCCGCGGACGGCGTCCCGCAGCGCGGCGTAGGCCTCGGGGGCGCGGACGAGCCGCTCGAACGTCCACGCCAGCTGGTTGGCCGTCGTCTCGTGGCCGGCGAGGACGAGGGTGAGCAGCTCGTCGCGGACCTCGCGGTCGGTCAGGTGGCGGCCGTCCTCGTCCGTCGCGGCGAGCAGCAGCGACAGCACGTCGACTCCGCGGTCCGCCTCGGGGACCGCGCGGCGCGCGGCGATCGTGCGCAGGTAATGGCGGTCGAGCCAGTCCATCGTGACCTTGAGCAGGCCGATCGGCTCGGGGCTGCGCACGTTCATCAGCTCCACCGCCTGCCACGCAGGCCGCTCGGTCAGCGCGAGCACGCGCCGGGTGGCGTCGCGCAGGCCGAGCTCGGGCGTCCCGGGCGCCGGCTCGCCCTCGACGCCGAAGATGCCGGCCATGATCACGTTCAGCGTGACCGCCTGCATGCGCGGCGCGCTCGCGAACGGCTCGCCGACCGTCCAGGTGTCGAGCTCGCGGGCCACCACCTCCTCGATCGCGGCCGCGTAGCGCGCGATCGCGTCCCCGTGGAACGGCGGCAGCAGCAGGCGCCGGCGTCGCATGTGGGCGTCGCCGTTCGCGGTCAGGACCGACGTCCCGAGGATCGGCCGCAGCGGCGACTCGGCCGTCATCGAGGGGACGAGCTCCATCGGCGCCGTGAAGAGCGCGCGCACGTGATCGGGATGGCTCGTCATGTAGATGGGCTCCTCGCGGGCGAGGATCCGCATGCCGAACGTCTCGCCGAACTCCCGGCGCGCGCGGAACAGGAACGGCAGCGGACGGCGGACGAAGCGCACGGTCTGGACACTGCCGGGGAGCGGTGAGCACGGCGGGAGCCGGTGGCGCACAGTCGCCCCGGACGCCAGCGGGCCGGCGGGTGACGGCGGCGCCTCGCCGGTCGGCGGGGAGTCCGGGGCCGGGGAGGACGGCTGGACTGAAGCAAGGGTGGGGGAGGGCATCTCGCCACTGATGGTACGCATCAGTACCAGCGGCGTCCAGTGGGAACCGCGATCCGCGAGCCCGCGCGGTGACGCAAGCGACCGGTCGGGGCGCCGACGTAGAATCCGGCGATGCCCACCCCGACCGACACAGGCCAGGCGGCCGACACGTCGGCGGCGCCGGTCGACCACCGTGCGCGCCTGCTGGCCGGGATGGCCGTGTCGGTCCGCGCGAAGGGGTTCCGGCAGACCACGCTGGCCGACGTCGTCCGCGAGGCGAAGGTGTCGCGCCGCACGTTCTACGAGCACTTCGCGGACCTCGCCGACTGCTTCGTCGCGCTCCTCGAGTCCCACGCCGCGCGCAACATCGCCCAGATCGCCACCTCGGTCGCCGCCGGGGGCACCGCCGACGAGCGGCTCGACCGGGCGGTCGGCGCCTACCTCGACACGCTCGAGTCCGACCCGCTGCTCATGCGGGCGTTCCTGCGCGAGCTGCACCTCGCCGGCGACCGCGGCCGGCGCCTCGTCAGCACGCTCAACGCCCGCGCCGGGGAGATGATCCACCAGCAGGTCGAGGAGCTCCGGACACACGAGCCGGAGTTCGGCCTGACCTCGATCCCCGTCCCGATGGCACGCATGATCGCGGCGGGCATCGTGCAGATGGCGCTGCTCGCGCAGGACGAGGGGCGGCCGCTGGACGAGGTCCGCGGCACCGCGATCGGCCTGCTGCGCCGCGCCGCGCAGGCGCCGGACGGCTGACCCGGCCGGCCGGCCCGGTCGAGCGACCGTCGGTTTCCCCGCGTCTGTGGACGGGGAAATCGACGTTCGGTGATGGGCCGCGGGGTGGGGTGGCGTCGACCGTCGGTTTTCCCGCGCCAGGGGACGGGGGAACCGACGTTCGGCACTCGGGCGTCCGCTGCTCATTCCCGCCACGTGTCGCGCCGTGCGCTCGCAGCTCTCCGGTCGCAGCGGCCTGCCGGCCGCGTCAGTAGAAGGTCGACAGCGTGCGATGGGGGAGCGGGGGCTTCGCGTAGGCCGGCGCCTGCCCGCGCGTCCAGAGGACGTTGTCGAGCTCGCGCTCGGTCAGCCCGAGGTGCGCCGCCAGCAGCTCACAGGCACGGACGGCGCAGGCCCGCAGCTCGCGCTCGGCCGGCCCCGGCGCGAGGACCTCGCTCCGATCGATCCGGGCAGCGAGGGCCGGGTCGACGACCTCGAGTACGCCGTCGTGGCGCAGGACCTGCGGCAGGACGTTGTCCGCGAACGCGGTGAGCCGGTGCAGGTCGGTGAACCGGGCGACCCCGGCCAGCGCCAGGTCGCTGGCGGCGATCTGCGCCCGCTTGAGGAAACCCGTGTCCCGCCACATGGGCAGCGCCGACAGCCACGTCACGACGCGCTCGGCCGACGGCTCGCAGTCGCGGACGACCTCGAGCGCCGTGCGATCGCCCAGAGCGCCGCCGAGCTCCTGCAGCCCGCGGGCGTAGAGGCCGATCAGCGCGTGCTCGGCCGGCTGCCCGAGGAGGTCGGCGACGAACGCCGCGTCCGCGGCCCGCAGCGCGGCCGCGTCCAGCGGGCCCTCGGCCCGCCAGTAGTCGGTCAGCGCCTGCGCCACCGGCTCGTAGCCCAGGCCCGGCAGCTCCGCGAACCAGCCGGACCCGAAGTTGATCGCGTCGAGGACGAGGACATACGCGGCGACCGCGGCCGGGTCGCCGTCGACGAAGTGCACCCCCGGGTCCAGGGGCGGCACCGCGCCCGCAGTGACGCGGTCGAGCGCCCCGGGCACGATGCGGACCTGCTGCGCGGACGCTGCGGTCGCGCGGCAGGCGCTGCGAGTGTCGTCCGTGACGCCCACCCGCCCAGCCTGCCACATCCCCGCGAGCGAGCGGGCAGGATCAGCACGTCGGTCCCGCCCGCTCCGGATGTCGCCGGTGCCGCCCGCCGGGTCGGGGCCACCGGACGCACCAGCCTGCACCGGACGCCCGGCCGCGACACCGCCCGCAGCGCCCCTCGCGTAGCGTCCACCACCATGGTCCCGCGCCCGACAGCACGTCGCCTCGCAGCCGCGGCCGCGATCGTCCTCACCCTCGCCGCATCCGGATGCGGGGGCGATGACGAGGACGCCGGCAGGGCACCCGCGACCGTGCGCATCGCGCTGGACTTCACCCCCAACGCCGTCCACGCGCCGATCTTCGCGGCCGCGCGGACCGGCGCCGACCGCCGGCACGGGATCCGGCTGGACGTCGAGCGGCCGGGCAGCCAGCCCGACTCCCTGAAGGCGCTGACCAGCGGTGCCGCGGACGTCGGCGTGCTGGACATCCAGGACCTCGCGATTGCCCGCGCGAAGGGCGCAGACGTCGTCGCCATCGGCGCCCTCGTGCAGCGCCCGCTCGGTGCTCTCGTCACCCAGCCGCAGATCTCCCGGCCGAAGGACCTCGATGGCCGGACGGCCGGTGTCTCGGGCCTCCCGTCCGACGGCCCGTTCCTGAAGGCGATCGTCGAGGACGACGGCGGCGACTACGGATCGATCCGCCAGGTGACCATCGGCTTCGCCGCGGTCAGCGCGCTGCTGGGCCGCAAGGTCGACGCGGTCCCGGTCTTCTGGAACGTCGAGGGCATCGTCCTGAAGCAGAAGGGCCGGCGCTTCAACGAGTTCCGCATCGACGAGTACGGCGCGCCGCGGTTCCCGGAGGTCGTGCTGGTCACCACGACCCGGCTTCTGCGCGAGCAGCGAGGCCGCGTCCTGGACACCCTGCGCGCGATCCGCGACGGCGCGCGCAGCGTCCGGCAGGATCCGGATCCGGCGATCCGCGAGATCGCCCGCGAGTCCGGCGACGCGGACCTGGGACTCGTCCGGGCCCAGTTCGCCGCGCTGCGCCCGATCGTCGATCCCGAGCTGACGCTCCGCCGCGCCGTCATCGAGCAGTGGGCGGTGTTCACGCAGCGTGTCGGCCTGCTGGACACCGCGCCGGACGTAGACGCCGCGTTCGCGTTCGGCCTGCGCTGACGCGTGGCGCCCGAACGCCCGGGTCAGCGGCCGCGCTTGCGCGCGTACATCGCCTTGTCGGCTCGTTGCAGCACGTCGGCCGCTGTGCGGCCGGGCCGTACGAGCGCGGCGCCGACACTCGCCGCGATGGCGGGGGCTTCGGCGAGCGCCATCTGGACGCGCTGGACCACCCGGTCGCAGCTCTCCTCGTCGGTGACGCCGAGGCACAGCATCGCGAACTCGTCCCCGCCGACCCGCGCAACCGCGTCGCTCGCCCGCGCGGCGGCCTGCAGCCGCGCCGCGACGGTCCGCAGGACCTGATCGCCGGCCTGGTGCCCGTGCTCGTCGTTGACCGCCTTGAAGCTGTCGAGGTCGATGGCGAGCACCACGGCCGGGAGCCCGTGCTCGACGGCGTCGTCGAGCCGTGCTTCGAAGCTGCGGCCGTTGAGCAGCCCGGTCATCGCGTCGGTGGCGGCCTGGCGGGCCAGGTCCGCCTCCAGGGCACGCTGGTCGGTGACGTCCTCCAGATGCGCGAGCAGGTACTCGACGAGGCCGAGGCCGTCGACGCGGACACCGCGGACGGACAGCTGGACCCAGCGCGTGGCGCCGTCGCGGCGGCGCAGGCGCAGCGTCTCGCGGACCGGCTCCTCCATCGCGATCGCCCCGGCGATGGTCGCCTCGACGATCGCGCGGTCCTCCGGATGTGCGAACGAGCCCAGAGGCTGGCCGGCGAGCTCGTCCTCCGCGTGGTCGGTCAGCGCCCGGAACGCGTGGTTGCTACGCGCGAGGACACCCGGCCGCTCCTCGCCGGTGAGGATGATCATCGCGGTGGGCGCGCTCTCGAACGCGTTGGCGAGCCCGGTCGGCGTGCCGCGCAGCGTGTGTTCCATCGCGACGCGGTCGGAGTTGTCGCGGACGAGGCAGAGCACCCCGACGCCGCCCGGGAGCGGCGCCTCGGTCATCAGCGCGGGGAACGTCGAGCCGTCGGCCCGCGTCAGCGTGACCGGGCGCTCGGCCCGCTGCCCGGTGGCTGCGACGGGCGCCGGCGGGGCGGGCCACCAGCGGTGCGGCGGCGACAGGCCGACGACGGCCTCCCGCGGCAGGCCGATCATCCCGAGGAACGCGGGGTTGACGTCGACCACGACGCGGTCCGGCCCGAACAGGACCGCCCCGTCGGGCAGCGCGGCGACGAGGTCGGCGCCGCTGAGGGCGGCGAAGGCCGCAGGCGTGGTCGGCAAGGGCATGGGACTGGTGGAGTCATCGGCCGCCGGGAGGCGGTTCTGAACTCTCGAGCGCGCCGAAACCTACCGGGCCATGCGGACTACACTCGGCACCGAATGGACACCGGAGCAGCCGAGACCAGGCCGGCGTCGCGCCTGCGCGACCGATTCGCCACCCGGCTCGTGGCCGGCATGGTGCTCGCCTTCGTCCCGCTCACGGCGGTGCTTGCCGTGCTGCTCGTCCGCAACGCCAGCGACAGCCTCGAGCAGGCGGCGCGCAGCGGCCTGCAGAACTCGGCGTCGGTGCTGGCAGCCCGGGTCGACGTCCGGTTCCGCGAGCGCGGACAGGACCTGCAGCAGATCGCGCGCAGCCTGCAGGCCGCCGACGTGGAGGACCGCGACGCAACGGTCGCGATCCTGCGGGACGGCGGCGCTGCGTTCGAGGCGGTCCAGGTCGTCGACGCCCAGGGACGCCTACTGGCAGGGACGGACAGCTCGCGGTCGTTCGCACGGCCCGCGTCCGACTGGTTCGCCGCCGCCACGCGCGGCGCCGCAGCCATCGGTCAGCCGTTCGCGGCCGGCGGGACGCTGCGCACCGTGCTGGCGCAGCCGGTCCTCGGGCGGACCGGCGCGCCGGTCGCGATTGTGCTGGGCGACCTGGACGAGACGAACTTCGCCGGCTTCGTCGCCGACATCCGCTACGGCGACTCCGGCGAGGCCGTGATCCGCGACTCGACGGGGCGGCTGATCTGGCGGACCGGCCTCGGCCGCCCGCGGGATGCGCGCGCGATGCTGGAGCGGCGCCCACTCGCTGACCGCACGACCGCCGGTGCCCCCGCGCTCGCGGCCGCGGGCCGGACAGGGACGACGCGCTTCGTCGCGTCCACGGGCAACGAGGCACTGGGCGGGTACGCGCCGGCGACGGTTCCGCGCTGGACCGCCGACGTGCGGCAGGACACCCACGAGGCCTTCGAGCCGATCCGCGAGCAGCGCAACTTGGCGATCCTGGTCGGCGTGCTGGGTTCGTTGCTCGTGGCGCTGTTCGCCGTCCTCTTCGCGCGGTCGGCGACCCGCCCGGTCCGCGAGCTCGCGGCACAGGCCCGCCGGGTCGCCGAGGGCGACCTGACCGTGTCGGTGGTGCCCAAGGGCGCCGCCGAGACGGCCGACCTCGCGCGGTCCTTCAACCAGATGGTCGCCAACCTCTCGGACCTCGCCCGGCGGCTCCGCGGCGCCGGCCAGGACCTCTCGTCGGCCGCTCAGGAGCTCTCGTCCGCCGCGCAGGAGATGGCGACGACGACCAACGAGCAGAGCTCCGCCGCGCAGGAGACGTCCGGCACGATGCAGGAGCTGGCGACGACGGTGCAGTCGATCGCCGAGAGCGTCGGCGGCGTCGAGCAGCGGGCGAAGGACACCGGTCACGCGCTCGAGAGCGCCGACGCCGACATCCAGGCCTCGAGCGAGCGGACCCTGGCGCTCGCCGGGCGCGTCGGCGAGATCGGCGCACTGCTCGTGCTCATCGACGAGATCGCCGACCGGACCAACCTGCTGGCGCTGAACGCCGCGATCGAGGCGGCCCGCGCCGGGGAGGCCGGCGCCGGGTTCAGCGTCGTCGCCGACGAGGTCCGCCGCCTCGCGGAGCGGTCCAAGGGCGAGGCGGGCAAGATCAAGGAGATCATCACCGCGACGCAGGCGGAGACGAACGCGACGGTGATGGCGATGGAGGCGGGCTCCAAGCAGATGCGGCACGGGCTCGCGCTGATGGACGAGGTGACCGACGCCGTGAGCCAGGTCCGGTACACGACCGACGAGCAGCGTGTCGCGACCGACCAGGTCGTGGACGCGATGGGCGCGGTCAGCGCGACCAGCCGCCAGGCCGCCGCGTCGGGCCAGCAGATCGCGGGCTCCGCGCAGCAGATCGCGCGGCTGGCGGTCGAGCTCGATCAGGTGGCGGCGCAGTTCCGCGTGACCGACGGGACGCCCGAGCCGTCCTGGGTCATGCCACCGGGTCCGGGTCCGGGTCCGGGCGCGGCCGGCTGACGGCCGCCGGCATGGACCTGCCCTTCGCCTTCGACGCGTACGCCGAGCGCGCACCGGCCCCGAGCGGTCTGCGCGCGCTGCTGCTCGTCGTGCGCGGGGACCGGTACGCCGTCCGGCTGGAGCGGGTCCGTGTGGTGCTGTCCCAGCCCGTCATCACGCGGCTGCCCGACGCGGCCGGTGCGCTCTTGGGCGTCACCAACGTCCGCGGCGAGGTGGTGCCGGTGGTCGACACCGGGGCGGTGCTCGGCGTCGGCCCGCTGCGCGTCGCGGCGACGGCGGCCGTCGTCGACACAGCGCGCGGGCCGCTTGCGCTGGCCGGCGGGGACGACCCGTCGAGCGTCGTGTTGGACGAGGCGGTCGGCGAGTCCGACCTGCCGCTGGGCCTGGTCCGGCACCGGACCGGGGACGGCGTCGCGACGCTGCTCGACCTCGACGCGCTCGCCGCCGTGATCACCGGGGCGGCCGGGTGAGCGGGCCCCCGGACCTGCGGGCGATCTTTGCGGAGGAGGCGGCCGACCTGCTCGATCGCCTCTCGGCGGGGGCGCTCGCGCTCGAGTCGGGCGGGGCGGGCGTCGTCGCGTCGATGTTCCGGGCGGCCCACACGCTGAAGGGGTCGGCGACGCTCGTCGGGCTGCCGACGGTCGTCGCGCTCACGCACGCGCTCGAGGATCTGCTCTCGCGGGTGCGCTCGGGCGAGCTTCCCGCGGACGACGAGCTCGCCGACGTGACGCTGGACACCGTCGACGCGCTGCGCACGATGATCCCGCCGCTGCTGGCGGGGGAGGAGGACGTGGTGGTCCCGGACCCTGGGCTCGTGCCCCGGCTCCAGTCGCTGGCGACCCGCGATGCCGCGCCCCCCGCGCCCCCCGGGATGGTGAACGTCCCTTCTCCCGCAGCCGAGTACGGGGAAACGGACGTTCATCCGCGCGGATCCGCTCCCGTTCCCGCCGCGGCCCCTGCCCCTGCCTCTGCGGCCGGCCCCGCTGTCCCGTCCGTCCCCGCCCTCCCCGCCACCGGGGTCGCCGGCGGCACCCGCAGCCTCGACACGATGACCATCCCCCGCGACCGCCTGGATCGCCTCGTCCGGCTGGCGGGCGAGTCGCGCACGGCCCGTCTGCGGGTCCTCGGCGCGATCGGGCCGGAGCACGCGGCGGACCCCGACGTCGAGGCCGCGATGGCCGACCTCGACCGGACACTCGAGAGCCTGCAGGATCAGCTGCTCCGCGCGCGCATGGTGACGCTCGCCGCCATCGCCGAACCCCTCCGCCGCGCCGTCCGCGACGTCGCCCGCGGCGCCGGCAAGGAGGTCGCCTACTCCCTCGAGGGCGAGCGCCTCGAGCTCGACCGCGGTGTCCTGGACGCCCTGCGGGACCCACTGCTGCACCTGGTCCGCAACGCCGTCGACCACGGCCTGGAGACACCCTCCGCGCGGATCGCGGCAGGCAAGCCCGCGACCGGCACCGTCACCGTCCGAGCCCAGACGGCGGGCCGCCGCCTCGTCGTCCACGTGGAGGACGACGGCGCAGGGATCGACCTCGCAGCGCTGCGGTCCGGCGTCGGTGAGCCGGACCTCACCGACAGCGACCTCCTGGACCGGATCTTCGAGCCGGGCGTCTCGACCGCCGCGACCGTCACCCCCGTGTCCGGCCGCGGCGTCGGCCTGGACGTCGTCCGCACCCAGGTCGAGAGCGTGCGCGGGAGCGTCGAGGTCACGTCGCGACCCGGCGGCGGCACCGTCTTCACGCTCTCGGTCCCCGTCACGCTGGCGGTCGTCCGCTGCCTCGTCGTCCGGTCCGCGACCGAGCGCTACGCGATCCCGGCGCACGCGGTCGTCAGCGTGGCCGAGGCGCTCGAGGAGGCGCTCGTCCCGCTGGAGGGCGGCGCGGCGATCTGGGTCGGCGGCGAGATCGTGCCGGTCACGTCGCTCGCGGCCGTGGTCGGCGCCGACGAGGCCGGGCACGCTCGGGGTCCCGCCGCCGTGGTCGTCAGCGCGCCGGGCGGCCGGCGCGTCGCGCTGCGCGTGCACGCGCTGCTCGGGCAGCGGGACGTGACGCTGCAGGAGCTCGGCGACGTCGTCCCGCCGCTGGAGCTGGTCGCGGGCGCGAGCATCGAGTCGGACGGCACCGTGCTGCTCGTCCTGGATCCGATCGCGGTCGCCGCACGGGCGGCGAACGTCCGCCGGCGGTCGGCCGGCGGCGCAGCAGATCCGGCTGCGGCGGCCGATGTACGGGCAGTGGCCGCGACGGTGCTGATCGTGGAGGACGCGCTGACCGTCCGGGAGCTGCAGCGGTCGATCCTCGAGCGCGCCGGCTACCGCGTCCGCGCGGCCACCGACGGCATGGAGGCGCTCGCGAGCCTCGCGGACGAGCGCCCCGACGTCGTTCTCACCGACATCGAGATGCCGAACCTCGACGGCTTCGGCCTGATCGAGGCGATCCGCTCGCGGCCCGAGCTGTCGTCCTTGCCCGTCCTCATCATGTCCAGCCGCAACGATGCCGAGGACCGTGCCCGCGGCCTGCAGGCCGGCGCGGACGGATACATCGTCAAGCAGGCGTTCGACGCGGCCACGTTGCTGGCCGCCGTCGCGCGCGTGCTCGGACAGGAGCCACCCGCATGAGCGCCCAACCAGCCATCCGCGTCGTCGTCGTCGAGGACTCGCCGACCCAGCGCGCGCAGATCGTCAGCGTCCTCTCCGGCGACCCCGGCGTGCAGGTCGTCGCCGAGGCGGGCACGGTCGAGGACGCGGTCCGCGTCGTCGGCGAGCTGCGGCCGGACGTCGTCACCATGGACCTCGAGCTGCCCGGGGCGGGGGACGCCGACTACGGCGGCGTCGCCGCGATCCGGCAGATCATGAGCAGCACGCCGGTCCCGATCCTCGTGCTCTCCGTCCACGCGCCGGAGCGCTCGTCGACGCCGGCCATCGAGGCGCTCGCCGCGGGGGCGTCCGACGTCTTCCCGAAGCAGGACGCGTTCAGCGCCGACGGCGCGCAGGTGCTGCTGCGGCGGCTGCGGGTGCTGAGCCGGGTCCCCGTCGTCGCCCGTCGCCACCAGCCACCGGCGGCGATCGTCCCGACCCACCGCCGCGACCGGCTACCGGTGATCGCGCTCGCCGCGTCGACGGGCGGCCCCGGTGTCCTGCGGACGGTCATCTCCGCGCTGCGCGGCGTCCCGGCGCCGGTGCTGGTCGTGCAGCACATCCACCCCGAGTTCGTGGCGAGCTTCGCCGGCTGGCTCGAGGAGACGACGCTGATGCCGGTCGAGGTCGCGGCCCACGGGTCGGTCGCGCGGCCCGGCGTCGTGTACGTCGCGCCGGCCGACGTGCACCTGCGGCTCCAGCCCGGACGCCGGCTCGCGCTGGATCCCGAGCCTGAGCTCATGACCCGGCCGTCGGCCGACGAGCTGCTGCTGTCCGTTGCCGCCCACGCCGGGGGCGCGGCGATTGCCGCAGTCTTCACGGGGATGGGGGACGACGGTGCACGCGGGCTGCTCGCGATCCGGCAGGCCGGCGGGCGGACGTTCGCGCAGGACGGCGAGTCGGCGATCGTCGACGGGATGCCGCGGGCCGCGCGCGAGCTCGACGCCGCCGAGCAGGTGCTGACGCCAGAGGCCGCCGGCCCGGCGATCGCGCAGCTCGCGGCCGGGTTGCTGAGCGGCTGACCGTGCTGCGGCACCGGGCCCAACGCGCGCTCGAGGAGCGCACCGGGCTGGCGTTCGACGCCGCCGCGCTCGCACGCCTGGACGCCGGCCTGGAGCGGCTCGACGCGGCGGGGCGGTCGCCGGCGACGCTCGTCGCGGCGCTGGAGGCGGGGGACGCCGCCGCGGAGCGCGAGCTCGTGGAGGCCGTCACGCTGCAGGAGACGCGGTTCTTCCGCGACCCGGCCGTGTTCGAGGCGCTCGCCCGTGACGTCCTGCCGTCACTCCCGGACCCGGTCACCGTGTGGAGCGCCGGCTGCGCGCTCGGGCAGGAGGCCTACAGCCTGGCGATGTTGCTCGACGAGGCGGGCCGGCCGGGCTTCCGCGTCCTGGCGACGGACCTCTCACCGGCCGCGGTGGCGCACACCGCCGCAGGCGTCTACGGCGAGCGCGAGCTGCGCGGCCTCGACGCGGGCCGGCGCGTGCGCCACCTGCAGGCGACGGATGACGGTCGCTTCACGATCGGCGAGCACCTGCGCGAGCACGTGAGCACCGGGGTCCACAACCTCGTGCGCGGGCCGCTGCCGGGCCTCGCCTCCGCCTGCCACCTGGTGCTCTGCCGGTACGTGCTCATCTACGCGCAGCGGCCGGCGGTGACCGCGCTCCTGCAGCGCCTGCACGACCGGCTTCCGGCCGGGACGCTGCTGGTGGTCGGGGCGGCCGAGTCGCTCTGGCACCTGTCGGACCGCTTCACCCTGGAGCCGCTGGCGGACGGGTTCGCGTACCGGCGGGCCGGCGATGCGCCGGCGGGAGAGCCGGCGGCGGGAGGGGGGACGGACAAGCGCGGCGGCGGCGGGCGCGGTCGCCGGAATGCGGATGCCGGTGGGCGTGAGCGTGCGCATGGACGTGGAGCGACGAGGACCGTGTCGGGGCGGGCGGCGGATCCCGCCGTGGCTCGGTGGCCGGCGGCGCCAGTCGACCCGGGGCAGGCCGGCCGCCGGTCGTCCCGGGCGGCTGCGCTGTCCGCGGCCGCCGACCCGGCGCCGGTCGTCGGCCGTGTCGCCCCGGCCGAGCTGCTGGCAGCCGGAGCCCGCGAGCACGCCGCCGGGGCGTTCGCTGAGGCCGCGACGCTCTTCCGGCAGGCGGCCTACCTGGACCCGTCGAGCCCGACGGCGCACCTGCAGCTCGGGCTTGCGCTGGAGGCGGCCGGGGACCCAGGGGCCGAGCGTGCGTTCCGCGCCGCCCACCGCGCCCTCGGCGCGGCAGACCCGGAGGTGATCGAGCAGGAGCTCGGCGGGCATGCGGTCGCCGACCTTGCGCGGCTGCTCGCCGACCGGCTCGGGAACCCGGGCACATGAGCGCCCTGGTCTGCTTCACGTCGCCGCATGGGCTGCTGGCACTGCCCGTCGCGGTCGTGCGCGGCGTGGTGGACCACCTGGACGTGGTGCCGCTGCCCGCGCCGGCCCCGGTCGGGGTCGCCGGGCTGCTCCGTCCCGGCCGCGAGGCGCTGCCCGTGCTGGACGTCCTCGGCACGGACGGCCGCCACCTGCTGCTCCTGAGCGTCGGCGGCCGGCGCTTCGGCCTGATCGCCGGCGAGGTGACGCACGTCCAGAAGCCCGCCGCCGGGGCCCTGGGGCCTTCGCCCGCCGGGCCGGCGGGCGCGCTCATCGCGGGGACGCTGCGGACGGCCGACGGGACGGTGCTGGTGGTCGACGAGCACGCCCTGGCCGCCCGGTTGGATCGCGCGAGCTGAGGCGCAAACTCGGCGCGTCGCAAAGGCACGATCGCGTTTGCCCCTGGGGGAACGCGGTAGGCCCTCTGCATGACCCTCGTCACCATCCTCGGGATCGTCGTCGTCGTCGGCATACCGGTGCTCATCCTCCTGACCCGACTCACACCGAAGATCGACGAGCGGACCGAGGTCGCCGTCGAGCAGGAGGCCCAGGGCGTCGGGGCCGATCAGAAAGAGGACCCTGACGGCGCGCGCGGTCCCAGCATGCTCGGCTGACCGCACACGCGCGGCAGATCGGGCCTGTCCGGTGTCGTGCTGACGACCGACGACGGGCCCGCTGACGTTCACGACTCGGGTCGGGCCTGCGTCGCGTGACGGCGAGCGCCCGGGCGCCGAGCGGCACGGCGCCACCTGACCTGCGTTCGCACCGGCGGCGGTTGCGGGGCACGTGCCCCGGGCACAGCTGAAGGGACCGACCGGCGTCGCCGTTCGGGACCCACCTTGGAGGATCCACATGCCCCCGCTGCTCATCTTCTTCATCGCCCTCGCCATCTTCATCGGCTTCTGCGTCGTCGCCTCGCGCGCCTACCCGCGCTTCACGAACAAGCCCGAGATCGAGTCCGAGCAGGAGCTCGTCGGCGTCGGCCCCGAGTCGACGAAGGTCGACGGATCAGGCGAGGACGCCGGGGCGAAGGTCGGCCAGGGCTGACCCCGCGACCGGAACCGGGGTAGCGCACCGGGTCCCTTTGCAGTCCCCGCGTGTCAGCATGCAGGGATGTGCATGCAGTGCATGATGGGCGCCGTGACCGCCGGCGCCGGAGCCACCGGCGCCCGCTCGTGGCTGGCCACCCGGCGCTGGTCGTGGCTGACCCCGGTCCGCCTGCGCCGGGCGACCATGGTCCTGCTCGGTGCCGGGCTCTTTGCGTCGGCAACGCTGCTCGGCGGATCCGGGTAGCACCCGCCTGACGCCCGGTCGTGTGGCGCCGCGGCGCTGGGCGCGCGCTCAAGCCCGCGGGGCGGACGGGCCGATACAGGCCGGATGACGCTCCGCCGCTGCACGATCGCCCTCGGAACCGCCGCTGCGTTCGCATGCGCCGCGCCCACCACCGCGTCGGCCGCCTGCGCGGGTGAGGCGACACCGGCCGCGACCGGCTCCGCGACCGAGCTGCGCGCAGCCGTCGTCTGCCTGGTCAACGAGGCGCGCACCGCCCGCGGCCTGACCCCGCTCGCGTCCGAGTCGCGCCTCCAGACGGCCGCGCAGGCCCACGCCGACGACATGCGCGCGAAGAGCTACTTCGCGCACCAGGGCGTCCTGGGCCCCGGGCTCGGCGATCGCGTGACGGCCCGTGGCTACGACTGGAGCACCGTCGGGGAGAACATCGCCCAGGGCCAGCGCACGCCTTTCGAGGTCGTCGAGGCGTGGCTCGGCAGCAGCGGGCACTGCAAGAACATCCTCGGCGCCTTCTCCGACATCGGCATCGGCGTGAACTCGGGCCGCTACTGGGTCCAGGACTTCGGCGTGCAGCAGGGACAGCGCGCCGGGACGAAGGGCGGCAGCTGCACGACGAGCCTCGGGCGCAGCGCCGTCGAAGGCGCGGTCGCCGCGCCGTCACCGGGTGAGCCGGCGCCGACGGCGGGGGCAGTCGCCGGGCCGGCCATTCGCAAGGTCCTGGCCGTCGCCGGCAGCCGCCGGGCGGTCCGCGTGTCGGTCGCCTGCCCGGCCGGGCGCGCCGCATGCACCGGCAAGCTCCGGCTGCGGATGAGCACGCGTGGCGCGGTACTCGCGACCAAGTCCTTCGACGTGCCCTCGGGCGGGACCCGCCCGGTGATCGTGCGTGTCAGCTCCGCTGCCGAGGCCCGGCTGCGTCGCGCGAGCCGGCGCAGCGTGCGCCTCGAGCTTCACGCGTCGGGCCAGGCGACGCGCGCGCGGACGGTGCAGCTCAGCGCTGCCCGGTAGCCGGCCCGTCGAGCGGGCGGGGAGCCGCACACGGTCCCCCTCACGAGCCACCGCCGGGGCGAGCGTCGTCCGATGAGTCCGGGTCGGCCGGTCGGTCGTAGTCGACGACCACCGACGCGAGGAGACCCACCGTGCCCGACGACGAGCAGCAGATCCGGACCCTGATCGAGCGCTGGGCCGCCGCGGTCCATGCCGGCGACCTCGACGCGGTGCTGGCCGACCATGCCCCGGACATCGTCATGTTCGACGTCCCGCCGCCGTACGCGGGCGTGCGCGGCCTCGAGGCCTACGAGGCCACCTGGCCCCCGTTCTTCGCATGGCAGGCCCAGGGCGCGTCGTTCGACATCGAGTCGCTCGACGTGGTCGCGGGCGGCGACGTCGCGTACGCCCACGCCCTGCTCCGCTGCGGGACGCGCGAGGACCTCGCCGCGCGGCCGGTGAACCGCCTGCGCCTGACGCTCGGCCTGCGCCGGGACGACGGACGCTGGGTGGTCGCCCACGAGCACCACTCGTTCCCGATCGAGCTCTGACGGGCGCGATCGGCGTGCCGCGGGCTCGACCTCAGGGCCGGTCCGGAACCGTGATGCGGTCGCCGTCCCCGATCGCGCGGATGACCCGCGCCGGGACGCCGGCCGCGACCACGCCCGCCGGCAGGTCGCGCGTCACCACCGCGCCCGCGCCGACCACCGTGTCGTCCCCGATGGTGACGCCCGGGCAGACAATGACGCCGCCGCCGAGCCAGACGTTGTCACCGAGCACGATCGGCGCCGCGGACTCCCAGCCGGTGCGGCGCGGGCCCGGGTCGACCGGGTGGGTCGCCGTCAGCAGCTGCACGCGCGTCGCCAGCTGGCAGGCAGCGCCGATCGTTATCGGCGCGACGTCGAGCATCACCAGGTCGTAGTTCACGAATGTCCCCGCGCCGATGGTCACGCGGCTGCCGTACTCGCAGCGCAGCGGCGGCCGGACGACCACGCCTGCGCCGACGTCCCCGAGCAGCTCGACGAGCAGGGCGTCGCGTACGTCCTGCTCGACGTGTGCGGTCGCGTTGTAGCGCGCCACGAGGTCCTGCGCCCGGGCGAAGTCGGCCTCGAGGTCGGCGTCCTCGGCGATGTAGAGCTCGCCGCGCAGCATCCGGTCCTTCATCTCGCCCATGCCGTCACCGTAGCCCGGCGTGCGGCATGATCCGCCGATGACCGCAGACCAGCCGTTCCGCCTCGACGGGAAGGTCGCCGTCGTCACCGGCGCCTCCTCCGGCCTCGGCGTCGAGTTCGCCGTCGCGCTGGCCCGCGCCGGCGCCGACGTCGCGATCTGCGCGCGCCGCGTCGAGAAGCTCCGCGACACGCAGGCCAAGGTCGAGGCGCTCGGCCGGCGTTGCCTCGTCGTCGCCGCCGACGTCGCCGTGCCGGAGGACTGCACGCGTGTCGTCGAGGAGACCGTCGCGACCCTCGGCGGCGTCACGATCCTCGTCAACAACGCGGGCATCGGCACCGCCGTCCCCGCGACGCGCGAGACCCCCGACGAGTTCCGCCGCGTCATCGACATCAACCTCAACGGGTCCTACTGGATGGCGCAGGCGTGTGGGCGCGTCATGGGACCGGGCAGCAGCATCATCAACATCGGCAGCGTCCTGGGCTCGACGACCGCGGGCCTGCCGCAGGCCGCCTACGCGTCGAGCAAGGCCGCGATCATCGGCCTGACACGGGACCTGGCCCAGCAGTGGAGCGGCCGCAAGGGGATCCGCGTGAACGCCATCGCCCCGGGCTTCTTCCAGTCCGAGATGACCGACGCCTACGCGGACGGGTACCTCGACATGATGAAGGCGCGCATCCCGATGGGCCGGGTGGGGGAGGCACCGGAGCTCGCGGCGACGGTCGTCTTCCTCGCGAGCGACGCCTCGTCCTACATCACCGGCGTCCTGCTCCCCGTCGACGGCGGAATGCTGATCACCTGATCGCCGTCCGGTCGACGCGCGGTCTGACGACCAGTTCTGGTCGTTCCCGCGACCAAAATTGGACGTCAGACGGTGCGGGGAGCCGCTTCAGCGGCGCAGGAACGAGCCGAGTCGGTCGCCGGCCGCACGGACCGGTGCGGTCAGCTGCCAGCTCGCCGACCCGCGGACCTCGGAGAGCTCGGCCCGGACGTCCGCCTCGCGGCCGGCCTGCTCCTCCAGCTGCCGCTTGAGCTCGGCGTTGCGGCGCTCGAGGTCGGCGACCAGGTCCTCCCGCTGCCCTGCTGCCGCCAGCTGCTCTTCGAGCTTCGCCACGCGCTCCTGGCTGCTGCCGGCTGCGGCGAGTTGCTTCTCGAGCTCGGCGACCCGTTCCTGGCTGCTGCCGGCTGCGGCGAGTTGCTTCTCGAGCTCGGCGACCCGCTCCTGGCTGCTGCTCGCCGCTGCCAGCTGCGCCTGGACGTCGGCCAGGCGCTGCTCCGCGTCGGCGGCCGACGCGGCCTGCGCGTCCGCCGCGGCCAGGCGCGCCTCGGTGTCGGCCAGCTGCTGACGGACGTCGCCGGCGTCCGCTGCCTCGGCCTGAGCCGCTGCGAGCTGCGCCTCGAGCTCCGCGACGCGCGGATCGGGCTTCCCGGCGCCCGCGGCCTGCCCCTCGGCCGTGGCCGCGCGCTCCTCGGCGGCCGCGACGCGCTCCTCGGCCGCGGCCGTGCGCTCCTGCGCCTGCGTCAGCTGCTGCCGCGCTTCGTCGCGCTCGTCCCGCAGTGCGTCCCCGGCGTCGCCGAGCTCGGCGCGGACCGCATCGGCGGCGCCGCTCAGCTCCGCGGTACGCGCCTCGGCCGCGGCGCGCGAGGCCTCGAGCTCGCTGATGGTCGCGTCCTGCCCCTGTGCGCGCGAGGCGGACCGCCCGCCGCGGTCGCCGAACGTGATCAGCTGGGTGACGAGCGCCATCTCGGAGATGCGCCGGGCCTCGTCCTCGTCGTCGCAGCGCTGCAGCAGGAAGTGGTCGTAGATCAGTGCGTCCGCGGCGCAGCGGTCGTCGAGCAGCGCGAGCGCCTCGGCGGTGAGCGGCGGAAACGGCACGCTGCCGTCGCGTGGCCCGTCCGGGGCGGCCGCGTCCTGCGGCGTCAGGGTCACGCCGAAGAAGTGCTCCAGGCCGTTCCACGCCTCGCTGCCGAGCTCCAGGATCGTGACGCAGCCGAACTCCTCCAGCCGGGCGATCGCGTCGGCGGCGACGGCCTCGGCGTCGTCGCGCGACATGAAGCCGTCCACCGGCAACCGGGCGTCACCGGCAAGCACGAAGCGCGCGACCTGGTTGTCGGTCAGCGCGGCGGCACGGGTGCTGGCGAGGAACTCGTGCAGCGGCTGCTCGGCCGTGGCGACCACCGGGTAGGGGTCGACCAGCTCGTGCAGCCCGGGCTCGCTGCGGAGCCCTGCGTAGAGCGACAGCAGCCGGCTGCCCGGCTCCCGCAGGACGGTCGCCACGGACTCCGGGCCGACCAGCGTCCGCAGCGTGGCCAGGGACAGGTGGCCGCCCACGACCGCGTACCGGCCTTCCAGATCCTCGAAGCCGGCGCTGGTCGTGATGACGTGGTCCGCCAGCGGCGCGCCGAGGTCGGCGAAGCGGTCGAAGGACCCGAAGACCGTGCGGTCGTGCGTCGCCGGTGCGACGGTGTCCGGTGGCGAGGCCGCCGCGAGCGCGGCGTAGAAGGTCGATCCCCCGGACCTGGGGATGTGCATGAAGCACTTCAGGGCAGTCGTCTCGCTGGACACCTGCTGAACCTAACGCAGGCGCCCTTCACGCGAGAAGCTTGCGGAAGCGCACGCGCTCGAAGCGCTTGACGGTCTCCCGGCCGGACTCCAGGTACCCGAGCCGCGGGTAGAAGTCGAGGTTCTCGGTCATCTTCGCGTTCGTGTACAGCTGCAGCTCGCCGAGCTCCAGCGCGCGGGCGTGGTCCTCCGCGAACGCCATCAGCGCGCGTCCGACCCCCTGGCCCTGGACGGAGGGATCGACCGCGAGCACGTCGACCGCCAGGTGACCGGGGTGCGGCACGAGCACGATGATGCCGCGCAACGGGTGCACGTCCGGCTCGCCCTCCACGACGTGGATCTGCTCGGCGCGCCGGTACGCGTCGTAGTCGAAGCTCATCGGCGCCGGGCGCTGGAGCAGCCGGGGGACGTAGCCGGCGAACGCCCGCATCACGACGGTCTGGACTGCGAGCAGGTCATCCGCGCGGGCGGGGCGTGGCGGCATCGGCGGCAGCTTCTCACACGCCGTCGCGGCGGACGGCGAACCGCCGCAGGCGCAGCGAGTTCGTCACCACGAGGACGCTGCTCGCCGCCATTGCGGCCCCCGCGAGCACCGGATTGAGGTAGCCGGCCGCCGCGATCGGGATCAGCACCACGTTGTACGCGAAGGCCCAGAACAGGTTCGTCCTGATCGTCGCGAGCGTCCGGCGGGCGAGGCGGATCGCGTCAGCAGCGCCGCGCAGGTCGCCGCTGACCAGGGTGATGTCGGACGCCTGGATCGCGACGTCGGTGCCCGTGCCGATCGCCAGCCCGAGGTCGGCCTGGGCCAGCGCCGGCGCATCGTTGACGCCGTCGCCGACCATGGCCACCACCCGGCCGCGGGCCTGCAGGTCCGCGACGACCTGCGCCTTGCCGGCGGGCAGGACCCCGGCGATGACCTCGTCGATCCCCACCTGGCGGGCGACGGCCTCCGCGGTGGCGCGGTTGTCGCCGGTCAGCAGGACGGGGGTGAGGCCGAGCGCCTTCAGCCGGCGGATGGCCTCCGCGGAGCTGTCCTTCGGGGTGTCGGCGACGACGACGACGGCCTGCAGGCGCCCGTCCCAGGCCGCGACGATCGCGGTCCGGCCCGCGGCCTGCGCGGCGTCGTGGGCGGCCGCGAGCGGTCCGTCGAGCACGATGCCCCGGTCCGCGAGCAGAGCGGCCCGGCCGGCGATGACCGCACGCCCGTCGACGTCGCCCTCGACCCCCAGGCCGTCGTGGCTGCGGAACCCCGCGACCGCCGGCAGCAGCCCGCCGAGCTCGGCCCCGGCCGCGCCCGCGATCGCGCGGGCGACCGGGTGCTCGGACGCGTTCTCGAGCGCGCCGACCAGCCGCAGGACGTCCGGCCGCGTCGTTCCGTCGGCCGTCTGGATGTCCACCAGCGCCATCACGCCCGAGGTCACCGTGCCCGTCTTGTCGAGCACGACCGTGTCGACCCGGCGGGTGGACTCGAGGACCGCGGGCCCCTTGATTAGCAGCCCCAGCTGCGCTCCGCGGCCCGTCCCGACCAGCAGGGCGGTCGGCGTCGCGAGGCCGAGGGCGCAGGGGCAGGCGATGATCAGCACCGCGACCGCGGCGGTGAACGCGAACGCGGCGCCCTCGCCGGCGCCGGTCCAGAAGCCGAGCGTCGCGACCGCCACGATCAGCACCGCAGGCACGAACACGCCGGACACGCGGTCGGCCAGCCGCTGCACGGGTGCCTTGCCGGTCTGTGCGTCGGTGACCAGCCGCGCGATCTGCGCCAGGGCGGTGTCCGCCCCGAGCCGCGTGGCCTCGACGACGAGCCGGCCGCCCACGTTCACCGTCGCGCCGACGACCTCGTCGCCGGGCTGCTTCTCGACCGGGACCGACTCGCCGGTGAGCAGGGACTGGTCGACGGCGGAGACGCCCTCGACGACGGTTCCGTCGGTCGCGACCTTCTCACCCGGACGCACGACGAAGCGGTCGCCCACCCGCAGGCGGTCCAGCGGGACGCGGCGCTCGCTGCCGTCGGCCGCCAGCATCGCGACGTCCTTGGCGCCGAGCTCGAGCAGGGCGGTCAGGGCGGAACCGGCACGCTGCTTGGCCCGCGCCTCGAAGAAGCGGCCGGCGAGGATCGACGTGATGACGACCGACGCGACCTCGAAGTAGACGTGGTCGAGGTCCGCCGTGCGGTCGGGCACCAGGTCGAAGCCCATCTTCATGCCGGTGATGCCCGCGTCGCCGAGGAAGAGGGCGACGACCGACCAGGCCCAGGCGCTGAGCGTCCCGATGCTGATCAGCGTGTCCATGGTGGCCGTCGCGTGCCGCAGGTTCGCCCACGCCGCCCGGTGCAGCGGCCACGCGCAGTAGAGGACGACGGGGGTGGCGAGGTTCCACGCGAGCCACTGCCAGTTGTCGAACTGCAGCGCCGGCACCATCGACAGCAGCAGCACCGGCAGCGAGAGGGCGGCGCTCAGGATCAGCCGGACGCGGAGCGCGGCGGTCGGATCGGTGGCTGCGGCCGGGACCGTGTCGCCATCCGGCCCGACGGCCGCCGGCAGCGCCGCGTCGTACCCGGCCGCACGCACGGCGTCCAGCAGGTCCTCCGCGGTGACGGCTCCGTCCTCGTAGGTGACGGCCGCCTTCTCGGTGGCGTAGTTGACGGACGCGGTGACGCCGTCGAGCTTGTTCAGGCGGCGCTCGATCCGGTTCGCGCACGAGGCGCAGGTCATGCCGACGATCGGCAGGTCCAGCTGGGCGGTCACGGCGCGACCACCTCGGTGAAGGCGGCGGTGTGGACGACGCCGTCCACCCGGAACTGCACCCAGGAGCGGTACGTGGCCCCGGCCGGGAGGTCGACGCCGAACGCCAGGCGGTCGCTCTCCGGATGCGTGTGGAGGTAGGCCAGGTCGCCGGCGCGAAGCGTCACCAGGTGGCCCTTCGCGCCGAGGTACTCCTGCAGTTCGGCGTTGGCGAGAGCGCCTCGCCGCAGGACGTCGAACGCGACGACGCCGTCGGCCCCGGTGCGCCGCCGGACGGTCAGCCCGTGGTCGCTGACGCTGACGGTCGACGGGCGCGCGAGCGGCTGCGGAGCGAAGCGGCCGGGGACCTGCACGTCGGCGCCCAGGGTGCGCTGCGTCCCGGCGATCGTGAAGTCGGCGAACAGCCGGTAGGTGCCGCCGCGGGGAAGGTCGGCGGTCGCGGTCCAGGTGCCGTCGGCGGCCATCGCCGGATGCAGGTGGACGAAGCTGCTGAGGTCGCGGCGCGCGATGATCAGGTGCAGGCGGCGCGCGTGGGCGAGGTCGAACCGCGTGACCGCACGGCCGTCCGCCGCGAGGATCCGGAAGCTCAGGCGGCTGCGCCCGGGGCGGGCGACGGCGGTACGGCCGAGCCGCAGGGTGTAGCCGTCCTGGCTCGTCGCGAGCCCGGGCAGAACGCCGTTGCCGTCGTCGTCGGACGATGTGTGCGCGCCGCCGTCGTCGTCGGCCCCGCTGGTCGCGCCGTGCGCGCCACCGTGGCCGGTGTCCGTCGTCGCTTCCCGCTCTGCGGCCCCGTCGTGCGCGGCCGCGTGAGGGGCCGTGCCGTCGCGGGAGCCGTCCGGGTCGATCGCCCCGCCGGCGACGGCCGCGCCGCCGAACACGGCCAGCAGCAGCACGCCGAAAAGCGCCAGGCGCGCCGGGGCGCTCATCCGTCCGCGACCCGGTAGCCGGCCTCCTGGACCGCCGCCACGACGGCGGCGGGGTCGGCGTCCCCGCTGACGGCGACACGGCCGGTGCCGAGGTCGACCTGCACGTCGTCGACTCCGGCAACCGCCCCGACCTCCTCCTGCACGCTCGCCACGCAGTGCGCGCAGGTCATGCCGACGACGGTGTAGGTGCGCTGGGCAGTCATGGTGACGAGGCTAGCAAACCCCTGGGGGGTATCCGACGCGGGGGTTCAGGTGGCGCTCACAACGGTTCCGGGCGCGGGGCCTGCCGCCCTACGCGCCGCGCTGGATGTGCCACCACGTGCGCATGTGGCGCGTGGTGGCACATCGAGCAACCCCGGGGGCCGTCCACCAGGCCCCCCGGAACGCGGGTCCACGACCCGCCACCTTTAGGCTGGACGACGTGCGAGACGGTCAGCGCAGCAAGCAGCAGCTCCTTGACGCCGCGACGGCCGAGTTCGCCGCGTACGGCATCGCGGGCGCGCGGGTGGACCGGATCGCCGCCTCCGCCGGCGTCAACAAGGCGCAGATGTACGGCTGGTTCGGCTCCAAGGACGGGCTCTTCGACGCGGTCTTCGCCCAGCACCTGCACCGCATCGTCGACGTCGTCCCGTTCACGCCGCTCGATCTGCCCGGGTACGCCGTCGCGCTCTACGACTCCTACCTGACCGACCCCGAGCTCGTCCGGCTCGCGAGCTGGAGCCGGCTCGAGCGCGTCCCCGTGGGCGACCTGCTGAGCGCCCACGCCGGCCTCGCCGACCCGAAGCTCGCGGCGATCGCGCGGGCCCAGGCCGCGGGCCGGATCGTCGGCGGCATCCGGCCCGACGAGGTCTACGCGCTGATCATCGCGCTGGCCGGCACGTGGTCGCCGGTCAGCGCCACGTTCACGGCGTCGCCGCAGGACTCCGCCGCCGACCACGAGCGGCGCCGCGCGGTGCTGCGGGACGTCGTGGGCCGCGCACTCGTCCCGTAGTCCGGCAGGGCGACGGCGACTACAGTCGCTCGCATGAGCAACGAACGCGTACAGCAGGCAGCACAGACCCTCAAGGACCTCCACGGCGGGTCCGGTCCGCTCGTCCTCCCCACGGTGTGGGACGCGTGGTCGGCCCGGACCGCCGCGGGCGCCGGATTCACCGCGCTGACGATCGGCAGCCACCCGCTGGCGGAGTCCCGCGGGGCGGAGGACGGGGAGGGCCAGACGTTCGCGGAGGTCCTCGAAGCCGTCCGCCCGATCATCGCCGCTGTCGACGTGCCGATCTCGGTCGATCTCGAGGCCGGGTACGGCCAGGAGCCGGCCGACCTGATCGCCGGCCTCATCGACGTCGGTGGCGCCGGCCTGAACCTCGAGGACACGGTCCACTCCGAGGGCGGGCGCCTGCGGACGACCGAGGAGCACGCCGCGTACATCGGCGGCCTGCGCGCCGCGGCCGACGACGCGGGGGTGCCGATCGTCATCAACGGCCGGACCGACCTGTTCGGTCGCGCGGGGGACGACAAGGCGGGCGTGCTGGACGAGGCCATCGCGCGGCTGCAGGCCCTCGTGGACGCGGGCGCGGACACCGTCTATCCCGTGAAGATCCACGAGGACGACGACCTCATCGCCGCCGTGGTCGGCGCGATCGCGGTCCCGGTGAACATCACCGCCCACCCGGCGAAGCACACGCTCGAGCGATTGGCCGGGCTCGGTGTCGGCCGCGTCACCTACGGCCCGCTGCTGCAGGCGGCGGTGACGGAGCACATCAAGGAGCTGCTCGCGGGCTGGCGCTGACGCGGGGCGGTCGCCCCGTAGCCGGCGGCGGTTCCGTCGCCGGCTACGGGGTACGTGGTCCTGATGGAGCACACCTCGAGCACTGGCACGACGACGGACGCGGAGTCGCTCTGGCGGCAGACGGGGCCCACCGTCGCGTCCGATCCACGGCCGGCCGACGGCGCCCGCTTCGACACGTGCGTCATCGGCGGCGGGATCGTCGGCACGACGGTCGCGCTGCTCCAGGCCCAGCGGGGACGGAGCGTCCTCCTGCTCGAGCGCGACCGGATCGGCGGCGGCGTGACCGGCGCGACCACCGGCAAGGTCAGCCTGCTGCACTCGATCCGCTACGCCTCGCTGGCCGGATCCCACGACCGGCAGCGCATGGAGGCCTACGTCGCGCTCCAGCAGGCCGGCTTCGAGCTCGCCCGCGACTGGGCGGCCGAGATCCCCGGCTCCTGGGAGACCCGCGACGCCGTGATCTACGTGCGCGACTCCGCGAGCACCGGCAGGATCGAGGACGAGGGCGAGACGCTGCGGGGCCTCGGCGTTCCCGTCAGGCCGGCGCCCGGGGTCGACGTCGGCGACGGGTTCGCCGCCGGCCTCGTCCTGGTCGACCAGGGCAAGCTGCACCCCGTCCGCTACCTCGCCGGTCTCGCCGCGGAGGCGCGCCGCCACGGCGCGGTGATCGTCACCGGGACGCCGGTCGTAGCCCTGCGGCGCGGGGACGGCGCGCACCGGCTCGCGCTCGAGGACGGCAGCCACGTCGAGGCGGAGCACGTGGTCGTGGCCACGCACGCCCCGATCTTCGACCGCGGCGCCCACTTCGCCCTGCAGGAGGCCGTCCGCTCGTACGCGGTCGCCGTCCCGGTCGACGCGGAGCCGACGCAGATGACCTATTGCGACGACGACCCGCAGCGTTCGGTGATCGGGTTCACCGATGGCGACGACTCCTACGCGGTGGTCGGCGGCGAGGGACACCCGGCGGGCCGCTCGACCGCGGCCGGTCGCTTCGAGCGGCTCGCCGATTGGGGCCGCGAGCACCTCGGCGCCCGGGGGCCGGCGGCCTACCGCTGGTCCTCGCAGGACCTGGTCCCCGTGGACGGGCTGCCGCTCATCGGCGCCTACACCCCGGTGACCAGGCGGCTGTGGACGGCGACGGGGTTCGCGAAGTGGGGCCTGGCGGCCGGCACGGGCGCCGCAGCTGCGCTCGACGCGGCGATCGCCGGCGAGGACGCCCCTGCGACGCAGATCCTGCGGCCGTGGCGCCCGACCGTCCGCGCGAGCGCCGTCGACCTCGTCAAGAACAACGCCATCGTGCAGCGGCACCTCATCGGGGACCGGCTGCACACGCTGGTCCGCGGGGGAACCCCCGACGCGCCGCTGGGCCGCGGCGAGGGCCGCGTGGAGCGGATCGGCGGGCGCGCGGTCGCCGTCGCCCGGGACACCGACGGGGTCCTGCACCGCCGCTCGGCGACCTGCACCCACATCGGCTGCGAGGTCCGCTTCAACCCCGACGAGCAGAGCTGGGACTGCCCGTGCCATGGCTCCCGGTTCGCCGTCGACGGCACCGTCCTGGAGGGGCCCGCCGTGAGGCCGCTGGCCGACGTCGAGGAGGGTGGCGGCTGAATCCTGGTCCACCCGGTGCGCGTACGCACATTGGCCGGGGAGTAGTGCGCTAAAAATTGGTGTTTAGCGACACGGCGTCGTATGTTAGGAGAAGAACAGCGTCTCTGACAGGAGGCTGCTCACCCGCTGCACCGTCCGGGAACTGTGATGCTGAGTGCGTCTGCGGAGCCTGGTCGACACCACGTCGACCAAGGAGTGACGCATGACCACACGTACCGCGACCGCGGCTGCCGGCTGCACCGAAGACGAACTGCTGACGCGCATCCACCGCGATCAGGACCTCGACGCACGTCGCGAGATGATCGAGCGCGCCATGCGGCTCGTGCACCACATCGCCCGTCGCTTCGACGGGAAGGGCATCACGCACGACGAGCTCGTCCAGGTCGGGAGCATCGGGCTCATCAAGGCCGTCGACCGATTCGACCCGGCGCGCGAGGTCAAGTTCTCGACCTTCGCCGTCCCGAACATCGCGGGGGAGATCCGGCGCCACTTCCGCGACCACGGCTGGGCCCTGCGCGTCACGCGATCGGTGCAGGAGAACTCTGCGGCGGTCGCCAAGGCCACCGAGCGTCTGACCACCAAGCTGCAGCGCTACCCCTCGCACCAGGAGATCGCGGCGGCCACCGAGCTCACCCTCGACCAGGTGCTCGAGGCCCTCACGGGGGCGCGGCACTATGCGATCGACTCGCTCGACGCGCCGCTCGACGCGGGTGGGGACGCGTTCTCGCGCCTGGACCTGGTCGGCGACGAGGACCGCGGCTACCTCCACGCGGACGCCCGCATGACCGCCGCGCGCGGACTGACCTGCCTGCAGGAGCGCGAGCGCCAGATCATCAGGCTCCGCTTCGAGGCGGACCTGACCCAGAGTGAGATCGCCGACCGCCTCGGCATCTCCCAGATGCACGTGTCGCGCCTGCTCGCGCAGGCGCTGGCGACCGTCCGCGAGTTCCTCGACTCTGAGCCCGTCAACGGGCGCGCGCAGACGGCCGCCGCAGGCTGACGATCGGCGCACGGATACACTCGGTGGCTCGCGAGCCGGACGGGGGATCGCCCGCGGGATCCCGTCGGAACGTGGACGACGTCCGAGCTGATGGCCCTACGAGGCTCGCGCCGTCCCGTTCTGCTTCCAGGGCCAGTTCAGGCATTCCATGGCCGACCTAGACATTGCGCAGTCCCCCAGCTCGGCGATCTCCAACCTCGTCGTGCGGACGGTGAGCGGCTACACCGGCCGCGGGCCGACGCGGGCACGGACGTTCATCCTCGACGACGTGATCACCGTCGTCCTCGAGGACAACCTCACCAAAGCCGAGCAGCACCTGGTCCAGGCCGGTCTGGACGAGCAGATCGAGGCCCTGCGCCTCTCCTTCAAGCGGACGATCAAGGACGAGCTCATCGCCGGTGTCCAGGAGATCATGGGCCGGGAGGTCCGCGCCTACCTCACCGCGAACCACCTGCGGCCCGACATCGCCGTTGAGACGTTCATCCTGAAGGCGGTCGAGGGCTGAGGCATGGTTGTCGCCGCGTCCGTCAGGGCAAGCGGCGGAGACATGAGCTCAGACGCAAAGACCATCCAGTACCTCCAGGACGCCCACACGCTGGAGGGCGTGTTGCGGCGGACCCTGGTCGCCCACATCGCCGTGTCGGCCCGCGGCGAGCACCGCCGCCTGCTGCAGGACCACCTCACGGTGACGAGCCGTCAGGAGCGCGACCTCGCGACACGCCTGGCCGAGCTGGGGGCGGACGGCAACCCGGTGCTGGCGGTCGCGGGCAAGGCCAAGCAGGTCGCGGCACTGGCGGTCACGCTGGTCAAGGGCCCGGCCGACGCGCTGCGCGGCCCGTCGGGCGACGACGTCGCACTGCGCAACGCCCAGGACGAGTGCGCCTCCGAGCAGCTCGAGATCGCCGTCTACGACGCACTCGAGGCGATCGCCGAGGCGAACGACGACGAGGCGACCGCGGAGCTCGCCCGCAGGCACCGCGAGGAGGAGCAGGAGTTCCTGGAGGCCCTGCGGGACGCCGTGCCCGACCTGGCGCGCAACGTCGTCCGCACCGGCGCCGGCAAGCGCCGGTTCCCGCTGGCCACGATCGGCCTCGTCGACGGCGCCCGGGCGCTGGTCCTCGGCGTGCAGACGGTGATCTCCCCGGACCGCACCGACGACGGCCCGCAGACCGTCGGCGACGAGGCTGCCGAGGACCCGGGCGACCGCGCGGCCGCCGAGGCCAAGCAGGAGGCGGCGGCGAAGCGCCCGCAGCGCCGCGCGGCCAAGCCCGCACCCGCGAACCCCGGGCCCGCAGCCGCGACCCCGCCGTCCACGCGCCGCCCGGCCGCTGCGCCCGCGGGCGTGAAGGACCCGGAGGTCCCGGCCGAGGCGGAGCCCGTGGCCGAACTGCCCAAGCGCGCGGTCGCCGCGCCCCGCGACACGCCGCCGCTGGCCGACTACGACGACATGACGCCGTACGAGATCACCGAGATGCTGGACCACCTGCCCGACGCGAAGCTCGAGGAGCTCGAGCGGTACGAGCGCGCCAACGCGAGCCGGGACCAGGTCCTCGAGGCGGTCGCCGGCCAGCGCGCCGGGAGCTGACCCGGACCCGCCGGCGATCGAGGCGCACGGCCGCGTACCATCGCGGCCGTGCCCGAACTGCTGGAACGAGACGGACCGCAGGCGGCCCTGAGCGACGCCGTCGCGGCGGGTGCCGCGGGCGCGGGGACGCTCGTCGTCGTCCACGGCCCGGCGGGCATCGGGAAGACCACGCTCCTCGCGCAGGCCCGGGCCGACGCCGAAGGCCGCGGTCTCCGCGTCCTGCATGCGCGCGGATCGGACTTCGAGCGGTCCTTCACCTTCGGCGTCATCCGGACGCTGTTCGAACGCGTCGTCCGCGGGCTGGCGCCGGTGGAGCAGGAGACGCTGCTGGACGGGGCGGCGGCCCCCGCGGCAGTGGCGCTGGGGCTCAGCACCGAGGGCACGGTCGATCCGTCCCCCGGGCTCTTCGAGGCCCTCTACTGGGTCGTGGCCGGCCTCTGCGAACGCGAGCCGCTGGTGCTCGTGGTGGACGACGCGCAATGGGTCGACGCCCCGTCGCTGCGCGCGCTCGCGTTCCTCGCGAGTCGCGTCCACGAGCATCCGCTCGTCCTGCTCGTCGGGATCCGGGACGGCGAGGACTGCGACGACGCCCCCGCGCTGGCGGCGATCCAGGCCGCCGCGCCGGACCTGCCCCTGGCACCGCTCGGGGCCGCGACGGTGGCCCGGATCGTCGCGGACGTCGCCGGGGAGGACCTCGCCCCCGGCGCCGCCGACGCCATCTACCTCGCGACGCGCGGCAACCCGATGTTCGTCATGCAGGCGGCGCAGCTCGCGCGGGACCGCGGCGCGCACGACGCGGCCGAGCCCTGGTCGGCCCGCGCGGTCGCGGTGGTCGTCCTGACCCGGGTCGCGGCGCTCGGTGCCGCAGCGGCAGCGGTCGCAGGCGCCGTGGCGATCTTCGGCGACGGCATCGGCGTGGCGCCGGTCGCCGCGTTCACCGGACTGGATCTCGCGGAGGTCGAGCGCGCAGCCGGCGAGCTGGCGGCGGCCGGGCTGCTGGAGGCTGGCGGCGGCGGACTCGCGGTCGCTCATCCGCTCATGGGCGAGGCCCTGCGCAGCGACGGCGGGCCGCGTGCCCTCGCGCTCGCCCACGCGCGCGCGGCCGACGTCCTGCGCGCCGCCGGCGAGGAGCCCGAGCGATTCGCCGCCCACCTGCTGCGCACGCTGCCGGCCGGCGACCCGGCCGTCGCGCGCTCCCTGGCCGACGCCGCCCGGGACGCTGCCCGACGCGGCGCGCCCGCGGCCGCCATCGACTTCCTGCTCCGCGCCCGCCAGGAGCCGCCGGCCCCGCAGGACGACCAGCCGATCCGCCGGCAGCTGGGGATCGCCCAGGCGCGTGCCGGTCGGTTCGCGGACGCCGCCGCCAGCCTCGCCGACGTCACGGGCGACGCCGCGGCGCCGCTCACCACGGTCGTGAGCTACACCACGTCCGCGGCCAACACCGGCACGATCGGCAGCGTCTCGGACATCCTGCACGACGCCGCCGACCAGCAGGACGACCCGGAGCGCCGCCTGGAGCTGCGGTCCCTCGCCCACTGCCACAGCTGGTACGTCGCCGCGGCCGACCGGCGCCCGTTCGACCTTCCGCCAGCGGACACGCTGGCCGGGACGACGATCGGGGAGCGCCTGGCGCTCGCGGCCCACTCGACCTTCCACGCGGCGGCACCCAGCATGGCCGAGTCGGTCCAGGTCGCGCGCCGCGCCCTCGGCGACGGCGCCCTCACGCAGCAGGGGCCGGGCTTCGCCTGGCTCGCGGTGAACCCGCTCGACGTCCTCGTGATGGCGGGGCAGATCGCCGACGTCGACCGCGAGCTGGCCGCGATGGACGCCGTTGCGCAGGCGACGGCATCCGCAACCACGCGCACCGCCGCGATCTGGGTGCACATCGTCCGCAGCCTGCAATGCGGCGACCTGCCGGCCGCCCTCGCGATGGCGGCGACCATCGAGCGCTTCATGGCCGCCACGCCGGACGGCGAGCCGAACCACACCGCGCGGCTGCTGTTCGCCTACCGGCTGGAGGCGACGCTTGCGCACCACGGACCGGCCGCCGCCGACGCGCTGATGACGGCGGAGGGCGACCCGTCCGCACGGGTGGCCGCCGGGGACGTCGCGGCCTATTGGGCGCTGCCGCCGGCGGCGCTGCTCCACCTCGCGCAGCACCGCGTGCCCGAGGCCGTCGCGGCGGCGCGGACGCACCGGGCGTTCGTCGCCGACCGCGGAGGGCACGTGCTGCCGGTCTGGTGGGAGGGGGCGCTGCCGCTCGCGCTGGCGGCGGCGGGGGAGACCCCCGAGGCGCTGGCGCTCGCTGAGGAGGGCGTCGCGCGGGAGCAGCGTCACGGCGTCCCGGCACGGGTGGCGGGCGCGCTCCGCGTCCTGGCCCGGGTCGATGTGCCGCAGTCGGTCGGGCTGCTGCAGGAGGCGGTGGCCCTCCACGAGGAGGACCCGTACATGCGCCTGGAGCGGGCGGCCGCGCTGGTGGACCTCGGGCTCGCGCTCCGCCGGGCCGGGCAGCGGACCGATGCCCGCGCGGCGCTGGAGCGCGGCGCCGAGGCCGCGACCGGCTGCCAGGCGCTGCCGCTGGCGGCACGGGCCCGCGAGGAGCTCGCGACCCTGGGCGCCCGTCCGCGCAAGCTGCAGTTCAGCGGCATCGAGTCGCTGACCGCATCCGAGCGGCGCACCGTCGACCTCGTCGTCCAGGGTCGGACCAATCGGCAGGTGGCCGAGGAGCTCTTCGTGACCGCGAAGACCGTGGAGGCGCACCTCGGGAGTGCCTACCGCAAGCTCGACATCAACTCCCGCCGTGATCTGGCGGGCGCGCTCGCGGGGTCGACCACATAGCGGTGCGGCGGCCGCGGCCGCACGACGTCCACGTTCCGGTTCCCGCTGCGTACAGGGGAGAACGCGCAGGACACAGCGCAGTGGTGGCCGCATGCGTCATGTGACGCATTCGACCTCGTTCACGCGACCAAGGAGTGGCGTCGTGCCAGAATCCGGTCATGCGGAACATCGGGGGCGTGGCACTGCTGGTGGCTGCGATGGTCGGGGCGGGCGCCGCGCCGGCCCTGGCAGCGGACGGGCTGCAGGACACCGCCACGATCCTCGCGCAGTACAACCAGGCGCGGGCGACCGCCGGTCTGCCGCCGGTGACCGCCGACCCGCGGATGACCGAGGGCTGCGCGAACCACCTGAAGTACCAGGCGATCCACGGCGCCACCGCGGAGTTCCACGACGAGACGCCCGGTCGCGAGGGCTACACGGTGCTGGGCCAGCGCGCCGCCCAGCGCTCCGAGGGCGGCTCGACCTTCGCCGGCTCCCCGCCGCTGCGCCCCACCTCCACCGCGCCCGCCCACCGGGCGGGTTACCTGGACCCGATCCCGACGAAGGTCGGGATCGCCGAGAACCACGTCGGCGCGAGCGCGAGCTCGTGCCTGTGGACGTCGGTGTACGAGGACGCCGACCTCAAGCCGGCGCGCCGCGTCGTGCCCGATCCGAAGGCCTGGGCGATCACGACGCGCGGCGGGACGAACACGTGGAACTTCGAGGTCGCCTTCGAGGGGCCGACCGTGCCGGCGTTCGACGTGGGGTACATCGCCGAGCGCGCCGGCCGGTACGTCGCCGGCGAGCACATCCTGCTGTACCACGACGACCTGCCCGAGGGCGCGCTCTACGCGGCCTGCCGGGCCGTGCTGCTCGGGCCGGGCGGGCGGCCGGTCGACGCCCGGCTCCTGCGCGGGCGGCTCCTGGTCCCCAGGGACCCGTTCCTCCCGGGCGGGCAGTACCGCGCGATCGGCACCCACTCGACGGCGGAGGTGTGCGGACCGCTGCAGCGGACCGGCGGCGCGGCGTTCACCACCGAGGATCGCGTCCCCGACGCCGAGCTGCTCACGATCGGCGAGCCGTCCAGCGCGAGCGGGAAGTGGCGGGCGACGACGACGATCGACCCGCTGCTGCACGGCCTGAGCAAGGGGCGCTTCCGGGCCGAGTACCCCAGCGGCTACGTCGTCGAGCAGCCGTGCTTCTGCCCGGCGGACGACTTCACGGGCGAGCCGGCCGGCGACCTGACCTTCAGGGTCGCCTACGAGGGCTTCCAGATCGGGCCGATGTGCTACAGCGGGGGCACGGTCGCGCGGACGTTCACGGTCACGAAGGCGGGAGACAACGCGAGCGCCACCACGAACGTCACCGCCGGCCCGATGCAGGTCACGCGCCCGGACCCCGACCCCTGCACGCGGCCGCCGAGCGCCGGCCCGCCGAGCCCCGCCGCCGGTGCGCCGGGCACGGTCGTCCGGATCGCGGGCGACGGCGTCGCGAAGGCGGTCGCCGTCACGTTCGGCGGCGTGGCCGCGACAGCGTGGGGGGTCGACGGCGACGCGCTGGACGTGACCGTCCCGGCGGGCGCCAAGAGCGGGGCGGTCGCCGTCCGGACGTCGACGGGCACGAGCACCGCGACGATGAGCTTCACGGTCCCGGCCGCGGACACGGCGGCGCCGGACACCCGCATCGACCTCGGCCCCAGCGGGGCCGGCGAGTCCAGCACGGCGCAGTTCGCCTTCACCAGCACGGAGGGCGCCGCGAGCTTCCGCTGCCAGGCCGACGGCAGTCCGTCGCAGCCGTGCATGTCGCCGCTCAGCCTCGAAGGTCTCGCGGAGGGCGCCCACCAGGTCGCGATCACGGCGGTCGACGCCGCCGGGAACGCGGACGCGACGCCGGCGGTCGCCGCGTGGCGCGTCGGTCCGGGGGCGGTGCCGGTTCCCGCCGTGCCGACGACGCCCAACACCCCGGTCGAGCCGATCACACCCGCGAAGGTCGCCACGCCGAAGCTCGCCGTGTCGACGGCGCGCGTCCGGCTCGGCGCCGGGACGCTCACCCTCGGGAAGCTGACCGTGCCGGCGCGATCGCGCGTCCGCGTCGCCGTCTCTGCGCGTCTGCGGGGGCGCCGGCTCGCGATCACCTCGACGACGCGGGTCGTCGCCGCGGGGCGGACGGTCACCCTGTCCAGCCGCCTGTCGAAGGCCGTGCGCCAGCGCCTGCGCGGGGTCAGGCGACTCCCGCTGACCGCGACGATCACGGTCCGGCCGACGAGCGGGGCGAAGCCGACGACGATCCGCCGGACGCTGTCCGTCAAGGTGTCCTGAAGGTCAGCGGCAGGCCGCCGCCGCGCGGCCACGCCCGCGGACCGTGACGCCCGCGGCCGGGAAGCCGGGCACGCTCGCCCGCACCGCGGCGCCGCGAGCGCCGGGGACGCACAGGTCCAGGAAGGCGATGCCGGCCGCATCGGTCCGCGCTGATCGGCGACCGGCGCGGACGACGGTGCCCGCGCGTACGGGGGTGACCGTGACGCGCACGCGGACCGTCCGGCCGGCGGCGAGGACGCGCGGACGGACGGCGACCACGGGGCGCGTGCAGGCCCGCGCCGGCAGGTCGAAGCCGCCCGGGGTCGGCACGCGGCGCACGCAGCCGCTGGGAGTCGTGACCGTGACCGCTGCGCCGGCCGTGCTGACGGCCAGCCGGCTGCCGGTCCGGCGGAAGCGCACGATCCGGTCGGGTGGGGCGTCGAAGCGATACCGGAAGCCCCACAGCTCCCCATGGGTCGCGACCGTGTCGTTGACCCAGGCGCTCGGGGCCTCCTCGGCCGGCGCGAACATGTCCCAGGCGATCGCGTCGCGCAGCTCACGCCGGAAGTTCGCCCAGTCGTGGATGCCCTCTTGCACCTGGTACGTCAGGTCCACGCCGGCGGCGGTCAGCGCGGCTGCGTAGTGATCGGAGGCCGGCCGGATGAGCACCGCCTCAAACGGCAGGTCGGGCACGAGGTTGTTCGGGTTGGGTTCGCCGTCGCTGGACGGTCGTCCGTCCCCGGTCGCCATGAAGACGCGTGTGTGGGCCAGGTTGGCGGCGAGCCGCACCGGGTCGTGGCCCAGGGAGTAGAAGCCGTCGGGTGGCCCCATGACGGCCTCGGGGTCGATCGGGGCTCCGGCAGCACCCTGCGCGATGAGCGACTGGGCCGCGCCCTGTCCGGCGATCAGGTGTCCGTCCACGAGGCCGGAGATCACCGCGATCGAACCGAAGAACCCGGGCAGCCGGCCACCGAGGTACGCCGTCCCGAGCCCACCCATCGAGACGCCCGCGAGCGCGTGCCAGCGGCGCTCGGGACGGATCCGGTAGCGCTGCAGGACCTCGGGGATGACGTCGTCCAGCAGGTAGCTCTCCCACGATGGGTCGCCACGGCGACCGCCGTTCCACCAGTCGGCGTACCAGCCGCTGGCCCCTTCAGGCATGACGACGATGCCGTCGAACCCGGCGGCGGTCTTCGCGATCTGGCCGAGGCCGGGCTGCGACCAGAAGCGGTAGTTGTTGCCCAGGCCCGCAAGCAGGACGAGCAGCGGGTACTGCCGCGCGGGGTCGTATCCGTCGGGGAGCAGGACGCGGGCGCGCGGCGGCCCCGCGTAGCCGGGCAGCCAGGTGTCCGCCAGCGCCGCGCTGCGGGCGGGGAACGTCACTTCCGTGAGCGCGGCGGCGCGGGCCGTCCCCGGGGCGGCGAGCCCGGTGAGCCCGGCAAGGGCGGCCGCGACGACGGTGGCCGTCCGCCGGGCGTCGCGGAGGCTCCGGCCCAGGGTGCGCATGGCGGCGAGCGTCGCAGAGCCGGGGCGCGCGACGCAAGGCGTCAGCGGTCCAGCGGCCCGCCGGGGGAAGGGTGTGCTCCCGCAGCTTGGCCAGAAGGCGGACGGCGTCGCGGCCCCGGACATCTCCGGCAGGAGGTCCACCGCCGGGCAAAGTCAGGGGGGACACCCCCGATGTGCCCCCGTCCGCCCGTTCTTAGGGTTCGGAGCATGAGCGCCTCACGAACGATCCGGCTGGCAGCGATGGTGTGCACCGTGCTGGTCGCGGCAGGCGCCGCCGGGTGCGGGAGCGAGACCACCGTCCGGCGCAGCACGACGACGTTCGTCACGAGCACTGCCGCCGCGACGACGCTGCCCGCGCCGCGCCTGACCGTCACGCGCAGCGGCTGGACGGCGTACGCCGACGGCTGGCTCAGCTACGGCGCCTACATCGACAACGCGTCGGCGCTCGACGCGACCGAGGGCACGCTGGAGCTCAACCTGCTGGCGAAGGACGGCACGCTGCTCGACCGCGAGGTCGTGACGGCCGGGACGATCCGCGCGCACTCGGACGGGCGGCGCGTCGGCGGCCTGGTCGAGTTCCCGGCGCAGCTCTACCGCCGGATCGCGCGGGTGGAGATGCTCGCGATCGCCGAGCACGGCGTGAAGGCCAAGCACCCGCCGCTGAACTTCCGGCTCGTGCATCGCATCTTCGAGGCGGACGGCAACTACGACGTCTACACCGGTCGCCTGGAGAACACCGGGCGCACGGCGCTGCCGGCAGGGTCGACGATGTACATGGTCTACGAGGACGCGCGGGGACGGATCGTCGGCGGCGACCGCGGGCACACCGATGCCCCGCTGACCGCAGGCCGTACGGCGAAACTGGACTGGGAGGGCCGCGTCCCGCCGAAGACCAGGACGACTCTCGGTACGGTCGACCCTGCGGAGCGCGCCGGCTGACCGGCAGGTCGCTGCGGTCAAAAGGTGGCCGCAGAGCCGCTTAGTGTCCGGCCCATGCCTTCCATCACCCGCATCGACTTCATCACGATCCCGACACAGGACGTCGCTCGCGCGACCGCGTTCTACCGCGACACGCTGGGCCTCGAAGAGGCTGCGCAGACCGTCGACAAGCCGCACACCGAGTTCGACCTCAGCGGGACGACGCTGAGCGTCTGGGACCCGACCACCGCGGGCCGCGAGTTCCTGGCCAACACGAACCCGATCGCGCTCCACACCGACGAGGTCGACGCGATGCGCGCGGAGCTCGAGGGCAAGGGCGTCGTGTTCTTCGGGGACACGTTCGACACCGGTGTCTGCCACATGGCGATCTTCGCCGACCCCGACGGCAACCCGCTGATGCTGCACGGCCGGCACGTGCCGCGCGACTGACGGCGTCCGTCCGTCCGTCGGGTCGATCGACCACGATTGACCGATGCGCGTGATCACCGACGACGAGCGCCGGGCCCGGCTGGCCGACCGCCACGCGCTGGTCCGGCCCGCGGCGTCGGTGGCGGACGCGACCCGCGCCGTCGTCTGCCTGCACGCGACCGAGCAGGCGAACGCCTACTTGTCCGTGTTCGCGCGCAGCGGGGCCACGCGCGAGGCGGTCGACCGGGCGCTCTACGAGGAGCGCTCGGTCGTGCGTCAGCTGGCGATGCGGCGGACGGTCTTCGCCTTCCCGCGCGACGTCCTGCCGGCGGTTCGCGGCAGCGCGTCGGCGCGGGTGGCGGCGCAGCTCGCCGCGCGGCTCGCGAAGGAGGTGCAGGCGAGCGGGATCACGGACGACGGGGTCGGCTGGGTCGGCGACACCTGCGCCGCGATCGTCGCCGAGCTGCGTGGACGCCCCGCGACGACGGCGCAGCTGCGCGCGGCGCTCCCGGCGCTCGAGCTACGGCTCACAGCGCCCGACACGGCGCCGGGTGGGGACGCGCCGATCGCGTCGCGGGTCCTGTCCACGCTTGCCGCCGACGGACGGGTGCTGCGAGGTCGCAACAGCTCGGGCTGGAAGGCCGCAAGGCCGTTCTGGACGCTGGCGGACGAGTGGCTCGGCGAGCCGCCCGTCACGCTCGACGAGCGCGCGGGCTACGCCGAGCTCGTGGGGCGCTGGCTCGCCCGGTTCGGTCCCGGCACCGAGGCGGACATCGTCTGGTGGCTGGGCGCCACCAAGGGAGCGGTGCGGCGCGCGCTTGTCGACGTGGACGCGGTCGCCGTCGAGCTGGCCGATGGCACCCCGGCCTGGGTGCACCCGCGGGACACGGACCCGGTCGCCCCGCCGGAGCCGTGGGCCGCGCTGCTCCCGGCGCTCGATCCGACGACGATGGGCTGGCAGGGCCGCGGCTTCTACCTCGGCGACCTCGCGCCGCTGATCTTCGACCGCAACGGCAACGGCGGCCCGACGGCCTGGTGGGACGGGCGCATCGTCGGCGGATGGACGCAGAAGGACGACGGCACGGTCGTCGTCGTCCCCGCCGGCACCCTGCCGGCCGCGGCACGTCGGCCGCTGGCCGACGCGGCCGCGCGGTTGACCGCGTGGCTGGACGGCGAGGTGGTGCGCTCGGTCTACCAGTCGCCCCTGGTGCGGGGCCTCGCGCGCTGACGGATCAGCGGCCGCAGCTCGGGTCGGCGATGACGACGAGGTTGCTCGGCGCCTGGTCCTTGTTGGACGTGATGAAGATCCGGTGCCCGTGCCGGTCGCACTTGGACGCGACGTTGTTGTAGTGGTCGGGCATGGCGTACACCTCGGCCGGGACGCGGTCGACCTGGGCGCCGGGGGTCTGACGGGCGTTCTGGCGCTCGGGGGTGTCGCTCCCGCACCCGGCGGCGGTCAGGGCGAGCACGGTGGCGAGGGTGAGGAGGGTCTTTGGCATGGGCGCAAGCATGCCGCGGGCCGGCCGGCTGCGCCTGATCGGGTAAGCCGCGGTCGGCCGGTGACGCGGACGTCGAGCGTCGGTTCTCCCGTCCTGTCGCGCGGGCAAACCGACGTTCGGTGTGGGGTGTGGGGTGTGTGGGGGTCGAGCGTCGGTTCTTCCGTCCTGTCGCGTGGGGAAACCGACGCTCACGTCGGCGCGCGGACCGGCCGCAGGAGCTTCGCGCCGTGCCCCGCTCGGGTGGTCTCGTCCGCCCCGGCGGGGCGGGCGGTCATCGGAGGGACGGCGCGGGACGACCGACGCACGCGCAGCACGACGCGTCGTCTCCGCCCTGCGCGGCCCGCCGGGGCTCAGCGCAAACCGACACCTGCCTGCCGACGTGGGCTGTCGTGTATCGCGCTGAGGACCGCGAAGGCCGACTTGTCGGCCACCGTGATCCGCACGGCGGCGGGCGCGGCCCGTCCTGTGTCGTCCCGGCGACCGCAGAAGGGCCTGATCGCACGGATGGATCCGCGTGCTCGACGTGACCGGTGTCATCCGCAGGGCGGCAGCGGGCCTGTCCTTTGTTTTCCCGGGCGACCGCAAAATGGCCCGATCGCACGGATGGATCCGCGTGCTCGACGTGACCAGTGTGCCGGGGGGCCGCTGGTCGAGGGCCCGTCCCCGCGGCCGCCGCCCGGATCAGCCGGGGAGGCGACCGATGGTGGTCCCGCGGGTCCGGCGACTCGCCTCGCGCACGATCGCGTCCTCGAGGCGGCGACCGGCGTCGGTCCCCAGGCGCGCGCGTCGCCGGGAGGCGAGGGTGCCGCCGCTCGTCGGTCGCGCGACCGGGGAGGTGGGGACCGTCCGTCGTGGCTGGACTCGGGCTCCGCTGGAAAGGGGCACGACATCGGCATGCCCGCCTGCGCCCCGGCACACCGCACCCGTCAGCAGCAGACGTCGTGCGTTTGACACCTCGCCCCAGCGCCAAGCCGTCCGGGTACGCTCGCGCCGATGAGCGACCATCCTGTCCCCGCGGGCGCAATCCCATCCGGGCGGCCGGACCCCGCGACCGCCCTGGACGACCCGGCGCTCCGGCTGCCCCGGACGCCGGTCCGTGCGCTGATCCACGCCGGCATCACGACGCTCGGCATGGCGCTGGAGCGGTCGGACGCCGAGCTGCTCGCGGTGCACGGCGTGGGGCCGAAGGGCGTGCGCCTGATCCGCGCGCTGGGCCCGCCGCCGACCTGAACGCGCCGTCGATGTGCCACCACGTGCGCGTGTGGCGGGTGGTGGCACATCAAGCGGCGAACCCGCCACCTGCGGAGCCCGCACCCCGCCCGCGACCCCGACTCGGAGCCAGAGAGGGGACGACCGGGCAGCCCGGCGCCGGCGTCCCGTCAGGGCTGCGGGGCCAGCAGGTCGTCCACCGCGGCCGGCGCCGCCCGGCTCGCGGGCGGACCCGTGTCCAGCGCCTCGTTCACCGTCGTCTCGTGCGTGGAGGTGTACGCGCCGGCGCCGAGCAGGACGACCGTCGTCGTCACGAACGCGATCCGCAGCACCATCCGCAGCGACGACCGGCGGCGGGTGGCCGCCTCGGTCGCGAGACCGACGACCGCGAACCAGGCCCCGACGAGCACCACGGCTGCGGCGGTGCTCCCCGCCACGACCGCGCCGAACAGCCAGATGCCGCCCGCCAGCACGGCGAGCAGCGCCGCGATCGCGGCGACAGCGGCGAGCAGCCGGCTCATGAACGGCGCAGGTCGGCGCGGGCGAGGCCGGACGTGAACGGCACGCACCAGAACACGACCGACGAGTACTTCCGCAGGTCGACGGACTTCGGGATCGTGTACTGCTGATTGCCGCGCGTGCCCTTGAGCTTCCCGAGGTCGACGCGGTCCTTCGGCAGCTGCCCGTCGCCCTGCGCGCTCCGCGGGACGAGCCACACCCGCACGCGCGGCCCGGGGTCGAGCCGGAAGCTGCGCAGCGTGAGCACGCGGCGGCCGCTCCCGGTGCTGACGACGGCTGCCGTCCCCGAGGCGCTGTGGCTCAGGGGCCGGACGGTCCCGCGCAGCAGCTCGACGTTCCGCGCGGCGGCCGGCGAGCTCAGGACGGCGAGCGCCGCAGCGCACAGCATCAGGGTGAGGACGAGTGTTCGACGGAGCATTGCGTTACCAGCCGTTCTGTGGAGGGAGGGTTCCGGCGCGCGGCGGATCGTCCGCGACCGGAGGACGGAGGAGCGCGCGGATGGCGGCGATGACGCCGACCGCCCACACGACCGCGAGGACCTGGAGCAGCCCGGTGCCGTAGTCGCCCGGGAGGATCGACGGGTTGTTCGGGTTGCGCCCACGCCCGGTGAGCACGGGGATCGAGATCAGGACGACGGCGGCCGAGATGATGAGCGTCCCCTGCAGCGCGGGGCGGACCCGCCGCGGGACGAGACGCACGATCACGAGCGACCCGAGTCCCACCAGCGGCGCGAACAGCGCATCGTGCGCGATCAGGGAGCCCGCCAGGAACTTCAGGACGTTCAGCGGGACCGTGGCGTCCTGGTGGCGCAGCAGGCCGACGACCCCGAACACCAGGATCCCCATGCCGATCGCGTTGCTGATCCAGAACAGCGGGCCACCGGGCGCGTCCCGGGCGGCCTGGCGTGCAGGGGTGGACACTCAGATCACCTCCAGGCGGCTGACCCATTTGGTCTGCTGGACCCCGGGCCGGTTGGGGGCGATCAGCCTGATCGGGTAGCCGTGGTCGACGTGCAGGACCTCGCCGTTGAGCTCGAGCGCCAGCAGCGTGTCCGCGTGCCGGGCGTGGGGGACGTTCAGCTCGCTGCTGCGGTAGGCGCCGCGTTGCTGGATCGAGTGGACCACGACCTCGGCATCCTCGGGTGCCCCGGCCATCGCGAGCAGGTCACGCACCCGCAGGCCACGCCAGTGGGCGCCGGCGCTCCAGCCTTCCACGCACGTGATCGCGAGGTCGGCCTCGTGCTGCGGCAGCGCCCGCAGCTCGTCCAGCCCGAGCTTGAGCTCGCGTTCGACGCGGCCGTCGATCGTCAGGGTGTAGCCCGGGTCGGCGATCAGCTCGGTGACACGCGCGCCCGCCGCCGCCTTGTTGACGGGGACGCCCTGCGGGCCGACGTCCGGCCGGCGGGGTGCGAGCACCGCCAGGTCCTTCAGCGGCCGCACGGTCTGGCCCACGGTCGTGAGGGTGACCGCCGCGACGGCGCCGCCCGTCGCGACGAACAGGCCGCGGCGGCTCAGGCCGGTGCCGGGCGGCTCGGGCGCGCGCCGCGCCTCCGCCGAGAGCGCGCGTCGTGTGATCGACACCTTCGCCCCGATGTGCGCGACGAGCGCCCCGATGACGACGTACGCGGTCCAGTAGTGCGTGACGGTGAAGTTGAACTCCCAGGGATACCAGCGGGCCGTGTTCGCCAGGCCGCTGAAGAGCTGGAAGATCGACCCCGCGACGAGCGGGACGATGCTGACGCGCTCGACGATCTGCGCCTTGTTCTCGACGGCCGGGAAGGCGAACAGCTTCGGGAAGACCGACCACAGCTTCACCATCAGCAGCGGGATCGCCGCGATGCCGCTCGCGACGTGCACGCCTTGGGTCACGCGGTAGAGCCAGCCCGGGCTCGCGGGCATCGAGAGGAAGCCGAGCGACAGCGGCTGCTGCGCGAAGTGGGACACCAACCCGGTCAGGAAGCAGGCGATGAAGCTGATCCCGAGCGCCAGGCCGAGGACCGCGCTGACGCGCTCGTCGTGCAGCCGGCTGGGGAACGCGTCGTCGGCGAACGGGCCCGCAGCGAGGTGGCCGAAGTCGGCCTCCATCGCGTCGCCGAGCGTCCGCCCGGCGCGGAGCTCGTCCCCTACCGTGCGGCGGCGAGTCGGGCGAACCATCGGCCGTGTCCCTCCCAGACCTCGGTGACGGTCAGGCCGGCGAGGTGCGCGTGCCCGTAAATGCCGTCGACCCCGACGCGCGCCCACGGGAACCACTCGCTCACGGCCCCCGCGCCCTCCAGGCGGACCGCGCAGGTGCCGGACGCACATCCGGGGGCCTCGAGCTCCACCAGGACCTCGCCGTCCGGGCGCAGGAGCGTTCGCAGCCGCGCGAGCAGCCGCACGGGCTGCCCGCCGATGCCGATGTTGCCGTCCAGCAGCAGCGCGGTGCCCCAGGTGCCGGCGCCGGGAACGGACCCGGCGAAGACCGAGGCGTGGATCACCCGCACCCCGCGGGAGCGCGCGAGCTCGACGGCGGCCGGTGCTGCGTCGATCCCGGCCGCGGGCACGCCGCGCCGCGCGAGGGCGACCAGGTGACGCCCGGGTCCGCAGCCCACGTCCAGGACCGGTGCCGCGGCGCGGGCCAGGACGTCATGGTCGGCGGCGGTCAGCGGTCCGAGCCAGGTCGCGATGGGGACGGGGCCGCAGGTGCCGTCGGCCCCGCGCAGGGTCAGGTCGGGGGCGGCGCCGTGCAGGCCGCTGCGGTACAGGTCCGCCGGGCTCACGGCGCGCGCGGGAGCGGGCGCCGGGGCCGGTGCCACCCGCCCCGGGGTGGGGGACGGCAGAAACGGGACGCGGACGCCCGGGTCGAAGGTCTTCGTGGTCACGCCGCCAGCTCCGCGACGGCACGGGCGAACGATCCGGACGGCATCAGCGCCGCCGCCGCGAGCGCGTCCTCGAAGTGATCGACGTCGCGGAGTGGGGCGAGCAGGACCGGGTCGCGGCCGTGCTCGCGCAGGCGCCGATGCTGCTGCGCGCCGGTGTCGTCGGCGCTCATCGGGACGCCGTGGAAGAGCGCGTCGTGGCAGTCCGGCAGGCCGATGGCCCAGTACCCGCCGTCGTCCGCCAGGCCCAGCACCGCGGCGGCGCCGGCGCGCAGGGCGGCGGTGCCGGTGCCCAGCAGCGCCGGGGTCAGCTGCGGCGTGTCCATCCCGACGAGCAGGGTCGGTCCGCCGATGTCCGCGAAGGCGGCAGCGAGGCGCTCGTCGAGGCCGGCGCCCCGCTGCGCGATGACCTCGAAGCCGCCCGGGAGCCACGCCCCGGGAGTGCCGTCGAGGACGAGGACGCGGCGGTCGCACGGCGTCGCGAGGACCACCCGCAGCGTGTCCACCAGCGCGGCCTCGGCCAGGCCGGCGGCCTGCTGCGGCGTGCACGGAGGCGTGAGCCGGGTCTTGCTGTGCCCGGCGCGCGGGGCCTTGGCGATGACCGCGATAGCGATGTTCATGCCGCCAGCACCCCGCTCATGTCGCGCACGGCGCGGACCGTCCCCTTCATCGTGCCGGTGACCTTCGACCGGCCGATGCGGGGGTGGTAGAGGACGGGCTCCTCGGCGATCCGCCAGCCGGCGGCCGCGGCCTTGATGACCATCTCCAGCGGCCAGCCGAAGCGCCGGTCGACGAGGCCGAGGTCCAGCAGGGCGGTGCGGCGGGCGACGCGCATCGGGCCCAGGTCGGTGAGGGGGACGCCGGTGCGGCGGCGCAGCTCGAACGCGAGGCCGGCGTTCATCAGGCGGGCATGGGCGGGCCAGGCGCCGGGGACGCCGCGGCGGGCGCCGAGGACCAGGTCCGCCGTCCCCGCGTGGACCGCCGCGGCGATCCGCGGCACGTCGCCCGGATCGAGCGAAGCGTCGCAGTCCATGAAGCAGACGAGGTCGGCGGTCGCCGCCACCAGGCCGGCGAAGCAGGCCGCACCGAACCCCGGCCGCGGCTCGTGCACGACCTGCGCCCCGAGCCGCAGCGCCACCGCGCCCGAGCCGTCGGTGGATCCGTTGTCGACCACGATCGGCGTGAGGTCGGGAGGCATGCGGGACAGGACCCACGGCAGGGCCTCTGCCTCGTTCAGCACCGGGAGGATCACGTCGGTCATCCCGGTCAACGTACGCCGGGACCGCCTGCAAAACGATGAACGACTACGAAACACGTCGTCCCGCGAGCACCGCCGGCGACCGCCAGGACATAGCGTGGCGTCGGCCACCGCGATGACCTCCGCCACGATCACACCCAGGCCGCCCGGCCCGGCTGCAGCGCCTGGCCCGCCGTCGCGTGGCCGGCCCCGTCCGCGCTACGGCGCGATCGCCGCCATCGCGCTGTGGGCCGCCGTCATCGTCGCCGGTTACCGGCTGGGTTACGCCCTCTACTCACGCGACTTCCGGGTGCACATCGGGAACGCGCCCCTGGTGGGGTCACAGGACATCCGCGCGTCCTGGCGGCTCAGCGGCGCGGTCGTCCTCGCCGCGCTCGCGCTGGCCTACGCGCCGGCCGTCGCGGCCCGGGCGCGCTGGGGCGTCCTGCTGGTCGCCGGCTGGGCGACGGGCGCCGCGTGGGCGGTCCTGCTGGCCGCGGGGGACGGCTGGTCGGCGCTGCCCGCGCCGCTGCAGTCGCGCTACGAGTACCTCGCCGGCCTGCCGCGGGCCCGGGCCGCGGCCGACGGCGACGGCGGGTTCCTGCGCTCGTTCGTCGACGTGCTGCCCAGCTACCCGACCCACGTCAAGGGGCACCCGCCGGGCTTCCTGCTGCTCCTCGGCTGGCTCGACGACCTCGGCCTGGGCGGCGCCACCGTGGCGACGGTCCTCGTTGTCGCCGCCGGAGCCCTGGCCGCGCCGGCGGCGCTCGTCGCGCTGCGAGCGGTCGCCGACGAGGCGGCGGCGCGGCGCGCGGCGCCGTTCCTCGTCTTCAACCCGGGCGCCGTCTGGCTCGCGACGTCGGCGGACGCGCTGTTCCTGGGCGTGTCGGCGTGCGGGGTGGCGCTGATGGCCATGGCGGTGACGGCCGCGGACGTACGCCGGCGGGCGGCGACGGCACTCGCGGGCGGCCTCGTCCTCGGGGTGGCCCTGCACCTGAGCTACGGCATCGCGCCGCTCGGCCTGCTGGTGCTCGCGCTGCTGATCTGGCGGCGGGCGGCGCTGGTCGGGGCGCTGGCCGCGGCCGGCCTCGTGATCGTGGTCGCCGCGTTCTCCGCCGCCGGGTTCTTCTGGCCGGACGGGCTCAGCGCGACGCGGGACCTCTACCACGCCGGTGTCGCGTCGCGCCGGCCGTACGCGGACTTCCTCGTCATCAACCTCGGGGCGTTCTTCATCGCGATCGGCCCTGCGGTCGTCGCCGGGATCATGCGCCTGCGCGACCGGCGGATCTGGCTGCTGGCCGGCGGCGGTCTCGCCGCGGTCGCGGTGGCGCAGCTGAGCGGCCTGTCCCGCGGGGAGACCGAGCGCATCTGGCTGCCGTTCACGCCCTGGCTCCTGGTGGTGACGGCGGCCCTCGGCGCGTCGCGCAAGTGGCTCGCGCTGCAGCTGCTGCTGGCGCTCGTGGTGCAGGCGACCGTACGCTCCCCATGGTGAGCGCGGGAGGTGGCAGTACCACCTGCCGCATTGCGACACGAGGCACCGCCACACCACACCTGAACGAGGGGTGTGGCAGCGCCAGGTGCCGCTTTTCGACATCTGGCGCTGTCACCCCCGGCTGGGGGCGGTCGAGCGCGTCCTCCGGCGTGAGGAGGATCGTGGCGGTCGCGCTGGCCGCTGCGTCCCTCGCGGGCTGCGGCAGCGACAGCACCGGCGGAGCGACGACGGCGGCCACGATCGCGGGGACCGTCCGCACCGACGACCGACGCCCACCCGAGGCCGGCGCGGTCATCGCCGCGCTCGCGCCGCTGCCCGGCGGCGGGCTGCGCGGCGGCGAGCTGACCACCGGCCGGGTGCGCGACCTCGATGGGGAGGGGCGCCCACGGGGCCGTGTGCTCGTGACGCTGCCGGTCAGCACCGGCGGCCAGCGCGGGCTCCTGGGCCTCGTGGTGGACCGGCGCGGGCGCACGTTCGCGGCGTTCACCGAACGCGGCGGCCGCGAGCGGCTGGTCGTCGAGCAGGTCCTGCCAGGCCCGCGGCGCCGGGTCTGGACGGGCCCGCCGTCGACCGACCTCGCGGACGGCGGCCACCTGGTGCTGCTCGGCGGACGCCTGGTCATCGGCGTCGGCGACCTGCAGGACCCCGCCCGCATCCCGGACGACGACGCGCCGAACGGCAAGCTGCTCGCGCTCGACCCGGACCGCGGCGGCGGACAGGAACCGCGGATCCTCAGCCGCGGCTGGAACAACCCGTACGCCTTCGCGCCCTACCCGGACGACGCGGGCGACGGCGACGGCCTGCTCGTCGCCGACAACGCCCCCGGCCGCCGTCCCGAGCGGATCGCCCGCGGGGACGCCGGCGGCGGCGCGCCGCGGCAGGTGACCGACCTGCCGGGCCGCGTGGCCCCGTCCGGCCTCGCCGTGATCGGTCCGGCCGAGGTCGCGGTGTGCGGCGTCGTCTCCCGGCGGCTGGACCGCTACCGGCTGGTCGCGGGGCGCTGGCGCCGCGCGGGCGTGATCAGCCGGCAGTGCGCGTACGGTGTGACGCGCCTGGCCGATGGACGCCTCGCGATCAGCGCGGACGACGGCGTGCGGGTGGTCCGGCCGTGAGCCACGTCCTGCTCACCGGCGGCGCCGGCTTCATCGGCTCGCACGTCGCCGACGCGCTGCTCGAAGGCGGCCACGACGTCCGCGTACTCGACTGGCTGCACCCGGCCGCCCACGCGGGCCGCACGCGCCCGGCCGACCTGCCCGACGCCGTCGAGTTCGTCGCCGGCGACGTCCGCGACGGGGCCACGGTCGCCGCGGCGCTGGCCGGCGTCGACCACGTCTGCCACCAGGCCGCGATGGTCGGCCTCGGCACGGACATCCTCGACATCGCCGACTACGTCGCCCACAACGACCTCGGCACCGCCGTGCTGCTGCGGGAGCTCGCGCGGTCGCGGTTCGCCGGCCGCCTCGTACAGGCCTCGTCGATGGTCGTGTACGGGGAAGGCCGCTACGCGTGCACCGAGCACGGCGACGTCCGCCCGCCCGCCCGCACACCCGCCGACCTGGACGCCGGACGCTTCGACCCGCCGTGCCCGCGCTGCGCCGCCCCGCTGGTCCCGCAGGCGATCCCCGAGGACGCGCCGCTGGACCCCCGGAACGTCTACGCCGCGACCAAGCTGCAGCAGGAGCACCTCGCCACCGCGTTCAGCCGCGAGACGGGGATCCCCGTCGTGTCCCTGCGGTACCACAACGTCTACGGGCCGCGGATGCCGCGGGACACGCCGTACGCCGGGGTCGCGTCGATCTTCGTCAGCGCCCTGAACGCCGGTCGCGCGCCGCAGGTCTACGAGGACGGCGGCCAGCTGCGCGACTTCGTCCACGTCCGCGACGTCGCCCGGGCGAACGTGCTCGCCCTCACCGCGGACGCCGCCCCGGCCGGCGCGTTCAACGTCTGCAGCGGCACGCCGCGCAGCGTGGGGGAGATGGCCCGCGCGCTGCACGCCGCCGGCTTCGGCGCGGTCCCGCCCCCGCAGACCACGGGCGCCTACCGGCTCGGGGACGTGCGACACGTCTTCGCCGCGCCGGACCGCGCGGCCGCCGGCCTCGGCTTCGTCGCGCGCGAGGACTTCGGCGCCGGGATGGCCGAGTTCGCCGCCGCCCCGCTGCGGGGCACCTCGTGAGCCCGCCGGCAGCAGCTGAACAACCGGTGAACGGCGCCGCGGAAGGCTGTCCGCGGGCACCCCGCCCTGCCACACTCGGCTGATGGCCACCGCCGCCGACCACACGCGTGGCTCCGTCCTGGTCGTCGACGACGAGCCGACGATCAGCGAGGTCGTCGCGCGCTACCTGGACCGCGCCGGCTACGAGACGCACGTCGCGCTCGACGGCCACAGCGCCATGGAGGCCGTCGCCCGCGTCCGGCCCGACCTGATGGTGCTCGACCTGATGCTGCCCGGCATCGACGGCCTCGAGGTCATGCGCCGCGTCCGCGAGGGCGACCAGCGCCGGACCGCGATCATCCTGCTGACGGCGAAGGGCGAGGAGGCCGACCGCGTGATCGGGCTGCGCCTCGGCGCAGACGACTACGTCGTGAAGCCGTTCTCCCCGGCCGAGCTCGTCGCCCGCGTGGACGCGGTCCTGCGGCGGATCGACACGGTGCCGGCGCACGAGCCGCCGATCGAGCTCGACGGGCTGCACATCGACCCGGCCGCCCGCCGGGTCCTCGCGGGCGGAGCTGAGGTCCAGCTCACCCAGCGCGAGTTCGACGTCCTGCTGTTCCTCGCGCGCCACCCGGGCCAGGCGTTCACCCGCGAGCAGCTGATGGACCACGTCTGGCAGTACTCGTTCTACTCCGACACGTCGACGGTGACCGTCCACATCCGCCGCCTGCGGGCGAAGATCGAAGCCGACCCCGAGCAGCCGCGCTGGATCGAGACCGTGTGGGGCGTGGGCTACAGGTTCGCCGCGTGATCGACCGCGCCGACACCCGCCGCCGGTTCCTCGCCGGGATCGCCTTCGCACTCGCGCTCAGCGGCGGCATCACGCTGCTCGCGCTCGCCGGCTACGGGACCCACGCCGCCGTCGTCACGTTCGCGCTGCTCGCGCCGCTCGGCGTGGTGACCGTCCTCGCGGCCGAGTGGTGGGCGCGCCACCGGCAGCGGGCGGGCGGCCTACGGCGGCAGTTCGCGGTCGTCGCCCTGGTCGCCGTGCTGCAGTTCGCCGCCGCCGTGGCGCTGTTCGCGCGGCTCATGTTCGTCAGCGCCCACGACGCGTTCTTCGCGGCGCTCGTCGTGCTCTACGCCTCCGCCGTCGCCGCGTGGACCGCGCGCCTGCTGGGCCGCGAGGCGCTGAGCGACGTCGACGCGATCCGGGCGACGTTGACGGCGGTGGGGGAGGGCCGCCGCGACGCGCGCACCGGCGTGATCGGCCGCGACGAGCTGGCCGCGCTCGCCGCCGACGTCGACGTCATGGTCGAGCGGCTGGCGGGCGAAGAGGAGGCACGTGCCACGCTCATCGCCGCCGTCTCGCACGACCTGCGCACGCCGATCACGTCGCTGCGGCTGCTGGCCGACGCGATCGACGACGACCTCGTCGACGGGCCCACCCGCCGCGAGTACGCGGCGCGTATGAGCACCCACGTCACGGCGCTCAGCGCGCTGATCGACGACCTCTTCGAGCTCACCCGGCTGCAGAGCGGCGACCTGCAGTGGACGATGCAGCAGGTCCGTCTGGACGTGCTCGTCTGCGAGGCGGTCGAGGCGATGCGACCGGCCGCGGGGACGATCAGCGTCCACGTCGACACCGCGGCCGAGCTGCACGCCGCCGGCAACCCCGAGAAGCTGCAGCGCGTCCTCTTCAACCTCATCCAGAACGCGATCCGCCACACCCCGCCCGACGGGACGATCACCGTGCGCGCCCACGCCGGCCCGGCCGCGCACGAGGTCGAGGTCGAGGTGGCGGACACCGGCAGCGGTATCCCTTCCGACGACCGCGCCCTGGTCTTCGAGCCGTTCTACCGCGGCAACCGCGCCCGCACCGACAGCGGCGCCGGCCTCGGCCTGGCGATCTGCACGGCGATCGTCGCGGCGCATGGCGGCCGGATCTGGCTCGCGGACGCCGACGTCGGCACGTCGGTCCGCTTCGCCCTCCCGCTCGCCTCGGCCTGAGGCCGCGGGGTCCGTCGGGGCGCCGTGCGACCGTTAGGCGCATGGACGACGGACTGCTCTACGGCCCCGGCGACGGCGAGGTCCTCCCGATGGGGCCGAACACGATCGTCATAAAGGCCACCGCCGCGGCGACCGGCGGCGCCCTGTTCCTCTCGGAGACGACGTTCGCCGCCGGCATGCCCGGCCCGCCGCCCCACGTGCACGAGACGCTGACCGACATGTTCTACGTCCTGGAGGGCACGCTGACCGTCCGGCTCGGCGACGCGGAGCACGTGGTCGGGCCGGGGGCGTTCGTGTGCGCGCCGCCCGGCGTGGTGCACACGTTCCGCAACGACTCGGATGCTCCGGTGCGCTTCCTGAACTTCAACACCCCGGGTGGCTTCGAGGACTACATCCGCGAGCTGTCGGCCGCGTCGGCAGGCAGCACGCCGCCGGACCCCGCCGCGATCGGCGCGATCGCGGCCCGCTACGACGTGCGCGTGGTGTAGCTGCGGGCTGCGCGCGCGTCGGCCGGCCGCGTGCCGGCCGACCGACAGACGCCGCGCCTGCCCGACTACCGGCGGTAGAGCCGCGCGGTCAGCGGCGCGAACACCGCGGTGAGCGCCGCGGCCTCCGCCAGCACGAGGCCCAGGTCGCCGGCGGCCACGTCACCCTCCATCAGCCCGCGGACCGCGGTGACGACGTGGGAGATCGGGTTGACGTCGACGAACGCCTCCAGCGCGCTCGGCAGCGTGCTCGTCTCGACGAACACGTTGCTGAGGAAGACGAGCGGGAACAGCACCATGAACCCGCTGTTCATCACTGCGTTGGGTGAGCGCAGCAGCAGTCCCACGGTGGTGAACACCCACGACAGGCCGAACGCGAACGCGACGGTCAGCGCGATCGCGGCCACCACGCCCGAGAAACCGCCGTCGGCCTCGAACCCGAGCACGAACCCGAGCCCGACCACGATGCCGCCCGCCAGCACGAAGCGGACGGAGTCCCCCAGCACGGCACCCACCAGCGGCGCCGGGCGCCACACCGGGAGCGTCCGAAAGCGGTCGACGACGCCCTTGGTCATGTCGGTGTTGAGCGTCACGCCGGAGTACACGGCCGTGAACAGCACCGACTGCACCAGGATCCCGGGCAGGATGAACTGCAGGTAGTCGTCCGTCGACCCCGCGACCGCGCCACCGAACAGGTACGTGAACATCAGCAGGAACAGGACCGGGGTGATGGTCACGTCCAGCAGCTGCTCCGGGACGTGCTTGATCTTCAGCATGCCGCGCCAGCCGAAGGTGACGCAGACGGACATGGCGCTCGGCCGTGGCGGCCGTTCGCCGGCGGCGATCGCCGCGTGCACGGACGCAGCGGCGACGGGGGTCGGGGCAGGGGTGGTGGTGCTCATGCGGCCATCTCCTCGGCGGCGGTGTCGTCGGTGTCGGGGGCGGGCTTGCCGGTGAGGGCCATGAAGACCTCGTCCAGGCTCGGCTGCCCGAGCGAGAAGCCGGCGACGTCGATGTCGGCCTGCGCGAGGCGGGCGACCGCCTCGGCCGCGCGTCCGGCGTCGGCGACGGGGACGGACAGCGCGGCGGGATCGCCCGCGCGCTCGACCGGAGCGTCCAGGTCGGCGGCCAATGCCTGCAGCGCGTCCTCGCGCTGCTCGGGATCGGCCAGGCGGACATGCAGCGTGTTCGCCCCGACGGACGACTTGAGCTCGCCGGGGGTCCCTTCCGCGATCACCTGACCGCGGTCGATGACCGCGATCCGCGCGGCGAGCTGGTCGGCCTCGTCGAGGTACTGGGTGCAGAGCAGGACGGTGGTGCCCTGGTCGGCCAGCGCCCGGACGATCTCCCAGACCTCGTTGCGCGACCGCGGGTCCAGGCCCGTCGTCGGCTCGTCCAGGAACAGCACGTCAGGGCGGACGACGATGCTCGACGCGATGTCCAGGCGCCGCCGCATCCCGCCGGAGTAGTTCTTGGCGAGCTTGCCGGCGGCGTCGGCCAGCCCGAAGCCCAGCAGCAGCTGGTCCGCCCGCTCCCGGGCGGCGCGCCCGCGGTAGCCCAGCAGCCGTGCGAGCAGCACCAGGTTCTCCTGGCCCGTGAGGTCCTCGTCGACCGAGGCGAGCTGCCCGGTGAGGCTGATCCGCGAGCGCACCGCGTCGCCGTCGGTCATGACGTCGTGACCCAGCACGCGGGCGTGGCCCCCGTCGGGCCGCAGCAGCGTCGTGAGCATCTTGATGGTCGTGGTCTTGCCTGCGCCGTTGGGGCCCAGGACGCCGTAGATCGATCCGCGCGCGACGCCCAGGTCGACGCCGTCGACGGCGCGCGTGTCGCCGTAGGTCTTGACGAGGCCCTCGGCCTCGATTGCCAGCTCGGTCATACGTCCCTCCCGCGGGGGTCGTGGAGTCGCTTCATCCCAGGCTAGACGGGTCGACCGCGCGAAACTCATCGATCGGCGCGAACAAGCGACCGGGCACACGGTCCGCTCCCCGCGGGTTCAAGTCCACCGACTGGGCGCAGCCGCCGCACGCGCCACGGACCGCACGGCCGTAGATGGGTGAGTGGCGCTCACCTCCACCGACCTCGCCGAGTTGCTCGGCACCGCCCTGGCCGTTCTCGCGGTCCCTGGCCCCAGCGTGCTGTTCGTTGTCGCGCGCGGCGTCGCCGGCGGGCGGCCGGCGGCACTGCTGGCCGTGGTCGCGGTCGGGCTCGGCCTGCTGGTGCAGGTCATCGCGGTGGCCGTCGGGCTCGGCAGCCTGCTGACGAGGTCCGACCTCGCGCTGACGCTCGTCCGCGCCGGCGGGGCGGTCGCGCTCATCGTGCTCGGCATCCGTGCCTACCGCGGGCGGCACGACCTGGCGGCCGAGGCGGCGGCCTCTGCGCCCGGCACGCGTCCCGCCCGGGTGCTGCGGGACGGCGTGACCGTCGGTGTTCTGAACCCGAAGCGGCTGCTGCTGCTCGTGGCGCTGCTGCCGCAGTTCGTGACGACGGGCGGCCCGCCCGCACCGGTGCAGCTGCTGCTGCTGGGCGGTCTGGTGGTCGGCGCCGGGCTGGTGTGCGACACGGTGTGGGGGCTGGCCGCCGGGACGGCACGCGGTTGGCTGAAGGGCCGCCGCGCGGTGCTCGAGCGGTTCGGCGCGGTGGCCGCGGCGGTGATGGTCGCCCTCGGGCTGCGGCTCGCGCTGACGCTGTAGGCCGGCGCGCAGCGAACGTCCAGGCTGCTCCCCGCAAGCACACAGCCCGCTCCCAGGCTGGTGGTCGATGCTCCGGGCATGGGACACGACACCTCACGCCACGACCACGGCGACGGGCTCCACGAGGACCTCGTCAGGCTCGCCTCGCGCCGCGACGCGCTGCGGATCTTCGGGGCCGGCGGCGCCGCCGCGGTGCTGGCGACGCTCGGCGGCTCGCAGCGGGCCGCGGCGGCCACGCCGACCGCCGTCGTCCCCACCGAGACCGCCGGGCCGTACCCCGGCGACGGCTCCAACGGGCCGGACGTCCTGGACGACACGGGCATCGTCCGCCACGACATCCGGCGCAGCTTCGGCAGCAGCCGCACGCTCGCCAAGGGCGTCCCGCTGCGCGTCAACCTGACGGTGACGAAGGCCGCCCGGGACTACGCGCCGCTGGTCGGTGCCGCCGTCTACCTCTGGCACTGCGACCGCGCCGGCCGGTACTCGATGTACTCCGCCGGCGTCGAGGACGAGAACTACCTGCGCGGCATCGCCAGGACGGACAGCAACGGCACCGCCTGGTTCCGCACGATCTTCCCGGCCGCCTACCCGGGCCGCTGGCCGCACATCCACTTCGAGGTCTACTCGTCGGTCACCAGGGCCGTCGCGAACGGACCGATCGTCAAGACCTCGCAGCTGGCCCTCCCGCAGTCGGTCTGCAAGAAGGTCTACGCCACCAGCGGCTACTCCCGCAGCCAGGGCAACCTCGCGCAGTCGTCGCTGTCGAACGACAACGTGTTCCGCGACGACCAGGCGGTCCACCAGCTCGCGACCGTCACCGGCAGCGTCGCCAAGGGCTTCGTCGCGAACCTCACGATCGGCGTCTGAGCCCGGCGGGCCGGCGGCGCGTTCGCCGCCGGCCCGCTGCGGGTCACGTCGGGGTGGAGCTGGACGCGGTGCCCCGCGCCTCCTGCGCCTTGTCGGCCAGGTCGCCCTTGGCCTCCTCGGCGTGCTGCTGGCCAGTCTCCTTCGCGGCGTCGGCCACGTCGGCGACCGCGGTCTGAGCGGCCTCCTTCGCGGTCCCGGCCACGTCCTGGACGGTGTCCCTGGCGTGGTCGGCCGTGAGCTGCGCGGCCTCCTCGACGTGTCCGCGGAGCTCGCCGGCCACCGGCGCGAGCTGCTTGTTCTCCGCCTTGGTGTTGGGAATCAGCAGGCCTGCGACGAAACCGACGGCGACGGCGCCGATCGCCAGGCCGAGCGGGTTCTCCTGCGCCAGGCCCTTGGCTCTCTGCGCCTGCTGCGTGACGTCGGAGCCGCTCGGCGCGACGTCCGTGGCGGACGACAGCTTGTCGCCGGCGACGCCCAGCTTCTCCTTGACGGAGTCGACGCGGCCGCCGATGGCGTCCTTGGTGCGGGCGCCCACGTCGGTCTTGTAGGCGAGTGCCTCGACGGTGTCGCCCATGCGCTCGCGGGTCTCTTCTATGTCCTTGCGGATCGTGCTCGGGTCTTGGCCCATTCGACGTCCTCCTTCACGCTGTCGGTGGTCTGTTCGGGTACAGGGGGTCCGGCGTCCTGCAGGCGGTTCTTGCCGATCAGGGCCTGAACGGCGGCGGCGGCGCCGAAGATCACGGTCGTGATCAGTGCCGCGAGCCAGGTGGCCATCGCGGTGTCGAGCAGGAACAGCACGGTCAGCATCAGGGCGATGAGCGTGACCAGGGCGGTCACGCCGGCACCGCCCAGCAGCCCGGCGCCGACGCCCGCCGCCTTGCCCTTCTGGCTGATCTCGGCCTTGGCCAGCTCGAGCTCCTGGCGGACCAGGGTCGACGTCTCCTCGGAGAGCTGCCGCAGCAGTTCCCCGACCGGCTTCTCGCGATCGGCGGAGGGGTGGTCGCTCATCGCGATCCCCCGTAACCGGGCAGGTCCGCGTTCGCCGGCACGCCGTCGGTGTCGCTGTAGCCCTCGCCGACCGCGGCATCCGCGGCGGCGCGCGGGGTGTCCGCCGCCGGACGCGGCGCGGTGTCCGCTGACGGCGCGGCGGGGAGTCCCCTGGCGCCGTTGCCCGTGCTGCTGCTCGTGGTGGTTCCGACCTGGTCGCGACCGGCGCTCGAGGCGCTCACGGCGCGGGCGGCGAGGAAGCCGACGGCGATGCCCCCGGCGATGACCGCCCACGGGTTCTTGCGGCCGAAGTCCTCGAGGTCGCGGATGAGCTGGTCGGCGTCGGCCTCGGAGAGGTAGCCGCCGAGCTTCTCCGCGCGGTCGGCGGCGTCCTCGACAAGGCGCGCCGGGCCGTCCTTGCCCTCCGAGCGCAGGTGCTCGGCCATGGAACGCGCGTCGCCGGCCGACCCCTTGAGCTTCTCGCCGGCGTCGGTGGTGCGGGTCTCGACCTGCTCGCGGGCCCTGGCCTGCGCCTGCTGGGTGACGTTCGCGGCCTGTTCCTTCGCGGCCTCGGCGCCGTCCTTCAGCTTCTCCTGTGCCTGCTCGGTGACGGGCTGGCCGTCGGTGGTGCCCGGCTCGGTGATGGGCGTCATGCGCTCCTCCGTGTTGGTGGACGTCAGGCGCCCCGCCTGCCCACCCGGCACTCGCCGTAACCGCGCCGATCGCCGGGAACGCGGCAGGTGCGCCAGCTGCCACCGGATCGCACAGCCCGGCGTTTCGGCGGCTCGCAATGGGATACCCGGTAAGGCCGGAGCTGGGCCCCCGTCCCAGCCGCTCGACCCCTGGGCGTCGCCTCGTCAGCGGCTGCGCTTCGCTCCGCCGGCCCCCGCGGTGCCGGCGCCGGGCACGCTGCCGTCCGACCCCGGGCCGTCGTCGTTCGTGGAGTCTGCCGCCTCGTCCGCGGGGTCCGGGTCGGTCGGCGCCCCGCCGACTGCCTCGTCCTGCTCGTCCGTGTCGGGCTTGGCGTCCTGGTCCTCGGTCATGTCGGCTCCGTTCGTGGTGGATCCTGCGTGCGGGTCGCGTGCCCGGTTCGGCTCACGCTCACTCGCGGGACTGCCACGGGCACGAGCCGCCGTTCAGCTTCGCGGCTGCTCCCACCAAGGGGCGCCGCGTTCCCCGAGCGCGACCTTCGCCGCGTGCACGCGGGAGCGGGCCTCGCGCTCGGCGTCCTCGTCGTCCGCGCGCCGTGCCGCCGCGACCGCCCGCCGTGCGTCCATCAGCTCACCGACCAGCTCGGTGCGGCGGGCCTCCGGCAGGCCGGGGTCGCTCGTCCGCCAGCGCCGCCCGTCGACGACGATGTAGCGCCCGTCCGGCGTGCGCTCGGGACCCTTTGCGGGCTGCCTCGACGCCGTGCCCAGCAGCCGGTCCGCGAGCGCGATGCTCTGCTGCTCGGCGTGGGCGCTGCGAATGCGCTGCAGGTTGCGGCCGCCGCGGGCGAAGGTCGCGGCCACGGCGGTCGGGACGTCGGCCTCGTCCAGCGGATCCGTCCAGGTCGCGGGGCGGACATGGTGGATGCCGACGGCCCGCGCGTGGACGTCATCGTCGTAGGTCCAGCCGCCGTCGATCCGCCCGAGGGCGTAGCGAAGGTCCGCGAGCCGGGTCCACACCAGCGTGCCGTCCGGCAGTGCGGCGAACCGCTCGAGCATCCGGCCCGCCTTGTCGCCGTGCGCGGCGGCCGCGGCCCGCACGGCGTCCTCGAGCGTCCGCGGGCGCGAGCCGAGCACGTCGCCGATGCCGACGAGGCCGGACCGCACGCCGTGCTCCGCCCCGGCGCCCGCCTCCACGTCGCGGTCCCGGGCACGCATCGGCGCGCGGAAGATCGCAGCGGAGGGTTCGAGCGGCACGGGCAACGGCTGGGGTCGCGCGTCTGCGCTCAGGGCTTGAAGACGACCTTGAACGCGCCGTCCTCCTTCTCCTGGAACGTCTTGTACGCCGCGGGTGCCTCGCTGAGCGGCACGTGATGCGTGGCGAAGCTGTCGACGCCGAGCGGGTCGTCCTCGCCGGTGAGCAGCGGCAGGATGTCGTCGACCCAGCGCTTCACGTTGGCCTGGCCCATCTTCAGCGTGAGCTGCTTGTCGAAGATCTGCAGCATGTTCAGGGGGTCGGCGGTGCCGCCGTAGACGCCGGAGATGCTGACGGTGCCGCCGCGACGGACGATCTCGATCGCCGTGTTGAGGGCGCCGAGGCGGTCGGTCCCGGCGTTCTCCATGACCTTCCTGGTGACCGCGTCCGGCAGCAGGCCCGCGAGCGTGTGGGCGATCTTGCCGCCCGGCGAGCCGTGCGCCTCCATCCCGACCGCCTCGATGACCGAGTCCGGGCCGCGTCCGCCGGTGAGCTCGCGGACCGCCTCGGCGACGTCGTCCACGGCCGTGACGTCAATGGTGTGGACGCCGTGCGCGGCGGCACGGGCGAGGCGGGCGGGGACCAGGTCCAGGCCGATGACCTGGCCACAGCCCTGGTGCTGGGCGATGCGGCAGGCCATCTCGCCGATCGGCCCGAGGCCGATGACGACGAGGCTTCCGCCCGCAGGGATCTGCGCGTAGTGCACACCCTGCCAGGCGGTCGGCAGGACGTCGGAGAGGAACAGGAAGCGGTCGTCGGCCGGGCCTTCGGGGACCTTGACCGGGCCGTAGTCGGCGTGGGGGATGCGCAGGTACTCGGCCTGCCCGCCGGCGACCTGGCCGTAGAGCTTGGTGTAGCCGAACAGCGAGGCGCCCGTGCCCTGGTCCCGGTTCTGCGTCGTCTCGCATTGCGTCTGCAGGTCCTGGTCGCACATGAAGCAGTGGCCGCACGAGATGTTGAACGGGACGACGACGCGGTCGCCGACCGCGAGGTTCGGGACCGCGGAGCCGACGGCTTCGACGATGCCCATCGGCTCGTGGCCGAGGATGTCGCCCGCGTCCATGAACGGACCCATGACCTCGTACAGGTGCAGGTCGGATCCGCACAGGCCGGACGACGTGACCTTGATGATCGCGTCGGTCGGCTCCTGGATCGTCGGGTCGGGGACCTCGTCGATGCGGACGTCGCGCTTGCCGTGGTAGGTCAGGGCCTTCATCGGAACTCCGTTCGTCGGGGGCAGTCGCAGGCGGTGCCTGCGACGCTGTTCCCGACCGGCTACCCGGCGCGACGCAAACGATGCGCGGCGATGTCCGCGTCGTCGGGCCCGCTCAGCGCGTGGCTGCGGTGCGCCGGTCGCCGGCGAACTTGCGGTACGCGACGAGCACGATGATCGTGCCGATGATCGCGCCGATGAGGCCGCCGAGGTCGAACGCGTTGTTGTCGCCGATGCCGAGCAGCTCGGTGAAGATGAGGAAGCCCACGAACGAGCCGACGAGGCCGATGCCGATGGTCACGAAGAAGCCACCGGGATCCTTTCCGGGCACGAGGGCCTTTGCGATGTATCCGGCGACGAGGCCGAGGATGAGGGCGCCAATCATGCTGCGACCCCTACCCGCCGGCGGCCGGGGTAACCGTCCGTCTCGTGTTTCCCTCAGCGGGCGCTCGACAGATCCGCCCGCTGCGCCGTGCCGCCTCGCGAGTACCGCACGCTCCGGCCGTCGGCCGCGAGCTTGACGGACGTCGCGTCGATGGCCCCGCGGTCGGCGATCCGCTCACGCGGTGGCCGTCCGTCGGCGACCCGCAGTTCGAGGTCCGTGTCGTCGCCGGCCGACTCGCGTCGGGTGACGAGCCAGACGAGGTTGCCGTTGGCCGCGACCGCATACGCCGAGATCGTGCCGCCGTTGTCGATCTCGTCGACCGCGCCCTCGGAGCCGGGCTCCAGGTGCGCGATGCGTCGCGCCCGTCCGGTGCGCACGTCGAGCACGCCGATCTTGTCGCTCTCGTCGCCGATCGCCGACCCGGTGTAGACGTACGCGACGAACGTCCCGGCGAGCCGGTAGCGCTCCCCGCCGTCGAGCGCGACGAGACGACGGACCTTGCCCTGGGCGAAGACGCAGCCGTAGAAGCGCCGGGTGCCGTCCTGGGCGCGGCGGGTGAAGACGACCGTGGTGGCGTTCTGTCGCCCGACGGACGCCGTCTTGACGTTGGCGGCCTTCAGGCACGCGCGCTTCGACGCCTTGTCGGCGTGGGCCGGTGCGCTGAGCACGAGGCTGCAGGCGGTCACCGCGATAGTCGCGCGGAGGAGCTGGGGACGGGACAGCGTCATCCGCAGACCGTAACCCGAGCTGGGCGCCTTTGGTAGCAATTCGACGCACTTGGCGCTGCGAGTACCTGCTTACCGTATCTTGATACGGTAGGAACATGAGCGGCACATCGCGAACCCGCAGCCGCCGCGCCGGCGGAGCCAAGCGCTCGCTGGTCCTGGACCACGTGGCGGCCGTGCTCGCCGACCGCGGGCACGCCGGCACCCGGTTCGCGGACGTCGCCGCCGCGTCGGGGGTGGCGGTCAGCACCCTCCAGGGCTACTTCGGCTCCCGCGAGGACATGCTGATCGAGGCCTTCGATCGCGCGACGTCCGTCGCCGTCACGGCCATGGACGAGTTCGCCGCGCAGTTCGACGACCCGTGGGAGCAGCTCGTCGCCATGGTCGACCGTGGGCTGACCACGGACGTCGCGACCTGGCGCATGCTCATGGAGTTCTGGACCGCCGCTGCTCACGACGCCGAGCTGCGGGGACAGGCCGCCGCGCTCGCCGAGCAGTACCGCGGGCCGTTCGCGGACGCGGTGCAGCGCGGGGTCGACAGCGGTGCGTTCGCCCCGCGCTTCGCCACCGCCGCGGTCGTCGAGGTCCTCGTCGCGAACATCGTCGGCCTGCTCTACCCCGTCGTCCTGGGTCAGCTGGACCCGCAGGACACGGGCTACCGCGAGGTCGTCCTGGCCCAGCTCGAGTTCGCCCTCAACCCCACCCCGAGAGAGAGGTAGTCCCACCATGTCGCACACCATCGTCAACCCCGACGGGCTCCACGACCCGACCGCGTTCGGGTACAGCCACACGGCCGCCATCCCGGCCGGCACCGACCTCGTGTTCGTCTCGGGGCAGTACGGATCGGGCCCGGACGGCATGGTCGTCTCGACCGACTTCGCCGAGCAGGTGCAGCAGGCGTTCCGCAATCTGGGCGTCGCGCTCGCCGCCCACGACCTCGGGCTGCGCGATGTCGTCCAGCTGCGGACCTACGTCGTGGACGTCGACTTCGGCAAGCTGGGGACGATCGGTCAGGCCGTGCAGGAGGGCTGCGGCGACCCGCTGCCCGTTCAGACCGTCATCGGCGTCGCCGGACTGGCCATGCCGGACATCCTGTTCGAGGTCGAGGCGGTTGCCGCCCGGCCGTAGCGCGCCCACACCGTCAAGCCGGCCGGCGGCCGGCGGCCGGCGGTCGGCCGTCGACGGTGCCTCGGGGCTAGCATCACCGGGATGACACCGCCGGCCGACGAGGGGACCGTCGTCCCCGCGTCGATCGTCGGCCTGGCGTTCGCGGTCGTCTCGGCGATGTCGTTCGGCCTCTCGGGCGCGCTGGCGCGGGGGCTGCTCGACACCGGCTGGAGCGCCGGCGCGGTCGTCCTCCTGCGGATCGCCATCGGCGCGCTGGTCGTGGCGCCGTTCGCGGTCCGCGCGCTGCGCGGTCGCTGGGGGGCGCTGCGCGCCAACGCGCCGTTGCTGCTCGTGTACGGCGCGGTTCCGGTCGCGCTGACCCAATTCGCCTACTTCTCGGCGGTCCGGGAGATGGACGTCGGTCCCGCGCTGCTGATCGAGTACACGGCCCCCGCACTCGTCATCGCGTGGCTGTGGTTGCGGCACGGCGAGCGGCCGTCCGGCCTGACGCTGGCCGGGGCCGGGCTCGCCGCGCTCGGCCTGGTCCTGGTCCTCGACCTGCTCTCTGGGGCAGACCTGGCCCTCGGCGGGGTCCTGTGGGCGCTGGTCGCGATGGTGGGGGCGGCGACGTACTTCGTCCTCTCGGCGGGCACGGCCGGCGGACTGCCGCCGCTCGCGCTGGCCGGGGGTGGACTGGCGGTCGGCGCGGTGCTGCTCGCAGCGCTGGGGGTGGTGGGGGTGCTGCCGCTGCGTGCGTCCACGACTGACCCGACGCTGGCCGGCGGGGGAGTCCCGTGGTGGCTGCCCATCCTCGGCCTTGGCGTGCTCACCGCGGGCGTCGCCTACGCGACCGGCATCGAGGCGGCGCGCCGACTGGGCTCGCGGCTCGCGTCGTTCGTCGCGCTGCTCGAGGTCGTCGCGGGTGTGACCTTCGCCTGGCTGCTCCTGGATCAGCTTCCGGGGACGCTGCAGTTCGTCGGCGGGACCCTGATCGTCATCGGCGTCGTCGCGGTCAAGCTCGGGGAGCGTCCCCTGCCGGTCCCCGAGCGCGCACCGGACGACGGCGAGGTCCTGCCCGCCACCTGAGCAGGCCGGGCTGCGACGAGCGACACCCGGGTTGCCTTCAGCCCGACCCGGCCCGGATCGGGCGTGCAAGCGTGCCGTACGCCGGCACGCTGGACGCGCCCGTCCTTCGCGCAGGTCCGCGGTCCGTCGACGGCGGGCCCGCGTCAGGCCGTGCGCAGTGCCACGGTCGGCGGTAGCCGTGACGCGCGGACCGCGGGCATGAGGCCCGCGAGCGCACCGATCAGAATGGCCGAGCCGATGCCGCCCGACCACGCCTGCGCCGGGATCACCACGGCCCAGCCCTTCGTCCCGGCGTAGATCGCCGTCGCGGCTGCACCGGCGAGGACGCCGACGACCCCGCCGATCGTCGCCAGCAGGATCGACTCCCCGAGGAACTGGCTGCGGATCTGGCCCCGGGTCGCGCCCAGGGCGCGGCGGAGCCCGATCTCCGAACGCCGCTCGAGCACCGAGATGACCATGATGTTCGCGACGCCGACCGCGCCCACGATCAGGGCGACGACGCCCAGCCCCAGGAAGAGGCTGTCGAAGGCCCCCGCCGCGGCCGCCCGCGCCGTGAGCGCGTCCGAGGGCTGGCTGACGTCGACCTCGTCGGGGGCCTCGGGGCTGGCGGTCCGTGCCAGCAGCGCCTGCACCGCGGCGACGTGATCGGTGCCGGCGCGCACGTAGACGGAGCTGGGCAGGCCGGCCGTCGGCCGGCCCCGGACCAGGCCGGTGAAGCCCAGGTACCGGCGGGCCGCCGGGTACCCGATGAGCGCGCTCTCGTCGACCTCGGGTGCCAGCGGCGCGCTGCGCAGGACGCCGGCGACGGCGAACCACCGCCCGCCCAGCCAGATCCGCCGGCCGGGGAAGACCCGGTCGATGCCAAGACGCCGCGCGGCGCCGGCCCCCAGGACCGCGACGGGTACCCGCGCTGTGGCCGCGTTGAGCCAGTCGCCGCGAGCCACGCCGGTGTTGAGCACCGCGGGCAGGTTCAGGCTCGTGGCCCGCACCTGGAGCCCGCCGGTGTCGGTCACCGGGATCAGCGGGCTGCGGTAGACGCTCCTGCCGCGCACCAGCGCGGTGTGGGCCAGCGTCTGGACACCGGACAGGTGCCCGATGCGGACCGGGGCCTCGGCCGGGAGCCGTGATGGCTCCCCGGTGACGCTCCGTCCGGCCTCGAGCGTCAGCAGGTTCGTCCCGAGCCGGTCGATCTCGGCGAGCAGGCCGGCCTGCGAGGAGGCGGACAGCCCGAGGACCGCCACGATCGCCGCGGTCCCGATCGCGATCCCGAGCGCCGACAGCGTGGCGCGCAGCGGCCGGGCGCGCAGCCCCACGCCGGTCACTCGCAGGGCGTCGCGCGGGCGGAGCCGCCGGGGGTCGGCGCTCACGACGTCCGCTCCCCGGTGGTCCTGGGCCGGGGCGGCTCCGGATCCGGCTCCGCGCCGGTGGCGTCCGACACGACCCGGCCGTCGAGGACCCCGATCCGGCGCGGCATCCGGCCGGCGAGGCCGGCATCGTGGGTGATCATGAGGATCGTCGCTCCGGCGGCGTTCAGCTCGCGCAGGAGCGCCATGATCGACGCCCCGGTCGAGCTGTCGAGGTTGCCGGTCGGCTCGTCGGCGAGCACGATCGCCGGCCGGCCGACGAGCGCCCGGGCGATCGCCACGCGCTGCCGCTCACCGCCCGACAGCGTGGCCGGCCGGAACCGCGCGCGGTGCGACAGCCCGACCTGCTCGAGCGCCACGTCGGCGCGAGCCCGCCGCTCGTCGGCGGGAGCACCCGCGTAGAGCAACCCGTCGGCGACGTTCTCGCGCACGGTCGCGTGCTCGGCGAGGAAGAACTGCTGGAACACGAAGCCGATCTCCCGCGCCCGCAGCCGCGACAGCTCGCGGTCGTCCAGGCCCGCCGCGTCGACTCCGCCGACGCGGACCACCCCGCTGGTGGGCCGCTCGAGCGTCCCCATCACGTGGAGCAGGGTGGACTTGCCCGACCCGGACGGGCCGACGATCGCCACGAGCTCCCCGCGGCCGACGGCGAACGACACGCCCTGCAGCGTGGCGACCTGGGACCCGTCGTCCCGCCCGCCGCCGTACACCTTGGTGACCGCCTCCAGCTCCAGGACCACGTCGCTCATCGGGACGGGACCACGACGCGGTCGCCTGCGGCCACCCGGCCGGCGACCTGCACGCGCCCGCGGCCGGTGTCGAACAGGCCGAGCGTCACGGTCACGAGCTCGCGTCGCCCGTCGTCGCGGACGACCTCGACCGCGAAGCCGCCACCGGACCGGCCGACCAGCGCGGTGGCCGGGACGCTCAGCGCGTCGGCCACGCCGGTGGTGGTGATGTCGACCTGGACCGGTGCCCTGTCGAGCCCCGCGGCCGCGGCCGGGTCGTCGAGCTCGATGAGCGTCGGGACGGTGGCATCGGCGGGCCGGCCGCCCTGCTCGCCCGGGACCCGGGCGACGCGGCCGAAGCCGGTGACCCGGCCCTTGACCGGGGTGTTGCCGGGCAGCGTGACCTGGGCGCGGTCGCCCTTCTCCACCTCGCCCTGCTGCGACGGGTCGAGGCTCACCTGGACCTGCAGCGTGAGCGACGTGGCGGCCAGCATCGGGACCCCCGGACGGGCCGGGCCGCCGAGCCGGGCGTCGACCCCGGCGATGCGGACGGCCTCGGGAAGGAAGACCGCGTGGCCGAGCGCGAGCCTGCCGGTCACGGGCAGGCCCCGGCGGCGCTGCAGCGCCCTGAGCGCGCTCTCGGTCGCGGACGTGAACGACCGCTCGCCGGGCCGGACGCGGACACGGGCGCGCGCGTCGTAGCCGAGCCGGTGCAGGTTGCCGTTGAGCTGACGGACGTCGCGGCCGGCGGCGCCCCGGCGCAGCCCGCGGAAGGCGGGGACCGCGCCGCACAGGAGCACGACAGGCCGCTCGTCCACCCGGAGCAGGACCTCGCCGCAGCCGACCTCGTCGCCGCTCGCGGGCAGCTGCGTGTACAGGCCGGCGGCCTGGCCGGTCACCGCGTACGGCGCACCGTCCGGACCGGCGCGGTAGGTCAGGGTCCCGGCCTGGGAGACCATGGCCGAGAGGCGCCCGCGCTCGACCGCGACGGTGTCGATCGCCGGGGTGCGGGCGACGGCGTCCGGCTGCGCGCCGCCCGACGCGGCCATCGCCACGCCCGTTACCGCGAGCACGACGGCCGCACCGGCCGCCGTCGACCGTGCGCGCGTCATCCGTCCAGCCCCGCGACGCCGCGGCACGCCTGCATCGCGGCGTTCAGGATCGTCATCCCGCCCGGCCGGTTCGAGGAGGGGATCCGGTACGTGTTCACGAGGGGCTCGCCGTCGACCGGGTCCGGGAAGTCCTTGACGCCGTTGTCGCGGATGCACTCGGCGAACTTCAGGCCGGCCGCCTGCTGCGCGCGGCTGCGCTTCGTGCTCAGCGCGCCGGCCGGCTGCAGGTCCTTGCAGGCGGTGACGGCCTTCGTGAAGACGGCGGGCGTGACACTCACCCCGTACTCGAAGTCGTTGTCGGCGTTCGGGTCCGGGAAGTCGCCGACGCCGTGCGCGCGGATGCACTCCGCGAACTTCACGCCCTTGTCGCGGGCGGAGAGCTGCTGGTCACCGCCGGTGGTGGCGGTCGTCGACGGCTCGCTCCCGCAGCCGGCGGCCACCGGGCCGAGCAGGGCGAGCACGGCCGCCAGCGGGATCAGGGTGCGGGTCATGGTCGTTCCTCTGCGTGTCTGGTCGTGGGGGACGGTGCGGCGGCTCATCGCCGGGACCGCGGGTCGTGGGCGGCGTCGGCGTAGCTCGAGGGACATCCGCCTTCGCTCGCGTCCGTGCGCAGCTCGAAGTGCCAGGGCTCGTTGGCGTAGGTTCGGCAGAGGCCGTACGCGCCGCCGTGGTCCGCCAGCCAGGTCGCTGCGGCCGCGGGGCCGACGTCGACCGCGTCCCCCGACACGTGCGCGGACGTGTCCGGGTCCGCCACCCAGCGCGCCGCCTCCGCGCCGGAGCCGTACGTCGCGATCGCGTCCCGCAGGAGCCCCGCCTGGTAGTCCCGCGAGCGCCAGCCGCTGTTGACGAGGAGCCGGACGCCGTCGACCGCGGCCTGCTCCGCCGCGCCGCGCAGGGCGGCGCGCAGGTCCGGATCGAGGTTCGCGACCCCGGGGACGCCGTCGTCCGCGACGGTCGTGCCGTCCGGCACGGCCCCGTCGGCGGCGCCGAGCCCACGCCGCGGCTCGGTCCGCGGGGCGCCGGCGCGGTGTGGGTCCGTCAGCGTGGTGAGCGCGAACGGGGACCCGGTCGCCTGCGGGAACGGGAGCGAGAGCGAGAGGGACGGGTGACCGAGGGCGGCCGCGCTCGCGGTCGCCATGGTGAGCAGTGCGGCGCACCGGCGTCGCCGGATGCGGACCCGGCGGATGCGGGCTCGTGCAGGGTTCGTGAAGGGCACGGGCGCATCAAACGGTGCGGGACGTTGCCGCCGCGTATGCGATTTGCGATACACCCGCGATATGCGCGAGGCCGTAGCTTTGGCGGATGCGCGTGCTGCTCGTGGAGGACGAGCCCCTCATGGCCGAGGCCATCCGCGACGGCCTGCGCCGGAAGGCGATCGCGGCCGACATCGCCGGCGACGGCGACACGGCGCTGCAGCTGCTGAGCGTCAACGACTACGACATCGCCGTCCTGGACCGCGACATCCCCGGCCCCTCCGGCGACGAGATCGCCCGGCAGATCGTGGCTGCGGGCAGCGGCATGCCGATCCTGATGCTCACCGCGGCCGACCGCCTCGACGACAAGGTCTCGGGCTTCGAGCTCGGTGCCGACGACTACCTCACCAAGCCGTTCGAGCTCCAGGAGCTCGTCGTCCGCCTCCGCGCCCTGGACCGCCGCCGCGCGCAGATCCGGCCGCCCGTCCGCGAGATCGCCGACGTGCGGCTGGACCCGTTCCGCCGCGAGGTCTACCGCGACGGCCGCTACATCGCGCTGACGCCGAAGCAGTTCGCGGTGCTCGAGGTGCTCATCGCCGCCGACGGGGGCGTGGTCAGCGCCGAGGAGCTCCTGCGCCAGGGGTGGGACCAGAACGCCGACCCGTTCACCAACGCGGTGCGCATCACCGTGTCGGCGCTGCGCAAGCGCCTCGGCGAGCCCTGGGTCATCGCGACCGTCCCCGGGGTCGGGTACCGGATCGCCGCGCCGCCGGGTGCGCAGCGATGACGCAGGACCGGGCGGGCGGGATGAGCGTCCGCCTCAAGCTCACGCTCAGCTACGCGGGCCTCGTCGTGATCACCGGGGCCTTGCTCGTCGCGACGGCCTGGGTCTTCGTCCTGCGCTACATCGACCCGAACCTGGTCTTCCGGACCACGAGGTGGCTGTACTCGCCCACCGATCCGCTGCGCGGCTTCGGCTATCCGGCCGCCCTCCTGCTGGCGCTCCTGCTCGCGTTCGGGCTGGTGGGCGGCTGGCTCCTGGCCGGAACGATGCTGTCCCCGCTGCGGCGGATCACGCAGGCCACCCGGACCGCGGCCGGCGGATCGTTGTCGCACCGGGTCGCGCTGGAAGGCCGCAGCGACGAGTTCCGCGAGCTCGCCGACGCCTTCGACGCGATGCTTGCGCGGCTGGAGGCCCACGACGCCGAGCAGCAGCGGTTCGCGGCCAACGCCTCCCACGAGCTGCGCACGCCGCTGGCGATCACGCAGACCCTGCTCGATGTCGCGCGCAGCGATCCCGACCGGGGCAAGGACCCGCTCGTCGAGCAGCTGTACGGCGTCAACAGCCGCGCGATCGCGCTCACCGAGGCGCTGCTCCTGCTCAGCCGCGCCGGCCGGCGATCGTTCACGCCGGAGCCTGTCGACCTGTCGCTCATCGCCGAGGAGGCGACCGAGACGTGGCTCCCGCTCGCCGACCGCAGCGGGGTGGCGATCCACGTCGCCGGCGAGCCGGCCCCGGCGCTCGGCTCGCACGCGCTGCTGCTGCAGCTCGGCACGAACCTCGTGCACAACGCGATCGTCCACAACCTCGCCGGCGCCGGCACCGTTTGGGTCACGACGAGCGTGCACCCCGGCAGCGTGGTGCTCGAGGTCGCCAGCACCGGCCGCGAGCTCACCCCGGCGCTGGTCGCGACGCTCGTCGAGCCCTTCCGACGGGGCACCGGGCGCGTCCGCTCAGACCACGGCGGCGTCGGGCTCGGCCTGGCGATCGTCAAGAGCATCACGAGCGCCCACGACGGGGTGCTGACGCTCGCGCCCCGCAGCGGCGGGGGCCTCTGCGTCAGCGTGCGCCTTCCGACGACGCCGGCACCCGCCGGGCAGCGCTACTCCGTCGTCACGTGACCCGGACGTAGTCCAGGTCGAAGTCGAGCGCCCAGCCGTCGCCCGTGTCGACCTCCCAGGCGCCGGTGATCCGCTGCCCGTCGGCCGACAGCTCCCCGCGGTAGTGCTGCGCGAAGCCGGCGTGGTCACGCGCGATCCGCCACACGCCGCCGGCGAAGTCGGTCTCGTAGAGCCGCACGACGCCGCGCGCGTCGAAGTAGTGCATCCGGCCGTCCCCGCCGATGACGGAGGTCGCGGACGGGAACGGGTCGTCGGACACGGCGCGCTCGACGATGTGGCTCGCGCCGAGCCGCTCGAACTCCGCCGTGCCCGTCGCGACCGGGTCCTGCCCCGGAAACGTGGCCACGGTGCGCCAGCGACCGAGCAGCGGCTCCCACCCGGACAGCGCCGGCGCCGCCTCGTCCGGGGAGCCGCGCTCGGCGGGATGGTCCTTGGGCACGAGTCGATCGGTGCTCATACGACGCGGACGATCGCCGCCGCCGGAACTCATCGGCCCTCGGTCGTGCCCGGACCGCGGTCAGTCGCGTGGGGGAGCCGGCGCGGCCCTGTTCAGCAGCTCGTCGACCGTCGGCTGCTCGGCGATGATGTCGCTGACGCTGGTGGCGCGCTCGATCAGGTCCTGCTCGGACGGGACCTCGGCGAGGACCTCCTCGGGCGGCGGGCTGCTGACCTCGGGCAGCTCCGGGGGAACCGCCTGCTCGGCGGCAGCGGCGGCAGCAGCAGCGGCGGACTCGGGTGGCTCGTCGGCGGTCATGGGCCGGAACTACCCGAACGGCGCCGGCCCCACGCCGCGCCGGCGTGATCAGAAGACGATCAGGCGGAACGTGACGACGCGGGCCCCGCGCTTGCAGCGCACCGTCGCCTCCGCCTCGCCGGGGGTCGAGCGGCACGTGAACCCGAGCGGGGTCCGCGACGAGCGGTCGCGGTAACGGCCCGCGACCTGCCGGGCGGTCCGGCACGTCGTCTTCGTCGCCCGCACGTCGACGATCAGGTTCTCGGCGCGGCCCGGGTGCTGCGGACCCTTGCCGCACCGGTCCGCGGCGGCCGCCGGAGCGACGAGCCCGAGGACTGCCGTCGCACACACGGTCCCAGCCAGGAAAGCGCGCATGCGGTGGCTCATACCCCGGGTCGGCGCTCGTGAGACCTCGTGTCCTCGCCGTCCGCAGGGCCGCCGCGGGCGACCAGCAACGCACCGGCGAGCGGCGTCTGCGGCGGTGAACGTCCGTTTCCCCGTGCCCGGCCACGGGGAAACGGACGTTCATCTTCGGGCCGGTGGTCGATGGTGGATCGCACGTCCCCGAGACCTGTGAATCAACGTTCGTCGGGCTGCCGTCTCCCGATCGCCGCCGGGCCAACCGTGCCTGCCGGACGGCGGGGCGGCTACGACGCGCGGCGCCAGGCGCTGAAGGACTGCATGCGCCCGCCGTGGGGGCGGGTAAGCCACGGCCACGGGTGCACGGCGGCCGGGTCGACCGCGGCGGCGATGGCGCGCCACCCCGGGACGGGGGTGAACGTCGCCGCCACCGGCCGGCCGCGCAGGACGGCGGCCGGGTCGCCGCGGTGCAGCTCAAGCGCGCGGCCCCCGGCCGCCAGGCCCGCGAGCGTCTCGGCGAGGAACACGAGGCGCTTGCCCGAGAGCCGCCAGCGGGCCAGGCGCTCCTGGTCGAAGACGAAGACCGCCGGCAGGTCCGGGTGCGCGGCGAGGGCCGGATCGGCCTGCCCGAGCGACTCCGCAGTGAGCCAGACGGCGTCGGGGTCCCCGCTCAGCACCGGGCGCTCAGGACCGCCCGTGACGTCCGGCGACGGGTCGGCCCGCAGCGCGTCCGGCACGTCCGCGACGGCGGCACCGCTGCGGTCCGGCGGCCAGCCCTGGATCGGGCAGTCGTCGCGCAGCGGGCAGCGCCCGCAGAGTCCCGGCGCGCGCTTCTCGACCTGCCAGCGGCTGAAGCCGTACGGCTTGCTCGCGGTCCCGACGGTCCACTGCCAGCCGAGGCGGTTCGCCGCCCGCGACCCATCGAGCAGGTGCGCGAAGAAGCGGTCCTCGCCGGCGGCCCAGTCGTGGCCGGCCCGGACGGTCCACTGCGAGGCGAGCCACATGCGCGTCTGGTTCACGAGCCAGCCGTCGCGCTCGAGCTCGCCGACGGTCAGGTCCATGCAGGCCATCTCGCGCGGCCACGGGTCGGGCCAGCGGGAGTCCGCGGGCAGGGGTGCGGGCGTGCGCCGCAGCGCCTGCCCGGTCCGTGCGCCGAGCCGGGCGTAGAGGTGCCGCGCGTACTCCTGCCACTGCAGCTCGTCGCGGAACTTCCGCACGTCTGGGGCGGGACCGCCGTCGACCGCGTCCCACACCCGCGGAAGCGGAAGCAGGCCGTGCCGGATGTACGGGGACAGGGCGCTCGCGCCGCGCCGCTCGGCGGGCCACACCTCGTTGCGGCGCCGTGCGTAGCCCGCAACGTCGTAGGCCCCGAGCGCCGCGTCGGCCGCCGCCTGCCCGCCCGCGAAGCGCTCGGACGCGCGGACGCCGTCCGGTCCCTCCAGCGTCAGGTCGCCGAGCTGCTCCCGCACCCAGGCCAGCAGCGCGGGACGGTCGCCGGCGTCGGGGAGCGCCGGGAGCGCGGTCGAGCTCATCTCACACGCGGTTACCCCAGCCGCTCCGTGTCAAGCGCGCTCTGCCCGTCGTCGGTCATCCGGTAGACCTCGAGCTCGTCGAGCCACAGCCACTTGTTCGCGACGGCCTCGGCGGTCGCGGCGTCCAGCCCCTCGGATCCGAGCGTGAGCAGATGACCACGCGTCGCGCCCTCCGCCTCCTCGACGCACTTCAGGACATCCCAGACGCTTGTGTTCTCCATCGGATGAGCGTAGTCGCCCGGGGCACCGCGACGCTGCGTGTCCAGAACCGGACGTGCGGGAGCTCACCCGCAGCGGCGGTACGTGCTGCGGCGCACCAGGCGACGGCCCTTGTCGGTGGTGGCGCGCACGGTCACCCGGGCACCGGCCGCGGGGACGCTGACCTTGATCGTGCGGCTCGACGCGCGCCCTCGCACGGTGCGGGCGAGCTTGCCCCGGACGAACACGCGGACGAGACGCAGGCGGTCCCCGCGCGGCGCCTTGATCCGGACCTGCACGGTGCGCCTGCGGCACGTCGTCGCGATCGGCGCGGGCTGGGTGATGCGGAGCTTCGACCGGCCGGCGGGCAGGGCGAGGGTCAGGGTCGTGCCGTCGGTGCGCACGGGCAGGGCGCTGCCGTCGCGGGTGACGGTGGTCCCGGTGCCGAAGCTGCCGCGCAGCCGGAGCGTGAGGGCCGCGCCGGCGTTCACCTCGCCGTCGACCGTGCCGAACTCCGGCAGCTGCATCCGCCGCAGGTCGAGCTCGGCCGTCTTCAGGTTGACGGTCCGCAGCGCGAAGCCGTCGGCGATCGGCTCGGCGGCCCCCGGGCGCCAGCGGCGCGTCTGCCGCTTGTACAGGCGGGCCCCGTTGCGCTCGACGCCGGCGGCGTTCTCGGTGGGCAGCACCGTCTGCCGCCGCGCGGCGATCGCGCCGGACGTGACGTCGATCGTCCCCATCGGCGGGCTGACGCGCGGGTCGGCGAGCTGCAGGCCGCTCACGTAGTAGGCGTGGTCGGATCGCAGGCCGTAGCGGTCGTCGCTGACGTAGCCGTCGAGCACGTACGTGACGCGCCGCGGCGCCGGGTCCACCACGGCGGCGGTGCGGTTCAGGTCACGGAACTCGTCGCGCACGAACTGGCGGTACTCCGCGTGGCCGGCGCCCAGGTTCGTGCTCTGGAAGTGCCAGGCGTCGTAGCGGTAGCCGAGCGCGTCGAAGCGGCCGGCGCTGCGGAGCGTCAGGGCGACGTTGACCAGCGGGTCGTCGAGCCCGCTGGTCGAGAGCACGGGCACGTTGCGCAGGCTGGCGAACGCGTCCCCGATGCCCGTCGCGCCGTTGTGGACGCCGACAGCGGCGGTGACGTCGGTGAGGTCGCAGATCTCCGGGGCGATGTTCGGGAGGATCGCCTTGAACAGGTCGGGGAACTGGGTGCTGAGCTTGTAGACCCCGAAGCCGCCCATCGAGGAGCCGGACAGCAGCGAGCGCCGCGGGTCCAGCCGGTAGTGGGAAGCGACGTCCGCCCATGCCTCGAAGACGTCCGCGCCGGCCAGGCCGTAGTAGCAGTACGTCTTCCCGCGGGCGTTCGGCATCATCATGATCGACGGGTGGCCCTCCTCGGCGAGCATCTGCCACACCGACAGCGGCGGCTCGGTGCTTCCACCCTCGAAGTGGTTGTGGTTCGAGTCGGCGCCGTGGAGGTTGACGACCAGGCCGTAGCCGTCCTTCGGCCGGGGGAGGGCGGGGACGTAGACCGAATACGGCTGCAGCCGTCCCGAGAACTGGTAGGTGCAGCCCGGTGGGTCGCAGGCGTAGTTGCCGAGGATGTCGCCCCCGGCCGAGTTGCCGCGACCCTGGACCGTCTCGTAGCGGCTGACCAGGATGCGGTTCATGGGCCCGCTGGTCGGCACACCGCGCTCGTCGCCGGTGCGGGCCGCGAGCTTGCGGAAGTCGATGTCCGCGTGCAGCGGGGCGAGGTCGCCGGCGTTCAGGGCCGCGTTCTGGCTCGCGTCCATCCACGTGTTCTGCGTCCACGGGCCGTAGCCGCGGAACGCGACGTTGTAGAAGGCGGGCCGGGCGGGGTTCGGCCGCAGGTACTGCTTGCTGCCGGCGTTCCACAACCCGACGGCAGCGCCGACGCGGACCATCCGCCCGCGCGGGTCGAAGGCCGAGTACGGGACCTCGATGTGCAGCTGGCGGCGATGCAGGTCGGTGACGACGCGCGGCGCGGCGAGGGCCGACCCGTCGGCGGCGCGCACGGCGTCGCCGGTGCAGCCGTGAGCGGTCACGAACACGTCGCCGGGCATCTTCGCGCCGGCACCGTGGGGCATGTCGAAGGACTGCCCGCCGCCGCCGAGGCCGATCGTCACCGCGGCCGCGTCGGGGTCGAGCATCGAGTTCAGCGTGATGCGGATCGCGGTGGAAGACCTCAGCGGCTCGACCCGCACCTCGACGATGTCGGCGGCGTTGCCCGCCAGTCGCCTGGGGTCCGCCGGGTAGGCCAGCGCGCGGTCGTCGTAGAGGAAGTCCTGATAGAGGAACTCGCCGGCGCGGTAGGCCTGCGCGCCCGAGACCATGATCGGCGGCGCCGTCCAGTTGCGGGTGTTCTCGAGCTGGGGTGAGGTCGGGAGGGAGCGGTGCAGGATGTCCGGCCCGGTGTCCCCGGACGCGAGCGAGCGCGCGTTGGCCGCGGGCTTGTACCCGGTGCCGTTGGACGCCGGCGTCGCGGGACAGGCGGCATGGGCGGCCGCCGGCATCGCCAGCGCGCCGAACACGAGGACCAGCAACAAGCGACCTGGGCGCGCAGGCCCCCGTCCGCGACGACCTGCATGTACGTCCACCACGACCACCCTCTCCCGGTTCACTCTCGGCTCCGTCCGATCCCGCCGGACCGACTCTCGCACGCCGGGGACGGCGTGGCCAGCGGCGACCCGCGGCCGGGGGCGCTCGGCGGTTGCCGGCGGCGGCCGGCGGACATACCCCTCACGTGCTGAGCGTCCTGACCTGGAACGTCCAGGGACGCGTGCGCACGGTCCCGGAGCAGGCGGCGGCGCTGTCGGCGTGGCCGGCCGACGTCGTGGTGCTGCAGGAGGTCCGCTCGACCTCGGCCGCCGCGTGGACCGAGGCGCTCACGGCCTTGGGCCACGTGGACATCCTGCTGTCGCTGCCGGCGGGCCGGCCGGGCGCGGACCCGGCCCGGCGGCTCGGCGTGCTGGTCGCCGGCGCGCACCCCCTGCGCCGGCTGCCGGCGCCGGACCTGCCGTGGGCCGAGCGTTACCTGGCCGCGGAGGTCGCGACCCCGGACGGGCCGCTGGTGGTCCACGGGCTGCACGTGCCGACCAGCGCCCGGGCGGACGCGGTCAAGGTCCGCACCCTCGAGGCCGTCCGCGACCACGTGGCCGGCGACGACGGTGTGCCCGTCGTGGTCTGCGGCGACCTGAACACGCCGCAGTACGAGTCGCGGGAAGGGGAGGTCCGCTCCTTCGCGCGGACCCGGACCGGCCGCCTCCGGGAGGGCTTCGACGAGCGCCACGACCGCGCGGAGCTCGGTCTCGTCCCCGGGCTCGCCGACCATGGGTTCGTCGACGCGTTCCGCGCCGTCCACGGGTACGACGCGCGGGACCGCAGCTGGATCTACCCCGGGCGCAGCCACGGGTACCGGCTCGACCACCTCTTCGTCCGCGGTGCGCGGCCGGTCGACGCGCGCTACGTGCACGCCCTGCGAGAGGACGGCCTCAGCGACCACTCGGCCCTCCTGGCGGTCCTGGAGCTCGGGCGCTGGCGCGGTCGCGTGCGCGGCCCCGCCGGGACCGTCGCCACGACGACCTTGCCGTCGGCCCGCCGGTAGGCGTCGACCCAGGGGCCGGGCAGCGGCGTCCAGTCCGCCCAGCGCCAGCCGCGGATTCCCTGCAGCGTCGGCGGCGTGGCCAGGCGCAGCGCGCGCGGGCAGGTGATGGGGCCGCGGACGACGCGGACGGTCAGCCGCCGGCCCGCGCGGCGCAGCGTCCCGCAGTACTTCGTCGCGGTCGTGCGGCGGGGGAGGGTCAGGGCGCGCGCGGGCGGCTTGATGACCGGGGCGGCGAGCCGCGCGATCAGGAGCTGTCTGGGATGCGTCACGCGGATTCCCGCACGTCCGGTCCGGGTGGTCAGGCGGTGCGTCTCACGCCACGTCGGGCTCAGGGACATCGGCCGGGTCGCGGTCGTCGACGAACGCCGGGTCGGTCTCCTCCTCGGTGGCCATCAGGCCTTCGCTGGCCGCGGTCTCGCGCAGCTCCTCGGGGGTGGGGTTCGCCGGGTCGCGGTCAGGGTCGGTGCTCATGGGCGAACGCTACCCCGGGCCTGCGGAGTCACGCCCGACCCCGGCCGCATGCGAACCCCTCGGCGGCGGGACTCGGGTCGCCGGCGGCCGACACGGCACCGGCACAGGACAGGTCAGGCGACGTCGTCGACCAGTTCGTGGTCGACGGCGTACGTCCGGCGCAGGCGCGCGAGCTCGACCGGCTGCCGGCGCAGCGCCCGCCCCGTCCGTCGCGCCCGGCCACCGGGGATCAGGCCGTCGTGCGCCGCGTAGCCGAGCGCGGTCAGCGGTCCGAGCAGGCGCGGCGCGTGCTTCCACGGCGTGTCGGGGACCGCCAGGTCGTCGGCGATCGCGTCCCCGACGAACGCGCGCTGCAGCCCATGGATCAGCGGTCGCGCCAGCGGCCGGGGGACGAAGCGGGCGGCTTCGGCGGCCTGGAAGTCGGTGAGCGCCGCGACGAACGTGCGGTCGCCGTCGTCCGGCCCGTCTGCGGTCAGGGCGTAGAGGTCCTCGATGCGCGCGTAGTCCTCGGGGGTGACGGGCAGGTGGTCGGGCGCGACGCCGACCACGTGGCCGGTGTAGCGCCACAGGTGGTGGATGTCGACGAGCTCGTCGTCCGTGTACCGCACCCCCAGCCGGCGCATGGCGCGCAGCGCGATCGAGCAGAACTCCGCGAGCGTGAAGCTCATGTACGGCTGGCAGATCGGCAGCCCCCAGGCCGCCGCGTCCCAGTCCGGATCGCGCGACAGGTGTGCGCGGACATGGGCGTGGATCAGCCGCACGCGAACGGTCTGCGCGAACCCCGGCGCGTCGCGCTGCATGCCGCCCGGGGTCATCACGCCGCCCAGCCACGAGCCGACCTCGATCGAGCGGACGGCGGCGTTGCTCGCGTAGCGCCCGGTGAACGTCAGCGGCTTGCCGGCGATCGAGCTCTGCGCACCGGACAGCAGCGACGCCGCACCGAGCACGATGCCGTACTGGCTCGCCTGCCGCGCGAGGTGGCGCGCCGCGCGGTCGCAGCGGTCGCGGTCGAGCCACCGCGGCGGCGTGTCGAGCGCCGCGAACAGGTCGACCAGCGCCGCGGAGGGCGCGCCGACCGCGTCGATGCCGTGGGCGAGCGCGCGGCGGACGTCCAGGGCGCCGTCGTCCACGACCCGGTCGGCGAGCGGGTCGCCCTGCCACATGGCGTCGAGCCACCGCTGCCCGCGGGCGCCGTGGCGGGCGAGCACGACATCGACCTGGGGCAGCGCGGTGGGGACGGTCCGGTCGGTGAGCGAGTCGAGCACGGGATGTATGAGAACATGAGGATCGCTCACGTTCAACTCACTTCTCCGACCTTGGCCGCACCCCGCTCCCAGCCGCAGCAGACCCGCGCCCACGCGATGCGCCGGCGCCTGCTCGACACCGGGCTTCAGCTTCTGCGCGGCGGTCCGGACGCGCTGACCACCAGCGCCGTCGCCGACGCGGCCCACGTCTCCATCGGGACGGTGTACCGCTACTTCAACGACCGGGAGGACCTGCTCGGCGAGTTGCTCGACGCCGCCATCCGGGACGTCTACAACGACCTGGCGTCGGCGGTCGGGACCGCGCTCGGCCTCGAGCTGGATCCCGCGATGCGGCACATCGCGGAGGCGCTCACGTCGACCTTCGAGCGCCATGCCGACGTGCTGCGGGCGTTCGCCGACCGCGGCTTCGACAGCGACCTCTCGCGCGGGGTCGAGCAGACGCTCTTCGCCCTCGCCCGCGTGATCCCCGCGCGTCACCGGCCCGACCTCACGCCCGCGCAGCTCGACGACCTCGTCTTCGTGTCGATGGGCTTCGTCGCCACGGGCTGCCTGCGGATCGCGCTGCAGCGGCCCGCCGGCAGCGACCGCGACGCGATGATCGACGTCACGGCACGGATGCTCGCAGCCGCCCTCGCGCCGGCCGCCTAGACCCGTCGTGCGCGCCCGGTTACCGGGTGCGGCCGCGAGGGTACGGACCGGCCATGCGCGCCCCCCTCGTCGCCGTCGCGACCACGCTCGTCCTGCTGTGCGCTGGTGCCGGGACCGGGACCGGCCAGGCCGCGATCGGCATCGGCCGCGACTGCGGTGAGCTCCGCCGTCCCTACACGGACGCCCGCGTCGCGGTCACCGTCACCAAGGGCTCCGCGGCGTGCAAGACCGCCCGCGGCGTGCTGACGGCCTACTGGCGGGCGAGCCCCGGCGCGGCCGCCCGCACGCGCACCGTCACCTACCGCGGCAACCGCTGGCGCTGCGTCCCGCAGCGGGTCATGAGCGGTGCGCGGGCCTGGGGCTGCTCGACGGCCCGGGAGCGCACGATCGTGGCGGCGAGCGAGGTCGGCTGACGCGCCGCGGCGCCCCCCGGCAGCCCGCCCGCGTTGCCGACACGCGGTCGGCCCACCCGCGTTCGCACTGAGACCGCCGCGCCCGGTGTCCTAGGCTAGGACGCGGGCGCACCAGGGCGGGTGGTGCACCCTGGTTCGCCCTGTCCTGATGCTGAAGCTTGCTCACAGGCCCCGTCCCCGCCGGAAGCGCTCTGGTCTGCGATGAGCACGCAGGCTGACGCCGGCCCCCTGCGACCCGGCCGCGCCGGCATCGTGAAGATGCTGCTCGGCGCGCTGCTCGTGATGGTCAGCGCCGGGGCGATATTCGTCGCGGTGGTCGTGGAGGAGCTCAGGGACGACGTCGAGAAGCTCCGGCCCCTGCCGCAGCAGGCGGGGGGACCGGAGGCCAAGGACGTCCTGGAGGACGTCGACCCCGGCGGCCCCCAGACGATCCTCGTCCTCGGCTCCGACCGGCGCTTCGTCGACAAGCAGAACCAGGTCCCGGCCCGCTCGGACACGATGCTGCTGATCCGGCTGGACCCGTCGAAGGATGCGACGGCGGTCATGAACGTCCCCCGCGACCTGCGCGTCGACATCCCGGGCTTCGCACGCGGCAAGATCAACCAGGCTTACGAGAACGGCGGGCCGATCCTTGCCGCCGACACGGTCCGCCGGCTGCTGGACATCCCGATCAGCCACATCGTGAACGTGAACTTCGGCGGCTTCAGCCGGGCGGTGGATCGCCTGGGCTGCGTCTTTGCCGACGTCGACCGCGACTACTACCACTCGAACCTCGGCGTCCCCCCGAAGGACCAGTACTCCGAGATCGACGTGAACGCGGGCTACCAGCGGCTCTGCGGCGAGGACGCGCTGGCGTACGTCCGCTTCCGCCACGCCGACTCGGACCTCGTGCGCGCGGCTCGCCAGCAGGACTTCCTGCGGTCGGCGAAGGACCAGGTCGGCATCGGCCGGCTGGTCAGCGACCGCAAGGAGCTCCTGGACCTGGTTGGCGCGTACACCGAGACGGACATCCAGGACCCGTCGGCGCTGCTGCGGCTGCTGACGCTCACGGCACGGTCGGCGAGCAAGCCGGTGCAGGAGATCCCGTTCGGCCCGGTGACCGACATCCCCGGCAGCTCGGACCTCGCGATCAGCGCGCGCTCCCTGGACCGCCTCCACGACCGGTTCATGAACGCGAAGCCGCCGCCGGCTCCGTCGAGGTCCGGCAGCGGCAGGAAGCCCGCGAAGAAGCGCAACGCACCGCTGCCGCGCGCCGGGCTGATCGAGTCGAAGACGCTCGCCGAGGACATCGGCGTCCGCGTCGCGACCGACCCGAAGCGCCCGCTCGCGTTCCCGGTCTACTACCCCAGGCTCATCGCGAGGGGCGCGACGTACGCCGAACAGGACGCCCGCGCCTATCGCATCCGCGACCAGGACAGGAAACACACCTTCCAGGCGTACCGGGTGGTGGCCGAGGCGCCCGGCAACGGCGAGTTCTACGGCGTGCAGGGCACGACGTGGAAGTCCCCGCCGATCCTCGAGAACCCGGACGAGACGCGACGCCTGAACGGACGGACCTACCAGCTGTTCCGCGCGGGGTCGCACCTGCGGCTGGTCGCGTGGAAGACGGACAAGGCGGTCTACTGGGTCTCCAACACCCTCCGCCAGGGGCTGACCAACGGCCAGATGCTGGGGATCGCCGAGTCGCTCACCCGCGTCGGCGCCTGACCGCCTGCGTCAGATCGTGTGCTCGTACTTGTCGTGCCAGCCGCCCCACGTGTACGGCGGCGTCTGCGGCCAGCCCTGCGGCGAGTCCTCCCACTCCTCCTGGCGGCCGAACGGCGTGATGTCCAGGAAGTTCCACGTCGACCCGAGCGCCTCGTCGCCGCGCGCGTCGATGAAGTAGGTGCGGTACACGTCGTCCCCGTCGCGCAGGAAGACGTTCGTGCCGTGCCACTCGGCGACGTCGTGGTCGGCGTCGAAGTCGTCGCGCAGCGTGTACCAGGGGAACTCCCAGCCCATGTGCTCGCGGTAGCGCTGCAGGTGCTCCTGCTCGCCGCGGCTGACGGCGACGTACCGCGTGCCGCGCTCGCGCAGGTGGAGCAGGTTGCTCAGCTGGTCTGAGTACATCGAGCATCCGGGACAGCCGCGCTCCGGGTACACGTCCATGCCGGGGTCCATGAAGAACCGGTAGACGACGAGCTGGCGGCTGCCGTCGAAGAGGTCCAGGAGCGTCGCGTCCCCGCCACCGGGAGCGGTGAAGCGATAGTCCTTCTCGACGCGCGTCATCGGCATCCGGCGGCGCTCGGCGGCCATCGCGTCGCGCGCACGGGTGTGCGCCTTCTCCTTCTTCAGCAGCGCCTCGCGCGCGGTGCGCCACTGCTCGGGGGTGACGATGTCGGGCTTGGCTGTGCTCATCGTTGGCTCCTCGTGTCGTGGGTCGCGCGGCCCGCGGCCCGTCTCCTCGTAGAGCGGAGCCGGCCGGCGCTTCTCGACATGGCTCTACCCACCCCTGGTGACGGCGAACAGGTTCCCGCGCGGAAGTTCGTTCGCCGGTCACGCGCGACACGGGCACCCCGCCAGGCACAGTCATCCCACGCCGATTCCCCGGCGTCTGGAGGAGGGTTCGATGCTCGAGGTGAGAGGCCTGACGATCCGCTACGGCGGTGTCGTCCTGGCGTTGGAGGACGTATCGCTGGAGGTGCCGAGCGGCGGTGCCGTCGCGCTGCTCGGGGCCAACGGCGCCGGCAAGACGACACTGCTGCGCGCCATCGGCGGGCTGCTCGGCTACCACCGCGGGACGGTCGTCGCCGGCGACGTGCTGTTCGAAGGGCGCTCGATCGTCCGCACCGACGCCGCGAAGATCGTGGCCGGCGGAATCGCCCAGGCCCTCGAGGGCCGGCGCGTCTTCGCGGACCTGACGGTCGCCGAGAACCTGCACCTGGGGGCCTTCGCCGCCGGGCAGCGCTCACGCGAGTCCGTCGTCCGCGACGAGTGCCTGGACCTGTTCCCGCGTCTGCGCGAGCGGCTGGACCAGCGCGCCGGCCTGATGAGCGGCGGCGAGCAGCAGATGCTCGCGATCGCCCGCGCGCTGATGGCGCAGCCGCGACTGCTGCTGCTGGACGAGCCCTCGCTCGGCCTCGCGCCGATCGTCGTGGCCGAGATCGCCGAGCGGCTCGGGGCCATTCGCGCCGCCGGGACGTCGATCCTCCTGGCCGACCAGTCCACGACGCTCGCACTGCACGCGACCGAGGACGCCTACCTGCTCGAGAGCGGCCGCCTGCGGGCCAGCGGCCCGAGCCGCGAGCTGCTGCTGGACGACGCGGTCCGCGCCTCCTACCTCGGCACCGAGAGCGGCCACGAGGCGGTGGCGCAGCTATGACCCGCGAACCGGCCATCTCGGTCCGCGACCTGACCCTCCGCTTCGGCGCGGTCACCGCGTTCGAGGGCGTGTCCTGCGACGTCGCCCGCGGCGAGCTGTTCGCGGTCATCGGGCCCAACGGCGCCGGCAAGAGCTCGCTCTTCAACGCGCTGTCCCGCGTCTACCAGCCCGACAGCGGGACCGTGCGCTTCCTCGGGGAGGACTTCCTGAAGCTCCGCCCGCAGCAGCTGGCCGGCAAGGGGCTCGCACGCAGCTTCCAGAACCTGGGCCTGTTCCCGACGCTGACGGTGCTGGAGAACGTCCTGATCGGGCGCCACCACCTGATGCGCGCGGGGATGCTGCGGTGCGGGCTCGGGCTCGGCCGCGCCGAGGAACAGGGGCATCGACATGCTGCCCTCGAGGCGCTGGAGTACCTCTCGATCGCCGACCTCGCCGGGACGGAGGTGCAGCTCCTGCCGTACGGCCATCAGAAGCGGGTCGAGCTCGCGCGCTGCCTGGCGATGGAGCCGGCCGTGATGTTGCTGGACGAGCCGGTCGCCGGGATGAGCAGCAGCGAACGCGCGGACATGACGGAGCTCGTGCGCCGCATCCACCGCGAGCGGGAGCTGACGCTGCTGCTCGTGGAACACGACATGGGGATGGTGATGAGTGTGGCCGAGCGCGTGATGGTGCTCGATTTCGGCGTGCCGATCGTGACGGGGACCCCGTCCGAGGTGCAGGCAGACCCGCGCGTGATCCGCGCGTATCTCGGAGAGGAGCTGCAGGCGGCATGACCGAGTTCCTGCAGCTCGCGTTCCAGGGCTTCTCCCTGGGCTGCACGTACGCGCTGATCGGCCTCGGGTTCGTGGTCATCTTCCGCGCCAGCAACGTCCTGAACTTCGCGCAGGGCGCGATGCTCCTGGTCGGCGCCTACCTCATCAGCTGGCTCGCCGTCGACGTCGGCGTGCCGTTCCTCGTCGCGGTTCTCGTGGCCGCGTCGCTCCTGACCCTCGGCGGAGCCGGGTTCCAGGCGGTCGTGCTGCGGCGCGTCACGGGCCAACCGCCCTTCGTGATCGCGATGATCACCATCGGCGCCGGCATCGCCCTGGTCGCGGGTGTCGAGGCGATCTGGGGGCCCGAGCAGCGTCTGCTCGGCGACCCGTGGGGATCCTCGTCCTTCCAGGTCGGTGGCGTGACCATCGGCTGGGTCAAGCTCTGGGGCATCGTCGTGACGGCGGTGGCGGTGGCGGGCTACTTCGCCTTCGATCGCTACACGCGGTCGGGGCTCGCGATCCGCGCGATCGCCGGTGACGAGGAGGCCACGCTGTCGGTCGGCGTCCCGGTGCGCCGGATGCACGCCATCACCTGGGGGCTGGCGGGCGCGCTGGCGACGCTCGGCGGCCTGTTCCTGGCCGGGTTCCCGGGAGCGCCGCAGCCCACGCTCGGCGACGCCGCCCTCCGCGCGTTCCCCGCGATCGTCCTCGGCGGGCTCACGTCCCCGGTCGGCGCGGTGATCGGCGGGGTCGTGATCGGGATCGTCGAGGTGATGACCTCCGGCTACGCACCCGACTGGACGGGCGCGAACTTCTACGCGGTCGCCCCGTACATCGTGATGATCGCGGTGCTGCTCGTGAGGCCCTACGGCCTGCTGGGCCGCGCGCCGGCGGAGCGTCTGTGATGCGTGCCTTCGACTCGCGGCGCCTCGCGCTGCTCGCCGGCCTGGTCACGCTCGCGGTGGTCCTGCCGTTCATGCTGAGCGGCTCGACCCTGACGACGGCGACGTTCGTGGTCATCGGCGCGATCGCCGCCACCGGGCTGAACGTCCTGACCGGCTACTGCGGTCAGATCTCGCTCGGCCACGCGTTCTTCCTCGCGGTCGGCGCCTACACGGGCGCGAAGCTCGGGCAGGACAAGGACCTCAGCGCGCTGATCTGGATCCCGGCCGCGGGGCTGATCGCGGCGGTCTTCGGCGCGATCGTCGGGCCGATGGCGCTGCGCGTCAAGGGCCTGTACCTGGCGATCATCACGCTCGGCGTCGTCTTCATCGGCCAGCACGTCTGGGCCAACGCAGACGGGCTGACCGGCGGCCCGCAGGGGCGGACGTTCCCGGCGGTGCAGCTCGGCGGGTTCGACTTCTCACCGGGCAAGCAGCTCGTCGTCGGCTCGGTCACGATCGACTCGACCGGCCTGTACTACTACCTCGCGCTCCTGCTGCTGGCGGGCGCGACGCTCTTCGCGTACAGCCTGCGCGGCTCACGCGGGGGCCGCGCGATGATCGCGGTCCGCGAACGCGAGGCCGCAGCCCTCGTGATGGGGGTCGACGTGGGACGCACGAAGGTCGCCGCGTTCGTCATCTCCGCCGCGCTGGCGGGCGTCAGCGGCGCCCTGTACGGGTCCTTCCTGAGCTTCGCCCAGCCCGAGCAGTGGAGCCTGCTGCTGAGCATCCAGTACATCGCGGCGATCATCATCGGCGGGCTCGGCACGACGGCAGGCCCGCTGCTCGGATCGATCGTGATCTTCGCGCTCCCGTCGCTGCTGAAGAGCCTGCCGTTCCTGCCCGAGGAGGGCACCGGCGGTGTCTCGGTCGGGACGCTCAGCACGATCGTCTACGGCCTGTTGATCGTCGCCTTCCTGGTCGCGGAGCCCCGTGGACTCGTCGGCCTCGGCGCACGCGCCCGCACGCTGGTCAAGAACCGCACCCGCACGTCACCGGTATCACCACACCTGCCTGAGGAGGCACTCACATGAGCAGTTCGAAGTCGTTGTCCACCGCGGCCGTTCTCGTCGCGACCCTGTCGTTGGCCGCGTGCGGCACCGGCGACGCCACCACCGCCGACAGCGGCGGCGGGAGCGCACCCGCGAGCGGCGGGATCAAGGGCGGCCCCGGTATCGACGTCGCCGCCAAGACGATCCGGATCGGGGACATCTCCGCGCTGTCGGGCCCCGTCGCGGTCCTCGGCGAGCCGCTGTCCGCCGGCCGCCGCGCGTACTTCAAGCAGCTCAACGCGAGCGGCGGCATCGACGGCTGGAAGATCAAGCTCACCACGAAGGACAGCGGCTACCAGCCGCAGCAGCACGTCCAGCAGTACACCGCGGTGAGCAAGGAGATCGCGATCCTCAACTCGCTCGGCAGCCCGACGACCAAGGCGATCCAGGCGCAGATCGACCGGGACAAGCTCGTGACGTTCCCCGCGTCGTTCGACTCCATCTGGGGCGCCGACCCGCAGATGGCCCCGATCGGCACGCCGTACAGCTACGACCTCGCGAACCTCCTGGACTACTACGTCGCGAGTGTCTCGAAGAAGCCGAAGATCGGCCTCATCTACGCCAACGACGAGTACGGCGCCGACGGCCGGCGCGGCTACGACGCGGCGCAGGAGTCGCTCGGCTTCGAGGACGTCGGGCAGCTCTCCTACAAGACGGGCGACACGGACTTCACCGGCCAGGTGCAGAAGCTCAAGTCCGCCGGGGCCGAGGGCGTCGTGCTCGTCACCACGCCGTCCGCGACCGGGCCGATCGTCGGCACCGCCGCGTCGCTGGGCTTCACGCCGCAGTGGCTCCTGCAGGGGCCCGCGTTCCTCGAGCAGCTGATCACGAAGGACGGCAGCTCGGGCGCCAAGGCCACCCCCGTGGCCGCCGCGCTGAAGGGCGCCCTCGTGACCTCGTTCGCGGCGCCGTGGGGCGCGAAGGACGTCGACGGCATGGCCGACATGATCGCCGCGCACGACAAGTACACCCCGGACCAGCCGCCGAGCATCTACTACACCGTCGCCTACGCTCAGGGCAAGGTGCAGGCCGAGCTGCTGCGCAAGGCCATCGCGGCCGGCGACCTGAGCCGCGCGGGCCTGCTGACCGCCAAGGAGAACCTCGGTGAGGTCGACCTCGACGGGCTGACGTCCAACCCGACGTTCACCCCCGAGGGCGGCCCGCCGTCGACGAAGAGCCTCATCACGCAGATCGACCCGGGCGTCGAGGGCTTCCTGAAGCCGCTCGAGCCTGCGCACGGCAGCAAGGCCGCCGACGGGCTGGAGATCCCCGAGAGCTGAGAGCCGGCACAGCCGGGCGCCCCTGGGCGCCCGGCGCAGGCCGTTCCCACCCGACCGAAGGCAAGGACCATGCACCAGACCTTGGAACTGACCGACGAGCGACGCGCGCTCACCGACGTCCTGCGGGACTTCGCCCGCCGCGAGTGCGGTACCCGCGAGCAGCGGGACACGCTCACCGACGGCGGCTTGGAGACGCACAACGCGGCCGTCTACGCGAAGCTCGCCGAGCTGGGGTTCGTCGGCGTCGGCATCGACGAGCGCTACGGCGGCAGCGGCGGGACGCTCACGGACATGTGCCTGCTCGCGGAGGAGGCGGCGTACGGCCGGCTGCCCGTGTTCGGCCTGACGACCACGCAGATCGTCGCCTCGACGGTCGGCAAGTTCGGGTCCGAGGCGCTCAAGGCCGAGATCCTCGGCGCCGTCGCGGGCGGCTCGGTCGAGTCGATCGCGATGTCCGAGCCCGATGCCGGCTCGGACGTCGGGTCGCTGCGCTGCCGCGCCGTCGCGGTCCCCGGGGGCTTCGTCCTGAACGGGCAGAAGACGTGGATCTCCAACGCCCACATCGCCGCCCGGATCCTCGTCGTCGCACGGACGTCGACGGACGGGTCCAAGCACGAGGGCCTGACGATGCTGAGCGTCCCGGTCACCGCCGCGGGCCTCGAGATCAGGGGGATCGAGACAATGGGCGGCCGCGAGGTCAACGACGTCTTCCTGACCGACGTGTTCGTCGCCGACGACCGGGTTGTCGGTCGCGTCGGCGAGGCCTGGCCGCAGCTGATGGCCGGGCTGAACGTCGAGCGCCTGCTGATCGCGGCGATGTTCCTCGGGCACGCCCGCCGTGCCTTCGAGGACACGCTCGCCTACGTCCGCGAGCGCCGGCAGTTCGGGAAGTCCATCGGCAGCTTCCAGGCGCTCAAGCACCGCGTCGCCGACCTCGCGACCGAGATCGAGTGCTGTCGCATGCTCGTCGCCGGCGTGCTGCGCCAGGCCGAGGCCGAGCCCGACAGGCTGCTCCCGCGCGAGGCGTCCATGGCCAAGCTCAAGGTGACCGAGACGGCCCGGCGCGTCGCCCTCGAGGGCATGCAGATGATGGGCGGCTACGGCTACGCCTCGGAGTACGACATGGTCGGGCACGTGCAGACGTCCCTGGCGTCGACCATCTACGGCGGCACGAGCGAGATCCAGCGCGAGCTGATCGGCCGGACCTACGGGTTGTGACGCGCCTCAGGCCCCGCGCGCGGCGAGCGCCTGGTGGATGCGGATCGCGACGATCAGCTGCGAGAGGTCCTCGAGCCGGCGGACGTGGCACCCCGTCCGGTCCTGGAGCTTGCCCAGCCGGTAATGCGCGGTGTTGGTGTGCACGCACAGCCGTTCCGCCGCGAGCTTCACGTTCATGTCGCACTGGACGAAGGCGAGCAGCGCGCCGGTGAGGAGGTCGGCCTCGGCGTCGTCCTCGAGGAAGCTGCGGATCCGCGGCGGCACCATGCGCCATGCGGTCTCGTCGCTGGCGCGGAGGATCACGTAGTCGAGCGGCTCCATCAGCGGCAGCGCCACCACGCCGCCGTCCGCCGGTGCGTGCTCCAGCGCGACGCTCGCCTCCTGGTAGGCGTCGGCCACGACGCGGACCCCGCCGTGCACCGCACTGATCCCGACGGCGAGGCGCGTCCCGTCGCCGGCGAGCTTGTCGCACGCCGCGCCGATCGCCTCCGCGAAGCGGCGGGCGTCCTCCGGCGGGGTGGCGCGGACGACGATCGCCTGATCGTCCCGGATGACCCCGAGCGGCTCGAGCGCGTCGCCGGCCGCGCGGGCGAGCCGGGTGACGACGAGCGGCAGCACGGCCTCGTCCGTCAGCGGGTCCAGCGACCGGGCGATCACGACGACGAGCGAGCCCCGGTCCAGCCCGCAGGCCCGCATCGCGTTGAGCGCCGGGCCGGGCGCGGGCTCCCGCCCCGCGAGCAGCTCGTCGAGCAGCTCCGAGCGGACGATGCTCCCGCTCGAGGCGAGGGCGCTGGCGATGTCGTTGAAGGCCTCGGCGCAGACGATGCTCATCGCGTCCAGGTAGTCGAGCAGCGGCCGGGCGAGCTCGAGCGCGGCGGCGTGCCCGTGCTCGTCCTCGCGGCTGAATTCGACGACCCCTTCCCACAGCGTCCGCTGCACCATCCGCAGGCCCGTGAGGATGTTCTCCTGGGAGACGCCGCCGATGACCCGGCGGCGGACGTGCGCACGCAGGAAGGCCACGTCGTCGTGGGTGACCTCGCCGCCTGCGGCCAGCAGCCGCACGAACGTGTCGGCGATCATCCCCACGCTCTGGCGCAGGTCGTCCACCTGGTCGGGGTCGAGCGTCGCGTACCCCGTGACCGTCAGGCGCTCCTCCATCACCCGCTCGATGAGCACGTCACGCCCGTCGGCGAGGCGCTGTCGCAGGCGCCCGATGGACGCCTCGTGCTCGAGCATGGGATTCACCCGGACAGTCTAAGCCGGTTCGGTGCCGTTGCGGGCGATCCTGGGGGCCGTGCGGCACGGTGCACAGGTGGCGCCGCCCAGATGGGTGACCGGTGCACAAGACCCCGCTCATGCCCGCCTGCGAACGTCACCCGTGGTCGATCGGCCCGGAACGCCCGGAGCCGGCGGAGAGACAAGGGGAGGACGGACATGAGCAGCAACGAGACGCTCGCCGTGGCACTGGACCGCGCGACGGCGCTCTACGGCGAACGCGAGGCGGTCGCCGACGGCGACACCCGCTGGAGCTACCGCGAGCTGGAGGCGAAGGTCAGCGCGTTCGACCGCGGCCTCGACGACCTCGGCTGCCAGGCCGGGGACGTGGTCGGCGTGCTCGCCCTCAACTCCGCGGCGCACCTCGTCGCGTGGCTCGCGATCCCCCGCAGCGGCCGGGTCCTGAACGACCTGAACGTCCGCCTCGCGCCGGCGGAGCTCGAGTTCATCCTCAACGACTCGTCGACCAAGGTCCTGCTCGTCGACGACGCGCACCGCGCGATCGGCGAGCAGCTCGAGCAGCTGTGTCCAGGGATCAAGCACGTCGTCCACCTCGGCGCGACCGAGGCGCCCGCCGGCTGGCGGTCGTTCGCCGAGCTGACCGGCGGGCCCGGCCGGCCGGCCGCAGCGGTCGACCCGGACGCGGTCGCCGGCATCTTCTACACGGGCGGGACGACGGGGCTGCCCAAGGGCGCGATGCTCACGCATTGCAACCTCGTCGCCAACGCCAAGCACGCGCTGATCCTGCTGCGCTACGACGAGGCCGACAGCTACCTGCACGCCGCGCCGATGTTCCACCTGGCCAACGGCGCGTCGGTCTTCGCGCTGACCTGGGTCGGCGGGCGGCACGTCGTCATCCCGTCCTTCGACCCAGGGCTGTGGCTCGCAACGGTCGCGCAGGAAGCGGTGACCCGGGCACTGCTCGTGCCGACGATGATCAACATGGTGGTCAACCACCCGGCGGCGGGGGACACGGACCTGTCGAGCCTGCGGTCGGTCGTCTACGGCGGTTCGCCGATCCCCACCGCCGTCCTCACGGCCGCGATGCGCCTGCTGGACGCGGACTTCAGCCAGGCCTACGGGATGACTGAGGCCTCGCCGCTGGTGTCGTCGCTCTCGCCGGAGGACCATCGCCGCGGGGCGGCGGGGGAGGAGCCGTTCGCGGGCCGGCTGCGGTCGGCGGGACGGCCGATCGTCGGCGTCGACGCGCAGGTCTTCGGCCCGGGCGGCGAGCGCTGCGGCGACGGTGAGATCGGCGAGGTGTGGGTCCGCGGGGACAACATCATGGCCGGCTACTGGAAGCGCGAGGAGGAGACGGCGAGCGCCCTGGACGCGGAGGGCTGGTACCACACCGGCGACGCCGCCTACCGGGACGCGGACGGGTACCTCTTCATCGTCGACCGGGTCAAGGACATGATGATCTCGGGCGGGGAGAACGTCTACTCGACCGAGGTCGAGAACGCGATCTCCAGCCACGACGCGGTGCTCGAGTGTGCCGTCTTCGGCGTCCCGGACGAGCGCTGGGGCGAGCGCGTCCACGCGGCGATCGTCGGCAAGCCGGGCGCGCAGATCGACGAGGACATGATCGTCGCGCACCTCCGCGAGCGCATCGCCGGCTACAAGCTGCCGCGGTCGATCGACTTCCACGACGAGCCGCTGCCGAAGTCCGGCGCCGGCAAGCTGCTCAAGCGCGTCCTGCGCGAGCCGTTCTGGTCCGGCCGCGAGCGCCAGGTGTCCTGAACCATGGGCTCCCGTGTCCCGCGTCCGCCGCTCGGCGTCGTCGTGATCCTCTGCCTGCTGATGATCGGCGTCCCGCTGGCCGGCGCGCAGTTCGGCGACGGGACGCAGGGCACGAAGTTCGGCCCGCGGACGGCGGTCGACCGGTTGCCGTGCGGGCCGCGGGACCGCCCGGAGCCGGGTCTGCAGGGACGGGTGCCCCGGCTGGGCGGCCTGGCCGGCGGCTACAGCTGCAACATGGAGGTGGTCGGCCGCCACGTCAGCACCGCGGGCGGCACGCTGGACACCTTCGAGGACTGCGCCTACTACGCGCTGTACGCCTACGTGGGCGGGGTGCAGGTCCTGGACGTGTCGGACTCGGCGAACCCCCGGCCGACGGCACTGCTGACGACCCCGGGCATGATGAACCCGTGGGAGTCGCTGCGCGTCAACGCGCCCCGGAAGCTGCTCGTCGCGGCCAACGAGTCCAGCGGGAACACGGTCCCGACGCTCGACGTCTACGACGTCTCGAACTGCCGCTCGCCGCGCCTGCTGTCGAGCACGCAGATGCGCGGCGCCAAGGGACACGAGGGGTGGTTCGCGCCCGACGGCATGACGTACTTCATGGCCGGGATCGGCGCCCCCGGCATCCGCGCCCAGAACAACGTCTTCCCGGTCGACCTGACCGACCCCACGAAGCCGCGCCTGCTCGCGGCGTGGGACGAGCCCTCCGCTCCGGGGTCGGGCCACGGCGGGTCGACGACCGAGGACGGCGCGCGCACCTACGCCTGCCAGCAGGCGGCGCCGCCGAACGACGAGCTGCTCGTGCTCGACACCACCGACGTCGAGCGGCCGCGCGTCGTCTCGCGGATCGGCCTGGAGGACAACCAGTGGTGCCAGGCCGCCTACCGCGTCACCTACGACGGGCACCCGTACCTGATCCAGTACGGCGAGCGGTCGGGCGCGGCCGACTGCAGCCGCGCGAAGGACGGCTGGGCGAACTTCGGCTACCCGCGCATCTACGACCTCGCCGACGAGCGCAAGCCCGTCCTCGTCTCGAGCGCGCTGCTCGAGGTCCACCTGCCGCAGAACTGCCAGGCGGTGCGCGACGAGGGCGCGATCAACGGCCTGGGGTACAGCGTCCACCACTGCCAGCCCGACCGCCTCTACGACCCGACGATCCTGGCCTGCTCCTGGTTCGGCGCGGGGATGCGCGTCCTGGACATCCGCGATCCGCGGCGGCCCGTCGAGATCGGCTACATCAACCCGGCGCTGACCGGGCTCCTCGGGACCGGGTCGCGGCCGGTCGTCCGCGCCGACCGGGGCGAGATCTGGTTCACCAACGAGCTCGGCGGCTTCTACGTCGCGAAGTTCGCCGGCGGGACGTGGCCCTTCGCGGGCTCCGCGCCGTGCCCCGAGTACGACGACCACGTCTTCAAGCAGTACAACCCGGGCTCGTCCTGCGCGACGGCGAGCTTCGCCGGCCTCGGGAGGCCGGCGCCGCAGCGCGCGGTGAAGCGCCCCGGCACCGGCGGGTGCCTGCCGAAGGCCGGCCGCCTCGGCAGCTCCGGGCTGCGCGGCACCGGCCTGAGCGCGTTCACCGTGGGCAGCACGCCCGCGGCGCTGCTGCGCCGCGCGCCGACCCCGACCGCGCGCCTCGGCGCCGTCCTGCGCTGGTGCGTGGCCGGCGGCGGGTCGGTGCGCGTGCTCGTGCGCAACGGTCGCGTGCAGCTTGTCGCGACATCGGCCCGCGGGCACCGCGCGGGTGCGCTCGGGCCGGGCGCCCGCACGACGCGCGTCGGGACCACCCGCCGCGGCGCCGTGATCGTCGTCTCCCGCCGCGGCCGCATCGGCGCGCTCGCGGCTGCGGCTCCCGCGCTGCGCTCGTCCTCCGGCGCGCTGCGCCGTGCCCTCAAGAAGACAGGAACCATCTGATGCACGTCGACCTCGCTGGACCCGCGGGCGGCACGACCGTCCCGCGCGTGATCGGCTGCGTGCTCGCGCTCGGCTGCGTGCTCGCGGCCATCGCCGCGACCGTCGCGCCGGCGGCCCGGGCCGCGGGTGAGCGGTGCGGGGCGCCGCTGGTCGGCGGCGGACAGCCGGCGCTCGTCGCGATCGTCATCGACGGGGCCACGTCGAAGGAGCCCAACAGCGGCTCGAGCCGCCCGCTCCAGGTCCCGAACTGGTGCCCCGCGCTGCCCGACGGGAGCGAGCGGCGGATGCCGGCGGGAATCGAGGACGGCTACCGGACCTGGGCCGGGCTGCAGACCGTCGAGCGGCCCCCGACGACCACGTGCCGCCCGGACGGCGGACTCGGCTCCGACGCCTGCCTCGTCGGCCGGCTCGCCGACGCCGGCGCCATCGTCCTGCCCTACAGCTACGCGGGCTCGCGGGTGGACGAGGCGGGCGAGTTCACGTTCAACGCCTACACGGCACAGGACACGCTGCAGGAGCCGGCGACGTCTATCGCCCGGCTCGACACGATGATCACCTCGATCGCGAGGGCGTGGCCGTCGACCCGCGTGGTGATCGTCGCGCACTCCTACGGCGGCGTGGTCGCCAGCGGGTGGTGGCGGACGCGGGCGCCGGGCGGCATCGCCCCGGTCCAGCACATCTTCACGCTGAACTCGCCGATCAACGGCGTCCCGGAGTGCGCGATCGTGACGGCCGCGTTCGGGATCCCGGTCGGGAACGAGCTCTGCCGGCGCTGGCAGGACCGCGATGCCTTCGACCGCAGCCTCATCGCGCGCAACACGCCGGTGACGTTCACCCCGATCGGGACGATCGACGACCCGACCTACGGGCCGCTGATCGATCCCGTCAAGGGCGTCCAGGTCGCCGGCGGCGGACAGCTCCGCGGGCAGCTCCTCTACAGCTGCCCGGACGCGGGGAGCGACCCGCGGTCCGCGTGCATCGCCGCGCCGAGCGTCGTCGCGAGCGCGGATCCGCAGTGCTCCGGAGCGGGGCCGGGGATCCTGGGTCGCACGGGGCACCACGCCGTCATCGGCTGTCCCGGCACGACGCGGACCGTCATGGCCGGGACGTCGCCCGGACTGGTGGTCGCGAGCGGGCGCGCCGGCCGGACCAGACCGACGACGATGAACATCGGCGGCGTCCGCCTCACGCGCCTGCGCTGGAGCGCCTGGGACGGTGCCGTCGCTCGCGGACGCGGCCTCGCGGCCGGCCGGACGCGGATGGTCGTACTGAGCCGGCCGCTGCCCTGCGACCAGGTGAGGCGCTTTGCCTACTCGCGGGCCAAGGTGTCCGGTCGCACGACGCTCCGGCACGCCTGCCCGGCAGCGCTGCCGACGGTGGCTCCGTGATGCGGCGGGTGCTGCTGGCCACAGCGGTGCTGCTCGGGCTGGTCGCCGCCCCCGCCGCGCACGCCGGCCGGGTCCAGACCATCGAGCTGCCCGCCCGTGGCAGCGAGGTGGTCGCGCAGACCGACTACGCATACCCCGGTCCGCCGAAGGCCACCGTCCTGCTGCCGAACGGCTACGACCCAGCCAAGGCCTATCCGCTCGTGCTGCTGCTCCATGGTCGCGGCAGCGACTACCAGTGGTGGGTCGAGTACGTGAAGGCGGACGAGGTACTGGCCGACCTGAACGCCGTCGTGGTCATGCCCGAAGCGTCGGCCGGCTGGTACACGGACTGGTGGGGCGGCGGTCGACGCGGTGCCCCCGCCTGGGAGACGTACTTCCTCGACCAGGTGCTGCCGCAGGTGCGGGGGCGCTACGCGATCCGGCCCGAGCGCCGGTACCACGCGGTCGTCGGCGTCTCCATGGGCGGGATGGGCGCGACCTACCTGGGGGGCCGCCTGCCCGGGTTCTTCGGCAGCGTCGCGTCGATCTCCGGCTGGCTGGACTACGAGCGCTACCCGTTCGTCGGCTCGTCGCTGATGGGGGTGCTGAACGGCCGCACCCCCGACCCGCTGGTCGTGGTCGGGCCCGAGGGCAGCCCGTACTCACGCGGCCACAACCCGCGGCGTCTGGTGGCCAACCTCGCGCACACGCGGGTCTTCCTCGCGACCGGCGACGGCACGCTCAGCGCGCGCGGTTACGAGCCGGGCAACGAGCCGAACGGACCGATCGCCAACGCGTTCGAGGCGATCGTGCGGCCGATGAACGACAGCTACGCGGAGGCCGCCCAGAGCGCGGGGCTGGACGTCACCTACACGCCGCACGCCGGGGTCCACGACGCGCCCGACTTCCGCTTCGATCTCGCGGGCGCGGTCCGGTGGGGCCTCTTCGAGCCGGTCGCGGAGCGCCCGGCGGAGTGGGTCAACCAGACCGTTGCCACGCGCGGGCAGCTGTGGGACGTCGGCTATCGCTTCGACCCGCCGCCGGACGGGGTGGTGCGCTTTCGCCGGTCGGGCTCGCGGCTCAGGGTCGCCGGCGCGCGGACCACGGCCGCGCTGACCTTCCCCGGTGGCTGCAGCACGACGGTCGTGCTGCCCGCCGACGTCACGGTCCCGGCCACACCCTGCGCGGTGCTGTCGGTCGCCGTCCGCCCGTCGCGGGTGCTCGCCGGGCGCCGCACGACCGTTCGCGTCCAGGTCACGCCGGCGGTGCCGGGCGCCCGCGTCCGGATCGGCCGTCACCAGGCACGGACCGACGCCCGCGGGCGGGCGGTCGTCCGCGTCTGCTTCCCGGGGCGCAGGACGGTGCGCACGACCGCCGACGCCGCGGGACACAGGCGGGGCACGGCACCGCTGCGCGTCACGCGCGCGGTGGGCCGCCGCGCCTGCTGAGGCGGCGGGTCCACCGGCCCGCAACGCGAACGACCGGACGACCGGGCGACCGGGCGAGCGCGGTGCACCGCGCTCGCCCGCGAGCCTGAGGTCAGTCGGCGTACGTGCCCTGGTGGGCGAGCAGGTGCTTCCACTCGCCGGCGGGCAGGCGCAGGACCGTGGTGCCGATCGTCAGCGTCTGCTCGTCGGTGGCGGCCCGCGGGGCGACGGTGATCGGCACGGTGCTCTCCGTTCCGTCCGCGGGGTCCTGCAGCGCGGCGTTGGTCTTGGCGCCGCCCGGCTCGGCGGCCAGGTCGGTCAGCCACTTCCAGTCGTCCTTCTCGACGATCGCGTCCCGCTGGCCCTGCTCCGTCGTGAACGACAGGCAGATCGGGTCGGGGCCGACGATCTTCACCAGGGCCGGGCCGGCGGCCTGGCCCGCGGGCTGCTCGAGCACGGCGGCGGCGCAGCCGTTGGCGTGGGCGAAGGTGCGATGCTCGGCGATGTCCTCAGAGGTCATCCGTTGAGGCTACCGGCAGGCCAGGCCGTCACCGCCGCGGGTGCACGAACCTGAACCCGGGTTCCGCCACCCCCACGGTGGCCAAAGTCCGGACGACGCCCACCAGGAACGCTGACCCCGGGTTCCGCAACCCCAGCGGTGGTCAGAGTCCGGACGACCGGCCCTAGGGACTCGCACCCCGCCGCCGCCGCCCCCGCGAGCGCCCAGGTCGGACACAGGATCCAATACCGTGTCTGGGCATGGACACAGCGCCGCCGGGTCAAGCCCTGTTCGACGTCAGCGGCAAGACCGCCCTCGTCACCGGCGGCACGCGCGGGATCGGGCTGATGATCGCGCGCGGGCTGCTCGACGCCGGCGCGCGCGTGGCGATCTCCTCGCGCAAGGAGGACGCGGTCGCGAAAGCGGTCGAGGAGCTCGCCGCCCACGGGGAGGTCCACGGGATCGCGGGCGACGTGTCGACTCCCGACGGTGCCCGCGCGCTGGCGGCAGCGACCCACGAGCACGTCGGCGGCCGGCTCGACCTGCTCGTCAACAACGCCGGCGTGACCTGGGGCGCTCCGCTGGAGGAGTTCCCCGACGCGGGCTGGGACCGCGTGATGCACACGAACGTCGAGGGCGTCTTCCACCTGACCGTCGCGCTGCTGCCCGCGCTGCGCGCCGCGGCGACCGCGCCGGACCCCGCGCGCGTCATCAACATCGGCTCGATCGACGGGCTGCGGTCCCCGACGATGGACAACTACAGCTACGCCGCGAGCAAGGCGGCAGTGCACACGCTCACCCGGCATCTGGCGGCCAAGCTCGCCGCCGAGCACATCACGGTCAACGCGATCGCCCCGGGGCCGTTCGAGAGCCGGATGACGAAGTTCGTCGTCGAGGACGCGGCCCTCCTCACGGCCGCCACCGCCGAGGTGCCGCTGGCGCGCTTCGGGACGGCCGAGGACGCGACGGGCATCGTCGTGTTCCTCGCCTCCCGCGCCGGCGCCTATCTGACGGGCACGGTGATCCCGCTCGACGGCGGGATCACCGGCTGTCGTTAGCGTGCCTGCGCGTACAGCTCCTCGATGGCCGCCGCGTGCTTCTCGTGGATCGCGCGGCGCTTGAGCTTCATCGTCGGCGTCAGCTCGTCCCCGTCAGGGAGCCACTCGCTGTCCAGCAGCGCGTAGCGCTTGATCTGCTCGACCCGGGAGAGCTGCTCGTTGGCCCGCGCGACGGCGTCCGCGACCAGCCCGGGGATCGCCGCCGCGTCGTGGCCGGCCGCGGTCTCGGCGTCGAGCACCAGCAGGGCGACGTTGTACGGCCGCCCGTCGCCGACCACGCAGGCCTGGCCGATCAGCGGCGACGCGGTCTTCAGCTGGCCCTCGATGTTCGCGGGGGACATGTTCTTGCCGGCCGCGTTGATGATTAGCTCCTTCTTGCGGTCGACGATCGTCACGTAGCCGTCTGAGTCGATCGTCCCGATGTCCCCGGTGTGCAGCCAGCCGTCGGCGTCGAGCGCCTCGGCGGTGCGCTCCGGGTCGTCCCTGTAGCCCGGCATCACGTGCGGGCCGCGGACGAGGATCTCCCCGTCGGCGGAGATCCTCAGCTCGCCACGCGGCATCACGTGGCCGATCGTCCCCACGCGGATCGCGCCGGGCGGCTGGACCGTCCCGAGCGAACCGGTCTCGCTCATGCCCCAGCCCTCGCCGAGCGGCAGGCCGAGCGCCAGGAAGAACTCGTGCACGCCGCGGGCCAGCGGTGCCGCGCCGGACAGCAGCAGGTCCAGGCGGTCCAGGCCGAGCTGGCGGCGGACGGTGGCCAGAACGGTCGCGTCCGCAGCCGCGTGCTCGGAAGCCAGCGACGGCGGGACGGGCTTGCCGGCCTGCTGCAGCCGGACCACCTCCAGGCCGAGCTCGACCGCCGATTCGAAGGCCGCGCGCTGCGCCGGCTCCTTGCCCGCGAGCGACGCGAGCAGCCCGGCGCGGAGCTTCTCCCAGATGCGCGGGACGCCCATGAACCACGTCGGGCGGACCTCGGCGACGGCCGCCATCACGGTCCGCGGGTCGGCGACCGTCGTGAGCTCCCAGCCGGTGAACATCGACAGGTAGTGCGCGATCAGTCGGTCGGCCATGTGCGCGTGGGGGAGGTAGGACACCGTCCGCCCGTCGGCCCGGAAAGGCTCGCGGTCCTGGCAGGACCCGAGCACGGTCAGCAGGTTGTGGTGCGTCATCTCGACGCCCTTGGGCGGCCCGGTCGTGCCGGATGTGTAGATCAGCGTCGCGATGTCGTCCGGCGCGATCGCCCGCCACGCGGCGTCGAAGTCGAACGTCGTGTCCGCCGCGCCGAGGTCTTCGACGTCGCCCAGCGAGAGCCGTCCCTCGCCCGGGTGCTCGCCGGCGACGACGACGTGCTCGAGCGTGGGGGCGTCCGCGGCGAGGACGCGGTCCAGGAGCGCCGGCTCGACGACGAGGACACGAGCCCGCGCGTGGCCGAGCAGGTACTCGAGCTGCACGACGGAGGACGTCAGGTAGAGCGAGAACGGAATCGCGCCGAGGTGCATCGCGGCGGCATCGACCAGATGGAACGCCGGCCGGTTCTGCAGCAGCATGCCGACCGTGTCGCCGGCCCGGACGCCGAGCGCGTGCAGCCCGGCGGCGAGCCGGCGGACGGCGGCGTCGTACTCGGCCCACGTGTGCGCCTCGCCGGACCCGAACGCGCGCAGGGCGACGTCGTCCGGACGGGCGGCCGCGGTCAGCTGGAAGGCCTCCGCCATGGTCGTCGCGCTGAGGCCCGGGGGCGCGTACGCGAGGTCTGATCGGGCGTCGGTGGTGCTCATTCAGGCGACCGTATCCCGAAATCGGACACAAAGTCCAATGAAATGTTTGACAAGCGCGGGGCGACCGGGTTAGCGTCGGCGGCCATGAGCACTCCCACGATCGAGACGCGGCTGCGCGTACCGCCGGCGCTGGACGTCCCGGAGGGTCTGCCGGCCGGCATCGACCTCGGGCGGATCAACAACCGCGAGGAGGCCCTGCGGCGGTTCGGGACGGACTTCGTCCACCACCTCACCGACCACGCTCTGCGCGGCGAGGACCTCGCCTACCAGGCGTACCTCGACTACAAGAACCCGGAGATCGCCTCGAACTGGGGGATGTTCGAGCGGGCGCTCGAGCACGGGATCGACGCGCTCGACGACCCCGCGGACTCGCTCGTCGCGCTCTTCGACGCGCTCGACGACGTTCCGGACTGGGTCGACTACGACCAGCTCGAGCGCGGCGCGATCGCCTACTGGCGCGGCGGCGCGTTCGCCCCGATGGCCATCTCCTATGCGGTCATCGGCGCCGGCTTCTCGATGTACTCCTCGACCCGCCCGGTCCTCTTCAGCGGCCGGCTCAACGACCCGAAGGAGGCCGGCCCGCGGATGGTCGAGAGCTTCCGCTGGGTCGTCGCCGCCCACACCCCCGGCGCGATGGTCCGCGACGGCGAGGGCTTCTGCCTGACCGCCCGCGTGCGGATGATCCACGCCGCCGTGCGCCACGTCCTCAGCCACTCCGAGCACTGGGACTGGCCTGCCTGGGGCGTCCCGATCAACAGCCTGGACCAGATGAACACGCAGGCGGGGCAGTTCGGCGCGTGCTTCGTCGACTCCCTGCGGATGGCTGGGATCAAGATCAGCGACCGCGAGGAGGAGGACATCTTCGCGCTGACCCGCTACATCGGCTGGGTCATCGGCGTCGAGCCGACGATCCTCCACACGGGGGTTGACGACGCCCGGATGAAGGGCAAGCTCCACCGCCTGATCGAGCAGCCTGCGGACGACGACTGCCGCGACGTCGTCCACTCGATCATCGACTTCAGCACGGAGAAGCCCCCGGGCGACGTCGAGATCCTGCCCGCACCGGTCGCCGCGTTCATGACGACCGAGCGCCGCCGCAAGCTCGCGTACGGCCTGATCGCCTCGTGGCTCCCGGAGTTCGTGGACGGCCTCGGGGTCGAGATGACCAACTGGCGCTTCGTGCTGCCGACGGTCCGCCCGTTCATGGCGGCCAAGGAGCGTGTGACGCGCCCGCGCGCCACGCTGGAGAGCGATCGCAAGATCACGATGAAGACGATCTCCCAGTTCAACGCCGCGATCGCGCTGCCGCAGGACGCCGAGAAGGGCACCGAGCTCGCGGGCGTCGACAAGCTCCAGCAGGACGTCAGCGCGAACAAGGGCAACGTCAAGAAGGCGCCCCACCTCGTGCGCGCCGGCGTCTAGGAGCAGGCCATGACACCGCCGTCGTCGCCGCCGGCGGCGGGCCTCGTGCCCGCCGTCCCCACGCCCGTGCCCTCCCGCGGCGAGCTCCGTGCCGCGCTGCGCGAAGCGAACCTCCCGACGCTGCTGACGGTCCTCGCCCACCTGACAGGGGACGACCGCTGGCTCCGCGAGCCGTACGCGCCCACCCGCGCGGTCGGCCTCGACGACCACGACACCGGCGGCCTCGATCCCGCGGTGCAGCAGGAGGTCCGGGCCGCGGCACTCGACGTGCTGCTCGCGCGCGGGCTCACCACCCCGGCGCCCGCCCTCGCCCCCGCGCGCATCGCGGAGCTGCTTAGAGCGTCCGTCGCCGAGGCCGTCCCCGCGAGCTACGGCGAGCTGCTCGCCGAGGAGCTCGGCCAGACGCCGCGCGACGCCGACGTCCCGCCCGTCCCTGCCGGCCGCGACCTGCACGTGGTCATCATCGGTGCCGGGCTCTCCGGCCTCTGTCAGGCGATCAAGCTCGAGCAGGCCGGCATCGCCTACACGGTGCTCGAGAAGAACCACGGCATCGGCGGCACGTGGTACGAGAACACCTACCCCGGCTGCGGGGTCGACACCCCGAGCAGCCTCTACTCGTTCTCGTTCGCGCAGCGGCCCGACTGGTCGCGCTACTTCGTCCAGCGCGACGAGCTCCACGCGTACTGGGAGCAGCTCGCGGCCGACTCCGGCGTCGCCGCGCGCACCCGCTTCGGCTGCGAGGTCACGGCGGCGGAGTGGGACGCCGAGGCGGCCTGCTGGCGGCTGGCGGTCGACGCCGGCGAGGGCCGCACCGAGGCGCTTACGGCCGACGTCCTCATCAGCGCGGTCGGCCTCCTGAACCGCCCGGCGACGCCGCGCATCGACGGCCTCGACGCGTTCGGCGGCCCGGTCGTCCACACCGCCGTGTGGGACCCGGACGTCGATCTGGCCGGCAAGCGCGTCGCCGTCATCGGCACGGGCGCGAGCGCGATGCAGCTCGTCCCGGCGATCGTCGACGACGCCGCCCGGGTGACGGTCTTCCAGCGCTCGCCGCAGTGGGCCGTCCCGCACCCGAACTACCACCGCGCGACCACCCCCGCCACGCGCACCCTGATGGAGCACGTCCCGGGCTACGCCGGCTGGTACCGCCTGCGCGTCTTCTGGCGTTTCGGCGACCGGCCGCACGCGCTGACGCAGATCGACCGCGGCTGGAAGCACCCGGACCGCTCGATCAACGCCGCCAGCGAGACGCTGCGCCGCTACCTCACCCACCACATCGAGACCGAGCTGAAGGACCGGCCGGACCTGCTCGCGAAGAGCCTGCCGACCTACCCGCCGTACGGCAAGCGGCCGCTGGTGGACAACGGCTGGTACCGGACGCTGCGCCGCGATGACGTCGACCTCGTGACCGACGCGGTGACGTCGGTGTCCGCCGGCGCCGTCCACACCGCGGCGGGGGAGACCATCGAGGCCGACGTGATCGTCCTCGCCACCGGCTTCCAGTCGCTGAAGATCCTCGGGCCGATGGACATCCGCGGCCGCTCCGGGACGCTCCTGCGCGACACCTGGGGGGAGGACGACGCCCGCGCGCACCTGGGCATCACGATCCCCGATCTGCCGAACTTCTTCTGCCTCTACGGCCCCAACACGAACACCGGCCACGGCGGGACGATCATCCTCACCAGCGAGTTCCAGGTCCGCTACGTGATGGAGCTGCTGGCCACGATGGTCGCCGACGACATCGCGACGGTCGAGGTCCGCCAGGCGGCGCACGACGCCTACAACACCGAGCTCGACGCCGCGCTCGAGGACACGATCTGGACGCACCCGGGGATGACGACCTACTACCGCAACAGCCGCGGGCGGATCGTCACGAACAGCCCGTGGTCCTACGGCGACTACTGGCGCCGCACCCGCCGGCCGGACCTCGCCGACTTCCACGTCGAGCACCGCGCGGCCGCCACCACCGCGGACGACCGCACCACCGCCAGCGCCAGGAGCTGACACCGCCATGCTGACCCTCTCGGTCACCGAGCCGAACCCCAAGGACCCCGTCGCCGCGATCGACCTGCGCGAGAAGGACGCGCCCGTCGCCCCCGAGGGCTGGGCGACGGTGGACGTCCGCACCGCAGCCCTGAACCACCACGACGTGTGGTCGCTGCGCGGCGCGCTGGACCGCTCCTGGCTGCCCCTGGTCCTGGGGTCGGACGGCGCCGGCGTCGACCAGGACGGCAACGAGGTCATCCTCTACCCGCTGATCGCCGACGCCGGCCGCGGCGGCGGGGACGAGACGCTCGACCCGCAGGGGATGATGCTGTCCAGCGGGATCGACGGCACGTTCGCCGGCCAGGTCGTCGTCCCGCGCCGGAACCTGATCCCGAAGCCCGCCGAGCTCTCGTGGGAGGCCGCCGGATCGCTCGGGACCGCCTGGCTCACCGCCTACCGGATGCTGTTCTCCGGTGCCGGGCTGACGCCGGGGTCGACCGTGCTCGTGCAGGGCGCCGGCGGCGGTGTGGCGACCGCGCTGATCGCGATCGGCCGCGCGTCGGGGCTGCGGGTCTGGGTCGCGAGCGAGGACGCGGGCAAGCGCGCCCGCGCGGTCGACGAGCTCGGCGCCCACGCCGCGTTCAGCCGCGAGACCCGCCTGCCCGAGCGGGTCGACGCCGTCATGGAGACCGTCGGCGAGGCGACGTGGGGACACTCGCTGCGCGCCGTCCGGCCCGGCGGCAAGGTCGTCGTGTCCGGCGCGACGACCGGGCCGAACCCGCCCGCCGACCTCACGCGCGTGTTCCTGCCGCAGGTGTCGATCGTCGGCGCGACGATGGGCACGCGGGTCGAGCTCGAGCGGCTCATCCGCCTCTGCGTGACGACCGGCATCGCGCCCACGATCGACGCGACGTTCGCGCTCGGCGAGGCACACGCGGGCGTCGAGCGGATGGTGTCGAACCGGACGTTCGGCAAGGTCGTCTTCGACTGCACGGCGGCCTGACGCGGTGAGCCGGCTGATCGCGGTCGCCGCGGACGGCGTCCGGCTCCACGTCGCGGACCACGGTCCCCGCGACGGCCCGCCGGTGGTCCTGGTCCACGGCTGGTCGCTGAGCGGCGCGGCCTGGGGCGGGACGCCGGACACCCTCGCGGCCGCCGGGCATCGCGTGGTCGCCCTCGACCTGCGCGGCCACGGCCACTCGGACAAGCCGGCCGGCGGGTACGACGCGGGCCGGCTGGCGGCGGACGTGACCGCGGTCCTCGACGCGCTTGACCTGGACGACGTCGCCCTCGTCGGCTGGTCGATCGGTGGCCTCGTCGCGGCCCGCGCCGCACTCGACGCACCAGAGCGGATCGGGCGTCTCGTCCTCGTCGCCGCCAGCGGTGCCGCGGCCGCGCGGACAGCCGGCTACCCGTTCGGCCCGCCCGCGGACGCCGTCCTCCCGCACCTGCTCGCCGCCGAGGGCGACGGCCCCCTCCGGCCCGCCGCCCGCCGCGACGCGCTCGCGAACTGCTTCGCCGCGCCCCCGCCCGCCGCGCTCCTCGACCGGTTGCTGGACATCTCCCTCCGGACGCCGACCCACGCCGCGGCCGCCTGCCTGCGCACGCTGCTGCTCACCGACCTGAGCGCCGAGCTGCCGCTCCTGCGCGTCCCCGTCACCCACATCGCCGGCGCGACCGACCCGTCCGTCTCACTGAAGGGCGTCCGCTGGGCCGCGGGCGTGACCGGCTCGCAGGTCGTCACGCTGGACTGCGCGCACTACCCGATGCACGAGCTTCCAGACGCCTTCGCCGCCGCGCTCCTGTCGGCCTGCGGGCCGACCACCCCCGCTGCGCTGCCGGACCGCACGCCGACCACCCTGAACCAAGGAACACCAGCATGAGCACCACCGCCCCGGGCCTCAGGCGTACCCTCTTCGAGCCCGAGCACGACGCCTTCCGCGAGTCCGTCCGCGCGTTCTTCACCAAGGAGGCGCTCCCGCACACCGTGAAGTGGGAGGCCGCCGGCATGGTCGACCGCGCGTACTGGAAGCAGGCGGCGGCGCAGGGGCTCGTCGGCTTCGAGGTCCCCGAGGAGTTCGGCGGCGCGGGCCTGAAGGACTTCCGCTTCAACGCGATCCTCGACGAGGAGGGCGTCCGCCTCGGCGTGGTCGGCGACGGCATCGCGCTCACCAACGACATGGTCCTGCCGTACTTCCTCGAGTACGGCACCGCGGAGCAGCACGCCCGCTGGCTGCCCGGCATCACGACCGGCGACACCGCGATCGCCGTCGCCATGAGCGAGCCCGGCACCGGCTCGGACCTGCGCGGCATCCAGTCGACCGCGCGCCGCGTCGCGGGCGGCTGGTCGGTGTCCGGCTCCAAGACGTTCGTGACGAGCGGCATCCAGGCGCAGCTCGTGGTCGTCGTCGCCAAGATCCCCGCGGACGACGGCGGCGGCTTCGGCCTGTTCGTCGTCGAGGAGGGGATGGACGGGTTCGAGCGCGGGCGCAAGCTCGACAAGATCGGCCGCCGCGCCCAGGACACGGCCGAGCTGTTCTTCGAGAGCGTGCACGTCCCCGACGAGAACGTCCTGGGGGAGGTCGGCAGTGCGATGCGCTACCTGACCGCGAACCTCGCGCAGGAGCGCCTGTCGATGGCGATCGCCGCGGTCGCCAGCGCCGAGCGCGTCGTCGAGATCGCTCTGGAGTACTCGCTCGAGCGTCACGCGTTCGGCAAGCCGATCGGCTCGTTCCAGGCCAACCGCTTCGCGATCGCCGAGCTCCACACGAAGGCGCAGATCGCGCGGGCCTACATCGACCGCTGCCTGGAGGCGCACTGCGCCGGCGAGCTGTCGGCCGCCGATGCCGCGGGCGCGAAGTTCTGGACGACCGAGCTCGAGTGGGAGACCCTCGACCGCTGCCTGCAGCTGCACGGCGGCTACGGCTACATGGAGGAGTACGAGATCGCCCGCCGCTGGCGCGACTCGCGGGTGCAGCGGATCTACGGCGGCACCAACGAGATCATGCGCGAGATCGTCGGCCGCGCGCTGGGGCTGTGAGCGGCGTGGACGACTTCACCGGACAGTCCGTCGTCGTCGTCGCCGCAACAGCTACGTCGTCGACGGTGGCCTCACGGCCGCACCGATGTAGGACCACCCGAGGGAACCGCCCGTCATGACCCGCATCGTCCTCCTCGGCGCCACCGGCTACACCGGCCGCCTGATCGCCGAGCAGCTCGTCGGCCGCGGTCTCGCGCCGCTGCTGGCCGGCCGCTCGGCGTCCGCCCTCGACGCGCTGGCCGCCACGCTCGGCGGCGGCCGCGTCGCCGGGACCGCGGTCGTCACGCTCGACGACCCACGGACGATCGCCCGGCTGCTGTCGCCGGGCGACGTGCTCATCACCACCGTCGGCCCGTTCCTGACGCTCGGCCACGCGGCGCTGACGGCGGCGCTCGACGCCGGGGCCCACTACGTCGACACCACCGGCGAGGCACCGTTCGTCCGCCATGTCTTCCGCGCGCCGGGGGCCGCTGCGGCCGCGAAGGGCTGTGCGCTCCTGCCGGCGTTCGGCTACGACTTCGTCCCCGGGAACCTCGCCGGCGCCCTCGCGCTCGAGCGCGCGGGGGAGGCCGCCGAGCGCCTCGACGTCGGCTACTTCTTCCTCGGCGACACGCAGACCGCGCTCAGCGGCGGGACGCAGGCCTCGGCTGCCGGCGTCCTCACCGAACCCGGCTTCACGTTCGCCGGCGGGCGGGTGGTCGAGGAACGCTGCGGCGCGCGGATCCGCCGCTACGACGTCCAGGGGCAGCGCCGTCCGGGCCTGACCCTCGGGTCGTCCGAGGTCCTCACGCTGCCCGCCCGCTTCCCGCACGTGGTCGACATCGACGTCCACCAGGGCGGGCTCGGTGCGGTCACGCCGCTCGTTGCCCAGGTGGGCCGCGTCGCCGCCGTCCCGTCACTCGCGCGCGCGGTGCGCGCGCTCGCCGGCAAGCTCGTCAAGGGCTCGACCGGCGGACCGGACGCCGAGTCCCGCTCGCGCTCGGCGACGCACGTGGTCGCGATCGCGTCCGACCGCGCCGGCCGGTTCCTCGAGCAGGTGGTGGTTCAGGGACCCAACGTCTACGACGCGACCGCGGCGACGATCGCCTGGTCGGCCGACCGCATCGTCGCCGGCGGCCTGGAGGGCGTCGGTGCCCTCGGGCCGGTGGACGCGTTCGGCCTGCGCGAGCTCGAGCGCGGCTGTGCGTCGCTCGGCATCGCCGAGCCCGCCGCGCCGGCGGCGAGCGTTCAGACGCGCGCGTAGAGCGCCTCCCACACGAGGTCCGTGTAGGAGTCGATCATCGCGTCGAGCTCGTCCGGCTCGGCGCGGTCGAGGATCGTGTGCTGGCAGCGCTCGGTCATCCAGATGAGCCAGGTGGCGGTCTCGCCGGGAAGGACGTCGGCCCGCACGAAGCCCTCGGCCTGGCCGCGGCGGATGTGCCGGCGCAGGCCCGCGATCGACCGCGCCGTGATGCGCTCGACCTCAGCGCGGATCAGCGGGTCGTAGGCCGCGGCGGCGTAGGCGGCGCCCATCAGCGTCGTGTGCGGGTTGTAGGTCCGGATGACCGGGTCCAGCGCGCGCCGCAGGGCGTCGCGGTCCTGGCCGGCACCGAAGGCGAACCAGGCGACGGCCGCGTCCTCGATCTCCGCGGCGATGTCCGCGAACGTCGCGCGCAGCAGCTCGCCCTTGTCGGTGAAGTACACGTAGAACGTGGACCGTGCCATCCCGGCCTGCTTGGTGATGCGCCCGACGCTGAGCTCCGTGTAGCTGGCCCCGTCGATCAGCAGCTGGTCGACCGCGTCCAGGAGCCGCTCCTGGACCTGGCGCTGCTTCTTCGCCGATGCCTTCGGGTGGGGTGCCCGGCCGGCGTCGGCCGCAGCGCTCACCGGGCGCCCGCGTAGAGGACGTTCCACACGATGTCGGTGGACGACTCGAGGTAGCCGTCGCGCTCGCCGGGCTCCGCAGCCGCAGCGAACTGGTACAGCCCGCGCTCGATCATGCAGGTCAGCCAGAGCGCCATGCGCTCGGGGTCCAGGTGCCCGTGCACGTTGCCCTCGGCCTGCCCGCGCCGGATGTGCTCGGTGATCTCGCGGACGTGCAGGTCGAAGCTCTCGGCGTACGCGGCGCCGACGTTCGTGTCGTAGGACGCCGTCTCGATGACCGCCTGCATGAGCAGCCGGTGCGGGTAGTAGGCGTCGTACATCTTCCGCAGCGCGGCCCGCAGGTCGTCGCGGCCCGCACCCGGTGCCAGGTGCCACCAGTCCTGGCAGGCGTCCAGGTACTCGACCGTCAGCTCGCCCGTCAGCGACGTGAGCAGATGCGCCTTGTCCGCGAAGAACAGGTAGAACGTCGACCGCGGCACCTCGGCCTCCGTGATCAGCCGGTCGATCGTGATCTCGGTGTAGGACTCGCCGGTCCCCAGCAGCCGCTCGACCACCGCCAGCAGCCGCGCCTGCGCCTCCTCGCGGCGGGCGCCGCGATCAGCGCCGGTCTTGCGGGTGACGGAGGGCATCGGCTCGTGGAGTTTACCGGCGGACCCTGTCGGTCCTGGTGCCGTGCCGAGTCGCTCAGATCCCTTGTGGCGGGGCGAAGCGGTAGTAGAGCAGCCCGGCGTCGGCGTCCTTGACGATCGCCATGTACATCGCGGCGAACGCCTCCTGGGTGCCGGCGCGGTCGAGTGGCCCGCCGTGGCGGGGCTGCAGGCCGGCGTCGTGCGTGAGCTGCTCGACGACCGCCCGCGTGGCGTCGTCGCCGACCCAGATGTTGTCCGGCCGGCTCGGTGCCTCGGCAGCGCCCTCGAGCAGCTTGCCGAAGTTGAGGTTGAACGCCTTGGCCGTCGGGCCGCCCAGGACCGCCTTGACGTATTCGGCGTTCGAGGCGTGACCCTCGTGCGGTGCCTCGCCGTCGAGCCGGTTGCTGGCCTCGATGACGGTCTTGCCCTCCAAGCCGGTCACGCCGGCCAGCGCTGCGGGGATGTCGGCGTGGCGGACGGCCAGCAGGACGACGTCGGCGCTCGACGCGTCGCCGCCCTCGCGGCCCAGCGTCGTCACCTGATGGCCGGCTGCGGTCCAGAGGCGTGCCAGGGTGCCGCCGATGCTGCCGCGGCCGATGGTGGTGATGTTCATGTCGGTTCTCCTTCGATGGGGGATACTAAGTACACCGATCTGTTTCCAAACCGTAGCATTTACGTACACCGATCGGTACCCGGCTGGGCTAAGCTGGTCGCATGACCGAGCCGGAGAAGGGGCCGCTGGGCCTGCGCCGCGGCAGGGGCGCCAGGGAGCGCATCCTGATCGCAGCGCGGCAGCTGTTCCGCGAGCAGGGCATCAACTCCACCGGCATCGACCAGCTCTGCTCGGTCGCCGGGGTGTCCAAGCGCACGCTGTACCAGCACTTCGCCAGCAAGGACGAGGTGATCGCCGAGCACCTGCGCCGGTTCGATCCGGACATCCTGCCCGGCGTGTTCGACTGCGCCGACCTCACGCCCCGCGAACGGCTTCTTGCCGCCTTCGAGATCAACGCGCCGCTCTGCCCGTTCATCGCGGCCGCCGTCGAGATCCAGGACCCGGACCATCCGGCGCGGGCCCTGTCCCGCGACTACAAGACGGCGTTCGCCACGCGGTTCGCCGACACCGCCCGCGAGGCCGGCGCCGCGCACCCCGAGCAGCTCGGCGAGCAGCTCGCGCTGCTCCTCGACGGCGCGTCGGCGCGCGGTCGCGTGTTCAGCACCGAGAGCTTCGCCACCGCCGCCGCCATCGCGGCCGTCCTCGTCGACAACGCCCTCCCTACGGCTGCGGCCTTGCCCGGCGCGCGCGGCGGAACCGGCTCCTAGCCCAGGACGTCGGTCGCCTGCCCGGCGAACTGCGCGTACTCGAGGAAGGTCCCGTCCGGGTCCTTGAAGCACAGGAACCGCGCCTCGACGCCGTCGGCCGGCTCGTTCAACGCCGTCTCGTAGTGCGCGGGCTCGGAGACGAGCTCGACGCCGTTGGCCTTCAGCACGGCCGCGGTCGCATCGATGTCGGCGACCTCGAAGCACAGCCGGCAGATCCCGATGTTGTGCAGCGTCGCGTAGGGCTCGCCCGCCGGCTGTGGGTCCCGGAACTCGATGATGTCCAGGAACGGCACCGGGTTCTCGCCGGGGATCTTCATGAAGACGGCGCGGAACTCGCGGCCCTCGGGGAGCCCGAGGCCGGGCCAGGTGCGCGACCCCTCGACGAACCGCATGTCCGAGAAGACCTCGAACCCGAGCATCTCGTAGAACGGGATCGTCCGGTCGAGGTCCCTGACGCAGATGTTCGCGTGGACCATCTGCTTGATGCTGACGCTGTCCATGGTGCTCTCCTTGGGGTGGGGTGGTGCGATTCGGCGGACGCCACGGTCCGCCCTGTGAGCCTGGGTCCGGGCTGGGTCCGTCAGACCGGGACGGGGTCGGGTCCGACGCGGACCATCCGCTTGCCGAGGTTCTCGCCGGCCAGCAGCCCGATGAGGGCGGTCGGGGCCTGTTCGAGGCCGTCGATCACGTCCTCGAGGACCCGGAGCTCGCCGGAGTCGATCCACGCGGCCATCTCCGCGCCGGCCGCCGGCCACTCGGACATGTAGTCGAGGACGATGAAGCCCTCCATGCGCAGGCGGTGGGTGACGATCTTCAGCGGGACCATGGCCGCGTCCACGGGGGGCGCCGGCTGGTCGTAGCTGGACAGGCCGCCGCAGCACACGACGCGGCCGCGCTCGTTCAGCAGGCGCATGCAGAAGTTGAGGATGTCGCCGCCGACGTTGTCGAAGTACACGTCGATCCCGTCGGGACAGGCGGCCGCGAGGTCCTCCTTGAACGTCGGCGAGCGGTGGCTGACCGTGGCGTCGAACCCGAGCTCGTCCTCGAGCATGCGCCGTTTCGCGTCCGAGCTCGAGATCCCGACGACGCGGGCACCCTTGATGCGGGCGATCTGCCCGACGACGTTGCCGGTGGCCCCGGCGGCGGCGGACACGACGACCGTCTCACCCGGGGCCGGCGCGCCGATCTCGAGCAGGCCGAAATAGGCGGTCATGCCGGTCAGCCCGAGGGTGCTGAGGTGGTGCGTCAGCGCCGTCTGGATGGGGACGGGCATCGCAGTGGCGGCCGGGATCGCCGCGTACTCCTGCCAGCCGGTGTCGCAGAAGACGACCGACCCGGGCGCGAGCGCGCTCTTGCCCGGGTCGACGACCTCGGCCAGCGCGTAGGCGGCCATCACGTCGCCGGCCACGAGCTGCGGGCGGTAGGTGGGTCCGTTCATCCACGCGCGGTTCGCGGGGTCGACGGACAGGAGCACGGTGCGCACCAGGGCCTCTCCCGGTCCGGGGGTGGGCACCGGGCCGTGGCGGTGGGTGAAATGGCTTGGCTCGAGCGCCGATTCAGGCAGACGGTCGAGCACGATCTGGCGTTGTTCGGTCGGCACTGAGGTCTCCGTCGCGTCCGCTTTCGGGGCAGTGGGAAGACCCTCCCCGACCGGGCCGGCCATCCCCATATCGCAACCCGTGAAGTCGCTGCGCGGATCCCGACAGGCGGTGCCCCGGCCGGGGGGTGCAGCCGGGTCAGCCGAGCGGGTCGTTCAGCACGCGGTGCAGCCGGAGCGCGATCGCGAGCTCCGTCCGGCGTGACAGCATCGTGCTGCCGATCTCGTCCTCGACGGCGCGCAGGCGATTGCGCACGGTCTGCTCGTGCACCGCCAGGACGGCGGCCGCGCCGACGTGGCTACCCGTCTGCAGCCAGGCCTCGATCGTCTCGCGGAGCCGGGCCGGTCGCTCGCCGGTGCCGGCGAAGCTCCCGAGCTCGGCCAGGACGAACTCGCGGGCGAGCGACTCGTCGGCGAGCAGGAGCGCCTCGAGGCGGACGTCCGAATACCACACGATGGCAGCGGTGTGGTCCTGCGTGGCCTCGCGTACGCGGAGCGCGTGGCGGGCCTGCTCGTACGAGCGGCGGAACCCGACCAGGCCGTCCCCGGCGTCGCCCAGTGCTCCGGCCAGGTCGAGCTGCCCGAGCACGCGCCGCATCCGCCCGATGGTCCGGGGGTGCTCGGGCTCCTCGCATCCGATCCAGATGCACCACGTGGACACGCTCACCTGATGCAGCAGCGCGTGCCGTGCGCCGCTCGCCTCGCGGAGGGCGTTCGCGACGTCGTGGACCACGGTGGTGCTCGCCGCCGTGAGCACCAGTGCACGGTGGCGGAGCGCGACGTCGTAGTGCAGGGCCTGCTCGATGTCCGGCGTCACCTGGTCGACCGAGCCGTCGAGGATCCTGCGGACCATCGTCGACCGGACGTGGTCACGGGTGCGGTCCATCTCGCGGCGGGTGGCCTCGTACCTGGCCAGGACCCGGGGGACCATCGCGTCGATGTACGCGGTGAGCATGCGGCCGGGGATGAACACGAGGTCCCGCAGCGGGACCTCGTGTTCCCGGGACCACTCCTCCGCCAGCACGAACCACTCCTCCCAGATCACCCAGTGCCCGATGCGGTAGCCGCGCTCGAGCATCGTCCGCGGGTCGCCGAGCCGCGCCATCATCTCGGCGAGCGCGAACGCCCCCAGCGGCTCGGCCGCGCCGATCGGCGCGCGCCCCGCCAGGACGCCCAGGATGGCCTGCAGGTTGTCGTGGACGCTGGGGCGGACGGTGGCCCGGAACGCCGCATCGTCGACACGCGACGGGAAGACCTCGTGCATGATCCGCTCGAGCGCGCGGTCGCCGAACGCCACGACGTCGATCGCCTCGATCAGCGCGCGGATGTCCTCGCCACGCTCAGCGGCCACTGCGGTCAGGGACAGGTCGACGCCTTCCATCCCGACCGACTGTCGCACACCCTCAGCCGGCCTTCCACGCGCGGCCCGCGGAGGGCAAGGCCTGGTTCACCCGGGGTCGCCGCCGTGCACCGTCGGGACCTGCTCGTCAGCTCACCCGACCACCCGGCGCTTGAGCCGGCCGACGCGGGAGACGCGGTCGCGCATCAGCGTCTGCGCTGCGAGCTTGCCGGGGAGGGAGCACACGCCGCCGGTCGGGTGGGTGCTCGCGCCGGACAGGTAGAGGCCGTCGACCGGGGTCTTGTAGCCGCCGAAGCCAAGGGCGGGCTTGAGCGGGCCGAAGCGCGTGGGGAGCGGGTCGACGTGGTAGACGTTGCCGGCGGGGGCGTTGAAGCGCGCTTCGAGGTCGGGGCCGCCGAGGACGTCGCGGGCGATCTCCAGCGACTCGATGCCGTCGTAGTACTGCGCGCAGTCCTTCAGCACGCGGTCGCCGATCTCGTCGCGCATGTCCTCCCACGGGATACGGGGGTGGACGGGGATGACGCCGGACCACAGCCAGAAGGTGTCCTGCCCTTCGGGGGCCATCGTCTGGTCCACGTGGGTGGGGGAGATGCAGCAGGAGACCGGGACGGGGTCGGGCCAGTCGCCGCGGCAGACGTCGTCCCACGCCTGCGACTGCTCGGCGAGGGTGTGCCAGGCGACCAGTGCGGCGGCGGGGTCCAGGTCGTCGTCGCGCAGCTCGGAGATCCGCGGCAGGCTGAGCTTGCCCTTGAGCGCGACGTTGATCTTCAGCGAGGTGGCCTGCGTCTTGGTGATGGGGATGTCGGCGGCGCGCACGGCCATCGGCTCGGGCAGGGCGCCGTCGGGGAGCAGGTCGACGAGGGCGTGGCGGGCGTTGCAGGCGCTCATCACGCCTTGCGAGGCGCGGATCCGCTCGCCGGTGTCGAGCAGGACGCCGGTCGCCCGGTTGCCCTCGACGACGATCCGCTCCACGCGGGCGCTGGTGCGGATCAGGCCGCCGTGGCTCTCGAAGCAGCGCGCGAGTGCCTTGGGCAGTTCGCCGGTGCCGCCGACGGGCATGGCGTTGCTGACACGCTGCACGACGCCGAGGTAGATGAGCGCGACGGCGGCGGTCATGTCGGCCTCCATGCGCTGGAAGGCGGCCATCGCGGCGAGGGCGCCCTTGGGCAGCTCGGTCTCGAACAGCTCGTCGAGGATCTCGGTGTGGGAGGCGGTCATGAAGTGCAGCAGCGGCTGCAGCTTGCCGGGACGGCGGGCAGTGCCGGCGAGGTCCTTGACGAGCTCGAGCGAGAGCGCCCGCGTGGGGTGGCTGCGCATGTACGTGAGGATCGGCGGCATGATCGCGTCGAGCGTCTCGGAGATCTCGCCCCACGCGCGCGCGTCCTTGCGGGAGAAGCGCTCGAGCTCGCGCATCGTCCGGGTGCGGTCCTTCCAGATCCCGAGCGACGTGCCGTCCGGTGCCAGCTGCAGGTGCGCAGGCTCGACGGGGACCTCGCGCAGGCCGAAGCGGGGTAGCTCGAGCTCCTGCGCGATCTGGGAGAGGCGGAAGACGCCCGTGAGTTGAATCGCGCCCTCGTTGAAGCGGTGCTCCGGAGCGGCGGCGAGCGTCGCGTTCGTCGCGGTCATCCCGCCGACCGCGTCGCCGGCCTCGACGATCAGCACCTTCAGGCCCTCGCGGGCCATGTAGCAGCCGGCCGTGAGGCCGTTGTGACCCGCGCCGATGATGAGGACGTCGACCTCGCGCTGGGCCAGCGGCGCGTTGGGATCGGTCGGTGGCGGGGTCTGGACGGTAGCCATACGTGACAGTAGAACACAGTTCTGAACGAAAGTTCAACTTTGGCCCGAGAGGACGGTGCCGTGTGTCAGGACCACCACCGTGCGATCCGTCACCGCGTGGCGTACGGTGCAGAGCAGATGACCGAGGTGCCCACCGTCGATCGCCAGCTCAGGCGCCGCGAGCAGACCCGGCGTCGCCTCATCGTGGCCGCTCGCGAGCTGATCTCCGCCAAGGGGGTCGCCGGGCTGCGGATCGCCGACATCACGGACACCGCCGACGTCGGCCGGGGCTCGTTCTACAACCACTTCGCCTCGAAGGAGGACCTGGTCGACGCCGTGGTCCGCGAGACGATCCGCGACCTCGCTGCCCAGATCGTCGCCGGCGCGGATGAGTCAGGGGACGCGGCCGTGGCGGCGAGCGCCGCCGACCGTCGCTTCATCCGGCTGGCCTACGACGACGTCGACGACGCGCGGCTGTTCGTCAACCTCGCGCACGAGAACATCTTCGAGGACTCGGTCGGCCCGTTCGCGCTCCGGGCGCTCGAGGTCGGCGTGGCGAGCGGGCGGTTCACCATCCCGAACCTCGAGATGGCGCTGATCGTGCTCACCGGCTCGGCGCTGACGCTCATGCGCCTGATCCTCGATGGCCGCGCCCCGGCCGACGCCGACGTCCTGCACGCCGAGGCGATGCTGACGATGTTCGGCGTGCCGGCCGAGGAGGCGCATCGCATCGCTCGCCTGCCCCTCTGAGCGCCATCGCCTGCGACTGACGGTGAACGTCCAGCCAGTACTGAACCTGGTGTCAGAACGTGTCGTCGAAGGTGTACAGTCGCGACCGTGGAGGGTGAGACGGGGCGCGCGGCCCACCTGCGCGATGTCGACATCTCGCGCCGCATCCAGGTCACCTGCGCGTGGTGCGGCGTCGGTTTCGTGGTGCTGCTCTTCGGCGGCTGGGGGCTGATCGGCGGGTTCATCCCGATGCTGCCGCCGGACGGCAGCCCGGAGCGGATCGCCGAGCTCTACAGCGAGCACGCCGACCTGCGCCGGTTCGGTCTGATCCTCGGCATGATCGGCGTCTTCCTCACCGTCCCGTTCTTCTTCGCGATCAGCATGCAGATGAGGCGCGCGGAGGAGCGGCGGGTTCCGATGCTGGCGATGCTGCAGTTCGCCTCGGGGCTGCTGGTGACGGTCGTGCTGATGATCCCGATGCTGCTGTTCCTCGGCGCGTCCTACCGGCCCGAGCGCACCCCGGAGCTGACCCAGCTCGTCAACGAGCTCTCGTACCTGATGCTGATCCTGCCGTGGCCGCCGATCATCGGCCAGCTGCTCGCGCTGTCGATCGCCACGCTCGCCGACCGCAGCCCGCGTCCCGTCTTCCCGCGCTGGTCGGCGTACTTCAACCTCTGGGTCGCCGTCCTGCTGACCCCGGCGAGCATGATCGTGTTCTTCCAGAGCGGCCCGTTCGCCTGGGCCGGCCTGCTCGGCTTCTGGATCCCGGCCGCGGTGTTCGGCGCCTGGTACCCGGTCATGACGTGGCTCCTGCTGCGGGCGATCGGCGAGGAGTCCCGCGCCGCCGCCGCGGCGGCGACCGAGGTACCGGCGCGATGAGCCGGCCGCAGACCGCCCCGCCGCCGGCCACCGACGCGGACCGGCCCGGCAGCGGCCAGGTGCCGGGGGAGCCGGGAATCTGGCTGGTCGTCATCGCCGACCTCGTCGTCTTCGCCGTCCTGTTCGGCATGTTCCTGAACTACCGCGCCGAGCAGCCCGCCCTGTGGGCCGCGTCCCAGGCGAAGCTGACCGCCGGGTTCGGCTTTGCCAACACGGTGATCCTGCTCACCAGCTCGCTTGCCGTCGTGGCCGCCGTCAACGCGACCCGCCTCGGGCGCACTGTCGACGCCGGGCGCGCGTTCGCGGCGGCGATGGGCTGCGGTCTGGTGTTCGTCGCGCTGAAGGCCGTCGAGTGGACGCTGAAAGCCCGCGACGGCGTCGTCCCCGACACGAACGACTTCTTCGCGCAGTACTACGTCTTCACCGGCCTGCACCTGCTGCATGTCCTCGTCGGCCTCACCGCCCTGCTCTTCGCGCGGCGCATCGCACGGGCCGGGGCCCACGGCCCGCACGACCAAGGCCTCGTCCAGAGCGCCGCCATCTTCTGGCACCTCGTCGACCTGCTCTGGCTGCTCCTGTTCCCGATCGTCTACTTCGTCCACTGACCATGACCTCCCTCGTCCCCCGCTCGGTCCAGGTCGTCTGGGCCACGCTTGTCGCGATCACCGCCGTCTCCTGGTGGACGAACGCCGACAGCGGCCTGGACCGCCGCGTCGCCGGCGCCGCGATCCTCGCGTTCGCGTTCGCCAAGACCTGGCTGGTCGCCATCCACTTCATGGACCTCCGCGCCGCGCCGGCCGGTCTGCGCCGCACGGTCGAGGCGATCCTCGCCTGCTCGTGCGCCGGGCTGATCGGCTGGTTCCTGTTGGCGTGACCCGTGGCAGGGCCCGTCCGGGTCCAGGTGGTCGGCTTGCGCGACTGCGCGGAATCACGGAGGCCGAGCACGAGCCCGTTCTCGAGGACGGCATGGGTGTCCGCCCGCCGCGATCTGTGGCCGGCGGTGTTCGGCGCTGCCGGTAACCTCGGCGGCGTGGATCTACGGGCCTTCCTCGACGACGGGCTGGCCATCATCGTCGCGACCGCCGACGATCAGCTGCACCCGGAGATCTCGCGGGGGTGGGGACCGCAGCTCGCGGACGACGGGGAGTCGCTCGAGTTGTGCGTCGCAGCCGCGCCGGGGTCACGCACACGAGTGAACCTCGAGCGGGGCGGCGTGATCGCCGCGACGTTCAGCGTGCCGACCACCTACCGCACGGTGCAGCTCAAGGGGCCGGTCGTCGACGTGGGTGAGCCGACGTCTGCGCAGGTCATCCGCGCGGACGAGCATCTGGCGGCGTTCGTGCGGCAGGTCGCGCAGGTCGGCGTCCCGCCGGTCGCGGCGGGGCGCATGCGCGAGCCGGTGCTGCTCGCTGTGCGCATGTCGATCGCCGAGCGTTACGAGCAGACTCCCGGGCCGAAGGCGGGCCTCCCGCTGTGAGCGAGCCGGTCACGCTGGAGTCGATCATGGCGTGCTTCCGCGGCGTGGTCCCCTCGTCGTTCGCCACCTGCGCCGCGGACGGGACGCCGAACATCTCCTTCCTGTCGCTGGTCCACTACGTCGACGCGGGGCGCGTGGGCCTGTCGCGGCAGTTCTTCAACAAGACCCGCGTCAACCTCGACGTCAACCCGTTCGGGCAGGTCCGGGTGGTGGATCCCGGCACGCTCGCCGAGTTCGCGCTGGATCTGCGCTACCTGCACACCGAGACCGAGGGCGCGACCTTCGACACGATGGCCGCGGCCATCGAGGCGAGCGCCGCGGGCGGGGACATGAGCGGCGTCTTCCGCCTACGCGGAGTCGACGTGCACCAGGTGCTGCGCTGCGCGCCCGTCGGCGTGGTGGCGACTGCGCCCCAGGCGCCGGTCGAGCGTGACGTGCTCGGCCGGTTGGACGAGTTCACGCGACGCCTCTCGCAATGCGGTGACTACGCCGAGGCAACACGGACCGCGCTGCGGTCGCTGGACGATCTGTTCGGGTTCACGCAGTCGATCCTGCTCGTCGGCGACGAGGGCGACGGGCACCTGTTCGCCGTCGCGGGGAACGGCTATCCGTCGCCGGCAGCGGGCGCCGAGGTGCCGCTTTCCGCGGGCGTCATCGGCATGGCCGCTGATCGTCGTCAAGTGGTGTGCGTGTCCAACGTCGCGCGCGGGCGGGTCATGCAGCACGCGATGAGCGGCGGTTGCGACAGCGGGCCGGGTATCCCGCTGCCCGCGTTGGACGCGGCGGGGAGTGTCGCCGCGGTGCCGCTCGTGGTCCAGGGCGGGCTGACCGGCGTGCTCTATCTGGAGAGTGCCGCGATCGGGACGTTCGGCCCGCACAACGAGCGCGTGCTGCGGTTGCTGGGCGGGTACGTCGCCGCGGCGCTGAGCGGACTCGCCGCGGATGAGCCCGCACGTGAGGCCGATGGTCCGCCGGCGCTGCCCGCACCGACGGGCACGACGCTGCGCATCACCTACTACCAGGCCGACGACAGCGTCTTCGCCGGCGATGGCTACGTCATCAAGGGCGTGGCGGGCCGCATCCTCTGGAAGCTCCTGGGCGCGCACGCGGCCGACGGTCGCACCGCGTTCACCAACCGCGAGCTGCGCCTCGACGAAGCCCTCGGCCTGCCGCCTGGCAACGACAACCTCGAGGCGCGGCTGCTCGTGCTGCGCAAGCGGCTGGCCGCGGGGGGCCACGGCGTGCAGATCGAGCGGACCGGCCGCGGGCACTTCGCGCTGCTCGTCACGCGGCCCCTCGAGCTGCTCGAGGTGCCCACGAGTGGCCCGATGCGCTCCGCGCACGCGAAATAAGGATCTTGGAAGGAACGCTAAGGGACTCGTAGGAGACACCGCGCCGGTGCGCTCCTAACGTCGCCGCCATGTCAACCATCGCCGCAACATCAAAGCCCTACCACCTGACCGCCGACGAGGGCCTCCAGTCGGTGTGGTGGAAGACCGGACGCGTCTGGGTCAAGGCCTCAGGCGTCGAGACCGCGGGCCGCTTCGCCCAGATCGAGGTCGACGACCCGCGCGGCGCCGCGCCGCCGATGCACATCCACCACACCGAGGACGAGACGTTCCTCGTCCTGGACGGCGAGGTCAGCGTGTTCGCCGGCGGCGAGCGCACCGAGCTGCAGGCCGGGGACTACGCCTTCATCCCGCGCGGGGACGAGCACGCCTACCTGGTGCAGTCCGAGCGCGCGCGCATGCTGGTCACGTTCTCCCCCGCGGGCTTCGAGGAGTTCTTCGTCGAGATGGGCGTCGCCGGCGACCAGCCGCCGGCCGACCCGGTGATGCCCTCCCCCGAGGAGTTCGCCCGGCGCCTGGCACCCTACGGCTGCGCGATCACGGGGCCGCCGCCGGAGCTTGCGTGACGCCGGGATCACCGCGCCGGCGACAGCCGCCTTCCGCGTGATCTCCGCGATGCCTGTCTCCGGCAGGGGATCGGCTGCCTCGGGCGGGTCGGTGGCCTGGTCTACGGGGCCTGCGTACGTGCCATGCACAGCGTGCTCCACCAGACGCGGCTGATGGCGGCCACGGCAGCATCGTCCGTCAGGTCCGTGGCGCGGCGGACGGTCTGCTGGTAGCAGAGGCGCTCGGTCATCCAGACCAGGGCGGTGGCGGTCGCGTGCGCATCGTGAACGGTGAGGCCTTCGGCCTGCAGTCGCTGCTCGGCACCTCCGATGATCTGGTCGACGATCGAGGCCCAGTAGGCGGCCACGGCGTCGTCGTAGCCGGCCGCCTCGGTCACCGCCCGCACGAGCGTCGCGTTCTGGGCAAAGGAGTCCAGCAGCGCCCGGGTGGAGGTGACGACCTCCGGTTCGGTCGCGCGACCTGCGCCGGCGATGAACGGGCCGAGCGCGTTGAGCGCCTGCCCGCCCGCCTGCTCGAGGAGCGCGAACAGCAGCTCGCGTCGGTCTTCGAAGTGCGCGTAGAACGCCGGACGCGTGCGGCCGGCGCGTTCGGTGATGCGCTTGACGTTCAGGTCCGCGAAAGCGACGCCCTCGTCGAGCAGTGCGAGAGCGGCGTCCAGCAGCGCCCGTTCGGTGGCCTCGCGGCGCGGGTCGTTGCGGCGACGTTTGTCGAGAACGGGCACCACCCGAGCGTATCATCGGTAAGTAGCTACGCATAGTAATGACGCTGTGTAGTTTTTATGCTAGCTTGGCGGCATGCTCCGCGCCTCTCGCTGGACCGTCCTTGCCGCTCTGTGCCTGGCGGTCTTCGTCGTCAACCTCGCCACGACGGTGGTCAACATCGGGCTGCCGTCCCTCGTCAGCGAACTGGACGCCAGCACCGGCGACCTGCTGTGGATCGTCGACGCGTTCAACCTCGCGTTCGCCGCGCTCGTGCTCGCGGGCGGGTCGCTCAGCGACCGCTTCGGCCGTCGCCGAGCGCTGCTCATCGGCCTGGCCGGCTTCGCCGCTACCTCCCTGGCCGGGGCCTGGAGCGGCAACCCGGACGTGCTGATCGCCTGGCGCGCGGCCACCGGCGTCTTCGCCGCGGTCATCTTCCCCGTGACGTTGTCGATCCTGACCAACGTCTTCGAGGACCGCCGCGAGCGCGCCACCGCCATCGGGATCTGGGGGGCCGCGACGGGCCTGGCCGTCGCCTTGGGACCGGTGACCGGCGGTGCTCTGGTCGAGCACTTCTGGTGGGGCTCCATCCTCGTCTTCAACGGGCTGGTGGCGGTCGCGGCGCTCGGCTTCGCCGTCCTGGTCGTCCCGGACTCCCGCGACCCGGAGACCCCGCCGCTGGACGTCCGCGGCCTCGTGCTCTCGTCCGCCGGTCTCGGGCTGCTCGTCCACGCGATCATCCAGGCCCCCGAGCGCGGCTGGGGGTCGACCACCTCGCTCGTGGCGTTCGCCGCTGCCGTGGTCGTCCTCTTCGTCTTCGTCCTCCAGGAGCGGCGCACCGAGCATCCGATGCTCGACGTGGCCCTGTTCAAGAACATGCGCTTCACCGCCGCCAGCAGCGCGATCGCATTCGCGTTCTTCGCGATGTTCGGCTTCATCTTCCTCGTCACCCAGTACTTCCAGTTCGTCCGCGGCTACGGCCCGCTGGAGGCCGGCCTGCGCACCCTGCCCGTCGCGACATCGATCGCGATCGGCGCGGTCGTCGGCACCCCGCTGGCGGTGCGGCTGGGCAGCAAGCTCGTCGTCGCCGGCGGCCTGCTGTCGCTGACCGTTGCCTTCACCTGGATCTCGCTCATCACCGACCACACCTCCTACGGCCAGATCGTCGGGCAGATGGCCTTCCTCGGCATCGGCATCGGACTCGTCAGCTCCCCCGCAACCGAGGCGATCATGGGCGTCGTCCCCGCCGCCAAAGCCGGCATCGGCTCAGCCGTCAACGACGCCACCCGCGAACTCGGCGGGACCCTCGGCGTCGCCGTCATCGGCTCCGTCGCGCTCTCGCTCTACCGCGACCACCTCACCAGCGCCCGGATCCCCCCGGAAACCGCCGCAGCTGCGCGCGAGTCCATCGGCGGCGCCCTCGAAGCCGCCCGGCGCGTCGCCGAGTCCGGCCAGGCCGATGCCGCACTGAAGCTGACCACGGTCGCCAAAGACGGCTACCTGGACGGGATGGCCGCCGGCTGCCTGGTCGCCGCCGGCGTCGCCCTGCTCGGCGCCCTGCTGACCATCGCCTTCCTCCCGTCACATCCCGGAACGCCCGACGCCACCCCCGACCCCGATCGACCGCTGCACCCCGCAGCACGACACGCCGCCGCCTGAGAAGACCACACCCACGACTGCTCGAGCCGGCCGATACACCGCCGACCACCCGCACGACTTCGTCGTCGTCTTCATCGGACGGCGCGCCGGAGGACAGGCCCGGGGCGTCACGTGGTCAGGCACCGGCGCTCCCCACGCGGCGCCGGGACAAAACACTAGCCGCGGGGGCTAGCGACACGGTGCGACGGCCGATCTACGTTCCGCCGATGCGCCAAAGCACCCATAGCCGCCGCCCTCCGAGGCCGCGCTTCGTCCCGTCCGTCCTGGTCGTCCTCGCTGTCGCCGCCGGAGCGCTGACCGGCTGCGGCGGCGACGACGACGGTGACGTCCCAGGTGTCGCGGGGCGCACCGCCGCCGCGGCGTCCGGGCCCAGGTCGCTGGCCATCACCGCCCGTGCCACCGGCGCCAAGAGCGCCGAGTACGCGATGCCGGCCACCGTCGAGGCGGGCTTGACCACGATCACGCTGCGCAACGAGACGAAGGGACCCCGGGAGGCCAGCCTCGTCCGCGTGGAGGGTGATCACACGCTCACGGAGGTGCTCGAGGTCATCAACGACCAGGGCGGCGCTCCGATCCCCGACTGGATTCACGCCGACGGCGGCGTGGCCATCGTCGCCCCCGGGCAGGCGGGCACCGCGACGCAGAACCTCGTCCCCGGCGACTACTACGTCACCGACAGCACCGACCCGGACTCCGGCGTCACCCCGGCGAAGCCGTACCGATTCACGGTCACCGGGCCGGTCTCGGAGGGCGCGCTGCCCGCCGCGCCGGCGACCGTGATCGCCAAGGACTACGGCTTCACCTTCGCCGGCCTGAAGGCGGGGAAGAACACCATCCGCTTCGAGAACACGGGCAAGGAGCTGCACCACGCCCTGTTCTTCGGCGAGGCTCCGGGAGCAACCCGGGCCGAGGTCCTCAAGTTCTTCAGCGCGCGCGGTGAGGTCCCGGGGAAGCCGCCGCTCGACTTCGCCCGGATGAGCGGCACGACCGTCCTGGATGGCGGCCTGGCGCAGAACACCGAGCTGGACCTGAAGCCCGGCAGGTACGCCGTCGTCTGCTTCGTCTCCGACCGGGCCGGCGGACCGCCGCACCTGGCCAAGGGCATGTTCGCGGAGATCACGGTGAAGTAGGCGGATCCGCGTGGGGCCGTGCGCCTGCGCGCGGCCCCACGACCTGCTGCGCGAGTCTCCCGCGCGATGACAGACGGCGGACTACCGTACGGACGGTGGCCTTGCTGCTCGCCGGAGGTCGCGCGGGGCGAAGCTGATGCTCTGCAGGCGGCAGGCTCGCTCGCCCTACGCCGCCGCCGTGCTGCGGCGCCGGCGCCGCAGGGTCCCGTCCGCCGGCGTCGGCTCGGCGGTCACGAGCCAGTCCTCCAGGGCCGTGGCGGCCGCCGGCAGCCCGTCGCCCTCGGCGCGGATCGCCGCACCGAGCGCGCCGGCCCGCTCGACGACCTCCGGGCGCAGCACGTCCCGCAGCGCCGTCTCCAGGCGCCGGCGGTCGAGGCGGCGGAAGGGCAGGTGCGCGCCGACGCCGAGCTGCACGATCCGGTTGCCCCACCACGGCTGGTCGCAGAACACCGAGCAGACGACGGTCGGGCAGCCGGCCCGGGTCGAGGCGGCGGTGGTGCCGGTCCCGCCGTGGTGGACGGCGGCGGTGCACAGCGGCATCAGGCGGTCGTGGTCGACGGCCCCGACGAGCCGGACGTGGTCGGGAAGGGCAACGTCGGTGTTCCCGGCCCAGCCCGCGCTGATGATCGCCCGCACGCCGAGGCTGCGCGCGACGGCGACCACGTCTTCGAGCAGCGCACCGGGGTGCAGGACGGGCATGCTGCCGAAGCCGAGGAAGACGGGCGGGTCGCCGGCGGCGATCCAGGCCTCGAGCTCCGGCGGAAGACCCTCGTCGGTCGCCGCCCGGACCTCGGCCGGCGGGGTCCAGGCGCCGGTGTGATGGATGCCGGCCAGGAAGTCGTCCGGCCGCGGGACGACCTGCGGGCTCCAGGTGCAGAGCCCGAGTGCGCCGTCGTGCTGGTGGCGGCGGTAGGTCGTCGCCCCGTCGGTCGGCAGGCCGAGGCGGCGGCGGAAGGCCGCGGTGGACGACGCGGCGCTGCGGCGCCAGATCCACTCGGCGACGTCGAAGCTCGCACGCCGCACCAGCGGCGACGGCGCGGACCGACCGGTGAGCCCGGGGCAGGTGTAGGCAGCGGTGCGGGTGACCGGGACCGGGTAGAGGATCGCCATCGGGACCTCCAGCGCGTCGGCGAGCGCCTGGCCGCGGTCCCAGGTGACGGGGGCGGCGACGATCGCCTCGGCCCCGGCGCCGTGGCGCACGAAGGCGTCGTCGGTCTCGGCGGCGTGCGAGTTGTAGACCCGCTGCAGGTCGCGCAGGACCGCGGCGCTGCCGCGCCGCAGCAGTCGCTGCCCAGCCTCCGAGGAGAGATGCTCGGTCAGGTTCACGGGGAGGCGGCCGAACTGCAGGCCCGCGCCCTCGACGAGCGGCCGGAACTCGCCGGCGGTGACGACGGTGATGTCGTGGCCCCGTCCGCGCAGCCGTGCGCCGAGCGCGACGGCGGGCCAGACGTCGCCGCGGGTGCCGTGGGAGAAGAAGACGATGCGCATGGGGCAGAACGTAGGTCCGGGGGCGCGGGGTGTCCCTACCCACCCCTCTTAGGGTTTGGCGACCGCCGTGCCGGCCTCACCCGCGAGCGCCGCGGGCAGCTGCGTCCGCGCCGTGATGTCGAGCTTGCGGAAGACGCTGCGCAGGTGGAACTGGACGGCGGCCTGCGTGACGAACAGCTGCTGGGCGACCTCCCGGTTCGTGAGCCCGTCGGCCACGAGCCGGGCGACGCGGAACTCGCCGGGGGTCAGTGACTCCGGGCCGGTCAGGAAGCGGCGGTCGCGCCGCGGCCGGCCGCCCGCGGCGATCAGCGCCTGATGCGCCTCGTCCGCCAGCGGGGTGGCGCCGGAGCGCGCCGCACGGTCGAGGCCGGCGCGCAGCAGCGCCCGGCCCTCCTCGCCGCCGACCGCGACGCCGAGGCGGATGATGGCCCGCGTGTGCTCCAGCCGGCCCTCGGTCTGCTCGAGGATCGACACCGCCTCGCGGAGCTGCGCCTCACCGGCGCGGCCCCCGGCGATGCTCCCGCTGACCGAGAGCGCAGTGCCGATGTGCACGGGCACCTCGAAGCGACGTGCGTCGGCCAGCGCCTCCGCGGCGACCTCGTGGGCCTCCTCCCGCTCCCCGGCGGCGGCCAGGGCGAGGGCGAGCGGCGGGCGCCAGCTGGACTGGTGCGGGCTCGGGAACTCTCCGGGCGTGAAGGCCGCGCTCGCGTCGCGGAGATCCGCGATCGCGTCGCTCAGCCGCCCCTGGGCCAGACGGAGCCCGGCCCGGGCCTCGACTGCCCAGGCGTACATGTGATGGCGCGATCCTGCAGCGGCCGGAATGTCGGACGTCATCTCATCGACGAGTGAGAGGGCACCCCGAGCCAGGAGGACCGGGCCCGCGACGAACGCGGCGAGGACTCGGCGCTCCTGATCGTGCTGCCAGGACGGGAAGCTCTCGAGGCCGCTCACCACGGCGGCTTCTGCCTCGCTGACGTTGCCCAGGTGACGGAGCGGTGCGGCGACGGCGATGAGCGCCCAGCCGACCCACGGTCCCGCGCCGCGACGCCGGGCGTCGGCGAGGATCGCGCGGGCGAGGTCGGCCGCGTCGGTGTAGGCACCTCCGGCGAGCAGGGCGTGGAAGGCCTGGTTCCAACCCGCCGACTCGGCGTCCGCCCGGAATACGGGATGGGTGACGGCCTCCCGGGCGAGCTCGGTCGCCCGGCGCGTCGGCGGGCGGTCGATGAGCAGGCCCGCGAGCGGACCCGCGATGCGGGGGTCCAGGCGCTCGCCCGCGTCGAGCTGGGCGAGCCGGCGGGTCGTGAGCGCGGCCACGCGGGGCCGCAGTCCGACGGCCGACAGCCCGAAGGCGTAGAGGTCGGCCTCCAGGCGAACAGCGATGTCGCTCCCCTCGGGCGCGGTGGCGAGGAAGCGCTCGAGGACGTCGATCGCGGCGCGGGGATGCCAGAGGGCCAGCCAGGCCCGAGCGAGCGTGAGCGCGCACTCGCCCGCGGCGACGGGGTCGTCGGTGAGCCCGCTCGCCTCGAGCAGGTGGCCCTCGTAGTCGCCCGCGAGCAGCGTTGCCTCGGCGGTCCCGAGGACCCGCAGGACCGCCGCCCTGAGCGGCGTGGTCGGCGGCGGCTCAGCCAGCGCGCGCTCCGCGAACCGGGCGGCGATGCCCGGGGCGCCCCGGCGCGCCGCGTCCTGCGCGGCATCGAGCAGCGTCTGCACCACCCAGGCATCGCCGGCCGGATCGGCGTGCAGCAGGTGCACGGCGACGCGTTCCGCGGCGACGCCGTCGGCGGCGGCGAGGAACCGCGCGGCGCGATCGTGGAGCGCGACCAGCAGCGGCCGGGCGATCGCGCGCTGGACGGCGGCGCGGACGAGCGGATGGACGAACCCGGGGCGTTCGCTGCGGGCGAACACCTCGATCGCGATGAGCTCGCTGCAGGCGTTCCGCACTGTCTCATAGTCGAGGCGGGCGACGGCGGCGACGAGCGCCACCGGCTCCCCGTCCCCGACGATCGCCACGCACTCCGCCACGCGCACGGCGTCCTCGCGCAGTGCGGAGAGGCGCCGGCGGACCGTGCGGGCGATCCCCTCGGCGCCGAACTCGACCACCGACGCCGCGGCCGCCGCCGTGGGCGCGACCCCCTCGGAAGCGAGCTCGCGGACGAGCTCGCCGAGGAGCAGCGGGTTTCCGCCGGTCGCGCGCCCGCACGCACGGCTGAACGCCGGGTCGGGCGGGGCGTCGAAGCCGCCGGCGACCAGGGCGTCGACCGCGTCCGGGCTCAGCGCACGGGGACGCAGCACGCCGGCCGCCTCGCCCGCGCAGAGCGCGTCGAGCAGGGCCCGGTTCGGCGTCCCGCGTCGCCAAAACGAGCAGCAGCGGGACGCCGGCCAGCCGCTCGGCCAGGTAGGCGAGCCACGCGAGCGACGGGCGGTCGGCCCAGTGGCCGTCGTCGACCACGAGCGCCAGCGGCTGCCGGCCGGCGAGGTTCGCCGCCAGCCAGTACAGGCTGTGCAGCCCGCGCAGGCCCTCGTCCGCCTCCGCGCCGCGCGGGCCGACGCCGAGCGCCGCCGGCGCGTCGGACGCGGCACCCGCGAGGATGGCGTCCCGCTCGGCGTCCGGGGCGTCGAGCAGGCGACGCTCCAGCAGCTGCCGCGCGACGCCGAACGGGAACGCGCGCTCGAGCGGCGTCCCCCGCGCGCGCACGATCGCGAAGCCATGCGCCTGCGCGCGCTCGGCGACCGCCCGCAGGATCGACGTCTTGCCGATGCCGGGCGAGCCCTCCACGACGAGCACCGCACCCTCGCCGGCGGCCGCGCGCGACAGGCGCGCCTCGACGGTCCGCAGCTCGGTGTCCCGCTCCAGCAGCATGTCGCGCGCACCTTACGCACTGCGCGCCCGATCGCCGAGCGGGCACCCCCCGGAGGCTGCCGCTCATATCGCGGACCGCGGACGGCGCGGGGCCGGGCGCCTTCAGCGGAACGACATCACGCCGTCCTCGAGCGGCTGGTGCAGCAACTCGCGCAGGTCGCGCGGGTAGCTCTGCCGCAGCCGCCAGGGAGCCTGGTCGCCCTGCCGCGGGAACTGGCCGATCCCGCGCTGCACGAAGCCGGAGCTGAGGTCGAGGGCCGGCTCGCGCGCGACGTCCCCGTCCGGCTCGCTGGGGACGCACGCACGGAGGCCGACGTCGTCGAGGTGCGCGATGAGCCGGCAGGCGTAGCGGGTCGTCAGGTCGCACTTCAGCGTGAACGACGCGTTGGAGTAGCCGATCGCGAGCGTGAGGTTCGGGACCCGGTCGAGCATCATGCCCTTGTAGAGGACGTGATCCTCGAGCTCGATCGGCGCGCCGTCGACCTCGAGGCGCGCGCCGCCGAACGGCAGCAGCCGCAGGCCCGTCGCCGCGACGATGACGTCCGCTCGGAGCTCTTCGCCGGACGCGAGGCGGATGCCGTCCTCCGTGAAGGTCTCGATGGTGTCGGTGACCACGCTCGCCTCCTGCCGGCGGATGCTGCGGAACAGGTCACCGTTCGGAACGAGGCAGAGGCGCTGCGTCCAGGGGTTGTACTTCGGGGTGAAGTGCCGCTTGACGTCGTAGCCGCGCGGGAGCTGGACCTTCGCCTGCCAGATGAACGCCCGGGCGGACGCCTTCGGCCAGCGACGGCTCATCGCGTAGGTGCCGGCGGTGAAGGCGACGTTCTTCCAGCGCAGGAAGCCGTGCGCGACCCGGTCTGGCAGCAGGCGCAGCAGCGGCCGCGCCAGCGGGTCCACCTTCGGGTAGCTGATGATGTAGGTCGGCGACCGCTGGAGCATCGTCACGTGTTCCGCCACCTGCGCGAGGGCCGGGACCAGCGTCACCGCCGTCGCGCCGCTCCCGATGACGACGACGCGCTTCCCGGTGACGTCGGTGTCCGCCGGCCAGTGCTGCGGGTGGATCACCGTCCCGCCGAACCGCTCGCTCCCCGGGAACTCCGGGAGGTGGCCGGCGTCGTAGTGGTAGTAGCCGACGGCCCAGTGCACGAACCCGCACGTCATCTGCTCCGTCCCGCCGTCCGCGGCGCGCTCGACGGTGAGGGTCCAGCGGGCCGTCGCGCTGGACCAGGCCGCTGCGGTCACCCGGCGCCCGAAGCGGATGTGGCGCTCCACGTCGTGTTCGGTCGCGGTGTCGCGGATGTACTGGAGGATCTCCTCGCCCTCGCCGATGGCGTTGCGGCCGGTCCACGGCCGGAAGGCGAACCCGAGGCTGTACATGTCCGAGTCCGAGCGGACGCCGGGGTACCGGAACTGGTCCCAGGTCCCGCCGATCACGTCGCGGGCCTCGAGCAGCGCGAACGACTTTCCGGGGCACAGCTCCTGGAGGCGGCAGGCCGCGCCGATCCCGGACAACCCGGCGCCGACGATCAGCACGTCGACGTGCTCAGGGGAGGAAGTGGTCATGGACGGCACCGTAGGTCGATCGGCGCCCCGCGTCCCTAGCCGGGCCCCATAGGGTTTGCCCGCGGAGCCGAGGACCCACCGAGGGGGCTCAGGACCGGGCGGCGAGGGCGCGCGGCGCCGCGGCGGCGCGGCCCAGCGGCATCGCTGTCACGAGCCAGTCGTCGACGGCGGTGGCGGCGCGCACCGTGCCGTCGCCCTCGGCCCGGATGGCCGCGCCGAGCTGTGTGGCGCGCCGGGCCGTGGCCGGCTCCAGCACACGCGCGAGTCCCGTGCGCAGCGTCGCCCGGTCGAGCTTGCGGAAGCGGACGTGGGCCCCGACCCCGAGCCGCTCGACGCGGCGGCCCCAGAAAGGCTGGTCGGCGAAGACGGAGCAGACCAGCGTCGGCAGACCGGCGCGCAGCCCGGCGGCGAGGGTGCCGTGGCCGCCGTGGTGCACGGCCGCACGGCAGCGGGGCAGCAGCAGGTCGTGGTCCGTGGATCCCACAGCGTGCAGGTGGCCGGGCAGGGGACCGGCGTCCGCGCACCACGTGGCGTCGATGAGGCCCCGGACGCCGAGCTCGCTCGTCACCGCGGCGACGTCCGCGAGCATCCGCTGCGTGTCCGGGACTGGCATGCTGCCGAGCCCGAGGTAGACCGGCGGCGGGCCCTCGTCGATCCAGGCGTCCACGGCCGCCGGGACCGCCTCGCCGGCTCCCTCGCGGATCCTGGCGGGCAGCTGCCAGAGCCCGGTCATCGGCTGCTCGGGGCCCAGGTCGGTCGGTCGGGGGAGCAGCGACGGGCTGAACGCGTGCAGCTGCAGGGCGCGCGCCGCCGCGTACCGCCGCAGCCCGGAAGGACCGCCCGGGGCCAGGCCGAGGCGCCGGCGGAACGCGCGTAGGTCCGAGCGGACGCCGAGCTGCCAGCCGGCGTACACCAGCCGGTGGCTGAGGAGGTTGACGCGCGCGCCGCCGAACCCGGGCTCGAGCATCGCCGACGGATAGGCGCCTGTCGGGCCGAGCGGCATCGGCCAGGCGATGCCGGCCGGGATCCCCAGAGCCTCGCTCACCACAGCGGCCCGCTCGAAGGTGATCTGGTTCCCGAAGACGGCCTCAGCCCCCTCGACCGCCGTCAGCGTCGCCGCGTCGAGGGCGTCGCTGAAGCCCGAGTAGTAGGTGCCCATCGCCTCGACCGCGCGCGGGCCGCCGCTCCGCAGCACGGCCTGTCCCTTGTCACCGGCGAGAAACGTCGTCAGGTCCGTCGGCATGGGCGCCAGGCGGGCGCCGCTCCCGGCGACCAGCGGGGCGAAGCCCACGGTCGTGGCGACCGTCACGTCGTGGTCGCGATCGACGAGGTGCGAGGCGAGGGCGATCTGGGGCCAGACGTCGCCGCGGGTGCCGAGGGCCAGGAGGGTGATGCGCATGCCGGCGACGCTAGGTCCTCGGGCCCGGTGGGTCGCTATGCGGAACCCCATAGGCTTTGCCCTCGGGTGACGACAGGGCGTCCGCCAGCGCTCCGCGCGCGGTGATGTCGAGCTTGCGGAACGTGTTGCGCAGGTGCCACTGAACGGCCGCCTGCGTGACGAAGAGGCGCTCGGCGATCTGGCGGTTCGTGAGTCCCTCTGCGGCGAGCCGCGCGACGCGGAGCTCGCCGGCCGTCAGCGACTCCGGGCCCCGCAGGAACTGCCTGTCCCGTCGCGGCCGGGCGCCGGCAGCGAGGAGCTCCTCACCGGCGCGCGCAGCTTCGCGGACCGCGCCGCAGCGCGTCGCGCGGTCGAGGCCTTCGCGGAGGGGCTCGCGCGCCTCGGCCCGGGAGCCCGACCGGCGCAGCGCAGCGCCGAGCTCGATGAGCGCCCGCGCGTGCTCGAGGCGCGCCTCGGTGACGGCGAGGGCGGCGACGGCGGCCCGGAGCTCGGCGACGCCCTCCGGCCCGCCGAGGGCGACGCCACGGGCGACCCGTGCGCGACCCGCCGGCACCGCGACGCCCCACTCGTGCGACAGCGCGAGCTCCTCGTCGGCGAGCGCCAGCGCGGCCTCGCGATCACCGCCGGCGGTCAGCAGCAGCGACGCCGGGCTGCGCCAGCGGACCGAGATCGGATTCGGGAAGTACGACGTGGTGAACGCCCCGGCGGCACGGAGATCGGCGAGCGCGCCGTCACGGTCGCCCTGTGCGCTGCGGATGGCGGCGCGCGCGGTCAGCAGGAGCGCGGCGGTGATCGTGGGCTCGTCGAACACCTCCGGCGGAAGCGCGGCGAACGCCCGGGCAGCCTCGTCGTGGTGCCCGCGCTCGGCGAGCACCAGCCCGAGGGCGCCGTGGGCCCACGCCGTGACGTGGTCGCCGTGGGCGACCCCGAGGTCGCCGAGCCGCAGGTGCATCAGCGCGGCGCGCACCTCGCTCTCGGCGTCCTGCACGCGCCCCTGGTGGAGCGAGATCTCGGCCCGGATCGCCAGCGCCGGCGCGAGCGTGTTCGAGGCGCCTTCGCCCTCGGCGACCGCGATGAAGCGGTCCAGTAGTGCGCCGCCCTCCGCCAGCTGCCCCACGTTGGCCAGGCCGAGCGCCGCGGAGGTAAGCAGCGTCGGTGCCATCACCCCACCGCGGGCAAGCTCCGCATCGACCGCGATCCGCGCTCCGGCGAGCGCCCGCAGCGCGCCGGTCACCGGAGCGTGCGCCCGCAGGAGGTGCGGCACGAGCCCCGCGAGGGTCATCGGGTCCAGCGACTCACCGGCCTCGTACTGCGCGGCGCGCAGCCGGATCCGCTGCTCCCAGGCCGGGGTCAGCAACGACGGCACCACCTGGCCGAGGGTGCAGGCCGCCGCCTCTATGGCGCGGGCCAGGTCGCCGTCTGCGGGGACGGCGCGGTACGCCCGGTCCAGCGAGCCGAATCCCTCAGAGAACCGCCCGACGGCGATCTGCGCGTCGGCGAGCACGACCTCGACCCCGGCCGCGTCGACCGGATCGTCGATCGCGGCGGCAGCCGCCTGCAGGTGGGCGGCGAAGCCCGGCACCCGCAGCAACGCCTCGCAGGTGCCGAGGGCCGTGAGCACGTCGGCGAGCGCCGCCGCGGGCGGCGGCTCGAGCAGGGCCCGCTCGAGATAGGGCAGCGCCTGGTCCGGCGCGCCGCGGCGGGTCGCGGTCCGGCCCGCGGCGAGCAGCGTGTCGGTGGCGGCGGCGTCACCGCAGCCGTCCGCGCGCAGGAGGTGCCGGGCGACGCTCTCCTCGTCAGCGCAGGCGGCGCGAAGCTGCCGCGCTGCGGCTGCGTGCTGGGCGGCGCGCTGGACCGCCGCGATGTCCTGGTACACGGCTGTCCGGACCAGGGGATGCACGAAGCCGAGCGCCTGTCGCGGAGCCAGGACGTCGACCGCGGCAAGGTCGGCGACGCCGCCGCGCACGACGGCCTCGTCCAGCCCGGACAGGGTCGCGACCTCCCGCACCGTGGCCCCGTCGCCGAGGATGGCCACCGCTCGCGCCACCGACGTGGCGGCGCCGTCCAGCCCGGCCAGGCGCCGCCGGACCGTGCGCGCGATGTCCTCGTCCGCGGCCTCGTCGACGAGCCCCACCGCGTCCGCGACGGGGGCGATGCCCCGGCGCCTCAGATGATCGACCAGCGCGCGGACCAGGAGCGGGTTGCCACCGGTCTGGTGCGCGCACGCTGCGGCGAACACGGAGTCCGGGGCGGTCCCCAGCTCCTCCCGCAGCACCGCCATCACCGAAGCGGTCCCCAGGGCGCCGGGCCGCAGGACAGCCTCGGCCTCGGCGGTCAGCGCGTCGATGGGCTCGAGGTCGCTTCCCGGCTCTGCGGGACGACCGGCAAGGACCAGGAGCGCACGTAGCCCCTCCAGGCGGCGTGTGACGTGCATCAGCCAGCGCAGCGAGGCGCGGTCGGCCCACTGAATGTCGTCGACGCACAGCACGACCGTCCGCTCGGCGGCGAGGTTCGCCAGGAGCCAGTAGAGCCCGTGGAGCGCGCGGACCGGCGGCTCGTCCCCGTTGTGCTCGGGCACGTCGCCGAGGATCGCGACGGCGTGCCGGGCCGCCCCTTTCAGCAGGGCGGCACGCGCCGGGCCTTCGGCGAGGTGCAGCCGCTGCTCGAGCAGCTGGCGGACCACGCCGAAGGCGAACGAGCGGTCGAGCTCGGCCCCGCGCGCCGTGAGCACCTCGGCGCCCGTGGCGCGGGCCTCGTCACGGATCCGCTCCAGCAGCGAGGTCTTCCCGATGCCGCCGGAGCCCAGGATGACGGCGGCGCAGCCGTCGCCGCGGGCGGCCGCGGCCAGCAACGCGCGAAGTCGCTCCCCCTCGCCGTCCCGTTCGAGTAGCGCCACGGGGCCCATCTTCGACTCAGGGCCGCGTCGCCGCAAGGACCGGTCCACCCCGCCGGTCGTGACGCCATGCGCCCGTCGCAGCCGCTGCCCGGGTCGCGGTCCCGGATGCTGCTCGTTGCAGCAGCCGCGTGTCAGGTGTGGTCATCAACCGACGCGATGTGGCCGACGATCAGATCCTCGACCCGATCGCGGTGCGTGAGGGGTCCCATGTGTCCGGCGCCCCTCACCGTTTCCAGGCGCGCACCTGGGACGTGGTCGGACAGGAGCGCCGCGGCGCGCCGGGACGCCGGCGGGCCGGAGTCGCCGCGCGCCAGCGGCAACGATCGCCTCCCGGCGGCAGCCGCCGCCGGGCACACCAAGGACTCGGCCTGGGTCCGCTCGACAGACGCCGAAGGGTCAGCCGCCGACGAGTGGAAGGCCGCCGGCCACCGTGAGAATCCGGTCCCAGTCCTCCCATTGCCGCTCTTGGCAGCTGTTGTGACGAGAGAGGTTGATGGTGAACGCGCGCGCGCCGATGACTCCGGTGATCCGCGCCTTCTCTGGCCCGTAGTCCTGCGACAGGCACGACCGGCCGCCCGCGCGGGGGTTGATGAGCGGCGTCAGCTCATACTCCAGCAGGCGCTTGCAGACGGTGTCCAGACGGCGGTTGCGGGCGCTGTCGCAGCCGATGGCGCGCTGGCGGCCGTTCTCCGGGTTGATGGAGAAGACGTTCAGCGAGGCCTGGATGCGCTTCGGCGCGGCGGCACGGACCGTCGCCCCAGACGTCGAGGAGGACGGGGCGGCGGTGGAGGACGCGGTGAAGACGGCGGCGCCGACGCTGCATGCCGCGATGCACAGCAGAGCGGCCAATCGAGTGAGGTTCATGACTTGACAGATAGACACCGTGCACGAAACGCACACCCCGAGCGGGAGTCCACTGTGCGCTTCGTGACATGCGGTCAGACGCGCCGCGAACCGGTCGGGGGAGCTGCTCGGCTTCGACCATGCGGCTCGCGGCGACACGGTGCTCGCGGCGAGCCTCGGTCGTCGTGCAGGAGTGCTGGGCGTCAGGTGACGAGGTCCAGGGCGGCGCCGACGATTGACTCGGGATCGAGGCCGTGGTGGGCGTAGACGTCTTCCAGCGAGCCGGCTTGTCCGAAGCGCTCGACGCCGACGTTCGTGATCGGGATGCGGCCGGTGACGCCGAGGAAGCTCAGCGTGTGAGGGTGGCCGTCCATCACGGTCACGATCGGCGTGAGGCGATCCTCGGGGAAGAGGCGGGCAAGGATGTCGCTCGGTCCTTCGGTCAGGCCGCGCCGGGCCTGCGTCGCACGGAACACGAGATCAGGACTCGTCAGGCACACGACGTGCGGCGCGTAGCCGGTGTCCTGCTCGATGATCCGGGCGGCCTCGAGCACCTCCGGCATCACGGCGCCGACCCCGACGAGGGTGACCTGGGCACCCGGGCCGCCGTCCGCGAGGCGATAGCCGCCGGCGAGGACGTCGGCGCGACGCTGAGCGAGGGCCTCTGCGTCGGTCGGGAGCGGTGAGAGCGCCTGGTCGATCGGCCGGGTGGTCAGTCGAAAATAGCTCGACGTGCCGCCGGTCTGCCCGAGGCGGGAGAGCGCGTGCAGGAACGTCCATTCGAGGTCCTGGCCGAAGGCGGGCTCCCAGGCGATGCACTCGGGCTGCTCGATGCCGATGCTCGGGGTGTTGATCGATTGGTGCGCGCCGCCCTCGGGGGCAAGCGTGACGCCGGAGGGGGTGCCGATGAGGATCGACTGGCCGCCGGCGTACATGCCGAAGGACCAGGGCTCGAGGGCGCGGGCGACGAACGGGTCGTAGATGGTCCCGATGGGGAGCAGTGCTGCGCCGTCGCGGGACCAGGTGGCGCCGAGCTCGGAGAGCAGGCCGACGAGGTTGACCTCGGCGATGCCGAGCTCCATGTGCTGGCCGTGCTGGTGCTCGCGCCACTTCACGAGGGTCTGGCGGTCGTCGGCGAACCAGTCGATTCGCTCGCCGACGGACCAGATCCCGACGCGGTTGATCCAGCCGCCGAGGTTCGTCGACGACGCGACATCGGGTGACACGGTGACGATCCGCTTCGCCGTGTCCGGCGCGGCGTGCGCGAGATCGGTCAGCAGTCGGCCGAGAGCCTGCTGCGTGGACGTCTCGCCGACGTGCGCGCGGTCGAGCGCCTCGGGGACGCCGACGCCGGCAGCGGGTGGGCGCTTGGCCCGATGCAGCGTGCGGGCGGTCTCTGCGCACAGCTGCCCTTCGTCGCTGTCGGGGTCGAACGCGGCCCACGGGTCCTGCGTGTCGGCGCCGAGCGTCGGCGCGAGGGCGTCGTATTCCTTGGCCGACAGCAACGCGGAGTGGTTCGACGGGTGGCCCTCGGTGGGCAGCGACCACCCCTTGACGGTGTAGGCGAACACGACGCTCGGCTGGTCGGTCGCCTGGTCGGCGGCCCGGTAGGCGTCAAGCAGGGCGGCGTGGTCGTGACCGCCGAGGTTACGGACCGTCCGGTGCAGGCGATCGTCGTCGTACTCCTTGATCGCCTTCGCGATGTCGCGCTTGCCGGTGCGTCCGGCGAGCAGCCGCTCGCGGACCTCGGCGGCGGGGGCGCGGAGCATCCGCTGGTACTCCTCGTTCGGCATCCTGTCGATGCGGGCACGGACGGCCTCGCCGCCCGGTGCGGCGAACAACTCCTCGAGTCGCCGGCCGTATTTGACGGTGAGGACCTGCCAGCCGGCAGCGGCGAACATGCCCTGCAGGCGCTGGATCGCCATCGCGGGGACGACGCGATCGAGGGACTGGCGGTTCAGGTCGACGACCCACATGACCTCACCGAGCGACGGGACGACCGGGTCCACGAGCGCCTCCCAGATGGCGCCTTCGTCGAGCTCGGCGTCGCCGAGCAGCGCGATCTGGCGGCCGCCGACCGGGACGTCGGTGTGCCCGGCGACGTAGCGGTGCGCGAGGGCGCTCCAGATCGTCGCGGTGGCGCCGATGCCGACGGAGCCGGTGGAGAAGTCGACGGGGTCGGGGTCCTTGGTGCGGCTCGGATAGCTCTGCAGCCCGCCGAGCTCGCGCAGCGTCGTCAGGTACTTGGGGTCGAGCTCGCCGAGCAGGTAGTTGATCGCGTGCAGGACCGGGGAGGCGTGCGGCTTGACCGACACGCGGTCCGGGGCGCGCAGATGCGCGAACCAGAGCGCGGTCATGATCGAGACCATCGACGCGCTGGAGGCCTGATGGCCGCCGACCTTCACCCCTGAGGTGTTCTCGCGGACCTTGTTCGCGTGGTGGACGATCGACGTCGCGAGCCACAGCACGCGGCGCTCGACGGCCTGCAGAAGCTCCTCCGGGGGAGCGCTCAGGTCGGCCGGGGCCCGTCTCGGTGTCGTGGACATGATCAGAGCGCCATCCCGAGCGGGTTCTGCAGCAGGACCTTGATGCGGCTGAGGAAGCCGGCGGCGTCGGCGCCGTAGAGGATCCGGTGGTCGCAGCTGAGCCGCAGCTTCATCACGTGGCGCAGGGCGACCTCGTCCTCCCACTCGACCGGTTTGCGCTTCATCTCGCCGACGGACAGGATCGCCGCCTGCGGCGGGTTGAGGATCGAGACGAACTCCGAGATCCCGAACATGCCCAGGTTCGACACGGTGAATGTGCCGCCGGCGAGCTCCGGCGGGGTGACCTGGCCGTCGCGGACGCGGTCGGCCAGCCGGCGGGACTCGCGGCCGATCTCCCCGATCGACCTCTTGTCGGCGTCGAAGATCGTCGGGACGATCAGCGCATCGTTGGCCGCGACGGCCATCCCGACGTTGATGTTCTCGTAGAGCTCGAAATGGCCGTCGACGTAGGCGCCGTTCGCGCGCGGGAACTCGCGCAGAGCGAGGGCGCTGGCCTTGATGACCAGGTCGTTGTACGACGGCGGCTTCGCGTCGCCGGCGAGCGCCTTGAGCTTGGTGCGCAGGGCCATCGCCTCCTCCATGTCGACGTCGACGCCGAGGATGAACTCCGGCGCGGTCGCCTTGGACTCCGACATGCGTCGTGCCACCACGGTCTGCACGCGTGTGAGCTCCTCGACGCGCACGTCGCCCTTGGCGGTCCGGGCACGCGGGTTGGACCTCTCGGCCGACGGCGCGGTCGCCGCCGGCGCGGCAGCAGGAGCGGATGCGTCAGCCTGCGCGGGAGTCGCCGGGAGGCCGGCGGCCTGCTCGACGTCGCTGCGGACGATCCGGCCGCCCGGGCCGGTCCCGGTCAGGGCGGTGAGGTCGACGCCGTGCTGCCGGGCCACGCGGCGAGCGACCGGCGACACCCGCACCGAGCTGTCGGCATTTCCGTTGGTGGCGGCGGTCGCCGGCGAGGGGCTCTCATGCGACTCGGAGAGAGGGGCGGGCTCGGCGGAGGCAGCGGGTGCCGGAGGCGGCGCGGCTGCCTCGGGCCCGGTGGGGGCATCGCCGATGCGGGCGATCACGTCGCCGACGCGGGCGGACTGGTTGACACCGACGACGATCCGCAGGATGCCGGCGGCCTCGGCCTCGACAGTCATCGCGGCCTTGTCGGTCTCGACCTCGAGGAGATCGTCGCCGACGTTCACGGTGGCGCCGTCCTCGATGAGCCAGGCGATGATCGTCCCCGTCTCCATGCCCTCGGAGAGCCCGGGCATCGTGACGTCGACGGCGGTTGCAGTCTCGCTCATGAGCCTGCCTCGCGGACGCAGGTGGGGCGGCCGGCGGCCGCGGACGGGTGACCCGACATGACGCCACTGAACCGCGCGCGGGGGCCGGCCGCCACCGCAACCGTCCCACTTCGACGCATGACGCAAGGATCGAAGGCGAAAGCCAGATACGCGTTCGATTACATATAATCTGTAGTCTTTGAGGTATGGCTGAGGTCGAGCTCGACGGCACCGATGTTGAGATCGTCGACCTGCTGGTCGCGGACGCCCGGCGATCACTCGCCGACATCGGCCGATTGGTCTCGCTGTCGCCCCCGGCGGTCAAGCGGCGCATCGACCGGCTCGAGGAGTCCGGCGTCATCACCGGCTACACCACGGTCGTGGATCACGCGAAGCTCGGTCGGCCGCTCGAGGCGTTCACCGAGCTGCGCTTCGCCGGAAACACGCGCGTGGATGACATCGCCGGCGTGGCCAAGGGGCTGCCCGAGGTGCAGGCGATCTACACGATGGCCGGCGACCCCGACGCGCTCGCGCTCATCCGCGTGCGCGACGTCGAGGACCTCAAGCGCGTCATCGACAGGATGCGCAGCACCGGGAAGATCGTCGGGACGAAGACGCTGATGGTCCTCGGGGCGTGGTCGCCGGGCCGGTGATGGCCCGGCGACGCTCGGACGTCAGGAGCGGCTGAGCGACCACTCGCCCTCGGGCAGGGAGGGCCCGAGCGCGTCCTCGGCGACGACGGTGTTCTCGATCACGCCGATGCCCTCGACCTCGACGCGCATGACGTCGCCGACCTTGAGCCAGTTGGCGGTCGGGGTACCGATGCCGCCAGGGGTGCCCGTGGCGATCAGGTCGCCGGGCTGCAGGCTGCAGATCTGCGAGATCGTCGACACGATCGTGGCGACGTCGAGGACCATCGCGGCGGTCGAGGAGTCCTGGCGCAGCTCGCCGTTGACCCAGGTGCGGATCGCGAGGTCGGACAGGTCGAGGGCGTCGGCCGTGACGACGCAGGGGCCGATCGGACCGTGGGTGTCGAAGCTCTTGCCAGGCCACGTGGTCGGGGTGTCCCACTGCCAGTCGCGGACGGAGATGTCGTTGGTGACGGTGTAGCCGCCGACGATCGACAGCGCTTGACCCGGCGAGAGGCGCCGCCCGTGGGCGCCGATGACGATCACCAGCTCGCCCTCGTAGTCCAGCAGCTCGGAGTCCTCGGGCATCAGCACGGGGTCGAACGGTCCGCAGATGCTCGAGGTCTGCTTGTTGAAGATGGTCGGCAGCTTCGGTGACGGGTACGCCGCCCGGGTGAGCCGCACCGTCTCGTAGAGGTCGACGACCGTCTGGTTGCTCATGTCGGGCTGCTCGCCTGCGTGGTCTGCGAAGTTGAACCCGAGAGCCAGGAACTTCCCCGGCTGCTCGACCGGCGCGGTCAGCTCGGCGTCCGCCAAGGGGACGGTCGCGCCGCGGGCAGCATCGACGCGCGCCGCGCGGTCGGCGGGGGAGAGGATCAGCAGCTCCACCACCGACAGGCCTTCGAGGGCCGTGATCTCCTCGCCGTCCAGGAGTCCCGTGGTGATGCCGTCGGGGGTGCGGTAGCGCACGAGTTTCACGGCTGCTCCTTCGATTGTAGATTATTTGACTTTGCGTCTACGCTGGGGGCATGAGCAGTCTGCAGCCCCTCGGATCGACCCCCACCACGCGCGCTGAGGCGGTTGCCGACGACCTGCGCCGTCAGATCCTCGGCGGCCAGATCCCGCCCGGCACGGCGCTCAAGCAGAACGACGTGGCCCGGGCGTTCGCCGTCAGCCCGACCCCGGTCCGGGAGGCGTTCGCGCGGCTGCAGCGCGAGGGCCTGATCACCTACGAGCCCCACCGCGGCGCGGTCGTCTTCATCCCGAGCGTCGAGGACCTGCGGGAGAACTACGAGATCCGCATCGCGCTGGAGCCGCTCGCCACCCGCGCCGCTGCCACTCGCCTGGACCAGGACGGGCTCGCCGCCCTGCGCGCGCTGGTCGACGAGATGGGCCGTACCAGCGACGCGGTCGCGTACTTCGCGCTCAACCAGCGGTTCCACGAGCAGATCTACGCCGCAGCCGGCCGGCCGAACCTGGCCAAGCTGATCGCCGAGCTGCGCGACGCGTCCGCGGCCTACGTGCGGATCCTGATCGACGGCACGCCGAGCAGCCCGGCGATCGCCCAGCCCGAGCACGAGGCGATCCTTGCCGCGCTCGAAGCTCGCGCCCCCGCCCGGGCGGCCAAGGCGATGGCCGACCACCTGCGCCACAACGAGACCCTGATGGAGGCCTTGCTCAGCGCAGGCGACGCCGGCGAGGCCGCCTGACGTCACGGCAGCGGAAGGCGGATGTCGAACGGGCCGGACGGCGGGTACTCGCCGGCGTAGGCACGCTCGTGCAGTTCCTTGACGTCCATCCCGCCCGCGCGGGCCGCGAGGTATGCGTCGGGATCGACCGGCGAGCCGATCGGGTTCTCCCCGAACCGCGGGTCGGTGCGGATGAACTCCGTCGACGCCGCCCAGTCCCCGTAGTTGTCGGCCTGCAGCTCGACCGAGTTGCCGTCCGGGTCGTGGTAGTAGAACGACAGCGTCAGGCCGTGATCCAGGCACGCCCCGGGCAGGATGCCCTCGGCCTTCAGCCGCAGGAACGTCGCGAGCAGGTCATCGATGTGCTCGTACTCGAAGGCGCTGTGGTGCATGCCGGTGCGCGTGAGCTTGTCGGGGTCGTCGACGAAGTCCGGCAGCGAGATCAGCGCGATCCGGTGGTTGGCCTCGTCGTTGGTGACGAACGCCCCGCCCGGCCACTGGAAGTTGACCTTGGACCCGATGACCTTCTCGTACCAGTCAATCAACTCCTGGAGCTTCAGTGTCTTCAGGTTGACGTGGTGCAGCGTCGGCCGGCGGACGCGGCTTTCGTCGAATGAGATGTCGGACATGACCCTCTCCACTTGCGGTTGATGAGTTGCGGTCCGAACCATCACGGCCGCGCTGACAGTATGTTATATATACTTCTGCCGCGAGGGTCTACTACCGAGGAGAGTTGCCGTCATGCGAGAAGTCGAAGTGCCCGTCCTGATCATGGGCGGGGGAGGGTGCGGCATGAGCGCGTCCTCGTTCCTGTCGGAGATGGGTGTCGAGCATCTGCTCGTCGAGCGCCACTCCGAGACCTCGCACCTCCCCAAGGCGCATTACCTCAACCAGCGCACGATGGAGATCTTCCGCGGCTTCGGCATGGCGGACCCGATCTATGAGGTCGGAGCGCCGCTCGAGAACTTCGGCCACATCCGCTGGGTGACCTCGCTCGGTGGGGACGGGCCGTACGACCGCCGCGACTTCCACGAGTTCGACGCGTTCGGCGGCGGGGTGCTGAAGGCGCCGTACGAGAAGGACGGGCCGGCCCTCCCGTCGAACCTCCCGCAGATCCGCCTCGAGCCGCTGCTGCGAAAGATGGCCGAGGAGCGGTCGGGCGGGCGGGGCGAGGTGGTCAAGTTCGGGCACGAGATCGTCGAGTGGGAGGACACCGACGCGGGCATCGTCGCCACGGTCCTGGACCGCGCCGCCGACGAGAGGTTCATCGTCCGCGCGCGGTACATGATCGCCGCCGACGGGGGCAAGACCGTGGTGCCGAAGCTCGGCACACCGATGCTTGGCCCGACCGGCATGCTCGAGATGGTCTCCACGCACTTCAAGGCCGACCTCTCCGAGTACGTCGACGACAAGTCGATGATCACCTGGTCGATCAATCCAGAGGGCGAGGGCTCCTGGTCCAGCGGCGCCCTCGTGAAGATGGGGCCGACCTGGGACCGCCACTCGGAGGAGTGGGTCATCCACTTCGCCTTCCGGCCGGACGACCCCGCGCGCTTCGACGAGGCCGCCATCGTGCCGCGCATGCGTGAGCTGCTGAAGATCCCCGATCTCGACCTCGAGGTCCTGAAGGTCAGCCACTGGATCCTCGACCGCATCCACGCCGAGAAGTTCCGGATCGGCAACGTCTTCCTCGCCGGTGACTCCGCCCACCGTCAGCCGCCCACCACCGGGCTCGGGCTGAACGGCGCGATCCACGACGCTCACAACCTGTGCTGGAAGCTCGCGGAGGTCGTCAGCGGCCGCGCCGACGACTCGCTCCTCGACACCTACGAAGCCGAGCGCCTCCCCGTCGGGGCGGACAACGCCGACTGGGCCCTGTCGGCGTTCACGAACTTCGCTGTGATCGACGTGGCGATGGGACTGATGCCCGGCGCGCCGAAGGAGCAGAACATGGCCGCCTTCGCCGCGTTCTTCGCCGACACCCGTCTCGGCGCGTCGATCCGCGGGCGCTTCGCGGAGGTGATCAACACCCAGCGCGTCGAGTTCCACGCCCACGAGATCGAGATTGGCTACAACTACGACTCCGCCGCAGTCGTGCCCGACGGGACCGACATGCCCGTCCGCGACCCGTTCGGCTCCGTCTACAAGCCGACCACCCGGCCGGGTCATCGTCTCCCGCACGCATGGATCGAGCGCGACGGCCGGCGGCTGTCGACGCACGACCTCATCACGCCCGGGACGTTCGCCCTGATCGCCGGCGCGGACGGCGCGGAGTGGCTGAAGGCCGCCTCCGCGGTGGCCGACGAGCTCGGTGTGAAGATCGACGCGGTCACCATCGGAGGCACCGTGAGCGACGTCGACGGCCAATGGGCCGAGGTCGGCGGGCTCGAGCCCGGCGGAGCAGTGCTCGTCCGACCCGACCAGCACACGGCGTGGCGCACGCAAGAGGTGCCGACCGACCCCGCTGCCGCCCTCCGCACGGCGTTCGACGCGGTCCTCGGAAAGGCCGCCGTCCCCTCCGCCTGATGACCCGAGGCGCCGGCCGAGCCTCAACGCTCGGGCGGCGCCCCATGCGCGCGATCTGATCAGCTCCTCGAGACGGCAAGCCGGCGGCTGCCCGAGTGTGGTTCGTGCAGCGTTCGATCAGAGTGGTGATCCGACGAGCAGGATCTTTCCGGCGCGCCCGTCTTCCGCAGCGTGGCGTAGTGCGGATTCCGTGTCGGTGAGCGGATACGTGGCTTCGATGGGAATCGGCGGGTCGCCGGCAACGAGCTGCCCGAGGATCGTGCCGTAGAGATCCGCGATCGCCGCGGGCGTGGCGTTGGCGAACCAGTCGCCGACGTTGAAGCCGCGGATCGACCGTCGTCCGAAGATCAGGTCGGCTGGGTTGGTCACGCTCGGCTGGCCGGACATGTCGCCGTAGCTGACCAGGACGCCTCCCGGTGCGAGTGCCGAGAGCAGCGAGCCTGTGGCTCGTCCGCCCACCGCGTCGAGCGCGAGGGCGACGGCGACGCCGCCCGTGAGCTCGGCGGTGCGTTCGGTGCCGGCGTCGGCGTCGATCAGCACGTGGTCCGCTCCGAGTGCCAGAAGCTCGTCGGCGCGCTCTGCGCGGCGCACGACGTTGATGGTGCGGATGCCGGCCGCGTGGGCGAACTTGATGACCAAGCGTCCGACGGCGGAGCCCGCCGCGTGCTGGATGAGCCAGCCCCCGGCTTCAAGACGACCATCGTCGCGCTCAGCCGCACGATGACCACGGCGATGTTCGATGACCTCCTTGCCGACCGGCGCGGCGACCCCGGGCTAAGCGACGTGCTCGACGCCGTCGAAGCTCGCTACGACGCGCTGCAGGCGGAGTCCACGCGGACGCGCGAGAATGTCCGCCGCCCGCTCGTCGAGCAGATCCTCGACGGCCGCCTCGACGACCCCGGCCGCGACACCGACGAGGTGCTCGGCTACCGCCTCGCCGGAACGCACCTCGCGCTGCGCCTCGAAGCGCCGCGGGGCCGACTGTTCTCCGAGGAGCTCGAACCGCTCCGCCTCGCCGCCGGCGCCGACCACGTCCTGCTCATGGCCGACGGCGCCCAGTCGTGGATCGGCTGGCTCGGCCGCCCCGACGCCTTCGCCGAGCACGATCTCGCACGGCTGCGCACCGCCGCCGCCGAGCGCGCGACCCGTCTGACCGTCGGCGAGCCCGCCACCGGCATCACCGGGTTCCGCCGCACCCGTGAACAGGCGCGTGAGGCCGCCACCGTCCAGCACATGCTCCTCGACGCCCCGCCCACGCTCTGGTTCCGCGACGTCTGGCTCGAGACCGTCCTCCTTCAGGACACCTCCCGCGCCCGCGCGTTCCTCGTCGCGCAGCTCGGCCAGCTCCTTCCGCCGGGTGCCGTCAACGACCGCGTCTGCGAGACGCTTTTGGCCTGGCTCTCGACAGGCAGCCACGTTGCCGCTGCGGCCACCCTCGGCATCCACGAGAACACCGTCCGCAACCGCTTGCGCCAAGCCGAAGCCGCCATCGGCGGCGCGACGATTCAGCACCGCCGCGTCGAGATCGAAGTCGCACTGCGCCTCCGACGCACCCGCCTCCTGGACGACGACCACATCGTCGGCTGACCCTGGATCGGCCGACCTCGCTCTTTTCGAATCGGCCGGCGCTTCTTCGCCGAGCAGCAGCAGCGGACGCCCAAGCCGACGCGTGATGTCATCTCGCGTGCCCGGGTGGTCAGGAGTTCCAGGTCACGGCTCTCGGGTAGCGTTGCCGAGGTGCAGTCGCTTGATGCCTGGTGGGCAGGAGGTCGGCGCTTGGAGAACGGCACCTTCACGCGCGCCGACGGACCCGCAGATGCTCCGGTCGTGACCTGGCTTCACGGGTTCCCGACCTCTTCATGGGACTGGGCGCCCCTCCACCAGGCGCTCGGTGCAGGACGTCGCGACGTCACGCTCGACTTCCTCGGCTTCGGGGCATCGGCCAAGCCCCGGGGCCACGATTACACGTTGACCGAGCAGGCCGACCTCGTCGAGGCGGTGTGGGACGCGCACGGCGTGACCGAGACGGCACTCGTCGCCCACGACTACGGCGTCTCGGTCGCGCAGGAGTTGCTCGCCCGCCGTGGCGAAGGACGGCTGAGCGTCACGCTCACGGCTGCGACGTTTCTGAACGGCGGCATCTTTCCTCACCTGCACCGACCGATTCGGATCCAGACGCTGATGGTCGGGCCATTCGGACCGCTGCTGGCCCGCCTGTCGTCCGAGCGGCAGTTCGCCAGGGCGCTACGGGCGGTGATGTCGATCGAACCAGGCACCAGCGAGTTGCACGAGCACTGGCGGGCGTTCAGCCGCGATCGCGGGAACCGCAACATCCACCGCCTTCTCGCGTACATGGCCGAGCGGCGCGTCCACGAAGAGCGATGGGTCGGAGCGCTGGTCGACTGTGACCTTGCGATGCGCTTCATCTGGGGGCCGGAGGACCCGGTCTCGGGCGCGCACGTCGTGCCCGAGATCCGCGTGCGAATGCCCGGAGCCGCCGTCCACGTGTTGGACGGCGTCGGGCACTACCCGCAACTGGAAGCAACCCGTCGCGTCGCGTCCGCGTTCGACGACTAGCGGCTCGTCCCCGCCGACGGCCGCGCCGTGCGACCGTGTCGCGCAGCCGCCGCGAGGGTGAGCGCGGGCTCAGGCTCCGTGCACGAGTGCAACGACATCGGCGGCGCAGCCCGCGGCGAGTGTCCAGCCGGAGCCGCCGTGGCCGTAGTCGACGACGAGGCGTCCGCGCGGGTGCGCCAGCGACTGCACCCGGACGTCCGGACGGCCCGGCCTCAGGCCCGCGCGGGCGTAGAGCACCCGGGCGCCCTGGAGTGCGGGCACCAGCGCGACGCAGCGCTCGACGATGTCCGTGACCTCCTCCGGAGTTGGGTCGAGCCGCTCGTCCCCCGGGTCGGCCCGCCCCCCGAGCAGCACGGTCCCGTCGGGGCGTGGGAGGACGTAGGTCGGCTGGGTGCCGCGCTCGTCGAGCAGCGCCGGGAGCGCGGCGGTCCCGGGGTGCGCGACCTCGACGACGACGCCGCGGAGTGGGAAGACCGTCGGGTCGTCGAGCAGCTCTCGGGCCGCGAGGCCCGGGCAGGCGACGACGACATCCGCCGCGTCGAAGGCCTCCTCGAGTGTGCGCACGCGGCGCCGCTCCACGCGGCCGCCCGCTTCGATCAGGCGCTCCTGAAGCCAGGCGAGGTGACGTGTGGTGTCGACGGACGGGACCCGCAGGACGCGCGACGCGCTCACGCCCGGCGGCCGCTCGGCCGGGGTGGCAGGGCGGCCGGCGCGGGGGGCGCAGGCCTCCCACGGATGCGGACGCGCGTCGTCCTCGACGACGAGGACGACGTCGAGGAGACGAACACCCGCGGCGGGGACGGCGTCCGCGAGGCACGCGTAGGCGTCGTAGCCCACGCGGGCCCAGCGGGCGACCGCCGCGGCCGGGCCGGCGCGGAACGGCGACCAGAGCCCGCCGGCGACGGCGGACACCGTGCGGGCCGCCTCGTCCGCGGCGAGGACGACCACGGGATGCCCTGCAGTGGCAAGCGCCAAGGCGGCGTTCAGGCCGACGACCCCCGCGCCGACGACGGCGACCGGCTCGCCTGCTGCTGCTTCCTGGCTCACCCCGCGGAGCCTCGCAGGTGCGCGTCGCCGGGTGGCGGGGCCGCCATCGTGGTCTAGGAGGCCTCGGGACTTCATTGTCCCGTATCTCACCGCACTCGGTGTCCGGCGGACTCGAGCGCCGCGTCTCCGGCCGAAGCGCTCCAGAGCGCCAGAGCGGTGAATGGAATACCCGAACCTCCACGGTGAAACATTGATCATTGTTGAAGGAGCATTCATCAACGGGTTAGGCTGGCCCGCGATGGTGGCCTCCAGACACGACACAACTGCGCAGGAAAGCGTTGACTACGCGCAACTTGCGACCCGCTTCTTCAGCCGCTGGGCGGTCTCCTTCGACGAGACGTGCGCCGCGTTCGAGTCGCTGCTGGCGCCGGCCTGCCGCTGGGAGCAACGTCCGCTCATGGTCACCAACACCCGGGTCGGCGCGCTGAGATTCCTCCGTCTGTCTCACCAGCTCCTCGGCCTCGAGACGATTGACGTCGAGCTGCCGCATCTGGTGGCCACCGGCAACGTCGTGCTGTGCGAACGCATCGACCATCTGCGCCGCCGCGACGGGTCGCTCATCGCCTCGGCCCGCGTGGCGGGAATCCTCGAGTTCGACGGCGACCATCTCGTCGCATGGCGCGAGCACTTCGATGCGGTCGGATTCGCGCTGCAGATGCCGCGCAACGCCCTGATCCGACGCGCCCGCTGAGCCATCGAGGAACAGGATCCCACCGTGGGAGCAACACGGACCACCGCTTAGCGGCAGCCGCGGTGCACCACAGGATGCGCCAGCCGTCACGTCGTGGGGCCACGGCGCCGTAGGCCAGACGGACTGCCCGTCGGAAGCGCCGGCGGGCGGTTTGCGCGTTCGGACCCACCTCGCAGCGATGAGCACCTTCGATCTCGTCGCGAGCCTTCTCGCTGGGCCTGCTGCCGGCACGATGTACGGCGTGATCGGGTCACCCTGGCCGCGTCATGGGACCGTTCGGCGACAGGCCAGCGCAAGATGTGACGGTGCGTGAGGTGGCGGACTGGCCGAAGGCCCTCGATGCGAAAGAGCTGGGTCCGCGGAACGTCACCCAGCACCGGCAGGCGCTCGTCTCGATCCTGAAGTACGGGATGCGCCCGGACACGTACGGCCTGGCGTCCATGCCGCCGGAGCGACGGACAAGCGCCGTGAGAATCCGCCGGCGCGGCTTGACTGCTCTGAGGTCGAGGAGGTGGAGGCGCTGGCCTGCGCGCCGGCAAAAGAAAACCCCGCGATTTTGCGGGGTTTTCCATAAGCGGGAGACGAGGCTCGAACTCGCGACCCTCAGCTTGGGAAGCTGATGCTCTACCAACTGAGCTACTCCCGCGTCCACGGAACCTTATCGGCTTCGCGGCCGATGGCTCGTCGCAGGTGCCGCTAGGACAGCGGTCGCCCGTTCCCGGGCACGCCGTCCGGTCCCGGGGTCTCGACCGGGACGCAGGACTCGGCGTGGAAGATCAGCGTCGCGAAGCGGTCGACCTGACCGGTCGCGATCCACCAGTCAGCCGCTTCGGTCCGGCCGGCGGCGGCGAGGGCGGCGACGGCTTCGTCGGCCGGGACGCTCCAGCCACCGCGACGGGTCTTCGCGAACCAGGCCCGCCCGCGGCTGCTGCCGATGCGGGCCTTGCCCTCGAAGCGGACGGCGTCGAACTCGATGCCGATCCAGGCCTCCTTGACCCAGTCGGGCGGGTTGCCGCCGGGATCCCCGATCACGCGGACGGTGACGAACTCGTCGATCGGGTGCGGGCGGCCAGTCATCCGACTGGGATCATCGCAGCCGCAGGCGCCCGGGGTCACCGGAACCAGGACGGTAGATTCGACCCGGTGGCCGTCCGTCGCGTGATCGCGCACCTCGACGCTGATGCGTTCTACGCGACCTGCCACGAGCTCAGCGATCCGTCGCTGCGTGGGCGGCCGGTGATCGTCGGGGGCTCGGGGCCGCGGTCGATCGTCACGACGGCGTCCTATCCGGCGCGCCGGTTCGGCGTCGGGTCGGCGATGCCGATGAGCCGCGCCCTGCGGCTGTGCCCGGCGGCGGTCGTGATCGCGCCCGATCGTGAGCTGTACACCAGCACGTCCCGGCGCGTATGGGAGCTGGCGAGCCGTGAGCTGGTGGCGGCCGGGGCGGTCTTCGAGTCCGACGACGGCCCGATCGCGCACCTCGAGCAGGCAGGGATCGACGAGGCCTACGCCGAGCTCGTGCAGATCGAGAAGCCGCTCGCGTTCCTGCGTGGCCTGATCGAGAAGGTGCGGGCGGAGACGGGAATCCAGCTGTCGGCGGGCGTGTCGCCGTCGCGCCTCATCTCGAAGATCAGCTCCGACCTCGAGAAGCCGGCGGCGTTCGTCGTCCTGTCGCGCGAGCAGGCCCGCGAGCGACTGGCGGGCCGGCCGCTGTCGATCATCCCCGGCATCGGGCCGAAGGCGGCGCAGACCCTCGAGCAGCTCGGGTTCCGGACGCTCGCCGACCTGGCCCGCGCGGAGGCGGACATGCTCGTGCGGACGTTCGGCGAGAGCCGTGGCAGCTGGCTGGCCCAGGTCGCCGATCTCAGCGTCGACGTCCCCCTGCAGCCGGTCCGCCAGCGCAAGAGCATCTCGAGCGAGCACACTTTCGAGGAGGACGTCGACCCCGACCCGGACGAGTCCAGCGGGGCCCCGGCACCGCTCCGCGAGCAGATCGCGAAGATGGCGGAGGAGGTCGCCGAGGGTGCGCGGCGCCGCGGGTTCCGGGGACGCAACGTGGCCGTGAAGATCCGCACCGGCGCGTGGCGCACCTACACGCGCGCGACGACCCTCCCGCACTACACGGACGACGCCGCGATCATCGCCGCGGAGGCGATGCGGCTGTGGGAGGAGCATCGGCCGGCGGAACCGGTCCGGCTGCTCGGCGTCCGCCTGGGCTCGTTCGAGCACGTCGAGCGTGCCGGCCTGGACGACACCGGCCGCCCGGCGTCGCAGCAGCTGCAGCTCTCGCTCGATTCGGCGCCGGACGCGTCCGCCCCCGAACCTGGCTGAGCGCCGCGCCGGCCGCGGATGCGCCTCAGTGGCCCGCGCCGGCCCCCGCCGATGACGCTTCCTCCCGGCGGCCCAGGTACGCACGCAGCGGCCAGAACAGGAAGACCAGGACCCACTCGAGCACCTTGCCGACCGCCCACAGCGGCCAGGCGACGACGACCAGGAACAGGAACGCCGGGTAGACGAGGACCAGGCAGAACTGCAGGAACTGCTTGATGCCGGCCGGGTGGCCGTCGGCCATCGCGAGGACGACCCGCGGGTCGGCGAGGGTGGCGGCGCCCCGCGGCCACGCGGTGTCCGTGCTGCGACGGCCCTCACGCTCCCGGTCCGGTCGCGCCTCGGCGACGTCGGTCCCGCGCCGCGGGCGGGGCGGCTGGTCGTTGCGTCCGGCGTTCGTGTCCATGAGGAGGGACGATGACGGGCCGCGTCCCAGACGACATTGGGGGTGCACCCCCGAAGTTTGCGCGTCCCCCGGAGCTACCCCGGACGCGGAGGGTGCGGGCCTAGGCGGCGGCGGCGTCGCTCGCGTTCGCCGCGCGTGGCGCGGGGTCCGCGGTGGCGGCGACGCTGCGGACCGACCAGCCGGCGCGCAGCAGGCTGCGTGCGCCGACCGATGCCGCGGCCTGGGTGGCTGACGTTCGCAGCGTGCTCCCGGCGGCGCCGAGCCAGCCGGCCACGGCCAGGACGCGGTCGGCGTCCGCCTGGTCGCCCGGTGCGTGCGCGACGGCCTCGGCGGCCTGCGCGCGGTAGCTGGTGTCGGCGACCGCGACGAGCATCGACCCCGTCCGCGCTGCGGTCGCGAGCAGGTCGTGCGCGACGTCGTCGGCGACCGCGGGGGTGAGCGTGCCGGCGGTGAGCTCCTCCAGTCGCGTGAGCGTCCCGTTCAGCTCGGCCAGCAGCCGGTGCGCCTCGTCGCGCTGCTCGGCCTGGGTGCGGGCGGCGCCGTCGGTCGTGGGGCAGGCGGGGACACGGGCGATCATGGCGTGATCATCGTCGGACGGATCCTGTCGGCACCTCACCCGATCGCATGGTTGGTTGGTCGGAAGCCGTCCTACCATCGGTCATCCGATCGATCGCCCGCTTTCCGGCGCGGGCACAGCACGAGGTCAGCGCGACGTGCTGCGCGTGGATCGCCGCAGGCGAGCGGTCTGGGGTGAGACCGGGGCCCCGAGCAGCGCGGCGACGAGGTCGGTCAGGTGGCTCGTGAAGAGGCGCTGGTCGTTGCGCCGCGTCTCGTGCGCGCGCCGGGCGAGCTGCGTGTGCGTGAACTGCATGGCGGTGAAGCGACGGTGCAGCTCGACGCCGCCGGGCGCCATGAACGGGGTCACGAGGGCGCGCCAGCGCGCGGTGCTGTCGCTGGGGTCCTCGCCGCCGATCCAGGCGACGACCGGCTCAGGCCGGGTGACGAGATCGGCCATCACCTGGAGATACCCGGGACCGCCGGCCGGGTCCGTCAGCTTCGCCGCGAGCGGCCGCACGTAGGCTGCTGCCAGCTGCCACAGGTCCCCGTCGCCGTCCGCCTCCAGGGCGTCCAGCAGCGCATGTCGCCGCGCGTCGACGTCGGGACGGTGCTTGTCCAGGATCGCCTGGATGACCCCGGCGCGGTCACGCAGGTGGTACTGCACGGCGCTCGCGTTGCGGGCCCCGGCCGCCACGCCGATCTCACGCAGGGACACCGCCTCCACGCCGCGGGCGAAGAACAGCTCCTCCGCTGCCGCGACGAGTCGGGCGCGAAGGTCAGGCGTGGTGTCGCGGGCGGCGGCGGGCATCGGTCGCGAGTCAATGTACCTGACTTGACATTCAATGCAAGTGCATTAGATTGGACGGTGACCGTTCGACGAGAGGGAGCATCGCCATGGCCTGGGACTTCAGCACCGACCCCGATTTCGAGGAGCAGCTCGCGTGGATGCGCGACTTCGTCCGGGAGGAGATCTGGCCGCTGGACACCGTCTACGGCGAGCTCGACCAGGACCAGGTCGACGCCATCTACGCGCCACTGCAGGAGCGCGTCAAGGAGCGCGGGCTGTGGGCGGCGCACCTCGACCCCGAGCTCGGTGGCCAGGGTTTCGGCCAGGTGAAGCTCGGACTCATGCACGAGATCCTCGGCAGCTCGCCGTTCGCGCCGAACGCGTTCGGCTGCCAGGCCCCCGACTCCGGCAACAGCGAGATCCTCGCCCTCGTCGGAACGCCGGAGCAGAAGGACCGTTGGCTGCACCCGCTGCTCGCCGGCGACCTGAAGTCCGCTTTCTCGATGACCGAGCCGCACACCGCGGGCAGCGATCCCACCCTGCTCACCACGCGCGCGGTCCGCGACGGCGACGAGTACGTCATCGACGGTCACAAGTGGTTCTCCTCGAACGCGTCGATCGCCGACTTCCTGATCGTGATGGCGGTCACCGATCCCGACGCGCGGCCGCATCAGCGGGCCACGATGTTCATCGTCCCGGCCGACACCCCGGGCGTGAACATCCTTCGCGACGTCTCGACCATGGAGCACCCGCAGGAGGAGTACGGCAAGCTCGGCGGCCACGCGGAGATCCTCTACGAGAACGTCCGCATCCCGGTCGAGAACCGGCTGGGGGAGGAAGGTGCCGGCTTCCTGATCGCGCAGCACCGCCTCGGGCCCGGCCGCATCCATCACTGCATGCGCTGGCTGGGCGTCGGGCAGCGGGCGTTCGACATGCTCTGCGAGCGCGCGCAGTCCCGCTACGCGAGCGGCAGCCTGCTGGCGGACAAGCAGACGGTCCAGAACTGGATCGCCGACAGCGCCGCGCAGATGCAGGCCGCCCGGCTGATGACCCTGCACGCGGCCTGGAAGATGGACACCCAGGGGGCGAGCGCGGCGCGCACCGACATCTCGCTCATCAAGTTCTTCGGCGCCGGCGTCATGCACGACGTCGTCGATCGTGCGCTGCAGGCGCACGGGTCGCTGGGCTACTCGACCGACATGCCGCTCGAGGCGATGTACCGCTTCTCGCGTGGCGCGCGCTTCTACGACGGGCCGGACGAGGTCCACCGCCAGTCCGTCGCGCGGCAGCTCCTGCGCGGCTACAGCGCGCCCGTCGACGGCATCCCGTCCGAGCACGTCCCGACGCGTCGCGCGGCGGCCCGCGAGAAGTTCCAGCACATCCTCGTCGCCGCGACGGCGAACGACTGACGGACGACCGGGTCGCGTGCCGGACTCGACGGAAGGCCGGCCGCTCGCCGGCAAGGTCGCGCTGGTCACCGGCGCCAGCCGCGGCATCGGGCGGGCGATCGCGCTGCGGCTGGCCGCCGACGGGGCGGCAGTGGCGGTCAACTACGCGACCAGTCCCGACCGGGCGGACGACGTGGTCGCGGCCATCGCCGCGGCGGGCGGCCGTGCCGTCGCCGTCCGGGCCGACGTCGGCGATCCGGAGGCCGTCGACCGGCTGTTCGACGTCGTCGAGCGCGACCTCGGCCGGGTGGACGTCCTCGTCAACAACGCCGGCATCCACCGCGGCGGCCGCATCGACGCGCTGGCGATCGCCGACTTCGACGCCGTCGTACGCACGAGCCTGGGCGCGACCTTCCTCTGCGCCCGCCGTGCCGTCCCGCTCATGCGCGCCGCGGGGTGGGGCCGGATCGTCTCGATCTCCAGTCCGGCAGCGGTGCGTGCGTTCCCCGGCGACGTCGCGTACGGGGCGGCGAAGGCCGCGCAGCTCGGGCTCACCCGCTGCCTCGCTGCGGAGGTCGCCGGCGACGGCATCACCGTCAACGCGGTCCTGCCGGGCTTCGTGGAGACCGACATGACCGCGTCGCTGTCGGACAGGAGCCGGGCGCACATCGCGCGCTCGATCCCCGTCGGCCGCAGCGCCGATCCGGCCGAAATCGCTGCGGGGGTCGCGTTCCTCGCCGCGCCGGCGTCCGCCTACATCACCGGCACGGTGCTACCCGTCGACGGCGGCATCGTGCTCTGAGCCGCCGCGGGAGTCGCCGCCGGCCGCGGCACCGGGTTCGGGCGCGAAGACGCGGACCGTCGTCGACTTCCCCTTGAGGACCAGGCCCGGCCGCTCGACGACGGCCACCGGCTCACGGGAGAGCAGCGCACGCGTGTGCTCGGTCACGAGCAGCATGTCCCCGGTCTCGCGGGTGGCGGACTCGACCCGGGCCGCGACGTTCACCACGTCGCCGATGACGCTGAACTCCAGGCGGCCTGCGCCGCCGACGTTCCCGGCGACCACGCTGCCCGAGTTCAGGCCGATGCCGATCGGCAGCATCCCGTCGCTGACGAGGTCGACCACCGCGAGCGCGGCGGCCAGGCCGGAGTCGGCGTGGTTCTCGAGTCGCTGCGGGGCGCCGAAGACCGCCAGCAGCCCGTCCCCGACGAACTTGTCCACGCGGCCGCCGTGCTCCTGGATGACCGGGATCACCTGCTCGAACAGGCCGTTGAGCGCGGTGAGGACCTCGGGCGCGGGCGTGTCCTCAGCGAACGCCGTGAACCCGCGCACGTCCATGAACATGATGGTGACCTCGACGACCTCGCCGGTGAGGTCGACGCCTTCGCTCACCACCCGCTCGGCGACCGCGGGGTCCATGTAGATCCCGAGCGCGGTCCGCATGCGGTCGCGCTCGGCGAGCCCGTCGACCATGCGGTTGAACCCGAGCTGCAGCTTGCCGATCTGCGTCCCGTCGTACACGGGGACGTGCACGTCGAAGTCGCCCTCCTGGACCGACTGCAGCGCGCGACGCACGCCCTCGACCGGGTCCGCGGTGGCGCGCGCGGCGAGGACGACGGCCAGCAGGCCGATGACCAGCGCGATCCCGCCGAGGCCGATCATCGTCACCTCGAGCTGGTCGCCGGCAGGACCGCCGGCGCGCGCGCTGACGCCGACGGCGACCAGGCCCAGGACCGGGACGCCGGACCCGAACGCCCACGCCAGCACGGCGCGGGTGCCGACACCCGGTACGGCGAGGCGATCGGGGACGGCCTCGGCGAGCGCGCGCGAGGCCGCCTTGCGCAGGATCCGCTCGACGAGCAGGTAGGCGCAGGCCCCCGTCGTGATGCCGGTCACGGCGACCGTGAACGCCACGGTCGCCGCCAGGGCGCCCGAGAAGCCCGTGTTAAGCACGCCGAACAGGACCGCCGCGCCGAACCAGAGTGCGACCTGGAGCCGGAACAGGACCAGCGGCGCGGTGATGACCAGACGCTGCATGGCCTCGTCCGCCGGGGCGTCCGACCGCAGCCAGGCGACCAGGCCCCGGAGCCGCCGCAGGCCGAGCACCACGCCGATCGTGATCGCCGCGGTGATGTAGGTCGCCGCTGTCGCGGCGTTCACCGCGCGGACCTGACCGACGTCGTCCACCGCGGGCAGCGGCAGGATCAGGTAGGTCACGGCGAGGACGGCGACCGATCCGATCAGGTTGGCCACGACGATCGCGAAGATCAGGACGGCGGCGATGGCACGGGCGAGGTCGTCCCCGCTCTGCTCGTCCTCCGGAGATCGCAGGAACGTCGCGACGGTGGCCCGGAGGGTGGTGGTCGAGGCCGGCGACGGTGCAGCCACGTGCGGACCCTACCCCGCACCGGGGCCCGGGCGTCGGCTGCGGCGGAAAGTTCAGGGTGCGCCCTCGGGTGTGCCCCGCGGTGCGCAGCCGGGCCTGAGCGCCGCGCCGTCATCGAACGTCGGTTCCCCCGCGGTCCAGGGACGGGGAAACCGCCGCTCGGCGCTGCGCCGGGCGCCGCGGCACGCGAGCGTCGGAAACCCCGCGTCCACGGACGGGGAAACCGACGTTCGGCGGCCGGGCGAGCGGACGTCGCGCTACGTGGTCTGCGCGTGCAGGAACGCCACGGCGTCCCCGATGACCTCGTCCTTGTTCGTCTCGTTGAAGATCTCGTGCATCGCGCCCGCGTAGGCCTTCTCGGAGACCTTGTCGGTCCGCAGCCGCTCGACCGCCTCCGCCGTCACGGGGTACGGCGCCAGCGGATCCTGGTCGCCGTGGAGCCAGAGGGTGGGGAGGTCGAGCTTCGGGCCCTGCGCGATCGTGTCGACGGCGCCGAAGATCGTCTCGAGCGTCTTGCGCGCGAGCGGGCCGTGGTAGACCAGGTCGTCTGCCGCGTACGCCTCGCCGACGCTTGCGTCGCGGGAGAGGGCGGCCGGGTCCAGCGGCACCTCGGGGAGCGGGTCCATCGCCAGCAGCGCCTCGAAGCCCGGGTTGCCGCCGATGACCGGCGCCGACAGGACCAGGGCGGTCAGCTCATCCATGTACCGCTGCGCGAACCGCGTCGCGATGATGCCGCCGAGCGAGTGGCCGATGAGGACGACCGGCAGGCCAGGGTGGCTGCCGCGGGCCAGCTCGGCGGCGAGGTGCAGGTCGTCGACGTAGGCCTCGACGTCCTCGACGAGGCCGCGCTCGCCGGCCGACAGGCCGTGGCCGTAGTGGTCGGGCGCGTAGACGGCGGCACCGTCGGCGACCAGCGCGGCGGCGACGTGGTCGTAGCGGCGCGCGTGCTCGGCGATGCCGTGGGCGAGCAGCGCGATGTAGCGCGCGTCTGAGTCGTCCCAGACGTGCACGTGGTAGTCGCCGTGGCTGCCCTGCAGGACGTCAACGGTGGGGGTCATGTCGGGTGGGTCTCGCTTTCGGGAGTGGTCGACCACGACGCTATCCCGCGGTCCGCGTGCGAGCGCCCCACCGGGTGGCGAGCCTCACCCTCCGATGGGGAGAGCCGCCGGCGTCAGGCGGAGTCGGTGACGGCCTCGCCGATCTGCACGGCCCACAGCCCTGCGTACCGCCCGCCCGCGGCGACGAGCTCGTCGTGGGTCCCGGACTCGACGACGGCCCCGGCCTCGAGCACGTGGATCCGGTCGGCGTGTCGGACGGTCGACAGGCGGTGGGCGATCACGATCGTCGTGCGCCCGGCGCTGACGGTCCGCAGGGAGCGCTGGATCGCCGCCTCGGTCTCGGTGTCGACGGCGGCGGTCGCCTCGTCCAGCAGCAGGACGGCCGGGTCGCGCAGGATCGCGCGCGCGAGTGACAGGCGCTGCCGCTGCCCGCCGCTCATCCGCATCCCGCGCTCGCCGACGAGGGTCGACAACCCGTCCGGGAGGCCGTCGACGAAGGTCAGCGCCTCGGCCGCCGCCAGTGCGCCGCGGACCTCCTCGTCGGACGCACCCGGACGCCCGTAGGCCACGTTCTCGCGGATCGTCCCGCTGAACAGGAACACGTCCTGCGCGACGTAGCCGAGCGCGCCGCGCAGCGACTCGAGCCGCAGCGAGGGCAGCGCGGCGCCGTCGAGGGTGATGGCCCCGGCCGTGGGGTCCTCGAGGCGCAGCAGCAGCTTGACGAGCGTGGACTTGCCGGCACCGGTCGGGCCGACGATCGCGTGTGTCTCACCCGCGGGGACGTCGAGGTCGACGCCGCGCAGGACCTCGACGCCGGACGCCTGGGAGTGCTGGTAGGCGAACCGCACCCCGTCCAGCCGCACCGCGCCGGCCACGGGGGCGGCGAGCGTGTCCGTCCCCCCGACGATCCGCGCCGGGACGTCGAGCAGGTCGAGGATCCGGCGGGTGGACGCCATGCCGCGCTGGTACAGGTCGAGGACCTCGCCGAGCTGGGTCAGCGGCCACAGCAGGCGCTGCGTCATGAACACCAGGACGCTGAACGCCCCGACCTCGAGCCTCCCGTCGAGCGCCGCCTTGCCGCCGATCACGAGCGTCGTCGTGAAGCCGGCCAGGATCGCCATGCGGATCAGCGGGACGAACGCGCTGGACACCCGGATCGCGATGCGGTTCGCGTCGCGGTACTCGAGCGAGGCGGTGCTGATGCGCGCGACCTCGCGGTCCTCGGCGGTGAACGACTTGATCGTCGCGAGGCCCGCGAGGTTGTTCGCCAGCACGCCCGCGACCGCGCCCGCCTTCTCACGGACCGTCGCGTACAGCGGCTCCAGGCGCTTCTGGAACCGCAGCGAACCGAGGGCGATGACGGGGATGGGGAGGAAGGCCAGCACCGCCAGCAGCGGCGAGATGACGACGAACACGATCCCGACGAGGATCACGTTCATGACGGTGAGGATGATGTCGTTGGCGCCGACGTCCAGGAACCGCTCCATCTGGTTGACGTCGTCGTTGAGGACGGCGAGCAGGTCACCGGTCTCGCGGTCCTCCAGCGCACCCAGCTCGAGCCGCTGGACGTGGGTGTAGGCGTCCATCCGCGCCTCGTGCTCGATCGTCTGCGCGAGGGAGCGCCAGCCGACGGCCGCCAGGTACTCGGTCGCGGACTCCAGGATCCAGACGAAGAGGTTGATCGCGGCGAGCACGAGCAGCTGGTGGAAGCGGTCCTCGACGCCGAACACGTCGCTGACGATCGAGCCCTCGCCGCGGACGACGACGTCGACGGCGACGCCGATCAGCAGCTCCGGGGCGATGTCGAAGATCTTGTTCGCGATGCTCCAGGTGGCCGCGATCCGCGCCGAGCGCCGGTGCGGCTCGGCGTACCGGATGAGGCGGCGCAGCGGGCTGGCCTCGTCGGCGACCGGAGGGGTCACGGCAGCGGTGGGGGAGGCGGGGACGTCAGGCATGCCTGACACACGATGGCAGCCGGGCGCTCAGCCGAGCGATGCGCCCTTGCGCTGGTTGCACGGCGCGCACAGCACCTGGAGGTTCGCGGGCGTGCTGGAGCCGCCCAGCGCCAGCGGGATGACGTGGTCGAACTGCAGCTCGAACGTCGCGCCGCAGTCCACGCAGGATCCTCCGTCGCGCTCGAACACGGCCAGGCGGATGGCGCGGGGGATGGCCTCGCGGCGGGGCGCCCGTCCGTCCGGGGGCGTGCCGGGCGACCGCTTCTCCTCCTCCTGCGCGAGGACGGCCCGCGCCCGCTCGAGCCGGCGGCGGGACCGCACGTCGCGGTCGGTCACCAGCGCCAGCACGTCATCCGCGTCGAGGCCGTCGTCCTCGCGGTAGAAGCGGCCCGAGTACAGCCAGTACCGCGCGCGGCCGTCGTCGAGCAGCAGGACGGGATCGTCGTCCGCCGCCCGCAGCAGCCGCCGGACCTGCCGCGCGGACCAGCGCGCGCTCGACACCTGCCGGCCCGACTCGAAGCGCCACCGGCGCCCGAGCAGGGACCGGCCGTCGCCGACGAGGGCGCCGTCCTTCACCTCGCGGAGCATGGCCCGAGTCCTACGCCGACGTCCCGACGTCATGCACGCGACGTTGCGCGCGCCCCGCCCTGCGAAGTGACCGGGCGGCAGCGCTGCAGCGGCCCGCGACCGCGGCTTCACCCGCGTCCGTGCCGAGGCGCCCCAGCCGCCCGCGCGGTACCTCCCGTGCGGCGGTCCACCCGTCCCGCGTCAGGACGGCAGCGGCGAGCCGGCGAGCAGGAAGAACCACGCGCCGAAGCAGGTCAGGGCGGCGCCGACGCTGATGACCATGACGACGTCGAGCACGGTCCGCGGGTGGCTCGAGTCGCGGCTCTCGCGCAGCGACCGGTGCCACGGCAGGTTCACGCGGACCTCGGGAGTGGTGTGGGTGACGCGCCCGTAGTAGCGGTTGAGGCTGCCCAGCAGCCGGCCGACGAGCATCATCGAGACCGGGATGCCGACGATCAGCAGGACGTACGGGCCCATCGACGGCTGTGAGGACTCGACCGACTGCGAGACCACGTAGATCCAGCCGAACGGGATGCCCAGCCACATGACGACGCTGCCGACCGCCATCACAGCGATCAGCGAGACAGCGACGAGCTTGTTCCCCTGGCCGAGCATGCACCGCAAATGATACGGGACCGTTCAAATTGCCGCCCACTGCCGGGCGGGCGACTACCAGGCCTGGCCGGTGCCGCAGTGCGGGCAGGTGACGCCGGTCGACACGGGCGCCTCGAAGACGTACCCGCAGCCGCAGCCGTAGGTCGCGTTGTCGACCGGTCCGCCGGAGCTGCGCAGGCGGCGCTCGGCGGCAAGCGGATCGGTGCCGCGGGTCCGCGGGGTCGGGCCCGGCGGAACCTGCGGAAGGGCGGCGGGCCGCGCGCGCGGGCGGGCGGTGGGGCGGCGGTTGTCGGTGGTTCGGCTGAGTCGCATGATCAGGAGGTCCTCGTCCCCCTAGACGCCTGAGCGCCGGGAAAGTTTCCACCCCGATGTTCGGCAGCGCACCCGTCGAACTTGATGCCGCCGGACGCCTGGGGCGACCCGCGCCGACCGCCTCCGCCCACCGCGCGGATGCCCGGTGACGCGAAAGGGCCGCCGGGTCTCGTAGACTTCACGACGCCCATGGACCCCGCCCGCAAGCGCACCGTACGCCTGATCGTCGCCCTCACCGCCGCCATCTTCCTGGCGGGGGGCCTGATGTACACGAGCTTCAGCGCCGGTGACCCCTCGGTCACCCCCAGCAAGCTCGCGGCCAGCGCGGTTCCGGGCAAGTCCTACCAGGTGACCGGCAAGGTCTCGGCCTGGAAGAAGCAGGGCTCGGTGCAGCGCTTCATGCTCCGGGACCGCGACGGCGCCCGCGCCGTCCCCGTCACCTACGACGGCCCGGTTCCGGACCCGTTCCGTAACGGCCGTGAGGTCATCATCACGGTCCGCAAGCAGGGCACCGCCTTCGTGGGCGAGAAGGACTCGCTGATCACGAAGTGCCCGTCGAAGTACGAGAACAAAGACACGCCGGCCTAGATGGACAGCGCCACGCTTGGCCGCGCCACGCTGATCCTGGCGTTCGGCGTCGCGCTCTACGGCATCGGCGCCGCCGTCCACGCCGGTCGCTCGCAGAACCGCGACTGGGCCGCCTCCGCCCGTCGCGCGGTCTACACGCTCGCCGCGCTGTCGACCGTCGCCTTCGCGATCCTCGAGCTCGCGTTCCTGCGGTCCGACTTCAGCTTCGCCACGGTCGTCTCACACTCGTCGACGACGACGCCCACCGGTTACAAGGCCGCCGCTGCCTGGTCCTCCCAGGAGGGCTCGTTGCTGCTGTGGCTGTGGCTCCTGTCGCTGTGGTCCAGCCTCGTGCTCTACCTCACGCGCAACCGCATGCGGGACGTGACGCCGTACGCCACCGCCGTCCTCGCCGTCTTCGCCGCGTTCTTCGCCGGCCTGCTGGTCTTCGCCGCGTCGCCGTTCCAGACGCTGGCCACGGTCCCGACCGAGGGCGCCGGCCTGAGCCCGCTGCTGCGGCACCCGGGCATGATGATCCACCCCCCGATGCTGTACTCGGGGTACACGCTCTTCACGGTGCCGTTCGCCTTTGCGGTCGCGGCGCTGCTGGTCCGCCGGGTCGACGCCGAGTGGATCACGGCCACGCGCAGGTTCGCGCTCGCCGCATGGTTCTTCCTGGGGATCGGCATCGTCCTCGGCGCGCGCTGGTCCTACTCCGAGCTCGGCTGGGGCGGCTACTGGGCCTGGGACCCGGTCGAGAACGCCTCGCTGCTGCCCTGGCTCACCGGCACCGCGTTCCTGCACTCGTTGATGATCCAGGAACGCCGCGGGATGCTGAAGGTCTGGAACGCGTCGCTGATCCTGGCCACCGGCACGCTCGCGATCATGGGGACGTTCCTCGTGCGCAGCGGCATCCTGGACTCGATCCACGCCTTCGGCGCGTCGACGCTGGGGACGCCGTTCGTGATCTTCATCGCCGTGCTGATCGCCGGGTCGATCGGCCTCGTCGTCTCCCGCCGCGACTCGCTGCGGTCCGAGAACCGGCTCGACTCGCTGCTCTCGCGCGAGTCGGTGTTCATCGCGAATAACCTCGTCCTGGTCGGCCTTGCGTTCGTCACGTTCTGGGGGACGTTCTTCCCGCTGATCTCCGAGGCGGCCACCGGCACGAAGTCCGCCGTCGGACCGCCGTGGTTCGACCGCTACACCGTCCCGCTGGCGCTGCTGCTCGTTCTCCTCAGCGGCATCGGTCCCGTCATCGCCTGGCGGCGTGCGACCGCGGTCAACGCCCGCCGGAACTTCACCGCTCCGCTGTTCGGCTCGCTGGCCATCGCGGTGGCGCTCGTCATCCTGACCCCGGCCGAGACCCGGCCCTACGCCCTCGGGATGTTCTTCTGCGGCGCCTTCGTCTTCATCACCGTGGGCCAGGAGTTCGTCCGCGGGGTGCGGGCCCGCCGTGCCATGGCGGGCGGCTCCGTCCCCGTCGCGTTCGTCGCGATGATCCGGCGCAACCGCCGGCGCTACGGCGGCTACATCGCCCACGTCGGCTTCGCGACGATCCTCGTCGGCGTCGCCGCGTCTTCGGCGTTCCAGCACGCCAAGGACGTCCAGCTGGTCCCGGGGCAGACGGCGAAGGTCAACGGCTACACGTTCTCGTACGCGAAGGCGACCGGGCAGATCGTCACCAACGGCGGGCGCCTGGAGCGCATCGAGTTCGGCGCGGTGATGCGGGTCACCAAGGACGGCGAGCGCGTCGCGACGCTGCGGCCGAACCGCGGGTACTACCCGGTCAACGCCCCCGCCGTCCCGATCAGCAGCGCGTTCGACGGCGAGGCGACGTCCGAGGTCGGCATGAAGGCGGGCCTCGGCCGGGACGTGTGGATGGCCGTCCAGCCCGACCTCGGCGCGCTGCGCCCGTACATCGAGCAGCAGGACACGCGCCTGAACGAGGCCGTCAAGGCCGCCGGGACCGTGAACCCGGCGCGCTTCGGCGAGGTCCGCGGCGCGATCTTCGCGGAGGTCATCCGGCGCTACGTGAACAACACCCCTCCGGCGACGTTCCGCGTGATCGTCTCGCCGCTGGTGATGTGGATCTGGATCGGTGCGTTCATCACCTTCGGCGGCGGCCTGATCGCCATGTGGCCGGCCCCGGACGGCGTCCGTCGGCGGGCGCGTGGCCGGTACGCGGCCCGGGTCGCGAAGGAGCTTGGTCGCGCCTGACCGTCGGCGGGTCCTCTAGGGTCCGCCTCCTCGCCGTGGAACCGCTGATCGTCATCGCTGTGCTCGGGCTGGTCGTGTGGGTGGTGAGCGCCCCGATCCGGAATGCCCGTGCGGGCGGCGGGGAGGACCGCGTCGCCGTCGAGCGCGACGGCCTGCTCGCCGCGAAGGAGGCGAAGTACCGTGAGATCCGCGAGCTCGAGCTCGACCATCGCACGGGCAAGCTGAGCGACGAGGACTTCCGGGCGCAGGACCGCGCCAGGCGGGCCGAGGCGATCGAGATCCTGCGAGCGCTCGACGACCTCGGCGCCGACGACGACGATCCACCCGCGCCGGCGCGCGCTGCGCCGGCCGGTGACGCGGCGACCGCCGAGGTCGACGCGGACGCCGACGCGGCGCAAGCAGTGGACGCACCGCGCGCCTGACCGGCTACCATCTGCGGTCGTGGAAACGATCCTCTCCGTCCTGCAGGTCGCGATCTCGGTCGGCCTGATCTTCCTCGTGCTCATGCACTCGGGCAAGGACGCCGGCCTCTCTGGTGCCTTCGGCGTGGGTACGGGTGCCGGTCCGCTTGGCGGCGGCTCGCTGGTCGAGCGCAATCTGAACCGCTGGACCGTCGCCTTCGCGGTCGTGTTCTTCCTGAACACGATCCTGCTGCTCAAGAAGCCCTGGGAGTAGTCCCCGGGGCTGGTTCCCGGTGTCGTGCGGTCGGGTAGGTTCGGCCGCATGAGCAGCTATACGCACAAGAACCTCGCCGACGTCGAGGACGCGGCAGCCAAGCAGGGCTTCGGCGACGGCTTCTCCGCCCGGTTCGCCGCCGACGCGCTCGACTGCGAGAGGACCGGGTTCGCGCTGGAGACCCTCGAGCCGGGCCGGAAGGTGCCCTTCGCGCACCGCCACCACGAGGCGGAGGAGGTCTACGTGGTGCTCGCAGGGAGCGGCCGGATGCTGCTCGACGGCGAGGTCCGGGACCTCGCGAAGCACGACGCGATCCGCGTCAGCCCTGGCGTCGCTCGCAGCTTCGACGCCGGCGACGAGGGGCTCGAGCTGCTCGTCTTCGGCCCGCGGCACGAGGGCGACGGCGAGCTCCTGCAGATCGACTGGCCGGAGGGGTCATGACCGCCGCCGCCCTGCCGCACCAGGTCGCCTGGCGGCACGGCACCTCGCGGGAGGGCATCGAGGTCGCCTTCCTGCACCGCTCCAGCCACGGCTACCTGATCGACGGCCGGACGGTCGCCGTCGAGGACGGGCACGGCTGGGCCGTCCGGTACCACATCGCCCTCGACGCCCAGTGGCAGCTGCGGCATGCCGTCGTCACCACTTTTGCCGACGCCGACCCCGAGGAGCGGATGACGACGCTCGACTACGACGGCGACGGCCGCTGGCGGGTCGACGGCCTCCCTGCGCCGCAGCTCAAGGGCTGCCTGGACCTCGACCTGGAGTGCTCGGCGCTCACCAACGCGTTCCCGGTCAGGCGCCTGTCCCCGGGGGTGGGGGACGAGTTCGACGCCCCGGCGGCCTACGTCCGGATCGCGGCCGAGGCGCCGCGGCGCGCGGACCAGACGTACCGGCGCATCGACGACGAGGACGGCCGCTCGCGCTACGACTACCACGCGCCCGAGTTCGACTTCCAAGCGGTCATCGAGTACGACGGGTCCGGCTTCGTCGTCGCGTATCCGGGCATCGCCGACCGCATCGTCTGAGCCCGCGGAGGTCGGTCCTGGACTCGGGGCCGTCCTGCGTGTTACCGTTGCGAACATGGGTGTTCGCAGATCGGTGGCAGCGTTCGGAGTACTCCTCGCAGCGATGCTTGCCGGTCCCGCCGTCGCGGGCGCGGCGCGGGTGCAGCAGGACCTGACGTTCACCGCCGGGGACGGCGTGCGCCTGCACGCCGCGGTCAGCGGAGAGGGTGACCTGCGGCCCCGTCCCACCATCATCGAGTTCAGCCCGTACGCACCCGGGTGCTGCGGGACCGACTGGGGCGAGGGGTACAACCTCGTCCAGGTGCACGCCCGCGGCACCGGCCGCAGCGAGGGCGTCTGGGGTGCCGTCGGCCCCCGCGACCAGCGGGATGTCTCCGAGTTCCTCACGTGGGCGTGCCGGCAGCCGTGGAGCAACGGGCACCTGGGTCTCTACGGCTTCTCCGCCAGCGCGATCGCCGTCTACAACTCGCTGCACCTGCCGATGGACTGCGTCGACGCGGCCTCGCTCGGGGCCGGGACCTCTGACCTCTACCGCGACCTCCTGTACCCGGGTGGCGTCACGAACTTCGTCCCGGCGACGGCGGTGGGGGCCGCGGTCGGCGGGCTGCTGCTCGGCAGCGGACCACAGCGGACGCTCGAAGGCGGGCTGCTGCAGACCGTGCAGTCCGGGGTCGGGCTGCTGGGGACGTTCGTCGACATCCTGGGCAATCCCACGCTCAACGACTACTGGATCGGTCACACCCAGCGGCCTGGCCCCAACCGGTTCCCGATCCTGGCCGGCACGAGCTTCTACGACCCCGAGGCGCGCGGTCCCTTCGAGAGCTTCCAGATGGTCCGGCGCGCGCATCCCGGGACGCACCTGCTGGTCATGGGCGCGCACGACGGCTACCCGGCCGGCACCGCGGGCGCCGAACCCGAGTACCGGCGCTGGTTCGACCGCTACCTGCTCGGCAAGGCGAACGGCATCGACCGCGAGCCGCCGGTGCAGCTGTACCTCGGCAACGGCAGCCAGCCCGAGCTGCGGGCCGGCCGCTTCACGCGCTACGCCGCCAAGGACTGGCCTGTCCCCGGCACGAAGTGGCAGCGCATGTTCCTGGACCCCGCCCGCGCCGGCGGACCGGCCGCGAACACGCTCAACGCGGGGTCGCTCGCCGCGGACCCGCCCGCCGCCCAGACGCGGCAGAACTACGCGGCGATCGCTTCGCTGCCCACGGCCAGCGACCCTCAGACCAGCTCGGTGCTCGGGATCCAGGGTCCGTTGACGGACCTGGCGCTCGCCGCTCCGGGGGCGCTGAGCTTCACGGGGCCGCCGCTCGCGTCCGCGGTCAACGTCGCGGGCCCGGCCTCGCTGAACGTGTTCCTCGCCAGCAGCGCGCCCGAGTCCGTCATCCACGCGATCGTGGCGGACGTCTTCCCGGACGGCCGCGCCTTCGCTGTCGGCGTCGGTCGGCTGCGGACGACCTTCCCGGACATCGACCGCTCCCGGTCGCTGATCGACGCGGCCGGCGAGGTGGTCCAGCCGTACGGCGTGTACGACCGCAAGCAGCCGGCGACTCCGGGGCAGACCCGCGAGTACCACGTCGAGTTCTGGCCGGTCGGCAACCGCTTCGCCGCCGGGCACCGCATCCGTGTCTACCTGACCGGGATCTCGGGCTACATGCTTCCGGGTACGCCGGCGATCAACACCGTCGCGCTCGGCGGGAGCACCCCGTCGCGGTTCCTGCTGCCCGTGCTCCCGGACAGCGCGGCCAAGGGGGCCGGGGACGCGGCGCTCGCAGCGGCGTCACGGTGCGTCAGCAAGCGCCGGTTCACGATCCGGCTGCGGCAGCCGGCCGGCCGCGCGCTGCGGTCCGCCCGCGTGACGCTGAACGGACGCGCGGTCCGTGTCGCGCGGAAAGGTGGCCGGATGACCGCGGTGATCGACCTCCGCGGCCGCTCGAGCCGCAAGGTCACCGTGCGCGTCGTGGCGCGGACCGCCACCGGCCGCCGCGTGACCGAGACGCGCACGTACCGTCCGTGCGTCGACCGCCCCTCCTGACCGCGCAGCCCACCGCCCGCCCGCCCGCTCGTCCATCCATTCATCCGTTCACCGAGAGATCAGTCGTCATGCCCTCAGCCCCCCGCACCGTCACCGACAAGCGCTGCTTCATCACCGGCGCCGCCAGCGGCATCGGCCGCGCCACCGCGATCGCGACCGCTGCCCGCGGCGGCCGCGTCCTGCTGACGGACATCAACGCCGCCGGCCTCGAGGAGACGGCAGCGCAGATCACCGCGAGCGGCGGCACCGTCGACTACGTGAAGGCGGTCGACATCTCCGATCACGCGGCGGTCGTGGCGATGGCGGCGGAGATCCACGACGCCCACGGCAGCATGGACGTCGTGATGAACGTCGCCGGGATCTCGATCTGGGGTGCGGTCGAGAACCTCGAGCACGAGCACTGGCAGCGGCTGGTCGACATCAACCTCATGGGGCCGATCCACGTGATCGAGTGCTTCGTCCCGCCGATGGTCGAGGCCCGGCGCGGTGGTCACCTGGTCAACGTCTCGTCCGCCGCAGGGCTGTTCGGGCTGCCGTGGCACGCGGCGTACAGCGCGACGAAGTTCGGCCTGCGCGGCATCTCGGAGGTCCTGCGCTTCGACCTTCGCCGGCACGGCATCGACGTGCACCTGGTCTGCCCGGGCGGGGTCGACACGCCGCTGGTGGGGACCGTCGAGATCGCGGGCGTCGACAAGGACGACCCGAAGATGCGCAAGATGGTCCAGCGGTTCCAGGCGCACGCCGAGTCGCCGGACAGCGTCGCAGGGTCGATCCTCGAGGGCCTCGAGAAGGGGCGCTACATGGTCTTCACCTCGCGCGACATCCAGGTGGGCTACTTCTTCCAGCGCAAGTTCGCGCTCCCGTACGAGCTGGTGATGCGCGTGATGAACGACCAGCTGACGAAGGTCGCGGGCTACGGTCGCCGCTGACCCGGCGTCACCACGCGGCGCGGTAGATCGCGAGCAGCTCGTCGCGGTCGGCGGCGGGCGGGGTGTGCTGCAGCTCGGCGCGGCCGGCCGCGGCGTCCGCGCACTTCTCCAGCGCTTCCTCGTCGACGCCGAGGTCGCGGATCCGGGCGGCGCCGGCGCGGGCGGCCAGCCGCGCGGCGAGTGCGTCGACCGCCTCGCCGCAGGCGTCGTCGAGGCCGGCGAAGGCGTCGGGGAAACGGCGCCTGAGCGCCGCGATCGTGTGGGGCAGGACGACGGCGTTCGCGGGACCGTGGGCGGCGCCGCCGACGCGCACCAGGGTCTGGGAGCAGACGTGCGAGAGGCCGTACCAGGCGGCATCGATGCCGTAGCCGGACAGGAACGCGGCCAGCGCGAGGGCATCGCGATCGGGCTCGACCGGGGCTCCGCCGGGTGTCGATGACAGGTGTGCGGCCTGATCGCCGCCGGAGCTGTCATCGGCGCTCCCCGTGCGGTAGGCCGCGGCGGTCAGGCGGACGGCCTCCAGCGCGGCGAGCGTCGGGACGGGGGAGGCCAGCGTCGTCACCGGCGCCTCGACGGCGTGGGCGAGCGAGTTGGCGGCCGAGGCGGCGAGCTCGGCGTCCGGCTGCGAGGCGCTGAGGGCCGGATCGTTGATCACCACGCGCGGCCGCACGCCGGACACGCCGCTGACCCCGGCCGGCAGGCGGTGGACCTTCGTCATCTCGGCCGCGCTGAGGGTGGTCGGGATCGCGCCGGCGTGGCGCCCGGTCGCCGCGGCCAGGGCCTTCGCGGTGTCGATGACGCGGCCCCCGCCGAGCGCAACGAGCAGCCCGTCCCCTTCAGGCAGCCCGTCGGCGAGCAGCTCGGCGGCGATCTCGTCGACGAGCCCCGGCCGGACGTCGAGCACGTGCGCGGCACCGCTGACGACGGCCGGCGCCGCGTCCCGGCCGCGGTCCGTCGTCAGCAGCACGTAGTCGTCGCCGAGAAGCGCGGGCGCATCGGCGATCGCGCCACGGCCGAACCGCAACGTCCGCTCGCCGTCCTGCCAGGTGAAGGGTGCAGTGCTGACCATGCCCCGACCCTAGCCTTCACGCGCCGGGCGCTGAACGTCGGTTTCCCCGCGCGTGGGGACGGGGGAACCGACGTTCGATTCCCGGGAGGGTGGGGGCGGACGACGGGCGACGCGCGTCAGCGGGGCTTGAGGATCAGGCAGGTCGTCGTCGCGTGGGCCAGTAGCCGGCCGTCCGACGCTGCGACCAGGCGCCCCTCGGCCGTCGCCACCGTCCCGCCGCGGTGGATGACCTTGCCCTCGGCCTGCAGCTCACCGTCGTCGGCCGACACGCCGCGGACGAAGTTGATCTTCAGCTCGAGGGTCGTGTAGCCGACGCCGACCGGGAGGGTGGTGTGGATCGCACAGCCCACGCACGAGTCCAGCAGGGTCGCGATCGCGCCGCCGTGGATCGAGCCGATCGGGTTCAGCATCCACGGTGCGGCGTCGGCGGCGAAGACCACGCGGCCCTCCTCGACGACGGGGACCCGCAGGCCCATGAGTGCGCCGATCGGCGGCTCCGGAAGCTCGCCGGCGGCGATCGCCTGCCAGATCTGCAGGCCGGACATCGTCGCCGTCGCCTGCCACGTCGGCGTCGGATCCTGCCAATCGAAGGTGCGCGTGCCCGCGCCGGGGGGAGTCATGCCACCACCTCAGCAGCCGCGACCGCAGGGGGCCCGCCCGGCGCGGCGGCGGCCTCTGCGGACGACGGGCCGGCCGCGGGTGCCGGCAGCCGCCCCATCGACCAGAGGCTGACCGCGGCCGCCGCCGCGAACCCGAGCATCAGCATCCACGCGCCGTCGAACGCGGCCGCGTCCAGGTTCGACCCGAGCACCGGCACGAGCAGGGCGACGCCGACCGCCGACCCGAGCTGGCGCCCCATCGTGATGAGCGCCGCACCGGTCGCGAAGCGGGCCGCCGGCAGCGACGCCGCCGCCGCCGCGGTCAGGGACGGGTTGACGAGTCCGACGCCGGCGCCGCCGATCATGAACCCGGGCAGGAAGTCCGTCGCGTACGCGTGGTCCGCGGACAGGAACAGCAGCCACCAGGCAGCGCCGAGCCCCATCAGCGCCGCGCCGACCGTGCCGACCAGCCGGTTCCCGTAGCGGGCGCCGAGCCGTGCGCCCGGGACGCTGAACAGGGCTGCCGTCGCGGGCCCGGGGGCGACCATCAGCCCGGCGCGCAGGGTGTCCTCGCCCCAGACGTTCGTGAGGAAGAGCACCGTCCCCAGCAGCATCGCCGAGAACGCGACGAAGAACAGCGTGCCGCCCAGGATCGCGAGGCTGAACGTCCGGACGCGGACGAGCGCCGGCTCGATGACCGGCACCGGGTGGGTGCGCGAGCGCTGGACCACGACCGCGAGCAGGGCGGCGGCCGCCGCGAAGGCGCCGATGACCCGGCCGCTGGCCCAGCCCCAGTCCTCGCCCTTGACGATGCCGCCGACGAGGGTGGCGACGCCGAGCGCCAGCGCCACAGCGGCGATCAGGTCGGGTCGGACGGCCGCGGGGTCGCGGGTCTCGCGCAGGATGCGGCTGCCGGCGATGATCGCCGCGATGCCGATCGGCAGGTTCACGAGGAACACCCAGTGCCAGCTGAGCTGCACCAGCAGCCCGCCGATCGGAGGACCCGAGGCGGCCGCGACACCGCTGGCGGCCGCCCAGATCCCGATCGCCACCGGGCGCTTCTCCGGCGGGAACTCGGGGAGCAGAAGCGCCAGCGACGTCGGCATCAGCATGGCTGCGCCCGCTGCCTGCAGGACACGGGCCGCGACCAGCAGCTCGACCCCGGGGGCGAACGCGCAGAGCGCACTCGCGAAGGTGAAGAGCGCCAGCCCGGAGAGGTAGACGCGCTTGCGGCCGATCGCGTCGGCCCAGCGGCCCGCAGGCACCAGCAGCGCGGCGAACACGATCGCGTAGGCGCTGAGCACCCACGACACCGCGCCGAGGCTCGAGCCCTCGAAGTCGGACTGGATGTCCGGGAAGGCGATGTTCACGATGAACAGGTCGAGGCTCGCGACGAACACCCCGACACAGACGACCGACAGGACCTGCCACCGACGTTCCATTCCGACTCCCAGTGCGCTGCTTGCACGTTGCTTGACGAAACGCACTGTACGACTTTGCGTTGCATGACGCAACTTGCCTGCGCTAGAGTGCAGGTCGATGCTCGGGAGCACCTACACGGACCAGACCTGCTCCATCGCCCGGTCCCTCGAGGTGGTCGGTGAGCGCTGGACGCTGCTGATCATCCGGGACACCTTCCTCGGCATCCGGCGGTTCGAGGACATCCAGCGCGACCTCGGCATCGCCAGGAACGTCCTGACTGCGAGGCTCGAGCACCTGCTCGAGCACGACGTCCTGGAGCGCCGGCAGTACCAGGACCGGCCCGCGCGCTTCGAGTACTTCCTGACCGAGAAGGGCCTCGGGCTCTGGCCGGTCATCCACTCGCTGATGTCCTGGGGCGACGAGTTCGCGCCCAGCCCCGGCGGCCGGCCGACGATCTCCACGCACCGCGGATGCGGCGGAGAGCTCAACGCCGACCGGGTCTGCCAGGCCTGCGGCGAGCTGGTCAGCTCGCCGCGCCAGTCCGAGGCGATCGCCGGCCCCGGCGCGGCCGAGGGGCATCCGCTGCTGTCGAAGGCCGGCTGAGGCCGCCGAGCCGCACGGCTCAGGTGAGCGCGCGACGTCCGCGCACGCTGAGGCCGATCCGCCCCGCGCCTCGCAGCCCACCGGGTGACCGGGCGGGGCCGCGCAGGTGCTCGGCGCGCATGCGGAGCAGGGCCACGAGAGCAGCGGTCGGCGTGAAGGGATCGGCGACGACGGCGCCGGTGCTCAGGCTGATCGCCGCGGCAGGGACGCCGTCGACGGTGCCGATCAGGTGCGGTCCGGCGGGCACGGCGCTGCTGTCGAGGGCCGCAAGGCGGACGATCGTGGCGGAGTCGTCGGGGGTCGCGGTGCGGATCGCGACGGACTGGGGGGCGGGGGCGGTGTGTGTTTGGCTCATGACAGGAATGTTCCTCTCCATGAGCCATCAGTACAAATGACATTCGACGGCATGTCATATAAGATGTGCTGATGCTCGACGTCCGCCGTATGCGCGTCCTAAGGGAAGTTGCCCAGCGCGGGTCGTTCTCGGCCGCAGCCGAGGCGCTCGCCTACACCCAGTCGGCGGTCTCGCAGCAGATCGCGGCGCTGGAGCGGGAGGCGGGGACCAAGCTCGTCGAGCGCAGCGCCCGCGGGGTCCGCCTCACGGACGCCGGTGCGGTGGTCGTCCGCCACGCGGACGCGATCCTCGCGCGCCTGGCGGATGCCGAGGCCGAGCTCGAGGCGATCGCCGGCCTGCGGGGTGGGCGCCTGCGACTCGCGGCCTTCCCGAGCGCCGGCGCCTCGGTGATGCCGCGCGCCATCGCCGCGTTCCGCGACCGCCACCCGGCCGTCGAGCTCACCCTGCAGCCCGCAGAGCCGGACGACGGCGTCGCGCTGCTGCGGGCCGGTGAGGTCGACATCGCCCTGATCATCGCGACGGCGGCCGACGCGGGGACGTGCATCTACGGCGACTCGATCGAGGAGCACCACCTGCTCGATGACCCGATGTACGTGATCCTGCCCGAGACGCACGCGCTGGCGCATCGCCGGTCCCTGCGGCTGGAGGACCTGACCGACGAGCAGTGGATGCTCGGCTCGACCGGGAGCTGCCCGGACGCGTCGATCTTCCTGCGCGCCTGCCAGACGGCCGGTTTCGACCCGCGGATCGCGTTCGCGTCCAACGACTACCCGTCGATCCAGGGCTTCGTCGCGGCGGGGATGGGCCTGGCCTTCGTGCCCGACCTCGCGCTGATCAACCTGCGCGACGACGTCGTCGTGCGCTCGCTCGGCGCCCGCCCGCCGGTGCGCCGGATCCTCGCGGCGACCCTCGGCGGCTCCTACTGCTCACCGGCCCGCGAGGCGATGCTCGAGGTCCTGGTCGAGATCAGCGCCGACTTCGGCGCCGCCCGGCGCGAGCTCTCGCTCGCCTCCTAGCTCCCGGCTCGCGAATCGCCGCTTGACGGCCCTCGTTGGTGGGGGGCGCCATGACCCCAGAGCGTCGTCCGGCAAAGCGAGGGACGAGCGTGCCGAAGCGGCGGGGTCGTGGCGGTCCCCGCCTGCCACCTGACCCGTTAAGCAAGATGAGCGGACGACTCTTGTCCGCTCAGCGCCTGCCGATCACACCCACCCAATTAATACGAGTCCCAGGACCTAATTGATGTGGCGTGCCTGGGGAATAGACACTCCCGCCACGGCGAACCATGACGAGTTGGGGTGCGTCGGATTCCCACTCTAGCGTGCCGCTCGCCCGCGCGCGCAAGCTCGACTTGCTTCTGGTGCCCGGAGCGGCGAGGCTCGCCCCCATGCTCACCGGACACTGCCTCTGCGGCCAGATCACCTACCAGGCCGACGCCGAGCCCGCGCTCGTCGCCAACTGCCACTGCACCGACTGCCGTCGCCAGACGGCATCGGCCTTCTCGACCGTCGTCGGCGTGCCCGCGCCGTCGTTCACCGTCACCGGCGGCGAGCTCGCCGAGTTCATCACCACAGGGACCGACCACGGTCAGCCGACCCAGCGCAAGTTCTGCGGCAGCTGCGGCACGCCCATCGTCAGCGTCTCGTCGGCGATGCCGGACCTCGTGTTCATCAAGGCGGGGTCGCTGGACGACCCGACGGTTGTCGAGCCGCAGCTCGAGGTGTGGACCGAGTCCGCCCTGCAGCAGTGGGCCATCGGCGAGGGCTCGGGCAAGCCGGCGTTCGCGCGCGGCCCGGGCTAGGCGCCTTCGCCGGCGCGCTTTACACCTGATACGCTCGCTGTAAAGCAGGCAGGCGCGACGACCTGCGCCTGTCAACGGCGATCGGGAGGGCAGGATGGAAGCAGCGACGATGCGGCCGGCGCAGGAGCCGGCGACCGAGGACGGCATCACCTGGCGCGACCCCAAGCGCTACCTGTGGCTGCTCGGCCTGCTGGTCCCGACGCTGCCCTTCCTGGCCCTCGGCCTCGTCGCGGCGACCGGGCTCGGCGTGTTCTGGTGGTTCGGGCCGATGTTCATGTACGTCGTCCTGCCGCTCCTGGACACCTTCGTGGGCAGCGACGAGGCCAACCCGCCGGAGGACGTCGTCAAGCAGCTGGAGGCCGACCGGTACTACCGCTGGTGCACCTACCTGTACATCCCGCTGCAGTACGCGGGCCTGGTCTTCGCGTGCTGGATGTGGGGCAGCGGCGAGCTGTCGACGCTCGAGAGCCTCGGCCTCGCGTTCACGGTCGGGACCGTCGCCGGCATCGCGATCAACACCGCCCACGAGCTCGGCCACAAGCGCAAGAACGGCGAGCGCTGGGCGTCGAAGGTCGCGCTCGCGCAGACGGGCTACGGCCACTTCTTCATCGAGCACAACCGCGGGCACCACGTCCGCGTCGCGACGCCGGAGGACCCTGCGTCCTCGCGCCTGGGCGAGTCGTTTTACGCCTTCCTGCCGCGCACGGTCAGCGGCAGCCTGAAGTCCGCGTGGGAGCTCGAGAAGATCCGCCTGGACCGGGTCGGCAGCCGCACGTTCACGATCAGGAACGACGTCCTGAACGCCTGGCTCATGACCGTCGTCCTGTTCGGGGTGCTGGTGGCCGCGTTCGGGGTCGAGGTCCTGCCGTACCTGCTCCTGCAGGCGGTCTTCGGCTTCTCGCTGCTGGAGGTCGTGAACTACCTGGAGCACTACGGCCTGGTGCGCCAGAAGCAGGACGACGGCCGCTACGAGCGCTGTCGTCCCGAGCACAGCTGGAACTCGAACAACACCGCGTCGAACGTGCTGCTGTACCACCTGCAGCGGCACTCCGATCACCACGCGAACCCGGTCCGGCGCTACCAGGCGCTGCGGCACTTCGACGAGGCGCCGGAGCTGCCGAGCGGCTACGGGACGATGATCACGCTGGCCTACTTCACCCCGCTCTGGCGCCGGGTGATGGACAAGCGCGTGCTGGACCACTACGACGGCGACGTGACCCGCGCGAACATCTCGCCGCGCCGGCGGGCCAAGGTCGTGCGCCAGTACGGGGGGACGGCCTGATGGCGGCGTACGAGTGCCCGGGGTGCGGGTACGTCTACGACGAGGCGACCGGTGCGCCGCGCGAGGGCTTCCCCGCGGGGACCGCGTGGAGCGAGGTCCCGGACGACTGGGCGTGCCCCGACTGCGCGGTCCGCGAGAAGGTCGACTTCCAGGCGGCGAGCTCATGACGCGCGTGCCCGCACCTTCACGCCCGTCGTTCGCCGAGGCCACCCGCGAGCTGCTGCGCACGCGGGTGCTCGACGGCGCCGACGACCTGCTGCGCGAGCGCACCTGGTCGGCGATCTCGATGGCCGACATCGCCAAGGCTGGCGGCGTGAGCCGGCAGACGGTCTACAACGAGTTCGGGTCACGCGAGGCGTTCGCGCAGGAGTACGTCCTGCGGGAGGCCGATCGCTTCGTCACCGCGGTCCGGGACTGCGTGCTGGAGCACTCGGGCGACGCGCGCACCGCGGTGGAGGCCGCGTTCCGCCTGTTCCTGGAGGCGGCCGCCGAGCGACCGCTCATCCGCGCCATCGCCGGCGGTGACGGCAGCGACGGGCTGCTCGCCCTCGTCACCACCGACGGCGGGCCGGTGCTCGGGATCGCGACCACGCGGCTGGCGCTCGTCATGCACGAAGGCTGGCCCCAGGCGCCCGCCCCCGACACGCAACTGCTCGCCGAGACGGTGGTCCGGCTTGCGATCAGCCACGCCGCGCTGCCGACCGCCGACCCCGAGCAGACCGCCGCCGCGGTCGCCCGGCTGCTCGCCCCGTTCGTCGACCGCGTGCTGCGACCCGCGAGCTGACGGAGCACCGGCCGTGGCGGCGACGCCCGGCATAGACTCGACGCCATGAAAGCCGTCTATGCCGCTGCGCCGAACCCCGACGACCCGCTCGCCGGGCTGACGATCGGGGACCGGCCCGAGCCCGAGGTGCCGGACGGGTGGGTCGCCGTGAACGTCAAGGCGGCCACGCTCAACATGCACGACCTCTTCACGCTCCGCGGCGTCGGGATCCGGCCGGAGGCGTTCCCGATGATCCTCGGCTGCGACGGTGCGGGAACGCTCGACGACGGCAGCGAGGTCGTCCTGCACGCGGTCGTCTCCGAGGACTGGGCCGGCGACGAGACGCTGAACCCGAAGCGCTCGATCCTCACCGAGGTCCACCAGGGGACGTTCGCCGAGCGCGTCATCGTCCCCGCCCGCAACGTCCTGCCCAAGCCCGAGGCCCTGAGCTTCGGCGAGGCCGCCTGCATGGGAACGGCGTGGCTCACCGCCTACCGGATGCTGTTCGTGAAGTCCGGCCTGCGCCCGGGCCAGACGATGCTCGTGCAGGGCGCCTCCGGCGGCGTCGCGACCGCGCTGATCGCGCTGGGCCGGGCCGCAGGCATGCGGGTCTGGGCGACCGGCCGCAGCGAGGAGAAGCGCGCCCTGGCGACCGCACAGGGGGCCGACGCGGTGTTCGAGTCCGGCGCCCGCCTGCCCGAGCGCGTCGACGGCGTGTTCGAGACGGTCGGCGGCGCCACCTGGTCCCACTCGGTCAAGGCGCTCAAGCCAGGCGGGGTCATCGTCATCTCCGGCACCACCACCGGTGAGCCCAAGGCCGCCGAGCTGCAGCGGATCTTCTTCCTGCAGCTGCGCGTCATCGGTTCGACGATGGGCACGCGCGACGAGCTGCAGGACCTGCTGAGCTTCTGCGCCCAGCAGGACATCCGGCCGCAGATCGGCCGCGAGCTGCCGCTGGACCAGGCGGAGGAGGGCTTCCGCGCCATGCTCGACGGCGAGACCGCCGGGAAGATCGTGTTCACCCAATGAGCCATCCGTTCAAGACCGCCGTCGAGTCCTGGGACTTCGACGCCATCCCGGCCCTGCTGGCGGAGGACGTCGTCTTCCGCAGCCCCGTCGCCTTCAAGCCCTACCACGGCCGCGCGATGGTCGGCGCGATCCTGCTCGGGGTCTCGCGGGTGTTCGAGGACTTCCGCTACGAGCGTGAGGTGGGGGGTGAAGGTCCTGGTGTCCACGTCCTCGAGTTCAAGGCCCGCGTCGGTGACGTGGACGTGCACGGGGTCGACATCCTGACGACCGGGGACGACGGACTGATCACCGAGCTCACGGTGATGGTGCGCCCGCTGTCCGCCGCGAACGCGGTCGCGGCCGCGATGAAGGTCCAGTTCGCGGCGATCATGGAGAGCCCGCCGGGCTGACCGACATCGCGCCGCGGCGCCGGTCAGCGCGGCGGTGCGACGTCCTTCAGTCGTGCCGGGCAGCGCGCCGGGATCCAGCCGTACATGCGTTTCCGATGTCCGGCGGCCGTCGCACCGGTGCGGATCGCGACGTAGCGCCAGAGCAGCGTGCCGTCGCTGTTGGGGTCGCAGTACGGGAACGCGTCGAGCGTGACGACCGGTGTCCCGACCTTGACCATCCCGCGGGCGATGCCGCCCGCGCTCACGTCCGTCGTGTTCGAGGAGAAGTACAGGACGTTGCCGAACTCGGGCTTGGCGTCGTACTCGGTGACCGTGTTCAGCGTCCCGTCGCCCAGGCGCGCGTGGGCTGCCTTGCCGACGTTCGGGCTGCGCAGCTGCCGCACCGCGTTGCGCTCCTTCAGCGCCGGGCCGCAGCCGGTCCCGCCGCCGCGCTGGCCGACGAGGGCGTCGAAGGCGGCCTTCCCCGACGGGGTGGTCCGGTCGAGCGCGGCCTGGTCGACGAACGCCTGCGTCCCCGAGGCGCGGGCCTTCAGCGCCACGATCTGCATCAGGAAATGCGAGCGGTCCTGCTGCGGATCGGCGGCGCAGCCCCGGCCGCGGCTGTTGGCCTGCGCCACGCCGTAGGTCCTGCCCGCCGTGTCGGTCAGGGTCATGTAGCCGTTCTCGTTCGCGCTGACCCGGCCCATCGGCTGGCCGAGCGAGTCGAGCAGCGGCCAGTCGCGCGCCCCGCCGGCCGCGGGGTTCGGCGCCAGGCCGCGCAGCCGGTTCGTGATGGTCACCTCCTGGTCGTGCAGCGCACGGAAGGCCTTCCGGCTGAGGTCGGGGGCGCCGTTGCGCCCCACGCGGCAGTCCGCCACCTTGTGCCCCTTCGGCGGCAGGCAGGTGCGCCCCATGTAGGCGTTCTTCGCGGTGCTGGTGGCGGCGACCGCGCAGGCGGTCAGGCCGACCAGCAGGCTGGAGAGGGCGAGCGCGATCGCGACGGAGCGGGGCATCGGAGAGGGAACGGCCCGGGCCGGACATGGTGACGGCGGGCGGGCTCCGGCACACCCGCGGCCGAGCGTACCCCGCCCCGGCCGTGTGTTTCCCCGGCGCGTCGGGCAAGATGGGCGGGATGCTGAGCCGCTACCGCGCCACGGGGGCCGATCTGCCGTTCGGTGATCCCCTGCGCGCGCACGGGGTCGCGATGGAGGGGTACTTCTGGCGACTGAGCGATCCCGCGTCGGGCCGCGTGATCGTCGCGCTCTGCGGGGTGCACCGCGGACGCGCCGGGAAGACCTGGGCCAACGTCGCGCTGGCGTCGCACCCGGGCGGGACGGTGGCCGCCGCCGACGTGGACAGTGCCTTCGCCGATCCGCAGGCGCTCGGGGTGCGTGCCGGTGACGGCGTCCTGGACGCCGATGCACGCGGTGTCCGTGTCGACCTTGGCCCGGACGCCCGCCTGGATCTGCGGCTCGACGACGTCCGGCCGTGGTCCCGGCGCTCGCTCGGCGGCCTCGGCATCGGGCAGGTGGCGCCGGTCCTGAGCCAGCACTGGCACCCGTACGTGCTCGGCGCGCGCGCGTCCGGCACCGCGCAGGTGGGCGGCGAGGCCGTCGACCTCGCGGGTTTCAGGGTGTACGCGGAGAAGAACTGGGGCCGCGAGGGCTTCCCGGAGCAGTGGTGGTGGGGGCAGGCGCAGTGCTTCCCCGAGGGGGATACGTGCGTCGCGTTCGCGGGCGGGACCGTCGCGGTCGCCGGCCTGACGACGACGGCCAGCGCGGTCGCCGTCCGGCTCGGGGACCGGCTCATCCGCCTCGGCGACCCGGTCCTGTCGCGGGCCCGCGTGGTCGCACGCGACGGCTCGTGGTCGCTCAGGGCGCGCGGGCCGCGGTACAGCGTCGAGATCGAGGCGACCGCAGGCCCGTCGGACGCCCATGTCCTGCCCGTCCCGCTGCCCGCGAGCGGCTACAGCGTCGCCGGGGCGCTGCAGCACTTCGCGGGCGAGCTGCGGCTCGTCGTCCGCCGGCGGGGCCGCGTGCAGTTCTCGGGGACCTCCCCGCTGGCGGGGCTGGAGCGCGGCGGCGTCGAGCAGCTGAAGACCGAGATCGCGCGGCGCCGGGCGACCGACCAGGTGACCGCCGAGGGCGCCGCGACATGAAGCAGGCCGAGCTCGACCGCTGGCTGCCGGACCCGTCGATCCGCACCCGGCATCGGCGCGTCGCGCGGGCCGACCCGGACGCCGTCTGGGACGCGGCGGCGTCGCTGCGCATGGACCAGACCCGCACCCTCGGGCGCCTCGTCCAGTGGCGGATCCCAGGGACGCCGCCGGACATCGGCTTCCGCGGCCTGCTCGCGTCCCACCCCTTCACCGTGCTCGACGAGGGCGAGCGCTGGTCGGTGTCCGGGCTCTGCGGCCGGATCTGGACCACACGGGACGACTACCCAGACGTCGACGCCGAGCAGTACCTGACGTGGGACGAATCGGGGACGGTCCGCGTCCTGTTCGCCAACTGGGTCCAGGAGGAGCCGGACGGGCGCAGCGCGATCGTCAGCGAGGCGCGCGTGCAGCCGACCGACCGCCGCGCGCAGTGGGCGCTGAAGGCCCTGTGGGTGACGGTCAGCCCGTTCGAGCGGCTGATCGGCGCCGAGCCGCTGTCGCTGGTCGTCCGCATGGCCGAGGAGAGTTCCGCCACACCATGAAGAAGCACCGGATCTACACGACGAGCTTCGGCAGCGTCTACCCGCACTACGTCGCCAAGGCCCAGAAGAAGGGCCGCACGCAGGCGGAGGTCGACGAGATCGTCCGCTGGCTCACGGGCCACAGCGAAGACGGGCTGGCCACCGTGATCGCGGACGGGACGGACATGGAGACGCTGTTCGCTCAGGCCCCGCGGATGAACCCGTCGCGGAGCCTGATCACCGGCGTGGTCTGCGGTGTCCGCGTCGAGGACGTCGAGGAGCCGACGATGCAGGAGATCCGCTACCTGGACAAGCTCGTCGACGAGCTCGCGCGCGGCAAGGCGATGGAGAAGATCCTGCGGACGCCGTGACCGGGCGCTCAGGCGCGCGCGGTCCCCAGGATGTGGGGGAGGCCGACGCGGTCGCCCGGTCCGGGGCCGGAGACCAGGCGCCGGTAACGCTCGACGGTGAAGCCGGCCGCCCGGATCGCCGCCCCGGTGTCCCGCGCCAGGTGGCAGCCGGCCCCGACCGTCGGCCAGACGTGCGTGCCGTCCAGGACCCGCTGCAGCCCGGCGCCCGCCGTGCTGTCGGCGATCACGTGCTCGTAGAACCGCAGCTCGCCGCCGGGCCGCAGGACGCGGCGGATCTCGGTCAGCGCGGCGCCCTGGTCGGGGACCGAGCACAGCACCAGGCAGACGACGGCGACGTCGAACGACGAGTCGGGGGCGGGGATCGCGGCGGCCGTCCCGTCGACGACCTCGATGGCCGGCGCGGGCGTCTCGGCGGCGGCCTCGCCCAGCCGGTCGCGCAGGAACGGCTCGGGCTCGACGGCCAGGACCGACGTCACCCCCGGCCCGTAGAACGGGAAGTTCAGCCCGGTGCCGGCGCCGATCTCGACGACGCTCCCGGACGCGCCGGCCAGCAGCTCGCGCCGGTGGCTGCGGGGGACGGCCTTCGGCGCGAGCGCGTTCCAGACGCGGGCGAAGACGGGATGTTCGGTGGCGGCCATGGCAGCGCCGATCAGGTCTGGGTCGGGAAGCCGTAGTCGACGCCGTGCGCGCGCTCCGGCCAGCGCTCGGTGACGACCTTGCCCCGCGTGTAGAACAGGACGCCTTCGCGGCCGTGCACGTGCAGGTCGCCGAAGAGCGAGTTCTTCCAGCCGCCGAAGGAGAAGTACGCCATCGGCACCGGGATCGGGACGTTGATGCCGACCATGCCCGCGGTCACGCGCGAGCGGAACTCGCGCGCGGCCCCGCCGTCGGCGGTGAAGATCGCCGCCCCGTTGCCGTAAGGGTTCGCGTTCACGAGGGCCAGCGCGTCCTCGAAGGAGGCAGCGCGCAGGATGACGAGGAGCGGTCCGAAGACCTCGTCCTTGTAGACGTCCATCGCCGGGGTGACGTGGTCCAGGACGGTCGGCCCCACGAAGAACCCGCCCTCGTGGCCGGCGACGACGAGCTCGCGGCCGTCGAGCGCCAGCGTCGCGCCTTCGTCGGCGCCGCGGCCGGCGTAGGCGGCGACGCGCTCGCGCGCCTCGGGGCTGATGACGGGGCCCATCTCGCTGCCGTCCGCCGCCCCCGGCCCGACGGTCAGCGCCCGGGCCCGCTCGACGACCGCAGCGGACAGTGCGTCGCCCGCCTCGTCGCCGACCGTGACCACCGCGCTGATCGCCATGCAGCGCTGCCCGGCCGAGCCGAACGCCGCAGACGCGATCGCGTCCGCCGCCACGTCGAGGTTCGCGTCCGGCAGGACGACCGCGTGGTTCTTCGCGCCGCCCAGCGCCTGTGCGCGCTTGCCGTGCGCGGTCGCCGTCTCGTAGACGTGCTTCGCGATCGGGGTGGAGCCGACGAACGACACCGCGTCCACCTCCGGATGGGTCAGCAGCGCGTCGACCGCGACCTTGTCGCCCTGCACCACGCTGAAGACGCCGTCCGGCAGCCCGGCCTCGGCCAGCAGCCGGGCCAGGATCAGCGACGCCGACGGGTCCTTCTCGCTCGGCTTCAGGACGAACGCGTTCCCGCAGGCGATCGCGATCGGGAACATCCACATCGGGACCATCGACGGGAAGTTGAACGGCGTGATGCCGGCAACGACGCCGAGCGGCTGGCGGTAGCTCGTGGAGTCCACGCGCGTGGAGATCTGCTCGGACGCCTCGCCCTTCATCAGGTGCGCGATGCCGCAGGCGAACTCGACGACCTCCAGGCCGCGCTGGACCTCGCCGCGGGCGTCGTCCAGCGTCTTGCCGTGCTCGGCGGTGACGGTCCGCGCGACCTCGTCGGCGCCCGCCGCGAGCAGCTCGCGGAACCGGAACAGGACGCCGCTGCGCTTGGCGAGCGAGGCCTGCGACCAGTCCGCGAACGCCGTGCGGGCGGCGACGACGGCCCGGTCGACGTCGGCAGCCTCCGCCAGCGCCACCCGGCGGGCGACCTCGCCGGTGGCCGGGTCATAGACCGGCGCGAACCGCGTCGCGTCCTCCTCGGCGCGGCCGGCGATCCAGTGGCCGACGGTGGCCAGGTCGGCAGAGAGGGCGGGCTGCTCGGCGATGCTCATCCACTGACCGTAACGCGCCGGCCCGTGCCGGATCGGCGGACGGGCTCGCGGCGGTCACTCCTCCGGCAGCGGATCGACCGGCGGCAGCCAGCGGTTCGCGATCGGCATGCGCCTGTCCCGCCCGAACGCGACCGGCGTGATCTTGACCCCGGTCGGCGCCTGCCGCCGCTTGAACTCGGCGCCGCGGATCAGGCGGGCGGCGAGCGCGACCTCCCGCGGGTCGTGGCCGAGCGCGACGGTCTCCCGGACGCCGCGGCGCTCCTCGACGAGCGCCCGCAGGATCGGGTCCAGCCGCTCGTAGGGCGGCAGCGACTGGTCGTCGCGCTGGTCGGGCCGCAGCTCGGCGGAGGGCGGCCGGGTGGCGATCCGCTCGTAGACCGCCCCGCCCGGGCCGTCGACCAGGCCGGCGCGCCAGTGCGCGAGGTCGAAGCACAGCAGCTTGGGGACGTCCTTCAGCGGGTTGAAGCCGCCGGTCATGTCCCCGGCGTAGGTCGCGTAGCCCGTGCTCATCTCCGACTTGTTGCCGGTCGACAGCAGCATCGCGCCGTGGCGGTTGCTATAGGCCATCAGGACGATCATCCGCGCGCGGCTCTGCGTGTTCTCGTTCGCGACGTCGAAGACACCGGTGTCGAACAGCCCGGCCCCGGCCAGTGCGTCCGTCGCGGCCTCGTAGACCGGTGCGATCGGGATCGTCGCGCACAGGGCGCCCAGCGCCTCCGTCAGCGCCCGGGCGTCGTCCTGGGTCGCCGTGCTGCTGTGTGGGCCGGGCATGACGATGCACTGCACGTTGCCCGCGCCGAGCGCGTCGCAGGCCAGATCGGCGACCAGCGCGGAGTCGACGCCGCCCGACATGCCCAGGACCACTCGCTCGAAGCCCTGCTTGTGCAGGTAGTCGCGCAGCCCGAGCCGCAGCGCGCCCCAGACCTCCTCGAGGCGATCCGGCCGGGGACGCAGCGGCGCCGGCGGACCCACGCGCTCGACCGCTTGCAGCTCGAGGGTGGCCACGGTCGGGATCGTCGCGGCGGGCAGGTCGCGCAGGCGGATGTCGACGTGCCGCGCGGCCCGCGCGGCACCGAGGTCGAAGTCGACGACGACGAGGTCCTCGGCGCAGTGATCGCCACGGGCGATCAGCCCGCCGAGGTGGTCGACCGCGAGCGAGCCCCCGTCGAAGACCAGCTCGTCCTGGCCGCCGACCAGGCCGGTGTACGCGATCGCGCAGCCGCTGTCCGCCGCGCGCTGGCCGACGAGCCGCTCCCGGACGTCGAGCTTGCCGTGGTGGTACGGCGACGCGGACAGGTTGACCACGAGCTGCGCGCCGCCCCGCGCGCAGTCGGCGACCGGGCCGGCCGGGACCCAGAGGTCCTCGCAGATCGTGATGCCGACTTTCCAGGGGCCGAGGCGCAGCAGCCCGCCGCCGTCGCCGGCCGCGAAGTAGCGCCGCTCGTCGAAGACGCCGTAGTTCGGCAGATGGGTCTTGGCGACCACGCCCTGGATCGCGCCGTCGGCCATGACGACGGCAGCGTTCACGAGTCGGTCGCGGGCGTCGTGCCAGGGGCAGCCGACGATGGCCACGATCCCCTTCGAGTACGCGGCGGCGAGGCGCGCGCACTCGTCCTGGCAGGCGCGCACGAAGTCATGGTGCAGGAGCAGGTCCTCCGGCGGGTAGCCGGAGATGGCCAGCTCGGGCGCGACGACGAGCTGCGCGCCCGCGGCCTGGGCACGCTGGATCAGCATCGCGAGGCCGGCGGCGTTCGCGGCCGGGTCCCCGACGACCGCGTTCTGCTGCGCGAGCGCGACCCGCAGCAGCGGATCGGCGGCGGGCGCGCGGCGGGGCAGGTCGCGCGGGACGGGGTGTGCGGTCTCGTCTGCGGTCATGGCAGCCGATCCAGAAGGGCCAGGCCGCGCGCGAGGATCTCCGCGTGGTCGAAGGCGAGGTCCGGGACGGCGTCCGTGGCGAACAGCTCGGCGGCGCGGGCGTCGTCGCTGGCCTGCGGCGAGGGCGCCTCGTGCAGCTCGACCGCGAACGCGGCGCTGATCGTCCAGCCGCGCGGATCGCGGCCGGGCGCGCTGAAGACGCCGATGAGGTGCAGGTCGTCTTCCGCGACGGTCACGCGCGTCTCCTCGAGCAGCTCGCGCACGGCGGCCGCCTCGACGGTCTCCTTCGCGGCGTCGCCGGAGCGGTCGCCGTCGACGAAGCCGCCGGGGAACGCCCACGCGCCGGCGAACGGCTCGCCGCCGCGCTGGATCAGCAGGACGCGACCGGCGTGGCGGACGACGAGGTCCACGGTCATGGCCGGCCGGGGGTGGGGATAGGAGAACGTCATGCGACCGCCGCCACCGAGTCGGCGATGTCCGCACCGGCGGCGGCCATCTGCGCGATCGCCTCGTCCGGGGTCGGCAGTCCGTCCCCGCCCGGGATGCCGACGACCCCCGGCGTGTACACGAGGACCTCGAAGCCGGCGGCCCGCAGGTCCAGGACCGTGGCCAGGACGCAGACGTTCGTCACGTAGCCGGTCACGACGAACGCCGTGATGCCGGCCGCACGCGCGCGGTCGACGATCCCGCGGCCGGCGTCGTCGTGCCCGCGCGTCATCGAGTACTCGATGTCGTCGTTCGTGCGGCCCTTGCCGAAGAACCAGCGCCCGCCGGCGTCCTCCGTGACCAGCGGCGCGATGCGCTCCTCGAGCTCCGCGCCCACCGTCCCGGCGACGCAGTGCCGTGGCCACGGCGCGTCCGGTCCCGTGAACTCGGGACAGTCCTCGCGGTGCTCGTCCCCGCATGCGGCGACCACGAGCCCGCGGCCGGCGTCGCGCTCGCGCCGGATCAGGTGCTCGGCCAGCCCGACGATGCGCGGGATCGCCGCGAGGCCGCCGGGGGCGGGCAGCTCGCCGTGCGGGCCATCGAGGAAGCCGTTCTGCGCGTCGACGATGGCGAGCGCGGTGGTGGCGGGTTGGATGGGCATGGCCGGCTCCTTGGTCGCTTGGTGTCAGGTCGGGTCAGGCGAGGGTGGTCCCGCGGACCTCGGCGGTCAGCCGGACCAGGACCTCGCTGTGGGCCAGCGGGAGGGGCTCGGGGTCGACGAGCCGCCCGGCGGCGGGCGGCAGCGTCGCGAGCTCGGTGGCGCAGCGGTCGCGGGCGGCCTGCAGCGGCTCGGTGCCGATGCCGACGCGCTCGCCGCGGCGCAGCGCGGGCTCGAGCAGCGCGCGCATGCCGGCGGTCCGCGGCCAGGTCTCCTCGACGAGGCAGAGGACGTCGCCGTCCGGGCCTCGCCACGCTTGGTGGGCGCCCGGGACCGACGGCTTGCCCGCCTGGCGCTTGGCGACGTATCGCGGGCCGTCCGGGGCATGGCGCTCGACGGTCTTGTAGACGGCGCCGGTCGAGGGCGCGTCCTCCACGACCGCGAGCTTGGTCCCGATGCAGAGCACGTCGACGGCGCCGGTGAAGTCGCGCAGCGCGGTGATGCGGTGCTCGTCGAGGTCGCCCGAGACGAAGATCCGGGCGTTCGGCAGGCCCTCGGCGTCCAGGATCGCGCGGACCTCGGCCGCCAGCGGGCCGAGCGGGTCACGGTCGATCCGCACGCCCAGCAGCGGGACGCCGGTGTCGCGGGCGGCGCGGGCGGCGTTGCGGGCGCCCTCGGCGACGTCGAACGTGTCGATCAGCAGGACCGAGCCCTCGGGGTTGTCACGCAGCCAGACGCGGAAGGCCTCGAGCTCGCCCTCCGGTCCGCCGAACTCAAGGATCCAGGCGTGGGCGGTGGTGCCCGTGACCGGGATCCCGTAGCGGTATCCGGCGCGCTCCAGCGACGTGCCGGCGAACCCGGCGATCCAGGCGGCGCGGGCGGTCAGGAGCCCCGCCTGCGGGCCGTGGGCCCGGCGGGCGCCGAACTCCCACGCCGGGAGGTCGCCCGCGGCCTGGACGATCCGCGCGGCCTTGGTCGCCGCGCCGACCTGCTGGTTCAGGATCGACAGCATCACCGTCTCGACGAGCGTCACCTCGGGAAGCGGGCCGCGCAGGCGCAGCAGCGGGACTCCAGCCGGGACGATGGTCCCCTCGGGCACGGCGTCGACGTCGCCCGTGAAGCGGAAGGCGCCGAGCCACCGCAGGAACTCGTCGGTGTAGACGCGGCGGCCCGACGGGTGCTGCTCGGCCTGAAGCCACGCCAGCGCCTCGGCGGGCACGGCGCCGTCCTGCAGCACCTTGAGCGCCTCGTCGAGGCCGGCGGCGACCAGGTAACCGCGCTGGGCGGGCGGCTTGCGCAGGAAGAGCTCGACGGTGCTCTCGTGGGTGCGGCCGTCGGCGAGGTGCGCCTGGGCCATCCGGAGGCAGTAACGGTCCTCGTCGAGGATGTCGGCGAGCGGCTGGTGGGGGAGGGGAAGGGTCATCGCTGGTGTCCTTTTCCGTTTCCCTTCAAGTTGAAGGGAATTGCGTACCGCCATGATGGCACGCCGGAGTAATAACTTCAAGTTGAAGGTAATACTCCGTCACTCACGACATCCGCTTCGTGTACGCGCGGCCCCAGGCCGGCGTCCGTTCGCGGAAGCGCCAGACCGACGCGTTCGCCCCGGGGCCGGGACCCGACCGGCGCGGCGGACCGTCGCCCGGCTCGACGAGGCCCGTCAGGTTCAGGTCGCGGCCGAAGTTGCGCGGGTTCGGGGTGATCCCGCTGATCGCCGTGAAGACGCGCCGGGCCTCGGTGAACGTGAACTCCGCCGGCAGCAGGCCGACCGCGATGTTGCTGAGCCAGAGCTTGCCGCGGGCGAGCTCGAGCCCGGCCGCGATGATGTCCGCGTGGTCGAACGCCAGCGGCGGCAGGTCGTCGACGGGGTGCCACGCGGCGTCCGAGTCGTCGGGAAGCTCGCTGGCGGGGACGAGCGCGAGGTAGGCCACCGACCACAGCAGGCCGCGCGGGTCGCGGCCGGGCGCGGCGAAGACGCCGATCTCCTCGACGTAGGGCTCGGACAGGCCCGTCTTCTCGGCGAGCTTGCGCAGTGCGGCCTGGCGCGGATGCTCGGCGTGCCCGCCCGCCTGGTCGAAGTCCACGAACCCGCCGGGCAGGCCGTGCATCCCGGCGTACGGCTCGGACACGCGCGGGACGAGGAGCACGAACAGCTGCTCGCCGATGACCGTCAGCACGACCGGGTCCGCGGTCGCGCCGACGAGCGTCGCGTACCCGTCGGAGTTCGTGGCGGTCTTCATCCCCTTCATCGTGAAGGCGATCGTACCTGCCTGCCGGCGTCACTCCGTCGTCTGCGCTCGCAGGCCGTCGAGGCCGTCGAACAGCCGCAGGGCGAGCTCGAGCTCCAGCCGGCGGTCGTCGAGCGGGTGCCCGATGAGCTCCTCTGCGCGCTTCACGCGGTACGTCACCGTGTTCTGGTGGATGCCGAGGCGGCGCGCGGTGCGGGACGGGCTGAGCCGCTCGTCGAGGTACACCTGGATCGTCGCGCGCAGGCGCCGTGCGCTGTCGCTGTCGGCGCCGAGTCCGGCGAGCTCGGTGACGGCCAGCTCGGCTGCCTGCTCGGGGTCGGCGCTGATCAGCGAGGTGAGGGCGACCGCGGGGAAGCGCAGGAGGGTCCCGGGGCGGTAGCCGAAGATGTCGCCGACGCGGCGCGCGGCCCGTGCCTCGCGGTGGCTGCGGCACATGCCCTCCAGGCCGCGGTGGATCCCGCCGATGGCGGCTCCGGCGCGATCGCCGAGCGCGGCCGACCGCGCCGGCAGCCGGTCGGACAGCTGCGGCCCGGTCGTCCACACCCAGGCGGCGTGGTCGCCGACCGGGAGGATCAGCGAGTGGGTTCCGCCGAGCTCGGCCGCCAGCTGCTTGGCGACCGACGCGAGCGGCACGGACTGGTGCGGGACGGCGCCGCCGAGATCACGCCATAGGATGAACGCCAGCTGCGTCGCGGTGACGTCGTAGCGCAGCGTGGTGGCGACGGTGTCCGGGTCAAGCGGCGCGCCGGCCACGATGGCCTGGACGAGCTCGGCCTGCACCGCCGCGGCGCCGCGCAGCCACTGGCCGCGCTCGGCCTCGTAGTCCTCGACGAGCTGCGTGCAGACGATGTCGATGTACGCGAAGGTCCGCTGCGCAGCGCCGGACAGCACGCGCCAGCGGATGTCCGGGTCGAGGTCGATCGCCGACGCGGCCCGTTCGAACGTCTGCTGGAAGAGGCCGTGCCCGAGCCGGTAGGACCGCAGCAGCGACGCGAGGGGCAGGCCGCGGTGGACCAGTTCGTGTGCCCAGGCGATCGCGTCCGGGGGCGGGGTGGACGCCTCGGCCGGCGCGCCGCTCTGCAGGTTGTTCAGGATCTCGACGACGTTGCTGGTGCAGCTGCGGACGAGGCCGGCGAGGAAGTCCTCGTCGGTGGTGCTGGTCAGCTCTGGGATGGCCGACTGCAGTCGCGCGCCCATGAGCCGGCCGAGGTCGTCCGCCGAGATGGTCGCGGCCACCTCGGCGATGCGGCGGTCGACGACCGTCTGCAGCTCCTGCTCGTCCCGGCTCAAGCTCTCTCTCCCGTCCACCGCGCCCTGACCGGCGGTCGCGCGTCCGGGGCTGACCGTACCGCTCCGGGACGATGGGAGAGCCGTGGCGGTCACCAGCCGTGGACCGGCTCGCCTTCGGCGCGGGTGGATGCGGCCGTCTCGACACCCAGGTGCTTGAGCGCCGCGTTGGCCGCGTTGTACCCGCACATCCCGTGGGCGCCCGCTCCGGGCGGGGTCGCGGCGGAGCAGATGTAGACGCCCGGGATCCCGGCCGAGTACGGCGACAGCGTCATCCGCGGCCGGAAGACCATCTGCCGCGGGTCGTTCGCGCCGGTCACCACGTCGCCCCCGAGGTAGTTGACGTTGTGCTCCGCCATCTGGACGGCGCTGCGCACGTGTCGGCCCAGGATGCGGTCGCGGAAGCCGGGGGCGAAACGCTCGATCTGCGCCTCGATCTGCGCGGTGGCGTCGCCGGTGAAGCCGGACGGGACGTGTGCGTAGGCGTACAGCGGGTGGACATCGCCGTTCGCCCGGGTCGGGTCGGCGACCGACTGCTGGCAGACGAGCACGTAGGGGTGGTCGGGCATCTGGCCGCGGGAGGTGGCCTTCTCGGCCGCCGCGATCTCGGCGAGGCCGCCGCCGACGTGCACGGTGCCGGCCAGGCGCGTCGGCTCGTGGGTCCACGGGACGCCGTCCTGGACGGCGAACTCGACCTTGAAGCTGCCGGGCCCGTGCCGGTACTTGTTGTAGGCGCGGGCGACGCGGCGCGGCATCTTGTCGCCCGCGATCCGCGCTGCCGCCGACGGCGCGACGTCGAGCATCACGATGTCGGCGCCGGACACCTCGTCGAGCGACGTCACCTCCACGCCGGTCTCGAAGCTCGCCCCGTGCTGCTCGAGCAGGCGGATCATCGCGCCGCTGATGGCCGACGAGCCGCCCTCGGCGACCGGCCAGCCGTAACGATGGGCGGCGGTGCCGAGCGTCACGCCGACGGCGGACGACATCGGGGCGCCGAACGGCCGGAACGCGTGGGCGGCGACGCCGGCGAACAGCGCCTTGCCCTCGTCGGTGGACCATGCGCGCGCCAGCACGCTGACCGGCATCCCCGAGAAGGCGCCGAAGATGCCCATGGCGATCGGGTGCGTGGGGCCGTGCAGGACGGGCTGGACGATCTCGGACGCGATCTTGTCGAACCGGTTCGTCAGCGTCCCGAAGATCGACTGCCAGCGCTTGCCGTCCTTCCCACCAAGGGCCTCGGCCGTCGCCTCGACGGACCGCCACGCCGCGGCGCCGCCGCCGCCGTCGAGCGGGTGGGAGTACTGCACCTCGGGCCAGCGCCAGGTCAGGCCGTGCGCGGTGAGGTCGAACTGCCGCGAGAACGGCGTGTCCAGCGCTAGCGGGTGCGCTGCGGAGCACTCGTCGTGGATCAGTCCCGGCAGCGTCAGCTCGCTGCTGCGGGTGCCGCCGCCGAGGCGGTCCGCCATCTCCAGGATGCGGACCTCCACACCGGCAGCGGCCAGGGTGAGGCCGGCAGCGAGCCCGTTGGGCCCGCTGCCGACGACGACCGCAGTCGCCATGGCGCCCTACGCGCCGATCCGGGCTTCTTTGGCCAGCTGGCTCGGATCGTCGCCGCCCGGGTCGGGGGCGGGACGGGCCGGGCGCTCGTACCGCACGCGCTCGTAGCCGTCGAGCGTCCAGTCGACCTTGGTGGCGACCGGGCCGTTCGGCAGCCACGGCTGCTCCTTGACGCAGTCCTTCACCGCGATGCTGCCGGTCTCCACGACGCCGACCGCGGCGTCCATGATCCAGTAGTCCTGGCGGCCGCGCTTCGGGCCCCACGGGTCGGACTCCATGAACACGACGATGAACTCGCCGGGCTTGTAGTTGACCTCGCTCTGGATGGCCTTGATGAACTGCTGGTTGTGGAAGTGGCCGTCGCCGAAGTTGAAGCCGGCGAGGGCGTTGCAGCTGAACTCGGCCTCACGCAGGGTGTAGGTGTCGATGTCCGGCCCGAGCGTCTTCATCATCAGCGAGTTCAGCCCGCGACCCTGGCTGTGCAGGGACCGCCAGCCGAGGAGCTGCTGCATGACGACCTCGGCCGCCTCCTCGCCGTAGATCTCCGTCAGCTGCTGCTTCTGCATCAGGGCCGGCTTCTTGATGTGGTCGTTCAGCTTCTGCTCGCCGCCGGGCGCGAAGCCCCACATGGCGGTCGCCCAGTTGCCGGAGTACTGCCGCATCGATGGCAGGAACGACACGAGGTCGGGTCGCAGGTTGCCGAGGATGGGGAAGAACAGGCAGCCGGCGACGACGACGATCAGCAGGCCGGTGTCCATGGCCGCCAGGTCGTACCCGTCGTAGTTGGCGAAGCCGAGGAACAGGAACGCCGTGATGTAGGCGAACAGCACGTTCCAGTCCAGCGGAACCGCCAGCGGGAACGTCGAGATGATGAACAGGTGGAACCCGATCATCGCGATCGCCGCGATCGCGGTGACCGTCGTGTTCTGCGAGAACAGCAGGACGAGCGGCGCACCGAACTCGACCAGCGTGCCGGCGCCGTGGGCGAGGCCCGTCGCGCGCTCGGACGGCCGCATGTCCTCGGGGAAGTTGCGGTAGTGCATCCGCTTGATGCCCTTGTGCGACAGCCACGGGGTGTTCGACACCATCGGCGGGATCACGTTCGCGAAGTGCGGGCCGACCTTGGAGAACGCCGCACCGCACCAGACGATGACGATCAGGAGCTTCGCGGCCACGACCATGTCGACGAAGTCGAACAGCGTGAAGAAGATCAGCGCCGGAACGTACTGCTCGGCGCGGGCCTGCAGGAACGCGATCTTGTCGCGCAGGCCGAGCAGCGCGAGGGCGACGATCGCCACCGCCATCGGGGCCCGCTCGACGAGGTCGACGGACACGCCGGCGACCGTGTCGACGTCGGTGGTGCCGGGGAGCGCCAGCGAGACGACGAGGGCGCCGATGAAGGTCAGGTAGAGCGCGACGTCGACCGGGGTGCGCGTGAAGCCGGCGGTCGCCGGGACCTTGGACGGCCACGGCGGGTTGCGCAGCGTGCCGGTCCGGGCGTAGTACAGGACGCCACCGGTCATCGGCTTGAAGTGCCCGGCGAGCGGACCCCACGAGCCGGCGACGCCGAGCGCCTCGAGCATCATGGTCCAGATGACGGCTTTCTGCCAGAAGATCGGCTGGTCCCACCACTCGCTCGGGCTGAGCGGATCGAGGTCCGAGGTCAGCGTCCCGACGAGGATGCCGCCGATGCAGAAGAAGACGAGCAGCTTGACGATGTAGATGATCGCCGTGATCTTCGGCGCGCCGAAGCCGAATTCGGCCCAGTGGCGCGAGAGCGTCTTGATGCGCTCCTGGTACGTCATGTCCTCGAACGTCGCCGGATCGACCGGCGGGAAGTCGCCTTCCTTCAGTCCCATGCTCTCTCCTCACTTCGGTCCGGCGGACGCCGGACGGATTCCCAATGTGACGAAGCTAACGGCGGGCGCGGTCGCCGTCCTATGGAACGCCCTGACGAATGTCGGGGTGTCTTTGTGGTGGTGCCACAAGCCTGAGCCGGGTCAGGGCTACCCACACCGCCGCAGCGTCGTCGCCACCGTCCGCGTCCGCCCGTCCTTCAGCGTCACCGCCGCGGTCACCCGGGCCGGGACACCGCGGCGGAACGACGTCCGCGCCACCCGCACGCTGAACGGGGTCGTGCGGTCACGGGCGACGCGCTTCCCGCGGACGCCGAAGTCCACGCGGGCGACCTTGCGCCGGTCGGCGCCGGCGATGCGGACGGTGGTCGCGGACCGCAGGCAGCGCAGCCCCGCGGGCGTGCGTCCGAAGCCCCCGGCGGCGACGAGCGACACGCGCGGTGCGCGCTTCGCGGCGGCCAGGCGGGCGAGGTAGGCGGCGCTCTGCGTGTCGACGGCGCGCTGCAGGTCGCCGAACGCGCCGTTGACGTCGACCAGGTGCAGGCCCCAGCCGGAGTCCGGGAACGCCGTCAGGTGCCGGGCGCCCGGGAGCTGACGCACCTTCAGCACGTTCGCGCCGTTCACGGTGGCGCAGCGCCCCGCGTAGCGGTCGGCCGGCTGGATCCACGGCGTCCCCGCCGTCGGCGGCAGGCCGTTGAACGTCGCGATGACGCCCAGCGCGAGGAAGCCCGGCGCGAACGGCTCCGACGGCACGTAGGTCGTGAAGGGCGAGTCGGCGTTCGCGGCCAGCGACGCCGGATTCGTGCACGCGACCTCCAGGCCGGCCTTCGGCGGAAGGCCAGTCAGGCGGTCGACCCCGGTCGGCGGCTTGCCGAAGCGCGTGGCGTCCGGCGGGTCGTCCAGGAACGTCGAGTAGGCGATCACGCAGCCGAGCTGGCGGTCCTTGCGGCACAGCGGGACGTTCTGGAAGTCGCCGCCGCGGTCGCTGTCCGTCTTGACGAGGACGTTCCCGCCCAGGAGCAGCGCCGAGACGAGCCGCTTCCGCAGCGCCGGGACCGTGTCGATCTGCTCGCGGATCAGGCGGCGCAGGACGCCCGTCCCCTGCGAGTGCCCGATCAGGACGAAGCCCCGGCCGCGGCTGTCCTGCGCGAGGTACTCCTTGAACGCCCGCAGCACGTCGCCGTACGCGACCTCCCGCGAGGCGTCGGTGAAGCCGCCGTTGAAGATGCTGACCACCGTCCCCTGCCGGTACACCGGCGCGAAGACGCGGCACTGCTGCGAGAACCGCTGGGCCTGGTAGGTCGCGATCGACTTCACCTCGGGGTCCGCGGTCTTGGTCGCGGTCGCGCCGAGCTGGTTGCTGACCGTCGGGTAGACGTAGAAGCAGTCGACCGGCGGGGCGGCGGGGACGAGCGGGCTCGTGACGCCCGCGGTCCCGTCGCCGTGCAGGACGGACGTGTCGAGGTTGCCCCGGCACGGGTCGGTCGCGGCGGACGGGTGGCAGAGCCAGACGGTCTCGTCGCCGTTGGCGGCCGTGGCGACGGGCGCCGCGCCGAGGGCCGCGGCGGCCGCGAGGCCAAGGGCGAGCATGCGGACGCAGTTGCGCATGCGCGGACGTTATCCCGGGCGCGCAGCTGCGGGTGCGCCGAGCCGCGGCGCTCAAGTCGTGCTGCTGCGGGGACTCCCGCGCGGCCTGCCGGCCCGGGCTCCGCTCGACACGCGCTCTAGCGTTTCGGGACATGGACCTGCAGCCGGCACCGACGACCGACGACGCGTTCTGGGCCGACGTCGACCGGCACGTCGTCCGCTACGCCCCGAGCTTCACCCCGGCGATCGTCGAGCGCGCGGCCGGCAGCACCCTCTACACGAGCGACGGCCGGGAGCTGCTCGACTTCACCTCCGGGCAGATGAGCGCGATCCTCGGCCACTCGCACCCCGCGATCGTCGCGACCCTCCGCGAGGCCGCCGGGACGCTCGACCACCTCTTCAGCGGCATGATCAGCCGGCCCGTCGCGGAGCTCTCCCGCCGGCTGGCGGCGAGCCTGCCGGACCCGCTCGAGAAGGTCCTGCTGCTGTCCACCGGCGCCGAGTCCAACGAGGCGGCGATCCGGATGGCGAAGCTCGTCACGGGCAAGTACGAGGTCGTGTCCTTCAGCCGGTCCTGGCACGGCATGACGCTCGGGGCGGCCGGGGCCACGTACTCGGCCGCGCGCCCCGGGTACGGGCCGCCGCCGCCGGGCAACTTCGCGATCCCGACCCCGGACGCCTACCGGCCGGACGTCGTGGGCCCGGACGGCGAGCTCGACTGGCGCCGGCAGCTGGACCTGGGTTTCGCGATGGTCGACGCGCAGTCGGCCGGCAGCCTGGCGGCCTGCATCGTGGAGCCGGTGCTGTCGAGTGCCGGGGTCGTCGTCCCGCCGCCCGGCTACCTGGCGGCGCTGCGGCAGAAGTGCGACGAACGCGGGATGCTGCTGATCTTCGACGAGGCGCAGACCGGGCTGTGCCGGACGGGGGAGTGGTACGCGTTCGAGCACGACGGCGTGGTCCCGGACATCATCACGCTCTCCAAGACGCTCGGGGCGGGCCTGCCGCTCGCCGCCATGATCACCAGCGCCGAGATCGAGGCTGCGGCGTACGAGCGCGGGTTCCTGTTCTTCACCACGCACGTCTCAGACCCGCTCGTGGCGTCGGTCGGCAACACGGTGCTCGACGTCCTCGAGCAGGACGACATCCTGGCTCGGGTCCGGACGCGCGGGGCGCAGCTGCGCGCCGGCCTGCTGGAGCTGCACGACCGGCACGAGGTGGTCGGCGACGTGCGGGGCCGCGGGCTGCTGATGGGCCTCGAGCTCGTCCTGGACCGCGCGACGAAGGCGAGCTCGCCCGACCTCGGTGTCGCCATCACCGAGCGCTGCCTGCAGCTCGGGCTGCACATGAACGTGGTCCAGCTGCGCGAGATGGGCGGCACCTTCCGGATCGCGCCCGCCCTGACCGCGACCGAGCAGGAGATCGCGCTCGGCCTCGAACGCCTCGACCAGGCGATCGGCGAGGTCGCACCCGCGTTCACCGGCTGATCCAGGCCCGGTGGGCATGGCGCGGGCGCCGACGGGGCATGCCTGGACGATGTCCCGACGCGCTGCCGACTCCGACGCACCGATCGACCTGGAGGCCGTCGAGCAGGAGCTGCGCGCCCGTGAGGCGGAGCTGTCCCAGCGGCTCGAGCGCTTCGCGGCCGCGCCCGAGCGCGGATCGGGCCTCGGCTTCGGCAAGCGGGTCGGCGACGGGACGATCGAGGCCGTCAGCCGCATGACCGACGCGGGCGTCGGTGAGGCGCTCGAGCCCGCCGAGGCACGGGTCAAGCGCGCGCTCGTGAAGCTCGAGGAGGGCACCTACGGCGTGTGCGACAGCTGCGGCGAGGCGATTCCGACGGCCCGGCTGCGTTTCGCACCCGCGTCCGTCACCTGCGTGAGCTGCGCACGCGGCTGATTGCGGCCCGTTCCTGACCGCGAGGGCCTGGTCCATCGCGGTCCGCCGTGAGAGGTTCCTGGCAGCACCGATGAGTTCCGGCGGCGATCCCCGTCCCGACTCAGAGCAATCACGACCAGGAGGTGCCGAGGTGGACTTCGGCGGCGGCAGCAGAGACGGAGGCAGGCGATGAGCAGCGACGCGGCGATTCGCACGCAGGGCCTGCGCAAGACGTTCAAGGGCAGCGACGTGGAGGCGGTCCGGGGCGTCGACCTCGAGGTCGCCCGCGGCGAGGTCTTCGGCTTCCTCGGCCCGAACGGCGCCGGCAAGACGACGACCGTCCGCATGCTCTGCACGCTCCTCCCGCCGACGGAGGGGACCGCCACCGTCGCGGGCCTCGACGTCGTCAAGGACGGCGCGGAGGTGCGTCGCCGCATCGGCGTGGCGCTCCAGGAGATCGGCCTGGACCCGGTGCAGTCCGGGCGCGAGCTGCTCGAGCTGCAGTGCGGGCTGTACGGCCTCTCGGCGGCCCGCGCCCGCGAGCGCACCACCGAGCTGCTCGAGCTGGTCGGCCTCTCCGACGTCGGGGACCGCCGCACCAAGACGTTCTCCGGCGGCATGAAGCGCCGCCTTGACCTGGCCAGCGCGCTCGTGCACTCGCCCGAGGTGCTGTTCCTCGACGAGCCGACGACCGGCCTGGACCCGGCGTCCCGGCGCACGGTCTGGGAGGAGGTCCGGCGCATCAACGAGGCCGGGACAACCGTGTTCCTCACCACCCAGTACCTCGAGGAGGCCGACCAGCTCTGCGACCGCCTCGCGATCATCGACGCCGGCACGATCGTCGCCGAGGGGACACCCGCGGAGCTGAAGGCGCGCATGGGCAGCGACGTCGTGACGCTGGCGTTCGCGGCGGACGGCGACGGGGGTGGCGAGGACGCCCGCGCGGCCGCGGAACAGGCGCTCGCCGGACTGCCGGGTCTCGAGCGCACCGTCCCCGAGGCGGACGGCCTCGCCCTCTACGTCGAGGACGGCGCCGGGTCGATCACGGAGGTCGTCCGGCTGCTCGAGGCGGCCGGCCTGCGCGCCAGCGCGATCACCGTCGCCCGCCCGTCGCTCGACGACGTCTTCCTGCAGGCCACCGGACGGCGCCTGGAGGGTGCCGAGGAGACCCCCGCCACATGAACGAGATCCTGCTGCTCGCCAAGCGCTCGGTGCGGGAGATCGCCCGCTACCCCGAGGCGACGATCCCTGCGCTCTTCATCCCGCTGTTCTTCCTCGCGGTGAACGTCGGCCAGGTGTCCAAGACGTTCCCGTCCTCGACGCCGTTCCTGGAGGGCCAGGGCTACGTCGCCTTCCAGCTCCCGGTGTCGCTGATGTTCGCGGTCGCCACCGCCAGCTCCGGGCTCGCGCTCGTCACCGAGATCGACGGCGGCTACTTCGACAAGCTGCTCGCGGCGCCGATCCGGCGCTCCTCGATCATCTTCGGCCGCTTGGCGGCCGACTTCGTCCGGGGCATCGCCGGGTCGATCGTCGTCCTGATCGCCGGCATTGCGTTCGGCGCCCACGTCGAGGCCGGGATCCTCGGGGCGATCGTCCTGGTCCTGCTGGCGGCCTGCTTCGGCGTCGGCTACGCCGGCTTCGCCATCCTTGTCGCGCTGCGGACCCGCAACGTCCAGGCGACGAACACGAGCTTCCTGCTGTTCTTCCCGCTGCTGTTCCTGTCCCCGAACTTCGTGCCGTTCGACCGGCTCTCCCCGGTGATGGAGGTGCTGGCGCGGGCGAACCCGGTCAGCTACGTCATCGACGGGCTGCGGTCGCTCGTGATCGAGGGCTGGGAGTGGGACAAGCTGGCCTACTGCTCGGCGGTGATCGTCGGACTGACGGCGCTGCTGACCGTGCTGTCGCTGCGGGCGATCGAGAACTACGACCGCTGAACGGGCCGCGCCGGCACCGCGGTCCCGACGACGGCGAGCAGCCCGTCCACGGACCGCGGGCAGAACTGCCGGCCCCGCTGCGCAGCGATCTCCTCGAGCGCCTCCGCGGCACCGAGGGCGGCGCGGTACGGACGGTCCGACGTCATGGCGTGGAAGGCGTCGCAGACGAACGTGATGCGGCTGGCCAGCGGGATCTCCTCGCCGGTCAGCCCGCGCGGGTAGCCCGCCCCGTCCCAGCGCTCGTGCTCGGCGCGGATCGCGTCGGCCAGGTGCGCGAGCTCGGGGACGATGGCGACGATCGCGGCGCCGAGGTCGGGGTGGGTCCGCATGACCCGCCACTCCGCGTCGGTCAGCGGCCCGGGCTTCTGCAGGATCGCGTCGGCGATGCCGAGCTTGCCGAGGTCGTGCAGCAGCGCGACCTGCTGCGCCTCGCGCGCCTCGGCGGGGGTGACACCCATCTCGGCGGCGACGCGGCGGGCGAGCTCGACGACCTCCGCCGAGTGGTCGGCCGTGTAGCGGTCACGGATCTCGACCGCTGCGGCGAGCGCCCGCGCGCTGGCGGCTGTCGCACGCCGGTCGGTGGCGTCGTCCGCCTCCAGGTGATGGGCGAGCACGGCCGCCAGCACACGCAGGAACGCGACGTCGCGGTCGCCCAGGTCCGGCCGGGCGCCGTGGGACGCCCCGCAGAGCGTGCCGCGCGCGGTGCCCGTCGCATCCACGATCGGCACCGACACGTAGGAACCGACCCGGGCCGCGGCCGTCACCGGCAGGGCCATCGCCTCGGCGTGCTCGGTGAGGTCGGTCATCAGCGCCGGCAGACGACCGGCGAGGATCGCCGCGCAGTAGGTCTGCTCGAGCGGCAGGCTGGTCGCCGCGTCCACGCCGAACGACGGACCGTCGCCGACCAGCGCGCGGAAGTGCTGGTGCGTCGCGTCATGCTCCGTCGCGTAGGCGATGTCCACGCCGAGCAGCTCCTGCGCGAACTCGCAGATCCTCTGCATGCCGAGGCTGCCGGACTCGCGGCCCACCGCCTCGAACACGCGCTCCACCAGCGCGGCGGTCCCCGCGCCGCGATCGACGGCGTCCGGCGGGTGCCCGGCGCCGGGCCCCTTCTCCAGCGCCAGCGCCAGCGCGTGGCGGCGGGCGGTGATGTCGGTGAAGGACAGGACGGTCACCGGCGTGCCCTCGTGCGCGGTCGGCCGGGCGCTGAACTCGAGCCAGACGAGCGACCCGTCGGCCCGCTGGGCGCCGAGCGTCACGTCGAGCTGCGGCGAGCCGGTGGCGAGGCTGCGCTGGCAGGGCAGGTCGGCGAGCGCGACGGGACGGTGCTCCGTGTCGACGAACGACCAGGTGACCGCGCCCGTCCCGCAGACCCGGCCGGCGTCGAACCCGAGCAGCCGCTCCGCGCTGGGGTTGGCGCTGAGCAGGGTGCCTGCGCCGTCGACGACCACGACGCCAAGCTCGAGGCTGTCGACGAGCGTGCGGTAGAGGGGGGAGACGACGCCCGGGGACACGGGCGGCAGGGTGTCCATCTATCGGTCATCGGGTGCTCGGCGCGTTCCCTTGAGTCCGCGGCGGCGGGCGATGTTCAGCGGGCCGCCGCACCGTCGCCCTCCAGCGCGTCGACGAGCCGCTGCATCACGCCGAGCGCCGCCCGCAGGTCGTCGGCGCCGACCGCGCTCCCGATGCGATCGGCCCAGGGGTGCTGCGCGACCGACGCCTGGCGCACGGCGTGGTACCCGGCCTCGGTACAGGCCAGGAGCTTGGCCCGGCGGTGGGCCGGGTTCGGCCGGTACTCGGCCAGCCCGCGGGCGACGAGGAGGTCGGCGATCCGCTGCACACCCTGCCGTGCCATGCCCATCCGGCGGCCGACCTCCGCGACCGTGCGCGGCTCGTCGAGGACCCCGCCGATGACCTGCCACCACGCGGTAGTGAGGCCGCCGCGTCCGGCCATGTCCTGCGCGGCGTCCATCAGGCGACCGTTGAGGCGGAACGTGGTCATGATCACCGCGGTCAGGGCGGCGCCGGCGTCCGTCTCCGGCGCCGGCTCGGGCCAATCCGCCCGGGGCGGGACGACCGGACGCGCAGCGTCCGTCATGCGGTGGCGGCCATCAGCGTTCCGTAGGCGGCGGCGTCCCCGTCGCCGAAGACCGCCTCGTACGCGCTCCTGGTCTGCGGTGCGATCTGTCCCAGCGCCTCGAGCGTCGCGGCGGCGAACTGCACGGGGGCGTCTGGGCCGGCGGTGATCAGGCCACGGTCGGCGACCGCGCGGGCCTCGACATAGCGGTCGCCGCCGCCGTACCCGGACGCCGCGAGGTACTCGGCGGCCGCGCTCGTGTGGTCGCGCGCGTCCAGCAGCCCGCCGCGGGCGAGGCCGAACGTGGCGCCGCAGATCGCGGCGACCGGGACGCCGGCGTCCAGGAAGCGCCGCGCCGCGTCGACGAAGGCGTCCCCGCCGCCGCTGTCCCAAAGCTCGGCGCCGGGAAGGATCAAGAGGTCGCTGGCGGCCGGGTCGAGGTCGGCCACGAGGGCGTCCGGGACGACGCGCAGGCCGCCCATCGTCGTGACCGGGTCGAGGGTGTCCGCGACGGTGACGACGTCGAACGGGCAACCGGTGAAGCGACCGGTGCGGAGCTCGGCCAGCAGGTGGCCCGGCTCCCAGTCGGCAAAGGTGTCGTACACGGCGATGTGGGCAGTGGGCATGGACATCATGATGTCAAAACGACAGCATGATGTCAATCGAGTCGCGGGCAGCGGTAGCTTCCTGCCCATGAGCACGCTCGAGCTGCCGCGCTGGGACACCGACAGCATCTACCCCGGCGCCGATTCGCCGGAGCTGGTGCAGGCCGTGGCGGCCGTGACGGCGGACCTCGGGGCGCTGCAGTCGCTGTTCGACGAGCACGACATCCGGACCGGTCAGGCGCGGCGGGCCACCGCCGCGGACGGCGCCGCGCTCGACGTGGTGCTGCCCGCGCTCGACGCGCTCCTGGCCGACAACCGCCGGGTGTCGGCGTACCTGATGCTGCTCGTCACGACCGACGCCGACGACGCGGTCGCCGCCGCGGCCCTGTCGCGGCTGCAGTCGGCGACGGCGCCGCTCGGGAGCCTGGCCCGGCGGCTCGAGGCGTGGGCGGCGCGCATCGGCGCCGCGGACCTGATCGCGGTCAGCGACACGGCGCGCGAGCACGCGTTCTGGCTCCAGCGCGCGGCGCGGTCGGCGGCGCACCAGATGACCGAGGAGCAGGAGGACGTCGCTGCCGAGCTCGGGCTGACCGGCGGGGTCGCCTGGGCGCGCCTGCACGGCGACGTCACCGCGCGGCTGGAGGTCGACGTCCCGGGTACGCCGCCGCAGCGGCTGCCGATGGCCGCGGTCCGCGGCCTGGCGAACGACCCGGACGCGGCGGTCCGCCGGCGCGCGTACACCGCCGAGCTCGACGCCTGGGCGACGGTGGCGACCCCGCTGGCCGCCGGGCTGAACGCCTACAAGGGCGAGGCGAACGTCCTGAACCGGCGGCGCGGCTGGACCGACTCGCTGGACCCTGCGCTGCACGAGAACAACGTCGACCGGGCGACGCTCGACGCGATGAACGAGGCGGTCGTCGCCGCGCTGCCGGACTTCGCCCGCTTCGGCCGTGCGAAGGCGCGGCTGCTCGGGCACGACGGCGGGCTGCCGTGGTGGGACCTCATGGCGCCTGTCGGGGCCGTGCGCCGGTTTGCGTGGGACGACGCGACGGCGGCGGTCGGCGATGCGTTCGCGACCTACGGCGAATCGCTGGCGCAGCTCGCTGCGCGCGCGGACGCCGAGCGGTGGGTCGACGTCGGGCCGCGCCCGGGTAAGCGCGACGGCGGCTTCTGCATGCCGGTCGGGGGCGACGTGAGCCGCATCCTGATGAACTTCGACGGGAGCTTCGACGGCGTCCTGACGCTCGCGCACGAGCTGGGTCATGCGTTCCACAACACGCGCCTCGCTGACCGCACCGCGCTGCAGCGACGCACGCCGATGGCGCTGGCCGAGACGGCCAGCATCTTCTGCGAGACGCTGATGCTGCAGTCGAGCCTGTCCGCAGCCGGGACCGACGCCGAGCGCCTGGGCATCCTCGACACCGACCTGACGGGGGCCCGCGGGGTCGTCGTCGACATCCACTCGCGCTTCCTGTTCGAGCGCGCGCTGTCCGCCGAGCGCGAGCAGGGTGTCCTGTCGGCGGACCGCATGTGCGAGCTGATGGCCGACGCCCAGCGCGCGGCGTACCTCGATGGCGTCGACCACGCCCATCTGCACCCGTATCTGTGGGCGGTCAAGGGCCACTACTACACGGCGTACTACAACTGGCCGTACACGTTCGGCCTGCTGTTCGGCATCGGGCTCCACGCGCAGTACGTCCGCGACCCGGAAGGCTTCCGCGGGGGCTACGAGGATCTGCTGGCGGCGACGGGCCTCGCGGACGCGGCGAGCCTCGCGGGCCGGTTCGGGATCGACATCACGGGCAGCGCGTTCTGGTCGCAGAGCCTGGACGTGCTGCGGCTGCGCATCGACGAGTTCTGCACGCTGGCCGGCCGGCTGGGCTGACGCGGTCCGGGCGCCCGTCCCGGGTCGTCGCCGGCGTCAGACGATCGCGAGCAGCACGGCGTTGGCCACCGCCAGCAGCGTGCTGAGGAGCAGCATGCCGCCGGCCATCGTCTGCATGACCCGGTCCTCGTCGGTCATCGCCCGCCCGGCGAGGTTCTGCTGGGCCCAGCGGAACGTCGAGCTCGCGCCGATCGTGACGTAGGCGAACACGATGAGCGGCCCGGCCGTCCCGCCGAGCCCGGCGATCCCGAGCACCGTCGCGATCGCGACGATCACGGCGAAGATGAGGTAGCGGGCCAGGATCCGCCGGACGGGGGAGAGGCGGTCGAAGGCGCGCTCGCGGCGCTCGGGCACGGGCTTCGTCTTCGCCGCGGTCTGCGTCTTGCCTGCGGTCTTCGCCTTCGCGCCGGACCTGCCCTTGGCCGGCGGTGCCGGCGCGGCGGGCTTCGAGCGAGCTCGTGAGCGGCGACCCATGGCCGGGAGTATGTCGACGGCGGGCCGCGGGCGGCGTCGCACTACCTTGGACCGATGTCCTCACCCCGCACCGTGCTCGTCTCCGGCTCGACCTCCGGCATCGGCGAGGCGATCGCCACCGCGTTCGCCCGCGACGGCGCGACCGTGATCGTCAACGGCCGCGATCCCGACCGGACGGACGCGGCGGTCGCGCGCATCCAGGAGCAGGTCGGGCGGTGCGAGCTCATCCCCGTCGCGGCCGACCTCGGAACGGCGGACGGCGCCCAGGAGCTCTTCGACCGCGTGCCGGACGTGGACGTGCTCGTGAACAACCTGGGGATCTTCGCCGCCGTCCCCGTGTTCGAGATCACGGACGCGGACTGGATGCGGTTCTTCGAGGTCAACGTCCTCAGCGGCGTGCGCCTCGCCCGTCACTACGCGCCGCGGATGGCCGAGCGGGGCTGGGGGCGCGTGATCTTCATCAGCAGCGAGTCGTCGGTCTTCATCCCGACCGAGATGGTCCACTACGGCGTCACCAAGACCGCGCAGCTGTCGGTCGCCCGCGGGCTGGCGCAGGAGCTCAAGGGCACCGGCGTCACCGTCAACTCCGTGCTGCCCGGCCCGACGCTCACCGAGGGCGTCCGCGACTTCATCGGCGACCGCATCGGGAAGGACGTGCCGTTCGAAGAGGCCGAGCGGCGCTTCATCGCCGAGGAGCGGCCCACCTCGCTGCTGGGCCGGCTCATCCGGCCCGATGAGGTCGCGAACCTCGTGCACTACGTGGGGTCGGACGCCGCGTCCGCGACGACCGGCGCGGCGCTCCGCGTCGACGGCGGCGTCGCGCCGACGATCATCCCGTGACGCCCCGACGGCCGCGGGCGAGGCCGGTGGGCGGCTGATGCTCGTCGGGATCTGCACGGACGTGCACAACCACACCGGGCGGCTGCGGGCGTTCGGGGTGGCGGCACGCGAGCAGGGTGCGCAGGAGCTCTGGTGCCTCGGGGACGTCGTCGACGCGTTGATCGGCGCGCCGCCGGCGGCGCACGCCGAGACGGTCGCCGAGGCGGTCGGCCTGTGCGACATCGTCCTTGCCGGGAACCACGATCTGTGGTGCCTGCAGCGGGGCCTGCTCGACGCGGCGACGGCCGCCACGGTCGAGGCCTGGTCGCCGGTCGAGGAGCGGCACGGCGTGGGCCTCGTCCACGCGAGTCTCGACGACCCGTTCATGGAGTTCGTCGACACGCCGGCCAAGGCGGCCAAGGTGCTGCGGGGAACCCCGGGGTGGCTCGCGGTGCACGGGCACACGCACCGCCGCCGGCTCTGGGCGCAGACCGCCGAGTACCCGCACGCGGAGAACCGGCGCACCCGCGGACGTGTAGCGGCAGGCGATGAGCGGCTGCTCGCCAACCCCGGCGCGCTGACCGGCACGCGCCCGTCATGGCTGCTGGCCGACCTCGAGGCCCGGTCGCTGCGCTGGTTCGCGCTCACGCCGCCGGCCCCCGCGATGGCCTGAGCGGGCGTTCAGACGCGGGCGGCAGTCCGGTCGTCGGCACCGCGCCCGAGCAGCGTGTCCGCTGCGAACTCGGCGGCGGGTCCGCTGAACTGCGCGTGCCGGCTGAGCATCGCGTGCTTTCCGCCCTCGACGCTGACGTACGTCACGGCCCACTCCGGGCGCAGCGCGGCGGCCAGCGCCTGCGAGCGCGCCGGATCGGCGACCCGGTCCGCGGTCCCGTGCACGATCAGCAGCCGCTTGCCGTGCCCGCTCCCGCGCGGGATGTCCGTCGGGTACACGTATGGCGCGAGCGCCACCGCGCCCCTGACCATGGGATGGCCGGCCGCGAGGATGGCGGCGCGGCCGCCCAGCGAGTGACCGACCAGGCAGGTGGGCACCGCGTCCCCGAGCCGTTCAGCGATCGCGTCAAGCGCCCATTGGGCGTCGCTCACCGGGGTGTGGTCGCCGTCCCAGCCGCGCTGGCTGTTCAGCAGGCGGAAGACCGCGAGGCGCCCGTGCCCGGCGCGGGCGATGCGCCGCGCGATCGGGATCATCCGCAGCACGGACAGCTGCGTCGGGCTGACGGCGACGCCGGTACCGCGGGAGGCGCCGCCGTGCAGGACGAGCACGGCGCCGTCCGGGTCCCGCGGGACCTTGACATCGATCAGCTTCGGAGCGAGCTCCATGGTGGCGGTGGGGTGGGGCGGCCGGGGCCTGTGCTCACGCGGGCGCGGCGTAGAGCTGCAGGTCGTTGCCGTCGGGGTCCTTGAACGGCGCGATCCGGCCCCACGGGTGGTCGCTCACGTCGCCGGAGAACTCGACGTCCTTGCCCTTCAGCGACTCGACCTCGGCCTCGATGTCGCCGTCCACGCGGAAGGCGATGAGCGCACCGCCGTCACCATGGGGCGACTCCTGCGGGCTGCCGTTGAGGCCGATGCGCAGCCCGTCGCACTCGAGCTCGCTCCAGTCGGCCTGCTGGTCGTTGACCGTCAGGCCGAGCGTGTCTCGGTAGAACGCCACGGCGCGGTCCATGTCGGTGACGGGGAGCCAGACGGCGGAGATGCCATTGATCATCGGAGTACATCCTTCGGTCGGGTGCGCTTCGCCTACCCGATCGGACCCGCGCCATCCGAACGTGGCGCGTGCGGACCGATGGTCGCGGACGACGCCGAAAGGATCCGGCTACGCCCCTGGGCCGTAAACACCTCCGTGTCCACAGTCCTCATCACCGGAGCCACCGGCTTCGTCGGCTCCCACCTGACCGACGCGCTGCGCGAGACGGACGGGGTGGACGTCCGCGTCTTCGTCCGCGATGCCGACGGCCTCGACAACCCGGCCGGCCTGGACGTCGTCGAGGGCGACCTCGCCAACGGCGACGATCTCGGGCGCGCGCTCGACGCAGTCGACTGCGCCTACTACCTCGTGCACTCGATGGAGGCCGGCGGCGGGGACTTCTCCGACCGCGACCGGGAGCTGGCTGAGGCGTTCGTCGCCGCTGCCGACCGGGCGGACGTCGGGCGCATCGTCTACCTCGGCGGCATCCAGCCGTCCGGGGAGAGCAGCGAGCACCTGGACTCGCGCCTCGAGGTGGAGCGAACGTTGGCGAAGGCCCGCGCCGACTTCGTCGCACTGCGGGCGTCCATGATCATCGGTGCCGACAGCGCGTCATTCCGGACGCTCGCGCAGATCGTCGACCGGCTCCCGGTGCTCGCCCTGCCGAAGTGGCGCGACCGCAGCACGCAGCCGGTCGCGATCGACGACGTGGTGCAGGCGCTCGTCGCCGCCGCCGACGTCCCGCCCGACAGCTACGACATCGCCGGCCCCGACGAGCTGACCTTCGAGGCGATGACCGAGATCATCGCCGACCTCCGCGGCAAGGCCCACCGGTCCGTCCCGCTGCCGTTCACGAGCCCGAAGCTCGAGGGTGCGGCGGCCGCGCTCATCACCGACGCCGACCGTGAGCTGCTGACGCCGATCATGGCCGGCCTGGACGAGGACCTGGTCATCGAGGACAACGCCCTGCACACGGTGTTCGGCGTCGTTCCGACCCCGTTCCGCGAGGCCGCCGGGCAGGCGCTCGCCGGAATCGCCACGACCGCCTGAGGCCGCGTCCGGCCGTAGCGCGCCGGCGGCGTCCCGGGGCGGGCGCGCCGGCGCCGATGCCCGGCTTCAGGCCGCGCAGCGCGCGGTGAACCAGACCTGCGTCGGGGCGAAGCTCACGCCCCAGTCGTCGGCGACCGCATCGAGCATCCGGACCGCGTTCCGCGATTCGCTCTGCGCGCTGACGATGCGGGACGGGCTGTCGTCGATGACCTGCACCCGCAGGATCGAGCCGAACGACGTGAGCTTGAGGACGACCCGGCCGCCGGGTGGGCTGTGCCGGACGCTGTCGTTCACGAGCTCGGACGCCGCGATGATGACGTCGTCCCGGTCGGCCTCGTCGCAGCCGTCCGCCCAGTCGCCGATCACCGCGCGGGCCTGCCGGGCGGCGTCGCTGTCGGCGGGCAGGCTGGTGGACAGGTCCTCCATGTTCTACGGGTACCCGCGCCCCCGGGTCCGGCAACCGTCGGCCGCGCCGTCACGGTCAGACCCGCGACCCGAGAACAGCTGCGGTCCGCGTCCGCGCATCACGCGGGCCCGTTCGGGGTAGCCGCCGTCGATGCCCGACGACGACAAGCAGCCGCCCCTCGACCAGCCCGAACTGGAGAACGTCGAGACGTCGCCCGACCCCGATGTCGAGCCACCGGCCGACGATCAGCAGGGCGTTTCGCCTTCCGGGGCGGGGGAGGGGACGGACCCGGCGAGGGACTCCGCCGACTGACGCGCCTCCGTCGCGGGCCTCAGCGCGGGCCGAGCCAGTGCGTGATCTCCAGCGCGAGGCCGACCTGCAGCGACCGGCCCGCCAGCGGCGCGGGGAGCAGCGCCTCCGCCCGCGCCAGGCGGCCGAGGACGGTGTTGCGGTGCGCGAAGAGGACACGCGCGGTACGGGTCGCGTTGCTGTCCTCGCGCAGGTAGGTCCGCAGCGTCTCGCGGAGCTCCACCGGGGCGCTCGCGAGCGGCCCGAGGGTGCGCCGGACGAGCTCGTCGGCCCGCTGCTCGTCGTGGGTGGCCAGGGCGACGACCTGGACCTCGTCGTAGGTCGCGAGCTGGACCTCCTCGGACACCCGCTGCAGCAGGCGCTGCGTGGCGAGCGCATCCAGGTGGCTGCGACGGAAGCCGTCGATCCCGGGCAGCGTCGGGCCCAGCGCGACGCGGGTCTGCGCGGACCCCGCCATCCCGGCGCGCAGCACGGCGACGTCCGGGCCGGTCGCGCCCTCGATCCAGGTCCAGAGGGCCGAGGCGCCGGCGACCACGGTGAGCGGGCGTCGTGCGCCGGCGGCCCGCGCCAGCAGCTCGGCGCCCGCCTCGAGCGCGACCTGATCGGGCTGCACCGCATCGCTGAACACGATCGCCGCCGTGTGGGTCCGCGTCAGGTCGTACCCCAGGCGCAGGCTCGCGCGCTCCACGGCGATCGGCGCGCCGCCGAGGACGAGCGTGACCACCTCCAGGCGTTCGGCCTGCGTGCCGCGCGTCAGGTGCTGGCGCTCGCGCTCGACCTCCGCGGCGATGCCCCCGATCGTGCCGTCGACGAACGCAAAGATCGACCGCGCGGTGACGTCGAGCAGCTCGGCGAGCTCGACCGGGTCCGAGGTCAGCGAGAACGCGAGCGCCATCCAGCCTCGCCAGGCCGCGTTCTGCCCGGTCCGGTACGCGTCCAGCGAGTTCTGGTCCAGCCCGCGCCGCACGAGGTCACGGGCGATCCCGAAGGTCTCGGGGCCGAGGTTCGGCGCGACGGGCGCGCCGGGGTCGTGCACGTTCGCGCCCAGCCAGTGCCTGAGGTTCGCGCGGTTGGCCCGGCGGATCGCGGCCACGAGCCCGGGGTCGGCCGTGACGGCCGGGCCGGCGTCCGCGAGCGTCACCGCGTCGATCTCGGCGAAGACGTCGTCCGGCATCGCCAGCAGCTGCTCGGCCGCCGTGCGGATCAGTGCGCGCACGGCGTCGGACGGCAGTTCCCAGCGGACCGGTTCGGACATGGCGAGGATGCTACGGCCCTGATGGGCAAAGCGCATATATCGGTCTGCAAGATTGGGCACTTCGTCCCTCGGCATCGGCGTCCGGACGGGCGATGCTGAGAGCGGGTCGAAACCACGAGGAGAGCAGAGACGATGAGCACGATCACCACCGCCAGCCAGAAGACAGACCACGTCGACGTCCTGATCGTCGGCGCCGGGCTCTCCGGGATCGGCGCCGCCTGGCACCTGCAGGACAAGCGCCCTGGGACGAGCTACGCGATCCTCGAGGCGCGTGCGGCGAGCGGCGGTACGTGGGACCTCTTCCGCTACCCCGGCATCCGCTCGGACTCCGATCTCTCCACCTTCGCGTACGGGTTCAAGCCGTGGACCGGGGAGAAGGCGATCGCCGACGGTCCCGAGATCCTGCGCTACCTCCGTGAGACCGCGGCCGACGCCGGCATCGACCAGCACATCCGCTACGGCCACAAGGTCGTCCGTGCGTCGTGGTCGTCCGCGGACGCGCAGTGGACCGTCGAGGCCGAGCGCACCGACACGGGGGACATCGTCGTCCTGACCGCCGGCTTCCTGTTCTCCGCGAGCGGCTACTACCGCTACGACCAGGGCTTCGCGCCGCGCTTCGAGGGCGTCGCGGACTTCGGCGGCCAGGTCGTCCACCCGCAGCACTGGCCCGAGGACCTCGACGTCGCCGGCAAGAAGGTCGTCGTCATCGGCAGCGGCGCGACGGCGATCACGCTGGTCCCCGCCCTCACCGATCTGGACGCGCAGGTCACGATGCTGCAGCGCTCGCCGTCGTACGTGCTGCCGCTCCCGGCGACCGACCCGCTCGCCGACCGGCTGCGTCGCTGGTTCGGCGACGACCGCGGCCACGAGCTGACGCGCCGCAAGAACATCTGGCGCCAGCGCCGGCTCTACGCGTTCTGCCAGAAGCACCCGAAGCTCTCCCGCCGGCTGATCCGCCGCCTGACCGCGAAGTTCCTCCCGGACCACGTCGACGTCGACACGCACTTCAATCCGAAGTACGACCCGTGGGACCAGCGCCTGTGCGCTGACGCGAACGGCAGCATGTTCCGCGCGCTGCGCGCAGGGACGGCGCAGATCGCGACCGACGGCATCCAGACCTTCACGCCGAAGGGCCTGAAGCTGACGTCGGGCCGTGAGCTCGAGGCCGACATCGTCGTCACCGCGACCGGCCTGAACCTGCAGCTCTTCGGGGGCGCGGAGCTCGTCGTCGACGGCGTCCCGGTCCCTGTCGCCGACTCGCTGGCCTACAAGGGGATGATGCTCAGCGGCGTCCCGAACTTCGCGTTCGCGATCGGGTACACGAACTCGTCCTGGACGCTCAAGGTCGACCTCGTCTGCGAGCACCTCTGCCGGCTGCTCGAGCACATGCAGGCGCGCGGGCTGCGGTCGGTCGTCCCGACCAACGACGACGCCACCATGGAGACGCGGCCCCTGCTCGACTTCTCCGCGGGCTACGTGATGCGGTCGCTCGACCAGCTGCCCAAGCAGGGCGCCACCGCGCCGTGGCACCTGGCGATGGACTACCGCGAGGACGTGCAGCACCTGGTCCACGGCCCGGTCACCGACCCTGCGCTGCGTTTCGGGTACGCGCCGGCGCTCTCGTCCACCGTCGCCCGGGACGAGGTGGCGGCATGACCGCGGTCGCCGGGAAGGTCTGCGTCGTCACCGGCGCGGGCTCGGGCATCGGGCGCGCCCTTGCGCTCGGCCTCGCGCGCCGCGGTGCGCGCCTCGCCCTGTCGGACGTGAACGAGGCGGGGCTGCAGGCGACGGCTGCGGACGCCGGACGTGCGGGCGGGGGTGCGGTCCACACGCAGGTCCTCGACGTCTCCGACCGCGAGGGCATGACCGCCTACGCCGCCACTGTCGCTTCGCACTTCGGCGTCGTGCACCAGATCTACAACAACGCCGGCATCGCGCACTCGAACACGATCCTCGAGTCCGAGTACGAGGAGTACGAGCGCGTCTTCGGCATCAACCTGTGGGGCGTCATCCACGGGACGAAGGCGTTCCTGCCGCACGTCATCGCCTCCGGCGACGGCCACGTGATCAACGTGTCCAGTCTCAACGGTTTCCTCGCCCAGCCGGACATGAGCCACTACTGCACCACGAAGTTCGCCGTGCGTGGCTTCACCGAGACGCTGCGCTCCGAGATGCGCCGGGATGGCCACCGGGTCGGCGTCACCGTCGTCCACCCCGGCGGCATCAAGACGAACATCGCCTCGGCGGCGCTGAACGAGGCCCGGGCCTCGGGCCAGGAGATCACCCCGGAGGACGAGCAGCGCGAGCGGCTCTACAACGAGAAGCTCCTCAAGATGGACCCGGCGCAGGCGGCCGAGATCATCATCAAGGCGGTCGAGACCGACCGGCCCCGCGTGATGGTCGGCAACGACGCGAAGCTCGTCGACTTCCTCGTCCGGATGCTGCCGGCGCGGCACCAGACCCTGTTCGCCGCGGCCGAGCGCCGGATGCGCAAGTAGGGCCGCGCGGCGCCGGCCGCCGGCTGCGGTCCCGGGAGCACTCGGGGCCGCGGTGCCGGCCCCCGGTGCTCGCGGCTCAGTCCCGCGAGCGCCGCTGCAGGCGCAGGACCGCGTCGGTGCGCTCGGCGGTCTCGCCGTCGCCGAACGTGTGCACGCGGTCGACGAGGCCGCAGGTCCGGACCTGCCACTCGGCCGCGGGCAGCGCGAGGTCGTCGGCCAGCTCCTGGGCGGTCTGCAGGTCGTGCTGGTGCTCCGGCGACGGCGCGTGGCCGATCACGAGCAGTGTGCCGCCGGGTCGCACGGCCGCCGCGGCAGCCTTGAGGACCTGCGTGCGCGGGAAGGCGACCGGGGAGTGCATGAACGTCGACGCGACGAGGTCGAAGGAGCCCGCCGGGAACGTCGCGGCCAGGTCGTGCCGTTCCCACGAGATCGCGCCGCTGACCCCTGCCTCCGCAGCGAGGGCGGCCGCCACGTCGAGCGCGCTCTGGGCGACGTCCACCGCAGTCACCGTCCAGCCGGCGGCGGCGAGCCAGATGGCGTCGCCGCCCTGGCCGCAGCCGAGGTCGAGCGCCGTGCCCGGCGTGACTCCCTCGAGCTCCTCGACGAGCGAGGCGTTCGCCTTCCCGCTCCAGCGGCTGCTCCCACCGGAGTAGTACGGCTCCCAGAACTGCTCGCTGGTGGTGCCGGCCGGGATGTCGTGGTGACTCGTTCTCATCGTGTGGTCGACGGTAGACGCGGCTGCGTGATCCGCCAAGTCATATTGCCGATACGGCAAGCACGCGAGCGTCGGTTTTCCCGTCGCGGGTCGCGGGGAAATCGACGCTCGGCGACAGGGAGCGACACAGCGATGGTCGGCGACGCCGCAGGGCAGCGCCGGACCGGCCCCGCCGGTGGCCGTTCGCCGATGGCTGGATGGCGCGCACCCCTGGCTCAGGCGGGCCGAGCCGCACCGGTCGCCCGCTCGTAGCGGGACCCGAGCGCTTTGCGGCCGCAACCGCGACCGCGGTGACGTCGGCCGCTAGGCGTCGTCGCTGCGCAGCGCGCTGCGCACCCACAGGATCGGCAGGACCTGCAGCGGCAGGCGCGCCCACAGCAGCGCACGCGGGACGCCGCGCGCGCCCGGCATCGTGTCGGGCGCGACGGCCATCTGGATGTTGGCCGGGAAGACCCCGAGCAGCAGCGCGATGAGGTACGGACGCGCGTAGCGCTCGGCGCCGGGGACGAGGACGAGGGCGCCGCCCGCGAACTCGGCGACACCGGCCGCCGTGTTGACCTTCGCGGGCCCGCCCGGGACCCAGCCGGGCACGATGCTCTCGAAGAACTTCTTCAAAAAGGTGAGGTGGGCGATACCGGCGGACAGGAAGAATCCGGCGAGGAGCAGGCGCGAACGGGGCATGGCGCCGGATTCTGCCACGACCGCCCGGCCCTCACCCGCCGCTCGAGAACTTCCGTGTGCCCTGGACCCGCCACAGGCTGCCCTGGCGCGCCAGGCGGGCGCTGTCGGAGTACCCGTTCTTGCCGCGGACGAGGATCACCGCGCGACTCTGCTGCGAAGTGAGGATCGTCGTCAGGCGCAGGCCGGTGTTGGACCGCGGCGCCTTCGACTTCGCGGTCTCCTTCACGAACCGTCCCGAGCGGCACGCCGACTCGCCGCCGAAGCGCTTGAGCACCGCGTTCGTCAGGCGTCGGCAGACCCCCGCGACATCGCCCTTGCGCATCGCGGTGTAGAACTGCTTGAGGGCGCGCTCGGCGGACTTCGTGCGCTCGGCGCGCTTGGACGCGATCCGGGTCTTCGCCGCGGAGCCCAGCTTCAGCTGCTTGACGCCGGCGAGCCGGATGCGCCCGACGGCCTCGCGGTCGCTGAGGAACGAGGAGTCCTCCGTGAGCTCGGCCGGCAGCTGGAGCGCGCCGGACTTCAGCGCCTCCTCGGCCGCCGCGGACGGGATGTCGAACGCCGTCGTCAGGGTCGCGGTCGCCGAAGGCTGCAGCGGGAACGGGCGGTCGCCGGTGGCCTCCAGGCGGTACGAGTCGTTGCTCTCGGCGTACTCGTTGGGGCCGACGACGAGGCTCGTGCGGATGCTGCTGAGCGGCTTGGACGCGCCGTTGGTGACCTTGTAGCGGACGACCACATAGCGGTCCTTCGCCCGCGGCGGCTCGGAGAAGGTGCTCTGCGTGGGCAGCGTCGTAGCCGTGGTCGCGGACACGATCGTCGCCTGCAGCGCCGGCGTCTGCAGCTCGGACCCGAGGTTCACGACGGTCAGGCGCTTGTCCGGCAGCAGGCATGTCCCTTCCTTGCCTTCCGCCGGGTCGATGCCGGCGGCGGGACACAGGCGGTCGGCGGCGGGGATCAGCGAGGGCCGTTCGGCGATCGCTGCGCGCACCGCCTGATCGAGGCGACGGGCGACGTCGGGCTCGCGCTCGCCGGTCGTGGCCGAGACCACGATCCCGTTCTCGTACTCCTTCAGGTCGCCCGCGCCTGTGTCGAGCAGCCGCTTGCGCTGCTCCTCGTCGCCCGCGATGTAGATCGAGAACGCGCCGAAGCGGTCGTATTGCTCCTGGTTGGCCTTGAGGATCGTCAGGTCGTTCGACGTGCGCGCCGTCAGGGTGACGCCGGTGGCCGCCTTGAAGGCACGGCTGAACTTCGCGGGGTCGGTGGACGGCTCCTCGTCGGAACCGCCCCCGCACCCGGCGAGCAGCAGGCAGGCGCCGGTCGCAGCGGCGGCGTGGAGCAGGAGAGAGCGGGGCATGTGACCGGGTGCAGTTCCCGCCGGGCGCGGCCGCCAAACCGCTGCCGCCGACGAGCCCCGCTCGCTGAGGACGGGTCGGCGCCGTCAGGGCGGTTACCTGGCTGGTGACGGGTCCGCGTCCGGGGGCATCACGGTCAGGGTGAACACGAATCTGCAGCTTGTCCGCCGCCGCATCGGCCTCTACTTCGGGTTCATCCGGCCGCGGGCGGACGAGGTCGCCCGTAACACGCCGACGCCGACGAACATCGTCGTCGAGGCGGTCATCGCCGCGGTCATCTCCGGCGTCCTCTGGGCGGTCTTCACCGAGACGTCCAGCGGGGTCTCGTTCGGGGTCGCCATCGGTCTGTTCACCGCCGCGTTCGGGTTCCTTCGGCGGTTCCGCGCCGAGCAACGCCTTTCCGGCAACCCCGGCGCCGGCGCCCCGCGCTGACGGACGACGGGACCATGCTCGTCACGCTCGTCGTGTTCGTGATCGTCGCGCTCTGGGGCGCGGCGATGTGGCGGCAGGTCGACACCCGGAAGCGCGGCGCAAGCGGTCGTCGTCGGCGCTCCACCGGCCGGGCGTCCGACCCCGCGGCCGGCGGTGGGTCAGCCCCTGGGGCGTACGCGTCGGGCTCCGACGGCAGTGGTGGCGACTCAGGTGGGGGCGGCGATGCGGGCGGCGGAGGCGACTCCGGCGGGAGCGGCTGCGGAGGCGGCGGGTGCGGCGGAGGCGGGAGCTGAGGCGTAGATCGCGGCCACCGCCGCGAGCAGTATCGATTGACTTTCGATAGATAGCACGCGATAATCGACGCATGAAGCTCGTGCGTCCCGTCGTCGTGCCCCTCCGGATCCTGCTCGGCGTCGGGTTCGCCGCGATGGTGATGGGTCAGTTCTTCTCGATGCCGGGCCAGTTCGCCCACATGGCGAAGGAGCAGCCGGAGGACGCTCACCTCCGCTGGCCGCTGACGATCTTCTCGGCCCTGGAGCTCCTCTGCGTCCAGGTCGTGATCGTCTGCACGTGGCGCCTGCTCACGATGGTCAAGGAGGACCGCATCTTCAGCGCGCGGTCACTCGTCTGGGTGGACGCGATCGTCTGGGCGATCGGAGCCGGATGGATCATGCTGCTCGGGCTCTTCGTCTACGTCGGGTCCCGGGCGACCGATCCCGGGACGCCGCTCCTGCTGATGGTGATGCTGCTCGGTGGCGCGGTGCTTGGCCTGCTCATGGTCGTGATGCGCGCGCTCCTGCAGCAGGCCACGAGGCTGCGCACCGACATGGAGGCCGTCATCTGATGCCGATCGTGGTGCGGATCGACGTCGAGCTGGCACGGCGCAAGATGAGCGTCGGCGAGTTCGCCGAGCGCGTCGGACTGACCCCCGCCAACGTGGCGGTGCTCAAGAACGGTCGCGCGAAGGCCGTGCGGTTCAGCACCCTGGAGGCGATGTGCAGGGTGCTCGAGTGCCAGCCCGGTGACCTGCTCGAGTGGACCCCGGACGAGCCTGCGGTGCCGTCCGGTCGGGTGGCCGTGGAGGCGTGAGCGTCGTCGCGCGCCGGTCAGACCGTGATGAGGCGCAGGCTGATCACGCCCGCACCGGTCTCCCCGATCCCCATGGTGTGAGCGGGCGCACGGCGGCGCTCGGTCGGGCTGCCGGGGTTGAAGATCGTGAACCCGTCCTGGTTCTCGTGGAGGGGCAGGTGCGAGTGGCCGAAGACGACGACGTCGGCCTGCGGGAAGCGCCGGCGTAGCCGCAGCAGGCGACCGGTGCGCGGCCCGGCGTCGTGGACCATCGCGACTCGGACGCCGTCGACGGTGATCTGCAGCTCCGCAGGCAGCCGCGCGCGGACCGCGTGGTCGTCGACGTTGCCGTGCACCGCGTGCACCGGCGGACCGAGCCCGACGATCGCGTCCAGCGTCGGGACGTCGGCGATGTCCCCGGCGTGCAGCAGGAGGTCGGCCGATCGGATTGCCGTGACGCAGGCGTCCGGTAACCGGCGGTCGCCGCGCGGCATGTGGGTGTCGGAGATGATCGCGAGGCGGGTCATGGGCGTGAGGGTCGAGCTTGCCCGACGTCCGACGATCGTGCGTGGCCGGCGAGTCTCCCCGGCAGTTTTTCCCCGTCGACACGACCGACTCGTAGATTTGGTGGCGTGAGCGCCCTGCCCCCCGAGATCCTCGATCCGTCGCGGCTGCGCGCCGTGGCCCAGACCGGGCTGCTCGACACCCCGCCGGACGATGGCCTCGACCGCCTCGCGCGGCTTGCCGCCTCGCTGCTCGACGCCCCGTTCGCGTTCGTGACGCTGGTCGACGACACACGCTCGTTCTGGAAGTCGGCGATCGGTCTGCCCAAGGAGGCACCGCGCGAGAACACCGTGCGGGAGAGCTTCTGCCAGTACGTGATCGCCGAGCCGGGCACGCTCATGATCGACGACGCGGCCGGGCACCCGCTCACCTGCGCCAACCCGTCGATCGAGCAGATGGGCGTGGGGGCCTGGGCGGGGGCGACGCTCCGTGGACCGGGCGGCGAGGCCCTCGGCTCGTTCTGCGTGGTGGACAGCACCCAGCGGCAATGGACGCCGCGCGACGCCGAGGTCCTCGAGACGCTGGCCGAGGCCGCCGCGGCCTCGATCGCACGGACGCAGGCCCAGGCCGAGGTCGACGCGCTCCGGGCCGAGCGCTCGGCCGTGCTCGAGCACGAGCTGCTCGCCGAGCGCGGGGTCACCGAGCTGCTGCAGACCTCGCTGCTGCCGACCGTCCTGGCGTCGATCCCCGGGGTCTCGATCGCAGCCCGCTACCAGGCCGCGGACGACCGCGCGACCGTGGGCGGCGACTTCTACGACGTCTTCGTCGCCGGGGACGGGTCCTACCTGGCTCTGGTCGGGGACGTCTGCGGGAAGGGCCCGAAGGCGGCGGCCGCCACCGCGATGGCGCGCTGGGCGCTCCGCTCCCGCGCCGTCCACACCTCCGATCCCGCAGCGCTGCTCACGCACCTGCGCGAGGTCATCGGCCAGCAGCCCAGCCCGTTCGCCGACCACGAGTTCCTCACCATGGCCCTCGTCCGACTGACGCCGGCCCTCGGCGGCTTCGAGCTCACCGCCGCACACGCCGGTCACCCGGCGAGCATCGCCTGCGGCCCGGACCACGACCCCGTGGTGCTGGACCGCCGCGGGGGTCTGATCTGGAGCAGGGAGCAGTCGCCGTACGTGCCGCAGCGGACGCACCTCCCGACCGGGTCGACGCTGGTGCTGCACAGCGACGGGCTGCTCGACGCGCAGGCGCCGGATCAGCAGCTGGAGACCGAGGACCTGGTCCCGATCGTGTGCCGGACGGACGGCGGCGCCGAGGCGATCGCCGATGCGCTGATGGCCACAGCGGCCGGGTCGCAGACGATCCGCGACGACATCGCGCTGCTGGTCCTGTCGACGGACGACGTCTAGGCAGTGGACGCGCGATGCTCGCTGGAAAGGCCCGCTAACGCGGCGCGGCAGTGGCGGACTTCGCAGGCCGGTGGCGCAGCGCGACGACCTCGCCGCGGCCGGTGGTCGTGGTGCCAGAGGCGGCCGTCGTCGCAGTGACGCCGAGCGTCGCGCGGCCATTCGTGCGCAGCTTGCGCAAGGTCGCGCTGGTCAGCCGGACGCGGAGCTGCCCGGTCCTTCCGGCCGCGACGTCGTACGTGCGGGCGAGCCCGCCGGAGACCGTGAGGGTGCCGCTGCACGACGGCTGCGTGCTGGGCAGCCGCGGCGGGCAGGCGACGCCGACAGCGATCCGGCCCTTGCGGTCGGCGCGCCGGGTGCCCGGCTGCACGATCGCCGCGCGGGCACGGGCAGGGCCGGCCGGCGCGAGCTGCGGCTGCACGACGCCGCTGAGCTCGGCCTCGAGGGTCTCCCGCGCCGCGGTCTGCCGGAACGGCGGGTGCTTCGGATCGCGGCCCAGCTTCGGCAGCGGGACCTCCTGGTCGGTGACCGCCGCGAGCGCCTTCCGGTAGATCTCGCGGGAGTTGGCCGACGGGATCGTCGCGACGCGGACGACGACCACGTCCGTCTGCGGGAAGACGCCGATGAGCTGGTTCAGCGCGCCGTTGAACTCGAAGAACCCGGGGTCCCAGCCCTTGAGGTTGGACTCGCCGCGTCCGTCGCAGGCGGCCGACGAGTGCAGCCAGAGGAACCATCCGTAGCACCCGTAGGCGGCGGTCGGCGTGACCGCCTCGCGCATGTACTGCTCGGAGAGCAGCCGCCGGCCACGCCAGACGCCGCCGCGGCGCATGAGGTCGCCGAAGCGCCCGTAGTCGTCCGGCGTCATGAACAGGCTGAAGAAGCCCTGGGTGTTCCCGGCGAGGTCGCGACCCCAGTTCCACGTCCCCGGCTCGATGCCGAGTGGGGTCAGCAGCTCGCGTTGGAAGAACCGCTGGAAGTCCTCGCCGGCGGCGCGCCCGACCGCGGCATCCACGAGCGGAGGGGCCGTCTGCCAGTAGTTCCAGTACTCGCCCTGCGGGTGGATCAGCGGGACGGTCAGGCCGTCCTGGATCCGGTCGCGCATCAGGATGTTGAAGTCGTGCGCCAGCGCCTGGGTGTTGCCCGCGGTCATCGACAGCAGGCTGCGCAGCGTCAGCTTCCCGTGGGCCTCGTCCGCCTGCGGCATCAGCGATCCCAGCGGGTCCTCCGGGCTGATGAGGCCGAGCGTCCACGCCCGCCCGAACGCCACCGAGGAGACGCCCTTGGCCATCGACCAGCTCTGCGTCTGCAGCTTCGTGCCCTCCGGCGCGGACCGGCTCTCCGCGACGAGGCAGCCGTGCCGGTAGACGCGGAACGCGATCGCGCTGTCCTGCATCGCGTTGTCCACGGCCGCCTGCAGCTTCTTCGCGTCCATGCCGGCCTCGGCCGCGGTCGCGCGCTGCCAGCTCGAACCGGTCGGCTCGCCGCAGGTCTTCGCGGCGACGGCGGCGGACGGCGCGCACAGCAGCAGCGCCCCGCCGGCGAGCACGCCGGCCCACGTTCCCCACGCCGTGCGGGCGCGCCTCCTCGCTGCAGCCGTCATCCCGACCTCTCCCTCTCACTGACCCACGGACGCTCTGAACCTCTCTATCGGACCATATGTGCCCGCACACGAGCGCAAGCACCTGTGCCGCCGGCTCACACCACCACGACGTCGCTCGAGGACGCCGCCGAGCTCGCCCCGCGCGAGGCGTGACGACCGCCGCGGCGACGCGGGCCCGGTCGGCGCGAAACATCACGCCCGGACGAGCCGCTACGGTAGAGGAGAGCGCCGCGCGTCCTGCCGCCCCCGAGGCCGGCTCATGGACGCGCCCGCGAGAAGCCCGCGCGAGCAGGGCTTCTTCTTCCTTCACAGGCCGCCGCAGGGCGAGCCGCACGACTCGAGGAGCACCGGATGGCCGGCAGGCAGAAGACGACGTTCGCGAAGATGAGCCGTGAGACCAAGGTCTCCGAGCGCAAGGCGGTCAAGGAGATGCGCAAGCGGCAGCGCCGCGAGGAGATCGACCGGGCCCGCGCCGAGGGCCGTGAGGTCTGGGAGACCGTGGACGCCGACGACACGTCGCTCGACCGTCCCGACCGCCTCGAGCTGCGGACGAGCTGAACGACCCCCGGGGCTCCGTCTGGAGCCTCCGGGTGTGCTGACCTCACACTGACGTCCCCACCCGGTTCCGCCGTGTACGGTCAGCCCATGCGGCGGAGCAGGCAGGTGCGGGACATAGCGGCGGCCAGGGCGGCGATCGGCGTCGCCTCATGGACGATGCCCGTGACCGCCGGTCGCCTGTTCGGCCTCGGGTTGGGCGGCGAGACGAACGCCCCGTTCCTGCTGCGGCTCGGCGGCGCTCGGGACCTCGTCCTGGCCGCAGGGGCACTCGAGGGAACACACCCCGCGCGCAACCGGGCCCTCAGGGTCGCGATCGCCTGCGACGCGCTCGACCTCGCGGCAACGACGCTGGCGGTGCGGCAGGGACGGATGTCGAAGCCGGCCGCGACGCTGATGGCCGCCGCGTCCGCGGGTTGCATGGCGCTCAGCGCGCGAGCGCTCGCCTCCTGACCCAGGCCCAGCGGACGGACGCCGCGACGTCTCGTCGCGACCGTCAGCGGTTGCCGATGTAGTACTCGGCGGTACCGTCCGGCGCCGGTTCGCCGAGCCCGTCGGCGAGCAGCCGCGTCGCAAGCTTGACCGGCTGGGACATTGTGGCTAGACAGGATGTACGACGGCGCCTAGGATGGACGGACCGGTCCACCGCTCCTCTCTCTCGCGGTGTTCGACCTCATGTCGAGCCTCCGGGGCTCGCGCTCCCTCGCAGCCTCGGAGGGACGACCGGCCTCCCGCTCGGCGTTGCCGGGGTGCGAGGCGCATGGTACCTCCTTCCGAAGAGGCCGAGCGGCCGCTGATCGCTCGCCGCACCGGGCAAAGTCGGGGGTCCTGACCCCGATGCCGCGCTCGCCGTGCAGCAGGACGATGCTCCCATGCGCACCCTCCGCCCGCTCGGGCTGCTCGTCACGCTGCTCGCCGCAGCGCTCCTCGTCACGTCGTCCGCCTCCGCCCTGACCCCGGCCAAGGTGCCCGGCAATCCCGGCGGTATCTACGCGGGCGTCCCCAAGATCGACGGCGTGTCTGCGAAGCAGTGCGCCCGGACGTGTCGCGTGCGGATCGCGCTGACGAGCGACGGCCTGGAGGTCACGCGGGCGTCGACGTTCGTGCTCGCCGGCGCCGGACCCTGCGCGCACGTACCGGAGACGCGCCTGGAGATCGCCCGGCTGAAGGCGGACGGCTCGTTCAACACGTTCCGCGTGGACGCGGACAACGGCTACCGCGTCCGGGGGCGAATCACCCCCACCCGGGCGACCGGGAGCGGCTTCGTCACCTGCACGAACGGCGACGAGCGCCGGTTCGGCTTCTCGATCCCGCTGACCGGACGGCAGCTGCCGAAGGCCGGCCGGACGGTCGAATGCGAGCGCCTGGCGCTCGGCAGCTTCAGCGTCGAGAGCTTCTGGTTCGTGCGCACGCGCGGCCTCGGCTGCGGCGCCGCCCACGACGCGAGCCGCGAGTTGCTGCGCAAGGCCTGTCCGGCGGCAGGCTGCACGCGGGCAGGTCTGAAGTGCGTCCCGATCACGGTGGGCACGCTCGCTCCGGTCCCGGATGTCCGCTGCACGGCCGCGACCGGCGACCCCACCAAGACGACCGGGACGATCGCCGAGATCACGCGCTACCGGCGCTGCGCGAACTCCTCGGATCACGTCCAGGAGGTCAACGTCACCGCGGCCGTCACCTGCGCCGAGGCCCTCGACTTCCTCGCCCGCCGCGACGACTGCGACCCCGGCGACTGCCCGGGCGCGGACCTCGAGTGCAAGCCGGCAACCGGCGGTCTGCGCTATGAGTACGCGGAGGAGGCCACGCTCTGCGTCGATCAGCGCGACCCCCGCCGTCAGCTGCTCCTCACCCAGTACCCGGGAGGCAGCGTCTGACCGCGGCCCGGGCGGGCCGTTGCCGGCGTCCGACTGGCCTCTGACGTGGACGCGATCGCAGCGCCCGAGGTCGGGAGCCCACTGAGAGCCGGTCCGGAGTCGGGCCCGCTGCGAGAATCTCCGTCATGGTCCGCAGACCCGTCGGAATGTCGATGGTCCTCGCGCTGCTCTTGCTCGGGGGCGCGGGCTGCGGAGGCGACGAGACGACGGCCACCGAGTCGACCGGATCCGGCATCGCAACGAGCGCGGCGGCCCCCGCGCAGGCAAGCGGCTCCGAGCAGTCGCTGACCGCTCACCTGCGCCTATCGGGCAGCGGCTTCGGCACCACGGCGGAGCGCGAGGCCGTCTACGCGCTCGAGGACCGCCTACTCGTTGCGGTCGCCAAGGCCGGCGGTGAGTTCGACGGCAACGAGTTCGGTGGCGGTGAAGCCGTTCTTTACGCCTACGGTCCCGACGCCGACGCCCTGGACCGGGCGCTGCGCGTCGCCCTCCGCGGGTACGCGGTGTCGGCTGGGTCGTACGCGATCAAGCGCTACGGGCCCGTCGAGGATCCAGACGCTCGTGAGCTGCGCGTCGCACTGAAATGACCGACCCGGGCGCGGTCAGGCTGTTCGACGGATTGAGGTGGGGGATGCAACCGATTTGTCTCGATCGGGATGCCGTTCGTGGGCAACGGGGTCGCCGACTCCCGGGCCTGGCGGCAGCGAGCGGCAGGCCCGAGGTGCCGGGGTTTGACGGGAGCTAGACGGCCTCGATCGCCAGGCGGGTGATGAGCCCGTCCTGGATCGCGAAGTCGAACGCGAACGGCAGCGGGCCGCCCGGGAAATCGCCGTCGCCGGAGGCGATCATGCGATCGCCCTCGTAGGCGGTCGGCGTCAGGACGACCTTGGGGTCGATCAGGTGGCTCTGGATCCAGCCGCGGATCTCGGCCTCGGTCGTGTAGGTCTTGCCGTCGTCGCCGACGGTGGCCTCGGGAGCGAACACGGCGAGCAGCACGTCGACGTCGTGAGCGTTGGTCCGGGTCACGAACTGCTCCACGGCCTCGGGCAGGGTGATGGCAGCCATCATTGAACCTTCTTTCGGATTAAGGGGGAGTGTGTGCCGCAGTGCCGGCGTGGATCGCCGTGTTCGGCGGTGTCCGCCACGGTGATTTCCGCGTTCAGCGGCCTCGGCGAAGGTAGCAAATATTGTCTTGGAGGACAATAACTTTCTACGAGAGTGACCCTGAGGTCGTAAGGTCGTCCGCATGGCTGCAGCGAACACCCCAGGCGGCGTCCGTCCTCGCGTCGCGAGCGACTTCCCCTACCGATCGCCCTTGCTCGCGAGTCTGAGCGCGCTGATCCTGCTCTGGGACACGCCGTCCATGCAGAGCCAGATCCTGATCAAGAGCGGGGAGACGCTCGACCAGCCCGCACATCAGGCGCTGCGGCATCTGCTCGCTTGGGGGTCGATGCGCCCGAAGGCGCTCTCGGAGGTCCTCGGCACGGGTGCCTCGCACGTCAGCAAGATCTTGGGCCGCCTGGAGCAGGACGGCCTGGTGGAGCGGTCCACCGACCCCTCCGACGGGCGCGCGACGCTCATCAACCTGACGCCAGCGGGTGAGGTCGCAGCGCGCGGGGTGTACGAGCTCGGGGACCGGATGATCGCCGAGGTGCTCAGCGGCTGGTCGGCGGCCGACGTGCGTCGCTTCACCGCGCTGACCGAGCGCTTCGTCGACGACGCCATCCGCGCCGCCGAGCAGATGCGCGAACGCGGCCTACGCCCCGAGCAGCCTTGAGGTCCCCGGCGCCCGCGACCCCGTGAGCGCTCACGGGGGCCGCCGTGAGCGCTCCACGGCGACCACCGCTCCGGCTGCCCTCGACCCGTCTCCTTCAGGTGGTGGGCACCGTCCCGCCGTCGATCACATACTCGGCGCCGACGATCGACGAGGCCCTGTCGGTGACCAGGAACCCGATGAGGTCGGCGACCTCCTCCGGGTTCGCGAACCGGCCGAGCGGCACGCCTCCGAGGGAGTCGTAGATCAGCTGCTCCGCGTCCTTGCGGCTTAGGCCGTTGCCCTCGGCGATCCGGCCGATGAACACCTCGGTGGCCTCGGTGTGGATCCCGCCTGGGCTGACCGCAGTCACACGGATGCCCTTGGGTGCCAGCTCGTTGGACAGGCCCTTGCTGTACGTGCGCAGCGCCGCTTTCGCGGCCGCGTAGGCCAACGAGGCGTCGTACAGCGGCATCTGATTCTGGATGGACGTGACGTGCACCACCACGCCGGACCCCGACTCGATCATCGACGGCAGAAGCGCCCGATCGAGCCGCACCGCGCCGAAGAAGTTGAGCTGCAGCTCGATCATCCACTGCTCGTCGGTGATCACCGCGAACCCGCCGGCCGGCGTCGACGCCCCGCCCACGACATGCACGAGGATGTCCACCCCGCCGGCCCCGAGGAGTCGCTCGGCGACGATCGCCGAACCCTCTGCCGTCGAGGTGTCCGCCTCTATGAAGCGGTCCGGCAGCTCGTAGCCGTCAGGCATCGAGCGCGCCGTCGTATACACGTCGGCCCCGAGCTCGCGAAGCCTCGCGACCACCGCCGCACCCGTCCCCTTTGACCCGCCCGTGACCAACGCCCGCCGACCGTCGAGCCGGTCGCGTTCCGCATCTGACATGAGTGCTCCTCCCGGAGCCGTTCGGCTCCGCTTGTGGTGTGAACGACGCCCACGAATGGGACGCCGTCCCGGATACGCCGGGACGTGATCTCGTCGCAGCAGCACGCACGCTGAGGCGTCGCGCGGCTGTGAGATCAGGACTTCGAACTCGTCGAGAGCGTAGCAAAGATAGTGTCCTTTAGGACAGTATCTGCTATACCGTCGTGCCATGAGCACCTCACAGGAATTCGTCGGCCTCCGAGTCCTCGTGACCGGCGGCACCAAGGGAACAGGCGCCGCGGCCGCGGCTCGCCTGCGAGCCGCCGGAGCGACAGTCGTGACCACCGCCAGGTCGCTGCCGGCCGACCACCCCGACCCCGCGAACTTCATTGCCGCCGACACCTCCACCGCCGAAGGCAGCCAGGCCATCGTCGACCGGCTCCAAGGCGAAGCGGCCGTCGACGCGATCGTTCACATGGTCGGCGGATCCAACGCGCCGGCCGGCGGCTTCGCGGTGCTGGCCGACGCTGACTGGGAGGCCGAGCTTCAGCTCAACTTCCTCGGTGCCGTGCGCCTGGACCGAGGGCTCGTCCCGACGATGATCGAGAAGGGGCGAGGCGCGATCGTGCACGTCTCCTCGACCCAGCGGAGGATGCCGCTGGAGTCCTGGCCGGCCTACGCCGCTGCCAAAGCCGCGCTCACCAACTACAGCAAGGGTTTGTCCAACGAGCTCGCGCCCAAGGGCATCCGTGTCAATGCGGTCAGCCCGGGCGGGATCCACACCGACGGGATGACGGCCCTGATCGGGCAGATCGCCGAGGCCCAGGGGATCGACGACGCCGCCGCGCTCGATCAGCTCATGAGCGCCGTCGGAGGCGTGCCGCTGGGCCGCTTCTCGCGCCCGGATGAAGTCGCCGAGCTCATCGCGTTCCTCCTTTCCGACAGGGCCTCCAGCATCGTCGGCGCGGAATACGCGATCGATGGCGGCACCGTCCCGACTGTCTGACCGGTCGGCTCACCGCGCTCGGGGCCGTAGCTGTCGGGTCTCGCGTCGATCGTGGGATGGACGCGTGGCATGGGAACGCTCCGCGTGCCGCCTGGCAGCGGGCGGCCCCTATCCCTGAACGACAAAACCCCCGTGAAGACGGGGGTTCTGTTCCATGCGCCGAAGAGGACTCGAACCTCCACGGGCCATAAAGCCCACAAGGCCCTCAACCTTGCGCGTCTACCAATTCCGCCACCGGCGCGATGGGGGCGTGAGTGTAGCGCGGTTGTTTCCGTCGGCGCTGCCCGCTACTGTTGCGAACACATGTTCGGTGTCCGTACCAGCAAGGAGCGTCACTCGTGGACCTGACGAAGCGGCAGCAGGAGATCTTCGACTTCATCAAGCGGTACTCAGCCGACAACGGGTACCCGCCCACCGTGCGCGACATCGGCAAGGCGGTCGGCCTCGCGTCCTCGTCCACGGTGCACGCGCATCTCGCGAACCTCGAGAAGCTCGGACTGCTGCGGCGCGACCCCTCGAAGCCGCGGGCGATCGAGCTGTTCGACCGGCTCGGCAAGGAGGTCGATGCGGTCGTCGACAACGTCCGGCAGCTCGTCGCGCCGCAGGGTCTCCCGGTGCTCGGTCAGGTGGCCGCGGGTGCGCCGATCCTCGCCGAAGAGAACATCGAGGAGTACGTCCAGGTTCCCCCGGCCGCCGGTGGCGACACCGGCGAGTACATCCTGCGCGTGCGCGGGGAGTCGATGCGGGACATCGGCATGCTCGAGGGCGACTTCGTGGTGGTGCAGAAGCAGGACACCGCACAGGACGGCGACATCGTCGTGGCGCTCGTGGGTGAGGAGGCGACCGTGAAGCGCTTCTTCCGCGAGAGCGACCACGTGCGGCTGCAGCCCGAGAACTCCGAGATGGAGCCGATCCGCTCGCGCGACGTGAAGGTCATGGGTCGCGTCGTCGGGCTCTTCCGGAGCGTCTCATGAGCACGTTCACCGCCACCGGGGCGCGGACCGCCGGCCCTGGAACCACTTCGGCGCCGGGCCGCCCGCGCCGTCGCCGCCAGACGTCGTCGACCTCGTTCGACGCGCTGTTCGACCGTCCCGTGGAGGGGCAGACGTTCGACGAGCTCATCGTCGGCGTCTGGGAGGACCTCTCCGCACACCGCACGGTCACCTGCCCGGTCTGCCAGTCGGCCGCGATGCGGCCGCGCTACGGCGCCGGGCAGGGAGCCGTCGGCGGTCGCTGCGGCGACTGCGGCAGCGTCCTGGGCTGAGACAGACCTCAGAGGCAGGCCGCAGCCAGCGCGGTTCCGAACAGGAAGCAGACGTGGAAGGACTGGTCGATCGCCATCCACAGCGGCGACCCGAACGGCGTGGTGGTCTTCTTCACGACGCGGACGTAGGCCACGAGCGCGCGCCCGTCGTCCTGGATGAGATGGGTGACCAGGGCACCCGCAGCGGCATAGCCGGCGTGGGCGGCGTCCTGCTCGTCGGAGATCCAGTAGAAGGCCGGAAGGAACGGGATGGCGTAGGTCGCGACGTGTGCGAAGAGCGCCCTGCGGCGTTCGGGATCGCGGCCCAGTCCGCCCTGCTTGCGGGTGGCCTGCCACTCCGTCTGCAGCAGGAAGTCGCCCACGAGGTGACAGACCATCAGGACCGCGAAGACCTCGACCCAGGACATTCGGGCGAGCGTATCCGCGCGCCGGGCGCGGACGCGCGGAATGTGTGGCACGTCACAGAGGCAGTACGGTGCGGGGCGCAGGTCAGGCAGTCGCGGAGGCGCGCAGCGTCTTCGAGGAAAGTCCGGACACCACAGGGCAAGGGTGGTTGGGAGACCGACCCGGGGAAACCCGCGGGAAAGTGCCACAGAAACACACCGCCGATGGCCCTCTTCGGAGCGCACAGGCAAGGGTGAAATGGTGCGGTAAGAGCGCACCGGCGTCGCGGTGACGCGGCGGCCGGGTAAACCCCACCCGGTGCTAGACCAAGCAGGACCGCTTGTAGGCTGCCCGCCGAGGTCCAGGTAGGTCGCATCAGATGGATGGCTGCCCAACGACAGAATCCGGCTTACCGACCTGCTAAGGCGAAGCCCCGCTCCGGCGGGGCTTCGCTATGTCCGGGGCAAGATCGCCGGCAACACGCGGGCCACAACACGGCCGCGAGCCGCGGATAGCCTGCAATCCGTGCACATCGGGCTGCTGAGCGACCTGCAACTGCCGCGTCCCTGGAGCGCCGCGGGCGAGCGGTCGCTGCTCACCCGCGAGCTCGATCGGATCGTGCTCGCCGAGGCGCTCGGACTGTCCGGCGCCTGGGTCCAGGAGCATCACTTCCTCGAGGAGCTCGGCCATGGCGGCGGGGCGACCGCATTCCTCGGCGCCGCCGCAGCCCGCACCAGCACCATCCGCCTGGGGCTCGGGCTCCTCAGCGTGGACCCGTCCGTCCGTCACCCGGCGGTGCTCGCGAGCGAGGTCGCCACCCTCGACCAGCTCTGCGGCGGCCGCCTCGATGTCGCGACCGGCGTCGCGCGCACGGGGGTCGAGGTCGCCGGGCTCGGGCTCGCGCGGCAGACGGCGCGCGCCCGTCTCGAGCACTACACGGGGGTCCTCGCCCGGATGCTCGAAGAGGAGCCGTTCGCCGGGTCCGGCGGGGGCGGCGCCGGCCCCGCCGCGCGGATGATCCTCCCGCGCCCACACCAGCGCCCGCATCCGCCGCTGTGGCTGCGCTGCGACAAGGCAGCCGAGATCAGCACCGCCGCACGACTCGGCCTTGGGGCGTTGTGCCGCGCCGTCGTCGACCCCGACGAGGCCGCCGAGTGGGTGGCCGAGTACCGCGCCGTCCTCGCGTCCGAGCGCTGCACCCCGGTCGCCGCCTCGATCCGGCCACGTGTCGCGGTCTGCCTCCCGATGTTCGTCGACGCCGACGAGGCGACGGCCATCGTCCACGGCCTGGACGGCGCGCACTTCCACGCCTATGCCGTGTCGCACTACGAGCGTTTCGGCGAGCACCGTCCCGGGGCCACCGACCTCTGGGCCGCGTTCCAGGCGCAGCGGGAGGACGTAGGACTCGCAGGCGGGGTTGTCGTGGCGGACGGCAGCCCGCTCGGCGTGCGCGTGTTCCGCGACGGCCGGGCGTCGCTGCGCGGAGCGATCGGCACGCCGGACCAGGTCGCCGACCTCGTTGCGCGCTACGCCGCCGCCGGGGTCGACGACCTCCTGCTCGTCCTCCCGCCGCCGGTTGCCGGCCGGCCCGATCACAACGCCGAGTCGCTGCGCCTGTTCGCGGATTCGGTCCTGCCGCGAATCGTTCCGCGGGCGGGGGAGGAGGACGACGACGCGGCGCTGCAGACTGCGACACGGAGCGCACTGGCCCGGCGGCCGCCCCGGCCGACGCTGACAAACGAGGCGATCAGTGCCCTTGCCGAGGCGCCCGCGCCGACCGGCCCGGCGGCAGCCGCCCAGAGTGGCGCAACGCCGGCCGACCCGGTCCGGTCGGCGAACGGCAGCGGACGGCCCGAGACGGCGCGTGCCATCCTCCGCGCCACGATGCCCGCTGACCTGAAGGAGCGCGCGAGCGCCCGCGGCACCGCCGCCGCTCGCCGTGCGGTCGCCCGTGCAGACGACCGCTGGCTCGAGCGGACCCTGGGCTCGGCCCGTGGTCTCAAGCTGATCTTCGGCGCGATGGCCAAGCGGTTCGTGCCGGCAGCGGCGCAGGGCTTCGTCGGCACGATCGCCTACGAGCTGCGCGACCAGGCCGGTGTCGTGCAGACCTGGAGCGTGCGCGTCACGCCGACGGCGGCGACCGCGACCCCAGGGCCGGCGCCGGACCCCGCGCTGACGATCCAGATGGGCCTTGCGGATTTCCTGCGGCTGGCGGTCGGCGAGCTGGACCCGGGCGCGCTGCTGCTGAGCGGCCGGATGGATCTGCGCGGGGACTTCGGCCTGGCGACGCGACTCGGGGCGATGTTCGGCCAGTAGTCCCCGAGGGACGTACGGCCCGGTCCAGACGTCCCGAAATGGGGAGGAGCAGGGCTTTTCCGGAAGCCGTCTGACCGTCCGCCCGGAATGCGAACATGTGTTCGTGTCATCCATGGTCGTCTGTGTCCAGCTTCCCCGTTTCGAGCTCGCCGTCGCCGCCGGCGGCCGGGACGCGCTGCTCGCGCTCGGGCCCGCGGCGTTGGCCCCCGAGCCGGGTCGCGAGCAGCTCGTGGGGGAGGTGTCGTCCGCCGCGGAGGCGGTCGGCGTGTACCCGGGCATGCGCCTGGGCGAAGCGCTGTCGCGGTGTCCGTCGCTCGCGCTGATCCCGCCGGATCCGGTCGGCGTCGCGGACGAGTGGGAGGCGGCGATCCGCCGGCTGGAGGCGGTCGGCGCTGCCGTGGAGTCGCCGTGGCCGGGCAGCGCCTGCTTCGAGGCCGCAGGCCTGCGACGGCTCTACGGCGGTCGCGTGGTGGGGGACGACGCCCCGGTGCTGCCGCGGATCGGCCGCGCTGAGCCGCCGCCCTGGCTCGACGCGGTCGTCGCGGTGGTGCGGCGTGCCCTCGCGCTCCCCGCGCGCGTGGGCGCGGGACCGTCCCGGTTCTGCGCGGTCGCCGGTGCGGCGCGGGCGCGCTCGCGCCGCCCGGAGCTGGTGGCGGGCGCGCTGGCGCTGTCCGCCGAGCCGGTGACGTTGCTGCGCCGCTACGAGGACACCGCGCCGCTCGTCGCGCCCCTCGAACGGCTGGGCATCGGGACGCTGGGCGCGGTGGCGACGCTCGGCCGTGCGGCGATGGCGGACCGCTTCGGGACGGTCGGCCTGCGTGCGCACGGCCTGGCCCTCGGTCAGGACACGCCGCTGCGGCCGCGGACCCCGGGCGAGTCGGTGCAGGAGAGCCTCGAGCTGCCGGAGGCGGCCAGCGGTGTGCAGGCACAGCGCGCCTTGGAGCTGCTGATCGACCAGTTGCTCGCGAACCGCGCGCGTCGCGGGCGGACGCTACGGGCGGTCGTGCTCTCCGCGAAGCTCGTCGAGGGCGGGACCTGGCAGGAGCGGCTGGTCTTCCGCGAGCCGCTGGCCGATCCGGGCCGGATGCGGATGGTGCTCGCACTGCGGCTGGCGCTGCTGCCGGCGCCGGCAAGCATGCTGCGGCTGTCGGTCGACCGCTTCGGCCCGCCGCACGCCCCGGGCGCCCCGCTGTTCGAGGACGCGACCGCGGTCCGGCGCGCCCGGCTGCGCGAGGCCGTCCGGCAGGCGCGGCTGGCCGCCGGCCCGGACGCCGCGCTGCGGATCCTGTGCGTCGAGCCCGACTCCCGCGTGCCCGAGCGGCGCGCCGTCCTGGCCCCGTTCGAATGACCTCGGGCGGAGGGGGCGACCGGCACGGCGGACCAGGCTCCGGCGGCGGCACCGGCGGAGCGGGCGGTGAGCGGGGCGCACGACCCGGCCGCGGTCCGGGCGCGGGCCGCGGGACGGCGATGCGGGTGGTCCGCGGGAGTGCCGGCGCGGCACCGTCGCGAGCACCGGGTGGCCCGCGGCGGCTGGGGCTGCCGGTCCTCGTGCCGGTCACGGTCGGTCCGGGCGGACGGCCGCTGACGGTCGCCGGCGATCCCGTGGACGCGATCCGCGAGTCGTGGCTCGTCGAGGACCGCTGGTGGACGGCGAACCCGCTGCGGCGGCGCTATTGGGAGGTCGTCACCGTCGGCGGGCGGGACCTCGTGGTCTTCCGCGACCTGGTGGAGGGCAGCTGGTACCGGCAGCGATAGGGCGGCGCAGTCGGGGCGTGCCCCGAGCGCCGGGCGGTTCCGCGGAATCGCCCGCGGCCACCGGACGAAAAGGGAGCAGAACCGCGGCAGGTGTGCGGTAGCGCTGCGGCAGCGGCCGGATGCAAGCTCGGACGATGCCGCTTCCGACCCCCGATCGCCGCCCCTCACGTGCCCGCCGTGGCGACCGGGGGCAGGCGGCCCTCGACTACCTCGGGGTCGTCGCGGTCGTCGCGGTGATCCTCGGGGTCATCGGCACCTTCACGGTGGGTCCGTCGATCGTGAACGGCGTCGGGGAGACCTTCCAGCGCGCGCTGTGCAAGGTGACCGGCGACTCGTGTGCCCAGCTCGAGCGAGCGGTGTGCACGGTGCGGACCAGGGCGACGGACGTCAGCGTCACGGGGCGGGCGGTCATCTTCAAGGTCGGTCGTGGGCTCAACCTGCTGCGCTCCGAGCGCTCCGACGGCACCGTCGAGCTCACGCTGCTGGACAAGTTCAGCGGCGGTGTCGAGTTCAGGGCGACGCCCGCAGGGGGCATCAGGTTTGGTGGCCGCGACCTCGGGGTCTCCGGAATGGCGCAGGCCGCAGCCATCGCCGAGCTCGGCGGCGGAAGGATGTGGCGTGTCCCGGACAAAGCGGCGGCCGACAAGCTGCAGGACAAGCTCGAGGAGGTGATGGTCGGAAAGGGGGTGTCCGCGCTCGCGGGACCTCTCGGGGGAATGGTCTCCGGTGCGCTCCAGAAGAAGCTCGGAGTCGGGAGCGGGATCGATCTGCCCGAGCCCACCGCCCACCTCGGGTCGCTGAAGGCCGATGTCGGCCTGAAGCTCGATCCGGGCATCAGAGCGGAGCTCGACCTCGGCGCAGCCTTGACTGTCGGCGGCAGCAAGAACACGGCGGGAGGCGGAACGGTCTATGTGGCGAGCTCCCCGAAGCTCAGCGCGGCGGTCCTCGGCGGGCTCGGAAACCTCGGGATGGACGGCGAGGTGCGCCTCGCGCTGACGATAGGCGTGGACGGCAAGCCGTCGACGCTGGCCCTCAGCGCCACAGGGAACCTCAAGGGCGGGCTGATCGGCAAGGGGCTGAAGGGGGACGGCAGCCTGCCGGTCCCGAAGGTCACCACCGGGGTTGCGGGCCGGTCCGCCACGGTCACCGCGACGTTCGACCTCACCACCCCGGAGAGCCGCGCCGCGGTTTCGCGCCTGCTCAAGGCGTCCAAGCCCTCCGGAATCAAGGACCTCCCTGGCGCGGCCTGGGACATCGGCCGCATGATCGGCGGCAACACCCGCCTCGACATGACGACCTACGCCACCGACGAGAAGATCTACGGCGGCGGTCTGGACTTGCCTCAGGGCGGGATCAGCGCGGACTACAAGCGCACGAAGTCGGACCTGCTCGACGCCTGGACCCGCCCCGCCGGCGGCGCCTGGGAGCAGCGCGAGGACTGCCTCCGGGCGTGATGCCGTCCCTCCTGTCTGCGAACATGTGTTCGTGTCGTCGTACGTCGAGCTCCACTGCCACTCGGCCTTCTCGTTCCTCGACGGGGCGTCGCTGCCGGACGAGCTCGTGCTGGGGGCACTCGAGCAGGGACACCAGGCGATGGCGCTGACCGATCACGACACGCTCTCGGGGTCGATGGAGTTCGCGCAGGCAGCAGGCGCGCACGGGCTCCACGCGATCCACGGGGCAGAGGTCAGCATCCGGCCGGACGGCGTCCGGCCGGAGGCGGCCGATCCAGCTGCGCTGCGGCACCTCACCCTGCTGGTCCGCAGCGCCGCGGGCTGGCGGAGCCTCTGCCGCCTGCTCACGCGGGCGCACGCGCACACACGCGAGACGCCGTCCCGCCGGCGGGACCAGCTGGCGCCGTCGGTGACGATCGCCGACGTCGCCGAACACGCGGAGGGCCTCGTCTGCCTGAGCGGCTGCGCACGGCGGGGGGTGCGGGACGACGCGACGCTCCGTCGCCTGCGCGACGCCTTCGGCGGCGGCCCGGACGGCCTGCGCATTGAGCTTCAGCGACCGTTCGCCCGCCATGACCGCGCGCGCAACCGCGAGCTCGTCGCCCTCGCCCGCCGGCTGGAGCTCCGCGCCGTGGCCACCGGCAACGTGCACGCCCACGCCCGGACGCGCGCGCCGCTGCAGGACGCGTTCGTGGCCGTCCGGGAGCACACGACGCTCGATGCCTCCGAGCCCCTCCGGCGCGGGAACCACGCCCACGTGCTCGCCACTCCCGCGGCGATGGCGTCGCGCTTCGCCGACCATCCCGACGCCGTGGCCGAGGCCGCGCGCCTGGCGGAGTCGCTGACCTTCGACCTCGGACACGACCTCGGCTACCGCTATCCGGGATCCGAGGACGCGGACGCGGACAGCAAGCTGGCGGCGATCTGCCACGGCCTCTTCGACTCGCGCTACCCCGGGCCGACGGGCATGCGGGCGGACGCGGGCTCACGGCCGGCCGGTTCGGCCGCGGCGGCCCAGAGCCTGCGCGAGCGTGCCGCTGCCCGCCTCGAGCAGGAGCTCAAGCTGATCGAGCAGCTCGGGCTGTCGGGCTTCTTCATCCTCCATCACGAGCTGCTCGAGCTCGCGCGGGAGGTCGCTGCCGAGGTCCGCGGCGCCGACACCGTCCGCTCGCTGCTGCCGCCCGGCCGCGGTCGTGGCTCGAGCGTCTCCTCCATCGTCTGCTACCTCACGGGCCTGTCGCACGTCGACCCGGTCGCGAACGAGCTGTTCCTCGGCCGCTTCCTGAACGCCGAGATCACCTCCCTGCCGGACATCGACCTCGACTTCCCGCGGGATGTCCGCGCGACGCTGATCCCGCGCATCCACGAGGTCTACGGGCGCGACCGCTCGGCCCTCGTGGCGGCGTTCCCGACCTACCGCTCGCGTGGCGCGGTGCGGGAGATCGGCAAGGCGCTGGGCCTCCCTCCGGGGGAGATCGAGCGGGTGGCACGCGCGTCGGAGGGCTGGGGCGCGTCGAAGGTGGGGGAGGACGTCGTCGCCGCGCTCGGGGAGGGCCGGCTGGAGGTCGCCGATGGCCAGGCCGGCCGCTGGGACTGGCTCGTCCGGCTGGCCAAGGAGGCACAGGGACTGCCCCGCCACCTCAGCCAGCACTCGGGCGGGATGATCGTCGCGACCCGTCCGCTGGTGGACTGCTGCCCCGTCGTCCCGGCGGCGATGGAGGGGCGGCAGATGGTCATGTGGGACAAGGACTCGTGCGCGGACGCAGGCTTCCTGAAGATCGACCTGCTCGGGCTGGGGATGCTGTCGGCGGTCGAGCGGTGCGTCGAGCTCATCGCCGCCACCAGCGGTGAGCGCGTGGACCTCTCGCGGATTCCCTACGACGACAAGCCGACCTACACGGCGATCCAGCGGGCAGAGACGACAGGCGTCTTCCAGATCGAGAGCCGGGCGCAGATGGCCTCGCTGCTCCGGACCCATCCGGAGAACCTCGACGACCTGACGATCCAGGTGGCGATCGTCAGGCCCGGCCCGATCCAGGGCGGGGCGGTGAACCCCTACATCGACCGCCGTCAGCGGATCCGGGCCGACCCGAACTACAAGATCCCCTACGAGCACCCGGCGCTCGAGCGTGTCCTGAAGGACACGCTCGGGACGATCATCTTCCAGGACCAGGTGATCGAGGTCGCGATGGACTTCGCGGGCTTCTCGGCAGGGGAGGCGGAGGGACTGCGGCGCGCGATGAGCCGCAAGCGCTCGCAGGCCGCGATGCACGCCTACAAGGACCGCTTCCTGCAAGGCGCGCAACAGGTCCACGGCGTCACGCCGGCCGTCGCCGAGCGCGTGTACGCCATGATCGTCGGCTTCTCCGGCTTCGGATTCCCGAAGGCGCACGGAGCCGCCTTCGGGCTGCTGGCCTACCAGTCGACGTGGCTGCGGGTCCACCACGGTCCGGAGCTGCTCTGCGCGCTGCTGGACGAGCAGCCGATGGGCTTTTACCCACCGGACGCCCTGGTCCACGAGGCGCAGCGGCGGGGCATCACGATCCTGCCCGCGGACGTCAACGCGAGCGAGGTCGGCTGCACGCTGGAGCCGGCCCCGGCCGGCTCGGACTTCGCGAGCGCGGTCCGCATCGGCTTGGGCTACGTGCTCGGCGTCCGCGAGGACGAGGTCAGGACGATCGCCTCGGCGCGGTCGGCGGGCGGCCCGTTCACGAGCGTTCAGGACCTGATCTCCCGCGCGGGCGCGGGCCGGCCTGCGCTCGAGCGGCTGGCGTGGTCGGGGACCTGCGACGCCCTGGTCGCCGACGAGGTCGCGATACCCGGGCACCGGCGGCGCGCCGCCCTCTGGCGGTTGGGTGCGGCAGCCCCCGGCATCCGGCTGCAGCGTCGCTCGCGCGGCGGCCCGACGGAGGACCTCGGCACGCAGCTGGCGCTGCCGCTCGCCCCGCCCAGCGCCCCTGGCCTCCCGGCTCTGGGTGACTGGGACGCGATGATCGCCGACTATGCGAGCACCGGTGTGACGACCGCGACGCACCCTGTCGAGCTGCTGCGTGCCGAGCTCGACGGGCAGCGTGCTCTGGCCAGCACCAGGCTGCGGACCGCTCGCCACGGGTCGACGATCCGGGCCGGTGGCCTGGTCGTCGCCCGCCAGCGACCCGGGACGGCCAAGGGCATCGTCTTCATGCTGCTCGAGGACGAGGGCGGGACGATCAACCTCATCGTCCCGCCGGACATCTACGAGCGGTACCGGCTACTCGTCCGGACCGAGCCGCTGATCGTCGCCGAAGGGCGGCTGGAGCGTCATCCGGCCGCCGGCGGCCAGGTCAACGTCCTCGTGCGCCGACTCTGGGCGCTCGAGGCACCGGACCGCCCACTGGCCGTCGTCAAGGACTTCTCCCCGCTCGACCTCCAGGAGCTCGAGCGCGAGCAGCAGGCGGAAGGACAGCAGGCCGCGGCCGCGGCCGGCGGGGGTGGCGACTTCCGCGCGGTCGCACCGCCGATCATGAACTTCGGGGCCGGCCGGAGACGGTGATTTCGCCGCACACGCCGCCGTCGCTCACGGTAGGCTGGCCGCGTGATCGCCACAGCAGCATTCGTCATCGCGTTCCTGGTCGTCGGAGTGACCGTCGTCGCCCTCGCTTTCGGCGGTGGCCCGCGGGGGGCACGCAGGAACCTCCACGGTCAGAGCCGCAGCAACAACCGCGTCGCGATCACCGCGACCGTGCTTGCGACCATCGCCTTCGGCGCCGGCATCCCGGTCGCGGTGATCGCCGCCAACACGGACAACCAGTCCAAGCAGGCACCCGGCGGCGTCAAGCTCAGCGAGGCCCAGCAGGACGGCCGTAAGGTCTTCGCCAAGAACTGCTCGACGTGCCACACGCTCAAGTCCGCGAACGCGGTCGGCAAGGTCGGGCCGGACCTCGATCAGCTCCGTCCGGTGGCGGCGTTGACGCTGAACGCGATCGAAGAGGGCCGTGCACGCGGCATGGGGCAGATGCCCGCCGGGCTCATCGACGGCGAGGATGCGAAGCACGTCGCGAGCTACGTCGCCGCGACCGCCGGGCGCGACTGAGGACCGCCGGCGCGCCACGCCCCGCGTCCAAGGTTCTGCCGGAAATCAGTCAGTAGGCGCGGCACGCCGGCGGCGGCGTCGGCACCCTCACCGCCGGTCGCAAGAACCCTTGCAGAACCTGCCCTTTGCAGGGATTTCACGCGCTGTTACGATGATGACGCGTTCCGCCGCCCGTCCGGGTAGTGTGCCGCGAGCCCCGCGGTGGAGTAGTTGGGGACGACGCACCCGTCGCAACCGCATATGACCGAGATCGCTGACGACAGATCCTGGTGGGCCGATGTCGAGCACCTGCGCCCTGGCGCTCCCGCTCCGACGTCGACGCCGCAAACCGCGCTCCGCGAGCGCCCGACCCGCTCTCCGCTGATCGAGGTCGACCCGCGCTGGGACGCCGGCGATCAGACCGCCGCGCACCGCGAGCACCGCGGTGGCGATCACGACCCGGCCTCCGCTGCCCCGCCGGCCGCCGTTCGCCGCGGACGCATCACCGGACGCGCGCTCCCCGAGCGGTCGGAGGATCCTGTCCTTCGCCGTGCGGACGCTGCCTCGTTCTCCGACGCCATGGACCTCGACGGGGCGTTCGGTCTCCCCTCGCGGCCGTCGCAGTCGCGGGAGATCGTGCTCACGGGACGGCCGGTCGTCGCCGACGACCACGCCGCGGACTTCTACGACGACCGTGACGTCGAGGCCGAGGACTCATGGCTCGGCGACCAGGATCAGCTCTGGGTGGAGCCCGACCGCCCCCGCCGCGCGGCGGCCCCGAAGGCCGACCGGTGGGACGAGGGCGACGAGCTGTGGTCGTCCGGGCCCGCCCCCAAGGACCCGTCGCAGGCCGTCCTCTGGGACGACGACGATGAGCTGTGGTCCGAGCCGGCCCCCCGCCGGCGCCACGCCCTCGAGGACGACCGCGCCGACTACCGGCCCGCCGCACGCGGCGCCGGCGGCCCCGATCGCAAGACCGTCCGGATCACCGGGAACCCCGGTATCCAGGCGGAGCTCGCTGAGCGGCGTGCCCTGCGCGAGGTCGAGAGTCGTCGGCCGCGATCGGTTGCCGACCGCGCCGCCCACCGGCCGGACCGCATCGCGATGTGGGCCGTGATGCTCGGGATCTTCCTGGTCCTGATCGCTGCGACCAGCTCCAGCGCCGGCCTCTCCTAGCGCCACCCGCGCATCCGCGAACCCGCGGACCTCCGGGTCGCGGCTCGCTCGCCGGACCGTCCCGCTCCAGGGCCGACGATCAGCCGCGGTCGACCACGACGGTGACGTCCGTCGTGCCGCGGTCGGCCAGCACGCGCACACGACGATCGCCCGCCGCAGACACGACGCGGCCACCGGTGACACGGACTCGCCACCCCGCACGCACGGTCGCCGGGGGCAGCTCGATCACGCTCACGCCACCCTCGCCCGCGTCGGCCATCCACTTCGGCAGTGCCATAGCGGTCGCTCGCGAGCCGCGTGCCCGCGAGTCCGGCCGCGCCGCCCCGACCGTACGCCCGCCGCCACCGCTCGCGGCTGGCCGCACACGCCGGACCAGCGCCCGCGCCCCCACCACCGCAGCGGTCGACCACGTCACCTCGAGCCGTTCCGCGGAGTCGTTCCACGACCAGCCGCGCGGTGTCCCGGCGATCAGCACCGGGCCGGGACGGGCCAGCACGGCCAGCTTCTCGGCCTTGACCGTCCTGGGTCCCGGCGCCTCGGCGAGCGTCCGGACCAGCCCTTCGTGCGGACGGGCGGCGAACGGGTCCTCGTTGAAGTACGCCCAGTGCAGCCAGCCGACCATCGCGCGGTCGGCGTCCTCGAGCACGGACCGCAGGCGACCGAGGTCGTCGGTCGCGCCGAACTCGGTCAGCAGCGACGTCTGGCGCCCGGCGACCACCTGCTTCTCCGCGTTCGCGAACGCGCGCGGCTGGCGGGTCGCGCACGGCGTCGAGCCGACCACCGGGCTGCAGTAGACGTGGAAGCTGAACCCCGTCTGCGGGTCGCCGGTGTCCCCGATCCAGGTGGCGGCGCCCTGGTTGAAGTTCACGCCCGGCTCGACGAACACGAGCCGGCGGGGGTCGGCGGCCCGCACCCCCGCGGTCAGGCGGCGGAAGAACGGGCGCAGGACGCCGGAGTCGAAAGCCGGGCAGCCCTCGAGGCGGGCGCATTCGTCCACCCGCGACCCGGGGTACGGCTCGTTGAAGAGGTCGTAGCCCAGGATCCCGGGCACGTCCCGCAGACGGGTCGCGACGCGCTCCCAGATCGCGGCGATGTCGTCCTGGACCCCGTCGGTGTTGGCCCACAGCCCGTCGAACGGCGTGGCGTCGGCGCGCCCGACGCCGAGCGACGCCAGGCCGGGCCGCTTGTGGGTCATCCAGCCGGGAAAGCCCTCACCCCCGGTCGACTCGGTGTAGTAGTCCTGGTGCAGGTCGACGAGGGTCGCGATCCCGGCCGCGTGCAGCTGCCGCACGGTGGCGGCGATGTCGTCCAGGTACGCCTCGTCGAAGCTCCCGCGCTGCGTCGGAGCGACGCCGCTGGCGATGATCCCGAGGCGCACCGCGGTGAAGCCCTGCTCCCGCAGCCACGCGGCGTCGTCCGCCCCGAAGCCGAGCCGGGACGGCAGGTACGGCGGCCGCTTGGCGACCATGTTCATGCCCCGCAGCACGACGACCCGGCCCGTCGTGTCGACGATCCAGCGGCCGGCGCGTCCGGCGACAGCGATGGGCGCCGGGGCCCGGATGCCGGCCGGGGCAGGTGTGTTCGCCGGCAGGTGCGCGGTGCCGCCTGGTCGCGCGACCGCCTGCAGGCGGCCGGCCGGCGTGGGGCCGGCGCCGGACGCCTCGTCGCCCGGCCCGGGCCACCCGGCGACCCAGACGAGCACGAGCAGCGGGATGAGGAGGGTGACGCGCGGCCGCAACACGGTGCGCAACCGTACTGGCGCGGTGGTCCAGGCACGCCGCGTGACCCTCTACCCTGGGGCGGGATGAGTCGTGAGACCCGCACCGCACCCGACGTGGCGTCCGGTTGCTGCCCGCTCTATCACGAGGCGGTGGAGCTGATCGGCCGCCGCTGGACCGGCGCCATCGTGGCCACGTTGCTGGGCGTCCACCCGCACCCGATGCGGTTCGGCGAGATCTCGAAGGGCGTCCCCGAGCTCTCCGACCGCATGCTCTCCGAGCGCCTGCGCGAGCTGGAGGAGCGCGGCGTGGTCGAACGGCACGTCGCCCCGGGACCGCCCGTGCGGGTGACCTACGGCCTCACCGCGATGGGCGCCGGCCTGGAGCCCGCGCTCGCCGCACTCAGGTCCTGGGCGCAGCACTGGCTGGACGAGGAAGCCGGAAGCGCCGCCCCGCGCACGAACTGAAGGTCCGCTGCAAACGGGGCGTGCCTGAGGCGGCGCTCATCGCCGACGTGCCTCGACCCCGTGTACAAAGCGGGCACGTGCGAGCTTGGCCGCAGGGCGCTCGCCCTCGCCATCCCCGCCCAATAGGGTCTGGCGCCATATGAGCGAATCGCCCACGACCGCCGCGGACGTCAAGGTCCTTGTCCAGGAGGGCGGGATCCGCTTCATCCGCCTCTGGTTCACCGACATCCTCGGCCAGCTGAAGTCCTTCTCGATCAACGCCGAGGAGCTCGACGACGCGTTCGAGGGCGGGATGGGCTTCGACGGGTCCTCGATCACGGGCTTCAACGCGATCGAGGAGTCGGACATGATCGCCATGCCCGACCCGTCCACCTTCCGGGTCATCCCGTGGCGCCCGGAGGAGCAGGGCGTCGCCCGCATGTTCTGCGACATCCAGACGCCGGAGGGCACGCCGTACGAGGGCGATCCGCGCCACGTCCTGCGCCGGGCGATCGACCGGATGCACGCGATGGGCTTCGACACCTTCAACGTCGGGCCGGAGCTCGAGTACTTCCTCTTCAAGGACAACAAGGGCACCGAGACCCTCGACCAGGGCGGCTACTTCGACCTGACGACGCTCGACGCCGGCAGCGACGTGCGGCGGGAGACGGTCCTCGCGCTCGAGCAGCAGGGCATCCACGTCGAGTACTCCCACCACGAGGTCGGCCCGTCCCAGCACGAGGTCGACATGCGCTACGCCGATGCGCTGAAGATGGCCGACGACTGCATGACGTACCGCATCACCGTCAAGGAGTACGCCATGAAGTACGGGTGGCACGCGACGTTCATGCCGAAGCCCCTGTTCGGCGAGAACGGCTCGGGGATGCACACGCACCTGTCGCTCTTCAAGGACGGCCGCAACGCGTTCTTCGACGCCGACGACACGTACTTCCTGTCGGACGTCGGCAAGGCGTTCATCGCCGGCCAGCTCAAGCACGCCCGCGAGATGTCGTCGATCTTCGCCCAGTGGGTCAACTCGTACAAGCGGCTGGTCCCGGGCTACGAGGCCCCGGTCTACGTCGCCTGGTCGCGCCGCAACCGCTCGGCGCTCGTGCGGGTGCCGCTGTACCACCCCGGCAAGGAGATGACGACGCGGATGGAGCTGCGCTGTCCCGACCCGGCGTGCAACCCGTACCTGACGTTCGCGGCCCTGCTGCACGCGGGCCTCGAGGGCATCGAGAAGGGCTACGAACTGCCCGAGCCGATGGAGAAGAACCTCTACCACCTGGCGCCGGACGACCGCAAGCGCCTCGGCATCGAGCAGCTGCCCGAGACCCTCGGGGAGGCGATCGAGCTGACCGCCGAGTCCGAGCTCGTGCTGCGGACGCTGGGCGAGCACATGTTCAACCGCTACGTCGAGATCAAGCGCCAGGAGTGGGAGGACTACCGGGTGCAGGTCACCCAGTGGGAGCTCGACCGGTACCTGCCGGTTCTCTGACCCCGCAAAGTCGGGGAAAGCCCGGGTGGCTGCCGGTTCCGCAAACAGCGGGAATCGCGCTACACGACGCACCGGATGCCGTCCGACGCAGGGCGTAGCTTCCCGGTCCGTGCCCCTCTGCTTCATCGAACCCGCCGACGCGATCCGCGTCATCGCCGACTCCGTGGGCCGCGAGGCCCGGCGTCAGCTGCTCGGTGAGCTCGTCAGAGCCTGGGTCGACGAGATCCCCGAGCACGAGCTGAACGCGCACTACGCGAAGGCGATCGCGGACCTCGACGAGCACGACCTGTCGATGCTCGCGGCGTGGCACGCGTCGCTGGAGGTCGGGCAGCCGATCGCCAACCGCGAGTTCCTCGCGAACGTCTTCCCGACCCTGGGGGAGAACCGCCGCGAGGCGCTGAAGATCGCCGCCGGCTTCCGCGGCGAGGAGGCGTTCGACGCCGGCATCGCGGAGGACCGCGCGCTGGACACGGTGCTCCCGCGGCTCTCGCGCGAGCGTGCCACCGAGCTGGCGGAGGAGTGCATCGAGCTCTACCTCTGGGACCGGCTCGGCAGCGACAATTAGCCGCACGCGCCCAGCGCTACGCTGGGCACATGGACGTCGAGATCTGGTCGGACATCGCGTGCCCGTGGTGCTACGTCGGCAAGCGCCGCTTCGAAGCGGCGCTGGAGCAGTTCGAACACGCCGACGACGTGAAGGTCACGTGGCGCAGCTTCGAGCTCGACGGCAGCGCGCCCCCCGAGCGTACGGGCGGGAACGCGCAGCACCTCGCCTCGAAGTACGGCATGTCGCTCGAGCAGGCCCAGGCCAAGCTCGACGAGATGACCACGATGGCCGCCGGCGACGGCCTGGACTTCCGCTTCGACCTCGCGCGCAGTGGCAACACCTTCGACGGGCACCGCCTGATCCACCTCGCCGCCGACCACGGGCTGCAGGACGTCGCGAAGGAGCGCCTGCTGCGCGCGTACCTCACCGAGGGCGAGCTGATCGCCGACCACGCGACGCTCACCCGCCTCGGTGCCGAGATCGGACTCCCGGAGGACGAGGTGGCCGCGACCCTGGGGAGCGACCGCTACGCCGCTGCGGTCCGCGCCGACCAGGAGACGGCGTACGGCTTCGGCTGCCAGGGCGTCCCGTTCTTCGTGGTCGACCGCGCGATGGGCGCGTCCGGTGCCCACCCGCCCGAGGCGATGCTCGAGCTGCTGCGGCGCGGCTGGGCGGCGGCCAACCCCGAGCCGGCGATCCCGGTCGTCTCGGGCGGCGACGCCTGCGGCCCCGACGGCTGCTGAGCGGCGCGCACGAACGCCGGGTGCAGCGGCACAGCGCCCGCCCGTAGGCTGCGCGGATGCCGCCGCGCCCCGTCCATGTCACGCCGGTCGACGCGGTCGCCGACGGGATCGCGGCGATCCGGGCCGAGCTGCAGCTGCCGGACGCCTTCCCACCCGACGTCCTGGCCGAAGCCGACGCGGTGGCCGCGTCCGGACCCCGCGCGGACCCGTCCCGCGAGCGCTGCGACCTGCCGTTCGTCACCATCGACCCGCCCGGGTCGAAGGACCTGGACCAGGCGATGCACCTGGCTCGGATCGACGGCGGCGCGGGCTATCGCGTCAGCTACGCGATCGCCGACGTGGGCGCGTTCGTGGACCCGGGCGGCGCGATCGACCGGGAGGCCCATGCGCGGGCGGTGACCGCCTACCTGCCCGAGCAGCGCGTGCCGCTGCATCCGCCGGCGCTGTCCGAGGGCGCGGCGAGCCTGCTTCCCGGGGTCGACCGGCCGGCGTTCGTCTGGCAGCTGGACCTCGACGCGGCCGGCGAGCTGACGCGGACGAAGCTGCGCCGCGCGATCGTCCGCTCGTCCGCGCGGCTGGACTACGGCTCCGTCCCCGGCGAGGTCGGCGTGCTGTTGCAGGAGGTCGGCGAGCGTCGCCAGGCGATCGAGCGCGCTCGCGGCGGGGTCTCGCTCCGGGTCCCGGAGCAGGAGGTCGACCGCGGGCCGGACGGTTGGGTCGTCAGCTACCGCGTCCCGCGGGCGACGGAGGACTGGAACGCGCAGATCTCGCTGCTGACCGGGATCGCTGCGGCCCGCCTGATGCTGGACGCGGGGATCGGCCTGCTGCGCACCCAGCCCGCACCGGCGGAGAAGGCGATGGGCCGGCTCCGTGCGGCGGCGCAGGCGCTCGGCGCGCCGTGGCCGGACGCCCAGAGCTACCCCGAGTGGATCCGGACGCTCGATCCCGCGGTGCCTGCCCATGCGGCGCTCCTGCACCAGGCGGCCGGGAGCGGACGCGGCGCCGGCTACACGGCCTTCGACGGTGCGGCGCCGGCGGCCGAGGACGCCACTCACTTCGCGATCGCCGCGCCGTACGCCCACACGACCGCCCCGCTGCGCCGCCTGGCCGACCGCTTCGTCCTCGAGCTCTGCGCGGCGATCGCCGCGGGCACCCCGCCGCCGCAGCACGTCCGCGACGAGCTGCCCGGGCTCGCCGCCGTCATGTCCGCCGGGACCCAGCGGGCGAACCGCGCCGAGCGGGCCGTCGTCGACCTCGTCGAGGCGACCGTGCTGGCGGACCGGACGGGGGAGACGTTCGACGCGGTGGCGATCGACGACGACCTCGTGCAGCTCCGGGAGCCGGCGGTACGAGCGAAGCTGCCGGACGCGCAGCTCCCGGTCGGGCAGGCGATCCGCGTCCGCCTCGACGCGGCGGACCCTGCGACCCGCAACGTCGTCTTCACGCGGGCCTGACCGTCTGCGAGTTGCGTCGTCCGGACGTTGACCACCGCGGCGGTTGGGGAACGCGGGGTCAGCGAAGGCCTGGGCGTAATTGGGCGCTCGTCCGGACCTTGACCACCCCCGCGGGTGCGGAACGCGGGGTCAGCTAATGCGGGATCGACACCGAGGCGTCCGCGCGCAGCGCGCCCGACGCCTGACCCGGTGCGCCGCGCTCCGCCAGGAGCTCGCGCAGCTCGGCCACCGCGGCGTCCGGGTCCTGCAGCCACACCGTCGTCATGCCGAGCTCGGACGCCGCCTCGCAGTTGTGCGCGAAGTCGTCGACGAAGACGCATTCCTGCGGCGTGACCCCGAGGCGCTCGTAGGCCAGGACGTAGATGGCCGGGTCGGGCTTGCGGGTGCCGACATAGGCCGAGTCGACGACGTCGTCGAACAGCTCCTCGACGGGGATCGTCGGCCGCCAGCGCGGGCCCCACTCGACGACGTTGTTGGTCAGCAGGCCCATGCGGTAGCCGGCCGCGCGGGCGTCGGCGAGCGCCGCCACCATCGCGGTGTTGACCTCGAGGCCGGCGAAGTAGTGCTCGGAGAACCGCGACAGGTCGACCGTCCGGTCCAGGTCCGCCGACAGCTGCGCGCCGAGGATCTCGAGGAAGCGGTCCTCGGCGATCCGGCCGCACTCCAGGTCGAACAGCAGGTTCGTGCCGGCCTTCTCGCCGGCGTTCATGAGGGCGAGGTTCAGCGCCGGGTCCGGCAGGTCGTAGCGCTCGTTCAGCTTCTGGAACGCACCCATCAGCGGGGTGGTGAGCACTCCGCCGTAGTCGCTGATGACGGTGGTGATCGGGCCGTCCTGCGCAGCGGACGTCATGCGCCGGCCTCCACGCGCCGCAGGATGTCGTAGCGGCCGACGCCCTCGTGACCGTCGACCCGCCAGCGGAAGAACGAGCAGTCCAGGCGCAGGCGGCCGAGGTCCAGCGACGTGCCGCACAGGACCTCGCCGGCGCCGCGGTGGGGGTAGCCGTCGGAGTCCTCGTAGATCTCCAGGCCGGCCCGGCGCTGGCGGCCCTCGGCGTCGTAGACCGTCGACAGCCGCGCCTCGTCCGGGTCGATCGCGACCGCGAGCTCCGCGTCACGCGGCAGCGCGAAGACCGCGGTCTGCACCGCCTCGTCGGCGTGGCTCTTGGCCTTGTGGCCGCGGACCGTCGTCATCGCGACCGACAGCTCCTCGTCGGCCCAGGCGCAGACCGTGCGGGCCAGGACGATCTTGTCCCAGTCCGGGGCGCCCCAGGAGTGCCCGCGCTGCCCGAGGCAGTCGACCTTGCGCGTCCCGCCACGGACCCGCGCGGTGCCGGTCACGCGGCAGAGCTGCTCGTAGCCCTCCATACCGCCGACCTTGGCGACGGGGCTCCCCGGCGCGACCTCGCCGGGCTCGCTGATCGCGGTGAAGGTCAGGTCCAGGCCGACCGTGCCGTCCTCGCCCTCGACCGTCAGCGTCCACTCCTGCAGCGGCGTGACCGTCGTGACGCGGACGCCGGCCGCGTCGATCGCCTCGAACTCGGCCTCGGGCACCGGCAGGCCGCCGGCCGCACGCACGGCCACCGGCTCACGGCCGTCGAAGACGATCGCGAGCCCGCTGCCATGGGGTGACCCGTCGGCGCCGACGGACAGCCCGACCCGGGCCACGGCGTAGACCTCGGCGGCGGGATCGCCGAAGGCGAGGGTCACGGCGTCCGAGAATGCGTCGGCGGACGTCGGGGGCTGCGGGCGCTCGTGGGCGCTCGTGATCGGCATGCGCCTATTCTCGCGGACCGCGCGCCGGGAGGTCCGCACCCCGCCGGGCTGTGGGACGGTCAGCCCCCGCGGGGACCGAGCGACGGCGGGTCGATGTCGCGAGCGGTGCCCTCGACGTCCACGTCCTCGCCGAAGGGCGACCGGTTGCCCGGGCCCGGTGGGGTGAAGCCGCCGCCCGCGAACCCGGGGAACCCGCCGCGCTGTCCGGTCGCGAACTGCCCGGCGCGGACGGACGCCGCCAGCCGGGCGGTGAACTGCCGCAGGAGCAGGCGCCGGATGACGGCCCGGGACGGAGGCAGCAGCAGGGCGAAGCCGAAGATGTCGCTGATGAAGCCGGGTGTCAGCAGGAACGCGCCGCCGAAGATGACGAGCACGCCGTCGAGCGTCTCCTTCGCCGGCGGGCGGCCTGCGGCCATCGCTTCGCCGAACCGCAGCCAGGCGCGGCGGCCCTGGGACCGCATCAGCACCGTGCCGAGGACCGAGTCGGCCACCAGCAGCAGCAGCGTCCACCACACGCCGACCGCCTGGCCGACCTGGATGATCACGTAGAGCTCGACGATCGGGACGATCACGAGCAACAGCAGCAGGAAGAGCGGCATCGCCCGGTCCAGCCTAGACCCCGTGGCGCACGACGGCGCCCGGAACGTCCCTCAGGCCGGAAGCGGCTCGACCACCACTCCGGCGAGCCGGTCGAGTCCGACGAGCTCGATGAGCCTGCGGATCTGCGGCTGCGCGCCCTGCAGGCGCAGGCGCCGGCCGGCCTTGCGCAGGCGGCGGGCGACCATCATCAGGTCGAGCATCAGGGAGGTGTCGGCGAAGTACAGGTCGCTGAGGTCGACCCGGACGTCGGTGACCGCGGCCAGCGACTGGGACAGCGCGCGGCGCCGGCGCGCCTGCGTGGTGCGGTCTTCGTCCCCGGAGCAGATCAGCAAGCCGTTCTGTTCGCTGAAGGAGACGATGGGGCCGAGACTATCCGCGGACCGATTGCTCTGCAATCAATCTTGCGACGCGCTGCCGCAGCAGGTCGTGCGGAGGGGTGTCTACACTGGCCCGATGCCCTCCGTCGACGACGTAGAAGCCGCGCTGAGCAACGTGATCGACCCCGAGCTGGGACTCGACTTCGTCGAGCTCGGCCTGATCTACGGGATCGACATCACCGGCGGTGATGTTCACGTCACCTTCTCCCTCACCTCGCCCGGGTGCCCGATCGGCCCCCAGGTGACCGAGCAGATCGAGGAGTTCGTCGAGGAGCTCGACGGCGTCGACGCGGTGACCGTCGAGATGACGTTCATGCCGCCGTGGACCCCGGACCGGATGAGCGAAGACGCGAAGTTCGCGCTCGGCTACTGACGCCTGCGATCCCGGTGCGTCCCCACCGTGCTGCGCTGGCCCTGGTCACGGCCGCCGCGACAGCCCTCACCCTCGCACCCACGGCCGGCGCGGCCGCCGGCGCGGGCAACGCCACCTCGAGCACGACGGGCCGGCTGCTCGTCACGCTGAAGGCGCCGGACGGCGCGCGCACCCTGCGTGCCGCCGGCGCGACGATCGCCGGCACCGGCGTGGAGGTCGCCGGGCCGGTGGCCGACGCCCTGCGCCTGGTCACCGTCCGCCCCGTCGCGGGCCTCGGGATGCAGGCCGCCGCCACCGCGCTGCGTGCGCTCCCGCAGGTGGAGTCCGTCGAGGTCGAGCGCCGCGCCCGTCTGCGCTTCGTCCCCGACGACCCCGCCCTGACCACGCTGGAGACGGCTCCGCGCACCCCGCCCGGCGTTCCCGTCCAGTGGTGGGTCGCCGGCGAGAACCTCCCGGCGCTGTGGGACGTGACCCGCGGCAGCGGCGCCCGCGTGGCCGTGATCGACACGGGCGCGGACTCGACGCACCCGGAGCTCGCCGGCAAGATCGCGCAGGGCATCGACAACGACGCGACCGCCGGTGCGGGCGGCGCGGGCAACGACGAGATCGGCCACGGGACGCACGTCGCCTCGATCGCCTGCGCGAACGCGGGCAACGGAGCCGGGATCACCGGAGCCGGGCTCGGGTGCAAGGTGATCGTCATCAAGAGCGACCTGTCGGACTCGAGCATCGCGATGTCCATCAAGCAGGCGGTCGACGCCGGCGCGGACTCGATCAACATGAGCTTCGGGACCGACGGCTCCCAGGCGGCGGCGACCCCGATCGTCAACGCGATCGACTACGCGGTGAACCGCGGCGTGATCCTCGTCGCGGCCGCCGCCGACGAGCCGACCGAGGAGCAGGGCGACCCGTCGAACGTCCTGCAGCCGACAGGGAGCGGGTCGGACATCACGCAGGGCAAGGGCCTGTCGGTGACCTCGGCCGACTACGGCGGCGCGCGGTCCCCGTTCGCGGGCCTCGGCAGCCAGGTGTCGATCGCCGCGTACGGGTCGTTCTCGACCGACGCCGGGCCGCGCGGCATCCTCGCCGCGTTCCCGACGAACACCGCCGACCTCGAGCGTCCGACGTTCACGTCGACCGGCTGCGGCTGCCGGGCCACGTTCGGCGGCGACAACCGCTACGCCTACATCCAGGGCACCTCGATGGCCGCGCCGATGGTGGCCGCGGTCGCCGCCCTCATCCGCGACCTGAACCCGGGCCTCAGCGCGCGGCAGGTCATCCAGATCATGAAGCAGACGGCGACGCGGCCGGCCGGGACGGAGTGGACCCCGGACCTCGGCTGGGGGATCGTCAACGGCGGTAACGCTGCGGCGCTCGCCCGGACCATCGACGCGACGCCGCCCCGCACCTCCGTCCGGAGCAGCACCCCGAAGGTCGTCCGCGGATCGTCGGTGACGCTGCGGTTCAACCGTGTCGACGAGCATCCGGCCAAGGTCGTGGCGTCCGGGTTCAAGTCGCTCTACGTGTACCGCTCGACGAACGGCCGCAAGGCCGTGAAGATCGGCTCGACGACCAAGAGCACGTTCAAGGTCTCGATCCGGCGCGGGTCGCGGTACAGCTTCTACACCCGCGGCCTGGACAAGGCCGGCAACCGCGAGACGGCGCCGAGCCGCGCGGACGTCTCGATCCGCGGCGCCGCGAGGTAGCCGATGACGGCCCCGCACTGGCCGGACCTGCCGGGCGTCCGGCACGAGCAGCTCCACGCGGGCGGCATCGACGTGCACGTCGCGCTGGCCGGCCCCGACGACGGACCGCCGGTGCTGCTCCTGCACGGCTTCCCCGAGCTGTGGTTCGCCTGGCGCCACCAGCTCCAGGCGCTGGGGGACGCGGGGTACCGGGTCATCGCCCCCGACCTGCGCGGCGTGGGCGGGACGGCGGCGCCGGCGAACCCGGACACGTACGACCTGCTGCACCTCGTCCGCGACGCGATCGGCGTCCTGGACGCGCTCTACATCGAGCGCGCGGTCATGGTCGGCCACGACTGGGGTGCGCCGCCGGCCTGGTGGGCCGCCGCGATGCATCCGTTCCGGGTACACGCCGTCGCGGGCCTGTCGGTCCCGATGCTGCCGCGGGGTGACGCGGCGCCGGTCCCGATCATGCGCGAGCACCTCGGCGAGGACTTCTACATCGTGCACTTCCAGGAGCCCGGGGTGGCGGAGGCGATGCTCGAGCGCGACGTGCGCCGCACGCTGACGACGACCGAGCAGTGGTCGCGGTCGTGGGGCGAGGTCGAGGGCGATGACCCGCCCTGCCCGCCGTTCCTGACCGAGGACGAGCTCGCGGTCTTCGTCGAGGCGTACACGCGCACCGGGTTCACCGGCGGCCTGAACTGGTACCGCAACCTGGACCGCAACCAGCGCGTGATGGTCGACTGGGACGGGGCCAAGGTCACCGTGCCGGCGCTCTTCATCCAGGGGTCGCGCGACCCTGTCGCCGGGTTCATGCCGGCGGCGGCGATGGACGGCCTGGTCACCGACCTGCGCGTCGAGATCGTCGACGGGGCGGGCCACTGGGTCCAGCAGCAGGAGCCGGACATCGTCAACGCGCTGCTGCTGGGCTTCCTGCGCGAGGTCAGGTGGTGATTGGACGGTTCAGCGATGACCTGCGGTCGGGCAGCGCGCCGATCTGGGAGGCGCAGCACGCGCATCCGTTCGTCCGCGGCATCGCCGACGGGACGCTCCCGGACCCGGTCTTCGCGCACTTCCTGGCCCAGGACTACGTGTTCCTGGTCGCCTACGCCCGGCTGCTCGCGCTGGGGACGGCGCGCGCCCCCGACCTGGCGACGATGGAGCGGTTCGCCGCCCTCACGCAGGCGATCCTCACCGAGGAGATGGCGCTGCACCGCGCGCTCTGCGCCGAGGTCGGGCTCGACGCCGCCGCGCTCGAGCGGACCGTCCCGGCGCCCACCACCCAGGCGTACACCGACTTCCTGCTGCGCACCGCGAGCCTGGGGGACGTCGCCGAGCTCGCCGCCGCGCTGCTGCCATGCATGTGGGGCTACGCCGAGATCGGCGCGCGGCTGGCGGACGGCCCGCGCCCGGACAGTCCCCGTTACGCCGCCTGGATCGACACCTACGCCGACCCCGGGTTCCAGGAGCTCGCGACCTGGTGCCGCGGCCTCGTCGACGACCTCGGCCGCGACGCGGCGCCCGCCGCGCGAGAGCGGATGGCGTTCGCGTTCCGCACCTGCTCCCGGCACGAGCTCGCGTTCTGGGAGATGGCGTGGACGCAGGAGACCTGGCCGGTCTAAACGGCGCCGGCCCGGCCCGCCACCCCGTACCCTGACCCCGTGCAGCCCGACGACACAGCCGACGCCGAGCCCCAGCGGACGCGCGGCCTGGGCTTCGCGGCGGTGGGCGTCGTCCTGGCGACGATGCTGGTCGTCATCGGCGGGCTCGGGTACTTCATCGTCAACGGCTTCCCGGGCGGCCCCGACGCCGCGCGCCGGTTCGACGCCCAGGCCGCCACCACCAGCCGGGACCGGGTCCCGGTCGCGAAGGTCAACCGCTTCGACGGCCCGCGCGCGTACCGGCTGACGGCGCGCCAGGTCGGCTACGGGCAGCGGCCCGCCGGGTCGCCGGCGCTGGTGCGCCTAGCGCCGGTCCTGAGGTCGCTGCTGCCGTTGGCCGTCTTCGAGCCGCTCCCCGACTCGACGGCGGCCAAGCCGCTGCGCAACATCATCGGGACGATCCCCGGGCGCAGGCCGGCGATCGTGATCGGGGCGCACTACGACACGCTGGTCAAGCCGGTCGGCTTCGTGGGTGCCAACAACGGGGCGGCGGGCAGCGCGGTCGTCGTGGGCATAGCCGAGGCCATGAAGCGCGTCAGGCGGGCCCCGGGCGCGCCCGAGCTGAAGTTCGTCCTGTTCGACGGCGAGGAGCCGGACTCCGGCCTCCCGGAGGAGCAGGCCGACTTCTACAACACCGGCCTGCGCGGGTCGCGGGCCTACGTCGCCGCGCATCCGGGCGCGACCCGGACGATGCTGCTGCTCGACTACGTCGGCGGCCGCAACCTGACCCTGCCGCGCGAGGCGAGCTCCGACAAGGCCCTCTGGAAGCGCGTGCGTGCGGCCGCCACGAAGGTCGGCGTCGGTTCGGTGTTCCCGGACCGCAGCGACATCCTGATCCAGGACGACCACACGCCGTTCCTGCGCGCCGGGGTGCCGGCGGTCGACTTCATCGACTGGTCCTACCCGGGCCACTCGCTGCAGGACGGCATGAAGCTCATCTCGACCAAGGCGCTCGACGCCGTCGGCGAGACGGTCGTCGAGTACCTGCGCACCGCCCGCTAGACCGACCGGCAGAAGGCGCTGAAGGCCTCCGGGTCGCGGTGAACGGGCCCGGCGGCGACGGTCCGTTCAGGGGTCAGACCGAGCGGCAGAAAGCGCCGAACGCCTCCGGGTCGCGGAGGACCGGGCCGTGGCCGAACATCACGGTCAGCGGCTCGAGCTCGCCCAGGCGCCGGATCGACTCGCGGTTGCGCTCGGGGTCGGGGGTGAAGATCGCCAGCGGCTGCCGCAGCCCGCGCGGGAAGCCCAGGAGCGGGTGCTGGTTGTTGAGGACGTCCCCCAGGATGAGGGTGCGGTCGACCTCGCGCCAGAACGACACGTGCCCGGCGCTGTGGCCGGGGGTGTCGAGGACGACGAAGCCGGCGGCGAGCTCGTCGCCCTCCTTCAGCGCCCGGTCGACCGGATGCCCGGGGCCGGCGAGGATCTTGCCGAACAGCGAGTTGATCGGGTGCTTCGGCTGGCGCTCGGCGATGATCGACGCGTCCTCGGCCGGCGGCACGTCGAGCTCGGGCGCCCAGAACGGCACGCCGAACGTGGTGCACACGGCGCGGGAGGCGCCCTGATGGTCCGGGTGGGCGTGCGTCAGCGCGTGGGCGCGCAGCGGCTTGCCCGACAGCTCCTTGAGGATCCGTCGGCGGTCCATCTTCGCCATCGCGTCCACAAGGACGTCCCCGACGAGATAGCAGTTAATCGAGTAGGGCGGGATGCCCGTGATCAGATGGACATCGGCGACGATCGGCTTCACGGGCGAGAGCGTAACCGGCGCCCGCGCGGTACCGGTGGGCCGACGCCGTACCATTGAGGGATGTCCGCCGCCCCGACCAAGCTCCTGCTCGCCGCCCCCCGGGGCTACTGCGCAGGAGTGGACCGTGCCGTGCAGACCGTCGAGCGCGCCCTGGAGCTGCACGGCGCGCCCGTCTACGTCCGCAAGGAGATCGTGCACAACAAGCACGTCGTCGAGACGCTGCGGGCCAAGGGCGCCATCTTCATCGACGAGCTCGACGACACGGTGCCCGAGGGCGCGATGACCGTCTTCAGCGCCCACGGCGTCTCGCCGATGGTCCACGCCGAGGCCGAGCGCCGGCAGCTGCGGACGATCGACGCGACCTGCCCGCTGGTGACGAAGGTCCACCGCGAGGCCGTGAAGTTCGCGCAGGACGGCTACACCATCGTCCTCATCGGCCACGACGGCCACGAGGAGGTCGAGGGCACGATGGGGGAGGCCCCTGACCACATCGTCCTCGTCGAAACCGAGGCGGACGTCGACGCGCTCGAGCTCGAGGATCCCTCACGTGTGGCGTACATCTCGCAGACGACCCTGAGCGTCGACGAGACGAAGACGATCATCAACCGGCTACGCGAGCGCTTCCCGCAGATCACCGGTCCGCGCACGGACGACATCTGTTACGCCACGACGAACCGCCAGTCGGCCGTCAAGCAGATGGCCCCGATCTGCGACCTCGTGCTCGTCATCGGATCCCAGAACTCCTCCAACTCGAACCGCCTGGTGCAGGTCTCCGAGGAGCTCGGCACCGCCGCTCACCTGATCGACAACGCCGGGCAGATCGACGACACGTGGCTCGACGGCGTCGAGACCGTCGGCATCTCGTCGGGCGCCAGCGCACCCGAGGAGCTCGTCCAGGAGGTCGTCGAGTTCTTCCGCGCCCGCGGGACCAGCGACATCAGCGAGTTCGAGGTCATGAAGGAGGACGTCCGCTTCATGCTCCCGAAGCCGATCCGCGTCGCGATGGCCGCCGCCGAGAGCGCGTAGGGAACCTGAAGACCCTCGTTATCGGCGACCTGCACCTCGGCGCGCGCCGGGGCGCGGACCTGCTGCGCCGCGGCGGCCCGCTGGAGGCGCTCACGGCGCACGTCACCAGCGGCGGCTTCACCCGCCTCGTCCTGCTCGGCGACGTCGTCGAGCTGCGCCACGGGCCTGCCCGCGACGCGCTGGCCGCCGCCGAGCCGGTCCTCCGCGCCCTCGGCGAGGCCCTCGGCGCCGGCGGCGAGGTCGTGCTCGTCGCCGGGAACCACGACCACGGCCTGATCGCCCCGTGGCTGCGCGGCCGCGGCGCGCGCAAGGAGCCCCCGCCGCTGCAGCTCGACGAGGCGGCGGGCCCGCGCGCGAGCCCGCTGATCGGGCGCCTGGCCCGGGCGGCCGCGCCGGCGACGGTCACGGTCCGCTACCCCGGTGTCTGGCTGCGCGAGGACGTGTACGCGACGCACGGACACTACCTGGACTGCCTGACGACACTGCCGGCGTTCGAGCGACTCGGAGCCGGGGTCATGGCACGCATCGAGGGTCCCGTCCCGGCGCGCGACGCCGTCCCCGACGACTTCGAGGCGCGCCTGGCGCCGATGTACGCGTGGCTCGACGCGCTGGCGGAGAGCCGCGGTGGGCGCTGGTCGCGGCAGCAGGCCGGCGCGTCCGCGTCGGCGTGGGAGCGGCTCAGCGACGCGGGGTCGCGGCCGCTGAAGGCCCGTGTCCTGGCGGGGCTGTTCCCGTTCGGGATCCGCGGGCTGAACCGCGCGGGGCTTGGTCCGCTGAGCGCCGATATCTCCGGCGAAGCCCTCCGCGACGCGGGCCTGACGGCGATCGGCGAGGTGCTGGCCCGTCTGGGGATCGACGCGCCGCACGTCGTCTTCGGGCATACGCACCGGGCCGGCCCGCTGCCGGGCGACGCGGCGGCGCCGTGGCGCACACCGGCAGGGACGCGGCTGTACAACGGCGGCTCGTGGATCGATGACCCGGCGGTCACGGGCCGCAGCGCGTCGTCTCCGTACTGGCCCGGCCGAGCGGTCGAGCTGGACGCGACCGGCCCGCCGCGCGTGGTCCGGATCGTGGAGGACCTCCAGCGGCCCGTGGACCGGTGAGGCGCCGCAGGCCCGTGGTCCGCGCCGGGACGCGGGCGCCCCTCGCGCCGAACGTCCATTTCCCCGCGCCCTGACGCGGGAAACCGACGTTCGATGCGCCCCGGCTCTCGCGGACCGCTCCCGGCCATCCCGGATCGGCGTCCTGGTTGCGCCGGGAGCCGGTGCCGGTCAGGCGTCCGGCTCGGCGCCGACCGGCGCCAGGCCCGGGGTGAAGCACGTCGCCAGGCACTCGACGCCCGGCCCGAGCTCCAGCTCGAGCACGCCCGCGGTGTGGTGCTGGTGCCAGATGAGGTTGAAGGCGCCCGGCGCCGTCAGCTCCATGCTCATCCCGTTCGTCGTGACCGTGCCCGCGCCGGCGAAGACGCCCCAGACCCCGCCGGCCTCGTACGGCCCCGAGTAGGCGCCCTCGACGTCGGCCGTCGGGATCACGATCAGGGCGTCGGGGTCATCCTCCTCGCGCAGCAGGCCCACGTCGTCGCCGTCGTCCCCGAGCAGCTCGCGGATCGTGCCCTCGGTCTCGAGGTACCCGCCCTCGCCGTGCTGCGCGTCGACCAGCGTCTGGTCCGGGCCGAAGAGGTAGCGCGCCGGCCAGCCCGGGTTCGCGTACTGCTGCCACAGCTCGAACTCGCTGTCGATCAGCACCGGGTGCTCGATGCCCAGGCGGGACACGGCCTCGCGGATCGCGGCCTCGTCCTGCGACGCCTCGTGGCCGCCGCAGTGGACCGAGATCACGCGCAGGCCGCCGGTCGGTCCGCCCACCGCGGAGTAGCGCTCATGCCAGGCCTTCATGTAGGGCAGCGTCCGCAGCGAGGGGACGCGCAGGAAGTCCCAGAACTCGACGAGCACGGGCCGCCCGCGCTGCTTGTCCATCCGCAGCGGCGCGACGTTCACCCACGGCAGGTTGGCCGGGAACGGCGGGGCGGGGATCTCGGCATCGCGCGGGACTCTCACAGCGGCGGGACCGTAGCAGCGCAGACGGGATCGGACGTTCGTCCATGGCACCGCAACGCTCGATCGGATAGGGGTATCCCCCGGGAGTGAGCGCGAATCAGCACTCGCGTAGGTCTGTCCCGAACCCCTGTCTGTCTGTCCCACGTTCCAGGAGGAACACCCGTTATGCGCAAGGTCGCAATCATGGCCGCATCCTGTGCCGCCATCTTCGGCGTCGTCTCGGTCGCCCAGGCGATCGAGGCCGATCAGGGCCTCGAGGTCTCCGTCAGCGGCGCGAAGAAGGGCACGAAGAAGAAGCCCTCCGCGGTCAAGCTGACGGTCACGACGCTCACCGCCGGCAAGGGCGCGACGCCCGACGGCACGTTCGGCACCACCAATGCCGTCATCCACTTCGACAAGGCGCTCGTCTTCAACAACAAGCAGTTCCCGACCTGCACCGAGGCACAGGTCAACAACGACGCGACCAAGTGCCCGAAGGGCTCCAAGGTCTCGGTCGACGGCTCGTCCAGCAAGGCCAAGGCCCAGGGCGGCACCGGCGCGACCGCCATCAAGGCGAACCCGGCCATCACCGCCTACAACGCCTCCGGCGGCAAGCTGATCCTCAAGCTGACCTCCCCGACGGGTGAGTTCAACGCGACCGGCACGATCGTCGCGACCCTCAAGAAGGACACGGGCTCCTACGGCAGCAAGCTCGTCGTCCCGATCCCCGAGAAGTACTACAACCAGTTCGGCATCAAGATCACCCTGCAGCGGTTCGGCGCGCTCATCAGCGCCAAGACCAAGGTCAAGGGCAAGACGGTCTCCTACGTCGCCTCGACCGGCTGCAAGAAGCCGCTGAAGTTCGCCGGCGACTTCACGTTCACCGACGGTGCCACGCTGAAGGCCTCGACCACGGCGGCCTGCAAGTAACGCACCCGCGACACCCGCTGTCCCGACGGGGCGGGCCACACGGCCCGCCCCGTCGTCGTACGGGCTCCAGCCACGGCTCCGGGGACGGGGTCCCGCAATACCATGGGCGACCATGAGCTCCGCCGGGCGTGCCGCCCTGATCGTCCTCGCCGTCGCCGTGCTCGGCATCGGCTTCGTGGTCGCGCAGGGCGGCGACGAGGCGGACACCCCGACCACCTCCGTCGCCGCGACCCAGTCGTCCACGCCTGAGACGACCGTCTCGACGGGCACCGGCACCGGCACCGGCGCCGTCCCCAGCACGACGGGCACCACCGCCACGTCCACGCCGGTCAAGCCCGCGGCGCCCGCGACCCCCCTGATCCGGATCAAGGACGGCGAGCCGGTGGGCGGGGTCAAGAAGCTGAGCTTCGACAAGGGCGACACCGTCCGCTTCCGCGTGGAGTCGGACGTCGCCGACCACGTCCACGTCCACGGCTACGACCTGATGAAGGACGTCGCCGCCGACGGCAAGGCGTCGTTCTCCTTCAAGGGCGACATCGACGGCATCTTCGAGATCGAGCTCGAGGACGCCGGCGTGGAGATCGCCTCCCTGAAGGTCACGCCGTGAGGCACCCGGCGGCGCGGACGCTCGCCGCCACCGCAGTCGCCAGCGTCACGCTCGCCGCCGCCGGCCCGGCCCTTGCAGACGCCCACGGGCTCGTCGGCCGGACCGACCTGCCGATCCCGCGTTGGTTGTTCGCGTGGGCGGCCGCCGCCGTGCTCGTGGTCTCCTTCGTCGCGCTCGCGACCCTCTGGCCCAAGCCGCGCCTGGAGACCGCCACGGGGCCCGCGCCGGGCCGCACGCTGCTCACGCTGCCGGCACGGGCGGGCGAGGTGCTCTGCGCGGCGTTCGGCATGGGCGTGTTCCTGGTCACGGTGTATGCCGGGTTCGCCGGGACCCAGGATGCACCGACCGCGAACCTCGCGCCGACCGTCATCTACGTCGTGTTCTGGATCGGCATCCCGATCCTGAGCCTGGTCCTCGGCGACGTCTTCCGCGCCTTCAGCCCGTGGCGGACCGCAGCCCGCCTGCTGCAGCACGCCGAAGCACGCGTACGGGGGGCCGACAGCACGCCGGCCGCCCCCCGCGCGTACCCCGAGCGCCTGGGCTACTGGCCGGCGGCGGCGGGCATCCTGGTCTTCGCCTGGGTCGAGCTGATCTACACCGGGCGCGATGACCCCAGCCAGCTGGCGACCATGGCCGTCGCCTACGCGGTGGTCCAGGTCGTGGGCATGCGCCGCTACGGCATCGACGCCTGGACCGAGCGCGCCGACGCGTTCGGTGTGGTCTTCGCCTTCTACGGCCGCATCGGGCCGCTGTTCCTGGAGGCGGGGCGGCTCGCCACCCGGCCGTGGCTGTCCGCGCTGCCCGCGATCAAGGCGGTGCCCGGGACGGTCGGGCTGCTCTGCGTGATGATCGGCACCACGAGCTACGACGGCTTCTCGCTCGGAGCGACGTGGCGTGACCTCGCGCCGGACCTGACCGACGTCTTCGAGAGCGCCGGCCTGGACTTCCCGCAGGCGTACGAGGTCGCGCAGACGATCGGCATGGTCGTGGTCGTCCTGCTCGTCGCCGGCCTCTACCGCCTCGGGGTCGAAGGCATGAAGAGCGTGGGGGGGACGCCCCGCACGGACGACCTCGCGGGCCGCTTCGCCCACTCGCTGATCCCGATCTCCCTCGCCTATGTCGTCGCGCACTACATCTCGCTGCTGCTGTTCCAGGGCCAGGCGATCTGGTTCCTCGCGTCCGATCCGCTCGGCGACGGGACGGACCTCTTCGGGACCGCCGACCACCGCATCGACTACTTCATCAGCGCGACCGGGATCTGGTACCTGCAGGTCGGGGCGCTGGTGCTCGGCCATGCGGCCGGGCTCGTGCTCGCCCACGACCGTGCGCTCGTGCTCTACCGCCGTCCGCGGGACGCCACGCGCTCGCAGTACTGGATGCTCGCGGTCATGGTGGGCTTCACGAGCCTCGGCCTCTGGCTGCTGAGCGCCCAGGGAGAGTGACTAGGACTTCTCGCCGATCAACTTGCGCAGGTCGTGGGCCAGCGCCTCCGGCGTGATGCTGTCGACCGGCAGGCTGAGCCGCTGCTTGCCGTCACGGCCGATCAGCAGCACGGACACCGTATGGCTGTCGCTCAGCTTCGTCCCCGGTCCCTGCTGCTGCACCTTGTAGGCGTCCCACACGGGGGCCAGCTGCGCCCGCGTTCCGCGCAGGTAGGTCATCCGGCCGAACAGCGTCTGCTTGAGCAGGAAGCTGCGCACGTTGGTGCGCGTGTCGCCGACCGGATCGACGCTGACGGCGATGACCGGCACGTCGTCCGCGGTCTTCCCGAGGTCGTCCAGCGCGAGCTTGATGGTGGAAGCCGTGGCCTGGCAGCTGTCCAGGCAGGTCGAGTACATCCACGTGAGGACGGTGACCTTGCCGCGCGCGGACGCCAGCGCGAACGGCCGGCCGTTCTCGTCGGGCAGCGTGAAGTCGCGCCGGCGGATGTCCGGCGGGGCGAGCGAGCCGACCCAGCCGTAGGGCCCGACGGAGAGGCCCTGCCCCTCGGACGCCCGGATCTCGCCGTCGGGACCGAACAGCAGGATGGCGCCGAGCCCGAGGGCGACGAGCGCCAGCGCGGCGGCAAGCGTGAGTTGGACGCGGGCAAGCACCGCCCTACAGGGTAAGGATCAGGCCTCGACGAGGCCCCGGCGGATCGCGTAGCGCACGAGCTCGACCCGGTCGCGCATCCCGAGCTTGCGCAGCAGGTTGCCGCGGTGGGACTCGACGGTCTTCTCAGCCAGGTGCAGGATCTCGCCGATCTCGCGGTTGGTGTGCGCCTCGGCGATCAGCTTCAGCACCTCCTGCTCGCGCGGGCTCAGCGGCTCGCTCGGCCCCGACGTCGGATCGGCGATCCAGTCGCGGACGAGCCGGCGCTGGGCGCTGCTCGTCAGGAACGGCTCGCCGCGCGAGACGGCGCGCACCGCGTCGACCAGGGCCCGGTCGGCCTCCGTCTTCAGCACGTAGCCGCCTGCACCGGCCTTGAGGGCCTCGAACAGGTAGCGCTCGTCGTCGTGCATCGAGAGGATCAGCACGTCGACGTCGGGCATCTGCAGCTTGATCTCGCGCGTGGCCTGCAGCCCGGTCAGCTTCGGCATCGAGACGTCGAGGATGCAGAGGTCCGGCCGGTGCTCGAGCGCGACGGCGACCGCCTCGGCCCCGTCACCCGCCTCGGCGACGACCTCGAAATCGGGTTGCCGGTCCAGCAGCAGCTTGAGCCCTCCCCGGACCATGCTGTGGTCGTCGGCGATCATCAGCCTCATGAGAAGTCCCCGTGTTCTGACGGCGGACGAACGAGCCCCTGGGCGAGTTCGTCCCTGAAAATGCGAGCCCTCTGGGCGAGCGTTTTCACGCCCAGGCCCTCCGTGCTTGTCGCGGTGCGCTCGGCGCGGTGCGCCCGAGCTCGAGCTCGATGGTGGTGCCGCCGCCCGGAGTGCTGAGGACGTCGAGCCGGCCGCCGGCCTGGCGTGCGCGCTCGCGCATCCCGGCCAGGCCGTGCCCCCGGATCGCCTGCGGATCGATGCCGCGGCCGTCGTCCGAGATCTGCACGACGCCGCGGGCGCCCCGGCGCCGGACGGTCACGGTGACGTGCCGCGCCTGCGCGTGCCGCGCCGCGTTCGACAGCGCCTCCTGGATGACGCGGTAGACGACGAGCTGCTCGTCCTCGCGGAAGTCGTCGACGTCGCCGTTCATGACCAGGCGCGTCTCGATCTGCGACTTGGCGCCGAACTGGTCGACCTGGGAGCGCAGCGCGGCGGCCAGGCCGAGGTCGTCGAGGGCGGTCGGCCGCAGCTCGTGGGCCAGGCGCCGCAGCTCGCCCATGGCCTGGGTGGCGACGGCCTGCGTCTCGTGCAGCTCGGCGGCGAGCTCGGGCGGCGCGGCGAGCGTGGTCGCCTGCAGGCGCAGCAGGACGGCGGTGAGTGCCTGGTTGACCTCGTCGTGGAGGTCCCGCGCGAGGCGGGCGCGCTCGTCCTCCTGCGCGCGCAGGACGGCGTCCGCGGCTTCGGCCCGCTCGAGCTCGAGCCGGTCCATCATGCGGTTGAACGCCGCGTGGAGGCGGGCGACCTCCTCGGTGTCCGCGGGACCGCTGGCGCGCAGGCCGCCCTCGCTGAGGTCGACGTGCTCCATGGTCTCGATGATCGCCTGCAGCGGCGCGAGCCGGCGGCGCAGGAAGAAGCCGTTGGCGAGGACGGTCGCCAGGATGCCTGCCACCAGGACGCCGTACTGGCCGCGCTGCGAGGGCGAGGACGTGTCGAGGTTCGCGGCGGCGATGGTCGCGATCACCGTCGCCGCGATCAGCAGCGTGTTGATCGCGAGGAGCTGCGTGGTCAGGGTGGGACGGCGGCTGGGCATGGGCTCTCCAGGTCCTATCGGCGCGCGGCTGCCGGTTCGTGACCCGCAGCGGCCGGGGACTTGGGGTCCTCACCCCATGCGGGGCCCCATGGGCCTGCCCGATAACCCAGGTAGCAGACGAGGACCTCCCCGCCGCACACCACCCCGGCGGCGGGGAAATCCTCCGGAATCAGTGCCTGGACCGCACCTGAGTTCACCCGCCGTACCTATTGCGCAGAACCCCGGCCCCCGGCCGGCGCCACCCACGGGAAGGCGCTGTCCGGGGGCCTTCTGCGTTCCCGCTCACGAGGTCGCTATATTTTGTGAAGTAAACCCGAGCAAGATTCAGGTGATTCCCCAGTGAGCCCGTCCGGCGCAGAGTTCCTCAAGCAGGTCAAGAGCGGTATCAGCGAGGTCGACCCGTCCGAGGTCAACCAGCTGATCCACGAAGGCGTCGTCGTGGTCGACGTGCGCGAGACCGAGGAGGTCACCGCCGGCAAGCTGCCCGGGGCCGCCCACATCCCGCGCGGGTTCCTCGAGTCCCGCATCGAGTCGGTCGCCCCCGACCGCGACCAGCGCGTGATCCTCTACTGCGCGTCCGGCAACCGGTCCGCGTTCGCCGCGAACACCCTGGTCCGCGACATGGGCTACGAGCACGTCGACTCCATGACCGGCGGCTACACGCTGTGGAAGGACCGCGGCTACGAGGTCGAGGTGCCGTTCGCGTTCAAGCCGGAGCAGCGCCAGCGCTACAGCCGCCACTTCCTGCTCCCCGAGGTGGGCGAGGAGGGCCAGCGCAAGCTGCTCGAGGCCAAGGTCCTGCTGCTCGGCGCCGGCGGCCTCGGCTCGCCGACCGCGCTGTACCTGGCCGCGGCGGGCGTCGGGACGCTCGGCATCGTCGACGACGATGTGGTCGACGTCTCCAACCTGCAGCGCCAGGTCATCCACCGCACCGACACCGTCGACCTGCCGAAGGTCGACTCCGCGGAGCAGGCGATCAACGCGCTGAACCCGGACGTGACGGTCAAGAAGTACGAGACCCGCCTGGACGCCTCCAACATCATGGAGATCATCGCCGGCTACGACATCATCGTCGACGGCGTCGACAACTTCCCGACGCGCTACCTGCTCAACGACGCGTCCGTGCGGCTGAAGATCCCGGTCGTCAGCGCGGCGATCCTCGGCTTCGAGGGCCAGCTCAGCATCTTCGCCCCGTACGAGGGCCCGTGCTACCGCTGCCTCTTCCGCGTCCCGCCGCCGGCCGAGCTCGCGCCGTCCTGCGGTGCGAACGGCGTCCTCGGCGTGCTCCCGGGCACGATGGGCCTGCTGCAGGCCACGGAGGTCGTGAAGCTCATCATCGGCGCCGGCTCGCCGCTGATCGGCCGCCTGCTCATGTACGACGCGCTGGACGCGACGACCAACGAGGTCAAGGTCCGCCGCGACCCCGAGTGCCCGGTGTGCTCACGCGACCCGGAGTCGATCTCGGACGACGAGATGGGCGTGTTCCCGGACTACGAGGCGTTCTGCGCCGCAGCCGGTTAGTTTCCCGGCGGCGCCGCCCGGCGCCGCCGTCCTTTCTCTCTCGAACCACCCTCCCGAGGACCAGCAACCACCATGGCCACCATCCGCATTCCCCCCGTCCTGCGCCCGTCCGTCGGCGGCGAGCGTGAGGTGACGGCCGAGGGCGACACGATCGAGGCCGTCCTGCGGTCGCTGACCAGCCAGCACCCCGAGACCGAGGGCCAGCTGTTCGGGGACGACGGCGACCTCAACAAGTACGTCAACGTCTACCTCAACGACGAGGACGTCCGCGTGCTCGACGGGCTGCAGACCACGGTCGGCGCCAGCGACTCGCTGACGATCCTGCCGGCCATGGCCGGCGGGCGCTGAGCGCCGTCGCGCGTTCGACGCCCCGACCCCGTCGGGGCGTCACGTTCACCGGATCCTCACCGGATCCATGCGTAGCTCGCAGGGTCCCTGGCTACACTTTGTGAAGTATGGGTTCTCTCCCGCTCCAGAACCGTCCCTGCGGTGGTCGCTACGGCGACATCGTGCAGGCGATCGGTAACACCCCGCTCGTCGAGCTCAAGCGCCTGTCGCCGAAGCCCGGGGTCCGGATCTGGGCCAAGCTCGAGTCGCACAACCCGACGGGCTCCGTCAAGGACCGCGTCGCGCGTGCGCTGATCGAGGACGCCGAGGAGAAGGGCATGATCGGTCCGGGGACCGTCATCCTCGAGCCGACCTCCGGCAACACCGGCATCTCGCTCGCGATGATCTGCAGCCGCAAGGGCTACAAGCTGCGGGTCGTCATGCCGGACAACGTCACGCAGGAGCGCACGCAGCTGCTGAAGATGTACGGCGCCGAGATCGTGTACTCGCCCGGCAACCAGGGCTCCAACGGCGCGGTCGCGATGGCGCAGGAGCTCGCGGCGGCGGACCCCACGCTGTACATGCCCTACCAGTACGGCAACCCGGCGAACCCGCTCGCGCACTACAACGGCACGGCGGTCGAGATCCTCGACGAGCTCGATGGCCAGGTGGACGCGTTCGTCGCGGGCCTGGGGACCGGTGGCACGCTGATGGGCAACGGCCGGCGCTTCAAGGAGGAGCTCGGCGACCGCGTCAAGATCGTCGCCGCCGAGCCCATGCAGGGCGAGCCCGTTCAGGGGCTGCGCTCCCTCGACGACGGCTTCATCCCGCCGATCATCGACCTCAGCGTCCTGGACCGCAAGATCTTCGTCACGAACCACGACGCCATCGTCTGGACGCGGAAGCTGCTCGACGAGGAGGGCGTCTTCGCCGGCGTCTCCAGCGGCGCCATCGCCTCGATCGCCGTGCGCATGGCGAACGAGATGGACGAGGGCAACATCGTCTTCATCGTGTGCGACGACGGCTGGAAGTACCTCAGCTCCGGCGTCTACACGCTGCCGGTCGAGGAAGTCGAGAACCTGGACTCCACCATCTGGTGGTAGTGACCCAGTTTGGCGCGACTTGCGTTAACACTGGAGAAGCCTCTCGCGCCTACCACCTGTAGGCGCGTTCCCGAATCGAACAGAAGGTTGTGACGCAATGCCGAACATCGGCCCCATGGAACTGATCATCGTCCTCGCGATCGCCCTGATCGTGCTCGGTCCCAAGAAGCTCCCCGAGGTCGGCCGCTCCGTCGGCAAGGGCATGCGCGAGTTCAAGGAAGCCGTCAGCGGCGGCGGCGACGACGACCGCGAAGAGCGCGCCTCGCTGAGCAAGTCCGCGGAGTAGCACCCGCAGTCCTGGGCCCCGTGCCTGACACGGTGGCCCGCACGGGGCTCGCGCTAGGTTCAAGAGCGTGAAGATCGACCAGTCGCAGCTCCAGACCGTCATCGACCACGCGCTGCGTGAGGCGCCGAACGAGTGCTGCGGGATGCTGTCCGTCAAGGACGGGACCGTGGACCGCGTGTTCGTCCTCGAGAACGCCACGCCGAGCCCCTTCCGCTTCGAGATCGACCCGAAGGTCCTCCGCGACACGTACACGGAGATCGACGACGCCGGCGCGGACATGGTCATCTACCACTCGCACACGCGCTCGGACCCGATCCCGTCGCAGACCGACGTGAACTTCGGCCGCAACTGGCCGGGGGTCGAGTGGCTGATCGTCGGCACCAAGGGCGAGGTCACCTACCGCAGCTGGCTGATCAGCGCAGGCGGCGACGTGGACGAGGTCCCGGTCGAGGTCACCGGCGGGTCGTGACTCCTGAGGCGCCGCTGGTCTGCCCGGGGTGCAGCCGCCCGGGGCCGGCCGGCGAGCGGTTCTGCCCCTCGTGCGGTATGCCGCTCGTGTTCGCGGGCCTGGACGAGGGCGACGTCCGCCTGTCGCCCGCGCAGGAACGGGCCAGGAAGGTCAAGAAGCAGTATCTGGACGGCGACCTCACACGGGTGGCCACGGCGTTCAACCAGGTCGAGGCCGAGATGATGCAGATGCTCCTGCTCGACGAGGGCGTGCCTTCGATGCTGCGGCGGACCCAGGGGTTCGACGTCCCCGACATGCTCGCCGCGGGGCCGCGCGACGTCATGGTCCCCGCGAGCGGCGCGCTCGTGGCGCGCGAGGTCCTGGGAACCGTTGCCGCTGCGGTGGCTGCCGCTGCCGCCGATTCGGACGAGGACGATGCGCCCGCGGAGGAGACGCCGTCGGCACCGGCCGGCCGGGCCGTCGCCTGGCTGCTGCTTGCCGCCATCATCGTGCCGCTGGTGTTCTTCCTGGTGCTGGTCCTGAACCAGTAGGACCGGGCCGGTTGCCTACTGCTGACCGGCGATGCGGGCCAGGTGGGCGCGCCAGTCGCCACCCGTGCTGACGAGTGCCTGGCCGAACGCCTGCTCGAGGGCACGCTCGGGCTGGCCGTCGGGGAGCCGGCACGCAAGCTCGACGACGGCCGCCTCGCCGCGGACCTGCGCGAGCAGGTCCAGGACGCTGCCGCCGAGCAGCATGGCGTCCTTGACCGCCGGCGGGAACGACGGCTCGGCGCCCTCGCGCAGGCGACGCGCGATCGCCGGACGGGCGTGCACCGTCTGCCCGCCGAAGTACTGGCCGGCCCCCGCCCAGAGCCAGGCCCAGCGCAGCATCTGGCGCGTGGAGCGCGTCCGGAACGGCGGTGGCAGCTGGGGGTTGTTGGCGCCGACCACGACCTGCGCGTACAGCGCGGCGGGGGCCAGCAGCGCCATCTCTCGCGACCCCGGCACATTGGACGCGCGTGACTCGACATGGCGCGGGGCCAGGAGGTGGATGCCCTCGGAGGTGGGCCAGCCCACGACGTAGCGGCGCGCTGCCGGGTTCGTCAGCCGGACCACCGCGGCGAGCTCCGGCTGCGCGGCGTACAGCTGCGCGCGGGTCCCGTGCAGCACGACGTTGACGAGCTCCGGCACGACCGGGAACTGCCGCGCAAGGCGACGCCGGGTGCCTTCGAGCAGCTCGAGGACACCGACGACGTCGTCGCTGTCGGCCTCGTCGTGCCGCGCGGCGAAGTGCGGAGAGTCGGTCTCCTCCCAGGAGGTCATGGGAGGAGCATCAGGCGAAGGTCGTCACATCCGCGGGCGCACGCTCGGGGCCCGCGGAGTGACGGAAACAGCTGGGTCAGGCGTACGAGGGGATGTTGGCGCCCTCGCAGATGGCCTGGATCGTGGCCGAGGCGCCGGCGAACTCGTCGTCGTTGAGCACCGGGGTGCCCTCGAACGGGAGGTCACGGGTGATCTCGAGCCACGAACGACAGCCGCCGAACTCGTCACGGACCTTGACCGTCACGGGGCGCGGGATCCGGTACGTGCGAAGCAGCAGCACGTGCAGCGGCTCGCGGCGCTTCCAGGAGAGGCGCTTCTCGGCGTAGTCCGTGGTCCACACGTAGTACGGGGAGAGATCACAGACGATCCGGGGGTCCGAGACCGTGAAATGAGCGGCGACCTCGGCCCAGGCGCGGACGCGCACCCGGTCCGGCTGGGTGATCCCACCGTCACGCGTCAGAGCGTGCGCGGGCGGCTCACCGTCAGGCCAGACACCCTCTTCGAGCGCGCGGCGCATCTCGGGCATGTGGGACGCGCGCACGAGGTCGTTGCGCTGATGATCGAAGGTCGGATACAGGAAGAATCGGTCGTGCTGGAGCTCGAAGTGCTTGCCATCCTCGCGGATGCCACCCTTGCGGAGCGTCAGCAGCTGCTCGCCTTCGGCGAGCGCGCGAACGGTTACAGCCCATTCCTTGAAAGCAATTGGCATACGAAGTCGCTGAGTTAGGAGACAGAAAGGCCGGTTGGCGGCGACCGCGAGAAGCAGTCGGGGGCCCCGGACCTGTCACATTGTCGCAAACAATCGTGCGAACCCCAAAACTTCCCTGCAAATTGACGGTTTTTGCTTGTGCGTAGCTGGCGCGTAGGCGCTCGACCGGTGGGAGAAGGGGGCCACCCGTAGTGTGGACCGGCGGGCGAAGTCGAGGGTCAGAGGCGGATGCCGGCCAGCCCTTCGAGGGGCTCCAACAGCGCCGCGAAGTCCGCATCGGCCAGCCCGCGGCCCATGGCGGCGTTGAGCACCTCGCGCGCCGCCGCGGCCGCCGGGAAGCCGACGCCGGCGCGCTCACCCTCCTCGAGGCACAGCCGCACGTCCTTCAGCATGTGCTCGAGCTTGAACAGCGTCGAGTAGTCGTGCTCGCGCATCGGGCCCGCTTTGAGGTTCAGCATGGTGCTGCCGCCGGAGCCGGCGCCCATCACCTGCACGAGCGCGTCCAGGTCGGCGCCCGTGGCCTTCGCGACGAGGAGCGCCTGGGCGAGGGCGGTCGCGTTCGCCGCCGCGACCGCGTTGTTGATGAGCTTCACCATCTGCCCCTGGCCGACGCCCCCGACGTGCAGGACGAGCGCACCCATGACGTCGAGGAGCGGCCGCACGCGGTCGAAGTCCGCCTCCGCGCCGCCGGCCATGATCGTCAGCGTCCCGTCGGCTGCCTTGGGTGAGGACCCGGTCACCGGCGCGTCCATGAAGCTCCAGCCGGTCGCCTCGATGACCGTGGCCGCGGCACGGGCGCTCTCCGGCCCGATCGTGGACATGTCGACGAGCAGGCGTCCGGCGCCCTCGCCGCCGTCCGCGGCGAGTCCCTCCGCCAGCGCGAGGACCTGCTGCCCGTCGACGACCATCGCGAGGACGATCTCGGCGCCGTCCGCGGCACTGGCCGGGGTGTCGTGGACGGTGGGCACGGGGTGGTCACCGGCCGGGAGGTCCACGGCCCAGGCGGCCGCCTTGCCCTCGGTCCGCGTCCAGACGGACAGCTCGTGGCCGGCGGCGACGAGGTTCGCGGCCATCCGCGACCCCATGATCCCCAGGCCCAGGAAGGCGACTCTCATGGGGCCCATCGTACGCCGGAGTCAGCCGTCGGCCAGGCCCAGGCGGTGCGCGACCGCTGCCGCCTCCGTTCGGCTGCGGACGTCGAGCTTGGCCAGGATGCGCGAGACGTGGACGCTCGCCGTCTTCTCGGCCATGTACAGGCGCGCGCCGACCTCCCGGTTCGTCGCGCCCCCGGCCACCAGTGCCAGGACCTGCCGCTCGCGGGCCGTGAGGTCGAACGGGTCGGTCGCGGCGGTGGCGCGGCCGTCCGGCACCGGGCGTGTGGCGCCGTCAGCACCACCGGCCCCGGATCCGGTGCGTGCCGCCGCGCGGCCGTCCGCGCCCGCGGTTGCCGGGGTCGGCCGGCCCTGCGCGCCCGTGTCCGGCGGCGGACCGTCGACTCCAGACGTGCTTCCGTCCTGCGACGCGCCCCCGACCCGCGATGTGCCGCGGTCCCGCGGCGCGCCGCCGTCCCCACCAGTCGTGCCGTCGCCCGCCGGCGGGCGAACGGACGACGGCGGAGCGGCCGCGCCGGAGGGAGCCGGCGTGCGGTCGGGGACGGAGGACAGGGCGGGGCGATCCGGGGGCGGGGCCGGGAGTCGCAGGCGCGCGCGGGCGGCCAGCGCGGTGACCTCGGCCGCGAGCCAGTCGGCCCCGAGGTCGCGCGCGGCGGCCACCGCGGACGCCGCGACGGGGGTGGCGGCGTCCCGGTCCCCGGCCAGCACGTGGGCCTCGGCCAGGCGCCAGCGCGCCTGCGCAGCGGCGTAAGGCCGGTCCAGCGCGAGCCACGCGTCTGCGGCGGCACCCCACGCCGCCGGATCCGGCTTGCCCGCCGCGCGGGAGCGCTCGGCCACGGCAGTGGTGCGGTGCGCCTGTTCGACGGGACGTGCGGGGCTCGCGGCATCATCGGCCGGGGCGTCGTAGTCGTCGTCCAGAGCGCTCTCGTCCGTGGCGCAGCCGGCCTCCACGCGGGTCATCAGCAGATCCGCCCGCTGCAGCGCGTCGACCGCGCCGTCCGCGTCGCCGAGATCGCGCGCACGCTGCGCGATGTCGGCCTCGACGCGGACACCCGCCGCGGCGAGCGCCACGATGCGCACCACGTCCTCGGTGCAGAACTCGATCGCGTCCAGGCCGTCCTCGACGCGCGCGCGGGCCTCCTCGAACGCGCCCGTCCGCGTGGCGAGGGTCGCCCGCAGCGCCGCCAGGACGCCCACGAACTGCGGTTCGCGCGACCCCTCAGCCGCTCGCGCGGCCCGGCGCAGGCTGTCGCGGGCGCCCTCATCGTCGCCGCGGCCCAGCGCGAGCTCCGACTGGCGCAGCAGCAGGTTCACGAGCGTCGTGCCCTGGTGGCGGCGGCCGATCCGCTCCAGGGCGTCCGCCGCCGCCGCCCAGTCACCCGTCTCGATCTGGAACTCGGCGAGCGCGGTCAGCAGCCACGGGTCGTCCCGCCCGACCGTCCGCCGGACGTGGTCGTCGGCGGCGCTGACGACGTCGATGGCCTCGCCGGACCGGCCCGAGAGGTGCAGGATGTCCGCCAGGTTCACGCTCGCGACCGCGTAGTCCAGCGGCTCGCCGCTCTCGAGCGCGATGGTCTGCGCCTCGCGCAGCACGGCGACCCCGGCGTCGAGGTCGCCGAGCGCCATGAGCGCGACCCCGAGCGAGTTCATCGCCCGCCCCTCGGGCCGCCGCGCGTCGCTCGCCCGGGCGAAGTCGCAGGCGTCCTGCGCGACCTGCGCCGCCTTCTGGAAGCGGCCCATCAACATCAGGAACTTGGCCTTCGTGGCCAGCCGCCACGCCCGCTCGACCGACGGGCCGTCCGGCAGCAGGGCCAGCGACCGGTCCAGCGTGTCGAGGCTCTCGTCCTGGCGGTTCAGCGACCAGCGCACCTTCGCGAGGCGCTCCAGGACACCCGACCGGACCAGTGGCGACTCCCCCGCGTCCTCGGCGAGCTTCAGGGCGCGCTCGACCAGCGTCTCGGAGCGTGCGCGGTCCCCGTCGGCGTCGTGAGCCTCGGCGGCCCGCTCCAGCAGCGCGACCTGGGTGCAGCCGGTCAGCGCGGCCGGGTCCGGGACGCGGTCCCACAGCTCCAGCGCGCGCTCGAGCAGCGTTGCCGCCTCGCCGTACGCGTGGACGGCCTCGGCCTGGGTCGCCGCCCGCACGGAGGCGGTCAGCGCGCGGGGCTGGTCGCCGGCCGCGTCGTAGTGGTGCGCCACCGCTGCCGTCCGGTGGACCCCGCCGCTCGCCGGCGTCAGCGTCTCCAGGGCGCCCGCCAGCCGCAGGTGCAGATCCGCGCGCTCGCCGGGGAGCAGGTCGTCGCCGACGGCTTCGCGCAGCAGCGCGTGACGGAAGCCGTACCGGTCCTCCTCGTCGACGGCGAGGATGTGCGCGCCGACGGCCTCGCGGAGGGCGTCGCGAAGCGCGCGGCCCTCGACGGCGGCGGTCGCGGCCAGCGTCGCGTGATCGATGGTCCTGGCCACCGCGACGAGCCGGAGCAGCTCCTGTGCATCGTCGCTCAGCCGCTGCATGCGGACGGTCAGCGCGTCGCGCAGGGTGGGCGGGACCGCGCCGCGCCCGTCCAGGCCGGCGGCCAGGAGCTCCTCGGCGAACAACGGGTTGCCGTCGCTGCGCCGGTGCAGGCGGTCGACGAGCTGCGGGTCGGGGTCGGCGCCCAGGATGTCGCCGAGCTGCGTGGACAGCTCGTCGCGGGTGAACGGCTCGAGCGTCACCCGCCGCGCCCGTGGGTCGCGCTCGAGCTCCGCCAGCAGCGGCAGCAGCGGGTGACGCCGGTGCAGCTCGTCCGGCCGGTAGCTGGCCACGAGCAGCAGCCGTTCACGGCAGACGTTCGCGCTGAGGAAGCGCAGGAACGCGCGGGTCGAGGAGTCCGCCCAGTGGAGGTCCTCGATGGTCAGGACGACCGCGCCGCCGGTCGCGAGCCGGTCGACCAGCTCCAGCAGCCCCTCGAAGACGCGGCTCTGCGCGGACGGGTCGGCCGGCGCGCGCCAGGTGGCCTCGCCGCCGGCGGTCGAGAGGGCGGGGACGAGCGTGGCGAGCGCGTCGCGGGCGGACGGGCTGAGCTCGTCCAGGACGGGGTCCTCGGCGCGCGCCAGCGGCCGGAGCGCGCTCACCAGCGGGGCGTAGGGGAGCTCGCCCTCGCCGAGGCGGACGCAGTCGCCGCCGATCGACCGGACGCCGTGCTGCGCGCGGGCGTGGTCGTGGAGCTCGTCCAGCAGGCGGGTCTTGCCGAGGCCGGGCTCACCCGCCACGAACACGAGCGACGGTCGCCCCGCCGCTGCGTCGCCGAGCGCCGCTTGCAGCTCGGCGAGCTGCGCCGCTCGTCCCACGAACGCCCTGGCGGTCATCCGCGTCGCCATCGCCCCAGTATCGCGCGACGGTGTCGCGGAGGAAAGCGCGGCGACGGGTGACGGGGCCGGCGGCGGCGCGGAGGGCGTCGTCGACACGGGCTGCGGCGAGGTGGCGGTGAAGGTCGGAATGCACGGGATCTGGCTCCAGTCGGGTCGTGGTGAGGACACGACTGCATGCTCCTCGCGCGGCGCTCGGCGCACATCGGCACAACGGAGCGTCCTGAGGCGCGTCGTGCCTTACCTGGCGGCGCTCCCGCCTCACCGACCCCTTACTCCGGAGCCGGCGGCACTGAGGCCTCCTGGAGCTGCGCCAGCAGACCGCCTGCGGACGTGTCCTCGCGCAGCATCGCGCGGGTCCGCTGCGGCATGAACCCGTGGGCCACCAGGTGGTCGAGCAGGCCGGTGAACGGCGCCCAGAATCCGTCGACGTCCAGCAGGCCCATCGGTCGCGGGACGAGGTTCAGCTGCCACCACGTCATCGCCTCGACGAGCTCCTCGAGCGTGCCGATCCCGCCGGGCAGGGCGATGAACGCGTCGGCACGCTCGGCCATCAGCGTCTTGCGCTCGTGCATCGAGCCGACGACGTGCAGGTGCGTCACGCCACGGTGCGTCGCCTCCCGGGCGTCCAGGAAGTCCGGGATGATCCCGGTGACCTCGCCGCCGGCCGCCAGCGTCGCGTCGGCCAGCGCGCCCATCAGCCCGGCGCGCCCGCCGCCGTAGACCACGCCGATGCCGGACGCGGCGAGCGTCCGCCCCAGGTCGGCGGCCGCGGCGACGTAGGCCGGGGAGGGGCCGGGGCTCGACGCGGCGTAGACGCAGATGCGGCGCAGATCGGTCACGGCGGGGGACGATAGAGCCCGTGGCCGCCGCCGCCCGGGGTCTCCTGCCGCAGGCGGTCACCGGGGCGCAGCGTCCCCGTGGCCTTGCCGCCGACGTCCTCGACGGTGCCGTCCGCCCGGATCACCAGCGTGCGGCCCGCCGCGCCCGGCTCGCCGCCTTCTGCGCCGCGTGGCCGGTGGCGGCGTCGCTCGCCGATGACGCTGTACGTGAGCTCCTCGAGCGCCTCGATCTCGCGCACGACCCCGTCCCCGCCGGTGTGGGCACCGCGGCCGCCGCTGCCGCGCCGCAGCGCGTACTCGGTGACGCGCAGCGGGAACTCGAGCTCGAGGGCCTCGACCGGGGTGTTGCGCGTGTTCGACATGGCGACGTGGACGCCGGACGGTCCGTCCGCGGCGTCGCTCGCGCCCTGTCCGCCGCCGACCGTCTCGTAGTACGTGAACGTCTCGTCCCCGAGCGTGAGGGAGTTCATCGTCCCCTGGCCGAGCGCCTGCCCGAACGCGGCGAGGACGAGGTCGGCGACGCGGCTGGACGTCTCCACGTTGCCGGCCGCGACGGCCGCCGGCGCCCGCGCGTTCAGCAGCGTGCCCTCCGGGACGCTCACGTGCAACGGGCGCAGGACGCCGGCGCACGGCGGGATGTCGGGGTCGGTCAGGACGCGCAGCGCCAGCAGGCAGGCCGAGACCGTGACGGCGAGCGGGCAGTTCAGGTTGCCCGGGTCCTGGGCGCTGGACCCGGCGAAATCGAGCCGCAGCTCGTCGCCGGCGACGGTGGCGCGCAGCCGCAGCTCGAGGTCGTCACCGGTACGTCCTTCCAGGACGTCGACCGCGCGCCGCTCGCCGTCGGGCAGCGCGGCCAGGCAGGCACGGGTCCGGCGCTCGGCGTAGTCCTGCACCGCGTCCGTGACCGCCTGCAGCTCGGCCGCGCCCACCCGCGCGGCGAGCTCCCGCAGGCGCGCGGCGCCGGCGCGGTTGGCCGCGAGCTGGGCGGCGAGGTCGGCGTGCCGCTGCGCCGGTTGGCGCATGCGGCCGGCGAGCTCGTCGATGAGCGTGGGGGTGAGGCGGGTCGGCGGGATCACGACACCCTCCTCGGCGAGCGTCGTCGAGTCGGCCGGCATCGACCCGGGGACGCGGGCTCCGACGTCGGCGTGGTGCGCGCGGGTGGCGGCGAAGCCGAGCAGGACCACGTCGTCGTCGCCCGAGTAAACCGGCGTGACGACGGTGATGTCGGGCAGGTGCGTGCCGCCGGCGAACGGGTCGTTGAGGATCCAGGAGACGCCGGGCGCCTGCTCGTGCTCCAGGATCGCCGCGACCGAGGCGGGCATCGCGCCGAGGTGCACCGGGATGTGCTCGGCCTGCATGACCATCTGGCCGGCTGGATCGAACAGGGCGGTGGAGCAGTCGTGACGCTCCTTGATGTTCGCCGAGTGGGCGGCGCGGATCAGGACCGCGCCCATCTCCTGGCAGGCGGCGCGCAGCGCGCCGACCGTGACCTGCAGGGTGATCGGGTCCACGGCGCTCATCCGTCCGTCTCCAGCTCGGCGATCAGCCAGCCGCCGGTGTCGGTGGTGATGGTCCATCCGGGCCGCAGGGCGAACGTCGCGCCCGGGAGGCGGACGGTCTGCGGCCCGGATGTGCCGGTCGCGTCGGGTGCCGTGGGTTCGCCGGTGGCGAGGGTCACTCCCGGTCCGGGGTGGCGGACGGTCCGCCGCACCGTCACGACCTCGACAGCGGCGTCGGCGGCCGGGACGAAGCCGTAGCGCTCCTCGTGGCCCGCCCGCAGCGCGGCGCGGATCGTGTCCGGCTCGGCCGGGATCCCTTCGAGCGCGAGCTCGTGCGACTGGCCGGCGAAGCGGGCCTCCCACGTGACCTCGACCGTCGTGCCGCCGCTGTCGTCCTCCTCGTCGCGCGGCGCCTCGGCGCCGTCCGCCTCGGCGTCGTCTGCGTCGCCGGCGGCTGCAGCCGCGAGCGCCGCCGCGGTCAGGGCGTCCCCGCGCAGCATCACGGTGCGGACGTCGTCGCGACGGCGGTCGGCTGCCGCGAGACCGAGCGCGCTCAGCACCCCGGCGGCGGCGGGGATCATGACGCGCCGCATGCCGAGCGCCTCCGCGAGCGCGCAGGCGTGCAGCCCGCCGCCGCCGCCGAACGCGAGCAGCGTGAAGCCGCGTGGATCCACGCCCTGCTGCACGGTCATGACGCGCAGCGCGCCGAGCATCTCCGCGTCCGCGACGGCGACGATCCCCGCCGCGACCTCGTCGACGGTCTCCAGCCCGAGCGGCTCGCATAGGGACCAGACCGCACGCCGAGCCGCCTCCGTGTCGACCGGGATCCCGCCGGGCAGCTCGCCGCTGACCGACCCCAGGACGGCGTGCGCGTCGGTCACGGTCGGGTCGCTGCCCCCATGGCCGAAGCACGCCGGCCCCGGGCGGGCACCGGCGCTGCGCGGACCCACCCGCAGCGCGCCGCCCGCGTCGACCCAGGCGATCGAACCGCCGCCGGCGCCGACCGTGTGGATGTCGACCATCGGCAGCGCCAGCGCGCGCCCGCCGACCTCACGACCTGCGGCCTGGCGCACCCGGCCGTCCTGCACGACGCAGACGTCGCAGGACGTCCCGCCCATGTCGAAGCACACGAGATCCTGCAGGCCGCTCTCCCGCGCCAGCAGCTGCGCCGCGGCGGCACCTCCGGCCGGTCCGCTGAGGACCGTGAAGGCCGCGTGGGCCGCCGCGGTGTCCGCGCCCGTGAGCCCGCCGCTGGACTGCATGATGAGCGGCTCGGGGAGGCCGGCCTCGGCCGCACGGGTCAGCAGCGACCGCAGGTACCGCGCGAGCAGGGGGGAGAGCGCCGCGTCGACCTCGGTCGTCGCGAAGCGCTCCGCCTCGCGGAACGTCCCGACGACCTCGTGCGAGAGCGAGAGGTGCACGTCGTCGCCCAGACGCGCTCGCAGCGCGTCGCCGAGCCGGCGCTCGTGGTCCGGGTGCCGGTCGGCGTGGAGCAAGCAGACGGCGACCGACTCGACGTCGAGCGCGGCCACGGCGTCGGCCACCGCGGCGGCGTCGGCGTCGGACAGGCTGCGCAGGACGGTCCCTCCGGCGTCCATCCGCTCGGGGACCGGGACGCGCCGCTCGGGCGGGACGAGCGGCGCGGGGGCCGCCGCCTGCAGCCGGTACAGCTCCGGGCGGGCCTGGCGACCGAGGGCGACCACGTCGGTGAAGCCCTCTGTCGCGACGAACGCGGTGCGCGCGCTACGGCCCTCCAGCAGGGCGTTGGTCGCCACGGTCATCCCGTGGGCGAACGTCGCCACGTCGGCCGGCCGGGCGCCGCCGGCGGCGGCGAGGACGGCGCGGATCGCGGCGAGGACGCCGGCCGACTGGTCCTCGGGCGTGCTCGGCGCCTTCGCCGTCCAGACGCGGCCGTCGGCGACGAGCACCGCGTCCGTGAAGGTCCCGCCGACGTCGACTCCGAGCAGCATCAAGGTGCAGCCAGGCTATTCGGCGTCGCGGTGCGACCCCGGCAGCATCGGTCGGGCGCCGGCGTCCTGCCGGCGCCCTCGCATCGTCGGGTGCGTCAGGCGGCGAGCGCCTGGACCTCGCACTGCTCGGTCTCGGCGAGGTGCTGGTGCGACGGGCAGTAGCCGTTGCGCGGCAGCGGCTCACGCTGGCAAGCGGTCCCGCGGCGTGTCGTGGCGCGGCACTGCAGCGGGTTGCCGTTCGCGTCGTAGCCGTGACGGGGCTGTCGCTGCAGCCACTCCTCGGCACAGGCGATGTAGCGCTCCACGACGAGCCACACACGAGCCTGTGCGTTCATCGGGAAGTATGGGCGGATGTCGTTGAACAGGGTCCGGGCCGGCTTAGCGAAGTAGTGCCGGTCGGTCGACAGTCGGTCCATGGTCGCTTCGCACGCCTTGAGCACGGCTTCGTGCCCGTTGCGCCCGGTGGCGTGCACGTCGGCGATGTCCTTCGCCAACTCTCGATAGATCGCGCGGCTGAACTGATACATGGAGTGACCCTCCTTCGTGGATTCTCTCTCCGAAGCCCCCTGCCCAGGCTTTTCCCAAGAAGGACTATCCCGGCCTCGTATAAACCCCCGAACACGCGCAGTGTTGAGTTGAGGTTAAGCAGGCGGCCGCGACCCTCCGGAGCGGACGCTCGGGGCGGGACGGCGGGACCGGCTGGGGGAGGGTCAGCTCCAGGGTTCGGCGACCGGGTCCAGCTCGCCGCGCACGATGGCGTGGCGGCCGTCCAGGGCCGGGTCCAGCTCGGGGAAGTCGCGACGGCGGTGGGAGCCACGCGTCTCCTCGCGCAGCAAAGCACAGCGCGCCACGAGGCGCGCCAGTGGGTGCGGGTCGTCGAGCAGCCGCTCGAGGCCCTCGCGGGTGCGCTCGATGCCGGCGTCGACCCAGAGCGCCTCCTGGGTGGCGCGGGACGGGCGCAAGATCGGGGCGGCCGCCGGGGGTGCGGAGGGCACGGCGGTCGGCTGGACCTCCTTCAGCCCCGCGAGGGCGGCGCGCCGTCCCCAGACGAAGCACTCGCTGAGCGAGTTTGACGCCAGGCGGTTCGCGCCGTGCAGTCCGGTGCAGGAGGACTCGCCGACCGCGTAGAGGCCGGGGATCGTTGTCGCGCCGTCGAGGTCGGCGACGATGCCGCCCATCACGTAGTGCGCCGCCGGCGCGACGGGGATGCGGGTGGTCGCCGGGTCCAGGCCCGACTCGCGCAGGGCCCCGACGACGTTCGGGAACTTGGCCATGTCCACCGAGCGCATGTCGAGCTCGACGGACGCCGTCCCCTGCTCGCGCATCTTCGCGTGGACGGCGCGGGAGACCTCGTCACGCGGCGCGAGCTCCTCGACGAACCGCTCTCCGGTGGCGTCGTGGAGGGTCGCGCCCTCACCGCGGATCGCCTCGGTGACGAGGAAGCCCTCGCGGCCCGGGATGCCGGTGACCGCGGTCGGGTGGAACTGGACGAACTCGAGGTCCGCGAGTGCGGCACCCGCGGCGTGCGCGAGCAGCATCCCGATGCCGAGCGAGCCCGGCGGGTTCGTGGTCCGCGCCCACATCGCAGCAGCCCCGCCGGTGGACAGGATGGTGGCGCGCGCCTGGATGGCGCGGCCGTCCTCGAGGACCGCGCCGACGCAGCGCCCGTCGGAGGTCCAGATCGCCGCGGCACGGGCCGGCTCCAGGATGGTGATGCGCGGGTCCTCGGCCACGACCGCGCTGAGCTGCCGGACGACCCGTCGCCCGGTGGCGCTGCCGCCGGCGTGGGCGACGCGGCGCCGGGTATGGCCGCCCTCCAGGCTCAGCGCCATGCGGCCGCGGCGGTCGGCGTCGAAACGCACGCCGAGGCGCTCGAGGTCGTCGACGGCGTGCGGCGCCTCGCGGACGAGGACGTTCGCCGCGCTTCGCCGCACGGCGCCGCGTCCGGCGGCCTCGGTGTCGGCGCGGTGGATGTCGGGGGAGTCGTCCGCGGCCAGCGCGGCGGCGAGCCCGCCCTGCGCCCAGTAGCTGGCCGTCTCGGCCAGCGGGGTGGCGGCGACGAGGATGACGCTGGCACCCTCCCGCGCCGCGGTGAGCGCCGCGTAGAGGCCCGCGCCGCCGGCCCCGATCACGAGCACGTCGGCGGTCAGCGGGGTGTCGGCTGCGGCGGCGATGGCGGTAGCGTAGTGACGTGACCTCCGGCGTCCTGTTCCGCCACCCCTCGTCGCTCGAGCACGACACCGGCTCGGGCCATCCGGAGCGTCGTGCGCGCCTCGAGGCGATCGACCAGGCGCTGGCTGCGCAGGAGTGGTTCGGCTACGCGGTCCGCGAGTCGCCGGCCGCGACCGCCGAGCAGCTGGCGGCCGTCCACCCGGTGAGCTACACCGACGGTCTGCAGGCCCTGTGCGCCGGCGGTGGCGGCTGGATCGACGGGGACACCGTGACCTCGGAGGCGTCCTTCGAGGCGGCGTCCCGGTCGGCCGGCGGCGCGTGCGCGCTGGTCGACGCGCTGGTGGCCGGGCAGCCGTTCGGCGCGTCGGTCCACCGTCCGCCCGGGCACCACGCCGAGGCTGCCCAGGCGATGGGCTTCTGCCTGCTGAACAGCGTCGCGGTCGCGGCCCGGCACGCGGTGCTCGGACACGGCCTGCGCGTGGCGATCATCGACTGGGACGTCCACCACGGCAACGGGACGAACGACATCTTCGCGGCCGACCCCGAGGTGCTCTTCTGCTCGATCCACGAGTCGCCGCTGTACCCGGGGACGGGCCCGGTCGAGGACATGGGCAGCGGCGCCGGGATGGGCTACACGGTCAACCTCCCCGTCCCGGGCGGGTCCGGCGACGAGACGTTCTGCTCGCTGGTCGAGCACGTGATCGTGCCGCTGCTCGCGGAGTTCACCCCCGGCCTGATCCTGGTCAGCGCCGGCTTCGACGCGCACGCCGACGATCCGCTCGCCGACTGCGCCGTCACCGACGCGGGCTACGCGCGTATGGCGGGTGCGCTGCGGTCCTACGCGGTGTCGGCGGGGGTGCCGATCGGGGTGGTCCTGGAGGGTGGCTACGACCTCGGTGCGCTGACGCGCGGGCTCGGCGCGACGCTTGCCGCGGTGGCAGGCGCGGCGCCGGATGCCGACCCGGCGCCGACGCTGGACGAGCATCCGCTGGCGAGTGCGGCGAGGGAGCGGCTCAGCGGCTCCTGGCCGGCGCTGTCGGCCCGTCGCGGCGAGTGATCGCGAGCGGTGCTGTCGGCCCGCGACGGCCGGTGACAGCGGCCCGCGCCATGGCGGCGTCGCCGGTCGTTGCACGAGCGCCACGCCGGCGTCAGCGGCCGGTGCACCCCGCGCCGCGCCTACGCGGCCCGTCGATGTGCCACTACCCGCCGCCCGCGCACGTGGTGGCACATCGAGCGCTCCGGCCGGCCTTGCGAGGGACGAGCCGACGCCGGACCCGGCCGGTGGGTGAAGCTGCGCGGCGATGAGCGACGACAAGGTCAACTCCGCCCAGCGGCGCTTCCGGCTGCCGCCGAACGCCACCGAGGTCGTGCTGCTGCGGCACGGCGCGACGATCGACGCGGTGCCGGGTCAGCCGTTCCCGCTGACCCCGGACGGCCACGGCGACCCGCCGCTCTCGCCGCTCGGTGAGACGCAGGCCGCGGCTGCGTGCGCCCGGCTCGCCGCCGACCCGCCGTCCCTGATCGCGGTGACGACGCTCCGCCGCACGCACCAGACGGCGGCGGCACTCGTTGCGGCGACCGGCCTCGAGCCCCTGGTCGTCCCGGAGCTGCGGGAGGTCCACCTGGGTGAGTGGGAGGCCGGCGAGTGGCGGATCCGCATGGCGAGCGCCGACCCGATCGCGCTGCGCGTCCTCACCGAGCAGCGCTGGGACGTGATCCCGGGCGGCGAGAGCTCCGAGGCGTTCGGCCGGCGCGTCCGGGCCGGGGTGCAGGCGGTCGCCACGGCAGCGGGGCCGGGGAAGCGGGCGGTGGCGGTCGTCCACGGCGGCGTGATCGGCGAGCTCTGCCGGCAGGCCACCGAGAGCCGCGCGTTCGCCTTCGTCCACGCGGAGAACTGCTCCCTCAGCCGGCTCATCGTCTGGGCGGACGGCGGCATCACGCTGCAGGGCTTCAACGACACCTCGCACCTCTGAGCGGGGACGCGCGCGGTCGACGCCGCGTCTCGGACGGGGCGCGTCGCGGCGGTGAATGTCGATTCGCCGGGCTGGGAGCCGTGCGATCCGCCACTCACGGCCGTCCCGGGGCCGAGCGACGGTTCTCCCGTGCGTGGACGCGGGAAGACGGACGCTCGGCGTCTGGGTGCGGCCGTTTCCGCGCCGGGCCGTGGCCGCCTCGATCGGCTCAGGGGGCGGCCGGTGCCGCGGGCGTCGTGCCCGTGGTCGGCGCGGCCGGCGCCGGGACGCCGCCCGTCTCCGTCGTACCGGTGGCCGGCGGCGTCGACGGATCGACCGCCGCGGGCGGCGTGCCGGGGTCGGTCGCCGTGGCTCCGGGGGGCGTCGTCGCACCCGGGGTCACGGTCTGGCCGGGGGCGGCGGGGGTCGGCGCCGGGGTGGTGACGGCGGTCCGGCTGACGGTGCCGGTCGGCTCGTCGTCCCCCGAGGTGATGGCGAAGAACGCCACGACGATCACGACGACCGCGGCCGTGAGGAGCCCACCGACGGCGGCGACCGGTAGGCGCCAGTTGGGCGCCGCGGCCAGACGGGTCCGGGCGGGCGCCCCGCACACCAGGCACCAGTCCTGCCCACGGATGACGACGCTCTGGCAGCGCGGGCAGCTGATCGAGCCGTCAGGGGGCGATGGTGCGGCGGTGGTGTCGGCGGGCGGCGTGCTCACGGCACCGCTCACGAGCGATTCGCTCCGCCGCCGGGCGGTGGCGGCGGGGCCGGTGGCGGCGGCACCGGGGGTCCGTCGGCCCGGGACGGCGGGACGTCGGCGGGCGCGGGCGCCGCGCCAGGGACCGGCGCCGAGCCCGGGTCTGCGGGAACCGGTGCCTCCCCGGGTGCCGGTGCCACGCCCGCAGGAGCGGACGGCGGGTCGCCTGCCGGGCCGTCCGGCGCCGTCGCGGGCGCCGGCTTTGCGGGGGGCTTGCGCCGGGCGCCACGCGGCGGTGTCTTCGCGGGCTTCGGCTTTGGCTTCGGCTTCGCGGCGGCCGGCGGCGTCAGGTCGCCGGACGCGTCGTCGAGCGCCGGGAGGACGGCGGTCGTCTGGCTGTCGGGGTCGGCCGGACGGGTGTCCGGGCCGCTGACCGCGGGTCCGGTGCCGGTCGCCTGGTCCGCGCGGGATGCCGCGTCCGGATCGGCCGCGTCGGCGGGCCCGGCCACGATCGGCCGGTCGGTCGAGGACGCCGCAGGGCTCGGTTCAGGGTCGACGACCGGTGCCTCGGCGGTCTCGGGCGCCGCTACGGGCCGGTCCGCGGCCGAACCGGCACCCGGTGCCGCCGCGGTCGCGGCGGCCGTCGTCCCGGCGTCCGGCGACGGATCGGCCGACGAGGCGGGGGTGGACGGGAAGTCCCAGGTCAGCGGGGCGGCCTCGGACGCGACCGGGGCGGCTGCCGAGGGCGCGGCCGTCGCGACGACGGGCAGCTCGCTTAGCGTCCGCGGACCGGTGAGGCTGATCCCGCAGGACGGGCAGAACCGCGCGTCGCTGCCGTGCAGCGCGCCGCAGCGGGCGCAGGCGGCGATGCCCGGCTCCCGCAGATCGGTGAAGTCCTGCTCGTCCTTCATCACGCGCTCGAGCGCGCGCAGCTCGCGGTCGACAGCGGCCAGCGCGGCGAGCTTGCCCGCGATCAGCTGCTCGCCGGGCTGCTGGAACCGGTGCAGGTCAAAGACGAGACCGCCGAGGTCGCGGAACCCGAGCTCGCGGACCCGCCGCAGGTACCGCAGGCGCCGCCGGAACTGCCCGCGGTCGCGGAAGCTCGGCTGCGCCTCCTGCGCGGCGGTGGTGTCCGCCGGCAGCGGGGCCGGCGTCGCCTCCCCCGCCGGGTCGGCGAAGAGCGTGGTGGGTCCCACAGCGGGCTGCGCGTGCGTCGGCTGCTCGGGAGCGGCGTCGGCGGGGCCAGGCGCGTCGGCTGCGGACGGGGTGCCGCTACGCCGGGGACGGAGCTTTGAGAGACGCGACGTCATGAAAGGGGCTGGCCCTCCGGAGGGCCGGCGGCGGCCGAGTATAGCCGCGGGGGCGCCAGCTCGGACCACGCCGCCGCGACGCGCCGCGCCATCCGTTCGGAGGACCACAGCGCGGCCCGGCGGCGACCGGCGACCCGCGGTTCCGCCGCGGCCAGGTGCGGCGCAAGAGCAGCGCGCCAGGCATCCACGTCGTACGGCGCGCAGTGCACCCCGTCGATCTCGGCGAGCGCGACCGCGTGGATCCCGACCGGCGTCGCGACCACCGGCACATCGCACGCGAGCGCCTCCAGGACCGCGAGCCCGAAGCCCTCGGCCTCGGACGGGAGGACGATCGCGTTGGCGGCGTTGATCCACAACGGCACCATCTCGGGCTCCACGCCCCCGAGCGAGAGCAGGCGCGCGCCGTCCGCGGCCTCGATCGCGAGGTCGTGCCGCTTGCCGGGACGGAGGGGGTCCGCGGGGAAGAGCAGGCACGGCTCATACGGGTCCAGGCCGAGCTTGCGGCGGGCGTGCTCGCGCGGGATCGCCTGGAAGCGCTCGAGGTCGACGCCGCACGGCAGCACCGCGACCTGCCGCGTGTCGCCGGCACCGCTCACCTCCTGCGCGAGGGCGGAGGACACCGTCGCAGGGAGCGAGGTCAGCGGCAGCAGCGCCCGCGTGACCCGGCCGGAGCGGGGGTGGCGCAGGTCGGTCCCATGCAGCGTGATCGCCAGTGGTGCACCGCGCAGGGCGACGGCAGGGATCGCCGTGAGGCCGAAATGCGCATGGAGGACGTCGTAGTCCGCCCCGTCGTGGGCGCGCCGGAGATCGCGGATCGCCCGCAGGTAGCCGCCGGGCCCGAAATGGAAGACGTCGACCTGCACGTCGGGCAGCACGCGGAGCGCGGCGACCTGGTCGGCGACGAACGCGCCGAACGCCGGGTCGGCCTCGGACGGCCACATGTTGGTGATGACGAGAGCGCGCAAGAGCTTGCGCAGAGTGTGCACGGTCTGGCCCCATGAAGGCCGTTGTCCCGTGACAGCGCCCTGGCGGACGCTGCTGGTCGACCCGGGTGCACCCCTCCGGTGCCCCTCCAGACCACTTCGATCCGGGAGGACCGAACCATGCAGGCCAAGCGCTTCACCACCACCTCCGCCGACCTCGCCCGCCGCGCTTGCGTCGAGCTCGAGCTGCGCTGCCGCGCCCCGCGCGGCGACCGCGGGCAGGGGACCGTCGAGTACGTCGCCCTCATCCTGCTGGTCGGCGCGATCATGACCGCGGTCGTCGCCGCCGGCGGCAAGAGCTTTAACATCGGCGACACCATCGGCGACAAGCTCAAGACGATGATCGAGACGGTCGGCGGTGGCGACGCGAAGAAGTGAGCTCACCGCCCTGGTCGGGCGGTCGCAAGGGCGGGCGACGTACGATGGCCCCGTGGCCGTATCGACACCCCGCGACCGCCCGATCGGCGTCTTCGACTCCGGCGTCGGCGGCCTGACCGTCCTGCACGAACTGCTGGTCCAGCTGCCGCAGGAGGACTTCGTCTACCTCGCCGACACCGCCCGCTTCCCGTACGGCGAGCGGTCGGCGGACGAGCTGCAGCGGTTCTCGCTCGAGATCGCCGAGGAGCTGCTGCGCCGGCAGGTCAAGCTGCTGGTCGTCGCCTGCAACTCGGCGACGGCCGCAGCGCTGCCGGTGCTGCAGGAGCGCATGATGCAGACGACGCTGGGCGTCGACGTGATCGGCGTCGTGCGGCCCGGTGCGGTCCACGCGGTGGCGGCGACCCGCAACGGGCGCGTCGGGCTGATGGCCACGACCGCGACCGTCGACAGCGGCGCGTACGCCGAGGCGATCGCCGCCGCCGACCCCCACGTCGACCTCGTTCAGGTCCCGTGCCCCGACCTGACCGAGATCATCGAGGGCGGCTTCCCGTTCGACCAGCGCGTGGTCGACACCGTCCGCCGCTACTGCGCGCCCCTGCGGGAGGCCGGGGTGGACACCGTCGTCCTGGGCTGCACCCACTACCCGCTGGTCCGCCCGATGCTGCAGCGGATGCTCGGCCCGGGCGTGACGATCATCGCCTCCGGCGCACCGCTGGCCCGGCAGGTCGCGCACGTCCTCGGGTCACGCTCGCTCGCCAGCACACGCAGCGACACAGGCGAGGGCGACTACTCCTTCCTCTGCACCGGCGACCCCGAGCCCTTCCGGGCGATGGGGACGCGGTTCCTGCAGATGCCGCTCGGCGGGGTCACCCAGGTCGACGTCACGCAGTCCCTCACCAACGGAAGCCCCCTTCGATGAGCACCACCAGCACACCCACGCGCTCCTACGGCCGTGCCGCCGACGGCCTGCGCCCGGTCACCATCGAGCCTGGCTACGTGCGCACCGCGGCCGGCAGCGCCCTGATCTCGATCGGGGAGACCCGCGTGATCTGCACCGCGTCGGTCGACGAGCAGGTCCCGCGCTGGATGAAGGGCAGGGGGGAGGGCTGGGTCACCGCCGAGTACGGGATGCTCCCGGCGTCCACCGGCCAGCGCAAGCGGCGGGACATCACCGTCGGGAAAGCCGACGGCCGCACCGTGGAGATCCAGCGGCTGATCGGCCGCTCGGTCCGGGGCGTCGTCGACTTCAAGGCGCTCGGCGAGCGCACGGTGTACCTGGACTGCGACGTGCTGCAGGCGGACGGCGGCACCCGTTGCGCGGCGATCACCGGCGCGTACGTCGCGCTCGCGCTCGCCGGTCAGCGGCTCGTGACGGACGGCCTGCTGAAGCAGCTGCCGCTGACGGGGTCCGTCGCCGCTGTGTCGGCCGGGGTGGTCGACGGCGTCCCGGTCCTGGACCTGGACTACCCCGAGGACTCGGCCGCCGAGGTCGACGCGAACGTCGTCATGACCGGCGAGGGCGGGCTGATCGAGGTGCAAGCCACGGCCGAGCGCACGCCGCTCTCGCGAGCGCACCTGGATGTGCTGCTCGAGCTCGCCGAAGCCGGGATCATGGAGCTGCAGATCGCCCAGGAGGCCGCGCTGGCCGCGGCGGCGTCATGAGGCTCGTCCTGGCCACCCGCAACGCCCACAAGGCCGACGAGTTCGGCCTGCTGCTCGCCGGCCACGAGGTCGCCCCGCTCCCGGACGAGGTGGTCCTGCCGCCCGAGACCGGCCAGACCTTCACCGCAAACGCGCGGATCAAGGCCCAGGCCGCCGCGACGGCGCTCGGCGTCGCCGTCATCGCCGACGACTCGGGCATCGTCGCCGCGGCCCTCGGTGGCCGGCCCGGGGTGTACTCGGCGCGCTACGCCGGCCCGGACGCGACCGCCGAGGAGAACCTCGCCAAGCTGCTCGCCGAGGCGCCCGCGGGCAGCCCCGTCGCGTACGTCTGCGCGATCGTGCTGATCGACCCGGCCACGGGCACCGACGTCGCGTTCGAGGGCCGCTGCACCGGGGTGCTGGACGACGATCCGCGCGGGACGGAGGGCTTCGGCTACGACCCGGCGTTCCGCCCCGACGACATCGCGGACGGCCGGACGATGGCGCAGCTGAGCCCCACCGAGAAGGCGGCGATCAGCCACCGCGGCCGCGCCGCACGCGAGCTGGCGGCCTGGCTCGCTGTCCGTTAGCCGACCGGGGCTGCGGGTGCCCTGGGCGAGCACCGGAGGGCTATCCGGCCCTCCGGCGAAGGGCCTGCCTCAGTCGAAGAGGTTGATCGCCGCGGCCACCAGGACGGCGGCGGTGACGGCGGCGTAGCCCTGGTACCCGGAGGCCAGGCAGGCGACCGCGACGATCGCGCAGGTGGCGACCGTGAGCAGCCACCCGATTCGCGACAGATCCACGCCGCGTATCCTCCCGCATCTCGATGACGGATGCCGTGCCCGCCCGGATCGCCCTCGCCTACCTGGCCACGTTGTCCGCCGACCTGCGGTCCGCGGTGATCGTCGCCGCCGACGGCGAGGTGGTCGCCGGCGACGCGGGGCTCGAGCCGGCCGCCACGCGGCTGCTGGACGGCGCCGGACCGGCCGAGGCCCGTAAGGCTGCGCACAGCGACGGGACGCTGTTCGCGGCCCGCTCCGACGGGCATCTGCTCGCCCTGGCGGTCGGTCCGCACGCACTGGAGGCGGTCGTCGTCCATGACCTTCTGGCGACCTTGGACGACCTCCGCGACTGGTAGCGTCGAAATCGTGCTGGCACGAGCAGACCACCGACGCGGCCGGGGGGCAGCGGCATGACGAAATCGGAGTTCGTGGACCAGATCGCCGGCCGCACCGGCCTGGAGCGCCGGCAGGCCGCCGATGCCCTGGAGGCCGCGCTGACCATCCTCGAGGAGTCGCTGGCGAGTGGCGGCGAGGTCACGCTGACCGGCTTCGGGAAGTTCCACGTGGCCGAGCGCGGCGCACGCCCTGGGGTCAACCCGCGGACCGGCGAGCGCATCGAGATCGCCGCGACGCGCATCCCGCGCTTCACGGCCGGCTCATCGCTCAAGAAGGCGGTCAGGTCCTGACGGCACCAGGCCCGTTCGGCGATCGCCTGGCCGCTGCGGTCGCGGCGCGCCGGTCGCAGATCGTCCTGGGGCTCGACCCGGACCCGGCGCGCCTCTGGCCTGCCGCGTCGGCGTCGCCGGGCACTGACGCCGGGGGGCACGCACGTACCCCCGCGGGGGCTGCCGCCGCCGCGGTGGAGGCCCACTGCCGTGCGGTGATCGACGCCGTCGCCGATGCCGTCGTCGCCATCAAGCCCCAGCTGGCGTGCTTCGAGCGTCTCGGGGCACCGGGCCGCGCCGCACTCGGGCGGACCGTCGAGCACGCCCAGGCCGCGGGTCTGCTGGTCATCGCCGACGCCAAGCGCGGCGACATCGACGTCAGCGCCCGCGCCTACGCGCAGTCGCTGCTCGGCGTCACCCCGTCGCCGTTCGGGGACATCCCCGGCCTCGGCGCCGACGCCATGACGGCCAGCCCGTACATGGGCGTGGACACCATCGGACCGCTGCTGGACGTCGGGCGACCCGCCGGCGCGGGCGTCTTCGTGCTCGTCCGCACCTCCAACCCGGGGGCGGCGGACTTCGAGGAGCTCGAGCTGGCTAACGGCGGGCGCCTCTGGGAGGAGGTCGCGCGGCGCGTGGCGGCGCTCGGCGACAGCGGGGACGCCGGCGGCATCGCCGACGTCGGTGCCGTGGTGGGCGCGACCGCGCCCCAGCACGTCGAGCGCCTGCGCGAGCTCATGCCCCGGACTCCCTTCCTGCTGCCCGGCGTCGGCGCGCAGGGCGGCCGCGTCGAGGACCTCGCGCCCGCCTTCGCGCCCGGACCGGCGGGCGGCCTGATCACGGCGTCGCGGTCGATCGTCCAGGCCGGCGAGGGGGCGCAGGCCGCGGCCGCCGCCCGCGCGGAGGCCGAGCGGCTCCGCGAGCTCGCATGGGGGCTTGCATGAGGCGCAGCGCTCCGGAGAACGGACTATCCTGCTGCGGCCATGCGGTACCGCAGCCCTGCGCGCTTTCTTGCTCCTCTGGCCCTGATCGCGGCCGCGTTCGCCGTCTACACGCTCGTGCAGCCGGAGACGGACTCCGGCTCGGCTTCGACGCCGAGCGTCAGCACCCAGGCCACGACGGCCAAGAAGCTGTCGCCGAACAGCCTGCGACGCGCGAAGACGTACGTCGTCAAGCGGAACGACACGCTGTCCGGCATCGCCCAGAAGACGGGGCTGACGATCGTGCACATCCAGCGGCTGAACGCGAACCTCGACGTGAACACCCTGCGCGTCGGCCGCCGGCTGACGCTGCGCAAGTAGCCCGCCGCAGGTCGATGGTCGTTCGTCGTCGCACCGCCCTCCGGCGGGACATCGCCGCGGCGTGGGTCGCGCTGCTGACCGTGGTGTGCGTGGTCGTCGGCCCGGGCACTGCCGCCCACGCGGCCGGCCCGCCGCCGATTGACGCCCCCGCCGCCGTCCTCGTGGAGCCGGCGACCGGCGACATCGTCTATCAGCGGGGCGCGAACGACCGCCGCTCTATCGCGTCGACGACGAAGCTGATGACCGCGCTCGTCGCGCTCGACAAGCTGAACCTGAAGGACGTCCTCTCGCAGGTCCCCTACAACCCCGCCGGGGCCGAGTCGCTCGCCGGGCTGCGGACCGGCGATCGCATGACCGTGGCCGATTTCCTCCGTGGCCTGCTGCTGCCGTCGGGCAACGACGCCGCCCAGACGCTCGCCGTCCGGACCGCCGGCTCGCGCAAGGCGTTCGTGAAGCTCATGAACGAGCGGGCGAAGAAGATCGGGCTCAAGAACACGCACTTCGCCACGCCGGTCGGACTCGACGAGCCGGGGAACTACTCGTCCGCGTCCGACCTCGCCGCCCTCGTCCTGGTGCTCCGGACGAGCTCCTTCTTCCGCGAGACGACCAACCGCCCCGACGCGTACCTGAAGGTCCGCGGCGGCCGCACCATCCACGTCATCAACCGCAACCGGCTGATCCGCAAGGCCGGGTTCGTCAACGGCGCGAAGACCGGCCACACGAGCGGCGCCGGGTACTGCCTCGTCGGCTCGGCGACGCGCGACGGGGTCACGGTCGTGTCGGTGGTGCTGGGGACCGGCTCGGAGGAGTCCCGCGACCGCAACTCGCTGCGTCTGCTGCGCTACGGCCTGCAGCGCTATCGCGTGGTGACCGCCGTGAAGCAGGGCGAGTCGCTCGCCGAGACCGCCGTCAAGTACCGCGACGGCCAGAGCCTCGAGCTGGTGGCGTCGCGCTCGGTCAAGCGCACGGCGCGCCGGGACGAGCAGCTGACGACCCGGCTGATCGGCGTCCCGAAGGAGATCGAGGGTCCGCTGGCCAAGGGGACCCGGCTCGGCACCATCCTCGTCCGGCAGCGTGGGAAGACCGTCGACCGCATCGCGCTCGTCGCGGCGCGCGACGTCCCGGCGGCCACCGCGACCGAGCGCCTGTCGGACTACGGACGGCGCCCCGAGACGCTGCTCCTGTTCGCGGCGTTCGTGGGCGGTAGCCTCCTCCTCGTGCTCCTGCGCCGCCGCTCCCACCGGGGCGGCAGCGTGACCGGCCGAGACTCACCCGAGATCGCATGATCATCACCGTCACCCTCAACGCGGCCATCGACAAGTCGCTGTCGGTGCCGAGCTTCCGGCTCGGGCGCCGGCACCGCACCGTCGAGCAGACGACGATGGCGGGCGGCAAGGGCGTCAACGTCGCGCGGACGCTGAAGACGCTGAACCAGCCCGTCATCGCGACCGGCTTCGCCGGCGGGCCGACCGGGACGCGGATCGTCGAGCGGCTGACCGAGGAGTCGATCCTCAACGACTTCGTCCGCATCCGCGAGGAGTCGCGGACCAACACCGCGGTCTACGACCCGACGAACGGCCAGCAGACCGAGATCAACGAGCGCGGGCCCGCGGTCACGTCGAAGGAGATCGAGCTCTTCCGCGACAAGCTCCTCTACCTGGCGCGCGGCGCCGACATCGTCGTCATGGCTGGGTCACTGCCGCGCGGGGTCGAGCCCGACTTCTACGCGCGCCTCATCCGCGACCTGCGGCGGCTGGACGTCCTGACCGTCGTCGACACCGACGGCGACCCGCTGCGCCAGGCGGTCCGCGCCGAGCCCGACGTGATCTCGCCGAACGTCCTCGAGGCGGAGGAGCTCGTCGGCCACGAGTTCAACGACGAGGAGGACCGGGCGATCGCCGTGCGGGAGATGATCCAGCTCGGTGCCCGTGAGGCGCTGATGACGATGCCGGACGGCTGCATCGCCTCGATGCTCGAGCCCGGCGGGGACCGGCAGCTCTCGCGCGTGTGGATCGAGCCGCACGAGGCGGTGGCGGCGGTCGGGTCCGGCGACGCGTTCCTCGCGGGCTACGTCGCCGCGCGCTATCAGCGCCAGCCCACCGCGCAGTGCCTGCAGTTCGCGGTCGCGTGCGGTGCGGAGTCCACGCGTCGCCTCGGTGCCGGCCTCATCGAGCCGCGCGAGCTCGACAAGATCGTCGCCGAGACGGCGATCGAGCGCCTCACGGCGCCGGTCGAAGTCCCGTAGCACGACCCGAAAAGGCGCAAAGAGCGGGCAGGTCCGGGGCCGCGAAGGACCCGTCCAGATCCGCTGATATCCTCGCTGAGACCTTGGGTTGCCGCCTCACAGGTTGTTTCACCCGTCCCACCCCGACCCCGCCTGCGCGGGGTCTTTTCGTCCTAGACACAGACTGAGGATCACGCCATGGAGATCGAGATCGGGCGCGGGAAGAAGGCCCGCCGCGCATATGGGTTCGACGACATCGCGATCGTGCCCTCCCGCCGGACGCGCGACCCCGATGATGTCGACATCACGTGGAAGCTGGGCCCGTACCGGTTCGAGCTCCCGCTGCTCGCCTCCGCGATGGACGGCGTCGTGTCGCCGCGCACCGCGGCGACGCTCGGGAAGCTCGGGGGCCTCGGCGTCCTGAACCTCGAGGGCATCTTCACGCGCTACGAGAACGCGGAGGAGGAGCTGGAGCGCATCGCCCAGCTGCCGAAGGACGTGGCGACGCGGGAGATGCAGGCCATCTACCAGGAGCCGATCAAGCCCCACCTGATCACTCAGCGCATCAAGGAGATCAAGGACCAGGGCGTCGTCACCGCCGCGTCCCTGACCCCGCAGCGCGTGACGCAGTACTACGAGCTCGCGCTCGAGGCCGGCCTCGACATCCTCGTGATCCAGGGCACGGTCGTCTCCGCCGAGCACGTGTCGATGACGTCCACGCCGCTGAACCTCAAGGAGTTCATCCGCGAGGTCGGCATCCCCGTCATCGCGGGCGGCTGTGCCAGCTACCACACCGGCCTGCACCTGATGCGGACCGGCGCGGCCGGCGTCCTGGTCGGCGTCGGGCCCGGAGCGGCCTGCACCACCCGCGGCGTCCTCGGCGTCGGCGTCCCGCAGGCGACCGCGATCGCGGACGTGGCCGGTGCCCGCTCGACGAACATGCTGGAGACGGGCGAGTACGTCCAGGTCATCGCCGACGGCGGCATGCGCACCGGCGGTGACGTGTCCAAGGCGATCGCCTGCGGCGCGGACGCCGTGATGGTCGGCTCGCCGCTCGCCCGCGCCTACGAGGCGCCCGGCCGCGGCTACCACTGGGGCATGGCCACGTTCCACCCGACGCTCCCGCGCGGTGCGCGCGTGCAGACGGTGCAGAACGGCACCATGGAGGAGATCGTCACCGGGCCTGCCCACGAGAACGACGGCACGTTCAACCTCATGGGCGGCCTGCGGACCTCGATGGCGACCTGCGGCTACCAGGACATCGCCGAGTTCAACCGGGCGGAGCTGATGATCGCCCCGTCGCTGCAGACCGAGGGCAAGCTGCTGCAGCAGTCGCAGGGCGTGGGCATGGGCTCACGCGGCGCGGCCGCCGCCCCGCCGCGTGACTCGGACCCGTCCACCCACGGCGCCCCGGTCGAGAAGACGCCGGCACTGGCCGAGACCAGCGCTTGAACCATCCAGACGGCCTCGTCACGGCGTCGACCGCTGCCACCGAACTGGCAGACGAGTCGGCGCCGCTGGACGTCCCCCGCAACACCGACGAGGTCGTCGTCCTCGACTACGGCGGTCAGTACTCGCAGCTGATCGCCCGCCGCGTGCGCGAGTGCGGCGTGTTCAGCGAGCTGCTGCCGAACCACGTCGGGGCCGAGGAGGTCGCGCGGCGGAAGCCGAAGGGGCTGATCCTGTCGGGTGGGCCCTCGTCGGTCTACGCCAAGGGCGCCCCGGCGCTGGACCCGGCCCTGCTGGAGCTCGGGATCCCGGTCCTGGGCATCTGCTACGGGATGCAGCTCGTCGCCCAGGCCCTGGGCGGCGACGTCCAGAGCGCCGAGGTCGGCGAGTTCGGGCGGTCGACGCTGACGGTCAAGGAGTCAGGTCGCCTGCTGGAAGGCCTGCCGCTGGAGCAGGCCTGCTGGATGTCCCATCGCGACACGGTCTACGCGCCGCCGCCCGGGTTCACCGCGCTGGCGTCCTCCACGGTGTCGCCGGTCGCCGCCTTCGAGTCCGTCGAGAAGGCGATCTACGGCATCCAGTTCCATCCCGAGGTTGTCCACACGCCGTTCGGCCAGGACATCCTGAAGAAGTTTCTCGGGGACATCTGCGGCTGCGACATGACGTGGTCCGCCGCGAACATCGTCGACGACCAGATCCGCCTCATCCGCGAGCAGATCGGTGACCGCAAGGTCATCTGCGGACTGTCGGGCGGGGTCGACTCGAGCGTCGCCGCGCTGCTCGTGCACCGCGCGGTCGGCGACCAGCTCACGTGCGTCTTCGTCGACCACGGGATGATGCGCAAGAACGAGGGCGACCAGGTCGTCAAGACGTTCCGCGACACCTTCAAGGTTCCGCTCGTCGCCGTCGACGCCGAGACCCGCTTCCTCGACAAACTCCGCGGGACCAGCGAACCCGAGGCCAAGCGCAAGATCATCGGGACCGAGTTCATCCGCGTCTTCGAGGAGGAGGCGCTGAAACTCGCCTCCGGTGGCGAAGGCGCGAAGTACCTCGTCCAGGGCACGCTCTACTCGGACGTCATCGAGTCCGGCGGCGGGACAGGCGCGGCGACCATCAAGTCGCACCACAACGTCGGCGGGCTGCCGGACGACCTGCAGTTCGAGCTCGTGGAGCCGCTGCGCGCGCTGTTCAAGGACGAGGTCCGCGCGGTCGGCGCGGAGCTCGGCCTGCCCGAGCGCCTCGTCTGGCGCCAGCCGTTCCCCGGCCCGGGTCTGGCCATCCGCGTGGTCGGCGGTGAGGCGACCAAGGAGCGCCTGGACCTGCTCCGCGACGCTGACGCGATCCTCCAGGACGAGATCCGCGGCGCCGGCCTCTATCGCGACCTGTGGCAGTCCTTCTGTGTCCTCCCGGACGTCCGCACGGTCGGCGTCCAGGGCGACGAGCGCACCTACGGCTACGTGGTGGTCATCCGCGCGGTGACGTCGGACGACGCGATGACCGCCGACTGGGCGCGGCTGCCGTACGACCTGCTGGAGCAGATCGCGGCGCGCATGATCGGCGAGCTGCGCGAGGTCAACCGGGTGGTCCTGGACATCACGTCCAAGCCCCCGGGCACGATCGAGTGGGAGTAGCGCTCACCGGCTGGGAACGCGCTCCCTCGCCCTGAAGGGGGCGTTGGGGTCGGTGGCGCCGAGCCTGGTGGGGCGCTGATGGTGCTGACGCCGCGGGGGGTTGGTGGCGGGCGGGACGAGTGGTGGATCGCGCGGGTCCGCGGAGGATTCGGCGGGGCATGTCCCCGAAACCCTCCACGCGTCACACGCCCAGCCGGGCTGTCCAGCTCCCGGACCTCCGCGCGCACTCCGCTCCCGCCCCGCCGGCTGCCACCCAGGACCACCTGCGGAACCGCAGCTCGCACGGCCGCCAGTCCCGATCGTGCCGTCCTCAGATGCCGTTTCGCGTTCTGTGAGGGTGCTCGCTTCGCCCTTTCGAGCGAGGCACCCTTGGCGCGGAGAGGGCCTTGCCTCGTTGGCGCTGACCCCTGGACTCGTGGACGGGACCTGCTGACCCCGAGCCTCGTGGCCGGGAGGTCGGTGGCGCTGACGCCGAGGACCGCCCCGTCGTGGCGGCTTCAGGAACTGCGGGCTGCTGATGGCGGTGGGCGCTGGCAGGCTGCATGGTCTCGGGTGCGGGGCGTGGGACGGGTGGCCGGCCAGGCGAACCGCGGCAGTCCGCGACCTTGCGCCCAGGTGCACGTCATACATGCACCAGCGCGCAAGGTCCCACCGCCCACCCGCGACGCCGACCCCGCCCACCACGGACACCAGTCCCGATCGCGCCGTCGTCAGATGCTGTGTCGCGTTCTACACGCCCATCGCTTCATCGCACGGGCACGACCTCTCCCTGCGCTGGACCACCGGTCCGCTCAGGACTGCTTGTCCCACCGCTTCAGGCTCGGGAGGGGGTCGAAGACCTTGCCGCCCGTGTACCAGCCCGGGGACTTCCACAGCTCGAAGTGCAGGTGGCAGCCGCTCGCGTCGCCGGTGTCCCCGACCTCGCCGATCGGCTGACCCGTGTAGACCGTGTCCCCCTTGACCGCGAGCGCCGGACCCTTCAGGTGCATGTACACGTAGTCCGTCCCGGTGCCCGCGCCGTCGATGACGATGTAGTTCCCGGCGTTGCCGTCGGTCCCGGCGAACTTCACCTTCCCGCCGCGCGCGGCGACCATCGGGGTCCCGCACGCCGCGAAGACGTCGTGGCCCTGGTGGGTGTGGCCGGTGCGGCCGGCGCCGAAGCGGGCGATGCCCTCGCCGTAGCTGTGCGTGCCGCGGATGGGGAAGATGTTCCCCAGGAACGTGAAGGCCGCGGAGGTCGGGACCGCCGCAGCGCCGGCGGCGGCGGTCTGGATGCGGAATCGGTAGCGGCCGTCGGACTGCACGCTCCCCTTTACCACGCCGGTCCAGGCGACCGACTGGACGGTGCCGCCCGGGGCGTCGAGCTCCCAATGGCCGACCACCGCTTTGTCAGAGATGCGCTCGAGGTCGAGGACGACGTGCTGCGGCGGGCCCTCGGGGACGAAGACGCTCACGGTCGCCTGGTGGGCGCCGCGGAAGAAGACCTTGCCGGTGTCCACGCGAGCGGTGGCAGGGCTCGACGCGCGCGCCGCGCTGAGCGCCATGGTCCCCGGGGTGAGGACGGTGATGGTCTTGCCGGTCGTGCGGGACGCCGCGCCCTCGGCGCCGCGGACCTGGACCGGTCCACTGGCTGCGCCGACAGGGAGAACCGCGTCGACGGCGTCCGGCGCGACGCGGACGGCAGGCGCGCTCGTGTCGTCCTTGCCGCCTTTGCCGCCCTTGAAGATCACGGTCCGGGCGCCGTCCATGGCGTCGCCCGTCACCCGCACGACCCCGCCCGGGCGGACGGTGTCCAGCCCGGCGCAAGCTGTCCGGCAGGTGATCAGGAGCGGCTTGGGGCGGGCCTTCACGACCGGGACCTTCGTGGTACCTGCTGCCGCGCTGCCGCTGACCGCCGGGTCGGTCAGCTTGCCGTCCGGGTCGGCCGTGACGCCGCCCCCTGTCTGCGCGGCCGCGGGCCCTGCGAACGCCACGGGCAGCGCGGCGAACGCGAGCAGACCCGTCCGCAACACGCGGAGGCGACGCCCTCGTCCGGGGCGCGGAGGGTCCAGCGGGTCATGCGGCAAGCTCAGCTCCTTGTTTGAACGGCCTACGGGGTGAGCTGACGGGCTCATGCGGTCAAGGTCCGCATTACCAGGCAAAATGCCCGGATTCGCCCCTGGAGCCAGGGCTCCGATGGGTCCCCCGCTCCCCTCGCGGCGGCATGCGAGGGGACTCGGCAGTCATGGATTGCGTCGGCAGGATACCCTGTGCGCAGGAAGGCCTGTCCCGGCTGCGTGTCAGAACGCGCTTGGAGCCACTCCGTCGCTACACTCCACCGCCGCCGCGCGCCGACAGCGCGGCCTCTCTCGCCGTGAAGACCTACGTCGCAAATACAACTGACCGTGAGCGCAACTGGGTGCTCGTCGACGCCAACGGGCAAACGCTCGGCCGGCTCGCGACCCAGATCGCCGACGCGCTGCGCGGCAAGCGCAAGCCCGAGTACACGCCCCACGTCGATACCGGCGACTTCGTCGTCGTCATCAACGCGGAGAAGATCAGCGTGACCGGCAACAAGCGCGCCGAGAAGCGGTACTACCGCCACTCGGGCTACCCGGGCGGCCTGAAGTCCCGCACCCTCGAGGAGATGCTGGAGCGTCGCCCCGAAGAGGTCATCCGCATCGCGGTCAAGGGCATGCTGCCCCGCAACCGCCTCGCCCGTAAGCAGATCACGAAGCTCAAGGTCTACGCCGGCGCGGAGCATCCGCACGCCGCGCAGAGCCCGACCCCGATGGAGATCAAGACCTGATGGCTGACGAGACGCCGAACGACGCGACCCCCGAGGAGACCCCGGAGGCCGTGGCCCCCGAGACTCCGACCGAGGAGGTCGTGGAGGAGACGCCCGCCGCCGAGGAGACCCCCGTCGCGGAGGCCCCCGCCGAGGAGGCCGCACCGGCACCCGCCGCCGACGCCGAGGAGCCCGTCGCCGTCGAGGAGATCGACGACGCGGACGACAGCGACGACGACGAGCCCGTCGCCCCGCGCGCCAAGCCGGCGATCCCCGGCATGGACCTCGAGATCGACATCGTCACGGAGGGTCAGGATCCCCTGGGCCGCGAGACGCTGTACGACGAGGACGGCGAGGAGATCATCCAGGACGACGACGACAGCGACGTCGTCGACGACGCGCCGATCGTCGCCAACGTCGACCTGTCCGCCGACGCGCGCTACCGCGCCACCGGCAAGCGGAAGACCGGCGTCGCCCGCGTCATCCTGAAGCCCGGCACCGGCGCCTACACGATCAACGGCAAGACGCTCGACGTGTTCTTCCCGCGGGTCACCCTGCAGCGGAACATCCGCCAGCCGCTCGAGACCGTCGGCTACGAGGACCGGATGGACGTCATCGCGACGATCCACGGCGGCGGCGTCTCGTCGCAGGCCGGCGCGCTGCGCCACGGCATCTCGAAGGCCCTGCTCGAGGCCGACCCGAACCTGCGTGGCGAGCTCAAGCGCCGCGGCTTCCTGACCCGTGACGCACGCGTCAAGGAGCGCAAGAAGGCGGGCCTCAAGAAGGCTCGTAAGAAGCCGCAGTTCAGCAAGCGCTAGGGGCACTCAGTGCCCTCGGGACTGCCGCGACGCCCGATGTGCGGGCGCTCGCCGGCGGTCCCCGCTTAGGAACACCAGTATGAGCAGCAGGAACCTGTTCGGAACGGACGGCGTCCGCGGCGTCGCGGGTGAGGTGCTCACGGCCGAACTGGCCTTGGCCCTCGGCCGCGCCGTCACCCTGGCCGCTGCGGCCGCCGCCCCGCGCGTCCTCGTCATCCGCGACACGCGCGAGTCCGGCGAGATGCTCGAGGCCGCGCTGGCCGCGGGCGTCACCAGCGTCGGCGGCGAGGTGCTGCTCGGCGGTGTCCTCCCGACGCCGGCCGCACCGCTGCTGCTTGCCCGCTATGGGTTCGATGTCGCCGCGGTCATCTCGGCGAGCCACAACCCGTACCGCGACAACGGCATCAAGTTCTTCGGCGCCGACGGCCTGAAGCTGACGGACGAGACCGAGGCGCGGATCGAGGCGATCCTCGCGGCCGACGCCGCGGGCGACCGCGTGGCTCCGGCCGGCGGGACGGGCCGCATCCGGCCGCTGCACGGCACGCACGAGGACTACCTGCGCGAGCTGCACACCCGCTTCCAGGCGCTCGACCTCACGGGTGTCGACGTCCTGCTCGACTGCGCGCACGGCGCCACCTACCGGGTCGCGCCCGAGATCTTCCGCCGCCTCGGCGCGACGACGCACGTGATCGCCGACGAGCCGGACGGGCGCAACATCAACGACGGCTGCGGGTCGACCCACGTCGAGGCGCTGGGCGCCGCCGTGGTCGCCGGCGGCCATCACCTGGGCTTCGCCTTCGACGGCGACGGGGACCGCGTCCTGGCCGTCGACCGCACCGGTGCCGTCGTCGACGGGGACGAGCTGATCGCGCTCGCCGCCCTGCACCTGCGCGCGCAGGACCGCCTGCGCGGCGGCGGCGTCGCGGTGACGGTGATGACGAACTACGGCTTCCACACCGCGATGGCGGCCGCGGGTATCGCGGTCGAGACGACCGGGGTGGGCGACCGCTACGTCCTCGAGGCGCTGCGCGACCGCGACTGGGCCCTTGGCGGGGAGCAGTCCGGCCACATCATCGACATGGACTTCGTCCCGTCCGGCGACGGCATCGCGAGCGCGCTGCTGACGCTCGAGGCCCTCGCCGGCAGTGATCTGGCGGACCGCCGCGGCATGGACAAGCTGCCGCAGAAGCTCGTCAACGTGAAGGTCGGGGACCGGGACGCGGCGATGACCGATGCGGGCCTGCTGGCCGCCGTCGCCGCCGAGTCGGCAGCGCTGGAAGGCCGCGGCCGCGTGCTGGTGCGCCCGTCGGGCACCGAGCAGCTGGTCCGCGTGATGGTCGAGGCACCGACCGCCGACGAGACGGACGCGGTCTGCGCCCGCCTGGTCGCGCTCGTCCCCGGCGCCTTGTCCTGACCCTCCCGCTCTCGCGCCTGTCGCGACCCTCGCCGCCTCCCACACGCCGAAACCCGTTTCTCATCACCCAGTCCGATGCCCGTCGGGTCTCGGCGCCGAGAAGAGGGGCGGCGATGCCGCGCGGCGGGGTGCGTCAATAGGCTGGCGCCGGGTATGAGCGTCGGCATCGGACTTGACCTGCTGGACATCGACCGCCTCGAGCGCGCGCTCGAGCGGCGCCCGCACCTCGCCGGCCGGCTCTTCACCGATGGGGAGCAGGCCTACGCCGCGCGACGGGCACGGCCCGGTCAGCACCTGGCCGCCCGCTTCTGCGCCAAGGAGGCGGTCACCAAGGCGCTGGCGCTGGACGTCTTCCGGCCGCTGGAGATCGAGGTCCGCGGCGGCGGGAGCGCCGAGGTCGGGATCATGCTCAGCGGCGAGGCGGCGCGGATCGCCGCCGAACGGCACCTCGACGTCCGTGTCTCGCTGACCCACACACCGACGACTGCGGGCGCGGTCGCGATCGCCCACGAGGTGCCGGCCGGATGACGAAGCTCCCTGACTGGCTCGCGCCGCTGCCCGGCTCGGCCGCGATGCGCGCCGCGGACGCAGCCGCGATCGACGCCGGCACGCCCGGCATTGCGCTCATGGAGCGTGCGGGCAGTGGGCTGGCGATGCTCGCCGGCCACCTGATCCCGGATGGCCCGATCGCCGTGCTCTGCGGCAAGGGGAACAACGGCGGGGACGGCTTCGTCGCGGCGCGCCTGCTTCATGCCGCCGGCCGCGATGTGCGGGTCTTCACCACATCTGCCCGCGAGGACTCCACCGGCGACGCGGCCGAGAACCTCGCGCGGCTCGCGCTGCGCCCGCGCCCGTTCGACCTCGAGTCACTGGACGGCTGCGCCGGCGCGATCGACGCGCTGCTGGGGACCGGCGTCACGGGCGAGCCCCGCGGTGCCGTCGCCCGCGCGATCCGCGTGCTGCACGCCTCCGGGATCCCCGTCATCGCCTGCGACATCCCGTCCGGCGTCGACGCCGACACGGGCGCGGTCCCCGACCCAGACACGGTCGTCCACGCTCGCGCCACCGTGACCTTCGGCGCCGCCAAGCCCGGGCTCTGGATCGCACCCGGGAAGGCGCACGCCGGCAACGTCAACGTCATCGACATCGGGGTCCGCGCGGAGTCGGGCGCGACGGTCGGCCTGCTCACCGACGACGAGGTGCTCGAAGCGCTGCCCTCCCGCGCCGCGGGCTCCACCAAGTTCACGGCCGGCCACGTCGTGGTCTGCGGCGGCTCGCCCGGCATGACCGGGGCGGTGTGCCTGGCCGCCGACGCGGCGATGCGCGCGGGCGTCGGCTACGTCACGGCCTGCGTCCCGCACACGCTCGAGCCGGTCTTCGAGATCAAGCTCACCGAGGTCATGACGCGCGGGGTCCCCGAGCAGGACGGGCGCCTGGAGGCGGACGCTGCGGGGCCGGTGCTGGAGGCCGTGGACGCCCGCGACGGCGTCCTGGTCCTCGGCGGCGGGCTCGGGCGGACCGACGGCGCGCTCGCCTGTGCCCGCGACGTCGCCCTCAGGGCGACCGGCCCGCTCGTCCTGGACGCCGACGCGATCGCGGCCTTCGCGGGCGACGCCGACGCCCTCAGCGCCCGCACCGGGCCGACGCTGCTCACGCCGCACGCCGGCGAGCTGGGCCGGCTGCTCGGCGTCACGAGCGCCGAGATCGAGGCGGCGCGCCTCGAGCACGTGGTCGACGCGGCCCGGCGCACCGGCGCGATCGTGGTCCTCAAGGGCGACGACTCGCTGATCGCCACCCCCGACGGACTGGTCGCTGTCAGCGAGGGCGGTGCCCCGGCGCTGGCGACCGCCGGCACCGGCGACGTCCTCGCCGGTATCTGCGGCGCGTTCCTCGCGGCGGGGCTGGAGCCGTTCCAAGCCGCCTGCGCCGCGGTGCGCGCTCATCTGCTGGCCGGACGCGCGGCGGCCGCGCCGCACGGACCGGACGGCGTGATCGCCAGCGATGTGATCGCGGCGCTGCCGGGCGCGATCTCCGGCGCGCGGTACGCTGGGCGCTCATGAGGACCGTCGCCGAGATCATGGATGCCGACCCCGTCACGGTCCGTCCCGAGACAGACGTCGAGGGCGTCCTGCGGACCCTCAAGGAGCACGAGCTGCCGGGTGTCCCGGTCGTCAACGAGGGCGGTCGCCTGGTCGGCATCGTGACCGACGCCGACCTCGTCATGACCGACGAGAGCGGCAACGTCTCCCTGCGCCACTACATCGAGCTCTTCGGCGGCGTGATCTTCGTCGAATCGCTGCGCCACTACGAGGAGCGCCTGCGCAAGGCCTTCGCCGGCAACGCGGCGGACATGATGACCGAGGACCCGACGACCATCGGGCCCGACGCGACCGCCCAGGACGCCGCGCGGCTGATCTCGAGCTCCGGGCACAACCGGATCCCCGTCGTCGAGCACGGCCGCCTCGTCGGCGTCGTCACGCGCATCGACGTCCTGCAGGCGCTGGCCGGGGAGTAATGGCCCGGGCCGTCGCGCGCGTCGACCTGGACGCCGTCGCGCACAACGTGCGCGTCCTCGCGGCGGCCGCGCCGGGCACGCAGGTGTGCGCGGTGGTGAAGGCCAACGCGTACGGCCACGGTGCCGTCGCGTGCGCCCGCGCCGCCCGGCAGGCGGGGGCGGGCTGGCTGGGCGTCGCGGGTGCCGCAGAGGCCGCCGCGCTCCGTGCCGCAGGGATCGACGGTCCGCTGCTGGTCATGGGGTCGCTGGACGGGGAGGATCTCGGCATCGCGCTCGCCGCGGACGCCGACGTCGTCGTGTGGGACGAGGGGTTCCTCGGGACGCTGCCGTCCACGGCACGCGTCCACGTCAAGCTCGACAGCGGCATGGGCCGCCTCGGGACGCGCGACCCGGACACCGCCACGCGCCTCGTCGAGCAGGCCGGGCCGCGCCTGCGCGGCGCGATGACGCACTTCGCCACCGCGGACGACCGGGCCGACGCGTTCTTCGACGAGCAGCTCGCCCGGTTCACCGCCTGGATCGGGCCGATCCGCGAACAGCGGCCGGACCTGCTCGTCCACGCGGCGAACTCCGCCGCCATCCTGCGGGACGCGGCCGCGCACTTCGATCTCGTCCGGCCCGGGATCGGCGTCTACGGTCTCGATCCGTTCGGGGAGGACGCCGCCGCCCACGACCTGCGTCCCGCGCTGACCTTCACGAGCCACGTGGCGGCGATCAAGCACTGCGCGGCGGGCGAGAGCGCCGGCTACGGGCGGCGCTTCGTAGCCGCCCGCGACACCGTCCTGGCGACCGTGCCGGTGGGATACGGGGACGGCTGGCGCCGGGCGACCACGGGCCGCGCCGACGTGCTCATCGGTGGGGCCCGCCACGAGCAGGTCGGCACGGTCAGCATGGACAACATCACCGTCGACCTCGGACCGGACGGCCTGAGCGGGCGCGTCGCGGTCGGTGACGAGGTCGTCCTCGTCGGGCCGGGCCTCCCTGCCGAGGAGGTCGCCGCCCGTAGCGAGACCATCAACTACGAGGTCACCACGGCGCTGCTGCCGCGCACCCGGCGCGACTACCTCGGGCAGGCCGCCCGATGAGCGCCGGTCTGGACGCCGCGCGCGCGGCCCTCCGCGACCAGCAGGCGTGGCTCGTGGGCGGCGCCGTCCGGGACCGGCTGATGGGCCGGCCGCTCGGTGACATCGACCTCGTGGTCGCGGGGGACGTCAAGGCCGCCGCGCGCCACCTCGCGCTCAGCGCCGGCGGCCCCGCCTTCCCGCTCAGCGACGAGTTCGGCGCCTGGCGGGTGATGGCCCCCGACCGCAGCTGGCAGGTCGACCTGTGCCCGCTGCGCGACGGCTCGATCGACGCCGACCTCGGCCTGCGCGACTTCACCGTCAACGCGATCGCCGAGCCGCTGGACGGCGGCCCGCTGCACGACCCCCACGGCGGCGCAGACGATCTGGCCGCCCACCGGCTTCGTATGGTCGACGCGCGCGCCTTCCCCGACGACCCGCTGCGGGTCCTGCGGCTCGCCCGCTTCGCCTGCGAGCTCGGCCTGGCACCGGACCACGCCACGGTCACCGAGGCCCGCGCCCACGCGAGCGCCCTCGACGCGGTCGCGGGGGAGCGCGTGTTCGCGGAGCTCAAGCGGGTCGTGGGGTCGGACGCCGCGCTCGACGGCCTGGAGCTGATGGACGACCTCGGCGTCACCGACGCCGTCCTGCCCGAGCTGCGGGCGCTCGCGGGCGTCGCCCAGAACCGCTTCCATCACCTCGACGTGTACGACCACACGCTCGCCGTGCTGCAGGCGGTGATCGACCTCGAGCGCGACCCGGCCGCCCTTTTCGGCGCAGCCCACGCGCCCGCGATCACCGCATGGCTCGCGCAGCCCTTCGCCGACGAGCTCACCCGCGGCCAGGCCCTGCGGTTCGGCGCGCTCCTGCACGACATCGCCAAGCCGGCCACGCGGACCTTCGGCGAGGGCGGCTTCGTCGGCTTCCCGGGGCACGACCGCGCAGGCGCCGACCTCGCCCGCGAGATCCTGACGCGCCTGCGGGCGAGCGAGCGGACGCGAACGCACGTCGCCGCCCTGACCCGGCATCACCTGCGCCTCGGGTACCTGGTGAAGCACCGGCCGCTCCCGGCCCGCGCTGAGCACGCTTACCTCCTGGCGTGCGAGAGCGTCCCCGTCGACGTCACGCTGCTGTCGGCCTGCGACCGCGTCGCCACCCGCGGCGACAACGCGGGCCCGTCGATCGCCGCGCACCTCGAGCTCGCGCGGGCGACGATCGGCCCGGCGCTCGGCTGGCAGGACCATCGCGACCGGGCGCCGCTCGTCCGGGGCGACGTGCTTGCGCGGGCGCTGGGGATCACCCCGGGGCCGCAGCTCGGCCCGCTGCTCGCCGAGGTCGACGCTGCGCGCTACGCCGGTGAGATCGACGACGAGGCGGGCGCCGTCGCTGCCGCCCGCGCCGCGCTCACGAGCTGACGGCTGCGTCCGGACGCAGCAACGTCCTCGCCAGCCGCCGCACGACGCTGTCGCAGAGCCGCACGCAGTCGGCGACGGTCTCGTAGTTCACGTTCTCCGGGACATCGGTCGGCCAGTGGTAGTTGCTCGGCAGCCGGTACTTGTTCATCGACCCGATCATCACCGACGGATAGCCCGCCTTGAGCGCGATGAGCCCGTCGGTCGCGTTACGGAACCGCATGCCCCGGTGCAGCGTGATCCCGCGCTCGGCAGCCAGCTCGGTCAGCAGCGCCTTGAACTGCTCGGGGTAGTGGCGCATCCACAGCATGCCCTCGCCCTCGAGGCAGAGCAGTTCGGGGGAGCCGACGGTGTCGATGCAGATCACGTGCGTGCGATCGACGGGCAGCTCGGCGAAGTGGCGCCGCGCGAAGCCCTGCATCCCCTCCATGAACGACTCCTCCGACCCCGTCGACAGCAGCATCACGCGCAGGCCGGGGACCGGCTGCTCCTTCAGCGCGCGGGCGACGCCGAGCAGGGTCGCGACCCCCGTCAGGTTGTCGTTCGCGCCGCTCACGGTCGAGCGCGACCCGATCTCGGTCATCGCGACCGCGGTCCCCAGCGCCAGGAACGTCCCCGCCTTGCGCAGCCGGCGCACGCCGCTCAGTGCGCCGAGCGCGACCAGCAGCGGGCCGCCGAAGACCGGGAACATCACCGGCGGCGTGTCGTCCGACAGCTCGATCAGCTTGGGCCAGCGGTCCCCGATGAACGGGCCGACCCCGGGGTGGAAGATCAGCGACCAGTGCGCGGCGTCGTGGTGCGCGATCAGCAGCACGGTCTGCTCGGCGTCGGGGTCGCCGACCGTCGCGATGACGTTGTGCGTGTCCCGCTGCGGCAGGAACCGCCGGCGAAACCACTGCTTCCCGCCCGAGATGTCGTCGGCGATCGCAGCGGCAGCGGTCGCGCCGACACCGAACGCGACGGCGCGGCTGCCGCGGAGCCCGGCCAGTCCCGCGGCGCCGGCGAGCAGGCCCAGCGGCCACCAGTAGCCGCCGTGCGCGCGCTCGCGCTCGACCTGGACCGTGGCGCCCTCGGCCCGGAGCGCCTCGGCGATCCAGAACGCGGCGTCGCGCTCGCCGGCGGAGGCGGACGGGCGGTCCATCGCGCCGAGGTGGTGGACGGCGCGCTCCAGCAGCGCGAGGTCGGGTTCGGGGCCGGTCGGGACAGCGGAGTCGGTCACGAGCCCCAGGCTATCCGCCCGTGGGCCGGCCGCCACCCGCCCGACCGATAGCCTCCCGCGCATGGCCGAATTCGCCCCGCCGGAGCACGTCGCCGACGACTGCATCTTCTGCAAGATCATCGCGCGCGAGCTGCCCGCGTTCGTCCTCGACGAGGACGAGCACACGCTCAGCTTCATGGACATCAACCCGGGGACCCGGGGCCACGCCCTGGTCATCCCGCGCAACCACAGCCAGGACCTGATCGCGATCGAGCCGGCGGACCTGCAGGCCACGATCCTGTCCGCCCAGCGGCTCGCCGCGCGGATGAAGGACCGCCTGCAGTGCGACGGCGTGAACCTCCTCAACTGCTGCGGGGCGGACGCGTGGCAGACCGTCTTCCACACCCACATCCACGTCATCCCGCGCTACAAGGACGACCCGGAGCGCGATCCGCTGCGCCTGCCGTGGATCCCCAAGCCGGGCGACATGGCCGACATCGAAGCCGCAGCCCAGGAGCTGACCGCATGAGCACTGACAGTCCCGTCCGCCTCGACCGCGACGGCCCGCTGGCGATCATCACGCTCGCCGCGCCGCCGCTCAACCTCTTCGACCAGCCGCTCATCGACGGGCTGACCGACGCCGTGCGCCAGGTCGCCGCCGATCCGCCCCGCGGCCTCCTGATCCGGGCCGAGGGCCGCGCGGTCAGCGGCGGCGTGGACGTCCACCTCTTCGACGGCCTGACCGCCACGCAGGGCGGGCAGCTGTGGACCGACCTGCTGGAGCTGATCCACACCGTCGAGGACTTCCCGTTCCCCACGGTCTTCGCCGCGCACGCGCTCTGCCTGACCGCCGCGTTCGAGCTCAGCCTCGCCTGCGACCTGCTCCTGGCCGCGGAGTCCGCCAAGTTCGGCCTCGTCGAGATCGTCGTCGGCCTGACGCCGTCGATGGGCGGGCCGCAGCGCCTCGCCGAACGCGCGGGCCCGGCCCGTGCCCGTGAGCTGGTCTACACCGGCGGCCTGTTCAAGGCGGCGACGCTCGAGCAGTGGAACGTCGTGAACCGGGTCCTGCCCGACGAGGGCTTCGCCGACGCGGCGCTCGCGTTCACGCAGAAGATCGCGAACGGGCCGACGCTGGCGCACGCGGCGACCAAGCGCCTCGTCCGCGAGCAGGTCGAGCGGGGGACGCGTGCCGCCGACGCGATCGTCGCCGAGACGTCCGGCCCGCTGTTCGCGACCGAGGACCTCAAGAGCGCGGTGCGCTCGTTCCTCGACGTCGGGCCGGGCAAGGCGACCTACGAGGGGCGCTGATCGGCAGCCCGGCACGCGCTGTCCGCATGCGCACGCCGGGCCAGGCGGTGGACCCGAGGCCGGGCCGCACACGCGGTTGCAGCGGCCACGGCGCGCCGCCGAGGCGTCATAGTTGATCACCGTGTCGTCCTCGACCGACCAGCGACGCCGGGCCCGTCTGCGCGTCGGCGGCTCCACGCTCGCCGCGCTCGCGCTCGGTGCGGCCGGGGTCGCGCTGGCCGCCACGCCCGAGACGCCCGTCGTCGCCACGGAGAAGGCGGGCGGGGCCGCCGAGGGCGCACCCGACCTGACCCGGGTGTCGCTGCAGCGCGCGAGCGACGGTCGCCTGCGGGCGGGGATGAGCTTCGGCGCAGACCTGGCGCCGAAGGACCTGGTCGCCAAGAGCGGGCCGCCGGGCTCCGCGTGCCTGCGGCTGTACACCGCCACGACCCCCGGCGTCCTGCCGCCCGATTACCTCATCTGCGTCACGGCGGACGCCAAGGGCACGAAGCTGCGCGCGTCGATCCTCGCCGAGCAGGTCAACAAGCTCCCCAAGCGCGTCGGCAGCGCGACGGTGACCCGGCCCAGCAAACGCAGCATGGTGCTGCGCTTCAGCCAGAGCGCGGTCGGCAAGCCGGCGATCATCCGCTTCGCCGCCGAGGCCACCAAGCCCGGGTGCATCAAGGCCAGCTGCGTGGACACCGTCCCGAACGCGCCCGGCACCAAGAAGCTGACGCTGCGCCTCGAAGCCCCGCCCGAGCGGTAGCCGGCCGGACCGGCCGTCCTACACGCCGTACCGTCTGAGTCCGCGCGCGGCGAACCAGCCGAGCACGGTGATCATCCCCGCCAGCGACAGGAACGCCGGCCACGTGTGCTCCCAGGCGACGCCGCCGATGAAGGCCTGGCGCACCCCCTCCAGGACGTGCGTCACCGGGTTGATGTCCGAGACCGTGCGCAGCCAGTCGGTCAGCAGCGGCTTCGGCGCGTAGGACGTCGTGAAGAGCACGCCGACGAAGCTCGCGATCTGCATCAGGGGCGCCGCCTGCTGCGTCCGGAAGCGCAGCGCGAGCGTCACGCTGAAGCACGCCATGGCGCACGCCAGGCCCATGACGAGCACCGCGGCGATCAGCAGCCCGGTGATGGTCGGCACGTCGACCCCGATCGAGAAGGCGACGATCAGCAGGAAGGTCGAGGGCAGCAGCGCGCGCAGGCCGGCGCTGGCGACCACGCCGGTGAGCAGCGTCGTGCGCGGCGCGGGGCACAGCAGCAGCCGGTCGAACCAGCCCTGCTCGATGTCTCGCGCGAGGTTCACCCCGGTCGCGGCCCCCGTGAAGCCCGCGCCCTGCAGCAGCCCGACCGGGACGATGAAGGTGCGGAAGTCCGCCCCGTAGCCGCCCAGCCCGGACGCCTTGCCGAAGACGCTGGACAGGCCGAGCATGAAGATCGTGGGCGCCAGGACGCCGGGGATGGCGGCGCCGGGAACGCGCGAGATCTCGTTCAGCGCCCGGCGGACCAGGGCGCGGACGACGATCAGCGACTGCCTCATGCGTCACGCAGCCTTCCGCGCAGGGCCAGCACGGCCACGCCGCCGGCGGCGGCCACGACGAGCAGCGCGGACGCGACCCCTTCGAGGACCGAGGTGGAGCCGACGCCGTCGATGATCGGGTTGCGCATGCCGTCCGAGATGTAGCTGAGCGGGTTGTACTTCGCGACGACGTCGACCGGGCTCGACAGGAGCTCGCGCGGGAAGAACGCGCTCGAGGCGAACAGGACGACGAGCACGAGCGGGAAGATGCCCTGCACGGTGGATGCGCTCTTGGCCCGGAGCGCGATCGCCTGCCCGATGGCGCCGAAGCCGACGCCGGCGATGATCCCGATCAGGTAGACGACCGCGACCCCGGCGATGCCGCCCTTCACGCTCGCGCCGAAGATCAGCCCGATGATGAGGAAGTAGGTGATCTGGCCCGCCGACGTGACCGCGGTGGCGATCAGCCGGCCGAGGACCAGTGCGGTCCGGGGGATGGGGGAGGCGACCAGGCGATCGAAGAAGCCGCCCTCGATCTCCAGGGCCGTGGCGATGCCGGTCGCGACTCCGCCGATCAGCAGCGACTGGGTGATCGCCGCGGCGAGCTGGAAGTCGAGGAACCCGTCGACGGCGGGGAACCCGGGCAGGGACGTCGTCCGCGTCAGGCCTCCCACGTTCACGGCGAGGAACATCGAGGGGAAGATGACCAGCGGCGCCAGGAACTGCGGTCGCCGCAGCGAGCCGCGGATGGAGCGCCGGGCGAGCGCCCACACCACCCGCGCGGTGAACGAGGGTCCGCCCATCAGATGGCGGTGGGGGCGGGCGTCGCGGCACCCTCGAGGTGCGAGCCGGTCTGCGCGGCGAAGACGTCGTCGAGCGTGGGCTCGACCAGTTCGACGCGGCCGACGACGATCCCGGCCTCGTCGAGCGCACGGATGACGGGCGCGATCGCGCGCGAGCCCTCCAGGACGCCGACCGAGAGGTCGACGCCGTCGACGGTGTCGACCCGGACCTCCCCGAACCCGGCCAGGACCTCACGCGCGCGCGGAAGGTCGGCGTCCCCGACGAAGCAGAGGTCCAGGTGCGGCCGGCCGACCTCGTCCTTGAGCGCCTGCGGGGTGCCCTCGGCGACGATCTTGCCGGCGCTGATGATCCCGACGCGATCGGCGAGCTGGTCGGCCTCCTCGAGGTACTGCGTCGTGAGGAAGACCGTCGTCCCGTCGGCCTTCAGGCGGCGGACCTCGTCCCACAGCGTCGCGCGGCTGGTCGGGTCCAGGCCGGTCGTCGGCTCATCGAGGAACAGGACCTCCGGCGCGTGGATGAGCGCCATCGCAAGGTCAAGGCGGCGCCGCATACCGCCCGAGTACGTCCCCACCCGACGGTCCTGCGCGTCGCTGAGCCCGACCCGGCCGATGAGGTCCTGGGCCCGATCGGCGACCGAGCGGGCGGGGATCCCGTGCAAGGTCGCCTGCAGCTCCATGAGCTCGCGGCCGGTCATCAGGTGGTCCAGCGCGGCCTCTTGGAGCGCGACGCCGATCTTCCGCCGGACCTTCTGCGGCTCGGTCGCCACGTCGTGTCCGGCGACCGTCGCGCGGCCGCCCGTCGGACGCAGCAAAGTGACCAACATCCGCACCGTTGTGGTCTTTCCGGCGCCGTTCGGGCCCAGGAAGCCGTACACCTCACCGGGCTCCACGCGGAGGTCGATGCCGTCCACAGCCTTGAACCCGCTGCGGTACTCGCGTTCCAGTGCTGACACCTCGATCGCCGCCATCCGCGCAGCCTACAGATACTTGCGCGTGCAATCGGTTGCGGGCCAGGGGCGCAACTCGGGCACCCCCTGGTGTTCAATAGTGGTGATGAAGCGCTCGAACAAGTCCGTCCTCGCCGTTGCCGGAGTCGCGCTGGCGATGCCCGGGCTCGCCTTCGCCGTGCTGCCGCCGGCGGTCACCGAGGTCGGCGACGCCGGTGGCGATGTGAAGCCCGCCTGCCCCGCTCCGCCATGCAAGGCGATCCCGCGCACGACCGGCTACCAGGTGAAGGTCGGGGAGGACCGCGCCGTGCACGTCGTCAAGGCGGATGGCCGCGTGGTCGCCTGGACGATCCAGCTCAGCAAGCCCGGCCCGAAGCAGACTGCGTTCTTCAACGAGAACCTCGGCGGCGAGGCGCAGGCCCAGCTCACCATCCTGCGCCCCGGCAACAAGCTCTACGCGCGGGTGGTGGCCCAGGGCGAGTCGGTGAAGCTCACGAAGTACTTCGGGCAGAAGGTGACCTTCACGCTGAAGAAGTCGATCCCGGTCAAGAAGGGCAACATCATCGGGATCACCGTGCCCACCTGGGCGCCGGCCCTCGCGCTCGAGCAGCCGGGCACGACCTCCTGGCGCGCGTCGCGCGGCAAGGGGCAGTGCAACGACTTCGACAGCCAGAGCGCGCAGACGCAGACGAACAACATCACGCGCTTCTACTGCCTGTACCGGACCGCTCGCCTCGCCTACAGCGCGACGGTCGTGGCGGACCCGAAGCCGAAGTAGGCCGGTCCGGCGCAGGTGGCGCGGCTCCGCGAGCCGCGCACCGTCACTGGTCGGGGCACGCCCCCGGGTTGTCATTGCAGAACGTGCTGAACCCGCCGGCATCCGCGCCGCCGGTGTCGGCGCCCGCGTCGCCGGCCCCGGTGCCGCCGGTGCCCGCGTCGGGCGTCGCCGCTGCGCCGCCGCCGTCCGTCCCCGGCGTAGCCGCTGCGGCGGGCGGGGTCGCGGTCGCGTCCGGGGTGGCGGTGGCGCCGCCGGTGTCGGCCGCGCCGGTGTCCGCAGCGCCGGTGTCGTCGCCCGTGTCGGTCGACGTGTCGTCGGTCGACGTGCTCGTCGTCCCGGCGGCCGAGTTCGCGGCGGCGCCGGCACCGGAGCCCGCGGCCGGGGCCAGGCTCGAGTTGCTCGGCGGCACCAGCGCGGGGGTCGACTTCGGGACGACGTCCCCGACCGAGTCGCTGCCCCCGCAGGCGCTCACGCCGACCCCCAGGGCCAGGGCGGTGAGCAGGGCGAGGGCGGCGCGGCTGGGGAGCATGGTGCTGCCTTTCGGTGCTATTGGAGCGGGCCCATCCTGCGCTCGCAGGTCGGGCACTCGTTCAGGTCCTTCTGTGCCATCTGGTCGCACCAGGGGCAGAAGCGGAGGTTCTCGACGGCCCACGGCAACTGGGACTTCGACGGGGGGAGGGGCAGCACCTTCCCGACGACCTCGAGCTGCTCGCCCGTGTCGCGGTCCAGGTAGGTCTTGCCCGGCTCGGCGGCGATGAAGACCTCGCGCCCGGTCGACGGCGTGCGCATGCGGTATCGAAGGGGAGTGCTCACGCGCGAACTGTACCGCGTCTGACCCGGCGGCAATCCCTGCAGCCCTGGCACGCCGTCGGCGAACCCCTATAGGATCGGTCGCGGAATGAGAGGCTTCACCTTCGCCCTGCCGACCGTCGCCATCGTCGCGGCTCTAGCCGTGAGCGGATGCTCGATCAAGGACGACAACCCGGACCTGATCGCCGGAAAGCAGGTGTTCGTCCAGAAGTGCGGCTCCTGCCACATCCTGGAACGCGCCGGCACCAAGGGCGTGACCGGTCCGAACCTCGACGAGGCGTTCCATCGCGCCCGCGTGGACGGCCTCGGCGAGGATGCGATCCGCGGCGTCGTGAAGAAGCAGATCGAGTACCCGTCGCGCGCGGGCGTCGCCGGCAACGGCCTCATGCCTGCGAATCTGGTCGACAGCGAAGGCGCGTCCGACATCGCTGCCTACGTCTCGAAGGTCGCCGGGGCAGGCGGAAAGGACAGCGGGCTCCTGGCCACGGCGGTCAAGGCCGCGGGGTCGGACAAGCCCGCGATCGCCGAGGGCGGCGTGCTCAAGATCCCCGCGGATCCGACCGGCCAGCTGCTGTTCGTCAACAGCAAGGCCGAGGCGCCCGCGGGGCAGATCAAGATCGAGATGGACAACGAGTCCGGCGTGCCGCACAACATCGCCATCGAGGGCGTGGGCAAGGGTGCCGTCATCGAGAAGGGCATCAGCGAGTTCTCGGCCGACCTCAAGGCCGGCACCTACGAGTACATCTGCGAGGTCACCGGACACCTGGCGGCCGGCATGAAGGGCACGCTCACCGTCAAGTAGTCCCCGGCGGTCGGCGGCCAATTGCCGCCGGCCCCGTAGCGCCTCACGTCGCCGCGCAGACCGCAGCGGCCGGCCCCGGTGGGCTACTGCTCGCCCGCGACCGCTCTGGCCTGCTCGGCGCGGGCTTCCGCGTCCTGCTTCTCGCGCTGCGCCCGTTCGGCCTCGGCCGTCGCGGCGACCGCTCGCTGGGCCGCATCGTCGGCGTTCAGCGCGCGCTGCTCCGCCTCGGCCTCGAGCGCCCGGGCCTCCTGCTCGGCGGCTGCCGCGGCACGGACGCGCTCGGCGCGGGCACGCGAGCCCTCGAGCTCCTCGGGGGCCGCGGTGTGGGCGGCGCCGTAGTGCTCGGCGACGACCGCGAGGTCGTTCGCCGTCAGGTCGTCGTCACCGGACTTGGTCTCGACGAGGCGGTCGGCGGCGAACGCGACGCGGAGGTAGTCACGCGAGGCGACGGCACCGTCGAGCGGGACCAGGCGGCGCTTGCGTGTGAGGCGGCCGTCCTTGGCGGAGATGAGCACCGGCTCGGACCCCCGGAAGTAGACCTCCGTGAGCTTGCCCACGAGCTCGCCGCCCTGGTCGAGGACCTCGCACCCGATCCATCGCTCCACGTGCTCCACCTGCATGCCGTCTCCGTTCTTCGATCGCCGTCGGACGACCAGGGCGTACCCGCGCCCCGGCACGGGTGAACCCGTGCCGGACGGATGGCGCGTCAGAAGACGGCGCGAAGCAGCAACGTGAGCGCGATCAGCGCCCCGCAGACCGCCGCGACGACGATCAGCACGCGGAACATCGCCGCCTCAGAGCGAAGCGGCTCCATCGCCCGCAGCCACCACGGGTCGTCCGGTGACGACGGGGGCTGGCGGGCCACCTAGAGGATGTAGATCGACGTGTAGACGACAATCCACATGACGTCGACGAAGTGCCAGTAGATGCCGGGGATCTCGACGCCCCCGTGTTCCTCGGGCGTGAAGTGGCCGCGATAGGCGCGGATGGTGACGATCAGCAGCAGCGTCAGGCCGATGAAGACGTGCGCGCCGTGCAGGCCGGTGAGGCCGTAGAAGATCGATCCCTGGGCGTGGTCGTGCGGCGCGAAGCCGACGTGGATGTACTCGTTGACCTGGATGAAGAGGAAGGTCAGGCCCAGGAGGAACGTGGTGAGCATGCCGACCTTCAGGCCGGCCCGGTTCCCGTTCTTGGCGCAGGTCTGCGCCCAGTGCAGGGTCAGCGACGAGCTCAGCAGGATCGCGGTGTTGATGCCGGCGATGAGCTTCGGCAGCTCGACGCCGTCCAGCGGGAACCAGGAGTTGTCCTGGTCGACGATCCGGATGAAGAAGTACGCCGTGAAGAACGCACCGAACACCATGATCTCGGAGATGATGAACAGCAGCATCCCGAGCATCTGCGGCTCGACGCGGGAGCTGCGGTTGGCCTCGGGGGGCCCGTGGTGGTCGTGCCCGTGGGCGGCGTGGATCGCGGCGGCTTCCATGTGCTCTCTCTGGTCGTCCTAGAACTCAGGCGGCAGCCGGCGAGCCGGCGGGCGTGGCCTCGATGTGGGTGACGGGCTTGCCGGTCGCGTTCGTCACGCGCTGGATCAGGTCCGCGCGCAGCCAGCCCGAGCGGGTGGCCGGCAGGGTCGAGATCACGATGTCCTCGACGTGGAAGAACTGCATCGCGTTCATGGTGGCCGTGTACGGATCCGGGTCGGCGATCATGCCCGCCGCGAGCAGGTCGGCGGCGCGGAGGCGGTCGACCAGCTGCACGAGGCGCGCGCGGGCGCGCCGCGCGGCGGTGCCCTCGCCGCCCTCCTGGGGGACGACCACGACGAACACGTGCCGCTCGCTGCCGGCCTTCTTCTTGAGCTCAGTGAGCAGCTCGTCCGCCGCGGCGGTGCGGTTGGCGACCACGAGCGTGACCCCGAAGCCGATGCCCTCGGTGTCGACGTCGGTGACGATGTGCTGCACCGGCAGCCCGGAGGCGTCCTGGATCCGCTCGATGAGGTCGCGCTTGAGCCAGCCGGAGCTGGTCGCGGGCTTCGTCGAGATGATGATCTCGTCCGGGTGGTACTCCGCGACGGCGTCCATGGTGGCGCTGTAGGGGTCGGGGTCGCCGACCTCGCCGATGGCCTCGATGCCGACCGTCCGCAGGAACGTCCGCGCGAGGTCGACCCGGACGCGCGCGGCATCGTAGACGGCGTCGTCGTAGATCACGTTGCCGTGGTTCGGCTGGGTGCGCGGCACGCAGATGACGAGCCGCGCCTTGCCGTCCCCGGCCTTCTCGGTGATGAGCTCGATGATCTGCTTGCCGCCGATGGTCTCGTTGGCGACGGCGAGGATGGTCTTCATGGTTCTGTCGCTCCTTGGGTCGGCTTAGTCGTGGTCCGGCGCGGACGGCTTCTCGAGCGACGGCGCGCCGCCGCTGCCTGCTGTCGCGGTCGCACCCGCACCCGCACCGGCGGCCACGGGCGCCGCCTTCTCCTCGTCGGCGAAGACGCCGTGCACCGCGCCGGGGACGCCGTACTCGTACGGACCGCCGACGACCGTCGGGATCGCGTCGAAGTTGAAGACCGGCGGTGGGGAGGTGACCTGCCACTCGAGCGTGAGGGCGCGCCACGGGTTGCCGACGGCCCGCGGGCCGCCACGCCAGGAGGCGATCATGTTGTAGGCGAAGATCAGCGTGCTCAGCCCGAGCGCGAACGACGCGATCGAGATGGCGAGGTTCCACTCCGCGTACTTGTCGGCGTAGTCGGCGACCCGTCGCGGCATGCCGTCCACGCCGATCAGGTGCATCGGGGCGAACGTCACGTTGAAGAAGACGAACGTCAGCCAGAAGTGGATCTTGCCGAGCTTCTCGTCGTACATCCGGCCCGTCATCTTCGGGAACCAGTAGTAGACGCCGGCGTAGACCGTGAAGAGCGAGCCGCCGAAGAGCACGTAGTGGATGTGGGCCACGATGAAGTACGTGTCGCTGACGTGGATCGTCAGGGGGATCATCGCGAGCATCACGCCGGAGATGCCGCCGAGCGTGAACATCGTGATGAACCCGAGCGCGAACAGCATCGGGGTGTCGAGTTTGAGCACGCCTCGCCACAGCGTGGCGAGCCAGCTGAACACCTTGATGCCCGTCGGGACGGCGATGATCGCGGTGGTGATCATCATCGGGACACGGATCCAGTTCTGCATCCCCGAGACGAACATGTGGTGGGCCCACACGGTGAAGCCCAGGACGACGATCGCCAGCAGCGAGAACGCCATCATCCGGTAGCCGAAGATCGGTTTTCTCGCCTTGACCGCCAGGACCTCGGAGATGATCCCGAAGCCCGGCAGGATCATGATGTAAACCGCGGGGTGCGAGTAGAACCAGAAGACGTGCTGGTACATCAGCACGTCACCGCCCTGGCCGTTGTCGAAGAAGTTGAAGCCCAGCGCGCGGTCGAGCAGGATGAAGAACTGCGAGGCGGCGATGAACGGGGTCGCGATGACCACGAGCAGCGACGTCGCGAAGTTCGCCCAGACCAGCAGCGGCATCCGGAAGAACGACATCCCCGGCGCGCGCATGGTGATGATGGTCACCAGGAAGTTCAGGGCCGTGGCTATCGACGAGGCCCCGGCGAACTGCACGCCTATGGTGAAGAACACCTGGCCTATCGGCGCGCTGTTCGACAGCGGCGCGTACGCCGTCCAGCCCGAGGCGAAGGAGCCGCCCGGCGCGAAGAACGAGCTCAGCATCATCACGCCGGCGATCGGCAGCAGCCAGAACGACAGGGCGTTCAGGCGCGGGAAGGCCATGTCCGGCGCGCCGATCATCAGCGGCAGGACGTAGTTCGCGAGGCCCGCGAACACGGGGATGATGAACAGGAAGATCAGCAGCGACGCGTGGACGCTGAAGACGCCGTTGTAGGTGTTCGCGTCGAGGAACTGGCGGCCGGGCTGCGCGAGCTCGGCCCGGATCAGCATGGCGAACAGGCCGCCGACGAACAGGTAGAAGAACGAGTGGACGACGTACTGGACCCCGATGACCTTGTGGTCGGTGTTGGGGTAGAAGTAGCTCTTCCAGTTCTTCGCGCCGTGGCCTGAGTGGTCCTCGGGCCGGGTCGGCTTACCCGACATCCAGTAGCCCCAGTAGTCGAACAGGCCGAGGCCGACCATGAAGAAGAACGGGACCGAGATGAGGCCGATCTGGAGGACTGCCTCACCGTCGAGGAACGGCTTGTAGTCGAAGCCGGCACGGGCACCGACGCTCAGCGCGTACGTGAACGCGACACCGATGGCCGAGAAGGCCATGGCGCGGGTCCAGCCGGGCTGACGGACTGCTGAAAGCATCAAGCGTTCCTTACTTCTTGGTGGACGTCACGAGGTACTCGACGAGGGCGTCGAGCTCTTCCGGCTTCAGCGTCTCGCCGTAGTTCGGCGGCATGACACCGGGCGGGAAGCCCTTCGTCGCGACCTTCTCAGGTTCGACGATCGACTCCTTGATCATGTCGGCGGACTGACCCGCCAGGACCATGTCGAGGTTCGGTCCGACGCCACCGGCCGGCGTGCCCGCGTCGGCGAGCTGGTGGCAGCTGCCGCAGGCGATGGACTCGCCGTTGCCGTCGGTGAAGAGCTTCTTGGCGTCGATCGCGGCGGCGGGTGCGGCGCCGCCACCCTCCGCGGGTGCCGCCGCGGGCGCGGGGGCGGACTGCTTGGCGAGCCAGGCGTCGAACTTGTCCGCCGACTGCACGTACGCGGTCTGGCGCATCACCGAGTGGCCGAGGCCGCAGAGCTCGGCGCAGACCACGGGGTAGTTGCCCTCGCGGATCGGCGTGATGCGGTAGCTGGTCACGATCCCGGGCACCGCATCGACCTTCATGCGCATCTCGGGGATCCAGAAGTCGTGGATGACGTCCTTCGAGCGGACGTTGAACTTCACCGAGCGGCCCTTGGGCAGGTAGAGGCGCGTGGTGTTCACGTCCTTGCCGTCGGCGCCCTTGTACTTGAAGGTCCAGGCGAACTGCTCGCCGGTGACGTCGATCTTCAGCTCCTGGGCGGCGTTCGCCGGAGCCTCCTCGATGTCGCTCAGGATCGTCGCCGCGTAGCCGACGAGCACGAAGATGACGACGGCCGGGATGGTCGTCCAGATGATCTCGAGCCGCGTGCTGCCGTGGACGTTGGGTCCGTCGAGCAGTTCCTCGCCGGGCCGCTGCCGGTAGTCCCTGACCGCGAAGAGGATGACGACCACCACCATCACGAAGACCGGGACGGCGATGATCAGCAGGACATCCCAGAGCTCGTCGATCTTCTTGGCCTGGGACGAGCCCTGGATCGGGAACCAGTCGATGTAGAGCCCCCAGGCGACACCGATTGCCGAAGCGATGACCCCCACGACAACCATCTGACCGATGGTTCGGTTGCTCGTGCGGGCGCGTGGATCAACTGCCATGCGCCGATCCTATGCGGCCGGGGCGACGGAGGGCAATGAAACGGTGGACGTCCACGCATCCGCGTGCCCGTCCACCGGCTCTGCGGCGCTTTGCAGGGAGGTCTCCCTGCTGCGAATGCGTCAGGCGGCGTCGGCCATGAGGGCGCGCGCGGACTCCCCGCGGCGCCCGGCCCGGTAGTCCGACGGCGCGACGCCATGGTGGCGCCGGAACGCCTTCGCGAACTGGGCCGGCTGGCGGTATCCGACGCGGTGGGCGACCTCGCGCACGGTCAACCCGCGGTTCTGGAGCATCTCGGCGGCGCGGTCCATGCGCACCGCCGCGAGGTGCTCGCGGAACGTCGTGTCGCCGATCTCGGCGTAGGCCCGCTGGAGCTGGCGCCGCGATGAGGCGACCCTGCGGGCGATGTCGTCCAGCGCGAGGTCCGAGGCGTACTCGACCTCGACGATCGCGATCGCGTCGTCGAGCAGGCTGGTGCGGTGACGGATGGTGGCGGGCCGTTGCATGTCAAAACGGTGTGCGGCGGGTGTGGCGTGAATGGATGCCTCCGTGGTTGGCAGCGTACCTTCAGTTGGCGCGCAGCCGCTTGTTCGGCGCGCCCGCGTTCGTTACATTGAGGCATTAGTTGCAAACTTACCCAGAGGGAGGCGGGATGCAGGTACGCGACGGAATGAGCACGGTGGTGCTCACCTTGGGGCCGGGCCACACGTTGCGCGCGGCAGCGCGCCAGATGTCGGAGCGTCGGGTGGGGGCGGCGGTCGTCCTCGACCCCGACGGGGCAGGACCGGGGATCCTGACCGAGCGGGACGTGCTCGTCGCGATCGGCGACGGCCAGGACCCGGACGTCGAGCTCGTCGGGGATCACCTGACGGCGAACATCGTGTTCGCCGCGCCGGACTGGTCCCTGGAGGAAGCGGCGGGCGCCATGGTCCGTGGCGGGTTCCGGCACCTGATCGTCACCGACCGCGGGGAGATCACCGGCGTGCTGTCGGTGCGGGACATCGTGCGGGTGTGGACGGGGGACGGCGCGTCCTGCGACGTCCCGGCCGAAGCGGCCTGACTCTGGCCGGAGCCGCCACCGCGTCTCCGGTGTCAGCTTGCGCACCCCATCGTGGGCAGAACCTGACAGCGGACGCGACCAGGCCGCCCGCCGGACGGATCAGCCGGCGACCGTGAAGCCCGCCGCGCCGTCCAGGACGACGGTGCGGTCCAGCGGCTCACCGTCCAGCAGCGCCGCGACGGTCGCCGGGTCGTGCGTCTGCGCGAACCCGCGGGCGCCGTCGTCGTCGAGCGCGGTGACGATCGCCATCGTCGCGGTGCCCGTGTGGTCGTGGATCGAGGTGTAGGTCTCGACGGGCGCCGTGAACGCGGCCGCGGTGATCGACCGCCGGGGCAGCGCGTCCACCTGTGCCTGGACGTCCGCGTCGGCGAACGGCCGCGACGGCGGATCGCTCGAGAGGACCGCCGCGCCGTGCTTGGTCAGGTACCAGCCGACAGCGGTCGCGAGGGCGTGCTCGCCGGTCCGCCCGCGCAGGCGGCCGACCAGCGTCGCGAGGCTCTGCAGGACGTAGGCGTTGGCGGGCCCGCCCGCGAACGTGAGGCCGCCGGTGACCGTCGGCGGCCGGGTGGGGTCGTCGAGGTCGACGCCGAGCTCGCGCGCCGCGATCTGGACCGCGGACGGGAAGCACGAGTACAGGTCGACGTGGGTGAGCTCGTCGACGGTCAGGCCGGCGTGGCCGAGCGCCGCCTCGCCGACCGCGGCGATGGCCGGCGACCGGTCCAGGTGGTTGCGCTCGCCGACGAACCAGTGGTCGTGCGCGCCGGCCGTGCTCGTGACGAACACCCAGCGATCCTCGGGGATCCCGGCCGCGGTGGCCGCGCCGGCGGAGCACAGCACGAGCGCCGCCGCCTGGTCGACCTGGATGTTCGCGTTCATGAGCTTCGTGTACGGCGCCGAGACCTGGCGGTTCGCGGGGGAGGCGGTCGCGATCGTGGCCGCGTCGGGCCGGTCCTGGGTCCACGCGTACGGGTTCTCGCCGGCGACGTCGGCGAAGCGCGCCCAGAGGCGCCCCAGGTGCTGCTGGTGCTCCTCGATCGACCGCCCGGCCTCCCGCCGCAGCGCCTGCTCGAAGAGGGGATAGACGAAGATCGGCGCGATCAGGCTGGCGGCGAGCTCCTCGGGGGTCGACGGGTCGCGGTCGACGCCGACGGTCCGGGTCGGGGCCGTGCCCTCCGGCTGGGTGGGCCAGCCCGGGTCGCCGCCGCTCTTGACCGCCTTCATGAACGGCGTCATCGCCTCGCCGCCGGCGATCAGCGCGACGTCCAGGCGGCCGGCCAGGATGTCGGCCGCGAGCGCCCCGAGCAGGGCCGTCGGCCCGTTACCGCCGCGCGCGCTGACCAGCGTCTCGGACGGCGTCAGGCCGAGCTCGGCGGACAGCCAGGCGCCGGGGTCGGGGACCGGCCAGGAGAAGAGCTCGACGATGGCGACCGCGTCGACCCGCTCGCCGATCCCGTCCCCGGCGTCCGCGAGCGCGGCGCGGGCGGCCTGGGCCAGTAGCGCCGGGGTGGACGGGGCGTCGCCGTCGCCGGGGCGCTGCGTGATCTGGGCGGCGCCGACGAGGACCGGTGTGCGGGGATCGATCGCGGACATCGTGAGGTTGTAGCTGAAACGGGTTCAGCTTCGTCGTCCGACCCGACCGGGAGCCCGCCGGAACGACGACGGGCCCGCAAGACGCGGGCCCGAGGTGAGACGGAAGGCGGCGGCCGACGGGGCCGCGCTGTGGCCGCTCAGTGGTCGGCGTGGTGGGCCGGGAGCGACGCCATCTCGGCGCGCGCCTCCTGGATCCACTTGAACAGCACGACGACGGTCAGGATGATGCCGCCGACCAGGAGGAACTTGAACGATGTCACGCCGAGCAGCGTCGCGGTGACGCCGACCGTCAGCAGCAACGGGTGCAGGGAGCCGCCAGGGAGGTGGATCTCCTCGCCGGACGGGGGAACGGGCTTCTCGAGGTCGCTCATGGATCAGGCGACGTAGATGAGAGCGGCGACGAAGGTCATGCCGAACATGAAGAAGCACACGGCGCCGACGATGAGGCCGGAGCGCACGTTCTTGCGAGCGAGTTGACGGTCCATGTGGTTGTCTGCTTTCTAACGGGTTCAGAGCTTCGCGTCAGCGACCATCGCCAGGAACAGCGCGGCCAGATACGCGAGGGAGAAGAGGTAGAGCTTCAGCGCCGAGGCGCGGTCGGCCCGGCGGTACAGCATCACGGCGCCGACGATGAACGCGCCGCCGAGGGCCAGCGAGGCCACGAGGTAGATCGCGCCGAAGCTGCCCGCGCAGAACGGGAGCTGCGTCACGGCGTACAGCAGGACGCTGTAGAGGATGATCTGCCGGCGCGTCTCCTCCTCACCGCGGACGACGGGCATCATCGGGACGCCGACCTTGGCGTACTCGTCCTTCATCAGGATCGAGAGCGCCCAGAAGTGGGGCGGGGTCCAGAAGAACACGATCGCGAACAGGTAGACCGCGATCCACGAGACCGAGCCCGTGACGGCCGCCCAGCCGACCAGCGGCGGGACGGCACCGGCGGCGCCGCCGATCACGATGTTCTGGACCGTGCGGCGCTTGAGCCACATCGTGTAGACGAAGACGTAGCCGACGAAGCCCGACAGCGACAGCGATGCTGCGAGCACGTTGATCGTCAGCGACATCAGGACGAACGACGCGGTCGCCAGACCGATGCCGAACCACAGCGCGGCCTTGGGTGCGATCCGGCCGGACGGCACGGGCCGGTTGGCGGTCCGCTCCATCTGGGCGTCGATGTCGCGGTCGTAGTAGTGGTTGACCGCGCCGGCGCCGCCTGCGGACAGGTAGCCGCCGAGGCACGTGAGCAGGATCAGCCCGACGGACGGCGACCCGGCCACGAGCATCGTCGTGACCGTGGTGAGCAGCAGCAGCGACTGGACCTTGGGCTTGGTCAGCTGCAGATAGTCGTCGAACACCTGACGGGCGCCGGACCGCAGGACCGGCGCCGTGGTGACGGTGGATGCCTCCATGAAGGAAGAGACCCTAACTCGCGGGGGAGGGCGGTGCGCCCTAGCCCGTGAAGCCTTCGCTCTCGGTGGCGACTGCCACCGGAGCCTGCTCCGCCTGGCGCGCGACCTGACGGCGGATGTCCTTCATCGGCTCGACCGAGCGGATGCGGGGCACCGTGTCGAAGTTGTTCACCGGCGGGGGCGACGTCGTGAACCACTCGAGCGTGTTGCCCTTCCACGGGTCCGGGCCGGAGATCGCGCCCTTCTTGAGCGACAGCATCACGTTGACGACGGTCACGCCGACGCCGATCGCCAGGATGAACGAGCCGATCGTGGAGATCAGGTTGTAGAGCTCGAGGTGTCCCACGTCCGGGTACTCGTAGACGCGGCGCGGCATGCCGTCGAGCCCGATGGCGTGCTGGATCAGGAACGTGGTGTGGAAGCCGATCAGTATCAGCCAGAAGCTGATCTTGCCGAGCGTCTCGCCGAGCATCCGGCCCGTCATCTTCGGGAACCAGTAGTAGATGCCCGCGAAGATCGCGAGGACGGCGCCGCCGACCAGCACGTAGTGCAGGTGGGCCACCACGAAGTAGGTGTCCGTGAGCTGCCAGTCGACCGGGAACACCGCGAGGAAGATGCCGGTGATGCCGCCGATGAGGAACGTGAACAGGAAGCCGGCCGAGAACAGCAGCGGCGTCGTGAACTCGATCGTTCCCCGCCAGAGCGTGGCGATCCAGTTGAACATCTTCACGCCGGTGGGCACCGCGATCAGGAAGGAGCTCATCATGAAGAAGACGAGCACGATCGTCGGCGACGGGGTCGAGAACATGTGGTGCGCCCACACGAGCAGGCCGAGGAACGCGATGACAACGGTCGCGGCGGCGATCGCCTTGTAGCCGAAGATCGGCTTGCGGGCGAAGACCGGCAGGATCTCCGAGATGATCCCGAAGCCCGGCAGCACCATGATGTAGACCTCGGGATGCCCGAAGAACCAGAACAGGTGCTGCCACAGCAGCGGTGACCCGCCGTTGGACGCGTCGTAGAAGTGGGTCCCGAAGTGGCGATCGGTGAGCAACAGCGTGACCGCGCCGCCGATGACCGGGAGGGCCAGGATCAGCAAGACCGCGTAGGTGAGGATCGTCCAGCAGAACAGCGGGAGACGACCCCAGCCCATGCCGGGCGCCCGCATGTTCACGATCGTGGCGTAGAAGTTGATCGCGCCGACGAGCGAGGAGATGCCGGTGAGGTGGATCAGGAAGATCCACGCGTCCACGCCGCCGGAGGGGAGGTACTGCGACGAGCTGAGCGGCGAGTAGCACGTCCAGCCGCACTCGGGCGGGGAGAAGAAGATCGAGCCGTAGAAGACGACGCCGCCGGCGGCGAGCATCCAGAACGACAGCGCGTTCAGCTTCGGGAAGGCCATGTCCCGCGCGCCGATCATGAGCGGCACGAAGTAGTTGCCGAACCCGGCCATGATCGGGACGACGAACAGGAAGATCATCGTCGTCCCGTGCATCGTGAACAGCTCGTTGTACGTCTGCGGCGTCAGGAGCGTGTTGTCGGCCTGCGCGAGCTGGAGCCGGATCATCAGCGCCTCGACCCCGCCCAGCAGGAAGAAGACGAAGGTGAGGACCAGGTACATGATCCCGATCTTCTTGTGGTCCGTCGTGGTGACCCACGAGGTCCAGCTGGTGTTCTCCTTGACGACGGAGTGCGCGGTGATCTGGGGGACGGGAGCGGCGGTGCGCTGCGCCGGGAGGGTGATCTCAGGAGTGGCCATGAAGAGGGACCTCTAGGGCGTTTCGGTCTTGTCGGTTTCCAGCGTGTCCTCGAACTTCTTGCGCGCGATGGCGGCAGCCTTGTCGCCGGCCTCCGTGTCCGCGCGCTGCTGCTTGAGGAACGCCTCGAACTCCGCGGCGGTCACGGCCTTGACCCGAGCGGTCATGTTGGCGTGGTTGCGGCCGCAGAGCTCGGCGCACTGCCCGACGAACGTCTGGCCCGCGAGCTTCGCGGGGATCTTGAACCAGGTGTGGTTCGTGTATCCCGGGATGGCGTCGAACTTGCCGCCGAGCTTCGGGATCCACCAGGAGTGGGCGACGTCCTGGGCGCGGATGTCCAGCGTCACGGCCGTGTCGACCGGGACGACGAGCTCCTCGTAGGAGAAGGAGTTGTCCAGCGTCGTGTTCGGCGTGGCGTCCGGGTAGGTGAACCGCCAGACGTACTGCTGGCCGTTGACCTCGATGTTCAGCGACTTGCCGTTGGGCGGAAGGCGCTTGGACACACCGGCCGTCAGGACGCCGTCGGCGCTCTGGAAGCCGTTCGGGCCCGTGTTCGGCGGGTTGCGGATCCCGGGCAGCGCGGCGAACGTGAAGCCCGCGATGACGACGAGGACCACGGCGGCGCCGACGGTCCAGCCGATCTCCAGGCGCGTGTTGCCGTGGATCTGGGCGGCGACGGCGCCCTTCTTGGCGCGGAACTTCCACAGGCAGTAGAAGAGCGCGCCCTCGACCCCCACGAACACGACCACAGCGACCCCGAGGATCAGCTTGTAGAGCGTGTCGATCTTGTCCGCGTTCGGCGAACCGCCGGACTCGGGGGTGAAGAAGTCGGCGGACGCGGTCGAAGTCACCAAAAGGGACAGGACTCCGACGGCGACGGCGGCCAGCGCGAAGCGCCAGCGGGGTGAGGTGAAGCGGTTCGGTCGCAAGGCGGGCGGGATTCTATTCACGAAGCGGACGAGGGGTCGGAAGGCGGCACCGTCAGCACCCCTTGAAGGCGGTCGGACGCTTCTGCATGAAGGCCATGACGCCCTCGACGAAGTCCTCGGTCCCGGCCATCTCCTGCTGGGTGCGGGCCTCGAGCTCGAGCTGGTCCTGCCAGCCGGAGAGCAGCCACGCGTTCATGAGGCGCTTGGTCCCGGCGTACGAGGCGGTCGGTCCCTTCGCCAGGCGGTGCGTGATCTTTTCCGCTTCGGCGGCCAGGTCGGCGGCCGGCACGACGCGGTTGATGAGGCCCCAGCGCTCGGCGTCGGCGGCGCCGACCTGCTCGCCGAGCATCGCCATCTCGGTGGCGCGGGCCAGTCCGACGCGGGCCGCGACGAAGGCCGACGCGCCGCCGTCGGGGACGAGCCCGATGTTCACGAACGCCAGGAGGAAGTAGGCGTCTTCAGCCGCAATCACGTAGTCGCAGGCAAGTGCGAGGGACAGCCCGATGCCGACCGCGCCGCCGTTGACGGCCGCGACGACGGGCTTGTCGAGCGCGCGCACGGCCGTGATCACGGGGTGGTAGCGCGCGACGAGGGCGCTGTAGAGGTCGGGCTTGCCGGCGGGCGTGACCGTGCCCCCGGCGTCCTTCAGGTCGGCGCCGGAGCAGAACGCACGGCCGGCACCGGTGAAGCAGACGGCGCGGGCGTCCGGATCGTGGGTCACGACGGCGAGTGCTGCGATGAGGTCGGCGCTCAGCTGGGCGTTCCAGGCGTTCAGCGCCTCCGGGCGGGCGAGCTCGATCTTGGCCGCGCCATCGTCGCGCCAGAGGTTGACGGTGTCGTACTCCTGGACGAGCTCGAATCCGCTCACTGGTAGGCCTTTCGGGTAGTCGGACGCGCCGCCGGAAGACAGGGCTGCAGGTGCAGGCCTTCCGCGCTCATGGCGTGATCCTATGGACGGGCGGGCGAGGGTGACGCCAGACGTGTTCGGGACCGTCCGGCGCGCCGTAGTCTGCTGGGCGTGGCCCGCCCGACCATCGGCATCTGCACCTCCCTGGAACGCGCGCGCTTCGGCGCCTGGGACGACCCGGCGGCGCTCACGCCGTACGCGTACATCACCGCCATCCAGCGGGCGGGGGGCCTTGCGCTCATGCTGCCGCCGGACCCCGCTGCGGTCGCCGACCCGGACCCGGTCCTCGACCTCCTGGACGGCCTGATCCTCGCCGGGGGCGTCGACGTCGACCCGGCCACCTACGGCGCCGAGCGGGCGCCGCAGACGGCGGGCTGCGTCCCCGAGCGGGACGCCTTCGAGATCGCGCTCGCGAACCGGGCCCTCGCCCGCGACCTCCCGCTGCTCGGCATCTGCCGCGGGATGCAGGTCATGAACGTCGCCCGGGGCGGGACGCTGCTGCAGCACATCCCCGACCAGCTCGGGCACGAGGGGCATCGCCGGAACGTCGGCACGTTCGCCGGGAACGACCATGCCGTCCGCCTGCAGGAGGGCTCCCTGGCGGAGCGGGCAGCGGGCGAGGTGCGGCACACGACCTACTCGCACCACCACCAGGCGATCGACCGCGTGGGCGAGGGCTACGTGGTGACGGGCTGGTCGGCCCTGGACGAGCTCCCGGAGACGCTCGAGCTGCCGGGCCACCGGTTCGCCCTGGGGGTGCAGTGGCACCCCGAGGCCGACGAGACCTCGCGGGTCATCGAAGCATTCGTCGTCGAGGCGGCGCGCCCGGCCTGAGGTCCTGGCACGGACCGGACGGCGGTTCGTGGGCGAAGCTGCTGCCCGTCCCGCCCGTGACGGTCAGGCGGCCGGGCGCAGGTGCGCCATGCCCTGGCGCGCCCGGCACACCAGGGCCTTGCTCGCGCCCACCGAGACGCCGAGCGAGCCCGCGAGCTCCTCGTGCGGCCGGCCCTCGAGCTCGTGCATCACGAGCGCCGCGCGCTGCCGGGCCGGCAGCTCCTGGAGCCCGCCGACGATGACACGGAGCTGCTCGCGACGGCCGAGCGCGGCGTGCGGGTCGCCGGCCGAATCGGTCAGGACCCCCTCCAGCGCCTCGAGCGCGACGGTCGGCCGGGCGGCGCCGCTGCGCAGGCGGTCCAGGCACGCGTTGCGGACGATCGTGTAGAGCCACGGCTTCAGCGCGATGTCGCGATCGGTCTGCCGGCGCAGGAACGTCAGCGCGCGTACGAACGCGTCCTGGACGCACTCCTCGGCGTCGTGGTGCGCCCCGCCGAGGACCGTGCGGGCGTAGGCGATCAGCGCCTGCTCGTGCCGCAGGACCAGGGTCGTGAACGCCTGGTCGTCCCCGTTGCGCACGCGGGCCACGAGGGCGGCGTCGGCGTCGGTGGTGCGGGCTGCGGGGTGAAGGAGGACGGTGGTCATGGCGGTGGTGATCCTTGGGGTGGAACGGGGCGGTCTGGTTGTGGTCACAGATTCGGGCAGGACGGCCGCCGTTCCCAGCCGCCCGAGGGTGTGGCCTGCCCACCCGAGGTGGCGTCTTCCGCACCCCAGGGTGGGTTGCGCTGCCACACCCACCTGCTCGGCGGCGCCGGGGGGTGTGGCATCGTGTGACCCGATGGACGGTTCAGCGCGCTCACCGATGGCGGCCCACGTCGCCTCCCCGGCGGAGCTCCGCGACCGCATCGAGGCCGAGCGCCGCGGCCGGCCGTTCCTGGTCCTGCGCGAGGAGGACGGGCCGCAGCGGCCGCAGCGGATCGTCGACCTCGAGCCGGAGCTGTCGCGTCTGAGCATCGGTCGTGCTCCCCAGAACGACGTCGACCTGCAATGGGATACGGAAGTCAGCCGCCTGCACGCGGAGCTCGAGCAGATCGGCGGCGAGTGGACGGTCAGCGACGACGGCCTCTCCCGCAACGGGACGTTCGTCAACGGGAGCCGGATCAGCGGCCGGGTGCGCCTGCGCGACGGCGACGTCGTCCGGGTGGGACGGACCCAGATCGCGTTCAAGCGCCCGGAGGCGGAGGACTCGATGCCGACCCAGGTGGCCGGCGGGACCGGGCGCCCCGCGCTGACCGAGCTGCCGCCGCTGCAGCGCAAGGTCCTGACCGCGCTCGCGCGTCCGTACAAGCACGACGAGTTCGCGGTCCCGGCGACGAACCAGGAGATCGCGGACGAGCTGCACCTGTCGGTCGACGCCGTGAAGTCGCACCTGCGCACGCTGTTCGGCCGCTTCGGGATCGAGCACCTGCCGCAGAACCAGAAGCGCTCGCGGCTGGTCGCCGAGGCGCTGCAGGCCGGCCTCGTGTCGGTCCGCGACCTCTGAGCCGGCTCCCTCGGAAGATCACGCGGGTCAGACCCCCGGCGGGCTCCGCGGACCGGGTCAGGGGGCGACGCGCAGGTGGCCGGCGTTGCCGGCGGCGATGTCGGTGATCCAGATGTCCCCGCCGCGCGCGGAGACCGCGAACGGGTTCGAGAAGCCCTTGATCGTCTCCAGCAGCTGCGGGCCCTTCGCCGAGCTCAGGCGGGAGACCGTCCCCCCGCCGCGGTTGCTGACCCAGACCGACCCACCGCCGACGTCCACGCCGGTCGGCGTGATCCCGACCGGGAACGTCCCGCGGACCCGCCCGGACCGCGCGGCGATGCGGCTCACCGTGCCGTCGGCGCTGTTGCAGACCCAGATGTAGTTGTCGCCGGCGGCCAGCCCCTTGGGCAGGCCCCCGACGGGGATGCGCATCGCCTTCCCGCTGTCGGGGTCGATCTTCAGCACCGCGTCGTCGCGGCGTAGCGTCACCCACACCGAGCCGTAGCCGATCGTCATGTCCTGGATGCCCTTCGGCACGACGATGCGGCGGTCGCGGATGCCGGTCTTCGGGTCGAACCGCAGGATCTCGTTCGGCCGTCGCAGCGCGACCCAGACGCCGCCCTGTCCGGTGGCGACCGCGACCGGCAGGCCCTTGGGCAGCTGGACCGGCGAGCCGGTGGTCGCGCCGGTGTCGATGTCCCGTCGCAGCAGCGACCCGGTCTTCTGCTTGGCGATCCACAGCGTCCCGTAACCGGCCGCCAGCGAGCCGACGCCGACCCCGACGTCGATCGAGCCCTTCTCCTTCAGCGTTCGCGCGTCGACGCGGACGAGGCGGGAGGACGTGGCGCTGGCGACCCAGACGGTGCGGGCGGTGGCGACGACGTCGTTCGGGTTGCCCTCGACGGGGATGGTCGCCGTCAGCTTCGCCGGCTCGAATCCGCGGGCGGGCTCGACGGGCAGGCGCCTGGCCGTCGTGGTCGCGTCCGGACGGACCGGGTCGTCGCCGGACAGCAGCAGCAGCGCGGTCACCCCGACGACGGCAAGGACGCTCAGCGCGGCCACGAGCAGGAACGCCGTCTGCGGACGGGTGCGGTGGGTCTGGCGCTCGCCGCGCGGCGTCTGGGCGACGGTCGCGGACTCGCCGGGGGCGACCGACGGCTGCGACCCGGCGGCCGGGGCGGGGGAGGCCATCGTCAGCTCGTCGACGGGGGGCTCACCGCCGTGCGGTGCCGCGGCCCCGGTCGCGACCGTCCGCTCGGGCGTCACCGGTGCCGGCGCCTGGCCGACCGCCGCCTGCATGGCGCGGCCGAGGTCCCCGGCCGAGGGGTAACGGTCCGCAGGGTCCTTGGCGAGCGCACGCGCGACCACGGCGCCGAGCGCGGCCGGCACCGAGTCCGGCAGCGCCGCCGGCGGGTCGTGCAGGTGCGCCCACAGCGTGCCCTCGTCGCTGTCGCGCTGGTGCGGCGGGGTCTGCGTCAACGCGTGGAAGAGCACGCAGCCGAGGGCGTAGACGTCGGTCCGCGCGTCGACGGCCTCGCCGCGGATCTGCTCGGGCGAGACGAAGCCGAGCGTCCCGACCCAGCCGCCGGCCTGGGTCACGCCGGACACGGAGTGCACGCGCTTGGTGAGGCCGAAGTCGGTGAGGTAGGCGTGCTCGCCGCCGCCGAGCAGGACGTTGGCCGGCTTGACGTCCCGGTGGACGATCCCCGACGCGTGGGCGGCGTCGAGCGCCGAGGCGACCTGCGCGAGGATCCGGACCGCGCGGGCGGGGTCCAGCGGGCCCTCGCGCCGGACGAGCGTCCGCAGGTCCTCGCCGCTGACGTAGCGCATCGCCAGGTACAGCCGGCTCTCGTTCTCGCCCGCGTAGAAGACGGGGATGACGTTCGGATGGTCGATCCCGGCGGCGACGCGCGTCTCGCGGATGAAGCGCTCGCGGAACAGCGGGTCCCCGGCCAGCGCGGGGGCGATCAGCTTCAGGGCCACGGTCCGGTCCAGGTCGAGCTGCGTCGCCCGGTAGACGACCCCCATCCCGCCACGGCCGGCGACGGCGTCGATGCGGTGCCCGGCGAACGCGTCCCCCGGGTGCAGCTCGTCGATCACTCCTTGGGTTCTACCCCAGCAGACCCTGTTCGCGAAGCCAGGCGCCGGTGCGCTCCATGCCGGCCGCGAGGTCGACGCGCGGCTCCCAGTCGAGCTCGTCGCGCGCGCGGGCGTTCGGATAGGCACCCCCGCGCGTGATGTAGATCAGGGACGCGCGGGCGAAGATCGGCGGCTTGCCCGTCACCCGCGAGCGCAGCTCCTCGGCGGCGGCGACGGCGGCCATCACCGGGCGGGGCAGGGTCGGGACCGCCTCCTTGCCGAGCATGCGCGCGTAGTGGGCGAAGAACTCGGCGGCGGTGACCGGGGAGCCGTCGTGGGCGATGTAGGCGCGGCCGGCGGCGTCCGGGTGCACGAGGGCGCGGACGACGCAGTCGACGAGGTCGTCGACGTAGATCGGCGTGATGATGCCGTCGCCGCGGCCGGGCAGGAAGAAGCGGCCGGCGCGCATCAAGCCGACGGGCCGCACGGTCCACGGGATCGAGCCGGGGCCGTAGACGTCCCCCGGCCGGACGATGGCGGCCCCGCGGCCGAGCGCGAGCTCGTGCGAGGCGGTCTTGGTGTCGACGTAGACCGCTCCGGTGGTCCGCGTCGGTGCGTCCTCCGGGAGGTCGCGCGCCGCGTCGTACCCGAGCGTCGCGACCGAGCTCAGGTGGACGGCCCGCAGGACGCCGGCGTCCCGGGCCGCGTCCAGGACGTTCCGCGTCCCGCCGACGTTCACGCGCACGAAGTCCGCCATCGCCCCGTGCTCGGCGACGAGCGCCGCGGTGTGGACGACCCCGTCGCACCCCTCGACCGCGCTGCGGACGGCCGCGGCGTCGGTCACGTCGACCGCCCGGAACTCGGCGCCGGCGGCCCGGACGACGGTCTCGGCCGCCTGCGTCAGGTCGAGTCCGACGACGTGCGCGCCGTCGGCCGCGAGGCGCTGGCACGTCGCGAGGCCGATGAACCCACCGGCCCCGGTGACCGCGATACGGGAGCCGCGGATCTGGGCGAGCGGTTGGCCATCCATGCCCGTACCTATACTCACCGCGCGTTGCGCCTGTCCAGCCGTGCCAAGCGCGGCGCTGCCTGGGGGGTGGTGGCTGCCGGAGTCGCGGCGCCGCTGATCCGCCGGAAAGCCCGCCTCCCCGTGCCTGTCGTGACCGCTGCCGCGGTGGCGGCGCCGTTCGCGCTCTGCGTGGCGGTCCCGCGCAGCCGCACGCGGGACGTCGCGACGTGCGTGCTGCAGATGTGGGGCTACCTCGCGCACTACGAGATGCCCTACGACGACCCCGATGCCCTCGAGGGCCGGGTCCGGGTCGACTACCCGGTCCGCATCGACCGGCTGCTCGGCCTCGGCATGCTGCCGGGCGCGCGGCTGCAGCGACGGTTCGGCCGGCCCGGGTCGGTGCGCCTTCCCGAGCAGGTGCTCGTGTGGTCGCACTGGCTGTGGTTCCTCGTGCCGCACGGGACCGTCGTGTACATGCTGTTACGGCACCGCGACCGCTTCGAGCGCACCGCACTGCACACCTACGCGGTCTTCGACCTCGGGCTGATCGGCTACTGGGCCCTGCCCACCGCGCCCCCGTGGTACGCGGCGCAGCACGGCCGCGCCCCGGAGATGCGCCGGATGATGCGGGAGCACGGCGAGGAATTCTGGGGCGAGAACTGGGATCGCCTGTACGGTTTCCTGGGAGGCAATCCCCTGGCTGCAATGCCCTCGCTCCACTTCGCGACATCCGTGATGGCCGCGCACCTGCTCGACGAGGTGGGGCCCAAGCACGGCGCGGTGGGCTTCGCGTACGCCGGCACGCTCGGCGTCGCGCTCGTCTACCTGGGTGAGCACTACGTGATCGACCTGCTCGCGGGGCTGGCCCTGACGGAGGGGGTCCGGCGGGCCGCGCCCGTGGTCGCGCCCGCGCTCGGACGCATCGGGAGCCTGGTCCAGCAGCACGAGATCAGGCCGGCATGACGGGCGACACGGCACCGCCTCAGGTCGACGAGCAGCGCTCCGCTGCGGACGACGACCTCGACGAGGCGATGCCGAAGATGCAGATGACGCGCGACCGCGCGTTGCTGCTCGGCCTGTTCATCGTCTCCGTCATCGCGTTCCTCTACTTCGTGCTGCCGGAGCTGTCGGACGTGAACGCCGGCCTGGGCAACCTGAAGGACGCCGATCCGGTCTGGATCGCGCTGGCGCTCGTCTTTCAGATCCTGGCGATGGCGAGCTACGTGATGATCTTCCAGGGGATCCACGTCCCGCCGAACTCGGTCATCACGTACCGCGAGAGTTACCTGATCACGATGGCGGGCCTGGCCGCGACGCGCCTGTTCGCGGCGGGCGGGGCGGGCGGGGTCGCCTTGACCGCGTGGGCGCTGCGGCGGTCCGGGATGCCGCGCCGCGAGGTGGCCGAGCGCATGATCGCCTTCCTCGTCCTGCTCTACGGCGTCTACATGGCCGCGCTGCTGGTCGGCGGCCTCGGCCTGTACTTCCACGTCTTCCCCGGTGAGGACAGCTTCGCGCTCACGCTCGTCCCGGCGATCCTCGCCGCGGTGGCGATCCTGATCATGCTCGCGATCGGCCTGGTGCCCGACGACCTCGAGCGCCGCCTGGACAGCTACAAGCCGAAGAACGCCCAGGTGGCCGCGTTCGTCCGCCGCCTCGCGACCGGTCCGGCCTCGCTGTCGGGCGGGGTGCGGTTCGCGCTGCAGTCCCTGCGCCGGCCGGACCTCGCCATGGTCGGGACCATCAGCTGGTGGGCGTTCAACATCCTCGTGCTCTACGCGGCGTTCCAGGCCGTGGGCGAGGCCCCGACCGTCGCCGCCCTGGTGATGGGCTACTTCATCGGGCTGCTCGGCAACCTGCTGCCGCTGCCCGGCGGGGTCGGCGGGGTGGACGCCGGCATGGTCGGGGCGTTCATCGCGTTCGGCGTCGACGAGTCGACGGCGTTCCAGGGCGTCCTGATCTACCGCGTCTTCGCCTTCTGGCTGCCATCGATCCCGGGGGCCATCGCGTACTTCCAGCTCAGGCACACCGTCAACCGCTGGAAGGAGCAGCGGCTGGCCGAGAAGGCGCTGCAGCCTGCTGTCTGACGCCCACCGGGCGCTACACTATACAAAGTGAAGTGGTCCCAGATCCGCCCACGAACCCCCAAGAGATGACCTAATGAGCACCACCGAGACCCCCATCGAGAACGTCGTCATCGTCGGCAGCGGCCCTGCCGGCTACACGGCGGCGCTCTACACCGCGCGCGCCGACCTGCGTCCGCTCGTCATCGAGGGCTACCTCTGGGGCGGGCTCCTGCAGCAGACGACCGAGGTCGAGAACTTCCCGGGCTTCCCCGGCGGCGGCATCGAGGGTCCGCAGCTGATGACGAAGATGCGCGAGCAGGCCGAGGACTTCGGCGCGCGCTTCATGACCGACGAGGCGACGGAGCTGAAGCTGTCCGACGAGGCCGGCGGCGTGCACGAGGTCCACGTCGGCGACGAGGTCATCCTGGCGCGCACGGTCATCCTCGCGATGGGCGCAGAGCACAAGAAGCTCGGCGTCCCCGGCGAGGAGGAGCTCAGCGGACGCGGCGTCAGCTACTGCGCGACGTGCGACGCGGCTTTCTTCAAGGACAAGCCCACCGTGATCGTCGGCGGCGGCGACAGCGCGATGGAGGAGGCCATCTTCCTCGCGAAGTTCTCCTCCAAGGTCGTGGTGGTGCACCGGCGGGACGAGTTCCGGGCGTCGGCGATCATGCTCGACCGCGCGAAGGCCGTCGAGAACCTCGAGCTGCTGACCCCGTACGCGCCGGTCGCGTTCGAGGGCGAGCCGCAGCTGCAGACGGTGCGTCTGCGCAACACCGAGGACGACAGCGAGAAGACGATCGAGATCAACGGCGCGTTCATCGCCATCGGGCACGTCCCGCAGTCGGGCATCGCGGCCGACCAGGTCGAGACCGACGACGATGGCTACGTCGTGACCGAGGGCAAGTCGACCCGCACCCGACGGCCCGGCGTGTTCGCCGCCGGCGACCTCGTCGACCACACGTACCGCCAGGCGATCACGGCCGCGGGCTCCGGCTGCCAGGCCGCCCTGGACGCCGAGTGGTACCTGCGCGACACGCCCATGAAGCCGCTCGCCGGCGCGGGCGACGAAGCCCAGGCCTGAGCGACCTCAGCCGTCGGCGGGGACCGGCTCGCCGGTCCACGCGGGCGGGGCCGGCCAGTCGCCGCGCTCGGCCGGGCCGCCGAGCGCGCCATCGGCAGCGAGCGGTGAGGTGACATGGACGTCGCCGGCCGGCGAGCGCGTCAGCGTCACGCCGTCCAGCGGCGTGAGCGCGGCCGGGTCGGCGGCGAGGTCCTCCGCACCGGCGTGGGCGTACGGACCGGTCTGCGGCGTGGCCGCCACGCGGTGCAGGACGTCGTCCCCGAAGAGGTCGGCGCAGGCGGTCACCAGCGCGGCGTCCGGGGCCGGGCCGTCGAGGATGATCCGCTGCAGCGCGGTGAGGTCGGCGCCCTCGGTGACCGCGTCCGGAAGGGTGGTGATCGCCCGCAGGGTGGCGAGGTCCATGACGGTCGAGCCGACCTGGTGCTCGGCGAGCGCCGCCAGGAGGGTCGCGGCGTCGGCGGCGGGCTCGGTGACCACGACGCCGCCGGTGACGAGCGCGACGGACGCCCAGAACTGCGGCTCCGGCGCGTGCCCCCGACGACCCAGCAGGTGCGTCGCGCCGGGGGCGAGGGCCACCCGCCGCAGCAGGTCGGCGAACGGACGCGCCAGCAGCGCGATGCGGTCGGGCGTCCGGACGCGGACCAGCACACGGCCCGGCCCGCCGGTGTCGCCCGCGGCCGCGACCTGGACCCCGTCGACCGGCGGATGGGCGCCGGACAGCAGCCGCGGGCCGTCGGCGTGGCGCTCGGCGAACACGGCGAGCGCCGAGCGGGGGACGACCCTGAGCCGGCCGCCGTCGCTGTCGCCGTCGGTCGACCGGTCTGTCGTCGCAGGCCCGTCCGCGATGAGGATGGCGGCGCCGGCGATGGCCGCGAGGCGCCGCCCGGCGGACGACGCTGCGTGCGGCGAGAGGAGCAGCGGCGCGGCTCCGAGCTTGGCGAGCGCGTACTGGGTGCGGAGCAGGTCCGGACCCGGCGGAAGGGCGATCGCGACGCGGTCGCCGGCGGTGACGCCGTGCGTGGCCGACAAGCCGCGGGCGAGGCCCGACGCGAGGGCATCGTGCTCGGCTCGCGAGGTGCAGGCCCCGGAGGACGCCTCCACCGTGGCTCCCTGTTCGGGATCCTGGTCCGCGAGCCACTCGAGTGAGCCGGGCTTGGGACCGGGGTCGCCCGCAGGCGGGGTGTCCGGAATGTCGTCCGTCATGCGCGCAGTCTCGCGCGGACGGGCTGCAGTGGGTGCGGCGGCGGCGCTAGGCCGCGCGGCGCGTGCCGGCGGCGGCCGTCGAGGCTGCCGTGTTCTGCGCAGCGGAGTTGGGCTGGCCGGGCCGGGGGACCGGGACGACCTTGGGGTAAGTGAAGTGGTGAGTGCTCATGATGGGTCTGGAGGGAGAACGCCTGAACAGGCCTCGTGTTACGCCGCGGCCTCGTGTGACGTTCCTCACAGAAGCCGCCTCTCCTTCCGGTGAACTCGATTCACGACGCCCACCTCGGGGTATGCGACCCGGCTGGCGGTGTGCCGCCCGTGGGTCAGCCGAGGCTGATCCCCTCGACCTCGAGCAGCTTGATCTTGCGGTCGATTCCCCCGGTATAGCCGGTCAAACGGCCGCTCGTGCCGATGATCCGGTGGCACGGGACGACGATCGGGATGGGGTTGGATCCGAGCGCCCGGCCGGCCGCGCGGGAGGCCTTCGGGTTCCCGGCGGCGGCGGCCATCTCGCCGTAACTCGCGGTTGCGCCAAACGGGATCTGCACGGTCGCTTGCAGGATCCGGCGGGCGAAATCGCTCGTCAGCGTCCAGTCCAGCGCGAGGTCGAAGGTCGTCCGGGTCCCCGCGAAGTACTCGTCCAGCTCGCGCTTCACCGGGTCCAGTCGCCTCGGCGCGGCGACGATCCGGGGGGAGAGCCGTGCGGCGAGCGTGTCCAGGACGGCGTCCAGTCCGCCGCGGAAGTCCTCGTAGGAGAGCATCGCGAGGCCGGCCGGGGTCGCAGCGGCGACGAGGCGGCCGACGGGCGAGTCGATCTGGGCGTACGCCACGTCGGCGTCGCCGCGCTCGGCGGCTTCGGCGGCGAACCGCTCGGCGGCGGCGGTCGCCGCCGTCGTGTCGATCGCGGGGGGCGGGAGCCGGGTGGGGTCGTGGTCGTTCATCGGAGGGTTCCCTCGTCGTCAGCGGTGGCGCGTAGGCGCTTCAGTCCTTCGTGGGCCGAACGCCGGGCGGCCTCCACGCTGGTCCCGAGGGCGGTGGCGACCTCGGCGTGGGTCAGGTCGGCGGCGTACCGCAGGGTCACCGCGGCGCGCTGCTTGGGCGGCAGCTCGCGCACGCGGGCCCAGATCGGGTCGTCGCCGGGCAGCGGGTCGTGGTGCGGTTGCTCGGGCAGCGCGTCGCTGGGGACGGCGCGACGGCCACGTGCGCTGATGTGGTCGAGCGCCTTGCGGTGCGCGATCGTCAGGATCCACGCCCGCTCGTTGGAGCCTCGGCGGAGCTTCGGGTACGCGCGCAGGGCGGCGATGAAGGTCTCCTGGAAGCAGTCGTCGGCGTCGACGGGCCCGACCATCCCGGCCAGGTAGCGCCAGACGCGCGTGGCGTGCGCGTCGAGGAACCGCTGGAACGGGACGGGGTGCGGCGGCGGGGCGGGAGCTGGGGCGGAGGCGGGCACGGTCTCGGTGTAGAACGTGGCGGAAGGCCCGGACGTGAGATCAAGCCTTCGACGCTCCCGGAGCGGGCGCGGGCGGGGGCCGGGGGTCAGTCCTCGTAGCGGTGGAAGCCCTCGCCGGTGGCGATGCCGATCCGGCCCTCGGCGACCATGCGCCGCAGCAGCGGCGCGGCGCGGTAGCGCTCCTCGCCGAGCTCCGCCCGCAGCGCGTCGAGGACCATCAGCACGTGGTCCAGGCCGATCGCGTCGCCCCAGGCAAACGCGCCGTGCGGATGGTTCAGCCCCAGCTGCAGGCCGTCGTCGATGTCCTGTGGGTCGTCGGTGACGCCCTCTTGCAGCGCGAACGCGGCCTCGTTGACCAGCTGGCAGACGATCCGGCCGAGGACCAAGCCCGGGGCGTCGCCGACCCAGTGCGGCTGCAGGTCGAGGGAGGACAGGAACGTCGCCATGCGCTCGGCGGCGACGTTCGTCGTGTACGTGCCGCGGGTCAGCTCGACGGTCCCGCCGGCGGCGAGCGGCGGGAGCGCGTGGAAGCCGACGCAGCCGCCGCCCTGGTCCAGCTGGGTCAGCGACCCGTCGGCGACGAGGATCGCCTGCGGTGCGCCCTGGATCGGCTCGGCCTCGGGGTCGTGACCGCAGTCGATCGCGAGCCACGGGACCTCGCCGTCGGCGTCGCCGGGCTCGGCGACGTCCCAGCCGGCGTCGGTCGCGAGGTCGCGCAGCTCGTGGGCGACCATCAGGTCGCCGGCGATGACGATCAGGCCGCGGGCGCCGCCCGTGGGCGACGGGGACGGGACGGCGTCCGCGGCCGGGCCGTCCGTCCGGCGGCCGCTGTCGTCGTAGGCGTACCAGCCCTGTCCGGTCTTTCGCCCGAGGTGCCCGGCCGCGACGAGCCGCGCGCTGAGGGGCGACGGCCGCCAGCGCGGCTCACCGAAGCTCAGCTCGTAGAAGCTCTGCTGGACGGTGAAGCCCACGTCGATCCCGACGAGGTCCTGCAGCTCGAACGGGCCCATGCGGAACCCGGCGCCGCGGACGATCGCGTCGATCGTCGCGATGTCGGCCACTCCGTCCTGCACCAGGCGCAGCGCCTCGCCGCCGAACGGTCGGTTGCACCGGTTCACCAGGAAGCCCGGCCCGTCGGACGCGTCGATCACCCGCTTGCCCATGGCCTCACCGGCCGCGCGCGCGAGGTCCAGCGCCGCCCGCGTCGACTGGACGGCCGCGATCAGCTCGACGAGCTTCATCAGCGGCGGCGGGTTGAAGAAATGCAGGCCGACGACCAGGCCCGGATCCGCGGCGCCGCGCGCGATCGCGGTGATCGGGATCGACGATGTGTTCGAGGCGAGCACCGCGGTCGGTGCGATCGCGCTGAGCTTCGCGAACAGGTCGAGCTTCAGCTCCAGGCGCTCGGGGGCCGCCTCGACGATGAGCTCGCAGGGGGCGAGGTCCTCCAGCGCGGCGGCCGGCTCCAGCAGCGCGCCCGCCGCGTCCGGGTCACCGTCGAAGCGGCCCTTTGACGCGAGCTTCGCGATGCCGGCGCGGGCGCCGTCGATGCCGCGCCCGAGCGCGGCGCCGTCCGGGTCGTGGAGCAGGACGCGCATGCCGGCCTGCGCACCGAGCTGCGCGATCCCGGCGCCCATCGTCCCCGCGCCGACGACGCCGAGGACCTTCGGCGCAGCGACCGTCATGACGGCACCAGGGCGTTGATGCCGGTCTGCGCGCGACCGATGATCAGCTTCTGGATCTGGGACGTGCCCTCGTAGAGCGTGGTCACGCGTACGTCGCGGAAGTGCCGCTCCACCGGGTGGTCGTCCACGTAGCCCGCGCCGCCGTGCACCTGGATCGCCTCGTTGGAGACCCAGACCGCCGCCTCGCTCGCGAACAGCTTCGCGATCGACGTCTCGGTCGTGTTCGGCTGCCCGGTGTCCTTCAGCCAGCCGGCCCGCCACACCAGCAGCCGGGCGGCATCCGTCTTCACCCGCATCTCGGCGAGCATCGCCTGCACCAGCTGGAACGCGGCGATCGGGCGGCCGAACTGCTCCCGCTCGGTGGCGTAGCGCGTGGACTCGTCCAGGCACGACTGGCAGACGCCGACGCAGCCCGCGGCGACGCTGAAGCGCCCAGAGTCCAGCGAGGTCATGGCCACGCGGAAGCCGTCCCCGACCTGGCCCAGGAGCTGGTCGTCGCTCGCGAACACGTCGTCCAGCGCGATCGACGCCGTGTCGGACGCGTGCAGGCCCATCTTCCCGTGGATCGGCGAGGGCTGGTACCCGTCCTGGTCGGTGTCGACGAGGAACGCGGCCACGCCCTTGTGCTTGAGGTCCGGGTCGGTCTGGGCGAAGACGAGCGCCACCTTGGCGACGTTCCCGAGCGAGATCCACATCTTCGCCCCGTTGATGCGCCAGCCGCCGTCGACCTTCGTCGCCCGCGTCTTCTGGTTCGCCGCGTCCGACCCCGTGTCCGGTTCGGTCAGCGCGAAGCAACCGAGCCACTCGCCGCTGCACAGCTTCGGCAGGTACAGCTGCTTCTGCTCCTCGGTGCCCCACTTGACGATCGCCGTGCAGACGAGCGACGTCACGACGCTGACCACGGTCCGCGCGGAGCTGTCGGCGCGCCCGACCTCCTCCACCACCAGGCCGTAGCTGCGGTAGTCCAGGCCCGCTCCGCCATATTCGCGCGGGACGACCGCGCCGAGGTAGCCCTGCTCGGCCATCCGGCCCGCGAGCTCGAGGTCGAAGTGGTGGTTGCGCGCGTTCTCGCGGGCGCGCGGGGCGATGACCTGGTCGGCGAAGTCGCGAGCGGTCTCGCGGATCAGCAGCTGCTCGTCGGTCAGGGCGAAGTCCATGGCCCGAGCCTATCCGCGGGGGTGCCCGTAGACTCGCCCGATGGACCCTTTTGCGGTCATCATCCTCGGAGGTCTCGGCGGGCTGATCGTCGCCTGCCTGCTGCTCGGGAAGTACTACCCCGGCAACGGGCAGGACATCCTGGACTGGCACCCCACGCGGTCGCCCGAGGTCGAGGCCCAGAACGAGGTGGACGACCTCGAGCAGATGCTCGAAGCCGCCAACCGCCGCCGCCGCAAGCGGGGCGCGCCCGAGCTCACCGAGGAATCGATGCGGCTCGCGGTCGCCCAGGACGTCAAAGCCAGCCACGAGCGTGCCGACGAGAACGCGGCCGCGCAGGAGATCGCCCAGATGCTCGAGATCAAGAACCGCCGCCGCGCTCGCAAGGGACTGCCAGCCATCACCGAGGACCAGTACCGGGCCGAGCTCGAGGGGCAGGCATGAGGGTCTTCCTGGTCGGCAGCTCCCAGCGTGGCCTCGCGCTCGCGCGCGACCTGGTCGCGGAGGGCCACGCCGTGCGTGCGGTCACCCGGACCGAGGCGCGCCGGGGTGAGCTGGAGGATGCCGGCTGCGAGTGCTGGATCGGCACCCCGGACCGGATCGGGACGCTCCGCTACGGCCTGGAGAACGTGACGATCCTCGTCTGGGCCCTCGGCACCGCGGCCGGGGACGACGCGGAGGACGTGGCCGCGCTGCACGGGTCGCGGCTGAAGATGATGCTCGAGAAGACGACCGACACCACGGTCCGGGGTGTGGTCTACGAGGCCGCAGGCACGCTCGACGACGCCACGTTCGCGTCCGGGGTCCACGAAATCGAGTGGGCGGCGGAGAAGAACGAGATCCCGTACCGCCTGATCGACGCCGACGGCCGGGACGTCGCGGGCTGGACGGCTGCCGCGCGCGCGGCGATCGAGGAGCTGCTGGCGGCCGACCGCCCGGTGGCCGGCGGCGCCCCCCGCCACTGATCGGCTACTGGCCGCTGAGGGAGTCCGGCTGGACGATCGGCGCGCCCGGCTTCGCCCACGGCGCGGTCGGGGTGGAGTCGTCGTCGACGGCGGACAGCGCGAAGAAGATGGCGACCAGGACGGCGGCGGCCGCCGCGAACCCGGCGAGCGTCCGCGCGAGCGCCTGCGCGGCGCTCGGGCGGCTGGCCTTCAGGGCCATCAGCCGGTCGTGGGCGGAGACGCCGGTGCGCTGGTCGTAGGGCAGCAGCTCGACGCGGATCTTGCGCTCGGGTCGCTTTGCCGGCGGGGGCAGGTCGCGGATGCTCGAAAGGTCGGTGCGCGGTTTGTCCGTGCCGCTGGGCTGCTCGTCGTCCATCCGACCATCATCCTCGGTTTGGCCGTCGGTGCGCCACGGCTGCGCCGAGAAAGTTTTCCGGCGGGCGTGCAGGATTTCGTGCAGCGGCGCGAAATGACAGCGATATCCCTCGTGACCGGGCGGCCTCCGGGCCGCCCGTCGCAATTCCGGGGCCGCTCCGGCTGCCTTCAGGCTACGCGGGCGGCGCCGAGCAGCTCCGGCGGCAGGCGGTCCAGCAGGTCGGCCAGCATGCGCGCGGTGGCGCCCCACACCAGGTGCTCGCCGACGACGTAGACGTCGGTGCGGAACGGGATGCCGCGCCGCATCAACCGCCGGCGCCCGTACCCGTCCCGCAGCGCGCGCAGCGGCAGGTCGAGCACCTCGGCGACCTCGTACTCGGACGGGACCCAGGTCAGTCCCGGCTCGATCAGCCCGACGAACGGGTAGACCGCGTAGTCCGTGGCGATCGTCGGCGTCGGCTGCAGGGCGCCGACCACCTCTACGCCGGCCGGGTCCAGGCCGATCTCCTCGTGGGCCTCGCGCAGGGCGGTGACGCGCAGGTCGTCCTCGCCCTCGTCCTGGCGGCCGCCCGGGAACGAGATCTCGCCGGCGTGCCGGCGCATGTCGTCGCGGCGCTTCGTCAGAACCGCGGTCAGCTCACCGTCGGCGGCGATGTAGAGCGGGACGAGCACCGCGGCCGCGACCCCGCCGTGGACGTCGAGGGCGGCAGCGTCCTGCGGCTCGAGGAGCACCGCGCGGAGCGCGGCGGCGAGGGCCACGCGATCTTCGGTGGGGACGGCGCGCTCCGCGGGCGCGACGTGCTGGCTGCGGTCCGTCACCCCGTCCAGACTAAGCGGAGGGAACGAGCGCCACGCGCTCGACGCGCTCGTCGAACATGACCTCGCCGTCGAGCGTGCGGTGGACCGGGCACTTCGCCGCGATCACCCGCAGGCGGGAGACCTGCTCGTCGCTGAGCGTGTCCGGGAAGCGCATCACCAGGTCGAAGCGCGTCGGACAGCCGCGGTCGGACGGGGTGTACTGCGCGGTGACCTCGGTCGCGCCCAGGTCCCAGCCCTTGCGCTGCGCGTACATCTCCATCGTGATCGCGGTGCACGACGCGAGCGACGCCGCGAGGAGCTCCTGCGGGGAGGGGCCGGCGTCCTCGCCGCCCTCGTTCAGCGGCTCGTCGGCGAGCAGACGGTGCTGGCGCACCTTCACCGTCTGCTTGAACGCGCTCTGACGCGTGGAGGTTGCCTTCATGCGATCCGGATCCTTCATACCCTCGATGGTACGCCTTCCGGAGCGGAACGCACCCGCAACCTGCACACCGTGTCCGGCGGACGCGGGCGCCCGCGCTAGGACAGCGGGCTGATCAACAGCCCGGTCGGGACCTTCGGGGTGAACGAGGTGGTCTTTGCGGGCATCGTCAGGCCCTCTGCCGCGACCGCCGCGACCTGCGAGACCGGGCACGGGCGCAGGAAGAACGCGCCGTCGAAGCTCCCGTCCAGGACGAGCTCGCGGGCCTCCGCGTCGGTGCGGGCGTAGCCGAGGCCGTCCAGCCCGTCGATGTCCTCCTGCGTCAGACCCAGCGCCCCGGTCAGGAACAGGGCCTGCAGGACGGCGGTGTCGAGCCGGCGGTAGGCGTCCGGGACGCCGGGCATCGCGGCGTCCGCCGTCGCCTGGGTACGTAGCGTGCAGCGGTAGGCCCGGCCGCTCGAGCCGTCCAGCCAGCCACAGGTGAACGGGCCCGGCTCGTCGGTGGGGCGCAGTTGCGCGTGCCCGATCTCGGCGACGTCGAAGTGCTTGGCGAGGACGGCCTCGAGCGCGTCGCGACGGTGCCGGCCGGCGTCCCCGGCCAGCCCGCGCACGAGGCGATGCGTCGGCTGGACGATCAGTCCGGCGTCCTGCTGCGCGACCAGCAGCATCAGCGTGTGGGCACGGCCGGCGGCCACGCCGCCGCCGCGGGCGTAGCGGCGCGCCGCCTCGTAGCGGTGATGGCCGTCGGCGATGACGAGCTCGCGGCCCCGGAGGGCCGTCTGGAGCGCGGCGATGGTGCCCGGATCGTCGAGACGCCAGAGCCGGTGCTCGGTCCCGCCGTCGTCGATGGCGGAGGCGTGCGGTGCAGCGGCGAAGATCCAGGCGAAGAGGCCGGTGACGGCCGCGTCGGGGTCGTCGTAGAGCGCGAAGACGGGGGACAGGTTCGAGCGGGTGTCGCGCGTCAGCTGCAGGCGGTCCTCGACGGCGGCGGGGTGGGTGCGCTCGTGCGGCCGGATCAGGCCGGGCCCATAGTCGGTCACCCCGACGCGGCCGAACAGCCCGCGGCGCGAGAGGATGCGGCCGTCCGGACCCATGAACCGCTGCTCGAGCGCCCACAGCGCCGGCTGCGGGTCGCGGACCAGGACACCGTCGCGGAACCATCGCTGCAGCAGCTCGGGCGAGTGCGCGTAGCGGGCGTCGAGCGGCAGGTCCGGATCGGCGGCAAGGTCGGCCGCGATGATGTTCAGCGGGGTGCGGCGCAGCAGCAGCGCGCGCAGGACCGGGTCGCTGACGTCGTACGGCGGTGCGATGACCGCGGCGAACGACGGGATCTGGTCCTCCGCGTAACGGACGGCGCGCAGCGGCTGGAGGTCGGCCATCCGCCCGCACGGTATCGCCCGCGCTCGGGATCAGGCGCTCTGCGTCGCGCTCCCCGGTCCCGGATCCGTACAGTGGTCGCAGGACATCGGGGCGTAGCTCAGCTTGGTAGAGCGCCGCGTTTGGGACGCGGAGGTCCTCGGTTCGAATCCGGGCGCCCCGACTCGATGTCCGCTCCCGCCGCAGGACACCGGCCGGCGAGGGTGGGCCGGTACGCTTCGCCGCGCGCCCACGCCTCCGTAGCTCAATTGGATAGAGCAGGCGGTTTCTACCCGCCAGGTTGCAGGTTCGAGTCCTGCCGGGGGTGCTGCCCGAGCGATGTGGCGTCCGTCTACGAGGACGAGCGCCGACCCGCCCCGGCTCGCTGCCGGATCAGGCGGAGTCCCTAGGCAGGCCTTGCGGCCTAAACGATGCGGGGAGCCCGCCTGACCGGCCGAGGGATCAGGCGGGCTGAGCCTCACCCTGGGTCATCGACGCGGCCATCGGACCGTCGGCCGGCGGATCGCCGAGCAGCACGATCGAGCCGTCGCGGCGCGTCAGGCGGCCCTGGCGCTCCAGCTGCTGGAGGCTGAGGGTGACCGACGGCCGCTGGGCGGCGATCAGGTCGGCGAGCAGTTCGTGCGTAGACGCAGGGGCAGCAGGACGCCGTCGGGCGTGACGCGGCCGAAGCGGTCGGCGAGGTGCCACAGCGCCAGCCAGAGGCGGGCGTCGATCCGCGCGTGCTGCGCGATGGCGAGGTGTACCAACACGTTGCGCGCGCGGCCGGTGGCCCGGGCCATGAGGCGCACGCCGATCTCCGGATAGGGCGCGGAGCGACGGACAAAGCCCGTGTCGAGCACCGCGAGACGCGCGCCTTCGACGGCGCGCCAGGTCACGGCGAACGGCAGGGTCGCGCCGTCAGCGGCAGCATCTTCGGTCCGGATCAGGTCCCCGGGGCCGATGAGCTCGACACCGTGACGGCGGCGTCGGCCGGCGCGACGGGCGAGAACGCCGTCGAGCACGAGCAGGCCGTAACCTCCGCGGACGGGTGCAAGCGCACTGGCGGCGTCCCAGGCGCCGATAGGCACCTCCACGATCTCGGCGCGGCACTCGCGTCGAGCGGCGCCAAGCCGGGGCTCGGTGATGGTCCGCGACAGGTCGGGGTCCTCGTCGAGGATGGTGGCGATCTCTGGGTTCACGTCACTCGACTTACCCACCTTGAGCAGGTCTAACGCTCAAGTTTGCCGACTTGTGGTCCGAACCTCGGAACGACCGTTCCGCCTGGCGCGCGAACCTGGGCGGGCAACGTCCTGGGGGCCATGGGGCACGCGGCCCCCGACCCGGGTATCCTCCGGTCGGCACGGTGGGCGTAGCTCAGTTGGTAGAGCTCCTGGTTGTGGTCCAGGCGGTCGCGGGTTCGAGTCCCGTCGCTCACCCCTCGTGAAGTCCACTGCAGAGGGAGACGTCGCGACGAGCGACGGACTCTTCTCGACGGCGCCAAGGTACCGACGAGGTACCAGGCTCCCGGTCGCGGACACCCACGCCGACGTCCGCTCGTCCGCCAGCCGGCATGGCGGACGTCGCGGGGTGGGGCAGCGCCTACTTCGGGGCGTGGGCGCGCACGAGGGTGCGCTGGGGGAGCTGCAGGACGGCGACCTTCTGACCGGCCGTCAGATCGGTCAGCTTCGCGGCCTTGCCGTTACTGCGGACCTTCGCCGCGGCCGGGATCGTGACGTCGACGGTGCGGCCGGTGAGCTTCTTGGTCGACTGGTCGATCGTCAACACGTTCCCGGTGACGGCCTTGAGCGTCCCGCGATCGACGGTGACGGTCTTGAAGCCGTCCTTGGTCGCCACGGTCAGCTCGCCGTGGACGGCGCGGCGGGCGGCCCGCGTCAGGGCGGTCTGCTTCGCCTTCTTGGCGGTCTTCGCCTTCTTGGCGGATTTCGCCTTCTTGGCGGATTTCGCCTTCTTGGTCGCGGAGGTCTTGGCGGTGGTGGGGGCGGCCTGGGCGCTCAGGAGGGTCCCGGCGCCGGCGCCGAGGACGGCGCAGGTCGCCGCGACGGCGGTGAGCTTGGTGGGGATGCGTGTCATGCCCAGCATGGTGCAGGCGCTCCGTCAGCCGCCGGTTCGGTGTTTGTAAGGGGCGTGCAAACTCCGTCCCGCCTGCCTGCGGACCGTTGCCACACTGGACCGGTGACCGCCCCGACGATCCTGGTGGTCGAAGATGACGCCCAGATCGGGACGCTCGTGCGCGCCTACCTCGAGCGCGACGGCTACCGCGTCGTGCTCGTCCGCTCCGGCGAAGCCGCCCTCGTAGAGGTTCCGCGGCACGCGATCGCGCTGGTGATCCTCGACCTCGGCCTGCCCGGGATCGACGGGATCGAGGTCTGCCGCCGGCTGCCCGACGGGCTGCCGGTGATCATGCTCACCGCCCGCGACGAGGAGGTCGAGCGGATCCTCGGCCTCGAGGTCGGCGCCGACGACTACGTCACCAAGCCGTTCAGCCCGCGTGAGCTCGTCGCCCGTGTGCGGGCAGTCCTGCGCCGGACGACCCGCGTCGACACGGACTCCCAGGGCGCGGCGAACGCCGTCCTCAGCGCCGGGGACGTCGAGCTGCGCACGGGTGCCCGCGAGGTCACCGTTGCCGGCGACGCGGTCACGCTGACCCAGCGGGAGTTCGACCTGCTCGCGTACCTCCTGACCCGCGCCGGCCTGGTCGTCGGCCGGGACGAGCTGCTGGAGGCGGTCTGGGGGTTCCTCGCCCAGGGCCAGACGCGGACGGTCGACGTCCACGTCGCGCAGCTGCGCAGCCGACTCGGCCGGCCGGAGCTGATCCAGACCGTCCGCGGTGTCGGGTACAAGCTGGTCGCTTCATGACCGTGACGGGGCCGCTGTCGTCGGTGCGGGCGCGGGTCTTCGCCGCCCTCGCCGTCACGGCCCTGGTCTGCACCGTCCTGACCGTGGCGGTTGCGTCGGTCGTGCTCGAGCAACAGGCCCAGGACCGGCGCAAAGCCTCGATCGGCCGTGTCGCGGACGTCGTCAGCCCGCTGCTCCCCGACGGCCCCCGGTCCGGTTCTGGGGCGGCGCAGCGGGTTCGCGTCTTTCGGCTGCCGGCGCTGAGCACGGCCGCAGCGTCGCGGGTGCGGGCGGTCCGCGGGACCGCGCGGGCCGCGGTGCTCGCTGCCGTCGGAGGCCGCGGCCCGGGCGCGACGGGCTTTGCGGACCTCGGCGGACGCCGGGTCGTCTACGCCGTCCGCGACTCGGGCCGCGGCCGCATCGTGCTCATCGGCCCGTCGGGCGACCGTGCGCTGACCGGTCCGCCGCCCGGCCGGACCGTGGTGCTCGCGGGTGCCGGCGGCCTGCTCCTCGCGCTGCTGCTCGGCGCCGTCCTCACGCACCGGCTGACCGCGCCCGTCGCCGCCGTCAGCCGTGCCGCCGGGGAGGTCGCCGCCGGCCGCACCGACCTCGCCGTCCCCGAGACGGGACCGGCCGAGTTCCAGCAGCTTGGACGCTCGTTCAACGCGATGGTCGCCGATCTGCACCAGGCCCGCGACGCCGAGCGCCGGTTCCTGACCTCCGTCAGCCACGAGCTGAAGACCCCGCTGACCGCTGTCCGCGGCTACGCCGAGGCGATCGGTGATGGCACGATCCCGTCGGCTCAGGCGGCTGCCGTCATCGGCCAGGAGGCCGCCCGCCTGGAGCGGCTCGTCGCCGACCTGCTCGACCTGGCGCGCCTGCGGCAGGCCGACTTCACCGTCGCCCGCGAGCGGATCGACCTCGCCCCGATCGTCGTGGACGCCGTCGCCCGCCACGCCCTGGCCGCGGACGCGCTCGGCGTGACCCTGGTCGCCGAAGCAGCCGGGCCGGCGCCGGCCATCGGGGACACGGGCCGGATGCTGCAGGTCGTGTCGAACCTGATCGAGAACGCGGTCCGCGTCGCCGCCGCCCCCGGCACCGTCACCGTCACCGCGCGTCCCGGCCGCATCGACGTGCGCGACGACGGTCCGGGCCTCACCCCCGATGAGCTGCCCCACGCGTTCGAGCGCTTCTGGCTCCACGATCGGCTCCGAAGCGACCGACCGGTCGGCTCCGGCCTGGGGCTGGCGCTCGTCGCCGAGCTCGTGGCCGGCATGGGCGGTACCGTCGCCGTCGCCAGTGAACCGCGGACGGCGACGACGTTCAGCGTCAGCCTTGACCATCCCGGCGGTGATCGTGCCGACGGGCGCCGGTGAGGCGGAACTGCTCGTGGTGTTCGCGGGTCATTGTTCTTCGCACACCCGTCAGTCGAGGCCGCGCAGCGCTCCGACCGGACGGACCGAGCCCGACGCCGCGGTCGCCGACGACGGGGAGTAGTTCCTCGACGGGGTCAGGCGGCTGGTCGACGGCTACCGCTCGACCGCCGGCTCAGCGAGGGCGTGGTCCTCGACGGGGTGGGGTGGGCAGCGCCAGGCGACGACCGCGGCGCCCGCGAGCAGCACGAGCGCGAGGCAGGTGAACGCCCACTGCCAGCCCGCGGTCACGCCGTCGCGGACGATCCCCGCGCTGGCGCTCAGGCGGGCGTCGGAGAGCGCACCGGCAGTCAGGCCGATGATGACCGCGACGCAGCCGCAGCTTGCCCCGACCATCATCCGAGGACGAAGGACCGGGGAGGCCGGCGTGGTCTTCTCGGTCATGCCGGCAACCTACGCGACTGCGCATACATGCTGTCGGGACAGGCTGTCTGCCGCGTCGGGTTTGCGAGCGGGTGGCCCCGCCGATGGCTAGCCGCACGTCGCCCCCGGCGCTTCGCGGTATGGCACGATCGTCGTGTGTACGAGGTCGGAGCGTTCCGCAGTTCTGAGTCGGCGTCGCTGGGGTGGGAGTCGACGGTGTCGATGCTGCACGGGGCCATGCGTGTCCGCGGCCGGTCCGGCGACGCGTATGCGGGGAGCCTGGTGTGGCAGGCGAGCCCGTCCTACCGCGTGGTCCGCTGGCGCGGAGCGGCCGAGCAGCTCAGCCGTGAGGAGGCCGAGCTGAGCGCCGATCCGCGTGCGACGTGCGAGGTCCTCGCCCCCGTGCACGGCGTGCTCAGGATCGAGTCGTGCGGGCAGCGGATGGAGGTGGTTCCGGGCGAGATGGTGCTGGTGCCGATGGACCGGCCCACGATCTGCGCACACGACGACGTCTGCGAGGCGATCTCCTTCATCGCGCCGGCGGCGCGGGTCCGGAGTCGTCAGGCGGTGTCGGATGCGGTCCTGCGGGTGGATCGGCGCGGCGGTCTCGGAGGCGTCGCATGGGGGACGCTGGGGGCGCTGGTCGAGCAACGGGAGACGCTCGACGGGCCGGGGTTCGACGCGGTGTGCGACCGCCTGCTGGACCTCATGGTCCTGGGCGCGGCGGGTGCGGACACCGGCTCGGTGTCCGCACCGCACGAGGAGCTGGTCGCCGCTGTCCGGCGCGAGGTCCGCGGCCGGGCCGGTGACGTCGCACTCGACGGGGCGGAAGTCGCCGCGGCGCTCGGGTGGTCCCTGCGTCACGTGCAGTCGGCGCTCGCCCGGGCCGGTACGACGATGACCGAGGTCATCCGGGACGAGCGGCTCGACCGTGCCCGCGCGGTGCTGGCCGATCCGGGCCACCACGCGTCGATCTCGCGCGTCGCCGCCGAGTGCGGCTTCTCGACCCACGCGATGTTCTCGACGGCGTTCCGGGAGCGGTTCGGCATGACGCCGAGCGAGGCTCGCCCGGCTTTACGCTGAGCCGCAAGCACCCTGCGCGGTACCGCAAGCCGGTCCGCACGGAACGGCCTAGGTTCGGGCGGTGAAGATCGCGGTGACCGTCGATGAGCTCCTGCTGTGGGACGGCACGCCGATGCCGCCGGGCTACACGGCGACGACCGTCGTCGACGGCATGCTCCAAGCGCTTCGCGAGCACGCGATCGAGGGCGTGTACGGCTTCGCGCACACCAGCCCGGTCGCCGACCGTCCGGGCGAACGCGAGGTCCTGGAGCGGTGGTGCGACGCCGGGCATCACCTCGGCAACCACACGCACTGCCACGCGTGCCTGAACTGGGTCGGCGCCAAGCAGTACTGCGAGGACGTGCGGGTCGCGGAGGACGTGCTCGGTGACCTCCTCGAAGCGGCCCCGACGCGCTACTTCCGGCACGCGATGGACATGACGGGACGCAGCGAGGCCCGGCGTGGCGAGGTCGAGGACTTCCTGCGGGAGCGCGGCTACACGACCGCGCCGATCACCGCGTGGTTCGGCGACTTCGCTTGGACCGCCCCGTACGCGCGGGCGCTGGGTACGGGAGATCGCGAGGCGGCGGCGTTCCTGCGCGGCAGCTACGTAGAAGCCGCGGTGGCCCAACTGCACGCGCACGCCGAGACCGGGCGCAGGCTGTTCGGTGCCGAGCTGCCGCTCATCTGGCTCGTCCACGGCACCGCGCTCGCGCAGGACGTCCTCGGCGAGATCCTTCATCGCTTCGCCGCCGACGGCGTGGAGTTCGTCCCGCTCGACGACGCGATGAGCCACCCGGTCCACCGGACGCTGTCGCCGGTCACGCACCTGTTCCGCAACCACCTGCAGCGGGTCGCGCTCGCGGCCGGCGACGAGGTCCCGCCTCCGCCCGCCGAGCTCGTGACCCAGGTCCTCACGTCCGGGCTGCCCGATGGCACGGACCCGATGGCCGAGTACGACGCGATCCTGCGGCGCATCGTCGATCGCGTCGGCGGCACGTGGGACTGGAGCTGGACATGACCTCGCGCGAGGTGCAGCTCGTGCGGCGTCCGTCCGGCGAGCTGGACGAGTCGCTGTTCGCGGTCGTCGAGCGACCGGTCCCGGAGCTGCGTGACGGGGAGGTCCTCGTCCGCTCGGTGGCGATCAGCGTCGACCCGTCGATGATCCCGCGGCTGAAGGTGGCGACCTACGCACCCCGGTTCGCGCTCGACGAGGCGATCGACGCGCGCGCGGTCGGCCGGGTCGAGGCCAGCCGCGCCGACGCGATCGACGTGGGGGACTGGGTCCTGCACGGCGGCGGGTGGCGCGAGCTGGCCGCCGTCCCCGGCGACACGGTGAGGAAGATCCGTCCGTCGCAGGCGCTGCCACCGGACGCGTGGCTGCATGCCCTCGGCGCGTCGGGCCTGACAGCGGCGGTCGGCATCGACGTCGTGGCCCGCGTGCGGCCCGGAGACGTGGTGTGGGTCTCCGCCGCGGCCGGCTCGGTCGGGCTCGTCGCCACGCAGCTGGCCCGTGCCCGCGGCGCCCGCGTCATCGGCTCGGCCGGCGGGGCCAGAAAGGTCGGCTACCTGCGCGAGGAGCTCGGTCTCGACGCCGTGCTCGACCACCGCGACGGCAGGATCGCAGACCAGGTGGCGGCCGCCGCCCCGGACGGTCTGGACGTGTACTTCGACAACGTCGGCGGCGATCACCTCGAGGCCGCCCTCGACCACCTGAAGATCGGTGGCCGGATCGCCGCCTGCGGCATGATCTCCGGGTACGCCCGTGAGCAGACCGGGCCGCGGAACATCGCGACGGTGATCACCAAGCGTCTGCGCCTGGAGGGCTTCCTCGTCACCGACCACCTCGAGCGACAGGCGGCGACCGAGGGCGAGCTCATGCGGCTGATGCGCGCGGGTCAGCTTCGCGTGCCGGTGACCGCGTTCGACGGGATCGAACGCGCCCCAGCGGCGCTGATAGCGCTCCTCAGCGGCGGGAACCTCGGGAAGACGATCGTCCGCCCGGCGACCGAGGTGACCGGGGCGACCGTGTGAGTGCGCCGGTCGCGATGGCTTCGACGCTCACTGCGCGACGGAGTAGCCGCCGTTGACCGGGTAGGTCTGCGCGGTGATCCAGGCGGCGGCGTCCGACGCGAGGAACGCGATCAGGGCGGCGGGATCCTCGGGCTCACCGAGCCGGCCCACCGGGTAGGCACGGGTGACGCGCTTCGCGACCTGCGGGTCATCGAGCATGCCGGCCAGGGACGGTGTCCGCACCGCGCCGAGCGCGACGCAGTTGGCGGTGACGCCGTGGCGGGCGACCGCCTTGGCGACCCCGCGGGTGAAGCCCGCCGCGCCGGCCTTCGCGCCGGAGTACACGACGAGGTCGGCCTCGCCGACGCGGCCGGCGTCGGAGATCACGGTGACTATCCGGCCGTGGCTGCGCTCGACCATCCCGCCGACGACGGCGTGGGTGGCCAGCATCACGCCGGTGTAGTTCACGGCGACCCATGGGTCCCAGTCGGCGGGGTCGGACTCCCAGAACGGTGGCCGCGGGGCGAGCGGGTCGTGGTGGGCGCCGGCGTTGCCGGCGTTGTTGACGAGGATGTCGACCGGGCCGAGCTCGCGGCCGACCGCGGCGACCATCGCGCGGACGCCGGCCGCGTGGCTGACGTCGGCCTGCACTCCGTACGCCTCCCCGCCGCTGTCGCGGATCGACGCGGCGACCCGGTCCGCGCGGTCCGCGTGGAAGTCGTTCACCGCCACGGCGGCGCCGAGTCCGGCGAGCATCCGGGCCGTGGCCGCGCCGACGCCCTGCCCGCCACCCGTCACGAGCGCGACCCGGCCGGTGAGGTCGAGGAGACCGTCGAGCTTGGGCGTGGTCTGCGGCTGTGCGGTCATCCGGTTCTCCTGTCACTGGTTGCGGCTGCCGTTCCGCGTGGCCCGCGCGGCTCACGGCCGAACGTCTCGCGCGCGATGATGAGCTTCTGGATCTGCGGGGTGCCGTCGCCGATCAGCAAGGCCGACACGTCGCGGCGCATCGCCTGCAGCGGCAGCTCGTCCGACCAGCCGACGTGGCCGTGCAGGATCACGCAGTCCTCGATCGCGCGGACGGCGAGTTGCGGGGCCCACCACTTGACCATGGCGGCCTCCCGCGTGTGCGGCCGGCCCGCCATCCGCAGGCTGAGCGCCCGATAGCAGAGCCAGCGCGCGGCCTCGAGCTGCGTGAGGTGCTCGGCGATCGGGAACGTCACGCCCTGGTTGGCCGACAGCGGCCGCCCGAAGGTCCGGCGCTGCTGGGTGTACCTGACGGTCATGTCGATCGCAGCCTCGGCGGTGGCGATCGCCATCAGGCCGAGCAGGCTGCGGGTGTAGTCGAACTCGTGCAGGACGAGCGCCAGCCCGCGGCCCTCCTGGCCCATCAGGCGTGTCTCGGGGACGAAGGTGGCGTCGAGCGTGATCGACCCGCGGCCGACCGGGCGCAGCCCCGGGTCGCGAAACCGCTGCCGGGTGATCGTGGGGTCGTCGAGGTCGACGAGGAACGCCGACGGGCCGCCGGCGCTGCGGGCGAAGACGATCGCCATCTGGGCGGCCGGCAGCCCGGTGATCGATGTCTTCTCGCCGCGCAGCAGCCAGCCGCCGTCGACCCGCGTCGCGGTGGCCTTCATGGCGCCGGCGTCCGAGCCGGACTCGGGCTCGGTCAGGCCGAGGCAGAGCTTGAGCTCGCCGGCCAGCAGGGCGGGGAGCAGCTCCGGGCCCAAGGTCGGGTCACGCTCGATCAGGCCGCCCTCGACCGTGGCCGCGAAGACCATGTACGCCGCGCTGAAGTCCGCCCGGGCGAGCTCCTCGACCGCGATTCCCGCGGCCAGGTGGTCGGCGCCCTGGCCGCCGTGCTCGGGGGACACCTCGAGTCCGATCAGGCCCTGATCGGCCAGCAGGCGGTAGACGTCACCGGGGAAGTCGTCGCTGAGCGCGCGCTCCAGGTAGCCCGGCGCGAGCTTGGCCTGGGCGAACGCGCGGACGCTCGCCCGGAACGCGTCGAGCTCGTCGCTGAGGATGCAGGGCGGCGCGCCCGTGGTGACGGAGCTCACGGAATCCGCGCTAGGCCCGGAAGCGGCGCTTGCCGCGGCCCACGGCGAACCGGACGACCCGGGCGGCCAGACGGCTCTTGGGCTTCGAGTACGGGTACCAGAGCAGCTCGTTGCGCATCGGCAGCCGTGCGGTGCTGATCGACTGCGTCCGGCAGTAGCGGGTCATGCCCGCCGCGCCGCCGAAGCGGAAGCCGACGCCGGAGTCATGCCAGCCGGACATCGGCACGGGCGGGCTGAAGACGTTGGTGTACATGTCGTTGACGTTCACCGCGCCCGCCTCCACGCGCCGGGCCAGCGCCTCGCCCCTCGCGCTGTCCCGGGTCCAGACGCTGGCGGACAGGCCGTAGTCGGAGTCGTTCGCGAGCCGCAGCGCCTCCTCGGCGTCCTTCACCTTCATCACCGGCAGCGTCGGGCCGAACGTCTCCTCGCGCATGCAGCGCATCGAGTGGTCGACGTCGACGAGCACCGTCGGCTGGAACCACGAGCCACTGGCGTGGCCACGGCCGCCGCCGGTGAGCGCACGGGCGCCCCGCGCGAGGGCGTCCGCGACGTGCGCCTCGACGATCCCGACCTGGTTGTCGGTGGCCATGGCGCCGACGTCGCTGTCGCCCGCGACGGTGTCGGGCCCGTGGCGCAGCGCGCCGGCCTTCGCCGCGACGCCGGCGACGAACTCGTCGTAGACCGCCTCGTGCACGTAGACGCGCTCGACCGATGTGCAGACCTGGCCGGAGTTGAAGAACCCGCCCCAGATCGCGCCGTTGACCGCGCGCTCGACGTTCGCGTCCTCGAGGACGATCATCGCGTCCTTGCCACCGAGCTCCAGCGAGCAGGGGATCAGGCGCTCGCCGGCGCGGGCGGCGATCTTGCGCCCCGTCCGGGTCGAGCCGGTGAACTGCAGGTAGTCGACGTGGTCGACGACCGCGGCACCGGTGCTGCCCGTTCCGGTGATGACCCGCAGCACGTCGGGCGCGCCGATCTCCTGCCACCCGCGGCCGAGTTCGACGAGCGACAGCGGCGTCATCTCCGACGGCTTCAGGGCGACGGCGGCCCCGGCCATCAGCGCCGGCACCGCGTCGACCGTCGGGACGAGGAGCGGGAAGTTCCACGGGCTGATCACGCCCACCAAGGGGTACGGTCGGCGGGCGATCGTGAACTTCTTGCTGAGCGTCAGCAGGCCGTGGGGGCGGGGGTGCTCGTCGGCGAGGAACCGCCCCGCGTGCTTGACGTAGTAGCTGATGACGTCCGCCGAGCCGGCGATCTCGAAGCCCGCGTCCTGGCGGACCTTGCCGGTCTCCGACTGCAGCACGTCGACGAGGTGGGTCTCGTTGTCGAGGATCCAGTCGCGCAGCCGCAGCAGGTGACGGCCGCGGCCGTCCGGTCCCAGCGCCTCCCATTCAGCCTGTGCCGCGCGCAGCTCACCGCAGATCTGCGCGACCTCATCCGCGCTGCGGTCGGGCAGGGCCGTGATCGTGCGCGCATCGCTGGGGGCGCGGACGTCGAAGGTCGCGGGCTGCAGGTCGGTCTCGGCTAGGGAAGTCATCGGGCTCCTCGGTGGGGACGGGGTCAGCGGAACAGCGGTCAGTTGACGGCGCGCGCGCCGGCGGTCCAGAAGCGCGCGCGGAGGGCCTTCTTGTCGATCTTGCCGACGGGTGTCGTGGGCAGCGCGTCGACGACGTGGACGGTCTTCGGGGTCTGGTGGGCGCCCTTGCGGTCGCGGACCAGCAGCCGCAGGCGCTCGGGGTCGAGCGCGCAGCTGGGCCGCGCGACGACGAACGCCGTGACGGCCTCACCCCACTTCTCGTCCGGGACGCCGATGACCGCGGCGGCGGAGACCTCCGGGTCGGCCGCCAGGACCTGCTCGATCTCGCTCGGGTAGATGTTGAAGGCGCCGGAGATGATCAGGTCCTTCTTGCGGTCCACGATGTGGAGGAAGCCGGACTCGTCGCGCACCGCGAGGTCACCGGTGTGCAGCCACCCGTCGCGCAGGGTGTCCGCGGTCAGCTGCGGCTGGTTCCAGTAGCCGGTCATGGTGAAGTCGGCCTGCAGGCGGAACTCGCCGACCTCGCCGTCGGGGACGGGATCGCCGGCGGCGTCGACCAGCTCCACCTGGGCGCCGGGCACCGGTCGCCCGCACGAGGTCAGCAGGTCGGGACGACGATCGGGGTTGTGCTCGTCCTTGCGCAGCGTCGTGCCGAGGCCGAGCGTCTCGGTCTGCCCGTAGCCCTGCATCAGGACGGGGCCGAAGACCTCGAGCGCCTCGCGCAGCCGCGCCTCGGACATGGGGGAGGCCCCGTAGGTGACGGTCTCGAGGCTCGACAGGTCGGTGCTCGCCGTCGCGGCGTGGTCCAGGAGGGCGTAGAGCATCGTGGGGACGACGAACGCGTAGTCGATGCGCTCGCGGACCACGGTGGCGAGCCACTCGTCGGGGGTGAACTTCGGCAGCAGGACGACGGTCCCGCCCCGCACGAGCGTGGGGGCGATCGGGAGCACGGACGCATGCGTGATCGGCGCGCTCGCCAGGTACCGCGGGCGGGCCGGCAGCTCCCAGGCGGTGCCGATCCCGTGCATCGCGGCGATCATCGCCGCGTGGGTGTGGACGACGCCCTTCGAGCGGCCGGTGGTCCCGCCGGTGTACGGCAGCCAGACCGCGTCCCCGGGCCGGGCAGCGGGGGCGCGCAGGGGACGGGCGGTGACGTGCTCGGCAAGTGCGAGCAGGTCCTCCCCGACGTCGGCCGGGCCGAGCGTCAGCACCGTCGCGAGGGTGCTCGCCCGCGCGGCGATCGCTGCGCCGGTCTCCGCATAGGCGGGGTGGACGACGAGCACCGCGGCGTCCGCGTCGTCGCAGAGCACGACGTGGTCGTCCACCGAGCCGAGCGGGTGCAGGCCCGAGTAGCGGCAGCCGCTCAGGCCGGCCGCCACCTGGGCCAAGTAGGTCTCCGGCGCGTTCGGGCTGAGGACGACCATGGTCTGTCCGGCCCGCAGGCCCTTGGCGTGGAGGACCTGCTGGAAGCGGCTCACCAGGTCGGCGGACTGCGCGTAGGTCAGGCGCCGGCCCGCGCCCACGAACGCCTCCCGGTCGGGGTACCGGGACAGGGCGTCCGCGATGACCCGCATGTAGCTCGGAACCGTCGGACCCGCGCCTTCGACAGTCGTGTTCTCGATCACGACTTGCATTCTTTACTACTCAGTTAGTATTTTGCAAGTGGAGATGATGAACGCACACCAGACCGGGGGCCGCCAGGCCCTGCCCGACAGCCTGACCAGCCGCATGCGCGTGCCCCTCATCGCGGCGCCGATGCTGCGCGTCTCCGGCCCCGATCTCGTCATCGCGACCTGCCGGGCCGGGGCCATGGCCGCCTTCCCGACCGCGAATGCGCGGACCGCCGAGAACCTCGACGGGTGGCTGACGCGCATGGACGAGGCTGCCGCCGGCGCCTCGGGCGAGCCCGTCGCGGCGCACTGCGCGAATTTGATCATGCGCCGCGACCTCGTGGAGGCCCACCTGCCGGTGCTCGTCGAGCACCGCGTCGAGGTCGTCATCACGAGCGTCGGATCCCCGGCGCCGGTCCTGGACGCGCTCCACGAGGTGGGGACGTTCGTGCTGTCGGACGTCGCCACGCTCCACCACGCCGAGCGCGCGGTGGCCGCCGGCGCCGACGGTCTCGTCCTCCTGACCGCGGGGTCCGGCGGCCAGACCGGGTGGCTGAACCCGTTCGCGTTCGTCCGGGCGGTGCGCGCGTTCTACGACGGCCCGATCGCCCTCGCCGGCGGACTGACCGACGGAGCGTCGCTGGCGGCGGCGATCACGCTCGGCGCCGACCTCGGGTACATGGGGACGCGCTTCATCGCCGCCGCCGAGAGCGACGCGGGGAATGACTACCGCACGGCGCTGGCCACGTCGACGATCGACGACGTCGTCACCACCCGCGCGTTCACCGGGCTGCCGGCGAACTACCTGCGACCGACGATCGTCGCAGCCGGCCTGGATCCGGACGACCTCGACGAGCAGGTCACGCCCGAGATCGCCGATGCCGTCTACGGCGGACGCAGCGAGCAGGCGGGGCCGAAGCGCTGGACAGACATCGTGAGCGCCGGGCACTCCGTGTCGGGCGTCACGGGAACGCAGCCGGCAGCGGAGATCGTCGGGGCGATCGCGAGCGAGTACGACGCCGCCCGGCACCCCGGTGCGGCGGAGACGTTCGCGTGAGCGCCGCCGTCGCCGTCACGCGGCAGGGCCCGAGTCTGTGGGCGACGCTCGACCGCCCCCAGGCGCTCAACGCCATCACGCCGGACACCGTGCGGGGTCTGCATGCGGCGCTCGACGCCGCCGAGGGGGACGACGGGATCCGCGTCCTCGTGATCGCCGCGTCGGGGACGGCGTTCTGCGCCGGCGCCGATCTCACGCAGGTCGGGAACGGCGGCCTGAGCAGCTTCCTGGCGGACGTCGGCGCGCTGCTGACCCGGATCGAGGCGAGCCCGGTCCCGGTCATCGCGGCGGTCCACGGCCTCGCGATCGCCGGCGGCCTGGAGATCGCCCTCGCGTGCGACTTCGTGATCGCCGCGCGGTCGGCGGCGTTCGGTGATGGCCATGCCAACTACGGCCTGCTTCCGGGCGGCGGCGGCAGCGTCCGCCTGCCGCTGCGCGTCGGACCGGGGACCGCACGCCGGATGATGTACACGGCGGCCGTGATCCCTGCGGCGGAGCTCGCCCACACCGACCTCGTCAGCGAGCTCGTCGACGACGAGGACCTCGACTCGCGCGTCCATGCCCTCGTCGCGGAGATCGCCGCCAAGAGCCCGCTCGGCATCGCCCGGATGAAGCGCCTGGTCGCCGACGGCCTGCGCCTGCCGGCCGCCGAAGCGCTCAACGCCGAGCTCGCCGCCGTCGCCGAACACGCGACCAGCGCGGACTTCGCCGAGGGTCTCGCCGCCTTCGGCGCGAAGCGCGTTCCGCAGTTCACCGGCCGCTGACGCGGCTCCGCCGTCCCACCCTTCCGACCGACCAGGACGGCCCCGGGCCGTCGCCCCAGCAAAGGACATCCCATGGACATCGGCGTCTCCGTTCTCTATCCACCGTGGTTCTCGCTCGAGGAGCAGCTCGAGGTCGTGCGTCACGCCGATCGGCTGGGGCTGCACTCCGCGTGGGCGCCGGAGGGCTACGGGCAGGAGGCGGTTGCGCTGCTCGGGCTGTTTGCCGGCCAGACGAGCCGGATCGGGCTGGGTGCCGGGGTGATGCAGATCCCGGCTCGCCAGCCGACGGCGACGGCGATGGCGGCGGCGACGCTGGATCTGCTGTCGGGCGGCCGCATGCTGCTCGGCCTGGGGCTGTCGGGTCCGCAGGTCTCCGAGGGGTTCTTCGGGGTTCCGTTCACCGCGGCGCTCGGCCGCACGCGCGAGTACGTGGAGATCGTGCGGCGGACGCTCAGCGGGCGGCCGGTCGAGTTCGAGGGCAAGCACTGGACGCTGCCGCTGCGTGAGGGTGGCCTTGGGCAGGGGAAGCCGATCAAGCTGATCACGCCGCCCGTTCAGGAGCGGATGCCGATCTACCTCGGGGTCGGCGGGGCGCAGACCACGAGGCAGGCGGGGGAGATCGCCGACGGCTGGATGCCGTTCCTTTTCAGTCCCGAGCACTCGGGGTTGCTGACCGCTCCGCTGCTGGAGGGCATCGAGCGGGCCGGCCGCCGACGGGAAGACGTGACGGTCGCCCCGCTGGTGGCGACCGCGGTCGACGAGGACATCGAGGTGGCGCGCGCCGCGGTCCGCCCGCTGGTTGCGTTCTACTTCGGCGCCATGGGCTCACGGGAGAAGAACTTCTACGTCGACCTCGCCGAGCGGTACGGGCACGGTCCCGCGGCGCGCGCCTGCCAGGAGGCCTTTCTGGCCGGGGACCGCGCCGGGGCGGCCGCGGCGATCGACGACGAGCTGCTGGGGCTCGTCGCCCTCGTGGCGACCCCCGACACCCTGGGCGCGCGGCTGGGCGACTACGCGCGGGCCGGGGTGGACCTGCTGATCGCCGCCCCGCTCGGGGACAGCGCGAAGGTGCTCGAGGCCCTGGCCGAGCACCTACCCGCCCAGCGCGACCGGGCGGTGGCGGCATGAGGCCGGTCGTGATCGCCGGCGTCGGCATGACGTCCTTCGGCAAGCACCTGGACCGCTCGTTCGATGCGCTCGTCGCCGAGGCGGTGGGCGAGGCCCTCGGCGACGCGGGCGCCGGGCCGGCCGACGTGGAGCTCGTCTATTACGCCAACACCGCGGCGGGCCTGATCCAGGGCCAGGAGTCGGTGCGCGGTCAGCACGCGGTCCGCAGCGCCGGGCTTTCCGGGATCCCGCTGATCAACGTCGAGAACGCCTGCGCCTCCGGCTCGACGGCGCTCAACCAGGCGTGGCTCGCCGTCGCCGCCGGACAGGTCGACGTCGCCGTCGCCGTCGGCGCCGAGAAGCTGAACAGCGACGACAAGTCCCGCGCCTTCCTGGCGATGACGTCCGCACTGGACCAGACCCGCCTCGGGGAGATCCGCGCCGATCTGGACGGCGGCTCCGGCTCGGTCTTCATGGACATCTACGCGCGCTTCGCCGAGTGGTACATGGAGCGCAGCGACGCCGACGAGCGTGACTTCGCGCAGGTCGCCGTCAAGAACCACGCCCACGGCGCGCACAACCCGAAGGCCCAGTACGGCGGGACGCTGACCGTCGACGAGGTCCTCGGCGCGCGGCGGATCAGCGGGCCGTTGACGCTGACGATGTGCGCGCCGATGTCCGACGGTGCCGCGGCGGCCGTGATCACCACGCCGGAGGTCGCCGCGCGGTGGGGAGCGGACCCGGTCCGGATCCTGGCGACGGTGATCGGGGCCGCGCGGCCGGACACCTACGGCGAGCTCGTGCCGGCCACCGCCGCCCGCGCCTACGCGATGGCCGGCGTCGGCCCCGAGGACGTCGACCTCGTCGAGTGCCATGACGCCGCCTCGCCGGCCGAGCTGATCGTCACCGAGGAGCTCGGGCTCTGCGGGCCCGGGGAGGCGACGGCGCTGCTGCGCTCCGGCGCGACCGCGCTCGGCGGGCGCCTGCCGATCAACCCCAGCGGCGGCCTCGGCAGCCGCGGGCACCCGATCGGGGCCACCGGTCTTGCGCAGACGACCGAGCTCGTCGATCAGCTCCGGGGCCGGTGCGGCGCCCGGCAGGTCGACGGGGCGCGGATCGGGCTGGCCGAGAACGCGGGCGGCTACATCGGGCCCGATGCCGCGGTCGCCTCGGTCACGATCCTGCGGGCCGGCGCCTGAGACGCGCCGTCCCGGAAGCGGCGGTCAGCCGGCCGCCGCGCGGGGGGGCGCCGGTGGCCGCGCCCGCCTGCCGGCGCGGGCGCGCGGAACGATTCCCGCGAGCACCCCGACGATCTCGTCCACGAGTGCTTCCGGGCTGACCTCGCCGTCGGGGTCGTACCAGCGGTACAGCGACGTGAGCATCGACAGCACGAGGTTCGCCGCGATCCGCGTGTCGACCGGAGCCTGACCCGCCGGGCGCAGCGCGAGGCATTCCCCGATCAGCGCCTGCATGTCGACGGCGGTCTGGTGCGAGAAGACGTGGAAGCGCGCCCGGGCCTCGTCCGAGAGCTCGGCCTGTTCGCTGAAGAGAATCGTGTAGAAGGTCCGCAGCTTGATCGCGCTCGTGACGTGCAGCTGCACGAGCTGCCGCAGGCGCTCCGGTGCGGGTCCTGAGCCGCGGTGCAAGGCGGCCAGGTCGTCCGCGAGGTCCTCGCAGACGGTGTCCACGACGCGGTCCAGCAGTGCGCGCTTGCTCGAGGTGTACTTGTAGACCGTCGGCCGCGAGACGCCGGCGGCGTCGGCGATGTCGTCGATCGTGGTGTTGCGGTACCCCCGGGACTCGAAGACGGCCGCGGCCGCGCGCACGAGCGCCTCGTTGTCGGTGGCGCGGCTACGCGCCATCGGGTGGACCTATCGCCGCGGACACGCTCGGCATGATGGCAAACGCCGCCCTCGCCCCCTCATCGCCCGGCCCTGAGGTCGCCGGCGACCTTCAGGTCGGCGAGCGTGACCGCGAGCAGCGCGGCCGCTGCATGATGGCCTCGGCGGCCGAGCTGCTCGCGGTCGCGGGCGACGCATAACGCGGCGATCCCGACGTTCGCCGCGGCGCGTGCCGCCATCCACGGCCACCGCGGCCGGCCGATCACGATGCCCGGCGCGAGCGCGAGGTCGACGACCCCGACCAGTTGGGCGTCGCGCCGGCGAGCGAGGCCGAGCAGGGGTCCGAGCGCATCGGGCTTGACCAGCAGCGCGGCACCGATGACGCCGCTGCCGACGCCGACGAACGTCGCCTTGCGGTCTGGACTCGGGGACTCAGGCATGGGCGAGCACCAGTGCGGGCTCGACGCCGGCGGTCCTTGGGTCCGGGGCTCGCCGGCCCCGCACGAGGTCGGCCGCCTTCTCGCCGATCATGTACGCCGGCGCCTGGGTGTTGCCGCGGGTGATCGTCGGCATCACCGACGTGTCCGCGACGCGAAGCCCTTCGATGCCGTGCACTCGGAGCTCGCTGTCGACCGCACCGTCCTCGGGTGTTCCGATCCGGGCGCTGCACGACGGGTGGTAGGTGTGCTGGCAGGTCTGCCGGATCCCGGCCCTCAGCGCCGCGCGGTCACGCGTCCCGGAGAGGACGCCGGCCGGGGCCCCGGTGAGCCCGCGCATTGGCTCGGACGCCGCGATCTCCTGCGCCAGCAGCACGGCGTCGACGACCTCGTCGACCTCCTTCTCCGTCGCGAGCATGTTGTAGCGGACCGTCGCCTTGCGCGACGGATCGTCGCTCGCGATGAGGACCTCGCCGCGGCTCTGCGGGGCGAGGTAGGACGGTGCGATCGTGTACGTCGGCACTGGCCAGACCTCCGCGCCGTGATCGACGACGTGGCCCGGGGCGAAGATCATCTGGAAGTTCGGCGCGGGGCAGGACGCGTCGCTGCGCCAGTGGCACGTCGCCTCCACCAGGTTCGACGACAGCTTTCCGCGACGCTGCAGCAACCACCGCGCGAGGTGGCGCGGGTTCTCGGCGTCGCCCAACCCCACGGCGCCACCGGCCAGCTCGAACGGCACCGACACGAGCGGGTGCTCCATCAGGTGGCGCCCGACGGCGGGGAGGTCGACGAGCGGCCGCACCCCGACGGAGGCGAGGTGGTCCGCCGGTCCGATGCCCGAATGCTGGAGCAGCGCAGGGGTGTTGAACGCCCCGCCGCAGAGCACGACGTCCCCGTCGACCTCGGCCCGCTGGGTCCGTCCGTCGCGGACGTACTCGACGGCGACCGTCCGGCCACCGGCGACCACGATCCGCGTCACGAGCGCGCGCGCCTGGACGGCGAGGTTCGGCCGCCGCATCGCGGGGCGCAGGAACGCCGACGCCGCGTTCAGCCGCCGGCCGTCCCGGTAGGTCAGCTGGATCCGGCCGACCCCTTCGTGCGAGGCGCCGTTGAAGTCGTCGTTCCTCGGCAGCCCGAGCGAGACCGCGCCTTCCAGCAAGGCCTCGGTCACCGGGTCGATGTAGCGGGCGCGGGCCACGGTCAGCGGGCCGCCCCGGCCGTGGAAGTGGTCGTTGAGGTCCCGGTTGTCCTCCGAGCGCCGGAAGTAGGGCAGCACCTCCTCGTAGGACCAGCCCTCGGCGCCGCCCGCGGCCCAGTCGTCGTAGTCGAGCCGGCTGCCGCGGATGTACGCCATCGCGTTCATGGAGCTGGTCCCGCCGAGCGTCTTGCCTCGCGGGGACCGGATCGAGCGGCCGTCGAGCGTGGGCTCCGGTTCGGTCCAGTAGTCCCAGTCCACGGTCGTCCCGAACTGCTGGATGAACGCGGCGGGAACGACGATCTCCAGGCGCCGGTCGCTGCCGCCGGCTTCGAGCAGCAGCACGCTGCGGGCCGCGTCCTCCGACAGGCGCGCCGCCACCACGCAGCCGGCTGTGCCGGCGCCGATCACGATGTTGTCGAAGCGGGTCACTGTGTCTCTCCAATGTTAACTAACTAGGTAAGTAACACCGTAAGCGCTCGCGACGCGTGTTGTCAATCCGCTCTACGTGGCGTCGGTTTCCTGTGGGTTCCAGTCGTCGAGCACAGCGACCGCTTCTGCCGGGTCGGGCGCGGTGGGGCCGTAGCACTCCTGCTCGACGACGGCGAGCGCCCGGGCTCGCTGCCCGGTGGCGCCCAGGCGGCCGCCGAGCTCGGTGAGCGACTCGGCGGGGGCCCGCCCGCTCTGCGCCAGGCGGCGGTCCAGCCGCAGGAACGCCGCCAGTGCGGGCGGGGCCGTGCCCGGGGCGCCGACGCCCGTGGCGACGGTGCTCGCCACGACGGGCCGGCTGGTGGTCCGTCGGCGCCACAGCCAGCCCGCGCCCGTGAGCGCGAGCAGCGCGGCGGCGAGCCCGTCGCGCCCGCCGGGGAAGCGCAGCGTCGCATCGAGGGCGGTGCGCATCGCCGTGGCGATCCGCTCGCGAAACGAGCGTTTGGCGGCCTCCGCGAGTGCCGCTCCGGCGGTCGGGTCGGAGGCCACCCAGCCGGCGCGGACGAACGGCACCTCGACCCAGGCGTGCAGGTCCTTCTCGCGGAACCTGCGGGTCCCGTCACCGCGGTCCATGCCGTAGGCCAGGCCGGTGACCAGACGGGCGGGGATGCCGGCGGCCCGGAGCAGGACGACCTCCGCTGCGGCGAACTGCTCGCAGAAGCCCGTCCGGTCGACGAACAGGAAGCGGTCCACGGCGTCTTCGCCGGGCGCCGGCACCGGGCTGTCGAGGCGGTAGGTCGCGTTGTCGGCCAGCCACCGCTCGATCGCGAGGACGGCGCCGTGTGTGCTTGTCGCCGTCCTGGTGATCTGCGCGGCGAGCTCGCGCGTGCGCCGGGTCGTGCTGCGCGGGAGCGCCAGCAGGGCCGGGTCGCCGGTCACGGCCGCGTCCCGGTCGAGTCCGCGCAGGTCCTGCGCAGCAGTGCTCACGCGGTACCCGGTGGTTCCGCGCGGCAGGCGGAAGCCACCGTCCCGGGTGCTGTCGCCGACCAAGGGACCGGCCGCGTCGAGGGCGACGATCTGCCCGGGCGCCCAGACCGTCCCGCCCCGGGTCAGGAGCGTCACGGTGTCGGTGCGGCCGATCGCGGCGCCCGAGAGCCGGTAGCTCCCCGACCCGGGATAGCCGACCTCGGGAGACGTCGCCGTCCACGTCCGCCCGTCCCACGCAGTGAACGCGCGGTCGCGCCAAAGCCGCGGGCTGGCGTGGTCGACCTCCGCGAGCGGCCGGTCGCTGAGCTCGCCGCGCACGCTCGTGTCGAGGGCGCTGCCGGTGTACGCGCGCGCCCGGCCCGCGTTGGACTCATCGCTGCGCCCGGCCGAGGCGCGGCGCTGCAGCGTGTCGTCGACCGGGACGGGTACCAGCAGGAATGCCACCATCCCGATGACGACCGCGAGGGCCGCCGTCGACGCCAGGGTCCCGGCCGGCAGGACCGCCGCCTGCGGCGCCACGAGGTGCGCCGACGCCCGGGCGCGCTGGCCCACGAGCAGGACGACCGCGACCAGGCAGGCCGTCCAGCCCGCCAGCAGCGGCAGCCCGGCCACGAGGTCCGGCGCGAAGGAGGCCCCGGTCAGCAGCAGGCCGACCGCGACGAGCAGCCCGGTCTGCAGGTTGCGCACGGTCGTCCACGACACCGCCTGTGCCAGCTGGACGCCGATCAGCAGCGGTCCGAGCGACTCGCGGAGCCCGCCGGGGCCGCCGGCCATGATCCCGGGGACCGAGAACACGACCGAGGCCACGGCGACCGCGATCGCGATGCGCTCAGCGCCCTGCCTCCACTCCGGGTCGGCACCGGCCAGCAGGGCGGCGCCGATCAGCAGAACCGCGGCGACGGGCAGCAGCGCCAGGGGGACGACCCCGCTCAGCATCGTCGCCGTCAGCCCGCAGAGCCCGGCGCCGAGGACCGCGCTGCGGAGCGGCGGGTCGACGTGGGTCGGCGGCGTCGCGACGCGCTCAGTCATCCGCGCGCTCGTCCAGGACGACGACCGCGCACCGCCGGCGAGCGGCGGCCCGGCGGAGGCCGGCGAGCAGCCCGTCCGTGTCGGCGCGGGCCGCCGTACCGGCGACGACGACGAGCACGCCGCCGTGTCCGGCCTGCCGTAGTGCGTCGTCCAGCGCGGCCCGGTGCAGCGCCGGTGAGTCGTCGGCGGCGGCGAATGCGTCGAGGACGCCCTTGGCCGTCTGGGCTGTGCCCGGCAGCCCGTGGAGGGCCAGCGGACGACCACTGCGCAGCGCCGAGACCGCCATCGACGCCGCGTCCGACAGGGCGGCCTCCCAGGCCGGACCGTGGCCGAACCCGACCAGGATCACCAGCGTGGCCGCGTCCTCGCGCTCGCGTTCGAGCACGAGCGGCCGGCCGTGACGGGCGCTGGCGCGCGCGGCGACCGATCGCGCGGACTCGCCGTGGCGCCAGTCGCGCAGCCCGAGGATCTCGGTCCCGGGTCCCGGGGCGGCCGCCCGGGAGGCGCCCAGGCCACCGGCGCCGGCCGGCCGCCCGCGCGGCGTCGCCGGCTCGGGGTGCACGACGACGCGTCCGGGGACGGGGCAGGGGACCTCGGTGCCGATCAGGCCCACCGGCGACGTCGTGCGGAGCGTCGCCGTCGACGTCTCGGACGCAGTGCGCTGGACGGCCAGGCGCTCGCCGCGCACCGATGCGCTGGCCCCCGGGCGCAGGGCTCCGAAAGCGACGACGAGCTGCTCGTGACCGGGCAGGTGATCGACCACGGTGGTCGCTGGAGTCATGCGCCGGCCGGCGTTGCTGAGCGTGAGCGTGACGTCGCTGCGCTGCCCGGCGACGGGCTGGCCGTGGATCAGCCGCGTGACCTGCAGGCCGCCCAGGCGCGGCCGCGTGAGCAGCGCCACGACGGGCAGCGCGAGCAGCGCCGCCGAGGCCAGGGCGATCCAGCCGCTGGCGCTCGTCCGGCCCAGGAGGTGCAGGGTGGCGCCGGCCGTGAGCACGAGCAGCAGGCCGGTCGTCGGGAGCGCGCGCGTATGTCCCGTGCCGGAGCGCCGATCGGGTGGCACGGCTTCGCTCACGCCGGCCGGCTACGCGAGGGTGACGGCGACGCCGGCGAGGATCTCCGCCACGAGGCGCTGCCCGTGCACCGGCCCGCCCTGCCCGTCGTGCCGGACGAGACGATGGCCGAGGACCGGGCCGGCGAGCGCCTTCACGTCGTCGGGCAGCACGTGGTCGCGTCCGTCCAGCAGGGCACGGGCCTGCGCGGTCCGGACGAGCACCAGCGCGGCCCGCGTGCTGGCGCCGACGGCGACGGCCGGGTGCCCGCGCGTCGCCTCGACGACCCGGACGGCGTAGTCGAGGACCGGCTCGGAGAGATGGGTGCGCCGCGCCTGCAGCCGGGCGCCCGAGAGCTCAGCCGGCGACAGGACGGGCGTCAGGTCGTCGACGGTCGCGGACTCGAGCTGCTCCCGCACGACCCGGCGCTCGGTGGCCGGGTCGTTCGGCCCGAGGCTGAGCGCGACAGCGAAGCGGTCGAGCTGCCCCTCCGGCAGCGGGTAGGTGCCGAACTGCTCGAGCGGGTTCTGGGTCGCCAGCACGACGAACGGATCAGGGAGGGGATGGCGGACGCCGTCGACCGTCACCGCCGCCTCGTCCATCGCCTCCATGAACGCCGACTGCGTCCGCGGCGGTGTCCGGTTGAGCTCGTCGACGAGGACGACGTGGGCGAACAGCGGACCGGGTACGAACGTGAACCCGTGCTCGTCGGGTTCCCAGACGCCGCTGCCGGTGATGTCGGCGGGTAGCAGGTCCGCCGTGCCCTGCACGCGCCGGAAGGTGCCGCCCAGCGTGCGGGCGACGGCCCGGGCGAGCGTCGTCTTGCCGCTGCCGGGAACGTCCTCGATGAGCACGTGGCCCCCCGCGAGCACGGCGCAGGCCACCAGCTCGACCGAGTGCCGCCGGCCGTGCACGACCCGCTCGACGCCTTCGACGAGGCCTCTGGCCAGGTGAGCGGCCGCCCGGCGCTCGATCGGATCCTCGACGACGTGCAGCGGTCCGGCGGTCACAGGTGCTCCAGAGCAGGGGAAGAGTGCTCCTGCCTGCATCGGCTTCCGAGCGCGCTTCCTTGATGCCCGCTCACCGGCACGTCGAGGGCGAGTGCGTGCAGCTGAGCCGGCGGCAGGGGTGACCCTCACGCCGCCCGCCGGAGTACCCTGGGGTGGTCTGGCGCAAAGACGCTCAGGCCGAGCTGGTGTTGCAGGCCCCGCAGGATCTCCGAAAGCCGTCCATGTCTGCTGCTGCAACGGTCGTCCCCGAAGCGCCCCCACGCACGGATGCCGAGTTGTCCGCGGACGGGAGTCGCGGCGATCGCGCCGCCCGCGCCGAGTTCTACGACCGTCACGCGCCGCGGGCCTACCGGCTTGCGGCCGCCCTGTGCCTCGACCCGCACCGTGCCGCACGCGCCGTCGAGCAGGCCTTCGTCGCGGCCTCACGCGGGCTGCCGGTCGGGCATTCCGACCTGCCTGCGGTCGTCTGGCTGCTCATCACCGTGCAGCGGTGCGCCGCGTCCGAGGCGCGTGACAGCGGACAGGTCTACGCGCCCTTCGCCCGCATGGGTCCCGAGGCGGCCCAGGTCGTCGGACTCAGCCGGCTCGGCGGCCTATCGTGTTCGGAGATCGCCGATGGCCTCGGGGTGCCGTGCTCCAGCGTGAAGGCCCTGATGCGCGAAGGTCTGCACGCCATGCTTCGGGCCCACGAGGGCAACTCCGCGCCGTAAAGCTATGGCCTGCGGTCCGCTTTCGATGCTCGCGGTCGCCTTCCAGCGCGCCGCCGTGCACCACGACAGCGCGCAGCGGCACCGCACCCCGCTCTAGGCGATTCCGGGGGTCTACGTGGCGTTCGTGGGCTACGCGTACTTCTGGGGCGTCCCGTGCACGCTGCGGGCGTTCGCGCGCCTTGCGCTTCGCCGCGACGCCTGGGACAAGACCGCGCGCGACGCCGTGCCCATGGCCGGCGCCGAGGTGGCCCGGTGAGCCGCCCGTGCGTGATGGTGTGCCTCGGCACCCGTCCGGAGGCCATCAAGCTCGGTCCCGTCATCGCGGCGCTGCGCGCCGACCCCGGCCTCGACGTGTGCGCCGTGTCGACCGGGCAGCACCGGGAGATGCTCGACCAGGTCGTCGACGTGCTCGGGATCCAGATCGACGTCGAGCTCGGCCTGATGCAGCCGTCGCAGGCGCCGGAGGCGTTCACCGCCCGTGCCCTCGTGGCGCTCGGCGAGGTCGTCGCCGACCGCCGGCCCGCCGCGGTCCTCGTGCAGGGCGACACCGCCACGACCCTGTCCGGGGCGCTTGCCGCCTTCTACCAGCAGGTCCCGATCGGCCACGTCGAAGCCGGCCTGCGCACGGGTGACCTGGCCCGCCCGTTCCCCGAGGAGGGGACGCGCAGCATGATCGGCCGCATCGCCCGCTGGCACTTCTGCGCGACCGACGGCAACCGCGCGAACCTCCTGCGCGAGGGCATCCACGACGACGCGATCGAGGTCACCGGCAGCACCGTGATCGACGCGCTGCTGGCCACCGCCGCCCGGCCGCTCCCGGCCGGCGGCGAGCAGCTGCTGCCGCCCAAGCAGGCCGCGACCCGGATCCTGGTGACGATGCACCGGCGCGAGACCCACGGCAGCGGGCAGCTCGCGCTGTGCGAGGCGATCGCGCAGGTCGCCGAGCGCGGGGACGTGGAGGTGGTGCTGCCGATGCACCTCAGCCCGGTCGTCCGCGAGAGCGTCCAAGCGAAGCCGGGCGGCCGCGACCGCGTGCACCTGCTCGATCCCCTCGACTACCACACGTTCGTCCACGCGCTGCGCGATGCCGACATCGTGCTGACCGACAGCGGGGGAGTGCAGGAGGAAGCCCCGTCGTTCGGTGTCCCGGTGCTCGTCATGCGCGACACGACCGAGCGCCCCGAGGGCGTCGACGCGGGCTGCGTGCGGCTCTCCGGGACCTCGCCCGAGGCCGTCAAGGCCGACCTGGAGCAGCTGCTCGACGACCGCGACGCCTACGACGCCATGTCCCAGGCGGCCAACCCGTACGGGGACGGCCTGGCGTCGGGCCGGATCGTGGCTCGCCTCGCGCGTGACCTGCCGCTCGCGGCGGGCGGTGGCGACGGGCGCGACGCCTAGGGTCGTTCCTCGGCCCAGGCGTCGGCCCACGCGACGAGCGGCTGCCCGGCGGCCAGCAGTGACGCGCCCAGCTCGGTCAGCTCGTAGCCGTCGTCCCCGGTGACGACGAGGGCGGCTTCGCGCAGCTCGCGCAGGCGGGTGTTGAGGACGGACGTCGCGATGCCCTCGGCGGCGGCCTGCAGCTCGCGGAAGTTCAGCGGGCTGTGGCGCAGGGACCACAGGACGGTGATCGCCCAGCGGCGGCCGAGCAGGTCGAACAACGCCATGAGTGGCTGACCGCTCTTGGAGCCGCGAACGGGCTGGCCCGGGCGCGGGGTCGGCTTGCGGGCGGGCACGCCTCGATCGTACGCGGGGACTTGCGTCTCGGCCATGTCGCTCCTATTTTAGAAGCATGAGTCCTGTGGAGGTCAAGAAGGCGGTATGCACGGTGTGCGACATCGCCTGCCAGCTCGAGGTCCACGTGCAGGACGGCGAGGTCCTGAAGGTCGCCCCGCCGTCCAACCCCGTCGTCGCCGACAACTTCTGCTTCAAGGGCATCACGGCGCCGAAGCTCTACGCCCTCCCGGAGCGGCTGAAGACGCCGCTGCGGCGCGTCGGCGAGCGGGGGTCGGGCGAGTGGGAGGAGGTCACGTGGGATGAGGCGATGAGCGACATCGCGGCGCGGCTGAAGCGCGTGGTCGACGAACACGGCCCCGAGGCGTTCGCCGTCTCCACCTCCAACTGGAACACGAGTGTGGAGATGGGGATGGGCCGGCGGTTCATGAACCTGCTCGGATCGCCGAATTGGATCAGCGGCGTGGCGATGTGCATGGGCAACACGGCCGCGGTGAACAAGCTGACGCTCGGTTGGTTCCCCTGGCCGGACCTGCTCAACACCGAGCTCGTCGTCCTCGGCGGGCACAACCCGCGCAAGCACTCGTGGACGCCGATCTACAACCTCGTCCGCCAGGCGCAGGCCAAGGGCGGCAAGCTGATCGTGCTGGACCCGCGCGTCTCCGGCCAGGCGGAGAAGGCCGACATCCACCTGCAGCTGCGGGCCGGGACGGACGCGGCGATGTACCTGGGCTGGTTGCGGGTGATCGTCGACGAGCAGCTCTACGACGAGGACTTCGTCCGCGACTGGACCGTCGGCTTCGACGCGCTCCGGGAGCGCCTGGCCGAGTACCCGCTGGAGCGGGTCGCGGAGATCACCGGCGTGGAGATCGCGAAGATCCAGACGGCGGCCCGGATGTACGCAGGGGCGCGGTCGGCGTGCATGCCGTGGTCGCCGACGACCGACCAGCAGGTCTCGTCCACGTCCGCGATCCGCTGCCAGTCGATCCTGAAGGCGATCTGCGGCCACCTGGACGTCCCCGGCGGCGAGCTGATGTACGGCTTCAACGCCGAGTACCTCACGGAGTCCAAGCTCGAGCTCCACGAGGCGCTCTCGCCGGAGCAGCGGGGCAAGCAGCTCGGCTACGACGAGTACCCGGCGTTCACGCACCGGACGGGGGAGCTCCTCGCGCCGCACACCGAGCGGGTCTACGGCCATGCCTACGCGAACCTCGTGATGGGCTCCTACATGGCGAACCCGTCGTCGCTGTTCAAGGCGATGGCGGACGGCGACCCGTATCCGGTGAAGGCGTTCTTCACGCTCGGGAACAACACGCTGATGAGCTACGCCAACCAGCCCCGGATCCGGGAGGGGCTGATGAACCAGGACCTGATCGTCGCGCACGAGCTGTTCATGACCCCGACCGCCGAGCTGGCGGACTACGTCCTGCCGGGGGACACGTGGCTGGAGCGGCCGAACATCCACGACTCGTTCGGCTGGCGCTCGTGGCTGATCAGCTCCGAGCAGGCCGTCCAGCCTCCCGAGAACTGCCGCAGCGTCTTCGCCTTCTGGGTCGATCTCGCTGAGCGCATGGGCCTCGGCGAGCAGATGCCGTGGAAGACGCTGGAGGCCATGCTCGACCACCGCATGCAGCCGATGGGCATGAGCTACCAGGAGTTCATCGACACCTACGACATGCGGATCGCGAAGCACCAGTACCGCTCGTACCGGCGCACGGGCTTCGGCACCCCGTCCGGCAAGATCGAGCTGAGCTCCAGCGTGCTGGAGGAGATCGGGTTCGACCCGCTGCCGTACTACCGCGAGCCGCACCGCGACCCCGCCTTCCCCTACAACGTCTTCATCGGCGTCCGCGAGGACCCGTACTTCCAGACCGGCCAGCGGCAACTGCCGTCTGCGCGGAAGATGTCGCCGCTGCCGAAGATCTTCGTCCATCCCGACGACGCCACGGACGAGGGCCTGGTCGCGGGCGACTGGGTGAACGTCAGCTCCGGGCACGGCAGCGTCAGCGGCGTGGTCGAGCTGCGGCCCGACATGCTCCGCGGTCACCTTCGCGTCCCGCACGGCTGGTGGTTCCCCGAGCTGATCGGCAAGCTCGACGGGGCCGGCGCCGACCAGCACAACGACGGCATGCTCATCGACGACACCGCGGACCACCTGGACCGCGAGCAGGGCGTCCCCCAGTTCAAGGGCTTCGCGGGCGCGCTGCACCGCCTCGACGGGCCACCGCCGCACATCGCCGACGTGCTGCATCAGAAGGACGCGACCCCGGTGCTGTTCACATGACCCGCGCCGAGGAGTTGAAGCTGCTCGCCCGCGAGCGGCGCGCGGCCACCGAGCAGGCGCTGCTGAACCGCGCGGTCCGCAACAACAAGGGCCCGGTCGACCGCGTCATCACCAAGCTCGTCATGACCCAGATCCCCAACGTCCCCGACGAGCACGCCGGCGGCGCGCCGGGGCAGCGCGGTCGACTCGACGCGCCGCCCAAGCGGTGACCGCACATCCCGAGCGTGTGTTCTGCAAGTCGGTAGGGTCGCGTCCATTGGGCGTGAGGCACGTGCGGCGAGCCGGTCGGCGTTGCCCGAAACGCGCCGCGGCAGGCACGCCGGACCCACCCCAGCGGCGGTCTGAGGCACAACTGCCCTACGGTTCACCGCGTGCTCGCCCGTCAAGATCTACGCAACGTCGCCATCATCGCGCACGTCGACCATGGAAAAACCACGCTGGTCGACGCCCTGCTGCGCCAGTCCGGAACGTTCTCCGACCACGGGGAAGTCACCGACCGGGTCATGGACTCGATGGACCAGGAGCGCGAGCGCGGCATCACGATCCTGGCCAAGAACGCGGCCATCCGCTACACCGCCCCCGGGGCGGACGAGGTCAAGATCAACCTCGTCGACACCCCCGGCCACGCCGACTTCGGGGGCGAGGTCGAGCGCGGCCTGACGATGGTCGATGGGGTGGTGCTCCTCGTCGACAGCTCCGAGGGCCCGCTGCCCCAGACCCGGTTCGTCCTGCGCAAGGCGCTGGAGGCGAACCTGCCGGTCATCCTCGTCATCAACAAGGTCGACCGTCCGGACGCCCGCATCAGCGAGGTGGTCGACGAGGTCTACCAGCTGTTTATCGACCTCGACGCCAACGAGGCGCAGATCGAGTTCCCGATCGTCTACACGAACGCCCGCGCCGGCCAGGCGTCCCTGGAGCAGGGCGTCGACGGCGCCGACCTCAAGCCGCTGCTGGACCTGCTGGTGTCGACGGTCCCGGCGCCGACCTACACCGAGGGCCACGGCCTGCAGGCGCTGGTCACGAACCTCGACGCGTCCGCCTACCTCGGCCGGCTGGCGCTCTGCCGCGTGCACAACGGCAACATCAAGAAGGGCCAGACCGTCGCCTGGTGCCGTCACGAGTCGGGCGCGATCGAGAAGGTCCGGGTCGCCGAGCTGTACCTCACCGAGGGCATGAACCGCGTCGCCGCGGACGGCGCCGGGCCCGGCGACATCATCGCCCTCGCCGGGTTCCCGGACATCACGATCGGCGACACGGTCGCCGATTCCGAGGACCCCAAGCCGCTGCCCCCCGTCAGCGTCGACGAGCCTGCGCTCGGCATGACCATCGGCATCAACACGAGCCCGCTGGCGGGCAAGGTCGGCTCCAAGCTGACCGCGCGCCAGGTCTCCGACCGGCTCCAGGCGGAGCTCGTCGGCAACGTGTCGATCCGGGTCCTCGAGACCGAGCGCCCCGACACCTGGGAGGTCCAGGGCCGCGGCGAGCTGCAGCTCGGCGTGCTGGTCGAGAGCATGCGCCGCGAGGGCTTCGAGCTCACCGTCGGCAAGCCCAAGGTCGTCACGCAGGAGGTCAACGGCAAGGTCCACGAGCCGATCGAGCGCATGGCCATCGACGTGCCCGAGGACTTCCTCGGCACCGTCACGCAGCTCATGGCCCTCCGCAAGGGCCGCATGGAGCAGATGATCAACCACGGCACGGGCTGGGTCCGGCTCGAGTACCTGGTCCCTGCCCGCGGCCTGATCGGCTTCCGCACCGAGTTCATGACCGAGACGCGCGGCTCCGGGATCATGCACTCGGTCTTCGAGCGCTACGAGCCGTGGCAGGGCGAGATCAAGACCCGCGCCCAGGGCTCCCTGGTCGCCGACCGCACCGGCAAGACCGCGTCGTTCGCGATCATGCGCATGCAGGAGCGCGGCGCGCTGTTCGTCGGCCCCGGCGAGGACGTCTACGAGGGCATGATCGTCGGCTCCAACGCCCGCGCCGACGACCTCGACGTCAACGCGGTGCGGGAGAAGAAGCAGACCAACATCCGGTCCGCCAACGCCGACGAGATGGTCAACATCGTGCCGGCGCTGCGCCTGTCCCTGGATCAGGCGCTCGAGTTCATCCGCCCGGACGAGTGCGTCGAGGTGACCCCCGACAACGTGCGCCTGCGCAAGGTCCTGCTCTCCGCCACCGACCGCGTGAAGGCGGGGCGCAACGCGGCGAAGGCCGGCGACTGACCGACGCGCAGGCGTCGCCCCCGGCCGGCGTCAGGCCGCCGGGGCGGTGGTCGGCGCCGGGGCCGGCGGGGGGTCCTCGGCGTTCCGGCGGGCCATGAAGCGCGCGAAGAGGCCCGCGGTCACGAACATGAAGATGCCGTAGACCGCGGCGGGCGCGGTGAGGTCGTCGTCGACGCTCGCGGCGACGGCGAGCGCGACGGTGGTGTTGTGCACGCCGAGCTCCAGCGCGATCGCGGTGGCCTGCTTGCCGTTCAGCTTCGCCCCGCGCGCGATCAGGTAGCTGACCGTCATCGCGAGGACGTTGAACGTGATCACGGCGGGGGCGACCTCGTCGAGGGAACCGCTGACCTCGTCGAACTCGCTGATGATCGCGCCCACCACGACGAGCACGAAGGCGGTCAGCGCAACCCGCTTGGCCTTCGCCATGTTCCGCAGGGTCCACTCGGTGCGCCGGGCGCGGATGAGCATGCCGATCGACAGCGGCACGATGGTGATCAGGAAGACCTTCGCCGCGATGCCCGGCATCGAGATCTGGTCGCTGATGTCCTCTGCGCCGAAGTGGTCCGCGGCCAGCCCGAGGAACAGGGGGACCGTGATGACGGAGGCGACGCTCGACACCGCCGTCATCGACACGCTCAGCGCGACGTCGCCCCGGGCGAGGTGGGTGAACATGTTGGCCGTCGTGCCGCCGGGGGAGGACCCCAGCAGCACGATCCCGACCGCCAGCACGGCGGTCAGCCCGTAGAGCTCGCTGACCGAGAAGGCCAGCAGCGGAGAGATGACCAGCAGGTTCGCCAGCCCGATGCCGACGCCCTTGGGTGCCGTAAGGACCCGCCGGAAGTCGGCCGGCGTGAGCGTCAGCCCGAGCGACCCCATGATCAGGGTCAGCGAGAGCGGCAGCATCACGTCGGCGAACACGGGGGCGAGCGTACAGCGACCCCCGCCCGCCGGTCCTGGGGCCGAGCGTGCGCGGCATCCGTCCGACCCTCCGGAGGCCGGGATGACACGATCCGGGGAAGCCGGACACTCTCCCCTTGATGGCACGCCCCGCTGATTCAGAGGCCTTCCGTGCGTTGTTCGCCGAGCACTACCGCACGGTCTGCCGCTACCTGTCCGCGCGCACCCAGGCCGACCAGGTCGAGGACGTCGCCGGGGAGGTCTTCCTGATCGCGTGGCGGCGCCGGGGCGACCTGCCCGCGGACCCCGTCCCGTGGCTCCTCGGGACGGCCCGCAAGTGCCTGGCCAACCAGCGTCGCTCGCGGGAGCGGGCCGCCGCGCTGGCCGAGCGCCTGGCGCTCGTCGCCGCTCCCCCGGCGGACGACGACCAGGACTCCCCGGCCCGCCGCCGCGCGGTCCTTGCCGCGCTCGCCGCGGTCTCCGAGGCCGACCGCGAACTGCTGCTGCTGTCGCTGTGGGACGGGCTGCCGCCGCGGGCGATCGCGGCCGTGATGCGGCTGCCCCCGGTGCTCGTGCGGACGCGCCTGAGTCGCGCCTCGCGGCGCCTCCAAAGCGCCCTGACCGACGAGCTGGACCGCGAAGACCTGGCCGTCCCCGCCCGCCTCACGACGACGTCCACCACCTGATGGGAGATCCGATGCCCCGCGCCGACGACATGCTTCGCGAGCTGCGCCCGACCGAGGACGCGGCGTCCCATGACCCCGCGGGTCCGGCCGCCACCGCGACGCTCGAACGGATCCTCTCGGGCCCCCAGCCGGCCCCACGTGCCGCGCGTAGGCCGCCGGTGCGGCGGGTGCTCGCGGGCGGACTGGCGGCGGTGGCGGTCGCCGGCGCGGTAGTCCTGGTCCCGGTCGGCGGCGACTCGCCCGACGTGCTGGCCCGCGCCGCCACCGCGCTCAACGACGGTGACGCGATCCTGCACGTCAAGGCGGTCCGCCGGGGCATGTTCGACAACCCGGACCTGACCGAGGAGAGCTGGCAGACGACCGACGGGCGCCAGGTCCGCACGCTCTACGAGAGCGGCAAGGAGGTCGTCCAGGACTGGGACACGCGCACGAACCTGAGCTACAGCACCGACCGCGACACGGTCACGCGTCACACCGACCCGGACCTGTTCCCGCCCGGCGGCCCGAAGAGCGTCGACAACAACCCGACGCCGCTGGGCTTCGACGCGCTCGGCGACCTGCAGGGCCTGCTCGAGCGGGCCCGCCGCGGGGACGGATCCGTCCGCCTGCTCGACGACACGCAGATCGACGGACGGCCCGTCCACCAGATCGAGATCAGCTATCCGGTGCGGCTCCAGATGCCGCCCGCCGGTGGTGGAGGCGACCCCAAGGACTGGCCGTCGCGCACGGTGAGCTTCAGCCGCCTGGTGTTCGTCGACCGCGAGGACTTCCTGCCCGTGCGCGTCGTCGAGCGCACGCCGCCATCGATCAGCCTGGTCATCGATTTCATCGAGGCCGAGCGGCTGCCGCGGACGCCCGAGACCGAGGCCAAGCTGCGCTTCGCCCCGCACCCGGGGGCCAGGCAGGTCGTCGAAGGCGACATCGCCGAGTTCGGCTGACGCTCGCCGTCGCGCCCACCTCCTTTCCGCAAAGCCGTCACGCGCGGCGCAGAACACCCCTACCGAAAGCAGGCCAGCATGACCTACCTGACCCTTCGCAAGGCGCCGCCCGGCCGCCCGCGGACCATCTGCCGCGCCGCGCTCCTCGTCGTCGTCCTGGTGCTCGGCGCGCTCGCGCCCGCCACGGCCGCCGCTGCACCGACCGCCGCCGTCACCGCACTGCTCGAGGACTGCGCCGTGGACGGCGTGCTCGACCGGACCTACAGCGGGGCCGAGTACCAGGGCGCCCTCGAGAACATCCCGACCGACCTGGACGAGTACTCCGACTGCCGCGCGGTGATCCGGCAGGCGCAGCTGGCGGCCGGCGGTGCGCCGTCGCGTGCCGGCGGCTCCGACGACGGCGCGGTGACCGCCGCGGGCAGCGCAGGCGGCGGGTCGGGCACCGGCACCGGTAGCACGGCCGGCGTCGGCGGCGGCCTGGCCGCGTACGAGAACGCGGTGGCCACCGCGACCCCGCAGGAGCGTGCCGCCCTGGCGCGCGCCACCACCGATGGACCCGTGGCCATCGAGCTGGCCGGTCAGCGGGTGAGCCCGGACTCGCTCGCCCGCGGCGACCTCGCCGCGAGCAACCGCATCCCGGCGCCGCTCGTGCTCGTCCTGGTCCTGCTCGCCGGTGGCCTGCTGATGATGTCCGCCGTCCGGCGCCTTCCCGAGCGGCTGACGATCCGGTCCTGAAGGATCGCGCCGCGCCAGGGCGGCGAGGATCAGCGGTCGTCGAGGTCCGCGGCGCGCAGCATCCGCCGTCCCGGGATCTCGAGCTTCGCGTAGACGCGGCGCAGGTGCGTGGCGACCGTGTTGGCGGACAGGTGCAGGCTCGCCGCGATCTCGGCGTTGCTCGCCCCGCCTGCGGCCGCCCGGGCGACCCGGAGCTCGGCGACGGTCAGCCGGTCGCGGTCGTCGCCGCTGCGGCGACGCCGCCCGCCCGCGAGCCGGAGCTCGGCCCCCGCCTGGTCGGCCAGGGGCCGGGCGCCGTGGTGCTCGGCGATCCGCAGCGCCTCGGCGAGCTGTGGCCGCGCCTCGACGGTCATCCCCTCGCGGCGCTGCAGGGCACCGCCGGCGATCAGCGCCTCGGCGCGCTGCAGGGGCAGGTCGGTGTCGCCGAGCGCGGTCAGCGCGCCCTCGTAGCCCTCGAGCGCTGTCGCGGCGTGGCCCGCGTGCTCGTCGATCCGGGCCCGGGCGAGGGCCAGCGCGAACCTTGGCCAGCGCGCCGGGTGACGGACGGCGAGCGGCGTGAGCGCGGCGACGACGCGGTCGGCGTCCTCCCGGCGCCCCGCCAGCAGGTGCGCGGCGACTGCGTGGGCCGCGTACTGGGTGTGGCTCGGCTCGCGCACCCCCGCGCCGGCGAGCGTGCGCTCGACCTGGAGGAACGCGTCCGACGCCGCCGGGTCGCCGGCCCAGAGCGCTTGCAGGCCGTGCGCGAAGGCGGCCCAGACCTCGAGCTGCCACGCGCCCGCCGCTGCTGCCAGCGCCGCGTCGCGCGCCTGGGCCGCCTCCTCGAAGCGACCCATCCAGGTCAGGACGAGCCCGCGGAGCGCAGCCACGACCGGGACGGCCATGGGCGTGAGGTCCGCGTAGCGGCCGGCCTGCTGCGCCGCGTCCAGCGCCGCCTGCAGATGACCACGGCGCAGGAGGACATTGCCCTGGAAGATGCTCACCGCGGCCGATCCACCCGCGGCACCGACCGACTCCAGTCGCGCGGCCGCGAGGTCCAGCGCGGCCGTGCACTCGTCGAACCGCTCGACGTACAGCGCGCAGTGGGCGAACGGGTAGATCGGCGACAGGGGCGACACGAGGTCTGCCGTGGGCAGCGCGGCTGCGCGTGACGGGCTCTCGACCCATCGCCTGATGGCGACCGTCGCGGTGATGCCCTCGGGGTCGCCGGTCTCGGCGGCGAGCCCGCCCCAGCTCGCGTCCGTCGCCTCGCGCAGCGCCGGCTCGGCCTCGATCGCCAGCCGTCGCGCCCGGACGGCCAGCGGCAGCGCCCAACCGGGCCCGGAAGCCATCCACGTCGTCACGACCTGCTCGAGGAGCGGTCGGATCGCTGCCACCGGGTCGTGCAGCTCGGCGAGCGCGACCGCGTGCTCGAGCTCGGTCGCGCCGCGGTCGGGCTCGCCCATGAGGTACGCGCAGCGGCCCAGGAGCGTCAGCGCCTCCACGCGCGTGCTCCAGTCGATCTCCTCCTGCGCGAGGACCTCGCGACAGCGTGCCGCGCCCTCCGCCGCCCGCCCCGTGGCGCACAAGGCCTCGGCCAGGGTCAGCAGCAGGGTCGTGCCCGCGCGGTCGCCGAGGAAACGCGCGGCGGCCTCGAGCCGCTGCACCCCGGTCTCCAGCGCGCCCGCCAGCAGCGCCGCGCGGCCCACCCGCTCGAGTACGGTCGCCGCTTCCGGGTCGCCGGACAGGTCGGCGCGGATCGCGTGCTCCGCCGCTTCGTCTGCCCGCCCGCGCCGGACCAGGTCGCCGAAGGCGGCAGCGTGCAGCCGCTGGCGCAGCGCGGGGTGGAGGTCCTCGTACAGCGCCTGGCGCAGAAGCGGGTGCACGAAGCGCAGCCGGCCGGGGCCGTCGGCGCCGACGAGGCCCGCGCGGTGCAGCGCCTCGAACGCGCCGTCGACGGTCGCGACCGGCAGCGCCGCCAGGTCGGACACGATCGCGGGCTGGAAGCTCGTCCCCAGCAGGCTCGCGGTCCGCGCCACCCGCAGCGCGTCGGGGTCCAGGCCGGCGAACCGCGCGACCAGCACGCGATGCGGCGCCGCGCCGTCGGCGCTCGCGTCGGCGAACGGATCCTCGCCGCGGCCCAGCGCCGCGCCGACGTGCACGGTCAGCAGCGGGTTTCCCTGGCACCGGTCCCACGCCCGGCGCGCAGCCTCCTCGCTCACGGCAGCGCCCGCCCGGTCGTCCAGCAGCACGCGACAGGCGGCGGGGGAGAGGGGCTCGAGCTCCAGCACGCGGGCGTGGCCTCCGGACGCGAGCGCCGCTGCCGCCGCGGCGGCAGCGGGCGGCCACGGCCGCTGCGCGGTGACGATGAGCAGCGGGAGCCCGGCCAGCCGGCGCGCCAGGAACGCGACCGCGTCGAGCGAGTCGGCGTCGGCCCAGTGCACGTCGTCGAGCGTGATCAGGAGCGGGTCGGCGACGCGCCGGCGGACCCGCTCGAGCGCACTGAGGTAGGGGACCGACCGCTCGACCACAGGCCCGGTCGGGGCGAGCGGCACGCCCGAGCCGCCCGGGTCGATCCCCTCGAGCAGCCGCTCGAGGACGCCGAACGCGAGGCCGGTCTCCATCTCCTCGGCGCGGACGTGCACCAGCACGAACCCGGCGGCGCGCTCCCGGATCGCGTCCAGGATCGTGGTCTTGCCGGTCCCCGCGTCCCCCGTGACCACGAGCGTCCCGCCGCGCCCGGACCGCGCCGCGCGCAGGGCCTCCGCCGCGTCCGCGAGCACTCCATCTCGCTCGAGGAGGGGATGCGACATCGCGCGCAGCTTAGCCCGGCCCGAGCGGGCGGGCTCCCCGGCGGTCATCCGGTAGAACTTGCACCGCAGATGGCCCTGGACGACATCCGATCACGCATCCGCCCGGAATGGGTCCTTGCGGTCGGGATCCTCGACTTCTCCCTCGAGCAGGCGGTCATCGCCCCGGCGCTCCCGCTGGTCGCCCAGCGCTACGACGCCTCCGCCACCGATGTCGTGTGGCTGATCACGGCGTTCCTGCTGACCGCCGCGATCGCCACGCCGCTGGCCGGCCGGCTCGGTGACCAGTACGGCCGGCGGCGACTGCTCCTGTGCTCGGTCGGCGCGTTCGTCGCCGGATCCGTGGTGTGCGCGGTCGGCGGGTCGCTCGAGGTCCTCGTCGGCGGCCGCGCCGTGCAGGGCCTCGGCGCGGGGACCGCACCGCTGGCGCTCGCGCTGGTCCGGGACCACGTCCCGCCCGAGCGTGTCTCGCGCGCCGTGGGCATCCTCGTCGGCGCGGCGGGCGGTGGCGCCGTCCTGGGACTGCTGGGCGGTTCGCTGCTGGTCGACGCCGGGTCGCTCGCCGCGCTGTTCTGGGCGCTTGCGGCGGTGGCGACGCTGACCTTCACCGCCATCGCGCTGGCCGTCCCGGAGTCGCCGGTCCGGGCCGCCGTGCCCGTCGACTGGGCAGGCGGCGGGTTGCTCGGCACCGGCCTGGTCGCGCTCGTGCTCGCCATCTCCCAATGCAACGACTGGGGGTGGGACTCCACGCGGGTGCTGGGGCTGTTCGTGGTGGCCGCCGCCGGCCTGGCCGGATTCGCGGGCCGCCAGCGGACGGCGCGGTCACCGCTGTTCGACCCGGGCCTGCTGGTGCGCCGGCCGGTGTGGAGCGCGCAGGTCCTGACGTTCCTGGCGGGCCTCGTCGCCTTCTCCCACCTGGCGGCGCTGCCGTTGCTGGCCGGGCTGCCGAAGAGCACCGGCTACGGGCTGGGCCTGACGACAACGCAAATCGGCGCGGTCCTCGTCCCCAGCTCGATCGCGGCGCTGATCTCCGGTCCGATGGCGGCCCGGCTGGCACCGCGGGTGGGGACGCGCGCGTTGATCGTCGGCGGGCTGCTGTGCATCGCGCTCGGCAACGCGATCCTCGTGGTCTTCCCGGTATCGGTGCTGACGATCGTGCTGGCCGGGGTCCCGCTCGGCCTGGCGTTCGGGCCGACCATCGGGACGACGCTGGACCTCGTCCTCGCCAGCGCAGCGAACGAGGAGAGCGGTGCAGCCCTCGGGCTGACGAACGAGGTGCGGACGGTCGGGTCCGCGCTCGGCGCGACCGTCGCGGCAGCCGTGCTGGTCGCCGGCGGCGAGGTCGCCCCGGGCGTGCCGGTGGCGTCCGCCTTCGACGATGCGTTCGGGACGTTCGCCGTCGCGTCGCTGGTCGCGATCGCGTTCGTCCCGCTCCTGCCGCGGGGCGGACCGGTCCACGCGAGGATCGAGTAGCGCGCGCCTCAGGCGTCGAGCACGAGCGTGAGCGTCGAGGCGAGGAACGCCTCGACCGGCGCCGGGTCGGCCGTGACCTTCGCGCGCAGCAGCGCGCCCTCCCACGCGTCGATCAGCAGCTGCGCCCGGGGGCCGGCGCTGTCGGCGTGATCCGGCTGGGCCTCCGCGATCGCGTCCGCGAGGAGCCCGGCCCAGCCGTCGAAGGCCGCCTCGATGGCGCCGCGGATGACCGGGTTGTCGGCGGCGACCTCGCCCGCGAAGTTCCCCAGCAGGCAGCCGAACGCGTCGCCGCGGCGCCGGAGCTCCCGCCGCAGGTGCTCGAAGTGTGCGCGGATCCGCTCGTCGGGCGGGGCGTCGCCGGCGAGGATCTCGAGCCCAGCGGCCCCGCAGTAGCCCGCGATCACCTCGAGCGCGAACGCCTCCTTGCTCGGGAAGTAGTTGTAGAACGATCCCTTCAGGGCTCCCGAGCGGGCGGCGAGCGCGGCGATCCCGGTGGCGTTGTACCCACGCTGCTGGAACTCGACGGCGCCGGCATCGAGCCACGCGGCCTTCGTCGCGGAGTCAGGCATGCCGACATCATGCCACGACTTTGAGACGATCGACCATCTCGACCTTGAGATGGTCGGTCATTTGTGGTTGGGTCGACCGATGAGCGAACCTGGGACCTGGGATGCGATCGTCGTCGGAGCGGGGCTGGCGGGTCTCACGGCCGGCGCCTATCTGGCGGCGGCGGGACGGCGCGTGATCGTGCTGGAGGCGGGCGACGCGGCAGGCGGCTCCTCCCACGTCTTCCGGCGCAAGAACGAGTGGGAGTTCGACGTGGGCGTGCACCACCTCGGCAACTGCGGCCCCGACGGCCTGCTGCCGATGGTGCTCCGCGGCCTCGCGCTCGAGGACCGCATCGAGTTCCTCCCGTTCGACCCGGACCGCCTGGAGACCTACGTCCTGCCCGGCCTGCAGTTCGAGGCGCCGAAAGGGCTCGACCGCTACGAGGAGGCGCTGGTCGGTGCGTTCCCGGCCGACTCCCGCGGCATCCGGCGGTTCATGCGCGTGATGCGCGGCATCGGCGGCGCGCTCGACCGCGCGGCCGTCCCGTCCTCCCTCCGGGACTTCGGGTCGTTCGGCGTCCGTGCGCCGCAGTGGGCCGCCTGGGCCTACGTCCCGCTGCAGCGGCTCTACGACCTCTGCGGCCTGAGTGCCCAGGCGCAGCTGGTGCTGTCGACGTCGAACGTGAGCTACCTGGCGCCGCCCTCGCGTGCCCCGGTCGGGATGCACGCGGCCTTTCTGTGGGACTTCATCGAGAAGGGCGGGACGTATCCGAAGGGCGGCGGTCAGGTGTTCGCCGCGCACCTCACCGACGTCGTCCGGACCCATGGCGGGACGGTCCGCACCCAGGCCCGGGTGGAGGAGATCGTGATCGCCGAGGGCCGCGTCGCCGGGGTCCGGCTCACGGACGGCGAGGCGCTGGCCGCCCCGGTCGTGCTCTCGGCGGCCGACGTCAAGCGCACCCTCCTGGGCATGGTCGGCCGTGAGCACCTGAAGCTGCGCACGGCCCGCCGCGTCGAGGGTGGCCGCATGTGCCAGCCCTACTTCACCGCCTACCTGGGCGTCGATCTCGACCTCGCCGGCCGGCTGCCGAACACCGACCATCTGAGCTTCCCGACCTGGGACCCGATCGAGGACGTCTTCGCGATGACCCGGGGCCCGCGCCGGCGCACCGACGCGTGGATGGACGACCTCGCGCGTCGGATGCCCGCGTACATCCACAGCTCGACCATCAAGGACCCCGGGACCGCGCGGTACGCGCCGGCGGGGCACACCAACCTCGAGGCGATGTTCCCGATCACCGGCGACCTCGGGCTCTGGGGCCTGTCGGGCGGGCCGGCGGACGGCGGGCAGTACCGGGACAACACGGCCTACCTCGAGCTCAAGGAGCACCTCGTCGACGTGATGATCGACCGGGTCGACGAGGCGATCCCGGGGGTCAAGGAGCACGTCGTCTGGCGCGAGGGCGGGACGCCGGTGACGCAGGAGCGGTACACGACACCGACCGGCGGGACCGCCTACGGCCTGGAGATCGCGGTCGACCAGTTCGCGCAGCGGGGACGCTGGGGCGTGCGGACGGAGATCCCCGGCCTGTTCCTCGCCGGCGCGAGCTGCACCTGGGGCCCGGGCATCGAAGGGGTGATGCACAGCGGGATGTACGCCGCGGCGGCGATCACGGGGCGCGACCTCGCGCGCGAGGTCCGCGGCGGCGCGGTGATCGCCGACGCGGCCCGGCTCAGCCCGGTCGGGCCCGACTGGGATCCGCTCGGCGCCTCGCGTCGGCTGGCGCAGAAGCCGGCCGCCGCGCAGCCCATCCCCGTCGCCTGAGCGGCACGCGGCGACGGGTTCCGGGCGCCCCCGCCCCTCTGAGTCACGTGCTCACGACGCCTGCTCAGAGTCCGGCGCGGACCGCGGCGGCCGCCACCCGCGCGGCGATCGCGGTGCCCGCCGCGTTCAGGTGGATGCCGTCCGGCTCGCGGACGTCGACGTCGCGCCCGCGGTCGCGGATCGCCTCCTGGTAGCCGTCCGGTGACATCAGGCGGTCGATGCGGATCACCGTGACACCGGGCAGCCCGGCGGCGCCGTCGACCAGCGCCCGGTTGACGGCGGCGACGATCGGCACCCGCGCCGCCGCCTTCGGCGCGGCCAGCGTCATCACGTAGACCCGCGCGCGGCCGCGCTGCCGGTAGCGGACGACGATCTCCCGGACGCGACGGGCGTACTCCTCGGTCCACGCGCGGTCGCAGCACGCGACCTCGGCGCCGCCGGGAGTGCTCAGCGGGAAGCCCTCCGCGGCGCCGAGCGAGTAGACGACCGCCCGCGGGCGCAGCCGCGCGACCTGCGAGCGCGCCACGCTCGACCAGTCCCGGGTGCTGAGGCCGAACCCGGGGCGCACGTCGCTCTCGACCGTGGCGACGTCGGCGAGGTCGTCGGCCAGGAAGCTCTCGACGCCCTGCATCGTCGAGTCGCCGGTCGCCAGCACCGTGGGCAGCGCCCGGACCGGAGCGCTGCGGACGCCGACCGCGACCGTCGCCCGGACGCGGCTCGCGCGGACCTGCAGCTCCAGGCGGTACACGCCGCGTGTCCGCGGGCGCAGGGTGAGCGTCCGCGCGGTCGCCCCGGCGGCGAAGGCGAGCTGCCGGCAGTCGCGGCCACCGCCCGGATCCGTGACGCACAGCCGCGTCGCGATCCCGCCCAGCGCCCAGCGGTCGGCGACGCGGACGCGCAGCGGGGTGCCGGGCCGCACCCGCGGCGGCGCGGCGACGGCGAACCGGCGGGCGCAGGATGGGGTGCGGACGCTGGTCTCGCCGCGCAGGAGCGTCCCGTCGGCGGTCGTCGTGCTCGCCGTGAACCGCCGCACCAGCCGGTCGCAGCTCCACGGGACCGCGGCGAGCAGCGACGTGATCGCCGAGTCCGGCGTCGCCTGCTGCCCGAGCCGCGCGGCCCGGTCGCCGACGCACTCCCAGTAGGTGACGGGCGCCCCCTGGGCCAGGAAGAAGCGCAGGTCGACGAGGCCGACGCGGTTCGCGTTCGCCGTGAACTGCGCGGGCTCCCCGGACACCGGTGCGCACGGACCGGCGGCGACCGCCACGCCGGTCTGGCCCGGGACGAGGGCGAGAGCGGCCAGCAGGGGGATGCCAAGCCGGACGAGCCACCGGCGCGGGGAGCGGACGACGTCCATGTCAGCGCGAACCGGCGGCGGCGGGCGAAGTCGCGGACCGCCGGCGACTGCGGTCAGAGCCCGTAGGTCTTCGCGATGATCTCCCGCTGGATCTCGCTCGTCCCGCCGTAGATCGTAGAGACGAGGTTCTGGCGGACGTGGCGCTCCATGTCGTACTCGGTCGCGTAGCCGTAACCGCCCATCATCTGCATGCCCTCGAGGGCGACCTTCTTGCCGGTCTCGGTGACCTTGAGCTTGGCCATCGACGCCTCGCGCGGGTAGAGCATGCCGGGGTTCGCGTCGACCTTCTGGGCCACGTCGTACACCAGCAGCTTGCAGATCTCGACCTCGGTCGCGAGGTCGGCGATCCGGTGCGAGAGCGCCTGGAAGGACCCGATCGGGCGGCCGAACTGCTTGCGCTCCTTGACGTACTCGAGCATGTCGTCGAAGGCGCGCCGCGCGAAGCCGAGCGACTGCGCGGCGATGATCAGGCGCTCGGTGTTCAGGCCCGCCATCAGCTGCATCCAGGCGCCGCCCTCCGAGCCGATCAGGTTCTCGGCCGGGACCTTGACGTCGGTGAAGAAGACGTCGTTCACCACGCGGCCGCCCATCGTGTCGATGCTGCGGATCTCCATGCCCTCGGCGTCCTTGGGGACCATCAGCATCGTCAGCCCCTCGTGCTTCTTCCCGGTGGCGTCCGTCCGGCAGACGAGCAGGATGTGCTCGGCGTAGTGCGCCTCGCTGATCCACGTCTTCTGGCCCTCGACGACGTAGTGGCCGTTCTCGCGCACCGCCTTGCAGCGCAGCGCCCCGACGTCGGACCCGGCCTCCGGCTCGGACATGGCCACGGCCTCGACGTTCCCCGCCGCGATCCCTCCGAGCACCTCCTCCTTCTGGGCCTCGGTCCCGAACTTCTCGTACGGGCCGGCGCTGATCTGCGTCACCGGGTAGCCGCCGATGGGGAGCTGCCCGTAGGAGATCTCCTCTAGGAACAGGCACATGTCGACGGCGCCACCGCCGGCGCCGCCGTACTCCTCCGGGATCGCGACCCCGGTCCACCCGAGGTCGGCCACCTTCTTGTAGAGGTCGACGTTGTGCGGGTCGGCGAAGTTGTTGGTCAGCTGATCGCGCTGCTCGCGCGTGCCGGCCTCGCGCTGGCAGAAGTCGCGCACCGCGGCGGCGAAGTCGCGCTGCTCGTCGGTCAAGGTCAGGGACACGGGAACTCGCTTTCGTGAGAGGGACGGGACACCGTCGGGCCGGCATCCCAAAACAACTTGAAGTCAGAACGACTGTTTCGTAACAGCCGTTTTGTATCAGGCCGCGTGAGCTGCTTGCAATCATAACGACCGTTTCGTAACGTGCGCGCCGACGATGACCCGCTCGATCCGCGACCCCTCCGCACGCCAGCGCATCATCACAGCCGGTGCACGGGCGGTGGCCGCGCACGGCGTGCACGCGGCGAGCGTGCGCGTCATTGCCGCCGAGGCCGGGGTCTCGACGGGCTTCATCACCCACTACTTCACGGACAAGGACGAGCTGATGGAGGCCGTCCTCGAGGCGACGAACCGCCAGGCGGCCGCGCGCGTCCTGCGGGCGGCGCGCAGGGACGGGACGGCGCTCGAGCGCCTCGGCCGGGCGGTCGACGTGATGCTCCCGACCGATCCGCTCCGCCGCCAGGAGTGGCAGGTCTGGGTCGCCGCCTGGGGCGAGGCGTCCAAGGGCGACCGCCTGAGCGACGGCTACCGCGCCGGCTGGACCGGGCTGCGGGACATCTTCGCCGGGCTCCTGGCCGAGGCCCAGCGCGCGGGCGAGCTCGACCCCGCCGTCGACATCGAGCACCGGGCCGATCGCCTCGTGACGCTGCTGGCGGGCATCGGGCTGCTGGCAGGCGTCGAGCGTCCCGGCCGCGTCCGCTCCGCCGCCGAGCGGATGCTGGCCGAGGAGCTCGCGTGGCTGGGGGAGCTGCAGCCCGCGCGGTGACCGCGGCCTGCCGGGTCCTCGTCGCCCGCGGCGGCGGCGCCGGCCTCGTTAGGGTCGGTCGATGCGGCGCACGGGCGATGTGACCAGGCCGATCGGCGGGGCCCTGCTGGCCGCCATCGTGACGGGGCTGGCCGGCTGCGGGGGCGGCGACGACACCTCGACCACCGCGCCGAGGGCGAGCGGCTCCATGAGCACCTCGACCGCCGTGTCGGCAGCCGGCTCGACCAAGGCCACGGCGCTCGAGTACGAGGTCGTCGGCGGGGACGCACAGGCGGCACGGGCGAGCGTCCCGATCCTGAAGCAGCGCCTGGAGCGCGTCGGCGTCCGGGGCGCGACCGTCGCCGCCGACGGCGTCCGCATCCGCGTGACCCTCCGCCGTCCGGCCGACCTCGCGACCGCCCGGCCGCTCTTGGGCCGCGGGCTCGTCCGGTTCTACGACTGGGAGGCCGGGGTCCTGGGGCGCGACGGCACGCCCGTCCCGTCGGACTTCGCCGTGACCGGCGGTCCCCAGGCCGGTGCGCTGGCGTGCGTCCCCCGACGCGAGGCGTCGGCCCGCGCGGGGCGCGCCAAGGGCAAGGCGGTGCTCGTGCGGCAGGAGCTGGCAAGGCCCGCCGCCGACCCCGCCGACTGCTGGTACGCGATCGCCGACGACCCGATCCTGGGCAACGCCGACATCCGCGACCCCGAGCAGAACTTCGACCCGCGCAGCAAGGCGCCGAACGTGACCTTCGACTTCGCCCCGGCGGCCCGCATGCGGTGGCGATCCGCAACGCGCGCGATCGCCCGTCGCGGCGCGGGCCTGGCCGAGAACAGCGAAGGGGTCGCGCTCGCCGACCCGCAGTCCCGCTACCAGCACTTCGCGATCGCGCTCGACGACCAGCTGATCTCCGTCCCGTACATCGACTTCCAGCAGAACCCCGACGGGATCGATGGGACCAACGGCTCGGAGATCAGCGGTGGCTTCACGGTGCAGAGCGCACGGGCGCTCGCCGCGATCCTCGCCACCGAACCGCTGCCCGTCGCGCTGGAGCCGGTTCCCGACCCGGCGCTCGGGACGCCGTCCGCCACGACGTCCACTCCCGACCCCGCCCCGTCGTCCCCCCGGCCGTCTCCGTCGCCCGCGTCGCCGCAGGGGGTCGCCGCCGCGGCGAAGGCCGCGGGCTGCACCCTGCAGAGCCCGCCGATCGAGGGCAGCACCCACGTGGGCGGCAACGTCAGCTACAAGACGAACCCGCCGTCGTCCGGGGACCACGCGCCGGTCGCGGCGAGCGACGGCATCTACGCGCCGGGCAATGAGCCGGCGAAGGAGAGCTACGTCCACTCGCTCGAGCACGGCCGCATCGAGCTCGTCTACCGCCCCGGGACCCCGGTCGCCGTGTCCGACCGGATCGAGGCCCTGGGCTCGGAGGAGCTGAACGGCTCGGCTGCCTACCACGTCCTCGTGTTCCAGAACGACACCCGGATGCCGTACGCCGTCGCCGCGGTCGCGTGGGGCCAGATCCTGGGCTGCAAGGCCCTGACGACCAAGGCCGAGGACGCGATCCGCGCCTTCCGCCGGGCCTACACCGACAAGGGGCCCGAGTTCATCCCGTGACCGGCAAGGGCGCGCGGCAACGCGCACGGCTCAGCGCTGGGGCTTCGGCGCCGCGCCCATCTTGAAGGTGAGCATCGCCGAGTGGAAGCACTCCATCGCGATCGGCGGCTGGCCGGTCGCCGGCCCGTCGCGCAGGATCCCCGCGATCAGCCACTCCAGGTAGCGCCGGTACAGCTCGGGCTCGTACCCGCGGCCGAAGTCGACCACGACCGAGAGCATGAGCGTGATCATGGCCACGTCGCTGGCCAGGACGTCGTCGCGCAGCAGTCGGGCGTCGTGCGCGCGGTCGACGAGGGCGGTGACGGCCGGGCCCAGGCCGGCCCGGGCCTCCTCGACGCGCTTCTGACCGCGGTCGGAGGCGAACATGACCTGCTTCAGGCTGCGGTCGGCCACCTGCAGCGCGACGACCTCCTGCACGTAGCCGCGGATGCCGGCGATGGGGTCCTGTGCGTCCAGCTGTGCGCGGGCGATGTCGCGCATGGTGGTGAGCTGCTCGACGAGCAGCTCGTCGATCAGGACCCGCTTGTTCGGGAAGCGGCGGTAGGCGGTGCCGACCCCCAGGCCGGCGTGCCGCGCGATGTCGTCGAGCGTCACGTCCAGGCCGTGCTCCGCGAAGACCTCACGCGCAGCGGTCAGCAACCGGCGGCGGTTCTTCTCCGCGTCGGCGCGGAGCGCAGGGGACTCGGACGGGGTCTCGGAAGGCAGCACGCGTGACGAATCGTAACGGGATTCGGAGATTGCGTCTCCGCTTTGCTAGATTGCGCTCTGATTAAGCGGAGACGCCCTCTCCGCGCCCGTTCTCCCGGAGCCTCCCTCTCATGCCCGACACCCCGACCGATCCCCACCACGAGCGCCGCTGGCTGATCCTCGGGGTCATCGCGATCGCCCAGCTGATGGTCGTACTCGACGCGACGATCGTGAACATCGCGCTGCCGTCGGCCCAGGCCGACCTCGGCTTCAGCGACGGCAACCGGTCCTGGATCATCACCGCCTACGCGCTGCCGTTCGGCAGCCTGCTGCTGCTCGGGGGCCGCATCAGCGACCTCTTCGGGCGCAAGCGGTCCTTCATCGTCGGCCTGCTCGGCTTCGCCGTCGCGTCGGCCATCGGCGGCGCCGCGCCGAGCTTCGGCGTCCTCGTCGGCGCCCGCGCGGCACAGGGCATGTTCGGCGCGCTGCTCGCCCCGGCAGCGCTGTCGCTGCTCGCGGTGACGTTCACCGACCCCGCCGAGCGCGGCAAGGCGTTCGGCATCTTCGGCGCGATCGCCGGCGTCGGCGGGTCGATCGGCCTGCTCCTCGGCGGCGTGCTGACCGAGGTGCTCGACTGGCGCTGGTGCCTCTACGTGTCGCTCCTGTTCGCGATCCCGGCCGCCGTCGCGGGCTCGCGGCTGCTGCACGACGTCAAGTCCCCGAACCGGCCCCGGCTCGACCTCGCCGGCACGGCGACGGCCACATCCGGCCTGCTGGCGCTGGTCTACGGGTTCTCGCGCGCAGAGAGCAGCGGCTGGGGGGACACGCTGACGCTCGTGATGTTCGCGGCCGCAGTCGTCCTGCTGTCGGCGTTCGTCGTCCTCCAGCGCCGGGTCGCCAGCCCGCTGCTGCCGCTGCACATCGTGCTGGACCGCAACCGCGGCGGCTCCTACCTGGCGATGGTCACGGCCGGCATCGGCATCTTCGGGATCTTCATCTTCCTGACCTACTACCTGCAGCAGACCCGCGGCTTCACGCCGATCCAGACGGGCCTCGCGTTCATCCCGATGAACCTGGCGATCATCACGACGTCGATCGTCGTCAACACCCGCATCCTGGCCCGCACCGGCCCGCGGCCGCTGATCCCGACCGGGATGTTGTTCGCGGGCCTCGGCGTGGCCGGGCTCACGCGGATCGGCGTCGACACCGCGTACGCGTCCCACGTCCTGCCGAGCCTGCTGGTCATCGGCGTGGCGTTCGGGCTCGTGTTCGCCCCGGCCTTCTCGGGCGCGACGGCGGGCGTCGCCCCGAAGGACACCGGCGTCGCGTCGGCCATGGTCAACACCTCGCAGCAGGTCGGCGGCGCGATCGGCACTGCGCTGCTGACGACGATCGTCGTGTCCTCGACGTCGAACTACATCTCAGACCACGGCGGGCCGTCCGCCGCCGTCGTCCGCGAGGCGGCCGTGCACGGCTACACGGTCGCGTTCTGGATCTCCGCGGCGATCTTCACCGCGGGTGCGGTGATGACGCGCGCGCTCCTGCTGCCCGGTGCGGTCGAGACCGCGCACGCCCCAGCGGCGCGCGCCGACGGGTTGGAGCCGGCGCCCGCCGCCGCGGCGCACTGACCGCCATTGGCCTGCTGCTGAGCTCGACCTGACGGAGAGCGTGGTGGCTAATTTCCCATTGAAGTAGAAGGAAGCCTCCACAGAGCCGTCAGGCCGAGCTCAGCAGCTCGGTGAGGTTGGCGGGGGTGAAGCAGCGCGACCCGGCGGGCAGCTCGTCGGGACGCTCGAGCCCAAGGTACGTGACGGGCTGCGCGGGGTCCAGGCCGGCGGTGTCGGTCGTCCCCGCGCCGGTGTCCATCAGGTCGGCGAGGTGGCCCACGGTCAGGTTACGCCGCTCGGCGATGCCCTGCACGAGCAGCGAAGTGCTCAGGTGATTGCGCTCGACGGCGTTGAACTGCGGTTCGCCCTCGAGGTTCAGGTGCATCCACTTGGCGTGCCACGAGCCGTCCGGGCCCCGGCCGAACAGCAGCGGCAGCGCGACGGCCCCGGCGCCGTAGAGGTCGGACTTTGCCCGGACCGTGCGCGGCTCGAACGGCCGCCCCTGCTGCTCGGGCGTGCGCTGCATGAACCCGAAGAACGCCTCCTCGACCTGGTCGAAGCCCTCGCCGGAGAAGACGTCGACCTGCGGGACCACGTAGGCCACACGCGGGTCCACGCGGCCCAGGTCGAGGTCGATGAACTCGGTGGCGCCCGCCGGCGCCTCGATGACATCGCCGGAATGCACGGCGCCGTCCTCGGTGAGGTTCGTCCACGACACCTGGCCTACGGCCTCGAAGCGCTCGTCGAGGAGCAGCACCCCGAGGTCGAAGTCGGTCCCGATGGCCGTCTGCTTCCAGTAGACGAAGAACCGCAGCAGGTCGGTGGCGGGCAGGATCGAGCCGCGCGGCAGGATCCCGAGCCCGCCGGGCCGTGTCTTGTCCGAGAGCGGCACGGCGACGGCCCGGATCGCCGGGTCGACGACCAGGCGATCGGCGCGGGGCAGGCGCCCCGCCAGCTCCGCGTCGAGCGCCGCGGCGAGACCGGCGACCAACGCCGCGGGCAGGGGTGGGCGCTCGTCGGGCGTCACCCACGCGCGACCCTCGCGGTTCACGAAGATCCGCGCGCTCAGCGGCGCGCCGCGGTTCAGCAGGTGCTCGCGCAGGGACAGCAGGACCGACGTGGCCACATCGGGGGCCGCGACGCGGACCGCCGCCGTCAGCTCCGCGTGGTCCGCCCCGCAGCGCGCGAGGCGGTCGACCGCGCGGATCAGCATGCCCGGGGCCGGCGCGAGGGCGGCGATCGCGGCGGATGGCTCACCCGCCCGCAGTGCGACCTCGACCCGGCCGCCGATGGACCGTGCGACGCGCTCGCCGCGCGCGACGGCGAACACCGCCTGCGCCGCGGGCCAGCGTGGGTACTCGTGCGGATGCAGCCGCTCCCCGAGGCGCTTGAAGCGCTCCCTCCGGCGCCCGACGTCCGCGAGCTTCGCCGGACTCGCCGCGATGACGCCGTCGAGCGCCGCGAGCAGGGCGCGGCGCTCGGACCGGGTGAAGGAGCGCAGTCGCGTCCGGGCCCGGAGGGTCACGTCCCCGCCGGACAGCGCGCAGGCCAGGCGCAGCACGTCGACCGGGGTGTCGACCCGCAGCGGCAGCCCGTGGCGCATGGCGACGCCGTTGACGACGGCGCGGCACTCGCGGTTCGGGATGGCGTCCGGCTGGGCGTCGCCGACGTGCAGCTCGGCCAGGACGCCGAGCAACGGCAGGTCGGCCTCGAAGAGCGGGACGGGGGTGCCGGCGAGCCGCAGGTACAGCGCGTGCGACTCCTCGCCGAGCGGGCCGCCGAGCCCGAGCACCATCTTGCGGTCGGCGGCCGCGCCGATCAGCGGCTCGTGCGCGGCGAGGAGCTCCTCGTAGGTGTGCTGGTAGCGCCCGTACGACGGCAGGTCGAGCAGGTTCAGCTCGCCGGCCGCGAGCTGCTCCGCGACCGGCTCGGCGGCGTACGGGTCACGCAGGGCCTCGACGACGCACGCTGCCCAGAAGTCGAGCGTGTCGGGGACGTTCGCCGGGAAGTCGAGGAAGTAGGCGTTGTGCCGCACGTGATCCCCGACCACGTGCCGCACGGCGTCGAGGACGCCGCCGCCGATGTCCCAGACGGCGACCGGGTGCAGGCGCGACAGCCGGGTCAGCAGCTCGCCCGAGCACTTGAAGTTGACGGCCATCAGCGCGATGTCGAGCTGGCGGGCGGCGGCGCGCCCGTCGCCGTCCGGCCCGTCGACGCCCGGAACGCGCAGCGTGCGTGCGATCAGCTCCCGGCGAATGGTCCCCGCGGACTCCACGGCTGGGAACGATACGCCCGGCTGCGGTGCGCATGGGCACACCCGGTGGACGCCGGCGCTTTGTAGTACGGCCGTTCCACAACTAGGTTGTCGCCCGTGCATGTCGCGCGGCGCCTTGCGGTCCTGCTGTTCTGCGCCGCGCTCACGGGCCTCGGCGGTGTGGACGCTGCGCGCGCGGCCGCCCCCGATCGCTACAGCCTCGTCCATGGGTGCTACGACGTGCGCGGCGGGCAGGCCGCGGCCCCGGGTGGTCCGTTCCGCATGCAGGCCACGGGTCTGGGGCGGTACCTGTTGTACGGGCCGGCGCGGACCTTCCTGACCGTCAGCGCGGCCGGGGTCCCGGTCACCGCGGCGACGCCGGGCCCGTCCGCGGACTTCGACGTCACCTCAGGCGCCGACGGCTTCGCGCTCGAGAACCAGGCCGGCCGGCGGCTCGCGCTCGGCGGCACCGACCGGCTGACCTTCACACCTGCCGAGGGCTGCGCAGTCTACCCCGAGGCCGACACGGACTCGACCGGGACACCCGCGTCCGGCCCGACCCCGTACGGCGAGACGCGCGGCCTCCTGGACGCGCACATGCACCTGATGGGCTTCGAGTTCCTGGGCGGCAAGGCCCACTGCGGCCGGCCGTGGCACGCGTACGGGATCACCTACGCGCTCGCCGCCTGCGAGGACGGCGCGGCCGGCGACCTGACGACGAACGTCCTGGAGACCGCGCTCGGCGGCGGCAGCCCGGTCAACGACCCCGTCGGGTGGCCGACGTTCCGTGACTGGCCCGCGTACAACCTGCTCGCGCACGAGGGCTCGTACTACAAGTGGCTCGAGCGGGCCTGGCGTGGTGGCCTGCGGGTCTACGTGAATCTGTTCGTCGAGAACCACACGCTCTGCACGATCTGGCCGCTGAAGAAGAACTCGTGCAACGAGATGGACGCGGTCCGGCTGCAGGCCCGCCGCCTGAAGGAGCTCGAGGAGTACATCGACGCGCAGGAGGGCGGCCCCGGCAAGGGCTGGTTCCGCCTGGTCGACAGCCCGTTCCAGGCGCGCCGGGTGGTCAATGCCGGGAAGCTCGCCGTGGTCCGCGGCATCGAGATCTCGCAGCTGCTCGACTGCGGGGTGCAGCAGGGCGTCGCGCAGTGCGACAACGACGACATCGACCGCCAGCTCGACGCCGTCTACGCGCTGGGCGTCCGCGACCTGGAGATCACCGGGAAGATCGACAACGGCTTCGGCGGCGTGGCCGGCGACGAGGGCGCGCTCGGGCTGCTCACGAACACGTCCAACTTCCTGGAGACGGGCCGCTTCCTGGACCTCGAGACCTGCACCGGACCGGCGGGGGAGGCCGACCGCACCCAGGTCACCGCGCCGACGCCGATCGCGAACGTCCTCGGCAGCCTGCAGGCGTCCGGCCTCAGCCTGTCCGCGACGACGCCGCTCTATCCGCCCGGGCCGCACTGCAACCGGCGCGGCCTCACGCCCCAGGGCGAGCACCTGGTGAAGGGCATGATCAAGCGGGGGATGATCATCGACCCGGACCACCTCGACGTCGCGTCCCGCACCCAGGTCCTCGACATCATCGAGCGTGCCGGCTACTCCGGCGTCATCTCGTCGCACTCCTGGAGCACACGCGACGCCTACGCGCGGATCTACAAGGCCGGTGGCGTGGTGACGCCGATCGCGAAGAACGCCAAGGACTTCGTCGCGTACTGGGAGCGCATCAAGCCGCTGCGCGACCCGAAGCGGTTCTTCGGTTTCGGCTACGGCGCCGACCAGAACGGGTTCGCCGTGCAGGGCGCCCCGCGCCGCGGCCGGAGCCCGGTCACCTACCCGTTCAGGTCGTTCGACGGCGCGGTCACCTTCGACCGCTCGAGCACCGGCAGCCGGACGTGGGACATCAACGTCGACGGCGTCGCGAACTACGGCCTCTACCCCGACTGGATCGAGGACCTGCGCCGGATCGCCGGCGAGGAGATCGTCGCTGACATGGGGCGCGGCGCGGAGGCCTACCTGCAGATGTGGGAGCGGGCGGTCGGCGTCGGCGTGCCGGGCTGCCGGGCGGCGCGGCTGCGCTTCACCGGTGCGGGCATCGGGCTGCTGCGGTTCGGCGCCACCGCCGAGGATCTGCTGCGCGGCGCCGGCCAGCCCCAGCGACGGGTGGGTCGCACGTTCACCTACTGCGTCAGGGGGAAGGCCGGCGGCCGCCTGCGCGCCGTGATCACCCCCGGCGGCACCGTCGGCCTGCTCGTCTCGACCGCCCCGCGCCACCGCGTCGCCGGCGTCGGCCGTGGTTCCCGCGGCAGCGCCATCCGCGCCTCCCGCCCGTTCGGCCCCGGCCTGCGCGTCAAGCCGGCCGGACGCGGGCGGACATACGTCTACGGCGTCCGCACCGGACGTGTCCGCTTCGCCGGCGTCGCCGACAAGGGCGTGGCGTCGTCCCCCGCCGCGCTCCGCGGCTACCTTCGTCACGCCGGGCTGCGGCCGTGACCGACCTGACCTCTCCCGCGCCGGCGTCGCCCGCGCGGACCACCCACCCGCTGAACGAGATCGCCCCATGCGCCGCCTGACCCTCGCCCTCGCCGCCCTCGTGGCGCTCACCGTGCCGGCCGTCGCCGACGGCCACGCCGAGCGCGCGACCCTCTACCCGAGCCGGTCGGTCGGCGAGGTCCCCGCCCTGCGGACCACGGGGACCGCCCGGGTCGTCTGCAAAGCCGATTCCGCCAAGCGCCTGCGGACCAGCTGGGCGGGGAAGGGACCCAAGCGCACCAAGCAGCGTGCGGCCCTGCTCAAGCAGCTGAAGCGCTGCCGGTTCGAGCACATCCAGCAGGCGGTCGACGCCGCGAAGACGGGCGACCGGATCCTGATCATGCCCGGCGTCTACCGCGAGGAGCCCAGCCGCGCCATCGCGGTCAAGGACCCCAAGTGCGAGGGCCCCACGTACTGGGAGGACTCGGGGGACAACCACACCGAGGACGGGCGCGTCCCGACGTTCCTGCACCAGCACGACTGCCCGAACGCCCGCAACCTCATCGCCATCATCGGCGACTCGCTCGACGCGGACCGCACCTGCGACCGGAAGTGCAACCTGGTCATGGAGGGGCTCGGGCGCCGCGCTCGGGACGTCGTCATCCAGGGCGACCGCAAGAAGCCCGACGTGCTGCGGGCCGACCGTGCCGACGGCTTCCAGCTGCGCAACGTCACCGTCGAGGAGGGCGCCTACAACGCGATCGACGTCGTCGAGACGAACGGCTTCCGGCTGTCGAAGCTCGTCGCGCGCAACACCTACCACTACGGCATCCTCACGTTCACCTCCGACCACGGCCTCTACGAGGACATCGAGGCCTACGGCAACGGCGACTCCGGCGTCTATCCCGGATCCGGCCCGGAGGCGCACTGCCGTGGGTTCGGCATCGAGGTGCGGCGGGTCAACTCCTACGGCAACACGCTGGGGGCGTCGGGCACCGCGGGCAACGGGACGTGGACCCACGACTCGGACTTCCACGGCAACGCGGCGGGCATCGCCAACGACTCGTTCGCCGCCGGCCATCCCGGGATGCCGCAGGACTGCTCGAAGTGGACGCGCAACGAGATCCACTCGAACAACTGGAACATCTTCGAGGACGACAACGAGGCCTACTGCAACTCGACGACGTTCGCGCAGCGCCGCAAGGACGTCGTCTGCCCGGTCTTCCAGGTGGTCGTCGGCGTCGGGTTCATGCTCTACGGCGTGAACGACAACACGTTCGCCGAGAACCACATCTACGACCAGTGGCGCAGCGCAGTCCGGATGTTCGGCGTGCCGTCGGTCGCCCGCGGTGAGACCGATCCCGCGAAGCTCCTGGACACCTCGCACGGCAACAAGTTCACGACGAACACGTTCGGGATGGCGCCGGACGGCACCCGCATGCCCAACGGCCTGGACGTCTTCTGGGACGAGCAGGGGCTGCGCAACTGCTGGGAGGGGAACGTCTCCGCACCGGGAGTGGGGGTGACGTCCGATCCGCCGTCGCTGCCGACATGCGCCTCCGGGGGGTCGCTGAACCCCGTCGGCAACACGCTGAAGCTGGCGGCCGACCTGCCGTGCATCAGCTGGCATCCGAGGACGAACCCCGACCCGCCGGGCTGCACGTGGTTCACGACGCCGCCGAAGCCCGGCAGTGCGGCCGCGAAGGCCGCTGCAGCACGGGCTGCGAGCGGGGCCGGCGCCCCCGCGGCGCTGGCGCCGCTATCGATCAGCGCACCCTCGCAGGGCGCGCGCGGGCCGCTGACGTGGGCCGATACGCCGCGCGGCTTCGCGCCCGCGGAGCTGCCGCAGGACCGGGTGATCACCGGGCAGCTGCGGAACACGTCCGGGGCGCCGCTGGACGTGAGTGCGGCGGCCGCACGCATGTACGACGAGACGGGCGCCGAGGTGCGCGGGGTGGCGACGTTCGCGTCCGGCTTCGCACACGGCCTCTACTCGCCGCGCGTGGAGCCGAAGGAGGCCGAGCCGCTGTTCGAGTCCGTCCGCCTCGGCCGGCGGATCGTGCTCGCACCGGGCGCGACGACGCCCTTCACGGTCGCGTGGCGGCTGACACCCGGGGCCCGTCCCCCGAGTCGCGTCACCGTGGGCACCGTCTCGATCGCGCTGCCGGCCACCACGTGACCGGATTGGACCCGCGGTCGGGCGCCGGTGCTGTACGGTCGGCGCATCGAGCTTAAGAAGTCTCTTACCGACCCGGAGCGCACCCCGCTGATCGAGCTGCGCGGGGTCACGAAGGCGTTCGGCGACAACGTCGTCCTGCGGGACATCGACCTGACGATCGGGACCGGGGAGGCGATCGTGGTCGCCGGCATCTCCGGGTCCGGCAAGTCCACGATGCTCCGCTGCATCAACGGCCTGGAGACGATCGACGGCGGGTCGCTGACCGTCGGCGGCCGCCGCGTCGACGTCACCGGCAAGGAGCTCGCGTCGCTCCGCGCCGACATCGGGATGGTCTTCCAGCAGTTCAACCTCTTCCCCCACATGACCGTCGAGCGCAACATCACGCTGGCGCCCATGAAGGTCAAGGGCGTCGACGAGAAGGCGGCCAAGCAGCGCGCGAAGGAGCTGCTGGAGCGCGTCGGGATCCCCGAGAAGGCGTCGGCCTACCCGGCCGACCTCTCCGGGGGCCAGCAGCAGCGGGTGGCGATCGCGCGGGCGCTCGCGATGGACCCGCAGCTGATGCTGTTCGACGAGCCGACGTCGGCGCTCGACCCCGAGATGATCCGCGAGGTCCTCGACGTGATGCGCGACCTCGCGAACTCCGGCATGACGATGGTCGTCGTCACGCACGAGATGGGCTTCGCCCGCGAGGTCTGCGACCGCATCGTCTTCCTCGACGGCGGCGAGATCGTGGAGGAGGGACCGCCGGAGGAGTTCTTCACCGCGGCACGCTCTGCGCGCGCCCGCGAGTTCGTCGACAAGATCATCCACCACTAGGAGGCCTGCTCCACATGAAGTCCAGATGGTTCACGACCGCTTGCACGGTCACGGTGCTCGCCCTTGCCGGGGCCGGCTGCGGCAGCGACGACGGCGACGACGGCGGGACCACGAGCGCCGCCTCGACCGGGGCGTCCAGCACCGCCGCCCCCGCGGCCGGCGCCGCCGAGAAGTTCCCCGCGTCCACGACGATGGGCAAGATCCAGGCCCGCGGCGAGATCAAGATCGGCGTCAAGTACGACGTCCCGCCGTTCGGCTTCAAGAACCCGCGCAACGACCAGATCGAAGGCTTCGACATCGACTTCGGCAAGGCGGTCGCCGATGCGCTCGGCGTCAAGCCGACCTACGTCGAGGCGATCTCCGACAACCGCATCCCGTTCATCAAGGACGGCACCGCGGACCTGATCCTGTCGACGATGACCATCAACGCCGAGCGCGTGAAGGAGATCGGGTTCACGAACCCGTACTTCATCGCGAAGGGGCGGATCCTGCAGAAGAAGGGCGGCGGCATCACCGGCGTCGACGGCCTGGCGGGCAAGACGGTCTGCACGGCGCTCGGCTCCACGTACGAGGAGACGCTGAAGAAGCAGGCCCCGAAGGCCAAGCTGCAGCTCGTCGACACGTACTCCGAGTGCCTGGAGCTGATCCAGAACGGCGCGGTCGACGCGGTCTCCACCGACGACGTGATCCTGACCGGCATGATCATCCAGGACGACTCGCTCGAGCTCGTCGAGGGTGAGGCGCTGACCACGGAGCCGTACGGCGGCGGCCTGAAGAAGGGCGACACCGCGTACACCGAGTTCCTGAACGGCGTCCTGGACAAGTACAAGTCCGACGGCCGCTGGGCGACGGCGTACGAGAAGTGGCTCGGCCAGTACACCGGTGAGAAGCAGGAGCCGCCGACCGAGACGCTCGACAGCGTCCTCGCGGCCGCGGCCGGATAGCGAGGCCGGCGCCGCCCCGTGTTCGAGCTGTTCTCCGACAACTCGGACCAGTTCCTCTCCGGCCTGTGGGTGACCACGCGGCTGGTGGCGGCGAGCTTCCTGGTCGCCGTCGTCCTGGGGACGCTGATCGCGGCGCTGCGGGTCGCCCCTAATAAGTGGGTCAACCGGGCGGGCGGCGTGTACGTGGAGATCTTCCGCGACACGCCGCTGCTCGTCCTGCTGTTCATCGCCTACCCGGGGCTGCGCCGCAGTGGCGTGGAGATCGGCGCGTGGACGGCGGGCATCGCGGCCTTGGGCGTCTACACGAGCGCCTACGTCGCGGAGGTCCTGCGGTCCGGGGTCTTCGCGGTGGCCCGCGGCCAGGCGGAGGCCGGCCTGTCGCTCGGGTTCACGCAGCCGCAGGTGATGCGGCGCATCGTCCTGCCGCAGGCGGCCCGGACCGTGATCGGGCCGCTGGGGTCGATCACGATCGCGATGATCAAGAACTCGGCGATCGTCGGCGCGTCGATCGTCGCGCTGCCCGACCTGCTCAAGGAAGCGCGGATCGTCAACTCGAACACGTTCCAGACCGAGGAGTCCTTCCTCTGGGCCGCGGTCGGCTACCTGCTGCTGACGATCACGGTGACGATCATCTTCCGGTCCCTCGAGTCCCGTTATGCGGTGCGTCGCTGATGAGCTTCGAGTGGGTCTGGACCGACAACAACCTGCGCTTCCTCGCGGAGGCGTTCCTCATCAACTTCGAGATCGCGCTGATCGCGATGGTCCTGGCGCTGGCCGTGGGGCTGCCGCTCGCGCTGATGTCGCTGTCCACGATCGCGCCGGTCCGCCTGGCGGCGAAGCTGTGGGTGGACGTGTTCCGCAACCTGCCGCTGATCCTGATGATCCTGTTCCTCGCGCTGCAGATGCCAGAGTCGCTGAAGTCGGGCTGGCAGGACAACGCGCCGGGCTTCCTGCCGGACGCGCTGCGCTCGCAGTTCATCCTGGCGGGCATCACGGGCCTGGTCCTGTACAACTCCGCGGTCCTGGCCGAGGTCTTCCGCGCTGGCATCCTGTCGCTCGCCAAGGGGCAGCAGGAGGCGGCCGCCGCGCTGGGCATGACCTACGGCCAGCAGATGCGGCTGGTCGTGCTGCCCCAGGGGCTACGCCGGATGGTGCCGGCGACCGTGTCGCAGCTCATCACCCTGAACAAGGACACGACGCTCGTCTCGATCATCGCCATCCAGGAGGTCGTCCGGTCCGGGCGGATCCTCTCCGGCACCGCGGGCAACCCGTTCAGCGGCGGCGGCGACGTGCAGGCTCCGATCCTCAGCGTGATGATCGTCATCGGGCTGATGTTCGTCGCGGTGAACCTGACGCTCTCGCGGCTCAGCCGGCGACTGGAGGAGCGCGGGGCGGAGCGCACCGCGACGACGCCCGCAGCGCCCGCGGTCGCGGAGACGGCGCCCGCCTGAACGGCGGGGTCAGCCGGGTTTCCGCGGGCCGGCGCAGTCGGCACACAGGCCGACGATCGGGAAGTGGCTGAAGCGGGCGTGGTAGCCGAAGGCGTCGCGGATCGCGGACCGGACGTCGTCCAGCCGGGCGGCGTCGACGGGGTCCACGCGCCGGCAGCCCTCGCACATCAGGTACTCGGTGTCGCGCTCGAGCGTGTAGAGGCCCGGGCCGTGGTCCAGGTGGACGTGGCGGACGACCCCGAGCTCCTCCAGGCGCTCCAGGTTGCGGTAGACCGAGCTCAGGTCCGAGGTCATCATGCGGCCGTCGAGCCCGCCTGCGATCGCCTCGGCGGAGACGAGGCCGTCGGCGGCGAACAGCACGTCGAGGACGATGCGCCGCGCGGCGGTGAGGCGGCCGCCGCCGTCCCGGATCGCGGCAGCGATGTCGTCGACGCTCTCGAACTTCAGCGCGGCGCGGCGCGGGGCGACGGTCATCGGATCGTTGTACCACCGGTCGGGCCCGCGGCGGCCGCGGACGGGCCCGGGGCGGGACGGGGCCGGCGGCGGACCGCGCCCAGGTCGAAGCCCGCCGGCAGCTCGAGGTCGTGCGCGGCCAGCAGCGCCGCGTCGGCGAGGACGTCCTCGCAGCGACCGTCGCCGACCACCCGGCCACCGGCGAGGATCACCGCCCGCTCGCAGAGCTCCGCGGCGAAGGGCAGGTCGTGCGTGGTGACCAGGAGGGTGCGGTCGATCCCGGCGAGCACGTCCAGCAGCTCGCGCCGGGCCCGCGGATCGAGGTTCGCGGACGGCTCGTCGAGCACGAGCAGCAAGGGGTGCATCGCGAGGACCGTCGCGATCGCGACGCGCCGCCGCTCGCCCATCGACAGCTGATGCGGCGCCCGGTCGGCCACGTGGTCCATCCGGACGGCGCCGAGCGCCTCCGCGACGCGCGCGCGGACAGCGGCCCGGTCGAGACCCTGGTTCAGCGGGCCGAACGCGACGTCCTCCGCGACCGTGGGCATGAAGAGCTGGTCGTCGGGGTCCTGGAACACCAGCCCGACCCGGCTGCGCAGCTCGTGCACGGTCTTCGGGCCGACGGCCAGGCCGGCGACCTCGAGCTCACCGGACCCGGTCAGCAGCGCGTTGAGGTGCAGCATGAACGTCGTCTTGCCGGCGCCGTTGGGGCCCAGCAGGGCCACGCGCTCGCCGTGCCCGACGTGCAGGTCGACGCCGTGCAGCGCCGGCTGCCCGCCGCCGCCCGGGTACCGGTAGGTGAGCCCGCGGGCGTGGATCACGCAGCTCACGGGGTACCCGCGAGGATCCGGACGGGGAGCAGGCAGCCGGCGATCACGGCCACGAACAGCACGTCGGCGCGTTGCAGGACGAGCGGGTCCAGGCGCGGCATCGTGCCTTGGTATCCGCGGGCGAGCATCGCCAGGTAGACGCGCTCACCGCGGCCGTAGGTCCGCAGGAACATCGCCGTCGCCACCCGGCCCATCGCGCCCGCCTGGAGGGCGTGCCGCGGCCGGTACCCGCGTGCGGCGAGCGCGGCGCGCATGCGGCCCAGCTCCTCGACGATCACGAACAGGTAGCGGTACATGAACGCCGCGATCAGGATCAGGAGCCGCGGGACGCGCAGCGCCTCCAGGCCGCGGAGCACGGCGGGGAAGGCGGTCGTCATCCCGAGCAGCGCCGCGCTCGAGGTGCCGATGGTCGCCTTCGCCGCGACCGCCCCGAAGATCTCCAGCCCCGCCTGGTGGACGGTCAGCAGTCCGAGGTCGTAGCTCGTGCCGCCGCGGCGCAGGAGCGGCAGCAGGGCGGCGGCGAGCAGGACCAGCGGCAGCACCACGCGCACCCGGCGCCACAGGTCCCCGGGGCGGATCCGCGCAGCGGCGGCGACCGCGAGCAGCACGGCGGCGCCGGCGGCGTAGACCGGCCAGCGGCCGAGCGGGGCCGACACGACCACGAACGTCACCGTCAGCAGCCCGAGCAGCTTGGCGCGCGGGTCGAGCCGGTGGACGCGGCTGCCCGTGTCGCCCGCGAGCTGCGTCAGCGCCAGCGAGTGGTTGCAGGCGTCTGCCATCCGCGGCTGCGCTACGTGGCCGGCGCGCCGGTCGCGCCCGGGCGACCCGCCGCGCGCCGGCGGATGACGTAGGCCAGGCCGCTGCCCAGCGCGAAGACCGCGAGGGTCCCGGTGAACCCGGCGACGCCCGTCGCGAGCCGCTCGTCGTCGATCCCCGGGAAGGCGTAGTCGGGGACCGGCGCGTCGTCCTGCAGTGCGTGGAGGCGACCGTCGTCGACGAAGCCCTTGTCCTGCGCGACCTTCTCGAGGCCGTCGGGCGACGCGGAGGCGAACGGCGAGACAGCCGTCGCCAAGCCGATCGCGACTGCAAGCGCGAGGATGACGAACAGGCGGGTGGACGTGGCCCTCACGTCGTGACCTCCCGTCCGGTGGCCGGTCGCGGCGGCGGACCGGGGGAGAGATGCGCGACGTCGGCGCCGGCGATCAGGTCCGGCCGCGCGGCGAGCACGGCGCTGACCGCGGCCACGGTGATGACGGCCTCGCCGACGCCGATCAGCGCATGCACGCCGAGCATCGCCGGCAGGACCGTCCCGAGGGAGACCGTTCCCGACACGGCAAGCTCGGTCGCCGTCGCCGCCGCGCCGACCATGACCGCGAGCCACGCCACCCCGCCGACGAGCCCGAGGAACGCGACGCGCGTGTCAGGCAGCACACGGCGGCCCGCGGTGACCGCGTAGCCGGCGAGCAGCGCGCCCAGCACGCCCATGTTCAGGACGTTCGCCCCGAGCGCGGTGATCCCGCCGTCGGCGAACGCGAACGCCTGGGTGAGCAGGACGACGGCCATCACCAGGCAGGCGACCCAGCGACCCAGCAGGACGGCGGCGAGCGTCGCGCCCAGGAGGTGGCCGCTCGTCCCGCCGGCGATGGGGAAGTTCAGCATCTGCACCGCGAAGATGAACGCCGCCAGGACGCCGAGCAGCGGGACGCGCGCCTCGTCCAGCTCACGGTCGGCGGTCCGCAGGCCGTACGCGACCGCTGCGATCGCCGGTATTGCGGCACCGGCCGCGACGCCGCCACTCAGGAAGCCGTCGGGGATATGCATGGCGAGGGTCAGGGACATCGGATCTCCATCAGGGTGACGGGGGACGTCGCGGCCGACGCTATCGCGAACCGTTCGCAGCACCTAGGGATTGGCGCGCAGGTGGGCAGGAGTCGGCTCATGGCCGCTCCTCGATCGGCGTCACGGTGCCGCCGGCCGTGTTGGCGACCCAGACCCCGGTCGCCGTGGCCGTGATCGCGGACGGCCGCCGGCCGACCCGTAGCGGCTGCCCGTCCACCGCCTGGCGGCGGACGTCGATGCGGGTGACGCTGCCCGGGCGGCCGGCGCCCGGCGCGTGACGGCCGCCGACGTCGGTCACCCACACCGACCCGGCGGCGACCGCGAGGCCGAGGGGCACGCCGCCGCGGACCGCGACAGGACGTCCGGTGACCTTGCCGGTGACGGCATCCAGCCGGACGGCCTGCAGGCGGTCGCGGAAGGGGCCGCTCGCCCGCACGGCCCAGAGCTCGCGGTCGCCGGCCGCGAGGGCCAGCAGCGCCCCGCCGCCCGTGGCGACCGGCGGCCCCACGCGACGGGTGCTGGGATCGACCCGCCGGAGCGTGCCGGTGCCGGCGTTCGCCAGCCAGACGGCGTCGCCGGCGATGGCGACGTCGGCGACGCCCCGGCCCACGGCGACGGGGCGGTCGGCTCGCCGGGTCCGTGGATCGATGCGGGTCAGCGTGCCGCCGACGCGGCCCGCGACCCACACGCCGCCGACACCTGCAGCCAGAGCGCTCGCGCCCACCACGCGGACCGGCCTGCCGCGCAGGCGGTTCGTGGCCGGCGCGACGGACCGCACCGCGCCGTCCGCGCCCAGGACCCACACGGCGCCCTCGCCCACGGCGACGGCGACCGGCGCAGGCCCGACGGCGATCGGGCGCCCGACGCGCCGCCGGGTCCCGGTGTCGATGCGCTGGACGGTCCCCCGCGCCTGGTCGGCGACCCAGACGGCCCCGTACCCGTAGGCGACGGCCACCGGCGTGCCCCCGACGGCGATCGGCTTGCCCGCCACGACGGGCACGAGCGACGTGCGCCCGGCCGGCGTCGTCGTGCCGCCGGTCGACGAAGCCCCCGCCGGCGCCGACGCACCGTCTCCGCATGCGCCGAGGGCGATCGCGCTGCAGCAGGCCACGGCGCCGGCGGCGATCCTGAAGGGGCTGCTCACGCCCTGGGGTTCGCCTCGTGATCGCGGATCGGATCACCGGGCTGCTCCCGCGCGCCGCTTCGGCCGTCGCCGACCGGGCGCGCGCCACGTAGTGAACCGCGGTGCCCCTGTGCGCGTGATGCACGCTCAGGCCCAGGTCGTCGCTGGGGCGCTCTAGGAGGCCCATCGTGAACAAGCTGTCCGTCGTGCTCGTTGTCCTTGCCGTCCCGGCCGCTGCCGGCGTCGCTGTCTCCGGAAGCTCGGGGTCCAGCCACCGCGAGGCGCCGAACATCATGCTCGACCCGTCCGCGGACAACACGGACACCTACGCGTTCAAGGCCGACGACGCACCCGAGGCGCTGACCGTCGTCGCCAACTGGGTCCCCGGCGGCAACCCGGCGAACGGGCCGAACTTCTTCCGCTTCGACGACCGGGCGCGCTACTACATCTCGATCGACAACACGGGCGACGGCCGCGCGGACATCCGCTACCGCTACGTCTTCAAGTCGACGTTCAGCAGCACGTCCTACCGGCAGGCGCGGTCGGGCGTGCAGTCGATCGACGACCCGAAGCTGCAGACGCGGCAGACCTACAGCATCGTCCGCGAGACGCTGGTCAACGGACGCTCGACGGGGACGACCCAGATCGCGAGCGGGCTCCCGGTCGCCCCGGGCAACGCGGGCCCCAAGACCTTCCCGAACTACGCGAAGGTCGCGAACCAGGCGATCCGGACGATCGGCCGCAGCAAGTACTTCGCCGGGCAGCGCAACGACGCGTTCTTCATCGACCTCGGCGTGGCGTTCGACAACGTCAACCTGCGGCTCGGGCTCGGCAACACCGGCGGCGGGATCGACACCCAGGCCGGCACGTCGATCCAGACGATCACGATGCAGGTGCCCGAGGAGGACGTGACCCGTGACGGGAAGGCGGTCGGCGGACCCGACGACGCGAACGCGACCGTCGGCGTGTGGGCGTCCACCGAGCGGCGCAAGGTCGAGGTCACGAACGCCCGCTTCGACAAGACGAAGGGCTCGCGCGGCGGCTGGGTGCAGGTCTCGCGGCTCGGCAACCCGCTCGTCAACGAGCTCTTCATCCCCGCGGCGCTGAAGGACCGCTTCAACGCAACGACCCCGGACAAGGACGCCAAGGAGATCCAGCGGTTCGTCCTGGAGCCGGAGGTCGCGCGCCAGATCAACGAGGTCAAGACGGTCAACGCGCTCGGCATCGACGCTCCCGAGAAGAACCGCACCGACCTCGTCAGCGTCTTTCTCACCGGGATGCCGGGCCTGAACCAGATCGACAAGGCCAAGCCGACCCCGGCCGACACCCTGAAGATCAACCTCGGCATCCCGCCGGCGCGCACGCCGAACCGCTTCGGCGTGATCGGCGGCGATGACGCGGGCTTCCCCAACGGGCGACGCCTGGCCGACGACGCGACGGACATCTACATCCAGATGGTCGCCGGCTTCCTGCAGAACCGGAAGCTCCCGCTCGGGGACGGCGTGGACCAGGACGACCGCCCGTTCCTCCCGACGTTCCCCTACCAGTCGGTGCCGGACAACGGGTTCAACCAGCGCCCGTCGCAGCGGATCGAGCCGCCGCACCTGCCGACGCTGCCGGGTGACACCCCGCCGATCCCGATCGGTCCGCAGATCGTCCCGCCGGACGTGCCCGGGATCAGCGTCCCGTAGCCGGATGCGCGCCGCACTGGGGCGCACGCTGAAGCTCGGGGTGCCGCTGCTCGTGTTCGGCGGCGCCCTCGCGGTCTTCGGTGTGGTCAACGACGACGGCGACGCGGGCCGCTCGCCCGTGGCGGCGGTCACCGCGCGCGCCGACGTCGTCGCGCCCGGAGCCGGCAACGACGAGCGCATCGCCGTGCTGCAGCGGGCCGTCCGCGCGGCCGGCACGGCCGCCAACTACGCGGCGCTCGGCGGGGCGTACCTGCAGCACGTGCGCGAGACCGGCGACCCGGGGTTCTACACGCGGGCCGAGGGGGTCCTGCGGCGGGCCACCGCGCGCGACCCGCGCAACGTGGACGCCGTCATCGGGCTCGGGACGCTCGCCCTCGCGCGGCACGACTTCGCCGCCGCGCTGCAGTACGGCCTGCGTGCGCGTCGCCTGGCGCCGGCCGCGTACGGCGCGTACCCGGTGGTGATCGACGCCCTGGTCGAGCTCGGCCGCTACGACCAGGCGGGCCGTGTGCTGCAGCGGCTGGTCGACGGCAAGCCCGGTCTGCCCGCGTACGCGCGTGCGTCGTACTTCCAGGAGCTGCACGGCGACCTGCCGTCTGCCGTCGCCACCATGCGGCTGGCGGTGTCCGCCGGCAGCGCGACCCCCGAGGGCGCGGCCTACGTGCAGACGCTGCTCGGCAACCTGCAGTTCGGGCGCGGTCGGGTCGCCGCCGCCCGCGCGGCCTACCGCTCGGCGCTGCGGGCGCAGCCGGCGTTCCCCGCGGCCCGAGCCGGAATGGCGCGGACATCGGCGGCCCGCGGCGACCTCGCGGGGGCCATCACCACGCTGCGCGGCGTCGTCGCGCAGCTGCCGCTACCCGAGTACATCGTCGCCCTCGGCGAGGCCGAGCTGGCCGCCGGGCGGACGCGGCAGGCGCGCGAGGACCTGGCGCTCGTCGCCGTCGAGCGCCGCCTGCTGGCCGCGGGCGGAGTCGACGCCGACGTCGAGCTCGCGATCTTCGAGGCCGACCATGGCTCGCCGCGCCAGGGCGTCGGGCTCGCGCGCCGGGCGTGGGCGGCGGCGCCGAGCGTCCGGGCGGCCGACGCGCTCGGCTGGGCGCTGACCCGCGCAGGCTCCCCGAAGGCGGGGTACGCATGGGCGCGACGGGCGCTCCGCCTCGGCTGGCGCGAGCCGCTGGCCGTCTATCACGCCGGCATGAGCGCCCGGGCCGCCGGTCAGCCGGCGGCAGCGCGGCGGTTGCTCGGCGGACTGTTACGGCAGGCTCCGCGATTCTCTCCGCTGCACGCGCCGCGCGCCCGCCGCGCGCTCCGGTCGCTCGGGTGACCTGCCGCCTGCACGCCGCGCTGCGGCCGCTTCTCGCGGTCGTGACCGCGGCGGTCGCCGTGGCTGCTCCCGCGGCGTTCCCGGCTGCCGCGGCAGCGCACCCGCTCGGCAACTTCACGGTCAACCACCAGACGACGGTCAGCGTGAGCGCGGACCGGGTCGACGTCAGCTACATCCTGGACAAGGCCGAGATCCCGACCTTCCAGGCGCGGGGGCTCACGCCCGCCGAGGTCCTGGGGGCCACGCGGCGCGAGGTCGGGCAGCGGCTCGTCGTGGCCGTCGGCGGACGGCGGACGAGGCTGGCGCTCGCGCCGGGCGGGCGCGTGACCTACCCCCGCGGGCAGGGCGGCCTGGACACCACCCGCGTCGAGCTGCGCGGCGTCGTCCGTGTCCGCGACGCACGACGCGTGACCGTGCGCGACGGGACGTTCCCCGACCGCCTGGGCTGGAAGGCCGTCATCGCCGCGCCCGGCTCGGGGACGGCGACGCGGTCCGATGTCCCGGCGTCGGACCCCACCGACGGGCTTCGGCGGTATCCGGCCGACCTGCTGAGCAGCCCGTCCGACGTCCGGGACGCCCTGCTCACGGTCGCCCCGGGCGCGGGCACCCTGCAGGCGCCGGACGGCCGCCGGACGACCGGCGAGGAGGCCGACCGGTCGGGTGACGGCTTCGCCGGCGTCTTCGACCGCGCGCGCGACGGTGACGGCATCTTCCTGCTCCTGCTGCTCGCGGCGTTCGCGTGGGGGGCACTGCACGCGCTGTCGCCGGGCCACGGGAAGACGATGGTCGCCGCGTACCTGATCGGCAGGCGCGGCCGGCCGCGCCACGCGCTCGCCCTCGGCCTGATCGTCACGGTCACGCACACCGCGGGGGTGTTCGCGCTCGGCCTGGTGACGCTGGCGCTGTCCGCCTACATCCTGCCCGAGCAGCTCTACCCGTGGCTGAACCTCGTCTCGGGGCTGCTGGTCGTCGGCATCGGGCTCAGCGTCCTGCGGTCGCGGGTGCGCTGGGGACGGGACCGGCGCGCGGAGCAGGCCCGGAACGCGGCCCCCCCGGCGCCTCACGGCCACGACCACGCGCAGGCCCACGACCACGCGCAGGCCCACAACCACGCGCAAGCCCACGATCACGCCCAGGCCCACGGCCACGACCACGCCCAGGCCCACGGCCACGACCACGCGCAGGCGCACGGCCACGATCACGCGCAGGCGCACGGCCACGCGCACGGCGGGCACGGGCACTCGCACGACATCCCGGACGAGCTTTCGCGTCGGACCCTCGTCGCCATGGGCATGTCCGCCGGGCTCGTGCCGTGCCCGTCGGCGCTCGTCGTCCTGCTCGCCGCGCTCAGCCAGCACGAGATCGTGCTCGGCCTCATCCTGATCGTCGCGTTCTCCGCGGGCCTGGCCGGGACGCTCTCGGCGATCGGGCTGGCGGTGGTCAAGATGCGCGGCTACACGAGCCGCGTCTCCTTCTCCGGGCGCCTGAGCGCCGCGGTGCCGGCGCTCTCGACGCTGCTGATCGTCGGGCTCGGCCTCGTCCTCACGGCGCGCGCAGTCCCCGGCGTGAGCTGAGACGGCCTGTCGCGCTTGTGCGTCGAGTTGCAAAACTGAGCGCGAACGTGACAAGATCGGTGCGGGGCAGTGACGCGCACAGCGCGCGATGGGCTCCCGGAGCGGGACGCCGAGGTGCCACCACCTCAGGCTCCCGAGCATTCAGGCTCGTAGAGAGCGGCGTCGCCGATGCGGCGCCGCTCTACGCGAAGGACTCAGATGTCAGCCCCGGCGGCCGGACCCCTCGTAGCGCTTCTTCAGCTTGACGACGCGGGTGACGGTCGAGGTGTTGCCGGCGCCGTCCCGGAGCTTCAGCGTCACGGTCACGGGGACCACGGTGCCCTTGCGCAGGGTGTTCGCGAGGACGAACGTCGTGGTGCTCCCGCGCGGGATCGTCCTGCGCACGAAGCCGCCGCCGGAGTTGAAGAGGCTCTCGCGCCGGGTGGTCGCCGCCAGCACGAGGGTCCTGCCCTTGTACCGCATGGTCACCCGGCCGGTGTAGGTCAAGTCCTCGCTGGGATCGACCGCGATCGCGAAGCCGCCGGCCAGCGACTCGATCGAGTTCAGGACCGTGCTGACCCTGACGATCGCGGACGGCGCGACCCGGTCCGGCCCGGCGGTGTCCGGGCCGGGCCCACCGGGGCCGGGCCCACCCGGACCAGGCTTCCCCGGGCCGGAGACGGGCCCCGGGGCGGCGATGCGGATCATCAGCTGCGCGTCGCCGATCTGCCCGGCCGGGTCCGTGACGCGCACCTGGACGATGCGGGTGCCGGACTGCGGGAACGCGTACGTGACAACGGGGCTGGTGCCGTTGTCGACCTCGAAGGCGCCGTCGTTGTCGAGATCGAATTGGTAGCGCAGCGGCTGACCCTCGGGGTCGGTCGAGCGCCCCGCGTCGAACGTCGCAGGGACCTTCGCGGTGATGGTCGCCGGCGCGTCGAGGACGGCGGTCGGCGCGCCGTTCGGCACCGCGCGGGCGTAGAAGGTCACGCCGCAGGGCGTCTCGACGTCCCCGAACGTCGCGGACGTATCGTCGTCGCGGTAGGTGATGATCGCCCGCTGTGCGCCCGGCACGGACGGGCTGTGCGGGATGGCGATGGTCGACCCGGGGCCGTCGGTGACGCCGACCGCCCGCAGCGGTGCCCCGTCCGGATCGCTGCCGTAGCCGACGTACCAGTGCACCGACCCGCGGGCGTTGGCGGGCGCCTGTGCATGCAGGACGATCGGGGTGCCGACGACGACGCCGTCCGCCCTGTCGGATGCAGCGGCGTCGGGTGACACGCTGCAGTTGACCGGCGGGCGCGCCTCGAGAGCGAAGGCCGAGCCGGGCACGGCGGGCCCCGCGAGGGCGACCGTCAGCAGCGCGGCGCGGCGGAGGTTCGTGGTGGACAGGAGCGGGGTGGAGGTCATGCAGCGCACTCTGCTGCCGGCCCCCCGGACCCGCATTGGGGAAGCCCCCCTCGACTTCCGGCGTCGCGCCCCCGGGTGCCGGCTACGCCGGATCGGTGCCGAGGAACGTCTGGTGGAGCGTGCCGGACTCGTGGACGGTGACCACGAGCAGCGGAACCGCACCGATGTTGCGGAACCCGTGCGGGGTGTGCGCGGGCACGACGAGCAGCTGCTCGGGCTGCAGCTCGACGACCGTGTCGTCCGCCGTCCACCGCCCCCTGCCCTCCAGCAGCAGGAACGTCTCCGCGTAGGGGTGGGTGTGCAGCTCGACGAACCCTCCCGGCGGTGTGCGCACGACGAACATGGTGGTGCCGGTGCCCGCCCGCGGCCCGCCCTCGAACAGCGCAGCGGTCGGGCTCAGGCGCAGGTCCGCGAGGTCGAAGGTCCGGACGCGCGGGGTGTCGGCCATGGCCCGATCCTCTCCGCGGCGGGCGTGGTTGAACCCAGAACGACCAACGATGTGCACACCGCCTATGCCGCGCCGTAGGCTGCGGTCATGAGCGACCGCCCCGACAGCACCGCGGACCCGTTCGAGCCCGAGGTCCGTGCCCTGGCCGGGGCCTGGCTCGAGCGGGTCGAGCCGCTGGCCGAGGACATGTACGTGCACCTCGAGGGCCGGATCCAGGCCGTCGGCTCGTCGGCCGAGCTCGGCGGGCTGACCAAGGCGTCCTGCCGGTCGAACGTGGAGACGATCCTGTCGATGCTCGTGAACGGCATCCCGGCCGCCGCCACCGAGGCACCCGTCACCGCGCTCGAGCACGCACGGGCGATGGCCAAGCGAGGGGCCGAGGTCGACGACACGCTGCGGTTCTACCGGCTCGGCCACGGCTACCTCGTGCAGCACTGGACCGCGGAGCTCAGCCGGCGCGTCGCCGATCGCGAGCGCATGCTGCGAGCCGTCGAGCAGAGCACCGTGTTCATGGTCGAGTACATCGACATCGTCTCCTCGCGCGTCAGCGCGGAGCACCTCGCGGAGCGCGAGCGCCGCCAGCGGCGCGCCTCGGTCGTCCGGGCGGACGTCGTGCGCACGATCCTGGACGGGGTCCCGTTCGACCGGGGCGCCGCCGAGCGGGTCCTCGGGTACCGCCTCGACCGGCCTCAGCTGGCCTTCCTGTGCTGGACGCCCGGCGAGGCGCCGGAGCTCGAACGCGCGGCGCAGGCGATCGCCGAGGCCCTCGGCGACGGCCGTCCGCTGCTGCTCCCCGAGGGCCCGCAGCTGATCGCCGGCTGGGCCTCGCCGCCGGGCGGCGGGGTCCCCGACTGGGCCGCGGTCGATGCGGCGATCGACCGCGCGCCGGGGCAGGTCGCGGCGGCGTTCGGCGCCGTGCAGCCCGGCCCGGACGGGTTCCGGCGCAGTCGCGACGAGGCCGAGCGCGCCCGGCGGGTGGCGGTGCTCACCGGCGTCCAGACGGGCACCGCCCACTTCGACGACTCCGCGCTGCTCGACCTGCTGACTGCCGACCTGCCCGCGGCCCGGGACTTCGTCCGCTCCACGCTCGGCGAGCTGGCGCGGCCCGACGCGGCGACCGCCACCGTCCGCGCGACGCTGCTGACGGTGCTGGCTCCGCGGGGCGGGATCGCCGCGGCGGCGCGGGTGCTCGGGGTGCACCGCAACACGGTGCTGCAGCGGGTGCACCGGGGCGAGGACCTGCGCGGCCGCCCGCTGGACGACCGGCCGACCGAGCTGTTCCTGGCCCTCGTGCTCGCGGAGCGTCTCGGGCCGGCGCCGGAGGAGTGAGCGCGAAAAGCAGGCGCGTACGGACGCTTTGGAATGTGCGGTCTGCACATCCACTCGTGCCGTTCGCCCCTAGGTCGGGCCGCCTACCCGCACTACTGTCGACGCACGAGGTCACCCGAGCAGAGGAGCAGCATGTCCACCGCCCCGCCGCCGTCGCCCGTGACGGTCCGCCGCATCCCCGATCCCGCCGAGCCGGTCCCCACGGTCGCGTGGCCGACCCTCGCGCTGCTGCTCGTCGGCCTCGCCGGTTGGGCCGCGTCGACCACGCTGTACCTCACGGGGACCACGCCGTGGTGGCTCGCGATCCCCGTCAACACGCTCTGCTCGTACCTGCTGTTCACGGTCGCCCACGACGCCGGTCATCACTCCGCGTCCGACAACTCGCGGCTGAACCGGTGGATGGGGCGGCTCGCGGTCCCGCTCTTCGCCCCGCATGCGAGCTACCCGACGTGGCGCTTCATCCACATGCAGCACCACCGGTTCACGAACCACCACGACGGCAGCGACCCCGACCACTACACGATGCGCGGTCCGCGCTGGCAGATGCCGCTGCGCTGGATGACCATCGACCTCTGGTACATGGTCTTCTACCTGCCCAAGCTGCCCAAGCGGCCGCGCGCGGAGCAGGTCGAGCAGGGCCTCGCGCTGTTCGTGTGGATCGCCGGCACCGTGGCCGCGATCGCCACGGGACACCTCGTGGACGCGCTGGTCGTGCTCTACATCCCGTGCCGCCTCAACGTCCTGTTCCTCGGCTGGGCCTTCGACTACCTGCCGCACAACGGGCTGCACCACACGCCGGCCGAGGACAAGCTGAAGGCGACCCGCAACCGCGTCGGCTCCGAGCGCTGGCTGTCGCTGATGTTGCTCTACCAGAACTACCACCTGGTCCATCACCTGCATCCGGTCGTCCCCTTCTACCGCTACCTCGCGGTCTGGCGGAAGAACGAGGACACCTACCTCGCCGGCGACCCGGCGCTGTCGACGGTCGGCGGGCGCGCGATCACGGCCGACGAATACCGGCAGCTGCGCGAGATCGCGCACCACGAGCACTGACGGCCGGGAGCCGGGGTCCTGCGTCGTGCCGATGGCGACGCAGGGTCCGAGGACCCGCGGCGAGGCCTATCCCGCGACGGGCGTGTTGCGCGAGTCGGCCGCCGCCGCCACCGCGCGCTCGACGGCGTTGACGTCGCGGACGGCGCCGGTGTCGGCCGACGTGGCCATCGCCGCGTAGGCACGCAGAGCGGGGGAGACGACCCGGTCACGGGCGGCGGGGACGTAGCCGCCGCCGGACTCCAGCCGCTCGCGGCGCTCGGCGAGGACGTCGTCCGGGACGTCGAGCGTGATGCCGCGGTTCGGGATGTCGATGACGATCGGGTCGCCGTTCTCGACCAGGGCGATCGTGCCGCCGGACGCCGCCTCGGGCGACACGTGCCCGATCGAGAGGCCGGAGGTGCCGCCGGAGAAGCGCCCGTCGGTGATCAGCGCGCACGCCTTCCCGAGGCCGCGGCCCTTGAGGTAGGACGTGGGGTACAGCATCTCCTGCATGCCCGGTCCGCCGCGCGGCCCCTCGTAGCGGATGACGACGACGTCGCCCTCCTTGATCTTGCCCGCGAGGATGATGTCGACGGCCTCGTCCTGGGACTCGACGACGACCGCCGGCCCGGTGAACGTCAGGATCGACTCGTCGACGCCGGCGGTCTTCACGACGCACCCGCGGACGGCGAGGTTGCCGTACAGGATCGCCAGGCCGCCGTCCTGGGAGTACGCGTGCCCGACGTCGTGGATGCAGCCGTCGGCCGCGTCGGTGTCGAGGGTGTCCCAGCGCTCGGACTGGGAGAACGCGGTGGCCGACCGCACGCAGCCGGGCGCGGCGTGGAAGACCTCGATCGCCTCGTCCGACGGGCTGCCGCTGCGGATGTCCCACGCGAGCAGCCACTCGTCGACGGTCTGCGCGTGGACGGTCGTCACGTCATCGTTGAAGAGCCCGCCGCGGCGCAGCTCGCCGAGGATCGCGGGGATGCCGCCGGCGCGGTGGACGTCCTCCATCAGGTAGATCCCGTTCGGGGCGACCTTGCACAGGCACGGCACGCGGCGGGAGATCGCGTCGATGTCCTTCATCGTGAAGTCCAGCTCGGCCTCCTGCGCGGCAGCCAGGACGTGCAGGACGGTATTGGTGGACCCACCCATGGCGACGTCGAGCGCGATCGCGTTCTCGAACGCCGCGCGGGTGGCGACGGCCCGGGGCAGCACGGATGCGTCGTCCTCGTAGTAGTGGCGGCGCGTGATGTCGACCACGCACCGGCCGGCCGCCTCGTAGAGGTCCTTCCGAGCGGTGTGCGTCGCCAGGATCGAGCCGTTGCCCGGCAGCGCGAGCCCCAGGGCCTCGGTCAGGCAGTTCATCGAGTTGGCGGTGAACATTCCTGAGCACGAGCCGCACGTGGGGCAGGCGGCCTCCTCCAGCAGAGCGATGTCCGCGTCGGAGACCTCGTCGGCGACGGCGTCGGAGATCGCGCTGATCAGGTTCACGCGCGTGCGGACCGTCCCGTCGACGAGCGTCGCGGTCCCGCCCTCCATCGGGCCGCCGGACACGAACACGGTCGGGATGTTCAGCCGCAGGGCGGCGTTCAGCATCCCCGGGGTGATCTTGTCGCAGTTGGAGATGCAGATCAGGGCGTCCGCGCAGTGCGCGTTGACCATGTACTCGACGCTGTCGGCGATCAGGTCGCGCGAGGGCAGCGAGTAGAGCATGCCGCCGTGGCCCATCGCGATGCCGTCGTCGACCGCGATCGTGTTGAACTCCCGCGGGATCCCGCCGGCCGCCTTGATCGCGTCCGCCACGATGTGCCCGACCGGCTGCAGGTGCGTGTGGCCGGGGACGAACTGCGTGTACGAGTTGGCGACCGCGATGATCGGCTTCTTGCCCAGGTCGTCCTTCTCGACGCCGGCCGCCCGCAGCAGGGCGCGGGCGCCGGCCATGTTGCGGCCGTGGGTGACGGTGCGGGACCTCAGCGCGGGCATCCCTGAAGGCTAGTGGAGGTCAGGCGACGTTCGCCGGGTCGAGGCCGATGCAGCGTGGATGCTGCGGTGTGCCCGCCGATCCAGCTCATACCGGGCGTATTTGCGGATCGGCGGGTGCGGCGCAGCGCCGCGCGGCGCGGACTGAACCCGGCGAACGTTGCCGGGAGCTCCACCAGTGGCGCTGAGCGCCCGGCGTCTCGACGCGCCCGGACCGCCGGGCGACGGTTGGCGACGCGGCCTGTGCGGGCAAACCCGTTGTATGAGCAACGAAAAGCACGCGCCGCCGCACGACTCGGAGGCCGACGAGCCCCTGGGGCCGTTCACGCCCGACGACGAGTCGGCCGCGGGCGACACGCCCGAGGTCCACGACGAGATCAGCGCACACGACCTCCCGAAGGATCACCCGGGCCGTAGCCGGCTCGTCCGCGAACGCGGACTCGACGGCCTGACGCGCGGAAACGCCTGACCGACGACAGTGGGGGCGCGCCCGACTGCGCCCCCGCTGGACCGTCGCCCGGCCGTCAGCGCAGGACCAGCGCGGCCGCGACGGCGACCTGGACGGTCCATCCGGCCGTCCGCAGCCAGTTGGCGCGGACCAGCGCGCGGATCCGCTCGGCCGAGTGCTCCGCCGCGAGCCGCCCGTGGATCGGCGCGTAGTAGGCGCCGGTCGCGGCGAACTGGCCGCCCGCGATAGCCGCGTTCACGGAGCCGAGGGCGTCGTGGTGGTCGACGAGCACCGCAACCGCGAGCCCGACGTTGGCCAGCATCAGCGGCAGCACGACACGGGTGATCCGGCGCTGGTGCTCGGCCTCGTAGGCCGTCCAGCCCTCGACGCCGACGCCCGCGAACAGCGGGTAGTGCACCACCTGGATCGTCCAGATGAGGCCGGCCAGGGCGGCGGCGACCGTGAGGTTCGCGACGAGCAGGCCCACGCGCGTCAGGCCTGCTGCGGATCGGCGGCGTCTGCTGGCATGGCCCGGGTACGGGCGTCCGTCCCGGTCGGCCCAAGGTCGGCGTGACGCGCCGTTTGACCGTTCATGTGATCGGCGAATAGGATGTCGGCGGTCGTCGCCTCCGCGCCGGCTCCCGAAAGGCCTCAGCTTCCATGGACACCGAAGAGCTCCCCGCCGGCATCACCGCGCTCGGCCCCGACACGGTGGCGCGCGTGCGAGCGCTCGTCGCCGCAGCCGAACAGCGTCAGGCCGAGGAGGCGGACGCGGCGCTGGACACCGCGCTCGGCATCGTCCCGCGCCCGCTGCGCGGCGTCGTCCGCAAGGTGCTGCTCGGATGACCGGGTCACTGGCGCACCGGGCCGAGACGCTGCGCCTCGCGCGGGTCCTCGGCGTCGAGCCGGCCGAGCTCGACTTCCTGGCCGCGGCCCCGGTCGAGGCCCTGGCGGAGCTCCGCGCGACCGTCCTGGACCGGCTGCTGGACCGCAGCCGCCAGGAGTTCGAGCGGGCGGTCGCGCTGGGCGACAAGGTCCCGCGCGGCCTCGCCGCCACCCTCGCGCAGCGTGCCATGGGCCCCGTCCTCGGCGGGCGGGCAGCCGCGCTGATCTCAGCCGACATGGCCGCCGACCTCGCGGCGCGGCTGCCGGCCGAGTTCCTGGCGGACGTCGCAGCGCACGTCGACCTGCGGCACGTCGGGCCGCTGATCGGCGGCATCCCGCTGGACACGATGGCCGCCGCGGGCCGCGTCCTGCGCGAGCGCGAGGAATGGATCGTCCTGGCGGCGTTCGTGGGCGACGTCCCCGAGGAGAAGCTCGAGGTGCTGCTGACCGGGTTCGACGCGGAGGCGCTGCTGCGCGCGGGCTTCGTGATCGACGACGTGACCCGGCTGGATACGGCGATCGCCCTGCTGCCGGACGCCCGGCTCGACGAGCTCTTCGCCGTCGCCCACCAGCACGCCCTCTGGCCCGAGGCGATGTCGCTGGCCTGCCACATCGGGGCCGAGCAGGCCGGGCGGATCGTCGCTGCGGTCGACCGCCAGCCCGACGACTACCTCGACGCGCTGCTCGTCGCCGCCCACGAGCACGGGCTCTGGCGCGAGGCGATCACCGTCGCAGCGCACCTCCCCGAGGCGAGCGGCGGTGCGATCCTGCGCGCGATCGAGCGGCTCGCGCCCGAGCGGCTCGACGAGCTGCTGGCCGGCGCGCACGAGCACGCGCTGTGGCCGCAGGTGATCCGGGTGACCGTCCGGGCGGCGGGCGACGGCTCGGGCTCCGGGGGGACCGTGATCGGCGCAGGGCTCGGGCGCCTGACGGCGGCCCAGCTCGACGACCTGACCGCCGCCGCGGACGCCGAAGGGCTGTGGGCGGAGGTCGTTACGCTGGCCGTGCGCCTCGGCGAGGACGGCGGGGAACCGCTGATCACCGCCATCGAGCGCCTCGACTCCGCGCAGCAGGAGCGCCTGGCTGCGATCCTGAACGAGCGCGGCGAGCTCCGCGCCGCCGCCGGCGCGCTGATCGCCCGTGCACCGGCGCACCTCCAGCACCTCGTGCAGATCCCCTCATGACCTCCACCTCCACCTCCTCGTCCCAGCCCTCGACCCCGGCGGATGGGTCCCGGCTCCAGGCGTGGGCCCTCGTCCTCGGCATGGCCCTCGGGTCGGTCGCCATGTGGGTCGTCATCCCGGGGGGCTGGGTGCTGCTCGCGGCCCAGCGCTCGCGGGTGGGGACGCCGACCGTCGGCCCGCTGCTGATGGTCGCCGTCGGCGCGCCGGCCTGCATGCTGGTCGCCGCGAAGGTCCTCGGCGTCCTGGACCGTCGCCACCAGGCGATCACGAGTGCGGTCGACACCCGTCGCAAGCCGGCCGCGTGGGGCCGGTCGGTGCGGGACGCCGACGACGACTCGCCCCCGAGCGTGCTCGCCAAGGTGATGGTCATCAGCGTCGCGCTGGCCTTCGTGGCGCTCGCGTTCTGGTTCTTCTTCCTGGCCAGCCCGGGCGGCGGGCAGGTCAGCGGCGGGTAGCTCCCGGCAGGGAGCTACCGGTTCAGCTTGGCGAGCTTCGCCACGAGGGCGGGGCCGCTGGTCTTCGGGCTCACGATGACGCGCGGCAGGCGCGCGGGGTCGGTGCCCGGCGTCGCCAGCCCGGCCACGGTCGTCAGGCCCCCGGTGAAACCGGCGTCGTTGATCACGACCTGCGCGACGCGCTGGTTCACGTGCCCGAACGGGTACGCGATGAAGTTGACGGGCACCTTGTACTTGGTCTGCAGCGCCGTGCGAGCGTCCACGATCTCGCGCGTCAGCCGGGCCGGGTCGGTGATCTTGCTCAGGTCGGGATGGGTGGCGGTGTGCGCGTCGAGCTCCCAGCCGGCCTTGAGCATCCCGTTGACCTGCGTCGTGGTGATCTTCGGCGCGTAAGGGCTCTTGACGATCAGGTTCAGGACGCCCGGCCACCCGCGCGCCTTCATCACGGGCAGTGCGCCCGTGTACTGGTCCGTGAACCCGTCGTCGAAGGAGACGACGATCGGCTTGTCCGGCAGCTCGCCACCCTCGGTCCAGGCCGACCAGACCGTGTCCATCGTCACGGCCTCGTAGCCCGCGCGCGCGAGCGCGGCCATCTGCTGCTTGAAGAGCGCCGACGGGACGTACAGCGTCGGGCTCGACGAGCGCTTGGGCGCCTTCGCGATGTGGTGGTACAGCAGGATCGGCACCGGGGTGGTGCTGTTCGCGGGCGCTACCGGGTCCTGCGCCCCGACCCCCGACGGCCCGAAGAGGGCGACGAGGACGGCAGCGGCAGCGCCGGCGGCCGTGAGGCGGATGCTCCTGCTCATCCTGCGAACACTAGACGGCGGGAGGGCGGGCGGCACGGGGTGCCGCCCGCAGACGTCCCTTAGAAGCTCGCCTCGGCGAGCTCCATCACGTCGGTGTCGATCGCCGCGATGCTCTCGCGGATCGCGCTGAGGCGGGGCAGCATCTGCCGCGCGAAGAAGGCGGCGACCGCCACCTTGCCCTCGTAGAACGCCTTGTCGCTCCCGGCCGCACCGGCGTCGAGCGCGCGCTGGGCGATCTCGGCGTGGTCCAGCAGCAGCCAGCCGATGACGAGGTCGCCGACGGACATCAGGAAGTCGACCGAGCCGAGCCCGACCTTGTAGAGCTGCGTCGAGTCCTCCTGCGAGCCGATCAGGTACCCGGTCAGCGAGCCGACCATCGCCTGCACGTCGCTGAGCGCGGTGGCCAGGTGAGCCCAGTTGGACGTCAGGTCCGCGTGGCCCTCGGCGTCGATCGACTCCTGCATCTTCGTCATCAGGTGGCCGAGCGCGACGCCCTGGTCCCGCGCGATCTTGCGGAAGAAGAAGTCCTGCGCCTGGATCGCCGTCGTGCCCTCGTAGAGGCTGTCGATCTTCGCGTCGCGGATGTACTGCTCGACCGGGTAGTCCTGCAGGTAGCCGGAGCCGCCGTAGGTCTGCAGCGACTCGGTGAGGACGCTGTAGGCACGCTCGGAGCCGACGCCCTTGACGATCGGCAGCAGCAGGTCGTTGACGCGGTGGGCGAGGGGACCCTCGGCGCCCGAGGCGACCGCAGCGGTGTCGACCGCCTGGTGCGCGGCCGTGTACAGGTAGACCGCCCGCAGGCCCTCGGCGTAGGCCTTCTGCGTCAGCAGCGCCCGGCGCACGTCGGGGTGGTGCATGATCGTCACGCGCGGCGCGGACTTGTCCGTCATCTGCGTCAGGTCGGCGCCCTGGACGCGCTCCTTGGCGTACTCGAGCGCGTTGAGGTAGCCGGTGGACAGCGTCGCGATCGCCTTCGTGCCGACCATCATCCGGGCGTGCTCGATGACCTCGAACATCTGCGCGATGCCGCCGTGGGTGTCGCCGACGAGCCAGCCGACGGCCGGCTTGCCGTTGTCGCCGAACGCGACGTCGCAGGTGGCCGACGCCTTCAGGCCCATCTTGTGCTCGAGGCCGGTGACGTACACGCCGTTGCGCTCGCCCGGCTCGCCGGTCTCGGTGTCGAAGAGGAACTTCGGCACGAAGAACAGGCTCAGGCCCTTGGTGCCGACCGCGCCGCCCTCGGGGCGGGCGAGGACGAGGTGGAAGATGTTCTCGAAGAGGTCGCCGGAGTCGCCGGACGTGATGAAGCGCTTGACGCCCTCGATGTGCCAGGTGCCGTCGGGCTGCTCGATCGCCTTCGTGCGGCCGGCGCCGACGTCGGAGCCCGCGTCGGGCTCGGTCAGGACCATCGTCGAGCCCCAGTTGCGGTCGACCGCCATGGTCGCCCAGTGCTTCTGCTCCTCGTTGCCGAGGTCGTGCAGGATGCCGGCGAAGGCCGAGCCCGCGAGGTACATCAGGGCTGCGGGCTGCGCGCCCAGGATGAACTCGTTGATGGCCCAGGCGACCATCGGCGGGGCGGGGATGCCGCCGATCTCCTCGGTGATGCCGATGCCCGGCCAGCCGGCCTCGTGCCAGGCGCGCACGGCGGCCTTGAAGTCCTCGGGAAGGGTGACGGTGCCCGTGGCCGGGTCGAACGTCGGCGGCTTGCGGTCGGTCTCGGCGAACGAGTTCGCGACGGGGCCCTCGGCGAGGCGTGCGGCCTCGGCCAGCATGGTCCGGACGGTGTCGCTGTCGAGGTCGCCATAGGCGCCCGTCTGGAGGACGTCGTCCAGCTTCAGGGCCTCGAACAGGTTGAACTCGAGGTCGCGGACATTGCTCTTGTAGTGGCTCATGGTGGGGGTGGGCGTCGGGCCCGGCGCCTTTCAGCGGTCGTAAAGGAACGGGAACGTTCAGTCGGCGGCGACGAATAGTAGAAGGTCGCGCGCGCAGGTGGCGTCGCCAGGACACAAACGGGCATCCGTGGATTGGCGCGAGGACCCCCGCACCGCACCGTCGGACGCTGGTAGAAGAGACAGGTCCCGTTCGATCACCGAGAAGGAGCCCCACCCCGATGCTCATCGTCCACGCGAAGCTGCCCATCCTCCCCGAGAAGCGCGAGGAGTTCCTCGGCGCCGTGACCGGCCTGATCGAGGCCAGCAACGCCGAGGAGGGTGTCCTCAGCTATCGCCTCTTCGAGTCCGTCGACACGCCGAACGAGTTCCTGATGTTCGAGCACTATGTCGACGACGCCGCCCTCACGACGCACCTGCAGAGCCCGCACTTCCAGGCGGCCGGCGGCGCGCTCGGCGGCTGGCTCAGCGGGCCGCCGTCGGTCACCAAGCACGAGGCCGGCGAAGGCGTGGACGTCCCCCTCGGCTGAGCGCCCACGGTGACCGTTCCCCGTAGCCGGCTACGGGGGACGGTCACCCCGCTCGGGGCTCAGGCCACGCGGCCGATCTCCCCGACCAGCTCCTCCAGGACGTCCTCCAGCGTGGCGATGCCGAGCGTGACGACGCCCTGGGCGTCCTCGTCGAAGCCCTCCACCTGCGCGACGTGCGCCCCCGCGCGCTGCATGGTCACGAGCGCGCTGCGCAGCGAGGCGTCGGCGCCGATCGTCGGTAGCGGGCGGATCCAGGATGCGGCGATCGCGCGGGCGCGGTGCTCGTCCGCGAACTCGAGCGCGTCCTTGAGGTGCAGGTAGCCCGTCATGACGCCGTCGCCGTCGCAGACCGGGAAGCGGCTGAAGCCCGTCCGCGCCGCCACGGCCTCGAGCTCGGCCGGGGTGACGCCGGCGTCGACGGTCTCGAGCTCGGGCAGCGGGATCACGACCGACCGCGCCGACCGCGAGTCGAGCTCCAGTGCGCCGATCGCGAGGCGGCGCTCGTCCCCGTCGAGCAGGCCCTCGCGATGGGACTCGTGCACCAGGCCGGCGACCTCGTCGCGGGTGAAGGCGCTCGTGACCTCGTCCTTGGCCTCGACCCCGAACAGCGCCAGCACCCCGTTGGCCCAGCGGTTGAGGAGGCCGATGAACGGCCCCAGGACCCGCGCGACGAGGGTCAGCGGGGGCGCGAGCAGCAGCGCCATGCGGTCCGGGCCGGCCAGCGCCAGGTTCTTCGGGACCATCTCGCCGAGCACCACGTGCAGTCCGCCGATCAGGCCGAGCGCGATCGCGAAGGCGACGGGGTGCACCATCCCGTGCGGCAGGCCGATGTCCTCGAACGGACCTTCGAGCGCGTGCGCAATCGCCGGCTCGCCGAGGTAGCCGAGCCCGAGCGAGCAGATGGTGATGCCGAGCTGCGCGCAGGCCATCATCAGCGACACCTGCTCCATCGCCGCGAGCGTGATCGCCGCCGCGCGGCCGCCCGCCTCGGCGCGGACCTCGATCGCCGCCCGGCGCGCGGAGATCAGCGCGAACTCGGCGGCCACGAAGAACGCGTTGAGCCCGAGCAGGACCGCGGAGACCGCCAGCGCGGGACCGGTGCTCACGGGGTGTCCACCGGGTCGGGGCGGCGCGGCGACAGGCGGATGCGGTCGACCCGCAGGCCGTCGAGCGCCTCGACGTGCAGGTCCACATCGAGCGGCCCGTCGACGCTGGCGACCTCGACCCGGACACGGTCGCCGCGCTCCGGCAGGCGGCCGAGGCGGGCCGTCACGAGGCCGGCGAGCGTGTCGTAGTCCTCGTGCTCGGGCAGCTCCAGCAGCGTCAGGTCGCGGACCTCGTCGGGGCGCAGCAGGCCGGACAGCAGCCACGACCCGTCGGGCGCCTGCCCACCCGCGTCCGGCTGGTCGTCGTCGTGCTCGTCGCGGACGTCGCCGACGATCTCCTCGACCAGGTCCTCGAGGGTCACGAGCCCGTCGAAGCCGCCGAACTCGTTGATGACGATCGCGAGCTGCTCGTCGCCGGCGCGCAGCTGGACCAGGAGCGAGTCGAGGTCGATGCTCGTCGGCACCAGGACGGGCTCGCGCATCACCTCGGTCACGGCCACGTCCCGCCGCGCGCCGTGCGCCACGCGGACGGCGTCCTTCAGCAGGACGACGCCCGCGATGCCGTCGTCCGGATCGACGACGGGGTAGCGGGAGCGCCCCGTCTCGCGGGCGCGGGCGAAGAGGTCGTGGACCGTGGCCCCGATGTCGAGGACCTCGGCCCGCTCGCGCGGGGTCATCACGTCGACCGCGTGCCGGCCGCCGAAGACCAGCGAGCGCTCGAGCAGGACGGCCGTGTCGTGGTCCAGCGTGCCGTGGGCGGCCGAGCGGCGCGCGACGGACGTCAGCTCCTCGGCCGATCGCGCCGACGCGAGCTCTTCCTGCGGTTCGACGCCGAAGCTCCGCAGGATGCGGTTGGCGCAGCCGTTGAGCCCGCGGATCAGCGGACCGTTGACCGTCGCGAACCCGCGCTGGAAGCCCTGCACCGCACGCGCGGTCTGCAGGGGCCGCGCGATCGCGAGGTTCTTGGGGACGAGCTCGCCGAAGACCATCGTGACGCCGGTCGCCAGGACGAGGGCGATGGCCAGCGCGACGCCGTCCACCGCGTCCTCGGGCAGCCCGGCGCTGCCGAGCGGACCGTCGACCAGTTCGGCGATCGCCGGCTGCGCGAGGAAGCCGATGAGCAGGTTCGTGACGGTGATGCCGACCTGTGCGGCCGACAGCTGGGTCGACAGCGTGCGCAGCGCCTGGAGCACTCCGGCGGCACGCTCGTCGCCGTCCTTCGCCGCGGCCTCGGCGTCGTTGCGGTCGACCGTCAGGAGCGCGAACTCGGCGGCGACGAAGGCCCCGCACGCCGCGACCAGGGCCAAGGCGATGAGGAGCAGTAACGCAGCGGTCATTCGTGGGGCGCGTCGCAACCCACACGCGGCACGCCCGGCACACTGTACCCATCGCGGCGTCCCGATTCGCCGCCCGCCGGCGGCGTCGATGTGCCACCACGTGCCACCCGCGCACGTGGTGGCACATCGAGCGCCTGGGTCAGGTGCGGTCCGCGGCCAGGACCGACGGCGCGGCGTCGAACGGCAGCACCGGGCCCGGCAGGTGGGGGCCGACGCGGCCGATCACGCGGCCGTCCTCGACGACGGCGCCGTAGGGGTCGTGCGACGGGTACAGGAAGCGACCGGCGGCCAGCGCGCGCTTCAGCGCCGTCTTCTCCTCGAGCAGGCTCGTCGCGTGGTTGCCCGACAGCGACGGCTCCTGGTGGTGGAGCGGGAACGGCGGGTCGACCAGGGCGCCCGCGACCTCGTAGACGACGTCGCCGCAGAGCACGGCCACGCCCTCGTCCGTGTCGACCAGCACGCCGATGCTGCCCGGGGTGTGGCCGCCCAGGGCGAGCGCGCGGACGCCGGGGAACAGCGGCGCGACCTCGCCCAGCGGCAGGTCGAGGATCCCGAGGGCCCCGGGGGTGTAGAGACGCTGCAGGACGTGCGCCAGGTCCTCCGGCGCGTAGAACGGGCCCTGCAGGCCGCTGAACGCGAAGCTCAGCTCGGCGCGGTTGACGATCACCGGCGTCGTCATCGGGAACGCGTCCAGGCGGCCGGCGTGGTCGACGTGCAGGTGCGTCTGGATCACCGCGCCGATGTCCCCGACCTCGAGGTCGAAGCGGGCCAGCTCCTGCTCGAGGAAGCGCGGCGCGTCCTCGTCCCACGGCGGGTCCATGCCCAGGCGGGCGAGGACCTCGCGGTTGCGGGTGCCGGCGTCCACCAGCAACGGTCGCTCGCCGCCCAGGATCAGGAAGGCCTGCGCCGGCCCGACCACCATCGTGCCGGGCGGCCGCCCGAACACCGTGAAGCTCCAGTCGGCCGGGACGTCGCCCAGGTTGAGGACCTCGACGGTGAGGCTCATGCGGCGGTCGCCCCGTCCCGGCTGATGGGTGTCCCGAACGTGTCGGCGAAGACGAGCTCCTCGACCGGCAGCCGCGTCAGCTTCTTCGGGAACGGCTTCGCCGGATACCCGGCCACGACGTGCGCTGCCGTCGCGTAGTCGTCCGGGATGCCGAGCAGCTCCTTGACCTGCGGCTCGTAGCTGACGAGCAGCGTCGTGAGCGTGGTCGCGACGCCGACGTTGCGCAGCGCGAGGCAGAGGTTCTGCACGATGGGGTAGATCGACGCGCCGCCGACGACGCTCAGCCGCCCGAGCTCGGTGTCGGTCGGGTGGGTGGCGGCGAGGTCGGCGCAGACGACGATGATCGCGGGGTGCTCGGCCAGGTGGGCCGCGAAGTGGTCGGCGTCGGTCATCGCCTTGTCGAGCTGCGCGTGGCCGGCCCAGGTCGCCTTCGCCGTGCCGTCCTCGTCGTCCGCCTGCGTCGCCTCGACGCCCGCCCGCATCGCGTCGATGTAGGCCTTCCACGGCACGCCGTACCACTCGGCCAGCTGCCGCTTCTTCGCGGGATCGCGGACGACCACGAACCGGACCGGCTGGCGGTTGCCGCCCTGCGGCCCGAAGCGGGCGAGCTCGAAGGCGTCGTAGAGCACCTCGTCGGGGATTGGGTCCGGGGCGTAGTAGCGGCACGCATGCTGCGTGCGCATCGCGTCAGCGACTTCCATCGAGGCCTCCTCGGCTTCCTAACGAACGTTCGATACCCTGATCCTCGCCGCTGGCGGCTCGGCGCGTCAAGTCGCTGGGGCGCTGCCGCCGCCGGACCACCGACAATCACCTGCGCCGTGACATCACCGCCGCCACCCGGCCGCCGCGAGGCGATCATCCAGACCGCCACCGTCCTCTTCGCGCGGGACGGCTACGCGGCCGTGGGCATGCGGTCGATTGCCGCCGCCGTCGGGATCCGCGCGTCGAGCCTGTACCACCACTTCCCGTCTAAGGTCGACCTGCTGCACGCGGTCTGCGAGGTCGCCACCGCCGCGTTCATCTCGGCTCAGCTGCCGGAGCTCGAGCGCCCCGGGTCCCCGGCGGAGCGTCTGGGGCACGTCCTGCGCGAGCACGTCCTGTACTTCCACGAGCACCGCCTGGAGGAGACGGTCGGCCGCCGTGAGCTCGCTGCGCTGCAGCAGCAGGCGCCGGCGCTGTTCGACGAGATCCAGGCCACGCGGCGCGGCTACCAGCGCGCGCTGCAGGACGTGATCGAGGCCGGGGTGGCCGCCGGGGAGTTCGACGTCGAGGACGCGAACCTCGCGACGCTCGCGCTGCTCGGGCTCGTCAACTCGGTCAACACGTGGTTCCAGGAGGACGGCCCCGACTCCATCGAGGCCGTCGCCGACGCGTTCGTCGCGATGGGGGTGGGACGCCTGCTCGCCGGCCCGCTGGCGGCATCGCCGACCGTTCCGTCAGCCGCTGCCGCAGCAGCCGCAGGTCCCGTCAGCCGGTCCCGGCCTGCTCGCGGGCGCGGATCTCCCGCTTGAGGATCTTGCCCTGGGCGTCCTTCGGCAGGGCGTCGACGATCCGCACGGTCTTGGGCAGCTTGAAGGCCGCCAGCTGCGTCCGGGCGTGCGCGATGACCTCGCCTGCATCGAGCTGCGCGCCGTCGCGGGCGACGACGTACGCGGTGACCGCCTGGCCCCAGTAGTCGTCGGGCAGCCCGACGACCGCCGCCTCCAGGACGCCGCCGTGCCCGTAGAGGACCCGCTCGACCTCGACCGAGGACACGTTCATGCCGCCGCTCTTGATGACGTCGTGGCGGCGGTCGACGAAGAACAGGTCGCCGGCGGCGTCGCGGCGGACGAGGTCGCCGGTGTGCAGCCAGCCGTCCTTCAGCACCTCCGCGGTGCGGTCCGGGTCGTCGAGGTACCCGAGCATCACCCCGGGCGTCCGGCACAGGAGCTCGCCCTCGTCGGCGTCGGCCCCGTCGGCGTCCACCACCCGGACCTCGAGCTGCGGCGTCGGCCGCCCGATCCACGCCGGGTCGCCGCCCGGGATGTCGTCGAGTGAGCGGAAGCGGCCGACGGTCGGCGTCTGCCCGATCTCCGACTGGGACCACAGCGTCAGCCACACCAGGCCGGGTGCGGCAGCGGCGAAGCCCTCGAACATCGCGCGCGGCATCGTCCCGCCGTAGGTCACGCAGCGCTCGAGCGCGCTCAGGTCGGCGGCGTCGAACCCGGCCGCGCGCAGCAGCTGCAGGTAGAACGTGGGCGTCTGGCCCATGATCGTGATGCGCTCGTCGACGAGGACCCGCAGCGCCGCGTCCGGCGTCACCTCGGACGGCAGGACGACGGTCGCCCCGACCGACAGCAGCGACACCTGCGACCCCAGCCCGGCCATCGTGTGCAGGGGCATGACGTAGTAGAAGCGGTCGCCCTCCCGGAAGCCGAGGCCGGCGGCGTACGCGGGGATGGTCGCGGCCACGTAGGTGCGGTGCGACAGCATCACCGCCTTCGGCAGCGCGGTGGTGCCGCTGGTGTAGGGGATCAGCGCCGGGTCGTCCTCGTGGATGTCGGCCGCCGGGGCCGCGTCATCGGCCCCCGCGACCAGCGACGCCAGCGCCTGCCAGCCGGCCGGGGCGTCGCCGGACTCGGTCACCCGCAGTCGCAGGTCGGGCAGCGGAGCCTCGAGGTCGTCGATCAGGGCCGCCGCCTCGGCGGTCGCGACGATGACCTTCGCGCGGCTGTGCGCGAGCTGGTGGTGCAGCTCGCGGGGGGTGAACGCCGGGTTGACCCCGGTGGCCGCGGCGCCGGCCTTCACGGCGCCCCAGAAGCCGACCAGCAGCTCCGGCGTGCTGCGGCCGATCAGCGCGACGACGTCGCCGCGGCCGACCCCGTGCGCGCGCAGGGCGCTCCCGAGCCGGGTGGCGGCCAGGTCCAGGTCGGCGAAGGTGAGCGCACGGCGGCTGCCGTGGCCCACCGCGACGATCGCCTCCTGATCGCCGATACGCAGGGCGTTGCGCCGGAGTTGGTCGCCGAGCGTCGCGCGCCTGGCGACGTGGTCGGACGGGACTGGAAAGCTCTGGGCCATCGTCATCTCACCTGGTATCGTCGCGCTCCCGAACGTTCGTTAGGCTACCTGTGGACCGCACCAGACTGCAACACGCCCTGGCCGAGGCCGACCTCCCGGTCCTGCTGATGGTCCTCGTCCACCTCACCGGTGAGACGCGCTGGATCGAGCCGCCGTTCCGTCCCCGCCGGGACACGCGGATCTTCGCCGACGAGACGGGCGGGCTGCCCGACGACGTCCAGGCAGAGGTGCGCGCGGCGGCGCTCGAGGTCCTGGGCGCGGTGAACCCTGGCGAGCCCGGCGCGGCGCTCGATGACGAGCTGCTCGCCCGGATGATGAGCGCGTGCGTGGGGGAGGACGTCCCGCCCGAGTACGTGCCGCTGCTGCTGGAGGAGATGGGCCTGCGGCCGGCGCCGCCGACCCCGCAGGTCACGCTCCCGCCGGACGGGGACTTCCGCGTGCTCGTCATCGGCGCCGGTGTCTCGGGCATCTGCGCAGCCGTGCGCCTGAGCGAGGCCGGGATCCCGTTCATGGTGATCGAGAAGAACGGCGAGGTCGGCGGGACGTGGCTCGAGAACACGTACCCCGAGGCCGGCGTCGACACCCCGAACCACTTCTACTCCTTCTCGTTCACCCCGCACCGCGACTGGGAGCACTACTACTCCAAGCAGCCCGAGATCCTGCGCTACCTGCAGGAGACCGCCGATCGCTACGCGGTCCGCGACCACGTCCGCTTCGACACCACCGTCACGCAGGCCCACTACGACGAGGCGGCGCAGCTGTGGCGCACGACGGTCGTCCTGCCCGACGGGACCGAGCAGACGCTGACCAGCCAGGCCGTGATCACGGGGGTCGGCGCGCTGAACCAGCCGAAGCTGCCCGACGTCGAGGGCCTGGCCGACTTCGAAGGCCCCTTGTTCCACACCGCGCGCTGGCCCGCGGACCTCGACCTGGCCGGGCGGCGGGTGGCGCTGATCGGCACCGGCGCGAGCTCGGTCCAGGCCGCCCGCACCACGGCGGACGTCGCCGGCCACCTGACGATCTTCCAGCGCTCGCCGCAGTGGATCACGCCGAATCCGCTCTACCGCGCGCGGGTCGGCGACGGCAAGCGGACGCTGCTGGCCGAGGTCCCGTTCTACGCCGCGTGGTACCGGTTCACGCTCTTCTGGCGCTACGCGGACAGCCTGCACCCGCACATCGTGGTCGACGACGCCTGGCCACATCCCGAGCGTGCGGTCAGCGCCCGGAACGACAAGCACCGCCAGTTCCTCGCCGCCCACATCGAGCGCGAGCTGGAGGGCCGGCCGGACCTGCTGGCCAAGGCGATGCCGACCTACCCGCCCTACGGCAAGCGGATGCTCCTGGACAACGACTGGTTCAAGACCCTGCGGCGGGACGACGTCACGCTGGTCGACGAGGCCGTGACCCGCGTGACCCCGGACGGCGTGGTGACCGCCGACGGCGCCGAGCACCCGGCGGACGTGATCGTCCTGGCGACCGGCTTCCACGCCACGCGCATGCTGTGGCCCATCGACGTCCGGGGCCGCGGGGGCGTTGCGGTCCGCGACGCGTGGAACGACGACGACGCGCGGGCCCACCTGGGCATCACCGTGCCGGACTACCCGAACCTGTTCCTGCTGCTCGGGCCGAACACGGGCCTCGGACACGGGGGCAGCGCGATCTTCCACATCGAGGCCCAGGTGAACTACGTCGTGCAGTGCCTGGCCTTCATGGCCGAGCGCGGCGTCGGCGCGATCGAGCCGCGCCGGGAGCCCTTCGACGCCTACAACGCCCGGGTGGACGCGGCGCACGAGCGGATGGTGTTCGCCCATCCCGGCATGCGCAACTGGTACAAGAACCGCGCCGGCCGGGTGGTCGCGCTGTCGCCGTGGCGACTCGTCGACTACTGGGCGATGACGCGGACGCCGGACTTCGGCGACTTCACGCTGGAGCCGGCGCGGGCGCCGGCTCCGAGCACGTGACCTGCAGGAGGGGCTGCTAGCAGCGGTTCGAGATCGGCTTGAGCTTGTGCGTCGCGCTCGTGGAGCCCGAGATCTGCGAGGTGCCGAGGAACACGGCCCGGTAGGTCGTGCCCTTCTTGGGGGTGACGAACAGCGTGCCGCGGTGGTTGCCGTCGAGCTTCACCGTCTTGACCGTGACGAACTTGGTCCCGACCTTCTTCTGGATCGCGACGGTCTTCGCGTCGTCGGTGACGCGGCCGGCGACGACGACGTACGGCGAGAGCACGCACTTCTTCTTGGTCTTGTTGTAGCCGTAGCCCATCGTGGTCTGCGACTTGCGGATCAGGAACGGGCTCGGCTGGACGTCGATCGTCGTGCTGCCCGTCGCGAACGGCGTGCTGCTGACCGTGTTCTGCTCGAGGTAGGCGCAGATGTAGCGGCGCTTGGCGGACCGGTCGAACTCGTCGAAGCGCTTGTCGTAGTTGCGCGTGAAGGGGATGGTCCGCGGTCCGGCGGCGGGGTCGATCGGGAGCGTGCCGCTGGGGCTGCCGCTGACGAACTGCGGCGAGGCCGGGCACGGCGTGGCGAGGTCGAAGACGTCGAGCTGGACGTTCGTGCCGTCGGTCGGGGCGCCCGAGGGGTCGACGGTGATCTGGTAGGCGTTCGTCGTGCCCTCGACGACGCTCGCGGGGCCGGTGATCGTGATGGGGGCGGTCTGTGCGGATGCGGCGGCGACCGGGACGGCGAACGCGGCGGCGGCGGCGATCAGGGCTGCGACGTGGGGAGTTCTCATGGACCGCAGCTTCCCTGAGGGGCGGACGGTGCGCGACGGGGAAGGTACCCCAAGGTTTTCTTCCGAGCTGCAACCGGCTGCTGCTCAGACGGCGGCGGTCGCCGGGACGGCGGCGCGGTCGAACCGGTAGTCGTCGAGGTCGTATCGGGCGCTGCGCCACGCGGCCTCCAGCGTGGGTGACGCCCGGAACGGCACGTCGCCGTTGACGTCGAAGTAGTAGCTGTTGGCCGTGGAGCACGACCCACGGAAGAAGACCTGTCGGTGGCGGCGCCCGAGCATCTGCGCGAAGTACCGCGCGTTCGCCTCGGGCGTCACCTCGACGCGCGTGGCGTCCCGCGTGCGGGCGTGCTGCAGGCAGCGGACGATGTGCCGCATCTGGTTCTCGATCAGCGTGAAGTACGACGCGCCGTTGTAGCCGTAGGGCCCGAGGATCGTGAAGAAGTTCGGGAAGCCCGGGACGCTCACGCCCTCATAGGCCTGGAAGCGGTTCTCGGTCCAGAAGGCGTCCAGGTCGGCGCCGCCCGACCCCGTGACGGCGAACGGCGGCATGTTGCCCGCCTCGAAGACCTTGAACCCGGTGGCGAGGACGAGGACGTCCACCGCGTGCACGGTGCCGTCGCTCGTCTGCACGCCTTCGGGGGTGATGCGCTCGATCGCGGACGTCTCCAGCGCGACGTTGGCCCGGTTGAACGCCGGGAGGTACTCGTTCGAGAAGCTCGGGCGCTTGCAGCCGAGGCTGTAGCGCGGCGTGAGCTTCTCGCGGACCGCGGGATCGCGGACCTGTCGCCGCAGGTGGCTCAGGGCGAGCCGCTCGCTGCCCGCCGCCAGCGGGACGATGCCCGCGAAGTGCGCCGCGATCGGGAACGTCAGCTCGACGTACGCCTGACTGGCCGCGCGCAGCGCCCAGCGGGCGCCCGGGACCCGGCGCAGGACCGTGCGCAGCGGGGCGGCGAGCGGCGCGTCCGGCTTCGGGAGGCACCAGATCGGCGTGCGCTGGAAGACCGTCAGGTGCTCGACGTCGGGGGCGATCGAGGGGATCAGCTGCACGGCGGAGGCGCCCGTCCCGATGACGGCGACGCGCTTGCCGCGCAGGTCGAGGTCGTGGTCCCAGCGGGCGGTGTGGACGGTCCGGCCGGCGAAGTCCTCCAGGCCCGGGATCGCCGGCGGCTTGGGCTGGGTCAGGACACCGGTCGCGCCGATGACGTGGCGGGCGGTGATCGTGTCGCCGTCGGCGGTGTCGAGCGTCCAGTGGTGCTGCTCGTCGTCGAACCGCGCCCCGGTCACGCGCGTGTTCAGCCGGACGTGCGGGCGCAGGTCGTAGCGGTCCACGCAGTGCTCGGCGTAGGCCTTCAGCTCCCCGCCCGGCGCGTACACGCGCGACCAGTCGGCCTGCTGCGCGTACGAGAACTGGTAGCTGAACGACGGGATGTCGACGGCGACGCCCGGGTAGGTGTTCCAGTGCCAGGCGCCGCCGACGCCGTCCCCGGCCTCTAGTACGGCGATGTCGTCGATGCCGACCCGCTTGAGCGCGATCGCCGCGCCGATGCCGGAGAAGCCGCCGCCGACGACGACGACCTCATGGTCGGGTCCGGCGGCGGGCGGCGCTGAGTCGTGCATGCGCGATGTCTACCAGTCAGGCGACCGGTAGGCGACGCGCGGGGCCGTCAGGTGGTGGGAAGCTGACCGGCCTTGAGCTTGGCGATCATGTCGTCGGTCTCCTCGCGGACGACGGTGCCGTCGGGGAACTCGAGCACCGGCACGTACTTCTGGCCGCTCAGCGCGACGACGTCCTTGCGCGCCTTCTCGGACTTGCCGTAGCCGTGCTTGACGATCTCGTACTCGACGCCCTGCTCCTCGAGTGCCTTCTGCATCCGCCAGCAGGCGTCGGCGTTGACGTGGAGGAACGTGTAGGAACAGCGGTGAAGCTTGACTTTGGCCATTCGGTGAACCTACCGACGCGGGCGGCGTCCACGCGGCGCAGCGGGCGCAGCGCCGCTCGGCCGTCCTAGTTCAGCGCGGTGAACGAGCGATCGACCGCGGCCTCGTCCTCGGCGTCCGCGGGCCCGTCCTCCGGAGTCCAGTCGCCCTCGTCCCGCGCGATGCGGTCGGCGACGGCCTGCGCGCGGTTGACCTCCACGAGCACGTCGCGCAGCTCCTTCTCGAAGATCCCGACGTCGCTGCCGGAGAGACCCGTCACCTCGATGGCCTTGGACCCGGCCTCGTAGGACAGGACGACCTCGCCGCGCTCGACGCTGATCAGCTTGGCGATGCCGAGGGCGGCGACATCGTCGGGGACGCGGTTGAACGTGTAGACCAGGCCCCCCTCGATGTCCTTGCGTCCGTCGGTCTCGGCGAGGGTGAAGGGCTCCATGACAGTGCCCTACCCAGTCGTCGGCAGACCGGACCGCCGCCTGTCACCGGCCGACCATGCTGGTCGGCGGGTGAAAGGGGCAACCCCCCGATGGCACCCCGGCGTGGGCCCGGGAGGCTGCGCAGCATGTTCTCCACCACCACCCCGAAAACCCGCGTCGCCGTCCTGGCCGCCGGACTCCTGTGCCTCGTGCCGGCCGCCGCTCACGCGTCGACCGTGACCGTCGAGGGCGGTCGCGCGGTGCTGGTCGGCACGGAGGGCGCGGACGCCGTGAGCTACCAGCTGTACGACGGCGAGCTGATCATCAGCGCGACGCCGGTCAGCGCAGCACCGGGCTCGGCCTGCACCGGCGACGAGTTCGGGCAGCGGGTCATCTGCCCCTTGACCGCGGTGACCGGGCTGGACGTCCGCGTGGGCGGCGGCGATGACCGCGTTCTCGGCTCCTCCTACGCGACGACGGAGCCGTTCGTCACCGTCGACCTGGGCGCCGGCGACGACTACCTGGAGACGTCCGGCGCGGACGCCGTCAGCGGCGGGGCCGGCCGCGACGAGCTGGTCGGCGACGGCGACGGGATGAGCAACGTCTTCGACGGCGGCGACGGCAACGACAGGCTGGTCGGCGGGGGCGGGACGGACACCGTGCGCGGCGGCGCCGGGGACGATGTGCTGATCGGCGAGGGCGGGACGATCACGCGCAGCGCGGACACGATCGACGGCGGCACCGGGCAGGACAAGGTCGACGACTGGTCTCATCAGGACACCGGCGACACGAGTCCGGCGATCGTGACGCTGGACGGCGTCGCCGACGACGGCATCGAGGGCGAGCGGGACAACGTCGTGAACGTCGAGATCATCCACAGCGGCAGCGGCGTCCGGTTCCGCGGCACCGACGCAGCCGAGCAGGTCACGCCCGCGCAGGTCGGCGGGAAGGGCGAGATCGTCGCCCGTGGCGGCAACGACCGGATCGCAGGCACGGACGACGACGAGACCATCGACGGCGGCGCGGGCGACGACGACATCGCGGCCGGCTACGGCAACGACACGATCACCGGCGGGCCGGGCCGCGACACGATCGCCGGTGACCGGCCCGGTCGCTGCAACGAGCTGCACTGCGACCTGTCGCCGGAGTCGGCGGCGGACATCATCGACGCGGTCGACGGCGAGGCCGACACGATCAGCTGCGGGCCGGGGGCGGACACGGTCCGGGCGGATGCGGTCGACACGGTCGCGCCGGACTGCGAGAGCGTGACGCGGTCCGGCGGGAAGGGCGCGGATGGTTCGGGTGGGCCGGACGGATCGGGTGGCCCTGGTGCGGGTGGGCCGGGCACGGGCGTCGGCGGCGGGTCCGGGCAGGGATCAGGGTCTGGGGCCGGCGGAGGCACTGCCGGCGGCGGGGGGAAGGGCGGTTCCGGGGCCACGGCCCGGGTCGCGGTCAGCGGGGCGCGCTCGCTGCGGGCGATGACTGCCGGCGGGCTGAAGGTGAAGGTCACGGGCCGAGCGGCGGGGACCCAGGTCACGGTCAGGGCGCTCCGAGGCGGCGTGGTGGTCGCCACTGGCCGCGGGCGGACGACCGGGGCGGGGACAGCCACGGTGACGGTGCGCCTGACACCGGCCGGCCGCAAGGCGCTGAAGCGGGCCGCGACGGCGAAGCTGACGGTCGTGGCCGGCCCGGACCGCGTGACGGTGACGCTGCGGCGCTGACGCCGGGCCGTCGATGTGCCACCACGTGCGCGGGCGGCGTGTGGTGGCACATCGAGCGACGCTCGTCGCCCCGCGGACCCGTGTGGAGGTCACGCCATCGGTCGGCAGCCCCAATGGCGTTCGCTACCGTTCGCGCCGTGAAGACGTGGGGGGCGACGACGGGGAGCGTCCGGCAGTAGTGGAGCTCCTGGGCAGAGAAGCGGAGCGGGCGCAGCTGCAGGCGCTCGTCGACGACGCGCGGCACGGCCGCAGCGCTGTGCTGGCGGTCCGCGGGCTGGCGGGCAGCGGGAAGTCGGCGCTGCTGCAGGACACCCTCGCGCACGCGTCAGGGCTGCGCACGCTGAGCGCGGTCGGCCTGGAGGGCGAGGCCCAGTTCGCCTACGCCGTCCTGCAGGAGCTGGTGGACCCGATCCTCGAGTTGCGGGTTGACCTGCCGCCCGCGCAGGGCCGTGCCCTCGCCGCCGCGCTGGCGCTCGAGGACGGCCTGGCGACGCCGTTCGCGGTCGCCGCCGCGGTCCTCAGCCTGCTCGCCGCGGCTGCCGAGCATCAGCCGCTCCTGGTCGTGGTCGACGACCTGCAGTGGGCCGACGAGGCCTCGCGGGCGGCGCTGCTGTTCGCGGCCCGCCGGCTGAGTGCGGAGGGGGTCCTGATCCTGCTCGGCGTGCGCGACGGCGAGGCGGGCGGCGCACTGCCGGGCGAGCTCCCAGAGCTCCCTCTCGCCGGGCTGCCCGACGCTGCCGCGAGGCAGCTGCTGGCCGGGCATGACCTCGCCCCTGCGGTGGCCGCACGCCTGATCGCCGCGACGGACGGAAGCCCGCTGGCGCTGCTCGAGGTGCCGGCGCTCCTGACCGCTGCGCAGCGCGCCGGGACAGCGCCGCTGGAGGACCCGCTGCCGATCGGCCAGACGCTGCAGCGGGCGTTCCGGCGACGGCTGGACGCCCTGCCGGCGCCGTCCCGGCGTGCGCTCCTGGTCGCCGCGTGTGCCGACGACGCCCGGGCCGACACGGTCCTGGCGGCGGTCGAGCGCCTGGGTGAGCGACGCGACGCGCTGGCTGCTGCCGAGGACGCGGGGCTCGTCGTGCACGAGGGCCGCCGGCTGCAGTTCTGCCACCCGCTGCAGCGTGCGGCGTCCGTGCTGTCCGCCCCGCCGTCCGAGCGGCGAGCGGCGCACCGTGCCCTGGCGGACGTCCTGCCCGAGGGTTCGACGGCCCGCGCCTGGCAGCTCGCCGCGGCGGCGGAAGGCGCCGACGGCGCGGCCGCTGCCGCGCTTGCGGGTGCCGCCGGCGACGCCCGTGGCCGCGGCGCGTACGAGGAGGCGTTCCGCGCGTTCGCCCGTGCCGCCGACCTGCAGCCGGACGACGAGGCCCGCGCGCGGCTGCTGCTCGAAGCCGCGGGGACGGCGGTCGTCGCGTCCCGGGTGACCGAGGGCATCGCGTGCGCCCGGCGCGGAGCGGATCTCGCCCGGGACCCGCTGCTGCGAAGCGACCTGCGCGCGATGGGCGCGCGCGCCGAGCTGCGGGCCGGCCTGGCGACCGGTGGTCGCGAGGTGCTGATCAGCGAGGGCGAGGCGCTGATCGACGAGCATCCGGCACGCGCGGCGATCGTGCTGCTCGAGGCCGCGGTCGTCGACATGACGTCCGGCCGGCTGCACCGGATGGTCGAGCTCGCGGGCCGAGCCCGCGCGGCGGCGGAGGAGGCGCTCCCGCCGCTCGCGTTCCTGGCGGGCGTCCTCGTCGCGGAGGCGCAGCTCGCGCTCGGTGAGACGGAGGCAGGGGACACCACGCTCGCCGGCGCGGAAGCGGTCCTGCGCGCCTACACCCCTGGCACCGGGCCGCCGGAGGTCGTGGCGATGGCGGCGCACTCCTCGCTCTGGGTCGAGCGGTTCGAGCGCGCCGAGCAGCTCTTCGACCGCCTCATCGCCGGACTGCGCGAGGCCAGCGCCGTCGCGGACCTGATCTACCCGCTCGCGGCGCGCTCGCATCTGGGGTTCCGGCTCGGACGCTGGCCGTCGGCGCTGGCGGACGCCGCCGAGGCTGTCCGCCTGGCCGAGGTGACGGGGCAGGAGCTCGCGCAGGCGCATGCACTCGCGGCGCTGGGTGAGGTCGAGGCGGCCCTCGGCCGGGACGCGGACGCGTTCGGGCACGCGACGCGGTCGGTGAGCCTCGGCCTCGCGCAGGGCGCGGCGGTCACGGTGACCTACGGGAACGGCGCGCTCACGCTGCTCGCGCTGGGCCGCGGCGACCCGGGGGAGGCGGTCGAGCGGGGGCTCGCCGCCGAGCGCGCCGAACGACGCACGGACAACGACGAGGCGCAGATCGTCCGCTACCTGCCGGACCTCGTCGAGGCCCTCTGGCGGGTCGGGCGCATCGACGAGGCACGCGAGCGGATCGCAGGCCTGGAGCGCCAGGGCCGGCGGCCGGGCCACACGTGGACGGCGGCCGTCACGTGTCGGCTGCAGGGTCTCGTCTGCGACGACGAGGAGGTGGACGACCGGTTCGCCCGGGCGCTCGCGCTGCACGACCAGACGCCGCAGCCGTTCGAGGCGGCGCGCACCCGGCTGCTGCACGGCGAACGCCTGCGCCGTCTGCGTCGTCCCTCCGACGCGCGGCGTCCGCTCCGCGGTGCGCTCGCGACCTTCGAGCGGCTCGGAGCGGCGCCGTGGGTGGAGCGTGCCCAGGGTGAGCTGCGGGCCACCGGCGGGGCGGAGCCGGCGCCGCAGGCCGTCGTTGCCGCGGCGGCGACGTCGGCGGCGATCGCGGAGCTGACCCCGCAGGAGCTGCAGATCGCGCTGCACGCGGCCCGCGGGATGACCAACCAGCGAGGTCGGTGCCGCCCTGTTCCTGGCGCCGAAGACCGTCGAGCACCATCTGAGCCGGACGTTCCGCAAGCTCGGGATCCGGCGCCGCGTCGAGCTCCCGGGGGCGCTGACCGCGGCCGTCTGAAGAAAGGCGCGGCGAACATGAAGCCCGCCTTCACGATCGCTTCATGCCGCCCGGAGCATGCTGCGCGACATGGTCTACCCAACGCGCATCCAGTGGAACGGCTTCGTCACCGGTCATCCGGCCGGGACGACGGCCCCGAACCCGCCCTCGGCGGGCGCCGCGAAGGCGTCTGCCACCGGGGGCCGCTGATGCAGCGCCGATCGGCGATCGTCTCAGCCGGCGGCCGCCGCCCCGCCGGCCGCTGCCGCGGCGCCCGCACTCGCGGTCTGCGCGTCCGTCGTCAGGATCACGTGCACCGCCAGCAGCAGGAGCAGGGAGCCGTGCGGGTCCGCGCGCCCGGCGTCCGTCAGCTCCACTGTCCCCTTCTTCTCGCCGAACGAGAACCCGCTGCGGACCGTGACGAGCTCCTGGTCGCCGTGGCTCCAGGACCACTCGGGCCGGAAGAGCCCGCCGGCGCTGAGCTCGTAGGACCGGCCGTCGAGCTCCAGTCGCCCGCCGCGCTTCCACGTGTTGCTGTCGAACTCCGCCACCTCGTGGTCGTCGACGGTGACGGCGATGCTCTGGCTCAGGATGCCCTTCGCGCGGCTGAAGGCCCACTCGCCGTCGGCGGCCTGCGCCTTGGCCTTGCCCGACCACGCCTTGTAGTCGAGGCGTGCCACCGTCCCGGCACCGGCCTGCAGCTCGTGCACGCCCTTCCGCCACGACTCCTTCACCAGCTCGAGCTCGCCGGTGGCGTCGGCGAGCGGGATCAGCGGCGGTGCCTCGGTGCTCTCGGGTGTCATGCGGGCGCTGTACCCGCCGTGCCCGGGGCCGTAGCCCGCGCCGGTTGCCCGCTGACCGCCGCCCGCGCGCCGATCATCTAACGTCGCCGCCCATGAGCCCCACGCCCGACCGCGCCCACGACATCGTCGTTTACGGCGCCAGCGGCTTCGTCGGCCGCCTCACCGCCGCCTACCTGGCGGAGCACGCCCCAGCGGACGCCCGCATCGCGCTGGGCGGGCGCTCGCGGGAGCGCCTTGAGGCGGTGCGCGCCACGCTGGGACCGGCGGCGGCGTCGTGGCCGGTCGTCGTGGCCGACAGCGCCGACCCGGAAGCCCTGGCCGCGATGGCCGCCGACACGCGGGCCGTCGCCACGACGGTCGGCCCCTACCTGCGCTACGGGCTGCCGCTCGTCGGCGCGTGTGCCGCGGCCGGGACGCACTACGCCGACCTCACCGGCGAGGTGCTGTTCATGCGCAAGGCGATCGACGCGCACCACGCGTCGGCGATGGAGTCCGGCGCCCGGATCGTCCATACGTGCGGCTTCGACTCGATCCCGTCCGACCTGGGCGTCTTCCTGCTCGCGGCGGCGGCCTCCGACGGCGACCTCGGCGAGCTGACCGACGCCACCTACGTCCTGAAGGGCAGCCGGGGTGGGGTCAGCGGCGGGACCGTCGACTCGCTGCGCGGGCAGCTCGACGAGGCCAAGCGGGACGGCGCGAGCCGCCGTCTGCTGACGGACCCCTACAGCCTGAGCCCGGACCGCGACGCCGAACCCGACCTCGGCCCGCAGCGCGACCCGGTCGGCGTGGTGCGCGACGACGCGCTCGGCGGGTTCCTGGCGCCGTTCGCGATGGGGACGATCAACACGCGCGTGGTGCGCCGCAGCAACGCGCTGAGCGGGTACGCGTACGGCAGCCGGCTGCGGTACCGCGAGCTGATGCTGGCCGGCGGGCTGCCGCTCGGGCCGGTCAAGGCGGCCGCGATCGCCGGCGGGATCGGCGCGCTCATGGCCGGGCTGGCGATCCCGCCGACCCGGAAGGTCCTCGACCACCTGCTGCCCGATCCCGGCGAAGGCCCGTCGGAGAAGAACCGCGAGCGCGGGTTCTTCGCGGTCGACGTGCACGGGACGACGTCCAGCGGCGCCCGGCTCGTCTGCCGGATCCGCGCCCAGGGAGACCCGGGGTACAAGGCGACCGCGGTGATGCTGGGCGAGAGCGCGCTCGCGCTGGCCCTCGACGGCGACGCCCTGCCGAAGACGGCTGGGGTCCTGACGCCGGCGACCGCGATGGGTCACGTCCTCGTGGACCGCCTGCGCGCGGCCGGCCAGACGTACGAGGTCGAGCAGGTCTGACGCAGCGCGGCGGCACGCGACCGCCCGCCGCCCGGCCTTTGCCCGCCCGGGCGCCCGCTTCAGGCCAGGCCCGACCGCTGCGCCCACAGCGCCGCCTGCGTGCGGTCGCTCACGCCGATCTTCCCGAACGCGGCCGAGAGCGTGTTTCGCACCGTCTTGTGGCTGATGCCGAGCCGCAGCGCGATGACCTTGTTCGCGTGCCCGGCGGCGACCAGGGCCAGGATCTCCCGTTCGCGGGCGGAGAGGTCGGCCGCGGGCGCGGGGGTGCGCCGCGCCTCCAGGACCTCCCGCGCGGCCCGCGGGTCCAGGGGCGCGTGCCCGTCGGCGGCGGAGCGGATGCCGCGGATCAGCTCGTCCGGCTCGGCGTCCTTGAGCAGGTAGCCCGTGGCGCCGGCGGCCAGCGCCTCCAGGATCCGCGGCCGGTCGCCGAAGGACGTCAGGACGACGACCCGCGCCGCGGGGTCGGCCGCCAGGATCACGCGCGTGGCGGCGGCGCCGTCCAGGTCCGGCATCTCGAGGTCCATCAGCACCACGTCGGGTGCGTGCTCGGCCGCCAGCGCCACGCCCTCACGGCCGCCGGCGGCGCTCGCGACGATCTCCAGGTCGGCGGCACCGGCCAGGAGCTGTGCGAGACCGGCGCGGAGCGCAGGGTGGTCGTCGACGACCAGGACCCGGATCACGTGCGCGGGACCCAGGCGCGGACGGTGGTGCCCGTGCCGGGCGCGCTGGACAGCTCCAGCCGCCCGCCGGCCTGCTCGGCGAGGTCGCGCATGAGGCGCAGGCCGATGTGGCCGTCGGCCGCCACGATCGCAGCCTGCTCCTCGGCCGCGACGTCGAACCCGGCGCCGTCGTCGGCGACCAGGACCTCGACGGCGCCCTCACCGGCCTGGACCGCGACCGCCACCCGGCCGGCGCCCGCGTGCTCGGTCACGTTGCGCAGCGCCTCCTGCACGACGCGGAAGACGAGCGCGGCGAGGTCCGGCGGCAGCTCGAGGTCGGGGTCCAGACGGGCGTCCACGACGACGTCCAGGCGTCGGACCGTCTCCAGCAGGTCGGCGACAGCGCTGGCGAGCCCGGCGCGCTGCAGGTTCGGCGGATAGATGTCGACCAGCACGTGGCGCAGGACGCGCGTGGTCCGCCGGGACTCCGCGGCGACCGCTCCGAGCTGCCGAGCCGTCTCCACGTCGCCGCGTGCGGTGGCGGTGTTGGCGGCGGCGGCAAGGGACATCGACATGCCGGCGAGGTCCTGCACGACGCCGTTGTGCAGGTCGGTGGCGAGGCGCCGGCGCTCGCGGTCGGATGCCGCGATGGCCTGCTGGAGCGAAGCCTCCTCGCGCCGGCGCGACCGGCGCACGCGGCGCATCAGCGCGACGGCGAGCGGCAGGTTGATCAGCTGCAGCAGGACGACGCCGCCGATCAGGAACGGCGCGACGGTGTTCAGCATCTGGCGCCCGTCGGCCGTGACGGACGCCAGGCGCCGGCAGGACTGCAGCAGCAGCTGGCCGCCGTCCGGGGTGGTGATGGGCTCGTACACGTCGAGGAGCCGCGTGCCCTCGGGGAGCTGGTTGTCGGGCCGGGCCGGGTCGCCGACGCGGGAGGTCGTGGTCCCGGTGCGCAGGGCCCGGCGCATGTCCGCGTCCGGCGTCACCCGCGTCCCGATCAGTCCCGGGGTGCTCGAGTAGACGATCTCGCCGTCGGGCCGGTACAGCACGATCCGGAGCACGGGCTCGCGCACGAGGCCGTCGCCGGCGATCCGGTCGAAGCGGGCCAGCGCCGCAGGGTCGCCACGCAGGAGCGCGGGCGTGATGTTCGGCGCGGCGATGCCGTGCGCGGCGATCCGGGTGACCTCCTTCGCGGTCGTGACCGCCTGGTCGTGCCCGCGCTGGCCGACCGCCAGCAGGACGAGCACCAGGATCACGGCGACTGCGGCCAGACCGGACAGCGCGAACTGCGCGACGGCCCAGCGCTCGCCGCGATCGTGCAGCCAGGTTCGACACCGCATCCTCACGGGTCGGTATCTACCCGCACCACGCTGACCTGACGCCGGTCCCGGGACGATGGTCCCGGATCGGTCCGGGACCGCGGGCGGGCACCAACAGGGGGCAGGTCAGTCCGAGACACCACCCGAAAGGACCCTCCAATGCCCTCCCGTGACACCCGCGTCGACGCGGCGCTGCTCATCGTGCGCGCCGTCGTCGGCCTCGCGTTCCTCCTGCACGGCCTCGACAAGCTCGGTGATCTCAGCGGCGTCGAGCAGAACTTCGACGGCCTCGGCATCCCGGTGCCCGAGCTGATGGCGCCGTTCGTCGCCCTCACCGAGACGGTCGGCGGCGCCCTGCTGATCGCGGGCCTGCTGACGCCGCTCGCCGGCCTGGCGCTCGGGATCGACATGATCGTCGCCTACGCGACGGTCCACACCGGGAAGGGCTTCTTCGCGGGGGACGGTGGATACGAGCTGGTGCTGCTGCTGGGGGCGTCGTCGTTCGCGCTGATGATCGCGGGCGCGGGGCGCTTCAGCGTCGACGCGGCGCTGAAGCTGCCGGAGCGGGTCGCGCGGACGCGTGAGCGCCGTGGCGGATTCCCCCGGCCGTCGTCGAACGCGGCCTGAGGGCCGCGCGGGCCGGCGCTGGCCCGCCCGGTGGGACGACGGATTACTGCCGGGCCTGCGCGGCCCGGCGGTAGGCCAGGTCCTCGTCGTGGCGCAGGAACTCGGCGGTCGCGCTGCGCGGCGCGGCGGGACGCGGGGCGCGCGGGGCGCCGTGCGTCCCGGTCGCGGCGAAGGCCTGCGGTGCGCCCTCACGGCCCCCACGGCCGAGGTCGAGCATGAGCGCGATGAGCGGGAGCAGTACGACAGCGGCGATTGCGGCTACGGCGAGGGTCACGGCAAAGTCCTTTTTGAGTTCATGGCCACGCGGGGCACCCCTGCCCCCGACGCGTCGGAGGAAAGCGGGCACCGTGACCCGGTACGAGGCGCTTGCGGACTTTGCGTCGCTTTTCGTGGCAAACCTCCCGCGGCGGCGCGACGCGGGGGCCACGGTGCTGACAGCGCCGCGACGTTCGTCGTCGCGCACCGCGGGTACGATCGCTCGGTGATCGCGGTCCTCTCGCTCGCCGTCGGGATCGTGCTCGCCGACTCGGCGATCGTGACGCTCGCGCTGCCCGAGATCCTGCGCCAGCTCGACGCCGAGGTCAGCGAGGTCGCCTGGGTCCTCACGGCCTACAACCTCGTGCTGGCGCTGGCCGCGGTGCCGGCGGCGCGGCTGTGCATCAAGCCGGGTCACGCGCCGGTGGCGGGCGCGGCCGGGCTCGTCGTCTTCGCCGGGGCTTCGGCCGGCTGTGCGGCGGCGACCTCGCTCGAGGTGCTCATCGTGGCGCGCGTCGTGCAGGCGCTCGGTGGCGCGCTGGTGATCATGGCCTGCCTAGAGCTGCTGGTGCTGGCGTCGGGCGACGAGCGGCGGGGCGCGGCGCGCTGGGCGGTCGCCGGTGTCGCGGGGGCCGCGGTCGGCCCGGTGGCCGGGGGCCTGCTGACCCAGGCCATCTCGTGGCAGTCGATCTTCATCTTCCAGGTGCCGCTGGTGCTGCTGGCGGTCCCGGTGGCGATCCGCCTGCGGGGACGCTCGCGGGCTGCCGGGGCCACCGTCGCCGACTCTGTCCGGGCGGCCGACCGGCCTGACGCGGCTGCGAACCTCGCGCTCGCGCTGCTGTCGGCGGCCCTCACAGCGGCGCTGTTCCTGCTCGTGCTGCTGCTGGTGGAGGGCTGGCGGCGGTCGCCCGCGCTCGCCGCGATCACGGTGACGGTCATTCCGGTCGCGGCCATCGCCGCCGGCGTGGTCGCCCGTGCCGCCCGGGCCGGAACCCGCTCGGAGGCGATCGCCGGCGCCATTCTGATCGGCGGGGGCCTGGTCGCGCTCGGCTTCCTCCCGGACGCGAACCCCGCCTGGACGCTCGCGCCGCAGGCGCTCGTCGGCCTGGGACTCGGCCTCACCGTCGACTCGCTGACCGCCGTCGCCCTGCGTGATCGCTTCCCGCGCGCCCTCCACGGCGGCTGGACGATCGCGGCGCGCCACGTCGGCGTCGTCGCCGGCCTGGCGATTCTGACGCCGATCTTCACCGCCGACCTGCGGGACGCCCAGGCCCCGGCGCAGGAGGCGATCGCGGCGCTGGTCCTCGACGCACCGCTGCCCGCCTCGGCGAAGCTCGACCTGGCCGACGGCCTCGGGCGGGAGCTCGAGTCCGAGGGCGGCCGCGTCCCCGATCTGGCTCCCGCGTTCAGCGCCGTACGCCTCGACGCCGCCGACCGACCACGGGCGCAGGCGCTCGCGGTCGCGCTCGACGATCAGCTCGAGCGCGCCGCGACGCGCGCGTTCCGGGACGCGTTCCTGGTCGCGGGGGCGCTGGCGCTGCTGGCGGTCCTGCCGGCGTCGATGCTGCGCGAGACGCGACCTGAGGCGGGCGCATGACGCCGCGGACGCTGCCGGCGGTCCTGCGGCCGTCGCCGCCGTGCGACACGCATCCGGAGGCGAGCGCATGACGCCGCGGACACTGCTGCTGCCGCTCGTCGCCCTGATCGTGGCCGCTGCCCTGCTCGCGGTGCAGCTCGCCGCCGGTGGCGCTGACTTCGTCCCCACCCGGGCGGCCGACCCGTGCGCCGCGCGGCCGCTCCCGCCGGTGACCGACGACATCGAGCCGCTGGCGCAGGACGTCGTCCTGCTCGGCGTCCAGCGGACCGCGTGCGCGCTCGGCGTCACGCGCGAGCGACTGGTGCTCGCGCTGCCGTCGGCCCGCGACCGCGCGGAGCTCGCGCGCGCCACGGGACGCACCGAGGCCGGCCTGGCCACGGCGCTCCGGTCCGGGCTGGACCAGGCGGTCGGCCGGCTGGACCGCGCTGGCCGGCTCCCGCGGGCGTCGGCGCTGCTGGACTCCTACGCCGGTGAGCTCGGCCTGCCCGGGCTGGCCGAGGCCGCGGTCAAGCGGATCCCGGACGGCGTCGTCGACGGCCTGCTCCCGACCGGTGCCGTGCTGCGCCGGGCGCTGGCGCAGCTCGACGTCACGGCGCTGCTCAGGGACCTCGAGGACCCGGACGCCCTCGAAGCCCGCCTGACGGAGGCGATCAAGGCCGCCGCCCTGGCCGAGGCGAAGGAGCGGCTGATCGAGAAGATCCCGGGCCCGATCCGCGGCTTCCTGGGCCTCTGACCCGCCGGTCGTTTCGGCGCGCCCGCCGGCGGCCAGGGGTCCCGGTCGATGTGCCACCACATGCCACCCGCGCACGTGGTGGCACATCGACGTCAGCCGGTCAGCCAGCGGGCGGCGCGCAGCACGGCCACGTCCTCGCCCCGCGGCGCCACGACCTGCAGCCCAACCGGGAGGCCGTCCGGCGTCGTCCCCGCCGGGACCGACGCCGCCGGCACCCCGAGCGCCGTCCAGGCCCGGCAGAACCAGGGGTCGCCGGTCGACGGCAAGGGCGGCGGCGCCCCGGTGGTGGCCGGCGTGAGGACCGCGTCGAACGGCGCCAGCGCCGCGTGGCACGGCCCGTCGGCCGCGGCGACGCAGGCGCGCGCCGCCCAGTAGTCGCGGGCCGGGACCTCCAGGCCCTCGGCGACGACGGCGCCGAGCTCGGCGCTCAGCACGTCGCGGTCGCGGACCAGGGCATGAGCGGTCTCGACCAACTGGACCAGGCGCTGCGCGGCGATCAGGGCGGGGAAGACCGCAGGCAGCTCGATCGTGGTGAGGTGGGCCCCACGGGCGGCGGCGCGGTCCAGCGCAGCCTCCAGCGCGTCCCGGGTCGCGGGCTCGATGGTGTCCCAGTCGGTCGTCCGCGCGACGCCGAGGTTGGGCAGCGGCCCATCGGCGAGGTCGCTGGGGATGGTGATCGGCAGCGTGGAACGGGCCCCCGGGAGCGGGCCCTCGGCACCGAGCAACACGCGCGTCACGAGCACCGCCGTGTCCACGTCCGCGGCGAGCAGGCCGAGGGTGTCGAGCGAGGCACTCACCGGCAGCACGCCCGCCAGGCCCACGGCGCCGAACGTCGGCTTGAAGCCGACGATCCCGCAGTACGCGGCGGGCCGCACCACCGAGCCCGCGGTCTGCGTCCCGAGCGCGACCGGGACCACCCCGGCCGCGACCGCCGCCGCGGAGCCGCTCGACGAGCCACCGGGGGTGCGTCCGGGTGCGCGCGGGTTGGCGACGGCCGTCGGACCCAGGCACGCGAACTCGGTGCTGGTCGTCTTGCCGACGACGATCGCCCCGGCCGCGCGCAGGATCGCGACGCAGGCTGCGTCGGCCCTGGGCCGGTTGCCCACGTAGGCCGAGGAGCCGTAGGCGGTGGGGAGGTCCGCCGTCTCGATGACGTCCTTCACGCCGATCGGCAGGCCGAACAGGGGACGACCCGCCGGGCCGGTGCGGTCGAGCTCACGTGCGGCGGTGAGCGCCGCCTCGCCGTCGGCCGCGACCCACGCACCGTGCGACGCCGTCGTGGTGATGCGCTCGAGGGCGGCGGCGGTCGTCTCGGTGCAGGTGGTGTCGCCGGCGCGGATGGCGGCCAGCAGGGCTGCGGCGGTCATGGGCACGGCGACGCTGTCCCGCGCCCGACGGCCGAGACCGCGGTCAACCGGTCCGTGCGAGCTGGTCGCCGTGCCCGCGGGCGTGCACCAGCTGACCGAGGCGCGCCGGCCGGCCCTCGGACGCCGGGTCCGCGGGGCCGCCCTCGACGGCACGCTGACCGTACGTCATGGCGTCGTCCTCGCCGCTCGGCGCCAGAAGGAACTCGAACCAGACGACCCAGGTCCCGCTCTCGTCGTAGCCCGAGCCCCAGGTGTCGGCGAGCGTGTGGACGAAGTGCACGCCCCAGCCGGAGTCCAGGCGGGCGCGGGGACCGCGCGGCCGGGCGTGGAACCCGGGACCGCGGTCGTGCACCTCGACACGCAGGCGGCAGCGCTCGACGCCGAGGCGGACGCGGATGACGGGCTCGACGTCGGGCTCGACCGGACGACCGTGGCGGATCGCGTTCGTCGCGACCTCGGAGACCAGCAGGCGCAGGTCGTCGCACTGCTCCGCCGTGACCGCGGGGGCGATGACGTCGACCACGCGCCGTGCGTCGCGGACGCCGCTCGCCTCGGCGGGTAGTCGGATGTCGGTGAGCCAATGCATGGTCAATCCGGTGCATGCCCGCCGCGCAGGGAGTTCACGCCTGCTCGACGTTTCCGGTCAGACACTGCGTAGCAGGCGCTCGCCGTCCGCCGTGACCTCGATCACGCAGATCGCGACGTCGTCGATGCGGCTGCCGCTCCCTGCAGCGTCGAGCAGGCTGTCCGCGAGATCGTCGAGCGAGCGCCGGTGGTGGCCTGAGACGAGCTGCGCGACGGTCGCGTCCGGGTCGGCGGACTCGATGCCCTCCGAGAGCCCGTCGGTGAACAGGACCAGTCGGTCGCGCAGGCCGAGCGTGACGGTCTCCTCGGGCAGCGCGGGGTCGTCCTTGAACCCGAGCAGCGTGCCGCCCCGGCCGACGACCTCGACGGACCCGTCGGCGCGCTGGACCACGGGCGGCGGATGGCCGGCGAGGCAGATGGTCGCCTCCAGGCCGGTGGCGGACTCGGTCAGCCGCGCCGCCGCGACGGACACGAAGCGCCCGCGGCTCGTCTCGGCACGGTGGCGCAGCAGCCCGACGTTGAGCGTGCGCAGCACGGCCGAGGGCGCGGTCTCGTACTGCCCGGCCGTCCGCAGGGTCGACCGGGCGATGGTCGCCAGCGCGGCCGCAGCCGCTCCCTTGCCGGTCACGTCGCCGATGACCAGGAGCGACGCGCCGTCCCGCACCTCGAACGCGTCGAAGAAGTCCCCGCCGACGCGCATCCCCGCGCCGCCGGCCCGGTAGCGCGTGGCCACGCTCGCGCGCGGGATCCGCAGCGGTCGCTCGGGGAGCGTCTCGCGCTGCAGCTGCTCGGCGACCTGCCGCTGCTCCTCGTAGAGCCGGGCGTTGTCGACCGCCAGGCCGGCGCGGGCCGCCAGGTCCTGCGCGAGCGCGGCGTCGTCGCCGCCGAGCGGGGCCGGGCCCAGGATCACCAGGACTCCGACCGTGCGTCCGCGGGCGGGGAGGGGGACGGCGAAACCGTGCAGGCCGTTCAGCGGCCCGCCGTCGATGGCCGCACCGGACAACGCCAGCGCCGCCTGGGCCGAGTCGAGCGGCAGCGGGTCGACGCTGCCCGCGGCCCGCAGGATCGGGTCCCCGGGCTCGGCGGACCGGACCGCGGGCAGGGCGTCGAGTGCCTCCTGGACCCCGGCTCCGGCACCGGCCGCGCTGTCGCGGCGCACGACGCCGCCCTCGACCGAGAGCACGAGGCAGGCGGTTCCGAGCGCGGGCACGGCGAGCAGCGCGAGCGCGTCCAGCGCCGCGCGCCGGTCGAGCGTCGCGTCCAGGCGGGGCGAGGCCTCCGAGAGGAACCGGGTGCGGCGCAGCGCCGCCTCGGCGAGGCGCCGCGAGCCCTCGGCGAGGGCCAGCCGGTCGGCGCGCCCCTCGCGGTGCGCCGTCACGTCGACCTGCACGCCGACGAATCGCACGACCTGCCCGCGCTCGTCGCGGACGGGTGCGATGTGGACCTCGTTGTCGAAGACCGCGCCGTCCCGCCGGACGTTGCGCAGCGTGACCGCCACGGGCCGCAGGTCGCGGATGGCGTCGCGCATGACCGCGATCGACTGCGGGTCGGTCACGTCGCGCTGCAGGAAGCGGCAGTTGCGCCCGATGATCTCGTCGAGCGGGTACCCGGTCATCGTGGTGAACGCCTCGTTCGCGTACACGATCGGGTTGTCGTCGAGGCTCGGGTCCGTGAGCACGAAGCCCGTGCCGGTCAGGTCCAGGGCACGGCGCAGGATCGCGAACTCGCCGCCCACGCGGACGTTCTCGGCCTGCAGGCGGGCGTAGAACTCCGCGAGGACGAGGCGGAGCCGGACGTCGGCCGCCGTGACGGCGTGCGGGAGCTCCCAGACGTCGGCGGCACCGAGTTCGGCGAACTGGCGGACCGCGTCCGCCGGCAGCTCCTCCGCGGTGCCGGCGACGACGACCACGGCCGGGCTCGCGTGCGAGAGCGCGCGCAGGGCGGTGAGGACGGTCGCGACAGGTTCCGCACCGAGGGTGGGGGCCAGGACCAGCAGCCGGATGCGCTCGTCGTCAATGCCGGCCAGGAGCGTGTCCCGGTCGGCGACGATCTCGACGACGTGACCGTGGCGGGTCAGCTCCGCACGCATCGCCTCGGCGCGGTCCGAGTCGGCGTCCGCGATGAGCGCGTCCGCGACCGCCATCAGCGGACGAGCGGCAGGTCGTCCATGAGGTGGGCAAGCTCGAGCACCCGGACGACGACGCCGCCGTCGACGAGGATGTCGAGGCGCTCGGTCGGGCGCTCGCGGCTGCGGCTCACGGCCTCCAGCACGACGGCGAGGCCCGAGGAGTCCATGAACGAGAGTCCCCGGAGGTCCAGGCGGATGCGGTCCTCGTGCCGCTCGGCCTCGTGCAGCGCCCGGGCGAGCAGCGGGGCGGTCAGCAGGTCGAGCTCGCCGCGGGGCACGACGTGCAGCACCCCGTCGTCTTGGGTGGTCTCCAGCGTCCATTCCATAGGTGAGACAGACTTGCCCCGAAGTGGGGCACTTGTCGCCGCAACCGTCAGCGTGCGAACGGAAGTCAGGCCGTGTGTGGCGCAAGGACGACGAGCGTCACGTCGTCCTCGAGGTGATCGGCCACGCGCGCGCAGATCGCATGCTCGATCGCGTGCACCGTGGCGGCGGCCGATGCCCCGGCCGAGGTCGTGAGCGCGGCGTGCAGGCCGTCCATCCCGAACACGGCGCCGCCGACGTCGAGGCTGTCGTAACCGCCGTCGGACAGCAGCACCAGGCGCTCGCCGGGAAGCAACCGGCGAGCACGGACGGGGAGCTGCGCGGCCACGTCAGGCGGCAGCGTCCCGAGTGCCGGCGCCGGCGCTGCGTCGAGGATCTCGAGCTCGCCGTCGGCGCGAGCGACCACGGGGCCGTGCGCACCGCAGCAGACCCACCGGAAGACGGACGTGGTGGGGTTCCAGCTGCCGATCGTCGTCGTCGCCGACGTGTCCGCGCCTGCGACTGCGCCCAGGATCTCGTGCATCTGCGCGACGACGCCCGCCGGGCCCTCGCCCTGGTGGCGCCCGGACCGGAACGCGCCGAGCAGCACGGCAGCGACGCCGGCCGCGCGCGGCCCGCTGCCGGTGACGTCCGCGACGCCGAGCCAGACGGCGTCCGCGTTGTCCGCGACATCGAACCAGTCGCCGCCGATGTCGTACCCGGGCAGGACGTTGCCCGCCAGGGTCGCGCCGTTCAGCCGGTGGATACGCGGAGGCAGCAGGTTCTGCTGGATCTCCGCTGCGGCGCTGGTGGCCCGTGAGCGCCGCACGGTCTGCATGTGGTCCGTGTAGTCGTCGGCGAGCGCGAGGGCCGCTGCGGCCTCGCGGGCGAGGTCGTGGAGCAGGTCGTTCCCGGCGCCGACGACCACCAGCACGCCGACGGCCCGGCCCCGCAGCGCCAGCGGCGTCACCACCGCGCCCGGCACCGCGCCGGCGACGTCCTGCGCGACCCGCGGGTAGGCCTCGCGCGGGAGCTCGGTCCCGATCGAGCCCGAGATGTCGATCGCGAGCGGGAACGCCGACGCCCCGGCGAGCCGCCGCAGGACCACCCCCGCGAGGTCGGCCAGGTACAGCGCGGCGGACTCGACGCCGTCCAGGCGCTGGGCCTCGGCGACGATCTGCTGCGCGACGTCGTACGGCGCCACCTTGTTCAGGACCTCGGGGACGGACAGGGGCGTCGCCAGCGTGTTGGCCAGTTCTCCGGCGGGGCGCAGCGACTGCTGCTCGTCGGCGTCCGCCTGCTCCCGCGCGAGGCGGCGGACGGCGGCGACGAGCGCCTCGCGCGTCTCGAAGTGCCGGTACAGCGTGCTGCGGCCCACGCCGGCGGCGCGCGCGATCTCGCCGGTGGAGGCGTGCGGACGGCGGGCGAGGACGTCGGCCGCGGTCTCGACGATCCGCGTTCCGTTGGCGCGGGCGTCGCTGCGGCGGGACGTCGAGAGGGGTTCCGGATCAGCCACGCGTCACTCGGGCCTGCCCACTGCACGACGTCCCGAACCAGGACAGCGTGTCCCGTTTGCGCCGATCGGCAGCGTGCGAACGGTCTCCCGCAGCGATCGACTGCGAGCCGGCGGGACTACGTCGACACAGGAGCGGGTAGGGGCCGACGCGGGGCATCAACGGAACGTCAAGCTCGGAGGCAAGACATGGTCGGAAAAGTCGGTTTGGGGCGGTGCGCGGCACTCGTCGTGACCGCAGTGCTGGGTGCGGCTGCCGCTGCCCCCGCGGCAGACGCCGCGGCGACGGGGCCCACCGCGATCGGCCAGGACTCGCAAGGCGTGTCCTACGTCGGGTTCGCCACCGGCACGACGCTCATGCGGATCGATGCCTCGGGCGCTGTCCTGCCGTCGATCCCGCTCGACCAGCCGGGGCCGGTGGACGGCATCAGCGTCGACCCGTCGAACAACGTGTGGGTCGACTACGGCGGGAGCGTCTCCCAGCTCACCTCGGCCGGAGCGGTCGTCAGCCACTTCGATCACGCCGTCGCCCCCAGCTGCCCGGACGACGCCGCGCACGACCCGGCCCGTTACGGCGGCATCGCGGTGACGGCCAGCACGGTCTTCGTCGCCGGCCGCTGCAACAACGCGATCGAGGTCTACTCCCGGACCGGCGCGCTCCAGAAGACCGTCACGCTGCCCTCCGGCGGCTTCCCGCGCGGGATCGCCTACGGCGTCGCCCAGAACGGCCAGCCGGCCAAGCTCTACGTGGCGCTGCCCGATCAGGGCAAGGTCGTCACCTACAACGCCGACACCCTCGCCAGCGGCTCGCAGCCGATCCACACGCTGACGCCGGCCACGCCGGGCGGCGGCAGCACCCCGGCCCCGGGCGGCGTGTTCACCGACATCTACGGGCAGCTCATCGTGACGGACATGGCCAACAACGCCGTGTACTTCTACGACACGAACAACAACTACAGCTTCTACCGCACGCTCGGGCATCCCCCGGGAGCGAGTTCGACGCTGGGCTCGCTGAGCAACCCGTCGGCACTCGCCGTCCACGCGCAGGACGGGACCGCGCTCGCCAACAACCTGTTCATCGCCGACACCGGCAACCAGCGCGTGCAGCGCTGGGACAGCGGCGGCTACACCTACTGGGGCACCGCGGCCGTCGCATCGGCCAACCCGCCCGCGGCCGCGCCGACCAACCTCACGAAGCCGGGGATCACCGGTACCCCGGCCGTCGGCCAGACCCTGACCTGCGGCAACGGCACCTGGAGCGGCAGCCCGACCTCCTACACGCGGACATGGAACCGCGACGGGACGCCGATCAGCGGCGCGACGGCGACCACCTACGCCGTGGTCGCGGCCGACGCCGGCAAGCAGATCACCTGCGCCGTGAAGGCGATCAACGCGTCCGGCACCAGCGCGGCGTCCGTCTCCGACCCGGTGACGGTGGCCGCAGCGGCCTCCGCCCCGGCGAACACGGCCGCTCCGACCATCACGGGCACCGCGACGACGGGCCAGACCGTCACCTGCCAGCCCGGGACCTGGACCGGCTCGCCGACCTACGCGTACCGCTTCCTGCGCGGCACGACCCAGGTGGGGACGAGCAGCACGTACGTCATCACCGCAGCCGACGTCGGCCAGGCGCTGACCTGCGTCGTCACGGCGACGAACGCCGGTGGCTCGACCAGCGCGACGTCCGCTCCCGTCACGCCGACGGCGGCAGTCGCCTGCCCCGGCCGCGTGGGTGTGTCGATCAACGGCGGCGCGTCGTTCACGGCGAACCAGGCCGTGACGCTGACGATCAAGCCGCCCGCCGGCGCGACGTCGGTGCTGATCGCCAACGACGGTGGCTTCGGCACGGCCACGACGCAGGCCCTCGCCGGGAACTGCGCCTACACCTGGACGCTGGCCGTGTCCGGCACCGAGCGCCTGCCCAAGACCGTGTACGTGCGGTTCGCGGGTAGCGGCTTCGACAACAACCAGACGTTCACCGACGACATCGTGCTCGACAAGACGGCGCCGTCATTGGCCACGTCGCGCGTGAGCCGCTCGGTCGCGACGTCGGGCGCGAAGCTCCGCGCGCTGCCGGCCGCCGCCAAGGCCCGGAAGGCCGCCTGGGTGCTCGCGGTCAAGGCCAAGGACAACAGCTCGGGCGTCGCGAAGGTGCAGTACGCCAGCAAGCGCGGCGCGAAGGGCCGCACGGTCGCCTACCGCGCGCGCCTGACGGTGAGCTCGCCGACCGCCGCGCGCTGGGTGCGGGTCATCGACCGCGCGGGTAACCCCAGCCGCTGGGTCCGCAGCCGCTGACACCGGACGACAACGGCGGCGTCTGCCCGTGCTGGGCGGCGCCGCCGGTGTCCCGCGATGACCCGGCACCGCGCGCACCGCGCCGGACCGCCGGGAATCCATAGGATTGCCCTCTCGTGAAGAACGTCGATCCTCGCTCCCGCCACAACCGTCCCGAGCGCGTGTACGTCGCCGGTCACCGGAACCCGGACACGGACTCGGTGTCGGCGGCGATCGGCTACGCCGAGCTGAAGACGCTGCTCGACCCGACGATGGAGTACCGGCCCGCCCGGCTCGGCGAGCTGAACCCGCAGACCACCTGGGCGCTGGAGCGCGCGGGGGCCGAGTCCCCGCAGCTGCTCGCGCACATCATGCTGCGCGCGGGCGACGTCATGCGCGAGGAGTTCCCGGTCGCGGGTGCGAACACGCCGCTGCGTCACGCCGGGCAGGAGATGGGGGCGGCCGGCCTGGAGCTCGTGCCCGTCGTCGACGACGACGAGAACCTGATCGGCGTGCTCACCGAGCGCGCCCTCGCGCGCCGGTACGTCCGCGAGTCGGCCGAGGCGCCGAAGCTGCTCGGGCCGACCGCGGTGGCGACGATCGCGGAGGTCCTGGAGGGCGAGCTCGTCTCCGGCGACGCCGAGCTGTGCGTCGACGGCCGCGTGTGGGTGCTGGCGCGGGAGATCGCCACCATGCTCGGCGTCCTCTCCGACGGCGACGTCGCGGTCGTCGGCGATCGCCACGACGCGCAGCTGCGCGCGCTCGAGCTCGGGATCTCCGCGCTCGTGGTCAGCAGCGGCACCGAGGTGCCGGCAGCGACGCTCGAGCTCGCACGCCAGCACGGGACCCCCGTCATCGCGACGCCGCTCGACTCCTACGTCGCCGCCCGCATGATCACGCTCGCGTGCCCGTGCAGCGCGCTGGCCGACCCCGAGCCGCTGACGGTCCGCGCCGGCGACCTCATCTCGGACATCTCCGACGACGTCAAGGACGTCAGCTACCGGGCTGCGGTCGTCCTCACGCGGGACGGTCGCCCGATCGGCCTCGTCACCCGTGCCGACCTCGTCGACCCGCAGCCGCGCAAGGTCATCCTCGTCGACCACGCGGAGAGCGCGCAGAGCATCCCCGGGATCGAGGAGGCCGAGATCGTCGAGATCCTCGACCACCACCACATCGGCTCGATCGAGACGACGCACCCCGTCCGCGCCACCTTCGACCCCGTCGGCTCGACGAGCACCCTCGTCGCCGAGCAGTTCAACGCCGCCGGCCTGGAGCCGACGCTGTCGACCGCGGGCATGCTCCTCGCCGCGATCCTGTCGGACACGGTCATCCTCAGCTCGCCGACGACGACGCCGCGGGACTCCGTCGCCGTCAACTCGCTGTCCGCACGGCTCGGCGTCGACCCGAAGGACTTCGGGCGCGACATGTTCGAGGCCACCAGCGACGTCTCGGCGCTCAGCGCCCACGACATCCTCGCGCGGGACCTGAAGGGCTACGAGCTCGCCAACGGGCAGACCATCTGCATCGGCCAGGTCGAGACCGTCGGCGACGCCATCATGAGTCGTGTGCAGGAGCTGCGCGCCGAGGCCGAGGACCGTGCCGCCCGCGAGGGGCACCGGCTCATCGCGCTGATGGTGACCGACGTTGCGGTCGGCGGCACGCACCTGGTCGTCGCCGGCGACCACGCGCTCGCCGAACGGGCGTTCAACGCCCAGGCGCACGACGGCGTCATCGCGCTCCCGGGCGTCATGAGCCGCAAGAAGCAGGTCGCGCCGCCCCTGATGAAGGCCGCCTGACCGTCCGGATCCGTGGCCGGTCGAGCCTTCCAGGGGCCGCCGGCTCCTTCAGGCAGGACCGGCGTCGTTCCACCAGGTGGCCAGCACCCGGCGCCAGTTGTCCCACGCGAGCGCCGTCACCTCGGCCTCGGTGAATCCGCCGGCCCGGAAGGCCTCGAGCAGGCGCGGTAGCCCCGCCACGTCGCCGAGGGGCGCGGGGACCGTCGCCCCGTCGAAGTCGGACCCGAGCGCGACGTGCTCGATCCCGATGCGGTCGCGGACGTGGCGTGCGTGCTGGACGATCAGGTCCAGCGGGGTGTCGTCGTCGTCGGCGAAGTCGGGCCGCAGGAACTTGCACGCGTAGACGATCCCGACCAGGCCGCCGGACGCGCCGATGGCGTCGAGCTGGCGGTCCGTCAGGTTGCGAGACGCGCCGCAGATGGCGTGGACCCCCGAGTGGCTGGCGACGAGCGGTCCCGCGTCGAGCGCGGCCACGTCCCAGAAGCCGGCCTCGTTCAGGTGGCTGAGGTCGACGAGGACACCCAGCTCGGCGCAGCGCAGGACGAGCGCGCGGCCGGCGTCCGTGAGCCCGGGTCCGGTGTCCGGGGAGGACGGGAAGCGGAACGGCACGCCGGACGCGAACGCGTTGGCGCGGCTCCAGACCGGCCCGAGGCAGCGCAGCCCCGCGGCGTACCAGAGGTCGAGCGCCTCGAGTCCGGTGTCGATGGCCTCCGCGCCCTCGAGCGACAGGATCGCGGCGGGTGGGCCGTCGCCGTCGCGGGCGGCGTCGAGGTCGGCGATCGTGCGCGCGACGCGCAGGTGGCCGGCGCGCTCGGCGGCGAGCAGGCGGCCGGCGGCGCGGGTGGCATCCGCGGCCGCGAACGCCTGGTCGATCGGCTCGGCGTAGGGGACCTCCTGCGTGCCGTCGGGCAGCGTCCGGACGTCCATCCAGGCGTCGGACGACGGCGTGAAGACCGCGAAGATGCCGCCACGCAGGTTGCCTGCGCGCATCCGCGGCAGGTCGATGTGCCCGCCGTCCCGCCCGCTCACGAGCCCGGCGTGGTCCTCTCGGGTGAGGACGTCGTTGTGCCCGTCGAAGGTCGCGGTCATCGCCGGGACACTATGGCGCTGTGCGACGCTGCACGGGCACGATGCGCGCCGGTGTCCTCTACGGCCTCGGGGCCTACAGCCTCTGGGGCCTCTTCCCGCTCTACTTCCCGCTGCTGGAGCCGGCCGGCTCGGTCGAGGTGCTCGCGCACCGGATCGTCTGGTCGCTCGTGTTCGTGCTGGGCGTGCTGGCGCTCACACGCCGGCTGACCGAGCTGCGCGCCGTCGCCGGCGATCGCCGCCGGCTGCTGCTGCTCGCCGGCTCGTCGGTCCTGATCGCCACCAACTGGGGCATCTACATCTACGCGGTCAGCAGCAACCACGTCATCGAGGCCGCGCTCGGCTATTTCGTCAACCCGCTGGTCAGCGTCGCGTTCGGGGTCCTCGTCTTCGGAGAGCGCCTGCGCACGTTGCAGGTCACGGCGCTCGCGCTCGGGACGGTCGCCGTGATCGTCCTGACGGCGTACTCGGGCGGCTTCCCGTGGATCTCGCTGGTCCTCGCCGCCAGCTTCGGGACGTACGGCCTGCTGAAGAAGCTCGCCGATGTGGGCGCGTCCGAAGGCCTGGCGGTGGAGACGCTCGTCCTCGTCGTGCCGGCGGCGGGGTACCTCCTCGCACTCGGCGCGTCGGGTGACGGCACCTTCACGAACGAGGGAGCGGGTCACCTCGCGTTGCTGGCAGCAGCAGGCCCCGTCACCGCGATCCCCCTGACGCTGTTCGCGGCCTGCGTCACGCGCGTGCCCCTGTCGACGGTGGGGCTCCTGCAGTATCTGACCCCGGTGCTGCAGTTCCTCATCGGGTGGCTGGTCCAGGGCGAGGCGATGCCGACCAGCCGCTGGGTCGGCTTCGCGCTCGTCTGGTCCGCGCTCGTGCTGCTCACGTGGGACGCGCTGCGGTCGGCCTCCGCCGCCCGCGCGCCCGTCCTGCACCCGGAGGCGGCCTGACGCCGCCGGACGCCCTCCTGCTCAGAGGCCCGTCCGCGTGATCTTGAACGCGTAACCGAGCGCGAGGGACTTCTTGAGCGTCTTGCCGGCGTTGATGTAGAGGCGGTAGCTGCCCGGGGTGCGCGTCGGCGGGGCGACGACCGCCTTGGTGTCCGCGAAGCCGCAGGCGTTGGAGCGGCCGAGCGGGATCCGCTTGAGGACCCTCGTGCTCGACCCCTTGACGATGAACGCCGACAGCGCCTGGTTGGCGAAGGGCGTCCCGGAGATGGACACCAGCCGGCTGGACCTGGCCTTCTTCGGTCCGGCGTCGACGTCGATGGCGAGGTTCGTCACGAGGGCGGACCCCACGGACGACACGGCGCCGCCGGCCCCGTTGTCCACGACGCTGAGGTTGACCTTGCGGCCCTTGGACGGCTTGCTGGAGCCGCCGGGGAACGCGACGTCCCGCAGCGTGGCCGTCGCGCTGCCGGTCGCGTCGAAGGTGCCGGTGACCGACCCGGACGACCCGAACGCCTTGCCGGGGGCGCCGGCGCCGAGCTGGAACGGCGCGTTCGGCGTGCCGCCCGAGAGCGCGGCGACGATCGGCTCGGACCCGCCGGCCGGGATGTGGGAATAGCACTTCTGGTCCAGCGTGCCGGTGACGGCCGCAGCGGCGGACGCGGGCACGACAAGGAGCGCGGCGGCACCGGCGGCGCCGAGGAGGGGAAGCCTGATCATCACCGCGTGTTGCCCACCGTCACCGCGCGTGAACCCCATCGGGTACGGCCACTAGCGTGAGGGCCATGGATACACGCTCGCTCGGCCGCACCGGCATGCACGTCACCCCGCTCTGCCTCGGCGCCATGATGTTCGGCGCGTGGGGTGAGCCCGACCACGACGCGTCGGTCGCCATCATCCATCGCGCGCTGGACGCCGGCATCAACTTCATCGACACCGCCGACGTCTACTCGCAGGGCGAGTCCGAGGTCATCGTCGGCAAGGCGCTCGCCGACGGGCGCCGCGACGACGTCATCCTCGCCACCAAGTTCCACGCCGCGATGGACGTCCCGATGGGCCAGAAGGGCGACCCGAACAAGCGCGGGAACTCGCGCCGCTGGATCGTCCGGGAGGTCGAGAGCAGCCTGCGCCGCCTGCAGACAGACTGGATCGACCTCTATCAGGTGCACCGCCCGGAGTGGGACACCGACATCGAGGAGACGCTGTCCGCGCTGACCGACCTGCAGCGCGCGGGCAAGATCCGCGCGTTCGGCTGCTCGACGTTCCCGGCGCACGAGATCGTCGAGTCACAGTGGGTGAGCGAACGTCGCGGCCTCGGGCGCTTCGTCAGCGAGCAGCCGCCGTACTCCATCCTCGCGCGCGGGGTGGAGGTCGACGTGCTGCCCGTGGCCGAGACGTACGGCATGGGCGTGCTGCCGTGGAGCCCGCTGGCCGGCGGCTGGCTGACCGGGCGCTGGCGCAAGGGCCAGGACGCGCCGGACTCCTCGCGGGCGGCCCGCATGCCTGCTCGCTACGACCTCTCCGACCCGGGCAACCAGGCGAAGCTCGAGGCCGCCGACGCGCTCGCCGTGCTCGCGGAGGAGTCCGGCCTGACGCTGATCGACATGGCGCTTGCGTTCACGCTCGCCCATCCGGCGGTGACCTCGCCGATCATCGGCCCGCGGACGATGGACCAGTTGACCACGCAGCTCGGCGCGGTCGACGTCACCCTCGGCAAGGACATCCTGGACCGCATCGACGAGATCGTCCCGCCGGGCACCACACTCGCGGCCGGCGACCGGGGTTTCGTGGCACCACAGGTCACGGACCCGACGCTGCGGCGTCGTCCCAGCGGGCTCGCCTGACCCGCCCGCAGCGGACCCGCCGACGGGTCCGCTACGTCAGGCCGGGGCGACCGTCGTGGTCGCCCCGCTGTCCTCCCAGAACGACACCAGGCCGGCGATCCGCAGCGCCTCGGACAGCGGCTCCTCGTAGGACCAGGCGACATCTTGCACGCCGTTCGCCGACCAGTAGCTCGCGGTCCCCTTGTAGCCGCAGACCGAGTAGGTCGTGCTCGGCTCGAGGTCGCACCGCACGTCCGCGCGCGGCAGGTAGTAGCGGTTCGGGAAGGCCGTCTCCGCGAGCAGGACCGCGCGCGTGCTGCGGGCGAGGATCGTGCCGTCGGCCGCGGTGACGGTCACCGCACGGCTGATCGTCCGGATGTCGATGCGGTGGTAGGGGTCGGTCAGGTGGCCAAGGACCTCCTCGTCCTCGTCGAGGATCTGGTCGAACCGCTCCTCGTAGACGCCGGCGTACCCCGCGAGCCACGGTGCGGACTCGACCGGCGCCTCGTAGGTCCACAGCGCGTCGGCGGACTCGCGGCCGCCGGCACGGACCGTGCGGTAGCTCGCGTCCCCTTTGAACGGGCAGAAGCTCGTGGTGTCGGTGGCCTGCAGCTCGGCGGCCGCGGTCACGTCGGCGAGGGGGACGTACAGCCGCGGCCGGATGCCGGTCTCGTGCAGGAGCATGGCGTCGGCGGTGTCCAAGACGGTCACGTCGCCGAGCTGCAGCCGCAGGCGCCGCCCGAACGGCATGAACGCGATGCGATGTGCCGGGCCGTCGATGGTGTAGTTGGTGGCGGCGGCGTCGCGGCTCAGCGGGCCGCCCGCGGTGGTCAGGCTCATGGCTTTCGGCTCCTCCTCGTCAGGCTTCGGGGACAGCGTCGGCGGCGAGCGCCGGCTCGGCGCTCCACGGGAACACGATCCACTCGTCGGTCCGCCGCCACACGTACTCGCACTTGACCGTCGAGTGGGGCTTCTCGTACAGGGTCGCGACGCGGACCTCGCCGACCCGCGGGCCGCAGAAGTCCTTCACCAGGGCGAGCGTCGCGCCGGTGTCGGCCACGTCGTCGGCGACGAGGATCTTCGCGTCCTCCAGGTCCACCAGCTCCGGCACCGGCGGCAGGATGATAGGCAGCTCGAGCCGCTCATCGACGCCGGTGTAGAACTCGACGTTGATCGTCCATGTGTTCTTGACGCCGAGCGCGTAGGCAAGGCTCGCGGCGACGATCAGCCCGCCGCGGGCGATGGCCAGGATCACGTCCGGCTCGTAGCCGTCGTCGTGGATCGCCTGGGCCAGCTCGCGGGTGGCCGGGCCGACGCCCGCCCACTCGAGGATCTCGCGTTCGCTCACAGGCGGGACGTTAGCGGCGGCGCAGGTCGGCCCGGGTAGGCTGGGGACATGGCCCTCACGTACCCCCAGGCCTGGGTCGATCTGCCGGCTGAGGACAAGCGCGCGCGGGTGCTCGACGCCGCCCGCGAGCTGTTCGCGCAGGAGGGCCTGGGCGCGTCGATGCCGGCCGTGGCCGCCGCCGCCGGCGCCGGTGTCGGCTCCGTGTACCGGCAGTTCGCCGACAAGGACGACCTGATCGCGGCGCTGGTCCTCGAACGGCTCGCGGAGTTCCTCGCCGACCTCGAGTCGATGCGGCCCGGGGCCGACGCGTGGACGGACGTCGAGCGGATGATCTGGCTCGGGGCCGCCTGCCGGGACGGCGGGGACGAGGTCCTCACGCGCGCGATCGTGGCGACGTCGGCGCGCCCCGACGTCAGCGCCGCGCGCGCCCTGGTCGCGGACGCGATCGAGCGGGTGCTGGACCGTGCGCGCGCCGAGGGCACGCTGCGGGCGGACGTCGGCGTGGCGGACGTCCGTCTCGTGTTCGCCGCGGTGCGCGGTGCCGACGGGTACGCGGCCGGCGGCGGCCGCCGGGTGGCCGAGCTCCTGATCGACGGCCTGCGCGCGCGCTGAGCGTCGAGCGCAGCGTGGCCGGGCCGCAGGTGCGGGGCCGGGTGGCGACTCCGCGGGGCGTGCGGTCGACGCGGGCGGGCGGTCAGCCGGACGAGGGGTCTGATCGGCGCGGGACGGTTGCCGTGCGCCACCCTGTCGCGCTACGTTGCTCGCCTGCCGGCGCTCGGCCCGGCGTACCGACCAGGGGAACCCATGCGCACCTTCTCGATTGCCGCCGTCCTGTCGACCGTCGTCCTCGCCGGGCTGGCGTTCGCCCCGAGTGCCGGCGCGCTGTCCGGCTGCGGCTACGCGTCGGGCTACAGCGTCCGCGTCAACGCGCAGACCAGCTGCGGCTTCGCGCGAAACGTCGCGCGTGCCTTCTCGCAGGGCCGCTACCGCCCGCGCGTGTACTCCCCGGCGACCGGCCGCTACTACACGATGAACTGCCGCGGGAGCTACCGCAGCGCCTACTGCACCGGCGCGAACCGGGCGTTCGTCAGCCTGCAGCGCTGACGATCGCCCACGCATCGAGCGTCGGTTGTCCCGCCACCGGTGGCGGGGAAGCCGACGCTCGGTTCGCCTTGCGGCCGGGTGGTGCGTCGAGCGTCGGTTGTCCCGCGGTATGTGACGGGGAAACCGACGCTCGATGCACCCGCGACCCTCCGGTACCCGCGCACGGCTCGCCGCCGGCCGCCGGCCGCGCTTCGTCGCCGCCCCGCCGCCCCCCGGTCAGCCCGCCAGCGCCAGCGCCGCTGCGGTGGCCGGGTCGGCCCCGTTCGCCGCAGAGGCCGGCCGCCGCCGGATCGTCACGCGGCCACCCTCGGCCGGGACGTGGGCGACGCCGCGGAAGGCCCAGCGCTCGTCCGGAGCAGACGCATCCCCGACGAGCTCGACGCGCTCGAGCAGCGTCCGCAGGACGACGTCCATCTCCATGTGCGCGAAGGCCGCGCCGATGCAGCGCCGGATCCCGCCGCCGAAGGGGATCCAGGAGTAGGTGTCGGGCTTGGCGGTGAGGAACCGCTCGGGCAGGAAGCGGTCGGGCTCCGGGAACAGGTCGGGGTCGTAGTGCGTGAGACCCGCGGCCAGGCCGATCCGCGTCCCGGACGGCAGGCGGTATCCGCCGAGCTCGTACTCCTCGCGGGTCAGCCGACCCGCGAAGCTGATGACCGGCCGGCTGCGCTGCAGCTCGCGGATCGTCGCGTCACGGAGCGCCCGGCCGCCCGCGTCGACCTCGGCGGTCAGGCGCGCGGCGAGGTCGGGGTGGCGCCGCAGCCGCTCGACGGCCCACGCGAGCGTGCCTGCCGTCGTCTCGTGGCCGGCCGCGAGCAGCGTGACGAGCTGGTCGCGGATCTCGGCGCTGGTCATCGGCGACCCGTCGGTGTGCGTGGCCTGGACCAGCAGCGCAAGGACGTCGCTGCGCTCGGCGAGCGCGGCGTCGCCCCGCGCTCGCTCGATCAGGATGTCCAGGCGCGCGTCGACCGCGGCGCGATGGGCCAGGAAGCGACCCCACGGGCTGCGGGGCCCCAGGTCCTTCTGCAGGCCGCGCAGCGTGGCCATGCGCGAGCCGCTCTCGACGTAGGGCGGGATCACCCGCTCGAGCACGTCGAGGTCCTCGCCCGCGGCGCCGAACACCGCCCCGAGGATCGCCCGCAGCGTGATCGTCATGAACGAGCCGATCGTGGCGAACTCGGTCCCCTCGGGCCAGCGGTCGATCTCGTCGGCGGCGAAGTCGGCGATGAGCTGCTCGTAGGCCTGCATGCGCTTGCCGTGGAACGGCGGCAGCAGCAGCTTGCGCTGCTCGAGGTGGTACTCCTCGTCGGTCGCCAGCAGCGAGTGCCGTCCCAGGACCGTCCCGAGGGGGCTGCCGGTCCCGGCGTGCAGCACGGTCGGCGACGCGGTGAACACCTGCTTGACCAGCGCCGGGTCCGCGACGATGACCATCGTGCCGATCGCGTGGATCTCGACGCTGAAGAGGTTGCCGTAGCGCCGGCGGAGGCGCTCCAGGTGCGGGCGCTGCCGCGTGAGCGCGGCGACGGTCTGCAGCGTCCGCGGCGTGCGCGGCCCGGGTGGATACGTGGCAGCGACGCTCATCCGGCCATGGTACGCATCAGTACCGCCGAGGTCCAGTCTCTGCCGGCTCGAGGGCAGGCGGATAAACTAGTATTTCCCGATAGGATCAGTAGTGATTATCCGATCGCATATCCATGTCAGGGGTTTCCGCATGTCGACCACCGATTCGCTGCTCGAGAACGCCAAGGCCTACGAGGCCGCCTTCGACAAGGGCGATCTGCCCCTGCCGCCCGCCCGCAAGATCGCCATCGTCGCCTGCATGGACGCCCGCCTGAACCCCTACGGCCTGCTCGGGCTGAACGAGGGCGACGCCCACGTGATCCGCAACGCCGGCGGTGTGGTGACCGACGACGAGATCCGCTCGCTCGCGATCAGCCAGCGCCTGCTCGGCACCGAGGAGATCGTGCTGATCCACCACACCGACTGCGGCATGCTCACGTTCACCGACGACGAGTTCAAGCAGCAGGTCCTCGACGACACCGGAATCAAGCCGGAATGGGCCGCGGAGGCGTTCGCCGACCTCGACATCGACGTCCGGCAGTCGATCGCGCGGATCAAGGCGAGCCCGTTCATCCCCAAGACCGACAGCGTGCGCGGGTTCGTCTACGACGTCCATACCGGGGGCCTGCGCGAGGTCACCTGACACCGTCCATCCGTCGCCGCAGCTGAAGACGCGGCCCGGGCGGTCGATCACGCGGGCACCGTGTCGATCGGCATCTCACACGACCACCGCCACCGGCACCTGCACAACGAGCGCGCGCACGGCGGTAGCTGCACGTGCCGCGGGTGCGGCTACGACGGCTCGGTCGGCGATCTGCTCGTCCTGCGCAACGCGGTCGAGCGGATCGGCAGCGGGGCGGACGACCGCACCGGCTCGGCTGCCGAACCGGGTCGGGAGCCGTCGGCGCCCGCCGGCACCCCCGCCCGCACGATCGAGCGGCTGCGGGACGAGCTCGACAACTACGCCTACCACCGAGGCGGCACGGTCAACGTCTACGCCTGAGCAGGCGGTGGAGCGCGGCGAGACCCGTTCTCAATCGGACTGGGTTGATGAAGAACGGCTCCCGGCGCGGGAATGCCGGGGACGGGACGGCTCCTTCGCGCTCAGGCGACCTTGCGGGCGACCGTCCGCCCGGCGACCGTGAGGCGCAGCGTCAGGCCCTTGCCCTTTGCCCCGGTCAGCGTCAGCCGCAGCGGCCGGCCGGCTTTCGCCGTGCCCTTGCGGGTCGCGAGCGTCCGCGCCCCTCGCACCAGGCGCACCGAGTAGTTGCAGCGCACCGGGCAGGTGATCGTCGCGGTGACCCGGGACCCGCTGCGCACGAGCTTCGTCAGCGTCGGCCGGCGCACCGCCGGCTTGGTGGGCGCCTGGCCGGGAGCGGGCCTGTCCGGGTCGCCGGCCGGCTTGGCGGGACCCGCGTCACCGCCGGGCTTGGCGGGGTCGCCGGTCCCGGTCCCAGGACCGGTGCCGGGCGCCGGTGCCGGTGCCGGGACCGTGTAGGTGGACGACGTCGGCAGGCCGCCCCGCGCGCTCACGAGCCGGACATCCTCCAGCGGGCAGGGCCGGCCCTCGCCGGTGACCGCCCCGAGCCGGGCGACGTGCAGGCCGCTCTGACCGGCGTAGGCCACCCGGGTCCCGTCCGGGGAGAGCGCGGCGCTCGGCGCGCCGCCGCGGTAGAGGTCGCGGCCGTCGTCCGGCAGCGTGCAGAAGCCGGTCACCGACGCGGTCGGCGGCCCACCGGCGTCGGTCTCGACCACGAACTGCGCGTTGCCGCTGCCGACCACCGCGCGGCGGCCGTCCGCGGCAAGGTCGACCGACGTCAGCCCGTCGGCCAGCGGCCAGGGGTCGAACTGCAGCCGCTCCGGCCCCGGTCGCTCCGCGTAAAGGCCTGTGGCGTCCGAGGCCAGCAGCCTGTCCCCGAACCAGTCCACGCCGCTGTAGCCGGCCCGGTCGATGGCCGGGGACACCGGCAGGCCGGGGGCCGTCGGGTCGACGATGGCCAGGTGGGGGCGGTAGGACACGTCCGTGCCCCGGTATTCGAGGTAGGTGTAGGCGAAGAGCTTCCCGGTCGGGTCGATCGACGTCGACAGCGGCCCGGCGTTCAGGCCGGACCCGCCCACCTGCGGCAGCAGGTTCTCGACGACCTGCTTCCCGTCGCTGCTGACCCAGTGCAGCAGCGGGCGGCTGAACTTGCCGTTCGTGATGATCGCCGTCACGTTCCCCGCCGGGTCGACGACCGGCGCCGACGCGACGCGGTCGGGCGCGCCGTCGACGGCCAGCCGCGAACGCCCGCCGTCGGCGTTGACGACCACGACGTCCTCGCCGTCGCGGTAGGCGAACGAGTCGGCGGCGGCGGGCGCGGGAGCGGCCAGCGTGGTGGCGATCGCCACCGCCGCCAGGGCGGAGGCCGCGAGACGGAGCGGCCTGCGCCCCGGCGGCAGGTCTCGGAGGGGCGGGCGGGCGACGGTGCGGAGCATGGGACGATCGTGCCGGGGCCCCGCCGTCCCCACATCGGGGAACTCCCCCGGGTCGGCCCGCCCGTCCACCGCGTGCTCAGGGCGGCCCCACCGACGCGATCTCGTAGCGGGCCACGTCCCCGGCGACGACGACCGACATGTCGTCCTCCGACGGGCCGTCGCCGCGGAACGCGAGGAGCTCCCGGGGCGATTCCCAGCGCTCGAACACGTACACGCGGTCCGCCGCGAGCGGGTCCGCGGACAGGACGAAGTCGAGGCAGCCCTGCGCCTGCCGGGCCTGCGCGATGGTGTCGTGCGCAGCGGTCAGGAACGCCTCGCGGCGGCCTGGCTCCAGGGTGAGCGTTCCGGCGATGATCAGCATGGGGATCCGGGGTCGGTGACAGGTCACGACCGGGACGACGGCGGGCCGCGTGACTCATCGGTGGCCACGCCAAGCTGCGAACCTGTCGGACGTCAGCTGCAACGCGGCGCGCCAGGCGCCGACCAGGAGACCGTCATGAACAGCCGTAACCCCAAGCGCCGTCCGCCGCGCCCGATCAGCGACAGCCAGCGCAGCATGCTCGCGGACATGCACCGTGACGTCGACGTGCGCCGCGTGCCGCCGCAGATCGACGAGATCTTCCAGCGGGCCATGGCCGGGGACCCCGTCACGCAGCGCGAGACGCAGCGCATCATCGAGGCGCTCAAGGAGAACGCGCGTCCCAACGACGAGCTGCTCCTGCACGACAAGCAGCTGTTCTGGCTCGAGAAGCTCGGCGGCGAGGACGCGGCCACGGCGGCGGAGGGCCTGACCCGGGACCAGTTCCCGCGGCTCGTGGTCGCCGCGCTCAAGGACACCTACGGCACCGACTCGTTCGAGGAGGTCCTCGAGCTGCCGCTGCCGACCGTGAAGAAGTGGGCCGCCCACCTCGTCGGCGGTGCCGGCCTCGTCTTCGGCACCTCGCAGCGCGAGCGCCAGCTCACCCTGATCCAGGCGGCCGTCCAGCCCCGGGACCTGCAGGCGCCGATGAAGCGCCTCTACAACGACCTCGTCCAGGCCGCCGAGCGCGCCGCGAGCTGATGGGGCGCTAGCGTGCGGCAGCACGCATGACCCTGGTCCACGCCCTGCCCACCGAGCCCAGCGCGGACTCGCTCTACGACGCGTTCGTCACGTGGGCGACCGAGCAGGGGATCGAGCTCTACCCGCACCAGGAAGAGGCCGCGATCGAGCTGTTCAGCGGCAACAACCTGGTGCTCGCCACCCCGACCGGCTCCGGGAAGTCGCTCGTCGCGGTCGCGGCGCACTTCGCCGCTCTCGCGGACGGGCGCGTCACGTTCTACACGGCGCCGATCAAGGCGCTCGTCTCCGAGAAGTTCTTCGCGCTCTGCACCGTCTTCGGCGCCGAGAACGTGGGGATGCTGACCGGCGACGCCTCGGTGAACCCGCTCGCCCCGATCATCTGCTGCACGGCGGAGGTGCTGGCGAACATCGCCTTGCGCGAGGGCGCGAGCGCCGACGTCGGGCAGGTCGTCATGGACGAGTTCCACTACTACGCCGACGGCCAGCGGGGCTGGGCGTGGCAGGTGCCGCTGCTGACGCTGCCGAACGCCCAGTTCGTCCTGATGTCCGCCACCCTCGGCGACGTCTCGCGGATCGCCGACGACCTGACGGAGCGGACGGGCCGCGAGACCGCGATCATCGACGACGCCGAGCGCCCGGTCCCGCTGACCTACTCGTGGTCGGTGACGCCGCTGCACGAGCTGCTCGAGGAGCTCGTCGCGACCGACCAGGCGCCGATCTACGTCGTGCACTTCACGCAGGCCTCGGCGCTGGAGCGGGCGCAGTCGCTGCTGTCGGCCAAGCTCTGCACGCGGGAGGAGCGGGACGCGATCGCCGACGCGATCGGCGCCTTCCGCTTCACGGCGGGCTTCGGCCGCACGCTCTCGAAGCTCGTTCGCGGCGGCATCGGCGTGCACCATGCCGGGATGCTGCCGCGCTACCGCCGCCTCGTCGAGCAGCTCGCGCAGACCGGCCTGCTGAAGGTCATCTGCGGCACCGACACGCTCGGCGTCGGCATCAACGTCCCCATCCGGACGGTCGTCTTCACCAGCCTCGCGAAGTACGACGGCACCCGGCACCGCATGCTCAAGGCGCGCGAGTTCCACCAGATCGCCGGGCGCGCGGGCCGGGCCGGGTTCGACACCGCCGGCTACGTGGTCGTCCAGGCCCCCGACCACGTCATCGAGCGTGCGAAGGCGCTGGCGAAGGCCGGGGACGACCCGAAGAAGAAGCGCAAGATCCAGGTGAAGAAGCCCGCTGACGGTGAGGTCAGCTGGACCGAGGAGACCTTCGACCGCCTCAAGGACGCGGTCCCGGAGGCGCTGGTCTCCAAGATGCGCGTCAACCACGCGATGATCCTGAACGTCGTCAACCAGCCCGCGGACCCCGTCGCCACGATGCAGGCGCTGATGGAGGACAACCACGAGGACGAACGTGGTCGCCGGCGGCTGTCCGAACAGGCGCAGGAGCTCGGCGACGAGCTGGTCCAGGCCGGCGTCCTGGAGTGGCTCGCTGAGCCCGATGCGGACGGCCGGACGCTGCAGCTGGCGCTTGACCTGCAGGACGACTTCGCGCTCAACCAGCCGCTCTCGTCGTTCGCCCTCGTCGCGTTCGCGCTGCTGGACCCCGAGGCGGAGACGTACACGCTCGACGTGCTGTCGGTCATCGAGGCCATCCTGGACGACCCGTTCCCGGTCCTGATGGCCCAGGCCAAGAAGGAACGCGGCGAGGCGATCGCCCAGATGAAGGCCGAGGGCATCGAGTACGACGAGCGGATGGAGCTGCTGGAGGAGGTCAGCTACCCCAAGCCGCTCGGCGAGCCGCTGATGAACGCGCTGCGGATCTACCGCGAGACCCACCCGTGGGTCCGCGAGTCCGACCTGTCGCCGAAGTCCGTCGTCCGCGACATGTACGCGTGGGGCCGCAGCTTCAGCGACTTCGTCGCGTTCTACGGCGTCGCCCGCTCGGAGGGCCTCGTCCTGCGCTACCTCTCCGGCGTCTACCGGGCGCTGCGCCAGACCGTCCCCGACGACGTCAAGACCGAGGAGCTCGACGAGCTGATCGAGTGGCTGGGGGAGACGGTCCGCCAGACCGACTCCAGCCTGCTCGACGAGTGGGAGGCGCTGACCGACCCCGAGTCCGTCGCGCGGGCCGCGGCCGCCAACGCCGCGGGCGAGGCGCTGCCGCCCCCGCGTCCCATCACCGGCAACGCGCGCGCGTTCACGGTCATGGTCCGCAACGCCCTCTTCCAGCGCGTGCAGCTGGCCGCCCGCGATGACATCGCCGGCCTCGCGCAGCTGGAGGCGGCCTCGGCCGCGCTGATGGACCCGCCGGGCAAGGTCACGATGGGCGCGGACGCCTGGGAGGCCGCGCTCGGGACCTACTGGGACGAGCACCGCACCATGGGGACGGGCCCGGCGGCGCGCTCGCCGGCGCTGCTGATCATCGACGAGTCCGGTGGGGACGCGGACGAGCGGGTCTGGGCGGTCCGCCAGATCATCGACGACCCCGAGGGGCACCACGACTTCGCGCTGGTAGCGACCATCGACCTGGACGCGACCGACGCCGCGGGCGAGCCGGTGATCCGGACGACGTCGTTCGGCTCCTCCCACCTGGGTTCCTGACCGCCCGCCTCGGCACGAGGACGCAAGCGGCGGCAGTGGCGCTACTTGCGGTCGAGCGCCTTGAGCAGCGGCCGCGACAGGCGCAGCGCCGCGGTCGGCGGGCCGCGCTTGATCCGCGGGCGGCGGATGAGCTTCTTGGTCCACGGCTGGGCGGACTCGCCCCAGACCTGCATCGTCGGCGTCACCCACGAGGTGTCGTCGAGCGTGCCGGCCTTGAGCCACGTGATCTCCGGCGCCTCCGCCAGGACGCTCAGCACCTGCGAGCCACACGTGGAGCAGAACTTGCGGTCACGCACCTCGTCGCTGTCCGTGCCGGTCGTGTTGAACGTCGCGAGCGCGTCGCCCTCGACCGTGAGCGCCGCGGTCCGCACGGGGACCACGACGGAGAACGCCGAACCCGACGAGCGCTGGCAGTCCTTGCAGTTGCAGACCGTCGTCGACAGCGGCAGCGGCGGCGCACTCACCGAGTAGCGGACGGCACCGCACAGGCAGGCGCCGGTGAACGGGGTGCGGGTGGTCGGAGTGCCTCGGTCCATGGAGAGGAACCTAGCGCGGGCCATCCGCGCGCACTCACCACCAATAGACGGGATATGTCCGTCCGCGGAGGCGGGCGTCGGCGACCCCGAGCAGCACGAGCACGACGGTGGCCAGCGTCAGCAGCGCGCTGAAGTGCCAGAACGGGACAGGCGTCGCGGCGACGATCACCGCGGTCGCAGCGGCCGGGGAGTGCGCGACGCGGAAGGCGAGCGTCGCCCCGACGGCCAGCCCGCCGGCGATGGCGGCGACGAGGATGCCGTGCCCGAGGACGAGCGCGACGACCGAGCCGACGATGCAGGAGACGAGGTGGCCGCCGATGACGTTGCGCGGCTGCGCGAGCGGCTGGTCCGGCACGCTCGCGATGAGGCCGACGCTGGCCGCCAGCGGGGGGATGAGCAGCGCCTGGTGCATCGCGTCCCCGAGGGCCACGATCACCACCAGGGCCAGGACGCTCGTCAGCGTGAGGCCGCCGAGCACCCGCCACGGCGGTCGGGGCGGGGCGCCGCTGTGCGGCAGCCAGGCGGGCCGGCGGGCCGACGACGCCGGCCAGTCCGGCGCCAGGAGGGCATCGTCCGCACGCCGCCGCTCACGCTCGGGACTGCTGGCGGGCACTACGCGGGGCGGGACACGGCGGACGGCGGCACGCGGAAAACGTACTCACTTCGATCGGAGATCGGTGATACGGCGGGCCCGGCCACCTGTGATGGCCGGGCCGCCGCAGGCGGTCAGCCGGCCTTCGTCAGCTCTGGACCGCGCGACGTGCCGGTGTCCTCGGTCCGCTCGATCGCGAGCCGGGGCACCACGCGGTCGAGCCAGCCCGGGAGCCACCACGCGCGCCGACCGAGGATCTCCATGATCGCCGGGACCAGCAGGCACCTGATGATCACCGCGTCGAAGAAGACCGCGCTCGCCAGGCCGATGCCGAACAGCTTGATGAAGCGGTCGTCGGCAAGCACGAAGGCCAGGAACACGACGATCATGATCGACGCGGCCGCTGTGATGACCCGGCCGGTCGTCGCCAGCCCCCGGGTGATCGCGCCCGAGGCGTCCTTCGCGCGCTCCCACTCCTCGTGGACCCGGGACATCAGGAACACCTCGTAGTCCATGCTGAGCCCGAACACGATCGCGAACATCAGCACGGGCACGAACGACTCGATCGGCCCGGTCTCCACCCCCAGCAGGTCGGCGCCGTGGCCGTCCTGGAAGATCAGCGTGATGAACCCGAGCGACGCGCCGATCGACAGCAGGTTCATCAGCGCGGCCTTGATCGGGATCAGGACCGAGCGGAACACCGCCATCAGCAGCAGGGCGCTGAGCAGCACGACCACGCCCACGAACAGCGGCAGCTTGCCGGCGACGACCTCGGAGAAGTCCTCGTTACCGGCCGTGAAGCCGCCGACCTCGACCGTCGTCCCGCTCGCCTTCTCCAGCGGCGGCACGATGTCGTCCCGCAGGTGCCTGAGCGTCTCGGTCGTCCGCTCGTCCTGGGGGCCGGTCCGCGGGAACGCGGTGACGGTGGCGATCGCGCCGTCGGGCGACACGGTCGGCGCGCCGACCGACACGAAGTCCCGGTCCTTCTTCAGGGCTGCCGTCACCTGGGCTGCGGCGGCCTTGTCGCCCTTCTTGTCGAGCTCCGCGACGACCAGGAACGACCCGTTGACGCCCGGCCCGAAGCCGTCGGCGATCAGGTGGTAGGCGTCGCGGGTCGTCGTGCCCTTCGGATCGACGCCGGCATCGCTCGAGCCGAGCCGCATGTCGAGGGCGGGGAACGCGATCGCCAGCAGGACGACCGTCGCGACCCCGGCAGCGAGCCACGGGCGGCGCTGCACGCCGGTCGACCACGCCTCCCAGCGGGCCGAGCCGCTCTGGCGCCCCTTGCGGCTGTCCGACCGCCGCGCGAACCACGAGCCGCCGGGCAGGCGCACCCGCTGCTTCCAGATCGGCAGGACCCGCGCACCTCCGCGGCGGGACAGCTCGCCGAAGACCCCGTCCAGGAAGCCCTTGGAGCCGCCGATCAGAGCGGGTAGCAGCGTCAGCGCGGCGAACATCGTGGCAAGCACCGCGAATCCGGCCCCGAGGGCCACGCCGTGCATGAAGTTGAGCCCGAGCAGCAGCAGGCCGAGCAGCGCGATCACGACCGTGAACGCCGCGAACATCACGGTCCGCCCAGCCGTGTCGATCGCCGTCTCGATGGCCTCGTCGGGATCCCTCCCGGCGGCGATCTCGGCCCGATATCGCGTGACGACGAACATCGCGTAGTCGATGCCGACACCGATCCCGATGAGCTCCGCGAGCTGCGTGGCGAAGTCCGGCGTGTCGACGATCTGGCTGATCAGCGAGATCGTCCCCACCGTCCCGGCGATCGCGAGTGCCGCGGCCAGGAGGGGGATACCCGCGGCGATAGCCGATCCGAACGTCAGCAGCAGCACCAGCGCGGCCGCGACGAACCCGACCAGCTGCCCGATGTCGCCCTCCTGGTTGCTGAAGCGGACGAACTGCGCGCCCGGTCCGCCGTGCTCGATCTGCAGCGACGCGCTGCGCTGGGCGAAGACGGAGCTCTCGATCTTCTCGAGGTCCTCGAGCTCGAGGTCGTTCGTCGACTCGGAGTAGGTCAGGAACGCCACGCCGGTGCGCCCGTCTTCGGTCAGCTGGCCGCCGGGCGCGAACGGGCTCTCGACGCCCGCAACGTCGCTGCCCCGCTTCATCGCGGCCAGCGCCGCCTCGACGGCCTTGCGGTTCTCGCCGTCGCGCAGCGTCCCGGTGGTGGCCTTGAAGACGAACTGGTCGGTGTCGCCCTTGGCGGCCGGGAGGTGGGTGTTCAGCAGGTCGTAGGCCCGCTGGCTCTCGGTGTTGGGCAGGCGGTAGTTCGAGATCTCCTTGGTCCCGACACTCGAGCCGATGACCAGCAGGAGGATCACGGCCAGGACCCAGGCCCCGAACGTGCGCCAGCGGTGGCGGTTGCAGACCCGCGCGAGGCGGACGAAGCGGGACGGGGTGTGGGCGGGGGAAGGCGGGGTGGGGTGGGGTGACACGTCCGGCATGCTGGCGTACCTCTGGGTCGGCGACAAGGCTTTCGCGTGAAGACGCCGTAGGCGCCCCGCACTCATCGCAGGGCGCCCGATTCGTTCGCCGGCCCGGTTCGAGTCCTAGCGTCCCGCGGTCGCCGGCGCCTCCAGCGCGACGTTCGGCACGAGGCGGTCGAGCCAGCGTGGCGTCCACCAGCTGCGCTCGCCCAGGAGCGCCATGACCGCCGGGACGAGGATCATCCGCACGATCGTGGCGTCGACCAGGATCGCCGTCGCCAGCCCGATCCCGATGAGCTTGAGGAACACCTCCGGGCTCAGCGCGAACGCCGCGAACACGGCGACCATGATGGCCGCGGCCGCCGTGATGACCTTCGCCGTGCGGGCGACCCCGAGCACGACCGCCGACGCCGCGTCGCCGCTGCGCTCGCGCTCCTCCTTGATGCGCGACATCAGGAAGACCTCGTAGTCCATCGACAGCCCGAAGAGGATCGCGAACATCATCACGGGGATGAACGGCGGGACGGGGAGGTCGCTGTCGATCCCCACCAGCTGTCCGGCCCACCCACCTTCGGCGACCAGCGCGACGACGCCGTAGGCGGCTCCGATGGACAGCAGGTTCATCGCGCCGGCCTTCAGGGCGATGACCGGGGCCCGGAAGGCGGCGAGCAGCAGCAGGAACGACAGGCCGATGACCGCGCCGATGAACAGCGGCAGCCGCTGTGCGGTGACCTCACCCTGGTCGACCGTCGCGGCGGTCTGGCCACCGAGGTCGACCGGCAGACCGGCGCTTGCCAGCGGACCGTCGCGCAGCCGGTCGATCAGCTGCTTGGTGCGCTCGTCCTGGGGCGACGTCTTCGGCGTGACGACGAGCAGCGCGGTCGACTGCCGCGCGTCCAGCACCACGCGTCCGACGCCGGCGACGTCCGGGTCGGCGCGCAGCTCGCGGCGCAGCGCGGCGAGCTTCGTCGCCCCGCCGGCGGGCTCGCCGCCCACCGAGGCCACGGCCAGCAGCGGGCCGTTGGCCCCCGGGCCGAAGCCGCCGGCCAGCAGGTCGTAGGCGGTGCGTGTCGTCGAGCCGGACGGGTCGTTGCCGGCGTCCGGGAAGCCGAACCGCATGCCCGCGACGGGCAGCGTCATCGCCAGCAGCACGACGACTGAGAGGACCGCCGCCGTGAGGGGCCGGCGCTGGACGGCGCGCGCCCAGCGCGCTGCCGGCGTCGCGTCCACGTCGACCGGCGCGACCGACCGGCGACGGGATCCGGGGATCCGCAGGCTGTCCACCCGCGGGCCCGCGAACGCGATCAGCGCCGGCAGCAGCGTAAGCGACGCGGCCAGCACGACGAGGACCGCGATGCTCGAGGCGAGCGCGACGCCGTACAGGTACGGCAGGCCCATGAGGAAGAGGCCGAGGAGCGAGACGACGACCGTCGCACCGGCAACCAGCACGGACCGGCCGGCCGTCGTCATCGCCTCGATGACGGCGCTGTGCGCGTCGCGCCCGGCGTCCGTCGCCGCGCGGTAGCGGGTGAGGATCAGGAGCGCGTAGTCGATGCCGACCCCGAGCCCGATCATGATCGCGACCTGCGCCGCCCAGTCGGGCGTGTCCAGGACGGCGGCGAGCAGCCCGCCCAGCATCGCGGACACGCCGATGCCGAAGAGGGCGGTGAGCAGCGGCAGTCCGGCGGCGACCATCCCGCCGAAGGTGAGCAGCAGCACGAGCACCGCCACCGCGATGCCGACCAGCTCGGACGCGGACTCGTTCTCGGTCGTCAGCCCGTTGATGCCGCCGGCGACCGCGACCTGCAGGCCAGTCCCGCTGGCGTCGTGAGCGAGCTCCGCCAGCGCCTCGCCGGTGCTCACGGGGACGGAGTCCGGCAGCCGGTCGAGCGGGACACGGACCACGCCCGTGCGTCCGTCGGGCGCGAGCTCCGCGTCCGCGACGGCGGCGCCGCGTGTCAGGCCGGGCAGCTGCTCGGCGCGGGCGAGGACACGGTCGACCCGCGCCTGCACGGCCGGTGTGGTCGCCCCGGCCTGTGCCCGCCAGACGACGTCGACGGTGTCGTCCGAGCGTCCACCGAAGCTCGCGGCCAGCGTGTCGCTCGCGGCCTTGGACTCGGATCCCGGCGTCGCGTAGTCGACGTGGTAGGTGCCGCCGGCGAGCGTGCCGAGGGCGACGACCGCGACGAGCACCGCGATCCAGCCGGCGACGACGGCGCGGCGCCGCCGGACGGCCAGGTCGGCGACGCGGGCGAGCAGGCCGGGCGGCTGCTCGCCGTGGGGCGGTCGGGCGGGGGCTTCGGTGTACATGCGGGGCTCCTTCAGGGGGCGGGGTGAGTGTCCGCTCACTCTCTCGCCTTGGGCCGCCTGCGTCGTCGGCCGTGGGGAGGTACCGCCTGCACCCGGGGGATGCTCTTGCGCCTACTCCCGGAGGAGTAGGCGGCGCCCTTGCCGTACTACCCGCCCGGAACCACGAGCCCGCTCTCGTACGCGGTCACCACGAGCTGGGCGCGGTCGCGCGCCCCGAGCTTGTTCATGGTGCGCGAGACGTGCGTCTTCGCCGTCAGGGGCGACACGATCAGCTCGGCGGCGATCTCCTGATTGGACAGGCCCTGGCCGACGAGCGCCAGCACCTCGCGCTCGCGGTCGGTGAGCTCGCTCAGCTCGACCGGCTCGCGGAGCGCCCGCTCGGGCTGCGCGGCGAACGCCTCGATCAGGCGGCGGGTCACGCGCGGGGCGATGAGCGCCTCGCCGCCGGCGACCACCCGAATCGCCGCCAGCAGCTCGACCGGCTCCAGGTCCTTCAGCAGGAACCCGCTGGCGCCCGCGCGCAGTGCGCCGAAGACGTATTCGTCGAGCTCGAACGTCGTGAGCACGATCACCCGGGTGCCGGCGAGGGCGGGGTCGGCGGTGATCGCGGCGGTCGCCTCCAGCCCGTCCATCCGGGGCATCCGCACGTCCATCAGCACGATGTCGGGTCGCTCGGTGCGGGCGAGGTCGACGGCCTCGGCGCCGTCGGCGGCCACGCCGGCGACGTCGATGCCGTCCTCGTTGTCGAGCAGCGCCGAGAAGCCGGCGCGGACGAGCGCCTGGTCGTCGGCGAGCAGGACGCGGATGGCGCTCATCCGAGGGGCAGCGAGGCATGGACGCGCCAGCCGCCGTCGGCGGTCCGGCCCGTGTCCAGCGAGCCGCCGACGGCGTCGACGCGCTCGGCGATCCCGCGCAGCCCGTTGCCGCTGCCCGCCGGGGCGGGGCCGCCGACCGCCGGTACCGCGGCGCCGTCGTCGTGCACGTCGACCTCCACGCAGTGCGGCCCGACGGCCACCGTCACGTCGGCGCGCTGGGCGCCGGCGTGGCGCAGGACGTTCGTCAGCGCCTCCTGCACGATGCGGTACGCCGCGGCGCCGACCGGGACGGGCACCCCCGCCGGATCGCCGGCCACCACGACCCCGACCGCGACGCCGGTGGCCCGCAGCGGCTCGGCGAGGTCGTCGAGGCCGGTCAGGGACTCGGTCGGGCGCCGCGGTGCCGACGCGTCCTGGTCGCGGATCAGCCCGAGTGTCGAGCGCAGGTCGCTGAGCGCCTCGCCCGACACCCGCTTGATCTCCGTCAGCGCGGTGCGGACCTGCTCGGGGCGCTGGTCCAGGACGTGCGCCGCGACGCCGGCCTGGACGTTGATCGCCACCATCGCGTGCGCGACGACGTCGTGGACCTCGCGCGCGATGCGCAGGCGCTCCTCGGCGACGCGCCGCTCGGCCTCGTGCTCCGCGTCGGCCTCGGCCTGCCGGCGACGCTCGGCCTCCGCGGCCCGCGCCTCGCCGCGCGAGCGGACGGTGTCCCCGAGCGCCAGGGCCAGCAGGACGAAGGCGACGTTGGACAGGGTGTCGGACGTGAGGATCGAGTCCGGCGAGTTGATCATCACCGAGAACGCCACGAACGGGACGCCGAGCGCGGCCACGATGAGCGACCGTCGCCGGTCGCCGTACCGGGCGGCGGCGTAGAGCGCGATCATCCCGGGCAGGGCGATGGTGTTGACGGGCTTCAGCGTCGCCAGGCAGAGCAGAAGGCCGAGGCCGGTGACCGGCAGCAGGCAGAGCGGGGTGCGGGCGCGCCACCACAGGGGGACGACGGTGACGGCGGCCGCGACGACGCCGAGCGGCGAGACGCCCTTCCCCTCCGGGCAGAGCGCCGCGTCCAGGAGCAGTGCGGCAGCGACGCCGACCAGCAGCAGCGCGTCGGCGGCCGGCCCGTTCCAGGCGAAGTTGCGGATGCGGGACGCCACGGCCGACACGCTAGTCGCCCACGGGCGCGGCGTCATCCCCCGGGGGAAGGCCGGCGTCGTACTCCCCGGGGAGTACGACGCCACGGACGCCGCCCGCCTACGCGGTCGCGGAGACGCTGCGCTTGCGCAGCGTCGGCTTGTCGATCTTGCCGACGGGGTTCTTCGGGATCTCGTCCAGGACCTCGATGAGCACCGGCAGCTTGTACTTCGCGAGGTTGTCCTTGCACAGCTGGTGGAGCTCGTCGACCGTCACGGTCGCGTCCGGCCGCAGCGAGACGTAGGCGACGACCACCTCGCCGAGGACGTCATCCGGTCGCCCGATGACGGCGGCCTCGAGGATCTCCGGATGGGTGTAGATCGTCGACTCGATCTCCTTGGGGTAGATGTTCTCCCCGCCGCGGATGATCATGTCCTTGATGCGGTCGACGATCTTCAGGTAGCCGTCCTCGTCGAACGTCCCGACGTCACCGGTGTGCAGCCAGCCGTCCTTGTCGATCGTCTTGGCCGTCTCCTCGGGCTTGTTGAGGTAGCCCTGCATGACGACCGGCCCGCGGATGACGACCTCGCCGCGCTCGCCCACCTCGTCCACGAAGCCGCCGTCGGGGTCCATCAGCCGGACCTCCTGACCGGGCATGGCCGGCCCGACCGTCCCCGGCTTGCGGACACCCTCGATCGGGTTGATCGTGGAGGCGCAGGTCCCCTCGGAGAGGCCGTAGCCCTCGATGAGGACGACGCCGAACTGCGACTCGACCCGCTCGATGAGCTCGACCGGTGCGGGGGCGGCGCCGCAGACGACGAAGCGCAGCGACTCGGTGTTCGCGGTCTCGGCCTCGGGCAGTGTCGTCAGCATCGCGTAGATCGCCGGCACGGCCGAGAAGTAGGTCGGCTGTGCCTTCTCGACGAGCCCGAAGAACGTCTTCGGGCTGAAGCGCGACGCGACCGTGACGCGGCCGCCCGCCAGGAGCGGGGTGAGCGTCCCGGCGACGATGCCGTTGGCGTGGAACAGCGGCAGAATCAGCAGGCTGTGGTCGGCCGGGGAGATGTGGAACGCGGCGCCGGCGCTTTGGCACATGGCCATGAGGTTCGACTGGTCGAGCATCACGCCCTTCGGTTTGCCCGTCGTCCCGCTCGTGTAGATCAGCAGCGACAGGGAGTCGAGCGTGGTCGGCATGTCCGGGAGGACGGTGTCGCCGACGTCCTCGGACAGCTCCTCGACGGCCATGAGCTGGCCCTCGACGGCGGCGCCGTCCGCCACGACGACCTTCGACCCGGCGTCGTCGAGCTGGTACTGCATCTCGGGCCCGGTCAGCGTCGGGTTCACGGGGTTGACGGCTGCACCCAGCCGCCACGTCGCGAACAGCGTGATGATCAGTTCGGCCCGGTTCGGCAGGATGACCGCGACGACGTCGCCGGCGCCGATGCCGCGCCGCTGCAGCGCCGCGGCCGCGCGGTTGACGCGGTCCAGCAGGCCGGCGTTGTCGAGCTCGGTGTTGTCGTCCTGCACGGCCGGCGCTGCGGGGTCAGCCGCCGCCCGTGCCTCGGGCAGGGCGCCGAAATGGGTGATGTCGAACGGGGATGTGGCAGACAACGGGTCTCCTCCCGAAGGGCGTCCCGGGACTCGTCGAGCCCGGGCGCGGTGTGGCCAATAGGGCGAGCCTAATCCGGGCGTTTCCACCGATGTTCGTGCGTCCGTCACAAGGCCGACCGTGCGCGGCTGGCCCACTGGCACACGTACTGCTCAGGAATCCTTAAGTCGCGCTTAGCGTGATGTTCAGGCGTGGCGGGAAGGGTCAGGGGCATGGACCGCGCCCCTGCCCTGGACGCCGTGCGCGGCTGCGCTGCCCTTGCCATCGTCGTCCTGCACGTCTGGCTGTACACCACGACGGCTGCCGAGAAGGGCGATTCGGTGCTGGACGGGGTGGTCCACCAGTTCCGCCTCGGGGTGCCGTTGTTCTTCTGCCTCTCGGGGTTCCTGCTGTACCGCGCGTGGGTGACCGCGGTGCGCGACGGCGGCGCGCTTCCGCGGATCGCGGAGTACGCCCGCCGCCGGGCCTGGCGCATCGTCCCCGCGTACGGGCTGGCGCTGGTCGGCAGCCTCGCGCTGCTCGTGCCGTTCAGCGACGTGCGCGGCGTCGACGTCCCGGAGGCGCAGTACCTCGCGCTGTTCCTCGTCTTCGCGTCGAACCTGCACTCGGCGACGAACGGCGCGCTCGACCCGCCGATGTGGACCCTGGCCGTCGAGGTGCAGTTCTACGTCGTCCTGCCGCTCGTCGCCGCGCTCGTGCTCAGCCGGACGCCGGTTCGCCTGCGGCCTGCCCTGCTGATCGTCCCGCCGGCGCTCCTGCTCGCGGCGGGGATCGCGTTCAACGTCGTGGCGGCCGGCCGGCCCGCGAACCTGGTGGTCGCCAACTCGCTGCCCGCGCTCGTGCCGTGCTTCGCGGCCGGGATGGCCGCCGCGGTCGTCTTCGGCAGCGGCCTGCTGCGGTCGCGGTGGGTCAGCGCCGCGCTGCTCGCCGGCGGCGCGGGGCTCGTCGTGCTCAACGGGATCTGGCACGAGGGCAACGCCGGAGTGGCCGGCCGGATCTGGCGGGATCTCCCGGCCGCCGTCGGGTTCGCCGCGATCGTCCTCGTGGCCGCGCGGCCCACGACGAGCCGCGTGCTGCACTCGCGGTCGGTGCGCGCGCTCGGCGACCTGAGCTTTCCCATGTACCTCTGGCACATGCCGGTGATGCTGGGCCTGCGCGGGTTCGGCCTGTTCCCCGAGGGCCGGCCCGTGGCTGCACTCGCCGTCGTGCTGGCCGTGACGATCCCGGTGTCCTGGGCGTCGTGGACGCTGCTCGAGCGGCCGGCCCTGCGCTTCTCCGCCGCGCGGGCCCGGCGTCGCGTGCCGGTGGCGGTCCCGGCGGTCCCGGCGGTCCGCGGTGTGCCCGCGGCCGCGGCTATAGCCGCCCCGGCGGCTCGCCCGGCAGTCCGCCGGCCCGCGGCGGACGCGGCAGCGGCCTGAGGCGCGAGCCGCCGCGGTCACCCGGCCGTCGATCCCGGGCGCCGTCGTTCACCACCAGACGGTCTGACGTCCGATTCTGGTTGCTGCCACGACCAGAATTGGTCGTCAGACGGGCGACGAGGCCGGGCGACATACGACTGCATCTCCGGCCACGGTCGTGGCCGCGGGTACGCTCGTCGGCGTGGATCTCGGACTTCAGGGCCGTCGCGCGCTGGTGACCGGCGCGTCGGCCGGCATCGCGAAGGGCATCGCCGCCGGGCTCGTGGCAGAGGGCGCGCGGGTCGTCGTCAGCTCCCGGTCGCAGGACCGCATCGCCGCCGCCGCCGCCGACGTGGGTGCGGTCGCCGGGCTCGTCTGGGACAGCGACGACGTCGATGCCGCGGCCGGCCTGGTCGCGAGCGCCGGCGCGGCGCTGGGTGGTCCGGTCGACGTCCTCGTCGCGTCGACCGGCGGGCCGCCCGCCGGTGCGGACCCGCTCGCGTTCACCCGCGAGCAGTGGGAGGCCGCGCACCGCACCCTGGTCCTCGCCCCGCTGGCGCTGCTGACCGCCGTGCTGCCGTCGATGCGCGCGCAGGGTTGGGGACGGGTGGTCAACGTCGCGTCGACCTCCGTGCGCGAGCCGCTGCCGTACCTGATGCTGTCGACCGCCGAGCGCTCCGGGCTGCTCGCCGCGCTGAAGCTGCTGTCGACCGAGGTCGCGCCCGACGGCGTGACGATCAACTCGGTCCTGCCGGGGCGGATCATGACCGCGCGGCTGCTGTCGAGCGGGGCGACGGAGGCGCAGGTGCAGGACGCCGCCGCGCGTGACGTCCCGGTGGGCCGCGTCGGCAGCGTCGAGGAGATCGCGGCGGTCGCGACCTTCCTCTGCAGCGCGCAGGCGGCCTACGTCACGGGGACGGCCGTCCCCGTCGACGGCGGTCTGCTGCGCGGCACCTGACGTCTGATCGGCCGCAGCAGGCCGTGGTTGAGGGTCGCCCGCCCGAATGTCCACTAACCCGATCAGGTATTGACAGCCGGCGCGCGTCCCGTCATCCTTCGTCGCGGTCAAGAGTGCCAGCGTCAAGCCCCGGCTCGCTGGCCGGCAACCCTCCACCGCGGTGGGGTGCCCCGGGTGAACGACCAGGTCGCACAGGCCGCGCAAGCGGTCCCTGTGGCAAGCGCGGGTCCTGCACGAGCGGGTCCCGGAACCAGATCGAGGACCCACATGACGTTGATCGAGCATCGCCCGTTCTCCGACGCGCCCGTCGCCGCCGCGACCCGAGGCCCGTTGCTGCCGACCGTCGGCCGCGACCTGGACGTCCCCGTCCTGGGTGGGGACGCCGTCCGCTATGCGAACTTCGACTGGGCCGCGACGGCCCCGGCCCTGGAGTCGGTCGTCGCCGCCGTGACCGCCGCGCTGACCGGCTACGGCAGCGTCCACCGCGGCGCGGGGCTGCCGTCCCAGTCGTCGACGGCCCGCTACGAGGTGGCCCGCGCGACGGTCGGCGCGTTCGTCGGCGCGCGTGAGCAGGACGTCGTCGTGTTCACGCGCAACACCACCGACTCGCTCAACCTGCTGGCGCGCAGCGTCCCGGCGGGCGCGGGTGACGTGATCGTCCTGGACGTCGAGCACCACGCGAACCTGCTGCCCTGGACGGCCGGCCCGCACCGTTGCCTGGCCGGCAAGACCACAGTCGCAGGGACCCTGGCCGCGCTGGCCGCGGCGCTCGACGCTGCTCCGGCCGCGCTCGTCACGGTGACCGGTGCGTCCAACGTCACCGGCGAGCTGCTGCCGCTGGACCGGGTCGTCGCGCTGGCGCACGACGCGGGCGCCCGGGTCGCGGTCGACGCCGCGCAGCTCGCGCCGCACCGCGCGATCGACCTGGCCGCGAGCGGCGTCGACTACGTCGCGCTGTCCGGGCACAAGCTCTACGCGCCCTTCGGTGCCGGCGCGCTGATCGGCCGCCGCGACTGGCTCGACGCCGCGCCGCCGTACCTGCTCGGTGGCGGGGCGGTGCACGACGTCCGCGACGACGGGACCGATTGGCTGCCGGCACCCCAGCGGCACGAGGGCGGCACGCCGAACCTGCTGGGCGCGGTCGCCCTCGCCGCCGCCTGCGACGCGCTCTGCGGGCTGCCCGCCGGCGCGCTCGAGGCGCACGAGGCGGCGCTGAAGGACCGGCTGCTCGCCGGTCTGGCCGAGCTCGAGGGCGTGAGCGTCCACCGCATCTGGTCCGACAGCGACGAGGCGATCGGCGTCGTCGCCTTCACCGTCGACGGCTACGCGCCGGGGCACGTCGGCGCGTACCTGTCGGCCGAGCACGGGATCGGTGTCCGCGACGGGCGCTTCTGCGCGCACCGCTTGCTCACGCGCCTCGGGCTGCCCGGCGGCGCACTGCGTGCGAGCCTCGGGGTCGGCAGCAGCGCGGCCGACGTCGACCGGCTGCTGTTCGCCCTCCACGAGCTGGTCGGCGGGCGCGCGCACGCGCAGTACGGGGTGGTCGACGGCGCCTGGCAGCCCCTGGACGACGACCGCGACCTGTCGGCCTGGCTGCCGGACACGTCCGCCGCGCCGACGGGCTGCCGCGCGGTCTGACGGCCCCTGCCATCCGCCGGCGGACGATGCTCGATGTGCCACCACATGCCACCGGCGCACGTGCTGGCACAGCGAACGCGCAGTCGCCGGTCAGAGGCCCGCGGACAGAACCCGCGGCGCCTCGGCCAGGAACTGCGCCTCGCCCGCTCTAGGCCGTCTCGACCGCCTTCGTCGCGCCGCTCGCGTCCCCGACGAACCGCTCGCGCAGGTCCTTCTTGGAGAACTTGCCGACCGACGTCTTCGGCACCTCGTCGATCAGCTCGACGCGCTCCGGGATCCAGTACTTCGCGACCCGCCCGTCGAGGTACTGCTTGATCGCGTCCCCGTCGAGCGACGTGCCGGGCTTGGCCACGACGCAGGCCAGCGGGCGCTCGCCCCAGCGCTCGTCCGGGACCCCGATGACGGCCGCCTCGGCGACGTCCGGGTGGCCCATGATCTCGTTCTCGAGCTCGACCGAGGAGATCCACTCGCCGCCGGACTTGATGACGTCCTTGGTGCGGTCGACGAGCCGGATGTAGCCCTCGGCGTCGATGGTCGCGATGTCCCCGGTGCGCAGCCACCCGTCGTCGGTGAACGAATCCGCACGGTCGTCGTTGTAGTACGCCGAGGCGATCCACGGCCCGCGGACCTGCAGCTCGCCCTGGGCGCTGCCGTCCCACGGCAGGTCGTCGGCGCTGCCGGGCTCGACGATCCGCACGTCGACCAGCGGGCTGATGATGCCGACGGTCGCGCGGAGGTTCGCGAGCTCCTCCTCCGGCCGGTCCGCCATCGTCGACTTGATGTTCGCGACCGAGCCGATCGGGCTCGTCTCCGTCATGCCCCAGGCCTGCAGGATCGGCATGCCGACCTGGGCGCGGTACGCCTCGGACAGCGACTTCGGGACGGCCGAGCCGCCGCACAGGATGACGCGCAGCGACGGCAGCTCCTTGCCCTCGAGCTCGGGGAGGACGCCCATCCAGATGGTCGGGACGCCGGCCGCGACCGTGATGTCCTCCTCCACCATCAGCTTCGCGACGGATGGCGCGGAGAGGTCGGGACCGGGCATGACCAGCTCGGCACCGGTCATCACGGCGGCGTGAGCGAGGCCCCAGGCGTTCGCGTGGAACTGCGGCACGATCGGGAGCACGACGTCGGACTCGCGCAGGCCGAAGGTGTCCGCCAGCATCGTCGCCATCGCGTGCAGCGTCATCGAGCGGTGCGAGTAGACGACGCCCTTCGGGTTGCCGGTCGTCCCGCTCGTGTAGCACATGGCCGCGGCGGTGTTCTCGTCGGCGACGTGGAAGCGCTCGACGGGGGTCGACCGCGCGAGCAGCTCCTCGTAGTCCAGGACGCGCGGGTCGTCGGGGATGTCCGGTCCGCCGTCGCCGCAGTCGTCCATGATGATCACGCTCTTGACCGTCTTCAGCTCGTCGACGAGCGGCCAGAACAAGGGCAGCAGGGAGCGGTCGACGAAGACGACCTCGTCCTCGGCGTGATTGGCCACGTAGACGACCTGCTCGGGGAACAGTCGGATGTTGAGCGTGTGCAGCACGCGGCCGGTGCAGGGCGCAGCGAAGTACAGCTCGAGGTGCCGCGCGGAGTTCCATGCGAACGTGCCGACGCGTCCGTCGGCCGAGACGCCGAGCTCGTCGAGGGCGCCGGCCAGGCGACGCGTGCGCTTGGCCCACTCGCCGTAGGTGGTCCGCTCGCGGCCGCTCTTGGTCACGGTCACGAGGCGTTTGTCGCCCCAGAGGCGCTCCCCGCGCTCGAAGGCATGGACGAGGGTCAGTGGGTAGTCCTGCATGAGTCCGCGCATATGAGCCGACCTTCCCCGATCCGGCGGTGGCGCCGCAAGGGGCAACCCACCATCGCGGGCCGGCGCGATTGGTGGGATCCGCAGACGCGGCGGTAGGCTCGGGGCGCCATGACCGCCAGCGCACGAGGGACGTCGCCCGTCCCGAGCACCACGCGCTGGGCGCGCAACGGCGACGCGTCGATCGCGTACCGCACGATCGGGGACGGGCCCGTCGACATCGTCTTCCTCAGCGGGCTGATCTCGCACGTGGAGGCGCTCCTGGAGGAGCCCGGCGTCATGCGCTTCTTCGGCCGGCTGGCGCAGACCTGCCGCGTGGTGCTGATGGATCGGCGCGGCAGCGGCCTGTCGGATCCGCACTACGGGGCCTTCACGGACGAGCTCGACGTGGGGGACGTGCAGGTGGTCCTCGACGCGCTGGGCACCGACCGCGCGGTGCTCATGGGCTACACGGGCGGCGCGTCGCAGGCGCTGGCCTTCGCCGCGATCCACCCGGAGCGCACGCTCGCGCTGATGCTCTACGCGCCGATCGTGCGCAACCTGCGCGACGCCGAGGTCGACTGGACGTCGACCGAGGAGGAGCGCGCCGCCCGCGTGGCCACCCTCGTCGAGGGGTGGGGGACGGGGGCGAACATCGCGCGGATCGCCCCTTCGGTCGCGGACGACGAGCGCATCCGTGCGTGGCTCGCCCGGCTCGAGCGCCAGTCGATGACCCCGTCCGGCCTGGAGCGCATGTCCGCCGCACTGGCCCAGGTCGATGTCCGCGAGCACCTCGGCAACATCCGCGTCCCGACCCTGATCCTGCACCGCACCGACGACGCGATGATCGACGTGCGGCACTCGCGCTACGTCGCGGCGCGCATCGGCGGGGCGAAGCTCGTGGAGCTGCCCGGCGTCGACAACCTGCCGATGGTCGGCGACACGGAGGCGATCCTTGGGGAGATCGAGGCGTTCCTCACCGGCGGCCGCCGCGGCGGGGGGCTGCAACGCGAGCTGCTGACCGTGCTGTTCACCGACATCGTGGACGCGACCCAGCGCGCGGCGTCCCTCGGCGACGCGCGCTGGCGGGACCTGCTCGCCGCCCACGACGCCGCCGTCCGCGCGACGCTCTCGAGCTTCGGCGGCGAGGAGGTCAAGACCATCGGGGACGCGTTCCTGGCGACGTTCGCCGGTCCGCCGTCGCAGGCCGTCCGCTGCGCCGACGCGATCGTCGGCACGGTGGCGTCGCTGGGTCTCACGGTACGTGCGGGGATGCACACCGGCGAATGCGAGCGGATCGGAGGCGACGTGGGCGGCATGGCGGTCCACATCGCGGCCCGGGTCGGTGCGATGGCGGCACCGGGGGAGGTGCTGGTCTCGGGGACGACGTTCGGCACGGTCGTGGGGAGCGGCCTCTCGTTCGAGGACCGCGGTCACCACCCGCTGAAGGGCGTCCCGGGCAGCTGGCCGATCTTCGCGCTGCGCGGCTGACCGGCTGTTCGCGCTGGAAGTGGGTCTTGGTCAGACGTCGTGGGGGTGGGTGGCGCTGCGGGCCTAGGTGGTCGGGCGGTCGGTGGTGCTGATGCCGCGGGCCTGGTGATCGGGGGTCGGTGGCGCTGGTGCCGAGGGCCTGGTGGTCGGGAGTCTGCGGCGCTGACGCCGAGGACCTCGTGGTCGTGCCGGCTTTGGGAACTGCGGGCTGGAGACGGGGGTGGGCGCTGGCGGGTGCGGGGTCTCGGGTGCGGAGCGGGGCGGGCGGCCGGCCAGCGGGGCGAGTGGTGGATCGCACGGCTCCCGGCCGGGTGAAATGCCATTGGCCGCGGGCCGGGCGGGGCGAGCGGAGGATCGCACGGCTCCCCGCCGGGTGGAACGCCATTGGCCGCCGCTGCGGGGTCAGCGGCGGGTCCGCGGAGGATTCGACGGGTCAGGCCCGCGGGACCCTCCGGCCAGCCAGGGCCCGGCTGGACCGGCGACCTTCCGTGGGGCGGGTCGTCCGGGGGACCGCCGTCAGCCCCAGTCGCCCCCGCGCAGCTTCGCGCGGGCGAACCGGCCGAGCAGGACCACCCAGTCGATCAGGCCGCAGACGAAGTGCGCCACCGCGCCCGTGGCGAGCCGCGCCGTCGCGCGCTCGGTGCGCGTCAGGATCCGCTCGGACACTGCCCCAAGGTATCGTCACCTGCCACATGGCCGCTGTCACCGACCCCATCACCACCACCGTCACCGAGCTGCCGGAGTCGCGCGTGCGCGTCGCCGCCGAGGTGAGCCCCGCCGAACTGGAGCGCCGCCTGCAGGAGGCCGCCCGTCAGTTCGGGCGCGACCTGCGCATGCCCGGGTTCCGGAAGGGCAAGGTGCCGCCGCCGGTGGTGATCAAGCAGGTCGGCCGCGAGGCCGTGCTCGACGAGGCGATCCGCACGCAGATCGGCCGCTGGTACACGACGGCCATCGACGCGGCCGGCATCGCGCCCGTCGGCGAGCCCGAGCTCGACCTCGGCGAGATGCCCGAGGCCGGCGCGCCGCTCACCTTCACCTTCGAGATCGGCGTGCGCCCGATCGCCACGCTCGGCGACTACAAGGGCGTCGAGGCGCCCAAGAAGGACGTCGAGCCCGACCCCGCGACCATCGACGACCAGGTCGAGCAGCTGCGCGAGCGTGCAGCCCGCCTGGAGACCAAGGAGGGCGCGGCCGAGGCCGGCGACTTCGTGGTCATGGACTTCAAGGGCTTCCTGAACGACGAGGCGTTCGAGGGCGGCGAGGGGCGCGACCAGATGGTCGAGCTCGGGACCGGCACCCTCATTCCCGGCTTCGAGGAGCAGCTCGTCGGCGCCTCCGCGGGCGACGAGAAGCGCATCGACGTCACCTTCCCCGAGGAGTACCAGGCCGAGCACCTCGCCGGCCAGGAGGCGCAGTTCGACATCACGGTGAAGGAGGTCAAGGCCAAGGAGCTCCCCGATCTCGACGACGACTTCGCCTCCGACAGCGCCGGCTTCGACACGCTCGAGGAGCTGCGCGAGGACCTGGCCGCGAAGCTCCGCGAGGACGCCGAGAAGCGCGTCGACGGCGAGTACCGCGAGGCCGTCCTGGACGCCGTGACCGCCAACGCGACCGTCGAGGTCCCGGACGCGCTGATCGTCGCCCGCGCCAAGGAGCTCTACGACCGCATGCTCGGCTCGCTCGCGCAGCAGGGGATCTCCAAGGAGGCCTACCTCGGCATCGCGCAGAAGTCCGAGGACGAGATCCTCGAGGAGGCCAAGCCCGACGCCGACCAGGCCCTGCGCCGCGAGGCCGTCATCCACGCCGTGATCGCCGCCGAGGACATCAAGCCGAGCGACGGCGACGTGCTGGACGCGCTGCAGGCGACCGCGGTCCGCGAGAACACCACGCCGGAGAAGCTGCGCGCCCGCCTCGAGAAGAACGGGCGCCTCAGCGAGCTGCTCGACGACCTCGCGCAGGGCCTCGCGATGGACCTCCTGGTGGACAACGCGACGGCCGTCCCGGCCCCGCCCGAGCCCGACGCGGACGCGGACGCGGACGCCGAGACCGAATAGGCCGCAGGCGGCGAACGAAACGGTTGCTCAGCAACCGTTTCGTTCCCCCGGACCGCCCCGGACCGCCCGGACCCTCAAGCCGCCGCGGGGATCGCCTCGCCGCGTTTGCCGCACGGCCGGCGCGGCGAGTCAGCCGCGCTTACGCCGCCGCGGGGATCGCCTCGCCGCGTTTTGCCGCCTCCACCTGCTCCTTCGAGTCCTTGGAGGAGATGATGATCAGCGACAGGATCGCTGCCACCACCGCGAAGCACGCGCCGACGGTGAAGGCCCGCGAGTAGCCGGCCGTGAGCGCCTCGTGGCTGCGCTGGGCGGCCGGTGCGAACTCGCCGATGCGCGACGTCGAGATCGACACCAGGATCGCGACGCCGAGCGCGCCGCCGATCTGCTGCGACGTGTTGATGAGGCCTGACGCAAGCCCGGCCTCCTCGCCCGTGGTCCCCGTGACCGCGGCGATGGTCACCGGCACGAACGTGAACCCGAGCCCTGCGCCGGCCATCATCGACGGCCCGAGGACGTGGGTGACGTAGCCGCCGTCGGGGTCGATCTGCGCGAACCAGAACAGCCCGCCCGCCACCAGCATCAGGCCGCCGATCAGCGTCGGCTTGAAGCCGACCTTCGTCACCAGCTGCGAGGCCGCGCCGGCGCAGATGATGATCACGACGCTGAGCGGCAGGTACGCCAGGCCCGTCTTGAGGGCCGAGTAGCCGAGCACGTACTGCAGGTAGAACGAGATGAACAGGAACATCGAGAACAGCGACATGCCGGTGAGCATCCCGGCGATGTTCGCGCCGCGCAGGGTCCGCAGGCGGAAGATCGAGAACGGCATCAGCGGGTGCTTCGTCCGCGACTCGATGCCGATGAAGAGCACGATCAGGACCACGGCGGCCGCAATCCGCAGGATGGTCGTCGACGAGTCCCAGCCCGCGGTCTCGGCGTCGACGAGCGCGTAGACCAGCAGCGCCAGGCCGGCGGTGACCGTGACGGCGCCGGGGATGTCGAAGCTCGTCACGTCCGTGTCGGCCTTCGACTCGAGCAGGACCCGCGGAGCAGCGACGATGACGGCGACCGCCACGGGGACGTTCACGAACAGGACCAGCCGCCAGTCGATCTCGGTCAGGACGCCGCCGAGCAGCACGCCCGCCGCACCGCCGGCGCCGGCGACCGCGCCCCAGACGCCGAGGGCCCGGTTACGCTCGGCACCCTCCTTGAAGATGGTCGTCACCAGGGACAGCGCCGCCGGCGAGACGAGGGCCGCGCCGAGGCCCTGCAGCGCACGCGCACCGACGAGGAAGCTCTCGCTGCCGGCGAGGCCGCCGAGCAGCGAGCCCAATCCGAACACGCCCATGCCGACGATGAACATCCGGCGGCGGCCGACGAGGTCGGCGAGCCGGCCGCCGAGCAGCAGGAAGCCGCCGAAGGTCAGCGTGTACGCGTTGACGATCCACGAGAGGTCCGCTTGGGCGATCTTCAGGTCCGCGCCGATCGACGGCAGGGCGACGTTGGTGATCGATGCGTCGATGACGATCATGAACTGCGTCATCGCGAGCAGGACGAGTGCGCGGTTCTTCTCGCGCGGTGTTTCCAGACTGGGCATGTGAAAGTGAACTCCGGTTCCGTTTTGTCATCCTGAAAATACGGAGCTATGGTTCCGTTTGTCAAGGAAGCGACACCGATCAGTCACATGGCGCCAATCGATACCCAGACCGAGCCCGCTCCGCCCCGCGTCCGCGCCGACAAGGCGCGCAACCGCGAGCGGATCCTGGTCGCGGCACGCGAGGCGTTCAGCGCCCACGGCACCGAGACCCAGATGGGCGACGTGGCCACCCGCGCCGGCGTCGGAGTGGGGACGGTCTACCGCCACTTCCCGACGAAGGAGGCGCTGATGGGGGAGATGGTCCGCCAGAAGTTCGCGCTGATCGCCGAGCACGCCCGTGAGGGCCTCGAGGAGGACGGCGAGCCGTTCGAGGTGTTTGCCTCCGTGCTCTACCGCAACTGCGAGGCGACCGCGCACGACGCTGCCGCCCAGGATGCGCTCATGCGGGCGGCCGAACACGTCTGGGACCAGGCGCAGGACGTCCTCGACGAGATGCACGGCCTCGTCCAGCAGCTCATCGACCGGGCGCAGGCGGCAGGGACGATGCGCCAGGACTTCTCGGTCGACGACATGGGGATGCTCATGTGCGGCGTGTCCGCGTCGATGGCCCATTCCGAATGGGACTGGCGCCGGCATCTGGCGCTGCTGCTCGACGGGCTGCGTACGCAGCCGACCCCGTCAGCCCCCTGACGCCGCGCAATCCGGCCAGGCCCGCGCTCGCCCGCTGAAGTCCGCGACCCGGACGCCGATGATCAGGGGCGGGGCCGGAGCAGGCCCGTTGCTAGGCTTGCCCCACGCCGGCAGCACCCGTTGTCGTAGCCACGGCAGGAACCCGGCGCCCCGAACCGAAACGAAGCGAGGAACATGAGTCCCCTTGTCCCCATGGTGGTCGAGCAGACGTCGCGCGGAGAGCGCGCGTTCGACATCTACAGCCGACTGCTCAGCGAGCGGATCATCTTCCTGGGTACGCCGATCGACGACCAGATCGCGAACCTTGTCGTAGCGCAGCTGCTGCACCTGGAGTCGGAGGATCCCGACAAGGACATCAGCATCTACATCAACTCGCCCGGCGGGTCGGTGTACGCAGGCCTCGCGATCTACGACACGATGAACTTCATCAAGCCCGACGTGTCGACGATCTGCGTCGGCATCGCGATGAGCATGGGCGCGCTCCTGCTCTCCGGTGGCGCGAAGGGCAAGCGCATGGCGCTCCCGAACGCGAAGGTCATGATCCACCAGGTGAGCTCCGGCTTCCAGGGTCAGGCGACCGACATCGAGATCCACGCCCGCGAGGTCATCGAGCTGCGGGCCAAGCTCGACGAGATCCTGGCCAAGCACACGGGCAAGGACGTAGCGGACGTCAAGGGCAACACGGAGCGCGATTACTTCATGTCCGCTGCGGAAGCTGCCGAATACGGCATCATCGACCGGGTGATCTCGGAGCACTAAGCTCCGAGGTCGCATCGCACCCCACTGAGGAGAGGGAGATGGCGCGGCCCACGGACTCCAACGAGCAGCTGCTTTGCAGCTTCTGCGGTAAGTCACAGCGACAAGTCAAGAAGTTGATCGCCGGTCCCGGCGTCTACATCTGCGACGAGTGCATCGATCTCTGCAACGAGATCATCGACGAGGAGCTCACGGCACCGCCGACCTTCGACCTCGACAACCTGCCCAAGCCGAAGGAGATCTACGGCGTTCTCGATGAGTACGTCATCGGGCAGGACGACGCCAAGCGCACGCTCTCTGTGGCGGTGTACAACCACTACAAGCGCGTGCAGATGATGCAGGCGACCGACAGCGACATCGAGTTGCAGAAGTCGAACATCCTGCTGCTCGGCCCGACGGGCTGCGGCAAGACGCTGCTCGCGCAGACGCTCGCCCGCATCCTGAACGTCCCGTTCGCGATCGCGGACGCGACGGCACTGACCGAGGCAGGCTACGTCGGCGAGGACGTCGAGAACATCCTCCTGAAGCTCATCCAGGCCGCGGACTACGACGTCAAGAAGGCCGAGACGGGCATCATCTACATCGACGAGGTCGACAAGATCGCCCGCAAGGCGGACAACCCGTCGATCACGCGCGACGTCTCCGGCGAGGGCGTGCAGCAGGCGCTGCTGAAGATCCTCGAGGGGACCACGGCCAGCGTCCCGCCGCAGGGCGGGCGCAAGCATCCGCACCAGGAGTTCCTGTCGATCGACACGACGAACGTCCTGTTCATCTGCGGCGGCGCGTTCGCGAACCTCGACAAGGTCATCGAGCGGCGCATCGGCAAGGGCGGCATCGGCTTCGGCTCGACCCTCGTCGAGCCGATCCAGGACGACGCGGAGGTCTTCTCGAAGACCCTTCCGGAGGACCTCGTCAACTACGGCCTGATCCCGGAGTTCATCGGGCGCCTGCCGGTCATGAGCGCGGTCAACCAGCTCACGCGCGAGGACCTCATCACGATCCTCACGGAGCCGCGGAACGCCCTGGTGAAGCAGTTCCATCGCTTCTTCAGCTTCGACGGCATCGAGCTCGTCTTCTCCGACGAGGCCCTCGCGGCCATCGCCGACAAGGCACTCGAGCGGGAGACGGGCGCCCGCGGCCTCCGGTCGATCATCGAGGAGACGCTCCTGGATGTGCAGTTCGAGCTGCCCTCACGCCGCGACGTGAAGAAGTGCGTCGTGACGAAGGAGACGATCGAGCAGGGCCGTCAGCCCACGCTCGTCACCGAGGCCACGCCCGACGAGGGCGACGACGCCACCGCTGCCGAAGCCGGCTAGGCCGCCGCGCGTCTGCAGCAGCCCGCCTTGAGCGACTTCAAGATCGAGATTCCGTTCGGCGGCGCGGTCCACGACCGCGCCGGCCTGCAGCGCATCGACGCCGAGTGGATCGAGGCCGCGCGCGTCGATCCCGCCAGCCGGGTCGTCGTCCTCGCCCGCGAGGGCGCGCTTGTCCACGGGGACGTCGCCGGGATGGGCCCGGACGACTGGTACGGCGCCCAAGGCAGTGCGCTGACTGCGGCGCGGCTGGCGGTCGCCGACGGGATCCCGGACGACGCCGTCCTGCTGGGGCTCGACGACCGCGGCAAGGGCGTCTTCGCCGTCGACCGGCTGCCCGACACCGCCGTGCGCCCGGACGACGTCGCGCCCCTCGACCTGCGAGCCGCCGCGGCGCTGCTGCCCGCGGCCGACGCCGGACTGCTCGCCCAGGCGAACGCGCTGCTGCACTGGCATCGCATGACCCGCTTCTGCGGGGTCTGCGGCCAGCCGACCGAGAGCCGCGAGGCAGGGCACATGCGCGCGTGCCCCGACGACCACCAGCAGCACCCGCGGACCGATCCCGTCGTGATCATGCTCGTCGTCGACCCCGACCCGGCGGCCGACCGCGTGCTCATGGGCCGCCAGCCGTCCTGGCCCCCGAGCCGCTACAGCGCGCTGGCCGGCTTCGTCGAGCCCGGTGAGGCGCTCGAGGCCGCCGTCGCCCGCGAGATCATGGAGGAGGCGCAGGTCCGCGTCTCCGCCGTCCGCTACGTCGCCTCGCAGCCGTGGCCGTTCCCCGCGTCCCTCATGCTCGGCTTCGAGGCCGACTGGGCGGGCGGCGAGGCCGCCATCGGCGACGACGAGCTCGAGGACGTGCGCTGGTTCAGCCGCGCCGAGCTGCTCGACGCCGTGGAGGCCGAGAAGACCCAGCGCACCGACGTCCCGCTGCTGCTGCCGCCGAAGCTGGCCATCGCGCGCCACCTCGTCGACCACTGGCTGCACCGCGAGCGCTGACCGGCCCGCCGGGTCGTATCCTGGGCGGCGATGCCCCGCCTTCCCAAGCTGACCCCGTGGATCGCCGCCCTGCAGGCCGGCTTCATCGCCCGTGAGCACTTCCAGAAGCTCACGCCCGCCGACCGCGTCCTGCTGAAGGACCTCGTCACGAAGTCCCGGGGCCTGCCCCGCAACCTGACGGCCAACGAGAAGGCGGAGGTCCGCCGCATCGTGGGCGAGCTCGACGCCAAGGGCGCGGTCTGGAAGCTGGCGCCGGTCGGCAAGCGGCTCGGCAAGGGCCGCCGGCGCTGATCGCCGTCGGCGGGGTCATCCGATCAGGGGACCTCGGGGTCACCCGGCCGGAGTTGGGGATCGTCCACTTTTCCGTCTGAACAGGTCATGGGCGCGAGAGCGCTGCGGACCGATGATTCACCCATGTTCGAGCACATGGGCCAGCACGAGACCGCGACGCTCCCGATCATCGGCGACGCGCCGCTGCACCAGTGCCGCTGCTGCTCCTCCTCGCTCGTCCAGCTCGTCGAGTACCAGGACGCCGGCGAGGGCCACTGGCACCTCACGCTCCACTGCCCCGAGTGCGAGACGTTCTCGGCCGGCACCGCCACGGACGAGGTCTGCGCCGCGTTCGACCTCGAGCTCGAGCAGGGCACCGAGGAGCTGTTCGTCTCCCTCCTGCAGCTCCAGCGCGATCAGATGATGGACGACGTCGAGCAGTTCGTCGCCGCGCTCGCCGCGGATCTGGTCCTGCCCGAGGACTTCTAGGCCGCCGGGACGGGCCACGCCGACAGCCGCGTCCATAGACTGCGGCGCATGTCGCTGCAGGACCGCTCACGCTTCGAACCCGCCGAGGTCGAACCGCGAATCACCGAGGCCTGGATGGCCTCCGGGCTCGTGCACCCCGCACCGGAGGGCACGGCCGCCGAGAACTTCTCGATCGCCATCCCGCCGCCGAACGTCACCGGCGCGCTGCACATGGGGCACGCCCTCAACGGGTCCATCCAGGACACCCTGGCCCGCTGGCACCGGATGCACGACAAGCGCACCAAGTGGATCCTGGGCACCGACCACGCGGGCATCGCCACGCAGACCCAGGTCGAGAAGCTGCTCAAGTCCGAGGGCTCCGGCCGCGAGGAGATCGGCCGCGCGGCGTTCACCGAGCGCGTCTGGGAGTGGCGGGCCCAGTACGGCGGGACGATCGTCGAGCAGTTCAAGCGCCTCGGCGCGACGTGCGACTTCGAGGCCGAGCGCTTCACCCTCGACGAGGGCTACGTCAAGGCCGTCCTCGAGGTCTTCGTCCGGCTCTACGACAAGGGCTACATCTACCGCGACAACTACATGGTCAACTGGGACCCGGGCAGCGGCTCGGCGATCAGCGACCTGGAGGTCGAGGAGCGCGAGGTGGTCGACGCGCTGTTCGAGATCGCCTACCCGCTGAGCGACGGCTCCGGCGAGGTCGTCGTCGCCACGGTCCGGCCGGAGACGATGCTGGCCGACACCGCGGTCGCGGTGAATCCGTCGGACGAGCGCTACACCCACCTGATCGGGAAGACGGTGACGCTGCCGCTGGTCGGGCGCGAGCTGCCGATCATCGCCGACGACTACGTCAAGACCGACTTCGGCACCGGCTGTCTGAAGATCACGCCGGGCCACGATCCGAACGACTTCGAGATCGGCCGCCGCCACGGACTGGACGAGCTGAGCGTCATCGGCGAGGACGGCCTGATGAACGCCGAATCGGGCCCCGAGTACGCCGGGCTGTCGGTCGTCGACGCGCGTGCGAAGGTCGTGGAGGCGCTCCGCGGGGTCGGGCAGCTGCGCTCGGAGGAGCCGTACACGCACACGGTCCCGTTCAGTCACCGCTCGGGCTCGCGGATCGAGCCGCTGATCTCGCTGCAGTGGTTCATGCGGATGGACGAGCTGGCCGCGCCGGCGCTGCAGGTCGTCCGCGACGGCCGCGTTCGGATCCACCCCGAGTCCCAGCGCCGCCGCTACGACGACTGGCTGTCGAACATCCGCCCGTGGTGCGTGAGCCGCCAGCTCTGGTGGGGACATCAGATCCCGGTCTGGTACCGCGGCGACGACGAGGTCTACTGCGGCACGACGGCACCCGAGGGCGACGGCTGGGAGCGGGACCCCGACGTCCTGGACACGTGGTTCAGCTCCGCGCTCTGGCCGTTCGCCACCCTTGGCTGGCCGGACAGCACGCCCGAGCTGGAGGCGTTCTACCCGACCGACGTCCTCTCCACGGCCCGCGACATCCTCTTCCTGTGGGTCGCCCGCATGGTGATGATGGGGCTCGAGTTCGCAGGCGACGTTCCGTTCACCGACGTCTACGTGCACTCGGTCATCCAGGCGCCCGACGGCCGCCGGATGAGCAAGTCGCTCGGCACCGGCATCGACCCGCTCGTCCTGATCGAGGGCGGCCCGCGGCCCCCGGTGTTCAAGGAAGGGGGCGACTTCCCCGCGTACGGCGCGGACGCGGTGCGCTTCGGGCTGCTGGCGATGTCGTCCACGCAGGACGTGAAGTTCAACGAGGAGAAGATCGCCCAGGGCCAGGCGCTGGGGAACAAGCTCTTCAACGCCACGCGGTTCGCGCTGCTGAAGGTGGGGGACGACGCCGTCGCCGCGGGGCGGGTGGGACCGACTCCCACGACGGTCGAGGACCGCTGGATCCTCAGCCGCCTACAGGCCGTGAAGGCCGAAGCCGCGCAGCGGATCGCGGAGTTCGACTTCTCGAAGCTGTCGCTCGCGCTCTACGACTTCGTCTACGGCGAGCTGTGCGACTGGTACCTGGAGCTCATCAAGGGCCGGGAGGTGGACGCCGACCTCGCCTCGACGCTGCTGCACGTCCTGCGCGAGACCATCGCGCTCGTCCACCCGGTGATGCCGTTCGTCACCGAGGACCTGTGGGCCGAGCTGCCCGGGCACGACGGCCGGCTGCTGGCGCAGTCCGAGATCGCGCCCGTCGACGACGCGCTCACGGACCCCGAGGCGGAGGCCGCCATCGCCGCCCTGATCGAGGCAGTCACCACGGTCCGCTCGTGGCGCAACGAGGCAGGGGTGGCCGCCGGCGCCTTCCTCGACGCGCGGGTCGAGGCCTCCGGCTACGACGCCACGCTGCCCGTGCTGGCCCGCCTTGCGCGCCTCACGCTCGACGGCGAGGACGCGGCGACCGCGGCACAGATCGTCATCCCCGGCGGCACGGTGAACGTCCTCGCGTCCGGCGCCTTCGACCCCGCCGAGGCTGCGCGCAAGGCGCAGGGCCAGATCGAGAAGCTCCGCGGTGAGATCAAGCGGGCCGGCGGCAAGCTCGGCAACGCAGGGTTCGTCGACAAGGCTCCGCCTGCGGTCGTCCAGCAGGAGCGGGACAAGCTCGCCCGCCTGGAGGCCGAGCTCGCCCGGCTGGAGGGCGCCGCCTCATGACGGAGGCCCCCACGGGCATCACCCTCACCGTCGAGCAGGCCGAGGAGCACCTCCTGCGCCTCGAGCTCTTCGGCATGCGGTTCGGGACCGGCCGTATGCGGCGCCTGATGGACGCGCTCGGCACGCCGCAGGACACCTACGGCTCGGTGCACGTGGTCGGCTCCAACGGCAAGACATCCACCACGCGGATGATCGCGGCGCTGCTCGCGCACCACGGCCTGCGCACCGGCGCCTACCTTTCGCCGCACCTCGTCCGCTTCGGCGAGCGGATCGTCGTCGACGGCGCCGACCTGCCGGACGGCGCCTTCGCCGCGGCGGTGACCCGGGCCGTCCGTGCGGCGGCGGTCGTCGACGCCGAGGCGTCCGCCGACGACCATGTCACGCAGTTCGAGCTCCTGACCGCGGCCGCGCTCGACGAGCTCGGGCAGGCCGGCGTCGACGTCGCCATCATCGAGGCCGGTCTCGGTGGCCGCTACGACGCCACCAACGTCCTCCCGTCGGCGGTGCAGGTGCTCACGAACGTCGGCCTCGAGCACACGCGCTGGCTCGGCCCGACGATCACGGACATCGCGGGGGAGAAGCTGGACGTCGTCCGTCCCGGCGGCACGCTCGTGGTCGGTGCGGGGCTGCACGCCGACGCGCTGGCGGTCGCCGAGCAGGTCTGCGCCGAGCGCGGGGCGACGCTGATCGAGGCCCCTGCCGACCCGCCCGTGCCGGTGGAGCTGCTCGCCGGCGGGACCTACCAGCGCGCGAACTTCCCGCTGGCCTGCGCCGCGGCCGCCGCCTACCTGGGCCGCGCCCTGGACCCGGACGCGGTCCGGGCCGCCGCCGCGTCGACGATCGTCCCGGGCCGCTGGCAGCAGATCGACAGCGCTCCGGACACCATCATCGACGGCGCCCACAACCCCGCCGGCTTCGTCGTCCTCGCCGACACCCTCCGCGAGGTGCTCGCCGGCCGTCGGCTGGTCGCGGTGCTGTCGATCCTGGACGACAAGGACGCCGCCGCGATGCTCGGGGAGCTGCTGCCGCTGTGCGCCGAGGTCGTCTGCACCCACAGCGCGAACCCGCGTGCGCTGCCGCCCGCGACCCTGCAGTCGCTGGCCGCGCAACTGGGCTGGCCGATCACGCGCCTCGAGGGCGACCCGGCGCGAGCCCTCGCGCTGGCGCGTGAGCTCGCCGGGCCGGACGGCCTGGCGCTGGCGACGGGCTCGCTGTACCTGATCGCCGACCTGCTGCGTCCCGACGACGGCCGTGCGGCCTCAGCGCTGTGAACGACGAAGACGACGACAGCGGGCCGTCGGTGCTCCTGATGATCGTGGGTGTCGCGGTCATCGTGGCGCTGGTGATCCTCGTGTTCTTCGCGGGCGGCTACATCTTCGGCCGGCAGTACCTGTAGCGGGATGCGCCGGGCCCGGTTGGCCGCAGTCCTGGCCGGTCTGGGCCTCGCGAGCGCGGCGGTGGCGGGTCCAGCGCCGACGGCCGCGCGCACGGTAGCTGCGACGACCCGGGCCGAAGCCCCGGACCCGGCCCCGGCCCCGGCCCCGGCCGACGGGGGCTTCCTGCTCGCCTCCCGCGAACAGCCCGGGCAGATCGCGATCGGCGCGTTCGGGCTGGTCCCCGGCTCGCAGGTGCAGTTCGCGGAAGTGGTCGGCAAGGCGTCGACCGCGCTGGCGACGGTCACCGCCGGGCCCGCCGGCAGCGCGCCGCTCCCGAACGCCGCCCGCTGGCGCTGCGACCGGCGCGTGCGCCGCTTCACCGCCGTCGCCACGGCCCCGGACGGCGGCGTCCGGCAGGCGAGCACCGACCTGCGCACGCCCGGTTGCGCGACCCGGATCGCGCTCGACGTGCCCGATCGCGTGGGCCGCGGCCGCCTCCTCCGCATCCGGTTGGTCGACCGCTGGGCGCTGGGCGACGTCGCCGCCCGGCTGTGCACGTCCGGGGCGGGCCTGGCCCGCGTCTGCCGCTCCGTGCGGCTCGTGCCCGGCGGTGGCGGCGTCACCCGCCGGGTCCGCCCGCCCGCTGACGGCCGCGTCGCTGTCCGGGTGACGCTCGCGGGCCACGCGGGCATCGCCGAGGTCGCCGTCGGCCGGGTGACCCCGCGGCCGCGCCGGACCGGGCCTGTCGTCCTGACCACCGGCGACTCCACCGTGGAGGGCATCGACAGCGGCATCGAGGACGCGCTCGGGCGGGCGGTCCGCGTGCGGGCCGAGTCGGCGGCCGGGACGCGACTGAGCGGGACGGGCGAGCCCGACTGGCTGCGGCGCGCGGCGGGCCAGGTGCGCCGCTTGCAGCCGCGGGTGGTCGTCCTGTCGCTCGGCGGCAACGAGGGCTTCCCGATCACGCCCCGCGGCACGACGGCACAGGTCGCCTGCTGCGGCGCGGACTGGGTCCGGGCGATCGCCGCGCGCCAGGGACGGCTCATGGACGCCTACCGCCAGGCGGGGCGGGGCGCGGTCGTGTGGCTGACGATCCCGGTCCCGCGGTCGGCCGCCCAGGCGACGATCGTCGCGGCGGTGAACCGCGGCGTGGCGCGCGCTGCGCGCAGCCGCAGCCACGTGCGCGTCCTGGACCTCGGGACGATCTTCACCCCGGACGGGGTCTACCGGGAGTCGATCCGCCGCGGCGGGCGCACCGTCCGCGTGCGCGCGCCGGACGGGCTGCACCTGAGCGCGGCCGGCCAGCAGATCGCCGCGGACGCGACGGTCGCCCTGCTGACCCGGGACGGGCTGCTCGACTGACCCAGGTGGGTCGAGTTCCGAGCTAATGATCGGCCGGGGCGGCGCCGAAGAGAGACGGGAGCGTTGCCGCTCCCGTCTCGTATGTCAGCTCCTTCCCCCTCGACCTCACTCCGCCGCAAGGCAGGACGCGCCGGCGCGCTGGCCCTGCTGGCCGCGACGCTCCTCGGCGCCGGCCCTGTCGAAGAGGCCCCGAGCCCCACCGGATTCCTCACCGTCACCCGCTACGAGACGGGCTACGTCGCGGTCAGCGTGGCCGGGCAGGCACGCGGGCGGTCGGTCACCTTCTCCGAGGTCGTCGGCAAGCGGACCGGACCGATCGTCACGCTGCCGCTCGTCGACGGCAAGGCGCACGTCTACAAGGCCGTCGCCTGGCGCTGCGGTCGTCCGCTGCGGCACTTCAGCGCCACGGTGACCGATCAGGACGGGACCCAGCGCACCGCGATCGCCGACATCCGGACGCCGGGCTGCGACAACCGCGTGTCGATGATCGTCGCCGATCGCGCCAAGCGCGGCGAGCTGGTCGAGGTCGCGCTGGTGGACCGCTGGGGACTCGGCAACCGCGTGGTCGACCTGTGCGCCGGCGGTGCCGGCCTGACGCACTCGTGCCGCAAGGTGTCGCTGGCGAAGGGCGACGGCCGCGTGGTGCGCCGCTACCGGCCGAAGGCGGACGGCCAGCTGCGCATCGCGCTCAAGATCGCGGGCCGCAAGGTGACCGAGCGCGTCGCCGTCGGCCGCGCGAAGCCGCTTCCGTCGACCGCCGGCTTCGGGCTGCTGACCACCGGCGACTCGACGATCGAGGGCATCGACAGCGTCCTCGACGACGCGCTCGGGTCGGCCGCACGCGTCCTTGCCGAATCAAAGCCGGGGGCGAAGCTCAGCGGGGGCGGCGCGCTCGACTGGCTGAAGTGGGCCACCGAGCAGGAGCAGAAGCTGACACCGCGCGTGGTCGTCATCTCGCTCGGCGCCAACGAGGGGTATCCCGTCGAGCGCGTCGACACCGGCAAGGAGGTCGACTGCTGCGACGCCGCCTGGATCATCGGGATGGCCGCCGCGCAGCGCCGCCTCATGCAGGTCTACCGCCAGGGCAGCGGCAACGCGTCCGTCGTGTGGCTGCTGCAGCCGACCCCGCGCTCGCCGGCTCGCGCCCGGGTCCAGGCGGCCGTGAACACGGCGGCGTACATCGCCGCGGTCGGCCTCCCGTATGTCCACCTCCTGGACCTCGGGCCGCTCTTCACGCCCGGTGGCGTCTACCGCGACAACCAGGATCTCGACGGCGAGCAGGTGCGGGTCCGCGCCCCCGACGGGATCCACCTGAGCGGGGTCGGGCAGCGGATCGCCGGGGACGCCGTCGTCGAGCTGCTGACGCGCAAGGGCCTGCTGGACTGATACTCCCGCCGGACGGCGTGCAAGGGGCGGTCCATCGGTCCCCCGCCCCAAGCTCTAGAGTCCCCGGCAGAAATGCTCCACCTCGGCGTCTTCGGCATCGAGAGCAGCGGCCTCAACACGGCCATCAAGCTGCTCATCCTCTTCCTGGTCGTGATCTGGCTCGCGCTCGTGTACTACACGTACGCGGACGCCCGTCGCCGGATCGCCGACCCGATGCTGATCGGCTGCGCGACGCTGGCCAGCTTCTTCCCGTACGTCGGCACGATCATCTACATGATCGTCCGGCCGGCCGAGTACCTGGACGACATCCGCGAGCGCGAGCTCGAGATGCAGGCGGCGGAGGCCCGCATCCAGCGCCTGGACTACTTCCTGTGCCCGCACTGCGACTACCAGGTCGAGAAGGACTTCCTGCGCTGCCCGTCCTGCACGCGCAAGCTGAAGGACCCATGCGTGACGTGCGCGAAGCCGCTCGATCCCGAGTGGCGGCTGTGCCCGTACTGCGAGACCGAGGTCGTGCAGCAGACCTCGATGCCCCGGCGTCGCCGGCGCCGCCGCGAAGAGGGCGGGACGTCCTCGCCGCCGCCGGGCGTCGAGGCCTAGCGACACCGACACGCACGGACAGGCACCCGGCCTCGCCCGGATCCGTAGGGTCGGCCCGTGGGGGCACGGGGACTCGTCGATGACCGGGTGAGGGGACGCATCGGCCGCGTCGTCGCGCTAGCCGCGGTGACGTGCGCCCTCGGCGCGCCGGCACAGGCGGTCACGGTCGGCGAGCCGGTCGCCTCGCCGATCCTCCTCGGGGCCGGCGCCTTCACCGAGGTCCCGCCGGAGGTCCTCTCGGGCCCGCGCGGCCTGTCGTATTACTTCACCGCCGAGCAGAGCGCCCGCTGCGACACGCCCGCGGCCGAGACGATGCTGCGGGCCCAGCCGCCGGACTGCCAGGCGGAGGGCCGCACGGTGCCCCAGGTCGGCGCGGACTACCTCGCGCACACCGCGGCGACGATGCCCGCCGGACGCGAGCACCGGCGGACCTACTACGGCGTGTACTCGGCCGACCGGGTCCGCGACACGGCTGGGAGGTCCTACATCGTCGGCGCCGCCCACGGCGAGAACAAGAACGCGGTGCGCGACGGCTCGCTGTTCCAGAACAACGTCTACCTGGGGCCGGACGCCCTCGGTCCGCCGCTGGGGACCTGCCTGAGCGGCCCCGACCCGGAGACCGGCATCTACGCCGACTGCTACTCGGCCTACTCGGGCTTCATCGGGATGACCGTGACGCCCGACGAGCCCGACGGCGCCGCGGGGCGGACGCCCCCGGAAGACCTCGGCCCCGTCATCTGGCCGGCCGCCGGATACTCGTCGACGGCCACGCTGGTCCGCCTCGGGCACGGCGTGCGGCATCCCTACGTCGTCAACGGCGGCGACGGGTTCCTGTACATGTACTACCACGACGACGGGTTCCTCCCGGACTTCCGGGGCGCCGGCTTCCGCGTCGCGCGCGCCCCCGAGCGCGACCTCGGCCGTGGGTGGCAGACCTGGGTCGAGTCGGCCAGCCGCTGGGTCACCTCGCTCCCGTCCGCCCCGGTCGGCCCGGAGTCCAGCCGCGACGCCCTCCCGCAGCCGAGCCCGTCCTCCGCATCGACGCCGCTGTTCCCGTCGGACTCGAGCACGTTCGCCGTCGCGCGCATCGCAGGGGGCAAGGGCCTGATCGGCGTCGACTTCGGCCGCGACTACACGCGACCGTGCGTCACCGCCGACGGCCGCGACGACTGGCGCAGCGCGATGCGCCTGCGCGTCTCCACCGATCGCGTGCACTGGTCCGAGCCGGTGGCGCTGGAGGGGCCCGACTTCGACGGCTGCGACTTCTATCCCAACAGCCGGCTGACCTATCCGCGATTCCTGAACGCCACCGCCACCACCACCAAGGAGGTCGCGCTCGAGGACTTCTTCATCGAGGGCACGCAGTACGGCGGCCGCGTCTGGCGCGTCGCGGTGAAGGCACCGGACCTCGCGAGCCGCCTGCCGACGACGGCACCCGTGGCCGTGATGGCGACCGGGCCGAAGGTCCCGACTCCGGTCCTGCCGGTCGTCGGCGCCCCGAACCTGGCCACCGGTACGACGTCGTCGGTCGGGACCACGACGCCGATGCCGATGCCCGTTCGGCCAGGGGCGAAGGTCGACGCGCGCGCCGCCCGCGTCGCCGGCTCGCGGCGTCCGCGGCTGGAGGTGGTCGTGCGGCGCTGCAACGTCCGCGCGACCCGCGTGCGGATCGTCTACGGCGGCCGCTTCACGACGATCGCCTGCGGCGCCCGCTGGAGCGCCCGTGCCGCGACGGCGCGGCCGACCTACACGGTCACGGTGCAGGCCCTGCGGGTCGGTCGCCGCGGGAACGTGGTCGCCAAGGGCCGCGTGTCGACGCGCGTCCTGCGGGCGCCGAAGCGGTAGCCGGCCCCCGTTCCGGGACGCACAACGCGCCGCCGGCCCGGGTCGCAGGGTGTGCGCCACGGGTAGGGCAGGGCGATGCGCCGCCGTCTTCCGCCCATCGTCCTTGCGGCCGTCGTGCTCACGGCCGCGGCCGCGCCCGCCGCTGCCGCCGTGACGGTCGGGGACCCGGTCGCCGCGCCCATGAAGCTCGCGGAGGGGTCGTTCACCGAGACCCCGCCCGACGTCCTGGCCGGTCCGGCGGGGCTGTCCTACGTCCTGACGGCGGAGGCGAGCACGCGCTGCGACGTGCCGGCCGCGGCGACGCTGCTGGCGCCCACGCCGCCGGACTGCACCGTGCCGGGCCGGACCGTGCCCCAGGTCGGCGCCGACTACCGGACCGCCACGCCCGAGACGATGCCGCCGGGCCGCGAGCACCGGCGCAACTACTACGGCGTCTACTCGGCGGACCGGGTCGCCGCGCCGGACGGCGGGTCCGCCGTGGTCGGGGCGGCACACGGCGAGAACAAGAACCTCTCCAGCGGCGGGCTGCTGTTCCAGAACACCGTCTACACCGGCAGCGACGCCCTTGTGCCGCCCGCGGGATCCTGCCTGAGCGGACCGGACCCGGCGACCGGTGTCTACGCCGACTGCTACGCGGCGTACTCGGGCTTCATCGGGCTGACCGTCACCCCGGACGCGGCGGACGGCAGCCCGGGACAGGCGCCGCCCACGGACCTCGGCCCGGTCATCTGGCCCGCCGCCGGGTACGCGAGCGAGGACGGGCTCACCCGGCTCGGGCACGGCGTCCGGCATCCGGACATCGTGAACGGCGGCGACGGCTTCCTCTACATGTACTACCACGACGACGGCTTCCTCCCGGACCACGCGCAGTCGGGGTTCCGCGTCGCGCGGGCACCCGCGGACGACCTCGCCCAGGGCTGGCAGACCTGGGTCGAGTCCGAGAGCCGCTGGGTCGCCTCGCTGCCTGCCGCGGCGATCGGGCCGGACTCGAGCCGCGACGGCTTCGACCAGCCGAGCCCGGCGTCGGCGTCGACCCCGCTGTTCGCGTCGGACTCGAGCACCTTCGCGGTCGCGCGGATCGCCGGCGGGAAGGGGCTCATCGGCGTCGACTTCGGCCGCGACTACACGCGGCCGTGCGTCACCGCGGACGGCCGCGCGGACTGGCGCAGCGCGATGCGGCTGCGGATCTCGACCGACAGGGTGCACTGGTCGGAGCCGGTGGCGCTGGAGGGCCCGGACTTCGACGGCTGCGACTTCTACGCGAACAGCCGCCTCACCTACCCGCGGTTCCTGAACGCCGACGGGACCAGCACGAAGGAGGTCGCGCTCGCGGACTTCTCGATCATCGGGACGCAGTACGGCGGGCGGGTCTGGCGCGTGCCGGTGAGCGCTCCCGAGCTCGCCGACCTCCCGCCCGCCGCGGCTGCCTCCGCGAAGGGGCCGTCGCCGTCCGCCGCACCGGGGCCGGCGCTCCCGGTGCTCGGGGCGATCGGGCAGGTCCCGCCGCCGCGCAGCGAGGGTCCATAGGATCCACCGACATGGAAAAGACCCTCATCCTCGTCAAGCCCGACGCGTTCGCCCGCGGTCTCACCGGTGAGATCCTCTCCCGGTTCGAGAACAAGGGCCTGAAGATCGCTGCGCTGAAGCTCGTCAACACGCCGCGCGAGACGGCCGAGACGCATTACGCCGAGCACGCCGAGCGCCCGTTCTTCGGGGAGCTCGTCGACTTCATCGTGTCCGGCCCGCTCGTCGCGCTGATCCTCGAGGGCCAGGACGCCATCAAGGCCGCGCGCCAGCTGATCGGCGCGACGAACCCGCTCGAGGCCGCCACGGGCTCGATCCGCGGCGACTACGCGATCGAGATCGGCACGAACATGGTGCACGGCTCGGACTCGACGGAGTCCGCCGCGCGCGAGATCTCCGTCTGGTTCCCGGAGCTCTAGGCAACCGGTCCGTCCGGACCGCTGACCGCAGTGCAGCTCGCGGACCTCGTCGCGGCCAAGGCCCGTTGGGCGGCGTCGCCGCTCGTGCTGGCCAGCGCCTCGCCGCAGCGCCGCGCGATCCTGGAACAGCTGGGCGTCCCGTTCGAGGTGCGCCCGGCCGACGTCCAGGAGACCGCCGCGGGCGATCCGGAGACGGTCGCCCGCGACAACGCGCTGCTGAAGGCGACGGTCGTGGCCGGGCTGCATCCCGGCCGGACGGTCCTCGGCGTCGACACCCTCGTCACGATCGACGGCGAGGTCTTCGGCAAGCCGCCGACCCCCGAGGCGGCGGCCGCGATGCTGCTCCGCCTGCAGGGCCGCGAGCATGCGGTCCTCAGCGGTATCGCGGTCTGCGACGACGCGGCACCGGGGGTTCCCCGTGCGGCGGTCGAGCGGACGCTCGTCCGGTTCGCCCCGCTGACCACCGCGCAGATCGGCGCCTACGTGGCGACCGGGGAGTGGCGCGGCCGCGCCGGCTCGTACGCGATCCAGGGCCGCGGGGCGGCGCTGGTGGACGGGATCGTGGGGGACTACCTCAACGTCGTCGGCCTCCCGGTCCCGCGCCTGCGGGAGCTCGTCCCGGGCCTGCTGGGCCTCTGACAGCGGCGGCGTGCGGTCCAGAGCTCCTCATCCCAGCTCTGGGCCGCACGCCGTCCGGCTCGGCCCCGGCGGCAGCGCCCGCGAATTGCAGCGACATTCCGCGCTGCAAGTCCGCCGCCATCGGTAGGAGACGGCCCTCTCCCCGCTAGAGTGGGCCGCCGGGCGTGGCACGCATCCGCGAGCGCACGTCCTTCTCTCTGCGCGCATGGGCATGTTCTCCTACCTCACCGGCTTCGGCGGCCGCGACATGGCCGTCGACCTCGGCACCGCCAACACGCTCGTGTACGTCCGCGGACGGGGGATCGTCCTGAGCGAGCCGTCCGTCGTCGCGATCGACTCGCGCACGGGCGAGGTGCACGCCGTCGGCATCGAGGCCAAGCGCATGCTCGGCCGCACCCCCGGCACGATCCAGGCCATCCGGCCCCTGAAGGACGGCGTCATCGCCGACTTCGACGTGACGGAGGAGATGCTCCGCCACTTCATCCAGAAGGTCCACCAGAACCGCTTCGCGCACCCACGGGTCGTCGTCTGCGTCCCCTCCGGCGTCACCGGCGTCGAGAAGCGCGCGGTCGAGGAGGCCTGTCTCAGCGCCGGCGCGCGCCAGGCGTACCTCATCGAGGAGCCCATGGCCGCCGCGATCGGCGCCGGGCTGCCCGTCGGGGAGCCCACCGGCTCGATGGTCGTCGACATCGGCGGCGGCACGAGCGAGGTCGCCGTGATCTCGCTCGGCGGCATCGTCGTCAGCCAGTCGATCCGCGTCGGTGGCGACGAGCTCGACGAGGCGATCATCAACTACGCCAAGCGCGAGTACAAGCTCCTGATCGGTCAGCAGACCGCGGAGGAGGTGAAGCTCGAGATCGGCTCCGCCTACCCCATGGAGGAGGAGGTCCAGGCCGAGATCCGCGGCCGCGACATGGTCTCCGGCCTCCCGAAGACCGTCGTCCTGACGAGCGAGGAGATCCGGCAGGCGCTCGAGGAGCCCCTGTCGCAGATCATCGACGCCGTCAAGGAGACGCTCGACCGCACCCCGCCCGAGCTCGCCTCGGACATCATGGATCGCGGGATCATGCTCGCGGGCGGCGGCTCGCTGCTGATGGGACTCGACGAGCGCCTCCGCGAGGAGACGCAGATGCCAGCCCATCTGGCAGAGTCACCGCTCACCTGTGTCGCGGTCGGCTCCGGACGCTCCCTGGAGGAGTTCGAGGTCATCCACCGCGCCAACAAGACATCGCGCGGTCGCACCAAGCGGCGCTACTGATGGCGCTCAGCGTCATCATCAGCCGATCGGGCTGCGACCTGCGCCCAGCTTTGGAGTATTTCCCTAGGTGTACGACCCCAAGACGATCCGTCGCCGGCGCGCTGTCCTTGCGCTGCTCGTCGTCAGCTCCGTCGTCCTGCTGACCGCCTCCTTCGGCGGCAACGGGGGCGTGGGCTCCGTCCAGCGCGGTGTCTTCGAGATCGTCTCGCCGATCCAGGACGTCGCCAGCCGTTCGCTGAAGCCGTTCCGGGACCTGTTCGGCTGGTTCGGGGACACGTGGGAGGCCAAGGGCGAGAACGAGGACCTCGAGAAGGACCGCGACGGCCTGCGCGCCCGCAACATCAAGCTCCAGAGCGACCTGCGCAAGGCCGGGGTCGACGCCCAGCTCACCAAGGTCGTCAACGACGCGGCACTGCAGAACCTCGGCCCCGTCGAGGCGCGCGTCATCGGCGCGGGCGGCACGCTGCTGTTCGAGAAGATCACGATCAACAAGGGCAGCGGGGACGGGCTCCGCAAGGGCCAGGCGGTCGTCACCGCCGGCGGCCTGGCGGGCAAGGTGGAGGAGGTCTTCTCCGGCTCGGCCACGGTCACGTTGCTGACCGACAGCAAGTTCGGCGTGCAGGCCCGCACCGCGCGGACCGGCACGGTGGGCACGATCACGGCCTCCGGCGGCAACCCCGAGGACCTCGTGATGGAGACCACGGAGCCGAAGGCGTCCGTCCCGGTCGGCTCGACGATCGTCACCCGCGGCACGTCCCCCGACGCACGGCCCGGGCAGCCGTCGCTGTACCCGCCGGACATCGGCATCGGCCGGGTCTCGCGCGTCGACGACGCCGGCACCGACACCCAGCGCGTGCACCTCAAGCCGTTCGTCAACGTCCGCGACCTCGAGAAGGTCATCATCCTCACCCGCGAGGCGGGGCCGCTTCCCTGATGGGGCCCACGACCGGACCGCTCACCGCGCGCCTGGCGATCATGGGCGTCGTCGTCTGCATCACGCAGATCGCCGCGGTCTCCCAGATCACCCTGTTCGGTGCGCACGCGGACGTCGTCCCGATCGTCGTCGCGCTGTGCGGGCTGCTGCTCGGCTCGCTCCCCGGCGCCGTCATCGGCTTCGCGTGCGGGTTCTTCGTCGACTGCGCGCTGATCCAGACGATGGGGCTCTCGTCGCTGCTGTACCTGTCGATCGGCTACGGGGCCGGGCGCCTGCGCGAGCTCCGCGACCCGCAGGCGGCCGTGGTCCCGGCCGTCGTCGGCGGCGCCGCCACCGCCATCGTCACGGTCGGCTACAGCCTGATGCAGTTCATGCTGGGGACACCGGTCGCGGTGACCGGCCTGCTCATCGGCCAGATCATCGTCACCATCCTGGTCAATACCCTCTTGTCACTGCCCGTCTACGCCGGGGTCCGTCGCTGGCTCGTGCCCGTCCTGCCCGACGATCCGCGCCGCCGCCGTCGCCGGGCCCAGACCACCCGCCTGTCCCCGCTGTCCCGCGCATAGCAAGACGCCGAGCCACCTGTGATCGATTCCGTCTCCGACCGCCGCCCGCCCGTCTCGCCCCAGCTGGCGATCCGCGTCGCCGCGCTCGGGGTCGTCGCGTTCATGCTGTTCGCGATCATCTTCTTCCGGCTCTGGTACCTGCAGGTGCTCTCCGGGGACCAGTACCTCGCGCAGGCGCAGACCAACAAGGTGCGGGTCCAGCCGCTGCCCGCCCCGCGCGGGTCGATCGTCGACCGCAACGGCGACACGATCGTCGGCAACGAGTCCGCCATCGTCGTGAAGATCCGCCCCGACTCGCTGCCGGCGAGCGAGAAGAAGGCCGCGGCCGACTACGGCGACGCGGTCATCGCCCGGTCCCAGCGCCCGAAGGGCAGCCAGGGCGCGCCGATCGTCATCCCGGAGATCCCGCAGGACCTCGCACCCCGGTTCCGCCGCCTGGCCACGACGCTCGCCATGCCCACGCGGCGGATCCAGGAGATCGTCGTCCGCGGCCTGTTCCTGGCGGGGTACGCCCCGATCACCGTCCGCGAAGGCGTCGACGAGTCTGTCCAGGGCTACATCGCCGAGCGCCAGGAGGAGTTCCCCGGCGTCTCGGTGGACCGTGCGTTCATCCGCACGTACCCGGGCAAGGAGCTCGCCGCGCAGATCCTGGGGACCGTGGGCCAGGTCTCGCAGGAGCAGCTCGACGCCAAGACGTTCCCCGGGGTCACGCTCGGCTCGATCGTCGGCAAGACCGGCATCGAGCGCGAGTACGACAAGTACCTCCGCGGCCGCGACGGCAAGGAGCGGATCCTCGTCGACGCGCAGGGCAACCCACGCGGCGAGGGCCTGCGCATCGAGCCGAAGCCCGGCAACGACCTGCAGCTGACGCTCGACCTCGGCGTGCAGCGCACCGGCCAGGTCTCCTACGCGTCGATCGCGGGCAGCAAGCCCGGGGCGTTCGTCGCGATGGACCCGCGCAACGGCGACGTCATCGCGATGGGCTCGTTCCCGAGCTTCGACCCGAGCCTGCTCGCCAAGCCGATCTCGCAGAAGCAGTACGACCGGATCTTCAACGACGGCTCCACGCCGCAGTTCAACCGGGCGACGGGGGCGAACTACGCGACCGGCTCGACGTTCAAGCCGATCACCGCGCTGGCCGGGCTCGAGGACGGGAAGATCTCCACCACCGACACGATCAACGACCAGGGCTGCCTGAAGATCGGCGTCCAGGAGCGGTGCAACGCGAAGAAGGCGGTATTCGGCCCCGTCGACCTGCGCGACGCGATGAAGGTCTCCTCGGACATCTACTTCTACCTGCTGGGCCAGTCGACCAACACCCGCGACCCGGACGGCGGGGCCATCCAGCGCGTCGCCCGCAAGTTCGGCTTCGAGCGCCAGACCGGGATCGACCTCCCGAGCGAGTCGCAGGGCCTGGTCCCCGATCCGACCTGGCGCAAGAAGGTCGGCGAGGACGAGAAGCAGTGCCGGCGGGACAAGGGGATCCCGCAGGACGCGAGCCTCGCGACCGCCGGCGCCGGCGGCTGCGCCATCTCCGACGGCCGCCAATGGTCGATCGGCGACAACGTCTCGCTCTCGATCGGCCAGGGCGACCTGCAGGCGACCCCGCTGCAGATGGCCGTCGCGTACGCCGGCTTCGCGCAGAGCGGCCGGATCCCGCGGCCCCGCCTGGGCCGTGCGGTCACCGACGACCGCGGCGCGCTGATCCAGACGCTGCCCGCGAGCGGCGGCCGCTCCGTGAAGATCGATCCGGAGTACCGTGACGCCATCATGGACGGTCTCCATCTAGCCGCGAGCGCCGAAGGGGGAACGTCCACCTCCGTGTTCGACGGCTGGAATCAGAGTCGCTTCCCGGTCTTCGGCAAGACCGGCACCGCGCAGGTCACCACGCGTGTGCTGGACCAGTCCTGGTACCTCGCCTACAGCTACGACGGCCCCGACAAGAAGCGCCCGATCGTCGTCGCCGTGACCGTCGAGGACGGTGGCTTCGGCGCCGAGACCGCCGCGCCGATCGCCTGCCAGATCCTGAAGCGGTGGTTCGCGACCGGCGGCACGGCCCAGCGCAACAACAACCGCGCGGCCGCCTGCGCCGCCGGGACGGACGTCTCGTTTTGAGCACGGCGCCGTCCGTCACCGAGCCGCGCCGCTCGCGCACCTCGCGGGTCGGTCCCGCCGCGCCGCCGCGGCGGTCGATGTCGCTGGCCCTGCCGTTCGACCCGGTCCTCGCGCTCGCGGTGCTCGGCATCTGCATCTGCTCCCTCGCGACGCTGAACACGGTCAGCGAGCGCGGGATCCCCGACGGCTTCTACATGAAGCGGCAGGGGATCTACTTCCTCGTCGGGACGATCATCGCCGCCGTCCTGGCGCGAACCGACTACTCCCGCCTGCGCGAGCTGAAGTACGGCATCTTCGGCCTGATCATCGTGTCGGTCATCGCCGTCCGGTTCGCCGGCAACGACGTGCTCGGCGCCCGCCGCGCGATCCAGCTGCCGTTCTTCTCCTTCCAGGCGTCCGAGCTCGGCAAGGTCCTGCTGGTCGTCGCGCTCGCCGGATTCGTCGTCGACCGCTCGCGGGCGCTCCACCAGCCGATGACCACGATCCGGATCATCGCGCTCGGCCTGCTGCCCGCTGCGCTGGTCCTGATCCAGCCCGACCTCGGGTCCTCGATGGTCTACGGCGCGGTCACCCTGGCGCTGCTGTTCGTCGCGGGTATCCCCGGGCGGTACTTCGCGGCCATGGGCGCGGTCTTCGCCGTCGTCGTGGTGTGCGTCCTCGTCGTGCTGCCGATGGCCGGCACCGAGGTCCTCCACGGCTACCAGAAGGCCCGCCTCACCTCCTTCCTGCACCCGAACGACAACTCGAACGACACCGCGTTCCAGCAGATCCAGTCGCGCGTCGCCATCGGGTCCGGTGAGAAGACCGGCCGCGGCGACAAGGCGACGCAGACCTCATACAACTTCCTCGGCGAGCACCACACGGACTTCGTCTTCGCTGTGGTCGGCGAGCGCTGGGGCTTCATGGGCGCCGGATTGGTGCTCTCGCTGTACGCCCTGCTCATATGGCGGGGACTACGGGCGCTGACGATGGCGAAGAACCTCTACGGCGCACTGATCGCCGGGGGCATCACAGCGATGATGCTCTTCCAGGTCTTCATCAACGTCGGCATGACCGTGGGAATCATGCCGGTCACCGGAATCCCCCTACCGCTCATGAGCTACGGGGGCTCATCGGTCATCACCACCTTCCTGGCCATCGGCCTGCTGCAGTCGGTCTACGCGCAAGGGCGCGCCTCCACTGCCGGCAAGGGCCGTGTGCTGGGCTTTTAGTTCTTAGAGAGTGAGAGAGACGTGAGAAAGCAAGTGCTGGTCAGCGTTGACCGGGCCGAGACCCGGATCGCGCTGCTGGAGGCCACCGGACAGGTGACCGCCAAGTCGGCCGGGAGCGGCGGACGGGGACGCGGACGTGGCGGCGGAACGGCCACCGCGGCGCGCCCGACCACCACCGGGGTCGACGGCTACCGCGTCGCGGAGCTGTACTTCGAGCGCCGGGGCAACCGGTCGATCGTCGGCAACATCTACAAGGGCAAGGTCGACAACGTCCTGCCCGGCCTGGAGGCGGCGTTCGTCGACATCGGCCTCGAGAAGAACGGCTTCCTGCACGTCGACGAGATCGTGCTCCCGGGCGTCGAGACGGTCCGCCGCGGGCGGGGCCGGGACGACGGCGGCAAGAAGATCTCCGACCTGCTGAAGCCCGGCCAGGAGATCGTCGTCCAGGTCGTCAAGGACCCGCTGAAGTCCAAGGGCGCGCGCCTGTCGATGGACCTCACGGTCGCCGGTCGCTACATGGTCTACACGCCGACCGGCGAGGGCGTCGGCGTCTCCAAGCGGCTGGACGACAAGGAGCGCGAGCGGCTGCGCAAGGAGGCCAAGGGCCTGGACCTGCAGGGCGGCGGCGCGATCGTCCGGACGGCGGCGCACGGCGCCACCCGGCCCGACTTCGAGCGCGAGCTGCAGTACCTGTTCAAACTCCACGAGGTCCTGCAGTCGCGCGTGGACTCCACGCCCGCGCCCGGGCTCGTGTTCCAGGAGGCCGACCTCTCGGTCCGCGTCGTGCGCGACATCTTCGCCGCCGACTTCGAGCGGGCGATCGTCGATGACGAGGGCCAGTACCAGCGCCTCGTCTCGTTCTTCAGCCGCACCGCACCCGAGCTCGTGGAGCGCGTCGAGCTGTGGCAGGAGTCCAAGCCGCTGTTCGAGTCGACCGGTGTCGACGAGGTCATCGACGGCCTGATGGCCAAGCGCGTGGACCTGCCGTCCGGGGGCTACCTGCTGATCGACTACGCCGAAGCCGGCACGGTCATCGACGTGAACTCCGGGTCCTACGTCGGCCGGGGCAAGCAGGCCCGCCTGGAGGACGTCATCACGAAGACGAACCTCGAGGCGGCCGAGGAGGTCGTCAACCAGCTGCGCCTGCGGGACATCGGCGGCATCATCGTCATCGACTTCATCGACATGGCCCGTGCGCGCAACCGCGACGCCGTGCTGAAGACGCTGCGCAAGGCGCTCGACGAGGACCGCACGAAGACCTTCACCGCGGAGATCTCCCGCCTCGGCCTCGTCGAGATGACGCGCCAGAACGTCACCGAGGGCGTGCGCGAGATCATGTCCCGCGCCTGCCCGACCTGCGACGGCGAGGGCGTGATCCGCTCCGAGGAGACGATCGCGATCGACGTGGAGCGCAAGCTGCGCGAGGTCGCCACCCGGGCACCGCGCTCCGTCGAGGCGTTCCTCGTCCGCGTGCACCCCGGCGTCAGCGCCCAGTTCACCGGCCACGGCGCCCGCGTCCTGCACGCGCTCGAGGCCGAGACCGGCAAGCTCTTCCACTTCACCGGCAGCGAGGGGCTGAAGCTCTCGCACTTCGACGTCGTGCTCGAGGGCTCGAAGGTCGAGGTCTCCGAGGAGGCCATCCCGTTCGACGTCGGGGACGAGGTCCTCGTCACGATCGTCGAGCCCCACATGTACAACGTGGACGACGCGGTGGCCAAGGTCGACGGGTACATCATCAGCGTCGTCGGGGGCGGGCAGTTCGTCGGGCAGAAGCACCTCGTACGCATCGAGGACGCCGGCCGGACGGCCGCCGTGGCGCTGCTCGTGGGGGAGGACGGCGAGGTCATCGTGGCGCCGGAGCGCGTCGATGGGTCCGATGGCGTAGAATCCAAGCCTCGGCGCCGCGGCCGCAGAGGCGGACGGCGCCGTTCGGCTGCCGCGGCAAGCGCGGCGCCTGACCAAACTTCCTCGGAGTAAGCAGACCTTATGTACGCGATCGTCAAGACCGGTGGCAAGCAGTACCGCGTCGAGCAGGGGCAGAAGCTCCTGGTCGAGCGGCTCGCTGTGGAAGCCGGCGGCACCCTCGACCTGGAGCCGCTGTTCTACGGAGGGGACGGCGACACGCCCGTTTTCGACAAGGCCGGCCTGGGCAACGTGAAGGTCGGCGCGACCGTGGTCGAGCACCTCCGCGGCCCGAAGCTCACCGTCTTCAAGTTCAAGCCCAAGCGCGGCTACAAGCGCAAGACGGGTCATCGCCAGGAGCTGACCCGCATCGAGATCACCACCATCACCGCTGGGAGCTAAGAGACATGGCACATAAGAAGGGCCTCGGCTCCTCACGCAACGGTCGTGACTCCAACGCGCAGCGCCTCGGCGTGAAGAAGTTCGCCGGCGAGATCGTCACCGGCGGCGAGATCATCGTCCGCCAGCGCGGCACCGTCTTCAAGCCCGGCGCCGGCGTCGGCATCGGCAAGGACGACACGCTGTACGTCAAGGCCGAGGGCACCCTGTCGTTCACCGAGGGCCGCCGTGGCCGCGTCGTGAGCGTCATCCCCGCCGCGGCCGAGTAGCACCGCCCGTGTCGCGATCCCAGGCACTGCTGGCCGGCCGGCTCATCGCCGCCGGCCGTGTGCTGTTCGGGATCGCGCTCGTCGCCAAGCCGGAAGCGACCACCCGCCGCTGGCTCGGCGGATCGGCGGCCACTGCAGGGACCCAGGTCGCGGTCCGCGCGCTCGGCATCCGCGACCTCATGCTGGGCGCGATGACGCTGCACACGGTCGCGCACCCGCAGATCGGGCCCCGCTGGGTCGCGACCTGCGCGATCAACGATGCGGTCGATCTCGTCGCGACGCTCAAGGCGCGCGATGAGCTGCCGTCCAGCGGCGTCGCCGGCACGGTCGCCCTCGCGGGCGGCACGGTCGTCGCCAGCGTCGCCATCGCCGGCGTGCTGAAGCGCACCGCGCCGCCGGCCGAAGACGCCTGACGCCGGCCCGCCCGCGCGGCGGCCGATGATCCGCTCGGGCGGCGCGCCCGAAAGTGGGTGCATGTCCTTCCTCGCTGCGCCGCGCACCCTTCTCGCCGTCTCGCTCACCAGCCTCGTGGTGCTGGCCGGCTGCGGATCCGACGACGACTCGGGCTCCGGGTCGACCTCGACTCCGGCCGCCGCGGCGACGTCGACCCCGGCGGACGCGGCGCCCGCGCAGAGCGGCGACGTCACGATCGCCTACAAGGACTACGAGATCATCCCGGAGAAGGTCACCGTGAAGGCCGGGACCAAGCTCACCTGGACGAACGCCGACGCCACCCGTCACAACGTCGTGACGAAGGAAGGCGCGCCGGAGAAGTTCACGTCCAAGGACTTCGACAAGGGCGAGACCGACAGCTTCACGCCGACCAAGCCGGGCACCTACCCCTACCTGTGCACGTTCCACGCGGCCTCGATGCAGGGGACGATCACGGTCGTCGCCGGCTGAGCCGCCGCGCCGCAGGGTCGGCCCGGCCCGGCCCGACCGGGCCGGTCGGGTCGGGTCGGGTCAGGTGCCCTGGGACACCGGGCGCACCAGGATCTCGTTGACGTCCACGTGCGGCGGCTGGCCGACTGCGTACATCACGGCGTTCGCGATGTCGTCCGGCTTGAGGGCCCCGTCCCCGGCGCCGTTGTCGAAGAACGGCGTGTCGACCATGCCCGGCTCGATGACCGTCACGCGGACGCCGGTGTCGTTCAGCTCGAGCCGCGCCGACTCGCCCATCGCGGTGATGGCCCACTTCGTCGCCGAGTACAGCGACCCCTCGAGCGCCCGCCGGCCCGCCACCGAGCCGGTCAGGAGCAGGTGGCCCTTCGTCTCCTTCAGGTGCGGGATCGTCGCCCGGATCGTGAGCGCGGCGCCGTAGACGTTGGTCAGGACCATCGACTTCCAGTGCTCGGGCGATTCCTTGAGGAACCCGCGTGAGGCACCGAAGCCGGCGTTGCCGAACGCGACGTCGAGGCGGCCGTAGGCGTCGATCGTCTTCGCCACCAGTGCCTCGACCTGGTCCCACTCGGTGACGTCGCAGGCCACGGCGAGCGCGTGCTCGTCGCCGCCGAGCTCCGCGGCGAGCGCCTCGAGCTTGTCGGTGGACCGGGACGCCAGGACGACGCGGTAGCCGGCGTCGACGGCGTGGCGGGCCGTCGCGGCGCCGATCCCGGTGCTGGCGCCGGTGATGAGGAAGACCTTCTGCGGGGTGTCGGACATGCGGTCAGCCTAGCCCCGACGCCGGTTTCGACCGTTCGCCTGCCACCATGGAGTGCAGCAATGCTCTACGACAAGGCCAGGATCTTCGTGCAGGGCGGTGGCGGCGGCGACGGCTGCATGTCCTTCCGCCGTGAGGCGCACGTCCCGATGGGCGGGCCCGACGGCGGCGACGGCGGCCACGGTGCCGACGTCGTCCTGGTCTGCGACGACTCGGTCCGCGACCTGCAGTCCTTCAAGCGCCGGGCGCACTACAAGGCGACGCGCGGCCGGCACGGGCAGGGTGCCCAGCGGCACGGCGCGAGCGGCGAGACGCTGATCGTGCGGGTCCCGCCCGGGACGGAGATCGTCGACCTGGACGGCACCACCCATGACCTGATCGTCCCGGGCCGCAAGGTGGTCGTCGCGCGCGGCGGCTCGGGCGGCCGCGGGAACCGCTGTTTCGTGTCCTCGACCCGCCAGGCGCCGCGGTTCGCCGAGCGGGGCATCGACGGCGAGGAGGGCTGGATCGACCTGCGCCTCAAGCTGCTCGCGGACGTCGGCCTGGTCGGCGTCCCGAACGCCGGCAAGTCCTCGCTGCTCTCGCGCCTCACACGCGCCGCGCCCAAGATCGCCGGCTACCCGTTCACCACCCTCGAGCCGGTTCTCGGCACGCTCGACGGCGCCGAGCGCCAGCTGATCCTCGCCGACATCCCCGGGCTGATTGAGGGGGCGTCGGAGGGCCACGGGCTCGGGCACGACTTTCTCGCCCACGTCGAGCGCACCCGCCTGCTCGTGCACGTCCTGGACCTCGAGCCCCTCGATGGCAGCGACCCCGAGGAGAACTACACGACCATCGAGCGCGAGCTCGAGCTGCACGACCCGCGCCTGGCGGGCCTGCCGCGGATCATGGTGTTGTCGAAGGCGGACCTCGTCAGCGACGAGAAGGCCGAGGAGGCCCGCGCCCGCTGGCAGGCGCGGTTCGACGCCGAGGTCCCGCCGCGCGAGGAGTGGGAGCCGGACGACCCGTTCGCGGCCACGCCCGTGCTGGTGACGTCCGCGGCGACGGGGCTCGGCCTCGACGAGCTGACGCTCGCCCTCTTCCGGCGCGTTCCGCTGCTGGCCGCCGGCGAGGCCGCGGGGATCGCGGCAGCGGGCGACAAGCTGACGGGCAGCGAGCTCGACGACCTGCCCGCCCACCAGACCTACACGCCCCGCTCGCGCAAGGGCTGGGAGGTCGAGCCGCTGGACGAGGAGGGCGTCTGGCGGGTCGTCGGACCCGAGGTCGAGCGGCTCATCGCCCGCCACGACGTCGAGAACGAGGACGCGATGGCCCACGTCGAGCATCGCCTGAGCAAGATGGGCGTGCTGCGGGCCCTCGACGATGCGGGCTTCCAGCCGGGCGACGACGTGGAGATCGCGGGCATCGTCTTCGAGCTCGACGCGTCCTGACGTCGTGGGGCGCGTCGTCATCAAGCTGGGGTCGAGCACCGTCGTCGAGCGGACGGGTGAGCCGCGCGTGGACGTGATCGGCCAGGTCTGCGCCGCGGTCGCCGCGCGCCGGGCGCTGGGGGACGACGTCGTCATCGTGTCGTCCGGGGCGATCGCGCACGGCATGGGCGTGATGGGCCGGACCGGGCGCACGTCCGTCATCGAGGACCTGCAGGCCGCGAGCGCGGTCGGCCAGGGGAAGCTGTTCCGGGTCTGGGACGAGCAGCTCGCCGCGCACGAGGTCAAGAGCGCGCAGGTGTTGCTGACCTTCTTCGACCTGATGGCCCGCACGCACTACCTCAACGCGCGCGCCACGCTCGAACGGGTGCTGACCTGGGGCGTCGTCCCGGTCATCAACGAGAACGACACGACGACGACGGACGAGATCTCCTTCGGCGACAACGACTTCCTGGCCGCCCAGGTCGCGGTGCTGATCGGCGCCGAGCGGCTGGTCCTGCTCACCGACATCGACGGCCTCTACACCGCCGACCCGCGCCTGAACGCCGGCGCGGAGATCGTCCGCGAGGTCACCGACTTCGACGGCCTGAGCGCCCTCGACATCGGCCATTCGACGTCGCCCCTGGGCAGCGGCGGGATGCGCTCGAAGGTGGTGGCCGCCGAGATGGCGAGCGCCGCCGGGATCGTCACGGTCGTGGCCAACGGCGTCCGGCCGGGTGCGCTCGACGCGGTGCTCGCCGGCGAGCAGGAAGGGACGCGGTTCGCCCCTGCGGAGGCCCGCCATTCGTCGTTCAAGCTCTGGCTGAAGTACGCCAAGCCCACGCGCGGGACGATCGTCGTGGACGCCGGGGCCGCCCGCGCTCTCCGCGACCTGGGCACCTCGCTGCTGCCGGTCGGCATCACGGACGTCAGCGGCAGCTTCGACGCCGGCGACGCGGTCCAGGTCTCCGAGGGCGCCCGCGTCATCGGCAAGGGGATCTCGAGCTACACCGCGGACGAGCTGCGGCAGGTCGTCGGCCTCAAGAGCGCGCAGGTGCGCGAGGTCCTTCCCCGGGCGTCCGACGAGGCCGTCCACCGGGACTACTTCGTCCTCTCGTGACTCCCATCCAGCTCATGCGCTCCCCGCTCCTGATCCCGCGTGGGGCGCGGTCGGCCGGCGGCGCGGGCCGCGCGCGGCGCGTCGTGCTGACCTGGACGGGCGAGGAGTACGTGGTGGCGGTGGCCGGCGACGTCTCCCGCGAGTACCGCAGCTCCGACGAGCTGCCCGCGGTGCAGGCGTTCAACTCCGCGCTCGAAGATGCGGAGCGCGCCGGACTGACCGCCGTCCCGGCCCCGGCGACGCTGCACGTGGACGAGCTGCGCGCGCTGCGCCGGGCGATGGAGGGTGCGGGAGACTAGTCGCCGGTACTCTCTGCAGATGGCCACGACCGCTGCCTCCGTCACGGACATCTGCCTGCAGGCGCAGTCCGCCGCCCGCGCGCTGCAGTCGGTGCCGGCGACGGTCAAGGACGGCGCGCTGCACGCGATCGCGGACGCGCTCGTCAGCCGCACGCCGGAGATCCTCGAGGCCAACGCGCGCGACATGGAGGCCGGGGAGCAGGCCGATCTCTCCAGCGCGCTGCTCGACCGGCTGCTGCTGACCGGGGACCGCATCGCCGCCATCGCGGCACAGGTCCGCGACATCGCGGCGCTGGCCGACCCCGTCGGCGAGATCGTCGGCGGCGAGCGCCTGCCGAACGGCCTGGACCTGACCAAGGTCCGCGTCCCGCTCGGCGTCGTCGCCGTCGTCTACGAGGCCCGTCCGAACGTCACGATCGACGCCGCCGCGCTGTGCCTGAAGTCCGGCAACGCGATCGTGCTGCGCGGGTCCTCGTCGGCCGCGCACTCGAACGCCGTGCTGGCAGGGATCGCCGCCGACGCCGCCACGGCCGCCGGCGTCCCCGAAGGCGCCATCTCCCTGGTCGCCGGCGGTGGCCGCGAGGAGCTCGCGGAGCTGGCCACGCAGACCGGCGTCGTCGACCTGATCATCCCGCGCGGCGGCGAGGGCCTGAAGAACGCGCTGAAGGGCGTCGCCACCGTCCCCGTGATCTTCGCCGCGTCCGGCAACTGCCACGTCTACGTGGATGCGTCCGCGGGCCTCGACGCCGCGCTCGCGATCACGCTCAACTCCAAGGTGCAGCGCCCCGGGGTCTGCAACGCCGCCGAGACGCTGCTCGTCCACGCGGCGATCGCGCCGGCGTTCGTGCCGCGCGCGATCGACGCGCTGCGCGAGGCCGGGGTCGAGCTGCGGGTCGACGGCCGCACCCGTGCGCTGGTCGGCGCCGACACCGACGGCCTGGTCGACGCCACCGCCGAGGACTGGGACACCGAGTTCCTGGCGCTGACGCTCGCCGTCGGGATCGTCGACTCCGTGGACGAGGCGATCGCCCACGTCAACCGTCACGGCTCCGGTCACTCGGAGGCGATCGTCACCAACGACGTAGCGGCTGCGCGAGCGTTCGAGCGCAGCGTCGACGCGGCCTGCGTCTACGTCAACGCGTCCACCCGCTTCACCGACGGCGGCGAGTTCGGCATGGGCGCCGAGATCGGGAACTCGACGCAGAAGCTCCACGCCCGTGGGCCGATCGGGCTGCGCGAGCTCTGCACGACGAAGTACGTCGTGCGCGGCGACGGCCACGTGCGTCCGTAACGTAGGCGGCGCCGTGGCACGGATCGGCATCCTCGGCGGGACGTTCAACCCGCCGCACGTCGGGCACCTGATCCTCGCCCAGGAGGCGCACGACCAGCTGGGGCTCGACCGCGTCGTCCTGATGCCGGTCAACACGCCGCCCCACAAGGAGCTGCACGCCGACCCGGGGCCGGCGGTCCGCGCCGAGCTCTGCCGCATGGCGGTCGCCGGCGACAGCCGCTTCGAGGTCTCCACGTGGGAGATCGACCACGACGGCCCGTCCTACACCGCCGACACGCTGCGGGCGCTGGCCGCCGCGCAGCCGGGGGACGAGCTCACGTTCCTCGTCGGCGGCGACATGGCCCACTCGCTGCCCACCTGGCGCGAGCCGGAGCAGATCCTCGCGCTGGCGAGCCTGGGCGTGGCCGAGCGCCAGGGCATCGGCCGGGAGGACATCCTCGCGCGGCTCGCGCCGCTGGACCCCGACGGGACGCGCGTGCGGTTCTTCGACGTCGCCCGGATGGACCTCTCGAGCTCGCTGATCCGGCGCCGTGCCGCGGCCGGTCTCAGCGTCCGCTACCTCGTCCCCGCCACGGTCGCGGAGTACGTCGACGGCCACGGCCTGTACCGTCCTCAGCGATGAACCCCGAGGAACTCACCCAGGCGATCGCCGGATTTGCCGCCGACAAGAAGGCGATCGAGCCCATCGCGCTGGACCTCCGCGGGGTCGCGGGCTACACCGATGTCTTCCTGATCTGCTCCGGGAACACCGACCGCCAGGTGAAGGCGATCCACGACGGGATTAACGAGGGCATGAAGAAGGAGCACGGCATCCTGCCGCGCCGCGTGGAGGGCACGGGCGAGGCGACGTGGATCCTGCTCGACTACCTCGACGTCGTCGTGCATGTCTTCACGCCGGACACGCGTGGGTTCTACCGGCTCGAGCAGCTGTGGGGCGACGTGCCGCGGATCACGCTGGACCTGCCGCCCGCGGTGGCGTCGGGCATCGCCCCGCCGTCCGCCGACTGAGCGGGCGCGGTCGGTGCCGGGCCACTACGCTCGGCCGATGAGCGAGCAAGTTGCCCTGATCACCGGCGCGGCCAGCGGCTTCGGCCGCGACCTGACGAGGGTCCTGACCGGGCGCGGTGTCCGCGTCCTGGCCTGCGACGTCGACGAGGACGGCGGCGCGGCGGTGGCCGCCGAGACCGGTGCGACCTTCCTCCGGACCGACGTCAGCGATCCCGAGCAGAGCACGGCCGCAGTGGCCGCCGCCGTCGACGCGTTCGGCGGCCTGGACATCGCGTTCCTGAACGCGGGCATCGTCAGCGGGACCGGGCTGGGGGAGGGCTTCGACCTCGTCGCCTACCGCCGCGCGATGGGCGTGAACCTGGACGGCGTCGTCTTCGGGATCAACGCCGTCGTCCCGGCCCTCAAGGCCCGCGGTGGCGGCGTGATCGTCTGCACCGCATCGCTCGCCGGGCTGACCGCGGTCCCGATGGATCCGCTGTACTCGGCCAACAAGCATGCGGTCGTGGGGCTGGTGCGGTCCCTCGGGCCGTCGCTGGCCGCGGACGGCATCCGCATCAACGCGGTCTGCCCGGGCTTCGCGGACACCGCGATCATCGCGCCGATCAAGGGCGCGCTCGCGGACATGGACCTGCCAATCATCCCGGTCTCGCAGGTCACCGACACGGTGCTGGGCCTCCTGGACGGGGACATGACGGGCGAGTGCTGGTTCGTCCAGGCCGGCCGCGAGAGCGACGCCTTCGGCTTCCGCAACATCCCAGGCCCGCGGGGCGCGCCGGCTGCCTGAGTGCCGGAGCAGGCTGGTTGTCCCGGCGCTTTGCGAGGTCTTGCTCGTAACGATGACGCGAGCACTCTCGTAGGACGCGAAACAGCCTCAACGACGGCGCGACCGGCTTTGTTCCGCGGGCGGGCCGCGGTGGCAGCCAAGCGGGAGCGGCGTCCTCAGGCTGGGCGTCGTGCCACGCGTGGAGGGTTTGGGGGGTATGCCCCGCCGAACCCTCCGAGGAGGCACTGCTGCCCGGCCGTGGCTAGGACGCGTGGAGGCTTTGGGGGGCAAGCCCCGTCACATCCTCCGAGGACCCCGATGTCGCGCGCGACCGGGGCGGTCCTCGGCGTCAGCGCCACCGACCCCCGACCACCAGGTCCTCGGCGCCAGCGCCACCGACCCTCGACCACCGGGCCCCCGGCGTCAGCGCTCCGACCCGATCACCCACACGCGTCCAGCGCGAACGACCAGCGCGGGCTATGCAGCCAGCGGCGGGGCGGCCATCAGGTCGCGCATCTCGCGCAGGTACGTCCCGCGGCCCACGTGCAGGATGTGGCTGCCCGGGAACCAGCGCAGCTTCGGGCGGTCCCAGTGCTCCCACAGCAGCCGCGCCTGCTCGGGCGGTGCCAGGCGGTCGCCGAGCCCGCCGATGATCATCCGGCGCTCCTTCGGGACGACCGGCGCGTAGTTCAGCGGCGAGTGGACCGCGATCGACGCGGTCACGTGCTCGATGTCCACGAGCCGCGTCCGCGAGACCGCGCCGACCATCGCGTTGACCGGGAACCACTCCGCCAGGATCTGCGGGATGTACGTCACCGGCGCGTTCGGGATGACGAAGTCCAGGCGAGGCTCGACGGCGGCCAGGAGCGCGCTCGTGTAGCCGCCGAGCGACAGCCCGGTGACGCCCACGCGATCGACGCCCGTCCCCTCCAGGTAGTCGACGAACGCCCGGAAGTCGTGGACGGCGTGGATCATCGCCTCGTTGAACTGCGCGAACCCGTGGCTGAAGAGCTCCGCGCCGTTGACCGGGGCGAAGCGACTGCGCCGGCGGCCGTGGAACGGCAGCGTGTACAGCAGGACGTCGTAGCCCTGGCGGAAGAACCACCCGAGCTCGAAGAAGACCTTGTTGAACCAGTCCGGGGACGCGCCGAAGCCGTGTATCACGCAGAGCGTGGGGCGGGGGCCGTCGTCGTGGCGCCAGTGCTGCGCCCAGGCGGTCCGGTTCGGGACGGACTTCGCGTACGGGCCGCGCAGCTCGGGCTGGAGCGGGACGAACGGGCTGCGGAACCGCAGCAGCTCCGCATGGCCCCCGGCCAGGCGGGGAAGGCTGCGCGCGCGGCGATCGGCCTTCACCGCGATGCCGCCGTCCGGCGGCGCGAAGACGGCGCCGGCGTCCTTGCCCGCCGCCAGCTCGCGGTAGAAGTCCAGGCGCCGCCGCTCGCGGCGCTGGTCCTGGGTCACGACCCCCGGCAGCATCGCGCCGGCCAGGACGGACGCCAGCCCGGTCCGCAGGGCAAGGTCGAAGACGACGGTCCCCTCGTACAGCACCCGCGCCGGCGGCGACAGCTGCGACGCGTCGGGCACACCGTTCGCGGGGAGGACCGCGCCGAACACATCGGGCATCACGCGCACGAACATAGCAACCGTTCTGTTGGTGCGCTGGTTGTGTCCGGATCGTGACCAGACGGTGCGAAATCACCTGCGTGCTCTACCATTAGCAGCGATGGTCGTCTCTGCAGCACTGAAGCATTCCCGCCAGCACGCGCCGCGCGTGCTGTTCGGACGTGCTCGGGCCCGTTCGGGTTCTCGTTCAGCGCTTCGCTGAACGGACGTCGCGCCGGTCGCCCAGACCTGCTTCGTCCGATTCGCAGCCACGCCCGCGTGCCCCGCGCGATGCCGGCTGCCGCCCGCGCCCCGATCGCCAGGGACGGGATGACCACAGGCGGCCCACCGGGCCGCCCGGCGAACCGGAGCCACGCGCTCCCATCCCTCACCTTCACAAGCCGAAAGCCGAAAGACCATGAGCCGCCAGATCAGCCTCGAACTCACCCGCAACATCGGGATCTCCGCCCACGTCGACAGTGGTAAGACGACCACCACCGAGCGGATCCTCTATTACACCGGCAAGGTCCACAAGATGGGCGAGGTGCACGAGGGTGCTGCTTCGATGGACTGGCTGGACCAGGAGCAGGAGCGCGGCATCACGATCATGTCCGCCGCGACGACGTGTTTCTGGAAGCCGTCCAACGTCGAGAAGGCCGTCGACCACCGCATCAACATCATCGACACGCCGGGCCACGTCGACTTCCAGGCCGAGGTCGAGCGCTCGCTCCGCGTCCTGGACGGCGCGATCGCGCTGTTCGACTCGGTCGCCGGCGTCGAGCCCCAGTCCGAGACGGTCTGGCGCATGATGAACAAGTACACCGTCCCGCGGATCTGCTTCGTCAACAAGATGGACCGCCAGGGCGCGGACTTCGCAAAGGCCATCGAGACGATGAAGGCCCGCCTCGGCGCGAACGCGATCCCGGTGCAGCTGCCGATCGGTGCCGAGGACCAGTTCCGCGGCGTCATCGACCTCGTCGACATGGTCGCGATCACCTACGCCGCCGACGACGGCATGGTCTACGAGACGGGCGAGATCCCGGCCGAGTACGCCGACGCCGCCCATGCCGCACACCACGAGCTGATCGACGCCGTCGCCGAGTACGACGACGAGGTCATGGAGGCCTACCTCGAGGACGAGGACTCGGTCACCGGCGAGCAGCTCGCCAACGCCATCCGCACCGCGGTGCTCGCCAACGGCGTGCAGCCGGTCATGTGCGGCTCGGCGATCAAGAACAAGGGCGTCCAGCCGCTGCTCGACGCGATCACGCGCTTCCTGCCGAGCCCGCTCGACCGCGGTGAGGTCACCGCAGCCGAGGGCGACGAGACCCGCGCCCCCGACGACTCGGCGCCGTTCTCGGCGCTCGCGTTCAAGATCCAGCGCGACCCGCAGGCCGGCCCGCTGACGTACTTCCGCGTCTACTCCGGCACGCTGAAGGCCGGCGACAAGATCCTCAACGCCACCACGGGCAAGACCGAGCGCATCGGCCGCCTGCTGATGATGCACGCCAATGACCGCGAGGACGTCACCGAGGTCTACTCGGGCGACATCGCCGTGGCCATCGGCCTGAAGAACGCCACGACGGGCGACACGATGTGCGACCCGGGCTCCCCGGTCATGCTCGAGTCGATCTCGTTCGCCCCGCCCGTCGTCCACGTCTCGATCGAGCCGGTGTCGCGCCCGGACCAGGAGAAGCTCGGCGTCGCGCTCGCGTACCTCGTGCGCGAGGATCCGTCGCTGCGCATGCGCACCGACGACGAGACCGGCCAGACCGTGCTCTCGGGCATGGGCGAGCTCCACCTCGAGGTGACCGTCGAGCGCCTCAAGCGCGAGTACAAGGTCAACGCGAACACGGGCCGCCCGCAGGTGGCGTACCGCGAGACGATCACGGCCGAGGCCAACAAGATCGAGGGCAAGTTCGTCAAGCAGACGGGCGGCTCGGGCCAGTACGGCGTCGTCTACCTGAACGTCGAGCCGAACCCCGGCAAGGGCTTCGAGTTCGAGTCCAAGGTCAAGGGCGGCAACGTCCCGACGGAGTACATCCCCGCCGTGGCCAAGGGCTGCGAGCTCGCGATGAGCTCCGGCGTCGTCGCCGGGTACCCGATGGAGGACATCAAGGTCACCCTGACGGACGGCAAGTCGCACGACACGGACTCCTCGGAGATCGCCTTCCAGATGGCCGGCAGCCTCGGCTTCAAGGAGGCCTGCCGCCGCGCGAAGCCCGTCATCCTCGAGCCGATCATGAACGTCGAGGTCACGGTGCCCGAGGACGGCCTCGGCTGGGTCATGGGCGACATCGCCCGTCGCCGCGGCCTGGTCGGCGAGCGTGAGACGCGTCCCGGCGGCATCATCGCCGTGACGTCCGAGGTCCCGCTGTCGGAGATGTTCGGCTACGCCAACGACATCCGCTCAGCGACCCAGGGCCGTGGCTCGTACACGATGGAGTTCCACTCCTACCGGATCCTCCCGGGCAGCCTCGCCGAGGCGCTGCGCGAGGAGACCGCCGGCGTCTGAGCCACCGCTCAGCAATGCCTGACCGCGGCCCGGGTCCCGTCTTCGACGACGGGATCCGGGCCGCCGGTCGTTGTGGACGAACGTTCGCGTTCACCAATGGCCGGCTTCGCGTAGAGTCGCGCGCATGATGAGGAGAGCTGTCGCCTGGGTCGGCGCGGCGCTGCTGCTGGCCCCTGCCACCGCCGGGGCCGCCACGCGCTACGACGTCACCACCGCCCGAACCGCGTTCGGGATACCGCACATCAAGGCGAAGGACTTCCCCTCGCTTGGATACGGGTACGCATACGCGCTGGCGCAGGACAACGCCTGCATCGTCGCCGAGTCGTACGTGACCGTGAACGGCGAGCGCGCGCGCTACTTCGGATCCGACAAGTCCTATCCGATCCGCGGCAACGGCTCGAACGCGAACAACCTCAACAGCGACTTCTTCTACCAGCGCATCAAGGACCGCGGGACGATCGAGCGGCTGCTCGCCGTCCCGGCGCCCATCGGGCCCAAGAAGGAGATCAAGGACGCGGTCGTCGGCTACGTGGCCGGCTGGAACGCCTGGCTGCGCGACGTCGGCGGGACCGACGGCGTCCCCGATCCGACCTGCCGCGGGGAGGAGTGGGTGCGCCCGATCACGACGATGGACGTCTACCGGCGCTTCTACTCGCTCTCGATCCTCGCGTCGGCCGGTGTCGCCATCGACGGCATCGCGAACGCCAAGCCGCTGCTGGGCGGGACGGAGCCCGACGCGATCGCCGCCGCCCGCGCCGTCGCGCCGGGCGAGCTCGACCGGCGTCTCGGCGGCCTCGGCTCGAACGCCTACGCGATCGGGAAGGACGGCTCGCAGGATGGCCGCGGCCTGCTCTACGGCAACCCGCACTTCCCGTGGCAGGGACCGGAGCGCTTCTACCAGGCGCACCTGACCGTCCCCGGTAAGGCCGACGTCATGGGCGGGTCGCTGCTCGGCGTCCCGATCGTCCTGATCGGCAGCACCAAGGGCATGGCCTGGAGCCATACCGTGTCGACGGCGCGGCGGTTCGTGCCGTACCAGCTGACCCTCGTCCCGGGCTCGCCGACGTCCTACATCGAGGACGGTCAGGTCAAGCGGATGAAGGCCGAGAAGGTCACGGTCAAGGTGACCGGCCCGGACGGGTCGCTGCGGTCGCGGACCCGGACGCTGTACTCGAGCGAGCACGGCTCCATCTTCACCCAGATCCTGGGCCTGCCGCTGTTCCCGTGGAATGTCGTGACCGCATACGCGCTGCACGACGGCAACGAGGAGAACTTCGGGCGGCTGTTCAACCACTTCTTCGACATGAACCAGGCGCAGACCGTGTCCGACGTCGAAGCGATCCTGAAGAAGTACCAGGGCATCCCGTGGGTCAACACGATCGCCGCCGACACCGCCGGGAACGCGTATTACGCGGACATCGGCAACGTGCCGAACATCCCGCGGTCGAAGTACACGGAGTGCCAGACGGCGCTCGGGCTGGTCACCGACCAGCTGCAGCGCCTGCCCGTCCTCGACGGCTCACGCGGCAGCTGCAAGCCGGGGAGCGATCCGGACGCCGTGGTGCCCGGGATCCTGGGCCGCGGCAACCTGCCGTCGCTGCGCCGCACCGATCACGTGTCGAACATGAACGACTCGTACTGGCTGAGCAACCCGAAGCAGCCGCTCGAGGGCTTCAGCCGGATCATCGGCGACGAGCGGACGGCGCGGTCCCTGCGCACGCGCCTCGGCATCAAGCAGCTCGAGCAGCGTCTGGACGGCACCGACGGCCTGCCCGGGAAGGGCTTCACGCTCGCGAACCTGATGACGGTCGGCCTGTCCAACCGCGTCTACAGCGGGGAGATCTGGCGGGACGACCTGGTCCGCGGCTGCTCGAGCGCCGCCTGCGAGGTGCTGCGCGCGTGGGACCTGCGCAACGACCTGGACTCGAAGGGGGCCATCCTCTGGCAGCGGTTCGTCACGCGGCTCACGGGCCTGCTGCCGATCCCGCTGCCGGCCCCGGCCAGTCCCTTCAGCGGTGCCTTCAGCGCGGACGACGCCGTCAACACGCCGGCCGGGCTGAACGTCCTGAACCCGACGGTGCAGACGTCGCTGCTGCAGGCGGTCTCGGACATGCAGGGTGCCGGGCTGCCGCTCGACGCGACGCCGCGGCAGGGGCAGACGGTCACCCGGCGCGGGGAGCAGATCCCCATCCACGGTGGCCCGGGCGGCAGCGGCATCTTCAACGTGATCACCCCGACGTGGAACCCGAAGAAGGGCTACACGGAGGTCGTGCACGGCTCGTCGTACATGCAGGCCGTCCACCTCAAGCGGGGCTGCCCGGACATCCGGACCTTCGTGACCTACGGCGAGTCCGCCAACCCGGCATCCGTCCACTCGAGCGATCAGACCAAGGAGTTCAGCGCCAAGCGCTGGGTCAAGCCGCCGTTCTGCGCGGCCGACCTCGAGAAGGACAGGGCCGCCGTGCGGTCGACGACCGCCGATCGCGGCGCGACCGTCGTGACCGTCGCGGAGGCCCGCGGCACCGCGCGGCCGCGGATCACCGTGATCCGGCCCGGCGGCAAGGCGGCTCGGGTGGTCATCCGCGTGCGCGGGGCGAAGACCGCCCGGACGATCGTGCGGCGCGGGTCCAGGGTCGTGTTCTCGCCGCGGGTCGGCAAGGGGACGTACCGCGTCGACGTCACGGTCGGCGGCAGGAACATCGCGGTGGCGGCGAAGCAGCGCTGAGCACCGCCGATGCCGGTGCGGCGACACGTCCCGGGGGTCAGGGGCCGGCGGGCGGGCGCCCTGGTGGCGGCCGCCGCGCTGCTCGTCTCCGTGCCAGGTGCGGCGGCGCCTGGGGTGGCGGAGGCGGCGCCCCCGACCGACCCGCGCTGCCTGGGGCTGGTGGGCGGCAGCACCGGGCTGCTCGTCGTCGGCGGGAGCCTGCCGACGGCCGACTCGCTCGCGCGGCGACCGGGCGGGTACGGGCCGGTGGCGACCCCGGCCGTGGCGGCCACGCTGCCCGACGACGTCGTCTTCAAGACCGCGACGGAGACCTTCGCGGGAGCGCACGCGTTCGCGGTCCGGGACGGCGTCATCTACCTGCGGCCCGCCACCGAGGGTCGCGGCGTGGCCGGGAGGCCCTGGCGTGTCCTGAGGACGCCGGCGTGCCTGACCGGTCGCGTCCGGCAGATCTCCGCCGACCACCGTCTGCTGCTGGCGATCGACGCGACGCGGCAGGTCTACGCCCACGACATGCCCGGCGACGACGTGTCGCCCGAGCGGTGGACGTGGCGCTGGGGCCCGTACTTCTGGACCGGTCTCGGCGTGCGCCTGTTCGCCGACGTCACCGACTGGGCGGCGTCCGAGTTCACCTCGAGCGAGCGGTTCCTCGACAGCGCCGGCCGCGAGCGCACCCCGATCGGGGTGGCGACCGTGTACCTGCTGCGCGACGGCGGACGCCGGATCACCTACCTCGATCCGTGGCTGCCGTCCGACGAGAGCCGCGAGGTGTGCGGACCGCGGCGGGGGACGACGGCGCTGGCGTCGCTTTCGGCGAGCGGGTCGACGGTCTTTGCGGTCAGTCGCCGCGCCGAGCTCTTCACGCGTCTTTACGACTTCGACGTGTCCGGTGCGAACACGGTGTTCGGTGCGTTCAGCTGGGCGCAGGACCGTCCCGCGTCCGACGCGCGGTGGCAGCTTCCGGCGCCGGCCTGGGTCCGTCAGCCGCTGCCGCCGGGCACCGTCACCGACCGGCTGACGATCGCAAAGACCGGCCTGGGGGCGGGTGCCCGCGTCCTGCGGATCGCCGGTCGCACGCGCGGCGGGCGGACGGGCTACTGGGAGAAGCCGATCGCGGCGCCGCGCTGGCGCTTCGTGCCGGTCACCGGCCCGCTCGTCGGGTCGCCGCTCTCCCGGCGGACGCGCACGGTGCCCGCGTCCCCGGCCGCGCACCGCTTCGCCGGCTCGATCGACGGTGCCGCGGCGGAGGTCCGTGACTTCACGGTGCAGTGCTCGCCGGCCACGCTGCGGGTCCAGGTCGCCCCAGGGCTGCCGCTCGACCTGACGCTGCACACGAGCGACGGCATGCGGCAGGAGACGCGCGCTCGCGGGCTGGACGACGTCCCGCGCGAGTACAACGGCGCGATCGAGGTGCCGCAGGCCACCTGGGCCCGCCTGACGGCGGGCGATCCGCGCCTGCGGGCCTGGATCGACAAGCACCTGGATGGTCGGCGGATCGCCACGGCACCGGTCGCGGTGACCCGCACGCGGCTGCGGTTCCTGGCCCGGTGCTGGTCGCTCACGCTGGACGGTGGGCCCGCTCGGCCGGATCGCGTGGCGCTGGACGCGGGGGCGGTCCTGGCGCGGGAGCGCGAGCGGGCGCAGGACGGCCGCCCGCTGCCGACCTGCTGAGGCCGCCGGGGGGTCTGCTCGTCGGCCTACGCGGCCGCAGGGCTCATGGGGCGTGGCAGCGTCAGGTGTCGTCTTTCGACACGTGGCGCTGCCACACCCGTCCGTCCAGCGCCACTGGCGCTGCCCACGCGGCACGGTCAGGCGGGTGCGACGTCCTGCTCGGCGAGGCGGTTCCACTCGGCCTTGTCCTCGCGCCAGCCCTCCTCGGTACGCGTCTGCTTCCAGTACCCGGAGGCCGACAGCGCCTCGCGGGGCAGTTCGCGCTCGGCGAGCAGGTGCCGGCGCACCGCCCGGACCATGCTCGCCTCGCCGTGCACGAACGCGTGGGGGACGCCCGGCGGGAACTCGAGCGCGGTCACCGCGTCCAGCAGCTGGTCCTGGTCCGGCGCCGTGCGGGCCGACCGGTGCAGCCACGTCAGGCGCAGGTCGCCCGTGGACGTCAGCTCGAGCTCGTCGTCGGGGCCGTCGACCTCGAGCAGCACGTGGACCGGGACGCCCGGCGGCACCCGGCCCAGCGAGGCCGCGATCGCCGGGACCACGCACGTGTCGCCGACCATCAGGTGCCAGGCGGCCTCGGGATCGGGCAGGTAGGCGCCGCCCGGGCCGTTGAACTGCAGCTCGTCGCCGGGCTTGGCGTTCGCGGCCCACGGACCGGCGACGCCGGTGTCGCCGTGGACGACGAAGTCGATCGTGAGCTGCTGCGCGTCGGCGTCCCAGTTGCGGACGGAGTAGGTCCGGGTGCGCGGCCACTCGTCCTTCGGCAGGCGGGCGCGGATGTCGTCCGCGTCGAACGGCTCGGCGTACGACGCGCCCGGGGGCGGCAGGAGCAGCTTGACGTAGTGGTCGGTGAACGCCCCGGCGCCGAAGTCGACGAGGTCGGGTCCGCCGAGCACGATGCGCGTCAGATGGGGGGTGAGGGTCTCGGTCGCGAGGACCGTCGCGCGCCGGTTGCGGCGGCCGGCGGGACGTGGGGGTGCGGCGGGGGACTCGGAGGTGCTCATGCGACACACGTTAGGCCGTCCTAACGTGCGCGCGCCCGGTCAGGTGAGCAGGTGGTGCGCGAGCCAGGCCAGGAAGACGGTGTGCGCCACGATCGTGAGGGACGCGACGCCGATCGCCGCGGCTGCCTTGCGGGAGCGCCGCGGGCTGCCCGCCATCCGCAGGGCGGCCACGGCCATGACGTACGGGACCGGCCCGATCACGCCGCTGACGGCGACGACGAGCGCGGTCGTGTCGCTGCGCGGGTCGTCGGCGGGGGTGGGGAGCATCAGGTCGTTCTACGGCGGCGGGAGCCGACCGGACGCCTCCGGCCGGCCGGTCGGGGTTGGCCTTTCGCGCACGGGGTGGCAGTGCGCAGTCCCGGTTCCCGCGATCTGGCACTGCCACCCCCTGGGTCCGCGCGGGGGGTGGCAGTGCGTGGTCCCGTTTTCCGCGATCTGGCACCGCCACCCCGGCGATCGCGGGCGTAGGCTGCGCGCATGCCGGCTGAGTTGATGGTCCTCGGCACCGCCGAGGTGCACGTGATGCCCGACCATGCGTCCCTGCGCGTGACCGTCGACGGCGAGGCGGGGACGCAGGCGGCGGCCTACGCAGCGGCGGCGGAGCATGCTCACGCCGTCGACGCGGTGCTGGAGGGGCGCGCGGCCGCGACCGGCGGGGTCATGGCCGCCGCCATCGTCGTGCACCCGAAGACGCGCTGGCGCAAGGGCGAGTCGGTGCGCACCGGGTGGCGGGCGGAACGCACCACCATCGTCGAGGTGACGGACCTGGCCGCGCTCGGGGCGCTGATCGCCGAGCTCACGGCGGCCGAGGGTGCGGTCACGGGACCCGAGTGGGCGCTGGACCCGGCCAACCCGGCGCACGAGGAGGTCCGGACGGCTGCCGCTCGCGACGCACGCCGTCGCGCCGGTGCCTACGCCGCCGGGCTGGGGCTGCGCGTCGACGCCGTGGCGTGGGCGGCGGAGCCGGGGCTGCGGGCGCAGTCGGATGGGGACGCGCACGGCTGGTCGGCGGGCGGCGGGATCGAGGTGCGGGCGGCCGCTGCCCTCGCCGGGATGGCCGGCGACCCGGACCAGCAGCCGATCGCCGTGAGTCCGTCCGAGATCACGCTCCGGGCGAGCGTCGAGGTCGGGTTCACCTTCACGGCGGCCGGCTGACGCGGCCGCCCCCGGAACGACGAAACCCCCGCAGTGCGGGGGTTTCGTGTTCACATGGAGCTGAGGGGGCTCGAACCCCTGACCTCCTGGCTGCCAGCCAAGCGCTCTTCCAGCTGAGCTACAGCCCCGCATGTGTCCTGCCCGGCCATCATAACGAACGCGCGCTGGTTGTTCCTTGCGGGTCGTAGCGGGTCGCCGCGCCGCGTCAGCGACGGCGCGGGATGAACTCCGGCACGTCGAGCTCGTCGTCCGCGGCCGGGCGTGCGCGCGGCCGCGTGTCGGACGGCGCCGTGTGGCGGGCGTCCTTGACGAACGGTCCGCCGCTGGCACTGTCGGCGACCTGATCGAGGTCCGCGGTGAGTGCCGCGTGGGCCAGGCGCACGTCACCGAGCAGACGGCCCGCGTTGCGTTGCAGCGAGGCGCCGAGGTCGCGCAGGTTGCCGGAGAGCTCGTTGCCCTCCCGCAGGACCCGCGCGGCGGCCTCGCGGGCGTCACGCACAATGATCCGGGCATCCTCGCGGGCCCGGGCGAGCGCGGCGTCCGACTCGCGCTCGGCGGTGTTGCGCAGCGTCTGGGCCGCCTCCTCGGACTCCTGGTAGGCGACCAGCCGGTGGTTGTCCGCCTCCTGCCTGACCCGCTCGGCCTCGGTCGCGACGGCCTGGGCCCGGGCGTGGGCCTCGATCACGACGGACTCGGCCTGCGCCCGGGCCTCGGTCAGCGCCTGCTGCGCCTCGGCCTGTGCGGCGGCGAGGATCTCGGCGGCCTCGGCCTCTGCGGCCTCGACGCGCATGGCCCCGGCGCGGTCCGCCTCGGCGATGCGCTCCTTCGAGCGCAGCTCGGTCTGGGTGCGCAGGTCGGCGGCGGCGCTCTCGGCCGCCTCGACGATCGCGGCGACCTTGTCGGAGGCGACCTGGATCGCCGACGCCGTGGTGGCGGGCGGGCGGGGCTCGGCGGACATGACCCACGATGGTAGGACCCACCCGCGCCACGACCCGCAAGACCCCGACCATGCCGGACTCCGGGGGCGTCGCACGTCTGACGACCAGTCTTGGTCGCAGGGACGACCAAAATTGGACGTCAGACCGATGAAGGCGGCGGCGGCGGTGTGTCGGCGGTGGTGGCCGGCAACAGGTCCCGCAGGAACGACGTCACCGCCCGCGCGAACAGCTCGGGGCGCTCCCACGGCAGGAAGTGTCCCGCCCGCGGCACGACGAACGGGCCGACGAGGTCGGTGAACGCGACCTCGCACCGCTCCGGCCAATCCGGGTACATGACGTGGTCGTCCGGCCCGTACAACGCCAGGGTGGGGACGTCCGACACCGCGAACCACATCGGCCGCTCGGACAGCGGGCGCCGGCCCAGGGTCGACTCGTAGTTGCCGAAGCCGGCCCGCAGGTGGTCGGCGGACGCGAACGGCTCGGTCATGAACTCGACGTCCTCGCGCGTGAACCCGCCCGGCGTCCCCCAGAACCGCGATCCGTAGAACTGCTCGATGTAGCGGCGCCGGCGCGCGGGCGTGTCGAGCTCAGCGGCCAGGCCGTCCGCGTCCTTCGCCTGCCGCAGGAAGTAGTCGGCGGCGGCGCGGACGACCGGCGCCGTCTCGCTCGTCAGGCCGGCCGCCGCGTAGGCGTCCGGCAGGATCGGCATCACGCAGTTGAAGAGCACCTGCCGGGCCACGAAGCCGTCGAATCGCAGCCCGAGGTCCTGGATGATGCCGCCGCCGAGGTCACCCCCGGCGGTCGCGCAGCGCTCGTGGCCGAGGACGTCGCGGACCAGCGCGTGCAGGTCGCGCGCATGCGCGGCGAGGTCATGGAACCCGTCCAGGTCGGGGTCGGACTCGCCGAACCCGCGCAGGTCCGGGGCGATGACCTCGAAGCCGGCGGCGGCGAGGTCGGCCGCGACCTTCCACCACAGCCGCTTGGACTCCGGCCAGCCGTGGACCAGCAGCAACGGGAAGCCGCCGACACCCTCGTGGACGTAGGCGAGCTCGAACCCGCTCGGCAGGAGCGCCCGGTGGGTGGTGAAGGCGGCGGGGTCTGGCGGGGCGGACACGGTCCCAGACCCTAGACTCCGGCGCCGTGAGCACCGAGTACAGGTATGACCCCGAGGAGATCGAGCCGCGCTGGCAGAAGGTGTGGGCGGACGAGCGCACCTGGGAGGTCTCCAACGACGTCGAGGGCCGGGACAAGTCCTACGTCCTCGTGATGCTCCCGTACCCGAGCGGCGAGCCGCACATCGGGCACCTGAAGGTCTACTCGGTCGGGGATGCGGTCGCGCACTTCCACCGCCGCACGGGGCGCCACGTCCTGAACCCCATGGGCTACGACGCCTTCGGCCTGCCCGCCGAGAACAACGCCATCAAGACGGGCGAGCACCCGCGCGACTCCACGAAGAAGTCGATCGAGTCGTTCCGCCGGCAGTTCAAGCGCTGGGGGATCTCGATCGACTGGTCGCGTGAGCTCGCCACCTGCGAGCCCGACTACTACCGCTGGACGCAGTGGATCTTCCTGCAGTTCTACAACGCGGGGCTGGCCTACCGGAAGGCCGCGACGGTCAACTGGGACCCGGTCGAGGAGACCGTGCTCGCCAACGAGCAGGTCGTCGACGGCCGCGGCGAGCGCTCGGGCGCGCTGGTCGAGGTCCGCCACCTCGAGCAGTGGTTCTTCCGCATCACCGACTACGCGGACCGGCTGGTCGACGGCCTCGACGAGATCGAGTGGCCCGAGCACGTCAAGACGATGCAGCGCAACTGGATCGGCCGCTCCGAAGGGGCCGAGGTGACGTTCCGCTGCGAGGACCTGGGCGTCGACTACCCGGTCTTCACGACCCGCCCGGACACGCTGTTCGGCGCGACCTTCTTCGTGCTGGCGCCCGAGCACCCGGACATCGAGAAGCTGGCGGCGGGCACGGGCCACGAGGACGAGGTCCGCGACTACGTCAACCGCGCCCTGACGACCGACAAGGAGGACCGCGGCAACGCGGACCGCACGAAGACCGGCGTCCCGCTGGGCCGGACGGTCACGAACCCGGTCAACGGCGAGCAGATCCCCATGTTCGTCGCCGACTACGTGCTGATGGAGTACGGGACCGGCGCCGTGATGGCGGTCCCCGGCCACGATCAGCGCGACTACGACTTCGCCAAGACCTTCGACCTGCCGGTCAAGCGGGTCGTGGAGGGCGTCCCGGACGAGGGTGGGGACGAGGACGGCCTGCCGTACACCGGTCCCGGCGTGCTCGTGAACTCCCATCCGGACTTCGACGGGCTCGACAAGACCGCGGCGCTCGAGGCGATCGTCCGCTGGCTCGACCGCGAGGGCAAGGGCAACTCGTCCACCAACTATCGCCTGCGCGACTGGCTGCTCTCACGTCAGCGCTACTGGGGCTGCCCGATCCCGATCATCCACTGCGAGGCCTGCGGCACCGTCCCGGTCCCCGAGGATCAGCTGCCGGTGATCCTGCCGGACGTCGAGGACTACAAGCCGAAGGGCCGCTCGCCGCTGGCCGCTGCGACCGACTGGGTCAACGTCCCGTGCCCATCCTGCGGGAAGCCGGCGAAGCGCGAGACGGACACGATGGACACGTTCGTCGACTCCTCGTGGTACTTCCTGCGCTACACCGACGCGAGCAACGACGAGGCGGCGTGGGACCCGGAGATCCTCAAGCGCTGGGCCCCGGTCGACCAGTACATCGGCGGCGTCGAGCACGCCATCCTGCACCTGCTCTACGCGCGCTTCTTCGTCAAGGCGCTGGCCGACCTCGGCCACGTCGACGTGCAGGAGCCGTTCGCGAAGCTCTTCACGCAGGGGATGGTCACGAAGGACGGCGCGAAGATGTCCAAGTCGCGTGGCAACGTGGTCTCGCCGCAGGACATCGTCGCCGCGCGCGGAGCCGACACCGCGCGGACCTACATCCTGTTCATCGCCCCGCCCGACCAGGACGCCGACTGGGCGGACGAGGGGGTCGACGGCGTGTACCGGTTCCTCAGCCGGTTGTGGCGGCTGTCGGCGGCGGCCGCGGACGGGCCTGGGGCAGGTGCCGACCAGCCGGACGTCGAGTCGCTGTCGCCGGCCGACCTCGAGCTGCTGCGCAAGGCGCACTGGGCGATCGAGAAGGTCACGAACGACATGGCCGGGCGCTTCAACTTCAACACCGCGATCTCTGCGGTGATGGAGCTGACGAACGACGTCTCGCGCGCGGTCAACGAGCGCGGGGACGCGGAGCCGCAGGCCGTCCGCTTCGCGCTTGCGACGGCGGCGTCGCTGCTGTTCCCGTTCGCGCCGCACGTCGCGGCGGACGCGTACTCGAAGCTGACGGGTGACCGCGTCTGGGAGCAGCCGTGGCCGGCCGCCGACAGCGAGCTGCTCGAGCGGGACACCGTCGAGGTCGTCTTCCAGGTCAACGGCAAGGTGCGCGACCGGGCCTCGGTGCCGGCCACGGCCTCGAAGAATGAGCTCGAGGCGCTGGCGATGGCGTCGCCGAAGGTGCAGGCGCACCTGGAGGGCAAGACGGTCGCGAAGGTGATCGTGGTTCCCGGCAAGCTCGTGAACATCGCGGTGCGCGGCTGACCCGCGGGCCGGCCGCGCAGTGCGGCGGCGTGGCGTTGCAATCCGGGCGCTGAGGCGGCGCAGGAACGCGGTTCTGCCGGTGCAGGTGCGCACGTAGCCTCGGGCGGGTGACCGAGATCACCCGCGCCCAGTTCGCCGTCGCCGCCGTCCTGGTGGCGCTGGCGGCGTGGCTGGGGAGCCGCGCGCTGTCGCCGACGGTTCCGGGCGGGGCGGTCGGGGGGACGGGCGCGGTGGTGGCCGACGCCGTCGCCGGCGGTGAGCGCGGGACCGGCGCGGGTGAGGTCGGCGGTACTGACGGCACGAGCGCGGAGGTCGTTGGCGGCGGCGGAGCGGCCGCGGCCGGTGCCGACGGGGCGGGGGAGGACGCTGCTGGTGCGCCGGGGCGCGCGGCCGGGGGAGGCGGTGACGCGGGTGCGGTGCTCGAGCGCGAGCCGGCCGCGGCGGTCGTGGTCCACGTCGCCGGGGCCGTGCGGCGCCCGGGGATCTACCGGCTGAAGGCCGGCGAGCGGATCGCCGATGCGCTCGCGCGTGCGGGCGGCGGCGCCATGCGGGCGGACCTCGACGCGATCAACCTCGCCGCGCCGGTGAAGGACGGCGCGCAGATCCTCGTGCCGCGGCGGGGCGCGCCGGTGGGGGCCGCGCCGGGCGGTACGGGGGCGGGCGGTTCCGCGGGCGGTGCCGGCGCAGCGACGGGGAGTGGCGGCGGGGGCGGGAGTGGAGCGGGGGCCGGGCCGGGGGCGGCGGCCGTCGGCGGGATCATCGACCTCAACACGGCCACCGCCGAGCAGCTCGAGACGCTCGACGGGGTCGGCCCGGCGACGTCGGCGAAGATCCTGCAATACCGGACCGAGAACGGACCGTTCCGGAGCGTCGACGACCTCGAGCAGATCCCCGGCATCGGGCCGAAGAAGCTGGCCGCCATGCGGCCGCGGGTCCGCGTGTGACCCGGGCCGGCCACCACGCGGCTGTCGCACGTCGGGTCGGCGCGGCGGCGGCGTGACCGCATTCGCAGTGCGTGAGGTGCTGCGGGAGCACCCGCGGCATGTCGTGCTCGTGGGGCTGCTGCTGGGGCTGGTGATCGGTCCCTGGACGCCGATCGCCGTGCTGCTCGCGGTCGCGGCGGGTGCGGCCGCGGGCATGTTCTGGCTCGCCGGCGACATCGGCCCGGACCGGCACGCGGCGGCCAGGCCCGGTGCGGCGGGGCGGCCTGGCCCCGTCCGCGGCAGCAGACCGCGAGCACTCGCGTTCGCGGTGGCCGTCGCGGTCGTGCTCGCGGGCGTCGGCGGCCAAGCGCGTGTCCGTGCCCTCGAGCGGACGGCGCTCCGGCCGCTCCACGGCCACGTGGTCCGCGGCGACGTGACGATCGTGCAGGCGCCGCGCCCGCAGTCCTCCGGCGGCTGGTCGGCGCGGGCGAGCTTCCGCGGCGAGCCCGTGCTGCTCCGCGTGAACGCACCACGCGCCTTCGGCGATGAGGGCTCTGCCGACAGCGCCGACGCGGCCGAGGCTGCGCGGCGGGCGCGGTCGGCGCTGGCGGGCGCGCCCGGAGTCGGTGCGATCGTCGCCGTCCGCGGGGCCGTCCGGCCACCCGACGAGCACGCCCGGGCGATCCGGGCCCACGCCGTCATCCGCGTCCTCGACCTCCGGCTGACCGGCCGGTCACGGGGCGGCCCGGCGGGGTTCGTCGACGGTGTCCGTCGCGCGGCGGAGGACGCGCTGGCGCACGGGCGGGACCCGACGCGCGTCGCGCTGCTGCACGGCATGGTGCTCGGCCAGGACGCCGGGCTCCCGGTGACCGTCCGCGATGAGGTCCGCGCGGCCGGGCTCAGCCACCTCACCGCCGCCTCCGGCGCGAACATCGTGCTGCTGGCGACGCTGGTGATCGCCCTCTCGGGACTGATCGGCGTCCCGTTCCACCTGCGATGGGTCGTGGTGCTCGGGCTGATCGCGCTCTACGTGCCGCTCGCGGGCGGCGGCCCGTCCATCCAGCGGGCGGGGGTGATGGGAGCGGCCGGCGTGGTCGCCGTGCTGGCCGGCCGGCCGTCGGCGCGCTGGTACGCGCTCGGGCTGGCCGGACTCGCGACGCTGACGGCGGACCCGCGCGCCGTCGCCGATCCCGGCTGGCAGATGAGCTTCGCGGCCGTCGTCGCCCTCGTCACCCTCGCGCGGGTGTGGGCCGACCGGCTCGCACGCCGGCGGCTGCCCATGCCGGTCGCCGAAGCGCTCGCCGTCACGGGCGCGGCGACGCTCGCGACCGCGCCCATCATCGCCCTGCACTTCGGCCAGGTGGCTCCGCTGTCGCTGCCGGCGAACCTGCTGGTCGCACCGGTCGTCGCGCCGATCATGTGGCTCGGGTTCGTGGCCGCGTCACTGGGTGTCCTGGTCACGCCGGTGGCCGTGGTCCTCGACGGGATCGTCGACCCGCTGCTTGGGTGTGTGCTCGCGGTCGCACACCGCATCGCCGGGGCCCCCGGGGCAGCGGTCGCCGTCCCGGGCGGCGCGGTCACTGTCCTGGTCGCCTGCGCCGGGACCGTGCTGGCGGTGGGTGCCGGCGGGCCTCCGCGGGTGCGGCTGCCCGGTGGTCGGCGGCTGCCGGTCGCCGTCCCCGTGGGGGCGATCGCCGCCGCCGCGACGCTGCTCGCCGTCGTGCTGGCGCCGGGCCCGCCGGCCCCGCCCCCGCCGGTCGCGGGCCTGCGCGTGTCGTTCCTCGACGTCGGCCAGGGCGACGCGACGCTGCTCGAGGTCCCCGGTCACGCGGTACTGGTCGACACCGGCCCGCCGGACGGTGACGTGGTCGGCGCGCTGCGCCGGGCCGGGGTCCGGCGACTGGACGCGCTCGTCGTGACGCACGCGCAGGCCGACCACGACGGTGGCGCCGCCGACGTCCTGGACGCGCTGCCGGTCGGCCTCGTGGTCGACGGACGGGACGGTGTGCGGTCGCCGCTCGGGGACCGGTTCGCCGCGGTCGCCCGCCGCAAGCGAGTCCGGCTGGCGGCGGTCCGCGCCGGCCATCGCCTCACCGCGGGGACGCTGACCCTGCGCGTGCTCAGCCCGCGGTCCGGACCCACGTCCGGCGCGACGGGTGGCGACCCGAACCAGCGCGCGATCGTCACGCAGGCCGAGGCTGCGGGCGCGCGCGTCCTCCTGACCGCCGACGCGGAGTCCGACGTCCTGGCTGGACTCGACCTCACCCGCATCGACGTGCTCAAGGTCGCCCACCACGGGAGCGCCGATCCCGGCCTGCCCACGTTGCTCGAACGACTGCAGCCGTTGGTCGCTGGCATCCAGGTGGGCGCGAACAACACCTACGGTCACCCCGCGCCGTCGACGCTCGCCGCCCTCCGGGCCGTCCCGCGGGTGGTCCGGACCGACGTGGACGGGACGGTCCGCCTCGACACGGCGGGTGACGGTCGCTGGACGGTCACGCCGCCGACGGCCGGCATCAGACGGCCCGCCGTGCGCGCCGCGCGCTGAAGCTTCGCAGTCCGCCCCAGACGCTCCGCCGCCTGCGGGAACGCGCGCTGCGCGGGAGCGGCGGACTCGCCACTGCGGATCGTCCGGCTCGGGCCGGGTGGATCGTCATCCACGCGGGTGGGGTGGGTGAGTGGTGGATCGCACGGGTCGGGGCCGGGTGGATCGTCATTCACCGCGGGTGGGGTGGGTGAGTGGCGGATCGCACGGCTCGGGGCCGGGTGGATCGTCATTCACCGCGGGTGGGGTGGGTGAGTGGCGGATTGCACGGCTCGGAGCCCGGTGGACCGAGATTCACCGCTCTCGGGCGTCGGGCAAGCGCCCCGACGATGGGACGTCGCCGCCGAGCGCGTGGCCGAACCCCCTCGGTGCCTCCGGCCCGTCCCCCGCGACGCGTAAGGTCCCCGCCGATGCCCGCCTGGAAATCCGCGTTCCTCATCCACGGCGACGACCACGGCCGCGTCGCCGAGCGTCGCGCCCGCCTGCGCGAGATGGCCGAGTCCGAGTCCGGGTCGGGCGGGGTGGAGGTCTTCGAGGGGGACGCGTCGACGCCGGAGAGCATCGGGCTGGCGCTGAACGCGATGACGTTCGCGGTCGGCCGGCGGTTCCTGATCGTCGACGGGGTCGAGCGGTGGAAGGACGCGGACGTCAAGAAGCACCTGCAGGCGACCCTCGCGGACATGCCGCCCGAGACCACCGTGGCGTTCTTCGGCCGCGACGAGGGGCGGGCCAAGGTCCCGCCGCCGCTGCTGGCCGCCGTCAAGGCCGCCGGAGGGCAGATCGCCACGGAGACGATGCTGAAGGGCAAGGAGCTGCCGCGCTGGGCGATCGGCGAAGCTCGCCGCCTGGGCGTCGACCTCGACCCCGACGCGGCGCGCCTGCTGATCGAGCTCGTGGGCGAGCGGCAGCAGCGGCTGCTCCGCGAGCTCGAGAAGCTCGCCCTCGAGCACGGGGCCGGCACCGTGCTCGGCCTGGAGGAGGTCCAGGCCGTCGCGGCGCCCTCGGCCGAGCAGCAGGTCTGGGGGTTCGTCGACGCGCTCGTGGCCCGCAACGGCCGCCGGGCGGTCCGGGCCTACCTCGAGCTGCGGGCCCAGGGCGAGTCGGTGGGGCGGCTGATCCCGCTGATGGCACGGAGGATCCGGGAGATCGAGACGATCTCGGCTCGCCTTGAGGCGGGGGAGTCGCCCGCGCAGATCAAGGCCGCGATCCGGATGCCGCCGTGGATGGCCGACCGCCGCATCAAGGAGGCCAGGGGCACCGACCTCGAGAGCCTGCGCAGCGCCGTGATCCTGCTCGCCGACCTCGAGGTCGGCAGCCGGGGGCTGTCCGAGCTCTCCGACGACACCGCCACCCTGCGGGCGATCGTCGCCATCGCGGCCTGACGGCGCCGGGAACGCAAAACACCGCCCTCGATGGGGGCGGTGCGGGTCCTGCGGTGGCGCCTCGGACGGGCGCCGGTGACCGGAGCTGGAGCTAGGAGGGCTGGCCGGCGCGCACGCGGGCGGCGCGGGCCTTCTTGCGCGAGCCGGTGTTCTTGTGCAGCGCGCCGCGCTTGACGGCCTTGTCGATGAGCGAAACGAGCTGGGTGTGATCGGCGTCAGCGGCTGCGGCGTCGTCGCCGGCGGCGGACACCTCCAGGCGACGGAAGTACGTCTTGATCGTGCTCGTGTAGCGACGGTTCTCGAGGCGCTCGCGCTCTGCGCGGAGGATGCGCTTCTTCTGGGATGCAATGTTGGCCATAAGCGACGGCGAAGTGTAGCGGGATTCGACCCCTGAGAGCCTCGCGGCTCGCACGTCCCAGCGGTGGGGACGGGCCGTTTCACGTACCCTCCGGCAGCTTGGCGACGACGAGCCCCACGACCCCTGAAGCACCGCAGGACCCGCCGAAGAGCAGCGGGCTGGCCCGCAACACCGTCATCTTCTCGATCGCGACGGGCCTGAGCCGCATCATGGGCCTGGTCCGCGAGGTCGTCGCCTCGCGGTACTTCGGCACGGGCGGCGGCGCCTCGGCGTTCACCCTGGCCTTCCAGTTCCCGAACCTCGTGCGCAGCCTGTTCGCGGACGCTGCCATCAGCGCGGCGTTCGTCCCGATCTTCACGGAGCTGCTCGAGAAGGGGCAGCGCAAGGACGCGGCGCAGCTCGCCACGACGATGCTGCTCTGCATCATCGCCGCGCTCGGCGCGATAACGGCGATCTTCATCCTCTTCGCCGGCTCGATCATGCCGATCTTCCTCGGGGCCGAGTTCGAGCAGCCGCTCGTCGACCTGACGATCGGCCTGAGCCAGGTGCTGTTCCCGATCGTCCTGCTGCTCGGCGTGAACGGGCTCGTGGTCGGGATCCTCAACGCCTACGGGCACTTCGCCGTCCCCGCGATCGCGCCGCTCGTGTGGAACGTGATCATCATCGTCGCGCTCGTCGGCGCGCACCCGTTCCTGGACGGCGACGACGAGCTCTACGCCTACGCCGCCGGCGTGCTCGTGGGGACGCTCGTCCAGCTCCTGATCGCGCTGCCGATCCTGGGACGGCTGAACTTCCGCTTCGCCCGGACGTTCAGCCTGCGCGACGAGCGCGTCCGGCGGGTCTTCGTCCTGATGCTCCCGATCACGCTCAGCCTCGGGGTCATCAACTTCGACCTCTACATCAACTCGAGCCTGGGGACCCTGGTCTCCGAGCAGGCGCCGCGTGCGATCGACGCGGCCTTCCGTATCTACATGCTGCCGCAGGGCATGTTCTCGGTCGCCCTGGCGACCGTGCTGTTCCCGACCCTCAGCCGCTACGCCGCCCGCAAGGACTTCGACGGCCTGCGGACGACCATGGCCTCCGGGTCCCGGCAGATCTACCTCTGCCTCGTCCCTGCGGCGGTGTTCTGCGCCGTGCTGGCCACCCCGGTCACCCGCCTCGTCTACGAGCGCGGGGAGTTCGACGCCGAGTCCACCGCGCTCGTGTCGGACGCGTTGTTCTGGTTCTCCTTCAGCCTGCCGTTCGCCGGCGTGAACCTGCTGCTGACACGGACGTTCTTCAGCCTGCAGCGGCCGTGGATCCCGACCGCGCTGGCCGTCGTGAACCTCATCGTGAACGTGATCATCAGCCTGCTGCTGTACCGCTCGTGCGGCATCGCCGGCCTCGTCATCGGGACCGCGGTCGCCAGCGCGGGCATGACCGTCCTGCAGTCGATCTACCTCAAGCGGCTGCTCGCCGGCAGCCTCGAGGGCCCGCAGATGTCGTGGGCCGTCCTGCGGATCTGGAACGCCGCCGGCCTGCTGGGCGGCGCGAGCTACGGGACGTGGTGGGTGATCGACGACCTCCTCGGCCGGTCGATCATCGCCCAGGTGCTGGCCGTCGGCGGCGCGGCTACGGTTGGCTTCCTCGTCTACGCGACCGCCGTCCTGGCCCTCCGCGTCCCCGAGGCCGGCCAGATCCAGCGGCTCATCTCCGGCCGCGTCACCAGGAGCCGTCCCGCCACATGAGCACCATCGACTGGTCCATCGGCAGCTACGAGCGCACCGCCACCGAGCTCGACCCGGCCAGTGCGGAGGTCGTCGAGCTGGCCGGCATCACCGCCGGCGAGCGCGTGCTCGACATCGCCTGCGGAACGGGGAACGCGGCGCTGAAGGCGGCGGCGCGCGGCGGGATCGTCGTCGGCGTCGACCTCGCGGAGCGCCTGGTGCTCGTCGCGCAGCAGCGCGCGCAGGCGGCCGGCCTGGACGTGAAGTTCGTCCCGGCCGACGCGCAGCAGCTGCCCCTCGACGACGGGACCGTCGACGTCGCGCTGTCGGTGTTCGGCCTGATCTTCGCCCCCGACCAGCAGCGGACGGCCGCCGAGATGGTCCGCGTCCTGCGGCCCGGTGGCCGGGCGATCGTCACCGGCTGGGTCCGTGCGGGGGCGCTCGCCGACGTCGGTGCTGCGACTGCGCGGGCACGTGCCGCCGCGGCACCGCAGCAGGACACCGACGTCCCGCCGGCCGGCCGGACCGTCGTCGACTGGGGGGACCGGGACACGGTCGCCGAGCTCTTCGCGCCGCACCCCGTCACCCTGGAGTTCGCCGACAGCAGCCTGCCGTTCCGCGCGGCCTCGCCGGACGCCTGGGTCCGCGAGCAGGCCGAGCACCATCCGCTCTGGCTGGGCACCCGCGAGCTGCTGGGCGACGAGCGGTTCGTCACGCTCGAACGCGAGCTGATCGACATCCTCCACGCGGCGAACGAGGACCCGCAGGGCCTGCTGATGACGAGCCGCTACCTGATCACCACCATCACCCGGGACGAGACCACGTAGGTCGCCCACGTATCCTCAGTCGGACTTCATGAGCGACCAGTCCCTGATCCGCACGGCTAGGCGTCACTCGACCGAGAGCATCGCATGAGTGACCAAAGCCTTATCCGCAACTTCTCCATCATCGCCCACATCGACCACGGGAAGTCGACCCTGGCCGATCGCATCCTGGAGATGACGCACACGGTGGACGCCCGCGGGATGCGGGACCAGCTGCTGGACTCGATGGAGCTCGAGCGCGAGCGCGGGATCACGATCAAGGCCCAGGCCGTCCGGGTCGCCTACACGGCGAAGGACGGTGTGACGTACCAGCTGCACCTGATCGACACCCCTGGCCACGTCGACTTCACGTACGAGGTCAGCCGGTCGCTCGCCGCCTGCGAGGGCGCGCTGCTGGTCGTCGACGCCTCCCAGGGTGTCGAGGCGCAGACGCTCGCCAACACCTACCTCGCGGTCGAGGCGGGGCTGGAGATCATCCCGTGCCTCAACAAGCTCGACCTGCCGGGCGCCGAGCCCGAGCGCGTCGCCGGTGAGGTCGCCGACCTGCTCGGCGGCGAGCCGGGGGACATCCTGCAGATCTCCGGCAAGACCGGCATGGGCGTCGAGGAGGTCCTCGAGGAACTCGTCCAGAAGGTCCCGGCGCCGAGCGGCGACCCGGACGGTGCACCGCGCGCGGTCATCTTCGACAGCGAGTTCGACCAGTACCGCGGCGTCGTCGCCTACATCCGGATGGTCGACGGCACCCTGAAGAAGGGCGATGCCATCCGGGCGATGGCCGCCCAGACCGAGGCCGACATCGACGAGATCGGCTTCTTCACGCCGAAGATGACCGCGACGGACCAGCTGACCGCCGGCGAGGTGGGCTACGTCATCACCGGCCTGAAGGACGTCACGCTGCTGCGCGTCGGCGACACGCTGACCACCAAGCACCACGGCGCGACCGAGGCCCTCGAGGGCTACAAGGAAGTCCAGCCGATGGTCTTCTGCGGGCTCTTCCCGATCGACGGGGACGACTACCCCGACCTGCGCGACGCGCTCGAGAAGCTCACGCTCAACGACGCCGCGCTGGACTGGCAGCCCGAGACGTCCGACGCGCTGGGCTTCGGGTTCCGCGTCGGCTTCCTCGGCCTGCTGCACATGGACATCGTCCGCGAGCGCCTGGAGCGCGAGTACAACCTCGAGCTGATCGGGACGATGCCGTCCGTCGGCTTCGAGGTGACGCTGACCAACGGCGAGGAGGTCGAGGTCCACAACCCGTCGGACTTCCCCGACCCGCAGCGGGTCGCCGAGGTCCGCGAGCCGTTCGTCCGGGCCCAGATGCTGATGCCGAAGGAGTACGTCGGCACCGTCATGGAGCTGTGCCAGGACAAGCGCGGCGAGCACGCCGGCATGCACTACCTGTCGGCCAACCGCGTCAACCTCGAGTACGACCTCCCGCTCAGCGAGATCGTCATGGATTTCTTCGACCAGCTGAAGTCCCGCACGCGCGGCTACGCGTCGCTCGACTACGAGATCACCGGGATGCGGGCGTCGAACCTCGTCCGCCTCGACGTGCTGCTCGGCGGCGACGCGGTCGACGCGCTCTCGATGCTGGTCCACAAGGACAAGGCCTACGCGTTCGGCCGCACCCTGGCCGAGAAGCTGCAGAAGAAGATCCCGCGCCAGCAGTACGACGTCCCGATCCAGGCCGCGATCGGCGCGAACGTCGTCGCCCGCGAGACGGTCAAGGCGTTCCGCAAGGACGTCACGGCCAAGTGCTACGGCGGCGACATCTCGCGCAAGCGCAAGCTGCTCGAGCGTCAGAAGGAGGGCAAGAAGCGGATGAAGCAGGTGGGCCGCGTCGAGGTCCCGCAGGAGGCGTTCCTCGCGGTGCTGGAGCTCGGCGACAAATAAGCGCGCCGCCTGCAACGCGCAGGCCGCACCCGGACATGTGCCTGGCATATGACCGCTGAGAACCCTGAACCGCGCTTCCGGGCGCTGTTCGCCGACACGGAGCGCGACCTGCTCGCTTATGCGCTGCGGCGCGTGGACCGGGCCGAGGACGCCGCGGACGTCGTCGCGGAGACGTTCCTCGTCGCCTGGCGACGGCTGGACGACGTCCCGCCGGGCGACGAGGCCCGGTTGTGGCTGTACGGCGTCGCGCGCCGCCAACTCGCAAACCAGCGCCGCGGGCAGCTCCGCCGCTCCCGCCTCGCCGCACGGCTCCGGGAGGAGCTGCCGACGGCGACGGCCGGGGTCGGCGCAGCGGGGGACGACCAGCGCGTCGCCGCCGTCCGCGCCGCCCTCGCCCACCTCGACGAGGAGGACCGCGAGATCCTGCGGCTCACCAGCTGGGAGGGGCTGACCCCAGCCGAGATCGCCGCCGTCCTGCAGATCCCGGGGGTCACGGTCCGCAGCCGCCTGCACCGGGCCCGGCGCCGCCTGAAGGCCCAGCTCGACCGCCAGCCCGCCGACCCCGCCGCTGCCGCCGGGTCCACCAAGGCCACGTCCATGACGCCGCCCGCCTCCGCATCCACCTTCGCCCCGAAAGCCACCCGATGACCCGACGCGACGACGCGCTCACCGACACCGAACTGGACGCAGCGCTCGCCGCGTCCAGCCCGCTCGCGCCAGGCCGTGCGGCGGAGCTTCCCCTGGACGCCGCGCAGTCCGCGCTGCTGGACGAGCTCCTCAGCCAGGCCCCGGCCCCGGCCCACGCGCCCCGCCGGCTGCGTCACCGCACCCGCGGCGACCACGACAGCGTCCCCCGGGGCCACGCCCGCCGCTTCGTCCCCCGCGTCGCCGGCGCTGCCGCGGTCGTGACCGTCGTGATGATGGTGTTCCTCTCGCTGGGGGACGGTCCGGGCGGCGGCCGGGACGGCGGCAGCGTCTGGGCCGCGGAGCAGCTCCGCTTCGCCGAAGCGTCGCCGCTGGTGCTCCTGGGCGCCGACGGGTGGCGCGTGGAGTACGCCGACGAGCAGTCCAAGGAGGAGGGCGAGCTGCACTTCCGCCTCGGACCGACGCCGCCCCCCGGCTCGAACGACTTCACCGAGGGCGTGACGCCAGAGCCCGTCCCGGCCGACACGACCGCGGCGCAGCTGAACTGGCGCGGCGGGTCCTACGAGATGTGGACGCGGGACCGCTACAAGAGCGCGGTTGCGTCGAGCACCGCGCCGGTCCTCGGCACCACCGCGAAGGTCTACCAGTACGACGGCGGCACCCGGGGTCACCGGGACATCACGGCGATCTTCCGCTACGACGACCGGATCCTCGAGTTCCGGGCGGGCGCCGCCGGCATGAGCGCCTTCAAGGCGCTGCTCGCGACCCTGACCGCCGCCGACACCGACACCTGGCTGTCCGCCATGCCGGACAGCGTCGTGAAGGCCGCCGACCGTGACGGTGCGGTCGACCAGATGCTGGCTGGCATCCCGCTGCCGCGCGGGTTCACGGCGGCTGACATCCCGGACGAGCAGCTGACCAAGGACCGCTACCAGCTCGGCGCGCACGTCACCGGCGCCGTCGCCTGCCGCTGGCTGAAGCAGTGGAACGACGCCCGCCAAGCGGGGGACGTGCGGACGCGCGACGCGGCAATCGCCGCGATGGCGACGGCGAAGGACTGGCCGATCCTGCGCGAGATGACCAAGGAGGGCGACTACCCCGAGGCCATCGTCGAGTACGCGGCCGCGATGCGGAGCGGCACCTACCACGGCCGTCCGCTGATCGGCGACGTGGGCGAGGGGCTCGGCTGCGCCGAGCGGGGCGTCGAGCTCCCGCAGGGCAGCAGCGGCTCGGCCGGCTGAGCGGGCCTCAGCGGCTCCAGAAGCGCGAGAGGCGGGGACGCTAGCGTCCCCGCCCATGGACCTCGGACTGACCAGCAAGGCCTGCATCGTGACCGGCGCCAGCAAGGGCATCGGCCTGGAGACCGCGCGGCGGCTGGCGGCCGAGGGGGCCGGCGTCCTCCTGGTGGGCCGTGACGGCGACGCCCTCGCCGCGGCGGCCCGCGAGGTCGGCGGGATCGCCTGCGCTGCCGACGTCACGCATCCCGGCGCGGCCGCGGCCATCGTCGCCGCGTGCGAGGAGGCGTTCGGCGGCGTCGACGTCCTCGTCAACAACGCCGGGACGACGTTCGCCCGCAGCCTCGACGACCTCACCGACCAGGACTGGCACGACCAGTACGCGCTTCACGTGGTCGGCCCGATGCGGCTCATGCGGCTGGTGGCGCCGAAGCTCGCCGCGCGCGGCGGCGGGCGCATCGTGAACGTCTGCTCGAGCGCCGGCAAGCGCCCGTCGCAGAGCAACGGCGCCTACAGCGTGACGAAGGCGGCGCAGCTCTCGCTCTCGCGGCTGTTCGCCGACGCGCACGCGAAGGACGGCGTGCTCGTCAACGCCGTCGCGCCCGGGCCGGTCAGCAGCCCGCTGTGGATGGCCGACGGCGGAATGGCGGAGCAGCTGGCCACGGCCGGCGGCATCAGCCGCGACGAGGCGCTCGCCGTGCAGGAGGCGAAGGTCCCGCTCGGCCGGTTCGCCGAGCCGGGGGAGGTCGCCGACGTCATCGTCTTCCTCTGCAGCGCGCGGGCGTCGACGGTGACCGGTGCAGCATGGTCGGCCGACGGCGGCGCGGTGGCGATCATCGTCTGAGCGCCGAGCGCCGACGAGTCCCCCTACATCTTGCCGTGCTCGGCGACCGACGCGATGCGCCGGAGCACCTCCAGCAGCTCCTCCTCGACGTTCTTGCGGCTCGTCAGCAGCCGTCCCACGCGACCGGTCATCCCGTTGCTGCTCCGCGAACGCCGCGCCTTCAGCAGCGTCCCGCCGTCCTCCGGCTCGAGCTCGACGACCATCCCGTTGTTGAACTCGACCTTCGTGTACGGGTAGGCGTCGGCGACGCTGATCGCCATCGTGTGCTGTCCGCGCCACTGCGCCATGTCGTCCGGGTCGGTGAGGCACTCGTAGACGTCCCACGGCGACGCGGCGGCGACGTGCTTCGCGGTGTACGGGCGGGGTCCGTCGGCCATTCGCGCACCGTACCGCGCCCGCGATCGCCGGCCGCGCCGTCACCGCGGAGCGGGCGCACTGACCGGCGGCGCGCGCCGTTAGGCTGCGCGGCATGGGCGTGAGCACGAGTGCGGTCGGCAAGGCGTACCCCCCGACCGTCTACGCGGTGGGCCGGGAGAAGATCCGCGAGTACGCGCTCGCGGTGGGGGAGACGAACCCGCTCCACCTGGACGTCGACGCCGCCCGTGCCGCCGGCTACGCGGACGTCGTCGCGCCCCCGATGTTCTGCGTGGTCCCGTGCGCCCCGGCGCTCGGGCCGGCCCTGTTCGACCCCGAGGTCGGCATCAACTTCGCGCTCATGGTCCACGGGGGCCAGCAGTTCCGCTGGGGGCCGCTGGTCGTGGCGGGCGACGAGATCACGACGTCGGTGAGCGTCAAGTCGATCACCGAGAACGACGGCAAGGGCTTCTTCGTCTTCGAGTCCGTCTCCACAAACCAGGACGGCGACACGGTCTGCGTCGGGACCTGGACCAACATCGTGCGAGGGATCTGACCGCCATGACCGACATCGAGTTCACCCCCGGCGCCGAGCTGCCCGAGCTGAAGATCACCCCGGATCGCTTCCTCACCGTGCGCTACGCCGGTGCGTCCGGCGACTTCAACCCCATCCACGTCGACGAGGAGTTCGCGCGTCAGGTCGGGTTGCCGGGCCGGATCCTGCACGGGCTGTGGACGATGGCCCAGGTCGCGCGCGCGCAGACGGACGCCGGCGGGGGCCCGCACACGCTCAAGGCGCTCGAGGTCCAGTTCCGCGGGATGGGCGTCCCGGAGGCCGAGGTCGCGGTCAGCTCCACCGTCCGCTCCGTCGAGGACGGCCTCGCGACCGTCGACACCGTCGCGACGCAGAACGGCGTGCAGATCATCCGCGGCGCCACCGCGGAGATAGAGATCAGCTGACGCCCGGGCGCCCGGGCGCCTGCAGCCGGGCAAATACACTGGGCGCCAGTGCTGCTCACCCCGCGCCAGGAGCTGATCCTCCGCAAGGTCGTCGACGCGTACGCGGCCACCGGTGCCCCCGTCGGGTCGAAGGTGCTGGCCGCCGACCCCGAGCTGGACTGCGGCTCGTCGACGATCCGCGGCGAGCTGGCGTACCTCGAGGACAGCGGCCTGCTCGCGCATCCGCACACCTCCGCCGGCCGTGTCCCGACCGACGCCGGCCACCGGTACCACGTCGACCGGCTCCTCCACGGTCCCGACCGGCTGCCGGCGCGAATCGGGACGATGGACCTGCAGCTCGTCCGCCGCGAGATCGACGAGGCGATGCGGATGACGACGGAGACGCTGTCGCAGGTGACGAACCTGATGGCGATCGTCTCCGCGCCGCCGATCGACACCGCGACCGTCCGCCACGTCGAGGTCCTCGCCCTGCAGCCGCAGGTGCTGATGGTCGTCGTCATCACCTCGACCGGCGGCGTCACCAAGCGCGTGTTCACGTTCGATCACCCCGTCGACCCCGGGCTGGTCGCCTGGGCGGGGGACGAGCTCAACGGCCGCCTGGTCGGCGTCGGGCTCGGCGCGCGGTCGCTGCGCGGCCGGCTGACCGACCAGGCGCTCGGGCACCGCGAGCGGACGTTCCTCGAGGCGCTCGCACCGGCCTTCATCGACCTCGCCTCCACTGCCGAGGACTCGCTCTACGTCGACGGCGCCGCGCGCCTGCTGACCGAGCATCGCGTGCAGGACCTCGACCAGATCGAGGACATCATGGCGATGCTCGAGCGGCGCGTCTCGCTGCTCGGCGTCCTGCAGAGCGCGCTCGGCGAGCCGGACGTGCTGGTGCGGATCGGCTCGGAGAACCTCGAGCACGCACCGGCCCTGCGGTCGCTGGCGCTGGTGGCGGCGGGCTACGGCCTCCCGGCGCGCAAGCTGGGTACCGTGTCCGTCATCGGGCCCGTCCGCATGGACTATGCGGTCGTGATCGGCTCGGTCCGCGAGGCCGCCTTCCAGCTGTCGCGCTTCATCGAAGACATCTACGAGACCCCCTAGAAGAACCGACCGCCTTGAGCTCCACCGTGCCCCGCGACCCGTACGAGGTCCTCGGCGTCGCCCGCGACGCCGACGAGACCACCATCAAGAAGGCGTTCCGCAAGCTCGCCCGGGAGCTGCACCCGGACGTCAACTCGCACGATCCCGAGGCGGAGACGAAGTTCAAGGAGGCCGCCGAGGCCTACGAGATCCTCAACGACGCCGAGCGCCGCGCGACGTACGACCGCCACGGCCACGAGGGCCTGCGGTCCGGCGGGATGGGCCCGAACTTCGACGGCTTCGGCTCGATCACCGACCTCTTCGACGCGTTCTTCGGCGGTGGCGGCGGGGGCGGCCGCGGCGGTCCGGCGCAGGGGGACGACGTCGGCATCCAGGTCGACATCCCGCTCGTCGAGGCGGCCCACGGCGTGAAGTCGCCGCTCAGCTTCGAGGCGGTCGAGCTCTGCCGCACCTGCAACGGCAACGGCGCCGAGCCCGGAACGCCGATCGTCAAGTGCGAGCGCTGCAACGGCGCCGGCCGGCTGCAGGCCGTCAGCCGGACCCCGTTCGGCCAGGTCGTGCGGACCGTCGCCTGCGACGTCTGCCACGGAGACGGACGCACGGCGGAGCAACCCTGCGAGACGTGCGACGGGCGTGGCCGCGAGGTCCGGCGGCGCGACCTGGAGGTCGACATCCCGGCCGGCATCGCCGACGGTCAGCGCATCCGGCTGTCGGGCCGCGGCCACGCGGGCGAGGCGGGCGGACCCCCAGGTGACCTCTACGTCCTCGTCCACGTCCTGCCGGACGAGCGCTTCCTGCGCGACGGCGACGACCTCATCACGGTGCTCGACGTCCCGGCGCCGCTCGCGGCCCTGGGCGGCACGTTGAGCGCCCCGACGATCGACGGCGAGACGGACGTCGAGGTCCCGGCGGGGACGCAGCCCGGGGAGAGCCTCACGCAGCGCGGCCTCGGCATGCCCGGGCTGCGGCGCGCGGGCCGGTCCGGTGATCTGAAGGTGATCGTGAACGTGGTGATCCCGCGCAAGCTGTCCAAGGACCAGAAGAAGCTGCTCGAGCAGTTCGCCGCGACCGTCACCCCGGAGAACCTGCGGACGGACGAGACCATGGTCGGCAAGCTCAAGCGCCTGTTCCAGCAGTGATACGCCTCGCGGTCCGCGTCCGCCGGGAGGACGCCGAGATCGCGCTGGCCGAGCTGCTGGCGCTGGCCCCGGCCGGCGTCGAGGAGGTCGACCTGGGGAATCGGGTGGAGTACGCCATCTACGGCGCGCCCGGCGAGCTCCCGGACCTGCCGGACCTGCAGGCGGCGGCCGGTGACGCCCTGGTGGAGGTCACCACGACCCATGTCGAGGACGACTGGGCGGAGCGCTGGCGCGACTTTCACCAGCCGATCGAGGTCGGCGGCCGGCTTCACGTGCGCGCGCCGTGGCATCCGGAGCCCTGTCCCGGACCGATCGACATCGTCATCGACCCGGGACAGGCGTTCGGTACCGGTGCGCACCACACCACGCGCCTCTGCCTGGAGCTGCTGCTGGCGCTCGAGCCGCCGCCGGCGTCCGGCTCGGGTCGCGCCATGATGGACGTTGGATGCGGGTCCGGGGTGCTGGGGATCGCGGCGGCGAAGCTCGGCTACGGCCCGGTCGCGGGCGTCGACCACGAGCGCGAGTCCGTCGCCGCCACGCTGGCCAACGCCGCCGTCAACGGCGTCGCGATGGACGCCGCCCGGCACGACCTGCTGCGCGACGGCCCGTCGCCGGGCGCACCGGTCGTCCTCGCGAACCTGCTGCGGCCGCTGCTGCTGCGGGTGTCGGCGGACGGGTTCACGGGCGTGCAGCCGGACGTCGTGATCGCCTCCGGGCTGCTGGCGCACGAGGCCGACGAGGTCGCGGCCGCGTTCGGCGCGGCGCACGGCCTGCGCGAGGTCGACCGCCGCCACGGCGGCGAGTGGGCGGCGCTGCTGCTCCGCCGCTGACGGTCGTCGGGGCCGGTCCTGCGCCGCTGAGTCGCAGAAAAACCCCTGCATTGCGGGTATTCCAGATCATGTAATGTTCGTCTAGAAACAACACACTGCATCGCACGCCTCGGGGGGCATCCTTGTCTTCGTCTCGCTTGCGCGCCTCCGGGCGTGCCCTCGTCGTCCTCGCCGTCGCCGGCAGTCTCATGGGCACCGGACAGGTCCAGACGGCGGCCGCGTCCGCGCCGCCCGAGTGGCAGTCGCTCTGCCCAGCCTTCGCAGCGTGTGACGGCGCCGGCGGCGCCCGCGGGGACACGCGGCGCGCGGGCGGACCGGCGTCGATGGCCTTCGCAACCGCAGCCGCGGGCCGCGGCGAGGGCTCAGGCGGTCAGACGGTGGAGATCGTCGCCACCAATCCCCCCGGGTACACGCACCCGCCGAGCGGCGACGGGTTCACCTGGCGGGTCGCTGCTTCGGGCACGGCGTCGCTCGGGAGCGACTTCCAGATGAACACACCCGTGGTCATCAGCAACCACGACAACGGCACCATCGGCTACGGCTTCACGCTGACCGTCCTCCAGGACACCGCCGACGAGCCGGACGAGACCGTCGTGGTCGAGCTCGTGAACCCGACCGGCGACGTCGTGATCGGCTCGCCGGCCACGTACACCCTCACGATCCAGGACGACGACGTGGCGTCGGCCGATCCCGTGCACTTCGTGCCGGCTGCGACCAGTCACGGCGAGAGCGGCTCGCAGCTCGTCTTCACCGCCGGGACCGGTGTCGGGACTGGGAGCTACACGGTCGAGGTGGCCGGCGGGACCGCGACCCCGGGCGTCGACTTCTCCGTGCCCTCCGCCGGACAGCCGGTGCCGTTCGGCGCGGGCGACACGTCGAAGAACTTCCCGGTGAACATCGTCGCCGACACGGAGGACGAGCCGAACGAGACCGTGGTGCTGCGGCTGACGAACGCGACAGGGGACGTGGTCCTCGGTCCACCGACGGAGTTCACGCTGACGATCGAGGACGACGACGACCCGGCCCCCGCGCCGGGCGAGAACGAGGTGCGCTTCGTCGGTTCGGCCGTGACCGTCACCGAGGGCGATGGCGGCAAGCTGACGCTCCAGCGCCCGCTCGGGACGGCTGAGGGGTTCGTCGGCACGCGCGGGGTGGCGGGGACCGCGAAGCTCGGCGACGACTGGCTGCTGCAGGGCGGCGGGGACGCGGCGTCGGTCGAGTTCCTGCCGGCCACCCGCACCGGTGAGGTCACGTTCACGTCCACCGAGGACACGGTGGCCGAGCCGACCGAGACGTTCACGGTCCAGCTCGAGAACCCGAGCGGCACGTTGAAGCTGGCGGTCCCATCGACGGTCACCGTGACCGTCCTCGACGACGACTCCGCCCCCGGGGGTGGCCAGACCCAGGGCCCGGAGCTCGTCCCGCTCAACCCGAACCGGCCGCCGGACCCTCCGCAGGCCCCGGTCAACCCGGGTGCCCCTGGTCCGCCCGCGACCTTCCCGATCGTGACGCCAGTCAAGCGCACCATGCCCGACGTCCGCTTCATGACGCTGGCCGAGGCCAAGCGCAAGATCGATGCGGTGCTCGGCAGCGCGGTCGACTTCGGCAGCGTCGCCGAGCAGAGCAGCCGCGGCACGGCCATCAAGGACATCAAGTGCAGCGAGGGCGGCGACTCCCCACCCAGCTCGAAAGCCGCGTGCACGCGGCCCGGCGGCAAGCGCCTGGCGGCGAACGCTGTCTTCAAGCAGTCGCCGGAGGCCGGCGCTGAGTTCGAGGTCTCCCTCGTCAAGGCGAAAGAGGTCCGGCTCTTCTTTCGGGACCCGCTCGACGAGCGCAAGGACCCGCCCGACACCAGGAAGTACGGCGACGAGTGCCCGTTCATCAACACGGGCAAGTTCAAGGAGGAGGCGCAGCGCGAGTTCCTGCGCTCCCTCGACGGCCTCAGCGAAAAGGCCGCCGTCGCGCGGCTGGAAGACCGTGAGTGCCCGTTCCGCACGACGAGCACGATCCAGCGCGGGAACGACCCGTTCACGCCGTACGTGAGCGGAGCGGCCCGGGCCACCGTCGTGCTCGACGTGAAGACCGACCGGATCGCCGGCGCCTTCAGCGTTCCCCGGCTCACCGTGACGCGGTTCCGGTACCCGGCGCTCGCGCTGGCCTTCTCCTACCGGCGACTGACCGGCTCGGACTACCTCGCCGGCGGTACGACGGATGCACCCCGGGTCAACTTCGGCGCGGTCAACGCCGGTATGACGACGGACGGCCGCCTCACCGCGATTCCCGCCGGGGGCGACACCAACGACCAGAACGCGATCTGCGTGCGCGCGATCGTGTCTGCGACCGGGCAGGCGATCGAGGCCTCGATCGACGTCCAGGACCCGGCCGGCCAGCCGGTCGCCCTGAAGGCGCTCACGGGCGGCACGCTGCGCCCGACGACGATGCCGGCGCGCATGCCCGGCGGCGAGCTCTGCGGCCTGTTCGCGATCCGCGACGCCGGCGACTACCTCTTCCAGGTCACCTACCAGGGCACCAACGGACAGGAGCTGAGTGGTGGCGCACGGGTCCGCGCGACCACGCGCAAGAACGGCGCCGTGGCGACGCTGCTCGGCGGCCGCGAAGTGGAGTACGTCGCCAACGCACAACAGTTCAACCTGCGGAACCCGACCGCCCGGCGTCGCGGCGTGCTCGAGGACGCCGTGGTTGCAGTTCTCCGGGCGGTGCAGAATTTCTTCGCCGGCGTCGCCGGCGAGCTGGCGAAGCCGGCCGTCGCCGTCCAGCCCCGGCCGGTCCGGGTGGCGGACACGCTGGGCTTACGCCCGAGCGTGCTCGTATCGGGGCTGATCGCCAACGACGGCGCGTCGCTGGTCGGGAACGCCGGCGGCACCCTGCTCGCGAACGACGGCGCCTCGCTCATCGCCAACGACGGCGCGTCGCTGATCGCGAACGACGGCGGCTCGCTGATCGCCAACGATGGCGCGTCCTTGATCGCGAACGACGGATCGTCCCTGATCGCCAACGACGGGGCCTCGATCGTCAGCAACCACAGCGGAGCCCGCAGCGCGCGCCCGCGCCAGGCGGCGGCGGGTTCGCGCATCGCCGGGCTCCGGCCGACCGCCTCCGGCATCCTGAGCGTCACCAGTGGGACGACCCGGCAGGGTGCTCTGCCGCAGGCCGCCGGCATCACCGCGCTCGGCGGCAGCTTCGTGGTCGCCGGTGGGGTCGCGGCGCAAGTCGGCGGCAAGGCCGTCCCGGCCGCCAGGCCGCAGGTCGTCCCCGCCGGCGGCATGGTGACCGAGATCTGCGACCGCGAGGTCGTCTTCTTCGCCGTCGACGGGGTCTTCCGGTTCCTGCCGGGGACGATCATCGCCGGCGCCGCACTGCCGTGCCCGGTCAACGCCGGCGCGGCCGGCATCCCGGTGGTGCGCACCGGCTGACCGCGGGCCACGCCCCGCCGCCCGTCCGCTCCGCGGCCGTCCGGCTCAAGACCGCGCGCTGCCTGCCGATGGTCGGGCATGGACGACGTCGCGCTGGAGCCGCTCCCGACGTCCGACGAGGAGCAGCTGCTGCTCGCCGTCGCCGACGGCGCCTACCTGGTCGCGGCCGGGGACGGGAGCGTGCGCGAGTGCGGTGCCGACATCGCCGCCCGGGTCGGGATCGCCGCGATCGACGCCGTCGGCCTCCCGCTCACCGACCTGCTCCTGCTGCCCGCGAAGGCCGCCTTCGAGCGGGCGCTGCAGGGGCCGGACCGGACGTTCGACGTCGCGCTGGACGACGGCCCGTCGTTGCGGGCGCGCGTCGTCGCCGTGCCGCTGTCGCTGGGCTGGGAGGTCACGGCGTTGCTCGGCGACCTCGGGATCCGGGACCCGGAGGGCTGGACGCTCGCCGCCCTCCGCAGCCAGCACGGGCTCGCGATCGATCAGGTGCTCGCGGACCAGACGCTGGAGCCCGACGTCCGGCTGGCCGGGATCCTCGTCGTGCTGCGCCCGCCGGCCGGGACGACCCTCGACCGCGCCGGCGTCCGGGAGCGGCGGCTGCGACGCGCGGAGGACACGGGCGTGGAGGGCGAGGGGCCGGTCGACCTCCTCGCGGAGGACGCGCCGCTCGACGCGGGCGCGCTGGACGAGCTCGTCGAGCACGCGCGCGAGCTGCGCGGGCGTCTGGACCAGGCCGAGGCCGCCGCCGCGCTGGTGGCCCGCGAGCGTGACGCCGCGGCCGAGGAGCGCGATGCCGCCGCCCGCGAGCGCAACGCGGCGGCACAACGGGCGGAGGAGGCCGTCCGTGCCCGCGACGCCGTCGAGCAGGCGCGCCAGCAGATCCTCGCCGAGCGCGACGGGATCATCGCTGCCCGTGACGACGCTCGCCGCGGCCAGCAGGCGCTCGCCGAGTCGCTCGACGCGGCCCGGCTGCGCCTCACGACGCTGGAGGCGGACGCCGCCACGCTGCAGGAGCAGAAGGACGCGGCCACAGCGTCCCTGGGGGCGCTGCGCGCCACGCTGGACGAGGCCACCGCACGGAGCGCCGCGCTCGCGACGCAGCACGAGCTGGCCGCCGCGCGCCGCGACGAGCTCGACGCCGCGCTCACCGCTGCCGTCGCCGAGCGCGACGCGCTCCGCCTGACCCGCGAGGCCGGCGAGCGCCGCAGCGAGGAGCTGCAGGCGGCCCTGACCGCACTGAGCGACGAACGGGACGGTCTGGGTCGACGGCTCGCGGAGGCGACGGCTGAGCATGCGGCCCTGGGCGCGGCCCACGCCGGGGCGCTGCGCGAGCGGGACGCGCTGCAGGCGGCGGACGCAGACCGTGGTCGGCAGCTCGCGCGGGTCGAAGCCGCCCGCGAGGATGCGGTCCGCGCCCTGGCCGACGCGAGGGCCGCCGGGACGGGCACGACGGACCGCGCCGCAGCGCTGCAGGCGGAGCTCGACCGGCAGCGCACGGCCGCCGAATCGCTCGGCCGCGAGCGCGATGCCGGACGGGCTGAGCTTGCGGCGGCGACCGCAACGGGGGAGGGGCTCGCTCGGGACCTGGCCGCGGCAGGTGCGGCGGGCGACGCCCTGCGGCAGGAGCTCGCCGCCGCCCTCGCCGCGACGCGCGACCGCCAAGCCGAGCTGCAGGTCGCCGTCCAGGCCCGTGCCCTCGCCGAGGCCGAGCTCGCGGCGGCGGCGACCGAGCAGGCCGCGCTGGAGGGGCGGCTCGCGGCGGCCGACGAGTCACGCTCGGCCATGGAGGCCGCGGCGCGTGAGGCGGACGACGCGCGGGCCGCCCTCACCGCACGACTGATGTCCCTCGAGGCCGACCGCGACGCGCTGCGGTCCGAGCTGGACCGCGTGCTCGCCGAGCACGACGCCGTGAAGGCCGCGACCACGCAGGCCACGGCACAACGGGACGCGCTGGGCGCCGACCTCGAGCACGAGCGCCAGGCCCGCGCCGCCGCAGAGGCCGCGGCCCGCAGCCGGCAGGTGGCCCTGGACGAGCTCACCCGCGAGGCCGAGCGGGCGCGCGCCGCCGCCGAACAGGCCGGGCGACGCGACAGCACGGCCGACAGCGCCGCGGCGGAGGCGGCGCAGGCCCGGCAGGAGCTGGCGCAGGCCCGCGCCGCGCTCGAGCAGCTCCGGGTCGCCGAGGACCAGTCGCGCGGCGAGCTCGAACGGGCCCGGACCATCACTGCGACGCTGACGGCGGACCTGGCGCAGGCACGGGAGGCGCAGGCACGGACGGACACGGCCCTCGCCGAGGCGCAGCGCCGTGGCACGCTGGTCGCCGCCGAGCTGGACCGGGCACGGTCGGACGCCGCGGCCACGGCGACGGCGCTCGAGCAGTCGCGCGCCACCGAGGCCGCGGCGGCGGCCGGTCTGGACAGCGCCCGCGCCGCCGAGGCGGAGTCCGCCACGGCGCTCGCCCGGTCCCGCGCCGCGCACGCCACCGCCACGTCCCAGCTCCAGCAGGCGCAGGCGGCTGCGGCGGCAGCCGACGACGTCGCTGCGAGCGCCCGTGCCGCCGAGGTGGCCGTCCGCTACGAGCTCGAGCGGTCCCAGGAGAGGCTCGCGGCGGCAGGCGCCACCGGTGCCCAGCGGCAGAGCGGCGACGCCGACCTCAGCGTGCAGCTGCAGGCGGCGCAGACGCTCGCCGCGCACGCCCAGTCCGAGCTCGAGCGCGTGCACGAGCAGCGCGCGACCGCGGAGGCAGCTGCCCTGTCGGCGTCCGCGGAAGGCGACAGGGCGCGCGCGGCGCTCCAAGTGGCCCATGCGGAGGCCGCAGCCGCGCGAACCGCCGCCGAGCACGCCGGCGCTGCCGCGCGGCAGGCACAGGCGGACGCCGACACCGCGCGCCGGGAGCGCGACGCTGCCCTGGCAGCAGCCCAGGCCGACACCGCGCACAGGACATCGGGCCTGGCCGCCGCCGACGCCCAGATCCGTGAGGCCCGGGCGGAAGCAGCGGCCGCCACCGAGGCGCTGGCGCAGGCCGGCTCGCGCGCCGCGCAGTCCGCCGCCCAGCTCGCGCAGGCCCAGGCTGACGCGCAGGCCGCAGCCGCCGAGCGCGACCAGGCCCGCGGCGCAGCCGACGATGCCCGGACCCGCGCCGCCGCGCTGCTGGCCGAGCGCGACGCTGCGCGGGCCGAGGCCGCGCGCGGCGCCGCGGAGCTCCGGGCCGTCCGGGTCGCGGCCGACGCGGCCCGCGCTCAGGCGGACGACCACCGGGGGACCGTCGACCACGTCCACACCGAGCTCGAGCAGGCGCTTGCCGCGCTGGCACGGTCCGGGACGCAGATCGGCGCCGCGCACGCCGAGCGGGACGACGCTCGCGCGGAGACCGCCGAGGCCCGTGACGGCGAGGCCCGCACCCGCGCGGCGCTCGAGCAGGCGCGCGCCGGGGCGGAGGAGGCCGCGGCGACGAGCGCCCGGCTGGGCAGCGACGTCGACGGCCTGAAGGTCGCCCTGCAGACCGCCCGGGCCCAGCTCGAGGCCGTCCGCGGCCAGCTCGACGCCGCCCGCGCCGAGCGGGACGACGTCTGGAGCCGCCACAGGCAGCTCGCCGCCGAGGCGGGGGTCGAGGTCCCCGAGCGTCCGGAGCCGGTGCCGGCGCCCGCCCCGGCGGGAGCGCGAGCGCGTGCCCGCGCGGCCAACGCCGGCGACATCGACGCCGCCGCCACGCGGATCCGCCCGTTCGCGGTCCCGTCCGTGCCGGCCGCCGCTGTCCCGGCGGCGGCAGTCGCAAGCGCCATCGAGCTGCCGTCGGCCCCGGGCCGCGCCTTCGCCGTCGTCGGACCCGACGGCTGCTTCAAGCGCCTGGATGCGGGCTTCTGCGATCTGCTCGGCTACGCCGAGCCCGACCTCCTCGGCGCGGGTTGGCCGTCGATCATCGACTCGGACAACATGCGCGCGCACCGCGAGCTGGCGCGGCAGCTCCGCAGCGGCGCGCTCGACACGGCGGACGTCCAGACGTTCTACATGCACGCTCGCGGTCTGCTCGTCGGCGTCGCGGCCCACGTCAGCCCGGCCGTGCTCGACGGGGCCGGGCCCGGGCACCTGCTCCTGGAGGTCGACGTCGCCGCCACCGCGGCGCCCACGGCGAACCGGCCGCGGTAGCCGCCAGCGGGTCGGCGGGCCGCACGCGGACCGAGCGGCGGCGCCGGACCGCACGTCCGCGTTAGGGTCGCCGTATGTCCGACCGCACCGACGTGACGATCCCCTCCGGCGACGACTCCCTCGCCGCCTGGCTCTACCGGCCGGAAGGCGCTGACGCCGACGTGCCGTGCGTCGTCATGGCCCACGGCTTCAGCGCGACCCGCGAGGAGGGCCTCGCGCCGTACGCGGAGGCGTTCCAGGCGGCCGGCCTGGCGGCGCTCGTCTTCGACTACCGCCACTTCGGCGACTCGACGGGGGAGCCGCGCCAGCTGCTCGACATCGGCAGGCAGCGGGCCGACTACCGCGCCGCCGTCGGCTACGCCCGCGGGCTCGACGGCATCGACGGCGCGCGCATCGCGCTCTGGGGGTCCTCGTTCTCCGGTGGCCACGTCATGTCGCTCGCCCAGGAGGACCCGGCCGTGGCGGCCGTCGTCGCCCAGGCGCCGTTCACGGACGGCCTGACGATCGTCAAGAGCGCCCCGAAGCTGAACCTGCTGCGGGCGACGGCGGACGCGATGCGCGACCAGGCCGGCGCGCTCCTCGGCCGTCCGCCCGTCCTGCTGACCGCGGCCGGCGACCCCGGGACCTACGCCGTCATGACCGCGCCCGAGGCGCTGCCGGGCTTCACCGGCATCGTCAGCCCGCAGTCCAAGTGGCGCAACGAGGTCGCGGCTCGCGTGATGCTTCACATCGGCACCGAGAACCCGGCCGGCGGGACGGGCAAGCTGGCCATGCCGCTGCTGATCTGCGCCTGCGACAAGGACCAGACGACCCCGCCGGCGCCGGCGCGCAAGGCGGCCGAGCGCGCGCCCCGCGGCGAGCTCAAGTCCTACCCGATCGGTCACTTCGACATCTACTCGAGCCTCGAGGCGCGGGCCGATCAGGTCGAGTTCCTGACCCGGCACCTGCTCGACGCGGCTGGTGCGCCGGCGGCCACCGCGAAGGTGGCGCCGACTTTGTGACAGGTTTGTGCGGTTGGTCTCTTCGCCTGTAAGCGAGGACACTCGACCGCATGTCCTGGCACATCGTCATCGCGGGTGGTGGCTTCGGCGGCTTCCACGCCGCGCGAACCCTCGAGAAGACGCTCGCACCCCAGGCCGCCCGCGTCACGCTCGTCACCGACACGAACTTCATGTTGTACACGCCGCTGCTGCCCGGGGCGGCGGCCGGCACGCTGGAGCCCCGCCACGTGGTCGTCCCACTGCGCGAGGAGCTGCGCCGGACCGACCTGCGCCTCGGCCGCGTGGTCGGGGCGGACCCCTCCCGCAACGTGATCAGCGTCAGCTCACCCGAGACCGACAGCGTCGAGGAGCTGACGTACGACCAGCTGATCGTCGCCCTGGGATCGGTGTCGCGGACCCTGCCCGTGCCCGGGCTCGCCGAGCACGCCGTCGGCTTCAAGTCGCTCCCCGAGGCGATCGCGCTGCGCAACCGCCTCCTGCGGACGTTCGAGATCGCCGAGCGCATGACCGACCCGGCCGAGCGCGCCGCCTGGCTCACCTACGTCTTCGTCGGCGCCGGATACGCCGGCCTCGAAGGCCTCGCCGAGCTGCAGGACTTCGCCGCCGACGTCATCGGGCTCTACCCGCGCTGCGCCACGTCGGGGATCCGCTTCATCCTCGTGGAGGCCCAGGAGCGCGTGATGCCGGAGATCCCGGCGCCGCTGGCCGACTTCTCGATGCGCGAGCTCCGATCCCGGGGGATCGACATCCGCACGTCGACCACGCTCGACGCCGTCACCGCGACCACGGCGACGCTCTCGGGTGGCGAGGTCGTCCCCACGCGTACCGTCGTCTGGACGGCCGGGGTGCGGCCGCAGCCGGTGATCGCGAAGCTCGGGCTGCCGACCGACACGGGCGGGCGGATCGAGGTCGACCGCACCATGCGCGTCGCCGGCACGGACAACGTCTGGGCGATCGGCGATGCGGCCGCAGTGCCCGATCCGGCGCAGAAGCTGCAGCGCCCCACGCCGCCGACCGCGCAGCACGCCATCCGGCAGGGCCGGCTCGTCGCCCGCAACGTCGCCGCCACCCTCGGGACGGGCAAGGTCAGGCCGTTCACCTTCAAGACCAAGGGCGTCTTCGTCGACATGGGCCGCGGCCGGGCGGTGGCCTCGACGATGGGCCTGCGCTGGCGCGGGGCCCCGGCGTGGTGGCTCGCACGGACCTACCACCTGGCGATGATGCCCGGCACCAAGCGCAAGCTCCGCCTGCTCGTCGACTGGAACGTCGGCCTCGTCTTCGGCCGCGACACGTCCGAGCTCGGGCAGCTCGGCCATCCCGAGGGACTCGCGAGCGCGGACTCGAACCCCGCGTCGCCGTCGACCGGTCCCGTGGAGGGGCTGGCCGGGCCCGATCCGGCCGTGCCGGCGGGTTCCGTCTGACGCGGCGCTAGAGTCCGTCGCGGATGACGCTGGAGGAGACGGTCAAGGCCGACGTGACCACCGCCATGAAGGCGGGGGACAAAGATCGCGTCGGGGCGCTCAGGCTCGTGCTCTCCGAGCTGCAGAAGGCAGCGAAGGACGGCAACGACGACGAGCAGGCGGTCCTGCGCCGCGAACGCAAGCGACGGGTGGAAGCCGCCGCCGCGTTCCGCGACAACGGCCGGACCGAGCTCGCCGACGCCGAGGAGGCCGAGGCGCGGATCATCGAGGGCTACCTGCCCGCCGAGCTGGGGGACGACGAGCTGCGCGCCATCGTGCAGGCCGCCGTCACGCAGACCGGTGCGACATCCCCGAAGGAGATGGGAGCGGTCATGAAGGCCGCCATGCCGCAGATCGCAGGACGCGCCGACGGCAAGCGCGTGTCTGCTCTTGTCAACGAGCTTCTGAGGAGCTGATTCTTCCCACCGTGCGCCGCCAGATCGAGGTCTCAAACGAAGTCGCCGCCGCCCTCACGGGCAGTACGGACACGACGCTCCGAGCCCTCGAGTCGCACGTGGGGTGCTCGCTCTACGTCCGTGGCAACCTGATCACGCTCGACGGCGACGCCGAGTCCGTCGCCGGCGCGTCGATCATCGTCCGCGAGCTCGCGTCGCTCGTGGCGCAGGGACACGCCGTCGACGAGGGCCTGATCCGGACCGTGACGGGCGCGCTCGCGCAGCACACCTCGCCCTCCGAGGTGCTTGACGACGTCGTCTGGCGCCACCGGTCGACGAAGGTCGTCCCGAAGAGCGTCCAGCAGAAGCGCTACGTGGATTCGATCCGCAAGAACACGATCACGTTCGGGGTCGGCCCGGCCGGCACGGGCAAGACGTTCCTCGCGGTCGCCGCGGCTGCCGCGGCCCTCAACCGCCGCGAGGTCAGCCGCATCATCCTGACGCGCCCCGCCGTCGAGGCGGGCGAGCGCCTGGGCTTCCTGCCCGGCGACCTGATGGCGAAGATCGACCCGTACCTGCGGCCGCTGTTCGACGCGCTCCACGACATGATGGACCCCGAGAAGGTGGTCGCCCACCTCGAGAAGGGCGTCATCGAGGTCGCTCCGCTGGCGTTCATGCGCGGCCGGACCCTCAACGACTCGTTCATCATCCTCGACGAGGCGCAGAACACCACGCCCGAGCAGATGAAGATGTTCCTGACCCGCCTGGGCTTCAACTCCCGCATGGTGGTCACCGGCGACGTGACGCAGGTCGACCTCCCGCGTGAGCAGCAGTCCGGCCTCGTGGTCGTCGGGGAGATCCTGAAGGAGGTCGAGGAGATCGACTTCGTCCGCTTCGGCGGCGGGGACGTGGTCCGGCACCGGCTCGTCCAGCGGATCGTGGAGGCGTACGGGGAGCACGCCGAGCGCAGCGCGCCGGAGCTCCGGCCTGCAGCAGGCACCCACCGCCGGGCCTGACGTCCCGACCCCGCGGAGGGGCAGCCGATCGGAGGCTGTCAGGATGGAGGCACGCATGATCGAGGTCGAAGTCATCCATCCGCAGCTCGCGCCCGGCGTCCCGCCCGAGGCAGAGGTCCAGCGTCTCGTCGGCCTGGCCCTCGCGTCCGCCGGGGTCGACGACGGGCACCTGGCCGTCGAGTTCGTGGTCGCCGAGCGCATCGCGGAGCTGAACGCGCAGTACCGCGGCAAGGAGGGCCCGACCGACGTGCTGTCGTTCGGCATCGACGAGGACGGCGACACCTTCGGGCCACGCGAGCTCGGCGACATCGTCATCTGCCCGGCCCACACCGAGGATCTCCGCGAGGCGATCGTCCACGGCGCGCTGCACCTGACCGGCATGGACCACGAGACCGACGACGGCGAGATGCTCGCGCTCCAGGCCGAGATCCTCTCGTGGTGAAGCACGACGCAGCGCTGATCCCGGGCTCCCCGGTCGCAACACGGGCCGGCTTCGTCGCCCTCGCCGGCCGGCCGAACGTCGGGAAGTCGACGCTGATCAACTCCATCGTCGGCCACAAGATCGCGATCGTCTCCGACAAGCCGCAGACCACCCGCCGCGCGATCCGCGGGGTGGCCACGAGCACCGACACCCAGCTGATCCTCGTCGACCTGCCCGGCGTCCAGCGTCCCCGGGACGCTCTCACGACCCGGATGCAGCGCCGCGTGGAGTCCGAGCTGCGCGACTCCGACGCCGCGCTCATGATCGTCAACGCGGAAGAGGGCATCGGCCCCGGCGATCGCTTCATCGCCGGCGCGCTGGCCCGTGCCAAGGTCCCCGTCGTCGTCGCGGTCAACAAGGTCGACCGCCTCGACAAGGCCGGCACGCTGACCGCCCTGATGGCCGCGTCGGGCCTCGAGGTCGGGGACGACATCTTCCCGATCAGCGCCAAGACCGGCAGCGGCGTCGTCGCGCTCACCGAGCACCTGCGCGGCCTGGTCCCGCTCAGCCCGTTCTTCTTCCCGATCGCCGACAACTCCGACCAGTCCGAGAACGTCCTCCTGGCCGAGCTCGTCCGCGAGCAGGTCCTGCGCCGCACCTTCCAGGAGGTGCCGCACTCGGTCGAGGTCATGATCGACGACGTCGAGGCCGTCCACGACGACCTCACTCGCATCCGCGCCCTCGTCTGGGTGGAGACCGAGTCCCAGAAGGGCATCCTGATCGGGTCCCAGGGCAAGATGATCAAGGCGATCGGCACCGCGGCCCGCAAGGAGCTGCAGCGCGAGGTCGGCACGCAGGTGCACCTGGACCTCAGCGTCCGCGTCCGGCGCGGCTGGAGGGGCGACGACCGCCTCCTGGACCGCCTGGGCATCGACTGACGCCTCCGAGGACCGCGCCGCCGACAGCTTCTGCCCACCATGGAGTGCAAGACCTGTCAGCGGGCGGCCCGCCCGACACCCGGCCGCCGTCCGTGCGAGCTGCGGTTCCGCGGGCGGTCCCTGGCGGCAGCGAGCGGGAGCAAGGCGCGTGCGGACGTCCGGGAGCTACGCAGTCCGGACGTGCCCCGGACGCGCGGAAGGTTTGGGGGGTATGCCCCGCCGAATCCTCCGAGGGGAGGCTGCCGCCCGGCCGTCCCCCGCACCCGCGGAAGGTTTGGGGGGTATGCCCCGCCGAATTCTCCGCGGACCCCCGCGACCGCCACTCGTCCCGTCCGGCCAGCCGCCCGCTCCACGCCCCGTACCCGAGACCCCGCAGCCTCCCGGCGCTCACCGCCGTCTGCAGCCCGCAGTTCGCAAAGCCGCCACGACCAGGACGGTCCTCGGCGTCAGCGCCACCGACCTCCCGACCACCAGGCCCGCGGCGTCAGCTCCACCGACCACAACAGCCCTTTCAGCGCAGGGCGGGAACGAGGCTCGTCAGAGCTTCGCGAGCTTGCCCGCCAGCTGCTCGGACAGCTCCGTGATCTGCGGCGGGCCCAGCGACGGCGCCGTCAGGTGCCCCAGCGCGAGCACCGGCACCGTCGCCCCGTCCCGCAGCCGTCGCAGCTGCCGCTGCTGGACCGCGGTGCGCGCCGCCTCGCGGGCCGCGGCCCCGGCGATCCGCCCCTCGACCGCCCCGCCGTCGGCCAGCGCCCCGGCGTCCGCCGCCGTCCAGCGCTTGGTGAAGACGTCGTTGGCGACGATCAGATCCAGGCCGCGGCCGAGCGCGGCGACGGTCCTGCCCTCGAGCTCCAGGGTTTCGGAGACCGGGAGCTCGCCGGGCAGGGTGACCGCGACGATCGCCGCCTGCCCCGGGTCGGCGAGCGACTTGGTCACCTGGCCGGCCTGCGATGCGATCGGCCCGATCCGCGCGATGTCGAGGAACGTCTTGGGGGCGCGCATCATGCCGAGGGCGTGCCCGCTGGCCGGCAGGTCCGCGATCACCACGTCGTACCGCTGCGAGCGCTTGTCCCAGCGCTTGACCTGCGCCATCTCCCATACCCGGGTCATCGTCACGAGCTCGCGCGCGCCGGGCGCAGCGGCCACGAAGTACGAGAACAGGTTGGACCGCGTGAGGATGTTGACGAGCGGCCGTGAGCCGAGTTGATTTGCGAGCCAGGCCTTCAGGGCATCATCTGGATCGATGGTCACCGTCCACAGCCCCGGCTCGAGCTCGCGCTCCTCGCCGACCGCGCCCGTCCCGGCGTCCGCACCGCCCAGCAGCGTGGCCATCCGGGCCTGCGAGGAGACCTCGCATACCATCGTCCGGTGGCCGGCGGCGACCGCGGCGCGGCCGAGCGCCGCAGCGACCGTGGACTTGCCCACCCCGCCCTTGCCGGTGACCAGAATCAGAGATTTGTCGAGAAGTCGCATCATCCGTACCGTCGCGGGAATACGTAGTCACTCACGAGGTGGATGACCTGAAGGACACCGACCCGGCGACTGTTGCCGCCTACCGCCGTTGTCGCCGCCTCCAGCGGCGGCATGATCCCACGTTCTTCGTCGCGACAGCGCGGCTCCCTCGTCGACGGCAGCCTGCGGTGCACGCGCTGTACGGGTTCCTGCGCGGGGCGGACGAGATCGTCGACGGCCGGCACAGGGCCGCCCACCCCGATCAGCGCCGCGCCGAGCTCGACGGCTGGCAGCGCGCGCTCGAGCACGGGCTGACCGGCGACCGGCCCCCGCATCCGGTCCTCGCCGCGCTCGTCCATGCCGGCCCGCGGCACGCGCTGCCGCTGCACCTGCTCGGCCGGTACATGGAGTCGATGCGGGTCGACTGCGACGACCACGTGCGGATCGGCGACGCCGCCGCGCTCGACCGCTACATGGACGGCAGCGCCGCGACGGTCGGGCGCCTGATGGCGCCGCTGCTCGACGCCGGCCCCGACGCCGTCGAGCCACTGGCCCAGCTCGGCGTGGCCTTCCAGCTCACGAACTTCATCCGCGACGTCCGCGAGGACTGGCTGCTGGACCGCGTCTACCTGCCCGGGCTCGACGAGGAGACGCTGCGCCTCGCGGTCGCCACGCCGTCGCTGCGGGAGCGCGTCGCCACCGAGGTGCACCGCGCCCGCTCGCTGTTCGCCCAGGCAGCGGCGATCGAGGCCGAGGTCCCCCGCCGCGTCCGTCCCGGCATCCGGGTCGCCTGCAGCGTCTACGGACGCGTCCTGGACCGCGTCGAGGCGATCGACTTCGACGTCATCGGGCACCGGGCGACGCCGCGCCCACTGTGCCTGGCGCGCGCCGCGCTCGCCGGTGCCCGGCCGGCCTGAACCACTCGATAGGCCGGGAACGCGGGATCCGCCTGGCTACAGCGCGGACCATCCAGTGCCGATAACCCCGCAAGGTCCGTGCTTCCCACCGGCGCGGCCGCGGCCACCCGCCGGCTCCGCATGCACCAGATCCCACCGCCCAGCGCCGCTCCCGACCGCGCCCTGCCGTTCCCCGAGCCGGGTCCGGGCGCGCTCTGGCGCGGCCTGGTCGAGCAGATCCCGGCCGTCACCTACGTCGCGGAGTTCGACGCCGGCGCGACCCTCAAGTACGTCTCGCCCCAGATCGAGGAGCTGCTCGGCTACACGCCGGATGCGTTCCTCCGCGACCCGGCGCTCTGGTACGCCTGCGTGCACCCGGACGACCTGGACCGCGTGCGCCGCGAGGAGCTCAGGACGTTCGAGTCCCGCACGCCGTTCGACTGCGAGTTCCGGATGGTCCACCGCGACGGCCACGAGGTGATCGTCTGGGAGCGCGACGCGATCATCACCGACGCGGACGGCGCTCCGACGCACACGCAGGGCGTGCTGATGGACGTCACCCCGATGCATCTGATCCGCGACGAGCTCGACGCCGAACGCGAGAGCGCACGCCGCTACCTCGAGGTCGCCGGGGCCGCGATCGTCGTGCTGGACCGAGCGGGCCGGGTCGAGCTGCTCAACCGCTCCGGCTACAAGCTCGCCGGCCATCCCGAGGGGACGCTGCAGGGACGGGACTTCCTCGGGACCGTGCTCGACGGCGACGACCTTGCCGAGGCCCGCACGGTCTTCGCCGCCGCGATGGACACCGGGCACATGCCGCCGTCGACCGAGTGGCGGCTGGTGCGGACGGACGGTGCCCGGACCGTCGCCTGGACCCACCGCGTCATGCGCGACGAACACGGCGAGGTCATCGGGACGGTCTCCTCGGGCACCGACGTGACCGAGCGCCGGGCCGCGGCCGCGCAGATCGCGCACCTGGCGAACCACGACCCCGTCACCGACCTGCCGAACCGCCGGCTGTTCGGCGAGCACCTCGAGCTGGCGCTCGCCCGTGCCGCGCGGGCCGGCCACGCCGTCGGCCTCCTCTACCTGGACCTGGACGACTTCAAGCTCGTCAACGACTCGCTCGGTCACAGCGCCGGCGACCGCCTGCTGGTCGAGGTCGCGCAGCGCCTGCGGGCGCGGGTCCGCGACGCCGACGTCCTCGCGCGCCACGGCGGCGACGAGTTCCTCGTCCTGCTCGGTGACCTGGACCCGGCGACGGCCGCCGAGGACGCGAAGGCCGCCGGCCGCGGGGTGCTGGACGCCCTCGCGGTCCCGTTCGTCCTCGCCGGGATGGAGGTCCACGTCACCGGCAGCGTGGGCATCAGCCTGCTGCCGGCCGACGCGTTCGACGCCGAGAGCCTGCTGCGCCACGCCGACGCCGCCATGTACCAGGCCAAGCGGGAAGGGCACGACCAGGTCCGCCTCTTCGACGCGGACCGCGGCGAGCCGCGCCAGCGCCTCTCGCTGACCAGCCGCCTGCGCCACGCCATCGCCGAGGAGCAGCTCGTCCTGCACTGGCAGCCGATCGTCGACCCGGCGACCCGCCGGCTCGAGGCGCTGGAGGCGCTCGTCCGCTGGCAGGATCCCGTTCGCGGCCTCGTCATGCCGGACGCGTTCGTGGCCCTCGCCGAGCAGGCCGGCATCATCGACCGCCTGGGCGAGCTGGTCCTCGACCTCGTGGTCAGGCAACGGGTCCGCTGGCGCCAGGACGACGGGTTCGAGCCCACGGTCCACGTGAACCTGTCCCCGCGGGAGCTGCGCAACCCGCGCTTCGCCGACCGCGTCGCGACGCGCCTCGCCGACCATCACATCGACCCGGCGACCGTCGTCATGGAGATCACCGAGTCCACGGCGATGCAGGACCCCGGGCAGGTCCGCCCGCTGCTGCGCGACCTGCACGACACGGGCGTGCGGATCGCGATCGACGACTTCGGCGCCGGGCACTCCTCGCTGTCACGGCTGGTCGGCCTCCCGGTCGACATGCTCAAGATCGACCGCTCGTTCCTCGCCCGCGTGCCGGCCGACCCGGCCTCGGCCGCCGTCCTGAGCGCCGTCGTCGCGCTCGCCGGCGCGCTGAACCTGCAGGCTGTCGCGGAAGGCGTGGAGACCGAGAGCCAGCGCGAGCAGCTCGTCGGCCTCGGCTGCCCGCTTGCGCAGGGCTTCCTGCTCGGCCGTCCCGGCCCGGCGCACACGGTCCGCGGGCAGCTGCAGCGTGCAGCCGCCTGAGCAGGGAGACCCGCCCGCCCGCCCGTCCGCCGCGGGCCGCCGGACGTAGACTGCCCCGCAATGAAGATCGCGTTCGACGAGCAGGGGCTGGCCCCGTGCGTCATCCAGGACTGGAACACGGGGGAGGTCCTGACGCTCGCCTACACCAACGCCGAGGCGGTCGCGAAGACGCTCGAGACGGGCGAGCTGCACCTCTGGAGCCGCTCGCGGAACGAGCTCTGGCACAAGGGCGCGACGTCGGGGAACACCCAGAAGGTCAAGGCGCTGCGGGTCGACTGCGACGGCGACGCCCTGCTGGCGCTCGTCGAGCCCGCCGGCCCGGCCTGCCACACGGGCGAGCGGACGTGCTTCTTCACCGGTGACCTGACGCCGCCCGCCCCGCACGAGGTCCTGCCCGCGCTCGAGCGGACGCTCGCCGCCCGCAAGGCCGAGCGGCCCGAGGGCTCCTACACGGTGCAGCTACTCGACGACCCCGCCCTCGTCGGGGAGAAGGTCCGGGAGGAGGCCGAGGAGGTCACCCGCGCCGCCCGTGAGGAGACCGACGACCGCGTGGACAACGAGGCGGCGGACGTCATCTACCACCTGCTGGTGCTGCTGCACGGCCGCGGCCGGACGCTCGCCGACGTGGAGGCGGTGCTCGATGAGCGCAGCCGCTAGTCCGCCGCCCCCGCCGCCCGCCGTCACGCCGTCGGTCGACGAGGTCCGCGCCCTCGCCGCCGACTACAACATGGTGCCGCTGCGGCACTCGTTCATCGATGACTGCGAGACGCCGGTCAGCGCCTTCCTGAAGCTGCGCGCCGCCGAGGAGTCGGGGACGCCCGCGTTTCTCCTGGAGAGCGCCGAGCAGGGCCAGAAGGTCGGGCGCTACTCGTTCATCGGGGTGCGGCCGAAAGCGGTCGTCCGCTGGTCGCTGGGGGACGGCGGCGACCCCTACGCGCTCGCGGCCGAGGAGGTCGCCCGGTTCCGCCAGGCCCCCCTCGACGACCTGCCGCCGTTCTCCGGCGGCGCTGTCGGGTTCTTCGGCTACGACCTCGTCCGCACGGTGGAGACGACGCTCGGCGCCCCGAACCCGGACGCCGTCGGCCTGCCCGACATGGCGCTGATGCTCTCCGACGTGCTGGTGATCTTCGACCACCTCAAGCACACGGTCACGATCCTCGTGAACGTCTACGCTGAGCAGCCGGGGGACGTGGATGCCGCCTACGCCGACGCGCTCGCCACGGTCGAGCGCACGCGCGCGGTCCTCGCCGGGCCCGTCCCGGTCCCGCCGGCGCACGCCCCGGACCGCGCCGCGCCGCAGTTCACCTCCAACATGGACCGCGCGCAGTTCGAGGCCAACGTCTCGAAGATCATCGAGTACATCTACGCCGGCGACGCGTTCCAGGTCGTCCCGTCGCAGCGCTGGAGCGCGGCGCTGACGGACATCGACCCGTTCAGCATCTACCGCGGACTGCGGGTCGTGAACCCGTCGCCCTACATGTACTTCCTCGACTTCCTGGACTTCCAGGTCGCCGGCGCCTCACCGGAGCCGCTGCTGACCGTCTCCGGCCGGACCGTCTCTACCCGGCCCATCGCCGGCACCCGCCCGCGCGGCACCACGCCGGCGGAGGACACCGAGATCGCCGCAGGCCTGCTCGCCGACGAGAAGGAGCGCGCCGAGCACGTGATGCTCGTCGACCTCGGCCGCAACGACCTCGGCCGCGTCTGCGAGTACGGCACGGTCGCGGTCGACCAGCTGATGGGCGTCGAGATGTACTCGACGGTCATGCACATCGTCTCCAACGTCTCCGGGCAGCTGCGCCCCGACGTCAGCGCGATGGACGCCCTGCGCTCGGTCCTGCCGGCGGGGACGCTGTCCGGCGCGCCCAAGGTCCGCGCGATGCAGATCATCGACGAGGTCGAGCCGATCAAGCGCGGGGGCTACGGCGGCGCGATCGGCTACCTGGCCTACAGCGGCGACCTCGACACCTGCATCCACATCCGCACCGTCGTGATGAAGGACGGCCAGGCGCACATCCAGGCGGGTGGCGGCACGGTCGCGGACGCCCGCCCGGACTACGAGTACGAGGAGTCCGTCAACAAGGCGAAGTCCGTCCGCCAGGCGATTGAGCTCGCCGCCCGCCAGCCCGGCTGGAGCTGACGGGCGCGGCGAGGACAGCGGTTACGGCAGGGTCTTGAGGCCCTGGCCGGTCGCGGACTCGCTGCGGTACTCGTACTTCTCGCAGTTCGAGAACTTCCAGTTCTTGCGGCGCGACTTGGGCAGGTGCACGATGTCGCGCCCGGGGCCGCAGTTGACGGTGCCACGCCCGTAGCGGGCCTTGATCGCGTCGTTGCCGGGGCCGCCCGTCATCGTGTTCCGGCCTGCCGCCGAGTAGAGGAAGTCGTTGCCGTTGCCGCCGCTGAGGACGTCCACCTGGCCCTTCGGCTGGTTCGTGCCGATGTGGTCCGCCCAGAGCACGTCGTCGCCGTCGCCACCGAGCAGGGTGTCCGAGCCGTGCCAGCCGAGCAGCTCGTCGTTGTGCGTGCCCGCCTTGCCGCGCAGCGTGTTCGTGCCGCGCTCGGGCGTCTTCTGCACGTCGTCCAGGGTCATCTTCGGCCAGAACTCGTGCCCGGCGCACTTGGCGGCGCCTCCGCACGAGGTGCCGATGATGTGGTCGGCCTGGGACACGCCGGCGACGCTGACGGCGAGGAGGAACGGCACGAGCGCAAGCACGGGCCGGCGGAGAAGGTGGCGCATCCGACAATCGTAAGCGCGCGCGGGGCAGCCCACAACGTCGAACCTCGACTCATGCGCGAGAATGGTCCGCGTGACCGAGGTCAGCCCAGCACCCGCGGACGTCCGCGCGCCGCAGCAGCGCGTGCTCGTCGTGGAGCGTTTGACGAACTCGTAGCGCCCGCTACGACGGGGGTTATTCGCGGGGTGCCGAGCGAACTGCACACCTGCCCCCACGGAAACTGCACACGACGGTGAGTGGTGGCGAGAAGCCTGCGATGCCGCCGGGTCGAGACGTACCCTGGACACGTGGCACGTGATTGGGAAAGCACCTTCTCAGGATGGACAGGCAGGGCGAGCGACTCAGAGCAGACGCGCTACGAGAACACGCGCAATGCCATCCGGGAAGCGCTCCGCGCATCTTGGCTCGACAAGTACTCGTTCTCGGTCTACGCGAAGGGCTCCTATCCCAACTTCACCAACGTGGTCCGAGACAGCGACGTCGACATCGCGGTAGAGCTGTCGACGTTCAGCGGCAATACCTTCACCCACAGCGCCGAGGGCTTGACGATCCAGGATCTCGGGCTCATCCCGTACACCGGCGACGCGACGCTCTCCGAGTTCAAGAATGACGTCGAGCTTGCGCTCATCAGTCATTTCGGCGCCGGACCGGTCGATCGCGGTAACAAGGCGATCCACATCCGGGAGACCACGCGAGGCTTGAAGGCCGACGTGGTCCCGTGCGTCGAGCACAAGATCTGGACGAGCAGGACGCACAAGAACGTCGGTATCCGCCTGCTTGACGACTCGAACCCGAGCAAACAGATCGTCAACTATCCGAAACAGCACCTCGACGAAGGCGTACGCAAGAACGACCGCTGTTCGAGGCGCTACAAGCGTGTCGTCCGCATCTTGAAGCACTTGGAGAACGAGATGGTTGACCGGGGTGAGATCGGAGAGGTCCCGTCCTTTCTCATCGAGTCGGCTGTCTGGAACGTCCCGGACAACAAACTCACTGATCCGGTTACCTGGACGGGACGCACGCAGGGCGCGCTGGCACACATCTTCAACGAGACCCGGAGCGATGCTTGTGTCACGTCGGACGACTGGCTCGAAGCGAACGGGATCAAGTACCTCTTCCATGCGCAGCAGCCCTGGACCTGGCGGGACCTCCATGCCTTCGCTGACGCCGCGTGGAACTACGTGGGGTTCGACGGGTAGATGCCGACCTCGACGTGGACGCGCGCCGTGCTCGTGCTCGGAGCACTGCTCTGGTTCGGTGCGCTTTGGGTCCTCGGGGAGACCTTCAACGCGACGTGGTTGAAACCGGCAGGCGGCGTCCTAGCGGCTGTCGTCGGGCTCCTATGGCTCTTCGACCGCTTCGTATGGCGTCGGGTGCCAGCAAAGGTGCGCCAGCGCCCTGACGTGCGCGGGACCTGGGCGACGGACCTTCACTACACGGACCGCGACAGCCAGGCCAAGGTCAAGCGCTGCTACCTGGTGGTCCGCCAGACTTTCGCAAAGGTCAGTGTTCGCATGTACTTCGACATCTCTTCCTCTGATAGCGAGCGCGCCGCGATATTGAGTGAGGACGACACTTACCGTCTGGCCTGGGACTATCGAAGCGCCGCCACGGAGTACGACCACGAGAACCCAAGCCACCGGGGGAAGGCTGAGATGAAGATCGCCACAGTCCCCGCTCTTGAACTGGATGGGACGTACTGGACGGAGCGCAAGACCACCGGTCGGCTCGTAACGGTCGGCTGGTCGAAAGAGCTGTTCGACAGCTTTTCGGCGGCCGACGCCGCCGAATACGGGCCGAAGGCGAAGTAGGCGTTCGATCGCCCGGGGACGTCAGAACTCCGGTCCCTCGCGCGACACCCTGAGCACATAGGCTGGCGCCCTCTCAACTGAGACCAGAAATCAGCGTCGAACGCCGCGCGTGAGGCACATTCGGCGCGTGGCCCAAGGCAAGAACATCGTGATCCTCACCCTCCCGAAGCTGGAACGGCACCTTTTTGCCGCTGCCGACATCCTGCGCGGCTCGATGGATGCCTCCGAGTTCAAGGAGTACATCTTCGGGATGCTGTTCATGAAGCGCGCATCGGACGTCTTCGACCAGCAGCGTCAGCGCATCATCGACCAGCAGACGGGCCTCGGTCGCAGTGACGCCGACGCTGCGCTCCGCGCCGACAGCCCCGCGATGTACACCGATGGCGCCTTCTTCGTCCCTGAGCGCGCGCGATGGGAATACCTCGTCGGCCGCGCGCAGCTCTCCGACGACACCGGTGAGGGCAAGACGATGGGCGAACGTCTGAACATCGCGCTGGGCGCGCTAGAAGAGAGCAACCAGGCGGCGCTCGAAGGAGTGCTCGCGCACATTGACTTCACGCGCAAGGTCGGCCAGACCACGCTGTCGGACCAGAAGCTCACAGACCTCGTCCGGCACTTCGACCGGTACCGGTTGCTCGACGAGGACTTCGAGTTCCCCGACCTTCTTGGCGCCGCTTACGAGTACCTCGTCAAAGACTTCGCTGACTCGGCAGGCAAGAAGGGCGGTGAGTTCTACACACCGCGCGACGTCGTCAATCTGCTCGTGCAGATCCTCGACCCGACTGAGGGCATGCGCATCTACGACCCGTGCTGTGGCTCAGGCGGCATGCTGATCGAGAGCCGTCGCTGGGTCGAGGAGCAAGGTGGCGACGCAGCCAACCTCCGCTTGTACGGCCAGGAGGAGAACGGCGGCACCTGGGCGATTAGCCGCATGAACATGATCCTCCACGGGATCGCGGACGCCTCGATCGAGAACGGCGACACGATCGGCGAGCCCAAGCACCTCGACGACCAGGGGGAGCTGCTCACGTACGACCGGGTTATCACCAACCCGCCGTTCTCGCAGAAGTACGCCGCTAACCATCCGTTCCCCGAACGGTTCGCGTTCGGCCAGACGCCGCCGGACAGCAAGAAGGCCGACTTCATGTTCGCCCAGCACATGCTCTCGGTGCTTCGGCCGCACGGCATGGTCGCCACGGTCATGCCGCAGGGCGTCCTCTTCCGTGGTGGCGCCGAGGGCGCGATCCGTAAGGAGATGCTCGCCGAGGACAAGGACGTCTTCGAGGCCGTCATCAGCGTCGGCCCCAACCTCTTCTACGGCACCGGCATCCCGGCCTGCATCCTCGTGCTTCGTCGAGCGGGCGAGAAGCCTGCCGAACGCAAGGGCAAGGTCCTGTTCATCAATGCCGAGCGCGAGTTCGAGGCTGGCCGGGCGCAGAATTACCTGCGTCCCGACCACGTCGCCAAGATCGCCACGACGTTCCGCGAGTTCAAGGACGTCGAGCGGTTTGCGCGGGTTGCCGATCTCGCTGACATCGTGGCCAACGACTGCAACCTCAACGTCCGGCAGTACATCGACAGCGCGCCCGAACCGGCACGGCTCGACGTGCGCGGTCTGTTGCACGGCGGCGTTCCAGTCGCTGACATCAACGCGCTCGCGCCGGATGCGGCACGCATCGGGCTTGAACTCGACACCCTGTTCGTGCGCGACGGCAGCGAGCGCGCCCAGTTCGTCGAGAACCTCGCCGCACGACCTGATCTTCGGCCTGCAATCGAGACGAACGACGGCGTGATCGCGCGCAAGCAAGAGTTGCGCGACGCGGTAGACGCTTGGTGGGGCCATCAGCACGAGGGCGTCCTCGGTGTCGATGGGCGCGCGGGACTAGTCGAGATGCGCAAGACGTTGTTGACCTCCCTGTTCGACCACCTCGCACCGCTCGGCAGCCTCGATCGCTTTGACATCGCCGGGGCGCTAGCGAGCTGGCATAAGGAGCTTCGTTACGACTTGGTCACGCTCGCGGAGCGTGACCCTGCCGGATTGCTCGAAAGTTGGGTCACGAGCGCGCTCGATGTACTCGCCGACGACAAGGCGATGAAGGCTGTCGATCTCAGCTCTGATGCCGACTTCACCGCGCGGCTGCTTCGAGCACTGATCGGCGACCACCTCGACTCACTGACCGAGCTTTCTGAGCAGGCGACGACGTTGAAGGCGCAGATCAAGGAGTTCGAGGAGCGCGACGACGACGGCGAAGCCGAGGAGGACGGACCGCACTACGCCAAACGCCTCGAAGTTGAAGTGAAGAACCTCAAGGACCAAATCAAGCCGCTCGCCGCCGAGCAGAAGATGCTCAACGGCTCGGCGAAGGTCTCCGGCTCGATCAAGTCCGAAGCCGACGCCGGAGCGGCCACAGACGCGCTCGTCGCGCGAGAAGCCGCCCTGACTCAGCTCATCGAGCCACTCGCCGCAGCCAAGGACCATGTCGACACCACACTCGCGCCGTACAAGGCAGACAAGAAGGCACTGACTGAGGCGAACAAGGTGCTCAAGGAAGCACGCACGGGGCTGTCCGACGAGTTTGCCAAGGCGCACGCGTCCCTTGCCGCCGACGAGATCAACGAAGTCGTGTTGTCGCTACTGCTGGCGCCGCTTGCGGCCGAGGTCGATGAGCGGCTCGTGCGGCATGTGGAGCCGCAGATCGAGGCAATCGAAACCCTGTGGGACCGCTACCGCGACGGGCTGCGAGCAATGGAGCAGCACGAAGCTGACGCGCGCGCAGAGCTGGACTCTCTACTCGAGGGCCTCGGCTATGACGCCTGAGGGCTGGCAGAAGACCACACTGGGCGCGCTATGTGCCGCTGGTGGGGGCGAGATCCAGACGGGTCCGTTCGGAAGCCAGCTGCACGCACGTGACTACGTCCGTCACGGCGTGCCCGTCGTGATGCCCCAGGACATCGTCGACGGCCTGATCGACACCTCCGCGATCGCGCAGGTGCGCGAGCGAGACGCAGCTCGGCTCGCCAAGCACCGCTTGCGCGCCAATGACGTCGTGTATAGCCGCCGAGGCGACGTGCGCAAGTGCGCGCTCGTCACCCCTGAACAGGAGGGCTGGCTTTGCGGTACCGGATGTCTGCGCGTTCGTGTTGGCGACGCCGCATACGGCCCGTTCATCGGTGCGTACTTGACCAGTCGAGCCACGCAGGACTGGGTTGAAAACAACGCAGTTGGGCTCACAATGCTCAATCTCAACACAGGCATTCTGAGCCGCGTGCCGGTTGCGCTTCCGCCCGAGCACGAGCAGCGGGCCGTCGTCGAGGTGCTGAATGCCTACGGCTCCCTAGCCGCCGTCCGAACCACAACCCGACAGCGGCTCATCGAGCTGCGCCGTGCACTCCTCAGCGAGCTGGCGCGAACCGACGGCGATGGCACTCTGACCCTGGCCGACCTGGCCGAAGTAGAGCTACGCCAAGTGGCTCCATCCCGGACGAGTGGCTCGACGAGGTACGTCGGAATGGAGCATCTGGCTGGTGAGACGCGCGGCCTGATTGGGCACGGGCGCTCGTCGGAAGTAGCTTCACAGAAGGTGCCGTTCTGCGAAGGCGACGTGTTGTTCGGAAAGCTCCGGCCCTACCTGAGGAAGATCGCGCTTGCGCCATTTGATGGGATTGCGTCGACAGAAATCCTCGTGATCCGACCACGCTCCGGCGTCGATGCTCAGTTCCTCTACTACCGCCTCTGCGCGCCCGACGTACTCTCGTGGATCGAACGGCACTCGGAGGGCACACGAATGCCGCGTGTGTCGGCAACGAACTTGCTCGCGCTGCCAGTGGGCAATCCAGACAGTGCTGCTCTTGCCATCAGCGAGGCCCTCAACCGCGTCGATGACCAGATTGCCGCAGCGCGCGAGTCTTCGACCGGGAACGACCGCGTCGGGTTGGGACTCCGAGATGACCTTCTCGCCGGAGAGGTGCGCGTATGACCTCGCTTGCCAAGATTGAGCAGGACGAGCGCGACAATGTCGAGCTGCCACTAATCGCGCAGCTCGTCACGATGGGCTGGGAGCACACCGAAGGCGACAAGTGGGTCGCTGCGCAGTCCGAGCGTTCGTCGTTCGCGGAGGTCGTGTTGCGTGATCGGCTGCGATCGAAGCTCATCGAGATCAACCGCAACGAGCACGCACAGAAGTGGCTGACACCCGTCCGCGCAGACGAGGCAATTGCCAAGCTCGTCGCGTTTCGAGGCGCGACTGGACTGCTCACCCGGAACCGTGCGCTGACTGAGATGCTGCTCACGGGCGTCCAGATCGCCAAGGACCCGTCGCAAGGCGAGCAGCGCGATCCACGAGTGCACTTCATCGACTTCGATGACTGGGCCGCGAACGACTTCCTCGCCGTCAACCAGTTCCGCGTCAACCGTCCAGGCTCAACGGACTGGTTGTTGCCCGACGTCGTGCTGTTCGTCAACGGCATCCCGATTGTCGTCATCGAGTGCAAGAGCCGCCATCGCAAGGATCCGCTCGTCAAGGCGATCGACCAGCTGCGGCGCTACGCTAATCAGCGAAAGCCCAAGAGCCGCGAGGGCATCGAGAAGCTCTTCGACTTCAACCAGCTCACGATCGCCACCTCAGGCGATCAGGCGCGCCTCGGCACGTTCACTGCCGGTCCACGTCATTACGGCCGCTGGCGTACGACGGAGCCGGGTTCCGAGGCCAATGTGCTCGCCGAACTCGGAACGAGCAAGCTCACTGCCCAGCAGACACTCGTGGCTGGGGTTCTTCGACCCGCGCACCTGCTCGACATCGTCCGCAACTTCGTGATCTTCAACGACGAGGGGGATCGGGTCGCCAAGATCGGCCCGCGCTACCAGCAGTTCCGCGCAGTCAACCGCGCCGTGGAGCGCCTCCAAACCGGCAAGTCCATCTCGGCTGGTGCCAAGCACGACGAGCGCGGCGGCGTCATCTGGCAGACGCAGGGTTCCGGCAAGAGTCTTGCGATGGTTTTCCTCGTCCGGAAGATGCGCAACACCGCAGCGCTACGCGGTCACAAGATCGTGTTCATCACCGACCGCCGCGACCTTGAAGGCCAGCTCTTGGGGACCGCAAGGCTCACCGGCGAGACGCTGTCAGTCGCTCGGCCTCAGACCAGGGCGCCGAAGGGTGGGGTGGAGACGGCGACGCTGACCGACCTGTTGAAGCGGAAGCCACCGGGGCTCATCTTTGCGACGATCCAGAAGTACCGGGGAGCAGACGAAAAGGCGTCGGACAAGGACAGCGCAGACGGCCTGCTCGATGCCGTCCCGGAACCGCTGAACACAAGCGATCAGATCGTCGTGCTCGCTGACGAAGCGCACCGCTCGCACACGAGCGCACTGCACGCGCGTCTGCGCGCGGCGCTTCCGAATGCGGCGCACATCGGCTTCACCGGGACGCCAATCCTCGACGAGGACAAGCGCAAGACGACGGAGATCTTCGGGCCGTTCATCGACCAGTACACGTTGAAGGAGAGCGAGGAGGACGGGGCGACCGTCCCGATCACGTACGAAGGACGCCACGCGGTTGCCGTTGTGGAGGGCGCGACGAGCCTCGACGCCGTGTTCAGCAGTTTCTTCGCACATTTGTCGCAGAAAGAACGCGATGCGGTGGTGAAGCGTTACGCGACAGAAGGCATGGTTTCGGAGGCAACCGAAATCATCCGAGCAAAGGCCCGAGACATGCTCATCCACTACGTAGAGACCGCCATGCCAGACGGCTTCAAGGCGATGGTCGTCGCTTCTAGTCGCATCGCAGCCGTCCGCTACCAGGAGGCGTTCACCGAACTCATCGACGACCTCGTCGTCGCGCTCGACGGCGACGCCGAAGCACTGACCCGGTGGGAGAAGCCTGACGACGGCTTCCTGGATCGAGCGGCGCTCCACCTCGACCGCTTGAAGCAGATCAAGGCTGCGGCCGTCATCAGCGGGGCCGAGAACGATCCGCCAGACGGTGCTCCTGACAGCTTCGTCGAATGGTCTGACCCGACGAAGACCAACGGGCGCATCACGAGCTTCAAGAAGTCGATCGGCGCCGACGGGGGCGACGTCGCCCTCTTGTGCGTGAAGTCGATGCTGCTCACCGGCTTCGATGCTCCGATCGCGCAGGTCATGTACCTCGACCGTGCGATGAAGGGCGCTGAGCTGCTCCAAGCGATCGCCCGCGTCAACAGAAGCGCCGACAACAAGAGCCGAGGGTTTGTCGTCGACTACGTCGGGATCGCCGCGACGCTCGAAGCAGCGCTAGCGCTGTATCGGGGCGAGAAGCCCGTGAAGGGGGCGAGCAACGACTCCGACGACGAGCTGACTCGCTTGGAGAAGCGCCACGCCCGCGCGCTCGCCCTATTTTCCGATCGCAAGCTCGGGCTCGACGACGAAGACGCTTGCGTCGATGCACTCGTCGAGGACGCTGCGTTCCGGGCTGACTTCGCCGACAAGTTCAAGGACTTTGCTCGCAGCCTCGCCGACACGCTGCCGCAGCCGAAGGCGCTCGCGTACCTCGGCGACGCCAAGCGGCTGGGCAAGATCGCCCTGCGCGTGCGCAACCTCACCCGTGACGACGACCTAGCTCTGGTCCTCGCCGATGCGGCGCCGAAGGTCCGCGCGCTCATCGACGAGCACGTCAAGGCGCAGGGCGTCGATCCCACGATCGCCCCGGTAGATCTCACCGATCCAGCATTCGCCAAGGAGGTCGATGAGCGCAAGTCGCCACGGGCGAAGGCACAGGTGATGGAACACGCCATCCGTGACTACCTGACGGTGCTCGAAGACAAGCATCCCGCTCGGGCGATCGCGCTGAGCGAGCGGCTTGAAGAGATCATCGAGAAGCTCGCCGACCGTTGGGACGAGCTGCTCGATGCCCTCGTCGACCTCAAAGACGCAGCGACCACGTCCCCGAGTTCGACCGTTCCGGGCCTGTCGGCGGTGGAGCGCCCGTTCTACGAGCTGATCGTGCTCCGTGCGAGCCTCGACGGCACGGCGATCGACCCGAAGATCATCGAGGCCACGCAGAAGGCCACCGCGTTGATCCGCTCCGAGATCGCGGCGGTCGACTTCTGGCGTAGCGAGACGCTGCGTGATGGTCTTCGCAACAAGCTCGTCCAGCTGCTCGACGGCTACATCGACGACTTCACCACCGTCCAGCAGCTCGGGGATGACATGCGCGATCTCGCGCATCGCCTCCACGAGGAGCTGCTCGGCGATGTCTGAGTCGTTGATCGTCGACGGGCTCACGTTCTCGGTTGCACGCTCTGACCGCCGCAAGACGACGGCGATCGCCATCGAGCGCGATGGAACGCTCGTTCTGCAAGCACCCACCGACCTCGACGACGCCGACCTCGCCGACGCGGCTCGGTCGCGCGTCGAATGGGTCCACCGCAAGCTTGCCGAACGGCTGCTCCGGGCGGACCTTGCCGACAAGGCGTTCGTCGCGGGCGCCAGCTTCCGGTACCTCGGGCGCACGTATCGACTGACGTTCACGGGCGACCTCGACGGGGTGGTCTGCAAAGACGGTCGGCTACACGTTCCGACGCACGATCGCGCCGACGCCGAGAAGATGCTCCGTGATTGGTACTCCTCTCGCGGACGGGCCTGGCTGCCCGCTCGCCTTGGCCCGTGGTGCGATCGCCTCGGCATCGACCCGGTCGAGATCAAGGTGCTCGATCTCGGCTATCGCTGGGCGTCGATGTCGACGAACGACGTCATGAACATCCACTGGCAGGCGATGTCGCTGCCGCCGAAGATGATCGACTACCTCTTCGTTCACGAACTCGCGCATCTCGACCATCCGACGCATGACCGCGCGTTCTGGCGTGCCGTCCTCCGGGTCATGCCGGACGCCGACGACAGGCGCGCGTGGCTTCGACGGAACGCGAGTGGCTGGTAACGAGCGTGGAAATCAGCGTCGCGGCCTTGACTTCGCGCAGATCCATGATTGAACTCAGTCATGGATCTGCGAGCGAACGAGGGTGCGTAGGGACTGGGTGCCCGCCAGGCTGACCGGCGCGATCGACAACTCACTGTCCCGATGGCAGGACCTGCTCGACGTCATCGAGGCGCATCCACTGCTGTGGGACGGCCTCTCGTCGGCGGATCTCCTCGTCAAGAAGGAGGGCCGTCCGCGCATGGGCGGCGAGTGGCCGCTCGCCTTCCTGTTGTACGCGAACAGCGGAGAGCGCGAGCTACGCCGTTGGCACCGGTCGACGGCCGACGAGCTGTGGCAGCGGATCGGGTTCGCCGCGATGCCGGGCTACGACGCGACGTACAAGAACTTCCGCGAGCTGGAAGCACACGAGGCCGCGTTCCGACTGGTCGCGTCGAGGCTCATCCAGCTCGCCGTCGAGAAGTCCGGTGGCAAGGTCGGACACGCCGTCCACGTCGACGGCACCGAGGCCGAGACCAACTCACGGCTCATCCACGATTGCACGGATGGGGACGCCTGCTCAAAGCAGGCGAAGGTCCCGCGCCGTCTCGGTAGCGCCGACGCACGCGACGAGCGCCACCGTCTCGCCGAGCAGCTGCCTACCGATGACGTACTGATGGGCGCAGCGGACGGGGTTGAAGAAGGCGACCGGGGGCTTCGCGTCAAGGTCGGAGGCTGCTGGTACCTGCTCTCCGACGACGAGGCGGGCATCCGCGCCTACGTGCGAGCCGACGGCAAGGTCCGCAAGTTCTGGGCGGGCTACTACTGCTTGAAGGCCACTGATCACTACACGGGCGGCGTCATCGGCGCGCACTTCACCGATGCATCCACGCAGGAGCACCTCGGCTACCCCGCGCTGTACGAGCAGGTCAAGGAGAACATCGGCCAGGCTCCGAAGGCCGTCGTCGCCGATCGTGGCTTCTCGATCTCGTCGGTGTTCGAGCTGCACACCCGCGACGGGGTGGCGAGCGTCATGCCCTGGCGCAAGCACCACTACGAGCTGAACCGTGACGACCACGAGCGCTTCGACCGCCACGGCATCCCACGCTGCAAGCACTGCAACGGCGAGACGGTGTACCAGCGCTTCCAGCACGACGCCGGGCCGTCGAGTCGTCCCCGTCTGTGGTTCCTCTGTGCTCGCCCCGTCGAGGAAGGCTGCGAGCGGTCGCAGAGCATCATGTGCTCGGAAAACTGGCGGCTGCTGCTGCCCCTGTGGCGCACCAGCCCGGCCTACCAGGTGCTCCGTGAGAAGCATCAGTCCTACGAGGCGTCACATCACCGCTGGCGCGAGCGGTACGCCGTCGCCGGGGACTGCAAGGCCGACCGCATCAAGCGCCGTGGGCTGGGGGTGCAGCAGCTCCGGGCTTCGGCCGCGCTCGTCATCGAGTGGCTCACGATCTGCCACCGGGAGGGCTGGCTCGGCGGGCCGCGCATCAACACTCGCTCGGAGACGGTCGTGCGCCGAGGCGAGGCCCGTGCTTACTGCGATCGGCTCGTCGCCGTCCGTCAGGCGCTTGGCCTCAGCTCCGTCGATAGCGCCGATCTCGCCGAGCACCAGGCCGAGGTGCTCGGCGCCTACGGCTCGTCGGCCTCCGGACTCGGGCCAGGAAGCGCGCACGGGCCGGGGATCTCCGCGCTGTTGGAACCGGGGGCTGCGGTCCCGGACGCGCCAACGGCGGCAGCTGACCCAAGTCCGACAGAGGGGAGCGACGACCCGCCCGGTCCGTAGCATCCGCGACCCCGTGGGTCGCTTCAAGAGTCAGCACGACCCTCTCGTCCTCCTCGCCATCGCCGAGGAGGTCTTTCGCGCGGCCGACCCGGCGCACCCTGAGCGCGTGAGCCAGCGTGCGTACGACGCGGCCCGTCCGCTCGTCGGCCACGAGGAGTCACCGCGAGCCGACAAGCTCGCAGCCCGTTTCAACGTGAGCTGGCCGGTGTTCCGCGACCGCGTGCTTCATCACGATCACCCCGCCTATGCACTGTCGATCGCAGGCAAGCAGCAAGTTCGACGGGTGCTCACCCACGCAGAAGCGGTGGCCGCGATCCGACGCGTCGCTACGTACCGCAGCGCCACGACGCTCTCCGTGCCGCAGTACGAAGAGGGGCGCATCGACATTGACCGTCGAGCCTCCGGCCGACACAAGCACGGCGCGCACCTCGTCCCGCTGCCACAGGCGCACGTCATCACGCAGCGCTTCAAGTGGCCCGAGGTCACCCTCGCGGCCGGGCTGGAACCCGCGACCGGAGCCGAGCCCGTGTTCCCGCGCGCTGACGCGGTCGTAGCGTTCGTCGAGCACTACGGGTTTCGGCCACGTCAGGCCGACGTCGACTGGTTCGGCAAGCACCACCGCATCCAGCTCGTCATGCGAGTGCGTAGCCCGCACTCGGAGGCCGTCGCCGAAGCCGAGCGACTGTTCGTCGAGGCTCGCCGCTGGTTCCCGCCGGTGAGTCGCACCGGCGACCGGCCGGAGGACTGGCAGACCCTCGCCGACGGTGCCCCCGAGCTGGCAGCGCTCGCCCGCGCCTACCCGCGCAAGCGAACCCGCGCTGAGCCGTGGACGATCGAGGAGCTTCGGGTGGTGATCGCCCGAGCGTTCGATGCACTCGGGCCGGGGGAGCGTCTGACGGTCGAGCGCTACAAGCTGCTCGCCCGTGCCGATGGGTTCCCCAGCGCAAAGACCATCATCGACCGCGCGAAGAAGAGTGAGACGAGCTTCCCCGAAATGGTCCGCGCCGAGGCTGCGATCCGGGCTCGTCGACGGGCGCGGTAGTCGGCCCACACTGGGGCCGAGACCCGAACCCGCTGGAAAGCCGACTCATTCACCTACAACCTCGGGCGCGTGACCGACGACCTCGGGCACGGCATCGGCGGCCGGATGCGCGAGAATGGCTCTGTGACCGAGTCCCAGCGAGCGCCAGCCGAGTTCGGCAAACGGTTGATCAAATGCCTCGTCGTCGACAACTACGACTCGTTCACCTACAACCTGGTCCAGTTCCTGGGTGAGCTCGGCGCGGAGCTCAGCGTCGTCCGCAACGACCAGGCGACGGTCGACGCGCTGCTCGACACCGCCCCCGACCGGGTCGTCGTCTCCCCGGGGCCGTGCACCCCGGACGATGCCGGCGTCTCGCTGGAGGCGATGCGGCGCTTTCCCGAGGCGGGGATCCCGACGCTCGGCGTCTGCCTGGGCCACCAGTCGCTGGCGCAGGCCTTCGGTGGGAAGGTCGTGCGGCACGTCCCGGTCCACGGCAAGACGTCCCCGATCACCCACGACGGGCGCGGGGTGTACTTGGGCCTGCCGCAAGATCTCACGGTCGGTCGCTACCACTCGCTCGTCGTCGCCGAGGACGAGCTGCCGGACTGCTTCGAGGTCGCGGCCCGCGGCGGCGACGTGATCATGGGCATCCGCCACCGCGAGCTGCCCGTCGAAGGCGTGCAGTTCCACCCCGAGTCGGTCCTGACCGAGCACGGCATGGCCATGCTGGCCGCCTTCCTCGCGGCCTAGGAATACCCTCCCCGTCCAATGGAGACCGACGTGCTGACCGCCGCGATCGACGACCTCGCGTCGGGGCGGGACCTCCCGCGGGGGGAGATGGCGGCCGTCCTGGCCCAGATCATGAGCGGCGAGGCCTCCGAGGTGCAGATCGCCGCGATCATGATCGCGCTGCGGACGAAGGGCGAGACGGAGGAGGAGATCGCCGGACTCGCCGCCACCATGCGCGCGTTCGCCACACCCGTCAACACCGGCCGGCACGACCTGGTGGACACCGCCGGGACCGGCGGGGGACGGCGGACGTTCAACGTCTCCACCACCGCCGCCCTGATCGCTGCCGGTGCCGGCTGCGCCGTCGCCAAGCACGGCAACCGCTCGGCCACCGGCATCTCCGGCAGCGCCGACGTGCTCGAGGCGCTCGGCGCCCGCATCGACCTCACTCCGGAGCAGGTCGCCCGCTGCATCGACGAGTGCGGCTTCGGCTTCATGTTCGCGCCGGCACACCACGCCGCGACCCGCTGGGTGGTCCCGGTCCGCAAGGGCCTCGCGGTCCGCACGATCTTCAACGTCCTCGGCCCGCTGACCAACCCCGCGGGCGCGCGACGCCAGCTGATCGGCGTCTCCGACCCCGGCCTGGTGGAGCGGATCGCGGGCGCGGTGGCGAAGCTGGGCTGCGATCGGGCGCTGGTAGTGTCCAGCAGCGACGGCCTGGATGAGCTCAGCACCTCCGGCGTCACCCACGTCGTGGAAGTCAACGGACCGCAGATCGAGCGTTACGACGTGTCCCCCGCGGATGTCGGTCTCGACGTGGCCGCCTACGAGTCCGTGATCGGCGGTGGGCCCTCCGAGAACGCGTCGATCGCCCGCGCCATCGTGGCCGGCGAGCACGGTGCGCCGCGCGACATCGTGGTCCTGAACGCAGGGGCGGCGATCTACGCCGCCGGCCGCGCGGACAACCTGGGCGACGGCGTGCGCGCCGCCGAGCAGGCGATCGACTCCGGCGCCGCCGCGGCGACGCTCAAGCGGTACACGACGCTCAGCGCCGACCTCGCCGGCGGAACGGACCCGGCGTAACCGATGTCAGTCCTGGACAAGATCGTCGAGACCACCCGCAAGGACGTCAAGCGGCGGAAGAAGGACATCTCGATCAAGCAGCTCGAGCAGCGCCTGGAGGAGCGCGAGCTGCACGACGACCGCCCCTTCAGCGAGGCGCTCACCCGTCCCGGCATCTCCGTGATCGCCGAGCACAAGCGCCGCTCGCCGTCCGCCGGGGAGATCCGCGCCGGCGCGTCGGTCGCGGAGATCGTCTCCGCCTACGAGCGTGGCGGCGCGGCGGCGCTGTCGATCCTCACCGAGGGCCCGCACTTCGAGGGCTCGCTCGACGACCTCGCCGCCGCCCAGCAGGCGTGCCGCCTGCCGATCCTGCGCAAGGACTTCATCGTCACGCGCTACCAGGTGGTCGAATCGGCCGTGGCCGGTGCGGACGCCATCCTGCTGATCGTCGCCGCACTCGACGAGGACCAGCTGGAGGCGCTGTACACCGAGGCCTACCGGCTGGATCTCGCGGTGCTCGTCGAGGTGCACGACGAGGACGAGCTGAAGACCGCGCTCGAGGTCGTGGACGCCGACATCATCGGGATCAACAACCGCAACCTCATTGACTTCACGGTCGACGTCGAGCGCACCTACGAGCTGCTCGCCGACATCCCGACCGGCAAGACCGTCGTGTCCGAGTCCGGCCTGTACCACCGCGAGCAGCTCGAGGACCTCGAGCGCGTCGGCATCGACGCCGTGCTCGTCGGGGAGTCGCTGATGCGCGCCCCCCAGCCCGAGGACGCGCTCGCGGAGCTGCTCGGCCGCCACGGCGGCGACCTCTCCGAGCTGGTCTGACGCGCCGCCGCCTCGGCCATCCGTCCGCTTTAGCTGAGGTTCAGCCCGGGTTTGGGGTCCGTTGAGCGCACCGCGCTTGCATGGGCAGGATGAAGAAGCTCGTACCCGTCGTGGGCGCGGCGGTCCTCGGCGGCGTGGTCGCCGCCACCGGCGTCGCCCTGCTGGACCTCGGCGCGACCAGCACGACCCGGACGGTCGTCCAGCAGGCTCCGCTCTCCGCCGACACCGGCAGCAGCCGTCTGCCGGCCGGCGGCGCGATGACCGCCCGCGACCTGTACAAGCGCGACTCGCCGGGCGTGGTCTTCGTCCGCGCCGACGTCGTGCAGCAAGGCGAGCCGTCCCCGTTCGACTTCGGCTCGCCGCAGGCCCAGCGCGGGCTGTCGACCGGGTCCGGGTTCGTCATCGACGCCCGCGGCGACATCCTCACGAACGCCCACGTGGTCGACGGCGCCGTGAAGGTGACCGTGCAGCTGGCGGACAAGCAGGTGGTCGACGCGCGGGTCATCGGGAAGGACGTCGACTCGGACATCGCGCTGCTGCGGGTCGACCCGGACGGCCTGAACCTGATGCCGCTGCAGCTCGGCTCCGCCAAGGACGTGCAGGTCGGCGATCCCGTCATCGCGATCGGGAACCCGTTCGGCCTGGACCGCACCCTCACCACCGGGGTCGTGAGCGCCCTCCAGCGCCGGATCTCGGCACCGAACAAGGTCGGGATCGACAACGTCATCCAGACGGACGCGGCCATCAACCCGGGCAACTCGGGGGGCCCGCTGATCGACGCCACGGGCCGCGTCATCGGGATCAACTCGCAGATCGAGACCGGCGGCAGCGGCAACGGCAGCGTGGGCATCGGCTTCGCCGTCCCCATCGACACCGCGAAGGAGATCCTCCCGCAGCTGAAGACCGGGGCGAAGGTCCAGCGCGCCTACCTCGGCGTCTCGTCGCTGACGGTCGACGGATCGCTCGCCGCGCTGCGCCTGCCGACCAGGGCCGGCGTCCTCGTGCAGACCGTCCAGGCCGGCAGCCCGGCGGCCAAGGCCGGCATCCACGCCGGGACGCAGAGCGCGCAGCTGGGCGGGATCGACCTGGTCCTCGGCGGGGACATCCTGCAGTCGGTCGACGGCAAGGCGATCACCAGCTCCGAGGACCTGACTGACAGCATCACCGGGCACAAGCCGGGCGACACGGTCCGCATCGGGCTGCTGCGTGGCCGCGAGAAGCTGAACGTGACCGTCGAGCTCGCCACCCGCCCGGACGCCGCCGACATCGGCTGACCGCGCCCGGTCGGCCGCCCCCGGGCCGCGGGTCGTACGATGGCCGGGTGGGCACCCGAATCAAGATCTGTGGCCTGACGAGCGTCGAGGACGCGACCCTCGCGGTTCAAGCCGGCGCCTGGGCCCTCGGAATGGTGCTCTGGGAGCCGTCGTCCCGTGCCTGCACGCTCGAGGCGGCCCAGGAGATCGCTGCGACGCACCGCCGCAGCGCCGAGATCGTCGGCGTCTTCGTCAACGCGACGCTCGACGAGGTCGTCCGGACGGTCGACGTCGCCCAGCTCAGCATGGTGCAGCTGCACGGCGACGAAGGCCCGAGCTTCTGCACCGAGGTCGGCCGCCGGACGGGCGTGAAGGTCATCAAGGCCGCCCGCGTCGGCGCCCGCTGGGACATCCAGGACATGGAGCGCTACCGCGTGGACCTGCACCTGCTCGACACCCGCGTGGAGGGCAAGGTCGGCGGGACGGGGGAGACGTTCGACTGGTCGCTGACCAAGGAGCGCATGACCCGGATCCCGCTGATCCTGTCCGGCGGATTGGACGCCGGGAACGTCGCCGAAGCGATCGACGTGGTGCGGCCGTTCGCCGTCGACGTGGCCAGCGGGACGGAGGCGTCCCCGGGCGTGAAGGACCCCGAGAAGATCACGGCGTTCGTCGAGGCCGCGAAGGCCGCCGACGACCAGCTTGCCGCGGCAGCCGCCGCCGAAGAGGAGATCGCATCATGAGCACCGTCGAGCACCGCTTCGGCCCGTACGGGGGCCAGTACGTCCCCGAGACCCTGATGCCGGCCCTGGCCGAGCTGGAGGCCGCGTGGGGGGTCGCCCGGGCGGACAAGGGCTACCAGGACGAGCTGCTCGAGCTGCTGCGCGACTTCGCCGGCCGCCCGTCCCGGCTCTACCGGTCCCGCCGGCTGTCGGAGCACGCGGGCCGGCCGATCTACCTCAAGCGCGAAGATCTCAACCACACGGGGTCGCACAAGCTCAACAACGCGATCGGGCAGGCGCTGCTCGCCGTGCGGATGGGCAAGAAGCGGATCATCGCCGAGACCGGTGCCGGCCAGCACGGCGTCGCCAGCGCCACCGCGTGCGCGCTGCTCGGTCTGGAGTGCATCGTCTACATGGGCGTCGAGGACACCCGGCGCCAGAAGCCGAACGTCGAGCGCATGCAGCTGCTCGGCGCGACCGTCCGTCCCGTCGAGGCCGGCACCGGCACGCTGAAGGACGCCACCAGCGAGGCGATCCGGGACTGGGTCACGAACGTCCAGGACACCCACTACATCATCGGCTCGGCGGTCGGGCCGTCGCCGTACCCGTCGATCGTCCGCGACCTGCAGCGCGTCATCGGGGACGAGGCCCGCGCCGAGCTCCTGCAGCGCGAGGGCCGGCTGCCCGACCGCGTGATCGCCTGCGTCGGCGGTGGCTCCAACGCGATCGGCATCTTCACGGCGTTCGTCGGGGACGACGGCGTGGAGCTGATCGGCGTCGAGGCCGCGGGGGAGGGGATCGAGACCGGCCGCCACGGCGCGCCGCTGACGGTCGGCGGCCGCGCCGGCGTGCTGCACGGCTCGATGTCCGCGGTCATGCAGGACGACGAGGGCCAGATCACCGAGGCGCACTCGATCTCCGCGGGCCTGGACTATCCAGGGTCGGGGCCCGAGCACGCGTACCTGCGCGACACCGGCCGCGCGCAGTACGTCGCCGTGACCGACGAGGATGCCCTGCGCGCGTTCGCGACCGTCACGCGCCTGGAGGGCATCATCCCGGCGCTCGAGACCGCTCACGCCTTCCACTACGCGCTGGAGGAGCCCTCGGAGTCGACGATGGACCTCGTCTGCCTCTCCGGTCGCGGCGACAAGGACCTCGCGCAGGTCCTCGAGCGCCTCGGCGGGCTGGAGGAGCTGTGACCAGCACCGAGACGGTGTCCAACGCCGGTGCCGAGCGGATCGCCGCGGCGTTCACGGACAACGGCAAGCGTGCCGCGCTGATGCCGTACCTGATGGGCGGCTTCCCGACGATCGAGGGCTCGCTCGCCATCGGGCACGCCTACGCCGACGGCGGGGCCGACCTCGTCGAGCTCGGCATCCCGTTCTCGGACCCGCTCGCGGACGGGCCGGTCGTCGCTGCCGCGGGCGCCGCGGCGCTGCGCGCCGGGACGACGGTCGCCGGCGTGCTGACCGTCTGCGAAGGCCTCGCCCCGCGCTTTCCGGTGGTGCTCATGTGCTACGCCAACCAGGTGCTCGTGCACGGCGCCGAGGCCTTCGCGGCCCGGCTGCGCGACGCCGGCGCCAGCGGCCTGATCGTCCCGGATCTGCCGATGGAGGAGGCGCCGGCCGTGCTCGCCGCATGCGACGCCGCCGGCCTGGCGCTCGTCCCGCTCGTGGCGCCCACCACACCGGACGAGCGCCTGCGCGCGATCGGGTCCCGGGCGCGCGGCTTCCTCTACACCGTGTCGGTGACCGGGACGACCGGCGAGCGCCACGCGCCGCTCGGCGAGCAGGTGGCCGCCGTCGTCGGACGCGCCAAGACCTGCACCGACGTCCCCGTGGCCCTCGGCTTCGGCATCACCTCGCCCGAGCAGGCGTCCGAGGCCGCCGACGCCGGCGCCGACGGCGTCATCGTGGGCAGCCGGCTGGTCCGCGAGGCCGCCGAGGCGAAGGATCCGGCGAAGGCCGTCCGCACCGTCGTGGCCGCGCTGGCAGACGGCCTTCGCTGAACGCTCCTGTAATCTCCCCGCCATGGGAATCGTCCTCGCCACCACCGCCGGCCTCATCGTCTGGATCGTGCTCTGGTCGCTCGACGTGAAGGCGATCGACGGCTTCATGATCACCGTCGTCATCGTCCTGCTCGCCGGCACGGTGCGGATGGTCGCGCCGTTCCTGCCCGGCGCGGGCGGCGGCAAGCGCCCCAGCTGAGCGCTCTCCGGGCACCGCACCACCGGCTGGGGCACGGTGGGTCGCGATGCCGCTCGCTTCCTTAGACTCGCCCCCCTTGTGTTCCGTGGTTCTGTGAGGAGGGTCCTGTTGCGTCCGAGGGTTGTGGCGATCCGGCTGTGTCTGGCGGCTGCGCTGACCCTGGGCGTCGCCGGCTGCGGGGGCGACGACGACGATCCCGGGAAGAGCTTCGTCGGCACGACCCTCACGATCTACTCGAGCCTGCCCCTCCAGGGCCCGCACGCCGAGGAGTCGCAGTCGATCATCGCGGGGGAGAAGCTTGCGCTCGCGGAGGTCGGTGGGCGCGTCGGCGAGTTCACCGTCAAGTACGCGAGCCTCGACGACTCCACGGCGGACAGCAAGGGCTGGGACGCCCGGCAGTCGGCGCGCAACGCCCGCACCGCCGCGCAGGACCGGACCACGATCGCGTACCTGGGCGACTTCGACGCGGGCGCGACGGCGATCACGCTGCCGACCCTCAACGAGGCGGGGATCCTGCAGATCAGCCCGGCAACGACGCTCGTCGGCCTCACGCAGGCCGAGGGCGCCGACAAGGGCGAGCCGGACAAGTACTACCCCACCGGCAAGCGCACCTTCGGGCGGGTCATCCAGGCCGACAACGTCCAGGTCGGCGCGCAGATCCAGCTCCAGAAGCAGCAGGGCTGCAAGCGGACCTACGTCCTCCACGACAGCGCCGCCTACGGCAAGAGCCTGACCGACCTGCTGACGCTGCTCGGCCCCAAGGCCGGCCTCCTCGTGTCGGGCGACGAGGGAATCGACCCAGAGGCCGACGACTACGAGGCGCAGGTCCGGGAGCTCGCGGAGTCCGGGGCCGACTGCTTCTTCCTCGGCGGAATGGACGAGGCCGCGGCGACGCGCCTGTTCACCCAGATCCACACCGCCCTGCCGGCGGTCAAGCTGTTCGCGCCGAACGGCCTGGCCACCGAGACGTTCGCGGCCGGACTCCCGCAGGGCGTGGCGAAGGTCACCTTCCTGACGAACCCGCGGCTCGCCGCGCGGCGGTACGGCCTGGCCGGCCGCCGGTTCCTGCGGAGCTACCGCAAGGCCTACGGTCGGGACGCGGGCACGTACGGCATGTACGGCTACGAGGCGATGCGGCTCGCGCTGCACGCCGTCGCGGAGGCCGGCGAGGACGGCAACCAGAAGGAGGCGGTCATCGACGCCTTCTTCGCCGTGCGCAATCGCGTCTCGCCCCTGGGCGACTACTCCATCGGCGAGGACGGCGACACCTCGCTCGGCGGTTACGGGTCCTACCGCGTCGCCGGCGGCAAGCTCGTCTTCGAGCGCGTGATCGCGCCCACCTGAGCGTCGGTCGCGGCCGGCCGCGACGCGCCCTGCCGCACCGCAGCCGCCGAGCGTGATACGGCGCGCAGCACCCGTCCGGGTCTGTCGATTTGCCCTGCTCGTCACCGGATTCCGGATTTGGTGTGCCGATCCGTCCTTTTTCCGACCGGGAGTCGAACGGGTATGGACAAAAGTCTTTGACGGGGGCGCAGGGCTTCTGCTTATGATGGCCATAAGTAGCGATTCCAAAGAGGAGGAACAACACTTGCGGTCTCACCCGAAGGTGATGGTTGGGTGCCTGCTGGGCACCCTGGCGATCGGCATCTCGGCCTGCGGAAGCGACGACGACGACTCGTCGAGCACCCCGGCTGCGGGGTCCACGCCCGCTGGCACCACCAGCACGGCGACGTCCGCCGGCAGCGGCACAGCCAACGTCTACTCGAGCCTGCCCCTCCAGGGCGCCTCGAAGGACCAGACGAACGCGATGGTCGACGGCATCAAGCTGGCGCTCAAGGAAGCTGGCAACAAGGCCGGTGGCGTGACGGTCAAGTACACGTCGCTCGACGACTCCACCGCACAGGCGGGCAACTGGGACGAGCAGCAGGTCGGCGCCAACGCCCGCAAGGTCGCGCAGGACAAGAAGTCCGTCGCGCTGATCGGTGAGTTCAACTCGGGCGCGACCAAGGTCTCGCTCCCGATCCTCAACGAGGTCGGCATCGCGCAGATCTCGCCGGCCAACACCTACGTCGGCCTGACGACGGACGAGCCCGGCTCCGAGAAGGGCGAGCCGGCGATCTACTACCCGTCGCAGAAGCGCACCTACGCCCGCATCGTCCCCCGGGACACCGTGCAGGGTGGCGCGCTCGTCACGCAGATGAAGAACGACGGCTGCAAGTCCGTCGCGATGGCGAACGACAAGGACACGTACGGCGCGGGCCTGACCCGGGTCATCGGCATCAAGGCCAAGGAGCAGGGCCTCAGCATCCTGAGCGACACCGGCATCCAGCCGGACGCCGCGAACTTCCGTGGCTTCGCCTCGAAGATCAAGGGTGAGGGCGCGGACTGCTTCTTCTTCGGCGGCGTGACCGCCAACGGCGCGATTCAGCTGTACAAGGACGTCAACTCGGCGATCCCGACGGCGAAGCTGTACGGCGGCGACGGCGTCTGCGAGTCCGGCTTCACGAACCCGTCGAAGGACGGCATCCCGGCCAAGGTCGGCAAGCTGTTCTCCTGCACGGTCGCGACGCTCGACCTGCCCTCCTACCCGGGTGGCAAGGCGTTCATCGAGTCCTTCAACAAGGAGTACAACAACCCGAAGCCCGACCCGTACGCCATCTACGGCTACGAGGCGATGAAGCTCGTGCTCGACACGATCGAGGCGGCCGGCGAGGAGGGGACCACCCGCGAGGGCTTCCTCAAGGCGCTGTTCGAGACCAAGGACCGTGACTCGGTCCTCGGCAAGTACTCGATCGACGAGAACGGCGACACCACGCTGACCGACTACGGCCTGTACAAGGTCGGGGCGTCGGACGGCAACCCGACGTACGACTCGACCATCAAGGCGGCGGGCTAGTCCAGAGGCCCGGACGGACGACCGGCGGGCGGGGCGCGACGAGCGCCCCGCCCCCGGACGGCCGATCCCGCCGCTGAGCCCCCAGGCATCTTGGCTACCACCGAAGTCCCACCCACCGCAGTCGGGAAGCCCCGCACGCGGCGCACGAACGACGCGCTGCGCGAGACGCTCTCCAAGTACGGACTGCTCGCCACCCTCGTGGCGCTCCCGCTCTACTTCGCGATCCACGACCTCACCGGCGACCAGGGCGACCTGAGCCGGCTCGGCGAGAACCTCGTCCGCGGGCTCTCCAACGGCTCCATCTGGGCCCTGATCGCCGTCGGCTACACGCTCGTCTACGGCATCATCGAGCTCATCAACTTCGCGCACGGCGACGTCTTCATGATCGGCGCCTTCACCGCGTTCTCCCTCACCGGGACGATCGGCCTGACGCTGACGACCGGGCCGCTGGGCCTCGTCTTCGGCCTGTTCCTCACGCTGCTGATCACGATGGTCGTGACCGGCTCCATGAACGTGATGATCGAGCGGGTGGCGTACAGACCGCTCAGGAACGCGCCCAAGCTCGCCCCGCTCATCACGGCCGTCGGCTTCTCCTTCATCCTGCAGAACGTCGGCCTGCTGTGGCGCGGCGGCTCGCAGAAGAGCGTGCCGAACCTGATCGACTACGACAACGTGATCTTCCACGTCCTCGGGGTGCCGATCAGCAACGGCGACCTCCTGGCGATCGGCGTGACGGTCCCGCTCGTCGTCGTCCTGACGGCGTTCATCACGAAGAGCCGCCTCGGCAAGGCGATGCGCGCCACCGCGCAGGACCCGGACGCGGCGCGCCTGCAGGGCATCAACGTCGACCACACGATCTCGCTGACGTTCCTGATCGGCGGCATGATGGCCGGCGCGGCCGGCCTGATCTACGCGCTCTACCAGACGTCGGTCTCCTACAACATGGGCTTCCAGGCGGGCCTGATCGCGTTCACCGCGGCGGTCATGGGCGGCATCGGCAACCTCAAGGGCGCCGTCCTCGGCGGCCTCGTGATCGGCGTCATCCAGGAGCTCGCGGACAACCGCATCGGCGGCCAGTGGGTCTCCGCGGTCGTCTTCGGCTACCTCATCCTGATCATGGTCTTCCGGCCCCAAGGGCTCATCGGCGAGCAGACGAGGGAGGCAGGGTAATGGGCACTCCCGACCTGACCAAGGGGGCCACGGCCCCCGTTCCGGCCGCCGGCGGCTCCAAGAAGTTCGCGTTGCGAGGCAGCGGCGGCGGGCTGTCGAAGAACGCCAACCGCGGCGCCGTGGTGCTGGCGCTGCTGTTCGCCGTGCTGCTGCCGTTCCTGTTCGACCCCACCTCGGGCTTCATCAACGACTGCGTGCTCGCGCTCGCCTACGTCGTGATGGCGCTCGGCCTGAACGTCGTCGTCGGCTTCGCCGGCCTGCTCGACCTCGGCTACGTCGCGTTCTACGCGGTCGGCGCCTACTCGGTCGGCTGGTTCGCGTCGACGTTCTACTCCGACGCGAGCGTCCACGTGGGGGTGAACGACTTCCTGGACAAGTTGCCGGGCGTCCACCTGAACTTCTTCCTGGTGATCCTGCTGGCGATGATCCTGTGCGCGATCGCGGGCGTGTTCATCGGCCTGCCGACGCTGCGCCTGCGCGGGGACTACATCGCGATCGTCACGCTCGCGTTCGGCGAGATCATCTACCGCTTCGCCGTCAACGGCGACGAGATCACGCCGTTCGGCGACGCCTACCCGCTCACGAACGGCCAGCAGGGCATCGGCCCGCTGGACAAGCCGCAGCTGCCGTTCATGAGCGAGCCACTCACCCCGCTCGAGCTGAGACCGTGGTACTGGGTCGCACTCGGCATGGTCGCGATCGCGGTCCTCGCGGTGGTCATGGTCCGTGACTCGCGGCTCGGCCGTGCGTGGATCGCGCTGCGCGAGGACGAGGTCGCCGCCGCCTCGATGGGCGTCCCGCTCGTCAAGACGAAGCTGCTGGCCTACGCGATGGGCGCCGCGCTCGGCGGCATGGCCGGCGCGTTCCTGGGCTTCTTCGCCACCACCGTCAACGCGAACTCGTTCAAGTTCTCGTTCTCGATCTTCGTCCTCTCGATGGTGATCCTGGGCGGCCTGGGGTCGATCTGGGGGGTGGTGCTCGGCGCGGTCGCGCTGAGCTTCATCAACTACTGGCTGATCCCCGACGTCCTGAACACGGTGCCGGGCAAGATCGGCCTGGACTTCCAGCTCGACCAGTTGTCGTTCGGCATCTTCGGGTTCCTGCTGGTCATCGGCATGGTCCTCAAGCCCGAAGGCCTGCTGCCGGAGCGACGACGGAAGATCGAGCTCACCGAAGGCGTCGGCACCGACCAGTCGCTCGAAGGGAGCCGCGCATGAGCGACGAGCCGAACCTCAAGAAGGACGCGGACCCGGCCGCCGAGCCCGCATCGGCGACCGGCACCATCACGCCGCCGCCGGAGGGCAAGAAGCTGATGGTCGTCGACGGCGCGTCGAAGATCTTCGGCGGGCTGGTAGCGGTCAACGACGTGTCGTTCTCCATCCCGGAGAAGTCGATCGTGTCGATCATCGGGCCCAACGGCGCGGGGAAGACCACGTTCTTCAACCTGCTGACCGGCCTGTACCGGCCCACGTACGGCACGATCACGTTCGGCGGCAAGGACATCACCGGCACCCGCCCGGACAAGATCACCTCGCTCGGGATGGCCCGGACGTTCCAGAACATCCGCCTGTTCGGCACGATGAGCGCGCTCGAGAACGTCATGGTCGGGCAGCACGCCCGCATGAAGTCCGGGCTCGTCGGATCGATCCTCCGCCCGCCGTGGCAGCGCAAGGAGGAGACCCGCGTCCGCGAGAAGGCGCGCGAGATGCTCGACTACGTCGGGCTGCGGCCGCAGATCGTGGAGGAGATGGCGATCAACCTGTCCTACGGCGATCAGCGCCGGGTCGAGATCGCGCGGGCACTCGCCTCCGAGCCGCAGCTGCTGCTGCTCGACGAGCCGACCGCCGGCATGAACCCGTCGGAGTCGGAGAACCTCACGCAGTTCATGCGCAAGCTCCGCGACGACCTGGGCATCTCCATCCTCCTCATCGAGCACGACATGAAGGTCGTCATGGGCGTCTCGGAGTACGTGACCGTCCTGGACCACGGCGAGAAGATCGCCGAGGGCCTGCCCAAGGCCGTCCGCGCGGACCCCGCCGTCGTCGAGGCATACCTCGGAAAGCAGGGCTGACCCGTGGCCTACCTCGAAGTCGACGACATCCACACCTACTACGGCAACATCGAAGCGCTCAAGGGCGTCTCGCTGACGGTCGAGGAGGGCGAGATCGTCACGCTGATCGGCTCCAACGGCGCCGGCAAGTCGACGACCCTGCGATCCATCTCGGGCCTGACGCCGATCCGGTCCGGGGCGATCCGCTTCCAGGGCAAGGACATCTCGGCCGTCGCGCCGCAGCAGATCGTCGCCCGCGGCATCTCGCAGTCGCCGGAGGGACGCAAGTGCTTCCAGCGGATGACGGTCCGCGAGAACCTGGACCTCGGTGCGTACCTGCGCAACGACAAGCCCGGGATCGCAGCCGACATGGACCGCATCTTCGACCTCTTCCCGCGCCTGAAGGAGCGGGAGAAGCAGAAGGCGGGAACGATGTCCGGCGGTGAGCAGCAGATGCTCGCCATCGGCCGTGCGCTGATGTCCAAGCCGCAGCTGCTGCTGCTGGACGAGCCGTCGATGGGCATCGCCCCGATCCTCGTGGACCGCATCTACGAGACGGTGGTCGAGATCAACAAGCAGGGGATGACCATCCTGCTGGTCGAGCAGAACGCCAACTACGCGCTCGGCGTCTCGAACCGCGGCTACGTGCTGGAGACCGGCACCATCGCGCTCACCGACAAGTCGGAGAACCTGCGCACGAACCCCGACGTCCAGAAGGCATACCTCGGAACATGACCGTCCTCGCACTCATCGGGGTCAAGGCCCTGTACCTGCTGTTCGTGTGGCTGGCCGCGGCCATCGCCGGGGCGTGGCTCTCGGACCGCAAGGGCTACGGCGAGAAGCCCGGCCTGGCGAGCGGGTTGCTGCTCACCTTCATCGGGCCGCTCATCTGGCTGCTGATCCCGGCGAAGGCGGACTCGCGGTGGAAGACGCAGGGCCCGCTGCCCAAGCGCTCGTCTGCTGTCTGACGGCCCGCGCCTAGGCGCCAGGCGGCACCCACCTCCGGGCGACCCTCTACCCTGAGGCGATGAGCGAGGACCAGCCGCGACAGTCGGCGGACGATTCGAGTCAGGGTCCCAGGCCCAAGCCGAAGCCGTCGGACCAGTCGCGGACGCCGTGGCGGGTGGAGCCCGCTCCTGACGGCCGGGGGACGCCGGACAAGGACGGCAAGAAGAAGCGCTCGCCCGCCGGGATGAGCTGGCAGCGGTTCGGCCTGCTGCTGCTCGCACTGTTCGCCCTGAACTTCTTCCTCACGACGCTGCTCCCCGGTGGCGAGCGTCCGGCACGGATCTCCTACGCCCCGTACTTCCTGAACCAGGTGAAGGCCGGCAACGTCAAGGAGATCTCCTCGCGCGGCGAGACGGTCTCGGGCAAGTTCAAGGTCGCGGTCGACCCGCCCGGCAAGCGCGGCGAGACGACGAAGTTCATCACCGAGATCCCGACGTTCGCCAGCAACGGCAGCACGCTGTCCAGGCTGCTCGAGAAGTATTCGGTGGAGGTCAACGCCGAGTCCCCGACGCGCGGCCGCAGCCTGATGTCGACGCTGCTGATCTCGCTGCTGCCGACGCTGCTGCTGATCGGCGCCTTCGTCTGGCTCGCCCGTCGCGCCGCGGCAAGTGCAGGTGGCGGGCTCGGCGCCCAGTTCGGCCGCAGCAAGGCCAAGCGGGTCGAGGTCGGGTCCACGCGGACGACGTTCGACGACGTCGCCGGGATCGAGGAGGCCAAGGAGGAGCTGGTCGAGGTCGTCGACTTCCTCCGCAACCCGGACAAATACAAGAAGCTCGGCGCGAAGATCCCGCGCGGGGTCCTGCTGTCCGGCCAGCCCGGCACGGGCAAGACGCTGCTCGCCCGCGCCATGGCCGGCGAGGCCGAGGTGCCGTTCTTCAGCGCGTCCGCCAGCGAGTTCATCGAGATGATCGTCGGCGTCGGCGCCTCGCGCGTGCGTGACCTGTTCGACGAGGCGAAGAAGGCGGCCCCCGCGATCATCTTCATCGACGAGCTCGACGCCATCGGCCGTGCCCGCGGCGGCGGCGGCATCGGCGGTCACGACGAGCGCGAGCAGACCCTCAACCAGGTCCTCACCGAGATGGACGGCTTCGACCCGTCGCTCGGCGTCATCGTCCTGGCGGCCACGAACCGCCCGGAGATCCTCGACAGCGCGCTCCTGCGTCCCGGCCGCTTCGACCGCCGTGTCGTCGTCTCCTCGCCGGACAAGGTCGGCCGCGCCCAGATCCTCGCCGTGCACACGCGCTCGGTGCCGATCGACACCGACGTCGACCTCGACGCGATCGCGTCCTCGACGCCCGGCATGGTCGGCGCGGACCTGGCGAACCTGGTGAACGAGGCCGCCCTGCTCGCGGCCAAGCGGGGCCACGAGCGTGTGCGCCTGGCGGACTTCACCGACGGCCTGGAAAAGGTCATCCTCGGCGCCGAGCGCAAGGTCGTCATGAGCGCCGCCGAGCGCGAGCGCACCGCCTACCACGAGGCCGGGCACGCCCTCGTCGGCATGCTCACCGAGGGCGCCGACCCGGTCCGGAAGATCTCGATCATCCCGCGCGGCATGGCGCTCGGCGTCACGCTCTCGGCCCCCGAGGCGGACCGCTTCAACTACGACGAGGCCTACCTGCGCGGCAAGATCCTCGTCGCGCTCGGCGGGCGCGTGGCGGAGGAGGTCATCTACGGCACGATCACCTCGGGCGCCGAGTCGGACATCCAGCAGCTGACGCGGATCGCGCGCGGCATGGTCGTGCGCTGGGGCATGAGCGAGGCGATCGGACCGATCGCCGTCGAGCCGTCGCAGGGCAACGGCATGTTGCTGCCCGGTTCCGAGCAGGTCTCGCAGGCGACGCAGGAGCTGATCGACCAGGAGGTCCGCCGCATCGTCGACGAGGCCCATCACGAGGTCGTCGAGCTGCTCACCGCGCACCGCGACCAGCTCGAGGGCCTGACCGCGGCGCTGCTGAAGGAGGAGACGCTCGACGAGGTCGAGGCCTACCTGGCGGCGGGGGTCCCGCGCGCCAGCCGGGCCGAGCGCGAAGCCGAGCAGGCGCCGCCGACCGGCGTCAGCCCGACGGCGCCGCTGCCGGAGCCGTCGGAGGTCTAGGGCAGCGGGCTTGGGGTCCGTGGCGGCCCCGGCTGCGACGGGCACCCGCGTTCTTTCGGTGCGAAGTGGGGATGTGGTGCCGGGGGTGGCGGGCGGTCTGGTCATGGCCTGCCCCGCAGGGTCGAACATCCGTCGTGCCCTGCCAGTGGGGGCAGGACCGACGCTCGGCGGCTGGCCGGTGGCCCCGCCACACCCGCTGTCAGGTTCTACCCACGATGAGGTGCACAACCTGACAGCGGCCGGCCACCAGGCCCGCGGCGACAGCGCCACCGACCACGACCACCCTCTCCGCGCGAAGAGCCGTCGGGGTCGCAGGCACGACCCGGCCGCGCCAAAGAGACGAAGGACAGGTGGACGGTGGACGTGGACTCGCCGAAACTGTGCGGGTGCTCTTCCCCCGTGCCTGCTGCCGGTCGCTGTTCGTCGCGGCGGCGTCGTTGTCCCTGCTCATCCCGGCTACTGCCCCCGCACAGGCCAGCGACCTCGCCGTGCCCCCGATGGTGCTGCCCGGGACCCATACCGCGCGCGCGGCGGCGACGGGGCCGGACGGGCTCGCGGCCGGCTGGATCGTCGGGGCCCGACCCGGCGCCCGTACCGTTGCGCTCGCGGCGCGCCACGGCGCCCGCCGCATGTCGCGCCTCGGGACGTACCTCGTGCCCACACGGCGTGCGGCGCGGTTCGCCGCGGAGCTGCGCCGGATCGGCGCTCTCGACTACGCGGAGCCGAACGTGCGCAAGCGGCCGAGCGCGTTCGAGGCGGACCCGGCCGGCTGGTCGCGCGGAGCGATCGCCGCGCCGGCACTCGCGCTTCCGCCGATCGGGTCGACTGCGGTCGCGGTGATCGACGACCGCGTCGACGCCACCATGCCCGACCTGGTCAACACGACGTTCCTGCCCGGGTCCACCGCCGCGGTGACCGGGCCCCACGGGACCGAGGTCGCGTCGGTCGTCGGGGCGGCGGCGGACGGGCAGGGCGTCCTCGGGACCTTCCCAGGCGTCCGCATCGCCTCGTTCGGCGTCCCCGACGAGTTCGGCTGCGCGGAGTCGGCGGCCGGCATCGATGCGGCCCGCCGGGCCGGCGTCGCGGCGATCAACATGAGCTACGGGTCGACCTACCGGTGCTACTCGGAGTACCGCGAGCTGCAGTACGCGTTCGCCGCCGGGATCGTCGCGGTCGCGTCCGCCGGCAACGAGTTCGAGGAGGGCAACCCGGTCACCTACCCGGCGGCGCTGCCGCACGTCGTCAGCGTGGCCGCGGTCGACCGCGACCTGACGAGCTCCTACTTCTCGACGGCCAACGCCGCGGTGGACCTCTCCGCTCCGGGCGCCGGCGTCCCGGTCGACCGGCCACTCGCGTTCGACACGAGCGACGGCATCCAGGACGGGTTCTCACGCGTGGACGGCACGAGCTTCGCCGCCCCGGCGGTGGCCGGCGCCGCCGCGATCCTGGCCGCCGCCCGCCCGGACTGGGGCGCCGGGCAGCTCGCGGACGCGCTGCGCTTCAGCGCCCGGGACATCGGTGACAGCGACTACGACTACGACACCGGGTTCGGTCTGCTCGACGTCCGCGCCGCGCTGGCGCTCCGGCAGCCGGAGGAGGATCCAGGCGAGCCTAACGACGAGGTCATGTGGGTCAACGGCGTCGCGTTCGACACGCCCGACCCGCCGATCTTCACCGGCGTGAACCCGCGGACTGTGTCCGCATCGGTCGATCAGGTCGAGGACCCGCTGGACGTGTACCGCGTGCGGATCCTGCCGCGGCAGAGCGTCAGGATCACCCTGACGCCGTCGTTCGGCGACCCGGACCTGCAGGTGCTGCGGCCCGGGGCGAGGAGCACCTCGGACCCGGGACGGACCATCGTCACCAGCCGGCGGAACGGGACCCGGATCGACAGCGCGGTGGTCCGCAACGGCACGCCGCAGGCCGCGGTCGTCTTCGTGGCCGTCGAGATCGACGGGTCGGTTGACGACCTGGACGCGGCCTACCGGCTGACCGTCCGCCGCGCCCCCCGGCGCTGAGGCGCGCCGGGGAACCGGGGGTTGCCCTACTTCCCGAGTGCGCTCGTGAGCGCCTCGGCCAGCTCCGGGTGCTTGAAGCTGTAGCCGGCGGCGAGGGGACGGGTCGGGACCGCCCGCTGACCCTCGGTCACGATCTCGCTCATCTCGCCGTAGAGCAGTTTGATGGCGAACGCCGGGACGGGCGAGAACGCCGGGCGGTGCAGCGCCTTCCCCAGTGCCTTGGAGAACTCCTTGTTCGTCACGGGCTCGGGTGCCGAGCCGTTGTAGGGCCCGGACCAGTCGCCGTCGAGGGCGGCCAGGTAGAGGCCGACGAGGTCGTCGAGGTGGATCCACGGCATGTACTGCCTGCCGCCGGCGACCGGGCCGCCGACGCCCATCTTGAACGGCGGCAGCATGGTCTTCAGGGCGCCGCCGGTCTTGTCCAGCACGATCCCCGTCCGGATGTGCGCGACGCGCAGGCCGTGGGCGGCGGCGGCGTCGGCTTCGCGCTCCCACCGCACACAGACGTCGGCCAGGAAGTCATCGCCGGCCGGCGCGGACTCGTCGACGCGCTCGTCGCCGTGCTTGCCGTAGTAGCCGACCGCCGAGGAGGAGATCAGCGCGGACGGCCTGGGGGAGGCCGCCTCGATGCCCGCGACGAGGTTGCGGGTGCCGGTCTCCCGCGACTCCAGGATCGCCTGCTTGCGGGCGGCGTTCCAGCGCTGGGCGACCGGCTCGCCGGCGAGGTGCACGACGGCGTCGCGGCCGGACAGCGCCTCGACGGGGGCCGGCTGCTTCAGGGCGTCCCAGGCGACGGCGGGGACGCCGAGGGCGGCCGTGGCCTTCTCGGCGTTGCGCGAGAGGACGGTGACCTCGTCGCCGCGGGCCTTCAGCGCTGCCACGAGTCGTTGTCCGATGAGGCCGGTCGCGCCGGTCAGGGTGACGTTCATACGAGTCATACGACCATGCCCCTGCGCCAGGATCAAGGTCTCCGCGGGCGGCGTGTGGTCCAGAGCTCCCATGAGGAGCTCTGCGCCGCACGCCGATCCTCAGGCGAGCGTCGCGCGGTCGCCGGCGGCGAAGCCGATCGAGTGGTCGTCGGCCTTGGCGGCGCCCGAGGCGCGTGCCTCGGCCGCGACCGCTTCCGCGACGGCCGGCGCCACATCGCGGTTGAAGACCGACGGGATGATGTAGTCCTCGCGCAGGTCGGAGTCCTCGACGATCTGGGCGATGGCGCGACCGGCTGCCATCTTCATCTCCTCCGTGACCTGCGAGGCGCGGACGTCGAGCGCGCCGCGGAAGACACCGGGGAAGCACAGCACGTTGTTGATCTGGTTGGGGTAGTCCGAGCGGCCGGTCGCGATGATGCGCGCGTACTTGGCCGCCTCCTCGGGGGCGACCTCCGGGTTCGGGTTCGCCATCGCAAAGACCATCGCGTCCTTGTTCATCGCCTGCAGCGCCTCGGCGGGGAAGATCCGCGCGCCGCTCAGCCCGATGAACAGGTCGCAGCCGTCGAGCGCGTTGACCGGCGGGCCGCTGATCTTCTCCGGGTTGCTCGTCTCCGCGTACCAGCGCTTGATGCTGTTCATCGAGCCGTCGAGGTAGTCCTCGCGGTCCGTCGACACCAAGCCCTTGGAGTCGGCGCCGATGATGTCCCGCACGCCCGCCGACTGCAGGATCTTCGTGACGGCGACACCCGCGGCGCCGAGCCCTGTCACCAGGACCTTGAGGTCCATCAGGTCGCGGCCCGTGAGCTTGCACGCGTTGAGCAGGGCAGCGAGGACGACGACGGCGGTGCCGTGCTGGTCGTCGTGGAAGACCGGGATGTCGAGCTCGGCCTTCAGCCGGTCCTCGATCTCGAAGCAGCGCGGCGCGCTGATGTCCTCGAGGTTGATGCCGCCGAAACCGGGCGCGATGCGCTTGACGGTCTCGATGATCTCCTCGGGATCCTTCGTGTTCAGCACGATCGGGAACGCGTCGACGCCGGCGAACTCCTTGAAGAGCATGCACTTGCCCTCCATGACCGGCATCGAGGCCTCGGGCCCGATGTCGCCGAGCCCGAGCACCGCGGTGCCGTCGGAGACGACGGCGACCGTGTTGCGCTTGATCGTGTACTGGAACGCCTTGTCGCGGTCCTCGTGGATCGCCATGCAGACGCGCGCGACGCCGGGGGTGTAGGCCATCGACAGGTCGTCGCGGGTCCGCAGCGGCGACTTGTTGTGCTGCTCGATCTTGCCCCCGACGTGGAGCAGGAACGTGCGGTCGGTGGTGTCGACCACGTGGGCGCCGTCGAGCGCGTCGATCGCGTCCGTGATGTCGGTCCAGTGACTCTGGTCGGCCGCGTCCACCGTGATGTCGCGGACGAGCTTGTCGTCGCCGACCTCCACGAGGTCCACGGCGCCGATGACGCCGCCGGCGCCACCGATGGCGGAGGCGACCTGCCCGAGCATGCCGGGCTTGTGGTCGATCGCGACGCGGATCGTCAGTGAGTACTGGGCTGAAGGGGTGGTCGACACGATCGCGGAAACATATCTCGCGGGCGGGCGCGGACCGGTGCTCGTCCTGGTCAGCCGGCCAGACCGTGGAGGGTCGCTCTACAGTGCGGGACATGAGCGCAAAGTGGACCGCCGCCGACCTTCCCGGGCTCTCGGGCCGCACCGCGATCGTGACCGGGGGCAACAGCGGAATCGGTTTCGTCGCCGCCCGCGAGCTGGCGCGCGCCGGCGCCCAGGTGACGCTGGCCGTCCGGAACACCGGCAAGGGCGCGGACGCGGCGGCCAAGATCGGCGCCAACGCATCCGTCCGCGAGCTCGACCTGGCGTCGCTCGACTCCGTCCGGGCGTTCGCGGCCGGGGTCGAGGGTCCCATCGACTTCCTGATCAATAACGCCGGCGTGATGGCGGTGCCGCAGTCGCAGACCGCGGACGGCTTCGAGATGCAGATCGGGACCAACCACCTCGGTCACTTCGCGCTGACCGGGCTGCTCCTGGACCGCGTCACCGACCGCATCGTTACGGTGTCGTCCGGGGCCCACCGCATCGGCAAGATCCGCACGAACGACCTCAACTGGCAGTCCGGCAGCTACAAGCGCTGGCCGGCCTACGGGCAGTCCAAGCTCGCGAACCTGCTGTTCACGTTCGAGCTGCAGCGCAAGCTCGCCGCGGCGGGCTCGGACGTCCGGGCGACCGCTGCACACCCGGGGTACGCGTCCACCAACCTGCAGTTCCACACCGCGTCGATCCAGGACAAGATCATGGCGGTCGGCAACAAGGTCCTCGCGCAGAGCGCCGACATGGGCGCGCTGCCGACGCTCTTCGCCGCCACGCAGGACATTCCCGGTGGCGCGTACGTGGGGCCCAGCGGCTTCATGGAGCAGCGCGGCCACCCGCATCTCGTCGGGTGCACGTCGTCCGCGCAGGACACCGCCGTCGCGGCACGCCTGTGGGAGCTCTCGGAGGAGCTGACGGGCGTCACGTACTCGTTCGGCGCTGGTGTGCCGGCCGCCTGACGAGGACCCGTCCGAGGTTCGCCGCACGGGCGCCAGGGGTACGGAACCCCCATCGCAACTGCAACCCGACTCTCAGACTCCCCGCAAATCGCCGCTTTCGACGTCGAGGAACTCCGCCTCCGAGACGGCGTGGTGCATCTGCGGGGTCGTTGGACCGGCATCCGCGGGCTGCGCTTCCTGCGGCCGACCCTGGTCGCCGGCGACCATCAGGTCCTCGCGACGCTGGAGCACAAGCCGTGGGCTCCGATCGAGGGCAGTTCGTGGGTCGCCGAGTTCCCCTGGGCAGGCGACGAGCGCGAGCTGGCCGGCGCGAGCCTGGAGGTCGCCCCGAGGGTCCTGGTGCCCGTGGGCGCCGAAGCGCGGCGGGTTGGCCTTCGCTCCAACCGGCCACAGGAGCAGCGCGACCCGGTGCTGAAGCCCAGTCCGGCGAGCACACGCGCGGACGGCGACCTCGAGCACCTGCGTCCCCGTCCGCTCGAGCCGCTGCCCGCCGTCGCAGCGGTCGTTCCGCCGGTGGAGGACGCTGTCGCCGTGCCCGAGCCCGCCGCCGAGGTCGTCACGGACCGAGACCCGGCGCCCGCTCCCGCTGTCGATGCCCCGCCCGCCACCTCGGCCCGGTCCGACGACCCTGACCCCGTCACGGCCGGCAGCGACGCGCGCCCACAGCCCGACGACCACCGCACCGAGCTCATCCGTGAGCTCAAGCGGGACCTGCGCGCCGTCGAGTCCGCGCGCGACGCTGAGGCGCGCGAGTCCCGCAGCACGGCGGCGTCGCTGCAGCGGGCCCGCGACCAGCTCGAGGAGGCCGTCCGCGACCGCGAGGCGGCGGTGCGCACCCGCGACCGCCTGGACGAGCAGCGCGAGGAGGCGATGGCCGCAGCACGCGCCGCCGAGCGACGCGCCCGCGAGGAGGTGGCCGCCGCGCAGCGCGAACGCGACACCGCCGCCGGGCAGCGCGACGAGGCCCGCCAGCAGGCGGCGACGCTGAAGGCCCAGCGCGACGAGGCGCTGCTGGCCCACCGCAGCCTGCAGCAGCTGCTCGACGCCGAACGTGCCCAGCGCGGCCGTGAGGCGGGTCCCGCACCGGCCGCTCCGGCGCCCCGCCGCAGCGGACCGGCCGACCCGCCCGCGCCGGCCGCCGTCGTGTCCGGGGACACCACAGACCTGGTCGACGACGACGACGACGACGACGCGCCGCTCGGCATCCGCGCCGTCCCGGCGGCGCGCGCCGTCCCCGCGGACCTCCTGGGCGCGCGCGAGGGCGGCAAGCCTGCCCTGGGCGGCTTCGACCGCTGGGTCCTGCGGGTCCTCGCGCTCGCCACCGCGACGTGCTTCCTGCTGCTCCTCGTGATGCTGCTCAGCATCTTCATCTGAGCGCGGCCGGGTCGGCCCGGGCCGCGCGCCGGGCGGCGGCGCGTTCCTCGCTAGGGTCACCCCTCCATGGCCGAACGTCCTGACGAGCTCTTCCTGATCGACGGCAACTCGCTGGCCTACCGGGCGTTCTTCGCGCTCCCGGAGTCCATCGCGACGTCGACCGGCCAGCCCACGAACGCGATCTTCGGCTTCGCGTCGATGCTCGTGAAGCTGCTCACCGAGTACGGGGTCAAGCCGACGATCGTGGTCTGGGACGCCGGCAACTCGGGCCGCAAGGCGATGTCCGCCGACTACAAGGCGACGCGCACCTCCCGGCCCGACCTGCTCAAGGAGCAGTGGCCGCACCTGCTGGAGATCGTCGACGCGTTCGGGTACCGCAACACGCACGTCGACGGCTACGAGGCGGACGACGTGATCGCGTCGATCGCGCAGAAGGCCCGGGTCGCCGACCCGCCGATCCGCTCGGTCGTCGTCACCGGCGACCGCGACGCCTTCCAGATCATCGACGACGACGGCCTCGTCGCGATCATGGCCACCGGCCGCGGCATCACGGACACCAAGCTCTACGACCGCCAGGCCGTCATCGACCGCTACGGCCTCGCCCCCGAGCTGATCCCCGACTTCTACGGCCTCAAGGGCGACACGTCGGACAACATCCCCGGCGTCCCCGGCATCGGCGACAAGACCGGCGCCGCGCTGCTGCAGCAGTTCGGCGACCTCGACACCGTCCTCGCGTCGGTCGACCAGATCTCCGGCGCCAAGCGCAAGGAGAACCTGACCAACCACGCGGACGACGCACGGCTTTCCAAGCAGCTGGCGACGATCCTGCGCGACGTCCCGACCGACATCGACCCCGCGCTGGAGGCCGCCCGCGCACCCGACCGCTCGAAGCTGCGCGAGGTCTTCCGCCGGTTCGAGCTGCGCGCGCCGCTGTCGCGCCTGGAGGACGCGCTGGCGGGGGACGAGGGCGAGGCCGACGGGCCGGACGCCGTCCCGGGGGCGAACCTCACTGGGGACGTCCAGCTGACCGCTCGCGTCCGCGAGGCCGCGATCACCGACCTGCGCGTCCTGCCGCCGGGCCTCGAGGTGTCCGTCGCGTTCTCGATCCCCGAGGCGCCCGAGGGCGAGCTCTTCACGCTCGACGCGCAGGCACGGTTCGGGGTCCACGCGGGCACCGGTGGCGTCCTGACCGGTCCGTGCCAGGACGCCGCGGAGGTCATCGCGGCGCTCGGCGACCGGCCCGTCGTCATGCACGACGCGAAGGCCGCGGGCCCCGTCCCGGTCAGCCTGGCCCACGACACGCTGCTCGGCGCCTACCTGCTGGAGCCCGCGCGGCGCGGCTATCCGTTCGACGAGCTGTGCGAGGAGCGCGGGTTCGCGACGAAGATCGAGGACCCGGCCGCGCGCGCGGCGCTGCTGACGAACGCGCTGGCGACGTGGCAGCGCGAGCAGCTGGCCGACCGCGGGCTGCAGGGGCTGATGGACGACGTCGAGCTGCCGCTGGTCGGCGTGCTGGCCGCGATGGAGGACGCCGGGATGCGGCTCGACAAGCCGCGGCTCGCGCTGATCAAGACCCGCGTGGACGAGGAGATCGCGACGCTGGAGCGCGAGGTCTGGGACCTGGCGGGGGAGGAGTTCGTCCTCGGCTCGCCGCAGCAGCTCGGGCAGGTCCTGTTCGAGAAGCTCGGCCTGTCGCGCAAGCGCCGCGGCAAGACGGGGTTCTCGACCGACGCCCGCGTCCTGCAGGCGATCCGCGACGAGCATCCGATCATCCCCAAGATCGAGCGCTGGCGGGAGCTGAACCAGCTCTCCAAGACGTACCTCGATCCGCTGCCGCACATGACGGACGACGAGGACCGGATCCACACGACGTTCCTGCAGGCGGTGGCGCAGACCGGTCGCCTGTCCTCGACCAACCCGAACATGCAGAACGTCCCGGTCCGGACGGAGCTCGGCCGCGAGATCCGCGGCTGCTTCCGGGCGGGGGACGGCAACGTCCTCGTCAGCGCCGACTACTCCCAGGTCGAGCTGCGGATCCTGGCCCACGTCGCCGACGAGCCCGTCCTGAAGGCGATCTTCGTCGCGGGCGAGGACGTCCACACCGCGACCGCCTCGACCGTCTTCGACAAGCCCGCGTCCGAGCTGACGCCGATGGACCGCTCGAAGGCGAAGATGATCAACTACGGCATCGTCTACGGGCTGTCGGACTTCGGCCTCGCGGACCGCCTGAACATCCCGCGGGAGGAGGCGAAGGCCTTCATCGACACGTACCTCGAGCGCTTCCCGAAGGTCGCGCAGTTCATGGAGGACACGATCGACCAGGCCAAGGACCAGGGCCACGTCCACACGCTCTACGGCCGGCGCCGCCAGATCCCGGAGATCCGGGCGCGCAACTGGAACGTCCGCATGCTGGGGGAGCGGCTGGCGGTCAACACCGTCATCCAGGGCACCGCGGCCGACGTTATGAAGCTCGCGATGATCGAGGCGGCGCGGGCCCTGGCGGCGTCGGACCTGACGGCGCGCATGGTGCTGACCGTCCACGACGAGCTCGTCTTCGAGGCGCCGGAGTCCGAGGCGCAGGCGGTCGCCGACCTGGCCCGGACGACGATGGTCGCCCCGTGGGGCCACGAGCCGCCGCTCGCGGTCGACGTCGGCTTCGGCGTCTCGTGGATGGACGCCAAGTAGCGAGGTAGGCTCCCGGGCGTGATCGACATCACCGCCTACGACAGGTTCGTCCTGCGCCAGCGGGTCAAGCTCGTCATCAACCAGTACGTCTTCTCGGTTCCGGACGGCGAGTCTGACGGCGAGCAGTTCTGCTTCGTCGAGCAGAAGCGCTTCAAGTTCAAGGAGGACGTGCGCTTCTACACCGACGACTCGAAGTCGGTCGACCTGATGCGGATCCTCGCGCGCCAGCGGTTCGACCCGCGGGCGACGTACGACATCGCGACGGCGGACGGCGTCCAGCTCGGCGCGATCCAGAAGGTCTTCGGCAAGTCGCTGTTCCGCTCGACCTACGCGATCTTCGCGCCCGACGGCCAGGAGATCTGCCAGGCGCGCGAGGTGTCGATGCCGAAGGCGATCTTCCGTCGCGTCGTCGGCATCGTTCCGTACATCGGCGACTTCGCGGACTGGCTGCCGATCGCCTACGACTTCGAGTTCGTCCGCGGCGACCAGGTCCTCGCGACGAACGTCCGCCGGCGCTGGAAGTGGCGCGACGTCTACGACATCGACGCGTCCGGGGACACCGGCCGCGCGCTGGACCGGCGTCTGCTGCTGGCGGCGACGGTCGGCATGGACGCCCTCCAGGCGCGTTGACCGGCAGCGGCATGGGGCAGGCGGCGGGCCGGGCGGGACGAGTGGGCGCTCGCACGGGTCCGCGGAGGATTCGGCGGGGTACGCCCCCCAAACCCTCCACGCGTCCGGGGCACGGCCGGGCGGCCGTCTCCCCTCGGCGGATTTGGCGGGGTATGCCCCCCAAACCCTCCACGCGTCCCACCGCCCAGCCGGGCTGTCGGCCCCCGGACGTCCGCACATGCCCGACTGCGTCGCGAAGCGGCCGCCCGGCCTGAGACGTCGTCAGGCGGCAGTGAGCTCGCCGCGCTCCGGGGCGGACTCGACCGCCACGGACGGGCCGGCGTCCTGCCGTGACCGCGCGTCCGGCCAGGACGGCTCGAGCGCGTAGGACGGCGGGGCGATCGCCAGGTAGTGGTTGAACGCCCACTTGATCAGCGACGGCCGCTGGAAGACGTCCAGCGCCGAGTCCATCAGCGGCAGCTTGTTGATGCCGCTGAAGATCGTCTGCACGCGCCACAGCCACGAGAAGGCGAACTCGTGGTCGGCGGAGAACGAGTGGTACCGCTCGAGGGCCTGGCCGCGGGACTGGCGCCCGTCGACCACGGCACGCAGCTCGCGGCCGACCGCGAGGCCGAAGTACAGCGCGGTGCGGATGCCCTCGGCGGTCGTCGGCAGGCAGTGGCCCGCGCTGTCGCCGACGAAGAAGACGTTCGCCTCGGTCGCGGGGCGCAGGACGTGAGGGATCCAGTTGCCCTGGTAGCCGCCCTCGACGCCGACGCCGATGTTGTGCGCGAGCTCGTCGGTCGGCCGTTTGACCTTGATCTTCGGGTCGAACGAGCCGACGCCGACCCGCGTCTCGTGACCCGCCGGGAACGACCACGAGTAGCCGGGCTTGATGTAGTCGGTGTCGAGCCACAGCTCGAGGTCCTTGCCGGCCGCGCCCGCGTCCGGCGGATGGACCTCCAGGCCACGCGACAGCCGGGCGGTCGGGATGTCGATGCCGTCCGGGTCCGTGCCCAGGTTGCGGCGCCAGCCGAGGGCGTCGACGACGAGCGGGGCGGTCAGGTCACCGCGGTCGGTGTGGACCGTGTGGATCGCGCCGCCGTGCGTGATGCCGTCGACCTTCGCCGTCTCGAACGGGACGTCCGGCGACTGCTCCTTCAGCAGCGCGCAGAGCTTGCGGTAGTCGAACGTGGAGAACGTCCACGGCAGCGCCCAGCGGTAGGTCTTCGAGCGCTTGGGGCCGCCCTTGGCCTGCAGGCGGTGGACGACGAGGTCCCCGAACGTCTGCAGGATCGACTCGGAGAGGCCCATGTTGTCGAGCCACTCGGTCGGCGCGGCGCACGCAGAGGTCTGCCGCTCGCCGATCTCGTAGCGGTCGATCAGCAGCACGCGGGCGCCGCTGCCGGACAGCTCCCGCGCGACCGTCAGGCCTGCGAAGCTCGCGCCGCAGATCAGCACGTCGTAGTCGCCTGCGAGGGGCGTCCGCTCCTCGCCTCGTTTCGTCGCTCGAAGTGCCATCTCGCTGCAGGTTATCCGGGGGGCGCACCGCAGGGCGCCCAGAGGGGTCCAACCGTTACGCTGAACGGTTCATGACCCAGACCATCACCTCTACGACTCCGTCAGAAGCCAAGATCGTTCCCGGCTCTGATGGCCTGCTCCTCGAAATCGACGGGCAGATCGTCCCCAACTACGACGCAACGTTCACCCTGTTCGAAGAGGGTGAAGTAGTAAGCGGCAAGGTCGTCCGCATCGACAAGGACGAGGTCCTCGTCGACATCGGCTACAAGAGCGAGGGGGTCATCCCCTCCAACGAGCTTTCGATCCGCAAGAACGTGGATCCGAACGAAGAAGTCACGATGGGCGAGGAGGTCGACGTCCTCGTCCTCACCAAGGAGGATCAGGACGGCCGCCTGATCGTCTCCAAGAAGCGCGCCCGCTTCGAGAAGGCCTGGCGCCGCATCGAAGCCGCCGCGGAGAGCGGCGAGCCCGTCGAGGGCCTGGTCATCGAGGTCGTCAAGGGCGGCCTCATCATCGACCTCGGCGTCCGTGGCTTCCTGCCGGCCTCCCTCGTCGACATCCGCCGCGTGGCGAACCTCGACGAGTTCATGTCGCAGACCATCGAGTGCAAGGTCATCGAGCTCAACCGCTCGCGCAACAACGTGGTGCTCAGCCGCCGCGCGGTGCTCGAGGAGGAGCGCAAGGAGCAGCGCCAGGAGATCCTGGACCGCCTGCAGCCCGGCCTCGTCGTCGAGGGCCAGATCTCGAACATCGTCGACTTCGGCGCGTTCGTGGACCTCAACGGCATCGACGGCCTGATCCATATCAGCGAGCTGTCCTGGTCGCATGTGAACCACCCGTCCGAGATCCTCAACATCGGCGACACCGTCGCCGTCAAGGTCCTCGACATCGACCGCGAGCGTCAGCGGATCTCCCTGGGTCTCAAGCAGACGCAGGAGGACCCGTGGCAGCGTGTCGTCGACACCTACAACGTCAACGACGAGCTGGCCGGCAAGGTCACCAAGGTCGTCACGTTCGGTGCCTTCGTCGAGATCCTCGACGGGGTCGAGGGCCTGGTCCACATCTCCGAGCTCGCGAACCACCACGTGGAGAACCCGCGTGAGGTCGTGCAGCCCGGTGACGAGGTCCGCGTCCGGATCCTGGAGATCGACTCCGAGCGGCGCCGCCTCTCGCTGTCGGTGAAGCGCGTCGACGGCCAGGTGCTGCCGCTGCGTCCGATCGAGGGTCTGCTGGACTCCGACCTGGACGACGTGACGAACCTCGACGAGGTCTACCCGCCCGTCGCGCCGACGCTGCAGCCGGTCGACGAGCTCGGCCAGGTCACCGACCCCGCGACTGCGGACGCCGAGGCAGCGGCCCCGGAGTCCGAGGCCGCTGTCGCGGAGGAGGCCCCCGAGGTCGCCGACGCCGCGCCCGCCGAGGAGGTCCCGGCCGACGAGACGCTGGAGGCCCCCGTCGAGGAGGCTCCGGCCGCTGAGGCCGAGGCGCCCGTCGAGGAGGCCCCTGCCGCCGAGGCCGAGGCCCCCGCCGAGGAGGCTCCGGCCGCCGAGGCCGACGCCGACGAGGCGCCCGCCGCCGAGTAACGAGCAGCCCGGGACGCAGCGCGTCCCGCCACCCGCCCGTCGCGACCGCAACATAGTCGCGACGGGCAGGTTATGGCTCGAGTGCCCATGCCCTCCCAGGCCCCAGTCCCGTTCGTCGGCCTGACCGGCGGCCTCGGCTCCGGGAAGTCGACCGCGCTCGCCGCGCTCGGTCGCCTGGGAGCCATGACGCTGTCCACCGACGCGGTGGTGCACGACCTCTACGTCGACGACGCCGAGCTCCGTGAGCTCGTCGTGGCGCGCTGGGGGGACGACGTCGCGCCCGGCGGCACCGTCGACCGCGCGCAGATCGCGAAGCACGCCTTCGCCGACCCGTCCGAGCGCAAGTGGCTGGAGGAGCAGATCTGGCCGCGCGTGGCCCAGGCCGTCATCGACTTCCGGGCTGCGTCGGCCACCGCCGATCCGCCGCCCCCCGCGGCCGTGGTGGAGACGCCGCTGCTGTTCGAGGCCGGGATGGACAAGGCGTACGACGCGACGATCGCGGTCATCGCCGACGAGGCGGTCCGCGCCGAGCGCGCCGCGGCGCGCGGACACCACTCGGTCGACGAGCGGGCAGCCCGCCAACTGACCCAGCAGGAGAAGGCGGACCGCGCGACGTATGTGGTCGTGAACTCCGGCACCGTCGAGGACCTCGAGCGGGAGCTGTCCACCGTCCTCGGCAGACTGCGCAGTGCCCCTCCCGCCTGACAGCACCCTCACCCTTTGAGTGCACGCCCCGCCAAGCAGCGCAGTCCCCGCCCCGCATCGCCGGCGGCCACGGGCGCGGGGACGCAGCGCGCGCCGCGATCGGCCGCAGCCCGTGGGACCACCGCCAAACGGCCACCGGCCGGCCGGCCGCCGTCGCGAGCCGGCGCGGGCAACAGCCGGCGCGACCCGGCACCACGCGCTCGCAGCCGGGCCGCACAGGCCCGCCGCCGCCTGCTGGTGCTCGTGCTCGTGCTGGCGGGTAGCGCGGCGGCTGCGGCCGCCGTCCTCCCGCACCTGCACGAGGCGGTCAAGGAGATCACCCTCCCGCTCAAGCACGAGGACATCATCCGCCAGCAGGCGAAGGACAAGGGCCTGGACCCGGCGCTCATCGCCGGCGTGATCTACGCGGAGTCCCACTTCCGGGACGGCCAGGAGTCCAGCGCAGGCGCGCTCGGCCTGATGCAGATCACTCCGGACACCGCCCACGAGATCGCCCGCCGGTCCGGTGGCCTGGCCTTCGACGTGAAGGACCTCGGCACCCCGCAGGTCAACATCAGCTACGGCGCCTACTACCTGCGGGAGCTCGAGCGGAACTTCGAGGGCAACGACGTCCTGGTGCTCGCGGCGTACAACGCCGGGCAGGGCAACGTCGGCAAGTGGCTGATCGAGGCGCGCGAGGCCGACCGCGACTTCACGGCCGACGACATCCCGTTCCCGGAGACCCGCGCCTACGTGCGCAAGGTCCTCGACGCGCGGCGCGACTACCGCGCGAACTACGCGGCCGAGCTCGGGATCGACTGACGGCGGACGCGGTCACCGGCTGACCGCAGCGAGCCGGAGCGGTCCTGGGCCGCCGCTAATCTGGCTCGGTGCCTCCGTTCCGCCTCGACAGCGTCTACAGCCCCGCCGCCGACCAGCCGAAGGCCATCGACTCGATCGTGGAGGCGGTGAACAACGGCGACCGCTACACCACGCTGCTCGGCGCCACCGGCACGGGCAAGACGATGACCATGGCGGCGTCGATCGAGCGCCTGCAGAAGCCGGCGCTGGTGATGGCCCACAACAAGACGCTCGCCGCGCAGCTCTGCAACGAGTTCCGGACCTTCTTCCCGGACAACGCCGTCGAGTACTTCGTCAGCTACTACGACTACTACCAGCCCGAGGCGTACGTCCCGTCGAAGGACCTCTACATCGAGAAGGACTCGGCCATCAACGCCGAGGTCGACCGCCTGCGGCACGCCGCGACCGCCGCGCTGTTCGCGCGACGCGACGTGATCATCGTCGCGTCGGTGTCCGCGATCTACGGCCTCGGCTCGCCCGAGACCTACGACGACAACCTGCAGACGCTGCGCAAGGGGGAGGAGGTCGACCGCGACGGGCTGCTGCGCAAGCTCGTCCAGATCCAGTACGTCCGCAACGACGTCGCCCTCGGCCGCGGCTCCTTCCGGGTCCGCGGCGAGGCGCTCGAGATCTTCCCCGCCTACAGCGACTCGACCGCCTACCGGGCGACGCTCTTCGGCGACGAGATCGAGCGCCTGCAGGAGTTCGACCCGATGACGGGCGAGCTCGTGAAGGACGACCTCGAGCACGTCGCGATCTGGCCCGCGTCGCACTACAACGTCCGGGACGGCACGATCGACAACGCCGTCGCCGCCATCGGCCGCGAGCTCTCGGACCGCTGCGCCGAGCTCGACGCCGAGGGCAAGCTCCTGGAGTCCCACCGGCTGCGGCAGCGCACGCAGTACGACATGGAGATGCTCAAGGAGATGGGCTTCTGCAACGGGATCGAGAACTACTCGGGGATCCTCGACGGCCGCGCCCGCGGTGACCGCCCCTACTGCCTGATCGACTACTTCCCCGACGACTTCGTCTGCTTCCTCGACGAGTCCCACCAGACCGTGCCGCAGGTCGGCGCGATGTTCGAGGGGGACCAGGCCCGTAAGCGGACCCTCGTCGACTACGGCTTCCGGCTGCCCAGCGCGATGGACAACCGCCCGCAGAAGTTCGACGAGTTCCTCTCCATCACCCCGCAGATCGTGTTCGTGTCCGCCACGCCGGGCAAGTACGAGCGCGCGCACTCCGGGACGATCGTCGAGCAGATCGTCCGACCGACCGGCATCGTGGACCCGTCCGTCGAGGTCCGGCAGACGAAGAACCAGATCGACGACCTGATGAACGAGATCAGGAAGCGGACCGACAAGAGCGAGCGCGTCCTGGTCACGACGATCACGAAGAAGATGTCGGAGGACCTCACCGACTACCTGCTGGAGATGGGCTTCCGCGTCCGCTACCTGCACTCGGAGATCGACACGCTCGAGCGCATCCAGATCATCCGCGACCTGCGCCTCGGCGAGTACGACGTGCTCGTCGGCGTCAACCTCCTGCGCGAGGGCCTGGACATGCCCGAGGTGTCGCTCGTCGCGATCCTCGACGCCGACAAGGAGGGCTTCCTGCGCGGGGAGACGTCGCTGATCCAGACGATCGGCCGTGCCGCCCGGAACTCCGAGGGCGCGGTGATCATGTACGCCGACAAGGAGACCGCGGCGATGACGGCGGCCCTCGAGGAGACCGACCGCCGCCGGGCGATCCAGCTCGCGTACAACGTCGAGCACGGCATCACGGCGACGACGATCAACAAGGGCGTCAGCGACATCGCCGAGTTCCTCCAGGCCGAGGGCAAGACGCCCAAGGGCCGCCGGCGCAGCGAGCGCAAGCGGACCGACGTGGGGGACGGGGCGCCCGAGGACCTGCAGAAGGCGATCGTGTCGCTGGAGGAGGAGATGCTCGCCGCGGCCGAGGAGCTGCGCTTCGAGTATGCGGCCCGCCTGCGCGACGAGATCCGCGACCTCAACCGGGAGCTGCGCGGGCTGCAGGAGGCCGGGATGGCGTCGGACTGACCGCCGGTGTCGGTTCCGGCGCTCCAGGACGCCGTCCTGGCCTGGTACGAGGAGGTCCGCCGCGACCTCCCGTGGCGCCGGACGACGGACCCCTACGCGATCCTGGTCAGCGAGGTCATGCTGCAGCAGACGCAGGTCGCCCGCATCGTGCCGCGCTTCGAGGCCTGGCTTACGCAGTGGCCGACGGAGGACGCCCTGGCTGCGGCGGCCGTTCCCGACGTCCTGGCCGCGTGGGTGGGCCTGGGCTACAACTCGCGGGCGCTGCGGCTGCGGGCCGCCTGCGCGGTGGTCGCGCGGGACGGCTGGCCGCGGACCGCCGCCGGCCTGCGGGCGCTGCCCGGCGTCGGGCCGTACACGGCGGCGGCGGTCGCGTCGTTCGCGTTCGGCGAGCGGGTCGCCGCGGTCGACACCAACGTGCGGCGGATCGCCGACCGCATCGGGCTGGGCGGTCCGGAGGTGCTGCTCCCTGAGTCGATCGAGCGCGCTCCCACCTGGAACCAGGCCGCCATGGAGCTGGGCGCGCTGGTCTGCGGCGCGCGGCGCGCCGACTGCGAGGCGTGCCCGGCGGCGCCGTGGTGCGCCTCGCGCGGCGCCGTGGTCGCCCCGGCGCGGCGGGCGGCGGGGACCGCCGTCCGCTTCGAGGACACGAACCGCTGGGTCAGGGGCCGGATCGTGGCGGCGCTGGCGGCCGGCGACGCAGTCCCGGGCGACATCGACGCGGCCCGGGTGCGGGCGGCACTCGACGGGCTGGTGCGGGACGGGCTGGTCGAGGTCCGCGACGGCGAGGTCGCGCTGGCGCGCTGAGCGGCGCCGCGCCGTGCCGCTCCGAAACGCCGAGCGACCGCGGACACGGGGTCGCCGGCCGAACAGCACCCCCGGCGACCGGCCGCAGGTCGTTCGGTAGGGTTGCCCGAGTTGACCCTGACCCGGGACGGGTGCGGCGCCGCCGCGGACCCGCCCGGGCCATCGTACGAGGAGCAGGAACCGTGGCCCTTGATCGCCAATCCATCGAGAAGAAGGACTTCCCGATCGCCCGGCGGGGGTATGACCCCGAGGCCGTCGACGCTCACCTGGAGCAGCTCGCCGTCGAGATCGAGGGCCTGCAGCGTCAGGCCTCGAGCAGCTCGCGCAGCCCGGTGGCCGCCGCGCCCGTCCCGGCGCCCGCCCGCGCGACTCCGGCGTCGATCGCCATCGCTGCCAGCGACCACGTCCGCGCCATCGTCGAGGCCGCGGAGTCCAGCGCCGCCGAGATCGAGGCCGGTGCCCGCGAGGAGGCCGCCCGCATCGTCCGCGAGGCCGAGGACAATGCCGCCGACATCCGCGACGACGCCGTCGCGAAGAGCCAGGACCACGTGGGCGCCGTCGCCGAGTCGACTTCGGGGATGCTGCAGCGCGTCGACGCGATGGAGGGCGAGCTGGGCGCGCTGATGGAGAGCCTGCGCACCGGCGCGAACCGGCTCGGCGCCGATCTGTCGCTGCTGAAGGGCAACATGGGCGAGCTGTACGACGTGGCCGGCGCTGCCGCTCCCGCCGCCGCGCCCGCGCCGATCGAGAGCATGCCGCTCGCCAAGCGGCGGCCCGAGCCGACTGCTGGTGCTGCCGACGTGCCCGATCGCGCGCTGCCGCCGATCCCGGAGGAGGCACCCGACCCGTCGCCGCACGCCGAGGCGCCGATCGTGCCGCCGGGCCTGTTCACCGCAACCGAGCCGGTCCCCGCCGCCAAGGAGCGCACCGGGTCCGTCCTCGACGAGCCCTACCCGGAGGCGAGCATCGTGCCCGCCGTCGAGGAGGCGCCGGCCTTCGAGCCTGCCCCGCCCGCGGCCGAGCCGGCTCCCGCCCCGACGCACGACGAGGGTGCCGGGGACGGGGACATCGACGGTGCCCGCCTGATCGCGCTCAACATGGCGCTCAACGGGGCCAGCCGCGAGGAGACCGACGCCTACCTGCGCGACAACTTCGACCTTCCGGACCGCGGCGCGCTCGTCGATGAGGCGTACGCGACAGTCGAGGGGTAGCAGAACCCGCAGATTGCGGGCATTCGAACGGTCGAACGTCTGTTCGGACGGCTAGGCTTATGTGCACATGCCGCCGTCCAACAGCATCGTCGTCTCGGGTGCCCGGGAGCACAACCTGAAGGACGTCTCGCTGACGATCCCGCGGGACGCGCTCACGGTCATCACGGGCCTGTCTGGGTCGGGGAAGTCGTCCCTGGCCTTCGACACCATCTACGCCGAGGGACAGCGCCGCTACGTCGAGTCGCTGAGCGCCTACGCGCGCCAGTTCCTCGGCCAGATGGACAAGCCGGACGTCGATTCGATCGAGGGCCTGTCGCCGGCGATCTCGATCGACCAGAAGACGACGTCGAAGAACCCGCGGTCGACGGTCGGCACCGTCACCGAGATCTACGACTACCTGCGCCTGCTGTGGTCGCGCATCGGCCATCCGCACTGCCACAAGTGCGGTGCGCCGATCGCCGGCCAGTCGGTCGAGCAGATCATTGACCAGGTGATGGAGCTGCCCGAGGGCACGCGCTTCATGGTCATGGCGCCGATCATCCGGGGCCGCAAGGGCGAGTACGGGAAGATGCTGGAATCCCTGCGTGCGGACGGCTACGCGCGGGCGAAGGTCGACGGCGAGCTGCGCGGCCTCGACGAGGAGATCGTCCTCGACAAGAAGTTCAAGCACGACATCTCGCTGGTCGTCGACCGGCTCGTGATGCGTGGCGAGGTCCGCAAGCGCCTGGCCGACTCGATCGAGACGGCGATCGCGCTGGCGGACGGCATCATCGAGGTCGAGATCCTGGCGGAGCGCGGCGCGCCCGAGGGCACGGCCGGCAAGCTGCTGACGTTCAGCGAGAAGTTCGCCTGCCTCAACTGCGGCACCTCGATGCCCGAGCTCGAGCCGCGGATCTTCTCGTTCAACTCACCGCACGGCGCGTGCGAGCGCTGCACCGGCCTCGGCTCGATGATGGAGATCGACCCGGGTCTGGTCGTCCCGGACCCGTCGCTGTCCCTCGACGAGGGCGCGATCGCTCCGTGGGCGAACTCGAGCTCGCAGTACTACGACCAGATCGGGGAGGCGATCAGCGACTCGTACGGCATCGACCGCACGATCCCGTTCGCCGACCTGCCCCAGGGCGAGCAGGACCTGTACCTGTTCGGCCTCGGCGACGACCGCGTCCCCGTCACCTACAAGAACCGGTACGGCCGCACCCGGTCCTACAACGCCCGCTTCGAGGGCGTGATGCCGAACCTCGAGCGCCGCTACCGGGAGACCGACTCCGAGGCGATCCGCGAGCGGATCGAGGAGTTCATGGCGGTCGTCCCGTGCCCGGCGTGCAAGGGCTCGCGGCTCCGGCCCGAATCCCGCGCCGTGCTGGTCGGCGGGACCGCGATCCACGAGTTCTGCAACCTGTCGGTGAAGCGCGCCCGGATCTGGCTCGAGGAGGTGCAGCTGTCCGACACCGAGCGCCACATCGCGCGGCTGATCTTCCGCGAGATCGAGGAGCGCCTGCGCTTCCTGAACGACGTGGGCATCGGCTACCTGTCGATGGACCGCGCCTCCGCGACGCTGAGCGGCGGCGAGGCGCAGCGCATCCGGCTCGCGACGCAGATCGGCTCGGCGCTGGTCGGCGTCCTATACGTCCTCGACGAGCCGTCGATCGGCCTGCACCAGCGGGACAACACGAAGCTCATCGCCACGCTCGAGCGCCTGCGCGACCTCGGCAACACCGTCCTGGTCGTCGAGCACGACGAGCAGACGATGCGCGCCGCCGACCACGTCATCGACATGGGGCCGGGCGCCGGCGAGCACGGCGGCCGCGTGGTGGCCCAGGGGACCGCCGCGCAGATCGCGAAGGTCAAGGCGTCGCTGACCGGTCAGCACCTGGCCGGCACGGCGGTCATCCCCGTCCCGGAGCGGCGCCGCAAGCCCAGCGGCCACCTGGAGATCCGCGGGGCCAAGCAGCACAACCTCAAGGGCGTCGACGTCCGGATCCCGCTCGGGACGCTGACCTGCGTGACGGGGGTGTCGGGTTCCGGCAAGTCGTCGCTGGTCAACGAGGTCCTCTACAAGGCCGTCGCGAACAAGCTGCACCGCGCCCGCAGCCGGGCCGGCGCGCACACGGCGGTCCTGGGCCTCGACGCGGTCGACAAGATCATCGCGATCGACCAGTCGCCGATCGGCCGCACCCCGCGATCGAACCCCGCGACGTACACCGGCCTGTTCGACGTCATCCGCGACATCTACTCCAAGACGCAGGAGTCCCGCGCCCGCGGCTACAAGGCCGGGCGCTTCTCCTTCAACGTCAAGGGCGGCCGCTGCGAGGTCTGCAAGGGCGACGGCCAGATCAAGATCGAGATGCACTTCCTGCCGGACGTCTACGTCCCGTGCGAGCAGTGCGACGGCAAGCGGTACAACAAGGAGACGCTCGACATCCGCTTCAAGGGGAAGTCGATCGCCGACGTCCTTGCGATGCCGGTCGAGGAAGCCGTGGTCTTCTTCGAGAACATCCCGAAGATCCGCCGCCGGCTGGAGACGCTGAACGACGTCGGGCTGGGCTACATCCGGCTCGGGCAGCCCGCGACGACGCTCTCCGGCGGCGAGGCGCAGCGGATCAAGCTCGCCACCGAGCTGTCGAAGATCGCGACTGGCCGGACGCTCTACATCCTCGACGAGCCCACGACGGGCCTGCACTTCGCGGACGTCCAGCGGCTGCTGGTGGTGCTCCACCGCCTGGTCGACCAGGGCAACTCGGTGGTGGTCATCGAGCACAACCTGGACGTCATCAAGACCGCCGACCGCCTGATCGACATGGGCCCCGAGGGCGGGGAGGAGGGTGGCACCGTCGTCGCCGTCGGCACTCCCGAGGAGGTGGCGGCGGTTCCGGCGTCCTACACCGGCGCGTTCCTCCGCGACCTCGTCGTGCCCGCGGCGGCACCCGCCACCAAGAAGCGACGTGCGCCGGCCAAGCCACGGGCGCGCAAGGCGAAGGCTGCAGCGGCCTGAGCGCCGCGCCGCACGACGTGCCACGCCCGTGGCTCCGGTCCGGGCTGATCCGGCGGCCGCGAGACGGCGGCTGCCGGTCAGACCCTCGGGGTACGTGGGCGCCGTACGGACACGGGATGCCGTACGGGCCCACGCAACCACCGACGGGTCGCAGCCGGTGCCACGGGAGGCTCCGGCCGCTGATCGGTTCGCTCCCACCCCGAGAGCGAACACGTTCGGTGCCCGCGGGCAGGCCGCGGGCGAGGCTCGAAAGATCCGGATGTAGGGCCCCGGATCAGTCCTGTTGGGGACATGGACATCATCGGCCGCGTGGGGTGTTCACCCCATGGGACATCCGTCCAGTCGAGTTTCGACGTTTCTGGGGATGGGGTGCTGGCCGGTCGCTGGACGTCCGTGCGCGCTCGTCTGAGAGGGTTCGGGCATGACCGCTGCGCAGGCCCGCCAATGGCTGCAGAAGTGGCGCTGGTACGAGCGCTCGTCGCTGCCGTGGGTGCGGGCGCAGATCCATTGGGAGTTCGCCCGGCGTGAGGCGTTCACCCGCTGGCCGGTGCACGGCAACGTCCTGGAGGCACTGCGGGCCGGCCGCCTGGAGATCGGGCCGCAGGTCGTCCTCGAGCCCGGCGTCTGGCTCACCTGCCCCGATCCGGGCCGGATCCGCATCGGTGGCGGCAGCTTCCTCAACCTGGGAGTGCAGGTGGCCGCGGTCGACCTGGTGGAGATCGGGCAGCACTGCATGTTCGCCAACGGATGCTTCGTCACCGACGGCAACCATCGCTTCGACGATCCGGTCAAGCCGGTGCCGTGGCAGGGGTTCACCACGAAGGGCCCTACCCGGATCGGCGACAACGTCTGGTGCGGCGCGAACGTGGTCATCACCAGTGGGGTGACGATCGGGGAGCGCTGCGTGATCGGGTCCAACTCCGTGGTGACGACGGATCTCCCCGCGTTCAGCATCGCCGCGGGCTCACCGGCGCGCGTGCTGCGCACCATCGAGTACCCGGGCGTGCCTGCTACTTAGTGGTGATCAGCACCACGGCGTAGATCACGACTGCGAAGCTGGCGAGCGTCCCCAGCACCGCCAGCACCGCGTACAGCGTCGCCGCAACGGCGCGGTCTTCGAGGCGCATGTCCGTGGACCGCGCCGCGCCGAGGATGGTGAAGGCGAAGATGATGCAGACCCCGATGCCGGCGACCGCACCGGTCCAGATGGTCTGCCACAGCGCTTGGCCGTCGATGAAGCCCAGCAGGACGGGCATCGCTCAGGCCTCCGCGGCGGTCAGGACGGAGCCGCGCTGCAGCCGGCGCAGATAGACGGCGAGGAGCAGGCCGACGGACACGACCGACACGATCAGCGGTCCGGCGGCCCCGTCGCCGAAGATCGACGTGAAGCCGTACACGATGCCGCCGATGGCCGCCGCGCACGGGATCGTGAGCAGCCAGGCGATCATCATGTTGCCGGCGACACCCCAGCGGACGGCGCTGAGGCGCTTGGCCGCGCCGGCGCCCATGACGGCGCCCGAGATGGTGTGCGTGGTCGACAGCGGGAACCCGGCGTGGGACGCGGCGAGGATCGCCGAGGCGCCGGCGCCCTGGGCGGCGAAGCCCTGCGCCGGGTCCATCTTGATGATCCGGCTGCCCATCGTCTTGATGATGCGCCAACCGCCCGAGTAGGTGCCGAGGGCGATGGCGCTGGCCGACGCGAAGATGACCCACGTCGGGACCTCGAAGTTGTCGGCGTCCAGCGACCCGTGGGCCACGAGCGCCAGCGTGATGATGCCCATGGTCTTCTGTGCGTCGTTCGTGCCGTGCGACACCGCGAGCAGGCCGCTCGAGGCCCACTGCCCGACGCGGAAGCCGCGGTTGACCGGGCCCGGCCGGAGCCGGCCGACGATGCGGTAGATGACGATGATCGAGACCCCGGCGACCAGGAACGCGAGGACCGGCGCGATCACGGCGGGCACCATGACCTTCCCGAGCAGCCCTTCGCCGGAGATCGAGCTGAACCCGTGAGCGACGAACGACGCGCCCACCAGGCCGCCGACGAGGGCATGGGACGAGCTCGACGGCAGGCCGAAGTACCAGGTGATGAGGTTCCACGCGATCGCGCCTATGAGGCCGGCGAAGACGATCGTCATCGTGATCGTCGACGGGTCGACGATGTCCTTCGCGACCGTCGCGGCGACCTTCAGCGACAGGAACGCCCCGATGAAGTTCAGGATCGCGGCAAGCGTGACGGCCAGCTTGGGCGGCAGCGCCCGGGTCGAGATGCCGGTCGCCACGACGTTCGCGGTGTCGTGGAAGCCGTTGGTGAAGTCGAAGCCGAGCGCTGTCGCGACGACGATGACGAGGATGATGTCCGATTCCAAGGTGCTGGGTGCGTCGGGGGAGGCGGGGCGGCGCGGCGCGGGGTCGCGGCTAGGCGTTCTTGATCACGATCGCCTCGAGCACGTTGGCCGCGTGCTCGGTGGCGTCGATCGCGTCCTCGAGCCGCTCGAAGATGTCCTTCCAGCGGATCACGACCATGGGGTCGATGCCGTTGTCGAACAGCGAGGCGATCGCCTCGCGGACGATGCGGTCGCCGTCGTTCTCGAGTCGGTTGATCTCGACCGTGTAGTGGCTGAGGTCGCGGAAGTCGCGCAGGCGCGGCATCGCCTCGGCCAGCTGCCGGCAGGCCTGCAGCAGCACGTGTGCCAGCCGCTGCGCCTGTTCCATCGGAGCCTCGATCTTGTAGAGGCCGAGGTAGTCGGCGACCTCTTCGGTGAAGTCGACGATGTCGTCGAGCGCGCTCGCGAGCCCGAGGATGTCCTCGCGGTCGATCGGCGTCACGAACGTGTTGTTCAGCCGCTTGATGATGTCGTGCGTGATCCGGTCGCCGTCCTGCTCGCAGATCAGGATCTCCCGCGCGAGCTCCGGCTTGTCGGGCCACGAACGGAGCATCTGGTCGAGCAGATCGGAAGCACGGACGGTGTTCCCCGCCGCCTCCTCGAAGAGGTCGAAGAACTCACGGTCCTTGGGGGCGAAGACCTGGGAGAGGCGAGCCATGGCGCGGGCCAGCCTACTGTGAAAGCCGTGTGAAAGATCGTGGGGTCGCGGGTGGTGGTGCCGAGGCCTCCGCAATCCCCGTCCCACCATGCTCCACCGGATGCCGGTACGGTCTTGCGTCTGTGAGCGCCTCGCCGTCTACCGTCACCGTCACCGGGCCTGACCGAGGTGCTCTGCTGGCGAATCTCACCGTGCGCTTCGGCCGGGTGGAGGTCGTTTCCGAGCGGCAGGTGACGCTCCCCGGGGGCGGCAGCGGCTGGGAGCTGACCGTCGAGCACCGGCCGTTCGTGAGCAACCTCTCGTCGACGCCGTCGGCGCGGGCTCAGCCTGCTGCGCCTTCGCCGACCCCGGCCGCACAGCCGATCGCGCCGCCGGCACCGGCGCCCCCGCCGGCCCCCGAGCCGGTGGAGCCGGTGGGTCCGTCGGCCGCCCAGATCGCCGCGCGCGAGAGCGCCGAGGCCGCTGCGCTCGAGGCCGAGCGCGTCGCCGCAGAGCGTGCAGCCGCCGAGCAGGCGGCCGCCCAGGCCGCTGACGACCGCCGCGCCGCCGAGACCGAGGCCGCGCAGCGAGCCGAGGAAGCCGCCGCGGCCGCAGCCAGTCAGCAGGCGGCAGCGCGCGAGCGCGGGGAGGTCGAGGCCGTCCGTGCCCAGCTCCAGGCCGCGCAGGCCGAGACGCGTGCCGCGCGCGCGGAGGCCGACGCCGCCCGCCGCGAGGCCGAGGCGCTCCGGCGCCAGACGAACGCCCTGCGGGCCGAGGTCGCCGCCACCGGCGAGCAGACCGAGGCGCTGCGCAACGAAGCCGACGCTGCTCGCGACCAGGCGCAGGCCGCGTCGTCCGCGAGCCAGGCAGCGCAGGCGGAGGTCGCCGCGCTGCGGGCCGACCTCGAAGCCGAGACGGCCCGTGCCCGCCGTGACCTCGACACCGAGGCGGAGTCGCTGCGCAACGACCTGGCGGCGGAGGCCGACGCGAAGATCGCCGCGGCCCGGGCGGAGGCCACCCGCGTGGCCGACGAGGCGCAGACCCGCGCCGAAGAGACCGTGGAGGCGCATGCCGCCGAGCTCGAGCGCCAGCGCGCCGAGCTGGAGCGCGAGGCCGCGCAGGAGCGCGCCGACCTACGGACCGAGCTGGACGGACAGCGCCTCGAGCTCCAGGAGCGCCGCGCACGGGACCGCGAACAGGCCCAGGCGCGGCTCGATCGCGAGCGCGGTGAGCTGCAGGCCCAGGCCGAGGCCGCCGCGAAGGCGCTGCGGGCGACGATCGAGGGCGAGCGCCGGCAGGCGCGCGAGGAGATCGAGCAGGCCCGCGAGCAGCTCGAGTCCGAGGTCGCCAGCCGTCTGGCCGAGCGCGAGGAGGAAGCGCTGACGGGCGTCCAGGCCAAGCTCGACGAGGCGAACGTCGAAGCGGCGCTGCTGGTCGAGGCCGGCCGGACCAAGGCCTCCGAGGTCCGCCGCCAGGCCGAAGCCGAGCTCGCCGCCGCCCGCGCCGAGGTCCGCGAGCAGATCCGCACCGCCCGCGAGCAGGCCGCCGCGCTGCTGTCGATCGCACGTGCCGAGTCCGACACGGCCCAGGCCGACAGCGCCGAGCTCGGCAAGACCGTGAAGGCGCTGACCGATCGCCTCCGCGACCTGGGCCGCCGCCTCGAGGCCGACGTCACCCAGGCGCAGCGGCAGATCAGCGAGCGCACCTCGCTGCAGTCGGTGCAGGCTCGCCATCGCGCCGAGACACCGGACCTCGACGCGACCGCGACCGCGATCGCCGCGCAGGTCGTGCGCATCCTGCAGGACGCCGGTCCGGGCGAGGCCGCCGGGACCGACAGCAAGTCCTGACGGCGGTCAGACGGGGGCGCCCTCGACGGCGATGCTGTGGTTCAGCTCGTCGCGGAATGCCGCGAGCTCCGCGACGTCCATCGCGTAGCCGTGCTCCGGGCCGGGGTAGCGCCGCGTCCGCACGTCGTCCGCGTAGGCGGCGACGCCGCCCGCCATGTCGTCGAGCAGGTCCGCGTAGCGCTGGACGAACTTCGCCCCGCGTCCCTCGCGGATGCCGAGCAGGTCGTGGAACACCAGGACCTGACCGTCGGTCGCGGGGCCGGCGCCGATCCCGATCACCGGGATGCCCATCCGGGGCATGATCGCCTCGGTCACGGCGCTGGGGATCGCCTCGAAGACGATCGAGAAACAGCCCGCCTCCTGCAGGGCGAGGGCCTCACGAGCGATCTTCGCCGCGGCGCCCGCGTTCTTGCCCTGCGCCTTGTAGCCACCGAGCGCGGTCGCCGTCTGCGGCGTGAGGCCGACGTGGCCCATCACCGGGATGCCGGCGTTGACGATCGCGCGGGCACGCCGGACGGACGTCTCGCCGCCGCCCTCGAGCTTGACCGCGTCGCACCCGGCCTCCTTCACGAAGCGGAAGGCGGTGATGACCGCCTGCTCGTCGGAGACCTCGTAGCTGCCGAACGGCAGGTCGCCGACGAGGAACGGCGTCTGCAGGCCGCGGCGGGTGGCGCGGGCCAGCACCAGCAGCTCGTCGAGCGTGACCGCGACCGTGGAGTCGTAGCCGAGCACCGTCATGGCGCCGGAGTCGCCCATCAGGACGAGGTCGACACCGGCACGGTCGGCGGCGCGGGCGCTCGGGTAGTCGTAGGCGGTGACCATGACGATCGGCTCGCCGAGCTCGCGCTTCTCGAGCAGGCGGGGGAGCGTCATCGGCAGGCGCGAGGCGTCCTGCGGCAGGTGCATGGTCGTAGGCATCGTGGACATCAGAGGGCTCCTGACGTGATGAGGGTGCGGGCGCGCTAACGCGGCTCGGAGAGGAGGGTCGCCACCGCGTCGTCCACGGTGATGATCCGGTTGGTCTTGGCCTCCACGTGCACGACGCGGGGCTCGTAGGTCTCCATGTCCTGCCGGTCGTACTGGCCGTAGGAAATGACGATGATCGTGTCGCCGTGGTGCACGAGGCGAGCGGCGGCGCCGTTGACCTTCATGCAGCCCGTGCCGCGCTCGCCGGCGATGGTGTAGGTCTCGAAGCGCTGGCCGTTGTCGACGTCGACGATGGCGACCTGCTCGTGCTCGAGGATGTCCGCGGCCTCCAGGAGGTCCGGATCAATCGTGATCGACCCCACGTAGTGCAGGTCGCAGTCGGTGACCGTGGCGCGGTGGATCTTGGACTTCAGCATCGTGCGCTGCATCAGCGTCTCCCGTTGGGTGAGGGGCTTTGGAGGGTGGTGTTGTCGATCAGGCGGACGCCGCCGACGTGGGCGGCGACGGCGACCAGGGTGCCGTCGGCGACGGTGGTGACGGGGGAAAGGGTGGTGGGGTCGACGAGCGCCAGGTACTCGGGTGCGATCCCGCGACGGGTCATCTCCGTCGCCGCGGCGGCGCGCACGACGGCGGCGTCGCGCTCGCCCGCGGCGTACGCCTGCTCGGCGGCCGTCAGTGCGGCGTGGAGGGCGATCGCCTGCGGGCGGTCGTCCGGGGTCAACCGGACGTTGCGCGAGCTGCGCGCCAGGCCGTCCGGCTCACGGACGGTGGACACCGCCTCGATGCGGACCGGCAGGTCGAGGTCGGCGACGAGCTTGCGGATGACCAGCACCTGCTGCGCGTCCTTGGCCCCGAAGAAGGCGACGTCCGGCTGGACCATGTTCAGCAGCTTCGTGACGACCGTGGTGACGCCGTGGAAGTGTGCGGCGCCGCGGTGCGCACCCTCGAGCGAGTCCACGAGCGGGCCGGACAGCTGCACGCTGGTCGCGAACCCGGGCGGGTAGACCGTCTCCAGGGCGGGGGCGAAGAGGAAGTCGGCCCCGGCGTCGGTGACCAGCCCCGCGTCGGTGAGCTCATCCCTGGGGTAGGCGGCGAGGTCAGCCTCCGCGTTGAACTGCGACGGGTTCACGAACAGCGAGACGACGACGTGCTCGCACTCGAGCCGCGCCTGGCGCATCAGCTCGAGGTGACCGTCGTGGAGCGCGCCCATCGTCGGCACGAGGCCGATCTGGGCCTGCGGGTCCTGCCGGCGGGCGGCCCGGACGGCGGTGCGCAGCTCGCTGACGGTCCGCAGGGTGCGCATGGCTCAGGCGACCCCGGCCGGCGTGCGGGGGGTACGCGCGGCAAGCGCGCGGGTGCGGTCGGCGAGGACGTCGAACAGCGGGACCAGGTCCGGGGTGCGCTCGGCGACGGCCGCGCGCTGACGGTCGACCGTGGCCTCGTCGCCTCGGGCGATCGGGCCGGTCAGCGCCTGTGACCCGCCGTGGGCGGCCCAGTTCTCGACGGCGGCGCGGACGAGCGGGACGAGGACGGCTCGGTCAGGGCCGGCGGTCGCCAGCAGCTGCTCGGCGGCGTCCTCGAGCGTGACCAGGAAGTTCGAGGCGATCGACGCGGCCGCGTGGTACGCAGCACGGTCGGCGTCGGCGATCTCGGCGGGGACCATGTGCAGGGCGGCGGCCAGGTCGGCCGCGACCTGCCGTGCACGGTCGGTGGTCCCCGCGGTGGCACACCCGGCGCCGGCGAAAACGGCCCCCGCGGCGGGCACCGTCATCAGCGGGTGCAGGCCGAAAGCCGCGTGGGGGGCGAGCACAGCGAGTCCGGTCGCACCCGAGGTATGACCGACCAGGCGGCCGTCCCGCGGGGCGATGGCCGCCGCCGCGGCGGCGATCTGCGCGTCGGGGACGCACAGCAGCACGATGTCGTGTCCGGCCCCGTCGAAGCCGCGGCCGAACGGGCCGGCCACGGCGATGCCCGCAGCAGGCAGTGCCGCGGCGAGCGCGGTGCCGAGGCGGCCGGCGCCGACGATGGCGCAGCCCGGGACAGGGGAAGTGGTCATGGTTTCGGGTCCAGCTCCTGACGGATGCCGGCGCGACGTGTGGCGTGGGACAGGTGTGGCGGCTTGGGGGAGGTCCGTCCCGGCGAAGGTGACGGCCTCGTCAACAAGATACTCCGCCGAGGGCGGAACGCAACACCCGGACGGGTGGAGTTCGGCGGGCGGTGCGACGAAGAACCCACCGTGTTTATGGATAGGCTCGGAGCGGTGTCGTCCGCCGCACCCAGCCCGGCCGAGCGCGCGTGCGCCCTGGCGGCGCTCCGCACCCGGGCGACCGGCTGCACGCGCTGTCCCGAGCTCGTGCGGGCACGGTCGCAGGTCGTGTTCGCGACCGGCCCGGCCGACGCCGACCTGCTGCTGGTGGGCGAGGCACCCGGTCTGGTCGAGGACCGGGACGGCGTCCTGGTGATCGGTCCGTCGGGGCAACTCCTGGACGACGCGCTGGCCGCGATCGGCCGGTCGCGGGCGGATGTCGCGATCGTCACCGTCGTCAAGTGCCGGACCCCGGAGAACCGCAGTCCGCTGCGCTCGGAGATCGACCACTGCCGCGAGTACCTGCTGGAGCAGATCGCGCTGATCGCCCCGGTCGTCGTCTGTCCGCTCGGGAGCTTCGCCACACGGGTGCTGCGCGGGGACGCCGTCCCGCTGCGGACGCTGCGCGGGACGCCGGAGGTCCGGACACTCGGGGCGCGCGCGGTCCGGCTCTACCCGGTCCTGCATCCGGCCGCGGCGCTGTACACGCCCGCGAGCGTGGACCAGTTCCGGGGTGACATCGCGGCGCTGCCGGGCCTGCTGCGGCTCGGTCCGCCGCCGCAGCCGGAGGTCGTGGTCGACGTCGAAGCCGGGGACGAGGACGCGAACCCGATCGACGACGCCGGCACGCGGCTGCCGAGCGCGGGCGCCGGGAGGACCGGAGTGGAGGCACCGCCGTCGCCGCAGCAGCCGGACGAGAAGTCCCCGGCCAACCCGCGGGCGGCCGATCCACCCGCGGACGAGGGCGCGCCGGCGGACGTCGCGGACGATGCCCCAGAGCACCACCAGCTCGGCCTGTTCTGAGCTGGACGCCGGCGCCGAGTGGCTGCGAACCCCACGAAATACGTGGGGTTCGCAGCCACTCACGTGGTGCCGGAGGGCGCGGCGCCCTCGACGACCACGTCCCCGGCGGTCGTCCGCGCGTGCTGCACCAGCCGTCCGCTGCGGCGGGAGCGGACCAGGCCGGCGGCCCGCAGCACGGCGACGTGCTCGGACACGCTAGACGGCGGCAGCCGCTGCGCCGCGGCCAGCGCCGACGTCGTGGCCGGACGGTCGAGCGCCGTCAGGATCTGGGCGCGCCGCGACCCGAGCAGAGCGGCCAGCGCGCGGCCGTCGCGCGGTGCGCGAGGTGCCCACAGGTCCCCGACCCCGCGCGGCGTGTAGACGACCGTCGGCTGCCACGGCTCGTCGATCAGCGTGAACGCCTCCGGCCAGGCGAAGACGGCCGGGACCAGGAGCAGCCCGCGCCCGCCGAGGTCCACCGTCGCCTCGTGCCGGCGGCGAACCCGCAGTGAGCCGTCGCGCCACACGATGTCCGGGTGCAGGTCGGCGAAGACGTCGCCCGTCCCGCCGGTCGTCAGCCGCTCGGCCCGGTGGGAGATGTCGTCCTCGAGGACACGGCGCATCTCGGGCCACCACGGTGCGATCGCCCGGTCGAAGTAGTGCGCCACCGTTTCCACGAGGCCCGCGAGCCCGCGATCGAGGTCGGCGAGGAACGTCCGCACGACGGCGGGGATCTCGCTGCCGAGCCCGGCGTAGCGCCAGGCGACCTCCTGCGCGACCCGGTCGTGCGGGGTAGAGCGGACGCGCTCGAGCTCCTCGCGCAGGTCGGCCACCGGCGTCGTCGGTGGGGGCGCGCCGAAATCCGGGACGTAGCCGCCGCGGCTGACGTTCAACTCCTGCAGGAGCTCGAGCCCGTCCAGGCCACGGAGCCGGTCCTGGGCGCGGCGGGCCCACGGCGCGTGCAGGGCGTGCTTCTCGGGGTGCAGGAGCGCGTTGGTCGACCAGCACACCTCGCACAGCGGCGAGATAGCGAAGCGCGTGCGCAGCAGGTCGTGGCTGGAGAAGCGGTACTCAATCATTCGGGTGGGACCGAATCGTTGCAGGTCTGGACGTCGCCGGCCGCATCATCGTCGGCGTGTCCCCGGTCGCCGTCCTCCGCACCCACGGTGTCGCCCGCCTCCTGGGCGCGTCGCTGCTCGGCCGCGTGCCGGCGACCGCGATCGGCCTGCTGCTCCTGCTGCAGGTGCGCGACCTCGGCGGGTCGTACGCGGCGGGCGGCCTGGCGGCCGGGGTCTTCTCGCTCGGCCTGGCGGCCAGCTCACCGCTCCTGGGCCGGGCGATCGACGCCCGCGGTCAGACGGGCGTCCTGCGCTTCGGTGCCTGGACGTCGGGCGCCGCGCTGGTCGCCGTCGCGCTGCTGCCGCACGACTGGCCGCTGTGGCCCGTCATGGCGCTGGCGTTCGTGATCGGCGCCACCCACCCGCCGCTGTCGGCCTGCCTGCGGACGCTCTGGGGGACCGTGCTGCCGGACGCGGACGCGCGCCACGCGGCGTTCGCGCTGGAGGCCTCCTCGCAGGAGCTCTGCTTCATCTTCGGCCCGCTGGTGCTCGTGAGCCTCCTGGCCGTGCACGACCCGGCTGCGGCCCTGGTCGTCGCCGCCGTCATCCTCGTGGTGGGCACCACGTTGTTCGTGGGCGCGCAGGCGTCGCGGGACTGGCGGGGCACACCGCCGGCACCGGGCGCCGTGCGTGTCCGGGCCCTGAGCGCCCCGGGCGTCCGGACGCTGTTGATCGTGGGCGGCGGCATGGGCGCGTCGTTCGGCGCGATCGAGGTCGGCATCGCGGCGAGCGCCGAAGCCGCCGGGAGCCGCGCGGCGACTGGTGCGCTGCTGGCCGTGTGGGGCGTCGGCTCGATCCTCGGCGGCATCGCCGCCGCCCGTCACGGCGCGCCCGCCGATCGTGCGGCGGCCGTGGTCCTGCTGCTCGCGGTCCTCAGCGCCTGCGACGCACTGCTGGTGGGCGCCGCGTCGTCCGTCTGGGCGATCGGCGCCGTCCTGGTCCTGTGCGGTGCGGCGATCGCCCCGCTCTTCACCATCGTCTACGGCCTGGCCGGGGACCTGGCGCTGCCGGGAACGGTCACAGAGGCGTTCACCTGGCTGGGCACTGGGATCAGCGCCGGTGTGGCGGCCGGGTCTGCGGTCGCGGGCGCGCTCGCGTCGACCGACCTCGGGCCGTCGGCGTGCTTCGCGGTCGGCGCCGCGGCGGTCGTCGCGGCAGCGTTGTCCGCGCAGGTGCGGGTAAGGACGCTCGGCCCGGACGGCATGACGGAGCCGGCGGGCCTGGCCCTGGCCTGATCCCGGCCGGCCGGACACCTGGGAAAATCGAGCGTCGGTTTCCCCGTCGTTTGGCGTGGGAGGACCGACGTTCGGCCGGCGGGACGGCCATCGGATGGCGGGTGACGACGACCGGCGCCTCCGCCTTCGAGCGTCGGTTTCCCCATCGTGTGGTGTGGGGGAACCGACGTGCGAGGTGGCGGGGTGGCTGAGCGGGATCGAGCGTCGGTTTTCCCGTCGTGTCGCGTGGGGGAACCGACGTTCGGCCGCGGGACGGCCATCGGATGGCGGGCGAGGACCCGGCGCCTCCGTTTTCGAGCGTCGGTTTCCCCGTCGTGTGATGTGGGAGAACCGACGTTCGGCCCGCAGCGGCCGTCGTCGCCAAGGCGCGCGTCCGGGCCGTCCCAGCCACCGCGACACGGCGAGCCGCGGGCCCGCCCCCGCGGGACGGCGTCAGTCCCGCCCGCGCGGGACGGCGTCAGTCCGCGAGCGACAGTGCCGCCAGCGCCAGGATCCCGTCGCGGGACGCGGCCGACGCGTAGAAGCGCGAGCTGTGGGCGAAGACCGCGTCCGGGACCCCGGTCACTGCGATCAGGGCGTCGCCCTCGAGGCCGGCCCACTCGGCCGGCAAGTCGCGGCGGTTCGCGAAGCCGCCCAGGGCCTGCGGGACCGCCTGCATGCCCCAGCCGTCGGACTTCGGGTAGACGACGAGCAGCGCGTCCGGCGCACCGTTGATCACCGCTTCGCGCCAAGGCATGTTGCGGTCCAGCTCGATCAGGCGCGGGTCGGTGGCCCGGGCCATCGCCGCCGTGACGAGGTCGCGCGCCCGGCCGAACGCGGCGGCGCCCGCAAGCTCCCGCTCGACGATCCCGGTCGCGAGCGCGACGGCCTGGGCGAACAGCGCGTCCTCCTCCGCGGCCGTCAGCGACTCGTCCCACGCCGGGTTCAGCCCGGCGATCACCCCGCTGACCGCCATCGGCCGCACGCCGTCGACGAGCGACTCGATGATCGTCTGACCGGTGTCGTTCGCGTCGACGCCCTGCACCAGGCGCTCGTCGATCGAGGCCGCCGCTGCGTCGTCGCCGGCCAGCGCCGGACCGTGCTCGCGCCAGACGAGGCCGAACGACGCGTAGCGGATGCCGTTCGCGCGCTCGCCCGCGCCGCCGCGCTGGTGGTGGTCGAAGTCGCCGCTCGCCGGGTCCGATCGCCCGCCGACGTCGACACGGACGTCGCACGCCGCGAGCGTGTCGCGATCGCGCGTCCTGACCACCTCGACCGGCCCGGCCGCAAGGCCAAGGACCGCGACGGCGAAGACGTCGTCCGCGTGGAAGTTGCCCGGATGGGTGCCGACCTTCATCGGCCGCAAGCTATCGGTCGGCGCGGGCACGGCTCGGCGCGGCCAGCAGCGCGAGCACCAGCAACGCGGCCGCCGCAGTCCCCTGCACTCCGGCGACCACCGCCGCGAACGCGGTGATCCCGAGGTCCGTGCCGAACAGCACCGTCAGCTCGGCGGCGATGATGACGGTCAGCACGCCCAGGAACCGGATCCGGCCGAGCGCGATCAGGAACTGCACGGTCAGGTACGCGACGGCGAGCAGCGTCATCGCGAGACCCAGCAGGATCAGGGCCGGCGCGGCGTCGACCGTGTCCGGCCCGAACGCGGTCCGCAGCAGCGGTTCGGGGACGGCGGCGAAGATCAGCAGGGCCGGCAGGGCCACCACCACCAGGACGCCGAGCGCGCGGAAGAGCACGGGACGCGGGTCCTCGCCGGCGGCCGCCCGCGTCGTCGCCTGGGGGAGGAGCTGCAGCCCGACCCCGACCGCGACCCAGACGATGGACTTCGCGGCGACGGCGGCCACCGCGTAGGACCCGGCACGGTCGTGGCCCAGCTGGTGCCGCGCGATGATCACGTCCACGTTCTGCAGCACGGCCAGCAGCAACAGCCCGACGATCGCCATCCACCCGTTGCCGACCAGGCCGCGCAGCGTCGGCAGGGGGCGCGACGACGCCGGCGGGCGCTCGCCGCCGAGCCGGTGCTCGAGCGCCCGCGCCAGCCCGATCGCGACCGCCGCGAAGCACACGAGGGACGCCGCGAACGCGCCGGTGACGCCCGCCACCGCCGCCAGGCCGAGGCCGACCGGAAGGCGCACGCCCGCCTCCCAGATGATGCTGATCCCGACCGGCCGCAGCGCGTGCAGGCCCTGCAGCACGCCGCGCTGGACGCAGACCAGCAGCCACAGCGCACCGGTGGCCGGCAGTGCCGCGGCACCCCAGCGATGTTCGGGCGTGCCGACCAGGTCCGCGAGCGGGGCGCTCACCGCCACCCCGAACACCGCGAGCGCGACCGTGGCCAGGAGCGTCGTCCGCGTCCAGCCGCGGACCGTGGCCGCCAGCTCCGCCCCGGTGCCGAGCCGGCCGAGGGCGACCTCGCGCGCCGCCGCCGCCTGCAGCGACTGCCCGGCGACGAACAGCACGAGGAAGCCCGAGACGAGCGCGGCGAGGGCGCCGTAGTCGTCAGTCCCTAGGATCCGGGTGACTGCGACGGTGAAGACGAGCTGGATGGCGTTGCTGGCCAGGCTCGCGCCGGCCAGGGCGCCGGCGGTGCCTGTATCCGAGCCGCGAAGGCCCTGCAGACCGGCACGCAACCGGGCCGCCGGCGAGTGGTCTGGGCTCCCGGGCACGCCCCGCGAAGGTACCGGAGGTCCGCTTTCCGGCCCGCCGCGGCCGCCCTCGGGGACGGGTCACCGCGCACGGCCGAGCCGTAGAATGGCCCGCCCGTGATCGTCCGCGCCCATCGCCAGGCCCTCGCTGCCCTTCTCGTCGCACTCCTGGCACTGTCGCTTCCCGGCCTGGCCACGGCCCAGACGGCGCCGGAGGACTTTCCGCAGCTGACGCCCGGGACGACGACCGCCACGTCGCCGCCGACGACTACCACGACCACGACGCCGACGACCACCACGACGCCGACGACCACCACGACGCCGACGACCACCACGTCGACCCCGGCGCCGGTCACGCCACCCGCCCCAGCGGAGACGACCCCCGCGCCGCAACAGGCGCAGCCGTCGGCGCTGGCCGACACCGGCCTCGACGGCCGCGTGCTCGGCGCCGTCGGCATCGGGCTGCTGCTGTGCGGGATCGGCCTGCGGCTGCGGACCGCGCGCGAGCGCTTCTAGTCTGTCGGCAGCGTGAGCACGCCCGTCACCCACGACAGTGCCTCGCCCGGGCAGACCGAGGCGCTCGGCGCCGCGCTCGCCGGGGAGCTCCACGGCGGGGACGTCGTCCTGCTGTACGGCGAGATGGGGGCAGGCAAGACCACGTTCGTCCGGGGTGCGCTGCGCGCCCTCGGCCACGACGGGCCGGTGACGAGCCCGACCTACACGATCGCCCGGCACTACGACGCACGCCTCCCGGTCGCGCACCTGGACCTGCACCGACTGACCTCGCTCGCCGACGAGGACCCCGGCCTGCTCGCGGACCACCTGCGCCCGGACGGCATCGCCTTCGTCGAGTGGCCCGAGATCGCCGACGACGACGGCCTCCTGAGCGACGTCCGTGGCGTGCGGGTCGCCGCCCGGGTCCGGCTCGAGCACGTGTCGCCCGAGCAGCGCTCGGTGAGGATCGTGGCGTGATCGTCCTCGGCCTGGACACGGCCACGGCGGACACCTGCGTCGGACTGCTCAGCGACACCGACGGGCTGCCGCTGGCCCTGACGCGGCGCCACGAGCCGGCAACCGGGGAGCGCCCCGGCCACGCGGAGCAGCTCCTCGCGCTGGCCGGCGACGTCCTGCACGAGGCGTCGCTGACCTGGGGAGCCGTCGACCGCATCGCCGTCGGCGTCGGCCCCGGCACGTTCACCGGCCTGCGCATCGGCGTGTCGACCGCCCGCGCCCTCGCCCAGGCCTCGGGGTGCCAGCTGGCCGCCGTGTCCACGCTCGCCGTGCTGGCCGACGGACTCCACGCCGCCGCCACGGACAGACAGACCGCCCAGCGGGCCGCCGTCGCCTGCATCGACGCCCGCCGCGGCGAGGTCTTCGTCGGCGCCTGGCTCGCCGGCGAGCAGGTCCTCGAGACCCGGGCCGTGCCGCCGACCGCCCTCGCCGACCTCCTGGCGCCGCTGGCCGTGGACGGCCGGTCACCGGTCGCGGTCGGGGACGGCGCCATCCGCTACCGCGAGCACCTGACCGCAGTCGCCGACGTCCCGGCCGACGCGGACACGCGGCACCACGTCGACGGCCTCGCGCTCTGCCGCCTGGCCCGTTACGCCCCGGCGGCCGACCGGGACGCGCTGCTGCCCGACTACGTCCGCGCCCCCGACGCCGTGACGACCGCGGACCGCGCCGCTGCCGCCAACGCCGCCACGGCCGCTGCCGCCGCTGCGGCCGCGAGGATCTGAGGGCGCACGTGCCATGACCCCGCCCGGCTTCGACATCCGCCGCCTCACCTACGCCGACCTGCCGCAGGTCATCGCGATCGAGCGGCGCGCGTTCCCGACGCCGTGGTCGCTGGCCATGTTCGTCCTGGAGCTCTCCAAGCCGAGCGGCATCTGCCTCGCGGCCTGGCACCGGCCGGCCATCGCCGGCGGTGACGGCGAGCCGCGCGAGCGCATCTGCGGCTACCTCATCTGCAGCAAGTACGACACGGTCTGGCACGTGATGAACGTCTCGGTGGACCCGGACGTCCGCCGGCAGCACGTCGCCACGTCGCTCATCAACGGGCTGCTGGAGCGCGTCGACGACCCGCTCGGCCAGTACACGCTCGAGGTCCGGCCGTCGAACGGCGGGGCGATCGCCATGTACGAGCGCTTCTCGTTCATCACGGCCGGCATGCGACGCCGCTACTACCAGGACAACGGCGAGGACGCGCTCATCATGTGGCGGACGCCGTCCACCCTCCAGGGCCGGTTGGACGACGTCCCGAACGCCTGGCCGGTCCCGCCGACCAGCTCGATGCCGCGCACATGATCCTCGCGCTGGAGACGAGCTGCGACGACACCTGCGCAGCGGTCGTGACCGACGACGGGCGGCTCCTGTCGAACGTCATCTCCTCGCAGGAGGTCCACGACGCCTACGGGGGCGTGGTGCCGGAGATCGCCTCGCGCCAGCACCTGCAGTTGATGAACCTCGTCGTCGACGACGCGCTGAAGCAGGCCGGCGTGACGCTCGACGACCTCCGCGCCGTCGCTGTCACCCGCGGCCCGGGGCTGACCGGGGCGCTGCTCGTCGGCCTCGCGACCGCGAAGGCGATCGCCGTCGCCCGCGGGCTGCCCCTGATCCCGGTCGACCACCTGCAGGGCCACGTCGCCGCCAACTTCCTCGTCGGGGAGGACGGCGCCCCCGGCCTCGAGCCGCCGTTCGTCTGCCTGGTCGCCAGCGGCGGGCACTCGTTCGTCGCGCGCGTCGACGACCACGCGTCGTTCACCGTGCTGGGCCGGACGCTCGACGATGCAGCGGGGGAGGCGCTGGACAAGGGCGCGCGCCTGCTCGGGCTGCCGTTCCCCGGCGGACCGCACGTCGAGCGCCTGGCGGCGGGCGGCGATGCGGCGGCGTTCAGCTTCCCGGTCGCCCACGGCGTCCCCGGCCTGGACATGTCGTTCGCGGGGCTGAAGACGTCGCTGCTCTACACCGTCCGGGACCTCGACGCGGCGCACGACGGCGGCGCTGCAGCCCGCAGCGCCGACCTCGCCGCGTCCTACCAGCACGCCGTCGTCGACCAGCTCGCGCGCCGTACCGTCCGCGCGCTCGAGCAGACCGGCCTGGACCGCCTGGCGATCGGCGGCGGCGTCGCGGCGAACGGGCCGCTCCGGGCCCGGCTGCAGGATGCGGCCGGGACGGTCCACATCCCCGGCCGGGCGCTGTGCACCGACAACGCGGCGATGATCGGCGCCGCCGCCCTGCACCAGCCCGCCGCAGACCCGGCGGACGTCCCCGGCCTCGACGTCTACGCGACCGACCGGCGCTCGCTGTGAGGACCGTGACGCTGTACGGCCGCCCCGGCTGCCACCTGTGCGACGACGCGCGCGACATTGTGCGGCGCATCCACGCCGAGGTCCCTTTCCACCTGCAAGACGTCGACATCGAGTCGGACGACGCCCTGCACAAGCGGTATCTCGAGCGCATTCCCGTGCTGGTGCTCGACGGGGAGGAGCTGTACGACTTCTTCGTGGACGAGGCCGACCTGCGCGCACGGCTGTCCACCGCCCCGAACCACTACAGTCCTGGCCTCGGATGAGCGTCGGAGACCTCACGAGCGCGGGTGCGGCCACACCCACCCCGGAACGGCTGTCGATGGGGGTGGCGGCGCGCCTGGCCCGCTACCTGCAGGTCCTGACCCAGGCCAAGCGCGAGGGCAAGGAGACCGTCAGCTCCCAGGAGCTGTCGACGTGGACAAAGGTCAACTCCACGCAGATCCGCCGCGACCTATCGGGCTTCGGGAAGTTCGGCAAGCGCGGCGTGGGCTACAACGTCGACGCGCTCGTCGGCCAGATCCGCAAGATCCTGCGGACCGCCGGCCCGCACAACATCGCGCTCTTCGGCGCCGGCCACCTGGGCCGCGCGATCGCGAGCTCGGACATCTTCGCCGACCACGGCTTCAGCGTCGTGGCCGTCTTCGACAGCGCGCCGGACAAGATCGGCAGCGCCGTCGGGCACCTCACGGTCCGCCCGGTCAGCGACCTGGCGGCGGCCGTGGAGGAGGAGGACATCGTCGTCGGCGTCCTCGCCGTCCCCAACCACGCCGCCCAGGAGCTTGCGAACGTCCTCGTCGACGCCGGTGTGAAGATCATCTTCAACTACTCCGAGGCGCTGCTGAAGGTCCCGCCCGAGGTCACGGTGCACACCTCGAGCCCCGCGGTCGACCTCCTGTACGCCCTGTACTTCTACCTCACGTGATCCAAGGCCGATGACGTTCACCTGCGACGGCGTCGACGAGATCTTCGCGACGTCGACGGACTTCACCGTCGGGCTGGAGGAGGAGTTCGCGATCGTCGATCCGGCGACGCTCGACCTCGTCCCCCGCTACGAGGACCTCCACGCCGCCGCTCAGGACGACGAGGTGCTGCAGGTCGCGGTCGCCGGCGAGCTCATCAGCAGCGAGATCGAGATCCGGTCGGGCCGGGGGGAGACCCTGGCCGACGCGGTCGCCAGCCAGCGCGACGCCCGCGTCCGCCTGTTCGCCCTCGCGCGCGCCCACGACCTCACGCTCGCCAGCACCGGCACCCACCCGTGGGCCGACTACCGTGAGCAGCCGAACATCGACACCGAGCACTACCGCCGCGTCGTCGAGGGCCTGCAGTACCCGGCCCGCCGCAACAACACCTTCAGCCTCCACGTGCACGTCGGCGTCCAGGGTGCCGACCGCGCGATCCGCGTCTGCGACCGGCTGCGCTCGGTGCTGCCGGAGCTCCTGGCGCTGAGCGCGAGCTCGCCGTTCCTGGACGCGCGCAACAGCGGCCTGCACTCCGCGCGTTCGCAGTCGTTCACGAAGTCGTTCCCGCGCTGCGGCATCCCCGACGCCTACGGCTCGTGGGCCGAGTACCGCCGCTACATCGAACTGCTCGTCGCGACGAACTCGATCGTCGAGTACACGCAGGTGTGGTGGTCGGTCCGCCCGCACTTCGCGTTCGGGACGGTCGAGGTCCGGATCTGCGACGCCCAGAGCACCGCCGCCGAGGGCGACGCGCTGGCCGCCCTGATCGTCGCCTGCGTCGCCCAGGCCGCCCGCGACGAGGACGAGGGCGTCGCGCTGCCGGACCATTCGCGGCGGCTGCTGGAGGAGAACTTCTGGCGCGCGATCCGGTTCGGCCAGGACGAGCGGATGATTGACCTCGACTCCCTGCGGGAAGTGCCGACGAAGGCCGCCATCGAGCGCCTGCTGACGTGGACCGCTCCCGTCCGCAGCGAGCTCGGCCTCGGCGAGCCGGAGCTCCCGGACGTCAACGGCGCGCAGCGCCAGCGCCGGGCACTGCAGGAGGGCGCATCGATGCAGGAGGTCTTTGCCCAGACCGTGCAGGAGACCCAGCAGACCTACGGCCAGGAGGCCACGGCCCCATGAGCGACCAGCCCCAGCAGGATCCCCAGAACCCCGAGATGCCCCTCAACGAGGACGGCACCCCGATGACCGAGGAGCAGCTCGCCGCGGCCTACGAGGCGCAGGTCAAGGCGCTCCGCGTCGAGGACGTCGTGCTGCAGACCGTCGTCTCGCTGCTGAACCTCGCCGGCCGCAAGGCGGGCCTCGTCCCCGGCACCGAGGACGAGCGCGATCTGGGCCAGCTCGGCCTGGCGATCGAAGCGGCGATGCGCCTGTTCCCGCTCGTCGAGCCCGCGCTCGGCGAGGACGCCGGCCAGCTGAAGGACGCGATCTCCCAGCTGCAGATGGCCTACGTGCAGCTCGGCGGGCAGGTCGAGGGCGGGCCGGGCGGTCCCGGTCCCGGCCCCGGCGGCCCCGCGCAGCCCGCGCCGCCCAAGGAGTCCCCCCTCGCGCCCCCCGGCGCGGGCAAGCTCTGGGTGCCCGGTCAGTAGCGACCGCTGGCCGGGGCCCGATCCCCCGCGTATGCTCCCCCGCTCAAGACCGGGGAGCAAGCGACCGATAGACGCTGCAGGCGCCGTGGCTGGGGAGCATTTCGGCGCCGCTGACTGAAGGCCCATCGGGAGGTTGTCGGACATGCAGCGCATATCGATATGGGCGGCGGGACGCCCTCGCGCTGCCCTCGGCAGTTGGCTCGTGCTGGTCGCCGTGCTGGCGATCTACGGCCACGACGTCGGCCGTCACCTGCAGCCGACGAGCGCCAGGATCGACGGGAGCACCTCCGCCACGGCGGGTGCGCTCACCGCGGCGCACTTCGCCGACTCCGCGACGCTCCCCATCCTGCTGACCGGCCCGTCGAAGCAGGTCCGCTCCCAGGGCAAGGCGCTCGGCACCCGCCTGGACAAGCTCGAGGGCGTCAGCGTCCTCTCCCCGTGGAACGACCGCGTCCACCTGAAACTGCTGCGACCCCGCGCCGATCAGGTGCTCATCCTCGCCTCGGTCGCCGGCGCCGAACGCGACCAGCAGCGCGTGTCGGAGCTCGTCCGCACCACCGCCCAGCAGAACGTCTCCGGGCCGGTCGACGTCCACGTCACCGGCGTGCCGCTGGTCGCCCGCGACCTGCGCACCGCCTCGATCGACGCCGCCGGCAAGGCCGACCTGATCGCGCTGCCGCTGCTACTGATCGTCCTGCTGCTCGTCTTCCGCTCGTTCGCGGCCGCCGCGATCCCGGTCGCCTTCGGCGGCGCGACGGTTCTCGCGTCCGGCGGGGTCATCCGCCTGCTGACGGAGATGACCACCGTCGACGCGTTCGCGACCGGTCTGGCCTCGATGATGGGGCTCGCGCTCGCCGTCGACTACTCCCTGCTGATCGTGTCCCGCTACCGCGACGAGCGGCGGCGAGGGGCCGACAACGACACCGCGATCGCCGTCGCCACCCGGACGTCCGCGCATGCGGTGGCCGTCGCGGGGGCGGCCGTGGTCGTCGCGATGGGCCTTGCCGCCGCGCTGGCCGCCGGCCAGGCCGTCGCGTCGGCGGCGCTGGGTGTGGCCTGCGCCGGGCTGCTGGCGATGGCCGGTGCGGCGCTGGCACTGCCGGCCGTGCTCCGCCTGGCCGGCGACCGGCTGGCCGTGCCGGTCGCCGCCGGCGTGCAGGCGCAGGACGACGCGGACGCCGACGCGCATCGTCCCAGCCGCGCCCCCGTGCTCGTCGCCGCCGTGCTGCGCCGTCCCGCGCTCGCCGCGACCGTGACCGCGGTCGGCCTGCTCGTCCTGGCCATTCCCGCGCTGTCCCCGGACCCGAGCGCGCCCGACGTCGCGCAGCTTCCCGAGTCCAGCCCGGCCCGCGCCGACTACGAGGCCATCAGCGCCGCGGTCGGCCCCGGTTGGGGTGCCGGCTTCGACATCGTCGCCGTCGCACCGTCGGGGACGATGACGACGCCCAAGCGCCTGGCCGCGCTCGAGAAGCTGCAGCGCCAGATCGAGCGCGACCCCGACGTCGCGGTCGTCCTCGGCCCCGGGCAGCTCGCCAAGAAGGCGGCCAAGCTCCGCAAGTCCGGGCGGGACCTGCTGAAGACGCAGAAGGCGCTCGAGGCGGCGATCCCCAAGCAGCAGGGCCAGATCAAGAAGCTCGGCAGCCAGGTCGGCTCGGCGACCGGCGGCGCGAAGCAGCTGTCCGGCGCGTTCGACAGCGCCTCCACGTCGGCCGACAAGCTCTCGAGCGGCGGCAGCAACCTGAAGAGCGGCGTCGGCAAGCTCAGCAGCGGCCTGCTGTCGGCGACGAACGGCGCCAAGGACCTCGACAAGACCGTCAACTCGGCCACGGCGAACACCGGCGCGATCGCCGCCACCGTCAAGAAGTCAAAGAACGACGCGTCCGACCTGGCCAGCGCCCTGTCGACGCTCGGGCGCGGCTCGGCCGCGATCCCGCCGGCGATCCGGAAGATGCAGGACAACAACGCCGCGTCCCGCGACACCATCAAGAGCGTGATCTCGGAGTCCGGCGGGCAGCGCTCGGACACGCTGACCGCGATCAACACCGCCCGGCAGGCGCTGCTGACCCAGCGGCAGACCGTCGGCACGATCGCCGCCCTGGCCGCGCTGCAGCGCGCCCGCAACCGCCTGCAGAGCGACCCGACGACACCCCTGACGCAGGTGGCCGACACGCTCGACTCCGACGCCCGGACGGCCGGTCAGATCGCCGGCGTGCTCGCGGGGATCAAGTTCGGCGACCTGGCGGCCAAGGCCCGGGCGCTGTCCGCCATCCTCGGCGCCGCCGAGTCCCAGCAGGGCAACCTCGACAAGGGCATCTCGCAGCTGACCGGCTCGATCGGGACGCTGCGTGCCGCGCTCGAGCGCCTCGGGGGCGGGACCGAGACCCTGACCGGTGGGCTGAAGGCCCTCGACGAGGGCATCGCCAGCCTGCGCGGCGGCGCGAAGGAGGGCAAGGCCCAGACCGAGGAGCTCGCAAAGGGCCTCGAAGGCGCCCGCGAGGCGCTGTCCGGCGTGCAGCAGTCGGGCGGCAAGGGCAAGAAGGACGACTCGTCGGCGACCGCCAGCGGCGCCATCACCTCCGGGTACTTCCTGCTCGCGGCCCTCGACGCCCAGGGCGTCTCCGGGGCGCGGAGCGGGCTGAACGTCGAGAGCGGTGGCCAGGCCGGCCACATCGTCGTCATCCCGAAGACCGGCCCGAACGACCCGAAGACCCGTGCCCTCGGCGACCGCCTGGCGTCGCTCTCGAAGGACTTCGCCGCCGCGACGAAGACCGAGACCGCGGTCGGCGGCCCGGCCCAGGTGCTCGCCGACTACCAGCAGGCGACGAGCGACCGGCTGCTCACCATCGTCCTGGTCCTCGCCCTCGCGACCGCCCTGCTGCTCGCGGTCGTGCTGCGGTCCCTGCTCGTCGCGGTGCTCGGCGTCGCGCTCGGCCTGCTGGCCGTCGGCGCGACGCTCGGCATCATGGACAAGCTGTTCACCGGCTCGGACCCGATCCTGGGCGGCCCCGGCCAGCTCGACGCGACGGCGCTCACAGCGGTCTTCGCGGTGATGTTCGCGCTCGCGACGGACTACCAGGTGTTCGTCGTCACCCGGATCCGGGAGGAGGTCGTCGCCGGCCGCAGCCCGCGCGACGCGGTCGCCGCCGGGCTCGCCAGCACCGCCCGCGTGGTGACCGGCGCGGCGCTCTCGATGGTCGCCGTATTCCTCGCGTTCGCCACGGCGGACGTCGCGAGCCTGAAGCAGTTCGGCGTCGGCCTCGCAGTCGCGGTCGCCCTCGACGCCACGCTGATCCGGCTGGTGCTGCTCCCTGCCGTCCTGGCGCTGTGCGGCCGTGCCGCGTGGTGGCCGGGAATGAACCTGCCGCCGGGACCGACCAGCCCGGATCCGCCGCGCCGTGTGCGGGAGGAGCCGGCCGTGCGCGTCGGGCCCCGCCTGCGCCCTTCCGAGGGGTGAGGTCCGCGCCCGGCGGATGAGGGTCCGCACATCTGGCGCGTCGCAGACTCCGGCCGAGCGGGACGGGCCATAGACTCCCGCACCGCCCATGGCCGAACGCCGCCTCCACGGCCTGCAGCGCGTGCTGGGGGTCAACGCGCTCTTCTCCACCGCCTACGGGAACGTCGGGTCGTCGATCTACTACGCGCTGGGGCTCGTCGCGAGCTTCGCGCTCGGCCTCACGCCGGTGGTGTTCATCATCACCGGCTTCATCTTCTACCTGACGGCCGCCACGTACGCCGAGGCGACCGCGATGTACCCGGAGGCCGGCGGGTCCTCGTCCTTCGCCCGCCACGCCTTCAACGAGTTCTGGAGCTTCTTCGCCGCCTGGGCGCAGATGCTGAACTACACGATCACGATCGCGATCTCCGCGTTCTTCGTGCCGCACTACCTCGGCGGCGTCCTCGGCATCGACGCCTTCCGCAGCAGCCCGGCCGACATCTTCGTCGGGATCGCCGTCGTCGGGCTGCTCGCGTTCGTGAACGTCCGCGGCGCCGAGGAGTCCGCCGGCGTCAACATCGCGCTCGCCGTCACCGACTTCCTGACGCAGCTGCTGCTCGTCATCGTCGGCTTCGTCCTCGTCCTCAGCCCCGACACCCTGATCGACAACGTCGACCTCGGCGTCACCCCCAGCTGGAAGGACTTCTTCCTCGCGATCCCGGTCGGGATGATCGCCTACACCGGCATCGAGACGATCTCGAACATGGCCGAGGAGGCCAAGGACGAGACGAAGACGATCCCCGCCGCGATCAACCGCGTCGTGATCGCCGTCTTCGCGATCTACGCGGCGCTGCCCGCGGTCGCCCTCAGCGCGCTGCCCGTCTTCACGGCGACCGCCGGCAGCGAGGCCGTGGCGTCCGGCGAGGCGCAGGTCGGGGACCAGGTGACGCTGCTGGGGCTGACGGAGGCGGCGGGCGGGTACGCCGGGGACCCGATCCTCGGCGTGGTCAAGGCGATGAACCTCGGGTTCCTGCAGGCCCCCGGGGAGATCTACGTCGGCCTGCTCGCGGCGACGATCCTGTTCATCGCGACGAACGCCGGCATCATCGGCGTCTCGCGGCTGGTCTACTCGATGGGCCTGCACCGGCAGGTCCCCGACGGGCTGCGCCAGCTGCACCCGAAGTACGGCACCCCGTGGATCGGGATCCTGCTGTTCGGCGCGATCGCCTGCGTGGCGATGATCCCGGGCAAGGCCGAGTTCCTGGGCAACATGTACGCGTTCGGCGCGATGCTCTCGTTCACGATCGCCCACGTGTCCGTCGTCTGGCTGCGAATGTCCAAGCCGGACGTCCACCGTCCGTATCGCGGGCCGGGCAACATCCCGTTCCGCGGGCGCTCGCTGCCGCTGTTCGCGGTCTTCGGCGGCGCCTTCACCGGCCTCGCGTTCCTCGTCGTGACGTTCCTGCACCTGGACGTGGCCGCGGCCGGCGTCGCCTGGATCGGCCTCGGGATGCTGCTCTACCCGGTGTACCGGCGCCGGCAGGGGCTCGACCTGACCACGACCACGAAGATCGCGATCCCGCTCCCGGTCACCGACCGCGAGGCCGAGTACGAGTCCGTGCTGGTCGCCCTGGACTCCTCCAGGCCGTACGCCCCGGGCGCGCTCGCCACCGCGGTGAAGGTCGCGGCGATCCGCCGCCGCGGCATCTACGTCCTGGTGACGATCCCGGTGCCGACCTCCTCGCCCCTGGACGCCGACCTGCCCGAGATGGAGGCCGCGGCGCAGGCGATGATCGAGCAGGCGAGGCTGCAGGGCGGGCGTCGCGTCACCGGTCGGACCCAGCGGGTCCGCGCCGGCGCCGCCGGGACCGTCATCGTGGAGGCGGCCACCGCGATCCACGCCCGGGCGATCGTCATGCCGCTGCCGCCGCGGACGACCGCCAACACGGTCTTCGGCCGCACCCTCGAGACCGTCCTGGCCAAGCGTCCCTGCCGCGTGATCATCCAGTCCGAGCCCGCTCCGACCGCCGCCGAGCGCACCTGATGCCCGAGCCCGAGTCCCGCAACCTGCACCGCTCCAGCACGCGCCTGCTGTCCGCGCTGATGCTCGTGCTCGGCGTCGCGATGATCGTGTCCACACTCGTGCGCGGGGGCGGCGCCCTCGCGATCGGGCTGGTGATGGGCGTGCTGTTCGTCGGCGCCGGCGGCGGGCGGCTCTACGTGTCCCTGCGGAGCGGGTAGCCGCCATGCCCGACGCCCAGGAACGCGCGACCGAGGCAGCGCGCGAGGCCGCGGACGCGGCGGCCGGCGTCGCGGACGCGGCGATCGACCGCGTCCGCGGGACGGTCGGCTCGCCGGTCCTCTTCGCGGTGGTCTGGACGGCGCTGGCGAGCGGCGTCTACTTCTCGCTGGGCGTCGTCGCCGATCACGCGCTCGGCCTGACCCCCGTCATCTTCCTGATCGCGGGCGGCTTCTTCGCCCTGGCGACGATGACCTACGTCGAGGGCGCGTCACTGCACCAGGACAAGGGCGGCTCGACCGTCTTCGCCCGCTACGCCTTCAACGAGTTGTGGTCGTTCGTGGCCGGCTGGGCGGTGCTGCTCGACTACATCATCCTCGTCGCGGTCTGCGCGTTCTCGGCGACGAACTACGCGGCTGCGTTCTGGGCGCCGCTGGGCCGCGGCGGGGTCGAGCTGGCCGCGGCGATCGCCATCATCGGCTACGTCGCGACCGGCACCATCCGGGGCTTCCAGAGCACCCGCGCGCGCCGCCTCATCATCATCGTCCTCGCCGACCTCGGGCTGCAGCTGGCGCTCGTCGTCGTCGGGCTGGCGGTGTTCTTCGACCCCGACGTGCTGACGAGCAACATCGAGCTCGGGACGACGCCGACCTGGTCGGACGCGATCTTCGCCGTCGGCGTGGCGACGGTCGTCCTCACCGGCCTGGAGTCGGCGTCGGGGCTCGCGGGGGAGGTCGGGGTCCGCACCGCCGGCCTGAAGCGCTTCGTCGCGAGCTCGACGGCGTTCGTCGTCGTCATCTACACGGGCATCGCGACCGTCGCCGTCACGGCCATCCCGGCGACGCGGCTGAAGGAGCCGCTCGACGACGAGGTGCTGAACGCGCCGGTCCTCGGCATCGCGGACGCCTTCGAGCAGGACTGGCTGTCGTCAGGGGCCAAGTACGTGCTGGCGGCGGCCGCCACGGTGACGCTGATCGCCGCGGCCAACTCGGCGATGCTCGGCCTCTCGCGCCTGGGCTACTCGCTGGCGCTCAACCGGCAGATCCCGTCCGCCCTCGGCCGGCTGCACCCGACGCGCTCCACCCCGTACGTGGTGGTCGTGCTCGCCTCCGTGCTCGCGGTCGTCCTGGTGATCCCCGCCGACCTGGACCTGCTCGTCGGGATCTACGCGTTCGGCTCGCTGCTGGGCCTGACCATCGCGCACGCGTCGATCATCCGCCTGCGGTTCAAGGAGCCTGACCGCCGGCGTCCGTACCGCGTCCCGCTGTCGGTCCGCTTCGGGCGCGGCAGCCTGCCGCTCCCGGCGATCCTGGGGGCCGTCCTCGCGCTGCTGGCCTGGGTCAGCGTCGTCGTCTTCCACTCCGGCGCCCGCTACGTCGGGCTCGGCTGGATGGCGTTCGGGGTCGTGCTCTACGTCGCCTACCGCCTGACACAGGAGAAGTCGGTTTTCGCCCGGATCACCGTGCCCGAGCTCGCGCTACGTGGTTCGCGGCTCCCCGGCGTCGCCTACGGCTCGATCCTCGTCCCGCTGATGGGCTCCGCCCTGGACGACGACATCATCCAGACCGCCGGCCGCCTGGCGGGCGACGAGCACGAGGACTTCGACTCCGAGGAGGGCGCGGTGGTCGAGGCGCTGTGGATCATCGAGGTGCCGATGTCCCTGCCGATCGACGCCCGCCTCCCGGACGGGACCATCGAGCGGGCCCGCGCCGCGCTCCGGCGGGCCAAGGCGGTCGGCGAGGAGTACCAGGGCGTCGAGGTCGTCACGGCGACGGTCCGCACCCGCAGCGCGGGGCACGCGATCGTCGAGGAGGCCCGCCGCCGCGGCGTCGAGGCGATCGTGATGGCGGCCGAGGAGCCGTCCCGGATCAAGGGCGGCGCCCGCCTCGGCGGCCGGGGCGGCCCGCGCGACAACTTCGTGGGGGAGATCACCAAGTACGTGGTCACCAAGGCCCACTGCCCGGTGATCCTCACGGCTCCGCCTGCCGACGACAGCTGGCCGTCACCCGCGTCCGACCTTGCCGGGGACGCCACCCCCGGCAAGGGATAGGCCACCGGCGGTCTCCAGGGACTATCGTCCCCGCCCATGTTCGTCCTCATCGTGGGAGCCGGTCGCGTCGGATCAGCAGCAGCCCGGTCGGCGCTGGCTGCGGGGCACGAGGTGTCCGTGCTCGATGACGATCCGCTGTCGCACGAGCGGCTCGACGCCGGTCAGGCCACGTCGTGGGAGGACGCGGGCGGGCGCTTCACGGTCGGCCACGGCATCGAGGTCGAGGCGCTGCTGGAGGCCGGCATCGACAAGGCCCAGATGTTCATCGCCTGCACCCACGGCGACAACACGAACCTGATCATCGCCCAGATCGCCCAGAAGAAGTTCGGGATCGACCACGTGATCGCCCGGGTCATGGATCCGGCCCGCGCCGCCTGGTACGAGACGCAGGGACTGCGGACGATCTCGCCGACGGCGCACGCCATCGACCAGTTCAAGGTTGCGCTGGCGGAGGTCTCCTGATGTACGTGATCATCGCCGGTGGCGGCAAGGTCGGCTGGAACCTGACCCGCGAGCTGCTCGCCAAGAACCACGAGGTGACGCTGCTGGAGGCCCAGCGCGACCGCTACCTCACCATCGAGCAGGAGCTCGAGCACCAGGTCCAGTACGGCGACGCCACCGAGCTCTGGGTCCTGGAACGTGCGGGCATCCAGCGGGCGGACCTCGTGATCGCGGTCACCGGCGACGACGAGGACAACATCCTCATCTGCCAGATGGCCAAGGAGAAGTACCTCTGCGACCGGATCATCGCCCGCGTGAACAACCCGCGGAACCGCGAGTGGTTCGAGCTGCTGGGCGTCGCCCCGACCGTCAGCGCGACCGACCTCATCCTGCGCCTGATCGAGCACGAGGTCCCGTCCTACGGCCTCGTCCACCTGCTGGACCTGCGCGACGAGCGCCTGGAGATCATCGAGGTCGAGGTGGCCGAGGGCTCGCCCGCCGCCGGTCAGCGGGTGGCGGACGTGGTCCTGCCCGAGGGCGTCCTGATCATCTCGATCCTGCGTCAGGGCGATGGCTTCGTGCCCAAGCCGGACTCCGTGATCCGGGCCAGCGACGAGGTGCTGCTGGTGCTTGACCCGGGGCTCGAGGACTCGATCACGGAGCAGTTCGCGGCCCCCGAGACGGACTGACCCGATCGAACATCCGGCTGGTCGTAGGTAGCCGGTGCTGGACACGGGTAGGATTTACAGGTAATGGCCGACCAGAACTTCGGTGGTGCGGGCTGGTGGGGCGGACGCCCCGATTCGGCGCGCACGCACAGCGACCACACGCTGGTCGGGTCGGCCGCTCTCAACCTGCGCAGCACGCTCGCCGCCGGCAGTGCAGCGGCAGCCGCGTCGGTCGTCCTGATGCTCGGCGTCGCCGGGATCGTGGGCTCGCAGCTGGGCTTCGACCTGTGGCCGGCGTTCGGCGGGCCGGCCGCCCGCCAGCTCGAGGTGCCCGGGGTCTCGCCGACCACCGCCGGCATCAACGACCCGCTCACGCGGGCAAACCCGCTGCTGCCGGGGGGCAACGTGCTCGCCGGCCGGATCGGGTCGTTGCCCGGTGCGGTGAATGCCCCGGTCTTCCCTGGTGCCGTCGTCGCGCCCGCGGTGTCCGGTCCCGGGACCCTGGCCGCGGCCGCGGCCGCGGCGGGTACCGCTTCCGGACTGGTCCCGACGCCGGGTGGCACGGCTGCCGGTCGCACGTCGCGGGCCGGGCAGAGCGGGTCCGCGGCCTCACCGCGACGCAGTGGGGCAAGCGCCGGGACGGCGTCATCCCGGCGGCCGTCGGCCAGCTCCGCCGGCGGTGCGGCCACCGCGCGCCCGACCACCCCCGTCGTCTCGGCGCCTGCGGCCGGGTCCGGCGGCGCGGGCTCGAGCAGCGCGGGCGGCTCGTCGTCGGCCGGCTCCGGGTCTTCCAGCGGTTCGGGTAGCGGCGGCTCCGGGTCGTCCAGCGGCTCGGGCAGCTCGGGAGCGTCCGGCAGCGGGTCGGCGTCGTCAGGCAGCTCCTCCTCGTCCGCCAAGGCGTCTGCCGGGGGCGGTCAGTCAAAGGGCGCGGTGGCCGCGAGCGCCGGGAAGTCCTCCACCGGCAGCTCAGGCGCATCGAGCTCGAGCGCGGGCAGCTCGTCCGCGTCGCCGGGTCAGGCGAAGAGCTCCGGCGGCTCGGGCAGCGCCGGGTCCTCGGCGTCCTCGGCGCCGTCGTCGTCGGCGTCGTCGGTCGGCGGCGGTGGCGCGGTGAAGTCCAGCGGCTCCGAGGCGCCCGCCCCCGCAGCCCCGTCGGCGCCCGCCGGTGGTGGCAGCGTCAAGGGCGGTGGCGGCAGCAGCTCGTCCGGCAGCGCCGGCTCCTCGTCGGGCGCCGGTTCGGTCGGCGGATCGGGCGCGCCGGGCCAAGGCAAGGGCGGCAGTTGACTCGCTGACGGGCAGCCGCCTCCGCGGCGCCGGATTGCCTATACTTTGCCGTCCGGGCCACGCGCCCGGACCCCGTTGCGGAATGGTGTAATCGGCAACACGTCTGCCTCTGGAGCAGGTATTCTAGGTTCGAGTCCTAGTTCCGCAGCCTTTTGAAAGCGCCCGCAATCCGGGCGCTTTCGTCGTTCTACGGCGCCGGTGGGGAACCTGATATCGGCCTCCTGATCCGTCCCGGTCGAGTGCCTCGGCGACGATCTCCTGACGGTTGCCTGCGTCTGTGAGGGACGGGCCCGCGTGCCGGGACCATCCTCGCGGTTCCGGACGAACCGTCAGGTTGCGGGGACCGCTTCATCCAGGGCCGCCCGTCGACAGCCCCAGGACAACGCCATCACCCAGACGCCGAAGGCGAACAGCGGGATCAGGTACGAGATGATGCCCTGGTAGGCGAAGACCCCGGCCTTGAAGAAGACGAGCAGGATGCCCGGGATGAACAGCACACCGGCCCAGCAGCCGAGATAGCCGAGCCAGCGGGGGAACGTCGGGTTCGGCCTGGAGTCGCTCAGGATTGCCAGACCGGCCGCAATCGCCTGGGTCGCCGGGGCGACGACGGTGAACAACAGGCAGAACCAGGCCAGGTCGTGCAGGGCCTGGGTGGTGTCCGGCGACCGGTCGGGGCGGAAGGACGCGACCCCCACGACGGTGAAGGTCAGAATCAACGCGACGTAGGTGACGGCGCCGGCAATGCCGTGCAGTGCCGCGAGTGCCGGGCGGTTGTCCTGGCGCGACGAGAGCTGGACCCATGCCACAGCCACAAGCGCGCCCCACCCCGCCGTCGACAGCACGCCGAGGACGGCGCCGGCCCGGATCCGATCGGTGTTGTCCTGATACCAGAGCGCGAGCTCGTCGGCGGTCCAGTCCGCGGCAGGAGCCGGGAGCAGGCCGGCCGTCAGCAGGGCGACGAGCGTCAGACCGATCCCGACGAAGCCCGCCCAGGCGCAGACGATCTGGGTTCGCGTGTTCATCGGCGGAAGCTACCACCCGTCAGCGGACGTCCTGGACCCGGTGCCGACGTCGAATATTGTCCAGAACCATGAGCTCAACACGTCGCCCGGCTGTCCTCGCCGCGATCGCCACCGCCACCCTCGTGGTCGCCGTCCCGTCGTCCGCCACGGCGGCGCCCGCCAAGAAGCGCGCACAGACGTGCGAGACCTTCGACCGCTTCCTGCAGCAGCTCACCGTCGACGGGGTCACCTGTCCCGGTGCGCGGCGGGTCATCTACTCGTGGGCGCGGTCGTCGGCCTGCATCCCGGCGGGGGAGGGCTTCATCCAGGACCGCGCACGCACCTGCACCGTCCGCGGGTTCGTCTGCAAGCCGCGCAAGGGCGAGGGCGGCGTCCGCGTGACGTGCAAGAGCAAGGCCGACGCCGAGCGGGTCATCCGCTTCTTCGACTCCCAGGGCTGACCGCCGCCCGTCCTACGCGGCCGCCTGCTCCGCCCAGTCGCGGTACAGCCGCCAATAGGCGCCCTCGGCGGCCAGCAGCTCGTCGTGGGTGCCCTGCTCGATGATGCGGCCGCCGTCCAGGACGACGATCCGCCCGGCCTGGCGGATCGTGGACAGGCGGTGGGCGATCACCAGGGACGTGCGCCCGGCCAGCAGTCGCCGCAGGGCGTCCTCGAGCTTGCCCTCGGTGTGGAGGTCGACGTTCGACGTCGCCTCGTCCAGGATCAGGATCCGCGGGTCGGCGACGAGCGCCCGCGCAAAGGCGACCAGCTGCCGCTGCCCGGCCGACAGCTGGACCCCGCGCTCGCCGACCTCGGTGTCGAGGCCGTGCTCGTAGCGCCCGACGAACTCGTCGGCGCCGACCGCCGCGACGGCGGACTCGACCTCGGCATTGGTCGCGTCCGCCCGCCCGAAGGCGATGTTCTCCCGGATCGTGCCGCTGAAGAGGAACGCCTCCTGGGGGACGATGCCCATCTGGCGACGCAGCGACGAGGCCCGGACGGTCCGCAGGTCCGCGCCGTCGACCGTGATCCGGCCACCGGTCGGGTCGTAGAACCGCGCGACGAGCTTGGCGAACGTCGACTTCCCGGCGCCGGTGGCGCCGACGAGGGCGACGGTCTGGCCCGGCGGGATGATCAGGTCGACGTCGGCCAGCGCGAGCTTGAAGCCCTGATCCGCCGTCTGGTAGCCGAACGACACGTCCTCGAAGCGGATCTCGCCGCTCAGCGGCGTCGGCAGGTCGGTGGCGTCCGGCCGGTCGGTCAGCGTCGGCTCCTCGTCGAGCAGCTCGAAGATCTTGTCCAGCGCCGCCATCCCCGACTGGTAGGTGGTGTAGACCTGTGACAGCTGGCCGATCGGGTCGAAGAAGCCGTTCAGCGCGGCGATGAACCCGACGAGGACGCCGACGCTCACCTCCCCGTTGATGGCCTGGTGGCCGCCGTAGAGCAGGATGCCGACGGTCGCCAGGGCGCTGACGAACTCGACGAGCGGGAAGTACGCCGCGTTGAGGCGGACGGTGGTCTGGTTGGCCTCGCGGTTGCGCTCGTTGCGGCGCGCGAACTCGGTGAGGTGGCGCTCCTCCTGGGCGTACTCGCGCACCACCCGCACGCCGGACAGCGTCTCCTGCAGGTACGACGTGATGCCGCCGATGGTCTCGCGGGTACGCCGGTAGGCGTCGGCGGACGCCACCCGGAACGCGAGCGATCCGATCGCCATCACCGGGAAGATCAGGAACGTCAGCAGCGCGAGCTCGGCGTCGAACGTCAGCAGGATCACGATCGAGCCGATCAGCGTGAGCGTCGCGGTGAACAGCGTCGCGACGGTGTCGGTCACGAGCGCGTTCAGCGCCTCGACGTCGTTCGTCATGCGGGAGATCAGGACCCCGGCCGGACGCCGCTCGTAGAAGCCGACGGGCTGCTCCTGCAGGTGGCGGAAGATCTGCAGGCGCAGGTCCTGCAACGCCCGCTGGCCGACCCAGCCCGTGAGGTACGTCTGGGCCATCGTCGCCACCCACACCAGCAGCGCGCTGACGACGAACGCGACGACGATCCAGTCGAGCGCACCGACGTCCTTGGCCAGGATGCCGTCGTCGATCGCGCGCTGGGCCAGCGGCGCAGGGGCGAGGCCCGCGGCGGTGCTGACGATCAGCGCCACGAACAGGCCCGCGACCCGTAGCCGGTACGGACGGAGCAGGACGACCAGTCCGCGGAGCTTGCGACCGCGACCCGACGTCCCGCGCAGGCGACGGCGCAGCTCGTCCCGGCGACCGGGTGCCACGGCGGGGGTGTCGGCCGGGGCCGGCATCAGAAGCCTGCCACCTCGCGCTCGGCGGGCTTGCGCGTCAGGAAGACCTGGTCGGGCAGGCCCTTCTCGACGAGCTCGCGGTACAGCGGCGAGGCGCTCAGCAGCTCGTCGTGGCTGCCGGCGGCGGCGACGGTCCCGCCCTCCAGGACCACGATCTCGTCGGCGAGCGCGATCGTCGAGAGGCGATGCGCGATGACGATCGTCGTCCGGCCCGCCATGACCTCGCGCAGCGACGCCTTGATCGCCTGCTCGGTCGACGCGTCCACCGACGACGTCGCGTCGTCGAGGATCAGGATCCGGGGGTCGGCCAGGAACGCGCGGGCGATCGCGATCCGCTGGCGCTGGCCGCCGGACAGCGTCAGGCCCCGCTCGCCGATGCGCGTGTCGTAGCCGTCCGGCAGCGCGGCGATGAAGCCGGCGGCCTGCGCGCGCTCGGCGGCGAGCTCGACCTCCTCGCGGGACGCGTCCGCGCGGGCGTAGGCGATGTTCTCGGCGACGGTGGCACTGAACAGGAAGGGGTCGTCCCCGACGATCGCGATCTGCGAGCGCAGCGCGGCGGGCTCGACGTCCCGCACATCGGTGCCGTCGACCAGGACGGCGCCATCGCTGACGTCGTACAGGCGGGCGATCAGCTGCACGAGCGCGGTCTTCCCGGACCCCGTCGCGCCGACGACCGCCAGGGTCCGGCCCGGCGCGACGGTCAGCGACACGTCCCGCAGCGCCGGCGACCGTGTCCCCTCGTACTGCAGGGTCACGTCCCGGAACTCGACCTGCCCGTTGCCGTCGGGCAGCGGGCCTGCGCCCGGCCGCGCGACGATCTGCGGATCGCGGTCGAGGATCTCGAACAGCCGCACGCCGGACGCCGTCGCCCGCTGCGCCAGGCCGAGGCCCATCCCGAGCATCCGCATGGGACCCAGCAGCATGATCAGGTAGGCGTAGAACGACGCGAACTGGCCGGTGGTGAGGTCCCCGTCGATGACGCGCCGCCCGCCGAGGAACAGCAGCGCCGCGAGCCCCAGCTGGGGCAGGAACCCGATCAGCGGGTTGTACCGCGCCTGCAGGCGCGTGGAGACCATCGACTGGTCGAAGACCCGCCCGACGCCGCGCGAGAAGCGGTCGAGCTGGCGCTCCTCGGCGGCGAACGCCTTCACCACGCGGACCCCGGAGATGTTCTCCTCGACGTCGGCCGTGAGCTCGGCGAGGCGCTGCTGGACCTCCTGGATCGCCGGCCGCGACTGACGGCCGTAGCGGGTGGCGGTGTAGACGACGACCGGGACGGGCGCCAGCGCGATCGCGGCCAGCAGCGGGTCGGTGATGATCATCGCGACCGACGCGAGGACGATCGTCAGGGCGGACTGCACCAGGAAGACCAGGCCGTAGCCGAGGAAGAAGCGGACGCTGGCGAGGTCGACGGTCGCCCGCGACATGAGCTGCCCGGTCTGCTGGCGGTCGAAGAACGCGAGCTCCTGCTTCAGCAGGTGCCCGAACAGCATGCGGCGCAGGTCGTACTCGACGCCGAGCGACACCCGGCCGGCGACCAGCCGCCGGAAGATCGTCAGCACCAGGCGCAGGAGGCCGGCGATCGCCACCGCGCCGCCGAGCACCATCAGCGCGTCCTTGTCGCCACCGCGCACCTCGTCGATCGCGCGCCCGGTGAGGTAGGGGATGGAGACCGTGGCGACCATCGCGAGGACGGCGAGCCCGAGGGACGCGATGACGCCTGCCCGGTAGGGCCGCAGGAAGGTGAGGAGTCGCCAGAAGGTCGCCATGAAGCCGTCCCAGTCTATCTAGTTGCTTCCGCAACGATCGCTGGGTGAGGGCGTCAGATGTCATCCTTGCCGGCGAATGCCTGCGACGCCCATCGGCCTCTGTACGTCCTGCCGCTTCCAGAAGGTCATCCGCAGCGGCCGCGGATCGGAGTTCTCGATGTGCACGCGCAACAAAATCGACCCGTCCTACCCCAAGTACCCGCGGCTGCCGGTCCTGCGCTGCGCGGGGCGCGAGCCGCGACCCTGACCACGCGGCCGGGCGTCGGGCGCGCCTGGCGATCAGCGGCGCGGCAGGCCGAGCACGAGGTGCGGGGCGACGTCCGCCGCCGCACCGGCCGGCGTCGCCACGACGGCGGCATCGCCTGCGTCCTCGGCCCAGGCCAGCGTGCCGCTGCAGCGCGGGCAGTGCCCGATCGTGCGCAGCCCGTCCGCCATCGTCCGGCTGTGCCATGTGCGCGAGCAGTCCTGGCAGCTGACGAGGGGGGCGTCCATGCTTCCTGCTTCGGTGCCGCGACCCCGGCCCGCAATCGCATATCCGTCCAGAGGCGGGCGGCGGTGTGTCAGTCGAGGTCGTCCAGCTCGTCCTCGTCGTCGTCCCTATCCGGTGCGCGAGCGGCCGCGACGCCGAGGCCGATCATGACCCCGACCGCCACCGCGAGGATGATCGGCCCGAGGATCCCGTCGCTTCCCGCCACGCTGACGAGCAGGCTCAGGCCGAGCCCGACCACGAGGGCGAGCACGAGGATCACCGGGTTGGCGCGGTAGAAGCTGAAAATCGAGCGCATCGCGGCGGATTATCCTCCGATTCGATGCCGGAGCTCCTTGTCGTGTCGACCACCGCCGGGCTCGACGCCCGCGACCTCGTCCGTGGCCTGGAACGCGCCCTGGACGGGACGGCCACCGCGGCCGCCGCGACGGGGCTGCTCAGCACGGCCGGGGACGGGACGGTCCGCGACGACGCACGGGCCCGCGGTGCCGTCGTCTGCGTGCTGGCGCCGGCGGGACCGGACCTCGCGAACCACGCGCTGCTGACCGTCGAGGCCGCGCGGGCCGTCGGCCTCGCCGTGGCCTGCGTGATCGTCAGCGGGCCGGGCGCCGACGCCCAGCGCGAGCAGGTCGCGCGCCTCGGCCTGGTGGAGGTCGTCGCGCTGCCCGATCCCCAGACGCCGTCCGCCGCGATCGCGGGCTGGCCCCTCGCCGAGTGGGCCGACGCCGAGCCCGTCCGGACCGACGGCGGCATCGCGCTCTCCCCGTACACGCCGTGGGAGGCGAGGGCCGTACCGGACCCCCGCACCGCCGGGCGCGAGGCCATCGGCCCGGTGCTGCTGGAGATCGTGGCGAAGGAGGGGCCGATCCTCGCCTCGCGGGCGTACCGCCTCTACAACCGGGCGGCCGGCGGGAAGGCGCTGACGACGATCGCGCGGGCGCCGCTGTCGGGGTCGGCCTACCGGCTGCGCCAGGCGGGCGCGATCGAGCTCGAGTCCGCGCCCGCTGCCGGGGGCGAGGACGACGAGCTGCTGCGCCCCGCGGGGTCACCGCCGGTCCGCGTGCGCGAGCTGGGCCCGCGCACCCTGGACGAGGTGCCACAGGCGGAGATCGTCGCCCTGATGCAGCGCCTCACCGCGTCGAACTTCACCGAGGACGAGCTGCCGCGCGCCACCCTCGACGCCTACGGGCTCACGCGGATGACCGCGAAGGCCGAGGCGGCCCTGCGGCTCGCCGCCGAGATCGCCTGCCGCTGACCGGGCCGACGCCCTGCGCCGCGCCGTGTGGGTCAACCGGGCGCGCGAAAGCTGAGAATCCGGCGGCGACGGGTCAAGCGCGCGCTCGGACCGGCCGATGCAGACGGCATGAAGCCGCGGGCGCCTCGACTCCTCCTGACTGCCGCCGCAGCGGCCGGGCTCGCGCTCGGGATCGCCCCGGCGACCAGCCAGGCGCAGGCGTCCGGCTGCTTCCTGGTCATCTTCTGCCCGCCGACGACGCCGACCCAGCCGACCACGCCGACGACGCCGACGATCCCCACCGTCCCGACGACGCCCACCACCCCGACGACCCCTACGACGCCGGTCGACAACGGCCTGCCGTCGATCGTCGCGCCGGACATCGACCTGGACAGCGCCATTCCGCCGAACGCCCCGCTGCCGGTCACGTACTCCCTCCGCACGCTCAAGGGCGGCCAGCCGCACGACAGCCTGCGCGGCACCAGCGGCCCGGACATCCTGTACGGCCTCGGCGGGGTCGACACGCTGAAGGGCCTCGGCGGCAACGACCAGCTCTACGGCGAGACCGGTCCGGACAAGGTCTACGGCAACGCCGGCGACGACTGGGTCGACGGTGCCGCCGGCGGCGACCTGCTCAGCGGGGGCGACGGCCGCGACGTCCTGTCCGGCGGGTTCGGCCTCGACGACCTCAAGGGCGGCGGCGGGAACGACATCCTGTACGGCGGCCCCGCGGAGGACAAGCTGAACGGCGGGGACGGTGACGACATCCTGCACGGCGGCAGCGGCCCCGACGTCACCTACGGCGGGAACGGCAACGACATCCTGTACTCCGACTCGGGCGGCGACATCATGTACGGGGGCGCCGGCGAGGACCTGATCCGCATCAACGACGGCCACAGCGTGCTGGGCGTCGACTGCGGTCCGGGCAACGACGTGATCGTCATGGACCGCCGCTCGGCGCCGGGCGGTATCTCCGACGACCAGCTCCTGCGCGAGGGCGGCATCAAGAACTGCGAGACCATCCGCACCGCCGCTGCGCCGCCGAAGCACCCCTCCGTCGGCATCACGTGGATCGCCCCGAAGACCGGTGGCTCGAAGACCGGGACGGACCGCAACGACAACCTCCTCGGTAGCCACGGCGCCGACACGATCCACGCCGGCAAGGGGGACGACGTCCTCTGGGGCAACCTGCTGAACGGCGACAAGAGCTCCGACCTCGACCAGCTCTTCGCCGGCGGCGGCAAGGACATCGTGTACGGCGGCCCTGGGCGCAACCGCATCGAGGGCGGCGCGGGCGCGGACTACCTGCAGGGCGGCACCGGACGCAACCGCATCCTCGGCCAGGAGGGCGACGACGTCATCCGCCTGCGCGGCAAGGGACCGAACGTGGTGTACGCCGGGTCCGGCAACGACGAGATCATCTCGTACACCAAGAAGAGCACGACGATCCACTGCGGCCCCGGGTACGACACCGTCCAGGCGAACAAGAAGGCCAAGGTCGCGAACGACTGCGAGAAGCGCATCAAGTAGCACCGCCGGCGGTCAGGGGCCACGCGACGGCGTGCAACCTCTGGCGCTCGCGCGCGTTGCAGGGGGGTGATGACCGACAGCCGCCCGGCACCCGCCGCGCAGGCTGACGCGGAAAAACCCCTGCCAGTTCTACACTTGACCCCCGTGCGCGAGCTCCACCTCGGTGGCACGGCCACCGCGAGTGGCCCTGCCCCGCCAACTTTCGCGCCCGACGCCCCGGCGCCGCGTCCCGGTCCGGCCGCGCCCGGCCCCGTCCTCCCGGAGATCCAGGCGCTCCGCGCGGCCGCCGTCCTGCTCGTCGTCGTCTACCACCTGTGGCCGTCGGTCCTGAGCGGCGGCTACGTCGGCGTCGATGTTTTCTTCGCCATCTCCGGGTTCCTGATCACCGGGCACCTGCTGCGCGAGGTCGACAAGGAGGGGCGCGTCTCGCTCGCCGGCTTCTGGGCCCGTCGGGCCCGCCGCCTGCTGCCGGCGTCGCTGACGACGCTGTTCTTCTGCGGGCTCGCGACGATCGCGGTGGTCCCCGAGGTGCACTGGCAGTCGTTCCTGGACGACATCCGCGCCAGCGCGACCTACGTGCAGAACTGGCACCTGGCGTCGACGAGCGTCGACTACCTGCGGGCCGAGGACGCCCCGTCGCCCGTCCAGCACTTCTGGTCGCTCTCGGCCGAGGAGCAGTTCTACCTCGTCTGGCCGATCCTGATCCTGGCCGCGACGGTCGTCGGGCGCGGGCACCGCATCTACCGGCGCCGCCGGATCCTGCTGATCCTGGGCGGCGTCACCGCGGTCAGCTTCATCTACTCGGTCGTCCTGACCGCGAGCGACCCGGCGCAGGCCTACTTCATCACGCCGACACGTGCGTGGGAGTTCGGCGCCGGCGGCCTGCTGGCGCTCGTCGGGATGACGGGCCGTGGCCGCGCCCTCCCGCGGATCGCGCTGGCGTGGGCGGGGATCGCCGCGATCGCGGTCGCGGCGCTGCTCTACACCGACTCCACGCCGTTCCCCAGCTACACCGCGCTGCTGCCGGTCCTGGGGACGCTCGCCATCATCCAGGCGGGGGCGCCCACGGGCCTGCTCTCGCCGAGCGCGGGCTACCGCGTCCGCTCCGTGCAGTTCTTCGGCGACATCTCCTACTCGCTCTACCTCTGGCACTGGCCGCTGCTCGTCCTGGCGCCCTACGTCCTGAGCCACGACACCACCGACCCGATCCGGGCCCTCGTCTTCGTGCTCGGCGTCGGCTTCGCCTGGGCCAGCAAGGTCTACATCGAGGACCCCGTCCGGCAGAACCGGACCCTCAGCCGGGCCCGGCCGGTGCTGACGTTCGCCCTCGCGCTCTTCATCACCGCGGGCGTCTACAGCATCGCCGTCACCGGCTCCGACCACGTCGAGGACAAGCTCCGGGACGCCCAGGCGAAGACGGAGGAGACGATCGCCGAGCGCCCGCCCTGCTTCGGCGCGGCGTCCCAGGACCCGCGTGTGCCGTGCCGCAACCCGGCGCTGCGGCTCACCGTCGTCCCGTCCCCGCTGGAGGCGCGCAACGAGGAGAACCCCGCCTGCACGCGCAAGACGAAGGTCAGCAGCGTGAGCATCTGCGAGTTCGGCGTCCCGCCGGCCGAGGCGAAGCGGACGTTCGCGCTGATCGGGGACAGCCACGCGACGCACTGGCGCGCCGGCATGGAGGTCGTCGCGAAGAAGGAGGGCTGGCACGGCCTCTCGATCACGCGGACGGGCTGCCCGTTCTCGCGGGCGCCGTACGACCTGCCCGAGCCGACCCGCTCGCGCTGCATCCAGTGGAACCGCGAGGTCCCGCGGATGTTGGCCAAGAACCCGCAGGTGGACACCGTCGTCCTCTCCAACATCACGGGCGGGAAGGTCGAGGTGCCGGCGGGCAAGACGATGGCCGAGGCGAAGCTCGACGGCTACCGGGCCGCCTGGGAGGCGCTGCCGCCGAACATCAAGCACATCGTGGTGCTGCGGGACACCCCGAAGGTCCATACCGACACGCTCGACTGCGTCGACGCGGCGACGGCGGACGACAAGGAGGCCGGGCCTGCCTGCAGCGTGGCGCGCAGCAAGGCGATCGCGGACGATCCGGCCGCGCGGGCGGCGCGGCAGATCGGTCCGCCGCGGGCGCAGGTCGTGGACATGTCGAACTACCTGTGCGACCCCAAGCGCTGCGACGTGGTCATCGGCGGCGTGCTCGTCTACAAGGACGTGCACCACCTGACGCGCGAGTACTCGACGACGCTCGGGCCGTACCTGGATCGCAAGATTAGCCACCTCGCGGACGCCTGGGGCTGACCCCGTCACGAGCGGCTCTGCGCCGCGCTGCCGGCATCGCGCGGACAGGATGGCGCCCGGCCGCTCCGCGTGCGTGATCCGCCGGCCGGGGGCGTGCGAAGCTATCGGGCAGAGAGAGGATCAACGTACACCGACATTGCGGAGGCGCCCTGTGGCGACGCAAGAGGTAGTTACTGGTCCCGGTATAGGCCTTGAGGGAGGCCCCGTTCGTCCGGCTCCCAAGCCCACGCTTGGCAATGGCCCCTTTGGCTGGCTGGAGCAGCTGGCCGGCATGATCATGTTGACCGGTCAGACGATCGTGTCGATGTTCACGCCGCCGTATTCGTGGGGGCCTGAGTTCATCGAGCAGTCGTGGCTGGTGGTCAAGCGGGCGTTCATTCCGTGCATGTTCTGCACCGCGGTGTTCTCGTGGGGTGCCCCGGGTATTACGGGTGGGTCGATCATCGCGACTTTGGCGACGACGGATCGTTTGGGGTCGTTCGCGATCATGGCGTCGATCCGGGAGCTGGCGACGTGGATCAACGGCATGGTCGTGGCGGGTGTGGCCGGCACCGCGATCTGTTCTGATCTTGGTGCCCGGAAGATCCGGGATGAGCTGGACGCTCTCGCGGTGCTGGGTACGGATCTGATCAAGTCGTTGATCGTCCCGCGGTTCCTGGCGCTGGGGTTGATGACGGTGGTGTTCAACTACTGGAACACGCTGATCTCGATCGTCGGGCAGATGGTGGCGAACATGACGGTGTGGAAGGAGACCGCGGCGGGGTTTGTGGCGACGTTCGGGTCGAACTTCACGATTGCGGAGATCGTGTTCAACGGTCTGAAGGTGCTGACGTTCGGGTTCATCATCGCGATCGTCTGTTGTTACAAGGGGATGAACGCCAAGGGCGGATCGGCGGGTGTGGGTCGCGCGGTCAACCAGGCGGTCGTGGTCGCGTTTTCGTTGATCTACGTCTACAACTACTTGCTCAACTCGTTGCTGCTCGGGGCGTTCCCTGAGACGGCGACGTTGCGATAGGGGCTGAGAGCTATGGAAGCTTCTACCGTTACCTCCCCGTACCGTCGGCAGCGTGCCGGCGGCAGCGAGGCGTCGAGCCGGTTGGCGAAGGGGTTCAGTGAGCCGGTCAGGAACAGCCTGACCGAGGCTGGTGAGATGGCCCAGTTCGCCGGGCGGGCGTTCGTGGAGATCCCCGGCAGCCTCCGCTACTTCAGCGAGATGCTGCGCCAGCTCGGGATGCTCATCACGGGCAGTGCGCTGGTGTTGTTGGCGATGCAGTTCACGTTCGGCCTGACGTGCGGCAACGAGTCGGTGTACATCCTGCGCGGCTACGGCGCATCGAGCTACGCCGGCGTGTTCTCGGCGTTGTGTCCGATTCGTGAGGCGACGCCGTTCATGTTCGCCTACTTCGTCGGCGCGAAGATCGGCTGCGGCTACGTGGCTGAGCTTGGGTCGATGCGGATCAACGACGAGATCGACGCGATGGAGTCGCTGGGGATCAACCCGATGCGGTACCTCATCGGCACCCGCCTGCTGGCGAACATCCTCGTCTCGGCCCCGATTTTCATCATCGGCCTGGCGACGTTCTACCTCGGTGAGATCTTCGTCATCCTCGGCCAGATCGGAGAGATCAGTTCTGGTACGTGGCAGTCGGTGCACTGGTCGTTCACCGATCTGACCTCGATCATCTTCAGTTACGTGAAGACGCTGATCATGTGGGTGTCGATCGTGATCGCCGCCATGTACTACGGCTTCAAAGCCAAGGGCGGACCCGTCGGCGTCGGCGCAGCAACCGCGAAAAGCATGGTTGTCGCACTCGTCCTGACGATGGTCCTCAACGAAGGCTTCACGTTCTTCTTCTGGGGCGTCAACCCCAAGATCCCCGTCGGCGGCTGACCGTGGGCAGGACGTGATGTGACCTGGCGGCGGCGGGGGCTCGAACCCCGCCGCCGCTCGTCGTCGCCGGCCGCGGACGCGCGCGTCCGGGACGTGCCGCGGCGCCGCGAGCGCGTATCGGCCGTCGTACTCTCCCCGGCGTGCGCCGCGTGAAGTACCCCAGAACCTGGCACCTGCCAGAGAGCCCGAACCGCGGGACCGACGGCGACCATGTGCATCCTGGTCACGCGTCGTTCACCGGTCGCGAGGTCGTCGTCACCGAGAAGCTCGACGGCGAGAACACGACGATCTACGCAGACGGCAGCTGCCACGCGCGCTCGGTGTCCTCGGGCTACCACCCGACCCGTACCTGGGTCTCCGCGCTCGCCGGCCGGATCGGGCACCGCCTGCCCGCCGGGTGGCGGATCAGCGGCGAGAACACCTTCGGCGTCCACTCGATCGCGTACGACGCGCTGCCGTCGTACTTCCAGCTGTTCGCGGTCTACGACGACCACGACCTCTGCCTGAGCTGGGGCGACACCGCGCGCTGGGCGGCGGACCTCGAGCTGGATCTCGTCCACGTGCTGTACCGCGGGACGTTCGACGCGTCCGCGCTCCTCGGGCTGCTCGACGGGCCGTCGGCGTACGGCCCGGAGCGCGAGGGCGTCGTCGTCCGCTGGGCTGCCGCGTTCGCGGTCGGTCAGCACCAGGAGGCCGTCGGCAAGCTGGTGCGCCGGAACCACGTGAAGACCGACCAGCACTGGATGCACGGCCGGGTGCCGTCGAACGGACTGGCGTCATGACCACGCATGCTCATCGCGCGGCCCTGCCGCCTGCCCCGAAGCCCGGCGACGCCTGCCCGCCGCTCGAGCCGCTCGGCTCGGACCACGCCTGGCTCGGCGCGCTGGCCGGCGTCCAGCAGAGCGCCGACCACCACGGCGAGGGGGACGTCCTGCGCCACACCCAGATGGTCGCCGACGAGCTGCTGGCCGACGCGCGCTGGCAGGCCCTGGAGGCCGCGACGCGCAACGAGCTCTGGCTCGCGGCGCTGCTGCACGACGTCGGCAAGCCGGCCACCACCCGCCTGGAGGACGGTCGCTGGCGCGCGCCCGGCCACGCCCGGCGCGGCGCGATCATCGCCCGCCGCGTGCTCTGGGAGGCCGGCGTCGACCCCGCGGCCCGCGAGCGCATCTGTGCGCTCGTCCGCCATCACATGGTCCCGCACTTCCTGATCGACGCGCCCGCGGCGGAGGCGACGCGGCGTGCGATCGCGATCGCCCTGGAGTGGGGCGGGGGTGCCGCACCGCAGTACCTGCTCACGCGGGCCGATGCCCTCGGCCGGATCGCCGCCGACCGCGACGCGATGGCGACGAACGTCGAGCTCTTCGCCGAGCTCTGCCGGGATCTCGGCTGCCTGGACACGGCCTACCCGTTCGCGACGGCGCACGCCCGCTTCACGTTCTTCGGCCGCGGCGACCGCGATCCCGCGTACGCCGCCCACGACACCACCCGCAGTCGCGTCGTCCTGCTGTCCGGCCTGCCCGGCGCGGGGAAGGACCTCTGGATCCACCGCCACGGCGACGGACGGCCCGTCGTCTCCCTCGACGACCTACGTCGTGCCCGTGGCGCGCGCCGGTCGGACAAGGCCGCCCAGGGTCAGATCATCCAGCAGGCGCGCGAGCTGGCGCGGACCCACCTGCGCGCCGGGGAGCCGTTCGTCTGGAACGCGACGAACCTCTCCGCCCAGATGCGGCGCCAGCTCATCGACCTGTTCGCGAGCTACGACGCCCACGTGACGATCGTCGCCGTGGAGGCGCCGGCGACCGACCTGGACCGGCGCAACCGCGACCGCGAGCATCCCGTCCCGGCCGACGCGCTCGAGCGGATGCTGGGTCAGTGGGAGGCGCCGACCCTCACCGAGTGCCACGAGCTCGTGGTCTGGGACGCCACGAGCCCGTAGCCGGGGGCCGGGTCAGCTCCCGGTCCATTCGGGCTTGCGCTTGCCCACGAAGGCGTCCATGCCCTCCTTCTGATCGGCCGTCGCGAACATCGCGTGGAAGACGCGCCGCTCGAAACGGGTGCCCTCGGCGAGCGTGACCTCGAAGGCGCGGTTCACGGTCTCCTTGGCCATCATCGCGATCGGCGTCGACATGCCGGCGATCTTCGCGGCGACCTTCAGCGCCTCGTCGACGAGGTCGTCGGCGGGGACGATGCGCGAGATCAGCCCGGCGCGCTCGGCCTCCTCGGCCTTCAGGTTGCGGCCGGTGAGGATCAGGTCCATCGCCTTCGCCTTGCCGACGGCGCGCGTCAGCCGCTGCGACCCGCCCATGCCGGGCATGACACCGAGGGTGATCTCCGGCTGGCCGAACGTCGCGGTGTCCGCCGCGATGAGGACGTCGCACATCATCGCCAGCTCGCAGCCGCCGCCGAGCGCGTAGCCCGCGACGGCCGCGACCAGGGGCTTGCGGAAGTTCGCCACCGCGTCCCAGCCGGCGAACCAGTCGGGCATGTACATGTCCATGTACGACGCCTGCGCCATCTCCTTGATGTCCGCGCCGGCGGCGAACGCGCGCTCTGACCCGGTCAGCAGCACACAGCCGATCGCCGGGTCGGCCTCCAGCTCGGCGAGGGCGGCAGCGAGCTCGCGCATGACCTGGAGGTTCAGCGCGTTCAGCGCTTTGGGCCGGTTGAGGGTGATGGTCGCCACGCCGTCGTCGCGGCGCTCGAGGAGGATCGTGCTCTCGTCGGTGCTCATCGGTGCAACGTATCGGGCCGGCGGCCGGCTCGCCCGGGGCGCATCCACGACCCGGGCGGCGCGCTTCAGTTGGCGTAGAAGTAGCGGATCGCGTCCGCGCGGAACCACACCGGCTCGCCGTCCCCGGGGTCGGTGAAGCGGACGAAGCGCGCGTCGCTCGTGAGCGACTGCACGACGGTGTCGATGTCCTCGTTCACGACGTAGGTGTCGCGCTCGCCGTCGTTGGACGGGCCGAGGAACAGCAGCGTGGCCATGGGGAGTCTCCGGATCTGGTCGGTTGGCGGTGTGCCGGGAGCAGCACCACCAGCCTCGCGCGGCCGGGCCGGGGTCGCGACGGGGACGACCCCCTGAACTTTGCGGCGTCGGCGCGTGCCGCCTGCGGCTCAGAGCCCCATGCGGTCCTGCGCCTCGGCGACGAGGTCGTAGTGGATCACGGCCCACATGGCCACGCCCGCGAGGATCAGCCCGAAGCCCGTCCCGATCGCGGACGTCACGGGGCGGCGCTTGGCGTGCGCCCAGGCCTCGTGTGCCTTCTCCTGGAAGGACTCGAAGAACTTCTGGGCGAAGCGGAACTCCCACGACCAGATCCACAGGCCGAGCAGCACCGGGGGGATGGTGAGGGGGCCGGGGAGGACCGCCAGGGCGATGCCGGTCGCGATGCAGAGCAGGCCGAGGACGAAGACGGCGATGCGGTACGGGTGGCGGGTGACCGGGTTCGTCCGCAGCCGGTGCCGGCGCCCGCCCACAGGGACGTTGGCCGCGTCGATCCCGCGGTCGTCGCCGACGACGGGCTCGCTGTCTGCCTGATCGGTCGCGTCGGTCATCGAACGGCGATCTTACGAGAGGCCGCGGTCGGGGCCAGGGCCGGCCGGGCCCCGGACCTCGGCCAGCCGCCGCTGCAGCAGGCGCTGCTCGGCCTCGTCGGTCGCGAGCTCGAGCGCGCGCTCCAGTGCCGCCCGGGCCTCGGCGTCCCGGCCCAGGCGGCGCAGCAGCTCGCCGCGGGTGGCGTGAAAGTAGCGATAGGTCGGCAGGTCCAGTCGGTCGACGATGGCCAGCCCGGCCGCCGGCCCGTCGGCCTCGGCGACGGCGACGGCGCGGCTCAGCTCGGCCACCGGTGACCCCGTGAGGCGAGCGAGCTCGCCGTGCAGCGCCGCGATCTGGCCCCAGTCCCGGGGTTCGTCGGCGTGGAGCGAGGCGACGGCGGCCTGCAGCACGTACTGCCCGCGGCCGCGCAGCGCGAGCGCACGGTCCAGGACGGCTCGTCCACGCGCGATGCCCGCGTCGTCCCAGAGCGTGCGGTCCTGGTCCTCGAGCAGGACGAGGTCGCCGTCCCGGACCCGGGCGGCGCGGCGGGCGTCGTGCAGCAGCATCAGGGCGAGCAGGCCGTGGACGTCTGACTCGTCCGGCATCAGCAGCGCCAGCGCCTCCGCGAGGCGGACGGCCTCGGCGGCGAGGTCCGCCCGAGCCCCGTAGCCCGCGTTGAAGATGAGGTAGACGACGGCGAGCACCGCGGCCAGCCGGTCGGGGAGCGTGTGGTCCGCCGGGACGCGGAACGGGATGCCGGCCGCGGCGATCTTGCGCTTGGCGCGGACCAGCCGCTGCGCCATCGTCGCCTCGGGTACGAGGAACGCCTGCGCGATGTCGGTCGTGGTCAGGCCGCCGAGCGTGCGGAGCGTCAGCGCGACCTGCGCCTCGACGGACAGCGCCGGATGGCAGCAGGTGAAGACCAGCTCGAGGCGCTCGTCGGGGAATCGGTCCCTGTCCATCGCGTCCTCCTGCGCCTCGGTGACGTCGAGCAGCCGCAGCTTCGCCGCGAGCGTGCGCTCGCGGCGGATTCTGTCGATGGCCCGGTTGCGCGCCGTCGTGATCAGCCATGCACCGGGGCTCGCCGGCAGCCCGTCGCGCGGCCAGCGCTCGGCGGCGGCGGCGAACGCTTCCTGCGCGGACTCCTCGGCGAGCTCGAAGTCGCCGAGGTACCCGATCAGGGACGCGAGGACCCGGCCCCACTGCTCGTGGAACGTGCGCTCGAGCTCGGCAGCGACCGGATCCATCGGGCAGCGCGGCTACGACTCGATGATGGGCCGGACCTCGACCGCGCCGCCCATGCTCGCGGCGGGGATCTTCGCCGCGAGCGCGATCGCTGCGTCGAGGTCGTCCGCCTCCAGGAAGCAGTAGCCGCCGATCGCCTCCTTCAGCTCCGCGAACGGGCCGTCGGTCGTGAGCGCCGCGCCGTCCTGGACCCGGACCGTCGTCGCGAGCTCCGGCGGGTGCATCCGGACGCCCGGCGTGAAGCCCGGCGTCTCGTTGACGGCCTGGTAGGCCGCGTAGACGGCGCCCTGCTCGGCCTGGGAGAGCTCGTCCCAGGCGTCGCTCCCCGGCAACGGGGTGGTGCCCTGGTGGATCAGCAGCATGTACTTCATCGTCGTCCTCCTCGGTGGGTGATCTCAGGGGGAAGACGAACGAGCGGACGCCGGATCGACACCCTCGTTAGAAACTTTCCTCGGCCGGTCAGCCGGCAGTGCCTGCACCGCACGCCTGGCGCCGGGCCTCGGCGGTGATCGTGCCCTTGATCGTCTTCGCCATCAGCTTGCCGCCCCTGCTGTTCAGGTGGATCGTGTCGTAGGTGACGCCGGGCCGGTCGCCGGCGGTCCGCCAGTCGGCGAGGACGACGTCGCCGTTGCGGCGATCGAGGGCCCGCAGCCGCTCGTTCGTGTACGGGAAGTACCACGAGTACTGGCTCAGGTCGCCGACCGAGCTGCGCGGGACGGTCGACGGCCGGGGCTGGCGCAGGTTCACCCAGACGATCTGCTCCGCGCCACGGGCGCGCAGGGTCCGCAGCAGCGTCGCCGCCTCGCGGTCGAAGCGCGCGGCCCAGTAGCCGTACCGCTGCCGTCCCCGCTGCCAGAGCGTGTTGTAGCCGATGGCCACGACCACGAGCCTGTTCACGCGCTTGATGGGCTGCAGCTCGCGGTTGGCAACGCGGATCATCAGCGCCGGCCGCCCGCGCTTCTTGATCACCCAGCCGGGCATGGCGGCGCGCAGGGCGGATTCGCCGCTGAGCAGGACGGAGTCGACGATGACCGTCATCCGGCGCCCCTTGGACCACGCCGGCTGAACCGGCCGCACGCCGGGCGGGCAGGCGGACGGGGCAGCGCGGGTCGCGCGTCCGTGGTCGCCCGGAGCGAGCGCTGCGCCGCTGTCCGTCGTGGGCAGCACGGTGAGGGCGACGACGACGGCGAGCACCGCGACGGCGGCCGTGGCGGTCCGTGGACCGCTACGCGTCGATGAGGGCTTCGGCGGGCAGGCGAGGGCGGGAGCTGGGCGGATGGGCGCAGGCTACCTTCGCCCGGCGCAGCGGGTGACGACGGATTCCGGTGTGGGAGCGGGCAGTCAGGCGGCGAACATCGCTTACGGCCGGTTGAGGTCCGGCGACGACGGTGCCCGAGTGCGTAAAACGACCGACCTGTCCACCCGTCGCCCCCCTGCCGCTGATGTGCAGCGTCGCCGAGCGCGATCCTCGCCGACTCCCGTCTCTGCAGGCGACCCCGACCTGCGCGCCGACCGCAAGGACCTGAAGGCCGACGCGGGCCGGCGCCTGGAGGAGGCCGTCGCCCGCGAGGCGACCCTCGCCAAGCGCGCGACCTGAAGCCGCCCCGCCCGCGGATGCTCGCGGGCGGTAGTGGCCGTCGGTATCCCTAGCGGCGCCGGTCGAGCGGCGCGGAGGTGATCTTCGTCGTGATGCGCTTGCCGCCCTTCGTGCAGACCAGCTCCTTCTGCAGCTTGCAGCTGTAGGTCAGCGTCTTGCGCGGCTTGCGCGGGTTCGGATTGCTGCCCAGGCGTGAGAAGTAGTACTTGGCGACCTTCTTGCCCTGGGCGCACGTGACGCCGCCGGATACGTAGACCTTGCGGAACTCCTGCGCGACGCCGCTGATGTCGCCGGCACATCCGGCGGCCGACGCGGCCTGCGGAGAGATGGCGGCGGCAGCGAATGCGAGGAGCCCGATGAGCACGGTGCGTTTCATGGGCCGACGATACCCCGCGCTGTACAGGTAAGCGGTGCGTCATCTGCCGCAGTCCGCGGCCCGCGACCTCAGCGGCCGGCGCGACGCTTCGGCGAGTAGCTGGGGGGGGACTCGAACCCCCGACCTCACGATTATGAGTCGTGCGCTCTAACCAGCTGAGCTACCCAGCCACGGGCCAGCGGAGGATAGACGACAACCCTCCGGCGCCGCCCGGTGGCCGCGCGGTTGGCGGAGGACCGTGTGCGCTGGTGCATGGCATGCATGCGTGGGCGCGCACGGTCCCCGCCACTCGGCGACCTGCGGCGACGCGCGCAGCGTCGACGCGCGAAGATCAGCCCCGCGATGGCTGCTCCGACGCTCCTGGCGATCCCCAACGTGTCCGAGGGCCGCGACGCCGCCGTGATCGCCGCGATCGCCGCCGCATACACGGGTGGCAGCGCCGCGACCGGGCCGGTGCACCTGCTGGACGTGCACAGCGACCCCGACCACCACCGCACGGTACACACGCTCGCGGGCCCGGCCGGGGCCCTCGCGGACGCGGTCGCCGCAGGCGCAGCAGCGGTCATCGAGCGCGTCGACATCACCGGCCACGCGGGCACGCACCCGCACATCGGTGCCCTCGACGTCGCGCCGTTCGTGCACCTGGACGACGCACGCCGCGGTGCCGCGTGCGCCGAGGCGCTCGTGGCGGCAGAGCTGCTCGGGCGACTCGGCCTGCCCGTCCTGCTTTACGGCGCCCTGGCGAACGGCCGCCGGCGCGCCGACCTGCGCCGGGGCGGTCCGCTGACCCTCGCCCAGCGGCTCAGCACCGGTGACCTGCGCGCCGACTTCGGCCCGCAGCAGCCGCACCCGACCGCCGGGGCGGTGCTCGTCGCCGCGCGGCCGCCGCTGGTCGCGTTCAACGTCGAGCTCGCGCCGCCCGCGACCCTCCAGGACGCGCAGCGCATCGCGGCGCTCATCCGGGAGGGCGGCGAGGAGGGCCTTCCGGGGCTGCGCGCGATCGGCCTGACGCTGCCCGCGCGGGACGGCGTGGCGCAGGTCAGCATGAACGTCGAGGACCACCTGGCCGTCCCGCTGGCGACCGCTGTGCAAGCGGTCGCGCGCCACGCGCGGGTGACCGGGGCCGAGCTCGTCGGCCTCGCCCCGGCGGCCGCGTTCGACGGCTTTCCGCCCGACGTCCCCGTCCGGAACCGGCGGACCGTGGCCGAGGCGCTCCAGGTCGTAGGCTTGTAGCTCCCCATGGCTCAGACCAAGCGCAAGCGCAAGAGCAAGCACCGCGGCAACGCCGCCGGCATGATCGAGACGCGCGGCCGCACCGGCCGACCGCTCACCGCCGCCGAGAAGACCGCGGACAAGCGCGCCCAGGCGGCCCTCGCCCGGGCGGACCGCCTGAACCGGCCGCCCACCTGGCGCAGCTCGATGAACCGCGCCGCCATCGCGACGGTCATCTTCGTCATCGCCCTGATGCTGATCTTCCGGGAGAGCTTCGCGCAGACGATCGCGCTCGCCGGGTTCATCTTCCTGCTCTACATCCCGCTCGGGTACTACACCGACCTGTTCCTCTACCGCTGGCGGCAGAAGCGCAAGGTCGTCGAGCCGCAGAAGGGTGGTCGGGACTGATGCGCGTGGGCATGTACACCGTCGGCCCGGTCCAGGAGAACTGCTTTCTGGTTGCCGCCGACAGCGGCGACAAGGCCATCATCATCGATCCGGGCGAGGAAGCGCCGCGCTTGCTCGCCGAGATCGAGCGCGCCGGCGTGACGCTCGAGGCGATCCTGCTCACGCACACGCACTTCGACCACCTCGGCGCGGTGGCGCCGGTGGCCAAGGCCACGGGCGCGCCTGTCTATTGCCCGGAGCTCGAGCAGCAGGTCCTGGCGAACGTCATGGACTACGTCCCGTACGCGGGCTTCGGGCCGTTCGAGAGCTACGACGCCGACGTCCTCGTGAAGGGCGGCGAGCAGCTGCAGCTCGGCGGCCTGGACATCGACGTCGTCTTCACGCCCGGGCACAGCCCCGGCCACGTCACGTACGCGGCGCGCCAGATCGGGGACGACGAAAGCGTCGCGCCCGCGCTCTTCAGCGGCGACGTCCTGTTTCAGCAGTCGGTCGGCCGGACCGACCTGCCCGGCGGCGACATGACCGTCCTGCTCGAGTCGATCCGCACGCTGATGGACCGCTTCCCGGACGACAGCGTCGTCCACCCGGGCCACATGGGCCTGACCACCCTCGGGCAGGAGCGGGCGACGAACCCGTTCCTCACATCGCTCTCCGCATAGTGGCGACGAAGCTGCAGGCCTCGAAGGGCACGCACGACGTGCTGCCCGACCAGGCCCCCGAGCGCCTGGCGCTCGAGCGGATCGCGCGCCGCATCCTCGAGGGTGCCGGCTACGAGCGCATCGAGACCCCGGCCTTCGAGGTCACCGAGCTGTTCTCCCGCGGGGTCGGCGGCTCGACCGACATCGTCCAGAAGGAGATGTTCACCTTCGAGGACGAGGGCGGCCGCTCGCTCACGCTGCGTCCGGAGGGAACGGCGCCGATCGTCCGGTCCTACCTCGAGCACGGCATGCACAAGCTGCCGCAGCCGGTGAAGCTCTGGTACTGGGAGTCGTTCTTCCGCGCCGAGAAGCCGCAGGCCGGCCGCTATCGCCAGTTCTGGCAGGTCGGCGCGGAGGCGATCGGCGCCGCAGGGCCCGCGGTCGACGCCGAGCTCATCACGCTGCTGCACGCGATCCTCAGCGAGGTGGGGACGGGCTCGCTGAAGCTCCGCCTCGGGTCGCTCGGGACGCCGGAGACGCGCGCGGCCTATCGCGAGCGTCTGGTCGCCTACCTACGCACCCACGAGGATCGCCTCAGCGCCGAGGTCGTCGGCCGCATCGACCTGAACCCGCTCCGGGCGTTCGACGCGGACGACCCGGGCACCCGCGAGGTCATGGCGAACGCGCCGCTGCTCCTCGACGAGCTGGCCCCCGACGACGCCGAGCACTTCGCCGCCGTCCGCGCCCGCCTGGACGCCGCCGGCATCGACTACGTCATCGACCCCACGCTCGTGCGCGGCCTGGACTACTACACGCGCACGCTGTTCGAGTTCGAGACGGACGCGCTGTCCTCCGCGCTCGGCGGCGGCGGCCGCTACGACGGCCTCGCCGAGCAGCTCGGCGGGCCCGCGACGCCCGGCATCGGCTGGGCGGCCGGGGTCGAGCGCATCCTGCTCGCCGCCGAGCCCGCACCGCACCGCGTCGCCGTCTGCGACCTCTACGTCGCCGGCGAGGGCGTCACCGCCTTTGCGCTCGCGTCCGAGGGCCGCCGCGCCGGGCTGTCCGTCCAGCAGGAGCTGGCCGGACGCTCGACCAAGGGCGCGCTCAAGCAGGCCGCCCGGCTGAAGGCCACCGCTGTCGCCGTCGTCGACGACGCAGCGGGCACGATCCACCTGAAGGACACCGAGACGGGCGAGCAGACGGTGGTGCCCGACACCACCGCGGTCATCGCCCGTGCGTTGAAGGGACGTCACCCCGGATGAGCAACATGCAGCAGGCACCCAGCGCCAACGCCTACCGCGACACCTGGTGCGGTGACCTTGACGCGTCCCGCAGCGGCTCGGCCGCCCGGGTCAGCGGCTGGGTCCACCGCCGCCGCGACCACGGCGGCCTGATCTTCATCGACCTGCGCGACCGCTCCGGCCTCGTCCAGCTCGTCTTCCACCCGGACACCAGCGGCCCCGCCTTCGCGGCGGCCGAGCGCCTGCGCTCCGAGCACGTCGTGTCGGCGTTCGGCGACGTCGTCGACCGCGAGCCGGGCAACGTCAACCCGAACCTGCCGACGGGCGCGATCGAGCTCGCGATCACGCAGATGGACGTCCTGGCCGAGTCCGAGACGCCGCCGTTCGCGATCGACGAGGACTCGCCCGTCGACGAGAACACCCGCCTGAAGTACCGCGCGCTGGACCTGCGCCGCGAGGGCATGCAGCAGACGATGGCGCTGCGCCACCGCATCGTGAAAACGATGCGCGACGTGCTGGATCGCCAGGACTTCCTCGAGGTCGAGACGCCGATCCTGACGCGCTCCACGCCCGAGGGCGCCCGCGATTTCCTCGTCCCCTCGCGCCTGCAGCAGGGCGCCTGGTACGCCCTGCCGCAGTCGCCGCAGCTCTTCAAGCAGCTGCTGATGATGGGCGGCTACGAGCGCTACTTCCAGATCGCCCGCTGCTTCCGCGACGAGGACCTGCGCGGGTTCCGTCAGCCGGAGTTCACACAGCTCGACATCGAGATGTCGTTCGTCGAGGAGGAGGACGTCATCGCGGTGATGGAGGACGTCATGAGCGCCGTCTTCGCCGCGGCCGACTTCCCCGTCCCCGCCACGCCGTGGCCCCGGATGTCCTACGCCGACGCGATGCTCAAGTACGGCAACGACAAGCCCGACACGCGTTTCGAGTTGCACATCAGCGACGTGTCCGACCTCTTGCTCGGGTCGGACTTCAAGGTCTTCGAGTCCGTGATCACCGGCGGCGGCGTGGTTCGCGCCTTCAACGCGGGACCGCGCGAGTTCTCGCGTTCGGAGCTCGAGGGGCTCAACGAGGTCGTCCGGATCCACGGCGCCAAGGCCACCGCGCCGATCGTCGTCGGGGGCGACGCCGGCTGGGTCGGCAACCTCGCGAAGTTCTTCAGCCGCGAGCAGATCGACGGCGTCAACGCCGCCCTCGCGGCGCAGGACGGCGACCTGCTGCTGTTCGTCGCCGACAAGGAGCCGGTCGCCGCCGCGGCGCTCAGCGCGCTGCGCCTGGAGATCGCCGAGCGCTTCGAGCTGATCCCGGACGACGTCCACCATCCGCTGTGGATCGTCGACTGGCCGATGTTCGAGCCGACCGACAGCGGCTTCACGGCGATCCACCACCCGTTCACGGCCCCCAGCGGCTCGTTCGACGACGTGGCGGCGCTCGGCTCGCGCGCGTACGACCTCGTGCTGGACGGCACCGAGATCGGCGGCGGCTCGATCCGCATCCACACCCCGGAGGTCCAGCAGCAGGTCTTCGACGTCCTCGGCCTGGACGCCGCGGAGGCCGAGGCCCGGTTCGGGTTCCTGCTCGACGCGCTGCGCTACGGCGCGCCCCCGCACGGCGGCATCGCGATGGGCATCGACCGGATCGTGGCGATCCTGGCCGGCAAGGAGTCGATCCGCGACGTCATCGCGTTCCCGAAGACCGCTTCCGGTGGCGACCCGCTCACCGGGGCACCGGCGCCCGTGGACGCGGGCCAGCTGCGCGAACTCGGCGTGAAGTCGATCGCGCCGCCGCCGGCCGCCTGAGCAGCCGGCCAGGGGCGTCCACTCCGCCGGGGGCGGACGCTCAAGTTCCGCCCCGCATCCGCCGACTCAACTCACGTGGAACAGCTTTCGCTCCCGTACCGCATCGCGCTCGTCGGCCTCCTGGTCTTCGGGGCGCTGTACCTGCTCGTGCTCAAGCCGAAGGACGACGACGGTGCCGGCTCGGCTCCCGTCCCGGCCGCCGTGGCGCCGGCCCCGGCCTCGACGACCGGCAGCACCGCCCCCGGCGTGAACGGGCTCGGGAACGCGGTCGAGAAGGCCAACGGCGCCGCCGCGAAGTCCGCCGGCGCGAACGCGGCCACCCAGGCCGCGACGGGCGGGACGACCTCCACGCCGGCCAGCAGCACCCCGGCCGCGGCCAACACGCCGCCCGGCACGAAGGCGCCCGCGACCCCGTCGACCAACGCCCCCGCGACGCCGTCGACCACCACCCCGTCGACCGCCACGACGCCGCAGGACCCCTCGGAGAAGCTGCTGGCGCCCCTGGACCGCGGCCACACCGTCGTCGTCGCCTTCGCCGACACCCGCGCCTCGGACGACCGCGCCGTGCGGGCCGCCGTGAAGCGCATCGACCGCCGCGGCGGCAAGGTCGACGTCCACATCCTGCCGCTGTCGAGCGTCGGCCGCTACGAGGCGATCACGCGGGACGTCACGATCGGCCAGTCCTCGACCGTGCTGGTCATCGGCAGCAAGCGCACCGCGCGGACGATCGTCGGCTTCACGACCACCCGGGAGATCGACCAGCTCGTCGGCGACGTGCGCGCCGGCCGCTGAGCGGCCACCCGTCTTACACTCGTCCTGTGCCGGACGAGCGCTTCGAGGAGCACCTGACCTACCCGCGTGGACGTGGGTTCGTGCCCGACGGCGCCTGCAGCGGCGCCGCCGGGGGCGCGGCGTGCGGTGACCTGGTCACCATCGCCGTCACGGTCCGCGGCGACCGCGTCGTCGAGGCCGGCTTCGAGGCGTCGGGCTGCGGGGCGGTCATCGCCGCGGGCTCGGCCGTCGTCGAGCTCGTCACCGGCGCGCCCGTGCTCGAAGCCGCGCGGGTGGGGACGCGGGAGGTCTCCGCCGAGCTCGGCGGGCTCAGCGTCGGCAAGCTCCACGCCGCCGACCTGGCGTCCGACGCCCTGCACCGCGCGCTCGGCGCCGCGGTCCGTCGCGGTGCCGCCGTCCCGGCGCCGGCCGGCGATGCCCCATCGCGCACGCTCGTCGCCATGAGCGGCGGCGTCGACTCGGCCGTCGCCGCGCTGCTGGCGCAGCAGGCCGGGAACGAGGTCTGCACCGTCACGCTCGAGCTCTGGGCCGACGAGGACCACGACGGCAGCAAGAGCTGCTGCTCGGCGGACGCGGTCCGCGGCGCCCGCGCCGTCGCCCACCGGATGGGGCTGCCGCACCTGACGCTCGACCTGCGCGCCGAGTTCCGCGCGGGCGTCGTGGACCCGTGGCTCAGCGCCCATGCCGAGGGGCTGACCCCGAACCCCTGCGTGCGCTGCAACGGGCACGTCCGCCTCGACGCGATGCTCGACTACGCCGACCGCCTCGGCGCCGCGACGCTCGTCACCGGGCACTACGCGCGGCTCACCGAGGACGGTCAGCTGCGGGTCGCCGCCGACGAGGCCAAGGACCAGTCCTACATGCTCGCCCGCCTGGCGCCCAGCAGCCTGGGGCGGCTGCGCTTCCCGCTCGGCGACCTGCACAAGCCCGCCGTCAGGGCGCTGGCCGAGGACGCCGGGATCGCCGTCGCGCAGAAGCCCGACTCGCAGGACCTCTGCTTCCTGGCCGGCACCGGCCGCGAGGCGTTCCTGGCCCGCCACGGCGGCCTGCGCGAGCGGCCGGGGGACATCGTCGACGACGGCGGACTGGTCGTCGGCCGGCACCGCGGTGCCCACGCCTACACCGTCGGCCAGCGCCGCGGGGTGCTGACGACCGGCGGGACGGGGGATCCGGTCTACGTCCTGCGCACCGACGTCCGCACCAACACGGTCACGGTAGGCCCGCGCGAGGCGCTGGCGGTCCGCCGGATCCCGGTTCACGACGTCGTGGTCCACGGGGACGCGTCCCGCGTGCGCGCCGCGCGGCTGCGCTCGCACGCCGCCCCGGTCGCGGCGCGGCTGGACCCGGACGCGGGGGAGCTCGTGCTTGCGGGCGCCTTCGCCGGGGCGGCGCCCGGTCAGCTGGCGGTGCTGATGGACGGAGACGTCGTGGCGGGCCACGCAACGATCGCCCGCCGCTGACGTCTCCCGCGTCGTCCTGAGTCGTTTGACGCATCGGATGGATCGGCGCGCGGCGGCCGCCTAGGGTCGCGTCCATGCGGCGACGCGCGGTCCTGACGGCGACGATGACGGCGGTGGCCGTGGGCTGGGGGACCCAGGCGGCGCACGCGTCGCCGGCGCTCGTGGACACGGCGCGGGGCGGCCTGATCCGGATCTACGGGGACAACATCAAGGGCGATCGCCTGACCGCCACCGTGAAGCCGTCCAGCGTCACGGTCACCGGCGGCGCGACGATCAACCTCCGGAAGGGCGACGTGTGCCGGCGGATCAGCGCCCGCTCGGTCAGCTGCCCCGCCCGCGGGACGGTCGGGATCTACGCGGAGCTCTACCGCGGCAACGACAGCCTCACCATCAGCGCGGCCGGGCCGAAGCGCTCCGTGCGCATCCAGGTCATCGCCGGTGCCGGCGACGACACCTTCACCGCGCAGCTGCCCGTCAGTGCTTTCACCGCCGCGCAGCCGCTGGCCTGCGCCGACGGCGGCCCGGGCAATGACCGCCTCAGCGCGCCGTACGTCGCCCCGCCCCGCAAGCCGTGCGACATGTTCGGCGGCGACGGGAACGACAGGCTGACGGGTTCCCGCCTGATCGGCGGCCCCGGCAACGACGTCCTCACCGGCACGCTCGGGCCGGACAAGCTGTTCGGCGATGCGGGCGCGGACACCATCAGCGGCGGCGCCGGCGCCGACGACCTCGTCGGCGGGGACGGTGACGACAAGCTCAGCGGCGGGGCCGGGAACGACAAGCTCTTCGGCGACAGCGGCGCCGACATCCTCACCGGTGGCTCAGGCGCGGACTACTTCGCGGGCGACGACGAGCGCCGCGACTTCGAGGACGACGTCGACACCTCCGACGACTGACGACCGCCCGCGCCGCTCGATGTGCCACCACCCGCCACCGGCGCACGTGGTGGCACATCGAGGGCTTGCTACGGTGTAGTTCAGCCAGGTAACTACCTGAGCTAACCACCGTCGCACCGAGGCCGAACATCAGCACCGCACCACCACCCGCCGTCACCCACACCCAGCTCGCCGACCGCGTCCGGCTCGCCACCACGCGCCTCGCCCGGCGCCTACGGCAACGCGCTGACTCCGGCCTGTCGCCGTCGCTCGGCGCCGCACTCGCGACCATCGACTGCCACGGCCCGCTGACCCCGTCCGAGCTCGCCGACCGCGAGCGCGTCCAGCGCCCGACCGCGACCCGGCTGATCGCGAAGCTCACCGAGCAGGGCCTCGTCGTCCGCGAGGCCCACCCCGAGGACCGCCGCTCGCACCGCATCGCCGTCAGCCCCGCGGGTGCCGCCCTCGTGCAGGCGTCCCGCGTCCGCAAGACCGAGTATCTCGCCGAGGCGCTCGAGCAGCTGAGCGAGGCCGACCAGCAGACCCTCGACGCGGCCGCCACGATCCTCGAGCGGATCCTCGAGGCCGACTTTGGGCAGCGTCCATGAGCGCGGGCCTGCGCAAGTCGGTCGCCTCCCTGCAGATCCCCAACTTCCGCCGCTTCTTCAGCGGCCAGGTCGTCTCGGTCAGCGGCTCGTGGATGCAGACCGTCGCCGAGGCGTGGCTGGTCCTGAGCCTGACGTCGTCCGGTGTCGCGCTCGGCGTGTCGACCGCGCTGCAGTTCCTCCCGATCCTGCTACTCGGCGCCTGGGGCGGGGTCCTCGCCGACCGCTTCCCCAAGCGCAGGCTGCTGATCGTCACCCAGACGCTGATGATCATCCCCGCGCTGGCGCTGTTCGCGCTCACTGTCACCGGCGTCGTGACGCTGTGGATGGTCTACGCGCTCGTCCTGATGCGTGGCCTCGTCACCGCGATCGACAACCCGACCCGGCAGAGCTTCATCAGCGAGATGGTCGGCCCGGCCAGCGTGGTCAACGCCGTCTCGCTCAACAGCGTGCTCGTGCAGACCGCCCGCATCGCCGGGCCGGCCGCCGCGGCACTGGTGATCGCGCTGAGCGGCGTCGCCGCCTGCTTCGCGCTCAACGCGCTCTCGTTCGGCGCCATGATCCTCGCGCTCCGCGGGATGGACCCGGACAAGCTCCACGACGCCCCGCCGGCCAGCCGCGCCCCCGGCCAGATCCGCGAGGCGATCGCGGTCGTTCGCGCCGACCGCGACCTCTGGATCCCGCTCGCGCTGATGGGCGCGGTCAGCATGCTCGCCTACAACTTCCAGACGGTCCTGCCGCTGCTGGCGAAGTACACCTTCCACGGCAGCGCCTCCACCTACGCGCTGCTGATGGGGACGATGGGGGCGGGAGCCATCGCCGGGGCCCTGGTCAACGGCGCCCGTGGCCGTACGTCACCCGCCCTGATCAGCGTGTCGGCGATCGTCTTCGGCGGGGCACTCGGGCTGGCCGCTATCGCGCCGACCCTGGACCTCGTCCTGGCCGCGCTGGTGGTCGTCGGCGCCGGCAGCGTCACCTTCACGAGCGCCGTCAACGCACAGCTGCAGCTGGCCGCCCCGCCCGCGCTCCGTGGCCGCGTGATGGCCCTGTACGGCGTCGTCTTCCTGGGCTCCACGCCGGTCGGCGCCCCGCTGCTGGGGTTCATCTGCCAGCACGTCAGCCCCCGGGCCGGACTCGGGGTGGGGGCGGCCGCGGCGATGCTCGCCGGGGTGGCCGCGCTCGTCGGCGCTGCCCACCACAGCGCGCACCACGCTGCAGGGCCACGCGCCGCGACGCACCCGTTCGCCACCTGAGGGACAATCAGGGGGTGACGTCCGACGAGATCCGCGAGACCTTCCTGGCCTTCTTCGAGAAGCACGCGCACAAGCGCCAGCGCTCGGGGTCGCTCGTGCCCGCGGCGTTCGACCCGTCGGTCCTGCTGACCACCGCGGGAATGCACCCGCTGAAGGCCTACTTCATGGGGCTCGAGGCGCCGCCCGCCCCGCGCCTGACCAGCTGCCAGAAGTGCTTCCGCACCCCGGACATCGACAACGTCGGCGTCACCGCGCGCCACCTCACGTTCTTCGAGATGCTCGGCAACTTCTCGATCGGCGACTACTTCAAGCAGGGCGCCGTCGAGTTCGCCTGGGACCTGACGCTCAACGGCTTCGGGTTCAAGCCCGAGGACGTCTGGGCGACGGTGTTCGAGGGCGACCCCGCCATGGGCATCGGCCCCGACGAGGAGGCGATCGAGGCATGGCTCTCGGTCGGCGTCCCGCGCGAGCGCATCGTCCTGTGCCCGGCCAGCGAGAACTTCTGGTGGTCGGGCGAGACCGGGCCCTGCGGACCGTGCAGCGAGCTCTACCTGGACCGCGGCGTGGAGTGGGGCGAGCCGGACGACCTCCCGGGCGGAGAGAACGAGCGTTTCCTCGAGTTCTGGAACCTCGTCTTCATGCAGTTCGACCAGGACGAGCAGAAGCAGCTCACGCCGCTCCCGAACCAGAACATCGACACCGGTATGGGCCTGAACCGGATGGCGGTGATCCTGCAGGACGTCGAGACGATCTTCGACACCGACCAGTTCCTGCCGCTGATCGCCCTCGGCCGCGAGCTGGCGACCGTCGCGGAGCCCGAGGACCGCTCGCTGCGGATCCTCGCCGACCACAGCCGCGGCATGACGTTCCTGATCGCCGACGGCGTCGTCCCCTCCAACGAGGACCGCGGCTACGTCCTGCGCCGCCTGATGCGCCGCGCGATCCAGCACGGCCGCCGCCTCGGCATCACCGGCAGCTTCCTGCCGCGCTACGTCGACGTCGTCCTGGACACCATGGGCGCGGCGTACCCGGAGCTGCACGCCGAGAAGGACCGCATCCTGAAGTGGGTCCTGGCCGAGGAGGAGGGCTTCGGCCGCACCCTCGAGCAGGGCATGGCGCTGCTGACCGATCACCTGTCGAAGGGGACGCTCGACGCCGCCGCCGCGTTCCAGCTGCACGACACCTTCGGCTTCCCCGTCGAGATGACGATCGAGGTCGCCGAGGAGGCCGGCGTCACGGTCGACGAGGCGGGCTTCAAGACGCTGATGGACGAGCAGCGGCTGCGGTCCGCAGGCGGCGTCGGCGGCAAGGGCGGGCGCGTCGGCGGGACCGCGGACCTCGTCCGCGGCCTCAGCACCGAGCCGACCACGTTCGTCGGCTACGAGTCGCTCGAGCAGCACACCACCGTCGCCGCGGTCACCGAGCGGGACGGCAAGACCTTCGTGAAGCTCGCCGAGTCGCCGTTCTACGCGCAGGGCGGCGGCCAGGTCTCGGACGCCGGCACCATCGCCTGCGACGGTGGCGACTGCGAGGCCCGCGTCGCCGACGTGCTGCGCGCGGGGGATGACCAGGCGCTCGAGGTGGAGCTCGTCACCGGCACGCTCAAGGAGGGCGAGCGCGTCACCGCGACCGTCGACCGCACCGCCCGCCACGCGATCGCCGCCAACCACACTGCCACGCACCTGCTGCACGCGGCGCTGCGCCAGACCCTCGGCGACCACGTCAGCCAGGCCGGCTCGTACGTCGGCCCGGACAAGCTGCGCTTCGACTTCAACCACACCCAGCGCCTGACCGACGCCGAGCGCGCCCAGGTCGAGGACCAGATCAACGCCTGGGTCCTGGGCAACCACCCGGTGCGCTCGATGTCCACGACGCTCGACGAGGCACGCGCGCTGGGGGCGATGGCGCTGTTCGGCGAGAAGTACGGGGACGTCGTGCGCATGGTCGAGGTGGGGGACGGCTCGTTCTCGCGCGAGCTCTGCGGCGGCACGCACGTGCGCTCGACGGCGGAGATCGGGCTCGTGAAGATCCTCTCGGAGGGCTCGAGCGCCGCCAACGTCCGCCGCATCGAGGCGATCACCGGCCCGGCCGCCGTCACGCTCCTGCGCGAGCACGACGCCGCCCTGTCCGGCGCCGCGACCGCCCTGCGCACCCAGCCCGCGGGTGTCGTCGACGCCATCACCGCGCTGCAGGCCAAGGCCAAGGCCGCCGCCAAGGCAGGCGGCGGGACCGACGCCGGGACGGTCGACCGGCTGGCGGCGACCGCCACCGACACCGACGGGATCGCCGTGGTGGCCGCGTCCGTCGACGGCGTCGGCGGCAAGGACCTCGCCGAGCTGACCGACCACGTCCGCGGCAAGCTCGGCGACGACGGCGTCGCGGTCCTCGGCAGCGCCGTCGACGGCAAGGTCGCGCTCGTCGTCGCGGCCGGCCCGGGGGCGATCGCCCGCGGGGTGAAGGCGGGCGCCGTCGTCAAGGTCGCCGCGCAGGTCGTCGGCGGCGGGGGCGGCGGCAAGGACAGCATGGCCCAGGCCGGCGGTCGCGACCCCGGCAAGCTCGCTGACGCACTGGACGCTGCACGTGCGGCGATCCAGGCGGCCCTCGCGTAGCATCGTGCGGGTGTTGGCGCTCGACTACGGCAGTGCGCGGTGCGGCTGTGCCCTGAGCGACCCCACCGGGACGCTGGCCACGCCGATCGCGCCGGTCCTCCGGCCGGACACCCGCAAGGGCTTCGCCCGCGTGATCGGGACGGTCCGCGAGCACGGGGTCAAGCGCGTCGTGGTCGGCCTGCCGCTCGGGCTCTCCGGGCGCGACACCGCGCAGACCACCGAGGCCCGCGCGTTCGCCGCGCGCCTGGCCGAGGCCATCCCGCGGGTCCCGGTCGAGATGTACGACGAGCGCTTCACCACGAGCATCGCTGCCCAGGCCGCGGGCGGTGACGCGCGGACGTCGGAGGACTCACGCGCGGCCGCCGTCCTGCTGCTGGACTGGATGACGCACCAGGCGCGGGGGACGACGGCATGAGCCCGGTCTTCGGCGGCGGCAAGAGCGGTGGCGGCGGCAGCGACGAGCGCGCCCGCAGCGCCGAGGCGCGCGAGCAGGCCCGCCTCGAGCGCGAGGCGCGCCGTGCGCGCAAGGACGGCCGCGAGCCGCCCGCCCGGCCGGTCCGCCCGGCAGCGGAGCCAGATCCGGACACGGCGTTCGAGGACGTCCCGGCGGCCGAGGCGGCGTACGACGACGTCCCGGTGCCCGAGCCGTACCTGCCGGCGGACGAGCAGCCGCTCCCGCCCGACGAGCAGCCGCTTCCCGGTGACCCGGCGTGGCTCGCCGACGACCACGTCCCCGCCCCCGAGCAGGCCGCACCGCGCAAGGTCGACAACCGCGCTCACCACTTCGAGGACTCGGCCGACGAAGAGCCCGTCTACGAGGAGTCCTTCCAGACCCCGCCGGCACCGCGCGAGACGCCCCCCGCCGCGCCCGCTCCGCGCGCGGCCGAGTCGTTCTTCGACGAGGACGAGGACGAGCCGTTCGCCGACGAGTCCGCCGACGCCCGCACGGCCCCGCGGATCATCCCGCCGCGCCCGGCGCTCAGCTGGGAGACCGACGAGCCGACGCGCATCGACCCCGTTCCGCCGCCGGACGACGACACCGCCCGCCACCGCCCGGTCCCGCCGACCCGTCCCGACGTCGCCATCGACCACGACGACGACGACCGTCCCGTCCGCGTCCTCGGGCACGACGGCGAGTCCGACCGGCCGGTCGGCGTCAAGCGCGTCCCCGCGTCGGCGTTCGCGACCGCGGCCGGCGCCGACGGCCTGCCGCGCTTCGGTGCGCCGCCCCGCGGCCGCGGGACCCCGCGATCCCGTCGCGGCGTCAAGCGCGTCGGCCCGGCGATCCTGATCATCGTCCTGCTCCTGATCGCCTACGGCGCCAACAAGTTCTGGCAGCCGCTGCACGGCGACGGGGAGGGGCAGGTCCGCGTCGTGATCCCCGACGGCTCCGGCGCGCGCCAGATCGGCGACCAGCTCGCCGACGCCGGCGTGGTCGACAACGGCCTCATCTTCTCGCTGCGCGCCCGCTTCTCCGGCGACCGCGACAAGCTGCGGTCGGGGCCCCACGTCCTGAAGAAGGACATGGCGTACGACGACGCGATCAAGGCGCTGATGATCGCGCCGAAGGTCGTCGCGACGCTCGACGTCGCCATCCCCGAGGGCCTGACCATCAAGCAGGTCGGGTCGCTCGCCCACCGCGCGGAGCTCAGCGGCAGCTACACGAAGGCCACCCGATCGGCGTCCGCCCGGCGCACGATCCGGTCGCTCGGCGCGCCGAAGTCGGTCAAGACCCCCGAAGGCTTCCTGTTCCCGGCGACCTACCGCCTGCGGACGACGGCCAGCACCGCGACGCTCGTCGCCGAGCAGCTGAAGGTCTACAAGCGCGAGACGGCGAAGGTCGACTACGCCTACGCGAAGTCGAAGAACCTGTCGCGCTACGACGTGCTGACGATCGCGTCGCTGATCGAGAACGAGGCGCAGACGGCGAAGGACCGCCCGCTGATCGCCGCGGTCATCTACAACCGCCTCAAGCTCGGCATGGAGCTGAAGATCGACGCGACCATCCGCTACGGGACCGGCAACTACGGGTCCGACGCCCGGCCCATCCGGCAGTCGGAGCTCGAGCGCGACGCGCCGTACAACACCTACACCCGCAAGGGCCTGCCGCCCACGCCGATCTCCAGCCCCGGCCTTGCGTCGCTGCGGGCGGCGGCACGGCCGGCGAAGGTGAACTTCCTCTACTACGTCGTCAAGCCGTGCGGCAACGGCGCCCACGCGTTCAGCGCGAGCGACGAGAAGTTCGTGCGCGACGTGGAGGCGTACAACGCCAAGCGCGAAGAGCTGGGCGGCAAGGACCCGTCGAACTGCTGATGCGCCGGCTGGGTGTGCTCGGGTGGCCGGTGGCGCACAGCCGGTCCCCCGCCATGCACACCGCGGCGCTGGCGCAGATGGGGCTGGGGGAGGGCTGGTCCTACCAGCGCCTCCCGGTCCCGCCCGAGCTGTTCGCCGAGACGGTCCGCGGCCTGCCCGGCGCCGGGTTCGTCGGCGCGAACGTGACGATCCCGCACAAGGAGGCCGCGCTCGCGCTGGCCGACACGGCGACCCCGGCCGCACGGGCGATCGGCGCGGCGAACACGCTCAGCTTCAGCGCTGAAGGCGCGATCCACGCCGACAACACCGACGCCCCGGGGCTCATCGCCACGCTGCCGTGGCCGGTGCGCGGACGGACGGCCGTGGTGCTTGGGGCCGGGGGCAGCGCGCGCGGCGTCGCGTGGGCGCTGCGTGACGCCGGCGCGGCCGACGTGGCGGTCTGGAACCGCAGTCCACAGCGGGCGCAGCGGCTCGCAGCTGACCTGGACGTGCGCGCGGTGGAGGTCATCGGCAGCGCGGACCTGCTGGTCAACTGCACGAGCGTCGGACTGCACGATGTGTCCACGACGTTCAAGGAACTGCCGCTGAGCGCCGATGCGATCAATGAATACTCGTGTCTGGTGGACCTGGTCTACCGAGACGGCGACACGGCCCTCATCGGCGCGGCTCGGGACCGCGAGGTGTCCGTGGTTGACGGCTTGGAGATACTGGTTCATCAGGGAGCACTGAGTCTTGAAGCCTGGACCGGTGTCCGGGCGCCAATCGACGCCATGCGAGACGGTGCTCGTGGAATACCACCCCACTGACATGTCCCCAGATCCACCCCACCTGCGCCCCGTCCCCGGGCCCGCCTCCTCGGCGGCGGCAACCGCCGGCGAGGGCGCGGCCGGGAACAAGTGGGACGGGATCACGCGCCCTCGGTCCCGCGGGGGCAACGCACGCTTCCTGACCGACGTCATCGTCGACCTGGGCATGGTCCCGCGCGAGCGCGTCGACGCCGCCATCGACACGTCGCGGTCGGGCGGCGTCACCCCCGAGGCCGTCCTCCTCGAGCGCGGGGAGATCGACCAGATCTCGCTCTCGCGCGCCGTCGCCGAACGCCACGGCCTCGATCACCTCGACCTGACGGCGTTCAACGTCGACATGGGCGCGGCGAACCTCATCAACACCGCTGCCGCCCGCCGCTACGACGCGGTCCCGGTCGCCTTCGTCGGCGACCGCGGTCTGGTCGTCGCCATGGCGGACCCGGCCAACGTCCTGGCGCTCGACGACATCGCGCTGATGACGGGCTACGACGTGCGCCCGGTCGTGTCCTCGCGCGAGGACATCACCGGCCTCGTCAGCCGCCTCACCCGGCTGGACGACGTCGTCGCCTCGACCGCGCAGGAGGCCGCCGAGGACGACGCCGAGGTCGTCGACCTGCGCGAGTCCGCCGACGAGGCGCCGGTCATCAAGCTCGTCAACCAGATCATCGCCCAGGCCGCCGAGCAGGGCGCCTCCGACGTGCACCTCGCCTCCGAGGGCACGCAGATGCGCGTCCGCTTCCGGATCGACGGCGTGCTGAAGGACACCACGACCGTCCCCCGCCGGATGGTCAACGGCGTCATCAGCCGCATCAAGATCATGGCCGAGCTGAACATCGCGGAGAAGCGCCTGCCGCAGGACGGCCGCGTCGGCCTGACGATCGACGGCCGCCACATCGACCTGCGCATCGTCACGCTCCCGTCCGTCCACGGCGAGGGCGCCGTGATGCGGATCCTGGACAAGACCGCCGTCGTGATGGAGCTCGACAAGCTCGGGTTCCTGGAGCCCGAGCGGGTCCGCTTCCAGCGTGCGTTCCACCAGGCCTACGGCGCGGTCCTCGTCACCGGCCCGACCGGCTCGGGCAAGTCCACGTCGCTCTACGCGGCGCTCGGCGAGCTGAACACGCCGGAGAAGAACGTCATCACGATCGAGGACCCGGTCGAGTACGAGCTCGACGGGATCACTCAGATCCAGGTCAACACCCGCGCCGGGCTGACCTTCGCCAACGGCCTGCGCTCGATGATGCGCGCCGACCCCGACGTGATCATGGTCGGCGAGATCCGGGACCGCGAGGCCGCGCAGATCGCCATCGAGGCCGCGCTCACCGGGCACATGGTGCTCTCCACGCTGCACACGAACGACGCGCCGACCGCGATCACCCGCCTCATCGAGATGGGCATCGAGCCGTTCCTAGTCGCCAGCGCGCTGGACTGCGTCGTCGGCCAGCGCTTGGCCCGGACGCTGTGCCCGAACTGCAAGACGCGGACGATCCTGAGTGCCGAGGTGCTGCGCAACAGCGGGTTCCCGGCGCGGATGGACATCGAGGCGTACGACCCGGTCGGCTGCGGCCGCTGCGGCGGCTCGGGCTACAAGGGACGGCTCGGCCTCTACGAGGTGATGACCATCACCGAGGAGATCCGCAAGCTCATCATCGAGCGCTCGTCGGCCGACGAGATCGCCGCCTCCGCCATGCGGTCCGGCATGCGCCGGCTGCGCGAGGACGGCCTCGAGAAGGTCCGTCAGGGACGCACGTCCATCAGCGAGGTCGCCCGCGTGACGGGCACCGGCATCGCCGAGGATTATTGAGCGCCGGCGCTGTCCAAAAGGCCTGCTGAACCCTCAAGGATCGGGGGCCGGGGCCGATAGGAACAGCACGATGCGCTTCGATTTCGCCGATCTCCTCCTTGACGTCCTGGACCGCCGGGCGTCCGACCTCCACATCACCGCCGGCTCGCATCCCATGGTGCGCGTGCGGGGCCGGCTGACGCCGCTGGACGAGTACCCGATGCTCGACGCGACCGAGACGCGGGAGATCGTCTACTCGATCCTCTCGAACGACCAGCGCCAGCGCCTGGAGACCGAGTGGCAGCTCGACTTCGCCTACTCGATCCCGGGCCGCGCCCGCTTCCGCGTCAACGCCTACTTCCAGCGCGGTGCCCTCGGTGCCGCCTTCCGCCTGATCCCGGCGCAGATCACGCCGATCGACGACCTCGGCCTGCCGCCGGTCGTCCACGAGCTGTGCAAGAAGCCGCGCGGCATCGTCCTCGTGACGGGCCCGACCGGCTCCGGCAAGTCCACGACGCTCGCGTCCATGGTCGACGAGATCAACGCGACCCGCGAGGAGCACATCCTCACGATCGAGGACCCGATCGAGTTCCTGCACGGCCACCGCAAGTGCATGGTCAACCAGCGGGAGATCGGGGCCGACGCGCACTCGTTCGCCGCCGGCCTGAAGGCCGCCCTACGTGAGGATCCGGACGTCATCCTCGTCGGCGAGATGCGCGACCTGGACACCATCTCCACCGCGCTCACCGCGGCGGAGACCGGCCACCTCGTGTTCGCGACGCTGCACACGCAGAGCGCGCCGTCCACCATCGACCGCGTCATCGACGTCTTCCCCGCCCATCAGCAGCAGCAGATCCGGGTCCAGCTCTCGATCGCGCTGCAGGGCGTGATCACGCAGACGCTGATCCCGACCGCCGACGGCGCCGGCCGCGCGGTCGCCTGCGAGATCCTCGTCCCGACCGCCGCCGTGCGGAACCTGATCCGGGAGGGCAAGACCCACCAGATCCTCTCCTCGATGCAGACCGGCTCCGGGGTCGGGATGCAGTCGATGGACACCGCCCTGGCCGCGCTCGTGCGCTCGGGCAAGATCACCCAGCGCGTCGCCGAGGCGCGGTCGGACACGCCGGACGAGCTGCGCCGGATCCTCGGCGCGTCGAGCTTCGGCGGCGGCGGAGCCGGTGGCAACTACGGGATGGCGGCCTGATCATGTCCACCTACGTCTTCAAGGCGATGGACCTCACCGGCGCGAAGGCCGGTGGCGAGGTCGAGGCCGAGAGCAAGCAGGCCGTCTCCGACCAGCTCAAGCAGCGCGGGCTGATCGTCCTGGAGATCGCCGACAAGCACAGCTCGCGTGAGCTGAACTTCAAGTTCTTCGAGCGCGTCAAGGCCGCGGACCTGACCGTCATGACCCGCCAGCTGGCGACGATGGTCGACAGCGGCATGACGATCCTGCGCGCGCTCTACGTGCTGGAGGCCCAGACCGAGAACGAGCTGCTGCAGCGCACGATCGTCGACATCCGCAAGGACGTCGAGGCCGGCCTGCCGCTGTCCGAGGCGATGGCCCGGCATCCCAAGGTCTTCAGCCCGCTGTTCACGGCGATGACCGAGGCGGGGGAGACCGGCGGCGTCCTGGACTCCGCCCTGCTGCGCGTCGCCGATCAGCTCGAGAAGGAGGACGCGCTGCGCCGGCAGGTCAAGGCCGCCATGGCGTACCCCTCCGTCGTCATCGGCTTCTCGCTGGTCGTCGTCCTGGCCCTCGTCGCCTTCCTGATCCCGGTGTTCATCGGGGTCTTCGACGAGTTCGGCGGCGAGCTGCCGGCCGTCACCAAGATCACGGTCACCGCGTCGAACGCGCTGACGGGCTACTGGTACATCATCTTCGGCGTCACCGCCGCGCTCATCGTCGCCTTCCGCAAGTGGAAGGTCAGCGAGACAGGACGGCCCCAGTGGGACCGCTTCCGCCTGCGCATCCCCATGGGCATCGGCACGATCGTCCAGAAGATCGCCCTCGCCCGCTGGTCGCGCACCCTGAGCGCCCTCATGAGCGCCGGCGTCCCGCTGCTGCTCGCCCTCGAGATCACGGGCCGCACCGCCGGCAACGCCGTCATCGAGGAGGCGATGGACGCCGTCATCACCTCCGTCCGCAACGGCGGGACGATCAGCGGTCCGCTCAAGGACTCGCCCGTCTTCCCCGGCATGGTCACGCACATGCTCGGCGTCGGTGAGGAGACCGGCGCCCTGGACACGATGCTCTCGAAGGTCGCGGACTTCTACGAGGACCAGGTCGAGGCGGCCGTCAAGGCGCTCACCTCGATCCTCGAGCCGGTGATGATCGTGGTCGTCGGCAGCATCGTCGGCTTCATCGTCATCTCGATGTACCTGCCGCTGTTCAAGGTGTACGACGCGATCAAGTAGACGCGGGTAGGGTCGGGCCCCTCGGCACGTCCGTGCCGTCCACCAGGAAGAGCCCATGCGCCAAGCCATTCCGTCGTCTCGCCGTTCCTGGGCCGCGGTCGCCGCTGCCACCACCGTTGTCGGTGCTTCGGCGGCGCTCCTCGCGCTATCGGGAGCTGCCTCCGCTCAGGACGCGGCGTTCGCCGTCCGCGGCATCGGCGTCACCAAGCTGGACACCGGGCCTGCGATCACGCACCACCTCACCGTTTCGTGCGTCGCCGCCGGCACGAACACGTTCGTCGACTGCGTCCCCACCGGCACGGCGAAGATCACGGTCGACGCCGCGACGAAGAAGAAGCTGAAGCTCACGTCCGCGACCCTCGGGACGGCGAAGGTCGTGGCCAAGGCGGCGACCGGCGAGGGCGAGGACGGTGGGGCCGTCGACGTGAAGGCGTCCGCGGCGGTGCGGAAGAAGCTCGCGAAGGTCAAGAGCGTGAAGGTCACCTACACCGTCACAGTGACGGCGCCGGTCCCGGCCGTCCTGAAGACGTCGGGCACCTGGAGCGTCAACACATTCACCGGCGCCAAGCGGCTCCTGCTGCGCTCGCCCGGGGATTCGGTCGACCTCGCGGGCGGTGGCCGCGGCTGAGTCAGCCGGCGACAGGCCGGGCCAGCGCCCCGGCGGCATCGCGCACGGCGACGTGCGCGATGTCCAGGCGCTGGACCTCCTCGACCACCGGGGCAACGTCCCAGAGGCACCAGACCCGCCACTGCGGCCGGTGGAAGGACCACCAGCGCAGGCCGCTCCACCGCTGCTCGCGGTAGATCTCGAGCGCCTTGTCCTGCGTGTACGGCCGGTTGCGCTCGATGACCTGGCTCGGGCGCATGCCGCGGTCGACGAGGGTCTGAGCGTCGTCGAGGTCGACGTACGGCAGGTCGTCCGGCAGCCGGTACACGCCGAGCGCCCGCCGCGACCCCGGGACGTGCGGAAACTCGAACATCTCCTCGCGCCACGTCGCAAGGTGCGCAAAGACCTCGCCGACGGCGCTGGCCTGGTCGCTCGCGACGTACCAGGCGAGGTAGTGCTGCGGGTTGTCCCAGCGTCCCTTGCCCTGGACGGGGTGGACATAGGACGGGTGGCCGGGGGTCCCGGGCCTGGCCGCGGGCCGGTGGGGGAAGACCCGGTAGAGGAGCACGGCCGGCGGCTAGGCGTAGGCGCCGCTGAGGGTCGCCTTCAGGGCGTCGATCACCTCGGCGGAGCCGTGCTCGCGCAGGACGTCGAGCGGCCGGGCGCCCTCCAGGAACCCGTTGGCGGTGGTCATCCAGTCCATGACGACCTTCGGGTGCCAGGACTGCACGGCGAGGGCGAGGACGTGGTCGAGGTCCAGGAGCCGGGCCGCCACCTCGGCGCTGGGCACCTCCTTGCCCGACCGCCAGCGGGAGGGCTGGCTGGGGGAGACGCCGAGCGTCCGTGCCAGCACGTTGACGCCGCCGACGGTGTCGATGAGGAACTGCGCGCGCTCGGCGGCACGCCAGGTCTGGGGGTCCTTATCGGCTACCGCAGCGAGCCGCGCGGGGCGGGGGGACGGCTTGCGGGACTTCGGGGCGGCAGCGGTGCTCATCGGTTCATCTTACCCAACGCTATCGTTGCGCGCAACGGATCTGTTGGGCGGCCGTCCCGCCTAGCGGGACGATTCCAAAGGCGGCGCGGGCTGACACGGCCGGTGCCGTGCAGACGCGAGTGGGCCTCGGAGCGGCGTAAGCCCAACGGTGTGGCAGCACCAGGTGTCGGAAAACGACATCTGGTGCTGCCACACCGGGTGAGCGGCCAGGCTGTGGCAGCGCGTCAGGCGCGACCAAGGACTGCCACCGTCGCCGACTGCGGTCGGGGCGCCCGAATGTGCCCGGGCCGCGACGGTCCTCAGCCCGTCGTGCAGGGGACCCGCGGTGCGGTCGGGTCGCGCCGCTACGTTCCAGGGGTGCACGACGCGCTCGCCCAGCTTGCCGAGGTCTTCGCGAATCCCGGCGCGCCTGACGCCTCCCGCCGCCTGGACACCGTCCGCGCCGCCTGGAAGCAGCTGGACAAGGCCGAGCGGGCCGCGCTGACGCCGCTGGCCAAGCTGGCCGCCGAGCGCGTCGCCGCAGCCGAGGAGGCTGCCCGCCCGTCCTTGTTCGACGCTCCCGCCGCGGCAGCCACCACTCCGCCGGTCGCCGCGGCGCCGACCGCCCCCGTGCCCGCCCACCGCGATCCCGTCCCGTCCGCGCCCGCGTCCGCGCCCGCGCCCGCGCCGGCCGACCACGGGCCTGCACCCGCAACGACCGCGTCCCCGAGCGACGAGGACGACTACTTCGCCTACCTGGCGACCGTCGAGGACGGTTCCGCAGGGTCCGGCGGCGAGGATTGGGGGTCGGCCCCCGCCTGGGAGGGCGATTCCGCGGAATCACCGGTCCCCGCCGGCCCGCCGCCGGAGCGCGCCTCGCTGGCCCACGTCACGCCCGACTCGCTCCTGGCGCACCTCGGCCTGGAGTCCTTCCGTCCCGGGCAGCGCGAGGCGGTCCAGGCCGCCCTCGACGGGCGCGACTCGCTCGTCGTCATGCCGACCGGTGGCGGCAAGAGCCTCTGCTACCAGCTCCCGGCGCTCGCGGGTAAGGACCTGACCGTCGTCGTCTCACCGCTGATCGCCCTCATGCGCGACCAGTGCCAGCGCCTGACGGACCTCGGGCACCCGGCCGTGATGCTGGCGTCGGGTGGGGACGGGGACAGCAACCGCCGCGCGCTCGGCGCCATCCGCGACGGCACCGCCAAGGTCGTCTTCGCCGCACCCGAGCGGTTTGCGTCCGGCGTGTTCCGGAACGCCCTGCGCACGCGGGCTCTCGCGCTGTTCGTCGTCGACGAGGCGCACTGCGTCAGCGAGTGGGGCCACGACTTCCGGCCGGACTACCTGCGCCTGGCGGCCGTCATCGCCGAGCTCGGCCATCCGCCGGTCATGGCCTGCACGGCGACCGCGACGCCGAAGGTTGCGGACGAGATCGTCGCGCGGCTGGCGCTGCGCGAGGCCGAGCGCGTGCGCTCCGGCTTCGACCGGCCGAACCTGTCCTTCGACGTGCTGCCGTTCGACGGCGAGGGCTCGGTCGCCCGCAAGCGCGCCACGCTGGTTGCCGGTGTGTCCGACCCGGCCAACCGCCCGGCCGTCGTCTACTGCGGCACGCGCAAGAGCACCGAGGAGGTCACCGACATGCTCGCGGCCGCCGGCCTGAACGCCGTCGGTTACCACGCGGGCATGTCCGGGGACGTGCGCGCCCGGCGCCAGGACACCTTCATGCGCGGCGACGCGGACGTCGTCGTCGCCACGAACGCCTTCGGCATGGGCGTCGACAAGGCCGACGTGCGCTCGGTCTGGCACTGGGCGCTGCCGTCCTCGCTCGAGGCCTACTACCAGGAGGCCGGGCGTGCGGGCCGCGACGGCGAGCTGGGGCGCGCGGTCCTGCTCGCCTCGCGGTCGGACCTCGGGCGCCTGGTCCGCTTCATCCGCGAGGCCGAGGTCACCGTCGAGCAGGTCGGCGCGCTCGTCGGCCGCCTGCGCGCGCAGGCCGGCGGGGGCGGGGCGGCCGAGGTCGACGCCGGTCAGGACCGCGACCGCATCGCGCTGGCGATCGCCGAGCGTGCCGGTGCCCTCACGCTGCAGCCGGGCGCCGGGGGCCGTCTGCGGGTGCAGCTCGCCGCGGGCGACGTCGACCATCGCGCGATCGCGCAGATGTGCCGGGCGTCGACGGACCGGCGCTGGCAGGCCTACCGATCGATCGAGAAGTACGCCGGCGGCGGGGACGTCTGCCGACGGCGTCAGCTCCTGGACCACTTCGGCGACCCCGAGGAGGGGCACCCGCTCGGCCGCTGCTGCGACGTCCACGACCCCGTCGACTGGCTGCCGGAGATCAAGGTCGCTGCGCGCAGGTCGTCCCGTAGCGGCTCGGGCTCCGCGCCCGTGGACGATGGCCCGCCCGTCGCCGACGCCGACCTCGAGCCGCTGAAGGCGTGGCGCCGCCAGCGCGCCGCGGGCAAGCCTGCGTACACGGTCGCGACGGACGCGACCCTGCGCGAGGTCGTGCGCCGCCGCCCCTCCACCGCCGACGAGCTGCTGGCGATCAAGGGCATCGGCCCCGGCTTCGTGCAGAAGCACGCCGAGGACCTGCTGGCGCTGCTGCAGGGCTGACCGCGGCCGGGGTCGCGGGCACCGTCCCGCGGTACTGCGACTCGTTGTCGGTTTGTTGCTAAACTTACAAAGTTCCGGTAGGGCAGGGGGACGCCCATGTCCCCTTACCTCGCCATCCTGCCCTCCGCGCGCCGCTACGGCGCCCTGATCGGAACGGTCGCCGCGCTCCTCGCGGCCGCACCGGCGCAGGCGTTCGACTCGGGACCGCACGGCGACATCACGGTCGACGCGATGCAGGCCGAAGGCTTCAGCAGACCGGCAGAGAGGGTCACGTGGGCGCAGAACTACTTCGTCGACTTCTACGGGCAGGCCGGCAACAACCCGTACTCCGGCCACGCGGACGCTGCGGTCGTTGTTGCGGCTCAGCCGATCCTGCCGGCCGAGTACGAGATGTGGCCGGCTGACGTCCGGCACGCGGCCGCCATCTCGCATTTCGACGCGACGGACCGCCCGGCGGGGTTCCCGACGACGGCGACCGTCGCCGCCGAGTGGCTGCGTCTGCGGGCCGCGACGTACAACCTCGTGCAGGCGGCGAAGGACAGCCGGAACGCCCTCGACCTGCTCGCGGTCATCGGGATGAGCCTTCACGAGGTGCAGGACTTCTACGCCCACAGCAACTGGGTGGAGCGGACGGGCGACGGCGGGTCGGCACCGGGGTGGGAGGAGCGGGTCGAGGGCAGTGTCCCCACGTGGTTTGACGTCCCGCGCGAGCGCCGCGGCGACGTGTACACCTCGGGCGCCCCGAACCATCGCCTACACGGGTCCTGGCAGCAGAACGGCAACGCCAAGCTCACGGACGGACTCAACAAGGACTGGCCCGGGCGCCCGCGCTACCTGGAGGCGTTCCAGACCAGCTACTTCGCCACGCGGCAGTGGGTGCAGGCCATCCGGCTCTGGCTCGACGACCCGGCGCTCTGGGCATCGGCGCAGCGGTACGTCGGCAACACGCTCCAGATCGCGGACGACATCGGGCAAGGGGTCACCGACGTCTCCCGGGCCACCGGTCGGTGGTACGGCGAGGGCGGGCCGTGCCAGCCGGGCGTGAGCTTCGACACCGGTCCCAGCTGCGGCGACGGCGAGGGCTTTGGCGGCACGCTGCTCGGTGCCCGGTCCGCCATCAAGGACTACCACGGCGACATGGCACCGTCGCTCTATCGCCGGACCTTCGAGCGGATCGTCCCGGGCCTGATCAGCAAGCCGACCAACGTCACCGAGAGCATGGTCCCGGTGCCATCGTCCCGGTCGCTCCAGGCAGCGACGCAGTTCGTGCGGCTCAGGTTCCTGTCGGTCCGCGGCTTCGACCTCGGCGACCTCCCACCCGGCGACGGCGCCGACCTCTACACACGTGCCACGATCGGCGGCCAGGACTACCTGTCGGCCATCATCGACGACCACGACCTGTTCCGCTTCCCGAAGCCCTACGCGCCCTACACCTTCGTGCGGGCCGTCAAGCGCGGCGCCGCGTACCCCTTGCCGGTGACGAGCATCAGGGTCCGCATCAACACTGGGGACGTCAGGTACGCGGGGACGAACGACGACGTCTTCCTCCGCGTCAGCCCGACCCTGCGGTTTCCCCTCGAGAAGTCGCTCTACGACGACTTCGAGCGCGGGGACAACGACGTGTACAGCGTCCCGATCGACGCGGTCGCCCGCGCCGGACTCAGCGTCGGCGACATCCGCTACGTGCAGATCGAGAAGTCCTCGGACGGCGTGGGCGGCGGGTGGCGACTCGGGCGGGTGAAGGTCGTCGTGAACGACACGTCGATCGTCGACGTGGCGGTCGACCGCTGGCTCGAGGACGACCACCGGACGTGGCGGAAGTCCATCGCGCGCAACCGACGCACCTCCAAGGCGCTGCCGGTCTGGATGGAGCTGCGCGAGGACGACTCCTTCATCTACGGCAGCGATGACCAGGGGGACATCAACAGCTTCGACAACCGCGACGCCGTCGTGCATCCGTACACCCCCGGCGCCCGCGTGCGGCGGACGGTGACCGGCGGCAACGACCTGGGCGGCGCGGGGGACCTCGGCGGCGACCAGGGCCGGGTCACCTACGAGCTCGACACCATCGTTCCGGCCATCGGCACCGGGAACCCGTTCGCGATCTCCAGCCCGCCCGGGCTGGCGCCGGTCGCCGACCCGACTCCGCCTCCGACGCCGGGGCCGGGGCCGGATGTCCCGCTGGCGCCGCCGCCGGAGCCGCCGCCCACGACGACCACCAGCCCGCCCGCAACGACCGTGACGACGCCGCCGACGACGACGACCACCACCACGACAACGACGACGCCCCCGACGACGACCACACCACCGCCGCCACCGCCGCCTCCGCTGCGGCCCGATCTCGTGCTCACCGCCCTGACGCCGTTCAGGTTCACGGTGGAGAACCGGGGCCCGGTGCGCGCAGTGGCGTTCGGCGTCACCGTCACCGGCTTCCCGACGGTCCGCGTCATGAGCCTCGCGCCGGGCGCCTCGGCCACGCTCACCTACGCCGACAAGTGCATCGCCACCGGCCACGCCGAGGGCGACGTCCTGAACGAGGTGGACGAGAGCGACGAGACGAACAACGCCCGCGACCACAAGGGCGGCTGCTGAGCGGTAGGTCGGCGACCAGGTCGGCGCGTGCTCCGCGATACTCCCGCGGCATGAGCGACGAGCGCGCCCGCCTGCTGATCGACTGCCCGGACGCCCCGGGCATCGTCGCCGCCGTCTCCGGGTTCCTGGCCGCCGCAGGGGCGAACATCGTCGAGTCAGACCAGCACTCGACCGCTGCGTCCGGCGGCCACTTCTTCATGCGGATGACGTTCGACCTGCCGCGGCTGGGCGAGCGCCTCGCCGACCTGCGGACCGGGTTCGCCGCGACCGTCGCCGACCACTTCAGCATGGCCTGGCGCCTGGTCCCCGAGTCGCATCCGCGTCGGGTGGCGATCCTGGCCTCGCGCGAGCCGCACTGCCTGCTGGACCTGCTGTGGCGCGCGGAGCGGGGGACGCTGGGCGGCGAGGTGACCGCGGTGATCTCGAACCATCCCGACCACCGCGACACCGTCGAGCGGATGGGGCTCACCTACCACCACGTCCCGGTGACGCGTGACACCAAGCCTGAGTCCGAGGCCGCGCTGCTGGACCTCCTGAGCGGGACCTGCGACCTGGTCGTCCTGGCCCGCTACATGCAGATCCTGTCCGGCTCGTTCCTCGCGCAGGTGGGCGTCCCGGTCATCAACATCCACCACTCGTTCCTGCCGGCCTTCGTGGGCGCGGCGCCCTACCAGCAGGCGCTCGACCGGGGCGTGAAGATCGTCGGCGCCACTGCGCACTACGTCACCGAGGAGCTCGACAGCGGCCCGATCATCGAGCAGGACGTCGTCCGGATCGATCACCGCGCCGACGTGGACGAGCTCGCGCGCCTGGGGGCGGACGTCGAGCGCCTGGTCCTGGGTCGCGCGGTCCGCTGGCACCTGGACGACCGCGTGATCGCCCACGACGGCAGCACGGTCGTGTTCTAGGGGCGGTTGCGCCCGTGGGCGTCATGCGCCCGGATGACGCCCCGCTCAGGCTGTCACGGCCGATTACGCCCATGGGCGTCATGCGCGTCGACCCACTCCTCGGCCACGATCGCCGACCCGAGTGACAGCTCCCCGCAGAGGACCGTCGCCGCGACGATCTCCGCGAGCTTGCCGACCTTGCCCGTGCCGTAGCAGTCCATCATCTCCAGACACTCGCGCTGGGTCCCAAGGCCCGTCCCGCCGCCGTACGTCGCGACGATCAGCGACGGGATCGTGATCGAGAAGTAGTAGTCGCCGTTGTCGCGCAGCTCGGCGTAGACGTACGCCGCCGAGGACTCCGCGACGTTCGCCGCGTCCTGCCCGGTCGCGATGAACATCGCCGTGATGCCGTTGGCTGAGTGCGCGCCGTTGTTGTTCACGCCGGACATGAACCCGCCGAGGTTGGACACCTGCCGCGCGCGGAACATCAGCGCGCTGTCGGAGCGCATCACGCGCTGCAGGATCTCGTTGGGGATCGTGGCCTCGGCGACGACCCGCTTGCCGCGCGTGCGCAGCATGTTGATGGTCGAGCTCTTCTTGTCCGTCGCGAAGTTCGACTCCAGGAAGTGATGCTCGATCGTGTCGTTGTTGGCCCGGATCCAGCGGCAGGCGGCCTGCGTCGCCTTGCCCGTCAGGTTCTGGCCGGCGGCGTCGCCCGTCGTGTAGTTGAAGCGCGTGTAGAGGATCCGGCCGGCCGAGTAGCGCTCGATCTCCTGCAGCTTGCCGGTGGACGTCGTCTCCTCGGCCGCGGCCTTGATCGCGTCGAAGTTCTCGTCCAGCCACTCGCCGAACGCGCGGGACTCGCGGGCGCTCGGGAAGATGAACGACGGCGCGCGCTGCATGTGGTCGGCCATGATCGTGGTGGTCACGCCGCCGGCCTCGTGCAGCAGACGCATGCCACGGTTGTAGCTCGCCACGAGCGTCCCCTCCGCGGTTGCGAGCGGGACGTAGAACTCGCCCTGCGCGTGCTCGCCGTTGACCAGCAGCGGCCCTGCGAGCCCGATCGGGACCTGCGCCACGCCGACGAAGTGCTCGACGTTGCCCGGCAGGGTCGCCGGGTCGATCGAGTAGCTGCCGACGTGGTCCAGCTTCGCCCCCGTGTGCTCCGTGACGAACGCGCGGCGGGCGGCGGCCGCGGCGTTGCTGTAGTCGTCCTCGCGGTCGCGCGGGACGGGGATGCGGGTGGGGGGCGTCGTGGGCTCCATGACCCCCGACGCTAAAGGAATCGCTGGCGTTCAGGTGAGCTTGCGGACGTGGACGCTGAACGTGGCGGTGAAGGACTCACCCGGCTGGACGTGGCGCAGGCCGTCCCCGGTCACGAGCGCGTTGGTCGGCGCGGTCATCGGCTCCCACGCGACGAACGGCTCACCCGCGGGCGCCCAGGCGTGGCCGACCGGGTAGTCGTCCCCGCCGAAACTCGCCCGCAGCTCCAGGTCGCCGCCGCGCAGGACCAGGTCCCCGTCGAAGGCGCTGTACTCGGCGTCGACGGTGCGGTCGGCGAGCGGGCCGGTCGCCCACTCGGCCGGGCGGGTGCCGCCGTCGGGGATCCCGCGGTCGTCCAGGGTCAGCTCGGTCGTGACGGGAAGGGTGACGTCGAGTTCCGCCCGCGGCACGCCGGGGAGCTGGAAGAGCGGGTGCCAGCCGAACGCGATGGGGACGGGGACGTCGCCCGTGGCGGTGAGCGTCGTGGCGACGGTCATCGCGTCCGGGGCCAGCGTCACCGCGACCTGCCAGGCGTGAGGGAAGGGGAAGACAGCGAGGATGGCCTCGTCGGCGTCGAGGGTGACGACCGCATGATCGTCCGTCTGCTCGGCGACCGTCCACGTCCGGCCGGCCAGGACGCCGTCCTTCGGCAGCCCGTTGCCGTCGAGCTTCACCGCGTCTGGATCGATGGTCACGCCGCCGTATTGCAGGCCGTCGAGGCGGTTCGCCCACGGCGCCAGCAGGGGGATGCCGAACGCCGAGCCCTTGGCCCGGTAGGCGTCCAGGCCGCCGCGCTGACCAAGGAGCTCGCCACCCCGCCAGCGCAGCGAGGCGCCGACCATCCCGTCGTCCGGAAGCCAGTCGGCCTCGAGGTCACCTGCGCGGAGCGTGATCATCGGCGAGCAGTCTCGCAGTAGGCGGAACATCGAATGGACCCCCGCGTTGTTAGGTTCACGAATGGTGCGAAGGTCCGGACGTCGATTCATGCTCACCCTGGCTGCGGTCTGCGCGGGCGCTGTCGCGCTCCCCGCCGGGGTCGCACCCGCTGCGAGCACGCGTGTTCCGGCCTGCTTCGGCGCTGCCGCCCGCGATGCCGCGCACCCGTGCAAGAACCCGGCGCTCTACTTCAGCGTCACGCCGCGCCCGGACGACGCGCTGCTGCAGCCGAGCTCGCCCTGCACGATCCTGCCGACGAAGGCGCCGCCGAGCCGGGTCTGCGCGTTCGGGGTGTCCAAGCAGCGCGCGGTCGCCACCATCGGCCTGTTGGGTGACAGCCACGCGCCGGCGTGGCGGGCCGCCGTCGATCACCTCGCGCGGGCGCAGCGCTGGCGCGGCCTGACGGTGCGCCGGTCCAGCTGCCCGTTCAGCTTCGCGCAGCACTACGTGGAGAAGGCCGCTGCCGACGCCTGCTTCGACTGGGTCCGCGCGTCGATCCGCTTCTTCGCGCACCACCCCGAGATCAAGACCGTGTTCATCGTGAACTCGGCGGCCTACCGGTGGAAGCCCGTCCGGGGCCTCGACCCGCACGCGGCGGCCGTCGAGGGCTACCGGTCGGCGCTCAGTTCGCTGCCGGCGAGCGTGAAGCGCATCGTGATCCTGCGCGACAACCCGGAGGCCGCGGGGACGACGGCCGCCTGCGTCGAGCGCGCGCGGTCACGGGGCTGGCGGCCGGACACCCGGTGCGCGATGCCGCGGGCGACGGCCCTGGAGCCGGACGAACTCGCAGACGCCGCCGCCTCCATGGGGAGCGACCGGCTGCGGACCATCGACCTGACGCGCTTCTTCTGCGACGACGCGCTCTGCTACCCGGTGGTCGGCGGCGCGCTGGTCTACAAGGACACCAGCCACATCACGATGACCTACAGCGCGACGCTCGGCCCCTACCTGCTGGCCGATTACCGCGCGCTGGGCCTGCCGCCAACGACCTAACTGCTGCTGTTTGCGCACGTAACGGGGGCGAGTTCGCCTCCGTGAGACCTAGAGCATGCAATGGATGCTCTAGGTCGCAGGGAACTCGAGCAGCAGCTGCTCGAGAAGGCAAACGGCCAGTTCGGGCTGCTCCGGTACGCGGATCTGCTCGCGCTGGGCCTCAAGCGCGGCGCGATCCAGAGCCGAATCGACGCATGCCGCCTGAACCGCGTCCACGACGGCGTCTTTGCGCTCGGCCACACCCAGCTGCGACGCGAGGCCTATTGGCTCGCGGGTCTCTGGGTCTGCGGCAAGGAGTCCGCGCTCACGCACTGGAGCGCCGCTGCGTTCCACGGCTGGCGGCTCGAGCCGCCGTCGGACGACGTCCACGTGAGCGTCACGGGCACGATCCGCAGCCGCGTGGGCCTGACCGTCCACCGTGTCAGCCGCCTCGACCGCGTCGACGTCTTCCGCGCGGACCCGTTCCGGGTCGCCCACATCCCGCGGACGCTCGTCGACCTCGCCGACGTCATGGACTGGCCGGCCTACCGGGCGCTGGCCGACTCGCTGCCGCGGCTCCCTATCCGTCAGATCCGCGCGGCCCAGCTACGCACGCCGAAGCGGACGGGACGGGGCCTGGTGACGCGCCTCATCGAGGCGGACGACGCCCATACGAAATCGGAGTTCGAACGCCGGTTCCTGCGGTTCCTCGCCGCGCACGGCCTGCCGCGGCCGGACGCGATCAACGTGAAGGTCGCGGGCCACAAGGCCGACTGCGTCTATCACTGCCGGCCGTGGCTCGTCGTCGAGCTGGACGGCCGTGCCTACCACCAGCGGCGCGCCCAGATGCGTGCCGACCGGCGCCGGGACGCCGACTACCAGCTGGCGGGCTGCCGCATCCTGCGTCTGGTCTGGGACGACCTGCGCCCCGACCAGTCGGCGATCACAGCGGACCTGCTGCGCCGACTGCTCGCCGGCGTCGCTGCGTGAGACGCAGAGCACCTATCTCATGCTCTGCGTCTCACGGAAACCGGCGCGTGGGCCGCGCCCGCCTACTTCTTCTTCGTCGTCTTGGCCTTCTTGACGGCCTTCGGGACCGACGCCTTGCGCGTCCCCTTGAACTTGCACGTCTTGGAGCCTGGGCTGAAGCCACCCTCGGGCATGGTGACCTCGGGCTGGCCCAGGAACTTGCGGATCACGTTCAGCGACGGCCGCTCGCGGTTCTCTGCGTCGACCAGGGCGGAGTCGAAGCTCGCGTCGTTCGACCCGAGGCCCCAGTTGAAGATGTAGATCCGCTTGATGCGCGGGGACAGCTTCGCGATGTTGTTGAGCAGGAAGCTCGTGGCCTTCGTCTGATGCTTCACGCCGCAGGCGGTGAACGTGTAGATCGGGCGCGGCCGGGTCGAGACGCCACCGGTCTCCGTGATCCAGATGTCCCCCTTGACGCCCTTCAAGATCGCCTTGGTGATCGTCGTCCGGTAGGTGTTCGCGTCGTTGTAGGCGTGCAGGCCCCAGATCGTCGGCTTCTTCTTCGCCTTCTTCTGGGTGAACGCGGCGAAGTCGGACGCCCACTGCAGGACGTTGGGCGAGTCCAGCAGGTCCGCGCCGAGCACGGTGCACGTCGGGCAGGCCTTGCGGAGGGCCAGCCACCAGCCGCCGACCCGCGCCGCCGTCTCCGACTCATTCGCTTCGTTCCAGGTCGAGATCTTGCTGACCTGGCCGGGCCAGCGCTTGCGCCACTTCTTGAACTCAGCGACGAGGGCCTTCTCCGACGGGCGGATGCGGATCTTGCTGGGGACGCGGGAGCGCGCGATCGTGAGCAGCGGTTCCAGGCGGTCGGCCTTCGCGCCGGCCATCCAGCGATCGGTGACCTCCAGGCTGTGCCTGTCCTTGAGGACGTCCCACGGGATGTACAGCCGCGCGTACTTGAGCTTGAGGTCCTTCAGACGCTGGTCCTGGAAGGTCTCGGGCTTCTGGTCGGCGATGCCGAGCACGGGCTTGGCCTCAGCAGCGGTGGCCGAGAAGCTCATGGCGAGCAGGAGCGGGACGAGCAGGATCAGGATGCGGCGCATGAAAGTCCTATCGGTCGAGGGACGCGGCGGTGGGAGCCGCGTCGCAAGGTAGCGAACCACGGTCGGGCCTGGTCAGAGGAAACACGCCCCACCGGACGAACGGAGCGGCGACCCCTCAGGTGACGGTCGCAGGAGCGACCGCGTGTCAGTCAGACGTCGGTCGCGACGATCTTGCGGTCCGGCCCGACGCGGAGCGTGCGCTCGCCGCGGAGCAGGGCCAGCAGCTCCTCGCCGACCACCACCCGGCGCCAGCCTTCGAGCGTCCGCACGGCGGGCTCGGGGTTGCCGTCCCGCAGCGCGACGACGATCTTCTGCAGGTCTGCGCGGGCGGCCAGCAGCTCGTACGCGACCTCGGCCTCCATCGCCCGGGTCCGGACGAGGGACTCGCCGAGCGCGATCAGCGGCGCGTCGTCCGCGTTCGGCGCCGGTCCGCGCTCTTGGTCGGACGGGATCCCGGGCTGCTCGCGTCCCCGCTCGACGGCCTCGATGATCGCCCGTCCGCGGCGGCGCAGCGTCCCCTCGTGCAGGCCGCGGATCTGCGTCAGGCGCTCCATCGACTTGGGCTTGCGCTTGGCGATCTCCACCAAAGCAGCGTCCTGCAGGACGCTCGAGACGGGACGGTCGGACTCGCGTGCCGTCTCCTCGCGCCAGGCGACGAGCTCCCGTGCGACCGCGCGGACGCCCGGGTCCATGCCGCCGATGCGGGGCAGGCGCTCGAACAGCGCGTCGACATCGCGGTCGTCGGAGATCGACTCGAGAAAGCGGCACTCCTCGGTCGCCCACTCCAGACGGCCCATCGTCTCCAGGCGCTCCTGCAGCCGGGACGCGACCTGGAGGATGTGCAGGACGTCCTCGCGGGCGTAGGCGGCCTGCTCGTCGGAGAGGGGGCGCGCGTCCCACTTCGTGAAGCTCGCGGACTTCTGCAGGCGGACGCCAAGGACCTCGTTCAGCAGCGGCTCGTAGCCGAGCTGCGCGCGCAGGCCGGCGAATCCGGCGGCGACCTGCGTGTCGAAGATGTTGGTGATCGTCGTGTCCCAGCAGCGGCGTAGGATCGCGACGTCCTGGCGGCCGGCGTGGAAGACGATCTCGACGTCCGGGTCGGCCAGGACCTCAGCGAGCGGCTGGGGGTCGAACCCGGGGCCGTCGAGCGGGTCGAGGATCCTGACCTCGGACTCGCCGTCCTCGTCGAGGGTGACGACCTGGATGAGGCAAAGCAGCGGCCGGTAGCGGCCCTCGCCCATGAACTCGGTGTCGATGCCCAGGCGGCCGGTTTCGCGGGCGCGTGCGGCGATGGCGGCGGTATCGACGGCGGACATCCGCAGCGACCCTATCTGCAGGCGCCTTTGCGGTGGCGCACGGGGACCTTTTGGGGTGGTGGCGTTCGACGTCCTGGCGGATGATGCGCAGGGGCCGGGACGACTGCCGCACGCCGGTGCGGCTCCAGGGATCCGGACGTCGATTTCCCCACGCTCAGGGACGGGGAAACCTCGCTCGTTTGCGGCGCAGCGTGGCTGTTGATGCCGAACATCCATTTCCCCGCGCGGTGGCGTGGGGGAATGGACGCTCAGCGCGGCGGGAGGGCCGTCGCGGGGTCGAGTGTCACGGGGTCCCGCGGCAGCTGCGCGAGGTCCCATGCGGCGACGAGGTCCGCGGCGCTCTGAGGGGTGCCGTCTACGCCGATCGAGCGTGCGATGAAGGTGAGGACGTCGGCGTCGGTCCAGCCCGCCGCGAGCAGCTCGCGCAGCGTCACCGCGCCGTGCCGCTTGGCCAGGCGGGTGCCGTCGGGACCGAGGACGAGGGGGACGTGGACGTAGGAGGCGGGTGGCGTCAGGTTCAGCTGAGTGGCCAGCCATGCCTGGCGCGGCGTGGTGGAGAGCAGGTCGTCGCCGCGGACGACCTCCTGGACGCCCTGGTCGGCGTCGTCGACCACCACCGCGAGGTTGTACGCATGCTCCCCGTCGGCGCGGCGGACGACGAAGTCGTCGATGGTCGCGGTCACCGTCCCGGCAAGGCGGTCCTCGATGGCGAAGGACGCGTCGTCCGCCCGGACCCGCAATGCCGGTCGGCGGCCGGCCTCCAGGTGGGTGGTGCGTGCGGCGGAGCTGAGGTGCCGGCAGGTCCCGGGATAGGCGCCTTCTGGCCCATCGCCGTGAGGCGCTGACGCCGCCTGGCGGATCTCGGCCCGGGTGCAGAAGCACTCGTACAACCGGTCGTCGCGTCCTAAGCGTGCGAGCGCCTCGTCGTAGCGCGGCGCCCGTTCGGACTGACGCATGACCGGCCCGTCGTGATCGAGGCCGAGCGCCGCAAGGTCCTCGAGCTGCGTGGCGACGAAGTGCTCACGGGAGCGCCCGCGGTCCAGGTCCTCGACCCGGACGAGGAAGGGTGAGCCCGCCGACCGCGCCATCAGCCACGCCACGAGCGCCGTGCGCAGGTTGCCCAGGTGCAGGTCGCCGCTGGGGCTGGGGGCGTAGCGGCCGACCACGTCTGCGCTGCTCTACGCCCGTGCGGCAGCGGTCTCGAGGCGCTGGGCCCGGCGCGCCGAGCCGCGGGCGGCGATGCGGCGGCTCGCGTCCTGGGCGGGCCGCTCAACCCAGCGCCAGCTCGCGCCGGCGACGAGCAACGTCACCGGCAGCGCGACCGCCACGGCGCCGGTCGTGAACAGCGGCAGCAGCTCCTGCGCGCGCAGGAAGAGCATCACAGGCACATGCCAGAGGTAGATGCCGTAGGAGAGCTCGCCGACCTTGACCATCGGCTTCGTGCTCAGCCAGCGGGGCGCCTGCGTTGCCGCCGCGACGGCGAGCAGGACGAGCGCGAAGCCCGTCGCCGCGGGCAGGTCGCGCCAGATGCGCAGCGCCTGGTCGTGCGAGCCGCGCGTGGCAGCGTCCCCCGCCCAATACGCGTTGCCGAAGACCAGCACGGCGCCGGCGCCGAGCAGCGCGTAGGTGGCGGGCTTGCGCAGGCGGCGGTCGTACGCCAGCACCGCGGCGAGCATCCCGACCGCGAAGTAGGGCAGGTACGCGGGGAGGACCTTCGAGACGATGGGGGACAGGCCCGTCTCATCGGAGAGCGAGTAGTTGTAGGCGACGCCGACCGCCAGGAGGACGAGCGGCGCGAGCACAACGCCGACCTTCCGCCCCTTGACCGCGAGCACCCCCGCGAGCGGCAGCAGGACGTAGAACGTCGCCTCGACCGCGAGCGTCCAGCTCGGCGGGTTGAGCTTCAGCAGCGTGTTCTCGTTGAAGTTCTGTCCGAAGACCCCGAACAGCCACAGGTTGCCCGCGTCCGGCAGCCGGACACCGGGCGTGTCGGCCGACCGCCACAGCAGGGCGATTGAGCCGGCGATGGCCAGCCAGTAGGCAGGCAGGATGCGCCCCGCCCGCCGGATCGCGTACCCGCGGACAGACGGCCCGGGCTTGTCGCCCATCGCGCTGCGCACCCAGGCGCCGTAGAGCAGGAACCCGCTCAGGACGAAGAACAGCACCAGGCCGAGCCGGAGCTCGTGCCACCAGTAGTCGCTCGTGGTCGACTTACGACCTGAGCTGACAGTGGGCAGCGTGTACAGCCAGGCGTGGTAGACGAGCACGCTGATCGCCGCGACCGCCCGCAGGCCGTCGAGGGCGTGCTGGCGTGGGGGACCGCTGGAGGGCGCGCTGCTCGCCACGCGGTCAAGCTAGCAGCGCGCTCGGGTGCGGCGGTGCGGTCTACCCGGTGGGGTTCAGGTCCTTGAACGTGCCGGGGATGACGCCCGAGGCGCTGTAGACCGTGAGCGCGTTCGCCGTGGCGACATCGGACGTGATGGCCGAGCCGTATGAGGCGCGCTGGGGGTTCAGCTGGTTGAGGAGTCCGTTGACGACGGGTCCGAGCCCGACTTCGCTGATCAACCGGTTCACGATGTCAAGCACGCCGCCGACGACTTTCACCGTGGTGTTCAGCAGGCAGCTCACCAGCCCTGTGCACGGGATCAGCGAGTCGACCAGCGCGTTGGTATTGACCGTCAGCGGCGGCGGGACGATCGTCACCTTCGCGCTCTTGCCGTCGGCGTGGACTGCGCCCTTCACGTGGGCGCCCTGATCGATGACCAGGACCTCGCGGCTGTTGGCGGCGTCGCCGAGCCCGCGGCCGCCCTGGGCCGTCGTCAGGCGCTGGCGGTTCAGCGCGTACACGACGCCGTAGAACATGTTGTTGCTCGGGGTGGTCGCGGTGCCGGCCGGTGCGGTCGGCGTGTTGTTGCCTCGCAGGATCACGCGGCCGCTGCCCACGATCAGGGCCTTGTAGGCGAGGCCGGGGCTGCCGACGTTCACGAAGCAGTACTGGTCGCCGGGTCCGCCGGCGGTGCCGCTGGTCCCGGTCGTTCCGACCTGCTCGATGAACACGATCGTGTTCCTGGAGCGTGTGCCCGCGGGGGCGGTGGACCCGGTCAGGTTGCAGGCGGGAGCGGAGGCGTAGGACGCGCTGCCCGGCGACGTCGCGACGTAGGTATGCGACGCGACCGCCTGAGCGCGAAGTTGGGCGATCGTCTCGTCGTCGGTCGACTGCACGGTCGGGATCTGCGTGATCGCGTTACCGGTCAGCAGGCTGCTGACGACCGGGAGCGCGCTGACGGAGGCGATCGTGCCGGTGATGCAGAGCGCGCCGTCCTGGATGTCGGTGACGCCACACCGCAGCCCGGTCACGCCGCTGGCCGGCGCCGGCGCTGTCGGGTCAGGAGCGACCGTGGGCGTGGTCCCGAGCAGGCCGGACAGGACGCCGCCGAGCGCGTTCGTCGACAGGTTGTTGACGGTGCTACCGAGGTCGTCGGTCACGTTGCCGGTGGCGAGTCCGTACTTCGAGGGCAGAGCCGCGGTGCTACGGACCTGGACGAGTCCGGCCAACGCGCGGGTGCGGCCGTCGACGGTGGCCTGCGCGCGGACCCAGACCTTGTTGTCGCCGTTCTTGTCCCAGTTCTTCGTGCCGTTCGTCAGCAGCGCGTCGTCCCAGACTGCGCTGGCGGCGTTGTCGCAGACGTTGACCTGCCACGTGGCGCCGGCGAACGCCGCGTCCGTGAAGCTCGCGCGGAGCGTCCCGTGGATGAGCGCCGCCGGGGTCCCGGCTGCAGCCGCGGTGCTGAGGTTGCCGCTGACGCCGGCGGCGGCGTCCGAGCAGTTGCGCTCGACGGGCACGGACGTCGTGCCAGTACCCGAGGTGACCGCCGACGCGGGCCAGTTGCGACCCAGGACGAATGCCTCGCTCGTGAGCACGCTCTCGGCCAGATTGAAGCCACGATCGCGCGTGCGCTCGGTGGTCGACTGCTGTGCCTGGGTGTCGACGACCGCGAGCAGCGCCAGCCCGAGAGCGAGCATGACCAGGGTGCTCATCAGCGCCGTGAAGAGCGCTGAGCCGCGGTCGTCGTACCGGGGTTGCTTGATCAGTTGCATTCGACCGTCTTCGGGATCGTGGTGGTGATGCCGGCGGTGTCGGTGATCGTCGCCAGGATCGTGGTGACTGCCTTCGGGATCGTCAGCTGGACCGGGGTTCCGGTGACGCCCGTTCCGAGCGTCACCCCGCCGGTGCTGGCGTAGGTGACGCTCGCGACGTTCAGCCCGCTGAGTCCGGCGCCGAGCGTCAGTAGCGGCCCGGTGCTGTTGCAGTCGACCTTGACGTCGCCGTCGGAGATCGGCAGCTGACCGGCGGTCCGGCGCACGGTCGCACTGGCCCGCAGGGTGCTCGTGGCGACCGACTTGGCGCTGGTCGCGTCGATGTTCAGCGTGATGCCGACGGACTTGACGGCCGCGGGCGTCGCGGACGACGCGGCACCGTCATAGGTGAAGCCCGTGGTGCCCGCGGCGGGAACCGTGCCGACGACACCCTGGGTCCAGCCGGTCCCGGCGACGCCGCAGGCGCTGCCAGGCGTGGTGGTGGTGGTCGAGCTGGACTGGTAGAGCGTGGTCCCGGTGACGCACAGGCGGACGGACCGCGACCCGGTGGCGGTGGCGACGGAGTAGACGAGGTCGTTGGCAGCGGCAGTCCGGATGGTGGACGCGCCCCGGAGGTCGTCGACGACCCTGTCCATCGTCGCGCGGGCGGTGTCGTTGGCACCGGTCTGCCGCGTCTGCTTCGTCGTCTCCGACGAGAAGACGTCGAAGGACTGGAAGGTCGCGAGCAGCACGATCGTCGACAACGACATCGCGATGAGGAGCTCGACGAGGGTCAGGCCGTCGTCGTCCCGGCGACGTGGGCGGGGTGGAGTCATGAGGTGGGGGTGGGGCAGCCGGAGGGCAGGGGGGTGGCGGTGGTCACCTGGGCGAGCGCCATGGGGCAGTCGTTCGGCAGCGGGTTCGTGAGCAGCGTCGTCTGCCGGAGCGTCTGCGCCGTGCCCTTCGTCCAGTTGACGGTGACCTGGACCAGGCGCAGGTCGTCGGGGCGGCTGTCGAACGCCGCCGTCCCCGACGTGCTCGTGCAGGCCGAGACGGGCGCGATGGCGCTGACCGCGGCCGTGACGGCGTTCAGGATGGTGGAGTTGGTGCCAAGCGCGTTGCAGACCGTGCTCAGCAGGCTGCCGCCGGCGGCGACCGAGATGCCCAGGACGTTCAGGCCCACCGCGGTGCTCGTGGCGGCGCTGCCGGGGCCGGCCGAGCCGTTCGGGTTGGCGCAGTACGTGGCGTCACCAACGCCGACGCCGTCCGAGGGGTCGTCGATCGAGCAGGCCGCGATGGAGACGGTGTAGGTGGTGCCGCGCCGCGTGACCGCGAACGACGAGCCCGAGAGCGCGCCGGCGTCAGGGAGCGTCGCCCGGAGCTGCGCCGGAGCTGTGGTCGCCGTCACGTTGGCGTAGGGGACCTGTCGGCTGCGCTCGATGAGCTCGCGGGCGACGTTCGTGCCCTGCTCGCGAGCGGCGGTCTTCCCGGTGCTGCTCGCGCCGGAGAGCGTGAAGTTGAGCATCGCGAGGACCCCGACCAGCAGGATCATCATCGCGACCATGACCTCGACGATCGTGAAGCCTGCGTCGGTGCGGGTGGGGTGGCCGTTGTCCTTCACACTGCTCTTATCGGCAGCGAGCCTGCATCCCCAATAGTGGGGAGGGGCGGATTGCCGAACGTCCACCTCGCGTCGCGAGCAACGTCACGGCGCTACGCTCCGCGCCCCGTGACCGACGAACCCTCGCCCGATCCCGCCCCGTGCTCGCCGTGCCGCGGCACCGGCCGCCTCAGCTCCAAGCTGGGCGGGGATGCACACGAGGTCCCTTGTCCGTGGTGCGAGGGCTCCGGCACCTTCATACCCGCGCACGACGCGCAGGCGGCCCGCCGGGCCGACAGCGCCGGCTGACCCGGACGCCCACCGCGCTGGGGTGCGGCCCCTAGTACAGATGTCCAGGTTCGAACAATTTCCGGGGATGGTCTTTAGTCCGGTCGAATGTCGTCCGATAGGGCAATTGAGCAGTCCCAAGGTGCTAACGGCAAACCACTCGTGAGGGTGGGACGCAAAGCCCAAGGGCCTCGTCCGCAATACGAGGCAGCCGGGTTGCCACCGGGGTTGAAGTGGACCCCCACGGCCTGATGGATACCGCGGGTTACTGACTCACTCAGATCGGTCCACTCATTGCAATCCCTGGAGGATTCACATGCTGCGTAACCTGCTGGCCAAGAAGAACTCCGACGAGGGCTTCACCCTCATCGAGCTCCTGGTCGTCATCCTGATCATCGGCATCCTCGCCGCGATCGCCCTGCCCTCCTTCCTCGGTCAGTCCGACAAGGCCAAGGACTCCGCCGCGAAGTCTGATGCGCGTAACGCCGTGACGCAGATGGAGTCCTGCGCGGCGGACGGCACCGGCGCGACCGCGACGGTCATCGCTGCCTGCGCGACGAACCCGCAGGTCCTCGGCGCCGGCGACTCCGCCGTCACCGTCACCGTGAACGGCTCCGGCTACACCATCAGCGCGGTGTCCTCGACGGCGGCCTCGCAGGTCTTCCGCATCACCAAGGCCGCCGGCTCGCCGGGCGCCTACACCCGCGCCTGCACCACGGCCGGCACGGGCGGCTGCCCCGCCGGCGGCGTCTGGTAGCCCCAGACCCCATCAGTTTCATCCGCGAGGCGGGCCCCCGGGCCCGCCTCGTCGGCGTTTAAGACGCACGGTGTCCGACATCGAACGAGCGTCCAGTTTCCGGAGGAGCACGTCACCGGGCCTCAAGTCCGCGCGCACATCGACCGATAGCGGCCTCGAGCAGTCCCAAGGTGCTAATGGCAAACCACTCGTGAGGGTGGGACGCAAAGCCCAAGGGCCTCGCGACGAGCGAGGCAGCCGGGTTGCCACCGGGGTTGAAGTGGACCCCCACGGCCAGATGGATACCGCGGGTTACTGACTCACTCAGATCGGTCCACTCATTGCAATCCCTGGAGGATTCACATGCTGCGTAACCTGCTGGCCAAGAAGAACTCCGACGAGGGCTTCACCCTCATCGAGCTCCTGGTCGTCATCCTGATCATCGGTATCCTCGCCGCGATCGCCCTGCCCTCCTTCCTCGGTCAGTCCGACAAGGCCAAGGACTCCGCCGCGAAGTCGGACGCTCGTAACGCCGTGACGCAGATGGAGTCCTGCGCGGCGGACGGCACCGGCGCGACCGCGACGGTCATCGCTGCCTGCGCGACGAACCCGCAGGTCCTCGGCGCCGGCGACTCCGCCGTCACCGTCACGACCAACGGCGCGGGCTACACCATCAACGCGGTGTCCTCGACCGCCAACACGCAGGTCTTCTCGATCACGAAGACCTCGGGCTCGCCGGGCTCCTACACCCGCGCCTGCACCACGGCCGGCACGGGCGGCTGCCCCGCCGGCGGCGTCTGGTAGCCCCAGGCCCCATCGAGCTTCATCCGCGAGGCGGGCCCACGGGCCCGCCTCGCGGCGTTAAACCGGCCTCCGTGAGCCCTTGCTGCGGTTGCGCGGGCCCGCGGTACCTGGGCAGGCTGGGGTCGTCCACCTAGAACAAACGTCCAGTCCAAAAGAAATTGTGGGGAAGGGCTTTAGTCCGCGCGACAGTCCTCCGATAGGGGTATTGAGCAGTCCTAAGGTGAAAACGGCAAACCACTCGTGAGGGTGGGACGCAAAGCCCAAGGGCCTCGCGACGAGCGAGGCAGCCGGGTTGCCACCGGGGTTGAAGTGGACCCCCACGGCCAGATGGATACCGCGGGTTACTGACTCACTCAGATCGGTCCACTCATTGCAATCCCTGGAGGATTCACATGCTGCGTAACCTGCTGGCCAAGAAGAACTCCGACGAGGGCTTCACCCTCATCGAGCTCCTGGTCGTCATCCTGATCATCGGTATCCTCGCCGCGATCGCCCTGCCCTCCTTCCTCGGTCAGTCCGACAAGGCCAAGGACTCCGCCGCGAAGTCTGATGCGCGTAACGCCGTGACGCAGATGGAGTCCTGCGCGGCGGACGGCACCGGCGCGACCGCGACGGTCATCGCTGCCTGCGCGACGAACCCGCAGGTCCTCGGCGCCGGCGACTCCGCCGTCACGGTCACCGGCCTCGGCGGCGCGGGCTACACCATCAACGCGGTGTCCTCGACCGCCAACACGCAGGTCTTCTCGATCACGAAGACCTCGGGCTCGCCGGGCTCCTACACCCGCGCCTGCACCACGGCCGGCACGGGCGGCTGCCCCGCCGGCGGCGTCTGGTAGCCCCAGGCCCCATCGAGCTTCATCCGCGAGGCGGGCCCACGGGCCCGCCTCGCGGCGTTTAACGGGTGGGTCGCGGACACTGGTCCCCGACGCACGAGAGCACCTGGAACGCCCCGACATCGGAGACTGTCGTCACCTCGGCGCGCGGCGGCGGCGACCACAGCTGCCCATGGACCACGTAGGCCATCGGACTGCGCGCGTCCGCCGCCTGGGCACGGAACCGTCGCGCGGGGCGCATCATCTGCAGCAGCTCGAACGTGCCCGATCCGGTCGAGGGGTCGACGTACACCGGCACATCGGAAGGCAGCGTGTCGAGGAAGGACACGATGTGGTCCCCGCCGTCGTCCGCACGGCCGAGGTAGTTCGAGATCCGCTCGGCGCCGCCCGCCGCCACGAGCAGGGTCACCGCGGCGATCGTTCCGGCGAGCATCCCCGGCCGGACACGGTCCGTCAGGACTGCCAGCGCCACCGCGAACCCGCAGGCCAGCAGCGACGGCCGCACGAGGTCGAGCGGCACCCCGAAGATCCCCATGCCCAGGAGACCGGACACCTGCAGCGGCACGGTGAACCCGCCGAGGGTCGTCCCATTGACGGTCAGCTGGAGCGCGGACGCGATGATCACTGCCGCGGGAGCGACACCGGCGACGCTCCACCGACGCGACGTGACCAGGCGCGCCGCACCGAGTACCACGAGCACCGGGACGAACGGGCTGACGTAGCGGCCGTACGCGAAGAAGTCACCGCGGAACGCGGCCCCGGCTTCGAGGGCAGCGCCGAGCTGGGCGGCACCGAGAAGAGCCGTGAGCACGAACGCCGCCCCGAGGGCGGGCAGCACCATCGATCGTTCCCGTGGGAAGGACCTGGCAAGCGCGATGAGGCCACCGGTCGCAGCCGCCGTGGCCCAGAGCTCGCCGATCAAGACCTGGAGCACCAGATCCGGAGCGTCGAGCGCGAGGCGAAACGGGACGTCGGCCGCGCCGCGCGGGTACAGCGCGTCCTTCACCACCCGATCGACGAGGAGCGTGAGCGCGAGCCCGCCGGCCAGCACGAGGAACGGTGCCACCACCTGTCGCAGCCCTGTCCGCCGCGCGTGGGATGCGAGGAGGGCGCCCGCGACCAGGATCGCCCCCGCCATCCGGTGGTGGGTCGCGAACATGACCACCGTGATCAGGCTGAGCTCCAGTGGCGCCCGTGCGGCTCCCGCGCCCAGCCGGAGGATCGCGAGCGTCCAGCCGGCCACCATCGCGGCCAGGACGATCTCCGGCCAGATCTGGCCGACCTGGATCGACACCCCGGCCCAGCACGCGCCGCTGATCGCGAGCACCGTCGCCAGGCGCGGGGCGAGGTCCGGGAACGCGCGCCGCACGATCCGGTCGAGCAGCACGAACAGAACGCCACCGGTCACGCAGTTCAGCGCCACGCCGAATGCGTACGCGACGTCGAGGTCCGGCGTGATCGAGTACGGGACGGCGAACACGGCGCCGTAGAACCACGAGTAGAACGGACTCAGCTGCTGCGGGATCTCGCCCGCTCCGGTGAGCCACCGCCCGACGGCGAGGTACCCGGGCGAGTCGGCGATGATCACCGGCCGGTCGGTCGGGGCGAGGGCGTACAAGGCTGCGTAGAAGACGACCACTGCGGCGGCGGCCAGCAGCGACGACCGGGCGGCTACGCGGGTCCGGGAACGACCGCGCGGCGAGGAGGTGTCCCGCGGCGGTGAGCTGGGCTCAGGGATCAAGCTGTGTCCGTCGCGTCACGTCGCGAGCAAGCGTACCGGGCGTCCGCTCCGGCCCTGCACTTTTTGACTAGGTCAGACGTCCACCCACGGGGTGCGCCACTCGGCACCAGCGCGCGATCGGTCGACTTCAAGAGCATCGTGAGGAAGCCCGGGACTACGGACGACGCCCAGCGCGCACACCGGGACGGCGGCTTCACGCTGCCGGAGCTGCTGCTGACGATCCTCATCGTCGGCATCCTGGCTGCGATCGCGCTGCCGTCGTTCGTCGGCCAGTCCGACAAGGCCCACGACACGGCCACCAAGTCGGACGTCCGCAACCTCGTCTCGCAGGTCGAGGCGTGCCACGCGCTCGCCCGCGACTACACCGCATGCGAGACCGGCGCGCCGGGCTTCGACAGCGGCGGTATCGACGGTGCGGTGGTCGAGAGCACCGCTGACAGCTTCGAGGTGTCCGGGGTCTCCGCGACCGGCAACCGGTTCACATTGACCCGGGATGCGGACGGCGTCGTGCGGACCTGCACGTCGACCGGGAGTGACTCGGGCGGCTGCCGCAACGGGTCCTGGTGACCGCGCCGGCCGCGCCGGTCAAGAGCTGACTGCGGCCGACCGATACGGTCGCCACCATGTTCGCCGCACTCGTCTTCGCCGCCGTGTTCGGCGTCACCATCGGATCGTTCCTGAACGTCGTGATCTGGCGGCTCCCGCGGGGCGAGTCGCTGTCGCACCCCGCGTCGCACTGCCCGAAGTGCGAGACCCCGATCAAGCCATACGACAACATCCCCGTCCTCGGGTGGCTGCAGCTGCGCGGGAAGTGCCGGAGCTGCAAGGCGCCGATCAGCCCGCGGTATCCGCTCATCGAGGCCGCGACCGGTGCGCTCTACGTGCTGGTCGTTGCGGTGGCGTGGGACGACACCACGCAGATCGCCCTCGGGATCCTGCTCGTCACGCTCCTGGTGCCGGTGACGATGATCGACCTCGACGTCCAACGGATCCCGAACGCGCTCGTGTACCCCTTCGCGGGCGCTGCGCTCGTCACGCTCGCCGTCCTCGAGGCCGGCGACCTGCCCGAGCATCTCATCGCTGGCGTGGCTGCTTTCCTCTTCTTCTACGTCGCCTACATCGCTAAGCCCGGCGGGATGGGGTTCGGCGACGTGCGCCTGGCCGGCGTCCTCGGGCTCTACCTGGGCCGCGCGGTCGCTCCGGGCATCTTCATCGCGCTGATCTCCGGCGTCGTGGTCGGCGGCGCGATCATGGCGCGCGTCGGCGTGGCTGCCGGCCGCAAGAAGCGGGTGCCGTTCGGGCCGTTCCTCGCCCTTGGCGGTCTGATCGCCTTCCTCGTGGGCGACGACCTCGTCGACGCGTACGCCGACAGCTTCTGACCGCGGCGCCGGCGCAACGGGCGTTCGCCCGGGAACCGGTGAGGTGGACACCCAGGGATCTCGCGTCGGTGAGGCCAGTTTCGTCGTCCAACAGGCTCAAGAGTTGGGGCCGTCTGGACGAAAGGGGGAGGGAGGAAGCATCCGGTCTTGACAGACGAGACCAGGTGCCGATGTCTCTCACGAGGGGTCAACGGGACCCCCTAACGCAGGCAGGACCATTCACCCCATGGCCAAGCGCACACCCCACCTGACCGGCCTCGAGATCGACCCCAGCTCCGTCACGGCAGCTGCAGTCGGTACCGATGGCGCCCTCTCCGTCACGACTGCGGCCTATGCGCCGCTCGAGCCGGGCGTCATCCGCGACGGGGAGGTGCAGGACGTTGCCGGACTGGCGCAAGTCCTCCGGACCCTCTTCGCGGACCACAAAGACCTCGACAAGCGGGTCCGGATCGGGATCGCCAACCAGCGCATCGTCCTGCGCGTCATCGAGCTTCCGGTCATCAAGGACCCGAAGGAGCTCGCTACCGCGGTCCGCTTCCAGGCTCAGGACCAGATCCCGATGCCGCTCGACTCGGCCGTCCTCGACTTCCGCGCCCTCGACATCATCGACACCGACGCCGGCCCCCGCCAGCGTGTCGCCGTCGTCGCTGCCCGCCGCGACATGATCGACCGGGTCCTCTCGGCGGTCCGCGACGCCGGCCTGAAGCCGGAGGGCATCGACCTCGCGGCGTTCGGCATGGTCCGTGCGCTGCACCACCACGGCAAGCCTGGCGAGACCGTCGTCTACGTCTCGGTCGCCGGCGTCACGAATCTTGCCGTCGCTCAGGGGACGGTCTGCACCTTCACCCGCGTCATCGGCGGCGGTCTGGACGCGCTCGCCGTCGAGCTCGCCGAGCGCCGCGGCCTCACGCTCGAGCACGCCTCCGGCTGGCTCGTCCACGTCGGCCTCGAGCAGCCCGTCGAGATGCTCAAGGGCTACGCAGACGACCGCGACATCATCGATGACGCTCGCGCCATCCTGATGGACGGCGTACGGCGCATCGGCGGGGAGGTCCGTAACTCGGTCGACTTCCACCAGGGCTCCGGTGCCGCCGCCAGCGTGCAGCGCTGCGTCCTGACCGGGCCCGCCGTGGCCGTCGCCGGTTTCGCCGCGGCGCTCGGCGCCGAGCTCAACATCCCTGTCGAGGCCGGCACCATGAAGGTGCCGCCCGGACTCGAGGCCGGCCGCCTGGCCGTCGCCGCCGGACTCGCGATCGAGGAGGCGCTGGTCGCATGAAGGCTGTCAACCTCATTCCTGAAGGCGAGCGCAAGGGCGCCGGAGGAGCCGCCGGACGCACGGGCGGCGCCGCGTACGTCCTGCTCGCGGCCCTCGGCCTCGTCGTCGTCATGCTCGTCGCCTACTCGGTGACCTCGAAGTCGCTCGACGACAAGAAGAGCGAGCTCGCGAGCATCGAGGCGAAGGCGACCTCGGCCGAGGCGCAGGCCACGGCCCTCGCTCCCTATAAGGCCTTCGCAGCCACCAAGGAGGCGCGGCTGACCACGGTCAAGTCGATCGCCGCCAGCCGCTTCGACTGGGCGCACGCCATGCACGAGCTCGGCCGCACCCTGCCGAGCAACATCACCCTCATCGGCCTCCGAGGCACCGTCAAGAACGGCGTCCCGGTCGAGAACGGTCCGACCGTTCCGCTGCGCTCGGCGCTGGACGTCCCGGCCCTGGAGCTGGAGGGCTGCGCCCCGAGTCAGGCGGCCATCCCGTCGATGCTCACGGCACTACGGCAGATCGACGGCGTGCGCAGGGTGACGCTCCAGCAGTCCGTCTACAAGTCGCAGACCGAGTCGGCGGCACCGACCACCGCCACCGACGTTCCGCCGGCCCCCGGCGCGAAGCCTGCCGGCGGCATCACGGAGTGCTCGCGCAACTTCCAGGCGGTGGTGTTCTTCGACCCGAAGCCCGCGCCCGCTGCCCCGGCCGCGCCTGCCGCTGCCGTTGACCCGGCCGCCGCTGCCGCTGCCCCTACGACGACCGCCGTTTCTACTGGAGGTGCAAAGTGACCTCGCGTGATCGCACCGTGGTGATGGTGCTTGGCCTGCTCGCAATGCTCGCCGCCTTCTGGTTCCTGCTGCTGTCGCCGAAGAACGGCGAGGTCGGCGAGCTGAAGGACCAGATCGCAGCCGGCCAAGCGCGTCTCCAGACCGCTCAGACCGAGCTCCAGTCGGCGACCGCCGCCAAGGCGACCTACCGCCGCGACTACAAGACCGTCGCCAACCTGGGCAAGGCAGTCCCGGCCGACGACGACGTGCCGTCCCTGGTGTTCCAGCTGCAGCAGGCATCGACCGGGAGCAAGGTGGCCTTCGCGTCCATCAAGCTCACGGGCACCGCCGCCGCGGCAGCCGCCCCCGTCGCGGCCACCCCGACCGGTCAGGTCGCCGGCCTCGCCGCCGAGCAGAAGGGCACGACGACCGGCACGACGGCCGCCCCGGCGCCCGCCGCAGCCGCCACCCCCGAGGTCGCGGCCGCCCAGACGGCGTTCGCCGGGCTTCCGCCCGGAGCGGCGATCGGCGAGGCCGGGTTCCCGACCATGCCGTTCGACTTCCAGTTCGGCACCGTCTTCGACAACTTCGAGACGCTCATGCGGAAGCTCGGCAAGTTCACCAAGGTGGTCGGCGACAAGGTCACCGTGTCCGGGCGCCTGCTGACTATCGACGGCTTCTCGCTCGTCGGATTCCCCGACATGAAGGCGTCGGTCCACGCGACCGCGTTCCTCCAGCCCGCCGACGCCGCAGCTGCCGCAACGGCCGCTGCGACGCCCGGCGCGCCCGCCGTAGCTACCGCGTCCGCAGGGACGCCCGCCCCTGCCGTTGCCACCGCCACCCCCGCCGTAGGAGTCGGACGATGACCTTCATCCAGAACCTGTGGCGCGACCTCGTCGACAAGAGGCTGTGGCCGGTCGCGGTCGTGCTTGTCCTGGCGGCGATCGCCACGCCGATCCTCCTCGGGTCGGACTCGTCCTCAGACGTCGCCTCAGCGCCGCCGCCGGCGGCTCCGGCCACCGGCGCCGCGGCCGGTGACGTGACAGTTGCGGTGACCGACACGACCAAGATCCGGTCGCGCCCCGGCAAGGCTCGCGACCCCTTCCGCGCCCAGGTCTTTGCCAAGGTCAAGAAGGCCCAAGCGGCAACAGGGGCCACGACGGGCGCCACCGCGTCCCCGAGCGCGAGCGGCGCGACCGCCGGCGCCGTCAAGCCGGCCGACACCGGCAGCACGGCGACCGACTCCGGCAAGTCCAGCGGGTCCTCGACGACCGGCAACAGCGGCGTCACCGTCCCCTCCACGACCCCGTCGACCAGCACCTCGTCGAGCACCAAGCTCTTCGACTACGCGCTGTCCTTCGAGTCCAAGCGCCTCGGCGAAGTGACCACGCGCCGCGGCGTGCGGGCCGTCAACTACGTCCCGTCGAACGACTACCCGCTCCTGGCGTTCGTCGGCATCAAGCCGGACGGCAAGACCGCGGTCTTCGTCCCGCAGGACCGCGTCGTCGTCGCCGGCCGCGACAAGGACTGCACGCCGGCCTCCGCCGACTGCCAGTTCCTGGAGCTCAAGGCCGGGGACAGCGTCCTGATCCACAAGACGCCGCCCGCGGGCAACGGCCAGCCGATCGTCCACGTCCGCCTGAAGCTGAACCGGATCACGCTGACCGAGGTCAGCAAGGCCAAGAGCCGCGGCAAGTCCACGAGCCGCTCGGTCGCCCCGGCGACGCAGGTGACCCGGACCGTCCGCGCCATCGGCTGAGCCCCGCCGCACCAGGCGACCGGGCGCCGCCGGGCGCCGGTCGCCACGTAGGATGAGGCGTTCACATGGCTCTGACGCTCATCACCGCCGGCGAATCACACGGTCCCGGCCTCACCTGCATCGTCGACGGCCTCCCGGCGGGCCTCGAGCTCGACCGCGAGGGGATCAACCTCGACATGCAGCGCCGCCAGCTCGGTCACGGGCGCGGCGGGCGCATGAAGATCGAGAAGGACGGCGCGGAGGTCACGTCCGGCGTCCGCCACGGCAAGACGCTCGGGTCCGCCATCTCCCTGCTGGTCGCCAACCGCGACTACAAGAACTGGGAGGAGCGGATGAACCCGTGGCCGGTGGAGGCCGACGTGCCGGAGGTCCACCTTCCGCGTCCCGGCCACGCCGACCTCGTCGGGGCCTGGAAGTACGGCCAGACCGACATCCGCAACATCCTGGAGCGCGCGTCGGCCCGGGAGACGGCAGCGCGCGTCGCCGGCGGCGCGCTCTGCAAGGCGTACCTGGCCGCGCTCGGCATCCAGATCCGCTCACACGTGGTGCAGATCGGGTCGGTCAAGGCGCCGGAGCCGGACGTCCTGGGCCTCAGCGACTTCGAGGGCATCGACGACGATCCGGTCCGCTGCCTGGACAAGGCCGCGAGCAAGGAGATGGTCGCCCACATCAACAAGCAGCGGAAGGCGAACGAGTCGATCGGTGGCGTCTTCGAGGTCGTTGCGTTCGGCGTCCTGCCCGGCCTCGGCTCGCACGTCTCCTGGGAGACGCGCCTGGACGGCCGCCTCGCGATGGCCATCTGCTCGATCCAGGCCGTGAAGGGCGTCTCGATCGGGGACGCGTGGGACGTGGCGGGCCGCCCGGGCTCGCAGGCCCACGACGAGATCTTCTACGAGGACGACCACTACGCCCGCCACACGAACCGCTCCGGCGGGCTTGAGGGCGGGATGACGACGGGCGACCCGCTGCTCGTCCGTGGCGCGATGAAGCCGCTGCCGACGCTGACAAAACCCCTGCAATCGGTCGATATCTCCACGCACGAGCCGGCCCAGGCGCTGCGCGAGCGGACCGACTCCTGCACGGTCCCGGCGGCCGGCGTGGTCGGCGAGGCGATGGTCGCCCACGTCCTGGCGAGCGCCTGCATCGAGAAGTTCGGCGGCGACCACATCGACGACGCCCGCGCCGCGGTGGCCGCCTACCGGGCCCGCATCGGCTGGCCGGCCTCCTAGCCCGCGCCGCTTCTTCACCACGTGACGCAGCTGCAGCCCGCCATCGTCTTCACCGGCTTCATGGGGGCCGGGAAGACGACCCTGGCCCGTGAGGTCGCGCACGTCCTCGACGTCCCCGTCCAGGACAGCGACCGCCTGCTGACCGACCGCTTCGGCATGGAGATCGAGGCGTTCTTCGCTGCGAACGGCGAGGCGGCGTTCCGGGCGGAGGAGTCGCGCCTCGTCGGCGAGCTGCTCGACGGCGCCGACGGCGGCGTCATCGCCCTCGGTGGCGGCGCGCTCGGGAGTGACCGCGTCCGCACGGCGCTCCAGCGCCACACCGTCGTCCTGGTCGACGTCGACCTCGAGGTCGCCTGGCAGCGCGCCCATGGCAAGGGCCGGCCGCTGGCTCAGGACCGCGAGGCGTTCACCGCGCTGTACCGCGAGCGCGAGGCCATCTACCTGGCCGCGGCGGACGTCGTCCTGCCCGCCGGCACCGGGCTCGGCGCGGTCCGCGGGGCGATCGACGCCATCCGCGGACTGCCGTCCGGTCCGCCCGGGACGCGCCTGCTGTGGGCCAGCGCCGGCGGTGCGCAATACCCGGTCTGGGTCGGCCGCGCCCTGCTGGGCCACGAGGGGCTGCCGTGGCCGGCGACCGGCCGCCGCTTCGGCATCAGCGACGAGACCGTCGGCGAGCTGCACGCGGGCCGGGTCCGCGACCTGTCCGGGCTGATCGAGATCCCGCCGGGGGAAGAGGCGAAGACGCTGCAGACGACGGAGCGCGTGTGGCGGGCGCTGGTCGACGTTGGCGCGACCCGTGGCGACCACGTCGTGGCCGTCGGCGGCGGTGTCGTCGGCGACCTGGCCGGGTTCGCCGCCGCGACCTTCCAGCGCGGCATCCCCGTGGTGCAGGTCCCTACGACCGTCGTCGCGCAGGTCGATTCAGCGTACGGCGGGAAGACGGGCGTCGACCTGCCCGAGGCCAAGAACTACGTCGGCGCCTACCACCAGCCGGCGGGCGTGATCGTCGACACCGCCACGCTCGCGACGCTGCCGCCGGAGGAGCACGCGGCGGGCTACGCCGAGGTCGTCAAGACCGCGCTGATCGCGGGCGGCGTGCTGTGGGATCGCATCGCCGCGGGGGAACCCGTGGACGACGACGTCATCCTCGCCTGCGCGCGGACGAAGCTCGCGACCGTCGCCGCGGACGAGCGGGACGGTGGGCGCCGCCAGGTCCTGAACCTCGGCCACACGATCGGCCACGCCATCGAGACCGTCACCGGCTACGCCCGCTACCGCCACGGCGAGGCCGTCGCCCTCGGTCTGCTGGCGGCCCTGACGCTGTCCGGGCAGGAGGACCTGCGCGACCAGGTCGCCGACCTGGTCGCGGCGGCCGGGCTGCCCGTGACTATGGACCCGGCGATCGAGGTCGACGCCGTTCTTGCCGCGACCGCGAAGGACAAGAAGCGCGTGGGGGAGTCGACCCCGTTCGTGCTCGTCGGCGCGCCGGGGGACGTGACGTTCGGGCACCAGCGCGGCCTGCCCGAGGTCCGCGGGGCGATCGCGTCATTGCTGCCGTAATCCGGCTGCTCCCCATCGAGGTGTACCACGACGGTGGTACACTTGCCTGATGGCAACTGTCAGGCCGCGCATTCAGGTCACTATCGATGACGAGCTCGCCGAGGCGCTGGATGCCGTGAACCCCGGCGGGCAGAGCGCATCGCGGCTTGTCCGCGACCTCGCCCTCCGTGGCGCGCAAGCTCGGCAAGAGGACCAGCAGCGCTCGCAGGCAGCAATCGACGTGCTCCTTGAGATCGCCACGGGCGTCCGCGACTACGACCTCGCCGCCGCAGGTGCGCTAGCAGACGCGCGAGGCGAGCGGCTGCGGTGAACGATCGCCCGTTCGGATCGGGAATCCCGCTCGTCGTCGACACCTCGGCGTGGGCTCGGCACCGCGATCCGGGAGTTGCAGAGCGGTGGCAGGCGACGCTCCGCGCCGGGCTGGTGGCCAGTTGCCCCGTCGCCGCCCTCGAGATTCTGGCCAGCGCGCGCGACGAAGCCGGTCACGCAGCCCTCGACGGGGCGCTCGGCGCGCTTCCGCAGGCACCGGTCACCGCGACAGTCTGTACAGCGGCGCTAGGGGCGTCGCGGCAGCTGCGCGGAAGTAGGCGGTTGCCCGCCGCCGACTACCTGATCGCGGCGGCGGCCGCCGAGCGCGGGTTCGGGGTGCTGCACCTCGACAGCCACTACGACACGCTCGCGACCGTGCTCGGCTTTCTGAGTGTGCGGCTCGACCGCGACTGACACCAGCGCACCTGCGAGGATCGGTGGCGTGAGCGCACGCAACCGCATCGAGGTCATCCACGGCGTCAACCTCGACCAGCTCGGACGCCGAAACCCCGAGCACTACGGGGGCCTGAACTACGACGAGCTGACGTTCCGGATCTCCGCGTGGGCCGAAGAGCTGGGCCTCAAGGTCAGGTTCTTCCAGACCAACCACGAGGGCGACCTCGTCGAGCACCTGCACACGCTCGAGGGCCTGGCCGACGCGATCATCATCAACCCGGGCGCCTGGACGCACTACGCCTGGGCGATCCGCGACGCGCTCGAGCTCGCGGCGCTGCCGTCGTTCGAGGTTCACCTGTCGGACGTGGATGCGCGCGAGGAGTTCCGCCGCGTCTCTGTCATCCGCGACCTCTGCGTCGGCACGATCAAGGGCCAGGGACCCGACGGCTACCGTGAGGCACTGACCCGCTGTCAGACCCTGCTGAAGGACGCGTGATGAGCACCACCAAGACCGACATGGACCGCGCTCAGCGGACCGCCGACCTGCTGGACGACGCCGGCGCTGACGCCCTGCTCGTCACCGGCCCGGTCAACGTCCGCTGGCTCACGGGCTTCACCGGCTCGAGCGGCTCGGCCGTGATCGGCGCCGGCGACCTGCGCGCCTTCTTGACCGACTTCCGCTACCTCACGCAGTCGGCCGAGCAGCTCGACGCGGGCTGGGACCGGCGGATCGTCCCGGACCTGGCGGCTGCCGTCCCGCCGCTGCTGGACGGCGTCACTCGGCTGGGGTTCGACGACGCCGCGGTGACGGTGAAGGAGCACGCGCGCCTGCAGGAGCTGGTGGGCGACGACGTGGAGCTCGTGCCGTGCGCCGGCCTCGTCGAGGGGCTGCGCGCGGTCAAGGACGACGCGGAGAAGGGCCGGCTGAAGGCGGCTGCGCTGCTGGCTGACGCGGCGCTCACCGAGGTCATCGGCCGCGGCCTGGTCGGCCGCACCGAGCGGGACGTCGGCCTGGACCTCGAGTTCACCATGCGCAAGATGGGGGCGGAGGCCGTCTCCTTCTCCCCGATCATCGCGGCAGGACCGCACGGCGCCCTTCCGCACGCCTCGCCGCGGGACGTCGAGATCCCGGCAGGGACTCTGGTGGTCATCGACTGGGGCGCTCAGCTGGACGGCTACGCGTCCGACTGCACGCGCACCTACGCCACCGGCGAGCTGGACCCGCGCGACCGTGAGATCTACGACCTCGTCCTGGAGGCGCAGCTGGCCGCGCTGGCGGCGGTCAAGCCGGGACCGACCGGCAAGGAGGTCGACGCGGTCGCCCGCGGCATCATCGACGGCGCCGGCCACGCCGAGCACTTCGGGCACGGACTGGGCCACGGCGTCGGCATGGAGGTCCACGAGGGCCCGCGCCTGTCGAAGCTCGGGACGGTCGCGCTGGTCCCTGGACACGTCGTGACGGTGGAACCCGGGGTCTACGTCCCCGGCGCCGTGGGGGTGCGGATCGAGGACCTCGTGATCGTCACCGAGGACGGGCACGAGGTGCTGAACGGGCTGACCAAGGACCTCACGGTCGTCGGCTGAGCGCGGATCGGCTCGTCCGGTGTCACTCCGACGACACCAGTAGGGCCCGAGTACCCGCGATGTCGCCGCGGCCGAGTCGCGCCGGGGGCGGCAGCGACGACCGCCGCGCCCGGCCGGTCGAGTCAGGCCGCGGCCGCGCTCACCGGATCAGGTCCGCCAGCGCCAGGTACCGCCGGGTCGTCGCCGCGGACTTCGTCACCCCGCTGCTCGCGACCGCCGTCCACGTCACGCGGCCCTTGCGGACCCCGTACAGGTAGGACCGGCCACCGCCGGCGGACCGGATCAGGACACCCGCACCGAACGGCCGCGCCACGCCCTTCAGCTTCGCCGCCGACGTTCCGCGACCGACGTTCACCGCGCGGTGGCGGACCGCGTTCGAGCTGACCAGCACGACCTTCTCCGCGCCGCTGAACACCGCCTTGATGCGCGAACCCGCGTTGCCCTTGCCCTTGACGCGGTAGGACCAGACGCGGGCCTTGCGGGTCGCGGGCTGGCCACCGCCGCGCAGCAGCTCCTCCGGATCGACGGCGAGGCGCGTCGCCCCAAGGCCCTTCGCGGTGAAGCGCAGCCGCCCCTCGCGGCGCTGGCTGTGCTCGGCGTCGATGCCGATCGCGCGCTCCCACATCTGCACGTACGCCTCGGCGCCGTTGGCCATGTCGTCGATGATCTGACGGCCGCCGATGTTCTTCAGGTCCTCGAGCCAGTCGGCGTACAGGCCGTAGTGCGCGACGCCGTCGGTGTTGATGTCGAACGTCCGCTGCCCGGTCTTCTGGCGCTCGAAGGTGACTGCGCCGTCGAAGGACTTGAACGGGTACTTCACGGGGTTCGGGCCGTTGCGGGGGCCGCCCTGGCTGCCGAAGCCGTTCATGTCCGCGCCGTAGCCGAAGCCGAACAGGAAGCGCTTGTCACGGGTGGGCTTGATGCTCTTCCAGGCCTGCAGGAAGCCGGTCGTCCCGCCGGCGTAGGGCGTCACGATCCCGCCGCGCTCGTAGATCCGCGGGTAGGCGTCCTTCGTCGACCAGCTGTGGCTCGAGACGATGCCGCCGTAGCCCGTCGATTCGACCTCGGCCAGCAGCGAGCGCCGCGCGTTCACGCTGAGGTGGTCGGGGTCGATGATCATGCCGCGCTTGGCCATCGAGCGGACCAGGTAGCGGCCGAGGTCGCTCAGCCCGCGCTTGTTGCAGTGCGGTCCGGGCGGGTAGAGCGGCAGCGTGCTGTTGGGGGCCAGGACGCCGAGCGCAGCGCCGAGCAGCTCGTCGCGACCCAGGCCGGGCAGGGTGAGCTGCTCGCGGTCGGACTCCTCCGCTGGCCCGGTGCAGGTCTCGAGGTCCCAGAACGCGCCGGTCTCGAGCTTGTTGCCGCCGTTGATGATCAGGCCCGTCGACCCTGCGTCACCCGCGACCCCGCCGAAGCCGTTGTCGAACTTGTTGATCAGCTCCATGTCGCGGACGCCGAGCTTGTCGTACGCCTCGGTGAGCCCGGCGTCGACCTGCGCGCGGGTGCACGTCGCGCTGCCGTCCTTCAGCCCGCAGTCGAAGAGGTTGGACACCTCGATGCCCGGGACGACCGCCAGCTTGCCGGCGTTGATCGTGCGGCGCGCCTCGAACGGATCCTTGACGATCCGGAACCAGCCCTTGCCCGGTCCGCCCTCCTGCGCGTCGATGTAGTCCTGGAGCTGGCGCAGGCGCTTGGCCTGCAGCCGCACGCTCTCCATCTCGTTGCAGTTGTTCTTCTTGACGGGGTAGATCGAGCACAGGGCGTGGTTCTCGACGAACAGGTTCACGAACACGCGCAGCCCGCTCATCCAGGCGCGCTCGAGCCAGCGGTAGTAGCTCTGCTCGTAGATGAGCGACTCGTGATTGGGCCAGTCGCCGAACGTCGGCCAGCCCACGGGATCCTTCTGCTGGATGGGGTTGCCACCGGCCAGGAAGTTGTCGACGACGCCGCTGCCCTGCTGGTTGACGATGTTGTCCTTCGCGCACGTCGGCAGCGCCTTCGTGATGCCGTAGGGGTTCCACGGCGCGCCGCAGTGGATCGATCCGCCCAGGAACTCGTAGGCCATCATGTGCATGTGGGCGTCGATGAGGCCCTTCGTCTCCGAGTACGGCGTCTTGCCCGTCGACGGCTTGCCGGTCGCGCCGAGCTCCGCCTCGGGGAACGTCGCGCAGCCTTCGGCGGGGACGAAGGTGAAGCGACCCGCGCTGCCCGGGGTGGTGAGCGCGAGGCGGCCGCCGTCGCCGACGGTCAGCGCCTTGCCGGCCTGGCTGACGAGCGTGAACGCCTGGTTGCCGGCGGCACGGTCGACGGTGAAGTCGGCGGCGGGGCCGGGGTCCGTGGACGTGACGACGGCGCCGCCGGCCGTCGTGCTGAGGAAGTCGCCGGCCTTGCCGTAGAGCAGGTAGTCGCCGAGGCGGGTGGCCTGGAGGCGGAACGGCTCGGCGGTGGCGACGCCGTCGGCGCTCACGGCGTAGCCGTTCGCGGCCTTGGCGACGAGCTTGCCGCCGGACTCGGCCTTGAGCGCGTAGCACCCGTGGACGAGGTCGTAGCGCGCGTTCGGCCCGAGGTCGGCGGCCTGCGCCTGCGTCGCCGGGACGAGGGTCGCGGTGAAGGCCGCCACGAGCGCCGCGCTCCCGATTGCGGTCCATCGTGTTGCAGTGCGGGCAGGGGAGGGCGAGGCGCGCATGGACGCGATCGTATGCTGTACGGGCGTACCAGAACAAGGTGGCCTGGTTTCCGGGCTTCTGCGCGCGGACGAATGTCCCACCGCTCGGCGCGTTCAGGGTCCTGCGTGGCAGGCTCGGGGGGTGAGCGAACCGACCCTTCAACTGTCCGCCGCCCCGGTCGCCCTGTTCGACGATGGGCTGACGGGGACGCGCCTGCGCGGCGCGGGTGAGCAGCCGGACGCCGTGTGGCGCGCGAAGGTGCACGACGACGAGGGTCGTGTCTGGCGGGCGATCGCCGACAGTCCGGGGGCCTTGTCCAGGGCATGGGTGCCGGCGAAGTCGAGCACGGGTGAGCTGGCGGCGCACGCGTCGCTGCGGCCGGTCGCGGTGGAGGTGCGGGTCGAGCTGCCGGACGGCCGTGCGTTGGCGCGGACGGTGACGCGGAGCTTCGTCGGGGACGGGGTGCGCGTGCGGCGCTGGCGAGACGACCTGGCCGCGTCGCTGTACCTGCCCGCCGGCGAGGGACCGTTCCCAGCGGCGGTGCTGGACGCGACGGAAGGGGCCGAGGCGGTGGCGGTCGGCGCGCTCGCGGGAGCGCTGCTGGCGTCGCGCGGCGTCCTGAGCCTGGTCGTGGCGCCACCGGCGCGGTATGCGCCGGGGGCTGGTCGTGCGGCGCTGGCGCTCGCCGTCGAGCGCGTTGCCGCTTTGCCGGCTGCGGCGGACGCCGGTGGGCGGGTGCCTGTCGCGGCGATACCGCCGGCGACGACCGACGCGGGGACGCTCGAGGCAGGGACGTTCGTCCCGGTCCCGCCGGGGGTGGGCGTCCGCGGTGCGGGCGCGGGCCCGGAAGCGGCGGCGGCGCGGGCGGCTGCCTGGGACGCGCTGCTGGCGGCGCTGGGCGCGACGCCGCGCGCGGCCTGACGCGCTGACCCGGGGCGGCGTGAGCGCCGGACCTCGCGTCCTGGTTGAGCGGGCGGCGTGTGGTCCAGAGCTCCCATGACGAGCTCTGGACCGCACGCCGCCGTGGATCGCCGAGCCCTGGTCGCATGCGCGGGGAGTGGTGGTCCACCGGGCTCGGAGCCGTGCGATTCGCCAGTGACCGAGGGGCCGGCGGCCTCGGCGGCGGTGAATGGCGGTTCACCGGGCTCGGAGCCGTGCGTCTCGCCAGTGACCGGGTGCCGGCGGCTTCGGCGGCGGTGAATGTGGGTCCGCCGGGCTGAGAGCCGTGCGATCCGCCGGCGGCCGGCCCGCAGCCCGGAGGAACGACGACCAAATAGGCTCCACCGCCCGTGACCGCGCCGCCGACTCCCTGCTGTCCCCGCTGCCACGGCGCGCTCGAGGGCGACCCGGCCGACGAGCAGCGTTGCACCGCCTGCGGCACCACGTACCCCGCACTTGCCGGCGTCCCCGTCCTGGTCCCGGACGCCGACCTCCAGGCGATCGACCTGCGCGAGACCGGCGGCCACCTGCCGACCTACGACTGCTCGGCGATGGGCATCCCGTCGGTCGACGCGGCCCTGGCCCGCGGGGACCTGATGCTGGAGCTCGGCGCCGGCCTCGACGCGCACCGCGCGGAGAACGTCGTCCGCACCGACGCGTTCGTCTACGGGGTGGACCACCTGGACCTGGTCGCCGACGCGCACGCCCTGCCGTTCCCAGATGCAAGCTTCGACTACGTGTTCTCGCTGGCGGTCTTCGAGCACCTGCACTCGCCGTGGACGGCGGCCAAGGAGATCGCCCGGGTCCTCAAGCCCGGTGGCGAGTGCTACACGCTCGCGGCCTTCATGCAGCCGCTCCACGGCTACCCCGACCACTACTTCAACGCGACCGAGAGCGGACTACGACGCCTCTTCAGCGACGACTTCGACGTCACGAGCGCCGGGCCGAGCCGCTTCTGTCCCCACCCGCAGTCGCTCGAGCCCGGCTACCGGATGCGCGAGATGGCTCGCGAGCTGCGCGACGACCGGACTACCCACTGGCGCACGCGCTGGCGTGCCCGTCGCCTGGACCGCGCGCTGATGACGGCCGGCCAGCAGTTCCTGCAACTGGCGGACGATATGACGCACCGCCCGGTCGGCTACGAGGCGTGGCGGCGGATCGCGCCGGCGGTCGAGGTCGTCGCGGTCCGCCGCTGACGCGTCCAAGAGCGGCGCTCGATGTGCCGCCACATGCGCCGGTGGCGTGTGGTGGCACATCGACGGCCCGCGGCCGCCCTGTCACACCCCGTCTCCCCGGACGGAGGCCCCAGCGGGGCGAGGGTCCCCAAGCGTCGCTGACCCGCGACGACCCCGGGAGCGAACCTGTCGGTGAGCGCGCGTCCGCGGGCGGCTGCGACGAACCGCAAGCCGACGTCGGACAGCGTCAGGTCAGGCCCCTCGGGCGGCATACGCCGATCCTGCGGCAGCGGCCCGGCGCCGGTCAAGGGCGCCGGGCCGCATGACAGCGCGCGTCAGATGTACGCGACGACCTCGCAGCTGCGCGTCTTCAGGTACGACGCGCTCCCGTCCTCCGGGTCCGCGTAGACGACGTCCTTGATCGACGCCGGGTTGGACCCGCAGTTCACGCCGTCGAACGCGCCGTCGCGGAGGTCGATGACGTCATTGCCCTCGTTCCCCTCGATGTTGTCGATCCCGGCCCCGCCGACGATGGCGTCGCGGTCGGCGCCGCCCCAGATGCGGTCGCCGCCGCCGGCGCCCTTGATCTCGTCCTCACCTGCGTTGCCGGCGAGGGAGTCGTAGCCCGCGCCGCCGGTCAGCGTGTCGTCGCCGTCGTTCCCGGTGAACGTCACGTTCGGCGCGAACGACGAGGACGCGAACAGGTTGTCGTCCCCGCCGGCGCCGACGACCGTCACGTCGATCGCCCCCTGGAAGCGGGCGCAGCGCACGAGCTTCGTGACCGGGTTCAGCGGCGTGCAGTTGGAGCCGTGGACCTTCACCGGGATGTCGGACTTGGCGAAGTGAATCGCGTGCGTGGCGTTGCCGCCGTTCATGACGACGACCTGATCGGCCTTCTCGCTGCCGATGACGCGGACGCCGCTGGACGGGTCGTTGTAGACGTCGACCACGTTGCCGCTGGCGAGCGCGGACGGCGCTGAGAGCGCGAGGCCGGCCAGGGCGAGGGCGGCGATGCGGGCGGCGGGGCGGGTGCTGGTGAACATGGTGGATCTCCTGGTTTCGGGGGGTGGCGTCCGGGTGCCGGACTTGATGGAGCAACCAGGCTCAGAGGAGCGACTTATGCGGGAAGGATCGGCCGCAGGGTGGCGTCCGTGTGCGCGGGGTTGGCCCCGCGAAAGACATCCATTTCATTGGCGCGTAGACGCTCGTATTTGTCGGGCGCGGACGGACGGTCCCCGGTCCCCTTCCCGCCGTTACCATCGTCCGATGCGGTCATCGCAGGCACGTCAGGGACGGACGACACGCGCTCGCCGTGCAGGCGGGATCGCCGCCGCAGGCCTGGCCGGCATCGCGGCGGCCGTAGCGCTCGGCGCCGCGCCGGTCGGCGCACAGGTCGGGCCCGGCGTCGAGCCGTGCGCCGGGGCGGACGTCGCGCTGACGGGCAGCAACGTCGCGCAGGTCCGCCTCGCGGTGCTCTGCCTGGTCAACAACGAGCGCGTCTCCCGCGGGATCCCGGCCCTGACCGCCGACGCGCGACTCGACGTCGCCTCGCAGCAGCACGCCGAGGACATGGTCGCGCGGGACTACTTCGCGCACGCGTCGCTGGACGGCCGCACGCCCCCGGATCGCGCCCAGGCCGCGGGCTACCCGTCGTCGTTCGTGGGGGAGAACATCGCCTACGGCAACACGACCGCCAGGGAGACGGTCGCGCAGTGGCTGAAGAGCGACGGGCACTGCCGCAACTTCATGAGCTCGCGCTACCAGCACCTCGGGGTCGGCGCGGCGCCGGGCGCACCGTCGGGCGCGATGTGGGTGCAGAACTTCGGGGCGACGGCCGTCCAGCCGACGAGTCCCGCCTCCACCACCGCCGCGGCCGGCTGCCCCTACGCGGCGCTCGTTGCGACCGGGACCACGACCAGCCCAGGGACGACGACGACCACCCCGCCGTCGACGACCGGGACACCCACAACGACCACCGGCACGACCCCGACCGGCGCGACCACCCCGACCAAGCCGCCGACGACCACTACGTCCGGCATCACCCCGACCACCAGCACCACCACGTCGACCACGACCCCTTCGACACCGCCCAAGCCTGGGATCAGTGCCCGCGCCGTCAGCCTCACCGGGCGGAACGCCGGCCGCTTCAAGGTCACTGGCTTCATCGGCGGGGGGCGCACGAAGGTCCGCGTCACGGTCCGGAGGGCGGCCGCCCGGCCGGCGACGGCCAAGGCCTACACGGTCAAGGTCCGCCGGGGCGTCTACTCGCTCACGGCGAAGCGCCCGAGCGGCCGCGGCAAGGTCCTGATCGTCGTGCGTGGCATCGGTCGCGGCGTCCAGCCCGCGATCACCGTCCGCCTGGGCTGAGCCGCCTGAGCCTGCCCGAGCCGACGTGCCGCGAGCGGCCGAGCGACCGGTCCCGCTCGCGCCGCTCTAGACTCCTGGGCAGACATGATCAGCACGAACCAGCTCAAGAACGGCAACCACATCGAGGTCGACGGCACGATCTTCAAGGTGGTCGAGTTCCAGCACGTCAAGCCTGGCAAGGGCCCCGCGTTCGTCCGCACGAAGCTGCGCCGGACCAAGGACGGCAACGTCATCGACAAGACCTTCCGCGCCGGCGAGAAGTTCCGCTCCGTCCGCACCGAGGCCCGCAAGATGACCTTCCTCTACGGCGACGGCACCGACGCGCACTTCATGGACGCCGAGACGTTCGAGCAGACGGCGATCCCGGAGACCGCGCTTGCCGACAAGCTGCGCTGGACCAAGCCGAACGAGACCGTGGACCTGCTGTTCATCGACGACGAGCCGGCGGACATCCAGCTCGCGTCGTCCGTCGAGCTTGAGATCACCCACACCGAGCCCGGCGTCCGCGGCGACACCGCCTCCGGCGGCGGCAACAAGCCCGCCACCGTGGAGACCGGTGCCGAGATCCAGGTGCCCCTGTTCGTCAACGTCGGTGACCGCGTCAAGGTGCAGACGGAGACCGGTCAGTACATGTCGAGGGTCTGACCCGCCCTTGCCCCGCCGCACCGACCAGCGCCGCGCCGCCGTCTTCGCGCTGTACCAGCACGACCTGACCAAGCGGGAGCTGGACGACCTCTTCGAGCCCGCCGCGTCGACCTTCACCCGCGCGCTGGCGTACGCGACGCAGGACTACGCCGAGGACCTCGACGCGCTGATCGAGAAGTACGCCAAGGGCTGGACGCTCGATCGCATCGCGCCGCTGGAGAAGGCGATCATGCGCGTGGCGCTGCTCGAGATGCTGCATCCGGACGCCGCCCCCGGCGATGCGGCGATCCCGGCTGAGGGCGCCATCGTCGAGGCCGTCGAGACCGCCAAGGAGTTCTGCGGCGCCGAGGCGCCGGGCTTCGTCAACGGGATCCTCGGTGCCGTCTTCCGCGGGCTGGGCGATGCCGCGCCGACCGCGAACGGCACGGCCACGGCGACCCCGCCCACGGACACGGCGACCCCGCCCACGGACACGGCGACGGCGGACACCGTCACGGACGACGCCGCACCACCGGCGACCCCGGCCCCGCCGGTCACCGCCGCCCCGCCCGTCAAGCCCGCCCCGCGGCCCCGCCCGGCCACCCCGTCCCGCGGCCCGGAAGCCGCATGAGCGACCCCGCGTCCGCCCCGGCCCCGGCTGCTGCCGTCCCCGCCCAGGGCCGTGACACGGCGGCGCTCGAGCGCCTGACGGCCTACCTGGAGGACATCGCCGCGCGCCTGCGCAGCGGCGACCTCGAACCCGACGCCGCCGCCAAGCTCGTCGACGAGTGCGCGCAGGTCGCCTCGAACGCCAGCGCGGAGCTCGAGCGCCTCGCTCGGGTGGCCGCATCCGAACCGCTCCCCGGCCAGGACCAGCTGTTGTGATGACCGGATCCGCGCCCAGATGTATCCGCGGGGTCCCGACGGACGTATCCCTCTTGTGACCGCCGACGGCGCCACCACCACCGCGACCTACCCGGAGGCCCTCCGGGAACGGGTCGACGCCCATCTGAAGGAGCTGCGCTTCCCGTCCGTCGCCCCCCAGACGCAGGGGCTCGAGGACGCGATGCGGTACAGCCTGCTCGCCGGCGGCAAGCGCATCCGCCCGGTGCTGGCGCTCGCGACGCAGAAGGCGATCGGCGGCGACCCCGAGCAGGTCCTGCCCCTCGCAGCCGCCATCGAGCTCATCCACACGTACTCGCTGATCCACGACGACCTCCCGGCGATGGACGACGACGACCTGCGCCGCGGCCGGCCCACCTGCCACGTCAAGTTCGGCGAGGACGTCGCCATCCTGGCCGGGGACGCGCTCTACGCCGAGGCGCTGCGCCTCCTCCTGACCGCCCAAGCCGGCGAGCCCTCGGGCATCCTCGCCGCGGCGCGCGAGCTGACGGCCGCGACCGGCGTCGACGGCATGGTCGGCGGCCAGTACCTCGACGTGGCCGACGTCGCGCCCGACGACGCCGACGGCCTGCGGACCGTCCACGCGCTCAAGACCGGCCGCCTGATCGCCGCGTCCGTCGAGTGCGTGCTGCTGCTGAACGGCACCGGCGGCGACACGATCACCGCTTTCCGCACCTTCGCCGACGAGCTCGGCGTCCTCTTCCAGATCGTGGACGACATCCTCGACGTCACGTCGACCGCCGACGCCATGGGCAAGCCCCAGGGCAGCGACGAGCGCCACGGCAAGCGCACCTACGTCAGCGAGTACGGGCTCGACGGAGCCCAGGACCTTGCAACTGAATGCCACGCGCGCGCCCACGCGGCGCTGGCGCGGACCGGAACGGACTCCGGCGGCCGGCTCGCCGAGCTCGAGCAGATCACCGACTTCATCTTCACCCGGACCTCATGACCTCACGCATCCTCGACCGCATCGACAAACCCCAGGACCTCCACGGTCTCGGCGAGGAGGAGCTCGCCCAGGTCGCTCAGGAGGTGCGCGAGCACATCATCGACACCGTCGGCGAGATCGGCGGCCACTTCGGCGCGAACCTCGGCACGTGCGAGATCGCCGTCGCGCTGCACTCGCTGATGGACTCCCCGCGGGACAAGATCCTGTGGGACGTCGGGCACCAGGCCTACCCGCACAAGATCCTCACCGGCCGGCGCGACCAGCTGTCGACGATTCGCAAGTACGAGGGCCTCGCCCCGTTCTGCGCGATCTTCGAGTCCGAGCACGACATCATGGGCGCCGGTCACGCGTCCACGTCGATCGGCTACGCGGTCGGCCTGAAGGAGGGCATGCGCCTGAAGGGCGACATCGACGAGGGCCAGGTCGTCGCGGTCATCGGCGACGGCTCGATGACCGGCGGCGTCGCGTTCGAGGCGATCAGCCAGGCCGGCGGCATGCAGACGCCGATCGTCGTGATCCTGAACGACAACGGCATGTCGATCAGCCCGAACGTCGGTGCGCTGAGCGGCTACTTCAACCGCGTCCGGCTGAACCCGAAGCTGTGGCACGCGCGGGACACCGTCGAGCACCGGCTCACCGAGCTGCCGCGGATCGGCAAGGCCGTCGAGCGGCTCGGCCCGCAGCTGAAGGAGTCGATCAAGTCCTTCTGGGCCCCGGGCCTGTGGTGGGAGGAGCTCGACTGGGCCTACATGGGCGTCATCGACGGGCACGACACGCACGCCCTGCGCATCGCCCTGCGCCAGGCGTTCAAGGCCGGCCGCCCGGTCGTCGTCCATGTCGCGACGGTCAAGGGCAAGGGCTTCGCGCCCGCCGAGGACGGCGGCCTGGAGGGTCAGGAGACCTGGCACGCGGCCAAGCCGAAGTCGATCGCCGGCGGCGTGCCCGTCCCCGCCAAGCCCGCGATCGTCGGCGCCACGCCCGCGCCGCCGCAGTACACGAAGGTCTTCGGGGACGCGCTCGTGCAGGAGGTCCGGCGTGACCGCCGCGTCGCCGGCATCACCGCGGCGATGAACTCGGGCACCGGCCTGAACATCCTGCAGAAGGCCGAGCCAGAGCACTACTTCGACGTCGGCATCGCCGAGCAGCAGGGCATCCTGTTCGCCGCCGGCATGGCGCTCGAGGGCCGCAAGCCGGTCGCCGCCATCTACTCGACGTTCCTGCAGCGCGCCTACGATCAGATCGTGCACGACGTCTGCCTGCAGAAGCTGAACGTCGTCTTCGCGATGGACCGCGCCGGCCTGGTCGGCGACGACGGCCCCACGCACCACGGCGTCTTCGACATCGCGTACATGCGGTCGCTGCCGAACATCGTCGTCGCCGCGCCGCGTGACGAGCCGATGCTGCAGCGCATGCTGCGGACCGCCCTGCTGCAGGACGACGGCCCGTTCGCCCTGCGCTACCCGCGCGGGGAGGGCCCCGGGGCGCCGCTGCTCGCGCCCGCAGCGATCACCCCGGTCGAGATCGGTCAGGGCGAGGTCCTCGCCGAGGGCGACGGCCGGGTCGCGCTGGTCGGCTACGGCACCGGCGTCCTCAAGGCGCAGGAGGCGGCAGAACTCCTGGCGCAGGCGGGCATCACGGCGACGGTCGCCGACGCCCGCTTCGTCAAGCCGATCGACACCGGTCTGATGGCACGGCTCAGCGCCGACAACGAGCTGCTCGTGACCATCGAGGAGGGCGTCCTCCAGGGCGGCTTCGGGTCGGCGGTCTGGGAGGCCCTGAACGAGGCCGGGCTGGACGGCGGCAGCGACGCCGCCCGGGTGCTGCGCATCGGGATCCCCGACCGCTACATCACCCACGGCAAGCCGGCCCTGCTCCACGAGGAGGTCGGCTTGACCGGGCGCGCGATCGCCCGCCGGGTCGCGGACGCGCTCGGCGTGGACATCAGCAGCGCGCTCGACGCCGCCCTGCCGTCATAGCCGAGTCCGGCGTCCCGGCGGGCGCGGACCTCTCGCAGCTCCACCCGCAGATCCAGGAGCTCATCGCCGGCGACCCGGGGGACAGCGAGCCCACGGACCTGGTCGCCCTGCGCGGCGCGTACGCCGCGATCGCCGACCGCCTCGGCGGCACTCCGCCGGCGGTGGCGGCGGTCGACGACGCGATCGCGGGCGGGACCGTTCCCGTCCGCGTCTACCGGCCGCTGCCCGCGGCCGACGGGCCCGCCGGCGTCGTCGTCTACACCCACGGCGGCGGCTGGCGCCTCGGGGACCTCGACGGGTTCGACCGGATCGCCCGCGCGCTGTGCGCCGGGTCCGGCCACCACGTGATCAGCGTCGACTACCGCCTGGCCCCCGAGCATCCGTTCCCGGCCGCGAAGGACGACCTGCTCACGGTCGTCGACTGGGCCGTCGACGCCGCGACGGCCGACGGCTACGGGTGGGACGGCGAGCGCGTCGTGCTCGTCGGGGACAGCGCGGGCGCCCAGCTGACCGCGGCCGCCACCCGCTACCGGCGCGGCCGGATCTGCGCGCAGATCCTGGCCTATCCCGCCCTCGACGCGACCATGTCGGGCGCGTCGTACGACGCGTTCGGTCCCGAGACCATGCTGACGCGCAAGGACATGGAGCTCTGCTGGACCGACTACGCGGGCGGCCTGGACCCGAGCGATCCGGAGCTGTCACCTGGTCTGGCCGAGGACCTGGAGGGACTGCCGCCCGCCATGATCGTGCTCGCCTCGCACGACGTCTTGCGCGACGACGGAGTCGCCTACGCCGAGCGCCTGCGGATGGCGGGTGTGGAGGTCGTCCTGCGCGAGGTCCCGGGCCACGTGCACGGCTTCCTCCGCTGGGCGGGCGTGGTCGATGCCGCGGGGGAGACGCTGGCCGCGATGGGCACGTACGCCGCCGCCGCGATCGCGCGCTGAGCCGCGGCCCGGCGCGGCGGCTGCCGCCGTGCCTGAGTGTGTTTAGGCCGCGAATCCAGATGGTACGTTCGTGGCGTGACCGTCGACTATGAACAGCATGGCCGCTCCTACGCCCGCGAGCGTCGCCCGGACCCGCGGATCGCGTCCCGCATCCACGCCGCCCTGGGCGCGGCCCGGACCGTGGTCAACGTCGGTGCCGGCGCCGGGTCGTACGAGCCGGACGACCGCTTCGTGCTCGCGGTCGAGCCGAGCGAGACCATGCGCGCCCAGCGTCCGCCCGAGCATCCCGCGATCAAGGGCCGCGCGCACCGGCTGCCGCTCGACGACAACTCGGTCGACGCCGCGATGGCACTCGCCACCGTCCACCACTGGGACCAGCTGGAGGCCGGCCTGGCCGAGCTGCGGCGCGTCGCGCGCGGTCCCGTCGTCGTCTTCACGTTCGACATCGACGGCCTGCCCGGCTGGCAGCAGGAGTTCCTCTACGAGGCCGTGACGGCCGAGCGGGCGCGCTTCCCGTCCGTCACCACGATCGCCGAGGCGCTCGGCGGCCGGACCCGCGTCGAGGGCATCCCGACCCCCGGCAACTGCTACGACGGCTTCGTCGAGGCGTTCTGGCGCCGGCCGGAGTCGCTGCTGAACCCGGACGTGCGCCGTGCGCAGTCGATGTGGACGCTGCTGGAGCCCGGTGTCGAGCAGCAGATCGTCGCCCGCCTGGCCGACGCCCTGCAGTCGGGCGCCTGGGACGCGGCCCACGGGCACCTGCGTGCGCAGGACGGCTTCCAGGGTTCGCTGCGGCTGGTGGTCTCCGAGCCGGAGTGAGCGTTGCTCTCCCCGGCCGGTGGCGGCCTCGTCGCTGTCGCCCGCCGGTTCGCGGGTCGTTAAATGAGACGACCCGCTGGGAGGCGGGCCGTCTCGGGGAGGAGAGATACTGCTATGTGGGTCCAGCTTATGGAGCTATGAGGGAAGTTTGGTTCAGCCGCGGAGGCTGTAGCGCGTCGTGAGGTTGCCGGCCAGCTGCGCGGCGCCGATCGCGGTCAGGACGATGCCGGCGACTGCGTCGCCGTCGGCCGCGACGACCGCCGCAGCGCCCAGGAGGCCGATCACCGTCGCCCAGTCCAGGGCGTGCACGGTGGACACCGGGATCGAGGTGCGGCCGCGCTCGTCCGGGGAGGCGATGAGCGACACGCCGACGACGATCGAGCCGACGATGATCGCCATGATCGTGGCCGGCACGGCGAAGCCGAACAGGAACGGCGCTGCCATCGTGAGCAGACCGGTGGTCATGCGCAGGACGGCGTGGACGGGAAGGGGGACGAGGCGGACGGCGGTCATCAGGCCATGGAGTGTGGTGGTTGCGCGCGCAACCAGGTGTGACGTCGGTCACACGAGGTCGGCGGCCGACGGTGTAGGTCGCCGGGCTTGGCATGGACTACGCTCCCCGCGGATGCCCAAGGTCCGGCTGGACACCCTCATGGCCCAGCGCGGCATCTTCGAGTCCCGCACGCGTGCGGCGGCGTCGATCATGGCCGGGGAGGTCCGCCTCGGGTCGGCCGGCGAGCGCGCCCAGAAGCCGGGCCAGATGGTCACCGAGGACGCCGTCGTCAGCGTCGACGAGGCGCCGCGCCATGTCTCGCGTGGCGGGACCAAGCTCGCGAACGCTCTGGAGGCGCTGCCGGTCCCGGTGGCCGGGCGGCGCGCGCTCGACGTGGGCGCGTCCACCGGCGGGTTCACGGATCACCTCCTGCAGCAGGGCGCGTCGCACGTGGTCGCGCTCGACGTTGCCTACGGGGAGCTCAGCTGGAAGCTGCGCTCGGACGACCGCGTCACGGTGCTCGAGCGCTGCAACGCCCGGTCGGTCACGGCGGACATGCTGCCCTACCCTCCGGATCTGGTGGTCGCCGACGTGTCGTTCATCTCCCTGGCGAAGGTCCTGCCTGCCGTGCTGGCCTGCGCGGCGCCCCGGTATGACGCGCTGCTCATGGTCAAGCCCCAGTTCGAGGTCGGCCGCGCGCTGGTCGGCAAGGGCGGCGTGGTCCGGGAGCCGGAGCTGCGCCGGTCCGCCGTCGCGTCGGTCGCAGCGGCAGCCGCGTCCTGCGGCGCCGTCGTCTGCGGTGCCGCGCCGTCGGGCCTGCCCGGTCCGAAGGGCAACCACGAGACCTTTCTCTGGCTGGCCGAGGCCGGGCGCGACGGCGCCTGGGACGACGTCCCGGCGGCGCTGGCCGGCGTGGAGGGCATCTGATGAGCGGTCGCCCGGCCGGCCGCCCGCGCACGGCGTCGGTCCTGACCCACCAGCGTGCGGGCCAGACCGAGGCGGCGCTCGGCGCGCTGCGGGCTGCCGCCGAGACCGCGGGCGTCACGCTGCGCTTCGACGCGGAGGAGACGGACAAGCACGCGCTCACGGGGGACGACGTCATGCACGTCGGCGCGCCGCTGAGCGACGACGTCGAGCTGTGCGTCGTGCTCGGCGGGGACGGCACCATCCTGCGGGCGCTGCGGCGCTACGCCGGGACCAGCGTTCCCGTGTTCGCCGTCAACTTCGGCGAGGTCGGCTTCCTGGCGACCATCGACCCGGACGAGGTCCACACCGGCTTCGAGCGGGCGTTCGCCGGCGACTTCGAGGTGCTGACGCTGCCCGCGATCGCCCTCGAGCTGCCGGGCGGCGTGCAGGCCGCGGTCAATGACGTCGCCATCCACCGCCGAGTGGGGGAGCGCGTGGCGACGCTGGCTTATGGCGTCGGCGGCGAGGAGGTCGGCAGCGTGCGCTGCGACGGCCTCGTGATCTCGACGCCCGCCGGTTCGACGGGCTACAACCTGGCCAACGGCGGCCCGGTCCTGGCCTGGGGCGTGGAGGGATACGTGGTGTCGTTCATCGCGCCGCACTCCCTGACCGCCCGTGCGCTGGTCGTCGCCCCGGACGACGAGCTCGTGATCCACAACCGCGGCCGCGATGCCGTGGACCTGACGGTCGACGGGCGGCCGGTCGGCGAGCTGGGCCCGGGGGAGCACGTCGCGGCGCGCTTCGTGCGCGAGGCGGCGGACCTGGCGCAGGTGCCGGGCTCCTCGTTCTACCGCCGCATCCGCGAGAAGTTCGGCCGCCTGGCGTCCTAGGGCGCTGCGCCGCGGCTGCGCCGGCACCGTCTCGGAACTGCACGACGGGCCCCGGTCCATCCGCGCCCGTCGGTACAACGACGCGTGTGCTGTCACAGCTCCACGTCGAGAACCTCCTGCTCATCGAGCGGGCGTCGCTGGACCTCCAGCCCGGGCTGAACGTCCTCACCGGGGAGACCGGCGCCGGCAAGACCGTCCTGGCCCACGCCCTCGATCTGCTCCTCGGGGGCCGCGCGCGCAGCGGGATCGTCCGTCCTGGCGCCGCCGAGGCCTACGTCGAGGGCGTCTTCGACCTTCCGGACCCGCTGCGCGAATCGCTGGTCGCCGCCGATCAGATCGCCCCGGACGCCGACGAGCTGGTCCTGGCGCGGCGCGTCCGCGAGGACGGCCGCACCCGCGCGTCGCTGAACGGCCGCTCCTGCTCGGTCGCCGACCTGCGCGACGTCGCCGCGGGGATGATCGCCTTTTACGGTCAGCACGAGCACCGCAAGCTGACCCTCGCCTCGGCCCAGCTCGAGCTGCTGGACGCCGCCTGCGGCCCGGCCCACGCAGAGCTGCGGGTCCGCTACGCCGCCGTCCACGAGCAGGTCCGGGCGCTGGAGGCGTCGCTCGACGAGCTGCGCGAGCGCGCCGGCGCGCGGGACCGCGAGATCGACCTGCTCGAGTTCGAGCTCGCCGAGATCCGTGAGCTCGACCCGTCCGAGGCCGAGGAGGCGGAGCTGCGCGCGACCCGCGACCGCCTGCGGCACGTGGAGACGCTTCGCTCCGGCGCCTGGGGCGCGGCCGAGGCGCTAACCCCTGAGGAGGGCATGGGCGTCACCGGGCTGCTCGCCGTCGCGGGCAGTGGGCTCGAGCTCGCCGCGGGCGTGGACGAGAACCTCGACGCCCTGACCGTCCGCTGGAACGCGCTCGCGATCGAGGCGCAGGACCTCGCGACCGAGCTGCGCGGCTACGCGGAAGGCCTGGAGAGCTCGCCGCAGGCGCTGGACGCGGTCGAGGAGCGGCTGACCGCGCTGGACCGCCTGATGCGCAAGCACGGCGGGTCGATCGCCGCCGTCCTGGCCCACGCGGACGTCTGCCAGACCCGACGCGACGAGCTGGCCGGGGCCGAGGTCGCGCTCGAGGAGGCGCACGCCCGGCTGGCGACGGCGACCGCGGAGCGTGCGAAGCTCGCCGCGAAGCTGACGGCGGCACGTCGCAAGCAGGCGCCGCAACTGGCCGCGGCGGTCCGCGAGCGCCTCGCGCGGCTCGCCATGGAGGCCGCGGTGTTCGAGATCGACGTCCAGCCCCGCGAGCCCGCGGCCCCGACGGCCACCGGGGCGGACACGGTCGAGTTCCTGATCGCGTCGAACCCCGGCGTCCCGGCCGGTCCGCTGCGGGACATCGCCAGCGGCGGCGAGCTCTCGCGCGTGATGCTGGCGCTGATGGGCGTGGCGAACGACGGCTCCTCGGCGACGCTGGTCTTCGACGAGGTCGACGCCGGCATCGGCGGGCAGACGGCGCGCGCGGTCGGCGAGCAGCTGCGCGACCTGGCGGCCGGCCGGCAGGTCGTCTGCATCACCCACCTGCCGCAGATCGCGTCGCTCGCCGCGCGCCACTTCAGCATCGAGAAGGACACCTCCACGAGCCCGGCGCGAACCACCGTGCGCACCCTCGGGACGAAGGACCTCGTGCCCGAGCTGGTGCGGATGCTCGGCGCCGAATCCGACGACGTGGCGGCACGGCGGCACGCCAAGGAGCTCCTGAAAGCGGCCTGATTGCAGGGGGTCGGGCAGCCGGTTGCCGGTTGGTCCGTAAGATCGGGCGTCTTGTCCGCCCCCCGGGACATCAGCGGGCCCGCGCGCCCTGGCCGCAGGACCAAGCACCTGGTCAAGAAGCTGACCGCCGGCGACATCGCGATCATCGACCATCGCGACCTGGACCGCGTGTCTGCGGAGGACCTGATCGGCGTCGGCGTCGTCGGCGTCCTCAACTGCAAGGCGAGCGCCGCGGAGTCGTATCCGAACATGGGCCCGCTGCTGTTGGTGCAGGCGGGTGTCCATCTCGTGGACATGGAGGACGACCGGCTCTTCGAGCTGCTGGACGACGGCGACCCGATCGAGGTCATCGGCGGCTCGGTGCGCCGGGCCGGTCAGGTGGTCGCGACCGGCCGTGTCCTGGAGCCCGAGGACGTCCTGGCCGCGACGCAGAAGCGCCGCGACGACATCGGCGAGGCCCTGGAGGCGTTCGCGAAGAACACGCTCGAGCACATGCTCGAGGAGAAGGAGCTGCTCAGCGGCAAGCTCGAGCTGCCGATGTTCGACACCGACTTCCGCGACCGTCCCGCGCTCGTCGTCGTCCGTGGCGTCGACCACCAGCAGGACCTCGAGATCCTGCGCCCGTACATCCGTGACCAGAAGCCCGTCCTGGTCGGCGTCGACGGCGGGGCGAACGCGATCATCGAGGCCGGCTTTAAGCCCGACATGATCGTCGGCGACATGGACTCCGCCCAGGAGTCGACGCTGCGCTGCGGCGCCGAGCTCGTCGTCCACGCCTACCCGAACGGGCGCGCCCCCGGCCGCGAGTTCCTCGAGGAGCTGGGCCTGGCGCACAAGGTCGTCCCCGCGCCGGGCACGAGCCAGGACATCGCGATGCTGATCGCCGCCGAGAAGGGCGCGGAGCTGATCGTGTCGGTCGGGTCGCAGTCGAACCTCGTCGAGTTCATGGACAAGGCCCGAAAGGGGATGTCGTCCACGTTCCTGACGCGGCTGCGGATCGGCGAGATCCTGGTCGACGCCAAGGGCGTCAGCCGGCTCTACCAGCCGCGCCCCGACCTGAAGCCCGTGGGCGGCCTGGCGTTCATCGGCGTCATCACCTTCGTCATCATCGTCGTCGCGACCCCTGGGCTGCGCGGCGTCGCCGACCTGCTGTGGCTGAAGCTCCGCATCCTCCTGGGAGGCGACCTCTGAGGCCGCGGGGCGTCTAGGGTCCACACACGCCGTACCTGCTCCACGATGTTCGACTTCCGCTACCACGCCCTCTCGCTGACCGCCGTGTTCATCGCGCTCGCGGTCGGCCTGCTGCTGGGCGTCGCGATCGGCGACTCGGGCCTGGTCTCGTCCGCCGACCGCAAGCTGCGCGAGTCGCTGCGCAGCGACGTCAACGAGGCCGGCCGGCAGCTGAAGAGCGCGCAAGGCGACGTCGCCGAGGCCAACCGCTTCCAGCGGGAGGTCTACCCGCTGCTCGTCGCCGGGCAGCTGGACGACCGCTCCATCGGGCTCGTGTTCCTGGGCAACCCCGGCAAGGACCTCACCGACGACGTACAGGACGCGCTGCGCGACACCGGCGCCGAGCTGCGGTCGGTCGCTGCGACGGGGAACCCGACGAACCTCGCCGAGGCGGGCCGCATCGCGGTCGGCACGCGCTACGCGGACCTGGCGACCTCGCCCGAGCCCGACCTGGACCTGGTCCAGGACTTCGGCTTCCGCATCGGGGCGCAGTACGTGAACCCCGGCAAGCTGCTTACGATGGAGCGCTCGACGATCTTCGAGACCTTCAACCCGGGCAACGCCGAGCTGCAGCCGCTGGACGCGGTCGTGGTCGTCTACGACCCCGACGAGCTCGAGAAGGGGTACGCACGCAATGCCCGCGACCGCTTCGACCGCGGGTTCGTCGACGGCCTGCGTGAGTCGCGGATCCCGGTGGTCGGGATCGAGCGGTCCAGCACCGAGCCGTCCCGCATCGGCTGGTACAAGGACCGCGACATCTCGTCGGTCGACGACGTCGAGGAGACGTCGGGTCGCGCGTCCCTCGTCTTCACGCTCCAGGGCAGCAAGCAGGGGGCCTTCGGGCGCAAGGACAGCGCCGACGGGCTGCTCCCCGACATCGTCGGCGCGAAGCAGCCCTGAACGGCGGCGCCGCCGCTATTCCGGCGGGGCGAACTGCAGGGCGGCGCTGTTGATGCAGTAGCGCTGGCCGCCGGCGTCCGCGGGACCGTCGTCGAAGACGTGGCCGAGGTGGCCGTCGCACTTCGCGCAGCGGACCTCGACGCGGACCATCCCGTGGGAGCGGTCCTCGATCAGCGTCACGTTCTCACGGTTGACGGGATCCGTGAAGCTCGGCCAGCCGGAGCCGGAGTCGAACTTCGTGTCGGACGAGAACAGCTCGTTGCCGCACCCGCCGCACGTGAACATGCCCTTGTCCTTCGTGGCGTTGTACTCGCCGGTGAACGGGCGCTCGGTGCCCGCCTGGCGGAGGATGGCGTAGGCCTCGGGGCTGAGCTCGGCCCGCCACTCCTCGTCGGTCTTCTGGATCTTCTCGCTGGTATCGGCCATGCCATAGACGATAGGGCCGCAGAGCTTGCGAATGTGGGACAGACGTAGAGTGCGGGCGCGATGAGGCAACTCCAGCTTTCCGGCCTGCGCGGCATCTTCGGCTTCGGCGTCGCCGGGAACTTCGCCGGCCACCTCGAGCAGGCGGGGGAGGCGGGTGACTTCGTCTCCGTCGAGGCGGCCTCCGCCGAGGCGCCGAAGGGCATCTTCCCGTGGTACGTCCCGGGGCACGCGTCCTTCCTCGGCGAGTTCCCGCTGGCGTTCGACGAGGTCGCCAAGCCGGCGTCCGTCGACCCGATCCGCCTGCAGATCGAGCCCGAGGTCGGGGTGCTGTGCACGGTGACCTACGCCGACGACGGGACGGCCGCCGGGCTTTCCCCGCAGGCGATCATGGCGTTCAACGACTGCTCGATCCGGCGCGAGGGCGCGGCGAAGATCAGCCACAAGAAGAACTGGGGCGCCGAGTCCAAGGGCGTGGCGGCGCAGGCCTTCGAGCTGACCGACCTCGAGCCGGACGGGCCCACGGCGTCGTTCCGCCTGGCCTGCTTCATGCGGCGCGGCGGCAAGACGCGGCCGTATGGGGTCGACAGCCCGCTGCCCGGCTACTCGTACTACGGCACGCAGCTGCTGGACTGGATCGTCGACCGGCTGAACCACCAGAAGGGGGCGGACGGGACGCCGCTGGAGGACGTGGGTGCGCTGCTGCGGGGCGCGGGCAACCCGTCTGAGGTCCTGATCGGGATCGGCGCCACGCGCTACGAGCGGTTCGGCGAGGTGACCTTCCTGGAGGCCCGCGACGAGGCCGTGGTCGTCGTCTACGACAGCGAGCACCACTCGCCGGCCCAGGTCCGCGGCATGATCGCGGATCGGCGGGAGGAGGAGCTCGAGTCCGCCTCGGTCCTGCGCCAAGTGGTCTACGACCTCCCGGCCTGACCCCCGGCGCCCGGCGTCGGCGGGACTCTCGAGCGTCTAACGACCAGTTTTGGTCGCTCCCACGGCCAAAACTGGTCGTCAGACGGGTGGGGAGGGGCGTGGCTAGGACGCGGGGGCACGGGACGCAGCGGGGCGTCCGGGGGGCGGGGTACGGTTCCGCGGTGCAAGTCCTGCCCATCGCCCTCAGCGCTGTCGCCGCCGCGGCTGTCGCACCCGGGCTCCGGCAGGGGCTGGTGGACGGCGGCCACACGGTCAAGAACTACCGGGGCGCCGAGCTGGCCTGCCCGCTGGGCATCATCCTCGTCGCCGCGATCGCGCTCACGCTCGGCGCGCTGCAGGCGATCGATTCCTTCGGGTGGCACGGCGATGGCCTCTTCTTCGTCGTCAGCCCCGTCTTCGTGCTTGGCGTTGCCGCGCTCGGGCTCTTCGACGACGCCTACAGCGGTCCGAGTCGCGGCTGGCGCGGCCACGGGGCAGCCGTGCGGCGCGGTGAGTTTCCGAGCGGGCTCCTCAAGGCGGTGGGGACCGTCGGACTCGCCGCCTACGCGATCCAGCTCCCGCCGTACCCCGAGACGGGCAATCTCGCCGCGCTGGACATCGGGCCGTACATCGTGGCCGACCCCGATTCGCACACAGCGCCGTATCTCCTCTCCGTCGTCGTGCTGGTGCTGTCGACCAACCTCTTCAACATCATCGACCTCCGTCCCGGCCGTGCCGCAAAAGGCCTGCTCTTCGTCGTAATCGGCTGCACGATCGCGGTCGGGACGGAGCTGCTCGACGCCTTCGGCGTCTACCTCGGCGCGATCGCCGTCGTCGCCGTCTACGACCTCCGCGAGCGAGGGATGCTCGGCGACACCGGGGCCAACCTGCTCGGTGCGGTCGCCGGCCTGATGCTCGTGACGAGCATCACGAGCACCCTCGGCCTCGCCCTCTGCGCGGCCGTCCTCCTGGCCATCACGGCCTACGGAGAATTCCGCTCTATTTCCGCGTTCGTCGAACGCACCCCAGGACTGCGCCATCTAGACTCGGTGGGCAGGATCCATAACCCCCGGAAGGACGCTTCAGCGTGACCGACGTTCGCCCCAAGACCCGTTACATCTTCGTCACCGGCGGTGTCGTCTCGTCCCTCGGGAAGGGCATCGCCGCCGCCTCGATCGGGCGGCTGCTCGTCTCCCGGGGACTGTCGGTGGGTCTGCAGAAGTTCGATCCCTACATCAACGTCGACCCCGGCACGATGTCGCCCTACCAGCACGGCGAGGTCTTCGTGACCGAGGACGGGGCCGAGACGGACCTCGATCTGGGCCACTACGAGCGCTACACGGACTCGAACACGAGCCGCGCGTCCAACGTGACCGCCGGCGGGATCTACAACTCGGTCATCCGCCGCGAGCGCCGCGGCGACTACCTCGGCGGCACCGTCCAGGTCGTCCCGCACATCACGGACGAGATCAAGAACCGCATCAAGCTGATCGCGGAGACGAGCGACGTCGACGTCGTCATCACCGAGATCGGCGGCACGGTCGGCGACATCGAGTCGCTGCCGTTCCTCGAAGCGATCCGTCAGTTCCCGGTCGACGTCGGCCGTCGCAACTGCCTGTTCGTGCACCTGACGCTCGTCCCGTACATCGGTCACGCCGGTGAGCTGAAGACGAAGCCGACGCAGCACTCGGTCAACGAGCTGCGCCGTATCGGCATCCAGCCGGACATGGTCCTCTGTCGCTCGGAGTCCGAGCTCGGCCTCGACATCCGCAAGAAGATCGCGCTCTTCGCGTCGCTTCCGGTCGCCGCGGTCGTGTCCGCCAAGGACGTGAACAACATCTACGACGTGCCGCTCTGGTACGCCGAGCAGGGCGTCGACGACTTCATCCTGGGTGAGCTCGGGCTGGAGGCCGCCCCGGCGGACACGCGGAGCTGGGCCGAGCTCTGCCAGCGGGCCGCCGACGCCACCGAGCCGTTCCGCATCGCGCTGGTCGGCAAGTACGTCCAGCTCGAGGACGCCTACCTCTCCGTCGCCGAGGCGCTGCGCCACTCCGGCTGGCTGGACCACGGCAAGGTCGAGATCGACTGGGTCGACTCCGAGCAGCTGGTCGACGAGGAGACGGCGGTCGCCCGCATCGGCGGCGCCGACGGCATTCTGATCCCCGGCGGCTTCGGCGGCCGCGGCATCGAGGGCAAGATCATCGCGGCGAAGGTCGCCCGCGAGCACCAGATCCCGTACCTGGGCATCTGCCTCGGCATGCAGATCGCCGTCGCCGAGTTCGCCCGCCACGTCGCCGGCATGCCCGGCGCGAACTCGACCGAGTTCGACATCGAGACCGAATGGCCGGTGATCGACCTCCTGCCCGAGCAGAAGGAGGTCTCCGACCTCGGCGGGACGATGCGCCTGGGCGCCGACCCGGTGAAGCTCCACGCGGACACCCGCGCCCGCGAGATCTACGGCGAGGCCGTCATCTACGAGCGCCACCGGCACCGCTACGAGGTCTCGATCTCCCTTCGCAAGCGCCTGGAGGCCGCGGGCCTCGTGGTCTCGGGGACGTCCCCGGACGAGCGCTTGGTGGAGATCGTCGAGCTGCGCGACCACCCGTTCTACGTGGCCGCCCAGTTCCACCCGGAGTTCAAGTCCCGCCCGGAGCGCCCCGCCCCGCTGTTCCGCGAGTTCGTCGCCGCCGCCCTGGTGCGCGCCCGCGAACGCGCGCCGCAGCCGGTCGACGGCGAGGTCCGCGCGTCGCGCGCGGTCTCGTAGCGACCCGCCCAGGGGCTCGAACGCAGTGACCGAGGGACGCGCGAGCGAGATCGAGCGGGCACGGCTGCACGAGGAGTTCGCGCAGCTGTGCCGCATCCGCTCGGTCTCCGGCGAGGAGCGCGCGATCGCCGACCACGTGACCGGGCTGCTGCGCGGGCTCGGCCACGAGGTCGAAGAGGACGACACGGCCGGCGTCACCGGCGCCGGCTCGGGGAACCTGCTCTGCCGGATCCCGGGGGACGGCACCCGCAGCGTGCTGCTGTGCGCCCACCTGGACACCGTCCCGCACGCGGGCCAGATCGAGCCCGTGCTCGAGGACGGCGGCTGGGTCAGCGCCGGGGACACGATCCTCGGGGCCGACAACAAGGCGGCCGTTGCAGCCCTGCTCGCGGTCGCGCGGCGGTACGCGCCCGCCCCGGACGGCGACAGCCCAGGCCAGCAGGGTTCGGCAGCGCGCGGGCGCCCGCCGGTCGGCATCGAGCTGCTGTTCACCGCCAGCGAGGAGGTCGCGCTGGCCGGGGCGAAGGCCTTCGACTGCTCGCGCCTGCGCTCGGACTTCGGCTACGTCTACGACCACGCGTCCCCGATCGGGGAGATCGTCATGGCCTCCCCGACGTACCACCGGATCGCGGCCCACTTCCACGGGCGCCCGGCGCACGCCGGCATCCGTCCCGAGGACGGCCGCTCCGCAGTCCTGGCCGCAGCACTTGCCGTCGCCGCCATGCCCTTCGGTCGCCTCGACGCCGAGACGACCACGAACGTCGGGTCGGTCCACGGCGGCGTCGGCGGGACGAACGTCGTCGCCGAGCACTGCACGGTCCTGGCCGAGGCGCGGTCGCTGGACGACCGGAAGGTGGAGGAGGCCGTCGCCGCGATCGTCGACGCCTGCCACGACGCGGCCGGCGATCCGCGCTGCAGCTGCGACGTGGACATCGACATGCAGCGCCTGTTCAGCGGCTACCGCCACACCGGCACGCTGCCGTCCGTGGTCGCGGCGGAGAACGCGCTGCGCGCCTGCGGCTACACGCCCCAGCGGATCGTCACCGGCGGCGGATCGGACGCGAACGCGTTCGCCGTGCAGGGCTTCGTCTGCACGAACCTCGCCAACGGCACCGAGCGCAACCACGAGCCGACGGAGCGGGTCAGCACGGACGCGCTCGAGGGCATGCTCGACGTCACCTATGCCCTCCTGACCGAGCTCGGCGGCTGACCGATGGCCCCGCTGCGCCTCGTCCTGCGCCGCGGGACCGTCACCGCCGCGGACCCGGCACCGGCGACAGGCGAGCAGCGGCTCGTCGTGACGATCGACGGTGCCGAGCGTCAGGCGATCGCCGACGTGGCCTACGTCGGCCCGGCGGAGGTTGGCGACGATGTCGTCGTCAACGGGCAGGCGGTCGACCTGCGGCTCGGGTCCGGCGGCTTCGACGTCGTCCACGTGAACCTCACGCGCGGCCTCGGCAGCAGCGGGGTCGACGGTGCGCACGTCATGAAGCTGAACTACAGCCCGCTGCAGCACGCGGTGCTGCCGATCGAGCGGGAGCTGCTCGACCTGCCGACCGACGCGGACTGGACGACGTACGCGCCGCTCGCCCCCGAGCACCCGCCGTCGCCGCAGCCCGCGGTCGGGGTCTTCGGCCTCCACGGGCAACTGGCGCCGATCGCCTGGGCCGTTGCCGCCAACGCCGCCACACCGCTTCGCGTCGGCTACGTCCAGACCGCCGGCGGCGCGCTCCCCGGCGGCCACTCGCGGGTCGTCACCGACCTGCTCGACCGCGGGCTGCTGGTCGGCCACCTGGCCGCCAGCCCCGCCTACGGCGGCCGCGACGGCGAGGCGATCACGACGATCGGTGCGATCGACCATGCGCTCACCGTGCTCGGCTGGGACATCGCGCTCTGCGGGCCCGGACCGGGCATCCTCGGATCCGGCAGCCGCCTCGGGCACGGCGGCATGATCGCCCTCGACACCGCCCACGCGGCGCTGGCGCTGGGGTACCCGACCACGCTGTGCGCGCGCATGTCCGCGGGGGACCCGCGCCCGCGCCATCGCGGCCTGAGCCACCACACGCAGACCGTGGTCGAGCTGCTCCTGCAGCCCGTCCAGATCGCGCTGCCCACAGGCACGACGCCGCCGGAGGACCACGGCTTCCACGCCTGGTCCGCCCACACGGCGGACCTCGACGGCTACGTCGCCAGCGGCCTGCCCGCACGGACGATGGGCCGCAGCAGCGCCGAGGACCCGGTCTTCTTCGAGGCCGCGCTGGCCTGCGGCATGCAGCTCGCCGCCGGTCCGCCGCCGGACGACGAAGACGACGCGCACGACGACGGGGATGGCCTGCCGTGAGCGAACGCGACTTCGAGCCTTTGGGCGGCGAGCAGCTCTGGCAGGGCCGCATCATCGGCGTCCGCGAGGAGCGCTTCCGCTACCCCGACGGCGAGGTCGTCAGCCGCGAGATCGTCGTCCATCCCGGCGCCGTCGCGATCGTCGTCCACGACGACGAGCACGTCTTCCTCATCCGTCAGCCGCGCGAGGCCGTGGGGGAGCCCGACATGCTCGAGATCCCAGCCGGCCGCCTGGATAAGCCCGGGGAGGACGCGCTGCCCGCCGCCCAGCGCGAGCTCGCGGAGGAGATCGGTCGCGCGGCCGACCACTGGGAGCTGTTGAAAACCTTCTACCCGTCGGTCGGCATGAACCGCGAGACGGTCCACGTCTACCGCGCGACCGGCCTCAGCGAGCGGCACGCCGACTCCGGCGAGAACGAGCGCATCGAGCTCGTCGCCTGGCCCCTGGACGACCTCGACGGCGCGATCGCCGCCGTCAAGGACGCCAAGACCCTCATCGGCCTGCTGCTGCTCAGGGAGCGCCTGAGCAGCAGCACCGCGCCGACGCCCGGCTGATCAGCGCCGGAGGGTCACCTTCGTCGTCTTGCGCACCGCCGGCTTCGTCCCGGCCTGCGTCGCCGCGACGGTCACCACCAGCGTCTTCGCCTTCGCGAGGCGCTTGCGGATCAGCGCCGACGGCCTGACCCGGACGGTCTTGCTGCCCGTCTTGGTCAGCTTCGCGGTCGCGCTGCCGAGCGTCCGGCTGCGCAGCTTGTAACGCCGCTGCGTGGCCGCGTCGACCGTCAGCTTCACGCTGACCGTGCAGCCGGTGGTGCACTTCGTCGTCACCGCGAGCCCGCGGGCGAACACCAAAGGCAGCGACCGCGAGCCGAATGCCAGACTGGTCAGCCGCTTCCTGGCCGGGATCGTCGGGGTCGGCTTCGTCGGGATCGTCGGCGTGGTGGGCGTCGTCACCGGCGGCGTCTCCACCGTCGGTGCCGGCGCGTTGAACACCGGCTTGGCCGGGGCGCCGAGATGGCCGATGGCCGCCTTCATGAGCTCCCCGCGCTTGCCTGCGTCAGTGACCGCCTCGAGGCCGAAGCCCGTGTAGACGGTGTCGCCGGTCGTCACGATCGGCGTCTCCACGAACGGCGCGGTCTGCGCGCGGACCCAGCCGGTCGCCTTCGACTGGCCCTCACCGGCGGGGGCCGGCGGACCGGGGGTGGTCCAGCCGTCGATCCCCGTCTCGAACGACGGGTCGGCCGAGGTGATCGGCTGGCCGCCGGTGCTCAGCAGCTGCGCCTCGTCGATCCACGTCCCGAGGCCCTGGACGGCGGGGTCGGACGCGACGGTGATCGCGATCTCGACGTTCTTGCCCTTGTAGGCGTCCGGGATCGCCATCTCCCAGTGCTGCCAGCCGGCGGAGTTGCCCGTCGCCGCGTTCCACTTGCCGGACGTGCCGGTGTTGGTGCAGCCGTCGGCCGTCTTGGTCTGGTAGTGCGCCAGGAACGGGTGGATCGACTGCCAGTTGGAGCCGTTGCCGCCCGCGATGCACGACTGGCCCACGGAATCCGACGTGTGACCGTTCTTGTCGGCGAGCGTCGTCCAGTCGTCCTGGCCGACGGTGTGGATCTCGGCGAACACGAAGTCGTACTCGGGCTCGACGTCGAACGACGTCCAGAAGTCGAGCGTCGCGCCGCCACTCGGCACGGCGAACGGCTTCTGCAGGCGCTTGTAGGCGCCGTCGTCCGCCCCGGCACTCACGAACCAGCTCCCGGCGTGGGGGCTGAACGGCGGTGCGCCGGGACGCTGCCAGGCTCCGGCCGACGCGGAGTCCGCGAAGATCGGGTACGTCGTCGGGTCGAGGACCGAGGACGTGGTGAGCATCGTCGCGGTGCTCGCGTCGTTGGCGCCGCCGGTCGGCGCGAGGGCGAGGTCCAGGCCGTTGAACGCGCCGGTCGTGCCCTTCACGGGGAAGGCCGCGCCGTCGGCGGCGTTCTCACCGCCTCCGAGGACCCGGCGGTACGCGCCGAGCCAGTACTGCAGGAAGTCGTCCTGCACGGCGATGCACGTCGGGTTCGCGTTCTGGCAGTACGTGCCCTCCTCGACCTGGAACGGGTTGTACGTGTAGCCCTCGGCGAACTGGCGGCCGGCGTTCTTGCCGGAGTAGAAGAGCTTGCCGCCGTCGTTCAGGAAGTCACGCACCTCGTTCTGGGTGTCGACCGCCAGGCGATCGATGCCCGAGCCGCCCGGAGCGTTCGGCGCGCGGGTGACGAGGTCGTCGCCCGAGTACCAGATGACGTGCGAGTAGTGCGACAGGACGCCGAGCGCGTTCGGCGCCACGCGACCCGCCAGGTCGATGTCGTAGACGTCGTACTTCACGCCTGCGGCGTCGAGCGCGGCCTTGTAGGTGTCCAGGTACGCAGGACCGGCTGCCGGGTCGGCGTTCGGCACCTTGCCCGAGTAGTCCTCGTTGGCCAGCAGCAGGACCGGGTTCGTGGTCTCGCTGACGGCGGTGTAGGTGAAGTGCTCGGAGTCCTGTCCGCCGCCGCTGAACCACGCCTCGACCTTGTCGGTCGGCTTGGTGCCGACGACGAAGCCGCGCACGCGCTTGTAGAAGACGCCCTTGTCCTTGTTGTACCGCTCACCGCCGGCGTAGTCGGCGGTGGTCACCGTCTGCGTTGCGCCGCCGTTGACCTTGTACTTCAGCGTGACCGCTCCCAGCGAGCGCTTGACGACGGCGCCGACCGGTTGCGGGTCGCCGAACGAGTAGGTGAACTTGTCGACCTCGAAGGACGCGGCCTTGTTGCCCAGGTGCGAGTCGGGGTTGTCCGGGCGCGTCGCCGACTTGGCGAGGTCGAGCGCGAACTGCAGGTGACGGCGGTACTCCTGGTCCACCTGGAGCGGGGAGTCGGCGTACTCGAAGCCGGACACCGCCGGGTCCTCGGCCGCCGTGCCCTCAGGCGTGAACGACAGCGAGCCCTGGCTGTTGTAGGCGTAGTCGGTGAAGTCGCCGTTGGTGATGTAGAGCCCCGCGGACAGCTCGGGCAGGAAGCCCTCGATCCCGGGCTTGAACGGGTCACCGGCGAGCGCGGTGAAGATGGGATTGTCCGGCGTGGGGGTGTCCTGCTGGAAGCCCTGCGGGTAGAGGAGCAGCTGGGCGGCCGTGTGGTCGTTCTTGTGGAAGACCGGCTTGACCTCCTCGAACAGCGCCTGCATCGCCTTCGTTTCGGGCTCGGAGGCGGCTGACGGACCGCGGTAGGTCTCGTTGCGCGGATCCGGCGAGGAGCCCTCGTCGTCCCGGCCCCAGTTGGACGGGTAGTTGCGGTTGGGGTCCACGCCGTCACCGTCGGTGATCGTGCCGTTGCCGTCGTTGTCGCGCAGGTTCTTGCGCCACAGGCGGTGCCCGGGGGTGAAGGTGAACTCGTAGCCATCGGGGTTCGCGACGCAGGCGAACCACAGCTCGGAGCTGTCGACGAGGCCGGTGACCTCCTTGCCCGCGCTGGTGGTCTTGCCGTAGTTGGCGGTCACGAAGTCGAGCGTGCGGCGGCAGGTCTCGCCGGCCAGCCACTCCCGCGCGTGCTGCATGGCGGTGTAAAGGACGGCCGGACGGCCCGCGATGTCGGCGCCGGTCGCGCCCTTGGTGACCTGCAGGGCGATGATGTCGCGCCCGTTCACGGTCTTGCCCACGACGCGTCGCTTGACGATGCCGGGGAACGACGACTCGAGGCGGTCGAACTGCTCGGTGTACTGCTCCTTGTCGTCGCCCGCGACAGCGTCGTACTTCGTCCAGACCTTGAACGCGGCGTCGGTCGCGCCGTCGGTCGGCGCTGCCCGCCGGCTGGTCTTCGCGACGGGGGCCTTGGCCGGCTCCTTGTAGTTCGTCACCCGCTTCGCGTCGAGCTTCGCGGCACCGACCTGCCCGGACGTGCCGATGACGTCGATCGTCCCGCGCTTCAGGTTGCGGCCTTCCGTGACATCGAACCCGGCCAGGGCGAGCGCCTGGAGGTTCTTGGGGGTCGCTTTGACCCGGTAGGCGTTCAGCGCATCGGCCGACGCAACCGACGGCGCCAGGAGGGCGGCCGACGTGGCGAGGACCAGCGGGAGACGGGCACGACGAGCGATGCGCATTTAGAGCTTCCTTAGGTTGGCTGGCACGGCACGTCTCCTCAGCGGTCCCATCTGAAACCAGGGCTGTTCGCATACGGTCAGGCGACCTGTCCAACGCGCGTTGCGGCCGTTGGCCGAATCGTCATGAGAGGTCCCTTGCAGCAACCAGGGGGACCGCGGCCGGGGGCGAAGAGTCGGCGTATGGCCATCGCTACGGGTGAGAGCACCCGGCATTCCTTCGAGCATCACGTCCTGGACTTCCTGGCCTACCTCGAGTTCGAGCGGGGACTGTCACGGAACACCCTCGAGGCCTACCGGTCGGACCTGCTGCAGTTCGGCACGTTCCTGCACGACCGCGGCCAGGATGCGCTGACGGCCGTCCATGCCGACCTCGCCGCCTTCATGTCCCAACTGGCGCAGGGCAGCGAGCAGCGTCCGCCCGTCGCCGCCGCGACGCTGCAGCGCAAGACCGCGTGCCTGCGCTCCTTCTACCGGCACCTGCGGCGCGAGAACCTGATCGACCGCGACCCGACGGCCGACCTGCGCGCGCCGCGCAAGCAGCAGCGGTTGCCGAAGGTCCTCAGCCGCGACCAGGTCGCCGCGCTGCTGTCCGCCCCGCACGGGACGACCCCCGCGGCGCTGCGCGACCGCGCGCTGCTCGAGCTGATGTACGCCTGCGGCCTGCGCGCGAGCGAGGCGACCGAGATGCACGTCGGCGACCTCGACCTGCAGGCCGGCGTCCTGCGCGCCCGCGGCAAGGGCAGCAAGGAGCGCATGGTCCCGGTCGGCCGCGAGGCGCTCGCCGCGGTCGCGATCTACCTCAAGCGCGGCCGCCCGATGCTGGTCGGCGCCCGCGAGGAGCGCCACCTGTTCGTCAACCAGCGCGGCGGCGGGCTCACCCGCCAGGGCCTCTACAAGATCGTCCAGCGTCACGCCGCCACCGTCGGGCTGCAGGACGCGATGTCGCCGCACACGTTGCGCCACACGTTCGCCACGCACCTGCTCGCCGGGGGCTGCGACCTGCGGTCCCTGCAGGAGATGCTCGGCCACGCCGACATCGCCACCACCCAGATCTACACGCATCTGAGCGCCGAGCGGCTGAAGGACGTCTACTTCAAGGCGCACCCGCGTGCCGCGAAGGACGCCTGAGGACGCCGCCGGCGGACGGATGTCCGGCGACGCCTTGGCGGGGCGGTCTGTGGCACGATCGCCCGCGATGACCGCTTCACGTTCCGCCCGCCGCTCGCTGTGCACGCTGCCGCTGCTCCTCGCCCTGGTCGCCTCCGGGTGCGGCAAGGAGCGCCAGCCGTCCCCCGACGTCAAGACGCCCGGCCCGGTCTACGGCAGCGAGAACGTCCGCTACCCGGCCGCCGGCCTCGAGTTCCCGCAGGCGCCCTCGGGGTGGTCGCGGTCGCTCGCGGCGGCACCGGCGATCGTCACGATCGCGACCGGCGAGGCGACGATCGGGATCTTCCGCTATCCGCGCACCGAGGCGCTGCCGAAGACCAAGAAGGACCTCGACAACGCGGCGACCGCGCTGATCGCGGCCGCGAAGGCCCGTGACCCGTCGTTCACCGAGCTCAAGCGCGCGCGGCTGAAGGTCGACGGCCAGCCCGCCGTCCAGATCCGCGGGACCGAGACGATCGCCGGGAAGCCGCGCACCGTCCGCACCACGCACATCTACGCGTTCGGCGGCGAGATCGTGGTCGACGCCTACGCGCCCGAGAAGGACTTCCGCCGGGTCGACACGCAGGCCTTCCGGCCGCTCGTCGCGTCGATGAAGATCACGGCGCCGACGAGCCCCTGATGGCCGGCCGCCGCGCGATCGTCGTCGTCCTCGACGCGTGCGGCGCCGGTGAGCTGCCGGACTCCGCCGACTACGGGGACGCGGGGGCCGACACGCTGGTCCACGTGGCACGGGCAGTCGGCGGCCTGCAGCTGCCGACCCTGGGGGCCCTCGGGCTCGGCCTCATCCGCCCGATCGACGGTGTGGGCATGTCGTCAGCGCCGGTGCTGCACGGGCGCGTCCATCCGCTGGGCCCGGGCAAGGACTCGACCACAGGCCACTGGGAGCTGATGGGCGTCGTCCCGCCCGTCGCGCTGCCGGTGTACCCGGACGGCTTCCCGGCCGAGGTGGTCGCGGCGGCGACCGCGGCGACCGGGCGGCGCTTCTGCTGCAACAAGCCCTACAGCGGCACCGCCGTCATCGAGGAGTTCGGCGCGCACCACCTCGCCACGGGCGAGCTCATCCTCTACACGTCGCAGGACTCGGTGATGCAGATCGCGGCCCACTCGAGCGTGCTCTCCGAGGCGGAGCTGCAGGCGCTCTGCGGCACGCTGCGCGGCGTGATGCTGGGGGAGCACGCCGTGGGCCGGGTCATCGCGCGCCCGTTCACCGGGGCGCCGGGGGCCTTCACGCGGACCACGGGTCGCCGGGACTTCGCCGTGGACCCGCCGTCGCGGTCCTACCTGGACGCGCTGACGGGCGCGGGGATCCCGGTCCACGCGGTGGGCAAGGTGGACGACCTCTTCGTTCACCGCGGCATCACGCAGAAGCACGCGGCGGCGATGAACGGCCCCGCCATCGAGCACACGACGCGGCTGCTGCGCGAGCTCGACCATGGCCTGATCTTCACGAACCTGATCGAGACCGACCAGCTGTACGGACACCGCAAGGACGTCGCGGGCTTCGCCGGCGCGTTGCGGGTGATCGACGCCGCCGTCGCGGAGTGGCTGGAGCTCGCGGGGGAGGACGACCTGCTGATCCTGACGGCCGACCACGGCGTCGACCCGGACACCGACCACTACGACCACACCCGCGAGCACGCGCCGCTGCTGGCGTCGTTCGCGGGACACGGCGGCCGGCACCACGACGGGCCGATGGCGGACGTGGGCGCGTCGGTCCACGCCTGGCTGACGGGCGGTCCGGCGCCGGACCTGCCGGGCACGTCGTTCCTCTGAGCGAGTGGCTTCCTTGCGCTGACCGAGGCGTCGGGGTCGGTGGGGTGAGGCAGGGGGCCGGTGGGGTCGGCTGGCCGACGCCGAGCGCCAGGTGGTCGGGGTCGGTGGGGCTGACGTCGCGGGGCTGGTGGTGGGGGTCGGTGGCGCTGACGTCGCGGGGCTGGTGGTCGGGGTCGGTGGGCGCTGACGCTGCGGGGCTGGTGGTCGGGGTCGGTGGCGCTGACGCCGAAGACCGCCCCGGATGTGGCGGCTTCGGAACTGCGGGCTGCTGACGGCGGTGGGCGCTGGGGGGCTGCGGGGGCTCGGGTGCGGGGCGTGGGGCGGGCAGGTGGCTGCACGGGCCGAGTGGTGGATCCTCGGCGTCCCCACCCGTCTGACGACCAGTTCTGGTCGTCCTGACGACCAGTTCTGGTCGTCCTGACGACCAAAACTGGACGTCAGACCGTTGGGGATCGGGGACGCGCCGTAGCCGGTGCCGCTGGAGCGGCTCGATCGCCCGGGGCCGCGGAGGGTTCGACGGGTCAGGCCCGCCATACCCTCCGTGCGCGTCGCGCGTCGGGGCACATTCGCGCAGCTCCCTGTCCGGGGGCGTTCCTAGACTCGGGTGATGCCGGAGCTGCCCGAGGTCGAGACGATCCGCCGCGGGCTGCAGCCGCTCGTCGAGGGCCGCGTCGTCACCGCGCTGCGGGTGCACGACCCGCGCTGGACCGAGCCGCTGGACCCGTTCGTCGTGACCGAGGCGGTCGATGGCCGGCGGATCGAGGCGCTCGGCCGGCGCGGCAAGTACCTCGACCTCGTGCTGACCGACGAGGTCCACCTGCTCATGCACCTGCGCATGACGGGGACGCTGCTGTACGACACGGCGCCGGACCAGCGCTACCGCCGTGTGACCTTCACCTTCGACGACGGCCACGAGCTGGCGTTCTGCGACCCGCGGCGCTTCGGGACGGGGGAGCTCGTGCTCGGCGATGACGCGCGTGAGGCGTTCTTCGCCACCCGCCTGGGGATCGAGCCGCTCGACGGCGCCCTGACCGGGCCGGCGCTCAGGGCCCTGGCGCGCGGCCGGCGCGCGCCGATCAAGGCCTTCCTCCTGGACCAGCGCCGCGTCGCCGGCGTCGGGAACATCTACGCGGACGAGGCGCTGTTCCGGGCCGGGATCCATCCGCTGCGGCCGGCGGGCAGCTTGACCGGCGCCCAGTACGAGCTGCTCGCGGGCGCGGTCCGCGACGCGCTCCAGGCCGGCCTCGCTGCCGGCGGCGCGACGATCGACGACTTCCGCCACCCGGACGGCGTGTCCGGCAACTTCCAGCACGAGTTCCTGGTCCACCTCCGCGCGGGCGAGCCGTGCGGGACCTGCGGGACCGAGATCGTCAAGTTCGTCGCGGCGGGACGCGGGACCTACGTCTGCCGGACGTGCCAGCGGCCGCCGCGGGTGCGGCGGCGGTGAACGTCAGGCGGCGAGCAGCTCCGCGAGCTTGCCGGACTTGTCGGCCGCCAGCGTCTGGTCGAAGCCCCCGACCAGCGTGCCGTCGATGATCACCTGGGGGAAGCTCATCATGCCGGTCTTCTCGACCAGCTCGGACCGGCCGTCCGCGTCGCGTGCCAGATTGATCTCCGAGTACTCGACGCCGCGCTTGGCGAGCAGGCTCTTCACGCGCGTGCAGTACGGGCACGGCTCGGTGGTGTAAACGATGACTTCGGCCATTACTTCAACAAAGATAGCGACTCCGTAGCGCGTGCCCGGGCCCGTCAAGACCGAGGCGATCGTGCTGCGCTCGCTGCGCTACGGCGAAGCCGACCGGATCCTGCACTGCTACACGCCCGGCCGCGGCCGGATCGGCGCGATCGCGAAGGGCGTCCGCAAGACGCGCAGCCGCTTCGGCGGGCGCCTGGAGCCGTTCTTCCGGCTGAACCTCGTGCTGCACGAGGGCCGCTCGGACCTCATGACCGTCACCAGCGTGGAGACGGTGAGCGCGTACGCGGCCCTGCGGGTCGACGGCCCCGCGCTGGACAGCGCCGCTCGCGCCTGCGACGCGGTCGCCCGGCTGTTCGACACCGCCGAGCCCAGCCCGCCGGTCTTCCACCTATTGGCGAACGAGCTGCAGCTCCTGGACGCCGGCGCCGGCGGGGTGCACGGGGTCGCGCCGCACGCCCACCACGAGAACCAGCTCGCGTTCCGGATGAAGCTGCTCCTCGTCGCCGGCCTGGCCCCGCAGCTGACCGCGTGCGCCACCTGCGGGGAGGGCGACCACCTCGTCGGCTTCTCGGGCGCAGCCGGCGGCGTGGTCTGTGCCTCCTGCGAGGCGGGCGGCTTCCGGCTGGACCAGGAGGCGCACGACTTCCTCGCCGCGGCGATCGGACGGCCGCTGGCGGAGGTCCCGACCGGGGTCGGCAGCCGTGCGCTGCGCCAGGCCGAGCGCGCGATCACCGACACCGTCGAGCACCACGTCGGCACCCACCTGCGCAGCGCGACCGCGCGCTGAGGTCACGCTTCGTGAACAGGACGGAGGGGCGCCGACCGGAGCCGAATCGGGTCTATACGCTGGCTCGATGAGCGCCGAGCGACGTTGGGTGCAGGACTTCAGCGAGGGCAGCCGCGAGCAGCGCGACCTCCTCGGCGGGAAGGGCGCCAACGTCGCGGAGATGACGCGGATCCTGGGCGCCAGGCGCGTCCCGGCGGGGTTCACGATCACCACGGAGGCGTGCGTCGCCTACATGGAGTCAGGCGGTACGGCGCCGGACGGCATGGACGCCCAGGTCGCCGAGGCGCTCGCGCGGCTCGAGTCCCACGCCGCCAAGCGGCTGGGGGACGACACCGATCCGCTGCTGGTGTCCGTCCGCTCCGGCGCCCGCGAGTCGATGCCCGGGATGATGGACACCGTCCTGAACCTCGGGCTGAACGACGCCTCGGTCGGCGGCCTGGCGGACAAGACCGGCAACGCGCGCTTCGCCTGGGACTCCTACCGGCGGTTCGTGCAGATGTACGGCAACGTGGTCGTCGGCATCGACGGCGAGCGGTTCGAGGACGCGATCGCCGAGGTGAAGGACGCCCGCGGCGTCGACCTGGACACCGACCTGGACGCCGCCGCCCTCGAGGAGCTGACCCGGACCTTCCAGGGCTTCTACGACTTCCCGCAGGACCCGCAGGCGCAGCTTGCCGGCGCGATCCGCGCGGTCTTCGACTCCTGGCTCGGCGACCGGGCGGTCACCTACCGGCGCCTGAACCGCATCCCGGACACTTGGGGGACGGCGGTCAACGTCCAGCAGATGGTCTTCGGCAACATGGGCGACAGCTCGGGTTCCGGGGTCGCGTTCAGCCGCGACGAGGTCACCGGGGAGCCCGACCCGTCCGGCGACTTCCTGATCAACGCCCAGGGGGAGGACGTCGTCAGCGGCGTGCGCAACACGCAGGACATCGCCGACCTGAAGGACGTCCTGCCCGGCGCCCACGAGCAGCTGATGGAGATCCTGCGCACGCTCGAGGCGCACTACAAGGACATGCAGGACACGGAGTTCACGGTGCAGGAGGGGCGGCTGTACATGCTTCAGACCCGGTCGGCGAAGCGCCCGGCGCAGGCGGCCGTGCGGTTCGCGGTCGACGCGGTCGCCGAGGGGCTGCTGACCGAGGCCGAGGCGCTCATGACGATCGACCCGGCGTCGCTGGAGACGCTGCTGTCGCCGATGTTCGATCCGGCCGTCGACTACGCGGTCGCCGCGACCGGCATCGGTGCCTCGCCGGGCGGCGCCAAGGGCCAGGTCGTGTTCAGCGCCGGGGCCGCGGTCGCCGCCCGCGCGGAGAAGCGCGACACGATCCTGGTGCGGACGTTCACGGACGCCGGCGACGTGGCGGGCTTCGCGGCCGCCCGCGGGATCCTGACGTCGACGGGCGGCAAGGCGTCCCACGCGGCCCTCGTCGCCCGCGGCATGGGCCGGCCGGCGGTCACCGGCGCCGCCGCGCTGAAGATCAACGTGAGCACGAAGGTGCTGCGGCTGCCGGACGGCACGACCGTCGGCGAGGGCGACTTCATCGCGATCAACGGGACGACCGGCGAGATCACGCTGGACGACGTCCCGGTCATCGCGCCGGGGGTCTCTAGCGAGCTCGAGCAGGTCCTGAACTGGGCGGACGGGATCCGCCGGCTCGGCGTCCGTGCCAACGCCGACACGCCGGACGACGCGCTGCGGGCCGTCGAGCTCGGCGCCCAGGGCATCGGCCTCTGCCGCAGCGAGCACATGTTCCTCGGCGAGCGCCAGCCGCTGATGGCGGCGGTGATCCTGGCCGAGGGCGACGAGGCGCGTGCCGCCGCGATCGACGAGCTGCGCCCGCTGCAGGAGGAGGACTACGAGCAGATCCTCGTCGCGCTCGCCGGCCGCCCGCTGTGCGTACGCCTGCTGGACCCGCCGCTGAACGAGTTCCTGCCCGAGCCGCACGAGCTGCCGGAGGGGTCGCCCGAACGGGCGCGCGTCGAGTCGCTCCAGGAGGAGAACCCGATGCTCGGCACACGTGGGGTGCGCCTCGGGATCCTGCAGCCCGAGCTCTACGAGATGCAGGTCCGCGCGTTGTTCCGCGCTGCGGCCCGTGTCCCGGACGCCGACGTGGAGGTGATGATCCCGCTCGTCGATTACGAGCAGGAGCTCGAGTTCATGCGGGAGCTCGTCGAGCGGATCGGCGAGGAGGAGGGCGTGGTCCGCGGCCGGGACTACAAGTTCGGGTCGATGATCGAGCTCCCGCGGGCGTGCTTCCTGGCGGACCGCATCGCTGATCACGCCGACTTCTTCTCCTTCGGGACGAACGACCTCACGCAGACGGGCCTGGGCTTCAGCCGCGAGGACATCGAGGCGCGGATCCTGGAGCGCTACATCGACGTGAAGATCCTCGACCGCTCGCCGTTCGAGACGATCGACACGCCCGGGGTGGGGCAGATGGTCCGGATGGGGGCGTGGCTCGGCCGCACCACGAAGGAGCAGCTGAAACTCGGGGTCTGCGGCGAGCACGGCGGGGACCCGGACTCGATCGCGTTCTTCCACGACTCCGGGATCGACTACGTGTCGTGCTCGCCGCCGCGGGTGCCCGTCGCGCGGCTGGCGGCGGCGCAGGCGCAGATCGCCGACAAGCGCTTCTGACGGTGTTGCGGGCAGCCGCTGACCTGGTCGCGCTGCAGGCCTACCTGCGGGTCGCCGCCGTCCACCACCGCGAGGTCGTCCGGTCCGGGCCGTTCGTGCTGCACCTCGACGCGGTCTCGCCGTCGCCGGGGCTGAACTACGCGATCCCGGACGATGGGACCGCGCCGTCGCGCGGGCAGGTGTCCGCGCTGATGGCGGCGTTCGCGGCGCGTGAGCTGACCCCGGCGCTCGAGTACCTCCCTGCGCTGTCGCCGGACGCGGAGGGCCCGTTGCGGGCGGGCGGGCTCGGCGTGGAGGCCCGCATCCCGGTGATGCTGGCGCCGGCCGCCGACCTGGTTGACGTCCCGCCCCCGCTCGGCGTCGGCATCGTGGTCGCCGACTCGCGGACGAGCGCGCTGACGCTGACGCGGATCGTCGCGGTCCAGGAGGCCGCGTTCGGTGCGCCCGCGCGGGTGGTCGAGCAGGGCGAGGTCGAGCGCCTGCGCCGGACCGCGCGCGACGGGGTGGTCGCGTTCGCCTACGCGGACGGTGAGGTGATCGCCGGCGGGGTCGCGCTCACGGTGCGCGACGGGTTCACCGAGCTCGCGGGCATCGGTGTGGACGCGGCGCACCGGGGCCGGGGGATCGCCGGTGCGCTGACCGCGGTCCTGGCGCGGGAGGCGGTGGCGCGCGGGGCACGGACGCCGTTCCTGACGCCCGCCGACGAGGCGGCGGGGCGGGTCTACGCCCGGGCGGGCTTCCGGATCGCGGGGGAGATGCTGCACCTGCGCGGTGTATCGGGCTGACCGCTGGACGGCCGATCGCGGACGGGCGCCGTCGATGTGCCACTAGGCGCCGACGGTTTCAGGCGGTCATCGCAAGGAGTGCGTTGAGTGTCTCACCTGGGTTGCGCCATTCCAAGGTCATGCGGGGCCGGCCGTTGAGCTGATGGGCGACGCGGTCGAGCTCGGCCTGGTCGTGAACGGCGAGGTCGGTGCCCTTGGGGAAGTACTGCCGCAGCAGCCCGTTGGTGTTCTCGTTGGTCCCGCGCTGCCAGGGACTGTGCGGGTCGCAGAAGTACACGTCGATCCCGGTCGCGATCGTGAACTCGGCGTGCCGGGCCATCTCCTTGCCCTGATCCCAGGTCAACGTCTTGGCCAGATGCGCGGGCAGCTGCTTGATCTGGCCGGTAATCGCCTCACAGACCGCAAGGCTTGAGCGGTCCTTTCCGATCCGGGCAAGCATCACGTACCGGGTATGCCGCTCGACCAAGGTGACGATCGCCGAGCGGCCGTACGCGCCGACGATCAAATCGCCCTCCCAATGACCCGGAACCGCCCGGTCCTCGACCTCCGCCGGGCGCTCTGAAATCGACACCATCCCCTGGATCTGGCCGCGACCGTCCTTGCGGCCCTGCGCGCGACGATGCACGCGGCCGCTACGAAGCGACACCGCAAGCTCCTTCCGCAAGCTGCCTTTGCCCTGCACAAACAACGACTGGTAGATCGTCTCGGTCGACACGCGCATGCTCAGATCGTTCGGGTACTTCAGTCTGAGCGCCCGCGAGATCTGCTGCGGCGACCAGCACTGCGCAAAGCCCTCGCGGACCTCCAAAAGCAACGCCGGATTGGACAGCAGCTTGCGGACCTTCGGCCTCCTGGAGCGCCGAAACGTCGCCCACTCCGCCCCCGTCACGCGATACCCCTCCCGGCCCCCGTTCCGTGCGACCTCCCGACTGATCGTCGAACCCGCCCGCCCCAGATCCCTCGCGATCTGCGCCAACGAAAGCCCCGCCACCAGCTTCAACGAGATCTCCTCCCGCTCCACAACCGACAACCGCAACGGCGACACCGCCCGGCTCCTGGGCTTCATCCCCCCACTCTCCCGCAGGATCCGCTGAACCGTCATCCGCGAGCACCCCGCGACTCTCGCCGCCTCACGCATCGACCTGCCCCCACCCACGATCTCCCTCACCTGCAACCTCTCCGCGGGACCCAACCTCTCATTACGACCTCGACCCTTCCTCATCCCAACCCCCAACGATCACGCGACGGAAACCAACATCCGTGCAACAACCACTGGAACCCACCGCCACATCGGCGCCTGGTGGCACATCGAGCGCCGCGGGCTGTCCGATGCGCCGTCACGTGCGCGGGTGGCGGGTAGTGGCACATCGGGCACCGTCAGTCGACGTGCAGGACCGCCTTGCCGGTGATCGTCCGGTCCATGAGCGCCGTCAGCGCAGTGCCCGCGTCCTTCCAGGACGCCTCGTGGCTGACCTGCGGGTCCAGCCGGCCGGCCGCGACCAGCTCCAGCAGCGTGGCCAGGTCCCGCGTGCCGGACTGCTCACGGGCCAGCTCGTTAAAGACCATCAGCCCGTAGACCCGCGCCCCCGGCGCGCGCCCGAAGAGCTCGCGCGTGCTGTAGCTGACGGGTTCGGCGACCGTGTTGGCGAACGAGACCACCACGCCGTAGGGGGCGACGTGCTCGATCGCGCTGCCCAGGACGGGGCCGCCGATCGCGTCGGCCACCACGTCGTACTCGCGGTCGATGCTCGTCACGACGGCGCCGGCGCCGAGCCGGGTCAGGTCGTCGGCGACGGCCGTGTCCCGGACGAGCGCGGTCACGTGCGCGCCGGACTCCCGCGCGAGCTGGATCGCGATGCGGCCGACGCCGCCCGTGGCACCGGTCACCAGGACGCGGCGGCCCAGGACGAGGCCGGCGACTTTCAGCACGTGCAGCGCCGTCAGCCCGGCGACCGGCAGCGCGGCCGCCTGGGTGTCGGTCACGCCGTCGGGGATCGGCGCCAGGATGGCGGTGGGGACGGCGACGAGCTCCGCCCAAGCGGTGCCCATGACGAGACCGACGACGCGGGTGCCGGCCGGCGGGCCGCTCCCGTCCGCCGCGGCCTGCTCGACCACGCCCGCGACGTCCCACCCGTTCTGCGCCCCGGCCGTCATCGTCGGCAGGCGCTTGATCTCCCCGCGGTTGAGCGAGAACGCCGTCGTCCGGACGAGCGCCTGCGACGGCAGCGGGACGGGGTCCGGGATGTCCGCCAGGGTGATGTGCGGGGGCTCGGCGGTGACGGTCAGGGCGCGCATCGGGTCACCGTAGCGGCCTGTCGCCGCGGCACCGGACCGAGACACATCGCCCGGGCTGGGATCATGGAGGCAATGGATCCGCACGCCCAGCCCGGCCCGGTCGCCTCCGCCTTCGCCGCGCGCCGCCAGGCCTGGGAGGCAGGGCACCTCTCGCCGCTCGCCGCCCGGTCCTGGCCCGGCGTGCGCGCTGTCCCCGAGGTGGACTGCGGCCTGCGCAGCCCGCTGCAGCGCGACCGCGACCGCATCGTCCACTGCAAGGCCTTCCGCCGCCTGAAGCACAAGACCCAGGTGTTCGTCGCGCCCGAGGGCGACCACTACCGCACGCGGCTCACGCACACGATCGAGGTCACCCAGATCTCGCGGACGGTCGCCCGGGCCCTCGACCTGAACGAGGACCTGACCGAAGCGATCGGGCTGGGCCACGACCTGGGCCACGCGCCGTTCGGGCACATCGGCGAGGACCACCTCGACGAGGCGCTCCAGGCGCGGTTCGGCCGCAGCTTCAAGCACTTCGAGCACTCGTTGCGGGTCGTCGACGTGCTGGAGGGCGACGGCCTCGGGCTCAACCTGACCGCCGACGTCCGGGACGGCATCCTGTGCCACTCCGGCCGCTCACCGCAGCCGCGCACGCTGGAAGGCAAGATCGTGCGCATCGTCGACCGGGTCGCCTACATCAACCACGACATCGACGACGCGATCCGCGCGGGTGTCCTGGACGCCCGCGACCTGCCGTCCGGCCCGCTGGAGGTCCTGGGGACGACCGGCTCCATGCGGATCGACCGGCTGGTGCACGACCTGGTGGAGTGCTCGGCCGCCGCCGGCGACATCGTGCAGGGCAGCGAGGCCGGCGAGGCGATGTCGGCGCTGCGCACGTTCATGTTCGACAACGTCTACCTGGGTGCCCGGTCGCTGCGGGAGCAGGAGAAGATCGGCAACGTCATCCGCACGCTCTTCGAGCACTACGCGTCGCTGCCGGACGGGCCGCCCGACGGCGGCGGTGCCCCTGGGGCCGACCGGGCCCAGCGGATCACCGACTACATCGCCGGCATGACCGACCGGTACTGCATCCGCACCTACGAGGAGCTCGCGGTCCCCGACGGCTTCGTGGGGTAGCGGGCGGGCGCCGGTACGCTGAACGGTCGATGGCCCGGTACACGGACACCAGCAAGGAGCGGGTCAAGGACAGCGTCGACATGCTCGCGCTGGTCGGCCAGTACACCGACCTGCGCAAATCCGGGCCGGTGAACTACAAGGGCCTGTGCCCATTCCACGACGAGCGCACGCCGTCGTTCAACGTCAACGTCGACGAGAAGTTCTTCAAGTGCTTCGGCTGCGGCGAGGGCGGCGACGCGCTGACCTTCGTGCAGAAGAAGGAGGGCCTGGACTTCGTCGGGTCGCTCGAGCACCTCGCCGAGCGCTTCGGGGTGGAGCTCGAGGTCGAGGACGAGGACCCCCGCGCCGCGCAGGCCCGCGCCCGGCAGGCCCGTTTGGGTGAGCTGCTGAGCCGGACGGCCGACTTCTACGTCCGCCACCTGTGGGAGTCCAAGGAGGCGTCGCACGCGCGCGCCTACCTGACGGAGCGGGGGATGGACGAGGCGCTGCTACGGGAGTTCCGCGTCGGCTATGCCCCGCGCAAGTGGGACGCCGTGCTGATCCCGTCGCGGCGGGCGGGCTACACCGAGCAGGACCTGCTCGACGTCGGGCTCGTCATCCGGTCGCAGAAGGGCGGCGCGCCCTACGACCGCTTCCGGGCGCGGATCACGTTCCCGCTCTGCGACCGCCGAGGCCGCGTGATGGGCTTCGGCGCCCGGCGGCTGGCCGAGGACGACAAGGGCCCGAAGTACCTGAACTCGAACGACGGGCCGCTGTTCCACAAGGGCAAGAACGTGTACGCGTCGGACATCGCGCGGGCGCACGCGACGAAGGCCGGCCAGGTGATCCTGGCCGAGGGCTACACCGACGTCATAGCGCTGCACCAGGCCGGTCTGCGGAACACGGTAGGCCTGATGGGGACGTCGCTGACGACCGACCAGGTGACGGAGCTCGCGCGGCTGGCGTCCGTGGTGGTTCTGGCGCTGGACGCCGATAGCGCCGGGCAGGAGGCGATGCTGCGGGCGGCCCAGGTCGCCGCCGGTCGCAAGGTCCAGCTGCGCGTCGTGAAGCTGCCGGCGGGCATGGACCCGGCGGACCTGGTGCAGGCGGAAGGCGCCGATGCGATGCGGCGGCTGGTCGACGAGAGCGTCCCGTTCGTCTCCTTCCGTGTGCACCGGACGCTGGAGACGGCGAACCTCATGAGCTCGGAGGGGCGCGACGAGGCGTTCGGCGCGCTGAAGCCCGTGCTGGACGAGGTCCCGGCCGGGGCGCTGCGCGAGGAGCTCGTCCGCGTGGTCGCCGACCGGACCGACATGCCCGCAAGCGTGATCGAGCGCGAGCTCGCCACGCGGCCGGTGGTGGCTCCGCGCGCGCCGGCATCGTCCTCGTCGCTGTCCTCACGGCCGGCGGGTGGCGCGCCGCAGCGTCCGGCTGGGCCCCGGCAGCAGCTGCAGGCGGCTCAGCCGCGGGTAGCCGGCGCCGACCCGCGGGACGTGCGCGGGCAGGCGACTCAGCCGAACCGGCCGCCCCAGGCAAACCGGCCGGCCCAGCCGGTCCAGGCGCCGCGGCCGACGGGGACGCCGGGAGCGGGGCCGACGGCCGCGGCGGACCGGGGGACCGGCGGCGTGACGACCGTGCTGGCCGGGGAGGGCTGGGAGGGGATGGATGCGCTCGAGCCGCACCCGGACGAGCTCGACCCCGGTGCGGCACCGGACGTGCAGGTGCCGACGCCGGCCACGCCGCCGTCCGCCGCGACGTCGCAGGCTCAGCCCGCGCGCGCGGGTGCGCCTGCGCAGTCCCCGGCGGCGGCCGTGCCCACGCCGGAGCCGGCGGACGGCCCGGTCCGCGACCCGATGCCCGACGGCCCGCACGCCCGCATGGAGCGCGCGCTGCTGATCCAGGTCATCGCCCAGCCGGCGATCGGGCGCCCGGCGCTGATCGAGCTCGGGGGGCCGGACGCCTTCATCCCCGGTGTCCACCAGCGCGCCGCCGCGCACCTGCTCACCCACGACGGCCCGCCGATGGCGACCGTCGACGAGAGCGATCCCGTGCTCGCCTCGCTGATGGCCGGCCTCGTCATCCGCGCCACCGAGCAGGCGACCGACGCCGCGACGCTCGAGGCCGAGGTCCTGAAGCTGAAGCTCGCGGCGGTCGACCGGCAGATGCGGCGGGCGCCGAAGGGCGAGGTCCCGGCGCTCGCGCGGGAGCGTCAGCAGCTGCAGATCGCCCTGCGCGAGGCGATCGGGCGGCACATGGACGCGAGCGACACGGACCGCTGATCCGTCCGGTGTGCGAAGTCGGCCTCTGCGCGAACTGCCACGCCGAGGTGGAAGCCGGACAGCGCGCGCTGCCGTACACTTCCAGCACAGCCGATCCGGGGTAGCTCAACGGCAGAGCTCTCGACTGTTAATCGAGCGGTTGTGGGTTCGAATCCCACCCCCGGAGCTTGTACAGAACGCCGCCCACCGGGCGGCGTTCGTCGTTCCGGACCCGACAGCGTCCGCCGGCACGATCTCGTGTGGCACGCGATGGCGGCGCGCGGTAGCGTCGTGCGATGCAGAGTCAGACCCGGGCCGGGATGGCCCGAAGCGGCGGGGGCCGGGGATATCGAGTGGTGCTGCTGGCGCTGGCCATGGCGCTCGGTGGTGTTGTGGGGACGGCACCTGCCCAGGCGGCGTCCGGCGTGTTCGCCGCGGCCACCGCGACGGCGGCCGAGACCAATGCGGACCAGACGCTAAACCTCGCGGTGAACGGGACCTGCGGCCCGCTGGAGGGCGACGTCACGTACGACGTGACCCTCACGCCCGGCACGGCGTCCCCCGCCGACGTCGTCCTGCCCGCTTCGTCCTCCACCGTCACGATCGACTGTGGCGGCCTGCTGCCCAGCAGCCCGAAGACGCAGATCCCGGTCACGATCAAGGGCGACACCCTCGATGAGGCCGACGAGACCTTCACCGTCTCCTTCGCAACGGCGGCCGCGCCGACGACGGCCGTCAGCACGACGACTGTCACGATCACGGACGAGGACCCGACGCCGACCGTGACGACGGCTGCACCGACTGCTGCTGGAGAGGGCACCGGCACGGCAGGGACCGGGCTCGTGTTCCCCGTCACGCTCTCGGCCGCGTCCGGGCGCGCGGTGACCGTCGCCTACGCCACGTCCGACGGCACCGCGATCGCCGGCACCGACTACACCGCCACCACCGGCACGTTGACCATCCCGGCCGGCACCACGACCGGGACCGTCACGGTGCCGGTCACCGCCGACGCGATCGACGAGGACGACGAGACGCTGACGCTCAGGCTCAGCGCTCCGGCGAACGCCTCGCTCGCCGCCGCGGGGACCGAGGTCGCGACCGGCACGATCACCGACGACGACACCGCCACGATCACGATCGGTGGGGCGCGCGTCGACGAAGGGGCCGCGGGGGCGCAGACCGCCGTCAACCTGGTCGTCGGCCTGTCGACCCCCAGCGCAAAGGCGGTTTCCGTGAAGTACGCGACGGTCGACGGCACCGCGACCGCGGGGTCGGACTACACCGCCGCGAGCGGCACCCTGACGATCGCCGCCGGCGAACCTGGCGGCCTGGTCGCGGTCACCGTGACCGGCGACGCCACCGCCGAGCCCGACGAGATCTTCGGGGTCACCCTCAGCGAGCCGGCCGGGGCTGCGATCGCGACGAACGGCGGCACCGCGCCCGTCGTGATCCGCAACGACGACGCGACACCGCCCGGGAGTACCGCCACCCCGCCGGGCACCGGCGTGATCTCCGAGCCAGGGAAGACCGGCTCGCTGCCCCCCGTTGACTCCTCCGAGGGCAAGGCGCCCATCAAGCTCGGCAAGCTGAACTTCAAGAGGGCTACGTCGGCGCTGCGCTACGACGTCCGCTGCCCGGAAGGGGCGGGACGCTGCAAGGGCAACGTCACCGTGTTCACGGTCCCGATCCTGAAGTCGAAGGTGAAGGCCCTCCGCACGGAGCGGAAGATCGGGTCCAAGCGCTTCGATCTCGCCGCGGGGCAGACGGTGACGCTCTCGTACACGCTGTCGGCCGCCGCGAAGCGGTGGCTGAAGGAGGCCAAGACCTACAAGGTGATCGCCTACGGCGTCTCCACGAGCACGACGTTCGGGGTCTCCACCGCCAAGAACACCGGCACGCTCAAGCGGTAGGCGACGGCCGCGCGCCGTTGGGACGCGCAGCCGCCAGATCGCGTCAGCGGGTCGCGAGGACCACGACGAGGCCCGCGGACCACCGGAGGCCGGGACCGCCGGCGCGCACCGTGAGGCGACGACCGGCCCTTCGTGGTACCAGCACGATCGGGCCGCAGTAGTACGCCGGCGCCCGATCGATGCGGCACAGGAAGCGCGTCGCCGCCTTGTCGTCGGTCCGCATCGAGACGCCGACCAGCCCGTCCTTCCGCGCGACCGGCACGGCGAGCGACAGCCTTGGGGCAGCCAACTTCCGGGCGTACAACTGGGTACCGAGGGTCGAGGAGGCATTCGTCAGGTTGGCGGCCGCGGAGATGAAGAGCGCCGCGGTCCCGTCATCACGGATAGGAGCGGTCTGGAGCGTGGTCAACCCGCCCGGCTCGGGCTGCCTGCGTGCGCCCGTGTTGGTGGCGCTGATCGTCGATGTCGTCCCCGTCAGGCGGTCGCGTACGAACAGATCGGCTCCTGGGGCGTCCGCGGGGTACAGGTTCGACGCGAAAGACTGGAACGTCACGAAACGTCCGTCCGGCGTGATGCGCGGCGTGACCGAGTCGTTGTTCCCTTGGACGTTGAGAGAGCTCGCGCTGACAAGGGTCGTTGTGCGCGCCTTGCGGTCACGGATGTAGACGTCGGTCCGCTGGTTGCGGTCCTGTTGGTAGAGGGTCGTGGCGTCGGTGTCGAAGACGACGAAGCGACCGTCGCCACTCACATCGGCTGCCGACGTGAACGGTAGTGACACGGCCTTGTCCTGCTGGCGGCCCGACGTCGAGACGGAAACCCGCTCGACGCGCCCCGTCAGCGGTCGAGCGAAGACGTCAGTCAACCCGTTGTCGTCGCCCGGCACGAGATTGTCGGCCAGCGAGGTGAAGACGACGGTGCCGCCGTTCGCGCTGATGGCCGGAGCCACCGAGTCGGCGTTCGAGTTCGCTCCCTCGCGCGTGACGCTCACGCGGGTCGTCTTGCGCTCCCGGAGGTCGCGAACGAACACGTCGATGCGCCCGTTGGTGTCGTCGGCGACGAGGTTCGTGGCAGCGGAGCTGAAGACGACGAACCGCCCGTCGCCGGAGATGTCCGGCTGCCCCGACGGGCCGTTGGCCTGGGTGCCGTCAGAGGCGATGGACACCCGGACCAGCAGGCCGGCGCGATCGCGGGCGAAGACATCTGCAGCGTCGTTCGTGTCGTTCGAGACGAGGTTGGTCGCCGACGACACGAACGCCACGCGCGTGCCCGAGGCCGATATCGCCGGCCGGCTCGACGGCCCGTTGGCCGCGCTGCCGTCAGGCGCGCGCGAGACCACGAGCCGGCCCGCGCCCCGCAGGTCGGTGGCGATCACGTCGGTCCGCAGCCCGTCGGGCAGGCGCGGGTCTGCGACGGGCTGGACGTAGGCAGCGACGTCGCCACGGCCTGAGAGCACGGCCTGGTTGACGCTGCCCACCGGCGAGGTCCCCGCGCTCTTGCTGACGAGGACGGTCCGGTCCTTGATCGACACCGCGGTGGCCGGCGCGACGACGACGCCGCCGGCGGCGACCACGGCAAGTACGACACCGCGGCGCATCAGGGTGAGACGGTGCCGAGGCGGCCAGGGTCGTTGCTGTCGGGAGCCGCGCCCTTGGGGCCGGCCGGGGCCGCCTTGGCGGGGGCGACGGGCGCGGCCGCTGCGGTGGTCGTCGCGGGGGCGGTGGTCCTCGTCGGCTGCTGGGTCCGCTGGGGCGTGACGACGGGGGTCCGGCGCACCGGTGCGGCCGGCGTGACCACCGTGGCCGGCGTCGCGACGACCGGCGTCCGCGGCGCGGCGGCCTTCGCGGTCGACGCCTTGGCGGGCGTCTTCTTCTTCGCCTTCTTGCTCGCGGTGCGCTTGGTCTTCTTGGCGGCGACGCGCGCGGGCTTCGTGGCACCGGACCCGAACCGCGCGATCTCGGCCAGGCCTTCGCGGGCGTCGCCCGGCGTGATGGACGCGGTGGCGGCGGTGACCGACGGGGGCCGGACCGGGGCCTCGTCGGAGCCCGACGCCGTCATGACGGCGATCCCGACGCCGGCCGCGACGGCGACCACCGTGGCTGCAGCGACGCCGGCGACCGGCCGGGTCCGCCGAGCGGGGGCGGGGACGGTCGTCCGGACGGCGGTGGGGGTGGTGTCTGCGGGAAACCACGAGGCCGGGCCCTCGTCGGCCGACGACGTGGCTGACGAGGCTGCCGAAGCAGGCAGCCAGCGCGCGGCGTCGCCCTCCACTGGCGCCGGAACGGGCTCCGGCGGGGCAGGCGCGATGACGCTGCCGAGCTCGGCCGGGAGCCACGGCGAACGGGTGGTGTCGTCCTCGACGTTCGAGCTCACGTGGTAACCCTACGCGCCTCAGGCACCGGTGCGCCGCACCATCACAGGCACGGTTCGCAGCATGAGCTTGATGTCATTCCACAGCGACCACTCAGCCACGTAGAGGTAGTCGAGCTTGACCATCTCATCGAACGGGACGTGCTGGCGGCCCATGACCTGCCAGGGGCCGGTGAGTCCCGGGGTCAGGTCGAGTCGCGTCCGGTGCCACCCGAGCACGGCGTCGTTCTCCTCGCGAATCAGCGGCCGGGGCCCGACGATGCTCATCTCGCCGAGCAGGACGTTGACGAACTGGGGCAGCTCGTCGAGGCTCGTCGCCCGCAGGAACCGGCCGACGCGCGTGACCCGCGGGTCGTGGGCGATCTTGAACATCTTCCCGCCGGCGCACTCGTTCAGGTGCTGGATCTCGGCCTTCCGCAGGTCGGCGTCCTGGACCATCGTGCGGAACTTGTACATCGAGAAGGGGCGCTGACCGCGACCGATGCGCTCCTGGCGGAACACCACGGGCCCGTGTGACGTCAGGCGCACAGCCACCGCGATTGCCGCCATGAGCGGAGCAAGCAATATGAGCGCGGCCGTCGCGCCGCCGACGTCCATGATGCGCTTCGCGGTCAAGGCGCCGCGCGAGCGGTCAGGGCCCCGTAGCCCGAGCAGCGTCAGGCCTTCGATGTCGTGAAGCTCGACGCGGCTGCCGATGACCTCGAACAGTCGCGGGACGACGCTGATCTTCACGCGACGGCGCTTGCAGCGGCGGATGGCGTCCAGTAGGTCGTCATGCGGCACCGCCGAGAACGCGATGACCACGCTGTCGATCCGCTCGGTCTCGATCACGTGATCGATGTCGTTGAGCGAGCCGAGTTGCGGCAGGGTGGACAGCAGACGGGGACCGTTGCCGACCGCGTCGATGCAGCCGACGATCTCGAGGCCGAGCTCGCGGTGCTTGTCCGCCTTGGACGCGATGAGGTCGGCGATCCGGCCGGAGCCGATGATCAGGACGCGGTCATTGGAGGTATGCCGGCGGACGACCGTGCGTGCGACCTTGCGGCTGACGGGGATGGTCGCGCACCCGGCTCCCCACCAGGCGGTCACCAGTCCGGTCGACACCGTCGCGACTTCGGGACCGACGACGACGACGAGGCCGGCGGCGAACGTGAGGGCCTGCAGGAGGCGCGGCAGCTCATCGAGCATGCCCGCGCGGAGGACGACGGCGTCACGGGCGTAAAGGCCGAAGAGTTGGACAAGGACGAGGGCCAGCCCGGTGGCAGCGATCAGGACGAAGGCTTCGCCGGCGGGCCCGGTGACGGCTACGGCGAAGGTCGCCGCAACAACGAGACCGACGAGGTCGGCCCCGACCAGCGCCGTACGCGTCCAGCGGTCACGCGAGGACACCCGCTGATTGCCCGGCATGAGCAGCGTGGGCGTAAAACCGCCGCTGCTCGTCGACCCCAGGTCGTCGAGGTCCCCGACCCGCTGCCCACCGGGGACGGTCGGGACGAGCGCGTGCAGACCGATCTCTTCGATGCTTGCCATGGTTCACCACCCCTCTCTCAAGTCAGGATTCATGACGGCCATCCGCCTGCCAGCGAGGGCCGTCCTGGGTGCTGCCTGTGATGCCCGTCAGCTCAGGAGCGTGCGGACGTCCTGGACCGGTGTCGGACGGCCCCGGTCGCGACGAACCCGCCTGCTGCAACCAGCAGGACGACGAGTGCCCACGACTCACCGGACGCAGAGCCGTCCGGGCTGCCCAGGGACTGCGAGGCCCGTGTGGTCTTGAGCGCGTTGACGGCCTTCTGCGACGTCACCTGCCCCAGCATGATCCGCGCGAGGCGGCGCTGCCCGAGGGCCTTGTCCACGTCGGTGACGGTCAGGACCTTCAGGTTCCGGAAGCCCTTGGCGAACGACTTCTTCGCGTCGGTGCGCTCGACGTAGGCAAGCGGGATGCCGGAGCTCTTCAGTCCGCGTGCGACGCCGTTGAGGAATTGCGCTTCCTTCGAGGACAGGTTCACCCGTCGCGTCAGGACCGCGTGGGTGACCGGGGCGAACGGTGCGGCGGCACCGAACAGCCGGCGGTACACCTGCCGCGCGATGGGCGACCCACTCGCGAGCTGCGCTCCGAACGCCCGACCCGCGGCACCGACGCCGGCGGACGACAGCGACCGCATCAACGGCGAGCTCAGGAACCGCTTGAAGGCGGCGGCGTTGGCCTTGGTGACAGCCTCGCGCTGCAGGCCGGTCAGCGCGATGGCTGCCTGGATGTTGCTGCGCAGGACCGCGGACGCACGGCCGAAGTCGATGATGTGGACCGTCGGCGCCTGAGCGGCCGCCGTCCCGTTCGCGGAGCCCGTGGCGCCGGTGCCGCCGTTGCCGCCGTTGCCGCCGTTGCCGCCGGTGGTGCCGCCACCCGTCGTGCCGCCCCCGGTGGTGCCGCCGCCAGCTGTGGCCGGCGTGGTCGTTCCGGTGGTCGTGGTCGGCGTCTCGGACGATCCCGTCCCGGTCGCCGGCGTCGTCGTCGTGCCGCCGCCCGTGGTCGTCGTCGGCGTCGTGCTCGTTGTGCCGCTGCCGCCGACCGGAGCCGGGGTGGGCGTCGTCGACGTCGTACTCGTCGTGGTGGTCGGCGTCCCGGGTGGAGTGTCCGTCCCGTACTGGTCCGTGGCCGCCGTCTGTGCCAGAGCGACACCTGCCCCCGTCGATCCCGCAGTCAAAACCGCGGCCAGCAACAACATCCTGCGCATGAAGCCCCCTGAATTAGTCCCTTATAAGGACACTAACCGGACTAGCGGAGTTTGCCTAGTCTCGACCCGGTCGCATCGCTAGCCAACTCGACCAAAACCCGGGGGCAGGACGAGCAGCGGATTCATCTGCAGCGCGCTCTGCATCTCCCGTTCGGCGCCGCGGACGTCGCCGAGGCGCTGCAGCAGGACCGCTCTGTCGCGCCGAAGAGCCCAGTTTCTAGGGGCTTTGGCGATCGCGGAGCGGAGCGCGCGGTCGGCGTCTCCGAGGTTGCCGGCCTGGACCGCGGCAAGCACACGGACGCGCTCGCGACGGACTGCAAGACCGGGACCGCGGACCGTGTCGGCTATGTTCGCAATCGCACGAGCGTCGCCCGAGGCTGCAGCCGCACGAGCACGCTCGAGCCGGTGTTCGCCCCGCCAGCCGTAGGCGCTCCACCCTGCGACGAGCAAACAGACGACGGCGGCTGCGACGCGAATCTTGGGGAGTGGGGACACAGCGACCGCGAGCCTAGACCAAGCTTGCGGGGCGCAGAGGCAGCCTGCCGTCATCCTCCGCCGTCCGGTTCCTTTCGAGAACGCCGTGACCCGCTGCGTGGCCTCCTCGTCGAACCGTTCACAGGCGAGGAAGCACGCGCCCGATGACGCGACGCGCGGCAGCTACGCCGGACGCGGTCCGAGGTCGGTTACGCTGCCGCGCATGACGGCCGACGCCGAGACCCTGCCGCCGCAGGCGTCGACGACCGCGCCGGTCCCGGGGCCGGCGAGGACGGCCCTCTGGGCGGCCCCGGTCCTGTGCGTCGCCACGGTCGTGCTCGCGCTGTGGAGCACCTACCGCGACGGGGGGTACTTCGCCGACGACGTCGCCGCGGTCACGACGCTGACCCTGGTCGCCTGCGGTGTCGGCCTGCTGGTCGTCGGCCCGTCATGGCGCCCCACGCGCGGGGCGCTCGTGTGCGTCGGCGCGGCGGTCGGCCTCACGCTCTGGACCGCGCTCTCGGCGTCCTGGTCACCCGATCCCGAGGGCGCGACCCTCGCAGCACGGCGCGACCTCGGCTACGCCGCATTCCTCCTGCTTGCGCTGCTCGGCGTGGGCAACGGCCGACGGGCGGCGCTCCTGGTCCAGCTGGTCGTGCTGCTGCTGGTCGGGGTCTGTGTCGTCGCGCTCCTGAGCCGGCTGCGCCCGTCGCTGTTCGACGTGGACCCGCAGCTGCTGCAGGTCTCCCAGGGTCGCCTCGCCTTCCCCGTCGGGTACTGGAACGGCCTCGGCGCCGTCGCGGCGATGGCGGTCATGGGCTGCCTCGGCCTGGCCGCCGACGCTCGCGAGCACCCCGCGGTGCGCGCCGCCGGCGCGGCAGGCGGCACCATCGCCGGCTGCGTCCTCTACCTGACCATCTCCCGCGGGGCGGGACTCGCCCTCGCCGCCGCGCTCGTCGTCGTCCTCGTGCTGTCTCCGCGGCGGGTGCGGCTCGCCGTCTCCGGCGTCCTCATGCTGGCCACGGTGACCGCAGGCGTCCTGGTCCTCTCGGCAGACCGGATCCTGGTCGACGAGCCCGGGACGCTGGCGGCGCAGGAGGACGCGGGACGGCCCGTGCTCGTGGCGCTGCTCGCCATCGCGCTCGGGGCCGCGCTCGTGCAGCTCGCGCTCACGCGGGTGAGCGCCCTGAACCGCACGCACCGGCACGTCAGCCACTACTCGCCGCGGTCGCGCGCGGCGACCGGCTACGCAGTGTGCGCGGGGCTGGTCGTCGTCCTGCTCGTCGGCGTGTACGCGACCTCGGCGGACACGCTCGAGGGTCAGGCGGCGAACGGCACGTTCGGCGTGCGCGGCTTCGTCGACCGGCAGTACGACGCCTTCATGGACACCTCGAAGCCGCCGCCCGTCGGGACGGAGCGCCTCGCGAGCGCGAGGTCCAGTCGCTCGGAGGCCTACGAGGTGGCGATCAACGGCTTCCAGGCGAACCCTCTGGCGGGTGACGGCGCGGCCGGCTACGAGGTGCGCTGGTATCGCGAACGCACCGTCCCGGAGAGCTTCAGGAACGCGCACTCGCTCGAGCTCGAGACGGCGTCCGAGCTGGGTCTGGTCGGGCTCCTCCTGCTCGGCGCGATGCTGGCGCCGCTCGTGGGAGGGATGCGCGGGCTGCGGCGCGCGACCGGCGGGCTGACCCGATCGCAGGCCGCCGCGGCCGGCGGTGTGCTGACGGTGTGGCTCGTCCATTCGGCGCTCGATTGGGACTGGCAACTGGGCTCGGTTACCCTCCCGGCGCTGGCCTGCGGGGCGGCGATGCTCGCGCGAGGACAGCGGCAGCCGGCCGCTTCCACCGCTGGTATGGTCGCCCGCCGCCGGCACACCGGTTCCTGAGGACGGACTGCACTGATGCACGACGCACAATCATTGATCTCGCTCACCTCCGTCTTCGCCCTGCTCCGCCGCAACGCGTTGCTGGTCGGACTGACCGTGGTGCTGGCGGTCGGTGCCTCCGTGGCCATCTCCGCTTCGCAGGAGCCGAAGTACGAAGCGTCCGCGCAGATCGGCTACGCGAGCGACGAGGCCGAGCTCCAGGCCATCGGCATCCCGTCGACGCCGAGCTTCCAGCCCGAGAAGGAGATCGCCGCCGCCGCCGAGCGCATCACGAGTCCGGCGGCCGTTGCCAGGGTCATCGAGCTGCTCGAGCTCAAGCAGTCGCCCGAGAAGGTGCAGTCGTCCGTGTCGACGACCGTCGAGGTCGCCAGCAACCTCGTCGCCATCGATGCCGAGGCGTCGGACGAGAAGCTCGCCGCAGACCTCGCCAACACGTTCGCGTCCGTGACGCGGACCGCCGCCCGGCGAGAGGCGCAGCAGCGGTACCGAGCCATCGCCCGGGACACGCAGGCTCGCGCGCGCCGCCTCAAGGGCGAGAAGAACGCAGCCCGCCGCGCGGTCTTCGAGGACCAGGCGGCGCGGCTGCTGACGCTGGCCTCGTTCGCCCGGCCGGTCGACGTCGTCCGCCGCGCGGTCGAGCCGTCGGCACCGACGTCGCCGAAGCCTGTGCGCAACGCCGTGCTCGCCGGGCTCCTCGGGCTGATGCTCGGCGTCGCGCTCGCGTCCCTGCGTCAGGCCTTCGACCGGCGCCTGCGTGACCCGAGCGATGTCGAGAGCGCGTTCGACGACCCGGTCCTGGGCCAGTTGCACACGGCCGCGCTCGGTCACACCCCGTGGGCGCCGCGCAAGCGTCGCGGCAACCGCCGTGACGAGGACGTCGAGCCGTTCAGGATCCTGCGGACCAACCTCGCCCTCGTCAGCAGCGGCCGGGAGTCGAAGACCGTCCTCGTCTCCAGCCCGCTGCCCGCCGAGGGCAAGTCCACTGTTGCGATCGGCCTGGCCTGGGCCGAGGCAATGACCGGTCGCCGGACGTTGCTCGTGGACTGCGACCTGCGGCGCCCGTCGGTGGCCGAGCGGCTGGGGATCCCGGCGAGCCCCGGCCTGGCGGACTTCCTCCGGGGCGACGCCGAGCCGTCGGAGATCGTGCACTCGCTCGAGCTCGAGGGCCTGTCCGGGAAGGCCGCCACGTCACTCGTCTGCATTCCGGCGGGCGCGCACACGGAGAACCACGCCGAGCTGCTCGAGTCCGAGCGCTTCGAGAACTTCCTGGCTCAGGTGAGCGAGGTCTACGACCGCATCATCCTGGACAGCGCGCCGTTGCTCCCGGTGAGCGACACGCTGGCGCTGCTGCCCCGCGCGGACTGCGTCGTGCTCTGCCTGCGGCTCGGCCAGACGACGCGCGACGACGGGGAGGCGGCGAAGGCGACGCTCGACCGCGCCGACACCAAGTCCGTCGGCCTGGTCATCACTGCGGCGGACAAGAGCCAGGGCGTCTACTACACCGGCTCGTACGGCTACTCGAGCACCCCGGCGGGCGCCAGCAGCTGATGGGGCTGACGCTGCGTGCCGGGGGTTCACCGCGTCCGGCACGCGGCCTGCCGACGGTCGCTGTCTTCGCGCTGAGCCTGCTCGCGGCGGCCGTCGCAGCGGGATCGGTCGCCGCGGCTCCGGAGAACCCGCTCGTCCCCGTTGCCCTCGTCGGCGGCGCGCTGCTGTTCTGCGTCGCCGTCCTGCGCCCCCTGGCGGTCGTCTGCCTCGGCGTGCTGGCCATCCCGCTCGAGGGGTACTTCCCCGGCCTCGTCGGCCCCTCGCAGGCGCTGCTCGGGCTCGCGGCGCTCGGCTGGCTCATCGGCTGGGCCTCGAGTCCGCCCGTCGCGCTTCCACGGCACCCGGCCCTCGGAGGCTTCCTCGTGCTGATGGCGGTGATCCTGCTCGGAATGGCGTTCGCGCCGGAGCCGGCGGTGGTCGGCCGCCAGCTCGCCACCTGGGGCGCCCTGCTGATCGTCGCCGGCGCCATCGCGCACTCCGCCAACGCGAAGGGGGTCGAGCTGATCCTCATCGCGGTCGCGGTCGCCGGCGGCCTCGCCGGGGCGATCGCCGTCGTCGACCCCCAGCCACTCGTGGGCGCCGTGTTCCTGGGCACCGACGTCAACCGCGCGACGGGCGGCCTGGGCTCGCCGAACGCCCTCGGGATGCTTCTCGGCCTGACGGTCCCCATCCAGATCGTGCTGGCGCTCCGAGCGCCGACGCTGGAGCTCCGCATCCTCGGGGCCGGGTGCGCGGCGCTGGCGCTCGCCGGGATGGCGCTGTCGGTCTCCCGCGGCGCCTTCATCGGGCTTGCCGCGGCGTTTTTGGTGCTCGCGTTCTGGGACCCCTTCCGGCGTACGCTGCTCATCGCCGTGCCGCTCCTCATCACGCTGACGATCGTCGGCAGCAACCCCGCCACGCCGATCGGGTCCAACGTCGTGGACCGCCTCAGCGGCACCACCCAGAACGCGTCGTCCAACCCGCGTCTCGATCTCTGGCGCAAGACGCCCGCGATCATCGAGGACCATCCGTTCTTCGGCATCGGAGCCCTCGAGTTCACCCACTATGCGCCGCAGTACGACCTCGAGACCCGTGAGGGCATCCCCAACCACGCCCACAACCTGCTGCTCACCATGACCGCGGAGACCGGCGTCGTCGGGCTTGCCGCGTTCCTGTTCATGTACGCAGCGGTCGCCAGGGCATTGCTGGCCGTGATCCGGCTCGGGTCGGGACTCGAGCGCGGGTTCGCCTTCGCGCTCGCCGCGTCGTTCGTCGCCTTCTTCGTGAACGGCATCCTCGACTACGCGCTCGGAGCCGCCCCGCTCGCGGCCGCGTTCTTCGTGCTCGTCGGCTGCGCCGTGGGACTCCGCGTCAACCTCGACAGCGGGCCGCGCGACGTGGTCGTGGCGCCCTCGTGAGCGCGCCTCGACCCGCGCCCGCGGCGCCGCCGCAGGGTCCCGCCGGCAGGACGGACGCGGAGCTGCACGCGCTCGCCACCGAGCTCGGCATCGAGGTCTGGACCGACCGCCCGCGGCGACCGTCGCTTGCCGCCCGCATGTGGAAGGCGGCAGCCGAGTCCCCCCGCGGCAGGCTGCCGGCGCGCTACGCCACGGACACCTGGGCCATGCCGTTCCGGCCGCGGCTGGAGTCGGCCCTGCGGCCCGGCATCTCGATCCTGGACCTGGGCGCGGGCGCCCGGCCGATGGTCCCTCCGGCCGACCGCCCGGAGGGCGTCACCTACGTCGGCTTCGACGTGGACGGCGACGAGCTGGCCAAGGCCCCGCCCGGCAGCTACGACGAGACCGTCGTAGGCGACGTAACCGTGCTGCACGACGAGCTCGTCGATCGCTTCGACCTCGTCCTCAGCTGGCTCACGATGGAGCACGTGAAGCCGGTGCCGGCGGCGCTGCACAACCTCAGCCGCTACCAGCGTCCGGGCGGCCGGTTCCTCGGCTACCTCTCCGGGGGGCGCTCGCTCCACGCCGTGCTCAACCGGGCGGTGCCGCACCGGCTCGCCCGCCCGCTGATGCAGCGCCTGTGGGGACGGGAGCCGGACTCGGTGTTCCGCGCGCACTACGACCACTGCTGGTACGACGCGCTCGCCGACATCGCCGACGCCGCGTGGTCGGACGCCGAGGTGCTGCCGCTGTTCACCGGCGGCTGGTACCTGCAGTGGTCCCCGCTCCTGCGCGCGCCATACCTCGCCTACGAGGAGTGGGCCTACACCGCCGGCCGGGCGAACCTCGCCCCGTACTATCTCATCGATGCGACCCGCTGAACGCGCGAAGGACCTGCTGCGCACGCTCGTTCCCGAACGGGCAATGGCGGCCCGCGACCGTGTCCGCGCCGATCGTGCCGGACGCCGCTTCACGACGATGTCCACGTCCGAGGTCTTCCAGTCCATCTACGCCGAGGGCCTCTGGGACGACGACGCCGGCGGGGAGATCACCTCGGGCCGCGGCAGCCGCGAGGCCGCGATCGTCGACCCGTACGTGAGCGCCGTGCGCGAGTTCGTCGCCACCCTCGGGGACCCGCCTGACGTTGTGGACCTCGGCTGCGGCGACTTCAACGTCGGTGCGCGGGTGCGGGACACGTGCGGCGCGTACGTCGCCTGCGACGTCGCGCCCATCGTCATCGAGCGCAACCGCGAGCGCTTCGCCGACCTCAGCGTCGACTTCCGCGTCCTCGACATGATCGAGGAGCCGCTGCCCGCCGGCGACGTCGTGTTCATCCGGCAGGTGTTGCAGCACCTGAGCAACGCGCAGATCGGCACGATCCTCCCGAAGCTCGCGCAGTACGACTGGGCCGTCATCACCGAGCACGTCCCGGGCGACCCTGATTTCGTGCCCAACCGCGACATCAGCCCCGGCCCCGCGATCCGCACGGCCGTCCGCTCCGGGGTCGTCCTCGAGGCGCCGCCGTTCAGCCTGCGTCCGAGCGAAGCCCGCGCCTTATGCGTCGTCCAGCACCCTGAGGGCACCATCGCGACGACCGCCTATCGGTTCGCGTGAGCGCTCGCCGGGCGCGAGCGAAAGGCACACCCGTGCGGTTCAGGCGTTAGGGTCGCGCCCATGTTCGACGTGTCCGTCGTGATCCCCGCCCGGGACGCCGGCGCGACCCTCGCAGCTACGCTCGACGCCCTCGACCAGCAGACCCTCGACCGCTCGCGGTTCGAGGTCATCGTTGTCGACGACGGGTCGGTCGACGACACTGCGGCGGTCGCGACGCGCCCCGGGGTGACGCTCGTGCGTCGGCCGGCTCCGTCCGGCGCCGGCGAGGCCCGGAACGCCGGGGTCGCGCAGGCCGCGGCGGAGCTGCTCGCGTTCACCGACGCGGACTGCCGCCCGACGCCGTCATGGCTGGCGGAAGGCCTCAACGCCCTCGACAGCGCGGACCTGGTCCAAGGTGCCGTCGCGCCCGACCCGGGTCCCGAGCCCCGCCCATACGACCGCTGGGTGAGCATCTCGGAGGACGACGGCACCTATACGACCGCCTCGCTGTTCGTGAAGCGGGCGTTCTTCCAGCAGGTCGGCGGCTTCCAGGTCCCGCCGCTGCACGACAACGGCCGCCTCGCGGTCGACGCACAGGGAAAGCGCGCGCCGGTCGGCGAGGACACCTGGCTCGGATGGCGGCTGCGCCGCGCCGGGGCGAGGCCCGCATTCGCGCCGGACGCGATGGTGCATCACGCCGTCCTACGACGTGGCGCCGCCGAGTACATCAGCGAGCACGCGCGCCGTCGCCACGCACCGGGTTTCCTGCTGGCGATCCCCGAACTGCGCCGTGCCTCGTTCGTCTGGCGCGGCCTGTTCGTCAACCGCCGTAGCCCGCTGGTCGATCTCGCGGTCGCCGGGATCCTGGTCGCAGCGCTCACCCGCGATGGCCGACCTCTGACGGTCGCCGCGCCGTACGGTGCGCTCGTCGCACGTGATGCCGCCCGTCTCGGACCGCGCGTGACTGGCGCGCGTGTCGTCGCCGACGCCGTCGGTTTCGTCGCGCTCATGAGCGGCAATGTCCGCTACCGCACCCTCCTGCTCTGATGACAAATCACCCCGACGCCCCGGAACCCGAGACCCTCGGTCTGCTCCAGCTCATCTGGTCCGACTACGAGCACCACGTCGCCTGGCGCGGCGACGAGCGCCGATCGGCGCTGCTGCGCGCGCCTATCCGGCTCCTCACCAACACGTCCCTGCGGGCGTGCGTACTCGTCCGGCTGACGTGTGCGTCGCCTCGGTGGATGCACTGGTTCTGGCGCTCGGTGCTTGTCGCCCTGCACTCCAGCGAAGTCGTGTACGGCGCGAAGATCGGCCCGGGGCTGTGCCTGCCGCACCCGTTCGGCATCGGTGTCGGCGGTGATGTCGCTATCGGACGCAACGTGACGCTGTCGCAGAACGTGACCATGGGGTCCGACCGCCGTCACGCCGGTGAGCCGCAGCTCGGAGACGACGTGGTCGTCCTACCCGGGGCCATGCTGGCCGGTCCGATCCGCATCGGCCACGGTGCGGTCATCGGCGCGAACACCGTCGTGACCGAGGACGTGCCCGACGGCGGCATGGCCGCCGCGCCGCGGACCCGGATCGTCGCCCGCCAGGTCAAGTGGGACGTCTAGGAACGATCCCCGTCGGCGCGGCAGGCGAACCTGGTATCTCTTTGCGCCGAACATGCCGATCTCAGCCGACGTCCCCGGATCCGTGCGCCACCGCCTGACGGTGCCGCGATGAGCCACGCACCCGCCGACCACTACGACCGCGTGACGGCGGCCTGGGGCCTGCTGCTGGGCGAGGAGCTGCACTACGGCGTCTTCAGCGACGGGATCTCCGGTCTGGCCGATGCGACCGGCGAGCTCACCCGGCGCATGATCGACGGCGGCCAGATCGCCGGCGCGGAGAACGTCCTCGACGTCGGGTGCGGCACCGGCGCGCCCGCGGTGCGGCTCGCGCAGGAGTTCGGCGTGCACGTCACAGGCATCACGACGAGCAGCGAGGGCATCGCCGCCGCGACCGCCCGCGCGGCGGCGGCCGGCGTCAGCGAACGCACGCGCTTCGAGCAGCGCGACGGCATGGCGAACGGGCTTCCCGACGCCGCGTTCGACCGCGTCTGGGTGCTCGAGTCCTCCCACCTGATGCGGCGGCGCGACCGGCTCATCGCCGAGAACGCGCGGGTGCTGAAGCCCGGCGGCCGGATGGTCCTCTGCGACCTGGTGCTGCAGCGACCGCTCGACCTGGCCGAGGTCCGCCGGCTGCGGGAGCCGCTGACGCTCCTGCGGGCCGTCTACGGGGACGCCCGCATGGAGCAGGTCTCCGAGTATCGCCGCCTCGCGGAGGCGAGCGGCCTGCGGGTCGACGAGGAGCACGACCTCACCGAGCTCACGCGCCCGACCTTCGACGCATGGGCCGCGAACGCGGTCCGCCACCACGACGAGGTCGTCGCCCTCATCGGGGAGCAGGCGACCCGGGACTTCGCCGACTCCTGTGACGTCCTGCGCGGGTTCTGGGACGACGGCACCCTCGGGTACGCGCTGATCGCCGCCGTCAAGCCCTGACCGCGTCGCCCGTGCCGACGCTCGTCTCGCTACTCCCGTCCGACCTCGCGAGGGCGCGTGGCGGCGCGGAGCGCTACGCGGTCGCCCTGCACGAGGCGCTGACCCGCGAGCTTCCCTCCTGGCGCACGCGGGCGCTGGTCGTCGCCACCCGCGAGCGCGAGCGCCACGTCCCCGAGGGCTGGACGGCGGTCGGCGGGCCCGGGGCGCGCTTCCTGTCGGTCGGCGACGCGATGGGCGCGCCCACGGTGCTCCGGCACACACTGCGTGACGCGGACGTCGTCGTCTGCCACCAGTGGCGCACCCGCGCCGCGACGACGCTGCGCCTCGTTCGTCCGGTCCGCCGCCGGACGGCGTTCGTCGTCATCGACCACGGCGCGGGCACGCGGCTCGGCTACGCGCTGTCGTGGCTTCCCCTGGCGGGGGCGACCCTGGGCGCGCATCAGAGCGAGTTCGAGGCGGGCATCTCCCCGATCAAGGCCGACCGGCACGTGACGGTCCGCGGCGGCGTCGACGAGCGCCGCTTCACGCCCGACGGGACGACCCCCGACCGGGACTTCCTCATGGTCGGCCGCTTCGAGCCGTACAAGGGACAGCTGCGGTTCCTCGAGCAGCTGCCCGAGGGTGCGCGCGCGGAGCTCATCGGACCATCGGACAACAACGACGCGGCCTACGTCGCGAGCGTCCGAGCCCTCGCGCACGAGCGCGGCGTCCCGATCCGCCACGACGTCAGCGACCTCGAGCTGGTCGCCGCCTACCGCGGGGCGCGCCACACCGTCCAGGTCCCGGTCGACCTGCGGCGCTATGGCGGCGCCGCGCCGCCCGAGCTGCTCGGCCTGACGATGCTCGAGGCGATGGCCTGTGGCAGCGTGCCCATCTGCCCGGGGACCGGTGCGTCGGCGGAGTTCGTGGCCGACGGCGCGACCGGCCGCACGTACGACGCGGACTCCGAATCCGGGCTGAGCGCGGTGCTCCAGGACGCGCTGACGGACACCGACGGCCACGCTGCCCTCCGCGCCGGGGCGATCGCCGAATCCGGCCGCTGGACCTGGGGCGCGGCCGCGCGAGCGCTCCTCGCGGCACTGCCCGACGCCGAGCAGGGACGGAGCTGACGTGCCGGAGCCCGATCCCGTCAAGGTGCTGTTCGTCTCCTCGCACGCCCAGCTCGGGGGCGGCGAGGCCTATCTGCGCTCGATCGTCGAGGGTCTCGGCGACGGGTGGTCCGCCGGTGTCGTGACGCTGCACGACGGGCCGTTCGTCGGCCGCTTGCGCGAGGGCGGGCACGACGTGACGGTCATCCCGTCCCGCGGGCGCGCGAGCGTCCTCACCGACGCGCTCCGCCTGCGCCGCAGCATTCGGGCCACCGCGCCCGACGTCATCCACGCCAACGGCATCAAGGCGGCGCTGGCGGCCGTCCTGGCCACGCCGCTCGGCGGCCCGCCCGTGCTGTGGCTCAAGTACGACTTCGGCTGGGACGGGGCCCTGGCGACCTTCGTCGCCCTGCGCTGCCGCATGGTCGTGGGCATCAGCGCCGCCGTGAACGAGACGTTCAGCGCGCGCGCTGCTCGCCGTGCGCGGGTCGTGTTCGCCGGCATCCGCGACTACGAGGTCGACGACGCGGTCGGCGCCGCGCTGCTCCGCGAGGAGCTCGACGGCGAGGACGCACGTCCCGTCGTGGCGCTGTCGGGACGGCTGTGCCCAGGGAAGGGGCAGACGGACCTGATCGACGCCGCGCCCGCGATCCTAGCCGCGAACCCGGGCGCGCGGATCCTGCTGCTCGGCGTGGAGGACTCGTTCTACCCGGGCTACCGCGACGAGCTCCGGGCGCGGGCCGTGGCCGCGGGGGTGGGCGACGCCGTCCGCTTCTCGAAGCTGAAGGGGCACAGCCCGGGTGAAGCGGTGGCGGTCGTCAGCGCCTGCGACGTGCTGGTCCAGCCGAGCCGGCTGCAGGAGCGTGGTGGCTGGAAGGAGGGCTTCGGCCTGGCAGTCGTCGAGGCGATGCACGTCGGGACGCCGGTCGTCGCCTACGCGAACGGCGCGCTTCCGGAGGTCGTGGCCGACGCCGGTCTCGTGGTACCCGAGGGCGCCCACGCCGCGCTCGGCGACGCCGTGAACCGCGTGCTCGGCGACCCCGGGCTCCGCGCCGAGCTGACGGCGGCCGGACGCAGGCGGTCGCGCGAGCGGTTCCTGATGGATCGCGTCGTCCGCGAAATGGCCGCCTGCTACCGCGAGCTCGCCTCGCCGACCCGCGGCAAGGCATAGGGTCGCTGACGTGCCGCCCACCGCCGCAGCCGTCGACCAGCCCGACGCCGCCATCGGCGTCGTGATCCCCGCCTGGGGGGCCCACGTCGCGTACGTCCCGGCCGCGGTGGAGTCGCTGCAGGCGCAGGCCGGCGTGAGCATCAAGATCGTCGTGGTCGACAACGCCTCGGACGTCCCGATGCCGGAGCTCCCGGCTGAGGTCGACGTCGTACGGACCGCCGAGCGGGTGTGGGTCGGCGGCGCGCGCAACCGCGGGCTCGCCGAGGTCCGCGCGCCGTACGTGATGTTCTGGGACGCGGACGACCTCATGCTGCCCGGGGCCCTGGCCCGCATGCTGACGGTCCTGCAGGCCGATCCCCGCCACGTCGCGGTCACCATGGACAGCCTCCGCTGGACCCCGGAGACCGGCCCCGGCGAGCGCTGGCCGTGGCCGCGGTCGCTCATGTACCGGCTCTCGCGGCGCCCGCGGCTGTTCGCGGTGATCGCGCAGCTCTACTGCCCGTTCACGACGACCGGTCCCGCCCTCTTCCCGACCGCCGTGGTCCGCGACGCCGGGGGGTTCGCCGACGACATCGAGTTCTTCGAGGACTGGGCGCTCGCGGCCTCGCTGACCGTGCGGGGACGGATCGTGATGCTGCGCGAGACCGCGCGCCTCTACCGCGTCCACGCCGAATCGCTGACCCTCGGCCACCTCGGCCACCCCGACGAGGCCAAATGGCTGCTCGGCCTGCGTCAGCGGGCCCGGCGCGACCACGCCCGGCCGCTGTGGCTCAAAGCGTTGCTGCCGTTGATCTGGGTCCACCACCGGTACCGGGAGCGGATGTCCAAAAGACCGACTTCCGGGCTGGGCTTCTACGAGTCGGCGCTCGAGAGCATGGCGCCGGTCGAACCCGACCGCTGATTCGCTATACGATGCCGCCGGGCGCAGCGGGCTGGGAGGACACGGCCCTGCGCAGCGCGCGACCAGGCAGCCACGAGATGGGATACGTATGACGCAAGGACCCGAGCAGACGATCACCGACACCATCCGTGAGCTGATCACGCGGCGGGGCGACACACCGCCGGAGATCACGCACGAGTCGAAGATCGGCCCCGACCTGGACCTCGACTCGCTCGAGCTCGCCGAGCTGTCGGCCGCGCTGGAGGACGAGCTCGGCAGCGACCCCTACAGCCAGGGCATCATTCCCGCGACCGTTGGGGAACTCGTCGCTTTCTATGCCTGAGGACGGCGCCCGGTGCTGATCGACGTCCTGCGCACCACCGCGGCGGAGCACCCCGAGCGCCAGGCGATCATCGCCGCCGGTCGCACGATCACGTACGCCGAGCTGGTGTCCGCCGCGGGGTCGATCGCCGGCGGGCTCCACGCGCGGGGCATCGTCGCGGTCGGCTGCGCGGTCCAGGACCCGGTCGACGTGGTGTCGGTGCTGGCGGCCGCCTCCGCCGCCGGAGTCGAGGCGTGCGTCTATCCGCGCGGGCTGGACGCCGAGGCGACCGCGACGCTCGCGCAGCGCCTCGGCCACGAGACCGTCCTGGTCGACCGTGGCCGGTCCGGCGGGCTGACGCTCGACGCGCTCGCCGGCAGCGCCGACGACGAGCTCCCCGCGCCCGCCGCGAGCACTGTCCTCATCCTCACGACCGGCACCACCGGGACGCCCAAGGGCGTGCGTCACGACTGGGCGCGGCTCCTGCGCGCGGTCCGCCGCAACCCCGACAAGGCCGCCGGCCGCTGGCTGCTGGCCTACAACATCAACCAGTTCGCCGCCTTCCAGGTGCTGCTGCACGGCCTCGTGAACGGGGCGACGATCGTCGTGCCGTCGTCGACGCACGCCCGCGACGCCATCGACGCGATGTTCGAGCACCGCGTGACCTCCGTCAGCGCGACCCCGACGTTCTGGCGGATGCTGCTCGGGGTGCTTGCGGCCGAGCCGCGCGAACTGGCCCTCGAGCAGATCACCCTCGGCGGTGAGGCCGCGCCGGCCTCGGTGATCGATCGCCTGCGCGCCGCGTTTCCTGCCGCCGGGATCTCCCACATCTACGCCGGGACCGAGTTCGGCTCGGTCGTCTCGGTGCGGGACGGGCTCAGCGGTCTGCCGGTCTCCATCCTGGACCGTGACGAGTCCGCAGACACCCACTTCAAGGTCGTCGACGGCGAGCTGCACGTGCGCTCGCGCAACGCGATGCTCGGCTACCAGGGCCAGGACGCCGCGGCCGGGGACGGTTGGCACGCGACCGGTGACCTCGTCGAGGAGCGCGACGGCCGCCTGCACTTCGTCGGGCGGACGGTCGAGATCATCAACGTCGGCGGGGCCAAGATCCATCCGCTGCCGCTCGAGGAGCTCATCGCGTCGGTCCCGGGTGTGGCCGCGGCCGTGGTCTACGGTCGCCCGAACGCCATCACCGGGCAGATCGTCGCCGCGGACGTCGTCCTCGACGACGGCGCCGACGGCGACGCGGTGCTGGCCGGGGTCCGGGCGGCGTGCGCCGATCAGCCCGCGGCCGGCCGGCCGCGCCGGATCCGCATCGTCGAGGCACTCGAGGTTCGCGGCAACAAGACCGTCCGTACAGCCCTGGAGGCAAAGCCATGACCCCTCGCGTCGTCATCATCACCGGCGGGAGCCGTGGGCTCGGAGCAGGGATCGTCGATTCCTTCCTCGCGAACGGGGACATCGTGGCGACGTGCAGCCGCAGCGCCACGGACCGCACCGAGCGCTGGGCCGCGGACCCGGCCACCGCCGACCGGTTCCTCTTCGCCGCGGTGGACATCGTCGACAGCGCCGCCGCCGCGGCCTTCGTCGGGGAGGTCGTCACGCGCTTCGGCCGGGTGGACATCCTCGTCAACAACGCCGGCATCGCCCGTGACGGCATGATCGCCGTGGCGCTCGAGGAGGACATCGACACGGTGCTCGACCTGAATCTGCGCGCGACGTTCGTGATGACGCGGCTCGTCACGCGCCGGATGCTGCGGCAGGGTTCGGGCAGCATCGTGAACATCTCCTCGGTCGTCGGCACCGCCGGCTACCGCGGGCTCTCGATCTACTCGGCGACGAAGGCAGGCCTCGACGGCTTCACCAGGTCGCTGGCGCGGGAGCTCGGCTCACGCGGCATCACGGTGAACTCGGTCGCACCCGGCTACCTGCGGACCGAGATGTCCCACGGGCTCGACGAGGCGCAGCTGAACCAGATCGCCCGGCGCACCCCCGCCGGGCGGCTCGGCGAGCCCGAGGACATCGGCTCGGTCGTCGTCTTCCTCACCTCGCCCGCCGCCGGGTTCATCACAGGCCAGACCATCGTGGTCGACGGCGGCCTGACGGCGTGAGGCCATGACCGCCGTGCCGTCGCCCGTCCACCCGCCCGGCACGACCGCCCACAGCTCGGTCATCGCGCTGTACCGGTCCGACTACCACGCGCACTGCAGCCACAAGGCCCCGGAGTCGCCCCGGCGGCGGCGTCTCCTGGCGATCCCGCGCCTGCTGGTCAACCCGTCCCTGCAGGCCGTCTTCGTCGTGCGCGTCGCGAACGCGAGCCCGCGCGCCACGTGGTGGATCTGGCGCAACTTCTTCGTGCGCCTGCACTCGATGGATTGGAGCGGCAAGCTGGAGATCGGCCCCGGCTTCGAGATCCCGCACCCGATCGGGGTCCTGCTCGCGGCCGGCTCGAAGATCGGCACGAATGTCGGCCTCGGCCACAACGTCACGCTGGCCGGCGACGCGCAGGACGGGCGGCCCGTCATCGGGGACCGCGTCACCGTGTACCCCGGCGTCGTCTTCGTAGGCGGTGTCACGATCGGCGACGACTGCGTGATCGGCGCGAACAGCGTTGTCACCCGCGACGTCCCGCCCCGGATGATGGTCACGCCGCGCGGCAACGTGCCGCTCGCCGCCACCGGCCACGGCTGACGCGCCGGAGGCGGCGGTCAGCGCCCGCGCTGCGCCGCCGCGCGCTCGACCGCCCGGGTGATCTGACTCCGGAAGGACGCCTCGGAGAACCGGCTGGCGTTCTCGACGCAGCGCTCGGGACGGAAGCGCGTGAAGTCGACCGTCGTCATGACCTCGGTCAGCGTCGCGACGTCGACCCGGGGGAGCAGCACGCCGGTCTCGCCGTCGATGACCGTCTCGCGGGTGCCGCCGTCGTCGGGGGCGATCACCGGTCGCCCGGCGGCCTGTGCCTCGACGGCCGCGATGCCGAACTCCTCGACGTTGGGGACGACGAGCGCCAGCGCGCGCGGGTGAAGCTCGGTGAGCTCGGCGTCGGAGATCCGGCCGAGGAACTCCGCGTGGTGTCCGTGCAGCGCCTCGAGCCGGGGGAGGTCCGGCCCGACGCCGACGACCTTGATGGGGCGTCCGGCCCGCTCGGCCGCGGCGAGCGCGACCTCGACGTTCTTGTGGCGGACGAGCTCGGTCACCACCAGGAGGAAGTCCTCGGGGTCGGTCGGCGTGAAGCGCTCGGTGTCCACCGGCGGGAAGATGACCTCGGAGTCGCGCCCGTACGTCCGCTCGATGCGCTCGCGGCAGAACTCGGAGATCGCGATGTAGTGGGTGACGCGCTGCGATGCCTCAACGTCCCAGCGGCGGATCAGGGCGAGCGCTGCGGCGAGCGCGGGGCGCAGCGGGGCCGGGAGCTCGGCCGCCGCGCGCTCGCGCTCGAACCAGGCGTAGCGAAACGGCGTGTAGCAGTAGCAGACGTGTACAGCACCCGGATCGGGGCGGACGCCGTGGGCGAATGCGCTGCTGCTCGACACGACGACGTCGTGGCCGCTCACCGGCAGGCGCTCGGCGGCCGCGGGATACAGCGGCAGCAGGCGACGGAAGTGCTGCTGGTCGACGGACAGGCGCTGCAGGCGCGACGTGCGGACCGGGTGTCCCTGCAGGTGGGGGCCCAGCACCTCGTGGTCATAGAGCAGCGAGGCGACCGGCGCGCCCGGCCAGCACGCGGCGATCTGCGCGAACGAGCGTTCCGCCCCGCGGTACACGAGCAGGTAGTCGTGGACGAGGACGGGAGCGAGGGGCCCGGGCCGGGGCGGGGCGTCCGGCGGCTGCGTGGCGGGCGGCATCGCGCGAAGTCTGGCAAAGGAGGTCCGGGACGCACCCGGTCGTCTGTGCGATCCTCGCCCGGATGTCGCGCGCCTCTCTGCTCCGACGGGCCCCCGGGCACGCGCGTCTCCTCCTCTTCGTGCTGCTGGCACTGGCGGCGCCTGCCCTCGCGTCGTGCGGGTCGGGTTCGGGACCGCCGACGCGGGTGGGGGGAGTCGCGGTCGACGTCGTCTTCGGCGAGCCGCCGGACGCGGTGGTCGCGGACGTCGACATCGCCGCCGCGATGGGCGCCGAGGCGCTGCGGGTGAGCGTGCAGTGGTCGACGTTCGAGATCGCGAAGGGCAGGTACGCCGGCTACTACCTCGACGGTCTGGACACGCTGTTCCGGCGCGCGCGAGAGAGCGGGCTGCGCGTGCTGCTGACGCCGGTGACCACGCCCTGCTGGGCGGTCGCCACGCCCGGACCGGACGGCACGACCGGCTGCGGGACCCCGGAGCGATCCGCGCAGACGGCGCGGCTCCCGCCGACGCGCTCCGGCGACTACGCCGACTTCCTCGCGTTCCTCGCCCGCCGCTATCGCGACACCCTCATGGGCATCGAGGTCTGGAACGAGCCGAACCTGCGGGGCACCTGGGACACGCCCGACCCGGCGGCCGCCTATGCACGCCTGCTCAAGGCGGTCTATCCCGCGGTCAAGCGGGCGGCGCCGTCGGTCCCGGTGGTGGCGGGCGCGCTCGCGGGTGCCGGGGTCACCGGCACCTTCCTCGACGACCTCTACGCCGCCGGGATCGACGGCCACTTCGACGTGCTGTCCGTCCACGCCTACAACGACGGACGCGCGCCCGACACCCTCGTCGATCCGGCCCTGGCGCAGACCACCGTCCTGCAGGGGCTGCGCCGGCTGCGGGAGACGCTCGACCGGCACGACGAGCGGCGACCGGTGTGGGTGACGGAGATCGGGTGGAACACGAGCACCCAGCGCGGGCAGCCGTTCCTGGACGGCGTCACCGAGGCGCAGCAGGCGCGGTACCTGCGCCGGGCGCTGGAGCTGCTGCGATCGCCGGGCGGCGACATCGGCTTCCCCGAGGCAGTCTTTGTCTACCGGCTGCGTGACGTCGGCGCCGACCCCGCGGTGCCGGACCAGAACTACGGCCTCATCACGAAGGCCCGCAGGGCGAAGCCGGCGCTCGCGGCGGTCCGCGCGGCCTTCGGCGGCAAGGACTGATCGCTCCGACGCTCGTCCGCTGACGGTGCATCGCCTATCAAGCCGGTCGATCTTCGTCCGACAACGGAGGCATGTCCTCTCGCGGTCGGCTCCTGCGTCGTCTGGGCTGCCGCGCGCACGCCCCCATCCTCGCGCTCTTGGTGCTCTGCGTCGCCGCACCCGCGGCACAGGCGGTCAGGCCCGGTCCGCCGTCGCCGACGCTCTCGTCGTCGCCCCGCCTGGAGCAGCGTGGCGTCGCGATCGACATCAGCTTCTTCGAGCCCGCCTCGGCCGAGCTCGCCGACGTCGACGCCGCAGCCGCGATGGGCGCGAACAGCGTCCGGGTCGCCCTCGACTGGGCCGGCCTGGAGCCCCTGAGGCGGGGTGAGTACGCGGGGTGGTACCTGAGTCGGGTGGATGCGCTGGTGTCGCGGGCAGCCGCCCGCGGGGTCAAGGTGCTGCTGACTCCGCTGCGCACCCCGTGCTGGGCAGCGGTCCCGCCGGCGGACGGCTCCTCGCTCTGCGCTGCCGCAGCGGGCGGGCAGGCCGCCGCCGTCACCCCGCCCGCCGATCCGGCGACGTACGGGCAGTTCGCGGCGTTTCTGGCGCGCCGCTACGGCTCGCGCCTGGCCGGCATCGAGGTGTGGAACGAGCCCAACCTCACGTCGTTCTGGAGTGCACCCGATGCCGCCCTCGCGTACGCGCGGCTGCTGAAAGCCGCCTATCCGCTCATCAAGCGGGCAGCGCCGGCCACGCCCGTCCTCGCCGGAGCGCTCGCCGGGGGCGACGCCGCGTTCCTCCAGCGCCTCTACGACGCCGGCATCAACGGGTTCTACGACGTCCTGTCGGTCCATCCCTACAACGACGGGCGCGATCCCGAGGCGCTGATCGACGCGCGCTGGGCCTCGGCGACGTTCCTCCAAGGGCTGCGGGCGATCCGTGCCGCGCGCGACGCTCGCGGCGACCGCACGCCGGTCTGGCTGTCCGAGTTGGGCTGGAACACGAGCACCCTGCGCGGGTCGCTCTGGCTCGACGGCGTCTCGCCCGATCAGCAGGCGGACTACCTCGTGCGGTCGCTGGCCATGCTGCAGACGGCCACCTGGGGCATCGACATCGCCAGCGGGGTCTTCGTCTACCGCCTGCGCGACATCGGCGTCGATGCCGACGACCCGCAGCACAACTACGGGCTCACGGGCTTCGACGGCACGCCGAAGCCGGCGCTGGCCGCCGTCCGCACCGCCTATGCGGCGGCCGCTCGTCGCTGACGGTCGGCGACACAACGAAAACCGGAGCACGACGGGCGTCGACACCCTACGCTCCGGTGCATGGGTCGACCGGCTGGACATTGGGCGGTGAGCGTCGCGGTGATCGCCGGCCTGCTCCTCGCGACAGGGGCCGCCGCGGCCGAGCCGCCGATTGCGCCGTCGCAGTACGCGGCGATCGTCGAGGTGCGCAAGCGCGCGGTGACGCTCGACGCCCGGCGTCCTGTCCCCGCCCGCGTGAGGGCCGCGGACCGGGCCTGCCGCGCGCTCCCGCGCACCTCCGCGCTGGTCGCCGCCTTCCGGGCGACCTGCCGCGGTGACGTCGACGCGGTGCTCCGCCTCGGCGACATCACGGGCTGCAAGCAGGTCCGCCCTTGCGTCACGGCGATCCGCCGGTACGCGTCGGCCGTCCGGCGGCAGGCGGCAGCCGGCCGGGCCATGAACCAGACGCTGCGACGGTCCGTGTCCGACGTCCCGTGCCGGGACGCACTGCGGTACCGGCAGGGCGAGCTGCTCGTCTACGACCGCTTGGGCCGGGCCGCCGACGCTCTCGAGGTCGCGGTGCGGTCCGAGTCCTCGGCGCAGTTCGCCCGAGCGTTCGACCGCTTCTTCGGCGTCGATCGCCGGGCGCTGCGCCCCCATCGCCAGCGGCTGCACGAGCTGCGCGTGGCCTGCCGCTAGCGCTGGACCAGGTGCTCGATCAGGTGGACCGCCCGCGCTGCCGGGTCGTTGCCGGCGGCCCAGCGGCCGAACTCCTGCGCCCGTGCCCGCAGCGCCGGGCGCTCCAGCGCCAGGCCGACCGCGAGCCGGACGGCCTGCGGCGTGGCGAGCCGCCGCGGTAGGCGGACCCCGGCGCCCGCCCACGCCACGCGCGCCGCGTTCTCGTTCATGTCGCCGGCCGCCGGGACCGCGACCACGACGCAGCCGCTCGCCAGCGCGCGGACCATCGTCCCGTGGCCGGCGTGCGTGACCACCACGTCGCAGTGGGGCATCGTCCGCGCGTAGGACAGCCAGTCCACGAGCCGGGTGTTCGCGCCGACGGACGGGACGGGCTCGGCGAGCGGCCTCCGGTTCGTCGCCGCGAGGACGCGCACCGGCTCGGCCGCGAGCCCCTCCAGCGCGGCCCTGAGCAGCCGGTGCCCGGCATCCTGCGCGGTCGAGGGCGCGACCAGGACCAGCGGCGCCGCCGGGTCGCCCGCCGGTAGCGCCACGTCGCCGGTCGGCGGCTCCCACAGCAGCGGCCCGATGACGTGCGTGTTGGGCGCGTCCAGGTCGCCGGGACGCGGGTACTCGAGCTGGGGGAAGGTGGCGACCAGGCACAGGCTGCGGGAGATCCCGCCGTGGACGTGGTCCAGCGCCGGAAGGCCGAGGCGCTGCCGGGTCTCGTTGAGCTCGGCCTGGCCGGTGATCAGGCCGCGGCGGACGAGCGGCGCGAGCCCGTCCCACAGCCGCCGTCCGCCGGCCGTACGGGGGAGTCGCGCACCGATCGAGTACGGCGGGAAGCCCGACGCCGGGCGAGGGTCGACATGGGGGACGAGGGTCGCGACCGGGATGCCCTCGAGCTCCGCGGCGAGCGCAGGGGCGAGGGTGAGGATGTCCTGGACGACGACGTCCGGCCGTAGGGTCCGCACGAGCTCGCGCGTGTGGACCGTCGCCCGCGCCACCGCCTCGTACGGCTTCAGGTAGCGGCCCTCGGTGGGGAAGACGTCGTACTCGGGCGCAGCGGCGAAGGCGAGGCCCTCGGCCTCGACCTCGGGCCGCCACCGCTTCCACGTCTCGAGCGTCACGTCGTGCCCGGCGGCGCGGAGCGCAACGCCGAGCGCGATGACGGGGAACGTGTGGCCGGGATCGCCGAACGCGCCCAGGAGGACCTTCACCGGCAGGCGCTATTCAGCAAGCTCGGCGATCTTCTGCAGCTGCTCGATGCGGCCCTCGCGGGTCCACGCCATAGGCGTCACCCCGAGCGTGTGCACCCCGGCGGCCTTGTACGCGGCGAGGCGCTCACGGACGTGGTCCGGGGGTCCGCAGATCGAGACGGTGTCGATCAGCTCGTCCGGGATCGCCGCCGCAGCCTCGTCCTTCTTGCCGTCCAGGTAGAGGTCCTGGATGGTCTGGGCTGCGTCGTCGAAGCCGTACCGTCGGACCATCGTGTTGTAGAAGTTCTGCTTCCGCGAGCCCATGCCGCCGACGTACAGCGCGATGAACGGGCGCATCAGGTTGCGCGCCTCCTCGAGGTCGTCCCCGACGAAGACCTGGACAGCGGGGGCGATGGCGACGTCGTCGAGCGTCTTGCCGTTACCGGCTCGGTCGACGCCGATCTGCAGCTCGTCGCGGATCACGGTGACGTGCTCGGGGGAGAAGAGGGTGGGGATGACGCCGTCGGCGATCTCGGCTGCCAGCTGCGTGTTCTTCGGGCCGATCGCGGCGATGTAGATCGGGATCCGGTCCTGGACGGTGGCGATCGTGAGCTTCAGCGCCTTGCCGGGGCCGTCCGGCAACGGGAGGTCGATCGACTCGCCGTGGTACTCGAGGCGCTGGCGGTCGAGCGTCATCCGCAGGACGTCGACGTACTCGCGCGTGCGCAGCAGCTGCTTGCCGAACCGGACGCCGTGCCAGCCCTCGGAGACCTGCGGGCCCGACGACCCGATGCCGAGGATCATGCGGCCGTCCGACAGCTGGTCGAGGGTCGCCGCGGTCATCGCCGTCATCGCGGCGGACCGGCCCGGCATCTGCAGGATGCCCGACGCGATCTTGATGGTCGTCGTCTGCCCGGCGATCCAGCCGAGGATCGTCGCTGCGTCGGAGCCGTAGGCCTCGGCGGTCCAGACCGAGTCGTACCCGAGGCGCTCCGCCTCCTGGACGATCGAGAGCTGGTCCTCGCGGGTGAGGCCGAGGCCCCAGTAGCCGATGTGCACTCCGAGCTTCATGCAAGACCTCATTCAGGGGGAGGGGAATGTCTTGGGGTTTGGACGAACCATCCGTACCCTGGGCACCGGAGGCGCCCGATTCCGACCGGGGCGCGCAAGCCTACCTATGCGAACCCGACGCTCACCGGCAGACGATCTGCGACTCGCGATCGACTGCCTGCCCGAGAAGACCCGCAGCGCGATGCTCGAGGGCATCAACACCAACGACATCATCGTCGGCGCCTACTCCGACCGCGAAGGCGGCGTCTGCCCGATGCTCGCCGCCCACCGCTGCGGTGGCCGCACGAGCTTCGTCTCGTTCGCCAAGGCGTGGGACGCGTTCGCCGGGGTCAAGCGCGCGCGCCGGGCCAGCGAGCGTGAGCTCCGTATCCTGCGCACCTACCTCGAGGCGAGCCTGATGGAGGAGCAGTCCGCTCCGGTCAGCGACCTCGGCTCTGCGATCCAGGCCCACCAGGAGATCCGCCGCGAACGTCACAGCCGCGAGGCCTTCGTGGTGCCCGCCCTCGGGGACGCGATCTCCGAGCACCAGGCGACCGCCCGCGACCGCCGTGCCCGCGAGGCCGCGGAGGACGACGGCAACTGGGGCTTCCTGCGCAGCCGCCGCGAGGACCGCGACACGCAGCGTGCCCTCGACCGCGTGGAGCGCGAGCGCGAGCTGGCCGATCGGGAGCAGGAGCTCACGCCCGCCTGATCGATCCGCGGGTCAGCCCGGCAGGTGGTCCAGACCGCCGCCGGGCTGCTCGAAGCGGATCTCGGGGATGACGCAGCCCGGAGTCGTCCGCAGCAGGAAGCGGACGCCCTCGGCGACGTCCTCCGGGCGGATCATCGCGTCCGCCGGGACGTGCTCCTTGACGAAGTCGGTCATGGGCGTGTCGACGAAGCCCGGGCACAGCGCGGTGCTCTTGATGCCCGCGGTCCCCAGCTCCTTGTTCATGGCCTCGGTGTAGCCGATGACGCCGTGCTTGGTGGCCGAGTAGACGCTGAGCCACGCCTCGCCGCGGATGCCGCTGATCGACGACGTGTTCACGACGAGCGCGTTGCGGTGCTCCGCGCCGGCCTTGCGCAGGTGGGGGAGGGCCGCCCGGTAGAAGAGGAAGATCGCGCGCAGGTTCGTGTTCATCTGCATGTCGATCATCTTGGTGGTCAGCGCGTCGGCCGGCTGGCCCACGCCGACGCCGGCGTTGTTGACGAGGACGTCGAGCCGCCCGTAACGCTCCACGTGGGCGGCGACCACCGACTCGATCGTCGCCTCGTCACCCAGGTTGCCGGCGATGTGCTGGACCTCGAGGCCTTTCGCCCGTAGGCCGTCGGCCGCCGCCTCGAGCTTCTCCGGCCGCCGGGCGGCGACCGTGAGCGCGTAGCCCTCGTCGCCCAGCATCTCGGCGATCGCCAGGCCGATGCCGCTCGATGCTCCCGTGACCAGTGCTGCTCGCTGCGTCATGTCGTGTCCCGCCCTCTCGTCGCCAGGTGTCGCTGCCGCCGCTATCCAACCAGACGCTCACGACGTGCCTGCGCCACCGGCGTCCCGTCCCCGCCCGGCATGGCAGGATGCCGCGCAATGCTTCGCGCCTGTCGATCGGCCACCCTCGCCGGGGCCGTCCTGCTCACGCTGGCCGCCGCCGGGTGCGGCTCGTCGGAGGACGGCGACGGGAAGGCACCGCCCGCCCAGCCCGCGCCGACCGCCGCGGCGCAGGACTTCCCGAAGCCCGCTGGGAAGTCGCTCGGCGCGCTGCAGGCGGGAATGGCCGAGGGGCCGGTCCTGTCGCCGACGGTGTCGGTCCTCACCCCCGGGCGCAACCGCTTCGGCTTCGGCCTGTTCGACGTGGCCCGCAAGGAGATCGCCGGGGCGGGTGCCGCGCTGTACATCGCGGACGCGGACGGGTCGCATGTCCGCGGGCCGTACATCGCGCGCTCGGAGTCGCTCGTGGTCAAGCCGCAGTTCGAGAGCCGGACCACCAGCCAGGACCCCGACTCCGCCAAGAGCGTCTACGTCGCCGACGTCCCGTTCACCAAGACCGGGAAGTATCTCGTCTTGGCCGTCGCCCGCGTCGACGGCCGGCTGCTTGCCACCAGCCAGCGCTCGATGGAGGTGCTGGGCAGCGGCAACACGCCGCCGAAGGTGGGCGACCGGGCGCCGCGGATCCACACGCCGACCCTCGCCTCGGTCGCGGGGGACGCGACCAAGATCACGACCCGCGTCCCGCCTGACGTCGACCTGCTCAAGACCGACTTCGCGGACGTCCTGGGCAAGAAGCCGATCGTCCTGGTCTTCGCCACGCCGCAGCTGTGCGTCAGCCGGGTCTGTGGCCCCGTCGTCGACATCGCCGCGCAGGTGGGGGCGGCCGTCGGCAGCCGCGTCGCGTTCATCCACCAGGAGATCTTCAACGACAACGATGCGTCCAAGGGCTACCGGCCGCAGCTGCGGGCGTACCGCCTGCCGAGCGAGCCGTGGTTCTTCGTCGTCGACAAGGCGGGTCGTGTGGCCGCCCGGTTCGAGGGTGCGGTCTCCGTCGGCGAGCTGCAGCGCGCGGTGGCGAAGGTGACACCGCGCTGAGCGTCGCCTGATCGGCCGGACAGGTAGCGAGGCGCCAACATGGGCCGAAAACGTGGAATAGGCCTGAAAACGTCGTACCGGGTCGGCATCCCGGGTACGATCGCGGCCATGGGGTTGACAGGGGGCTCGCCGCTGCGGCGCTTCGTCGTCTTGGCGTCGGCGACGCTCGCCTGCGCGGGGGTGGGCGCGCCTGGGGCGCAAGCGCGCAAGCAGTCCGCTGCCGCGCCGCCGACATTCGGCATCAGCGGCGGGCTGCTGTGGCACGACGATGACCTCCGGGGCCCGATCGACGAAGCCCCTCACGCCGAGGCCATCGGGCGGACGCCCCTGCAGTCGGTGCGGGTGATCGCCGACTGGAACCATGCCGAGCCGGAGGCGCCCGACCGGGCGACCGGCGCGCATCGCTTCCGGTGGACGCTGACCGATGCCACTGCGGGCGGCCTGGCCCGTAACGGGCTGCGCTGGGACGTCATCCTCGGCTTCTCATCGGCGTGGGCGGGCACGGTGCCGGGGACGGCTGCCGGCCCGGCCCCGCTGAAGCCATTCGCGGCGTTCGCCACCGCCTTCGCCGAGCGGTACGGCCGCGGCGGGCGGTTCTGGCGGGACCATCCGGAGCTGCCGTACGTCCCCGTGACGACCTACCAGGTGTGGAACGAGGCCAACCTGGACATGTCGTGGACCGCCCCGACGTACGCCGAGTTCTACGCCGGGGTGCGGGCCGCGATCATCGCCGCTGAGCCGCAGGCACGCGTGGCGGTCGGCGGCCTCGCGCAGGGGAAGGACACCGCATCGCGCTTCCTGCGCGCCATGGTCGCCGCCCGACCCTCCCTCGTGAAGGAGATGGACGCGGTCGGCGTCACGATCTATCGACGGATCCCGCAGCAGGTCCTCGAGGACGTGGTCGCGTTCCGCCGAACCCTGGACGAGCTCGGTGCACGGGACACAGCGATCGACGTCAACGAGACCGGGTGGACGACGTCGGGCGGCGTCCTGCTGACCGACATCACGCCGGTGACCGACGAGATCCGCGGCGGGTACCTCGGCGAGGTGGTCGAGCTGCTGGCCGCGTCTGACTGCGGCCTCGGGACCGTGCAGCCGTACGCCTGGGTCACGCAGCAGCAGCTGGCCTTCGAGGGCTCCGAGTGGTTCGGGCTGGCGGACCCGGTCACCGCCGTGATGCGGCCGTCGGCAGCTGCCTACGTCGCCGCGGTCGCGCGGGTGCTGTCGAACCCGCCGCCGGCGACCCGGCCAGGCCCGTGCGGCCGGCCCGACCTGCCTCGTCTGATCCATGCCCCCACTCGCGTGGAGGGCCCGCTGCGAATCACCCTGGCCCGCCGCTGCTCCGCGCGCCGGGTGCGGGTGCGCTTCACCCTCGGCGCGGAGCCGGAGCCGTATCGGCGGTTCGTGATCGCGCTGCCCGGCGGCCTGCGTCGAGAGGTCCGTGACCCCGACGCCGCCGGCCGCCGGACGGCCACCACCACGATCACGATGGCCCTCCCCAAGCGCCCCGGGCGTGCGCGCCTGGTCGCCTACGACGAGCTGGGCCGGCAACGGGCGGTGGCGACGACGTCGTTCGTCCCCTGCAAGGTGAAGCGGCGCTGAGCGCCGGTCGACGCAAGGCAGTCAGCCGCTGCGGACCAGGCTCCTGACTGCTGCCGGCGTCGGCGGTCGTAGCGACATCACCAGCCCGCCGAACGTGTCCGATACCGCGGGGAGCGCGCGGCGCAGGACGACCACCGCCATGGCAAGCTCCGTGCCGATGAGCGCGATCGCTGCGCCCTCGGAGCCGACGAGCTCGAGGAGCGCATACGCAGCAGGCAGCGTGAGCACGCAGATCGCCAGGTAGCGCACGGCGAGGGGGCCGTGGCGGTTCGTGGCGACCAGGACCGTCGAGCTCGTGAACCACAGCGCGTTCACGCCGGCACCGACGAGGAACAGCAGGAAGAGGGTGCCGCCCGAGTCGATGCGGCCCGAGGTCCACAACTCGATCATGGGTGAGCCGAACGCGGCGAGGAAGGCAAGTGCCGCTGCGGCCGCCCAGACCGCGAGCTGCACCGCACCCCGATGCAGCCGACGGACCAGGGCGACGTCCCCGGCAGCGAACGCGCGTGCGATCTCGGGCGAGATCACAGCGATGAGCGCGCTGAGGAGGGTGTAGAGCAGCCGGCTCACGGTTCGGAGCGTCGCGAAGACCGCGGCAGCCGCCGACCCCGACACGACGCCCACGAGGATCAGCACTCCCTGGAGGTTCAGGGCGTACCCGAGAGGAAGCGCGCCCGAGGCCAGCGACGGTGCCAGCAGCGGTCTGAGGACGGTCCGCGCGCCGGCTGGCGCTGCGTCCGGAGCGGCGACCCACGGCACCTGCCGCCGCACGAAGACGTAGATCGCCGTGGTCGTCAGCACGCGTGCCGTCAGCATCGCGACCGCGACCGCTCCGGGGCCGCCGCCGAGAATCAGCACCGCGGCGATCGCCGTCGTCTGCGCGACGATGATCGCGGTGATCCAGTTGGAACCCTGGGCGTAAAGGCCCTGGCTGGCGAGGACGCCGTAGAGCAGGCGGCCGTACAGCGCGGCGACGACGTCCGCCGCCAGGACGAGCAGGACGAGCGTCACCGTCGCGCTGTCGATCTGGTCGAGGTTCAGCCAGTCGTCGAGCGGGAGCAGGAGACAGGCCGGAAGGGCCAAGGCACCCACGCCGACAGCAACCACCATCAGAAGGAGCGACACCGCACGCAGCACGGCCGCGGCCTGCGCGGAGTCGCCGCGGCCGACTGACATCGCCATCTCGTTGATCGACGCCGTGACGAACCCGAGGTCGCTTGCCGTCAGGTACGCCGGGATGGCGGCGAGGATGAGCCACTCGCCGTAGAGGTCCAGACCCCAGTGCGCGGTGAAGAGCGCGATGCCCGCCAGCTGAGCAACGACCATCACCACGTGGTTGAGCAGCTGCGCCCGTGCGCCGCTGAACAGTCGTCTGCGGATCGCCAGATCAGTCAAGCACGGTCAGACCGCGGAGACGCTGCGCCGCGGTCGCCTCGGGGAAGGTCGAGCACCGTCCGAGCCTATCTTGCGAGGGACCCGCCCTGAACGGCGTGCAGTCACGGGACCGTCGTTCTCGATCCGGAGCGATCGACCGCGGCCGGGGACGCGTACCCCGGGCATGCGCACCGTCGCCGAGTCGTCCGCCGACACGACCGCGTCGACCGGTGCCGTGTGGGCCGTCTGGGCGGACCCGGCGCTGCGCCCCGAGTGGCACCCGCGCCTGGAGTGGGCCTCCCAGGACGGGCCGCTGCGACCCGGGACGCCGGGACGCTGGAAGCCCGCCGGCGCCCGGCCGGTCGACGTGGTGGTCGGCGAGGTCGACGAGGGACGGCGCCTCGTCCACACCGGGACCCACGGTCACGGGCCGCGTCTCGCCCAGGGCCATTACCTCTACGAGGTCGTCGAGCTGCCGGGCGGCGGAGCCCGCATCACGCACCGCGTGGCGCTCAGCGGCATCCTGGCGCGCCCGCTCGGCGCCGTGCTCGGGCGCATGCTCGGACGTCCCGCCTCGCCGGCTGCAGTGCTGGCGGTCGCCCGGCTCGCCGAAGCGGCCGAGACCGGCCCGGGCGCGGGGTGCAGGTCGGAGCGCCCGCCCACGGCCGGGGAGACCGGTCGCGACTAGTCGTCCGCGGCGGCGGTCGTGGCCGCCGGTAGCGCGGCCATCGACGCCTGGACCGCCGGCCCGACCAGCAGCGCGAACGCCACCGTCCCGACGCCGACGGTCCCGCCGAGGACCGCGCCTAGGACCAGCGCGCTCAGCTCGATGCCCGCCCGGACAGCAGCGATCGGTGTGCCTGTCCGCGCGTGCAGGCCGGTCATGAGACCGTCGCGCGGCCCAGGACCGAGCGCCGCACCGAGGTAGAGGCCGGAGCCGATGCCGACCAGCCCGATCCCGGCGAGCACCTCGACCGCCTGGACGGTCACGTGGCCTGACGTCCCGCCGAGCAGCTCCAGCGTGAGGTCGATGACGAGCCCGATCGACAGCGCGTTGGCGATCGTTCCCAGGCCGGGACGGACCGGCAGCGCCAGCCAGCACACGAGGATCACGAAGCTCGCCGCGACCGTCGCCGTCCCGATCGAGAGCGGGGTGTGCAGCGACACGCCCTCGGCGAACACCGACCACGGCGAGTTGCCCAGGGCGCTGTGGACGACGAGACCCTCTCCGGTCCCGAACAGCCAGAGGCCGAGCGCGAGGCGTGCCAGCCGCGCGCCTATGGTGCGCCTGTCGCGGTGGGTGGACCCGGCATCCCGCCATCCTCGCAGCCGCAGTCGGTGGACACCCCTGACTCGGTCGCAGGGCCAGGGAGCTGCGCGATGCAGCGCTCACGTGGTCAGGCGTGTAATCCGGGCGCGGTTGCCGGACACTTGCTCTTCGTGGCATCGGCCGAGGATCTCTACCAAGCACACGCCGTCGCCGTCCGTGCCTATGCGCTGCGTCGCAGCAGCCCCGCGGACGCCGACGACGCATGCGCCGAGGTCTGGGCCATCGTGTGCCGTCGTCCCGAGCGCGTGCCGGAGGATGCGGCGCCCTGGCTCTTCGGGACCGCCCGGCGGGTCCTGGCCAACCAGCGTCGCGGTCACCGGCGTCTCGCCGCGCTCCGCGAGCGCATGGCGCGCGACGTCCCGGCGGACATCGATCCGCCGGCGATCCCCGGCGACCACGCCCTCGCCGCCGCGCTGGCGGCCCTCAGCCCGTCCGACCGCGAGCTCCTCATGCTGATCGCCTGGGAGGAGCTCACGCCCGCCCAGGCTGCCGCCGCGCTCGGGCTGCGGACGGGGACGCTCGCCGTCCGCCTGCACCGCGCCCGCACGCGGCTGTCGGCCGAGCTCGCCGGCCGACCCGACTCGTCCCACCGAACACTCACCGCAGCGGAGGCTCCATGACCGTCACCGATCCCATCGACCGCCTGCGGGCGGCCAACCCCGTGTCGCCGGACGACGCAGCTCATGATCTGCGACCGCTGGCGGTGACGGTCCCCGGACGCGACGTCCTCGAGCGCCCGCGGGTGCGCATGTCGCGGCGGGGACCCGTGCTCGCGGGCGGCCTCGCGGTCGCGCTCGCCTTCGTCATCCTCGCCGCGGGCGCGCTCATCGACGGCGGGTCGGCCGGCAAGCGCCTGGATATCGTCAGCGAAGCCCGCGCGGCGCTCGCCCCTGGTGCCGGGATCCTCCACGTCAAGATCGACCTCGACTACGTCGGCAGCCCTGAGCTGGCCCCGTCGTCGACCGAGTGGTGGCTGGCATCGGACCCGGCTCGCTGGCGACTCCTGCCGGCGCGCGCCGCCGCCGGCGTCCCGTCCGAGTACGCCTACGCCGACGGCGCTCTGCGCAGCTACGACCGCTCACAGAACCAGCTGCAGGTCACGGCCCGCAGGAGCGACGCCGTCGGGGCGGCCGGCCCCGGGCTCCTCGGACCGAGCGCGTCCGGGAACGCGGCGGCGAGCCTCGAGGCGGCGCTGGCCTCGGGCAAGGTCACGGACACGGGGGAGCGCACCGTCGGCGGCCGGACGGTGAGGCGGCTCGTCACCGCGTTGACGGACGACGCCGGCTTCAGCCGTTTCACCTATGACGTCGATCCGGACACGTTCGTGCCGGTGGGCGGCACGATGGAGTTCGGGGCCGACCGGCAGGACGTGCGGCCGATGATCCGCTTCACCGTCGCCACCTACGAGCGCCTCCCGGCGACCGCTGCCAACGAACGGCTGCTCGCCATCCAGGTCCCCCCGGGCACGATCGCCAGGCCCGCGCCCAGCCACCCGCACGGTCGCTGACGGGCTCAGGCTGCGAGCCCGGGACGTCCGCAGGGCGAGGGCAGCCGACACCCGTCAGCATCGCCGTCATGCCGTCCGCTGCCACCGCTCGCCGGCGCCCCGCGGGTCAGTCCGAGCGATGGTGAGCACCGCGGGAAGACGCCGTGAGCGCCGCTGCGCAGCCGCCGAACCCCGACCCAGTGTCGCTCGCCCTCGAGCACGCGAATTGACACCGACGTCTTCGTAGCCCAGATCGAGTTCATCCTCCGCACGTCCTATGACTGAGCTGAGGAGGCGGGGCAGGGACCCGGACGGTGGCCAGACCGGCGGCCGCCGTCCTGCGTGACGATCGGAGACGCCACGCTCAGTCCGCGACCCGGCGCACCGGCGGAGGCCGGCCCACGTACTGTGACCGGCATCGTGCAGACGTCCCCGCCGCCCCCGTCCGTCGAGGGACTCGCTCACGTCGGGACCGTGTCGTTCCTCGCGGGTCGGGTGACGCCTGTCGGTGCGTTCTGGGTCTCGCTCGCCGGCGGGGTCGCACTGGCGCGGATCGGCGCCCGGACCGGAGCGCGGGGCGGCTACGGGGCTTCGCTGGCCGTGATGACCGAGACGGTCGCCGTCATGGGACCGGCGCGGATCAGCGGGCCGGTGACGCAGGCGCTGAGCGCCCCGCTGCTCGGAGCGATGTACGCGGGGGGACGCGGCCGCAACGCACTGATCGCCGCCTGCCTCGCCGTCCGGCTCGCGCACTACGCGCTGCTGACGACCTTCTTCCTGGCGGTCGTCGTCGGCGGCATCGACGCGTACGTCGACTCCTACGACCGCATCGTCGAGCTCACCGGTGGACTGCTGCCGACGGGAACGGCCGCCGCCCTCGGGCTGTCCGCGCTGTCGCAGGTCGCCAGCGCCGTCGTGTTCTCGGTGATCCAGGTCGCGGTCTACCGGCGCGCCCTCACGCAGGAGGACGGGACGCCGCGGGCGGTCGCGGCGAGGGGCGAGCTGCCGGCGCAGCGATCGGGACGGTGGGTCGTCGTCCTGGCCTGGTCGGTCGTGGCGGCGTGGATCCTCATGCTCGCGACGACGGCCTGGCCTGTGCTGGCGGCGGTGGCGGCCGCGGTCGCCGTCGGAACCGTGGCCGCGGGGCGGTCCGGTCGCCGGGCGATGCAGCTCGGGGCGGCGCTCGGGTCCGCGCTGGCGCTGGGAGCCATCGTCCCGGGCCTGCTCGGTGCCGTGGACCTCGACGACGCCACCCGTCGCGCGGTCCGGGCATTCCTGCTCGTTGCGTCCGCGTCGCTCGTGCAGGCGGTCGTCGGCGCGGACGGGGTGCGTCGCCTTGCCGCGGGCGGGCTCCGCGCGCTGCGCCGAGTGCCGGCGGTGCGGGAGGCGGCCGCCCTCGCCCCGATCCTCCGCGCCGACCGGCGCGTCGTGCCTGCCTCCCTTCAGCTCGTCGCGAGCGCCCGTGAGGCGTCGCCCTCGCCACGTGCGCTCAGCGCGGCAGTGGTCGCCTGGGTCGACGACGAGTCGCGCCGCGGCCCGGGCAGCGAGACCCGCGACGTCGGCGCGTAGCAGGCGGTCGAGCGGGCGAACGCGCTGCAGGTCGCTCCCCGGCTGCTGGCAAAACTGGGGATCGATCGGCGGACGAATGGTGGATTGACCAAGCCCGTCGCTTCGGACACGATCGCCGCTCGGTCCAGAGAGCAGCGACGGCGCACGGTGGTGCGCTGGACCTCCCTGAGTCGGGCTCGTCCATCAGAGAGAAAGAACACGCAATGCTCCGCAGGACCCTCAAGCTGGCCACGATGCTGGCCCTCGCCTTGACCGCGATGACCGTGTCCACGTCGTCGTCGAACGCCTCGTACGTCTACAAGGGCAACCCGATCAACCTGCACGTGGTCAACAAGAGCACGGTCAACACGACGGCCGCCTACTGTCCCAACGGCCACGTGAGCATCCACTACCAGTTCGGCACCAGGCACGACCCGTGCGACGTGACCCCGTTCGTGCACAACCTCCACGCCAACGGCGGCCGCTGGAACGACTACACGGCCAACCCGATGGGCGTCATCGTCCGGGCCACGAACCGCCAGACGTTCTACTTCTACCTGTTCAACCCGAGCGTCGGCCGCCCCTACGTCATCGTCAACGGCCACAAGCTGACCATGGTCGAGGGTCAGGAGACGCACATGGCCGTCTCCGGCGGCCTCGTGGCGTTCCACCGCCGCGGTGACAGCGGCGGCAAGAAGCAGATGATGATCGAGATCCTCAGGATGGGCCACAAGTAGCAGGCCGTTCCGCCGGGAACCCTCGCCGACCGAGCGCTTCGGTCGGCGAGGGTCTCGATCCGCGTCCCGCGGGGCCGGCCCTGTACGTCAGGGTGAGCGTCGTTCATCACCGCCTGCAGCGGGGAGCTGCCGCCGGAGACCGTCACCATCACCGCGACCTTCCGGAACGGAACCACCCGCGTCCAGCGAATGTGCAGCGCTGAGCAGCAGCCCCACGGCACCTCGCCGGACGCTGCTTCCCGGCCGAGGCGTGCCAGGAGTCCCTGGCGGGCATTGCGCAGTCATGGTACGGACCGACGCAGCCAGGTCATGCGCGCTCGCGCTGCCGGGCTGCACCGAGGAGGACCATCACGGACGCCCGTCGTTTCGGGTCTGCGGCCGCATCTTCGCGACGCTGTGGACTCCGCGCCTGATGAACGTCATGGTCGAGGAAGGCCGGGTCATGGCGGCGGTCGAGGAGCATCCGCGGTCCTGCGAGGTCGTCCGATGGGGCAGCCGGATCGCTGCGGTACGAGTGGACCTCGATGCCGCCGACCCGGGTCTGCTGGCCGACCTTCTCGAGGCAGCGTGGGAGTTCAAGCGATGACGGCGCACGCCGCTACCGAACCTCGCTGAGCATCGCCACCAGGCGATCGCCCGGGTCCGGGACCGGGACGTGCCGGGGGCGACCTCGCCCGTCCAATAGCGGTAGACCGGTACCGCCGCGCGGACCTGCCCCTTGGGCAGTCGGGGTGGTGTCGAGCGCCCCGGTGCCTGCCGCTGCCGAGGCTCAGGCGCGGCCGGCCGTGGCGCGCTCGGCGCCACGGAGAATCCGCGTGAACGACCAGATCAGGACGGGTTTGAAGAGAAGCGCGGTAAGGCGCCCGCCCCAGGCCCGGGCCACGGTGTACTCCGACGTCCAGACGACGTCGACCGCGTCACCGACCGGGGTGATCTGGATGGTGCCGCCGCGGTGCAGCAGCCGTGGGTAGGACCTGATGATGAGGTAGCCGATGGTCCGCGGCCGGTCGTAAGTCGTGATCTCCTCGCGGAACCACGCGCCCGTGGCAAGCATCTCGCGAATCGCGCCGACGCCGTAGGGCGCTGCCTCGCCGTCGCGTACGCGGCGCTCGCGCAGCAGTACAGGGGCAACGGTGTAGTTGCTTGAGTCGGCGAGCCAGTCGAAGACCGGCTCGCCGGCTGCGTGGATGGTCCGCTTCACCACGAGCCTCACCACAGCCCTACCTCCGTCGCCCCCGGCGTGCTTTGCGGACACTCGCCGCGAGCCTCGTCGCTCACGACTCACGACCGATGCTGGTGCAGGCTGTTCCACCCATGCGCCTGATGCTTGCAGCTCCGTGTTCGACCGTGTTGGTTCGGAGGATTCGACCGCGTGTCGTGCAGGTTGGGACCGGATGGCGAGCGTGAACAGGGGGTCTGCTGCCGTTATTGCCTCCATGCCTGTCAGCCGCCGCCGATTCCTCGCGTCCGCTGCCGCCACCGCGGCCGGGGTGCACACCGCGTCCGCAGCGGCGGCCGTGAAGAAGCCGGCCTCGACGTCCAAGCGTCTTGGGCTCCCGGACCCGTCGACGATCAAGGTCGGCGATCCGGCCGATCTCTCGCTGCTGGAGTGCGCGTCGCTGCTGCAGAACCGCAAGCTCTCATCAGTGGAGCTCACGCGGGCGTGCCTGGCCCGCTCGCGCGCGCGGGATGGCGAGACGACCGCCTGGATCCGGGTGTATCCCGAATACGCCGAGCGGCTGGCGAAGGCCGCCGACGAGCGCCTGGCGCCGGGCAGCGAGAAGGCCCGGAGGCGCAAGTCGCCGCTGGTGTGCGGAATCCCGCTCGCGCTGAAGGACCTGTACGCCGCGAAGGGGCTCCCGGTCACGGCTTCCTCGCAGGTCCTGGCGGGTAACGTCGCCACCGGGGACAGCACCGTGTGGGCCAAACTGCGGCACAGCGGCATGGTGCTGCTGGGCCACGCGCACACCGACGAGTTCGCGTTCGGGGTCGGGACGCCGCAGAGCGGCAACCCGTGGAACCCGGCCTGCTCGCCGGGTGGCTCCAGCGGCGGATCCGGGGCGGTGCTCGGTGCCCGGATGGTGCCGGCCGCCACGGGGACCGACACCGGCGGGTCGCTGCGTCTGCCGGCCAGTGCGTGCGGCATCACGTCGCTGAAGCCGACCTTCGGACGGGTCAGCGCCTACGGCGTCATCCCGCTGGTCTGGACACGCGACCACTGCGGTCCGATGGCGCGCTCGGCGGCCGACGTCGCGCTGCTTCTGTCCTACATGGCCGGCGCTGACCAGGACGATCCGTCGACGCTCGCCGGCCCGGCAGTGCCGTCCGGTGGCTACCCGCACACCCCGACGAGAGGTGCCAGGCCGTTCGCCGGCAAGACGTTCGGCGTGGCCAGGGAGAGCGTCGACGAGCTGCCGGCGGCGACCGCGAAGCTGTTCGCGCGGTTCCTCGACGAGGTCCGGGCGCTCGGCGCCAAGGTCAAGACGGTCGACATGCCCGTGATCCCGACCGGCACGATCGGCGGCGTGTCCTCGCTGGCGGAGACGGGCGTCTACCACCAGCAGTTCGCGCCTGCGTCGACCGGCAGGTACCGAGCGGAGTTGCAGGCGGTCGTCGCCGCGTCGATCGGTGCTCAGGCCCTGCCGGTCAGCGACTACCTCACGGCGAACCGCGACCGCACGCGATACATGCACGAGTACAACGCGCTCTTCGCCCGCGAGGGATTGACGTGCATCGTGTACCCAGGGTCGAACGTCGACGGCCCGACCCGCAAGACCGTCGCCGGGCTCACGATCTTCAGCCTGCTCGCCGGCTCGGTCACCGGCAACGTCGTGTGGGCCAACCTCGCCGGCGTCCCCGCCCTGTCCACCCCGATCGGCCGCTCCGACGCGACGGGCATGCCGTTCGGCGTGCAGATCGGCATGCGCGCCTGGCAGGAGGCCGAGCTGCTGCAGCTCGCCGTCGACTACCAGGCCGCGCACCCGTACTGGGCCGACGCACCCAAGCCGCTCGCGACCCCGCGCGACATCCCCACCAGCAAGGTCATCACCGGCCCGAAGGGCAAGCCGGACCCTACGAACACCGACGCCAAGCACCCGGCCTTCCAGATCATCCCGACCCTGGCCACGGAGCCGGCATAGCGCGAGCGCCGATCGCCTCCAGCCGACGTGACGCCGGCCGTCGGCGTCGGGCATGCGGCCTCGGCGTCAGCCGGTGGTGGAACGCCTCGATAGGCGTAGCGCGAGTTCGAGCAAGCCGCGGGCTGTGTTGGACGGCGGCAGCCGGCGATCCAACAGGGCGGACGCACCCGGGGTACGGTCGGGGAGCCCGTGGAAGGCGCTGCGCCGCGGTCAGGTGTGGCACCCTCCTGCGTCCCCGGGGACGGCGCAGCTGTGCCGTCCCGCCGAGGGCTCTCACGCATGAACACGCACTCCACGATTCCGCAACCCGGCAGCGTCGTCGTCGTCGGCTCCGGCTTCGGCGGCGCAGTCAGCGCGCTTCGCCTCGCCGAGCAGGGATGGCAGGTCACGATCTTGGAGCAGGGCCGCCGATTGACGGACGCCGATCTGCTTGCCGCCCGTCGGGATCTGCGGGCCTACCTGTGGGGACCGGGCTCGAGCGGGTTCTTCTGGCAGCGGGTCTTCCGCCACATGGGAATCATCGGCGCGAACGCCGTCGGCGGGGGCTCGATCGTCTGGGCCGCCGTCCTGTTGGAACCGGGCCAGGCGTTCTTCGACGATCCGGCGTGGCCGCAGGGCGGCGGCGAGTGGCGGCAGGCCTTGGCCGAGCACTACGCCACGGCGGCTCAGATGCTCGGCAGGACACACACGCCGGCGGACGTCCTGGGGCTACAGGACACCTACCTCGAGCAGACCGCGCAGGCGATGCACGCAGGGGACTCGTTCGGCCGCGTGCCTGCCGCCATCTACTACGGGGACGGCCCGGGCATCACCAGACCGGATCCGTTCTTCGGCGGCCACGGTCCAGCCCGCACGGGTTGCCGGCTCTGCGGCGGCTGCCTGGTCGGCTGCCCGTACGGCGCCAAGAACACCCTGGACCGCAACTACCTCCACCTTGCCGAGCGGGCCGGCGCGCGCATCGTCGCAGACACCAAGGTCGAAGCGATCGTCCCGCTGCTCGGCGGCGGCTATGCCCTCAGGACGAGTGCGGGGGCGGATGTCCTCGCCGAGCGCGTGGTGGTGAGCGCGGGGGTCCTAGGGACGCTGGAGCTGCTGCTCCGTTGCCGCGACGAGCTCGGCACGCTCCCGCACCTCAGCCGGACGCTTGGCGAGAAGGTGCGCACCAACAGCGAGGCGATCACCGGCGTCCTGCAGCCGCCCGGCGGACCGCCGCTCACGCGGGGGCCGTCGATCTCCACCGACTTCCACCCCGACGCCCAGACCCACATCACGCAGAACCGCTACGTCGGCGGCGGCAGGATCCTGCGCCTATCGGTCGGGCCGCTCGTCGACGGGCACGACCCCGCGGCGCGCACCCGCGCCACCCTCAAGGCGATCGCGAAGGACCCGATCGCGCAGTTGAGGATCGTGTTCGCGAAGGACTTCGAAGCGCGGTACACGGCGCTCAGCGTGATGCAGTCCGGCGACGGGGTCCTGGCGCTGCGCTACGGCCGCTCCCCGGTCCGCCCCTGGAAGCGCGTCCTGCGGTCTGCCCGCACAGACGGGCCGGCCGCCCCGAGCTACATTCCGGTCGCCAACGAGGCAACGCGGGCCTTCGCCCGCGCGTCCGGCGGCACGCCACTGAACATGACCGTCGAGTCGATCGCCGGCCGGTCGTTCACCGCCCACATCCTTGGCGGCGCCGTCATCGGGCAGGACGCCGACGAGGGCGTCGTCGACAGCAACCACGAGGTCTTCGGCCATCCCGGTCTCTACGTCGCTGACGCGAGCGTGATCCCGGCCGACGTCGGCGTGAACCCGTCGCTGACGATCACGGCGATGAGCGAACGGTTCGCGTCGCGTCTGGGGGCGCCGCAAGAGCGTCCGCTGACGAGCGCCGCGACCGACCTGCCGGCCGGCCTCGGCAAGCTCGCAAAGCTCTGGTCCGTGCTGCCCTCGCCGGTCGGGCAGACGCTCGAAGGCGACTGGCAGGCGAGCTTCGTCGGCCCCAAGGCCCTCCGGGCGATCGCCCCCCGAGGGGTGGCGGCGGCCGGTCTGCCCGGCTGGGTCGGCAAGCGGTTCGACGCCCGCGGCCGCGGGACCAACATCATTCACGACGGCGCCGCCACCCACCTCGAGATGACCGCGTCCGCGGCCGTCTCGGCCATCGACGGCTGCCCCGTCCTGCTGCTCTCCTACTCCACGGACGCGCCGCTCCCGTGGTGTCGCGTCCGCGACGAGCTACGCCAGCTCCCTGACGGCCGTCTTCTCGGAATGTCCGCGGTCGCGGTCGCGGGCCTGCCGACGCGCGGCCTGCCCTTCGTGCTGACTCGGTTCGTCCCCTAGGGCCTACGCGGCGATCGAGGCAGGCCGGGTGCGGCGAAGAGCATCTTCGGTGATCGGGCTCTCCCGCGCCGCGGCCGGATCGCCGGGGAGACGCAGCATTATGAGAACGCGGCGAAGTGGCGGCCGACGATCTCCGCGGCCTCGCCCTTGAACCGCCGCGTCCCCGCGTTCCAGTTCGCCACGTGACCCTCGCAGTCGAGGACGAAGGTCGCGTAGTCCTCCACCTCTTGCACGAGCAGCGCGACGACTGCATCCGCGTCGCAGCCGACGTCTTGCGGCGCACCGCTGCGGACTTCAGCACCTGCAGGTCCGTCGGGGAACTCCAGATCAGATATGTGAACGGCCACCCCCTACGCAGGGTCGCGCGTCGGCTCCGTTCTGCCACGGAACCACTCGCCGGACGACAAACCAGTCGATCGACCAGCGGTGCCCCGTCTTGAGGGACGTGGCGCGCCGTCGCGTGAATCTCGACATCGCCTGGTCACGGGATAGGGCCTGGGCCATTGTTGAGCTCCGTCTGGTGTGAGGCGGCGGCGGCCGCGGCCGCCGCGCGGGGTCAGTGGCCGAAGCGGACGGCGGGCAGGATCCGTGCGAGCGGCCGGGGCAGCCACCACGCGGCTCGACCGGTGATCGCGAGGATCGCGGGGACGAGCAGGAGACGGATCAGGGCGGCGTCGAGGAGGACGGCGATGCCGAGGATGACGCCCATCTCCTTCGGGGGTAGCGGGCCGGAGAGGGCGAAGGTGAAGAAGACGGCGACCATGACGCCGCCGGCCGCGAAGATGACGCGGCCGGAGCTGGCGAGGCCGCCGACCATCGCCTGCTCGGGGTCGTGGGTTCGGTCCCAGTGTTCCTTGGCGGAGGAGAGCAGGAACAGGGTGTAGTCCATGCTGATGGCGAAGATCATCGCGAAGAAGAAGATCGGTCCCCAGGCGTCGAGGAAGCCTTGGGACTCGAAGCCGAGCAGTGACTGCAGGGCGCCGTCCTGGAAGATCCACTTCGCGATGCCGAACGCGGCGCCGACGGCGAGCAGGTTCGAGATGACGCCGAGGAAGGCGAGCAGCGGGGCCTGCAGGGCGATGAGCAGCAGCAGGAACCCGAGGGCGAGGACCATGCCGATGGCGTACGGGGTGGTGTCGGCCAGGACGGCCTCCAGGTCGTGGTTCTCGGCGGCGGCGCCGCCGATCTGCGCGCCGTCGGGCAGGCTGCCCCGAAGGCGGTCGATCATCGCGCCCGTGGCCGGCGCGGACGGGTCCGTCTTGGGGACGACGGCGATCAGGGCGGTGCGGCCGTCGCCGCTCAGCTGCGGTGGGGCGACCTGGACGGTGTTCGGGTCACGGCCCGCGATCCGGACCACCTGCGACGCGGTGCCGGCTGGCGCGAGGATCTGCAAGGTGCCTGGGGCGCCGGGGCCGAAGCCGGCCTGCACGAGGTCGTAGCCGACGCGGGCACCGTCGCCCTTCGGCAAGACCTTGATCGAGGGCATCCCGGTGTCGAGCGACAGCGCCGGGATCGCCAGGGCGACCAAGGCGGCCACGGTCAGCGCGGTGGGGAGCTTCGGTGCTCGCCACAGCCGCTTTCCCCATGCCTCAAAGCGGGCGGATCGCCCCTCACCGGCACGGGCCCAGGGCAGGGCGAGGCGGTTGACCCTGTGGCCGAGGCGGGCGAGGACGACGGGCAGCAGCGTCAGGGTCGCGGCGAGCACGAACACCACGGAGAGCATGATCCCGAGAGCCATCGAACGGAACGCGGGCGAGGGGACGAGCATCACCGCGCTGAGGGAGACCATGACGGTCAGGCCGGAGAAGAGGATCGCCTTGCCCGCGCTGTCCATCGTCTCGGCGGCCGCCTGCTGTGGTGTGCGTCCTTCGCCGAACAGCAGCGCTCGGTGGCGGACGACGAAGAACAGGGCGTAGTCGATGCCCAGGGCGAGGGCGAACATCAGCGCGAAGTTCATCGCCCACACCGACACCGGGGTGAAGAGGGTCATCAGGTACAGCGAGCCGGCGGTGGCGACGAGCCCGAGGATCGTGAGCATCAGCGGCAGCCCGGCGGCGACCAGGGCGCCGAAGGCGAGGACGAGGATCAGTAGCGTCACCGGCCAGGAGACGAGCTCCGAGTGGAGCATCGCGTCGAGGTTCGCCTTGTTGAAGTCAGACCACAGGCCACTCGCGCCGGTCAGCGCGACCTGCACGTCGCCGGCTCCGGCCGCGCGCAGCGGGCCTTTGAGGTCGTCGGCGACGCGGACCATCTCGTTGCTGTCGCGGCCGGCGCCGCCGGACACGATGGCTGTGTGGCCGTCGCGGCTGATCGACGCCCCCGGCTGCGGGGTGGTGACGGTGGCGACGCGCGTGTCGCTGCGGAGGATGCGCTGCACGCGGGCGACGGTCTGCCGGAACGCGGCATCGGTCGTCGTCTTGGTGTCGCTGTGCATGACGACGGTCAGGCCGTAGGACGACAGGCCGCCGAACTCGCGGTCCACGACGTCGCGGACCTGGACGGACTCCGAGCCCGACGCTTCCCAGCCCGCGCCGGAGAGCGCCTTCTCGACGCCGGGCGCGAACGTGCCGAGCCCGACCACGAGAACCGCCCATGCGATGGCGACCGGCCGCGAGTGCGCGATCAGGAAGGCGCCGAAGCGGCCCATCGGCCCAAGCGCCGGCTGTGCCGGAGCGGCAGCGTTCGGACCGCGGGCCGGGGCCGTGATCGTGGCGGGCGGGGTCATGGCGCCAGCCTCCGCGTCACGCCGAACACCGGCTGCCGGCCCGATAACGCGGGGGAGCCATGCCCGCGCGCCTCGGTCGCGGCCTGGGTGCTCATCGGGTCTCTCCCTGGATGACGGCGTTCAGGTCGGCGAGCTGGCGCTGCAGCCCGCCGCAGACCTGCTCGCACAGCTCGAAGATCGAGGCGTCGACGATCCGGTAGATCGTCGAAGTGCCCTCCTTGCGGCGGCCGACGATGCCGGCCTGGTGCAGGACCTGCAGGTGCTTTGAGACGTTCTGCTGCGTGGCGCCGACCACCTCGGTGAGCCGCTGCACGCTGGACTCCTCATCGCGCAGGTGGTCCAGCAGCCGGATCCGCAGCGGGTCGCCGATCACGCGGAAGCGCTGGGCGATGAGCTCGGCGAGCTCGGCGGGGATCGGGTGCGGGACGGTGGTCTTGTCGGTCGCCATACCCAAAGACTACTCGACAACTTTGAAGTTGTAAAGCAGACGAGAAGTGGGTACGGTCGTTGCAGCGCTCCACGAGCGTCTCTGACCTTCAGCCTGAAAGGACCCGGCATATGCCCAGAAACCCCTTCGCGCGCCGCCCGAAGACGCCGGCGCCCCGTGCCATCGACCCGGCCGACGCGCTCCGCGGCAGCAGCGCCGGCACCCTCGCGCTCATCGACGTGCGCGAGCCGGACGAGTACGCCGCCGGCCGCCCCGCCGGGGCGCGCAACGTCCCACTCAGCACCCTTCCCGCCGCGCTGGACAAGCTCCCGCCCGGACCGGTTGCACTCAGCTGCAAGTCCGGCGCCCGTAGCCAGAAGGCGGCCAAGCTCGCTTTGCAGGCCGGCCGCACCGACATCCACGACGTCACCGGCGGGTACCTCGCCTGGGAGGCGGCCGGGCTGCCCACCGAGGCCGGACCATGATCTTCCGCCAGATCACCCACGACGACCTGGGCTGCGCGTCCTACCTGATCGGCGACGAGGATGCCGGCGTTGCGTGCGTCGTCGATCCGAAGCTCGACATCGACGAGTACCTGCGCCTGGCCCGGTACTTCGGGGTGCAGATCACCGACGTCCTGGAGACCCACAACCACGCCGATCACGTCTCAGGGCACGGCCGCCTTGCGGCCGCCACCGGCGCCACGATCCACGTGCACCGCCTCGCCGCCCCCGACTACGAACACGAGCCGTTCGACGACGGCTTCGAGCTGGCCGTCGGACAGGTCCGTATCCGCGCGCTCCACACCCCCGGGCACCGGCCCGAGCACACCGCGTTCCTGCTGTTCGACAACCGCCGTGACCCGGACCGACCCTGGGCCGCGCTGACCGGCGACACCCTCTTCGTCGGGGACGTCGCCCGCCCGGACCTGGCCGTCGACAAGGACGAGGGCGCCCGCGGCATCTTCCAGTCGCTGCAGACCAAGCTGCTGAACCTGCCGCCGGACGTCGAGGTCTGGCCCGGCCACCTCGGCGGCTCGATGTGCGGCGGCCCCGGCATGGACATGAAGATCAGCTCCACCATCGGCTACGAGCGCGCCGAGAACCCCTCCCTGGCGATCACCGACGAGGACGCGTTCGTCGACGACGCCCTCGCCAAGCTCGGGCCGCAGCCGCCGAACTTCGAGGCGATCGTCGCGATCAACCGCGGCCCCCTGCACGACGCGAGCGTCGATGGCCGCCCCCTGACCCCCCGCCAGGTGCAAGTGATGCACGAAGATGGAGCACTGCTCGTCGACGTGCGCACCGATCTGCAGTTCGACGAGGCGCACATCCCCGGCGCCGTGTGCATCACCGCGCTGCGCGCCGGCTTCGGCACCAAGCTCGCGTGGCTTGCCGACCGCGAGAAGGACATCGTCCTCATCGGCCGCGACGATGAGGACGCCCGCGCCGCCATCGACCTCGCGCAGGCCGTCGGCATCACGCGAATCGGCGGCTACCTCGCCGGCGGCATGACCAGCTGGCGCGAGGAACGCCTCCCCGTGGACCGGATCGACCGCGTCACCACCGCGCAGCTCCGTGAGCTCTACCAGACCGCCGGGGCACCGCAGATCCTCGACGTCCGTGAGCAGGCCGAATGGGACGCAGGCCACATCCCCGGTTCCCGTCACCGTCCCTACCACGACCTGACGGCCCTCCCGGACACCATTGATCCGACCCGCCCGGTCGCAGTGATCTGCGGCTCCGGCCAGCGCGCCGCCACCGGCGCGAGCCTCGTGCAGCGTGGTGGCGTCGCCCACGTCACCCACATCGTGGACGGCGGCGTCCCTCAGTGGGGCCGGCAGGGCTGGCCGATCCAAACGCCTGAGGATCCGGCAGCCGCCGCGGCCTGAGACCCGCACGCCGATGATCATCGAAGCTGTCACCCTCGGGCTGCTCATCGGCGTCGTCATCGGCATGCTCGGCGGCGGCGGCGCGATCCTCACCGTCCCCGTCCTCGTCTACGCCCTCGGCCAGGACGTCCACACCGCCACCACGACCTCGCTGCTCGTCGTCGCGCTTGCCTCCGGCGTCGGCGCCTGGGGCCAGGCCCGCCACGAATGCGTCTGCTGGAAACACACCAGCGCTTTCGCCCCGACCGCCCTCGCCGGCACCGTCGCCGGCACGGCGCTCAACCAACTTGTCGGCGCAACCGCCCTCCTACTGCTCTTCGCCGGCTTGATGCTCGCCGCCGCACTGGCCACCTGGAACAACGGCGCCGCCGCCACGGAAGGCGTCATCGGCACCCAGTGCCCACCGGTGCAGCGCACCCGCGTGATCCTCGCCGGGCTCGGCGTCGGCTTCCTCACCGGCTTCCTCGGCGTCGGCGGCGGCTTCGTCATCGTCCCCGTCCTCGCCGTGCTGCTCGCCATGCCGATGCGCGGCGCCATCGGCACCTCCCTCTCGATTGTCACGATCGTCTCCGCCTGCGGCCTCGCCGCCCACCTGGTCTCCGGCAGCACCATCGACTTCGGCATCGCCGTCCCGCTCGCCGCCGGCTGCATCGCCGGCGCCGTCGCCGGCCCGCAGTTCGGGCGCCGCGTCAGCGCCCAGCACCTCGCCCACGGCTTCGCCGCCCTGCTCATCCTCGTCGCCGGCTACGTCCTCATCGCCACCGCCATCTCCGGCGGCGCCCCCGGAGCCTGACCCCCTCGTGATGACTCGCTCGCGCCCGCGACGTGAACGGCATGAAGCTCACAGCCACTCCGGTTGCGGCGTGCCCGCTCGGGTCAACCCGACCTCGTTGCCCAGGCGACGCGGCCCTGGTGATGGGGCGGCGCCCGCTTCGCAAGGGTCGCCGGACGATCACGCTGGAGCACGTGGGTGCCGTCGGCGATCTCCCTGACCATCACCACGATCCATTTGACCGGCTGCTGGCTGCGCAGGCCGTCGTCGAAGGCGCGACGGTCCTCACTCGCGACTCCCAGATCGCCCGGTACGCGGTGCCGACTGCCTGGTGAACAAAGGGCGTGCCCGTCGCGCCGCAACGACTCGAAGCCACCAGCCACCGCCCGGACCCGAACCCCGCGAACGCGGGCGCGGGCGTTCCACTCCCTCAAAGCGCGCGGTCGGGCAGACTCGGGAGTGTGACCGAACCCGGAGCCGGTGCTCAGCCGTTCCTCGTCGTGCCGATCGCCGTGGTGAGGAGCACCCGTGCCGAGGCGCGCGACGACAACTGGGACAGCGAGCAAACGTCGATAGAGCTGACGCACCCGCGATTGTCTGCCGACGCGCTGCGCGGACTGACGAGCTTCAGCCACGTCGAGGTGGTCTATGTCTTCGACCGGGTCCCTGAGGCGAAAGTGGAGTACGGAGCTCGCCGACCTCGCGGAAACCCAGAATGGCCGGAGGTCGGGATCTTGGGGCAGCGCGGCAAAAACCGGCCGAACCGGCTTGGCGTGACGATCTGCGAACTCATCGAGGTCGCCGGGACCACGGTGCGCGTGCGTGGTCTCGACGCGATCGACGGCACGCCGGTCATCGACATCAAGCCCCACATGCGCGAGTTCGCAGCCCGCGGCGAGGTCATACAGCCGCCCTGGTCGATCGACCTCATGCGCGACTACTGGTAGGTCGTCCGACCGCTCCATACCGGAACCCCGCCGGACGGTTATCGGTCGGGCTACTCGGCCCGCTTGATCTTCGGTGAGACTTACCCGTCGTAGGCTGGGAGGCATGCGTGCTCCCGAGGTCGCGAGCTGGCAGCCGGTGTCGCCGCGGTGGCTGGGCCACCGCCGCGAGCCCTTGCTGCACGAGCGCGCATGGGGATGCCCGCTGCTGCTCAGCGCTCATCCTGACGACGATGGCCCGTGGGTTGAGGCGGGTCTCACCGCCGACGGCACCCCGGTGGCGCGGCGCTGCGTCGAGAGCGAGCGACAGACCGACCCGACGATCGAGGTGGCGGTCCGCTTCGGGCAAGAGGTCGTCGTCGAGCTCGACAGCGGTACAGAGGTCCGGACCCGTCTTGACGCCGACGATCGCCCGACTTGCACGACGTACTCCGGCAGCGACGAAGGGGAGGAGAGCTATAGCTATGACGCTGCCGGGCGACTGGTGACGATCGAGGAAGCCGAGTGCCTTTGGGGCACCGCGAACGGTGAACGCGCCGAAACCGGTGGCACGCTGAAGGTCGCGTACGACACCGACGGTCTCCTGCGGATCGCCGGCTCGCAGGGGACCGTGTGGGCGCGCCCATCACGCAGCTGGCCCGATCAGCTGGCCGCGACTGTGCCAGACCTGGCCGGGCGGGTCCTCGCCGCGGTGAGAGCGGACGGCGAGCTTGCCGGCACCGAGGTCTTTGCGTTGATGCTGATGTACGTCCACGGTTCACTGCGCTTCGATTCCCGGTTCGGCACCCAGGGGGGGACGTGCTGAAGCGCTGGAGATGGACCGGTTCAACGCGTGCATCAGGCTGTGGTACCCGGAGGACCACGTCGTCGATTCCGAGGACGTGCTGGACGAGGACCTGGACCGGCTCCTTCTGCGCGAGGCCAGCGTGCTGCAGCCCGCCGACCCGTACTGGACCGTGCTCGGTGCGGTGGCTCGCGAACTCGCGCAAGCGGACTGGCGCGGAGTGGCCGTTCCCACCGAGGACTTCGTCGTCTACGTCGCCGAGCACGACGAGGGCGTCGCGGCCAAGGCCGCCTCGGTCCGGGCGCACAACCCGCCTGGGCGCGTCGCGGCTTGGGATGCCTCGTGGCCGGCCGGTGTTGCCAGAGATGACGAGGACTGAGGCCTCCTGGGTCCGGGCTCGGCGCGCGTACGTCCGGTAGGGACCGCTACCGGCCGCGCTAGAGGTGCGAAGGACAAGACCGGCCAGGGCTACGCTGCGATGAAGCTGACTTTCGCCCCGTGACGCTGTCCGCGCGAAACACCAGGCGGTACCCGACCTCAAACGGCCGAGTCGACGGGGCCGGGCGTATTCCGGACACCTGAAGAGGCATGGCGGGCACGAGCTTTGCGCACGAAACCTCGGTCTCGCGTGCTCGAAACTATGGATTCCACGGCTTTCGGAGTAGGGCGGCCTGGACTCGAACCAGGATCTGACGGATTATGAGTGCTGACCTGCATCAGACTGTCGCGTCTCGTTGCCGCCAAAAGCCAGTGTTCATGGGCTTTTCGCGCGAGGCCCATCCGGCGAGGTGAGGACAATCCGGAGGACAAACCGGCCCCCGGAGGACAACGCAGAGGACAAGATCGACGGCCGCGGTGACCACCGAATGTGGCGCGTTCGACGTCGGCGCGGGCCACCCGCGGAAAGCGCTGCGCACCTGACCGGGGCCGTCGCGCTTCCCGGTATGCCGATACACCGGCCCATGCCGATCTCTACCTCGCACGAGCAAGCACGCGGCTCCTCGCCTGCGGCGCGACCTCTGCCGGTGTGTCGCCACCGGCGACGGCACCGGTCGTAAGCGGCGAGAAGCAACCGAGCCGTGCAGCGCTTCGAAGGTAAGGTCGCGACGTGTCCGTTGCTGCGCTTGCTGCCCGCCTGCCTGACCCCGCGACGCTGGAACGTTGGTGCGTTTCGCTGGCGGCCCTGGACGTCATCATGTACGACCAGCCGGACATGCGGTACCACCGGTTTGACCCCCGTTGGAGCGACACCGAGCGGCACGCCTCCATGAGCGACGGAGGAGGCGACGAGTATTCGATCATCTTCTCTCCGGAGGGCACGTACGTCCGGGGTTTCGATCATGAGTCGGCGCTCTCACCGTGGACGAACGAACCGCCAAGCGTGTTCCCCGGGCTGACGGACGATGTGCCCGCGACGCTCCGCCGGCACGTCGACGAGCCGGCGTTCATCATCAGCGACGTCCCGTCGATCTCCGTCTGCCTGTGGCGCGAGCGGCACGCGACGGAATGGTCGTTCGGGGTCGCGACCAGCGACGTCGAGCCGGACACGGACGGCGGAGCCACTGAGCTATTCAGCACGCTCAACGGCGACCCGACCACGTACGCCGAGTTTGCCACCGACTACTACGAGGTCGAGCTGTCGATCGACGCGGTCGAGCACGTCATGCAAGGCCGTCCGCTCGACGCGGCCGTCATCCGCGCACTGAACCCGGAAGCCGATGTCGACACGGTTCTAGCTGAGGCGCGCGACCTCGGCTACCCGGCCTAAGCCAGCCGCGCTCGCGTCGCGCGCCACACTCTGCGGATGCCGGGATCTCTTCCGCCGCAAGGCATGTTCCATCTCGATGCCGAGACCGCGTTGGCGTTCGCCCAGGTCGTTGTCCCGTCGTGGAGGCAGGAGCGCGGGTGCGTGATCCTCGCCCGCCAGTTCGACGCTGCGAACTTCCAGCAGTGGTGGGAAAGCACCGGCGGTGACCGCCGCAGCATCGAGGCCGTGCTCAACCACGTCCATCTGTGGGACGTGCTCCCGGACACCGGCGAGAAGGACTACCTGCCGCTCTGGAACCTCGGGGAGCTCATGGTGAGCAGCTGGGAGCAGAGTCTGAAGCGGGCGTTTCCCGACCGGGCGTTCAGCGTCACGCTCGACGACGAATACGGCCCGACGATCCGGGCGACATCTGACTGACCACCTATGGCCCGCCGCGCCGCACGCGACACATCGCGGACGCGCTAATCGGGGCCAGAGCCAGCGACGGCCGGCGAGTTCGCCGGCACCAGGCCGGCGGCGTAGGCGGCCGCTTCCACGGGGTCAGCCAGGACCACGCGCGGTCGCCGCGCCTGTTGCGGCGACGCGGAGACCGTGTACGTGGTCGCGTTTGTCCGCGGATCGCGGCCGGCCTCGATGAACGGGCCCTCGTCGCTAAACGGGTAACGCGTGCAGCGAGAGAAGCACAGCGACCACATGCTTGTGTACGGACGCAGCTGGCGCAGTCGCGGCTGGGCGGCGGCTGCGGCGATCAGCGGGGCGAGCACGGGCAACGGATCGTGCGTCTCCGCAAGATGAAACTGCCACCACCACTCGGTCTCGTCGCCCGACAGCACCGCCAGACCGTTCGATGACCAGCTCAGGTCGGAGCACCCGTCGACAATCGGACGGACATCAGCGGCGTCGAGCGCTGAAGCGATGAGCGCCCACGCCTCATGCTCGCTCCGCATCCAGCCGCCCGCGAGCGCGACGCCGTGCCCGGCCGGGGCGAGGTCCACGTGGAACAGACGCTCCAGTAACGCCACCCCGACGGATGCTCTCCAGTGCCTGCCACTCAGGATGTCCTGCTCGCGTCCTGGGTCGCACCGCCGGACAACAGCCTCATAGAAGCCCGCTCTCGTGACGCTGAAGCCCGGGCCAAGCACACCTTCCAGGACGGGTCCAAGTCCACCCGCGGTAACGATGTCGCCATACAAACCTGCCAGCTGGGCGTCCTGCGACTCCGCCATGTCACCGATCCTAGGGTTAGGGCGTGCTGGCTGTGGTTCACGCGACATCGCGGCGGCGCCGGCATCTCCGCGCGTCCCGGTCCAGCGGTGTGCGAGGCTCGTAAGATGTCCGGCCCGCACGCCCGACAACTGCAGGAGCTCGCTCCGGAGACGTTCGCCGGTATCTGGCTCGACGGACGACGCCAGTTCGTCGCGTACACCAGCGAGCCCTACCAGCACGCCGCCGAGGCAAGAGCCGTGCTCGGGCTCTCCCGGAACGTCACGATCGTCGAGCACGTCCGCTCCCTGCGGGAGCTGGAGCGCATCCAGCATGAGGTCACGAACCTCGACTCGGCCCTCGACCACGTCGGGTCTTTCCTGTCCGCGATCAGCGTTGATGTCATCGGCAACTTCGTCGAGGTCATGCTCGACCCGGTGACCGATGCTGCTCGGCAGATCCTGCATGACCGTTTTGGTGACGCCATTCAGATCGTGGAAGGTCGCGTGGAGTTCGTGTGAACCTGGAGCCGCGGGCGAGGCGGCCACGCTCGATGCTCTGAGCGCCTACGCATGATCGGGCTGGCGCGGGGACGTATGGCGGTGGTCGTTAGCGCCGCGCTGACGCACCGGCTGGTTGCGGGTCTGCTCGTACACGGCGCGCATCGGGACAAGATCGACGGCCGCCGTGTGCGCGTTGGACGTCGGCGCGGCCACCCGCGGGAAGGGCGCTGCGCAGCTGACCGGGGCTGTCGCGCCTTCGGGGCATGACCACAAGACTGGCCTCGTCCACCCTCTACTTCGCTCAAGCAAGGACGCTGCTCCTCGCCTGCGGCGCGACCTTCGCCGGCTGTGCCGCCACCGGCTGCGGCGACACCGATGCCGCCATGACCCCGCGCGAGGCGGTGGACCGCTACTTCGCCGGGATCGCCACCGGCGCCCCGGACATGGCCTGCTCGGTCCTGACACGGGACGCCGTGCGGCAGCTGCGCACGGCAACGGACATGCCCTTCGCATCCTGCGGCGAGATGATCGACGCCATTTATGCCGACCTCGACGAGCTGGATCAGCAGCGCCTGCTCACGGTCCGAGCGCACCGCGAGACCGTCCGGGGCACCCGCGCCTGGATCACCGACAAGGACGTGTACATCCCCGGCACGGCCGACCTCGAGGATGCCGGACCCGGCCGCACCGAGCTTGAGCAGCGCGACGGGCACTGGACCATCACCTCGCTCGGCGACGCGCTGCGCTGAGCTCAGCTGCAGTGGGCAGCGGCGCCAACGCCGCTGCCCGCATGCCGCCGGCGAGGTCGGACAGCGGGACCGGGGGAGGCCACGAAGGAACCCTGCTCGCAGAGGGCGATCGCCTGGCCGCTCGGCATCGGGCCGCTCCCTCACGCGCGTAGAGTCAGCTGATGCGGCGGCGCCTTCTCATGATCCTGACGGCCGGGCTCCTCGCGTCGAGCGGTGCCGCCGCCCACGCCTCGAACCTCGCGGCGGACGGCAGCAGCCTCGTGCTTACTGGGGCTCCTGGAGCCGGCCCAAAACTCGGCGTCTATCTCCGCGGGGTGTACCGCGGCCAGGATCTCCTCCAGATCAACGTCTACGCCCGCCGGATAAGCGCAGGCGGCGCTCCCGCGGGGAAGGCGGTGCTCGTCGGCGAGGACGCCGCCTCGGGTCCGTGGACGACGGGCGACCCGGCCGCCGCGGCCTACGATTCAAAGCGCCGCCGGTGGCTTGTCGCGTGGTCCGGACGCACCACCGACATGCCTCAGCGGCCGTGCCCAGATCGGCCGCCGGAGTCTCCCTGCCGGGAGGCCAAGCGCGAGATCTTCGTGCGCGCGATCGGCGCGTCGGGCAAGCCTGCCGGACAGGCGCGACGGGTCACCTCGACCGGGGACGAAGCGGACGTCGCAGCGAGCGCGGCGGTTCCTGGTATCGCTTACGACCGCCGCGCCGACCGCTTCCTGCTCGCGGCCTTCGCGGCCCAGGGGATGCAGGGGTCGCTGATCTCCCAAGCGCTGCGCCCGGACGGCGAGCCGGCGGCCGCCGTCAAGTCACTCGCGGCCGCCACCGGCGGCGAGAAGCCATCTACTGATCTGCGTCTGCTCGCCGCCCCGAAAGGCGGCGCACTCCTGGTCTTTGCGCACGGCGACGACGAGCTCTACGCGCGTCCGCTGGACAGCGACGGCCGAGCACAAGGCCAGACCAGCGTGGTCTCAGAGCCTGGGGGCGCGAACGCCTTCGCGCTCGCAGCCGCCGCCGGACCACGCCGCGTGCTGACGGTGTTCGCAGAGACCGGATCTGGAGCGTCACGCGGCTTCAAAGCCCGTCGGCTCAGGTTCGACGGGACGCCAGATGGGCCGCCAGTGAAGCTTCCCTTCACCCTCGGCACCGGACGCATCGGCGTTACCCCGTTCGGAGCGGGCTGGCTCTACGGACACGTCACCGAAGGCCGCGACCTCGCCACCAGCTTCCTTGTGCGCCGCGCGGATGCCGCCGGCCGCCCGACTGGGACGAGCCGCTTGATCTCTTCCGACGACGCCCAGGAGCCGGCCGTCCTCGACGCAGGCGGCGGGAAGGTCGTAGCCGGATGGACCTACCGTCCTGTCGCGCGAACGTTCACGCCATTTGGTCCGCAGAAGATGCGCCCGCGCGTGAGGCTTGTCCGCCCCTAAATCGTCGGGCCAGGGGCACCGGTGAGCAGTGTTCGGGTTGTGAGCGATCGCGAGACCATGGCGGGCAGACGCAATCGACGCTGGGTGACGTCAGGCTGATCCTGCGGCGCCAACGGTTGCCGGAACGCGAGCCGCGGACGTCGGGCGCTGGACCCGCGCCACTCCTCGCCCAGAGCGGTAGCGGGTCAGGGTTCGCCTTCGCAGCGCGCAGGTTGTCGCTTGCTACCGAGTGCGGCAGCATTCAGCGATGGCCTCGCCTGGCGACCGCGGAGTTGGACTGGTAAGCGCTGAAGATGACTTTGGCGAGCGGTACACGGACCTCACACCGAGTTCTCTGGACGCCCTTGTCGACTACGTGACGAGCACGGGCGGATACCTCGTGGTCGAGCGTGCCGACCTGCCCACTGGTCAGTTCGCCCAAGTCATATTGGAGGGAGTCGGGAACGTCGACCTCTGGGCGGTTCAGGTCTGCGACGACCCCGCACAGCCGCACGATCAACTCCGCGCGGTGGTAGACGAGATGGCGGCCGCGCAGCGCGCGCTACGGGCGTGGAGCTTCAACGAATCCGACTGGCGTTCAATACTCGCCTGGGAGCGGTGATGACGCTGCACGCTCGGCTTCGTATCGCTGTCGGAGATCGTCCGGAGCGGTAGTCCCGCTCCTCACGGAAGTCGACGGCGCTTGCAAGACGGGTCCGGTACCAAGCGCCTAGCTTGACCGTGTCGATTTGAAGACGCTAGGTCGCCGCGAGGACGATCACGACAACGACCAGAACACCGAGTAACCCGAGCGCGACGTTGACCGCAGGGAACGAGCGCTGCCAGTAGCTCGGGTCTGAGCGGTCTCGCGTCACACGCCCTTCTGGCGGGGTACCGACCCAGTCGTCCTCGTCGTCCATGCCCTGGGGATGCCCAGTCTGGCTGTCACTCAGCCACCGGCGCCGTGGGTCCGAAGGCGAGTCCCTAGAACGATCGTGGCGCTTCCCGGACACGATTGGCCGACAAGCGCGAACGCGGTTCGACTGCTCGTCGTTTGAAGTGGTAGCCCAGGCCGATACGAACGACGTCGAGTACCAGGAGCACGCTGCCACACGGTGTCGAACGACCGAAGGATCCGTCTGCGACCATCGTCGCCGTGCTCGAGGGACTCGATCAGATCAGATGGCAGGACCTCACCCACGCGTACGGTCCCGCTCGCGACGTCCCCGCGTCAATCCGGGCGTTGGCTTCTTCTGACCCTGCGGTCCGTGACGAGGCCCGGGACGACCTGTACGGGAGCATCGGTCATCAGGGCACGCGCTATGAGGCGTCGTCGTACGCGCTGCCCTTCCTCGTCGAGCTCGCGTGCGAGGCGACCGTCCCTGACCGGCCGCGCATCCTGGGCCTCGTCGCGCATCTGGCGGTCGGCCTCCAGGAAGGTGACCTTCTGCGCACGGGCCTGACTCGGTCCGACGCGGTGCATGAGCAGGAAACGATCGAGGACGGGGACGAATGGAAAATCGACGCCGTCGCCGTGTACGACGCCGCGATCAAGGAGGCTCCGAGGCTCGTCGCGCTGGCCGAGGAGGACGACGACCCCCTCGTCCGGATGGCTGCGTTGCACACGCTGGGCTTCCTCGCGGACGCGGCCGCCGTCACCGTGCCTGTCCTCGAGCGGCTGATCGCTCGCCGGCCGGAGCCGGCCGAGCTCGCGGGCGCGCTCCTCGCCCTTGGGCTGCTGGCATCCGGCAACAGCGCTACGGCCATCAAGGCGGAGGTCGGCGATCTATGCGCGCACCAGGATCCCGTCGTGCGGTACGCCGCGTTGAGCGCCGCGGCCAGGATCGCCCATGCCGAAGGGCAGCCGGACAGCGCCGCGCAGGAACGCCTGCTGCAGATGCTCGCGGACGAGCGCGAGGCCCTCAGCAGCTCGAACCTCCCGTGGAATGACGGCGATCTCCTCGGGCTCGGCTGGATCACGCTAGGTGTCGTCGCCGAGCACTTCGACGCCGCGACGATCGAGCAGGCCGTCTCGCTGCTTGCCACCCTCGACGGCTTCGCAGCCGTCACCCTCTTGACGGTGCTGCTCGAGCAACTCTTCCCGCCGGACGGTCCCTCACCGCCCGCAACGGCCTCTGACCTCACGCCGGCCCAGCACGCGCTGCTCCAGGTCCTTGCGACGACGCCTCGGGTCTGGACCATCGGTGGCTACACGTTCGGCCACTTCTTGCTCGCGACCGCCGCATACGGGCTTCCAGGCGACGCCGCCGCGACCGCGCGCTACCTCGGCGGCGTGCCGCTCCGCAACTGTCTCCCACCTGGGCTGCGCTGAGCGACCGCGCCTAGACGTTTGCTCGTCGCACGGAGCAGCCGTCCGTCTTGCCGCGATGCTGCGCAACCGCCCAAAGGCCCGTTGCGTCTTCTTCTCGTCCAAACCAGCACTCTCGCCGCCATCAAGGGGCCGAGAACATCGGCTTCGGTTTCTTGGTGACCGGCTGTTGCACCGACCACGGCCTCGACCGCTAACGGGATTGCTCACCGTCCGCAGCAATCGGCAACAACGGCGCCGAAAGGTGCGCCGCGGGGTTCACTCGGTGCGCCTCGCTGGTCACTGACCGACGTCGAACGCCTGACGCAGTCCGACACTCTTGCCCCGCATGAACTCGAGGAGCGAGGAGGGTGGTTCAGCAGCTGCTTGCGCGAGGACGTAAAAGTCCTCCCATGACGCCGAGGAGGTTGTCACGGGTCCGTGCGAGACGACGATCGATGCACCCCACCCGTCGACCTTGGGCATGTCCTTCTTGCGCACAAGTGCGACGACGACCGCCCGCTCGCCTCCTATTAGGGCGCTAGATGCGACGGCGACGTTCCGCGCAAGCTGTCCGTGGACGTTCGCGTGGCCGGCTGCGAGTACGGCCTCCTTATCGAAGACCGTTGGCGAAGGGTCGATGTACCGCTTGACCCAGCTGTCGAACTTGTGCTTCTCGACTTTCGGGGATGGGCTAGCGAGCTTGGCCTCGATGAACACCCAACCCCAGCCAGGCACGCGGAGGATGACGTCCGGTTCGGTCTGCTGCGCGTACCCGTGCTCGAGAGTGTCCAGCGCCACTTGCAGCTCCGGCACATCGTGTGCGGCGTTCTGCGTGACGCGGTGCCCCCAGAGGATGAGGTCGGGCTCGACTGTGAACGACTCTTCGGTGAGCGCGGAGGCGACCGCGGTGAGCAATCCGGCCTCTTGGAGCAAACGGAAGACGTTCCACGAGACGGCGTCTTCGCTGTTCTCGTATCCAAGTCGGTGTGTTTCGGCCTTCTGCCACTGCCCGTTCAAGGCCTGGCTGACAAGGTCCCGCCCTACGATGAAGTTCTCCAGCGGGTCGTCCAGCACGTATGTCGGGCTCACCCGAAGCGACATCGAAGGCGCGCCGAAACCGACAGTTCCCTTCGCGTAGTCACCAGCGGCCCAGGGGACCCATGCGTCATCACCTTTCAACGGTGATCGCATGCCGCCGGTGGGGCTCTTGTCGACGGCGCTTGGGTCGCCCGCTTTGATCGCGGCGACGACGGTTGGTGCAAAACTGGCCCAGCCTGGAGCGGTCACGAGCGGAGTGTCGCCTATCGCGGGCCAAACATGACACCGAGTCGCGGGGTCTATGCGCGGACCGGGGCTGCGCAAGCGCGCCCGCCGCGGGAATGTCAGGCCGGTGGGCTCCGACGGCAACTTCGGATGCGCTCCCGCACAAGGGTCCACCACCAATCGGGCCAGAACGTGGCTGCGTCGGCTAGCGCGGGAGCTAGGACCGCGATGGGTGGGAGCCACGCGGTAACTGCGGTCTCGTAAGTGGCGCGGTCGAGTACGTGTTCGATCTGCCATTGGCGCCACAGTCCGCGTCCCGACGGCGTCGACAGAATCTCGCTGGCCCATCCGGGATCACCGATCATCGCGGCTCGCGCCTTGATCCCGGCTGCGTCGCCGCGAGACTCGACCAGGAGGACGTGATCGCCCCAAACGCGGTCTTCGACGAGGACTGCGCACACCGGGTGCCCGCGTAACTCGCCGGTGATCGTGGTCATCTGCCGCCCGGTCCGGCGGCGAAAACGCTTGCGGAGCGCCTCGACTAGAAGCCGCACCGGGGGGAGAATGACTGTCTTGCGGACCGCCCAGGAACCGGGATCGAAAAAATCAACGACGGTCACGACGAACGGAACGTCGGCGTGAAGGCCCGGAAGGGACTGTGGCAAGAGCGGGTGCGGGGCGAGGTATTCGCCAGGCCGCTCCTGAGCCAGGTCCCTGGCAAGCCTGAGCAGGACCGGATCGCCCCAGATGCGGTGGCCGTGCCTGACAGCGACCACGGGCCAGTTGTTCAATGTCCCGGTAACGGTCACTACCGAACCGCGGTCACGCACAGCGACCGAGCCGGCGACGACTGCGAGACGCGCGCAGACCGAGCGCAGGACCTCCACCAACATGCTCCTCGCGATGACCACGTTCTGCTGCGTCGTTTGCTCCGGCCTGGATCTGAAGCAGCAACGGCTTCCGCGTTTGTACCTGCAACTAGCCGCACCGGTAGCCGAGCGTCGACTCGGCTCGATCGGTCTGCGCCGTCGTCCGGGCGAGTCGCGGATCAGGTGCCCGAGCCTTAGGTCGCGAACGCTAGGCCGGCGGGTTATCGCGAGCGACTTGACAGAAGTGAGGGTCGAGCGGGCGAACGAGCCGGAACTCGTCCCGAAGCGGTAGTCAAGTCACAGCGCAAGAGTCGTCCAGGGCCGACGACCTCCGGCACCAAGACGAGCGTTGGTCGCCGTCGTGTCTGCTGGGCCGAGGCCGCCGGCGACTGACGGTCAGCGGGGAGTCGACGACATCGAGTTGCCGGGGAAAGCTCGTCGTAGGCGCGTAGTCCTCCGGCGAGTGTCGGAGCGAGGCGCTCACGGCGGTCGAGTCGGCCGGTGCGACAGCCAGCGAACCAGGTGACAGCTTCACGTCTGGAGCGGGGCGTAGAAAGGGTCACATGTCCGATGTACCTACGAAAACCGGCAAGAAGCAACAGCAGCCCGAAGCGGTCGACGGCCGGCTCATTGCCACTTACACCGAGATTGTCGCGGCAGTCACGCCCTATGACCGGTCTCCTGGCTGGGACGACCTGTGGCGAATGCTGCCGGACGCCGCGAGCGCGCATCCGCGATGGAGCGAGCTCGTCGAGCTCGTCGGCGCCGACAGGGCCTTCGATCGCTTTTATGACCGCTTCTTCCTAAGCACGGGCACCGGCGTCGACGCCGGGCTTGAACCGGACGACATCGCCCTCGACCTGGTCTCACGACCCTGGCTGAGAATGAACCTCGCGGGGTGGCCGGCATCAGCCGAGAGCCTTGACCGTTCGGCGTGGGAGACCATTGACGACGCTCGCGCTCTCGCTTGCGGCCAGACCATCCAGGTTCCCGCGCGCTTCATGTTCGATGGCCCGAAGATGTCGAAGCGGTTCTCGCGCGACACGGCGTTTGGTCGGGTTTGCTGGACCAAGATCCCGCCGCCTTATGAAGAAGCCCCGCCGTTCACCGGGCTGACGATCTTCACGCGCCTGCCGCTCTACCTCATCGATGTCCCGGAAGGAAAGTACTTCTATGCACGGGACTTCAACCGCACGCAAGCCGCGATCGACCGTTTCGTCAGCCAGTTCCGGGTCGCGTTGATGAGCCGGTCGCAGCGCAACGGAGAGCTCGGCCCGCCTGCTCGGGTGACGCTTGTGCAGCTCGCCACGCTCATCGTCGGACCCGGCAACCAGCTCGTCGATGCTCCCGACCCATTCGGGCACGGCTTTGGCGTCCGTGACCTGCCGAGCGTGTGCGATCTGATGGAGCGCTTTGTCGTCGAGTGGGACACGCGGGTAGACACTGCCGCTAGGCGGCTCGGACAGGCTCGGGCTCGGTCTGGTCAGCAGGTCGCCAGCCACCTCGCAGAGGACACGCTCGTCGACGCGATGATTGCTCTTGAGTCGTTGTTTTCCGTCTCGCAGGAACTGAGTTTCCGCCTGAGTGCCGCCGTCGCCCACCTGTTAGGTGAGGACCGGAAGGCTCGGCACGACATCTTCCGGCAGGTCAAGACGCTGTATGGCCTACGAAGCAAGATCGTGCACGGCGGGACCGTTCCGGAGCTGATCAACGACGAGGAGGACTCTGCAATTCGCCTAGTTATTCGCGTTCTCGAGGCTCTTCTCTTCGAGCGCCGCGACCTTCTGGCTATGAAGGACTGGGAGCTCTCCGCAATCCTGGGGATGCCGACGGACAACTAACCCTGCGTGAGGGACAGAGTTAGGGCAGCCCGCTGCTGCCGCGACGAGGCGTGCGGTCGGAGGCGACGTAGCGAAGGCGGCCGACCTGCTTACACACTGGCTCCAGCACGGTCGAGCTGGCCCGTGACGAGTGGGCCACGACTTGTCGATGTCGGAGCGTGCGCCTTCGGGGATTTCGGTCAGATTTCGCGGCCCTCGCGGCGTCGAACCGCGCCCTGGGCTGCCGCAAACGACCCGGCCAAAGTCAGCCCAGCACCGCGTCCAGGATGGATGAGCCGAGGTAGACGGTCAAGGAATGCGCGGAGCGGACATCCTCCAATCTAGTCGCGTCGAGGCCCGCGATGGCCTGCCCGACTAGCACCTCCCAGGGTTTGCTGCTGGCGATCATCTCACCCAGCAGCAGCATGCGAAGGTCCTTGAGGTCGTGTTCTCGTCGGTCGAAACCAGCCTCAGCGAACGCAAGTACGGCTGCGCGCTTCGGATGCGGCACGTCCGTGGCGAGCCACTGCTCAACGCGAGCCTTCACGTCATCCCAACTCGCTCCAGCAGCAGCCAGCACCTCGTCGGTCAGCAGGAGATTTTCTGCAGCGCGGCAGTCGAGTCGCAAGCGTGTAACCGCCCCTTCCGGGTTCATCAGTCCATGGATGCCGTCCCCGTCTCGCAATGAGTACGCGCGGCCGTTCTCGTAGACCGCCGACATGAGCTTGTCCACCTCGACCTCGTACCTGTTCATCGCATCAACGCTTCCGCAGGCCACAGGGAAGAGACTCAGGCGTCCTTGGGAGCTCCGGATCGCCTGCTGCCATATGCGCACGTCGTCCTCTCCTTCAACCAGAAGGACCGGAGCCTGGTTGAACACGTTGGACAACGGATGCGCACCAAAGACGGGAAGCACGCGGCGGTGGACCTCCGAGATGGCATCGAAGGCAAGTTCCTGCTGATGAGGCCGCATGAAGCAGACGCGGGCGTCAGCCACTTGGGCCAACGCGCCGACGATCGCGGTGCTGTGCGTGGCGAGCACTACCGAAAGCGGATGATCCCTGATGGCTTCAAGCAGAAAAGTCATCAGGCGCACCTGGAGATCCGGATGCAGATGTACATCGGGCTCGTCTAAGAACAAGACGTTGCTCTGGCCCGAAGACGCTACCTGCGCGAACATCAAGATCTCGATGCCGAGAGAGATGAGTTCAGACTCGCCGCTCGAGATCGCCGTCGGTTCCAGTCGCTCGCCCGTCGCCCTCGAGTACAGCGGGAAGCTGCCCTCGTCCCGCCGCATCTCGATGTTATCTAGTAGCCCGTTGAGCTTCTGCAGGTGCCGATCGAAATCCCCTACGATCCCCTCGCGCTCGCGATCGCGGAGGACCTGCAGCTCTAGCCGACGCAACTGGATAAAGCTCTGCTGTCGAAACTGTTCAAACCGGTTGACGCGACGAGACTGGCCGAGCCACCCCGCCGCGGAGAGCATGTTGTTCTCGACGTTGGGATCGAATACCAGCGATCCACCTCGCTCGGGCGTGACGTAACGGCTGGTGACGCCCGCGGCTGCGCTTTGTGCATCGGCGGCTTTGAGCACCGTGCTCTTGCCACACCCGTTCTTACCAAGCAGCACGTTGATTCTCGCTAGGTCGGTAAGCACGTATGGCGGAGCGTTCAGGTCCATAGGTCCGAGTCTTGCAGCGGACACTGTGATCCGTCCCCAGCGCACGGATCCTTCTCGATCTCATCGAGACGGCATTGACGCCGCTCAAAAGCACTACCGCTTCGGACGAGCACCGAGAGAGTTGACGGCGGCTCGCCGCTGGCGTCTCGACCCGCTGCACGAGCGAGGTCGTGGATGAGTGTCCGATTGTCGGGAGCACGATCGCACGAGCTGACCGGTCGCATGGTGGCCGGTCACCGTGACCTACCCGACGGACTCGATGGCGGTGACCGTGCCGTTGCGGGTCGCAACGTTGATGCGGGTTGAGCGGAAGTCCATGAAGTGCTCCAGGCTGGTGCCGTCGCGGCGGACGACCCTGAGCGCGCAGCCGTGCGAGACCGCGTACCGGCCGGCTTGCATCTCGGTGCGCCCAACGGTGTTGCGGGCGATAGCCGAGCAGCGACCGCTCCCGATCTGGGGGGTGGCCGGGAGCGGGCGAGGCGAAGGGACGGGGCGTGGTGCCGGGAGTCGCGGGGTCGGCGGGCTGCCCGGTCGGTTGCAGGCAGTGGGGGTGCAGATGAGGATCGTGCGGCCCGCGCTGTCTTTGACGTCTGCGCGCCGGATCGCGAGATCCTCGGCGGTTTCGACGTGATAGACGCTGTATCCGTCCAGTAGGTCGCCTTCCCTAACGACGGCGTTGGGCAGCGGCTCGGCTCTGACGGGGAACGTACGGGTGACCGCAGGGTCCTTGTGGGACGTCGCTGTGATCTCGACGGTGGCGGCGGCGGAAGGCACGAAGCCGTAGAGGACGGTCAGTCCGCGGGTGCGGAAGTTCGCTGCCCCGTTGGGGTGGAGGGTGCCGGGCCGATCTGGGTTGGGTCGGGCGCCGAAGCATGCGGAGATTCCTCCAGGCTGCGAGCGGCGCTGGAGGCCGACGGCGGCAGCGTCGGCGATCGTGACCAGGCCGCCGGCTTCGCAGCGGCGGGCGTAGATCGTCCATGCTTTGGAGTCGTGGAACCCCTCGGCGACGACGACGCCGGTCGCGTCGACCTCCTGCACGGTGCCGGTGACGGGGTCTGGCACCGCAATGGTCACCGGGACGGCGTTTGGGCTGAGCGCTCCTTTCACGGCGATCGCGGCGGGCGTGCCTATCCCGAGAACTGCAAGCGCGATCAGGCCGCCGCGACGGACACGCCTGCTGCGGGTGGCGCGGACGCTCGCCGTCTCGGACGCTTCGGCGCGTTCGATGGCGGCGATCACCGATTCGGTCATGGCGGAGATCGCGGGGAACTCGGAGTCAGAGAGCATCGGACAGCTCCTTCAGGGGTGCGAGCTCGCGGGCGAGCGCTCGGAGGCCGCGCGACACGCGGGTACGAGCGGCCTCGGTGGTGATGTGAAGCTGGTCGGCGATGTCGGCGTAGGAGAGCTCTTCGACGACCCGTAGCTGGACCGCGCGGCCCTGGTCTCCCGGGAGCCGGCTGAGCTCGGTGGCGACGCTCGCGCGCAGCTTGGCGATACCGGCGAGGTCCTCGATTCGGCGGCGTTCGTCCTCGTGCATCTCAGGGCGTTCGACTCCGAGCCGCACCACTGCGCGACGCTCGGCGCCGCCGCGCCGGAAGTGGTCGGTCGCGGTGGTGCGGGCGATGGCGTAGAGCCATCCGACGGCTTCCGCACGTGAGGTGCCGCGGAAGGTGGCGCGGCGCTCAAACGCGACGGCGAAGGCTTCGCTCACGATGTCGAGCGCAAGGTCGGCGTCGAGCGTCTGCCGGGTCACCGCGGCGACCAGGCTTGTCGCTTCCTGCCGGTAGATGTCGCCCAGAAGGGCCGCGTCGAGCTTCACCACCTATAGGACGGACTGCCGCGTACGGATGTGACACCGTCTTTGGTCTCGCGGGCGCACGGCGCGATCCGCCGCGCGGGTAGTTGTCGTGATTTGGCCGTCGTCTCTAGTGGACGAGCCGGTAGCGGTATCCGCCGTTTGGCAGCGTTGCGATGTTGTCGCGGACGGCGAAGGTCCGCCACGGGTGGCGGGGCAGCCGCGCGCGAAGCTTGCGCACCCCGTCGGGAACGGCGACGACCATGCCCTGGATGCGGGTGCCGCTCAACGCAAGGCCTGTGCGCAGGACGGTCTCGGTTGGGCTGCAGGTGCCGCCGCCCTTGATCATCATGCAGACGGAGTCTGCGCCTGGAATGAGGATCACCCCGGCGCGGGCCCTGCGTGCGGCGTCCACGTCGAGTGCTCGGTTGAGCGTCGTCCTGGCGGACTGCCGGCCAAAGCCGGTGGCGAGCCCTCGTGCGAGCCGCCGCTCGCGGGGGTTCAGCCGGCGTTCGCTGCGCAGGACCGCGAAATGCGGGCGGGCGTCGATCAGCGGCGGGCCCTTGCCGGCATTCGCGGGTAGCGCCAGACGGGCGAGATTCGCCGCGGTTGCGGGCAGGCGCTCATAGACGGTGAAGGAGTAGGTCACGACGTTCTCGGCCGCGCGCCGGGCCGCGGCACCGGCGCCTGGTCGCGGCTTGTACCGGATGACCAGGCGCCGCGGGAGGGCAGTTCGGGGGTCGATCTCGTAGGTCAGCACACGGGTGCTGGCGGTATCCACGAACTGTCGTCCTGGCGCAGCGGCTTCGCGAACGCGGTACGTGCGTGGCCCGGCCTGCACGAGTCGTCCGTCCTGGTGCGCGGCGCGGAAGGCGGCCATCGGGTCTTCAAATGGCTGCGAGACGTCGGCGCCCGGTCCGTCGGCCGCCTTGCGCTCGGTGATTGTGTTGTCACCTGGCGAGAGCGACTGGGTGCGGCCGCCGGCGGTGCGTAGCTCAAGCTCGGGCCGCAACGTGGCCACCGTGCGGCCCGCCGACAGGACCACGTGGGTAATTGAGCCGGCCGACCATCCCTCCGCGCGAGCGGGCTGACGCGAGCGGCTTTGCGTGATATCGGTCCGCCAGTGCCGGACCCCGGGGCCGGTCGTCGCGGCGTAGGCGCGGTCGGCAAGTCCCGGGAGTCGCGGGCCGCCGTCGCCGGCGCTCCCGATGGCGATGACTGCCGCCGCCGCGGTCACGGTGGCGACTGCCGCTCCGGCGATCCAGCGGCGCCGGCCCGACCGGGAGTCATGGTGTTCTGGCGGGCCCGGTTGGGTCAGGGCCCGGGTGCGCACCTCGTCGGACACCACCGCCTGACAGGCGTCGATGGGGTTTGCGTCAGCGAGCTGGTCAAGGGCGTTCGTCATGGCGCGTGGGCCTCCGGCGTGGGGTAGGGAGCGGCTCCTGCCCGCTGAAGCTCGTGCTCAAGTCGTCGGCGGGCACGGTGAAGCCGGGTGTGGACGGCGCCGGTTGAGCAGCCCAGGACGGTCGCGACCTGGGCAGCGTCAAGGCCCTCCCACGCAGTGAGCATCAGCAGCTCGCGGTCGGCGGGCGAGAGGGCGGCGAGCGCCTCGAGCACCGGCAGGCTCTGGTGTGGAGCAGGAGGCTCGCGTGTCCGGGCCAGGACGCCAAGAACGTCAGACAGCGCTGCTCGTCGGCCTGCCGCGCGTCGCTGGTTGGCAAGGACGCGGCGGGCGACGGCGTACAGCCACGGCAGCGGGTCGGCTTCCGGGATCACGTCCGCTCGCCGCCAGGCGGTGGCAAAGACGTCTGCAACAACGTCATCCGCTGATGCCGCGTCGGTCCGGCGCCGGGCGTACGCGAGCACGTCCTGCGCATGTGCGCTGAACAGCTGCTCGATCTGCGCCGTGCTCACATCAGCGTCATGTCCGTCATGGCCCCGTTCCTTACGTCGGCTCATGTGACCGTGGGTCGACGATCCCGCGCCTCAACGGTCGCAGCGCCGTCGGCCGGGACCAGCGGAGTGTTGCGCAGTGCGGCCCGCTGTGAGGCGCACGGCTTGGCGGAAGTCCGCTCGACCGTTCGGTTGTCCGCGGCATGAGATCCGCCGGGAGCCGCTAGTCGAAGTCGACGGTCGCTTCGGCGATGGTCAGATTGCCAGCGATAAGGTCGGTGGTCAGGAGCCCGACGGTGAGCAGAGTGCCGTCGCGGTCGACCTGGAGCAGCATTGACCAGTCGTCATAGGGGTGCGGGTCGTCGCTCGCTTGAAGCTGGAGGCTTTCCAGCGGATCGTGCTGCATGAGCTTGGGCCAGCCGAGGATCTGGCCGAGCTCGTGCCCCTCGGGGGCGAGCTCTTCCTGCAGCTCGTCGAGGGCTTCCTGGTCCTCATCGTTCAGCATGTCGTCCTCGTCGGCCAGTCCGAGGGCGCGCAGCGGCGGGGAGACGGATACCGATGCTCCCGGCACCGAGAGGTGAGTCGTGATCGTCGCCGGCCGTGCCTCGGTTAGAAGTTCGGGAGCGAGGTCGGGCGGGACGGCGGCGCGGCTGACTGGCACGCCGGCCGGGACGTGGATCAGGGCGGCACCTTGAGGCCGATCGATACTCAGATTGTCCGCGTCGATCGCGCCGAAGATGCACAGCAGGCCGGACCGGGGACCGGGCCAGACGTCACCAGGAAGTTCGTCAAGGGCGACCTGGGCGAGGAACGTGAACGGCATGTCGCCGTGTTCGCCGTCGAATCGCGGCCACGGCGTGCCCGGGGGAAGATCAGGCGCCCCGCCGACACGGGTCTCCCCGGTGCGGGACGCCGTCGAGGTCGCGATCAGTGCAAGGGTCGGCCGGGCGAGTGCCGCAAGCTCGGCGGCGACACGCGCTAGCGACCCATCTCGCGCAAGCTGGCTGACTCGGTCCCCACCGGACGCTGGCACCGGCTCGTTCAACGGCGCGTAGGCGATCGTGGCATCCTCGGCTTCTGGCGTCTGCATCGGGAGCAGTGCAAGTGGGTCTTGCACCGTGCGCAGCTCGAGACCGGCGGCGTCGAGCCCGTCGCAGGTGAGGATCAGCCATCGGCGCCGGCGCCCGGTGCCGATCGCTGCCGCTGCAGCCCAGCGGGCGCCGAGCCGGCGCAGGCCGAAGCCGCTGGCCACGCCGTCGACTGGGAGTGAGATGACGCTCACGGACGCTGACGCTGCGGCCTGCGTGGCGTCGCGATCGCGAGCACTGAGCCACAGGGCCAGCGCGGCTTCGGAGCGTCGAGGCCACGGCTCGTTCGTCTTCAGTATGGACTCCAGCGCGTCCTGCGCGACGGCGTCAGGCTCTTCGGACAGCGGGCTGCTTTCGGCATCACGGACTTCCATCCACGGCGTCGAATCCGAAGCGCCGTAACGCGTCACCAGCTCGGTCACCCGACCATCAGACCCGCCCCATCCGGTTGCCACCATCGGGAGGCCAACGACCACGCGCGGCGTGAACGCGAGCTCGGATAGGCGTTCACGAAGGTCCTCGCGCGCCCGCGATACGGCTTCGGCCTTCCACCGGGCGACGGTGTCGGGACTGGGCGGCTCGGCGTCCGGATCCTCTTCTGGCAGCGCGAAGAACGACACTGTGGCTTCCTCGTGACCGCACGCACCACAGACGACAAATGGTGTCGGTTGCATGTCGGCGTCGTTGGTTCCGTACGCACCTCTGGAGTAGTCATCGGCGGTGATCTGCTCCCACACGTGCGCCCCGCAGGCCGGGCACACCTCGGTCGCGTCGATCACTGGTTCCGGCGTCCACGCCGCCGGGACCGCCGGCCGGACGAGCGCCCCGACCGCGTCTCTGTAAGCCACCGCCGGCAGCTGCCGGTCGTAGTGCTCGTCGAGCACCATCGCCCAAGCTTCGTGACCCGTGACGGCATCGTGGCGGTTCCCGCGTGCATCGGTCACGATCGCTCGGGCCGCGCCGCGGGGCAGTAGGCCGCCCACGATCGTTCGCCCGTCCGCCGTCCCTTGCCGGACCACCGAGCAGTCCTCTAGGCCCGAGGCGCCGCCACGCGACACGTCGTCCGTGAGCCAGAACGTCCCCCGGCTGCGCACGACTCCGGGACCTCGCGGCCCCGCGACTGTCACGACTACCTCGACCTCGTCACTCATACGCGGACCGTAGCCTGAGCGCCCCGCGCAACCTCGGTGCGGTTGCGCCGGCTCGCTGCGCGAGGCGAGTGGCTCGCGGCGACGGAGGAAAGGGTCTGGTCAGCCGTGGCAGCGCGCATTCGCGGCCTGCCGACTTGAGTCGCGCGGTAAGGTCGCGGCTGGGTGAGCCGAGGTGGGCAAGGGTTTGGGCTGGCGTCAGCTAGAGAATCTGTCTGGCGCCCGGCTGACTGAGGCGATAGGCGACGACGTTCCCCGCTCGCGCGTAGCGACGGGTGCGCAGACCGGAACGGCGAGTGGGAGTCATGAGATGACGAAGCTGTGGATAGCCGGTGCTGCGGTCACGGCGTTGCTGGGTGCGTCCTCGCCAGCGAACGCCGTGCGCAAGGCGACCGCGAAGGAGCACGGTGCGGTCACGCGTGCCACGGTGAGCAAGCCGGCACGGTCGACGATATGCACGCGCGTGACGCTCTCGACCGTTAGCACCAGGTGGGCGAAGGTCGTCCTGACGAACCGACGCGGGTGCCCGCAAGGCAACGGGCAGATCGCGGCGCACAAGTCTGAGGGTCGATGGCGGATGGTGTTCCAAGGATCGGGCGACACGGGCGGGCCGTGCTCGGATATCCCCGCGCGAATCCCGCGGTCTGTGGCGCGGGACCTTCGAATGTGCGAGGTGTTCGCATGACTGTCCGCGTTCGCTCGATGGTCGTCGCTGCCGTAGTGGCCGTCCTGCTGGCGGTCCCGGCGATCGCGTCCGCGACGTCGCCATACACGCTGCTACCGAACTACTTGCGCAACGAGCTGAGCTACAAGCCGACGACGCTAGGGCAGGGCGCCCACGGCGGGTACATCAGGCTGCGCTGGTCGTTCTGGGGCGAGAAGTCGGCGATCGCTACGGGCATCTTCGATTACGGCGACTTCTACGAACGTGCGCGGATCCCCGTGAAGGTGCGTGTGGACGTGGTTGGGACGTGCGGCGCGATCCGGGTGTTCCGACGGCTTCGCGTAACAGCGCTGCGCCCGCGGGACGCGCGCAAGCTGCAGCGGTATCCGACGACGCGGTACCCGATGCAGTGCCCCGAGTGACCTGACCCAGCCGCAGCCGGCGTGCGACCGGCGCGCTCAGCGGCCTTGTCGGCTACCTGGGCGAGGGGCAGGGAAAGCGAGGCACGCACGCCGCGTGCTCCCGGACTGGCGCGGCAGCGCGCCGAAACCTCAACTCCCTAGCCATGCCGGCGGGAGCTTGCGGGCGCGCGGGCATGACCGGCCTCTGCTGGGACCTCGAGGCACGCTCGCATGCTGAGCGGTCATTCGTCACGCGTCGGATGTCCTTCTTGGATCTGCCGATCTCGCACGAGGCTGGCGGCGAGACGAAACTCTTCGTGCATCCGTCACACTCGGAGCTGCGTCGACTACCTACTTCATGATGCCCGCGCGCGCCCATGGACTGGAAGGTCGACGGTGATCGATCCGGTCCCTGGCGATCGGCGGCCGGCGGTCTCGCCGCAGCTGGCGCTGCGCATCAGCGCCGTGGGGCTGGTCGCGTTCTTGCTCTTCTCGGTGCTGTTCTTTCGCCTGTGGTACCTGCAGGTCCTCGACGGCGACTCGTACCGTGTCCAGGCCAACAGCAACCGCAGCCGCGTCGAGACGCTCCCCGCCGCGCGCGGCTCGATCGTCGACCGTAACGGCGAACCGCTGGTGCAGAACACCGCAGCGGTTGTCGCACGCCTGCGCCCGGACTCGCTGCCGGCCAGCGAGAAAGAAGCCGCCGCCGACTACGGCGACAAGGTCATCGAGCGCGCGAAGCTCTCGAAGCGCCGGCAAGGCCCCGAGATCTCGATCCCGGCGGTGCCGCCTGACTTCGCGCCGCGCGTGCAGCGCCTCGCCCGCACGCTCGGGATGCGTGTGGCGACGATTCAGGAACGCATCATCCGCGGGCTATTTCTCGCGGGCTACGCCCCGGTCACGATCAAGGCCAACTTGCCAGAGGACGTCGCCGGGTTCATCCTCGAGCGGCCGAAGCAGTTCCCCGGGGTCGAGACACCGCAGGTGCTCCTGCGTGCATATCCGCAGCGGTCCCTGGCGGCGCAGATTTTCGGGACGACGAACCAGATTTCCCCCGAGCAGCTCAAGGAGCGCTACTACCGGGAGCGGAAGGTCAGGCCGGGCACCGTCATCGGACGCAGCGGCGTGGAGGCTGCTTTCGACGACTATCTGCGCGGCACCGATGGCCGTCAGACGCTCCGTGTCGATGCGCAGGGCAATCCGCGCGGCAACGGCAGGGTCATCGAGCCGACCCCGGGCCGTGGGGTGCAGCTCACGCTCGACCTGGACCTTCAGAAAGCGGCAGACGCCGCGTACCGGCGTGTCGCCGGCAACCTGGACGGCGCTTTCGTCGCGCTGGACCCGCGCAACGGCGCGATCCTCGCTACGGGCTCGTTTCCCACGTACGACCCGACGTTGCTGGCCAGGCCGATCAGCGACCGGCGCTATAAGGCGATCTTCGAGCCGAAGGACGGCAGCGCCGGTCCGCTGCTTGACCGGGTGTCGCAGTCGCTGTATCCGGCCGCCTCGACGTTCAAGATCGTCACCGCTCTCGCCGGCTTCGACGAGGGCCTCATCACCCCCTCAAGCACATACGCGGACACGGGCTGCATCGTGTTCGGCGGCGACAAACGCAGGGCGTGTAACTCCGGCGGTGGCAAGGGCAACGGCGAGATCAACGTCGCGACGGCGCTGAAGGTCTCCTCCGACACGTTCTTCTACGACCTCGGGCTGCGTCTCTTCGAGAAGAGAGGCGAGCCGCTACAGAAATGGGCGCGGCGCCTCGGGTTCGGCCGCATCACTGGAAACGACCTCGGCGGAGAGACCAAGGGCAACGTCCCTGACGCCGCATGGCGCAGGCGCGTAGGACAGATCGAGATCGACTGCCGCAAGAAAAACAAGATTCCCTTGTCGGCCCCAAGCGACGTCGCCGGCACCCGAAACTGCGGCCTGTATGACGTCGGGCCCTTCACCCTCGGCGAGGCGGTCAACCTCGCTGTCGGCCAGGGAGCGCTGCAGACCAACCCCCTGCAGCTCGCGGTCGCCTACGCCGCCCTGGCCAACGGCGGCCGCATCGTCCGGCCCCACCTCGGCTCCAAGGTCATCGACGATACCGGCGCCGTCCTGCAGCCGATCCCAGCCGAGAAGAGCCGCAAGATCAAGATCCCAGCCGCGTTTCGTAGCGCGATCATGGATGGCCTGCACCGCTCGGCCAGCGAGCCCGGCGGCACCTCCGCGGACGTGTTCAGCAACTCCACCCCGCCGTGGAACCAGAAGCGTTTTCCGATCTTCGGAAAGACCGGCACGGCCGAGAACGTCGCACAGGTCATCGACCAGTCCTGGTACGTGGCCTACTCCTACGATCGGTCTCCCGAGCGCAAACCGATCGTCGTCGTGGTCACCGCCGAGAAGGGCCGCTTCGGCGCCGACACCGCCGCGCCGATCGCCCGCCTGATTCTCTCCGCTTGGTTCGGTGTCAAGGCCGCGGTCGTTCGCGGCGCAAGCGAAACCAAATAGCGGCGTGGACCATCGCACCATCTGGCGGCGCAGGGCCGTCCTTGCCGTGATCCTGGTCGCCTGCGCCGTGCTGCTCACGCTGTCGTTCGCCGGCGCAGGCAGCTCAGGCTCGATCGGCCGCGGCTTCTCCTCGGTCGGCGACATCGCCAGCGGATCGCTGAAACCGGCTCGTGACCTGCGTGACTGGGTGTCGGCGACGTGGGATGCCAAAGGCAGTAACGACGATTTGGCTGCAGATCGAAACCGGCGCCGCCGCGAGAACATCGCGCTGCAGGCGGCGCTGCGAAAGACCAAGACCTCGGCCGCGATCGCAAGGACGATCGACTCGGCTGGCCTTGACAGCCTCGGACCGGTGCGGGCCCGCGTGATCCTCACCGGCGGCACCAGGCTCTACGACCAGGTCACGATCAACAAGGGCTCGGCGTCTGGCCTCCGGGTCGAACAGCCCGTCGTGACTGCCGGCGGCATCGTTGGAAAGGTCGACGCGGTCACCGCGGAGACCGCGAGGATCTCGCTGCTCACCAGCAAAGGCCTAGGGATCCAAGCTCGCGTTCGCGGCACCGACATCGTCGGTGCGGTCTCACGCATGGGCAACAATCCCCTCGACCTGCTGTTCCGCGCCACCGACCCGCGAGCAGACGTGCGCGTGGGCGCGGTGCTGATTACGCGGGGCACGGCCCCAGGCGCGCGCCTGCCGTCGATCTACCCGCCGAATGTCGCCTTCGGTCAGGTGAGCCGGCTTGAGCAGCCGGGAAGCGACACCCAGCGCATTCACGTTCGCCCCATCGTCGACGTCCGCACGCTTGAGCACGTCGTGGTTCTAACTCGCAGCCCGCGATGACGTTCCCCTCAGGCAGGCCCGAAACTCGCGCGCCGTTGCGTGAGTCCTGCCGGTCTTGCTCTGCGTAGCCGACGCCAGGCCGTTGAGCGATCGAGTAGCAAGCGCAGGTCAACACTCGACCGTTAGACATCGCGAGCATTCTGGGCTACCGGAAGCTGCTGTCGTCCCGGCGTCGGGCGGCAGCGGCGGTGTTCTTCATGGTTGCGACTGAAGTCGCGGAGGGCGGCAAGCCACTGCAGCTCAAGTCGTGGGTCGTTCTCCGCGGCTTCGTCGAGTTGCTTTCGCCAGATGGCTAGAGCAAAGACGCCGTCGCGGCTGAAGCGGTCGCTGTGCCAGTCATCGCGGGTCGCATCGTGAAGATCGGGATACCACTCGCGCAGTTGCTGGGCGATGTCCCAGATCTCCTGGAGCCATTCGCTGCCTCGGTCGCGCTGCAGCCACGCCGCTTGGGTGGCTGGCGCGGGCGGCGGGCTGGGCATCGGGTCCGCGGCGGCGGGAGGTGGCGAGGGCGGCCCACTCGCGACGGACTGCAGGTGTTCGGCGAGGATCACCACGGCGAGTGTGCCGGTCTTCAGGTGTCGCAGCGTCGCAAGCGCGGCGAGTGCCTCGTACTGCTCTTCTGAGACGCGGACTTGCAGCCGACGGCTCATCGCTCGACGCTCCGGTCCGGAGCAGCGGCGGGCCGTGGTCGAAGCGCGATGTCCGGCAACGCGTGGTGTAGGAGGTTCGCGCCGGCGATGAGATCGATCGGTGGCGGCCCGTCCCGATGGACGATGCTCGGTGTCTTGGCCTGGCTTTTGGTCATGCGGTCGGCGAGCCGCTGCAGGCGTTCGGTGTCGGTGCCGGCCTCGCCGAGTTGGTCTTTGGCGATGTGCCAGTCGATGCCCTGGCGGGCGCGGGAGGCCTGCACGTAGCTGGCTTCGCGGCTGGTCTGCCAGCCGCCGGTGACCGCGACTGCCCGGTCGACGGTGGCGCCTTGCTGGCGCACGAGGTGCTGCGCGTAGCCCAGGCGTAGGCCGTCCAGGTCGTCCTGTCCGGTGATCGTGACGGTTCGCTTAGACCCGACGAGGCTTACCTCGACCTCGTCGTGTTGCGGTCGGGTGGTGGTGATGATGCCGCGGGTGCCGTTCTCGATCCGGGCGTCGCCGGGGATCCGCTGGATCTGCCGCCAGACGACGAGGTCACCGGCGCGCAGTGCGTAGCTCGGCCCGTCGGTGCTTGTGAGCGTGACGGGCTGGCCGGTGAGCTCGCCGCGCTCGGCGCGCAGGTGCTGCACGCGGGCGTTGAGCCGGTCGATCTCGCTCGTCGGCCCGTCGCTCATCAGGGCAACGCGGGTAATGCCGTGCTGTTGCGAGAGCTCGTGGTAGCGGCTGGCGGCAGCGAGCAGCGCCTGGTCGCGGCTTTTCTCTAGGTGGAGCTGGTCGCGGGCGAGGTAGTGCGCGAGGGCGCGGGCTGGCGACCCGCTGCGAAGCGCGCGCCACGCACGGCGCTCGTCGGCGTCTTGGGTGCGCCGGACGGTCGCGAGCGTGGCTTTGGATGCGGCTTTAGTGAGCTGGTCGAACATGCCGCCGGGCCCGATTGCCGGGAGCTGCTTGCCGTCACCGACCGCGATCAGCTTCGCGCCGCAGTCGTGCGCGGCCCCGACAAGGGCGGCGAGGGTGGGGGTGTCGACCATCCCGGCCTCGTCCAGGACGACGGTGGTCTGCGCGTCGAGTTCCTGGCCGCTCTGGTCGTGGCGGGCGAGGAGCGAGGCGATGGTGGTGGTGTGGCCGGAGAGCGCGGGGGAGTCCTCGCCGAGGCGCTGCGCGGTTGCGCCTGCGAGCGCGACGCCGAGGACACGCCGGCCACTGAAGCGTTCAGCGCGGGCGACCGCGTCGATGACCACCCCCTTGCCGGTGCCGGCCTGGCCCTCCAAGGCCGCGATGCGCTCAGGGCCGGTCAGCGCCCGAAGCGCGCGCTCCTGCTCATGAGACATCGGTGCGCCGAGACGCTCGCTGACCTGGTCGCGGGCGGCCGTCAGGATGCGTTCGGCAGCGGGGCTGCGGTCGTCTGAGGGGCGACTCATGGCCTGGGTGTTTTCGGTGATGGAGAGCTCGAGCCGGCGCAGGGTGCGGGTGGTGAGTTTGCGGTTCTCAAGCGCGATCAGCCGGCCCGCCACGATGAGCTCGTGGACTCGGCGCAGGGCCGTGTCCGGGCTGAGGGTTCCGGCGGCCTGCTCCAGGGCGGTCGCGCGCAGCTCGCGGACGGCGAACGTCGCGCGCTCGCGGGTGAGGTCACGCTCGACGCGCTGGCCCCATTGCGGGTCGGTGTCGCTGAAGTCTCGCGGCCGGGCGCGGGGCCGCACGGGCTGCTGGCGATGCTCGCGAGCGGTCTGCTTCCAGGCGTCCGTCAGATCACGAGTGGTGTGCGGGGTCTTGCCCTGCCGGCTACTGACCTTGATCAGCTGCAGCTCTTGGTGGCTTGGCCGTCGTCCTTCCCGCGCCTCGAGCTGGTGGATGAGGCGCTGAATCTCCTTGCCGCGGCCGCTGAACGCTTCGCGGGCGGCCTCGTCCACACGGGCCAGCTCGAAGTAGCGGCCATGCCTCCCCGTCCCGGCCTCGATGTCGTAACCGGCGCGGGCCAGGCCTTCGGCGAGCGCGGCGCGGTAGTAGGCGCCGCCTTCGCGTGCGGCGCGGTACATCGCCCGGTCGCGAACTGCGGCGATCTTCCCGTCCTTGCGAGTGACGCTGGTGACGACGAGGTGGGAGTGCAGCTGCGGATCCGGGACACGACCGTGCAGGCCGCGGGCGGTCGAGTGCCGAAACTCGGCGGCGTGCAGGTCACGGGCGGTCGTCGGCGCATTGCGATCACCGGCGCGTTCGGTCGTGAGCGGGACGGTGGCCTGGATGAACGCAAAGGTCCGCTGTACCGCCTGCTGGTGAACGGCCTCGATCGCCGCGCGCTGCTCGGTCCCGGCGAGCGCCCAGGCGACGCTGACGGACTTCGGGGCAGACAGCACGACGTCGACTCCGGCGTTGCGGCTGCCGGTCGGGCCCGCCGCGCGGAGGAACTCCTCAGTGCCCGGGCGGCGTCCCTGCATGAGCGCGACGAGGTCCTCGCGGCGAACGGCAGCGGCCGTGTCAACGCCGAGCGCCTCGAGGGCGTCCGGTCGGGTCAGCCACCGGCCCGCAGCCTCGACAGGCTCACCGTCGCGGCCGAGGTAGTAGTCGCCGCGGTCCGGGGCGACGGTCTTTGAGTCCAGGTAGTCGGCGTAGTCGCCGACGCCGTCAGCAGCGATCGACCGCACCGTCATCATCGCCGGCCACCGGGTCGCGGGCGTGCCCATCGGGAGAGATTTCTCATGCCCGGCATGCGTCACGGGCGCCGCCGGGTGCGCACTGCGGTGGAGTCGTTTGCAGTACGCGGCACCTCGTGCATTTAGTCTGTTCTTGCTTTTGCTGTCGCCGTTAGCCGGTCAGCACGAAGGGCTGTAGGTCGGGCCTGTCCGTGTGTTGGCCTCGGGTTCTCGCTCGGGTGGCGGGCGGCTGCGGTCGTCCCGGAGGCCACGGTCCTTGCCGCCTCGGCGTCACTCAGAGCTCGGGCTGGGGCACTAGAGAGGAACTGACGGTCGGTGGGCCGGTGAACTGCAGACAGCGGCGAAGGCCACTAGACCGTGCCGTAGCGTGGAACTGACATGCAGGCGATCTGGAGGACGACACGGGGTGGTCAGGCGAAAGCTCCCCGCCGCCGCCCCGCCCGCGCGGGGGACGGCGCTCAGCGTCCGGTGTCCAGCCGGTACTGCAGGAGCGCCGAGCGGCGACCCTCTTTGACCGCGTCAATGACGTAGGTGGTCCCGGCGTCCCGCGCGACGACCGCGGGGGAGGAGCCGGCGACACGCGTCCGGGTGGCGGCTCCACCGTTCACGGGAATCCGCACGAGCTGGTCGCCACTGTCGCCGAGGCGCGTTGTGAAGAGCGCGCCCCGGTCGAGCATGACCTGCGTGATTTGGTCTGGTCCGCTGTAGCCGGCGTCCTCGACCTGGGCGATACGCACGCCGCCGTTTCGCACGTCGCTGAGCCACGCTTCGCTCGGGAAGCTGTCCTCGTCTCCGGGCGGCTCGGTCGACACCGCGGCCGCGACGAACGACCCGTCAACGTCGACCTGCAGAACACTGCCGCAGGTACCGCGACCGAGGGAACTATCGGGGCCGCCGGGCAGCGTCAGCAGGCGCAGCTCGTTGCAGCCGGCCGCGTCCGCCACATAGACCAGGGAGGTGCCGTCGATCGCGACCGGCGAGCGGGCACCGTCCGGCAGGCGCGCGATCGTGCGCGGGCGGCCACCTGTCAGCGCAACGGACTGCACCAGGCAGCGGCCAGGGCCATCGCAGCCCTGGGTCCAGACGACGACGGCCCGGCCGCGAGACCCGCGGCCGACGTCGAAGGCGCCGTCGCTCACGACGCTTGTCTCGAACCGAGGCACCAGTTCCCGTGTCCCTGCCCTCGGGGTCGCCCGAGCCAGCAGGCTCATGCCGCCGGCGCGCGGGGCGCTCCACACCACCGCTCCGGCGTCCGCAGCGACGAAGCCGACCGGCCCGAGGGCGTCATCGATTGTCCGCACAGCGGGCGCGAAGCCTCGCGCCGCGGGCGGGAGGTCGTCTGCGTACACCGGAGGGTCCGCTGCCTCGCCGCAGCCGGCCAGCGTAGCCCCGACGAGCACGACAACCATCGCCATCGACGAGCGCATGAGCCCAGTCTGTCAGCCACGCGCGCTACTGACGCCTGCAAACCTCCGAGGTCGCGCAGCGTCGCGGGTGCGGTACTGGGAGGCATGTGTGCTCTGCACGCAGCACCTCGCCGCGAGTGCGGACCGCGTGGCACGAGCTCAAGACGGCGACCGCGTCCCAGGCCCGACCGGCAGACCGCTGCGGGGTTCGAAAATGCGCTGAGCCTTAGCGGTTGGGGGCGCTGAGCTTGATGTCGGTGGCCCGCAGGACTGCCTCTGACCACAGGCACGGCCGTGCCCCGCGTTCGACGGTGGTGTGCTGCCACCAGTCCTCGCGCTGCGCCAGAAGCACGCGGGCGCCGGCGTCAACTCGGGCGCGACGCCGGCGGCTGCAGTCCGGGCAGCGCCAGCCGTTCGCCGTCGGGTCCCAGCCGTAACCGGCGGTACGCGGGTCAGGCCACGAGCGCAGGCACGCACAGCATGATCTTGCGGGGTTGCGGTCAACGACGCGTGTCACGGTGCGTGATGCTGCCAGCGCCAGCAGTCGGACTCGCCTTCGTCTCCAGCGGAGCGGGTGCCTCCCACATTCGCTGCGGCGACCAGGCGTCGCGCTCTGTCGCGGTTGTCGGGGTGTGGAACCAAACTTGTCGGCGCCCGCCATAGGCTGTGAAAGGCTGTGCCGATCTTGCTGAATCCGGGAGATCGCATCTACTCGTTCGTCCACGAGCAGTACGTCACGGTCGTAGAGCTCGTAGACAGGCGCCGCGTGCCGCGGTTCACCCGCGGCCTTCCGGCGGGCACGCGGGCGATCTTGAGCTACCGGGTGCGGCTTGAGGACGGGACGGTCAGCTTCGTTGACGATGAGCGCATCGAGGTCCCAGCTCACGTATCGCGCTCTAGCGTGCAGTAGCGGCAGCCGGGTGCCGGTCGCCGGTCAGCGCAGCTCGTGGTAGCGGGGCCATGCGACGTCGACGCGCAGGCCGCTGTCGGCTTCCAGGAGGGTGACGGTGTCGTTGATCAGGCGGCAGCGCTGCACGCCGTAGGCCTCGGGTCCGGCGGCGGGGATGCGCCAGAGCAGCCCGAGGATGATGTCTCCCGGGGAGTAGCTCAGGACCCGCGTGGCGACCGGTTCGAGGCCGGCCTCGATGAGGAGGTCCTCCGCCTGGCAGATCAGCGTGAGGGCGTCGTGCAGGCGGTGCAGGGCAGCGTGTTCGGCCGACGTCAGGACAGTGTGCTGTTGGGCGGCGGCTTCAGCACGGCGCAGCAGCTGCCGGGTAAGCCAGGGCGCCGGGCTCTCAAACGGCAGCCGTGCGCACAGCAGGTCGGGCAGTGGCGGCGGGACGGTCGGACGGCGGCGAGGCATGGTCGATCCATGTCTACGCCGCCGCGGTAGGCCCCGGGCGGGAGGGGACGGTCTTGGTGCTTGCCCGGCGCAGAATTGCCGCAGCCTGCGGCGGGCGCGTGGCTAAGGGTCGGCGGTCGCGGCTGCGCGGCTGGCCTGCTCGGCGGCGATGAGCTGGTCGTGGAGGGTGAGCGTGACTTGGGCGAGGTGACCGAGCGTGGCCAGGACAGCGGGCATGGGAACGCGCAGCTCGTGGCTGAGGTCCTGAACGCGGTAGTGCACGCCGGCGAGGAGGTCGCTGGCAGCGTGAAGTTCGCGCGTTGCCGCAGCCAGCTGGCGGTGGGGAAGGGCAGATGGCATGGTGCAGGTGGGTGGGTCGCCGGGCGCCGGGGCGCCCGGCGCCACGGTCAGAAGCGCACCTCGGCGGCGGTCTGCTCAGGGGCCGGGTCGGACACCGGGTTCTCCGTGCGGGTGCGCGGGGCGGTGAGGAACTTGACGCTGGCGAACGGGATCGCGACGTCGGTGCCGGAGCGTTGCTCAGTCCGCCACGGGACGATGCGCAACTCGCCGCAGACGGCGACAGCCCAGCCCTTGGTCAGCTGGCGGGCGCACGCTTCGCCGGCGGCGTTCCAGCACGAGACGTTGATGTAGCCGACGGTATCTTTGCCGCCGAGGCCGTCGACGGCGAGGCGCATCTCGCAGATCGCCTTGTCGCTCGGGCTCGTGCGGAGGTTGGGGTCGGCGGTCAGCCGGCCGATCAGCTGGACGTGGTTTGCGGGACTGGACATCAGACTCCTTTGGTGTTGCCGCCGGGAGTGGCGGTTTGCCCAGAAGGCGAACCCACACACCGTCCGCGCGCACCCAAGCGGTCACGTCGTCGCTGCGCGCAGGCGACGGCGCCGTGCGTGACAGACGCGGAGCTCGGAGGTCCGTGGTCCGGCCGCACGTCAGAACCGCTGCTTCGCGTCACCCTGGCAGCGGGGTCCCGGCAGGCTGCTCGCTTCGGCCGCTCGGGAGGACTGAGGCGCACCGTCGGGTGGGTCCGGGCGCGGCGGGCCGGGGAGCTTCCCTACACGCGAGCCTGCCGGGACGGCGCGGCGCCGGCGGGTTCGCTCTTGCGGCCGGCCGGCGCGATCCGTGCTTCGCGGAGGCTGCCGTCGGCGTCACGGCGACTACAGATCACGGTGACGTGCTGCCCGGGCGTGACGTGCTTGCGTGCAGTCGCCCAGCTCTGTCCGCCGGCGTCCAACGCGATGAGCGCACGCGGCCCGCGGTCGTGGTCGACGAGCTCGAGCACGACGCCGGGGTGTTCATGCCGTGCCTTGAGCTTGAGCCATGAGCGTGAGCGCCCGGCGCGGTAGGCCGAGCTCGCCCGCTTGGCGATGGTGCCCTCCAGCCCGAGGCTGACCGCGTGATCGTGCGCCGCCTGCGAGACCGGCAGCTCGGAGATCAGTGACACGATCCCGTCGGGTGTGGCGCGCTGCAGCAGATGCTTGCGCAGACGGGCACGGCGTTCCCGCCAGGGCAGCTGGCGGACGTCGGCTCCGTGGTGCTCAAGCAGATCGAACACGACCAGGTGCAGTCCGGCCGCATCTCCGTGGCGGCTGTCCAGACACCGGCACAGCCCAGCGAAGTCGGCGACGGGGCCCGCCGCTGCGGCGGTGAGCTTGACCAGCTCCCCGTCGACGACGGTGCCGCCGGCAGCGACGTCGGCCAGAGCGCTGCGCATGTCCGCGGGAAGCCAGGTGGTGATCGCGGTGCCGTGCCGTGAGTAGGCGGCCGCGCGACCGTGCCGTTCGGTCACCAGGCACCGCCACCCGTCCCACTTCGGCTCAAGGCACCAGCCGTCCTGCAGCGGAACCGCAGTGCCCGGCGAGCTGAGCATGGCGTGCGGACCGATCACCGGTCCCTCAGGCTAGTCGGGTCGCGGACCGGGGCCGTCGTCCTGCGCGGAAAACCGTTTACCGGGCGACAGGGAGCGACCCGACCTCCGCTCGCCACCCAAGCGGCAACGCGCCAAAAGTGTCGCCTAGGCGACAGTTAACCTCCGCGGCGTCGCTCCTACGACGGCAGGCGTGTTGCCTCGCTGGAGCGGGCATGAGCCAGTGTCTTCTGTGGTGTTGCCGGCTGTGGCGCGGAGCACATCTTTGGTGCTGGGTTGGCTTGCTATCTCGGAGCTCGGACTGCGCGCCGCACGACGGCCGCGTGCCCGTCGGGGCCGGCGGTCGTGGCGAGGATCGTGAACGTTCGCCCGTGCAGTCGCGTGGTGCGGGGCGGGGTCAGGACGAAGCTCCGTGCGCGCCCCGCTGCGAGGTCAAACCGGCGGGCGACGAGGTTTCGGCGTGCGCCGGGAGCAACGAGAGCGAGCACACCGGTGCAGCGTCGCGTGCCACGGGGGCAGCGGATCGCGGCAGTCGCGCGTCGGCGGCGTGCGTCGAGGGCGGCGGTCAGGCGCACAACCGGTGCGCCGGCAGCGACGGTCGGGAGGAGGACCGGGACCGGCGGCGGAATCGGGCAGTAGGCCTCAGAGCCGACCTCAGTGACGGTGGCGGGCGGGTCGGCCGGCGCGAGCGTGCCGGAGTAGGCCTGCACGCGTCCTTCGACTCGTGCGGCGAGCACGACGCCGGCGGCATCATCGACGGCGATCGCGGGCGCGGTGCTGTCGTGGCCTGACGCAAGTTCCTCGGGCGCCCACCACTGCCCGTCCGCATGGCGCACCGCGGTGAACAGACTCCCGGGTCCTGGGGTGCCGGACGAGGCCGGGGCACTCGCGCCAGGGCGCTGCTCGTACGCCACGACGGTGCGGCCGCCGGCGTCGACGGCGAGCGCGCGCCGGCGACCGCCGCAGCCCCCGACCGGGGCGGGCTGCGTCCAAGCGCCGCCGGCAGGCCGGTAGGCGAGCTGGGTGCGGGCGTAGCGCGTCGCTGTCCGCCCGCCGGTGAACGCCAGCGCCAGGTCGCCGCGGTCGTTGCCAGCGAGCTGCACGGAACCGCCGAACTCGCCGGTGGTTCCGACGGTGGTGGGCGCGCCGAAGCGGCCAGCGGTGCCGTCGAAGGCCTCGAGCGTGCTCGAGAGGCCTTCGCTTGCCACCAGCGTCTGGGTGCCGTCGCGGCGGCCGATGAGCAGCAGCGTCGTGACTGCCCCCGGGCCCTTCACCGCGACGAGCTGCGGCGGGCCGAACGTCCCGCCGGCGGGGCGGTGCCGGACGGCGACGGCCTGGTCGCCCGCGCCGTCATCCTGCGCCCACGCCACGGTGACCGCCCCGTCGCCGGCGACGGCCACGCGGGGCCCGGCGAGCTGGCCGAGGATGTCTGAGGACTGCAGCTCAACCGGGGCAGACCACGCGCCGCCGGCCGGGCGTACCGCGACGCGGATGACGCCGCCGCGCAGCAGCATGGTCGGCAGGGTGCGCCAAACGGCAGCGGCGGTGCCGTCGGCGCCGATCGCGAACGCCACGCTGATCGGGCCTGCCGGCCGGTCGAGGACGGTCGGCGCGGCGGGGTCGCCGGTCTGGATCTTCGCGGAGGTGCCGTCGAGGCCGATCCACAGGCTCTGCAGGACCCCGTCCGGCCCGTAGGCGCTGGCGTGGCTTCCGTCGCCGAGCTGCGCCGCACCAGTGCGCGCCTGCGGCATTCCGAACGCCGTCAGTCCGTCGGGGCGCTCGGCGCCCGCGACCAGTGCGATACGGCCGGCGGCCCGCGACCAGGACACCGCCGCCCGTCCGCCGGGCCCGGCCGCAACGGCGAGGTCTTCGTCCGCCGCGGTCGGGGCGAGCACCTGCGGCGCACCGAACAGTGCGGCGGGCGCGGGGGCAGGCAGCGCGAGCATCGTCCCGCTGATCGCGGCACAGGTGAGAAGCATCGAGCGGTGAGCCGGCACGTGTGTCGCAACGCGCACGAGGCGCGGAAGGTGCGCGCAACTCCCTGGCGGGGTCAGCGTTCTGATCGCCGATGCCCCGCCTGCTCCTTCGCCGCGCTGCCGGGCTCCTCGGCGCCCTGGCGCCCCTTGCCTGCATCGTTGCCGCTCCAGCGCTCGGTGCTGCGCCGCCGACGCTGCGGGCGAGCACACTGGGACCGGTGAGCGGCGCGGTTCTTGCCGACGGTGAGCGCTGGGCGGCGTGGCAGCCGGACGCGTCCACGACCCGGATCCTGGACGGCCGCACCGGGACGCTCACCGATGTCGCGGTCCCGGACGCGTGCCTGGCCCGGGCCGGGGCGCCGTTTGACGCGGGTGCTGGGCGCGGCCTGACCGCGATCGGCGGCGGGCAGCTGGCCTGGACGTGCGGGACGACCGGGACGGTCACGACCTACCCGACGCTGCTTGACCTTCGGACGATGACGGTGCGTCTGCCGGCGGGCCTACCCACGCTGCTTCCGTCGCCCGCCTCGTTCTACCTGCCGCCGTGCCCGGGCGCGTGGACGGGACTTGGAACGCGGTGGGTGCGCGCCTCGTGTCCTGGTGAAAAGTCTGAGTACCCGCTGGATCTGGATGCGCGTCGCGGGATCGTCGCGCAGACGGCGCCGATCCTCGGGCGGCGGACGGTGGACTCACTTGACACCATCTCCCGGACCCGGACGCTGTGTGCCCCGGTGCTGGCATCACGCCGACAGACGCAGTCCGGTGTCCGCGGCTTCACGCAGCGCAGCCCCCAGGAGGCATCGGGCTGGGTGATCGGGACGACGCCGCGGCGCGGGCCGCTGGTGGTGCAGCGCTGCGGCACCCGGCGTGTCCTGACGCTCTCGGCGTGCCGACCGTCGTGCTCGGTCGGGACGCTCACCGGCGGCTGGATCGCCTGGAGCACCTCCGGCCCCAGCGGCGTGACCCGGGCGCGGCAGGTAGGGACTCGCGCGCTTGGCCGCACGCTGGTGCTGCGGCCGACGGCGTCCGCCGCGCCGGTGGCCGCTGGCCGCGTCGTGCTCACCGATGCCGGGCCGTTCACGCGACGGGTCGTGCGGGTCTGGCGGCTCCCGGGCGCCCCGCGCCTGCCTGAGGTGCCGGCGAGCTAGCCACATCCGCTCGCCGCCGGTCCGCCTGGCCGCGAACGCTGAGATCGTCTCGGGTTCGGGTGCCGGCCCGGCGCCCCCAGCGCACCCTCGCGGACTGCGAAGGCGGCCAGTCTGGTGTCAGCGCATCGGGCCGCTGGAGATCGTGATGCTCTTGATCGGGTCGCCGCCGAGCCAGATGTGAAGTTCCTTGGTCGCCGGGCCGGTGCAGTGGGGCGCGCCCGCATCTGCGGGGCGGCAGACCAGTCGTGGGTCGCCCGCGGCTGCGGCGCGGAGCCTCTGGCCGACACGGAACCGGCCGATGCGGCTACCGCGGCTTGAGAGCTGAATCTGCGTGACCCGCTTTCGCCGCATCCCGAAGATCGCTCCCTCCAGGTAGATGGTGCTGGTCGGTGTCTGCGCCGCGGGGAATGTTCTGGGGCCGAAGTTGGCCGAGATCGCCTGGCCGGCGAGCGCCGCGTAGCGGCGGCCGCGCACCACCGTCGACGCTGGTGATCCGATCCGCACGCCGATGATCGCCTCGCCCGGCTGCGCGCGGACGGGCGGGACTTCGAAGGCTCGCTGGATTGGGGAGGCGCGGGCTGGACCGCCGACGAGTGGATCGCGGCCGCAGCCTGTCGTCGCCGTGCACAGCAGCAGCGCGGCCACTGCGTGATGCCGCTGTCGCCTCAACGGTGGCCCCGAGATCGTGATCGCCGGCCGTGCGTCCTGGTCCCGTGCCGCGGGCTCTGCTCGTCCGCACGACCGGCCCGGTCGACAGCGTGGCCGCGGGGGCGGACTGTGGCGTGCGGCATCACCGAGATCCTTGCGAGTCGTGCCCCCGCGACGCCGGCGCCCGTACCGGCACGAACGGGCGGGCGGCGACGCACCGTGGCGTTGAGAACGACGGCTTCGCTTGGCCCCAGCGCGACGGTCTGAAGTGGCCCCACTTCGCGCTGGTTGTTGTTGTCCTGCGGATGCTGCCAGATGGCTGGCGGGGTTCGCGGTTGGGGTCGTGCGGAGCCGGCGCCCGTAGGGCGTCGGCGGAGCGCGATCCCAACCGCGCGCGATCCTCGGGGGGCGGGGGGTCAGGTGCCGCGGCTGAGGCCGTGGCGGAAGCGCCAGGACTCGTTGCCGGTGTCGATGATGTGCGCTCGGTGGGTGAGCCGGTCAACGACCGCTTTCGCGAGCCGTGGGTCGGGGAAGACCTTGGTCCATTCGCCGAACGGGAGGTTCGTGGTGAGGATCAGCGAGCCGCGTTCGTGGCGCTCGGAGAGGACCTGGAAGACGAGCTCGGCGGCGCCGTCGGGCAAGGCCAGGTAGCCAAGCTCATCGAGGACCACGAGCTCGGTTCTGGCGTAGCGGCCAACGACCCGGGCGAGCTCGCGGCTGGTCTGCGCCTCCTGCAGCTCGTTCGCCAGCGCGGCGAGCGTGGTGAAGCGAACCCGTCGGCCTTGCTGGCAGGCGGCGATCGCCAGCGCGGTCGCGAGGTGGGTCTTGCCGGTGCCGCTGTCGCCGATGAGGATCACGCTCTCGCGGTCGGTGATCCACGAGCCCTCGGCGAGCGCGGCGATCGTCGTCTGCGGGATCTTCGGGTTGTCGCTGAAGCGGAAGTCCTCCAGGCGCTTCAGCGCGGGGAACCGGGCGTCGATCAGCCGCCGTCGCTCGCGGCGCTCAGCTCGTTCGGCCGTTTCGGCCTCGAGCAGCGCGGCGAGGTAGGCGACCGGGGTCTGCTGCTCGCGGGTGGCCTCGTCGGCCAGGGCTTTGTAGCGGCGGCGAACGGTCGGGAGCTTCAGCTCGGTGGCGTGGGCTTCGATCAGCGCCTCGAGCGCCGCGGTCCTGGCGTTCTTGGCGGAGCTCATGCCTGGCCGCCGATCAGCTCGTCGTAGCCGGAAAGGTCGGGCTCGGGGCGGTCGCAGGCCGCCAGCCGCGGGGCCAGGTCGGTCAGCGGCGCCGGCGGCGCGGCCGGCCCGCTGGCGCGCCGAGCGAGAACGGCGACGGCGCGGCCGTCGACCGCGCCAGCGGCGAGGGTGCCGCGAACGGCGAGCTCAACGCGGGCAGGGCCGAGCTCGCGGCAGAGCAGCAGAACGTCGACCATCTGCGCCGCCGCGGTCGAGGCGTCATACCGCTCGGCGAGCGCGGCCCAGAGCTCGTCAAAGCAGGCCGGCCAGCGGCCCGCGGCGCGCTCTTGGGCCAGCGGGAGGGAGCGCTCGAGGCCGCCGGGCTTGCGCCTGAGCAGCTCGAGGTAGTGGTCCAGGTGGGCGCTGGTCTTGAAGCGGCCGTGCAGCCGCTCATGCCGCGCGACCTGGCGGCCGCCGTGGTCGATGCGGATCTCGCTCGCCCCAACCGCAGCGGAGACGCGCAGTCCGGCGAGCGCGACCGGCACCGAGTAGCGGTTCTGGCGAACGGTCACCAGCGCCTTGCTGTCCACCCGAACCGACGCGATCTCGGTGCTGTCGAACCCACCGGCCGTCGGCAGCGCGCGCAGCAGCGGCCGCTCGATCTGCAGCTGCTCGGCGACCGTGCCGGGCCGTCCTGCGATGCGGCGGTGCAGGTCAAGGTCGCTGGCGTCGCGGAGCATCACGTTCAGATCCGCGATCGATGCGGCCGCCGGGACCGGCACGAAGTGGCGGCGGCGGAAACGACCGACCTCACCTTCAACGCCGCCCTTCTCGTGCGCGCCCGCGATCCCGCGCGTGGTGAACAGCGACTCGTAGAGGTAGTGCGAGCGCATCGCCACGAACCGGTCGGTCTCGATCCGGCGGCGACCCTTCAGCACCTTCTTCACCGCCGAGCCGAGGTTGTCGTAGCGGACCTCCTCGAACACGCCGCCGAACCAGTCAAACGCCAAGGCGTGACCTTCCAGGAACGCCTGCTGCGTCTCGACCGGCGAGGCCATCGCAAACGCCGCCCCCGAGAAACACGCGCGCATGAAGAACAGATGCACCCGCGTCTGCTCGCCCGCGAGGCGAACGTCGGCCTCGCCCCAATCGACCTCCGCCGTCGCGCCCGGGGCATGGACCTGCGGCACGAACACATCGGTGCCGGCGTGGCCGAGCGCGCGGCGGCGCTTACGCACGTGATCACGCACCGTCGTCTCCGCAACCTCCAGGCCGTGCTCATCGACGAGCCGCTGCCAAATCCGCCTAGACGTGTGCCGCTGCTTGCGCGGCGCCGTCAAGTCCGCGATCAGCCACTCATCGATCAACTCCCGGTACACGCCGAGCTTCGGCGCCGGCCTCGTCACGGGCGCGCGCTTGGGCGGCGGCACCGGCGACTCAAGCGCCTGCCGCACCGCCCGCCGGTGCACCCCGTGCCGCTCAGCGAGCGCCCTGATCGACAGCCCTTCCCGGTCGCGATCACGCCGGATCTGCTCGAACTGTTCCACTCTGGATCCCACTTCCTGCCGACCTCCACCACGCGCTCGAAATGAGCGCGAAGCGTCAGCTCAGCATCGGACGAGGTGGGGCCACTTCAAGCCGTCGCAGTGGGGCCAGTTCAGACCGTCGTTCCCAGGCGTCCAATGGCCCGCAGACGTGCACGGTGGTGCAGGCGCGTGATGCCCCTCGTGCAAGACGGGGCGGGGCATGCGCTGAGGGACATGGTGAGGAGAGAAGGTGGGAGCGGCCGCAGCGCTCGCCGGCCGGGTTGAGCCCGTGCGGTGGCGGTGCGCGACCCCGGGTTCCACGCCCAGGGATTCGAGACGCGGGCGCCGACGCCTGTGCGCACGACGCCTAGCCAGACGACGGACGATCGCGGTCTGGTGCTCCCGCGCCGTGCTGGTCGAGGTACGCGTCGAGCGCTGCCGTGGTCTTGAACGTCATCGCTGCGCGGTAGCCGTTGCCGGCGCGGCGCACCGTGACCGGGCAGCCGATCTGGCGGCTCAGCGCGGCGACGGCGGCCGCTGCGCGCGGATCGCCAGAAGGCACAGGCGGACGCCTCTCGGGTGGGACGGCGGCCCGCCGCAGCTGATCGACGCTCCAGTGTTCGGCGGCGGCGCGGTCGGCGAGCTGGTCGCGCCGCTGGAGGTCTGGGACGGTGAGCAGGATCCGGGCATGGCGCCTGCTCAGGCGGCGCTCGCGGAGGTGCTGCTGGATCGGCGAGGAGAGCTCGAGCAGCCGCAGCGTGTTGCTCGTCTCGGTGCGGCTGAGGCCGAGGCGGCGGGCGAGCTCGGAGATCGAGATCGCGTGCTCAGAGGTGATGCGGGCGTAGGCGGTCGCTTCGTCGATGGGGTCAAGGTCCTCGCGCTGCAGGTTCTCGGCGAGGGCGGCGAGCGCTGTGTCGGTGGCGCCGCGGACGATGACCTGCAGCTGCGTGAGGCCGGCGAGCTGTGCGGCGCGCCAGCGGCGCTCGCCGGCGATCAGCTGGTAGGTGCCGTCCTGCGGGCCGGTCACCAGCGGCGGCTGCAAGACGCCGAGCTCGGTGATCGAGGCGGCGAGGGCGGCGAGGGCGTCGGCGTCGAAGCTCTGGCGGGCCTGCTGCAGGTCGGGGAGGATCCGGTCGATCGGGACCGTGCGTAGCTGGCCGCCGGCGGCGAGCTGCTTGTAGACGCCGTCGACGGGGACGGGGGCGCACCCAGGCTGCGCGCCAAGCGCGGGTCGGGTGCCGGTGAGCTTGCGCTTGGTCATTGGTCGCCCAGGCGCAGGATGCGGTCGATGACCGCGGCGGCGAGCTCGCGGTAGTCGGATGCGACGGGGCTCTTCGGGGTGGAGATGACGGCGGGACCGCCGCGGGTGGGGTCGCGCAGCACGCTTGAGGCGCGGCGGACGTGGGGCTGCAAGACGTGGATGCCGGCGTCGGTGAGCTCGAGGTGGTGCTCGCGCAGGGCACGGCTGCGCAGCGGCGTGTTGACGAAGGCGACGCCGAGCGCCGGCAGCTCGTAGCCGGCGTCGGTGTCGGCCTGGGCGAGCGCGCGGTGGACGGCGGAGCGCTCGAAGTCGCCGGGCTGGATCGGCAGCAGGATGCTGTCGGCGGCCCGGAAGGCGGCGGTGACGAACGGGCCGCGGGCGCCGGGCACGTCGATGAGGCAGAGATCGGTGTGGTCTTCGAAGGTGTCGAGGATGCGGCGCAGGTCGGTGTAGTCGTTCTCGCCGAGCGCCACGATGGCCTGCTCGAGTTGCTGATCGCAGGCCAGGACCCGCAGGGTGCCGCTGCCGGCGGGCAGGGGGACCGGGACGGCGGCCGTCGGCGGGAAGATGCCGGGGTCAGTGATCAGGTGCTGCAGCCGGATGACGAGCGGGTCGGATTCGGGGATCCCGAAGAGGTGGGAGAGGTCGCCGTCGGGGTCGGCGTCGACGACCACCACGTCGTAGCCGGTGAGGGCGAGTGCGGCGGCGAGGTTGCCGGTGGTGGTGGTCTTGCCGCTGCCGCCCTTGGAGGCCCACACGATCGTGCAGTGCATGGATGTCGATCCTTTCGCTGATTGACGTCTTTAGCTCCTAGACGCCGCAGCTCGGGGCGTCTGCGCAGGCCGGCTTCACGCGGTGTCTCGCGCCGTCGTTGGCGACACACATTCGAGAGCGCGCACTGACTAGAGGCATCGTCAGCGAGTCGAAGGGGGTGGTGTCAATGGGGCAGGCAACGCAGGAGCGCAGGGTCCCGGGGGCGGGCCGGGTGCAGGACAGGGCAGACCTTCAGGCCCGGATGCAGAAGGCCGCCGTGGTGTGGCCTCAGCCGGTCAGCGCGGAGGCGTCAAGTCGGGTGACCGCACTGCTGTTCGAGCGCAACTACGAGCGGCTGATGATCATGCTCAGCGAGGAGTTCCCCGGGTTCTCTGAGGAGCTGTGTCACGACGCCGTCGTTGATGCCCTTGAGGAGATCCGCGCCCGACGCCGCTACGGCAGCTACGTGTCGATGGCCGTGGGGGAGCTGGTCAACCGCAGCCGGTACCGCATGCTCGACCGCGTCCGGATCGAGGCCCGGCGCCGCCAGATCGCGCCGACGGCCGAGCTCTTTGAGGAGGAGGTCGCAGACCCGGAGGACGAGGGGGAGCTTGAGAAGATCGTCAGCCGCGCCCGGATGCGTGAGCTCTTCCTGCCGCTCTCAGACCAGGAGCGGCAGTGGCTCATCCTGACCGCCGGGCAGGGCCTGACGCGAAACCAGGCGGCGGCCAGGATGGGCGTGGGGCATGACCGTGCGCGCCGGCTGATGACCAGCACGCACAAGCACCTGCTGCAGTTCTACGTCGGGGTCGCGGACGGCACCGTGCACGAGCGCTTTGAGCGCCGTCTGCGGTTTCTGCTGCTGACCGGAAGCGCCGCCGACGCGCTGCGGGACCCGCTGGTCAGCACGCACCTGCAGTGGTGTGAGCGCTGCGGCGACGGACTTCAGCACCCCGCCGGCGCCGCCGCCCGGCCCCGGTGAGCACTCGCGTGGAACCTCGTGTGCGCAGCCTGCGGGGCCGGTCGCGGATTACAGGCATGACCCCCGACCACGTCCTTGAGGACGACGCGGACTTCCTGCAGCCCCAGCCGCAGCGCACAGCCCCGCCGGCGGACCGCGCGCCGCAGCACGAGTCCGCCATGCCGCAGCCGGCGTCGGCGACCGGCCTGTCCTCACGAGGTCAGCTGCGACGCGATCCGCCCGGCCGGACGCCCGCGCCGGACCTGCGCCAGGACTCGCGGGGCACCGGGACGCGGCGCAGGCCGGCCTCCGGGCCGCTGGCGGGGCTCGTGGCGGTTGCGGCGGCCGCGGCGCTCGCCGTCATCATCGTGGTGGTCGCGACCGGTGGTAGCGACCGGCCGCCCACCCCGGCCTCGTCCGACGCCGGCCGGCGCGCACCGCGGGCCACACCGAGGGTCGTGGCGGCGCCGAAGCCGCGGGTGACCGTCAAGCGCACCCGGGCGCGCCGTGACCGCCGGGGCCCCAGTCGAAGCGCGGCTTACCCTGCATCCGTGCGTCAGGCGCCGCGCCGTGAAGCGCAGCGGCCGCGCTCGCGTCGGCCCGCCGCTGCGCCGCGGGCCCGGGTGACGCGGCCGCGCGCCCGTCCGTCGTCCGCGATGCGGGCGCCGCGCCGCACGTCGCCCGCTGCCGTGCGTCCGGCGCCGCCGCGCCCCGCGGCGACCCGGCCGGCGCAGGTCCGGCGACGGGTGCAGACACCGCGGCGGGTGCCGGTGCCGCGGCGGCGGGAGTGGGGCGGCACGATGACCGGTCGCGAGTTCGGGGCCGGGCGATGAGTGCCGGCGAGCCCGGCACGGTGCGGCGGCCACGTCCACGGCGGCGGTGGCGCCGTGCGCCGGCGGTCGTCGCCGCGATCGCGGCCGGGTCCCTCGTCGGTGTCCTGCTCAGCGGCTTCGCCGAGCCGCCGCGGTCTCCGGGCGCCCCGCCGGCGCAGGTCCGCGGGACGGGGCGGTGAGCGTGCAGCGCGATCGCGTGGCGCTGCGGCGCCTGCAATGGCGGGCCGCCTACAACCGTCATCTCGCCACCGCCGGCCTCGTGCTGATGCTGGTGCTCGCGGGATGGCGGACACTGGATCCGCCGGCGCGGGTCGTGATCCGCGAGCGCCAGGGGGCGGGCCTTGACCTGCCGCTGAGCGCGCATGCTGCGCGGTTCGCTGAGGCGTTCGTGTCGTTCAGCAGCGAAGACCCCGAGGCCCGTGAGCGAGCCCTCGCCGCGTTTGACGGCGGCCGCGGCGCAGCCGGCGAGGGCTACCTGCCGCCGCAGACGGGAAGCCGGCGGGTGCTTGCCTCCCAGGTGGTGCAGGCCAGCGTCGTCCCGCAGGGCACGCGGTTCACGATCGGCCTTGACACGGTGCCGCAGGGACGGATCTACCTCGCCGTCACCGCGACGCGTGATGCGAGCGGCGCGCTGCGGATCGTCGGGTTCCCGGCCGTGGTCGGCGGACCGCTGACCGCCGGGGTGCTGCCCGACCCGGGCGGCCGCGATGTTGATGCCCGCGACGTGCGCGACGTCGTCACGCGGGCACTGCGCAACTACCTCGCCGGCCGCGTGCAGGACCTGCCCGCGGACCTGACCGGCGAGGCGGTGATCAGCGTCCCGACGCGGCCACTGCGACTTGAGCGCATCAGCGAGCTGCGCTGGGAGCAGGGCGTCTCGGACTCGGTGCTGGCGACCGTCGTCGCCGCGGAGCCCGACGGGCCGCAGATGAGCCTGACGTACGAACTCGCCCTGACCCGCACCTCTGAGCGGTGGTTTGTCGCCGCGATCCACACCCACCCAACCGGCCGCTAGGCCAAGGAGCACCACATGCCGCAGACACCCACCACCACCCGCCCCTCGCGTCCCGCCGCGCTGATCGTGTCCACCGCAGTCGTCCTTGGGCTGCTGGCGCTGCTGCCGGCCGGGGCGCTTGCGCAGGCGTCCTCCTCGGGCGGGGGCGGGGACGACTTCCTCGGCATCGCCAAGGGCCTTGAAAGTCAGGGGGCGGCGATCGCGCAGATCATCGGCGCGCTGCTGCTGATCGGCACGATCTTCTACGGCTGGGTGCAGAACAGCATGAAGATCGTCGGGATCGGTGTGGTGATGGCCCTGATCGCCGGCTTCGCGGTCTCCGGGTCGATGTGGAAGGCGGGCCAGAGCACGGCGGACAGCATCTCCGGCGCAGGCCAGATCCAGCAGCGCTGATGAGCACGAGCACCCCGGCCCGCCTGGTCGTCAACGTCGATGCGCTGTGGGGCGCTGACCCGCGCTGGTATCGGATCGGCGACGTGTCGCTCGGCGACCGCGGCGTCCCGCAGCTGGTCATCTTCTACGCCGCCGCCGGCGTCATCCTCGGCTGGCTGCTCACCAGCCTCCCGGTCGGTGTCCGGTTCTGGCCGGCCGGACTGATCGTCACGCTCGTCGCGGCCGCGCTCGGGTTCGTGCGGCCCGGCGGCCTGCGGGTGCACCAGTTCGCCCCGGTCGCGGCGGCGCACCTGGTCGCGCCGCGGCACCTGCACGGCTGGCACCCCTGCCCGTCCCCCGAGCAGCAGTGGCGGCCGGGCCCGCTGCCAATGGAGGGCGACGGAAGCCGCCCGCAGTTCGAGGAACTCGCCTACACCGGGCCGGGCCTGATCGTGCGCCACCGTCCCGCCCGCCATGTGCGACTGCGGCTTCGGCCACACGAGCGGCTGCTGGGACGTCGTGCGGGCCGCCAGGTCCTGACCCCGATCCCCGCCGCCGGGTGCCTGACGGAGGGGCGCGAGGTGCTGGTCCCGGCCGGGGTCACCGTCCGGGTGCGGAGGGAGCGATGAGGGGCGCCCCGCGGCGGCCGCTGACGTGGGTCAGCGGCAACGTCATCTACGCCCGCCACATGCGCGACCCCTGGGCCGTCCTGCAGCTCCCAACGACAAACCCCGGTGACGAGGCAGCGCAGCTGCGGACACTGGATGCGCTGCGCGAGCTGCTCGTCGACCTCGCTGCAGACGTGCAGCTGCTGCGCACCCACCGCTTCTGGGACGCCGACGCCTACGAGCAGCAGCAGCAGGTCCAGGCAACGCCGCACACGGGTGCCCGCACGCGGTACCTGGCCGAGCAGGCAGCGGACCTTGACGGCCTGCCGGCGGTCCCGCAGGTGTGGCTCAGCGTCGCGCTGCGCGGCGGCCGCTCGCGGGCGGCCGAGCGGATGGGGGAGCTGCTCGTGGACCCCGCCGCCCACGTTGAGGAGGCACGCGCAGCACTGCGCGAGGTGGGGATGGGAGCGTGGGCTCGCGACCAGCAGGACATCGACGCCGATCACGACCGCGCCGCCGACGTGCTGACCCGCATCGCAAGCTTCCTCCCCGGCACCCGGCCGGCGAGCGTCCCTGAAGTTGAGTGGTTGGTGCGGCGCGCATGGACGCGCGGCCTCGGCGAGCCGCTCGTCGACGGGCTCGGGCAGCCACGCGCGCTGTACTTCGAGCGCAACGGCCAGTCGGTTCTGCGGCCGGTACAGGTCGACCTGCTCGCCTGGACGGACTGCGTGCAGTCCGGGTACCGGCAGCTGCACTGCGAGGGTGAGCTTGGCACCAGCCTGCAGGCCGGCCTGATCGCCTCCTCGCTGCCCGGGGATGCGCCGGAGGCCTCCCGGGTGCTGCAGATCCTCTCCGCACCGCAGGACCGGCTCGGCTTCCCGATCGACCTGTCCCTCTGCGCAAGCTACGTCTCCCCGGGCCGCGCCGGCAAGGCCGTGGACAGCGAACGTGCCCGCGCCGACGAAGCCGCCCGCGAGGAGCACCAGGCGACCCGCGGAGCCTCAGACCAGGCGCTGGCCCGCGCGGACGTCGCCCGTGACGCCGAGGCGTACCTGGCCGGCGGCCAGCCGCTGTTCGAGCTGACCTTCACCGCGATCGTCGCCGCGCCGGATCAGGACAGCCTGCGGCTGCGGGTCCGCGAGACGGTTGCCTGCCTAAGAAGCCACGGCGTCACGCTTCGCCAGCCCGCCGCACAGCAGCTCGCCGTCTTCTTCGAGCAGCTCCCCGCGCAGCGGCCGTGGACCACCGGGTTCGTGCGCCGGGCGACCGCCGATCAGCTTGCCGCGACCGCACCGACCAGCGCCCATCGCCTGGGCGGCACGCACGGCTACGCGTGGGGGGTGGCCGGGCCGGCCGGCTCAGGGCCGGTGGCGCGGTGGTGCCCGCAGGACGGCTCGCGCCTGAACACGGCGGCGGGAGTGCTGATGGTCGGGGACTCCGGAGCGGGCAAGACGACGGCGGCCGCGAAGCTTGCGATGGAGGCGTTTCTGGACGGAGCGGTGATCTTCGACTTCACCGCCAAGAGCGACGATCACCACTGGCACACCCGCACCCCGGTCGACGAGCACTGCGACGTCATCGAGCTTGACGCCGACCACGCCAAGTGGCGTGGGCTGCTTGACCCGTGGTGCAACGCCCCGGTCGAGCTGCGCCGCGACAGCGCCCTGGACTTCCTCTCCGCCCTGCTGCCCCGCGGCGTCAGCGCCGAGTGGCAGACCGAGCTGCTGCTCGCGGTCGACGCCGTCGCCGAGCGCGAGGCGGCCCCATGCAACGAGCTCGTTCTCGCCGCCTTGGAGCAGCGCGCGCGGCCGGTGTCGCAGGCGATCGCCGAACACCTGCGGGCGCAGTCCCGGTCGGGCATGAGCCAGCTCGGGTTCGCGCAGCCCGGCCGCACGGACATCGCCGGCACCCTCGGCAGCCGGCAGGTCACCCACGTGCAGCTCGAGCACCTCCCGGTCCCCGAGCGCGGGATCGACCGCGCCGCCTACGACGAGCTCGAGCGCCAAGGCTCCGCCCTGGCGAAGCTCGTCGCGATGCTCGGGCTCGGAATCCTCGCCCGCCATCCGGACCAGGCCAAGCTGTTCAACTTCGACGAGGTCAAGGTCCTGCTGGACCACCAGTTCGGCCGAAAGCTCATCGACCAGCTGCAGCGACTGGGCCGCTCCAAAAAGGCGGTGCCGGTGCTGCAGACGCAGTACGCCTCCGACATCGGCCTAGACCGCGACTCCGTCGGCGCGCTCTTCGGCACCGTCTTCTGCTTCCGCGCCCCGTCCGAACAGGAGGCGATCCGCTCCCTGGACCTGCTGGGCCGCGCCCCGACCGGGCAGCTGATCCGGGATCTGCAGTCCGCGCCGTCGGGGCGGGCGCTGGTGCGTGATCACCGCGGCCAGATCGAGTGGCTGCAGGTCATGCTCCCGCCGACCCTCGCCGAGCAGGTGCAGACCAACCCGCACCAGCGCACCCGTGCCTAGGCGGGCGCTCGCTGCCCTCGCGCTGGCAGTGCTGCTTGCGGCCGGCTGCGCGGCGCCGGCGGCAGCTCAGCAAGTTCCGCGGCCGTCGACGCCGGCCGGGGAAGAGATGCTCGGACCACCGGCACCCGCGGAGGAGAGCGCGACCGCCGGGACCCCGGGCGCCGCCGCGCAGGACCCGGCCGCCCTCCCGGCCACCGGCGAGGCAGGGGAGGAGGACAACGTCCACGGCACCAGTCGCGACCTGCTCACCGACAACGGCCTGCGGTCCCCGTGGTGCGCGCCGGGCCGCCGGCTGATGGGGCAGGCCGAGCGCAACTGCACATCCGGCGGCCTTGCCTCATCCGGCGCGAGCGGGGACAACGCCTCCTTTGACCGCCACGTGGACACCTCGTCGTGGACGGGGGCACCGAAGATCGACCGCTGGTTCATCTCGATCGTCCTGACCATCCTGAGCTTCGCCTGGACGCTGATGGTCACCCTCACCCGCGGCGTCTTCGTCGCCCTGGAGTTCGCGTTCGCCTTCAACCCGCTTGACCCCTCCCATCGCGGGTCACTCGCCCAGACGCTGGACCGGCAGATCACCGCGGTCACCCGGCCGCTCGCGCTGCTGCTGGCACCGGTCGGGGCGGTCTGGCTGATGTGGACCACCACGGTCAGCCGCCGGCCCGGACACGCCGCCGCCCAGACTCTGCTCTCCGGACTGCTGATCACCGGCGCCCTGCTGATCCTCGCTAACCCGATCGGCACGATCGGCGCCGCGCTCACCGCGAGCCAGCGCGTCGGCCTCGCCGTCATCGGCGCGACCGCGGGCCGGCCCGGGGACGGGGAGGGGGCCGCCCAGTCCGGGCTTCAGGCGATGGCCGACGGCGTCATCGACCAGCCCCTCGCCCTGCTTGAGTTCGGCGACGTTGACTGGGGCACCAGCCCCGACAAACTCGACGCGGAGCTACAGGCCGCTGCGCTCGCGCTGGCGCGCGGCGAGAACGAGGAGAAGGTCGCCGCCGTCCGGGCCGCCCGCTCAAACCTTGACCTCTTTCAGGTGTGGCCGGCGAACTCAAAGCAGCGCAACTCGATCAACAACGAGAAGAGCCTGCTGCGCGTCCTGTGCCAGAGCGACGAGGACACCGACTGCAAGGGCCCCAACGCGAGATACGCGGAGTTCCGCACCGAACGCGGCGCCTGGCAGCGCGCCCTCGGCCTCGTCGTGATTCTCCTCGGCCTCATCCCGTTCTGGATCGCCCTGACCTTCGTCGCCGTCAAGGTCATCGCCGCCGGCCTGATGGCCACCCTGCGCCTGTTGCAGCTCTGCTTCCTCACGCCGCTCGCGCTGATCGGGGAGCACGGAAACCGCCGCCTCACCTCGTTCGCCGGGGACTTCGCCGGCAACGTGCTGACCGCCGCCGCATACAGCTTCTTCCTCGGCCTGATCATGCTGATGTGGCGGCTGATCACGACCTGGCCGGGCTACGGGTTCGTCATGCAGTGGCTGCTGCTTGCGCTGATGCTGTGGCAGCTGATCGCCAACCGCAAGAGCCTGTGGGGCACCGCGAACGCTCCCCGCACCGCCGCGATGGATGCCGGCAGCCGGCTCGTGCGGCACGCCAGCACCACCGCCGCAGTCCGCGCGAGCACACGAGCCGTGCAGCTGCCCGCCCAGACCACGGGCCTTGCTCTCGGCGGCGCCCGGCGCCTTGCGCGTCGACGTCCGTCGGGCCTGCCCGCCGCATCTGTCGGCGCGCAGGCCGGCCGCCGCCCGCCCACGACGCCGCCCCCAGCCCTCGCGGGCTCGCCCTCGGACGCCCCACCTGACCGGGCCCGCGCAGCACGGGCCGCCGAGAGCGGCAGCCCGGGAAGCGCCGGAGAGCCTGACGACACGGCAGTTGCCGTAGCGGTCGGCGGCGGGCACCGCACGCCGGGCGGGTCAGCTGCCGACAGCGGCGCCGAGGCGCCTGCTCCTGACCAGCGCCGCGTGGACCGCGCCCGGCAGCTGCTCGAGCGCCAGGACGAGCGGGCCGTCGCCGGCGCCCGCGCACACCGCGACCGCCGGATCGCCGCCGCGGACGTTCCGGCCCTGCGGGAGCGCCGCGCCCAGCTCAAGGGCCAGCTGCGACAGGTCACCGCTGCGGTGCCGGCCGCCACCGGCCGCCGCCGCGCGGTGCTGGTGCGGCGTCAGGCAAGCCTGCAGCGCCGAAGCCAGGCCGTCCAGGCCAGCATCACCCAGGCCGAGCATGCCGCCCAGAAGACCCGGGCGGCCGAGGAGAACCCTCGCCGCGACCAGGCCACCCTCGCCCGGCGCCTGGACCAGCAATCCGACCTGCCGCGCGGCACCACCGGCCCCGGTGAGCGACGCCAGTACCCGCAGCTGACGGCGCTCATCGACAGCACCCCCGAGCAGTTCCGCTCCGCCACCGCCGGCCAGCGCCTGCAGATGCGCCACCGCATCGACCGCGAGCTGCAGCACCGCACGACTGCGCGCCGCACCATCAACGGGCACCCAAGCCCGCAGCCCCGCGCAGAGGGCGGCCGCGGCCCGGCGGCGCGCCCCGCGCCCCGCACCGGTCCGGCCGCCCCCGGACGGCGGACGGACCCCCGTCCCGTTTCGGCAGCCGGGACGCCCGGACCCCGGGAGACGACGCGCGAGCCCGCGCGACAGGCCAGACCTCAGCCTTCCGCGTCAGCTCGCGATGAGCACGGACCGCGCCATACCGCGACGAGGCAGCCGGCCGCTGAGACAGAAGACGACAGCGGCCCTCGCGAGGGGCGTACGCCGCGGATCGCGGCGCCGACGCCCGAGCAGCGCCGCGAGGCCTTTCGCCAGCAGGCACGGCGCGCGGAATGAGCGACCGCCAAGACGACCGCCGGCAGGTGCCGTGGACGCTGCTGCTGCTCGGCGGCAGCAGCACCCTCATCGCCGCCGCCATCGCGGCGCTGATCGCCATCGTGCTGCTGCTCCTGCTCGGCGGCAAGAGCATCGCCGACCAGCAGGCCTGCACCCCCGGCAGCCCGGCCAGCAGCCCGGCGGCGATGTCGACCGTCGGCCGAGGGTCGATCCCGGCGCAGTTCATCCCGCTGTACGTCGCCAGTGCCGAGCGCTTCGGGCTTGGGCCGGAGGGATGGCTGTGGCTCGCCGCGATCCACAAGGTCGAGACCGACCAGAACCGCAACGTCAACACCTCAAGCGCCGGCGCCCAAGGACCCATGCAGTTCATGCCCGGCACCTGGGCCGCCTACGGCATCGACGCAGACGGCGACGGCCGCGCCGACATCCAGAACACCGCCGACGCCATCCACAGCGCCGGCAAGTACCTCGCCGCTTCCGGGGCCCCCGGCGACTGGCACAAAGCCGTCTTCGCCTACAACCACGCCGAGTGGTACTACCAGCGCGTCCTGCGTCACCAGACCGCCTACCGCGGCACCGGCCAGGACCCCGCCCCCGACGCCGTCGCCCTCCCCGCCCAGGGCGCCGCCACCACCCCGGCCAGCGAGGCCCCGCAGACAGGCGCCGCCCTCGACATCGCCCGCACCCGGCAGGGCCAGGTCGCCTACGCCGTCGCCGACGCGCAAGGACAGATCATCACCGCCGAACGTGGTGATCAGGCCTTCCCCAGCGCGTCGCTGACCAAAGCGATGCTGCTCGTCGCCCGCCTGCGCCGCCTCAGCACCCGGCCCATCCCCGCCGCAGTCACTGCCCAGCTTGAGCCGATGATCACCCGCTCAGACAACACCGCCGCAAACCGCATCTGGGCACAGCTCACCCGCAAGGACCTGCTCGAGCTCGCCCGCGCCGCGGGCATGCAGCGCTTTCAGCTGCGCACCGACGACCCCGTCTACCGGCTGGGGAACTCCCGGATCACCGCCGCCGACCAGGCCCGGTTCTTCGCCCAGCTGGGCACGCTCATCCCGGCCCCGCACCGCACCTACGCCCTGCGCCTACTCGCCCGGATCGTGCCCGCCCAGCGGTGGGGCATCTGGGACGCCGGGATCCCCGAGCCGATCTCCGGCAAAGGCGGCTGGCGGCCAGACCCCGGCGGCTTCACCACCAACCAGGCCGCCCAGATCTCGCTCGCCGGACAGGTCCGCGGGATCGCGATCCTCACCCAGGGACCGGGGGAGAGCTACGGCCACGAGACGATCCGCCTCATCGCCCAGGCCCTCGCCGCCGCGAACCCCACCGGGGTGCAGGCCGCGCCCGGCTCAGACTGCGCGCCCGCCGGCGCCCTCTCAACCGGCGGGGACATCGCCACGGTCGCCGGCCCACGCGCCCAGCTCACCCCGGACGGCAAAGCCGTCGCGCCGCAAGAGGCGCCGGCGCAGGTCAAAGCGATCCTCGCCGCGGGCAACCGGATCGTCGGACGCCCCTACGTCTACGGCGGCGGCCACGGCCCGCCCCTCACCACTGCGGTGGCGGCCTACGACTGCTCGAGCGCCATCAGCTACATCCTGCACCAGGCCGGCCTCTTCCCCAGCACCACCGCCTGGGTGTCCGGCACCTTCGCCCGCCAGTACGGCCAGCCCGGCGCCGGCACCTGGGTGACCCTGCAGGCCAACGACGGACACATCTACATGTACGTCGCCGGCCTGCGCTGGGACACCCACCGCTGGGGTGCCGCAGACCGCGGCGTTCCCGGCAACGGCTGGCACACCGCCCAGCGCCCGGACACCGGCTTCACCGCCCGCCACCCACCGGGCCTATGAATCCCGGGCGCGCCGGGACGCTGACCGTGAACCTGCTCGCCGCCGCCGCTCTCATCGGCTGCGCCTCCGATCAGGCCCGGCCGGAGCCGCAGGTCCACCGCGCCCCGGCGACCCTCAGGGCCCTTGACCCGTCACCGCGACGATCGGCCGCCGCGGCAGCGCGCACGTTCATGCACCTCTACCTCAGGGCGGAGGTCGGCCGCGCCGGTCCGCGCATCCGCCGCGAGCTTCGCGCGCTGACGGCCGGCGAGGCGACCAGGCGGGCCGTCGCCCGCCCGCGCCCCACCAACCGCGGCTTCCCGCCACCCGGGCGCCTCATATCGCTGCGGGCGCTGCCGGTCCTGACCGCGGGCCGCTGGACCTTCGAGGCCCGCGTCGTCCGCGGCGGGCGCACGGAGCACTGGGAGCTGCGGCTGCGCAGCACCGCCGCCGGACCCCGCGTGCACATCGTCCTGCCCACCAGCCCCCGGAGCACCCCGTGACCACCACGCCGACCCCGCAGCCGGACCTCAGCCCCGTCGCGCTCTACACCGTCTTCGCCGGCGCGATCCTCGCCGCCGCAAGCTGGCTGCTGTGCACCGCGATCACCCTCATCAGCACCCAGACGATCCCGCCGCCGGCCCCGGCGATCATCGGCATGGCCCGCCTGCCCTGGCACACCAGCGACCCCGCCGCGGGGTTCCCGCCGGTCCTGCGGGATGACCTGCCGCCCGCTGCCGCGTTCTGGGTGATCACGATCCTCGTGCTGCTCCTGCTCACCTCCGGAGCAGCGGCCGTCGCGATGTACATCGACGCGCTCCGCGGCCGCAAGGAACTGGCCCGGCGGCCCTATGACCCGCGCGGCCACGTGTCCCCCCGGGCCTTCGCCCGCCCCCGAGACCTTGCGCACCTGTGCACCGGGGACCCGGACTCGTTCACGATGCTGCGCCTGGACGGTCAGCTCATCGGGTCAAGCCCCGAAAGCCACGTGCTGCTGATCGCCCCGACCAGCTCCGGCAAGACCACCGGGCCGGTCACCACCTGGACCCTCGAGCACCACGGGCCGGCGATCATCACCTCAACCAAGGCCGACATCGTCCACCTCACCGCCAACGCCCGCGCCGCACAGGGCCCAGTCTGGATCTACGCACCCGGAGTTCCTGACCACGCGCTGGGCATGCCGGCCTGCGGCTGGACGCCCCTGACCGGCTGCGAGAACTGGGAGCATGCCCAGATGACCGGCGGCTGGCTTGCCAGCACCCCCGGCAGCGGCGACGGGGAGCAATCAGACGGCGCCCGCTTCTACACCCACGAAGCCGGCCGTCTTCTCGCCCCGCTACTTCATGCGGCGGCGCTCGGCGACCACACCATGAGCGACGTCAACCGCTGGCTGCGCACCGGCGACGCCGTGCCAATGTCGATCCTGAAGAGCGCTGGCGCCGACCGCGCCTACGACGTCCTGGACGGGTTCGCGCAGATGGAGCACCGCGCCCGCAGCCTGACGGTCGCGTCCGCCGGCCAGCTCATCGACGCCTATGAGTACGAGACGATCGCCCGCACCGACCGACGCGACTTCACCCCCGAGCAGCTGCTCGCCGGCGGCACCCTGTACCTCGTCGCGCCCGAGGGGCGACAGCAGCTCGTCGGGCCGCTCTTCACCGCGCTGCTCGGCGCGATCTTCCGCGCCGCCGAGATGCACGCCCTCGAGCACCAGCCGCTCAAACCCGAGCTGCGCGTCATCCTCGACGAGGCGCGTCACCTCGCCGCCCTGGACAACCTTCCGCACCTGCTCGCCGTCTCCCGCGGCTGGGGCGTGCGGATCGCCACCGTCTGGCAGAACCTGGACCAGATCACCAGCCGCTACGGCAAACAGACCGACGCGATCCTCGGCAACTCCCTCGCCCAGATGTTCCTCGGGCCGATCCGCGACCCCGGCACCCGCGAGTACCTCACCGCCCTGCTCGACACCGAGACCCGCGACGAGGTCACCTACGACCTGGATGCCCTCCGCGGACGCCGCGCCCGTACCGCGCACGCCCGCCCTCAGGCCAAAGCCTCAGCGCAAACGCTGCAGCAGCTCCCGCCCGGCGTCGCGATCCTCATCAACGGCAGCGACCTGCCCGTCAAAGGACGCGTCGCCCGGTGGTGGGAGCGCGAGGACCTCACCCGCATCATCGACGCCGGAGCTCACGTGCCAGCCCGTCGGCGGCTACCGGCCATCTGGCGCGGCCGGTAGCGCCGTGCGCCCGGTGTACGGCGCGATCACCCAACAGCCGCTGCCGTTCAGCAGTCCAGATTGCTGCCGGCGCAGACCACGCCGATGCTGGCCTCGTTGACGAACCACACCAGGCCGATCACCGACACGATGACCGCGGCCAGGCACCAGCTCACCCAGATCGCGGCGGTCGCCACCCACCGGCCCGCGAGCTCACCACCGGCCCGGTCGATCTCGCGCCGCGCCTGATACCCCAACACCAGCGACACCGGCAGCAGACCCCCCACCGCCAGGACGAGCGCAACGATCGCCTTGGCACTCACCCGCGGGTAACGGACCGGCACCGCCACCCAGCCCGCCGGGGGCAGCGGGACCGACCCCTGGTTCTCCGGCTGGCCGCTTGGGTTCTCATCAGAAGTGTGTTCAGTTGTGGTCATGCCCGGTAGGCGACGCGCCCCGGGCTGCATGCGCAGCAGCGACACTCACTCGTGAACCGGGCGCTCGTCCCTCGCGCAGGCGAGCGTGCTGTTTACGACCCCTCGGGAGGGGAACGGTCGCCGGCCGCAGGCCGCGGCCGTTTCACTCTCGAGGGGATCAGAGACCGCCACGGCCTCGGCGACCAACGCACCGACACCCGGGCGCTCTGCGTGAGCCAGATCGCTTGGTGACAGGTCTTCAGGAGCGCTCGTCGCGGAACATGCACGTCGTACTTTGACTCAGGCTATATCGCCGATGCACCCAGTCGGTACGGAACGTCGCCTGTGCCCCGACGTAGGCTGCGCGACCCTGATGCTCGGTCCGCGTCTGGTCACCGCGCTCTTCCCCGCGCCTCAACGAGAGGTATGGGTCCACGAGTACCCAGTAGGCGCGGGACGCATCGAACGTGCCGTCGTCGGCTGCTGCGCGACCGGCCCTGATGAGCCCGTCCGCGTCTACGCGGGGCCCGTGCTGTAGGTCAGGGTGAGCGTTGCGATGACCTGCTGCGGGACGCGGCAGATGCGGCTTGAGGTGACGACGCGCTGCTTCTTTCCGTTCTTCGTCACTACGCGGGAGCGGCGGACGGTGCCGCAGTACTGGCCGTTGCCGAACGTGCCGTCCTGACCGAACGCGTAGATGCCGAACGGTGCCGCGCCGAAGCCCTCGGTGATGGCCAGGAGCCGGCCGACCTTCAGGCTGGCGAGGGAGGCCAGCTCGGTGGCCCGGGCCTGACCGTTGGCGAGGGCGAGCGGTGTGGCGGCGGTCCGCGCACGCTTGACCGCCTTGGCGATTGATGCGTTGCTGTTGCGGTTCAGCGGCTTCGGCGCGACCTGGGCGGTCCCGGCCACGGTGATCGTGTCCGCCGCCTGCTGAGCCTCAGCGGGCGGCGCGATGAGAACCGCCGAAGCGATGACGGGGAGGGCAAGGGAGCGGACGGGCTTGAAGGTCATGGGGCGCTTTCGAGAGAGAGGAGACGTGGAGCGGTCCGGCGAGAGCAGTCAACGGCGGCGGAGGATCGTTTCGCCGCGGGAGAGGAAGAGGCGATCGTGACGAGCGGTCCTACGGTTTGGGTGCGACGAACTGGATGCCGTGGGTCTGCAGGCAGCGCACGGAAACCGTCGTCCTGGTGCTCGCCGGCTTCGCGCTGCGGGTGACGCAGCGATGCCCGCGGATGTACTTCCTCGAGTTCGCCGGGGGCGCCGCAGCGAGGTACGCCCGCAGGACCCGTTGACCGACGTCGCACCGGGTGCCGTAGGCGATCGTCGTCTTGCTGGTTGTGCCGGGCGCGGCGCAGGTGTGGCCTGCGGCGAACGGCTGGCTTGCGTTGCTCCCCGCGCCGTATCCGAGGGCGGGGGTGAGGACGGCCCCGGCGGCCACGGCGGCCGCATAGCTGGCGAGTCTGCGAGTCGATGGCATACCACGTACGTCGCGTACCCCGGAATTCTGTGACCGGCATCGGGGACGGCACGTCACGTGCCCCAGCCGGTGGAGGAACCAGGCGCCCTCAGGACCGGGTGTCACAGCGCGATGGGGCTGCGCCACCTACCAGCGATGCCCTATCTGCAGTGCTCGCGCTGCGCAGCGCGCTCCTATGCCGTGCCAACGCTCGTTCCTGCGGCGTGCTGCCCCGTCTGCCGCACCGTGTTCTCGGCGGCGCCGGTCTTCACTGCCGCTCGCGATGTTTCCGAGGCGCGGGCGGCGAGCGGCGGCGCGGCGTGTGCGGCGGGCGATCGCCGGGGACCGGCGCGGGGGGAGGGGGTGATCGACCGTGAACAACGGCTCAAAGGCCGCATGTCCGCTGATCCGAGCGGCTAGCGTCGCGGGCGCCCCGGGCCTGGCCGCCGGGACGTCCGCGAGGCTAGCTGCCTGCCTGTGCCTTTGGACGCCGAGGACATCTCTCGCCTGTATGCAGATCACGCCCGCGGCGTGCTGCGGTTCTGCGCGCGCCGCACCTTTGACGCGGAGACCGCGGTTGACCTCGTCGCTGAGGTCTTCGCCCTTGCGTTCGAGCAGCGCCGCACGTTCCGGGGGTCCGTGGAGGCCGAGCGGGTCGGGTGGCTGTACGGGATCGCGCGCAACGTGGTCGGCACGCATCATCGGCGCGGGGATGTGCACCGCAGGGCGGTCGCGCGCCTGGGGGTCGAGCGACGCGAGCTGCGCCCTGAGGAGTTTGAGCGCATCGAGGAGCTCGCCGGCCTGGCCGAGCTGCGCGCCCGGGTCGCAGCCGCGATGACAACGCTGCCGGCCGACCAGCGCGAGGCGGTACGGCTGCGCGTCGTCGATGAGCTCGACTATCCGGAGGTTGCGCAGCGCACCGGCGTCTCGGAGCAGACGGTGCGGGCTCGGGTCTCGCGGGGCCTGCGGGCACTGGAGCGGCAGCTGGACACCGGGCCGCCGTCGACGGGAGCGGGCCGTGCCTGAGCGCTTCGACGATCTGCCGATTCTCGGGGAGCTCGGCCAGGCGCTAGACGCGGCGTTCCTCCGTGCTGAGGCTGCCCCGCCTAAGCCGGGGGTGCTGCAGCGCATCGGCAGCTGGGTCGTCGGGCTCGGTGGGTGGCGTCTGCGGCGCCTGCCGGTCCTTGTTCTCATCGCGCTCGGGCTCGGCGCGACGGCGGCTGCGGCGGCGCTGTTCGCGCTGCGGGCGACGGTGATCACCGCCCCGGCCGTCCGCGATGTGCCGTCGGCGATGCGTGCCGTCCCGGGGACGGGCGTCTTGAGCGCGGTCAGCGCCCCGGACCCGGGCGGCGGGGCGCGGTGGACGCTGCGCACGACGCGGAGCCAGACCGGGCTGGTGTGCAGCACGGTCGGGCAGCTCGTCGACGGCGAGTTCGGGATCGTCGGGCTTGACGGCCGGTTCCGGCTGCTGCCCGAGCGGCTGGTGGACGCGTGCGGCAGCCCGGTGCGGGACCGCGCCAGCCTGCTCAGCGTGCGGATCTTCGACGCCGACCGGCACGCTGACGTGCGCAGCATCCTCAGCGGGGTCGCCGGCCCGGCCTTGGAGAGCGCAGAGCTCCGCACAGCGGGCGGCCGCCGGCGCCTTGCGGTCGACACCGCAGGACGGTTCCTCGCGGTCCTTCGCGGCTTCCCGGAAGACGCCGCGCCGCGGCTGACGCTGCGGTTTGCCGGCGGCGCGGTGCAGGAGCAGCAGTTCGGCCGCCTGGACGGGGTGGTCCGCGACCCGCTGGGCGGGCCGGCGCTGACCACCGACCTGATCCGTCCCTCGGCGTTCGGGACCACGATCTGCGTGCGGGTGATGGGCGTGCGCATCCGGCCAGGGAGGCCGCTTGGGCCGTTTGCCTGCACGAGACGCACCCGCGACGGCGCCCTGGTCGCGGCACGTCAGGTCACCACCGGGCAGACCGGTAGCGACCTGTTCCTCTGGAACTGGGGCAGCGCTCCGAGCCGCACGCTGATCTGGGGCTGGCTGCGGCGCCCCGCCCGCGTGAGCCTGCTGCGCGACGGGCGCACGCAGCAGGTCGCGGTCGCCGCCGACGGGACGTACATCGCGGTCCTGCCCGCCCGCACTGCCCTTGGCTCCGTCAGGATCCGGTTGCGGCCCGCCGACGGCGCGCCCACCCGGCTCCTGCGGCCAGGCGCCGGCCAGATCCCGGCACCGAAGCTGCGGAAGGGAGCACCATGAACGGGCCGATCCGGCCGGGGCGCGCGGTCACCGCGGTAGTCCTTGCCGGCCTGCTGCTGGGAACCCTGCTGGCGCTGACGCTGCGCGAGGACCAGGCCCCGGCACCGCTGAGACAGCCGGCAACGCTGACGGTCAGCGCCGGCAGCGTGCACGCACGCCAGCCCGGGGACCCGCGGTTTGAGGTGCGCGGCCCGGTGCGGATCGCGCTGCGCGTCGCGGATCCTGACGGGCGCCCGGACTGGGCGGTACGGCTGGTGGAGAGCCGCGCCGTCGTCAAGACGCCAGGCGCCCCGATCTACACCAGTGCGTGGCTTCGCTGCGCCCATCTGGGCCGCATCGTGGACGGACGGTTTGGCTGGATCAACGACACCGGCGCGTTCACCCCCGTCGCGCCGACGGCACTGGACAGCGTGCCGCACACCTGCGGGTCCGCCCGCCGGCTCGCTGGCCGCGATGCCGCGAGCGACCTGATCTCGCTGATCCGCACCGCCCCCGACGGTGAGGTCGACGCGGCCCGCACGGTCGCCTTCGGCCGGACCGGCCCGGCCACCGCCGACGTCACGCTCACCGACCGCGGCCGGCCGATCACCGGGACCGTCCGCGGCGGAGCGTTCCTGCTCTTCGGACCCCCGGACCCCGGACCGCGCGACCTGCGCCTGCAGCTGCGCTTCCGAGGGCTGGCATCGATCGACCGCGACCTCTCGGGCATCAGGCGCGGCGGCCCCACCGACACCGGCCACCAAGAGACCCCGATCCCCGGAACCGAGCGGATCGCCGCGCGAACTCCCGATCCGGCCGGCGGTCCGCCGTTCGGGATCGCCGTCAGCAAAGCGAAGACCGCCGGCGTGTGGTGCCCGGCCCAGCCGAGGCGCGTCGTCGGCCGCCGCGTTGGCAGCCTGGACCGCGCTCTCGGCGTCTTCCGCGCCGGAGTCACCGCGGTGACCTGCCCCAACGACCGCTTTCCGCTCACCGACGACGCACCGCTGAGAGCGTCGATCAGCGCAAGCCAGGGCCGCTCCGACGACGCGGAGACCGACCGCGTTCAGCGCCGCAGCCAGTCCGGCACGACGCTCATCTCCGGGCAGGCCCGCAGCGACGTCCGCACCCTCGAAGTGGCGACTTCACGCGACGTGCGCACGCTGCAGCCCGACCCCGTCACCGGGACGTTCATCACCGCCTACAACGGAGAGTTGCCACTGGAGACCGTCACCATCACCGCGACCCTCCAGGACCGAACCACCCGTGTCCAGCGGATCGTGCAGCGATGAGCAGCACGTCGTCCGTATGGAAGCGGTCGCGTGCGGTGATGGGCAGGCGGCCGCAAGTCGACCCCCCCAAGGGCCTACGGCCGCCAGGATACGCTGCCTGCGCCCGCTAGCGGGAGGCGCCGAATGACCTTGCCGTCGGCCGTCTGCGCGATCAGGACCGCGTCTGCGTCCTCGGACGGGACGTAGGCGACGTAGCGGCCGCTCGGAGACCAGCTCAGGTCTTCGGCCTGACGGACCGTCACAGGAGGCGAGCTCACGCGGGAGCCGGAGCCGGTGCGGGCCAAGATGATTCGTGCCCGCTGGCCTTGGTCCTCGAGGTCAACAGCGATCTGGCGACCGTCCGGTCGCCACGCGAGCGTGGCGGCGCGGCTAAGCGTCAGTTCGCTCCTTGAGGCGTCTCGGACCACCGAGGGAGGCGTGTCGTCCCTCGCGCTCGCGATGAGAGCCGCGGCGCCACAGCCGTAGGCGATGCGCTTCCCGTCGGGCGACACGCTGACGCTGGAGGCCTCACGGCACGGAAGCCGCAGCGTCGATCGGTCGCTCCCGTCTCGGTCGCCGACAAGCACCGTGCGTGGGGGCTCCTCGCCGTCGCTGACTACGGCGTTGACCGCGAGGCGCAGCGAGTCTGGAAACCACGAGAAGCCCTCGACGCTGAGCGGCGAGCCGCGACGTCGCGGCAGTTTGAACAGTTTGCGGCCGCTGCCGTCCAGGCGAGAGCTGACCAGCTTCGTGCTGTAGCCGCCGTAGCTGTTTGCGTGACCACCCCGCTCGTAACGTGCGACCAGACGACCGTCGGGAGACCATCGCGCACCCCAGCCCCCGCGAAACACGGTCCGGCGACGGCCGTCAGCGCCGACAAGCTCGACCCGGGAGTAGGTGACGTCGGGGTTGTCCGGGTCCGCCCGGGCGGCAGACACCAGCAGCTCCGCGTTGCGGACCTCAGGCGGAAGCGGCACGGCCGTGGCCGGCGGTGCCGCCGGCCGACGCTCCTGGGTCGTTCTGGCGCTTGCCGCCGAGGTCGGCGTGTCAGCGCGCGCGCCGCACCCGGCAAGGCCTGCGACGAGCGTCGCAACGATCACAAACCTCATGCGTTCCGAACGCAGCACCTCGACCATGGTGACGTCGCCGCTCTCCTAGCGCGGCGACCCGTGCCGTGGCGAACGCCGCTCGCAGGCGTCAACGCCGGCGCTGCCAGGGGCGCGGGGCCGGTGCCGCAGGGCGGCGTCGTCCACCTGGTGGGGGCGCCACCTCCTGTGTGCCCGCTCGCAAACGTCATCGCTGGCGCACGTTGCGCTGCCTGGGCGAAGGACTGCAGTGGTGTCTCTGGCTGGCCGGCCAGTCTATTTTGAATGGGTCACCTGACTCACCGAGAGAGGCACCACAGCCCCATGACTGTCCTTGAAGCACTTCAGCAGGCCGAGCAAAACCTGATCGCGCGCGTGCGTGAACTTGAGCCGCTGGTGCGCGAGCATGCCGCGCTCGTCGCCGAGCTTGAGCGCCGCGGGCTCAGCGCCACCGAGACCGCCGGCAACGCTACCGACGAGAAGCCCGCCCAGAAGACACGCCGTAAGCGCACCGCCACCGGAACTCGCCGACGGCGCGCAGCTGCTGCGCCCGTCGCGGCGGTGCCGGCACCCAGCGACACGCCCACAACGCACGACCGTCCGAAGGCCGCCGCGAAGACCAAGAAGCCGCGCGCCGCGCAGGCCGCCAAGGCCACGCCGCGGGCGAAGGCCAAGCGGCCGGGTGGCTCGCGCGCGCCGCGGGGCGGCCGCGCGGCCCAGATCCAGAACCTCGTTGCGCAGACTCCGGGCGTGACCGTCAAGGACCTCGGAACGCAGCTCGGGGTCGACGCCACCGGCCTCTACCACCCTGTCCGCAAGCTCGTCGCCGACGGGGCGCTGCGCAAGGACGGCGCCAAGCTGCATCCCGTTAGCAGCGACGCCTGAACGCAGCGGGCGGCGCCCACCCGCGCCGCCCGTTGTAGTCCCCGGCCACCGGGGCCTGTGCGCGCGCCGTCCCGTGCAGCGCACACGCGCGCGACTTAGGCAGGCGGCGGGTGCTCCTCGCTGGATGAGGAGGGCGAGGCGCGGCGTTCGCGTGTGGTGCGGGCCAGCAGGGCGGTGAGCACGCCGGCGAGCATCAGGGCAAGTCCGACGCCGGCGCGCCCCGGTCCCGGGCCGGCGAGGTACTGGGGACGGGCTGCGTCGTCGTCGAAGACCGCGAGGGAGTACTCCGTGAGCACGACGACCGCCATGACGCCGACGGTGGCAGCGGCGATCAGGAGGATCGCAGCGACCGCCGCGAGGGTGCCGATCAGGCCGCGCCCCGCGCCCGTGCCGACCACGAGCACGAGCACCAGGATTGTCGCTGCGGCACTCAGAAGCAGGACATCGCCGTACTGCATCCACGACCACCCGGAGCGCCGCTCGGTCCCGTCGACCGCCCACGCCGACCACAGCGACGCGACGGCCGCAAGCCCTCCTGCCATCGCCAGCGCCAGCCCGCCGGCCGCAAGCAGCCGAGGGGAGACGGGGCCGGGTCGCATCGTGCAGAGCGTAGAGCGACCGGTCGGCTCCCAGCCAGCGGGAGGGTTCGGTCGCCCGCTGTCGACGCAGCGCCGGTGCTGCCAGCGTCGGCTCAGAACCTCGGGTGGAGGACGCGGACCGTGTGACCGTCGGCGGTGCGCCAGCGCAGCAGCATCGTGGGTCCCATACGTCGCGGCGCACGGATGTCGTAGACGTTGTCGCGGACGGGGACCGTGACCGTTGCCGCGCGCTCACCCGCGGGGCCGGCCTGGTCGACGAGCTGGACGGAGCGGACCTCATCGGGGACAAGGCCGAACAGGACCTTGAAGCGGCTCGGGCCGTCGGCGTCGGTGCGGTATCCGCCGATCGCCGGCAGCCGTCCGTTGGTGATGGACCCGGTGCCGGCGCTGCCGCTGCGGTTAAAGCGCGAATGGCTGGCCAGCGACAGCTGCTGCGCGGTGGGTGCGCTGGCGCGGCGGGTGGCTGCAACACGGCCGTTCATGATCCGTGCCACGCGTTCGCGCAGGCGGGTGTTCGCGGCGGGAACAGACGCGACCGCGGCCCGGCTGGCCGCCTGCCCGCATGCGACGCCGTCGATGCGGCCTAAGCGTGGGCGCCCCTCGGTGATGGCAAGCTCAAAGCGTGCGCCGTTGTGCGCGACGGCGATGCGGACGGTGTTGCGGAGCACCGCCCCGCCGAACGCGGCGAACCGCAGGTCCACCCGGCGCTCTGCCGGCCGTGTCGCACGGCGGAAGATGCGGTAGCGCGCGGCGATGCGCGGGTCAGCCGAACCGGGTTTCGTGGCGATGGCCGAGCCTCTCGGACGGCCGAGCCCGGTGACCTTGCACGCAGCTGCGTCGACCGTGGCCTCTTGGCCGGCCTGGATAGCCCGCTCAACGTCCGACTGCGAGTCGCCGCGCAGGACGCTCGCTGTCGCAAGCCCGCCGCCGCCGACCACGGCAGCAAGAACAAGCGCCAGGCCGCCGCGGCGGCGCAGCCAGCGCCGGCGATCCCGGCGCCCGTCGATCGTGCCGCGCAGCTGTGCCTCCAGACGGTCAAACGGGTCCTTCTTCATGGACGCTCCTCCACAAGATCACGCAGTCGGCGAAGTCCACGCGAGACGCGCTTGCGCACAACGGACTCCGAGCAGCGCAGCTCCGCCGCGATCTCGGAGTAGCCGCGCTCCTCGATGACATGGGCGCTCACGGCGGCACGTTCCTTCTGCGGCAGCTCGGCGAGCGCCGCCATGAGCGCGCCGTCGTCAACGAGGTTCTCGACCCGGTCCAGGGCATCGTCGTCGAGCTCGATCGGCTCGTAGGCCAGCCGGCGTCGGGCACGGTCCTCGACCTGTCCGCGCCGCCACGCTTGCCGCAGCTCGTTCTGGGCGATCGCGAACACCCATCCGCGGGCCGACCCGCGGCCCGGGTCAAAGTCGCCGACGTTCGCAGCGACGGCGGCGAACGTTTCCGCGGTGACGTCGAACGCAAGCTCAGGGGTGTCAACACGGCGGCGGATGTACGTCACGATCACGGGAAGCAGCCGCCGGTAGAACTCCGCAAACGCGTCAGCGTCACCGCCGGCGGCACCACGCAGAAGCTCTTCGTCACCGCGCATCACCAAGCACTATGCGCCGCGGACGACAGTTGTGACATCCCGTCGGCGGTGACTGGTCCGGGCCGGCCGCCGATCGGCCGCGAGACGGGGTCGTTCGGGCGCTGGCCGAAGCTCAAGGACCGGCCCGGCAGACCGATCTGCATGCTGCTGTCGGCCTGTCCGGCGCGGCAGCCGCCGGAGAGCACGCTGCGGGCGACTGCGGAGAGCCACGGCGCCGCCCGGCCTGGAAGCGCTGAGCGTCCGACCTGCGCTGAGATGAGCGCTGGCGACCGTCTCCATCGTCAGGTCAGTGGCCACGTAGGCCGCGGATACTTCGGCGTTCTGCGCGACACGCACCTGGGTGCGGAGTGCCTCGTCAGATGGTGTCTGGAGAGCCATCACGTGTTCTGTCGGTCCTGGCCGGAACGTGTGACCGGCCATGGACGCGAGAGCCGGCCGCTGACGCAGGTCCGCGCGTAGGGCACGCTGCCTGCGGCCACTGGATGCGGGCGCCAGAAGCCGCGAGTGCTCGGCCGGCATCCGTCCGCCGGGACCCAGTCCTCGGACCCGGCCTACCTGCCGGGATCTCGGCGGCCCGGGCGAGTGGCGACCGTGCTTTGAGTCCCGCTTTGCTTCGCGGTAGAGGCTGTCGAGCGCGTCGCTTGGGGCCTTGTGCCGGGTAGCCTCGTCGGATGGGACGCAGCCACGCTTCCGGTCGGCAGCAGACGGTTCGTGGCTCCGGTCTCGGTGTTGCCGCGCTGCTCCTCGGGCTCGGGGCGTCGGTGCTGATCGTGCGGCGAGCGACGTTCGCGTCTGAGTTCATCGCGCGTCATCCCGTCTGGATCTATCTCGATGCTGCCTTGGCTGCCGCTGCGGGTCTGCTGTTGTTCTTCGCGTCCACGGTGGCAGCGACCACGCGTGGGCGGCTGCAGATGAGGCTGCTCGGCGTTGCGCTTGCGGTGGCCGCGGCGGTCATCGCGGCGCAGGACTCGCTCGTGGGTCAGGTGGCAAATCCTCAGTCTTGACGGCATGCGCCGCGCGGGCTGCCGCGCTCGCCCGCACTCGGGGACACAAGGCCCGCGAGCCGGTCGCGATCATCCGCGGGCTGTCGCATGACGACGTCCAGCTTCAGCTCCCGTAGCGTCACGCCCCTCACGCACCGGGGATGGACCTGCGGGTGAGGACGCACTGGGCGGAGCCTGACCTTCCGCGGACACGGAGCCGCTGGCGCGCAGTGCTCTGGGCGCTTGCGGCGGCGGCGCTGCTCGTCGGCGGCTGGCGGCTGGCCGTCGCCGTGCACGTCACCACGTCTCCTGGTCCGTGCGGGCTGCCGCCGAACGTCAGTGGTGTCTGCCCCGATGTGCTCGTCTACGAGCATCCGCGAGAACACCAGTTGCTGCTGGTGCTGCAGGGCTTCTCAGCGTTGCTTGGGGGCGTCGTCCTTGCGACGCTTGCGGCGCGGCGCGCAGGGCCGCGCACGCGCGCTGGCCGCACGCTCGCTGCCGCGACTGTGGCGGTCGCTGTGGCGGGGACGCTTGCACCGTTCGCCCAGCCGGGGCTGACCGACCGCGGGTCCCGTGCGGTGTACGACATGCGCGACTGAGCGCACCCTGGGCCTCCTCGGGGCGGCGCCGGTGCACACGTCGGCGTAGACGCGTTGACCTGGCTCTGAAGAGCGCTCGCCGGACAGTACGAACGGGGCCGCGGGTAGTGTGGCCCGTGCGTGTCTGATCAACGAGAGGTCTGCTTGAACGGGCTCACGGTCATCGTTCGGGAGATCGTCGAAGCCGCACGCCCTAACCGCGTGGAGGTGCGGCTTGAGATCGTCGATGACGACGAGTTCGCCCGCCGTCTGTCGGCGTGGGATGCGAGCTTTCGCGCGTGGGGAGCTCGCCGTGATCAGGCGGGTCGACCGTGTGGTGATCCCCCGGCAGAGCCGGCTGCGTTCCTCAACGACATCGACGGGTCGCTGACGGACGACTGCAACACCGCCTACCGCTGGGACAGCAAGCGTGCTGGCGGGTCGGGCACCGAACGCGACGCTCAGTGGAGCCTGACACCGGCGCCGCCAGCAGCGGCGCGCGTCCTCACGCTCACCATTGGCCACGATGCCGTCCTGACGTGGTACCGCAGCGCCGGCAACACCTGGGAGTAGCCCCCGACACCCGACCACGCCGCACGACGCAGGCGGAGGCTGCTGCAACCGCGGACGGGCGGGTTGCCGGCTCCGGTGCTACGGCAGGGCGTGCTGCCCGGCGTTCCTGCTGCGCTTGTCTGCGCAGATCGGGAGACACGGGACGGATCCGCCCTTCCAGCCGCGCTTGTCAGTCCACACGGGCGATGATCGCAAGCAGTTCGTCTTTGGCGTACCCCTGTTGACGTGCGAACGCCACGAGGTCCCTGGCGCGCTGGATGACGGCGCCGCGTTCGGGCTCGCCGACGACGGTCACGCCGCGTCCGCGGCGGAACTCGAGCAGGCCCTCGTCACGGAGCAGGTGCAGAGCACGCAGGACCGTGTTCTTGTTGACGCCAGCGACGGCGGCCAGGTCGACGGCGGGCGGCAGCCGGTCGCCCGGGTGTGCTTCGCCCTCGGCGATCGCCCGGCGAATCTCCGCGGCGACTTGCTCGTGCAGCTCAGCGGCCCCGGCACTGCGATCGAGCTTGACGGCGAGCATGGTCCTAGTGATAGTAGTTCCATCGTGTCGATGATTGCTACCGATAGCCGGTCCACTGCTCCCGACCCGCAGGACGCGATCATCGCTGAAGCCCGGCGCCGGCAGCAAGCGCGGCGCCGCCGAGCATTGATCCTCGGAGCGGTCGCGGTGCTTGCGCTCGGCGCGGCCGGGGCCGGCGTGATCACCGGACAGGATGGGGGGAACGACCGTGCTGAGCCAGCGCCGCGAGCAGGGGCGTCCCCGGTAGCTGCTGGGCCGCGCGCGCAGCTCACGGCGACCGGTGCCCCAGCGCTGTCACTCGCGCGTGTCGGGCGCGACGTGTTCGCGGCGGGGATCGGCTGGTACGGCACGTACACCGGCAGCGGCCTGACCGTCGGCCCCGGCGGCGCAGTCACCCCGCTCGCGGCGCGGGTGGACGGCCAGATCTCGGACGCAGCCCCGGACGGTCGCGGCGGGGTGTACATCGGCGGGGACTTTCAGCATGTCGGCGGTGTTCGGCGTCCGCACCTTGCGCATCTGCGCCGGGACGGCTCGCTGGACGAGCGGTTTCGGCCCCGCGCCCGCGGGTTTGTCGGCGCGGTGCGCGTGCGGGGTGGACGTGTCTACGCGGCCGGCCGCGGGTTGGTCGCCTACGACGCGCGCACCGGCCGGCTGCGGCGCGCGTATCTGCCGCGGCAGACGTTCGTGACGGAGCTCGCCGTGACGGCCAGCACGCTCTACGCGGGAGCGACCAGCCAGCCGGATCCACTGCCTCGACCGGGGCGTGTGCGTGCGGCTCGCGGGCTGCTCGCCGTCCCGATCCGGGGCGGCACGCCTCGGCGCCTTGTGACCGGGCGGGTCGCGGCGCTGCGGGTCGTCGCTGGCCGGCTCTGGGTCGGCGGCCACAGCAGCGGGTCTGCTGGTGCGAACACGCTGCGCTCGGTGGACCTCAGGACGGGCCGGGTCGCTGCCGTCGGCACGGTCCGTGGCCGTGTTGATGAGCTGTTGCCGCTCGGGGGGCGCCAGCTGCTGGTGGCCGGTGCTGTGGCAGCGGCGATTCCCCGGACGGCGGCCCAGGACCGAGCGCTGCTGAGCGCACGTCGCCGCTACCGGGCGGCGATCGCCGAGGCACGCGCCGCGAACATCGACGTCCGCGCCGCCCGGGCTCGCCACCGGCGCACTGGTGCCCGCGACCCGTTCCGGCCTACCGCCAGTCAGCGGACCCGTCTGCGGCGCGCGTCAGCACGGGTGCGAGCAGCGAATGTCGCGGTGATCACCCACCGGGTACCCGGGCTGCGGTCGGACGGCGCGGTGGTGATCGATCGTGCCTCAGGGCGCATCGACCGGCGCTTTAACTGCCAGCTACCCGGCTCTCCGGTCGATGGGCTGGCGGTCTACGACGCCGCACTGCGCGGGGGACGGCTGTGGCTCGCCGGTGAGCGTGCCGCACCGTACGGCGCCCCTGACCGCACCGGCCTGCTGCAGGCCGTTGATCCCGAGACGTGCGCGGCGACCGGCCCGGCCGCGCAGCCGAACCTGCCGGTCAACGCGCTCGTCCCCCTTGACGGCGGGCTGCTTGCCGGCGGCTCGTTCTGGTCCGCGACGCCGAAAGCCGCCGCAGTTGCCCGCTTTGACGCGCTCACCGGTGCGCCGCGCGGACCGGTTCCGTCGCTGGGCAGCGACATGCAGACCGAAGCGCTTCTCGCTGACCACGGTGTGCTCTGGGCGGCCTCGACCCGCGAGGTCCGGGCGATCGACCCGGTGACCGGCCGGGTCCGCCGGCAGGTGCGCTTGGCTCCGCCAGCCCGAAACCCCCGCTACCCGGCGGCTTACGGCCGCTTCGCCCAGGTCAAGCTCGCCGCCGCACAAGACCGCATCATCGTCCTGCGCAAGAACGTCACCCTCACCAGGCCCGGCACCCAGTCGCAGCTGGTCTCCATCGACCGCGTCACCGGCCGCGTCGTCGAGCTGCCTCAGCCGTACCCCTCCGCAGGAGGCAGTCACATCTCCGATATCGCGGTGGTGAACGGCAGCGTCTACGTCGCGGGCAGCTTCGTGCGCACGCGGGGCCGCCAGCCCGCGAACCTCGCCGTCGTCAAGATCGATCCAGTCACCGGCCGACCGGACGCGGCCTTTGACCCGCACGTCAACGGGCCAGTCCAGTCGCTTGCCACCGACGGGCGGCGCCTGTTTCTCGCCGGCCTGTTCTCCCAACCGCGCCTTGGCCTGCTCGCCATCGACCCGCGTACCGGTGCCCCGGACCGCACCTGGACGCCGGCATCCATTCAAGGCCGCCGCGCCATCGATTACAACGGCATGCGTCTGCAGCGGGCGGGGCCGGCGCTGCTACTTCGCGGCAGCAGGCTCGCGCGTGACCTACCCGCGCTTTCCACCGGCTCCGGCGCCGCCGTCCCCGCCCGCACGGCGCAGCTCACCGCGCTCGACCTCGCTCTGCCGGTCAGCGCCGACCGGTGGTTCGCCGTCGGGTCGCGTCGGCAGCCGTCGTCGTTCATCGCGACCGCTCCGTTGACGTTCGCCGGCACCATCGACGCGCCATAGGAGGCCGCCGCTAGAAAGGGGTGCGAGCGGCGTTGCGGCGCTCGCCCCGCGCCGCCGATTGGATGCGGGTCCCGCGCTGGGGATCGGCCGAGAGCTGCGCCTGCGCACGTGCATGACGCAACCGACTCCGCACCGGCAGGGGTGGGGCGCTGTGCGGCGTTGGTGCGGCGCGCAGGATTGATCCTCACACGCTTGACGACGCGAACGCCGGGCGTCCGGATCAGAATCCTGGGACAGGGAGGCAGTTGGGATCGAGGGTCGGGTTGTGGCCGCGGCGGGTCATGTGCAGCGGTTCGCTGCAGACGGTGCCGTCGCGGTAGGTGGCGGTCAGCTGCAGTGGTTGCACGCCGGCGGTCCCGGGCTTCAGGACGAAGAGGTATGCGCCGCCCGGGCCGGGGGTCATGGTCCGTCGTACCCGGTCGTTGCTCAGCGTGACGCGGGTCGCCAGGGGGCCGGCGAGGCCGGCGCGCACCAGACGTCCGCCGGCCGGGTCACAGAGCGGCCGGCCGCCGAGCCGGCGCTTGGTGATCGCGGAGGCGGAGCTGAGGACCGGGTGCTTGAGGCAGCCGCCGATCGCGGTTCCGGGCGAGCCCGTGTAGCCACTAGCGGGCACCGGGGGTCCGCCCCCGCTGACGTTCAGGGTCTGTCCGCCGATGATCCGGCTGCATCCGCCGCCCAGAGCGGTCTCGTCGGCGACGGGGTGAAACTTGCCGTCGTTGCCGAAGACGCCGTCGCGCCCGACGACGCCCAGGCGTCCGGCTTGTACCCGTCCTGTGCGCAGGCAGCGGAAGCTCGCAGGGCGGGCGCCGGGCCGCAGCGAGTTCTCGGTGTCGTAGACGGCGATCCCCCACGGGGGGCCGCCGTCGGGGTCAGCGACACGCAGCGGCAGCACGAGCGCGGTGCCGGGCTTGACCTGTCCGCGGGTGATGGAGCTGCCCTGCGGGGTGCCTGGGACGGGCGCACCGGTGTCGAGGACGCCGGCGGCGACGGCCGCGATGGCGCCGCCGGCGACTAGGAGGCTGGCGGCGGCCGCCAGGAGGGGTGCGCCTCGGCGGCGGCGCCATCGCCGGGCGGCGCGAGCGTCTTGCTTCCGCATCTCGTGCTGCAGGTCGCGGACTAGGCGCTGTATCGGGTCGGACGGCGTTGGGCTCATGAACGTCCCTCGTTGAGGTGGGTGAGGGTCGCGGCGGGCACGACCTTGGCCAAACGGCGCAGGCCCCGCGAGACGTGCGCCCGCGCGGTCTGCTCAGAGATCTGCAGTGCGGCGGCCGTGTCGGCGTAGCTGCGGTCCTCGAGCACGCGCAGGCGCACAGCCTCACGATGATGCAGCGGCAGTTGGGCCAGCGATGCCGCGATCACCTCCCGCAGATCCTGCAGTCCGGCGTCGCGCTCGATGCGCTCTAGGTCGCTGTCGGTCAGCGACGGTCGCTCCAGTCCGAGCCGCCGCAGCGCGCGTCGCTCGATGTGCCCGCGCCTGACGAACGTGCGCAGCTGGTTGGCGGCTATCCCGTAGATCCACGCGATGACCTGGTCGATGTGCTCTCCCCTGAAGCGATGCCGACACGCGACGGCCTCGGCGAAGGTCTCGGCCGTCAGGTCAAACGCCACTTCGGGGTCGAAGGTGCGTCGAGCGAAGTACGCCACCAGCGCGTCGCCGTGCTCGGAGAAGACTTCCCCGAGCACTTCGGCGGTCAGCGACAGACGCGGCATGACTCAGTATGGAACGGGCGCCTTGAGTTGTGACAGCACTCCCATGAGCCTCCCGTCACACGATGACCGTCCTCGGCGAGAACCCGGACGCGCGGACCAGAGGTGAGCTTCCGGGGCTGCCCGCGGGTGCCGGGCCGTGATCCGACGGCGAAGCTGGTCAAGGCGACGCCGCCGGCCGTCGGGGTGCGCTGGAAGCCGAACGCCGACGGCCGCTCGCGGGAATGTCTGTAGACGTCGACGATGACGGAACGGCACGCCCCGAAGGCACCGTGAAACGCGACCAGACAGGAGCATCAGATCGGTCCGTCGTGTCCTCGCGCAGGTCGTTCAGACCGTCGGCGGGGAGGCCGGCTCACACGGTGACAGCGTGCTCGAGCGTCCCCGCTGCGAGAGCTATCGCGACGGACACGCCGGCACAGAGGGCCCACGCGAGCATCGCCACCCGGCGTGAGCGGGTAACGAGCAGCGTCACGCCGAAAACGACGAGCGGCGCGATGACCGGGAGCAGGAGGTACCTGCCGGAATCGATGACGCCGCACAGGTCGGCTCGGGGCGTTCCGGCCACCGGCCGCATCACCGGCGGCGGCGCGTTCGTGCACGACGAGTGCGCGCTTGCGGCGCTCAGGAGGGACACGGCCGCGAGCGCGATGAACGCCGCGAGCCCTGCGGCCGCGGTGTGCGTCGCCGCGCGCGCCTCGCGCATGGTGTTGGCCCCGGCCACCGGCCCATCCTGGCCAGCGCGATGCGGTTCGTCAATGGCCCGCGAGCTGGGCAGCGCACGGCACGCGTCGGCAGCGCGCTGCCCGTGCCAACACCTGTCCCTCGGCATCACTCAGGGGAGGCGTCCGATCCGTGTGACGGAGAATCCGGCATCCGGGCTCGGGTCAAAAACCCGATCGGTCCCGCGCGCGCTGAGCGGAACGCGAATCGCTTGGCGGGTTCCAGGGAGAGCCACGAGGACGGCGGGCCAAGGAGCCCCCCGAAACGCGGGGTCGTTCTCGATGGTGACCACGAACATCGCATGTCCACCAGGTGGCACGGTGCCGCCGGCCAGGGGGCGGATACGGCCGAACGCCCCGCTGCGGTCAAGACGCTGAGCGGCCGGCATGACGCGGCCGTGCACGTTGAGCAGCTGCACGGTCGGTCGGCCCGAAAGTCGGCAGGGAACGGAGGAGCCGTTTTCGATCTCCAAGGTGGCGCTGCGAGTGCCTGCCGCAGAGCCCATGCCGGTGTACACGACCTCCCACGCGCACGTCGCCGTCGAGGTACCGACGTTCGACTGCCGGGTCTTTGCCGCCGGCCGGTCACTCCTACCGCACCCGCCGGCCGCGAGCCCCACGGCAACAGCCACGGCGGCCGTGATCCGGCCTAGGCGATGAACTCGGCGCGCGATCTGCCGATCATCCCGGACTTCGACGCGCCGGTGAAGCCGAGCGCGGCGCGACCTGAGAGGCGTCTGGCTTCTCGCGAGTGACCGCTCAAGCCCAGACCTTCGCCTGGTCGCTGGCGTCCGGTCTTTAGGAGGGACTCCAGCTCCGCGCCTCTGCGGCGCGACAGGCGCCGTCGCTGAACTGATCCCGGAGGGAATGTGGTGGAGCCGCGACGCAGGTCGGCCGGCGTGGGGGCGGACGCTCGCCAGCACGCGAGCCCTGCGGTGGTAAGCGGGAGCTCCACGGGCTCAGGGCCTGCCGCCGGCGCACTCCTCCTCCGCGGTCAGGATGATCAGCCGGTCGGTGGTGATGAGCACGCGGATGCACGCATCGCCCCGGAACCAGCTGCGATGCGAGGAGCTCGAGTCGCCAGGCCGGGTCCCGCGCAGGTAGCCCAGGCGCCGTACCTGCGCGCTGTAGTGGGCGATGACTATGCGGTTGGTCTGCGTCGTGCGCGTGAGCCGCCAGCGGCGCGTTGCGCCTTGCACCGTCTCGCCTGGCGCACCGTCGTCCCCCAGGACGGACCGCTCGTCAGGTTTCAGTCGTACGGCGGCAGGCACCGGATCCAGACGATCAAGCGCCCGCTGACCCGCCTGGAAGGCGCGAGCGTTGCCCGCGTCGCGTTGGTCGCCGCAACCGGCAAGAGCGAGAGCGCCGATCGTGATCGCGCAGGCTAGTCACGAACGCAGGCGGCAAACGGGCGGCATCATCTTCCCTACCCCAGTGCGCGAGGGGTGTTGCGCCGCCCCTGTCGTCGACATGCCGCCGGTCCGCGCCTGGCCGGCCCAGGTGGACTGCCCGTCTGCTGCAGCTGCGCTCCGGCCGGTACGCCGCGCGTGCCGAGGCGGAGTCGGCGTCAGCCGAACATCACGTCACAGGCCAGGCGGTCGTAGCGGCCGTCGGCGAGATCCGTCGCACGAATCGTGACGGCGAAGAACTCGTCGACGTCGTCGTATGGTTCGTCGTTGCTGAGGTGATAGCGCAGGAGCAGAAGCAGTCGCCAGTCGGAGGGCTGGGTCGTCCACTCCGAGGTGGAGTAGCCGTCCTCGACGCATGGGCCGACGGCCATGGTGTCCTCGTGGCCGTCCTCGGGCCAGCCGAGGATTTGACTGTCGAAGCGGTGCGGCTGCAGGGCCGCGCGGAACAGGTCGTACTGCTCTGAGCGGGGGTCCATCCAGTGGCTGTCTAGGTCACGGAGGGTGGGGTGGACCGCAGGCACCGTCAGGCATGGGAGGAACGCAAGATGTGCCGGGGCCAGCGGAAACTCGGCGCCCACATCGTTTGGTGGAAACTCCGGGTGGGCGCCCGGGGCGAGCGCGGTCGCCGCCGTGGAGAGCGCGATCGCTCGCGCGGGCTCCACCGGCTCGGCGGCGATGTCGGCGAAGATGCGGATGAGTTCCCCGCGGTGGCCCCAGGCTTGGCCGGCCTGATCGATCGGCGGCAGTGTGGCTGGCCTGTACTGCGCAAGGAACACCAGCGGCTGACCAGCGCGGTTGAGTGGCCAGCTCTCGCCTGGGGCGAGATCTGGCACGCCGCCTGCCTTGGCGTCACCGGGCGCAAACTGGTGTCCCGCCGATGGCTGCACGGAAACGCGCCACGACATGCGGGCCAGATCGCTGACCTGCGTTGCGATGTCGGACAGCCCGTGGGCCACGGCAGCCGCGGCCACGGCATGACGATCGATCATCATCGCGCAAGCGTAGGGCGGATTGCGGGCGCAGGGAACTCTCACCTGCGCGGGGCCTGGAGCGTTCGCGCGTCCGAGGGAGGTGCGCCCACAGGACAGGTCGTGAGGGCGGATCGTCCGGGCTTCGGCCAGGACCTGCGACGCTTGTTTCGATGCTGCGACGCGTCGATCACGGGGTGCGCCTTGCCGCCGCTGTCGGGCTTGCCGCGGCTCCGTGGCTTGAGTGGTTCAACGATGGGAACGGCGGCGCGTTGGTCCGCAGCGTGGTGGGGGAGGCCGCTGATGGCGTGACGCCGCCTGATCCGTCGACCTCGCTATGGGAGCACAGCGCTCTCGCCGGGGTGATGCTCGTGTGCGCGGCAGCGCTCGCGCTCACCGGCGTGTCGGTGCGGACACGGCTGCGGCGGACTGCAGCTGCATGCACCAGCATCGTCATCGCGATGGCGGCGCTGCTTCTGGGACGACACGTGGCCACGGTCGACGTTGTGTATGTGCTTCGGGGCTACGGAGCATCGGTCTACGGTGGCGTGGACAATCGTCAACTGGTCGCGCTTCCGACGGTGGTCGTCGGCCTCGCGCTCTCGGCGCTCGCCGTCGTGACGGTGATGGACGCCGCGGCCGGTCGAGCTCTCAAGCGTCGCGGCGTCGACCGTCGTGACTGAGCCGGCGGCTCCCTACCGAGCCGAGGCTTTGGGCGCTGATCTGCGGTTGATGACGGACTGCGCTCGCGACCGTGCCGAGTGGCGCAGCTAAGCGGACGGCGGATGTCGGCTGAACGCCGCCAGAACTGCGGCGCAGCCGTAGTCGTCAGCCACGCGCAACGCCTCAACGACAGCCCCGGCCGGCGCAATCCGGGTGTGCTGCTGGCCTGTGGTCAGGTCGATCACGCGGCGCCCTGCGACCGGTGCCCCGAGGCGGACGCGCACAAGCGTGTCAGCGCCGATGCTGCGGGTCTGCTTGATCCAGTCAGCGTGCGGGTCGGGCGCGGGCCAGACCTCGAACAGCGCAATGTGGATGGCTTCCTTGTTCTCTCGGACGAGGCAGCCGAGGGCGGTGTCCAAATGGGAGGTCGTCGCGACGAGCAGGACAAGGGCGCTCTCCTCGGCGTAACCGCACCACGCAACCGGATCAGCTCGGTCTGGGGCGATCCGTTCCTCCCGAGGTGGCGGCGTGTCTCCATCCATGCGGGCACCGTAGTCGCCAGGGGGCTCGTCGAGACCCGGAAAAGAACAAAGGTGCGGGTGAGGATGGCGGCGCGGTCAGATGTCGCCCTGCGAGATCGTGAACCCCTGGACCTGGAGGTCGTCCATCACCCGGAACGAGTTTGAGCGTTCGACCGCGGCCTTCCAGTTGTCCACGTAGCCGGCCCAGTTGCTGATCTCGCTGTGTTCGGAGTCGCTGACTCCCTCGCGTCGTCGCCCGGCATACCCCCAGCGCTGCGCTTTCGGGACGCGCCCGGCGGGCAGCTCAGCGAACTGCAGCTGGAGGGTGAGGGCTCTCATCCCGACGTACTCTCCGTCTTTACCCTCGAGCGAGAACTGACGTGTGAAGGCGATCACGTAGTCGTTCTCGTCTCCGGCGAAGCTCTCGTGCAGGAGCAGGTCGCAGTCCTCGTCGTCCGACACCCGGTACGTCCGCTCACCGTCACGGAAGGGCTCATCGGCGGGCTCGTGGGCAAGCTCGCAGAATGCCTGCCAGGCAGCGGGCGCGTTCTCGCCTGCGCCGCGTCCATCGGTGACGGTGACCCCGGCGTCGGCGAGCATCGTGATGAGCCGGGTCTCAGCGTCGAGCGGTCGCATACCCGCGACCCTAACTGCGGACCGCTGCCCCGCATCCGGTTGCCGTCCCGAGGCCTTAGTGCGCGAATCGGCGTGGCAGATGCTGGCGGTCAGGCTGAGTCTGCTCAGCGACGCCGGACTCTGCACCCTTGCCGCGCGTACGGCCAGCTCCGACATCTGATCCCGCTGACCGCCGACACACCGCGCGGGACGTCGCGGCCGGCGGGCTGTTGGCCGAAGGCACTGGCCGGTGGCCGCGGGCGTCCGGAGGACTACCATTCGAGCGTGACCGCACGCGATGTCGTGGCTGGCTTCTACCGGGCGTTGCTTCTCGACGCCGACATCCCTGCCGCCTGCGCGTTGATGGCGAGCGACTTTCACCTGCGGCCGACGAACATCATCGGCGGCAATTACAACGCGGACGACCTAGGCGAGGTCGCGGACGCCACCGCGCGCACAGCGTCGTTCCGTCCGAGCGCCGAGCGCATCGTGGAACCTCACCCCGAGCTCGCCCGTCACATCCAGGAACGCTGCCTTGAGAGCTTCCCCGCGCGCTACTTCGATATCCGATCAGTCGACGTCGACGATGCGCAGCAGACCGCGCACGCCGTGACCAAAGACGGAAGCTGCGGCCTCCGCCGGACCGGAAACGAGTGGCGGATGACTTGGGCGTGGGCGTAGCAGCGCGTCATGGACCTGATGACGACACGTGCAGACCCGGGCAGTCACGGCTCAGCTGCGCCTGCTCGGCGGAGGACGTCGCTACCTGGTGGCTCGGGGTCGATGCACACGACGACGCTCGAGGCGTCGTCACCGAGATCGTCATGAAGCGCGACCCATGCTGTCGGCGGCACCGCCGGATATCCGCGCGAGCTACCGGCCGAGGGTTGCTGGATCTGCAGGCGGCTCGCGGGCAGGACGAGGACGGCGTCGACGTCGACGCGCGCGTCGACTTGGCATTGCCGGCGCCGGGGCATGCCCTGCGAGAATCGGTGTGTGACGTGGACATGTCTGACAGCAGGCACATCGAATCCGACGACACGCTCGATCCAGGGGCGTGCCGCGAGGGTGCTGCCGAGCCTGTTGGTCGTGGCCGGTCTGAGCGGGCTACTCGTGGGCTGTGGGTCTGCGAGCGGTCGCAACGGTGAGCCCCTGCCGACGAGTGCCGCGCCGTCATCTGCGACGCTGCCAGCCCCGCGGACGCGAGCACAATACGTCGCGCAGATCGATCGCCTCTGCAGAACGCAGACCGCGGACCTTGTGCCGCTGGATCGCGAGATCGACGAAGCCATCGCCGCCGAAGACGATGCGCGCATGGGGCGGGGGTTCCGTGTCTACGCTCAGGAGTACCGGACCGGCAATGCGGCGCTGCGGGCCGTGCGGATCCCCGACGGGACCAAGCCGATGGCGCTTACCCTTCTCGGCATCTACGATCGGCTCGGCGCCGGGTACGACGAGTTCGCCGCTGCCGTTGAACGCAACGACGTTCCTGCGGCTACTGAGGCGCGCCGCCGCCTGCTCGCTCTCAAGGTTCGTCGCGACCGAGCCGCACGAGCTCTCGGCCTACAGGTCTGTGCTCCGGAATGACTCATGGTTCTCCCGGAGCCACGCCGATATCGCCTGGCCCCGCGGGACTCGGTCTCGGTGGCAGTCTGCCGGCGACCGGCCTGCTCGCGCGACCCCGGGTGAGCTCCGGCTATTGCAGTGGCACGCTCGATAGAGCGATGGTGCTCACGGGGTCTTGACCGAACCAGAGGTAGGTGCCGGGGACCACCTCGCCTGTGCAGTAGCGGTACACCGGTACCGCAGGGTCGCCCCGGACCGCGGACGAGCACGTGAGGCTTGGGTACCGGGTTGCCGCCTCGTCCAGTGACTGACCAATCCGGGCGCCTCGCGTTGTCCTCGTCCCGCGACTTGTGACAGCGATCACGTACACGCGCTGATTGCAGTAGCTGACCTTGGCTCCGGCGTGCACGACGTCCGCAACGGTGTATCGACCCGCGCTGCACCTCGGCGGATTGCGGTACGTACCCGGGCGCCCGAGGTGATAGCCCTCATCGTCCACTCGCTGTCGCCGGTGTGACCCGAACACCGCGTCCACCGATGAGCGAGCACTTCCGATCCTGAGCGTTCCGAGGCGCCCAGCAGCGGCGTCGACGAGCAGCGGCGGGCCATCTGTGCCGCGTGCGCTCTGCGCCAGGTCCTCGTTGCCGCAAGCGAGCGACGAGCCCGCAATCGCGGCTAACAGCCCGGCGACCGCCGTCCGGAAGTACGTCGGTCCAGACGGTCGCGCGCGCAGACAGGCCGTTGCGTGACGGACACGATCGGCGCCGCGGGACGAGGACATGAGGCAAGGTTATGGGCAGGCCCAGGGCACGACGCTCGCAGACCGCGCACTGGTAGCCGCTCGCGACGCGCCAGGCGACTGGCAAAGCTCGCGCGTGGGAAAGACGTCGCGGAGGTTCGTCGCGCAGGCGGCTGCTCGTGCTGCTCGGCGGGCGAGCGCAAGCCAGGTGGACGCCACCGTTCCTCGACGAGAGGCCAGACGAGCCGTCCAGTCCCGCGTGGTGTGTCGTTCTCAACGCGATCTAGGGAGGTAACTAACTCGGGCGATCGTTCTCACCCGGCGGGTCCGGGTGTCGACGGCGAGGACGGCGTACGACGTCCGGGTCACGACCGTGTGCTCGGTGAGATAGATCGGGTCTTCGTCGTCGTCGAGGGAGCGCGTGAGTCGCTGATCGTTGCGGCCGTCGGTGTCGGCTATGTGCAGCTCCCGGGCGGTGTAGGGGTCGCTTTCGTTCTCGGAGATGTCGCCGTTCTTGTCATCGTCTGTTGCGTAGACGATGCGTCGGCCCGACGGCGAGTAGGCGGCGCCGGCGGCATCGACGCTGTGCGCCAGGGCGAGGCGTCGTGCCCGGCCCGTGCGGAGGTCGAGTTCGATCAGCTCACCGTCGTAGGCCAGTAGCCGGGTTCCGTCGGGCGCCCAGTGCGCGGGCGAGGGGTGCCTGATGCCGGTCAGGAGCGGGCTGAGTTCTCGCGAGGTGATGTTCAGGGCGTAGATCCCCGGTCCTTGGGGTCCGGTCGTCGTGACGGTGACGTGGTGTCCGTCGGGTGCCCATCCGGTCACCTTGCGGCCGGTGAGCGGCCGCGATGTCCGGGTCTGCAGGTCATCGATGAAGTAGCGCTCGCTTCCTTCGGCGCCGCGTGTGCTGATGAGATATCTGCGGTCGGGAGAGAGCAGAGGTGACGGCCCGGATGACTCACTTGCGCGGATGCGCCGCAGCTGGACCTGCTGTCGGCCGGGCCCGCGGAGGCGAGCGGTCCAGATCTCGGTGTCGGCGAACCGGCGGATGGCGAATCGCCTGAAGGCGAACATGTCACGGCGGCCCGCGTCTGGTGTCGGCCGCTGCGAGTCGAGCTTGAACGCGTGCCCCGTCGGCAGTGGGGCGGGCGAGTCGCCGCATCCTGAGGCCGTCGCGGTTACGGCCGTCAGCACGGCGATCGCGGTCATCGCTCGAGGGACGCTCACGGCGTCCGGACTGTAGCGGCCCGATCGACGCGGTCCGCCGGTCTGCGGGACCTGGGTAAAGCGGGGTCACGCGACCGGATCCCCGGAACGATAGCTGCGGTTGGGCTACGGCTTATAGCGTTGCCAGCGGCGGGGTCGGCGGTGCGCGGCTCGCTGGGGCGGAGGCTCGTGCGGTGCGCGTTGCTCCTCGGCCGAGTTGGGCCGGGAGGCCCAGATCGTGTCGTAGCGCTCGTCATTCGGACGCGTCCTGCGACGTTGCCGGGTTGTGTCACGCGGCTGCCCTTCGAGGAACTCGATCGCTGCGCGCGCCATCACGCGCCCGTTCTGCAGCTTCGGACCGGCGTCTGGCTCGACATCGTTGAGGTGGTGCCAGACCGTGAGGAGTTCGACTTCGTAGAGCTCAGCGTCGTTGAGGTGCAGCGCACGCTCGGCTAGCGCGACCTCGCCGTACTCCCACAGACTTTCGGCGAGGACATCGCGGCGAAACGTAATCAGCACGCCGTCCGGCAGCTTTCGCCCGAGGCAGTCGCGCACGTAAGGCAGCATCGCACCCGCGAACGACGCGAGCTGTCAGCCACAGAGGGCGGCCGGGCGAACGGACGGCCCGACCGACCGCCAGGATGCGAACCTGTCGGCATGACGGAGGATGACGAGGATGACGTGATCTTCGCCGAGTCCGACGCCGACGCGGAGTGGTATCTCGACGAGCTGGCCAGGTCGCTCGCCGGGTCTTTGCCGGACGGCGTTCACGTGCAGCGGCGCAGCGACGGCGTCGGCGTGGGAGCCGGTGACGACGAGGGCATCACGCTCTTCCGGCTCGCGTCCGGCGGCTCTGTCGCTGCCTGGCTCTGGACGGTGCTCGATCAGCTGCAGGCGGACATCTCGGAGTGGACGACGGACCAGTGGCCGGCGCCGTGGGAACAGGACGGTAGGACCGTCGTGCAGCCGTACGTGCGGGTCGGTCCGCATCGGATCGAGCTCGGATTCACCGGGGTCGGCGCCGACGGAGTTTCGCTGCGGCTCTCCCCGATCAGACGCCCTTGACGAGCCGCTTCAGTCGGCCAGGCGGACCGCGGCGCCGCCGACGAGCGTTCGTGTCGGCCGCCCGCAGTGGACGTCTCACCGCGCGAGCTCAGCGGGGTCGGGGGCGCGTCAGCGTTCGCGCGGGATGATCGCGAAGGGGACGCGCGCCGCCGCGGGCGGCGTGGCCACGCCGGCCGCCGTCACCTCGAGCTGGTAGCGGCCGAGGGCGAGGCGGCGCAGGGCGCTGGCGGGGATCTTCACGGTGTTCGGGCCAGCCGTGCCCACCGTGACCGATGAGGTCACCTGCCGGCCGTCGCCTCGCGTGATCGTGAGGGTCAGCAGCGCGGGCGCATCCAGCGCTAGGCGAACCCGCGGAACGCGCCTGGCGAGCGCCGCGCTTGTCTCGACGACGGCGGGGAACTGCAACGCCGTCAGGGACAACGCGGCGGGTGTGCCGACGGTGAAGCGCAGCGGAGCGATGACGATCGGATCCGGCAGCACGGCGGTCTGCTGGGTGACCTGCAGCGTGTGCGTCCCCTGCCGCAGGACGGGAAGAGCGTTCCCGTTGCGGCAGTCGACGAGCGGCGTGCCGTCCAGGGCACAGGTGTACGGGTAGGCGGACGGCCTTGAGTCCTCCGCGGCGATCTGAAGCTCCGCCCGCGCGCCGCCGAACGCCCCGGGACGCCCGGACGCCGCCTGCGCGCGTGGCCGCAGCTGCAGCAGCGCTGGGGTCGGGTCCCGCAGTCCGCTGGCGCTGACCGCACGGAACCGCACGACGCCGGTGACGTTTTCCGGCAGCGGTGTGCCGCTCGTGCACGGAATCCATTCGCGTGGCGTCGGCTCGGAGTAGACCGAGGCGACCAACGCGCACTCAAACGTGGCTTGTCGGTCGTTGGAGCCCATCGCTAGCAGCGTCGGCACGGCGCCCGTGACCCCGATCACGGCTGCCCCGGCCGTGTAGGGATTCGCTCGCGCGTAAGCGAATGTGTGGGTGCGAGGTGTGGTCTCGACCCGGCCGAAGCGGTCGGTCGCAGTGATCTTCAGCGTGTGGCTGCCGCTCTCTAGGACCGGCAGGACGAACCGCTCGGCGCACGGCAGCTGAATGGTCTCGTCGAGCAGGCACTGGTAGGAGGAGCCGGCCGATCCGGTGTGTAGGCGCGTCGCGAACCCGGCCTGCAGGTAGCGTCCAAACGGTGGGTCCGGGACCGTGATCGGCGCGGTGGAGCTTTCGCGGCCGACGCCGGCGTGCGCTGCCACTTCGGCGGCGGTGAGCGCGCGCGTGTACAGGGCGAGCTCGTCGATCGCGGTCGCGGTGGACGGGTCGGCAGAGGTGAACTGCAGGTCGCTGGTGGCTGGGAGCGCGGCCAGGTCTGCGTCGACGTCCGAATCGGTCCGAACGCCGTCCACGTACAGCGTCGCCAGGCCTCCTGCGCGCGTGAGCGCAATGTGGTGCCAGACGCCCTGGCCGGCGGTGCTGCCGTAGCCAGCAAGTCGCGTATCCGGGCCCGTGCTCCCACGGCTGATGAGCGCCTGGAACGTGCCGTTCGCGTCAACGGTGACCGCGATGACGGCGGCGCCGGCGAACCGCGCGCTCAGGACCTCTTGGGCGTCCGGTGTGGATGGCGTACGCACCCACGCCTCGAGCGTCGAGGTCGGCGCCTGCAGCGGGGCCGAGGACACGCGGGTCTCAAGCGGGCCGCGCGGCAGCCACGCACCATCGCCGTCGTCGGTGACCCCGGGCTCGGTGTGGTCCCCGGGCGCGGTCCCGACGCTGCCCGTGACCTCGTCGCGTACCGTGCTTGGCGTTGCGCCCGGGAGGGCCGGGGCGGGCCCGAGGCGCCACCAGTGGGCGAGGTCCGCCGTGGCGCGTACGAGGTCGGCATAGGTGACTCGTGCGGCGGCACGCAGCGCTGTGCCCGCGCGCAGTCGTTGTGGTCGCGATGCGCGGGGGGCGTCGATGCGCTCGCAGTCCGCGGCGACGGCGTCGCCGCTGTCGGCGTGGACGGTGTCGCGGCCGGGCCCGCAGCGCACCCGCGCTCGTGCCGGTCCGCCCGCGTAGATCTCATCGTCACCCGTTCCGCCCTGGATGGTCGAGATGTTCGTGCCGCGCAGGCGGATCGTGTCGTTGCCCGGGCCGGCGTCGATGTCGTTTCTCCCGAGCCCGCCGTTGACGAAGTCATCGCCGGCCCCTGCCTGGATTTGCTGCGGGCCGGGGCCGCCGTAGATGGTGTCCTCGCCTGCGCCGGCGTCGAGCACGTCGCGCGCGGTCGAGGTCAGCCCGGCCTGCCGCAGCCCCCACAGCACGTCGTTGCCGGCACCGCCGCGGAGTGTGTCCGGGCCAGGCCCGCCGAGCAACAGGTCGTCCTTCGCCGAGCCGGTGCGCGTCCCGCCGGTCGACGGCGCCAGGTACCGCACGCCCGTGTTCGGGTCGACGATCGCGTCGAGGATGAGGGGGTGCTCGCATCCGAGGACCCGGCGTGACTCGCGCGGCACGTCCTCGGAGAGTCCCGCGGGCTGCACGAGGTACAGCGTGTCCTCGCCCGGTCCGCAGTCGATCGTCGCAGGGGAGCTCGTGTCGACGAACAGGGTGTCGTCGCCCGGCCCACCCATCAGGGTGTCGCCGCCGCTGTCGGCGTACACGATGTCGTTGCCCGCGTCCCCGAACAGCATGTCCGGCCCTGACCCGCCGTGGATGACGTCGTCGCCTGCGCCGCCGTGCACGACATCGGCGTCGTTGGAGCCCTCGAGGTTGTCGTCCCCGCTCCCGCCGGAGATCCGGTCTGAGCCGAAGCCGCCGACCACGATGTCCGCGCCTGGGCCGCCGTCGAGGGTGTCCCCGCCGGCCGCCCCCGTGATCGTGTCCTCGCCGCTGCCGCCAGCAACCTCGTCTCCGCCGGTGCCGCCGGTGAGCAGATCGTTCCCGCCCCGGCCGCGGATCACGTCCGGCCCCCCGTGGCCACGGAGACGATCAGCGCGGTCGGTGCCTCGCATCACGTCGCCGCGGATGGTGCCGTCGCGCGGCGCGGGCCACGCCCCGCGGGCCTCGGCGGACGGGACCCCCGCCGCCCAGATGACGCACACAAGCGCCACGGCGGACATGCTCCGGGGCGGCGTCACGCCGTCGTCACGCCGGCCGGCGAGGCGGGTGCCTGCAGCACAGCGGTCGCTGCGATCGTCTGGCGGGCGCGCGCGTCGCCGTCCGCCAGGCGGATCGAAAGCGCAACAGAACTGAGCAGGAACGCGCGGATCGGCTGAGGCTATCCGGGCCACGACATACCAGTCGGCGTAGCCGGCGGTCTTGGCGCGTCATCGGTGGCCGTCACCCGCCGCTGGACGAGCACTCGGGAATGTGGTCAGCAGCCCGGGTTCTGTCCACCGAGCGCGCGAAGCCGGCCGTCCGACGGAGCTTCTCGCGAAGGTCGGGGCCGCCTTTGGGCCAGAGACCAGGGCGGGCTCGCGGGCCGCTTGTACGGAGCCGTGCGAACCATCGAAGCTGACGCGCACGCGTCGACGATCAGACCGGAGGCCTAGGCTCAGCTGATGCCGCTCGTCGCCGATCTGCTGGTGGAATGTCTTGAAAGCGAGGGTGTCACGTACGTGTTCGGCATCCCAGGCGAGGAGAACATCCGTCTGATCGACGCGCTGGCCGCGTCGGACATCCGTTACGTCCTGACGCGCCACGAGCAGGGTGCGTCATTCATGGCCGAGGTCTACGGACGGCTGACCGGTCGAGCTGGGGTCTGCAGCGCGACCCTTGGCCCGGGCGCGATCAACCTGTTGCTCGGCGTCGCCGATGCGACGACCAACTCGACGCCCCTCGTGGCGCTGAGTGCCCAGGTCGGGATGAACCGGTCCTTCAAGGAGTCCCATCAAGGCGTTGATCTGGTGTCGATGTTCGATCCGGTGACCAAGTGGGCTGAGCTGGTCGCCACCCCTGGGGCGGTGCCTGAGATGCTTCGCAAGGCGTTCAAACTCGCCCAGACCGAGCGTCCTGGCGCGGTCTACCTAGCGGTGCCGGAAGACATCGAAGCCGCGCCGCAGCCGAAAGACGCGAAGCCGCTACCGATCAACCGACCGCGCCCCGACGAGCCCTCACCTGACCAGATCCGCCGCGCGGCGGAGGTACTGACGGCCGCCGAGAACCCGATCGTCCTGGCTGGGCATGGCGCCGCCCGGGCTGGCGCTGGCCCCGCGCTGCGGCGGTTCTCCGAGCGCCTGGACGTCCCGGTCGCGACGACGTTCCACGGCAAAGGCGTCATCCCGGATGACCATCCCAACGCCCTGGGAGCCGTCGGGTTCATGCGCCATGACTACGTGAACTTCGGCTTCGATGAGGCCGACGTCATCGTCGCGGTCGGTTACGAGCTGCAGGAGTTCGACCCCAAGAAGATCAACCCCCAGGGCGACAAGCGGATCATCCACATCCATCGCTTCCCAGCCGAAGTCGACGTCAGCTACGCCGTCGAAGTCGGGCTGCAGGCCGACATCAGCCGCACGCTCGACGCGCTCGGGAACGCCGTCGGCAAACGCTTCGCCCCGGACGCTAACGAGAGCGCGATCCGCAGCCGGATCGGCGCCGAGCTTGAGCGCGGCGCCGCGGACGACAGTTTCCCGCTGTCGCCCACGCGCATCGTGGCCGACACCCGCAGCGCCCTGGGCCGCGAGGACATCGTCCTGGTCGACACCGGCGCGCTCAAGATGTGGATGGCGCGCCTGTACCCGACCTACGCTCCCAACACGTGCCTGATCTCCAACGGCCTGTCGACGATGGGCTGGGCCGTTCCCGGCGCGATCGGCGCCAAGCTTGCGATGCCTGACCGCAAGGTGCTCGTCGCCACCGGGGACGGCGCGTTTCTCATGAACTCCCAGGAGATCGAAACGGCGCTGCGCGAGCAGGTCCCGATCGTCATCCTGATCTGGGTCGACGACGAATACGGGCTGATCACGTGGAAGATGGACCTTGAGCTTGGCCACCACGCCGACACCGCATTCTCCAACCCCGACTTCGTCACCTACGCAGAATCCTTCGGCGCTCGCGGCGTCCATATCGGGACGGCGCAGGAGTTGCTACCTGCCCTAAAGGACGCGCTCGCGCGGGACACCGTCACCGTCATCGCCTGCCCCGTCAACTATCAGGCGAACCTCGCGCTCACCGACGCGCTCGGGGCCCTGGACGAGTCGCTCTCATAGGCTCCGGACTCCGATCACGCAAGCGGCCCTCGAGTGGGTCGCACAAGCCTTCGCCGCCCGCTGGCGCCATTGCGTCTACGACGGACATACGCGACGAAGCGCTTGCCAAGCTGACCGAGCGCTAGAAACAGGGACCCCTTCGTTTGTGTGGCGTCCGCCCGATCACCGACGCAGACATTCGCGGCTGGTCATGGAAACTCCCCGCGCCCAACTGCAAGGTCACCATCGCCATCCTCAAAGGCATGCGCGCTGCCTGGGGGCTGAGCCGCTCATGCAGTACCTCGCCGACACGTCCTAGTACCCACCCGGACACACCGCCGGCGACGACGTCCGTGCAGCGTCGCTATCCGACGATCGTGATGGGCCCACATCGGGCGCGGTTTCCGGCGCTACGGCTCTCCGTCCAGACAGATCCGTCAGGCGGGCGGCTGAAGCGTGATCGAGCGTGTCGCGCCGGACGAGCGCCATCGAATGTCTGTGCCGTGAATGCTCAGCGATCGGGTGTCGATCGCGACGCCGTGGTCGACCACGCGGTCACCGAGGGCGTCGTGCACCCGGACCGTTCGCAGCAGCTCGTGGTCAGTTTGTATCTCGGCGATGAACGCCAGCGTGCCGCCGGGACCGAGGCGCTCTGCAGTGACCGCAGCGTTGCCCTGCCCTGAGGGTGGAGCGACGAAGACGGTGAACGTGCGTCGGCCGGTGAGCAGGTTCACGACGCTGACTCTGGCGCTGCTCCCGGTCGGCGCTTCGACGGTCTCGACGGTCAGGACGACGTGGCCGCGCGCGCGGATGGTTTTCAGCCCACCGGCTTCGGTAGAGCTGTCCTGCGGGATGTAGAAGTCACCGAGTCGTGTCCGCCGCCCGGTCTGACGCAGGCAGCCGACTACGTCTTGGTCCTTCGAGAAGACGACGATCTCGCGGTTCTGAAAGCGAACCGCGCCGTCGGGGCGGCATCGCGGTGGCGCACCTGCAGCACTCGCGTCGACGCAGACAGTCAGGCCAACAGCTGCCGCTGCGATGGTGCCAAGCCAGCGAATGCGCATGACTGCACAACGAACTCCCGCGTGGAGAGTCGCGGTATTCACCGTGGGTTCTGCCGCCCGATAGCTCCCAGACCGCAGCCGCCTCGGAAAGCGCCGCTGGCGCTGCCCCTCGGGCATGGTGCGCCGCGCCCGCAGCGCGAACGACGCGAAGCAGCGATGCCAACGATCGCCTCGGTTGTGTTGTTGTCTGAGCGCCGGTGAGCCGGAGCCACCGGTCGAGATCGACCCGGCCCGGACATGGGGATATCCCTGTTCGCAGCGGGAGCACCCACCGCACAGGTGGGCTTGGGTTAGTCCGGCGGCCCAAGGAGATCCCAGTGGTTGCCTGCAACGTCTCGGAACACGAGGACCCGACCGTAGGCCTCAGATCGCGGCTCTCCGATGATGGTGACGCTGGCGAGGCGTAGCCGTGTGTGCGCGGCGTCGAAGTCGTCCACTCGTAGGAACAAGCCGACGCGGCCGGCGAACTGCCTGCCGACCGCCGCCCGCTGCTCGTCCCCGTCCGCCTGTGCCAGGAGCAAGCCTGTTTGGGCCTCGGGCGGCCGGACGATGACCCAGCGCTTCGCGCGGCCGTCGGTCGTGGTCGCCGTCGAGTCCTCCACAAGCTCGAATCCGAGGACGTCGACGTAGAACGCGATCGCCTGGTCGTAGTCGTCGACCACCACGGTGACATGCTCCACGTGCATGCCCGAAACGTAGCCGTGTCGGGCGCGATCCGGCTGCATCAATCGGCGGCAGAGCTCGCCGCCGGCGACCGTGCCTAAGCGTCGCTGATGTGTGCGCCTGCTGGGACGGCGGCGGTAAGCGTTCAGCGGCGGCCCACGATGCCTTCAGCGATTGGGAGCTGCGCTATGCGCAGAGACCAGCCATCCTCGCGCTCAAGCCCGACAAGCAACACGGCTTTTTCGTGGTCGGGGACGGCGTACGCTTCTCCGCCTCCGCTGGCCGACGAGCTCTCCGGGATCTCCGGCCATCGGTAGCCGACCCATTCGCTGACCTCGGTTTGGATCGAGGAGAGGATCCATCGAACTGCGCTCGCGACAGCGTTCACATGGCTGTTGTCTGCGGTCGCTTCAACGAGGTCGAAGGTTAGGGGTGAGGAGCTCCGATGCCCGTCGCTGGGTTTGATGGCCTCGCGAAAGCGCAGCCCGATCCGCTCGCCTGGAAACGCCGTGAGCGTGACACCGGCTGGGAGGTGCGGCCGAAGGCCGGCAACGAGTGCGGCTGCGACGAAGTCTTCTGACATCGGTGCGAGAGTCTCAGCAAACGCCGCGAGAAGGAAGCTCAACCGCTCCGTGCTCGGGGCTCTCGACGACGGAGGCCCCACAGCAAGGCCGCCGCGGCGATCAGCGCGAGGCACGTAGCGAGGCCCAGTCCGAGCCACGCCTCGCCGTCCCAGACCCGCCCCGCTGGCTGGCACGGGCGCCCGCAGCCATCGACGTTGCCGGGTACCTCGGCTTGCTGGTATTCAGGGAACGTCATCACCACGACGACGACGGCCATCGCCGCAGACGCGAGACCGAGGACGACAGCGACGGGATCGCGCCTAGAGGACACCTCGAGGTTCTTAGCATCCGGCGCGACCCTCTCGCGCTGGGGAGCACGCCCAATCCGAACTTCGATCGGGAGTGCCGAGCGGGCATGCGCCCTCGTGCATTCGCTTCGGCCCAGAGCTCGACCTCGGGTCTACACGCTGTCCTGCTGCTCGGTGTAGTTCATGCCGTCACCGCGAAAGTCACGGCACCGGACCGTCAGCTTCACGCCGCCGCGGTTCGCGCCGGTCTCAGCACCGAACTTGACCGAGCAGGTGAGCGAGCGCACCCTGCCGCGGGTGCGACCGGTGGTCTTGAACCGGCGCGCCGCGCCGAACGGGAGCTGGTTCGCCTTCGGGTTGTCGCGAAACAGGCGACCAAACACCAGCTTCCCCTCCGAGCATGTCATCGCGCTGGTCGACAACGTCCGGACCGGGAACGCCGTCTCGACCTCGCAGCGCCGCCACTTCCCCGCCTGGGCAGGGGCGGCCACGAACGCTGCCGCGAGCGCGCAGAGCACGACGGGAGCCAGGCGCCGGGCCGATCCGCGAGTGGTCTTCATGCCGCGCGAGCCTACAGCGGCCCCGCCCTCGACTCGCGGCCTGCAGTCAGGCGTCGCGGCGGACCCCGGGCGTCCGGACCGCGGCCATCGACCGGTCAGGCCGGCAAGGGTCTAGCAGCACATCCAGCAGGAGGCCGACAACACGCACGCTCCGCACACGATGATCCGGGGTCACGAGGAAGCGGGGAGTCCACCCGCGTCGTGGCCTCCATCGGACGCTTACCGATCCTGAGCCGAGCGGCTATCGCGCCGGCTCTGATGAAGTTGGGCCGACGCGAACTTTCTGGGGGCGAGCGACGATAAGGGTGTAGATGCCGCTGAGCACTGACGATGCGCGCGCCTTGCGGTGGTCGGTTGAGGAGCCCGAGGCGTTCGGCGCGCTCTACCGTGCCCACGTGGGCCCGGTGCTGCGTTACCTGCGCGGCCGGCTCGGTGCGGATCTCGCCGAGGACGCGGCGCACGAGGTGTTCCTCCGCGCGTTCCGGCAGCGTGACCGGTACGACGAACGGCATGGGACAGCGCTGCCATGGCTGTACGGGATCGCCGCGCACGTCGTCGCCGATCACCGGCGGCACGAGCAGCGACAGCTGAAAGTGCTTCGGAAGCACAGCCACTCTCAGCCCTCCAGCGAGGATGCCGGGGGTGCCGCGCACGTGCTTGACCCGATGCTCGTCCGAGCGCTGGAGCGTCTGTCGCTCGAGGACCGCGAGACGCTGCTGCTGAACGTCTGGGGGGAGCTGTCCTACGAAGAGACAGCGGCGGCGCTCGGCGTCCCGGTGGGGACCATCCGCTCGCGCCTCGCTCGCGCCCGGAGCTCAGTCAAGGCCGAACTCGCACACGACGACCACACCACAGGAGGCGGAGATGCCTGACCTCGACATCGACGCTCAGCTGCGCGCGCTCCTGCAAGCCACGGCTGTCACAGACAGCGACTCTGTCGAGAAGCGCGTGGTCGAGCGGCTTGATCAGACCCTGGCACCGGCACCGGCACCGGCACCGTCTCGTCGCAGCGTGATGCGTCGCGGCCGCGCGGGGCTCCTCATGGCCTGGGGGCTACTGGCGGCGGCGGGAGGGACTGCGGCGGCCGTGACCGCCCTCTCGGGCGATTCCGCACAGCGATCACGAGCGGCCGTCGCGGCGGCGCTTACCGCGGGGGAGCCGGTGCGGTTGACCGCCCCGCAGCGTCGGATCATCGCGACGGCCCGGGGCGAGGGCTTTACGCCGGTCGTCGCCCGGGCGCGGCGCGTTCTCGCACCCGATGGACGCAACCACTGGATCGTGGTGCCGTCGGCCGACGCCGGTGCCTGCCTGATCACGACCAGCGGCGCGAGCTGCAACCCAGCGCACGTGATCGCTTCAGGACGCTCGGGCTTGATGATCATCAAGCCGGTCCGGCTGACCAGCGCGGCGCGGAAGGCCTACGCCTCAGAGTTCCGCCGCCGGCTGCGAGAGGCCCGGCGCCGCGGCGCACAGAACTTCACCATGCCGCGCGAGCCTCCGGGCCAAGCGCGCAAACGCGGTATCGCGCCGGCCGACGCAGCCACCGTCGAGGCGCGTGACTATGCAGGCCAGCTCGTGGCGATCACTTCCGTCACCCGAGGTCTGTACGAGGTCCGCCTCGGCACTGAGCGAACCACCCGCAGCATCGTCTTCAAAGACAGGGAAGGCGAGGTGGTGGCGACTTCGTCGCCCTGATCGGCAACCGTCACCGGACGCGAGCGCACTCGACCCAACGAGCCGTCTGAGCTCGGCCTCAGACTTGGCCGATGACGCAGCCCACCAGCACGCCTATCCGGATCACGCTCATCAACGAGACCAGCCGCCGCGTAACGGCGTCGCTCGAGCCCCTCGGCTACTTCCAAGATCTGGACGTCGACGGACAGTGGGAGGCGGTCTACTCGCCGGGAGCCGAGCAGCCGCATCTCGAGATCTACGTGACTGACGACGGTGTCGCTGTGTGGCAAGGCTCCGGCGATGGATACGGCCTCGAGCCGGCGGACGCTCCCTCAAATAGCTCCGATTAGCTTCCGAATCGGACCCATCCTTGAGCGTGGTCCGCGCTCCGCGGATGATCTGTCGGCGTCGCCTGCCCAACGCTCCTGCAGCAGTGGCACGGCTTGAGTTGACGGGCCGGGTGCGGGCTGTCGAACTCGTGAGTGACCTCGCCCGCCGTGGAGACGTAGGCTGCGGGAGTGCTCACGCCGAAATGGGTCGCGGTGGCCGCTATCGGGCTCCTAGTCGTGGCGCTTGCGTTCGTCGGATTGTGGGTCGTGTTCGATCTGGCCAGCAGCCTGGACGGGCTCGCCCGCGATGACTAGGACTCGGATGCGCTGAGGCGCTGCTCGAAGCCGGCGTCTCAGTCTCTCAAGCGACCCGTCAGGAAACCCTTTCCGTACGCCTCTGGGCTGAGCAGGTGCGTGCGTTCACGATGCCGAACGTGACTCGCGACTATTTGTCGTACGCGTCGCCGAGAGGACTTGGCTTGTCGTCGTCGGCCGCAAGGAGCCAGACGAGGGCGTCGTGTGCGTTCGTCGCCACGACAGGCATCTGGCCGACCAGGCCGTAGGTGTCCCAAAAGACGTCATAGAACCGGCCGGCGCGGGCAGGGTGTAGGTCCACGACTAAGTGCGGACCAGTGCTGGACCCTTCGCCGTCGTCGGCAAAGACGTAGCAGTGGACGGTCACATCATCGGGATAGTCCGCGGATACTTCGCGGTCGATCGACGGGGTGAGCAGCCTTGGCGAAGCCCGCTCGAACGCGGGCGGGGTACAGACCTGCCAGGCGCGTTCTCCGAGCGGCCCGAGTCCGCCGCACATGGCGTACATCTGAGCCAGGTCGGCAGTCAGGACGGCCGGGGCACTGACGGTCGGCTCCCCTGCGGGAGGGTGCACCTGGACGCTATGTCCGTGGGCTAGGGCCGATAGAAGATGTCCAAGCGTTGGCGAAGCCATCAGCGGACTGTTCCATGCTGAGCACGGCTCCCGCTGCTGTGCGTGGTCGTGAGCGGCTTTGCCGCCCGTCCCGGGCTGCTGGTCTTAGGGCCGATCAGCGACTCGTGGTGCCGGGTAGAACGACCGCGGTTACCGCGCCCCTGACGTAGCGTCTGGCAGCACTGCGCTTGTCCCGCACGGCGCGACGAAGCTGAGCGGTCGGGAACCCTCTCTAGACGCGGGCGTAGCCTCGTAGAAGGACCCCTCGCATGACCGGACGTGGGCCGGCGAGGCCTGCGGTTGAACCCCCCGGTGGCCTTCGACGGCCGGCGTGCTGCCCGGTTAGCCGGACGGCGACCGGGGACCCTTTGCCTGATACTCGACGGATCCCCGCTCGAGTTCTACTCCTCGCCTCGTTGTGCGCGGCCCTGCTTGCGGGATGCGCCCCGCTCGGGTCCTCTTACGAGCAGGAAGACGGACCACGCCTGACACAGAAGGAGGCGGCGTTCTTCGGCTACGGGACGCTCCTTGACTTCGTCTGTGAGGCTAAGCCGACAGAGACCCAGACCCAAGCGCGTGCCGCAGTAGGACGGCTGGAGCAGCTCCTGCCCAGCAAGCCCGAGCACCTGTTCAGGATGCTCGTCGCGAGCTCCGACGAGCCCGGGGACCTAGATGAGGACGTGACTGTGCGTGAGTACGCAGACATCGGGCTCAGAGTCCTCCGGAGCAACGCATCGCGTCCTAGCCGCCGGCAGCGATGCTTCAGGCGATACGAGGGGAGACTTGCCCGCGCCATAGCGAAATCCGGCTAGCTGGTGGGCGCAGAACGGCCCTTGTCGCGTGTTCGGAATGGGGACGGTGACCCGACGGTCTCCTGGTCTGAGACCATCCCACCGTGGACGCCCCGATCGAGCTTGGTACCTACGACGCGGAGCGCGGGCTCGAGCTTAGTTGGGTCGCTGGGTACGAGCTGCGAGTGTCCGCGAGCGCGGAGGGGATCCTCATCCAGTGGCAATCGCGAGGGACTTCGATCGCTCGCCCAGCATCTCCTTACCTTGACTCAAGAACACGTCCCGCCGGGAGTCCACGCGCACTTCGATCCGGGTTTTGAGTTGGACGACGATTCGGGCAACGTCGTCATCGAACGGCTCTAGAAGGCCACCGGTGGCCGTGGCAAAACCGCTACCGGACCCCCTTGTGTGTCATCGGCCGTGCCGTTGATCGGCCAGGGCTCACCTCACGGGCGGTGCACCCAGACGGATCTGCCTCACCTCACGCGCAACTCTGCGACGACATAGTCGTTCCACCTGGCGTGTCCCGCTTGCTCTCGGCTCCCGCCGTCGCCGTGTTGCTCCTCGCGCCGACTGCCGCTGGTGCCGCCACGGTGCGTGTCGGTACCAGCGCCCCGGACAGATACGGGCCAGGCCAATCGGTGGTCGTGTACGCCGCGGCGCCAGGGGAGGCGAACCGCGTCACCGTCGCCGCGGCAAAGACCGGAGGAACGTGGCTCTTCCAAGACGACGGTGCCCCCGTCATCCCTGGGACGGGCTGCGTGACGATTGACGAGCACACCGCCGGCTGCACGGCCGCCAACGCCCAGGCGATGGCGGTGTCGGTCTTCGCCGGGGACGGTGACGACAGCGTCCGCGTTCCGGACGACGTACCCGCCTACCAGGTGGAAGGTGGCGACGGGAACGACTTCCTTCAGGGCGCCGGTTGGCTCTCCGGAGGAAGCAGCGACGACACGCTGATCGGGTCCTCCCAATCCGACCGGTTACGTGGCGGCCCAGGTCGCGACGTCCTGCGCGGCGGTGCGGGCAACGACACGTTGTCGGGCGACGGGACCGAGACGGCCGGCGATGCGGGCGGCTCCGACGACGTCCTCGAAGGTGGGGCGGGGGTGGACCTCGCGACGTACGAATCGCGTACCGCCCCGATCGCCGCGGACCTCGCCGCCGGGACTGCCGGCACGGCGGGCGAGCGCGACCAGCTCGACGGGGTCGAGGCGGTGACCGGCGGGAGCGGTGCAGATTCATTCGCGGGCGACGACGGCCCGAACACGCTGAGCGGCGGCGCGGGCGATGACATGCTCGTGGGCCGCGGGGGCGGCGACACGCTCTACGACGGTACGGGAGCCGACCGTATCGACGGCGGGAACGGGGCCGACCAACTCACTGCGAACGACCCGGGCGACGTCCTCGCGGGCGGCCTCGGCTCAGACCGGCTCACGGTCAATGGTCCCGCCGCGGTCGTCGCCGGCGGAGATGGCGACGACACACTCGTCTTGGCGGTCGCTCCGACGGCTTTCAACTGCGGTGCCGGGAACGACACCGTCGCCGGACCGGGCACCGCCGATCGCCGCGTCGACGGCTGTGAGCAGTTCGCGGTCCTCGCTAGCGACCTGTTCTCGATGGCGACCGCGCCCCATCGCACCGCGAACGGAGCGCTGACCGTCGCGGTGTACTGCCGTCCGCAGACCCAGGCAGTCATCGCGACCTGCCGCGGCACGGTCACCGCGACGCTCCGCCGCCCGGGCCGCACCCCGCTCAAGCTCGGCCAGGCGAAGATCGGAATGAGCCGCGGACATCGCGCAACACTCGCGATCCGACCGCGCGCGGCCATCCGCCGCGCCCTGCGTACCGCCGGAGCGCATCCACTGGTCGCCGTCGACCTCAGTGGCTACGGTGCCCTTAAGGCGGGCGCAAAAGCCGGTCTCGGTGGCGCCGGTGTTCGTCCCCCGTTCAGCGGGAGCTGGCAGATCCGGTTGTAGCCCGGCGGCTGCCCCGATACCCGCGGACCGCGATCGGTGGGTCGTCGGCGTACGTCTGCGGTCGAAGAGCGCTGCGGACTCCACGATGCTGAGCGTGGGCGGACGGTCGCAAGCGAACGCTGACCCGACGACGTGGCGTGTGCGGACGACCGAGCCCGAATCCCGCCACCGTTGATTAGGACGAGATCTCGGCGCCCGCGGAGCTCGGCGGTCGCGCAAGCCGCCCCACTCGCAGGTAGCGTCTGTGCGATGGGCCAGCGTGACGATGTCGGCTTGAGCAAGTTCCTGTCGCTCGTGCTTCGGCATCGGCCCCAGGCGGCGGGGCTTGAGCTCGACGAGGCTGGTTGGGTCGACGTCGACGCACTGCTGCTCGGAGTTCGTGCCGCTGGGCGCGAGGTGACGCGTGGAGACCTTGATCGCGTCGTGGCGGAGAGCCCGAAGCAGCGGTTCGCGTTCGACCCCACAGGCACACGGATCCGTGCCGCGCAGGGGCACTCAGTGGCGGTGGACCTCGCCTACGAGCCTGCCGCGCCGCCGGCTCGCCTGTTCCACGGAACCCACTCCGGGGCGCTGCCGGCAATCCACCGTGAAGGTCTCCGTTCGATGAAGCGCCACCACGTCCACCTGTCTCTCGACCCCGAAACCGCGGAGAAGGTCGGTTCGCGGCGGGGAGCAGCCATCGTGCTCCAGGTCGACGCCGCAGGCATGGCCGAGACAGGCACCGTGTTCTACCGCGCGTCAAACGGCGTGTGGCTCTGCGATCACATTCCGTCACACCGGATCACGTTTCCGGGCGGCGCGACGTCGTCGCCGCCTTGAGCGGTTTGACTATCGCTTCGTAGATGCCGCGCCAGGTTTTTGTCTTCCCAGCCGACCCGGCTTCGTTGCTCGCCCACGACTTCCAGCAGCTCCGCGCTTGCGCTGCGCAGGCGTCGAACATCGTCCGGTCGAGCGGGACGACAAGTCGACGTACCAGCGGGAGTCGCTCACAGCGGCCATGGTCCCAGACGAGCGCAGTCCGCTCGGCAACCCTGACCGGACGCGAGGGCTTCCGCCTGCTACGGACGCTGTCGCCAGCTGCGAGCATCCCGTCATGAGTGCGCGGCCAACTCGCCTTGACTCGTTGGCCGAGGGCTTGTGCGCCGTCGCGCACGCGGGGTTCGCGGCGGCAAGCACGAGGCGTCTCGCGGCTCAGGCTGGCTGGAAGGTTCTGGATGATGACGGCGTTGTGTTGAACTTCCAGTTCATGCTGGACGGAGAGCCGCGGGTCGTCGCGGTCGAGGCGCGCGAGACCGGTTGCCCGCCGCTTGCGTTCGCCGCACTCGCCTACTTCGACGAGACAGGTCCCGGCGTCGCGGCAATGCACGACGCGTTCGACAACATCCGCGCAGCACTCGCTCAGACGCTCGGTGCACCGACTTTCACGGGACGCCACCAGGACGAGCAGCGAACCGGGTGGGATTACGGCTATGCATGGTGGTCTCGGCCCGACGCATCTCTCGTGCTGGTCCAGGACGAGTTCGACATCCAGTTCGGCCTCGACGTGTCGCTCTGGGCGTTCCCAGCCAGCACCACGTTCGCAGTGCCCGTCAGCCGCTACTGGGAGACGTAGACGCGTCCGGAACTGAACCCTCAGCGGACGTCTTCGCCGCACCCATCTGCGCGAATCGCGTCCCGCTCCTTCAACCAGTTTAGGAGCACGTGCGTGCCTTCAGACTTGGCAAGTAGCAGCGCGTCCAGAGCCTCTCCGCGAGCCCGCTCGATTGCGTCGTCGCTCCCCTCGTTCGGAGCCTCGGTCCACGCGCTGATCGGGGTCTCCGTGTATCCGCCGTCTGAGAACATGGTCCGAGCGTCTAGACCAACGATGAGTCTCTGGGCGTCAGCGATCGCGTTGATGGCTGCGTCAGCGTGTTCGTTGAGCCAGGCGACGTCGCCGTTCGCAAACACGACGGCGGTTCTGCGCACAGCGTCAGGAAGAACAGAGAGGTGAGGATCCAGTTCGGCGACGCGCACGACCGCAGGCTATGGGGTCACGACCTCGCCTGTTGGGGAAGGACCCAAGGACGTGACCTTCCAAGACGCTTACTTGGCTGCACAGGACTATCTCGATCGGCACGTTCGCCCGGATGAGCTTGACGAGATCGTGTTGTGCGCCTGCGACGAGTTCAGACAGGCATGGGTATTCGGATACAACGCTCGCAGCTTCCTCGAACACGGCTCTATCTCCGACTCGATGGTCGGTAACGGGCCAGTGGTGGTCCCGAAGGACGGACGCCCCGCGTGGCTCGCGTCGTCGGGCAGCCCGATCGACGAGCAGCTCAACTAAACCAGCGTTCGGTCCATTCGACGAACCGTCACCGGACGCAGCGGTTATGCGCGAAGGACGACGCACGTCATGTCGTCGTGGTGCGCGCGACCCTGCCCTGCGAGCGCCAGCTGCAGCGCTGCCTCGCACACCGCGCGAGGTAGCTGCTTCAGGCCGGCGTTGCGCGCATGGTGCTCATCGATGACTGCCGTGAGTTCGTCCGGCGTGAGGTTGTCGTGGATGCCGTCGGTCGCGAGCAGGATTAGCGAACCGGGGCCTGCTGGCGCGGATGTCCAGGACGGTTCGCCGATCGCGAGTTCGGCGTGCATCACGTTGCGCTTCTTGAAGGCCTTCTTGGCGAGCGGGCCACCGAGGTGGAACGCCTCGGAGCTGGTCTGGGCCCGGTCCAGGGCCCAGCGCACGCGACCGGCACGGGCGTCGTCAATCCGGCCGTGAAGCCACTGGTCGTAGACGAGGTCGTGGTCGTAGGTCAGTTGCACAAGCCGGACCGGTGCGGCGGGGTCGAAGCGGTAGGCGCGGCAGTCGCCCGCCCAACAGACGTCGACACTCCCGGCAACCGGGTTGAGCACGGCGACGACGGCGGCACAAGTCATGGACGGGTTTCCCGGCCCGATGCCGCGACGAGCCTTGTCCCTGGCCTGGAGGAGCGCTGCGCGAAGCACATCGAATCGCTCAACGGCCGGGCGTCCCGACGGGTCTCCGAGGTCCGGGTTGGTCGCGGTGCGGAAGGCGTGGGTCGCGACCTGCGACGCGACGTGGCCATCCCGATGACCGCCGAGCCCGTCCAGACACACGGCGGCCGGGCCGTCCACCGCCCAGCCGTCCTCGTTGCGGTGAGGGCGCGCGCGATCTGCTTCAGAGTGCCCGGCGCCATTCACTACCTCTCGAGGCTACCGGCGTACCAACGACGGCCTGAACTCAGCGTCCATCAGGCACTATGGAGCACGTCCGCTCGGGAGGTCTTGGTTTGAGTCTGGCCCGCCTCAGGAGCGTTGAGTAGCCGTCACCGGATGGCGGCCAGGTCCTCGATCCATCGCTCCTCCCACCAGGCGCCTTCGCCACGCTGCTGGATCTCCGCCGCAAGAACGCACGTCGAAGGCCAGCGCGCGCAGTTCTCTGCCAAGGAACCCTGACCGGGCCCCAGGATCGCGAGCCTGGGCACAGCCAGGGCTCGATGCGCCCAAGAGGAGGGGAGCAAGCCATACTGGGCGTTGTGACGAGGGTCTTCGCGCTATTCAGTGGGGTAGCGGCGGTGAGCGCGGCGGTCGCGGCGTGTGGCTACGCCCTTTGGGCGACCGGCGAAGGTTCGTCAATAGGCCAGATGGGCCAGGCGATCGTGGTGGCCCTCGCTGGCGGAGCGGTGGTAGCCGCACTCGGTGGGTTCGCGCTCGCCACTACGGACGAGTCGCAGGGCGCATGGCGCCTGTACCTCCTCGCGGTCGCGCTGGGCGGCGCTTCATGCCTGCTTCTGCTTTCCATAGCTGAGAACTGATCACACGACCATTGGGCGTCAAATGCCCACATTGGAAACCCTTGCCGGACGGGCGAGGGCCGACCGTAGTTGCGCTGCGCGGGTGCGGTCAGCAGGCTTGGGTGCGTGTCGAACCTGAACGACCCGGAGCTTCTCGCTGATCTGCGCAAGCACGCGGTGGACGGCGGCACGTTCGAGATGTACGTCGGCGACGGCTGGCTACGCCTCGTCCGCGAATGTCACGAGGCAGTCGTCCGGAGGTTCCCGGACTACGAGCTGCACGCGGTGAAAGAGAAGTACGCCGAGCTCGCGTTCCAGGCGTTCCCGGGTCCGCGCGAGAACTATCCAGGCGGCAGCTGGCCGCTTGCCGAAATGGCGGCGGTAGACGAACTGACCGACTTGTTTCGTGAGCGATCAGCGACGATCTGCGAGGCGTGCGGCTCGCCTGGCGAGTGGCGAGACCACAACGGTCACGAGGTCACCTTGTGCGGGCGCTGCTCCGCGCGTGTGAACGAGTCCAGCTGACCCTAGGGCCTCAGGCCCGCGTCCCGTTTCGAGCCCTCTCCGGACGCGTCGTGGGTTGTACCCGACGCCCGCGGTCGGGCGTATAGCGCTCACTGGCTCTGCGACGATCCTCAGATGCGGCGGTACCACCTCGTACTTGCGGTGCTGACCTCTTTGGCCCTGTACGTCGCCGCCAGCGTGACCCGCATTACGCACTACGCGGGTTGCGGTTCGGAGGGCGGCGGCTCCTGCGATACACCGCGCGCCGTCGCTGCAGTGGAAATGGCGGCGGCAGTCATCTTCGTCGGCGCGATCGTCGCGTACCTCGTGACACGGTCGCGCCGTCCGTGAAGGCCTCTGCGGACCCGCGCTTATCAGCCCCCGACCGGCTGCTGAACGCGCCCGCCCTCGTCCTCGATGTCGATTGACGCGACCCTCCCGTTCTCGACCACCACGGTGCCGCGGTCGCCGTAACGCCACGCGTCGCGCTGGGCGCCGAGTTTCTCGACACGCTGAGGTTCACCGATCCAGGCGCAGACGGCGCGCGCGGAGGGCGCGATGAACCGCGCCGTGGTGGTTTTCCCATCACCTTGGATGATGGTGCGCGAGCCTGGGTAGATACCCGTGCGCTTGACCCCGTCACAGACTTGCGCGGCACGGGATCCGCCACCGGTATCTCCGCAAGCCAACAGCGCTGTCGAGACGCACAGCACGAGAGTTGTTGACGCGAGCGCGCGCCGGAACCGTTCTGCGAAGACCACACCTCGAGTATCGACAGAGCAGAGGTACGGTCTGAGCGTGACGTCCGGAGCCGAACCCTCACCGGGCGTTCGTCAGGGCGCCCAGTCGACTAGAGGGCGCGCCGTGCTGTGACCTCGCGGCCGGTGACGTCCCGACGGCGCTCAGGTGCGCTCGGCGAGGAACTCGGTCAGCCGCGCGTCTCCGGGCCGCCCTTGCAGCGCTCGCTGCGCAGCACGCTGGGCCCGCTCTTCGTCACCGTCTACGCGCAGAACCGTGGCCAGCATGAATCCGAACGTTCGGTGCGTCGGGTCCCAGTCGAACGCTGCTTCGAAACACTCGAGCATCTCAGCGGTCATGCCGCGCCGACCTGCGATAACCCCGTACAAGTACATCAGCGATCCCGCTGCCTCATGGATGGGCTCGGTGTCGACCAGCAGGTACGCTCGCTTCGCGGCAAGCAACGCGCCGTCAACATCGCCGGCAGAACAGAGGATCTCCCCGGCATTGATCAGAGTTCCCGGATTGTCGTGCTCGTGATCGATCGTGCGGCGGGCCAGTTCGAGGGCACGAGTAGGAGCCGAGCTTTGGAGTTCAGCCGCCAACCGGTACGCGAACTCCGCGCTGTCCGGATGGTCTCTACAAGCGCGCTCCAGAAGGGCGACGTACTCACTCAGCGTCTCGGGGTGATCGGCAGCCGCTCGTATCGCGTGCGTCGCCGCCTCCAGGTTCTGGTCAGAGGCTTCAGGCATGGCTCACCTTCTATCGAGAAGGTCGGCTACCTACTTGAGAGCGGGCGTCATTGCATCGACAGCGGGTCAACCGCCACGACGCGATGATGACGACGCGCGTTACTTCAGGCGACGGGCGCGCCCAAGACGTCAGCCTCCGGCCATAACCGGGTCGGAACCCTGACCGGAGGCCGCTCGGGTCGCTACATCGTTGATGATTTCGCAGGTGGATCACGATCTTGAAGTACTCGAACAGGTCCTGGGCGAGAACGAGTTCGATCACGTCGGGGTGATCGTCGGCACGACCTGGCTCCCGGAAGCCGAGCGATTCGACATTGTTGTCCGGGCGCGGCCCACACCGGACACGGGAGCTGGCCAGTGGTCCATCGCGTGCCATTCGCCCATCCGCTGGGCGATCACCGAGAGTCCCATTGTTGAGGCCGAGCTGCTGGACGATCATCCCGCGCTCCTTGACATCGTGGACGAACAGGCAGAGCTCTACTTCCGCGGCGTAGCCGCCGACCCAGCGGCCCTCACCGACGCTCTCCGCGCAGCGCACGACCGTCACCTCGGCATGTTCGTCGCGTTCGAGGATCAGGTAAACGAGACCGCTGAAGGCCTGCGTCGCCACATCGCTGGCGGTTACGGCAAACTCGCCGGTGGGTCCAAGGCAGCAATGACGCTTCTTGCCGACGTCCTTCTCGCCCACGGCGTCGCGCCAAACATCCTGCCGGCAGGCCCGCCGAAGCGCTGGTCCGAGCGCCAAGGCACATGGGTCGCGCCGCCGGCCAGCCTCACTCTGCTCGTCCTTGGCGACAGCTGGGTCATCGCTGAGCAATTCCTGGCCATCGCGCACTGACCCGCAGCCAAACCTCGACCGGACGTTGCACCGGCTCAAGCAGCTTTCTCGTTTCCGCGGGCGGATGCGTCGCTGCAGGGTGGTGCTGCTGGGGGGTTACCGCTGGGAGAGGGCCTCGCCTGGATTGCGCTTGATGAATCGCGTGACGTCCCGCGCCGGGAGTAGTCAGTCGCCGGAGTCGCATTTTGAGAGCTCGTCGTCGGTCTCGAGCTGAACGGTCCGAGGCGCCGTCATTCGCTGATCGGTGACCGTGTCCCGCAGGAACCCGGAGGAGTACTCAGGGCCGCAGAGATCGACCTTGTACCCAGCAGCCCGAAGGGTCTCGAGCGCAGCGATCAGATCGGTCCCGCGTACATCAGGCGCATCACGCGCGGTGTCTTCGCCGCCGCAGCCAACGAGCAGGAAAACGAGGCAGGTCGCAGGTATCGCAGCACGCATGCGTGGCGGAGCGTACCCGCGGACGGGCGGGGGCTGCATCAGCGCTCGTTGCGCGGAACGCCGACGGGATCGCCGGCCTCAGTCCGCGAGTTGCCGTCACCAAGGGCAGGTTGGCGGCGGCCGTACGGGAACCCTGACCGGGGCCCGCAGGTGCCAGGGCGTCCTCGCCACTACGGCGCGAAGATCCTCACCGTCCGGTTCTGGGGCGCGGACGCCTGGCCCGTCCGACGGGGCCACTGGCAAGCGGATGGGTGCTGGCCGGTTCGAAGCCGTTGGCGCGCCGGTCACGCGAAAGGGGGCTACCGTTTGCGCTGTGCGGCGTGTGCTGAGTACCTCGTTGTATCCGGCTCTGGCGCTGCTTATCGCCGGCGCGGCTGCTGTGTCACTCGGCGAGAGCCGGGAGCAGCTGCCAGCGATTCCGTGGGCGCTGACCGACATCTCTGCTGACGCGCGCACCGTCACGATCCTTCACGAGGATCCGCACTGCGGCGGCCACGCCGGTAAGCCGCTGGTTCGTGAGGGCGGGGCGGCCGTGTCTATCGGTGTGATGTACGTCAGGGACGCGCCGCCGGACGCGACGATCGCCTGCACCTCGGACCTCAGGGTCACACGGGACCGCGTAACGCTCTCTCGCCCCTTAGGAAGTCGCCGTCTGCAGCAGCCGGCGGTTGCGGACGATGATGGCGCCTGGCGCAGCTTTGTGGGTTCGGGAGAGCCGCGTCTGTGCAGGCGGTTGCTGCGGCTTGAGCTTTCCGCGGGGGTGTTCCGCACACGGTGGGGGCGGGCGAAGCTGCGACGTTGTCGCGCGCCCGTGCTTGATTCGGTCCTGCGTTTGCCGATCATGCGGCGGGCTCCGTCGGCCGCCGACCGGGGCCGCAGCCCGAGCGACCTCGCCGATCAGGACGTGCAGTTCGAGGTGCTACGCGACGACCTTGTCCGCGGGGTCAGGCGTCCCGCGCGGTTGTGGGTGATCCCCGGTCCGCGTATCACTTGCGTTCAGGTGCGCGGCCGGCGAGGCGAGCCAGTGCAGCAGCGGTGTGACCAGTCTGCTCGCGTGGGCAAACGCGGACTGACAGTCGTGTCTCCGTGCGATGGCGGCAGCGATGGGCTTGTGCGCGTTGCCGGGATCGTGCCGGCGGGGGTGCGTCGGGTGCAGATGCGGCGGCACAATCGCGTCGTAGCCTCGGGAGTCGTTCGCGACGGCGTGTTTCGGGTGGCCGGTCGTCGTCCGGACAGCGTGACGCTCGGTCGTGTGCGGTTCGCAATCGGCCGAGCCATCGCCGACTGCGGACCATAAGTCGCCCGTGACGTGCCGCCCGCAGGCGAATGCGGGAACCTTGACCGAGCCCATTCTCGAGAGTCAGGCACAGCCAGCGTGCGATGCTCCCGAGGAGGAGGGGGCAGGCCATACTGGGCGTTGTGACTAGGGCCTTCACGCTACTCAGTGGGATAGCGGCGGTGAGCGCGGCAATCGTGGCGTGTGGCTATGCCCTTTGGGCGACCGGCGAAGGTTCGCCGATAGGCCAGGTCGGTCAAGCGATCGTGGTAGCCCTCGCTGGCGGGGCGGTCGTAGCCGCACTCAGTGGGCTCGCGGTCGCGACTGCGGACGACTCGCAAGGCGCATGGCGCCTGTACCTTTTCGCGGTCGCGCTGGGCAGCGCTTCGTACCTGCTTCTGCTCGTGATCGCTGAGAACTGATCACAGGCGACCTGTCTGTCGGTGAATGTCCACATCGGAACCCTGACCGGACGGGTTTCACTCCCGGGTGCGCAAGACCGCGATCTCCGTGTCCGTCGTCCGTGGCCATATCTGGAGGAGGTAGCTGTCCGGGCGCTCAGCGTCCTCGTCGCCGCCTTCTCGGTCAAGCACTTCGACCGCCTCCTCGCCGAAGCCGGACCACCGAGCACGAAAGCGTCCCGGAGGTGTCCCGAGAACCGCTGGAGAATCACCCGTCCCGCCTCCGGACTCCTCCAGGGCGAAATCGCCAGAAATCGCGTCCAGGTCGAACTCGCCCACGGTGTCGGATCCCGCCGCGAGAGGGAGCTCGGGGTCCTGGTCGTAGACCTCCACAACCAACCGAGCGCCGTCAGCACCGAACGTGCTTCCGCCGGGGCTGATGAAGGTCACGCCCCGGGAGCGCGATTGCCCGAACACGGCACCCTCCGTCGTCGCTTCCTCGTACTCCGGCCAGTCCTCGGCCCATACGTACAGCCGATCGAAGAGGAAGACGCCCTGATGCCACCAGCTGAACCGGTACTCGACGCGTGAACTGACAGCCATCCTTGGATCATCCTCGACCGGAGGTCTCTCGCGAACGAATGCGCCGCACGGGAACCCTGCGGACGCGTTCAGTGGGATCTGAGGGCGTCGGCGTAAAGCTGGGGCAGGTACTCCTGCTGCTGAAGGTGGCCGATGAAGCGGTCCCAGTCATGGGTGCTGGCTAGGCGGACGGCTGGCGACAGGCTCTCGGGGTCGAAATCCAAGTGGGCGGTGACGAGCGCGGCTGCTACGGCTCGCTGGGCGATGGGCTGTCCGGAGGTCGCGGCGAGGAGGCGGAGAAGGTCTGCACGCGGGAGGAACGCGGGGCCGGCGGTCTCTCCGACGTCGGGGATTGGCTGGAGCAGGAGGTCTTGTGCCGGTGACCAGTCCAGCGAGCAGCCGCCGTCGGTCCATTCGCCCTCCGTGTACGTCGAGGCGCTGGCCGGCCGTCGCGCTCTCGTGCGCCAGCGGAGCGTGCCGTTCGCGGGACCGCGCGGCTCGATCGTGACCTCGTTCAGTGGGAACGACGGCAACGACGCTTCGACGGAGCGCAGCTCGGCGAGCGCTTCGGCCAAGGCGTGCAGTGGAGCGCTCGTCGGCGTGACGCGGTACACGGCATGTCGCTCTACGGCGCTGTCTTCGATCAGGTCCGCCAGGTCGTACGCGGTGACGTGGATCTCGTCGCGAACCTTGTCGCCGACCCAGCAAGAGCGCAGCGTCCACTCAGACTGAAGGTCAGCGGCGAGCAGCACCACGGTCCGAGCGAGCGCCTCGCGGCGAACCGAGAGTGTGAAGGCCTCCTGGGTCAGGGTCGCCTGATCATCGAGGACCTCGTCTGCCTGGCGCGGGTCAAAGCACAGCCTCGGCGTCCGTCTCGTGAACCGAGGCCAGCGCCTCTCGGGAACGAGCGAGATGAACTCGGGGCCGCTTGCCGTCGCTACGAGCAGATCGGCAGCAGCCGGATCCGCGAGTGAGGCGTCGAGCTGCAAGACGTAGCTCATCACATCCATCATCGACGAGAACATCCGCCGGTGCGCCCGGGCACCTCAAATCCAACCCAGACGCCGAGCACGTCGCCGAGGTCGCGTCTGCAGCGGAACCCCTGCCGGACGCGGCCTGCCGCTCTGGGCGAGACACGACAAGATGGGGGCGTGAGCGACCAGACCCTCGCCTGCGTCCGATGCGGACGACCCGTTGTGGTGAGCGGGAGCAGTACGACATCTTCGACCGGATGCACTACCTGTGTTTTCACATGGAGTTCGAGCACGATCCCGACAGCGACTGCGGGATTGCCGGTTGCCCCGTATCCACCGCTCCTCTTCAGTACCTCGGCGAACTGGGCGTTCATCTGCGTGAGCAGGCCCTTGAGGCGACGGCTCATGCACGAGCCCATCGAGATGACGCTTTCGCGCAGGGCGTCGCGCATGCGTTCTACGTGACGCTGTCTCTGATGCTGTCGCAAGCCGAAGCCTTCCAAGCCGTCTGGCCGACCACGCTTGGGCTCGACGGACTAGATCCCGAACGCGACCTTCTGTAGCGCCGCTAGCGTCGGCCGCAGCACTTAGGCGCCGCGTGAGATCGGGGAACCCTCACCGGGCGTTCGAAGCGGGCCGGCCGGCTCGGACCCAGTCGCCGTACTCGTCGTGTATGACGCTGAGGTTGACCAGTCGCTGGGGTACTTTCGGGTCAACGGCCGTGAGCGTGTCCAGTGCGGCAGTGAGTGTCTGGTGGCGGGTGATGCCGTCGGCGACATCGCTGTCGAACCCCGGATCCCACGGCTCGAGATCGTAGTCCGGTCCGAGCTCCGGCAACGCAAGCAGGTCATAGGTCACGGGCTCCTCGACAGCGTCCATGGCGCGGCACCAGCGAACGGTCACCCGGTGCTCGTGGCGGTCGGGCGGTGCGATTTCCACCCACGCGACGGTGGGGCCGTCGGCGACCGGCTCGCTCGGTCCGAGCCACACGCCGACGCTGCCTCCGCGACGCAACGCAAACTCGGCCTCTTCGACGGTCAGATGTCGCCGCATGTCGGCAGTACATCGCACGCCGCGCCTGCGACAGCGCGCTGATCTTTCGGGGAAGCTGCGCCCGCGAGCTTCAAACGGGCGGCGAGTCGCGGAAGAACACGCCGCTGTGGTCGTCGATGTATTCGCAGATCTGCCGGTAGATGATCCGCCCGGCATCCTCGAGCTCGTAGATCCGGTCGTTGACCTCACCGAGTTCGTCGGGTCGGTGTGCCTCCTCGAGTTCCCGGAGTCGCGCCTGGCGGTAACTGCGGTCGGTGATGCGCGACGGATCGAAGAACGCGACCGCGTCATCGAAGATCGCCGCGTAGTCATCGGCGCCGAGGAACCTGGCCGCGGCCGGCAGGTCAGCGGCCATGTCGCCGGCTGAGTTGAAGAAGTACTGATCCAGCGTGCCGTTGTAGATCTCGCTCATCGCCCACTCGACGACGAACACCGCTCGGTGCGCGGGCGAAAGCCGCCCGAGATGCTCCGGTGAGGCCTCCCCGTCCGGGCACGCGTCGTAGATCGCATCGAGCAGGACGCCTATCCGTTGCCCGTAGCTGACGGCCGCGTCATACGTAGCCCGCGGGATCCGCGGGTCATACCGACCGGCGGCGCGGACCCGTTGAGGCTGTCGTCGCTTCGACACCCACACCGGTGGATCATCCGCGATCACGTAGATGCCCGCTATCGAACCCAGACCGGACGTTACGCCTCGCGGGAGTGGATCGCCGTGTAACGCCGGCGCCTCAGTGCGTGCCGCGTGGGTCGCGGGCGAGGCGAATGGCCCACGTTGCGAGAGCGAGAAACACGACGATCGCGGGCACGACCACGAACGTGGTGTTGAGGTACACCTCGGTGATCTGCGGCTCGCCGCCGGTGCACTCTGTCCCTGGTTGCCACCACGACAGGTGCCCCGGGCCCGCGTAGCCGTTCTCCAGACAGACGTCGATGCCTCGAGAACCGCTGTTGAAGTACACGAACGATGCGAGCGTCAGCGCCCCGTACACCACGAACGCAGCGACGGGAGTCGTCGGCCGAGCGGATGCTTCCCGAACGGGCACGGAATGAGGGTACCGCCGGCCAGGTGCGGGGTGACCGCCTCGAAGTCCACAGCCCACTCGACCCCGCAGCCGGATCGGTCGTGCGCGAATGGAACCCCTACCGGACGGTCAAGCACTCGGTGGGTAACGGCGCGCCTCGACGCCGCGCGCGGGGGTCCGAACGACGACCGGCACAGCGAGCGGCGCCGCGTCGGCGCGTTAGGCTGGCCGGATGGAGCCGGCCGGGGGTCTTGAAGCACTCGTTCACGCGCTCGCAGCGAGCGGCGTGGTGCTTGAGGGTGGGATCGGCCAGGGCAACGCGGCGCCCGAGGCCTGGCGCGTGTTTTGTTCCTTCGCGGCTGAGCCGATGGAGAGCATTGGCGATGACATTGACGACGACATGCTCAGCTTTGATGCGCGTGTCGGCGCGTTTGATGGTCTTGCAGGCGAATGGCTGGTGCTGGGTGCCGGCCGGACCTGCTCGACCTACGAGGACGACGAGCCTTATCGGATACCGATGATCCTGGAGATCGCGTGCGCTCCAGTGGCCGGTGTTCAGCCCCTGACGCGCAGCATCTTCGGGTGTGCCGGGCCGGCCCGTCCGGGGATTCGCGACGTCGAGCACGACCTGCCTACATGGGTGGGTGGGACCGCGGAATGGATCGCCGCTGCCGAGGCCACGGAGGCGTTTCAGGCTTTTCGTGTGAGCGGGGCGGAACGGTTCCAAGTCCGCAGCGACGAATGACGGTCGCGATCGTTGGCTAGGGAGACTCGTACCGTCCGGTGAGGCGCGCAAGCGGGCTGCATCTCGGGAGCGCTGGCGATCTGCTCAGCCCGCCCGTAGCCCAACCTCAACAGACGGCGTGCAAGCGTTGTCGCTTACGCACCGCTGACCGCGACCGTTCCTTATCGGGATAGCCAGCCGTTGCGGCTGTCGTTCAACTGCACGATCGGGTCAAGCGCCAGGTATGCGACGGCAAAGATGAGGGCGAGAGATAGGACCGCGTCTATCGCCTTTCGCGGCCCCTTCCCACGTAAGCGCGCGGCTGCTCCGCCCAAGCTCCCTAACGCGAGAAGGACCGACGCAGACTGCACCAGCATCACGGCCGATATCTGACGATCGCGCAGACACGTGCCAGCAATGTTGTCGCACTGGTTGAACGGCGTGGACACTGCCTTCGCCGCGACGTAGACCGCTACGGCGGCGACGCCGAAGCCCACAATCAAGAACATTTCGCGGCGATGGCGCGGAACCATGATGCTTATCCAAGCACGGCGGCACGCACGACATCGAGCCTGCAACGACGCGCAGGACCGTCTCCAGCGTGTCCGTCGACAAGGTGTTCACGCGGCGGACGCCGCGACCGTCCGTAGCCCAACCTTCACCGGGCGCGGCGAGTGCTCGGCGGCCGCCTCATATTGCCGTGTGCGACGGTCGTGCTACATTTGTCGCATGACCGAGATCGCGGCTCGTGAGCTTCGCAACCAGACGGCCGACGTCCTGCGGCGGGTCGAGGCCGGCGAGCAGGTGATCATCACATCGCGCGGCCGCCCCGTCGCTGAGCTGATTCCGGTGCGAGCTGCCCGCCGCACACCGATCGGGCGCACGGAACTCGTCCGCCGTCTTGGCGTAGCTCAGGCCGACCCCGGGTTGCGAGACGACCTGGCGACGTTGGCCGGAGACACGACTGACGACCTCGATCCGATCCGGTGACACCCGCCGCCACGCGGGGGCTCCTCGACACGAGCGTCTTCATCGCCTCAGAGTCCGGACGGCCCCTGCTCGCCGATCTGCTCCCGGACGAGAGCGTCGTGAGCGCGATCACCATCGGCGAGCTGCAGGCCGGGGTCCTAACTGCGGCCGACGTCGACGTCAGGGCGCGACGCCTGGCGACGCTCGAGGCGGTTGCCGACATCGAGATCCTGGCGGTCGACGCACACGTCGCTGCGGCCTGGGCCATGCTGCGCGTCCATCTAGCCGAGCGTGGTCGGCGGATCAACGTCAACGACCTGTGGATCGCCGCGACCGCCCTGGCCAACGCAGTTCCGGTAGTCAGCCAAGACGACGACTTCGCACCGCTGGAGGGCGCGGGCGGCCTCCAGGTCATTCGCGTCTGACCTAGCCAGCAGTCCGGTCCGGAACCCTGACCGGGTGGTATGGGATTCGTCAGCTGGCGCGCCCCGCACTTTCGACACAGCGCTCCAGGGCAGCGGCACGAGGCTCGTCGTCGGGCCGCAGGTAGGCGACGGTTCGTGCTCGCGAAGGGTTGAGGAGCGCCTCGCCTATCAGCGTGCCGTTGTCACGCTGGTTCAAGATGATCAAGACGCGGTAGGCGTGCGGCTGTGCACTGCTGTAGAAGTAGGCAAAATCGCCGCTTCGCAGTTCGCGACTGCCGCTGAACGTCGGCCGCGTGAGGGAGCGGTCACGCGTGAAGTCAAGATCGGCCCGCTTGTGCGCGATGGGTACGCCGCTCGTCTGGATGCAGCTCGCCAAGGTCGAGCGGTCGTTTGAGTCCGGGTCCGAGGAACCGCAACCAGCCGCGGCTACTAGGAGTGCAGCCAACAACGAGAGCGCACAGATTGCTGCCCGGCGGGACATGCGCTGAGCCTAACGTCGACCGACGCTCGCACGAGTGGACAGGCGCTGCGCGATAGGCAACCCCGAACGGACGGTGCCGACGATACCTAGGCAAGCTGCCCGGATCGGTCAGGGCTCGACGTTCGACGGAGACCGCGCGCTGCTGCCGGCTGCTGACAGTAGGTTTGGACCATGCGCTCATCGCCGACGGCACTGCTGCTGCTGCTGCTGATCGGGGCGCTCCTCGTGGGCTGCGGAGACGACGATAGGTACGTCGGCTATACGCGCGGGGAGGCCGAACGCGAGATAGCGGAGATCAATGCGCGGCCGGCGTCAGGCGAACGATGCCCCGCAAGAGTGGTGAAGCGAGTACGTTGCCGCCGCGTTCCGGATGCCTGGCGCTGCACGACCGAGTTAATGGATGGCGACACGATCACGGAAGACATCGCGGAGGGGGCCCCGCGGACCAGCACCATTTGCTGACGGTTGCGTCGTCCGTCGTTCGGGTCGCTACCCGAGAACGCATCCCGTCCACCGCAGCCGGTCAACGACGTCGACGCCGCGTGTCCGGTAATGAAACCCTTACCGGGCGGCCACCTTTTCGCGGCGTCAGCCCGGCCAGCCCAGCTCACTCGTCCAGGGCAGAGGAACCGCGTCGCTCAACGAGGCCGGGTCGGTGAGATCGACGACCGCCGAGAATCGACCGCGGCAGTGCGGGCACTCCCACAGGACGACCGTCTGCGGCCGGCCGGCGGGGTCGCGACCGTCGAGATGCGCGGTTTCGCTCAGGGAGTGCCGGCAGGCGGGGCACTCTCGAGGTAGCGAGGCGACGGCTTCGGTCTCGTTCGCGTCGTCGACTCGGTCAAACCAACGCGCAACGACCGGTCGAAGGGCGATGTCTTCCTCCGCGGTCACAACTCCGTGCACCATCGTCCAGCGCATGAACCTCTCATCCTCCGTCGGGTGCTCGTCGTCCCACAGGTGGAGATGGCCAAACGAGCCGGCCGCTAGCTCGCCGATCTCGCTGAACAGCGCCGTGGGCCAGCTCTTGCGATGGTTGCGATGCGCGTTGATCTGGAGGGTCCAGGTGCCGTTCGCGTGGCGGAGATCGGCCTGCTCGAACTCGGGCCACGTGGCGTCCAGGTGCCGTGCGATCGCTGCCCGGACGAGCGCGATCACGTGGTCTCGGGGTTCGGAGGTCGGGTAGTCCGCGATGTCGGGGTACTCCGCCTCTTGCACACAGATCCAGCCGATGGCGAACACCCGCACATCATCCCGGCTGGGCCGTCCGACAGGAACCCCTATCGGACGCGAGCTCTATTCGGCAGGCGCGCCCCGAGTACATCGCTCGATGGCGCTGGCCCACGCGGCGGTGTACGCGGCGAGTGGCACTCGCGTCCACATGACAGGCACTCCGGAGACCTCGATCTGGCCCGGGCCCACCACGAGCGTCTCGGGAGCGCCGTTGATCTCGATCAGGGCGTCGAGACTGGTCTCCGCCAGCAGACAGTCCTGGCCGCGAACTTGGATCGACGCCCACCAGCCCTGCTCGAGACCGGTCCACCCGGCTTCAGAGAGCTCGCTCGGGAGCTCGTTGGCGACCTCCCCGCGCAGCATGGCATCCACGTGGTCACACCACGGAAAGTTCAATACGACCGATGCATCAGGGGCGCACACCCGGGCATGCCAGCCGAGCGCGCCCTGATGGTCGAACCTGATCTGGACATCGTCCACGACGCGCGCCGCGCCGGCCGGCAGTGGGACGACAAGATCACTCTCACCGCTTCGGCCGATTTCGAACATGACGATGAGATCGCCGGACGTCACGGCGAACAAACTACCGCGCCTACCCGGCCGGCCAGGAACCCTTAACAGACGCCAGCGGGCGCTACTTGCGGGTTAACATCGGCCGATGACTGACCCGGCCCAAACGGCAGCCGCCCGTGCCACCCTAGGGCCGACGGCTGAAGTCCTTGAGACCGACGTCTCAAGCCTGACGGTCATCCGGGTAGAGCGCCGCCGACGGACCGGGACCAAGGTTGCGTTCTACTACGTAACAGTGCGTGGGCCGCGTGGTGATGAGATCGGCTGGCAAGTGAGCGCAGACGCGGCACGGGTGGAGCGCGATCCACCGTTGCCGCCAGCTCGGATCTGGTGAAGTCCGTAGAGGGTGGGCCAAGAGGCTGTCAACGCCTACACGCCCGGATCGGAACGGCTACCGGACACCCGAGGCTTCCGCCTTCATGCGGAAGGAGCAGCCGCAGCTTCGCCTTCGCGCTGCGCACGACCGGCGCCGCTCCGGCCTCAGCAAATGGTGCCGGTCAAGGGCAGGTTATTCGCGATGTCGTCTAACGATTCGTAGCCGTCGCTGCCGCTGGTCCGGCAACGCCATGCGGCGGATCGCGGCTGACACCGAACCCGGAGCTCCTTCCGCCTTGACTCTGGGCAATCCCCTGTGTTGATGTCGCGCGCGATGGCCTCAGCCTCGCTACGGGTTAGCCCACCGTGGCGCTCAGTCGCGGAACCGCCGCAAGCGACTGCAGACAGAACGACTGCCAGGCAGAGCAACGCTGACGGTGTGCGCATGCACGCAGCCTATGCGCCGTGCTGGGCCTTTGCCCGACAAGCGGAACCGGACCGGACGGATTCGGTCAGCTCAACTGGCCCGCCGTCCGAGCCGCTCGCGGACGGTTCCCCGCACCCACGCGTCAGGGTCCTCGGCGAGTCGCTCGGCGAGATCCGCCGGCACTCTGGGGTTGCAGCCGATCCGGCAGCGGACGGTCTCGACCGGGTCGGCCGCGAGGAGGTCGAACGTGCGCCGGTCGAGCTTGCGCTTCATTGCGACGGAGGAGCGCACGCGAACGGACGGGTCGTGGGCCAGCTCCCAAAGGATTTCGACGGACACCTGCTTGTTGTGCGCGACCCATTCCCGCAGTTCGGGGTAGTCGGCAATGACCGCTCGCCACACATCGACCGAAGCGTCTTCGTGGGTCGCTCGTCGCTGGTCGGCGGGGTCCTCGCTCTGCCGCAGCCGGGCGAACTCCGAGGAACTCTGAATGGTCACGGATGCCGATTGTCTCATCGGCCGGAGATTCACGGCTCTCGGCTCGGCTCTTCTCAGAAGGTTGATGCGCTGGACGCTTTACGGGGGGGTCCGAGGGCGTGACTGCGACGGAACCTCGACTGAACGCGCGTGAACGTCGCCAGCCCGCGCGGGTCACGCTCGCGGCCCCTGCTGCCGATGCTGACCTAGATGGCCCACGCCACAGAGACCGAGGACAAGCAGCGCGAGAAGCTCTCCGCCAGGGTCGGCCGCCCGGTGGAGACCGTCGCGTCGGTCAGGCCCGCGGTCGGAGGCGGCAAGGTCTACCTGGCCGGTCTGGCGGGCGAGCTGTCTCCGGCGCCGATCGTCGCCACGTTCGCCGCGATGTCAGCGATGCAGCGCATGCAGGAGCGGCGACGGGCGCAGGAGACCGGTCTTGCGACCCGGATGACGCTCGCTGTGACCGAGCACGACGTGCACCTGTTCCGCGTGCGTGCGATGGGTCAGATGGTCGGCGATCATGTCCTGACGGTGCCCTACGGGATGGTCGCGGGCGTCGCGGTCGGCCGCACGAAGGGCTCGAGGATCGTGGGGGAGATGGGTTGGGACGGTTCGCGCGGGCTCGTCGTCAACGTCACGATCGCGCTCACCGACGGCTCGCAGATCAAGCTCGTAAGCCGCGCCAGCGAGAGCCAGGCGTTCGAGCAGCTTCGGGGCCGGGCGTATGCGGTGCCCGCCGGCACCGTCCCGCCACCTCCGGCCAGACGGCCGGAGCCTAGCGTCGCCCGCTTGGTTGCGTCGGGCGCCGCGCGCGTCGCGCAGGGTGCTGTGAGCGCTGTCGGCCACGCCCGGGCCGCACACGGCTCCGCTCGGTAGACCGCTGGTCCGCATCTCGCCTGAGCCCCCCCCCCCCCCGCAGCACGCGATGGGCACCACACGCGACTTGACTCCGGGGCATCTGGATAGCCGATGGTCGACCGTGGTTCGATCCGCGCTGACTGAGCGCCGCGGAACGTCTCGTTGACGAACCCGCAGCGGACACCGCAAAGCGATGCTCAGGCGTCAGTCCGGAACCCTCGCTGGAGATACACCCAGAATCCCACGGTTCCGAGACGTTGACTGATGTCGGCAACCACAAGAATGTGCTCCTCGAGGGTGAAATCGTCGGCGAAATCTGCGATGACCTCCGTGCCGACTACCGACAAGTCGTCGCGCTCATCTGGGGTCGTGTCGGGAGCTACGTAGAAGGTGAGCGTGATTCTCGCTTCATCCGACAGATCCGCGCAGACCCCGTAGAGCGCGGGGGATGTGGCTCCGACGAGTGCCCGCTGCACCGAGAGCAACATGCGTACGCGTTGATCGGGCACGCCCGTGACGCTACCGCCAGGAACGGCGGTGGCCTTGCGTCCTCTTTGCAACCGCTACCGGACACCAGCGAGTCTCCGACCCTGCGGTTGGGGCTGAGATCTGGACAGATCGGCTGCGCGGATGTCCCAGCCTCGGCTGCCTACGTAGAGCGAGGCGAGGAGGTGGTTGGTTGTGAGGACAGGCTGGACCGTGAAGGTCTCGAGGTTGACGTCGTCTGCTGAGGAGCCGCCGACCTGGGAGTAGGCCGGTCCAAACGTCCAGGAGAGCGTCGGTTTGCGGGACTGCACGAACTCGATGACGGGCTTCTGGAGCGCGTACCGCACATAGGTGAGGCGTCCGACGCGGCCGAAGGGCACCCCGCAGCGTTGCTCGCAGTCCGTCCTGACGGTGGTGTTGGTCGTGCGTCGCGGGTCGCGGATCACTAGCGAGTTGGACGGGATGCCGTCCAGCGGGGCGCCGCTGAGCAGCATGCGTGTGGCCTCGGTGCTGATTGTGATTGCTGCCAGCGATCGAGTGTCGGGGTCGCGGGCCGGCAACGTGGTGCTGGAGCCGTCGGCGACGGTGCGCTCGGAGACCAGCCGGCCGGTGGCACGGTTGATGAAGAAGTCAACAGCGGCATGCGCTCCGGTCCGGGGGTCTGTGGTGTCACCGTTGCCTTTGAGCCAGTAGCGGCCGGCCGCGGTGATCCTCTTTAGGGAGATTGGGACGTTCAGCGGCGACGACGCGGCGGTCCTGAGGTTGAGGCGTTGGTAGGTGGTCGCGCCGGGGGCGCAGGCGATGATCGCCAGCCCGTCACCGGCTACCGGTGTCAGCGCGTGGCCTGCCGCTGGTGCGGGGGAACACAGCCGCTGGGTGGTCTTTCGCCTGTTAGTCGTTGTGTCGAGGATCACGGCCCGACCGCTGCGATCGAGCCACACCGCGTATCGACTGCCGTCTGAGGCTGCAGGCGTCTGGGCGAACGAAAGGTGCCGGAGGGCCGGCCCGGTCTTCGCTACCGCTTCTTGATGAGTCACCGCAGTGATCGCCACAGCGACGAGACAGATCGTCGATTTCGTGGTCTTCTTCGCGAGCTGAGGCATCGTGGAGTGGAACGTGGCCGACATGAGCGAGTTGCGGCCCTGGCGCTGTCGATGAGCGCGCGTTGCCGACCTCACGCTACCTGCGACCCAGCCGAGGAACCTCCGCCGGACGCTGGCCTGTGCGGGTTACCGACCATCGTGCGCGGCGACGAGCGACGTGGATCGGGCGAGTGCATTCCGACGCCATCACCGGATCGACGGCACCGCCGACCAAAGCCCGCGCGGGCGCCTCCGCCGTGGGCGGATCGGTTCTACGCGAAGGACCACCGCGGGACGCACTGCGCAGCCTCGAGGAGGTCTGCAGGCGCGTACTACCTGCCCTTGACGGTTCTGACAAAGACGCCGTTGGGGGCGCGCCAGATCGCTGTCGCGCTTAGCGCGAACTCGGCGGGGCGAGGCACGTGGAGATCGACGACGTTGTCGCGGACGTGGACTGTGCGCGTGTAGGCGGCGCCGAAGTCGCGAGGGCGCAAGTCCTTGCCGAGGCTGACGGTCCGCGGGAACCGGAACTGAACGGTCGCGACGCCGTCAGGGATCAGGCCGGTGAGCTGTGCGCCTCTCCGGCCACCGGCGCTGACGAAGATTCCGCGGTCCTGAAGGCTTGCGACATCGCCGCTGGTGCCGGTCGAGATCCGGCCGTGCCGCAACGTAAAGAACAGCACCATCTCGGCTTGCGGGCGGGCAGTGGTCTCGCGGCGGCTGGTCGTGTATGCCTCGCGGCCAGCGGCCGCCACGGTCGCCGGCTGGCCGCCGAGCAGCCGCTCGAGCTCCCGACCGGTCGCAGCGGTGCAGGCAGCGGGCGGGGTCCAAGAAGGCGCCCGTCCGGTCGCGGCCACGATCGCGTAGCGCGCCTTGCCGCCGGGAACGAGCTCGCGGATGTACCGCGTGTAGACACGCCTCACGAAGGTCAGTGCGCGGCTGCCGCGCAGCGTCTTGGCCACCGCGGCGTCAGCAGTGGTAGGAGGTTGCCGAAGCGCGGCGACGCTGCTCAGCAGCGTGCGGCTCGGCGTCGCGCTTGAGGATGTGGCGGGGGTCTGCGGGGGCTGCTGTGGACGGCAGGACGGCATCCGTGTGCGGACGGTTTGCTCAGCTCGGCGGAGCAGCCTGAGCGCGGAGGCGCGGTCGTCGATGCGCTTCTGCGCCGCAGCGTCCTTCGGAGCCCGCGCCGAGTCGGTGACGGCTACGGTCGTCGTCGTCTGCTTGGTAGCGGCAGGCACCGAGCTGGTCGTCCTGGTGGCCGGCACGACCGCTGTGCGGCTGGGAGTAGTCGTCGCCATCGCGGTGACCGCGCTAGTCCTGATCGCGGCAGCGTTGCCCGGGGCGGATGCGCCGTCGTCGTCCGTGCCGCAGCCCGCGATGCCCGCGCCGGCCGCGACGCCGGTCACGAAGGCGACGCGCACGGTCCGCCGGGCGCTTTTGCCTGGTTGACTCGGGGTGGGCTCGTTCGAACGAAACATGCGACTCCTTGGCGTAGAAACTGCTTCTTCTGTACTTCGCACGCCACGCCGGGTTGTGACCGACGCTGCGGACCGCCGGTCCGTATTGCGGCCCTTTGGTCAGGCACATCGGGCGTTGATGAGCGGCCGGCGCATGGCGCCCGAGTTCGCTTGCCGTCTTTGACCATCACGACGTCGGACCTGGTCCGAGACGGTGCCGTCGAGGGCGGCGAACGTATCCATCAGCGAGGCGCAGCTCATCTGCGCGGGACGACCTTCGTCGTGCCGTCAGTCCGGACCCAGGTGACCTGGGTGGGAGTTTCATCCGCGCCTCGGCGGATCTCAAACGAGTAGAAGTTGCGCCGCACCGGGAAGGTCCGGCTCTCGCCGCTGTACCGAACCCGGACGCTCGACACACCGTCCGGGACGACTCCCCAGTGCACAGACCGCTCGTTGCCTCCCGCGCTCCCGTGCGCGCCTGCGGCTGCCAAGGTGCTGGCTGTGGCGCTGCAGCCGCCGCCTGAACGTGTCTGTACGCAGAGGTGGGGCTGCGCGAGCCGGTGTCGGCGCTCTGCGCTGAGCCTGAGCGCTTCTCGACGATCGGAGGGCGAGAGTCGCTCAAGACAGTCCTTGATTAGAGGGGCGGGCTTGCCGCGCGCAGGAATCGCGTAGTACGTCTTGCCGCCTGCGGTCCCGAGAACCCTGATCGCGGCCGGATTCACCAGGCCCATACTGGTACGCGACAACCTCGACCGGGCGAGGCGGTCGGCCGCCGTCGCGGGCGCTCTGAGCACACTGAGGATCGCGAGCAGCGCCGGGTCCGTGGGACTGTCCGTGTACGTGGTGGGCCCGGGACCTGGGTCACCTACGCACGTGAACTCCGTAATCGAAGCGCCGGCCGCACTGGCTTGGGGGGCCGGGACGTTTGCCGTGACCGTCCGAGCGGGCCGACGGGGCGTGTCGCGTTCTGGTGCCCAGACGCCGGTGACGCGAGCTACCGCAGGGGACCCGACACCAACGACCGAGATCAGGGCGAGCAGACTGAGGGTTCGCCGGCGGCGCCACCACGGACTCCTCGCGATGGCCTCGGCCTCAGGGCGTGGAGCCTCCCGCAGTTGCTGTTCGAGCGCGTCGAAGAAGTCGGTCATCGGTCGCTTTCGATCTGAGTTCGCATCCGCTTCAGGCCCCGGCTGACCTTCTGGCGCACGACAAGCTCTGAGCACGCGAGCTCAGCCGCGATCGACGAGTACGCACGCTCATCCACGACACGGGCAACGACAGCGATGCGCTGATCAGCGGGTAGCGCGTCGAGCGCGGCCGTCAGGACGCCCTGCCCCAGGTCGCTACCTGCGATCTCGTCCACTCGTGCCAGCGCCTCGTCGTCGACGAGCAGCGGCTGCATCTGAAGCTGTCGCCGGGCCTGGTCCTCCACCCGGCCGCGCCGGCGGCTGTCGGCGAGTTTGTGACCGGCGATCCCGTAGAGCCAGGCGAGGGCCGGTCGCTCCCCGGGGCGGTACCGGTGCGCGCCGGAGAACGCGGCGGCGAACACCTCGGCGGTGAGGTCCGCCGTCAGCTCCCGGTCCGCGGTCCGCCGCAGAAAGAAGCCGACGATCGCGGCGAGATGGCGCCTGTAGAACGCAACGAAAGCGTCGGCGTCGCCCGCCACGTGGCGGGCGAGCAGCTCGTCGTCGCCGTCGGACATGTCTATCTCTCGCGCGAGCGCCGAAGTTGTGACAGGACGAGAAGGCTAGCCGCGCCGGAGCCGCCGTCACGGCGGCTGCCCATCGGTCCACGATCGCTGTTCAGGGCTGCGCGTAGTGTCCCGGGTCGACCGTGGGGGTCTGTGCCGCTCGTGAGAGTCGTCGGATGCCGCGCCCGCGCCGTCTCCTGGATGGCGCGCCGCATGCGTCCCCCGTGCCGTATGCCGCGCGTCCGGTCTTGATGATGCGGGAGCTAGGGTTGCTGGATGTGGCCGACAACTCGAAGCATGCGGGCGCGCGTTTCGGGGTCGCAGTACGCGCCGCGTGCCCAAGTCCTTGCAAATACACGGATCGTGACCTCCGTGGTCCTTCGACCCTCGTCCGGGGTGCTCGTGTCAGCGATGGCGTAGTGGTCGGGGTATCGCTTATAGGCGCGAAGGAGCGCGTCGACCCGGGCGAGCGCCCTCCGTCGGATCTCGGCGCCCTCGCCCGGCGGAAGGCGACCAGGGCAGAGCTCCGTGCTCGCCGTGTCAAGTGCCGCGGGCAGCGTCCGTTGCACGGCGCTGGGTACGAAGGTGCGCTGCTCCTCGCTGCAGCCCGTTACACCGACGAGGCAAACAGCACCGACCAGGAGCTGGAGCCACGAACGACCGTCGGTCGCACTGCGCGTGCTCTTCATGGCCATGCTTCGAGATTACGAGGCGGCGGACGGCGAAGCCATAGGCAATGTGCGTCCCAGCAGCGCGCCAGGAGGAACTCGCGACGCCGGCCGCCCCCGAACGCTCGTCCGCGCCCCGCTGCTAGCGCTCACGTGCGTGACCAAGCGGAAAGCGCAAGCGCGGCATAGCCCTCTTGGGCGATGCCGAGCCATATCGCCCTTTCTGGGCGATATGGCCTGCCTGCACTGGACTAGCGATCCGAGCGGGAACCTCCACCGGACGCGGTTCGGCGTTAGAAGCGGCGTCGCGTCGCTCACGGGTCGGTGATGGTGACCGTAAGGTGGGTTGCGCCGCCGTAGTCTTGGTCGACGCTCAACATGGACAGCTCGAACGACATCCGAGGTATCCAGCGCATAGCCGAAGATCCATTGATCTTGGTGTTCACAACTAGCGACCTGTCCGTACCCGACCCGGACACGAACGTCGATGTTGAGGTGCACGACGAGCGAGGGCGGTGGGGGGCAACCGTCTTCACGCTCACCAACCTCGCGACTCTGTTCGACAAGAACGCGAGAACAGGCGAATGTGCGAACGGGACCTACTACTGGTCGGTGGACATGGTCCTTGTCCAAGCGGTTTCCGCCGCGATCTTGAGAGAGACGATCCGCGATCTGCGGGCCCAGGGGGAGTTCACGCAGGCGTTCTCGCTGCTGGCGGACGAGGACGACTCGCAGTGGGCCGGGGTCGACTTCTGAGCAGGGAGGGTCAGCCTCGGTGCGACCAACCGTGCCGCGCACACTTGCGAGGACCCGGTGGGCCGGTCAGCTCAGCGAGACTGATCCCCAGAGGAACCCGCACCGGACGCGCTCACGACTCACAAGGGCGCCAGTCCAAAGCGTGCTGCCATGACGGGTCGTTAGCGAGCCAGCTGAGGACGGAGATGAGGGCGATCCTCAAGTCGTCAGTGCGGCCCTGGACATCATTGGAGTTTGCCGAGTCACGGACCTCGACGAGAAAGTCCGTCTTCGAGAGCCAGACGATCTGCCAGAACGCTCGAGGGTGTGGGCCGGCCCGCTCGACAATGAGGTAGCCGCCGTTGTCCCGACATGCACCGAGCAACCGCCAGACCTGGAAGGCAGACGGATTCGTCCAGCGCTCACCGAAGTCGTCCTCAGCGTGGAAATCACCGAGTCTCAGGCCGCTCGGGAGCGTGACGGACACGGACCGATCTTCGCACGTCGGCGGCCCGTCGATCCAAGGCCCTCTCAGCAGCAGACAACCCGAACGGCTAGGAACGTCTATCGGGACGGTCGAGCGCTTGATCTTGCCGCCGCGGCACGGGCTTGCTCCAAGCCCGGGTGCGCGTCGTGCAGGCTGAGTTGCGCGAGCACCTCGGCGACGTCATCGCCGACACCTCCGTAGGCATCGAAGAGGCTTCCGGAGATCGCTCGCAGGATCGGCGCATGCCATCGCGGCTCAGGGATCAGTGCCTGAAAGAGCCGTCGCTTCTCGCTCCACGGCGCGGGTCCTGCGATGGCGAGGACGGGTTCGATGCGGACGTCCCGCTTCCCGCCCGGGGCGGTCATTTGAGTGAAGGCCTGACCGGAAGTCGACGCGTCCTCGAAGTAGTCGACCCACAGCGAGTAGCCGACCGTGCACGCCCGCGCCGGCTCGGACGCCTCGAGGGCTTCGCGGTAGGCATCCCAGAGCCGCTCTTGCTGCCCCGGCGTCATCTCATGGAAGAAGGCGGTCATGTACATCGTCGTGGCGTAACACGGCATCTCGCGCAGGGCCCGCAGTCCGGCTGCGAGGCGCTCGTCGAAGGCAACGCCGGTCTCGAACCAGAGGTCCGAGACCTCGTGCGGGACCTCCTCCAGATTGTCGGGCCAGGGCTCTCGCGTGTCGACCTCCTTACCGTAGGACGCATCGGCCGCCTGAGCGACTAGGCAGGCGCGTTCGTAGCGCTCGCGGCCGACGCGTTGAACGATGTTTTCGTAGAGCACGAGGTGACCGTATCTACGGTGCCGCACCGGCAGAGGGCGAATCTGCGCCCGATCCCGAACCTCGACCGGACGCGCTTGGACCGGCGAGCCTCGGTCGGTTTAGTATCTGCAGCGGCTGACCACCGTGGGGCAGCAAAGAGGGGCGCTCGGGCGACGGCCACCACGGTTTCCCGCCGCTCGCGCCCCTACCAACTTCGCTTCGACCGGTGTCCGCAACGGAGGCGTTACCGACGGACGCTCGGTGATCCGCGTCACCGTCGGGCTACCGCTGCGTCGACTAACGCTACGAAGTAGTCAGCGGGCTCGTCATCGCCGGCGACGATGCGGCGGCCGTGGATACTGACCAAGAACTCGGGGTCCACGTTGTACTGACGGTTTCGGGCTCGCTCGAAGCCCATCACCACCGGTCGTTGATAGGAGACATCGTGCGCTACCCCGGTGAACACCCGCCACTCGAGCGTCGGCGCGCGCTCGATCATCGCTTCGCCGAGGAAGAGTCCGACATCGAGACCGACGGCGTACCACCGATCCTCGAGGAGGTCTGGCTCTGAGCCTTGAACGTGTGCCCGGTACCAGTCGTTGAGCCGCTGCAGCCCCGCGTTGTCGGTCGAGATCTGAACTCCGTTGAGCGCCAGCAATGCCAGTAGGTGGTCTCGGCGTGCGCGTCGTGCCGCCATGAGCGTGGCGAAGTAGCGCTGCGCTGTGGCACGATCGACCTCGGCTAGCGGGCGACCGGGCGCGTCTTCAAAGGCCGTCCATTCGTCCCAGTTGATGATCATGATTGCGGGCGATGCGCATTCCAACGCTTGTAGGGGGGGGGGCGTGCACCCGGAGCCGTCGGACCAGGTCCACCCTCCAGACGTCGACAGATCCTCTGCGGGGAGCGGACAACGCGCAAGCGATGCGTCCGACTCGGAACCGTCACCGGGCCAGGCCATACTTCGGTTCGTGTTCTCGATGCGGTGGCTGGCCGTGCTCGTATTGCTGCTCGTGCTCGGACTGACTCTTCAGACCGTGAGCGTTGCTGCCGGGGCCTGGATCGCCTTGCTGGCGCTAGCGGCGATGGCCGCTGGCTGGCTCTTTCTCGGGTCGCCGTTTGGGGACGACTGACGGTGTCGCTCGTGGGAACCCTGAGCGGACGCCCTGAGCGTCCGGTTGTCGGTCTTAGCTGGCTCTACCGGGGTCTGTCACATGGAGCGGGTTCGTTGCGCTCAGTCTCTGCAGGACGGTCTCGGTGCTCGAGTCCTTCATGTCTTGAAGCTCGCCGTCTGTGATGCCGACGAGACGGTGGAAGGCGTAGTGGCCGAGGGGAAACTGGCCTGGGGTTGCGGCGGGTTCGCTCATCACGGCGATGGCTGTTAGCTTCGATTCGTCGCCGTCGAGCGGTCCGCCAAGGGCGATGCGATCCCCGATGTCGTGAGGGTGCCCGCTGGACCACGTGGCTTTGGCGAGCCCGTGCAGCAACCGCAGCGCCCACGCCGGAGGTTCGTCGGACGGTGGTGTCAGCAGCGTGAGCTCGTAGCCCCATCCGCTGAGCTTTGTGTCCTCGGACTGCTTGGTGTGGAGCTCCGTCAGACCGAAGGTGACGAAGTGCCAGCCGGCCGCCGTCGGGTATGCGCTGATGCCGTCGAGGGCACCTCCGAGAGACACCGGCGCGCCCGGAGCGAAGTGGAGATCCTCCACGTCTGGAAACGCCACCGCGAACGCCGTTTGGATGCTCTCCCAGCCCGGCGAGCTGTCGTCGACATCGCTGGCCGGCGGCGACTTCTTTCGCCCGAACAATCCCATCCGCGAAGTCTCGCATTCCACCAGCACGCCCTCGGCCAGGTGCCCGCTAGGTGTAAGTCCCAAGGAGGTTGTTCAGGCGGGTGGCCGGTGTGAGTCGTCCGATGGCTTGGTGTCGTCGGCGATGGTTGTAGTGCCAGAGCCATCCGTCAAGTGCGCGGGTGCGTTCTTCGGTTGAGCCGTAGATCGCCCCGTAGGCCCAGCCCTCGAGCATGGTGCGGATGAAGCGCTCGGCCTTGCCGTTGGTCTGCGGCCGGTAGGGCCTGGTGCGCAGGTGCCGGATCCTGAGTTGGCTGCACGTCACTGCGTGGATCGCAGAGATGTACGGGGCGCCGTTGTCGGTCAGCAGTCGTTCCACGGTGATGCCGTATGAGGCGAAGTACGCCACGGCGCGGCGCAGGAACCCGGCGGCGGTGTGTCCGGTCTCGTTCGGGAGGACCTCGGCGTAGGCCAGGCGGGTGGCGTCGTCGATCGCGATGTGGACGGCGTCCCAGCCGACCTGCTTTCGGGGTACGCCGGCGGCGTCAGCCGGGCGCGGGTTGTAGTGCGCCTTCTTGCCGCCGCGGACGCGTTTACCGGCGCCGCCTTTGATGCGGCCGAGCTTCTTGACGTCGATGTGAATCAGCTCCCCGGGCCGGGCGCGCTCGTACCGCTGGACGAGCTCCGCGTCCAGGCGCGAGAGCTTCCCGAGCCCCTCGCGCTTGAGGACCGCGCTGACGGTCGACAGCGGCTTCTCCAAGAGCTCAGCGATCTCCGCGCCGGTGAACCTGACCCGCCGCAAAGCGACGATCGCCGCGACCGTCTCCGGGCTTGTCTTGCCTGCCACGACCCTCGGCGCCGACGACCGATCCTGCAGACCTTCTACGCCATGGCTCCGCCACCGCGCCAGCCACTTCCACGCAGTCCGCTCGCTTATCCCTGCGCTCTCGGCCGCGTCGCGGACCGACCATCTCTCCCTCTCGATCCTGTCGACCAGCAACTGCCGACCGATCGGACTGAGCCGCGCGTTAGCGTGCATCCTCATCCGGTTCTCCTTGGTGCTGAACGTCTCGCAACGCCCAGCCTCCAGGGAGGACCGGATGAACAACCTTCCTAGGAACTACAGCTAGGAACCTCGACCGGGTTAGCCTCCGTCCGCCTACTCGGTCGTCGTCGATCTACGAGGCATGGTTCGGACCGACGACGCTGCGTCCGGCAGGGCGCATGACGAGCCACGCGATCAACCCGAGCCCAGGGACGGCGACAAGCACGATCAGCCACACGAGCTTCTCGGTCTGGGGAAGTGTGCTGCGACGCAGCTCAAGCAAAGCCCTGATCCACAGTCCCAAGACCACACCGATCACGACAAGGGCGAGAAGGGCGACCACAACGCTCATGAGGCAGCGATACCCGCGGGGCCAAGCCGCTACGCCAGACCGGCGCGCGCTCAGGAACTCTCCCCGGTCGTGCCTGCACGCGACGAGTCGTCTGGTCTTCGGCTGGGCACCGTGCCGCGGGAGAGTGGCTGTGAATGGCGATCCTGAGGACCGTGGTGGAAGCCTAAGATCCGACGAGTGCGCGCGGCGACGATTGCATCGGTTCTGATCGTCGGTGTGTTGTCCGGCTGCGGCGGTGACGAGCCCGCCGGCCCCGCTGCGGTCATGTCGACTTATCTCAGCGCGGTCGCGGACGGCGACGGCGAGCGAGCGTGCGCCCAGCTCACGGAAGCGACGCGACAAGCGACCCTCCGAGCGGCGGCACGGAACTTCCCCGATCTCGACGCGAAGACGTGCGGTCAGGCGCTCACGCGGTTGTTGACGCGCCTTAGCGAAGCCGAGCGGACGCAGGTTCGAGAAACGAAGGTTCGGCTGATAGCTGCTTCCGACGCTCGCGCGACCGTTGAGTTGCGGGAAGGGGCGAAGCCCGCACAGCTCCTGAAGCGCGACGGACGCTGGTACGTCTCCGGGGGTCTCTTTCAGGAGTAGAACGCCAGTCAGTTGCGCCAAGCGGTCGCTGCGTTCGCCGAGGAACCCTGACCGGACACGGACGTTGCCGCCTTTGCGAGCGTTGGCTATCCCCAGTGGCTCGTGTAGGCGTGTTCGAGGAACGAGTTGATCCGGTCCTCGTCGGCCGAGGCGGGTAGATCGGCGGCGTCGGTCGCGTTGCGTAGCCGACTGCTGACGTCGTCGATCTCGTGAAGGATCTGCTCAAGCGGTGGTAGACCTGCCCGGACGTCACGTAGCCGGCTTCGCGCGGGCTCGGCGACCGGCAGAGTGATGCGTCCGGTCTCAAGCAGCTCAAGGCCTTGGTGACCGATGCGTAACGCGTGCATGGCGAACTTCGTGTCGTAGCCGTGCGTCGCGGAGAGCTCGCGTGTTCGGGTTGCGTGCCGTTCACCTCGGAGGCTGCGGGCTTGCGCGTCGAGGTATCCAAGGAACGCGCTGCCAGTCCGTTTGGAGAGGAAGGCGGGAGCGAGGGATTGCAGTTGCTCACCGAGTGGGGAGGTGTGCAGGACGTCGCTGCCGCGGACGTAGAACAGCAATAACACCGTTGGGCTGCCCTTCGACGCTAGCCGGCAGAACTTCTGCAGGCCGTAGATCGTCAGGTCGACGTCGCCGGGACCAGAGGGCGCGCCTTCGGGCTGAGTGCGAGCGACGCAATGCTCGAAGCGACGCAGGCCGAGTAGATACTCCGCAGGCTCGATGCACACGCCCATCTCGTCCCGGTCGTCGGTCCCGGGGTTCGACAGACCATGAACGGTCGATCCGACTAGGCCCCGAAGCACGCAGTTGTCCTCAGCGACCCGCAAGGCCCGCTCGCGGTCTGGCTCTCGGCTGTTCACGGTTACGAACGTCACTGGGCGATCCTGACCGATCCCGGGGCCAGAACCAATGAGCCGACGCCGACGGCCGGAACGGGTTGCGCCAGGACTTCAGCGGATTCGAATCTTCTGCTCGGCCGGGGTTCGCCTGCGTGCGGAACCTTGGCGGACGCCGGTCAGGTCGTGATCTTCGATGACCTCGTCATCCGAGGCGGTGTGCGGTCAGCTGCGCGAGTTCGGGGAACTCGGTCGGCGCCCTGTCTGACCACCAATAGATCTCGAGGTGGCTCAACCAGCCGTCTTCGATCCAGACCATGACGCTTCCGCCGTCATAGTCGGCGGTGGCTACTGGGCGCGCGGAGTACGAGACATGCTCAGCGGACGAGGCGTCGATGGCGATGCTCACAGTTGGACAGACGCACTCGCACTCGTTGACGACCGTTGCCGCGTCGAGTTGGGCTGCCAACAGATGAAGTTCCGGCGCTTGGGCCTTCTCCAAGAGTTCCCACGCGACGGCTCGCTCCACCGCGGTCAGAGGGCGTGGAAGCCGCACAAGACAAAGCTAGCTTCGTGGTCGGTCGGGAACCCTCGGCGGACGCGGGCTCCACATTCACGGGCATGATGCGCGCGTGGGATTCTGGTGCTGTGACCATCACCTTTGAAGCGGCCCGTGCTCTGGCGGAACTCGCCCTCGAGCCGGTACGCGGACCCGACCTTGACCTCATCGTGTCGGACGAGATGACGGAAGAACTCACGGAGGGCTGGGTGTTCTTTTGGGACGACCGACGTCACGTCGAGGGAGACGAGGATTTCGCGCTCGGGGGAGGTGGTCCGATTTTCGTCGCCCGTTCGGGAGATCCGGTTCATATGGTCTGGTCTGGGGAGTCTTGGGAGACTGCTGTCGCTCGCTACCGCGCGACAGGCTCGTTCGCCCGGGCGTGGTGAATCCGCGCACGTTGCAGAGCCTGCAGCGGACGAGTCAGGTCGACCTGCGGCTCCCGCGCGTAACGGAACGGCTATCGGGCGTAGCCAGGCTTGACGACGGTGCTGAAGACAAGCGGGCGCCCGCGGCGTCCGAGGGACACCGGGCGGGTGCCGTCGGGACGCGCGGCACTGCGCCTCCCGACAGTCCGCCTGAGGAGGCCGGGGACCGCTGGCACAGTGTGCGCGCCCCGGTGCACGGGTGCAGCGAGCTCACGACCGTAGGATGCGCGCGTGACTCCTACCATCAGTGTTCGCACCGCCTCGCTCCTCACGATCGGGCTGGCGCTGGTCGCGTCGGGGTGCGGCGGTGACGGCGCGGCGACGGTAACCGTCGCAGCCAAGCCGACGACCGTGACGATCACCGAGGCTACTGGCGCAGGTCAAGAGTCCGGCAAGATCGTAGAGGTTCCTGGCAGCGGTAGCGTCGAGCCGAGCGAGGCTGTCCGCCCATCCCCAGTGGACGATTTGACGTCGTTCGCGTCGCCCTCTCGCAACATCGGCTGCGCGGTCGGACCGAGTTACGCGAGATGCGACATCAAGACGAAGTCGTGGTCGGCGCCTGCGAAGCCGGCGAGCTGCGAGTACGACTACGGGCAGGGCCTCGAGGTGACCTCAGCCGGTGCTGGTCGGGTTGTCTGCGCTGGTGACACCGCGCTCCCCCCGCCGGGCCTGCGCCGACTGGCGTACGGACAGTCCGTGACCCGCGGCGGCATCACCTGCACATCGAGGACCTCCGGCGTGACCTGCCGCAACGGACGAGGTCACGGATTCACGTTGAGCGCCCAGACCTACGACGTCTTCTGATCAGGAACGGATCGACGCGCGGCTCTCCGCGACGCTCACGCAGCCGTCGACGACTGGCGGGCGTTGGGCTCGGTCCCTAGAGCCGGCGACGGATGCGGCAACGCGTACATCCTCCGCGCGCTCGAGCGGATCACCGAGCATCCGATCAATTTCGTTGATTGCGCGGAGGACCCGTCGAAGCTCGACTACGTCGTGGCGTCGTCGATCCCGAAGTTCATGGTGTTCCTGCTGAGGCACGACGCGGGGAGTCCGCGTGACCGTTCACCCCAAGTTCGTCCTTGATCGGGACCCCGCGATGGCTCAAGCCGACCCTGCCCTGTTGCCGTGGGAGGATGGCCGAGGTAGTAGGTAACCACGGCCGCTCCGCAACCCCCACCGGACGTTGGCAGCCGGGTCATCGTGCGCGATGCTGTAGCGGTGAGCCACGTGGACGAGGACTCGCTTCGGCGGGCATTGACGGATGTCGCCCCGACGGTGCCCCGCGGTATCGGTGATGACCTCGCCCTCGCGACCACGGTCTCGGGCCCGAGGTCGGTACCCGCGAAGGAGCTCCTGCACACGTACTCGGTGCGGCATGCTCGTTGGCGCGAGGAGGGCGTCCCGCCTTGTGCCGGATTCGACGCGTTCATCGGCGTCCTGCGGAGTCGGCACGCAGCCCCGGTCCGCCTGGCCGGCTTTCATACCGCGCGTAACTCCTGGACGGTGCTGCTCGATCCTGTGGCCGACCAGGTCATCGCGGCCGTTCGGATCGACGTGCCGCCGAGAGAGCGGCCTACGGACCAAGCGTCGCTTGCTGCCATCGCGCGCGGCGAGTACCTGCCGCGCGAGTGAGCGGCCCCGCAGGCGAACTCACGTCCGACTGACTCCAGACGATGCGGACTGCCGGCACCCCGACCACAGACCAAGGACAGGCTGGCGTGCCGGTCGCACGCGCGCACCACATCCGGGGCGGCTGTCCGACCGGGAACCACTGCCGAACGGCCGGGGAGCGCTTCAGCATGAACCGCGCCGCGTGGGGTAGCGGAGCGCACAGAGCGCCATTACTGAGCGCGTAGCCTGATCAGATGTTCTGGACCGTTCTGCGGCTCGTGGTTTTCCTCGTGGCAGCCGGACTGACGTGGCTAGTGCTCCTGATCGGAGCCGTCCTTGCTGCCGGAGAGGTGTCGTGTTATGAGGTCTGCTCGGACACGACCTTGTGGCTTGAGCGGGCGGCGCCGTGGCCCTTCGTCGTGAGCGTGGTCGTCTCGGGCGCGGTGGGCTGGCTCGCGAGCCTGCTCGTCAAGGCGTTTGATCGGTCTTGCGACTGACAGCAATCCAGCATCCTGGGCACAGAGAGGAACCGTCAGCGGGCCTCGGACGACGGTGATCGGCATGGTGACGCGGCTAGGCTGCCGACGTGGCGCGCGTTCTGCTGGTGATTTGGGTAGTGCTTCTGGCGTACTACGGCCTGCGCGTCTCGGTCTTCGCCTTGCCGGATAGCTGCCCGAAGACTGTCTTGGAGTACACCGAGGACGCGCGGTGCGACGACGGCGTCCTGCTGGACTGGCTCTGGTTCGCCGCGGTCGCGTTCGCGGCAGTTACGACCATCGCCTACGGAGCCGTGGTCCTGCTCAGCAGCCGGCGCACTTAGTTGACGCTTCACGAACTAACCTCTACCGGACACTTCATCGTCCTGCCGGGGCGGCGGTCACAACCCGCGAATCGGATCCTGAGAAGGCGCGCCTAAGCGGTCCGGGGAACCGCTACCCGCTGACGTATTGCTCCATGCGCTAGCGCGCGCGCAGCGTGTCGACGCGCGCCGGGCGTGAGCGGTCGTGACCGGCAGGCGGGCCAAGTCGGCAATTCGACGTTCTGGCGTGAGGATCGGGACGATCGCTCGTCACAAGGTTTGCGCTCGCGCCACTCTTAGACGATGCAGGATGCCGACGCGTTCGACGCGGTCTACCGCCGGGAGTCAGAGATGGTGCTGTTGTTCCTTGCCCGCCGAACCCTCGATCCGGAGCTCGCGCTGGAGCTCACGGCCGAGACGTTCGCGCAGGCGTTCCGTGATCGGCGGTCGTTTCGTGGGTCAAGCGCGCCGGAGGAGCGGGCGTGGCTGCTAACGATCGCGCGGCGGCAGTTCGCTGGGTTCGTCCGTCGCGGCGTGGTGGAGCGCAAGGCTTTGGCCTCCCTCGGGGCGACGGTTCCGCAGATGCACGAGGACGACCTGCAGGAGATCGAAGACCGGGCTGGCTTGGCCGAGCTGCGTCGGACGATCGGGAACGAGCTTGCCCGCTTGAGCGGCGATCAACGTGAGGCGCTGCGGCTGCGGGTCGTGGAGGAGCGATCATATGATGAGGTCGCCCGGACGCTTGGTGTATCCGAGCCGACCGCACGCGCGCGCGTCTCGCGAGGCCTACGAGCACTCGCTCAGGGCCTAGAGCACTCGAGCAGGAGCGGCGCATGAGGATCCTCGACGAGCTCGGCGACGAACTGAGCCGGGCCGCTCACGACGCCGAGGGCCGCCGGGGTGCCGGCCAAGCACGGTCGCTTCGGCGGACCGTCCTGTTCGCGCTGCTCGGGCTCCTGACCGCGACCGGCGTCGCCGTCGCGGCGGCGGCGATCATCAAGCGTGGCGACCCGCTCCCGACGCCGCGCGGGAGCGACGTACCGCCGGAGCTCACCCCCCGCGCCGGTACCGCCGTCCTGAACGGGCTGAACGTCACTGCACCCGACGGCGGGCCGGTATGGGACGTGCGCACCTCGCGCAGCCGGACGGGTGCGGTCTGCGCGACCGTCGGGCAGGTCTTCGACGGTGAGCTCGGCATCGTCGGGCTCGACGGCACCTTCCACGCTCTCCGGGCGGGCGCCGCCGACGCCTGCTCGGTTGCGCAGCAGGACGGCTTCACGCTGGCCGGTGCGCGTGGCTTTCGGGGGCGGTCCGGGACGACCGGGATTACCGTCGTCAGCGGCGTCGCGGGCCGCGGTGTACGCACGGTGCGCGTGGCCGCGGCGGGCAGCTCACGCCCGCTGCAGCTCGGGCCCGGCCGTGCGTTCCTGGCGATCTTCACCGGCCAGCCCGATGCGGTCCGCCCGCGGGTGACGGCGACGCTCGCCGGTGGCGGCAGCCGCACCTTGCGGTTCGCCGACACCGGGCAGACGCTCGCGGCCGACCCGTCAGGCGGCGCGCCGTGGGCAGTCGAAGCTACGCCTGCTCGCCGACCGGACCTGCGCTGCGTGGTCGGCAACCGGACCAAGGGCCCGGATTCGCCTACTCCGAGCCGCTACCTCGGCCTCAGCACTGCCCAGGTCCCGGTGCGCTGCGGCCCGCGCGGCACCGCGTTCGTAGCAACTCAGCGGTTTGTGCCGTACGTTCCCCGCGTCGGCGTGCCCTACGCGTTCTTCTGGGGGCCGAATGTCTCGCGGACGATCGTCTGGGGCGCCACCGGCGGCGCACAGAAAGTCACCGTCCTCGGGGCCAGCGCAAAGGTCGCCGTCGACCGCGCGACCGGCGCGTTCATGGCCGTGCTCCCCGGTCAGGTCGATCCTCGACGGCTCTCAGTCCGGATCGGCAACCGCACACTGCGCGGCACGACCGCCGTCGGGCGCCGCGGACAACGCCTGGCCACGCCGCCGGTCCCGGCATGGCGCTCAGTCGCCAGCGTCCTGGCCGCACAATCGCAGCCCGACCCGTTCCGCCTGATCGCCGGAACCGTCGAAGAGGGCGCGGACGCCGAAGACGTCGCCGGCGGCCCGGCCTGGAGCATCCGCACATGGAAAGCCCGCATCGACGCCCGGACCAACGCTCCCCGCGGATACGGCCGCGACCTGCTGTGCTTCGCTGTCGGACAACGCGGCACCGGAAACAGCCTCCGTGAACCACTCGACGGCGGCCGTACCAGGGCCGTCGGCGCCGGCCAGCCGGACGGGCGCTGCAACGGACCGGACTGGCTTGCGACACACCCGGCCGTACCGGCCGTGCTCACGTATGTCGACGACCCTGGCGCTCTCGAACCGAAGCCTGTCCGCGTCGTCGTCGCCGGCCTCCTCGGCGACAACGTCCGCTCAGCCGAGCTCCTCGGAGCCGGCGCCCCACGGGCGCTGGCCCTCGGGCCGCACGGGTCGTTCCTGCTCGTCCTCGATCCGCGCTTCGCGGGCGCGGACCTGCGGGTACGGCAGGTCCGCGCGACGGGAGCAGTCCGGACCTCACGCAGCGAGGTCAGCGAGGCCGCATGCCGCATCGGGTCACCCCCGGTCCGGGTCGCCGATCCCGACGGCGGACCAACCTGGATCGCCGGCATCGGCACCACGTCCGCGTCCATCGTGCAGTCGATACGGCGACCGTCCCAGCGCGGTCCATCACCGAAGACCGCACCCTGTCGCTACGTTGGCCGGCTCGTCGGCGGTCGTCTAGCGTCCGTCGCGGACGGCCGTGCACAGGTATACCCAGGCCCCGGCTCGGCAGCGGTAGGCGGCACCGGCGCGAATTTCCTCTCGCCCGGCCACCCGGTCATCGTCGAGGTCCGGTCCGCCGCCGACCAGACCCAGCGCGACACAGGTCCCACTACCCCGGCGCAGATCGCCCGGCGCACGCTCCCCGGCCGCACGACGATCACGGGAATCGCACTCAAGAGCGTCACCAGCATCACGCTCCGCACCCCACGCGACGTGCGCACGCTCGTCCCCGACCCTCGCAGCGGCGTGTTCCTCGCGGTCTACGACGGTCCGTTCTACGGCGGCGAGATCGTCGCGACCTCGCACCAGCGCAACGGCCGGACGGTCGTCAAGCGAGTACCGCTTAGCCGCCGTTGACCAAGCGCTTCGTCGTTAGAACAGCACCTACCCGTTCGCAGCGTCCGGTCGCGAACCCTCAGCGGACGCCCCACGCCGCTCGGCCTCGACGTGTCTTGTAGGCGGTTCACGGTGCTGCCCAACGGCCGATCTGACGAGCGCTATGAGCCAACTCGGTGCGCGCGGCGTCAAGGAGTTCGAGCGCGTTCGGGCCGAGATACGCCAGGACGTCGTCGGTCCAGCCGACATGCTCGTACAGCTCGATCATCAGGAGCAGACGACGGTCTCGATCAGCGTCTTCGGCCGCACGTTCGACGAGCTCCCAGAACTCGACGAACGTTGCGCGATGCGCGGGCCGAACGCTCGTGCGCGGCTCACTCACGTACGCGTGAACCAGGACGTTCTTCTCGATCCACTCGCGCGCGTCCCCAAACGCGACGTACAGCAACGGCCGTCCGTCGGTATCCAAATACCAGCTCATGTCGGCTGGAGGGACCGCTTGTGGCAGAACGACAGCAAGGTCGGCAAGAACCACGTCGTCGTCCAGCACGCGCTGAGTATCCCGCGCCGGGCGGTCTTGGGCTAGAGACTGGTACGCGATGCCGGATTGTCACGAGGCCGTCCGCTTCGGAACCCCAACCGGACGTGGTCCCGCCGCTTAGTTGCACGATCAGTCTCGGCGGTGGCGGTCATCGGTGCGCTCCGGCCCGGTTAGCGCGGCCGGGTGCCTTCCTCGTCGCACGTGTTGCTGCCGCGGAACTCGACCTCGAGATCGACGTGCCGGCTTGCGATCTTTCGCTCACGCACAACCCGGATATCCCCGGGGCTGAAGTTGCCGAAGAGGGCCAGGGACGGCTTCCCGCAGAAGGTCACCTTCCAGCCCGCGCGCTGCAGCTCACGAACGGCACGCACGTTGTCCTGGCCGCGGACCTCGGGCGCGCCACCGAGGTGGTCGTCGTAGCTGTCACAGCCAGCAACGGTGAGGGCGATGAGGGCTGGTACGACTGTGGCCACGATGGCGGCACGCATAGGCGCGAGCCTATGCCAACGGCCTTCCCTCGACGCGCCGCGAAACGAGTGCGCGCTGGCACGAGGGGGGCGTGCACGGTTCGGAACCCTCACCGGACGCTCGGCGGGTTCATGCGTATGACAGCGACGCACGGGGCGTTGAACCTGGGGACGCCCGCCTTCCGTGGGTCAGATCCGCCTGCGCCGGGCGCGTCCGGCCTTGGTGGTGCGGGAGCTACGGTTCCTGGATGTGGCCGACAACTCGAAGCATGCGGGCGCGTGTCTTGGGGTCGCAGTACGCGCCGCGTGCCCAAGTCCTAGCAAACACGCGGACCGTGACGTCCGTGGTGCTTGGCCCGTCGTCCGGGGAGCTCGTGTCAGCGATGGCGTAGTGGTCGGGATATCGCTCATAGGCGCGAAGGAGCGCGTCGACCCGGGCGAGCGCCCTCCGTCGGATCTCGGCGCCCTCGCCGGGCGGAAGGCGACCAGGGCAGAGCTCCGCGCTTGCTGTGTCAAGCCCTACGGGCAGCGTCCGTTGCACGGCGCTGGGTACGAAGGTGCGCTGCTCCTCGCTGCAGGCCGCTACACCGACGGAACACACAGCAACGACTAGGAGCCGGAGCCACGAACGGCCGTCGGTCGCGCTGCGCGTGCTCTTCATGGCCATGCTCCGAGTATGAGGCGGCGGACGGCGAAGCCATAGGCGATGTGCGCCCAGCCGCAAGCCGGAAGGAACTCGCGGCGGATGCCGCTGGCCGCCACCCGAGGGGACGCCCGACGCCAACCGCTGATTTTGCGTGCTACCGAGCGGTAGAGCCCTTGAGCGATGCGGGCCGCATGCACTGGACCAGAAACCTTCTCCGGTTAGCCGTCACGGGTGGAGCAGCCTGTTTCTCTCGGCGGCCGGGATGCGTCGAAGCGGGAGGGTGGCGCGTCCGACGAGGACTCCACCGTCGGGGACGAAGCCCTGTCCGGGGCCGCCGAGACCGGGGTCGACTGGGTAGTAGCGGACGGTGACTTCGAGGATCGGGTCGCTGCGGAGCTGAGAGACCACGAGCGTCTCGTTGACGGTTTCGCCGGCGGAGATGTCCCGGCGGATGGTCCCTGCGGTGTCGCCCGTCTGACAGCGGGCGCGTCGTTTGTTGACGGTGTCGCAGCGGTCTTCTGGGCGGTGGCGCAGGCGCAGGTCGTATCGGTAGGTGGAGTGGCTGTCGCTGGCCAGGCGCGCGGTGAAGCGGATGGTGATCCGGCGGTAGCCGGACCTGATGTTGCCGTCGGGGAGGCGGCGTGAGGCGACGGGTCTGGGTGCTTCGCTGAGGCTGACGGCGGAGCGGACTGCGCCGGCGGGGACGGTGCGCGGGGGGTGCGGGACGTATCCGGCGCGTGGGCACGGGACGGCGTGGCCGGAACGGGGCTGGAACTGGATGCGGCAGACGCGCCCGTCGCGGTACTGCACGCTGATGAGCCCGGTGAGCGGGGTCTCGCTGGGGATGAACATGCCCCGGGCTGGGCGCTGTCTGGTCGGTCTGACGACGACGAGGTAGGCACCGTCACCAGGGGTGGCAGGGACGGTGTGCGGTTTGCCGTCGTCGCCTCGGTAGGTGACGCTCTTGCCCAGGGGGCCGAGCAGCCCGTAGTAGACGTTGCGCAGGTCCCGGGCCGGGCAGGCGGCGGGCATGCGGTCGCGGTAGCGTCCGGCGGAGCGCAGCTGCGCGGGGACGGTGCAGCCTTTCGGCGTGCCGCTGGCGGGCAGGCCGGAGTACGACATCGCCAGGAACGCGTGGCCGGCGGCGTCGTTCGGGGCGCAGCTGCTCTCCCCGACGACATCGGCGGGCCACTCGTGAAAGCGGCCGTCGTTGCCGAAGAGGCCGTCCTGGCCGAGGACACCGAAGTCGCCTTCGTCGACCCGGCCGATCTGGATGCAGCCGTGATCGCGTGTGGTCTTCAGCACGCGAACACCCCACGGCGGGCCGCCGTCGGGGTCGGCAAACCGCAACGGCGCCACCACCGCCCCGGCGACCTTCTTCGGGACACCCACTCCTTCGTCGGCGCGGAAGACCACGCCGGGAGGGTTGCGCAGCGGTTCGCCGCGAAGCAGCTCAGTGGCAGCGTAGGCCGCGCCGGCGAGGGTCAGGGCCGCGGGCACCGCGAACAGGGCCCAGCGCCTGCGTCGGCCACGAGGGCGCTCGGCGTCGGCGTAGGCGACGCGTTCGATCTCCGCGCCCAGCTCATCGAGTGCCGGCATGCGTCGTTCGTCGCTCATCACAGCCCTGCCTCTTCGATCGTCGTGTGCCCGAGTGCGACGCCAAGCGCGCGCAGCCCGCGCGAGACGCGGGCGCGCGCGGTCGCTTCGGAGATGCCGAGGGACCGAGCGACCTCCTCATAGGAGCGTTCTTCGACCACGCGCAGGCGAAGCGCGTCGCGCTGATCGACCGAAAGGCGCGCGAGCTCCTCGCCGAGCACCACACGTAGCTGCGGCAGCCCGACACGGCGCTCGATCTCCTCGGCCTGGTCTGGGGTCAGCGTCGGTGTCTGAATCCCCAGCCGCTGCGTCGCTCGCCGGTCCATCGACCCGCGCTTGAGGAACGACGCGATCTGCCGGCGCGCGATCGTGAGCAGCCACGCCTTGGCCTCCGGCTCGGTCGTCCCGCGAAACCCACGACGGCCTCGGTAAGCCTGAGCGAACGTCTCAGCGGTCAGATCCATCGCCGTCTCCGGGTCAAGCACCCGACGGGCGCAGAACGCCAGCACCGCCTCGGACTCGCGCCGGTACAACGCCACGAACCCCGCCGGCTCGCGCACAGGCACGGCGAGCTGCCGCTGGGTGTCGGGGTCATACGTCGTCACTACACCGAAGTGCGGACTTCACCAGATCTTGTGACGACAGAAGCTGGCGCCTCCGCGCGGGAACCCTCTCCGGGCGCGTTACCCGTCACTATCAGCGCTGCCGATGCTCCTGACCTACGACCGTCTCGACGTTTCCGAGCTACGGGGCACGTCCGTGGCCGACTACCTGGTGTCGGTCCAGGCTGACTTTCGCGTAGTGGACAACGACCGGTGCGTGTTCGAGGAGCTGGCTTTCCCTGTTGTGGAGTTGGCACGAGCGCTCCTCCAGTGGGTGAACGACCCACAGCGAGTCGACTTCGAGTTCGACTCGATGTCCTTCGAGGAACGCGGCGCTGTGAGGGTCCGCAGCTCGGCGCGCGGATGGATCCTTGGCACTGTGTTCGAGGCAGCCGACGCATGTACGCCTGCCGATTGGCCCGACGTTGAGCGCAGCATCCGCGCTTTCACGGCGAAGGTCGCAGCCGACCTGAGTGCACCTCGGTGATCTGCGGCTCGCCGCCGGTGCACTCTGTCCCTGGCTGCCACCACGACAGGTGCCCAGGGCCCGCGTAGCCGTTCTCCAGACAGACGTCGATGCCTCGAGAACCGCTGTTGAAGTACACGAACGATGCGAGCGTCAGCGCCCCGCACACCACGAACGCAGCGACGAGAGTCGTCGGCCGAGCGGATGCATTCCGAGCGGGCACGGAATGAGGGTACCGCCGGCCAAGCGCGCGGTGACCGCCTCGAAGCCCACAGCCCGCCCGACCTCGCAGCCTCCCACTTGTGAGCGGATAGGTCATGCGCGAAAGGATCCGTCTCCGGACGCGGCGTCAGTCGCGGCTGCGCAGCTGCGCGGCTCCGTAGGTGCCGGCCTGGCAGTACGGACGGGTGCAAGGTGGTCGACCGTGAGCTTGGGGCCAGTAGCGCCAGCCGACGACGTTGTTCACCGGCCGGGTGCGCTTGATCTCGTTGGCGGCGATCTTGCGGGGGATGACGATCTCGAAACCGCGGGGATCCTCGGCGGCCAAGATGACGCCTGCTGCTTGCGCCGCAGTCGTGGCGGTGAGTGTGGCGGAGTAGTGGCCAGCCATGACGGGTTCGTCGTCTGGCACGACGAAGTCGATGGCGACGAGGGGGACCGGTTGATGTCGCTTGAGTTCCCGTAGCCACTGATGGGAGACAAAGTAGTTCGGGAGGATTGGCATGGCGAAGACTCCAGCCAGACCGTCGCCGCGAGCCGACGTCCTGATGCCGGCGCCGAGGATGGCCTTGGCGTTGCTGTCGCGCGTGATGTGGGTCATCCTTGCCATCAGCCACCAAGCGTAGTTCGCGAGGAACCTTCACCGGACGCTCTAGGTCCCAGACGAGCGCGGATCCGGATGCGGCCAGGGGCTGCCGGTTCTCGCCAGCTGCTGACGAGCGGGCCCGTCATGCGGAGTGGTCGACCCGGTAGCCGGTTGCCCGTTACTGGCTCAGCAGATGATCGGGCCAAGGCGTTGCGTGGCGCGGCCAAGGTTGATCGTGTCGAACGGGTTGTCGGTGACCAGGACGAAGGCGTTGCGAGTGACTGTGGCCGTGGCTTGGATGCTTCCGTTGCGTGTGGCTGTCACTCGTGCGACGCCGTCGGGGACGAGGCCGGCGACGAGGCGGCGCTGGGGACGGTACGGCGGATCGAAGCACTGCCTCCACGTCATCACTCCGTGGGTTCTCGCGTAGGAGGTAGGCACGCAGCTTCGCGTGCTGTTCTTGGACCGGGGCGAGGGGAGGACTTGGATGCAGGTCTCGCGGTCGCTGGCCTTTGCCTGCACGGTGTATCCGGACGCCGCGGTGTAGATCGTGGCGTAGCGGTCGTCGCGGAGGTTGCGTAGTGCTGAGAAGTAGCGGGCTGCGTCGAGTTGCGGCTCGCGCTCGCGTTGCCGCTTTCGAGCAGCGCGGTCTGCGGGAGTGGAGGGTCGAGCTTTGCCGGTTGAGCGGTGGGCCTGCAGTGGCGGGTCGTCTGGTGAGTTTGGGCCGTATCCCAGGAGCGAGCCGCCGACGGCTGCGACGCCGACACCGGCGCCGGTGAGCAGGATGAGTGCCGCGAGAGCCGCGACGGGGCTGACCTGGCGCCGGCGCGGCTGTCGGGCTTCGGGCTCTGCCGCGTGGAGCACCGTTTGGATCAAGGCTTCGATCTCCGCCTCGGGCGTGGTGATCCTCGGCGCGGGATTCGCGCGCGCGAGGCGTTCGGAAGGTGTGGTCATGAGCGGTGCTCCACAGGAGATTGAGTGCGGGGAGTCTCAGGCGGATCGTCAAGGAGGACAGCAAGCCGCCGGCGGGCGCGTACCAAACGCATCCGGAACGTCGAGGCCCGGCAGCCGAGGACGTGCGCGGCGTCCTCGGTGGAGAGGCCCTCCCAGGCGACCAGCATCAGCGCCTCTCGATCCGCCGGTCCGAGCGCGGCCAGAGCCGTCATGAGTCCGGTGTCCGGTGATTGGTCGCCGGCTATGGCCCCTAGCCCGTGTAGGCGTTCGATGAGGGCGCCTTGTCGTTGTTGCGCGCGGCGTTGATTGGCGAGGGTGCGTCGTGCAATGCCGTAGAGCCAGGGCAACCACATGGTCTCGTCGGGTCGCTCATCGATGCGGCGCCACGCAACGAGGAAGGTCTCGGACAGTGCGTCGGCGGCGTCCTCGGCCGAAGCTCGCCGCACGAGGTATGCGCGTACGGCATCGTGATGCGCGCGGACCATGCGCTCGAGTTCCTCGCGATCTCCGGCCACAGCTCCTAAGTGTCCGGGAACCCGGTCAATGTCACACCCGCTCCGAAACATGACCCGATTTCCCCACTGCCGGAACCTTGACCGGAGGCGTTGCGGCGGTGCGAGGATTCTCGCGTGAGCGTGTACATGCGAGCGGTCGCGAGCGAGTGGGCCGACAGAGACTTCGATGCGCTGCGGAACTGGGTCGCAGCCGAGGGGACGTTCGTCGTGACCGCGGGGAGTGCGGGCTGGAGCGAGTTTAAGCTGGCCGACGGGAAAGGTCGCACGGTGGTCGCCGGCGATCTGACGCTTGGACGCGATGAGACCGCGGAGGAAGTTGAGGGAACTCGCGGACGAGCTCGATGGCCTGGACGGGACGGACGACGCTCGCCAGCAGGTGCGCGAGCACCTGGGCCAACCAACCGCTGTGGTCGGCTTCCAGATCCTGATGTCGTGCTACGACGAGTCGGTCGCAGCGACGAACGTCGTGATCGACTTCCTGGAACAGCTGCCGGGAGTGCTCACGCAGGTCGACACGGTGGGTTGGTAGTCGGGTTCGGCTCTCCTGCTCGCCGAATCCGGCTAGAGACCGGCCCGGCCGACAACGAACCCTCAGCGGACGCGCTTCGCTGTCAGTGGCCGTGGTGCTTGACGCGAGCGCGAGAATCCGGGCATGAGAAGGGAACTGGCCTATAAAGCGATCGCAGAGGTGTATCGGGACCTTGATCTCGATAGGGGCTACTGGACCGCCGAGAAGGTGGCGGACGCCGAGCGCCGAATGGCCATCGACGATGCCGACCGGCCGGACTCAACGGCGATCGCCGGCGATTTTGCGCTGCGGGTTCTCGACAAGCTGGGCGTGGTCGACGTCTACGAGGGCCCAGGCGATTGTCACCAGCGCTCGTATCGCTGACGAACCCTCAGCGGACGCCCCACGCCGCTCGGCCTCGACGTGTCTGGTAGGCGGTTCACGGTGCTGCCCAACGGCCGATCTGACGAGCGCTATGAGCCAACTCGGTGCGCGCGGCGTCAAGGAGTTCGAGCGCGTTCGGGCCGAGATACGCCAGGACGTCGTCGGTCCAGCCGACATGCTCGTACAGCTCGATCATCAGGAGCAGACGACGGTCTCGATCAGCGTCTTCGGCCGCACGTTCGACGAGCTCCCAGAACTCGACGAACGTTGCGCGATGCGCGGGCCGAACGCTCGTGCGCGGCTCACTCACGTACGCGTGAACCAGGACGTTCTTTTCGATCCACTCGCGCGCGTCCCCAAACGCGACGTACAGCAACGGCCGTCCGTCGGTATCCAAATACCAGCTCATGTCGGCTGGAGGGACCGCTTGTGGCAGAACGGCAGCAAGGTCGGCAAGAACCACGTCGTCGTCCAGCACGCGCTGAGTATCCCGCGCCGGGCGGTCTTGGGCTAGAGACTGGTACGCGATGCCGGATTGTCACGAGGCCGTCCGCTTCGGAACCTCTACCGGGCGTCCCTACGGCTCCGGTGCGTGTGCGTCCTCCGCCCAGTGGAGGAAGCTCGGCAACGCCTCGTTCAGGTTCCTCGGGCCGCAGGCGGCGTGGAATACGCCGCGCTCGGTGTCGGTCCAGCAAACGACCCAGTCATGCTCGCTGCGGTGGACTTCAGTTCGGCTGAACGGCTCGTTCTCGAGTGCGGTCCCCTTGACCTGGACCTCGACCCGCCACCCGGGATTGTCGAGCGTGTCGATTTCGATCCCGAACTCGTGCTCCCATTCGCCGTCGCATTGTTCGACGTACCAGGCTTGCAGTCGCTCAAGTGCGTGGTGTTCGGGCGGCACGCGCGGAGCATCGCAGGCGCGTGTTGGGCACACCGTCCGGGCGTCTGAGGAGCAGGCAGCCCGGCGGTTATGGGAGCTCGCGCGTGGGAGGTCTAGGCTGCTGGGATGCGGCCGCTCGTGTTCCACCACACGACTCGCGGTGCCCTCCACCGGTACGCGCATGTTCCTGGCAGCGACGTCGTTGTCGAGGAGTCGAACTGGGCGGTGCTGTGCGGTGACTGGCCCGATGACGATCGCACGCCGTACATGCGGCACGCGGTCAACAACAACAACACGGAAGAGGTCGCCGTATACCTCGGCCTCATATGGCGGCTGACGCAGGGACGCGCACGCCACGCCATCCCGTGTTACTACCGCGACGACGCCACGCGCATCCTCGGCGAAGGGTGCCTCTTCGTCGCGTGGGAGTACGAAGTAGACGCGGAAGATGTCGACAGCAACAGCCGCGACCGGGGGTTCATTCCTGCTCGCTCGGCAGTGCCGATCCGTCCCGAACCTACTGCCTTTGAGTGGGAGCATCGCGCGCAAGCCGGGCTGTTCCGCGTCGACACCTATGACGATCTCGTGGGCGTGACGCGAGCTACGCTCGGCGACGCGTCGGCTGAGATATCCGTGTTCGCGACCGCAGGCGGCCTGCGCGACGATCTGGTCGACGCTCTCCGCGCACCGCGCGCTCCAGATCTTGAGGATCTGCTCTCAGAAGGCGACCTCTTCGCTGATCTCACGATCGGCGTAGACATTGGCAACTACGACTCCTTGATCATCTACTCGCGCGACGACATCACCGAGCAACTCGCGCAGCTCGCCCAGGAGTACGAGACTGCGATCGATGCATACGAGGCGCGCGTGCCCACGGTCACCACGGTGGAAAGCATGTTGGGGGAGCTTGACCGGCTCGCCCGAGCGCAGTAAGACCGACCGACGGGCCGGTCCCGCCCGCCTTCCGACCACTACCATGCTCGGCGGCAGGCCAGGACCTACCACCGCGCAACGAACACCTGTTGTGTCTGGTCGGGACCGCGGTACATCGATCTTTCGGGGAAGCTGCGCCCTCGAGCTTCAATCGGGCGGCGAGTCGCGGAAGAACACGCCGCTGTGGTCGTCGATGTATCGCAGATCTGCCGGTAGATGATCCGCCCGGCATCCTCGAGCTCGTAGATCCGGTCGTTGACCTGACCGAGTTCGTCGAGTCGGTGTGCCTCCTCGAGTTGCCGGAGTGTTGCCTGGCGGTAACTGCGGTCGGTGATGCGCGACGGATCGAAGAACGCGACCGCGTCATCGAAGATCGCCGCGTAGTCATCGGCGCCGAGGAACCTGGCCGCGGCGGGCAGGTCAGCGGCCATGTCGCCGGCTGAGTTGAAGAAGTACTGATCCAGCGTGCCGTTGTAGATCTCGCTCATCGCCCACTCGACGACGAACACCGCTCGGTGCGCGGGCGAAAGCCGCCCGAGATGCTCCGGTGAGGCCTCCCCGTCCGGGCACGCATCGTAGATCGCATCGAGCAGGACGCCCATCCGTTGCCCGTAGCTGACGGCCGCGTCATACGTAGCCCGCGGGATCCGCGGGTCATACCGACCGGCGGCGCGGACCCGTTGAGGCTTTCGTCGCTTCGACACCCACACCGGTGGATCATCCGCGATCACGAAGATGCCCGCTATCGAACCGCGACCGGACGCGCCGTTCCTCTCGTCAGGACCGGCTGATAGATCAGCAGTCCGGTTGTTGAGAGGTCCTTCTCGGCGGTGTCGGGGAGGGTCTTCTTCTTTGTCCTGAGAGGGAGAGAGATGGACGGACTGCTGCGGACGGAGGTGCCGGCGTCGACGTTGGTGATCGCGATCGATCCGGGCAAGGCGGTGAATCGTGTGTGGTTGACCACCGGGGAGCGTGGGTTGATCGGGGAGCCGGTGTCGTTGCCGGTGCTTCGTGACGGGATCGAGGAGCTCGAGCGGTTGATCGCGGAGAGCCGGGTCGGCGGGCCGCCGGTGATCGGGATGGAAGAGACCGGGGCGTTGCATCGGGCGTGGGCGACGGAGATCCAGCGACGCTGGCCGGGGTCGCTTCGGTTGTTCGCGCCATCGGAGACGACCGCGGCCAGGGCGCAGCTTGGATCGCGGCGGTTTAAGACTGATGACCGCGATTGCGCTGCGATGGTCTGGCTGCTGAGGCAGGGTGCCGGCCGGGCCGCTGAGCCGGATGCGGTCGAGGCGTTGTTGGGGACGGTTCGTCATCGCCGCCAGCTCGTCGACGCGCGCAAGAAGCTGCAGCAGCGGCTGCACGATCAGCTCAATGCGCTCTGCCCGGGCTTGTCCTCGCCGGCCTGTCAGGGTCGGGCGTTGCTCATCGACTCGCCGACCGGACAGGCCGCGCTTGCCTGCGCGGTCGCGTTCACCGGTCGAGCACCGTCCGCGCGGTCGCTCTTGGCTCGCGCACCGGGCCGGATGACCGAGGCGACCGCCGCGTTCTGGGCACAGCGCTGGAAGCGGCTCCTGGCGCCGCCGGTCGATGCCGAGCTGCGCGCGCAGCGGCTCGGTCGCGACCTGCGTCGCTGGCAGGACCTCCAAGCCGACATCGCGGTCTGCGAGACCCAGCTTGAGGCGCTCCTTGCGCAGACGCCGGGTCAGGTCCTGACCAGCCTGCCCGGGGTCGCGGTCGTTCGCGCTGCAGCGTTCAGCGCGTTCACGCTGCCGATCGAGCGCTGGCCCACCCCCGAGCATCTGTACTCGGCGACGGGTCTGGCGCCGGCGAGCTATCAGTCCTCGACAATCACCCGGCGCGGCAAGATCGCCAGGACCGGACTGGCCGAGCACCGCGACGCGCTGATGGGCATCGCCTGGGGCCTCTCGCTCTACGCCCCAGCGTTCGCCGCCCGCAACACGCAGCTGACCGCGCGCGGGATGCGCCCGATGCAAGCGCGCGTTGCGCTTGCCCGGCACGCCTGCCGGCTCTGCTGGCGCCTTCTTCAAACCCAACAGCCCTACGACGATCGGCGCTACGCTCGCGCTCGGCGCGCGGGCGGTGACGGCGTTCCGGCTATGCCGCTCGACGGCGCACACTAGCTTGCCGCCCGCCCGCGCAGCCGCTCTCTGACGGCGCACACGAAAGCCTGCCGCACGACGGCGCCTCATCAGCCTGCCGCACCCAGAGCGACCTGCCGGGGCCCGCAGCCCGATCCACGCAAATACCGCGATTGCCAGTCGCGGCGATGACCTACGGCCACCGCCGCCCTTGACCGACCCCGCGAAAGCTAGGGGGCACCGGTGTTCGGGCAATGGATTTGCGGGACGGCCGCAGCTGTGGGATTCCGCTCTACGCTGGACCGGAGGTCGAGCGGGACACCGGCTCACAGCCGGTCGACTGGCGGGAACGGCGAACTCGGGGTAGTCAGGTCTCCAGTTCGCGCGCGACCTCTGCACTCGCTGCAGTCGGGGAACCCCAGGGGATGCGGTCACGGTGTTGTCCGCTTTATCGCGGAAGCAGCAGTCAGGGTGCGGTAATTACCACGAGCCATTCGCCTGACACAGGCCGGCACCGGCAGGCGAGCACGATTGCACGTAGTTCAGGTCGGAGCGCGTGATATTGAAGCGCGTGCCGGTGTCAGATGTAGCGGTCGCCTTAAAGCCGTCGAAGTGGGTTTCCGCGGTCGCGTCGCCCGTCGGGCCTATGTATTCCCGCCTGAGCGGCTTGCACTTCCGGTAGATCCCCGTTCTGGCCCCGCAAGCTTCGACGAGGGTCACTGTGTTGCGTACGGCCTTCTGTGCCGCCATATCGCTGCGGCGGGTCAAAGGACCCTCCAAAGGTCCCAAGATGCCCCTCGCGATGTACCAGCGCCCGTTCAGCCTCTTCAGGCCCACAGCGTCGTCGCCGCCGCCGATGGCTTTCACGAACGCTCTGTCGCCCTGAACTGTCGTCGCAAACTTGGTCTCGCGCGCTTCCTGCATTAGCTCGTCGGTCAATCCCGTTTTCGCGGCCTTGAGAGCCGACTCGCAGACCGCTGCGGGCGTGTCGTTGGCTTTCGTCAACTTCGACATCCGCTGCTTCAGCTCATCCACCAGCGCATCGCACGCACCTTCTGCGTCGCCGTCAGCGAGGGCATCGAGGTAATCCCGAAGTACCGCGGCGGGAGCAGCGGCACCGGCTGCGCCCCCACATCCCGCCAATGGCATGGCGATCGCTGCCAGCAGAACAACCTGGATGGCCGCCGCCACGTTGCGTCCTTTCATGGCGTCAGCCTAAGCCACCCCGCCATCGGCAGCGGCCCCTGGCACGTCAGGCAGCATCCCGCCACCCGCTGATCTCGCCGACCGCGCCTCGGCAGCCATGTTCCGCTCTGCGCGAGAAGCGGAACCGCTACCGGGCAACCCACGGTTCGCTCGTTCAGCGACAGCCGCTGGGGCTGCCAAGACCGGCGGACGTCGGCGACGTCAGGAGTCACGGGCGGAGGGTGGACTGATGAAGTTGCGGCCCGCGCATTTGGTGCTCGTGGTTCTCGCCATCGGCGCGGTCGGTGCAGCGGTCGCCATCTACATCAAGGGTCTGCAGGGCACCGTCGAGGACGGCCCGCTGCTGAGCTATGTGGCGCTCGCTTCCTCGCTGTTCGTCGTTGGGGTTGTGCTCTGGGCGTTCGTTGCTTACGACTCGCGTCGAGCCGCACGAGGCAAGCGTCCCGACGGCTGAGAGGGAACCCCGAACGGACACGGGCCGCGGCGATATGCCCGGGTATGGTCGTGAGCGTGGGAGCCGCTGACTTGTGCGTGCTGGCAGGCGCTCGGCCGGGCCGGCTGGGCGTCGAGTCAAGACACGCAGTGATGACGACGGAAGCGGAGGCGCGGTGAGGTTGCGTCGTCCCGACCTGCTCCTCGACGTTGACGGAGTTCTGCTTCCTTTGGGTGACCGAGGGGACGTTCCGCTGGTCCGCGTTCCGGGCCATGAGCACCTGCGTTACCGTGCGGAGACGCCCGCGCGGCTTCGTCGCCTGTCCGAGGTCTTCCGACTCGTGTGGGCCACGACCTGGGAGGAAGAGGCGAACGAGGTACTGGCGCCGCTGTTCGGCCTCCCGCCGCTCCCGGTGATCATGTTCGGTAACGAAGCCAGCTTGGGTGACTCGTGGAAGCTGCCGGCGATCCGTCGGTTCGTCGTCGATCGCCCGTTTGCGTATGTCGACGACGACATCGGCGATGTCGCGGCGGTGTGGGCAGAGCATCGGCCGCAGCCGACGCTGCTGCTGCCGATCCCTGGGGACCGAGGGCTCGGGGCAGGCGACGAGGGCCGCTTGCTCACGTTCGCCTCAGCAGCGACGGAGCAGCGGTGAGCCTACGGAGCCTGCGTCCTCTTCTCGGAACCTCTACTGGGACGCCTGTCGGTTCCGCGTCGTTTAGTAGATCTGCTCGCCCGATTTTCTCCACACCGACGTCTCTGCTCCGGACCGAGCCCAGACGGAGATGCTGTTGGGACGGTGCGTGACCTCGATAACGCCCAACTCCTCGCCGCCGCGAAACTCGGCCCTCAACGCGTCGCCGTTCGTTAGCTTCGCTTCGAAACCGTCGGGCTCGAAGATCACTGTGCAGCTGGGAGCGTCGCTGCACTCGAATGAGAGTCGGGTCCCGAGCATTGGAACGATCATCCAGCAGCGACGACTCGTCCGCGCGAACGAACCTCGACCGGACGCGGCGGTACTGACCTGGCAGCATGAGACGTGTGAGCCTATGGCGCGCCTTCAGACCACGTGATAAGGCGGCGACCATTCCGCGGCAGTCGCGCGCGGCGGTGTTGCAAGCGCCGGAGGCATGGCCCGCGGACTGGGCAGGATTTGAAAGCGACTGGGTAGCTCCGGGGGACGCTGAGAAGCTGGCGTCGGCGCTCGACGACGAACTGCGGCGGGAGCTCAAGCGGGGACACGAGCTGTTCGATCGGGACTTGCTCGCCATCGCCAAGCGTGACGCCAATGATGACGTGTTGTTTGCGGACCCCGCGAGCCCTGAGGTGTTCGTCGTGCATCTGACGTGGAGCGGACACGGGACTCCGCCTTGGCCGAAGACGACGGCATACGCGACGTTCGGACACTTCTTGCAGCGCGCCCTCGTCGACTGATCGGCGCCGGCAACGGGACCTCAAGCGGACGCCGCGGCGCTAAGGCTCCCCGATCGGCGGCGAGGAGATACTGCTCTCGCTGATGAGCTCGGTTGGACAGCGCTCGACGACGCGATCGCCCACCAAGATTTCGACGAGCCCGCCGGCGCTTTCGGGCGGCGGAGAGGCCTGCAGACGCGCGCAGGTCGACGCGGCCTCATCCCGTGAAGTGACGCGGACGATGAGGCGCTCGCCGGGTCGACGCTCGACGCGGCCCGCTGGCGCGTCGGTCTGAGGCGGGTCATCAGGCGACTGTGAGCCGCCGCCGCACCCGGTAACCAGGACGAGCGCAACGGCGATGGGCACACCGAGGACGCGCACTGCCCGACCGTACACGGGGCGCCCATTAGTTTGGAAGGGAACCCTCACCGGACGGGCTAGCTCCGCGGCCCCGAGATGAGTGGGGTCACCCGACGCCCGGCGTATCGACGGGCGGTTCAGCTCGGCCGCGATGTTCATGTCGGCGACCGATCACGGTTGCGGCAGCTCCGATGATGAGCAGGCCTGTGCCGACGAGGTAGAACCTGCCGGGCGAGGACGGCAGCCCCGGGCAATCTGAAGGCGACGGTCCGTAGCACCCGTACGTTCCGTGCCTACGGTTGTAGTCGTGAAGCCCGCCCACGCCGACGACAACGAGGCCGACTACGACCAGCATGAGCAAGGTCAGGCGCGCGGGCCGGAGCATCTCGCGACGGTATCCGCAGACTGCTGGCTACGTCGAACCACGGACTCACGTCCGCTGGGGAACCCCTACCGGGCACCCGCTGACCGCCGGAGCTAGACCGCTTGTGAGCCGGATGGCCCTGATCACGACACCTAGGCCGAGGCGCTTCCGCTTGGCGTGCCTCCACTGAGCGGCAGCGATCGCACCGCATCCCACCGGTCGCTGCACGCTGACTTGGTTGTCGTCCGGATACGGACTGCCAGCGCCGTTAGGATCGCGGTGTGAGGGGCCAAGGACGGCGCGGTGCATATCTCGCGGCCTCGCTAGCGGTCTCCTGCGGCGCCGCCTTCGGTCTCGGGACGCGTCCTCTCCCGGGCCGTTCGTCGTTGCCGTGGGTGCTTGTTGGCGTGTCTCCAGACGGACGCGTGTTGACGTTGGCGCGTCCTGATATCCGCTGCGCGCCGACCACGTCCTCGGTGCGCAGCACGCCATCGACAGTCCGCGTCTCGCTCCGAGCCGGGCCCTTCAAGGCAGTCTGCAGCACCACGCTGGACTACCGTCTGGCTGACCAGACCACCGTGCGTTTGCCGGATCCGCTGGGAGGCCGGCGCCTAACGGGGTCCGCGCAAGCCAGCCAGGGCACTGGACGCGAGCTGCGGGAGTACAACGTTCTCCTGAGGGACAGGCGCTGCGACGATCTGCGGGAGCTGCCGCCTGCGGCGGCGGCGCTAGACACGCGATGGGTCAAGCGGGAGCTGAAGCTGTGCTTGGTGCCGCTGCAGCCGGGGGTCCTGAGCCTCGACATTCTTCGCCGGCCGAAATCGGCCGCGGACGGCGGGGTGGCCCGGGCCCAAGGCGGTCTGCCGCCCAGGTTGCTGACGCGCGACTACGGCGGTCTACCGCCGCTGATGCGCCCGGACCTTCGTCGCGGGCTGCGCCATCCTCGGATCTGGTTTACACCTGGGACGGTGAGCTCGTGTCTGCAGGCGCGCGACCACGTCTACGGCTTGATTAACGAGACATGCAAGGACTCAAGCCGGGTCGCACGCGACGGGCTCTTCTCCGTTGAGCCCTGCGCGTCCCGGGCCCCGGGCCGTGTCATCGTTTCGGGCGTCGTGCCGTTGGGCGTGCGGACCGTTCAGCTGAAGGCCGGAAACCGAACCGTCGCGACCGCGCGCGCCAGACATGGCGCCGTCCTCGTGGCGGGACCCCGCGCGGACGGCATCGCCTGGAGATCCAAGGTCGTGCCGCTGAAAAGCACCAGTCCCTATTCGTGCTGACAGCTCGAACGCGCCTGCTCGCTCGTCCGGATCCAAGTTCTTTCGATCACGCCATGGCGGCCCTCGGCAGCTCTTCCCGCGGCCTGCGACTGAAGCACCGCGCAACAAACGGACGGGGCCGCTTGCAACGGAACTTCTGCCGGACGGGCAGCGAAATCAGCTGCTGGCAGTAGGCGCACGCGGTCGGTCATAGACGCTGGCGGTTACCACGTACCGTTGCGACAGCCTGCGTTGCGATAGCCGTCATCCGTGCAGGTGAGCTTGTAGCCGTTCGCGGCGTCCGCGTCCTTCGTGATCGTGAAGGTGTTGCCCGTCATGGACTTGCTTACGACCCTGTAGCCGTTTGGACTCTCTTCGACCAGGGTGTCTGTGTTCTCTGGGTCGTCGAGCTGCGAAGAACCGCTCAGGCATTCGTCATAGTCAGTTGTGTCGACGTAACAGACCTCGACTCGCGTGACCATGTTCCGAGCGTTGGACTTGGCATCTGCGTCGATGGACTTCGGGGTCTGGGGGTCAGGTGCCGACGCGGCGGCGGTAGCCGTGACGGTCTCGGTGGTGGTGTCACCGTCTCGGCCGCAGGCGGCGATCGAAAGCGCGGCAGCTATCAACAGGATGAAGGCGCGTTTCACGGTGGAGGAAACACTAACGAGGGCAACGGGTCGTGCACTCTGCGGTTGCCGTTGTCGAGCCCTCACCGTACGCCCGTGGCTGGCGGGCGAACACGTGGGCAACCCGGAGGGAGGAACTCGCTCTCGTAGTACTGCGGCGGGTGGCGTGCGATGGGGCACACCGAACCGCGCGGCGAAATCAGACGCGGACCGCCTTCGTCCGCAGACGCGGTCAGCCCCATCACGGAGATCAGCGCGGCGACCAAGGCCGCCACCGCTAAGCCGCCGATGACCATCCGCAGGCGCACCCCAGGAGCGTAGCCCGAGACGTTCGAAGCGTGATGTTGCCGTGCGATGCTCGACGCCAGGATCGCCGGGAGGACCGTCGCAGGGTCGCGAGTGCGTGAGCAGCTGCCCCCCGCGGCGACGTTTGGCTACGGACGATGCTGTCCGAGAGGCGCGGCGCGGGCTCTCCGTAGCCACGCGGACGCCCACCGGACGATGACGACGATCGCCGCCGCTCCGGCTGCGGCCATCAGCACCATCCAGTAGAGGATGCCGCTCCAGACGGTGTCGCCGGGGGAGTCACCGGTGAACGCGAAGAGGAGCAGCCAGCCCATGATCAGTGCGCCGATCATGAACCAACCTCCGCGCAGAATCGAGACCGTGAATGCAGCCACTGGCGCGACCGTGAGGAGCACGATGAACGTGGTCCAGTGGGTCTCCGCGACCTCGGCGATTCCAAAAGCAAGTGCCGCTGCCAGCGCTCCGCACCCGGCATCAACGAGCCGGCGACGGGAGACGTAGACACTCGCCGGCACGGCAACGAGGCTAGCGCTGTTCACAGTCCTGTGACGGATCCCGACCGGACGCGACGCGGTCGATCCACTGCGCGTGAAGATCGTCCCCAGGTACGTTACGACCGTGCTATCCGCGGTCTTCGCGAGCAATACCGGGTCGAACTCTCCGGACCAACGGAGTCGCTGCGGGCTCTGGCACGCGAACTCGCGTCGGGACGACTGCTGACCAGCGAGTTGAGCGCCCGAGGTCCCCTCCCGTACGACGTGTCCCTGACGTCCATCCGCCTGAGCCGCAGCGATGGACCGCTTTGTCTGCTCGTAGAAGACACCGAGCTTGTGGTCGCTGGAGATCGTGCTGCGCTCGAACTGTTCGCGGAGAATCTGGAGGGGTTCGTGAGCGACGCGGCGTCTGCCGACCGAGGCGCTCACCTTCATATCGAATGGTTCCCAGGCAATGACTACGTGGCAGAAGCCTCCGAGCCCCTGATTGTCCGGCTGCGCTAGTTCTGCTCCGTCTCCCGGGCAGACCCGGAGTCCGGCCCGCTTGGCGGAGAAACCTGACCGGGCGGGCTGGACGACGCCCGTCGGGTCCGCGGATGCACGAGCACGTCAGGTTGCTGGCAGGGCACAAACCTGACGGTACGGCGGTGATGGAGGAAGTCGCGGTCGAGCGACTGCCGAATGGAACGGTGCGGCTGCTCGCGACGCCGGCGGTCGCTGACGGCGTGGCACTCGGCGATGTCGCCGAAGTCGACGATGGTCGGATCGTCAAGATCGTGGCGCGCACTGGCCTTCTTGAGATCCAGGTCTACCTTCCCGCCGGTCGCGGCGGTGACCTCTTGGAGGAGCTCAGGAGCCGACTTGGCGAGATCGGTGGAGCAGTCCAGGGCGGCCAGCCGCGCGTGATCGTTTGTCATGTCCCGGTCGAGGCTGGGTTCGCTGCTGTCGAGGCGGCCGTGACGGCAGCGATCGGACGCGCCGAGGGCGTGGAATAGAATATTCACAAACGTGTATGACCACGACGGGGCGCCGCTCGGTTGGTGGGCAGCGCCGTAGCGCCGCCGTAGCGCCGCCGTACGACAACGAAACTCTCACCACGACGCGCGTGACCGACGGCGGCGGCGAACGGAACTGTCGGTCCTGGCGCGGAGTGCCAACACCCTCGGCGCCGCGAAAGACACGTCGCAGCTCGCGCCCTGGTCGTTACGGTCTGCTGATGGATGTCGAGCGGGCGATCGCGGACTTGCGATCCGGCAGCTGGGAGGTGGCCGTGCAAGCGGCCGAGTGTCTCCGGGCAACGCCAGGTGACGATGTGTCACGCGCCCTCGCGGCGGCGCTTAATGCTCACGACACGGCGATCACTGAAGCGGCGGCCGTGTCGCTGATCCTCCGAGATGCTCCAGGGACCGTCGGACTGCTTTGGCAAGCGCTGAGCACGCTCGACGACGATGCGACCGACCACATCTGGGATGTTGTGGACGAGTACTCCGATCACCCGATCAGCCGAGCGCTCGAGCAGCGCTACCGAGCGCGGTAGGGGGAACCTTGACCGCACGCGCCGTGGAATGTTGTCGGGAAGCTCGCGCCGTCGGTGACGCATGAGCGCGTAACTCGGTCGCCGCCGCTGCCCCACGCCGTCGGAGGGGGTCCGACTCCGGGTCCTCAGCGGCCGTTCGAGCGGCGTCGAAGCCCGCCGACGATTGCGAGGACGAGCAGCATCGCGGCATCTAGCACCAGTGCGCAGAAGGCCACGACTCCGGCGTCTGCAGCGGAAGCGTCGAATCCGTCGCAGATGCTGTGGCCGTCGCAGCGGAAGGCCGCCAGCATGCCGACGATCGCGACTGGGAGCAAAGCGACGAACGCAAGCGCCGCCCCCAAGGTCCAGCGCCAGAGCCGCGTCCGTCGCCTGCGGTCAAGCTCCGTCACAGCGACAGCCAGTGAGCACGACCGACAAGGAAGGGCCGCCACTGCATGAGCGAGGTCTCGTGGTCTTGGCCGTGATCATCAAGCGATTGTCGCGCGCCGCGGCGATGCGCGCCACAGAACGGTTCCCGCGTGACGGCGCGGAACACTTTCGGCTCGTTCCTGAGGCAGCGGTGGGGGGGACAGTCGTCACAGGTGGGAACCTCATGATGCTGCTTGGCGTTGCAGCCTGTGCATGACGAGCGATGACGACATCCAAGCATTGCGACGGTCGGTCAGCGAGCCGGCCGCGTTTGACGCGCTATTCGTCCGCCACCACATCGCGATCCGGCGCTACCTGCACGCGCGGGTAGGAGACGCGGCGCTCGCCGAGGATCTCGCGGCCGAGACGTTCGTCCGTGCCTTCGCTGCCCGCGCCCGGTTTCGCGATCAAGGCCACGGTGTGCGTGCGTGGCTGTTCCAGATCGCCACGAACCTGCTGCGGGACGAGATTCGCGCTGGCCACCGCCGCTCGCGTGCAGCAGCGCCAGAAGCCGTCAGCGTGGCCGCCCCAGACCTACCCGCGGACCCTGCGCTCGGGGAGCTGCTGCGGCAGCTCCCGCGCGAGCAGCTCGAGGTCCTGCTGCTGCACGCATGGGCGGACCTCGGTTACGAGGAGATCGCCGTTGCGCTCGACATCCGTGTCGGGACCGTCCGCTCACGGCTGCATCGGGCGCGCGCCCACCTGCGCCGCTCTCTTCCGACCCTCGAACCGGCCCGTCCCGCGGTGCGGCCGGGACGGAGCACCACATGACAGACCACGACCTCGCGTGCCTGAAGCGCGCCTACCCGGACCTCCCTGGCGCGGAGCCGCCAGCGGCCACCGTCGCCCGCCTGCAGGCTGCCTACGCCGAGGAGGACTCCGCAACGCCATCCAGAGCTACCGGCGGTCAGAGACAGGGGGGTCGCCGACCGTCCCGCCGCACTGGCCTGCTCGCGATCGGCTTAGTCGTTATCAGCGGCACAGCCGTCGCGGCAAGCACCGGCGGCTGGGACCCGCAGCTCGGCACGCCCGGGCGCGGAGATCGCCCCCGAGCCGCAGCGACCCCGGTCCCTGCTGAGCAGCTCGCGGCGCTCGCCGTGCTGCGCCGGCCGCAGACCGACCGCGATCGCGGGCCGCTGGTGCGCATCGCGCTGCGGAGCCTGGACCGCTCGCTCGCCAACGGCGTCCATGTCGAGGCGATCCGCGTGATCGACCAGGGACGGCGCTCGGCAACCATCCTGATCCCCGCCGAACGCACCGGCCCGTACGAGCCGCGCTACGCAAACCTCGCGGCGCGCGACGTCCTCTGCTTGCACACGGTCGCCTTCGTTGCGCCAACGACAGTGACGGCCGGCGGGCGCCGTCGGCGTGTAGGCGGCGGCTACGGCGGTGGAGGGACGTGCGGGACGACTTCGACGTTGCGCACGACCGGCATCCGGGCCGGGGCGGGCGACAACGCCGGACGGGTCATGACCGGCCCGGTGGACTATGAGCACGGTCCGCTCACGCATTACGCCACGCTCGTGCCCGACGGCGTCGCGAAGGTGACGATCAACCTTCGGCGCGGTCGTACCGTGACCGTCCCCGTGCGTGACAACGTCTACCGCTTCGCCGTTCCAGGCATCCAGTCCCAGCTCGGGACGATCTGGTATGACGCCGCCGGAACACGCATCGACCACCGCGCACGCCCGTAGATTCGTCAGCGCCAACGCCAGCCCGAAAGCCCTGCCAAATCGGAACGGCATCGCACGCGGTGAGGCTTCGTGGGAAAGCCAGGACCGCGGACGCCGCCGCCAGCGTCGGAGGCTGAAGCCTCCGACGCTCCACGGATGTCTGAGACTGCCGTGCCTTATCGGGAACCGTTACCAGACGAGTTTGGCGTCAACCCTAGGCCGCAGACCAGTAACCGGCCACGCCGATACCGATGGTGGCGAAGTGCCGGCCGTCGAGATCCCCGTCGTCCTTCGGGACGGATGGGCGCCACACCGACAACTCGAGCGCGGGGAAGATGTAGCTATGGCCGAGTTCGGGGTCTGTCTCGTCGTAGCTCGCCTGGGCGGTGAGGATGCCGAGGGCCTCGTCGGCGTCAAGGCTCAGGATCAGTTGACCTGCGAACGTCACCCCCATGGCTGCGGTCTGGCCGAGCTCGATGAACTCGATCTTGCCATCGGGTGAGTCGTAGGTGACCTGGAACGCGTTGTCATGCGCAAGATCCCGATAGTCGCCGTCCGGGACAGACCCGTCGAACAGCAGAAGCGGTCGCAGCTCCGGCATCACGGCACGAGCGTCGGCACGCGACATGCCGAGATTCACCGCGCCAACGCCGACATGCGGAACGATCTCGTAGACCACCATCAACACGACCGTATCGACGTTCCCGGAGGGACCCCTTAGCAAGTGGCTTGGCCAGAACCGCGAGGGTCGCGTCTGCTCGTTCTCACCCAAGTCGGCACCAGCTTCTTGGCGAGCAAAGCCCGGATGGAACCCGCGTCAGTCCGAGTCATCGCGTGCGGGGTAGAAGCACGCTTTGACCGCGGCCGGTACGTCCCTTGGTCTCGCGCCGATGAGAGCGTGAGCAACACGACGGAATGCGGGATCGCTGAGTCCACTGGTCGTGCGGGCTACGCAACCGAAGGTCTGTTTGTCCACCGGGTCGGTAGTCCGGGCAGGGTCGGCGAGCATCGACCGCAGCAGGTCGGTTCCGAGTTCGTCTAGCCGCCAGCTGCCCGACGGTCCGCGCAGCGCTTCGACGTGGCCTACAGAACCGGCGAAGTCGCCGCCGTCCAGACGGAGGTTGACCTTTGCGCGATCCTCGTTCCGGTCGATGCCGGTGACACGAACACTGGTGTCCGTGTCCGGTCCAGTCCTGGACACGAGGTAGGTGCATCGGTCGCGCGAGCGATACAACGCGGCGATCAAACGCGGTGTTGCCGCTGAGACGCACCGCTGCTGAGCGGCTCCGGTGAGCCCCGCGGTAACCGCCTTGCGCACGGCCGCCTGATCGTCTTGACCGCCCGACTCGCCGCAGCCGGCACCAGTCAGGGCCAGAGCGGTTGCAGCGCCACACATCATGAGCCGTCGCGCGCCGTATCGCCAGCCGCGCACACCCTCCCGGGACGGAGCGTTGAGCCTGGCCGGATGGCTGGTGCCTGCCACCGCGTCAACCGTACTACCGCGGCGCACGAAGATCCGCGGGGCGACGTGTCCGCATCAGAACCCTGACCGGACACGGCTCTGGAAGAATGAGAGCGTGACCGACCCAGACGATGTCCGCGATCGCATCGCGCGCGCCGTTGAGTTGGCTCAGGCTGAGGGCTGCCCGGTCGCTGGTGGAGAAGTCCGGCAGATCGCGGAGGTCGCTCACCGGCGATGGCTCTCGTATGACCGCCGGCATCGCGCGCCACCGGGTGGCGTCGGGGCCCGCGTAGAGGATCTCGCGAGGGGTTTACGGGACCGCCTGGAGGACGACCCGCAGGCGGCCGGTCCCTTGATGACCGATTATCGCTACCTCGCTGCCAAAGTCGCTGAAGCGCTGACGACGCCGTCCACCGGCTGAGCGCTGCCGAACCTCTCGCAGCGGAACCCTGCGCGGACGGAGGCTTTGCTTTGAGTCAGCAGTCGCTGAGATCAGATCTCTGGGTCGCGCCTTCGCTGTCGGTCGTACAGGCTCCATATCTGGTCGTAGACGGCGTGGGCGCGAAAGAAAGGCCTGAGGTCGTTGGCGTGGTCCCATCGAAGCCGTCGAGCATCTTGCGGACGTGGTCTGAGGTGGCCCCGTGATTCGTCAGACTGATCACGCAGCTCGCTACGTCCCAGTGGATCGGTCCCCGAAAGGTGTCCTCGAAGTCGTTCCAGAAGCGACCTCTGGGCGTGCGAAGCTGGTTGCCGAGCGAGATGTCGCCGTGCAGTGCCTGGGCGGGTAGCGCGGACGTGAACACCTCGTCCTTGAGCATCTGGAGGCGATCGTGCAGCGACCTGATGATGCCGGCCTCCTCGTCGTCGGCTGCGCGAAGCAGGCTGTGCAAACGTTCGATGTCATTGCCGAGATCGCTCATGTTCGCCAGGTCGCCGTCGTAAGCCGCCAGAGCGTCGTGCAGGTCTCGCAGCGCGCGACCGAGCTGGCCCGCGTCGTCGACGCGCGGCGTCGGGTCGACGCCGGGAATCCATTCGGAGAACGTCATCCATCGGCCGTCGTGGTTATGCGGTCCTGGCGGGAGCAGCGCGCTCGGCCGGACGACGAGCCCGATGGCGCGAGGAACTCGAGCACTGACGTCTCCCGTGTGAGCCATCTCTGAGGATCGTCGTGTATCGCGATCGTCCCGCTCATGACGCGCGCCGCGACAGGTGCGGGCCGCAGGTGCACCAGAACGTTGCTGGAGGCATGAATCACGGTCGCCCCGGCGTGCGCTACACCGTGAGCGGCCGCTATCGCGCGAGCTGCGGTCAGAGCGCGTTGGTCAAGATCGTAGGTCATCCAGGGATACCGGTCACGAACTTACCCGGGCCGCGCGGTTGCCACCGGGCGGAGGGCTGCCCGCCCAGTGCCACGGTGCCTCGGTCGGCCGCGATCGCTTGGCCCGACATCGGTTCCGCCACGTGATTGTCAGCTCGCCAACCGTCAGCGGACGCCTCCGCGGCTAACCGGCAGCTGAGGCCACGGCAGAGGGGCGAGTGTCCAATGAGCCATCAAGAGCCCTGACTCCCGGAAGCCGCCGCTTGCGTAGCCGTCGAAGGGCCGCGTGCCGTCTGGAGTCTCTTCGGGACAGTCGACGCTCCACGTCACAGCTGTGCGGTCACCGCATCGCAGGCACCGCTGCTCACAGGCACCCCGGCAGGCATCGGACACGCCGTCCGGCGACCGGACGCGGATCATCCGTACTCGCCGCGTGTGTCACAGATCCGATGCCGTGCGCCACTAGTTCTTTGATGCCAGATCTCATCTGCACGCGATGCTCCGCCGGGTCCTATGTGACGGCGGCCTGGGCAGGGCTTGAGCCGTGCCCTGTCTGCCGCACGCCGCTGACCGCGGGCGGGGGCGCGCCGGCCTGCGATCGCCGCGATGTTCCGGCGAGCGGCGACGCGCAGCTTGCCCGGCGGCATCGGGCCGGTGACCCCGACGCGTTTACCGCGCTGCACGCCCGGTACGCAGTTGAGCTTCGCGCGCACGCGCGGCGCGTGGTCGGTGACGCGCACGCCGAGGACATGGTGCAGGAGGCGTTCGTGCGCGCCCATCGGTTCATGCTGCACGATCCGCGTGCGGTGCACCATGACCTGTCCCTGCGTGCGTGGCTTCATACCGTCGTGCGTCACCGCTGCCTTGACGAGCTGCGGCGTACCCGCCGGCCGCAGACGCCGCTTGACGAGGACGCGACGGCCGGCGGTCACGGCCCGCTTGCACTGGCGGTGCAGGCCGAGGAACTGCTCCAGCTCGGCCGCGCGGTGGCGGGCCTCCCGCGCCGGCAGCGTCAGGCGCTCGTGCAGCATGTGCTGGACGGTGAGCCGCACGCCGTTGTGGCGCGCCGCCTACACACGACAGTGCCAGCGACCAAGAGCCTGATCAATCGCGCCCGCTCGTCGCTGCGGCACACGGCGCTTGCGATCAACCCCTGACAGCGATGGATGCCGTGCCGCCGCCATTGGCCGCTACGCGTGCACCACAACTGCGAGGAGCTACGAGTCATTCGCCTCTCGCTGCGTGCGCTGTGCGCGCGAAATCTGGAACGTTCCTCACCGGACGACGGTGAGTTCCTCGAAACCGTCTCGATCACGACGGCCCGAAGCGAGATTCCCTGTAGGGCTGACGCTGCCGGTCATCGGCGTGCTGCGTCGGGATCTCAACTACGGTTTGTCTGTGTGCGGCGTTCGGATGATCGGCGGGGTGCTGGCAGCAGCGGCAGCCGTCTGCACCGGCGGCTGCGGGTCGTCAGGCGACACATCGCCGCGGCAGCGCGCGGTGGACCTGCACCCCGCGCCGGCGTGTACCCCACCCGGGCCGCGGTCCATCTCGATGACCAACGGCGGCACGCCACAGACAGACGTTGAGCGTGCCTCGTCTGTCGTCAACGCGCAGAGCGCCGCGGGCTCTGAAACAACGCTCCGGTTCGCTGATGGGAGTTACCGGGTGACACGGTGCGACCAGACCGGACGCCTGCGGGCGGGCCAGGTGGTGGTGGCGTTCCGCGATCAGGGCCGCACGATCTTCCTGCCGTCCCTCGTCGAGATGCCGAGTCGCGGCACAGTCCACGTCGGTGGCTCCAGTGCGGCGTTCCTCGACTACGCTTACGGGCTCGACACGAACCGCGCGCGGGCACGTCGAGCCCGCGAGATGTTCAGGGCCGTCGGCCGCACCCTGCCGCCGACGCCGTTGCCCTCGCCTAAGTGACCGAAGTCGGTCACCGGCGTCGCTGCTGAACAACGTCGCTCCTCGCTCGTCGGGCCCGGCGTCACGACCTCCACGGGCGTAGGGGTCACGTTGAGGTCGCCCCCCGACACGCGGAGCGGCACTCGAGCAGGCGCGTCACGAGGGACGTCCAGTCAGGACGGGGAAGGGAGCACACAACGTTTGCGCACGACTCTTGGGCGGCATGGCCTATTGACCCGTGGTCGCGCTGCTGCGGCAGCAGGTGCTCAGCGACGGCAGCGTCTGTCTTCGCCTGCGTGGTGGAACGGTGGCCCAGGCTTGTCGGCCGCCCACCCTACGGCGAGGCCAGCTCGGATCGCGGCAGCGACACGGGCCGGCGTCACGACTCCAGGGCCGCTGAGTTCCGCAACGCTGTCCGCACGCATCTGGCCGGTGTCCACCACGAGTACCTGCCGGTGATCAGACCCCGCTACGGCAAATCGGAGACTCGTACCCGCGAGCTACATCTGCAAGGCCCGTCGGCAGACTGTCCATCGATAGGCCGCGCCGTCGACTGAAATCTTGCGCGAGCCTCTGGGTCGTGATCGACACGGACCCAGGAGATCATCCGCAGCTCAGCCCCTCCGCCTGAGGCTGGCCGGGACGCTGCGGTAGTCCCACTCTGTGGCGCGCTCGTCCGATGCTCAGACCACCTGGGTGGCATGCTTCAATCGTGACGAGTACGGCTGAAGTTGAGTGTCCCCGCTGCGGCCAGGGACCCGTCCGGCGATTTCGCGTTGTAGTCAGCCAGGAGGAGCTGATCGTCTGCGACGAATGCGACGCCGCGTGGAGCCTGGGCGCCAGTGCATCGGCTGGCTTCGTCGACCTAGAAACGGGGCTTCGAGCGCGAGGGCTGAAGAAAGGCCGCGATGAGCTCACAAAGTCGTCCCTCTCAGCACAGGAGCCGGGGACGTCGACGACGGGTCTCGGAGTTCTACTCGGGGGCTACCTGCACCAAGATTGGCCCTACGATTACGGAACGGTTTGGGACGGCGTGCAAGCGTTCGTGACCGGGGAAGGCATGGCACAGGTTCTGGCGGCGAGGCTGGATGTCCGATGGCTCATCTCACGCGGGCTCAACGAGAATGCACTCCGGACGGTCCTGGTAGACGAGCTTGGAACCGGTTATTGGCCTCCCGGTGATGGCTACACCATTTTTGAGTGGCTCGACCGACTAGCCGTACGGCTACGCGAGGCTGAACTCCCGCCGACGACACTCCTCCAGGCGTAAAAGCCACTGTGCCCACCCGGCCCTCTGCCATCAGACGCCTCTACATGCGGGGCGCGTGGCTGGCCTGATGGGTCCTGCTGAGAGCAGCCGACTCGTTCCTAGCAACCAAACGCCTGGAGACCAGGCCGTCGGTTGCTTGTGCCGGGGATTTGCTCGCCGGCGCTGGCAACGATGCCTGTCCGCTTTTGAACCTGTGTGCGGTGAAGACCGTCCCGTTGCGGAACCCTCTCCGGCGCAGGTGGCCGTGTCTGCTTTCGCGCCTAGATCGAGCGATCGATGGTGTAGACCGGGCCATCCGGCGTGGTCCGAAGGACGAAGGCAAACCCCGCCGGAGTGATGTCGGTGCGGGCGCCGAACTGCCGCACGACGTCGGCGAAGGACGCCGGTCCGCGTGCGGCGGCTTCCTCGAAGACAGTGGCGGGGTCGAGGCCGATGCGCTGCGCGCAGTCGTGGAATGGCGCGATCGCCATCATGAGATCGCGAGAGTCCTTCCTCCATTCGGTCTCGCCCTCCTGGAGCAGGTCGACCAGGCCGTTGAGCAGGAGCGCGCCGGACCGCGTGCGCAGTGCTTTGTTCACGGTCTCGAACATCGAGCCGCAGTGTTGCAGCGGAACCCTTACCGGAAGTGCGTGCACGCGCCGTGCACCTACGCGCCCACCCCCACCGGACGTACTGCAGAGCGCCGCGAATGGGTCGCGGGGTGAGGCTAGAGTCCCGGCATGGTGCGAGCGGGGAGGGCGTTCGACGAGGCGGTCAAGTCTGCGGCGGTAGCTCACGGCTGGCGCACCGGCGGTGGAGGCTTTCTCTATCGCGTTCAGGGCGACTACATTTACGAGCTGTCCGTGACCAATCGCAGGGAACGCGGTGAGACTCGCGGCCGATTGTCCGTCAAGCCGATGGGCGTTGACCCAGTGTTCTGGGAGGTGGTCGGGCTCTCGGAGCTCACAAAGAAGCGAGCCGGCTTTCGGCTTGCGGGGGCATTCACCCTCCGGCTTGCAACGGTCGCCGAAATGGCTCGTCCAACCGGCGACGACGAGACTGTCACGGCAACCCAGGTCGTCCACGACTTGCAGGCTGCATTCGGGCAGCACCGGGCCGATTATTGAGACCTTGATGACTTCGAGCCGCTGCTGAACGCCGCTGGTGGTGGTTTTGAGATTGAGCGGATCGCTTGGCTTATCGCGATGGGGCGTCGTGAAGATGCTCGCGTGCTGGCCCGGGCCCGCGCAACCGCCGGCGTCTCCGAGCGGTTCAGCTTCGAAGGTGGGACGTTCGACGAGCTGGCGCTGACGTTTCTCGGTGACCCGATCATCGTCACCCACGCCGACTCAGCCACCAGTGACCGATTCCGCGGCGTTCGCGCCTCCAGTCCCGAGGGCGTGAGGGACCGGATCGCGCGATCGCTCGCGCTGCTCGACGGCGAACGCTACTTCGCCTACGCGTTGGCTCGCCTGCCATCGCCCACTGCACTGCACACCGTCGACCGTCTCGAGATCACGGAGTTCGTCCAGGTCGCCGGATCGGCCATACGGTTGACCATCGAAGTACGCCACGTGTCTAACGACGTGATCCGTCATGACGTTCTGGGACATGGGGCCGCGCAGCAGAACGCCGAGACAATCACCTTCGGCGGGAACTCGCTGACCGTCCATCGGCACGAGGTTTTCGACGCCGCGAGCGCCACCGACGTTCTCATGCACTACTACGAGCACGACGTCGCGCCGGAAGCGATGACGAGACGGCCGCTCAGTTGACGCCGGATCCGGATGCGACCGCTCGGGACGCCGGCCACCTGTCCCGGCACCGAACCCTCACCGGACGCTGCGAAGGTTGGCGTGAGCTTTCTTGGGACGCCTCGACGCGGCTAGACAAGGTAAGTCGCTGTCTGCCGCCAGGACTCGCGCAGTTGCTCAACGGTGACGATGGCTGTGGCCTCGGCGGCGTTTGAGAGGCACGTTAGGATGTGCGCCCGGGCGAGTTGGGCGACGTCGTCTGGGTCTGCGCTCGGGTGAGTGCGCAGCGTGGCGATACTCAGTGACGTGATCTCGGCGTTGATCGCGGCCTGGTCTGTCAGCTCGGCGCAGACTGCGAAGATCGGCGTCGCCGCCCGCCGCTCCCGGCTGGTTGAAGCGATGCTCTGCGTTGCGGCGGCGAAGGCGGCCGGGTGCGCGTCGACGTACCGGGCCAGCGGCTCATCGATCGACGGGAGTGCGTAGAAGCGTTCGTCGAGAGCCGCGAGTCGATCACCGATTTCCGCCGGGTGGGATTCGCCTGACGCCTCGCGGCGGCGCCAAGCGGCTGCGGCCTTCGTCATCGGACCGATCTCGGCGAAGACGTTGAGGACGTGGCGGTGGGCTCGGGCGCCAACAAGCTCCGCGCCGTCGATCGCCTCCTGCAGATGGCCACCTACCTCGTTTGGGTCGGCGTCCATGAGCAACGTGAAGCCGCCGTTTTCGACCGCACCGGCGATGACGAGCAGGCCGCGCAGACCACGTAGGCCGTCGGTGAGCTCGGCCTCGTCGAGGGTCCACACAGCGTCGAAGATCGTCGACAAGCGCTCGGCGTCCGGATGCGTCACCCGTCAAGTCTCTCGCACATCTGCTGTCCCGCCAAGCCGTCCGCAGCCAAACCTTCACCGGGCGCGGCGAGTGCTCGGCGGCCGCCTCATATTGCGGTGTGCGACGGTCGTGCTACATTTGTCGCATGACCGAGATCGCGGCTCGTGAGCTTCGCAACCAGACGGCCGACGTCCTGCGGCGGGTCGAGGCCGGCGAGCAGGTGATCATCACATCGCGCGGCCGCCCCGTCGCTGAGCTGATTCCGGTGCGAGCTGCCCGCCGCACACCGATCGGGCGCACGGAACTCGTCCGCCGTCTTGGCGTAGCTCAGGCCGACCCCGGGTTGCGAGACGACCTGGCGACGTTGGCCGGAGACACGACTGACGACCTCGATCCGATCCGGTGACACCCGCCGCCACGCGGGGGCTCCTCGACACGAGCGTCTTCATCGCCTCAGAGTCCGGACGGCCCCTGCTCGCCGATCTGCTCCCGGACGAGAGCGTCGTGAGCGCGATCACCATCGGCGAGCTGCAGGCCGGGGTCCTAACTGCGGCCGACGTCGACGTCAGGGCGCGACGCCTGGCGACGCTCGAGGCGGTTGCCGACATCGAGATCCTGGCGGTCGACGCACACGTCGCTGCGGCCTGGGCCATGCTGCGCGTCCATCTAGCTTTCGCGGGGTCGGTCAAGGGCGGCGGTGGCCGTAGGTCATCGCCGCGACTGGCAATCGCGGTATTTGCGTGGATCGGGCTGCGGGCCCCGGCAGGTCGCTCTGGGTGCGGCAGGCTGATGAGGCGCCGTCGTGCGGCAGGCTTTCGTGTGCGCCGTCAGAGAGCGGCTGCGCGGGCGGGCGGCAAGCTAGTGTGCGCCGTCGAGCGGCATAGCCGGAACGCCGTCACCGCCCGCGCGCCGAGCGCGAGCGTAGCGCCGATCGTCGTAGGGCTGTTGGGTTTGAAGAAGGCGCCAGCAGAGCCGGCAGGCGTGCCGGGCAAGCGCAACGCGCGCTTGCATCGGGCGCATCCCGCGCGCGGTCAGCTGCGTGTTGCGGGCGGCGAACGCTGGGGCGTAGAGCGAGAGGCCCCAGGCGATGCCCATCAGCGCGTCGCGGTGCTCGGCCAGTCCGGTCCTGGCGATCTTGCCGCGCCGGGTGATTGTCGAGGACTGATAGCTCGCCGGCGCCAGACCCGTCGCCGAGTACAGATGCTCGGGGGTGGGCCAGCGCTCGATCGGCAGCGTGAACGCGCTGAACGCTGCAGCGCGAACGACCGCGACCCCGGGCAGGCTGGTCAGGACCTGACCCGGCGTCTGCGCAAGGAGCGCCTCAAGCTGGGTCTCGCAGACCGCGATGTCGGCTTGGAGGTCCTGCCAGCGACGCAGGTCGCGACCGAGCCGCTGCGCGCGCAGCTCGGCATCGACCGGCGGCGCCAGGAGCCGCTTCCAGCGCTGTGCCCAGAACGCGGCGGTCGCCTCGGTCATCCGGCCCGGTGCGCGAGCCAAGAGCGACCGCGCGGACGGTGCTCGACCGGTGAACGCGACCGCGCAGGCAAGCGCGGCCTGTCCGGTCGGCGAGTCGATGAGCAACGCCCGACCCTGACAGGCCGGCGAGGACAAGCCCGGGCAGAGCGCATTGAGCTGATCGTGCAGCCGCTGCTGCAGCTTCTTGCGCGCGTCGACGAGCTGGCGGCGATGACGAACCGTCCCCAACAACGCCTCGACCGCATCCGGCTCAGCGGCCCGGCCGGCACCCTGCCTCAGCAGCCAGACCATCGCAGCGCAATCGCGGTCATCAGTCTTAAACCGCCGCGATCCAAGCTGCGCCCTGGCCGCGGTCGTCTCCGATGGCGCGAACAACCGAAGCGACCCCGGCCAGCGTCGCTGGATCTCCGTCGCCCACGCCCGATGCAACGCCCCGGTCTCTTCCATCCCGATCACCGGCGGCCCGCCGACCCGGCTCTCCGCGATCAACCGCTCGAGCTCCTCGATCCCGTCACGAAGCACCGGCAACGACACCGGCTCCCCGATCAACCCACGCTCCCCGGTGGTCAACCACACACGATTCACCGCCTTGCCCGGATCGATCGCGATCACCAACGTCGACGCCGGCACCTCCGTCCGCAGCAGTCCGTCCATCTCTCTCCCTCTCAGGACAAAGAAGAAGACCCTCCCCGACACCGCCGAGAAGGACCTCTCAACAACCGGACTGCTGATCTATCAGCCGAGCGTGGTCGGCGGATCAACGTCAACGACCTGTGGATCGCCGCGACCGCCCTGGCCAACGCAGTTCCGGTAGTCAGCCAAGACGACGACTTCGCACCGCTGGAGGGCGCGGGCGGCCTCCAGGTCATTCGCGTCTGACCTAGCCAGCAGTCCGGTCCGGAACCCCTACCGATACCTAAAGCGCTGTCGAACCTGAAGGAGCGATGGTGCATCAAGGTGTCCGAGCGCGGAGCTGCCTCAGCACGCGCAGACGCCCGCGCTCGGAGCGCCCTTCGATCACGAGCCACCCCGGTCCCGCCTTCCGCAGGGTGAGGTCACCGAAGGCGGCGGCGATGCCCGGTGCCTTGGTCGGCCGCTGGCCGGGGAGCCGGTCGGCTCGAGTCGCGGGGTTTCGTGCGTCGAGTAGCAGCGCCGCCCGATAGCGAGCGTCGCGGTCATAGAAGACGGTCGTCGCGCATGCGAGGAACGGGCGGCCCGCTACATCAGGCTGGCGGCTTGGCAGGCGCGTGATGACCTGTTCGCTGCCCGCGTATCTGCCGGTTATCCGGGGGACGGTGATTGCGCAGGGCCCGCCGGTCGGCGGGCGGGTGGGGGAGACCTGCTTGATGGCAAGCCGGCGGCCGCTGGCCGTACCGTGCTGCGCTCGTTCGTCGGCGATGTTCTGTCCGGCGGCGTCGAGTGGTATCGGGATGGCGGGCGGGCGTCCTACACGCTGACGTTCGGTCCACACCGCCGCGCGCCATCCGGACGGCAGGCGCGTATCGCGGGCGGTCACGATCCGGCGGCCGTCGCTCAGGCGGATCGCGCTCACGGTCGCGGTGACGACTGCGTAGTTGAGCGACGTGCCCTCCGCGTCCTTGCCGCGGATCAGGCCTCCGCTGGAGATCACTGGGGCAGAAGCCGGGGCGGCCAGGCCGCATCCGCTGCCGCCGCCGATCCCCTTGATGCGGATGTTGCCGCACCAGCCGATCGTGCCCGCCGACAGGTTGGGGCGCAGCTCGACGCGGTACTCGCGCAGAGAGGACCCGAATCCCGGCGCAACTCCGGCGAGCTCCCTGGACGGCTCGCGCTCCAGCGTCGCCACCGCCGCCGCGGCCGACCCGGCCAGCACCAGTGCGCCGGCGGCGACGAGCAAGCGCGGGCGCAGGCTGCGCGGGCCGGCGGCGGGGCGACGAGCGGGATGGTCTTCGGAGCGCAGCTCGTGGCTGGCGCGGAGCAGCTGCGTGCGTAGTTCGTCTTTGAAGTTCATCGTTGGCCTCCGAGGGCCTCGCGCAGGACAGCGAGCCCGCGGCTTACGCGTTTGCGGATCACGAACGCTGAGGTTCCGAGGTCGCGGGCGATCTGCTCGTGGCTGCGGTCCTCGATCACGTAAGCGTGTACGGCGGTGCGCTGATCGGGGGCGAGCGCCTGAAGCAGCGCAAGCACGTGGGTCTCCTCCGTGAGCTCGTCGATCCGCTGCAGGTCCTCGTCGTTCAGGTGCAGCGGCTGGAGAGCCAGCCGGCTGCGCATCGTGCTGTCGGCCTGTCCGGCGCGGTAGCTGTCGGCGAGCACGTTGCGAGCGATGCCGAACAGCCAAGGCGCCGCCCGGTCCGGAAGGGTCGAGCGACCGACCTGCGCCGACACCAGCGCGCCGGCGAAGGTCTCCATCGTGAGGTCCGCCGCCACGTCCGCGGACGACGTGCGCCGCGCGAAATACGCCAGAACGACATCGAAGTAGCGCTCGTAGAACTCTGCGAACGCCGTGCCGTCCTGCTCGCGGCGCACAAGCGCCAGGAGCGATTCGTCAGATGGGTTCTCGAGGGCCATCACGTGGTATGTCTGCCGCAAGCCGAAAGTGTGACCGACGCATCAGGGGGAACGCCCGCCCGCCCGCACGGGAACCCCATCCGGACAGTTGCCGGCAGAGCCGGTTGCCGAGCCGCTGGACTGGCCGACAACGATTTGAGACCGTTGCGGCGATGGCACTTTTTCGGCGTAGCTCCCGCGACAACCAGCCGGACCAGCGGGGCAGCAGCGCTCGGTATGCAGGGAAGCCGCTTCTTCGACTGATCGAGCTGTACGTGCTCGACGTCCTGGCCCTCCTCCCTGACGAAGACCGCACCAGGGTCCAGGCGATGACGCCGAAGCTCCGGGAGACGTTCGGCTCGGCCGCGTCAACTTGGCAGGGAGTGCTCGACGACGCGCTGGAGCTGCCGCCGACGTTTCCCGAGGACGTCAGGACCCAGTGGGTCGACCTATCAGCGGCGGCCGCCGCGGCAGGCCAAGTGCTAAGTCCCGACGACTACGCGGCTGTCATCGCAGACTCGTTCGACGGGTGAACGTCTAGCTCACCCGTGGGTATCGTCCGCCGGCCAACCCCTACCGGACACGCGAAGAGTCGAGGGGCGGCCCGCTGCCGAGCGCTTGCGCGAGGGCAGGAGCGAGCAGCCTCTGCTGTTCTGGATACCGAGGGTCAGGACGTACCTCGGCCGCGGGTGCGAGCTCGAGCAGCTCCCCAACGAGTCTCACGATCGCGGCGGCTTGGACAGGACCCCAGCGGCCATCTTGAGGCCACCAAAAGAACTGGATCTCGTCGGCATAGAGGAACATCTCAAGGACCGAGATTTCAATGCCTTCGATGTTCATGCTCAGCGCGCCAACGCAGACCGAAGAGCTGCGGCCGGCGAGGATGAGATCGGCAACGTCTGGACGCTGCGCGACCGTCACGTCGAGCTCCTCCGGCTCCAGCCAGAACGTCCGCCCACTCCACGCGGTGACGTCGGCGGCGATCCTTTGGAACAGGATGCTGAGGTCATTTCCCCGAAGGCCGACGACGTGGAGTTCGGGCGCGTCGTCGTCCTCTTCGGTCACGCAGAACCAGTCCAGGAGTTCCGGGGTGAAGCGATCGAGGATGGCGGCAACGGAGTCCACCAGTCGATCATCCACGAGCCGACCGAGAATGTCCGCCGCTGAAGCCCCACCGGACGGACTTGACGTGCGCGCTCGAGCCGAGGTGGGGCCCGCTGAGCCGCACGGCAGTGCCGCGCCGGCGCCGCCGTCGCCGTCGCCGTCGCCGGCCGCAGGCGTCGTGCGGTGCCAGGGGGCGCGTCGTCCGACCATTTATCCGCCAACGATTCGTCCTGGCTTCTGGTCGAAGGGGTCACCTTGGCCGGAGCCGGTCATCTGGCGGTTCTCGAACGTGACGAAGCGTCCGGATGAGTATCGCCAGAACGTTTCGTGCTTTCGCACCTCGACCCTGTCCGGGGCGCCGAGCCAGCCGCACACCTGCCGCTCGGTCGGTCGCGTGAACTTCGCATACGCGCCGGTGGCCGTGCCGCCAATGGTTGAAGTTGGCTGCACTTCTTTGCCCGTGACAGCGACGCCGACGCAAGGACGCTCATCGCCGCACCCCCCGAGCACGACCGTGAGCAACACCGCAAGTGCTACAGAACGCACGATCTGAGACTAGCCCCGGTCAGACGGGTTGACGGGCCGACCGCTGGGACGGACCTTCGCCCTGTTGACGGAACCCTCACCGGCTGCGGTTCCTGGCGCCGAGACGCGCCAGGCTGGTGCGGACTCTCCGCGTGGCTTCGGCCGAGTCGTCCACAAACACAAAGACCAAAAAGGGGAGCACTAGCGTCCATCCGACCGAGACGCCGACTAAGCCAAGCACGATCCCAACAGCGGCGACGACACCCAGCGCGAAACCGACGTAAGGAGTCATGCCAGGAGTATGTCGCGGCACCGCCGCAGAGCAACCTTCACCGGACGCTGTGTCGGGCCGTCGCGGCGAACGACGGCCCGCTGTCGAAGCGGTCGAGCGGCGCGCTGCGATGGCGGATTCATGCGGACCGCAGGACGCCCGGGCGCTTGGTCGGAGCGGACGTCGTCGTTTCTCGATTTCACGGCTGGGTCGTGGTGTTGAGACCGGGCGAGGTCGGGTTGCTGGGACCGTTCCCGGCCGGGTCCATAGCCCGTGCGACCTCCGCCCGAAGGCCCGGCAAATCGACAACGCCTTCGGCGACCCACGCGATGTTCCCGGTTGCGTCGAGGACGAAGGTCTGCGGTAGCCCGGACAGTCCATAGGCGTGCGCGATCTCATCCTTCGGGTCGAGAAGCAAAGGCAGGGAGAGCCCGGCAGCCCGCACCGCCTCAAGACGCGAGGTTCGGCGTCCGGCCGTGACGCGAAATGGTGGGTCCGAAGGGTGGTCGATGAGGACGACCGCCCCGGTTCCCGTCTCGCGCAGTTCCCGGCTGAGGTCGTCGGCGACGGCGGCCTGCTCGCGGCACGGCTCACACCAGCTCGCCCAGAACATCACCACCAGCGGCTTGCCGCGGAACTCCGCGAGCGAGGTGAAGCGATCAGTTCCGGCGATTCGCAGCTGCGCTTCGGCCCGTGGCGCCGGCTCACGATCGCCGACCAGCTCCGCAGCGACGGCGATCGCGGTGAGCGACAACGCAGCTCCCGCCGCCGCCACCGCGAGCTTCACCCGACGCCGCACGCTTTGGCGGGGATGCGCGGGCGTACGGACCTGGCGGTCTACGGCAGTACCGAGGGCACGCTCGAGGTCGGGCAGGAGGGTCACTAGCGTGCTCCTTGGTCGGTCAGGTTGTGGCGCAGGCGGGCGAGGCCGCGGCTGACGCGCTTGCGGACTGCCGGCTGACCGATTTGGAGTCGCTGCGCGATGTCCGCGTAGCGCTCGTCGTCCAGCACGAAGGCGGACACGGCTTCGCGTTGGTCGGCCGGCAGGTCGGCGAGCCATGCGTCGGCGTCGCTGAACAGCTGCTCGATCTCACGGCGCGTCCGCTCGTCGAGCCTCACCCGGTCGAGTCCGAGGCGCAGGGTCGCGTCCCGTTCGATGCGTCGCCGGCGCGCGCTCATCCGCAGCTTGTTCTGGGCGATCCCGAGCAGCCACGGAGCGGCGCCCGCCTCGTGCGTGACGAACTTGTCGCGGGCGAGCCACGCAGCGGCGAACGTCTCCGCGGTCAGGTCGGCCGCGTCCTCAACGGTCGGGGCGCGACGGATCAGCCAGCCGAGCACCAGCCGCTCATGCCGCCGATAGAACGCCTCAAACGCCCGGCCGTCCACGCCCGAGGCCGCGAGCAGATCGGCATCGGAGTCATCGCGGCCGTTCGACATCATCGAGAGCCCATTGCACCACGCCGCCGATCTGTGACCGACCGGTCACGATCCGAGGTGGGATATGGACGAAACGACGCCGGGGACAAACTGTCGCCTCGTCTCCCCGAGCGCACGGGCGTCACGGCCAGCCCCGCCGAGGGCGGGGGATTTGGACCGCCGCAGCCGCTCGTGGCAGCGGACCGGTCGCGCCGCACACGAACCCTGAGCGGACACAGGGGTTTTCCGACCGGCCGCTAGGAGTTCTCATCCGTGAACTCAAGCGTGAAGGTGCGAATGAAGCGCCCACCGTTCCACCGCAGCGTTCCGATCCGCAGACGGGTGGGGCAACACAGTGCGTCGGTTCGCGAGTACTTCGGCTCGGTGGTCACCAAGTGCGTGCCGTCGCCTTCAAGCCGAAAGGTCGTGTCCGACAGGCGCTTATAGACGATCTTCCAGCCACCGGCACGGCCACGCAGGACCACCCACGGCGCCGGTGAGGAGACGGTGCAGCACTGAAAATGAAGCGCACGGTCGGTACGCCCGTCGCCGTCAAAGTCGCCGCAGAGCGATGTGCTTGGCCGACGGTAGACGTTGCTGGGCTTGGTTTCGAAGAAGACCCGGCGCAGCACCCGATCGGTGTTCATCGTTTGAGGAACTCGTGCTTGGCGAGCAGCGATCAGGCCCTGCGCCTTGGAGCAGCTCGTCCACGAGCGGGTAGCGGCGCCTGCCGCGGATGTGCCCACGGCGCAAAGGGCGGCGACGGCAATCACGCTCACCCCGGCGCCGCGTCTGGCCCAACAAGGGCTGCTCATCACACACTCCGATCTGACGGTTGGCCTTGTCCCGCCAGACCTTCGCACCATCGACACTGCGGAGAAAGCCGGCCGGCGATGATCGAACGTCACCAGGCCAAGCCATACTCCGGCTCGTGTTCTCGATGCGGTGGCTGGCCGTGCTCGTAGTGCTGCTCGTGCTCGGACTGACTCTTCAGACCGTGGGCGTTGCTGCCGGGGCCTGGATCGCCTTGCTGGCGCTAGCGGCGATGACCGCTGGCTGGCTCTTCCTCGGGTCGCCGTTTGGGGACGACTAACGGTGTCGCACATGAGAACCTTGAGCGGACGTCGCGCGAGTGTCTGCCCGACCTACTGCCTCGCTTGTCGATGACCGTCGGTCGGCTAGGTTGCTCAGGTGGTCAAGGTCCGCACGAGGGTGCTCTGGTTGCTCATGCGAACCTGCTCGCCGACCGGGCTGCGGCGGCTGCGCCGCGGCCTCGTCCTGCGGTCGGTGGGCGCCGTCACCGGCCGTGGTGACGTGCAGGTGCTGGGTGGCCTGGGCGTGAACCTGCGTCTTGACGCTGCTCACTTCCCGTACTGGGAGACGCAGTCGTTCGGCATGCTCGCCGGCGTCCACGAGCCGATGGTGCAGGAGGCGATGCGGCGGACGCTGCCTGCGGGTGGCACGTTCGTTGACGTCGGCTGCAACATCGGAGTGACCGCGCTGACCGGGGCGCGACTCGTCGGCGGGGGTGGACGGGTCATCGCCGTCGATGCTCAACTTGAGTCCGTGATGGCGACTCGGGCCAACGCGGTCGCGAACGAGATGGGTCAGATCACGGCGGTGCATGCGGCGGTGTCCGCCTCGGACGGGAGCGCGGCGATCATCGTCGCGCCGGAGTCGCTGTGGACGCGTCTGGCGTCGGTGAGCGAGGACGTTCATGAGGTGCGCCGGGACGTCGTGCCGGCCGTGACCCTCGACACGCTGCTGGCACGTCACGGCGTACACCGAGTAGACGCCGTGAAGATCGACGTTGAGGGTGCGGAGCTGCTGGTCCTTGACGGCATGCGGGAGACGATTCGATGCCATCGCCCGGCGATCATCTGCGAGATGCACGGGACGAATGCCGCGTTCGCCGAGCGGATGCGGGAACTGGACTACGTCGTGACCAACCTCGATGGACCCGACGCCATCGCAACGACGACTCCGAACGCTCACGCCCTCGCCGTGCCCCGAGCGACGCTTCGGTAGCGCGTTGCCCCCCGGGGTCCTGGTCGCGGCGGCCGGAAAAGGAACCTTGACCGGACGCGGCGTCGCCGCAAGTTGCTCGTGACGCGTGCCTGCCGCCGAAGTGATGTTTGACCGCCGCCCACGGACCTAGCCCAGTGTCAGAGGGCCCGCTGGGCACGGGTCGCTGTGCGTTTCTTCGGCTCGAACTGGCATGGCCGCGTCGAGAAGACGCGCAACCTAGCTGACCCGATGTCTCCGCGGGGGCTGGCGAACCTCAGCGGACAGTGCCGCGGCGTCACCGTGCATCTATCGCACATTTCGCGTGCCCCCGGATGAGCCGTCAGACCGCCCAGGCCATCCCGTCGTGCCTGACACGTAGCGTGTGACTGATGGTGCTGCAGATTCGCGACCCGCTTCATGGCTTCATCGAAGTGACGGGATCCGAGCAGCGCGTGCTGGACTCCCGGCCGTTCCAGCGACTGCGGCATGTCCAACAGCTTGCGATGACATCGCTCGTCTACCCGGGCGCGACCCACCGCCGCTTCGAGCACAGCCTGGGCGTGATGGAGCTCGCCACGCGCACCTTCGACGTCATCACTAACCAGAGCCACCTGACCGACAAGGTCCGCGAGGTCGTGCCGGCCGACAGATTGGACTACTGGAGACAGGTCGTTCGCGTCGCAGCGCTTATGCACGACACCGGCCATCTGCCGTTTTCGCATGCCGCCGAGGGTCTCCTGCCTAACGGAAGCGATCACGAGACCCTAAGTGAGCTGTGCATCACCTCGGACGAGATGAAGGCCGTCTGGACAGAGATGAAGCTTTACCCGGACGACATCGTCGCTGTCGCCGTTGGCCCAGCCACGCGCGCGACTGGCGACATGGCCTGGATTGAGATCGTTAAGGAGATCATTACCGGCGACGCGTTCGGCGCCGACCGCATGGACTACCTGCTCCGCGACTCGTACCACGCGGGCGTCGCCTACGGGCGGTTTGACCACCTGAGGCTGATCGAGTCGCTGCGGATTCTGCTGCCTGCCCGAGCCGGCGGCAAGGACGGGCAGAGCGCGGCACCGACGCTCGGCATCACGGAAGGCGGGATCCACGCGGCAGAGGCGTTGCTGCTCGCCCGCTACTTCATGTTCTCCCAGGTCTACCTGCAGCGCACCCGCCGCATCTACGACGTCCATCTCGTCGACTTCCTGAAGGCGTGGCTCGGTGAAGCTGGGTACTCCATCGACCTGGAACCGCACCTGGCGATGACCGACAACGAGGTGCTCTCCGCCATCGGGGAGGCGGCGCGGAACCCACGCCTGCCCGGCCACGTTCACGCCCGTCGCATCACAGACCGGCAGCACTTTCGAAGCGTTTACACCCCGACCACTGAGGACCTCGTCCGAAATGCCGCGGGTGCGAAGCAGCTCAGCGAAGCAATCGCGGAGACGTTCGGTGCCGAGCACGTCAGGTACTCGAGCGAGCGAAAGGCCGGCTTTTCCGGCGACTTCCCGGTGCTGCGACGGGACGCGAAGGTGGTGTCGTCCGCGACGGCGTCCGACGTCCTCGGCAATATCCCAGCGATCGTCACCCACCATGTGTTCGTCGCGAGAGAGCTCTCCGACGAGATAGCAGCGTGGGTTGAGGCGAACCAATACGAGATCACGGCCCCTCGGGCGGAAGAAGACGAGGACGGGGAGGAGGCGTCATGACCGAAGCACGACAGGCGGCTATCGTCGCCGAGCTCGTCCGACAGCTGCGCGACCACGGTAGTTGGGCTGGCGAGACACACGTCCAGAAGACCGCGTACTTCCTGCAGGAGATGCTCGACGTCCCGCTTGGCTTCGAGTTTCAGCTCTACAAGTTCGGCCCATTTGCATTTCAGTTGCGCGACCTCCTCGGACAGATGCGCAGCCTGCGGCAGCTGCGGCTAGAACCGCAGCCAGCGCCGTACGGCCCCAAGCTGACCCTCGACGACGGCGCCCCGCAGCTGCGGACACGCTTCCCAAAGACCGTCCGCACGTACGACCCGCATGTCAGTTTCGTGGCTGAAGAGATCGGCAAGTACGGCGTCGGCACCTTGGAGAGGCTGGCCACCGCGTTGATGGTGAAGCTCGAACTCCCCGACGGCGACGCGAGCGCGCGCGCTGCTCTCCTACACAGCTATAAGCCGCACGTCTCGGTGACCGACGCTCTCGATGCGCTGAGCCAGGTCGACGCGATCCGGGACAAGGCCCGCGCAGCCTCCATCATCTGATCGCGCTGGCAGCCCGCGCTGGTGGGAACCCTCACCGGACGCCTTCGACGGATCGGACTGGCCCGATAGATCCGTCGCCGCTCGCTCTCCTGCAAAGACCTAGCCGGCGTGGCGGAACGGTGGCCCAGGCTTGTCGGGCGCCCACCCTGCGGCGAGTCCGGCCCAGATCGCGGCAGCGACCCCGGCCGTCGTCACCACTCCGGGGCTACCGCTTCGACTGGACGCAGTAGACGTCGCCAGGGGTAGATCGTCGAACCCGACGACGTCGAGGGACTCGCGGTCCCGGACCCCGATTCGCACAATGGTTGGACCGATGATCGCAACCAGCGTCCAAGAGGTGAAGCGCCGTCTAGCATCGATCACGCCTCGTCGGCAACCATGCGCCGCACGGTTGCGGACGCATGGTCGGCAAGCAGGGCGCGGATGTCGTCGAGGTCGGCCGACTGCGGGTGTTCCTCAATGACGCCGGCCACCGCAAGCGCGCTAGTGCGTCCCCGATCCTTGAGCAGCTCGGTGAGAGCGGCGCGGGAGCGTCGGGTGTCGTGTCCGTCGAGGATGCACAACACTAATCCCCGTCCGGCTTCGCCTCGGACCACGGGCGTTGCGTCGGCGGCCAAAATGCTCAGAGACCCGCAGTCCCGAGTCTCGCTGGCCAGATGGGCAGCCCACATACGCCGCCGGTAATCGCCCGCGGCGAGGCGAGCGATCTGACCGGGCGCATGCTGCTGGTCGCCGCGGAGGATGACGTTCGCGTAGGCCACTTCGCCGGTGAGATCTGGCTCCCCGTTAAAAGCCAGGCGCGGGTTCCCGTGCTTGTGTGCCTCTGCGATCGCATCTGCCAGCAGGCCCCGTGTCGATTTGTCCAGCTCCGCTCGGGTAACCCCCATGATGGCTCCTCGTTTGAACCAGCGCGGGACGAGCGGGTCAGCAAGAGCCATGCCGACCAGGTCCCACCCGGCGGCCTGTTCGTCGTAGGCGGAGAGAATGGCGACCAGGCCGCTGAGTGGGCTGACCCCGACCTGGTGTGACAACGCATCGGCGTGGGTGGCGACCAGGTCGTCGCGCACTCGAGTTAGGTAGGCGTCGCGGATGGCATCAAGGCTCGCCGGAGTCAGAGCAGTGAGATCGTCGATGTAGGAGAGCAGGCGCAGCTTGCCGCCGATGACGCGTTGCGCGAGAGCTTGGCGCCGATCGCTGTCGTACCGCTGCAGGACGTAGTCGGCGCCGACCTGCAGGGGTAGTTCCGCGTCGGTGGTGGCTACGGCGAGGCGGGCGGCAAGTCCATCCGTCCATCCGGGCCGCGGGGCTGCAGCGATGACCTCTCCCCAGGTGTCGGCAGCAAGATTCTGAATCTGATCGCGATGAGCTTCGACCGCGTTGACCGCGATTGAGGCGCCGGTGGTCGGGAGCGCCTGCAGGATGCCGGCTAGGCGCTCGCCGACCCATTGGTGCACGTCGTAGCCGTGCCGGTGGGTGAGTCGACGCAGATGGGTCGGGTCGCTAAGCGCGTCGATTAGCCAGTCCGCGGCCGCTGCGGCGACCCGCTCGTCGGCCACGTCACCGGCGACTTTGAGCATGTTCAGTTCAGCGAGGATTGTGCTCGACCTGCTCTGCGAGAAGTCGATGCGCCGGGTCGCCTCGGTAACTGCATCTGCTGGGCCGGCTCCGGCGATCCAGCGCGTGGCCCGGGTCAGGGCTTTCTCGTCTCCGCAGCGGCGAAGTAAGTCCAGTGTGCCAGTGAGGTCGTCAGCTGGCTGGTTAGCCGCGTTGATGAGCTGCTGGCGCGCGAGAAGGCCGGAGTAGTGGCGCCATTGACCGTGTGAGCCAAGCACGCCGGCCTGGATGGAAGCGGCAAAGAACTGATTGTTGGCCTTGTCATCGTCACGCGCGGACGGGTTGTGGCCGACCGCGGCGTCAAAGACGGTCTGGATGAGGGCGGACGCTCCGTAGAACGCGGTTTGTGAGCGCCACCAGGCCACCGCGGTGTCGTTGAACTGAACCGTGGTGCCGATGTCGTACTCGCCCCAAGGCGAGATGTCGAACAAGATGGCTGCGGCTATGCCGCGGATAGCGGTGGCGGTGACGTCGTGGCGCTGGGTGGCGCCGATGGCCACGCTCAAGGCGGCGGCTCCGCGGGCGTCTTCCAGCGCGGCGAGCTCTTGGTGGGTCTGAGCGAGGTGGAGATGAAGCCACGCGTGATCGACTGGGGCGGCGCCGTCTTTCTCGATCTCTGAGAGCAGGACGTCTCTGGCTGCTCTTGGATCGCCTCGGGAGAGCAGCCGATGAGCAATGATTGCGGTCACCGCGGACCTCTCATGCGCGGGCCCGGCCTCGTGTCTGAGCCTCGCGAAGTCCGGGTCCTTGGCCCCCGCGACCCAATCGTCGACTGCCCCGACAAATCGCCAAACCCATTCGGGATGGTCGCGGGTCTCGGCCCTTGTCGGAATGCAGTTGGGCTCTTTGATCGGAGACCAGATCTGGTCTCGCCGTGCTTGCATGAGCAGGGCCACCACCTCATACGGGGTGGTGGGATCGATGCCGGAGTTAGGGTGAGGGGCGATCAGACGCGGTGCGACGAGTGCGAAGCGCAGCAAGTCGCTCGGTCCCTTCGGCGTCGCTCCGGTCCAGACCGTGCCTTCCAGCGGCACCGCAGGACGAATGGTCGCAGCAACCGCGAGGAGCTCGTCGTGCTGCTCGCCACAGACCACGTTCGCCGCCGGCACCCTGACTTTGCGCCCGACCCCGGTGGACTCGATCGTTTCCTGGGTCAGGGGCGCCCAGTGGCACAGCTTGGTGGTGTAGTCGTACAGCACCAGCACGTGGGGCAGTGCGTTGTCGGCCCAATAGGCGGCGTGCTTCACCTCCACCCGGACCCACCAGCCGACGTGCTGGCCGTTTTCGCGGATGGGCTCGTCCAGGTTGGACGACCCAGCTTTGCACTGCACCCCGAGGTATTCCCCGCGGTGAAAGCGCCGGTCACGAGCCGCGACCAAAATGTCAGTGCCCAGGTCCTGGGCTGAGGTGGTCAGGGTTCCGGGCCAGTCAAGGTCGGCGAAGGCGTCTAGGGCCCTCGTCTCTCCTCGGTTACCGGTGTCGCTGGTCCTGGCGGCACGGATAGGATCAGGGATGGTCGTCTGGTCGTCTGGCATTAGTTGCGGCATCAGAGCGCTGGCAAAATCGCAACTAGGCCGGTGGTCTTGCGGCGAAGCGATAGATCGGGCTCTCTGCCGACTATGCCACTTGTCTGGCGACCAGCCTGACGTCCGTTGAGGAACCCCCACCGGACGCCCTGCTAGCGGCAAAAGTCGTTCCAAGGCCAGTTAGTCCACGCAGTGCTACATCGGGGCCGCGGCGACTTGAGCGAAAAGGTCCGCAGTCGGCCGGACTCGCGCCACGTAACGGTGTCGCCGCGAAGACGCAGCGTCGTTGGATCTATGCGGTCGTTCTGGGCGAGCGTCCGGGTGCCGCCAGAAGGAAACGCCAATCGCACCGCCGTCACTGGGTGGATGCCGTTGCCCGCCGGCCGCGGGCAGCGCGTTCCGCGGAAGCGCGCGACCGCAGGCGGGATCCGCGCCGACGCGCACGACGTCCAGATCGCGGCGCCGGACGGCCGCAGCACCATATGGATCACGCGCACGATCCCGTACGTGGCCCCGGCGGGGTACGAGCGACGGCGCCGAACCGACTCCCTCGGCCCGTTCAAGTCGACGACCTCGATGCTCGTGTTGTCGGTCTCGTTGACGTCGAACTCGACATAGGTTCCGTATGCGAGCAGCCCAGCGGAGGCAGCCATCGCCGGCGGCTCGAACACGAAGCTCGTCCGCTGATCCCCCAGGGCAAGCTCACGGCCGGAGCGGGTGCCGCACGCACGGATCGATCCCGCCCCCGTCCGGTAGACCTGGACACCCGCCGCGCTCAGCACGGCGTCCGACGCCACCCCACCGCAGGGGCGGCCCGCCCCGGCCCTCCCCGGTCCGACGACAAGCGCGAGGAGAAGCACGCCAACAACGCTGCAGCAGAAGCGGCTTTTCCGTTCGCTAAGAGATGACGGCACGGGCGCAAGCCTCCCCGATCCCCGATCGTCCTGTCGATCCGACGCTCACGGGACCTCTCGCTTCGCTCAACGTTGGCGCAGAAAAGAGGCGCGGTAGTTCTACTCGCCGCGTGCCTGGTTGCACCGCCCCGGGCATGCCGACGCCGTCCGGTCGGGAACCCCTACCGGACGGGGAAGCGACTCCTAACCAACGCGCAGTTCGGCCAACACCGACCGTGCAGCTGCGCGGTCTCGTCGTGCGTCGGGTACCTGACCCATGTCTCGCGCGAACTCGGCCAGGGCCGCCGCCAGCGTCTGTTCGTTGGCCCCAGCGTCGAAGTGAGTGACTAGCGCTGCGGCCTCGCTGGCGTACTCGCGTACCGGCTGATCGTCGAGGTCACGGATGCCCAGGACGTCCCAGCGGTCTAGGAGTACCCGCGCGACTCGGTCTATCCGCTCGGTGGACGCCGGGGTGCTCATTAGACAGAGGCTACGACGCCCCGATATCTCCGGCACCGCTCTCCCGCCCGCTCGGACCGGAACCCTGAGCGGACGCCCTGAGCGTCCGGTTGTCGGTCTTAGCTGGCTCTACCGGGGTCTGTCACATGGAGCGGGTTCGTTGCGCTCAGTCTCTGCAGGACGGTCTCGGTGCTCGAGTCCTTCATGTCTTGAAGCTCGCCGTCTGTGATGCCGACGAGACGGTGGAAGGCGTAGTGGCCGAGGGGAAACTGGCCTGGGGTTGCGGCGGGTTCGCTCATCACGGCGATGGCTGTTAGCTTCGATTCGTCGCCGTCGAGCGGTCCGCCAAGGGCGATGCGATCCCCGATGTCGTGAGGGTGCCCGCTGGACCACGTGGCTTTGGCGAGCCCGTGCAGCAACCGCAGCGCCCACGCCGGAGGTTCGTCGGACGGTGGTGTCAGCAGCGTGAGCTCGTAGCCCCATCCGCTGAGCTTTGTGTCCTCGGACTGCTTGGTGTGGAGCTCCGTCAGACCGAAGGTGACGAAGTGCCAGCCGGCCGCCGTCGGGTATGCGCTGATGCCGTCGAGGGCACCTCCGAGAGACACCGGCGCGCCCGGAGCGAAGTGGAGATCCTCCACGTCTGGAAACGCCACCGCGAACGCCGTTTGGATGCTCTCCCAGCCCGGCGAGCTGTCGTCGACATCGCTGGCCGGCGGCGACTTCTTTCGCCCGAACAATCCCATCCGCGAAGTCTCGCATTCCACCAGCACGCCCTCGGCCAGGTGCCCGCTCGGAACCTCGACCGGGTTAGCCTCCGTCCGCCTACTCGGTCGTCGTCGATCTACGAGGCATGGTTCGGACCGACGACGCTGCGTCCGGCAGGGCGCATGACGAGCCACGCGATCAACCCGAGCCCAGGGACGGCGACAAGCACGATCAGCCACACGAGCTTCTCGGTCTGGGGAAGTGTGCTGCGACGCAGCTCAAGCAAAGCCCTGATCCACAGTCCCAAGACCACACCGATCACGACAAGGGCGAGAAGGGCGACCACAACGCTCATGAGGCAGCGATACCCGCGGGGCCAAGCCGCTACGCCAGACCGGCGCGCGCTCAGGAACTCTCCCCGGTCGTGCCTGCACGCGACGAGTCGTCTGGTCTTCGGCTGGGCACCGTGCCGCGGGAGAGTGGCTGTGAATGGCGATCCTGAGGACCGTGGTGGAAGCCTAAGATCCGACGAGTGCGCGCGGCGACGATTGCATCGGTTCTGATCGTCGGTGTGTTGTCCGGCTGCGGCGGTGACGAGCCCGCCGGCCCCGCTGCGGTCATGTCGACTTATCTCAGCGCGGTCGCGGACGGCGACGGCGAGCGAGCGTGCGCCCAGCTCACGGAAGCGACGCGACAAGCGACCCTCCGAGCGGCGGCACGGAACTTCCCCGATCTCGACGCGAAGACGTGCGGTCAGGCGCTCACGCGGTTGTTGACGCGCCTTAGCGAAGCCGAGCGGACGCAGGTTCGAGAAACGAAGGTTCGGCTGATAGCTGCTTCCGACGCTCGCGCGACCGTTGAGTTGCGGGAAGGGGCGAAGCCCGCACAGCTCCTGAAGCGCGACGGACGCTGGTACGTCTCCGGGGGTCTCTTTCAGGAGTAGAACGCCAGTCAGTTGCGCCAAGCGGTCGCTGCGTTCGCCGAGTAACGTCAATCGGACGTCATCAATCGGGACGTCGGCGCGGGGCAGAACGACGTAGCGACTGCGAACCGACAGCCGTCGAGCGGGCTCGATCAGGTGCTCTAGCCCTGAGTAGGGGCTGACGAGGGAGACCCGGGAGCCCGGGGTTCACCCGCGCGGACGCGCTAACCGCCACCATCGCGCGCGTCTGCCTCGCCCGTCTTGGGGATCCGACTCCGGCCGTTGCCGGCCGCAGCTCGCGTCGATGACCTTGCGCTGGCCGACCGACAGGGCGAGGTCCGCTGTCGCCGTCCGCGGCTGTGTGCCCCCGATCCGGGTCACTGCACCCACCGCGGGCGCGAGGATGGTCACCGTGACGCGCACCTCCTGCTCGGACTCGACCACTTTGACCCCGTGCGGCTCCTCGCCGTTGAAGTCGATCTCGTAGAAGAGTTTCAGGCGCCGACCCTCAGCAGCCCAAGATCGGAACGCGCGCGCCTTCGGCATCATCCGTGAGGGCGCACAGTGCCGGACGTCGACCCCTGCGCCGTAGCGGTCGCGCAGCGTCGCCCGGGCCGCGTCCTCATCGGCGGCCACGATCTCCAGCATGGCCCGACCGGTCCGCACATCAGGCGACGAGAGCACGACCTCGATTCCAACGGCACGGAGGTCGTCGCGATCGCGCCGGACCTGGGCGAGGACATCCTCAGGGTCGTCGTCTGCGGCCGGGTTGTCGTGGTCGGCGTCGATCTGGAGACCCTATTTGCCAGCGGGTCCGTCGCAGCGGACCCAACTACCCAGCCACACGCTATGCGACGAGCCTCGCTCGTTCGGTCGCCTTACCGGATGGCGTCGAAGACCGGCAAGCGGACCGACGGGGAACCTCGACCGGGGCAGAATTCCTGACAAGCGGTTTCCGCTCGGCGGGCGGGCGGCCGTGCGGCGGGTATCGTCGGCCGAGTGAGATCGCGCCTCTGGGTGTTCTGTGTCGGGCTTCTGCTTAGCATCGTCCCGCTAGGGATCCAGGGAGCAGAGGGGAACGTCGCGCGCTGGGGGCTGTCGTTCATCGCGGTCGCTGTACTCGCGGTCATCGTCGCTGACATGTTCGACGATGGCTCAACCCAGCGGCGAACCTTGATGGTGTGGGCTGCGGCCGGGGCGGTCCTTCCGTCGCTGCTCTTGCTCGGTGTCGAGTTTCAATAGACGCCCGCACCGAACCCTGAGCGGACGCCGAGATCGCAGGTTGCCGACCTTCAATCTGCGGGTACGCCAGAGCCGTGATAGACCGGCTCACCTGCTGGCGTTCGTTGGACCGGTCGCAGTTCGCTAGAACGGTGGCGGCATTCGTGCTTGGGGCAATGCGGTGACCGTGACCAGGTCGCTCAGGAGGTCCATCGCAGTCGCCGCTACCGCGACGTGCGTAGGCGGCTGCGGGAGTCGCGATGAAGCGTCGCTTGCCGGGTTGCCGTCCACGGCAGGCCGATCCGACGCCGAGCAGATCGTTGATATCAACGAGTACTTCAACAGGGCCGCGCGCACCAAGGACTGGGCCGCGGCCTGCCAAGCCTTGACTGCCGAGAGCCAAAGGGCGGCGATGGAAGGATTTGATGGGCAGACGTTCGACACGTGCGCCGATGGGCTCCGAGATCTCGGGGGTCCGACACCGATCTCGCTGACCGTTGCCGGGGTCGGGGTGACCGGTAACCGCGCCGCGTCCAAAGGAGTGCGTTTCAGACGTGTAGGAAGCCGATGGCTCCTGTCGCCGGTCGACAGCAAGCCGATCGGCGGATGACCGACACGCTCACCTGAGCTCTGTGGGCCAGTCCTCGCTCGCGCCGGCGTGTCTTGTGCTCGTGTCGCTGAGGAACCTCGATCGGACACCGCGCCTGTTCAGGACGGTGTGATTAGGGCGTCCAGCAACCGGCCAGGTTCGGTCGTCGATGGAAGGCCGGAAACTTGGGCGTCGCCCACTTCGACTACGCGCCAGTCGCCGTCGGTGCTGCGAACGAGGTCGACGGTGACCAGCGGGCAGCCAAGTGTTCGGACCGCTTGGCTGAGCTGCGCGATCGGCAGCGTGTGCGCGGGTGTCGCGTGCGGGGTGTCTGGATGAGCGCTCAGCAGGACGAGCTCGCCGTGGAGCCACCAGGAGCGCAGTTCCTCGTGTTGCCATCGCTCGAAGGTACGGAATACGAGGCCGCCTTGGAGCTGGTCATCGCGCTCGCGCAGAAACGCCTTGATCACGTCGCGGACCGCGACAGGGTCCTTGGTGTCTGGAATGAAGACGGCGGTGTCCCAGAGATGCTTGACCGTCTTGACGTAGTCCTTGACGATCGCCGACCCGGCGAGCTGCGCGACCGTTCGCACGGCCTCGTTGACATCGACCGGGAGAGGCAGCCACACGCTGTGTGGCGTTAGCTCGGCGAACGTGGCCTGCCAGCCGGGGAGGTGATGTGCACGGGCGTACTGGTCGGGGTCGGTGAGCAAGCGCACCCCTCTGGCCGCGCAGCTGGCGTGCAGCTTGGCGTACTGCGCAGTGGTCATCATCCAGCCGCGCAACGCCGCGGCAGCCTCGCTGTCCGACGTGGGTGCCGGCGAGCGGACGAGCTTGTGGTTCATGTCGTCGTACAGGCCGACGGGTATACCGCGTTCGCGTGCGGCGGCGACGTCTGCAGCGAACGACGGGTCAGCCGCGCGAGGACGTGTCGGATCGCAGGGCACCAGCAGCGCGGCAGGAGGCGAGGCGGACGTCACCAGCAGACCGTACGGCACGGTCCGTCCAGCGGCGCCCGCACCGGAACCCCTACCGGCCGCGGGCCGCTGCCGTGCGGCGGATGCTTCTCGTGTTCCCCTCCACTGCCAAGAGGGCGAGCGCTGTTGCTGAGGTCGAACACTCCGCGACGCTTCGTTGCAGCCAGTCGCCCGCACCCCGGAGATCGGCCGGGTCGCCGCCCTTATCGATGCTCTTGCGGACAAGCCATTCGTCACATCGCGCTGCGGCGAAGGGGTAAGCCCGGAGGGCATCGCCGTGGCGGGCCGCCCAGGATGCAAGGTCCTCGTGCCGCGCTAGGTGGTTAGCGGTTGCCGTGACGAGTTCGACTGCGACAGCGGAAACCATCGATTGGTCTGGGTCAGCGGGAAGCCGCTGCAGTAGCTCGCCGGCAACAGCTTCGTCGCGGCCGGCCTCGATGGCGATTTGCCTGTACCGACTCCAGCGCACGTGCTCGTCTTCGGATGCGAGGGAAGCGTCGTCCCAGTCGATGTGGCCCACGGGTCGATCGTCGCAGACTGCGTTCAACGCCTGTCCCCATCGGAACCCTCAACTCCAAGCCCCTGCCGGCGGTAAGAGCGGCCGCGGGGTGGATGAGCGCCTCGCGGCGGCAACGGGCGTGGCGCCTGTCGCGCGGGACGACGGGTGAGACACATCGCGTCTTGGGAGCTGATGGACGCACAGCGCCACCAGGCGCTGGCCGTCGACGCAGACCGTGTCACGCGCAAACAGCTATCCGGGAGTTCGCCACCGTGCCAACAGCCGACCGGCAAGCCGAACGTCAGGGCTCGACGAACGCACGCGGACTGATGCAGGCGCCACCGTTGCCGCCGCGGCTGGCGGCTTTGTGCCGACGGCTGGCCTACGGCCGTCCGCGTTGTGCGGCGCTGCTGTGCGCCGTGTCGCTCGCCGGTTGCGGCGCTGGTCCGGACCAGCTCGACTCCGCTGGTCCCGTTGCCGTGTTTGAGCGGTCCTTGCGCGAGATGGCGAGCGGCGACACCGAGGCGGCGTGTGCGTTGTTCACCGCGCGCTTCCGCGAACAGCTCGCTCCCGCGTCTAGCGGGCGCGGCTGCCCCGAGGCGATGGCTGCCGGCATGAGTCCGATGCCGGATGACCAGCGGGCAGCGGTCGCCAAGATCCGAGTCGGGCGCGCCACCGTCCGCAAGAACACGGCGGAGATCGCAGACTCGGACATTGTCTTCCCAGCCGAGCTCGACGCCGCGTGGCGAAACGTCGATGAGTTGCCTACGCGTCTCGTTCGCCACGGAGGCCGCTGGTTGGTCGACGGCGACGGGAAGTGAGGTGAAGCCTCGCGCCTGCTGTCGCGGTTGGGCGCGTCCGGGCGCGTCGGCCGGGACCGTCTCACGCTGGAGACTATTGCCACCCTGCAGCGGCGAGCCGATGCATTCAGGTGTGAGCCGTGGGACATAGCGAGGTCGGACCGCTGCCGTCGAGCTTCGGTGCTGGGCCAGCCACGGCGCCGGGCATCCGTGTCGGCTACGCCCGCGTGTCGACCGACGAGCAGGACCTGACCGTGCAGCGCAACGCGCTCGCGGAGCTCGGGGCGTCACGGATCTACATGGACCATGGACTGACGGGCACGAACCGTGACCGGCCTGGCCTGCGGGAGGCGATGGCGGCATGCCGCGAGGGCGACACCCTGATCGTCACCAAGTTGGACCGGCTTGCCCGTTCTCTGCCTGACGCGCGCGACATCGTCCAGGAGCTAACAGAGCGCGGGGTGAAGCTTTCCCTCGGTGGGTCAGTCCACGACCCGAGCGACCCGGTCGGCCGACTGCTGTTCAACGTGCTGGCGATGATCGCCGAATTCGAGTCTGATCTGATCCGCGCCCGGACGCGGGAAGGCATGAAGCTCGCCAAGGCGCGCGGGCGACTCCGCGGAAAGCCGCCGAAGCTCTCTCGTGCTCAAGAGGCGCACCTGGTCAAGCTGCACCGCGCTGGCGAGCACACGACATCCGAACTCGCGGAGCTGTTCAGCGTCGGGCGATCGACGGTGTACCGAGCGCTAGAGCGCGACGCGGCGCGCTGCGAGGCGCTTGCTGAGCTTGTCGAGTTCGCTGATGAGCCGGCCGGCAGCACGCACGATCCCGAGCCCTGAGGCACCGACTGGCCGGCCACGCGGCCGCCCGAAGGCTAAGACCGGCAGGTACGGCGGGGTGCGCAAGCGGCTGACGGCGGACGGTCCGCGTCACCCTGAAGTGACCTCCAGTGTCGTCGCCCGCGAGCCCGACCCTCGGGTGATGGACCGGGCGACCCATTCGGGGCACGGCCACGACACTCGAACGTTGTGCGATGCCTTCGATTTTCGATGGACCTTGACGTGCGATGACCGGCAGGATCGACGTCGTCCCGTAAGGCCCGTCCGGTGACCGGTCCGGTGATGGGACGTCATACGGGACGCAGAGCCCGCGCGGTCGGCGCCCGTGACAGCCTGTCGGAGGACACGTCGAAGTCGCGCGACGCGAGAGCGGGGGAGAGGCACCGCCGCACAATCCGCGGCCCTGGGGTCAGGACCACCCGAGCGGCGGAGAGGCGCAGCGCCGACCCAGCCGAAGTAGCGGTGAGCGCTCGCGTGGTGTCAGCGCTCTGTGTGCCGGCGCGCATCGCGGCCGGTGACGCCGTGCCGCACCCCGCGGATCGTGCCGCTCATGTGGGGACGCGGCTGGCGGCGACGTTCCGGTGGCCGGTGCCTGGCCGAAACGCACCGCGGTTCCGCAGCCGACGCAACCAGTCCCCGCGGGGTCTTGGGGTCGGTCGCGTGCAGTGTCCCGCTGAGACGGGCCGCACGGCCCCGCGCTCTGAACCTCCCTTACAGCCGTCGTCCGGTGCGAGCCAGGCTCTTCAGGGTCCGTTCGACGCTGGGTCGGTTGAAGCGCTGGTGCTTCCCGATCCAGACGCAGGGCAGTCGGCCTTCGCGCGCGTACAGGTGGACCGTCTTGGCGGGGACGCCGCCGAGCAGGTCGCGTCCGACCTCGGCCGCGGTGAGAAGGGGGAAGACCAGGGGGTCGTCGACATCGTCGAGAATTTTGGAGCTCATGCCTGATGAGCGAACGCGCGGCCGCAGGCTGCGCACGCGTCGAAGGCCCGGGTAGGTCAGGTGCCTAGACTCCGTCGTGGCCGATGCGCTCAGTCCCCGCGACGCCCAGTGGCGCGCGCTTGCGGTCGATCAGGGCGCCGAGCCGGTCGGCGGCGTCGTTCTGCGGGACGTGATGCAGGTAGATCAGCGTGGTGCTGATGTCCTCATGGCCCATGTAGGCCATGACGTCGCGGATCGCGAACGCCTCCGCCGCCAGGGTGCCGAACGTGTGGCGTAGATCGTGCCAGCGGAACGGGATCTGCCGCTCGCGAAAGTGCCCGAGTCCGGCGCCGGCCAGGGCGTCGTAGAGGGCGATCCGCGCTGCGCCTTCCGGGAGCGCGTCCCCGGTCTCGGTCGGGAAGACGCGATCGGTCGCGCCGACGAGCAGCGGGCGCCGCGACAGGTCATCCAGCGCTTTGGCGGCGTGCGGGATCAGCGGCACCATGCGGGCCAGGCCCGACTTCGGGGCCGTCTCCTGCTGCGTGCCGGCGGCAAGGCTTCGACGGACCTGGATGCGGCTGCCGGCGAAGTCGATGTCCTCCCAGCGCAGTGCGCGCGCCTCGCCGATCCGCAGGCCGGAGAACGCGGAGAACACGATCAGGGCCGCGTAGAGTTCGCGGCGGTCCTTGTCGACCGCGGTCTGTGAGGTCGCCGCGGCGGTCGCAACCGCGAAGACCTGATCGGGATCCAGGACGAGCAGGTCGCGGCGACGCTTGACCTTCACCCGCTCGAGATTCGCGCACGGGTTCACGGGGATCCAGCCGCGGCGCTTTGCGAGCTCAAGGACGCCGTGCAGTAGCACCATCGCCTTCTGCACGGTGCGCGGGGACAGGTCGCGCATGAGCAGCTCGGACTGCAGCTTCTCCAGGCGCTCCTGCGTCACGCGTCTCAGAGGCGTCTTGGCCCCGAGCGGTTTGAGCATGTAGCGCTCGGCGTCGTTCTTGTAGCTGGCAAGCGTCGAGGGCTTCAGACGGCGCTCGTGCGTGCGGTGCTGCAGCCAGGCGTCGACTGCGTCCTGAAGCGTACGATCGTGATTAATGACGCTCGCCTGGGGCCGGCTCCGCTCTTGGGCAAGGAGCTCATTGAGGAGTGCCTGGGCCGACTTCGGCGTTACATAGCCCTCAGGACACGGACCGTGCGCTGCCCGCCAGATCACCGCCCCGCGCGGTGTTCGCCGGCCGGAATCCTTTACCCAGGCTTGGCCGAGAACTTTCCGCGTGGACTTGCCGGAGGCCGTCATGTAGTTCGCGACGTACGCGCGACCTGAGCCGCGCTCGTTGACCACGACGTGACCGACGATGTTCTTCGCCTTCATCGCGTGCCCGAGAGGCTGCGGCGGTGATGATTCATACGGTTCCCCGGTGGTGTTTCCGGCCCCCGTACGCGTTCGCCGGAGAGCCGCTAGTACTCGCGAAACGGAGCCACCTTGGTCCATTGCGCTGTCCCGCTAGAAAACAATTCTAGAAAACAATTCGGTAGTCCGCGACGCCGAGTCGCGCAAAACTACCGATGAACACTGGAGATTTGAGGTAGGGCGGCTAGGATTCGAACCTAGATCTGACGGATTATGAGTCCGCGGCTCTGACCATTGAGCTACCGCCCCGCCGCGCGCAGGCTACCGGCTTGCCGCGGCGCGACCGCGGGACGCGCGGCGGCTCAACAGACAGGCCGGGACGGCAGACCGAAGGCCTCGGAGTGGAGCCTCCGGGGGCGGCGGTCAGTGTGTGCCGACGTGCTCCCGGAGCGAGAAGCCGTGGTCGACGGCGAGCAGTTCGGCGGCCTTCTCGCCGATCATGATCGCCGGGGCGTTGGTGTTCCCGCTGATGACGTCCGGCATCACGGACGCGTCCGCGACCCGCAGACCGGCAACGCCGTGCACCCGCAGGCGCGCGTCGACGACGTCCCCGATCCGGCAGGTGCTGGTCAGGTGGTAGACGGTCGTCGCATAGTGCCGGGCCATGTCGACGATCAGCTCGTCGGTCAACGTGTCGCCGGGCGCGTGACCGTGCTCGGCCGCGAGGGCCGGGGGCACGAACAGGGGACCGAGCGCGTCGGGATCGGGCCAGCGGTCGACGACGTCCAGTGCCCTGCGCACGACCGCCACCATGACGTCGAGGTCGTGCGGGTCGCCGAAGTAGTTCATCCGGATCTCGGGCGCGGTGGCCGGGTCGCTGCTCGTCAGCACGATCTCGCCCCGGCTGTGGGGCTTCACGGGGTTGGCCAGGACGATCACGTTCTGGGCGTCCGGCCCGATCGCCACCTCGGGATCGGCGAAGTACTCCGTCGCGTCGATCCGCATCAGGTCGCGCCACAGGTCGGGGTTGTACCCGCAGACCATGAAGCCGAGCTGCGCGTCGTGGGTGTGCTCGTCGCCGAGGCCCGTCGAGTACCAGGAGCAGGCCTCGTAGAGCGACGAGGACGCCATGCCACGACCGGTCGTCGCCCACTCGGTGACGCGCCGCTCGGCCTCGGCCCGGAGCGCTTCGAGCTCCGGGGGAAGGCCGGCGTCGTCGGCCGGATCGGCGGGCAGCGGTCCCACCGGGGCGCGGAGCGCGTCGGGACCCATCGAGATCGCGGCGTCCGTCATGGACAGCCCGAGCCCGGGTGCAGGGAACATGAGCGCGAGCTGCAGGTGGTCCTGAAGGTGCTTGCCGACGTCGGGCGCGTCGAGCCGGCACGGGACCCCGGCGGCCTCGAGCTCGGCCCTGGGACCGACTCCCGACAGGAGCAGGAGGTGCGGCGACCCGACGGAGCCGGCGCTCAGCACGACGTCCTTCGCCGCGTGGATCACCACGGTCTCGCCGGCCGCGGTCCGGTACTCGACCCCGGTGGCGCGGAGGCCGTCAGGCCCATCCTCGATAACGAGCCTGGTCGCCTGCGCGCCGCAGATCACGTCGAGGTTCTCGCGCTGCTCGGCTTCGCCCTCGAGGAACGCGTGGTAGGTGCTCGTTCGCCTGCCGTCGCGGGTTGTGGTCTGCAGCAGTGACGTGACGCCGTCCGCGTTGTTGCGATCGCTGCCGTTGTAGTCGCCCATCGGGATCCCGGCGGCGACGGTGGCCGCGACGAACTGCTGGGCCGCGGGGAGGACCGGGCCGCGCACCGACACGCCGAGCGGCCCCTCGGTGTTGTGCGCGTCGAAGTCGACGACGATGTCGCCGCTCGGCTGCAGGCCCTCGCTCTTGCGGAAGAACGGCACGAGGTCGTCGTAGCCCCAGCCGGTGGCGCCACCGTCGGCCCAGGCGTCGAAGTCGCCCGGGTGCCCGCGGACGTAGGCCATGTAGTTGATGCCGGAAGAGCCGCCGAGCATCCTCCCTCGGGGGACCATCATCCGTCCGTCGCGGAGTCCGCGCCCTGCGCCGCCGGCGTCGGCGGTGTACTGCCAGTCGGTCTCCGGGTTGGCCTGCAGCGACGCGCACGCGATCGGCATCACCTCGGCCGCGGGCGGCGCCTCGCCGGCTTCGAGCAGGGCCACGCGGCACGTCGGGTCCTCCGACAGGCGCGCCGCGATCACGGCTCCAGCTGAGCCCCCACCGACCACCACCACGTCGTAAGCATCGCTCATGGCGCGACCTTACCTACGCCGGTCCACAAGGATCACATTTCCGGTAGGTCGACGGCGGGACGCGGTGCTGCCGAGGCACCGGCCTCGGCGGTGCTCGTGACGCGGACCTGCCGGATGACGTCGTACATGTCGTAGTAGTCGGCATGGGACGCGAGCAGTCCTTCGGGGGTCAGCGTGCAGTGCGCCACGCCGCGGACGCTGAAGCGCTCGCCGGTGACCGGGATCAGCTCGTCCTTGACCCGCAGCGAAGCGGTCGCTGTACCGCTCCAGTCCCACAGCGCCGCGAAGCCCTCGTCGTTCCCGTACGCGTCGAAGAAGACGATCTCCGAGTCCGGCGCGAACACGAGCATGAACGCGTGGAACCGGGCCAGCTGATCGTGCCCGTCGCAGGTGAGGTCCGAGCCGACGTCGCGGTAGCGCGCGTCCGGTGCGTAGAAGTCCAGCAGGCCCTGACGCTGCGGATCGCTCCATGCGGAACCCCAGCCCTCGAGGTACTCCTTCGTGATCTTCATGCGCCGGACTTCCCCTTCGGTCGTGGACGGGCGACGTGTGGCCGCAGTCCTGCCGATCATCGCACCCGGACCCGCTAGGGCAGCGGCTTGAGTCCCTGACCGGTCGCGGATTCGCTGCGGTACTCGAACTTCTCGCAGCCGATGAACTTCCAGTTCGCCTTGCGCGACCTCGGGACGTGGACGATGTCGCGTCCGGGGCCGCAGTTGACCGTCCCGCGGCCGTAGCGCGCCTTGATGGCGTCGTTCCCCGGCCCGCCGTCGAGCGTGTTCCGCCCGTGCGAGGAGTACAGGAAGTCGCTGCCGCCGCCGCCGTAGAGCTTGTCGACCTGCCCGGTCGGCTGGCCGTCGCCGATGTAGTCGCCCCAGAGGACGTCGCCCTGGTCACCGCCGTAGAGCGTGTCGGAGCCGTGGTAGCCGAGCAGCTCGCTGCTCGCGTCCCGCGCGGCGTAGAAGGTGACGCCCTCAGGGCCCGCGATCTGGACGTTGCTGCGGTCGATCGCCGGCCAGAACTCGTGGCCTGCGCATTTGCTGGTGACACCACACGCGGTGGCGCCGGCCGCCTGCTCGCCGGTGGCGAAGGCGACGACGGTGAGGATCAGTGCGAGAGAGATTCGGTTCATGCCGCGACCGTAGGACGACGCGCGTGAAGCGGACGTGAAGCAGACCCACGTCCAGGCAGTGGTCGGCCGGACGGGCAGCGGACGGACGACCGACGCCGGCCTGAGGCCACGGACCCTGACGTAGGATCCGCGCGTGCTCGCTCACGCCGACACGTGCGGCAGTCCCTGGGAACCCGCGCAGGGGCACCGCCCGCGGCGCGCACCCCGCGGGCGACGCCTGTTGCCGGCGGCCATCGGCGCGTTCCTCGCCCTCGCCGGGACCGCAACGGTCCTGCCGCCCCCGACAGCGAGCGCGGCGACGGCGGCCTGGCGCCCGGACCTGAGGGCCGCGAGCGCCTTCGCGGACGACCGGGCCGGCACGACGCGCATCTCCATCCGTACCTCCGGCGGTGCGGCGCTCGGCCTCCGCGAATACGCGCGAGCCCCGTCGGCCAGTCTGGTCAAGGCGATGCTCCTCGTCGGCTGGCTGCGACGGGCTGCGGACCGGCCGCTCACCGCCGGCGACCGGCGACTGCTCGATCCGATGGTCCGCCGCTCGGACGACGTCACCGCCACCGTGCTGCGGGACCGGCTCGGGCAAGGCGCGCTCGTGCGCCTGTCCCGCGCCTTCGGCATGCGCCGCTTCGAGGAGCGTCCGGTGTGGGGGCTGAGCCGCTCGTCCCCGGCCGACCAGACCCGGTTCTTCCTGCGGATCGACCGGCTGATGCCCGCCCGGCACCGTGCGTACGGCATGCGTCTGTTGGCCACGGTCGTGGCGGCGCAGCGCTGGGGCATCGGCCGCGTCGCGCTCCCGGCGGGGTGGCGGCTGTACTTCAAGGGCGGCTGGGGCTCCGGCACCGGGGCCGTCGAGCACCAGAGCGTCCTGCTCGTCCGCGGCAACCGCCGTGTCGCGCTGTCGGTGATGATCGCCGGCTCCCCATCGCACGGTTACGGCAAGGAGACCCTGCGGGGGACCTTCGTCCGGCTCCTGCACGGCCTGCGTTAGACCGCCGGCGACCCGCTGCTGTCAGGGGGCGCGGCCAAGTTCGCCGCGTGGATTTGGCGCTTCGGCATACGCCCGGCGTCTGGCACGCGGATTAGGGTTCGCCAAACGGGCGCGACGTCCCGGGGGCGCCCAGGAGACCAGGAGATCCAGAATGGGATTCATCAATCCGGCCGTGCCGCCTGACAACGTCCTGCAGAGCCGCGACAAGCCGGAGCTCGAGCGGATCAAACCGATCGCGCAGGACTGGGCGGTCAACGGGTTCGGCAGCCCGTCCGCGCTGTACGTCCTGTACCTCCTGAAGCTGGCGGCGTTCGTCTTCGTCGGCATCCTGATCATCGGCCGCACCGAGGGCCTGGGTGGCGTGAGTGACGTCGGCGACTGGTGGACCGAGCCGATCGTCTTCCAGAAGGCCCTCTGCTACATGGTCCTCTACGAGATGTTCGGCTTTGGGTCCAGCACCGGTCCGCTCGGCTTCCGCTTCATCCCGCCGATGGGCAACGTCTGGTACTGGGCGCGCCCCGGGACGCTCCGCGTGCCGCCGTGGCAGGCGCAGAACCCGCTCGCCGGGTCGCCGGGCAACCGCCGCTCGATCGTCGACGTCGCGCTCTACCTCGGCGTCCTCGGGCTCGCGGCGTACCTGCTGTTCTCGAACGGCACCACGGACGACGCCACCGGCATCCTGCGCCTGGACACCACCATCCTGGTGATCCTGCTCGTCGTCTGGGCCGCGCTTGGCGTGCGTGACCAGGTGCCGTTCCTCTGCGGCCGCCCGGAGGTCTACGGGCTGATGCTGTTCGTCTGCCTGTTCGACCCCGCCAACTGGATCGTCGGCTGGCAGATCGCGATCGTCTGCATCTGGCTCGGCGCTGCCGCGTCGAAGCTGACACGGCATTTCGGCTCGGTCGTGGCCGTCATGGTGGCCAACACCCCGTGGCAGCGATCCAAGACCGCGAAGAAGATGCTGTGGCGGAACTATCCCGAGGACCTGCGCGCCTCCAAGGTCGCCGAGTACTCGGCGCACGCGGGCTTCGCGATCGAGTTCTTCGTCCCGCTCGTGCTGCTGTTCTCCTACGGCGGGACGGTCGGCAAGATCGCCGTCGTCGTGATGGTCATCTTCCATATCCACATCACCTCGACGCTGCCGATCGCGGTGCCGCTCGAGTGGAACCTGTTCATGATCTTCGGGATCCTGTTCCTCTTCGACCACTACGGGGCGGTGCCGCTCAACACCCTCGAGTCGACGCCGCTGCTGCTGGTCCTGCTCGTGGTCGGGGTCGCGATCCCGATCTGGGGGAACATGCGCCCTGACCAGGTCTCGTTCCTGCCGGCGATGCGGTACTACGCGGGCAACTGGGCCACTACGCAGTGGCTCTTCCGCAAGGACACGGCCGCCGAGGACAAGCTCGACTCGACCCTCGTGAAGTCCTCGCCGCTCATCGTCAAGCAGCTCGAGACGCTCTACGACCCGGACGCCGCCGAGCTGTTCCTCGACAAGGCCCGCGCGTTCCGCTCGATGCACCCGCACGGCCGCGCCCTCAACGGGCTCCTCAAGCACGCGGCGCCGGGTGGCGACGTCGACGCGTACACGGTCCGCGAGGGCGAGTTCCTGTCCGGCGTCCTGGTCGGCTGGAACTTCGGGGACGCGCACTGGCACGGGCACAACACGCTCGCGGCGGTCCAGGAGCAGTGCCGGTTCGCGCCGGGCGACGTGCGGGTGATCGAGCTCGAGTCGCAGCCGATCCATAAGCAGTTCCAGCGGTACCGCATCTACGACGCGGTCGATGGCCTCGTCGAAGAGGGGACCGTGAAGGTCAAGGACATGATCGAGCACCAGCCGTGGCTCGACCTGAACTACGGGTTCCCGATCGACGTGGAGTTTCGCGCCGAGGAGGCACCCAGCGCCGGCGGGGCGCCGCGGGCCCCCGTCGCAGGGGTCAAGTAGCGCGGCGGATGCGGGCCCCCGGCGGTGTGCCGGGGGCCCGCATCAGCGACCTGGCCGTCAGCGCCCCTGGCGTGCCTGGCGGACCTGGCGCCAGCTGCTGTAGTTGCCGGCGCGGTCGATGGCCCGAACCCAGCGGGCGGCCTTGGCGCCGCTCACGCGGACCACGCGCTTGTACGCGATGGTCTTGAACGGACCGGTCTTCTTCCCGGCGATCTGCAGGCGGCCGACGCCCGCGGACGCGTCGCGGGCCGCGACGCGCAGGATCCGGCCCCGCAGGCTGGCGGACGTGGTCGACGGCGGCCGCGTGTCGACGATGATGTCGTCCGTGTAGTTGATCTCGCTGTCGCCGAAGCGGACGTAGATCGTCTTCGGGAGGCGCTCGCTGCCGGTGCCCGCGAAGTACCACTGGTACGTGTCCGTGCACGTCACCTGCGACGGGTGGTTGCCGATGTCGAAGGCGCCGTCGCCCGCGATCCAGATCCCGAACACGCCGGCCGGCTCATGCGCGGTGATCGTGACGGTGGGGTCGTTCGTGAACTGCGCGCCGTTGTTGATCGTCACACCGACCCGGCCGCTGGCGCACGCTGTCGTCGTGATCGTCACGGGTGCGGATGTCGCCTGCCCCGAGCCCGTGGCGTTGGTCGCGGTCACGCTGCAGGTCACCGTGTGGCCGGCGTCACCGGCCGCGACCGCGTAGGTGGCTGCCGTCGCGCCGCTGATCGGTGCGCCGTCGAGCTGCCACTGGTACGCGTAGGCGGTGGGGTCGTCGGACCACGTCCCGGTCGAGCACGCGAGCGTGTTGTTCGGCGAGGGCGTGCCGGTGATCGCCGGCGGCACCGAGTTGACCGGGGTCTGCGCTGCCGCGGTCGGCGTCACCGGCGCCGACGTCGCCTGGCCGGACCCGGTCGTGTTTGTCGCCGTCACCGTGCAGCTGAGCGCCTGGGACACGTCCGCGCTCTGGATCGTGTACGGACTGGCCGTCGCCCCGGCGATCGGCGTGCCGTTGCGGCTCCACGTGTAGGTGAAGCTCGTCGGGGAGTTGCTCCACGTCCCGTCGGAGCAGGTCACGGGCGACCCGCTGACCGGGGTCCCGGTGATGGTCGGCACGTCGGTGTTGACCGGTGCGCTGCTGCCGCCACCGCCGACCGCGTCGTCCGCCGCGGCCGCCCAGAAGGTGTAGCCGTACGGGTTGAAGCGCTGGATGCGCTTGTTCGCGTAGTCGGCGACGAAGACGTTGCCCGCGAGGTCGGAGGTCTGCTCGAACACGTCGATCGCGGTCGGGTTGTCGAGCTTGCCGATGTCCGACCCCGTACCGCCGATCCACCGGAACTCACCGCCATTGGAGTCGTACAGGCGGACCTTGTTCTCGGTGCGCTCGCTCACGAACAGCACGCCGAACGCGTCGATGAACGTGTCGGTGGGCGACCCCGTCGTGCCGACCGAGCCGTCGGTCGCCAGCGACGGCTGCAGCTTGGTCGCGCGGTTGAGCGACGGCTGGCCGACGTAGGTCCGGCGGGTCGGTTCCGGCGCGGAGGGGTAGAGCTGTGCGCTGATGCCCTTGGGCGCGCTGAGCGAGCCGGTGCTGACGGTCTGCAGGTCGCTCTTGTTCAGCCGCAGCACGCTGTTCGCGCAGGGGTGGGCGACGAACACGTCGTCGTTGGTCACGTCGAGCCCGCCGCGGGTCAGCGGATCGGGCGTCACGCCGCTGTCGCAGGCGTCGAGCTGGATGCCGCGGACGAACTGCCCGGTGCGGGAGAACTCCTGCACACGCCGGTTGGTGTCGAGGATCCAGATGTTGCCGGCGGAGCCGGGCGCGGCGTCGAGTGCGACGACCCCGCCGATCTGCCCGGCGGCCGACCCGGGCGTGCCCCAGCTGGGCAGCGGGGCACCGTCGTTGCCCTGGTACCGCTTGATCTGCCCGCCGCCGGCGAACCCGGCGTAGACAACTCCGGCGCTGTCAGCACCGATGGCCGTCGGACCGGCGGCCTGGCTCGGCGCCGCCCCGATCGCGACGACCAGCATCGACAGGACCACCGAAAATCCGACGCGCATCAAAACTCCGTCCCTAGATGATCTCTGCGCCCGCAAGCCCGGGGGAACTCGGTGCGTGCGCAAACCCGTGCAAAACGATACGTCAGATCGCGCTTCCCGCATATGGCCGATCGGCTGGACTTTCGCGACGGTCGGGGGAGGCGGACTCTAGACGCCCGGGATGGGTGCCGGCCACGCCCGCGGGGTACGCGGCCACGGTGACGTTCAGCACGGCCCTTCTTGCCGCTGGCCCCGGCTTGACCTGGGCTGAGCCGGCCGCCCTCGGTTTCCTCGCCCTCGGCCTGATCGTCGGCATCGGCATCCTCGCGCGGGCGAACGAGGACGACCGCTGGTGGTCGAGCGCGATGGTCTACGTCGCGCTGGGGCTCGCCGCAGCGGTGGCGATCGACGGGCTCGACGTCGGCTGGATCGACATCGAGGAGGACACCGCCGTCATCGAGCACGTCGCCGAGGCCGCGGTCGTCGTGACGCTCTACGCCACGGGGCTGCAGATCGACCGCGACCTGAACCTCGTCGCCTGGCGCAGCGTCCTGCTGCTGCTCCTCGTCGCGATGCCGCTCACCGTGGCCGCCGTCGCGCTGCTCGGCATGGGGCTGCTCGGCCTCTCGCTCGGCGCGGCGATCGTGCTGGGGGCGGCGCTCGCCCCGACCGACCCGGTGCTGGCCGGCGACGTCGGGGTCGGGCCGCCGGGCGAGGACGATCCCGAGGCGCGCTTCTCGTTGACCGCGGAGGCGTCCTTCAACGACGGCCTGGCGTTCCCGTTCCTGATCGCCGGGCTGGCGATCGCCGCCGACGGCGGGACGGGCTGGATCGGATCGTGGCTGGCGATCGACGTGGCCTACAAGCTCGTCGTCGGCCTGCTGGTGGGGGCGGTGCTCGGGCACCTCGCTGCCGGGGTCGTCCTCCCGCTCCGCAGCAGCGAGCGCCTCAACGCCGACCTCGACGGCTGGCTCACGGTTGCCATCGCACTCGCCGTCTACGGCGTCGCCCAGGTCCTCAGCTCGTACGGGTTCCTGGCGGCGATCGCGGCGGGGTTGGCGTTCCGCCGGCGGGAGAAGGACCACGCCAAGCACGAGGAGCTCCACGCCGGGGCGCAGCGGATCGTCCAGCTGCTCGAGCTCGGCACGATCGTCCTGGTGGCCAGCTCGCTCACCCTTTCCGGGCTGGGCGTACCGGGGTGGAAGGGCTGGCTCCTGGGAGCGCTGCTCGTCTTCGTCGTCCGACCGGTCGCGGCGGCGGCGACGCTCGGGAACTGGTGCCTGGACTCGGGCACCGAGCGGCGGTTCGTCGCGTTCTTCGGTGTCCGCGGCCTCGGCTCGGTCTACTACGTCGCTGCTGCCGTGGGGACGGGGACGCTCGCCGCGGGCGAGGCGCAGCTGGTGCTGTGGACCGTCATGGCGACCGTGCTCGTCTCGATCGTCGTCCACGGCATCTCGGCCAAGGCGGGCCTCATGAGCCTCAAGCGGGACGCTGCTGCGAGCGGCTGAGCCGGTCGACCGGGCTACGCGGGAGCGGCGGGCGATCGACGGGCGCCGTCGCGTTGACCCGGTCGGTGCAGCCTGGTTACGTTCGCGCGATGAGAGGGATCTTTGTTGTCCTGGGGGTCGTGCTGTCGTCGCTGGCCTGCACGGGCGCCGCCGCGGCCGGCACGCTGGAGACGGTTGTCGTCCCGAGCCGGTTCGTCGACGCGAAGCGGGTGGCGCTGGGCGCCCCGCCGCCCGGGGGGGCGCCGCGGGCCAACAGCCTGGCGGTGAACGTCCTGCTCCCGGACGGGTACGCGGCGAACCCACGGGGGCGCTATCCCGTGCTGTACCTCCTGCACGGAGCAGCGCAGGCCTACGACCACTGGGCCGCCGACGGCTACGGCGAGATCCGGAAGCGTGCGAGGGACTTCCCCGGCATCGTCGTCATGCCCCAGGGTGGCGTCGCCGGCTTCTACTCCGACTGGGTCGGGCCAGGCGGTCCCCGATGGGAGAGCTACATCCTCCGTGAGCTGATCCCCGCGATCGAGGCCCGCTATCGCGTGCGTCCCGGCCGCCGCTGGCACGCGATCGCGGGCCTGTCGATGGGCGGGTACGGCACGATGTACCTGGCCGGGCAGCGGCCTGACTACTTCGGGTCCGCCGCGTCGTTCTCAGGGGTGCTCAGCCCGCAGGACGACCAGCAGCTCGACCTCGTCGCGCAGTCGATCCTGGGGCTCGCGATCCCGGACTTCCGCTACCGGGAGATCTTCGGCCCGCCGGACGGCTTCAACGCGATCGGGCACAACCCGTCGCTCACGCTCGGCAACCTGGCCGCCACGCGCCTGTTCGTGAGCGCGGGTAACGCCGCACCGTGCGCGGGGGACGATGTCGCGCCGACCGACTTCACGGGCCTGGGTCCCCAGGGCTCGCCGGCGTTCGCGCCGCCGCTCGCCGCGCTGGAGGGCCCGGCCCTCTTCTACTTCCTCGAGACGCTCGTGCGCAACGAAACGGATCGGTTCATCGCGCGGTCCGAGGCCGCCGGCCTGAAGCCCACCAAGCTGCTGGGCTGCGGGATCCACTGGTGGGACACGTTCAACCGGGGATTCGACGCGGCACGCCGCTGGGACTTCTTCGCTCCGCCGCCCAAGGCCCCCGCCGCGTGGACGTTCACCACCGCCGCACGGTCGGGCGTCGCCTGGGGGTTCCGTTTCAGCCTGGACCGCCCGGCCACCGCGCTCACGGTGCTCGAGCGCCGCGGGCGCCGCCTGCGCGGGACCGGCGCCGGAACGCTGCGAATCTCGGCGCGGGGAGGCTGCCGGCTCACGGCGACGCTGCCGTTCGACCGGCGCCTGCCCAAGCGCTGCAGCTAAAGCGACGTCGGGGCAGATCAGGACCGGCCGGTGGCGGTGCGGCTGCGGTCGTACCGCCGCTCGAGCGGAAACGCGGGGAGCCAGGACTCACGGCGCACGGTCCAGCTCTCGTAGGTGGGCGTGAACCGACTCGGCGCGTCGAGGGTCCCGAGGTACACCTCGACCTCGTCGGCGCTGCGCCCGAAGACGGACGAGCCGCAGCGGGGGCAGAAGGCTCGCCCCTCGTAGTCACGGACCTCGCCTTCGACCGTCACGGCGTCCTCCGGGAAGATCGCCGACGCATGGAAGAGGGCGCCGTGATGCTTGCGGCAGTCCAGGCAGTGGCAGACGCCGACCCGGTACGGCTGGCCCGTCGCGACGACTCGTACGTCGCCGCAGAGGCAGCCGCCCGTGAACCGGTCGGGGCTCAGCACAGCGGCGGCCCTTCTAGCGTCTGACGTGCGCACGCCTGCATGGGCCCGATGCTCCCACACGCCGAGGGCACCGGGCTGTCGGCGCGCCGCACGTCAGGCCGACGCGGCGAGGCTGAACACGAACCGCGTGCCCACGCCGGAGTCCGGGGTCTCGATCCGGATCTGGCCGCCGTGGCGCTCGACGACACGCTGGCAGACCGAGAGCCCGATGCCCGACCCGGGGTAGTCGTCGCGGCTGTGCAGGCGCTGGAACATCTCGAACACCTGATCGCGGTACTCGGGCGCGATGCCGATGCCGTTGTCCTCGACCGCGATGTCGACGCGGCCGTCGCGCGTGACACCGTCGATGTGGATCTCCGGCGGGCGGTCGGCCGCGAACTTGACCGCGTTCGCGATCAGGTTCTGCACGACCTGCCCGACCTGGGCGGCGTCGGCCGACACCCTCGGCAGGGACCCGACGACGACCGTCGCATCGGCGTCCTCGAGCTGGGCGCGGAGCCCGAGCACGACGTCCGCGACCAGCGCCTCGAGGTCGATCGGCCGCAGCTCGGGCTCCAGCCGGCCGGCGCGCGAGAAGCGCAGCAGGTCGTCGATCATCGCCTGCATGCGCTGGGTGCCGTCGACCGCCCAGGTGATGTACTCGCGGCCCTCGTCGTCGAGGTCCGCCCCGTACCGGCGGTCGAGCAGCTTCATGAACGAGGAGATGGTCCGCAGCGGCTCGGAGAGGTCGTGGGAGGCGACGTAGGCGAAGCGCTCGAGGTCGCGGTTGGACCGGGCGAGGTCCGTCGCCGTGGCGCTCGCCTCCGCCTCCGCGACCAGTGTGCGTGTCAGTGCCTCCGCCTGCCGCGCCCGGGCGTCCTCGCTGAGGCGCCACGACATCACGCCGAACGCACCGGCGGCCGCGACGAACCCGGCGTGGATCGCCGCCCAGCGCCAGGGGTGGTCGATGGCCTCCTGGTGGCTGTAGACCGTCTCGGGGCTGAGCGTCCCGAGCAGCCCGTGGTGGACGAGGACGTACGCCGCCGCGATGCCGAACGCCACCCAGTCCTCGTAGAGCGTGAGCGCGACGATCATCACGAAGAAGTGGAAGTGCGCCTCGATCTGGCCGTCAGCGAGGTGGACGGTGATCGCCGACGCGGTGATGAGGCCGACCGCGACCAGCGCCGCGGACTCCTTGCGCGAGGTGAAGATGAACTGCGCGAGCGCCGCAGGTGTCGCGACGATCGCGGCCTCGAGGGTCGAGTGCCACGGCGAGACCCCTTGGACCAGGCCGAAGGCGAACAGCGCCGGAACGTGCGCCCACAGCACGATGGTGAGGAGGCGATGGCGTCGCGCGAACTCCTCGTCGGGCAGGGTCGCGCCGCTGGGCAGTGCACGCCGGATGGACAGTCGCTGGCTCGTCACGTCATAAGACCATCGGCATCTTCGCCGCCCGGCTGCACCGGCAGCGCGACTCCCTGTCGCAGTGGCCGGGGTAACGTACACCGCATGGCAGGTCAGACATCGGACGTCCGGGCAGGGGGGAGCACTGCGCCGCTCGTGCTCGCGGCCGACGACAACGCGGCCGACCGGCGTCTCCTGGAGCTCGCTTTCGCGGATCTCGGCGAGCCGTATCGCCTGCACACGGTCGCCGACGGGCACGAGGCCCTGGCGTTCCTCAACGACGCGGCCGCGGACCGTCCGCACCTGATCCTGCTCGATCTCAACATGCCGCGCCTGAGCGGGCTGGAGCTGCTCGCCACCATCAAGGCCGACGAGCGGCTGCGCACGATCCCGACGATCGTCCTGACGACGTCGGCGGCCCCGGCCGACAGGCAGGCAGCCTACGAGCGGCATGCGAACGCGTTCTTCCGCAAGCCGGTCGACCTCGACGACTTCTTCGCGGCGATCCGGCACCTGTACGACTTCTGGTTCGTGCGGGCCGAGCTGGCCTAGCGGGCAACCGGTCGGGCCCGGCCGCCGGCTGTGCTCCCGGTAGCTTGCGCACATGGAGCAACTCGCGCGCAGCGCCGGGACCTGGGCCGGGACGAACGCCTTCCGGCTGATGCCGGACGACCCCCCGCACGACGCCGTCGCGAGCGCGCGGGTGTCGGTCGCCGCCGGCGGCAACCTGCTCGAAGTCGCGTACACGTGGGGCCATCCCCGCGACGGTGCGCAGTCCGGGCTGCTCGTGGTGGGACGTGGCCCGGCCGACGGGACCGTCACCGCGTTCTGGGGCGACTCATGGCACCAGCATCCGGAGCCGAAGGTCCTGGAGGGGACCTTGTCCGGCGACGTGCTGTCCGTCGGATACGACTACAGCGGCGACTGGCGCTGGACTATCACCCTCGATGCGTCACGCGCAGACGTCCTGGCCCTCACGATGGAGAACACGATCCCGGAGTCGGAGGCGACGGAGTCGATGGCGGCCGGCAGCTACCCGGCGATGGCGGCGACCCTGGCGCGCGCCTGAACCACGCGCCGCGCCATGCTGTGTCGATGACCGCCCATGCTGCTGCCGGCCTGCACAACGCGATGCCGGCGCTCCCCGTGAAGGACGTCCGCACCGCCGCGGCCGACTACGAAGTGCGTCTCGGCTTCACCATCGGCCACCTCTCCGACGACATCGCGATCCTCTCGCGGGACGACGTCGTCCTGCAGCTCTGGGCTGCATCCGACGCCTCGTGGTCCAGCCGGTCGGCCGCGTCCGGCAGCCCGGTCCGCAGCGGCGCGGAGTCGTTCCTCGCCGGGACGGCCAGCTGCCGCATCCAGGTCCGGGACGTCGACGCCCTGCACGCGGAGCTCGAGCCCCGGGGCGTCCTGCATCCGTCCCACCCGCACGTCGCGTCGACCGACTTCGGGACGCGCGAGCTGCACGCGCTGGACCTCGACGGCAACCTGCTCACGTTCGTGCTCTGGACCCAGACCTGACGCCGTGTTCGCGTTGTGCGCGTCCGGGTAGCGTCCCGGCATGCGCGCGAGGCGGACGGCAGGGATCGTGGCGGCGGCGGTGGCCCTTGGGCTTGGCACGGGCTGCGGCGAGGAGGGCGACGACGGCGGTCGCAGCCCGGACGCTGCGGCGTTCGCGGCCCGCTACCTCCCGGCGGGGACCGACGCGGCAGCGACCCTTGATCTGGACTACGACGGTCCGCAGTGGCAGGCGCTCAAGACGCTCTACGCCCGCGTGGCGAAGACCGGCGCACTGCCGGGCGTGCTCGGCATCGCGGCGTCCCCACCGACCCTCGATGGCGCGCTCGACATCGCGGCGCGGTTCGTCGGGCTCTCGTTCACCGACGACATCGAGCCGCTGCTCGGCGGGCACCTCGTCGGCGGCGCGGCCGTCACCCCGGCGCCGGCGCTGCCGCCGGACCAGCAGCGGATCGTCGAGCGCGTGGACCCGACGCCCGTGTTCGACGAGAACCCCGACGCCCGAGGCAGGGGGTACTACGTCGACCGCAGCGGGCGCCGGGTCCGCGACCTCCCCGAAGCGACCATCCGGCGGGCGCTCACGGCCGCCGCCGACAGCGAGCCCACGATCGACGGGGCGCTCGTCTACCGCGTCCCGGACACGAAGGCGCTCGACCGCGTCCTCGAGAAGCTCGAGAAGCAGGGCCTCTCGCGCACGGCCCTCCCGGGCGTGAAGGACGCCGTGCAGCTGGCCGACGGCCTGGCCCTGGCCGGCGGGGACACCTTGGTTCTGAGCCTGTCCGACGACGACGACGACGGCGCAGCGCTGAGCCGCATCCTCGCCGGCCGCGGGGTGTCCGCTGCCCTGCTGCCGCGGACGAAGGCCCTGCTCGACGTCCGGTTGCAGCCCGACGCGCTCGGTGCGCTCCTGGACAGCGGCGAGCTCACGCGGGCGAAGGCGACACCGCCCGGCCGTGCGCTCCGGCGCGTCACGGCGACGCTGGGCCTGGACGAGGACGGCGTCGAAGCCGACGCGCGCGTCGACTTCGACGGCCTGCCCGCGAGCCGCCTGCCACTCCCGGCCGCGCGTGCCGTCGACGTGCCGACGGGCGTCGGCCTCGGCTCGGGTTCGGCGGACCAGAGCCTGACGACCGTCTTCCTGGCGCGGCTCGTGCGTGCGGTCTACCCGGACTCGGACTTCGTCGAGGCGGTCGAAGCGCTGGAGGCCGACACCGGCCTCACGTTCGAGACCGGAGTGCTGCAGCAGTTCTCGGGGCCGAGCCAGTCGCTGCTGATGCCGACCGACCGCGGCACCACCGAGTTCGCCGCGCGCAGCAGCCTCCGCGACCCGGCGGCGATGCGCAAGCTGCTGCCGACCCTCGTCCCGCGGCTCCCGGCGATCCTCGACGGGCTCAACGGACTGGGGTCGACCGGCCTGGCCGGCCTGCTGCTCGTCGCCCCGGACGCACCGCTGGTCCCCGAAGCGGCGTCGTTCCTCGGGGCGGTGACCCTGAAGCTGATCGGTGGCGACCCGAAGGACCCGACGTCCACGGACGAGCTGCTCTACAGCGTGTCGGGTGTCGACGCCGCCGAGAACGTCACCGGGGCGGACGGCGTGGTCTACGGCGTCATCGGCGATGTCTTCGTCGTGGCGTCGTCGAAGGCGCTGGCCCGGAAGGTCGCAGCGGTGAGGACGTCGCGCGAGGACCCGGCGGCGACGCGACTGCAGTTCGACGTCGGCCGGCTGCTCGACGAGAGCGGCGCCGACCCCGAGGAGCGGCGACTGCTCGAGGCGCTGGTCGAGGACGGCGAGCTGGCGGCGTCCGCCCGCGGCGGGGACATCGTCGCGTCCGCCGAGGTCGACTTCGGCGACTGACGGCGGCCGCCGGCAGCGGTCGACCCGCGACCTCAGGCGGGGCGGTCGGCCAGTTGCCGGCTGTTGGCGCGCAGCTCCGCCAGCAGGAGCCCGTCCGCGTCGCGCGTGACGGCGACGTCGTAGATCGCGCCGCGCCCGACGACCGAACGCTCGACGGCGGTGGCGGTGATGGCCTGTCCGGGAAATGCGGGGGCGAGGTACTCGATCTGGCAGGAACGGCCGATCGCCAGGTAGCCGTGCGAGTTGCAGGCCATCGCGAAGGCGATGTCGGCGAGCGCGAACAGCACCGAGCCGTGCGCGCTCCCGTGACCGTTGACCATCGCGTCCCCGACGGTCATGTGCGCGGTGACCTCCCCGGGAGCGACGTGGCTGACCGTGACGCCGAGCGCCGCCGCGGCGCAGTCGCCCGCGAGGAAGCGATGGACGGCGTCCTGGGCGATCTGCTGCTCGGGCATGGGGCGGAACTCTCCCGCATCACCCCGGGCGCTGCGCGGACCCACTCCCGGGGGAACCGCGGCGGCGTGGCGGCGTGGTCGACCGGACCTGCCCAAGGCCCCGGCGCTCGGTGGCCGGCGGACCGCCGGGCAGCGGGCGGCAGACGAAGGCGATCGTTTCGGTTCAGCGCAGCGTGATCGCCCGGACGACCGTTCGCCGCCCGTCGACCCGGACGCGAGCCTGCAGCTTCAGCGGGCGGCGGGCTGCGCGCAGGACGCGGCGCCCGGCGGGCGTGAGCCGGATCAGCGAACGCCGTGTCCCGGCCGCGGCCACCCGGACGGTCCCGGCCGCGACGACGACCCGGCCGCGTCGGAGCTGCACCGTCGCTCGGGCCGGCGGGCCGCTGCTGCGCAGGGCGACCGCGACCCCGCCGCGGGCGAGCACCTGCCGGCGTGTCCGGGCGGGGAAGCCGACCGTCCCGCCGGCCGCTCCCGAGGTGCTCGGCACAGCGGCGCTGACGGCCGGGACCGGCAGCCCCAGCGCCCGCCGTGCCACCGGCACGTCGTCGGTGATGATCGCGTCGACGCCCGCCGCGGCCGCTGCCCGCACCTCGGCCGTGGTGTTCAGCGTGTACGGGACCACCTTCAGGCCCGCCGCGCGCGCCTGCGCCATGTAGGCCGCGTCCGGGACACCGCCCGGCGAGACCCACTGGTAGCCGAGGGCCGACGCCACCGCCGGGCCGATCGCGTCGGCCGCGCGCAGCGTCAGGAACGACAGCTGGACCCCCGGCAGCAGTCGCCTGGCGGTCTCCAGGTTCGTCGGGTCGAAGCTCTGCACGATGAGCTTGGCCGGGTCCAGGTCCGCGGCGGCGACGACGCGCATGACCGCCGTCGCGAACGCCTCGTCGAGTGGCACGTAGCCGGGGTCCCCGGGGATCCGCTTGATCTCGACGTTGACCGGCCTGCCCGCCTCGCGCGCGAACGCAAGGACCTCCGCCAGGCACGGCACCCGGACCGGGGCGGCGCCGGGCGGGAGCGGCGCGAGCGTCTGCGCGGTGCCGATCACGTCCACCCGGCAGGAGTCGATGGCGGCGGCGGTCCGCTCGCCTACCGCCCCCTCGCAGTCGGTCGTCCGGTCGAGCGTCGAGTCGTGCATCACGAACGGCACACCGTCCCGGGAGACGACGGCGTCGAGCTCGAGCCACGCGTCCGGATACGCAGCCGCCGTGTGCCGGAACGCCTCGAGCGTGTCCTCGGGACGGACCGGCACCCCGTCGTCGAGCACGCCGCCGCGGTGCGCGTGGATCACGGGGGCGCCGGCGGCAGGCCTGGGTACCGCCACGGCGGTCCCGCCCAGCGCCACGAGAGCTGTGAGCAGGGCGGGCAGGCGTCGCTGCGGCATGCGCCGCATCGTACGGCGCGCCCGCGGCACGGTCCGCGCCCCCGCAGGGACGCGGCCGGAGAGGTCGATCAGGCCGGGACGCGCTCGCGGACCGGGGGCGGCGCGACCGGGGCCGGGGCCTCGTCCTCGGGCGGCTCCGGGAGGAACAGGCTGGCGCCGCGGACGGCGAGCGCGCAGAGGCCGATCGAGACGAAGGTCCCGATCCACACGATCGTGCTGCTGAAGGACGGCTCGTCGAGGTGCAGCGCGATGATGATCGGCCATCCGAGCCCGAAGTTCCCGCCGAGCATCGTGATGGGGAACGCGGGGATCAGCGCCGCGGTTCCCCAGCCCGTCTTCACGCGCCGCCAGATCTGGACCGCGAGGACGGTGAACAGCATCACCTGCGTGCCTTCGAGCACGCCGATGACGAGGGGGTAGTTCCCGATCCGCAGCTCGTAGGGGCCGTAGTACGTGTAGACGTTGACCCCGGTTCCGATGACCTCGAAGACGCAGGAGGCCGCGATCTCCAGCAGCCAGATCTGGAAGAGGTTGACCCGCGTCATCCGGCCGTCGTAGATGCGCTTGCCGGCGTACAGGCACGCCATCGCGTAGAGGATGATGTAGCCGCTGTGCGTCCAGTTGGGCTGCACGATGTCGAAGGCGGTGAAGTGCGCCTGCGCGGCACCGGGGGTGCCGTCGGCCTTCGCGTCGTAGAACCACAGGTCGAACGCGACGTCGTAGAGCGGCTCGGCGAAGGCGCCGACGCCGGCCGCGACGATCGCCATCAGGTAGAACGGCGTGCGCTCCGTCTTCGCCTTGCGCACCGCGATCACGACCATGATCAGGACGATGCCCCAGCTGGCGTAGGTGAAGACGTTCTGCCATGCGGTGTCCAGCGGATGCTGCATCACCTCGGGGGACATACGGCCCATGTGATCTCCTCGGTCTCGTTTCGCGGATCGACCTCGCCCGCACCCGCTCGGGTGCGACGTACCGGAGTCGACCAGCCGACCATAGGCGCGGCTGGACGTGAGGGCGTCCCACCGGCGGGGGAGGCAGCCCCGGCGTTGGGAGGGGCGGGCGCCCCGTCAGACGGCCGGCAGCAGCGGGCGCAGCGTCGCGCGACGTGCGAGCAGCAGCGCGCCGCCGGCGAGCCCGGTCAGCCCGGCGACGACGAACGCCGTCTGCCAGTCGGCCGCCTCCACGATCGCGCCGCCGGCCGCGTTCCCCGAGGCGACCCCGAGCACGAGCGCCGTCAGGGGCCACGAGTAGGCCTCGGTCTGCTGGCCCGGGGGCGTGACCTGGGCGACCAGCTGGTTGGCGGCGGCGAGCGTCGGCGCGATGATCGCCCCCGCGGGTAGGACCATCAGCAGCATCACGGGCAGCGACGGCGCGAGCGCGAGCGGCAGCAGCGTCAGCGGCATGATCAGCGCGTAGGCCACGAACCGATCCGCCAGCGGGCGCTCGTGGCTTCGGGCGCCGTAGACGATGCCGCCGGCGGCGCTCCCGATCGTCCAGACCGCGAGCAGCACGCCGGCGAGGGCGCGGTGCCCCTCGGTCTCGGCGAAAGCGGGGAGGATGACCTCGGTCGACCCCAGCGCGAACCCGAGCGGCAGCGTCCCGAACACCAGGGTCTGCAGCCCGCGGGCGCGGAGGACGCCGAACGCCGTGGCGTCGGCGGCGCGCGGCACCGGTTCGCGGGCGAGTGACGGGGGACGGGTCGCGAAGATGAGCGTCCCGATCAGCGCGACGGCCGCCGAGACGATGAGGGCGGCGGCGGGGGCGAGGATGGCCGTCAGCAGCGCAACGGTCAGGGGCCCGGAGACGAAGACCAGCTCGACGATCACGGCGTCGAGAGCGAACGCGGTGGTCACGAGGTCCTCCCGCCCGCCGAGCAGACCCGGCCACAGCGTTCGCATCACGGCGGAGATGGGCGGCAGCGCGGTGCCGGAGACGAGGGCGGTCGCCACACAGGCGACGGTCGGCGCACTCGCGTACCCGAGGGCGACGGTCGCCAGCAGCGTCACCGCGTGGACGACGCTCATCGGCAGCAGCACGCGCGGCGGCCCCAGCCGATCGACGACGCGGCTCGCGACCGGTGCCGCGACGGCGCTGCCGACCGCGAAAGCCGCTGCGACCGCGCCCGCGGTGGCGTATGAGCCGGTCTCCTCGCGGAAGAACAGGACGAGCGCGAGGCCGACGATGCCCAGCGGCATCCGGGCCAGCAGCGCGGCCGCCGTCATCGCCGTCACGTGCGGCGCACGCAGCAGCTGCTGGTAGCGGTCGACTCCCTCCATCGCGCCGCAGCGTCGCAGATGCCCGCCGCGCCACGAGGCCCGCCGCATCAGGATCCGTCGGCCCATGGCGCAGCGGCGCGGTTGACGAATGCGCGTCCGGGCGTCAGCGTTCTTCGCGCTCGATGCTCGCCCTCGTCCTCCACAACCTGCGCCCGCCGCGGCCCCGGCGCCTGCTCGTGCCGCTGCTCCTCCTGGTCGTCTGCGGCCTCGCGGCGATCGCGGGGGCGATCGTCGGCGACCCGATGCTGAGCGGAGGCGGGCTCGGCGTGCTGTCGGCCGCGCTGCCCCCGTCGCTGCTCTACGCCTACGCGAGCGAGCCGCCGGAGGACGACGGCGGCGGCGGCGACGGACCGGGCGGCAATCGGCCGAACGACCCGTCCGGCCCGGACGGTCGCGGCGGCGACGACGGGCTCGACTGGGGTGCGTTCGACACACAGCGTCGCGAGTGGGAGCGGACGCCGATCGGGGCGTGACGCCCGCGGCGCCGGGTCCCGCACGCGCGCGCGGGGGCGTGGTATGCATCCGGACATGGTCACCCCGCAGCAGGTCCCCAAGGTCATCGCCGGCATCACCCTCGTCGCCGGCGTCGCGCTCGCCGCGAGCCCCCAGGTCGCCGCCGGCCCCCTCGGACTCGAGGGGCACGAGCGCGGGATCCGCGCCGTCGGGCTCGCCGACCTGCTGCTCGTGCCGGGGCTGGCCCTGGGCCGTCCGCAGTCCGCCTGGATGGTCGGGCGCGCTGCGGTCAGCGTCGTGCAGGCGGCGTACCTCGACGGCGTGGCCGCGACCTCGACGCGGTCCGCAGCGGCGCGCACCGCCGCCTGCGTCCTGGCCGGCCTCGCCGTGATGGACGCGACGACGGCCGTTCGCCTGCTCCGGGCCGAGCGCGCCTGACCCCGCGCGGGCGGTCGGAGGTCAGATGTCCGGGCCCAGGATCCGCGTGCGTGCGCGGCGAGCGGGACGATTGCAAGGCTTAGGGCGATGAACGCACTCCTCCCGGCCGCGCGCAGCCGCCTCTATCGCGCGTTCTCCCGGCTCCCGTACGACCGCGTCCAGCAGACCCGGCGGCATCCGGTGGTCGACCGGCCGCTGAGGGCGTGCGAGGCGCTGGCCGGCCGCGGCGACGTGCGCATCAGCGGCGGGATCGCCGCGGGGCTGCACCTCTTCGGCCCCGCGCTGCCCCTGCGTCACGTGCAGGCCCACGGCCTGGTCCGCGGGACCCTTGAGCCCGGTGTCCAGGAGGCGCTGCGCCGCCACGTGTCGCCCGGCGACGTGGTCTGCGACGTCGGCGCCAACATCGGCTTCTTCTCGCTCGTGCTCGCCCGGCTCACGGGGCCGGACGGGCGGGTCCATGCGTTCGAGCCGTCCCCGCGGGAGGCGGGCGCCTGCCGCCGCAACGCGCAGGTCAACGGGTTCGAGCACGTCGTCGTCCACCAGGCGGCGGTCGGCGCCGCCGCCGGTCGCGCCCCGTTCCTGCTGGTCGACGAGCACAGCTGGTCGCACCTCGCCGACCGCGGCAGCCACGCCCGGGCGGTCGCGACAATCGACGTCGACGTCGTCGCGCTCGACACGCTGGACTGGGGTGCGTCCGGCCCGCCACGGCTCATCAAGCTCGACGTCGAGGGATCCGAGAGGGCCGCGCTGCAGGGCATGTCCGGGCTCCTGGCCGACGTGCGACCGGTGCTTGTCATCGAGCTGCACGAGACGAACCACGAGGTGGCCGACCTGCTCGAGGGACACGGCTACGTGCTGCAGAACCTCGACGGCCCGGCGGCACCCCGGGATGCCGGTCCGACCCACGTGGTCGCCTGGCACCCCGGCCCGTGAGCGCGGCGCACGCGGGCGGACGCCCCCGGCCCACGCGGCGTGCCTGCACTCGTTCCAGGACCTGGCCGGCAATGGTGCTGCCGGACGCCGATTGACAGGCGACCGGACGCTTCGCGTCTTTCGCAGCCGGACCGTCGGGGCCCGCCTGGGGCGACCGGCGCCGCGACCCGGCGGGTTCCACGTTGATCCGCGGTTCAGTATCTGATCGTATGGTCTTTCACATGGCCCGAGTGCTGACCCTCGTTCCGATCGCCGCCAGCGGGCTCCGCCCGGGCGACGTGGTCGCGGACGCAGCGGGTCGAGGCGCCGTCATCGAGGACGTGCGGTTCGCGTGGCTCGGCTGGCTCGGGCTGTCTCCCCGGACGCTGATCCGCGGTGACTGGACCACGGTCCACGTGACGGGCTGGCCGGCCCGTGTCGCCATCGGTCGCTGAGCCGAGCCGCCGCGACGTCCGTCTCCCCTCCCGCGGTGCGCTGGGCATCGCTCGCGGACCAGAGCCGCTGATGCGCCGCGATGTTCGCGCAGGTACCGTTGACGGCCATGCGAACGTCCCGCCGGCTCGCCCTGCCCTTCGCCGTGGTCGCCCTCGCGGCCTCCGGCTGCGGTGAGGAGATCGCCGAGGTCCGCCAGAGCGTCGACAGCGCGCAGAACGCGGTCCAGACCGCCAAAGCGGCGATCGACGCGTTCGACAACGGCGGCGCGGTCGCAGCGGCGCAGCGTGCCTTCGGGGACGTGGCCGACATCAAGGGGCTCACGAACGTGCGCTGCCCGACCTCCGGCCTGCGGGTCGACGGCGTGACGCTGCGCGTGGACTGCGTCGGCGACATCGCGAACGGCCGGACCGTCACGGTGCCGCTGACCTACACGCCCGGGGACGGCTTCCAGACCGGAACGCCGCGGATCGTGCCCGCGGGCGGCTGACCGGCGCGCCCGCGAGAGGCGACCGCCCACGCGGGCCGCTAACGGCGGAGCGTGACCCGGCGACGCACCGTGTCCGACAGGACCCCCGTGGCCGTGCTGCGGACCCGCACCCGGACCTCGTAGCGACGGCCGGCGACACCCCGCACCAGCACGGTCCGCAGTCCCGTCCGCTTCGCGACCTGGCGCACACGACCGGTCCGCAGGTCACGCAGGCTGACCCGCGCCTCCCGGCTGCCGACGCGGAAGGTCTGGACGCGGACCGTGCCGCGCGAGGGCCGGCTGAGCGACAGCGTCGGCAGCACCTCGGGCCGCCCGCCGCCGGGCAGCTTGCCCAGGTCGAACGCCTCGGCGAGGAAGCGGCCCTGGCTCTGCGCCGGCGCTTCGACGCCGAGCAGCCCAGCGGCGGTCGCGGCCGGGTCCACGTTCTCCGCGCTCGTGACGTTCGTGAGGGTGTCGTCCAGGAACGGCCCGGTGACGCCGGTCACGGTCTGGTTGCGGACCGCAGCGGAGCCGCCGGTCACGACGAACAGGTTGTCGCGCGTCTGCGGACCGCCGTGGTTGCCCGGGATCGGGTTCGAGAACTCGCCGGGGTCGGAGAAGGCGCCGCCCGGCGCAGCGGTGACGAACAGATCGCCGTGGCGGGGGCCGCCCGCGTGCCAGGCCGGGTGGACGGCTCCGATCGTGTGGGTGGTCCCGCCGTCGACGGGGTTGGGCTCGCGGTAGAGGACCTCGCTCGTCCCGCCGCCGGCCAGCGTCGCCGCGCGCAGCTTCGCGAGCAGCGCGAAGCGCTCCGGGGAGGTGCGGTCGTTGAGGTAGACCATGTCGACAGAGCCGTTCTGGACCACCGTGAACGCGCTCGCCGGCACGCCGGCGGCCGTGTAGCGGGATGTGAGCGTGGACTTGGTCAGCGTCGTCTCCATCGAGTGGTCGCTGACGACGATCATCACCGTGCGCTTCCACTCGTCGCGCGCCTTGAGGCGGTCGACGAGCCGGCGCAGCTGCGCGTCGGCTTCGCCGGCGGCCGCGTCGTACAGCGGGCCGGTGCCGCTGATGTGGCCGATCGAGTCGACCTGGTGCAGGTTGACGAAGGAGAAGTCCGGTCGCGCGCCCCCGGGACCCTGGGACAGCTGGGCGAGGACGGCGTCCATCACCGTGCGGTCGTCGAGCGCGTAGCCGGACACCGGGTTCAGCGGGACGCCGGAGCAGTACGCCGCCTCGCCGGGCAGGTCGTCACCGGAGCACGGCGCGAAGATCACGTCGGCGTCGCTGCGCGCGGGGTCCCGCGTGCGGCCGGAGAACAGCCGCCCGAGCTTGGGCTTGCCCGTCGCGAACGCGCTGCCGTAGCGGGTCCCGGCCTGCCGCTTCAGTGCCGCGAACAGCGTCTCGGCCTGGAGGCAGTTGGCGTTCTCGCCGGAGGTGATCGTCGGGCCCTTGGTGAGGTCCTCGGGGCCGGTCGCGCGGCAGCTGTCCTCGTTCTCGAGCGGGGCGAAGAGCGCGAAAGCGTTGCCGGGGATGCCGGACGTGTCGCCGTAGGCGCCGGTGATCATCGCGGTGTGGTTCGGATTGGTCTCGGCGATCATCACCGACCGCGACTCGCGGAAGTACGTCCCGCCGAGCGACCGCAGGAACGGCAGGCGACCGCTGTCGTAGCGGTCGCCGTCGAGGCCGTCGACGACGATGAGGTAGACGAGCGGCCGCTCGTCGCCCTTCGTCGCGGCGACCGCGGACGGCGTGGCGGCGCATGTCAGCGCTGCGGTGGCGGCGAGCGTCGTCGCCACCCGGGACAGGGGACCAGGCACGCGTGGAAACCTACGGCTTCAGGTGTCGCCGGTGTAGGACCCGGTCGGGTACGTGGACATCCGGGCGCGTCGCCGGGGACACCGATCCCGCGTGTGCGCCGCAGCGTTGAGCGACCGCGGTACGGCACGTCCCGCCGCGACCGGGGCGCGCGTGACTCGGCAAGATGTCCTGGTGCGGATCCTGGTCGTCGAGGACGAAGCGAAGATGGCTGCGCTGATCGCGCGGCTGCTGCGCGAGGATGGCGCGGTCGTCGACGTCGCCGTGACAGGAGCCGAGGCGCTGTGGATGGCGGAGTCCACCGGCTACGAGGCGCTCGTCCTGGACCTGAACCTGCCCGACATCGACGGCCTCGAGGTCTGCCGCCGGCTCCGCGACGCCGACGTCTGGACGCCCGTCCTGATGCTGACGGCACGAGGCAGCGTGGAGGACCGCGTCGACGGCCTGGACACGGGCGCCGACGACTACCTGGTGAAGCCGTTCGCCGCCGACGAGCTGCTGGCGCGGCTGCGGGCGCTCGTGCGGCGCGGGGCACGGGAGCGGCCGCCACAGCTCACGGCCGGCGATCTGCGCCTGGACCCGGCCGCCGGCCGGGCCTGGCGGGGCGACACCGAGCTGCAGCTGTCGGCGAAGGAGTTCTTGCTGCTCGCGGCGTTCCTGCGGCGGCCGGGGGAGGTGCTCTCGCGCGGTGTCCTGCTCGAGCTCGGGTGGGACCACAGCTACGAGAACAGGTCGAACGTGGTCGACGTCGTGATGCGGCGGCTGCGCGAGAAGGTCGACCGGCCGTTCGGCGTCGACCAGCTCACGACGGTGCGCGGCCGGGGCTACCGGCTGGACGTCGCATGAAGATGCGGTCGCCGCGGGCCTTCGCGGCGCGGGTCGGCGTCCGGGTGCGGGTGGTCGCCGCGTTCGCGCTGGCGGCGGCCGTCCTGCTGCTGGCCGCCGGGATCGCCGTCCGCGAGGGCCTCGAGGACCAGCTGACCGACGCGGTCGACGACGGTCTGCAGACCCGGGTGGCGATCGCCGGCCGGCTGCTGCGCGACGCCGGCGGACCCCGGGCCGGGCTGACCGCGGGCATCGACGACCCGGGGGAGAGCTTCACCCAGATCCTCGACCCCGAGGGCCGCGTGGTCCTCGCCACCCCGGGGGTGCCGCGCACGCCGCTGCTCGATGCGCCCGGGCGCCGTTCGGCGGTCGAGGGGCTCACCGTCCGGCTGCGCGGGATCGAGCTCGACGACGCCGAGGACGTCGAGGAGGTGGACCTGGAGGCCCTGGAGGAGACGGCGCCAGAAGCCTTCGAGGAGGACCTCGCCCGGCTGCTCGCCCGCTCGACGACGGTCAAGGGGCGCCGCTACGCGATCATCGCCGGGACGACGTTCGAGGACACCGACGACGCGCTCCACGCCCTGACCCGCGTCCTGCTGATCGCCGGGCCCCTGGTGCTGCTCGGTGCCTGCCTGGTCGGATACGGCGCGGTCGCGGGGGCGCTGCGGCCGGTCGAGTCGATGCGGCGGCGGGCGGCGCTGATCGGCGGCGACGCGTCCGACGAGCGCCTTCCGGTGACGGCGGCACGCGACGAGGTCGGCCGCCTCGGGACCACGCTGAACGCGATGCTCGACCGGCTGCAGGCCGCGCTGCGCCACGAGCGGGCGTTCGTGGCGGACGCGGGGCATGAGCTGCGCACGCCGCTCGCGATCCAGCAGACCGAGCTCGAGCTCGCGCTGCGGGGTGAGCGGTCCCCGGAGGAGCTGCGGGCGGCGCTCGCGTCCGCGCTGGAGGAAACCGTCAAGCTCACCGGGCTGACCGAGCACCTACTGCTCCTGGCCCGCGGGGACGACGGCGCGCTCGACGTGCGACCGCAGCCGCTCGACGCTGTCGGGTTGCTCTACGGCGTCGGGGCCAGGGTGGGGGCGGCGGCCTCGGCGGCCGGCAGGACGCTGGCGGTCCATGCACCGGAGGGCCTCGTGGTCCACGGCGACCGTGACCGGCTCGAGCAGGCGCTGGTGGCGCTTGTCGACAACGCGCTGAAGCACGGCGCGGGGCCGGTCGAGCTCGGGGCACAGGCGACCGGCGCGGACGTCGAGCTCTGGGTGGCCGACCGCGGCCCCGGGTTGCCCGCCGGTTTCGCCGAGCGGGCCTTCGAGCGCTTCAGCCGGCCCGACTCGTCCCGCTCGTCAGCCGGCAGCGGCCTCGGCCTGGCCATCGTCCGGGCGATCGCGGAGGCGCACGGCGGGACGGCCGAGCTGCGTTCCCGGGAGGGCGGCGGCCTGCAGGCGGTTGTCATCGTCCCGTCATCTGCAGCCGCGTAGAACACAGGACATGTTCCTGACATCGCTTCTCTCATCGGCCGTGCTGCTCAGCGGTTCGGCCGCCACCGACCGCGCCGGGACGGCCTCCGCCGCCCCCGCGTCGGCCGCTCCCCAGCCGCTGGCCGCCAAGGTCGCCGCCCCCCGCGTGACCGACATCGACGCCGACCTGCTGCGGAACGGCCGCCTGCGCCTCGAGGCCGAGACGGCGGACACCGCCACCCGGGTCACGTTCACCTACCTGGGCCGCGCGGGCGCCGGCCGACTGACCGACACCGACCGCGAGGACCGCACGCGCGACTGGTCGCGGGCCGTCGCCGCGCGCGGTGCCGGTGCCGGTGACCGCGTCTCGATCCGCGTCCGCGCCTGCCGGGCGGACCGCTGCACCACCCGCACCTCGAGCGAGCGCCTCGAGCGCGAGGACGACTGATGCGCCGCCTGCGCAACGTGGGGCTGATCCTGGCCGCTGCGGCGGTCGGGATCGCGGGGACGCTCGCCGTCGGCGAGCTGACCGGTGACGACGAGCCCACGCGCATCATCCAGGCCGATCCGGCGCCGGGCGTGGCCGGCTCGTCGCCGTCCACCGCGCCGCGTCTCGTCGTCGAGGACGGCATCCGCGACGCGGAGGCCCGGCGCATGGTCGCCGCCGCCGTCGGCGCTGTCCCGGGTGACGCGGTCAGCGTGGAGCGCGACGACAACCTCGCGCAGGTCGAGGTCCGCGACGCCCGCGGGTTGCTGATCGAGGTCACGCTCGACGACAAGCTCCGCGTGGTCGGCACGGAGACGGACTAAGAGGCGGCGTGTGGTCCAGAGCTCCCCCAGGGGGCGCTTTTGACCACACGCCGACGGCGGACCGGCGCCGGCGCGCGACTCAGCGCGCCGCGTCGTACCCCAGCGTGACCGTGACCGCGCCGGGCTCGCGGCTCGTCGGCGCCGGCGCCGTACTCGTCACGGGGGCGACGACGGCCGGGCTCAGCTTCAGGAGCCGTGCGATCTCCAGCGCGGCGGCCCGGCCGGTGGGGGCGTAGGCGACCGCGCTGGTCGCGCGCCGGGAGTCCAGCGCCTGGCCGACCTGATCGAGCGGGTAGCCGGCCGCCTCGATCTGCTGGCCGGCCCTCCGGGCGACCCCCGAGACGCGCGTGCCGTTGTAGACGCTCACGCGGTGGGCGCGCCGCTGCGGGGCGGTCGCCGCGATCGGCGCCGGTCTCGCGGCGGGGGCGACCGCACGGGGGACGACGGCCTGAGTCCGGGCGGTGCTGTCGTCCCGCCCGTCGACGGCGAGGTAGGCGACGGCCAACGCGAGGACGCTGACGGCCGAGGCGGCGACCGCGACGACGGTCGCCACCCGCGGCCTGCGGCGACCCCCATCCGGTGCCGACGGTGCCGCGGGCACGGCGGGTCGCGCGGTCGGGTCGTCGTCGCCGATCGGCACGAGGCCGCGAGCGTGGGCCCAGTCGGTGGCGAGGCGGACGGGGTCGTCCCCCGTCACGGCGCGGGCGGGCACGCCGTCGGCCTGTGCGTCGGCAAGGTCGGCCTCGAGCTCGGCGGCCATCTCGTCGATGGCGAGCTGCGCGACGCCGAGCGCGCGCCAGGTCTCACGGCAGGTGGTGACGAACGGGCTCATCGGTGCTCCTTGGTCGTCTGCAGGACTCGGTCGATGGCCGAGCGGGTCTGGACCCAGTGCTCGCGCCAGCTGTCCAGCGCGGTCTCACCGTCAGGGCTGAGGACGTAGTACTTGCGCGGCGGGCCGCCGCTCTCGCTCTCGCGCCGGAAGGTGTGCACGAGGCCGGCGCGCTCCAGCCGGCCGAGGACCGGATAGATCGACCCCTCGCCGACCGACGCAAGCCCGCGGTCGGTCAGCGCCTTGGTGATCGCGTAGCCGTAGACCGGCTCCTCGCTGATCACCGCGAGCAGGCAGACGTCCAGTGCGCCGCGGAGAACCTGGCTGCCGCGTGAACGATCGGTCGCGACTGTCATGTGGCGCATGGTAGCTGGCGGTGCCAGGGAGTGCCAACCCCTTGGGCGCGGGCCGCTGCTGCCGACGCCGGGAGCGTCAGCAGGCGGCGAGGGCCTGCTGATAGACGGCCAAGCCGGATTTCAGGCGGAGCGCACGGCCGAGGAATGCCTGCTCCAGCTTTGCCGCCGGGAGCTTGTCGAAGTACCGGCGCAGGCACGGCCGCATCGCCGTCCCACCAAATGACCGAGCCTCTTCCGCGAGGCCGTCGGCCATTGCCTGGGCGATGCCTGGCGCGACGCTGGAGATGGAGGAGCAGTAGGCGATCGGGCGGTAGGAGATTCGGGTCACGACGGCCTTCGTCGAGACCGCACCTTCCTTCGAGAGGGCCTCTCGGATCTGGCTCGCGGGCAGTGCGGCGATACGGGTCCGGATGCAGGCCAGGTAGTCGGCCGGCGCGTCCTTCGTGGTCTTCGCGCCGCCGATCTCGACGGCGAGGTTCCGGCGGAACCAGTCGATGCCCTCGTCGTCGTCGGCGATGCAGCTGCCGAAGATCCGGTCGGACAGGCGCTCGGCGGCCGGGGTGTCGAGCCTGACGTTCACCTTCGGCAGTTGGGTGCGGATGCGGCGCACCGTGCACTCGATCACCGACGTGGGGACGCCCTGCTTCTCGAAGGCGGTTCGGGCCTCGGCCAGCCCGGCCTCCAGCTCTGACGGACCCGGTGACGGCGACGGGGTTCGCTTCGTGGCCTTCGCCGAGGTGGCGGTGGACGCCGCGGCGCCACCGCTCGACGTCGGATCGCCGCCGGCGTCGCCACCACATCCGCCCGCCAACGCGGCGACCATCAGCGCGAGCGCGGCCGCGTACCTGCCCCGTGTACCCATGACCGGCCCATCGGCGCGCCGGGGCGGATCCTGAAGCCGCAGCACGTGACGAACGCGTCGGCTCAGCTCAGGCCGCCGCGAGACGCGCAGGAAGCGGGGGTGGCAGCGCCAGATGTCGTTTTCCGACAGCTGGTGCTGCCACCCCCTGGGGTGCCGCCGGCGGCGGCGGTCGTCAGCCTGGCGCCGCGACCACGGTCGCCCAGACCGCGCGGTGGTCGCTGCCGCGGAGGTCCAGGACGCCGGCGTCAGTGGCCCGCCAGTCGCCGCTGGTCAGGACGTGGTCGATCGTCGGGCGGACGAGGCGCAGGGGGCCACCCGCCCAGGTCGTCTGCAGCCCGGCACCCGTCGCCGCCGCCGCGTCCTCACAACCTGCACGCTTCAGCGCACGCATGGGCGAGTGGTCGATCGTCGCGTTCAGGTCGCCGGCGACCAGGACACCACGGCGGCACGCGTCGCGGAGGGCGAGCAGGTCGCTGCGCCAGGTCGCCTGGCCGGGGCCCGGGAGGGGCGGCCGGGGGTGGACGGCCGCGACGGTGGCGGTCGCTCCGCGGACAGGGCGGCCGCCGCTGTCCGGGATGCGGGTCAGCCGGACGAGGACCTGGCCGTTCCGGCCGGACCCGGACCCGGGCCGCGACGCGCGCTCGGCGAGGCGCACCGGGCCTAGGGACGCCCGGACCACGAGCGCCGTCGGCCGCGCGGTGCGACTCGTCGGCGAGCCGATGACGCGGTCGCCCTCGGCGACCCACGCCTCACCGGTCGCCGCCCTCAGGCCGAGGGCGACGCCGCGCGCCCGGCGGACGTTCGTCTCAGGCAGCGCGAGGACGTCCGCCCCGGTGCGACGCTGCAGGTCGACGAGGACCGCCGGGGCGACGCTCGAGCGCAGCAGGTTCGCGACCACGATCGTCAGCCGCGGCGCGCTCGCGGGCGCCGGGTCAGCCCGGGAGAGGGCACGCGGCGCGACCTGGCCGAGCGCTGCGCTCGCCGCAACGAGCAGCAGCAGCGCGGGGTAGGGCGTCCAGCGCAGGCGCCGGAGGACCACCAGGCCCGCGATCCCGCTGACCAGCGCGACCGTCGCGAGCAGCGGCCGGATCGCCAGCAGTTGGGTGAACGGCGCGACCGCGTCGAGGCGGCCGCGGACCGGCCAGGGGAGGTAGGACGACCACAGGGTGGCGGCGACCGCCGCGGCGAGCGCCCAGGCCGCGAGGTCGCGTCGCCGCACCGCCGGGTCAGGTGCCCACGTAGGCCGCGAGGTGCTCGCCGGTGATGGTCGAGCGGCTCGCGACGAGCTCCGCCGGGGTGCCCTGGAACACGATCCGGCCGCCGTCGTGGCCGGCGCCGGGGCCGAGGTCGATCAGGTGGTCGGCGTGCGCCATCACCGCCTGGTGGTGCTCGATCACGATCACGGACTTCCCGGAGTCGACGAGCCGGTCGAGCAGGGCGAGCAGCTGCTCGACGTCGGCGAGGTGCAGGCCGGTCGTCGGCTCGTCGAGCACGTAGACCCCACCCTCCGCCGCCATGTGGGTGGCGAGCTTGAGCCGCTGCCGCTCGCCGCCGGAGAGCGTCGTGAGCGGCTGCCCGAGGCTGACGTAGCCGAGCCCGACGTCATCGAGCCGGGTGAGGATCCTGTGCGCGGCGAGGATCTTTCCGTCCCCGGTGCCGAAGAACCCTGCGGCCTCCGCCACCGGCATCGCCAGGACCTGGCTGATGTCCCGTCCGCCGAACTCGTACTCGAGGACCTCGGCCTGGAAGCGCTTGCCCTCGCAGACCTCGCACGGGTTGGCGACGCCCGCCATCATCGCGAGGTCGGTGTAGATGACCCCGGCGCCGTTGCAGTTCGGGCAGGCGCCCTCGGAGTTGGCGCTGAAGAGCGCCGGCTTCACGCCGTTGGCCTTCGCGAATGCCTTGCGGATCGGGTCCAGTAGCCCCGTGTACGTCGCCGGGTTGCTCCGCCGCGAGCCCTTGATCGCCCCCTGGTCGACGGCGACCACGCCGTCGCGGCCGGCGACCGAGCCGTGGATCAGCGAGCTCTTGCCCGAGCCGGCCACGCCCGTGACGACGACCAGCACGCCCAGCGGGATGTCGACGTCGACGCCCTGCAGGTTGTGGGTGTCCGCCCCGCGGACCTCCATGGTGCCGGTCGGCGTCCGGACGTCGGCCTTCAGCTGCGCGCGGTCGTCGAGGTGGCGGCCGGTGAGGGTGTCGCTCGCGCGCAGTCCCTCGATGGTGCCCTCGAAGACGACCTCGCCGCCGCCGCTGCCGGCCCTCGGACCGAGGTCGACGACGTGGTCGGCGATCGCGATGGCCTCGGGCTTGTGCTCGACGACGAGAACCGTGTTGCCCTTGTCCCGCAAGCGCAGCAGGAGGCTGTTCATCCGCTCGATGTCGTGCGGGTGCAGGCCGATCGTGGGCTCGTCGAAGACGTACGTGACGTCGGTGAGCGAGGAGCCCAGGTGCCGGATCATCTTCGTGCGCTGCGCCTCGCCGCCGGACAGGGTGCCCGCCGGCCGGTCGAGGCTCAGGTAGCCGAGGCCGATCTCCACGAACGAGTCGAGGGTGTGGCCCAGTGCGGTCAGCAGCGGGGCGACGGACGGCTCGTCCAGTTCGGATACCCATTCGGCGAGGTCGCTGATCTGCATGGCGCAGACGTCGGCGATGTTCTTCCCGTGGACCTTCGAGCCGCGGGTCGCCTCGCTCAGCCGGGTGCCGTCGCAGTCCGGGCACGTGGTGAACGTGATCGCGCGCTCGACGAACGCGCGGATGTGCGGCTGCATCGCGTCGACGTCCTTGGCGAGGTAGGACTTCTTGATCTGCGGGATCAGGCCCGAGTAGGTGAGGTTGATGCCGTCGATCTTGAGCTTCGTCGGCTCCTTGTGGAGCAGGTCGTGGAGCTCCTTCTTGGTGTACTTCCGGATCGGCTTGTCAGGGTCGAAGAAGCCGCAGCCGCGGAAGATGCGGCCGTACCAGCCCTCCATCGTGTAGCCGGGGATCGTCAGCGCGCCCTCGTTCAGGGACTTCGTGTCGTCGTACAGCGCGGACAGGTCGAAGTCGTTGACGGCGCCGCGGCCCTCGCAGTTCGGGCACATCCCGCCGGTGATGCTGAAGCTGCGCTTCTCCTTCTTGGTGGCGCCGCCGCGGTCGACGGTGACCGCGCCCGTCCCGGAGATCGAGGCGACGTTGAACGAGTACGCCTGCGGCGAGCCGAGGTGCGGCTGTCCCAGGCGGCTGAAAAGGATCCGCAGCATCGCGTTGGCGTCGGTCGCGGTGCCGACCGTCGAGCGCGGGTTGCCGCCCATCCGCTCCTGGTCGACGATGATCGCCGTCGTCAGCCCGTCCAGGACGTCCACGTCAGGCCGCGCCTGCGTCGGCATGAAGCCCTGCACGAACGCGCTGTAGGTCTCGTTGATCAGCCGCTGGGACTCGGCGGCGATCGTCCCGAAGACCAGCGAGCTCTTCCCCGACCCGGAGACGCCGGTGAACACCGTCAGGCGGCGCTTCGGGATCTCGATGCTGACGTCCTTGAGGTTGTTCACACGCGCGCCGTGCACGCGGATCAGGTCGTGGGTGTCAGCGGCGTGCGCCTGTGTGGTGGTCGTCGCGGCCATGTCGCAGAATCGTCGCACGCCGCCGCCGGGACGGGCGACGCGGAACGCGTCAGACGGTCAGCCGGCGGCGACCGGCCGTCCCTCTGACGGCTGCACCAGCACCCAACCTATGCCCCCCATCGCCAGCTGGATCGACTCGCCGGACCCGCGGCCGATCAGGTTCTTCGCGGACATCGCCGTCTTGATCGAGACGGTCACGCCCGAGGACCACGCGATCACGGCCTGCGGGTCGACGAAGGTGGGGGCGGAGGCGACGTCGAGCCGCACCGGCGGCCCGTCGGTCGTGATGGCCACGGCGCCGGTGCCCGAGAGCGACGTGTTGAAGAGCCCGCCGCCGACCATCGCGCCCGCGCCCTTCATCCGCTCGATCGACCAGTCGATCCCGGCGTCGAACGCAAGCAGGCTCGAGCCGTTGACCGTCAGCTTGTCGCTCTGAAGCCGGATGATGTGGATGTCCTTGGCGGTGTCGGCGAGGAAGACCTCACCCGAGCCCGAGATCTTCGTGAGCGTGGTCCCCTCGCCGGTGACGGCCTTCTGGACCATGCGCCCGAGGCCCCCGCCCCCGGCGTGCGTGAAGGTCACGTCGCCCTGGTAGGCGACCATCGCGCCGTGCTTGGACTGGATAGTCATCCCGTTCAGGGCGACCTTCAGGAGCTTGTCGTTCTGCAGGGAGAACGCCTGCGACGAGGTGGTCTCGTCGAACTGGGAGAGCATGTTGTCCATGCCGACGAGCCTGTCGCACCGCGGCGCGGGAGGCAACCCGGGGTGTCAGGCGCCGATGCGGGCGAGCGCCGAGGCGCGCTCGCGGTCGAGCACCGTCACGGACGCCCAGCCCTCGCGGCGCGCGAGCCGCTCCGGGTCGGCGACGACAGCGCCGAACCGCTCGATGTGTCCGCGCATCTCCCGTCCGGGGATGATGCGGCCGCGCTGCCGTTGCCCGGCGAGGGCCGCTTCGGTCGAGACCGTCAGCAGGACCAGGTGTGCCGGCCGGCCGCGGACCCGGGCGAGGAGCGGGAAGGCGCGCCGGGCGAGCGTGGTCGTGCCACGGCTGTGGACGACCACCGGCGCGCCCCGGCGGAGCAGGATCGCGGCGACGATCCGCCGGTAGTGGCCGGCGACGCGCACGGGCTTGTACCGGGACGCCCGACCTTCGCGGCGACGGTCGTCGGTGTCGACGACGGTGGTGGCCGCCCGGTCGACGGCGCGGTCGATCAACGTCGTCTTGCCCGCACCTGGCACGCCCGCCACCACCAGCACCGCGTCCGGTTCCACCCGCATCTCCATCACCGGATGATGGACCATCGACCTAAAGGCCTCATCGCCGGTCGGGACGTACGCTGGTCGCCGTGCCCGCCGCCGGGACAGCCATCCGCGCCGCCCGCCACGGCGACATCGCGCGCCTGCAGGCCATCGAGCGGGCCGCGGGCGAGGCGTTCCGCGCGCTCGGGATGGCCGCCGTCGCCGACGATGAGCCACCGTCGGACACCGAGCTCGCCGCGTTCGTGGACGCCGGGCGGGCCTGGGTGGCGGTCGGCCCCGGCGACGGCCCGCTGGCCTACCTGATCGCGGCGGTGGTCGACGGCGACGCTCACGTCGAGCAGGTGTCCGTCGACCCGGCGTCCGCCGGGAGGCGCCTGGGCGCGTCGCTCGTCGACCACCTCGCGGGGTGGTCGGTGGAGCGTGGCCTTCCGGCGCTGACGCTGACCACCTTCGCCGAGGTCCCGTGGAACGCGCCGTACTACACGCGGCTGGGATTCGACGTGGTGCCGGAGTCGCGGCTCGGCCCCGGACTGCGCGCGGTCCGGTCGGCCGAGGCTGCTGCCGGGCTGGACCGCTGGCCGCGGGTGGCGATGCGCAGGCCGTGCGGCAGCCGACCGTGATCCGCCGAGCTCGTCGTCCGTACCTTGACCACCGCGGCGGTGGCGGAACCCGGGTTCAGGTTCGGGGCAGGCCACCGGCCGGAGCACGGCCCGAGCGCGAGCGTTCAGCCGACGCGCTCGCAGGGGAAGCGGATGGCCAGGCGCCCGTCGCGCTCGGCGAACGCCCCGGACTCCAGGAGCTGCTGCACCAGTTGCTCGGCGAACGCACGCGGCGACAGGTCGACCGCCGTCGCGTACTCGGCCAGGATCGGTATCCCCGCCACGAGGTCGACGGCGGCGGCGCGGGCCGGGGTGGGGTCGTCGAGCGCGATGCGGCCGGCCGTGATGCGCCGGCCCGCGTGCCACGCCTGCCGGTCGGGCCGCACGCGCCACTGCTCGTAGCGGGCGATCGTCGCCGCAGCGGCCGCCGGCACGTCGTGCACCTCCGGCCCATGGCCGGGGACACCGCGCTGCGCCCCGAGCCTCGCGAGCCGGTCGATCGAGGCGATGGAGGCGTCCAGCACCTCGTCGCCGAGCGGCAGCCAGGCCACGTCGTCGCGCTGCAGCAGGTCGCCGGTCAGGACGGTCCGGGCGTCCGGGACCCAGAAGGCGGTGTGGCCGGGAGTCTGGCTCGGCGTGGCGATCACCTCGATGCCGCCCGGCAGCACGTCCCCGTCGGCGAGCAGCCGGTCCACCGCGAACGGCTGCAGCGGCTGCCGGAGGCGTTCGGCGTCGCGCTCGAGCGTCGTCACGTCCGCCGCGTGCATCGCGATCGGCGCGCCGAGCCGGTCCCGCAGCGCGGCCGCGCCCCCGGCGTGATCCAGGTGCGGGTGGGTCAGGGCGATCAGCTCGACGGGCCGTCCCGCGAGGAACCGCTCCACCCGGGCGACGTTGTCGGCGATCCCGCCGCCGGTGTCGACGAGCACGGTGCCCACGAGCGCGAGGGTCGCGGCGGGCGTCAGGCGCGGGAGGACGTCGACGGTCGGCACCGGGCCGATCCTCCCAGGTCGTCCCGGGCCCCCGCGTCGCTCAGGGCGCCCACCGTGGGCGTGCTGCGCCGACCGTCCGGAGACCGGTCGACGCCGCACGGTCAGTTCGGCGCGTGGACCAGCGCGTGACGTCCACCTCCTCGTCCAGCGCGAGCGCCGTCCGCAGGTGCCGGTCGTGGGTGGCGATGACCAGGCCCCCGCGCCACCCCTGCAGCGCCGTCTCCAGGACCTCGAGCGCCTCGACGTCGAGGTGGTTCGTCGGCTCGTCCAGGATCAGGCAGGAGGCACCGCGGTGGGCTAGCAGCGCGAGCTCCGCGCGGGTCCGCTCGCCTGGGGACAGCGTGGACACCGGGCGCTCGGCGAGGTCGGCGCCGAGGCGCACGGCGGCCAGCGCCGCGCGGGCGGCCGCCTCGTCGAGTCTGGCAGCGACGCGCAGCGCGGTCGCCAGCTCGAGGTCGCCGTCCAGCGCTCCCCGCGCCTGACCGAGCCACGCCGCGCGGCCGCCCGTCCGCCGGCCCGCGACCGGGACCAGCGCGCCCGCCAGTGCCCGCAGGACCGTCGACTTGCCGCTCCCGTTGGGACCGGAGAGGAGCAGCCGCCGCCCCGGCGGGACGACGAGGTCGACCGGCCCGATCCGCAGGTCCCCGACCGGCAGCACAGCGCCGACGAGCGCCAGGCCGTCACCGTCCTGCGCGGCGTGCAGGAGCAGTCGCGACGCGGCCTGCTCCCACGGGCGCTCGGGGACGTCGACCCGCTCTGACCGCCGGCTGAAGGCACCCATGCCGTGCTGCGCGGACTCGATGTTCAGGTGCCGGATGGACTTGTCGGGGTCGTGTGGTGAGCGCCGGGCCCGCCGCTCGCCGGCGGCGGCCTGATCGCGGCGATGCCGTTCGGCCACCCGCAGCCGCTCGCGCTCGGCGACCGCGCGCTCGTGGGCGACCGTTGCCGCACGCCGTGCCCGGCCGCGCTCGCGCTCGTACGCCTCCCAGCCGCCCGCCCAGGCCGTGGCGATCCCGTCCTCCAGCTCGACCACGCGCGTGGTCACCGCCGCCAGGAACGCCCGGTCGTGCGCGACGATGACCGCCGCGCCGGGTGCCGAGAGGACCAGGTCCCGCAGCACCGCGAGCCCGGCGGCGTCGAGGTGGTTGGTCGGCTCGTCGAGCAGCAGGACGTCCTGGCGGGCCAGCGCGAGGGCGGCGAGACCGGCGCGGGCGGCCTGGCCGCCGGAGAGCGTCGCGACCGGGCGATCGATCAGGACCGGGTCCAGCCCGACCCGGGCGACCGCCGCCGGGATCCGCGCGTCGATGTCGTCCCCACCCAGGGCGAGCCAGGCGGCCAGCGCGTCGGCGTGGTCGTCGAGCACGCTGAGATCGCCCACTGCGAGGGCGTCGGCAAGTGCGTCCAGGTGGGCGCCCGCGGCAGCCACGCCGCTGCGCGCGAGCAGCAGCGCGCGCACCGACGGCGCGGGTTCGGTCACCTGCGGCAGGAACGCGACCCGGGTCCCCGGAGCGGTGCGGATCACGCCGGTGTCCGGCGGGGTCAGCCCGGCCAGCAGTTGCAGCAGCGTGGACTTCCCGCTGCCGTTGGGGCCGACCAGGCCGACGCGCTCGCCGGCGGCCAGGTGCAGGCGGACGTCGTGCAGCAGCGTGCGGGGGCCGTGGGACAGGCCGACACCGGTGGCGTCGAGCAGAACAGACATGGAGGACCTCCAGGGACGCGGAAGGAGCAGGGCGCCACCACGCGGCACGCGCCACCTCGAAGGGAGGTGGCTGCGGCGGCGGTTCGGGGTGGTGGCGGTGCTCAGCTGCGCATAGGAGGGCCGTAGGGCCCGCCAACCATGAAAGCACACGCGTGCGGACACGGCGGGGCGGCGCTGACGTACGGTTCGCGCATGCGCAGCATCTCCCGGCTGACGAGCGGGTTCGCCCGGGCCACGATCGGCGAAGCGCTCCACGAGCCCATCGACGATCCGGCGTTCCCGGGCCTGATGGTCCGGACCGGGATGCCGTACGTGGTCGAGGGGCCGGACATCGGGCGCGTCCTGCTCGACGAGAGCGAGCGGACGGTGCTCGTGGGGGAGACGCCGGGGACGCTGCACCCGCCCAAGGGATGGGGCCGCCGCGCCGCAGACAACGTGTCCGTCGTCGTCGGCGGTCGCGAGGTCAAGCTCGCGCACCGTCGTCGCCGGGCGGCGCGGCTGCTGCTCGACGGCACTCCGGTGGCCAACCTGAAGGCCTCGCAGCGCGCCCGCGACCACCGTCCCTACGACCGGCAGCACTACACGGTCGAGTGGGAGCCCGGGGTCCACCCACGCGTGGTCGGCGTCGGCCATGCGCTGGCCACGCGGTACGGCGTCGGGGCACCCGGGGCGGGGCGGCGGCTGCTGCGCTCGCTGACCGGGTTCCTGTCGATCCCGTAGAGACGGGGCCCCACCGCCGTCGCTCGCCTACCCGGTCAGCGTGCGGACAGCAAACCGGCAAGCGTTGTTAGGTTGCCCTTATATGCGCGTCCTTCCTTCCCTGGCCACTGTCCTCGCCGTCGGCCTCCTCGCCGGCTGCGGCGGGGACGACGACGGCGGCTCGACCACGCCCAGCGCCTCCACGCCGGCCGGCGCCGCCACGTCGACCGCGGCCGCAGCGCCCGATGCCGCTGCCTTCCCGGTTACCGTCAAGTCGAAGTTCGGCACCGCCACGGTCAAGGCGCCGCCGAAGCGCGTGGTCGCGATCGGCTTCAACGAGCAGGACTTCGCCCTGGCCCTCGGCGTCAAGCCGGTCGCGGTCCGCCAGTTCATCGGGTCGTTCCCGTACAAGACCCGGCCGTGGGCGCCGGGGGCCAACAGCGATCCGGTCCCGTCCGAGGTCGGCGGCGGGGAGATCGAGTTCGAGAAGGTCGCGGCCGCCCGTCCGGACCTGATCCTCGGGATCTACTCGTTCATGCAGGACACCGACTACGCGAAGCTCTCGCGGCTCGCGCCCACCGTCGCGCAGAGCGCCGACTTCGAGGAGGGCGCGACCCCCTGGGACGCGCAGCTGCTGGAGACCGGCCGCGTGCTCGGCCTCGAGGACCGCGCCAAGAGCGTCGTCGCAAAGGTCGACGCGGAGTTCGCCGCCGCGCGCAAGGCCCACCCGGAGTTCGCCGGCAAGACGGTCACGGTGGCCTACGTCTCCGCGGGCAGCACCTTCGTCCTCAACAAGAGTGACCTGCGTTCGCAGTACTTCGCCGACCTGGGGCTGAAGACACCCGACGCCTACAGTGGCTCCGGCTTCGAGGAGAACATCTCGACCGAGCAGCTGTCGAAGATCGACACCGACGTGGTCATCCTGATCCAGGACAAAGGCCGCGACCTGCAGGACGAGCGCGTCTTCCAGCGCCTGAAGGCCAGCCGCGAGGGCCGCGTCGTCGCGGTGGACGGGGCCGGGGCGTTCGCCGGCGCCCTGGGCTACAACAGCCCGCTCAGCCGCCCGTACCTGCTGAAGCTCGCGGTGCCGCGGATCGCGGCAGCCGTCGACGGGGACCCGGCCACGAAGGTTCCTGCCGACGGGGAGTGACAGGGCGGCCGCGGGTCGTCGATGTGCCACCACACGCCACCGGCGCACGTGGTGGCACATCGAGCGCCGCCGTCACCGCCGGTCGCCGAGGCTGCCCGGGCGGTGCCCGCGCCGCGCGCCGGCGCGCGCCAGCAGCGGGATGACGAGCCGCTGGACCGGCGGCGGCGGAAGCGGCGCGAGGAGCGTGACCATCTCGCGGTGGTGGTGCGCCAGGACCGCGGCCTGCAGCAGGCCGTCGAGGCCGCGCGGCAGTGCGCGGCGCGTGATGCAGCCGGCGCGGGACATGGCCGCCGCGTCCGTCAGGAATGCCTCGAGCGTCGACGGCGGCGTCACGCGGCAGACGAAGTGGGCCACCTCGCCCGAGCGATTGCGGAACGCGTGGCGAGTCCCCGGCGGGACGACGACCGTCGTCCCCGCCTGCACGGTCTCCCAGCGGCGGCCGGACAGGAACTGCGGTGTGCCTTCGAGCACTTCGAAGCGCTCCTCGAGCACCGGGTGCACGTGGGGCGTGACCCCGCCGCCCGGGTCGACCCACGTCTCCACGTGCAGCACCGGTGTCCCGTCGTCGCCGGCGGCCTCCCAGAAGCGGCTGCGCATCCCCAGGACGGGGTCCTCCGTGAGCTGGTCGGGCATGATCGTCTCCGAGCGGTCGATTACCTAGTCACGAGTAGGATATACCTAGTGCCCACTAACTTGCCACCCCGGACGCCCCGCCGGCGTCTTCCCGCGGCCGAGCGGCGCGAGCTGATCGAGCAGGCGGCGATCGCCCTGTTCGCCGAGCGCGGCTACCACGGCACCGCCATCGACGAGATCGCGCGTCAGGCCGGGATCACGCCGCCGGTGCTCTACGACCACTTCACGTCCAAGGCCGCGCTGCACGCCCGGCTGCTGGAGCGCACCCGGGACGAGCTGCTCGCGATGTGGCGGCAGAACCTCGGCGGCGGCGGGACGCTCGAGGAGCAACTCGTCCGCGCGTTCACCGCCTGGGCCGCCTACGTGCAGGCGAACCCGTACGCCCCGCGCATGTTCTTCCGCGAGAGTACGGGCGTCGAGGACATCAAGCAGGCGCATGGCGCGATCGCGGCCGACGCGAACGGCGCGCTGGCGGCGATCATCGGGGGGCTCACCGGCTCCGGCGCGAGCGCGGACGACGGCGGCGTCCCGGCGACCGCGCTCGCGATGACGACCGAGATCATCCGCGGCGGGCTGACCGAGCTCGCGATCTGGTGGACCGACCACCCCGAGATCCCCGCCGAGGCGATCGTCGCGATCGCGATGAACACGCTCTGGCTCGGGTTCGAACGGACCATCGGCGGCGAGCGCTGGTCGCCGCCGACGCCCTGACACCGCGCCCCGAGGCTGTCGGCAGCGAACCCCACGACATGCGTGGGGTTCGCTGCCATACGGTCGTCGGCGCTCAGGCGACCGCGAGGAACTTCACGTGCACGCGGCCGTCCTCGTCGACCACGTAGACGAAGTGGTCGTCCGGCCCGTGCGCGAGGCCCTCGACACGCGTCTCGCCGTCCGGGAACGCGTGCACGAACCGCGCCTTGACGTGGCCCGGGTTGACACGGCGCTTGAGGCTGAAGCGCCAGTGCTCGGAGACCGCGGTCTTCCCCAGCGGGTAGCAGTCGTGCAGCAGGCTGGACTTGTCGACGGCGTCGAGGTTGCCCGTGATGAGGTCGAACACGTCGTCGCCCTGGCTCGTCATCGCCCGGATCCCGGTCCACTTCTCGGGGCCGCCGGGGCCCTGCAGCAGCCAGACGCCGACGACCGTCGGCCAGGTGCCGTCGTCGAACATCGCCGGGACGCCGGCAAGCTCGACGAGCACCGGCGCGCCGTTGAGCTGGACCGGGAAGCGCAGGCCCAGGAGCAGGTTGCCGTTCGGCCGGAACGCCGCGCCCTCGATGTTGAACGCGTGATCGCCGTCGTGCAGGCGCGCGGCCCACTTCTTCCCCTTCGCCTCGCCGCGGGCGCGGGCGGCGCCGATGAACGCCTCGGACATCCGGTCCTCGACCGGGGCGAGGTGATCGGCGAGCGGGGCGAGCGCGTCGTTGACCAGCCGGTGGATGCGGAGCTTGTCGCGGATCACGTGGACGTCGATCGGCCCCGCGTCGCTGCGGCCGCCGTACTGCGCCAGCGCGTCCTCGGGGAACCGCGCGAACCAGTGGCGCGCCGGCTGCAGCGGCCCGCGCTTGGCGCCGAAGTGCGACCCGATCACGTAGACCTGCCCGTCGAAGGCGGCGGACGCCTCCGAGTCGTCCGTGCGGTTCGCCGCGTCCCCGCAGTCGGTTGCGACCGGGCGGTGCTCCCAGCCGTCGTCGAGTTCGGCGCCGCGGGTGTGACCGAGCAGGACGATCGCGTCGTCGAGCTGGTCCTCGTCCAGGAACACCCAGTACGCGAGGTCCCAGCCGTGGGCGTCGAGCACCGTGGCGTCCGTGACCGGGTACAGGTCGGACGCCTCGTTGCGTTCCAGTTCTAGGTCGGTGAAGCGAAGCACGCCGGGCATTCTGCCCGAGCCGGGCGCTCACGTGGGTGAACGTCCGCTTCACGGGTCGGTCAGGCGCAGCCGGCGGGCGAGCGCCTCGACCGTCGTGCCCTGCAGGATCGTCGACAGCACGACCGCGAAGAACACGATGTTGAAGAACTCGAGGCTGTTGGGGACCCCGTCGATCACCGGGAACGTCGCGAGCACCACCGGGACCGCGCCGCGCAGGCCCGCCCACCCGATCAGGAATCGCTCGCCGGGCTCCAGCCCCGCGCCCGTCGTCCCGACGAACGCGGCGACCGGACGGGCGATCAGCATCAGGACGACGGCGAGCACGGTGCCCTCCAGGGCGGCGTCCGGCAGCTGGCTCGGGAAGACGAGCAAGCCGAGCATGACGAACATGGCCACCTGCGCGACCCAGGCCAGACCCTGGTGGAAGCTCACGAGGTTCGCGCGCTCGGGCGTCTTGACGCTGCCGACCGCCAGGCCGGCGAGGTAGACCGCGAGGAACCCGGAGCCGTGCAGCGTCGCCGCGAGCCCATAGGCGAGCATCAGCGAGGCCAGGGACGCGACCGGGTACAGGCCCGGCGTCGTGAACGCGGAGCGCCCGAGGCTGCGGGCGGCCAGCGTGCCGACGGCGATGCCGACGACGGCGCCGATGCCCATCTCCTGCACGAACAGCTTCGCCATGTCCAGCACGCCGTAGTCGGGCAGCAGCAGCCACTCGACGAACCCGAGGACGAGGAAGATCGCGACGGGGTCGTTGAAGCCGGCCTCGCCCTCGAGCGTCAGCGCCAGGCGCTTGCGCAGCGACGCGCCCTGGAGCAGGGCGAAGACCGCCGCACCGTCGGTCGCGGAGAGGATCGAGCCGAGCAGGAGGCCCTCCAGGAGCGAGAGCCCGAACAGCAGGTGCGCCGCCAGTCCGACGATCGCGGCGGTGAGCATCGTGCCCACCACCGCCAGGCCGAGGGCGGGTCGCAGGACCGTCCGGATCGGGGCCCAGCCCGTCGCCAGGCCGCCCTCGAACAGGATGACGGCGAGCGCGACTACGCCGATGGTGCGGGCAAGTTCGTAGTCCTCCAGGTGCAGTCCGCCGATGCCGTCCGTCCCGAGCAGCATCCCGACCGCCATCAGGGCGATCAGTGCGGGAAGACGCACGCGGGTGGCCAGGGTGGAGCAGAGGACACCCGCTGCCAGCAGGGCCCCGCCGATGAGGATGGCATGCTCTTCGCTCACCGGGAACATGCTCCTGGAAAGCGGTGCTGCGGCCTATACGGGGCGCTCCCCATATCCCCGCGGGGCGCGGTGCGGGACGATGTCGGGGTGCCCATCTTCTGGCGTCTGTTCGCGGCGCACGCCGCTGTCGTCGTGGCCGCCGTCCTGGTGCTGGTGCTCACGCCCGCGTCGGTGTCCGACCGCGCCACGGTGCTGGAGGTCGTGCTGCTCGTCGCCGGGGCGCTCGTGGCACTGGCCGTCGAGGTCATCGTCCTGCGGCGCGCCCTGCGGCCGCTCGAGGAGCTGCGGGACGCGATGTCCGCCGCGTCGCTGCCCAGCGACCGCGCGACGCCGATCGCCGTCGGCGGGCGGACGGCCGAGGTCGACGAGCTCGCAGCGGCGTTCAACGCGATGCTCGACCGCCTGGACCGCGAGCGCCGGGACAGCGGACGGCGGACCATCGCCGCGCAGGAGGCCGAGCGCCGGCGGATCGGACTCGAGCTGCACGACGAGATCGGGCAGCTGCTCACCGGCGTCCTGCTGCAGCTGCAGCCGGCGGCGGGGGACGCGCCGGCCGACGCACGTCAGGAGCGCGCGCAGCAGGGGGTCCACGATGCGCTGGACGCGATCCGCGAGATCACCCGGGGCCTGCGGCCGGACGCCCTGGAGGACCTCGGTCTGCGGAGCGCGCTCACCGCGCTCGCGTCGTCGGCGGCGGACCGCTCGCCGGTTCACGTCACGCGGCGGATCGCCGGGGGCAGCGCGCTGCCCGACCTGCCGGACGACGTGGAGCTCGCCATCTACCGCGTCGCGCAGGAGAGCCTGACCAACGTGCTACGCCACTCGGAGGCGCACGAGGTCGCGCTCGAGCTGGGCTGCGAGCCCGACGCCGGCGGTCAGGTCGTGGTGCTGCGGGTGGTCGACGACGGCCGCGGGCTGCCGCCGGCCGGCGCTTCCGGCAGCCGTCTCGACGGCTCCGCCGGGAGCGGCCTGGAGGGCATGCGCGAGCGTGCCGCCGCGATCGGCGCGACGCTCAGCGCGGGACCCGGCGACGGCGGCCGCGGCACCGCGGTCGAGCTGCGGGTGGCGGTCCGATGAGCGTCCCCCTGCGTGCCGGCGTCCTGATCGCCGACGACCACGGCATGGTCCGGTCCGGCCTGCGCCTGGTCCTCGACGCGACCCCGGACCTGCAGGTTGTCGCCGAGGCCAGCGACGGCATCGAGGCGGTCGAGCGTGGCCTGGACGAGCGGGTCGATCTCGCCGTGCTCGACGTTGCGATGCCGCGCCGGACCGGGCTGCAGGCGGCGCGCGAGCTGGCGGCGCGGCGGCCCGGCCTGAAGATCCTCATGCTCTCCATGCACGACGTGGAGCAGTACTTCTTCGAGGCGCTGAAGGTCGGAGCGTGCGGCTACGTCCTGAAGAGCGAGGCCGACCGGGACCTCATCGGCGCCTGCCGCAAGGCGCTGCGCGGCGAGCCGTTCCTGTACCCGCCCGCGGTGCGGGCGCTGCTGCGCGAGCACCTGGATGCCGCTGCCGCGGGCGAGCCGGTCGAGCGCGACCTGCTCACCCCGCGCGAGCTCGAGGTGGTCAAGCTCGTGGCCGAGGCGCACTCGACCGACGAGATCGCCGCGCTGCTGCACCTGAGCCCGCGGACCGTCGAGCGCCACCGCGAGAACGTCCTGGCCAAGCTCGGGATGAGCGACCGGGTGCAGGTCACGCGCTGGGCGATCCGCCGCGGGCTCGTCGAGCCCTGACCCTCCCGCCGACCCGCCGACCCCGACCCGACCGCGGTCAGCGCGGTGCGTACATGATCGTCCCGACCCCCGCCAGGCAGATCGCGGCGCCGAGGATGTCGTAGCGGTCGGGCCGGAAGCCGTCGAACGCAGCGCCCCAGGCGAGCGATCCCACGACGAAGACCCCGCCGTAGGCCGCCAGGACACGGCCGAACGTGTTGTCCGGCTGCAGCGTCGCGACGAAGCCGTAGAGGCCGAGCGCGACGACTCCCGCCGCTACGAACAGCAGGCCGCGGTGCTCGCGCACCCCGACCCAGATCAGGTACGCACCGCCGATCTCCGTCACGGCGGCGATGAGGAAGAGCGCGATCGAGCGGCCGGTCACGCGCCCATCGTCGCACCCGGCGACCAATCCACTTCGCCACGACGTGCGAAACAGGATGAGATGGCTGCGAGCTTCGAGTACGAGAACCTGAACCACCGCCGGCCCAACGCCGTGAACGCCACGCTGCGCCGGCTGCTGCCCGGCGTCGGCCGCGTGGCCGCTCAGGCCGCACCGTACGCGGCGTGGTGGCAGGCCCGCAACCGCGAGGCGCTCGCGGCGGACGGGGCCGACGCCGGCCCGCTGTGGGTGGTGCTCGGCGACTCCATGTCGCAGGGCATCGGCGCGTCCGCGGTGGAGCGCGGATGGGTCCCGCAGGTCGCGGAGACGCTGCAGGGGCGGGGGACGAGAGTCCGCGTCCTGAACCTGTCCTTCAGCGGCGCCCGGGTGGCCGACGTCGCCGAGCGGCAGCTCGCGGCGCTCGCAGCGGCCGGGGCAGAGCCGGCGGTGACCACGCTGCTGGTCGGCAGCAACGACCTCCTGCGCCGGTCGCTCAGGCGCGAGCTGGTGGAGCGCTACGAGGAGCTGCTGGAGCGCGTGCCGGACGGGACCCTCGTCGCGACCACCCCGGGCCGCGGCCGGCTGGGACAGGTGGCCGAGCGCGTCGAGCGGCACCCGCGGGTCGTGCCGGTGCCGCTGTCGTTCGCGGCCGGCGAGGTCGCCGAGGACCGCTTCCACCCGGACGACGCCGCCTACGCCCGGCTCGCTGCCACGTTCACCGGGCCGATCGGCGCCCGGCTCCGGCCCCGTGGCGGTGCGAGCCGCGGGTAGGTTCGCCGGAGCGACAGCGACAGCGACAGCGGCCGCCGTCGACCGCGTCAGCGACGAGCGCCACCCCGGACGGCGACCCGGGCGGTCACTCGCCGGGCGGCGCACCCAGCCGGCGCCGCGATCCCGGGAGGCGCTCGACCAGCCGGCCGAGCGGGACGACCGCCCCGCCGAGCTGGGCGGCCGACTCCTGCAGGCTCGCCACGCTCGTCCCGAGGACGTCGAGCGCCGGCGCCAGGCTCTCCAACTGCGTGCCTATCGACACGACCTGCGCCTCGACGCCCTGCACGCGGTCCCCGAGCGCCGGCAGCTCGCGCGTGGACTCCGCGAGCTGCTCCAGGGCGTTCGCCACGGCGGCGAGGCGCTCGAGCGAGTCGCCCAGCGTCCCGAGGGTGCGCAGCGTCTCTTCAAGGGCGCCGAGACGCTGGAGGGTGTCGTCGAGGTCCGCCAGCCGCGCGAGGGTCGTCGACAGGTCGCCGAGCTGATCGAGCGGCCCGCCGTCGGCCAGCAGGCGCTCGACGCCGCCGCCGGGGGCAAGCACGCGGTCGAGCGTCCCGTCGGTCGTGAGCAGGCGGTTGACCGTGCCGTCCGGCGTGAGCAGGCGCTCGATCGTGCCGTCCGCCCGCAGCAGCTGCTCGACCAGGCCGTCGGGGGCGAAGAGGCGATCCAGCACGCCGCCCTGCTCCAGGACGCGGTCGAGGGTCCCGTGCTCCGCGGTCAGGCGGTCCAGCGGGCCGCCGGTCGCGAGCATGCGGTCCAGCGGGCCGCCGACGTAGAGCAGCCGTTCGACGGCGCCGCCCTCGGCGAGCAGCAGGTCGAGGGGGCCGCCCTCGGCCAGCAGCCGGTCCACGACGCCGGCGTCGGCCAGCAGCCGGTCCAGCGGGCCGCCGGGCGCGAGCGCCCGCCCGAGCGGCCGGTCGTCGCTCGTCAGGCGGGCCAGCTGCTCGATGCGCGCGAGCGGCCCGTCCGGCGCCGACAGCGCGCCGAGCTGCTCGAGCGGGCCGCCTTCCGCCAGCAGCACCTCGAGGCGCTCGCCGTAGCCGCCCGGGCGCCGGATCGGGCCGCTGGGCCGCACGGCCTCACCGGCAGCGACGATCAACTCGGCGGCGGCCACGGTCGCGCGGAGGGGCAGCACCGCCAGCGAGAGAAGTCCCATCGGCGCGGTCTATCACACGGTGGCCGGGGCCCATGCGAACGGGCGCGCGCCGCGTGCCCGCGCCGGCGCCCGCGGCCCGACGAACCGCCGGTAGGCTCCGCGCGGCCGCCGACTGTCGTCGCCAGAGGAGGGCGGGCCCGTGGACACCGCCGTCACCCCGCACTTCGAACGCACCCTGCCAGCCGTCCCCGCGTCGGTTCCCCAGCTACGGCACGCGCTGGTCGACTGGGCTTCAGCGCTCGGAGTCGACGACGCCCACATGCACGCTGTCCGCCTGGCCGTCAGCGAGGCCGTGACGAACGCCGTCATGCACGGGTTCATCGACCGCGAGCCCGGCAGCGTCACCGTCACCGCGCTGACAGACCGCGACCTGCTCGAGGTCCGGGTCACCGACGACGGCCGCGGGATGGGGCCGCGCCCCGACTCGCCGGGGCTCGGGATGGGCGTGTCGCTGATCGGGCGGCTGTGCACCACCGTCGACCTGGCGACCGGCCCGGACGGCGGCGGCACCGAGGTGCGGATGGTGTTCGACGCCCCGGGTCTACGTCCGGGTCCGCGGCCGGACGACGGGGAGCAGCACCTGCGCGAGGTCCTCGACGCGCTCTCGGGGACGCTCGGGCACGACGGTTTCGGGAGCACGGACATCTCCGCCTTGGCACAGCTGCTCGTCCCGCGCCTGGGCGACTTCTGCAGCGTCACGCTCCTGGACGCCGACGGGACCGCGCGACGGATCAGCGCGAGCGTCGCACGCCCGGACGGCACGCTCGACGCCGATGCCGCCCGCTGGGCCATGGAGTTCCCGGTCAACGTGGCCGCGTCGCCGTCCAACCAAGCCGCCCAGAGCGGCCGCACGCAGGTGACCTTCATCGACCGCGAGTGGTGCTACGCGGTCGCGCCGGATGCCCAGCGCGCGGAGGAGCTGCTCGCGCTGGGGCTGCGCTGGTGGGCCGCCGTCCCGCTCCGGGCCGGGGGGCGTGCGGTCGGGTCGGTCGCCATCGCCGGGCGGTCCGCGACCCCGGGCACCGTCGTGGCGACGGTCGAGCAGATCGCCGAGCAGGCCGCGGGCCTGGTCGCCACAGCGCGGCTGGTGGACGAGCTGCGCCGGACGCAGACCCGCCTGGAGCAGATCCTTGGCGTCCTCACCGAGGCGGTGGTCGTGACCGACGACCACGGCCGCGGCGTCTACGCCAACCTGGCCGCCGCCACGCTGCTGGGGGCGCCGTCGATCGGGGACCTCCTGCACGGGCCCTCCGGTGCCCTGACCCAGCACCTGATCGTGACCGATCCCGTGGGCGCGCCGCTGCCGCCCGACGTCCTGCCCGCCGGGCTCGACCGGTCGGGCGCGGGCCTGCCGCGCCTGCTCCGGACGGTCGACCGCGCGACCGGACAGACGCGCTGGCTGCGCTGCGCGGCCACGCCGCTGGAGGACGGCCCGCTGCTCGTCACGGTCATCCAGGACGCGACGGCCGCGACCGCGGACGAGCAGCGCCAGCGCCTCCTGGCCCAGGCCGCCGACCTGCTGGCCGCCTCGCTCGGACGGCCGGAGGTGGTCGAGGACGTCGCCCGCCTGGCTGTCCCGGCGATCGCGGACGGCTGCGTGGTCGACCTCCTGGACGACGGCGCCCTGCGGCTCGGGGGCGTGCACCACGTCGACCCGGTTCAGGCCGCCGTCCTCGACGACCTACGCCGCCGCTATCCGCCCGGCAGCGCCCCCGGCCGCCGCCCGCGGACCGACACGCCGGACGACGTCCTGGCGTCCGGCCGCCCCGGCGTCCTGAACGGGCTCACCGACGGGCACCTGCGGCGCGAGGCCCACGACCCGGCCCACCTGGACGCGCTGCGGAAGGCGAACCTGCGGTCGATCGCGACCGTGCCCCTGACCCTGCACGGCCAGCTGCTGGGAACGCTCACGCTGTCCAACGACGTCAGCGGCCGCGTCTTCGCGGACGGCGACGTCACGCTCGCCGAGGACCTCGCACACCGCGCGGCGATCGCGGTCGACAGCGCGGTGCAGCAGTCCGAGAGCGCGCGGACGCACGCCGAGCTCGAGGAGTCGCTGCGCCGGCTGCGCGTGGTGGCGGACGCCGGCTTCGGCGGGCTGATCCGTGGTGTCGAGGACCGCATCGTCGAGGCGAACGCGGCCTACCTGGACCTGCTGGGCTACGAGAGCGCCGACGAGCTGCCGCCGTGGCCGCAGATGACCCCGCCGGAGTGGGCGGTGGCGGACGCCCGCGCGGTCGCCCAGCTGCGGCAGACCGGGACCGCCGATCTCTACGAGAAGGAGTACTGGCGCCGCGACGGGACCCGCGTGCGTGTGCTGATCGGCACGACGGTCGTCGACCCCGCGACGTTCACCTGGATTGGCGTGGTCGTCGACGTCAGCGACCGCCGCGATCCCGACCCGCTCGCGGAGAGCGGCCTGGACCGGCTCACCCTTGCCGGCGGCGACGCAGACGCGGTCGCCGACGTCCTGGGCGGTCTGGCCGTCGGGGTGCTGATCCAGCAGCCCGACGGGGTGATCATCTACGCGAACCAGGCGGCGGCGGACGGAATGGGCGTGGCGTCCCCGCAGGCGATGGTGGCCGCGAGCCCGGAGGAGCTGGCGGGCGGCTGGGACACGTTCGATGAGGCGGGCGACCTGATCGACCCGGAGCGGTACCCGAATGCGCAGCTGCTCGCCGGGGCGCGGACGGCGGGGCCGCTCACGGTCCGTTCGGTCCACCGGCTCAGCGGCCGCGAGTTCTGGCGCGTGATCCGCGCCCGCGCAGTCCTCGGCGGCGACGGCGAGCTCGCGATGGTCGTCTCGATGACGGAGGACATCACCGAAGCGCGGCGCGCGATCCTCACCCAGCGACTGCTCGCGCAGGCCGGCGAGGTGCTGTCCGCGTCGCTGGACGTCGGTGAGACGCTGCCGCGGCTGGTGGCGCTCGTCGTCCCGGAGCTCGCCGACTGGGCCTCGGTGGTGATGCCCGACGGGCACGGCGCGATCCGCCAGGTCGCGGTCGCCCACACCGACCCCGCCCAGTTGCCGGTCCTGGCGGAGTACGACCGCCGCTGGGCCGAGCGCCTTGGTGACCCCGGCGGCGCCGCCGCCATCCTCCGCGGGGAGCCGTCGTCGCTGATGGCCGACCTGCCGGACAGCTTCGTCGACGGGGCCACCGCCGATCCCGAGCAGCGTGCCGCGCTGCGCCGGCTGGGGCTGCGCTCGGTCGTCCAGGTCCCGATGGCGCCGATCGGCGGCGCGACGCTCGGCGTCCTCAGCCTGGTGAACTCGCGGTCGGACCGGGTGTTCACCGCAGCCGACCTGGCCTTGGCCGAGGAGCTCGGTCGCCGCGCCGGCACCGCCGTCCACCACGCGCGCCTGCACGCCGAGCGCTCCCACATCGCGGCGACGCTCCAGGCGAGCCTGCTGCCGGACGCGCTCCCCGAGATCGACGGCTTCGCGCTCGCGGCGGGCTACCAGCCGGCCGGGGAGGAGAACTGGGTCGGCGGCGACTTCTACGACGTGTTCGACGTCGCGGACGGCTTCATGGCGATCGTCGGCGATGTCGCCGGCCACGGCGCCGGGGCCGCAGCGCTCACCGCGCAGGCGCGGCACACGCTGCGCGCGATCGCCGAGGCGTCCGGCGACCCGGTCGCGGCGGTGGCGCACCTGAACCGGCTGCTCGTGCCGCGGGCCGAGCCCGCTCTGTGCACCGTCTGCGCCGTCCTGGTCCGCGTCGGCGAGGACGGCGGCGCGACCGCCGCCATCACCTGCGCCGGGCACCCGCTCCCGTGCCTCGTCCGCGACGGTGTGGTCTCGCTGGCCGGCGAGTTCGGCCCGCTCCTGGGGGCCTGGGAGTCGACCTTCACGACCACCGCGGTCCCGCTGCTCGAGGGGGACGTGCTGGTGATCTACACGGACGGCGTCCTCGACGTCCGTGCCGGCCGTGAGCACTTCGGGGAGGACAGGCTGCGCGCGACGCTCGCGGGCAGCGCCGGCGCGACCGACGCCGTCGCCCGGGTCCAGTCGGCGCTCGACGCGTTCGGCAGCGGGCCGCAGGCGGACGACACCGCGCTGCTGGCGATCGAGCGGCGGCCTGCCGGGGCGGCGGCCTCGCCGCGGCGTGCGGCCGAAAGTGCCCCCTGAGGGAGCTCTTGACCACACGCCGGTGGCGATCGCTCCGGCGGGCGGTCAGATGTGGGTCCAGACCACCCGCAGCGGCGTGCCGAGCGTGGCGGCGAGCGCCGCGACCTGCGCCGGCTCGAGCTCGCTGACGTCGGGGTTGCGCGCCTCGAGGACGAACCGCGCGAAGCCCGCCGGCCAGTCGTACACCAGGTCGTTGAGCGACAGTCGTGCCCGGCAGCAGGGGACGTGGACGGTCAGGTCGGCGAACGCCGCGTCCGAGGCGGCATCGAGCGCGCGGACCCACCACGCCTGGTCGATCTCGGCCTCGCAGCGCGGGCACGATATCCGCTCGTGGTTGGCGCCGGCATCGATGAAGCACACATGGTCGGTGACGGTGACGAGCACCTCGTCCGCCGGCCCGACCAGCACCTCGAACGCAGCGCGGGCGGCCGTGATCGCGCCGGTGGCGGGGACGAGCTCCGGGTCGGTCGGGATCAGCTGGAGCCAGTCGTCCGACACCGGCTGATCCTCGCAGGTGCAGGCTGCGAGGATCACCCCATGCCGAGCGGCCTCATCCTGCACGACCACGTCGACTCCACCAATGCGCTGAAGGTCCGCTTCCTGCTGGCCGAGCTCGGGCTGGACGCGGAGCGCCACGAGGTCCCGCTGCGCGGCGAGCGGTCCCCCGACTACCTCGCGATCCATCCGTTCGGGCTGATCCCGGCGCTGGTCGACGGCGACCTCGTCATCACCGAGTCGAACGTCGCCCTGCGCTACCTCGCCGAGCGAGCGGGCCGCGACGACCTGCGCGGGGCCGATGCCGCGGCGCGTGCGCGCATCGACAACCTGCTGGACACGCTGTCGCTCGAGGTCCGTCCGGCACTGTGGGGCGTCGAGGAGTTCGTCCTCTACGCCGCGCCGATCGCCGCAGCCGACCAGGTCCGGCGGCGGGCGGCCCTCGTGGTCGCCCTGAACGCGTACGACGCTCTGCTGGATCCGGACGGCCCGTTCGCGGTCGGCGCGTTCACGATCGCCGACTGCGCGCTCGGCGCCCGCGGGAAGCACCTCGGCGTGCTCGGCCTGCCGGACGATGTCGCCCCGCGGCTGCGCGGGGTGATCGCCGCGGCGCAGGCGCGGCCCGCCTACGCTGCCGCGCTCACCTGACCACCCGGCCGGACCGCGGCCCTGGGGCGCGCGACGGCGGGTACGCTCGACCGATGCCCTGGTGGCGCTTCGACCCCTCAGCCTCGCTCCACGACCGCGTCCGCTTCCACGCCTGGCGTGCGCTGGCGTTCGGGCTCGTGGTCGGCCTGGTGCTCGCCAGCCTCCCGGCGGGCGTGATCTTCGCGCTCGGCTACGGACCGCTGACGGCGGGCATCGACGAGGGCCGGCGGCGCCGGTCGAAGCACTCGTCATAGCGGTCGCGTAGTCGGATCCGGGCTGTCCGCCGCGCGTCGAACGTCGGTTCTCCCGTCCACACGCGCGGGGAAACCGACGCTCAAGCCTGGCGCGGCGCCGGGCCGCCACCCGCCGCCGTCTCCGCCTCATCGTCCACCAGGTCCGCCAGGCCGGTGAGGTCGCGGACCGTGACGGCCCCCGCCGGCGCCGACCCGTCCTGCTCGCGCTGCACCCAGGCCGCCTGGAACCCGGCCGCGAGCGCGCCGCCGACGTCGAGGTCGAGGTTGTCGCCGGCGTGCAGGATTGCCTCAGGCGGGACGTCGAGGTGCGCGCTGGCGGCGTCGAACATGCGTCGGTCGGGTTTGGCGACGCCGACGTCGCCGGCGTTTACGAGGCCGGTGAACCAGCGGGCGACGCCGGTCAGCTCGAGGTCGGCGTTGCCGTCCGTGAGCGCCAGCAGCGGCACCCGCGCGGCCAGCCGGTCCAGCGCGGCAGCGGCGTCGGGGTACAGCTCGACCTTCTGGCGGGCGGCGAAGACGACGGCGAACGCCTCCTCGGCGAGGCCCGGGTCCTCGTCGGCAGCGGCGAGCGAGCGCCGCAGGACCTCGCGCCGCACCGCCCCGAGGTCGTGCGCGATCTCGGGGTGCTCGCTGCGGATCGCGGCGAGCATCGGCGCCACGGCGGCGGGATCAAAGCTCGCGTGGGTCCGCGGCGCGTGTTCGGCGAGCCAGGCCGAGAGGGCCGACTGGATGTTCACGGCGACCGGGGCGAACGGCCACAGCGTGTCGTCCAGGTCCAGGGTGACGGCACGGATCTTCACCGCCGCATCATCGCGGAGCGCGTCGCCGCGGCGCCGCGACCCGACTCGGCGCCGGCCCCTCGTTCTGGGCCTGCGCAGGCGAACCGGCAGGCAATCAGGCGCAGACGCGGTATACGTCCGTCATGGCCATCTCCTTCCTGCTGCCCCTCGCCTGCCTCGGCCTGCACGTCTACCAGACGCAGCAGCACCAGGCCCTCGGGGACGCCGTCCGCACCCGGACCTTCTGGATCCTGCCGGTCGCGCTCGCCGTGATCCTGCTCATCGGCATCGCGCTCAGCCCGGCGATCACGCTCCTACTGTGCGTGGCGTTCATGGTCGGCTACCCGCAGATCGTGCGCTTCGTCGAGGACATGTAGGCGCAAGCGGTCCCGTCGGCCGATCCATGCGCGGTACCCTCGAGAGGTGCCGACGGCGACCGCCTACGCGCTCATCAGCGCCAGCGACCTGAAGCGCCAGCGCGGGTGGACCGAGGGGCTCATCGGGCAGCTCCTCGGAGCCCCGGACGCGCTGGCTCCGAACCCGCATGGCTTCCGTCCCCCGATGCGGTTCTTCGCACGCGACCGGATCCTGGACGCCGAGCAGGCGGACGCGTTCCGGGACTGGGCCGCGCGACTCGACGACCGGCGGACCTGGCGCCGGACGCAGCCCACACGCTCCTACCGCCCGGCCGACATCGAGCACCTGGAGTGGCTCGACCACCCGCGGAACATCGCCCTCTTCCTGACGCCCCGCGTCCCGCGCCGCAAGCGACAGCGGCGCGCCGAACCGCCGCCGGCCCCGACCGGCCTCTATCCGCTGGGCCGCTACGAGGTCCTCACGCTGTTCTGATCGGCAGCACCGATGAGTTCTCGGCGGCCGGATCGTCTCTGCACCATGAGCGATCTCACCCAGGCCCCGACCACCCTCAAGAACATCGGCGTGGCGATGTGCACCGTCACCGATCAGGACGCGGCGCTCGCGTTCTACACCGAGAAGCTCGGCTTCGAGGTCCGCGGCGATGTCCCCTTCGGCGAGCACGGCGAGTACCGCTGGCTCGAAGTGGCTCCGCCGGGCTCGACGGCGCGGCTGGCGCTGAACCCGCCGATGGGCGGCACTCCCGGCGGCAGCTCGATCGGCGTCGAGACCGCGGACGTGCTCGGCGAGCACGCGCGGCTGACCGCGGTCGGCGGCGTCGACCTCGACCCTGCGCCGATGCAGACCCCCGGCGCCCCGCTGATGTTCATGCTGCGGGACCCGGACGGGAACACCGTGGTCGTCGTCGACGAGGCCGCCTCGTGAGCGCCCTCGAGGTTGTCGGCCCCGACGAGTGGAAGACGGCCCACGCCGAGCTGCTCGCGGCCGAGAAGGCCCACACCCGCGCGACCGACGCGCTCGCGGCACGTCGCCGCCGGGCGCCGATGATGGCGATGGGGAAGGGCCACGTCTTCGCCGCCCCCGGCGGCGAGGTGGGCCTCTCGGACCTGTTCGAGGGCCGTCGCCAGCTGATCCTCTACAGCTTCATGCTCCCGGACGCCGGCAGCGAGCCGTGCGGCGGCTGCTCGTTCTTCACCGACCAGGTCGGCCACCTGGCTCACCTGCACCAGCGCGACACGACGCTGGCGCTGATCGCCCCGGCACCGATCGCGACGATCCAGGCACTCCAGGCCCGGATGGGGTGGGGGGACATCCCGTTCTACTCCACCGCCGGCAACACGGCGTTCTACGAGGAGCTGGGCATCGGCAGCGGCTTCGCGCTGAACGTGTTCCTCCAGGAGGGGGACCGGATCCTGCGGACCTACACCGTCAGCGGCCGCGGCACCGAGAAGCTGGGCAGCACGTGGACGTTCCTCGACCTGACGCCGATGGGCCGCCAGGAGACCTGGGAGGACGCGCCGGATTGGGTGGAGCAGACCCCGCCGTACGAGTGGTGGCGCCTGCACGACGAGTACGCGTCCGCCGGGGCGCGCGCATGATCCTCGCCCACGTCGCCGGGTTCCCTGTGGAGGAGCTCGGCCTGCTGGCCACGCTCACGACGGGCGCGGGGTCGTGGGCGCTGCTCCGCCTGCACGCCCGCGCTGCCGCGGAGCGCATGGCTCAGGCCGCGATCGGCGCACCGCGGCGCGCCGCGCCCGGCGCCACGCCCAGTGTCCGCTTGAACGCCCGCGCGAACGCCGCCTCGGACGCGTAGCCCAGGCGGTCCGCGAGCTGCGCCACCGTCGCGCCCTCCTCCTGGAGCGCGTCCAGCGCGACGTGCATCCGCTGCCGCGTCGCGTACTGCATGACCGGCTCGCCGACCACCGCCGTGAAGCGCGCCGCGAACGCCGAGCGGGACATCGCGAGCTCCCGTGCGAGCTCGCCGACGGTCCATGCCCGGCCCGGCTCGCGGTGCAGCAGGGCGATGGCGTGCCCGATCTGCGGATCCTTGAGCGCGCCGAGCCAGCCGGTCTGCGCGCCGGGTGAGGTACGGATCCAGTCGCGCACGGCCTGGATGACGAGGATGTCCGCGAGGCGGGTGATGACGGCCTCCGCCCCGGGCTGGGTCTCGCGGGCCTCGGCGGCGATGAGCCGGAGCGTGGCGTGCATGCGATCCGTCTGCAGCGTGTCGTCCGCCTGCACCTGCAGCACGGCCGGCAGCAGCGCGACGAGGCTGCGCGCGGTCGGGTGGGTGAACCGGACCGCGCCGCAGATCATGCTGGTCGGGAATCCGCCACCGCCGTGCCGCAGGACCTCGTAGCGGTCGCTGACGAGCTCGCGGTCCAGGTCGAGGACGTCCGGCGCCGCAGCGCCCGGCTCGCTCACGACCGCATGGCCGCCGCCGTGCGGGACGAGCGTGAGCGCCCCCGCCCGCAGCGGACGCGGCTTGTCGCCCGGCGTGGCCAGGTACCCGTGGCCGGCGGTGACCACGTGGAACCAGAGGTATCCCGGCATCGCGGGCATGGTGAGCCCCCACGGCGCCGTCACCTCGCTGCGGCAGTAGAACGCGCCGTCCATCCGCAGGGCGTGCAGCGCCTCCGCGAGCGGGTCCGGTGGCGCGAAGCGATCGGGCGTGTCCATGGGGCAGGAGTATCGCCGGGTGAAACACCGGACGTCCAGGAGCCTGGACGTCCGAGCATGAATCAGCGAGCCATGGCCATAGATCGTCCGCCGGATCGGCGTGAAGCTGGACCCCATGCACAACCACCAGCTGACCCACCCCGCCGCAGCCACGCAGGCCGAGACCGCGCCCGGCCCGATCCTCGTCGTCGGCGCCACCGGCAAGACGGGCCGACGTGTGGCCGCCCGGCTGCAGGCGCTCGGCCTCCCGGTCCGTGCGGGCTCGCGGGGCGCCGACCGGCCGTTCGACTGGGAGGACCCCGCCACGTGGGCGACCGCGCTCGCCGGCACCTCGGCCGCGTACATCGCGTTCGCGCCGGACCTGGCCGTGCCGGGCGCACCCGCGGCGATCGACGCTTTCGCACGCACTGCGCTGGACGCGGGGTGCCGCCGACTGGTCCTGCTGTCCGGCCGCGGCGAACCGGAGGCGCAGGCGGCCGAACGGGTCCTGCAGGAGTCCGGTGCCGACTGGACCGTCGTGCGCTGCAGCTGGTTCTGCCAGAACTTCGACGAGAGTGTGTTCCGCGAGCCACTGCTGGGCGGAGTCCTCGCGCTGCCTGTCGCGCCGGACGTCCGTGAGCCGTTCGTCGACGCGGACGACATCGCCGACGTCGCCGTCGCCGCTCTCTCGCAGGACGGTCACGCCGGCCGCGTCTACGAGCTCACCGGGCCGCGGCTGCTGACGTTCGCCGAGGCGGTCGGCGAGGTCGCCCGTGCCTGCGGCCGCGACCTCGAGTTCGTGCCGATCACCCTCGACGCGTTCGCGGCCGGGCTGGCGGCGGACGGCACCCCCGCGGAGGTGATCGCCCTCCTCGGCTACCTGTTCACCGAGGTGCTCGACGGGCGCAACGCGTCGCTCGCCGACGGCGTGCAGCGCGCGCTCGGGCGGCCGCCGCGGGACTTCGCGGACTACGCGCAGGCCGCCGCCGCAGCCGGTCCCTGGGATGTCTAGCCGGACGCCCGCCGCGGCCGCGGCCGCCGCCCCGCAGACGGTGGATGCGGCGGGCCTCGCGCTCGGCGTCGCCGTCCTCGCCACCGGCCTGATGGCGGGCCTCTTCTACGCCTACGCGTGCTCGGTCATGCCCGGCCTGGCCAAGGCGAGCGACCGGACGGCGCTTGAGGCCATGCAGCGCATCAACACCGCGATAATGAACCCGGTCTTCTTCGCCGGGTTCCTGGGCGCCCCGGCCGCGGCGCTCGTGGCGCTCGTGCTCGAGCACCGGGACGGCGCCGGCCCGGTCGCGCGCTGGGTCCTCGCGGGGCTCGTGCTCTACGGCGTCGTGGTCGTCGTCACAGGCGCCGCGAACGTCCCGCTGAACGACGAGCTCGCCCGGGCGGACCTCTCCCGCCAGGGCACGGACCTCGCCGCGCTGCGCGACCGGTTCGAGGACACCTGGGTGCTCTGGAACGTCGTGCGGACCGTCGCCTGCGTGGCCGCGTTCGGCTGCCTGGGCCGGGCGCTGATGCTCCACGGTCAGTCGGTCATCGCGGCTGAGTGATCCGTCTTGACCCGCGCCGCGATACAGCGGGCGTGGCCTACGACACGCGTCCGTCCCTGACGGCGACCCAGGTCGAGGGCTTGCTGAGCCAACCAACGGGAGGAAGACGTCATGGCCATACGTGACGAAGGAACATCGGTGCTCGACGAGTTCGACAAGGACGGCGCGCTGCTCGAGACGTCCGAGCTCGCGGCCGAGAGCGTGTCGACCCGCAAGCATGCGCTGAAGCGCACGGGCATCCTCGTCGGCGGCGGACTCGCCATCGGCGCGCTGCCGGTCGCGCTGTCCATCGGGCAGGGCGGCATCCCCGCCAGTGACATCAAGATCCTCAACTACGCGCTCACGCTCGAGTACCTCGAGGCCGCGTTCTACGAGGAGGCCGTCGCCGGCGGCGCCCTGACCGGGAGCCTCGCGAACTTCGCGCAGGTCGTCTCGGGTCACGAGAACGCCCACGTCGCCGCGCTCGAGAAGGCGCTCGGCAGCAAGGCCATCAAGAAGCCGACGTTCGACTTCAAGGGCACGACCGACGACTCCGGGACGTTCGCGAAGACCGCGCAGACCCTCGAGGACACCGGCGTCGCCGCGTACCTCGGCCAGGTCACGAAGATCAAGACCGCCGCGATCCTGATGGCCGCCGGATCGATCCTGCCGATCGAGTCGCGTCACGCCGCCTGGATCCGCGACATCCAGGGCCGGGGTCAGTCCCCCGTCCCCGCCCCCGACGGCTTCGACGCCGGCAAGCCCATGTCCGAGATCCTGGCCGCCGTGAAGGCGACCGGGTTCATCCAGTAGCCAAGAAAGGACATGACCATGACCGACATGTTCCCCACGTTCGCCGAGCTCGATCGTGACGGCGCCATCGCCGAAGCCGCGTCGCACGTCGACGCCCACACCCGTGCCGCCTTCTTCGGCAAGGTCGCCGCCCTCGTCGGCGGCGCGACCGTCATCGGCGCCGTCGCACCGGGCTTCGCGATCGCGCAGTCCTCTGGCGACGTCGCGATCCTCAACTACGCGCTGACCCTCGAGTACCTCGAAGCGGCGTTCTACCAGTCCGCCAACAGCGGCGGCGCCCTGAGCGGCCAGGCCGCGCGGTTCGCGCGCGTCACCGGCGAGCACGAGGACGCGCACGTCACGGCCCTCGAGAAGGTCCTGGGGTCCTCCGCGACCAAGAAGCCGACGTTCGACTTCAAGGGCTCGACCGGGGACGAGGCCACGTTCCTGGCCACCGCCAAGACGCTCGAGGACGCGGGCGTGCAGGCGTACCTCGGGCAGGCGGGCGCGATCAAGAGCAAGGACGTCCTCAGCTCCGCCGCGTCGATCCTGAGCGTCGAGGCCCGGCACGCCGCCTGGGTCGCGAACATCCTCAAGCAGGATCCCGCCCCGGAGGACTTCCAGTCCGGCGCCGACATGAACACGATCCTGGCGGCCGTCAAGGGCACCGGGTTCATCCCGGCGCTGGCGAGCGCCTCGGCCTCGCCCGGCACCACCGGCGCGCCGAGCGTGACCGGCTGACCCAGCCCCGGACCGCGCCGGCGTAGCGGGCTGCACCCCGCTCGCCGGCCGCGGCCCGGGCCGGACGACGATGTCCTGGCTTCGCTCCCTCTCCGCGGTCTCGGTCGCCCGTGGCGTCGCGACGGTCCTCGCGGCCGCCGCGGTCGGCCTGTTCGTGGCGCCGGCGGTCTTCGGAGACGGGTCCTCGCAGCCGCAGCTGCGCAGCGACGTCAACGTCACGCCGCCGGAACGGTTCTCGGCCGACGCGATCCGCCAGCCGAACCGGACGCGGTACACCACGCTGATCGCCACCGCCCGGCACAGCAAGCTGCGGATCTACAAGACGCCGCGCGCCGGCACCAAGCGCATGCGGCTGATCGGGATCCTGAACCGGCGGACGCTCGGCACCAAGCGCCACCCGCTCGTGATGACCGTGACCGACAGCCACCGCAGGCCGGGGTGGCTCCGGGTCCGCCTCCCGTCCCGGCCGAACGGTGCCGCCGCCTGGATCCGCCGTAGCTCCGTGCGCATCTCGGCGACCAACTTCCGCGTGACGATCCAGCTGAAGCGCCACCGGATCCTCGTCAAGCGCGGCCGTTTCCTCGTGATGAGCAAGCCGATCGGCGTCGGCCGCGCCGTGTCGCCGACGCCTCGGGGCACCTACTTCCTCGCCGACCTCGTCAAATCGACGGATCCCTTCTACGGGCCGTATGCCTTCGGGCTCTCGGCCTTCTCGACCGTCCTCACGGAGTTCGCCGGGGGCGACGGGCAGATCGGGATCCACGGCACCGACGCGCCGTCCGCGATCGGGACGGACGTGAGCCACGGCTGCATCCGCGTTGACAACAAGGTCATCCGGAAGCTCGCGAAGATGCTGCCGCTCGGCACCCCGGTGCGCATCACCGCCTGATCGTCGCCCGGCGTCGGCAGGACGGGATCAGGTGCGCGGCAGGGTCGCCAGCAGCTCGGTGACCCGAGCGGACGCATGGTCGACCTCGACGAGCAGACCATTGCCGCCGCCGTCGACGGGGACGAGCCGCACGGTGTGGGGGACGGTGGTGGCGGCGGTGAGCATCCGCACTTCCAGGCGCTCGGTCCACCAGGCACGCTCGAGCCCGTCGTCGGTGTCCTCCAGCAGCAGGAAGCTCACAATCGGGGTGTCGTCCTTCGTTCCCGCCCGCCAGGAGCCCGCGAAGCCGCGGCCGCCCGCGGTTGCCGCGTCGGCCAGCACGCGGCCCAGTTCGGGATCGGCGGCGACGTCCACCGTGAGCACGATCTCCGGCGGCTCGTCTGCTCCCGCCATGCCGGCAAGCGACCAGTCGACGACCTCCTGCAGGCGCATGCCGTTCACCCCCGCAGCATGACGCGGACACGGAGATATCGGCCTGGACGACGGTGTCCCGGGATCCTAAACGTCCAGTTGTGCGTTGAGATCCCCGATGAAAAGCGGGTTTTCGGTGTCAGGTTTCAAGTTGGCACATTTATGGCATTCCCCTTGCGCGGCTTCGTCCGGCGGGAGACTCCCGCGTATGCTTGCTGCCATCAGCGGTCCGGTGACGGGCCGGATTCGTTTCTTTCAGCGCGGTGCAGGGGCCGCACCGCGCCGCTACCTGCCATATCCCAAGGGGGACACCTTCGTGCGTACCGTTTTCAAGTCAGGCGCCACTGCGCGTCGCAACGCGATGGGGCTGGTGCTGCTCTGCGGCACGCTGCTCGCCATCATCCCGGCGAGCGCTTCTGCGTTCACGTCGGCGCCCGTCTGGAACTGCCGCGCCTCCGCGCTGTACGCATCCATCGCCGGGAACAACCGCGTCGAGCCGCTCGTCGCCAACGGCAACTCGAGCACTTCGGGCAACAAGAGCGCCGACCGCGCGCAGTGCGCCAGTGAAGAGGCCGGCGCCGACAGCCTCGCCACGCCGCTCGGCATCCCGGACAGCGTCGTGGGGGCGCAGACCGCAAGCGCGAAGACCACGATCGAGCCCGAGCTCGGACAGGCCATCGATCAGAAGGTCACCTCGGTCTCCCGCGTCGAGAACCTCAAGCTGCCGCTCGGCGGGACCACGGTCCTGATCGGCGTCGGCGCCGCGAACTCGACGGCGACCGGCGTCTGCGAGAACGGTCAGGCCAAGCTCGAGGGCACCAGCTCGATGGCCGACCTCACCCTCGGCGGCGTCCCGATCTCCCTCAACGGCCTGCTCGGCGGCCTGCAGCAGGTGCTGCAGCCGCTCGGCGTCCTCGTCGACGTGAAGTTCAACGAGCAGGTGCGCGAGAACGGCTCGCTGTTCGTCCGGGCGGCGCACATCAAGGTGCTGCGCGGCGACGGCACGAGCGCCCCGCTCGCCGACATCGTGATCGCTGAGAGCAAGGTGACGGGCGACGCCTCCACTTGCGACCCCAACGGCCAGATCCCGGGCCTCACCGGCAAGATCTGCCCGACCGGCTCCAACTACGACTCCATGAGCGGCTTCTGCATCATCCCGGCGGTCGTCGGCGGCAGCGGCATCATCGTGGTCGGTCGCCCGTTCCAGGGCCCCAGCGGCGGCACGGTCATCGGCCTCGCCGAGGCGATCAAGAAGTACGGTCGCCAGCCCTGCCTCGTGACGAGCTCCGGACCGAAGTACGCCGTCGTCGGCACGAACAAGGCGGACCGGATCACCGGCACCAACACCGCTGACCGGATCCTCGGCCTCGGCGGCAACGACTCGCTCGACGGCGGTCGCGCCAACGACTGCATGGAGGGCAACAACGGCAACGACACGTTCAACGGCGGCATCGGCGACGACCGCCTGCTCGGCGGCCTCGGCAACGACACCATGACCGGCGGCCTGGGCAAGGACAACATGGACGGCGGCGCCGGCAACGACAAGGTCAACGGCGGCTCGGGCGCGGACCGCATGGTCGGTGGCACGGGTGCGGACATCCTGAACGCGGGCTTCGGCGCCGACCGGGTGACCGCAGGCAGCGGCAACGACATCGTCAACGTCGCGGTGCAGGGTCCGACGGCCACGGTCGACTGCGGCTCCGGGCGGGACAAGATCCGCCTGAACCAGAACGAGAAGCGCAAGATCCGCAGCTGCGAGATCTCCTACGTCCTCGCGGACAACAAGATCCAGCGGTAGTCCCCGCGGACATCCGGTAGGACGCGGCCGGCGTCGCCCGAGAGGGGCGTGCCGGCCGCTGTCGTACCTGGGACCGCATGAACCCCGCCAGGCGCTTGACAGGGTCGGTTACGCTCGGACGATGCGATTCGACGATCCGAAGGATCCCGCGATGGTCCCGGTGCTCGAAGCGGGGGGTGGGGAGTCGGAGGGCTTCGAGATGGCGGAGGCGGAGCTGATCGAGCACGCCAGCCACGGCGATGACGCGGGGACCGCGCGCATCACGAGCCACGCCGAGCACTGGATCGAGGAGCGCCAGCCGGACGACTCGCAGTACGGCGAGGCCGACGGCGGCTCGCGGTCGCGCGCGTACGACGACCTCGCCTGACGCCGCCGAGCCGGTCCCGTCCAAGCGGCCCGGGCGGGGCCGCTAGCGCACATCGGTCGGCCGCGTTGAAGGAACGCGTGCATGCGGCGTCGAACATCGGGTTCGCCCATGAAGAGGACCGCAATCACCGCCCAGGCCGCGCCCCACGAGGCGCACGGCCACCAGACCCTTTCGGCCTACATCCAGGCCCGCTTCGACGAGTTCTCGCGCTCTCAGAAGGATGTCGCGCAGTACATCGTCGACCACCTGGACGAGGTCGCCTTCCAGACCGCGGAGGAGCTGGCCCGCCGGGCGAACACCTCGAGCTCGACGGTCGTGCGCTTCTCGCAGGCCCTCGGCTTCGAAGGCTTCCCGGAGCTGCAGGACTCCGCCCGCCAGGAGTACCGGCGCCGTTACACGGCGCCCGAGGGTGCTCGCGGCGCTGTCGTCGAGCCGCTGTTCAGCCTCGACCAGAACGAGTTCGAGACGGCGATCGCCTCCGACCACGTGAACGTCGAGGAGACGGCGCGGAAGGTGTCGCGCAGCGACGTGCAGGCCACGATCGACGCGATCACCTCGGCCGAGCGCGTCCTGATCGTCGGCACCGACCAGATGGCGTTCTTCGCCAGCTACCTGCGCCACCTGCTGATGCTGCTCGACCTGCGGGCCGAGATCGTCGCGTCGCCGTCGCAGGAGGCGCTCAGCCGCCTCGGCCGAATCGACGAGCAGACGCTGGTGATCGGCCTGAGCGCCGGCCGCCCGCACCCGCTCGTGGTCCGCGCGATGAAGCTCGCCCGCCACCGCAAGGCGCGCACCGTGGCCATCACGGACGCGACGCTGTCGGAAGTCGCGAAGCTCGCGTCAATCCGCCTGTACTACTCGTCCAACAGCCCGGCCTACGTCCGGTCCCACACGGCGCTGCTGTCGATCATCCAGGCGCTCGCCTACGGCGTGTACGCCCGCGACGCCAACCAGTACCAGGAGCGCATCAAGGCCTTCCGCCTGAAGTAGCCCGTTCCGGGCGGCTCAGCCGTTGACCCGGAACGTGGCGCCGTCCGCGTAGGGGCTCGCGCCCTTCGCGCTCGTGATGGTCACCACGCGGGTCCCGAGGCTCGCGCCGGGCGGGATCCGCACCAGGAGCGCATTCGCCGACAGCACCTCCACGTCGCGGGCGGCCACCCCGTCCACGGAAGCAGTGGTCGCACGGTCGAAGCCCGCACCCTGCACCAGCAGCTGCGCGCCGCGGGGCAGGAAGGCGGGGCTGGTCAGCCGCACCGACGGTCGATGGGCGGTGAGCAGCGCCCGGGTCCCGCCGCGAAGCCCGGCACCCGCCAGCAGGGCGCGCGGCAGGCCAGTGGGGCCCGGACGGTCCGCGATCGCGGTGGTGCCGGCCTCGTCGACGTCGACGGGCGCCGGGGCACATACCCATGCCTTCGACGGCTGCGCGAAGAAGTTGCCACGCAGGTGGAAGTGGCCGACCGGCGCGCATCCGCCCACGGCGTTCTGCGTGTTGCGGTACGCGGCGTTGCCCGTCAGCCGGACGTACGCCGCCCCTGCATCGAGGTAGTACGCGTTCAGGCCGACGCCGTCGAAGACGAGGTTGTCGGCGACGACGGTGCCGCCGTCGCGCGAGGTGCCCTGGGCGCCGTTGAGATAGATGGCGCCGCCATCAGGCTGCAGGACCTGCATGTAGGCGAAGACGAGGTTGCGCTCGATGCGCGTGTCCGAGAGGACGCTCGGCATCGCGCCGGGATTCTGTGCGTTCGTCCGCCATCCGCCCCAGCCGACGCTGATGGCCGAGTACGGCAGGTGGTCGAGCTGGTTGTTGGCGATCCGGGTCCCGCGCGCGTATGCGACCCAGATGCCGACGGCACCGCGGAACTCCGTGCCGACGTCGTGGACCCAGTTGTCCTCGATGCTGTTGTCCCGTGAGATCCCTGCGGCGCCGTCCTCCGCGGACGGCAGCGGGTCGGCCGTGTCGCCGAGCTGGACGGCGCTCCCGGAGATGTCGGTCAGCTCGTTGCCGGCGACAAGGTTCCCGGCTGCGCCGCGGCGCAGCCAGAGCCCGGCCGCACCCAGGTGGACGAACCGGTTGCCGACGAACCGGACCCGCTGGGGCGCGGTGAACACGACCGCGGCGGGGGTGACGTCCCATCCTCCGAACGGGCAGCGGCCGGCCGGGGTGATGGTCGCGCAGTAACCCTGGCTCTGCGCCGCGCCGGGCCCGTTCAGGGTGGTGTTCGCCTGCACCTCGACGAAGCCGTCCGGCCCGTCGGGCTTGCGCCAGGAGCTGTGCGCGAACGTGATGCCGCGGAAGTCGATGTCGTGGACGGGGGCGCGAGGGGTGCCGTCCCCGGTGACGAGCGTCTCGAGGACCGGGGCGATCAGCGTCTCGCGGGTCGGGACCGCACCAATCGGCGGGATCACATGGACGCGGCGCTCGTCCGTGTCGACGTAGAACTCACCGGGCGCGTCGAGCAGCTCAAGCGCGTTCTCCACGCGCGAGGGCGGCGGGATCAGCCCGGTCGACAGCCCGGCACCGGCCGGGCGGGTCGCGGGCGCGAGGTTCGCGAAGCACGGCTGATCGAGGGTGATGCGGACGCCGTCGATGCCCGCGATGCCGCAGCGCGGCTCCGACCAGGCGCCGTTCGCGCCCCGGAACACGAGCTCCATCAGCTCCGGGTGCTTCCAGCCGCGCATCCCGCCGGCAGGATCCTCGTAGCCGGCGAGGGTGCGGTTCATGATCGTCGGTGGTTTGCCGCCTGCGCGCACGAGGCGGCGATCGCCCAGGTACAGCTGCCGAGGGAGGGGGACGCCGGCCGGGAAGCCCGCCGACCAGACGCCGCCGGCGCCGGGCGTCAGCCGGTCGAGCACGCGGCCGCCGCTGAGGACGGGGGTGGCCCCTCGGGCCGCCGTCCAGCGCACGCGGTGACCGCGTCGCCCCGAGTCCCGGCGTCCGAGCGTGATCGGGGACCTCAGGTGGTAGGTCCCGTCGGCGAGGCGGATGGTGAGGCTGCGGCGCATCGTCGCCGTCCGCCCGCGGACGGCGCGCTGCGCGGTCTTCAGGCTGCACGGGCGGCGCGGGGTGCAGGCCTTGCCCCTCCCGCCGGGCGCCACGTCGAGGACACTCGCAGCGGGCGTGCGTGCGGCAGCATAGGCCGGTGACGGTTCGACGGTCGCCCCGAGCACGAGCGCGAGGAGCGTCGCGCACACCGTCATGACCACTCCCGGAACCCGCATGGGCACAAGGTTGCCAGGGTGCCGGGCGGGCGTCGAGGTTCGGCCGTTCCGGCGAGCCCCGCGGGCGCGGTTTGGACGGACCGGGCGCCGGGAATCCCGACCGCCCCGGTACACTTTCGGCATGCGCGACGAAGCCACCGCCCGGGTCAAGACCGGTCTCGCCGAGATGCTGAAGGGCGGCGTCATCATGGACGTCGTCGACGCCGCACAGGCCAAGATCGCTGAGGATGCCGGCGCCGTGGCGGTCATGGCGCTGGAGCGCGTGCCGTCCGACATCCGCCGCGACGGCGGCGTCGCGCGGATGAGCGACCCGGCCATGATCAAGGGCATCCAGGAGGCCGTGACCATCCCCGTGATGGCCAAGGCGCGCATCGGCCACTTCGCCGAGGCGCAGGTCCTGCAGGCGCTCGAGGTCGACTACATCGACGAGTCCGAGGTCCTCACGCCGGCCGACGAGGCCAACCACATCGACAAGTGGGCCTTCGAGGTCCCGTTCGTCTGCGGCGCGACCAACCTCGGTGAAGCGCTGCGCCGGATCGGCGAGGGCGCGGCCCTGATCCGCTCCAAGGGCGAGGCCGGCACCGGCGACATCGTGGAGGCCGTCCGCCACATGCGCTCGATCAACTCCGACATCCGCGCGCTCCGCGGCCTTGACGGCGGTGAGCTCGCGACCGCCGCCAAGCACCACCAGGCTCCGCTCGAGCTGATCCGCCTGACCGCCGAGCTCGGCGCGCTGCCCGTCCCGCTGTTCAGCGCGGGCGGCATCGCCACCCCGGCCGACGCATCGCTGATGATGCAGCTCGGGGCGCAGACGGTCTTCGTCGGGTCCGGCATCTTCAAGAGCGACGACCCCGAGGTCCGCGCCCGCGCGATCGTCGAGGCGACGACGCACTTCGGTGACGCGCTGCGGGTGGCGGAGGCCAGCACCGGCCTCGGCGCGGCGATGCAGTCCCTCGAGGCGCGCAAGCTCGAGAGCGGAGCCACGTTCGCCGGCCGCGGCTGGTAGTGGCAGGCCCGCTGGTCGGCGTTCTCGCCCTGCAGGGCGATTTCGGGGCCCACACCCGGATGCTCCGCGCCCTCGGCGCCGGCGTCCGGGAGGTGCGGGTCCCCGCCGACCTGGAGGGACTGCAGGGCCTGGTGATCCCGGGCGGGGAGTCGACGACCATGACCCTCGGCATCGCCCGGGAGGGGCTGGAGCGTCCGCTGCAGGACCTCGCTGCGTCAGACGTGCCGCTGCTCGGGACATGCGCCGGGCTGATCATGCTCGACCGGACCCACCTGGGGGTGCTGGACGTCACAGCGGAGCGCAATGCGTTCGGTCGCCAGATCCGCAGCTTCGAGGCCGACCTGGACCTCGCCGGCATCACCGACGAGTCCGGGCCGATGCGCGCGGTCTTCATCCGCGCGCCGTGGGTCGCCGAGCACGGTCCTGACGTCGAGGTCCTGGCCGCGGTCGACGGCCACGTGGTCGCGGTGCGTCAGGGCGACGTCGTGGCGGTGTCGTTCCACCCTGAGATCACGGGGGACGACCGGCTCCACGCCGCGTTCCTGGACCGCGTCCGGGCGCGGGCCGGCCGCTAGCCGGCCCTGTCAGGGACCGTAGGCGGGCTGGCGGCTCGGGTCGTACGGCCGGTAGTCGTCGTCGACCGTGCTGCTGGTCGGCGGCCGGGCGACGGTGGGGGCGGCCGGCGGTGTCGCCGTCCGCGCGGCCGGCGTTCCCACGCTGCGGGTGGCGGACGCGGGGCCAGTGGGTAGGGCGGCGGACGGGGACGGAGCGGCGTCGTCGCCGTTCGTCCGGGCGACCGTGGTCGACGTCGCCGGCGGCGGCTGCTCGGTCGTCGTGGACGGGCGCTGCGACTTCTTCTTGGTCGCCGGGGTGGGGGTGGTGGTCGTGGTCGTCGTCGTCGTCCGCGGCGGCGGAGTCGGAGCTGTGTCGTCCGGTGGCAGCTGCGTGGCGATCGCGGGCTTCAGGACCATGGCGGGGGCAGGATCCCCGCCGCCGAAGACCCCGGCGATGGCGAGCATCACGAGCACCGCGATCAGGATGGCGACGGCCGGCAGCAGCAGGCGATACACCGGTCCGTGGTCGGCTGCGGCACCGGCGTCCGCGGTGGCGACCTCCTCGGCCCGGCGCGGGATGCTGCGGCCGCCCCCGCTCGGGAGGCTGACCCGCGGCAGGCCGCGGCGGGCGCGGTACACGCGCGTCGGCGACTCGACGGGCACGCCGCCCGCCTCGAGCTCCGCCAGGACGGGGTCGCCGGGCGGGACGATCACCGCGTGGCGGTCCTCGTCCAGGGGCGCGTCGTCCTCTGGGAGCCCGGGCTCGTCGTCGGCGAGGGCGTCGTCGTACTCGTCCTCGTCCTCGTAGGGCTCGTGCAGGTCCTGCTCGGGCTCCGGCTCGGGCGACGCCGGCACGACCGGGTGCAGCGCCGTGGCGCCCGCGTCCGGGGCGTCGGCCGGCGTGAGCGACGACGGGACGCGGGCGTCGCTCGCGGGCTCGCCGTCGTCGCGGTCGGCCGCGCCGGTGTCCGGACCGGCCGACGACGCGCCGGGAGCGGCGGCGTGCCCTGCGGAAGAGGACTCCGGGTCCGGGAGAGCCGCGGGAGCCTGCTCGGCGAGCTGCGTTGCGAACGGCTCGGCGATCGGTGCCGCGGCCTGCATCGCCGCGATGACGTGTGCCGTGCGCTCGGGGCCGATCGGCCGTGCCGGCGGGCTGCGGTAGCCGCGCTCGGCCCGGCGGAACGCCGCCTCGACCTCGCGGGCCGCGGCCGACTTCTCCAGCAGGCGGGACAGGCGCTCGAGGTCGTCCGCCCCGAGCATCGAGTCCGCCCGCGCCGCGAGCAGGCCGGGGACCGCGGCGTAGGTCTCGGGGCTGGCACCGCGACCGAGCACGCGGAAGACGCCGCGGCTGTCGTTCGGGACGCGGGCCATGGACGCGGCGGCATGCCGGGTCGCGCCGAGCAGGAACGCGTCCGGGTCGGAGTCCCCGAGGTCGGAGACGGTCGCGACCAGTGCACGGAAGCGCGCGAACGCCTCGGCGATCGCGTGCGAAAGGACATCGGGCTCGCAGACGGCGTCGCAGAAAGCGAGCACGGCAGGGCCCCGCCGCGCCACGAGCGCTGCGAGCACGGCTGGATCGCCGTCGCGCACCCCTTCGGGCGTCACGGCTGCCTGCGGAGAACCGTCCATCGAAGCGATCAAATCTAGTCGGTCGGCGGTGAGGATGTTGGCGTGGCGGCTACAGCATCGCTCAGGGGGCGGACGCTCCCGAGCAGATCGCTGAGCCGTCCGGTCTCCGTTGCGACGTTCGCGAACGCACTGACATGCTCCCGGGCGGCGCGTCCCATCGCGGCCCGGCCGTCCGCGTCGGCCGCGAGGACCGCCACCAGGGCGGCAGCCAGCGCGCTCGCATCACCGGCCGGCACCACCCCGCCGAACCGCGGACGGACCAGCTCAGGCAGGCCCACGGCATCGCTGACGACGACGGGCACCTCCATCGCCATGGCCTCCTTCACGACGACCGGCATCGAGTCGCGGTCCCCGTCGGGGGCGATCACGCACGGCATCGCGAGGACGTCGGCGCGCTCGAGCGCGTCGCGGACCCCGTCGACCCCGACTGCTCCGGCGAAGCTGACCCGGCCGGCGATGCCCAGCCGTGCCGCGCGCGCCCGCAGGTCGGCGTCGAGCGGCCCGTCGCCGACGAGCACGAGCTCCGCGGCGTCCAGCGCCGGATGCGCCAGGGCATCGAGCAGGAGCGCGAAGCCCTTCTTGGGCACCAGGCGGCCGACCGCGACGATCCGCCGGCCGCCCGGGAGCGGCTGCGTCCGCCGGAAGCGCTCCGGGTCGACGCCCATGACGATGCGGTGCACGCCGGGCGCGTGGTCGGGACCGGCCAGCGCCTGCAGGTCGCGCACCGTGTAGTCGCAGCCGGAGGTGACGAAGGCAGCCGCCCGCAGCTTCTCCGGCAGGTTGGCCGGGGTGCGGTAGATGTCGTAGGCGTGCGCGGTCAGGGTCCACGGCCGGCCGAGGATGCGTCCGGCGCGCAGGGCACGCAGGGCAGGCGCGGTGGCGAAGTGCGCGTGGACGAGCGCACCCGAGCGCTGCAGCCGCACGATCGCAGGGGCGAGCGTGCGCAGCGGCGGGACGCTCTCCTCGCGGCGCCAGCGGCGGCGCGCGAGCAGGTCGGCGGCGCAGCGGACCGGGTGCCGGACGACGATCCGCGCCAGGGCCGCCAGGCGCGCGGACGTCGTCTCCTCCCACTGGACGCTCACCGGCAGGCCGGAGGTGTCGGGGCCGTCCCCGCGCGATCCGGCGCCGATCCGGACGGGATGCCCGAGCGCGGCCAGGTGCTGCGCCTCGGCCAGGACGAAGGTCTCCGAGACCGACGGGAAGGCGTCACACCAGATCTCGAGCGCGCGACGCGGGCGCGAGGGTGGGGCGGAGGCATGCGTCATCGGCGGCACGCATACCCTATCCCGCGTGCCGTCCGCCGCCGTGTCCGTCGTCGTCGTGTCGTGGAACACCGCGGCGCTGCTGGACACGTGCCTGCAGGCGCTCCGCGCCGATCACGAGAGTGGCCTGGCCGACGTCACGGTGGTCGACAACGACTCGGCCGACGGCTCGGCGGAACTGGTCGCCGAGCGGCATCCGTGGGTCCGCCTCGTCCGCGCGGGGGCGAACCTTGGGTACGGGCCTGCAATCAACCTGGGGGCCGCCCAGGACGCTCCCGGGCCGGCTCCGCGCTGGCTGGTCCCGGCGAACGCCGACGTCGCCGTCCACCCCGGGGCGCTGGCCCGCCTGGTGGCGACCGGCGACACGGACCCGGGCGTCGCCGTCGTCGCCCCGCGGCTGCTGCTCCCGGACGGCAGCACCCAGCACCACGTCCACCCGTTTCCGTCGCTGCGAACGCTCGCGGCGCTGCACCTGCCGGGCGCCGCGCGGGTCCTGCCGGCGGGACGCGTGCTCGAGGGCGCCTGGGACCCGGACCGGAGCGCCGACGTCGACTGGGCGCACGGGGCGCTGCTGCTGGTCCGCCGGGGCCCGTTCGACGCGATCGGCGGCTTCGACGCCGCGCAGTGGCTGTACGCCGAGGACGTGGACATCGCCTGGCGCCTGGCGCGCGCCGGATGGCGGACCCGGTACGAGCCCGGTGCGCGGGTGACGCACGCGGTCAGCGCAGCCGCCGAGCAGGCCTGGGCGGACGACGGCGCCCGCGAGGACCGCAAGCAGGCGGCGACCTACGCGTGGATGCGGTCGCGGTACGGACGGCGCCGTACGGCGGTGCTGGCGCTGGCGGGGTGGGCGAGCGCGCGGGGGCAGGCGCGGCGTGCGCCGGCAGGCTGGCGGCGGGATCGCGCGCTGGCGCATGCGGCCCGTCACGCGGCCGGCCTGCGGTCGCTCCGGCATGCGCCCGTCACCGTCGCGGCGTCCCCGACCACGACCGCCGAGTGACCCTCAGCCGAACCCTCCGCGGTTGCCGCTCGCGCCGTCCCCATCCGTCTGACGTCCAGTTCTGGTCGTCCTGACGACCAAAACCGGACGTCAGACCGTCGGTGGGGCGGCGCGGGACCGCGGCCGGCGCCTCTGAGCGGTCACTTGACGCGCTGACGGACGACCCGCTCGACCGCCTGCTGCACCGCATCGTCGAAGGACTCCTCCGCCAGCGCGGTGACCGTCTGCCGTGCTGCTGCGGTCAGCCGGGTCCGCAGGGACGGGTCCGCCGCCAGCTCGCGGACGCGCGCCGCCAGGTCCGACGGGCCCGCGTCGGGATCGAAGAGCAGGCTGTTCACGCCGTGGTGCATGTACTCGCCGGAGCCGCCGCGGCCGCTGCCGATCACGGGCAGCCCGACGGCCATCGCCTCGCTCGGGACCAGACCCCACGGCTCGCCCCAGGTCACCGGGAAGATCAGGGCGTCCGCCTCCGCCATCACGGCAGGGAGCTCGGTCCGGGGACGGCGGGCGACGAAGCGGACGCGGTCGGCCAGGCCCTGGTCCGCCGCGAGCGCGCGCAGGTCGTCCAGATGGGCGTCGTCCCCCGAGCCGACGACATCGAGCGTCGCCTCGTCGGGAAGGTCCTTGAGGGCACGGATCGCGATGGCCACGCCCTTGCGCTCGTCGATCCGCCCGAGGTAGAGCAGTCGCCAGCGCCAGGGGGGCCGCTCGCCGGCCCAGCGGAAGAGGTCGAGGTCGGGCCCGTGGTGGGCGACCTCATCGTCCGTCAGGTCGGGGAACGCCTCGCGCGCCCGGCCGCGGACCGTCTCACTGACGAAGACGTAGCTCATGTCGCGGCCGAGGAGCACGCGGGTGGGCAGGCCCGTCGCCCGGTCGACCACGCGGCCCAGACGCGGGCGTGACTTGAAGGCGCGCATCCAGCCGTCCACGTCCGGCCCGTACTGCAGCCAGTAGTCGCCCAGGACGGCGACCGACGGCAGCCCCCGCCGGCGCACCCGCTCGACCAGGCTGAAGGACATGCCGGCCATCGCCCACCAGACGACGACGTCCGGGTCGACCTCGCGCAGGGAGCGCTTCAGCGTGCGGCCGTTGGCCCGCTCCATGGCCAGCCGTTCGCGCGCGCTCAGGACCGGGAACTCGTGGTCGCGCCAGTACCAGCGCAGCGAGCGCTCCACTCCGCGCTCGCTCGCCTCGGTGAGCACGGCGCCGGGCAGCGCGACGTCGCTGGTCAGGACGTGCACGTCGTGCCCGAGCCCGCGGGCGTGCTCGACCCACGACTGCCAGACGAGCTCGGCGCCCCCGAGCTGCTGGGGCGGGTACATGTTCCCGATCGTCAGGATCCTCATCGCGCGGCCATCGCAGCGGACCTTACGTCACTAGGCTGCTCCCCCGATGACCGAGCGCGAGTGCATCGTCTGCGGGCAGGCCCCGCCGTTCCGCGAGCTGTACGCGCGCGACGGCTTCACGCTCGTCCGCTGCCCGTCCTGCACGCTCGTCTTCCAGGACCCGCCGCCCGGTCCGGAGCTGCTCGAGCAGGCGTACTACCACGACGCGGGCTTCGCCCAGGCGCTGCTGGGGGACCTGCGGGGGACGACGCTCGAGCGGGCGCGCGAGAAGCTGGGCCACCTGCGCGCGACGGGCGTCCTGCGTCCGGGTCTGCGGATCCTGGACGTGGGGGCGTCGTCCGGCGCGTGGCTCGAGGTCGCCGCCGAGGCCGGGATGACGGGGATCGGCGTGGAGCTGGGCGCGGCGACGGCGGCCGGCGCGCGTAAACGGGGGCTCGACGTCCGGACGGGCACCCTGGACGAGGTCCTTCCGTCGCTGGCCGGCGAGCGGTTCGACCTGATCAGCTTCTGGGACGTCCTCGAGCACCTGCCCGACCCGCGGCACGAACTGCGCCTCGCGGCCGGGCTGCTGGCGCCAGGTGGTCACGTCGCCGCGACGTTCCCGAACGTCGACGGCCTCTACCCGCGGCTGACCTACAGGCTGTTCGCGCGGCGGACCGGTGTCTGGGAGTACCCGGAGCTGCCGGTGCACCTCTACGACTTCTCTCCGCGGACCGCGCGCCGGCTCCTGCAGTCCCTCGACTACGACGTCGACGCCGTCCGGACCTTCGCCACGCCGTACGACTTCTACGAGTCGACGTCCCTCTCGCCGCAGCGGATCGGCCACGGCCGCAAGCGGCGGGCGCTGCGGGCGGGCTTCGACGTCGTCCACCGGATCGCCTACCCGGTCGCCCGCCGGACCGGCCGCGGCAACTCGCAGTTCGTCCTGGCCCACCGGGCGGGGTGACGCGCGTCGGCGGGCGACCGCCCCTGCGGGGCCGAACGTCCGTTTCCCCACGTGAGGGCGCGGGGAAACCGACGCTCGAATCGCGGGCGAGGAGGCGGTGCGGCCGAACGTCGGTTTCCCCGCGTCTGGGCGTGGGGAAACCGACGTTCGACCTCCGGGGGCCCGCGCAGTCGCCGCGCCGGCGACGCCACCCCGGTTGCCGGACGGACAGCGCGCCGGGACCGCCACGCGCCTACGCTCCACCGATGCGAATCGCTGTCGCTGCCGACGAGCGCACGGGCGTCGCCGACGTCCTGCTCGCCCTCCTCACCGCTCGCGGCCACGAGCTGCTCCCGCATGGCGCCCTGCGCGAGGGCGACCGCCCCGACTGGGCGTGGTGTGCGCAGGCGGCGGCACGGGACGTCGCCGAGGGACGCGCCGATCAGGCGATCGTCTGCTGCTGGACGGGGACGGGGGCGTCTATCGCGGCGAACAAGGTCGCGGGGATCCGGGCGGCGCTCTGCGGGGACGCGCCGACGGCCGCCGGCGCACGGGAGTGGAACGACGCCAACGTCCTGGCACTGAGCCTGCGCACGACGTCCGCGGCCGTCCTGGCGGAGATCCTGGACGCGTGGTTCGCCGGGACGCCGTCGACCGACCCGGCCGACGCCGCGAACATCGCCCGCGTGAGCCGCTGACTCGAGCCCATCGGCCACGTTCGGCCGCCCCGGCCCGCGCGAGCGCTCGCCGGCCGCCGCCCGACGCTGCGGGAGGGACCGTGGCCCCCGCGCAGGCACGACGTGCGTCAGGACACGCGGTCCCCGCGGTCAGGCCGGCCCGTAACGGACGACGCCCGCCGCGTCGGTCGCCTCGACGACCGTGCCGTCCGCCAGCAGCAGGTCCACGTGGCCCAGGATCTCCGACAGCGTCAGGTAGGCCTGCGTGACCGCGATGTTGCCCCACATCTCCGTGGCCAGCTCATACGCGGTCCGCGGCCCCTGGGAGATCAGGCCGCCGATCTTCTGCTTCCGGCGGTCGTGGGACCGGACGCGCGACGCCACGAGCGAGACGTGGTCGGTGATCGGGTCGCCGTGACCAGGTAGGACGAGCGAGAGGTCCATCTCCGCGGTCTGCGCCATCGACCGCAGGTAGGCGACGAGCGCCTGCGGCCGGTCGCCGACCGCGCCGGGGGCCGTGCTCGCGAGCGGACGGGCGATCAGCGGGTTGGAGGAGATGTGCGCGATCAGGTGGTCACCCGCGATCAGCAGCGACCGCTCCTCGTCGTGGAAGATCGTGTCCGACGGCGAGTGACCGGGCCGGTGCAGGACGCGCAGCGACCGCGCGGCGAAGTCCAACGTCGTCCCCGGCACCAGCGGCACCGTCGCGTCGACCCGCGTGCCCCACGCCCGGAACGCCATCGAGACGCTGCGCAGCGCCAGCACCATGTCGTCCGGGATGCCGTGTGCGCGCATCAGCATGCTGCTGAACGCGTCGTCGATCGTCGTCTGCTCGCCGTACGTCGCGAGCCACGGGACGAGCGCGTCCAGGCAGCAGACCTCCGCGCCGGACCGGTCCGCCAGGATCTGCGCGAGGCCGATGTGATCGATGTGCTGGTGGGTGAGAACGATCCGCTCGAGGTCCTCGACCCGGCGCCCGTGGGCGGCCAGCCCGGCCTCCAAGACCGTGAGCGCGGTGCCCGAGTTCGGCCCCGTGTCGACGAGCGTGAGCGGGTCGTCCTCGATCAGATAGCAGTTGACCCGCCCGACCGCGAACGGCGTCGGCACCGCGATCAGGTGGATGCCGGCGGCCGCCGCTGCCGCGATATCGCGCTCCCGCGTGGGATCAGGCACGGATGACGCCGAGCACCTCGTCGCGCTTTGCCTCCATGTCCGCCTGCGAGTTCAGGGACTCCAGGCAGAGGCGCAGCAGCGGCTCGGTGTTCGACATGCGTACGTTGAAGTGCCAGTCCTCGAAGTCGACCGAGACGCCGTCGACGTGGGTGACCACGGCGCCCGGCAGCGACCCGTAGGAGGCCTCGATCTCGGCCATCTTGGCCGGGCCGTCGGCGACGGTCGAGTTGATCTCGCCCGAGATGAAGTACTTCGCGCGCAGCGGTGCGAGCAGCTCTGAGAGCTTGGCGCCCTCGCTGGACAGCTTCTCGAGGATCAGCAGCGCGGGGATCGTGCCACTGTCGGCGCAGTGGAAGTCGCGGAAGTAGTAGTGGCCGGAGACCTCGCCGCCGAAGAGCGAGCCCTCGCGCTTCATACGGGTCTTGAAGAACGCGTGCCCGACGCGGTTGACCTCGGGCGTGCCGCCGGCCGCCGTGACGAGGTCGGCGACCACGCGGGAGGCGCGGGCGTCGTAGAGGATCGTCTCGCCGGGGGACTTGGCCAGCAGGTGCTGCGCGAGGATCGCCGTGAGGAAGTCGCCGTCGACGAACTCGCCGGTGTCGTCGATGAAGAAGCAGCGGTCGGCGTCGCCGTCCCACGCGATGCCCAGGTCGGCGCCGGACTCGCGCACCAGGTCGATGATGAACTGGCGGTTCTCGGGCAGCAGCGGGTTGGGCTCGTGGCCGGGGAAGTCGCCGTTCGGGACCCAGTAGGTCTCGTCGAGCTGCAGGCCGAGCTGGGTCAGCAGCGGGCCGACCATCGGCCCGGCCATGCCGTTGCCGCCGTCGACCGCGACCTTCAGCGGCTTGACGTTCGCCGGGTCGATGAACTTCAGGGCCGCCGCCTGGAACTCCTCGTAGAGGTCGACGTCCGTGACGGACCCGGGGGTGGCGGCGACGTCGCCGAGCCCGTCCTCGATGAGCTTCCGGATGTCCTGGATGCCCTCGTCGCCGCTGAGGGCGATCGCGCCCTGCTTGACGAGCTTCGCGCCCGTGTAGGCCTTCGGGTTGTGGGACGCGGTGCACATGAGCCCGCCGTCCAGGCCGCGGGAGCCGACCAGGTGGTAGAGCATCTCCGTGCCGACCTGGCCGCCGTCGACCACGTCCGCGCCCTCGTCGGTCATCCCGCGGCGGTACTCGCCGGCGAGCTCAGGCGCGGTCAAGCGCATGTCACGGCCCAGGCCGAGCGTCGTCTCGCTGACCGGCTTGCCGGCGAGCCCGGCGATGACGCGGGCGAACCCGCGGCCGATCGCGTAGGCCGTGTCCGGCCCGATCTGGTCGCCGTAGAGCCCGCGGATGTCGTAGGCCTTGAAGATCTCGGGGGGGACGCTCATGTTGCGCTGCATCCTATGCTCGCGACCGTGACGAGCGACGGCCTGCGGATACTCACGGTGGGCGACCGTTACCGCGCCGACGCGGCCACGGACGTCGGCGCGCGCCTGTGGCCGGCGCTCGTCGCCGCGCTACGTGGCCGCGGTGACACGGTCAGCATCCTCACCACCGACGACTCCGGCCCCGAGCTGGACGGAGTCGATCGCAGCCTGCACTGGTTCCGCGCGGCGGACGGGTCCTGGCGCCGTCCCGCTCGGCTGGAGGCGTCGCGCATCAGCCGGCGCGCGCTGCTGCGGCTGGGGGAGATCGAGCAGTCGTTCCGTCCCCAGGCGGTCGTCTGGGTCGCGCTCGGCGGGCTTCCACTGACGCTCGCGGGCGCCACGGGACTGCCCGAGCTGGCGTGCGTCCTGGACGACTGGCCGGTCTACGGGCCGCAGGTCGACCTGCGCGCCCGGCAGGAGGGGTGGGACCCGGCGGCCGTCACGGCCTGGACCTGCGGCGACGTCACGCTCCGGGACGCGGCCCTCACGGCGCTGGGCGACCGCGTCGACCCCGCGGCGGTGCACGTCGACCCGCCGGGCGACGCGGCAGGCTGGGCAGCAGCGGTGACGGCACGGCTCGACCTGGCGGTCGCGGCACGGCCCGCGCCAGGGTGACCGCTCCGTGCGACGCACAGCACGCATGTCGTGCTCTGCGTCGCAGGGAGACCGCCGGCGTCAGCGCGAGTCGAGGCGGCCCAGCGCGCCGGCGACCTTCGCCCGCACCGGCCGCACCCCGCGCGCCACGAGGTGCGCCGCCTTGACGCGCGCCTCCTTCAGCGCGAGCTCCTTCGGCGACGGGTTGAACTTCGCCCGGACCCGCGCGGCCAGCGCGTCGAGGTCGGGCAGCAGCTCGAACTCCTCGCGGGCTGCGATCTCGCCCTCCCAGAAGACGCCCAGCAGGTGGTCCTCCAGGCTCATCTGCTCCACCCACCGCGGGACGACGCGCACCCGCCAGTCCTGGTGCAGCATGTGGCTCTTGTGGCGGAAGACGAGGCCGGAGTCCCCGGGCTTGAGCTCCGGGTCGCGGTCGATCAGCCAGCGATGGTGCTCGTGGCCGAGGAACGGCCCCTGCCACTCGACGTTGTAGATCAGCTCGGCCTCGATCGTGGGGACCTCGACGTAGCCGGCCTTCGCGACCCGCGAGAGCTCGCGGCAGACGCCGATCGGGTCGCGGATGTCCTCGAGGGTGAGGACGCAGGTGGCGAAGTCGAACTGCTTGTCCTCGAAGGGCCACGGGTCACGGGCGCAGATGTCGGCGATGTGCCACGTGTCGGCGGAGAAGCGCTCCGGCCCCGACCCGTACGAGTAGCCGAGCGCCCCGCGCGTGGCGTGCGGGCGCACGTCGAGCACATGGTCGGCGCGGTGCAGCGGCGCCCCCCAGCCACCGACGTCGAGGACGACAAGGTCGTCGGGCAGGGCGTCGATCCGGGCGAGCGAGTCGGGCAGCACGCAGGGCACCCTAGCTCTCAGGCAGCGGGGACGGCGCCCGCCGGGCGGGGTCGCAGGTAGCCCAGGGCCTCGCGCAGCAGCGCGCGCTCGGCGATCACCGTCGCGACGAGCACGACGGCGGCGAACAGCGCCAGCTGCCCGAAGGCCATCCACGCGGTCCGCGGCCCGTCCGACAGCGCGCGGACGGCCAGGACGGCGGCCACGCCGGGCAGGACGGGGGTGACCGCGCGGACGGCGTGCGGCAGCAGCTTGAAGCCGCTGAACAGACGCTTGAGGTAATAGGTCCGGCAGACCAGCTGGGCGAGCATCATCGCCGCCATCCCGACCGCGAAGCCCTCCAGGCCGCCGAAGATCAGCAGCGGCAGCGTGATCGTCACGAACGCGACCGTCGAGACGGCGGACGTGACCGCGATCGGCTTGGTGTCGGCCCGCGCGCGGAAGTACGAGCTCCAGTTGAAGCCGAGGTGGTTGACCGCGGCGATCAGCCCGAAGGCCTGCAGGAGCGGGATCGCGTCGCGCCAGCGCTCGCCGATCCCGAAGCGGACGAGGTCCTCCGCGAACAGCGCGAGGCCGACGCCGAACGGCATCGCCCACATCAGCGCGAGCCGGTTGGACTTCACGAACGACTCGAACAGCACGTCCGTCCGGTCCGCCACGCGGCAGATCGCGGGGTAGAGCGTGCCGCTGACGATGGCGTCGACCCGGTCGGCGAACTGGATGACGGTCGACGCCAGCGCCACGACGCCGGCACCGGCGACGCCCAGGGTCGCCGACGTGGCGATGATCGACCCCTGCGCCACGATCAGCCCGGCCATCGACGCAGCCAGGATCGGGAGCGAGAACGACACGTACTCGCGGACGACGGCGCCGTCGAGGACCCAGCGCAGCTTGTAGGGCGAGGTGACGACGGCCAGCAGCGAGGTCGCCCACGCACCGGCCAGCAGCCCGCCGACGAGCGCCCAGTAGCCGGCCCCGCTTGCGGCCAGGCCGACGGCGACGATGAAGCCGACGATCGGGTCCGCGGAGCTCAGCAGCCGCTGCTTGAAGTAGTCCATCCGCCGGTACCAGATCCACAGCGGCGCCTGGAGCGCGAGCGCCGGGATCGCAAGCAGGCCGACGAAGCCGACGGGGACGATCTCCCACCGGCCGTAGGCCCAGGCGACGAGCGGGATCGCGATCCCGATGACGATCGTGACCGCGGTGGTCATGATCAGCTCGATCGTGAACGCCCGCTGGAACGCGCGTTCCTGGTCCATGTCCGCCTGCTGGATGTACTTGTCGCTGACGCCGACCTCCTTCAGGAAGACGAGCGTCCCGAACGAGGTGACGAGCACCGCCCAGATGCCGTAGTCGTCCTGGGTGAGGAAGCGAGCCAGGACGAACCCGCGGATCAGGCCCAGCGCGGTCAGCGAGATGAGGAAGACGCCGTTGATGAGCGTTCCGCGGGCCGCACGGCGGCGCAGGTCGGGCCCGCCGGAGTTCGGGTCCGGAGCGACGTCCTCGGGGACCTCGAGCGTGCCGTGGGGCTCGATCGGCTCGGGCGGGCCGGTGAGGTCGACCTCGTCGGACCCGCTCACGACGTCTCCCAGCCCCGGAAGAACGCGTTTGCCAGCGTCGCCTTCCAGTGCGCGCGGGCCGCGGCGTGGACACGCGGGCCGACGACCGGCACCCGCTCGGGGACGACGTCCGCCAGCCGCGCGGCGCGGGCCGACGTCGCCACGCCGCGCCAGTCGCGCAGCGCATCGTGGAAGTACGGCCGCACGTCCGGGTGCTTGGCGACCATCGCCCGCTCGGCCGGGGCGGCCGCGACCATCCGCCGCTCCCAGGCCGGGATGCTCGTGGGGTGCAGGTGCTGCGCGCCGATGCCCGGCTCGTACATCAGCCGCAGGCCGTGGGCGGCCATCCGCAGGCCGATCTCGAGGTCCTCGTAGCCGAAGGTGAAGGACTCGTCGAACCCGTCGACCTTCTCCAGCAGCGTGCGCTTGAACGAGACGTTCGACGTGTAGAGGCGGCCCCAGCCCGCGTCGCCGGCCTGCATGTGCGCGTAGTCGAACTGCGCCCCCTCCTCGAGGAAGCGCATGAACGGGGTGACGCGCAGCTCGTCCGCCCAGCGCACGTTCCCGAGCACGCCAACTGCGTGGTCCGTCCAGCGCGCGTGGGCCGCCAGGTGGGCGTCGACGAGCCCGGGGTCCGCGAAGATGTCGTCGCCGAGGAACAGCACGATCGGGGCCTGCGCAGCGCGCCAGCCGGCGTTGCGCGCGGCGGCCACGCCCGGCGCGTGGCGGTGCAGGATGCGCACCGGGAACGGCCGGTGCCCGGCGTCGACCGCGGCGGCGACGGCCGCCGTGTCGTCGTCCTGGGCGTCGTCGACGACGATCAGCTCCAGGCGCCCGTCCGCCTGACGGTGCAGGTGATCGAGTGTCCGGCGCAGGACGGGGGCACGGCGGTAGGTCGGGATGACGACCGAGACCGCCGGCGCCATCGGCTCAGGCGCGGTGGAAGACGTACGCGCAGTCCTCGAAGTCCGCGAGCCCGCGCCAGCGGCCGTGCTGCTCGGCGAACGCGACGACGAACCCGAGCTCGTCGAGCTTCGCGCGCAGGTCCGCGTCGGTGATGCCCCACTGCCACACGTCGTGGACGTCGCGCCACGGTCGCCCGCGCTTGGGGTTGACCTCGTCCAGGCGGTCGAACAGCCCGTCGATGTTGTCCTGCGGCGGGACGGCCTGGCGGTAGCGCTCCTCGCCGAGGTCCAGCAGCCGGACGGTGTCGCCGGTGCCGTGCGGCAGATCCGCGGGCGACCACATCGGGTTCACGATCGCGAACGCCTGGGCGTGCTGGGCGTAGCGGCGCAGGATCTCGTCCCAGTCGGGGTTCACCTGGTGCAGCAGGACATCGAACAGCAGCACGACGCCGATGGGCCCGACGTCGGCTGGGGTCCGCTCGAGGCCGAAGTTCTGCTCCAGCAGCTGGAACTGCGGGAACGCGGCCGCCCGCTCGCGGACGCCGGCGGTGATGTCGTCGTCGACGAGGACGGCCCGCTCGGGGGCGTGGTTCTCGAGCGCGTGGAAGCTGTAGCCGGCCTCGACCGCCCAGACGCCGCCGAGGTCGGCGACGGACTCGACGGCGGGCAGCGCGAACGCCTCGTCGATGGTCTTCAGCTTGAGCGGGACGAGCGGCGGGCGCCAGGGACCGTCCGCGCCCGGGGTCGGGTCACCGCTGCCGCCGCCGAGCCGCCGCTTGAGGGCGTCGAGCACGCGGGGGCTCATGCGCCGACGACCTTCGAGTGGGCCCAGGCCTGCGGGTCGCCGCGGTGCGTGGCGGCGAGCAGGCGACGGCCCTCGCGGTTCATGAGGACGGCCTTGGAGGGCTTGACGATGGGGTGTCCACCGCCACGGGGCAGGCGGACCGGCGTCGGCTTCGTGACCGGCGCCAGGCCCGCGGACCGCAGCATCTTGTCGTAGGCGGCGATGTTCGGCATCCACCACCACGGCCGTCCGTCGCCGTCGAACGTCGCCATCGCCCGCCGCGGGAACAGGAGCGACATCGTCGGGTCGATCGCGTCCATCGTGCAGACGATCCCGCCCGGGGCGCAGACCGACCGCAGCTTCTCGAGCGCGCGGATCGGGTCGCGCAGGTGCAGCAGCAGGCTGCCCATGAAGACGAAGTCGAACGTCCCGACCTCGGCCGCGTCGAGGTCGTACACCGAGCACTCGCGGTACTGCGCGGAGGACCCGAACGCGTCGGACGCGATGTCGAATCCGGCACCGCCCTGCTTGCGGTCCTCGAGCAGCTTGACGAGCTCGTCGCCGGCGGTGATCGGCCAGTCCCAGGCACGCGGGTCGACGATGTCGACGGCGAGCACCTCAGCAGCGCCGCGACGCTCCATCTCGAACGCCCAGAACCCGTCGAACGTCCCGACGTCCAGGCAGCGCTTCCCGGCCAGGGAGGACGGCAGCACCTGGGGTGCGACGGTGCGCAGGTCGAACCAGCCGGGGGTCACCACGCCGGGTGCGAGCTCCAGGGTGTGGTACCACTGCGGCCGTGCCCCGACGCGCTCTCGGATCTCTTCCAATGCGAGCGCCATATGGCCTGACACCCTAGACACCGGCGTCCTTCTCTGTGGCTCTCCTGCGCTCGACCATCGACCCTGACCGCGAAGCGGCCGACCTGCGTGCGTACCTCGGCGACGCGTACGACCACGAGCGCCTCGTCCACTACGAGGCACAGCTCGAGACCGAGCTCGCGGACATCGGCGACGAGCAGGCGCTGTACCGCCGATCGGTCGGCTACCTCTACAACCTGACGGCGTTCGCGATGACCGGGACGAAGGACCCGTACCGCGAGTGGATCGACGCCGCGCTGCCGGCCGGCGGGCGTCTGGTGGACGTCGGCTGCGGCATCGGGGCCGACGGCCTCGCGCTGATGCGCGGGGGTGGCCACCAGGTGACGTTCGCCGACTTCGACAACCCGAGCGTCGCCTACCTGCGCACCCGCTTGGCCGCGCTCGGCGAGGCCGGTGCCGCCGCGCGGATCGTCGACCTGGACCGGGAGTCGCTGCCGGACGGGCACGACCTGGCCTACGCCTTCGACGTCCTGGAGCACGTCGAGGAGCCGTTCGCGCTGCTGGCCTCGATGGAGGCGGCCGCGGACCTCGTCCTGGTCAACCTGCTGGAGCCCGAGCCAGGGGAGACCGCGCTGCACCACGAGCTGCCGGTGCGCGACCTGCTGGATCACGCGACGGCCCGCGGCCTCGTCCGCTACCGGCGCTTCCACGGCGGCCGCTCGCACCTGGTGCTCTACCGCGGCGGTGCGCCTGCCCAGTCGCTCGGCCTGGCCGCGCGGCTGCGCAGCCGTGCCGTCCGGCTGCGGGGAGCCCGCGCGACCGGGTGACGGCGGCAGGTCCGTGCGGCCGGGGTCACAGCGTCGGGGACCTTGCGCGCTGGTGCATGTATGACGTGCGCTGGGACGCGAGGTCCCGGATCGCCGCGGTTCGCCTGGCCGGCCACCCGTCCCACGCCCCGCTCCCGAGAACCCGACTCGCGCTCAGCGGCGCAGCGCCGGCCAGCTCTCCATGAGCTTGTCGACCCGCTGCAGCAGGTAGGGCCCGAGGGTCGTGCTGTAGGTCGTCGTCATGTGGGTGACGTCCCGCAGGATCAGCGCGCCACCGCTGACCGGGGGGCACATCCGCTTGCGGCAGAAGAACGTCCCGAGGTCGGCGACCTGGACCTGCGGCGTGTCGATGATCCGCGCGGCCTCGACCGCCGGGTCCGAGCGCAGCGCGTAGGAGCTCTTCAGCGCGCAGGCCTCGCCGGGCGGGACCCGCGCGTCGATCGCGCCCTGCACGCAGGCGATGGTGGTGCTCGAGATCCGGGGTGTGTCGCGGATGACGACGATCTGCCGGACGTTGTTCGACAGCAGGCCCTGCCACGCCTTGATGTAGCCCTTGTGCCGCGCCGCGTTCTGCGACACGCCCTTGCGCGGGATGACGGTGCCGCGGTGCTGCGAGGTGAACACCACGTCGATCTCGGGGTGGGCGGCCATCCAGGCCTGGACGGCCTTGTTGAAGTTCATGCAGCCGCTGATGCGATCGGGGCTCGGCAGGTTCGGCCGCGCGAGCGTCAGGGGGCAGCCGGCGCGCTGGATCGAGATCGCCCGCCACGTGTGCTTGGCCAGGACGGTGTCGAGCGCGTTGCGCCAGTGGGCGGCGTGGCTGTCCCCGAGCAGTGCGACGGTCCTCGTCGCCTCCCGCGGGGTGGCGCCGAAGAAGCAGATGTCGAGCAGCCCGGCTGCCGCCGATTCGCGGTGGTCGCAGCCCTGGGTCTTCTGCAGGGCGCGGGCCTCGCGGGGGAGCGGGTAGACCGTGAGCGCGAGCCCGGGGTTCGAGCAGGGCTTGTTCGGGTCGACCGCGGCGGCGCCGAAGCACGGCTGCCCGAGGGGGGACTGCGGGTCGCCCTGAGCCGGGAACGACGGAGCCGGCGCCGGCTCCTGCGCCGGGGCCTGCCCGGAGATCGCCAGGGCGGTCGCGGCCAGGACGCCGCCGGCGAGCGCAGAGAGGCGACGACGGTGGCGGGGTCCGGGTCGGCGCACGGCGGCGATTCTAGGTGCCGCCGCCGGTGGCCGCGCCATCATGGCGCCCCGCAGGGCACGACCCGTCAGGCCAGGCCCCGCGCCCACAGGTCGGCCCGGCCGAACGGATGCGTCGGCCGGTGGGCCGCCAGGCGGTGCAGCGTCGTCCGGGCGCCGGCGTCGGCCTCCGGCACGATCGTGTCGTGGATCATGTGGCCGAACCCGACCTGCACGTCGCGGAAGCCCGCGGCGTTCAGGGCCTTGCGGAGCGACCCACGTGACTGCTCGTTGACGTGCATCGACGCCTCGAGCTCGCCGCGCGGCTGCTTCGGCCAGCGGGCGCGCCGGCCGGGGACGAGCCGGCGCTGCCAGCGGTAGGTCACGTCGTAGATCAGGCGGTTGGGGAAGGTGTGCGCGATGATCCGGCCGCCCGGCTTCAGGATCCGGCGCGCCTCGCACAGCGCGCGGTGCAGCTCGTCCTGCGACAGGTGCTCGACCACGTCGAGCATCGTCACGAGGTCGGCGACGGCATCCGGCAGCGGCACCGCGCGGGCGTCGGCCAGCAGCACCTCGGCGTCGGCGCCGTGCGCCTCCAGGGTCCGGTGAGCGAGCGCGACCGCCGCCTCGGAATACTCCAGCCCGACCGCACGCGCCGCTCCGCGCTGCATCGCGAGCGCCAGCAGCTCGCCGCGCCCGGTCCCGACGTCGACCAGGACCTCGCCGGCGGCCAGCCCGGCCCGCTGCAGGGCGTAGGAGTAGGTGCCGTGGATCGGCGCGCCGGGGTCGGCCTTCCACTCCTCGTAGCCCATGTTCCACTCGAGGTAGTAGGCCTCGTCGTAGGCGTCGGCCGGGACGACGGGGTCGGGCAGGCCTTCGCCTGAGGCCATCAGCCGAGCGCCCTCAGCGCTTCTTCGTGCCGTGCAGCACGACGTGGCGCACGCTGAAGTCGCCGGTGGCCTGCATCTTGAAGCGCTCCTTCTCGACGACGGTGTCGAAGCCGGCGGTCCACAGCATCGCCTTCCAGGTCCGGACGGACGGCATCCAGAACACGACGGCCGCGTCGCGGTCGGCGTGGTAGCGCGAGAGGGCGACCGGCAGGCGCGAGAGCCACGGGTCGTACTCCTCGGCGCTGATGAACGTCCCGCCGGGCTTCGTCAGCTCGGCGATGCGCTCGAGGGCCAGCAGCTGGTCGCGGAGGTGGATGAGGACCGACCCGCAGAAGACGAGGTCGAACTGGCCCCCGAGCTTCTCCGGCGTCATGTCGTAGACCGAGCAGATGACGCGCTCGACCTTGGACTCGTAGACCTCGCTGGCCAGCGCGAAGCCGGCACCGCGGGCGCGCTCGGGCCACTCGGTCGGGCGGCGGCGCGGGGGCCAGTCGAGCTCACGCTCGTCGTCGAGGTCGATCGCGACGACGGTCGCGCCGCGGCGCTCCATCTCGAAGGCCCAGAACCCGTCCCACGTACCGACCTCGAGGGCCCGCATCCCGGTCATGTCCTCCGGAAGGTGGTAGTGGTGCTCGGAACCGCGGAGGTCGAACATCCCCGGTGTCACGACCCCAGGGGCCAGTTCGAGGACGTGGTACCAGCCCAGGGCTGCTGCGCGTTCGGCGATCGGCATCGCCCGCAAGCCTACGCGGACCGTGGCGGGCATGACCGCTCGCGCGCCACCGCCCCGATACGCTCCGCCCGGTATGCCCGATTCCCCGACGGCGGCCGGCACGGACCCGCTGCGGACCGCGTTCGTCACCGGTGCCGGCGGCCTGCTGGGGTACTGGCTCGTGCAGGCCCTGCTCGCGCGCGAGGTGCGCGTGGTCGTCCTCCAGCGCGACAGCGCCGCCCGTACCGCCCTGCGCCTCGACGGCCTGGACGCCCGCTGCACGGTGGTCCAGGGAGACCTGCTCGACGCGCGCCTGCTGGAGCAGACCCTGGCCGAGCACGCGGTCGACTCCGTCTTCCACCTGGCGGCGCAGTCGATCGTGGGGGCCGGTGCGCAGTCGCCGATCCCGACCTTCGAGACGAACGTCCGCGGGACGTGGCTGCTGCTGGAGGCCTGCCGCGTGCAGGAGGTGGAGCGGGTCGTGGTGGCGTCCACCGACCGCGCGTACGGCCCGCCGCGCGCGCTGCCGTACGCCGAGGGCATGCCGCTCGACGCCCGCCAGCCGTACGACGTGTCCAAGGCGGCCGCCGACCTGATCGCACGGTCCTACTTCCACACCTACGGGCTCCCGGTCGGCGTCGTCCGGTTCACGAACGTCTACGGCGGCGGCGACCTCAACCGCTCGCGCCTGGTGCCCGAGCTCGTCGGGGCCGTCCTGGCCGGCCGCTCGCCGCAGATCCACACCGACGGCAGCCCCAAGCGCGACTTCCTCCACGCCTCCGACGCCGCCGCCGCGGCGCTCGCGGTGGCGGGCATGCTCGGGGCCGGGACGCAGTCGTCCCCGGCGACGGCCGGCGGTCCCGCCGCCGGGCAGGCGTTCAACGCCGGCGGCGGAACGGTCACGAGCGTCCGCGACGCGACCGACCTGCTCATCCGGATCGCCGGAGCGGGCGTGACCGCGGAGTACGGCGATGCGCCGGTGACCGCGGGTGAGGTCGACCGCGAGCCCGCCGACACCGCCCGGCTGCGCACCCTCACCGGCTGGGCGCCGCGGAAATCCCTGGAGGACGGCCTGCGCGACACGGTCGCCTGGTACCGCGACCACCCGGGGACGCTGTGACGGGCCCCGCGCTCAGCGTCGTCGTCCCCTCGCACGACCGGCCGCTGCGGCTGCGCTGGCTGCTGAACGCCCTCGCCGACCAGACCCTGGACCGGGACGCGTTCGAGGTGATCGTCGCGCACGACTCGCGCGGCCCGGAGACCGATGCGCTGCTCGCCGCGCATCCGCTGACGGCGGCGGGCGTCCTGCGCGCGCTGGCCTTCGACGCCGGGACCGCCGGCCCCGCGCAGAAGCGCAACGCGGCCTGGCGTGCGGCCCGCGCGCCGCACGTGCTCTTCACCGACGACGACTGCCGCCCGCCCCGCGAATGGCTCGAGCACGCGCTCGCGGCGGTGCGCGCCCGGCCCGATGCGATCGTGCAGGGGCCGACGCAGATCGACCCCGACGAGCTGGTCGTCAAGCTGCACGCCCCGCACGCGCGGACCCAGGTGGTCGAGCTCGTCGGCGGCCAGGCGTCGATCTGGGCCCAGACCTGCAACATCGCCTATCCCCGCGCCGTCCTGGCGGCGTGCGACGGGTTCGACGACGCGCTGCCCGTCGCGGCCGGGGAGGACACGGATCTCGCGTGGCGGGCGCGCGAGCAGGGCGTGGAGATGGTCGGCGCACCCGCGATGCTGACGTTCCACTGCGTCGAGCCGGCGACGCTCGTGGCCCGCGCGCGGGAGTCGTGGCGCTGGCAGCACCTGCCGTACCTGACGCGCAAGCACCCGGAGATCCGCCGCTCCTACGCCGGCGGCGGCTGGTTCTGGAAGCCGCAGCACACGAAGGTCCCGTTCCTGCTGCTGGCGGCCACGCTGCTGCTGCGCGGGCGTCCGGCCGCGGCGCTCGTAGCGACGGTGCCGTGGGCCGCCGGCTCGATGCCGGGGTACGGCAGCAGCTGGCGCGGCCGGGCGCGCGCGGTCTCCGAGCTGCCGGGCAGCGCCGTCCTCGACGTGGTGGAGGTCGCCGCGCTGGCCCGTGGCTCCGTCCGGCACCGCTCGCTCCTCCTGTGACCGCGTCGCTGTGAAAGCCTGAACGGCGCACCGTGGACGTCACCTTCCTGAACCCCGTCTTCTGGCCCGAGGTCCGCCGCGGATCCGAGCGCGTGATCCGCGAGCTGGCGGACGGCCTGCTCGCCGCCGGCCACCGGCCCCGGCTGATCACGAGCCGTGCCGGCGGGTCGCCGCGGCCGGTGACGAGCCTCGAGGACGGGCTGACCGTGACGCGGGTGTGGCGCCCGCCCGTGGAGGGCCGCCTGCGCCGTCGGCTCTACGAGGAGCACCTCGCCCACGTGCCGCTCACCTACGCCGCGCTGCGCCGCGACCCTCGGCCCGCCGTCGTCCAGCCGTGTTACGCCACCGATGCGGCCGCCGCGCTGCGCTACAAGCGCGCGACGGGTGTCCCGGTGGTCTTCAGCTACATGGGCCTGCCGCACCGCGTCTCGCTCGCCAACCGGCGCCTGCGCAAGGAGCTCGTCGTGAAGGCCTGCGCGGAGTCCGACGCCGTCGTCGCTCTCAGCGAGCTCGCCGCCGAGCACTTCCGCACCTGGCTCGGCGTGGATCCGCGGGTCATCGCACCGCCGGTCGACGTCGACACGTTCACGCCCGCCGCCGACCCGGCCGCCGCACGCACCGAGGCGCCGACGATCCTCTGCGCGGCCGACCACACGCAGCCGCGCAAGCGGGTCGGGCTGCTGGTGGATGCGCTGGCGCTTGTGCGCCGCGAGCACCCCGGCGCGCGGCTCGTCCTGACGCGCGTCGCGAGCGCGGGAGGGGTGGGCTCGTGGCCGGCCGACGGGGTGGACGAGGTCGACCTCGACGACCGCGCCGCCCTCGCCGCCGCCAACCGGTCGGCGTGGGTGCACGCGCTGCCGTCGGTCGGGGAGGCCTTCGGGCTCGTCCTCGCCGAGGCGCTCGCCTGCGGGACGCCGGTCGTCGGCGCCCAGGCGGAGGTCGTCGGCGTCGAAGACGGCACGGGGGTCCTGTTCCCCGCGGAGGCGGACACGCCCGAGCAGCTCGCCGCCGCGTTGCTGGCCGCGATCGACCTCACGCGCGACCCCCAGACCGCGGCGCGCTGCGTCGCCCGCGCGCAGCGCTTCTCGCGGGCCGCGTGCGCTGAGGCCCACCTGGCGCTCTACCGCGAGCTCGGAGCCGGCTGAGCCGATGCTCGACGCCGCCCGCGAGCGCCTCCTGCGCGAGACCCCGGACGACGCCCGCGTCCTCGACGTCGGTGGCTGGGCCAAGCCGCTGCCGCGGGCCGACGCGGTCCTGGACCTGCTGCCGTACGCGACCCGCGGCCTGTACGGCGCGGAGGACGACACGCCGGAGCGCTTCACGGACGAGACCTGGATCCAGCGCGACATCTGCGACCACGAGCCGTGGCCGTTCGCCGACGGCGCCTTCGACGTCGCCGTCTGCTCGCACACCCTGGAGGACGTCCGCGACCCGGTCTGGGTCTGCCGCGAGCTGCAGCGCGTCGCCCGGGCCGGCTACGTCGAGGTCCCCGCTGCCGTCGAGGAGCTGACCTGGGGCGTCCACGGACCGTGGGTCGGCTGGACGCACCACCACTGGATCACCGAGCCCGAGCGCGACCCCGAGGGTCGGGACGGGCTGCGCTTCACCTTCAAGCCGCACCTGCTGGTGGCGGACGGGCGGCACCTGGCGGCGGGGACGGCGGCGGCGCTCAGCCCCGAGGAGCGCGTCATCTCGCTGTGGTGGGACGGCGTCCTGCCCGTCCGGGAGCAGGTCCTCGTGGGGGCGGACGAGTTCGACCCCTGGCTGGCGGGCCTGCTGGACGCCCACGGCGGCGCGGCGCCGCCGGCGTTTTCCGGTGGCCGCCGCGGCCTACGAGGCCGCCTGCGCGGGCGGTGAGCGCCGCCGCGGCGCTCGCACCCGCGCGCCGAGTGACAGGTTCGGCCACGTATGCGGTGCCGAACCTGTCAGCGAGGACGTCGCGGCGGTCAGGCCACCGGCTCCAGCGCCAGGTCGTCGACCACCACGTGTGCCACCGGCAGCCCGAACGCCCGCGCCGCCCTGTCGACCACGTCATGCGCCAGCCAGGCGGACCGCGAGGCGGGGTGGGTCGCGATGACCACCAGGTCGGCCGGGAAGTCCCGCAGCGCCTGCGAGATCGCGTGGAGCGGGTCGACATGGACCAGGCGCCCGCTGGTCGGGACGCCCTCAGCGAGCAGCTCGTCGACTGCGGCGCGCAGGCGGGCGGCGGCGTCGTGCGTCCCGAACGGCGTGCGGGCCACGTGCGACGGGACCCGGAGCAGCCCGTCGTGCAGCACGGGGACGATCAGGAACACCTCGCTCTCCCGGCCGCCGCCGACTGCGCCGAGGACCAGGTCGTGCAGGACCTCCGACCCGGCGGTCTCGTTCGCGACCACGAGGATGCGGCGCACGTCGTCGTACGCGGCGGCGGGCGGGACGGGGCTGGGAAGGGCGGCACGCATGGGGTGGCTCCTGGAAGGTCGGCTGGGATGGTGGGGTGCATCCAGCTTCCCGGAGGCACCTGAGCGCGGCCTGAGCGAAACCTAAGAGAGCCTGAAATCCGGCGCTCCCGGTAGCCTGCTCCGTATGTCGGGACATTCGAAGTGGGCGTCGATCAAGCACCAGAAGGCGATCAAGGACTCGCGCCGCGGCCAGGCCTTCACGAAGCTCTCGCGCGCGATCACCGTCGCCGCGAAGGGCGGCGGCGGCGACATCGAGGGCAACCCGTCGCTCGCGCTCGCCGTCCAGAAGGCCAAGGACGCGTCGATGCCGAAGGACAACATCCAGCGCGCGATCGACAAGGGGACCGGCGCCGGCGCCGACGCCGAGTCGTTCGAGGAGGTCATGTACGAGGGCTACGGGCCCGGCGGCGTGGCGCTGCTGATCGAGGCGCTGACCGACAACCGCAACCGCACCGGCGCGGACGTGCGCAACATCTTCACCAAGGCCGGCCTGGCCCTCGGCGAGCCCGGCTCGGTGTCCTACCTCTTCGACAAGAAGGGCGTCGTGATCGTGGAGACCGAGCACGCGTCCGAGGACGACCTGATGGTCGCCATCGACGCCGGCGCGGAGGACATCGTCGCCGCCGAGGACCACTTCGAGATCATCAGCGAGCCGTCCGACTTCCAGGCCGTCCGGAAGGCGATCGAGTCCGCGGGCATCGAGATCGCCTCCAGCGAGGTGCTCTGGCGCCCGCAGGTCCGCACCGAGGTCGACGAGGAGACCGCCGGCAAGCTCTTCCGGCTGCTCGAGAAGCTCGACGACAACGACGACGTCGGCGAGGTCCACGCCAACTACGACGTCGACGACGCGATCATGGAGAAGCTGCACGGCTGATGTAGCCGTGGCCGCGTCGTGACGCCATGACGCGGCTGCTTCCGGCCGTCCTACGGGACGAGCCCCAGTTCCGGCGGCTGTTCGCCGGCATGGCGCTGTCGACGATCGGCGACCGCATCACGTTCGTGGCGCTGCCGTTCGCGGTGCTCTCGATCGGGGGTGACGCGGCCGAGGTCGGGTTCGTCATCGCCGCCGCGACAGTCCCGTTCTTCGTCTTCACGCTCGTCGGCGGGGTGATCGCGGACCGCGTCCGGCGCCACCGCCTGATGATGCTGACCGACCTCATCCGGCTCGTCGTCCAGGCGATCGCGGCGACGCTGCTGATCAGCGGGACGGCGGAGGTCTGGCACCTCGCCGTCCTGTTCGCGGTCTTCGGCACGGCCGACGCGTTCTTCAGCCCGGCGATCACGGGCCTCGTCCCGCTGACCGTGGCGCCCCACAACCTGCAGGCGGCGACCGGGCTGCGATCGCTGGTCATGTCCACCGGGATGGTCGCCGGCCCGGCGGTGGCGGGCGTGCTGATCGCGGTCGCCGGCCCGGGGTACGCGCTCGCGGTCGACGCGGTCACGTTCGCGGCCAGTGCGCTCGCGCTGTCGACGCTGCAGCCGCGGGAGCCTGACCCCAGGGACGCCGGCGAGGTGGTAGCCGCCCCGGACTTCTTCGCCGAGCTGCGCGAGGGGTTCGCGGAGGTCCGGTCGCGGACGTGGGTCTGGACCGGCCTGGTCGGTATCTCCGTCTACCACGTGGTCGTGCTGCCGTCGATCTTCGTCCTCGGACCCGTGCTCGCCGAGCGCGAGTACGGCGGCGCGTCCAGCTGGGCGATCGTCACGGCCGCGTTCGGCGCCGGATCGATCGTGGGGGACCTGATCGTGATCCGCGTGCGCTTCGCCCGGCCGCTGCTGGTCGGCACCTGCGCGCTGACCGTGGCCTCGTGCCAGGCGATCATCATCGGCAGCGGGCTGCCGATCGCCGGCATCGCGGCACTGGAGGCGGTCACGGGCGTCGCGGTGGCGATGTACTTCACGCTCTGGGAGCTGTCGCTGCAGCAGCACATCCCGCCGGCCGCGATCTCGCGGGTGTCGAGCTACGACTACACGCTGTCCACCGGCCTGCTGCCCGTGGGCCTGGCGTTGGCGGGCCCGGCGGCCACCACGTTCGGCCTGCACGAGACGCTCTACGCGATGTCGGTCATCGGCGTCCCCGTCGCCCTCGGCCTGCTCCTGGTTCCGGCGGTTCGGACGCTGCGGGCGCCGCCGGACGCCGAGCCCGCTGCACCCTGACCTCACTCGCCACGTTCTTCAGCCGCTTGGCGCCGGCGAGCGACCACTCGACGCCGTCCGGGACCGCGTCGGCCACCTCGTTCGTCGCCAGGACGCTGCCGGCTCGGGCGACGCCGGTCACCCGGCTCGCGAGGTTCACCGGGGCGCCGAACCAGTCGCCCGACCGGTTGACCGCCAGGCCCGACGCGATCCCCACGCGGAGCTGCGGGAAGTCCTCGCCCTCCGCGGCTGCCACCTCCACCAGACGCAGCGCCGCCTCGACCATCGCCGGCGCGTCGGTGCTCACGAGCAGGACGGCGTCGCCAATGGTCTTCACGACCCTGACCGGGGCGTCGATGACCTCACCGGCCATGTCCTCGAGCCGGCCGGCCACGTCGCCCAGGACCGCTGGCGGGACCTCTTCGCCCATCCGCGTGAAGCCGACCAGGTCGGCGAAGGCGACGACGACCTCACGGGCACCGGGAAGGTCGCCCGTGGTGCGCTCCTGGGCGGTGAGGACCTCCGAGCCGACGGCCTGCCGCAGGTGCAGGCGCAGCGTCGTCTCCAGCAGCGGTCCGAGCGACGGGACCAGGGCCTCGGCGGCCGCCCGGTAGTTCTGCGCGAGCTCCAGCTCGGTGAGGCCCGGCCGGACGACGAGCTCGAAGGTGATCTGCCGCATGTGCTCGGCGATCTGCGTGAAGCCGCGACCGATCACCCGCGCGACGGTGAGCACCTGCTCCTCGCTGAGCCCGGCCGCCATGTAGCCCTGCGCGATCGTCGCGGCCTGGACGTCGATGTCGGTGAACTGCGGGGAGTCGGCGGCGCCCTGGGCCGCGTCGGTCCGCAGCCCGTTCGCACGCTCGAGGGCACGCAGGAACTCCGGCGTGACCCCCGCCCTCGACGCGACCTCGGCCTCGGTGAAGCGCTGGCCCCCGCCGATGGCGCGCTCGGACGCCATCAGGACGAGCGTCTCGGTCGCGGTCGCCCGCTCCAGGTCGGCGAGCGCGAAGCCCTCGCCCAGCAGCCAGCGCAGGAGGTCCAGGCGCTCGCGGCGACCCTGGCCGGCCAGGCCCTCGAGGAGCCCGGCGGAGAGGAGCTCCGCGTCGGTCGGCGGTGCGGGCTCGTCGGTCACGATCGGCAGGCTACGCGAAGCCCGTGGCAGGATGACGCCCGTGCCGCCCGCCCGCGATCAGCCCGCCGCGTTCGTCCCCGCCGCCGGCCGTCATGGGCTGACGGCGCTGTACGACCCGGTCGTCGCCCTCACCATGCGCGAGGAGCGCTGGCGTGCACGGGTCCTGGAAGAGGTCCAGCGGCCGTCGGGCGATCCGCCGGTGCCGGTCGACCGGGTCCTGGACCTCGGGTGCGGGACGGGGACGCTGGCGGTCGCGCTCGCGCAGCGGCTGCCAGGTGCGGTCGTGGCCGGGGTGGACGTGGACCCGGCGATCCTGGAGCGCGCCGCCGCCAAGGCCGACCGGGCCGGCGTCCGCGTCGAGTGGCGCGAGGCGCGCGCGGGCCGGCTGCCGTTCGCCGCCGGGACCTTCCAGCGGGTGACCTGCACGCTCGTGCTGCACCACCTGCTGCCCGGGGACAAGATCGCGGCGCTGCGCGAATGCCGCCGCGTGCTGCAGCCCGGCGGTCGTCTGGTGGTCGCCGACTGGGGCCGTCCGCAGGACCCGGTCATGCGCGCGGCCTTCTTCGGCCTGCAGCTCCTGGACGGCTTCGGCCCGACCGGCGAGCACGCTCGGGGACTGCTGCCGGCCCGGATCGCGGCCGCGGGGCTGCGGGACGTGCGGCGGGTGGAGCGCCTGCGGACACCCGCAGGCACGCTCGAGATCCTGGTCGCCGAGCGCTCCTGACGCAGACGCGCCGTGGCCGCAGGTACATTGCCGCGCGTGCCGCACTCGTTTCCGGTCAGGTGGGTCGTCGCGACCGCCATGTCGCTCGCAGCGCTCGCCGGCGCGGCCGAGCCGGGGCTCGCCGCCACGCTCACCGGTGGCGCCTCCATCATCACGCTGCAGGACACCGGCAGCGAGGCCAACGACGTGCGGATCAGCAAGACGCCGACCGCGGTGACCATCACCGACGCCGCCGTCCCGCTCGACAGCACCGACGGCTGCGAGCGCATCGACGCGCACACCGCCCGGTGCCCGTACGCCAAGACGCCGCCGCCGATCCTCACGGTCGAGCTCGGCGGCGGGGACGACAGCGGGTTCGTCGACCGCTCGTTCTCCTCGAACGAGGGGCTCTTCCTCCTCATGGGCGGTCCCGGCGACGACACGCTGCGCTCGCACGCCGCGGCACCCGGCGGCGGGACCGTCGACGGCGGGCCGGGCAACGACACGCTCGAGGGCGGCGACGTCATCGCGGCGCTGAACGGGTCGACGACGCCCCAGATCGACGAGTTCGGGGAGAACCTCAGCGGCGGCGACGGCAACGACGTCATCGTCGGGTGGGCCGGCAACGACCAGCTCGACGGCGGCGCGGGCAACGACGTGATCGACGGCGGCGCCGGCCGCGACACCATCCGCGGCGGGTCCGGTGACGACCGCATCGCGGGGGACATCCTCACCGGGGCGGTCGGGTCGCGGACGGTGCCGGGGCAGTTCTACGCGCCCGAGAGCGACACGCTGTACGGCGAGGAGGGCAACGACGTCCTCACGGGCGGGACCGGGAGCGACAAGCAGGACGGGGGCCCCGGGGCGGACCGGGTGCTCGGCGGGGAGGACGACGACAACCTGCACGGCGGCCCGGGGGGCGACGTCATCGACGGCGGGCCCGGGTTCGACTCGTTCGACTACTTCGACAGCCCGCAGGGCGTCACCGTGACCGTCGGGGACGACGTCGACGACGGCGCTCCGGGCGAGGGCGACCGGGTGCTGGCGACCGTCGAGGCGATCACCGGCAGCCGCTTCGACGACGTCCTGATCGGGGACGACGGGCTGAACCAGCTGAAGGGCGGCGACGGCGAGGACCGCATCGTCGGCCGGGGCGGGCTGCACGACCTCCTGGACGGCGGCCCCGGCACCGACGTCCTCGACGCCCGCGACCAGGGTGCCGCCGCGGCCGCGAGCGTCGCCATCCCGCTCACCGACGTGGCGTCGGTCGACGACGCGGTCCACTGCCTCGGTGGCGACGACACGGTCGACCTCGACCAGGACGACCGGGTCGTCGATCAGAAGAAGTGCGGCGAGGTCCGGCGCGCGGTCCCGACCTTGCGTGCGTCGAGCACGAATCGCATCGCGGTCGTCGTCGGTTGCCGTGCGGCCTGCACGACGACCGCCCGCCTGGTCGTCGGCTCGACCGAGCTGGCCCGGGTGACGACGAAGCTCGACGCCGGGGGCAAGCGCACCGCGCGGCTGCTGCTGACGCCCGCGGCCCGCAAGCTGCTGCGCAGTCGGCGTTCGGTCCGGGCGACCCTGCGGATCAGCACCACCACGGCCGGTGGGCAGCCCCGCGGCACGGTGCGAAGGCTCGTGCTCCGCCCTCGCCGCTGACCACCGGTCGGGTCGGGCGGTGAATGCCGATCCACCGGGCTCGGAGCCTTGCGCTCCGCCACTGGGCCAAGCGCGTCCGCGGTGAATGCCGATCCACCCGGCTCCGAGCCCTGCGATCCGCCACTGGCCAAGCGCGTCCGCAGTGAATGCCGATCCACCAGGCTCCGAGCCCTGCGATCCGCCACTCGTCCCGGCGCCGGCGACCGGGCACGCGCCCCGTGCCGGGCCCGGACGACCGCGCCACGTACTCCGCTATCTCCAGTCCGCTGTTCTCGGAGTCACCGTGACCACCCGGGTCCTCGGCGTCAGCGCCACCGACCCCGGCCATGCGTCAGTGGTGATCCACCCGGCCGCGAGCCGTGCGATCCGCTACTGACCCAAGCGCGTCCGCGGTGAATGCCGATCCACCAGGCTCGGAGCCCCGCGATTGACCGTTCACCCAGCGGCCAGGCGGTGAATGCCGATCCACCCGGCCGGGAGCCGTGCAATCTGCCACTGACCCAAGCGGGAGGGGTGAATGACGATCCACCCGGCCCGGAGCCGTGCGATCCGCCGCCGGCCCGCGCGCGCCCCGAGCCGGCACCACCGTCGGCGCCCGAAAGGTCCCGCCGCGGCTCAGCCGAAGATCCGCCAGCGCCGACCCGAGCGCGGCGCGCCCGACGGCGGCGGCGACGGCGGGGCGCCGCCCCCCGACCGCACCGGCTGTGGATGCAGCAGCCGGTCCAGGCGGACGTGCAGCGACGCTGTCGCGCTCGGTTCGCCCGGCCCGTTCACGGGGGCCAGCCCGACCAGCGCCTTCGCGCAGGCCTTCCAGTCGTCCGACACGGGATCCGCCTCGGCCCGCAGAAGCGCCAGGTGCGCGATCCACGCGACCGTCGGGCGCCCGACCGCCGACGCCTGATGACGTACACGGGTCGCGTAGGCGCTCGGTGGAGGGGTTCCGTCCGGCAGCGTCGACAGCTCGCGCACGAGCGGCGCGTCGCGCAACTCCGTCCCCGGGCCGTTCCAGCGCCGCGTCGGCACCCAGGGCAGGTTGTTGCGCTGCCAGTCGGCGTCCGGCGTGAGCGTCGTGAGCAGCCCGTGGATGTCGTTCGAGGCGGCGTCGACCGCCTCCAGCCCGCGCTGCAGGTCCTCAAGCACCTGCGTGCGCGGGATCTGCAGTGCGGCGTAGCTGACCGTGATCGCCGGCGGCCCCCCGACGCCGACCTCGTCCACGACGCCGAAGCGGACCGGGCTGATCGGCTGGTTGCGGTCGGCCAGCGCGCTCCACACGCCGCTGCGCGCGACGACGTCGGACCGCAGGACGCGCTCGACCACGATCGCCCACGCCCGGCTGGATCCGGCGAGCAGGCTCGGCCCGATACACAGCTGGCCCTCCTGGTCGACCGCCAGCAGCGCCGCCGGCTCGTCGGCGAGCGGGATGCAGTCGTTCATCAGCAGGCGCTCGCGGACACCCCGCCACTCCTCGACGGACTGCAGCTCCTCGCCGATGCCCAGCCGCAGCTCGCGGGGAAGGGCGGGCGTCAGGCGGTCGGTCACCTCCCACCCGAGCGGTCGCGCGCGAGCTCCGAAGTCCGCGGCCGTCACCCACGCGTCGCTCAGCAGCGCCTTGACGACGCCGCTGTCGAGCTGGTGGTCCTGCACGTAGACGACCGCCGTGACGATGGCGCCGCCGTCGCCCAGCAGCGCGACCCGTGACATCGGCGCGGCCCCGGTCACCCGGAGCGCGACCTCCGCGGTCGCGTCGGTGCGCGGACCGCTGCCCATCGGGATGATCGCGACCAGCTGCACGATGCCGCCGCGGTTCTCGTACATGAGGTGCACGACGATGCCCGCGACCTCGAAGAAGAGCGAGTCGCCGTCGCCGTCCCGCCAGCCCGGACCGACGATGCTGTCGGCGATGCCGCGCAGAGCCGGAGGGCCGAGGAGGGGGGAGGACTCCGGTGTGCCGCGGGCACCGCCCGGCGGGGACGGGGAGCGACCCCCGGGACCCATGCCCGCACCGCCGCCGGGGGCACCAGCGAACGTCGCCTCGGGCAGGCCGACGGCTCGCGCCATCGCCGGGACGTGCCCCTCCCATCCGGACGCGATCGCACGGAGCTTCCAGGCTCCGTGGCGCTGGTAGACCTCGAGGATCTCGGCGCTGCGGAGCGTCCCGCCCGCGTCGGCGACCGGGACGCTGATCACCGCCACGCCGTCGACGGCGACCTGCGCGCCCGCGGGCGACAGGACCCGCGTCCGCGCCACCGACCAGGCGAGGACGCGCAGCCGCGTCATCCCGGCGGGCAGGGCGGCGAGGTCGACCAGGACCCGCGCGGCGGTCTCCGAGCGCAGGTCGACCGGGGCGAGTGCGTCAGCCGCAGGCAGGGCCCGCAGCGCGCCGTCCTCCTCGGCCAGCACCACCACGCCGCCGAGGTTCACAGCGTGCACGTCGATCGTGATCTGCTGCCCCTCCAGCGGCTGGTTTGCGCCTGCGGCGAGCGTGACGATCGGACTCACGAAGGGTCAACGTATCACCAGGCACGCCCCCTCTCCATCGGTGCTGCTGCGGCTTGTCGTCGCGGGACCGAGGGCTTAGGGTTCGGCCCGTGAGCATCGATCCAGACCGCCCGGGAGCGGGCGCCCCGGCGCCCGACGAGGACACCGAGGCGGGGCAGGCGACGGACGATTCGGCGGACGTCCCCGCAACGCCCGCCGAGCCGGCCGCCACCGCCGACCCCGGGCCTGCCGCCCCCGCAGCCGAGGCGGATGCCCAGAGCGGTCCGACGCGCGAGCAGCTCGGCGAGGCGCTGAAGCAGGCGCTCGACACGGTGCGCGGCCAGGCCGACGAGACCGCCGCCGCCACCCGGCGCGCCGACGAGCTTGCCACCATCGCCCGCAAGCAGACCGAGATGGCGGACGAGCTGCACGCCGAGAACCGGCAGCTGCGCACCGGCGAGGTACGGGAGGCCGTCGCACCGCTGATCCGCGGCCTCGCGCGCCTGGCCGACGACCTCTCGAGGCTGCGCGCCGTCGACGGCGCCAACGCGGACCTCACCTACCTTGCCGGCCAGGTGGACGAGCTGCTCCACGACGCCGGGGTGACGCAGCTCGTTCCGCAGATCGGCGACGCCTTCGACCCGCAGACCCACCAAGCCGCCGGATCGGCGACGACCGACGAGCCGCACCTGGACCGCACAATCGCCGAGATCCGCCGCAGCGGCCTGCGCCGTGACGACGGCCGCATGCTGCGCGCGGCCGAGGTCGTCGTCCACCGCTACATCACGCCGATCACCCCGGCGGACCCGGCCTCACCCACCAGCACGGAAGAGACGTAGAGCCATGAGCATCGACAAGGTCTTCGGCATCGACCTCGGCACCACCTACTCGTGCATCGCCCAGATGGACCGCTTCGGCCGGCCCGAGGTCATCAGCAACATGGACGGGGACAACACGACGCCCAGCGTCGTGCAGTTCCAGGGAGACGACGTGGTCGTCGGCAAGCTCGCCAAGCGCTCGGCCCGGATCGACCCGGACAACGTCGCGCAGCTGGTCAAGCGGCACATGGGGGACACGGCCTGGCGCTTCCACGCCGGCGGGCGCGAGTGGTCGGCCCCCGCGGTCTCCGCCCTGATCCTGGGCGCGCTGGTGAAGGACGCCGAGCGCGCGACGGGCGAGCAGGTCAAGGACGTCGTCATCACCGTCCCGGCCTACTTCGGGACCGAGGTGCGCGAGCAGACCAAGCTCGCCGGCGAGCTGGCGGGGCTGAACGTCCTGGACATCATCAACGAGCCCACCGCAGCGGCCTACTCGTACGGCTTCGCCCAGGACGGCTCCGCGAACGAGACGATCCTGGTCTACGACCTCGGCGGCGGGACGTTCGACACGACGATCATCGCGCTCGGCAGCGGCAACATCCGCGTCGTCGCGACCGACGGCGACCACGAGCTGGGCGGCGCCAACTGGGACGCCGAGCTCGCCGGGCTGCTGGCCGAGCGCTTCCTGTCCGCCCAGCCGCAGGCGTCCGATCCGTTCGACGACGTCTACAGCGAGGCCGACCTCGTGACCCAGGCCGAGGAGGTCAAGCAGTCGCTCACCCAGCGCGAGACCGCCGAGGTGCTCGTGGTCAGCGGCGCCGACCGCGCGTCGGTGTCGGTCACCCGCGGCGACTTCGAGGAGGTCACCCGGTCGCTGATGGACCGCACCATCGAGCTGACCCGCCGGACCGTGGACGCCGCCGCCCGCGAGGGCGTCACGCAGATCGACCGCGTCCTGCTCGTCGGCGGCTCGTCGAAGATGCCGGCCGTCGCCCGTCGCCTGAAGGAGGCCTTCGGCTACGACGGCCAGCTGGCCGACCCCGACCTGGCCGTCGCCAAGGGCGCTGCGCTGTTCGGGCAGAAGCTGATGCTCGAGCGCACGGTCGAGGAGGCGACCGGCCGCGGGGTCGACCTGACCAAGGCGATGGCCGACGCCGCCGCCGCGCACGGGATGACCAGCGAGGCCGTCAAGTCGGTCGTCGAGACGCAGATCGTGAACGTCTGCTCACGCGGGTTCGGCGTCGTCGCCCAGCGCGACAACGTCGACACGGCGATCTTCCTCGTCCACCAGAACGACGCGGTCCCGGTGCAGGTGGAGGAGACCTTCTACACGATGGTCGACGACCAGTCGCTCATCAGCGTCGAGGTCTTCGAGCAGGGCGGATCCGAGGAGTCCGAGTCGCCCGCGGACAACAACGTCCTGATCCGCGGCCAGATCACCGACCTGCCGCCCGGCTACCCGCAGGGGACCGCGGTCACCGTCCGCATGCAGATGGGCCGCGACGGGATCCTCACCGTGACCGCCCACCACGCCGGGCAGCTGCAGCCCCTGACGCTCCAGGTCGACACGACCAGCTCCATGACGCCTGAGCAGATCGCGGCCGAGCGCAGCGCCGTGTCGCTGCACAAGAAGAACCTCTGACGACGTGGCAGCCGCGGCCTTCGACGGATCGGCGTACCGCAAGGAGGTCCTCTCCTCGCTGCGGGACCGCAGTCCGTCCGAGGTCGAGGACCTGTTCTGGCTCGCGCACATCCCGCGCGAGCTCGACGACGACCGCGCGATCCGGGAGCGGCTCAGCGCCGCCAAGGGCTTCCTGAACAAAGAGCTCAGCCGGGCGCGGCAGGCCGCCGTCGCCTCGGCGGTGCTCAAGGAGTGGCCGCGGGTCGAGCAGGCGCTGACCGACACCCCGACCCGCCGGGCCCTGCGCGACCGCCTCGAGCGGACGCCGGACGCCCCTGCCCCGACCGCGGCGCCGCGCCGGCGGCAAGCGGCGGGCAGCGACGACCCGGTCGCCCGCCGCCGCCGGCAGGTCGCGGCCAACCTGCGCGAGCTGGCCCGTCTGCGCGGTGAGCCCGAGCTGGCGGAGGACCTCTTCGCGCTGCTCGGGCTGCCCGTGTCGGCAACGCCGGCGACGATCGAGGAGCGGCTGGCGAAGATCGGCGAGGTCAACCGCCGCCGCCGCGCGGACCGCGAGCGCTCGCTGACGGACGAGCTGCTGGCGCAGGCCCGGGAGCTGCTCGTGGTCGGCGACCCGCGGGCCTACATGGCCGGCCTGGAGGCCGACAACGCCGGCGGGGTGGCGGACACGCTGTTGGCCGGCGACATCGACGGCGCGCGTGAGGCGGTCGCCGCCGCTCGCGCAGCCGGGACCTCCGACGCGGCGCTGATCGCGCAGGTCGCTGCGCCCGCCCGCGAGCGGGCGGCGGCCGGCGGGCCGCCACTGGCGACGAGCGCCGCCGGCCTCGGCACCTGGTGCCCGTCGTGCGGGACCGTCAACGCTGTCGGGGCCGCCGCGTGCGCCGGCTGCCGCGGCGATCTGACGGTGCAGTGCGAGGCCTGCCGGACCGTCTCGCCCGCCGACCTGCCGCGCTGCCCGTCGTGCAGCGCGAACCTCGACGAGCCGCGCTCGGCGCTGGCTGCCGTGCGTGCCGAGCGGGAGGCCGCACGGGCCGCCCAGCACGCGCCCCCGGCACCGGTCGCCCACGTCACCGTCGACCGCACCGAGGACGGTGCGGTGCTCACCTGGCCCGCCAGTGCCGAGTCCGGGGTCGACGCCTACCTGGTCGAACGGACCGCCGGCGGCTCGACCCGGGTCCTGGGCCGGACGACGCTCACCACGTGGACGGACAGCAATGCGGTCGTCCCGGGCGTGTCGTGGTCGGTGCGGGTGCTGCGGGGCGAGCGGGCCTCCGACCCCGTCCTCGCAGGCGCGCCCCCGAAAGGAGGTGGCAGTGCCACATCGCGCTCTCCGGCACCCGGTACTGCCACCCCGGCCGGCGCCGACGAGCGTGGCAGTGCCGCGTCGCGCTCTCCGAGACCCAGTACTGCCACCCCATCCGCGCCCGAATTCAGCGGGCTCACCGGCGTGCGGGCCCGGGCGTCGATCCCCGTGGAGCTGAGCTGGACCGCACCGCCCGGCGCCGACGTGGTGCTGCACCGGACCGAGCGCCGGGACGACGGGGACGTCGAGCGCCGCATCTCCGTCGACCCCGGCGGCTACCGCGACCGGCAGGTCGGGCGCGGCCGCACCTACGTCTACCGCGTGTCGCTGGTCGGCGACGACGGCCCGGCGGTCCTGCTCGAGCTCGTGGCGGGCAGCGGTGACGAGGTGCTCCCGTCGGCGTCGGCGCCCGCCGCGCCGGAGCCCGCCGCGCCCTCAGCGGCGGAACCGGCCGCCGCATCGCCCGCACCCCCACCGCCGGCGGTGGAACCCCTGCCGCCGGAGCAGGAAGCCGCGCCGCCGGAGCCACCCGCACCACAGCCCGAGCCGGCCGCCGCCCCGCCGGCACCCGCGCCGCCGGCGCCGCAGCAGGCGGCCGAGCCCCCCGCCCCCGGACCGCCGCCGACCCCCGACCCACCCCGGCCACCCGGCGTCCTCATCGAGGGCGTGCGCGTCACCCGCGAGGGCGACGGCCGCACCCGCGTCACGTGGGACTGGCCGACCGGCGTGACCGAGGCCTACGTCGCCTGGGGGAGCACGCCACCGCAGACAGCGGGTGGGCAGGGCCGTAAAGTGACCAACATGCGGTACGAGCTCGACGGCGGCGCGTTCCTCGACGGGATCCCTGGCGGCACCCACGTCGCGGTCTTCGCGGGCCGCCGCGACCCCGCCGGGACCCTCGCCTGGGGCGCAGCGCACACGACCTCCCGGGGCACCGCGCCATGAGCGACGCCCTCTGGGACCTGCTCGACGGGATGCTCGCGTCGGCGGACGAGCGCCTCGCCCCCGAGGGCCTGGACATGTCGCGGCACTACCTGCTGGTGGCCCGCCGCTTCGCCGAGACGGAGGTCGCGCTCAGCAAGCTCGACGCCGAACCCAGCCCGTTCGAGAACCAGGACACCCGGCTGCGCGTCAGCGCCGCGACCTTCGCCGTCGTCGAGGCCGCGCTCGCCTACTGGGGACTTGCGGTCCGCCTGCGTGCGCGCTTCACCGGCCAGCACGCACGGTTGGCCGGCGAGCCGCTGAAGCAGGGCCTGCGGCACATCGCCCGCAACGTGGACGACACGGCCGACGGATCCGAGCTCCTCGGCAACGCCGCGCGGGCGCTGGCGTTCGTCTCGGGCGTGGTCGAGGCCGCCGAACACGCGCAGCACGCGCGGTCCTTCGGGCTCACCTACGACGAGGCCATCCAGCGGTTCGTCGCCATCGGCGTGATCAGCCTCCTACGCGTCGCTGCCGCCGTCCAAGAGGACAGCGAGCTCCGCTGACACCCCGCGGGTGACGCCTGGTTGCATGAGCGACGGGTAGGTTGGTTTACTAGCCGCGCGGGGTACCACCTCGACGGATCGGCCCGGAAAGCGGGCCGAGACAACACCTGATCAAGCAATTTAGGAGAGCGGATGAGCGTCTCGCTGAGCAAGGGCGGCAACGTGTCGCTGAGCAAGGAGGCCCCTGGCCTCACCAACATCCTGGTGGGCCTCGGCTGGGACACGCGTACGACGGACGGCGCGGACTTCGACCTGGACGCCAGCGCGATCATGGTGGACACGGCCGACAAGGCCGTCTCGGACAAGCACTTCATCTTCTTCAACAACCTGAAGTCGCCGGACGGCTCCGTCGAGCACACCGGTGACAACCTCACCGGCGAGGGCGACGGCGACGACGAGGCGATCAAGATCGCGCTGAACACGGTCCCGGCCGAGGTCGCGAAGGTCGTCTTCCCCGTGTCGATCTACGACGCGGAGACCCGCTCGCAGAGCTTCGGCCAGATCCGCAACGCGTTCATCCGGATCGTGAACGACTCCAACGGCAGCGAGATCGCGCGCTACGACCTGTCCGAGGACGCGTCGACCGAGACCGCGATGGTCTTCGGCGAGGTCTACCGCAACGGCGAGGAGTGGAAGTTCCGTGCCGTCGGCCAGGGCTGGTCGAGCGGACTCGCGGGCATCGCGAAGGACTACGGCGTCAACGTCTAACCTCCGCACCACCGTTCGTTGACTCTCCCGGAGCGGGCCGGGCGCCAGACGCGCCTTGCCCGCTCCGAGCTTTAGGAGCCCTGTTGCCGCCGATCAAGACGTTCCGCGTCCCGCTTGCCATGACGGTCATCGCCATCGTCACCGCCGCCATCATCGGTGGCGCCGAGGTCGGTGCGATCGTCGCCCTGCTGGCCGTCCTCGAGATCTCGATCTCCTTCGACAACGCGATCGTCAACGCGGCGATCCTGAAGAACATGTCGGAGCACTGGCAGCAGATCTTCCTCACCTGGGGCATCCTGATCGCTGTCTTCGGGATGCGGCTCGTCTTCCCGATCCTGATCGTCGCGGTCGCCGCCGGCCTCTCGCTGCCGACCGTCGTCGACCAGGCGCTGAACCAGCCCGACGTCTACGCGCACAACCTCGAGGGCGCCAACGCGATCATCGCGGGCTTCGGCGGCATCTTCCTGCTCATGGTCTTCCTCAGCTTCTTCTTCGACGAGGAGAAGGATCACCACTGGCTTCCGGGCGAGGGGATCCTCGCCAAGATCGGATCGGTCGACGGCATCGTCCCGGCCATCGCCGCGGCTGCGCTGCTGCTGATCAGCCAGCTTGTCGCCCCGGCGGCCGAGCAGGACGTCCTCGTCGCCGGCCTCGCCGGCATCGTGGCGTTCCTCGTGGCCAACGGGCTCGCCGACCGGCTCGAGCCCGAGGGCCTCGACGAGGACGACGACCAGCCGGCCGTGGCGATGGACGCCGGCAGCAGCGGGGCCGCCGCTGACGGCCCGACCGGCTCGCAGGCCGCTGCGGCCGCTGCCGGCGTGGTGGCGAAGGGCGGCTTCGCCACCTTCATGTACCTCGAGCTCCTCGACGCGTCGTTCTCCTTCGACGGCGTCATCGGCGCCTTCGCGATCTCCAAGGACATCATCGTGATCGCGGTCGGCCTGGGGCTCGGCGCGCTGTACATCCGGACGCTCACCGTCTACCTCGTGCGCCAGGGCGTCCTGTCCGAGTACCGCTTCCTGGAGCACGGCGCGCACTGGGCGATCGGCGTGCTCGCCGTGATCCTGTTCGTCGGGATCGAGCACCATGTTCCCGAGGTCGTCACAGGGCTCGTCGGCGCACTGCTCATCATCAGCGCCTTCGCCGCCTCCGTCGTCGCGAACCGTCGCGACGACGCCGAACTCCATCCCGCCTGACGTCTCGCACCCCACCCCTGGAGCCCCACATGTCGATCGACTACTCCAAGCGCCCTTCCAAGTCCGCCGGCGGCGGGGGCGGCGGCGCAACGCCGCCCCCGTCCGGACCCATCTCGCTCACCAAGCGCGGTGAGCAGGTCAGCCTCACCAAGGGCGGCGGCGGCAGCGGCCCGGTCCGCATCAACCTGAACTGGGACCAGCAGGCCGGCAAGAAGCCCGCCGGCAAGGGCTTCATGAACAAGCTGCAGGCGGCGGCCGGCGGCGGGGGCGGCATCGACCTCGACCTCGGCTGCCTGTTCGAGCTGACCGACGGGCGCAAGGGCGTCGTGCAGGCGCTCGGCAACGCGTTCGGGTCGCTCGACGGCGCGCCGTGGATCCTGCTGGACAAGGACGACCGCTCCGGAACGGCGACGGACGGCGAGAACCTCTTCATCTCGGACGCGCACAGCGCCCAGATCGCCCGGGTGGCCGTCTTCGCGTTCATCTACCAGGGCGTCAAGAAGTGGTCGGAGGCGGCGGCGGTCGTCACGATCCACCCGCCCGGCGGCGCCCCGATCAAGATCGAGCTCGACGGCGCGCAGGACGGCCAGGGCATGTGCAGCATCTGCACCGTCGAGGGCGGCAACAGCGGCTACGTCGTCCAGCGCGAGGTGCAGTACGTCGGCGGCCACCGCGACCTCGACAACCTGTACGGCTGGGGCATGAACTGGACTCGTGGAAGCAAGTGAGCTGACCGCAGGCACCGCCCTGCGTCGGTTCTCCTATCTGCGGGACGAGGTTCAGGACCAGCTGTTCGCCGTGCGGCCCGGAGCGCTCCGGGCCGCCGGGTCGGCGCGCGAGCTCGGGTCCGCACTCGGCGCCGTGCTGTACTCGCCCGCGAACTCGCCGCGGGCCGCCGAGCGCCTGCTGGGCGGTCTGTGGCCGTCGATCACCGCCATGGTCTTCTGCCTGGAGGACGCGATCGCCGACCGCGACCTCGGCGCCGGGGAGGCCCAGGTGGTGCAGGTCCTGCGTGCCGTCCGGCAGAAGGTCGAGGCGGCCGGCAGCCGCGCCGGGCTTCCCTTCATCTTCGTCCGCGTCCGGACGCCCGAGCACTTCGAGCGGCTGCTCGGCATGTGGGGTGACCTGCAGTCGGAGCTCGACGGTGTCGTCGCGCCCAAGATCGGCGCCGCGGGCCTGGCGCCGTACCTGGAGCTCGCCGCGTCCGCCCGTTCCGGCCGCGACCGCGCGCTGTCGATCCTGCCGATCCTCGAAGGCGAGGACTTCGCGATGCGCGAGACCCGCGGCGAGGCCCTGGCCGGGCTGCGGACCGCCTTCGACGCGTACAGCGACCTGATCCCGTGCGTGCGGATCGGGGGCACCGACCTGTCCGGCCTGTGGGGCCTGCGGCGCCCGCGCGACTTCACCATCTACGACGTCGGCGTCGTCCGCGACATCATCGGCGACGTCGTGAACGTCATGGGCCGCGAGCCGTCGCCGGTGGCGATCAGCGGGGTCGTCTGGGAGTTCATCCGCGATGCCCGCGTGTTCAAGCCACGCCTACGGGAGACGCCCTTCAAGGACGAGTTCGGCGAGCAGGGCCAGCAGGTGCGGCTGGAGCTCGTGACCGCCGCCCTCGACGGGCTGCTGCGCGAGACGCTCCTGGATCGTGCGAACGGCCTGCACGGCAAGACGATCATCCACCCCTCGCATGCCGCCTACGTCGATGCGGCGCACGTCGTCTCCCACGAGGAGTGGGAGAGCGCCCGCGCCGTGCTCAGCGCGGTCGAGGCAGGCGACGGCGTCGGCTCGCTGCGGGGCGGCGAGCGCATGAACGAGCCCAAGCCGCACGCTCCGTGGGCCCGCCGGACGATGCTGCGGGCGCAGGCCTTCGGCGTCCTGCAGCCGGAGCACTCGTTCCTGGCGCTGCTCCAGGATCCCCGCCGTGGGTGACTCGCTCGTCCTGATCGCCGAGCGGTCGAACCCGAAGCGCTCCTTCCTGCTGGTGTCGACGGTCCTCGGGAAGCACGTCCCGGTCGCCGGGGCGCGCTGCCGCCTGGCCGGCCTGACGCTCGGCCTGGTCGTCGCCGGCGATCCGCGCGCCGCCGCCGCCCAGGAGGCGCTGCTCGGCACCGACGCCGCCGCGATCGAGCGCTGCTGCGCCGAGCTCACCGCGACCCCGGCCGCGCCGACGGAGCCGATCGTGGTCATCGGGTTCGCCGAGACCGCGACGGCGCTCGGCGAGCAGGTCGCGGCCGGCGCCGACGCGGTGTGGTGGCAGACCACCACGCGCCGGGCCGAGGGCGCGGCCGGGCTGCCGTTCGCCGAGGTGCACTCCCACGCCCCGGAGCAGTGGGTGCTCGCGCCCGCAGGCGGCTGGCCGGACGGCGTCATGGTCCTGGTCGACGACGAGCTCAGCACCGGTGCCACCGCGGCCCGCCTCGTCGAGGCGATCCACGGCGTCTCCCCGCGGGAGCGTTACGTCGTCGCGGCGCTCGTCGACAGCCGCCCGGACGGGGCCGACGGCCCGCTGGACGCCACCGCGGCCGCGCTCGGGGCCCGGATCGACGTGATCGCGCTGGAACGCCGTGGCCCCACGCCGGACCGGCCGGCCGGCTGGAGCGGCGGCACCCTCCCGCAGACACCTGCCCAGCCGCCGACCCGGCACGCGGTGGTCCGCGAGGTCGAGGTCACCTGCCCCGGTCCGCGTCAGCACGCGGGGCAGGACCGGTCGCAGCGCCTCGCGTTCGCGCAGGCCGCCGCGGCCACGCCCGTGCGCGACCTGGGCGCCGGCGCCCTGGTCCTGGGCACCGGCGAGCACCTCGCCGCCGCGCAGCACCACGCCGCCGCGCTCGGCGCGCTGACGAGCTCGACCACCCGCAGCCCCGTCCTCGTGGCCGGCAGCGACGGATACCCGATCACCGCCGGCCTCGCGTTCGCGAACCCGGACGGCCCCGGGGTCCCCGGCTACGCCTACAACGTCCGCGCGGGGTCGCGGCCCGCGGTCGTCGTCCACTTCCCCGACCGGGAGCACCGTGAGCGCGGGGAGGATCTGCTCGCCGCCCTCGCCCGCGACGGCGCCCGCGAGCTGATCGCGGTGACCATGGCATGAGCATCCCGACCCCGCCCATCATCGGGTCCTACGTCCCCGACGACGTGACTATGCTGCTCACCGAGCTGAGCGACCCGTCCCTCGAGCGGCCCGTCGAAGAGCGCGAGGCCGCGATGCAGAACGGCGGCCACTACTCCGAGTCGCTGCCGATCGAGTACCAGCCGACCGCCGAGTACGAGGCGCTGTTCGAACGGCTGCTCGCCGGCTCGGCCGCGCGCATCGCCCTGCTGACCCAGGTGCTGGCCCGGCGCATCGTCGCCGAGCACCACGCGCAGCCGGTGCTGGTGTCCCTCGCCCGTGCCGGGACTCCGGTCGGCGTGGCGCTGCGGCGGGCCCTGACACGGGACGGCATCGACGCCCCGCACTACACGGTGTCCATCGTGCGCGGGCGCGGCCTGGACCGTCACGCGCTGGACTACCTCGCCGAGCAGTACCCCGCCGAGCGGATCGTCTTCGTCGACGGCTGGACGGGCAAGGGGGCGATTCAATGGGAGCTCGAGGAGGCGCTGCGCGAGTACCGCGACGCCGGCGGCGCGGACTTCCCCGCGACGCTGGCCGTCCTGACCGACCCGGCCCACGTCGCGCAGCTGTGCGCCTCGCGGGAGGACGAGCTGATCCCGTCCGCGTGCCTGAACTCCACCGTCAGCGGCCTGATCAGCCGGACGGTCATCCGCCCCGACCTGCTGGGGCCGGGCGCCTTCCACGGCGTCAAGGTCTACCACGAGTTCGCCGGCCGGGACCGGTCACGGGCGTACGTCGACGCGATTGCAGCGGAGTTCGACGGCAATGCGTCCGCGGTCGACGCGCTGCTCGCCGGTATCCCTGACCTGGCCCCCGCCGACGGCCGCGGGCTGCGCGAGGTGCAGGCGGTCCAGGCCGAGCACGGGATCGACGACGTGCACCGCGTCAAGCCCGGCATCGGGGAGACGACCCGGGTGCTGCTGCGCCGGATGCCGGATCGCATCCTCGTGGACCCCCGGCATGCGGACCGGCTCGAGCACATCCTCGTCCTGGCCCGCGACCGCGGCGTCCCGATCGTGGAGCGCGAGAACGACGTCTACGCCTGCTTCGGCCTGATCGCCGACAAGAGCGACGGAGCGTGACCTCCGTCCTGCTGGCCAGCGACCTGGACCGCACCCTGATCCATCCGACGCGGACGTTCCCGCCGGAGTGGGAGGGGGAGGCCCGCGTCGTGGAGATCTACGACGGCCGCGGGATCACGATGGCCTCGCACGCCGCGCTGGCCGACCTGGAGGCGCTGACGGCCGCGGGGGCGTTCGTCCCCGTGACCACGCGTTCACGGGCCCAGCTCGAGCGGATCACGGCGATCTGGGAGCTCGGCACCGAGTGGGCGATCTGCGCGAACGGGGCGTCCGTGATGCGTCGCGGTGTCGAGGACCCCGACTGGACGGCCGAGGTCGCCCGTCAGCTGCACGCCAGCGCCCCGCTGGACGAGGCCCGCACGCTGTTCGAGGCCGAGATCGGCGCCCCGGAGCGCGTGGACTGGATGCCGCTGCTGCGCGACTGCGACGAGCGCTTCCTGTACTCGACGCTCGACCTCGCGCGGATCCCGCCGGACCTCGCCGCGGCCGCGCAGTCCGCGATGGCGACCATCGGCTGGCGCGCCGTCCTGCACGGCCGCAAGCTCTACGTCCTGCCGCACGAGCTGTGCAAGGGCCACGCCGTGCGCTGGCTGCGGGACCGGCTGCAGGTCGAGACGGTCGTGGGGGCGGGGGACTCGCTGCTGGACGTGGACCTGATGGCCGCCGCCGACGTCGCCTGGGTTCCGGCGGACGCCGAGCTGGTGGACCTCGGAGCGGTGCCGTCGACCGCCCGCGTGACGGCCGAGCGCCACGTGCGCGCGGGGGCGCAGATCGCCGCGGAGACGCTGGCGCTGCTCCCCGCTCGCGCCTGAGCCGAGCCGCTGGAATCGGTCCTCGGAGGATCGTGTGGCTCAGCCCGCCTAATCCTCCGGCCGGCCGGCCGCCCGCCCGCCCCGCCAAGCGGTGGTCAGCCCGTCGCCATGCGCTCGGCCGCCGTGGTCGAGCTGCCGACCGCCAGGTGATCGCCCGCGGCGGCCAGGCCCACGCGCGGCATGTCGACGTAGATCGCCTCGTACTCGCCGGCCCGCACCCGGTAGGTCTCGTGGAAGACGCCCACCGCGTTGTTGCCGCGCCACGCCTGGTTGTACCGGCGCCACGCGGGCAGATGGCGCTGCTCGGCGTCCTGGGCGTACGCGGTGAGGTGCTCGAAGGACCGCCAGTGCTGCACGAGGGTCAGCGACCCGTACATGATCCCGTAGCTGACGGCGAGCATCCCGGCCGCCGGGGCCTGCGCACGCAGCTCCCGCACCATCGGCGGCATCGCCAGGCCGACCGGGACCCACCGCCGCGCCTGCCACAGCTTGTTCGGCCGGAAGCCGATGATGAAGACGACGTAGTCCTCGTCGATCTGCGCGCGGTACCGGCCCTCGAAGGTCGCCATGGACCGACGCTACCGGACCGCCCCGTCACCGGACGAGGGGCGGTCCGGCGCGGCCGTCAGTACTGCGAGGACTGCTGCTGCTGAATGCGGGCGCCGATGCGCTGGTGCAGCTGCTGCATGCCGGGCAGGCTCAGCGTCGCGCTCTGGCCGTCCAGGACCTGGAGCAGCTTGCCGTCGCTCACCATCGTCTCCGAGCTCTGCATCAGGACCGTCCCGGCGCCGACGAAGTCGAGCTGGTGCTCCTCGCCGGACGAGCGGCCCATCGCCGACCCGAGCGCGCCCATGAGGCCCTGCACGTACTGGTAGTCGTAGTGATGGCAGGGGGAGGGGGCGTCGGCCCAGCCGAGCAGCGCCTGCGGGTCCACGCGGCACGGCGGCTCGATGAAGTGCACGGCGCCGTGGGACGCCGCGATCATGATGCCCGTGCCGATCAGGGCCACGTAGCCCGGGATGATCGACTGCTTCAGCTGCAGGTCGCCGCCGTAGCCGAGCAGGTTCGCCGCCCGGACGGTCAGGTTGCCCGCCTCGATGTTGTAGCTGTTGATGTCGAACCCGCGGTCGCCCAGGATCAGCTGGCCCTGGCCGGTCACGATCACGAAGTCGCCGGCGTACATCGGCGAGTTGAAGTGCGTCTTGACGAACGAGGCGAACGCGGACTGCGTGAGCGCCTCGAACTTCAGGTTCCCGTAGTAGGCGATCATCTTGCCCTTCTGGATGATCAGCTCGCCGTTCACCGCGATCGAGAACGCGTACGGGTTGATGTTGTCGGCCGCCGGCAGCGAGCTGCGGTCGAGCGCGTCGATTCCACCTTGCATGACGTTCCTCTTCCCTAGAGCTTCTGCTCGGACGCTTGGACGTAGACCTTGCCGGACCCGCTGCACTTCAGCTGGATCCCCTCACCGGAGCCGCGCCCGGTCATCTCGCGGAAGCCGACGTTCGCGCTGACCTCGACCTTCACCTGGCCGACGGCGCAGACGAACGCCTGCGGGTCGACCTTGACCTCGCCGCCGCCGACCGGCAGCGAGAACACGGGGCCGTGGCTCAGGACGGCGACGCCGCCGGGGCCGGTGAGGACGGTCGTCCACATGCCCTGGCCCGTCACGGCGCCGGTGACCGCACCGCGCAGCGCGCCGCGCAGGCCGCCGCCACCCCCGCCGCCCGACGCCTGCGACAGCGACCGGGTCGCCGCCTGCTTGGAGTTGTCGTAGGCCAGCAGCCGGTCGGCCTCGACGATGATCTGCTCGCCGCCGCCGTCGAGGATCTCGATGTTCAGGCCGGCGTGGCCCAAGAGCACGGTGCCCTGGCCCTGCACCTGCATCATCGAGACCTGCTCGCCGCGGACCATGCGCCCGACGAAGCCGCCGACGCCACCGCTGCCCGCCGTCGGGGCGAACACGACCTCGCCCTTGTAGGCCAGCATCGAGCCGTGCCGTGCGAGGACCCCGTCCGACGCCGGGACCTCGATCATCTTGGAGTTGATCTGCGTCCAGCTCATCACATGTCCCCCGCGAATCCGGCGCGCTCGGCCGGCTGGATGTACACGACGCCCTCGCCGGAGAACCGCTGCTGGAAGGTCTCGCCCGAGCCCTGTCCGACGATGGTCCGGAAGTTGATGTCCTGGACGAAGTCCTGCTGCAGGTTGCCCATGTGGGCGACGTACGCCTGCGGGTCGACGGTCACGGAGTCCATGTTCGTCACGCGCAGGGCGATCGGCGGGCCGTCCGCGGTGAACGCGACCCAGCCGTGGCCGTCGACGGTCGTCGTGAAGACGCCGTTGCCGGTCTGCCCGCCGCCGAGGCCGGTGAACTTCGTCCCGGTCTTGAGCGACATGTCGAGGGCCAGCAGGGAGGACGCCTCGACGAACAGCGTCTCGCCCTGGAGCTGGACGAGCTGCACCTCGCTCGCGTTGATCGCGACGTAGACCTTGCCCCGTCCCTTCATCTCCATGAACGACAGGGACTCGCCGGTGGCCTTGCGTTTGATCGCGCCCATCACCCCCTCGCCACCCATCGACTGCTTCTTGAAGTCGACCTCGCCGTCGTAGGCGACCATCGATCCGGTGAGCGCGCGTACGCTGTCACCGGCGAGGTCCACGACGAGGAGTTTCGATCCCTGGAGGGAGAAGGACGCCATGGGCCGGAAAGCTATCGCGCCCGGCTGCCGGTCTGGAAGAGATTCGTCTAGCCGGGGTCTCGACCCGGTCTCGCGCACCCGGTCGCGCGCCCGTCAGCCCGCGGCGGTCCGGTCAGGCGCACGCGCGGAGCATGGTCCGGCGGTCGGCCGCGCTGGCGGTCACCCCGTACTTCCGCGCGACCAGGGCGAACCGGACGGCGTAGGCGCAGTGGACCGGACGGTTCTGCGGCAGCCACGCCGACGGCCCGCTGTCGCTCTTGGACTGGTTCGCCGCCCCGTCCACCGCCAGCAGGTTCAGCGGATCGCCGGCCAGCCGCAGCCGCTTGCTCGCGCTCCAGCGGGCCGCGCCGTGGTCCCAGGCGAAGGACAGCGGGATGACGTGGTCGATCTGCACCTCCTGCGGCCGGGACTTGCTGAACTCGATCGTCCGGCCGGTGTAGGGCTCCTGCAGGATCCCTCCGAGGACCACGCAGTCGCGGGTCCCCGCCCGGAAGTCGATCGCCTTCAGGTCGCGGTGCAGGATCTGCTCGCGCGTCTTGCAGCCGTCGCGGCCCCACGTGACGTCCACGGCGTCGGTCCACGCGGGCCCGAAGCCCGCCTCGCGGTCGTACCCCGGCGCGTCGACCCGCGGGGCGACGGCGACCCGCCGGATCTGCGCGCGGGCGCTGCCCAGCTCGGCCGGCGGGACGGCGGTCAGCCCGGGATGCAGGCCGCTGCGGTCGCGCAGCGGGCTCACGCGGTCCGGACGCGACCCGGGCGGGGGAGTGGACGGCGCCACCCGGACCGATGAGCCCGTGGCTGAAGCGGCGACGCTCGCGGTCCCGGCCGGGGCCGCGCAGCCGGTGCCTGCGAGGCAGGCCAGCGCGGCGGCGGCGGCAACGCCGCGGTGGGAGAGCCGGAGGACGAGCACCGCGCGTGCTCAGGCCACGAGCGGCGAGCCGGACTGACGCAGCCCGTGCAGCACGCCGATCAGCGCCTCGGTGACCCGGGGGTCGAACTGCGTCCCGGCGCATCGGGCCAGCTCGTGGATCGCGTCGGCGTGCGGCATGCGGGCACGGTAGGGCCGGTCGGAGGTCATCGCGTGGTAGGTGTCACAGGCGAGGATGATGCGGCTGCCGAGGGGGATCGCGTCGCCGGACAGGCCGTCAGGGTAGCCGGAGCCGTCGAACGACTCGTGCTCGTGCCGCACTATCCGCGCGACGGTGCCCATGCCCGGGATCGCGCGCAGGATCCGCTCGCCGATCACAGGGTGCTCGCGCATGAGCTCCCACTCCTGCGGGTCGAGCTTCGCGGGCTTGTTCAGGATGTGGTCGGGGATCGCGACCTTGCCGATGTCGTGCAGCAGCGCCGCCGCGCCCACGCGCTCGATGTCGCTCGACGGCATACCGAGACCGCGGGCGACGCTGCGGGCCATCGCGACGACGGACTCGGAGTGCTCGCCCGTGTAGCGGTCGCGCTCGAGCAGGGTCACCGCGAGCGCCTCGATGACGTCCGCGTGGGGGTTGTGGAAGGACTCCTCGTCGCCCGGGCCGGCGTGCAGGACGCCGTCGTCGACCCGGGCCCCGCCCGCGCGCCGGGCACGGTCGAGGCTGACCGAGGCGCGGCTGAGCAGCGCTTCGAGGCTGTGCCCGCGGCGGTGCTCGGCGACGCCGGCCGAGACGGTGACGGGACCCAGCGCGGTGAGCTCGGCCTTGTCGAGCCGGTCGACCAGTCGCCCGGCGCACAGCGTCCCGCCCGGGAGCGCCGTGTCGGGCAGCAGGACGGCGAGCTCGTCGGGGCCGGTGCGGCCCACGATGTCGCTCGTCCGCGTGACCTCCCGCAGCTGCGCGGCGACCGCAGCGAGCGCACGGTCGCCCGCCTCACTGCCGTGCGCGGCGTTCAGCTCGCGGAAGCCGTCGAGGTCGACGACGAAGAGGGTCGCGGGGCTCCCGCTGCGACGCGTGCGCGCGAGCTCCCGCTCGGCGGCCTCGCGGAACGCGCCGCGCGTGAGCAGCTGCGTCGCCGGATCCCGTGTCGCGGTCGCGGTGCGCTCGGACTCCAGGACGCGGATGCGCTCGTTGGCGTCCGCGAGCTGCGCGCGCAGGCTGATCAGCTCTGGGTCTTCGGCGAAGGGACGGCGACGCATGCCACGTTCCCTATCGACCGCTCGGCACGGGGCTTGAGAGTTCCTTCACAAACCCGTAGGGGCGGAGCAGCCCGAGGAGCCGGGGGATATCGTCGCGCGAATGGCAAAGGTCCCGCCGGTCCTGCAGGCGCGGACCCTCAATCACAGCTACGGCCGCCTGGACGCCCTCGCCGCCCTGACCCTCGACGTGCGGCCCGGTGAGTGCGTCGCGCTGATCGGCGCCAACGGGTCCGGGAAGTCGACGGCCGTCCGGGTGATCGCCGGCCTGCTGGCGCCGACGTCGGGGACCGTGCGCATCGCCGGCGCCGACCCGCACGCCGAGCCGGAGGCCGAGCAGGCGCGCGCGGCGCTCGCGCTGGTCCCGGACAACCCGATGCTCTACGACGACCTGACGGTCGCCGAGCACCTCGAGCTCGTCGGGCTGGCGCACGGCGTCGCCGACGACGAGCTGACCACCCGCATCCCGGAGCTGCTGGAACGCCTCGGGCTGGGGGAGCGGCGCGACTTCCTCCCGCGCGAGCTCTCGCGCGGGATGCGGCAGAAGACGCAGCTGGCCTGTGCGCTGATCCGGCCCGCGCAGCTGCTGGTCCTCGACGAGCCGGTCGTCGGCCTGGACCCGCCCTCGCAGGAGCTGCTGGGCACGCTGCTCAAGGAGGCCAAGGCCGGCGGGACGGCGGTCCTCTTCACGACCCACCAGCTCGCGTTCGCCGACGGGCTCGCCGACCGTGCGGTCGTCCTGCAGGACGGGGTCGTCCTCGACACCGGACCGTGGGCGAAGGTCCGCGAGCGGGCCCGCGCCCGCGGCTGGCAGTGAGCGACGCCGTGACCACGCCGCCGGCAGAGGCCGCGGACGCACACGACCTCGAGCCGCTGGTCTCGAGCGCCAGCGGCGGGGCGCCCGGCAGCCGCGAGCGCCTGAAGGCGGTCCGCGGGTACATCGACCGCACGGTGGCCGGCGCGACGCTCGGCCAGCGCGCGGAGACGGTCTACGTCTTCGTCCTGACCTGCGCGATCTTCGGGACGGGCCTCTTCGACGCGGTCCACTCGGCGCTCGCCGAGGTGATGTCGACCGACGGGACCGCCACGTGGGGCCCGGCGGTCGTCCTGCTCGGGGTCGTCGTGACCGCCCGCTGGGGTGCCTATCAGGGCCCCGTGGTCTTCGCGGTGGCGGACGTCGCCCACCTGCTCGGCGCGCCGCTGAGCCGCCGCGGGCTGGCGGCCCGCCGCCTGGGGCTCGCGCTCGCGGTCGGCGCGCTGGTGGGGCTGGCGCTCGGCGCCGTCGCGGTCGTCGGGATCGCCGGCCACGACGACGGCATCAGCGCGGCCCGCGGGGCGGGGCTGATCGCCGCGCTGGGGGCCGTCGGCGTGATCGCGGTCGCCGCAGCGTGGTGCGTGCAGGCGTCCGCGCGCGTCGAGCGCGTCCTCGGTCCGCTGACGTGGGTCGTCCTCGTCGTCGGCGCGGGAGCAGGGGCGCTCGGGCGCACGAACGACGCCGTCCGGGACGTGGAGCTGTGGTCCGGGCCCTGGGGCTGGGCGGTGACGCCGGTCCACAGCGCGCAGTGGCCCATCGGGCTCGCGCTCGTGGTGGTGACCGCCGCCGCCGCGGCCGCCGCCGTGCTGCGGCGCTGTGGCAACGCCCCGACCGAACGACACCTGCGCCGTGCCGAGGCCCGCGCGGGGGCGGCCGCGTCCCTCGCCGGGTTCGACGCACGCTCCACGCGGCGGGCGCTGCGCGACGTCGCCGCCCGCAAGCCGCCGCGCGCGACCGGGCGCCTGCACTTCGCCGGCCGCGGCCGCCTCGAGCTGCTGATCGCCTGGCGCGGGGCCACGGCACTGCGCCGGACGCCCGCCCGCGCGGCCGAGGCGCTGGTCGTCGCCGGCGGGGCCGTCGCGCTGCTCCTGACCGCGTCCGACCGCGCCACCGCCGGCCTGATCGGCGGGCTGCTGCTCTACGTCGCCGCCACGCGCGTCCTGGAGCCGCTGCGGGAGGAGATCGACATGCCCGGCCGCGCGCGCCTGCTGATGCCGTTCCCGTGGGGCCGCATCCTGGTCGGCCACGTCGTGCTGCCGCTGGTGCTGCTGCTCGTCGCGGCGGGTCTCGCGGTCGCGATCTGCGTGGGGACGGGTTCCGCCCTTCCGGACGCCGGCGCGCTGGCCGTGGTGGCCGTCCTCGGCGTCGTCCCGGCGACGCTGGCCGCAGCGCTCTCGGCGCGGCGCGGCGGACGGCTGCCGGTCAGCGTCCTGTCGATGGCCACCGGCAGCGACATGGGCGGCAGCGGCGGCTTCGTGATCGTCGGCTGGCTGCTCATGTGGCCGCTGGTCGCCGTGATCGGCGCAGGGGCGCCCGCGGCGATCGTCGCGGGCAGCGGGGTCGACGCGCTCCAGCCCGCGCTCACGCTCGAGCTGCTGATGTCCGCGATCCTGATCACCATCCTGCGCCGGTCCAAGCGTCCCTGACCAGGCGGCAGGCGGAAGGCATCCGGCCCGCCCTGGAGAATACGAACACATGATCGTCCTCGGCATCGACCCCGGGCTCGCCAACACGGGCTTCGGCGTGGTCGCGCGGCGTGCCGGCCGCCTCGTGGCGCTCGACGGGGGCGTCATCACGACATCCGCGCAGACCAGCCCGGAGCTGCGGCTGAAGCAGATCTTCGACGGGATCGCCGAGCTCCTCAGCACCCACCAGCCGGACGCCGTCGCCCTCGAGGAGCTGTACTTCGGCGCCAACGTGGGCAGCGCGATGGCGGTCGGGCAGGCGCGCGGGGTCGTCCTGCTCGCGGCCGGGCAGCGCGGGCTGGGCTGCCACGGCTACACGCCGCAGCAGGTGAAGGCCGCGGTCTGCGGGTCCGGCCGCGCCGGCAAGGACCAGGTGGGGCGCATGGTGCAGTCGCTTCTCGGGCTCACCGAGCTCCCGCGTCCCGACCATGCCGCCGACGCACTCGCCGTCGCGATCTGCCACGGCAACCACGCGCCGCTGCTCGAGGCGGCCGCGCTCGCGGGGGCCCAGGCGTGATCGCGCGCATCGCGGGGGAGGTCGCGGCGCGCCGGGACGGGTACATCGTCGTGGAGACCGCGTCCGGGGTCGGCTACCGCATCGCCGTGTCCGCCTCGACGCTCGACCAGGTGCCCGCGGTCGGGGGCTCGGTCAGCCTCCACACCGAGCTGATCGTCCGTGAGGACAGCATGGCGCTCTACGGCTTCGCGACCGAGGAGGAGCAGGACCTGTTCACGATGCTGCTCGGCGTGCAGTCGGTCGGGCCGAAGATGGCGCTGGCGGTGCTCTCCGGCGGGTCGCCGCGGGAGCTGGTGACCGCGCTCGCGGCCGGCGACGCAGCGCGCTTCCAGGCCGTCCCCGGCATCGGCAAGCGCACCGCCGAGCGGATCATCGTCGAGCTGCGCGAGAAGGTCGGCGTCCCGACTGAGATGGTGCCGGCGATCGGGGACGTCTCGGCGTCGCGCGGGGACGACCCGCGCCTGCTGGCCCGCGACGGCCTGCTCGAGCTCGGCTACGACCTGATCGAGGCCGACCGCCTGCTGTCCGGCGCCGCCCCCGGCCTGTCCGCCGAGGAGCTCATCGGCCACGCCCTCAAGGCCGCGGCGTCGCGCAAATGAGTGACTTCCCGCGCATCCAGACGCCGGGCGTGCTCGAGGAGGACCTCGTCGCCGAGACCTCGCTGCGCCCCCGCCGCCTGGCCGATTTCGTCGGCCAGCAGGGCCTGCGCGATCAGCTGGCGGTCTCGATCGAGGCCGCGCGTGCCCGCGGCGAGGCGATGGACCACGTGCTGTTCGCCGGCCCGCCCGGGCTGGGCAAGACCTCGCTCGCGCAGATCCTCGCCGAGGAGCTCGGCGTCCCGTGCGTCGCCACCGCGGCGCCGGCACTCGAGCGCAAGGGCGACGTCGCCGCGTTTCTGACGGCCCTGGAGCCGCGGTCGGTCTTCTTCGTGGACGAGATCCACCGGCTGCCGCGGGCCCTGGAGGAGACGTTCTATCCGGCGATGGAGGACGGCAAGCTGCCGATCACCGTCGGGCAGGGCGCGGGGGCACGGGTCATGACGCTCGACCTGCCGCCGTTCACGCTCGTCGGCGCCACCACCCGCGCCGGCCGCCTGACCACGCCGCTGCGCGACCGTTTCGGCATCCAGCACCGCCTGGAGCCCTACAACACCGTCGACCTGGGCCTGATCGTCGTCCGCAGCGCCGCGATCCTGGGCGTCGACCTCGCCCCCGACGGCGCCGAGGCCATCGCCGCGCGCTCCCGGGGAACGCCCCGCGTCGCAAACCGCCTGCTGAAGCGGGTCCGCGACTACGCGGAGGTCAAGGCGGGCGGCGTCATCACCGCGCCGGTCGCCGACGCCGCGCTCGAGCTGATGGAGGTCGACCGGATGGGCCTCGACCGGCTGGACCGCGAGATCCTGCACGCGATCTGCGACAAGTTCGAGGGCGGGCCGGTCGGGCTGTCGACGCTGGCGGTCTCGGTCCAGGAGGAGACGGACACGCTCGAGGACGTCTACGAGCCCTACCTGCTGCAGTGCGGCTTCATCAAGCGCACGCCGCGTGGGCGGGTGGCGACGTACCGCGCCTACGCGCATCTCGGCCTGGAGCCGCCGGCGACGGACCCGTCGCTGTTCTGACTCGGGCTGCGTCGTGGTCAGCAGCTCGGGCGCTGCCCGCTGGCCAGCGCCTGCGGGCGTCTGTCTCCCGCCCGCGCCACGACGCCGGCCGGGCTGCCGCGCAGCGCAAAGACATTGCCGCGGACCTTCACGAGCGCCGATGAGGCGCCCACGTTCAGGCGGACGGTCGGCGCGCGGAAGATCCGCTTGCGGCTGAGGGTGCCCTCGTACAGCACCCGGCCGCGACCGTCCTCGGCGCAGAGGTACGTCGGCTCGCGGGGGGTGACGCTGACCACGACGCGCCGGCGGGCCTCGGCGCGGCGGCGGTCCGCAGCGGCCTTCTCGCGGCGCTGCCGGGCGGCCTTGCGCTCAGCGGCCGCGTCGCGCTTCTCCTCGGCCGCGCGCTCCTTCTCGGCTTCTGCGACTGCCGCGGCGGCGGTGGTGTCCGTCGTCCCGGTCGTCCCGGACGTCGCAGCCGACGTCGACGTCGAGGCAGCCGGCGAGGTCGTCGTCGGGACGCTGGTGGCCGACGAGGTGCTCGTCGTCCCGGCCGGCAGGGACGACGCGCGGTCGTCGCCGTCGTCGTCCGCAAAGGTCAGCGCGGCCGCCGTCACGCCCCCGATCACCACGGCGAGCACGAGCAGACCGAGGATCAGCGCCCGTGCGCGACGCCGTTTGCGGGGTCCGCGGCCCGGGGTCAGGAAGACGCGTGATCCCTCGACCGCGTCGGCCAGCGGCGGGCTGACGGCGACCCCGGCGAGCGCGAGCGCCCGCTCGACCCGGACGCGGGTGCCCGGGCCCGTCCCTGGGTCTGCGCCGAACGCGGCGAGCAGCTGCTCCAGGGTGGGACTGCGGTCGACGGGACGGCCGGTGCGTGCCGCCTCGGCGATGCGCTGCGCTGTCTCGACGTCGGCGAGGGGGACCGGCAGGTCCGATGGGAGCTCCACCATGCACGGGAGGGTCTACCAGACACGGGCCGCGAAGGCCGGGCTCGGGCGCTTTGGTCCACGCGGCGACGCCCGCCGTCCGCGCAGCGCGTACCCTGTGCAGCTACGACGGGGGGCGGTCCAACGACCCTGCCCCTGCGTCGTCTTCCCGATGGCCCACTTCTTCATCTGTCCCAACTGCGGTAACCGCACGGCCGCGAACGACGCGAAGGCCGGCTTCCGCGGGCAGCCCAAGGGCTGCGACAAATGCGGCTTCGGCTTCCTCTTCGAACTCCTGGACGACTACTACCCGGCTCCGAATGCGGCGTTCTTCGCCTGCAACCAGGAGGGGAACGTCATCGCCTGCGGCCGTGGGTCGTACGAGCTGACGGGCCTGGACGACCAGGGCGTCATCGGACGCCCCGTGGCGTCCGTCCTGGGTCTGCGGTTCGACGCCGCGCCCGACCCCGTCGCGACCGCCCTGGAATGGGGCGTCCGGCAACTCGACAAACCGGTGCAGGTCAACGCGGAGGGCGACCTGCCCGCGCGTGCCGTCGCCGACATCTTCCCCGCCTACGACGACGACGGCGGGCTCCTGCTCGTCCTGACCCCGAAGTCGTAGCGGCGAGAACCACTTAACACAGGCTTTTTCATGACCGACCGCCGCCGCAATCTCTTCATCCTCGGACTCGTCTTCGTGCTGCTCATCGGGTCGGTGACGATGATCGCCACGAAGAAGACCCGCCTCGGACTCGATCTGAAGGGCGGCGTGGAGCTCACGTACGAGGCGAAGGCGACGAAGTTCGCCAAGCTGACGCCCGAGTCCATCGATCGCGCGATCGACATCATGCGCAAGCGCGTCGACGCCCTCGGCGTCTCCGAGCCGGAGATCCAGCGGTCGGGCCGCGACCAGATCACGGTGTCGCTGCCGGACGTGAAGAACGCCGACGACGCCGAGGACCAGGTCGGGACCACGGCCCAGCTGTTCTTCTACGACTGGGAAGCGAACGTCGTCGGCAAGAGCGGCAAGCCCGAGCCGGCGAACTTCGGCGTCACCGGCGGCCCCGCCGCCGGCCAGACCGGCTGCCTGAAGCAGTTCGACGCCCTCGCGCGGGCCAAGCGGCGCCCGGCGCAGAACGCGCAGACGTCGTCGACCGGCGGCCGCTGGTACCTCGTGGACGACGCGGCCCGGAAGGTCGTCGACGGCCCGGACTCGACGGTCAGGGCGATGCGGACGAACGAGGAGACGATCGCCGCCCAGAAGAAGGTCAAGACGAAGTTCCGCCCGGTGTACATCAACGAGGGCACCATCCTCGTCCGGCGTGAGCTGACCGACCAGGAGGCGAAGAACAAGGACGACGACGGCAACAAGTTCCAGGCGCCCGACTGCTTCTACGTCCTGAACGACTCCTTCGCGCTGCGCGGCACGGACATCAAAGACCCCGAGCAGAACTTCGACCAGCAGACGCAGGCGCCGAACGTCACGTTCAACTTCACCGATGCGGGCCGCAAGAAGTGGCAGAAGACCACGCGTGAGATCGCCCAGCGCGGCTCGAGCCTGATCGCCAACTCCGACGGCGCCCCGCTGACGGATCCGCAGCAGAAGTACCAGCACTTCGCCATCGTGCTCGACAACGAGCTCGTCTCCGCGCCGTACATCGACTACTCGCGCAACGGCGACGGCATCGACGGCGCCAACGGGTCGGAGATCTCCGGCGGCTTCACGATCAAGACCGCCCAGCGACTGGCGAACGAGCTGAAGTACGGCGCGCTGCCCGTCTCGCTGGAGCTCATCTCGCAGGCGCAGGTGTCGGCGACGCTCGGCAAGCAGGCGCTCAACGAGGGCATCGCGGCCGGTGCCGCGGGCTTCCTGATCGTCGCGCTGTTCCTGCTGATCTTCTACCGCGTCCTCGGCGCGATCGCCGTCACCGCCCTGGTCGTCTACTCGATCTACTTCTTCGCGCTGATCAAGCTCATCCCGGTCACGCTGACCCTGCCGGGCATCGCCGGCCTGATCCTGACGATCGGCGTCGCCGCCGACGCGAACATCGTCATCTTCGAACGCGTCAAGGAAGAGATACGCGCGGGCAGATCGATACCCGCGGGCGTAGCCGCGGGCTACAAGAAGGGGATCTCGGCGATCATCGACGCCAACGTCGTGACGTTCATGACGGCGTTCATCCTCTTCGTGCTCGCGACCGCGGGCGTCAAGGGCTTCGCCCTGATCCTCGGCATCGGCACGCTCGTGTCGCTCTTCACCGCCGTCCTGCTCACGCAGGCGATCCTCGCGGTCCTGTCGAAGACACGGATCCTGGCCGCCCCGGCGACCCTGGGCGCGTCCGCGGAGAAGAAGGAGGGGCTGCCGTGGAGGGGCTTCGACTTCACCGGCGCCTCGAAGTACTTCTTCGCCGTCTCCGGCGTGATCCTGCTGATCGGCGCGCTCGCCATCGGCGGCAAGGGCATGACCTTCGGCATCGACTTCGACTCGGGCACGCGCATCAAGGCCGCGTTCGTGCAGCCGACCGACGAGGGCGAGATCCGCGAGGTCCTCGACAAGGCCGGGGTCGACAAGAGCGCGGAGATCCAGCGTGTCACCGACGAGGACCTGGGTGCGAACGCCTTCCAGGTCTCGACGAAGCAGCTGAAGCCGCTGGAGACGAGCCGGGTGGTGGACCAGCTCGACGCCGCCTTCCAGGTGCGCGGCCAGCCGGACACGACGTCGATCGGGCCGACGTTCGGCAACACGGTCGCCCGCGGCGCCATCATCGCGGTGATCGTCTCGCTGCTCGTGATCAGCGCCTACATCACCCTGCGGTTCGAGTGGAAGTACGCCGTGCCGGTGCTCATAGCGCTGATGCACGACATCCTGATCGTCGCGGGCGTGTACTCGCTGACCGGTCGGGAGGTGACGACCTCGACCGTGGCCGCCCTGCTCACCATCCTGGGCTATTCGCTGTACGACACGATCATCGTCTTCGACCGGATCCGGGAGAACATCCCGCGGATGCCGCGCGCGGCGTTCTCGCAGATCGTCAACCGGTCCATGGGTGAGGTCTTCACCCGGTCGCTGGCCACGTCGTTCTCGACCGGCCTGCCGATCTTCGCCCTGTTCATGTTCGGCGGCGACACGCTGAAGGACTTCGCGTTCGCGCTGCTGATCGGCACGCTGTCCGGCGCGTACTCGTCGCTGTTCATCGCCGCCCCGGTCTTCCAGCACTGGAAGGAGCGCGAGCCCGTGTACCGGCGCCGCGCCGAGCGCATCCGGGCCGAGAACGGCGGGATCGTCCCGGCGTACGCCACGGGGTCCGCCGGCCAGGTCGTCGAGGTGGCCGAGAAGAAGCGGTCCGCCAAGCGGATCACGACGCCGGACGACCCGAACGCGGGCGTCTCCCCGAGCGAGTTCAAGAAGCTGGTCGACGACCTGCACGTCGACGCGCCGCGGGCCACCACGGCCCAGGAGCGGGACTCGACCGCGGACGCCACGCCGGAGGACCTCGTCATGAAGGACAAGCCGAAGCGCACCAAGGCGCCCAAGCCACGTAACAAGAACCATGGGAGGCCGCGGTAATGGGTGCTTTTTCCTGGGTCATGATGGGCCTCGCCCTCTGGCACTTCACGATCTTCCTGCCGGACCGCTTCTGGGCCGGGATCGTGGGGGCGTTCCTCGGGGCGCTGATCGGCTCGTTCCTGTTCGCGTTCGCCATCAACGGCTTCACGATCCCGGGCCGCAACGACACCGAGATCCTGACCGCGCTCGAGGGCATCCCGGGCTCGATCATCGGCATCGCGATCGTCTACTACCTCGGCGTGCGCCAGGAGAACCAGGCCGCGGCGGAGAAGCCGGTCGCCGGGGTTCCCGGCTGATCGGGCCCTGAGCGTCGTGCCCTACGGGGCACGACGGCCCGCCGGACGTCGCAGGATCGCGCCGATCCTGCGACGGATTCACGGAAGGTGCGGGACCCGGGCGCCCGGGGACCCGGTTCCGTCGGGGGCGCCGCTTACGGTGCAGCCATGGACGTGCGGCTGGACATCTCACCCTTCGACGTACACGCCGCCTGCGGCCTGCAGGAGGCGCTCGGCGTCAGCTTCCCGGTCGCGCAGATCCTCGCTCGCCGCGGGCTCGGCGACCCCGCAGCCGCCCGGGCATGGCTCGCTGCGGCGGACGCCCACGATGTCGCCGACTTCGACGGCATCGGCGTCGCGGTCGCCACGATCCTGCGGCACGTCTCTGCCGGGACCCGCATCACGCTCCACGGGGACTACGACGTCGACGGCGTCTGCTCGACCGCGATCCTGGTCACGACGCTGCGGAGGCTGGGCGCCGACGTCGACTGGTACCTGCCTGGGCGGGCCGAGGACGGGTACGGCCTGCAGCCGGCCACCGTGGAGCGGCTGTCGGCGCGCGGGACGCGGCTGCTCGTCACGGTCGACTGCGGCATCACGGCGGTCGAGGAGGTCGCTCTGGCGGTCGCCGCCGGCATGGAGGTGGTGGTGACCGATCACCACAGCCCGCGGGCCGACGGCCGCCTCCCGGACGCGCCGATCGTCCACCCGACCATCTGCGGCTACCCCTGCCCGGAGCTGTGCGCTGCCGGTGTCGCCTACAAGCTGGCCGGAGCACTGCTGGCGGCGGCAGGACGCGACCCCCTCGAGGCCGATGCCGAGCTGGACCTGGTCGCGCTCGCCACCGTCGCCGACCTGGTCCCGCTCGTGGGGGAGAACCGCCGCCTGGTCCGCGCCGGCATCGGGGCGCTGCGCCGGACCGCCCGCCCGGGGCTGCGTGCGCTCATGCGGGTCTCCAAGGCCGATCCCGGGGCGATCGACGCGACCGCCATCGGCTTCCGGCTGGCCCCGCGGCTGAACGCCGCCGGGCGGATGCTGCGGGCCGACGCAGCGCTCGAGCTGCTGCTCACCGAGGACGAGGACCGCGCGACCACCGTCGCCGACGAGCTCGACCACCTCAACGCCGAGCGCCGCCACACCGAGACGCGGATCGTCTTCTCCGCGGAGGCGCAGGTCGCGCAGGCGTGCGCGGACGGCGTCCCGGCCGCCTTCGTGCTGGCCGGCGAGGAGTGGCACCCGGGCGTCATCGGCATCGTCGCGAGCCGGATCGCCGAGCGCCACCACCGGCCCGTCGTGATCATCGCGCTCGACGGCGAGGAGGGCGCGGGCTCCGGGCGCTCGATCCCGGGGTTCGACCTGCTCGGCGGCCTGAACGCGTCGGCGGCGCACCTGCTGCGGCACGGCGGGCATCGCGCTGCCGCCGGCTGCACGATCGCCCGTGACCAGGTCGACGCGTTCCGCGCGGCGTTCGTCGCGCACGCCGAGGCGACGCTGCGGCCGGAGGACCTCGTGCCGCGCGAGCGCGTCGACGCGGTCGTCAGCGGCGACGAGCTCGGCCTCGAACTCGCCGACGAGCTGCTGCGCCTTGCGCCGTTCGGGATGGGGAACCCGACGCCGAACCTGCTCGTCCCGGGGGCGCGGCTGGTCGACCCGCGCCCGATGGGAGAGGGCAAGCACGTCCGCTTCACCGTCAGGGCCGGGGGCATCCAGGCGCGCGCCGTCGCCTTCGGCATGCCCGCCCTCCCCGACGGCTGCGAGGACGGGGTGCGGGCCACGTTCCGCCTGGAGCGCAACGAATGGCAGGGGACGATCGAGCCGCGGCTCGTGCTGCGCAAGGTCATGTCCACGGGCGAGGCGGGGGCGGTGACGGTCGTCGGCGAGCCCGAGGACTGGAGCGACGCGGTGCGCGCACACGCAGCTCACGCGGTCCCTGCGCTGCCGCCACCGACCGCGGTCGGCCGCGACCCGTGGCCGGGTGCCGCCGTCGCCGGCGGCACGCCGGTCCGCGATCGCCGCGGTCACGGGGCCGCCGGCACGATCGCGGCACTCGTGGCGTCGGGGACCGGTCCGGTCCTGGTGGCCGTGGCCGCCACGAGCGTCCGCGCGCCTGCACTGGCGCGCCTGGTCGACGGGGTCGGCGTCGCCGGCTGGGCGCAGCTGGAAGCCGATCCCGCGCTCGCCGCCGGCCATGCCCACCTCGTGGTCCTCGACCCACCGGCCGACCCGGCCCTGTTGGCGGCCGTGACGACCGGATGTCCGGACCTGATGGCCCATCTGGCGTGGGGTCCTGACGAGCTAGGCTTCTCCTTGCATGTCCACACCGTCCTCCACCAGCTCCGCGAGCCGCTCGCGGCCGTCTACCGCGCCCTGCGCGACGGGACGAGCTGCCACGACGCGCTGCGCGGGGACGATGCGTCCCCCCGTGACCCGGTCCTGGCCGGGCGACTGCTCCGCGTCCTCGCGGAGGCCGGGCTCGCCGACGTGGACGTCGACAGCCTCCAGGCGAAGCTGCTTCCGATCGCTGGCCGGGTCGACCTCGAGCTGTCCGCGACGCACCGTGTCTGCGTCCAGCGACTCGGGCAGGGGGATCGATGGCTGACCAGCGCGAGGCCGAAGGCGGCCTGACCGCCGCCAGCTCCGCGGCCGACCGTGCCCCGGTCGACGCGGTCGCCACCGCATCCGCCACAGCGACGGCGACCGCCGCCGCCGAGTTGGTGGTCGCCGACGGCGAGGTCAAGGACCTCACCCCGATCGAGCAGCGGCTCCTCGCCGACCTGTTCGCGATCGTCACCGAGCACGCGCACGACGCGGCGCTCACGGTCGACCGCGACCGGGTCCGCGACGCGTTCCTGTTCGCCTGCGAGCACCACGCCGACCAGCGCCGCAAGTCCGGCGAGGACTTCATCACGCACCCCGTCGGCGTGGCCAAGATCTGCGCCGGCATGCGGCTCGACACCGAGACGCTGGTCGCCGCGCTGCTGCACGACACCGTCGAGGACACCACCGCCTCGCTCGACGAGGTCCGGGAGCGGTTCGGCGAGGAAGTCGCCGCGCTGGTCGACGGCGTCACCAAGCTCACCGGCATCACCTTCCAGTCGCGGGACGAGGCCCAGGCGGAGAACTACCGCAAGATGATGGTCGCGATGGCCTCCGACGTCCGGGTCATCCTCATCAAGCTCGCCGACCGCCTGCACAACATGCGGACGATCGGCGCGATGCCGAAGCAGAAGCAGATCGACAAGGCGAAGGAGACCCTGGAGATCTACGCACCGCTGGCGCACCGGCTCGGCATCCACGCCATCAAGTGGGAGCTCGAGGACCTCGCGTTCGCGGCGCTGCATCCCCGCAAGTACCAGGAGATCAAGGGCCTGGTGAACCAGCAGCGCGAGGAGCGCGAGGTCTACGTCGACCGCTCGGGCGCGTTCCTGGCGCGGGAGCTGGAGGCCCTCGGCATCAACGCGGACATCCTGGGCCGGGCCAAGCACTTCTACTCGATCTACTCGAAGATGACCAAGAAGGGTCGCGAGTTCAACGAGATCTACGACCTCACGGCGATGCGCGTGATCGTCGAGTCGGTGAAGGACTGCTACGGCGCCGTCGGCGTGATCCACTCACTGTGGAAGCCGCTGCCCGGCCGCTTCAAGGACTTCGTGGCGATGCCCAAGTTCAATATGTACCAGTCGCTGCACACGACGGTCATCGGGCCCGAGGGCCAGCCGCTGGAGATCCAGATCCGCACCCGCGAGATGCACGACCAGGCCGAGTACGGCGTGGCTGCGCACTGGATCTACAAGCAGGACCCGAACAAGACGTCGGCCGGCCCGAAGGAGGGCGGCGACGAGCGCGCGGGCGGGGCGCCCGAGGGCCAGGCCAAGCTGCAGTGGCTGCGCTCCATGGCCGACTGGCAGCGCGAGCTCACCGATCCCTCGGACTTCATGGAGAGCCTGAAGGTCGACCTCTTCGACGAGGAGGTCTTCGTCTTCACGCCCAAGGGCGAGGTCAAGTCGCTGGCGGCCGGCGCGACCCCGCTCGACTTCGCGTACGAGGTCCACACCGAGATCGGGCACCGCTGCGTCGGCGCCCGCGTCAACGGCAAGATCGTCCCGCTCCACTACGAGCTGAAGAGCGGCGACATCGTCGAGGTCCTGACGGCCAACCGCGAGCGCGGGCCGTCACGCGACTGGATCGCGGTCGTCAAGACGACCCGCGCCCGCAACAAGATCAAGGCCTGGTTCAAGGCCGAGTCGCGCGACGACACCGAGCACACCGGCCGCGCGCTCCTGCAGGAGCACCTCGGCAAGGCCGGGCTGCCCCCGCAGAAGATCGCCGGCTCGCCGCTGCTCGCGGACGTCATCCGCGAGATGGGCTTCAAGAAGGCCGACGACTTCTACATCGCGCTCGGCGGCGCGAAGGTCTCGCCGAAGGTCGTCGTCAACAAGGTCCTTCAGCGCCTGAAGCAGGGCGAGGCCGCCGAGGAGCAGGCGACGACCGTCGAGTCGCTCATCTCCACCAAGCGCGAGCGCCGGCAGCCGACCGGCTCCTCGAACCAGTACGGCATCGTCGTCGAGGGCGTCGACGACGTGCTGCTGCGGATGGCGAAGTGCTGCCGGCCCGTCCCGGGTGACCCGATCGTCGGCTACGTCTCGCTCGGCCGCGGAATCACGATCCACCGCGACGACTGCCCCAACGCCGCCGCACTGCGCAAGGACCCCGAGCGGTTCTGCCGCGTGCACTGGGAGGGCGAGCACGTCACGTCCTTCAAGGTCGAGCTCCAGGTCGACGGCTGGGACCGCCACCGCCTGCTCGAGGACCTGAGCCGGACCTTCTCGGAGGCCGGGATCAACATCGTCGAGGCGCGCTGCCTGGTGCAGTCGCCGATGGTGCAGAACCGCTTCGTCGTGGAGGTCGCGGACACCCGTGCCCTCAAGGCGACGGTCAACCGCCTGCGCAACATCGACGGGGTCTTCGACGCCTACCGCGTCACCCCGGGCGCGGGCTGACCCTCTGCTGGGGCTGGGCGGCGGGGACGATTCCGCGGAATCGGATTCCGCGGAATCGCCGAAGACCCCTGCGACTCAGGCACGGAGCACCTCGGCGATGCGTTCGCGGAGTCGCTTGGCCTGGATCCGGACGTCGCCGAACCACGTGCCACCGAGCAGGACGACCCCCGGCCCGCCGTCGGCCGGGTGAGGAGCCTGCTCGCGGACATCCGCCGAAGAAGGTCTCGGCACGGCAGTCGACGACGACACCCTCCGGGATCGCAGGCTGCGGAGCATCGCCAACGCGTCGACGCCCCGCGCCGGCGCTGCCCGCGCCGGCCTCCGGTCGGTGGTCGGAAGGCACCACGTCAACGGGCTACCCGCCCAACCGGCGCCTGACGCCAACCGCCGCAGACGCTCCTTCGACGGTCCCGTGCAATGCGAACGTCGGTTCTCCCGTCCTCACCCGCGGGGAAACCGACGCTCACGCGCCCGCGGTCCGCAGCCAGGCCCGGTCGTCAGCCGACGACGGTCAGCGCCTGCGGCAGCACCGTGAAGCGCGCCTCGGTGACGTCGCCGATGTGGTCGCCGTCCACCTGCAGCGGGATCGGCCGGCCGTCGGTGCTCGTGACGACCAGGCCGTCCACGCCGGCGAATTCCTCCACGGCGCGGTGCCTCGAGAGGTGCGCGTTCGGGGCGAGCATCCGGTAGATGACCCCGGGCATGATCGTCGGCGTCGAGCGCTTGAGCACCACGCCGGACACGTCGCCGCTGCTCAGCGACGCGCCCTCGGCCAGGTGCAGCGGGATCTTCTTGAAGTAGGAGTACGGATCGGCGTTCTGGACGAGCGCGGTGACGCCTTCGAGCGCCGTGCCGTCCGGCAGCGTGACGTTCATGCGCGGGGGCTTCGCGACGTACCGCGTCGTGAAGATCGCCAGGCCGGCGTACATGAAGTAGTAGGCGCCGAAGCGATGCTTCAGGCGCGGGTGGCTGTCGACGCGCTCGGTGACCGCGGCGTCGAGCCCGAGCCCCGCGCAGAACGTGAACACGCGGTCGTTGACCTGCACGAGGTCGACCTTGCGCGGCGTGAAGTCGTCGGCGACGCGCAGCAGGTGCTCGGTCGCGTCGACGATGTCGTTCGGGATCCCGAGCAGGCGGGCGTACACGTTGGTGGCGCCGCCCGGCAGGCAGGACAGCGGGGTGTCGGACCCGAGCAGGCCGTTGGCCGCCTCGTTCACCGTGCCGTCCCCGCCGAACGCGACCACGACGTCGTAGCCCTCGAGCGCGGCCTCGCGGGCGATGGCCGTCGCGTCGTTCTTGCCCTTCGTGTCGATCGCGTCCACCTCGTACCGGCCCTGCAGCGCGTAGACCACGAGGTTCTTCAGCCGGTCGGACACGGTGGTCGCGTACGGGTTGACGATCACCAGCATGCGCTTGCGGTCAGTCGGTGCGTCGAGTGCGAAACTCTCGCCCAGGCGTTCGAGGGTGTCGATCGGCGGCATGGCCGGGAGTACACCTGATCGACCGGACCGTTACCACCGGCGGGCCCGCGACGGCCCTTCAGAGCAACGGGCGACGCGCACGCACGCTGCCCGCGACCAGCGCCGCCGCGCCGACCACGTCCGCGCCCACCCGCGCGGCCGCCACCACCGGCAGCCGCCGCAGGCCCCACGGCCGTGCGCCACGCCAGACGATCCGCGCGTACGGGCCGGCGGCCAGGACCAGCACCGGGCGTCGCAGGAGCACCGCCGACACCAGGCCCAGCAGCCCGAGGTCGAAGGCCGCCGTGCGCCGGCTCAGGAAGGCCCGCCGGAAGCACAACGTCCCGCGCAGCTCGGGGATCCGGGCCGCCATCACCGGGAAGTACCGCAGCCGGGCGTGCTCGGCGACGAAGCTCCCCGCCGTCCCCGGGAAGACCGCATGCGCGACGCGCGCGTCGGCGGCGAACGCGACCCGTCCGCCGGCCCGCGCGATCCGCCAGCCGAGCCAGACGTCCTCGCCGAGCTCCTTCGACCGCCGCGGGCTGAGCCACGGCTGGAAGCCACCCACCCGCGCGACCCACGGTGCCCGCACCACGAGGTTCGCCGTCTCGTAGAGGCCGGTCAGCTGCCCGACGCGTACGGTCCGGTCAAACGGACCCGCCGGGCCGGCCGGGACGACGGTTCCCTGGACCAGGTCGGCTCCGTCGCCGAGCGCCGCGAGCGCGCGCTGCAGCCAGTCCGGCGCCGGGACGCAATCGGCGTCGGTGAACGCCAGCACGTCCCCGGACGCCACGGCAATCGCCGCGTTGCGGGCGGCACCGGGACCGACCCCGCCGGTGCGGACCACCTGCGCGACCACCGCGTGCGCGCGGGCGAGGTCGCCGGTGCCGTCGACCGAGCCGTCGTCCGCGACGATCACCTCGACGTCACCCGGGACGGGCAGCTGCCCGGCGAGCGCCTCCAAGAGCGCGCCGATCGTCCCGGCGGCATCGCGCGCGGGAACGATGACGCTGACCGCGGGCACGTCCGAACCGTACAGCCGCTACGGTCCCGCCGGATGGCCGACGCCGATCACATGGCCCGCTTCTGGGACGCGCGTGCCCGCGAGGACGCCAACTACTTCGTCGACAACCGGATCCAGTACGGGGCCGGCGACGACGGGATGTTCTGGGAGCAGGGCGCGCGTGACCTCGCCCAGATGTTCGAGCTCCTGGACGTCGCACCGAAGCCTGGCGACACGGTCCTCGACGTCGGCTGCGGCGTCGGACGGCTGCTGAAGGCGCTCACGCCGCAGGTCGCGCAGACCATCGGCATCGACGTCTCCGCCGAGATGGTCGACCGCGCCCGCGCGAACCTCGAGGGCCTCCCGGTCACGCTGCACCACGGCGACGGCCTCTCCCTGAAGCCCGTCGCCGACGCGAGCGTCGACGGCGTCATCTCGATCGTCGTCTTCCAGCACATCCCGGACCCGGACGTCACGCTCGGCTACATCCGCGACATCGGCCGGGTGCTGAAGCCGGGCGGCTGGGCGGCGATCCACGTCTCGAACGACCCCACGATCCACAGTCGCGACTACAAGATGCCCTCGCGGCTGAAGCAGCTCGTGCGGCGGGCGCCGCGCGGGCAGGACGATCCGGCCTGGCGGGGCAGCGCTGTCACGCTCGACGGCCTCGCGGCCGCGGCGGCCGACGGTGGCTGCGACGTCGAGAAGACCGTGGGGGAGGGCACGCAGTTCTGCGTCGTCCGCCTCCGCCGCCGCGCCTGAAGCAGGGCAAACGCACATCGCTGCGTCACAGAATCGGCGCTCGCGTCAAGGTCACTGTGGATGCCCGCTGCCGACCGCCTCACCCCCGAACGCCTCAGCGCCGCCTACGAGCGCGACGGCCGCCGGCTGCTGGTGTGGCTCACGCGCCGGACCTACGACGCGCAGCTGGCGACCGACCTCGTCGGCGAGACGTTCGCCCGCGCCTTCGCGTCGCGGCGCCGGTTCGCCGGCGGGGACGACGACGCCCTCAGCGCCTGGCTCTTCGGCATCGCCCGCAACACGCTGCACGAGGCCCTGCGCCAGGGTGCAGCCGAGCGACGGGCGATGCAGCGACTCGGCGTCGAGCGCGTCGTCCTGACCGACGACGAGCTGCTCCGCGTCGAGGACCTCGCGGAGCTCGGGACGCTCAAGGTCGCGCTGCTCAGCGCGCTGGACGAGCTCAGCCAGGAGCAGCGCGACGCCGTCCGCCTGCGGGTCGAACGCGAGCTGGGCTACGACGTCATCGCGCAGCGGCTCGGCATCAGCGAGCAGGCCGCGCGCGCCCGGGTCTCACGCGGGCTGCGCCTGCTGGCAACCGCCCTCGACGGCCACCGGCCCGCCGAGGGGACGTCATGAGCCCGGACCGGCGCGACGACGAGACGCGCGAGCACCGGGACCCGGACGCGATCCTGGCGGAGCTCGGGCGGCGCCTGGACCAAGCGTACGCGGCCGCCCCGGCGCAACTGCGCGGCGCCGCGCGGCTCCGCGACGGCGCGGAACGGGTCCGCGGGGCGCTCGGCCGCCACCCGGTCGTCGGGCGGCGCCGCTGGATCGGGCTCGGCGCGGTGGCCGCACTGCTGGTCGGGCCGACCGCGGTCGCCACCCACGACACGCTCTTCGGCACCAACCCGCCGGCGGCGCCAGGGTCGCTCGACGGCCCGGGGGCGCTGTCGCCGGACGCCGCCGGGACGCCGGTCGCCGTGGCCGCGGGCAGCGCGCGCGGGATCCCGTGGCGCCTGTCGGCGTCGCTGTGCCGATACGGGACCGTTCAGGCCGTCGGGCTGTTCCTCGATGTCCCCGGCGGCGGGGCCGGCTCGCGCTGCGACGTCGCCGCGCGCCGCGGGGGCCTGCCGACCGGATCCGCGACGGGTGCTCCCTCGCCGGCCGCGCTGCGCGACCGCCGCATCCAGACCTACATCGACCCGGTCGCGGACGTCACCTGGGTCTTCGGCGTCCTGCCCGCGGGCGCGACCGCCGCCGCTGTGCGCTCCCGCCCGCTCGAGGTCGCCGGTGCGCCGGGCGCCACCACGCGTGCGATGGCCGTCGCGATCGATCCGCGCGCGGTCCCTCGCGGCGTCCCGTCCGGCCTGTCCGTCTTCGCCGTCGCGCTGCCCGGGGCCCGCGAGGTCACCGCCACCACGGTGGCCGGCCCGGACAGCTCCGTGGTCCTGCGGTGCACCCGCGCCGGCCGCTGCCTTCCCGCCACACCCACACCACCCGAGGAGTCCCGCCCGTGATCCGCGCCCGCCACACCCTGCCCGTCGTCGGCGTCACCTGCGCCGCAGGGCTGACCGCGGTGAGCCTCGCCTCAGGGGCGAACGAGCGGCGGCCCCCGGTCAGGTACGCGAGCCCGGTCCCGTTCGGCGTCGCCGGCTGCCTGCCCTCGCCGGCCGCCATCGTGCGGCTGAACCCACGCAACGGCAAGCTCATCCGGCCCGCGGCGCCGGCCGCCCCGGCCACCGCGGCGAAGCCCGTCCCGAGCGACCGGCTGCTGGACGCGTTCAGCGTGCTCAGACGGCCCCGCACGGCCGGCGACACCCTGCCGAAGGCCGCGCTCGAGCGTCTCCGCGTGACCGGTGCTGAGTTCGACGCCACGCGCGCCCGCCTGATCCGCACGACGCCGCGTGGCGGACAGGCGTGGCTCGTGCCGGTGGCCGACATCCGGGCCGTGGACTGCGGCGGGGTCGCGCCGGCGTCGGTCCTCTACGACGTCCGCGCCCTGCGCGCACGCAGCAAGGTGCTGCAGCGCTTCCTGCGCACCGCTCCCGCCCGGTCGGGAGCGCCTGCCGTCCGTCGCCTGCGCCCGCTCGCCGTCCCGGCGCTGCCTGCGGCCCCCGTCGCCGGTGGGTCTCCGGCGCTCACCGTCCCGGCCAAGCCGCTGCCGTCGCGGCTGCGCGGCGGGTCTGCGGCGAAGCGCCTGCGTGCGGCCAGGGCCGCCATCGCGGCGACGGACAAGCCGCTCGAGGGCGCGGTCGTCGTCGCGCTCGGCGACGCGCCGAGCGGGGGTGGCGGCTCCGTCGCGGACCTGCTCCGTGCGCGGGCCCGTCCGACCGTCGAGGGCTGCTCGGGCCCCGGCGGGCGCCTCGTGGCCATCAGCGGCCTGGCCCCGGACGGCGTGCGCGAGGCCTTCCTGACCGCCCCCGACGGCACCGCGATCAAGACCACGGTGCAGAACAACGCCTACGCCTTCATCGTCCCGCCGGCGCGGACGGTCCGCGAGCGCTACGTCACGTGGACGAAGGGCGGGCTGCCGCAGGTCACCGCGGTGGACACCGTGCCGGCGATCACCGGCGGGGTGCGCTGTCCGGCCGCCGTCGCCAAGCTCCCGCGGGTCAGCCCCGCAGCCGGCGGCTTCGACTCCGTCGTCTACGCGAACGGCTCCACCATGCGCCTGCTGCCGGCCCTTCGTGCCGTCCGGCCGGGGCCGGGCCGCGTGCTCCCGGTGCCCCAGGCCTACCCGACCAGGCCGCCGGTCCTGAAGGCTCCGGCCCCGCGGCCGCCCGTGACGACGCGGCCCGTGCCGGCGACGCCTGCCCCCGCACCCCGCCCGGCGGCTCCGGCCCCGCGCCCTGCGACCCCCGCCACCCCTGCCCCGGCACGCCCTGCGGCACCGGTCCCGGCGCGCCCGCCCGCGCCCGCCGCGGCACCGTCGCGGCCCAGCGCGCCCGCCCCGGTGCCCGCGCGCCCCAAGGCACCCTGACCGACGACGAACGGCGGCCGGCCGGCGCGGGCTACAGCAGCCCGCGCCGGCGGAATGCGAAGAGCATCCCGCCGAGCAGCACGACCATCACGCCCACAACAGCCCAGAAGCCGGCGATGTGCCCCTCACCGGGGACGCCGGTGTTCATGCCGAAGATGCTCGCCAGCAGGGTCAGCGGGAGCAGGACCACGCTGAACGCGGTCAGGACGCGCAGGATGTCGTTCAGCTGGTGCGACAGCACGGACTCGTTGGTGGACTCGAGCCCCTCCGAGACCTCCTTGAAGTTCTCGAGCATGTCCCAGATCCGCTCGGACGCATCGTTGATGTCGTCGAAGTAGATGTCCAGGCCCTCGGGGATGTAGCGCTTCGTGCGCTCCAGGTCGCCCAGGGCGGCGCGCTGCGGCCGGACGATCTTGCGGAAGTTGATGATCTCCTGCTTGGCGTTGGAGATGTCCCGCACGACTTCCTTGGAGCGGCCCTCGAAGATGTCCTCCTCGAGGCGCTCGAGCTTGTTCCCGATCTTGCGCAGCATCGGGAACGACGCGTCGACGCAGTCGTCGACGATCTTGTAGAGCAGGTAGCCGGCGCCCTTGGAGAACAGCTGCTCGCGGAAGTCCTCGCGGGCCCGGGTCCGCTCGAAGAGGTACTCGACGGGGGCGAGCGCCTCGTTCGGGAGCGTGATGACGTAGTCGGGGCCGACGAACATGTCGAGCTCGGCGGCGTTGAGCCGGCCCACGTTCTTGTCGAACGCCGCGAAGTGCAGCACCACGAAGAGGTAGTCGGGGTACTCGTCCACCTTCGGGCGCTGGTTGCGCGAGTAGACGTCCTCGTAGTCCAGCGGGTGGAAGTCGAAGTGCTCCTCGAGCCAGGCGCGCTCGTCCTGCCGCGGCCGCTCGATGTTGATCCAGCGCAGACCGTCGTGCTCGACGATCTCGACGCGCGGGGCGTCGTCCTGCTCAGGCGGCCGTGAGGCTCCCGACCCGCGGGTGCGCGCGGTCCTCCGCAAGCGTGGCTTGGGCAGGTTCGGCACGGGGACTTCGGGGCTCGTCGGTCAGGGGCATGGCGGCGACGGGTCGGGGACGCGTCGTGCGACAGTTTACCGGGCGACGTGCGCGCGAGGTTCAAGCCCCGTTGGTCCGTGCCGATCGAACGTGTACACTCGGTCGTACATAGCTGGACACATCCAGAGGGGTGGAGGGACTGGCCCGACGAAACCCCGGCAACCAACCGCACGCGACGCACCGTCATCGGTGAACAGCAGCGGGAAAGGTGCCAATTCCTGACAGATGTGGCCGGAGTTCAGAGCCTTGCCGCACCGAACCTCCGCCACGAATCACGCGGAGGTTTTTTCATGCCGGCAACAGCCCTGAAGTGTCGAGAGTGCAAGACGGAGTACGCCCTGGAGGCGCGCTATGTCTGCGAGAAGTGCTTCGGTCCTCTCGAAGTCGCCTACGACTACAGCGCCCTCGCGGGCGATCCGGACCATCAGCGTCGCCGCATCCAGGCGGGGCCGCAGAACATCTGGCGCTACGCGGACTTCCTGCCGCTCGCCGGCGGCTCGCCGGGCGCCTCCACCCGCGGCGCCTCCCGCTCCGGCCTCCCGGCCGGGTGCACCCCGCTGATCCGCGCCGACCGCCTCGCGGCGGAGCTCGGCCTCAACGAGGTCTGGGTCAAGAACGACGCGGCCAACCCGACGCACTCCTTCAAGGATCGCGTCGTCTCCGTCGCCACCCACCGCGCCCGGGAGCTCGGCTTTGACACGCTCGCCTGCGCGTCGACCGGCAACCTCGCCAACGCCGTCGCCGCCCAGGCGTCCGCGCTCGGCATGCGCTCCTACGTCTTCATCCCGTCCGATCTCGAGGAGCAGAAGATCCTCGCGACCGGGGTCTACGGGACGAACGTCGTCGCCGTGAAGGGCAACTACGACGACGTCAACCGCCTCTGTACCGAGCTCTCCGGTGAGCGCGACCGGTGGGCGTTCGTGAACGTCAACATGCGCCCGTACTACGCCGAGGGGTCCAAGACCCTCGCGTACGAGATCGCCGAGCAGCTCGGCTTCCGCACCCCCGATCGCATCGTCGCCCCGATCGCCTCCGGGTCGCTCTTCACGAAGATCGCCAAGGGCTTCGAGGAGTGGCTCGAGCTCGGCATCGCCACCGGCGAGCTGCCGACCATGAACGGCGCGCAGGCACTCGGCTGCTCCCCGGTCGCCACGGCGTTCGAGAACGGCCACGACGTCTGCCGGCCCGTCAAGCCCGACACGATCGCCAAGTCGCTCGCGATCGGGAACCCGGCCGACGGCCCGTACGCGCTCGAGCTGGCCCGCCGCAGTGGCGGCAAGATCGACTCCGTCACCGACGACGAGATCCGCGAGGGCATCGCGCTGCTCGCCCGCACCACCGGCGTCTTCACCGAGACGGCCGGCGGCGTGACGACGGCCACGCTGAAGAAGCTGGCCGACCGCGGGGACATCGATCCCGACGAGCGCGTCGTCATCGTCATCACCGGCGAGGGCCTGAAGACCCTCGACGCTGTCCGCGACAGCTTCACGACCCACACGATCGAGCCGAACTACGACGCCTTCGAGGCCGAGTTCGCCGTCGCCGGGTCCCGTTAGAGCCCCACCCAGGAACCAGGAAAGCACCACGTCATGAGCGTCAAGGTCAAGATCCCCACCCAGCTGCGCGCGATGTCGGGCGGCGAGGGCGTCGTCACCGTCGAGGGCAGCACCGTCACGGAGGTCCTCGACGCGCTGTTCGCCGTGCACGGTGAGCTGCGTGAGCGGATCTACGACGACGAGGGCGGCCTCCGCCGGTTCGTCAACGTCTACGTCGGCGGCGACGACATCCGCTTCGAGCAGGGTCTGGACACGCCGGTCCCCGCCGGCGGCGAGGTCCAGATCCTCCCCGCCGTGGCGGGTGGCTGAGCGGTCCTCACGCTCGTGAGCGCCGCGCTGCAGCTGCTGCGCGCGCTGCGGTTCCGCCTCTGGGCGCTCACGGTCCAGGCGCGGCTGCGCCGGCTCGGCGGGCGCCTCGTGCTCGAGGTCGCGGAGGTGCCGCGGTTCCTCAGCCCGCCGCGGCTGGAGATCGACGGCTACCCCGGCACGCTCACGCTGCGGATCGGCCGCGACGTGAAGATCGGGCGGGATCTCGTGCTCGACGTGCGTGCCGGCCTCGACGGGACGATCGACATCGGCGACCGCGTGACCTTCCAGAACGGCGTGCGCCTGCAGCCGTGGGGCGGCGCGATCCGCCTGGCCGCGGACGCGCAGGTCCGCGATCGCTGCGAGCTGAAGTCCGCGGGCGAGCTGCGGGTCGGACGCCGCTCGATCCTCGGGCGCACCACGACCGTGCACTGCGAGACGGCCATCACGATCGGGGACCTCTGCGGGTTCGCCGAGCGCGTCACGGTCATCGACTCCGACCATGGCTTCGACGGGTCCGGCACGTTCTTCATGGAGCAGCCGCTGCGCAGCACCGCCGTGACGCTCGCCGACAACGTCTTCCTCGCCACGAACGTGGTCGTCCTGCGCGGGACGACGATCGGCGCGAACAGCGTCGCCGCTGCGGGCGCCGTGCTGAACGGCGGCGACTTCCCGGGCGGCCATGTCATCGCGGGGACGCCGGCGCGGGCGCTGAAGGCTCTCGGCGGCGGGGCGGGGTCGTAGAGTCGGCGGTCCCCGATGGCCGCCCCGCTCGACGACTACGCCGCCAAGCGCGACTTCGCCGCCACCCCCGAGCCCGGGGCGGACGACAGCACCAGCGCCGCCGGCGACGCCCCGCGGTTCGTCGTCCAGGAGCACAGCGCCACCCGCCTGCACTGGGACCTGCGCCTCGAGCGCGACGGGGTGCTCGCGTCGTTCGCCGTCCCCCGCGGCCTCCCGCCCGAGCCCGGCACGAACCACGTCGCCGTCCGGACCGAGGACCACCCGCTCAAGTACCTCGACTTCCACGGCGAGATCCCGGCCGGCAGCTACGGCGCCGGGACGATGACGATCTTCGACCACGGCACCTACGACGTCCTGAAGTGGGTCGAGGGCGAGAAGATCGAGGTCCACCTGCACGGCACCCGGGAGTCCGCCCGCTACGCGCTCTTCCCGATCGGCAAGAAGGACGGGGATCCGGAGTGGATGATCCACCGGATGGACCCGCCGGCCGACCCGGACCGGGAGCCGATGCCGAAGGCGCTGACGCCGATGCTCGCGCAGATGGCGAAGGCGCTGCCGCCCGCCCGCGAGCAGGCGAAGTGGGCCTTCGAGGTCAAGTGGGACGGCGTGCGCGCGATCGCCCACTCGATCCCGGGCACCATCACTTTGCGCTCGCGCGCCGGCAACGACATCACCGCCCAGTATCCGGAGCTGCACCGCCTGAACCGGGCACTGCACGAGCACCAGGTGATCCTCGACGGGGAGATCGTTGCGCTCGACTCGGGCGGTCGCCCGTCCTTCGGCGCGCTGCAGCAGCGCATGCACGTCACCCGCGACGCAGCCCGCAAGCGGTTCGCGAAGGAGCTGCCGGTCACGTTCATGATCTTCGACCTGCTGTGGCAGGACGGGCACTCGCTGATGGGGCTGCCGTACCTCGAGCGCCGAGCCGCGCTGGCCGAGCTCGGGCTGGACGGCGAGCGCTGGAAGACGCCCGACCACGTGGTCGGCCAGGGCGATGCGCTGCTGGCGGCAGCGAAGGCGCAGCGCCTGGAGGGGATCATCTCCAAGCGCCTGGACTCGACCTACGACCAGGGGCGCCGGACCGGGGCGTGGCGCAAGCACAAGCTGCTGCGGCGGGAGCACCTCGTCATCGGCGGGTGGGTCCCGGGCGAGGGGCGCCGGCGCGAGCGGGTCGGGGCGCTCCTGCTCGGTCAGCCGGTCGACGGCGGCGGGCTGCGGTCGGTGGGCAGGGTGGGGACGGGATTCAACGACGCCGAGCTCAAGCGGCTGAGCGCGCTGCTGCTGGAGCGCGAGCAGGAGCAGTCGCCGTTCGCCGACATCGAGGGCGCCGCGAAGATCCCGAAGGGGGCGATCTACTGCCGGCCGGACCTGACCTGCGAGGTGGAGTTCCTGGAGTGGACGACGGCCGGCACGGTCCGGGGCCCGTCCTACAAGGGCCTCGTCGACACGACGCCCGCTCGGCCGGCGCGCCGGGCCGTGGTCGCCGACGGGACGCGGGCGGAGGACGTGCCGCTGTCCAACCCGACAAAGGTCCTCTATCCCGCCAGCGGGTTCACGAAGCGGGACCTCGTCGACTACTACGTCGCGATCGCCGACGTCCTGCTCCCGCACCTGCGCGACCGTCGCCTGACGCTCAAGCGCTATCCGGACGGCGTCGAGAAGCCGCACTTCTACGAGAAGAACGCGCCGTCGCACCGGCCGGACTGGGTGACGACGTCCGAGGGGTTCGTGGTGGCGGACTCGGCGGCGGCGCTCGCGTGGCTCGGCCAGATCGCCGACCTCGAGCTGCACACCCCGCTCGCGCGGGCCGACGCGGTCGATTGCCCGACGATCCTCGCCTTCGACCTGGACCCCGGCGAGGGCGCCGGCCTGGCGGAGTGCTGCACGGTCGCCACGTGGCTGAAGGCCATGCTCGGCGGCCTCGGCCTGGAGGCGTTCCCGAAGACGTCGGGCTCCAAGGGCATGCAGGTCTACGTCCCGCTCAACCACCCGTCGGCGACGTACGCCCAGACGAAGGGGATGGCGCGCATGGTCGCCGAGCTCCTCGCGAAGGAAGCGCCCGAGCTCGTGGTCGCCACGCAGTCCAAGGCGCTGCGCAAGGGCAAGGTGCTGGTCGACTGGGCGCAGAACGAGGACTTCCGCACGACGGTGTGCGTCTACTCGCCGCGGGCCACGACGCGGCCGCAGGTCTCCACGCCGCTGAGCTGGGACGAAGTCGCCGCGGGGGACGCCGAGGCGCTGGTGTTCTCGCCCGCCGACGTCCTGGAGCGCGTCGCGCGGGACGGCGACCTGTTCGCGCCGGTCGCCACGCTGGTCCAGCAACTTCCTGGCTAGGGACCAGCACAAAGGACCTGCAGGATCGTGAGGGCGCGGACCGGGTCGGTGCGCATCAGCGCGAACGCGGTGCTGGCCTGGCTGACGTCCTCGACCGTGACCTCCTGCCGTTCGACGCAGAAACGGGCGATCCAGCGCACCGCGGCCCGCTCGTAGCGCTCGGGCTCGCGGTCGCGCAGCAGGACGCAGACCTCCAGCGCGTCGTCGAGGCGAACCTGGGGTAGCTCGGCCGCAGCCGCGCGGATCAGCATCAGGTTCTGCGTCGCCAGGGCACGGCGGAAGCGTTGGTAGGCAGAGCCGGACGACGTCACGAACGTATGTTCGCATGCGTGGCGGAGGGCATCACGAGCCATTCCCGCAAACAGCGGGAATCGCCGGGCGGTCCGGCGGGGCGCTGCAACGGCGCTGTCAACGCTCCGTAACCACGCTCGCGGAGCTGTGGCCCGGCGGACCGTGGGTAGGGCTCGGGGCATGCTCCGCCGCGCGACGCTGCTCGCCGTCCTGTCCCTCGCCACCGTGTGCGCCTCCGCGCCGGCGGCGGTCCACACGGTCGCGGCGGGGGAGAGCCTGTCGTCGATCGCGGCCGCCGACGGGCTGACCGTCGCCGCCCTCGCCGCGGCGAACGGCCTGCCGCCGGACGCCGGGCTCCTGCAGGGGACCACGCTGCAGATCCCGGCCATCGGCGCCGCACCCGCACCTGCACCCGTCGCGCCGGCGGCGTCCGCGGCAGCCACGCCGACGGCGGCCGCCGTCGCGCCGCAGCCGCTCGGTGCGTACACCGTGCGCCCGGGGGACACCCTCTCCGCCCTCGCGGCGCAGACCGGCGTGTCCGTGTCGCAGATGGCGTCGGCGAACGGGCTTGACCCGGACGGGTTCCTCGTCGCCGGGACCGTCATGAAGCTCCCGGCGGGCACGCCGGCCCCCGCGCAGAGCAGCGCGCCGGCGCCGCCCGCGCGGACGGCGGCCGCCGCACCCGAGCCGACCACGGGCAGCGTGAGCGCCGGCGACATCGCCGCGGTCGCCAGCCGCAACGGCGTCGACGCGTCGCTCGCCTCGGCGATCGCCTGGCAGGAGAGCGGCTTCAGCAACGGCGTCGTGTCGTCCGCCGGCGCCCGCGGCGTGATGCAGGTGCTGCCCGGGACGTGGGAGTGGGTGCAGGCAAACCTCGCCAAGCGCCGGCTGGACCCCTCGTCGGCGATCGACAACGTCGGCGCGGGCGTCCTCTACCTGGGGTCGCTGCTGCGCGACACCGGCGGCGACCAGGCGCTCGCCGCTGCCGGGTACTACCAGGGCATCAACTCGGTGCGGCGCATCGGCATGCTGCCGGAGACTCGGCGCTACGTCGCCAACGTCATGGCGCTCCGCGGCCGCTTCGGCGGCTGAACCGGGGCTGGCCGGCGGGGCCCGACCCAGGCGGCATACTGGTCCGGTGCGCGACGTCCCCATCCGTGACGAGGTCATCCGCCTCGGACAACTCCTGAAGTACAGCGGCCTGGTGGACTCCGGGACCGAGGCCAAGCACGTCCTCACCGAGGGCCTCGTGCAGGTCAACGGCGAGCCCGAGTCGCGCCGTGGCCGTCAGCTGCGGGCCGGCGACGTGGTCGCGCTCAAGGGGGACGACGAGCCGGTGCGCATCACGCCCTGCCCGACGTAGCCGCCACGGGGTCTCGCCGAGACCCGTTCCTCATCACCCAGTCCGATGCTCGTCGGGTTTCGGTCCCTCGAGGAGATCCAGGGTCATCGCGCGTGCAGCGGCGCGGGGCCGCCGTCCGCCGCCCTCGCCTGATCCGCGATGAGCTTCACGAGCCGCGGCCAGAGCCCGCGCGGCAGGTCGTGGCCCATGCCCGCGACGACCTCCAGGCGCGCCCCCGGAATCGCCTTTGCGGTCGCCTTGCCGCCGGACACCGCGACCATGCGGTCGCTGTCGCCGTGGACGACGAGCGTCGGCGCCGTGATCCCCGCGAGGGCCTTGGTGCGGTCGCCGGACGCGAGGATGGCAGCCATCTGGCGGGCGGTCCCGCGGCGGTCGCCCGAGCGGTCGAAGCTCGCGCCCGCGATCTCGCGCGTCCCCTCGCGGTCCCGCTCGAAGCCGGGCGAGTGGATGACGTCGGCGAGGGCCAGCGAACGGGCGATCGCCTCCTCGCGCTCGGCCGAGGCCGGCTTGAGCAGGTAGGGCAGGACGCGCGGCGACAGGATCCCGACGAGGGGCGCGCCCGTCGTCGACATGATGGACACCAGGCTACGTACGCGACCGGGGTGCCGGACAGCCAGCGTCTGGGCGATCATCCCGCCCATCGACACGCCGACGATGTGCGCGGACTCGACGTCCAGCGCAGCCAGCAGGTTCGCCGCGTCGTCGGCCATGTCGTCCAGCGTGTAGGCCGGACTACGGGGCCGGCGCAGGATCAGCTCGAGCGGACCGGGTGGCGGCGTGGCGCTGAAGTGGGTCGACTGCCCCACGTCGCGGTTGTCGTAGCGGATGACGTGGTAGCGCTCGCCCGCCAGCAGCTCGCAGAACTCGGTTCGCCACGCGAGCATCTGCGTGCCGAGCCCCATGATGAGCAGGATCGTCGGGTCGGCAGCGTCCCCGAAGGTCTCGTAGCAGAGGTCGATCTGCCCGGCGGTCGCATGCTGTTCGGCCATGTTGCAAAGATAGTGAGCGCCTCCGAGCGCCGAGATGCGATGCGCGTCAACCTGTCTGGCGCGCATCGCGGCTCGGCATACTGGGCGCGATGACCGAGGCGGAACTCACAGCGCTTGCGGCGGCCGTGCGCACCGCGGCGGGCGTCGAGGGCAAGCGTGACCTGACCCTGATCGCCGAGCTCGATGCCGGCATCGACGGCGACGACGCCGCCCTCGTCCCGCACGGCGACGGCTACCTGGTGCTGTGCGGCGAGGCGATGGCGCCGGGCTTCCTGCTGGCCGACCCTTTCGGGGCCGGAGCGGCCGCCGTCGTGACCAACGTCAGCGACGTGCGGGCGATGGGCGGCCGGCCGCTCGGCATCGTCGACATGATCGTCAGCCCCGACCACGAGCACGCGCGAACCGTCCTTGCCGGGCTGAAGTGGGCGGCCGGACTCCTCGATGTCCCGATCGTCGGGGGACACCTGACCATCGGGCACGCCCCGGCGCTGTCGGCCACGTGCACGGGGACCGTCCGCGTCCCCCTCCGTGCGGCCGCCGCCCGGCCGGGGGACGTCCTCCTGGTCGCGTACGCCACCGAGGGCCGCTTCATGAGCGAAACGGGCACCTTCTTCACGTCGCTGCACGACCGCCCGGCGGAGCTGCTGCGGACGGACGGCGAGGCCCTCGTCGAGGTCGCCGAGGCGGGCTGGTGCCACGCGGCCCGCGACATCTCGATGCCCGGCGCGGCCGGGTCGCTGCTGCAGATGGTGGAGCTCGCAGGCTGCGGCGCGACGCTCGACGTCGAGCGCCTCCCGCGGCCCGACGACGCTGCCCTGGAGCGCTGGCTGCTCACCTTCCCGAGCTACGGCTACCTCCTCGCCGCCCCCCCGGAGCACGCGGCGCGGGCCGTGCAGGCGTTCACCGACCGCGGGCTCGCGTGCGCAGCGTGCGGCAGCATCGATGAGGGGCGGACGGTGCGGCTCGCCGCGGGAGAGCAGACCGTGACGGTCTGGGACCTGGGCGCCGAGGCCCTCACGGGGCTTTAGCCGGCACGGGGCGGTTTCGACGGCCAGCGTCGTAGGGACCGAGCGCCCGAGAACCGCCAGGCCGGCCGCCGTCAGCGTGTGGAGGACAGCCGCGTCGGCTATGCCCCCGCAGGTCCGGGCGTCATATGCCGGTGATCGTGCGCATCCCATCGGACAGAACGTACGTTCTGGTCGGTCGCGCGCGACGATCCGCTAGGCTCCAGCAGCCCCAGCGCCCGTAGCTCAGTGGATAGAGTGCTTGCCTCCGGAGCAAGAAGCCGCTGGTTCGAATCCAGCCGGGCGCGCTGTCGAAACCCCCGTCGACACGGGGTATTCGTCACTCGGGATTGCGGTGTGCCAGGGCCACATGCGCCGCGTGGTTCTCGCCGCCTCGCTCACCACGGTCATCCTGGACGCCGCCAGCAATCGCGCGGGACAACGCCTGCGCGAACGTCCCGGCAAGGTGACGGTTCGCTTCGCAGATCGCGTCTGAACGCCTGACGGGTCCCCACCGGACGCCGCCGCGCCCGATTGGTCGCTTTTCTTCCTGCCGCGGTCGTACATCTGTTTAGGTGTGGATCTTCTTATCCGCTTTTCGGGGAGCCGCCATGTCTCGTTCGTCCGCCTGCAGGCGCCTGTCCGCTGTCTTGATCGGTGCCGTCGCGGCTGGAGCCGCGATCGCCCCGGGAGCGCACGCCGCGCCCGCGAAGGTCGCTTACGGGCTTTCGGGCACGAACCTGCTGTCGTTCGACCCGGCCACGCCCGGGACGACCCAGACCGTCGCGATCTCCGGGATCGTCGGCGGCGAGACGCTCGTCGGCATCGACGTCCGCCCGCAGAACGGCCGCCTCTACGCGCTTGGCGTGAACGCCGGCGCGGACACCGCGACGGTCTACGTCATCGGCAGCCGGACCGGAGTCGCGTCGCCCGTGGGCACTCCCGGTGCCATCGCGTTCGTCGCCCCGGGCGACGGCGTGACCCCGATCGACCTGCCCGACCCGGCGACCGTCGGGTACGGCTTCGACTTCAACCCTGCCGTGGACCGCATCCGCGTGGTCGCAGGCAGCCTCGACTTCCGCGCGAACCCCAACACCGGCGGCCCGGTCGACAACGACGGCAACCTCGGCAACGGGTTCACGGCCGACGGGAACACGAACGGCGGGACGAGCACGGTCGACGCCGCGGCCTACACGAACAACGTCGCGAACAACGGCATCACCACGCTCTACACGCTCGACGCGGCCTCGAACGCCGTCTACATCCAGAACCCCCCGAACAACGGCACCCAGACGCTGGCGCAGCCGATCACGCTGAACGGCAACCCCCTGGACTTCACGGGCGTCTCCGGCTTCGACATCGACGCCGCGGTCCTGGCGCCGGCGTCGAACATGGCTGCGCCGGCCGGGTCCGTCGCCTTCGCGGCGCTCAACGTCGGTGGCACGACGAGCCTCTACTCGATCGTCCTCGCGAGCGGCAACGCCACGCTGATCGGCACCATCGGCGCGGGCACGACCGCCATCCAGGGGCTCGCGCTCCAGGACGACTTCGACCGCGCCGGTTTTCCGACGATCGCGCTGACGTCGGACGGCGCCGCGCTCCTGCGCTTCTACAGCGCCACGCCGTCGGTCGCGACCGTCGCGCCCGTCACCGGCCTCGTCGCAGGTGACACGCTCGTCGGCGTCACCTGGCGCCCGCAGACCGGCCAGCTGATCGGCGTCGGGGTCAACGCCGGCGCGGACACCATCAGGCTCTACGTCGTCGACCCGCAGTCCGGTGCAAGCACCGCAATCGGCGCCGGGCCCACCGGCTACGTCGACAACGGCGGCGCGACCATCGACCTGCCGAGCCCCGCCACTGTCGCCTACGGCATCGACTTCAACCCCACGGTCGACCGCGTCCGGATCGTCACCGCAGGCGGGCTCAACGCACGCGCGAACCCTGTCACCGGTGCAACCGTCGACGGCAACGCAGGCGCGGCCGGAACCCAGCCGGACGGGAACATCAACGGCGGAGGCGTGACCGGCGTCAACGCCACGAGCTACACGAACGCGTTCACGCAGTCGCTGATCGGTGGCACCACAACGCAGTACACGCTCGACGCGGGGACCGATTCCCTGTACATCCAGAACCCGCCGAACAACGGGACGCAGACGACGCCGCTGCCGCTGACGCTCGGGGGCAGCCCGGTCGACTTCAGCGCGTTCGTCGGCCTCGACATCCCCGGTGACGTGGCCGTGGCGACCAGCACGGCCGTCGCCGTCGGCGACGGCCTGATCGCAGGCACCGTCGCCGGGACGACGAGGGTGTACACCGTGAACCTCTCCACCGGGGCACTCACGAGCCTCGGGCCGATCGGCACCGGGCTGGTCCTTGCCCGGTCGATCGCCGTCGGCGACGCCCAGCGCGACCCGGCCGTGCTCTCCGCGGCGCCCGCAGCGCTCGCATTCCCATCCCGGGCGGTCAACGCAGGCCCGTCCGCGGTGCAGACGACGGTCGTGACCAACGACGGCGGAAGCCCCGCGACGCTGACGGCCCTGGCGGTCACCGGGACCAACGCCGGCGACTTCAACCGGCTCACCGGCGGCCCGGCCGACTGTGCCGTCGGGACCGTCCTGCTCGCCGGCGCGACGTGCAACGTCCGCGTCACGTTCGACCCGTCCAACGTGGGCGGGCGCTCTGCGACGCTCACGGTGAGCAGCAACGCTCCGGCACTCACGGTCGCGCTCAGCGGCACCGGCGGGAGCAACGGCGGCAGTGGCGCCGGTGGCAGCGGCACCGGCACTTCGGGGACGGCGAACCCGCTCGCGGCCGGCCCAGGCACCTTGGACTTCGGATCGCGTGATGTGGCTGATGGCACGAGCACGCCGCTGACGACGACCGTCAGGAACGGCGGGTCCTCGCCGCTGACGCTGAGCGGCCTGACCCTGACCGGGGCGGACGCGGCGGCGTTCGCGCTCCTCGCCGCCGAGACCGGTGACTGCAAGGTCGGGACGGTACTCGCGCCGGGTGAGACGTGCACCGTGCGGATCACCTTCGATCCAGCCACGGTGGGTGACGCTGTCGCCACGCTCTCGGTGACCGCCGGGACCGCTACCGCCACCGTCCAGCTTTCCGGCAGAGGCACGAGCCGCACCGCCTCTGTGGTGATCCCGGACCCGCCGGCGACTCCGGCGCCCGGCCCCGGGGCCTCACAGGCTCCCGTACCCACCGCGCCGGCGGTCCCGTCGGCGCCGGTCCCGCCCGCGACGGCGGCGCCCGGCACGCCGGCGACCCCGGCCGCGCCCGCCAAGCCCGCGGTCGCCGCGAACGCCCGGTTCACCCGCAGCGGCAAGGCCGCCCTGACCGGTGGGGGCACGAGCCTCAATACGGGCATCGTGGTCGCCTGCCCCACCACTCGGTCGAGCGCCTGCACGACGAGCGTCCGCGTGGGTGTCCGGGGACGTCGCGGCCGCCTGATCACGATCGGGTCGACGAAGAAGGCGTACAGCGTGCGAGCGGGCCGGACGCAGAAGCTGCAGGTCACGCTGACGGCCGTCGGGCGCCGCCTGCTCAGGAACGCCGACGGGCAGAGGCTGACCGTCACCGTCACCTACCGCACCGCGGGTGGCAAGCAGGCCCGCCGGCTGTTCGCGATCACGGTGGGCTGAGGGGGATCGATCCGCCGCCCGGTCACGGTCCCCACCGCCGTGACCGGCGCGCCCGCTGCCGCAGGGCGAAAGTCACGCGCACGCCTTCGAGCGTGACGGCCAGGGACATCTTCGACTCCCCGGCCACACGCTCGGAGAAGACGAACGGGACCTCCTCGATCCGCGCACCGGTCAGGTGCGCGAGCTGCGTCGTCTCGACCTGGAACGCGTAGCCGGCCGACAGCATGCCGTCGAGCCCGAGGCCGGCCAGGCAGTCCGCGCGCCACAGCTTGAAGCCGCCGGAAAGGTCGTCGTATGGGAGCCCGAGCACGAGCTTGGACCCCGTGCAGCCGACCCGGCTGAGCACGCGCCGGCCGCGCGACCAGCCCGCCGTCCCGCCACCAGGGAGGTAGCGGTTGCCGATGACCAGGTCAGCAGAGCGCGCCTCCAGCACCGCCAGCATGTCGAGCAGCTTCTCCGGTGGGTGCGAGAGGTCGCAGTCCATCTGGCCGATGACGGCGTAGCCACGCTTCAGGCACCAGTCGAACCCGGCCCGGTAGGCCATCCCGAGCCCGTCCTTCGCCTCCCGGTGCAGGACGTGCATCCATGGCCGTTCGGCCGCCAGCGCATCGGCGAGCGCGCCCGTGCCGTCCGGTGACGCGTCGTCGACGATCAGGAGCTCGAGCCCGGTGGCGGCGAACCGCTCCACGAACCGCGGCAGCATCTCCACCTCCTCGTAGGTGGGGACGACGACGACCGACCCGGCGCGGCGTGGACGGGCGGCGACCGTGCCGGCGGCCGGCGGGACGAAGCCCGCCACCATCGCCGACGAGATCCGCTGCGTCGCAGCCGCCCGACCGATCCCGCCCGCGACCGCCACCCCGGCCTCCACGATCCCGGCCGCCAGCAGCTCGCCCGCCAGGGAGACCACGCGCAGCGCGACGGCCAGCGCGGTCGCCGGACCGGCGCCGATGGCGACGCCGACGCCGACGATGAACGCGCCGTCACGCAGTCCGAGCCCACCGGGCGCCAGCGGTACGAGCACCCCGAGCAGCCAGGACAGCGCGAACGCCCCGATCAGCAGCCCCGTCCCGAGGCCGTCGATTTCGAGCGCACGCGACAGCACCACCGCCCCGGCGCCGGTCGCCACCCAGCCCGCGGCGTCCACCGCGACCAACGCGGCCAGCGTCCGGCCCGGCAGCAGCCCGGCGGTGCGCAGCCCGCGCGCTTCGAGCAACCCCACCAGACGTCCGCCGAGCCACTGCGGCCGCAGCGATGCCGCGAGCGCGAGGACCAGTCCGAGCAGCACGAGCGCGGGCCACGACGGCCGCACGCCGGCGACGACGAACCCGCCGACCGCCGCCAGCGCTCCGGCCGCCACGGCCGCGAGCTGCTCGTAGCCGGTGACGGTCAGCATCTGCGGCGCGGTCGCACCCAGCCGGTCGCGTTCGCGGACGCGATAGGCGAACCCGAGCAGGCCGCTCGGCTCGTACCGCAGCAGGAACGAGCGCGACCACAGCCGCAGCGCCGCGCCTGCGTCGCTGCGGACACCCAGCCGCCGCAGCCCGACCAGGAAGGTCAGCGCCTGGAGCAGCGGCGCGAGCGAGAACAGCAACGCGGCGACGGCGAGGTCGCCGGGCCGGCTGGACCAGGGGAGGTCCGCGAGCGCGTCGCGCTGGCCGTACACCACGACGGAGAGGCCGCCGACGCCGGCGACGGCAAAAGCGGCGCGGAAGAGCTGGGAGCGGGTCATGGGAGCGAATACACCACTGTTGACCATCGGTTAGCAAGATCAGACGAAAGGTCGTGATCCGAGGATTCGTAGGCCCTCCGGGACGGCGGGTAGGGTCAGCCGCCATGAACGACATCCTGAAGGGCTTCAAGGAGTTCCTGCTCCGCGGCAACGTCATCGACCTCGCCGTCGCCGTCATCATCGGCGCCGCTTTCGGCGGGGTGGTCAAGGCGTTCGCCGAGGACTTCGTCGGCGGCATCATCGGCGTCATCGGCGGCTCGCCGGACTTCGGCCGGGCGGGCTTCACGATCAACGACTCCAAGATCATCTACGGGTCGACGCTCACCGCGCTGATCAACTTCGTGATCGTCGCGGCGGTGATCTACTTCGTCCTCGTGCTGCCGCTGAAGCGCATGATGGAGCGCGGCCAGACGCCTGAGGAGAGCCCTGCGCCGACCGACGAGGCCGTCCTGCTTGCCGAGATCCGCGACGAGCTTCGCGCCCGGCGTATCTGAACGGCTCCGCCCGCAGGCGGCGGGAGGGCACGCCCGCCGCTACCCTGCCGCCTGCTGATGGACCTCTCGCTGTTTTTCGCCGGGACCGCCGGATCTGTCCCCACGCCGCGCCGCGGCCTGCCCGCGGTGCTCCTGCGCCGCGGCGGCGATCGCATCCTCTTCGACTGTGGTGAGGGGACCCAGCGTCAGCTCGCCCGGAGCGTCGGCCTGACCGACGTGGACGCGGTCTTCTTCACGCACTACCACGCCGACCACTGGCTCGGGCTGCCCGGGATGCTGAAGTCCTTCGCGCTGCGGGACCGCACCGCGCCGTTGACCCTCTACGGCCCGCCGGGGCTGCGCGACCTCGTCGCCAACCTGAAGTTCGTGCTCGGGACGCTGCCGTTCCCGTTCACGCTGCGCGAGCTCGACGCGGGCGAGGTCGTCGAGTTCGGCGACTACGAGATCAGCAGCTTCAACGTCCGCCACCGCGGCCTGGCCTACGGGTACTGCATCCTCGAGGACGACCGCCCCGGCCGTTTCGACGCCGAGCTCGCCGGCTCGCTGGGGGTCGCTCCCGGCCCTGACTTCGGCCGGCTGCAGCGCGGTGAGACCGTCGGAGACGTGACCCCGGAGCAGGTCATGGGGCCCGGTCGCTACGGCCGCAAGATCGTCCTCAGCGGGGACACCGCACCGTGCGACGGCCTGGCTGCGGCCGCGCACCACGCCGACCTGCTCGTCCACGAGTCGACCTTCCTACGCGAGGACACGGCCCGCGCCGCGCACACGCGCCACTCGACGGCCACCCAGGCCGCCGAGACCGCCAAGGAAGCGGACGTGGGACTGCTGGCCCTGGTGCACCTCTCGGGGCGCTACCCGGGTCGCGCGGTCCTCGACGAGGCGCGCGGGGTCTTCGAGCACACCGTCCTGCCGCGCGACTTCGACAGCATCGACGTGCCGTTCCCGGAGAAGGGCGACCCCGAGCTCGTACGCTGGGAGTCCCCGGCGCGCGTGGCGCCGGCGACCTGATCCGCCGTGCACGACGAACACACCCACATCGATCCGGCCGGTCCCGCCGGCCAGTGGCGCCCTTCGCGGCTGACCGTCGCGCTCGCGGGCGCGGGCGGCTTCCTCGCCGGCGTCCTGCTCGTCGCGGCCCTCGGCGGCACCCCGACCACGACGGTGAGCGAGACGACGACGCAGGCCGTCACGGTCACGGCGCCGGCCCAGACCCTCACGACTCCACCGTCCGACCCGGGGCCGTCCTTCCCGACGGTGCCGGAGCTCGTCGGTGCCCGTCTCGACCAAGCCCAGGACCGTCTGGACGACCTCCAGCTTCGCGCGAGCGTCCTCGGCGGCGGGACGTTCGGCGTCGTCGACGAGACCAACTGGGTCGTGGTCCAGCAGGACCCCCCGTCCGGCACCCGCCTGGCGACGGGAGCCGACGTGGTCCTCCGCATCGAACGAGGCTGACCCAGCTCTTCCGCGGTACCGGAGAGCGACAGCGGCGGCCACGGCCGCCCCTAGCTCCCACGCTGTACCGGAGAGCGAGCGGGGGGACGACCGAGACCCTCCCGCCGCGAAGCAGCGGCCGGAAGGCGGTCGGGCGCCAGGGCGCCATGGCCGCCGAGCAGAGGCCGCCAGGTCCACAAGGGCATTGCGGCGGAAAGCCCTGGGGCCCGACCGCCGAACGACCGCGGCCACCAATCCGAACGAGCAGCAAGGGCAACGAGACCGTCCGACCCCCGCTGATAGGGTCTCCATAAGCCATCCTTTAACCCGGTCCCGTGAGGCCAGGAAGGACGTAGATGACGGACAAAGTGGTCCTCGACCAGGACGACATGCGGCGCACGCTCGTGCGCATCGCACATGAGATCGTCGAGAAGAACGCCGAGCCGCAGCAGCTCGCCGTCGTCGGGATCCATCGCCGCGGAGCGATTCTCGCGCAGCGCCTCGCCGAGCTCCTCGGCGACCTGCTCGAGACGGACGTCGCCCAGGGTGCGCTCGACATCAGCTTCTACCGCGACGACGTCGCACTGCGCCCCGAGCAGCCCGTCGTCCATTCCTCGACCGTCGACTTCCCGCTCGAGGGGCGGACGGTCATCGTCGTCGACGACGTCCTGTACACCGGCCGCACCGTCCGGGCGGCGATCGAGGCCCTCTTCGAGTACGGCCGCCCCGCGCGCGTCCAGCTCGCGGTCCTGGCCGACCGTGGCCACCGCGAGCTGCCGATCCGCCCCGACTACGTGGGCAAGAACCTGCCGACCTCCCGCGAGGAGCGGGTGAACGTCGCGGTCAGGGAGCTCGACGGCGAGGACGGCGTCACCATCACCACCCCGGAAGGCGGGCCGGCATGAAGCACCTGCTGTCGATCGAGGACCTGGACCGCGTCGCCATCGAGCGCATCTGCGAGCGCGCGGCGACCTTCGCGAGCCCGTCCGACCGGGAGATCAAGAAGGTGCCGGCCCTGCGCGGTCACACCGTCCTGAACCTCTTCTACGAAGCCTCGACCCGCACCCGGTCGAGCTTCGAGCTCGCTGCCAAGCGGCTCAGCGCGGACGTCGTGAACTTCGTCGCGAGCGGCTCGAGCGTCGAGAAGGGCGAGTCGCTCAAGGACACCGTCCTGACGCTCAACGCGCACCGGCCGGACGCGATCGTCATCCGCACGCCGTGGGCCGGGTCCGCCGAGCTCGTGGCCGGCTGGACCGACGCCGCGATCGTCAACGCGGGGGACGGCAAGCACGAGCATCCGACACAGGCGCTCCTGGACGTCTACACGCTGCGCCGCCGCGTCGGGGACCTGGCGGGGGCGAAGATCTGGATCGTCGGCGACGTGCTGCACTCGCGGGTCGCCCGCTCGAACATCCTCGCCTTCCAGAAGATGGGCGCCGAGGTCACCGTCTGCGGCCCGCCGACGCTGATCCCGCGCGGCATCGAGGCCATGGGCTGCGAGGTGCGCTACACGCTCGACGACCTGCCGGACGCGGACGTCGTCTACGCCCTGCGGATGCAGCACGAGCGGATGGACCAGGCCTGGATCCCGACCCTGCGCGAGTACGCGGCCGTCTACCAGATCAACGACAAGCGGCTGCTGCCGCGTCAGGTCCTGATGCACCCGGGGCCGGTCAACCGCGGCGTCGAGCTCAGCGGCGGCGTCGTCGACTCCCCGCAGGCCGCGATCCTCGAGCAGGTCCAGGCGGGCGTCGTCGTCCGCATGGCCGTCCTATACGAGGTCCTCGCCGGCGCCCGGGTGGGCGGGGTTCGAGATACCGCGCCGCAGCCCGCCACCCCAGAAGCCCAGCTGGCCTAGCGCCGGAGGACACCGAACCATGAGCCTCATCGACCATCTCGTCCGCGCGCCTGCACCCGCCGCGGACATCCTCATCACAGGCGCGCACGTCCTCGACCCCCGCGAGAGCCTCGACGGCGTCCACGACGTCCTCGTCCGTGGCGGCCAGATTGCCCGGATCGGGGACGCCGGCAGCCTCGAGGCGCCCGACGGCGCCGAGACCATCGACGGCGCCGGCAGGCACCTGTTCCCGGCCTTCGTCGACCCGCACGTGCACCTGCGCGTCCCCGGCCAGGAGCACAAGGAGGACCTCGCGACCGGCACGCGCTCGGCGGCCGCGGGCGGCTACTGCACGGTCGTCGCGATGCCGAACACCACGCCCGTCACCGACTCCACGTCGATCCTCCGCTCGCTGCGCGACGCCGCCCTGCGCGACGCGCGCATCCCGGTCGGGTTCATGCCCGCGATCACCGTCGGCATGATGGGCAAGGAGCTCACCGAGATGGCCGAGCTGCGCGCCCAGGGCGCCCTCGGCTTCACGGACGACGGCAAGCCCGTGCAGTCCGCCGGCATGCTGCGCAAGGCGCTGCAGTACCAGCGCCTCTGCGGCGGCGTGCTCGCCCTGCACGAGGAGGACCCGTCGCTCAGCGGCGCCGGGGCGATGCACGAGGGCGAGGTCAGCGCACAGCTCGGCATCGCCGGCATCCCGTCGATCAGCGAGTCGACCCTGGTCGCCCGCGACTGCGCGATCGCCGGCTACGAAGGGGGCCGCGTCCATATGCAGCACCTCAGCGCGATCGAGTCGGTCGACGCCATCCGCGCCGCGAAAGCGGCCGGCGTGCAGGTCACGTGCGAGGCCAGCCCGCACCACCTCACGCTCACGCACGAGGCGGTCCGGACCATGGACACGCGCATGAAGATGAACCCGCCGCTGCGCACCGAGGCTGACCGCCAGGCGCTCATCGCGGGGCTGAAGGACGGCACCATCGACTGCATCGCGACCGACCACGCGCCGCACGCCCGCGACGAGAAGGAGGTCCCGTTCGAGCAGGCGCCGATGGGGACGACGGGCCTGGAGACCGCGTTCGCCTCCGTCTACACCGACCTCGTCCTGCCCGGCGTCCTGGATCTGGCGCTCGTCGTCGAGAAGCTCACCGTCGGCGGCTCGCTGCTGGACCTGCCCGTGCCGCGCATCAAGGTCGGCGCCCAGGCCCATGTGACGCTGGTCGACCTCGACAGCGAGTGGGTCGTCGGCGAGCACGGCTACGCCTCCCGCTCGGAGAACTGCTGCTTCGCCGGACGCACGCTCAGCGGACGTGTCCTGCTGACCGTCGCCGCCGGGTCCATCGCCCACCGCGACACATCGCTCACCGCCACCTCGGAAGTCACCGTATGAATGCTCCCTCCGCGTACGTCCTCCTCGAGGACGGCACCCGCTTCGACGGCGATGCCTGCGGCGCCGACGCCCACGTCACCGGCGAGGTCGTCTTCACCACCGGCATGTCCGGCTACCAGGAGTCGGTCACCGACCCGTCGTTCGCGGGTCAGCTGCTCGCCTTCTCCTACCCGCACATCGGCAACTACGGCATCAGCGAACGGGCGATGGAGTCTGACCGCATCTGGGCCCGCGGCGTCATCATGCGCGCCGCCGTCAACCGGGAGGACGCCCCCGAGGCCGAGCGCGGCTGGCTCGACTGGCTGCTCGACTGCGGCATCCCGGCGATCACCGGCGTCGACACGCGCCGCCTGGTCCGCCACATCCGTGAAGCCGGCGCCATGCGCGGCGGGATCTTCCCGGCGCGGATCTCCGAGTCCGAGGCCCGCGACCTGATCGCCGCCGAGCCGTCAATGGTCGGCGCGGACTTCGCCAAGGTCGTCACGCCCGAGGCCGCGCACACGCTCGGCTACGGCGGCGACGTCCGCATCGCCGCGATCGACACCGGCATCAAGGGGTCGATCGTCCGACACCTCACCGCCCGCGGCGCGGAGGTCACGCTCTACCCGTGCACCGTCACCGCCGAGGAGCTGCTCGCGACCGACGCGCACGGCTTCTTCCTCGCCAACGGTCCCGGCGACCCCGCCGCCCTCGACTACGTGGTCGACAACGTCCGGCAGCTCATCGGCAAGCGGCCGGTGTGGGGGATCTGCCTCGGCCATCAGCTCCTCTGCCGCGCCGTCGGCCTGGACACCGAGAAGCTGCCGTTCGGCCATCGCGGCGGCAACCACCCGGTCAAGGACCTGCGCACGGGCAAGATCGAGATCACGTCCCAGAACCACGGCTTCGCCGTCAAGGCGCCGGACGGGGGACTGCGGATCGAGGCCGACGAGCCCGTCCGCTGGGAAACCGACTTCGGCGCCGCGGCGCTGACCCACGTGAACCTCTACGACCGGACTGTGGAGGGCCTCCAGCTGCTCGACGTCAACAGCGCGACCGTCCAGTACCACCCCGAGGCCGGGCCCGGTCCGAACGACGCGCTCTACCAGTTCGACCGCTTCCTCGACGCCGTCAGGAGCGCCTGAGACATGCCCCGCAGAGACGACATCAAGAAGATCCTGATTCTGGGCTCCGGCCCGATCGTCATCGGCCAGGCCGCCGAGTTCGACTACTCCGGCGTGCAGGCGTGCAAGGTGCTGCGCGAGGAGGGCTATGAGATCGTCCTCGTGAACTCGAACCCGGCGACGATCATGACCGACCCGGAGTTCGCGGACGCGACCTACGTCGAGCCGCTGCTGCCCGGTCCCGTCCGCCAGGTGATCGCCCGCGAGCGGCCGGACGCGCTGCTGCCGACGCTCGGTGGCCAGACCGCGCTGAACCTCGCCAAGGCGCTGGCCGAGAACGGCACGCTGGAGGAGTTCGGCGTCGAGCTGATCGGCGCGAACTACGACGCGATCAACTGCGCCGAGGACCGCGACCTCTTCGCCCAGGCGATGGCGAAGGCCGGGCTGAAGATGCCCGCGTCGATGATCATCCACAGCCGCGTCGGCGACGGCGCGGACGGCGACCGCCTGCCCGACGAGGACATCGTCCGCCAGATCGCCGAGGCCACGGAGATCGTCGGCCTGCCCGCGATCGTCCGCCCGGCGTTCACGCTCGGCGGCCGCGGCGGCGGCATCGCCCGCACGCCGGAGGAGTTCACGCAGATCGTCCGCCGCGGTCTGGAGGCGTCGCCGATCGGCCAGGTCCTCGTCGACCTGTCCGTCATCGGCTGGGGCGAGTTCGAGCTCGAGGTGATGCGCGACCACAACGACAACGTCGTGATCGTCTGCTCGATCGAGAACATCGACCCGATGGGCGTCCACACGGGGGACAGCGTCACGGTCGCCCCGCAGCAGACCCTGACCGACCACCTGTACCAGCAGCTGCGCGACCAGGCGATCGCCGTCATCCGCGCGGTCGGCGTCGAGACCGGTGGCTCGAACGTGCAGTTCGCGGTCAACCCGGAGACCGAGGAGATCCTCATCATCGAGATGAACCCCCGCGTCTCCCGGTCGTCCGCGCTCGCGTCCAAGGCGACGGGCTTCCCGATCGCGAAGATCGCCGCGCGCCTCGCCGTCGGCTACGCGCTGGACGAGATCACGAACGACATCACCGAGGTCACGCCCGCGTCGTTCGAGCCGACGATCGACTACGTCGTCGTGAAGTGGCCGCGGTTCGCGTTCGAGAAGTTCACGGGCGCGAACTCGGTGCTGTCGACCCACATGAAGAGCGTGGGGGAGGCGATGGCGATGGGCCGCACCTTCGGCCAGGCGTTCGCGAAGGCGATGCGCTCGCGTGAGCTCGACACCGTCCCGCACGTGGAGTCGATGTCGACCGAGGTCCTCGTCGAGTCCCTCGAGCGCCCGTCCAGCGACCGCTACGACATCCTGCTCGAGGCGCTGCGGCGCGGCGTCACGATCGACGAGATCCACGCGCAGACGCACATCGACCTGTGGTTCCTGCGCGAGCTCCAGGACCTCGCGCTGAAGCCGGACGAGGTCTTCGCCGGTCACCGCTCGTTCAAGTCAGTCGACACCTGCGCGGCCGAGTTCCCGGCGTCCACGCCGTACTTCTACTCCGGCTGGGAGCGCGAGCAGTCGCACGAGGTCGAGCGCGGCGACAACGCGTCCGTCGTGATCCTCGGCGCGGGCCCGAACCGCATCGGGCAGGGCATCGAGTTCGACTACTGCTGCGTGCACGCGGCGATGACGGTCCGCGCGTCGGGCCGCGACGCGGTGATGATCAACTGCAACCCGGAGACGGTCTCGACCGACTACGACACGTCCGACCGGCTGTACTTCGAGCCGCTCACGCTGGAGGACGTCCTCGGCGTGCTGGAGGTCGAGCAGCCCGAGGGCGTCATCGTCCAGTTCGGCGGCCAGACGCCGCTGAAGCTCGCGGCGGGCCTGCTCGACGCGGGGATCAACATCCTCGGCACGAGCGTCGACGCGATCGACCTGGCGGAGGACCGGGGCCGCTTCGGCGACCTGCTGGACCGGCTCAGCTTCAAGGCGCCGCCGTACGCGACGGCACACTCGGTGCCGGACGCGCTGAACGCGGCGGACGGGGTCGGCTTCCCGCTCCTGGTCCGTCCGTCCTACGTCCTCGGCGGCCGCGCGATGGAGATCGTCTACTCGCGCGACGGCCTCGCCGACTACCTGGAGCGCCACGCCCCGGCGCCCGGCGTCGACCGCGCCGAGATCTTCCTGGACCGCTTCCTGGAGAACGCGATCGAGGTCGACGTCGACGCGCTCTGCGACGGCACCGACGTGTGGATCGGCGGCATCATGCAGCACGTCGAGGAAGCCGGCATCCACTCCGGCGACAGCGCCTGCGTCCTGCCGCCCCACTCGCTCGGCGAGGCGATGCTCGACAAGATCCGCGAGCACACCCGCGGCATCGCCCTCGGCCTCGGCGTCGTCGGCCTGATGAACGCGCAGTACGCCGTCTACGACGGCGACCTGTACGTCATCGAGGCCAACCCCCGCGCGTCGCGGACCGTCCCGTTCGTGTCGAAGGCGATTGGCGTCCCGCTCGCCAAGATGGCCTGTCGCCTGATGCTCGGCGAGCGGCTCGCGGACCTCGACCTGCCGGTGGATCCGATGGCGGGCTCGCACGTCAGCGTCAAGGAGGCCGTCCTGCCGTTCGACCGCTTCGACGGCTCGGACGCGCTGCTCGGCCCGGAGATGCGCTCGACGGGCGAGGTCATGGGCGTCGCCCGCGACTTCCCGACGGCGTTCGCCAAGGCGCAGGCCGCGGCGGGCTCGCCGTTGCCGTCGTCCGGCACCGTCTTCATCACGGTGACCGACCACGACAAGGCGTCCGCCGTCGCGATCGCGCAGCAGCTGTGCGACCAGGGGTTCAAGGTCGTCGCCACCGCCGGCACGGCTGCCGCGATCGAGCGCATGGGCATCCCGTGCGAGCGCCTGAACAAGATCGCCGAGGGCTCGCCGCACGTCGTCGACTGGATCGAGGAGGGCCGCGTCGACCTCGTCGTCAACACGCCCACCGGGTCGGGCGCGCGGACCGACGGCTGGGAGATCCGCCGGGCTGCGGTCGCCCGCGGGATCCCGTGCCTGACGACGCTCTCCGGCGGCATGGCAGCGGCGCGCGCGATCGCGGCGGCCGGGGGCCGGGAGCCGGAGGTCATCGCCCTCCAGGATCTCCACGGACGGACCCCACCCGCCGAGAAGGCCACGGCGTGACGGTCGCACCCTTCGGCCGCCGGCGCGCGGTGCTCGCCGCGATCCGCAAGGTCGGCTCCTACCACCTGCTGGAGGTCGTCGACCGCCACGGGCCCGACCCCGAGCCCGGGCAGTTCTACATGCTCGCCGCGACCTCCGGCTGGGGGGCGGGGGAGGACGAGCGGCCGTTCCTCCCACGCGCGTTCAGCGCCATGGGCGGCCGGGACGGACGCCTCTGGTTCATGCTCGAGGACATCGGCCCCGGCACGCACCGGCTGGCCCGCCTGCAGAAGGGCGAGCCGCTCTGGGTGACCGGTCCCCTCGGTCACGGCTTCCGAATCGGAACCCCACCCACCCCCGCCCGCAGGCCCATCCTCACGGGCGGCGGGGTCGGCGTCCCGCCGCTGATCTTCCTGTCGCAGGCGCTGGTGGAACAGGGTATCGCCCCGACGCTGCAGTTCGGCTTCCGCGACACGCAGCACGCCGCCATCGCCGCGTCGTTCGACACCGTCCAGATCGCGACCGACGACGGCTCCGTCGGCCACCACGGCCTCGTCACCGAGCTGCTGATCCGCGAGCTCGACGACGACCCGCACGCCACCGTCTACGCCTGCGGCCCGCCCGGCATGCTCGAGGCGATCCGGCGCATCTGCGTCGAGCGCGAGGTCCCTGCCCAGCTCGCCCTGGAGTCCGGCATGGCCTGCGGCTTCGGCGCCTGCTTCGGCTGCGTGGTCCCGCTGGCCGCCGGCGGCTACGCCCGCGTCTGCGTCGACGGCCCGGTCCTCGACGCCACCGCCCTCGACCACGTCCCGGCCCACTGACATGGCGACCACGACCGACACGCCGCCTCCGTCGATCCCGACGACGTTCTGCGGCCTCGACCTCGCCCACCCCGTCGTCAACGGCTCCGGCACCTTCGACGCGATCGCCGCCCAGGCCGTCTTCGGCGACTCCTTCCTCGACCAGTTCCCGTTCGCCGCGTTCGTCTCCAAGACGATCACGCTCGCCGTCCGGGACGGCAACCCGCCGCCGCGGCTGTGGGAGACGCCGAGCGGGATGATCAACTCGATCGGCCTCCCGAACAAGGGCCTGGCGGGGTACCTCGAACACGACCTGCCGAAGCTTGCCGCGCTGCCGGTCCCACTGATCACCAACGTCATGGGCTCGACCGCAGCGGAGCTCTGCGAGCTCGTCGCCGCGTGCGACGCGCAGGACGCGATCCGCGCGATCGAGCTGAACGTGTCGTGCCCGAACGTCAAGACCGGACTGGACATCGGCGCCGACCCGGTGTCGCTGGCCGAGGTCCTGCGCGCCGTCCGCCCGCAGACCACCAAGCCGCTCATCGTGAAGCTCACCCCGAACACCGCCGACGTGGCGCTGGTCGCCGCCGCGGCCGAGGCGGAGGGCGCCGACGCCGTGGCACTCGTCAACACGCTGCGCGCGACCGCTCAGGCGCCCGGCGGCGACGGTCGCCCGTGGCTCGGGGGCGTGACCGGCGGGATGTCCGGCCCTGCGATCCGCGCCGTCGCGCTGGCGCAGGTGACGGCGGTGGCGCAGCGGGTCGCGATCCCGGTCATCGGGATGGGCGGGATCCAGCGCGGTGAGCACGCCGCGCAGTTCCTCCGCGCCGGCGCGACGCTCGTCGCCGTCGGCACCGAGTCGTTCCGCGATCCGGCAGCCGGGACCCGGATCGCCCGCGAGCTGCAGCGTCTGCTGGCGCAGACCGCCTGATGCACGTCCAGAGCGTTGGCTCTGGACAGCGGTGTATCGCGGATAGCCTGCAAATCCGCGAAAAACTGTCAAGTACGGTCGAGAAGCATCAAGCTCGACTCGAGGTCGAGGTGAATTCGGTCGATCGGGCGCCACGCGGACCGCGCACGTTGTATCTTCCGACGCCGATGCCGCTGGCCGCCGATACCCCGTCGAAGCAGACCGCAACACCCGAGCGGTCGCTGAACCAGCGTATGGATGCGCTCGCCCGCGCGAACGCGATTCGCACGCAGCGTGCGCAGCTCAAGCGTGACCTGAAGGCCGGCCGCGTGTCGATCCATCAGCTGCTGATGGACCCGCCGGACTACCTCGAGACGGCGAAGGTCTTCGAGATGCTGCTGGCCGTTCCGAAGTACGGCCGCGTGAAGGCGAACAAGGTGCTGGTCAACTGCCGCATCTCGCCGTCGAAGACGATCGGCGGGCTCTCCGAGCGCCAGCGCGCCGAGCTCGTCACGCTCCTCAAGCGCTGACCGGCTCGATGCCGCAGGCCGCCGGGGCGGACGGTCCGTCTCCCGGCCCAGCTACGCTCCCGGACCCCGTGGCTCGCGTCTTCGTCATCACCGGTCCCAGCGGCGTCGGCAAGGGCACGCTGATCCGCAAGCTGCGCGAGGCGCTTCCCGAGCTCGAGCTCAGCGTCTCGGCCACCACGCGCAGCCCGCGCACCGGCGAGCAGCACGGCGTCGACTACCACTTCCTCGACGCCGACGAGTTCGCCCGCCGCGTCGATGCCGGTGACTTCGTCGAGCACGCCGAGTACTCCGGGCGGCGCTACGGCACCCTCCGCGAGGAGCTCGACCGCCGGACGGACGCCGGGCATCCCGTCGTCCTCGAGATCGAGGTGCAGGGCGCACGCCAGGTCCGCACGGCGATGCCCGAAGCCGTCCAGATCTTCATCGCCCCGCCGTCGACCGACACGCTGCGCGAGCGCCTCACCGGCCGCGGGACCGACGACGACGAGCAGGTCGCGGCCCGCCTGCGGGTGGCGGTCGACGAGATCGCGGCGCAGAACGAGTTCCGCCACAAGGTGATCAACGCAGACCTCGACGCCGCGGTGCGCGAGCTGGTCGACATCGTGCGGGCCGAGACGGCCGCCCAGGCCCACCCGTAGGAGCGGCGGGTTTCCCCCGCACACCGGCTACACTGGACCCGTGATCCAGCCCCGCATCGACAACCTTCTCGAGCACGTCGACTCGAACTACGCCTCCGTGCTCGTGGCCGCCAAGCGCGCCCGGCAGATCAACTCGTACTACCACAACCTCGGTGAGGGGACGTTCGACGAGTTCCCGCCCCCGATGGTCGAGAGCGCGTCGAAGAACTACCTCACGATCGCCCTCGAGGAAGTCGCCCAGGGCAAGATCAAGTACCAGTACCGCTAGGACCCGCGCCGAGCGGGAGGCAGCCGTGGCGCGGATCCTCCTCGGTGTCACGGGCGGGATCGCCGCCTACAAGGGGCTCGAGACCGCCCGCCTCGCCGTCAAGGCGGGGCACGCGGTGCGGGTGGTGCAGACCCCTGAGTCGCAGCGCTTCGTCGGCGCCGCCTCGTTTGCCGCCATCACCGGCGCGCCGGTCCTGACCAGCGAGTTCGAACGCGACCCCGCCCGCGGTGCGTTCCCCGGACAGGAGCCCCCGGCGCACGACCCGGCCAGCCACCTCGCGCTGGTCGAGAACGCCGACGTCCTCCTGATCGCCCCGGCGACGGCGAACACGATCGCCAAGCTCGCACACGGGCTCGCCGACAACCTGCTGACGTCGGCCGCGCTCGCCGCGCGCTGTCCCGTCCTGGTGGCGCCGGCCATGAACGACGCCATGTGGGAGCACGCCGCCACGCGGGCGAACGTCGCGACCCTGGCCGCCCGCGGCGTCACGATCGTGGACCCGGGCGTCGGCGCGCTCGGGACGCTCGGCGAGTGGGGCGTCGGACGGCTCGCGGAGCCCGCCGAGCTGCTCGCCGCCGCCGAGCGCGCGGTGGCCGTCGGGACACCGCCCGTGCCGGACGCGCCGCACCCCGCTGCCCCGGGTCCGTGGGACGGCCGGCGCGTGCTGGTCACTGCCGGCGGGACCCGCGAGCCGATCGACGCCGTCCGCTTCGTCGGCAACCGCTCGAGCGGCCGCATGGGCTTCGCGCTCGCCGCTGCCGCCGCCGATCGCGGCGCCGACGTCACCGTCCTCGCCGCGAACGTCGCGCTCGCCCGCGACCCGCGTGTCCGCTACGTCGACGTCGCCACGGCCGCCCAGCTGCAGGCCGCGTGCCTGCAGGAGTTCCCGGGCTGCCACGTCCTGCTGATGAGCGCGGCCGTCGCCGACTTCCGCCCGATCGACGTCTCGGACATCAAGCTGAAGAAGACCGAACGCACGGAGCTGACGATCACCATGGAGCCCACGGACGACATCCTCACCGCGCTCGCCGGGCAGCGGCGGCCCGGCCAGACACTGGTCGGCTTCGCCGCCGAGACGGGGGACGGCGCCGTCGCCTACGGCCGCGGCAAGCTCACCCGCAAGGGCCTCGACGCGGTGGTGGTCAACGACGTCGCCCAGCCGGGCATCGGGTTCGACACGCCCGACAACGAGGTGACGATCGTCACCGCGACCGGCGACACCCACATCGCGCGCAGCGACAAGGCGCAGATCGCCGCCGCGATCCTCGACACCGTCGACGCGCTCGGGCGCGGCGTCCCGCAGCTCGACCCCACCCCCGCCTGATGGAGGCCGGGGGAGCGGAGCGCGTCTCGGACGACGAGCTCGCAGCCACGGCCGCGCTCGTCGGACGGCTGACGGACTCCGTCAGTGCCGCCGTCGAGCTGCGCGACGGCCTGCTGGACCAGCTGCTCGTCTGCATCGTCGCCGAGGGCCACGTCCTGATCGAGGACCTGCCGGGTGTCGGCAAGACGACGCTGGCCCGCGCGCTCGCGCGGTCCCTCGGGCTGCAGTTCGCCCGCGTGCAGTGCACCGCCGACCTGCTGCCCGCCGACGTCGTCGGCACCAACATCTACAACCGCCGCGAGGAGCGCTTCGAGTTCCGGCCCGGCCCGATCTTCGCGAACGTCGTCCTCGTCGACGAGATCAACCGCGCCTCGCCGAAGACGCAGTCCGGGCTGCTCGAGTGCATGCAGGAGCGGCGCGTCACGGTCGACGTGCACTCGCACGAGCTCGCGCGGCCGTTCGTCGTCCTCGCGACGCAGAACCCGATCGAGTTCGAGGGCACCTACCCGCTGCCCGAGGCCCAGGTCGACCGCTTCATGGCCCGGATCTCGCTCGGCTATCCCGGTCCCGCCGCCGAGGCGGCCATGCTGCGCGCGCACGAGTCCCACGACCGTGTCGACGAGGTCAGCGCGGTCGCCGGGCCGGGTGAGCTCCTCGCCGCCCAGGACGCCGCACGCCGGGTCGTCGCCAGCGACGCGCTGCGCGCATACGTCGTCGCCCTGCTCGGGCAGACACGCGCCGACCCCCGCGTGCACCTCGGCGCCAGCCCCCGCGCCGGACTGATGCTGCTGCGCGCCGCCAAGGCCCGCGCGCTGCTGGCCGGCGAGCGGCACGCCACCATCGACGACGTGCAGGAGCTCGCCGAGATCGTCCTGTCGCACCGCCTGCTGCTCGCGCCCGACGCGATCGACGCGACGTCCGCCGGCGTGGTGGCCGACGCCGTCCGCGCGGTCCCGGCGCTTTGATGGCCGCAGCCCACGCCCCCACTGCGACCGGACGGGGCCGCTGACCCGTGGGCGGCGCACTGCGGCTCGGCGGGCTCGGTGCGGCGCTGACGCTGGTCGCGGCCGCGCTCGACGCCGAGCCGCTGTTCGTCCCCGGCGTGGCACTGCTGCTGATCGCGGCCGGCGCCTGCGGATGGGTATGGGCGGCGGCGCACGGCCTGAGCGTCACCCGCGCCGTCGGCTCGACGACCGTGGTCGAGGGCGCGCCCATCACCGTCCGCACCGAGGTCCGCTCGCCGTGGCTGCTCACCCCGACCGGGACGCTCGACGACGGACTGCTCGGCGAGCCGGTCGCGCTCGAGGGCGGCCGCGACCGGGGAGTGCGGGTGCTGCACGCGACGCCCCGCTTCCCGCGACGCGGCCGCATCGCGCTGCCACCTCCCGAGGTGACGGTCCGCGACCCGTTCGGGCTCGCGGTGCGCACGGTGGCCGGTCACCCGCACGAGCTGCTCGTGCTGCCGGCCATCCATCCTGTGCTGCGCACCGACGGCGGCGGCGACGGGGACGCGATCGGACGGCGCCAGGCGCGCTCGCGGGTGACGGCCGAGGTCGAGCTCGACGGCCTGCGGCCACTGCGATCGGGCACCTCGGCCGCGCGGATCTCGTGGGCGGTCTGGGCGAGGACGGGGGAGATGTACGAGCGTCACCTGCGGCCGGACGGGGACGACCGGCCGATCGTCGTGCTCGACACGCGCACCGCGTCGCCGGGCGCCGGACCCGGTGAGACCACCATCGACGCCGACGAGCAGCTCGACGCGGCAGTTCGCGCGACCGCGTCGCTGTGCGTGTTCCTGGCGGGCCGTGGCGGCTGCTCGCTGCTGCTGCCCGGCGACCGCCAGCCGGTCGCGCTCCAGCCGGGGCTCGGCGGCTGGCCGCGGCAGCACATCCGCCTGGCCCTCGTGCGCGGTGGCGGCACGCCCGCCGCCGGCGCGCTCACCGGCCGCATCGGCGTGATCTTCTACGTCAGCGCCCAGCCGCTGACCGGGACGCCGCGCGTGCTCGCCCACGCGGCCGGGAACGGCCGCGTCCTCGTCGTCCCGGCGGGCATGCCGGGACGGACGCCGACCTTCGAGGTCGCGGGCTGCAGCGGCTACGACCTGGCGCCGCGTGGCGCCGTCCACGGGACGGCGGCCTAGCCGGTCATGGCCACCGCGACCCCGCCGAGGTCCACGAGCCCCGTCGGTCCGCCGCCCCCGGCGCCGGTCCTGGGCCCGCCGCCGGCCATGCTGTTCATGGCCCAGCCAGTCCGCGTCGTCGCTTTCGCGTTCCTCGCGGTGCTCGTGGGCCAGCGCTGGGGCCGGCTGACGGACGGGAACCTGGGCACCGAGCTGCTGCTCGGCGCCGCGCTGGCCACCGCCGTCGGGATGGCGCTGCTTGGGCTGCCGCAGGTGCTGGGGTCCCGGCGGGCGCGGGCCGCGACCCTCACCGTGACCGTGCTGCTCACGTTCGTCGCGGCGCTGCTGGTCTCCGGCATCGATCCGTCGCTGCTCAAGCCGCGGCAGTGGGACGACCTCGCCGGCGGCATCGGGAACGGCATCGGCGCGGTCCCCGACCTGCGCGTGCCCTACCGCGGCGACGACGAGTGGATCCGCTCGACCATCGGGCTCGGCGGCACGCTTCTGCTGGTGCTCGCCGCGGTCTGCTGCTTCCACGGGCGCGGCCGCCCCATCGCCGCGACGGCGGTGCTCATCGGGACCTACACGCTGGCCGTCATCCAGGTCGAGCAGGACCGCGCCCTCGGGGACGGCCTGATGCTCGCCGCGCTGATCGGGCTGCTCGTCCTGGGCGACCGCGTGCAGCTGCGCCAGGCGCGCACCGCCGGCCTGGCCCTCGCGATGGGCATCGGCGTCGCGGCGCTGGCGCTGCCGGTCCTGAACGGCGAGCGCCCGTGGGTCGACTACCGCAGCCTCACCGAGCAACTGGGGGAGCGGCCGACCACCCGCTTCGACTGGTCGCACTCCTACGGCGCGCTGCCCTGGAGCCGCAACGGGCGCCAGGTCCTGCGGGTCCGCGCCAGCCGGCCTGCGTACTGGAAGGGCGTGTCGCTGGACAGCTTCGACGGCACGCGCTGGACGCGGTCGCGGAATCCGATCGCGGGGACCACGCCGGACGAGCGCTCGTCGACCCATCCGGGCTGGTCGCTGCGGGTCTCGGTCGCGGTCCGGGATATGCGCTCGACCCAGCTCTACGCACCCGGGGAGATCCTCGAGATCAACCGCTCGAGCATGAAGGTCCGGCCCGACACCCCCGGGACGGTCGTCACCGCGCGGCGCCAGATGACCCGCGGGGACAACTACCTCGCGACGGTCTACGCACCGGCGCCCACCGACGCCGAGCTGCGCCGCGCGGGCACCGACTACCCCTACAGCGTCACGCGTGCCCTGACCATGGAGCTGCCGGACACGACCCCCGGCAGCGCCACCCCGCGCGTCGTCCCGTCACCTCAGGGCAGCACGCCGACGCCGCCGCCGAGCGGTCGCCGCGGCCGCCGGTCGGGCCTGCCCGAGGGGTCCACCGGGACGTTCGGCCAGGGGTTCGGGCGGACCGTGATCGCGTTCCCGGCGTTCGGCAGCGACGGCAGCCCGCGCGCGTTCCATCGTCCCGGCGGGCTCGCCGACGACGGCTCCGCCGAGCTCAGCAGCTCGCCGTACGCGCGTATGTGGGCCCTCGCCCAGCGGCTGCGCGCGACGTCGACCTCGCCGTACGACTACATCCTGAAGGTGCAGGAGCGCCTCCGCGACGGCGCGTCCTACGACGAGCGCCCGCCGGCGGCGCGCTACCCGCTCGAGTCCTTCGTGTTCGACTCCCGGCGTGGCTACTGCCAGCAGTTCTCCGGGTCGATGGCGCTGCTGCTGCGGATGGGCGGCGTTCCCGCCCGCGTGGCCGAGGGCTTCGCGCCGGGCACGCTCGACACCGCCCGCGGCGAATGGGTCGTCCGCGACTCCGACGCCCACTCGTGGGTCGAGGTGTACATGCCCGGCATCGGCTGGACCGTCATCGACCCGACGCCCGCCGTGGCCCCCGCGGCCTCCCAGGTCGAGACCCAGCTCGAGGAGGACGACGCCGCGGCCGCCACCCCGGGGGACGACCGGAGCGACTCCTCAGGCGCCGGCGACACGGCCGGGCTCACGCCGATCAGCGGTTCCGGCGACAGCGACGGCGGGTCGGTCGTGCCGTGGCTGATCGGCGGCCTCCTGCTCGCCGCCGTCGCCGCCGCGGCCACCGCGGCCTGGGTGCGCGCCCGGCGCCGCGCCGCCCGGCCGGGGGCCGACCCCGCCCTCGACGAACTGCTCCGCGCGCTGAGCCGGGCCGGCCGGCCGGTCCCGCCCGGCGGGACGTTGTCAAAGGTCGCCGCGTCGTTCGTCATGGCTCCCGAGGCCGGGGCCTACGTGCGCGCACTGGCCCGCGCCCGCTACGACACCTCAGGCGCGCCGGCACCCTTCCACCCCGACCGCGCGGCCCGGCGCGCGCTGCGCCGCGGCCTCACGGGCGGCGGCCTGGCCGGCCGTCTGCGCGGCCTCTACGCGCTCCCGCCGCGGCTCCCGCGGCGGGCCCGCTGAAGGTCAAGGCGCGTCGGTCGCGCGAACGGAGCGCTCGAGGTACTCCCGGTAGTCCTTGCGCTCCGGCCGGAGCGTGGCGGCCATCGTCAGCGGCTTACGTGCCTCGACGTGGTCCCCGAGCGACTGCAGGCAGCGTCCGAGGCAGAAGAGCGCGAAGTCGTTCGTCGGCTCGCGCTCGGCCACCACGCGGAACTCCTCTGCGCCCTCCCGGTAGCGCTGCGATCCGAAGTACGCGCGGCCGAGGGCCTCGCGGACGCTGGTCTTGTCCGGCTCGAGCTCCGCGGCACGGGTGAGCGGGACGACGGCGGCGTGGAAGTCGTTGCCGTCGAGGAGGCTGGTGCCGGCTTGGAAGAGCTCATACGCAGAGTCCATGGGATCGGTGCTCCAGTCTATTTCGGCAGCGGGCGTCCGCTCCGCGCGACAGCGGCGAGCCGGCGGGCGTCCTCGGCCGCGGTGACCAGGGTCGACAGGGCCACGTCGAGCAGCAGCGGATCGGGCACCGGCCAGGGCAACTCGCCCTGGAGCCAGACCTCACCCGCGCGCGTGGTGGTAAAGCGGACCAGCACCAGGCGCCGCCCGCGGTGCAGCAGGTCGGCCGCGTCCAGCAGCCCCGGCTCGCAGACCGGGGCCTGGATCCGCAGCAGCGCGGGGGCGGGCCCGCGGACCGCGAGGCCCACGTCGAGCGGCCACCCGGCGACCTCGGGAAGCGTCAGGCCCCACGCGTCAGCGCCGGTCCGGCGCCACGGTTGGCCCAGGCTGTGCAGGAACGACTCGATGAGCATCAGCTTGCTATGTTTGCCACACAGCTTTCGTTGCCTGCGCCTATGCGCCGGCTGTCGGTGAGAGCGGGCGCCCGCCCGCTCTTTTTTATGTCCCAAGGAGAGTCCATGACCAGCAGCATCCAAGACCAGGTGGAGGCCACGCTCGCGTCGGCCGAACCCGACGTCGAGGTGCTGCTGGCCGAGGTCAGCGGCAGCCACATCAGGCTGTTCGTCGACCACCCGGACGGCGTGACGCTGACAATCTGCGAGCGCGTGACCCATGCGCTCGCCGACATCCGCGAGCAGTACGCCCTGGAGGTCTCGTCCCCGGGACGCGACCGTCCGCTCACCAAGCCGCAGCACTTCCGGCGGTTCCTCGGGCGGCGCGCGAAGGTGCGCACCCGGGAGCAGCACGACGGCCACAAGTCGTTCACCGGCGAGCTGGTCGGCGCCTCGGACGACGCCGTCACGATCGCCGCCGACACCGGGATCATCGCGATCCCGTACGTCGACATCCACCGTTCCAACCTCGTCGAGGAGTAGCCCGCCATGTCACGCGAGATCCTGGAAGCGATGGGCGCCCTGGCCCGTGAGAAGGGCATTGCCCCGGACAAGCTCCAGCACGCCCTCGAGGACGCGCTCCTCTCTGCCTACAAGAAGCAGCCGGACGCGGCGAAGTACGCCAAGGTTCAGCTCGACGCCGAGACGGGCGACTACCGGGTGATCGAGCTGATCGTGCCGGACCGCCTCGAGGCGCACATGATCGTCGAGACGATCGACGAGAACACCTACCTCGACGCGGAGACCGGCGAGTTCGTCGAGCCCGAGGAGGTGGAGATCGGCGCGGACAAGTTCGAGGAGTACGCCGACCAGATCGAGGAGCAGGACGTCACGCCGGACGACTTCGGCCGCATCGCCGCGCAGACCGCGAAGCAGGTCATCCTGCAGCGCGTCCGCGAGGCCGAGCGCGACATGATGTTCGAGGAGTACCGCGACCGCGTCGGCGAGCTCGTCACCGGCATCGTCCAGCAGAAGGACGCGCGCTACACGCTCATCCAGCTGCGCGAGCGCGTCGAGGCGCTGCTCCCCAAGAGCGAGCAGGTCGACGGCGAGCGCTACGAGCACAACCAGCGCGTGAAGGCCGTCATCAAGGAGGTCTCGGCCTCCACGAAGGGCCCGTCGATCATCGTCAGCCGCCGCGACGGCGAGCTGATCAAGAAGCTCTTCGAGCTCGAGGTCCCGGAGATCGCCGACGGCCTGGTGGAGATCGCCAACGTCGCGCGTGAGCCCGGCTACCGCTCGAAGATCGCGGTCGTCTCCCACGCGGACGGCGTCGACCCGGTCGGCGCCTGCGTCGGCCCCCGCGGCTCCCGGGTGCGCATGGTCGTCTCCGAGCTGCGCGGCGAGAAGATCGACATCATCCCCTACAACGACGAGCCCGCCCGCTTCGTCGCCAAGGCGCTCTCGCCGGCCCGCGTCCGCGAGGTCCTGGTCGACGACGACGCCCGCCAGGCGACCGTCATCGTCCCCGACGACCAGCTCTCGCTGGCGATCGGCCGCGAGGGGCAGAACGCCCGCCTCGCCGCCCGCCTGACCGGGTGGCGGATCGACATCAAGTCCGAGACCGACTTCGCGCAGTCCTCCGGTGAGGAGACATTCGAGCAGGAGCAGGAGTCCGGCCGCTGCGCGGCCGTCCTCTCCAACGGCCGCCGCTGCCCGAACGCCACGGAGCCCGGGACCCGCTTCTGCGGCCTCTCGCCGCACCAGGCGCTCTCGGTGTTCAACACGAACTCCGTGGTCGTCCTCGCGCATCTCAGCGACGAGGAGATCGACTTCCTCAACAACCCCGCCGCCCTCGACGAGGACGTGACGGAGATCGTCACCCGCGTGGAGGCACAGGTCGCGGAGGACGAGGCCGCCGGCGCCCTGCCGGAGGACGGCGAGGTCGACGTCGATGCGCTTGAGGCCGAGGATGCCGAGGCCGCCGAGGTCCCCGCTGCGGGCGGGGAACCGGTCGCAGACGCCGCCGAGGCAGAGGCGGCCGAGGTCGCCGGCGTCGAGGAGGAGGCCGCCGAGGTCGCCGCCGAGCTCACCGAGGAGCCGGCGACGGGAGACGCTATCGTCGAAGACGCGGCGCCCTCCGAGCCGGAGGCCGCGTCGTAGGGCACGTCCCCACCCGTCGCTGCGTTGGCTGTGGAGCGCTCCGTCCCAAGACGGAGCTTCTCCGGCTCGCCGTAGCGGGCGACGCGGTGGTGCTGGACCCCCGGGCTGTGCTGCCGGGACGTGGTGCGTATGTCTGCGATCGCACGTGTTGGCACCAGGCGCTGAAGCGCCGCGCGGTCACCCGCGCCTTTAGGCGCACTGTGTCGATCGACCCATCCCTTCTAGAATCAACGAGTTAGTGGCAACCAAGCGCGTACACAAGATCGCCAAAGAGCAGGGACTCACCGCCCTGGAGCTGCTCGTGCAGCTCCGGGATGCCGGTTTCGACGTCACTGCGGCGGCACAGGAAGTCGACGAGGACGAGGTCCTCAGCAAGCTCGGATTGGGCGGTGCGCCCAAGGTGGAGCAGCCGTTCGTGCCGACGCCCAAGGCGGATGAGGCCGACGTCGCCCCTGCCGTCGCTGAGCAGCCGGCCGCCCCGGCCGCGCCCTCGGCACCGCCGATCGAGCCCCAGATCCAGATCCCCACACCCACGAGCACCCCTCAGGCCCCGCCGCCCGGTCCGCGCGTCATCGAGCAGCCGACCCCGGCGCCGCGGACGCCTGCGCCCGCTCCGCTGCCGCCGCGCGCCACGCCTGCACCGGCACCGGCCGCTCCGGCGTCGACCCCGATCCCGCCGCTGAAGCCCGCTCCGGCGCCCACCCTGAAGCCGGCCCCTGCGCCGACGTCCTCGGCGCCCGCGACGCCCGCCCCGGCACCGCCGAAGCCGCCCGCCAAGCCTGCGCCCAAGGGCGCTGTCGGCCCGCGCATCATCGCGCAGCCCGACGCGGCCGCGAAGCCGAAGCCCAAGCCCCGCCGCGAGGAGGCTCCCTCCGCGCGTGCGCCGCAGAAGCCCGCCCCGCGCCAGGCACCGCCCCGTCGCCAGGACGCCCCGGCACCGCCGTCGGTCCCGGTTCCCAAGCTCCAGCCGCCGCCGGACCCGCGCGAGATCGCGGCACGTGCGCTGGCCGCCGAGAAGGCCGCCGAAGAGGCTGCCGCCGCCGCGGCGGCCGCCCAGGCCGCCGCGCAGACGCCCGAGGACGCTGCTGCGGCTGCGGCCGCCGCAGCCGCCGCTGCCGCCGCGAAGGAGGGCGACAAGGACAAGGACGGCAAGCCGTCGATCACGATCGGCGACAAGCCCGACGCGGGTCGTGGCCCCAAGATCCTCGCCGTGCCCGAGCCGCCCAAGCGGCCCAAGCGCGACGAGTCCCAGAACCTCCCGGGCGGCCGCAAGGGCGCCCCGACGACCGGTGCCGCCGGCCGTCGCCGCGTCGTCATCGACTCGCAGGCCGCCCGTCGCGGTCCCGGCGGTCCCGGTGGCCCCGGCGGTCCCGGCGCCAACCAGCCGCCGCGCCGCCAGCGCCGCGGTCGCCGCCGTCGCGGTACGTACAACGACTCGGTCAACGAGCTCGACGTCTCGGCACAGACGTCGATCGACCTGATCAAGATCAACTCGGGCTCGACCGTCAAGGACGTCGCCGAGTACCTCGGCGTCCCGATCCCCGACGTCATCAAGAAGCTGATGATGCTCGGTGAGATGGCGACCCTCACGCAGACGCTCGCCGACGACGCCATCCAGGTGATCGCCGACGAGTTCGACCGTGAGATCGAGATCGTCCACGCGTCCGACGACGACGACGTCATCGAGTACGACGACGACGAGGCCGACATGATGTTCCGCCCGCCGGTCGTCACGATCATGGGCCACGTCGACCACGGCAAGACCTCGCTGCTGGACGCGATCCGCATGGCGGACGTCGTCGGCGGCGAGTCCGGTGGCATCACGCAGCACATCGGTGCCTACCAGGTCCACCACAACGACAAGATCCTCACGTTCCTCGACACGCCGGGCCACGAGGCGTTCACCGCCATGCGTGCCCGCGGCGCGCGCGTCACGGACATCGCCGTGATCGTCGTGGCGGCGGACGACGGCGTCATGCCGCAGACCGAGGAGGCCATCGACCACGCCCACGCGGCCGATGTCCCGATCGTCGTCGCGGTCAACAAGATCGACAAGGAAGGCGCGGACCCGACCCGGGTGCGCACCGAGATGACGACCCGCAACCTGCAGCCGTCGGAGTGGGGCGGGGACACGGAGTACGTCGACGTGTCCGCCAAGGCGCGCACGAACCTCGAGGACCTCCTCGACACGCTGCTCGTCGTCGCCGAGCTCGAGGACCTGAAGGCCAACCCGGACGCCGAGGCGTCGGGTGTCGTCATCGAGTCCAAGCTCGACCCGGGCCGTGGCCCGGTCGTCACCGTCCTGATCCAGCGCGGCACGCTGCGCGTCGGCGACGCGCTGCTGGCCGGTCCCCAGTGGGGCAAGGTCCGCGCGATGCACGACTACACCGGCGCCCGCATCAAGCAGGCGGTCCCCGGCGACCCGGTCGAGATCCTCGGCTTCGACGGCGTTCCCGCCGCCGGCGAGCAGGTCCGCGTCGTCGAGAACGACCGCAAGGCGCGGTCGCTGGCCGCCGAGCGCGGGCATCGCCTCAAGACGGAGTCGCTCGCGCGCCGGTCCGGCCGCAAGGTGTCGCTCGATGACGTCTTCAAGCGTGCGCTCGGCAGCGAGTACAAGGAGCTCAACCTCATCGTCAAGGTCGACGTGGCGGGCTCCCTGGAGGCGCTCGAGGACGAGATCGCCAAGCTCCCCCAGCAGGAGGTGCAGGTCAACATCATCCACTCGGGTGTCGGTGGCATCACCGAGTCCGACGTCATGCTGGCGACCGCCTCCGAGGCGACGATCATGGGCTTCAACGTCCGGCCCGTGGGCGACGCCCGCGGCGCCGCCGACCGCGAGGCCGTCGAGATCCTCAACTACTCGGTCATCTATAAGGCGATGGACGACCTCCGCGACGCGATGGAGGGCCTGCTCGATCCGGAGGAGGTCGAGGACGCCGTCGGCGAGGTCGAGGTCCGCGCGATCTTCCGCGCCTCCAAGATCGGCACGATCGCGGGCTGCATGGTCACGTCCGGCAAGGTCACGCGTGGCGCCAAGCTGCGCGTCGTCCGCGACGGCCGCGTGCTCACGGAGACGCGCATCGACTCGCTCAAGCGCTTCAACGACGACGTGCGCGAAGTCGCGACCGGGTTCGAGTGCGGCATCACGCTCGTCGGCACGCAGGACATCCAGGAAGGCGATGTCTTCGAGGTGTTTGCGACCCGCAAGGTCGACCGCGTCCTCGCGAAGTAGCTCCGGAACCGGAGCGACAGACAGGTGGCCAGCGACCGGATGCGGCGGGTGGACGAGGCGGTGCGCGAGGTGCTCAGCGCCTCGGTCACCACCGACCTCAAGGACCCGCGCGTCGGCTTCGTGACGGTCACCGGGGTCAGCACGAGCGCCGACCTGCGGCACGCTCGCGTGTTCGTGAGCGTGCTGGGCAGCGCGGAGGAGCAGCAGGCGTCGCTGGACGGGCTGCAGTCGGCCCACGGCTTCCTGCAGGCCGGGCTCGCGCGGCAGCTGCGGATGAAGCACACCCCGGCGCTGACGTTCATCTTGGACGACACGGCCGAACGGGCCGCGCGCGTGGAACGGCTCGTATCGGAACCGCGAGGCGACAGTTGAGCGCGGACGGCGCCGCGGACTCGCGCGCCGCCACGCTCGCCGAGATCCGCGCGGGCGAGCGGTTCATCCTCGTGACGCACGAGCACCCCGATGGCGACGCGCTCGGCTCGCTCGTGGCCATGCACGAGGTGCTGCTCGCCCTCGGCAAGGACTCGGTCATGTTCGTCGCGGCGGACGAGTTCCCGCTGCCCTACGAGTACCGCTTCTTCGTCTTCGACGGACTCGTGAGCCAGGCCCCGCCGGACCTCGACCAGCGCACGGTCATCTTCCTCGACTGCGGCAACATCGACCGCAACCCGCTCGACGAGGTCAAGGGCGAGGGCGCGCGGATCGTCAACATCGACCACCACCACGACAACACGCGGTTCGGGCTGATCGACCACGTCGTCGAGGCGGCCTCGTGCACCGCGGAGATCGTCTGGGACCTGATGCGCGAGCTCGGCGTCGCGCCGACCCCGACGATTGCGGACGCGCTCTACGTCGGGCTGGTCACCGACACCGGGAAGTTCATGTACGAGAACACCGGCGAGCGGGCGCACGTCATGGCCGCGGAGCTGATCGCCGCCGGCGTCGACGTGAACGCCATCTACCGGCGGCTGTACGAGGAGATGCCGTACAGCAAGCTCGAGCTGCTGGCCCTCGGTCTGGGCAACCTCTCCCGGCACGACGACGGGCGCCTGACGTTCACGATCCTCCACCGCGAGGACTTCCACGCCGCCGATGCCGAGGAGAGCTACTCCGAGGGCCTGATCGACCACCTGCGCTCGGTCCGCGGGACGAAGGTCGCGGCCGTCGCCCGCGAGCTGCTCGCGCCCACGCAGGACGGGGACGGCGCGCGCAAGAAGAAGGTCTCGTTGCGGGCGACCGACGGCGAGGTCGACGTGTCGGTCATCGCCCGCGCGGGCGGCGGCGGCGGGCATCGTCAGGCCGCCGGCTTCAACACCCAGCTGTCGGAGACCGAGCTCGTCGCGTTCCTCCGCGAGCAGGTCGCCTTGCAGCTGGGCCCGCTCTCGCAGGTCTGACCGACCGCTCACCGCGCCCTGCCGCGCCCCAGGGGTGGGCAGGCGCGGGACCTCTTCCATGGACCGCGTCCTCCTGATCGACAAGCCCGCCGGCAAGACCTCCCACGACCTCGTGGCGGCGGTCCGGCGGACCGTGGGCGGTCCGCGCAAGGGCCCCGGGGTCATCCGCGTCGGGCACGCCGGCACCCTGGACCCGTTCGCGACCGGGCTGCTGATCGTGCTGACCGGTCGGGCGACCAAGGCGCAGTCGCTGTTCATGGGCCTGCGCAAGACCTACACGACGACCGCACGGTTCGGCGCGGTGTCGTCGACCGGCGACACCGAGGGCGAGATCACCGAGACGGGCGTCCTCCCGGAGCGGCCGCTCGTCCTGCCCACCGGCCTGGTCCGCCAGCGCCCGCCGGCCTACAGCGCGGTGAAGATCGACGGCGAGCGCGCGTACGCCCGCGCCCGCCGGGGGGAGGACGTCGAGATGCCCGAGCGCGAGGTGACCGTCCACCGCTTCGAGGAGCTCCCGGCACCGCCCGCCGACGCGTTCGCGATCGAGTGCTCCTCCGGGACGTACGTGCGGTCGCTGATCGCCGACCTGGGCGACGCCTACTGCACGAGCCTGCGCCGTACCGCGATCGGGCCGTTCCGCGTCGAGGACAGCCCGCAGCACGCGACGGTGGAGGACGGCATCCCGCTGGGCGACGCGCTCGCCCGCTTCCTGCCGTCCGTCGACCTGGACCCGGGCGCCGCCGCACGTGCCGCGTCAGGGGTGGCGGTGCCCGTTCCCGCGCCCGTCGAGGACCTCTGCGAGGGGCACGTCCTGCTGCGCGACCCGGACGGGCCGATCGCGCTGGCGCAGCCGCGGGGCGGCCTGCTCAAGCCCGTCGTAGGCTTCAGGGACCGATGACCGCGACGATCGTCCCCATCGAGCAGGTCACGCCGCGCCCCCGGCGCGTCGCGGTCGGCAGCTTCGACGGCGTGCACCGCGGCCACCGCGCGGTGATCGAGGGGTCGGACACCGTCCTGACCTTCTCACCGCATCCCGTGTCGGTGATCTCGCCCGGCGCCGTACCGAAGCTCCTGACGACGCTGCAGCGTAAGGCCGAGCTGGTCGGCGACCTCGGCGTCAAGGAGCTCGTCGTGATCCCGTTCGACGCCGCCTTCGCCGCCCAGACGGCGCAGGAGTTCATCGACGAGATCCTCGTCGGGAAGCTCGGCGCGACCGACGTCGCGGTGGGGGAGAACTTCCGCTTCGGGCACAAGGCGGTCGGCAGCCCGGACCTGCTGCGGGCCGACTCGCGCTTCCAGACCCGCGAGATCCCGCTGCTGGAAGCCGACGCCGAGGTCATCAGCTCGAGCCACATCCGCGGCCTGATCATGGGCGGGGCCGTCGAGTACGCCGACACGCTGCTGGGCTACACCTTCGCCGTCGACGGACCCGTCACGCACGGCGAGGAGCGGGGGCGGACGCTGAACTTCCCGACCGCGAACCTCGTCCCCGACGACGCGTACGTGACGCCCGCCCACGGCGTCTACGCGTCGTACGCACGGACCGCCGACGGCGCCTGGCACGCCGCCGCGACCTCGATCGGCGTGCGGCCGCAGTTCCAGACCGGCCTCGGCGTCCTGATCGAGGCGTTCCTGCTGGACTTCACGGGCGACCTGTACGACCAGCCGCTGCGGATCGAGTTCCTCAAGCGCCTACGCGGCGAGAAGCGCTTCGAGAGCGTCGACGCGCTGCTTGCCCAGATGGCACGAGACGTCGAAGACACCAGGGCCTTTGCTAGCCTTCCACGTCGCCCATGAGCACCCTTTCCGCAGAGCGCAAGCAAGAGATCATCACCCAGTTCGGGGAGAACCCGAAGGACACGGGGAACACCCGCGTCCAGGTCGCGCTGCTGACGGCACGCATCAACGACCTCACCGAGCACCTGCGCTCGAACAAGAAGGACCACCACTCCCGTCGTGGCCTCCTGATGCTCGTCGGCCAGCGTCGCCGCCTCCTGCGCTACTACGAGAAGTCGAACCTCGAGGGCTACCGCGCGCTCATCAAGGAGCTCGGCCTCCGCAAGTAGCCGGATCCGCGGAGCAGCGCCCGGATCCGTTCCGGCATGCGCATCCGCGGCGTCGTCTTCGATCTGGACGACACGCTCACCGATCACCGCGGACTCGAGATCGAGATCTGGGCCGAGGCGTGTGCGTCGATCGTCGCTGCGCATCCCGAGGTGGAACCCGACCTGCTGACGGTCCGCCACCGCGGCAACCTCGAGCGCTTCTACGAGGACCTGCTCCACCGTCGTTTCGACCTCGCCGCGTTCCAGCGGGCGCGCCTGACGCACGCGCTGGAGCCGTGGGGCATCGCGCCGTCGGACGAGCTGATCGACACGTACGTCCGCCACAAGAAGCGCTTCGAGCGCGAGGTCTGGGCGGGCCCGAACGCCGAGGCGGCGCTGCGTGCCACCCGTGCCGCCGGTCTGCGCATCGGCGTCCTGACGAACGGCGAGGAGGCCGGCCAGCGCGCGAAGCTCGCCATGCTGGGGCTCGCGACCGCCCCCGACGCCTTCGTGACGTCGGAGGCCGCCGGTGCGCCGAAGCCGTCGAAGGTGCCCTTCGCGGCGGTGGCGTCGGCGCTCGGACTTGACCCGGGCGAGCTGGCGATGGTCGGCGACAGCGTGCGCAACGACATCCACGGCGCGCTCGACGCGGGCTTCGCCGCGGCGGTGCTGGTCCGTCCGCTGCCGGATGGCCTGCAGGAGCTGCCGGCGGGGGCGCTGGTGGCGGACGACGCCCACGCGGCGCTCGCGGCGCTGGGGCTCACCGGGGCCAACGTCTAGGGTGGCGGTATGGCCGTCATCGCTCCCGGAACCCCTGTCCCCGACTTCGTCCTGAAGACGGGGGACGGCGAGGACTTCACCCCCGCCGACCTGGAGGGGAAGACGACCGTCCTCGTGTTCTACCCGTTCGCGTTCAGCCCGGTCTGCACCGACCAGTTCCAGATCTACGACGAGGTCATCGACGAGCTGAAGGCCAAGGGCGCGGTCGTCTACGGGGTCTCCACCGACGCCACCTGGTCGCAGACGGCGTTCAAGGAGAAGCTCGGCGTGTCGATCGAGCAGCTCTCCGACTTCGAGCCGAAGGGCGCGACGTCGAAGGCCTTCGGCGCCTACTTCGACCCGGCGGGCATGTCGAACCGCGCGCTCGTGATCGTCGGCCCGGACAAGACCGTCACCTGGTCGCACCTGGCGGACTCCCCGGGCGACCTCCCGGGCGTCAACCTGCTGTTCGACAACCTCTGACAGCGGAACGAAGCGGTTGCTGAGCAACCGCTTCGTTCGGGTACCGGGCGCTCAGGTCGCGGGCGTGGCCTGCGCCGCGCGGAAGTCCGCCAGGAGCCGCGGGATCTCCACCGCGCGGAAGTCGAAGATCCCCTCCACGTCCTTCTTGACGAACAGCGCGTGCACGAGGTCCCCGATCGGGCCGAAGGCGATGCCGTAGCGGACCGTGTCCTTCATCAGCGTGCCCGAGCCGTCGGCGGTCGGCTCGAACGTGTGGGTGTGGTGCCACAGCGCGTACGGCCCCTTGATCTGGGTGTCGACGAACGCGTGGGGCGGGTCCCAGCGCTGGATGCTCGTGAGCCACGAGACCGGGACGCCGCGCAGCTTCAGCGCGTACTGGATCAGCGCGCCGGCGTAGAGCTCGATCGGCCGGGGGGTGACGACGCGGAACTTCAGCAGCGGCGGCGTCAGCGCCTCGAGGTTGAAGGCGTCGGCGAAGAAGGGGAAGACCTCCTCGGGCGTGCCGTCCAGGAGTTGCTCGCGGTGGAGGGTGTGGATGCGCATCGTGCTGAAGGTACGTCGCACTACGCTGCACTGGATGACGGACCTGCGCAGCGCACCTGTCCCGGCGCCCCGTCCCGAGGATCATGTCCGCGGCCCGGAGGGCGCCCCGCTCCTCGTCGTCTACGCCGACTTCACCTGCCCGCGCTGCGCGCTCGCGTGGTCCCGGCTCGCGGGGGCACCGCTGCGCATCGTCTTCCGCCACCTCGCGCTGAAGGCGAAGCACCCGCGAGCGGTCGCGCTGGCCTGCGCGGCCGAGGCCGCCGCTCGTCAGGACCGGTTCTGGCCGTTCGCGGAGTCGATCTACGCCGACCCGGGACGCACCGACGACCCGCACCTGTGGGCGCGCTGCCCGGAGCTGGGCATCGACGTGGAGCGCTTCGACGCCGACCGGCGGGACGACACGGCGCTGGCCCGCGTGCGGCACGACGTGACCAGCGGACTGCGCGCCGGCGTCACCGTGACGCCCACGTTCTTCGTCGGCGACGGACTCTCCGAGATCCATCCCGGCCCGCCCGATATGGCCACTGTGGCGCGCTGGACCACCGGGCCAGGCCATCCGGCAAGTCGGTAGACTCTGGCCCACTTCCGATACGAGAAGCATCAACGCATGCCATCCGGGCGTGCACGAAGGGACTACATATGAGTAATGACGCCGTGACCACGGTCACCGTCGAGATCGCCGGCTCGGAGATCAGCTTCGAGACGGGGCGCATGGCCCGCCAGGCCTCCGGCGCCGTCGTCGTCACCCAGGGTGAGACGATGATCCTGTCGACCGCGACGGTCGGCCGCCTGAAGGACATCGACTTCCTGCCGCTCACCGTCGACGTCGAAGAGCGCATGTACGCCGCCGGCAAGATCCCCGGCTCGTTCTTCAAGCGCGAGGGCCGCTCCGGCGAGAAGGGCACCCTCACCGCCCGCATGATCGACCGTCCGATCCGCCCGCTGCTGCCGAAGAACTGGCGTTTCGACACCCACCTCGTGACCACGACGCTGAGCGTCGACCACGAGCACCCGTACGACATCCTCGCGATGAACGGCGCCTCTGCGGCGCTGATGATCTCGCCGGTCCCGCTGCCGCAGCCGGTCGGCGCGGTCCGCATCGGCAAGGTCGACGGCAACTTCGTCGTCAACCCGAAGGAGGAGGACCTCCTCGAGGGCTGCGACATGGACCTCATCGTCGCCGGCACCGAAGAGGCCATCCTGATGGTCGAGTGCGGCGCGAACATCGTGTCCGAGGCCGAGATCCTCGACGCGCTCGACATCGCGCACGACGCCATCAAGAAGCTGTGCGCCGCGCAGCACGAGCTCGCCAAGAAGGTTGGCAAGCCGAAGATGGAGGTCTCGACGGCCGGCCTCGTCGACGAGGACCTCGTCGCGCAGATCACCAAGTCGCACGGCTCCGCCCTCGACACGGCGACGTCCAACACGGACAAGCTCGAGCTCTACGCCGCGATCGACGCGGTCAAGGACGAGGTCGTCGCGCAGTACGCCGGCGACGCCGAGGCCGAGGACTACGGCGACAAGAAGGCCGCCGCCGCGAAGGCGTTCAACGCGGTCGAGAAGCAGATCATCCGCGAGCGCATCGCGGTGAAGAAGCAGCGCCCGGACGGCCGCGGCGAGACGCAGATCCGCCCGATCAACATCGAGGTCGGCGTCGCCCCACGCACCCACGGCTCCGCGCTGTTCACGCGCGGCGAGACCCAGGCCTTCAGCGTCGCCGCCCTCGGCACGCTCAAGGAGGAGATGCGCCTGGACACCCTCGGCCTGGAGACCAAGAAGTACTACTGGCACCACTACAACTTCCCGCCGTTCTCGGTGGGTGAGGCCGGCTTCATGCGCGGCCCCAAGCGCCGCGACATCGGCCACGGCGCCCTGGCCGAGCGCGCGCTCGTTCCGGTCATCCCGTCGATCGAGGACTTCCCGTACACCGTGCGCGTCGTCTCCGACATCTTCGAGTCCAACGGCTCGTCGTCGATGGCGTCGGTCTGCGGTTCGTCGCTGTCGCTGATGCAGGCCGGCGTGCCGATCGCGGCGCCCGTCGCCGGCATCGCCATGGGCCTGATCAAGGAGGGCGACGACTACGTCGTGCTCACCGACATCGCCGGCGTCGAGGACCACCTCGGCGACATGGACTTCAAGGTCGCCGGCACCGCCGAGGGCATCACCGCCCTGCAGATGGACATCAAGATCACGGGCGTGACGTTCGAGATCATGAAGGACGCCCTCGAGCAGGCCAAGGCCGCTCGCCTGGACATCCTCGGCCAGATGCACGACGTCATCGCGGCGCCGAACGAGGAGCTCTCGCAGCACGCTCCCCGCATCTCCAAGATCAAGATCGACCAGTCGCAGATCGGCCTGCTCATCGGCAAGGGCGGCGAGACCATCCGCGGCCTGTGCGAGGAGTTCGAGTCGCAGATCGACGTCAACGACGACGGTCAGGTCCTCATCTACTCGGCCAACGGCGCGCTCGCCGACGCCCTCACCGAGCGGATCCGCTCGATGATGAAGGAGGTCGAGGTCGGCGACTCGTTCGTCGGCGCCAAGGTCGTCAAGACCACGACGTTCGGCGCGTTCGTCGAGCTCGCCAAGGGCACCGACGGCCTGCTGCATATCTCCAACGTGTCGCCCGGCAAGCGCGTCGACACGGTGGAAGAGGTCATCAACCGCGGCGACGAGATCGACGTGCGCGTGGTCGAGGTCGACCGCGAGCGTGGCCGCATCGGCCTGCGCATGGCGGACGACCCGGACGTCGCGGGCAAGACCGTCGAGGAGCTGGCGAACGTCGGCTCCGGTGGCGGCGGCGGTGGGGGCGGCGGCGATCGCGGTCCCCGCGGGCCCCGCGGCCCGCGCGAGGGTGGCGGCGGCCGCGACCGTGACCGTGGCCCGCGCGGCTCCGGTCGCCCGCGGCACCGCTCCGGCGGCGACGACGCGTAGTACCTGACGTGCTCTCAGAGCACCGCATCACCGAGCTGGACTCGGGGCTGCGGATCGTCACGGAGGTCATGCCCTCCGTGCGGTCCGCGGCCCTCGGGGTCTTCATCGGGGTGGGCTCCACCGCGGAGACGCACGAGGAGGCGGGACTGTCCCACCTCATCGAGCACATGCTCTTCCGCGGGACCCCGCGCTTCGAGTCGCTCGAGATCGACCAGATCTTCGACGCGATGGGCGCCGAGCTGAACGCCGGCACGGGCAAGGAGTCCACGTCGGTCTACACCCGCGTGCTGGACAACCACCTCGAGCGGGCGTTCGACGTCATCGCCGACATGGTCTGGCGCCCGAAGTTCGCGGACGAGGACCTCAGCGCCGAGCGCGAGATCGTCCTGGAAGAGATCGCGATGTACGAGGACGACCCGCAGGACAAGGTCTTCGACGTCCTCGGCACCGCGGTCTTCGGCGACCACCCGCTGGGCCGGGCGATCATCGGCCGCGCCGACGTGGTCGCCGGCACCCCGGCGGCCGGGCTCGCCGCGTTCCACGGCAAGCGCTACGTCCCCGGCAACGTCGTCGTCGCGGCCGCCGGCTCGGTCGACCACGACGCGCTCGTCGCGATGGTGCGCGACTCGTCGCCGGCAGCGAGCCCGAAGATCCCGCACGTCGCGACGCCCGTGCAGCTCGAGGCCCGCACGCAGTTCCTGAAGAAGGAGACCGAGCAGTACCACGTGTGCCTCGGCGCTCCCGGCCTCGCCCGCGGCGACGAGCGGCGCTTCGCGCTGCGGATCCTCGACAACGTGCTCGGCGGGACGTCGTCCTCCCGGCTGTTCGTGGAGATCCGCGAGAAGCGGGGCCTGGCCTACGCGGTCTACTCGTTCGCCGCGCAGTACGCCGACACGGGCCAGGTCGGCCTGTACGTCGGCACCCGCCCGGACAACGTCAAGACGGCGATGGACGTGGTCCGCGTCGAGCTCGAGAAGCTGCGGCAGGACGGCATCGCCGCCGACGAGCTCGAGCGCTCGAAGGACAACGTCAAGGGCCGCATCCTGCTGTCGCTGGAATCGACGGTCGCCCGCATGAACCGGCTGGGCTCCTCGCTCCTGAGCGACATGCCGCTGCTGAGCGTCGACGAGCTCGAGGAGAAGATCGACGCGGTCACGCTCGACGACGTCCTGGGGCTCGCCCGCGAGCTCTACGCGCCCGAGCGGATGTCGATCGTGGGCATCGGGACCGACGAGTCGGTGTTCGACAAGGCGTTGGCCGCATGACCGCGATCCGCGTCGGGGTCGCCGGGGCCGCCGGCCGCATGGGGTTGTCCGTCTGCGGGGCCGTCGACGGCGCGGACGACATGACCCTCGCCGGCCAGGCCGACCCCGCCCTGGGGACGACCCTCGAGTCGATCCTGGGGGACGTCGATGTCGTCGTCGACTTCACCCGCCCGGACATCGCCCAGGGCAACTCCGAGCTGTGCCTCGCCGCCGGGGTGCATGTCGTGATCGGGACGTCGGGCTTCGACCAGGACGCCGTGGCGGCCGCCGCGGCCGCCTCCCCGTCAGGGGCCCGCGCCTTCTTCGCGCCGAACTTCGCCATCGGCGCGGTGCTGATGATGCGCTTCGCCGCGGAGGCGTCGAAGCACATGAAGAAGGCCGAGATCATCGAGCTGCACCACGACCAGAAGCTCGACGCGCCGAGCGGGACCGCGGCGCGGACAGCGACCCTGATGGAGGGCGACGTACCGATCCACTCGGTCCGCCTGCCCGGGCTGGTCGCCCACCAGGAGGTCATCCTGGGCGGGCTGGGGGAGACGCTCACCGTCCGGCACGACTCGCTCAGCCGCGAGTCGTTCATGCCGGGAGTGCTGCTCGCGGTCCGCCGCGTGGCGGACCAACCGGTGCCGTTCCTGGTCGGGCTCGAGCACCTGCTGTTCCCCGCGTAAGGCCGCCGGCGACCGCGATGATCACCCGCCGCGCGACCGTCGCCGACGCCCGGCCGATCGCTGCGGTGCAGCTGCGCGCCTGGTGGCGCAACTACCAGGACATCGTCGACACGCAGCACTTCCTGGAATGGGACGAGGAGTCCCGCGCAGCGCAATGGGTCGACACGCTCGTGACGGGCCTGAGCGAGACGTTCGTCGCCGAGGTCGCGGGAAGCGTCTGCGGGTTCGCGACCGTCGGCCCGAGCCGGGAGCAGGACGCCGCCGGCGACGAGGGCGAGCTGTGGGCGCTGTACGTCGACCCGCCTGCCCAGGGCGCCGGGGTCGGGACACGGCTCATGGCGGAAGCCGAGCAGGCCCTGCGCGCCGCCGGCCACCGCGCCGGCGTCCTGCGCACCCTCCGCGACAACGGCCTGGCCCGCACCTTCTACGAGCGGCACGGCTGGTCGTTCGTCGACGGCAGCGCCGAGCTGCACCACTGGGACACGGCCCACGTCCTGTACCGGCGCGAGCTGTGACCGCCGGACCGCCCGCATTGCGCGCCCGGGTCCGGCCGGGCGATCCCGCCCCGGGAAACCGGTCGCGCAGGTCGAGGACGGTCCGATGAGCGATGTCCCGCCGACGCCGCTCGTCGCGGTGACCGACCACGCCGCCGAGCGGTTCCGCCAGCGGGTCGGGTCGCGGACCGGCGCGGTCGACGTCAAGACCGAGGTCGCGACCCGCGTCGCCCGCGCCTGGGCTGCGGGCCGGGTCAGCGACGAGGCGCCGCCGGGCGCGAAGGGGGGCCGTGGGTCGGTCTACGTCCGTGACCTCGTCGACCGCGCGGTGGTGTTCGTCTGCCGGTATGACCGTGCGGGCCGCGAGGCGCTGGTCATCACCCTGTGGGAGGGCGAGGACGGCGTCGGCCCGCCGCGCGTGGGCAGGCAGTTCACGAACGCGCTCAAGGACTCGGACCGGGCTGTCACCGCTCGCGGACGCTGGGCCGAGGACCGCGACTGACGATGTCCGGGTCCGGGGACCCAGCCGCCGGCGGCTACACGCTGACCGCCTCGATCGGCCTGGCGGCGCCGCCGGCCGGGGTCGTCCCGTGGCTCGTCACGCCGGACCTGATGGACCGGTGGATGGTCGGCGTGGACGGGATCGTGGTGCTGGACAAGGCCGACGACGAGGCCGCAGCCGTGGGCGACCGCATCCGCGTCATCGCGTCGGTCGGCGGCAAGGCCGGCTGGCTGTTCGAAGGCACGCTCGCCACGCTCGGGCCCGAACGCGTCGTGCGGGCCTACACGCTCATCGAGCTGAGCTCCGGCGGCGTTCCGCTGGAGGCCGACACGACCGGCTACACGCGGACGGTGACGTACGACCTCACGACCGACGCGCCCGGGACACAGCTGTCCTGCACGGTGGTCACCGTCATTCCCGGACTGGCCGAGGCGGCTGCCGGACCGGCGGCGGCGAAGGAGCAGAAGACGCTGCAGCGGTCGCTCGAGCGGCTGGAGGCCGAGGTCGCCGGGCGCCAGCGCGGCCTCATCGGCCGCTTTCGCGACGCGGGTCAGGTCCCGGCGCCGCTCTGATCGGCGGGAGGTCGTCGAGCGCGCTGCTCACTTGCGCGGGAAGGGACGTCGTGGTCGAGGGCGCTGACGCGGCAGGCCTGGTGGTCGGGGTCGGTGGCGCTGACGCCGAGGACCGTCACTGCTCTGGCGGCTTTGGGAACTGCGGGCTGTAGACGGCGGTCGGCGCTGGGAGGATCCGGGGTCTCGAGTGCGGGGCATGGGGTCGGCGGCCGGCGGGCAGGACGATCTGCGGATCGCATGGGTCATCGGAGGATTCGGCGGGGCATACTCCCCAAACCCTCCACGCGTCCGGGGCGTGGCCGGGCGGCAGTGCCTCCTCGGAGGATTCGGCGGGGCATACCCCCCAAACCCTCCACGCGTGGCAGCGGCCAGCCGGTGGAGCCCCGCTCCCCCTTTGGCTGCCACCGCGGCCCGCCCGCGGCCACCACGGCACGCTCCGCCGCCAAACGCCCGTCGCGCCGTCTTTGAGGCCGTTTCGCGTCCTACACCGGCGATCGCCTCCGGCAACGGAGCCCTCGCCTTCTTTGCCCGCGAACAGCCACCATGCCCGCTCTGCACGGCAAGGCGCTCAGGCGAGCAGTGGCGCCAAGCGCGTGTACCGCTTGCCCGCGTCCCGGCGACCCAGCGCCAGGTCCAGCGCGCCGAGGTCGCCCACGAAGACCGCCGCCCGTTCGGCCCGCGTCAGCGCGGTGTAGATCAGGTTGCGCGTGAGCATCACGTGGTGTCCGCGGAACAGCGGGACGACCACCACCGGCATCTGCGATCCCTGGGACTTGTGGATCGAGATCGCGTGCCCCAGGCGCAGCGTCCCGCAGTCCTTGACGGGCAGGCGCAGCGTGCGCCCGTCGTCGCACGCCAGGATCGCGGCGTCGCGGTCGTCGTCGTAGGAGACGATCACCCCGAGCTCGCCGTTCATCAGCTCGTGCTCGTGGTCGTTCTTCGTCTGGATGACCCGGTCGCCGACGCGGAACGAGGTCCCGGCGACCGTCCCGCCGTCGGGGTTCAGCTTGTCCCGGAGCGCGACGTTGAACGCATCGATCCCGACCGGGCCCTTGTGCATCGGGGCCAGCACCTGCACGTCGGTGTGCCGCTCCAGGCCGTAGTGGGCGGGCAGCCGCACGGCGGCGAGCTGCACGATCTCCGCGAAGATCGCCTCGGCCGAGTCCCGTGCGATCACGAAGAAGTCGTGGATGTCGTCGGTGTCCGGCTTCGTGGGGGGCGCCTCGCCGGAGTTGATCGCGTGGGCCGCGCGCACGATCATCGACCGCGCCGCCTGGCGGAAGATCTCCGTGAGCCGCACGGTCGGCACCGCGCCGGAGTCGATCAGGTCCTCGAGCACGCGTCCCGGCCCGACCGGCGCCAGCTGGTCGATGTCCCCGACCAGCAGGACATGGGTGCGGTGCCCGACCGCGTCGAGCAGCGACTCGGCGAGGCGGACGGACAGCATCGACGCCTCGTCCACGATCAGGACGTCGGCGCCGTCGATGGGATGCTCGCGGTCACGCGTGAAGCCCTCGCCCGGGACCCACTCGAGCAGCCGGTGGATCGTCGTCGCATCCACCCCGGTGGTCTCGGTCAGGCGCCGGGCCGCCTTGCCGGTGGGGGCGCAGAGCTTGACGCTCTTCTTGTGCTGCCGCAGCACGTCGACCACCGTCCCCATCGACGCCGTCTTGCCCGTTCCGGGGCCGCCCGTGAGGATCGACAGCCGGCCGCTCAGGACATGGTCGACGACGGCCCACTGCGCCGTTGTCGGCACGAACGCGCCGCCGACGGGCCGCTGGACGTCCTTCAGCTTGAAGGCCGGCTCGTCGTCGAGCAGCCCGCGGACCCGTCGCGCCAGCGCCCGCTCGGTCGCGTACATCGAGGCCTCGGCGACGCGCTCGTCCTCCAGCATCACGCGCCCCGCGGCGGCCAGGTACGCCAGCCGGTCCTCGACCGGGACCACACCGCCGAGCAGCCGGCGCGAGCGCCCGACGAGCTCGCCACGCGGCAGGTAGCAGTGGCCGTCGAGCTCGGCCAGCTCCAGCGTGTGGACCACGCCCGCGTCCAGCCGGCCCGGGCTGTCGGCGCCGACGCCGAGGGCGCGGGCCAGCGCGTCGGCGGTCGCGAAGCCGATGCCGTCGACCTCGGTGAGCGAGTACGGGTCGGTCTGCAGCTTGTCGATGGCCGCGTTCCCGAGCGTGCGGTAGATCCTGGCCGCCACGGCCGCCGGGACCCCGTGCTGCTCCAGGAACAGCCGCACCGCCCGCAGCTCGCCCTGGGACTCCCAGGACCGGACCGCGGCCCCCAGCTTCGCCGGCCCGATGCCCGGGACCTGCCGCAGCTTGCGCTCGGGATCGGAGTCGATGACCGACAGGACCGTCTCGCCGTGCTTCTCCAGCAGCCACTCGGCGCCGCGCGGACCGACGTGCTTGATCGCTGCCAGGTAGGCGATCAGGGCTGCGTCGCCCACCGGCTCGGCGATGATCACGCGGGTCACCACGAACTGCCAGCCGTGCTTGCTGTGCCGCTGCCAGCTGCCGCCGAGCGTGGCCCGCTCGCCGACCTGCACGTGCCCGATCGGCCCCTTCACGGTCACGTCGACGCCGTCGTCCGTCAGGACGCCGAGGATCGCGAAGTCCCCGTCCTCGGCGCGCCAACGCGAGGTCGTGATCTCCGCAATGAGCTCCCGCTGGGCGGGGTCCGGATCGGCAGCCATCGCCCGCCAGGGTACGCGCGCGACCAGCCGGATCGCCGCGGCGGGACGGTTCGGAGCCCTGCGCGTGACACCTGCGGCGCAGTCCGTCGCAGGGGAGGGAGCGGGGGAGACGAACCCGACCCTGGGATACTGGGGTGGCCATGACGCAGCTCGGAGCCATCATCACCGCGATCGTCACGCCGTTCGACCAGGACGGCGCCGTCGACGAACAGGCCTTCGTGGACCTCATGAAGCACCTGGCCGACAACGGCAGCGACGGCTTCGTGGTCTGCGGCACGACCGGCGAGGCCAGCACCCTCGATGACGACGAGCACCTTGCCGTCATCGAGCTCGCGGTGCAGAACAGGCCCGCCGGCAAGAGCATCATCGGCGGGGTCGGCGCGAACGACACGCGCCACGCCATCAAGCTGACCACGCGCGCGTGCGAGCTCGGCGCGGACGCCCTGCTGTCCGTCAACCCGTATTACAACCGCCCCAACCGGCGCGGGATCGTGGCGCACTACACGGAGGTCTCCAAGGCCGCCGACCGCCCGATCGTCCTCTACAACATCCCGGGCCGCACCGGTTCGGACATGCCGAACGACCTGCTCGCCGAGCTGGCGCAGCTGGACCACATCGCCGGCGTCAAGCAGGCCAACAACGACAACCTCGCGCTGGTGGACGGCCTCGAGCTGTACGCCGGCAACGACGAGGTCCTCGGCCGCACGCTCGATCTGGGCGGCGCCGGCGGCATCCTCACGGGCAGCCACCTGGTCGGCCCGACGATGCGACGCATGGTCGACGAGCCCGAGAACCGGGCCGCGATCGACGAAGAACTTCAGGACGTCTACGCCGCCCTTGGCGTGGGCCCCGCAGCAATGACCATCAAGGCAGCGCTCAACCTGCTCGGCCACCGCGCCGGCACCCCGCGACTGCCCTACGTCGAGGCCGACCCCGAGGAGACCGCCACCATTCGCGCGATGCTCGTCGGACGCGGCCTCTTGGAGACTTAACCTCACATGAGCACCCCCACCCTTCGCGTCATCCCGCTCGGCGGGCTTGGCGAGATCGGCAAGAACATGACGGTCGTCGAGCTCGACGACCGCATCATCGTCGTCGACGTCGGCCTGCGGTTCCCCACCGCGGAGATGGTCGGCATCGACCTCGTCCTGCCTGACTTCAGCTACCTGCGCGACCGCGTCGACGACATCGAGGCGATCATCGTCACGCACGGCCACGAGGACCATCTCGGCGCCCTGCCGTGGATCCTGCGCGACCTCAAGACGCAGGACATCCCGATCTACGGCGGCCCGCTGACCATGGCGATGGCCCGGTCCAAGCTCGACGAGCACCGCCTGCGCGACGTCGAGTGCATCGACACCACGGACGGCGAGCGGTACCAGATCGGCCCGTTCGAGCTCGAGATGGTCCACATGACCCATTCGATCCCGGACGCGAGCGCCGTCGTCCTGCGCAACGCGGGCGGCACGATCCTGTTCACGGGCGACTACAAGTTCGACCAGACGCCGGTCGACGGCCGTCCCGCCGACATCGCCCGCCTGGCGGAGATCGGCAAGGAGGGCGTCACGCTGCTCTGCGGCGACTCCACGAACGTCGACCGCGCCGGCTGGTCGCTCAGCGAATCGGTCGCCGGCCCGCACCTGGAGGACGTCTTCTCCCGCTGTGAGGGCCGCATCCTCGTCACGTGCTTCGCGTCGAACATCCACCGCGTGCAGCAGGTCGTCGACGCCGCCGCCGGGCTGAACCGCAAGGTCGCGCTCATCGGCCGGTCGATGAAGAAGAACACGAACATCGGCAAGTCCCTCGGTCACATCAACCTCCCCGACGGCATCCAGATCCAGCCGCGCGAGATCGAGCAGTTCCCGCCGCACAAGGTCGTCGTCGTCCTCACCGGCTCCCAGGGCGAGCCGCTGAGCGCGCTGCGCCGCATGGCGTACAAGGACCACCATCAGGTCCAGCTGAAGAAGGGCGACACCGTCGTCTTCTCGGCCACCCCGATCCCGGGCAACGAGCGCGCCGTCAACGAGACCGTCGATCGCCTGTACGAGATGGGCTGCACGGTCATCACGACCAAGGACGCACCGATCCACGCGTCCGGTCACGGCTACGCGGAGGAGGTCAAGCTGATGCTGAACCTCACGAAGCCGAAGTACGTGATGCCGTTCCACGGCGACCACAAGCGCATCCAGATGCACGCGGACCTCGCGAAGGCCGTCGGCGTCCCGCCGGCGAACATCTTCCGCGGCGAGAACGGCAAGCCGCTGCAGATCGACGGCAAGGGCGCGCGCTTCGTCGAGCCCGTGAAGTCCGGCGTCATCTACGTCGACGGCGTCGACCTGGGGGACGAGGCGGACGCCGCCCTGCGCGACCGCCGCATGCTGTCCGCCGACGGCATCTTCGTCGTCGTCGCGACCATCAGCGAGCAGACGGGTGAGTCCGTGGCCGACCCGGAAGTCATCTTCCGCGGCGTCCCCTACTCGGTCGACGAGGAGCAGCTCATCGACGAGATCCGCGACGGCGTCGACGCCTCGCTGATCCAGGCGGCGAAGGACGGGGTCCACGACCTCGACGCGCTGCAGTCGATCCTCCACGACGACCTCGCCGCGCTCGTCTTCAAGAAGCTGAAGCGCCGCCCGATGGTCATGCCTGTAGTGGTCGAGGTCTGATCATCGCCGTCGACCGCGCGGCCGTCGGGTCCGCGTGGGCGCGGGGGCAGCGGGGCTGGCCGGCCGAGTATCCGGTCGTCCAGTTCCCCAACGTCCCGCTGATCGTCTCGCTGGTCGCGTCCGTCCTGCACGGCGCGCTGAGCGGCACCGCGGCGGACTACGCGTGGGCCGTCTCGCGGGTCGCGCTGGCGATCTGGGCGTACGAGGAGCTCGTCCGCGGCGACAACGCCTTCCGGCGCGTGCTTGGCGTCGTGGGGCTCGTGCTCGTCGTCAGCGGCCTCGTCGACCGCGTCGGCTGACCCGCGTCGCCGCCGGGGCTCAGTCGCGGAACAGCGACGAGCCCGCCACGACATCGGGCGCGTCGACAGGCGGCAGCGCGCTGAGCAGCAGCGGCAGCGTGACGACGAACCGTGCCCCGACCCCGTCGAGCGGCTCCGCCATGTCGACCGTGCCGCCGTGTCCCTCGGACACGGCCTTCACGATCGCGAGCCCGAGGCCGGACGAGCCGCCCCCGTCGCCGGCCGCCCGCACGAAGCGCTCGAAGACCCGCTCGCGCAGCTCCTCGGGGACGCCGGGCCCGTCGTCCTCGACGGCCAGCACGGCGCGGTCCTCGTCCAGGTGGACGCTGACCTCGACCCGGGTGCCGGCCGGGGTGAAGCGCAGCGCGTTCTCCATCAGGTTCAGCGCGACGCGGTGCAGGTCGTCCCGCACGCCATGGACGGGCGCGAACTCGTCCAGGTCCAGGGCGAACGCGTGCTCGCCCGCGATCGACTGCAGCTCGCCTGCGGCCTCGCGGACGACCGCCGAGAGGTCCACGGTCGCGCGGGTGGACTCGCGCCCGGAGTCCGCGCGGGCCAGCAGCAGCAGGTCGGCGACCAGCCGCCGCATCCGCTGCGAGGACCGCAGCGCGCTGTTGGCGGCGTCGCCGGCGTCCCCGTCGAGGACCTCGCTGAGCAGCTCGAGGTTCGCCAGGACGCTCGTCAGCGGTGTGCGCAGCTCGTGGCTCGCGTCCGCGACGAACGCCCGCTGGCGCGTGAGCATCGCGCTCGTCTCCGCGCGCGAGGACTCCAGGGCGCGGAGCATCTCGTCGAGGGTCTGGGCGAGCTCGGCGACCTCGTCGTCGGCGTCGGGGATGGGGACGCGGCTGTTGGGGTCCCGCGTGCGGGCGATCTCGCGCGTCGCCATCGTCAGGTCTGCGATCGGCTTCATCGCGCGGCGCGCCAGCAGCAGGCCGCCGACCAGCGCGACGAGCGTCCCGCCGACGATCCCGACGAACAGGAAGAGGCGCACGCGGCCGACCGTCGCCTGCAGGTCCGACAGCCGCCGGCCGTACTGCAGGTACACGTCGCCGTAGCGCTCGCCGGTGCCGCGGCTGAACAGCCCAAGCCGCTTGGTCACGACCTGCTGGCCGTCGTAGGTGCTGAGCCCCAGGTGGGGCTCCGGGCCCAGGATCGCCGCGCCCTTGGAGAGGGCGAGCGTCTGGAACCCCGCGGCGCGGATGCGGATCGACGCGTTCTGCGGGGCCGCGACCGCATCGAGGTCCGGCTCCGCGGACGCGCGACCGGTGCGCAGGTCGATCGTCACCTTCAGCTCGTTGGCGAGGTTGTCCGCCGCCACCTGCAGCTGGTTCGTGAAGTCGCTGCGGATCCGGCGGACCGTCAGCTCGCCGACGACCGCGGCGAACGTCGAGAGGATCACGAAGGTCAGCAGCGCGGAGATGCCGGCCAGGCGCCACCGGATCGGGTACCGCTCAAGCACGCAGGACGTACCCCGCGCCGCGGATCGTGTGCAGCAGGCGCGCCTCGCCGCCGGCCTCGAGCTTACGGCGCAGGTTGCTCACGAAGACCTCGATGGTGTTCGTGGTGGCGAAGGGGTCGTAGCCCCAGACCTCCTCGAGCAGCCGCTGCCGGGGGACGACGATGCGCTCGTTGCGCATCAGGTACTCGAGCAGCTCGAACTCGCGCTGGGTGAGCTCCACGTCCCGGTCGCCGCGCTTGACCTCGTGGGTGTCCGGGTTGAGCGACAGGTCGGCGACCACGACGGACGCGCTGCCGCGCGGCGGCCGGCGCCGCAGGAGCGCGCGCAGGCGCGCCAGCAGCTCCTGGCGCTCGAACGGCTTGACCAGGTAGTCGTCCGCGCCGGAGTCCAGCCCCTCGACGCGCGCGTCCAGCGCGTCGCGCGCCGTGAGCATGAGGATCGGGACGTCGTCGCCGGCCCGCAGGCGCCGTGCGACCTCCATGCCGTCGATCTTGGGCAGCCCGAGGTCCAGGATCACGAGATCGGGGACGTACGAGCTCGCCGTGTCCAGTGCGGCCTGCCCGTCGGCCGCGATCTTCACCTCGTAGCCCTCGAGGCGGAGCGACCGCTGCAGGGCCTGGGCGATGTCGGCGTCATCCTCGACCACGAGGACGCGGGCGGCACGGTCGGTGTCCGTCATGCGCGCAATGGTACGAGCAAGGCATGAAGCGCACTTCAAGGGTCCTTGCAGGGACATGGGGGAGGGCCCCTGGGGCGATGGGTGAGGGTCCGGTCAGGCAGGGTCAGCGCCGCCGACGTCGAACGGAGGGCGGACGACCATGCCTTCAGCCCGTAAGACACCCCCGCCCGCGCGCCCCCGCGGCAGCCGTCCCGCTGCCAAGAAGACCGCTGCCAAGCGCCCGTCCGCCAAGCAGCCGGCGGCACGGTCCCGCGCCCGCGCGCACCGGTCCGCAGCCACGTGGGCACCGCGGCTCCCGCTGCTGGAACAGCGGCAACTGGACCTGATCGGGCTGGCGCTCGTGGCGGCCGGCGTCTTCCTCGCGTTCCCGCTGTACCTGGGCTGGGACGGCGGCGCCGCCGGCGGTGGGGTCGTCGACGGGCTCGCGTACCTCGCGGGCGAGCTCCGCTACGGCGCACCCGTGCTGCTGGTGGCCGCCGGCGGGCTGCTGGTCCTGAACCCGGTGCTGCCGACGCTGCGCCCGTTCCGCGCCGGCGCCCTGTGCCTGATCGGTGCCCTGCTGCTGGGCCTCAGCGCGGGCACGCTGGGCCTCGGCCCCGCCGGGACGCACGGCACCGAGTTCTGGCAGCGCGACGTCTTCGAGCTGCGCGGCGGCATCGCCGGCGAGGCCATCTACTACGGCACGTCCACGCTGCTCGGGACGATCGGCTCCCACATCGTCTGCGTGTTCCTGCTCACCGCCGGCGTCCTGCTGCTCACCGGTGCGTCGATCGCGGGCGTGCTCCAGGCCACGGCGACCGCCGCCGCCGACGCCACCGGCGTGCTGCGGACCGTCGCGCCGGTCAGCCGCCGGGAGCCGGCGGCATACGCCCACCCCGAGGAGGACGAGCTCGACGACCACGAGCAGGACGCCGCCGACGGCGCCTGGGACATCGGCGAGTACCCCGTCGCCGGCGCGTTCGCGGACGACGACGAGCAGCCGGTCACGGCCTCGCGGACACGGGCGCGGGCGAAGAAGGTCGCCCCACCGGACGAGGAGCTCGTGGACGTGATCATCAGGCCCGCCGAGTACGCGACCCAGCTCGACGGCGCCCTGCGCTACCCGGACCTCTTCGGGGACGCCCCCACGCCGCAGATCGTCGGTCGCCAGTCCCCGCCGCCCGCCGCGGCGCCGCCGCCCGCCGTCCCCGACCTGCCGGACGAGGTCCGTCGCCCGCCGCGCGAGGAGTCGATCGACGTCCTCGACGACCCCTTCGAGGACGTCGAGGCCGACCTGCCGCCCGTCCCGTCCCGCCCGCGGCCCGCCGCCGTCAAGCCCCTCCCGGGTCCGGAGCCCGAGGACGACGGCCCGCCGCGCGACCCGCTGCACGAGGACCCCATCGCCGCCGCCGTCCCGCCCGGCGCACAGGCGAGCCTGCCGCTCGGCGACGATCTCGTGGAGTGGACGCGCCCCGGGGCCGCGCTGCTCACGCGGACCTCCGCGGAGCTGCAGCGCCCCGACCTGCAGGGCCAGGAGGACACCGCCCGCCGCCTGATCGAGGCGCTCGCGCACTTCAACGTCGAGGCCAAGGTCATCGGCACGGTCTCCGGCCCGCACATCACGCGCTACGAGCTCAAGCTCGCGCCCGGGATCAAGATGTCGAAGGTCGCGCAGATGAAGGACGACCTCGCGTACGCGCTCGCCGCGACCGAGATCCGCATCCTCGCTCCGATCCCCGGCAAGACCGCCGTCGGCGTCGAGGTCCCGAACATAAACCGCCAGATGGTCACGCTCGGCGACGTCTACGGCCCGCCGCCGAAGGGCTCCTCGCCGCTGACGGTCTGGCTCGGCAAGGACGTCAGCGGGGCGTCGATCCACGCGGACCTCGCGAAGATGCCGCACCTGCTCGTCGCCGGCACCACCGGCGCGGGCAAGTCGGGCTGCATCAACGCGATGCTGAGCTCGATCCTCCTGCGGGCTACTCCCGAGGAGGTCCGGCTGATCCTGGTCGATCCCAAGCAGGTCGAGCTGAACCACTACGAGGCCGTCCCGCACCTGCTGACGCCGGTGATCACGTCCCCGCGGGCGGCGGCGAACGCGCTGCAGAACCTCGTCCGCGAGATGGAGTGGCGCTACGGGATCATGGCGATGGCCCGCTCGCGGTCGCTGCCGGAGCTCAACAAGCACCGCCTGGAGAACGAGCAGGAGTCGCTGCCCTACATCCTGTGCGTCATCGACGAGCTCGCCGACCTGATGATGGTCGCGCCCGGCGACGTCGAGGACTCGATCATCCGGATCGCGCAGAAGGCGCGTGCGGTCGGCATCCACCTCGTGCTCGCCACGCAGTCGCCGCGGGTGGACGTCATCACCGGCATGATCAAGGCGAACGTCCCGTCCCGGATCGCGTTCAGCGTCTCCTCCCAGACGGATTCGCGCGTGATCCTGGACCAGAACGGCGCGGAGTCGCTGCTGGGCATGGGCGACATGCTGTTCAGCGCCGTCGGCTCGTCGAAGCTGCACCGCATCCAGGGCGCGTACATCGACGAGGCCCAGATCGCGAAGCTGACCGAGTTCTGGTCGGAGCAGGGCGAGCCCGAGATCCGCGAGGACCTGCTCGAGGAGGTCACCGCGGAGGAGCCGGAGAAGAAGACCGACGACGACGGCTTCGACCCCGACGAGGATCCGCTGCTCGGGGAGGCGATCGCGCTCGTCGTCGAGATGGGGACGGCGTCGACCTCGATGCTGCAGCGCCGCCTGCGCCTCGGGTACACGCGCGCCGGCCGCCTGGTCGACATGCTCGAGCGTCGGGGGATCATCTCGGGCTACGAGGGTTCCAAGCCCCGCACGGTCCTGGTCAGCGCCGGCGACCTGCCGCGCGTGCTGGCCTCGCTCGCCGGCGGCGCGCAGGACGGCGCGGCGGACGGCGCGGCGGACGGCGACGAGCTCGCTGCCGAGGCCGTCGACACGGTGCTTCCCGACGCTGCGGAGGTCCTGGATCAATGACCGCCGCCGCGCCTCGATAGCCTCAGTCGCGGATGCCCGAGATCGGAGCCACGCTGCGGGAAGCGCGTATGCGCGCCAGGATCGACATCTCGGAGATCGAGACCGAGACGAAGATCCGTGCCAAGTACCTGCGCGCGCTCGAGAACGAGGAGTGGAACCTGCTCCCCGGCCCGACCTACGTCAAGACCTTCCTGCGCACGTACGCCGAGGCTCTGGGCCTGGACGCCAAGCTCCTGGTCGAGGAGTACAAGCTCCGGCACGAGCGGCTGTCCGACAACGAGCTCGCGCGGCCCATCGGCCCGGGTCGCGCGACGCCCGCCGGGCGCGGCCGCAGCCAGCCACCGCCGCTGCTCCCGCGGTCCTACCTGATCGCCGGCGTCGTTCTGGCGCTGTGCGTCGTGGTCTTCATCCTCAGCCGAGTCGGCGGTGGCGACGACCCGGACACCGCCGCGTCCAGCACGCCGTCGGTCCCGGCCGACACCACTCCGGCCACGCGGACCACAACGCCGGCGACCCCGGTCACGACGCCACCCAAGAAGAAGAAGCCGGCCTCGACCGTCGTCAGCCTCCGGATCGTCGCGACGGCCGAGGTCTACGCGTGCATGGTCGCCAAGGGCCAACCCGGAAAGCTCATCGACGGCGTCAACCTGAGCCCCGACACCCCGCGCAAGACCTACAAGTCCAGCCGCTTCCGGCTGCTGCTCGGCAATGACAGCGTCGAGCTGCGCGTGAACAACAAGGTCCGGCGGATCCCGGCGGCGGCGCGGACGACGGACGGCGTGTTCGTGCAGATCACCCGCAAGGGCCTCAGCGCGCTGCCGAAGTCGATCCGGCCCAGCTGCGCCACGTAGCCCCGCGACCGGCGGGCCGCAGGGCCTGGAGGCTGGCGCCGCGCCCGTGCGCGAGAAGGACGAGAATGCGCGGATGAGCAGCCGCGCCGGGATCATCGTGACGGGCACCGAGGTCCTGACGGGCCGGGTCATCGACCGCAACGGGCCGTGGGTGGTCGAGCGCCTGCGGGAGCTCGGCGTGGACGTCGCCCACATCGCGATCGTGGGTGATCGGCCGCAGGACATCACCGGCGCGCTGCGGTTCTTCGCCTCGGAGGGCGTCGACCTGGTCGTCACCAGCGGCGGCCTGGGCCCGACGGCCGACGACCTGACTGCCGCGGTCGTCGGCGAGTTCCAGGGCCGTGAGCCGGTCCTGGACCAGGCGCTGCAGGGCCGCATCCGGGAGATCCTGCGGCCGATGGCCGAGCGCTGGCCGAACCTGGACCAGGCCGCGCTGGAGGAGGGCACCCGCAAGCAGGCCGTGGTGCCGCTCGGCGCGACGATCCTGGAGCCGGTAGGGACCGCGCCCGGCCTCGTCGTGACGCCCGTCGACGGGCGCTCCGGCCCCGCTGTCGTCGTCCTCCCGGGGCCGCCGCGCGAGCTGCAGCCGATGTGGGAGGCCGCCACGCAGACGGACGCCTTCGCGGCCGCCACCGCCGGCCGCACCAGCTACCAGCAGGAGATGCTGCGCCTGTTCGGCATCCCCGAGTCCGAGATCGCCGAGACCCTGCGCCAGGCCACGGCGGCCGGCGTCGACCTCGACACGCTCGAGGTCACCACCTGCCTGCGCCGCGGCGAGGTGGAGATCGTCACCCGCTACGAGCCCGATGCCGCGGCCACCTATGCGGCGCTCGTCGCCCTGATCCGCGAGCGGCACGCGGACACGCTGTTCAGCGACGACGGCTCCTCGGTCGACGTGCAGATCGCCGCGCTGCTGCGTGAGCGCGGCTGGCGGGTGGGGACGGCAGAGTCCTGCACCGGCGGCCTGATCGCAGCGCGGCTCACCGAGCTGGCCGGGTCCTCCGCCTACGTGGCCGGTGGGCTCGTCGTCTACGCCAACGACGCCAAGAGCGGCGTGGCCGGCGTCCCCGAGGCGCTGATCGCCGAGCACGGCGCCGTGTCGATCCCGGTGGCCGAGGCGCTGGCCACCGGGGCCATCTCGACCCTCGGCGTCGACCTCGCGATCGGGGTCACGGGGATCGCGGGGCCGGACGGGGGGACGGAGGAGAAGCCAGTTGGGACCGTCTGCTTCGCGGTCGCGACCGCGGACGGCGTCGTCAGCACGCACCAGCGCACGCTGCCCGGTCGCCGCAACGACGTGCGCGACCTGTCGACCACCGTCGCCCTGCACCTGCTGCGGCGTGCGCTGGTCGAGCAGCCCGCCGATTCGGCCGGCGCGGCGTCGCAGGGCTGAGCGGTGGTGCGCGCCGCGTCCGGCCGCCGTGGGCTGAGGTTGGCCGCCGTGCTGGCGGCGGGCCTGCTTGCCCCGGCATCGTCGGGTGTGGCGCGTGCGGACGCGCCGCGGGTGTCGGTGGAGCGGGTCGCGCTGAACGCGCCGCGGCTGCAGGTCCCGCTGCTCGAGCGGATGGGTATCGAGGTGACCGAGGACGTGAGCGCCCGCAGCGCGACGGTGATCCTGCGGTCCGGCGCCGAGCGCCGTCGCCTGCGGGCGGCCGGGTTCGCGCCGGTCGCGGTCGTCTCGGACCTCGCGGCGCGGCTGCGCCGGCAGCACGCGCTCCGCACGCGCGGGACCCGTGCCGCACCGGCCACGGCCACGCTGCGGGCCTCGGGACTGCCGAGCGGCCGGACGACCTACCGCACCGCAGCCGAGATCCAGGCGGCGCTGGACCAGCTGGTGGCCGCGCACCCGGGGCTCGTCCGCCGGGTGGAGCTGCCGCGCCGGTCGATCGAGGGCCGGGCCATCACGGGTGTCGAGCTCGCCCGCGACGTCAACCGCGCGGACGACGGCCGGCCGGTGTACGTCGTGGTCGGCGCCCACCACGCCCGCGAGTGGCCGTCGGCGGAGCTCCCGCTCGAGTTCGCCATGGACCTCGTGGCGCGCCAGGCCGAGCCGCGGATCGCCGCGCTGCTGACCAACCTGCGGATCGTCGTCATCCCCGTCGAGAACCCCGACGGCTTTCAGTACTCGCGCGGGAACGCGGCCGGCGGTCAGCTCGATGCCCTGGCGGCGATCCGGCGGCGCAACTGCCGCGCGGTCGCCGGTGACCCGGCCGGCGGCTCATGCGCCGCCCATCGCGGCGTGGACCTGAACCGGAACTACGGCGCCTTCTGGGGCGGGCTGGGCGCGTCGACGTCGACGAGCGACGAGACCTACCGGGGCGCCGCGCCCTGGTCAGAGCCCGAGGCGGCGGCGTTCCACGAGTACACCCAGCGGCTCCCCGTCACCGGCGTGCAGTCGCTCCACAACATCGCCGGGCTCGTGCTGCGGCCGCCGGGTTTCCGGGCGCTCGGGCTCGCACCCGACGAGCGGAAGCTGAAGGCGCTCGGCGACGCGATGGCCGCGGCCACCGGCTACCAGAGCCAGTACGGGTACGAGCTCTACGAGGTGACCGGGGCGACCGAGGACTGGAACTACGTCACCCAGGGCGCCTTCGCCTACACGATCGAGACGGCGGGGGCGGGGCCTGGTGACACGGACTTCCACGGGGCGTACACGAGCCACGTCGTCGACCAGTACCTCGGCGGCGGGGCGTCCCCGGGACCGGCCGGCAAGGGGGTACGAGAGGCGCTGCTGCTCGCCGCCGAGCAGGCGGCCGACAGCCGGGACCACGTCGTCGTCCGCGGACACGCACCGCCCGGGCGCCTGCTGCGGCTGCACAAGTCCTTCACCACGGCCACCAGCCCGCTGTGCTCCGAGACCCTGAGCGGCGACGCCTGCGGCCCCGTCCTGCCCGCGCAGCAGGTGCCGGACATGGTGGACACGGTGGTGACCGTGCCGTCGAGCGGTGTCTTCCTCTGGCACGCCGGTCCGTCGACGCGGCCGTTCGTCCGGGCCGCGGGCCGGCGCGAGACGTTCGAGCTGACCTGCGAGCGGGACGGCTCGGTGGTCGCCCGCAAGGCGGTGTTCGCCGACCGCGGCCAGGTCGTCGACGTCGACCCGTGCGACCCCGCATCGATTCCGCGGACGGGCGCGCCGAAACAGTCGCCTGCGGTCGCCCGGGTGGCGGTCGGGTCACCGGGGCAGCGGCTGTCGGCGGCCCGTCGCGCCCGGCGGGTGTCGGTGCGGGTGACGTGCCCGGTCGCCTGCACGGCGTCGGTCACCCTCGCGCAGGGGTCGGCGGCGGTGGGCCGGCGGGCGTCCGTGGCCCTGCGGGCGAAGCGGGCGTCGACCATCGGGGTCCCGTTGTCAGCAGCCGGGCGGCAGCGGCTGGGGCGGGGCGGAGCGCCACGCTCGCTGCGTGCGACGGTCGTGATCCGGACGAAGGCCGCGAACAGCGCGACCCTGGTGCGCACCGTCAAGCTGAAGTAGGGCGGCCGGTTCCCGCTCCGGTGGGCGGTTGAGCACCCCGAGCGGTTCCGCCGCCGCATGGTGCATCATCTGACGGGAACAGACGTTCGGTCCCTGTGCGAGACGCAGGGGCTGGCGCAGTCACCGTGCATTCCCGGCACACGCTCGGGGTTTCGCTGCCGCAGGCGGCGGCCATAGCGTCCCGTTCCGTCCGCCGCGACGGGCATATTGCGCTCACCACAGATGAGAAAGGCAGTCCCCACATGGCCGTAACCTCAGACGAGAAGGCCGCCAAGGCCCGCGACACCGCCCTCCAGGGCGCGCTGCAGCAGATCGAACGCCAGTACGGCAAGGGCTCGGTCATGCGCATGGGGGACCCCGACGCCAAGGTCCGCGTGCAGGCGATCCCGACCGGCTCCCTCTCACTCGACCTCGCGCTCGGCATCGGCGGCGTGCCCCGCGGCCGCATCATCGAGGTCTTCGGCCCGGAGTCCTCCGGTAAGACGACGCTGATGTATCACGTCATCGCCGAGGCCCAGAAGCTCGGCGGCGTCTGCGCCTTCATCGACGCCGAGCACGCGATGGACCCGCTCTACGCCGAGCGGATCGGGGTCGACATCGACGAGCTGCTGGTCTCCCAGCCCGACTACGGCGAGCAGGCCCTGGAGATCGCGGACATGCTCGTCCGCTCCGGCGCCGTCGACGTGATCTGCGTGGACTCCGTCGCGGCCCTGACGCCGCGCGCCGAGCTCGAGGGTCAGATGGGTGACACCACGGTCGGCCTGCAGGCCCGCATGATGAGCCAGGCGATGCGCAAGCTCGCCGGCAACCTGAACCGGACCAACACCGTGATCCTCTTCACGAACCAGATCCGCGAGAAGATCGGCGTGATGTTCGGCTCGCCGGAGACGCAGCCGGGTGGTCGCGCGCTGAAGTTCTACTGCTCGCAGCGCCTGGACATCCGCCGCATCGAGACCCTCAAGGAGGGCACCGAGGCGGTCGGCAACCGGGTCCGCGTGAAGGTCGTCAAGAACAAGGTCGCGCCGCCGTTCCGCCAGGCCGAGTTCGACATCGAGTTCGGCAAGGGCATCTCCACCGCGGGCTGCCTGATCGACCTCGGCATCGAGCACAACGTCGTGACCAAGTCCGGCTCGTTCTTCTCCTACGGGGAGGATCGCCTCGGCCAGGGCCGCAACAACGCGAAGCACTTCCTCAACGACCACCCGGAGATCGCCAAGGAGATCGAGGACAAGATCTACGCGGCGCTCGGTATCGATCGCGACCTGCTGAAGAGCGACGATCGCACCCGGCAGACCCCCAACGCCGCCGTTCCCGGCGTCACCGACCCCGGCGTGGCCGCCTAGGCCCGGACGGTACCGAGAGCGGATGCGGGCGAAGCGGGCGGACGGCTGATGTGGGACGAGCAGGTGGGCAGCGGCACGCAGGAGCGTGACGGTGCCCACGCGGCGGCGTTCGGCGCCGACCGCGAGCGCCCGGTCGACCCCGAGGTCCGCCTGCAGGCCGCCCTCGACATCGGTTACACGCTGCTCGCCCGCCGCGACCGCACGGTCGCGGAGGTCCGGGCCCAGCTCGAATCCAAGCGGACCGAGCCGGCCACGATCGACGCAGCGGTCGCGGAGCTGCTCGAGCTGAACTACCTCGACGACGGGCGCTACGCGCAGCGCTTCGCCGAGGACCGGCGCACGCTGGACAGCTGGGGCCCGGATCGCATCGAGCGCAAGCTCCTCGCGCTCGGCGTGGCGCCCGAGCACATCGCCGCTGCACTCTCGACCCGGGACAGCGCCGACGAGCTCGACGCTGCGCTGGCGATCCTGCGGCGGCGGTTCACGCGGCCGGCCGAGGACCAGAAGAGCCGCGACCGCGCGCTGGGGATCCTGGTCCGCAAGGGCTACGACCTCGAGCTGGCCTACGACGCCGTGCGGGCGTTCGAGCGCACGGCCTGACGCCGGTCAGCGCCGGCAGCCCGGGCGCCGCTCCCAGGGCGCGCGGACGCGCCGTGGAGCGCAGTGGGACGTTTGTGCCTCGAGGTGACGGGCAGTCCAAGAGGATGAGCGCCTCAGCGACCGACACCCCGATCGTCACCCTGCGCGACGACGCGAAGATCCCGCAGCTCGGCTTCGGCACCTGGCAGATTCCGCCGGACGAGACCGTCGAGCCCGTCACCCGCGCGCTGCTCGCCGGCTACCGCCACATCGACACGGCGTCCGCGTACCAGAACGAAGCCGGCGTGGGACAGGCCATCCACGCCGCCGGCCTCGATCGTGGCGACGTCTTCATCACCACCAAGTGCTTCAACGACGACCACGGCCACGAGCAGGCCAAGCGCGCCCTGAAGGCCAGCCTGGGCCGGCTCGAGATGGACTACGTGGACCTCTACCTCATCCACTGGCCCGTCCCCTCGCAGGACAAGTTCGTCGAGACCTGGAAGGCGTTCATCGAGCTGCAGTCCGAAGGGCTCGTGCGCTCGATCGGCGTCTGCAACTTCAACGCGCCGCACCTGGACCGTCTCGTCCAGGAGACCGGAGTGACCCCGGTCGTCAACCAGATCGAGCTGCACCCGGAGCTGCAGCAGCAGGGGCTCCGCCACGAGCACGCCGACCTCGGCATCCACACGGAGTCCTGGAGCCCGCTGGGCAAGGGCCAGACCTTCGAGGAGCCCGCGGTCAAGGACGCGGCCGCGGCCCACGGGAAGTCGCCGGCGCAGGTCGTCATCCGCTGGCACCTGCAGCTCGGCAACATCGTGATCCCGAAGTCGGTCACCCCCGAGCGGATCGAGGAGAACCTCGACGTCTTCGACTTCGAGCTCAGCGCCGAGGAGATGGCGGCGTTCGACGCCCTCGAGACCGGCGTCCGCACCGGTCCGGACCCGGAGACGTTCGTGCGGCCCGGCGGCTGACGCCCGGCCGCGGGCATGGGGCGGCGCGCACTAACCTTGTGCGCGCATGAAGCGCTACCACGTCACCACCTTCGGGTGTCAGATGAACGAGCACGACTCCGAGCGGATGAAGGGGATGCTCGAGTCGCTCGGGTACCAGGCCGCGGCCGAGCAGCAGGAGGCCGACGTCATCCTGTTCAACACGTGCTCGATCCGGGAGACCGCGGACTCGCGGTTCGTCGCGCACCTGGGGCACGCCAAGCGCGTCAAGCGCGAGCGGCCGGAGACGATCATCGGCGTGGGCGGCTGCTGGGCGCAGTCGCTGAAGGACGAGGTCTTCGCGCAGTTCCCGTTCGTCGACGTCGCGTTCGGCCCGGGCCAGGTGCACAAGCTGGCGGAGTTCCTCACGTCCGACTCGCTCACCGCGCAGGGGTTCTTCGAGTTCGAGGGCTTCGCGGGCGACCTTCCCGACAAGCGCACCCGCGACCACCAGGGCTGGGTGCAGATCAGCGTCGGCTGCAACTGCAACTGCTCCTACTGCATCGTGCCCCAGACCCGCGGGCGCGAGGCCTCACGCCCGTTCGACGGCGTGGTGGCCGAGTGTGAGCGGCTCGCGTCCGAGGGCGTCCGCGAGGTCACGCTCCTGGGCCAGAACGTCAACGCGTACGGGCGGGACCTGCGGCCGGCCAAGCGGACGTTCGCCGAGCTCCTGCACGCGGTCGACGCGGTCGACGGGATCGAGCGCGTGCGCTACACCTCGCCGCACCCGAAGGACATGAAGGAGGACGTGATCCTCGCGCACGCCACGCTGCCGTCCGTCTGCGAGCACATCCACTTGCCCCTGCAGTCCGGCTCGAGCCGGATCCTCAAGGCGATGAAGCGGACCTACAACCAGGAGCGCTACCTGGACCGCGTCGCGCTGATCCGCGAGCACGTCCCCGACTGCGCCCTGACGACGGACATCATCGTCGGCTTCCCGGGGGAGACCGAAGAGGACTTCCAGATGACGCTCGACGTCTGCGAGCAGGTCGGCTACGACAGCGCGTTCACGTTCGTCTTCTCCCCGCGCCGCGGGACCGAGGCGGCGCTCATCACCGAGGGCCTGGTCCCGCACCCGGTGAAGGTCGAGCGGATGGAGCGGCTCGTGGAGGTCGTTCAGCGGCGCGCCCACGAACGGGCGCAGCGCTTCGTCGGCCGCACGATGGAGGTGCTCGTGGAGGGGACGTCGCGGACCGACCCGTCGCGGCTGCGGGGCCGCAGCCGGCACAACAAGACCGTCAACTTCACGGGCTTCGGCCAGCCGGGCGAGCTGGTGATGGTCGAGATCGAGCGTGCGACCTCGCAGACGCTCGCCGGTGAGGAATCGCTGCTGGCCCGCGCCGGCGTGCGCTGAGCGTCCGCAGGGAGCCGGCCATGCGCGCGCGGCGGCTCAGTCCACCGCGGGCGGCGGGGACTGCGTCGTCCGCAGCTGCGCGCGCGGCTCGCCGTCGGGACCACGCGCGGCGGTCGAGCACAGCCCCGCGTTCACGATCACGCGCGCCTGCAGGATCGCGGCGTCGAGCTCGACCTCGGTCAGCGCAAGCCCGTCACTGCGCTGGGTCAGCGCGACCATGCCGTTCCAGGCGCCCCAGAGGAAGCGACCCGTCAGCCGGGCGTCGAGGGGCCGTGCCTCGCCCGCGTCGACCGCCTCCTGGATCTTCCCGGAGAACTCCTCGATCAGGGCGTCGATCCCGGCGGCGACGCGAGCGCGCCGCTCGGCGTCGATGTCGGCCGCCGGATCGATGTCGTCGAAGGCCAGGAAGCGGAAGGCCCCTGGGTGCTCGAAGTGGAAGCGCAGGTACGCGTCGCCGCAGGCCATGACCTGCTCGAGCGGCGTCCACTCGTCCTGGTAGGCCTGGTCCATGTAGCGGCTGAACAGCTCGACGGCCCGCTCCACGACGGCCAGATAGAGGCCGTCCTTGTTGCCGAAGTGCGAGTAGATCGAGCCGACCGCCACGTCCGCCGCGTCTGCCACGTCCTCCATCTTGGCCCCGCGGTAGCCCGCATCGGTGAAGGTGCGCTCGGCCGCGTCGAGGATCGCCGCGCCGGTACGCGCCCGGCGCCGGGCACCCCGCGTCGCGTTGCTTTCTGCAAGTGGATTCATTTTTGAATGGCTTTACTTTTCACTGGCGTTCGTGCATAGTAGCGCTTGTCGTTTGGGAGAACGAGAGGAGAAACCGATGGAGCATGCAGACGTCGTCGTCGTCGGAGGTCGCTTGGCTGGGTGCGCGCTCGCAGCGCCGCTCGCCCGAGCCGGCCGGAAGGTGATCGTCATCGACAAGATGACGTTCCCGTCGGACCAGTTGTCCACGCACCTCCTGATGCCGGCCGGTGTGAGCGAGCTCTCCAAGCTCGGCGCGCTGCCCCGGATCCTCGCGCTGAACCCGACGAAGGTGCATCACGTGCGCGCCTCGGCCGAGCATGCCGTCTGCGACGAGCGGCTGCGGCCGGCCGGCGACGGCACCGACTTCGGGCTCTGCGTCCCCCGCGTCGACCAGGACATGTGCGTCGTGGAAGCCGCCCGCGAGCAGGGGGTCGACCTCCGCGAGCGCTGCACCTTCAAGTCGCTGACCTGGCGCGCCGGACGCGTGACGGGCATCGTCTACACGGACTCCGACGGCACCGAGCACGAGGTCGCCGCGACCCTGACCGTGGGCGCCGACGGGCGCCGGTCCAACGTCGCCGCCGCGGTCGGGGCCTGGGCGCCCTACCGGCTCTCGCAGAACGGTCGCGGGCTCGTCTTCCGCTACGCCGACGACCCGTCACCGGACTCGTTCGGCGGCGACACGTTCTTCGCGCTGCGCGAGGGCGACTCGTTCGGCTTCACGTTCCCGAGCTCCCCGGCCGGGAAGATCCTGATCCTCTTCATGGGCCATCGCGACGAGGCCAGCGAGGCGCGGAAGGATCCCGAGGGCTACTGGGCGCGCAAGCTCGCCGAGCATCCGCGGCTGAGCGAGCGGCTGGAGGGACTCGATCCGTCGACCTACACGAAGATGCGGTCGACCGGGGAGACGCCGGCCTTCTTCCGTGCGTCCTCCGGCCCGGGCTGGGCGCTCGCGGGCGACGCCGCCCACTTCAAGGACCCGGTCACCGGGCAGGGGATGCGGGACGCGATGTGGATGGGCCGCACGCTGGCCGAGCAGGTGCTCCCCGCGCTCGACGACCCGACCGCGGTCGACCTGGCGACCCGACGGTGGGAGGCCGACCGCGACCGTCACTGCCTTCCGGCGTACCACTTCGCGAACATGGACACCGCGGTCGAGGTCCAGACGCCGATCGTGTGCGAGCTGATCCGGGACGGTGGCCGCACCATGGAGCCCGACCTGGGCGACCTCTTCGGCCGGGCCCGCACGCTGCAGGAGATCGCACCGCTACCGCGGCTGGCGAAGAACGCCGTCGTCGCGTTCGTCCGGGGGGACCGGTCGCGCCTGGAGAACCTGCGCAGCACGCCGCGAGAGCTGCGGACCCAGCTCGAGATCCGCCGCGAGCGTTACGCGGACCGGTTCCGCGAGTCGCGCCTCGTCTGGGGCTCCGATCACCCGGGCGCCAGCTGGCCCGAGCCCCCCGTCGTGCGGGCGCGCGTGCGGACCCCGAGCGCAGCGACCTCTGCCGCCCCGCACCTGACCGCTGTCCCGGCCCCGACCGAGACCATCCCGCAGGGGGTCCCCGCATGACACGCATCGCCGTCGTCCAGCCCGCGCTCGCGCTGGCCCAGGTCGAGCAGAACCTCGCCCGCGTCGAGGATCTGATCCGCGACGCGCACCGCGAGCACTCGCCGGACGTGATCCTCGTCCCCGAGGGGTGCTCGTCCCCGAACGTCTACTCCAAGCTGCTGCTGAACGGCCCGCGGCCGGTGGACGGCCAGCCGTTCCAGCTGCTGACGCGGCTGGCGCGCGAGCTCGACTGCGTGATCGGCGGCGGTTTCCTCGCCGTGCGCGGCAAGCACAGCTACGGCACGTACGTCCTCGCCGAGCCGGACGGATCCGTCCACCTGCACGACAAGGACATCCCGACCGCCTGGGAGCAGAACTACTACAAGGGCGGGGACGACGAGGGCGTGGTCGACAGCACCGCGCTCGGGGCCCGCGTCGGCCTCATGTCCGGCTGGGAATGGGCCCGCAACCGCACGTCGGGCCGCGTTCTGGCCGGCGGCGCGCAGCTCGTGCTGGGGGGCATGTGCTGGCCGTCCTTCCCGACCAACTGGCCCGGTCCGCTGCGGAAGCTGACCGAGCACGAGCACGGCATCTGGGTCCGTCAGGCCTCGGAGCTCCCCGGCCTCGTGGCACGGCGCACCGGCGTCGCGGTCGCGCAGGCCGCCCACGTCGGGCCGATCACGGGCGAGACCCCCCTCGCGCCCGGTCTGTCCTGGCCGACCGTGATGGTCGGTGGGTCGCAGATCTGCGAGCGCGACGGCACGGTCCTCGCGCGGTTGTCGCTGGAGGACGGCGAGGGCCACGTCTCCGCTGAGGTCGAGGTCGGTCCGGCGACGCCGCTGGACCCGATCGAGGACAAGCTCTGGATCCAGGACTTCACGCTGCTGACGAACATGGCGTGGTACGGCATGAACGCCCACGGCAACCTCCGTTACCGCATCCGCCACGCGCGCAAGGGCTTCGCCTGGCAGGCGTGGCCGTCCGGCGACCTGCCCGACGAGATCCCGGCGTCCCACCCGGCGAACGGCGCCGTGGCGACCTCCGCCTGAACGTCCCCGCCGTCTGACGTCCGGTTCTGGTCGTCCTGACGACCAAGACCGGACGTCAGACGGGCAATCGGGGTGCCGGTGACCGCTCGGCTGGCGGCACCGGCGGGCCGCGCTCAGCGCTTGTCGGCCTGCCCTGCCGCGATCTGGGAGCTGATATCGCTGGCGCCCAGACGCCGGGACACGCTCGCGCTGAGCTGCGGCGCGACACCGGCGAACGCCGCGCCGACACGCAGGCTGACCGGGGCCACGTCGATCTCCGCCTTGTCCTTCCGGATCGCCCGCAGCACGGCGTCCGCGACCTGCTCGGGCGTCGCGGACCCGACGCCTTTCGGAAGGACCGCACCGCTGTCCGCGAACATGCCCGCGTCCCGGATGAAGCCGGGGAAGACGGTGCTCACGCCGACGCCCGTGCCGTGCAGGTCCTCGCGCAGGCCCCATGCGAACCCGCGCATGCCGAACTTCGACGCGCTGTACAGCGACGTGCCCGGCGCAGCCGACTTCCCCGAGAGCGAGGAGATGAAGACCAGGTGACCGCTGCTGCGGGTCGTCATGCGGGACGCGTAGAAGTGCGCGATCGCGATCGGCGCGCGCAGGTTGACCTGCATCGCGCGGTCGACCTGCGCGGGGGTGAAGCCGGACAGCGGACCGGACGCCGGGAGGGCGGCGTTGTTGACGACGACGTCGACGTCGGGGTGGGCGGCGACCAGCGCGTCGATCGCGGCCGGGTCGGCCAGGTCACAGGCTACGGCGGTCGCGCCGAGCTCCGCTGCCAGCGGCTCCAGGACCTCGGCGCGGCGGCCGGTCAGGACCAGGACTGCTCCGGCGGCGTGCAGCCGCCGCGCGATGGCGTGGCCGATGCCGCCCGTGGCGCCGGTGAGCAGGACGGTACGGCCGGTGACATCCATGGCGGGCAGCATACGCGCGTGCCCCCGCGCACCGGACGACGGCCGCGGGCGTCGCAGCGCGATGATCCGGGGACGATGCCGCCCACCGTCCTTGCGATCTTCGGGCCTACCGGCGTGGGCAAGACGGCGCTGGCGCACGCGCTCGCCGACCGGCTGCGGGCGCGAGGCGAGCGCCCGGTCGCGGTGTCGGCCGACGCCCTGCAGGTCTACGCCGGGCTCGAGCTGCTGACCGGCGCCGCCGACGCCGCCGACCGCGCACGGCTCGAGCACCGCATGGTCGGCGTCGTCCCCGTCACCGAGACGTTCAGCGCCGGCGCGTACGCCGAGCAGGCCCACGCCGAGATCGACGCGCTGCTGGACGACGGCGTCACGCCGATCGTCGTCGGGGGGACCGGCCTCTACCTGCGCGCGGCGCTCGCCGAGCTCGACCTGCGGCCTGCCGTCGATCCCGCGGTCCGGGAGCGCTGGACGGCACGGCTGCGAGCCGACGGACCGGGGGCGCTGCACGCCGAGCTCGCCCGGCGGGACAGCGAGCTGGCGGCGCGGACCGCACCGGCCGACGCGCACCGGCTCGTCCGGACGCTGGAGCTGCTGGACGCCGGCCACGTCCCGCCGCGGCCCGGCGACGCCCAGCTGTGGACGACCGACACCCGGCACCCGACGCGGCTGATCGGCCTGACGATGGACCGGGCCGCGCTGGACGCGGCGATCGATGCGCGGGTCGACGCGATGGTCGCCGCCGGCGTCGAGGCGGAGGTGCGCGCCGCAGACGCCGCCGGCGCTTCGGACACGGCGCGCAAGGCGCTCGGCTTCCGGGAGCTGCTGGCGGGGGACGTCCCGGCCATGAAGCAGGGCACGCGCCGCTACGCCCGCCGCCAGCTGACGTGGATGCGCAAGCTCCCGGCCGTCGAGCTGGTGGACGTCACGGGCCGCTCGGCAGAGGACGTGGCGGCGCAGCTGCTCCCCTGACCGCGGGGGTGTGCCGCGGCCCGGGTGGGGGACCCCCGCCCGTCGCGTGATAGCTGACGCACGGACGGGTGTGCGTCAGCCATCACTCGGCGGGGGCGGAGGGCGGGGGCGGGCGGCCGGGCGGCGCGGCGGGCAGGGCGGTCGTAGGGTGGACGCATGACCGAGCAGCTCATCGGGGTGACCGGCGCGACCGGCGGCATCGGGGGCCGCGTCGCCGCCCGGCTGGCCGCAGCGGGGGTCGCGCAGCGGCTGATCGTGCGCGACGCCGCCCGCGCACCCGAGCTGGACGGCGCCGAGGTCCGCGCGGCACCCGGCGGCTACGGCGCCGCGGGTCAGTTCGCCGCCGCGCTGGAGGGGGTCCACACGCTGTTGCTGGTCTCCGCGGCCGAGGCCCCCGATCGCCTCGAGCAGCACCGCAGTGCGGTCGGCGCGGCCGCGGCGGCCGGGGTGCGGCACCTGGTCTACGTCTCCTTCCTGGGTGCCGCGGAGCACGCGACGTTCACGCTCGCCCGCGACCACCACCACACCGAGGCCGCGATCCGCGACGCCGGCCTGCCGTTCACGTTCCTCCGGGACAGCCTCTACCTCGACTTCGTCCCAGGCCTGGTCGGGCCCGACGGCGTCCTGCGTGGGCCCGCCGGCAAGGGCCAGGTGGGCGCGGTCGCCCGCGACGACGTCGCCGATGCGGCGGTCGCCGTCCTGACCGGGAGCGGCCACGAGGGCAGGACCTACGACCTCACCGGCCCCGAGGCGTTCACGCTCGCCGACGCCGCCGAGCTCATGGCCGACCACTCGGGCAAGCCGATCGCCTTCCACAACGAGGCGCTGCAGGAGGCGTTCGAGTCCCGGATGGACCCCGAGGTCCCGGACTTCATGATCGACGCGTGGGTCACGACCTACCTCGCGATCAAGGAGGGCGAGTTCGCGACCGTCTCGACGGCGGTGAAGGACCTCACCGGCCGGGACCCGGTCGGCCTGCGCGAGATCCTGGACCGCTATCCGGGCAGCCTCGACCACGTCCGGTCCACGTAGGGTCCTGCGGATCATGCACTTCGAGAAGTGGCAGGCCCTGGGCAACGACTACCTGATCGTCGAGCGCGACAAGCTGCCGTTCCCGCTGACGCCTGTCCGTGTCGAGCGGCTCTGCCACCGGCACCTCGGCCTCGGATCGGACGGCATCCTCGAGCTCGCGCCCCCGGACGAGCCGGGCTTCGTCGCGCGGCTGCGGATCTTCAACCCGGACGGCTCGGAGGCCGAGCTGTCGGGCAACGGCGCGCGCGAGGCCATCATGTACCTGCGCCGGTCGGGCTGGACGGACCGCCGCCAGTTCTCGATCCAGACCGTCGCCGGCGAGATCCGGCCGACGATCACCTCGGACACGACGTGCACGGTCGACATGGGACGGGCCCGCCTGGCGTCCGCCGACTACCCGGACGGCCCCGACGACGGCCGCGGTGAGGTCGAGGGCCGGCGCTTCCAGCACGTCCAAGTCGGCAATCCCCAGTGCGCGATCCACGAGCCGGACCTCGACGTCCTGAACGCGCTCGACCTGGCGACGGTCGGCCCGCCGATCCAGAACAGCCCGCTGTTCCCGAACCGCACGAACGTCTCGTTCTTCTGCGAGCTCGAGCCCGGCGTCATCCGCGCCCGCATCTACGAGCGCGGGGTCGGGGAGACGATGTCGTCCGGCACCGGGGCCACCGGTGCCGCGATCGCCTACGTCCTGCGCGGCGGCGAGTCGCCCGTCCGTGTCGTGCTCGACGGCGGCGAGCTGACCGTCGACGTCTCCGAAGCGCTGCACGTGGACCTCAGCGGCTGGGCGGTGCCCGTCTTCGCCGGCGACGTGACGCCCGAGCTGCTGGCCGAGCTGGAGGCCATGTAGCCCGCGCGCGATGTAGCGTCCAGTCGCATGACGCGGATCGCCACTGCAGCCGGCCTGGCCACGATCGACGAGGTCACCGGCACCGTCCTGGACACCTGGTTCCCCGACCCGTCGCTCGACGCGTCCGAGGTCACCCCGATCGACGTCCTGGGCGACCCGGACCCGATTCGCGGCACCCGCACCGAGGCCGTGGTCGCGCGGATCGACCTCGACGCCGCGCCGCAGGACGTCCCCGACGCCTACCTGCGCCTGCACCTCCTGAGCCACCGGCTCGTCGCCCCGCACGGCCTGAACCTCGACGGGCTCTTCGGCGTCCTGACGAACGTCGCATGGACGTCGATCGGGCCGGTCCTGCCCGAGACGCTGCCCGCCGCCCGGCTGCGTGCCCGCGCCGCCGGGACACCGCTCCACGTCGCCGGGGTGGACAAGTTCCCGCGGATGGTCGACTACGTCGTCCCGACCGGCGTCCGGATCGCCGACGCCTCCCGCGTGCGCCTCGGCGCTCACCTGGCGGAGGGCACGACCGTGATGCACGAGGGCTTCGTGAACTTCAACGCCGGGACGCTCGGGGCGTCGATGGTCGAGGGCCGCATCAGCGCGGGGGTCGTCGTCGGCGACGGCAGCGACATCGGCGGCAGCGCGTCGATCATGGGGACGCTCTCCGGCGGCGGCAGCGAGGTCATCTCGATCGGCGCCGGCTGCCTGCTCGGCGCCAACAGCGGCGTCGGGATCTCCCTCGGGGACAACTGCGTCGTCGAGGCCGGGCTCTACGTCACCGCGGGCGCACCGGTCGGGTTGCCGGACGAGACCGTCGTCAAGGCCCGTGAGCTCTCCGGGCGCGACGGCCTGCTGTTCCGCCGCAACGCGCGGACGGGCGCGGTCGAGGTCGTCCCGAGGACGGGGACCTGGGGCGCGCTCAACGCGGCCCTGCACGCGAACGACTGACGCGCAGCGGGCCCGGCGTGACCGTCTGACGTCCAGTTCTGGTCGTCGGGACGGCCAAAGTTGGACGTCAGACGGGCGGGGGCGCGGTCCACGCCCGCAGACGGGCCGCCGCTGCCGCGCACGCCTCGAGCGTCGGGACGAGCGCCACGCGGACGTAGCCCTCACCTGCGGGGCCGAAGTACGCGCCCGGCGCGACCACGAGCCCCTCGTCCAGCAGCGCCAGCGCGAACGCCTCGCTCGACGTCCAGCCCTCCGGCAGCGAGAGCCACAGGAAGAAGGTCGCGTCCCCGCCGGCGGGCTTCAGGCCGATGTCCTCCAGCGCCGGCAGCAGCGCGGCGCGCTTGGACCGGTAGACCTCACGGACCGCGGTGACGTGGTCCTCCTCGGCCCAGGCGGCGGCCGCGGCGCGCTGGACGAACTCCTGCGGGGCGACGCCGACATTCGGGCGGTACCGCTTCAGCGCGCCGACCAGCCGCGGGTCGCCCGCCGCGAAGCCCGACCGTATGCCCGGCATCGACGAGCGCTTGGAGAGCGTGTTGATCGCTAGGACGTTCGTCAGATCGGCGACCTGCAGGGCGCTGGCCGGCAGCTCGTCCGTGAACGACAGCTCGCTGTAGGCCTCGTCGCTGGCGACCGCGAACCCCCGTTCACGCCCCAGCGCCGCCGCGCGCTCGTAGAACGCGAGGTCCGCCGTGGCGGCGGTCGGGTTGTTCGGGTAGTTCAGCCACAGCAGGGCCAGGTCGTCCGGCAGGCTGTCCAGGTCGGGCAGGAACGCCCGCTCGGCCGTCAGCGGCAGCTCGTGGACCCGCTGGCCCGCGAACAGCGCACCGCGCTCGGCGACGGGATAGCCCGGGGTCGTCACCGCGACGGCACCCGGACCGATCACCTGCGCCAGGCTGAAGATGACCTCCTTCGCGCCGAGGCTCGGGACGACCTGCGTCGCGGGGTCCAGCGCGACGCCGAAGCGCCGCCCGGCCCATGCGGCGATCGCGGACCGCAGCTCCGGCAGGCCCGCGGCCACGGGGTAGGGCGACTGCGGCGTGATCGCGGCCGCCAGCGCCTCGCGGATGAACAGCGGCGTGGGCTCGCGCGGCTCGCCGATGCCGAAGTCGATGACGTCGACGCCCTTCTCCCGCAGCGCGCGAGCGGCGTCCGTGAGCCGCGTGAACGGGTAGACCCTCAGGCCTTCCAGCACCGGGTTCAGCGGGACCGCGACCGCGCCCGACGCCGGGCCGCTCACGCCGTCAGGAACGCGTCGAGGGTGCGGGCGCACTGCACCAGGGCGGCGACGGCGATCTGCTCGTCCCGCTGGTGGGCGAAGCGCGGCGCGCCCGGGCCGAAGTTGACCGCGCTGATCCCCTGGCCGGTGAACTCGGCGACCGGGGTCCACGCCTGCTTGGGCGCCACCGGCAGGTCGCCGCACGCGATCAGCCGCTGCACCAGGGGGTCCGCCGTGCAGACCGCGCCGGACGGGGCGTTGGACGTGATCTCGAGCGTCTCGCCGTCACCGCCGCACAGCTCGCGCAGCAGCGCCTCGGCCGCCTCCGGGGTCGTCCCCGGGGCGTATCGCTGGTTCACGTGCGCGTCGACGCGGTCCGGGATGACGTTCTGCGCGATGCCGCCGCTGATCTGCGTGACCGACACGACGGAGGTGAACGTGAGGCCGTCGAACACGTGCTCCTCGGGCGTGACCGCGGCGTTCAGGCGGGCGATGCCGGCCGCCGCCCGGTCGATCGCGTTGTCCGCCTGCCACGGCCGGGCCGAATGCCCCGAGCGGCCGTGGAAGGACCACGTCGCGTTGACGTTGCCCAGGCAGCCGGCGTGGATCGTGTTGTCCGTCGGCTCCATCATCAGCACCAGGTCGGCCGCGCGCAGGCCGGGCTCACGGCCCAGCAAGGGGGTCAGCGCCGACTCCGCGACGGCGAGCTCCTCGCGACCGAACAGGCACAGCCCCAACCGGGCGGTGAGCGCGTCGGCCCGGCCCGGCTCCGCCGCGGCGAGCGCGACCTCCATCGCGACGGCGACGGCACCCAGCATGTCGGCGGCGCCCAGCCCGTACACGTGGTCCGCATCGCGGCTGCCCGGGATGTTGCCCTGCCCCGGGACGGTGTCGAAGTGGCCGCCGAGGACCACGAGCGGCCCGGACGGCGGGCCGAGGTCGTCCGTCACCACACAGGTGTCGCCGGCGTCACGCGCCGGGACGCCGCCGGCCCGCAGGACCTGCAGGGCGTGGGCGGCGATCACGTCCTCGCTGCGCGACTCCGACGGGATGTCGATCAGCTCCAGCGTCCGGGCCGCCAGCCGCTCGCCGAGTTCCGCGTCGCTGAGGTGCTCGAACACCCGGCTCAGGCTATACAAGCGCCGCTGCGGGCCCACGCCCGCCGACGGGCACTATCGTCCCGTCGGCATGCGGTACTGCGGCATAGATGTCTCGGCCCGCCCGGGCAACCAGCAGCTGGTCACGCTCCACCGCAGGCGGGGCGCCGACGGCGACCAGGAGCTCGTCGCCACGTTCTACGAGCCCGGCGACCCCGAGGCCATCGCCCGCACCGTCCTGGGCTTCGGCGGGGAGGCGGTGGTCGCCGTCGACGCCCCGAGCGGCCCGCGGCTGGACCTCCTGGCCCCGGGCCGTGCGCTGCGTGCACAGCTCGAGCTGCCGGAGGGCCGCTATGAGCGCCATCGGGTCTGCGACGCCGTGCTCTTCCGGCGTTCGCTGCCGCTGTACCCCGTCCCCGCCGTCGGCCAGCAGCTGACGGCCTGGGAGCGCTGGATCGAGGTCGGCTTCCGGATCTTCGAGCTACTGGCGCCGCTGGGCCTGTACCGGCCGGAGCGCGCGCCGGACGTCGTCATGGCACCGGTGGGGGACGGGGCGCTGCGCTTCGGTCGGCTCGCCGAGACCTACCCCGACGCCATCTTCTGCTCGCTGCTGGGCCATCGACCGTCCCCCAAGCGGACGCCGTGGGGCCTGCAGCAGCGCATCGCCGCGCTGAAGCTGCGCGGGGTCGTGGACGCCGACGGCGGCCTCTGGCACCGCACCCTGGACGAGCTCGACGCCTGCGCCGCTGCCTACGCCGCGTACGCCATGGCCAACGGCCTGGGCTCCTGGGTCGGCGACCCACGGGAGGGCGTGATCGTCCTCCCGGTCCCCGAGCTCGAGGACAAGTACCAGAAGCTGCCGCCGCCGGGCCGGCACCCGCTCGTCTGAACGCACGCCGGGTCGAGCGGGCGGGCGGACCGCTCGCGCGCGGTCAGCGCGAGGTGTCGATGATCCTCCGCGGCGCCTTGCCCGCGAGCGCGGCCGAGAGCTGGTCCGGCAGGCGCTCGAGGACGTAGGGCAGGCTCAGCGGGCTGATGAAGTAGATCGCGCCGGCGAGAGTGCCGTCGGTGTACACGGACCGGTTCTCGGCGACGGCCTCGAGGGTTTTGAAGGTGGGGACCTTCAGCAGCGCCCTGATGTCCTTCGGCGCCTCGGTGGCGAAGAGGATCGCGTCCGCCTCCAGGACGTCGAGCTTCTCGGCGGAGATCCCGGCCTGCTCGCCGGGCTTGGCCAACGGCCCGATCTTCGGGTTGACCTTCAGCCCCAGGTAGGTGAGGAACTCGGTGTTCAGGCCGGCGGGATAGACGTAGATCAGGCCGCCGTAGAAGCCGTTCTGGCTGAACGTGACGGTCTTGCCCGCGAACTCGGGGTGCTCGGCGGCGACCTTCGCGTAGCCGGCCTTCACGTCGGCCACGAGCTGGCGCCCCTCCGCCTCCTTGCCCAGTGCCCGCGCCACCTGCACGGTCTGGCGGTCCCAGCGGTCGAAGTACTCGGTGCTGCCCTTCTCCGAGGTGATCGTCGGGGCGATCGCCGACAGCTTCTCGTAGTCGGCGCGCTTCATCCCGGCGTTGGTGCCGATGATGAGGTCGGGCCGCAGGGAGGCGATCTTCTCGAACTCGAACCCGTCCTTGTTCGACAGGACCGTCGGCTTCGCGTCGCCGAGCGCGGCCTGGGCCCACGGCCAGACGGCGTACGGCTGCTCGCCATACCACTCGGTGGTGGCGATCGGCTTGAAGCCGAGCGCGAGGACCGTGTCCTGCTCGGTGAGCCCGACCACCGCGATGCGCTGCGGCGTCTTCGGGACGGTGGTCGACCCGAACTGGTGCTCGACGGTCACGGGGAAGGCCGACGCGGCCTTGGCGGCGGTGCTCGTGGAGGCCGCCGGCGTGGTGGCGTCCCCGTCGTCGTCCGAGCCGCAGGCCGAGACGGCGAAGGCGGCGATCAACAACAGGAGAAAGAGGCGTAGGCGCATTATAAGGCCTACCTTACAACGCGCGTCAGCGTGGCGTTGCCCGTTTCAGCAGGCTGACCGGAGTCAGCCGGACGACATACGGGAAGTCGCCGAAGCCGACGTTGATCCACAGCCGGCCATCGAGGCGGACGACGCCGCCGCCCGTCCGCGCGGCGCCGCGCACGAGCTGCACCACGCCGGCACCGGTCTCCTGGTCCGCCGCGGGGGCGGCGACCACCACGAACGTGGTCTGGTCCGCGAAGGTCTGCGACGCGTCATCGGGGTCGACCTGCTCGAACTGCACCCGGTAGCGGCCCCTGAGGACGTACGGGCCGTGAGCCCGCGGGGCACCCTCGCCCGTCACCAGCACCTCGCCGGGACGCTTCGGCCCCACGGCCAGGGCCGCTGCGCGCGCGGCGTTCCGCGGGGGCGGGCCGCTGGCCGACTGGGCGGCCGGCGAGGAGTCGTGGCGTTCGCCGCAGCCGGCAGCCGCCAGTCCGCAGACCGTAAGGAGGACCGCACAGGCGGTCCGATATGTTCTTAGGCAATGCCTATGCATGAAGGTGGTGTTCAGACGTTCGGCCGCGCGGCGTTCCTGCGGGCCGGCATGGTCGGTGCCGCCACGGTAGCGGGGACGGCGCTCGTCGCTCCATCCGCCCGTGCGGGGCTGCCGGCCCCCGTGCCTGTGGACGACGACGTCGGGTACCTCCAGTTCACGGCGACCGGCGAGCTGGTCGCCGTCAGCCTCGGGACGACGCTGCTGCAGGCCCCGGGCTTCACCGCCGCTCAGCGGCAGCGCCTGCAGGCCCTCCGGGCGGGCAGCAAGCGCCACCTCGCGCGCCTGTCCCTCGTCCTCGGTGCGGACGCGCCGCAGTTCGGGGACTTCGACCTGCAGGTGCCGGCGCCGCCTGGCGGCACGCCGAAGGCGCGCCTGGCGACCTCGCTCGACCTCGCGGGCCTGCTGGCCGGCGTCTACCTGGCCGCGGTCAGCGACACGGTGGACGCCGCGACCCGTGGCCTCCACGGCCGGCTGCTGTGGTCGCAGGCCCAGCAGGTGTCGACGCTCCGTGTCCTGAGCGGATTGCCTTCCGTCGCGGGCGGACTGCCCGTCCCCATCCCGCTCGAGGCCGCCGTGCCCCGCCTCGACGCCTACCTCGCCGACGCCGAGCCGCCCGTCTGAGGCTCTTAGGAGATCCTTCCGTGACCCGCCCGAACGTCCTCAGCCTCGTCGCCGCCGTGGTCGCCGCCGTCCTCGGCGTCCCGGCCAGCGCCTCGGCCTACAACGTCTACGCGGCCGCCTCGCTCAGCACCGCGTTTCCGGAGATCAGCGGCAGCCCGAGGTACAGCTTCGCCGGGTCCAACACGCTGCAGGCGCAGATCGAGCGCGGTGCCCCCGCGGACGTCTTCGCCTCGGCGTCCCCGACCGAGGCCCAGACGCTGTTCGCCGGCGGGCGCTGCGCCCGCCCGGTCACGTTCGCCACGAACGTCCTCGTGATGATCGTCCCGAACGGCAACCCCGGGAAGATCAGGTCGGTCTACTCGCTGCGCGGCGGCGGCAAGCGCGTGGCGGTGGGCACCGCAGGCGTCCCGGTCGGCGCCTACACCCGCAAGCTGCTCGCCCGGCTGCGGCTGTCCTCGGTGCTGCGCAACAACACCGTCAGCCAGGAGACGAACGTGAACTCGGTGACCGCGAAGGTCGCGCTGGGGTCGGCGGACGTCGGGTTCGTCTACCGCACCGACGGCCGCGCGGCCGCGGACCGCACCCGGACGATCCAGCTCCCGCGCTACGCGCAGCCGCCGGTCCGCTACCAGATGTGCGCGGTCAGGCGGGACGGGGCAGAGACCCGGACGGCCAACTCGTTCATCCGCCAGGTGACGTCCAAGGCCGGGCGCGCGGTCCTGCGGCGCTACGGCTTCGGCCTGCCCCCGAAGGGCTGAGCGGCGGCGTGCGCCGGGTCCGCGGGTTCGTCGCCCTGCAGGCGCTGGCGCTCGGCGTGCTGCTGACGTTCCTCGCGCTGCCGCTGGTGGCGCTGTTCACCGAGACGCCGCTGGCGGACGTCCCGGGACTCCTGGGCACCGAGACGGTCCGCGACGCCCTCGTCGTGACGATCCGGGCGAACGCGATCGCGAACGTCCTGATCCTCGCGCTCGGCACCCCCGCGGCCTGGTTCCTCGCGACGCGCCGGTTCCGCGGCCGGGCGCTGGTGGTGACGCTCGTGGAGCTGCCGCTGGTGTTGCCACCGGCGGTCGCGGGGATCGGCCTGCTGGCCGCGTTCGGAGCCGGCGGGCTCCTCGGCGGGGGACTGCAGGACGCGGGACTCGTGCTGCCGTTCTCGGAGTGGGCCGTCGTGCTGGCGATCACGTTCGTCGCCTCGCCGTTCTACCTGCGGCAGGCTATCGCCGCGTTCGAGGCGGTCGACCCGACGCTGACCGACGCCGCCCGGACCCTCGGCGCCTCCCCGGCCCGGACGTTCGCGCGGGTGGCGCTGCCCCTCGCCGCGGGTGGGCTGGCCGCCGGCTGGGTGCTGGCGTTCGCGCGCGGCGTCGGCGAGTTCGGGGCGACGATCGTCTTCGCGGGCAACGTCCATGGCGAGACGCAGACGCTGACCCTGGCGGTCTACGAGACGCTCGACACCGACTTCGACGTCGCGCTCTCGATCAGCGTCCTGCTCGTCGTGCTGAGCGCCGGCACGCTCCTGTCGTACAAACTGCTGTCCCAATGGCGCAGCTCGACCTCCACCTCTGCGCCCGCCTTCGGTCGTTCACCCTCGATGTCGCGCTGACCGTCGGCGCCGAGACGCTGGCGCTCGTGGGGCCGTCCGGGGCGGGCAAGACCACCGTCCTACGGGCGCTGGCGGGGCTGCGGACCGCCGACGCCGGACACGTGAGGCTGGGGGAGGCGGTGTGGTTCGACGCTGCCGCCCGCGTCGACTTGCCTCCGGAGCAGCGCTCGGTCGGGCTCGTGTTCCAGGAGTACGCGCTGTTCCCCCACATGACGGTGGCCGCCAACGTCGCCTTCGCCCGCGGCGCCGCGCCGGTGCCGCTGCTCGAGCGCTTCGGCATCGCGCACCTGGCCGGCGCGAAGCCCGCGGGCCTCTCGGGCGGCGAGCGCCAGCGGGTCGCGCTGGCCCGGGCGCTGGCCCGGGAGCCGGCCGTCCTGCTGCTCGACGAGCCGCTCGCCGCGCTGGACACCCACACGCGAAGCGCCGTCCGGGACGAGCTGGACGAGCTGCTCGGCGGGCTCGCGATCCCGACGGTGCTCGTCACGCACGACTTCCGCGACGCCGCGGTGCTCGCCGACCGGGTCGCCGTCATCGTCGACGGGCGCATCCGCCAGGTCGGCAGCCCGGCCGAGCTGCTCGCCGACCCGGCTGACGCGTTCGTCGCGAGCTTCACCGGTGCGACGGTCGTCACCGGGCACGCGACGCCGGACGGGCGGGGCGGCGCCCGGATCGCGCTGGACCAGGGCGGCTGGCTGGCCAGCGACCGGCCGGCCAGCGGCGCGGTCAGCGTCGCGGTCCATCCGTGGGAGGTCCTGCTGGACGCCGCACCGCCGGCGGGCGACGCGCCGCGGGTCACGGGAATCGCCGGCCGGGTGGTGCCCGAGGGCGGGCGGGTGCGGGTGCGCGTCGGGTGCCTGATCGCCGAGCTCCCCGCCGACGCACTGGCGGAGCTGCGCGCCGCCCAGCCCGAAGCGGCGCTCCACGCCACCGTCCCGCCGCAGTCCGTGCGCGTGTTCCCGCGTCGCCAGGACGACCTGCAGCCGGAAGTAGGGTTGACGCCATGAGCCAGGTGCCCGACGCGTCCGGGGTCCAGATCGGCGCCGCTGCCCAGGCGCTCGGCGTGAGCGTCGACACGCTGCGCCGGTGGGAGCGGGACGGCCGCATCACCTTCGACCGTGTGGGCAACCGGCGCTCGCTGCCCGCGGCGGAGCTCGCGCGGTTGCTGCGCGAGCGCGGGACGAACACGCGCTCGAGCGCGCGCAACCGCCTGACGGGCGTCGTCGTCGCGGTGCAGCGGGACGGCGTGATGGCGCAGGTGGACCTCGCGTGCGGCCCGTTCCGGATCGTGTCGCTGATGAGCCGCGAGGCGGTCGACGAGCTCGATCTAAAGCCGGGCGACACAGCGACGGCGTCGGTCAAGGCGACCACGGTGGTGGTCGAGCGCAGCGGCTGACACTCCGGCGGGTGGCGGTGAGCGTCGACGAGATCAATTGCGCAGCGACTCGCCGGTCGACTCACGCCTCGCGGTTACGACGAGCTCGCAATGCGGTTTGCGCGTTCGTAGACCCCGCGCAGCTCGACCAGCGCCTCAGGATCGACTTGGCCGAAGAGCAAGTCGAACGCGTATGGATCCAAGACGGCGGTGTCCAGACGGACCCGCGAGTAGCCGCGGCAAACCGGCTGATAGCGGTACGCATCCCCGACGTCGTCCAAGAACAGGTATTCGCGGCTGCTGCAGTGCTTGTAGGCGTGAACCACGACGCCACCCGGGATCGCGGTGGCGTACATGTACATGAAGTCGCCGGCGAGACGCTCGCCAAGGAGACCGACCAGCGGCCCCCAGACGACGTCGTCGGCGTGGAAGGCTTCGCCGCGGAGGCAGCGTCGAGCAGATGTACTTGGCATGACTCAAGCGTCCCGGCCGCTCCTGCGACGGGACAAGGGCGCACCAGCGTCGGCTTCGCGCCGAGAGGCACGCCGCGGTCCGCGATTCCGCGGAATCGCCCGTGCCCGCCCGCACTAGACTTGAACGGTGCCGAACCGAAGCCGCCAAGGGCGGACCGAGCAGACCCGCAGCCATGGAGCTGGAGCCGCCGATCACGTCGCGCGCGCGAAGCAGCGCGCGTTCTGCATCGGGGTGCTCGAGAGCGGCGACGACGGTGACGAGCTGGCGGAGCTGAAGGAGCTGCTGCGGACCGCGGGCGTCGCGGTCGTCGGGCAGGAGCTCCAGAACCGGGAGCAGGTCCACCCGAACACGTACGTCGGCCCCGGCAAGCTCGAGGAGATCAAGGAGCTCGCGAAGGCGGCCGACGCGAACTTCGTCGCCGTCGACGACGAGCTGTCCCCGCGGCAGGAGCGCAACATGGAAGGCGTGCTGGGCATGCCGGTCGTCGACCGCACCGCGACGATCCTGGACATCTTCGCCGCGCACGCGCACAGCGCCGAGGGCAAGCTCCAGGTCGAGCTCGCCCAGCTGCAGTACAACATGGCCCGCATGCGGGGTCTGTGGACCCACCTCGAGCGCCTGGGCGGCGTGTCGAGCGGCGGGTTCGCGACACGCGGACCCGGCGAGTCGCAGATCGAGACCGACCGCCGCCTGGCCCGCAACCGCATCTCTGCGCTCAAGGCACGCCTGGAGGAGGTCAAGGGGACGCGAGCGACGATGCGCGCCGAGCGCGAGCGCGCGCACCTGCCGCAGATCGCGCTCGCCGGCTACACGAACGCCGGCAAGTCGACGCTCCTGAACCAGCTCACCGGCGCCGAGGTCGGCGTCCGCGACCGGCTGTTCCACACGCTCGACCCGACCACCCGCACGTGGCGCCTGCTCGGCCGGACCTACCTGGTCACCGACACCGTCGGATTCATCCGCAAGCTTCCCCACCAGCTGGTGCAGGCGTTCGGCGCCACGCTCGAGGAGACGCGCCGCGCGGACCTGATCCTGCACGTCGTCGACGCGTCCGCCGAGGACGAGGACCGCGAGGAGATGATGCGCGCGGTCGACGAGGTCCTGGAGGAGATCGGCGCCGGCGACCGGCCGCGGCTGCTGGTCCTGAACAAGATGGATGCGCTCGAGCCCGACGCCCAGGAGGTCCTGCAGCGCCGCTTCCCCGACGCCGTGATGCTCAGTGCCGCGACCGGTGAGGGCATCGAGTCGTTCGGCGAGCGCATCGCCGAGGAGTTCGAGCGCCGGCTGCAGGACATCGAGCTGCTGCTGCCCTTCCAGGAGGGCGCCCGCCTGGCCGAGCTCCACGACATCGTCGGCGACCTCGAGCGCGAGGACACGCCCGACGGCGTCCGCGTGAAGGCGCGTGTCCCGCAGGGCGTCGCCGAGCGCTACGGCCGCTTCGTCGTGGCGGACAGCGCCCCGGCCACATGACCGACGCCGAGGCCGCCGGCGCAGGGGGCGCCGCGGCCGTCCCCGCCGACGAGCTCCGGATCCAGCGGCTGGACCCGCGGGCGACGCTCCCGGAGCGCGCCCACCCGGGCGACGCGGGCCTCGACCTGTGCGCGCTGGACGGAGGGACGCTTGGCCCGGGTGCACGGGAGCTCGTCCCGACCGGCCTGGCGATCGCGCTGCCGGCCGGCCACGCCGCGCTCGTCGTCCCGCGCAGCGGGCTCGCCGCCCGGCACGGCGTCACGCTCGTCAACACACCCGGCCTGATCGACGAGGGCTACCGCGGCGAGCTGCGGGTGCTGCTGCTGAACAGCGACCGCGAGGCCACGTTCGACTGGTCTGCGGGCGACCGCATCGCGCAGCTCGTGCTGATCGCGGTCGCTGCGCCGCCGGTCGTCGAGGCGGACAGCCTCGACGACACGCAGCGCGGCTCCGGCGGCTTCGGCTCCAGCGGACGCTGAAGCCGAAGACCGCCGGCGTCCTCACTTGATGTAGCCCGACTCCGTCAGGTAGGCCTTCGCGACCGCTTCCGGCTTCTGCTTGTCGAGGTCGACGCGGGAGTTGAGCTCCTGCATGACCGGCGTCGTCAGGCCTTCCTGGACCTGGTCGATGACCTTCTCGAAGTCCGGGCCGGCCGCCTGCAGCGACGAGTCACGGACCAGGAACGACACGTTGTACGGCGGCAGGAACTTCTTGTCGTCCTCCAGCAGGACCTCCTTGTTGGCCGCGATCGCGCCGTCGGTCGTGAAGACGACGGACACGTCGGCCTGGCCGTTGCTCAGCACCTCGTGGCGCTTGGAGAGGTCCACCGGCAGGTACTTCTTGAACTTCGCGCCGTAGGACTCCTCGATGCCGAGCTTGCAGTCGAGCCGCGAGCGGCACTCGGGCGAGCCGGACAGGGTCAGCGTGTTGAACTTCGGCGCGAGCTCGGAGATCGTCTTCGGGCTGCCGGCCTTCTTCCACGACGCCTGCGACATCGCGAAGCCGTTGGAGTCGGTGAACGGGGTCAGCGGCAGCGCGGTGACCTTCGCCTTGGCGAACTCGGTCTTCGCGTCCGTGAAGGCCGCCTCGGGCTCCTTGGGGACGTCCTCGCTCTTGACCTTGAAGAAGTTCGTGAGCGCCGTGCCGACGTACTCCGGGTACGCGTCGACCTGGCCGCCCTTCAGCGCCTTGTAGGCGATCTGCTCGGAGCCGAGGTTCAGCTGCTTCTTGACCTTGTAGCCGGCCGCCTGCAGCGCCTGCGCGTAGATCTCGCCGAGGATGAACTGCTCGGTGAAGTTCTTCGAGCCGATGGTCAGCTGCGGCGTCGACCCGTTCTCCGGGTTGTTGACGATCAGCTTGGGATCGGCGGCGGGGGCGGCGGACGTCGACGCGGTGGACGCCGTGGTGCCGGCCGCGGCCGGGGTGGACGTGGAGGCGCTGTCGTTGTCGTCCGAGCCGCACGCGGCAAGGGTGGTGACGACTGCGACGGTACTCAGGACCGACAGGATGCTGCGATGCCTCATGGCTGTGCCTCGTTGTGTCTCGGGATATTCAAGATGGTCAGGTGGGGGAGTCGGCGACGCGCGCCAGCCGGGGCGACGCGAGCCGGTCGCGCAGGCCGCGCCGCGGCGGCCGCAGGGCCGCAGGGGTGACGGCGCGCTGGAGCAGCGCGAACAGGATCTCCGCGACGACGGCCAGGCCGGCGACCAGGATCGCCGTCCCGATGCGCCCCGCCTCGCCGTAGACGGACGCGTTGATGATCGGGTCGCCGAGCGTCAGGACCCCGGCGAAGGGGCCGAGCGTCGCGGTGGCGATCACGTTCACGACCGACGTGCGGATGCCGCCGAAGACCAGGGGCAGGGCGAGCGGCAGCTCGACCTTGCGGACCACCTGCACGCCTGACAGCCCCATGCCGCTGGCGGCGTCGACGACGTCCTCGTCCACCTGGCGCACGCCGACGTAGGTGTTGGTGAAGATCGGCGGGATGGCCAGCAGCGTCATCGCGAAGACGAGGTTCTTCAGCTCGAGGCCCAGGTAGCTGCTGAAGAACAGGACGAGCGCGATCGCCGGGACCGACCGGCCGACGTTCGAGATCGACGACGCCAGGAACGACCCGCGGCGCGTGTGGCCGAGGAACAGGCCGAGCGGCACCGCGATGAGGATCGCGAACAGCATCGAGAGCCCGACGACCTCGAGGTGCTTCCACAGCAGCGGCAGGTTCTCCGAGCCGCCGACCTGCACGCCGCCGGCGACCGACTCGCGCTGGTGGAAGAGGAAGTCCAGGCCGTCAGAGAAGTCGGAGAAGACCGACGCGATGGCAAGTCCGCTGGTCATGACGATGTCGCCCTCCGCCAGGGCAGCGCGGTGCGCTCGCCGAAGAGGATCAGCAGGTCGAGCACGGCGGCGAGCAGGATGCAGAGCACGCTCGCGGTGACGATGTTCGACTTGAAGTTCTGCGCCTCGATGATCTTCTGGCCCAGCCCGCCGGCGCCGGCCACGAACGCGAGCGCCGCCAAGCCGACGGTGGTGGTCGTCGCGACGCGGACCCCGGCGACGATCTCGGGGATCGCGAGCGGCAGCTCGACCCGCCACAGCCGCTGGCGGTCGGTCATGCCCATGCCGCTGGCAGCGTCCTTCGCCGCCTCCGGCACGTTGTCGAGCCCGGCCATGATGTTGCGGAAGATGACGAGCAGGTTGTACGACGTCAGCGCGACGACGCCCGTCACGAAGCCGAAGCCGGTGATCGGCAGCAGGATCGCGAACAGCGCCAGGCTGGGGATCGTGTACATGACGCCGGTGACGCCGGTGATCGGCCCGGTGAGCCAGCGCCGACGGTGCGCGAGCAGCGCCAGGGCGAACGCGATCGCGAACCCGGCCACGACGCTCGCCACGGTGAGCTCGAGGTGGCGCAGCAGCGGGCTCATGTAGTCGCCGATGTGGTCCCGGATCCAGTCCGGGCAGAAGCCGTCCCTGGCCACGCAGCTGGTGTCGTTCGTGCGGTCGCGGATGACGACCTGGGACAGCGTCAGCACGGGATCAGGCCAGCCGTTCCGCGGGGGCCGGGGCCTCGTCGATGTGGCCGGCGGTCTGGTGTGTCAGGAACTCCGAGATCACCTCGACCGACAGGACACCGGCCACACGGCCGCCGTGGTCGGTGACGACGCCGAACATGACCTGGCCCTGCAGCAGGTCCGCGAGCGCGTCGCGGAGGATGTCGTCGAGCTCGACCATCGTCACGCGGCCGTCGTGGTGGACGACGCGGTCGCCGGTGAGGTCGGTGTCGCCGAGCCAGGAGACCGGGCGGCCGTCGTCGTCGACGAGCAGCGCGTGCCGGATGGGGGAGGCCATCGCGCGCTCGCGGGCCTCGGCCATCGGGTCGCCGACCCGGACGGTGGGGGCGTCCCACAGCTCGATGTCCCTGACCCGCTGCAGCGCGAGCCGCTTCAGCGCACGGTCGGCGCCGACGAAGTCCTCGACGAACGCATCGGCGGGGGCCATCAGCAGCTCCGCGGGGGTCGCGTACTGGGCGAGGATGCCGCCCTTGCGCAGGACCGCGATACGGTCGCCCATCTTGATCGCCTCGTCGATGTCGTGCGTGACGAAGACGATGGTCTTGCGAATCTCACCCTGAAGGCGCAGGAACTCGTTCTGCAGGCGCTCGCGGTTGATCGGGTCGATCGCGCCGAACGGCTCGTCCATCAGCATCAGCGGCGGGTCGGCCGCGAGGGCACGGGCGACGCCGACGCGCTGGCGCTGACCGCCGGAGAGCTGGCCGGGGTAGCGGCGGGCCATCGCGGCCTCGAGCCCGATGAGGTCCATGAGCTCGTCGACCCGGGCGACGATGCGCTTCTTCTCCCAGCCGAGCAGCTTCGGGACGGTCGCGATGTTCTCGGCGATCGTCTGGTGCGGGAACAGGCCGATCTGCTGGATCGCGTAGCCGATCTCGCGCCGCAGCTCGCTCGGCTTGCGGTCGATGATCGACACGCCGTTGACGAGGATGTCGCCGGAGGTCGGCTCGATCATGCGGTTGACCAGCCGCATCGCGGTGGTCTTGCCGCAGCCGGAAGGACCGACCAGCACGCAGATCTCGCCGGCGGCGACCTCGAGGCTGAGGTTGTCGATCGCGGCCTCATCGGCCCCGGGGTAGCGCTTCGTGATGCCACGGAGCTCGAGGGTGGCGGCCTGGCGGTTCGCCGATGTCCCCTCGTTGTGGGCGGTGTCGTCAGATGTCACAGAAGAAGGGTCTCCGGCTGGGAGGAGCGTCCGGGAAGGACGTGCGAGAACCCTATACCCGAGTCAGGCGGTGGAAATGCCGCGATGTGCGCGGAAGCGCGCTCAGAGGCCCGCGGCGGCGCGTGCGGACGCGTGGGCGGCGTCCTCCATCGCGTCGTCCAGCGGCGCCAGCGGGCGATCCAGACCGAGCGCGCGGTGCGTCAGCCAGTCGGCCAGCCAGGCGTTCTTCGGCAGCAGCGGACCGTGGATGTATGTGCCGACGACGTTGCCGCTGCGGGCGCCCTCGGCGCCGCTGTCGCCCGTGTTTCCGCGGCCGGCGAGGACCCGTCCGAGGGACCCCTGACCGGCGGCGAGGTGTGTCCGGCCGCCGTGGTTCTCGAAGCCGGCGATGGTCCGCGCTCCGTCCAGATCCGGGAGCGTGACCTCGATCGCGACGTTGCCGATCAGCCGCGGGCCCTCGTGGCGGACGGTCTTCAGGTCCAGCAGGCCCACGCCCGGCAGGACGTCGTCCCCGAGCTCGTAGGAGTGCCCGAGCAGCTGGTAGCCGCCGCAGACCCCCAGGACCACGGCACCGCGCGCCGCGGCGGCGTGCAGCGCCTCGCGCTTGGTGTCGACGAGGTCCTGCGCGCACAGGGCCTGATCGCGGTCCTGGCCGCCGCCCATGTAGAAGAGGTCGTGCGCGTCCGGGTCGACCGCCTCGCCCAGCCCCGCCCCGGTGAGGACGAAGCCCATGCCGCGCCAGGCGCAGCGCCGCTCGAGCAGCAGCAGGTTGCCGCGGTCGGCGTAGATGTTCATCAGGTCCGGGTAGAGCGCGCAGACGCGCAGCGTGTGCTCCGGGCGGCCGTCCCGCGGCTCGGACACGATCAGCGTCTCAGGCACGGAGCATCGCCACCGACGATCCGACGTACTCGTCGGTCTGGGGGATCTGCCGGGGCGGAAGGGCCGTGAAGCCGAGCGCCGCGCCCTCCGCCGTGAACTGCGCCGCCGTGACGCGGTCCAGGTGCAGGATGTCGCCGCTGACCGTCCGCCGGCCGGCCGTGTCGACGGTCTCGCGGATCCGCTCGATCGAGACGGTGCGCTCGTGCTCGCGGACGGCGACGGGCCGCGAGCAGTAGACCACGCCGCCGACCTCCCGCATGTCCGGCAGGGGTGGCTCGCTGTGGTCCTCGTCGAAGGCCTCCAGCGCGTCGGCGAGCGCCGCGGCCACGATGCCGCCCGGGTTCAGGTGGCGCCGGGCAGCGGCGAGGAACGCGGCGCGGGCGGACTCGCCGCCCAGGAGCTGAAGCGTTTGCATCGGGATGAGGATGGTGTCGAACCGGGCCTCGCCGGCGTCGAACGTGCGGGCGTCGGCGGCCAGGGTGGGGACGACGAGGTCCAGACCCCTCGCGCGGCGCCGCAGCTCGGCCAGCAGCGGCTCGTGCAGGTCCAGGGCGGTGACCTGTGCCCCTCGCGCTGCGAGGTGCAGTGCGACGCGGCCGGTCCCGGCCCCGACGTCGAGGACGGTCCCGCGGCCGGCGAGCTCCTGCCACAGCGAGAGGTCGACGTCGTAGCTGCCGCACTCGATCTCGTGCCAGATGACGAGCAGCTCGTCGGGGGTGGGGGCGGTGGTGGACGACATGATCAGCCGAACGAGCTCCCCGTCACGCCCCGCCGCGTGAGCTCCTCGCGCAGCGCGAGCATGGCGGTGTAGGTGGGCAGGGCGAACAGCCGACCGTCGCCCGCGGTCAGGGCGCTGTCCAGGCCGGCGGCGAGGCCGGCGTCGACCACGGTGATCTGCTCCGGCGGGACCCCCGCGTACTTCAGCCGCAGGCCCATCTCGGCCGCGCGGGTACCGGCGCACGTCGCGCGCCGGACGTGGGGGGCCAGGAGCTCGAAGTCCGCGTCCCAGATCCAGGACACGTCGCGGCCGTCGGCGATGTTGTCGTTGAGGACGGCGAACAGGTCGTGGACGCCGTCCTCGAGGGCGAGCGTGCGCAGGACCTCGTTCGCCCCGGCCGGGTTCTTGACCAGCAGGATCGAGAGCTCGCGGCCGGCGATCGTCACGGTCTCGGCGCGGCCGAAGGCGGGGGCGACGTCCTTCAGCCCGGCGACGACGTCCGCCAGCGGGGCGCCCAGCGCGTGCGTGAGCGCGGCCGCCGCTAGCGCGTTGTAGACGTTGTAGAGCCCGGGGAGCGGCAGCGTGACGGGCGCCGTCCCGGCCGGTGTCGTCAGGACGAACCGCGCTCCGCGGACCCCGTCCAGGACGACGTCGGTGGCGAAGACATCGGGTCGGGGCCGCGTGATCCCGCACGCGTCGCAGTGGTAGTGGCCCTGATGGCCGAGGAAGACCGCGTCGTACCGCAGCGGCGCGCCGCAGCGGCGGCAGTGCGTGGAGTCGGACGCGTGCTGCAGGCCTTCGAGCCTCAGCGCGGTGTCCTGGACGCCGTAGGTCAGGACGCCGGGCGCGCCGGCGGCCGACGCGATGGTCGCGCGCTGGTCCGGGGCGACGCGCTCGCGGCCGAGGTCGGCGACGAGCGGGTCGTCGGCGTTCAGGACGAGCGTCGTGGTGGGGTCGGCCCCGGCGACCATCGCCGCCCAGCGGTCGGCGATGGTCTCGAGCTCGCCGTAGCGGTCCAGCTGGTCGCGGAAGAGGTTCCCCAGCAGCAACGCCTGCGGCTTCAGGCGGGGGACGATCCCGGGCAGCCAGAACTCGTCGATCTCGAACAGCCCTGTGTCGCCGCGCTGGTACAGCAGGGTCGACGCGATGCCGCCCGCCATGTTCGCGCCGGCGCTGTTGTGCACCAGCTGCGCGCCGCCGCGGGCGAGGATCGCGTGGGCCATCGCGGCGGTCGTGGTCTTGCCGTTGGTCGCCGAGATCGCGGCGCGCCGCTCGAGCCCGGCGGACAGCGTCCCGATCGCGTCCGGGTCGAGCTTCAGCAGCACCTTGCCGGGGATCGACGTGCCGCCGCGGCCGCTCAGCCGCGAGGCACGGCCGGCCGCGCGGGCCACGGTTCCCCTCCAGCCGGCGCCCTTCATGCGGCGGACGGCCCGCCCGGTGTTGCCGGAAGCAGGACCGTGACCGCCCCGGGGCGGCAGCGGATCGTGACCGGCAGCTCGCCGATGGGATCGCCGTCGGCGTACACGGTGAACGGGCGATCGGCGCTGATCGTGATCTCGCGGCCCTGCTGCACCTGCACCATCGGCGCGTCGACGTGCGTGCCCTTGAAGACCTTGGGGAGGATCGTCAGGAACCGCAGCCGCGAGCACTCGTCGTTCGTGACGATGTCGAGCAGGCCGTCGGTGAGGTCGGCGGCGGGGGCCAGCAGCATCCCGCCACCGTAGGCCTTGGAGTTCGCGGCGGCGACGGACCATCCCCGGAACGTCCGCTGCGCCCCGTCGATGCCGACCGTGAAGGTGGCGTGCTTCCAGGTGACCAGGGCGCGCAGCGCGCCGTAGGTGTAGGCCTGCCCGCCCAGGAACGACGGGGCGTCGTTCGCGATCCGGTTCACGTCGGAGTCGAAGCCGAGCGAGGCGATGCCGACGTACGGCTTGCCGTCGACCTCGCCCAGGTCGACCGGGGTCGGGACGCCGGTCGCGATCACCGCGCAGGCGGCGACGGCGTCGAGCGGGATGCCGGCCATGCGGGCGAAGTCGTTGCCGCGACCACCGGGCAGGACGCCGAGCACCGCACCCGGGACGTCCGCCAGCGCTCCTGCCACCACGCCGACCAGGCCGTCGCCGGACAGCGTGACGACCGTGTTGCCGTCTGTCGCCGCCGCCGTGGCGAGACCGCGCGCGTGCTCGAGGCTCTCGGTGTGCTGGACGGTCACGGCCAGACCGGACGTGCGCAGGGCCTCCTGGACGGCCGGCAGGGCCTTGAGCGCCCGCCCGCCGCCGGAGGCGGGGTTGACGAGCAGGGTGACGGGCGCCGGCACACCCGGCATCTTTGCGGGTCCACCGGGCGGATGGCCCGCCGGGGCACCGCGCCCCGGTGCTCGACTATCCTGCCGCCTCGTGACCCGACGCCTCGTCCCTGTCCTGCTCACCTCGTTCGTCCTCGGCCTCGCCGCCTGCGGATCCGACGACGACTCAGGCAGCACGGTCGCGTCCACCGCCACCGAGGCGCAGACCACCGCGTCCACCGCGACGGAGGAGAGCACGCCCACCACCGCACCGGAGCCGACGACGACCGAGGAGGCCCCGGCCGGCGCCGGTGAGTGCAAGCAGGTCGCTGCCCAGAAGCCCCTCAAGCGCGACTCGAAGAAGCCGACCAGCCAGTTCTCGGCGTCGAAGACGTACGTGGTGACGATGAAGACCTCGTGCGGCGACATCGAACTGACCCTCGACGTCAAGAACCACCCGATCACCGCCACGTCGTTCGGCACCCTCGTCAAGGACGGCTTCTACGACGGCCTCGGCGTCCTGCGCGTGGCGCCCGGGTTCGTCCTGCAGGCCGGCGACCCGACGGCTTCGCAGTCGGGCGGCGCGTCGTACGACGTCGTCGAGGAGCCGGGCACGAACGCCAAGTACCCCAAGTACACGCTGGCGATGGCCAAGAGCGGCGCCGACCCCGTCGGCTCGTCGAGCAGCCAGTTCTTCATCATGACCGGCGACGGCGGCCTGCCGCCCGAGTACGCGATCGCCGGCAAGGTGACCAAGGGCCAGGCGGTCGTCGACGCGATCGGCGCGATCCCGCCGGCGGACGGCGCCCCCGACGGCCCGCCCAGCCAGGACGTCATCATCGAGAAGGCGACGCTCGCGGAGAAGTGATTCGGCCCGCCGCCCGGCGCGCCCGCCCCCGCGGCGTTCGCAGGACCCGCCGGACATCGCGGCCGGGGGACGAATAGCGTCCCGGCCGTGCTCGACGTCACCTACCGCATGCAGATCCCGCACCGGCCGGGGCAGCTGTCCCGCGTCACGGGGGTCATCTCGACCCACAACGGGCTGATCGGCGACATCCTCACGATTCACCTGGGCCGCGAGCGCACCGAGCGCGAGCTCACGGTGGAGATGCCGGACCTGACCGCGGCGGCCGCGCTCGCGAAGGACCTCGACGCGATCGACGGGGTCAGCGTGCTGTGGCACCTGGACCGCGCGTTCCTGCGGCACGAGGGCGGCAAGCTGCGCATCGACCCGGTCGTCCCCGTCACGACCCCGCAGCAGATGCGCGACGTCTACACCCCGGGCGTGGCGCGTGTGTGCACCGCGATCGCCCACGACGACTCGCTGGCGTCCCGCTACACGATGATCGGCACGACGGTCGCCGTCTGCACGAACGGCACCCGCGTCCTGGGGCTGGGGGACATCGGGCCGCGTGCGGCGATGCCGGTGATGGAGGGCAAGGCGCTCTTCTACAAGCAGTTCGCGGGCATCAACGCGATGCCGATCCTGATCGACACGAAGGACGAGGACGAGTTCGTGGAGACCGTCCTGCGGATCGCGGGCGGCTTCGCGGGCATCCACCTGGAGGACATCAGCGCGCCGTCGTGCTTCGAGATCGAGCGCCGGCTGCTGGCCGCGCTGCCGCAGCCGGTGATGCACGACGACGTCCACGGCACCGCCGTCGTGACCGTGGCGGCCGCGATCGCCGCCTGCCGGCACGTCGACCGCCGGCTGGACGCCGCGGTCGTCGGCCAGATCGGCCTGGGTGCGGCGGGCTTCGGGATCGCGTCCCTCATGCACGACGGCGGCGCCGCCCGCGTCATCGCCTACGACCCCGACGAGGGCAGCCACGCCCGTGCGCGCGCCCACGGCATCGAGATCGTGAGCATGGACGAGCTGCTCGACCAGGCGGACGTGGTCGTCGCGACGACGGGGCGCGCCGGGCTGATCAAGCCCGAGCAGGTGAAGAAGGACAGCGTGATGCTCGCGCTGACCAACCCGGTCGCCGAGATCGACCCGGACATCGCGCTCGCGGCCGGTGCGGCGTTCGCGGCCGACGGACGCTCGGTGAACAACGTCCTGGGCTACCCGGGCATCTTCCGCGGCGCGCTGCTGGCGGGAGCGCCGTTCATCTCGACGAAGATGAAGCTCGCGGCGGCGTGGGCGATCGCGGCACTGGCGCCCGACGGGGAGCTCGTGCCGGACGTCCTGGAGCAGTCGGTGCACACGGCGGTCGCGGAAGCTGTGCGCGCCGCCGCGGTCGAGGAGGGCATCAGCCGCCCCGACCACATCCCGCCGGGCCTCTGACGCTGCCTTGTGGCGGCGCGTCCGTAGCCAGCGCTGGACGGGCGGTGATGCTCGCGTTCGTGCCGGTTGGTGGCGCGGACGCCGAAGGCCTGATCGTCGGGGGTCGGTGGCGCTGACGCCGAGGACCGGATTCTGGTGGCGGCTCTGGGAACTGCGGCCTGCAGACGGCGGAGAGCGCTGGGAGGCTGCGGGGTCTCGGGTGCGGGGCGTGGGGCGGGCGGCGGACCGGGGCGGGATGAGCGGCGCGCTCGGGTCCGCGGAGGATGCGGCGGGGCATACCCCCCAAATCCTCCGCGCGTCCGGGGCACGGCCGGGCGGTCAGCCTCGCCCAGAGCCGACGCCCGTCACCGTCACCCTCGTCGAAGCTCCCTCAGAAGAGCGTCGGCTCCGCCGTCTCGGCCGGGGGCAGCGGTGGGTCCAGGCAATCGGGCTCGTCGTGGCGCGCGTCGCTGACCGCGTAGCCCACCTCGCGCGCGGTCACCGCCGACGACGGCAGCGTCGCCATCAGCGCCTGCACGAGCGGCGCCGGGGTGGACGCGTCCAGCCACAGCGCCTCCTCATGGGCGGACGGGAGCATCACCGGCATGCGGTCGTGGATCGCGGTCAGGCGGTCGTTGGCCGCCGTCGTGATGATCGTGCAGCTGCGCAGGACCGAGTCGTCGGGCGCGTGCCAGGTGCCCCAGAGCCCGGCGAACGCGAACGGCTCCCCGTCGGCCCGCGTGATCCAGAACGGCTGCTTCTTCTTCTGGCCAGCGCGCGGCTGCCACTCGTAGAAGCCGTCGGCCAGGATCAGGCAGCGCCGGCGGGAGAGGGCGTCACGGAAGGCGGGCTTCTCGGCCGCGGTCTCCGAACGGGCGTTGATCATCTTGTACCCGACCTTCGGGTCCTTCGCCCAGAACGGGACGAACCCCCAGCGCAGGATGTCGGGCCGCCGCTCGCCCTCGCGGCTCGTCGTCACGGCGAGGATGTCGTCGCCGGGCGCGACGTTCCAGCGCCGGCGGACCGGCACCTCGTCACCCAGCGCGAAGCGCTCGCGGAGGTTCGCGGGGTTCGGCCCCGCCAGGGAGTAGCGACCGCACATCGCGGTTCAGGCTAGCCCGCGGCTATTTGACCTTGGCCGTCCCGCGCGCCGCGAGCGCCTTGCGTTGCTTGCGGCGGCCCCAGAAGGCGAGGACGGCGAGGATCAGGATGACGAGGAAGAAGCCGAGGATCAGGCCGCCCCCGATGCCGACCCCGCCGCCGAACGGCAGCGAGATGAGCAGGACGAGTCCGAGGCCGATCAGGAGCAGGCCGACGACGATCGCGAGGATCAGCGCGAAGCTCCGCGCCTTGATCGCCGTCGAGGCGTTCTTCGGCGGCGCGAGCAGGCCCATGACGCGCAGGAGGAACAGCTGCCGGTTGGACGGCGCCTCCTGGCCGAGGGCCTGGACGGCGCGCTTGAGATCGTCGGGGCGGCGCTCGGCGAGGGCCAGCGAGGCGTTCGCCATCCGCTGCAGCTGCAGTCGCTCCTGGGGACGCGCGGCCGCGATCGCGGTGCGGAAGTGGGTGCGGGCGGCGTCCGCGTCGTAGCGCTCGGCGGCACGCGCGCCGAGGATCGCCTGGGCCGCGGCCTTGAAGCGGGTCTCGCGCAGGAGCTCGTCGTCGCTCTTGGTCTCGAGCGCCTGCATCGCGGCCAGGGCCCCGCGCTGCTCCATCCGAACCTGCCGTTGCTTGGCCATGCCGTGAATCTAGCGAGCGTCGGGACCACGTGACGGCACGGGCGGCCGGTAGATTCCGCCGGCGATGCGCTCTCTCCTGTCCCGGATCCTCGTCGTCGGCTGCCTCGCCTTGCTGACGACCGGTGCCTGCGCCGGCGTGGCCGGCGCCCAGGGCGCGAACCCCTTCACGCCACTGCCGCCCGCCCCGGTCGACACGTCGACGCTCCAGACCTCCACGTCGACGAGCACGACGACGACGGACGACGGCCTCGAGCGCTGGCAGGAGGTGCTCATCTTCCTGGCCGGCATCGCGCTCCTCACCGGCATCGGGGTCGCGATCGTCGGCGACGCCAAGCGCAAGGCACCGGTGTCCGAGGCCGAGCTCGAGGGCGCCCACAAGCCCTCCCCGGCCGGTGCACGGAAGGCGCAGAGCAAGGCGAAGAACCGCAAGAAGGCGAAGGCGCAGCGGCAGGCACGCAAGCACAACCGTTGAGGACCGTGGCGCACGCGAACGATTGAGGATCTCAACTAATAGTTGGTAGACTCACGTCAGTGCGCAACGGCCCCGCCACCCCCGACCCGCTCGCGGTCCACGACACCCCCGCACCGCCCGGTGAGGTGCGGCGGGTCATGCGGCTGTTCCGCCCGCACCGGCGGACGCTGACCAGCGTCCTGGTCCTCATCGCCATCTCCGCCGCGATCGGCATGGCCTCGCCGTTCCTGCTGCGCGGCGTGCTCGACACCGCAATCCCGCAGAACGACACCGGCCTCCTGACGCTGCTCGTTGCGGGCATGGTCGTGGCGGCGATCCTGAGCGGCGTCCTGGGCGTCGCGCAGACGTACCTCTCGAACGTCGTCGGCCAGCGCGTGATGCACGACCTGCGCGCCGCGGTCTACCGGCACCTGCAGCGCCTGTCGCTCGCGTTCTTCACCCGCACGCGCACCGGCGAGGTGCAGTCGCGGATCGCCAACGACATCGGCGGCGTGCAGAACGTCGTCACGTCGACCGCCACCTCGATCGTCTCCAACGTCACGACCGTGCTGGCCGTCGTGATCGCGATGGTCATCCTGGACTGGCGGCTCGCGGCCTTCACCCTCGTCCTGCTGCCGTTCTTCGTCGCGCTCACGCGCCGGGTCGGCAACGAGCGCAAGCGCATCACCTCGCAGAAGCAGGGACGCCTGGCGGACATGAGCTCGCTCGTCCAGGAGTCGCTCTCGGTCAGCGGGATCCTGCTCGGGAAGACCATGGGCCGGTCGGACGAGCTGGCCGAGCGGTTCACCCGCGAGAGCCGCGAGCTGGCCGACCTCGAGGTCCGCTCGCGGATGGCCGGCCGCTGGCGCATGGCCACCGTCCAGATGAGCTTCGCGATCATGCCGGCGTTGGTCTACTGGTTCGCGGGGCAGTCCCTGGCGGGCGGCTCGGACGCGATCTCGATCGGGACGCTCGTCGCGTTCACCCAGCTGCAGACCCGCGTGCTGTTCCCGATCCAGTCGCTGCTCAGCGTCGGGATCGACATGCAGACGTCGCTCGCGCTGTTCACCCGGATCTTCGAGTACCTCGACCTCGAGGTCGACATCGACGAGCGCGCCGACCCGGTCGTCCTCGACCCCGCCGCCGTCCGGGGCGACATCCGCTTCAGCGACGTGACGTTCGCCTATGACGAGGAGGCCGAGCACCCGACGCTTGCGTGCGTGACCCTCGACATCCCGGCCGGGACCACCACGGCGATCGTGGGGGAGACCGGCTCGGGCAAGACGACGCTCGGCTACCTGGCCGCGCGCCTCTACGACGCGTCGTCGGGCACGGTCGCCATCGACGGCGTCGACGTGCGCGACCTGTCGTTCGCCTCGCTGGCGGCGACGGTCGGCCTGGTCTCGCAGGAGACCTACCTCTTCCACGCGACGATCGCCGAGAACCTGCGCTTCGCCAAGCCCGACGCGACGGACGACGAGCTGGTCGCCGCCGCCCGGGCCGCGAGCATCCACGAGCAGATCAGCCGGCTCCCGGACGGCTACGACACCGTCGTCGGCGAGCGCGGCTATCGCTTCAGCGGCGGCGAGAAGCAGCGCATCGCGATCGCCCGCACCGTCCTGCGCAACCCGCCCGTCCTGCTGCTCGACGAGGCCACCAGCGCCCTGGACAACGAGACCGAGCGAGCCGTGCAGGAGGCCCTAGACCAGCTCGCGTCGGGGCGGACGACGATCGCGATCGCCCACCGCCTGTCCACGGTCCGCGACGCCGACCAGATCGTGGTCATGGACAAGGGGCAGATCGTCGAGCGGGGCACGCACGACGAGCTCGTCGCCCGTGGTGGTGCGTACGCGCGGCTCGCATCGAAGGCCGGAATGGCCGACGGCGCCGTCGCGCTGTCGTAGGGTTCAGCCCGTGACCGATCCGCTCGTGGACGCCCTGCGCGCCGCCGTCGAGGCCGCCCCGCAGAACGCTCCCGTCCGCGTCCAGCTCGCCGAGGCGCTCCTCGCGCAGGGCGAGGCGGAGGAGGCGCTGCTGCACGCCCGCGCCGTCCTGGCCGCGTCGCCCGCGGACGCCCCGGCGCTCGGCGTGGCCGCCCGGGCCGCGAGCGCGAACGGGCAGGACGACGTCGCCGCCGGCTACGCCCAGCTGCGCGACGCGCTGGCGGGCGGGACGGGCGGCGGTCGCGCCGGGGGCGGCCGGCAGCGACCGGGGACCGGCCCGCGCGGCCCGGCGCGGATCAGCGCCCGCGGCGACGAGGAGGACCGGGACCCCGCGGACCCGGAATCACCGGACGAGGACGCGCCGAACGACAGCGGCGGGTTGTTCGTCGAGCGGGCGAGCGACGTCACGCTCGCCGACGTGGGCGGCATGACCGACGTCAAGCGCGAGCTCGAGCGCTCGTTCCTGGGTCCGCTGCGGCACCCCGACCTCACGGCCCACTACGGCGCGTCGCTCGGCGGCGGGCTCATGCTCTACGGGCCGCCCGGCTGCGGCAAGACGCTGCTCGCGCGGGCGGTCGCCGGGGAGCTCGGCGCGCAGTTCGTCTCGATCGGGCTGCAGGATGTGCTCGACCTCTGGCTGGGGGAGAGCGAACGCAAGCTCCACGAGGCCTTCGGCTACGCCCGCCGCCACGCGCCGTGCGTGCTGTTCTTCGACGAGGTCGACGCCCTCGGGCAGAAGCGCGGCCAGCTGAAGGGCGGCGCCGGGCGCAACGTCGTGAACCAGCTGCTGTCCGAGATGGACGGCATGGACAGCCAGGACGACGGCGTCTTCGTCCTCGCCGCGACCAACCACCCGTGGGACGTCGACTCCGCGCTGCGCCGGCCCGGACGCTTCGACCGCAGCGTGCTCGTGCTGCCGCCGGACGCCGAGGCGCGCGCGGCCATCTTCTCGCTGCACCTGCGCGACCGGCCGGTCGACGGCGTGGACGTGCAGCGCCTCGCGAAGCGGACGGACGGCTTCTCGGGCGCGGACGTCGCGCTCGTCTGCCGGACGGCGACCGCGAACGTGATGGAGGACGCGATGGCGAGCGGCACGATGCGGCCGGTGCGCCAGTCCGACCTCGACGCGGCGATCGCCGAGACGCGTCCGTCGACCGCGCCGTGGTTCAAGCTCGCCTACAACTTCGCCGCCTTCGCGAACGACGGCGGGGAGTACGACGGGCTGCTCGCGTACATCCGCAAGCACCGCCTCGCGTGACGCACCCGGGGCCGGCGCGATGAGCACGGGAGCGCTGCTCGCGCGGGCGGGCGCCCTGCTGGACGTCCACCGGCCGGACGAGGCGCTCGTCCTGATCCACCAGGCCCTCGGCCAGGACCCGCACAACCCGGTCGCGCACCTGCTGGCCGCCCGGGCGCACATCGCGGCCGAGCGCTGGGACGCCGCGGGGTCCGCCGCGGGGCTGGCCCTGCAGGCGGACCCCGAGTCGTCCGACGCGGCGCTGCTGCTCGCCGTCATCGAGAACGGGGCGGGTGACTTCGACGCGGCCCGGGCGTGGGCGATCGAGGCGGTGCGCCTGGGCCCTGACCGCGCCCGTGCGCACGCCCTGCTCGCGCAGCTCGACGCCGGCAAGGGCAACGACGACGACGCCGTCGAACGCGCGATCGGCGCCGTGGGCCTGGCGCCCGACGACGCCTTCGTCCACCTGTCGCTCGGCGTGGTGCTGCACCGCAGCGGACGCTACGCGGCCGCCGAGCAGGCGCTGCGCGCCGCGCTGGCCCTCGATCCGCAGGACAGCAACGCCCTGAGCACCCTCGGCGAGACGCTCGCCGCGCGCGGACGTCCAGCCGACGCCGCCGAGCTCCTGCAGCTCGCCGCGCGCGCCAACGTCCGCGACGAGACGATCCAGCAGGACATGCTGCGCTACGTCCGCGGCGCGGCGTGGGGCCTGGCCACGCTCCCCGTGATGCTGCTGATCCTCGTGATCACGCTGCTGTCGGCCACGAGCGTGCCGAGCGTCGCGATCGGCGCCGCGACCCTGGTCGCCGTGGGCGGCGCCCGCGTCCGGCGCCTGTCGCACTTCCCGCCCGAGGTCCGCCGCCTGCTCAACCGGCGGGCGCGGCAGCGCTCGGCGTGGGAGTCCGCCGGGCCGGCGGGCTTCCGCCCGTGGTGGTGGCGCATCCTGGTCCGCACGCCGCTCGCCGCCCGGGCGGTCGCGTGCTGGCTCGCAGCGCTCGCGTTCGTCGCGGCCCCCGACGAGGAGGCGACGACCGCCGGCAACCTCGGGCTCGGCCTCGCCTTCGTCGCGCTGGCGGGCTGGGTCACGTACCTGTGGTGGCGCGCCCGGCGCCACGCCACGGCCACGCTCGACTTCTACGACGCGTCGTAGAACGGCCGCCGGGCCTGAGGGCGCCCGGACCGTGCGCGCTGACGCTCGGTCATGAGAGCACCGGCGCGGGTCCTCGCCCGGCGCGGCGCGTAGCATCCGCAGCGTGCCCGGACCCGCCGTCGCCGCCGTCGACCTCGCAATGGCCCCCGGCGCCTGGACGGGCCTCGGGTTCACCGTGGACGGCGACGGAATCAGCCGGATCGGCGCGACCGCGGTTCGCCTGACCCCGCCCGCAGCAGCGCCCGCTCCGGCGGTCGACGGCGCCGCCCCCAGCCCATCGCTGCTCGGTGCCTGGGTCCTGCGCACCGCGCCGGGATCCGCCGCCCCGGATGCCGTGGACGGGATCCCCACACGCTGGACGGACGAGACCCCCCGGGCCCGCGGCGAACCACGCGAACACCGCGGCCACGCTAGATCACGTCGTGGTCAGCACCCCGGACACCGAGCGGACGTTCGCCGCGCTGAAGGCTGTCGGGATGCAGCTGCGGCACGAGCGCACCGCCGGAACGGGCAGCCGTGCGCTGCGGCAGGGCTTCTTCCGGCACGGGGAGGCGATCGTCGAGGTCGTCGGACCCCTCCAGGGCGCCGGCGCAGGGCCGGCGACGCTCTGGGGCCTCACCGTCCTGGTCGGCGACCTCGACGCCGCGGTCGCGCTGCTCGGCGAGCGCGCCGGGGCCGTGCGTCAGGCGGTGCAGCCCGGCCGGCGCATCGTGACGGTCCGGGGCGAGGCGACCGGCGGCCTGCCGCTCGCGCTCATGGACTGATCACGCCGGACGACGGCGCGTCGGGCGGGACCCGCGGGATGAGCGGCCCCGACCCCGGCGGGCCGGCGCCGGTCAGGATCCCGCTCTCGCGGACCTCCGCGCGGTAGTGCAGGTACTCGCGGATGCCGATCTGGAGCGACGCCGCCACCGGGATCGCGAGCAGCGCGCCGGCGATCCCGAACAGGGACGAGCCGAAGAGCACGGACACGAGGACCACGAACGGCTGCACGTCGACCGCCCGCGCCTGGATCCGCGGCTGGATGAGGTAGTTCTCGATCTGCTGGTAGATGACCGCCCAGATCACCCAGGCGATCGTCGTGCCCGGGAAGTCGAAGAACAGCGTGATGACCCCGATGACGATCGCCGCAAGCGTGGCGCCGATCAGCGGAATCGCATCGAAGAACGCGGTCAGGACCGCGAGCGGCGCGGCGAACGGCACACCGAGGATCGTCAGCACGATCCAGGTCGACACGCCGGCGATGGTGACCTGCACCAGGATGCCGCCGACGTAGTTGCCGACGGCGCCGGCGGACGTGTCCAGGGCGCGCTGCACGCGCACCCGTCTGCGTTCGTCGGGTATCGCGCGTAGGGCGGCCTGCACCCAGGTCTGTCCGCGCGCGACCATGAAGATGCTCAGCACGAGGATCGTGAACGCCGCGAAGATCGAGTTGATGACGCCGATCCCGACGTCCTTGAGGACGCCGGCCGCGTCGCCGAGCTTGTTCGGCAGCTTCGCCGCCTCCTCCTCGAGCTTCTCGGTGATGCCGTACTGCTCGTCGAGGTCCTTCAGCTGCTCGTTCTTGTTGACGGAGTCCTGCAGGTCGCTGACGTACCCGGGCGCCTCCTTGGCGAGGTCGTTCGCGCCGTCGACGATCGGCGGGATGATCGCCGCGGCGATCGCGAACGGGACGGCGACCAGCGCCAGGTAGCTGACCGCGATCGCGGCGCCGCGCGGGACGTAGCGGCTGAGGAAGTTGACCGGCCGCGACATGGCGACGGCGACGAACAGCGCGAGCACGATCCAGCTGATCGGGCCGCGGAGCATCCACAGCAGGAGGAGTCCCCCCGCGAACAGCAACACGATCGTGACGACCCGCAGGATGATGCGGGTGAGCTCGCGCGAGGACATGACCGCGGAGGAGTATCGGGCCGGCGCCGGACGACACCCGGCACCACCACGCCACAGCCGCGGCCTATGCTGGCTCGCGGTGTCCGAGCCCACACGAACCACGCACCTGCAGGACATGCGCAGGACCTACGAGCGTGGCGGCCTGGACGAGGCGGACCTCGCCGGCGGATGGCTTCCCCAGCTGGAACGCTGGCTCGCGGATGCCGTCGCCGCAGGGGTGACCGAGCCGAACGCGATGGTCCTGGCGACGGCCGACGCGGCGGGCGCACCCAGTGCGCGCACGGTCCTCCTGAAGGGGCTCGACGATCGCGGGCTCGTGCTCTACACGAACCTCGGGTCCCGCAAGGGCCGCGAGGTCGCCGCGAACCCCGCCGTCTCGCTCGTCTTCCCGTGGGTCGACCTGCAGCGCCAGGTCGTGGTCTGCGGAACAGCGGTCCCGGTCGATGCCGCGGAGTCCGACGCCTACTTCGCAAGCCGCCCGCACGGCTCGCAGCTCGGCGCGGCAGTCAGCCCGCAGTCGACGGTCATCGCGGCGCGCGACGTCCTGACCGCCGCCCGCGCGGAGCTCGAGCGAGCTCATCCCGCCGGCACGCCGGTCCCGCGTCCCGACCACTGGGGCGGCCTGCGGGTCCGGCCGTCGAGCGTCGAGTTCTGGCAGGGCCGGCCCGACCGCCTCCACGACCGCCTGCGGTTCCGGGCGGACGGCGGCGCGTGGGTTGTCGAGCGCCTCGCGCCCTGACCACCCCGGGCAGCAGCGCGAGCGCTCAGGCCTCGCGTTCGTCCCGGTCCTCGGTGACGCGCGGCTTGTCCCCACCGCGCTCGATGACCCCGAGGAGCTCGCCGACGCGGCAGACCAGCAGCCGCTCCTCCGACACCTCGATCCAGGCGCCCGCCGACGCCGGGAAGACGACGTGGTCCCCGGGGGTGACGGGCATGCGCAGGCCGGCGCTCTCCCACCAGTCGATCCCGGGACCGACCGCGAGGACGATCCCGTGCTGCGGCGGCGGCTCGTGCGTCCCGGCCGGGACCACCAGGCCGGACTGGCGCATCCGGTCGGGCTCGAGCTCCTTGATGACGATGCGGTCGAAGAGCGGGCGGAGCTGATCAGGCATGGACGATGGACCTTACGGGAACCTCCCGTGATCTTTCGGCCGCCCGGGCGTTGTGCCTCCATGCCCCTGTTGCGCTGCCACCGCTGCGAGCTGCCGACCTACACCGCCGCGCGCTGGTCCACCCGCGACGAGTGCGCGCGCTGCGGTGCCGCGATCGAGCGGTCGGGACCGCCCTACCCGACGGTGTTCACGGGGGCGGAGGACCGGTCAGCAGCCCTCGCGGCCGGCGTCGATCGCTAGCGCGATCCAGTCGGCCTCCACGCCGAACCGGGCCAGGGTCGCCACAAGGGTGCCGAGCATGCGCAGCGCCCACAGGTCCTGCGGGTCGAGCGTCGCCTTCATCGCCAGGGCGAGCGCGCCGTCGAGCTGCGCTTCCGCACGCTCGCCGAGGGCCAGCAGGGCGTCCGCGTCCAGGACGGCGGCGCCGGTCAGCAGGTGGGCGCCGACGTCCCGCAGGAGCGCGAAGGCCTTCGCGCACGCGTCGGCGTCGGGCAGGACACCGAGGGCGAGCACGGCAGTCGCGAACGCCGCGCTGTCGTCCGCGCGCAGCGCCGACAGCGCGTCGAGGCCCAGGTCCAGGCGCGCGGTATCGACGCGCCGGCTGGCGCCGAGATCCACCAGCGCGACCGTGTCCTTCCCGGTCACGATCACGTTCGCGGGCTCGAGGTCGGCGTGCACGATGCCCGCGGTGCGCGGCAGGCCGATCGCGGCCCGCAGCACCGCTGCGGTGATCGCGCCGGCATCGGCGTCGGCCGGCATCCCGCCCGCCAGCGTCGGGCCGGGGACGTAGGCCGTCACCAGCACGCCTTCCTCGCACAGCTCGGTCACCGGCGCCGGGACGCTGATCGTCGCGTTGCTTCGCAGGGCGCGGCTGACCGTCCGCTGCGTCGACGCCTCGTGCTCGAGGTCGAGCTCGTCCAGGATCCGTTCCCGCACCTCGCGGATGACGGCGCCGGTGTCGACGGCGGGGAACGCGGCGCGTGCCGGTGCGGCGAGCGTCTCGAGCAGGCCGAGGTCCGAGCGGATCGACTCGCGCAGCCCCGGGCGCAGGACCTTGACGACGACCTCCTCGCCGTCGAGCCGGGCGCGGTGGGTCTGTGCGCCGGGGGTGACCGCCAGCGGCTGCGCCGGGTCGAGGCCGTCGACGACCTTGCCGTGGTCGCGGCCCCAGGCGTCCTTCAGCGCCTTGGCGACCGCCTTCGCGCTCAGGGGCTCGACCGCCGCCGCGGCCTCGTCCAGCTCGCTGGTGACCCGCGCCCGGATCGGGGCGGGCACCGCCGCCGGATCGACGACCGCGTGCGCGTGGGCGAACGCCACCCGGCCGGACATCGTGCTGCGGGCGAGCTTGACGCCCGCGCCGATGAGCGTCCGGACGGCGGGCGGGAGACGGTCGTCGGCCATCCGCGGGTTCTACCGCTTTGCGGGCACGGGCAACCCCGTGCCCGCGAATCTGGCGTCAGGCGGTGGTGCCCGAGGCGGCGGTCTCGGACGGGCCCTCGACCGAGAGCCGGGGCAGGCGCCGCTCCAGGCCCGACGGCATCCACCAGCTCCACTTCCCGAACAGGAACATGAGGGCGGGCACGAGCGCGAGCCGGATCACGAACGCGTCGAACAGGATCGCGGACGCCAGGCCGAGCCCGAACAGCTTGATCGTGCGGTCGCCGCCGAGCATGAACGAGGCGAAGACGCTGATCATGATGATCGCGGCGGCCATGATGACCTTGCCGGTGAGGGCCAATCCGCGGCGGACGGCGGCAGTCGCGTCGCCGTGCTTCTCCCACTCCTCGTGCATGCGGCTGACGAGGAAGACCTCGTAGTCCATGGACAGGCCGAAGACCACGGAGAACAGGAAGACGGGGAAGAACGACTCGATCGGCCCGGTGCTGTCGACGCCGATCAGGGACGCGAGGTGCCCGTCCTGGAAGACGAACGTGATGACGCCGAGCGACGCACCGACGCTGAGCAGGTTCATCGCGGCGGCCTTCAGCGGGATGACGAACGAGCGGAAGACGATGATGAGCAGCAGCAGCGAGAGGCCGACGACCACCGCGATGAACAGCGGGAGCTTCTCGGCGAGCTTGTCGCTGAAGTCGGCGGTGGTGGCGGTGGAGCCACCGACGCTGACCTGCATCCCCGCGGACTTCTCGACGCCGGGGATGACGTCGTCCCGCAGGGTGCTCAGCAGGTCGTCGGTCGCCTCGTCCTGCGGCTTGGAGCTCGGGAAGGCGGTGAGGGTCGCGGTGTCCTTCGCGCCGTTGAGCACGGGCTGGGCGACGGCGGCCACGTTCTTCGTGCCTTCGACCGCTGTCCGCAGCTGCGCCAGCGCGTCCGTGTCGCCGGGCTTTTCGAGCTGTGCGACGAGCAGCAGCGGGCCGTTGAAGCCGGCCCCGAAGCCCTCGGCGAGCTGGTCGTAGGCCACGCGGGTCGTCGAACCCTTGGCATCGCTGCCCGAGTCGCTGCTGCCCAGGCGCATCCCGAGGATGGGGGAGGCGACGACCAGCAGCAGGGCGATGGAGGCGATCGCGACGACGTGCGGCCGGCGCTGGACGGCGTGGGCCCAGCGGCCGAACGGTCGCTTGCGGTCCTCGGCATCAACTGTCGAGCCGAGCTTCACGCGGCGGCCCATCCGGCTGCCGAGCAGGGCGGGCAGCAGCGTCAGGGACCCGAACATGGTCAGCGCGACCGCGAGGGCCGAGGCGATGGCGGGCCCGTTGAGGAACGAGAGGCCCAGCAGCAGCATCCCGAGCAGGGCGATCACGACGGTCGTGCCGGCGAACAGCACGGTCCGGCCCGCGCTGTCCATCGCGGTCAGCGTCGCCTCGCGGATGTCCGAGCCGCGGGTGCGCTCGCCGCGGAAGCGGTTGATGACCAGCAGCGCGTAGTCGATGCCGACACCGAGGGCGATCATCACCGCCAGCGACGGCGCGAAGCTCGCGATGTCGAAGACGGCGGAGGACGCGAACACCAGGCTCATGGCGACGGCCAGGGCGGAGATCGCCACGATCAGCGGCATCGCCATGGCGGCGAGCGAGCCGAGCACCAGGACGAGCACGATGATCGCGACCACGATGCCGATGAGCTCGGTCGCGGACTGCTCCTGCTGCTGCGCGAACTTGATCGCGAATCCGCCGAGGTTCACGTCGAGGCCGTTGCCGGCGGCGGCCTCGGCGGTCTCGATGACCGTCTCGACGTCCTTCTTCTCGAGGTCGGAGGCCTGCGCCTCGAACGCGAGCGTCGCGAAGCCGATCGTGCCGTCCCTGCTGACCGAGCCGGTCTTGGCGTCGGGCGGGACGACCGCGGCCACGCTGGGAAGCGCCGAGATCTCCTTGACCACCTCGCCGATCCGCTTCTGCTTGGCCGGGTCGGCGAGCGTGCCCGATTCGGCCTTGAAGACGATCTGGCTCGAGTCGCCGGCCGCCTGCGGGAACTTGTCCTTGAGCAGGTCCACCGCTTTCTGCGATTCGCTGCCGGGCAGGGAGAAGTTGTCGACGAAGCCCCCGCCCGAGGCACCGGCCCCGCCGGCGGCGAGCAGCACGGCGGCGATCCAGATTCCGATGACGAGGCGGTGCCGGTCGTGGCACCAGGCGGCGAGTGAGCGCATTTCTGCAGTGTACGCAATTTTGCACCGGTTGCAATCTTGCGTTGAATGCAACTATGGTGTGACCAGATGGGACTGAGAGAGCGCAAGCGGGAACAGACGCGATCCGCACTGGCCGACGCCGCACTGGACCTGTTCTCCGAGCGCGGTTACGACGCCACGACCATCGCCGACATCGCCGAGCGCGCCGGCGTCTCGCCCCGGACGTTCTTCTCGCACTACCCGTCCAAGGAACAGGTGATGTTCCCGGACGACGAGCTGCTGTTCTCGACGCTGGAGATCGCGCTCGCCGAGCGGCCGGAGGGGCAGCAGACGCTCGACGCGCTGCGCACCTGGCTGGTCAGCATGCTCGGCGTCATGGACCTCGAGGCCGAAGCCGGCCGCAAGCAGCTCCAGCGCGACGTGGTCGCGGGCACGCCCGTCCTGCTGGCGCATCAGCGCCACCTGCTCGCCCGCTTCGAGGTCCTGATCCGCGAGTCGGTGGCCGCCGACCTGGGGGAGACCGCCGACGACCTGCGCCCGCGGCTCGTGGCCGCCACCGCAGCGGCGGCGCTCGACGCCACCCATCCGGTCGACAACGCCGTCTACGAGCTTCCGGAGATCCTCGCCCGCCTGGACCTCGCGCTCGCCTTCCTGCGCGGTGGTCTGGCCGCGCTGGACGACGGCTGACCCGCCCGGTTTGCGTCCAGTCCTCTAGACGGGGACGCGGCGAGCCGCAAGGGTAGGGGGATGCCCGCCTTCTCCGGCTGGCCGAAGGAGGCGCTGACGTTCCTCGCCGATCTCGAGGCCAACAACGATCGCGACTGGTTCAAGGCCAATCGCGGGCGCTACGACGCGAGCTGCGCCGAGCCCGCGCTCGCGCTCGGCGCCGACCTCAGCGACCTCGGCACCCCCAAGCTTTTCCGGCCCTGGAACGACACGCGGTTCCGGCCCGGTCCGCCGCTCAAGGAGCACGTCGGCCTCGCGGTCGGCTACGAGGGAGCGGGTGGCTGGTACGTGCAACTGGCGCTCGACGGCGTGATGATCGCCGCGGGCCTGCACAGCCCGAAGCCCGACCAGGTCGCGCGGCTGCGCGCCGCGATCGACGACGGGCGCAAGGCGGCAGCGCTCACCCGTGGCCTGGCCGTCGCGCGGGCGGCCGGCCTCACCCTCAACGACCCGGACCTGCTGCGCGTCCCGCGCGGCTTCGACGCCGACCATCCGCGGGCGGAGCTGCTGCGCCGTCGCAGCCTGACCGTGTCGGTGACGATGCCCCCGGCGGCCTGGCTGCACAAGCCGGCGGCGTACGCGCACATCCGGGAGTCGCTGGACGCGGCGACGCCGATGGTGAACTGGCTGCGGCGGCACGTGGGACCGACGCAGGCGACCTCGCGCTGAAGCCCGGCGGACGGCGGCGACCGTCGGGTCTCCGTCACCAGACGCGGGGAAACCGACGTTCGGCTCGGCGGAGCGCGGCGGTGATCCCCACGGCGCAGACCGGGACGGCGGGTAGCCGTCAGCGGCTGAGGTCGCGGTCCAGGCGGAAGCCCGCCGCGGACAGCATCACCAGCATCATCCCGAGCAGGACGCCCACGGAGACGGGCACCGGCACCGTGTAGAAGTTCGGGTCGAAGCCCGTGACCGTGCCGATGTCCTGCGAGAGGCGCGTGTCGAGGCTGAGCGCGGAGCCCAGGCCGGTCAGCGCCCAGCGCGAGACCGTGAGCGCCGAGAGGAACTTGAGCGGCGCGAACATCGACGCGATCGGGATGACCGCGCCCGCGAACAGCATCTGCGGGATCGCGACGAGCGGGACGGAGCTCGTGGCCTGGTCACTCGTCTTCACCGCCGTCGACAGCCACAGGCCCATCGTGACCGACGCCCAGCCGGCGATCACGCAGATGAGCAGGACCTGGAAGTTGACCGCGCCGCCCAGGCCGAGCGGCTGCAGCAGCAGGACGGGCAGCACGAGGAGCGCCACCTGGGCGGTCGCCAGCGGCAGCAGGACCAGGCACTTCGCGATCAGGTAGGCGTCGAGGCGGACCCCGACCGCGGTCTCGCGGTCCAGGATGGCCCGTTCCTTGACGATCTCCCGGCAGGAGGCGATCAGCCCGAGCCAGACCGCGCCGACGAGCAACAGGAAGCACAGCATCACGCCGTAGTACTGGCCGAGGACCTGGTCGCCGAGCGCGCCGGACGGAATCGCGAGGCCGATGGCGATCCCGATCACCGGCGCCTGGCCGACGAGCAGCGCGAGTGTCCGCTGGCTGCGCCAGGTGCACCTCGCGTACCGCGAGGCCAGGACGCGGGCCTGCGTCGCCAGCGGCGGCGCGACGCCGCGCGGGGCCCGGGCGCGGGGCGGGGCCAGGGACGGGCCGGGCGCCTCGTTCGCGGGCCCGCCGCCGGCGGCCTCCTCCTCGAGCGAGAGCGCCTCGTAGACCTCGTCGTAGTTGGCGACGCCGAAGCGGACGAGCAGCTCCTCCGGTGTCCCGACGAAGCGCAGGTGCCCGCCGCGGGCCATGACGGCGACCGTGTCGCAGAGCCCGAGGCTGCTGGTGGCGTGGGTGGCGACCAGGACCCCGCGACCCTCGTCGGCGAGCCGCCGGGCCAGGCGCATGATGCGCCGCTCGAGCGCGGGGTCGAGGCCGGTCGCGGGCTCGTCGAGGAGCAGGACGGATGGCCGGCCGACGAGCTCGACCCCGCACGAGGCCCGCCGCTTCTGGCCGTCGGACAGCTGCTTGATCCGCAGGTCCGCCTGGTCCTCCATCTGCAGCTCGCCGATGACCTCGTCGGCGCGGGCGTCGAGCTCGGCGGACGAGGCGTGGGGGAGCCGCAGCTCCGCCGCGTAGCGCAGTGCCTCGCGGACGGTGAGCTCGGCGTGGACCAGCGTGCCGAACGGGACGTAGCCGACGTCCGTCATGCGCTCGCGGATCGGATGGCCGTCGAGGCGGACGGCACCGCCGCTGGGGACGACCACGCCCGCCATCGCCCGCATCAGCGTCGACTTTCCGGATCCGCTCGGCCCGATGAGCGCGACGAGGCCGCCGCTCGGCACGGTCAGCGACGCGCTGCGCAGGATCGTCTGCCCGCCCGCCTCCACGCTCACGGCGTGGGCGGTGATGCCCGCCTCCTCGACCTGGGGGGTGATCGTCGACACGCGACAAGACTGCCTCATCGGCGCGCGCGGCGGCGCGCCACCAGGGAGGGAAGCCGGTCCCCGCATCGAACCTGGGCGGGGATGTCCGGCACGCATGACCTTCCGCTCGTCGGCCCCGGGAACGAGCTCCAGCTGACGATCGACGGCCGCGCAGTGCCGCACCACGAGGTCGTTGCGGCCCGATCGGCCCGCCTGCAGCCGGCCGCCGCACCGGGCGCCGACGCGGGTGCAGCGACCGCCGGCGGAGTCGTCCCGCGCGTCGCGCCCGGCCAGACGAGCCTGTCGGCGGACTGACCGGCAGGGCCGTCAGATCGCGGGCTCGTCGACGGGGTCGGGGTCCAGGACCTCCGCCTCGCCGCGGCGCAGGACCCGCAGGACGAGCGCCAGCGACGACAGCATCCCCAGCGTCGCGAGCGTGATCTGGACGCTGACGATGCCGTCCTCGGTCCAGTAGACGTCGTCGAGCTTGAGGAGCAGCGCCGACTCGTCGAGCGTCAGCGCGACCCCGACGCCGAACGGCACGGCGAGGATCGGGTCGAGGTTCTCGTTGCGGGACAGGATCGAGATCCCGCCCGCGATGAACGCGGTCGCGATCCCGGGGACGAAGTGGTGGATGTGGTCGTCGCCGACCACGAGGTTGCGGAACGGGCCGAAGCGCCCGCGCCGGCGGATGATGGTCGTCGACGCGCGGACGACCGCGAACGTCCCCGTGAACGACAGCAGCAGGTTCATGAGCGCGTTCTCGCGCGTGGAGCCGCCGCGGTAGCCGGCCTTCGCGACCTCGACGGTCTGCTCGATCGCCTGCTCGGCGGCCAGGACGACGTCATCGGTCTCGGCCAGCAGCGGGGCGTCGCCGCGGTGCCACACCCGGAACACCTCACCGACGACCACGCCGCCGGTGGTCACGATCGCGACGCCGGCCAGCATGCGGGTGCGCCGTTCCGCCGCCGCACGCCGGCGCTGGGCAGCGGTGCGGGACTGCCGCAGGACGAGGTCCGCTGCTCTCACGCGCATCCGCGGTCGCCGGGTCGGGACATGGCGCCAGCGTACCCCGGCGTCAGCTGCCGCCGCGCGGGCGCGGCTCGATCACGAGCAGCCCGCCGACGACCGGATCCCCGGCGGGCGCGGCGCCGCGCTGCGGCAGGCGCCGCTCGAACGCGCCGGCGACGCGCTGGGCGTGGGACTTCGCGAGGTCGGCGCGCTCACCCGCGAACAGCTCGTCGACCGTCGTCCGCCACAGCGCGAGCCAGCGCTCGAAGTGGCCGGACCGCAGCTCGACGCGCGCGTGCAGCTCGGCGTGGGGGCGGAACGCACCGCCGCCGTAGGAGTGCGCGTCGAGCAGGATCGTCTCCCAGAAGGAGGCGATCACCGGCACATGCGCCTCCACGTCCAGCCGGGCGATGTCGGTGAAGATGAAGCCGATGACCGGATCGGTCAGGGCCCGGCCGTAGAAGGCGCGGACCAGGCGCTCGCAGTCGGCGCGGCTCTCGATGTCGCCCAGGACGGCGCGCTCGGTCATCCCGACCACTATGGCGCCTCGCCGCCGGCCACCCGCACCGTGCCGGCTACTGCACGATGATCGTGCCGAGCATCCCCGGGTGGATCGTGCACTCGTAGTCGATCAGGCCCGTCTTGTCCGCCGTGTACGTGAACGTGTCGCCCCGCTTCAGCTCGTCCGACCGGAAGTCGTCGTCGAGACCCTTCACGTCGTGCGTCGTCGAGCCCTGCGGGTTGGTCCAGACGATCTTCTGGCCCTTCTTGACCGTCACGGTCTGCGGGACGTACTTGAAGTTGCCGCTCTGCGCGAGCCGCATGCGGACGTGGACCGCGCCGTCGGCCTTGGTCGGTGCCAGCCCGCTCTCCTGGCGGTTGAGGGACGTGGTGCCGCCGCCGCCCGAATCTTCGTCGTCCCCGCCGCAGCCGGTGACGGCGACGACCGAGGCCAGCACGGCGAGCAGGGACAGGGCGCGCGAGGAAGGCAGCATCAGCGCCTATCGTGCCGGACTCGGCCGGCCGACGGGGCGGCGCGGCGCTCAGGCGCTCAAGCGGTGCCGGTGAGCGTCTTCGGCGCGGGCGGGGCGGCGGGAGCGGACCAGGCGCGCAGATCGCGCTCGAGGTCGCGCAGCTGCCCGCGCGCCTCCCAGGCACCCCAGACGCACGCGAGCACCGGGATCGACCGCGAGGCCCCGGCCCGCAGCGCCCGTCGGGCGGCACGGAGCTTCCACAGCAGGCGCGCCGCCTGCTTCAGGCCGCCCGGCCCGCGCAGCGCCGCCGCCGCCTCCTTGGCCTGAGCTGCGAGGTGTCGCGCGATCGGCGGGGCGTCGCCGGACTGCTGGCCCCGCGCGGTCGCGGCGTCCGGTGCCGCGCCGAACGCGACCGCGAGGCAGGCGGCCCGCTCGGCGTCCGGGAGGTCGGGCCGCACGACGGCGGCCAGGCGGCCGGCCGCGACCAGCTGGCACGCCATCCCCAGCGGCGCGGTCCAGAGGCCCCCGAGGCCGCAGGCGAACACCTGCAGTTGGCAGCGTCGCCGCACGCGACCGGCCCGGCCGGCCGGGCCGAGGCCGCCGAGCTGCAGCAGGGCGCGCTCGGCGAGCCGCTCCGGCGGGCCGTCCGGCAGGCCCCGGGTCAGGCCCGACACCTCGGCCGGCGAGAGGGGGATCAGGAGGTTCGTCCGCATGCCCGACACGCTGGCAGATCGGCCCGTGTCCTGGTCACCCGCCGGCGCCGCGGGACTCCGCGCGCAGCAGGACGACGGCCGCGGCGGCGTCCACCACGGTGATCGCGGACACCGCGCAGGCGACCACGCCGATGCGCGGGGTGCCGGCCCGCGCGAGGCGGCGGCCGTACGCGACGATCGCCACGTTGAGCGCCGCACGGGCCGCCATCCACGGCCCGCGCGCGCGGCCCGCGACCAGCCCCGGCACCAGGACGAGGTCGGCGATGCCGATCAGGCGAGCGGCCTTCGGATCGACGAGGCCCCCGACCGGACCGACCCGCTCGGGGGCGGCCACCAGCGCGGCGCCGAACACGAACGTCGTCACCCCGGCGCCGATCGCCGTCCGGGTCGCCCGCTCCGTGGTCATCAGCGCGCTCATACGCGCCAGCCTAGCTCCGCCTCCCCGCCCACCCGTGCGCCCGGCAACACCCGGCGCCCGCGCGGCCTATCTGCGGCGGCCGCCCTGCTTTAGATTCGGGCCGCACGCCGATGGTCGACGTCAACGTCAAAACCGTTCGCCTCACCGCCGGAGCGCACCTGGCGCCCGCGGACGGCGTGTGCACGATGGAGCTCTGCTCGATGCTCGCCGGCGAGCGGTTCAGCGACCGACCGCACTGCGCCTGCCCGCTCCTCGCGGCCTTCGCCCGCGGCTACAACGATGCCCTCGACGACGTCCGCCGGCAGGAGCTGACGACGCTGGCGCTGATCCTGGTCGGGTCGCGGACCGACGACGCGGCCTGGCGGCGCGAGCGGGCCGGCCGCCTGTTCGCGCACGCGGCCACGATGCCGCCGCTGGTCGGCCGCCCCTCGCGGTGGCGCGCCCACGGGCTCACGGGGCAGCTGGCGCAGGCCGGCGCCCGCAGCGCGCAGGCGGTCCGCCGGGACGCGGCGGCGCACGACCGCACGCTCGCGCTGCTGCGGGAGCTCGCCGAGCCGAGCCGCACCGGTGCGGGGGTCCCGGACGCACCGCCCTCGCAGGCGCCGGCCGCCGCCGCCCTCGGGCTGTCCTGAGGCCCTCAGGCGGGAAGTTCCTCGTCCGCAGCCCGCGGACCCGGCATCATTGGGCGCATGGACTTCAGCAAGCCCGGCTCCTCGTCGCCGCCGCCCCCGCCACCACCGGCGCCGCAGACGGCCGTCGGGCCCACGCCGTCCCCGGGCTACTACCCCGATCCGGACGGCAGTGGTTCAAGCCGCTGGTGGGACGGCTCGCAGTGGACCGCGCACACCTCGCCCGGAGCGCCGGTGCCCGGGGGACCCGCCGGATCGCAGCTGTCGGGCAGCTCGGGCGACGGCCGCACGTGGGCCGCGCTCGCGCACGTCTCGCCGCTCGTCTTCGGCTGGTTCGGTGCGCTGGCGTTCGTGGGTCCGCTGCTCGTCCTGGCGATCAAGGGGTCGAGCGACCCGTTCGTCAAGCAGGAGGCGACCGAGGCGCTGAACTTCCAGCTGTCCGCGCTGCTGTACCTGATCGTCGGCGGAACGATCACGCTGATCCTGATCTTCGTCCTCGTCGGGCTGCTGCTCATCCCGGTGCTGGTCGCGGGGGCGATCGCGTGGCTCGTGCTCACGGTCATCGCCACGACGAGAGCCAGTCGCGGCGAGGCGTACCGCTATCCGATGACGATCCGCTTCCTCAAGGGCTAGCCACACGCGGGCGCAGCTCGAGCCTGCCGCCGGGCTCGAGCACGACGACCTCCGTCGCCGGCGCCAGGACGGCCGCACGCGCCGCGAACGCCCGCGGCGGCTGGTGGAGCAGCGGGTGCCCGCGGAGCCCGAGCGGGAAAGGGAAGTACGTCCCCCAGTGGATCGGCACCGCGACCCGCGGCCGCAGCACCGCGGTGGCCTCGGCGGCCCGTTGCGGGTCCAGGTGACCGGGCCCGAGCGTCGGTCCGTAGCCCCACACGGGGACGAGTGCGAGCTCGAGCGGCGCGAGCTCCGCCATCGCGTCGAACCGATCGGTGTCGCCGGCGAAGTACAGGTCGCGGTCGACCACGTAGCCGAGCGCCGGCACCCGCCGGCCGCGGCGCCTCGCGCTGTGGACCGCCGGTGTCGCGGTCACCTCGACGCCGGCGAGGGTCGCGGTCTCGCCGACGTCGAGCTCGTGGACAGGCCCCAGCCCGCGGAGCGAGGCGGCCGCCCCGCGCGGCGCGATGATCGGCACCGACGACCCCAGGGCCCGCAGCGTGGGCCGATCGAGATGATCGAGGTGGACGTGCGAGATGAGGATGCCGTCGACGCCGCCGAGCGAGGCCGGGGCGACCGGCGGCACGCGGCGCGTGATGTGCGCCAGGCGCGGACGCAGGAGCGGGTCGGTGAGGATGCGGGCCCCGCGCACCTCGATGAGCGCCGTCGCGTGTCCCAGCCACGTGAGGGTCCGTCCCGTGGCCGTGGCCGGGGTCAATGTGCGACCTGACGCATGTCCCGGAGCCGCCGCCGCAGGCGCGGGCGCTTGTCCAGCGAGAGGTTCCCGATGATGCGGTACCGGTCGTACATCGCGATCACCATGCTGATGAGCAGGAGGAAGAACGCGGCGTCGGCGATCGGGAGGTACGCCGAGACGCCGGCGGTGCGGCGCAGGAGCACCCCGGCCCCGAGGATCGCGAGGTTGACGGTGACCATCGCGGTGAACTGCGCGACGGTCGAGCCGTAGCGCGAGCCCCGCTCGACGCGCCACAGGCTGATGACCGCGTTCAGCGTGACGATCGTCCCGACGCCGATGACGAGCTGGAACGAGCTGGCCCGGATCCCGTCCAGCACCTGGCTGAAGATGACCGCGATCGTGGCGAGCAGCAGGACCTTCTCGGCCGTCGCGACGCTCAGGATCGCGTTCATGTCCCGGCGCGGCGTGACCGCGCAGCTGGTCGGCCGGTCGATGTAGGCGTCGACGTGCAGGTCCGGGGTGCGGTCGGCCGGGGGCAGCCGCGAGCGCAGCGGCCACAGCCCGCTCGCCACCAGCGCGCAGGCGGCGAGGAACGCCGGCAGCAGCCACGGGTTGGCTGCCTGCTCGTCGGTGACGTCGAGCTCGGCGATGTGGATCCAGTACTCCTGCGGCAGCTTGATGCAGATCCAGATCGCGGCGGCGGCCCCGATCACCAGTCCGCGGCTCATCCGGGCCGGGTTCCACCGCAGCCGCACGAGCTCGTAGAAGATGAAGAAGTACTCGAACGTGTTGGGGAAGATGATCAGCAGCGCCCGCACGCCGGTCAGCTCGAAGGCCAGCGTCCCGGCCAGCCGGTAGTAGAAGAGGAAGCGCGCCACCGCCAAGGCGTCGGGATCCAGCCAGTTCCTGAACGTCGACGCGTAGGCGATCGTCAGGTAGTAGACGTCGAGCGCCTTGTCGTAGTCCTGGTAGTTGTCCAGGACGCTCGTGGCGTCGACAGCCTGGAAGATGGTCTGGTCGACCCCGTCGAGCAGCAGTGCGGCGATGATGAACGGCAGCGGGTACTTCGGGATCCCCAGCGGGATCAGCAGCCGCAGCGCGACGACGGCGACGAAGACGGCCTCGGTCAAGCCCCACAATCTACGCGCCGCACACGCGTGCAGGCGGCATGCGCCAGGTTCGCGTCAGACGTCGATACGGCTTAGAGTGGACCGATCCCCTGGGGGCAGGGGCCGGGCGGTCGGGGCGCGTTCGAGGCAGCGGACGCCGCCCCGGTCGTCAGATCGCCGCGTCGACGCCCGGGTCGGGGCGGTCGGCCCCGGTCGGCGAGCCGATCCAATCGCTCACCAGGGCGTTCACCCGCTCGGGGTCCTCGAGCTGGAGGAAGTGGCCGACGCCCGGCACGCGCTCGTACCGGCTGCCGGCCGGAAGCGCGTCCGGGAAGCACGTCGCGATGTCCGCCTGCATGCAGCCGTCGCCCTCGCCGTGCAGGTACAGGACGGGCGCCTTCGGCCTGATGGTGAACGTCGCCTTGAGGCCGCGCTGGAGGTTGTTGCGGTAGTAGCGGACGGCGGCGCGCCGGCGCCCGGGCCCGCTCAGCGCCTCGAAGACCCGGGTCAGGTCCTCGCGGGCATCGTGGCCCGGGGACCAGTCCCGCCACAGCCGCGGGATCACGCGGTCCTGCGCCCGTGCCGCGCCGGGGAGCTGGTTGAAGACGAAGTACCAGCTCATGGCCGTCTGGCGGACCGCCATGCGCGCGGTCGCCCGCGTGGTCATGGGCTTCAGGATCGCCGGGGGCGGGGGGACGGCGAGCGTCACGTAGGCGCGGAACCGGTTCGGGTCGGCCTCCATCGCGGCGTAGGCCGCCACCGCACCCCAGTCGTGGCCGACGAGCACGGAGCGCTCGTCGCCGCCGAGTGCGGTGTGCAGCGCCAGCACGTCGTCCCGCAGGTCGGCGACGAGGTAGCTGTCGTCCGGCGCGAGGTCGGTCGGGGCGTAGCCCCGCGTGAACGGCGCCACGGCGCGCCAGCCGCGCTCGGCCAAGTACGGCCCGAGGTGGCGCCAGGTCCACGCCGAGTCCGGGTAGCCGTGGACGAGCAGGGCGAGCGGCGCGGCCGGGTCGCCCCAGGCGAGCGCGCCGAAGCCCAGGCCGTTGGCGTCGATGCGGAGGCGTTCGGGAGTGCTCACGCCTGCGCAAGCTACCGGGCGTCTAGCCTGCTGGGCCATGCGCCTGAACCCGCGCCGCCCGACGGTCGACCCCGAGCGCACGCGCGCCGCGGTCGCGGAGCTCGACCTGCCGCCTGCCATCTGGAAGACGTGCCCGTGGGAGCCGCGCGAGCTCATCGCCGAGGGGCTCCGCCAGTGGCTGCGCTGCGCCGGCGCCGCGCTGCAGGACCGGCAGGTGATCGGCATGCCGTCCCGCGCCGTCGACGAGGCCTGGCACGGGCTCATCCTCTGCACCGCGCGCTACGCCGCGTTCTGCGACGCTGCCTACGGCAGGTTCCTGCACCACCACCCCGAGGGCGGCGGCCTGCCGTCGGCCGCCTCCGGCCCCACGATGGCGCAGCAGCTGTCGAACACCGTCGTGGCGTGGTCGTTCGTGCGCGGGCCGGGTGAGCGCTGCGTGCTGTGGGACCTCGATGCGGCCGTCGGGGTCGCCGAGCCGTGGGGGATCCCTGCGGCACGGGTCGCGGCGATCGAGGCGACGTTCCCCTGACTCGCGCGCGCGTCGCCGGCACGCAATATGTTGCGCCCATGCGCAAGCTGCAGAGTCAGGGCGTCCACCACATCACGCTCGTGGGCGCCGACCGCCAGACGTCGATCGACTTCTGGGAGGGCGTCCTCGGCATGCCGTTCGTCTTCGAGCAGCCGAACCTCGACAACCCGGGGGAGAGCCACCTGTACTTCGATCCCGGCGACGGCCGCCTGATCACGATCTTCACGGACGAGAGCCGGACCGGGACCAACGAGCGCACGTCGACCGACCCGGGCGCCGTTCACCACGTCGCGTTCTCGCTGTCGGCGGCGACGTTCGCCCAGGCCGTCGAGCGGCTGGACGAACGCGGCGTGCACCACAGCGGCGTCAAGGACCGCGGCTTCATGGACTCGATCTACTTCAAGGACCCGCTGGGCCTGCTGATCGAGCTCGCGTCCTACCGCTTCGTCCCGCCGCACGGCTTCACGCACGCGGACGTCCTGCTTGCCGCCCATCGCATCCGCGTCAGCCGCGGCGACTACAACATCGACATGGTGCACCTGGCCGACGCGATCGAGCAGCTGAGCCGCGAGTCGCGGCAGTCGCTCAGCGACGGCTGAGCGGCGTCGTGGGCCGCGGGCCCTTCGGCGCGACGGTGTAGCTGACGGCCACCGCGGCATCGATCGCGAGGATCAGCGTCCAGACCTTCGCGGTCGCGACGAACGCGTCGGTGCGCGACGGGTCGTCGATGACGAGCACCGCCGCGAGCATGAGCGCGGTGCCGACGCCCCAGGCCAGCAGGTGCCGCAGCCAGGCGCTGCGCTCGTACGCCGCACGCGCACGACCGTCACGAGGCTTGGGGGTCGGCGCCGGGCCGTCTGCGTATCGGTGTGCGAACCGCACGTCCGCCCAGCGGACCATGCGGTGGCCGAAGGCAACGGAGACGCCGATGTAGACCGCCGCGAGCGTGTGCGCGGTCGTCGCCGTGCCGCCGGCGCGCAGGTCCAGGATGCTGACGGTCAGGAGGATCAGGTCGACGAGCGGGGCGCACGCCAGGAGGATGCCGCCAAGGCGCGGCCGCCGCAGCAGGTACCGGACGGCAAGCCCGCCCAGGAGGACGACCCAGAAGAGAACCTCGCAGGCGACGATGACGGTGATGAGCACGGTATGACTCCCTCTTCGTTTTGCAACACAGTCGTGTTGCAAACTAAGATAACACAGCTGTGCTAAAACGTGGGGGTGCCGAAGGTCGTCGATCACGAAGCCCGCCGCGCTGCGATCGTGGCCGCGCTGTGGCGGGTGGTGCAGCGCGACGGCATGGCCGGCACCTCGGTGCGGACCGTCGCCGCGGAGGCCGGGATCTCGGCCGGCGCACTGCGCCACTACTTCGGCACGCAGGACGCCTTGCTGCGGCTCGCGGTCGAGTCCATGACGGACGCCGTCGCGGGCCGGGTGCAGGCGCGGCTGACCGCGCTGGGCGACTTTCGCAGCAGGCCGGCGGCCGAACGGCTGGACGCCCTCGCGGCGATCCTCGAGGAGGTCGCGCCGCTCGACGCGCGGCGCCGGGCCGAGTTCGAGGTCTGGCTCGAGCTGGTCCTGCTGGCGCGCACGTCACCGGACCTTCGCCCGGTCGCCCTCGCGGCGCATCGCGACATCCGATCGATCTGCGTGTCGGTCGTCATGGCGCTCGCCGAGGACCAGCGCACCCTCGTCGCCGGCTACCGCGATCCTGTCCTGCGCCGCCGGACCGATGCGCTGCACGGCCTGCTCGATGGCCTCTGCCTGCACCTGGCGCTCTACCCGGGGGAGACGAGCGGCGCGCGCGTGCGGGCCGCGCTGCGCGAGCACCTGGAGGGCCTCGCCTGAGTCCCGCTCACCCGTGACGGGGACCTTGGGTCCCGTGTCCGCGCATTCGGGGACGCAGGACCCAAGCTCCCCGGCTCACGCATCCGGCGCGGCGCGCATCCCCGGCGGTGGCGTGCTGCCGGGGCGGCCCGGCGACAGCGGCGCCGCCGGCGCGGGCGCCGCCCACACGGACTGTGGCAGCGCGCGGTCCTGTCCGCGGCCGAGGGCACCCCCGACCGCGATCAGGCTCGCGCCGGCCAGGCCGACCCAGATCCCCGGACCCGGGTCCAGGATCCCGGCCGGGCCCGGCCGGTCGACGGCGCGCAGCAGGATGAGCCCGACGGCCACGACGCCGATCGCCAGCGCGATGCGCGCGGCCACGTCGTGGTCGATGCGGACGCCGGGGCCGGCCGCGCCCGCCGCGGCGAGCACGACCACGACGACGATGCCCGCGGCGACCGCCAGCATCACATCCGTCCCGCCGAAGACGGCCCAGGCCGTGAGCCGCAGCCCGTCGAGCCGGGCGAGCAGGCCGTCGGCGAGGGCGGCGAAGGATGCGCCCCCGAACTGCGCGGCGCCGCCGCTGAGGCGTCCGCGCTCGGCCGGCCCCAGGCTGAGCGAGTACCACGGCAGCCACAGCGCGAGCAGGAGCAGCCCGGCGCCGGAAAGCGCGAGCAGGTGACCGGCACGGAGCCCTTCACGGTCCATGCCGGTCCATCGGCGGGGCCCGGGCTGCCCTGGACCCGCCTGGACGGACGTTGCCGCGGGACGGGGTGCCGCTGGGTCAAACGCCACAGATCCCAGCGCGGACCACCGCCGCGCTCTACGATCTCCGGCCAGCTTCCGCCTCCACTGACCAAGGACCTCGATGAAAGCGCTCAGCCTGACCGCCGCACTTGTCTCCGCCGCACTCCTGGCCGCCGGCTGCGGCAGCAGCGACTCGCCGCCGAAGACCGCCGACACCGAGGGGCTCACGCTGCAGGAGGCGCAGCAGGTCCTGGTCGCCGAGGGCGTCGCCCCGACGAGCATCAGCGTCGAGGGCGAGAACGTCCCGACCGCGCTGGTCTGCGACCACGACCCGGACGGCGTGGAGACGACGGTCCCGACGACGCTCTACGCGGCGAGCGACTGCGACAGCGCGTACGGACCGGGCGGTGTCCTGGCGGCGGCGCTCGCCGCCGGCAAGATCAAGAAGCACACGACCAAGCGCGCGAAGGCGGGCGCGGCGACCGCGCTGATCCAGAAGGCGAGCAAGGCGGCCAAGCCGAAGTCGTCCGGCTCCGGGTCGGGGTCGTCCTCGTCGAGCAAGAAGTCCAAGAAGCGCAAGCGGTAGCAGCACACCATGAGCGAGCTCGTCTCCGAGCGGACGTCGTACCACGGGGTGCACTACGTCCCGGGGATGAGCGACGAGCAGGCCGCGCGGGCGGCGCGCTTGGACCTGCCGGTCCTCGTCGCCGTCCTGCTGACGGTCCCGTCGCTCGCACTGCACTCCGCCGATCCGGACGGCGCCCTCGGCGTCGTCTCGCTCGTCCTCAACTGGAGCATCTGGCTGACGTTCCTGGGCGAGACGGTCCTCATGCTCCGGCTCTGCCCGGACGACCGCGCGTACGTGCGTCACAACAAGCTCGACCTCGTCCTGCTGGTGGTGACGCCGCCGTTCCTGCCCGGGGTGCTGCAGGTGCTGTGGATCCTGCGCCTGCTGCGGATCCTGGACCTGCTGCCGGTGCTCGGGAAGGTCTTCCGCGTCAACGGGTTCCGCTACGCGGCGACGCTCGCGTTCCTCGCCGTCTTCGGCGGTGGGCTGGCGTTCGCGGAGCTCGAGTCCGACCAGGACGGCGTCAACAACGGGTTCGACGGGGTCTGGTGGGCCTGGGTGACGATCACCACCACCGGCTACGGCGACCTCTTCCCGCGGACGACCGAGGGCCGCGTGCTCGGGATGATCCTGATGGGCATCGGTCCCGTGCTCATCGGCATGATCGCGGGCACTGCGACGGTCTTGGCCGAGCGGCGGATCGAGGCCGAGGTCGGCGTCGCCACCGCCGGCATCGCCGGGAAGGTCGACGAGGTCGAGCGCGAGGTCGACGAGATCGAGGCCCAGGTCGGCGACGTCACCGCCGGGGTCGGGTCGCTGCGGGCCGTCGACGAGGCGATCCTGTCGGCGCTGGACGGCATCAGCAAGCGGCTGGAGCGGCTCGAGAAGGGCACCACCGAGTAGGCCGCGCCGGCGCTCGCGGCGTGCGATCCTGCGGCGGTGGATCCAACTTCTCCTCGCGTTCCCGACGACTGCCCCTGCGGCTCCGGCTCCCCGTTCACCGAGTGCTGCGGTCCGCTGCACCGCGGCCGCGGCTCCGCGCGTGTGACGGCCCCGACGGCCGAGCGCCTGATGCGCTCGCGCTTCAGCGCGTTCGCGGTCTGTGACCCGGTGTACCTGCTGGCGAGCTGGCACCCGTCGACGCGGCCGGCGACGCTGGACCTCGACCTCGACCTGCAGTGGCGGCGGCTGGAGATCGTCGCCGTGACCGCCGGTGCCGAGGACGACCGGACGGGCACGGTCGACTTCGTCGCGCACTACTGGGACACGTCCGCACGCGAGCGGGGCCGGCTGGACGAGCACAGCGAGTTCGTCCGCGAGGACGGCCAGTGGTACTACGTCGGATCGGTCGACTAACCGGACTAAGTTGGGTACGCTGGTCGAATGAAGCCCGTCAAGATCCACGAAGCCAAGACGAACTTCTCGAGGCTGATCACGCAGGTGGAGGCGGGCGAGGAGATCATCGTCCAGCGTGGAGATGTCCCGGTCGCGAAGATCGTCCCGTATTCCGCAAGCGCGCCGCGCCGTGCCGGCGCGCTGAAGGGCGTGCTGAAGCTCGCACCCGACTTCGACGCCGTTCCCGAGGGGTTCGAGGAGTACACGGGGTGACGAGCTGGCTCGTCGACACACACGCGCTGCTGTGGTTCCTGACCGACGACGCGCAGCTGTCCGCCGACGCGAAGGCGACGATGGAGCGCGCCGACCAGGTCCTGCTCGTCAGCGCCGCGTCGCTCTGGGAGATCGCGATCAAGTCCAGCCTCGGCAAGCTGCAGGCACCGCACGACCTCCCGGCGATCATCACCGCAGAGGGTTTCCTGACGCTGGCGATCTCCTCGGAGCACGCCTGGGCCGTGCGTCGCCTGCCGCACGGCAGGCACAAGGACCCGTTCGATCGACTGCTCGTCGCGCAGGCGGACTGCGAGAAGCTCGGGATCATCAGCGCCGACGACGCACTGGACGAGTACGGAGTTCACAGACACTGGTGAGAGGAGCGGGCACGATGCATCGTGTGGAGGCGAAGGACGGCACGGCGATCGCGTTCACCCGCGACGGCGACGGGCCGCCGGTGGTGCTGATCGGCGGTGGACTGGACGACGGGACGGAGAACGCCGCGCTGATCCCGGCGCTGGCCGGCTCGTTCACGGTGGCCAACTACGCGCGTCGCGGCCGCGGAGGCAGCGGGGACACGCCGCCGTACTCGCTCGAGCGCGAGATCGAGGACCTTGCCGCGGTGGTCGACGATGGGAGGTGCCGTACGCCGTTGGCGCGGACGCCATCGCCGCGTGGCAGGAGTACGCCGCCGCGCTGCGCGAAGCGCTCGCCCGGGACGACCGGGACCAGGCCCTCGAGCTCTTCATGCGGCTCGCCGGGACCCCGCCGGAGGTCCTGGAGCAGGTCAAGGGCTCGGCGTACTGGCCGGGCATGCGGGAGCTCGCACCCAGCCTCGCCTACGACGCGGCATGCCTCGGCGACGGCCCGCCGCCGGCGGATCGGCTCGGCGGGATCGGCCAGCCGGCGCTGGTGATGACCGGTCCGGGCGCCGACGCCGCCATGCAGGAGCTGGCGGGCGACTTCATCGGCAGCTCCGCCGACGCGATCGCGGCCGCCATGCCCGCCGCTGAACGGCACCGACTCGCAGCGGGCGGCCACATGGTCGACCCGGCGATCCTCGGCCCGGTGCTCACCGATTGGTTCAGCGCCTGACCTGGGTTGATCAGGCCGACGCGGCGACCGCCGCGTCGCTCGTCGGCAACGCACCCGGAGGGCCGAGAAGCGTGATCCCCGCAGCGGCCGCCAGCGCGCCGAGGCGCTCGAGGTCGGGCGGGGCGGGCGTGGGAAGCACACGCTCCGGCGCCGGCTCGCCCACCGCGCGAACGAAGGCTTCGAACCGGGCGCTGGCAGGGACGAGGAACCGCGCGCCGGCCGGGCCCACGCGGTAGGTGTGAGGGATGCCGGCGGGCGCCCGCACGGCTTCGCCGGCTGCGAGCGTGCGGTGCACGCCCGTGCCCACCCAGACCTCGAGCGAGCCCTCCAGCACGTAGAAGGCCTCGGCCTCGTCCGCGTGCACGTGCAGCGGCGGCATGTCGCCCGACGGCGCAGTGACCTCGATCAGCCCCGGTTGATCACCGTCGGCGGGATAGTGGATCTCCATCAGGTTGGCGAGGAACCAGATCGGCTCGGCAGACATCGGGGACGACCTCTCGGTGGACTCAGTTTCACGAGCGCGAGGACGAGCGGCCGGAACCGCCGCGTCTGCGTCGTAGGCACGGTACGTCGGTCCACCGGCAAGAACCATCCAGTCCTGGACATCCCGAACGCCCAGAAAGCGCGCGGTCACGCAGCGAGCTCTCGGGGAACGACATCGGCGCTTCGTTTCGAGGTTACATAACGATCGTTATCGAGCGCAGGAGGTGGCGGCGTCAGGGCAGGCTGCCCAGCGGTGCCAGCAGCTCGGTGGTCGCAGCGAGGTCCGTGTACTCGGCCAGACGCTCGAAATCGGCGTCGTAGTGCAGGATCACCGTGCAGCACCCCCGTCCCGGACCTGTGCCTCAGCGGTTGTGTCGCAGGACGAACGTCGCGGTGAGGCGCTCACCCGGGGCCAGGACCCGCAGACCGCGGCCCGTGCGCAGCGCGTCCGTCGGGGCGGTCATCGGCTCGAGGCTCACGACGTGCGCGTCCCCGGGCGCGAAGACCTGCGCCGCGGTATAGGCCGCGTCGAGCTCGACGACGACGGGCCCGGCCGACCAGGTCGTGGACCCGGCGTCGGCGAAGCCGTCGTCGAGCTCACGCTCCCCGAGGAGCGCCCGCTCCGCCGCAGCCGGCACACGGGCGTCTGTCGGCAGGCCTGCCGCGTCGGCGGGTAGCCGCGTGCAGGCCGGGAGCCGCAGCTCCCACTCGGCGCGCGGCCCCGGCGGCACCAGGTACGGGTGCCAGCCGACCGCGACCGGCAGCGGATCGGACAGCGCCTGCAGCGACGTCGCGACCGTCACCGTTCCGCCGACCTCGAGCACGATCACGACCCCGACGGTGTGGGCGAACGGAAACGCCGCGGTGGCCGGTACCACGCGGCGTACCCGGCAGCCGCCGGCCCCGGTCTGCTCGGGGATCCACGCCCCTGGCACCGCCAGGCCGTGGATCGCGAGGCCGCCGGCGTCCCGGCTCACCGTCTCGTCGTCCGGCACCCGGACCTCACGTCCGGCCACCGTGAACGCGTCGGCGCCGAGGCGGTTCGCCCACGGGTGCAGAAGCGTCACCCCGGCGCGGCGGCCGTGCACGCAGTACTCCGGCGGCAGCGCGTCCGGGGCCGCCAGCAGCTCCTGCCCGTCGACCGACCAGGACCGCAGGCCGAGCAGGTCCCCACCCTGCACGACGACGACCGCCTCGCCGCCGCCATCGGCGTCGCCGCCGGCCCGCAGGGTGACCTCGGGGTCCGGCATCACTTCACGCCGAGCAGGACCTCGATCACGAGCTGGTCCAGCGCCTCGTTGCCATAACCGCGCTCGCCGAGGGCGTCCAGACCGTCGACCTCGCCCTTGAGCACCTCCGCCTCCGAGACGCCGTCACAGGTCGCGATGCCCAGGTCGGGGGTCGACGCCGCCGCGAGCGCCTCCTGGACCTCGGGCAGGGAGTCGAAGTGCTGTGCCTTCTCGGCGAGCGCGACGTAGGTCCGCATGCAGCCGCGCGCGAAGTCCCAGACCCCGGCCGCGTCCTCCGAGCGGTAGGCGTGCGCGTCGAAGTGGCGCGGCCCGTCGTAGCCCGCGGACTCCAGCAGCCGGACCAGCAGGAACGCCTCCTTGAGGTCCTCCGCGCCGAAGCGGAAGTCCTGGTCGTAGCGGCCGATCCGCTGGGCGTTGAGGTCGATGTGGAAGAGCTTCTCCGCCCACAGCGCCTGCCCGACGCCGTGCAGGAACGACAGCCCCGCCATCGTCTCGTGGGCGACCTCGGGGTTCACGCCGACCATCTCCGGCCGGTCGAGGGTGGAGATGAAGTGCAGCGCGTGGCCGACGGTCGGCAGGAAGATGTCGCCGCGCGGCTCGTTCGGCTTGGGCTCGAGCGCAAAGCGCATGCCGTAGTCCTGCTCGACGGCATACTCGGCGAGGACGTTGATGGCCTCGCGGTAACGGTCGAGCGCGTCGCGCGGGTCCTTGGCGACGCCGACCTCGGTGCCCTCCCGGCCGCCCCAGAAGACGTAGGTCTTTGCGCCGAGTTGCGCACCCAGGTCGATCGACCGCATCGCCTTCCCGATGGCCGCGCGGCGCACGCCGCGGTCGTTGGAGGTGAACGCCCCGTCCTTGAAGGCCGGATGGCCGAAGAGGTTCGTGGTCGCCATGCCGACCTGGAGCCCGGTCTCCTTCAGCGCGGCGTCGAAGCGACCGACGATGCGCTCGTGCTCCGCGGCGCTGCTCCCCCACGGCACGAGGTCGTTGTCGTGGAGCGAGATGCCCCAGGCGCCGAGCTCGGCGAGCCGGTGGACCGAGTCGACGGGGTCGACCGGCGCGCGGGTCGGGTCCCCGAACGGGTCGCGGCCAGGGTTGCCGACCGTCCACAGGCCGAAGGTGAACTTGTGCTCGGGGCGTGCGGTCAGGTCGCTCACGACGTGGCCTCCTGGTGGTGGGTGTGGGACAGGTGGGACAAGGCTGGATAGAGCGCGCGGTAGCGCCCGCGGACCTCGGCGTAGGCCGTGGTCCAGTCCGGGTCGGGCTCGACCTGGGAGGTCGTCCGGACGGTGGCGGCGACGGCCTCGGCGGTGCCGGACCAGACCCCGCCGGCGCAGCCGCCGAGCAGCGCGGCACCGAACGCGGCGCCCTCGTCGACCGCGGTCCGCGCGAGCGGCAGCCCGAGGACGGAGGCGACGATCGTCAGCCACAGGTCGCTGCGGGCGCCGCCGCCGCCGGCCAGGCCGGAGGTCGGCGTCGCGCCGGTCTGGGTGAGGACGTCGAGGCAGTCGCCGAGCCCGAAGGCGACGCCCTCGAGGACCGCCCGCACGAGCGCGCCGCGGTCGTGGCGGAGCGTGAGGCCGGTGAACGAGCCGCGGGCCTCGGGGTCCGCGTGCGGGGTGCGCTCGCCGGCGAGGTACGGCAGGAAGGTGAGGCCCTCCACCCCGGGCTCCCACGCGGCGGCCTCCGCGACGAGCGTGCCGAAGTCGACGCCGGGGGCGACGACGTCGCGCAGCCACTGCAGCGATCCGGCGGCGCTGAGCATCACGCCCATCGCGTGCCACGTCCCGGGGACCGCGTGGCAGAAGGTGTGGGCGCGCGCGGCCGGGTCGGCGGCGAAGTCCCCCAGCGCGGCGAAGACCACGCCGGACGTGCCGAGCACGACGGACAGCGGCCCGCCCGGGTCGACGACCCCGACGCCGAGGGCGCCGGCCGCCTGGTCGCCGGCGCCCGCCGCGACGGGGACACCGGCGGCCGTGCGGCCGGACACCTCCGGGCTCTCGAGCGCGGGCGGGAGCCAGCCATGGTCGACCTCGAGCGCGTCGCAGACCGCGCTGCTCCAGCGGCGCCCGGCGACGTCGAACAGCAGGGTGCCGCTGGCGTCGGCGACGTCGGTGGCGGCGACCCCGCAGAGCCGCAGGCGCACGTAGTCCTTCGGCAGCATCACCGAGGCGATGCGCGCGTAGGCGTCCGGCTCGTGGCGGCGCAGCCACAGCAGCTTCGGGGCGGTGAAGCCCGTGAGCGCCCGGTTGCCCGTCAGCTCGATCAGGCGGTCCAGGCCGATGCGCTCCTCGATCTCCGCGCACTCCGCCGCGGTGCGCTGGTCGTTCCACAGGATCGCCGGCCGGACGGGTCGCCCTTTGGCGTCGAGCGTGACGAGCCCGTGCATCTGCCCGGACAGGCCGATCCCGCTCGGTGTGCCGGCGATGTCCTGCAGCTCGGCCAGGACCGCTTCGGCTGCCAGCCACCAGCTCTCGGGATCCTGCTCGGACCAGCCGGGCCGCGGGGTCGACAGCGGGTAGCCGCGCTCGACGCGCGCCAGCACCTCCCCCGTCTCCGCCAGCGCGATGCCCTTGACGCCGGAGGTCCCGACGTCCAGGCCGATCACCGCGCTCATGGAGCGACCGCGCGGCCTTCAGCCGCGCTGCGGTACAGGGCTTCGATGACCCGCGCCTGCCCCTCGGCGTCGGCGCGCCCGAGGAGCGGGGCGCGCTCGCCGCGGACGGCCGCCGCGAGATCCGTCAGCTCGCAGGCGTACGGGTCGGCGGACGGCACCTCGACGTGATCGACGTCCTCCCCCCGGCGGACGTCGATCACGGGTCTCCGGGCGTGCCACGGATCGTCGAGGAAGAGGGTTCCCGCCGAGCCGATGATCTCCAGCTCGTCGCGTGCGGGCAGGTCGAAGGCGCAGTCGATCGTCGCGGTGCGGTCACCCGGGAAGCGGAGCCACGCGGCGAACCGGACGTCAACGCCGTCGCCGCCCAGCACCTGCGTGCCGCCGACCAGCTCGGGCTCGCCCAGCACCAGCCGCGTGCCGGACACGCAGTAGCACCCCACGTCCATGAGCGCCCCGCCGTCGAGCGCAGCCGAGAGGCGCACGTCGCCGGTCCGGCCCAGCGAGAAGGAGAACGCGGCCCGGACCGATCGCACCTCGCCGATCACGCCGTCGGCGATGAGCTCCTGCAGGCGCGTGACCTGCGGGTGGTGACGCCACATGAACGCCTCCGCGAGGACCCGGCCCTCGCGCTCCGCCACGTCGAACGCCCGGGCAACGTCGGCGGCCCGGCGGGACAGCGGCTTCTCGCACAGCACGTGCTTGCCGGCCTCCAGCGCGCGGATCGACCAGGCGACGTGGTCGCCGTTCGGCAGCGCGACGTAGACCGCGTCGACGTCCGGGTCGGCCAGCACGTCGTCGTACGACGCGTGCACGCGCACGCCTTCGAACCCCAGCTCGGATGCGTGTGCCGCCGCCCGCTCGCGTGAGCGCGAGCCGACGGCCACCACTTCGACGTCCGCTGCCTGCCGCGCGCCCTCGACCAGCTTGTGGTTGATGCGCGCGGTCGACAGCAGCCCGACCCTGAGCGGGGTCACGCTCTGCCAGAGGCGGTCTGCTTGCGACGCGAGAGCGAGTCGACGGTCACCGCCAGCAGCAGGACGCCGCCGGTGATGACGAACTTCTCGCCGGACCCCAATCCGAGCAGGCCGAGCCCGTTGTCGATCGACGCGATGACGATCGCGCCGAGGATCGCGGACTTGATCGTGCCGCGGCCGCCGAAGAGCGACGTGCCGCCGATCACCGGCGCCGCGATCGAGTAGAGCAGGATCGAGCCGCCGCCCGCGTTCGTGTCCACCGACCGCAGACGCGACGCGAGGATGATGCCGCCGATCGCGGCCATCGTCGACGCGATCGCGAAGACCGAGATCCGGATGCGGTCGACGTTGATGCCGGCGCGGCGGGCCGCCTCGACGTTGCCGCCGACGGCGAAGACGTAGCGCCCGAACTTGGTCCGCTTGAGGATGTAGGTCCAGAACAGCAGCAGCGCGCCGACGAGGACGAACACCCACGGGATGCCGCGGTCGTCGTTCGCGATCGCCACCACGGCGGCAAGGGCGAGCGTGAGCGCACCGATCCGCAGCCCGACGAGCAGCATCGGCTCGTGTCCGAGCCCGGCCGCCCGCCGCACCCTGACCTCGTTCAGCTGCGCCCCCGCGTAGATCCCGGCGGCGGCCACCACCCCCAGCCAGGCGAGCTCCGGGGACAGGAAGTCGTTGGCCAGGCCGATGGTGAAGTCGTCCTGGAGCGTGACGGTGCCGCGCGAGCCGATGAGCAGGAGGACGACCCCGTTCCAGGCCAGCAGGCCGGCCAGGGTCACGACGAACGACGGGATCCCGATCTTCGTGAAGAGGATGCCGTGGAACGTGCCGATCGCCGTGCCGGACAGGATCGCGATGACGATCGCCACCGCGGTCGGCGAGGTGTTGCCGTCCGGGGTCAGGAGGATCGCCGTGATCACTCCCGCGACGCCGGAGACGTAGCCGATCGACAGGTCGATCTCCCCGAGCAGCAGGACCCAGACGACGCCCATGCCGATCGTCATGAACGCGGCGGACTGCAGGATCAGGTTGACGAAGTTGCCCGAGGTGAGGAACTGGTCGTTCTGCGACTGGAAGACGATGCAGATGATCAGCATCCCGATGAAGATCGGGAGCGAGCCGAGCTCACCGCCCTTGATCCCGTCCACGTAGTCGCGGGCGTAGTCGCCGATCTTCCGTTGGGACTCCGGGACGTGGCCGCCCGAGGGCGCGACCGGTGCCGGCTCGGGAGCGGGGTTCTTGGTCAACTTCATGAGAGCTCCTTCTTCAGGCCCGGGACGGACGTCATGCTGCCGGCGGTGATCGCCTGCACGACCTCCTGGGAGGTGGTGTCGGCCACGCGGTACTCGGCGACGTTCTGGCCGAGCCGCAGCACGGTCACCGAGTCGGCGACCTCGAAGATGTCGTGCAGGTTGTGGGAGATCAGGACGACCGCGAGCCCCTGCTCCCCCAGGCGCTTGACGAGGTCGAGCACCTGCCGCGTCTGCGCGACCCCGAGCGCCGCCGTCGGCTCGTCGAGGATCACCAGGCGCGAGTTCCACATGACCGCCTTGGCCACGGCGACGGACTGCCGCTGCCCGCCGGACAGGCCCGCCACGGTCTGGCGGACCGACTTGATCGTCGTCACCGACAGGTCGCTGAGCGTCTTCTTCGCCCGCGCCTCCATCAGCGGTTCGTTGAGCTGCCGGCGCGAGCCGAGCTCCTCGCGCCCGAGGAACATGTTCTGCACCACGTCGAGGTTGTCCGCCAGCGCGAGGTCCTGGTAGACGACCTCGATGCCGAGGTCGGCCGAGTCCTTCGGCCCGCTCATCGTGACGGGCTTGCCGTCGAAGACGATCTCGCCGCCGTCGATCTGGTGGATGCCGGCGATGCACTTGATCAGCGTCGACTTGCCGGCGCCGTTGTCGCCGACGAGCGCCATCACCTCACCGGCGCTGACGTGGAAGTCGACCTGTTGCAGGACCTGGACGGCGCCGAAGTGCTTCGACACGCCGCGCAGCTGCAGAAGGGGGGTTGTGGACATCGTTCTCTCCTCGGGTGGCGGGTCGCCCGCCCGGACGCGCGCTGGCGTCCGGGCGGGCGGAACTGCCGAATCGGTGCTCGGGCTAGAGGCCGAGCGTCTTGCAGGGAGCGGCGAGCTTGCCCGCGCAGACCTCGTCCCGCTTGGGGTAGTCCGGCTGGCCGAAGAACGTGCCGACGTTCTCCTTGGTGACCGCCTCGGGCTTCAGCAGCACCGACGGCACCTGGCGCGAGCCGTCCGCCGTCTCGCCGTTCACCAGGCCGGCCGCGGGCTCCTCGCCCTTGGCGAGCGCGATGGCCAGCTTGGCGGCCGCGTCGGCCTCCTTCTTGATCGCCTTGTAGACGGTCATGTACTGGTCGCCCGCGATGATGTTCTGCAGGCCCTGCAGCGTCGCGTCCTGGCCGGTGACCGGGATCTGGGGCAGCTTGCGCTGCTTGAGCGCGGAGATCGCCGCGTTGCCCAGGCCGTCGTTGGCCGCGACGACGCCGTCGACCTTGTTGCTGGCCTTCTGCAGCATCTGCTCGAAGATCGTCAGCGCCTTCTGGTTGTCCCAGTCCGGCACCGACTGATCGGCGACCTTCTTGAGCTTGCCGCTCTCGTAGAGCGGGTCGAGGACCGAGTCGTAGCCGTTCTTGAACAGCGTCGCGTTGTTGTCCGTCGGCGAGCCGTTCAGCTCGACGACCTGTGCGCCGGCCTTGCCCTCGAGCGCCTTCGCCATTTCGGTGCCCTGGAGCTTGCCGACGGCCTCGTTGTCGAACGACACGTAGTAGTCGGCCGAGCCCTTCAGCGTCAGGCGGTCGTAGTTGATGACCTTGACGCCCCGGGACTTGGCGTTGGCCTCGATCGCCGCGCCGGACCCGGAGTCCAGGTTCACCAGGAGCAGCACCTTCGCGCCGTTGGTGATGGCCTGCTCGGCCTGCTGCTGCTGCGCGGACTTGTCGCCCTCGGCGTTGGAGATCGACACCTCGACCCCGGCGTCCTCGAACGCCTTCTTCAGGAACGGGCGGTCGACCGTCTCCCAGCGCACCGAGCTCTTGGAGTCCGGGAGGAGGACCGCGACCTTGCCGGCCTTCTTCTCACTGGTGGTGCTCGTCCCCGTCGACGTACCGGCCGCCGAACCCGTAGAGCTGCCTTCGTCGTCGCTGCCGCACGCGGCCAGCCCGGTCATCGCGAGCACGCCGCACGCGGCGACGGTGCCTAGTTTCAACCTGCGCATAAGAGTTCTCTCCTCCTGTTGTTGGGACACGTCGTGGGGAAGTTGTGGGTCACGAGGCCATCGCCTCGGCGACGCGGCCGGCGACGATCTCGCCGGACTGCCGGACGACCAGCGCCAGCGCGCCGAGCAGGATCGCGCGGTCGCCCAGTGCGCCCTGGGCGATCTGCAGGCCCTCGGTCGTCGCCGGCGGTGCGAAGCGGCGGACGGTCTCGCGGACCGGGTCCAGCAGCAGGTCGCCGGCCTCGCCGAGGTCGCCGCCGATGACGACCACGTCGGGGCCGTAGACGGCGACCAGCGACGCCAGCGCGGTGCCGATGGCCTGGCCGGCGTCGGCAATCAGGCGCCGGCTGCCGCGGTCGCCCTCACGGGCCCGCGTCACGAGCTCGGCGGTGGTCAGGCTGATGCCCTGCCCCGCGTGCAGCAGGGCGGTGAGCGCCGGTCCCGACACGACGGTCTCCAGGCAGCCGCGGTTGCCACAGCGGCACAGGGTGCCCGAGGCGTCGATCAGGATGTGGCCGAACTCCCCGGCCAGCCCGCGGTGCCCGCGGAACGGCTGGCCGTCGATGAGGAACCCGGCGCCGACCCCCGCGGAGATCGCGATGTACGCCAGGGCGGTCGCCCCGCGTCCGGCACCGGTCGTGAACTCCGCGAGCGCCCCGAGGTTGGCGTCGTTGTCGATGTAGACCTTCGTCCCCAGCGCCTGCTCGAGTTCGGCACGCGGATCCAGCCCGAGCCAGCTCGGCAGGACGCCCGACGCCGGGTGCACCGCACCGGTAGCGGGGTCGATCGGCCCGGCGAGCGCCACACCGGCGCCGAGGGCCCGGGTCGGGTCCACGCCGGCGGTGGCGACGGCCTGCTCGATGAGCGAGCCCGCGCAGTTCATGGCACCGCGCGCGTCGCCGTCGACGTCCCACGAGGCGTGCCCCTCCGCGATCACGGCCCCCGCGAGGTCGCTGATGGCCACGTGCACCTTGTCGTGGTCGAAGTCGATCCCGATCGCGTGGGCGGCGCCGGGCTGCAGCGTCAGCATGATCGGCGGGCGGCCGATCTGCCCCGCGGCCGCCGCCTCCTGCTCGACGACGACGCCGACCTCGAGCATGTCGCCCACGATCGCGGAGATCGTCGTCCGCGACAGGCCGGTGCGACGAGAGAGCTCCGCGCGGGTCGTCTGCCCGAGCGCCGTCATCACGTGCACGACCTGGAGGTGGTTGCTCGCGCGGAGCAGCTGCATGGAGGACGGACGGGGATCGGACACGGCTGGGACGACCATCTCCGCCACGCCACCCTTTTGTCAAGTCTCCAAACGAAATACTTACCGCAGCCCGCGAATAGCGACGGGCACAGAGGTAACTCCTGCCACGATCAGGGCCTGCCTGCCGCGTTTGGGCGCCCCGGAGTTCCTCAGGCGGCCCTGATTCGACAAGATGTCCAACTCGACCGGCCAAGTTCATCCTCTCTGTGGTCGAACGACGGCGCCGCGCCTGACGACCGGGTTCAGAGCTCGAGCGAGCGGCCCTCGGTCGCGCTGCGGCGGATCGCGTCGAGCACCGTGAGCGCGGTGATCGCGTCCTGCGGATCGACCGGTACCGGGCCTTCGCCGCGGACCGCAGCACCGAACGCGGGGTAGAACGAGTCCCAGCGGCCGCGCTCGCTCGGGACGGGCTCGCCCTGCTCGCCGCGCTGCAGGCGACCCCAACGCGCCTCGGGCTCCATCCCCCACCCCGCGCCGTCGGCCGCCGGGGTCCGGCCCGCGATGAGCGCGGGCTCCTGGCCGTCCATCCCCCACGTCACGTAGCTGCCCGCAGACCCGCGCACGCGGAATCGGGGCGCCGGCGCGCCCTGGGTCCAGTCACCGCTCAGGTGCGTGGTCACGCCGCCCGCGTGTCGCAGCGCCGCAAAGAAGCGATCGTCCAGGTCGCCCCGCATGTGCAGCTCGCCGTAAACGGACGCGACCGGGCCGAACAGCAGCAGGGCCTGGTCGACCAGATGGCTGCCGATGTCGCGCAGGATGCCGGCGCCGGACGGCGACGGACCCGCATCGGGCGAGAAGCGCTCGAAGGTCGACTCGAACAGGCTGACGTCGCCGAGGGTGCCGTCGTCCACGAGGCGCCGCACGGTCAGGAAGTCCGAGTCCCAGCGCCGGTTCTGGTAGACGGTGAGGACCGTGCCGGCGGCTGCGGCCGCCGCGACCGCGGCGCGCCCCTGGGCCTCGTCGAGCGCGAACGGCTTGTCGCAGACGACGGCCAGCCCGAGCCCGATCGCCTCCAGGACGAGCGGCACGTGGGTGTCCGCCGGCGTCGAGATGGCGACCGCGTCCACGCCGTCGGCGGCGAGCGCCGCGAGCGAGTCGTAGGCAGGGACACCTGGGTGCTGGGCCGCCAGCTCGGCCCGGCGCTCGGCGGATCGCGTGATGACCCCGGCGAGCTCGCAGCCGTCCGCGGCCGCGATGAGCGGCGCGTGGAAGATCCGCCCGCCGAAGCCGTAGCCGGCCAGCCCGATGCGCGTTCTCGTCATGCGGCCGATGCTCGCAGACGGCGTCTACGCTCTTGCGATGCGCACTCGCAAGCTCGGCCCCTACGACGTCTCGGAGATCGGCTTCGGCGCGTGGCAGATCGGCGCCGACTGGGGTGACGTCGACGAGGCCACCGCGCTTGCCACGCTGCACGGCGCGGCCGACGCGGGCGTCACGTTCTTCGACACCGCCGACGTCTACGGCGACGGCCGGTCCGAGCGCCTGGTCGGCCGGCTGCTGCGCGAGCGCGCCGGCGAAGGCCTGGTCGCGGCTTCGAAGATGGGCCGCCGCCTGGACCAGACGGTCGAGAACTACTCCCCCGCGAACTTCCGCGCTTGGAACGACCGTTCCCGCCAGAACCTCGGCGTGGACACGCTCGACCTCGTCCAGCTGCACTGCCCGCCGACCGCGCTCTACTACCACCCGGAGGTCTTCGCGGACCTGGACGCGATGGTCGGCGAGGGGCGCATCGCGGCGTACGGCGTCAGCGTCGAACGCGTCGAGGAGGCGCTGAAGGCGATCGAGTACCCGGGCGTCGCCACCGTCCAGATCATCTTCAACGCGTTCCGCCAGCGGCCCGCGACGCTCTTCCTGCGCGAGGCCGCCGCCCGCGGCGTCGGGGTCATCGTGCGGGTCCCGCTCGCGTCCGGGCTGCTCAGCGGCCGCTACGACAAGGCGACGACGTTCGCCGCCGACGACCACCGGACGTTCAACCGCAGCGGCGAGCAGTTCGACGTCGGCGAGACGTTCGCCGGGGTCCCGTTCGACGTCGGCCTCGATGCGGTCGAGGAGCTGCGCGCCCTCGTGCCCGAAGGCGGGACGCTCGCCGCGCTCGCGCTGCGGTGGATCCTCATGCACGACGCCGTGTCGACGGTGATCCCGGGCGCGCGCACCCCCGAGCAGGCGGCCGGCAACGCCGCCGCAGCCGAGCTCCCGGCGCTGAGTGACGAGGCAATGGCGGCCGTCGCCCGCGTCTACCAGGAGCGGATCGCGCCCTCGGTCCACCAGCGCTGGTGACACGCGCCCAGGACGGTGCCCATGATGCCGGCGTGCGGCCCGTCGACGTCGCGATCATCGGCGCCGGTGCCGCCGGCCTCATGTGCGCCCTGACCGCCGCCGCCCGCGGCCGCGATGTGCTGCTCGTCGACCACTCGAACAAGGCCGGCAAGAAGATCCTGATGTCCGGTGGCGGGCGGTGCAACTTCACGAACCTGTACGCCGAACCGGACAACTTCTTCTCGCAGAACCCGCACTTCTGCAAGTCGGCCCTGGCCCGCTACACGCAGTGGGACTTCATCGCGATGGTGAGCCGGCACGGCGTGCCGTACCACGAGAAGAAGCTGGGCCAGCTGTTCTGCGACAACAAGGCCAAGGACATCCTCAACATGCTCCTGGACGAGTGCGCGCAGGCCGGCGTGGACCTGCGCCTGAACACCACGGTGCAGCAGGTCGAGCGGACCGACGCCGGTTACCTGCTCCACACCGACCTCGGTGACGTCGTCGCGGAGTCCCTGGTGATCGCCACGGGCGGCCTGTCGATCCCGACCCTCGGGGCGACGGGGTTCGGCTACGACATCGCGCGCCAGTTCGGCCACGACGTCCTGCCCACCCGCGCCGGGCTGGTGCCGTTCATCATCACCGACCAGCTGAAGGACCTCTGCACGGAGCTGTCCGGGACCTCGGTGGCCGCGGTCGTGAGCTGCAACGGCCAGAGCTTCAGCGAGAACATCCTCTTCACCCACCGGGGCCTGAGCGGTCCCGCGGTCCTGCAGATCTCCTCGTTCTGGCACCTGGGCGACGCGGTGCAGATCAACCTGCTGCCGGACCGCGACGCGCTCGAGTGGCTGCAGGGCCAGCAGGCCGCGCGCCCCGACGCCGAGCTCCGGACCGTGCTGAGCGAGGTCTTCACGAAGAAGATGGCGACGCTCCTGACCGAGCGCTGGTTCGCCGCGAAACCGATGAAGCAGTTCACCCCGGCCGGCCTGCGCGAGGTCGCGGACCGGCTCGGGGCATGGCCGGTCGTCCCCGCCGGCACCGAGGGCTACCGCACCGCCGAGGTCACCCTGGGCGGCGTGGACACCCGAGAGGTGTCGCCCAAGACGATGGAGTCGCGCCGGCATCCGGGCCTCTACTTCATCGGCGAGGTGCTGGACGTCACCGGTCACCTGGGCGGGTTCAACTTCCAGTGGGCGTGGGCCTCTGGACACGCGGCGGCGCAGGTCGTCTAGCGCAGGCTCCGGGGCGCGGGGCGGCTGCGCGTTCACAGATGTAAACGGAGCACGCGATCCGGTATTGGTACTGTCCAAGCGGATCGCGTGCTCCGCTTGGTGTGCGCGGTCCCTCCCAAGACCCCCACCCACTTCGCAGGAGACGCTCCATGAGCCCCGCCGACACCGCCCACCGCCGCGACAGGATCGCGCTCTACATCCTTTGCCTGGGCATGCTGATGATCGTCCTGGACGGGACGATCGTGAACACCGCACTCCCCGTCCTGAAGGACAGCCTGAACTTCTCCGACGGCAACCTGACCTGGGTGCTGAACGCCTACCTGATCCCGTTCGGCGGCCTGTTGATGCTGTCCGGCCGCATCGGTGACCTGATCGGGCAGCGGCGCATGTTCCTCTGGGGCATGTCGCTGTTCACCTTCGCCTCACTGCTCTGCGGCCTCGCCGAGAGCCAGGAGATGCTGATCGGCGCGCGCTTCCTGCAGGGCGTCGGCGGCGCCCTCGGCTCCTCCGTCATCCTCGGGATGATCATCACGATGTACAAGGAGCCCCGCGCCCAGGGCGAGGCGATCGGCGTGTACTCGTTCGTCGCCTCCGCCGGCGGCTCGGTCGGCCTCCTCCTCGGCGGCCTGCTCACCGACGTCCTCAGCTGGCACTGGATCTTCTTCGTGAACCTGCCCATCGGCGTCGCGACCGTCGTCCTGGCCAAGCGCCTCGTCCCCGACCGTCCCGGCCTGGGCCTGAAGGAGAACAAGGTCGACGTGCCCGGCGCGGCGATGCTGACCGGCGGCCTGATGATCGCCGTCTACGCGATCGTCGGCGTCGAGAAGCAGGGCTGGGGCTCCACCCAGACGCTCGGCCTCGCGGCCGTGGCGGCCGTCCTGCTGACCGGCTTCGTCGTCCGCCAGGCGCGGATCGCCCACCCGCTGCTACCGCTGCGGATCTTCCGCTCGCGGAACGTCACCGGCGCGAACCTCGTCCTGCTCGGCGTGCTCGCCGGCATGTTCAGCATCTTCTTCTTCGGTGCCCGATACGCCGGTGAGATCCTGGGCTACAGCCCGATCGAGATCGGGCTGGCCTTCCTGCCGATGACGCTCCTGCTGGGCGGGGTCTCCACCAAGGGCGCGCAGCCGATGGCCGAGCGCTTCGGCCCGCGGAACGTCCTGATGGGCGGCCTGACCCTGATCGTCGCCGGCGTCCTGCTGTTCTCGCTGGCGCCGGTCGACGGCTCGTACGCGGTCAACATCCTGCCGTCGATGCTGCTGCTCGGCCTCGGCGCGGGGCTCAGCTTCCCGTCGATCATGGGCCTCGCGATGTCGGGCTCGACGCCGGAGGACTCCGGGATCGCGTCGGGCCTGGTGAACACGTCGATGCAGGTGGGCGGCGCGATCGCGCTGTCGGTCCTGGCCACCTTCGCCGCCGAGCGCACCACGGCGAAGCTCGAGGCCGGCGCGACCGACCTGGCCGCCCTGAACGCGGGCTTCCACGTCGCCTTCTACATCGCCGCCGCCATCGCGGCGCTGGCGATCGTCGCTGCGGCGCTGGTGCTGCAGGACGAGCGCGTGCCGGCCGCGGCCGTCGACACGGCCGATGCCGTCCAGCTGGAGCGGGCCGATGCAGACGTGTCGTTGCCGGCGTACTCGGAGGCGGCCTGAGCCCGGGACCATGGTGATCTGCAACGCAGAGCACCATGGTCCGGCTAGGCTCTGATCATGAGCACGGTGCCGGCGCACGACGTTGAGACGGGGGACTGCGGCGACGCCGTGCGCCCCCTGCGCGCCGACGCCAAGCGCAACCGCGAGCGGGTTCTGGCCGCCGCCGCGGAGGTCTTCGCCGAGCAGGGAGCCGACGCGAGCGTGGCGGAGATCGCTCGCCGCGCCGGCGTCGGCGCGGGAACGCTGTTCCGGCACTTCCCGAACAAGCACGACCTGCTGCTCGCCACCCTCGAGCTCGGGCTCGACGACCTGTCCGACGCGATCACCCGGGCCGAGACGTTCGACGACCCGTGGGACAGCATCGTCCACGTCGTCACGGCGTGCGCGGAGATGCAGGCGCGCGACCGTGGGTTCCTCGAGTCGGTCGGCCCTGAGCTGTTCCTCGAGCCGCAGCTGCAGCGCCGCCACCACGCGATGATGGCGCAGCTCGGCGTGCTCATCGGACGGGCGCAGGACGCCGGTGTCGTCCGCGGGGATCTCGAGGCCGAGGACGTCCCGTTCCTGCTCTACGCGGTCGGCGGCGTCACCGGCAAGTGCTGCGGCGGCGGCGCGATCAGCCCGGACCTCTGGCGCCGCTACCTGGGAATCGTCCTGGACGGGCTGCGGCCCGCCGGTGCCTCCCCCCTGCCGGTCCCGGCGCCCACCCCGGCGCAGCTGACCGCGCTGAAGTCCGCCTGAGCACCGCGCCGGCCTGAGGCCCCGCGGTCACGCGCGGGAGCGAGCGGCCTGGCGGACCAGGTGCTCGCGCTCGGCGACGTCCGTCGCGCGGCGGGCGGCCTCGGCGTACGCGGCACCGGCCGCGGCCAGGTCGCCGTCGAGCTCGTGCAGGTGGCCGCGGACCGCATGCCAGCGATGGCGGCCCGAGAGCACCTCGCGCAGCCGGTCGGTCTCGCGCAGGCCGGCGGCGCCGCCGAGCACGTGGCCGACCGCGACCGCGCGGCCCAGCACCGCTGCGGGGTCGGTGTGCACGGGGTCGTCGGTGAGCGCCACCAGGTCGTCGTACCACGCGAGGATCTGCACCCAGTCGGTCTCGGCCGCGCTTGCCGCGTCGTCGTGCAGCGCGGCGATCGCGGCCTGCACCTGGTACCGGCCGGGACGCCCCGCGGCGAGGGCCGACTGCAGGACGCGCACCCCCTCCGCGATCTCGCGGGTGTCCCAGCGGCTGCGGTCCTGCCGGTCGAGCGTGACGATGCGACCCTCGGCGTCCATGCGCGCATCCCGGCGGGCGTGGTTGAGGAGCATCAGCGCCAGCAGCCCGCGGGCCTCCGGCTCCTCGGTCGCGAGCGTGAGCTGCCGCGCCAGGCGGATGGCCTCGTCGGCGAGGTCCACCTGGCCCGCGTGCCCCGTCGTGTAGACGAGGTACAGCACCCGCAGGACGACGGCCAGGTCGCCCGCCCGGTCCAGGCGCAGGGCGGGCGCCCCCGACAGCGTGCGCTTGGCGCGGCTGATCCGCTGCGCCATCGTCGCCTCCGGGACGTAGAACGCGTCGGCGATCTGCCGCGTGGTCAGGCCGCCGACCGCGCGCAGCGTCAGCGCGACCTGCGACGCGGGCGTGAGGTGCGGGTGGCAGCAGCAGAAGAGCAGGAAGAGCGTGTCGTCGCCGTCGACGACACCGGCCTGCGATGGCGGCGACGGCTCGGGCTCGGCCGCGAGGACGTCCTCCCGGCGGCGGCGGGCGGCCTCGCTGCGACGGGCGTCGACGATCCGCCGCGTGGCGACCGTCGCAAGCCAGGCGGCCGGGTCCTGCGGCGGGTGCTCGGGCCACGCCCGCAGCGCCTCGATGAGCGCCTCCTGCAACGCGTCCTCGGCGGCGTCGAAGTCCTCGCCGCGCCGGACCAGGCCGGCGAGCACCCGCGGGACGAGCGCGCGCAGGGCCCGCTCGTCGGGGTGCTGTCCAGGCCGGTCGCGCATGTCCGTCAGTCGGCCACGGGGGCGTGCGACATGATCTCCCGCACGTCGATCCACTCGTGCAGCGGCCCGCCGCCAGGGCCGGGCTCGGAGGAGATGTAGGCCGCGATCTCGAGCGCCCGCTCGCGTGAGTCGACGTCGACCATGTACCAGCCGGCCACCAGGTCGGTGGTCTCGGGCAAGGGGCCGTCGGTCGTGACGGGGGCCGCGTCGGGGCCGCCGTAGCGGACCCAGGTCTGCGCCGGCGTCAGTGCCTGGGAGTCCACGTACTCGCCGCTCTCCCTCAGCACCTCGCCGACGTTGCGCAGGAAGGCGAAGTGCGCCTCGACGTCCTCCGGGGCCCACTGGTCGAGCGGCGGGAACGGGTGGTGCGGCTCGGGGCCGCCGCTGTAGTGCTTGAGGAGCAGGTACTTGGGCATCTTGGTCTCGTCCTTCGGTCGTGGGCTGCACCATGGTGGGCGGCCTCTGTCTGGATGAGCGGAGCCGCCCCCGCGTTCTCGACATGCCCGGCCGCGCGAGGACCGCGAACATGGCGACGTCACAGCTGCTCGGCGGTGACGAGCAGCCGGATGTGGGCGTCGGCCCAGCGGTCGACGAGCTCCGTCCCGCCCGCCCGGACGGCGGCGGCGAGCGCGTCGACCGCGGCCGCGGCGGCGGTGAGCCCGGTCCGCCGGAGCACCTCGGCGGACGCCCCGGCGCGCGCGGCCCACCCCGGCGCGAGGTGCCGGTGGCCGCGGTGGACGAGCTCTGCCGTGAGCGCGAGCGCCTCGCTGACGGCCGCCGCGAGCGCATCGTCGGGCGCCGGCGCTCCCGCCCCGAGCGCCTCTCCGGACGCCTCGGCGAACGCAGGGACCACGACGTCGGACCCCGCGGCCACCGCGGTCGGCTCGAGGTCGACGCCCCCACCGGCGCGCCGCAGGTGCCCGGCGACGAAGCGGACCTCACCCGTATCGCCGGACAGGGCGCGCGCGAGCGCGTCGATCGCCCCGGGCGTCGCGGCGGAGTGGGACGCCACCAGGCGCGCTGTGCCGTGCGGCGCGCGGATCGTCGCCACGAGCTGCTGCGTCCCGGGCCGGAAGTGCAGGTCCTCGACGGCGGTCACGCGGACCGCGCGGACCGTGTCTGCGACGACCCGGGCCCTGACCAGCGACGGCGGGAGTGCGGCCAGCCGCGCCGCCTCGGCCTCGAGGTCCTCGACGACGAGGTCCGGCGGCAGGTCGTCCCAGCGTCCGCCGGACGGGGCGACGGTCGTCCGCGCGACGCGGCTGTCGGCGATCCGCACGATGCGGTTCGCCGCCCGGACCGCGGACTCGGTCACGACGTTGCCCGCGGCAATCGCGCTCAGGCGCGCGCGGCCGGCCTTGCGACGTCCCAGCTCGGCCGCCGTGGGGGCCGCGCCGCCGCCGGCGTCCGCGCGGCGGCGCAGCGCCAGGACGACCCGTGCCTCGCCGTGGGCGAGGTAGACCTCGACGGTGCGGGAGCTCTCGTCGCCGTGCACGCGGGCGCCGAGGCCCGTGAGGCGCAGGAGGCGTAGCGGGGTCTCGGCGGTCTCCTCGGTCCCCAGGACCTGCACGCGCAGCGCGGCGCCGCCGCCCGTCGCGGAGCGGTGACGCGCGATCGCCTCGGCGGCGTACGCAGCGGCGAGCGCCGGGTCGTACCGGGCGCTGCGGGTCCGGTAGGCGTCGACCTGATCGGCGAGGTCGTCCAGCAGGTCGACGTGCCAGCGCAGGTTCACTGCTTCGAGCGCCCGCCGGACGGCGGCGATCGCTGTCGCCGCGGCCGGCGCGGTCGCGGCCACGCCGTCGGCGAGGAGGTCCTCGATCACCGCCAGGACGGGCTCGGCCCCCGACCCGCCGGCCGCGGACCCGGTGCCGCCGACCTGCAGCTCGACGACCGCGGCGGCGTCGCCGGACGCGTCCGCCGTGCGACAGGCCCAGACCGCGAGCGCGACGGCGTCGGCGCGCTCGCCCCGGGCCGCGTCGACGCGCGCATAGCCGAGCTCGCGGGCGACGAGGAACCGCACCGTGCACGACGCGAGCTCGACGGACGCGATCGGGTCGGCGGCCGTGGCCCGCCGCACCCGCGCCCGGTAGCCCGCACGCTGGGCCCGTCGCGCGGCCGCCAGCGGCCGGGTTCCGAGGTGCGCCTCGAGCTCGGCGTCCGTGAAGGCGCCCGGGGACCATGCCGCTGCGCCGGCGGCGGCTGCATCGGCACCCGGGTCGCCCGCCGCAGCCGGCTCGTCCGCCGCCGGCGGGTCGCCCGCACCACCGTCGTCACCGGCCGCGCGATAGGCCAGGACGAGCATGACCCGGTGCCGGCACACCCCCGACGCCGGGCAGCTGCAGCGCGCCTCCTCGAGCACCGTGGACGGCGGCAGGACGACCAGCGTCCCGTCTGCGAAGGTCGCCGTCAGGGTCCCCGCGTCGTCCGTCACCGCGGGTCCGCGGCCGTCGGCGACCTCGCGCGAGGCGCGCTTGACGATGCCGCGGTTCGCGAGCGACGCCAGCGCGTCGTCGTCGAGCGCGAGCACGTCCGCCCGTGGGCTCATCCCGCGGCGATCCGGTCGGCGACGAAGCCCGCGAGCTCGCCCGGGGTCATCGCGCCGACGTGCGCCCCGACGTCCGCCAGCCGCTGCGCGAGCTCGCGGTCGTACGCGGGGTTCGCCTCCTCGTCGAGCGCGGCCAGGCCGAGGACGTGCGTCCCTTGCTCGACGAGGGCCTTGACGGTCCGCACGAGCCGGTACTCGTCCCCGCCCTCGTAGAAGTCGGTCACGAGCGCGACGATCGTGCGGCGGGGCTGGTCGACCAGCCCCGCCGCGTACGCCATCGCACCGGCGATGTCGGTGCCCCCGCCCAGCTGCACCTTCATCAGCAGCTCGACCGGGTCGTCCACGTCGGCGGTGAGGTCGACGACGTCGGTGTCGAACGCGACCAGGTGGGCTCGCACGCCCGGAAGGCCCCACAGGCACGCGGCGGTGACCGCCGAGTGGATGACGGACCCGACCATGGACCCGGACTGGTCGACGACGAGGATCACCTGCCACTGCTCGAGCTGCCGCCGCGTGCGGCCGTGGAAGTACGCGCGCTCGACGTAGAGCCGGCGCTCCTCGGGCTGGTAGTGGCGCAGGTTCGCCTGGATCGTCCGGCGGAAGTCGAAGTCGTTGGCGCGCGGCCGGTGGCTCGGCGTCCGCGCGCGGGTCCCGCCGAACGCGTGGCGGACCTCGCTCGCCATCCGCTCCATGATCTCGCGCACCACCTGCTCGACGATCCGGCGGGCGAGGCGCAGGACATCTGGATTCATCAGGTGCTTCGTGCGCAGCACCGCCTTCAGCAGCGTGGCGTTGGGCTCGATGCGCTCCAGGACGTTCGGGTCCGTGACGACGTCGTGGATCTCGTAGCGCTCGACGGCGTCGCGCTCGAGCCGCTCGATCGTCTCGCGCGGGAACAGCCGGTGGATGTCCTCGAGCCAGTCGAGCGTCGTCAGCACGGACGGGCCGTGGCCGGCCGACCGGCGCACGTCGCGCCGATCGAGGTCGCCGTCCTGCTGGTAGAGCCAGTCCAGGGCGGCGTCGCGCGAGCGTGCCGTGCCGCTCAGGCCGGCGCCGCCGGTGCACGCGTCGGCCGCCTCGCCGAGGACGAGCCGCCAGCGCTCGAGCTCGGGATCCGGGTCAGCCATCGCCGGCGCTCTCGGCCGGGGCGAGCAGCGCCTCGCGCGCCAGCAGCTCGTCGACTCGCGCCTCGACGGTGCGCGCGCGGCGCAGCAGCTCCGGGTCGGAGGCGAGCCGTAGCAGCGAGCCCGCCGACCCCTGCACGCCGCGCCGCTGCAGCAGGCGGCCGGCGATCAGCTCCCGCTCGCGCGGCGGGAACCACGAGAAGGCCAGGCGCAGCGCCGGGAGCGCGACCAGGAAGTCGTCCTCCGGCAGCTCGCAGAGCAGCTCGTCCAGCAGCCCCAGGACGCCCGCGGGCCCGGCGGCGAGGACCTGCTCGCGGGCGACGGCGAACAGGCCCGCGAGGAAGTCGCCGAGCGTCTCGCGGCGGCCCGCGCCGCGCACGGCACGCTCCAGCGCCGCGTCGTCGTCGCGCACGTCCGCGTCTGGGCTCTGGTCCTGTGCTGCGGCGAAGACCCAGGTGACCCCGACCGAGGCACCGCGCAGGTCCGGCGGCCGGTCGGCCGCCACCGACCGCGCGAAGACGGCGACCGCGGCATCGCGCGGCACGGGCAGCACCGCGTCCGCATGGAGCAGCGCGTCACGCAGCGCGACGACCGCGCGCAGCCGCGTGTCGTCGGCCGGGGCCGGTCCGCCGCGGATGCCCTCGACGAGCCACAGGCCGCGCGTGGTGCAGCGGGCGACGACGGTCGCCAGGGCGGGGCTGCCGTGCGCGCCGAGCAGCCGGTCGTGGCGCCAGAGCCCGAGCGCGGTCGCCAGCAGCTCGCCGAGTCCGCCGAGCTCGCCGACGCCGCCGATCAGGGCGGCCGCACGCTCGAGGACCTGCTCGGACAGCGCGTCCAGCCCGCAGAGCGCCGCGTCGAAGAGCACGCGCGCCAGTGCACCGGGGTCGGCGCCGGCGTCGTCCAGCGCCCCGCCGAGGGCGGCGGCGGCCGCAGCGTCGAGCGTCGCGCCGTAGGAGCCGGCCTCGATCAGCGCGGGCAGGCGCAGGTCGGTCTGCGTGAGCGTCCAGGCCTCGTCGAGCGTCGGGTCCGCGCCCGACGCGGGGCCGGCGGTGCGCTCCACGCCGGGGATCTCGAGCAGCCGCAACCGGTGCAGGACCCGGCTGCGCGCACGGTCCGGCTCGTCGGTGAGCGTCAGGGCCAGCTGCCCGCGCTCGGGAATCCCGAGCCGCTCGAGGTCGGCCGCGACCGCGTGCACGAGCGGCGGGTGCGGCGTGTCCGGATGCAGCCGGCCGACGACGTCGCCCGCCAGTGCCGCGACCATCTCGACGATGACCGGGTCGGTCCCCGCAGCGATCCGGCCGCGTGAGGTCCAGGGCGGCGGCCGATCGAGCGCGTCGCTCACCAGCGCGCCGACGAGCGCGTCGAGAACGTCTGCTCGGCCGGGGTGCCGGTGGCCGCGCAGCCGCGCCAAGCCGCCGGCCAGCGTGCGGGCGGCGACCAGGTCCGCGGTCGACACCGGCTGGCGCCGGTCGCGCAGGCGGCGGACGACGCTGCGCATGATCTCGTCGCCCGCGGCGTCCGGCCCGGCCTCCCACAGACGCTGGTAGTAGCGCGGCGAGGGCATGCCGGACTGGTAGCCGTCGAAGGCGTCCAGGCGCTTGAAGGAGAACGGCACCAGGTAGCTGCCGCCGACCGCGCCCGGCGGGAAAGCCGGCACGTCCGGCCAGCCGCCCGTCCCGCCCGCCGCTCCGGCCCCGGCCCCGGCGCCGGCCGCGGCGACGAGCGCCGGCCGGTGGAACCCGCCGGTGACGACGACCACGGGACGCTCCCCGGCGTCGGCCACCGCTGCATCCACCCAGCGGGCCATGAACGCCTCACGCGCGCCGTCCTCGCCGGACGCCACGGCGTCGCCGCGCACCAGGTCGAAGTAGGCGTCGAGCGTGTCGGCGAGCTGCGCGTCCGGGTCGATCTCGAACAGGTGGTCCCAGAGCGTGTCGACGTTGTCGACCGCGAACTCCTCGCAGAGCCGCTCGATGGCGCGGGCGTGCCGCAGCTCGGCGTCCGAGTAGCGGTTGGTCAGCGACGCGAACGCCGGGTGCCACGCCGGCAGGTCGATGAAGCGGACGTCGGCACCGGCGGCGCGCCCCTCCGTCAGCGCGATCCACTCGGGCGAGTGCTCGCACAGCGGCGACCACGAGGCGTGGTGGCGCTCGTCGTCGCGGTAGCTCGTGAACACGGCGACCGGAAGCCCGTGCCCGAGCAGGAGCTCGTCGAGGCGGTCGTTCATGTCCGACGGCCCCTCGATCAGCACGTGCGCCGGACGCAGGTCGCGGATGACGTCGCGGACCAGCCGGGCGCACGCCGGGCTGTGATGGCGGACGCCGATGAACGTCGCAGGCATTCGTCAGCCCGGCAGGCCGTGCCGCGCCTCGTGCAGCCGCTTCCAGTGGCGGCCCTTCTTGCGCGGCACCTGCTGCTCGAGGTAGCGCCGCAGGCGCGCGAGGTCGTCGGCGTCGTCCTTGGCGGCCGTCCCGCCGAGGCAGGCGACGATGTCGCTCTCGTCGCCCGGCTCCCCGCGCAGGAACCAGCCGCGCAGGCCGACGGCGTGCGCGACCGCGACGGCCTCGGCCGTGCTCATGACCGACGACATGCGGTCCAGCGCGTCACCGTGATCGGTGGTGCCCGAGCGCAGCTCGCGGAACGTCGTCACGAGCACCTCGAGGACGTCGCGGCGCGGCGCCGCCTGCACTCCGGAGCGGGCCAGCAGGGTCGCGGCCTCGGACTCGACGAGCTCCAGCTCGGTGTCGAAGTCCGGGATCGGGAAGACCGTCTCGAAGTTGAAGCGGCGCTTGAGGGCGGCGCTCATCTCGTTGACGCCGCGGTCGCGGGTGTTGGCGGTCGCGATGACGTTGAAGCCCTCGCGGGCGAACGCCGTCCCCTCCGGCCCGGCGAGCTCGGGGATCGCCATGACGCGGTCGGACAGGACCGAGAGGATCGAGTCCTGGACCTCCAGCGGGCAGCGCGTGATCTCCTCGAAGCGGACGACGCTGCCGCGTGACATCCCGCGCAGGATCGGCGCGGGGACGAGCGACCGCGTCGACGGGCCCTCGGCGACCAGGAGCGCGTAGTTCCACCCGTACCGGATCTGGTCCTCGGTGGTGGCCGCGCCGCCCTGGATCGTGAGCGTCGAGTCCCCGGAGACGGCTGCCGCCAGCAGCTCCGACAGGAGCGACTTCGCCGTGCCCGGGTCCCCCACGAGCAGCAGCCCGCGGGTGGTCGCGAGGGTGATCAGCGCCCGGTCGATGAGCGACGGGTCGCCGACGAACTTGCGGGTCACGCCCAGCTTGCGGTCGCCGATGATGAAGCGGCGCGCGGCGGTGACGCTGAGCTGCCAGCCGGGTGGCCGCGGGTTCTCGTCGCCGGTACGCAGGCGCTCGAGCTCGTCGGCCCAGCGGAGCTCGGCCGGGGGCCGCTGGACGCGGGCAGCCGGGTCCTCGCTGTCGGTCGTGGCGCGCGTCATGGGCGGAAGGCTCGCAGGCCGCGATCAGCCACGCAGGTGCTCGACGTCGCGGAGCAGCTCCGACGCGGTGACGGCGTCGAGCGTGTCGAAGCGCAGCCTGCCCTTGCTCTCGCCCCAGTCGACCGACTCCGGGCTGATCCAGATCTCGGGGATCTTCTGCTTGTCCCACTCCATCGCGGCGCCGGCGATGAGCCCGGGGTCGAGGTTCATCACCAGCCAGTTGCCGTCCGCCAGCGGCTTCTGCACCACCCCGCTGATCCCGGCGTCCTGCGCCATGCCGCGCTCCCAGCCGCGGTGCGAGAGGCCGAGCACGCGGCCCGTGTCGATGCTCAGCCCGTCCAGCCGGCGGACCGTCCGGCCGGTGCGCTCGACGTCCGTCAGCGCGTAGGTCTCGCGGCCGAGCTGCGGGAACGGCTGCAGGATCTCGTAGTCGGCAAAGACGTCGGACCAGGTCCCGAGCGCCGGGCCGAGGTGCAGGGGGTGGGCGATCCCGACGCGGGTGGCGTCGTCCAGGACGAGCTCCTCGTCGGCGGAATCCGCGAGCGTGCGGTCCTCGGCCACGCGGAACGAGCCGGTCGGCGCGCCGCCGTCGTCGAACGTCGCCCACACCAGGCGCCGGGCGACGTGCCACAGGAGCGGGTGCTCGACGAACAGGGTGCGCTGCTCCTCCGCCGTCCAGCGGCGGCCGGCGACCATCGCCCGCTCGAAGCGGCGGATCTGGTCCGTGGCGATCGTCTTGACGTCCTTCTTCAGCCCGCGGAAGGAGGCGTAGGCCGCCGACGCCAGCGCCTCGTCGTCCTTGGCCCCCGGCCTCGGGAGCGTCTTGCGGCGCGTCCCGTCCGCGTCGGCGACCGTCGGGCGCAGCTGCTCGTCGAAGCCGACGAGGAACCGGCGCGGGCCGTAGTCCAGGACGAGCGTCCCGTCCCGGTCGAGGCCGAACTCCGGCACGAGGCGATCGGCCAGCTGCTCGGGGGTCAGGCCCAGCCCGTCGGCGACCTCGGCCATCCGCTCCTGCGCCTTCGTCCGCAGGCCCTTGAACTTCACCTTCTCCGCGATGCCGTGCAGGTGCATCAGGGCGACGTCGGTGCCGACCTCGGCCAGGACGCCCAGGCCGGCCACGGCCCGGGCGTGGCCGCCGTCGCCGGGCCAGGCGCGGATCTTCGGCGCGAGCCGGCGCACCGTCTCGTCGTCGCCGAGCAGTCCGAGGCCCTCGAGCACCCAGCCGTCCTTGGCGGGAAACCCGGCCTGCTCCCAGCGCTCGAACAGCCCCCACGCCATCTCGGCGACCGATGCCGCGTCGCAGGCGTCGCGGACGACCTCGACGCCGGCGTAGGTGTCGCCGGGGGCGGACAGCGCGAGCATCGTGCAGACGTGGCCGGTGGCCGCGACCGGGAGGACCGCGTCGCGCTCGCGCAGCAGGACCTGCGGCAGGTGCGCCGGGTCGAGCCACCCCGGTAGCGACGGGACCTTCGCCGGCAGCCGCTCCAGCGGGTCGGCCGCCAGCAGCGCGTCGACCCCGGTCAGCGCGGCCTCACCGTGGGACGCGCCGGCTGCGCGGATCGCGTCCCGGTGCCCCGCGCCGTCCAGCACGCGCAGCGCCGTCTCCGCCGCCGCCCGCTCCTTGCCCGGCTTGCCCAGCGCGGCGGGGACGAGGTCGCGCGCCGCGGCCGCCGGGTGCCGGGCCAGCCAGGCGCGGGCGATCGGCCGTACCGACTTGGTCCGGACGAGCCACTCGGCCATCAGCGCGGCGACGGGTGGGCCCTCGAGGGGGAGCAGCGCCGCGGCCAGGGACGACGGCTGGCGCGCCACGGTCCGCAGGACGAGCGGGATTGCTTCGTCCTCGTGCTGCGCGAGGATGCGCTGCAGCGGCACGAGCCCGTCGTAGACGTCGGTCGGCGCCCACGTCGCCAGGTACGGGCGCGCGTGCCGCGGCTTGGCGGCGGCAAGGATGTGCAGTGCGGCGTAGGACCCCCGCATCGCGGTGGCGAGGTCGTCGGTGCGGTGCCACTCGTGGATGCGGGTGCTCGCGTGCTGCTGCTGCTCCCCGGGCGCCCATCGCAGGGCCACGGGTGCTGTCGCCGCCAGACCCGGGACCACGACCGGCTTGGCCCGCTTCGTGCGCGTCGTCCACGGCGGGGCCACGAGGACGGCCGGCAGGCGGGCCGGGTCCGCGACGGTCCCGACGGCCTCGCTTCGGAGGGCGTCGACGGCGGCACGGGCGGCAGGGCCGAGCTGCGCGTCGGTGAGGCGGTCGGCGAGTCCGGGATGGCTGAGGAGGTGCCCGCGCAGGAGGTCGCCGCCTGCGCGGGCCGAGCCGCCCCCGTCCGTCGCCCGCCCGGCGAGCAGCCGGAGGGCCCGGACCGGGTAGCGGCGCATCGCCTCGATGAGCGCCGCGGACACGTACTTCTCGTCCTGGCGGTCCAGCAGAGCGGTCAGCGCGTCGTCGGTCGGCAGCTGCGCCAGCAGGCCGAGGAGCCGCTTGATCGTGGCGGCGTCGAGGTTCGGGTCGAGCAGCCGCGCGATCGGAGCGGCTGCGTCAGGGCCGAGGTTGGCGACGAGGGAGTAGACGAGCTCGGCATGGCGCAGCACCTCCCACCTGGACGTTGCGTCCAGGATCGCGCCGGCCTGGGCGGCGGTGGTGACCGAGGCCAGGCGCAGGGCTGCGTCGTCGCTGGACGGCTGCTGGGCGTCGGCGAGGTCCTCGTCCACCCACTGCTGCTCGGTCGGCGCGAGGTAGCTCGTGAGCAGCCGCACGCCGGCGCCGGCGCCGGCCCGCACCGCGGCGAGCCGGGCGACGGCATCGTCGTACGTCGCCTCGTCGGTGCTCGCCAGGTGCGCCCGCATCCGCTGCAGGATGTCCCGGGTCACCCAGGTGCGCGGGTTGGCAGGGTCGGCCCGCTGCAGCCACTTGCCGTCGCCGTGCCCGTAGGCGCCGACGCCGGTGGTCCACTCCACGGCGACCGACCCCGTGAGCGCGCACGCCTCGGCCGCGAACGCCAGGCCGTGGGCCGCGATCAGGTTGTCGGCCGACCGCGCCAGGACCTCGCGCTGTCGCCAGTCCGCGACCGCCGGTCGCGCAAGTAGCATCACCGCCGCGCCCAGGACGTCGTCGGCCTGCTCTGCCCGCCGTCGCAGGACGCCCGTCCGCCGGGTGCCGAGGTGCAGCTCGGTGCGCTCGCGCAGATCGGCGTCGGTCTTCGGGTTCTCGAGCACCTCCGCGACCGCCTTGTCGAGACGCACGAGGAGGTCGTCGGGTGCCGGATCCAGCTCGACGGGCTTGGCGGCACGGCGACCGCGGAACGGCTCGGCCTGCCGTGCCCAGGCCGACGGGAGTGCGAACGTCTCCTCGTCCGGGAGTTCCGGTGGCTCGTCGCGCGCGGCCGGAGCGGGAGTGGCCGGCGGTGGTGCCGCGGGTTCCGACGGTGTGGCGGGCGCGGGCGGCGGCGTGACAGGCGCGGGGACGGCAGGCGCGGAGGATGCGGCGGGAGCGGGCGGTGCGGCGGGAGCGGCAGCGGTAGCGGGGACAGGCCCCGCCGCGGTCGGCGCCGGAGTGCTCGGGTCCGTCGCCTGCTCGATGTAGCCCTTGCCGACCTTCGCCGCGACAAGCTTCTCGGCCTGCGCCGTGGCCTTCTCGGCGGTCCCCAGGTCCTTGACCTGCGTCTGGCCGGCGGTCTCCATGCGGCCGAAGCGGATCCTGAGCTCGGCACCGTCCTGCTCGATCTCCCAGAACTTGGCCGATGTGCCTCCGACGTACTCGAACCTGCGCATAGGGCGAGTCTTTCACGTCGGGTGCCGCCCGTCGGCCGCCCGGCAGGCGTCCTGACCGGGGCGTGTCGGGCGCCGGTCGCGGGGGTACGGACTCCCCATGTCCGCCAATGCCCGCATCGCCCTCAGCTGTGCCGTCATCGCGATCGTCGTCGCCGCGCTGTGCCTCGCCGCCGACGTATCGGCGCCGATCGCCGCCGCCATCATCGCCGCCGTGATCGGCGGTGGCCTCGCCGCCCGTGGCTCGCAGGGCCGCTCCAACCCGGGTCGCTGAGGCCGAGCACCGTCCGGCGCGGCAGGAACCGGACACTCGCGCGGTTCGTCCGTCGCGGCAGCTGGGACCCCCACACCATCGCGATCGCCGACGACCCCTTCCGTCCTGACCCACGCGTCCCTCCATCCCGCCCGAGGCGGCTCGTGGAGGCCGCGACGCGGACCTTTCGCGTTCAGGAGGCGCGCGTCGGGCAGCTCGAGCGGCGTCTCGAAGCGCGGTATCCCCGGCTGTACGACCTCCGACACGCCGCGGAAGGCGTCGGCCGGGTGGTCTGGCCGGTCCTGGGCCCGCTGCTGGCCGCGCTCGTCCTGCTGCCGCTGCTCGCGTTCCTCGCCGGTCTGTGGGCCCTGCTGGGCGTGGCCGGCCTGCAGTTCAGCCCGCCGTCGATTCCGTGGCCGTCGATCCCGTGGCCGTCGATCACCGCTCCGGGCTGGCTCAGGAGTATCGGCGACGCGCTCGGCGCGGTCCTGTCCGTCGTCCTCGCCGTCGGCAAGTACGTGGCGCTCACCGCCCTGCTGGTGGCCGGGATCGCACAGACCGTGACGGCACGCCGTCGCCGCGCCGCGGCCGAGGCGATCGGCCGCGAGGAGCTGCTCCGCCGCCTCGCGACCGGCCTGACCCGCGTCCGGGACCGCGCCGCCCCCGGCGATGAAGCCGTCCCACTCGGCGAGCTGATCGACACGCAGACCTGATGCCGGCGCTCTGTCGGCGGCGTGTGGCCTGGAGAACCATGCATTTTCTGGACCGCACGCCGCAGCGGTGGACCGCACCTGACGCGGTGGCGACGTCAGCCGGCCGTTCCCAACACCTCGACCGTCGCCCCCACACCCGGCGCTGCTGCCAGCCGCGCGTCGCACGTGACCAGGAGCATCCCGAGGCCTTCCGCAAGCGCCACAAACGCGGCCTCGTGCGCCGAGAGGTCGTGGCGGAGCTCCCACATGCGCTCCATCAGCGGTTCGTGCGGGTAGCGCATGATCGCAAGGTCTCGGAGGTCGGCGAGCGCGTCGTTCGCCCGGTCCTCGCCGAGCTGTCCGGAGCGAACGAGACGGCGCAGCGCGTCGAGGACCTCGACGTCGAGGAGGTGCGGCGCGTGCAGGTCGCCGTCCCCCGCGAGCCGTTCGAGCACCGCCGGGTCGGCGCCGATGAGCGCCTGCAGCAGTGCCGAGGTGTCCACGACGAGCACGGCTTCAGCGGTCGCGACCGGCGCGAACGGCCTCGACGATGGCCTCGGCCGGTACGGAGCCCGAGCGGGCGCGGGCGCGCCGCAGGACGTCGGACGCCGCGGGCCGCTCGGCGACGCGCTCGAGCTCGCCGAGCGCGTAGTCCGACAGTGACTTCCCGGCTGCTGCGGCGCGGACGCGGAGCTTGGCGTGGACACCGTCCGGCACGTTGCGGATCTGAATGGTCTTCACGGAGGCGAAGGTAGCAATCTGGGTGTCCTGCACCCATTGTGGGTGTCGTCGGCGCTAACCCAGCGGCAGCGCGGCCTCCAGCACCGTCCCGCCGGCCGCCCCCGGCGTCAGCCGCAGGCCGCCGCCGAGCGCCGCGACGCGGTCCTGCAGGCCGATCAGCCCGCTGCCGGCGACGGGGTCGGCGCCACCGACCCCGTCGTCCTCGACCCGGACCAGCAGCCCGTCCGGCCCCTCGGACACGACCACCGACGCCGCCGTCGCCCGCGCGTGCTTGCCGATGTTCGCCAGCGCTTCAGCGACGACGAAGTAGGCGGCCATCTCGAGCTCGGGCGGATACCGCCGGGGTGTCACCTCGTGGGTGACGGGGAGCGGCATGCGGACGACCAGCGACTCGACCGCGCCCGCAAGCCCGCGAGTGGTGAGCAGCGTCGGGTGCAGGCCCGCCGCGAACGTCCGCAGCTCGGCGATCGCGACCTTCGCCTCCGCCAGGGCGTCGGCGACCAGCGCGTGGGCCGGGTCCCCCTCCGGCAGCCGGCGAGCCGCGGCCGCGATCGTCATCGCAACGCTGGTCAGGCGCTGCTGCGCGCCGTCGTGGAGGTCGCGGCCGAGCCGGCTCCGCTCGCGGTCGGCCGCCTCGATCAGCCGCCGGCGCGACGCGACGAGCTCGAGCGCGTGGACCCGGTCGCGCTCGGCCGTCATCCGGTCCGCCTCGGCCCTGCGCTGGAGCGTCACGTCGCGGAACGCGACCACCGCGCCCCGGCCACCGTCGACGTCGACCGGCGCCGACGAGTAGGACACCGGGACCATCGACCCGTCCCGGCGCACGAACCAGTCGTCGTCGACGTGGACGGTCTCCCCCGTCCGGCGCGGGCGCAGCAGCGGGCACTCCTCCTCCGGGTACGGGGACCCGTCCCGCCGGTGGGCATGGATCGTCTCGTGGCTCGGGAGGCCCAGCAGGTCGTCCGGGGACGGATAGCCCAGGATCCGCGCGCCTGCGGGGTTGACGTAGTTCACGTGGCCGTCGGCGTCGACGACGTAGACACCGTCCGCGATGCTCGTCAGCAGGGCATCGACGAACGCCGGCGGCGCCGCGCTCACGTGATCGACCGGGCCCGGCGCCGCATGCTGCCCTGCCCGTCGCGTGCGTGCATCCGCGCATCGTGACGGATGACGTCGGGCGACCGAGCGGGGCGCGGTAGTGTCGAGCCGGTGCCCCCGCTGCGCGTGCTCATCGCCGAGGACCAGGTGCTGCTGCGCACGGGCATCGGCCGCCTCCTCGAGGACCTCGGGATGGACGTCGTCGCCCAGGCCGCCGACGCCCCGGATCTGCTCCGCAAGGCCGCTGCGCACCGGCCCGATGTCGCGATCGTCGACGTGCAGATGCCGCCGGACGAGACGGACGACGGGCTGCGGGCCGCGATCCGGATCCGCGCCGAGCACCCGGAGATCGGGGTCCTCGTGCTGTCGCAGTTCCTCGAGGCGCGCTACGCCCTGGACCTCGTCGGCGACGACGCGCGCGGGGTCGGGTACCTGCTCAAGCAGCGGGTCGTCGATGTGGACGCGTTCGCCGACGCGGTCCGCCGGGTCGCCGCCGGTGGGTCCGCCCTGGACCCCGAGGTCATCGGGCTGATGGTCGGCCGCCGCCGGGCGTCTGACCCCCTCGAGCGGCTGACCCCCCGCGAGCGCGACGTCCTCGGCCTGATGGCGGAGGGCCGGTCCAACCGCGGGATCGCCGCGGCGCTCGACGTCAGCGTCGCCGCCGTCGAGAAGCACGCCACGCGCATCTTCCACAAGCTGGACCTCACCGGCGAGCCGCACGAGCATCGCCGCGTCATGGCCGTCCTGAGCGTCCTGGCCCCCCAGCGCGGCTGACGACCGGCTACTTCCCGGTCGGCTTCGCCCGTCCGCTGCGGTAGGTCTCGGACTGCACGTGCGGGAACCGGCGCAGCTGGTCCTGGAACCGGTACCCGGGGTCGATCCGGCAGGGCGGCCCCACGTTCGGGGTCGCGTTCGCGCAGTCCCAGGCCGGGAAGATCCCGGCCTCACCGGTGACGCGGCCGGTCAGCGCCAGCGGGTTCAGGTAGGCGTTGCCCCGGTTGGACGCGATGCGCTTCGCGGCGCCGCCCAGCGACTCGGTCCCGATGAGGCTGTACTGGCGCAGGTAGTGCCCCGTCGCCTTCGGGTCACGGCTGGCCGTCTTCGCCGCGGTGGCGACCCCGAGGTTGGAGAACATGTCCGTCAGCGTGTAGCTGTGCTGGCCGATCCAGCCGAGCAGCGGGTTCAGCTCCCCGAGGAACGGCTCGGCCGACTGCAGCGCAGGCCGCAGCCCCTTGAAGATCTCCGTCGACGCGGGCAGACCCGCCTTGGACGCGGCCTCCAGCGGCGTGATCGACTGCAGGAAGCGGTCTAGGTCCGGGGCCGACCGGCCCAGCGCGCCGACGGCCGAGGCCGTGTCCTGCAGCGCCGGGGTGACCTCGCGCAGCACCGGGGTGGCGCGGCCGGAGAATCCCTCGAGGACGGCGGACGTCCGGCGCGACTCGCGCAGGAACGGCGGCAGCTCCTGGAAGACCTCCGCGAACGCCTCCTTGCGCCGGGCGATCGCGCTGAAGGTGCGGTCGCCGCCGGTGACGAGCCGCGCCAGCTGGCGCTCGTCGGCCGTCAGGGCCTCGAAGACGACGCCGGTGTTGCGGACCAGGCCGCGCAGGTCGGCGCGGTTGCGGTCGAGGGTCTCGACGAGGTCGCCGGCCGACTCGACGAACCCGGGCAGGTTGCCGACCGCGTCGTTCAGGTCGCCGCCGCGCTCGTCCAGCGCCTTGCCCAGCGTCTGCTGCCAGGTGCGGAACGCCGCGCGGGTGTACGGGTCGAACGTGTCGAGGATCTCGTCGAGCTTGACGGTCGGCTGCACCCGGTTCAGCGCCAGCCGCCCGCCGTCCGGCAGCGTCGCCTTCCCGGTCCCGAGCGTGATCTCGACGTAGGTCTCCCCCAGCAGCGTCTTCTCGCGCAGGATGGCCCGCGCGTCGCGGCGGATCGGGACGTACTCGGGGTCGATCTCCAGCGTCGCGTCGACGAGGCCGTCCGGCCCGGGCGCGACCTCCTTGTCCGCCACGCGGCCGATCGCCACGCCGGCGACCCGGACCTCGGCCTCGGTCGCCAGCTGCGTCGCCTGACGGAACTGCACGTGGATGCGGTAGCCCTTCGCCTGGAGCGGCGTCGTCCCGCCGAAGCTGACCCACAGGAACAGCATCAGGCCGAAGCACGACACGGCGAAGGCGACCATCGCTGCGATCTGGCCTCGGGTCGGTGCCTGCTTGTTCACCGCTTCGCCTCCGCTGCCCCGGACGCCTCACCGCACGCGGCGGTGTTCTCGAGGACCCCGGACACGCCGAGGATCACGCTCTCGAGCGGGCTGGTCTTGGCCGCCTGCGCCAGTAGCTGGCACGGCGCGGAGAGCACGATCGGCCGGAAGACGCCGTGCGCGTCGCTCTGGGAGAAGAGGTTCAGCGACTGGTGCCCGAGCCACGCCAGGAAGAACAGGTAGCCCTCGTTGCGGCCGGCCTTGTCCGGGCCCTCGCGGCCGCCCGGGTTGTAGGCCAGCATGTTCACCAGGTTGTTGACGACCTTCAGCGAGCGCGTCAGGCCCGGCTCGGCGGCGGCGAGGTCGCGGCTGGCGGGCCGCAGGTCGGCGGCGACGGGACGCGCCGCCCGGACGAACGGGCGGATGTCGCTGCGCAGCTGCGGGGTCGCCTGACGCGCGAGCGGGGCCAGGCTGTCGTTCGCGCGCTTCAGGGCGTCAGGGACGGGCAGCAGCCGCTCGCTGGCAGGCTTCAGCACGACCGCGAGGCGGTCGGCCTCGGTCAGCGCCGTGCGGGTGCTGCGCAGCGCCGTCGGCAGCGCGCGGATGCTGGCGGCGATCCCGTCCTGGGTCGACGCGAGCGTGCGGAAGACCTTGGAGGACTCGCCGATCACCTCGGCGAGGTCGTCGTCGCGGCGGGCGAGCTCCGTGTTGACGTCGGCCAGCGAGCTGACCAGGCGGCGCAGCTCCACGCGCCGTGCCTTGACCGTCCCGGCGACCCGCGCCAGCGACCGGTGCGTCGGCTCGAAGCGCTTGAGGACCGAGCGCAGGTCGGCGCCGCGGCCGTCGAGGCCCGTGCTCGCGCCCTTCAGCAGCTGCGCCACGTGGCCCCGGACGTCGTGGTCCAGGCCGGCGAGGATCTCGTCCGGGTTGACGTCCGGCAGCGTGTTGCGGACCGGGATCGTGAAGCCGCCCTTGGCCTGCGGCGCCTCCTCGGACCCGGGGTTCACGTCGAGGAACATGTCCTTCAGCCCGGTCTTGGGCCGCAGCAGCGCGGTCGCGTCGGTGCGGATGAGGTCCTCGTACTCGCGGTCGATGACGAGCTCGACGAACGCCCGTCCGTCCCGGAGCTCGACCTTGCCGATGTCGCCGATCCGCACGCCGGAGACGCGGATGGTCTGGCCCTGCCCGGGCGTGACGGCCTGTGCGGTCGACAGCTCCGCGCTCATGCGCACCGGCGTGTCCTCGATGAACGGGAAGCGCAGGCGCTGCTGGCCCAGGATGTACCCGCCGACCAGCAGGCTGACCACGATGAGCCCGATGAGCGCGAAGACGTCGCGGCGGACGGACAGCATCAGCGACCGCCCTTCGCGGGCCGGCCGACCAGGCGGCGCAGCTGCGGCATCGCGCGCTCGAGCGTCCGTGCGGCGCGGGCCTGCGCGGCCGGGGTGCTCTGGCTGATCGGGATGGCGTTCTCGAGGTCCTGCGGGTTCGAGCGCAGGTCAGGGCGCTCCTGGGTCTCGCACGGCGTCTCGGGGTGGAACAGCGGCTGCGCGGACTTGGGCGGGTTGGCCTTCAGCGGCGTGGCGGACAGCAGCAGGCGGTCGCCGATCGGGTAGGCGATGTTGACCCCGTTGATCTGCGAGCGGATGTACTGCCCGTGCGCGTCGAAGTTGCGCGACTCGCCGGCGATGCCGGGCAGCCACTTCACACCCTCCTCGAACACGCGGCCGGTCGACGGGAACGGCCCCGGGACGCGGTCGCGCTGCCACGGGCCGAGCACCGACAGCTGGCAGGAGGACAGCAGCCGCGACTGGGTCTGCAGCTTCACGCCGTCCTCGGTCAGCGTCACGAGGTCGGGGGCGGCGGCGCGCAGGTCGCGGGCCAGCCCGCCGAGCTCCTGCGGGCGGACGGCCTGCCGCAGCTCGCGGACGAACGGCAGCTGCGCGTCGAGCGACGGCCCGGAGGCGCGGACCGCGGGGCGCAGCTCGCGGACCAGCTTGCGCAGCGGCGGGAACGCCGTGTCCAGCGAGCGCAGGGCGCGGCGCCCGACGTTCAGCGTCCCGGGGAGCTCGCCGATCGCGTCCGCGAGGGCGTTCTGCTCGGAGCCGATCGCCGACGCCGTGGTGGCGAAGTCGCGTACGAGCCCCTGCAGCGCGGCCGGGTCGCGGCTGAGCGCCGCGGCGGCCTTGGCGGACGAGGACAGGTAGCGCCGCAGGTCGCCGGGCTGCTCGCCGATCGTGGCGTCGGCGATCACGGCCCCGTCGCGGTAGGCGGGGGTCCACCAGCGGATCGACCGGTTGAAGCCCTCGGCGCCGCCCTTCTCCAGCGCCCGGCCGTACTCGTCGAAGATCTGCTGCAGGCTCGCGCGGCCGTCGCGCTCGAAGAGGGTCAGCACGTCGGCGAGGCCGACCGGGGCGGACGTCTGGCCGTCGGCGATCGTCGTGCCGTCCTTCAGCGCGGGAGCCGACGCCGACCCCGGCTTGACGTCGATGAACTCGTTGCCCTCCAGGAAGATGCGCGGCCGGGCCTTGAAGGTCGCGTCGGTGTGCAGCCCCGCGCCCTCCTCGATCTCGATCGTCACCAGCGACGCCCGGCCGGACCCGGGGACGCTCTCGACGCGGCGGACCGTGCCGATGTCGATGCCCGCCACCCGGACGGGCGACCCCTTCTGCAGCTGCATCGTCTCGGAGAAGGCCAGCTTCACCTCGAAGCGGTCCGCGAACGGGTTGCGCTTGGTGAACGCGAGGTACGTGGCCAGCGCGGCGACGGCCAGCACGAGCGCGCCGACCGTCACGTTCGACATCCCGCGGCGTCCGGGCCTCATGGGTTGTCCACCTCGTCGGCGAGGCGCGGACCGGTCTGCGCGTTGCGGTCGAAGGTCTGCCCCTTCGGCACCCGCGCGCGGCCCGTGAAGGTCGTGCCCTGGTTGCCCGGGATGTGCGGGTCGCGGACGATGTTCAGCGACGGGTCCTTCGTCTGCGTGTTCAGGCGCTTGAGGTACCCGCGCTGACCGGCCTCGCAGTCGGCGGCGCCCGACGCGGACACCGCCGGCCCGTAGGACTGGCCGTGCAGGTGGATCGGGACCCCCGAGGACGTCGCCTGGCCGTTCTGCGGCCGCACCGCCCCGGGCGTCGCGATCGACGGGGCGCCCGAGTCGCGGTTGCGCGAGGCGGAGTTCTGCAGCGTGCGCTGCGCGGTGCCGGTCGGGTCGGGCTCGGTGAGGTGCTCGCCCGCGTGCGTGAACGCGTAGTTGAAGTAGTTGCAGACGGTGATGTACGGCCCGACGTGACGGGTCAGCGGGCGCAGGATGTCCCCCAGCCGCCGGATGCCGACGAACGTGGCGCTGGTGGCCGGGTCGCGGCTCAGGACACCGAGGGCCTGGACGTTGTCGCTCAGGCGGCCGGACAGCGCCGGTGCCCGGCGCAGCGGCTCGGGTGCGCCGGCCAGCGCCCGCGTGAGCGGCGGCGCGGCGGCCGGGAGGACGTCGGCGACGCGCTCGATCGCCGCGGCGTTCTCCCGCAGGGCGACCAGCAGCGGGCGCTGGGCGCGCAGCGAGGGGGTGGCGACCGCCAGCGTCGGCGCGGACTCGCGGATCGACTCCGCCAGCGCGTCCTCGTCGGACGACCAGGCCTGGAAGGTGTCGGCGCCGGCGGTGAAGGAGTGCGCGAACGCTTCGGCTTCCGGCGCGACGACCCGGGCGCCGTCGCCGAGCTCCCGGAACAGCTCGCGCAGCCGGGTGCCCGGCGCCGTGAGGCTCCGGGCGACCGGCTCCAGGTGCTCCAGCAGCCGCGGCGCGTCGGACAGCGTGTCGTTCAGGGCGATGCCGCGCAGGGCGAACGTGTTGCCCGACTCGCGGACGACCTTGCCGACCCCGGCGCGCGTCTCCTCGTCGAAGATGTTCTGGTACTGGTCGAGCTCGGTCGCGAAGCTGGTCCGCGTCGTCGGGACGGTGTCCCCGTCGGCCAGGATCCGGGTCGAGGCCCCGCGCGTCAGCTCGACGTACTTGAGCCCGATCGGCGAGCGCGGCCGCACCCGCCAGACCGAGTCGACGGGGACCGCGCCGCTGCTCTCGTCGAGCTTGACCGCGAGCTCCGCGACGACCTTCCCCCGGCTGTCCTGCACCGGCTTGAGGTCCTCGACGAACCCGACCCGCTGACCGCCGATCTTCACGTCGGCTCCCGGCAGCACGTTCGCGCCGCTCGCGACCTGGACCTTGTAGCTCTTGGAGGGCACGAACGGCAGGCCCTTGTTGGCGTTGTACGAGAGGAAGACCGCCGTGACGACGACCAGCACGGCGACCGCGCCGATCAGCACGGGGTTGGCGGTGAGCGCGCTCGAGGATCGGCGGTTCATGGCTTCAGGAGGAAGTCGAGGAGGGACGCCTGGCCCTCGCGGGGCGGTGCCGGGGCCGGCTGCGGCGCCCGCTTCGGCAGGAGGCCGCCGGCGCCGAGGACGCCGGTGAGCAGGCGGTCGAGCGCCTCCGGGACGGACGGCGCCTTCGACGGTGCCGCCGGCGCGGTCGCGGCGCCGGGTGCCGCCGCAGGGGTGGTCGCCGGCGCGGGCCGTCGCTCCGGGCGGGCCGCGCCGCCCGAGTCGTCCCGCTGGGAGATCGTCGCCGCGGACTGCGGCGCCTGCTCCTCCTCGAAGTACTTCGTGAAGTCCGGGGACGTGACGCCCGGCTGGTTCGGGCCGAGCCAGGCGCGGCACCGCGCGCTCTCGGAGTCCTGTGCCCGGGCGGCGTCGGCGTACGGGCCGCAGCGCCCGTCGCTGAAGGTCGTGACCTTGAGGTTGTACGACGTCCCCGAGTACACGTTGATCGCCTGGCTCTGCGCCCACACGTACCGCATCAGCGATTCGAGCCCGCTGAAGCCGCCGTCCTTCCCGTGACCGGCGCGCTCGTCCTTCTCGACCGCGAAGGCCGGGTCGTCGAGGTGCTCGAGGATGAACCGCAGGTTGGTCGTGGCCTCGGGGAGCGTCCGCGCCGCCTGCCGCAGCTTGCCGATGGGCGCGCGCGCGTCGAGCAGCGCCGGGCGGCTCTCCCGCGCGGCCTTCGCCAGCGCGGCGGTCGCGGGCCGGGCGGCGTCCGCGAACGGGGGGACGGCGTCGAGCAGGCCGGCCAGCCGCGTCGCCTGCTCGCCCAGCTTCTGCACGGCCGGGCGCTGCGCGACCGCGGCCTCGCGCAGGCGGTTCATCGTCGGGCTCAGCTCCCGCAGGAAACCGGGCAGCAGCTGGAACTGCCGCGCCAGCGCGGGGCGCTCGCGGGCCGTGGCCCGGGCGGTGTCGCGCGACTCCGCGAAGAAGCGGCCGACGTCGGCCCGTCGCGTGCGCAGCCGGGCCAGGACCGTGTCGGCGTCCTGGTACAGGTCGCGGATCGTGGTGCGCTCGTCCTCGAGCGCCTTCAGGAGGCGGTTGGTCTCGCGCAGCGCGGGGTCCGCGCGGCGGATCGTCGTGTTGAGGTCCTCCCCCCGGCCGGCGAGCCCGACGCCGAGCTCGGACAGGAAGATCGACCACCGCTCGCGCGTCGGCCGGCGCATGATGTCCTGGATCAGGTCCAGCGGCACCGTGCCGGCGGTGCGCTCGACGGGGATCGTGTCGCCGTCCTGCATCCGCTCGGCCTTCACGCCGGGCTGGCAGTCCAGGAAGTACTCGCCGAGCAGGGACTGCGCCCGCGATTCGCAGCGGGAGTCGGTGCGCAGGTCGCCGAAGCCACGGTCGGTGACCTCGATCTCGACGCGGGCGCGCATGCCCTTGCGCTGCAGCCCGATGCTCGCGACGGTCCCCGCCCGGACGCCGGCGATCTTCACGTCGCCGCCGTCCACGAGGCCGAACGCGTTGTCGAGCTCGACGAAGTAGCGGGGCGAGCCGTCGTCGTCGGAGGCGCCGCTGGACAGGCCGATGAACAGCAGTGCCGCCACGACGAGCAGGACGCTCGGGCCGATGATGCGCGCACGCGTCATCCGATCGGCTTCTCACTGGGGTCGCACGCGAACTCCGGGGTCGGCTTCCACGGGTTCGATCCGTCGGGCGCGGGCCGCTCCATGGCGCCCGGGCAGCGGTCGCGCTGGACCGACAGCGTCTGCTTCAGCAGGCCCTGGGTGAGCGACGCCGGCAGCGGCAGCAGGTCCAGGAGCGTCTTGGTAGGCGCGATGACGGTCTCGACGCGGCTGGCGTTGCCGAACCCGTCGTAGATGCCGGAGTGGCCGAAGTCGTCGAACCAGCCCGTCAGCTCCACGCCGTAGGCCCGCAGGAAGCCGAGCGGCTCGCGCGCCTCGCGCAGGGCGGCCGCTGCCGCCGGCAGGGACCCGTCGCGCTCCTGGCCATTGCGCTCGGCCTTCTTCGTGGCGATGTCCCGGAGTGCGGGGAACGCGCGGTAGAGCTCCACGAGGTCGTTCCCGGCGCCGGGTCGGCGGGCGAGCGACGCCAGCGAGCGCAGGGTCGGGACCGATTCGGCGGCGAACGGCCGCAGCTGCGCGGCGGTCGCGCGCAGCTTCGGCGCGACGGGCTTCGTGTCGGCCAGCAGCCCGTCGAGGTCGCCGACGGTCCCGCGGAGGTTCGCGAACGTCGTGTCGGCGGTCCGCAGGAAGTCCGGGAGCTGGCCGATCGCATCCGACAGCTCGTCGTCCCGGCTGGCGATCGCCTGCGTGGTGTCCGCCAGGCCGTCGACCAGCTTGGTGACGTCGGTGCGCCGCGCGGCGACGTTCGTGACCAGGCGCGCGGAGTCGACGACGAACCGCTCGAGCACGGCGCGGTCGTCACCGAGCTCGCGGAAGAGGCGCTGCGACGCGGCCAGCGACGGGCTCAGGTACTTCCAGCCCTCGTTCGCGAGCAGCTCGCGGTCCTTCGTCATCTCGCCGGACCCCCGCACCACCTTGCGCAGTCCCGCGCGTGTGCGTTCGTCGAACAGGTTGAAGAACGCGTCCAGGTCGACCGAGGAGGTGGTCTGCGTCCGGCCCAGGACACCGCCCTCGGGGATCTCCGCCCCGGTGCCGCTCGGGATCCGCAGGTCGACGTACTTCCCGGCGATGCTGGACAGGCCCGGGGTGCGCAGCGCGGCGATCGTGCCGCGGCGCAGCGGTGTCACGGCGTCGTCGGTGATCCGCAGCCGCAGCTCGGCCTGACCGTCGTCGCTGAGGCTGATGCGCTCTACGGTGCCGACCCGGCGGCCGGCCACCTTCACCAGACCGCCTTTGGAGACGCCGGAGGCGGAGGCGAACCGCGCGGTCACCTCGTACGGCGAGTCGCTCCGCGACAGCCAGACGACGGCGACGAGGAGCACGATCGCGGCAACGACCGCAACCTGCAACGTCCGGCGCTCGCGCGCACGGTCCCCGGTGGCCCTCCCCGCCATGAGCGCGAGCTTACATACGTTCGCCCGGCGCGCGTCGCGGTGGTCCGGGGGCTGGACGAAATGCCCACCCAGGGCACACCGGATTTCGGTTTCTGAGCGAACCGCGACCCGTGGTCGCCGGCGCGTTCAGTGCCCGCCGGCGCTGTGCCGGCGGTGCATGACGGCGACGACGATGGCCCCGACGGCAAGCCCCAGGACCGCCGAGGCAGCCGTGTTGGTCAGCCAGCCGCCGACGCCGCCCAGCGCGCCGAGGGCGTGGTGGACGTCCTCCTCGAGGTGGTGGACCTGGTCGTACGGCCAGTGCAGCCCGAGGTCGTCGAGGCCGACCAGCAGGATGTGGCCGCCGACCCACAGCATCGCGGCGATCCCGACCGTGCTGAGCACCGAGAGCACCACCGGCATCGCCTTCACCAGGCCGCGGCCGAACGACGCGACCGCGCCCTCACGCGTCCGGGCCAGCTTGAGGCCGACGTCGTCCATCTTCACGATCATCGCCACCGCGCCGTAGACGAGCGTGGTGATCAGGATGGCGACCGCGATCAGGATCAGCGCGCGGGCGACGATCGGCTCGTCCGAGACCTCGTTGAGCGAGATCACCATGATCTCCGCGGACAGGATGAAGTCGGTGCGGATCGCCCCGCTGACGAGCACCTCCTCGTCCGGCGGCTCGGCGTCCGCTGCCGCCTGCTCGTGGCGGTGCGGGCCGACCGTCTCCCACAGCTTCTCGGCGCCCTCGAAGCAGAGGTAGGCGCCGCCGACCATCAGGATCGGCGTCAGGAGCCAGTCCAGGAACTCGCTCAGTACGAGCGCCGCCGGCAGGATGAAGAGGAGCTTGTTCTTCAGCGAGCCGATCGCGATCCGCTTGATCATCGGCAGCTCGCGCTCGGGCTGGAAGCCCTGCACGTAGCGCGGCGTGACGGCCGCGTCGTCCACGATCACGCCGGCGGCCTTGACGCTCGCCCGGCCGGCCCCGGCCGCGACATCGTCGATCGACGCTGCGGCCGCACGGGCCAGGACGGCGATGTCGTCCAGCAGCGCGGCGATCCCGGCGCTCATGACCGTGCCCCGCTGACGGTCGCCGGAAGGGTCGTGTTCGCTGTCCGCACGGCGCAAAGGGTAGACCGCGGGGCAGCGGCCGGGCGCGTCACCCCAGGACGGACGCCACCAGCCCGTGGTGCACGGTCCGCACCTTGTAGTCGGCGCCCTTGTACTTCGCCGCCCCGGATTCGTAGAGGACGTGCAGCTCGTTTCCGGCGATGACGATCCCCTCGGACATGTTCGGCGCCACGATGTCGCGGCCGCGGGGCGCGGTCGGGACGGTGAGCGGCCGGACCATCAGCCTGCTGTCCGCGTCCTCGCCGGTCGAGACGCTCCAGATCACCTGGCTGCCCGTGATCGCCATGCCCTGCGCGCGCCGCGGGACGTTCATCGTCACCTTGTCGTAGCGCGGCACCCCGCCCTTGACGAAGGTGTAGCGGTAGGCCGTCGAGTCCTTGTGCTTGTCGTAGTTGCCGACCCACATCTGCTTGCCCACGATGGTCATGAACGACGAGGCCTTGACCTTGTAGCTCCCGGCGGCCTGCAGGAACGGCAGCTCCCCTGTCCGGCTCAGGACGGCCGTGTGGAAGCGCGAGATGCTGCCGCCGTCGCCGACGCACAGGTAGTTGTCGGACATCGCGAGCGCCCCCACGTGCCCGCGGCGGGGAAGCTCGAACAGCTGCAGGCGCTTCCCGCTGCGGCGGTCGATCAGGGCGAGGCGGCTGTTCTTCTTGCCCTCGCCGTCGTAGTAGGAGATGACGAGGGCGTCGCGCGCCGGCCAATAGGCGAGTCCCTGCGGCACCCAGCGCGTGTCGTGACCGGGGATCTTCGTGTCGCCCCGGTCGAAGATGTCGTAGTAGAGCTTGTACCGGGGCGGGTCGGCGGCCGCGGCGGGGCCGGCCGTGATCGCGGCCGGGACGAGCGTCAGGGCGACCACGGCGGGCAGCAGGAGCGGGGCACGGCGAAGGCGACGGCGGGAGCGGGACATCGCCCGGCGCTACCCCTGCGCGGGTGGGCGCGAACCGGCCGGCGGGCATCCGGTGCGCATCCTGCCGGTCGTGGACCGGCGGTTCAGGGCGCACCGGAACCGCAGTCGTGACCGGCCCGGCGCTCACCGTCGGGCGGCCCGATCGCTGCTCGATGTGCCACCACACGCCACCGGCGCACGTCTTGGCACATCGGCCGGCCGTCAGAGCGCGTCCACGACCACCAGCGCCGCCTCGACCTCGCGCGCCCGTGTCGTGAGGTCGTGGCCCAGCAGGTCCCCTGCCCGCGCGAGCCGTCGCGCGACCGTGTTGCGGTGGATGCCGAGCAGGCTCGCCGTCCGCGTGCGGTCGTGGCCGGCCGCCAGGTAGACGCCGACCGTCGTGCGCAGCTGCGCCATCGCCGGGGTCGGCGCGGACAGGCCCCCGAGCTCGTCGACCGCGAACGCCCGCGCCGCGGCGGGGTCGCGGGTCAGCCGCGCCGCGAGCGCGACGTCCGCGTAGTGCGTCAGCGGCCGCCGGACCGCCCCGCGCCCGGCGACCGACCGGGCCAGCTCGGCCTGCTGGCGCGAGCGGACGAAGCCGGCGACGCCGTCCGCCTCTTCGCCCGCCGCCAGCTGGGCGCCGGCCACCGCCACCGTGCGGGTGAGGCCCTCCCAGTCCACAGGCCGGCCGGGGTGCAGCCACGCGGTCACGGCCGGGCCGTCCCCGAACAGCAGCGGACGCGGGACCCCGGCCTGGCCCAGCGCGTCACGGAGCACCTCGCGCAGGTCCTCCCCGTCCGCGTCCGCCGGCCGCCACGCGACGACGGCCCGGTGCGCGGTCTGCAGGCGGTGGCCGAGCGTGGCCTCGGCCGCGGCGACGTCGGTCACCGTGCCGGCCAGCAGCGCGGCGATCGTGGCGTCCCGGCGGGCGAAGGCGGACCGCAGGTGCGCGTCGCGCTCGCGCTCGTACTCGGCGGTGACGTCGGTCATGGCCGAGTCGGCGAAGCTGAACGACAGCGCACCGATCCGCACGATCGCCGTGCCGGGGTCGGCGACGCCGTGGCGGTCGGCGAGCTCGGCGGCGCGCGCGAACATCGTCGCCTGCCCGAGGCGGTAGGACCGCAGCATCTGGGCCAGGGGCAGGCCGGCGCGGGCGACCCGACGACCGTAGGCCAGCGACTGCGGCGGGGTGACGAAGCCGCCGGTCAGGCCGAGGCGCAGCACGGTCGCGAACTCTCGCAGCAGCGACTCGGTGCCGGCGCGCGCCGCGGCCTCGACGTCGGGATCGGCGACGAGGTCGGGCAGCTCGGCCTGGATGCGGGCCATCACGGCACCCGAATAGGCGGGGAGCGCCGTGTCCAGGTCGGCCGCCAGCAGCGCCTCGAGGTCGTCCATGGTGGTGCAGTTTGCACTATTTCAGCGGTGATCGGCGACACATCGACCCTTCTCGTGGTGTGCGGCACCGGCGAGCATCGTCCCCATGACCACTGCAACCACGACCCCGACCGTCGCGATCATCGGCGCCGGCTTCGGCGGCCTGGCCGCCGCGATCGAACTGAAGCGCCACGGCATCGGCAGCTTCACCGTCCTGGAGCGCTCCTCGCGCGTCGGCGGCGTGTGGCAGGCCAACAGCTACCCCGGGGCCGCGTGCGACGTCCCGTCCGTCATCTACCAGTTCTCCTTCGCCTTGAAGCCCGACTGGTCACGCCGGTTCGGGACGCAGGACGAGATCCGCGCCTACCTGGAGCAGGTCGCCGTCGAGTTCAGGATCGTCCCCCACATCCGGTTCGGGACGACCGTCACCGCCGCGGTCTTCGACGAGGCGACGGCGACCTGGGCTGTCAGCACCGACGACGGCGTGACCGCCAACTACGACGTGCTGATCGGGGCCACGGGTCAGCTGTCGCGGCCGAAGACGCCCGACGTCCCCGGGCGGGCGGCGTTCCGCGGCGCCCAGTTCCACTCGGCCGAGTGGGATCACAGCGTCGACCTCACCGGCAAGCGCGTGGCGGTCGTCGGCGGCGGGGCCTCCGCGATCCAGGTCGTCCCCGCGATCGTCGACGCCGCAGCGCACGTCACCGTCGTCCAGCGGACCCCGTCGTGGGTCGTGAACAAGTGGGACTGGACACCGGGCCGTCTCGAGCAGCGGCTGATGCGCTCCCCGGCGGCGCAGCGCGCCTACCACAACGCGATGTGGCTCTGGTTCGAGTCGCGCTACCCGGTGGTCAAGCGCAGCCTGCGACCGCTGCGCCGCGTCTGGGAGGCGAAGCTGCGCCGCACCATCCGGCGGACGCTGAAGGACCCGCGCAAGGTCGCGGCCGCCACCCCCGGCTACGAGATGGGCTGCAACCGGCTGCTGCTCTCCCGCGAGTGGTACCCGGCGCTCGCGCGACCGGACGTGGACGTCGTCGGCGCCGGCCTGTCCGCGATGGACGCCGGCGGGCTGACCTGCGACGACGGCACGCGCGTCGACGCCGACGTGATCGTCTGGTGCACCGGGTTCACGGCCACCGAGTACCTGGCCCCGATCGAGATCCGGGGCGTGGGCGGGCAGACGATCCGCGAGGCGTGGGCGGACGGCCCCGAGGCCTACCTCGGCCTCTCGACCCCGGGCTTCCCGAACCTGCTGATGAGCTACGGGCCGAACACGAACTCGCTGACCAACACGATCGTCTATCTCCTCGAGCAGCAGGCGTCGTACATGCGTCAGGCCATCGAGCACCTGGCCCGGGTCGGCGGCGCGATCGACGTCCGCAGCGACGTCCACGACGCCTTCAACGCGGAGCTGCAGCAGCGCCTGGGCCGTACCGTCTTCACCACCGGGTGCCCCGGCTGGTACGCCACGGCGTCCGGCAAGGTCACGCAGGTCTGGACCGGATCGCACGTCGAGTACGGCCGCCGCACCCGCCGCTTCGACCCGGCCTGCTACGTGCACGTCCCCCGGTCGGCGGACCGGGCCACCGGCGCCGCAGGGGAAGACGAGTCCGCGGCGACGCTCGCCGGGCACCGCTGAAGGTCCGCGCACCGACCCACCACGCGCGGGCGCGGTCAGTGACGCTCGGCGTCACCCGCGGCATCCCGGCGTCCGATCGCGGCGAGCTCGGTGCGGGAGCGGACGCCGAGCTGCGCGTAGATCGCGGTCAGGCGCCGCTCGACCGTCTTGCGGCTCACGTGCAGCGCCGCGCCGACCTCCGGGTTGGTGAGGCCGCGGGTGACGAGCAGCACGATCCGCTGCGCCTCCGGGTCCAGCGTCGAGAGCGACGACGGGGCAGGCCGCTCGCCGACGGCACGCTGCAGCTGCCGGGTCCGGCGCGCCCACGGCACCGCGCCGATCCGGACGAACGCGTCGAGGGCCTGCTGGAGCGGCGCGCGGGCGTCGGCCCGCCGGCCTGCGGTCCGCAGCCGGAAGCCGACGGCAAGCGCGGTCCGGCCCTGCTCGAACGGCTGCTCGAGCACGGCGGCGCGCTCGTTCGCGACCGCGGTCAGCGCGTCGACCCTCGCGTCGTCGCCGTTCAGGAGGACCTCACAGCGTGCGCTCGCCGCTGCCGCCCAGCGGTTTCCGGACGACGCCGCGGCCTGCGCGAGACCGCAGGCCCGGCCGGCCGCCTCGTCGCGGCGACCTTCGAGGAGCAACGCCTCGACGAGGTCGGCGGCGGACGCGGTGACCGCCGGATGACGGAACCCCGCGCGCGCGGCGAGCACTGCGCTGCGCTCCAGCGCTGACACCGCCCAGGCCGGCCGGCCCGCCGCGAGCTCCGCGAAGCCGAGGGCCGCGTGTCCGTGAGCGGCAAGTCCACCGGCGCCGCGGCGCGTCGCGATGTCGAGCGCCTCCGCGGCCGCCGCCCGCCCCGTGTCGACGTCGCCCTGCAGCGCGGCGGCGCGCGCGAGCACCGTCAGGACGTAGGAGAGCATCGTCTCCTGTCCGGTGTCGCGCGCCAGGGCGACCGCCTGCTCGGCGTCCTGACGGGCGGCCGCGGTGTCGCCGCGGCGCAGCTGCAGCGTCGCCCTGAGGCTGAGCGGATAGGGCCGGCGACCGAGGGCGCTCGCCCGGTCGATCGCGTTCAGCAGCGGTGTCAGCTCGTCCTCGGCGGCGGCATGGTCGTCGGCCCAGATCAAGCACTGGACGGTCAGCGCGAGCGGCTCGGTGACGCGGAGCGGGTCGGCGTCCCGCAGGCGACCGCGGGCCGCGTCAAGCGCGACCCGGCCGCCGCGCTCGTCGCCGTCGACCAGCCGGTCCTGGGCCACCGTCAGGTCGGCGAGCGTGCGAACCGGGCCCTGGGCGCCGGCGGCGACCCGGCTCAGGACGGCGATCGTCCGGCGCTGCAGCTCCTCGTCGCCGTTCATGGTCTGGGCGACGACGGCCTCCAGCATCAGGGTGGTCGCGGTCGTCCCGTCCCCGGCGGCGAGCTGCCGCTCGGCCTCGGCGGTCAGCATGCGCAGCGCGCCCAAGGGGTCGCCGCAGCGTGCACGCACGCTGCCCGCGACGAAGGTGAGCTCGCCGCGGCGTCCCGGCCCGATGCGTCCCTCGGCGGCGTCGAGCAGCGCCAGCGCCTGCTCGACCCGTCCGACGACGGCGAAGTCGCGGGCGGCGTCCAGCTCGCGGCCGGCCCGGTCGGCCGGATCGGCCGACAGCTGCGCCGCGCGCAGGGAGGCCGCGGCGGCCTCCGCATGCCCACCGACGGCGCGGGACCGGCGCGCGGCCTCGTCGAGCGCCCCGGCGGCTGCGTCGTCGGCGCGCGTGGCCGCTGCGGCCAGGTGCCACGCGCGGCGCCGCGGGTCGTCGGTCGTCGCGGCCAGGGCGCGATGCGCGGCCGCGCGCTGGGTCTCGTCCGCGAGGTGGTAGGCGGCGGTCCGCAGCAGCGCATGGCGCAGCCCGACGTCGTCACCCGTGTGGACGAGCACCCCGGCGCGCTCGGCGGGGGCCAGGGCGGCCTCGGGCAGGTCGAGCTCGGCCATGGCCGCGAGCAGCCAGGCCAGTGGCCCGCGGTCGAGCGCGGCCGCGACGGCGAGTGCCCGGACCGTGTCGCCGGGCAGCGCGCTGAGCTGCCGGGTGAACGCGCCGCCCAGGTGCGCTCCCTGGCGGACCGTGATGTCGAGGGGCGCGCGGCCCTCACGCTGGTCGCGGGTCAGCGCCTGCGGGAGCTCGAGCAGCGCGAGCGGGTTGCCGGCGGCATGCCCCAGCAGCTCACCGGCGACCGCCGCGCGCAGCCACGGCGCGGTCCGCTGCAGCAGCTCCCTGGCGCTTGCGTCCCGCAGCGGCGCGAGCGTGTGCTGCTCCAGGCGCGCGGTCTCGGCGTCCCCGCGCGCCGCCCGGGTGGTGCACAGGAACGCGACACGGAGCCCGGCGACCCGGCGGGCGGCGAAGAGGATGGCCTCGCGCGACGCATCGTCGATCCACTGCAGGTCGTCGACGATGACCGCGACAGGGGCCGTTGCCGCTGCCTCGCGCAGAAGCCCGAGCAGCGCCGCCGGAACGGCGAAGCGGTCGTGCGCGGTCGGCGGCTCGGTCTCCAGCGCGGTGCCCAAGGCACGTTGCTGCGCGTCCGGGAGCGACGCGACGAGGTCCATCGCCGGAGCGAGCAGGCGGCGCAGGCCCGCGAACGGCAGGGCGACGTCGGCTTCGATCCCGGCGACGCGCAGCACCATGCAGTCGGCCGAGGCGGCAGCCGCAGTGGCGTCGGCGAGCGCGGTCTTCCCCAGCCCCGGGTCGCCCCGCAGGATCAGCGTCGACCCGCGGGCGCGCCGGACGGCTTCGAGGCGCTCGGCGAGGACGCCGAGCTCGAACTCGCGACCGATGAGAGCGGGCTGCGGCACCGAGCGAATCTTCCGCGCCTGGGTCCGGCCGCGCAAGCACGTCGAGGGACTCCCCCGGGTCAGCGGCGCTCGGCGGACCGGGTGCCGAACCGCAGCCGACCGTCGGTTCCCCCGCGGCCGGCGCGTGCTCAGGGCGCTTCGGCCATGAACGTCGCCAGCTGGGTGCGCGACCGGAGCCCCAGCTTGCGGTAGATCGCGCCGAGGTGGTGCTCGACGGTCTTCGGGCTCAGGAACAGCGACGCGGCGACCTGGCGGTTGGTGTGCCCCTCGCTCACCAGGAGGGCGATCTGCAGCTCACGAGCCGTGAGCTCGCCGGCCTCCGCGTCGGCCGGGGCAGCCGGGCGGCCGCGGCCGGGCGGCGGCGCCCCGGCGGCGTCCAGCTCCTGCCGCGCCCGCTGCGCCCAGGGGCCCGCGCCGAGGCGGGTGAAGGTCGTCAGGGCGGTCTCCAGCGCGGGACGGGCGTCCCCCCTCCGGGCCGCTCGCCGCAGCCGCTCGCCGATCGCCAGCTCGGTGCGGGCCGCCTCGAACGGCAACGGCGCGCGGGCGTGCCACGCGCGCGCGGCGGTCGCCCGCTCGTCGATCTCGTCGTCCTCCGCGAGCAGGACGGCGCAGCGGCCGCCCGCGGCGTGCGCCCACGTCCCGGTGCCGCGCGCGGCGGTCGCCTCCAGCCCGCGCAGGGCAGCCCGCGCGTCGTCCTCGCGCCGGACGCGCACCAGCGCCTCGACGTGGTCCGCAGCGAACATCGTCAGCGCCGGCTGCCCGAGGCCGCCGGCGGCGATCGCGGCAGCGCGCTCCAGCGGGGCGACCGCGGAGTCCGGGCGGCCCGCGGCCAGCTCGCAGTAGCCGAGCGCCGCCAGGGCCCACAGCGCGACTGCCTCTGCCCCCGCCGCGTCGGCCTGGGCCAGCGCGGTGCCGGCCTGCTCGCGGGCGCTCTCGAAGCGGCCCGCGCTCGCGTCGACCCGGGCCCCGGCGGGCAGCGCGGCCGCCAGGACGCCGAGCTGCCCGGTCGCGCGGGCGAGCCGCACCGCCTCTTCGGCGTCGGCCGCCGCGGCGCGCCAGCGCCCGCGCCGCCAGCCCAGGTGCGAGCGCACCGCGAGCGGGTAGGCGAGCCGGCCGGCGGCACCGCGGCGACGCGCGTGCGCGATCAGCGTGTCGAGCGCTACCTGAGCGACGTCGAAGCGCTCGAGCCACGCCGAGCAGAGGGCGCCCATCGCGATCACCTCGGCGAGCTCGAGCGCCGGCTCGTCGTCGGCGGTGAGGGCCGGGAGGCCGGCGAGCAGCGGCGCGGCCTCCGCGTCGGCGCCGAGCGCCGCCAGGCCTTCCCCGCGAATGAGGTCGGCGAGCGCCGCAAGCTCGGGGACGTGCCCTCGCGCCTGCGCCCCGGCCCGCTCGCCGGTGGCGACCAGCGCCCGCATGTCGCCCGTGAACATGTGTGCGAGCGACTGCTGCAGCAGCGCCTGCGCGGCTCCGGCGCGGTCCCCGGCCTCCGCCGCAACCCGGGCACGGGTCTCGAGCAGGGTCACCGCCTCGTCGGGCCGGCCGTCGCGCACGGCGACCTCGGCGCGGAGCAGCGAGGTCTGCGGCTCGAGGCCCGGGTCGTCGACGACGATCGTCGCCGCGAGCGCGACGGCGGACCCGGTCTCCCCGGCCATCACGTACTGGCGCGCGGCCTGCAGCCGCCGGCGCCCGCGATCGCCGGCGCCCGGTGACAGCTCGGCCGCCCGGGCCGCGGCCCGGGCGGCATCGCGGTGGGCGCCGCGGGTCCCGGCCGCCGCGGCGACCCCCTCGAGCGCGGTCGCCGCCGCCTCGTCCGGGCCTGCGGCGGCCGCGGACAGGTGCCACGCCCGGCGACCCGGATGGGCGGTGACGCCGGCCAGCGCCCGATGGACGGCACGGCGCTCGGTGTCCGCCTCGCCGTGGTACGCCGCCGAAGCGAGCAGGGGGTGTCGGAACCCGTCCCGGTCGATCAGGCCTGCCGCCTCGGCGGTGGACAGGGCGTCCGGCGGAAGCCCGAGCGCGGCCAGGCCGGCGGACACCGTGTCCGGCCCGTCGCCGCCCGCGGCCGCCAGCAGGCAGAGAGCACGCCGAGGACTCGGTGCGAGGCTGTCGAGCCGCCGCGCGAACAGCGCCTGGGCGGCAGCGCGGGTGCGCGGAGGAACGACGAACGCACCGCGCCCCTCGCGTTCGTCTCGCGCGACTGCGCGCGCGAGCTCCCGGAGCGCGAGCGGGTTGCCCTCCCCGGCCGCGATGAGCGCCTCGACCAGGTCGGGGGCGAGCGGCCGGCCGTCCGCCAGCAGGTCGCGGGCCGCGCGGTCGTCCAGCCCGCCGAGCGCGACCCGCTCCAGCTCCGGCTGGTCGTAGGGCCGCCCCTCGCCGTCGCGGGCCGCGATGAGGATGCCGACGCCCTCGGCCTCCAGCCGTGAGGCGACGAACAGCACGGCGTCGCGCGAGGCGTCGTCGAGCCAGTGCGCGTCGTCGACGATCACCAGCAGCGGCCCGTCCTCGGCGGCGGCGCCGAGCAGCGCGAGCAGCGCTGCGGGTACCGCGAACGGGTCCGCCGGGGCGCCGGCGGCGTCCAGTGCGAACGCCGATGCGAGCGCGTCGACCTGGGGCCGCTCCAGGCGGTCGCGGAGGTGCAGCAGGGGCCCGGTCAGATCGAGCAGCGCGGCGTACGGGATGTGCGTCTCGGCCTCGTGGCCGACCGTACGGGCGACCGCGACCCCGAGGTCGGCTGCGGCGTCGTCCAGCAGCGTCGTCTTGCCGATGCCGGCCGGTCCTTCCAGGAGGACCGCGAAGCTGCGGCCCGCGCGCAGGCCGTGCCCGAGCTGCTGCAGCCGTGCCTGCTCCGCCGTCCTGCCGAACACCGTCACGGGACCCGATGTTATGGCGCGGCGGCGCCGTCCGCCGAACGAACGAGGGCGCCCGCCGGGCGCCCTCGTCACTGCTCGTCGTCCAGCGCGTATTGGCTAGACGCTGACGCCGAAGTCGCGCGCGATCCCGGCGAGACCGTCGTTGTAGCCCTGGCCGACCGCGCGGAACTTCCACTCGGAGCCGGACTTGTAGACCTCGCCGAAGACCATCGCGGTCTCGGTCGACGCGTCCTCGGACAGGTCGTAGCGGGCGATCTCGCTCTGGTTGCTGTCGTTCACGATCCGGATGAACGCGTTGCGGACCTGGCCGAACGACTGCGCGCGCTCGGTGGCCTCATAGACGGACACCGGGAAGACGATCTTCTCGACCTCGGCCGGGAGCGTCGTCAGGTTGATCTTGATGGCCTCGTCGTCGCCATCGCCCTCGCCCGTGGTGTTGTCGCCGACGTGCTCGACGGCACCCTCGGGCGACTTCAGGTTGTTGAAGAAGATGAAGTGCTTGTCGGAGAGGACCTTCTCCCCGGGGCCGACGACGATCGCGCTGGCGTCGAGGTCGAAGGCCGCGCCGTCGGTCGTCCGGGTGTCCCAGCCGAGGCCGACAAGGATGTTGGTGAGGCCGGGCGCCTCCTTGGTGAGCGACACGTTGCCGCCCTTGCTCAAGCTCACGGGCATGTTGGGGAACTTCCTCCTGGGGTCGTTTCGAGGTGCGGCACGCCGGCGGAGCCGGCGCAGGGCCAATCTATCCGCCCCGCGCCCCGTCGGAGCGGCTTTTCGCCACGCGGCAACACGGCGTTCACCCCTCGCGGCCGTGATCGCCCGGCTCGGCGTCCGCCTCCACCTGCTCCGCAAGCTTGTCCTGCAGGTAGGCGGCCTTGTCGGCGCGCCGCAGCGCGGCCTGCTCCTCGGCACCGGTGGACGCGGCCCGCACGCGCTCGCGCTCGACCTGCTCACGAGCCGCCTGCTCGTCGGCCAGCTCCTGCGGAACGGGGGTCGTCGGTCGACACGCTCGGAACCTATCCGGCCGCACGGACCGGTCCGCCGCCGACCCGGGAGGCCGACCGGCGATCGTGAGAGGACCGTGAGAACCGGGCGGACCGCCACGCGGTCCGGGTACGGCTCGAGGCGCCACCCCCGGACCAAGGAGCTCCTGCATGCCCTGCACCCGTCGCACACCTGTCCTCGCCCTCACCGTCGCCGCCGCGACCCTCGGCCTCGCCGCAGGCCCGGCCTCGGCTGCGAAGAACCCCTACTCGCCGGGGCAGGTCTGCGGCGCGGGCTACGGCGTGATCGACCAGCGCGTGGTGCGGACCGCGGGCGGCACGGCGCTCGGCACGGGCTACCTGCTGTACAGCGGCGCGACGAAGAAGAACTGCGCCGTGGTGTTGAAGAGCAAGGCGGTCGGCAAGCCCTCTTACACGGCCGTCTCCCTGAAGAAGTCGGGCGCGCGCTCGCCGTTCGTCGTCGACTTCGGCGACTACCAGTACTACGCCGGGCCCGTGTACGTGAAGGCGCCGCGGCAGTGCGTGAAGTTCGGCGCGTCGATCAAGCTGCCCGACAAGCGCCACGGCGTGTTCGTCACGCCGTTCGGTCACTGCAGCTGATCGAGCGCGGCGCCGAGGTCCGCCCACAGGTCCTCGGCGTCCTCGCAGCCGACGCTCATCCGGATCAGGCCGGCCGGGATGTGCTCCTGGCCGACGTGGACGCCGCGGCGCTCCATCGTCGTCTCGACCCCGCCCAGGCTCGTCGCGTGACGGACGATCCGCGTCGCCCGGCACGCCACGTCGGCGGCCGGCGCGTCCGCCAGCTCGAAGCTGACGATCGCGCCGAAGCCCGGGTAGCGCACCCGCCCCACCGCGGGATGGCCGCCGAGTCGCTCCACCAGCACCCGTGCCGAGGCCTCGGCCTGCCGGAGGCGCAGCGGCAGCGTCCGCGCTCCGCGCAGGGCGAGGAAGCACTCCAGCGTGCCCGGCGTCGCACCGTTCAGCTGGCGCGCGGTCCGCAGCAGCGTCGCCTGCGCCGGGTCGGCGGCGACCGCGAGCCCGAGGAGCAGGTCCGAGTGACCGCCGATGAACTTCGTGGCGGAGTGCACGACGATGTCGGCGCCGAGGGTCAGCGGCTGCTGGCCGAGCGGCGTGGCGAACGTGTTGTCGACCACGACCCGTGTCCCGGGCCGTCGCGGCGCCGCGCAGATCGCGGCGACGTCGGCCACGTCCAGGAGCGGGTTTGACGGCGACTCGACCCACAGCAGGTCGGCCTCCGCCGCCTTGCCGAGCCACGCCGGATCGCTCGCCGGCAGCCGGTCGACGCGCCAGCCGTGGTCGCGCGCGCCGGCGTCGGCCAGCCCGGCGACCCCCTGGTAGCAGTCGTCGCCCAGGACGAGGTGCGCGCCGGTCGGCAGCTGGGAGAGCACCGCGGCGCAGGCCGCCATCCCCGAGGCGAACGCGACGCCGTGCCCGTGCTCCATGCCACCGATCAGGGCCTCCAGCGACTCCCACGCCTCGGTCGCCTCGTTGCGGCTGTAGATCCGCTCCCCACCGAGGACGAAGTTCGATGCCGCGATGAGCGGGGTGTTGAGCGTCGCCCCGGGCACGTCCAGCGGGCGTCCACCCACGATCGCCCAGGTCTCGGCGCTGACATCGTCACGTCGCAGCATGGCGTGCACGGTAGTTCCTTCGCGATACCTTCTCGGGATGCGATCGCGCATCTTCCTGCTCTTCGGGCTGCTGCTCGCGGCCTGCACCGTCGCTGCCGCTCCGGCTCAGGCGGGCCGCTGCAGCGAGACCGAGGCCTGCCGTGCCGACCTGTCCGTCGGCGGCCACGCCGAGCCGCAGCCGATCCGGGTCGGCGAGCAGAGCGCGTACAAGTTCACGATCAAGGACGAAGGCCCGGACTCCGCGCTCGCCGTCAAGATGCAGACGACGATCCCGGTGGAGCTGAAGATCCTCGGGACCGAGGTCTACGGCGCCGGCAGCTGCAACGTCAGCGGGACCTTCGTCGAGTGCCAGCTCGGCGACTTCCAGCCGTTCCAGACCACGGTGGTCAAGGTGAAGGTCGAGGCCACGAAGGTCGGGACCTACCTCGCCAAGGCCGAGATCTTCGGCAACGACATCCTCGAGCCCAGCGGCGGGAACAACCAGGTCACGGCGACGCTCGGGGTGCTCGCACGCCCCGGCTCGACGGGCACCTCGTCGGGCGGCGGGACCTCGTCCGGCGGCGGGACGACGAGCGGCGGCGGGACCTCGAGCGGCGGATCCTCGTCCGGTGGCGGTGGCAGCGGCGGCATCTCGCTCAAGGCCAAGGACATGCAGCGGATCCTCAAGACCGGCGGCGTGAACATCACCGCGGTCGTCGGGAAGACCGGGACGCTTCGCCTGCGCGGCAGCGTGCGGACCGCGAAGGGCGCCACGATCCCCGTGGTCGCAGTGGCCCGCGGTGTCCGCGCCGGTGAGACGGTGCAGGTCTTCCTCGGCACGACCGCGGCGTCGAAAGCCCGGCTCAGGAAGGCGTTCATCGGCCACGGGTACCTCGAGGCGAACTTCCTCGTCACGCTCGGCGTGAGCAAGGCGAAGCTGCAGGTCCACGTCAGGAAGTAGCCGCTCGTGGGCGTGAACTTCGCGTGAACGCCCTCTAGAGTCGGAGCCCGTGGCAGCGACCGGCACCGACGTCCGCTCTGAGGAGCTGCTCCCCGCGCAGCACGCCCACGACGACGCGGGACCGTCACGCCGGCTGACCGTGCGCCGCGCGGCCGTGATCGGCACGCCGGCCGCCTACCTCGTCGCGCTGGCGTTGACGATCGCCAATTGGGGTCTGCCGATCGCCCGCGACCAGCTGTTCTTCTGGCTCGCGCTCGGGATGCTCGCGTTCAGCGTCGGGCGCTGGCGCACCTGGGGCTGGATGCTCCTGGAGTGGGCGCCGTTCTTCGGCCTGCTGGTCCTCTACGACGTGCTGCGCGGTGCCGTCGCCGTCAGCCCGGAACGCGCGCACCAGGGCGACCAGATCGCGTTCGACCGCTTCTTCTTCGGGCACGACACCCCGACCGTCTGGCTCCAGGATCAGCTGTGGACCCCCGCCGGCCTGCACTGGTACGACTACGCCGTCTGGGTCGTCTACATGACCCACTTCTTCGCGGTCTGGACCGTGGCAGCCGTGCTGTGGCGGGTGGCGCACGACCGCTTCCGCCGCTTCGTCGCGGTGACGGTCCTGCTGACGCTCGGCGCGTTCCTGACCTACTGGCTCTACCCGGCCGAGCCGCCGTGGCTGGCGGCGCAGGACGGGGCGATCGCCCCCGTGCACCGGATCGTCCCGGCGGTCTGGGGCGAGCTCGGCGTCGGGACCGTGAAGTCGGTCTACGAGAACGCGTCGCTGGTCAACGTCGTCGCGGCGATGCCGTCGCTGCACGCGGCCTACCCGGCGCTGCTGTTCGCGTTCTTCTGGTCCTCCGGCTGGCGTGCGCGCGTGCCGCTGGGCCTCTACACGCTCGGGATGGGGACGGTGCTCGTGTACGGCGGCGAGCACTACGTCCTGGACATCGTCGCGGGCTGGGCGATGGTGGGGGTCGTCTTCGGCGTCGTCGCCCTCGCCACCCGCCTCTGGGTCCGCCGGGCAGAGCGGGTCCCGGCCCGCGCCACGCCGCCCACCGTCTGACCGTCTGACGACCAGTTCTGGTCGTTCCCACGACCAGAACTGGACGTCAGACCGCTGTGGCGCGGCTCACGGCCGGATCAGGCCGGGCCGCTGACCGGCAGACGGACGCGGAACGTCGTCGCCCCCGGCTCGCTGTCCACCGTCAGCGACCCCGCGTGCCGGTCGACGACGATCTGCCGCGCGGTCGCCAGCCCCAGCCCCGTCCCGCTCCCGACGTCCTTGGTCGTGAAGAACGAGTCGAAGATCCGCGGCAGGACATCGGCAGGGATGCCGTCGCCGTCGTCGCTGACCTGCGCCACCACGCACGGGCCGTCCCACCCCGTCGTGATCGTGATGGTGCCGGTGTCCCCGAGCGCGTCGATCGCGTTGTCCAGCAGGTTCGTCCAGACCTGGTTCAGCTCGGAGCCGCGCATCATCAGCGGCGGCAGGCTGCGGTCGTAGTCCCGGACGACCTGGATCTGGGTCTGCTTCAGCTTGTGGCCGAGGACGATCAGCGTCGTCTCCAGGCCCTCGTGCAGGTCGGCCTCGACGAGGCTGCCGCGGTCCATGTACGTGTACTGCTTGACGGCGCCGACGAGCGACGACATCCGCGCGGTCGACTCCTGCAGCTCGAGCGCGAGCCCGCGGGCGGTGAGCGACGCGGCCACCCAGCGCAGCGCGCCGTCCAGACCGGGGCCGGAGTGATCGGCGAGGCGCTGCAGCCAGTCCTCGTCCAGACCGGCGGCGGCCAGCGGCTCGGCGAGCTCCCAGCCGCCCGACACGCCGAGCTCGTCGAGCCGGTCGGCGAGCGCGTCCTCGGCGTCGGCTGCGTCCAGCGCCCCGAGGGCGGTCAGGCTGCACTTGCGCGCGAGCGCCTCCTGCTGCAGGTCGACGAGCTGCTGCGCGTCGGCCCGCTCGACGCCGGCGTCGACGAAGCTCCCGAGGCTCGCCGAGAGGATGTCCAGGGCGTCCGCCATCTGCGCCGCCGCACGCTTGGCGGCGGCGGCCGGGTTGTTCAGCTCGTGCGCGAGGCCGGCAGCCATCGTCCCGAGGGACTCCAGCCGGTCGCGGCCCGCCTCGATCGAGGCGACCCGCTGCATGACCGGCGCGACCTGGTGCATGACCCGCGCGTGCACCGGCGGCTGCGCGAGCGCGAGCCGCAGGAAGTCGTCCGCCGGCAGCAGCGCCAGGCGGCACTCGGTCCGGGCCACCATCCGCACCGACAACGGCGTCCGCGTGAGCGTGCCGATCGCGCCCATCCACGTCGGGGCATGCTGGTCGCCGACCGGCTCCGTGCGCTCGCCGAGGACCTTGATCGTCTGCGCCGTCCCCTCCAGGAGCAGGTGGACGCCGGCAAGCGCGGCGCCCTGCTCGACGATCAGCTCGCCCGCGTCGCGGCACTCGAGCTGCGCGATCTGCAGCCACTCCCCCAGCAGCCCGTCGTCGATGTCGTCGAAGAGGTCGACAAGCCGCAGCTCCTCGAGGGTCAACGGCGCCGGCGTGACCGCACCCATCAGGCGCCCGCCAGGTACTCGTGCATGAGCGAGACGGCCATAGAGCCCTCGCCGACCGCGCTGGCGACGCGCTTGATCGAGCGCGCCCGCACGTCGCCGGCGACGAACACGCCGGGGACCGTCGACTCGAGCAGGTACGGGTCGCGGGCCAGCGGCCAGCCGTTGTCGCGCGCGTCGGGCCCGGCGAGGATGAACCCCCGCTCGTCCCGGGCGACCACGCCGGCCAGCCACTCGGTGCGCGGGGCCGCGCCGATGAAGACGAAGCACGCATCGACGTCCAGCGGCGCGACCTCCCCGTCGGCGTCCTGCACCTGCAGGCGGGCCAGGCGCCCGTCCTCGCCCTCGGCGGCCACGGCCTGCGCGCCGGTCAGCACCTCGACGTTCGGGAGCGCCGCGAGCTGCTCGATGAGGTAGTGGGACATCGACTTCTGCAGCGGGCTGCGAACCAGCATCGTGACCTTGGCGGCGAACGCGCTGAAGTGGACCGCGGCCTGCCCGGCCGAGTTCGCCCCGCCGATCACGACCACGTGCTGCTGCTCGCAGGCGCGCGCCTCGGTCATCGCCGCGCCGTAGTAGATGCCGGCGCCGGTCAGCTCGTCGAACCCGGGCGCGGCCATCTGGTTGTAGGAGACGCCGGAGGCGACCAGGACGCAGCTCGCGCTGAGCGTCGTCCCGCCGCTGAGCTCCACGATCCGGCCGGCACCCTCCACCCGGAGGCCGACGGCGTCGCGGATCGACAGCAGCTCCGCGCCCAGGCGCCGGGCCTGATCGGTGCCGCGGCGCGCGAGGTCGGACCCCGAGAGCCCCGCCGGGAAGCCGAGGTAGTTCTCGATCCGGCTCGACTGTCCCGCCTGCCCGCCGGGCGCCTCACGCTCGACCATGATCGTCCGCAGGCCCTCGGACGCGCCGTAGACCGCGGCGGCGAGCCCGGCCGGGCCGCCGCCGACGATGACGAGGTCGTAGTGGGCCTGGGTCGCGTCCAGCGCAACACCCAGGCGCTCCGCGAGCTCGAGGACGGTCGGCCGCTCCAGCACCGCGCCGTCCTCCAGCAGCGCCACGGGCAGCCGGTCGGCCGTGACGCCCGCGACGGTCAGCAGCTCGCGGGCCTCGCCGTCCCGCTCGACGTCCAGCCAGCGGGCGGGCACGCGGTTGCGAGCCAGGAAGTCGCGCAGGTCGTGGGACTCCTTCGAGAAGCGGTGCCCGACGATCCGCAGGCCGCCGGCCTCCATCGCGGCGCCGGACTCCCAGGTGGTCAGGAGGTCTTCGACGACCGGGTACAGCTGCTCCTCCGGCGGATCCCACGGCTTCAGGAGGTAGTAGTCGAGGGCGACCTCGTTGATGGCTGCGATGGCGGCCTCCGTGTCGGCGTAGGCCGTCAAGAGGACGCGCTTGGCGTCCGGGAAGATCTTCCGCGCCTCGATCAGGTACGAGGTGCCGGGCATGCCGGGCATGCGCTGGTCGGCCACCAGGAGAGCGGCTTGGTCGCCGCGGGTGCGCAGCTCCTTGAGGATGTCGAGCGCCTCCGGGCCCGAGGACGCGCGCAGGATCCGGTAGCGCTCGCCGAAGCCGCGGCGCAGATCGCGGGCGACGGCGGCGAGGACCGCAGGCTCGTCGTCGACGACCACGATCGCGGGCCGGGTGCGCCGATCGGCGGCGGCGGCGGTCGGGGTGGTTGCTGCACTGACATCGCTCACACGTGCCAGGTTAGCCACCGGATCGCCGTTCTCGGCGACCACCCCGAGCGCGCTCGATGAGCCACCAGGTACCGGTATGGCACCTGGTGGCACATCGACGCCGTCAGGGGCCGGCGGCGGGTGCCGGCGACGGGCGGCGTAGGGCCGCCGACACCACCAGCAGGCAGGCCACCGCCACCCCCGCCGTCACGACGAGCGCCCCCCGCTCCCCCGTCCCGAGGCTCGACAGGAGCCCCAGCAGGTAGGGCACGGCGAACCCGAGGTAGGTCAGCGCGTAGAAGATCGAGACGGTCGCACCGCGCTCGTCCGGGGCCGACAGGCGCTCGGTCTCCCGCAGCCCCGACACCAGGCAGAAGCCGTAGCCCGCGCCCAGGAGGGGCGCGCCGAGCAGCACCACCGCCCGGGAGTCCAGGGTGAGCGCGAGGATGCCGACCCCGGTCCCGGCGAGGGCGAACAGCAGACCGGCGACGCCGCCGCTGAGCGCGCGGCGGTCGTCCATCCGGCGCGCGAGCGGCTGGATCAGCACGCCGGTCCCGAGCGTGACCCCGGTCGTGATCCCGGCGAAGGCCACCGCGCCGGAGGTCCCACCACCGATCTCGCCCGGGAGGAACGCGACCGAGATCGCCGCACAGCCGAAGACCCACGGCGCGACCGGGGCGACCGCGGTCAGGAAACGTCGCGTCCGGGTGACGAGGGGGATCCGGATGAGCGGGCCTGCGCCGCGGCGGACCCCGGGCGGCTCAGGGGCCGACAGCAGCAGCGCGGCGGCGACCGTGCCGAGCACGATGTGCGGCAGGTACGGGACCCAGAGCGGGTGGGGCGCCCACTCGCCGACCAGGCCCGCGACGAGCGGCCCCGTCCCGAACCCGGCCGACAGCGCCACCGCGGCGCGGCGTGCCCCCGTCCCCTCCGCCTCGCCGGTCGAGAGCTCGGCGACCCACGCGCTCGCGGCGCCGAACACCACCCCCGAGCAGACGCCGACCAGCAGCCGGGCCGCGCCCAGGCCGACGGTGTCGTGCCGCAGCAGCACCAGCAGGAGGGTCGCCAGCGGGGAGAGCAGGACGAACGGGACGGTCACCGCGCGGCGGCCCCAGCGATCGGACGCGGTGCCGCCGATGAGCAGCCCGGGGATCAGCCCGACCGCGTAGATCCCGAACAGCAGCGAGCGCGTCTGGGCGGACAGGCCGAGCTCGTCGCGGTAGACGACGAGCATCGGCGCGAACTGGTTCGCGCCCCAGCCGACGGCGAACATCGCGAGCGTGACCCGCTGCCAGGGATGACGGAGCATGGCCCTGACCGTAGGAGAAGTGTCGCGACCGTGACATTCGGGGTGTCGTGGCCGCGAACGACGCCCGCGCCCCGCCGCGAGAGAGTTCCCCCATCGACACCGAGGGAGAAAGAGATGGTCCATCCAGCGCATGACCAGTGACGTGGCTCCACCAGCGGCACGCAGGGCGTCCCCGACGCCACCGCGTGCCCGGTGACACCGGCCATCCACTGCGCGCTGGACGACCGCTCCGCCGTCCCTCAGCGTCCGACCCCCGCCGTACTCGCACAGCGCTGACGCCGATTGATCGCGCACGGGTCAAAAACCCTGCACAATGAAGAAATGGGATCCCTCAAACGGGCCGCCTCCCGCGCGGTCGAGCGAGCGGATGCCTTCTGGTGGCGCCCCGGCCTGGCCGTCGAGGCACCGGCGCTCACCTACTACCTGATCATCAGCCTCGTCCCGCTCGCACTGGGCCTGACGGTGCTCGGCGCGCTCTTCTTCGGGGACTACACCCAGGGGCAGCTCGCGACCGAGCGCGCTGCGGAGGTCCTGCCCCCCGCCCTGCGCGACCAGATCATCAGCCTCGTCAAGCAGGCCAAGCGCGACTCGCCCATGCTGATCGCGTTCTCGCTCGGGACGATGCTGTGGACGTGCTCCGGCGCGGTCGCAGTCCTCGAACGGGTCCTCGCCGACCAGCTGGACTGGGAGCGCCCGAACCCGCTGCACGGCAAGCTGCGCCAGGTCGGCCTGGCCGGCGGCGTCGCCGGCCTGCTGCTCGCTTTCGTCGTCGGCGCCCAGACGGCGACCCAGGTGCTCGACCGCATCCCGGCCCCGAACGCGATCACGCTCGGCGGCTGGCTGCCCGCAGTCCTGACGGTCTTCGCCATGGCGCTGCTGCTGCGGCTGTCCGGGCCCAAGCGCCTGCGCTGGCGTGCGGCGCTCATCGGCGGCGTCGTGCCCGCCGCGGCGCTGCAGCTCCTGCCCCCGCTGATCGGCATCTACGTCGACGGCCAGGAGCGCCTGACCGTCGTGACGGTCTTCACGACGCTCGCCGTGGTCGTGTTCTCCTGCTCGATCCTGGCCCACGCCATGCTCCTCGGCTGCGCGTTCGCGGCCCGCGTGCACCGCCGTCTGGGCGGCCCGACCGGGCGCGAGCTCAACGAGCCGCACGTCCCGGGGGCCGACGACCCGACGCTCGAGGAGCAGCACGCGAACGTGATCGCGCTGCCACCCCGGCGACGTTCGGCCGACGGCTGACCGGCCGGGTCAGGTGAGCGACTCCTCCGGCGCCCACACCGTGTGCGTCCCGCTCGAGATCTGCTCCGGCAGCAGGACGCGGCACACCGGTCCGGCGCTGACGTCCGCCGCATCGAAGATGTGGCACTCGGAGGTGCCGGCGTTCATGTCGGTGACGAAGCTCAGGACGTGCCCGTCGTCCTCCGCCGCGTCCGCTCCGCCGCTCGCCCGCGGCGCCATCGGCGACTCGCTGGCGTAGACGCCCTTCGGGAAGCGCCACTCCTGCTTGGCACCGGTCCGCACGTCGAACTTCGTCAGGCCGTTGAAGAGGAACCAGCCGGGCTCGGCGGTCATCGTGTAGACGTGGCCGTAGGACCGGCCGCCGCGAGCGGCGTTGATCATGCCGAACTCGAGGTAGCTGTCGTCCAGGAACTCCTCCGTCGTCCGGCCCGTCCGCAGGTTGAAGCGCCAGCGGTGCGGGCGGGTCTGCAGCTCGTTCGCGTCCAGGTAGCGCCGGGTGGTCGTCCAGCGGTCGTCGCCGGCGCGACGCGGGTCCGGGCAGCCCTGGTGGAACCCGTCCAGCACGACCTCGTCGCCGTCCTCGAACGCGTTGATCCAGTGGAGCACGTTGGTGGCCGACGCCTCGAACCAGCGCACGTCGTCGGCGCCCCCGCGGCGGGGGACGATCGCGAACCGGGACGGCATGTCGGGGTGGTAGCGGTTGACGTACTGCCCCCGTGCCAGCGCGCGCTCGTCCCAGAACATCGGGAGGTCGTTGAGGACGACGAAGCGCTCGGTGAAGGCCATGTCGTGCGGCATCCGCGGCCCGGGCAGCGGGACGGGCGCGTAGTGCGCGAGCTCGCCCGCCGGGCTCACGACGCCGAAGTGCAGGTACGGGTACTCGGTGGAGTAGTTGAAGAACAGCAGCTCGCCCGTGACCGCGTCGACCTTGGGGTGCGAGCAGGCGCCCCAGTCCGGCGGGACCCACGGCTCGGTGCCGAGCGGCTCGAGCGTGCGCGGATCGGCGGCGTAGAGGTCGCCGCAGAGGTAGAACGACGTCAGCGCGCGCCCGTTGTGGACCGTGACGTCGGTGCTGGACGCGTCCTTGGTGCCGGCGCGGGCGCTCGGGCCGGGTGACGGCGCCAGCGCCTTGGCCGGGTCATCGGTGATGCCCGGCCACAGCGAGCGGCCGGCGGCGAGCTCCGCCTCGAGGCCCTTCGTGCGGACGAACCGGTTGCGGTAGTCGGCCCGCCCGTCGTGGAGGTGCAGCGCGTGCAGCATCCCGTCCCCGTCGAAGGGGTGGTAGCGCCCGAGCGCGTCGTGCAGCGGGTTCTCGGTGTTGCGCAGGTACACGCCGTTCAGGTCGTCCGGCAGGTCCCCGATCACCGTGAGCCCCGTCGCGTCCCACTCGGTGGTCTGCGGCCGCCACGGGCCGGTGCGGTAGGGGTGCGTGTCGTCGGCCGGGAGGGTCCCGGCGTACTGCGCGTGGCGGCGGGCGTCCATGGCCGTCGACGCTAACGCGCCAGGAGCTGCCGCGCTGATTTCGGGGGACCGTCCTGATGGACACAAAGTCGGTGTGAAGCGCCGCCGCGTCGGCGTATGCTCGCCGCATGCGCAGACTCCTCGTGGTGCCCTTGCTGCTGCTCGCAGGGGCGCTGCTCCCGGCCGGTGTGGCGACGGCCCACCCGGAGCGGAACACCTCGTTCCCGTCCATCGACCTCAAGCCGCCCGCTCCCGGAGCGATCCCGAAGTACCGCTCGAGCGGCCCCAGCGTCGTCGTCTGCAAGCCGGAGTCGCGCAGGCTGCTGCAGCGCATCTACAAGGGCAAGGGCCCGAAGACGCGGCGCATCCTGAAGAGCCGCCTGAAGACGCTCAAGCGCTGCCGCTTCCGCGACATCCAGCCGGCGGTCAACGCGGCGAAGACCGGTGACCGCGTCCTGCTCATGCCGGGCGTCTACGAGGAGATCCCCAGCCGCAAGATCCCGTTCGGCAGCTACCAGGACGGCTCGACCTGCGGCAACGACTACGTCCTGACCGAGGGCTTCAACAGCGCGCCGCCCCCGGTGGGCCCGCGCTCCAACGACCCGCCGGTCCGCCCGGACCGCAACCACCAGGTCAAGTGCCCGAACGCCAAGAACCTCATCGAGGTGGTCGGTGACCCCACTCCTGAGGCCGACCCGATCAACCCGTCGCTGCCCAAGTGCCTGCAGAAGTGCAACCTGCAGATCGAGGGCCTGGGCAAGAAGCCGGAGGACGTCCTCATCAAGGGCGACCGCAAGAAGAGCGACGTGCTGCGCGTCGATCGCGCCTGGGGCATCTACCTGCGCAACTTCGCCGTCGAGCAGTCGGCCTTCAACAACATCGACCTGGTGGAGGTCAACGGCTTCCGCATCTCGAAGATCGTCTCCCGCTACGCGCAGGACTACGGCGTCCTGAGCTTCGCGTCGACGAACGGCCTCTACGACCACGTCGTCGCCTACAACAACGGGGACTCCGGGATCTACCCCGGCTCGACGGAGAAGGGCTGCAACGTCAACCCGAACCTCTACGGGACGTGCGGCGCGTTCGCCGGGCCCGCCGCGGCGCTCGGGGACGGCAACCGCGGCTGCGCGTTCTACTCGATCGAGATCCGCGACTCCGAGAGCTACGGCAACACGCTCGGCTACTCGGGCACGGCGGGCAACTCCACCTACGTGCACGACAACGACTTCCACGACAACGCCACCGGCCTGTCGACCGACTCGTTCGCCGCGGGCCATCCCGGCATGCCGCAGGAGTGCGTCAAGTGGGAGAACAACCGGATCCGCTCGAACAACAACAACATCTTCACCCGCGAGCACCAGAAGTTCTGCGCCGACACGCCGTTCGGGCTGCGGCCCCGGGAGATGGTCTGCCCGCAGTTCCAGACCCCGGTCGGCACGGGGATCATCATCGCCGGCGGCAACCGCAACCTGATCCGCGAGAACCACATCTACGACAACCATCGCGTCGGAGCGCTGCTGTTCGGCGTCCCTGCGGCGCTGCGCGGCGACTACGACCCCACGCACCAGACGGACACCTCGAACGGCAACCGCTTCCTGGACAACATCATGGGCGCGGACCCGGCCGGCAAGCGGGTGCCGAACGGCCGCGAGTTCATCTGGGACGAGCAGGGGTCCGGCAACTGCTGGGAGGGCAACCGGATGCGTTCGGGAGCGGCGCACGCGCCTTCCCCGTCCGCGCTCCCCGCCTGCCCCGGCGCGACGGTGCAGCAAGTGACGAACCTGGCCGTCCTCGCGCCGATGCTCGCGTGCTCCGCCTGGGACCCGAAGAACCTGACCAACCCGCCGGCGTGCGACTGGTTCACGACGCCCGTCAAGCCGTCGTGACCGCCGCGCGGCGTCGGGCGCTCGCGGCCGCCGCGACGGTCGCGGCCGGGTTGACGCTGATCCTCGCCACCGGCTGCGGCGGCGGCGAGGACGCCGGGGACGGCCCGCCCCCGCTCGCCTGGACCGCCCCGCCGCAGGTCTTCGCCACCAAGGCGCTGCCGGACGACCGGGTGGCGGTCGGCTCGGTGCGCAACACGACCGACAGGCCGGTCGAGCTGAACGCGACCGCGCTGCGGGTCGTCGACGCCGACGGCAAGCGGCTGCGCAGCGCGGGCCAGTACGCCGCGGGCTTTGCGCACGGGCTCTACGGCGCGTTCCAGAAGCCCGACCCGATCCCGCCGGGCGAGCTGCGGCGCCTCGGCCTGCTGATCACGGTCGCGCCCGGGCAGACCGCGCCGATCGCGATCTCCTGGTCGCTGCCGCGCGGGAGCGACAAGCGACGTCCTGCCGCAGTCGACTACGGCAAGGGCCGGCTCGTGCTCCCGACGGCGGTGAAGGCCGGAATAGGCTGAGCGGATGCCCAAGCATCCTTCCCGCCGCTGGCGCGTCCCGGCCCGCACGGCGCCCGACCTGAGCGCCGTCGACACCCGCTCGACGGCCGGCGCGCCCGGGGACAAGGGTGCGACCAAGGCCGCCTGCGACACGCTCCGCGGGCGCCTGACCGAGCTGCAGGCCGCGCTCTACGCCGAGGGCTCGCGCTCGCTGCTCATCGTCCTGCAGGCGATGGACGCCGGGGGGAAGGACGGCACGATCCGCGCGGTCTTCGCCGGGGTCAACCCGCAGGGCGTGCGGGTGGCGAGCTTCAAGGCGCCGACCGCCAACGAGCTCGCGCACGACTTCCTCTGGCGCGTGCACGCGCAGACGCCGGCCGACGGGGAGATCGCGGTCTTCAACCGCAGCCACTACGAGGACGTCCTCATCACGCGCGTGCACGCCCTGGTCCCCGAGGCGGTCTGGCGCGCCCGCTACCGCCGCATCCGCGCGTTCGAGGAGCTGCTGCACGGCGAGGGCACCGAGATCGTGAAGATCATGCTCCACATCTCCCGCGACGAGCAGCGGGAGCGGCTGCAGGAGCGGATCGACGACCCCGCCAAGCGCTGGAAGTTCAACGAGGCCGACCTGGCCGAGCGCCGCCACTGGGACGACTACCAGGCGGCCTTCACCGACGCGATCGCCGCGACGAGCACCACCGCGGCCCCCTGGTACGTCATCCCCGGCGACCGCAACTGGTACCGCAACTGGGCGGTCCTCACCGTCCTGGTGGAAACCCTCGAGCGGATGGACCCGCAGTTCCCGCCGGCGCCGGACGGCGTCGAGGGCCTGAAGATCCCGGCCTGACCTGGCCGCCCGTTCCGCTCCGGGCGGTCAGATGTCGTCGGCCGCGAACGTGTCGCAGCGGGACGGGTCGCCCGTCGTCTGGCCCGTCGTGAACCAGCGGCGGCGCTGCTCGGACGTGCCGTGCGTGAACGAGTCCGGCTGGACGCGGCCGCCGGCCTGCCGCTGCAGCCGGTCGTCCCCCACCGACTCCGCCGCGGTGAACGCCTCGTCGACGTCACCCGGCTCGAGCTGACCCGCCTGGTAGACGCCGCGCGCCCAGACGCCGGCGTAGCAGTCGGCCTGCAGCTCCTGCCGGACCGACAGCGCGTTCGCGTCCGACGGATCCTTGCGACGAGCCGCGTCGACCTCGGCCGCCGTCCCCAGCTCCTGCTGCACGTGGTGCCCGATCTCGTGGGCGATGACGTACGCCCACGCGAAGTCCCCCGGCGCCTTCAGCTGGTCGATCATGTCCTGGTAGAACGACAGGTCCAGGTAGACGCGCTGGTCGGCCGGGCAGTAGAACGGCCCGACGGCCGACGACGCATCGCCGCAGCCGGTCGAGACCCCGGACCGGTACAGGACGAGCTTCGCGCGGCCGTAGTCGCGGCCCTGCTCCGAGAAGATCGCCGTCCACCGGTCCTGGGCGTCGCCGAAGACGTAGGCGGAGAAGTCCTTGAGGTCCTTCTCCGGGTCCTCGCCGGCCGGGATCGGCTCGCCCGCCACCGGCCCGCCCCCGGCCCCCTGGAGGACCTGCCCGATGTCGAAGCCGGACCCGGAGCCGCCCCCGCCGCCGCCCAGGACCTGCAGCAGGACCACGATCAGGATGCCGCCCAGGCCGAGACCGCCGCCGCCGATCGCGGCGCCGCGACCGCGGCTGCGACCCCCACCGCCACCGCCGCGCTGATCGATGACGTCCGGGCTGGAACCGCGCGGTGACCATTTCACGCCGGGGAGTCTCCCAGGATCAGGAACGCCGCCCGCGCCCGCTCACCCGCCCGGCGGTGCCTCAGCCCTCGTCGCGCGCGTCGGGGCCGCTGACCGGCTCGCACTGCGGGCGGTTCGGGAAGCCCGCACCCGTCCCGGCCTTGCAGTTCGGATCCTGCTTCGGCGCGGGCGTCGTGGTCGGCGTGCCGGTGGACGGGGTCCCGACGCCGGTCCCGGACTCGTCGCCCGGCTCGAGGCCGCCGTCGTTGTAGTCGGGCGTGTCGTCGGGCGTGACGCCGCCATCCGTGCCGTCCGCAGGCGGGGTCTGGGTCGTCGGCGTGGACCCGGTCGCCGTCGGCGTGGTCTGCTGCGTGGCCGTGGTGGCGGTCGTCGCCGGGACGCTGGGCGTGCTCACCGTCCCGTCCGTGTCGGTGGTCGTCGTGCGCTCGGTCGAGGACGACGGCGTCGTCTGGCTGACCGGGTCCGAATCGCCGCCGCAGCCGGCGAGCACGCCACCGGCCGCGCCGGCGCAGAGCACGAGCGCGACGATCGGGAGGAACAGGTTCCGGCGGACGTTCACGCCCTACATGGTGGCAAGGCTCACGCCGGAAGGGCGGCCTCGAGGTCCGCGAGCGCCGTGCGCAGCCCGTCCATCAGGGTCTGGAGGTCCGGCATCTGGTCCCGGTCGGCGATCAGTCCGAAGTCCAGGTGATCGAGGTAGCTGAGGACCGTGACGTTGAGGCCGGCGCCGTCCGTCACCACCGACACGGGGTAGTTGTGCTGCAGCTGCGCGCCGGCCATGTAGATCGGGATCGGCGGGCCAGGGACGTTCGAGATGACCACGTTGTACAGCGGCCGCATGCCCTGGCGCGTCCCCATCTGCAGGGCGACCCGCGCCGCACGGGCGTTGATCGCCGGCGGGATGAACGCGGTGATGTCCTGCAGCGCCTTGGCCGGAAGCGCGCGGTGGCGGTCCTTCGCCGCCTTCATCGCCTCGTGCGTGAACCGCAGCCGCTCGACGGGGTCCGCGATGTGCGTGGCCAGCGGCGCGATCATGATGCTGATCTTGTTCCCGAAGGTCCCGCGCTCCTCGTCCGTCCGCACGGACACAGGGATCTGGGCCAGCAGCGGATCCTCCGGGAGCTCGTCGTGGGCGATCAGCCAGTCGCGGATCGCGCTGGTCGTCAGCGTCACGACGACGTCGTTGACGGTCACGCCGTACGCCTTCTTCAGCGCCTTGACGGCCGGCAGCGACAGCGACCCGAACGAGAAGCGCCGGTGCGGCGAGATCTTGCCGTTGAACGACGTCCGCGGCGCGCGCATCTTCGGGCGCTCGAGGACGTCGCCGTCGCGCGTGCCGTTCGCGATGTTGCGCATCTTCGACAGCGTGCGGCTCATCGTCTCGGCGCCGGGGACGCCGAACACGGAGGGCGCCACGTCGAGGTGCGGCAGGACGCCCGGGGCGGCGCGCGCCATGCGCAGCGGCTGCAGCGGCAGCGCGGCGACGCCGCGGCCCAGCATCTCCAGCTGACCCGGGACCCGGTCCCCGATCCACGACGCCGGCTCGGTGTCCGCGAACTCGCGGCCCTCGGGTGCGAGGTCGAACATGATGCCCATGATCTCGGCGCCGGACATCCCGTCGATCATCGCGTGGTGCATCTTCGTCTGGATCGCGAAGTGGCCGTCCGGGAGCCCGTGGATCAGGTAGCACTCCCAGAGCGGCCGCGCCCGGTCCAGGTGCCGCGAGCTGATGCGCGCGACCTGCTCCGCGAGCTGCGCGTCGTCGCCGGGCGCCGGCAGGGCCAGCTCGCGGACGTGGAACTCGAGCTCGAAGTCCGGGTCCTCGATCCAGTAGGGCCGGTCGAGCCCGAGCGGGACCTGCTCCAGCCGCCACCGCAGCGGCGGCAGCAGGTGCAGGCGCTCGCGGAACATCGCCAGGACGTCCTCCAGCGTCACCGCGCCGCCCGGCGCCGTCGACGGGTCGAAGATGGCCAGCCCCCCGACGTGACCGGTGGTCGTCGCGCTCTCGATGGCGAGGAACTGCGCGTCGAGGCTGGTGAGCTGTCGCATCCCCCGGTTCTATCCGGTCCCGGGTATCCGGCGCAATGGCGACGCCACGCCGCGACCGGTGTCACAGTGGTTGTTTGTGCAACTGTACGGGGGTGACCTCCGACCGGCGCCGATCGCTCACGCTCGTGCTGTGCTGCCTGGCCCAGTTCATGGTCATCCTCGACGTCGCGATCGTGAACGTCGCGCTTCCGTCGATCCAGGACAACCTGGACTTCTCGGACGCCGGGCTGCAGTGGGTCGTCAACGCGTACACGCTGGCGTTCGGCGGGTTCCTGCTGCTCGGCGGACGCGCCGCGGACCTCCTGGGCCGCCGCGAGGTCTTCGTGGCCGGCATCGGCCTCTTCGCCGTCGCGTCCCTGATCGGGGGCGCCGCGCAGAGCGACGGGATGCTCATCGCCGCGCGGGCGGCGCAGGGACTGGGCGGTGCGATCGTCGCGCCGGCCACGCTGTCGATCCTGACGACGACGTTCACCGAGGGGGCCGAGCGCAACCGGGCGCTCGGCCTCTGGGGCGCGATGGGCGGGGTCGGCGGCGCGACCGGCGGCCTGCTCGGCGGGCTGCTCACCGAGACGCTCTCGTGGCGCTGGATCCTGCTCATCAACGTGCCGGTCGGCCTCGTCGTCGCCGTGGCCGCGCTGCGCGTCTTCGTCCCCCGCGCGACCGGGGCAGCGGCGTCGGCGCGCAGGTCCTTCGATCTCGCCGGCGCGTTCACGGTGACCGCGGGCCTGGTGGTCCTCACGTACGCCATCGTCGGCACCGAGCAGCACGGGTGGGCGTCCACGGAGACACTGCTGGTCGGTGCCGCCGGGGCCGCGCTGCTCGTCGTGTTCGTCGCCGTCGAAGGCCGCCTCGCCAAGGCGCCGCTGATGCCGCTGCGGATCTTCGCGTCCCGCCCCGTCACCGGTGCGAACCTCGTCGTCTTCTGCATGGGCGGATCGGCGTTCGCGATGTGGTACTTCGTCTCGCTCTACCTGCAGAAGGTCCTCGGCTACCAGCCGATCCGGGCCGGCCTCGCGTTCCTGCCCATGACGCTGGTGATCGTCGCCGCCTCCCAGATCGCGTCGCGCCTCACGAGCCGCCTCGGTCCCGGCCCGGTGCTGGCCGCCGGCATGACGAGCATCGCGCTCGGCATGCTGCTCTTCACCGGGGTCGACGCCGACGGCACCTACCTCGGGGATGTCCTGCTGGCGTCGCTGCTGTGCGCGGGCGGCATCGGCTTCTCGTTCGTCCCGGTGACGATCGCGGCGACGACCGGCGTCGCGCGGGCCGAGGCGGGCCTCGCCTCCGGCCTGGTGAACACGTTCCGGCAGGTCGGCGGCTCGATCGGCCTGGCGCTGCTCGCCACGGTGGCCACGCAGCGGACCGCGGACGTGAGCGGCAGCGTCCCGCCGCTGGAGGCGCTGACCGACGGCTTCCAACGGGCGTTCGCGGTCGGCGCGGGGATCGGCGCGCTCGGCGCGGTGACGTGCGTGGTCCTGCTCGTGCTGCCGGCCCGGCGGGACGCGGCGGCAGCGGCGGCCGCGGCGGCCGCGGCTGGCGGCGGGGCCACGCCGCCCGTCAGCGGAGCTTCTTGATCGTCCGCCGCACGGTGCTGCGCGGGGTCGACCCGCTGGTCGCGACGAACGTCGCGCTGACCGACACCTGACGGCCACGGGCGCGGCGCACGCGGCTGCGCGCGCCTGCCGACGTGGCGCGGACCCGGACCGCCACGCGCCCTCCGCGGGCCACAGCGGTGCCGGTGGCGATCGTCGTCCCCCCGCGCTGCACCTTCACGGTCAGGCGGCCGCCCGGGACGCCCTGCGCGGTGACGCGGTACCCGGTCGCGCCGAGCAGCCGCGCGACCGTGGGCGTCGGCTTCAGCGCGGTGCTCAGCGGCCGGCGGATCCGGTCGACCGCGGCCGCCACCGTGTAGGGGACCGATGCGGTCGTCACGTTGCCCGCCACGTCGGTGGCCTGCAGGCGCAGCTGCCGGGGACCCCTCGCGGTGACCGGCCGGCCCGCGACGCAGCCGGCGATCCCGGAGGTCGCGTCGGTCGCCGTGCAGGCGACGGCCGCCGGCACCTCGTTGGCCGGGTACGTGGCCCCGGGACGCAGCCCGGTCACGACGGGCGCGGCCGGCCCGGCCGTGTCCACCCTGAGCGTGACGGGCACGCGCGTGGTCCCGCCCACGCTGGTCGCGCTGCATGTCACGGTGACCGAGCCCTGGGCGGTGACCGGGGTGGGCTCGCAGCCGCTGCCCGTGACGGCCGACTCGGGGTCGCCGACGGCGAAGGTCACGGTCGGCGGGGTGCGGTACCAGCCGCTGTTCCCGTTGGGCGCCGGCGGGGTCACGGCCGCGGTCACGGTCGGCGGCGTCGTGTCGAGCGCACCGAAGGCGCGGTCGGCCAGGACGAAGCCGGCGCCGCAGTCGCTGTCCGGGACCCCCGCCGACGCGGTGCAGTCGATCGCGTTCGCGGGGCTGGTCATGATCGCCACGACCTGGTCGGCGGTCAGCTGCGGCCTCGCCGACCGCAGCAGGGCGGCGATCCCGGCCGCGTGCGGGACGGCGGCGCTCGTGCCGCAGAAGGTCAGGTAGCTCGACGGCCGCGGCGTCGCGACGCTGGTCGCCACGCAGTCGGCGGCGGCCAGGTCCGGCTTTGCGCGGACCTCGGGGACGGGCAGCGGTGCGCCGCTCGCGCTGAAGAGCCGCGTCTTCGGCCCGCGCGAGCTCGACGCCTGCGGCGTGTCGGTGCCCGGGTCGTTCCAGCGGACCGCCGCCACGGCGAGCCCGCCCCTGGCAGATGCCGCCTCGGGGTTGATCGTGTCCGAGCGCGTCGCATACTCGGCGACCGGGCTACCGGCGATGTCGTCCTGTTGGATCCACTTCAGCAGCGGCGTGCCCGTGCCGGACGCGCGCCGGATCCGCAGCCCGAGCACGACCGGGTCGCTGGTGGTGTTCTTCCACTCCACGCGCTCGCGCGGGTTGCCGGTCGGCGGGTTGACCGTGCCGGCGCTGGCCAGGACGGCCGCGGTGGCGTTGTCGACGAGCATCGCGTTGACGTCCGTCGCCGCACGGCCCCACGGTTCGGCCCATTGCAGCTCGATGGTGACCGTCGCGCCCGGCGGCACGGTCGCGAGCGTCTGGGTCGTGTCCCCGCCGCCGAAGTCGTGGTAGCCGTCGGCCCCGGGGCTCAGCGTGCCCTCCCAGCTCTGGCGCGCGCGGTTCCCGGCCGAGGCGAGGTAGACCGTCCCGGCGGCGCGGACCGCGTCGACGCGCTGCGCGATCCGGCCGTCCTGGAAGAACGGCTCGGAGAGGTACACGACGTCGTCGGCGATGATGCGCGCGCCCGCCGCGACCAGCTGGTCGATCGCGGCGGCCTTGGCCACCGATCCGCCGCGGCCGCTGGCGAACTTCAGGGTCGCGTCCGGGGCGAGGTCGGCGACGATCTCGCCCATGGCACGGCCCTCGTCCTGCCCGGCCGCATCGTCGTCGGTGAGGATCGCCACGGCGCTCGTGAACTCGCCGCCCGCGGGGAACGTGGCGTCCGCGGTCTGCCAGTCGAAGGAGTCGGAGATGACGCCGACCGTCACCCCCGCGCCCGTGGGTCCGAGCGCCCGGACGGGCGGGGTGCGGTGCGCCGCGTCGCCCTGGGTCGTGACCGGCCCGACGTCGGCGACCGGGGCCCAGCTCGCCTCGATGGCGCGGACGACGGGCAGCGCAGCGGCACGGTCCAGGCGCCCGGGCTCGAGCCAGCCCTCGACCGCCGCGTAGGGCAGCGCGTCGCTCGTCGCGGTGACCGTCATGCCGAGCTCGCGCAGCAGGCGAGCCGCAGCGGTCGCGGTGCCGTCGACGCTCACGTCGATGAGGACGCGTCCGGCGCGGGCCTGCAGCCCGGTCGCGCGCCCGGGCGCCGCGGCCTTGCCGGTGGCCTGCGGAGCGGTGAGGTCGCGCAGTGCCGACTCGATCGGCGCGGACCGGGCCGGGACGGGACCGCCCGCTGCTGCTGCTGGAGCGGCCGCCACGGCGGTGGCCGCCGAGGCGCCCGCGACGGGGGCCGCGGCGGCGAGGGCGAGTACTGCCAACAGGGCCCTCGGCGTCATGACCCGATGATGCCACGAGCGCGGAGCGGGACGGCCACCCGGCGGGTGACCTCCCTCGTGGCGCGGTCGTGGACCGGCGCGAACCGCGTCGCGTCCTCCGCGGCGCGGTCGGCGGCGATCCGGTGGCGCCGGTTCACGAGCGCGTGACATCGTCCCGGCGCGACCAGGTCATCGTGGGCCGGACGTGCTGGACTGGCTGCCGGATCCCCTCGCCGTCCTGCGCGACCTCGCCGAGAGCGCCGGCTACTGGACGTACGCGATCGTCGCCGGCGTGGTGTTGCTGGAGACCTCGGTCGGCCTCGGGATCCTGTCGCCCGGCGAGGCCGTCCTGGCGGTCGCCGGCGCGGCCAGCACCGGCAGCGGCTCGCTGGACCTGGTCGCCCTGCTGGCGATCGTCTGGGTCGCGGGCATGATCGGCGACGGGTGCAGCTACCGGCTCGGACGGCGCTACGGACCTGGCCTGCTGCTGCGGCTGCGCATCCCGCGACGGCGGATCGCCCACGTCCACCAGCTGCTGGCCGACCGCGGGGGCGTCGTCCTCGTCGGTGGCCGGTTCGTGGGCCCGGTGCGGGTGTTCGCACCCTTCCTCGCGGGGTCGAGCGCCATGACGGGCCGGCGGTTCCTCGCGTGGGACGCGCTCGGCGTCGCGGTCTGGGGCTGGTCCTACGTGCTGATCGGCTACGCGTTCGCCGGCTCGGTCGACGGCGCGTCCTCGACGTTCGGCCGTGCCGGCGCGGTGCTGGTCTGCGCGGTGGTGGTCCTGGCGCTGATCGTCCGCCGCCGCTCACGCGCCCGCGACGCCGGGTGACCCCGTGGCCCGCACACGCGGGTGAATGTCGATCCACCCGCCCCGGAGCCGTGCGATCCACCACTCACCCAGCCGACCCGCGGTGAATGACGATCCACTGGATCCGGAGCCGTGCAACACGCCACCGACGGGCCGGGCGGTGCCCGATGTGCCACCACGTGCGCGGGCGGTACGTGGTGGCACATCGAGCACCCCCTCCCGCGACCCCGTCGGCGCCCGCGCCCCGCCGCGCCGCGCCCGCCGACGGCGAGACGAGTGAATGACGATCAACCCGCGTCCCAGCCGTGCGATCCACCACTCCCCCGGCCGACCCGCGGTGAATGACGATCCACCCGCGTCCCAGCCGTGCGATCCGCCACTGGCCAGGCCGGCGGGCCGTCAGGTGCGGATGAGCGTGGTCTTCCACGCCGTCGCGTCCCCCGACCGGGCGACGGGCTCGAAGCCTGCGCCGCGCAGGCGGCCCAGGGACTCGAGCACCCGCTCCAGCGGGGCCGGCTGCGCCCAGCGCAGGCACAGCGCCCGCACGTCCACGGGCGCGCGCAGGATGTGGTCCACCAGCCGGTACTCGGCGCCGTCGACCGCGACGCACAGCAGGTCCGCGTGATCGTGCCCGTCCGTGGCGAGCGCGTCGGCCAGCGACCGCGCCGGGGCGCTGAAGGACTCGTGGGACCCCGGCAGGTCGCTGGGCCGGTGGGCCTGGTAGCCGCCGAGCCGCGGTGCGTGGACGGTCACGGTCACGTCGGCGTCCCAGAGTGCGACCGGGTGGAACGCGACCCGCGGCTCCCGGGCGGCGACACGCGCGACGTGCTCCGCGGCACGGGGGTCCGCGTCGTACAGGTTCACCGTGCAGCCGAAGCGCGCGACGATCCCAGGGGCGACGCCGCCGTCGGACCCGGCCCCCGCCACGTAGACGACGCTCGTGGGACCGAGCGCCTGGCCCGGGACCTCGAAGCCGCCACCGCGCAGATCGCCGACCGTCACCATGCCCGGCTGGGCCGCGACCACGACCGCGCGCCGGAACGCTGCGGCCTGCTGGCGGTCCCGCAGCAGGCCCGCCGCCCGCCTGAGTGTGCCCTGGGCCCCGCCGCTCATGCTCATCACACTATCCCGCGCCGCCCGCCGGTCAGCGCGCGCGGACGAACAGCGTCTGGTGGCTATGGCCGATCGGCCCGGACTCGTCGTGCAGCGTGGACGCCGCCCAGCCGACGCCGGTCGGCTCGATGTTCGTGACGGAGTCCATGAGGACCCACTCGCCGGCCGGCTCGCGCAGGAGCGTGATCGTGAGGTCGGTGTTGACGAAGAGGTGCGTGCCGAACCCCACGACGCGGCTCACCCCGTTGCCGAAGTCGGCGGCGGCGCAGACGCGCGCGGCCGGGCACGGAGGCTCGTCGTCGACGAGGTCGCGCGGAAGCCGCATCCACACGCGGGCGGGCCCGTCCTCCGCCACGCTGCCGGCGATGAAGCGCAGCTCCATCCCCGTCCGGTGCATGCCCTCCGGCGGGGCATCGTCCAGTCCCGGGAACGGGGACAGCACCCCGTCGGCCGGGGGTGCCGGCGGCGGGTCCAGCGGGACGGGGGCCGCCGCACCCGGGAGCGCGACCTCCCCGGGAGCGAGCGCGACCGCCCGCGCCAGCAGCAGGGGCCGCCCGACGGTGTCGCTCAGCGTCGCCTCCAGCAGCTGGAAGTTGCGGCCCGGCTTGAGCACCGAGGTCGCGACCCGGACCGGCGCGATCGGCACCGGCCCGAGGAACTCGAACGTCAGCCGCGCCAGGCGCGCCTCGCCCGCCAGCGCCGTGAGGTGCTGCGCAACCAGCGCGGTGGGCGCTCCGCCGTGCATCTGGCCGGCATCCCACGGACCGCGCGTGTGAGCCGTCGGGACGAAGACCTCGCGCTCGCGGCGGAACAGCGGTGCATCCGCGGTGACCTCGGGGAACGGGGCGCGCGAACCGCTCATCGCAGGCCCTTTCCGAGGTCGGCGGCGCCGCAGCTCGCGGTTCGGGTGGACGAGGTCGGGATCATCGAGGGCGCCAGGCTAGTCGGCCTCAGTAGTCGGCGTCGGCCACGACGCCGGCGATCAGCTTCGACAGCCGCCCGCCCTGCCACGCGATCGGCGAGCTGCCCTCGTCCTCGACCACCAGCCGCGCGCCGGCGACCGTCGACGCGTAGGCCTCCCCCACCCACAGCGGATGCCCGGGGTCGGCGTCGTCGCGGTCGGCCACGATCAGCGTCGGGACGTCCGGCAGCGCGTCGAGATCGGCGACGACGTCGAACGGCTGCGAGCGCGGCACCTGCGACAGGGCGTCCGCCACCGCAGCGGGGTGCTCGTGCTGTGCCAGGCGCTGGTGCAGGACCTTCACGACCGTGTCGCGCCACTGCTCGGGGACGCCCGGCTCCCCGTAGGCGGCGACGAACCCGTCCACGCCACCGGTGCGCAGGCCGTCCGCCAGCCGGTCCCAGCGCTCGAGGTCGGGGGCGGCGTCCTCGTGGAAGGCGGGCGTGATGACGACCAGGCCGGCCACGCGTCCCGGGTCGGTGAGCGCGAACCGCAGCAGGGTGTGCGCGCCCATCGACGCCCCGGCGAGGACGGCCCGGTCGATGCCGTGGTCGTCCATGACCTGCCGTAGGTCGTCGGCGAGCGCGGGGTAGGTGTACTCGTCGGCCGGCGTGCTGGCGCCGTGGCCGCGGGCGTCGTACGCGATCACCCGGTGCCCGGCACGCTCCAGCGAGCGCGAGCCCATGACGACGTAGCGGTGCGACGCGGTCAGGCCGTGGAGCAGGATGACGGCCGGGCCCTCGCCGGCTTCGGACACGTGAAGTGCAGGTGCAGGCATGCGAGGCCTAACCTAGTGGGATGACCGTCATCGACACGACCGAAGCCGACTTCCAGCGCGACGTGATCGAGCGGTCGCATGAGATGCCCGTCGTGGTGGACTTCTGGGCGCCGTGGTGCGGCCCGTGCAAGCAGCTGACCCCGTTCCTCGAGCGGTCCGCCGCCGAGGCGGAGGGCTCCGTCGTGCTGGCCAAGGTCAACACCGACGAGAACCCCGCCATCTCCCAGTCCTTCGGCGTGCAGGGCATCCCGGCCGTCAAGGCGTTCGTGGACGGCAAGGTCGTCGACGAGTTCGTCGGGGCGCAGCCGCCCGCCGAGGTCAAGCGCTTCTTCGCCAAGCTCGTGCCGTCGAAGGCGGCGGTGTTGGTCGCCGCCGGGGACGAGGAGAGCCTTCGCGGCGCGCTCGCAGCCGAGCCGGGCCGGGCCGACGCCTCGCTGGCGCTGGCCCACATCCTTCTGGGCCGCGGGGAGGACACGGCGGCGCTCGAGGTGCTCGGCAAGGTCCGCGGCAGCTACCAGGCGGACGGGCTCATCGCCCGCATCCGGCTGGCCGCGGATCCCGAGCTCGACCTCGGTGCCGCGCTGACGGCGCTCGACGACGAGCGCCGCGAGGAGGCCCTCGACCTGCTCATCGACCGCGTGCAGCGCTTCCCGGCCCAGCGCGACGAGCTGCGCGCGATCGTGGTCGGCGTCCTGGACGAGCTCGGCGTCGACGACCCGCTGGCACGGGACACGCGCAAGCGCCTGGCCGCCGCGCTCTACTAACGGGGCGGGCAGGGCCGGCCCGCCCTCAGCCCAGGGCGTGGGCCTTCAGCGCCGCCGCGCTGCGCTCCGGCTGCTCCCACCAGAACATGTGACCGACGCCGTCCCACAGCTCGAGCCGGGCACCTGGGATCAGCGACGCGATGAGCTCGCCGTTGGCTGCGGGCAGCATCAGGTCCTCGGTGCCGTGGAGGACCAGCGTCGGCCGGTCGACCCCGGGCAGGCGTGCGCTCGTGTCGTGCCCGGCGATCGCCTGCATCTGCAGCATGATCGTCGCGACCTTCGCCGGTGCGGCGAGGGCCATCTGCCGGAACGCCTCGAAGTGGGCCGGGTCGGCGCGATAGCCCGCTGACACGTTGCACTCGTAGCCGGCGCGGAATGCCAGCTCGCGGTCGCCGGAGGTCATTGCGGCGCCGAGCTTCTGCATCGTCTCCGGCCCTGTCATGACCGACTGCGGTCCGCCGCAGTACGTGCAGCCGAGCGTCAGGCTGCGGATGCGGGAGCCGTGGCGCAGCGCGAGTTCCTGCGCGACCATGCCGCCCATCGAGATGCCCAGGACGTGCGCGGACTCCCAGCCGAGCCGGTCCAGGAGCGCTGCGGCGTCGTCGGCGAGGTCGACGATCGAGAAGCCCTCGTCGACCGCCGGCGAGAGCCCGATCCCGCGGTGGTCGTAGGCGACGACGTCGAAGTCGGGCGCGAGCGCCGTGAGGAACTCGTCGCCCCAGGACTTGTGCGTCCCGCTCATGCCCTGGATGAGGAGCAGGGGCTCGCCGGTGCCGCCGCGGGTGAAGTGCAGGTCCATGGGCGGCGACCCTACCGACGCCCAGGCTCAGACAGGCAGGGCGAGCTGCACGGGCTCGGGGGCCGGCTCCTCGGTCCCGCCGAACGAGGCCACCCGGACCCCGAGCAGCCGCACCGGCCGCGGCGGGGCGTACTCGCGCAGGAGCTCGAGAGCGACCTGGCCGACGTGCTCGACCTCGTTCGTCGCGTGCGCGATGGTGCGGGCGCGCGTGACGGTCGTCCAGTCGTCGAGGCGGACCTTGATGGCGATCGTCCGCCCCGCCCGCTCGTGCTTCTGCAGCCCTTTGCACAGCTGGTCCGCGAGCCGGTGCAGTTGCGCCTCGAGCTCGTCGCGCACCGTGATGTCGACGTCGAAGGTGGTCTCGCGGGACTCCGACACCGCCTCCCGGACGGCCTCCACGTGCGTCGAGCCCTCGAAGCGGGCACGCGCGGCGAGCCACGGACCCTGCCGCGGGCCGAAGGCGCCGGTGAGCACGTCCGGATCGGCCTTAGCAAGCGCGGCGAGCGTCGTGATCCCGAGCTCGTCCAGCCGCTCCGCCGTCTTGGCGCCGATCCCCGGCACGAGGCGCGGCGGGGATCCGGCGAACCGGACGCACGCCTGCTCGCGGGTCAGGACGACGAACCCCTGGGGCTTCTCGGCTTCGGAGGCGACCTTCGCGACGAGCTTGTTGGGGCCGATGCCGACCGAGGCGTCGAGCCCGGTCGCCGCGCGGATCTGCGTGACCAGCCGGCGCATGCTCGCTCGTGGCGAGAGCAGGCCTGTGAGGTCCAGGTAGGCCTCGTCGAGGCCCATGACCTCGACTTCGTCGACGGCCCCGCGGACCAGGCCCATCACGACGGCCGACTGCTCGCGGTAGGCCGGGAAGTCGGGCGGGATGACCACCGCCTCCGGGCACAGGCGGCGCGCGCGGGACATCGGCATCGCCGAGCCGACGCCGGACCGGCGCGCCTCGTAGCTCGCGGTGGTCACGACGGCCCGCGGCCCGGATCCGCCCACGACGACCGGCCGGCCCTTCAGCTCAGGGCGCCGGAGCAACTCCACCGACGCGTAGAACGCGTCGATGTCGAGGTGGGCGATGACCGGGGGCACGCGCGTCACAGGCTACGTGCCGCCCAGGACGGCATGGTGCGAACAGACGTTCGCACCATGCGGAAGGGTCGTCCCGGGGTGATGTCGGGTCCGGCCGCGCAGACCGCCGCAGGTCGCGGCGGCGCGCAGCCGCGGCCCTACTTGGTCGCGAGGACCGTCCCGAGGTCGCCGAACCCGAGGGCGCGCTTGGTGGCGCCCGTGAGGTCGAACTCGCGGCCGCCGACGAACGGGCCGCGATCGATGACGCGCACGCGCACGGACTTGCCGCGGTACCGGAGCGTCAGCTTGGTGCCGCAGGGCAGCGTCTTGTGCGCGACACCGAGCTCGTTGTAGCCGAGCGTGCCGCCACAGGCGAGCGGGTTGCCGTACAGCGCGTACCACGAGGCGTACGCCCGGCGGAAGACGTTCATCCGGCCGGCCGCCCGCGCGGTCCGCTTGTCGAACTGGTCGCCGGGGAACTGCACGCGCAGCGTGAGGACCCCGGGACGCTGCGGCTTGTAGGCGAAGCTGAACCGGCCGCCCTGACGCGTGAGCGTCCGGTCGACGGTCGACCAGCCGTTGCCGCGACGGACCTGCAGGCGCACGACGCGGCCGCGCAGCGAGGGCTGGAGCTTGCCGCGGACGGACGTGGTCCGCCCGATGGTCACGTTGCGCCCGACCTGCTGGACCCAGACGCTGGCCTGCGTGCGCTTTCGCTCGCGCTTGGTCTGCTGCTTCGCAGCACCGCCGGTGGCCTTCGCGGATGATGCGGCGCGCGTGGTATCGGCTGCGCCGGTGGTGGGCACCACGGCGAGCGTGGCGCAGACGGCTGTCGCGCCGGCCGTCAGGCGGGCACGGGACATGTTCGTCGGCCTCATGGAGGTCGACCTCCTTCTGTGTCATGTCGCCTACGGGGTTAGCTGTCGGGCTCGCAACACCACCCGTCACGCACCGTGCGTGTCGTGGTCGTGCCGCTACACCGGCAGAGAGCCGGCGATTCGCCCCATCCGGTTCTGCTCTGCGCAGCCCCGGTAGTGGGTCCCCCGCTCGTCCCCGCATGGATGGGAGACGACTCGGCGATCGAACAGTTGTTCGCTCAGCGTAGCGAACGCAACTGCAGCTTGTGTGTTGCTGGTCACACAGCAATGAGGTGCGACGCCGTGCGTCAGATCGGGGCGCGCGGCACCGCGACGCCGGGCGTGGCGGCCAGCGCGATCGCGGACGCAACCGCCGGGATGATCGCGAACCGCTCGTCGGGCGCCTCGGCGTACTGGCGCAGCGCCAGCGCCAGCAGGCCGTCGACGAGGTCGAGCAGCGGAGCCAGGTCCGCGCCGGCCTCGTGCTGGCAACCCAGACGGGCCAGCGCGAGCGGCTCGGTCGGGTCGGCCTCGGCGATCGCGACGTGCACCGCCGCGGCAGCATGGGCGATGACGCGCTCGAGCGCCGGGTGGCGTGGCCCGAGGCCGTGCTCGCCCCGCGCCGGCCCGTGGTCCTCGAGGTCCGCCCCCGCGATGACGCGCGCGAGCTGACCACCGGCCATCGACGCCATCGCGGCGCCGTCGATGCCCACCTGCCGCGCGCACCGCCGCAGCAGGAACGCAGCCATCAGCCCAGGCCCGTACGGCATGTCGCTCGCGTAGAGGATCTGACCCGGCGGGATGCTCGTCACCAGCGCCAGCAGGTCGGGCGCGAGCCACCACGAGGTGTCGAAGAGCAGGTTCGGGAGCTCGGCCGCCGCGCCCGCCAGCAGCCCGAGGTCGCTGATGCCGGCGTGCGCGAGCACGATCCGCGCCTCCGGGTAGCGCCGCGCCAGGTCGGCGCAGGCCAGTCCGAGGTTCGGGATCCCGCGCCCGGCGTGCAGCAGGACCGGGGCGCGTCGGCCCCCGGCCAGCGCGACGAGCTCCTCGACGACCGGGTGCGGGACCCCGAACGCGTCGCTGCGGGGATGGAGCTTGATGCCGGCGGCGCCGGCCGCGAACCCGCGTCGCGCTTCGTCGAGGGCGCCCTCCGCGTTCGGGTCCACGCGCAGCAGCCAGTCGAGCCGGCCGGCCGATGCGGCTGCCTGCGCGGCGATCATGTCGTTGGCCGGCGGGTAGCCGCCGGGCTCGTGCATGGGATACACGAGCCCGCTTGCGTGCCCGGCGGCGTCGAGCCCCTCGAGGATCTCGTCGAGCGTCCCCTTCACCCCGTCCGGATCGTTGTGACCGATGTGCAGGTGGGCGTCGCGCCAGGTGAGGTCGCCGGTGTCCTCGCGCAGGAGCGCGGCGATCGACCGCGCCTGCGGCAGTCCGTTGACGGGCATCGGGCCAGCTTATTGGCCGCCTGCGTCGGCCGGCCTGGCGTCATTCGTTAGGTATCCCTAATACCAACTGGTAGGGTCGGCATTCATGAGCCCGCGCCCGCGCTTCCTGTCCACGATCTCCGAACAGGCCTGCCCGGGACTCGGGGACGTGCTGCTCGCCCTCGCCGCCGAGTTCGGGGCGACGACCACGGGCCGCGTCGACGACGACCTCGACGCTCGCGCGCTGCAGGCGATGCCGGCACGCGGCCAGGACGCGCTCGCGCAGGCGACCGCGCTGCGGGCGGCCCTGTGCGACATCGACCGCGCCCCCACGGGCCACGGCACCCGCGCGTTCCGCGTCGACATGGCGGTCGCCGACCTGCGTGCCGACCCGCTCCTGCTCGTGGTCATCGGCGCCGAGGTCGCAGCGCGCGCGGGACTGCGGTTCGGCGTCAGTGCCAGCGGCAAGGAGCACCTGCTCGTCTTCCGCGGCCCGACAGGACCGGCCGGCCCCGTCGCGCTCGACCTCGCGCATCCGGCGCGGCCGATCCTCACCGGTGACGCCGTCCCGACCCCGCTCGTGCGCCGCTGCGGACATCAGCTGGCCTTCGCGCTGCTCAACGGGCTCGCGGTCGACGCCTGGCTGGCCGGCGACCTCGCGAACGCGGAGCACGCGTGCGACCTGCGGCTGCAGCTGCCGATCGACGGGGCGACGCGCGAGCGGATCGAGCTCGAGGCCAAGCGGCTGCGCGCATCCCGCAACTGAGAGACGGACGGGCGCCCCGCATGGACGGGGCCGCCGGGCGCTACGCGGCGTCGGCCACGAGCGCGCCGATGCGGCCCTCGGCCAGCAGGTCGTCGCGGAGCTTGGTGAGCCCGAGGCGGATGCGGCTCTTCGCGGTGCCGAGCGGGACGCCGGCGCGCTTGGCGATCTGGTCGGCGGTCAGCCCGCCCCAGTAGGCCAGGACGACGGCCTCGCGCTGGGCCTCGGGCAGCTGCCGCAGCGCCTCCTGCACGGCCGAGCGGTCGCCCTCGCGCTCGACCATCGCCGACGGCCGCTCCTCGACGCGGGCCTCGTCGTGGGCGACGACGAGCTTCAGCCGGTCCCCGGCGCGACCCGCGGCCTGGCCCTCGCGCCACAGGTCGAGGGCGCGCGAGCGGGCCATCAGACGCAGGTAGCTGCCGAGCTCGCCGCGGCGGGCGTCGAACTTGGCCGGGCTGCGCCAGACCTTGACGAAGACGTCCTGCACGACGTCCTGAGCCTGGGCCTGGTTGCCCAGGATGCGGTACGCGGCCCCGTAGACGCCACGGTGGTGCTCGTCGTAGGCGCGGGAGAAGGTGGTGTGATCGGCAAGGTTCATGGCGGCGGAATCCAATGGAAGTGAGGGGAAGCGGTAGCAACCTTCAACACGCTGTTACCCAACCTTACACAAGATGAACAAGGTCTTCAATGAGTCGATGCTGCGACAATCCCGCGCCCATGCGGATCGCCCTCGCCCAGCTGAACACGACCGTCGGCGACCTGCCCGGAAACCGCGCCCTGATCGAGGGTGCGATCGCGGATGCCCGCGCCGCCGGGGCGGCAATCATCCTCGTCCCCGAGCTGGCGATCACCGGCTATCCGCCCGAGGACCTGCTGCTCAAGGAGCACCTGCTGGCCGCCGCCCGGGCCGAGCTCGAGGCGATCGCCGCGCAGACCCACGGCATCGTCGCGGTCGTCGGCTTCCCCGAGCGCGCGGACGACGTCTACAACAGCGCAGCCGTGATCGCGGACGGCGGCGTCCGCGCGATCTACCGCAAGCTCCGGCTCCCGAACTACGGCGTCTTCGACGAGCTGCGCTACTTCCAGGCCGGCACCATGCCCATGGTCATCGAGGTGGACGGCGTCACCGTCGGCCTGACCATCTGCGAGGACCTGTGGATGCCGGGTGCACCGGCGACCCCGGAGGCGCTCGCCGGCGCGCGGCTGATCCTCAACATCTCCGCGTCGCCCTTCCATGCCGGCAAGGCCTCCGCGCGCGAGACGATGCTCGCGCAGCGCGCACGGGACAACCTCGCGGCCGTCGCCTTCTGCGCCCTCGTCGGCGGCCAGGACGAGCTCGTCTTCGACGGCTCGTCCGTCGTCGTCGACCACAACGGCCTGCCGATCGCCCGGGCGCCGCAGTTCCGGCCCGCGCTGCTGGTGTGCGACGTCGACACGGACGCGGCCGGCAGCGCCCGGCTCCACGACACCCGCCCGCGGCTGGCCGCCCGCGAGGAGCCGCCGGTCTACGAGCACGGCGGCACCTTCACCACCGCGGCACCCGACCACGTCCTCGCGCCGGCGACGAGCCACGCGCAGGCCGGAACGATCGCCGTCCGCCCGCCCGCCGTGCAGGAGGTCTACGAGGCGCTCGTGCTCGGGGTCCACGACTACATCGCCAAGAACGGGTTCCAGCGCGTCGTCCTCGGCCTCTCGGGCGGGGTCGACTCGACCCTCGTCCTGCTGATCGCCGTCGACGCGCTCGGAGCCGACCGGGTCAGCGTCGCGGTCATGCCCTCGCGCTACTCCTCCGACGGCACCCAGGGCGACGCGCGACAGCTGGCCGCGAACCTGGGGGTCCAGTGCCTGGACCTGCCGATCGAGCAGCCGATGCTCACCTACGAGGCGCTGCTCGGCGAGGTCTTCGCCGGCCGCGAGCCCGACCTGACCGAGGAGAACCTGCAGGCGCGCATCCGCGGCAACCTGCTGATGGCGCTGTCGAACAAGTTCGGCTGGATCGTCCTGACGACCGGCAACAAGTCCGAGATGAGCGTCGGCTACTCCACGCTCTACGGGGACAGCGCGGGCGGCTTCGCGGTCATCAAGGACGTCCCCAAGACGCTGGTGTACGAGCTCACCGCGTGGCGTCGCGCGCGTGACGCGAGCGATCCGGTCCCGGACTCGATCGTCTCGCGGCCGCCGTCCGCCGAGCTGCGCCCGGACCAGAAGGACTCCGACTCCCTTCCGCCCTACGACGTCCTGGACCCCATCCTGCAGGGCTACGTCGAGCAGGACCTCGGCCCGGACGCGCTGATCGCGCGGGGACACGACGAGGACGCCGTGCGGCGCATCGTCCGGCTCGTCGACCTCGCGGAGTACAAGCGCCGCCAGCAGCCGCCCGGCGTGAAGATCACCCCGCGGGCGTTCGGGCGCGACCGGCGGCTGCCGATCACGAGCCGCTGGCGCGGCTGACCCGGGTCAGACCGGCGCGGTGGGCAGGGGCCGCACCGCGATCGTCATGCGGATCAGGGAGCACAGGCGACCGGCGTCGTCGGTGATCTCGACCTCCCAGACCCATGTGGTCCGTCCCTTGTGGCGCCGGATCGCCGTCGCGTGGATCGTGCCCTCGAAGATCGGGCGCAGGAACGACGTCTGGTTGCTCAGGCCCTGGGCGGACATGCCGTCCTCGATGACGACCCGCGCGGTGCCGATCGACGTGATCGACTCGGCGATCGACGCGAAGACGCCGCCGTGGACGAGCCCCATCGGCTGCTTGACCTTATCGCTGACCTCGACGGTCGCCGTGACCCGCTCCGGCGTGACCTCGCCGAGCTGCAGCCCGTAGAGGGCGTCGAAGGTCTGCTCGTACGGGATCGCGGGCTCGAAGTCCATGAGGCCGCGGAGTCTATGCGCGCACGCGCGCAGGGGAGGTTGCGCCGCAGCACCGGGCGCTCCGGACTAGGCTTGTCGGTCGATGAGCCGTCTCGACGAACTTCCCGCCGACCAGAAGGCCACGCTCCAGCTGCTGCTGAAGCAGGGCAAGAGCTACGACGACCTCGCAGCGCTGCTCCGCCTCGAGCCACGCGCCGTCCGGGACCGGGCGCTCAACGCCCTCGACGCGCTCGGGCCGGAGAACGTCGACGGCCTTTCGCCAGAGCGTCAGGACGAGGTGTCCGACTACCTGCTCTCGCAGCAGTCCGCCTCCGCGCGCGCCGCCACCCGCGCGTTCCTCGAGGGCTCGGCCGCCGGCCGCTCCTGGGCGCGCGCCGTCGCGGCCGAGGTCCGCGGGCTCGCCGGCGACAGCCTGCCCGAGATCCCGGCCGACGCCGTCGAGACCGAGGAGGCCTTCGAGGCCGTCACCGCGCGTCGCGCGGCCCGTGAGCGCCAGGAGCAGTCCTCCAAGACCGGCGGGATCATCCTGCTCATCGGCGCGGCCGCGATCGTCGCTGTCCTGGTCGTCCTGGCGGTCTCCCGCCTCGGCGGCGACGACGACGACGACTCGGCGTCCTCTGACGACACCCCCGTCGCCACGCAGACCAGCGCGGCCGCCGGCGCCGGCGCAGCAGGCACCGACACCGGGACCGGGGCGGCCGCCCCCACCGACCCGAACGGCGGCATCGAGGTCCAGATCCCGATGACGTCCACCGCCAACAAGGACACGGTCGCCGCCGGCTTCGTCCTCAAGCAGGGCAACACCCGCGTCCTCGGCATCAACGGCCAGGGCTTCCCGGCGACCGACGGCAGCAAGTTCAACTACGCCGTCTGGCTGTACACCTCGAAGGCCAAGGCCGTCCGCCTGGGCTTCGTGGGCGCCGGCGTGGCCGCTTCCGGCGCCGACAAGGGCCGCCTCGTGACCGGCGCCGACCCGGACCAGATCGAGAAGGCCGCCGAGGCCTCGAAGGACGCCAAGGAGAAGGCCGCGGGCATCGAGACCGCGAACCTGATCCGGACCGCGCTGAAGGACATCTACACCTACAAGGAGCTCGTCGTCTCCCGCGAGCCCGCCGGGACCGATCCGAAGGCGCCGACGACCGTGGTCGTCGCGGGCCCGATCGTCAAGCCCACCTGAGCGAGCGGCGGCGCCGCCCCGGCGCCGTCAGGACTTGGCCAGCAGGTCCGCGATGTCGGCCTCGAGGTGCTCGAGGGCGTCATCGAGCACGCGGGCCGTCGCGCGGCGGACCATCATGCCGCCGCCGAACCGGGCCCAGCCGCGCATCGTCTGCTGACGCGTGATCGTGACCTTCGTCCGGCCGTCGCCGGTCGCCTCGAGCGTGATCGACGTCGAGGCGAAGGTCATGACGCGCGCGAACGGCGTGTCCTCGATCTCCTGCTCCCAGGTGATCTCGCGCTCCTCGAACATCTGGGTGAGGCGGTGGTCGGCACGGATCGCGCGGCCGCGCTCACTACGCAGGACCTCGGTGAACTGCCCGTCGCTCACCTGCTCGACCCGTTCCACGCGCGGCCACCAGCGGCGCAGGTTGTACGGGTCGCCGACGACCGACCAGACGGCGGTCGAGTCGGCGGGGATGGTGCGGCTCCGGCTGATCTTGGGCACGTCGTGGTCTCTCCCTTACTCCGTGTCGTCGACGATCAGCGCGTGGACAGCGTGCGGTGCGAGCGACGTCCGGCCCGGGAGGAACCCGAGCTCGATCAGGAACGCGCACGCGACGACCTCGCCGCCGAGCTGCTCGGCCAGGGCGCAGAGCGCGCCGGCGGTGCCGCCCGTCGCGAGCAGGTCGTCGTGCACGAGGACACGCGAGCCCGGCGTTATGGCGTCGGTGTGGACCTCGAGCGTGTCGCGCCCGTACTCGAGCGCGTACTCGGCGCTCGTGGTGTCGTGCGGAAGCTTGCCCGGCTTGCGCGCGAGGACGAAGCCGGCACCGAGCTCGCGGGCGATCGCGGCGCCGAGCACGAAGCCGCGCGCCTCGGCGGCGATGACGACGTCGGGCTTCAGCGGCCGGGCGATGTCGGCGAGGCCGGCGACCGCCGCGTCGAGCGCCGCCGCGTCCGCCAGCAGCGGCGTGATGTCACGGAAGACGATCCCCGGCTCCGGGAAGTCCGGGATGTCGCGGATGAAGCTGCGCAGGTCCATGGCGGTCAGCGGTCGGGCGGCGTGAGCGGCGGGCCGACGATCTTGCGCAGGTCCCGGATCAGCAGCAGGTGCTTCAGGTGGGTGGTGACCGCGGCGAGGTTCTCGAGCGCGTCGAGCGCCTCCTTACGGCGGTCGACGTTCCGCGAGCGCAGCGCGGGCGCGAGGATCTGCTGCAGCAGCGCCGCCTCACGGTCGGCGGACGTGCGGAAGGCGCGCAGGTTGCGGCCGCCGACGCCGTACCGCGCGAGCTCCGTGACCGCGCGGATGATCTCGCGCTCGGTCTCGTCGAAGTACTTCACGCCGCCGCGCATCTCGCCGCGGATCACGCCGTAGTCCTCGAGCTCCGCCACGAGGGAGGCCTGCGCCTGCGTCTCCTCCAGGACGTCCTCCAGCGAGTACGACGCCCCGCGTCCCTGGACCGACATGCTCACGCGGCGCCGCGGACGCGGGTCCGTGGGTGGGTCGCCGGTCTCCGGGGCGGCGGCGGGGGCGGGGGCCGCGGTGGCCGCCTCGCGGCCGGCCGCCAGCTCCTGCCGGATGACGCGCAGCGGCAGGAACTCGTCGCGCTGCAGGCGCAGGATGGTCCGCAGCCGCTGCACGTCGGTCTGGGCGTAGAGCCGGTAGCCGCCGGGCGTGCGCCGCGGGGTGAGCAGCTTCTGGTCCTCGAGGTACCGGATCTTGGAGATCGAGATGTCGGGGAACTCCTGCTCGAGCGCCTTGCACACCGCGCCGATCGTCATGGCCTTCGCCCGCGGCGACTCCGCGGCGTCCGGCGGGCGTTCGCGGGAGGGGACGGGGTCGGTCAGCGCCATCAGCGCGCGAGGAACGTGAGCTTGTACTTGCCGACCTGGAGCTCATCGCCGTCGTGCAGCTGCTCGGACTCGATGCGCTTGCGGTTGACGTACGTCCCGTTCAGCGACCCGAGGTCGTCGAGGTAGTACACGTCGCCGCGCCGGACCAGCAGCGCGTGGTCGCGGGAGACGGTGACGTCGTCGAGGAAGACGTCCGAGTCGGGCCGGCGGCCGATCGCGAGGCGGTCGGCGTGGATCGGGAAGGACTCCCCCACCCGTCCGCCGCCGGCACGGATGACGATCGCAGCGCCCTCGGCCTCCACGACGTCACCGACGTCGATCGGGATGAACTCACCGGTCTCGCCGACGCGGTAGGTCGCGGTCTGCGGCTCGGCAGACGGATCCTCGGGGGCGCGATCGCCGAGGTAACTCCCGCACTTCTGGCAGTAGTTGGCCCCGTCGATGTTCGTGAACCCGCACTCCGGGCAGTGGATGGCCACCGCGATCAGCCCCCAGTCCGCTCGCGCTCAGCTCGCGGCGTCGTCGTCGGCGGCCGACGCGGCCGCGCGGCCGGAGAGGATGTCCGTGAGACGCTGGACGTCGGCGCCCGTGATCACGTCCTCGCCGCCCTCGTGCTTCTTGCGCAGGCGGTTGACAAGCTCCGCGCGCAGGATGTCGATCTTCCCGTGGAGGATGCGGCGCTTGTAGGAGATGTCGATCTCCTCTTCGGTCAGGTTCTGAATGAGGTCCTTGAGCTCCTGATCGGTCAGTGAGCCAAGGTCCGGGAAAGTCTCCATGTGCGCGACGATCTCCTCTGTTTGCGCGGGGCTGCGCGAGCATACCAGCGGCTCGGGCCCCAGGTTCAAGTTGAGCTTGAGGGTGCACGGGGACTCGCGTCCCCACTCCCGGTGTCATCGGCAAGTTGACGCCGGGCATCAACCGCGTAGAGCGCCGTGGCCCAGAGCGAGAGCGCGACCCCGAGGAGCAGGCCGATCGAGCCGAGCGTCCGCAGGTCGATCAGCCCGAAGCCGATGCCCATCATCAGGGGCCAGACGCTCCAGCGCCCGGGCCAGTTGATCTTCAGGTCCACGCCGCGCTTCACGGCGACCGGCCCGACCGCGAGCATGAACAGCTCACGGGCGACGAGGATCGCGAGGGCCCACCGCAGCAGCAGGTCGTAGTTGAAGCAGACGATGACGCCGCTGACGATCAGGACGCGGTCCAGGATCGGGTCGAGCATGGCGCCGAGACGGCTGTACTGGCCCGTCACCCGGGCCGCCATGCCGTCGAGCTGGTCGCCCCAGGCGACGAGCGCGAAGATGATCGCGGCGGTCAGGTCGGTCCCGTCGCCCGACGTGAACGACAGGTACAGGAAGATCGGGATGCCGCACGCGCGGACGAGGCCGATCGCGTTCGGGATCGTCCACGGGTTGAGCGGCGCTCCCGCGAGCGTCGCCGGTGGCGGCGGACCGCTGCGGTCAAGCCCGCTGAAGCGACGCAGCGTGAGCTGCGGGTTGCGCCAGGCGGGTGTCTCGTCGTCGCTCATCCCTGGCACGTACCCTCAGGCGACCGTTTCCAGCAGCGCCTTGACGGCCGCGGCGGCGCCGTCGAGCGGGACGCCCCCGTCGACGTCCTGCAGCCCGCGCCGGATCTGGGCCTCGACCACGCCCGAGTCCAGCGAGCGCTTGCCGAGCGTCAGGCGCACCGGGCAGCCCAGGAGCTCGGCCTCGGCGAACTTCTCGCCGTTGCCGGTGTCGCGGTCGTCGTAGAGCACCTCGATGCCGGCGGCGCGCAGCTCGTCGTAGAGCGTGTCCGCGGCGGCACGCTCGGGCGTGCCCGCCTTGCCGAGCGAGACGAGGTTGACGGCCCACGGGGCGAGCGCGAGCGGCCAGGAGATGCCCTTCTCGTCCGCGAACTGCTCGACGGCAGCGGCCGCGATCCGGGCCGGCCCGATGCCGTACGAGCCCATGACGATCTTCTGGGGCTTGCCGTCCACGTCCAGGTAGGTGGCGCCGAGCGGGTCGGTGTAGCGCGTGCCGAGCTTGAAGATGTTGCCGATCTCGATCGCGGTCACGATCCGCACCGTCTCGCCGCCGATCGTGTCGCCGGGCTCGACGGACCGCACGTCGGCGCGCGCCGCGTCGGCAGGCGGCCGGAAGCCGCGCAGGTGGGCGTCGGCCGCGTTCGCGCCGATCACGTACGGCCCGTCCCCCACCGCGTCGTCGTACAGCGTCTCGACGGTCGCCTCGTGCGGGCCGATGAAGCCGGCCGGGCCGAGCTGGGCCGCGATCTCCTCGGTGCCGGCGGGCCGGAACGCCGAGCGGAGCGCGTTCTGGAGCTTGACCGGGTTGACCCTGTGGTCGCCGCGGACCATGACGAGCACCAGGCGGCCGTCGTCGGCCACGATCACCGGGAACGCCTTCAGCAGCGCGCCGGCGGGCAGGTCGAGGGCCCCGCTCAGCGCCTCGACCGTCGTCGTGCCGGGCGTCTGGACCGAGGTGAGCTCGGCGTCGTCCGGCAGCGCGACGGGCTGCGGGTCGGCGGACGCGACCTCGAGGTTCGCCGCGTACCCGGGCGCGAGGACGACGTCGTCCTCCCCCGCGGGGCAGGGCGCCATGTACTCGTGCGCGACCGTGCCGCCCATCATGCCGACGTCCGACTGGCACTCGAACCACTCCAGGCCCGTGCGCTCGTAGACCGCCTTGTAGGCGGCGCGGAACGCCTGGTACTGGACGTCGAGGCCGGCCTCGTCGCGATCGAAGGAGTACGCGTCCTTCATGATGAACTCGCGCGTGCGGAGGATGCCCGCGCGCGGGCGGGCCTCGTCGCGCTCCTTGACCTGGAAGTGGTAGAGCGTCAGCGGCAGGTCGCGGTAGGACTTCACGGCCGCGCCGACGTGGAAGGTGACCGCCTCCTCGTGCGTCATCGCGAGGACCATCTCGGAGCCCTTGCGGTCCTCGAGCGTGAAGAGCTCCTCGATCTGGTCGCGGCCCGTCTTGCGCCACAGCTCACGCGGGTGCATGACCGGCAGCAGCAGCTCCTGGCCGCCGATGGCGTCCATCTCCTCGCGGATGATCTGGACGGCCTTCTGGTGCACGCGCCAGCCCGCCGGCAGCCAGCTCCACAGGCCGGCGCCGAGCTGACGCACCAGCCCGGCTCGAACCATCAGCTTGTGCGACAGCGCCTCCGCATCGGCGGGCGGCTGGCGCTCGGTGGGCAGGAACAGGGTGGAGCGACGCATCTGCAGGACAGCCTACGGATCGCGCCCCCCACCCGGTGATGTCGGCCCGCTGACGGGTCGGGTTATGCTCGGGCGGGTAGTCCCTTCCCACACCCCGCAACGTTTTCTCAAGTTCAGGAGAGCACCTACATGGCCTACGACGTCCCCGCACTGCCCTACGCCTACGACGCGCTGGAGCCGCACATCGACGCCGAGACGATGACGCTTCATCACGACAAGCACCACCAGGCGTACGTCGACAAGGTCAACGCCGCCCTCGAGGGCACCGACCTGGCCGACAAGCCGATCGAGGAGGTCATCGCGAACCTCGACGCCGTCCCCGCCGACAAGAAGGGCCCGGTCCGCAACAACGGCGGCGGCCACCTCAACCACTCCCTGTTCTGGGAGTCGATGAGCCCCGACGGCGGCGGCGCCCCGAGCGGCGACCTCGCGTCTGCGATCGATGCGGCCTTCGGCTCGTTCGACGACTTCAAGGAGCAGTTCGAGGCGGCCGGCGTCGGTCAGTTCGGCTCCGGTTGGGCCTGGCTGGTCCTCGACGGCGGCGAGCTGAAGATCACCTCGACGGCCAACCAGGACAACCCGATCAGCGACGGCAAGGTCGCGCTGCTCGGCAACGACGTCTGGGAGCACGCGTACTACGTGAGCTACCGCAACCGCCGCCCCGAGTACCTCAAGGCGTGGTGGAACGTCGTCGCGTGGGACGTCGTCGCCAAGCGGTACGACGCCGCGAAGTAGCACCCGCACCGGTGGCGCGGCCGCTCGACGGCCGCGCCCCGTGCACGCGCTGACGGCACGACCCGTGCGATGGCGCGGTGACGCGCCAGATGGGTCCTGGACCCCATGGGACGGTCGTCCAGCCGTGGCGCGGCGGCAAAACTTTCTGGGTAGCCTCGCGTTTGCTCACAGGACGGGTGCGCCAGGCAGGGGCCCGCGCGAACCGGTCCACGTTCACCTCCCACCCCCGGAGAGTCCTCCCGCATGCCGCAGATCGTCCGTCCCGCCCGCGCCTCGGCGCTCGCCCTGATGCTCCTGACCCTGGGGCTGTCGCTGACCGCCCTCGGCGCCTGGGGCACCACGTCCGCGCACGCGAGCGCGACCCAGCTCTCGATGATGATGGACGACGACCTGCTGGTCTACCGCAGCGACACCGTCCGCGACCAGACCATGCGCCAGATGAAGGGCATGGGCGTGGACGTGGTCCGTGTGACCGTGCTGTGGAGCGTCGTGGCGGAGAACGCGAACGACGGCAAGGCGACGAAGGCGCAGAAGAAGCGCTTCAAGAAGCTCGGCGCGGACAACCCGAAGGCCTATCCGAAGAGCAACTGGGACCGCTACGACGGGCTCGTGCGCGCCTGCAAGACGCTCGGCCTGACCTGCTACCTGAACGTGACCGGCCCCGGGCCGCGCTGGGCCCACGGCAAGCCGCCGAAGAAGTACGCCAAGGACGCGAAGTGGTGGAAGCCCAACCCGCGCCAGTTCTACAAGTTCGTCCAGGCCGTCTCGAAGCGCTACACCGGCAAGTACCGGGACGAGAACACGCCGCACACGCTGCCCCGCGTCGGCTTCTGGTCGCTGTGGAACGAGCCCAACCAGGGTGGCTGGCTGCGTCCCCAGTGGCTGAACAACAAGCCGGTCGCCCCGCAGCTGTACCGCGACCTGTACCTCTTCGGCCGCCGTGCGCTGGTCAGCACCGGCCACGGCTCGGACATCATCCTGTTCGGCGAGACGGCGCCCGCGAACACCGCAAGCCGCAAGACGACGACGTCCGCCATCGGTCCCCGGACGTTCCTGAACGAGACGCTCTGCGGGCCCGGCTCCAGCGGTACCGGCTGCTCGACCTTCCAGAAGGAAGGGCCGATCCAGACCTACGCGTACGCGCACCACCCGTACACCAAGAAGCTCTCGCCGCTGCAGCCCGACCCCGATCCCGAGGTCTACACGCTCGCGAACATCGACCAGCTCCTCGCGCAGCTCGACTCGCTGGCCGCCAGCACCGGCAACATCAAGGCCGGCCTGCCGCTGATGTCCACCGAGTTCGGCTACGAGACCAACCCGCCCGACCCGTTCGCGGCGACCTCCCTGGCGCAGCAGGCGACGTTCAACCAGCTCGCCGACCTGATCACGTTCCTGAACCCGCGGATCATCGGCAACACGCAGTTCCTGCTCCGGGACGTCAAGCCGGACAAGACGAAGAAGAAGAACGGCAAGAACTACTGGGCCACGTACCAGTCCGGCATCCTCACCGCGGGCGGCACCGAGAAGCCGGCCGCGGCGGCCTACAAGATGCCGTTCCTGGCGAACGTGACCGGTGGCAACGAGCTCGGTCAGCCCGTGGCCTCGATCTTCGGTCAGCTGCGGTTCCTGCCGAACGTCCTGTCCGAGCAGTTCGCCCAGACCGTGCGCCTGCAGTACAAGGCCGTCGGTGCCCCGGGCTTCGTCGACTTCGGCGAGCCGATCACGGTCACCAACGTCGTCGGCTACTACCAGGCGACCGCGGTGCTGCCCGGCCCGGGCGAGGTCCGCGCGGTCTGGAGCGGCCAGGCCCAGCCGTACGCGCTGGCGTCCCTGCCGCAGCCGGTGCCGGCCGTGACGGCCACGCCGGCCCCTGCGCCGCCGCCGGCTCCGACCCCGGAGCCCACCCCGACGCCGACGCCGACTCCCACTCCGGAGCCGGCGCCCACACCCACACCCACACCCACGGCAGCGCGCTAGCGCCCCGGGGTTCGCTGGCGTCGCGGTGGCGGCGTCAGCGGACCGGGTAGGGCGGCAGGCTGTTGTTGTCGATCCCCTCCGCGACGCCCGTGCGGTGCATGTGCACCGCGTAGCCGACGTTCAGCAGCGCGCAGCCCACCAGCACGGGGACGACGACCCGGCGGCCGTGGCGCTGCAGGACGACCCCCGCGGCGACGACGACGACCGGCGCGGCCAGCAGCATCATCCGGCCCCAGTCGAGCGCGAACGTCATCGACACCAGGCAGCCGGCGAACAGGACCAGGCCGCGGCGCACGAACGGGGTGTCGCGGAGCGCCAGGGGGGCGACGAGCCAGAGCGGGCCGAACTGCGTGAAGATCCGCCGCCCTTCGGTCGTCCAGCGGTCCAGCCCGCGCCGGAGGTTCTCGATGCGGCCCTCGATCAGCCCCTCGCCGTAGCCCAGCACCTGCTCGCGACCGACCGTCGGGATGCCGAGCCGCAGCGCCGCGTAGACCGTCACCGCGGGCGCGCAGACGACCGCGGTCAGCCGGGCGGCGTCGACGTCGACCGGGCGCGCGGCCCACAGCGCGTAGGTGAGCGGGACGAGGAACATCGCCGACTCGCGCGTGAGCGCCGCCACCAGCAGCGTCGCCGCCAGCGCCCGCGGGCGGCGGTCGACCATCAGGAGCACGGCGAGCAGCATCAGGAAGACCGTCGCCGCGTCCGTGTTGCGGCCGTCGCGGAGGCTGACCACCAGCAGGCCCGGTGACGTCGCCAGGATCAGGCCGATGGCCGCGGCCAGCGCCTCGCGGACCGCGAAGCGCCGCAGGAGGACGTAGGTGATAGCCCCCGCCCCGCCGCTGCAGAGCCAGGCGAGCAGGCTGAAGGAGAACGTGTGCCCGAACGGCAGCACGTGGACGATCGTCGGGACGAGCACCCGGTAGGCGAACGGGAACGTGTGCGTCGTCGCGGGGTCCTGCGCCATCAGCTCGTAGATCTGGTCGTCGCCGCGCGACGTGGCCTCGTCGCGGACGCAGGCGTCGAGCAGCCAGATCGCGAAGCTGCAGACCGCGAAGATCAGCAGGACCCTGCGCGGGTCCACGCGGACCGGCGGCGTGGACGCAGATGGGCCGCCGGCGACGGCCGCCGGCTGGAGCGACGTGGCTATGACCGGCGCCGGGTTCAGGAGGCCCGCGTGAAGCGGCGGCCTGCGGTCGGCGAGGCGTCCTCGTCGATCGGCGTCAGCGCGGCGGAGGCGGCGGCGGCCTCCTCCTCGGCCTTGGCCTTCTCCTCGGCGGCGCGGCGCTCAGGCGTGTCGGCCGTCATGTCCTCGTTCTCGACCAGCCACTGCTTCGCGGCGGCGGTCTCCCGCGCGTCGAAGACGACCTTCTGCCCCGCGGCGTAGTACTTGTCGATCTCCTCGAACAGGGTGTCGACGAGGCTGGCGGTCGGGACCTTGCGGATCAGCTCGCCCTTGGCGAAGACGACACCCGCGTCCTTGGCCCCGGAGATCCCGAAGTCGGCGTGGCGGGCCTCGCCGATGCCGTTCACGCCGCAGCCCAGGACCGAGACCTCGATCGGGTCGGCGTAGGCCTCGAGGCGCTGCTCGACCTCGTTGACGACCGAGTCCATGTCGAACTGCAGCCGGCCGCACGTCGGGCAGGCGATCAGGACGGGGCCGCGCTCGCGCAGCTTGAGCGCCTTAAGGATCTCCCAGGCGACCTTGACCTCCTCCTCGGCGTGGAACGTCGACAGCGAGATCCGCATCGTGTCGCCGATCCCGTCGGCCAGCAGCGTGCCGAGGCCGACGGCACTCTTCAGCGATCCGGCCCACTTCGTCCCCGCCTCGGTGACCCCGAGGTGTAGCGGGTAGGGGATCCGCTCGCTGAGGCGGCGGTTGGAGGCGATGGTGTTCGGGACGCTGGTGGACTTCATCGAGACCTTGAAGTCGGTGAAGTCCAGGCGCTCCATGAGCTCGACGAAGCCGACCGCGGCGCTGACCAACGCCTCGACCGGGTCGGAGTACTCGAGGTCGCGCAGGTGCGCGGGCAGCGAGCCGGAGTTCACGCCGATCCGCAGCGGCGTGTTGTGCGCCTTGGCGACCTTCGCGACCTCGGCGACCTTCTCGGCGCCGCCGATGTTGCCCGGGTTCAGGCGGACGCAGTGCGCGCCGGCCTCGATCGCCTTGATCGCCAGGGTGTGGTTGAAGTGGATGTCCGCGATGATCGGGATCGGAGACTTGGCGACGATCGTCTTGAGCGCCTCCACGTCCTCGGCCCGCGGGACGGCGACGCGCACGATGTCCGCCCCGGCGTCGGCGACCCGCTGGATCTGCGCCAGGGTCTCCGGGAGGTTCGCCGTCTCCGTCTTCGTCATCGTCTGCACGGCGACCGGCGCGCCGCCCCCGATGAGGACGCCGCCGACGTTGATCTGCCGTTGCGAAGCCATGTAAGGAGTGTACGAGGGGCACTCCTTTTGGTTGCACGGCTGCCGGATAGGGTCACGAGTCGATGACATCCGATCCGTGCTGCCTGGCCGATTACGAGGCCCTCGCCGTCGACCTGCTGGAGCCGGGTCCGCACGGTTACTTCGCGGGCGGCGCCGGCGACGAGCGGACGTTGCGCGCGAACGTGACCGCCTGGGGCGACCACCAGCTGCTTCCGCGCGTCCTCGTGGACGTCTCCGGCGTCTCGACCGCGACGACGGTGCTGGGGACGGACGTCGCGATGCCCGTCCTGGTGGCGCCGGTCGCGCTGCAGAAGATGGCGCACCCGGACGGCGAGGCCGGGATGGCGCGGGCGGCCGCCGCGGCAGGGACGATCATGACGCTGTCGACGATCGCGACGTCGACCCCGTCCGAGGTGGCCGCCGGCGCACCGCCCGCGCCGCGCTGGTTCCAGGTCTACGTGCTGGCCGACCGGGGCGTCACCCGTGCGCTCGTCGACGAGGCCGAGGCCTGCGGCTACGAAGCCCTCGTCCTGACCGTCGACGCGCCGCGGGCAGGCCGGCGCGAGCGCGACCTGCGCAGCGGCTTCGGCGTCCCGCCCGGCATCGACATGCCTGCCGTCACCGCCGCCGTCGGCGAGACCGCAGGCATCACCCCCGCCGGCTTCTTCTCGCTGATGGACACGACCCTCACCTGGGACGACTTCGAGGCGTTCGTCGCCGAGAGCCCGCTGCCGGTCCTCATCAAGGGCATCCACCACCCGGACGACGCGCGCCGGGCCGTCGAGCGCGGGGCCGCCGGGGTGGTCGTCTCGAACCACGGCGGGCGGCAGCTGGACAACGTCCCCGCGACCGCGTCGCTGCTCGGCCCCGTCGTGGACGCGGTCGACGGCGGCGCCGAGATCCTCGTCGACGGCGGGATCCGCCGCGGGACCGACGTCTGCGCCGCTTTGGCGCTCGGGGCCCGCGCTGTCCTGGTGGGCCGGCCGGCGCTGTGGGGCCTGACGGTCGGCGGCGAGGCGGGTGCCCTGCGCGTCCTGCAGCTCCTGCAGGCCGAGATCGAGCTGGCGATGACGCTGCTGGGCTGCGCGACGGTGGCGGACCTCACGCGCGACCGCCTGGCCGCCACCGGCCACTGACCCGGGGTGGGGACCTCAGGTCAGCGGAAGCGTCCTCGCGCCCCCCGCCACCTGGAACCGCAGCTCGGACCCGTTGAGCCGCAGCGCCGTGATCCGGTGACGGGCAAGGACCGGGGTCCGGGCGCCCCGCGCGTCCTGCATGTGCAGCTCGTCGCCGCGGCCCCCGACGCAGCGGCCCGACCGGGCACCGACGCACGCGGTCCACGCCACCGCACCGCTCGGCTTCAGCACCAGCGACGCCACGCCGCTGTCCGTCGCGTACCCGGCCGCACCCGCGAGGCGGCGGACCGTCCCGCGGCGCAGGTCGAACACCGCGACCGCGCGATGCGTGCGGTCACCCGCCACGGGCGTGCTGAGGACGACCGCCGCGAACCGTCCCGCGATCCGGACCGGGCCGCCGGCGGACGCGCCGAAGCGGTCGAGGCGGACCGGACGCGACCCGGCCAGGCACCCGACGACGGCGCCGTTCCCCCGCCGGACGACCCGAGTCGTCGTGCCGGACCCGGCCAGCACGGCGCCGGACGGGCAGGCCCGCGGAGCGAGCGGGACCGCCACCCCGCGCAGCCCCGTCACCGGGGACAGGACGCGCACGGTTCGGCCACCGCGGCGGACCGTCAGCGACGCGGCAGCACGCCGCGGGGCCTTCGACAGCTTCACCGTGAGGGTCGACTGCGTCCCCGGCGCGAGCGTGAACCGCGCCCGGCCACCGGTCGCAGCGGACGCCGGAGCGGCCGCGCGCAAGTTCGCCCCGTAGCGCTCGACCTTGGCGACCCCGCTGCATCCCGGACCGGCCGCGGGACAGGCCACGCGGATCCGGATGCTGCGCCCGAAGGCGCGTGCCGTCGCCCGCGGCGCGGGGCCCACCTGCGAGAGACCGTACGGCCCCACGAGGACCGCGCTGCCCCCCGGCAGCGCAGCGGCACCCGCGGCCGAGCCGGCCAGCCGCGTCGACGCACAGCGGTTGTCGTCCGGGGCCAGGCACCCGTCGACCACCGGCGCTCCCTCGGCACTCACGGTGAGGACCGCCGCGGATCCGTAGCCGATCGCCAGGAAGCGGCCGTCGCTCAGGCTGGTGATGGCGCCGCCGACCGGGACGACCGGCGCCTGGACGCAGGCCGGCGCCTGCCGGGTGCTCGCCGTGCGGGTCTCGGCGTCGGCATCCTCGTCCTCCCCGGTCACCTCCTCCTCCTCCTCGGACTCCTCTTCCTCGTACGGGAGCGGCGTCACGCAGCCGGTGAGCGCGAGCGACCCGTCGGCCTCGCTGCGGCGCAGCACGTTCAGCTGCGCGTCGGCGTAGTACCCGTTGCTCGTCACGAGCGTCCGGCCGTCGCCCGACATCGCGAGGGCCTGCCCCGAGTCCGTGGCCGATGCGTACGTCGAGCCGCCGGTGCGGCCGCTCGGGCACGCCTTGCCCGTGTCCGGCACGACGCAGCCGCCCGGCGACAGCACGCCCGTCGAGGTGTCGCGCGTGAGCCAGGTGATGCCGCTCGTCGTGAGGGCGTAGACGCTGCGCCCGTCGGTGCTCAGGCGCAGCGAGCCGGGCGCGATCAGCTGCGGCGCCCGCGCACACGAGCCGGAGCTGCCGTCCGCGGAGATGCACTTCCTGACCAGTGCCCCGTCGTCCGCAAGGCGCAGCTGCACGATCGACGAGTGGTGGCCCGATGCGGCGTAGAGGTCCTTGCCGTCCGGCGAGAAGGCGACGGAGCTCACGCCCTCCAGCGACGGCGATCCTGCGCAGCGCCCGCCGAAGGGGACGGACTCCTGCACGCACGCCACCTCGGTCAGCCGGCCGCTCCCCGCGTCGCGACTGAGGAAGGTCACCGACCCGTTGCCCGAGCCGGCGACGGCCAGCGCGCTGCCGTCGGCCGTCATCGCGAGGTCGACCAGGTCGACGCCGGCGGTCAGCGGGTCGCACCCGCCGGTACCGGCGCCGTCGGAGGTGTCGTTCGACAGGCACTGGACGCGGGAGAGCGTCCCGGTGACGGCGTCGCGGGCCAGCACGGTCAGGCCGCCGTAGCCGCTGCCGTGGCCGAAGATCGTGAAGGCGTCGGTGCCGCCGGCGACGTAGACGAACCGCCCGTCCGGCGACGTCAGGACAGCCTGCGGCCCGAGCAGCGGGGCGAGCTTCTGACAGCCGGTCACAGGCTCGTCCTCGTCGTCGACCGTGTCGGGCGCGATGGCGCAGGTGGCCGGGTCCGTGAGCTCGGTGAGGCCTCCTGCCGACGCCGGCGGCGGGGTCTGCGCACTCGCGGCAGCGGGCGGGACGGCGAGCAGGATGAGCAACGTCAGCACCAGCTTCGCGAGTCTCATGGGCGTCCAACGATCCGGGGCGAGGGTTGTTACGCGAACTCCTGGCAATTCCTGCGCTCGAGCGTCAGCGACGGCCGAGCCGGATGCGGGCATGGGCGTATGCCCCTGCTGTCACCGAGAAGCCGACGCCGATCGCGACCGCGCGGCCAGCGGCGCCCGGGGTGCCGCGGGCGGCGGCACGCAGTTCACGCACAACCGCCCGCGGGAGGACGCTGCGGGTGTAGTGACGCTCGGAGGCCAACCCGTCCTCAGTGCCGGTGAGTCTGGACAGCAGCGCCTTTGCGGTGCCTTCCTGCCGGCAACGGCGCACGAAGTACCGAGGGGTGCTGCGCGCGGGCGTCACGGCGTGGTGAACCGTTGCCGCAGGGGCGAACGCCCAATAGCCACCCGGATGCAGCCGCGCCGCGCGAATGCAGAACTCGGTCTCATCGGCCGTACCGGATACAACTCCCCCGACCTCGACTCGACCCAGTTCAGGAGCAAAGCCCCCGGCACGCCACAGAACATCGGCGCGGACCGACATGTTCGCTCCGATCGGGTTGCGGATGCGCCCGCCGGTAACGTCCATCCCCGTGTAGCTACACCCGACCACCCAGTTGAACTCGTCCGGGAACCACTTCGGCGGCGGCTTCCGCCAGAGTGGGGTGACCCAGCCGCCGGCGCCGATCACAGCTGGATCGCGGTACACGTCCAGAAGGCCGGCGATCCAGCCGGGCTCGGCGATCGCGTCGTCATCCAGGAAGGCCACCACCTCCGCCGTCACGTGCTCGGCCCCGGTCACTCGCGCGCCCGAGATCCCCCGCGGGTGCCGGTTGAGGACGACCTGCGCCCCGACCACGTTTGCCTGCGCCCGCTCGAGAAGCTCGGCGTTGCCATCGACGACCACGATCACCTCGCGGGCCGGAACACGCTGCGCGCGCACCGATGCGACGGAGGCGAGCAGGTCCGTCCAGCGCTCGAACGTATGCGTGCAGATGACGACGGAGACGTCGGTCATCGTGTACCCCGGATGACGCCGTAGAGGTTCGGAGCGACCACGAGAACGGCCGCGACGTGCCCGGCGAGCCATCCGAGCGCAACGCCGGTGATACCGAGCGGACCGACCAGCGCCAGGCTCATCGCCGCGCTGGTCACCAGCAGAACGAGCTGCGCCAGGACGATGGCACCGCCGTGGCCGCGCAGGCGGTTCACCGCCAACGAGAGGTTGAGGATGGCGCGAAACACGCTGGCGCACGCCAGCAGCCGTAGCACGGGCGTGCCCACGTCCACGTACTCGGTGCCGAACGGCGCGAGCAGCAACGGCGCGGCGACGACGATCAGCAGCGCTGCGAGCATCTGTGGGCCGAGGAAGCGGCGCACCACGGTGCGCACGAGGTCGGCGGTTCGGCTTCCGTCGTACGCACCCTCGACCGTCATCGCGGTGGCCACGCCGTAGAACAGGAGGTCGAACGCCACGATCAGCGTGAACGGCATGTAGAACAGCGCGCTCTGCGTGCTGCCGGCGAACGTCAGAACGATCAGCGGCAGCAGCATGGTCGTCAGCTGCCCGAAGACGTACCCCCCGTAGTCGAGGGCCATGAAGCGCACGATGAGTCGGCGGGTGGTGACGACCTCCGAGTGGTCTGAGGGCGGAACGCGTCGGCGCAGGCCCTTCCGCACCAGAAGGAGGTTCACCAGGGGCACGACCGCGAGGGTCGGCAACACCCACGCGAGGAAGACTGCGTTGCTGGAGCCGTTCGCGGCCAGGATGAGGAGGACGACGATCTTCATCGCGCTGAACCCGGCGTTCTCCAGCGGCAGCCAGACCGTCTGGCGCAGCGCGGTGAGCACAGCATCCTGGAGCGTGAACAGCCCCCAGAGCACTAGTCCTCCGACGAACACATACGCGACGTTCCCATCGCCGATGAACGCAAGGCGCGAAGACACGTTCGGTGCGATGAGCACGAAGGCGAGCCCGCCCGCCACGCTGGCTACGGCCGACAGGCTGTAAGCCTGGATGACCCGTCGTAAGCGGGACTCGCCGCCGACTGCAGGCAGAAACCGGACGATGGCATCCACGAGGTTGAGCTGGCAGACGCTCGACAGCGTCACGAGGGCGGACACGAGCACGGCGTCACGGCCGACGACGGCGGTGGGTACCGATCGAGCGGCGGCAGCCCAGAAGACGATGCCGAGCAGGCCCGTGACGACCGTGCTGGCCATCATCGCGTACGAGTTCAGGTAGAGCGGTTCGCGAAGGTGACGTCGTACGCGCGCGGGCAGGTTCAGGTGGGCACGCGAGGGGACGGAGATGCGGCAATCATGAACGCTCGTGCAGGCGGCGCCTCTTTCCGGCCATCAACGTGGCGCCGCGCCGCGTCATTCGGTGGTGTGACGCCTCCCGCGATCAATACCGTTGGTTCGATGTCGCGAGCCTCGATTGTCACGTTTGCGTTCGTGGGCGCCCTCATGGGCTGCTCGGCCCCCGCGGCCAGCGCGGACGCGGTGCTCCGGAGGGTCGTGACTCCAAGCGGGATCGTGGACGGTCACGGCGTCCGCTGGGCTGGTGCCGGCAGCGTCTTCACGGGAGGCAGTCTCCGAGCGACGCGACGTGGCACGCTCGTGACCGGCAGCCCGAAGCTGTACGACGTGGTCCGCGACGGCGTTGCGCAGGTGCGTCTCCCGGTCCCGCGTCCAGGCCGCTACGCGGTCGTGCTCTACATGGCCAATCCGAGTCCGCCCCCCAACCAGCGGCACTTCGCAGTGACGTTCGGACAGCAGCGACTGACGCCCGATGTGGAGGCGTACGCTCCACGGACTGCACGGTCACCGACGCACGCAGTCGCCGAGGTGGTGGTCACAGGAAGAGTTCTGCGCGCCAGTCTGCGTCCGCTGCGGGGGCGGCCAGTCCTCTCTGCAATCGAGGCGCGCCGGCTGGGTCCGGTCGACATGCCTGAGGTGGCGCCGGTGCTGGCGGACCAGTTCGACGGGCCGGCCGGATCGCTCCCCGATCCGACCCGCTGGTTCCCCGAGAACGGTGGCGGCTACCCGCATGGCGAGCTGGAGACGACCACCGGTCGCCCCGAGAACGTGGGCCTGGACGGCGCTGGGCACCTGGTGATCACTGCTCGCGCGGAGCGGTTCAGCCGAGACGGGATAACGCGCGACTACACGTCGGCGCGCCTGCTCGCTCCCCTTGGGATCCGTCTCACCCGGTCCTTCGTGCGCGCCCGCATGCGCGTCCCTTCCGGTGTCGGGCTGTGGTCGGCGTTCTGGCTCCTCGGTGCCGACCCGGTGCCCTACCCGGAGTCCGGAGAGGTCGACATCGTCGAGCAGCTCGGCAACGACCCCCGTCTGAGCTACAACTTCATCCACGGCGCCAGCGGGCCGCGAGCCGCCCCGGATGCGTGGCAGACCGGCCACACCCATCGCAGCAGCCGCCGCCTCGACCAGGGCTTCCACGACTACGCGATGCGCAGCGTCCCGGGAGCGGTCGAGTTTCAGCTCGACGGGCGGCGGACGATGACCATGACCCGTGCCGATCGGCCGGTGGCGACGAGGTGGCCCCTCGACCGGACCTACAACCTCCTCTTGAACATCAGCGTCGGCGGCGATTTCCCTGGCCCTCCGCTGCTCAGTACACCGTTCCCCGCGCGCCTGATCGTCGACGACGTGTCGGTCAACGGCTGAACCACGACGTTCGTAGCACGGTGGTTCCCGCGAGTAGTACGTCCGTCCGGTTACCACCTGGGGTCTCCGCTTCGCCCCTGCAGAGCCGACAGGAAGAGCATGGGCCTCCTGTTCCGCGTCCGCTGCGCCGCAGCGTTGGCCGTGTCCTCAGCCGCCGCGCTGCTCGCACCCGCCGCAGGTCAGGCGGCGGCGCCCCGGGTAGCGGAAGGCCGGCCTGTGGTCGTCCACCGGACGGTCCCCGGCCCCGGTCGCTACGCGGTCACCGTGACGGCTCGGTCCGCAGGGGCGACGCGCTTGCAGCGCACCCTCACGGTGCAGGTCGCCGATCGCCGCTGGAAGCTGACCGTACACAGCCGCCGGGCTCACGTCACCCGGATCGTCACGGTGTCGTCGCGTCGCCTGCGGATCCGCCTTCAGGTGACGGGCGGCAGCGTGTCCCTCCTCCGGGTGGCCGCGAAGAAGCGACCACAGCCGTCCGCTCCGGTGTCGCCCCCCGCTCCGGCACCGGCATCCTCGCCTGTCGAGGCCCCGGCACCGACCCAGGCTCCGGCAGCACCACAGATCCAACTTCCGTCGATCACGCTCAACGTGTCGACCACACCCCCGGCCATCGTCGAGCCAGCCTTCTCCCGCCTGGTGTGGGCCGACGAGTTCGACGGCAAGCGCGGGTCGGCGCCCGATCCCGCGCGCTGGACCCACGACGTCGGCGGGCACGGGTGGGGGAACGCCGAACTCCAGAGCTACACCGCGTCCACGTCGAACGCCTCGCTCGATGGCTCCGGCAACCTACAGATCACCGCGCGTCGCGAGCGTGTCGTCGGTGCCGACGGGTTCACCCGCGACTGGAGCTCGAGCCGCCTGACGACCAAGGGTCGCGCGGCCTTCGCACAGGGGCGCCTGGAGATCCGCGCCAAGATGGCCACCGGGCAGGGCTTCGTCAGCCAGTTGTGGATGATGGGCGACAACGTCTGGGACGTCGGCTGGCCGCTGTGCGGCGAGATCGACCTGACCGAGATCCTCGGTTCGGACACGAATACCACGTACGGCACCCTGCACGGGCCGATGGCCGACGGGACGACACCTTACGCGACGGGGCACGGCAAGCAGCTCGGCGTGCCGGCCGATCAAGCGTTCCATGTCTTCGGTGTCTCGTGGAACGCCGATAAGGTGACGTGGTCCGTTGACGGAGTCCCGTACGCGCAGGAGACACGCGCGAGCCTGCCCGCCGGAGCCCAGTGGGCCTACGCGCACCCGCTCTACTTGTTGCTCGACCTTGCCGTCGGAGGAACGTTCGCGGGCACGCCGACGCAGGCGACTCCCTCATCGGCGAACCTGGTGATCGACTGGGTGAGGGTGTACGGCTGAGCCGGCGGCTTCGGGAACTTCAGCGGGAGGTAGAGCGCCGGGCCCCGGACGAGCAGACGAGGCGACGGTGCGTCGTAACACAGCCCGTCGTAGTTAGGCGGCTTGGGAGTGACGACGGCAGGGCCGGTCCAGCCGTAGACGCTCCCCGCACCGTGCCTGTACAGCAGGCGGAAGTGGGGCGATGCGCTCAGCGCGGCGTCCAGTCGTGAGACCGAGCCCGGTGCGGCCAGGCCGTAGAGGTCGACGTCCGCGACCTGCACCGGTGTGACGAGGACGACGTGCTGCGGCGCGGGGATCGACCGGAAGACAGCGTCGAACTGATCGACGGTCCGTGCTCCCCAGCGCCGGCCGGCGAATTCCGGTTCCTCGGTCAGCGTGAGCTTCCATGCCCCGACGAACTTGACGTAGTTCTTGCTGATGTTGCCGACGTAATCCTTGGTGAGCACGATACGGGCCGTCCCGGCCGGCAGGTGTTTCTCGGCCCAGCGGGCGACGGCGACGTCGTCGCTCCGAACCCGCTGGAAGCTGTCGAGCCCGAACGCCGCGAAGAGGCCACCCGCGGTGACCGTGACCGTGACCGCAGCGACCAGAGCTGGTCTGATCCGCAGCGGCGCGAGGCAGGCCATAGCTCCGAGGTACGCGAGCCATGGCAGCGCGAAGAGGTAGGCGCGAAGCGGGCCCTCGTCGCCGTAACGCTGCACGACGGCGACGACGGCGGGGGCGAAGGCGAGTGCGATCAGTCCATTGACAGGGTGCTTCGTCCGGCGGCTCCAGATGACCCCGGCGAAGGCCAGCACGAGCATCAGCGCGGTGGTCGCCTTCGCCGTGTCGCCTACGACCGCCAGTCCGGGCAGCGCGTCGGCGGCCAGCGCGCTGGTCCGCACGGGTGTGTGGCCGAGATTGAGGGACAGGAGCGACTCGTGGCTGCCGAGGTAGTTGCGCGCCGGGATCAGCCAGGCCACGACCAGCAGGCCGATAGCGACGGGGACCCACAGTGGTGTGCGGCGGGTGACCAGCGTCCAGAGCCCGACGCTCGCCACGACCATGACCGGGGTCAGCTGATGCGCCACGGTCACGGCACCGCAGCTGGCCACGCCGACGACGAGGGTCGCGCGGTCCGCGGGGTCGAGACCGATCCACCGCGTACTCCGGCGCACCCTGATTAGCGCCCCGATGGCGACGAGACCTACGACGAATCCGATCGCCTGCGGCGCGAGGTAGTCCTGATTGATCCAGTTGGCCGCGGTGAAGAGGAACGCGGCGAGCGCAAGATGGCGCGCGTCGCGCGTGAACGCCGAGAGGGCGTACGTGAGAGCCAGCAGCGACAACAGCCCGAACGTCACCTGCGCCCCGATCGCCAGGTCGACGGCCGGGACGCCGGAAGCCTCCTCCAGCCAGGCCGCGAGCGCAAAGAACGCCGGCCAGTTGTGGTAGATGTCGATCGCACGATCGACCGACCCGTGGGCGGCGATGTAATCGATCACGCCCAGATGGGGATAGGTCCAGGGAAAGCGCGGTTCGTCGTACAGCAGCGCCGGCGTCGCGCGCAGCAGCAAGAGCAACACGAGCACATACAGGCCCAGCACGAACGGCTGTGCTCGGCGCCGCGTGACCGCGCAGGCGAAGCCGCCGCAAACCAGGGCGAGAGCGACGTAGTACGTCGCAGGGAGCGCGTCGAGGAGCCCCAGGCCGCGCATCTCGTCGACGTCCGTACCTCGGATCGCAGCGACCCACAGCCCCAGCGCGGTGGCCAGGACGACCAGTTGCGCGGCGGTGCCCCAGGTCTGCCTGACCGTCGGCCGGGCCCGCGCGAGATCCTGCTGGTCGACGGCCGCGAGCTGCGCGACCGCCAGTTCCGTCTGCTCCCCTTCCGCGATCATCGCTCTCGGCGAGCGCGGGCGCGTACTGCCCGGCGACCCTGGACGTAGCCCCAGGGTCCGCCGAGCATTCCCCGGAGTTCGAGCCTGACCAGCCCGGCCGCTGCGGGGTCGATCGACTCCGCCGATCGCGCACGGGTCAGGAGGATGCGGGCGGCACGGGGCAGTCGCGGCAGGATCTGGACGATGGCCCGCCGCGTGCGTAGATGCTTGAACGCGTACGCCGACAGGCCTTTCCCGTAGGTCCGCATCTGGGCCTCGAGCTCTGTCATCTCACGCCGGTGCACGTGCCATGCGACGGCCCGGGGTTCGTACGCCAAGGTCCAGCCGCCCAGGATCGTGCGCAGGAAGTAGTCCAGGTCGTCGGCGTTCGTGGCCGGCACACCCGGGCCGAGTGCCTCGTCGAACGTGCCTATGTCGTCGGCCGCGGCTCGCGAGACCGCGAAGTTCGCCCCGGTGCCGAACCGCCCGGCGCTGTACGGGAAGAACGGGTCGTCGGCAGGTCGGTGGCGACCGAGATCGTGCAGTGCCGGTTGCATCCGATCTGACCATTGCACGCGAGCCTCGAAGTATGCCTGCGCGAGCGTCTCGCGTTCGGCTCCGGGGACGATGCCTGTCACGCAGCCCACCCGCGGTGCCCGCGTGAAGCCGCGAGCGAGGGCCGCGAGCCACTGACGATCCACGAGGACATCATCGTCGGTGAAGGCGATGATCGACCCGGAGGCGTGTGCCAGCCCGCAGTTACGCGCGCGCGACAGACCGCTCACCGGTTCGAGCACATAGCTCAGGCGTGCATCGTCGAGTTCGGCGATCACGCGGCGAGCCGCATCGGTGCGGGGGGCGTTGTCGACGACCACCACGTCGAACTGCGGGTAGTCGAGCTCAAGGATAAGCAGCAGCGTACGGCGCAGTGACGCCTCCCGGTCGCGTGTGCAGACAACGACGGTCGCGTGCCCACCGGCTTCACCGTGGGCACCGGACTGCACGCAGGCGGGGGCCCCGGACGGCCAGGTGATCGGGTCGCCCGGTCCGGCGATGGGGGTCCCGTCCGACGCCAGATGCGCCGTCACCTCATTGGCGAACCGTTCGCGCGCGAGCGCGTGGAGGTCGGCTCCGTCGCAGCGTCCCTCGATGAGGTCGACGTCCACGAAGCCGAGGGGACCGCCGTGGAGCGTCACCAGCACATGCGCGCGGCGACACGCGCCGGGGGTCCGCGCGGGAGCCTCCAGATCCGCGATCGGATCTGCGAGTTCGAGCCCGGTGACCCAGGACGGTTCAAAGCCGCTCAAGATGCCAGACCGGTCCCGCGCCGCAGCCGCACCACCAACAGTGGCGCGCACACGGCGGCGAGGGCGTAGGTCGCCACGCGCGGAGAGAACCCGCCGAACGACACCATCCCCTGTGCGATCAGCAGCGAGATGGCCAGGCTCAGCCCGGCGAGGAGCCCCCCGCGGGCGGGGGTCAACGCGGACCCCGGACCGATGAGCGCAGCCCCTGGGGCGAGGCCGATCAGCACCAGCATCGCCGCCAGGCGTGCGGCCGGCGGTCCCGAGAGCGCGACCAGCAGCGGGGCAGCCAGGGTGGCCACGAGGATCATCGCGATCGCGGGACGTGGGCTCATGAGCCTGCTGGCGGCCCCGCCGACTGCCGCTGGTCGACTCGCACCGGCGACGGCGGGCGGAAGCGCTCCTGGAGAATGGTCGAGAGGACCCGGGTACCGTCGCGTATCGGACGCAGGTTGCTCTGTCCGTGAACCCGGGGACGTTCGACGCTCGCAATCTCAGCGACGCTTAACTGAGCCTGTGCGGCACGTAGAGCGATGAGGGTCTCGACCTCGAAGCCGGTGCAGCTGAGGTCGAGCGTCTCCAGATGACGTCGCCAGAAACCGAAGTACCCGTAGCAGAGGTCGGAGTAGCTCGTGCCGAAGAGCGCGTTGACCGTGCGCGTCAACGCGACGTTCCCGGCCGACCGAAATCGTGTGAGGTCCTCGCTGCCGGCGCCGGGCAGACGGCGGCTGCCCTTGACGAAGTCGACTCCAGGTGACGCAAGCCCTCGCATGAAGTGGATCAACTCTGCCGGATCCGTGGACCCATCGGCGTCGAGCGCGACGATCGCGTCGCCGGTGGACGCACCGAACCCGGCGATGAGTGCGTCGCCTTTGCCACGCCCGCCCTGCCTGATCACCTGGACCCCCGGCAGGGCGCGCTGGGCCGCCTCGGCAGTACCGTCGGTCGAGGCGCCGTCGACCACGATCACTTCGTGGACCCACGCCGGAATCACACGCAGCACGAGCGGCAGGTTACGGGCTTCGTTGAGAGCTGGAATCACCACCGACAGACGGGGCGCTCGGACGCGCCGCTCGTATCCGTCGGACCAATTTGCCGCTCGGGCGGAGTACAGGCCGTCCAGGGCTGCGCTCCGTGACCGTTCCTGACCGTCGACGGTCCCGGCGGGGGTCCAGAGGAGAGCCTGGCTGGGCGGCGCCGCGGCACGCGGCGCGTACTCCGGCATCCTTGCATGCATGTTGGGCTGCTCCTGCCTGACGCGTCATTGTAAGAGCAAGGACTGCCTCCTCGGTTAGATCGACTTTAGACCATTACTGCGGGGCTGCAAGGGGCACGGCGCCTTTGGCGCGTTATGCCTCCGTCGTTTGCCGGGGTCCCGCCCCTCGACGGAGCACGGCAGCCGTCGACCTACAGCCAGCCGGCGCGCCGCAGCCGCCGGTACAGCAGGCCGCACGCGGTGGCCATCACGCCCAGCGCGAGCGGGTAGCCGTACTGCCAGCGCAGCTCGGGCATGTGCTCGAAGTTCATCCCGTAGATCCCGGCCAGCATCGTCGGGATCGCCGCGATCGCGACCCACGCCGAGATCCGCCGCATGTCCTCGTTCTGGCGGACGGTGATCTGCGTCAGGTTCGCCTGCAGTGCGCTCGAGAGCAGCGCGCGGAAGCCGTCGATGCGGTTCGCGGTCCGAAGCAGGTGGTCGTGGACGTCGCGGAAATACGGCGAGAGCTCGGGGACGACCTCCGCCAGCCGGCCGCGTGCCAACCGGTCGACCGCCGGCAGCAGCGGCGCGACGGCGCGCTGGAACTCGAGCACCTCGCGCTCGAGCGCGAAGATCCGGGCGGCCGGGTTGTCGTGCCGCTCGCCGGAGAAGACCTGCGCCTCGACCTGCTGGATGTCCTGCTCCACGCCCTCCGTCACGAGGTCGTAGTCGTCGACGACGCGGTCCAGGATGGCGTGCAGCGCCGCCGGCGGACCGTGCTTCAGCAGCTCGGGGTTCGTCTCGGCCTCGTGCCGGACGTCGGCCAGGGCGGTCGCCTCGCCGTGGCGCACCGTGACGAGGAACCGCTTGTGGATGAAGATCTGCACCTCGCCGACGCTGACGACCTCGTCGCTGTCGACGTACCGCACCGGCTTGATCACGACGAACAGCGTCTCGCCGTAGACCTCGAACTTCGGGCGCTGATGCGCCTCCATCGCGTCCTCGACCGCCAGTGCCGGCAGCGAGAAGGCGTCGGCGATCTTCGCGAACTCCTCGCCGACCGGATCGGCGATCCCGACCCAGACGAAGCTGTCCGCGTCATCGAACGTCTCCGCACAGGCCGCGGCCGGATCCATGGAGCCGGGGACCCGCTGCCCGTGCCGGTAGAGGGCGCAATCGACGATCACGCGCACAGCCTGCCACAGGGCAGGCCGTGCGCGGGTGAACGACCGAGGGTCAGGCGTACATCGCGTCGATCGCCTCGGCGTACTTCGCGTCGATCGGCCGGCGCTTGAGCTTCATCGTCGGGGTCAGCTCGTCGCCACCGGGCAGCCAGTCGCCCGCGACGATCGTGAACTTCTTCAGCTGCTCGACCCGGGCGAGCTTGGCGTTCGCCGCGTCGACCCCCTCCTGCACCGTGGCGCGGACGAGGTCGTTCGTCGCCAGGGCCTCCAGCGACGTGTCCTCGATGCCGTGCTTGGCCGCCCACGCCGGCGCGAAGTCGGCGTCGAGCACGATCAGCGCCGTGTTGTAGAGCCGCGCGTCGCCGATGCAGCACGCCTGGGCGATCAGCGGGTGCGAGCTCTTGAGCGTCGCCTCGATGTTCGCCGGGGACATGTTCTTCCCCGCGGCGTTGATGATGATCTCCTTCTTGCGATCGACGATCTTGAGGTAGCCGTCCTCGTCGAGCGTGCCGATGTCGCCGGTGTGCAGCCAGCCGCCTGAGTCGATCGCCTCGGCGGTCTTCTCGGGCAGGTTGCGGTAGCCGGACATGACGACGCCGCCGCGCAGCAGGACCTCGCCGTCCTCGGCGATCTTGATCTCGACGTTCGGGACCGCCGGGCCGACGGTGCCGATCTTGATCTTGTCCGGCGGGTTGACGGTGCCGGCACCGCAGGTCTCGGACATGCCCCACAGCTCGGCCAGCGGCAGCCCGATCGCGTGGAAGAACTCGAGCACCTCGACCGGGGTCGGCGCCGCGCCGACGTTGATGGCCTTGACCTGATCCAGGCCGAGCATCGCGCGCCAGCCGGCGAACAGCGCCACGTCGGCAGCGTCGGCGGCCGCGGCCACGTCGTCCGGGACCGGCTCGCCCTTCTGCTGGAGGCGCACCCGCTGGACGGCCGCGTCGAGCCCGGCCTGCGCCGTGGCCTGCTGCTCGTCCGGCATGCCCGCGACCGCGGTCTCCAGGCCGGCCTTCAGCTTCTCCCAGATCCGCGGAACGGCGAAGAACCAGTGCGGGCGCACCTGCGGCAGCACGCCCAGGACCTGGCGGGGATCGGGGCACGAGGTGATCTGCAGCCCGAAGACGATCGGCAGGTAGTGGTGGGCGGCGCGCTCGGCGATGTGGGCGCTCGGCAGCCACGAGATGACCCGCGAGCTCTCCGGGAACTGCACCATCGCCTCGACGCCGACGACCGCAGTCAGCAGGTTGTGGTGGGTCAGCTGCACGCCCTTCGGCGGGCCGGTGGTGCCCGACGTGTAGATCAGCGTGAGGATGTCGTCGCCGTTCAGCGACGCGACGGACGCGTCGAGGTCGAACGCCGTGTCCGGCGCGGCCATGGTGTCCTCGAGCGTGACGCAGCCGTCCGGGACACCCTCGTCCCCGGCGCCGAGCACGATCACGTGCTTCAGGCCCGGCAGGTCCTTACGGGCCTCGAGGACCACGTCGAGGAACTGCGGCTCCGTGATGATCACGTGGGCGTCCGCGTCGGAGACGACGAACTGCACCTGCTCGGGCGTGTACTGCATGTAGATCGAGAACGGCGTGGCCCCGAGCATCATCGCCGCGAGGTCGCAGAGGTGGAACTCCGGGCGATTGGACAGCATCAGCGCGATCGTCTCGCCCTTGGCGAGACCGAGGCCGTGCAGCGAGCGGGCCAGGACGTCGACCCGCTCGCGCAGCTCGGTCCACGTCCACGAGATCGAGTCGTCGAGCGTCCGGACGGCGACCTGATCGGCCTGCGTTGCGGCGGTGATGCGGAAGGCTTCGGCGATCGAGGCGGCCGCGAGGGCGGCCCTCGGCGCGGTGCTGGACTCCATATCGGTACTCCCCAATAGCGAGACGACAGTGCGAGCGACTTCCCTCTCCAAGGTCGTCGCGGGGCGCGAGCCTACCGCACGCCGAAGCCCTCGCCGCGAAGCCGCCCGATGTCGTTCGTCAGTCCGATCGCGAACAACGCGATGACGAGCATGAACCCGACCACGCTGGCCTTCTCCATCCAGTCGAACGGGATCGCCCGCCCCCGGAGCTTCTCGGCGAGCGCCCAGAAGATGTGGCCGCCGTCGAGCGGCAGGAACGGGAACAGGTTCACGATCGCGAGCGACAGCGAGATGATCGCCAGGATGTTGAGCGCGTCGACGAACCCGAACGTGGAGATCGTCTGACGCGTCACCTCGTAGGAGCCGACGACGCCAGAGACCTCCTTGCGCGCCTCGGAGCTCGTGAAGATCCGGCCGATCGAGCTGACGGTCGCCTTCGAGACGCGCCACATGCCGGAGACGGACGAGCTCGACGCCTCGAGGATCCCCTCCTTGTTGCTCTGGATCCCGAAGGTGAAGCCCAGACGTGTGCGCTCGGTCTGGGCGTCGTACACCGGTGTGATGCTGAACGCCTTCTGGGCGCCGTCGCGGTCGACCACGATCCGGGCAGGGGTCGTCGCCTTGCAGCCGTTCGTCGCCCGGCCCTCGCAGCGATGCGTCTTCACGGCGTTCGAGAACTGCTCGGCGCCGCCGGTCCGTCCGTCGACCGAGACGACCCGGTCCCCGGCGATCAGCTTGCCGGCGGCGGGCGAGCCGGTGTTCACGCGGTCGACGTTCGGCGAGATCTCCTGGACGCCCTTGAAGACGAACAGCGCCCACAGGATCAGGAACGCCACGATGATGTTGACCAGCGGCCCGGCCGCGATGACCACGATCCGCTTCCACGGCGCCTGGCGGTAGTAGGCGCGATGGGCGACGTCCGGCGGGATCTCCTCCGACGGGTTCATGCCCGTGATCCGGACGTAGCCGCCGAGCGGGATGCAGCCGATGCCGTACTCGGTCTCGCCACGCTTGACCTTCGCGATCAGCGGCGGGAAGAACAGCGCGAACCGCTCGACGCGCATGCCGACCGCCTTGGCGGCGGCGAAATGGCCCAGCTCGTGGAGGACGATGAGCACGGCGAAGCCGGCGAACGCCAGGAAGTAGCTCAACGGACGATCGCCCGCAGGGGCGTGCTCAGGGACGGGGGCACGGGTTCACTATGGCAATCGCCGGCTTTGCAAGCGCTAAACGGTGTAGGAGCCGACCAGCTCCGCCGCGATCTCGCGCGCCTCGCGGTCCGCCTCGTAGAGCGTCTCGAACGCCCGGATCGGCGCGGGGTCCAGGCGCTCGAGCGTCCCTTCGATCACCGCCGGGATCCCCAGGAACCCGAGCCGGTCGTTCAGGAACGCGTGCACGGCGACCTCGTTCGCGGCGTTCAGGACGCAGGGGGCCGTCCCGCCGGCGATCGCGGCGTCGCGGGCCAGCCGCAGGCAGGGGAACGCGTCGTGGTCGACCGGCTCGAAGGTCAGGGAGCCGAGCGCTGCCAGGTCCAACGGGGCGACCGGCAGGTCCATCCGCTCCGGGTGGTGCAGCGCGAACGCGATCGGGACGCGCATGTCCGGGTAGCCCATGTGCGCCAGGGTCGCGCCGTCGGTGAGGCTGATGAGCGCGTGGATGATCGACTGCGGGTGGACGACGACCTCGATCCGGTCGTACGGCGTCCCGAAGAGGTGGTGCGCCTCGATGACCTCGAGGCCCTTGTTCATCAGCGTGGCGGAGTCGATCGAGATCTTCCCGCCCATGGCCCAGGTGGGGTGCTTGAGCGCCTGCGCGACGGTGACCTCCTGCAGCTCGGCGCGCGAGCGGCCGCGGAACGGCCCGCCGCTGGCCGTGACGATCAGCTTCTCGACCGCGCCGGGCGACTCGCCGGCCAGGAGCTGGTGGAGCGCGGAGTGCTCGGAGTCGACGGGCAGGATCTGCGCCCCGGTGGCCTCGGCCAGCTGCATCACGAGCTCGCCGCCCACGACCAGGGACTCCTTGTTGGCGAGGGCGAGGTCGATGCCCTCGCCGAGCGTGGCGACGGTCGGCCCCAGGCCGGCGCTGCCGACGAGCGCGTTCAGGACGAGGTCCGCCCCGGACTCGAGCACCAGGCGCACGAGGCCCTCGGGGCCGACCAGCACCTCGCCGTCGGTCCACGCCTCGCCGGCGCGGGCCGCGGCGTCGGGGTCGACGAGCGCGATCCGGTCCACGCCGTGGTCGATCGCCTGCTGGACGAGTGGCTCCCAGGACCGCTCCGCACTGAGCCCCACGAGCTCGAGGTCCGGCGAGCGCCGGACGATGTCCAGGGCCTGGGTCCCGATCGACCCGGTGGAGCCGAGGATGAGCAGACGGCGTGACGCGGACACCCGGCGCATGATGCCAGCGGGGCCGCATCCCCGTTCCTGCCCCACCGCGGGGTCGGCGCGTCCGAGCCATCGGTCGCCCTAGAGTCCACGGCGAATGCGCGTGCTCGCCGCCCTTCGGCTGTGCGCGTGTCTGGTCCTGATCGCCGGGGTCGCGTGGCTCATCACCGCGCAGCTCATCGACGCGACCCGTGAAGACACGTCGCCGTCCGCTCCAACCGTCATCGCCGTCGACACCACGCCCGCGCCGGGAACGCCGTCGACCGCAGCGCCGCCCCCGCCCGGGGCCGGAGCGGTCCCGTCGGTGACGACGGCACCCCCGCCGCGGCCCGAGACGACGACCGTCACGCCCCCACCGCCGTCCGTTCCCACGACGAGCGCGACGGCGCCCCTGGAGGCGACGGCCCCGCTGCCCGCCCCGGTGGCGAACCCGACCGGCCTGCGCTGCTTCGGTGCGGCGGCCATGGACCCGGCGCGGCCGTGTCGCAACCTGCGGCTGGCGGGGACGGTCTTCCCGACGCCGCAGGGCGCCGCGGACGCGCAGCGCATCGAGCCGTGCCGGCGGACGTTCGTGCGTGATCTGCTGCGCATCTGCTTCTGGGGAGTGACGGCCCGCGCTGCCACTCGGACGATCGCGATCGTCGGCGACAGCCACGCGTCCCACTGGCGGGCGGCGATGCAGCGGGTCGTGGAGGCCAAACGCTGGCGGGTCATCTCGATCTCGCGCGCCGGGTGCCCGCTGACAGCTGCCTATCCGAACCTGCCCGGCCTGCGCCGGAAGGTCGAGTGCCGGCGCTGGAACCGCGAGGTCGTCGCCTACCTGAAGGCACGGCCGAGCATCACGGCGGTCTTCACGGGTGCGCACCTGGGCTCGGTCATCCCGGCCCGCGGCCTCTCGATGGAGGCCACGCGCCGTGGCGGCTACGCCCGCGTCTGGCGCCGTCTGCTGATCGGCGGCGTGCGCCACATCGTGGTGTTCCGCGACACGCCGCGGATCTCGGGACGGACCCTGCGCTGCGTCGAGCAGGCGATGTCGCAGGGCAGCTCCCCCGGCGACGGCTGTGCGCTCGCGCGCGACTACGCGCTGCGCCCCGACCCGATGGTGCAGGCCGCGCCACGCCTGAACGGCGCCGTGCAGGTCGCGGACCTGTCGCGGTTCTTCTGCGAGCGCGAGGTCTGCCGGCCGGTCATCGGCGGCGCGCTGGTCCTGCGGGACGTCTCGCACATGACGACGACGTACAGCGCAAGCCTCGCGCCCTACCTGCAGGCCGCGGTGAACGACATCACGCGCGGCTGGACGGACGGGCGCGTCCCGGGCACCTGAGCAGCCGCAGGCGCGCCTGATGGCCGAGGGCCGGGAGGCCCGGCGGGAGGTCCGCTCACGCCGCCGGATCGAGCGGAAGGACCAGCTGCCCGTCGTCGTCCCGCTCGATGCCGCTGATGGTGACGCCGACCAGGGTCACGCCGCGCTGCTCGATCGTGCGCGCGGCGTCCCTGAGCAGCGTCGCCGCGACCCGGCCGAGCGCGCGGGCGTCCCCGGTCGCGCGTGGCAGCGTGTAGGACCGCGTGCCGCGCTCGAAGTCGGCGTAGCGCAGGCGCAGGACCACGGTCCGCCCCCTGGCCCCGCGCGCGGCCATCCGGTTGGCCACCCGCTCGACGAGCCCGTCGAGCGCCTCCTGCAGCTCCTCGTCCGTCAGCCGGCGCCGCCCGAGCGCGCGCTGCGCGCCGTAGGACCGCCGGCGCCGCGTCGTCTGCAGCCGCGTCGTCTCGCGGCCGTGCGCGATCGCGTGCAGCCGCCGGCCGCCCGCCTTGCCGAGCACCTCGACCAGTGCTGCCTCGCCGGCCGCGGCGAGGTCGCCGACCGTCACGAGGCCGTGCGCGTTCAGCCGCTCGCCGGTCGCGGGGCCGACCCCGGGTATCCGGTCGACCTCCAGCGGGTGCAGGAAGTCCAGCACGCCGTCCGGCTCGACGACCAGCAGCCCGTCCGGCTTGGCCATCGCGCTCGCGATCTTGGCGACGACCTTCGACGGAGCCGCGCCGATGCTGATCGGCAGGCCCGCGCGGTCGCGGACGGCCCGCCGCAGCCCGGACGCGAACTCCCGCACCCCGTCCGTCGTGAGCGGCTCACCCCCGGGCTCGATGTAGCCCTCGTCGATCGACGCGTGCTCGACGCGGCCGGCGAGCGCGTCGAGGATCGTGAAGACCTCCCGGCTCGCGGCCACGTACGCCTCGAACCGCGGCGGGACGACGATCGCCTGCGGGCAAAGCTGCTGCGCCCGCCGACCGCCCATCGCCGACCGGACCCCGTGAGCCCGCGCCTCATAGCTGGCGGCCAGCACGACGCCGCCGCCGACGATGACCGGTCTGCCCTGCAGCCGCGGGTCGTCCCGCTGCTCGACGGACGCGAAGAACGCGTCGAGGTCGGCGTGCAGGATCGTCCGCGCCCAGATCACGAACGTATGTTCGCATCGAGCGCGGTCGTTCCCTCGTCGTGGCGGCTGCCGGAACGCCCGCTGACAGGTCCTACCCCCCATTGTGGGCAATAGCTGTCAGCGGATCCGGCGGACGCCGCCCGCCCTCAGAGCAACGCGAGCCAGACGTAAAAGCCCGTCACCACCGTGAACATCACCGCGTCAAGCCGATCCAGCGCACCACCGTGCGCCCCGAAGATCTTGCCGGTGTCCTTCGTCCCCGCGTCCCGCTTGAGATAGCTCTCGAAGAGGTCGCCGAGCGGAGCCATGATCGCGACCGCCACGCCCAGGATCAGGGCGTCCGTCCCGGACATCCAGTCCTGGTAGAGCCCGGCGCTCCAGACGGCGACCACGGCGACGATGAACCCGCACCCGAGGCCCTCGACCGTCTTGTTCGGGGAGATCCGCGGCGCGAGCTTCGTGCGCCCGATCGCGCGGCCGCCGAGGTACGCGCCGGTGTCCCCGAGGAAGGTGCCGACGAGGATGTCGATGAGGATCGCCTCGCCGTGAGGCAGGCGGCGGAGAAGGACGGCGTGCGCCAGCGCGAGCCCGATCCAGGCGATCGCGAGCATCGTCACCGAGATGCCCGGCGCGCCGCCTCGCGGCTGCACGAGGATCAGGACGAAGACGACCGGGAACGACGCCATCATCGCCATGAGGACGTCGCCCTGGTCGCCGAGCTGCGCCGCCACGATCAGGCCGATGAGCCCGATCAGGCCGCCGAGGCGGGACGGGTTCGCCCCCTCGAACATGAGGAACAGCTCGTGCAGCATGATCGCGCCGAGCACGAGCATGCCGGCCGCGAAGATCCCGCCGCCGGCGATGACGAGGAATAGCGCCAGCATCGCCGCGGGCACAGCGACCTTGATGCGCGCGACGAGGTCGACGCGGGTCTCGGCGTCCATTCAGCGGCCCCCGAACCGGCGCTGCCGCGTGCTGTACTCGTCCAGGCAGCGCTCGAAGGCGGCGCTGTCGAAGTCGGGCCACAGCTCGGGCGCGAAGACCAGCTCGCTGTAGGCCGCCTGCCACAGCAGGTAGTTGCTCACGCGCTGCTCGCCGGACGTCCGGATGAGCAGGTCGGGCTCGTGCATCTCCGGGGCGTAGAGCAGCTGCCCGAACGCCTCCTCCCCGCCGCCGGTGTACCGCTCGGCCGCGTCCAGGATCTCCTGCCGGCCGCCGTAGTCGAAGGCGATGAAAAGGGTGATGCGGGTGTTCGCGGCGGTCGTCGCCTCGGCCGCCTCCATCTGCTCGAGCAGGGCGGACGCCACGCGGTCGCGCCGGCCGATGAAGCGCATCCGCACGCCCTCGGCGTGGAGCTCGGGCGTCTCGGTCATGAGCCGCTGGGAGAACATGCGCATCAGCGCGGTGACCTCCTCGGCGCTGCGCGACCAGTTCTCGGTGGAGAACGAGTAGACGGTCAGCTCCTTGATCCCGTGGCGGACGGCGTCCTTCAGCCGCGCCTTGACGGTGTCCGCCCCGGCCTGGTGGCCGTCCACCACCGGCACGCCGCGGGCCTGGGCCCAGCGGCCGTTGCCGTCGGTGATGATGGCGACGTACTTCGGGCCTTCAGACATCTGGGCGCCTCGCGACGTTCGCCCCCTGGGCGAACTCGCAGTGGCATCTGAGCGCCCTGCGCGAAGATGCCACTAGACCTCGAGGATCTCGGCTTCCTTGACCTTCAGCGCGCTGTCGAGCTCCGCGATCCGCTGATCGGTCAGCTTCTGCAGCTCGCCCTCGGCGCGACGCTCGTCGTCCTCGCCGATCTCGCCCTCGTCCTTCAGCTCCTTGAAGTCCTTCATGGTGTCGCGGCGCACGTTGCGCACGGCGACACGCCCGTCCTCGGCGATCCCGCGGACCATCTTCACCATCTCGCGCCGGCGCTCCTCGTTGAGCTCCGGGACGGACAGGCGGATGATCTTGCCGTCGTTGGACGGGTTCAGGCCGAGCTGCGCCAGGGAGATCGCGCGCTCGATCGCGGTGATCGACCCGGCGTCGAACGGCTGCACGGTGAGGAGGCGCGCTTCGGGGGCGTTGATCGTCGCCAGCTGCTTCAGCGGGGTCTGCGCGCCGTAGTAGTCGACGGAGACGCGATCGAGGATCTGCGGGCTGGCGCGCCCGGTCCGGACGGTGCCGAAGAGGCCGAGCGTGGCCTCCACGCGCTTGCCCATCTGGTCCCCTGCGTCCACCAGGAGCTCGTCGGTCATCTCGCTCATCAGCTGCTCACCAGGGTTCCCACTCGCTCGCCCGACACTATCCGGTCGATGTTGCGCTCGTCGTCCATGTTGAAGACGTGGATGGGGACGTTGTTGTCCATGCAGAGGCTGAGCGCCGTGGAGTCCATGACCTTCAGGCCCTGCTGCAGTGCGTCCATGTGCGTGATGCGGTCCAGCAGCATGGCCTCGGGGTTCGTCCGCGGGTCGTCGTCATAGACGCCCTCGACCCCGTTCTTGGCCATCAGGATCGCCTCGGCGTGGATCTCGACCGAGCGCAGCGCGGCCGCGGTGTCGGTCGTGAAGAACGGGTTGCCGGTGCCGGCGGCGAAGATGACGACACGGCCCTTCTCGAGGTGGCGGATCGCGCGACGGCGGATGTACGGCTCGGCGACCTCGTGGATCGTGAGGGCGCTCATCACGCGGGTCTTCGTGCCGAGCGTCTCCAGCCCGTCCTGCAGCGGCAGCGCGTTGAGCACGGTCGCGAGCATGCCCATGTAATCCGCGGTCGCGCGGTCCATCCCGGCCGCGGCGCCCTTCATGCCGCGGTAGATGTTGCCGCCGCCGACGACGATCGCGACCTCGACGCCGCGGTCGACGACGCCCTTGATCGCTTTCGACACGGCACGGACCCGCGCGGGATCCGTGCCGTAGTCGAGGGAGCCCATGAGGGACTCCCCCGACAGCTTCAGGAGGATGCGCCCGAACGCGGTATCTGAGTCAGACATGCGAGGGCAACGGCTCCTTGGCTACTCGCCCACCGCGAAGCGGCTGAAGCGCTTGATGACGACGTTCTCGCCGGTCTTGCCCGACATGTCCTTACGGAGCTGGTCGATCGTCTTCGACTCGTGCTTGTCCTCGTTGACGTGCTTCTGCTCGAGCAGCGCGACCTCGGAGTACCACTTCTTCAGCATGCCCTCGACGATCTTCGGCCGGATGTTCTCCGGCTTGTCGGCGACCTGCTGCTCGAAGACGCGCGACTCGCGGTCCTTGTCCTCCTGCGGGATGTCGTCCGAGGAGACGTACTTCGTCGTCGGGGACGCGGCGACGTGCATCGCGATCTCGCGGGCGAACCCGACGAAGTCGTCGTTGCGCGCCACGAAGTCCGTGTTGCAGTTGAGCTCGACGAGCACGCCGACCTTGCCGTTGGCGTGGATGTAGGACTGGACGGTCCCCTCCGCGGCCTCGCGGTCGGCGAGCTTGCCGACCTTCTTGCCGAGCTTGACGCGCAGCAGCTCGACGGCCTTGTCGAGGTCGCCGTCGACCTCGGCCAGCGCGTTCTTGCAGTCCATCATGCCCGCGCCCGTCTTCTGGCGCAGGTCCTTGACCATGGCGGCGGTGATGTCAGCCATTCGTCGTCTCCGTGGGGGCGGCGGCCGGGGCGGGCTCCGCGGCGGCCTCGGTGGTCGGGGCGGGTGCCTCGGCGGCGGCCGGCGCTGCGGCGGGCGCGGCGTCGGCGGGCGGGACGGCAGCAGCCGCGGCGGCAGCGTCGGCGGCGGCCTTCGCCTCGGCCTCGGCGGCGGCCTTGGCGGCCTCCTCGGCGGCACGGCGGGCCTGCTCGTCGGCGGCGCGCTGCGCGGCGACGGCGGCGTCGCGGGCCTGACGCTCCTGCTCGGCCTGGACGAACGCGCCGCGACCCTCGGCGACGCAGTCCGCGATCGCCTTCGTGATCACGTTGCACGCACGGATGGCGTCGTCGTTGCCCGGGATGATGTAGTCGATCCCGTCCGGATCGCAGTTCGTGTCGACGAGGCCGATGATCGGGATGCGCAGGCGCTTGGCCTCCTGCACGCCGATGAGCTCGGTCTTCAGGTCGATGATGAAGATCGCGTCCGGCGGACGGGTCATGTTCTTGACGCCGCCGAGGTTGTTGCGGAGCTTCGCGAGGTCGGCCTGGGCCGCCATGCGCTCACGCGTCGGCAGCAGCGCGAGCTGACCGGCCTCTTCCCACCGCTCGAGGTCGTGCAGGCGCTTGATCCGGTTCTGGATCGTCTGGAAGTTCGTCAGCAGGCCGCCGAGCCAGCGGTGGTTGATGTACGGCTGCCCGCAGGCCTCCGCCATCTCCTTGATGCCGTCACGAGCCTGCTTCTTCGTGCCGACGAAGAGGATCGTGCCGCCGCGGTGCGCGGTCTGCAGCGCGAACTCCTGCGCCTGGGCCAGGAGAGCCTGGGCCTTGAGCAGGTCGATGATGTAGATGCCGCCACGCTCACCGTGGATGAACCGGCGCATCTTGGGGTTCCAGCGGCGCGTCTGGTGTCCGAAGTGCACTCCGGATTCCAGCAGCTCCTTGATGCCGACCTGAGTCGCCATGTGCTGCTCCTTCTTCTTGGGCTTATGGGTACTGGTGCCGCCCAGGAGGACGCGGACCCCGCCTGGCCGTCGTCGGGACGGTGGTGGGGCAGCTCCGCGACCGGTGATCCGGGCGGGTAGGGAACATCGGGAAAACGACCTCACGAGTGTACGCAAGTTCCGCGATGCACCGTCGTTAGGAGGATCAGCGGGCCTTGCTTCGCCGTTCCCCTACGTCAGGTGATCGGGCCCGCGTCGACGTCCGGTCGGGGCGGCTCTCACCCGCGGGAGCCGTCCCGAGTCGGCGGGCCACCGCCGGACGAGCGGCGTCAGGCCGCGGCCGCGAGCGCTGCGACCAGGTCGTCCGGCAGCGGCGAGACGCACTGCACCGCGGCGCCCGTCACCGGGTGGGTGAACGCGAGGGTCGTGGCGTGCAGGAACTGGCGCTCCAGGCCGAGCAGCCCCTCGCGGCCGTACTCGGGGTCGCCCGCGATCGGCAGCTTGATCGCCTGCAGGTGCACGCGGATCTGGTGCGTGCGGCCCGTCTCCAGCGTGACCCGCAGCAGCGTGTAGCGCGGGAGGACCTGCTCGATGGTGAAGTGTGTGCGGGCGTCGCGGGGCTGGTCGGTGTCGATCGAGTGCCGCGTGCGGGCGTGCCGGTCGCGCCCGATCGGGGCGTCGATGGTGCCGCTGCGGGCCGTCGGCCGCCCCTCGACGAGCGCCAGGTACTCGCGGGTGATGTCGCGCGCCTGCAGCGCCGTCTTCAGCTGCGCGTGCACCGCGTCGGACTTCGCGACGACGAGCAGGCCGCTCGTGTCCTTGTCCAGGCGGTGGACGATGCCCGCGCGCCACTCGTCCTCGCCACCGGCGGCGGTCCCGCTCAGCGCCTGCGCGAGCGTCCCCTGCCAGTGACCGCGCGCCGGGTGCACGACGACGCCGGCCGGCTTGTCGACGACCAGCAGGTGCTCGTCCTCGTAGGCGACCGTGTACTCCGCGACCGGCGCGTCGGGGTCGATGACGTCGTCCAGGCTCGGTGGCTTCTCGGCCTCGATGGCCGCGTCCTCGACGGCGATCTCCTCCCCGGCGGTGACGATGTGCCGCTTGGCCACCGTCCGCCCGCCGACCGTGACCGAGCCGGCCGCGATCAGCCGGGCCGCGCGGGTCCGCGAGCCGAGCGGCTCGGCCAGCACGGCGTCCAGGCGCTCGCCCGCGTGCTCAGGACCGGCTGTCAACCGCATCGGACACCCCCGGGGACGACGTGCCGCGCGCGGCGTCCGGCGTGGGGTCTTTCTCCAGGACGTACAACAGGGCGACCACCCCGAACGTGATCGCCATGTCGGCGACGTTGAAGGCGGGCCAGGCGGGAAGCTTGATGAAGTCGGTGACCTCGCCGAACGCGGCCCGGTCGATGATGTTGCCGAAGGCCCCGCCCGTCAGCAGGCCGGCCGGCACCCAGATCCCGGGGGTCAGCGCGTTGCGCGCCACGTAGACCAGCAGCGCGATCACGGCGACCGCGATGACGACGCTGATGATCCCGGTCCTGCCCTCGAGGGCGCTGAACGCCACGCCGCGGTTCTTCGTGTGCACGAGCGTGACCCCGGGGAGGACCGAGTCCTCCGACCCGCGATCGACGCCGCCGCGCACGAGCGCCTTCGTCACCTGGTCGACGACGAGGACGATCGCCAGCACCACGGCGGTGCGGAGCCACATCCGGGCCTTCGGGGACCGATCGGCCACGTCGGGGTCAGCCCCGGATGATCGCGACGACGATGCCGCCGACGATCTGCAGGGAGAAGATGCCGACCATCGGGCTCAGGTCCAGCGGACCGAGCTGCGGGATGAACCGCCGGAAGAAGGCCAGGAACGGTCCGACCGTCTCGTTGAGGAAGCCGATGATCGCGCCCGACCACCGCGAGTACGGCATGCGGCCACCGAAGCCGAAGTACAGCGACTGCAGGATGAACGCGATGACGAGCAGCGTGTAGACCAGCAGCACCGCCTTGACGTAGTCGGCGACGTCACCGCGGCCGAAGGCCAGGACGAGCGAGGAGAGGGTCATGGGTCAGCGGCCTCCGAGGACGGCGTCGATGGCGTCGCTGAAGGCGCTGCGCACGCCTCCGCGCTCGAGGGCGTCCAGGCCGCGAGCCGTGGATCCGCCGGGTGAGGTGACCTCGCGCCGCACCGCCAGCGTGTCGAAGTCGCGCTCCTGCAGCAGGGCGGCGGTCCCGGCCATCGTCTGCACGACGAGGGCGGCCGCCTGGTCGGCCGGGATGCCGCGGCGGATGCCGGCGTCGATCTGGGCCTCGGCGAGCAGCGCCCAGTACGCGGGTGCGTTGCTCATGAGCCCCATGGCGACGTCGACCTGGCCCTCGGGCAGCGAGACGAGCGTGCCGAGCCGGGCGAAGAGCTGCAGGACGGCGTCGTCCTCGCTCCCGCCGAGCGCGTGGATCACGACGCCTTGACGGACCTCGACCGGGGTGGACGGCAGGAAGCGGTGCACCGCGGCGTCGGGATAGGCCGCTTGGAGGTCGGCGAGCGGGACACCGCCCAGGATCGACGCGACGGCCTTCGCGTGCGGCGCCACCTCGAGCGCCACGTCCCGCAGCTGCGGCGGTTTGTGGCAGAGGATCACCAGGTCGGCGCGCTCGGCCAGCGCGGCATTCGACGCGACGGCCTCACCCCCGACCTCGGCGGCCAGGGCGTGGGCGCGCTCCGGGAGGAAGTCGGTGCAGAGCACGGGCTCACCCCAGCCCCGCACCATGGCCCGCGCCATGTTCCCCGATCCGATGAGGCCGATCTGCATTCCGACCATCGTACGGACAGACACCTTCACACCGCCCCACGGGTGGGGCGGGCGACGGTCACGATTGGTTGAAGAAGCCCTTCTCGATGAGCTCGGCCCGCTCCTCGGCGCTGATCTCGACGTTGCGGGGCGTGAGCATGAACACCTTGTCGGCGATCCGCTGCATGCCGCCGTCGAGGGCGTACGTGAGGCCCGAGGCGAAGTCGATCAGGCGCTTGGCCAGGTCGTTGTCGGTGCCCTGCAGGTTCAGGACGACCGGGATCGAGTCCTTGAACTTGTCGGCGACCTGCTGGGCGTCGTTGAAGGACTTGGGGATGACGAGGTGCACCCGCACGTCGCTGCCCGTCCGGGTGCCGGCGGCCGCACGACCGCCGTCGACCGAGCGCAGGCGCGTGGTGCGGGCGCTGTCGTCCGCGAAGATGTCGTCGAAGTCGTCGCCGCGCCGGCGCGTGGTGCTGAGCCGGCGAACGTTGGGACGCTCGCGGTAGCTCTCCGCGAGCGCAGCCTCCGGCTCGTACTCCGGCTCGTCGTCGTAGGCGGGGTCGCGGTCCTCGGCCAAGCCGAAGTAGACGAGCCCGCGATGCCATGTGTCGCGAAAGGCCATACCGCGTTCAAGGTTAGCCGCCGGCGACGATTCTCCTGCACGTTTCCGGAGATTCGCCGGACGGGACCGTCAGCGGTAGAGCGACGAGCCGATGCGCACGATGGTCGCGCCCTCCTCGGCCGCGACGCGGTAGTCCTGGCTCGTGCCCATCGACAGCTCGGCGAGCCCATGGGTGCGCGCGAGGTCGGCGAGCGCCGCGAACCACCGACGGTTGCCCTCGGGTTCTGCGGCCAGCGGCGGCATCGTCATCAGGCCGGCGACCGTCACGCCCGCCGCGGCGGCGTCGTCGAGCATGCGCGGCAGCTCGTCGGGATCCACGCCGCTCTTGCCGTCCTCGCGGGCGACGTTGACCTCGAGCAGGACGCGGGTGTCCGCCCCGCCGTGCCGGCCCACCTGCGCCAGCGCGCTGTCGGAGCCGACCGAGTGGATCAGGCGCGCGAGCGGGACGACGTCCTTGACCTTGCGCGACTGCAGGTGCCCGATGAAGTCCCAGGTGAAGGCGGGCCCGTGCGCGTCGTGCTTCTCCGCCAGCGCCTGGGCGCGGTTCTCGCCGACCAGCGTGACCCCCGCCTCGGCCAGGACGCCGAGCTCCGCGGTCGCGACGTACTTGATGGCAGCGAGGATCTGGACGGCGTCCCCCACCTCGCTGCGGATCCGCTCGAGGTTCCCGCGGATGGTCGCCGCGTCGAGGCCGGTGATCAGCTCCGCCATGCGATCGCCGCCTGTCGTCCCGTGACGCCGCCGTCGGCGCGGTGGCTGAAGAAGCGACGGTCGCCCGTCGCGGCGTCGGTGGTGCACATCGTGCAGAGCTCGCAGTCGTGGATCGTGGCGACCCCGGCCGCCGCGAGGCGGCGGGCGGCGATCGCCTTCAGGTCGATGGTGCCGGGTCCGGTCCGCTGCAGGACGCCGTCCGCCGCGAAGGCGTCGCGCACGTCGGGCCCCACCTCGTAGCAGCAGCCGCCGGCGCCAGGCCCGATGGCGGCCTGCAGCGTTCCGCCAACGCCGTGCCGGCGCAGCACGCGGACGCCGGCCTCCAGGACCCCGTCGGCGAGCCCGCGCCAGCCGGCGTGCAGGACCGCGACGCCGCCCAGGCCGCTGACGACGACCGGCAGGCAGTCGGCGGTCAGGACGACGCCGGCGACCGTGGCGGAGGTCACGACCTGCCCGTCGCCCTCCTGCTGCGGGTCTCCGGGCTCGTCGCCGGCGGCGGTGTGGTGGACGACCGTCCCGTGGACCTGGTGGCTCTGGGCCCACCGGTCCGGCGGGAAGCCCGTCAGCGCGCCCAGCGCGGCCAGGTTGCGCGCGACGTCGGCCGCCCTCTCGGGTGCGTAGCGGGCGAGGTCCAGGGACGCGAACGGCCCGGTCGAGACGCCGCCGGGCCGGCCGGTGAACCGCGCCTGGGCACCGTCGAGCGCGACCGCGAGCAGCGGCCCGTCCCAGCGGAACGGCGCCGGCAGACCGGTCATCCGCGCCACCCGTCGGCTTCGATGTGCCACCACACGCCACCGGCGCACGTGGTGGCACATCGAGCGTCGCGGGGCCACGGGCTCACGCGGCCACGCCGCTCACTCGATGTGCCCCCAGGCGCCACATCGGGACCTGGTGACACATCGAGCACTGAAGACGCACGCGAGCTCACGGCCGCACCGCCGCCACGTCCGCCGCCAGCGCCACTGCGAGCTCCGCGTCACGGCCCGCGTCGATCAGCCCGTCCAGGCGGGCGTCGAGCGCGGCCTGCAGCCGCCGCCCCAGTTCCGGACCCTGCGGGACGCCCGCCGCCAGCAGGTCCGCCCCGGTGATCTGCAGCCGGACGTGCCGCAGCTCCTCAAGCCACCGACGAGCCTGGTCGCCGCCCGCGAGCGCGACCACCTCGAGCGGCGCCCCGCTCGCGGCCCGCGCGATCTGCGACGGGGTCTGCGCCCGCCGGAGCGGGCTGTAGGTGGACGCGCGCGAGCCGGCGGCGACGATGTCCAGCTCGCCGGGCCCGAGGCCGAGCGCGGACAGCCAGTCGACCAACGCGCCGGCGTCGGTCCCCCGGCAGCACGCCGCGAGGGTCACGAGGTCGCGCCGGACCGGCACGTCGGCGATGCCGTCCAGCAGCGCGAGCGTCGACTCCAGCTGCGCGGGCTCGAGGTCGAGGCCGGCCACCAGCAGGCCGTCGCTGAGCGCCGCGGCGCCGCGCAGCGCCGCGAGCGGGTCGGGCTCGCGCAGGGCCAGCCGCAGCTCGTTGCCCAGGCGCCCGCCGCTGACGCTGCGCGGGTCGGCGCGGGCCGCTAGCTGGGCCGTGTGCGGGTCAACCGTGAAGCCGAGGCGGGCGGCGTAGCGGGCGATCCGCCACAGGCGCGTCGGGTCGTCGGCGAACGAGCGGTCGTGCAGGACGCGCAGCACGCCCGCCCGCAGATCGTCCAGCGCGCCGTCGACGGCCAGAAGCTCGGGGGCATCCCCGCCGGCCACGGCAGGACGCAGTGCGATCGCGTTGACCGTGACGTCCCGCCGTCGCAGATCCTCCGCGGCGGGGGCCGGCTCGACGTCGGGCAGGGCGCCCGGGACGGCGTAGCGCTCCCGGCGGGCGCGGGCCACGTCGACCGTCACTGGGTCACCGTCCGGCCCGCGACCGGGCAGGGTGACCGTCGCGGTGCCGAACCGCTCGTGGGCGACGACGCTGCCGCCCAGCCCGGCGATCAGCTGCGCCGGGTCGCCGTCGATCATCAGGTCCAGTTCGCGCGGCTCGCGGCCCAGCAGCGCGTCCCGGACCGCGCCGCCGACCACCCAGGCACCGGGCGTGCGCGCGACCACGTCCAGCACCTCGGTCCCGGACGGGAGGCGGCGCAGGACGTCGATGGCGGCGGTGGGGGTCAGCACAGGGGGCTCAGCACGGGACGGGGGGCCTGTCTACCGTATGGGGTCGATGCCTGCGCATCCCCGCCTGCGGCGGCTGGTCCTCGCCGCGGTCGTGCTCATCGCCCTTGTGGGGGCGGCGGCTGCGATCCTCACGTCCCGCGAGCCGGGCGACTTCTCGAACCCCGACGTCGAGTTCCGGGCGGATGACACGAACCCGAACGCGCCCGTCAAGCCGACCGAGGGCAGCGAGACCGCGTCGTTCACCTGGCCCGTGTACGGCTACGACAAGGCGCGCACCCGCTACCTGCCGCTGGCCAAGCCGTTCCGGCCGCCGTTCGCCGAACGCTGGGCGGCGCCCGGGAACGTCCTGCTGGAGTTCCCGCCGGCGCTCGGCGGCAAGTCGCTCTACATCCTGCGCGACGACGGCACCGTCCTGGCGCGCTCGCGCAAGACGGGCCGGCTGCGCTGGCGCCGCAAGCTCGGGCACCTGGCCGCGTCGTCCCCGGCCTACGCCCGCGGCACCCTGTACTTCACGCTGCTCGAGCGCGGAAAGGGCGTCCGTGCCGGTCGCGTCGTCGCGCTCTCGGCGAAGGACGGGCGCACGCGCTGGTCCCGGCGCCTGCCCAGCCGCAGCGAGTCCTCCCCGCTCGTCGACCGCGGCAAGCTGTACTTCGGGTCCGAGAACGGGACGGTGTACGCCCTCGGCATCGGCCGCGGAAAGGTCGTCTGGACGCACAAGGCGCGCGGGGCGGTCAAGGGCGGCCTCGCGCTGGACGGCGGCCGCCTGTTCCTGGCGACCTACGGCGGCAACGTCGAGGCGCTCAGGCCCCGGGACGGGAAGCTGATCTGGCGGTCCGGCACCAGCGGCGGCAAGTTCGGGCTGCGGTCGGGCAACTTCTACGCGACCCCGTCCGCTGCGTTCGGACGGGTCTACATCGGCAACACCGACGGCTTCGTCTACTCGTTCGCGCAGTCCAGCGGCAAGCTCGCCTGGCGCAAGAAGACCGGCAACTTCGTGTATTCGTCGGCCGCCGTCGCGCAGGTCCCGGGGACGCCGCCCACCGTGTACGTCGGCTCCTACGACCGCAACATCTACGCGCTGAACGCCCGTACCGGATCGGTCATCTGGAAGCACTACACCGAGGGCCGCGTGTCCGGCGGGACGGTGCTGCTGGGCGACCTGCTCTTCTACTCGACGCTCGCCCGGACGACCACCGCGCTGCGCGCGAAGGACGGCAAGAAGATCTGGTTCACGCCGCGCGGCGGCTTCAACCCGGTCGTCTCGACGGGCCGCGGGATCTTCCTCGTCGGCTACGCCGCGCTCTACGGCCTCGACGGGCGGCCGCCGAAGACCGGCCCGCAGGCGCTGAAGGACCGTCAGGCGCGGTACCGCGAGACGCAGCGCAAGGTGATGATCCGCCGGGTGCTGCAGCGCGCCGACGCCCGCAACCGCCGTGTCGCCGCCCGCCGGGCGCTCATCCGCCGCCGCAACGCGCAGATCGCGGCCGGGGTGAAGTTCTGCACCAGGATGAAGGGCATCGTCCGCTGCCGCGCACCGCGACCGCTGCTGTGCGCCAAGCGGGGGTCCGACGGCCGGACGGTCTGCCGGCCGCGTAAGCGCCCCTAGGCTCTAGGCCCTGACGGGGATCCCCGCCGCGGCCAGGGCGGCCTTCGCCTCAGCCACCGTGTGCTTGCCGTAGTGGAAGATCGACGCGACGAGCGCAGCGTCCGCGCCGCCCTGCAGCAGCGCCTCCGCCATGTGGGACAGCTTGCCGGCCCCGCCGGACGCGATGACGGGGACGCTCACGGCGTCGGACACCGCCCGGGTCAGCGGCAGGTCGTAGCCGTCGTTCGTCCCGTCGCGGTCCATCGACGTCAGCAGGATCTCCCCCGCTCCGCGCTCGACGCCCTCGCGCACCCACTCGAGCACGTCCAGGCCCGTGTTCTTGCGCCCGCCGGCGACGTAGACGTCCCAGCCGGAGGCATCGTCGCGGGCCTTCGCGTCGATCGCGAGGACGACGCACTGCGCGCCGAACTGGGTCGAGAGCTCGTCGATCAGCTGCGGCCGCGCGACCGCCGCCGAGTTGATCGACACCTTGTCGGCGCCGGCGTCGAGCACCGCCTGGGCGTCGCCGACCGACCGGATCCCGCCGCCGATCGTGAACGGGATGAAGACGTTGTCCGCCGTGCGCCGCGCGAGCTCCACGATCGTGTCGCGGTTCTCGTGCGTGGCGGTGATGTCGAGGAACACGAGCTCGTCGGCGCCGGCGAGGTCGTAGCGCTCGGCCAGCTCGACCGGGTCACCGGCGTCGCGGATGTCGACGAAGTTCGTCCCCTTGACCACGCGGCCGTTCGCCACGTCCAGGCAGGGGATGACGCGCTTGAGGTGCAAGGTGCGGCCGGCGGGGGTCGGTCAGTCGCCCGTGGCGTCGTACGCCGGGCGGTAGGGACGGTCCGAGCGCGGCGGCTCGAGGGCGGCCTGCCCCTCCTTGACCGTGAACTTGTGCTCGTACAGCGCCTTGCCGACGATCACGCCGCCGAGGTTGACCTGACGGAGGGCCGCGAGGTTCTCGAGGTCCTCCTTCTTACCGATGCCGCCCGAGTAGATGAACCGCCCGCGGACGGCGCTCGCGATCCGCTTGACCTCGTCCAGGTCGGGTCCTTCCAGCATCCCGTCGCGGTCGACGTTCGTGTAGACGAACGAGCGCACGCCACGGTTCTGCAGGCGCTCGATGACGGCCTCGCCGGACATCGACGAGGTCTCCGTCCAGCCGGACGTCGACATCATGCCGCCGCGCGTGTCGACGGACACGATGATCCGCTCGCGGTAGAGGGACAGGACGTCGTCCAGGAAGTCCTGGTCGGCGTAGGCAGCCGTGCCGAGGATCGCGCGCTCGGCCCCGGCCGCCAGGGCGTCCTTGACCGCGCCCAGCGACCGCAGGCCGCCGCCGCACTGCACGGGCACGCCGAGCTCGGTGGCGATCTGCTCGATGTGGTGCAGGTTCTTCGGGCTGCCGGACTTGGCGCCGTCGAGGTCCACGATGTGCAGGAAGCGCGCACCGGCCTCGACCCAGGCCCGCGCCGCCTCCAGCGGCGAGTCCTCGTAGACGGTCTTGGCTTCGAAGTCGCCCTTGACGAGGCGGACGGCCTTGCCCTCGTAGATGTCGATGGCGGGATAGAGGATCATGCGATCACCTGTGCGCAGCGCTTCGTGAAGTTCGCGAGCAGCCCGAGGCCGTGCGTGGAGGACTTCTCGGGGTGCGACTGCGCCCCGTAGATGTTCCCCTGCGCGACGACGGTGGCGAAGGTCTCGCCGTACTCGGCCACGCCGAGCACCGCGTCTTCGTCCGTGGGATGCGGCGCGAACGTATGGACGTGGTAGAGATGCGTCGGGTCGGGAAGTCCGTCGCGGAGCGGGTGCTCGCGGACCCAGCGGACCTCGTTCCACCCGATGTGCGGGAGGTTCAGGCCGGGGGCCTGCAGCCGCTTGACGCTGCCGCGCAGCAGGCCGAGCCCTTCGGCTCCCCCGTGCTCCTCGGACTCCTCGAACAGCAACTGCATGCCCATGCAGGACCCGAACAGCGGCGTCCCCGCCGCGGCCCGCTCCTTCAGCAGCTCGTCGAGGCCGAGCTCGCGGATGATCCGCATCGCCGCCGGGAAGGCGCCGACGCCGGGCAGCAGCAGGCCGTCGGCCGCCCGCAGCACCTCGGGATCGCGCGACATGACCGTCGCCGCACCGACCTTCTGCAGGGACTTCTCAACCGACCGCCGGTTGCCCATGCCGTAGTCGACGATCGCGATCGTCGGAGCGGCGGCAGGGGCGGGCGTGGCGGACATGCCCCTCTATTCTCCCGGAAAGGTCGGCAGGACCGTCGCGCGGGTCAAACCGGCCCGCTATTCACTGCGCAGACGCTCGAGCAGATCGTCGATCGCGGCCGCCTTGAGCTTGTGGGCGACCGGGTTCGCAATCAGTCGCGCGGTCGCGACGAGGATCTCCTCGCGGACCACCAGGCCGTTCTCGCGCAGCGTCGTCCCGGTCGCCGTGAGGTCGACGATGGCGTCGACGAGGCCAGTCAGCGGTGCGAGCTCGACGGATCCCTTGACCTCGACGAGCTCGACCTGGCGGCCGGTCTCCTCGAAGAAGCGCCGCGCGATCTTGGTGTACTTCGTCGCCACACGCATGACCCCCAGCCGGCGCAGCGCCTCCTCGCCCGGGTCGGGGCCGGCGACGCTCGCAAGGACGAGCGTGCAGCGGCCGTAGCCGAGGTCGAGCAGCTCGTAGACCGCACGCTCGGGCTGCTCGAGCAGGACGTCCTTGCCGGTGAAGCCGATGTCGGCCGCGCCCGCCTCGACGTAGGTCGGGACATCCGAGGGCCGCATCGTCACGATGCCGACGTCCTTGAAGAGCAGCTTGCGGTCGTTGGCGCGGACCTCGCTCGTGTCGATCCCGATGCGGTCCAGGACGTCGAGCGTGTCCTTCATGAGCGCACCGCGGGGGACGGCGATGGTCAGGCCGTTGGAGGGGCTCATCCGGCGATGCCCTCCGCGCGCGGCGCCTCGCCGCGTTCCTCGCCGGCGAGGGCGATGTGCAGGCCGTTGAGGTCGATCGAGAAGCCGACGGCCGGCAGGTCGCGGCCGAACTGCCCGACGAGGTCGTCGTACCTCCCGCCGCCGCCGAGCGGCATGCCGGCGGCCGGGTCGTAGACCTCGAAGACCGCGCCCGTGTAGTAGTCCAGATCGCGGATCAGGCCGAGGTCGAAGATCAGGCGCTCGGCGACGGCCGGGGCCACCGCGGCGTGGACCGCCCGCAGGCGCCCGGTCGCCACCCGCTCGGGGACGGTGTCAAGCACGCCGGCGCCGCCGCGCAGCAGGGGGACGGTCGTGAGGAGCTCGGTCGTGGCGGCGTCCAGACCGGCCTGGTGCACCTCGACCCCGAGGCGCACGAGGTCCCGCCGGACGAGCGCGTCGAGGATCCGCGTGGCGCGCTCAGCGTCGACCCCGACCTCGGCCAGCAGCGCGGGGTACAGCCCGGCGTCGCCGATCCCGATCCGGTACTCGCGCAGGCCGGCGGCGTCGAGCGCCTGGCACAGGACGCTCAGGACCTCCGACGTCCCGCCGGCGCCGGGCGCGCCGATCAGCTCGACGCCGGCCTGCAGCGTCTCGCGCATCTGGCCGCGACCGGGCTTGACGCCGCGGTAGACGTGGGCGAACGAGCAGAACCGCAGCGGGGGCTCCACTCCGGCGTAGCGCGTCGCCGCGACCCGTGCGATCGGGACCGTCAGGTCCGACCGCAGCCGCAGGACGCTGCCGTGGTCGTCGAACAGGCGGTAGCCGCCGTTCTGGCCGTCCATCCGCCCGACGACGCTCTCGAACTCGATGGCGGGCGTCCAGACCTCGCCGTACCCGTGCTCGTGGAAGACCCCGCGGATCGCGTCGGTGATCGCGCGGAGCTCGCGCATCTCGTCGGGCAGGACGTCGCGCGTCCCGCTGGGCGTGGGGTGCATGGCGGTCATGGTGATGGTGGGCGGCTCAGGCGGCGGGCGGCGGCCCGTCGCGCGGGACCCGCTCGATGCGGGCACCGAGCGCGCGCAGGCGGGTGTCGATCCGCTCGTAGCCGCGGTCGATCTGGCGGATGTTGCCGATCTCGGTGCGGCCTTCGGCGCACAGGGCGGCGAGGAGGACGGCCATGCCCGCGCGGATGTCGGGGGACTCGACGCGCTGGCCGGTCAGCTGCGTGCGGCCGGTCACCAGAGCTCGGTGTGGGTCGGCGATCAGGATGTTCGCCCCCATCGAGGCCAGCTTGTCGGTGAAGAACAGGCGCGACTCGAACATCCACTCGTGGATGAGGACCTGGCCGCGGCTCTGGGTCGCAAGCGCGACCGCGATCGACGTCAGGTCGGCGGGGAACTGCGGCCACGGCCCGTCCTGCACCTTGGCGGTGTGGCCGCCGTGATCGCGGTCGACCGCGAGGTCCTGGCCACCCGGGACGAGGAGGTCCAACCCGTCGAGCTCGGTGTGCAGGCCGAGGCGCTTGAAGACGAGCATGATCATCCGCAGGTCACCGGGGTCGGTGTCCTTGATCCGCAGCTCGCCGCCGGTCATGCCGGCCATGGCCATGAACGACCCGATCTCGATGTGGTCGGGCCCGACGTCGTGGGTGCAGCCGCCGAGCTCGGCGACGCCGGAGATCCGCATGACGTTCGAGCCGATGCCGATGATGCGGGCGCCCATGTGCACGAGCATCCGCGCGAGGTCCTGGACGTGCGGTTCGGAGGCCGCGTTGCCGATGATGGTCTCGCCCGGCGTGAGCGCGGCGGCCATGAGCGCGTTCTCGGTCGCCATCACGGACGGCTCGTCCATGAAGACGTCGCCGGCCCGCAGGCCGCCGGACGGCGCTGTGAGCACGATCTGACCATCGACGATCTCGTCGCGGGCCCCGAGCGAGCGGAAGGCGTCCAGGTGCGGGTCGAGGCGCCGTCGTCCGATCACGTCGCCGCCCGGGGGCGGCATCGCGGCGCGGCCGAAGCGGGCCAGGAGCGGCCCGGCGAGCAGGAAGGAGGCCCGGATGCGCTCGGCCACCACCTCGTCGACCAGCGCGTCGGCGGTCACGCCGGCCGCGCACAGCGCGACCTCGTGCTCGCCCCGCCAGTCGACGGTCACGCCCAGCAGCTCCAGCAGCTCGATCATGGCCGCGACGTCACGGATCCGCGGGACGTTGCGGATCACGACCTCGTCCGCCGTGAGGACGGACGCAGCCAGAATTGGTAGGGCGGCGTTCTTGTTGCCGGCAGGTGTGACCGTGCCGGACAGCGGAACGCCCCCGTCGATGACGAACTTCTCCATGAGCGAGGACGACCGCAGGACGTGACCCGGGTGCGGGTCCGGCATGCGGCGCGGGGCTAGGGTACCAGCCATGTCGCAGACCCTTTCGCGCGCCTCGGCGTGGTCCCTGCTCACTGAATGGGTGCAGTCAGAGTCGCTACGGCGTCACTGCCTCGCGGTCGAGGCGTCGATGCGCGCGATGGCGGCCGCGCGCGGAGCCGACGAGGAGCTCTGGGGCGTCACCGGGCTGCTCCACGACATGGATTACGAGCGCTTTCCGGACCTCGAGACCGGACATCCGCGGATGGCGATGGCCGAGCTGGAGCGCCTGGACTACCCGCCGGAGCTGATCCGCGCCGTCGCGTCGCACGCCGACTACCTGGGTGTCTCGCGCGACAGCGACCTCGAGAAGTCGCTGTTTGCGGTCGACGAGCTGAGCGGCTTCATCCTCGCGTGCGCGTACGTCCGGCCGCAGGGGATCCACGGGCTCACGCCCAAGTCCGTCAAGAAGAAGCTGAAGACCGTCGCCTTCGCGGCCGCCGTGAGCCGCGAGGACGTGCGGGCCGGCGCCGAGCAGCTGGGCGTGGACCTGGACGACCACATCCGCTTCGTCATCGCCGCCCTCGAACCGCAGGCCGAGGCGCTCGGCATCGACGGCGCCGAGGCTGCGCCTGATCCGGGGGCTTGAAAGACCCAGGCCAGTCACTAGGGTCCGGCGGCATATGCCCGACCCGCTGAAGATCGCAATCCTCGAAGGCGACGAGACCGGCCAGGAGCTCCTGGAGCAGGCCATCCGCGTCCTCGCCCCGGACGTCATCGGCCTCGAGCCGGTGCTCGTCAACTACGACCTGTCGCTCGAGAACCGCCGCGCGACCTCCAACGGCGTCGTCACCGAGGCCGCGCAGGCGATGCGCGACTGCGGGTTCGGCATCAAGGCCGCGACGATCACCCCGGAGGGCAAGGACGACGTCGGGTCCCCCAACCGCCTGCTGCGCGAGGGCATCGACGGCAAGGTCATCGTCCGCACCGGGCGCCGCATCCCGGGCGTGACCCCGATCGGCGGCACCTACCACCCGATCTCGGTCGTGCGGATGGCGGTCGGCGACGCCTACGGCGCCAAGGAGTCGCGCGAGGGCGAGGAGGGCGGCCCGGACGAGGTCGCCTTCCGCGTGGAGAAGATCAGCCGTTCCGTCTGCCGCGCCGTCTCCGAGTACGCGTTCCGGCAGGCCCGCAAGATGGGTGGCCAGGTCTTCGGCGGTCCGAAGTGGACGGTCTCCCCCGTGTACGAGGGCATGCTCAAGGAGGAGATGGACAAGGCTGCCGCCGCCTACACGGACGTCGAGTACCGGCCGATGCTGATCGACGCGACCTACGCCGCGCTGATCCGCGGCTCGAGCGAGGCGCCGCTGGTCATCCCTGCCCTGAACCGCGACGGCGACTGCCTCTCGGACCTCGTCATGCCGATGTTCGGCTCGATCGCCGGCGCCGAGTCCGTCCTGCTGGCCTTCGACGACGAGTACAAGACCTCCGCCGCGATGGCCGAGGCCCCGCACGGCACCGCGCCCACCCTCATGGGCAAGGACGTCGCGAACCCGATGGCGATGATCCTGAGCTGCGCGGCCGTGCTCCACTACGCGGCCACGGCCGGCCACGACGGCGCCGAGCGTGCCTCCCGCGCGATCTACGAATCCGTCCTGGAGGCGACCGCCGCCGGGGTGAAGACGCCGGACCTCGGCGGCCACCACGGAACGACCGAGTTCACGTCCGAGGTCATCACCCGGATCAAGAACAAGATCGAGGTCTGGTCCTCCCTCGGGACCACCGTCTGAGTCAGCCGGCGCCGCCGTGGCGCGCGCGGTACCCCGCGCGGCGCCGGGCGTAGAGCCACCGCTGGATCCCGAGGGTGAGCGTCCCGGCGGCGAGCATCGCGGTGAGGTTGATCCCGAGCTGTCCCAGCGAGCCCTCGAAGGTGCTCCAGTCGCCGTAGCCGGCGGCGACCGCCGCGTTGGCGGACGCCGGGATCGTCGTGACCGAGATCAGGACGCCGATCAAGGCGCCGGACTTCGCGGTGCTGAGCGACAGCATGCCCGCGATGCCGGCGCTGAAGGCGACGAAGAACGCCAGGAAATCGGGCTGCGCGATGGCGCTCGACAGGCTGTGAGCCGCGGGATCGAAGTCGTCGGGAATCACGTCGGTGGCCTTGAAGATCACGGTCATGAGCACGGTGAGTGCGATCCCGAGCGGGAACCCGGCGGCAAGCGCGGCGAGCGATCGCGTGGCCAGGCGCGGGGCACGCTGAACGAGCGCGACGCAGACCCCGGCAACGGGGCCGAACTCAGGTCCTACGACCATCGCGCCGACGACCAGGATGGGGCTGTCGAGCACGATGCCGACCGCGGCGATCAGCGACGCGAGCACCATGAAGATCAGGAACACCCAGGAGATCGTGGCCGACTCCGAGGTGCGCGCGGTCACGTCCTCCCACAGCACGGCATCCGACGGCGACCCGGGTGCCGCGCGCTCGGCGGCGACCGACGCGTGTGAGATCGAGGTGTCCACGTTCTCGAGCGCGATCGAGCCGTTCTCCTCGAGCCCGAGCGCTGTCAGGTCGGCGATCACCACGCTCGCGTCCTCCCGCGCCACATCGCACATCACCAGGTCGCCCGACGGCTTGGTCGCGACCCCGGGCAGGTGCACGACGTTGATCACGCTGGCACAGCGCGCGAGGATCTCGAGCACGGCCGCGACGGCGGTCAACGGGACGACCAACCGGAGGTGGACCATGCGCCGGCATCCTACCCGCGCAAGATCCCTTGCACCGTCGGCGTGAGCTTCCGCTCTGCAGAGCCAAAAAGTCCGCAACTTGCGCACGAACACGCGTTCCGTCCGCCGGGACTTCTAGCTTTGCGAACACATGTTCTCCCCTACGGAAGATCAGAGCCGGACGCCGCACCCGTGGCGCGCCGCACTGCGCAACGCCGCTGAGCTTGTCGTCGCCTTCGCGACCCTGGACGGCTACACCCTCCCGGGTCCCTCGCACGCCTCCCCGGCCGGCGCTGACGCGCCCCTGTTCGACCTGGACGGGGACCGGTGGACGTGGCCCGAGCCGCGCCACCCCGAGGACCGCATCGTCACCGCCCGTCGCCGTGGGCATGGGAGGCCGCCGGTTTCACCGGCGGTGTGCCTGCACGGCGGGCGGTCGACGGTCCCCACCCGCTAGACCCGTGCTCTTCACGAGCACGGTCGCCTGGCGAAGCATGCGCCAACCAGGGGCGAGCTCGACGACGCAGCCCCGGTCAACGGCGACCTGAAGCACGAGAGCGGTCAACGGCCTTGCCCGGTAGTCGACAGGCAGGGCCGTTGAGCGCTCTCGCTGCTGAGACCGTGTCTAGCGCCCGCCAAGACCCAGCAGCCCCCTCGGCGCCGATGGAAGAGGGTGGTGACAGACACCCCGGTTCCCTTCAGCGGGAGGGCCTCAGCGCCCGACCGCCGAGCGGACGCAAGCACCCCTCCAGGCCGCGGTCCGCCCGAAGCCGCACCACCCGACGCGGCAGCAGGTGCTCTCCGCCACTCGAGTCGAGGCGTCTGCTGGGCGGTCGGGCGCCGGGGCGCCATGGCCGGCGAACGAGAGCCTTGACGTCCACGCTGGCGTTCGGCGGAAAGCCCCGGCGCCCATCCGCCCAGCAGGCGCGAACCACGCGCAATCCGCCCAGCAGGCGCTAACCACACGCCCAGTCCCAGCGATGCTTAACGACAAAGGACCACCCGAAGGTGGCCCTTTGCACTATTAAAACCGGCGGCGTCTTACTCTCCCGGGCCCTTGCGAGCCAAGTACCATCAGCGCTGAGAGGCTTAACTGCCCTGTTCGGAATGGGAAGGGGTGTTTCCCTCTCGCCAAAACCACCGGAAACTCATGAAAGGCCGGTCACGCCTCCACGCGCGTACGCGTAGACGAGTGACCGCTCTCGGCGGTCCTTCAAAACTGCACAGTTTGCCACAAGGTAATCAAATATCCGTCAAGCCCTCGACCCATTAGTACTGGTCTCCTACGGGTGTTACCACCCTTCTAGATCCAGCCTATCAACCTGGTGGTCTACCAGGGGTCTTACTTCCTCTATGGGAATGGGAGAACTCATCTCGAGGCCGGCTTCCCGCTTAGATGCTTTCAGCGGTTATCCGATCCAGACGTAGCTAATCAGCGATGCCCTTGGCAGGACAACTGATACACCAGAGGTCCGTTCACCCCGGTCCTCTCGTACTAGGGGCAAATCCTCTCAATTCTCCAACGCCCACGGCAGATAGGGACCGAACTGTCTCACGACGTTCTGAACCCAGCTCGCGTACCGCTTTAATGGGCGAACAGCCCAACCCTTGGGACCTACTCCAGCCCCAGGATGCGACGAGCCGACATCGAGGTGCCAAACCGGGCCGTCGATGTGGACTCTTGGGCCCGATAAGCCTGTTATCCCCGGCGTACCTTTTATCCGTTGAGCGACGGCACTTCCACTTGCTACCGCCGGATCACTAACACCTGCTTTCGCACCTGCTCGACATGTCTGTCTCGCAGTCAAGCTCCCTTGCTGCGTTTGCACTCTGCGTACGATTTCCAACCGTACTGAGGGAACCTTTGTGCGCCTCCGTTACATTTTGGGAGGCGACCGCCCCAGTCAAACTACCCGCCTGGCACTGTCCAGCGCCCGGATTCACGGCGCGCTGTTAGGTGTCCAATACACCAAGGGTGGTATCTCAAGGTTGGCTCCACACCAGCCGCAGCCGGTGCTTCAAAGCCTCCCACCTATCCTGAGCGAAATGGACCGAACAGCAATACCAGGTTATAGTAAAGGTGCACGGGGTCTTTCCGTCTAGCCGCGGGTACTCGGCATCTTCACCGAGACTGCAATTTCACCGAGCCCATCGTTGAGACAGCGTCCAACTCGTTACGCCATTCGTGCAGGTCGGAACTTACCCGACAAGGAATTTCGCTACCTTAGGACCGTTATAGTTACGGCCGCCGTTTACCGGGGCTTAGCTTCGCTGCTTCGGGTCAAGCCCTAACAACTCCACGTAACCTTCCGGCACCGGGCAGGCGTCAGCCCCTATACGTCGTCTTACGACTTAGCAGAGACCTGTGTTTTTGGTAAACAGTCGGTTGGACCTATTCACTGCGGCCCCCTCGAGCTCAAGACGCGAAGTCCGTCACTCTACTGGGGCGCCCCTTATCCCGAAGTTACGGGGCAATTTTGCCGAGTTCCTTAACGATGGTTATCTCGATCACCTTAGTATTCTCTACTTGCGTACCTGTGTCGGTTTTGGTACGGGCACGCGAATTCTCCCTAGAGGCTTTTCTAGAGGGCATGGCGTAAGGGACTCGCCGGCTCTTGAGCCAGCTGGCATCGCACCTCAGGTTATGCGGTCCCGGATTTGCCTAGGACCACCCCTACATGCTTACCCCAGGACGACCATCGCCTGGGTTCCCGTAGCCTTCCCCGTCCCCCCATCGGTCAAACGAATTCGACGTGGTACAGGAATATCAACCTGTTGGCCATCGACTACGCCTTTCGGCCTCGCCTTAGGTCCCGACTAACCCTGGGCAGACGAACTTTACCCAGGAATCCTTACGCAATCGGTGGAAGAGATTCTCACTCTTCTTTCGTTACTCATGCCGGCATTCTCACTTCCCAGGCCTCCACGGCTGGCTTCCGCCGCCGCTTCGCTGGCCTGGGAACGCTCTCCTACCACTCACCCCGAAGGATGAATCCGCAGCTTCGGTGACTAGCTTGAGCCCCGTTACATTATCCGCGCCCGAACACTTGACCAGTGAGCTGTTACGCACTCTTTCAAGGGTGGCTGCCTCTAAGCCAACCTCCTGGTTGTCTATGCACTCGGACATCGTTTCCCACTTAGCTAGTACTTAGGGACCTTAGCTGGCGGTCTGGGCTGTTTCCCTTTTGACGCTGAAGTTTATCCCCCAGCAACTGACTCCCAAGGAACACGTTATGGTCTTCGGAGTTTGCCTGATTTCGGTAAGCTGGTAGGCCCCCTAGACCAAACAGTAGCTCTACGGCCATAACGCTATTTACTTGAGGCTATACCTAAATATATTTCGGAGAGAACCAGATATCACTGAGCTTGATTAGCCTTTCACTCCGACCCACAGGTCATCCGCCCAGTTTTCAACCTAGGTCGGTTCGGTCCTCCACGAGGTCTTACCCCCGCTTCAACCTGCCCATGGGTAGCTCGCTCAGTTTCGGGTCTACCGCCTACGACTCAAATCGCCCTATTAGGACTCGCTTTCGCTTCGGCTCCGCTCATCGCTTAACCTTGCCGCAGACGAGTAACTCGCCGGCTCGTTATGCAAAAAGCACGCGGTCACAGAACAAGTCTGCTCCCACCGCTTGTAGGCACGCGGTTTCAGGTACTATTTCACTCCCCTTCCGGGGTACTTTTCACCTTTCCCTCACGGTACTAGTCCGCTATCGGTCACAGAGGAGTACTTAGCCTTGGAGGGTGGTCCCCCCAGGTTCAGTCCGCGTTTCACGGGTGCGGACCTACTCAGGAACGTCACACGACAGGCTGTGCAGTTTCGTCTACGGGGTTATTACCCTCTATGACTGGCATTTCCACGCCATTCGACTACCACACAACTTTGTAACTGTCGCCAGGCCGATCATGACCTGGAAGTAACGCCCTACAACACCAGCTACGCAACGCATGATCGCTTACACGTAACAGGTTTGGGCTGATCCCTTTTCGCTCGCCACTACTCAGGGAGTCTCGGTTGATTTACTTTCCTCGGGGTACTGAGATGTTTCACTTCCCCCGCTTGCCTTTATCTGCCCTATGTGTTCAGGCAGAAATAACGCCGCATTACCAGCGCTGGGTTTCCCCATTCGGAAATCCACGGGTCAAAGGCTGTTCAACGCCTCACCGTGGCTTATCGCAGTCGTCCACGTCCTTCATCGGCTCTCTGTGCCAAGGCATCCACCACGTGCCCTTACTATCTTGACGGTGATCTTGAGTCCATTTCTGGACTCGGTGATTACCCGCTTACCCGCTCGCTTATCGAAGAGCGGGTAAGTGTGGCTACTGTGCAGTTTTCAAGGACCGTCCGAGAGGGCTGGCACCCACCCGGAGCACGATGGCTCGGGTGGGAGACCATGCCGGTCTCTCAAAACTCAACAGCATGCGGAAGACCTTTCGGTCTCGCTTCCAGATCGTGACCCACGATTGTGTGGCACGCCGAAAGGCGCGGCCACAGCTCATTAGAGCTGCGACATCAGTCTGGTCCAGGTTCGGTCGACATACTAGGCCACTCGGGCGTAGCCGGCAGTCGTCATTGACTATGGATCAAGATCCACCGTCGACGCTGCAGGCGCGGTTCCGAGCGGGCCCCGTTATGGGGCTCCCTAGAAAGGAGGTGATCCAGCCGCACCTTCCGGTACGGCTACCTTGTTACGACTTCACCCCAGTCACGAGCCCCACCTTAGACGGCTCCCTCCCTTGCGGGTTAGGCCACCGGCTTCGGGTGTTGCTCACTCCCGTGGTGTGACGGGCGGTGTGTACAAGGCCCGGGAACGTATTCACCGCGGCAATGCTGATCCGCGATTACTAGCAACTCCACCTTCATGTAGGCGAGTTTCAGCCTACAATCCGAACCGAGACGTACTTTAAGGGATTCGCTCCACCTCACGGTATCGCAGCCCTCTGTATACGCCAATGTAGCACGTGTGTAGCCCTGGACATAAGGGGCATGATGACTTGACGTCATCCCCACCTTCCTCCGGTTTGTCACCGGCAGTCTCGTATGAGTCCCCAACTAAATGCTGGCAACATACGACGGGGGTTGCGCTCGTTGCGGGACTTAACCCAACATCTCACGACACGAGCTGACGACAGCCATGCACCACCTGTGAACCTGCTCCGAAGAGAAGACCTGTTTCCAGGCCGGTCAGGCACATGTCAAGCCCAGGTAAGGTTCTTCGCGTTGCGTCGAATTAAACCACATGCTCCGCTGCTTGTGCGGGCCCCCGTCAATTCCTTTGAGTTTTAGTCTTGCGACCGTACTCCCCAGGCGGGGCACTTAATGCGTTAGCTTCGGCACGGGAGGAGTCGACACCTCCCACACCTAGTGCCCATCGTTTACGGCGTGGACTACCAGGGTATCTAATCCTGTTTGCTCCCCACGCTTTCGCGTCTCAGCGTCAGTCACGTACCAGAGTGCTGCCTTCGCTATCGGTGTTCCTCCTGATATCTGCGCATTTCACCGCTACACCAGGAATTCCACACTCCTCTTCCGGACTCGAGCTCGACAGTATCCACCGGCATCCCAGGGTTGAGCCCTGGACTTTCACAGCAGACTTATCGAGCCGCCTACACGCGCTTTACGCCCAATGATTCCGGACAACGCTTGCCCCCTACGTATTACCGCGGCTGCTGGCACGTAGTTAGCCGGGGCTTCTTGTGAAGGTACCGTCAGTCCAACGAGCTATTAACTCGTGAACCTTCGTCCCAACTGAAAGCGGTTTACAACCCGAAGGCCGTCTTCCCGCACGCGGCGTTGCTGCATCACACTTTCGTGCATTGTGCAAGATTCCCCACTGCTGCCTCCCGTAGGAGTCTGGGCCGTGTCTCAGTCCCAGTGTGGCTGATCGTCCTCTCAGACCAGCTACGCATCGTCGCCTTGGTAGGCCGTTACCCCACCAACAAGCTAATGCGCCGCGGGCCCATCTCGATGCGGAGGCCGAAGCTTCCTTTCCACCTTCCCCTCAAAGGGAAGGAGCACATTTGGTATTAGCCCCGGTTTCCCGGGGTTGTCCCAATCATCAAGGCAGGTTACCCACGTGTTACTCACCCGTTCGCGGCTTTGCCCCATCCGAAGATGGTTCGTCGCTCCACTTGCATGTGTTAAGCACGCCGCCAGCGTTCGTCCTGAGCCAGGATCAAACTCTCCGTGAAGAACATCATCCGCCTCCCCTCGATCCGAAGATCTCCGAGAGCCGGCACAAAGAGTTGTCATGACCTTTTAGCCATGCCCCATACACAGGGCACAGCGTCAGTGACAGGTACTTCTCAGGTCCACCGGGTCGGCTAAGAGCCCGGCAGATCGAACCTGGACGCACACCACGACTCAGAGAGTCAATGGTGCGCATGCTGTTGAGTTTTCAAAGACCGTCGCACCCAGCTCGGGAAGGTGATGCCTTCTGAAGAGGTGCAGCCCGCTGGCTCCAACTGCTGCCTGCGGACCGGGCGGAGACTGTAGCACACTTGCGGGGCGGCGTGTTGCTTGCCGCTTCCGTTCGTGTGCTGCGCTCCAACCGCCACGGCAGTGTGACACACGATGTGAAGATCATGCGTTCTGCCTGTGCTGTCCCGGCGGTCCAGGCCCACCGGACAGCCGGTAGATCCTGGGTTTCGGCGCCCTCAGCCGGGCAGAGTTAGGCGCGTAAACGCTCTCTTTCCGACCTGGAGGACTTTGCCCCGGGCGTCGCCGGCAGAAACATCCGCGGTGCGCACGACGGCACCGTCCAGCCTGACCGCCCCCTCGGCGAGCAGACGCCTGCCCTCTGAGCGTGAGCGCCCGAAGGCGGCGGCGATGACGGCCGGCAGGTGCACGGTGCCGTCGTCCGCCGGGACGACAGGTGTCTCCCCGATCTCGTCCGGAATGTCGCCGGCGATGAACTGACGGTCGAAGGCCGCCTGGGCCTGCAGGGCCGCGTCGGCGTCGTGGAACCGTTCGACGATCGAGCGCGCGAGCGCGCGCTTGACGTCCCGCGGCCCGGCGTCCTGGGGAATGCCGTCCAGGGCCAGGAGCCGGATCCAGTCCGGCATCGCGTCGTCGGGCAGGCTCAGCGTCTTCCCGAACATGTCCGCCGCCTCGTCCGTGACGCCGATGTGGTTGCCCAGGGACTTGGACATCTTGTCCTTCCCGTCGAGCCCGGGCAGGATCGGCACCGTGAGCACGCACTGCTCGGCCAGGCCGTAGGCGCGCTGGACGTCGCGGCCCAGCATCAGGTTGAAGGTCTGGTCGGTGCCGCCGAGCTCGACGTCCGCCTGGATCGCGACCGAGTCGTAACCCTGCATCAGGGGGTAGAGCAGCTCCAGGATGCTGATCGGCGTCTTCGCGGCGAAGCGCCTGGCGAAGTCGTTGCGCTCCAGCAGCTGCGCGACCGTCGTGGTCCGCGCGAGCCTGAAGAGCTCCTCCATCGCCATGTCGAGCCACTCGCCGTTGCGCCGGACCTCGAGCAGGTCCGGGTCCTCGCGCAGCACCTTGAACGCCTGCGCCTTGTACGTCTCGGCGTTCGCGTCGATCTGCGCCCCCGTCAGCGGCGGCCGTGTCGCCGAACGCCCGGACGGGTCGCCGACCCGCGCGGTGTAGTCCCCGACGATCAGGACGACCCGGTGGCCGAGGTCCTGGAACTCGCGCAGCTTCTGCAGCACGACCGTGTGCCCGAGGTGCAGATCGGGCGCCGTCGGATCCAGCCCGAGCTTCACCCGGAGCTGCCGTCCCTCGCGCGCGGCCGCGAGTAAGCGTGCCTCGAGCCCGCCCTTCGGCAGGTCCTCGACGGTGTTGCGCGTCAGGAACGCAGCCTGCTGAGCGGGATCGGTCATCGGGACCCAATGCTAGTCTCAGCTCCGGGAAGTGCCTGTTGCCGCCGTCCTTCCCGCATCGTGTGCGCCCGCCGCACGTTTCCATCCCCGCCTTCGGCCCCGTGCCGACCCGCGATGAGCGACGCCGACCGCATACTCCGCCCCGTGACCGACGAGCGCCCCGCGGTGCGCGTCAAGCCACGCCTGAAGTGGCTGCGTCTGCTCGCGCTGCTGATCCCGCTCGGGTGCCTGGCGGTCGTGTCGACGGTCTTCGGGATGATGATGGCCGTCGCCAGCGACCTGCCGGCCCTGGAGAACGAGGACCAGTACCAGCAGAACAACGGCAAGGGCGGCCAGAACTCCGTCCTGCTCGACGTCCAGGGCAACACGATCGGCCGGCTCGCGTCCGACCAGCACCGGATCTTCGTCCAGTACAACGACATCTCGAGCTACATGCGCTCGGCGATCGTCGCGGTGGAGGACGAGCGCTTCTTCACGAACTCCGGCGTCGATCTGCGCGCGATCGCGCGGGCCTTCACGCAGGACGTGATCAAGGGCGGCGCCGTGCAGGGCGGCTCGACGATCACCCAGCAGTTCGTCAAGAACGCCCTCCAGGCCCAGGACAAGCGGACGGTCTTCCAGAAGCTGCGCGAGTCCGCGCTCGCCTACCACCTGACCCGCAAGTGGACGAAGCAGAAGATCCTCACGGAGTACCTGAACTCGATCTACTTCGGCACCGGCGCCTACGGCATCGAGGCCGCCGCGCAGACGTACTTCGGCAACACCGGCGACCACGCGCCGACCGGAGAGAGCCCCGGCTGCGGCACGATCAAGCGGCCGTGCGCGAAGGAGCTGCTGCCGCACGAGGCTGCGCTGATCGCCGCGATCGTCGCGTCGCCGAGCGCATTCGACCCGGTCGCGCACCCGGTCGCGGCGAAGGCGCGCCGGGACATCGTCCTGCAGAAGATGCGCGATCAGAAGGCGATCACGCCGCTGCAGTACTCCGAGGCGCTCGCCCAGGACCTGCCGCTGCCGCAGAACGTGGAGCCGCCGCAGGTCGACTCGCGGGCGCCCTACTTCACCACCTGGGTCCGGCAGCAGCTCGTCGATCGCTACGGCGCGCAGAAGGCGTTCGAGGGCGGCCTCACCGTCCGGACCACGCTCGACCTGAAGCTGCAGAAGTTCGCGCAGAACGCTGTGAAGGCGTGGATGGGCGAGGACGGCGAGGGCCCGACCGCGTCGCTCGTCGCCATCGACAACGAGACCGGCGAGGTCCGGGCGATGGTCTCCGGGACCCAGGACTTCCGCGAGCGGCCGTTCAACCTCGCGACGCAGGGCCAGCGCCAGCCGGGCTCGACCGTCAAGCCGTTCATCCTCGCGGAGGCCCTGAAGCAGGGCATCGCCCCCAGCTCCGTCTGGGAGTCGAAGAAGCGCGTCTTCTGCGTCGTGAAGTCCAAGAAGACCGGCAAGTGCAAGGAGCAGTTCCCGGTCAACAACGACGGGAACGTCTACGTCGGGCAGCGGACGCTCGCGAACGCGCTCACGTTCTCCGACAACAGCGTCTTCGCCACCGTCGGCCAGCAGGTCGGGACCAAGAAGGTCGCGCGCCTGGTCAAGCGGATGGGCATCCGGACGAGCGTCTCCTCGAACCTCGCGATGACGCTCGGCGCCTTCCGCCAGGGCGTCACGCCGCTGGACATGGCGCATGCCTACGAGACGTTCGCCAGCGGCGGGCTCCGCGTGACCGGCAGCCTCGGCGCGCCCAACGCCGGGCCGGTCGGGATCCGGCGGATCAAGTTCGCCAGTGGCCGCGAGGTGGAGAACGAGATCGAGACGGAGCGGATCATCCCCAAGGCGGTCGCGCAGACGACGTCCCAGGTGATGAGCACCGTCGTCTCCCAGGGGACGGCCAAGCGCGCGCAGATCGGGCAGTTCGCGGCGGGGAAGACCGGCACGACGTCCGACTACGGCGACGCCTGGTTCGTCGGCTTCAGCGATCGCCTGACGGTCGCGGTCTGGGTCGGCTTCCCGGACAAGGTCGAGTCGATGGACAACCTGTTCGAGGGTGGTCCCGTGGAGGGCGGCACCTTCCCCGCCCTGATCTGGCACGACTTCATGGCGCCGGCGCAGGACTACCTCGCGACCCAGGCCGAGAAGGCGCGCGCCGCCCGTGGGGACACCGACCAGGAGGACGACGAGGACGAGGACGCCCGGACGAAGACGACCCCGGACGGGCAGCCGGTCGACGGTCCGAAGGACACCACTGCGATCGACGGCGAGGTCCCGACCGACGGCGCTCCCACCGGCGAGGAGCCCGCCGACGGCACCGCTCCGGCACCGGGCGAGGACACGGGCGAGACCGGCACGGGCACTCCGGACGAGCAGCAGCAGCAGCCGCAGGAGAACGTGCGGCCGGTGACCCCGAATCCGACGCCGAATCCCACGCCCACGCCGCCCGCCACGCCGGTGACGCCGCCCGCCGACCCGGCCAGCCCCGCGCCCGGCGGCGATGCGGGCTCCACCGGCGGCGCCGGCCCCCCGGCCGGTTAGCCCGGGCCGGGCCGGCTCGCGCGCTTCGGCGCCGGGGCGGACGCCGGCGCGTCGAGCAACCCCGCCGGCCACGGCCGCGACACGCCGCGTGCGCCGGCGGCGCAGAAGCGCCACGGGAGGTCCGCGGCCTTCGTGATCCCGATGCGTGGCCCGGCGACCAGCCTGACCCCGGCCCACTCGGGCGGGCGCGGCTCGCAGGTGACCGGTCCGTCGACCAGCGACGTCCCGTGCGGCTCGAGGTCGAACCCGAGGGCCTGCGTCAGCTTGCCGGGGCCGTCGCAGAGACGGGCGTCCGGGACGGCCCCGCGCCGCAGCCGCATGAGCTTGATCCCCTCCAGCGGCAGCAGCGCCCGGATCAGCACCGCCGCGCCGACGCCGTCCGCTTCGCAGACCGCGTTGAGCAGGGCGTGGACCCCGTAGGAGCGGTAGACGTAGGCGATCGCCGGCGGGCCGAGCAGGACCTGGGTGCGCGGGGTGAGCCCGATATGGGCGTGGCAGGCGGCCTCGCTGTCGTGGTAGGCCTCGGTCTCGAGGATCACGCCGGCGGTGTCGCCGTGGCGGACCACGCAGCCGACCATGTCCTGCGCGACCTGCAGCACCGGCCGGTCGTAGAACGCGACCGGAAGCGTCGCCGCCGGCGCGGGCGTCACGTCGCCAGCAGCGCGCGGGCCTGCTCGAGCTGCTCGCGAACGCGCGCCAGCGACGTGCCGCCCTCGGAGACCTTCGACTCGAGCCAGGAGGACTGCTCGAAGATCGCCGCTGCCTCGGGCCCGAGGTCGGCGGTCGTGACGTCGGCGAGCGACAGCCCCCCGTCGACCGACTCGCGCACGAGCCGGGCGACGACGCCGTGGGCGTCGCGGAACGGCATGCCGCCCTTGACGAGGAAGTCCGCCAGGTCGACCGCGGCGATCATCGGATCGGACGCCGCCGCCGACATCGCCTCGCGGTGGAAGGTCCCGGTCTCGAGCATCCCGCCGGCTGCCGCGATGCACAGGATCACCGTGTCGAAGGCGTCGAAGAGGTGCTCCTTGTCCTCCTGCAGATCCTTGTTGTAGGTCAGCGGCAGCCCGTGGATCACCCCGTGCAGCGCGGCCTGGTGGCCCCAGACCCGCGGGGCCTTGCCGCGCAGCAGCTCGGCCGCGTCGGGGTTCTTCTTCTGCGGCATGATCGACGAGCCCGAGGACCACGCGTCGGACAGGGTCATGAAGCCGAACTCGGTGCTCGTCCAGAGCACGATCTCCTGGCCCAGGCGGCTGAGGTGCGTCGCGGTGACGGACAGCGCGTGCAGCAGGTCGAGGGCGAAGTCGCGATTGGACACGGCGTCCACGGAGTTCGGGACGACCCCGGTGAACCCGAGCTCCGCCGCGACCATGCGGCGGTCGGTGTCGAAGTTCACGCCGGCCAGCGCTCCCGCGCCGAGTGGCAGGAGGCTCGTCGCGCTGAGGACCGCGTCGAAGCGCTCGATGTCCCGCGTGACCATCCAGAAGTAGGCCAGCAGGTGATGCGAGAGGTAGACGGGCTGTGCGCGCTGCAGGTGCGTGTAGCCGGGCAGCGGCCAGTCCAGATGCGCCTCGGCGACGGCCAGGATCACCTGGCGCAGCTGCTCCAGGTCCCCCTTGGCCTGCTCGGCGGCGGCGCGCGTGAACATCGCCAGGTCGGTGATCACCTGGTCGTTGCGGGAGCGGCCGGTGTGGATCTTGCCGCCGGCCGGGCCGGTCAGCTCCGTGACCCGGCGTTCGACCGCCATGTGGATGTCCTCGTCGCCGTCCTGGAAGGGGAACGTGCCGGTGGCCAGCTCGCCGGCGGCGGTGGCGAGGCCCTCCAGGATCTCGTCGCGGTCGGCGTCCGAGATGATCCCCTGCGCCGCGAGCATCCGCACGTGGGCGCGGGACTGCGCGACGTCGTGCGGCCACAGGCGCTGATCGAAGCCGAGCGAGGTGTTGAGCGCGGCGAAGGCGGCGTCCTGGGGCAGCGAGAAGCGTGACATCTGCGCCGCAGTCTATTTCCGGCCCTGAACGGTGGCGGTCAGGTGCTCAGCCCGTGCAGCTGCGCGACCTGGGTCGCGAGCCCGAAGCCCAGGACGTAGAGCGTCACGCCCCACCCCTGCCAGGCGCCGGGCCCCGGCCCGTAGAACCGGCCGCTGCGGGCGCGCCGCGACAGCACCGCCACCGGGACCGAGCACAGGACGCCGACGGCCATCATCACCCAGGGTGCCCAGCCGACCAGGAGAACCGCCGCACGCTGGTCGGCGGTGACCTGCGCGATGTCGGCGATCACCTCGTGCCACAGCAGCACCGGCAGCACCGCAGCCGCGAGCACACCGAGGACGCCGACCCGCTCGGCGCGCCGGCGGGCCTGCTCGTCCCGTCCCAGAGCCCGCGCCATCCCGGGGATTATGACGACCGATAACGATCGTTCAAGACTGCAGGGCGCTCGTGAGCGCCAGGCTCACGCGCTCGACCTGCGCCTGCGTCATCGCGGGGAAGAAGGGCAGCGCGACGGACCGTGCGGCGACGTCCTCGCAGACCGGGAACATGCCCTCGCGCATGCCGTAGGTCTCGCGGTAGAAGCTCATCAGGTGGATCGCCGGCAGGTACGGCTTGGACTGGACGCCGACGGCCCGCAGGCGGCGGATGACGTCGTCGCGGTCGTGCTCGTGCGGGACCTGGACGACGAAGACGAACCAGCCGCGCTGGTCGCCGCCGCTGTCCTCGCACGGGAGCGTGAGCCCGGTCTGCGCCGCGAGCGGCGCCAGCGCCTCGCGGTACCAGCCCGCGACCTTCGCGCGGTCGGCGAGCATGCCGGCCAGGCGGCCCACCTGCGCGATCCCGATCGCCGACTGCAGGTCCGTCAGGCGGTAGTTGAACCCGAGGCGATCGTGGTCGAGCCAGCCCATGTCGGGCGCCCGCCCCTGGTTGCGCTCGCTGTCGATGCGCTGCTTTGCCTGCTCGTCGCCGAGCGTGATCATGCCGCCCTCGCCCGTGGTCAGCTGCTTGTTCGCGTAGAAGCCGAAGACGGCCGCGTGGCCGCGCGCGCCCACCGCCGGCCCGTCGCGATGGCGGGCGCCGAGCGCCTCGCAGGCGTCCTCGACGATCGGCAGGCCGTGCCGCTCGAGCGTCGGCAGGTCGGCCGGGTAACCGAAGATGTGCACCGGGAGCAGCGCCGTGGTGCGGTCCGTGATGGCGGCCGCGACCGCGTCCGGGTCGACGTTCAGCGTGACCGGGTCGATGTCGGCGAAGACCGGCGTCGCACGCTCGTAGGCGATGACGTTCGCGCTTGCCACGAACGAGAACGGGGACGTGATGACCTCGTCGCCGTCCGTCACCCCCGCGGCCCGGATGGCCAGGTGCAGGCCGGCCGTCCCGGAGGAGACAGCGCTGGCGTGCGGCGCCCCGACGAACGCGGCGAAGTCGCGTTCGAAGCGGGGGCCGGTCGGGCCCAGGGACAGGTAGCCGGACCGGAGCACCTCGAGCAGGAGCGCCTCCTCCTCCGCGCCGAGGACGGGCTGCGCGAGCGGGACGTCCTCGGCGGCGGCGGAGGAGGCGTCGCTCACGACTTCAGTACCTTGGCGGGCTGCTCGGCGTACTCGAGCGAGTCCACCAGCGCCTGCCACGACGCGGCTATGACGTTCGGCGCCACGCCGATCGTCCCCCACGTGCGGTCGCCGTCGCTCGAGTCGATGAGCACGCGCGTGGTCGCAGTCGTGCCGTGGTGCTCGTCGAGGATCCGCACCTTGTAGTTGACGAGCTCGACGTCGTTCAGGTGCGGATGGACGACGCTGATCGCGTCGCGCAGCGCGGCGTCCAGCGCATTGACCGGGCCGTTGCCCTCCGCCGTGCGGACGTACCGCTCGCCGTCGATGTCGATCTTGATCGTCGCCTCGCACGACACACGGCCGTCGGCGTCCTGCTCGACGATCGTCCGCCACGAGTGCAGCTGGAACAGCGGCTCGTACTCCCCCGCCTCCTTGCGCAGCAGCAGCGTCAGCGAGGCGTCGGCGGCCTCGAACTGGAAGCCGTCGTGCTCGAGCTCCTTCACGCGGTCCATGATCTTCGCGCAGGCCGCGTCGGTCAGGTCGATGCCGGCCTCGGACGCCTTCTCGATGATCGTGTGGCGGCCGGCGAGCTCGGACACCAGCAGCGCCCGCTCGTTGCCGACCAGCTCGGGCGGCATGTGCTCGAACGTGGTGGCGTCGGCGCGGATGCCGGCGACGTGCAGCCCGCCCTTGTGGGCGAACGCGTTGCGGCCGACGAACGCCTGGTTCGGGTCGGGCGCGACGTTCAGCAGCTCGTCGATCACATGGGCGGTCGGCGTCAGCCGCACGAGCTGCTCCGCCGTGAGGACCGGGTAGCCGAGCTTCGTCTGCAGGTTGCCGATGATCGACACGAGGTTGGCGTTGCCGGTCCGCTCGCCGATGCCGTTCATCGTGCCCTGGACCTGCGTGGCGCCGTTCAGCACCGCCGCCAGGCTGTTCGCGACACCGCACTCGAGGTCGTTGTGGCAGTGGATCCCGAGCGGGAAGCTGCCGCCGAGCCCGTCCTTCACCTCGGCGACCGCGGCACCGACCTGGTGCGGGAGCGACGAGCCGTTCGTGTCGCACAGGACGATCCGCTCGGCGCCGGCGCTGGCCGCCGCGCGCAGACATCGCATCGCGTACGAGCGGTCCGAGCGGTAGGCGTCGAAGAAGTGCTCGGAGTCGTAGATGACCCGCTTGCCCTCACGGATGAGGAACTCGATCGACTCGGAGATCATCACGAGGTTCTCCTCGCGGCTGACCTTCACGACCTTCTCCAGGTGCAGGTCCCAGGTCTTGCCGACGATGGTGACCAGCGGCGCGAAGGAGTCCGCCAAGATGCGCAGCCCCTCGTCGTTCTCGGACTTCACGCCGCGGCGGCTGGTCATGCCGAAGGCGCAGATCTGGGTGTGCTGGAAGCGCTCCTGCTCGAGCAGCTTGAAGAGCTCGATGTCCTTCGGGTTCGAGGACGGGAAGCCCGCCTCGATGATGTCGACGCCGAGCGCGTCGAGGTGGTGGGTGACGCGGACCTTCTCCTCGGCGGTGAGGTTCATCCCCTCCCCCTGCATGCCGTCGCGGAGGGTGGCGTCGTAGAGCTCGATCGTGGGGGTCATGGCTGGCGGTGGTCCTCTTGAAGATGGTGGCGGAAGCGAGCGTGGGCAGCGGCGCGGCGGCCTGACCGGATGGTCAGGCTGCGCACCGCTCCCGAATTCGCTGCTGCCGCGTCACCATCACGCCGGTCCTCAGGCCGCCGCGGTCCCGGAGGACGCCGAGCCGCCGGCGGCGGCCGGGTAGTGCTCTGCGGGGATGGGGTCCAGCCAGTCGGCGTAGCGCGGGGTGCGCCCGTGGAGCGCGTCCTCGAACGCCTTCTGCACCGCCAGCGTGACCTCGCCGGGCTCACCGGTGCCGACCTTGTGGTCGTCGACCTCGCGCACCGGCACGAGCTCGGCGGCGGTGCCGGTCAGGTAGATCTCGTCCGCGAGGTACAGCTCCGCGCGGGCGATGTCGCGCTCGACCACGCGCAGGCCGAGGTCGGTCGCGATCTGGATCGCGGACTTCCGGTTGATGCCGTCGAGGATCGAGGCGGTCGGCGGCGGCGTGTAGATGACGCCGTCGGAGACGACGAAGATGTTCTCGCCGGAGCCCTCGCAGACCATGCCCTTGTCGTCGAGGACGATGGCCTCCTCGTAGCCCGCCTTGTGCGTCTCGATCTTCGCGAGGATCGAGTTCAGGTACTGCCCGGACGCCTTGGCCTGCGGGATCAGCGAGTCGGGGCTGATCCGGCGCCAGGAGCTGACCTTCGCGCGCACGCCCTTGCGCTTGCCCTCCTCGCCGAGGTAGGCGCCCCACTTCCAGCAGGCGAGGGTGACCTCGACGGGCGCGTCGAGCGGGAACAGGCCCATCGTGCCGTAGCCGCGGTAGACGAGCGGCCGGATGTAGCAGTCCTTGAAGCCGTTGCGGCCGACGAGCTCGAGCGTCGCCTGCCGGAGCGTCTCGCGGTCGTACGGGATGTCCATGTAGTAGAGCGACGCGGACTTGAACAGCCGGTCGACGTGGTCCTGGTGGCGGAAGATCGCCGGCCCGTGGGACTCGGTGTCGTAGCAGCGCACGCCCTCGAAGACGCCGGTGCCGTAGTGCAGGCCATGGGTCAGGACGTGGATCTTCGCGTCCTCCCAGGCGACGAACTCGCCGTTCAGCCAGATGAGTTCTGCGGCATCCATGGCGGCGGACTTTAGCGTGAAGCCCGTGATCGCCGGGTCCGGGGCTGTAGCCCTTTCCACGAACGTCGGCGTTCGTGTAGCGTCGCGCCATGTTCCGGGTGCGGGCCGTGTCGATGGCCGCCGCGGTCGCCTGTGCGGTCGGGGCTTCGAGTGCTGCGGTCGGCGGGACCGCATGGGCGGCGGCGCCCTGCCCGACCGCCGGCGCGCACCCATGGTGCGACACGACGAAGTCCCCGGCGGAGCGCGCTGCGCTGCTCACTGCCGCGCTGACCGAGGACGAGGCGCTCGCGATGCTCGCCGGCGCGAGCGCGAACGGGCACACCGGCGCGATCGCCCCGGTCCCGCGCCTGGGCATCCCGTCCGCGTACGTGACCGACGGACCCGTCGGCGTCCGGCAGGGCCCGGCGACCGCGCTGCCGACCCCGATCGCCGAGGCGGCCACGTTCGACCCCGCCGCCGCGCGCCTGCACGGCTCCACGATCGGCGAGGAGTCCCGTCGCAAGGGCAACGACGGCATCCTCGCGCCGACGGTGAACATCGTCCGCCACCCGCGAGCCGGGCGGACGTTCGAGGGCTTCGGCGAGGACCCCTACCTCGCCGGCCGCACCGCTGTCGGCTGGATCGAGGGGGCCCAGTCGCGCGGCGTCTTCGCCTCTGTCAAGCACTACGCGGCAAACAACCAGGAGGGGTCGGACCCGACCGGCCTGCTCAGCAGCGCGGCGCTGCCGATCGGCGTGGGGACGGTCGGCAGCCGGTACGTCCAGAACTCCGTCGTCAGCGAGCGGGCGCTGCGCGAGATCTACCTTCCGGCCTTCGAGGCGTCCGTGCGCGACGCCCGGGTCGGCTCGGTGATGTGCGCCTACAACCGCGTGAACGGGCCGTATGCCTGCGCGAGCCGGCATCTGCTCACCGACGTCCTCGGCGGCTGGGGCTTCGACGGCCTGCTGATGTCGGATTGGATCCTGGCCACCCACGCGAACGACCTCGTCGCCCAGCTGCGCGCGGGCCTCGACCTCGAGATGCCCAGCCCGCTCAGCTACACGCCGCTGCTCGTGAAGCTCGCGCTGGCCTCCGGCAGCGTCAAGCGCGCGGACATCGACGTCCGGGTGGCCCGGATCTTCCAGACCCTGCTGCGGTTCGGCTTCTTCGAGCGCGAGCCCTATGCGCTCACCGGATCGCCGATCGACGCGGACGCCGGCGACGCGGCGGCGCAGCGGATCGCGGAGGGCTCCGCGGTGCTGCTCGAGAACCGCGGGCTGCTCCCGCTGACCGACGCCACGAAGTCGATCGCGGTCATCGGGCCGAACGCCGAGACCTTCATCACCGGCGGCGGCTCGGGGTCGGTGGTCCCCACCCGCCGGGTGTCCCTGGCGGCGGGCGTGGCGACGCGGGCCGGGAGCGGAGTCCGGACCGCGGTCGACGACGGCAGCGACGTGGCGCGGGCCGTCGCGCTCGCCCGGTCGAGTGACGTCGTCATCGTCGCGGTCGGCGACTACCAGACCGAAGGCGCGGACAAGGCGTGCCTGACGCTCGAGTGCCCGCCGTCACGCGAAGGCCAGGATGCTCTCGTGGAGGCGGTCGCGGCGGCGCAACCGAGGACGGTCGTCGTGCTGCAGACCGGCGGGCCGGTGCTGTTGCCGTGGCGCGACCGGGTCGGCGCGCTGCTGCAGTCCTGGTACCCGGGTCAGGCCGGCGGGACCGCGATCGCACGCGTCCTGTTCGGCGACGTCGACCCGGGCGGGCGGCTGCCGGTGACCTTCCCGCGCAGCGAGGCCGACCTGCCGACCGCCGGCTCGCGCGGGCAGTACCCGGGCGAGCCGGACCAGGACGTCATCTACTCCGAGGGCGTCCTGGTCGGCTACCGCTGGTGGGATGCGAAGGGCATCCAGCCCGCCTACCCGTTCGGCTTCGGGCGGTCCTACACCACGTGGCGCTACCGCGGGCTGCGCGTGTCCCCGATCGCGGGCGGCGCGCGGGTCAGCGTCGAGGTGACGAACACGGGGAAGCGGACCGGCTCGGACGTCGCGCAGCTGTACGTCGGCGTGCCGGGGGACGACGTCGTGCGGCGGCTGGAGGGCTTCCGGAAGCTGACGCTCGCCCCGGGCAAGAGCCGGCGCGTGGCCTTCCGGATCGGGGAGCGGGCGGTGTCGACGTGGGCCGGCGACGGCTGGCGCGTGCCGCCGGGGTGCGTGACGCTCGCCGTCGGCCGATCGTCGCGGGACCTGCCGCTGAACACCGTCGTGGCGGCAGGCGGCCGGGGCGCCTGTGCGGCGGCGAAGGTGACCCTCGGCGTGCGCCCCTGCGCCAGCCGGCGCAGCGTGAGCATCACGCTGCCCGCGGCGGTGCGTCGCGGGATGCGGTCGGTCGCGGTGACGGTGGGCGGCAAGCGGGTGCGGACGCTCCGCGGAGCCCGGCGCTCGGTCGTCGTCTCGCTGGCCGGACGGCCGCGTGGCACGGTCCGCGTGACGCTGACGGTCCGGCGCGCCGGCGGGAAGGCCCGGACGGTGACGCGGACCTACCGCACCTGCACGCCGCGGCGGTCTGCCGCCTGAGGCGGCGTGCAGCGGTCTGCGTGAGACGCAGAGCTCCTCATGGATGCTCTACGTCTCACGGAAAACCGTCGCGCGGTCTACAGCTGGGCGAGCACCGCCGCGGTCGCCTCGGCCGTGCCCGAGCTGCCGCCCAAGTCGTGGGTCCGCAGCCCGGCGTCCAGCGCCTTGTCCACCGCGGCCTCGAGCGCCGTGGCCTCGGCCTCGAGCGAGAGGCCATGGCGCAGCAGCATCGCCAGCGACAGGAACATCGCCAGCGGGTTCGCCGCACCGGTGCCCGCGATGTCGGGGGCGCTGCCGTGGACGGGCTCGAACAGGCCCGGGCCGTCCGGATTGCCGAGGGACGCGGACGGCAGCATGCCGATCGAGCCGGTGATCATCGCCGCCTCGTCGCTGAGGATGTCCCCGAAGAGGTTCTCGGTGACGATCACGTCGAAGTCGGCCGGCCGCGACACGAGCTGCATCGCCGCGTTGTCGACGAGGACGTCGGTCAGCTCCACGTCGCTGAAGTCGGCGGCGTGCACCTCGTGGACGACCTGGCGCCACTGGCGCGAGGTCTCCATGACGTTGGCCTTGTCGACGGAAGCGACCTGGTTCCGGCGGCCGCGCGCCGCCTCGAAGGCGACGCGGGCGATGCGGTCGACCTCGGCCACGGTGTAGTGGCAGAGGTCGGAGGCGTCGGTGTCGGTGCGGGACTTCTCACCGAAGTAGATGCCGCCGGTGAGCTCGCGGACGACCAGCAGGTCGGTCCCCTCGATGCGCTCGCGCTTCAGCGGGGACGCGTCGTAGAGGGCCGGCAGCGGGCGGACCGGGCGCAGGTTCGCGAACAGGCCGAGCGCCTTGCGCAGGCCCAGCAGCCCCTGCTCGGGACGGGGCGCGTTCGGGTCGGTCGTGTCCCACTTGGGGCCGCCGACCGCGGCGAGCAGGACGGCGTCGGCCTTCTGGCACCCGGCCAGGACCTCATCGGTCAGGGCCGTGCCGTGCGCGTCGATCGAGGCGCCTCCGAAGACGTGCTCCTCGACGGTGACACCGGGGACGAACTGCTTCAGGAGCTCGACGGCGGGCGCGCAGATCTCCGGCCCGATGCCGTCTCCGGGCAGCGTGACGATGTGGGTCATACGCCGGCTCCCTGCAGGTCGGTGGTGACCGGGCCGCTGCGCTCGCGATCGCGCTCGTAGGCGGCGATCTGCTCCTCCTGCGTGAGCGTGATCGAGATGTCGTCCAGGCCGTTCAGCAGTCGGTGCTTGATCTCGGGATCGATCTCGAACGAGAACTCGTCCACGGTCTGCGCGGCGAGGTCGATCTTCGCCTTGCCGCGCGCGACGATCAGGTCGCACTCGGCCTTCGGCAGCTCGATCGGGAGCATGCCGTTCTTCGTGCAGTTGTTCTTGAAGATGTCGGCGAAGCGCGGCGCGATCAGGGCCACGAAGCCGTAGTCCAGGAGCGCCCACGGCGCGTGCTCGCGGCTCGAGCCGCAGCCGAAGTTCTCCCCGGCGACAAGGATCGGGTTGGCGGGCAGGTCGTAGCCGTTGGCGCGCCACTCGTGGAAGAGGTACTCGCCGAAGCCCGTCCGCTCCACGCGCTTCATGTAGCGCGCGGGGATGATCTGGTCGGTGTCGACGTCGTCCTGGTCGACGAAGGTGATGGCACCTTCGATGATGTTCACGGGATCCATGGTGGCTCCTAGTTCCAGTCGCGGATGTCGACGAAGTGACCCTCGATGGCGGCCGCGGCGGCCATCTGGGGGGAGACGAGGTGGCTGCGGGCACCGCGGCCCTGCCGGCCCTCGAAGTTGCGGTTCGACGTGGACGCCACGCGCTCACCGGGGGCGGCCACGTCCGGGTTCATGCCCAGGCACATCGAGCAGCCCGCGACGCGCCAGTCGAAGCCGGCCTCGATGAAGACCTTGTCCAGGCCCTCGTCCTCGGCCTGCTTCTTGATCTGCTGCGAGCCGGGGACGACCATCGCGATGACGCCGTCTGCGACCTTCTTGCCGCCGATCATCGACGCCGCGTCGCGCAGGTCGCCGATCCGCGAGTTCGTGCACGACCCGATGAACACGCGGTCGAGCTTGATCTGCGTCATCGGCGTGCCGGCCTCGAGCGCCATGTAGCTCAGAGCGCGCTCGTCGCCCGCGTCCTCGGGGGTCGGTACCGACGCAGCGACGCCGACCACCATCGAAGGAGTCGTGCCCCAGGTGACCTGCGGGCTGATCGCGGAGGCGTCGACGACGACCTCGGCGTCGAACTGCGCGCCGTCCTCGGTGTAGAGGTCGTTCCACTCCGCGGGGACGTCGACGCCGCGGTCGCGCAGCCACTGGAAGGTCTTCTCGTCCGGGGCGACCATGCCCGCGCGTCCGCCGCCCTCGATCGTCATGTTGCAGACGGTCATACGGCCTTCCATGCTGAGCGCCTCGATCGCCGGGCCGGCGAACTCGACGACGTGGCCGGTCGCGCCGTCGACGCCCATCTGTCCGATCGTGGCGAGGATCAGGTCCTTGGCGGTGACGCCGGGACCGAGGTCGCCCTCGTAGCGGATGCGCATCGACTTCGGCTTGACCTGGCCGAGCGTCTGGGTCGCCAGGACGTGCTCCACCTCGGACGTGCCGATGCCGAACGCGAGCGCGCCGAACGCGCCGTGGGTCGCGGTGTGCGAGTCGCCGCAGACGATGGTCATCCCCGGCTGCGTCACGCCGAGCTCCGGCCCGATCACGTGGACGATGCCCTGCTTGTCGGACCCGAGCGAGTAGATCGGGACGCCGAACGCCGCGCAGTTGTCCTCGAGCGTCTGGACCTGCTTGCGGGACAGCTCGTCCTTGATGAGCTGCGCGGTCGGCGTGCCGTCGGTCGGCGTGTTGTGGTCGGCCGTGGCGAGCGTGCGGTCCGGGCGACGGACCTTGCGGTCCGCGAGGCGCAGGCCGTCGAACGCCTGCGGCGAGGTGACCTCGTGCACGAGGTGCAGGTCGATGTAGATCAGACCGGGCGCGACCTCGTGGGCCTCCCAGATCTTGTCGAAAAGCGTCTTCGGTGTGGAAGTCATGAGCGGCGCAGCCCGGCTGAAACCACGTTCAGCAGGGCAGTCTCCTCTGTGGTCGGGTTCTCGAAGTGGTGGGCGAGGTCGGCGTCGAAGGTGACGCAGTCCCCGGCGTGCAGGTGATGGGTGGAGCCGTCGATGACGAGGATCGCCTCGCCGTGCTCGATGACGCAGATCTCGCGGCTGCCGGCCTCGTGCATGGGCGGATCGCCCGGGCCACCGGTCTTGGCGCCGGGCTTCAGCACATGCCGGCTGACCTCGGCGCGCTGGCCGGGCAGCGGCGGGGTGAGGATCTCGAACGTGTGCTTGCCGGCCCCGCCGCGGCGGCGTTCGGCCGACCGGACGATCGACACGTTCTCGGCCTCGTCCAGGCGCAGCAGCTGGCTGAGCTTCAGCTCCAGGCCGTGTGCGATCCGGCTGGCGACCGCGAGCGTGGGGCTGGTCTCCCCCCGCTCGACCTGGCTCAGCATCGGGGCGCTGACGCCGGAGCGCTCGGCGAGGTCGCGCAGGCTGAGGCTCATCGCCTCGCGCAGCGCGCGCACCCTGGGCCCGATGTGGACCTGCGCTTCGTAGTCGTCGACGGTCGCCATTGCCCTTTGTACGTTATCACGTACAGACGTATCCCGTCTGCCGCCGCGGTCAGGTGCCGAACGCGCCGATCACGTCGATGAGGACCCGGGCCAGCACGACGACCTCATCGACCGCGACGTGCTCGTCGGTCGCGTGCGCCACGCGGATGCCCGCCGTCCCGCACATGATGGTCGGGATCCCGCGTGCGGCGAAGAGGCGCATGTCCGCCCCCCAGGGCACGCCGGCGAGCCGTCCCGCGGCGCCGGGCGGGCCGTGCGTGCGGACGGCCTCCCGCGTCAGCCGGACGAGCGGCGCGGTGGTGGCCGTCGTCGCGGCGTCGAACTGGCCGCCCGTCCAGCGCAGCTCCACGTGCTCGCCACCGGCGCCGGCCACCGCGCGTTCGACGGCAGCGCGCGCGGTGGCGACCGACTCCCCCACGCGCACCGGCGCGCGGCCCTCGAACTCCAGACGGTCGGGGACGGACGAGGACCACTCGCCGGCGCTGACCCGCCCCACGAGGATCGGGTACGGGAGGTCGAGCTGCCGCATGAGCTCGTGCTCGACGTCCGTGTTGAGCCGGGCCTCGAGCGCGTGCAACGCCGCGTGGACCGGGATGTAGCGGTCGATCGCGCTGGCGCCCTCCAGGCGATGGGCCGCGTGGGCGGCGACGCCGTGCACGACGCCGGTGAACGTGAGCGCACCCGCCTGGGCGCAGACGACGTCGAAGCCGGTCGGCTCGGTGATGATGCAGCCCGCGTAGTCCTGGTCCGCCTCGAGCGCGGCGAATGCCCCGAGGCCGCCGTCCTCCTCGGACGCGACGCCGAGCAGCGTGACGGCACAGGCCGGGGCGACACCCGCCGCGGCCATCGCGCCCATCGCGTGAAGCGCCGCGGCGAAGCCGCCCTTCATGTCGGCGCTGCCGCGGCCGTACAGCAGGCCGTCCTCGACGACGCCGCTCCACGGGGAGCCGTGGCGCCAGGGCGCGGTGCCGGGACCGACGACGTCGAGGTGCGCGCAGAGGGCCAGGACGGGCGCGTCGACCGTGCGGCCCGGCAGTCGTGCCGTCAGGCCGAGGAGCTCGTCGCGCTGCGCCTCCTCCCCCGGGTGGTCCGGGTGGGCACGCAGCGCCGCGAGATCGTGTTCGCGGACGGCGACACCGGTCAGGCCCGCCGCACGGGCCTGCGCCGCGGCGGCCTCGATCACCTGCCGCTCGTCGCCCGTCACGCTGGGCGTGCGGACGAGGTGCTGCAGGTCGGCGATCAGCTGCTGCGGGTCGAGCGCGGCCTGCGCCGCGACGGCCTCGGCGCCGGACGCCACGCCGCCTCAGCCGCCGGAGGACCGGATGCCGTCAGTGACGCTGGGCGTCACCGACGACATCGCGTTCGCAGCGGACCCGGTCCTCACGCCGTCGCCTAGGGCGTGGAGAGGAGCGCGGCGCGCTCGTCGGCGTCGCCGGCCTGCGCGACGGCCTGTGCCTTGTGGACCGCGCTCGTCACCGCGCGGGCGTAGGCGGTGCCGGCCGCCTGGATGATGTCGGTGGCGACCGCCTGGCCGGCACCGGTGACGCGCTCGCCCTTGAGCACCCCGTCGAAGTCGGCCTTGATCGCCGCCGCGGGATCGCCGAGCTCGACGACGACGCTGGCCTCACCGAGGGCGTCCTGCCCGCCGGTGACGGCGTCCACCCGGAACTCACGCAGCCGTGCGTCGACCCCGGTCGCCGCGTTGATGGCGCGGAAGATCGCGTCGATCGGGCCATCCCCGGTGAACCGCCCCTCGACGATCTCGCCGTCGGGCGTCTTCACCGCGACCGTCGCGTGCGGCGGTCGGCGGGACGAGGCCTCGACGTCGAACCACTCGAGCGTGTAGCCGCTGATCTCGTCGCGCAGCTCGTCGGTGACGAGCGCCTCGAGGTCCATCGCGGTGACCTGCTTCTTCTTGTCCGCGATCTCCTTGAACTTCTTGAAGGCCGTGTTCAGGGTCGCGCCGTCGATCGTGAAGCCGAGGTCCTGCAGCGCCTGCTTGAGGGCGGCGCGGCCGGAGTGCTTGCCGAGCACGATCGAGTTCGCGTCCAGGCCGATCGAGCGGGCGTCCATGATCTCGTACGTCTCGCGGTGCTTCAGGACGCCGTCCTGGTGGATCCCCGACTCGTGCGCGAACGCGTTGCGCCCGATGATCGCCTTGTTCGGCTGGACGGCGTAGCCGGTGAGGCGGCTGACCAGGCGGCTGGTGCGCGCGATCTCGGTCGTCGTGACGTTCGTGTGGAGGCCGACGCTCGAGCCGCGGGTGTGCAGCAGCATCACCATCTCCTCGAGGGCGGCGTTGCCCGCGCGCTCCCCGATGCCGTTGATGGCCGTCTCGACCTGCCGCGCGCCCGCCTGGACGCCCGCGAACGAGTTGGCGACCGCGAGGCCGAGGTCGTTGTGGCAATGCACCGAGAGGACGGCCTTGCGCAGGTCGGGGACGAGCTCGTAGAGCCGCGCCAGGAAGGCCGCGTACTCGTCGGGCATCGTGTAGCCGACGGTGTCGGGGACGTTGATCGTCGTCGCCCCCTCGTCGAGCGCGATCTGCAGCACCTCGGCGGTGAACTCCACGTCGGCGCGGGTTGCGTCCATCGGGGAGAACTCGACGTCCGCGCAGAGCGCCTTGGCCTGGGCCACCGACGCCCGGGCCAGGCCCTTGACGTCTTCGCGCGTGGACATCAGCTGGTGCTCGATGTGGATGTCCGACGTCGACAGGAACGTGTGGATCCGAGGTCGCTCGCTGTCGCGGATCGCCTCCCACGCGCGATCGATGTCGGCCGCGTTGGCACGAGCAAGGCCGCAGATCACCGGGCCGTGGACCTGCCGCGCGATCGCCTGGACGGCCTCGAAGTCGCCCGGCGAGGCGATCGGGAAGCCGGCCTCGATGATGTCGACGTTCAGGCGCGCGAGCTGCTGCGCGATCTCGAGCTTCTCGGCCGTGTTCAGCGAGATGCCGGGCGACTGCTCCCCGTCGCGGAGGGTCGTGTCGAAGATCAGTACTGCGTCGCTGCTCGGGGTGGTGCTCATGTCGTCACGGTGCCTTTCGGGCGTTGTCCTTCGGTGTCTTCTCCAGTGGTTTCGCGGCTTCAGGCGGCCGCCACGCGCTGATTGATTCCCCTAGCGGGGAAGGAGGAGAAGCAGCGAAAGGAGCGGCCGGCGCGACATGCTCGGAAATCCTAGCATCGCGGTTCAGGGGACGAGCACGACTTTTCCGACGTTGCGGCGCTCGGTGATGATGCGGTGCGCCTCGCCCGCGTCGGTGAACGGCACGGCGTCCGACACGACGGGCTCGATCGTCCCGTCCTCGATCAGCTCGAGCAGCGGGGTCACCCACGGCTCCAGCGTGCCGCGGTCCTTCCAGAGGGTCAGCATGTTCAGGCCGATGACCGTCTTGGACTCCTGCATCTGGTCCATGAGGTTGAAACCGCGGACCATCCTGAGCGCCTGGGGCGCGGCGGTCCGGAGCGAGCGCTTCTCCCCGTTGACCACCGATGACGCCCCGAAGGCGACGACCCGTCCCCCGGCGCGCAGCTGCTTGTAGCTGCGGCGGAGGGACTCGCCCCCGACGGCGTCCATGATCAGGTCGAAGGACGGCAGCCCCTTCTCCCAGCCCTTCCGCGTGTAGTCGAGCGGATGCTGGACGCCGAAGCCGCGGATGGCGTCGTGCTTGTGCGGCGACGCGGTCCCCCACACCTCGGCGCCGGCCTTGCGGGCGATCTGCGTCGCCGCGATGCCGACGCCGCCTGCCGCCGCGTGCAGCAGGACGCGGTCCCCCTCGCGCAGGCTGCCGTAGCCGACCAGGCCCGCCCACGCGGTCGCGTAGTTGACCGGGATCGCGGCGCCCTGCTCGAAGGTCAGCCGGTCCGGGAGGGGGACGACGTCGGCCGCCGGGACGACGACCTGCTCGGCGTAGCCGCCGAACTGGGTGCCGGCCATGACGCGGTCGCCCACCTTGGCGCTCGTCACGCCGTCCCCGACCTGGGCGACGGTTCCGCTGACCTCGTAGCCGACGACGGACGGCGTCTTCGGCGCGTCCGGATACACCCCGAGCCGGGCCATGATGTCGGCGAAGTTGACGCCCGCCGCGGCGACCTGCACCCGGACCTGGCCCGGACCGCAGATCGGGTTCGGGCGCTCCTGGACCTGGAGGACGTCGTAGGAGCCGGGCTGGGTGATGACGACGACGCGCATGCGCTGAAACCTATCCGCCTGCGCGTCGCCCGTGGACTGCTCAGTCGGGGGCGCGGACGACGAGGACCGGCCGGTCGCTGAGGTGCAGCAGGCGGGTCGGCGTCGATCCGACGAGGGCGCTCTTGAGCGGGCGCTCTCCGTAGGAGCCGACGACGATGTAGCGCGCGTCCTGCTCCTGCGCCGCGGCGATCAGGCCCTCGGCGGGGTCGGCCTTCAGGAAGCCGGTCGTCACCTCCGCCCCCTTGGCCGCCGCATGGTGCTTGCCGCGCTCGAGCACGGTGTGCCCGCGTTCGGCGATCGCCTCGTCGAGATCGCGCAGCTCACCGCCCAGCCGCGGCGCCGCGAAGGCGAAGACGAGGTGGACGGTGGCGTCGAGCTCACCGGCGAGCACCAGCGCCTCGTCGAGGGCGGCGACCGCCCCGTCCGTTCCGTCGTAGCCGACCACGAGGACCGTCATGACTGGAAGTCCTTCGCGGTGACCCGCGCGCCGAGGGCCGGGTCTACCGGTGAGGTCTTGCGCCGGAAGAACTCCGGGTTGCTCCGGTACTGCAGCCCCATCAGGACGAGGCCCATGATGATCATCACCATCGTGATGACGACCGGCGAGCCGATGCCGAGGAACGGCTTGGCGTAGCCGCCCTCGACCTTGGAGTAGTCGATCGTCGCCTTGACGAAGATGTAGGCCAGGATCGTCGCGCCCAGGCCGGGCAGGAACGCGAGGAAGAGGAAGTTCCGCGCGCTGGTGAAGAGATGGTGGCGGTAGAACCACACGCACGCGGCGCCGGTGAGCCCGTAGTAGAAGGCAATCGTCATCGACAGCGACGTGAAGGCGTCGGCGATCAGGTTCTCGCTCGTGAGCTGCAGGAACGCGAACACGGCGATCGACACCGCGCCCATCCAGATCGTCGAGTCGGACGGCGTCATGTACCGCTTGTGGACGCGGCCGAAGTTCGACGGGAGGGCTTTCTTCCGGGCCATCGAGAGCGACGATCTGGTGGCCGGCAGGATCGTCGTCTGCGTCGACGCCGACGCGGACGTGAGCACCGCGATGATGAGCAGCTTGTCGAGCGGGGACCCCAGGACGTCCTTGGCGATCGGTGCGAACACGTCGTCCTGGTTGTCGACCAGCGACTGCGTCCCCCCGAACGCCTGCGCCGCGGCGGCGACCACGACGTAGATCCCGAGCAGGATGAACGTCGACAAGACGGCTGCCTTGCCGGACGAGGACGCGCCGTCCTCGGTCTCCTCGTTGACCGAGACCGCCGAGTCCCAGCCCCAGTAGATGAAGATCGCGAGCAGCACGCCGCCCGCGAGAGCGCTGGTCGAGGAGATCTCCAGCGGGTTGAACCAGGAGAACTGCGGCTTGATCGCGCCCTCGGGATCGGAGGTGTAGACCTTCACCAGCGCGACCGCGGCGAACAGGAACAGAGTGAGGAACTCCATCGCGAGCAGCGCCTGCTGGACCCGCGCCGACAGCTCGATCCCGATGTAGCAGATGAGCGTCATCACGAAGATCCAGGCGATGCCGATCGCGAGGACGACGCCGATGGCAGGGTCCGTGTAGCCGAAGAGGTCGCAGGAGTAGATCGCGGCGATCGACGCGAGGCTCGGCATGACGAGGACGTCGGCCACGATCACGGCCCAGCCGGACATCCAGCCGATCCGCGGCCCCATCGCGGTGCTCACCCAGGAGAACGTCGTTCCGCAGTCGGGGTCCGCGCGGTTGAGGTAGTTGTACGCGGCCGCGATGCAGCCCATGGGGATGAACGCGATGAGGATGACCGCCGGCGCCTGCAGGCCGATGCCCTGGATGGCGACGATGAAGCCGAGCGTCGCGGCCAGGCTGTAGCCGGGTGCCGTGGACGCGACCGCGATGACGACGCCGGAGATGTAGCTGATGGCGCCGGCCTTGAGGCCCTTGTCACCGGCGGCGTCGCCGAGCCCGGTGACCGGGTCCTTCACCACGGATGCTGCTTCCACGCTGGCCTCGCTCCCCGTAATGGTCTGGAACGCCGACCTTACGTGCCACGCTGTCTGCGGGACAACAACAACGTGTCCTACATCGCCCGGGGAGTCTTGTACGCAGCGGCTATCCGGCAGCCGCTGCCCGCGGGCGCCGCGCTCTCAGGACAGCGCGCGCGTGAGAGCGCGTCGGGCACGCCGCCGATGCGTCACCGCCGCGGATGGCCGTGGGCCGTCGCCGATCGCGGGCGGGGACGGGAGCCGCCCGTCGTTGTGGTCCTCCACGAGGGCCGCGACGGTGTCCTGCGAGCAGCCCTTGTTCGTGCCGATGAAGCCGCTCGGACCGCGCTTGATCCAGCCGACCACGTAGGTCCCGGGGACGGCGGCCCCGGTCGCCGGGTCGACGACGCGACCGTCCTGGTTCGGGACGATGCCGGCGGCGTCGTCGAACGGCAGCCCGCCGAGCGGGACGCCGCGGTAGCCGATCGATGTGACGAGCAGCCCGGCGTCGATCGTCTCGTGCTCGCCGGTACCGACGACGGCACCGCGCTCGTCGACGGTCGTGCGCTCGAAGGTCATGGCCTCGACACGGCCGTCGCCGCGGACCGCGGCGGGCGCGAGGTTGTAGCGCAGGGTGATCCGACGCGGGGAGCCCGTGTGCGGGGGCAGGCCGCGCAGCAACTCGATCTTCGGGTCGCCGGCGGCGGCAGCAGCGAGCTCCTGCGGGTCGACCGCGAGCGCCACCCCCGGGGAGGCGACCAGGCCGACGAGCTCCGGCAGGGTGAACGCGGAGTGGGCCGGCCCGCGGCGGGCGGCGACGACGACCTCCTCGATGCGGCTCCCGCGCAGCGCCTCCAGGGCGGCCGGGGCGATGTCCGATCCGGCCAGCGTGTCTGGATCGACCGTCAGGATCCGGGCGATGTCGAGGGCGACGTTGCCGTTGCCGACGACGACGGCCCGCCGATGGGAGAGGTCGATCGTCCGGCCCGCGTGGTCCGGGTGGCCGTTGTACCAGCCGACCAGCGCGGTCGCCGGGATCGCCCCGGGAAGCTCGGCGCCGGGAACCTGCAGGCGCCGGTCGGTGGCTGCGCCCACGGCGTAGATCACCGCGTGATGGCCGGCCAGCAGCTCGTCGTGGGTCACGTCACGGCCGACCTGCACGCCGTAGTGCATGGTGAGCCCCGGGTGCCGCCGGATCTGCTCGAACTGCCGGCTGACCCGCCGTGTGCGGCGGTGATCGGGCGCGACTCCGGTGCGCACGAGCCCGTCCGGGACCGGCCGGCGCTCGTAGATCGAGACCCGCAGGCCGGGGATCGTGAGCAGCTCGTCGGCCGCGTACATCGCGGCCGGGCCGGAGCCGACGATCGCCACCCGCAGCGGCTCGCCGCGGTCGCGGACACGGAGCGGCGGGCGCACCGGCGCCATCGGCGCCCGCGCGCGGGTGACGCTGTGGTACTCGGCGTTGATGCCCGCGAACGCCGTCTCGTCGGCGGTCAGCTTCGTGTGCGGCTTGATCGCATCGACCGGACAGGCGGTGACGCAGGCGCCGCAGTCGACGCACGTCACCGGATCGATGTGGAGCATCTCGGCGAGCTCGAACGCCGGATCGTCGGGCGTCGGCTGGATGCAGTTGACGGGGCACGCGAAGACACACGACCCGTCGCCGACGCACGACTGCGTGACGACGTGCGGCATCAGGCGAAGACGTCCGCGCGACGGTCGGGCTCGCCGCGGTAGCGCGACGGCTCGCCGGCGATCTGCATGCGCTTCCACACCCGGCGGCTGACGCGGTTCATCAGGCCGGTCTCGGTCGCCAGCGCGCGCATGTCGCCGAAGTAGGACGCCATGATCGCCTGCGACCGCTCGCTGCGCCAGAACGCCTCGCGGTAGACGTCCTCCGGGATGTCGAACGTCTTCTGCAGCTGCCGCGGCGACGTCATGATCTCGCCGGCGAGCCAGCGCATCGTGATCGGGAACGCGACCGAGATCACGGCGCGCTCGATCCGCCCCAGACGCGGCAGGCGCATGCGCAGGAACTCGGCGGCGAAGGAGATGTGGCGCGCCTCCTCGGCGATGTGGATCTCCATCGTCCGGAGCATGGCCGGCGGCAGGTCGACCCCCTCGCGGAGCATCGCCTTCTGGTAGTGGTCGATGGGCTCCTCTCCGGCGAGGATCCCGATCATCAGGATCACCGGCAGGTAGCCGCCGGCGAGGCCGAGCAGCGGGGCCGAGAAGCGGAACAGCGGGCGCATGCCGGGGACGTCGACGCCACCGCGATTCACGAGCTCCTGGAACATCTGGATGTGGTTGCACTCCTCCGTCATCTCGTGGAGGCAGTAGCGGAACTCCGGCGAGCCGTTCGGCAGCCCCATGGCGTAGTGCATGAGGCCGCGGATGAGGATGCTCTCGAACGCACCGCCGACCTTGATCGCGTTGAGCATCCGCCACTTGCCGATGTCGATCTGCCGGTCGAGCGGCAGCGCCTGGTACCACGCGGTCGCCCCGAGCGGGTCCAGGGTCGGCGAGAGCGTCCAGCGCGGGTCCCGCGGGTCGACCGCGAGCTCCGGGGAGTCCCACGCGATGTCCTCGTACGGGTCGAAGTGGACGTGGACCGACCCCTCGGAGAGGGTGTGCAGCATCTCCGCGTAGGCCTCTTGGCGGCTCGGGGCGGTGATCGTCGCAGGGGTCATGGCGTGCTCCTCGTGGCTCGGACGGCGCGCGAGCGCCGCGTCGAAGTTGCGTTCCACGAAGGAGCGTAGCGCGAAAGTACGGCGCTGTACATCTCTTTCCTGCCGGGGACGCTCGGCGGCGGGGATACGCGGTTGCGCGTCGTGGGGCGCCGCGGCGACGCCCCACCCGGACGACCCTGTCCCTTAGTGGCGGAACGTCACCGAGCGCCCGTCGACGAAGCCGTCGCTGGCGACCAGCTCGTCCACGACCGTCTGCGGCACCGGGCCGTCGGTCGTGATGACCATGACCGCGGCGCGGCCGTCGATCGTGTCGTCCTCGACGTGGCCGACCGCGCACGACTCGATGTTCACGCCGTGCTGCCCGAACGCCATGCCGACCCGGCCGACGATCCCGGGCTGGTCGCTGTAGCGGAACAGCGCGATGTGGTCCGACAGCTGCAGGTTGAACCGCTGGCCCCACGCCTCGAGCAGGTGCGGCCGGGCCTTGGAGCCGACGACCGTCCCGACCACACGCACGCGCTGGTCCCCGGCGACGACGCTGACGCGGACGAGGTCCGCGAAGTCGCGGGCGCTCGTGCGCTTGGTCTCCACGAGCTCGATGCCGCGCTCCTCGGCGGTGCTCAGGACGTTGACCTCGTTGAGGTCCTCCTCGGTCTTGCCGTCGAGCACGCCGAGCAGGGCCTGCAGGCCGAGCGGGCGGGTGTCGCGCTCGGCGATCCGGCCGAACTCCTCGACCTCGACGGCGTCCAGGGACGTCCCTTCGACCAGCGCCATGGCGAGCTTGCCGAGCTGGCGGGTCAGCGGGAGGAACGGCCCGAGGATCTCGAGGTCCTCCGCAGCGACGGCAGGGACGTTGACCGCGCTCGTGACGCTGCCGCCGGTGAGGGCGGCGACGACCTGCTCTGCGGCCTGGAAGCCGGCCCGGTCGGTGGCTTCTGCGGTCGAGGCGCCGAGGTGCGGCGTGACGACGACGTTCTCGCGGCCGAAGAGCGGCGACTCGGTCATCGGCTCGGTCTTGAAGACGTCGAGGGCGGCGCCGCCGACCTTGCCGGAGTCGAGCGCGGCGACCAGGTCGTCCTCGACGATCAGCGGCCCGCGGGCGACGTTCAGGATGCGGACGCCGTCCTTCATCTTCGCGAACGCCGCGGCGTTGAGCCAACCCTCGGTCTCCGGGGTCTTCGGCAGGTGGATCGTGATGAAGTCGGCGACCGCGTAGATGTCCTCGGAGGACTCGGCCTTCTCGACGCCCATCTCCTTGTAGCGCTCGGCACCGACGAACGGGTCGAACGCGATGATCTTCATGCCGAAACCCTGGGCGCGCTGCGCGACGAGCTGCCCGATGCGGCCGAAGCCGACGATCCCGAGCGTCTTGTCCATGACCTCGACGCCGCTGTACTTCGAGCGGTCCCAGCGGCCGGCGACCAGGGACGCGTGGGCCTGCGGGATGTTGCGGGCGAGAGCCAGCAGCAGGGCGACCGTGTGCTCGGCAGCGGTCACGACGTTCGACTGCGGCGCGTTGGCGACGATGATGCCGCGCTTGGTCGCGGCCGGGACGTCGACGTTGTCGACGCCGACGCCGGCGCGGCCGATGGCCTTCAGGCTCGTCGCCTCCGCGAGGAGCTCGGCGGTCAGCTTGGAGGCGCTGCGGATGAGGATGCCGTCGTACTGGCCGATCTCCTTCGCCAGCTCGCCGTCCTCCCACTTGGTCTTGACGTCGACGTCGAAGTGCTCCTTGAGCAGGTCGATGCCGGACTCGCCGATGTTCTCGGCGACGAGGACCTTGGTCATGCCTTCACCTCTGTGTCGCTGTTCTGGACCACGTAGTCGATGCAGGCGGTCAGGGCCTTGACGTCGTCGGGCTCGACGGCGGGGAACATCGCGATGCGCAGCTGGTTGCGGCCGAGCTTGCGGTACGGCTCGGTGTCGACGATGTCGTTGGCGCGCAGGGTCTTGGCGACCTGGGCGGCGTCGACGCTGTCGTCGAAGTCGATGGTGCCGACGACGAGGCTGCGGCTCTGGGCGTCGCTCACGAACGGGGTCGCGTAATCGCTGCTCTCGGCCCACCCGTACAGGTGGTCGCTGCTGGCGGTCGTCCGGCCGACGGTGAAGTCCAGGCCGCCGCCGTCGTTCATCCACTTGACCTGCTCGTTCAGCAGGAACAGCGTGGCGAGCGCGGGCGTGTTGTAGGTCTGGTTCTTGAGGCTGTTGTCCAGGGCGGTCGTCAGGCTCAGGAAGTCCGGGATCCAGCGGTCGGACGCGCCGATCCTCGCGATGCGCTCCTGGGCGGCCGGGCTCAGGAGGGCGAGCCACAGCCCGCCGTCGGCGGCGAAGCACTTCTGGGGCGCGAAGTAGTAGACGTCCGCCTCCGACGCGTCGAGCGGCAGGCCGCCGGCGCCACTGGTGGCGTCGATGACGACGAGCTGGTCGGGCGTCGCGTCCGCCGGGCGGGTGACCGGGACCATGACGCCGGTCGAGGTCTCGTTGTGGGCCCACGCGAGCACGTCGGCGCTGGCGTCGGTGGTCGGCTCGGGCGCGCCGCCCGGGTCGGCGGCGACGATGATCGGGTCGTCGAGGAAGGGCGCGTTATTCGCGCAGCTCGAGAACTTCTTGGAGAACTCGCCGAAGGTCAGGTGGAGCGAGCGCTGCTCGATGAGGCCGAACGTGGCGGCGTCCCAGAACGCGGTCGAGCCGCCGTTGCCGAGGGCGACGGTGTAGCCCTCGGGGAGCTGGAAGAGGTTGGCCAGGCCGTCGCGGACCTCGCCGACGAGGTTCTTCACGGGGGCCTGTCGATGGCTCGTCCCCATGACTTTGGCGCCCACCGTGGCGAGCGCGGTCAAGTGGCTCTGGCTGACCTTCGAGGGGCCGCAGCCGAAACGGCCGTCGGCGGGTTTGAGGTCGGCAGGGATCTGCAGGATGTCGGTGCTCGGCGCCACTGGTGCCTCCGCGGAGGTCGGGAACAGGGTGGTGCCCAGGCGCGCGGCATGTGGTTCCAACGCCCTCGCTCCCCGGTGGTGACCCACCTGACAACGCCAGTCGCGAAGGCCTGCCGGAGGATAGCGGACACCCTGCGGCATGACTGTTGCGATCCCGTTCCCGGTCGGTCTGCGGCGGCCACGGCGCCCCATACGGCCCGCCATGCCCCCCCAGCGCGTGGTGGTGGTGGTGGGCGCGGGGCCGGCGTGCCGTAGGGGTCAGCCCGAGAGGGACGACATCGGGGCGCCCCAGGTCGTCAGGGACGTCGGCGGCGGGACGCGGTAGCCGAAGTCCAGGTCCATGCCGATGTCGCCGACCGCCCACTTCGCAAACGACTCCGCGAACCGCTCCTCGCGGTCCGAGCGGCCCGCGCAGGACGGGTCCCGGTCGCCGGCAGCGCACCCGTAACCCTGCGGAACCGCCGCGTCGAGGGCCGCGGCTGTGTCGTCCGGGACGAGGAGGTGGTCGACGACGTGCGCCAGTTCGTGGAGCACGAGCCGTGTGACGCCGCGCTCGCCGAACCGGCGGCTGATGACCCCGAGGTCCAGGACGACCCGGGCCTCGCCACCCCGGATGTGGGCGACGCCGGCCGCATTGGCGGCATCTGCCGGGCCGACCTCGATGGTCACCGCGCCGTCGACGACGTCGATCAGGCGCCGTGCCTCGGGCTGCGCGCGGGCGATCGCGGCGAGGACAGCCTGCTGGTCCAGCGGATGCGTCCCCGCGGCGAAGCGCAGCCCCGCCTCGCGGGCCGGCAGCGCCGGAGCAGTCGCGGCCGCCACGCGAGCCTGGGTCCGCGGCCCGACGACTCCTACCGCGAGCAGGGCGAGGACCACCAGCAGGACAGGGGCGAGCGCGGCGCGCGACACTCCCCGCCCATCGGCAGCTGCGGCCTGTGGCTTGACCCGGGAACGACTCGGGGCCGCACGCCGGCGGCCCCGAGGGACAAGCAGGGAAAAGCGGCGGGTCAGCCCTGCGCGAAGCCCGAGTCGTCGATCCAGGCCATCATCTTGCGCAGCTCCTTGCCGGTCGTCTCGATCGGCTTGGCGGCCTGCTCGGCGCGCAGGCGCTTGAAGTTCTCCTGGCCGGCACGGTTCTCCGCGATCCACTCGCGGGCGAAGTCGCCGTCCTGGATCTCCTTGAGGATCTTCTTCATCTCGTCGCGCGTGTCCTGGGTGATGACGCGCGGGCCGCGGCTGTAGTCGCCGTACTCGGCGGTGTTGGAGATCGAGTACCGCATCCCCGCCAGGCCCTTCTCGTACATCAGGTCGACGATCAGCTTCAGCTCGTGGAGGCACTCGAAGTACGCCATCTGCGGGTCGTAGCCCGCGTCGACGAGCGTCTCGAAGCCGGCCTGGACCAGCTCGGACGCGCCGCCGCACAGGACGGCCTGCTCGCCGAACAGATCGGTCTCGGTCTCTTCCTTGAACGTCGTGGAGAAGACGCCGCCGCGCGTGCAGCCGATGCCCTTGGCGTACGCCAGCGCCAGCGCGTGCGCGTTGCCGGTCGCGTCCTGATGGATCGCGATCAGGCCCGGGACGCCCGACCCCTCGAGGTACTGGCGGCGCACGAGGTGGCCGGGGCCCTTCGGCGCGGCGAGCCCGACGTCGACGCCGGCGGGCGGGTCGACCTCCTCGTACAGGATCGAGAAGCCGTGGCCGAACAGCAGCAGGTTGCCCTCGGCGATGCCGTCGCGGACCTCCTCCTCCCACACCGTGCGGTGCAGCTCGTCCGGGACGAGGATCATCACGACGTCGCCCTTGCTGGCGGCGTCGGCGATCGACAGCACCTCCAGGCCCGCGTCCTTGGCCTTCTGGACCGAGGAGGAGTCCTCGCGCAGGCCTACGACGACGTTCACGCCGGAGTCCTTGAGGTTCTGGGCGTGGGCGTGGCCCTGGGACCCGAAGCCGATGATCGCGACGGTCTTGCCGTCGAGGAGGGTCAGGTCTGCGTCGTCGTCGTAGAACATGGGCGCGGGACGATAGCGCCGCGCCGCGCCTCCCCGTCGGGCGGTCCGGGTCAGGCGCTCGCGACGGCCACGAGCGTGCGCCCCGGGACGGCCACCGACCCGTCGGCGCCGACGTACTCGCCGAGGCGCGCGTCGAACGCGTCCCGTAGCCGGTAGTGATCCGCCGGGGTCAGCTTCTTGGTCAGGCCGGAGAGCGTCGGGGACATGTCCAACTGGGTCTCCCACACCTCGTCGAGGCTCGGGAACGCGAAGCTGATGTCCACGCTGTCGATGACGATGTCCTGGAAGCCGGCGGTGGCGATGACGTCCTCGAGCTCCTCCCGGTCGGCCAGCGAGAACGGCCCGGGGCGCCCCGGCGGCGTCGGCTCCATGAACCCGAGCTCGACGCCGATGGCGGACGGGGTCTCCAGCCACGGATTGACCTCGCGCACGTCCCACACCGCGAGCGCGACACGCCCGTCCATCCGCAGGACGCGGCGCGTCTCGCGTAGCGCGGTCTCGGGATCGGCGAGGAGCATGTAGCCCCAGCGGCAGAGGACGGCGTCGACGGTCGCCGTCTCGAGGTCGATCCACTCGGCCTCCATTGGCCGGGCCTCGACCATGTCCATCAGCCCGAGCTCGCCGGCCCGTTCGCGCGCGACCGCGACCATCGCCTCGGCGCCGTCCGTCGAGATCAGCTTGCCCCCGGGGCGCAGCAGCTCGGCTGCGAGCAGACCGGTGTCCCCCGCCCCGGCCGCGAGCTCCAGGACCGTCTGCCCGGGCTGGGCCTCGATCGCGTCGACCATCCACGCCGACACCGGCGCCGTGGCGGCCTGGAAAGCGGCACGCCGCGCGGACCAGCCCGCGGCGCCCTCCTCCCACATGTCACGGCTCGCCGCTCGGAACTCGGCGACGTCGTCCTCGAGGCTCACCCGGCTACTTCAGCGTGAACGGGACGGTGAACGCGTTCGACAGCACGTCCGCGCCGTCGACCGCGAGCACCGCGAGCTGGTACTTGCCCGCCTTGGGCCGCACCGTGCTCTTGAGGTGGTAGCTGAAGACCCCGTCCTTGTTCGCCACGGTGAAGAAGATGGGCTTCTTGCAGCTGGCCGTCTGGAAGGTCGTCTTGTTCGTGCCGAGGAAGACGCAGGTCTTCGGGCTCGCCGGCACCGTCGCCGACCCGATCGCCAGGCGCTGGATGGAGATCTGCACGAACTTGATGCCGGACGCGTCCGTCGCCTTGCCGGCGAAGATCACCTTCTTAAGCAGGTCCTTGTCGAAGACGTTCTTGATCTTGCCGCCGACCCGCGACTTGACCGTGATCGCGTAGCTGCCGCCGCGCGACGGCTTGGAGACGCCGACGACCGGTGCGGCCCCGTCGCCCACGACCAGCGTCGCGATCTTGCCGGCCGGGCTCTCGAGGCCTTTCGTGTCGACCGCGGTCACCGTCGGGTTGAAGATCCCCAGCACGCTGTAGGCGTGGGTGGTGGTCGGCGTCGTGGTCTCGGCCACCTGCGTGTCCCCGAAGAACCACTTGTAGGAGACGATCCGGTCGCCCGGGTCGAAGTCGAAGGACTTGGACGCGTCGAACGTCACGACCTCGTTCTGCTTGGGCTTGACGGTGTTCGTCGTCGCGCCGGCGACCGGTGCGTGGTTGACGAACTCGTAGGCGCCGAGGTCCGTCGTGATGGTCCTGCGGTCGACGCCGGCGACGTCCGTCGTGCTCTCGCCCTGGACGAACGCGCCGCCCTTGTCGATGACCGGCGCGTCGATGCGCAGGTTGTAGTTCAGCTTGGCGGGGTCGGCGAAGAGCCCCGACGGCGCGGTGTTTCCGTCGCTGTCGGTCTTCGTGATCTTGCCCTTGCCGCCGCCGGCCTGGGTGAACGCGCCGGTGTCGGTGTCCGAGTTCTTGATCGTGACGTCGGCGGTGCTCGCGGCGCCCAGCAGCCCGAGCAGCGGGGTGAAGGCCTTCACGGTGCCAGGGGCCTTGCCCTGGACGATCGAGCGCTCGAAGGTCACGGCGATGTTGCCGACCGCGGTGCCGAGCGCCGCTGCGCCCGCGTCGACGAAGAACGGCTTGCCGGCGCCGCTGATGGTCACGTGCTTGAAGGTCGCGGTGAGGTCGCCCGCCGAGTCCGTGGGCGTGCCGGACGTGAGGCTTGCGACCTTGACACCGGACGCGTTGCCGCCGCCGAGCAGGATGGTGGTGTCGACCTCCAGCGCCTTCTTGGTCGTCGAGCCGGCCGCGCTCGTGAACGACAGCGCGTCGGCCGCGGGGTTCGAGGCGATAAGCGAGCTGCGCAGCACCGTGTTCGGCGCGGGCGTGGCGCCCGTCGTGTCGCTGCCCGTGATGCCGAGCGCCGGGCCGTTCCCGACGCCGGAGATCACCACGGCGTCGTTGACCGCGAGCGACGAGGTGCCGTTGCCGGCGATCGCCGGCTGCGTCTGACCCGTCGAGCCGGCCGGGCCGTTGAGGATCGTGATGCGGCTCAGCGTGCTCACGCCGGAGCCCACGAGCGGGTCCACCTTGTAGGCCGGCGCGTCGGACGAGGAGGGGCTGAGACGGACGATGGCGCCGTTGCGGAACGTCGTCCCGACCCCGGTGACGAGCACCGCCGGGCCGCTGTTCATGCCGGGGGCGATCGTGAGCCCGTCCAGCTGCGTCCCCTCGATGATCTTGAAGGCGGGATCGCCGGCGGTGGCGGGGGCCGCGACGTTGACCGTCGTCTTCCCGGCGACGCCGGTGATCTTCACGTTCTTCTTGGTGAGCGCGATGGCCGGCTCGTCGTACGAGCCCTCAGGGACCGTGATCGCGTCGCCGTCGGCCACCGCGGCCACGGCGGCCGCGATCGTCTTGCAGACCTTCGCCGCACTGCACCCCTCAGCAGCGGCCTTGTCCACCGTGTAGGTGTCCGCGGCCTGCGCGGCCGCCGGCACGGCGGCGGCCGCCAGAACGGCCGCGGCAGCGCTGATGAGTGTCCCCCCACGAAGCATCCGCGCATCGTAGTGCGCCGGCTGGACGGGTGCTCCCCTTCACACCGCTTCTCCGTGCGGGGGTCAGCGCAGGTCCCGGCGGCGCAGCTTCCCGGACGTGGTGCGGGGCAGCGTGTCCACGACGACGACGTCCTTCGGCACCTTGAACCGGGCGAGCCGCGCCGCGCAGTGCGCGCGCAGACCCGCGGCGTCGGCGCTCATGCCGGCGCGCAGGACGACGCGGGCGTGCACCGCCTCCCCCCACTCGGGGTCCGGCCGGCCCAGGACCGCGGCCTCGGCGACGGCCGGGTGCTCGGCGAGCACCGCCTCGACCTCGGTCGGCGCGACGTTCTCACCGCCGGTCACGATCGTGTCGGCCTTGCGGCCGACGACGGTCAGCCGCCCGTCGCCGTCCAGGACGCCCAGGTCGCCGGTGGCGAGCTCGAGAGCGGGGTCGTCGCCGGCCACGGTGAGCCCGCGGACGTGGATCTCGCCGTCGCCCGCCACGCGCACGCGCGTGCAGAAGAGCGGCGCCCCCGCGTCCGGCCGGTCGTCCCCGGGCTGCTGGGTCGTGACCTGCGAGCACGTCTCGGTCAGGCCGTAGGTCTGGGCGACCGGGACGCCGGCGGCCGCCGCCCGGCGCAGCAGGTCGGGCGCCACGGGGCCGCCGCCGACCAGCGCACACCGCAGCGCGGGCGGGGCGGTCAGGCCGGCGTCCAGCAGCCGCGCGAGGGTGGTCGGGACGACGCTGACGAGGCTGACGTCGTCCTCCATCAGCGCGCGCACCACCCGTGCGGTGTCCCAGCGCTCGTGCACCAGCGCGGCGGAGCCCGTGATCACCCCGCGCACCAGGATCGACAGGCCGCCGACGTGGCTCAGCGGCAGGGCGCACAGCCAGCGCTCGGGGCCGGGCGACCGCAGCGCGGTGGCCCCGCCCAGCGCGCTCCACAGCCAGTTGCCGAACGTGAGCTCGACGGGCTTGGGCGCGCCGCTCGTCCCCGACGTCTGGATGATGGCGGCGGTCGCGGAGAGGTCGTGACGGGACGCCGCGACGAACCCGGCCGGGTCGGCGGACGGCAGCGGCCCCGCACCGACGACGTGGTCCGCCGACGGCCGTTCGGCGTCCGTCAGGCGCAGGTCGTGCGGGACCGCGACCGCACCGCGCAGCCAGATCGCGTGCAGCGCCACGGCGAAGTCGTCCCCCGGCGGCAGGGCGATCGCCACCCGCTCCCCGGGCGCCACCCCGTCGAGCCCGGCCGCCGTCCGCAGCGCCGCGGCGTGGAGGTCCGCGAAGGTGAGCCCGTTGACGGCCTGCCGGTCCGGATGCGCGCGCGCCGCGCGGGGAAGCCAGGCATCGACGTGCACGCAAGTCAAAGTAGCCTGCGGCTCATGTCAGTGACCTGGACCCCCGCCGGCGAGTACGAGGACATCCGCTACGAGACGTCCGGCGACGGCATCGCGAAGCTCACGATCAACCGGCCGGAGGTGCGCAACGCGTTCCGGCCGCAGACGCTGATCGAGCTCGGGCACGCGTTCGACGTCGCCCGCGAGGACCCCGACGTCGGCGTGATCATCTTCACCGGCGAGGGACCGCTCGCGTTCTGCTCCGGCGGTGACCAGAACGTCCGCGGCGACACCGGGTACATGACCGACCCGTCCGCCACCGGCCGCGCCGCGGTCGGCCGCTTCCACGTGACCGACCTGCAGGTCCAGATGCGCCGGCTGCCGAAGCCGGTCGTCGCGATGGTCGCCGGCTATGCGGTCGGCGGCGGCCACATCCTGCACCTCTGCTGCGACATGACGATCGCCGCCGACAACGCCCGGTTCGGCCAGACCGGTCCGCGGGTCGGCTCGTGGGACGGCGGCTTCGGCGCCTCCCTGCTCGCCGATCTCGTCGGGACCAAGAAGGCGAAGGAGATCTGGATGCTCTGCCGCCAGTACGACGCCTCGCAGGCGCTGGACATGGGGCTCGTCAACACGGTCGTCCCGCTCGCGGAGCTCGAGAACGAGACGGTCAAGTGGTGCCGCGAGATGCTCGAGCTGTCCCCGTTCGCGCTGCGGCTGGTGAAGTCGTCCTTCAACGCGCACGAGGACGGCTACACCGGCATCCAGCAGCTCGCACACGACGCGAACCTCCTCTTCTACGGGAACCCGGAGGCGCAGGAGGGCCGCAACGCCTACCGCGAGAAGCGCAAGCCCGACTTCGGCCAGTTCCCGCGGCGGGCGTAGGCGGGCGACGTCGTGGTCAAGATCTGGCTCATGGCCGCCCGGGTGCGCACGCTCCCGGCCGCGGTCGCCCCCGTGCTCGTCGGGACCGCCGTCGCCCAGGCGCTCGACGACCGCTTCAGCGTCCTCATCTTCCTGGCCGCGCTCCTCGGGGCGCTGTTCATCCAGGTCGGCACCAACCTGTCGAACGACTACTCCGACGCCCGGCGCGGCGCGGACACGGAGGACCGGCTCGGCCCCGTCCGCGTGACCGCCGGCGGCCTCGTCCCGCCCAAGCAGGTCCTGATCGCCACGTACATCACGTTCGGGCTCGCCGTCCTGTGCGGCCTCTACCTGGTCGCCGAGGCCGGCTACGAGCTGCTGGTCGTCGGCGTCCTGTCGATCGCGGCGGGCGTCCTGTACACCGGCGGACCGCGGCCGTACGGCTACGAAGGCCTCGGCGAGGTCTTCGTCTTCCTGTTCTTCGGCGTCGCCGCGGTCGCCGGGTCGACGTTCACACAGATCGAGCGCTGGCCCTGGGAGGCGCTGGCCTACGCGGTCCCCGTCGGGCTGCTCGCCAGCGCAATCCTGGTCGTCAACAACGTCCGGGACATGGACACCGACCGCCGCGTCGGCAAGAAGACCCTGGCCGTCCGGCTGGGACGGGAGAAGACGCGCAAGATGTACGCGGCGATGATCTACGGCGCGTTCGTCACCGCGCTGATCCCGGCGCTCTTCGGACCCATCAGCTGGGCCTCGGCCATCTGCTTCCTGGCGATCCCGCTGGCCGCCAAGCTCGTCCGGACCGTCAACAGCCACACCGACGGGCCGACCCTGAACGGCGCGCTCGCAGGGACCGGGCAGCTGCAGCTCGTGTTCTGCGTGCTGTTGTCCGGCGGCATCCTGCTGACGTAGGTTGGGCGCTTGCCCACCGTTGCGCTGCACCACGAGAGCATCCGGCTCCACACGCCGCTCCCCACCGCGTTCGGGGAGATCCGCGAGCGCGACCTGCTGATCTTCGAGCTCACCGGCGCCGACGGCGTCACAGGACGGGGTGAGGCGGCGCCGCTGACCCCGTACGACGGCGTGCCGCTCGATGTCTGCGCCGAGGCGCTCGCGGTCTACGCGTCGATCCTGCAGTCCTACGACGACGACGCGCCCGGCGTCCTGATGCTCGACGCCTGCCGGGAGGCCGCGGACATCCCCGTGGCGCTCGCCGCCGTCGACCTCGCGCTGTGGGACCGGGCGGGCAGGCGTGCCGGGCGGCCGGTGGCGTCGCTGCTCACGGACGAGCCGCTGGATGCCGTCCCGGTCAACGCGACGATCGGCGCGGTGGACCGGCAGTCGGCGGCGTCGGCGGCTGCTGCCGCCCGCGACGCTGGGTACTCGTGCATCAAGCTGAAGGTCGGGGTCGGGGACGACGCGGGCCGGGTCGCGGCCGTGCGGGCCGCCGCCGGGCCGCAGATGCTGCTCCGCCTGGACGCGAACGGCGCCTGGGACGTGGAGCAGGCAGTACGCGCGATCGAGGTCCTCTCCCCCGCCGGCCTCGAGTTCGTCGAGGAGCCGGTCCACGGGCTGCAGGCGCTGCGCGCCGTCCGCGAGCGCGTGGCCGCCCGCGTGTCGATGGACGAGACCGCCGAGGACATGGGTGCGCTGATCGCCGGCGGGGCCGATGCGGTCTGCCTGAAGATCTCGCGCTGCGGCGGGATCGCGGGGCTGCTGGCGCAGGCTGCCCTCGTGCGGTCCGGCGGAGCCGAGGTCTACGTCGCGTCCACCTTCGACGGCCCGCTGGGGATCGCGGCCGGGGTGCATGTGGCCGCGGCGCTGCGGGTCCAGGCCGCGTGCGGGCTGGCGACGCTGGAGGCCCTGGACATCGATGTGCCGGAGGCGCTGCGCGTGCGGGGCGGGATGATCCGCGTGCCGACGGGGCCGGGCCTGGGGGTCTGACCGGACCGTGTGGCGCGGACCGTCTGGTGACGGTTCAGGCAGCAGCGTCCCCGGCGAGAGCAGCCGCGACCGCCGGCGGCGCCTCCCGCGGCAGGCCGTGGCCCGCGCCGGGGACGATCGTGAGCGTCGCGTCCGGGAGCAGCGTGGTGAGCCGCTCCCCGAGCGCCTGGTATTTCGTGTCCCGTTCGCCGACGAGGACCGTCGTGGGCATGGTGAGCTCGCCGAGCCGGTCCCACAGCGGCAGCATCTCCCCCGTCCCGATCCCGCGGAGGGCAGCCGCCAGCCCGTCGGCGCTGCAGCGCGCGATGTCCTTCACCTGAGCGGCACGAGCGGCCGGTGGGTCGTCCGCGAAGAGCGGCTGCGTCGTCCAGTCGGCCGCGAACGCCTCGAGGCCGTCCCGCTGGAGCTTCAGCGCCAGCACGGTGTCCGACCGGCGCCGGGCCGCGCGCGCCTCGTGGTCCTCCAGGCCCGCCATGGTCGCGAGCAGGACCAGCGCGCTGACCCGCTCGGGCGCGGCGAGCGCGACGTGGAGCGCGACGCGGCCGCCCTGCGAGTAGCCCCCGAGGACGAACCGCGGGGGCGCGTCCGCCAGCACGTCGGCGACGCAGCCCGCGAACGAGACGGGCCGGACCGCCGACCGCCGACCGTGGCCGCGCAGGTCGGGAGTGTGGACAGTTCGCCCGGCGTCCAGTTCCGCGCGCACCGCGTCCCACGTGGCACCCGTCCCGGCGAACCCGTGCAGCAGGACGATCGGATCGGAGCTGGGCACGGCGGACATCATCGCGCGTATACGGTCCACGGCGATGAGCGAGACCGTCGACCAGTACCTCCTCCTGCGTGCCCTCGTCGACGAGCTCGCGCGCTGCGGGCTGGCCGGCGCGTGCACGTCGCCCGGGTCCCGCTCGACGCCGCTCGTCCTGACCCTCGCCCGGCACGATCGGGTGCCGACCTGGTCGCACGTCGACGAGCGCTGCGCCGCGTTCTTCGCACTCGGCGTCGCGAAGGCGACGGGCCGGCCGGCCGCGATCGCCTGCACGTCCGGCACCGCCGCTGCGAACTACCTGCCGGCGATCATCGAGGCCCGCGAGGCGCGCGTCCCGCTGATCGTCCTGACGACCGACCGGCCGCCGGAGCTGCGGGACATCGGGGCCGGCCAGACGATCGATCAGGTGAAGCTGTTCGGGGACGCGGTCAAGTGGTTCGTCGAGGTCGGGACGCATCCCGCGACGCCCGACCGCCTGCGCTGGATCCGCCAGCTGGCGTGCCGGGCCATGTGGACGGCGGTCGACGGGCGACCGGGGGTCGTGCACCTGAACCTGGCGCTCCGCGAGCCGCTCGTGCTGACGCAGGACCTGCCGGACGAGGAGACCGTGGGTGGCGGCGGTCGCGCGGACGGCCGACCGTGGGTGTCGCGGTCGCCGGCGTCGACGGGCGGTGCGGCCGGAACCGGGCCTGGCAGCGCGTCCGAGGCGCTGCGTCCGATCCTCGGCGCGGCGTCGCGCGGGGTGATCGTGGCCGGGCGCGACGAGCGCGGCGGCGGGACGGCGGGCCTGGCGGCTGCCGCGTTCGCCGAGGCGGTCGGGTGGCCGCTGCTGGCCGATCCCCTGTCCGGCGCGCGCCGCGGGAGCGCCGCCGTCGCCCACTGGGACCTGATGCTGCGCCACGAGGGCTTCGCCGGCGCGACGGTGCCCGACGTCGTCCTCCGCGTCGGTGACCTGCCGACCTCCAAGTCCCTTCGCGCGTGGCTGGCGAACCCGGCCATCGGCGTCCAGGTGGTGCTCGACGCCGAGGACGCGTGGCAGGACCCGACCGGGCGAATCGACCTGCGGCTCCCGTTCTCCGCCGGGCCGGCACTGGCGGCGGCGGTTGCCGGGGGCGGGCTCCCGGTGGGCCCGCAGGCGTGGCTCGACGCGTGGCGCGCGGCCGATCAGCGCACCGCCGGCGCGATCGCGCGTGCGGGCGGTGACGACCTGACCGAGGTCCGCGTTGCCGCGGAGCTGGGGGCGCGTCTGCCCGCTGCGGCGACCCTGTTCGTGGCGGCGTCGATGCCGATCCGGGACGTCGAGAGCTTCTTCCCGGTGCGCGAGGACGGGCCGCGCGTGCTTGCCAACCGCGGTGCGAACGGCATCGACGGCACGACGTCGACGGCGTTCGGCGTCGCTGCCGGGTCGGCGGGACCGGTCGTCCTGCTGGTCGGCGACGTGACGCTCGCCCACGACCTGGGCGGCCTGCTCGCCGCCCACCGGCTGCGCCTTCCGCTGACGATCGTCGTCGTCGACAACGGCGGCGGCGGGATCTTCGACTTCCTGCCGGTGGCCTCGCAGCGGGATGCCTTCGAGGAGCACGTCGCCACCCCCACCGGGCTGGATCCCGCCCACGTGGCGCAGCTGTTCGGGCTCGAGCACCGGCTGGCCGATTCCGTGACGGAGTTCCGCGCGGCCCTCGACCACGGGCTCGCGTCCGACGGGGTGACGCTGATCGAGGTCCGCTCGGACCGCTCACAGAACGTGCGGCTGCACCGGCGGATCAGCGACGCCGTCGTGGCGGAGCTCTCGGGTCCGGCGACCTCTGCCTGACGGCGGGCCGCTGCAAGCTCGCGCCCGCTGCCGCCGGGGCTCCGGGTACCGTCACGCGCCGTGGACGCTCCTCCCGACGACGATGGCCAGGCCCGCCTGCTCGACATCCCGGCCGACGCCGGCGAGGGCGAGGTCCGGATCCGCCGCCTCTCCTCCAAGGGCATCGCGCCCGGGGACATCGTCGAGATGGACAAGAAGGGCCGGCGGTTCCACGCGGTGGTCACCGAGATCGACCAGCGCGAGTCGGGCCGGTTCGACATCGTCTTCAACCCGCTGCAGCGCGGCATCACCCACCGGACCGGCACGATCCGCGAGGTCCTGACGGTCTGGCGCAAGGTGCCCTGAAGGGCGCGCTCTCCCGTCCGCACGGCATGCGAACATATGTTCGTGCGATGGGAGAACCTGACGATCGAAGCCGCCGAGGGCACCCCCCTTCCGGGGTACCGCGACCCGGCGACCGTGCGGACGTTCGACGCACCGGAAGCGCTGCGGACCCGGTTCTACGAAGTGCGCTCGAAGTCGGCGCTGAACCGGGTGCCCGAGCGATCGGCGATGCCGTTCCGCTGGACGGTGAACCCGTACAGGGGATGCACCCATGGCTGTACTTTCTGCTTCGCGCGGCCTACGCACACCTATCTGGGCTTCAACGCGGCCGAGGACTTCGACCACGAGATCGTGGTCAAGACGAACGTGCCGGAGGTGCTGCGCGCCGAGCTCGGACGGCCGTCCTGGAAGCGCGAGCACGTCGCGCTGGGGACCAACACCGATCCGTACCAATGGGTCGAGTCCAAATACCGCCTGATGCCCGGGATCTGGGAGGCGCTGCGCGACTCGCGGACGCCGTGCTCCGTGCTGACGAAGTCGCCGCTGCTGCTGCGCGACCTCGAGCTGTTCAAGGAGATCGCGGCGGTGACCACGTTCATGGCGAGCCTGTCGATCCCGACGATGGAGCCGAAGGCCTGGCGGGCGACCGAGCCGCACACGCCCCACCCGCGCGCCCGGATGGAAGCAGTCGCCGAGCTGAACCGGAGCGGCATCCCGACGAGCGTCCTGATCGCGCCGCTCATGCCCGGCATCAACGACGACCCACGGCAGGTCGAGGCGATCCTGGCGCTGGCCGCCGAGGCGGGCGCGACGAACGTCGGCGGCATCGCGCTGCACCTGCGGGGCGAGGTCCGTGGCGTCTTCCTGGACTGGCTGCGGTCCTCGCGGCCGGACCTCGTGCCCCTGTACGAGGAGCTCTACGCGCGCGGCGCATATGCGCCAGAGGCCGAACGGGTCCGGCTGAGCCGGCTGATCACGCGGGGCCGGCTCGAGCACCCGGGGTCGTTTGAGGGTCTCGACCTGTTCCGGAGCCGCAACGCGGACGGCTCGCTCCGGCCGGAGAGCGAGCGCGCGGTGCGATTCGGGGACCGGTCGTCCCGTGGCCGTCCGGCACACCCCGCCCGGCAACCGCCCCCGGCGCCGGGTCCGGGTCCGGCGGCCGCAGAGCGCGAGCCGCCGCGGGTGCCGCCGATCCAGGGCGTCCTGTTCTGACCGCGCGCGCCCCGGGCCCTTAGGCTTCCCGGCGTGGCCTTCCTGCGTCGCCTCCTCACCGGTTCCGGGCGCCTGCCCGACGACCTGCGTACCGCGCTCGAGGCCGAGGGCATCGTCCTGCTCCTCGAGGAGCTGCCCGGATCGACGACCTACCGGAACTACCGCGCGCCCGGCAAGCGGTCCAATTGGAAGAAGCAGGGCACGTCGGGCGCGATCGCGGTGACCGGCCGGCGTGTGGTGGCCTGGACGTCATTCAACGGTCGTGAGGTCGACGTCCCACGCGACGGCCCTCTGCCGGACGGGCTCGAGGTCGTCCGGGAGGACGACGCCGTCTGCTTCACCTATGACGCCGCCGCGTTCCACGCGGACCGATCGGGCACGGTCGAGGTCCGGTTGCGCACCGACGAGGCCGGCCAGGTGGTCGCGCTCGCGACGGCGGGACGCTGAGCGCCGTGAGCACCGTCGACCACCGGCGCATCTGCATGGTCCTCGCGGTCGCGGTCGCCGTGTCGATCGTGCACTACGTCGACAACGTCGCCGCCTACGATCGTTACCCGGAGTCCGCCACGCTGCCGAATCCCTCCGCGGCCATCGTCGGCGGGTCGTGGTTCCTCTTCACGGCGTTCGGCCTCGCCGCAGTGGTGCTGCTGCAGCGCGGCGAGGTCCGCCGCGCCGCCGTCTGCCTGGCCGTCTACTCGGGCAGCGGGCTCGTGGGGATCCTCCACTACACCGTCGGCGGGACGAGCGCCTTCCCGTGGTGGCGGCACGCGCACATCGTCGCGGACATCATCCTCGGGCTGGTGATCTTCGCGCTGGCGATGCAGCTGGCCCGGCACCGCAGGCTGCCGCCGGCCGCGGCCGCCTGACCCTCAGAGCGCGAGGACCGGCAGCAACGCCTGCAGCTTGATCTCGGTCTCGGCCAGCTCGGCCGCCGGATCGCTGTCGGCGACGACCCCCACCCCCGCGTAGCAGCGGGCGACCGGACCGTCCAGGAGCGCGCTGCGGAGCGCGACGCAGAACTCGCCGTCCTCGTTGGCGTCCGTCCAGCCGACAGGCCCGGCGTACCAGCCGCGATCGAGGCCCTCGAGCTCAGGGATCATCGGCAGCGCGACCGCGTGCGGCTCGCCGCCGACGGCGGGCGTCGGATGCAGCAGGCCCGCGAGCTCGACCACCGGGACCGGTGCGGCGAGCTGGGCGCGGATCGGCGTGGCGAGATGCTGGATGTTCGCCATGCGGACGACCTCAGGCTCTTCTGCCCCGGTCACCCAGACGCTGTGCGGACGGAGCGCCCGCAGGATCCGGGCGGTGACGATCTGCTGCTCGCCGCGGTCCTTGGTCGACTGCAGCAGCTGCTCGCCAAGGTGGTCGTCGACGGCCGGGTCGGCGCTGCGCCGCGTCGACCCGGCCAGCGCGAGCGTCCCGGCGCGGAGCCCGTCACGGCGGATCAGCAGCTCGGGGCTCGCGGCGATGAACGTCCGCTCACCGCGGCCGACGCAGAACACGAAGCAGGACGGAAACGCGTCGCGCAGGATGCCGAGGACACCGCCGGCCTGGTGGGCCTGCGACGCGTGCACCTGGACCTCGCGGGCGAGGACGATCTTCGCGAGCTTGCCTGCGCGGATGCGCTCGACGGCGCGGGCGACGGCGCCGACGTAGTGCTCGGGCGGCATGGCGCCGACGACCTCATGGCCGCCGACCGGGTCCGGGTCCAGCATGGGCAGCGGCCGGCTCACGAGCTCATCTGCCCGGGCGGCGAGGTCGGCGACGCGCGCGTCGGGATTGTCGGCCCCGGCGATGAGGGCCGTCAGCGACATCCAGACCTCGTCGCCGCGCCGTGCGAGCGACAGCTCGGGGACGTGCATCGAGCCGGGGGCGAAGCCGCGCCAGTGCGGGGACGCTCCACCCTGGTCGGCGAACGCGAAACCGCCGACGGCGACCGGTCCGCTGCCCCGCGGGCCCGCGGGCGGGTCGACCGCGGCGGCTGCGAGCAGGGTGCGCCAGCGCCGGGCGACCGTCCGGAAGCGATCGGGGCCGTCGGCGTCGATCGCGACCGCGCAGCCGAGGGCAGCGACGACGCTCCCGCCGCGGTCCGGCTGCTCCATAACGAACCACGGCTCGTCCCCCCGGCGCGAGGCGACGACCGTGCCGGATGGGTCGACACCCGCGTCCACGCGCACGCTGATGCCCGCCAGGACCGGCGATCCGCCGCGGTGCCGGGCGCGCTTGGCGGCGAGCTCGACGTGCCGGAGCAGGCGCGCCCGCTCGGCGGGGGCGAGGCTGAACGGCGAGCCGGTGACGGAGGCGACGGCCATCTCTGTCGATCATATGACCGCTTCGGGGAATCGGCGGCCTCGTGTGCCGCGCGTCACACAAGCCGGGCATGGCACCAGCGCGACGTTGCGAGCCGCTGGGTCCGATGGGCCAACAGGCGCCACATGAGTACCTGGTGGCACATCGAGCGCGTTGTCGCGGCGGGGTTCGATGTGCCACCACACGCCACCCGCGCACGTGGTGGCACATCGAGCACCTCGTGAGCGCCTAAGCCGGCGGGCCTGTGAGCGTGACCGGCCGCGTGGCGCGCCGCTTGCCCTGCGTGACCACCACCTGCCCGACGACGCGACGGCCCTTCAGCTTCCGCAGCGCTGCCGGTCCGAGACGGACGGGCTTCAGCCGCACCCGTCGCCGCCCCGGACCCGTCGCGCGGAGCGTACCGCGGGCGACCGTCACGCCCCGGGCCCGGACGCTGAGTGCGTACGTGCCCTTCCGGTCCGCGTCCACCGACACCACGAGGCCGTCGCGGCGGACCGTGGTGAGCCGCACCGCGGGCTTGGCCTGCAGCAGGAGCGGTGCCGGCGCGCTCACCTGCACGATCGGGCGCCGCGGCAGCACCTCGCGGAACGGACCCGTGACCTCGTACGTCAGTCCGCCGAGCCCGCCGCGCTGCGAGGAGAAGTACAGGCGACGTCCGGCAGGGTCGAACGTCGTCCCGGCCAGCTCGGTCCCGTTCTGGTGCAGCGGACCGGACAGCTGCAGGAACGGTGCGACCTCGCGCTCGAGGGTGATCATCACGATCTGCAGGTCGTCGGCGTCCTCGCAGACGTAGAGGTCGCCGGACGACGGGTGCGCGTTGAGCTGGTCCGGGTCCCGCAGCGGGGCGTCCGGGCCGATCGCCTCACCGTCGTAGAGCAGCTCAAGCAGCTCCGTCGCGCAGTCGTACGCCCAGATGCGGTCGTCGCTGGTCGTCGAGAAGTAGACGACGCCCGTGTCGAACCACAGCCCCTCGCCGCGCCGGAACTTCTGCGAGGTCGGGACCTGGAGGCGCGTGGCCAGCGACACGGCCCCAGGGTCCGGGACGCGCACCCAGGCGACCCGCCCACCGGTGCCTGGCGTGGCGATCTCCAGCACCCCGCCGCCGAGGTCGGGATACGCGGTCGGCGTGAAGCGGTAGAAGCCGCCGTCCCCCTCGTCCTCGGTCATGTAGAGCCGCTGCCCGGCGGGGTCCACGACGGCGGCCTCGTGCGTGAACACGCCCATCGCGGGGCGCGCGACCGCAGGCTTCAGGCCGAGCGGGTCGCACTCCCAGACCCGGCCCTGGTCGATCTCCTCGCAGGAGAGCCACGTGCCCCACGGCGTCGCCCCGCCGCCGCAGTTGGTGGATGTCCCCGCGAGGATCCGGCGAGCGCCCGTGATCCGGCCCCCGGCGGCGAAGGTGATCGACGACGCCCCGCCGATCACCGGGACCTCGGAGTTCACGCACAGCACCCAGCCACCATCGGGGCGCGTGAACGTCGCCTTGCCATCGGGGAACAGCGGCCAGACGTAACCCGTCCCGGCGACCGGGCTGCCTGCGGCCGCGATCTGCCGCACGCTGAAGCCGGCCGGCAGGGCGATGCCGTTCGCGTCGGGTGGGCCCAGCGGACCGTACGGTCCGCGGCCGGGGGTCGCCGGCGCAGCGGCAAGCGCCTCGCGCCAGTACGCCGGCCCCATGGCCAGCACCCCGGCGCTCAGCGCCGAACTCTTCAGGAAGTCGCGTCGGACAAGCACCGACGCACCGTACGCCGTCCCGGTGACCACGATGTGAAATCGAGGTCACCGGGGCACCGCGGCCGCGTCAGGTCTCGCCGCGACCGCGGGCGACGGCGATCTCGCCAGTCCGCACGGCCGGCGAGATCCGCGTGCGTCAGGTCTCGCCGCGACCGCGGGCGATGGCGATCTCGCCAGTGCGCATCATCTCGATCAGCCCGAACGGGCGCACCATGCGCTCGAAGGCCTCGACCTTGTCGGTCGTGCCGGTGATCTCGATGATGATCGACCGCTTCGTCACGTCGACGACCTTGCCGCGGAAGATCTCGCAGATCTGCATGACCTCGGCGCGGGCGTTTCCGTCCGCGGCGACCTTGAACAGCGCGAGCTCGCGCGCGACCGTCTCGCTCGGCTCGAGGTCGCGGATCTTCAGGACGTTGATCAGCTTGTGCAGCTGCTTCGTGACCTGGTCGATGGGGTGGTTGGCCCCGTCGAGCGTGATCGTGATCCGCGAGACCTGGTCGTCGTCGGTCGGCCCGACCGACAGCGTGTCGATGTTGAAGCCGCGCCGCGCGAACAGGCCGGAGACGCGGGTCAGCACGCCGGGCCGGTTCTCGACCAGGATCGACAGGATGTGCTTGCGGCCGGTCCGGATGGAGCCCGATGCCTCGAGCTCCTCCAGGGTCAGGAGGTCCTTCGTTCCGGGATCGCCCATGACGGTCATCCCACCATGTCCCGCGCGGCGGCGCCGGGCGAGATCATCGGATACGTGTTCTCCTCGCGGGTGACGCGGACGTCGACGACGACCGGGCCGGGCGTGGCGATGGCGGCCTTCAGGTCGTCCACGAGCGTCGTCTTGTTCGTGAGACGCACGCCGTGGCAGCCGTACGCCTCGGCGAGCTTCACGAAGTCCGGGAACTGGCCCAGGTCGACCGCCGAATAGCGCTTGTCCCAGAACAGCTCCTGCCACTGACGGACCATGCCCAGGTAGCCGTTGTTGGAGATGATCACCTTGACCGGGATCCCCTCCTGCGCGCAGGTCGCGAGCTCCTGCGTGTTCATCTGGAACGAGCCGTCACCGGTGATGCACACGACCGTCTGGTCCGGACAGCCGATCGCGGCACCCATCGCCGCCGGCAGGCCGAAGCCCATCGTGCCGAGGCCACCGGAGTTGATCCACTGGCGCGGGCCCTTGAAGGGGTAGTGCTGCGCCGTCCACATCTGGTGCTGGCCGACGTCGGACGTGATGATCGCGTCGCCGGCGGTCGCCTCGTAGACGGCCTGGATCAGGCGCTGCGGCTTGATCTCGGTGTCCTCGGAGTCCGTGAACGACTTCCCGATCGGGTACTGCTTCTGCCAGCCGTCGATGCGCTGCCACCACTCGTCGAGCCGGGACGGATCCGTCTCCAGCGCGCGGTACTCGGCGATCAGCTTCAGCAGGACGTTCTTGGCGTCGCCGACGATCGGGATATGTGCCGGGATGTTCTTGGAGATCTCGGCCGGGTCCACGTCGACGTGGATGAACTTCGCGCGCGGGGCGAACTCGGACAGCTTGCCGGTGATCCGGTCGTCGAACCGGGCGCCGATGCAGCAGATGAGGTCCGCCTCGTCCATCGAGTAGTTGGCCGTGCGCGTCCCGTGCATCCCGAGCATGCCGAGCCACTGCGGGTCCGGGGCCGGGTAGGCGCCGAGCCCCATCAGCGTGCACGTGACCGGGAAGCGGTCGGTGCGGCAGAACTCGGTGAACTCCTCGGCGGCGTTCGAGTTGATGATCCCGCCGCCGCCGTAGATGACCGGACGGCGCGCGGCCGCGAGGGCCTTCGCCGCCTGGCGGATCTGCTTCGTGTTGCCCTCGGTGAACGTCTGGTACCCGGGCAGGTGCACGTCGGTGATCGGCTCGTACGGGATGTCCACGCGCGAGAGGTCGGTCGGGATGTCGACGACGACCGGGCCCGGACGCCCGGTGCGGGCGATGTGGAACGCCTCGTGCAGCGCCCGCGGGATCTCGTTCGGGTGCTGGATCATGATCGAGTGCTTCACGGCCGGCATCGTGATGCCGATGACGTCGGCCTCCTGGAAGCCGTCGGTGCCGAGCAGTTCGGTCTTGACCTGGCCCGTGATGAACACGACCGGGACGGAGTCCATCATCGCGTCCATGATCGGCGTGACGAGGTTCGTCGCGCCCGGGCCGCTCGTGCCCAGGGACACGCCGACCTTGCCGGTCGCCTTCGCGTAGCCCTCGGCCGCATGGCCGCCGCCGGCCTCGTGGCGGACGAGGATGTGGCGGATGCCACTGTCGTAGAAGGCATCGTAGGTGGGGATGTTCGCCCCGCCGGGGAGGCCGAATACGACGTCGACACCCTCCGCTTTCAGGCACTCCATCACGGCATCAACCGCACGCATGCTTTCGACCTCCTTCCAAAAAGGTCCAATGGCTCCATTTGGAGCCGGTTTGTGTGAAACGACAAAGCCGCCATCTACTGGCGGCCCGGACCGTTCAGGGTATCAGTGCCCGGGGCGCCATCAAACGCCCGCTTTACGCGCCGCCGGCAGGGACGGATCGAGGGGCTGGATGGCGACGTCCGGGAACTCGAGCTCATGGCCGCAGCGCGTGCAGATCGCGTCGTGGAGCATCACGACGCGGCCACACTGCGGGCACTGCCGGCGCAGTTCCGCGGTCTCGTACCGGTAGAGGATCGCGGCAACGAGGCCCAGGACGGGCAGCACCGCCCCGATCAGGGCCCAGAGGACGAACGAGCTGCCCTTGATCCGTCCCACGAGGCCGGCGGCGAGCCCGAAGGAAATGCACAGCGTGAGGTAGATCGCTCCGGCCATGCCTACGCCCTCAGAGCCGGTTCAGTGCCCAGAACAGGGCGACGATCGCGGCGAGGACGGCGAGGATCTTCACGATCCCGGTGATGAACCCGATGACGAACGAGCCGAGGATCCAGAGCGCGACGAGCAGGACGAGGACGGCGATGGCCTTGTTGCCGACGCTGGACGCGCGATCTCGCATGCGTCAAGCGTAGCGACGGAGGGCGGCACCCCCGCCGCCCGGGGCGACGCGGGTCAGTCGTAGGCGCGCTTCAGGTGCCCGAAGCGATCGGCCTCGCGGGCGGCGCGCTCGGGACGAACCGCGGCAAGGCGGTAGCGGCGGATCTTCGGCTCGTCGGCACCGCGGGTGCGCGGGGCCGTCGGGAGGAGTGTCAGGCGGGTGACGGCGGTGTTCGGCGACATGACCGTCATGTTGCCCTGCAAACCACATGGTTCCCATAGCCGAACGGTCGGAAGACGCCCTGGCCGGTTTCGACGGCCGGTCCGTGCGGGTCAGGCCGGGTCGGCCGAGGCCCGCGGAGCGCGCGCGGCCGCAGCCGCGACCTTCAGCGCCGGCCGCTGCACCGCGGCGAGGCGTCGGCGGACCCGCCACGTGGCGCCGCTGAACGACTGGTTCGCGACGGTGGCGAAGCCCTCCTCATCGGCCCGCAGGGCAAGCAGCAGGTGGGCGATGCGATCGGCCGACGGGAGCTGCGGATCGTTGACGCGCACGCACAGGCAGTGCGTGCGTCGACCCCCCGGCCGCACCAGCAGGGCTCCGGCCGGGCCCAGGAGCCAGACGCCCAGCCGGCCGCGCTCCATGATCAGGCCGGTCTCGCCGTGCAGGTCGCGGGCCTCGTGGCCGACCAGGTCGCCGAGCAGGCCGAGTGCCCGCGCCTCCGGACCGGCACCCGCCTTGGTCGGCTTCGGCCGGACCACGTTGGCTCCGCGCTGGGCGTAGAGCTCCGGGATGATCCAGGCGTGGGCGAAGCACGCCAGGGACACCGGCGTCGCGAGCGGCTCGACGAGGAACAGGACCGTGCCCGCGGTGAGGAACGGGACGACGTGCGCGGTGGTGGACACCGTCCAGCCCCGGCCGGCGCGGCGCAGCCGGGCGTCGTCGACCCGCCGGCGCCAGGGCATCCCGGCAAGCTCGGGCAGCCCGCCGGCGGCCGCCGACGGACGCGGGACGGCGGTGGGGACGAGGTCGGCCATGGGCCCGACGGCCGGTCGGCGGCGGGGCGGGGCTTCAGCCGCCCGAGATCGGACGGCGGAGGATGACGAGCCCTGCGTCGATGGGCAGCTCGCGCACCTGCTCGGCGTGTCCCTCCCCTTGGCTGACGACGGCGAAGTAGCCACGGTCGAGCTCGGCGCGGAAGACGGTCACCGCAGCGTCGATGCTGGCCTGGTCATCAGCGGTCCACTCGGCGAGCTCGGTGTGGCCGGTGTGGTCCATGCGGATCAGTCGGGACATCCCGTTGATGCTACGCCGCCGGTCGCGCGGCGCAAGGGCCCGGGCGCGCAGGCGCTACGACGCTCGCGGCGCCCGGCCGGAACGCCCGGCGCATCCGGCGGGTCAGACCCGCGGCATCCTCCGAGGACAGCAGACCGGACGGACCGCCGCCCGCATCAGCCCTGCAGCAGTCCGAGGGTCCGCCGGCCGATGGCCACCGCGCCCGGATCGTCCTCCAGCGACGCGAAGATCGTCGCGAAGACCAGCGCCCAGCCCCGCGCCCGCCCCAGCAGCGGACCGTCGACCGGGCCGTAGCCCGCGCAGAACAGGCCGTGCTGGCCGGGTTCCAGGACCGTCCAGAGGCAGCTGAGGTCGACGGCCGGGTCGCCGGCCCCGAGGTCGCCCCAGTCGATGATCGCGCGGAGGTCGCCGCCTCCGCTCACCACCAGGTTGCGCGCGTGCAGGTCACCGTGGACCCAGAGCGGACGGCCTGCCGCGGAGACGGCCTCGGCCTCCAGTGCCCGCAGCCAGCCACGTCGCAGCGCGGGCGGCACCGCGCCGTCGTACAGCGCCTCCAGGCCGGGCAGCGGATCCTCGCGCTCGACGAGGCCGACGCCGCGGTAGGGGTTCACGGGCGCATCCGCCGGAGCCGGCGTGTGCAGCGTGTGGAGGGCCCAGCCGAGGCTGCGCACGCCATCGGGCGACAGCGGCTGCACGTCCGCGGTCCGGCCCTCGAACCACGGCACGATCGCCCACGTCCACGGGTAGTCGCCGGTCGGCGTGCCGATGCGCACCGGCGCCGGCACGTCCGCGGCCACCGCACGAGCCAGTTCCGGCAGCCAGCGGTGCTCGACCCGGGCGAACCCGGCGCCGAGCGCGCGCTGCGGGAGCCGCACCGCCAGGTCCGGCCCGAGCCGCCACATGACGTTGTCCCAGCCGTCCGCGGCACGGACCAGCGGCAGCCCGGCGAGGTCCGGGTGCTGTGCCTGCAGCAGCGCGCGGACCAGTCCCTCGTCGATGTCGATCTCGGCGGCCGGGACGCGCAAGGGCTCGGTCCCGGTCGCCGCTGCGCTCAGAGCCCGAGCTGGGTCCGGACGAGCTTGGTGACTTCCTTGCCGTCGGCGCGGCCCTTCGTCGCCTTCATGACGTGCCCGATGATCACGCCCATCGGCTTCATGTCGCCGCTGCGCAGGCGGTCGGCGATGTCCGGGTTGGCCTCCAGCGCCTCCTTCACGACGGGCGCGAGCGTGTCCTCGCCGCCGACGGCGCCGAGGCCCTGGGCCTCGACGATCTGCGCGGGGTCGCCGCCCTCCGCGATCAGCACCTCCAGGACCTGCCGCGCGCCCGCCGCCGTGACGGCCTTCGAGCCGACCAGCGCCACCAGCTGCGCGAGCGCCGCCGGGGTGACCTTCGACCCGGCCGGGTCGCTGTCGGCGCCGAGCCGCTTGAGCAGCTCGTTCGTGGTCCAGTTGGCCAGGGGACCGGCCGCGGCGGCGCTGACGCCGTCCGGGGACGCGGCCAGCGCGGCCTCGAACCAGTCGCCCAGCTCCGCCCGCCACGCCAGCAGCTTCGCCGTGTCCGGATGCAGCGCGAGGTCCGCCTCGAAGCGCGCCTGACGGGCGGCCGGCAGCTCCGGCATCGCGGCCGCCGCGCGGTCGAGCATGGCCCCGGTGACCGGGACCGGCACCAGGTCGGGCTCGGGGAAGTAGCGGTAGTCGTGCGCCTCCTCCTTCGAGCGCATCGACGTCAGCGCCTCGGTCCGGGGGTCGAAGTGCAGCGTCTCCTGGACGACCTGCTCGCCGGCGTTGACGAGTGCCGTCTGACGGGCGACCTCGGCGTGGATGCCCTTCTCGATGAACCGGAACGAGTTCATGTTCTTCAGCTCGGTCTTCGTCCCGAGCTCCGTGGCGCCGACCGGCCGGATGGAGATGTTGGCGTCGCAGCGCAGCGAGCCCTCCTCCATGTTCACGTCGCTCACGCCCAGCACGCGCAGGGTCGTGCGCAGCAGGCGCAGGAACTCGCCGGCCTGCTCGGCGGACGAGATGTCCGGCTCGGTGACGATCTCCGCCAGCGGCGTGCCGCCGCGGTTGAAGTCCACGACCGACGAGGCCGATCCCTGGATCCGCCCGGAGCCGCCGGCGTGAATCGTCTTCGCCGCGTCCTCCTCGAGGTGGACGCGCTCGATCCGCACGCCGCCGATGCCGCCGCCCGCGCAGAGCGGTTCGTCGAACTGGCTGATCTGGTAGCCCTTTGGACTGTCCGGATAGAAGTACTGCTTGCGGTCGAACTTCATCCGCGGCGCGATCGCGCAGCCCAAGGCGTTGCCGATCATGATCCCCAGGTGGATTGCCTCGGCGTTCGGGACCGGCAGCGCGCCGGGCAGCGCGAGACAGACCGGGCAGGTGTGCGTGTTGGGTGCGTCGCCGAACGTCAGCTCGCAGCCGCAGAACATCTTGGTCTTCGTCTTCAGCTGGACGTGGATCTCCAGGCCGATGACGGTCTCGTACTCGACAGCGGTCGCGGTGCTCATGCCGTGGCTCCGATCCGGGACGGGGTGCTGTCGAAGCCGAACGCGCCCTCGAGGGCGTGGGCGGCGGCGAGGATGCGGTTCTCGCTGAACGCCGGACCGGCGAGCTGCAGGCCGACCGGCATGCCCTCGCTGAGGCCGCAGGGCAGCGACAGCGCGGGGATTCCGGCGAGGGAGATCGGCACCGTGAAGTAGTCCTCGAGGTACATCGCCAGCGGGTCGTCGGTCTTGGCCCCGAGCGGAAACGCGATGCCCGGGCTCGTGGGCGTCACGATCAGGTCGACGCCGCCGAACGCTGCGGCGAAGTCACGGGAGATCAGCGTGCGGGCCTTCTGCGCACCCGCGTAGTACGCGTCGTAGAACCCGGACGACAGCGCGTAGGTCCCGATCAGGATGCGACGCTTGACCTCGGGGCCGAAGTAGTCGTGCCGCGTCTTCGTGTACATCGAGAGCAGGTCGTCGGCTTCGGCGCGCGCCCCGTAGCGGACGCCGTCGAAGCGGGCGAGGTTGGACGACGCCTCGGCCGGTGCGATGACGTAGTAGGCGCTGAGGCCGTACGGCGCGTTGGGCAGCGCGACGCGCTCGACCGTGGCGCCCAGTCCGCGCGCCGTCTCGAGCGCAGCCTCAAAGGCGGCCATGACGCCGGGCTCGATGCCCTCGCCGGTGAGGTCCTCGGGGACGCCGAGGCGGATGCCGTCGAGCCGGTCGGCGGTGGGCAGCGCGATCGCGTCGTCCCGCCCGACGGACGTGGCGTCGCGCGGGTCGCGGCCGTGCATGTGGCTGTAGAGCAGCGCGACGTCCTCGACGGTCCGCGCGAACGGGCCCGCCTGGTCCAGCGACGAGGCGAAGGCGATCATGCCGTAGCGGCTGACCGAGCCGTAGGTGGGCTTCAGGCCGACGATCCCGCAGTGCGCGGCGGGCTGGCGGATCGAGCCGCCGGTGTCCGTCCCCAGCGCCCACGGCGCGTGACCGGCGGCGACCGCAGCGGCGCTCCCGCCCGAGGATCCGCCCGGGACGCGGCTGCGGTCCCACGGGTTCTGCACGGGCCCGTAGGCGGAGTTCTCGTTCGACGAGCCCATCGCGAACTCGTCCTGGTTGGTCTTGCCGAGCAGGCTCGTGCCGGCCTCGGCCAGGCGCGCGACGGCCGTCGCCGTGTAGGGCGGGCAGTAGCCCTCGAGGATCTTCGAGCCGGCCTGGGACGGGACGCCTTCGGTGCAGAAGAGGTCCTTGACGGCCAGCGGGACGCCGCGCAGCGGAAGCGCAGCAGCGCCGCTCAGGTCGGGCACCTGGTCGGCCACCCAGGTGAAGGCGTTCAGGTCGTCGGCGGCCGCGGCGGCGCGGCAGGCGTCGAACAGCTCGGTCGCGTCGAGGTCGCCCGCGGCGATCGCGTCGATCGCCGCCTTGGCGGTGAGGTCGGTCAGCTCGCTCATGCCGATCAGGCCTGCGGGCTGGGGACGCGGAAGCCGTCGTCGGCGATGTCGGGGGCCTGCGCGAAGGCAACCGCCGGCTCCAGCGACTCGCGCACCTCGTCCGGGCGCAGCGTGCCGTCGGTGGCGACGACGTGCGCCGTCGGCGGGACGTCGCCCAGGTCGAGCTCGTTCAGCTTCTCGATGTGGCCGAGGATGCTGGACAGCTCGGTGCTCATCTGCCCCACCTCTGCCTCCGTGAGCTGCAGCCGGGCCAGTTTGGCGACATGGAGGACCTGCGTACGGTCGATCATCGACCGCCCAGTTTAGGGGCCTGCCCGCAGAACGCGGGCCTCCCGGCTGCGCCCCCGCGTTCAGGTGACGACGGGCGGGGCCGGACGCACCGGCACCTCGGGCGGCACGCTCAGCGGGCTCGCAAGACGGTCGTCGCGCAGGGTCAGCCAGCTTCCCGCGGCGATCAGCACGAGGGCCAGCAGCCCGAACCACGCCGGGCCGAGGATGTTCACGTCGCGATCGGCCCAGCCGATCTCGAGGCCCGGCTGGAACAGCGTCAGGCGCAGCAGCAGGACGACGGCGATGATGATCGACCAGGCGGCGGTGCAGACCGCGACGACCACCGGCAGCACCGGAGTGTCGCGCTCGACGACCGTGAGGACGACCAGCGCAGCGGCGCCGATGATCGAGACGAGCAGGCAGACGACGAGGACCACGCCGAGCGCCGACCAGCCCGTCTCGGCGTACTGGTTCGCGAACCGGGCCGCGACCGTGTCGTTCGCGTTCTGCAGTGGCGAGGACAGGTCGACACCGCCGGTGGTGCGGACGCGGAACTCGGGCCGCGCCCATTCGGCGGACAGCAGGATCACGAGGAGGACGGCGCCCGCGCCGGCCAGGAGCTCGCCGAGGCGCAGCCGCATGACGTTCACGCGCTCAGCCTCGCGGCAGTGAGGGTGTTGCGCAGCAGGCAGGCGATCGTCATCGGGCCGACGCCGCCGGGGACGGGCGTGATCGCAGCGGCGGTCTCGGACGCGGCCGCGAAGTCCACGTCGCCGGTCAGGCCGCTCTCGAGCCGGTTCATGCCGACGTCGATGACGGTGGCGCCGGGCTTGACCCAGTCGCCCTTCACGAGGTGGGCGACGCCGACAGCGGCGATCAGGATGTCGGCGCGGCGGCAGACCTCGCCGAGGTCGCTCGTCCGCGAATGGCAGATCGTCACCGTGGCGTTGGCCGCCAGGAGCAGCTGCGCCATCGGCTTGCCGAACAGGTTCGAGCGGCCGACGATCACCGCCTCCTTGCCCTGCGGCTCCACGCCGGCCTCCGCGAGCAGCAGCATCACGCCCGCGGGCGTGCACGGCACGAGGCCGGCCATGCCGAGCGCGAGGCGTCCCGCGGAGGCGATGGTCAGGCCGTCGACGTCCTTGCGGGCGTCGATGCGGTTCGTGACCTCGACGCCGTCCAGGTGCCCGGGCAGGGGCAGCTGGCAGAGGATGCCGCTGACCGCGGCGTCCGCGTTCAGGGTGTCGATCAGCGCCAGCAGGTCCTCACGGGACGTGTCGGCCGGCAGGCGGTGGTCGAAGCCGCGGATGCCGACCTCGGCGCACGCCTTCTGCTTGCCGCCGACGTAGACCGCGCTCGCCGCGTCCTCGCCGACGAGGACCGTCGCCAGCCCGGGCTGCGTGCCCGTCTCGGCGAGGAATTCCGCCACGTCCTGAGCGACGTCGGCCCGCACCCGCGCCGCCACCGCCTTGCCGTCGATGATCGTCGCCGCCATGAGGCCGCGACGATATCGGCTCGGCGTGGGACGAAGTCCTACGCCTTCTGCATCGGGGCGTGCTCGGCCAGCAGCGTCCGCTCCGAGCCGTCCTTCGCGAACCGGACGGTCACCATGCCGCCCGGCTGCATGCCGGTCACGACGCCGTCCCCGAACGCCGCGTGGACGACGTCGTCCCCCGTCCGGTAGCTCGGCGTGGCCTCGCCGCCGCCGCCCCAGCCGCCGCCACCCCCGCCGCCGCCGCTGCGCCCGGAGGCGCCCCAGGAGCTGACGGCGCGCGGCCGCGGTGCCCCCGCCGCGACGTTCGCCGCCCCCCAGCCGGAGGCGGTGCCCTGCCGGTCGACGAGGTCCGTGGGGAGCTCGGCGACGAAGCGGCTCGGCAGGCCGTAGTTGGGCGCACCGCCGAAGACCGCGCGGCGTCGTGCGTGGGTCAGCGTCAGGGACCGCATCGCACGGGTGACGCCGACGTACATCAGCCGCCGCTCCTCCTCGAGCGTCCCTTCCTCGATCGAGCGGGAGTGCGGGAAGACGCCCTCCTCGACCCCGATCAGGTAGACGATCGGGTACTCGAGCCCCTTCGCGTTGTGCAGCGTCATCAGCGTCACGAGGCCCTCGTCGTCCTCGCGGGTGTCGGCGTCCGCGACGAGCGAGATCTGCTGCAGGAAGACGTCGACGGTGTCGTCCAGGCCAGGGTCCTGCGCGGTCGCGTGGTCGAACTCGCGGGCGACCTCGATGAGCTCCTCGAGGTTCTCCTTGCGGCCCTGCGCCTCGATCGTCCGCTCGGCCTCGAGCGCGTCCAGGTAACCGGTCTCGTGGAGGACTGCCTCCAGCAGGTCGCCGACGGGGATACCCTCGTCCATCTTCGCCCGCAGGCCGTTCATGGTGTCCATGAACCGGCCGAGCGCCTTCACCGCCGCGGTCCCGAGCCCCGGGACGCCCATCGGGTCCTCGGCGGCCTCCCACACGGGGATGCCCATGGTCGACGCGTGGTTGATGACGCGCGAGAGCGACGTCTGCCCGATGCCGCGACGCGGCGAGTTGGCCACGCGCGTGAAGGAGACGACGTCTTGCCCGTTGCCCAGGATCGTCAGGTAGGCGACCGCGTCCTTGACCTCGGCGCGCTCGTAGAACTTCGTCCCGCCGATCACCTGGTAGGCGATCTCGCGCCGCACCAGGGTGTCCTCCATGACCCGCGACTGCGCGTTGGTCCGGTAGAAGATCGCGATCTCCGCGCGCGAGACGCCCTCGTCCACGAGCCGCTCGATCTCCCCGACGACGTACCGCGCCTCGGCGTGCTCGTCCTCGAGCTCGCGGACGACGATGACGTCCCCCTCCCCCTGGTCGGTCCACAGCGTCTTCGGGATCTGGTTGCGGTTGTGGCCGATGACCGCGTTGGCCGCGCTCAGGATGTTCTGGGTGGAGCGGTAGTTCTGCTCGAGCTTGATCTGGACGGCGTTCGGGAAGTCCTTCTGGAAGTTCAGGATATTTCCTATGTCCGCGCCTCTGAAGGAGTAGACGCTCTGCCCGTCGTCGCCGACCACCATCAGGTTCTGCGGGGACTCCCCCGCCTTGCCCGCCAGGAGCTGCAGCAGCCGGTACTGCGCGTGGTTTGTGTCCTGGTACTCGTCGACCAGGATGTGGCGGAAGGTCGCCTGATAGCGCGCGCGGACCTCTGGGAACAGCTCCAGGCATGCGACGACATTGTTCAGCAGGTCGTCGAAGTCCATGGCGTTCATGGAGTGCAGCTGCTGCTGGTAGCGCTCGTAGACGCTCGCGATGGTCTGCTCGTAGTAGGAGCCCTGGAGCTGCTTGTAGGCCTCCGGGTCACGGAGCTTGTTCTTCGCGTCGGAGATCTGGTTCAGGACGGCGGCGGGCGTGAAGCGCTTGGCGTCGACGTCGAGCTCGTCCAGGCAGCGCTTGACGAGGCGGCGGCTGTCGGACGTGTCGTAGATCGTGAACTGACGGGTGTAGCCCAGCCGCGGCGCCTCGCTGCGGAGGATCCGGACGCATGCCGCGTGGAACGTCATGACCCACATCGCGCGGGTGGAGTGGCCGAGGAGCAGGCCGACGCGCTCGCGCATCTCCTGGGCGGCCTTGTTGGTGAAGGTGATCGCGAGGATCTCCCCGGGGCGTGCCTGCCCGGTCCGGACCAGGTAGGCGATGCGGTGGGTGAGCACGCGCGTCTTCCCGGACCCTGCGCCCGCGAGGACGAGCAGCGGCCCGTCACCGTGGACCACCGCCGCCTTCTGGGGGTCGTTCAGTCCTTCGAGCAGGGTGTCCAGGCTGGCGGCGGGTGCGGCATCGGGCATGACCTTCGAGGATACGCCCGGCACCGGCCGACTCCGCCCGCTGCTGGCGGCGAGGTCCGCCGCCCCCGTAGCCTGTGCCGGCGATGCCCGCCACCCTCCCCGACGAGGTCCGTGCCCACTGCGCCGCCGTGACGGCCGACGCGACGGCCGTCCGCATCGACGACGCGGCGCTCGAGCGCGTGGCCGGCGGCGAGTGGGCGGTGGCCGACCCCGGCCTCGATGCCCGCAGCCACCTGCTCGAGGGCGACGCGGAGGACATCGCCCGCGCGATGCTGATCGCCGACGCGGTGAACTTCGGCTCGGGCTGGTTCCCCACCCTGCGCAAGCGTGTCGACCATGCGACCGGCCGGCCGGTGTCCGGGTCGATCACGATCGCGTGGGGCCTCAGCGACCACCATCGCGCGCACGGCGTCTGGACCGCGGACGAGCTCCGCGCCACCCGCGCCGACGCCCTCGCCGCGCTGCTCGGCCAGGCAGGCGACCACGAGCTGATGAGCCTCTACGCCCAGGCGCTGCGCGCGCTCGGGGTGTTCCTGGGCGGCCGCAGCGCCCTCGAGGTCGTCGCGGCCGCGGACGGGTCAGCCGCCGCCCTCGCCCGGCAACTGGCCGACGGCATGGCGCTCTACGCCGACCACGGCTTCTACAAGCGCGCGCAGATCACGGCGAACGACCTCGCGCTCGCCGGCGTCGCGCGGTTCCGGGACCTGGACGACCTGACGATCTTCGCCGACAACCTCGTCCCCCACGTCCTGCGCTGCGAAGGCGTCCTGGTCTACGACGAGGCGCTGGCCGCCCACATCGACGCGGGCCGCACGCTGCCGTTCGGACGCCGCTGGGAGCGGGAGATCCGTGCCTGTGCGGTCACCGCCTGCGAGCGCTTGGCCCCGCAGCTCGGCGTGCCGGCGCGGGTGCTCGACACCTGGCTGTGGAACCGCGGCCAGGACCCGGAGATGAAGGCACGACCGCGGCACCGCTGCCGCTGCGTCTTCTACTGAGGCCGAGGCGCGTCAGCCGCCGGCCGGGCTCGGGCCCGTCACGGCGCGGAGCCGCCGGACCTCGGCCTTCGCGGCCTCGACGTCGGCCTGCGGGCCACCGAGCTCGCCGACCGCGGCCTCGAGCGCGGCCAGGCGAGTCGTCAGCGCCCGCAGCGCGTCAGCGACAGGGTCCGGCAGGTGGATCCAGTCCGCGTCTGGGCCCTCGGGGCGCCGCCCGTCGACCCGCACCGGATGGCCGGGGTTGCCGACCACCGTCGAGTTCGGCGGGACGTCCTTGATGACGACCGTGTTCGCGCCGACCTTCGCGCCGTGGCCGACCGTGATGGGGCCGAGCAGCTTGGCGCCCGAGCCGACCGTGACGTTGTCCTGCACCGTCGGGTGCCGCTTGCCGGTCGCGAAACCCGTGCCGCCCAGCGTGACGCCCTGGTACAGGGTGACGTTGTCGCCGATCTCGGCCGTCTCGCCGATCACGACGCCCATGCCGTGGTCGATGAAGAGGCCGTCGCCGATCCGGGCCGCCGGATGGATCTCGATCCCGGTGAACGACCGGGTGGCCGACGCGATCGACCGCGGGACGACCGGCACGCGCGCGGCGTGGAGCACGTGCGCGACACGGTGGGCCAGCAACGCGTGCACACCGGGCCACGCCATGAGGATCTCCGCCGAGCTGACCCCGCGCGCCGCCGGGTCGCGGTCGTGCACGGCCGCGACGTCCTTGCGGATCTCACCGGCCACGCGGGCGATGGTGCTCAGGCCAAGCATGTGTCCGGAGGGTAGCGGGCTGACCGAGCCCCTACCGCGGGCGCACGGAGCGGTGCGCGATACTCGGCGTGTCGATGTCAGCGCCGCGCGTCCTCATCCTCCACGGCTGGAACGGGTCCCCCGCGGGGCATTGGCAGCGCTGGCTGGCGACCGAGCTGACGGCCGCCGGCGCCGCCGTGCGCTTCCCGGACCTCCCTGCCTGCGCCCGTCCGTGTCCCGACCGCTGGGGCGCCGCCCTGCACCCGGAGCTGCAGGCCCTCGCCGAGCTGCCCGGCGACGGCGAACGCGTCGTCTGCTGTCACTCGCTCGGCTGCGTGCTGTGGATCCGCGAGGCGCACCGCCTCGCGCCGGAGCACGTGGTCGACCGCGTGGTCCTCGTCGCCCCGCCCTGCCCGGGTTCGAAGGTCCCGGAGCTCGCGCGCTTCTACCCGACCCGCGCCCAGCGCGACGACGTCGAGCGTGCCGCCCGTGGCAGCACGCTGCTCGTCTGCTCCGACGACGACCCCTACTGTCCGGGCACCGGGGCGGCCGACCACTGGGGATCCCCACTGGGCCTGACGCCGGACCTGCTCCCCGGCCAGGGTCACCTGAACCTCGAGGCCGGCTACGGCCCGTGGCCCGCGATGGCCGAGTGGGTCATGGGCCGCCGCGAGCGCATCGCGGCCTGACGCAGCGCTCCGCCGCAGCGGCCGCAGCCGTCGTCGTCGACCGTCGACGCGTCAGTAGGCGAAGAACGGCAGCGACACGTAGCGCTCGCCGCCGTCCGGCAGCACGACGGCGATCCGCTTGCCCTGTGACTCGGGCCGGGCCGACACCTCGAGCGCCGCCCAGAGCGCGGCACCGCACGAGAGGCCGACCAGCAGGCCCTCCTCGCGCGCGCACCGGCGCGCCGTCTCGATCGCGGCCTCGTCGCTGACGGCGATCACCTCGTCGATGATCTCCCGGTTCAGGACGGGCGGGACGAAGCCGGCACCGATGCCCTGGATGCGGTGCGGGCCCGCGGGCCGGCCGCTGAGGACCGCTGAGCTGCGCGGCTCGCACGCGACGATCTGCAGGCTCGGGTTCTTGTGCTGCAGGTACTCGCCGGCGCCCGTGATGGTGCCGCCCGTGCCGACCCCGGCCACGAGCACGTCGATCTTGCCGTCGAGCTGCTTCCAGATCTCCGGGCCGGTCGTCCGGCGGTGCGCCTCGGGGTTGGCGGGGTTCGAGAACTGGTCGGGCAGGAAGACGTCGTCGCGCTCGGCCATGGCGCGGGCGGCGCCGACCGCCTCGTTCATGCCGCCGAGCGACTCGACGACCTCCACGCGCGCGCCGTAGAGGCGCAGCAGTCCCTCCCGCTCGCGGCTCATTCCCTGCGGCAGCGTCAGCACGAGCTCGTACCCCTTGGCCGCGCAGACGAAGGCCAGGGCGATGCCGGTGTTGCCGCTCGTGGCCTCGACGATCGTGGTGCGGCCTGGCTCGATCCGACCCGCGGCCTCCGCGGCCTCGATCATGGCGACGCCGATCCGGTCCTTCACGCTGCCGCCCGGGTTGCTGACCTCGACCTTCCCGAACAGCTCCACGCCGTCCACGCCCAGGCGGGTGAGCTGGACCATCGGCGTGCGTCCGACAAGTGCCGAAACGTTGATCGGGATTCCGGCCATCATCAGATATTAGGCGAGAGCATCGACCGAACGTCCGTCCGCTGACGAACTTCTGGGCTTAGGCGGGCTTTAGCGCTTATGGGGTCACGACCCCATGCCGATGTAGGTCGGGAATCGCCGCATACCCGTCCCGGCGACTCCTCCACTCTCATGGCTCCCATCATTCTCGTCGGCGTTCTCATCGGCCTCCCGGCCCTCCTCCTGGTCGGCGACCTGCTGCGTCTCGGCCGCAAGCCCGCCGACCGTTTCGCCGGCGATCCGCACGGTCCCCGTCGCGAGGCGAAGGCACGTGAGATGGCCGCGACGGCCGCAGCCAGCAACGCCTCCCGCGGCTCGGCCGCCCTGATGGCCGGCACCCGCGTCCGCGACCTCGCGGCCGCCCAGGCCGCGCCCGCGGCTGCCCCCGTGGCGGCCGCCCCGTTCGTCGAGCGCCGTCAGCAGTCCCTGCCCTTCGTCGGCACCGACCGCCGCATCGCGCTCTCCGAGGCCGCCGCCGTCGCCGGCACCGCTCCCGCAGCCCCGTCCCGCCGCCCGATCGTCGCGTCCGACGACGCGCAGCGTGAGCAGCTGGAGGCGCTGCTGCAGTCCATGAACGCCGTCCGCCGGCAGCCCGAGATGGCGCCGGCGGCCTTCGCCTACGACGACGTTCAGGCGGCGCGCTCGGCCTGAGCTGCCTCGGCGCTGCGGCGGTCGACGCCGCTGCGCCGGTCGTTGCCGACGAACGCCAGGTCGCTCGACCGGCGTTCCAGGCCGCTGCGGCGGCCGATGCGGTCGCCCAGTGCCCGTGCGTCGGCGCTCTGGTTGGTCCGGGACGAGGCCCAGAGGCCCACGACGACCAGAGCGATCATCAGGGGGATGTAGCCCATCAGGAGCACGAAGGTCATGGGGACGTCCTTGTATCGGGGAAAGGGTGACCACTCCGGCAATCGGTCCCCCCGCCGCGCACTTGAGCGCAGGCAACCCCTTCTCGACGGATGGACGACGGGTCTTGCCGCCGTCCTGTGCGCCCGGTGACCGGGCCGGGCCGCGTCAGCCGACGGGCGGGACGGCGGCGCCGGGCAGTGGGCGGGTGACGAGGCCCTCGGCGACGGCCCACTCCATGGTGCGCCGGAACGTCTCGGCCACCGGGGTGTAGACCAGCCCCAGCTCGCGCGTCGCGCGCGAGCCGTCGTAGCGGTGGCCGTGCAGGATCGTGCCGACGCGGGCCGGGCAGATCGGGTTCGTCCGGCGGCGCGCGCGGTACACGAGGTCGACCGCGTTCGCCGCCGCCCGCGCGACCGGCGGCGGGATCATCGGGACGCGCTGCTCGACGCCGGACAGCTCGGTCACGATGCGCAGCGCCTCGGCCGACGGGATCGTCGCGCCGTTGAGGACGTACCGCTGGCCCGACGTCCCGCGCTCGGCTGCGAGCAGGTGCGCCTCGACGACGTCCTCGACGTCGACGACGCTCACGTGGGTGTCCACGAACGCACGAAGTCTGCCGTTGAGGTAGGCGATGATGATCGCGCCGTTGCCGCCCTTGCGCGGCGGCCCCTGGACCGACGACGGGTTCAGCGCCACGACCTCGACCCCGTGCGCGGTGGCCGCGGCGAACGCGACGCCCTCCGCCTCGTGCTTGGAGCGGTCGTAGACGGACAGGTAGCTCCCGCGATGCGCGCAGTCCTCGGTCCCGACGGTGCCCTCGGCCTCGCCGAGCGAGGCAGCCGAGGACGTGAAGACGACGCGCCGCACCCCGGCGGCCGCGGCGGCCTCGACGACGGTGCGCGTCCCCTCGACGTTGACGCGCAGCAGCCGGTCGGGGTCGGCGGGGCAGTGCGAGTTCACGCCGGCGACGTGGTAGGCGAGCTCGCAGCCGGCGAGCCCGGCGGCCACGGCGTCCGCGTCCAGGACGTCGCCACGGACGGCCGTCACCCCGCGCGCGCTCAGCGCGGCGGCGGCAGCGTCGGACCGGGCGAGGCCGACGACCTCGTCGCCGCGGGCGACCAGCCGGTCGGCCAGTTGGCCGCCGATGAACCCGCTCCCGCCGGTGAGGAAGACCTTCGCCACGGGCTGCGGCTATGCCGGCTGGCGCTGGTCGGCGACCGGCCCCGAGCCGTCGTCGGCGGAGTCGTTGCCGGCGGCCGAGGCGGCGCGGGCGGCGCGCTCCCGGCCGGCCGCGATCCGCGGATCCGGCGTCGTGTCGCCGCCGGACGCGGCGAGGAACAGCCGGACGCGTTCCATGACCTCGCGCGGCCCCTCGCCCGGGGCCGGCGTGATCGGGGCGCCGAAGGCGATGGTCGCCGGGCGCCGGTGACCGAGCAGCCCGCCGGGCGCACGGGTCGGCCAGCTGCGACCGGTCGGCATCGCCTCGTGCGTCCCGCCGACGTAGACGGGGACGATCGGGACGCCGTAGGCCATCGCCATGACCGCGGAGCCGGCGCGCAGCCGGCCGACAGAGCCGTCGCGCGACCGCGTGCCCTCGGCGAAGACGACGACGGACCAGCGCTCGTCGAGCAGGCGGGTGAGGTGCGCGGGCGGGCCCTCGTGCAGCGTGCCGCCCTGGCGCTCGAGCGGGACGGTGCAGAACGCCAACGAGACCGCGTTCGCGAGGTGGCGCTTGACGTAGAAGTAGTCGGCGGCCGCGGCGACGGTGGTCCGGCGGCGCCAGCGGGTCGGCAGCGCGCGCAGCAGCGCCGGGGTGTCCATGTGGCTCGCGTGGTTCGCGACGAAGATGACCGGCTGGTCGAGCGTCTCGAGGTGCTCGTGCCCGACCACCGCGCGCCGCGTGTAGATGTCCATGAGCGGACCGAAGACGCCGCAGATGATGGCCTCGCGGGCGACGCGCGCGGGCAGCGTCCGCGCCCACGGCTGATCCATGCTGTCGGCGCCGGAGTCCATGCCTAGGCCTACTCCCGCACGCCGGGAAGGTTTCCCGGCGCGGCTCACACGATCTTGCCGGGGTTCAGGTTCGCCCCCGGGTCGGTGCCGTGCAGCAGCGCCTTCAGCAGGACGACACCGGGCGCCGAGATGTCCTGCTCGAGCCACTCGCTGTGTTCGGTCCCGACCGCGTGGTGATGCGACAGCGTGCCCCCGTTGTCGACGAACGCCTGCTGGATCGCCTTCTTGACGACGTCGTACTGCTCGATCATGTCCGTGCCGGGCGCCGGCTCGAACGCGAACGTGAAGTAGAGGCACGCGCCCGCGTGGTAGGAGTGCGACAGGTGGCACATCAGGTAGCCGCGCACGCCCATGCCGTCGAGGGCCGCCTGGCCGGCGGCGCGCGTGTTGTCGTAGAGCTCGCGGAGCCGGCCCCATGGCGCCGCCGTCTCCGACACGTCCGCAGCGGCGCCGCGGTCGAGCAGGAAGTCGCGGATGTACGGGGTGTCGAACTTCTTCTGGTCGTAGAGCTGGCCGGGGCTCGCGCCGATGCACAGGCCGCCGTGGGCGCCGACGATGCGGCCGACCTTGCGGCGCTGCTCGCTGACGTGGTCCTCGCTGCCCTCGTAGCCGATGAACGACAGGCACATCTCCTCGAGCGCGAACCCCTTCGCCTTCGTCAGGAAGGTCGTCAGCGCCTTGGACTGCACCTTGTCCAGGCGCGTCGACGCCTTCCGCGTGGCGAACGAGAACTGCGTCTCCGGCGCGTCGGACACGCGGGTCACCGAGACGGACGCGTCGCTGAGCGCGATCGCGTGCATCGCGTCCAGCCCCGCCTGGAAGGTCGGGAAGAGGTAGCCGAGGATGGTCCGCGCCTGCGGCAGGTGACGGATGTGGACGGTCGCCTCGGTGATCAGCCCGAGCCGTCCCTCGCTGCCGAGCACCATCTCGCGGATCGACGGACCCGTCGAGGTGCTGGGGACCGGCCGCGTGACGAGCGTGCCCGCGGGGGTGACGACGCGCAGCCCGCGGACCATGTCGGCGATGTCGCCGTAGCGGTCGGACTGCATGCCCGATGAGCGGGTCGCGATCCAGCCGCCGAGCGTCGAGTGCGTGAAGCTGTCCGGGTAGTGGCCGAACGTGTAGCCGCGGGCGTTGAGCTGCTCCTCGAGGTGCGGGCCGAAGACGCCCGCCTGGACGCGGGCCAGCCGCGAGGCCTCGTCGATCTCCAGCACCTGGTCGAGCCGGCTCATGTCGACGGACAGCACGGTGCGGGTCTCGGCCGCGGACGCCTCCAGGCTGCCCGAGATCGACGTGCCGCCGCCGAAGGGGATGACCACCGCGTCGGCCGCGAGCGCTGCCGCGAGGACCGCGGTCACCTGGTCCTCGTCCGCCGGCCGGACGACGAGGTCGGGGATCCGCGGCAGGTCCCCGCGGCGCTGGCGGATCAGGTCGCGGATCGACTTCCCGCGGGCGTGGACGACGCGGTCCAGGCCGTCGTCGCTGAGCGCGTCCTCGCCGACGGCGGCGACCAGCGCGGCGCGCAGGTCGTCCGCGACGTCGGGCGCGGGCAGGTCGAGCTCGTCGAAGGTCTTCGGGGACTCGGTCGCCGCGCCGACGTCGAGCCCGATCTTCTCGATGATGAAGTCGCGGAGCTCCGGCTTGTCCTCGTGCGTGAACGCCACGCCGTCGACGCCCCAGCCCCACCATTTCATCGCAGCCATGTCCCGCGATCGTACGCCGGATCCGTCCGGCGCGGCGTGCGGTCCGGCGGCCCGCCGCTAGGTGCTGGGCAGGAAGTAGAAGATCGCGATGATCAGGCAGATCAGCATCGCGGAGATGAAGAACGCCGACGAGAGGTCCTCGCTGGTGCCCGGGAACGGGCGCTTGTCCTCTTCCTGCGCGACCACCTTCTCCTTGCGCAGGCCGCTGGTGGGCACGCCGGGAGGACGCAGGCTGCTGGCGACGGTGAGCTGCTCGGCCGGGCCGTTGGCCGATGCGCGCGGGGGAGCGTCCGACTTGCTCGAGGATTCCATGGTCCAGTTCTACCCGACCGCCGATCGGCCGCGGGGGCGACCCTCCCCCATCGGGGGGTAGATCCCCCACGGAGAGGTCACCCCGGACGCGTGACGGACGGCCCGGTCGGCATCCGAACCGCTGCTTCTGCAGCGCAACCCGTGCTCAACGTCCGCTTCACATTCGCGGGCTTAGCTGGTGGTGCACCGGTGCGAGAGAGGGTCGGTGTGGAGTGTGAGAAGAACCCGCTGGGAGGCGGATGCAGGGTGGGGCGCCCGTTTCCCGTTCGGGCCGCCCCGCCCCCTGCCTCTGCTCGTTGCGCGCCTTCGGTCCTGACCGGACAGACGCGACGTGGTCAGTCGCCGCGGCGGCGGTCGTGCGGTGTCCCGTCCGCGGCACGCCGGTCCCGCGGGGCCGTGTCGCCGGCCCGGCGGTTGCGCGGCGCCGAGTCGCCGCCGGCGGGCACGTCGACCGGCACGCGGCGCCGAAGGTCGGGCTCCGGCTGGATGAGGCGCTGGCGCAGGAGGTGGTTGACCAGCCGCGGCGCCACGACGTCGAGCGCCTTCGCGGCGAGCGCCATGCGTGGCGCCACCCGGACCGGCCGGCGGCGCGCGGCGTCGAGCATCCATGCGGCGGCCTCGTCGGCCGTGAGCGCAGCGACGCCGTCGTAGGCGCGGGTCGGGGCCATCATCGGCGTGGACACCAGCGGGTAGTAGAGCGTCGTGGCGTGGACGCCGAGATCGCCCCACTCGGTCTCGATCACGCGGCTCACGACGCCCAGCGCCGCCTTGGACGCGATGTAGCCGCCGAACAGCGGCGATGCCTCCGGGAGCACGCGCCAGGAGGCGACGTTGATGATGTGGCCGTCGCCGCGCTCGATCATCCCGGGCGCGAGGCCGCGGATCAGCCGCAGCGGGGCGTAGTAGTTGAGCGTCGTGAGCCGTTCGATGTCGTGCCACCGCTCGAGCGACTCGAGCAGCGGGCGCCGGATCGACCGGCCGGCGTTGTTGACGAGGACGTCGACCCGGCCCGCCCGCTCGACCAGGGCGTCGACCGACGCGAGGTCGGAGAGGTCGGCGGGGAGCGCGATGGCCTGGCCGCCCCGCGCTGCGATGCGCGCCACCAGCGCGTTCAGCAGCGCCTCGCGCCGGGCGACGGCGAGGACGGTCGCGCCGGCGGCGGCGAACTGCACCGCCGCGGCCTCGCCGATGCCCGACGACGCACCGGTGATAAGGACACGCCGACCGCGCAGGTCGATCGTGGCGCGGCCCCGCCGGAGGTGGGGCTCCGGCTGCATCCCGGCCCGCCGGACGGTCGTCTTGAGCCGCGGGCCTACCTGTGACCGGCGGGTCGGACGACCCACCTAGATGTAGTACATCGAGACTCCGGCAGACCGTTCCTCGGCTGCCACGACATCGGCGATCGTCGTGTCCTGCAGCACCTTGCGCGCAGCGGCGGCGGCATCCGCGAAGACGCCCTCGGAGTCGCGGCCGAGCGGGCCGTCGAGGAGCTCGACGATCTCCAGGACCGTGATCGTCGACGGGTCGCGGGCGAACGAGTAGCCGCCCTTGACCCCGCGCTGGGACTTCAGGACACCGGCCCGGCGGAGCGTCGCGAAGAGCTGCTCGAGGAACTGGACGGGAACCTCGCGGCGGCGCGCGAGCTCCCCGATCGGGACGGGCCCCGTGTCACCGGCACGACCGAGCTCAGTCAGCGCCTTGAGGGCGTAGGGGCTTTTGGTGGTGATCGAGATCATGGGGATACGGTTCCGGGATCGATCGTATGGCACGCATCGGCCGTTGGGGGCCGCCACTGGCGCTGATGGGCGTGATCTTCGCCCTGTCGGCGCAGTCCGACCTGAACTCGGGCCTCGGGACGGTCGACCTGATCGGCCGGAAGATCGTGCACGCCACCGAGTACGGCGTGCTCTGGTGGCTGTGGCTGCGTGCGCTGGACCGCGTCCCCGCCGTCCGCTTCCGCCGCGCGGGCCCGCAGCTGCTCGCCGCGGTGATCACGATCGCCTACGCGTGCACGGACGAGCTCCACCAGAGCTTCGTCGACGGCCGGCACGGGACGCCGGTCGACGTGCTCATCGACTCGACGGGCGTGGCGATCGCCGTGGCGATCACCCGCACCGTCCAGGCACGCCGGCGGCCCTGACTACAACCAGCCGCGCTCGGTGGCCATGAGGACGGCCTGGGCGCGGTCGACGGCGCCGAGCTTGCCGTAGATGTTGTGCAGGTGGGTGCGGACCGTGCTCGTCGAGAGCTCGAGCTCGAGGGCGATCTGCTTGTAGACCTTGCCCTCGGAGAGGCGCTTGAGGACCTCCACCTCGCGGGAGGACAGCGGGCACGGGTCGATCTGGCGGGTGCGGCCGCTGGTCGGGTACGGAAGGTCGTACATGACGGAGCGCAGCTCGGTCGGCCCCAGGCCGATGACGCGGGCGCAGCGCAGCAGCTCGGTCGGGGACACGGCACCGCCCTGCGCGTAGTGCGCGAGCATGTCGGCCAGCCGGACGAACGCGGCCTCGCCGGTGGCGTCGTCGGAGTGATGGCGCTCGATGACCGAGGCGACCGACTTCGGCAGGCCCCAGCGGCGGGCCAGGACGCCGCCGACGAGGGCGTGGTCGACGCCGAGCTCGCGGCGCTCGCGGTGGATCCGCTCCTCCGGGGTGCGCGCGCCGGCGTGGACCTGCTGCGGGTAGCCCGGGTAGGCGTGCATCAGGACGAGCTTGCCGATGTCGTGCAGGAGCGCGGTCACCATGAGGCGGTCGCGGTGCTCGTACTCGGCCTCCTGCGCCAGGCGGTCGGCGGCGCGCTGCGTGGCGACGCCGTGCAGGCGGAAGCGCTCGGGCGCCGCGTCCCAGACGGACGAGCGCTCGAAGAAGTCGAAGGTGCGGGCGCGGGTCGCGAGCGACTGGACGGCCTCGGGCGAGAGCAGCTCGACGGCCTGGACGACGGACTCGACGCGGCCGCGGGTCTTGCCCTCGACCTGGTTGCCGAGGCGCAGGACCGCGATGACGAGCGCGACGTCCGACTCGACGGCGTTGACCACGTCGCTGGTGGAGACGCGGTCGGCGCTGACCAGGCGCAGCAGGCGGTTGCGGGACTCGGCCAGCGCGGGGAACGCCTCCAGCGCCTCGAAGGCGGCCGTCAGTCGGCGGCCGTGGCCTTCGTTGTGGTGACGCTGTGACCCGGCCTGGTCCGCACCCGAGGTGGACGCGGCGTCAGGGGTCGGGAGGGCGGCGGTGGCTGAGTTCATCGAAACGCTCTCTGTGAGATCCGTGGACATCGGTATGACCCCGTTATCGGCAGGGCTGGACGGATGATTGAGCGTTACTTCTCAGCAGGGTGTTCGTGGCACCGCAACGGTCGACCGCGGGACGCCGGTCGGCGCCCGGCTCAGCCCGCGGCGTCGGCGATCCGGCGCAGCGACTCCTCCCGGCCCAGGACGGTCAGCGTCTCGAAGATCCCGGGTGAGACCGCCGTGCCTGCGAGGGCGACGCGGATCGGCTGGAAGACGTCCTTCGGCTTCGCCTCGCGCGCGGCGAGCAGCTCCTGCAGCGCGTTCTCGATCGGCTCGTGCGCCCAGGTGTCGATCCCGCTCAGGGCGGCGTGCGCGGCCGTGAGCGACTCGCGCCCGGCGTCGGTCAGCCACTTCGCGCGCGCCTTCTCGTCGTCGGTGGCCGGCCCGTCGAAGATGAACCCCGCGAGCGGCCAGAAGTCCGCCAGCGTCTGGATCTTCTCGCGCGAGATCTCCACGGCGTCGCGCAGGCCCGTGCGGCCGGTGAACGCCTCGAGCTCGGCGGTCAGCTCGTCGAGTGACAGCTCGCGCAGGTAACGACCGTTCATCCAGCGCAGCTTCTTCTCGTCGAACTGCGCCGGGTTCTTGGAGACGCGCCCGACGTCGAAGCGCGCGACGAGCTCGTCGGTGCTGATGAGCGTCTCGTCGTCCGTGTCGCCCCACCCGAGCAGGGCGATGTAGTTGCGGATCGCCGCCGGCAGGTAGCCCGCGTCGCGCAGCTCCTGCACCGAGGCGGCGCCGTGGCGCTTGGACAGCTTCTTGCCGTCAGGGCCGTGGAGCAGCGGCAGGTGCGCGAAGAGCGGCGGATCGATGCCCATCGCCACGTAGACCAGGAGCTGCTTCGGGGTGTTCGAGAGATGGTCCTCGCCGCGGACGACGTGCGTGATGCCGGCGTCCGCGTCGTCGACGGCGACCGCGAAGTTGTAGAGCGCGGTCCCGTCGGCGCGGGCGATGACGGGGTCGTCGAGATGGACGTGCTGGAAGGTCGTGTCGCCGCGGACGAGGTCGTGGACGACCGTGGCCCCGTCGTCGGGGATCCGCAGGCGGACGGCCCCCTCGGGCTCGGCTGTCCCGCGGAAGCCCTTGTCGGCGCCGTGCTCGGCCTTGTACGCCTTCACGTCGTCCCCGGTCGCGGTGGAGCGGTAGGCGTGCCCACCGTCCAGCAGCTGCTGCAGGACCTCCTCGTGACGGCCGGACCGCGAGACCTGCGAGATCGGCCCCTCGTCCCAGTCGATCTGCAGCCAGCGCAGCGCGTCGAGGATCTGCTCGACGTTCTCGGGCGTTGAGCGCTCGCGGTCGGTGTCCTCGATGCGCAGGACCATGGTCCCCTCGCTGCCGCGGGCCATCAGCCAGTTGTAGAGGGCGGCGCGGGCGCCACCGATGTGGAGGGCCCCGGTGGGGCTGGGGGCGAAGCGAACACGCATTTCTGTAGAACCTAGTCAATGCTCATCGGATGCCACGTCTCCCCTGCCGGCGGGGTCTACAACGCCGTCGCGCGCGGGATCGAGCGCGGCGCGCGGTGCGTGCAGATCTTCAACCAGAGCCCGCGGATGTGGAAGCCCACCGTCTACAAGGACGAGGACGTCGCGCGGTTCCGGGCGGACATGGCGGCGTCCGACGTGGACGCGCTGCTGATCCACGCCGTGTACCTGCTGAACGCCGGCACCGACGATCCCGAGATCCGGGCCAAGACGGTCACGTCGCTTACCGCCTCGCTCCGCGCCGGGGACGCGCTGGGCGCGCATGCCGTCGTCCTGCACCCGGGGTCGGCGAAGACGGGCGACGTCGGCGAGGCGATCGCCCGGGCAGGCGAGGTCATCCGCGAGGCGCTGGCCGAGTCCGGCGCGTGCCCCCTGCACCTGGAGAACACCGCGGGCGCCGGCGGGACGCTCGGCCGCTCGTTCGACGAGCTGGCCGCGCTGATCGACGCCGCAGGGGGCGACCCGCGCCTGGGCCTGTGCCTCGACAGCTGCCACCTCTACGCGTCCGGGCACGACATCCGGACGGCGGAAGGACTGACCCGAACCCTCGACGAGTGCGATGCGAAGGTCGGGATCGGCCGGCTCGGGTCGCTGCATCTGAACGACTCCCAGGTCGGCCTCGGCTCGAACCGCGACCGTCACGCGGACATCGGCAAGGGCGAGCTGGGCGAGGACGGCTGCGCGGTGTTCCTGTCCGAGCCGCGGTTCGAGAGCCTGCCGGTGGTGCTGGAGACGCCGGGGCCGGACAAGAAGGGCACGCCCCCTGAGGAGATCACGCTCTGCCGGGAGCTCCGCGAGCGGGGTCTGGCGGCACGCTGACGAGCGCGCGGCAGACCGGTGGCCGTCAGCCCCCACCTTGCGGTGGACGGGGCTGGCCGGCGGGACGAGTGGTGGATCGCACGGTTCCCGGCCGGGTGGAACGCCATTCACCGCGCCCGGGCGGGGCGAGGGGTGGATCGCACGGCTCCCAGCCCGGTGGAACGCCATTGACCGCCGCCGCCCCGGCGACCCGGCACGCTCGGAGGATTCAGCGGGACAGGCCCGCCAGACCCTCCACGCAGCCGGGCCCGGTTGGACGCTCGGAGGATTCGGCGGGTCAGGCCCATCAGACCCTCCGCGCGTTGCAGCACCCCAGCCGCGGAGGGCCATGACCGATCGCCCGTCACCCCGGCATCACACCATCACCCCGCACGAGAACCAGAGCCCCGCTCGCGGCTGGTCAGGCCGTCGTCAGCCGCCGGCGAGGACCGCGTCGAACCCCTCGGCCTTGAGCAGCTCGAGCACCGTGTCGCGGTGGTCGCCCTGGATCTCGATGACGCCGTCCTTCGCCGAACCCCCGACGCCGCAGCGCTTCTTCAGCCGGCCGGCGAGCTCGCGCAGCTGCTCGTCGGTCACGGGGACGTTCGACACGCTCGTCACGGTCTTCCCGCGCCGACCGGAGGTCTCGCGGCGGACCTTGACCCGCCCACCGCCGCCGCCGGTGGCCGCCGGCTGCGGGTCGCGGGCCTTGCGCAGGTCCCCGTCGCTCGTCGAGTAGACGACCTTGGCGTTGCTCCGTTTCGCCATCGAGCCAGCGTAGTAGCGGTCGGCTACGCGTGCTGCCTGGCCGGTCGGCCACTCGCGTACTGGTCGTCGCCGGGACCGAAGTACGGCTCCTCGGGGCCGGGGTCGCCGTCGTCGTTCACCGTCGCAGGCCCCGGAGCGTCGCGGCCCAGAGCCGGCTCGACCGCCACCGGGACGGCGACCGGCGGCTCGACGGGGACGGCCTGCGGCGAAGGCGGCGGACAGGGCGCCGCGGCCGGCTCGCGTGCCGCGGCCGGGGGCGGCGTCGCGGTCACCGCCGGGGCGGCAGGCGCCGCGGGTTCCGCGGCAGCGGCCGCGGCGGGTTCCGCAACCGCGGGCGCGGCGTCGGCCGTCGCGGCCGGCGCCTTGCGGATGACGGCCTTGCCCAGCAGCGCGTCGAGCTCCATCTTCAGCGTCGGCGAGGACTTGACGCGGTAGGCGTCCCCGAACCGCAGCCAGCGCTGACCCTGGGACGTCTGGAGGGCGAGCACCAGCTCCGACTCGCCCGGGAAGTTCTCGAGCACGTACTTCAGGTCATCGATGATGGTGCGCGGCAGCAATGCGGCATCGACGTGGTAGTTGATCGGCTGCGGGCCGACCGGGATCTTCGCCACGGCCTCCTTCGCCGCCTCGACCTCACGCGCGGTCGGGGTGAACGGCTTCATCTCCTGGACGATCACCGACGTGCCCTTGTCGCCGTGGTCGACCTTGCCGCGGACGATCAGGACCTCGTCGACCTGTGGCTCGTACTCCTGCAGCGTCTTCGGGAAGATCAGCAGCTCGACCGCGCCCTCGAGGTCATCGATCGTCGCGAACATCATGGCGTCGCCTGACTTCGTGCGGATCTTCTTCGCCGCCGTGACGATGCCGCCGACCTTGACCCACTCCTGGTCCTTGACGTTGCCCAGGTCGGACAGGCGGTAGTCGGTCTTGACGATCAGCGCCTCGCGGACCTCCTTCAGCGGGTGGGCCGACAGGAACAGCCCGATCGCCTCCTTCTCCAGCGCGAGCAGCTCGGTCTGCTCGAACTCCTCCGGCGGGATCGGCGGGTGCAGCGGCGCCGAGAATGCACCCGGGGAACCGCCGGAACCGCCGCCGTCGTCGAACATGTCGAAGATCGAGCCCTGGCCGATCAACGCGTCCATCTGGACCTTCTGGCCCGCGCCCTGCGCCTGCTCGAGGACCTCCAGCATGCCCTTGCGCGAGGCGCCCGTCGAGCTGAAGGCGCCGCACTTGATCAGCGACTCGATCGCCTTCTTGTTCACCGCGCGCGGATCGACCCGCTCGCAGAACTCCCACAGCGACGTGTAGGGACCGCCGTCCTCGCGCGCGGCCTTGATCGCGTCGACGGCCGCACCCCCCACGCCCTTCACCGCGTGCAGGCCGAAGCGGATGTTCCCGTCGACCACCACGAACTCGTGGTCGGACAGGTTGACGTCCGGCGGCAGGACCTCGATCCCCATCTCGTCGCAGCGCGCGGCGAAGAACGGGACCTTGTCCTTGGTGTCCATCACCGAGGAGATCAGCGCGGCCATGTACTCGGCCGGGTGGTTGGCCTTCAGCCACGCCGTCCGGTAGGAGATCAGCGCGTAGCACGCGGCGTGTGACTTGTTGAACGAGTAGTCGGCCGACTTCTCGTTCGTCTCCCACAGCCAGTCGATCGTGTTCGGCGCCACGCCGTTCTTCAGGCAGCCCTCCCGGAACGCCGGCTCGAGCTCGGCCATCGCCTTGCGGTTCTTCTTGCCGATGGCCTTCCGCAGGTCGTCGGCCTTGGCGCCCGAGAACCCGCCTAGCGCCTTCGAGATCTGCATGGCCTGCTCCTGGTACAGGATCACGCCGTACGTCGGGCCGATGATCGGGTCCAGGCGCTCGTCGCGGGAGGCGACGGACTCCGGGTCGCGCTTCCCGCGCGCGTATGTCGGGATCTGGTCCATCGCGCCCGGGCGGTAGAGCGACACGAGCGCGACGAGATCGTCGAACTCCGTCGGCTTGACCTTCTGCAGGGCGTTCTGCATGCCCTCGGACTCGAACTGGAAGACGCCGACCGAGTCGCCGCGCGCGAGCATCTCGTACGTCTTGACGTCGTCCATCGGCAGGTCCTCCATCGAGGGGCGGACCCCCGTGGAGCGCTCGAGGATGTCCAGCGCGTCCTCGATCACGTCGAGGTTCCGCAGCCCCAGGAAGTCCATCTTGAGCAGGCCGAGGTCCTCGACGGGCTTCATCGAGAACTGCGTGACCTGCTTGTAGACCTTGTTGCCCTTCTCGTCCGTGGTGCGGGCGTCCGCCAGCTGCAGCGGGACCACGTCCGTCAGCGGCATGCCGGCGATGACGACGGCCGCAGCGTGGATCGAGTTGGAGCGGACGATGCCTTCCAGGCCGCGAGCGACGTCGATCACCTGCTTGGCGGTCGGGTCGCTGTCGTACGCGACCTTGAGGTCCATGCCGTCGGCGAGGCACGACTCGAACGTGGGCGACCGGCCCTGCTCGGGGTCGGGGATCAGCTTCGCCAGGCGGTCGCCGACGCCGTAGTCGTGGCCCAGCACCCGGGCCGCGTCCTTGGTGGCGGCGCGCGGCAGCATCTTGCCGAAGGTGATGATCTGGGCGACCGACTCGCGGCCGTACTTCTCGACCACGTACTGCATCACGCGCTCGCGACCGCGGACCGAGAAGTCGATGTCGATATCGGGCATCGACACGCGCTCGGGGTTCAGGAACCGCTCGAACAGCAGGTCGTGCTTGATCGGATCGAGGTCGGTGATGTTCAGCGTGTACGACACGAGCGAGCCGGCCGCCGAGCCACGACCGGGGCCGACCGCGACGCCGTTGTCCTTCGCCCACTTCACGAAGTCCCACACGATCAGGAAGTACGCGTTGAAGCCCATGCGGTCGATGACGCCGAGCTCCATCTCCATCCGCTCGATCGCCGCCGCCGGCAGCGGCATCCCGTACCGCCGGTGCATGCCCTCCATCACGCGCTCGCGGAGGTACTCGCGCTCGTCCTCGCCCTCGGGCAGGAACCGCGGGATCAGCTGGCCGCCGAGCGGGATCTCGATGTTGCACCGCTCCGCGATCTCCACCGTGGCCGCCAGGGCGCCCGGGTACTGCGCGAAGTCCTTCGCCATCTCGTCGTTGTTCTTCAGGAAGAACTCGTTCGTGTCGAACGTCATCTTCGGCATCGCCAGCGTCGACTTCGTCTGCACGCACAGCAGCGCCGTGTGGTGGTGGTAGTCCTCCTTGCGCAGGTAGTGCACGTCGCCGGTGCCGACGATCTGGGCGCCCATCTCGCGGGCGATCCGCTCGATGCCGGGGTTCGCCTTCTCCTGGTCGGCGATCCCGTTCTTCTGCAGCTCGAAGTAGACGTTCTCGCTGCCGAACGCGTTCACGAGCTGGTCGGCGTACTCGCGCGCCTCCTGGTCGCGGTCGTTCACGAGCCGCTGGCACAACCGGCCGGCGAGGCAGCCCGTCAGTGCGATGATGCCGCTGCCGTACCGCTCCAGCTGCCCCATGTCGACGCCCGGCTTGCCGCTGACGAGGCCCTCCAGGAAGCCCAGCGACGAGAGCTTCACCAGGTTGCGGTAGCCCTGGTCGTTCTGCGCCAGCAGCGTCAGGTGGTTGCGTTCGATCCGGCGGCCCGACCCCGGCTCGGGGCGGTCGGCGTGGTCGTCGACGTAGTAGACCTCGCAGCCGATGATCGGCTTGATGCCCGCGTCCTTGCACGCCTTGTAGTGCTCGATCGCGCCGTTCATCACCCCGTGGTCGGTGAGCCCCAGGGCCGGCTGGCCGAACGACGCGGCCTGCTGCGCCAGCTTGCTGATCTTGCACGCGCCGTCCAGCAGCGAGTACTCGGAGTGGACGTGGAGATGGGCGACGGGCGGGGTGCTCACGGCCTACGAGGTTACGCCCCGCGGCGGATGGTCCGGCCGTCCCGCTGCCCGTCGTCCCCGCAACGAGCGGACGTCGGTTTCAGCCGTCCAGACCCTGCGCGCCGTCCGCCCACGCCAGGAAGCGCCCGACGGCGTTGATGTCGCCGTTGACGCGTGCCGCTCCCTGCCCGCCGAGGAACGACGCCAGCCCGCCGACGGGCGTCCGGACGGTCGCGGCGATGTGGACCGGCGCGCCGGACCGGGCGACCACGGGCAGGCCACTGGCGACGACCACGTGGACCGCAGGCGCGTTGTCGCCCTCGGCGAACGCGAGCGTGAAGTGGTCCCCGCGGGTCTCGGCGGGATCGATCGTCGCGACCAGCAAGGTCAGCAGCGTCAGGGACGGCAGGCGCCCGGCGAGCAGCGCGAGTTCGGGCATGACGACCGGCTCGCGCATCACCCGGGTCAGCGCCTTGGCGCGGCGCTTGCGGCCGGTGATGGCGACGCCCGGCGTCCCGCGTCGCGCGGCACCGCCGCCGACGTAGACCGACAGCGCCACCGGCGATCCCACGATGCGGAACGAGGCGGAGTCGGCGGCGTCGTCCGCGTCGCGCGGCGCGATGACCGCCGTCCCGTCGCGGCGCAGCTCGACGCGCAGCTCGGGGTGGCCGGCGATCGCCATGTCGTAGGCGAGGTCCTCCTGCAGGCGGGCGGCCTGCAAGGGGATCATCGCCTCGATGACCGACGCGGCGACGCGCGGGTCACGGCGGGCGAGCAGCCCGATGGCGGGCGCGAGCCACGGGTGCGGGTCCGGCCGCTCGAAGCGGCCCAGGCGTGCGCCGAGCTCGAAGTCCTCGACCTGCTCGACGTCATCGGCGTCCGGCTCGCCGGCGGTGTCCGCGTCGGCGACGGCAGACGGTCGTGTGTAGAGGATCGACTCGGCCGGCTCGGGCTCCGGATCGTCGAGGCGACGGGAGGCACGGCGCGAGGCCTCGAGCAGACGGGCGGGCGGGGTGCCGGCCGGCACCGAGCTCTCCGCGTCCGCGGCGGCGGGGCTGGCGGTGTCCTCGTCGACGACCGCGTCGGGCACCTGGGTCGCTGCTGCGGCGTCCCCGGCGGCCGGGGCCTTCGCGAGGTCCACGTCCGACTCCGCAGCCCCGGGCTCGGCCCCGTGGGACTCGGTCGCGCGGGGAGCGGCCGGCGCGGCAGGCGTGCCGGACCCGGTGTCGGGCCGCTCCACGGCGGGGGCGCCGTCGTCCGCCTTGCGCCCGCGCAGGCGGGCCGCGGCACGGGCGAGGTCGATGATCACCGAGTCGGCCTCGGCGGCGACGGCGGCCACCGATCCGGCGGGGTCGGCCGGCGGGGCAGGCTTGTCGGTCGCCGTGGCCGGCGGTCCGATCCGTGCCTGCTCGAGCTCGTCTTCGAGCTCGACGATGCGCTCCTCGGCGAGGGTGTTCTGCCGCTCGCTGCGCTTGATCTCCGACCGCAGCTGGGCGACGACGTCGTCCTCGTCGGCGTCGGTTTCGGCGGCTTCGAGGGCGAGGTCCGCACGCTCGCGCTCCTGCGTCAGGAGCGCTTCGGCACGGCGGCGCGCGGTGCGCTCGTCCTCGAGCTTGCGGACCATGTCCACGGTGGCGGCGCCCATCTGCTCGCGCAGGTCGACGACGCGGTTCTCGAGCTCGCTGAGCTGGGTGGAGAACTGCGCGCGCTGGCCGGCGAGCTCCTGCTCCTGCTCGGCCTCGAGCGCCGCGAGCTCACGCTCGAACTCCGCGTTGAGCGCATCGGTGGTCGTGACGAGCTCGCCGACGAGGCCCTCGAGGTGCGCTTCGCGGGCGACGCTCTTCTCGCTCTCGGCACGCACGCGGACCAGCTCGCTGCGCAGCTCGGCCACGCCCTGGAGGATCTCGTGCTCAATGCTCGCGCGCTCGGCCAGGGCCTGCTCGGCCCGCACCCGCGCCGCGTACTCGTTCTGGACCTGCTGCTCGGCGGTGGCCCGGGCGACGCGCTCGGTCTCGGCCTGCTCGTCGGCGGCGTCGCGTGCTGCGCGCTCGGCGGCAGCCTGCTGCTCCGCGGCAGACCGGGCGGCGCGCTCGGCCTCGAGCTCGGCGGCCAGCTCGGCCTGGGTCGTGGTCAGGCGGTCGCGGAGCTTCGCGACGCCGTCGCGGACACCCGCCATCTGCGTCTCGAACGCCTGGCGCTCGCTCGCGATCGCCGCGTCGAACTCGGCGCGCTGTGCGTCGATGGCCCGCTGGAACGCGTCGCGCTCCTCGACCACCGTGGCGTTGAGCGCGCTCTCGGCCTGCACCCGCTGCAGGCGCTCGGTCTCGAGCCGCCTGGTCAGGTCCCGGGCGCGCGCTTCGGCGGCGCCCATCGCCTGCTCGACGGCCTGCAGGCGGACGTGGCGCTCGGCCGCGTCGGACGCGGCGGTCCGCAGGGCGGCACCGGCCTCACGCAGCTCCGTCCGCAGCTGCTCCTGCGCGGCCTCGGCGGCCAGCAGGGCGGCGTGACCGGCCTGGAGCAGCTGGTCGCGCTGCGCGACCTCGGCCCGGGCGGTGGCCAGCTGCTGCAGCAGCTCGGCGCGCTCGGTCTCCAGGTCGGTGAGCTGGGACCGCAGCTGGGCGGCGGTGTTCCCGAGGTCGGCAAGGACCGCTTCGGCGACCGCGGTGCGGCCGGCGTCGACCGACAGCTGCGCGCGGGTGACGTCAAGCTCGGTCCGGAGCTCCACGAGCTGGCGCGAGACGGCGTCGTGCACGTGACCGCGGCGGTCGAGCTCGTGCTGGAGCAGCGTGACCTCGGCCTGGGACTGCTCGCGCTCGACGGTCAGGTCGCGGAGCGCGCTCTCCCGCGTGGACCGCTCGGAGGCCAGTGCGCGCTCCAGCCGGGCGACATTCTGCTGGTTCTCGTGGAGCCGCTCGTGGACGCCGGAGCTGAGCAGCCGGCTGAGCTCCTCCTCGAGCTCCGCGACGCGGTGCTCCCGCGCCGCCAGGACGCGGCGCAGCTCGACGACCTCCTCCTCGGCCTCGCGGCGGGTGGCGGCCGTGTCCTCCTCCAGCTCGGTGCGACGAGCGGTCTCGGCGTGTTCGTTCTGCCGCGACGCCCGTAGCTCTCGCTCCGCCTGCTTGAGCTGGCCCGCCAGGTCGGCACGCTGGTCGCGCGCGGCGTCCAGCTCGGCCCGTGCCCGGGTCAGCTCCGCCTCGACCTCGCCGGCGTAGTCACGCAGCGCGTCGCCGCTCAGCTCGGCTCGTCGCGCGCGCAGCTGGGCCATCACGGCGGGGTCGACTACTCGCCCCGCGTCGGGTCCATCCGAATCGCCGTGCTCAATGACTGGGTCCACTTGCGCGCGAACGGTAGCTTCCCTGACACATTTTGCACGCATTTTGCGTTGCATTTTCCCGCAAATTGCGGGTTTTTGCGTGCTATCCGGCGCCTTCGGACCTGGTTCGCAAGCGATGTGCCAAGCGCGACTGCAGCGACCACAACTCGATGAACCCTGGCGACGCCTGCTGGCTGAACAGGCCGCCGGAGGTCTCGAACGTCGCGAGCTGCGCGTCGTACACGGCGTTCGGGGACGCGCGCGTCACGACCCGGCAGTGCCCCTTGTAGAGCTTCAGCCCGATCTCGCCGGTGACCTGCTTGGAGACCTCCTCCATGTAGGCGTCGAGGTCGGTGCGCAGCGGCTCCCACCACAGCCCGGCGTACACGAGGTAGGCCCACTTGCGGTCGAGCTCGCCCTTGAACTGGTTCTGGTGGATCGTGCACACGAGCCGCTCGAGCTCGGCGTGGGCCTGCAGCAGCAGGGTCGCGGCCGGCACCTCGTAGATGTCGCGCACCTTCAGGCCGACGATCCGATCCTCGATGTGGTCGACGATGCCGACGCCGTGCTTGATCCCGAGGTCCTGGCAGCGGGTGATCAGCTCCACCAGGCCGAGCTGCTCGCCGTTCAGCGAGACCGGCCGTCCCTGGTTGAACCCGATCGTCACGACTTCGGCCTCGTCGGGCGCGAGCTCCGGCCGGGTGACGAGCTGGAAGACGTCGTCGTCCGGCGCGTGGTCGAGGTGCTCGATCCACTTGCCCTCGGACGAGCGGCCCCAGAGGTTGTCGTCGATCGAGTACGGGGTCGTCTCGGCGCCGCCCTTGATCGGGATGCCGTGCTCGCGGGCGTACGCGATCTCCTCCTCGCGGCCCATCATCCAGCCACGGACCGGCGCGATGACCTTCAGCTCGGGCGCGAGCGTCGCGACCGTCGCCTCGATGCGGACCTGGTCGTTGCCCTTGCCGGTGCAGCCGTGCGCGACCGTGTCGCAGCCGTGCTTGCGGGCGTAGTCGACCGCGAGCTTGGCGATCAGCGGGCGGCCGAGCGCGGTGAACAGCGGGTAGGCGAGGCCGTAGATCGCGTTGGCCTTGATGGCCGGGAGGATGAACTCCTCGGCGAAGACGTCGCGCGCGTCGACGACCTCGGCGGCGACCGCGCCGAGCTGCAGGGCCTTGCCCTTGACGACGTCGTAGTCCTCCCCCGGCTGCCCCAGGTTGATGGTGAGGGCGACGACCTCAGCGTCGTACTCGTCCTGGATCCACTTGAGCATCACGCTCGTGTCGAGGCCGCCCGAGTAGAGCAGCAGGACCCGGCTGACCTCGTCGGGTTCGGCGAGGTAGCTCGCGGTGCGGGTGTTCGGGGCGCTGGGGGTGCCTTCTGTCATGTGGCGGCGAAGGGTACGCGAGTGCGCAGGCAAACCACCTTGCACCTAGCGCGCTATTACAACGAGGGAGTAGCATTGCGCCCACTTCCGTAGGGGAAGGTCGGCCCCAGGCAGGGGACGGCACAGCAATCAGGGGGGCAAAGAAGCTATGCATCTTCCGGGACACCGGGCCGCGCGTGGACTCGCGTTTGGGCTCGCAACCATGGCCGTCGTCGTACCGACGGCGTCCGCAGCAACCACTTACCCGACGGCGAAGGGCAGCACCTTCACCGACGGAACCGACGGCTGGACCGACGCCGGGAAGTCGTGCCAGACGCTCCTCGGGCTGATCCCCGACCTGCTGTGCGGCGTGTCCAGCGGCCACGACGACGTCAACGGCAAGCCGGCAGGCTCGCTCTTCCAGAAGTTCTCGCCGGCCGCCGGCTTGCTCGGCCAGGTGCTGACCACCGGCGCGGTCGCTGACCGCTCGCCGTCGTTCACGGTGGCCGGCTACAAGTCGCCGATCGGCGTCGCGACGCTCGACTATGACCGCCGCTTCTCCACGACACAGCCGCTCTCGCTCGTGCCGCCGTCGGTCACGACAACGGTGACGCTCGTAGACGAGACCGCGAGCACGACCCGCGTCGTCGCCACCGATGCGGTGACCGCAACCCCGGGCTTCGTCGCGCGGCAGGCGACCGTCCCGGCCGGCACGCTGATCGCAGGTCACGTCTACCACCTCCGTTTCAACACAGCGTTCTCGCCGGTGCTTGAGGTCGCGCTCGGCGACAACGTCGTCCAGCTCGACAACGTCAAGCTGTCCGTCGACGACGGCAGCGTGGATCCGACTGGAACGACCGCTGCGGCCACCAACGTGTCGGGGTCCGGCGCGACGCTGAACGGCTCGGTCACGACGGGTGGGCCGGCGACGCGCTACCACTTCGAGTACGGCCCGACGACGGCCTACGGTGCGGTCACCCCGGAGCGCACGGCCACCACGAGCGGCGCAGTCGCCGGTGAGCCGATCGGCGGCCTCGCTCCGCTGACGACCTACCACTACCGCCTCGTGGTCACGCGTCCGGACGACGTCGACGTGCCGGCCGCGGATGCCGCGTTCACGACGCTGACCACGACCGGCGCCACGGGCGCGACCGGCGCCGCGGGCGCCACCGGCCCGACGGGTGCCACCGGCGCGACGGGCGCCACCGGCGCCACGGGTGCGACCGGCGTCGCCGGTGCGACCGGCCCCGCCGGTGCGACCGGCCCGGCCGGGACCCCGGGTCCCGCCGGTGCGGCAGGCCCCGCCGGGCCCGCCGGCCCGTCCGGCCCCGCCGGTGCCACGGGCGCGACCGGTCCCAAGGGATCGGCCGGCGTCAGCGGATCGTCGACCGGCAAGACGACGATCATCCAGAACGGCTCGAACAAGAGTCTGCTCAAGATCACCCCGGGCAACGTCACGCTGGTGACGACCGGCCGCCTCAAGGGCCAGGTCCGGCTGCCGATCTTCTGCAGCGCGAAGACCGGCCGCGCGTGCGCCGGCACCGTGAAGATCCAGACGGTCAACAAGATCAACCCGGCGACGCGTCCGCCCGCACGGCCGAAGCGCCGCGTGACGATCGCGACGTTCGAGTACCAGATCGTCCAGGGCCGCAAGGGCTTCGCCTTCGCGTACCTGTCCCCGGACAAGTTCGACCTGATGGCGCGCCTCAAGAGCGTCGCGGTCAACTACACGGTGCAGGTGACCGACGCCCAGGGCAACCGCCAGGTCGTCACCGCCAAGGGCCGTCTGATCGGGCGCAAGAAGGCCTGATCCGGTCGCGGGGTACGGCACCCCGCACGATCGAGTTCGACGCAGTACCCCGGGGCGGCCATCTGGCCGCCCCGGCTCGTTCCGGGCTGGCGGCGGGCGCAGGCGGCCGGGATGATCGACCGATGCGCCCCACGCTGCTCTTTGCCCTGATCGCCTGCGTCGCCGGCGGGGTGATGCCGTCCGGCGCGGCGGCTTCGACGGTGCCCGAGCGACGGGCCGCGGCGCAGGCCGCGACCCGGATCACGTTCGGCTTCGCGCGTGAGCGCAGCGCGGCCGATCCACGGGCCCGCGCTGCGGCACGGGCACGGCGGGCTGCCGCCGGCACGTGTCTTGACGTGTGGCAGAGCGCGCCGAAGGCCCGCATCAGGGTCCTCGGCGAGATCTACTTCAGCTCGGTGGCCGGGGCGCGCTGGTCGGTCGACGGGCCGCTGGTCGTCCGCTGGATCACGCGGATGGCGGCGTCCCGGGCCGTCATGCGCGTCCCGGTGCTGGCGAGCGCCGTGCGCGCTGTGCGGCGCGCGACCCCGACGCTGACCGGCGCCTTCTCGGAGTTCCCGGACCCCTGTGCGACGGTCACCGCGTGGCGTGACGCCGGCTGGAGCGCCGCTGCCGAGCCGAAGCAGGCCGACGAGCTGCTCGCCGCCGGCGCGTCGTTCGAGGCGGCGGCGCCCGCGATCAGCCGGGGTCGCGCGTTCATCCGGCGCTACGGCGGCCCGTCCGGCGCGAACGCGGGCGACCTCTTCGACGGGGCCCTCGACGAGCCGGACGGCCAGGTCATCGACGACTGCGACCCGGTGGCCCGCATCGTCCTGCCGGACAACGTGGAGGCCTGCGACCGGGGCCGCTGAGCAGGCTGCGGCCGCCCGTGTGCCCCACCCCGGAGTTCGATGTGCCACCACACGCCGCCGGCGCACGTCGTGGCACATCGAGCGACCCCGACGATGCGCGTCGTCAGCTCAGCAGGGTCTCCAGACGCGTGAGGGCGTCGTCCAGCTGCGCGTCCGTGATCACCAGCGGCGGGAGCAGGCGCAGGGTCGACGGCGACGTCGCGTTGAGGACCAGGCGCTGCTCCTGCAGCCCCCGGCCGACCAGGGCCATCGCGTCGACGCCGTCGAGCTCGATCGCCTGCATGAACCCCCGGCCGCGGACCTCGCGGACGGCAGGGATGTCGGCCAGGCGGGCCGTCATCCGCTCGCCGGCCGTGCGGACGCGCGCCAGCAGTCCGGTGTCCGTGACGACGTCCAGCACCGCCAGGCCCGCCGCGCACTGCACCGGCCCACCGGCGAAGGTCGAGCCGTGGTCACCGGGCTCGAAGACGTCGGCCATCGCCGGCCCGGCGATCAGCGCCCCGATGGGGAGCCCGCCGGAGAGCGCTTTGGCGACCGTGACCGCGTCCGGGACGACGCCGCTGTCCTGCCAGGCCCACAGGTCGCCGGTCCGGCCGAGTCCGCACTGGATCTCGTCGAAGATCAGCGCGGCGCCGTGGGCGTCGCAGGCGGCGCGGGCCGCGCGCAGGACGTCGGCGTCCAGGACGTAGACGCCGCTCTCCCCCTGGACGGGCTCCAGGACGAGCGCCGCGGTGTCTGAGTCGACCGCAGCCGTGATCGCGTCGACCGTCGGCTCCACGGCCTCGAACCCCGGGACGAGCGGCGCGAACGGCGCCTGCTTGGACTCCTGCGGGGTGGCGCTCAGGGCGCCGTAGGTCCGGCCGTGGAAGCCGCGGTGGACCGAGATGATCTTGCCCGCGCGACGGCGCTTGCGCGCGCACTTGAGCGCGGCCTCGATGGCCTCGGTCCCGCTGTTGGTGAAGAACACGCGGGTCCCCTCACCGAGCCCCGACACGGACGCCAGCCGCTCCGCCAGCCGCACCATGGGATCGGTGTAGAAGAGGTTGCCGACGTGGATCAGCTGCGTCGCCTGCTCCCGGATCGCAGCCACCACCGCCGGGTGGCAGTGCCCGACGGAGTTGACCGCGAGCCCGGTCTGCAGGTCCAGGTACTCGTGGCCGTCGGCGTCCCACAGCGTCGCACCGTCGCCGCGGACAAACTCGACCGGCTGGCGCGCGTAGTTGCGGGTGAGGAAGTCGTCGGAGATGGCCATGCCGTCTACCTCGCGGCCCGGATCTTGGTGCCGATGCCCGCGTCCGTGAAGAGCTCCAGGAGCAGCGAGTGCGGGACGCGCCCGTCGACGATGTGCGCGAACGACACCCCGCCGTGGATGGCGTCGATGCACGCCTGCAGCTTCGGGCGCATGCCGCCGCTGATGCCGTCGAGCGCCGCCTCGACCTCGTCGGCGTGCGCTTCGGAGATCACGGAGGCCGGGTCCGCAGGGTCGCGCATCCAGCCCTCGACGTCGGTGAGGAACATCACCTTGTACGCGCCCATCGCCCGCGCGACGGCCGTCGCGGCCTCGTCGGCGTTCACGTTGTAGGAGGCGCCGTCCGCGTCGGCGGCGATCGAGGCGACGACCGGGATGTAGTCCTGCGCGATGTGGTTCAGCACGTCGACGTCGACCTTCTCGATGCGCCCGACGAAGCCGATGTCCGCCCCGCCCGAGGAGAGCTGCTTGGCCGCGCGGAAGAGGTTGCCGTCGTCCCCGCTCAGCCCGACCGCCGCCTGCCCATGGCGGTTGATGCGCAGCACGATGTCCTTGTTGACCTTGCCGATCAGGACCATCTTCGCGATCTCGACGGTGTCCGCGTCGCTGACGCGGAGGCCGTCGACGAACTCGACGTCCATGTCCAGCCGGCGCATGTACTTGGTGATGTCCGGTCCGCCGCCGTGGACCACGATCACGTTGAGCCCGACGTACTTGAGCAGCACGACGTCGCGGGCGAACTCCTCGCGGAGCGCCGGGTCGGTCATCGCCGCGCCGCCGTACTTCACGACGATCGTGCGGCCGTGGAACTCGCGGATGTAGGGCAGCGCCTCGAGGAGGGTGCCGACGTCGCGCGATGGCCTAATGCCTGGGGTCTTCATGTTGTGTAGTCCGCGTTGATCGTCACGTATTCATGGGAGAGGTCGGAGAAGAAGACCTCCGTCTCGTGGCCGTCGCCGGGCAGGCCGATGACGTACTCGACCTCGTCGCGGTCGACCAGCCGCGCCAGGGCCGCCTCGTCGTGCGGCATCACCGCGCCGGCCACCGCGACCTGCACGCCCTCGATCGCGATGTCGAACGCGATCGACCCACTGCCGTAGAGCGCGCCGCCGATGGCCTGGGCGATGCGGCCCCAGTTGGGGTCGCCGCCGTGCAGCGCAGCCTTGACGAGCGGCGAGTTGGCGACGGCGCGGGCGACGACCTCGCCGCCGCCGTGGTTGCCGCCGCGGACCGTCACGCGGCCGACCCGCTTGGAGCCCTCGCCGTCCCGGACGATGTGCAGCCCCAGCTGTCGCAGCAACGCGTCGAGCGCCTGGCCGAAGCGCAGCTCGTCGTCGCTCTCGGGATCGATCGCGACCCCGGACGCGCCCGAGGCCTGCAGGACCACAGTGTCGTTGGTGGACAGCTGCCCGTCGACACTGATGCGGTCGAACGAGCGTTTCACGCACACGCCCAGGAGCAGGTCGGCGGTCGCGGCCTCGAGCAGGGCGTCGGTCTGGACGAAGCAGAGCATCGTCGCGAACCGCGGCTGGATCATGCCCGCGCCCTTGGCCTGTGCGGTGACCCGGACCGGCCCGCCGCTCAGCTGCACCACGAGCGATGCGCGCTTGTCGAACGCGTCGGTGGTCATGATCGCGCGGGCGAACGACTCCTCGCCGCCGGGGCTCAGCGCCTTGCCGGCCTCGAGCATCCCGCGCACGACCTTGCTGCCGTCGAGCTGCACGCCGATGACCCCGGTCGAGCAGACCGCGACCGCATCCTCCCGCGACCCGGTGGTCATGGCGGCCGCGCCCTGCATGCGCGCGGCCTCGTCCATCCCCCGTCCCCCGGTCGCCGCGTTGGCGTTGCCGGAGTTGACGGCCACCACGCGGATCGCGTCCGCCTTCGCGCGGTCGCGCGTGACGACGACCGGCGCGGCGACGACCGCCGACGACGTGAACCGGATCGCGCTGGTGAGCGCGTCCCCGTCGGCGACCATCAGCCCGAGGTCGAGCTTGCCGCTCTCCTTCAGCCCGCACGCGACCCCGGCCGCGCGGAACCCGGCCGGCAGCGCGCCCGGCGGCTCCTCGGTCACCCACTCGGGGACGTCGACCCAGCGGCTGGTGAAGAACGGCTCCGCGTCGCTCATAGGATGCCCGTCGTCTCCTCGTAGCCCAGCATCAGGTTCAGGTTCTGGATCGCCTGCGACGACGTGCCCTTCCAGAGGTTGTCGATCGCGGCGAAGACGAAGACCTTCTGCGTGCGCGCGTCGACGTGCACGAACAGCCGGCAGAGGTTCGTCCCGCGCACATCGCGCACACCGGGGGCGCGGTCGACGAGCTCGACGAACGGCTCGTCCGCGTAGGCCGCCTCGAACAGGCCGTGGACGTCGACCGGCTCGCGCAGCGTCGCGTAGCAGGACAGCAGCTCGCCCTGGTCCAGCGGCAGCAGGTGCGGGGTGAACGCGGACACGAACCCGGTCGCGCCGGCGGCGGCGAGCTCCTGGTCGATCTCCGGCATGTGCCGGTGTCGCCCGACCCCGTAGGGCGTGACGTTCTCGGTGACGGACACGAAGTGGGTCTTGTCGGTGGCCGCGCGACCGGCGCCGGAGACGCCCGTCTTGGCGTCGATGACAGCGTCGCTCAGGTGCCCGGCCAGGGGCGCCAGCGCGAGGATCGCGGCGGTCGGGAAGCAGCCCGGGTTCGCGACGAGGTCCGCCCCGCGCAGCTCGTCCCGGTACCGCTCGGGCAGTCCGTAGACGGCGCCGTCCAGCAGCTCGGGCGCGGTGTGCGGGACGTACCACTCCTCGTACACCGCCTGGTCGCGCAGCCGGAAGTCGGCGCTGAGGTCGATGACTTTCAGTCCCCGCTCCCGCAGCGCCGCGACGGTCTGCGCCGCCGCGCCGTGGGGGTAGGCGACGATCGCCGCGTCGACGCCGTCGGTGTGGCGGTCCAGGTCCAGCTCCTCGAGCTCCATCGCGACGCGATGGTGCGGGAAGAGCTCGTCCAGCCGCTGGCCGGTGTACGACCGCGAGGTGACGCCGCTCAGCTCGAGGTGCGGGTGCTTGTCGATCAGGACGGCCGCCAGCGCGCCGGCGTACCCGGAGGCGCCGGCGACGAGGACCCGCGAGGTCTTGGGCTCAGCCACGGAGCTCACCGCCCAGCTCCTTGTCCAGACGCTTTACGAGCTTGCTCCGCAGGCGCGTGATGTCCTCCTCGCCCAGGGTGCGGTCCTTCGCGCGGAACGACACGCGCAGCGCGATCGAGGTCTTGCCGGCGCCGACCTGCTCGCCGGTGTAGACGTCGAAGATCCGCACCTCGTCGGCGACCTGCCCGACCAGCGCGACGACATCGGCGGCGGGCACAGTGTCGGGGACGACGACCGCCAGGTCCTGGCGGACGGCCGGGTAGCTGGTGAGGTCCTGGTAGGCGATCGTGTCCGGCGCCGCGGCGATGAGCTTCTGCAGGTTGACCGCGAAGATCCCCACCGGCCGCGCCTCCAGGTCCCACTGCGCGGCGACCGCCGGGTGGACCTCGCCGGCGAAGCCGACGCGCGTCCCGTCGAGCAGGACCTCCGCGGTCCGCCCGGGGTGCAGGAACGGCCAGTCGGCGGATGGGGCGAACGTGAGCGTCACGCGCAGAGCCGCGGCCACCGCCTCCAGCAGGCCCTTGGCGACGAAGACGTCCGCGCCCTGCGACGCGCCGCCCCGCCACGAGGTGAGCGTCGTCGGCCCGGTCACCAGCGCCGCCAGCGCGTGGTGCTCGTCCGCGAGCGGCTGCGCCGGATCGGCGTCCTTCAGGTAGACGGTCCCCGACTCGAAGATCGCGACGTCCCCCATCCCCCGCGCTGCGTTGTGCGACGCGACGTCCAGGAGCGAGCCGACGATCGTCGGGCGCAGGATGGACTGGGCCGCGCTCATCGGGTTCTCGAGCTCGACGACCTGCCTCAGGCGATGGTCGGCCGGCACGCGCAGCCTGTCCAGCAGCGCGGGCTCGGTGAACGACCAGCCGACGACCTCGTGCAGCCCGCGGCCGACGAGGACGTCCTCGGCACGCCGCTGCAGCCGCTGTGCCGCCGTCAGGCGGCCGGGCAGGCCGGTGCGGTTCTCCGGCACGGTCGACGGCAGCGTGTCGAACCCGTTCAGCCGAGCGACCTCCTCGATGAGGTCGGCCTCGCGGGTGACGTCGCGGCGACGAAAAGCGGGGACGGTGACGTCGAGGCCGTCGGCGGCCTCGCTCACGCCGAAGCCGAGCGCGGTCAGGATCCGGGCGCTCGTGGTCCGCTCGACCGGGGCGCCGAGCAGCGACACGACGCGGGCGTCCCGCAGCCGGATCGTCTGCAGCTCCGGACCGGGGCCGCCGACGTCGATCGTCCCGCCGACAGGGGTGGCGCCGACCACGTCGATCATCAGCCGGGAGGCGATCGCCTGGGCCTCGAGCGTCTGCTCTGGGGCAAGCCCCTTCTCGTAGCGCGCGCCGGCCTCGGATCGCAGGTTGAACTTCGCCATCGTGCGGTTGATGTTCGGGCCGTCCCAGGTGGCGACCTCCATCAGGACACGGGTCGTGCCCTCGTGCACCTCGGAGCGCTGGCCGCCCATGACGCCGGCCATCGACGTCGGGCCCTCGCCGTCCTCGATGACGACGACGTCGGGATCCAGCGTGCGCACGGCGTCGTCCAGGGTGGTGAGCGTCTCCCCGTCCCGCGCGGCCCGGACGTTCAGCGTCCCGCCCGCGACGCGGTCCAGGTCGAACGCGTGCAGCGGCTGGCCGGTCAGCCACATCGTGTAGTTCGTGATGTCGACGACGTTGTTGATGGGCCGCTGGCCGGCGGCGAGCAGGCGGACCCGCAGCCAGTCCGGCGACGGCCCGATCTTCACGTTCTCGAACGCCCGCGCGGTGAAGCGCGGGTTGAGCTCGGGGACCTCAACGGTGATGGTGATGCCGGGGATGCTGTCGCCCGCCGGGTGCGGGTCGTCCGTCCAGGGCGCGGCGGCCAGGTCGGAGCCCGCGGCCGCATGGACCTCCCGCGCGACCCCGTAGACGCCCAGGCAGTCGGGGCGGTTGGGCGTGACCTCGAGCTCGAGGACCGTGTCGCTGATCGGCAGGACGTCGGCCAGCGGCGTCCCGGCGGCGAGCGCGTCGTCGAGCACCATGATGCCGCCGGCGCGCTCCTCCGCGAGGCCGACCTCGGCGTCGGCGAGGATCATCCCGTTGGACGGCTGCCCGCGCAGCTTGCTCGCCTTCAGCTTGCTGCCGTCGGTCATGATCGCGCCCGGCAGCGACACGGCGACGGTCTGCCCCGCCGCGACGTTCGGCGCACCGCAGACGATCTGGGACGGCTCGCCCCCGGTGCCGACGTCCACCATGCAGACCCGCAGGCGATCGGCGTCCGGGTGTTGCTCGGCGCTGATGACCTTGCCGACGACGAAGAACTCGAGCGCGTCGACGCCGTGGTGGTCGATGCGGTCGACCTCGGTGCCGGTCATCGCGAGCAGCGTCGCGAGCGCGCGCGGCTCGAGGTCGGGCGTCGTGAAGTCGTGGAGCCAGTTCAGGGGGAGTCTCATCTCGCGAGCCCCTTTCAGCCGAACTGCGCCAGGAAGCGCAGGTCGTTGTCGTAGAAGAGCCGCAGGTCGGGGACGGCGTGCTTGAGCATCGCGATCCGCTCGACGCCCATGCCGAACGCGAAGCCCTGCCAGTCCTCCGGGTCGTACTCGCCCGTCGGGACCATCCCCAGGACGTTCGGGTCGACCATGCCGGAGCCCAGGATCTCGAGCCAGCCCGTGCCCTTGCAGAGGTTGCAGCGGGCGCCGGTCCGCGGGAGCGCGCCGGTGCCGCCGCACTGGAAGCACGAGACGTCGACCTCGACGGAGGGCTCGGTGAACGGGAAGAAGTGCGGGCGCAGGCGCACGTCGCGCTCGTCGCCGAAGATCGCCCGGGCGAACGCCAGCAGCGTCCCCTTGAGGTCGGCGAGCGTGATGTCGCGGTCGACCGCGAGGCCCTCGATCTGGTGGAACTGCGGCGTGTGCGTCGCGTCGCTGTCGCGGCGGTAGACGCGCCCGGGGACGATGATCGCGATCGGCGGCGCCTGCGCGGCCATCGCACGGGGCTGCATCGGAGAGGTGTGAGTGCGCAGCACGACCTCCTGCGACGGGTCGGGGCCGACGGCGTCCAGCACCGACTGCGGCCGGCGGACGTAGAAGGTGTCGCTGCGACCCCGGGCCGGGTGGGCCGCGTCGTGGTTCAGCGCGTCGAAGTTGTAGTGGACGAGCTCGACCTCGGGACCGGTCACCACCGTGAAGCCGAGGCCGCAGAAGACGTCCTCGATCTCCCGCCGGGTGGCGGTGAGGATGTGCAGGCGGCCGACCGGCTGGGGCGGCGTCCCGGGCAGCGTGACGTCGACCGCATCCGCGATCAGCCGGGCGTCGAGCTCGGCGCCGGCGAGGGCGGCGCCGCGCTCCTCGATCAGGGCCTCTAGGCGCTGGCGCGCCTGGTTGGCCGCCTTGCCGACGGCGCCTCGCTCCTCCGGCGGCAGCTGCGAGACGCCGCGGAGCAGGTTCGGCAGCTCGGCCTTGCGACCCAGGAAGCCGACGCGCAGCTCCTCGAGCGCGGCGGTGGTGGTGGCGGCGTCGATCGCGACGGTGGCGTCGTCGGCCAGTTCGGTGATCCGGTCGAGCGTCTGGCTCATGTCAGGTGTTCCTCGTCATCTCGTACAGCCCCACGGTCGCCGCCATCGCGGCGTTCAAGGATTCGGCGCTCCCGCTGATCGGGATGTGCGCGGTCTGCGCGCACGCCGCCAGGACGTCGTCCGGCAGGCCGGCGCGCTCGGCCCCGATGACCAGCGTCCCTGCCTGAGGGCCGCGGATCGGGTCGCCGGTCCGTGCCGCGAGCGCGATCGCCGGGGCGGGCAGCTCGTCGATCGCGCTCACCCGCGCGAGCGGCACCGCGAACACCGCGCCCATCGAGGCCCGCACGGCCTTCGGGGAGAACGGGTCCGCGCAGCCCGGTCCCAGCGCGACCGACTGCGCCCCGAAGGCGAGCGCGCTGCGCAGGACGGTCCCGACGTTGCCGGGGTCGCCCACGCCCCACAGCGCGACGCAGACCGGGCCGGCAGGTGCCGGCGCCCAGCGCTGCTCGTAGACGGCGATGACCCGGGACCCCGACCCGAGTGCGCTGACCCGGTTCAGGAGCTCGGGCTCCACCAGCACGCCCGGCAGGTCCGAGTCCGGCGTGACGAACTGCTCGAGCGGGGTCCAGCCGGCGGCCTCGGCGGCCACGACGAGGTCCTCGCCCTCGGCGACGAACCGCGAGGACGCGCTGCGCCCGCTCGGCCGGGCGAGCCGGCGGACCTCCTTGAGCTTCGCGTTCTGGGGGCTGGTGATCACGGTCGGTGCGGTCTGTGGTCGAACGGACGGGCGGGCGGGTCAGGGCAAAAGAAAGGGCGCCGTCCTGTTGCCAGGAGCGACGCCCGTGAAAGCTGTCTGTCGGTGGTGGTCGAGCTGACTACGCAGCAACCGGGGCCGACGACGCCTCGCGGGCGGCGTCGACAAATCGCGAGAACGTCTCGGGGTCACGGACGGCGATGTCCGCGAGCACCTTGCGGTCGAGCTCGATCTCGGCCAGCTTGAGGCCGTGCATGAACGTGGCGTAGGTCATCCCGTTCAGCCGCGCGGCGGCGTTGATGCGGGTGATCCACAGACGCCGGAAGTCGCGCTTGCGGTTGCGACGATCGCGGTACGCGTACGCGTCCGCCTTCATCACTGCTTCCTTGGCGCGCTTGTAGTTGGAGTTCGCCTGTCCGCGGAAGCCCTTGGCGCGCTCGAGGGTCGCGCGGCGCTTCTTCTTGGCGTGGACTGAGCGCTTGACGCGGGTCACTTGGTCTTCGCTCCCAGGAGCTTCTTGACGGTCTTGGCGTCCGAGGCGCAGAGGACAAGGTCATTGCCCTTCGCGCGCTTGAGCTTGGGCGACTTCTTCTCCAGGATGTGCGACATCCCGGCGTGGCGCGCCTTGACCTTGCCTTTGGCGGTCAGCTTGAAGCGCTTCTTGGCGCCCGAGTGGGTCTTCATCTTCGGCATAGCGGACGCGGAAGTATGGCAGACGCAGGCCGTCCGGCGCGGTCACCCCGCACCGGACGAACGGCACCAGGCGAGGTCAGGCCTCGGCGGTGTCCTCGGCGGCAGCCTTGTCGGCCTTGGCGGCCTTCGGCTCCTTCGCCTTGGTCGTCTTGGCCTTCGCCTTCGGTGCTGCGGCAGCGGCCGGCTTGGCGGCCGGGGCCTCTGCCTCGGCAGGAACGTCGGCGACCTCGGCGGCCGGGGTCTCGTGCTCGGCGGCGGGGGCCTCGACCTCGGCGGCAGGTGCCTCGGCCTCTGCCTCCTCGGCGGGTGCGGCAGCGGCCGCTTCGTCGTCCGCGGCAGCAGCGGCGGCAGCCTTCGCAGCCGCACCACGCTCTTCGGCCTCGGCTGCCGCGATCGCGGCGTCCTCGGCCTCGGCAGCCTCCAGGGACGCCTGAGCGGCGGCGGCCGCAGCGGCCTCCTCCTCCAGGGTTCCGGCGAGCACGGCCTTCGACGGCCCGAGCAGCATGGTCATGTTGCGACCGTCCTGGATCGGACGCTGCTCGATCTGGCACAGCGCGGCGAGATCCTCCGCCAGGCGGTCGAGGATCATCACCCCGCGCTCGGGGTGCGTGACCTCGCGCCCGCGGAACATGATCGTGATCTTGACCTTGTCCTTGTGGCGCAGGAAGCGCTCCACATGGCCCTTCTTGGTCGCGTAGTCGTGCTCCGCGATCTTCGGGCGGAACTTGATCTCACGGATCGTGATCTGCTGCTGGTGCTTCTTGGCGGCCTTGACCTTCTGGGCCTGCTCGTACTTGTACTTGGAGTAGTCCAGGACCCGGCAGACCGGGGGCTTGGCCTCGGGGGCGACCTCGACGAGGTCGAGGTCCTTCCCCTGGGCGTACCGGAGGGCTTCGTCGGTGCGCATGACGCCGACCTGGGTCCCCGTCTCATCGATGAGACGGACCTCAGGGACGCGAATGCGTTCGTTGATGCGCGTGTTATCGCGCTCCGGCATCCGCCGGTCGAACCTACGAGGGACCGGCACTAGCTGTGAGGGCGCGTGGACGGCGCGCCGCGGCGGTTATTAGCAGTCAACCCGCAGAAGTATAACCACGCGCGGACAGGCGTATGAGGAACCGCTCAGGTGCGGCTCACGCCGCAGGTCAGTAGCGGCGGTCCGCGCTGTCCGCGCTGAGGCGCTCGGCGAGCGCCGCCACCGCCTCGGATCCCTCGTCCCCCTCGCGGTGCCGGCGGACGCTGACGGTGCCGTCCTCGGCCTCGCGGTCGCCCACCACCAGCATGTAGGGGATCTTGCGCAGCTCGGCGTCGCGGATCTTGCGGCCGACCGACTCGGTGCGGACGTCGACCTCGATGCGGACGCCCGCGGCGCGAAGCGTCGACGCCGCAGTGTCGGCCGCCTCGGCGTGGCGGTCGGAGATCGGCAGGACGATCGCCTGGACGGGCGTGAGCCAGAACGGCAGCTCGCCCGCCGTGTGCTCGAGCAGGATCCCGATGAACCGCTCGTAGGAGCCCATCAGCGCGCGGTGCAGGATCACCGGCCGGTGATCGGCGTTGTCCGCGCCCGTGTACGTGAGGTCGAACCGCTCCGGCGCCTGGTAGTCCAGCTGGACGGTGCCCAGCTGCCAGGAGCGCTTCAGCGAATCCGTGAAGTGGAAGTCGATCTTCGGGGCGTAGAACGCGCCGCCGCCCTCGCCGATCTCGTACGCGATGCCGTTCGCGGTCAGGGCCTCGGCCAGGACGCCCTCGGCCATGTCCCAGAACTCGTCCGTTCCCAGGCGGTTCTCCGGCCGCGTGGAGAGCTCGTACTTGATGTCCTCGTCGGTGAACCCGAACAGCGCGTAGGTGTCGCGCGCGAAGGCGATGCACGCGGTGATCTCGTCCAGCAGCTGGTCCTCGGTGACGAACAGGTGGGCGTCGTCCTGGCAGAACTGGCGGACTCGGAGCAGGCCGTGCAGCGCGCCCGAGAGCTCGTTGCGGTGCAGCAACCCCGGCTCGCTGAAGCGGACGGGCAGGTCGCGGTAGCTCCAGCGGGTCTGCCGGAAGAGCTCGAAGTGGCCCGGGCAGTTCATGGGCTTGAAGCCCATCTGGCGCTCGTCGCCGGTCTCGGTCAGGAACATGTCGTCGCGGTACTTGTCCCAGTGGCCCGACGTCTTCCAGAGGCTCGAGTCGAACAGCTGCGGCGTCTTGACCTCGGTGTAGCCGCGGACATCCCCCATCTCGCGCGAGAGCGCGACGAGCTGGTTGAAGACGCGCGTGCCGGCCGGGGTCCAGAACGCCGACCCGGGCGCGGCCTCGGTGAAGTGGTAGAGCCCGAGCTCCTTGCCGAGCTTGCGGTGGTCGCGCTTCTTGGCCTCCTCGAGCAGCTCGAGGTGGGCGGCAAGCTCCTTCTTGTCGAAGAACGCGGTGCCGTAGACGCGGGTGAGCTGCTGACGGCTCGAGTCCCCGCGCCAGTACGCGCCGGCCACCGACTGCAGCTTGAAGGCGCCGATGCGCTTCGTCGTCGGGGCGTGCGGACCGCGACAGAGGTCGGTGAACGGGCCGTTCGTGTAGAGCGAGACGGTCTCGACCCCGGTGTTGGTGATCAGGTCCTCGATCAGCTCGACCTTGTAGGGCTGGTCCTCGGCCTTGAAGCGCTCCAGTGCGGCGGCGGTGCTGACGTCCTCGCGCGTGAAGGCCTCTGCGGCCTTGACGTGCTGTTTCATCTGCTTCTCGACGGCCGGGAAGTCGGCGTCGGTGAACGTCACGCCCTCGGGGAAGTCGAAGTCGTAGTAGAAGCCATCGTCGATCGACGGCCCGATCGAGATCTTGACCCCCGGGTAGAGCTCGAGCATCGCCGCCGCCAACACGTGCGCGGTGTCGTGCCGGACGAGGTCCAGCGCGTCCTGACCGGACCGCTGCGTGATGATCTCCAGGGCGACGCCGTCGGGCAGCGGGGCGCTCAGGTCGCGGACCTCCCCGTCCCACTTCACCGCGAGCGCGGCGCGCGCGAGGCCCTCCCCGATCGCGGCCGCCGCATCCAGCCCCGTGGCGCCCGCGGGAAGGTCGAGCTTGGTGCCGTCGGGAAGGGTGACCGTCATGACTCCGATGCTACGACAGTGCGTCTGAGGACGGCCGTCGGCGATTTACCAGCCGGGCACTCATCGCGGTTTGCAGCCGTTCTTGCGTGAGGAGCGTCACACATACGAACTGATGTTCGTCGACCTCTGCTAGCTTCTCCGGCCCCGGGACGGTCCGCGCCTGCTGCGCGCCGTCTGCCTGGGTGCCGCGTCCTGCCCGCACGGGTTCGGGTCCGCGAGCACTCCGGACGGATCCGTCCCGGCTCACCCGACCGGCCCCACCCGACTCCCCTCCGCGCCCTCCTGGGTGCGCCCGGGCGTCCGGGGTCACAAGGAAGGACCTCACATGACCATCCTCGCTCCCCGTGCGCGGCGTGTCGTCGCGCTCGCCGGCCTTACCGCCGCCGTCGCCACCCCTGCCGGCGTCGCGCTCACCGCCGCCGGACCCGCCGAAGCGGGCCAGGCGCCGGCGCTGCTGTCCCCTGCCGCGCTCGCCGCCCCCATCAGCACCGCCGCCGTCGTCGACCTGCACCTCGCCGAGCACCGCCGTGCCCTCCGCCACGACCGCGCCGTCCTCAGCACCTTCCGGACCGCGCGCAACGCCGCGCGCGTCCGCGGCGACGAGCTCCCGCGCGGCTACCGCGCGAAGCTCGAGCGTCGTTCGGTCGCCCACCTGAAGACCAAGCAGCGGCGGCTGCGCCGGCAGGTGCGCGAGTGGCGCAGCACCGGCGGCGCCCCCGACGTCCCGATCCCCGCCCACCTCGCGGCGATCGCGGCGTGCGAATCCGGCGGGGACCCGGCCGCGATCGGTGGTGGCGGGACCTACCGCGGGAAGTACCAGTTCAGCTACGCCACGTGGGCCACTGTCGGCGGCCAGGGCGACCCCGCCGCGGCGCCCGAAGCCGAGCAGGACCGGCGCGCGGCGATGCTCTACGCGCAGGCCGGCGCGGGCCAGTGGCCCGTCTGCGGCCGGTAGTCCCGCCGGTCTGCGGGCGGCACTACGCTGGCCGCCATGGACCCCGCCGCGTTCCGCCAGCAGTTCCCGGTCTTCGAGCAGACGGCCTACCTGAACGCCGGGTCGTGCGGTCCGCTGCCGGGCGCGGCGCTCCGCGGCGCCGCGGACGTCGCCCTGCAGGCCGCCGAGGAGGGCCGCGTCCTGGACTACTTCCTGGCGACGGTGACGGCGGTGGACCGGCTGCGCGCCGCGTACGCCGCACCGATGGGCGCGGCCGCGGCGGACGTCGCCGTGACCACCTGCACCTCCGAGGGCCTGGCAGCCATGATCGCGGCCCTACGGCTGCAGCCCGGCGACGAGGTCCTGACCGCGCCGGACGAGCACCCCGGCCTGCTCGGTCCGCTCGCGGCCGCCCGGCGCCACCTCGGCGTGGTCGTCCGGACGGCCCCGCTCGCCGGGATCGCCGAGGCCGTCGACCCGGGAACGACCAAGCTCGTCGCGTGCTCGCACGTGAACTGGACGACGGGTGCGCTGGCGCCGGCCGCCCTGGCCGAGGTCGGCCGTGAGGTCCCCGTCCTGCTCGACGGGGCGCAGGGCACCGGTGCCCTGCGATTTGACGTCGCGTCGCTCGGCTGCTTCGCCTATGCCGCCGCCGGCCAGAAGTGGATGTGCGGGCCGGTCGGCACGGGCATGCTCTGGGTGGACCCCGCGTGGCACGAGCGCCTGGTCGGCCTCACGCCGGGCTACACGAACCTCGCCGTCCCGAACGACGGCCTGGACGCCGACACGTGGCCGGACGCGCGTGCCTTCGACGCGCCGGCGATCTCCTTCGAAGTGGCTGCGGCGGCAGCGGCCGCCGCAGACGTCCTCGACGCGTTCGGCTGGGACGCCGTGTTCGAGCGGGCGCAGGAGCTGACCGCGGAGCTGGTCGCGGGGCTGACGGCGGCGGGCTGCGAGGTCGCGCCCCGTGACGCGACGACGCTCGTGAGCTGGGTCGCGCCCGATCCCGCCGCGTTCGTCGCGCGCGCCGCGGCGGCCGGCGTCGTGGTGCGGCCGCTGCCGGGCACGCCGTACGTGCGGGCGTCGGTCGGCGCCTGGAACGACGCGTCCGACCTCGGGCGGCTCCTGGAGCTCGTGTAGCTACTCGCAGACGGGGACCGACGGCAACGCGAGCTCCTGGACGACCTTGCCCCGGGCGAACCCGCCGATCACGGGGACGTCCCCCCGGCTGGCCTGGACGAAGGTGCCGCCGAACAGCTCCGACCGCTCGGCCCTGACCTTGAAGCCGGCCGTGCGGTAGCGCGCGGCCATCTGGGTGGTCGTCGTCCTGCCCGGCGCGGTGCCGTTGCCCGTGCGCACGCCCTTGGAGAACGTGAGGATCGTGAGCTTCCCGCCGTCGAACTGCGCAGTGCCGCTGATCGGCGCCGGGGCGCCCTTGCCATCCAGCGCGTAGGTCACCGGCAGCGGCGTGCCGCCGAGCGGGCACCCGGTCCCCCGGCCGGAGAGCCAACCCGTCTTGACCGCGGCCGCCCGGCTCATGCCGAGCTTCAGGGGCCCGATGCCGTCGAGGCGCAGGACCGTGGGCGCCGAGCCCGCCGCCCGCGCCTGGGCACCGCCGGCCGGCGCGGCCGCGAGGCCCAGCGCTCCTGCGCCCGCGCCGGCCGCGACCAGGGCGGCGACGGTCAGGGCGGGGCGCAGCGGGAGCGAGAGCATCGCGCAAGCCTATGCCGCCGGACCCTGCTGGGCGGGACTCCCTCGGGCATCTGTCCAGAGCCCGCCGATCGGCTGCGGCATCGCGTCCCGCGTGCCGTTGGTGGGAGTGAGGCGCAGGAGACGTGAGACACCTCCTGCCGCCCGTGACGGATGTGCCGATTTGGAGGCGGCGCCCGGTTGACTGTCCGGGCGCCGTTTCCCTTGATCGTCAGATCGCGGTGTCCGTTCCGGGAACGAAAAAGCCCCGCTTTTGCGGGGCTTTTCCTGTAGTGCGCGATACTGGGCTCGAACCAGTGACCCCCGCCTTGTCGAGGCGGTGCTCTCCCAGCTGAGCTAATCGCGCTGGTGTCGAGAATCTTAGCAACGCGCTCGGAGATGTGCACCGCCGGTACCGTTGAGGCCCGTCCGCCGAGCTTCCGGAGCCCGTGATGCCCGCGTCCACCAAGCCCCTGTTCAAGCGCACCAAGGTCAGCCTCGGGCCGGACGATCACCTGCCGCCCGGACCGCGGCTTCCGGCCTTCCTCCAGACCGCGTTGCTGTGGACCACCCGTCCACGTTTCCTCACGGCCCTGCAGCGACGCTACGGGCAGACGTTCACCCTGCGCGACCTCATGGCCGGGCGGATCGTCGTCCTCACCGACCCGCTCGACGTCAAGGCCGTCTTCACCGGCTCACCCGACGTGTTCCTCGCGGGCGAGGGCAACGCGATCCTGGCGCCGCTGGTCGGCGACCACTCCGTGCTGCTGCTCGACCGTGCCGAGCACCTGCGCGAGCGCAAGCTGCAGCTGCCGGCGTTCCACGGCGAGCGGATCGCCGCGACGATCGGGACGATGCGGGAGGTCACCGAGGCCGAGGTCCGCTCGTGGCCCATCGACACCCCGTTCGGCCTTCACGCCCGCACCCAGGCCCTGACCCTGGACATCATCATCCGGGTGGTGCTCGGGGTCGACGACCCCGAGCGGGCACGCCGCCTGCACGAGGCGCTCCGGCGGGCGCTCGAGTTCCACCCCAGCTACTTCCTGATGTGGGCGGTACCGCAGCTGCAGCACGTCGGGCGCTGGAAGCGATTCCTGGCGGCGACCGCCGCCGCCGACGAGCTGCTCTTCGCCGAGATCGCCATCCGGCGCGCAGATCCCGGACGGTCGGGCCGGCCTGATGTCCTCTCGATGCTGCTCGACGCACACGACGCCGCAGGGAACCCGGTGGATGAGCGGTGGGTCCGCGACGAGCTCATGACGCTCCTGGTCGCCGGCCACGAGACGACCGCGACGGGCCTCGCCTGGACGTTCGAGCGGCTGCTGCGTCACCCGGACGCGCTTGCGCGCGTGCGTGCGGGCCTCGGCGACGAGCGGGACCCCTACGTCGAGGCCGTCGTGAAGGAGTCGCTGCGCGTGCGTCCGGTGATCTACAACGTGGCGCGGGTGTTGTCCGAGCGCACCCGGATCGCCGGCTACGAGCTGCCGGCCGGGACGCTGCTGCTGCCGTCGATCGGCCTGATGCACATGACGAACGCGCACTTCCCGGGGGCCGCGGAGTTCCGTCCCGAGCGGTGGCTGGACGGCGGCGCCGACCCGTACACCTGGATCCCCTTCGGCGGCGGAGTCCGGCGCTGCCTCGGCGCGACGTTCGCCATGGCGGAGATGGCCGAGGTGCTGCGGACGGTCCTGCGCGAGGTCGACCTGGTGGCGGTCGGGACCGCGGACGAGGAGCAGCGCGTCCACCACATCACGCTGGTGCCGTCGGCCGGGACGCAGGTCCTGGTGCGGCGGAGGCTGGAGCCCGCGGACTCGAACCTCGCGGCCGACGGCGCGCCGGCACCTGCTGTGCCTGCCTAAGCCGCGACGACGCCCGCGGCCCCCGAAGCCGTACACTGCGACCGCTGCTCGGCGACGTGGCGGAGTGGCTACGCAGCGGCCTGCAAAGCCGTCCACCCGGGTTCGACTCCCGGCGTCGCCTTCGTTCGAGCCCCCGGGTCACCCCGGGGGCTCGCTTCGTTCCGTGGCCTTCGGCGCGCGGGCCGGCTGACCGATCGGTGGGTACGGCCATCGTCCGATCGGATGAGCGAGATACAGCAGAGGTTCCGACCGTGCAGGTGATGGCCGAATCTCGTCATAAACCCGATATTGCCTTCATCAGGTGGAGCAGCAGTCCGCCGGCCGCCGTTCGACCCACACTTTCCCTGGGGGGAAAACCACAATGATCCTCGTCGTAGCCCTCGCACTCTTCGTCATCGTCCCGCTCCTCACGCTCGTCGCGAGCCTTGGCCGCACGGCCATCAGCACGCCCAGCAAGAAGGCGCAGAAGCTGGCCACCGAGGAGTCCTTCGGCTCCGCGCGCCTCGAGGCCGCCGCCGGCCGCAAGCAGGCTCCCCGTGCCACGGTCATGGCCGGCCGCCCGGTCGTCGCCGCGCCGGTCACCCCCGCGGTGTCCCGTCCGATCGGCTCGGCCGCGACGGCCAACGCCGACGTCCTGCAGTTCCCGGCGCGCCCGACACCCGTGAACGCCCCGGCGCGCCTCGCGGACATCGTCCGCACCGCCGGCGCCTGAGAAGTCAGGGCATCACCGCCGACGGGAGCCCCCCACCCGCCCGGAGCGCACCGACCCCAGGGTCACGACGCAACGGGCGGCGGCGATGCTTATACTTCGCAGCCCAGCGCGGCTGTAGCTCAGTTGGCTAGAGCGTCTGCTTGCCATGCAGAAGGTCGAGAGTTCGAGTCTCTTCAGCCGCTTGGACAAAACCCCCGCAATCGCGGGGGTTTTTTCGTTCCGGGGTTCGATCCCGCCGCACCCGGACGGCGTGGGTGGCAGCTGCGGGTAGCACTCCTAATCGGGCGGCGTGCCTCTGCGTGCAAGCGAGTCGACGCGACGCAGTGCGTCTGGCATGCGGAACTCACCGACCATGCTCGCCACCATCGCCGCCGCTGCCTCGGCCTCGAGGCCGGCCGCGGTGACGTACAGGGGTCGCGATGCGTTCCCTCGGTGAACGGCGATCGCATGAGTGGCCGTGCGGAACGCGGTCTTGGCGACGCCGATGACCGGGATGCCGAACGTGGTGTGGGCATACGCACCAAGCCCTGGCCGCCCCTCCGGGTCCAGGTCGACGTATGCGTCGACGATCAGCAAGTCGACCTCTCCTGCGACGGCGAGAGCGGCTTCAAGGCACGGAAGCTCACGGGCGAAGAGGTGTCCGGGGCGGTACGGCTCGACGTCATCGATCCGCACGACGTGCTCGGTCACGATGCTCGCGAAGCGCGCGTCCTCGGCGACCACTATCGCTGCGCTCGCCCCGCCGGCGGTCGGGTAGTCGACGTCGACGGCAGCCAGCCTCGACCACGTCGCGTCAGTCATAGCCGGTCCCACGTCGACATCGTCTCAGGCGCAGAGCGACGCGGCGGCTTTGGCTCCAGCTCCGGCGCCGCAGACCGTGCGATGTGCCGTTTCGGCGGCCGACCATCCGTCGGCGCCGACGCGCGTGGAACGTGAGCGCGAAGCCGGGCGTGCCCGGAGGACGAGCCCTCCGGGCACGCGAGGAGACAGGGAAAGGCGGTGTCAGCCTTCGACGAGCGGTGCGCTGTCGCCGGCGGTGATCTGGATCTTGCGCGGCACAGCCTGCTCGGGCTTCGGGATCCGGACCTCAAGGACGCCGTCGACGAACGCGGCGCTCACGGCCTCCCCGTCCACTCCGTCAGGCAGGGTCAGCGTGCGGGCGAACTGGCCGGCGGCACGCTCACTGCGGAGCATCGTGCCGTCGTCCGGGCTGTCGGTGTGCGGCCGGCGCTCGCCGCTGATCGTCAGCTGCCCGTGGTCCAACTCGATGCTCACCGCGTCGCGGGGCACACCGGGCAGGTCGACCTTCAGCAAGTAGTGCTTGTCGGTCTGCAGCAGGTCCATCGGCGGCGTCCACCGGCGGGCCGTCTGGTCTGCGCCGGGCGGTGCGAGGAACGAGCTGAAGAGACGGTTCATCTCAGTCTGCAGCGAGTCGATCTCGCGCGCCGGCTCCCAACGAATCAGTGCCATTCTGAAACCTCCAGAGGTCGGGTGGTCAAGACGCCAGCCATGATGAAATCTCAGTCTCTGTCTGTCAAGTTTGCCTGGCGCGTTGGCACTATCAGCGTTGAGCGCGCGGGGTGGCCCGCCACGGGTCGGGCCGCTGTCGACTTTCGTTACACGTGCGGCGCGTGCTGGGGCACGGCAGACTCACCGCATGGAGATCCTGCGGACACCGGACCACCGCTTCACCGACCTTCCCGACTTCCCATGGGCACCCTCGTACGCGAGCGTCGCGGCAGAGGGCGTCGGCGTGCGGATGGCGTACGTCGAGGCGGGGCCCCGCGAGGGCCCGGTCGTCCTGCTCCTGCACGGCGAGCCCTCATGGAGCTTTCTCTACCGGTTCATGATCGGGCCGCTTGCGTCGAACGGGTTTCGGGTCATCGCGCCGGACCTGATCGGGTTCGGGCGCTCCGACAAGCCCGCAGAGCGAGAGGCGTACACCTACGCCCGGCACGTGGGTTGGGTGACGAGTCTGCTCGACGCCCTCGAACTGGAGCAGATCACGCTCTTCGGCCAGGACTGGGGCGGTCTCCTCGGGCTGCGGATGATCGGGGAGCAGCCGGAGCGGTTTGCCGCGGTCGTCGCGTCCAACACCACGCTGCCGACCGGCGAGCACAGCCTCGGGCCCGCCTTCGAGGCGTGGCGCAAATACAGCCAGGAGACCGAGCGGTTCAGCGCCGGGCGCATCGTCAACGGCGGCTCTGGCCGCGACCTCTCCCCTGCCGAGATGGCCGCCTACGAGGCCCCGTTCCCGGACGACCGCTACGAGGCCGGCGCCCGCGCCTTCCCCATGCTCGTGCCGGACACGCTGAACGCCCCCGGAGCCGCCGAGAACCGGGCGGCGTGGCGCGGGCTGGCGGCCTTCGCGCGTCCGTTCGTCACCGCTTTCGGCGACGGCGACAAGATCATGCGCGGCAAGGACCTCGAGCTTCAGAGCGCCGTCGCAGGCGCCGCCGGCCAGACGCACCACACGCTGCCGGGCGCCGGGCACTTCTGCCAGGAGGACGCCGGACCCGAGCTCGCGCGGATCGTGGCCGACACGGCACGCGCCGGGCTCGCGGCGGCCGGCTGAGCACGCCCTGGCCTGCCGGGCCGGCCTTCAGCCCGCCGGCGTGCCACGTCGGCGAGCTGCTGGCGGACCGTAGCGGCGACGATGTCATCAGCCGGTTCATCCGGTGCTGCGCCTGGATCGCGACGAGCCGGACGTTTGGTGGAAGGATCCGCAGGGCGCGGTCATCACGCCTGGCCACCCCTGCCTCGCCGGTCCCCCAGTCCCGAATCGCTCAGCGACCCGAAGGATCCCCGCTCATGTCCCACGCCATCGCCCGCCGCTCCGTGGCTCTCGCCATCTTCACCGTCGTCGGCGCCCTCGCCGTCGTGCCGCCTGCCGCCGAGGCGAGGACCGTCACGGTCAAGACGTCCGGGAAGTCGGTCAGCCTCAAGGTCGGCGACAAGCTCGTCGTCAACCTCGCGGAGAACCCGTCGACCGGGTTCACCTGGAAGTCCACGAGCAGGCCCTCGTTCCTCAAGCTCGCGTCGTCGAAGTACATCGCGGACGCCGTACCCGAGGGCATCGTCGGCAGCGGCGGGCGGCGCGTGTTCACCTACACCGCGACCAAGGCGGGCAGTGGCAGCCTGAAGCTGCGCTACGCACGGTCGACCACGAGCACGAGCGACTCCACGTTCACGCTGAGGCTCACCGTGAAGAAGTAGCCGCGGCCGACTCCCCATGGGTACCGACGGCGAGAGCGGGTCCGGCCTCGGGTCGGCGCCGGGACGAGCGTGGAGGTCGAGCTTCCCGCTGCCAGACGGCCGGCCGGTTTGTCCGCGCAGGAGTAGTGCCTGCTCCGCTCGTGCACTGGCCGGGAGACACTCAGGGAGCGAGAGTCGGGGAATGAGCGACCAGCGCTTCGACGTCATCGTCATCGGCTCCGGCCTGGGAGGCATGTCGACGGCGGCCTGCCTGGCGGCTGCGGGCCGGCGCGTGCTCGTCCTCGAGCAGCACGAGATGCTCGGCGGCTGCAGCCAGGTCTTCCGCCGCAAGAAGCAGTGGGAGTTCGACGTCGGCGTGCACTACGTCGGCGGGGTCGTCCCCGGCTCGGACGGGCACATCGCCACGGTGCTGCGTGGGCTCGGCGTCGAGGACCGCATCGCCTGGTCGCGGATGGACGACGCCGGCATGGACACGGTGCAGCTACCGGACCATCGCTTCCGCGTCCCCACCAGCTGGGACGGCTACCTCGCGAGCCTCGTCGAGGCGTTCCCCGGGGACGCCGACGGCCTGCGCCGCTGCGTCGGCGAACTGCGCCGGCTGGGCGAGGGCTTCGACCGCATCAACGACGTCCCCCACTCCGTGCGCGCGGTCCTTCCGCTCGCGCGTCGCCCGCGCGAGGCGTTCGAGATCGCTCGCGGACTCGAGCAGCCCATCACCGCGCTCTTCGCCCGATGCGGCCTCAGCGTGCCGGCGCAGGACGCGATCGTCGCCCTTGTGCACCTGCACAACACGCCGCCCGACCGCTGCCCGCCGCTGCTGGTCGCCGCGTTGCTGCAGCACTACTTCAAGGACGGTGCGTACTTCCCGAGCCTGGGCGGCCAGGTCCTGGCCGCAAACCTCACCGAGGTCGTGCAGAGCCACGGCGGAACCGTCCGGACGAAGGCCCGCGTCGCCTCCATCGACGTCGTCGCGGGCCGGGTCACGGGCGTCACGCTCGACGACGGCGAGCGGCTGCTCGCCGACGTCGTCGTCAGCAACGCGGACGCGCACCGCACCTTCCAGGACCTGATTGCCCCGCAGCACCTGAAGGCCCGGACGCTGAAGCGCATGCGCCGGTTCGAGCGGCCGCACTCGATCTTCTCGCTGTACGTCGCCGCGGACATCGACGTGTCCGCCACCCGGCCCGCGACGAACTACGTCGACCACGGGCGCTACGACCAGCAGGAGACGTTCCGCATGCTCGACCGCGGCGAGTGGGACCCGAAGGCGTGGATGGCGATCTCCTCCCCCACGCTGAAGACCGGCGGCCGCCAGCACTTCGGCGAACCGGGTCACAGCTCGATCGAGGCGTTCACCACCGTGCCTGCCGAGTACAGCTTCTGGGGCGGCGGCGATCCGATGACCGGGAAGGACTATGAGGACAGCCCGGTCTACCAGGAGCGCAAGGCCGAGATCGAGGAGGTCCTCATGGAGCGGACCCTGCAGCAGCTCCCCGAGCTGCGCGGGCACGTCGTCTGGCAGGAGTCGGCGACCCCGCTGACCCACGAGCGCTACACGCTCTCGCGCATGCCGTACGGGCCGCTGAACAGCAGGCAGCAGATCGGGCCTGGCCGGCGGCTGTCGGTGCGGACCGAGATCGGCGGCCTGTTCCTCGCAGGTGCCTCGACCGTCTTCCTCTACGGGGTCGCCTTCACGCTCCGCGGCGGGGTGGGGACCGCGTCCGCCATCCTGGGCCGCGACCTGATGGCGGCGTTCCACGGCGGCGAGGTCCTCGTCGACCCGGCGGCGCTCCCCGAACACGGCCCGGACTGGGACCCGTTCATGGTCTGCCGCCGCCACGCGGTCAAGAAAGGCCGCCGACGCGAGCCCGCCCCTGCCTGACGCTGGTGGCTAGGCTCGGCGGTGGTGTCCGCGCGCGAGCCAGACTGGGAGCAGATCGTCGGTGGACCCGGCCGCCTCGGCCCCGCGGACCGGCAGGTGCTCGAGCGGGCCGCGGCCGGGTTCACACCGCAGATCGGGGCGATCGCGCTGGCGGTCGGCGCCGGCATCGCCCGGGAGCACCGCGACCTGGTCCCCGCCGGCGACGACGTCGTCAACGCCGCCGTCGTCGACGCGACCCACGCCAACATCGGCGCGATCGTGTCGACCCTGACCTGGGCTGTGGCCCCGGATCAGCTCGAGGTCCCGGACGGCGCGCTCGCGATCCTGGACCACCTCGCCCGTGAGGCCGACGCGCTGCCGGAGATGCTGCGCATGTACCGCCTCGGCGCCGCGGGCTTCTTGCAGGCGTGGCTCGCGCACCTCGCGCGTCAGACGAGCGACGCCGCGCAGCTCGACCGCCTCGTGCGCGCGTCCGCCGACCATGTCGCCGGTTACGTCGATCGCATCTCCGAGCTCATCGTCCGCCGCTGGACGACGGTGGTGCAGACGGCCGCGCTCGCCGACCGGCGACGCGACGCGACGGTGCGCGCGCTGCTGGCCGGCGAGCGCGTCGACCCGGTTGATCTCGACCATCCCGTGGACCGGGCGCAGGTCGTCCTCGCGCTGCGGTCCGCCGCCGCGGACGGTCCGACGACGGCGGCGGTGGTCCGCCGTCTGGCCGCGGTCATGGGCGATCCGCCGGCGCTCACGCACGAACCGGCGCCGGGGACCGTGCTCGCCTGGTTGGCGCCCGTTCGCCCCGCCGACCCGGCAGCGGTGCGGAGCCTGGTCGCCGCGGTCCCGCCAGGCGTCTGGTGTGCCGTCGCCCCGGCCATCCCGGGTCTCGGAGGGCTCTCCGAAGGCGCCGAGAACGTCCGTGAGGCGCTCGGCGTCCTACAGCGCACCCACCCGGGCGGGCATGCCGCCGAGCACGCGGACGTCGCGCTGGTCGGCACCCTGCTCAGCGATCAGCCGCGGGCTCACCGGTTCCTGCGCGCCGTGCTGGGCGAGCTCGCCGACGACACCGCGCGCAGCCGGCAGCTTCGCGAGACGCTCCGGGCGTACGACCAGGCGGGCGGACGCAAGAGCGGCGCGGCCGCCATTCTCGGCCTGCACGAGAAGACCGTCGCCTACCGCCTCCGCAACGCCGAGGCCAGCCTGGGTGGGCCCGAGCGCGCCTATCGCGCCGACGTCAACGCAGCCCTGCTCCTGCACTCGGTCCTCGGCGCGTCGGTCGCTGGTCCGCCCGAGCCCTGACGCCGGTCTCGACCCCGGTCAAGGGCTCCGGCCCGGGTCCCCCCGTCGGCGCGCGCAAGCCGGGGGTCATCGCGCCGAGCGCGAGGCGCAGCTCCGGCGCGGATGGGACGATGAACCGATGCGCATCGCGGAGCTGTGGCGGTACCCGGTCAAGTCGATGGGCGGCGAACAGCTGGACGCGGTCGAGGTCGACCAGCGGGGCGTGCACGCCGACCGGCTGTGGGCCGTGCGCGACCTCCAGCTCGGGGCCGTGACCACGGCGCGGCGCCTGCCGATGCTCCTGGGCTGCTCGGCGCGGTTCGTCGGGGCACCGCCCGCCGACGCGGGACCGGGCGTGGGGGCCGAGGTCCTCGTCACGTTTCCCGACGGTGAAGAGCGCTCGAGCAGCGACCCCGCCGTCCACGAGCTGCTGTCCGCCCTCACGGGCCGCCGCGTCAGGCTCGTGCCGCTGCCGCCGGTGACCGACCGCGCGGCCTACCGAGGCCCGCTGGCCACGCAGAACGACCTGCGCCGCCAGTTCGGCATCCCGGACGACGAGCCGCTCCCGGACCTGACGATGTTCCCCGTGCGCAAGCTCGCCGAGCTGGCCCGCTACGCCACACCCGTCGGCACGTTCGCCGACGCCTACCCCCTGCATCTGCTCTCCCGCGCCAGCCTGGCAGCGATGCATGGGCACACGCCGGGCTCGGACTTCGACCGGCGCCGCTTCCGCCCGTCGATCCTGCTCGAGAGCGACGATGCGCCGGGGCTCGTCGAGAACGGGTGGCTGGGCGGCACCCTGACCAGCCCTGAAACGGTCCTGCGGCCGCAGATCCCCACGATCCGCTGCTCGATGCCGGCCCGCGAGCAGCCGGGACTGGAGGCCGAGCCGGACGTCGTGCGCACCGTGCGCCGCCAGGCCGACGGCTGCCTCGGCGTCTACGCGGACGTCGTCAGCGGCGGACGCCTCGAGGTCGGCCAGGAGCTGACCTTCGAGCCTGCCGCGGAAGCCGCCCCGTTGGCCGCCGTCGCGACGCGGCTCGGGGATGCCGCCCGGCGTGCCGGCCTGCGCGCGTCGAACGTCCTCATGCCGAAGGGCCGCTGACACGGCTCATCCGGCGCCCGGGTCAGTCGCCACCCCCGCCGCAGCCGCCACCACAGCCGCTGTCGCCCCCACCATCGCTCCCGCCGCCATCGCCGTGGTGGTCGGTCCAGTCGTGCGTGCCGTCATGGCCGCCCCCGGCGCCGACAGCCCGCCGGCTGGAGCGATCCGCATGGAGCGACGGGTCCAGCCCCGCGGTGATCTCGGAGCGCACCTGCTCGACCTTGCGCCCCGCGGCGGACCAGCCCCGCACCCGCCAGCGCAGGCGGACGCGGCGCCCGTCGCTGACCGCCGTCACCCGCCAGCCGGCCAGGCCGACCAGACGCGGCACGAGCATCACCGCGGACAGCACGAGGTCGAGCAGCAGCTCGATCGGCAGCCAGATCAGGCCGAACACCGCGGACAGCACCAGCGTGATGGGGTCGTCGGCGTCGAGCATGTCCCAGCGGTACCGCGGCCGCCACAGCAGCACGTGCCGCCGCACCTGGAACTGCACTCCTGCCGGGGTGACCGCGCGCGCCATGGCCGGAAGCTAAAGGCCCGGCGTCGCCGCGTCGAGTCTCAGATCAGTCCCGTGTCCGCGCCGGGTCACCCTCCCGCATCCTCCCGCGGCCCGATCAGCAGTCGCCGACCAGCCCGCGGACCCTGACCGCAGCAGCCTTCACCTTCGCGCTTGTCGCCGGTGCCCGTCCGAGGCTCGCGTCCAGAACGAGCTGACGGTCCGCGGAGACCGCCTTCCAGGACCGCCTCGGCGCCGGAACCCCGCGCAGTGCGCCGGGCCCGAGCGCGCGCGCCATGGCCAGCCGCGTGCGGACGCCGGCGACGGGGACTCCGGTGCGCTGGGCGATCAGCGGGACGCTGGCCGCCAGCTTGCGCGCGTCGACCGCGCGCCGGATCTCGAGGAGGACGGCACGCGGGTAGACCGGACGGGCCAGGGCGCTCGGCGGTGCGTCCTGGGTGCGGCGGCGGAGTCCGAGCAACGCGGCCGTCAGGGCCCGCTCGTCCACCGCGAAGACGGTGACCGTCCGCCGGCCGGTTCCCACATCGGCCGTCCCGCCGCCGTACCGGGCGACGAGCGCGCCGCCCCGCAGCGTCGTCACACGCGGCGGATCGCTGTCCAGGCCGATCGGGTTGCGGTCGCACGAGGTCCGGTTCTGGACTTGCAGCGGCGGGGCGCAGCCGGCGTCGCCGCTCGCCTCGCAGTCGCCGTAGGAGTAGTTCGAGTCGGTGCTGTCGGTCAGCGGGAGGCCGGCGAACTGCTCGCCGAGCCAGTAGGAGCCGGGCGTCCCGCCGGGATCGGCTGCGAAGGCGCCGACGGACGCCGCGCCGCTGATGCCCACGCATGCGGCGAGGGCCCCGCAGACGAGGAGTCGAGTTTGGTGCTGGATTCGCATGCGCAGGTCCTACCCACCGCCGCCGGGGTGACACCGCACGCGTGCTGCCGCGGCGCGCGAGCACGCGGGACAGGGTGCGCGTCCGATTACCTGGGATGCGGCTTGCCCCCGCCGCTTCCCGCCTGCGAGCATCGCTGCGTGTCCCAGAGAACCCCGTCCGCCGACGAGCAGATCGTCCGATCGATCCAGTTCGTCGCCGTTGTCCGCATCGTCTACGGCGTCGTCGCGATCTTCCTGCCGCGGGTGTGGCCGAAGTTCTTCCGGCTCGACCCCGACGACGAGGACGCGCGACTCTGGAACGCGTTCCTGGGCAGCCGCGACATCGCGATCGGGGTGCACTCGCTCGCCGTGGCGAAGGACCCGAGCCGTCAGCGGGACGTGATTCTCATCAACCAGCTCTCCGAGGTCGGCGACTCGATCCTCGTCGGGCAGGAGATCCGCCACGGTCGCTCGCCGAAGAGCTTCGTCACCGTCGCCGCGTTCGTCTTCAACGGCGTCATGCACGCGATCTGGCTGCGTGTCCACCTGCTGCGCCGCCGCTGAACCGCGTCTGCGGCCGGCGGCGGTCGCGCCTACTGCGACCCGCGGAAGTCGTCGCCGCCCATCTCCGCGTTGAGCCAGCGCAGACCCGCAAGCACCGCGCCGATCGCCAGCAGGAGCAACCCCATGCGGGTCAGCAGGACCTCGCCCACCCCGACACCCGCGATGACCATTGCCAGTCCGGCAGCGAAGAGCACCCACCGACCGTACACGCGACGCCGGGGCTGCGGCGCGGTTCGCGCCGACCGCACGCGGGGATACGGTGTCCACGATGCTCAAGCACCGCCTGCTGCACCGCTCCGGGCGGTTCGGACTCGCCGTCGTCGTCGCGGCACTGGCCGCACCGGGCATGGCGTACGCCGCCGCCCCGGGGGTCAACATCGACGACCCGTCCGCCGCGCGCGTCGACGCGGCGCTCGCCACCGGGGCGACCCACGTGCGGATCTTCGTGAGCTGGCGCCAGCTGGAGCCGGCCGGCCCGGACACCTACGCCGGCGCCGTCCCGGCCGAGGACCCGGCGGCGGTGCAGGCGGCCGCCGACATCGACGACGCCGTGCGCCGCCTGAACGCCGGGGGCGCCCGACCGATCTTCACCGTGATCGGCAGCCCGGCGTGGGCGAACGGCAGCAGCGGCGACGAGCTCGTCCCGCCCACCGACCCCGCGACGTACGCGGCGTTCTTCGCGCGCTTCGTGGCCCACACGAGCAGCGTCGGGCAGGTCGCGGCGTACGAGGTCTGGAGCGGCGTGGACTCCGCGGACTCATGGCACGGGACGGTCGGCCCGGGGCCGTATGGCGCGCTGCTGAAGGCCGCGTACGCCGCCGCCAAGCCCGTCGCGCAGAACGGCGCGCAGATCCTGGCCGGGCCCACGACGGGCAACAACGCGACGTTCATCGAGGGTCTTTACGCCGCGGGCTTGAAGGGCAGCTTCGACGGCGTGACCGTGCGGACCGACACGGCGTGCCTGAGCCTGCCGCCCGAGTCGATCTACCGCGAGGGACCCGATCAGCGCATCGGGCAGTACGCGTTCCTGGGCTACCGCTCGGTCCGCCAGGTCATGCTCGCGCACGACGATCCCGGCCCGAGGATCTGGATGTCCGAACTCGGCTGGAGCAGCACCGGCGGCGGCCCGACGTCCTGCACCCGCGGGACCGGGGCCGGTGAGCGCCCGAGCGGCGTGACCACCGCGCAGCAGGCCGCGTTCCTCACCCAGGCCTACGGCTGCCTCGCCCGTGACACGTACGTCGCGGTCGCCTCCTGGTACGCGCTGGAGGACAGGGCCGCGCTCGCCGGCGAGGAGACCGGGCACTACGGGCTGCTCGACAGCGCCGGCGGGAAGAAGCCCGCGCATGCCGCCTTCGCCGCGGTCGCGGCGGCCGGCGGCGGCCCGCAGCGACCATGCGGGGACGACCGGCCGCCCGGCGTCCGCTTCGTGACCCCGGACCGCACGCCGTTCACGCAGACGCTCAGGCTCGAGGCGCGGGCACGCGACACGGCCGGCGACGGCGTCACCCCGTCCGGAGTGGCACGCGTGAGCTTTCTCGTCGACGGCAAGGCGATCAGCCGCTTCCAGAAGCTGCGCGAGAACCAGCTCGTGCGGCTGGACTGGCTGCGCGCGGCCGACCTTCCCGATGGTCCGCACGAGGTGGTCGTCGAGGCGCAGGACCGGCTCGGCAACGTGTCGCGGTCCTCGATCACCGTCCTCAAGGGCGCCGAGTACGTCAGGGGCGTCTCCTATCCGTCGGTGATCACGCTCGCCAGGCGCGCCCCGCTGCGGTGCGCCGGGCTGACCTGCACGCTCAGCGGCGCCGTGTCCGGCCCGCTGCGGACCGCGATCGCCGGGCGCGTGCGGATCGAGTGGCAGCTGCTGATCCGGCGGCCACGGTCCACCGGCACCGGCCTCGTCTCGCTCTACGTCACCCGGCACAAGGGCGGCGCCGCGGCCGACCGGCCGTTCGCGTTCACGCAGGCGCTGGCCCGCCCCGGCCGCTGGCGGGTGCGCGTCATCTACGACGGGGCCGCCCCGCTTGCGCCCGCGCGGACGCCCTGGCGCCCGTTCACCGTGCGCCCGCCCGCCACCGCGGACGACTGAGGCGGGCGCCGGCGGCGCCCGCCTCAGAAGCGGAAGCGGACGAAGGCGGATCCCTTGGCGCAGCGGATGTATCCCGAGTCGCGCGCCGTCGACGGCTTGAGCGTGACGCACCGGTAGCCGAGGACCCGGCACGGCTGCTTGATCGTGACGCGCGTGCGCGATGCCTTCGCGCAGCCGCCGAAGCTCGGGACCTTCGCCGCCCGCGTCGCCACCCGGCGGGCGGTCTTGCAGGTCGTGCCCTCGGCCGTGACCCGTGTCGGCGTGACGCCCTCGGCCAGGATGTCGCCGCAGGCCGTGGCCTTTGCGGCGCCGGCCTCACCGGCGGTCGCCACGAGCAGCGCCGTGGTGGTGAACGCGATCAGCCCGGTCCGCTTCATGCCGAGGCCTTACCCGGCTGCGGCCGCCGTCACCCACCGTCCTACGTCATTCGAAGGCCTCGCGCAGCCCTGCGAGCTCGGCCCGCAGCTGCACCCGCTTCGCCCGCGCCGGGAGGATGAGGTAGACGAAGATCGCGGTGAATGCCGCCGCCAGGATCCCGGCGATGATCGGGCCGGTCCCGATCGCCCACAGGACCGCCGCCGACGCGACGAACGCGATCCACGTGATCGTCGCGAGGGTGATCAGCGTGCTGAGCCCCGCGATCTTCGCGCGCAGCACCCGGATCTCCGGTTCAGGAGTGCGCAGCCCACGGGTCGCGCGGCGCAGCTCGCCCGCGGTCCGGGCGGTGAGGGCGAGGTCCAGACGGCGCTCGAGCTCGCGCGTGTCGATGGCGCCCGTCCGGTAGCTGTGGTTCAGCAGCCGCTCGATCCGTCGCTTGGCGGCGGCGTCCACCGGCTTCTGCTGGCGGACGTCCACCAGCTGCTTCTGGGCGGCCTGGGCCAGTGCGCGCGGAAGGCTGCCGTCGTTCGGGAGCGCCATCCCCTTCAGAGTACGGCGTCCGCGCGGTCGGGCGCCTCAGTCCGGGCAGTCGCCGATCCGGTCAGGCTCGGGACTATCCGGCGCGGGCCTTGTCCAGGCTCGCCTTCAGGACGTCCATCATGTCGCGGGCGCCGGTGGCGTCCGGCGTTTCTGCGTCGCCGGACTTCGGGTCCTCGACGTCCTCGGTGCGGTCCGCGCCGGCGACGGCGTCCTCGAGCCGGCGCCGGTGGCGGTCCTCGTAGCGGCCGGGGTCCCAGTCGGCCGACATCGCCTTCACGACGTCGACTGCGGCCTTCAGCTTGGCGGCAGAAGGCTTGCGGCCACCGTTGTCCACGTCGGCGGCGGGACGCAGCTCGTCGTGGAACCGCATCGTGGTCAGCGCGAGGAGCCCGTCCCTCACCCCCACGGTCACCAGATGCTCCTTGGCGCGCAGCACCACGCGCCCGAGCGCCACGCGATCGCTCGAGTCGATGACCTCGGCCAGCAGCCGGTAGGCGCGCATCACACCGTCGGTCTCGCCCGCGGGCAGCAGGACGTACGGGTGGTCGAAGAGGAGTGGGTCGATCTCGGACCGGTCGACGAACGCCTCGATGTCGATGGTCCTGGACTTGCGGGGCGCGGCCGCATCGAGCTCCTCGTCGGTGAGCGTGACCAGCGTCCCGTCGTCGAGCTCGTATCCGCGACCGATCTCCTCGAACGGAACCTCCTTCTCCTCCTCCGAGCAGTAGCGCCGCGTCTCGATGGGCGACCCGTCCGGCTCGTGCAGCTGCCGGAAGTGGACGTCACGGTCCTGGACGGCGCTGACCAGTCGGATGGGCACGTTGATCAGGCCGAACGACAGCGATCCACTCCACAGGTAGCGCGGCATCAGCTGCCCTTGCTCTTCCTGGCCTTGCCGCCCGAGGAGGGTGACCGCCGTCGCTTCTTCGCAGCCGCGGCCGGCTTCTTCGTCGGGCTCGCGCGCCGGCGCCGGCCGCTGTGCTCGCGGTCGGCCAGGCTCGCCTCGAGTGCGGCGGCAAGGTCGTCGGGCGCGTCCTGCTCCTCGACCTCGGGCAGCTCGACGTCCTCGCCGGCGGCTTTTGCCTCGATCAGCTTGAGGACGAGCTCCCGGTGCTCGTCGGTGTGGTCGGCGGCGACGAACGGCTCATGCAGCGCCTCGGTCAGCTGCTCGGCCATCTTCCGCTCCTTGGCCGTCGGGGCGCGTGCGTCGTCGGCCGCGTCCGGCTTCAGCGTGTCGAGGTCGACGACGGCGTCCGCCGCTCGTAGCGTCTGCAGCACGAGGATGCCGTCCTGGGCGCGGATCGCGGCGAGCCGCTCGCGGTCGTGGAAGACGAAGTACCCGATCCCGGCGCGCTTTGTCTTCGCGAGCGCATCGTGCAGTAGGCGGTACGCGGCCCCGGCGTCCTTCCCGGCCCCGAGGTGATACGCGCGGTCATGGAGGATGGGGTCGATGTCGTCCACCGGGACGAACTCCTCGACCGCGATCGTCTTGGACCCGCCCGGCGTCGCGGCCGCCAGCTGCTCCTGGGTCAGGACGGCGTACTTCCCGTCGGCGACCTCGTGACCCTTGGCGATCTCCTCGTACGGGACCTCCTTGTCCTCCTCGGCGCAGAACCGCCGGTGCTCGATCTTCGCGCCGTCCTCGAGATGGATCTCCTTGAAGCTGATGCTCTGCGAGGTCTGCGCGGTGTGCAGCTTCACCGGGACCGACACCTCGCCGAAGACGATCGTGGCGTTGAGCAGGGAACGCGGCATCGGCGAGTCCGGGGGTCCCGGGCGTCAGGCCCGACGCCGACGGCGCCGCCGACGGACGACCAGAAGCAGCAGCAGGACTGCGCCACCGGCGGCGGCGCCCGCGTACTGCGGGTTCTGCCTGGCGACCTGCGTCGCCTGCTGAGCCGCCTGCTGTGCTGCCTCGCCCGCCTGCTGGGCGGCCTGCGCGGCCTGCTCCTTCGCCTCGTCGGCGTTGTCCGGTGCCTTCTCCTTGGCGGCTGCGGCGAGACCGTTCACGGCCTCGGTTGCGTCGGCGCGCAGCTCCTGCGCCTTCGTCTTCGCCCGGCCGGTGACGTCGGCCCGCTCGGCGAGCGTCTCGACGGTGTCGGCGATCTCCGCGCGCGTCTCCTCGATGCGCTGGCGCGCCTCCTCGGTGGTCTGCGGCGGCGGCGGGTCAGCCGGACCGACGTCGAAGCCGGGGGCGGCTGCGCCGTCAGGGGCTGTGGCATCGTCCGGGCGGGGGTCGTCTGCGGCGCTCATCGGTGTGCGGCCTCCTTGATGTCGGCGATGTCCTGACGGGAGCTGTCGATGGCCTGCTCCGGTGCCGGCGGGATGGCCTGGGCGAGCTGGCGCTTGCCCAGCAGCGCCAGGACGCCGGCGACCACGAACAGCACCCCCGTGACGATCAGCGCGGCGATCCAGGCGTCGACGGCGGTGGCGAGCAGGAGAATCGCGGTGGCGATCAGCGCCCCGACTCCGTACATCGCTGCCAGGCCCGCGCCGCCCATCATGCCGGCCCCGAGCCCGCCGCGCTTGCCCTTCTCGCGCATCTCCAGCTGTGCCAGGCGCAGCTCGTCGCGGATCAGCGTCGACACCTGCTGCGGCAGCTTGCCGAGCAGCTGGGCGGTCGACGCTTCCTCGGTGTCGGTCGGGCGGGTCCCTGTCTCCATGAGGTGGGTATGTCCAGTGCGCCGGACCCACAATCGTGGGTGCACGACTGCCACCACTCAGCCCCCGAGCGCGCCGGCACCCATCGTCGGATCGGGGTTCTCGGGCCGGACGACCATCGCGCTGCCGCCGCCGCCACGCCAGGACTCCGTCGCGGTCTGCAGGCGGCCGCCTGGCAGGAACGACAGGCCCGCGACGATGCCGATGTAGTCGGTCGGGGTGAACGCCTGGCCCTTGGCCTGGAGCGCCGCGCCGTAGGTGTTGATGAACGCCGGCTCCGCCTCGGTCCGGGCGCCGTTGCGCTGGCTGGCCCGCGGTGCGGCGATCGCCTCGGGCAGCGACATGCCGAAGTCCAGCTGGTTCAGCAGCGTCTGCAGGACCGTCGTGATGATCGTCGCGCCGCCGGGGGAGCCGATGGCCTCCACCACCCGGCCGCCGCGGGTCACGATCGTGGGGCTCATCGAGCTGCGCGGCCGTTTGCCGGGCGCCACGGAGTTCGCGGTCCCGGTGGGGAAGTTGAAGTCGGTGAGCTCGTTGTTGAGCAGGAACCCGCGGCCGGCGACCGTGATCCCGGAGCCGGCGATCTGCTCGATCGTGTTGGTGTAGCTGACGACGTTGCCGTCCTTGTCGGCGACCACGAGGTGGTTCGTGTGCTGCTCCTGCTCGGCCTCCGGACCGGGAGCCGAGCGCGTCACCGCCGCACCGCCGTTGAACGGCGCGGGGTCGCCCGGGGCGACCGGGGTCGTCAGCGCCGACGGTCCGATCAGCCCGGCACGCCGCTTCGCGAAGCCGGTGGACAGCAGCCCTTGGACCGGGACGTTCACGAAGGCGCTGTCCCCCAGGAACTGCCCGCGGTCGGCGTAGGCGAGCTTGCTCGCCTCCAGGTAGCGGTGCAGCGCCTCGGTGCGGTCGCCCGACTGGTCGAAGGTGCCGAGGATGTTCATCGCCTCGCCGACGGTCGTCCCGCCGCTGGAGGACGGCGGCATCCCGTGGATCCGGTAGCCGCGGTACGTCCAACCGACCGCGTCGCGGACCGGGGCGGTGTAGCGGGCCAGGTCCTGCGGCGTCATGCTGCCGCCCGCGGCGGCCAGGGTGCCGGGAGTAGCCGGCGGGTGCTGGACCGTGCGCGCGATCGCGGCGGCGATCGGCCCCGTGTAGAACCAGCGTGCCCCGCGCCGGCCGATCTGGTCGTACGTGGTGGCGAGGTCGGGGTTGCGCAGCAGGTGGCCGACCGCGGGGACGTTGCCGCCAGGCAGGAACTGCTTTGCGCTGGCCGGGAAGCGCGCGAGCTTCGCGCGGTTCTTGGCGATCGCGTCGACGAGCGCGCGGTCGAGCCGGTACCCGCGTCGCGCGACGCTCGATGCCGGCTTGAGGACGTGCGCCAGGGACCGCGTCCCGAAGCGCTTCAGGGCGACGTCCCAGGTGGCGACGTTGCCCGGGACGCCGACGCTGAGCCCGCTCTGGACGGTCTGCTCGAAGTCGGCGGGCTTGCCGTCCGAGCCGAGGAACATGTCCGGCCGCGCGCCGGCGGGCGCCGTCTCGCGGCCATCGATGACGAACACCTTGCGGTCGCGGGCGCGGTAATACACGAAGTACCCGCCGCCACCCGGACCGGCGACGAACGGCTCGCTGACGCCCAGCGTCGCCGCGGCGGCGACCGCGCCGTCGACCGCGTTGCCGCCGCGCTTGAGCACGTCGATGGCCGACGCGGTCGCGTACGGGCTCATCGTGGCGGCGCCGCCACCGGTGCCGTAGGCGACCGGCTGCTGCGGAAGCGTGGCGGGGCCGGAGGCGGCGGCCCGCGCAGGGGCCCCCGATGCGGCCGTGGCGAGGAGAACGGCGGCGGTGCCGAGTGCGGTGCGGCTGAGCGCACGGCCTGCGTCGTTGGTCAGCATCGCCGGCCCCTACCCAGTCGGCGCCCCGGTGACGCAGCACCTGTTCGCCTTCGGCCCGGGGCCGGGACCGTTCAGGCCGTCGCGGCCGCGAGCTCCGTCGGGTCGTGCGAGCAGAAGACGGTGACTTCCGCGGCGTGGTCGCGGGCCAGCTCGGCGAGCCGTGCGACGTTCTCACGGCGTAGCCCCTCCTTCGCGGAGTTCAGGCGGTGGTAGACCTTCAGGCCCGGGCCTACGACCGGCGGCAGCGCGATCTCCCCCGCACGCAAGTAGGCGTCGCCGCAGTGCAGCAGCCAGCCGTCCCCGCTGTTGACCGCGTAGCCGGTGTGGCCGAGGGTGTGCCCGGCGAGCGGGATCATCACGAGCTCGACGCCGACGTCGGGCAGCAGGCGGACGCCCTCGAAGCCGAACCACGCCTCGCCCTCGACGGCGTGCGGCGCCCAGCGCGGGCCGTGTTCCCACTGGCGCGGGCGATAGCGCAGCTTCGTGTCGGCCTTCCGGGCGCGGGCGGCGGTGAGCTCCGGGGCGTGCAGGTGGACCTCGGCGTTGGGGAAGTCCCCCAGCCCGCCGGCATGGTCGAGGTCGAGGTGCGTGACCAGCACATGCCGGACGTCGGCCGGGTCGTGACCCAGCGCGCGGACCTGCGCCACCGCGGTCTGCGCCGGGTCCAGCCGCGCGTTGAGCAGCAGCCGCGCCGGGCCCAGGCGCCGCGGGTCCGCGATGTCGCCCGTGCCGTAGCCGGTGTCGATCAGGACGAGCCCGTCCGCCCCCTCGATCAGCAGGCAGTGGGCGACGAGGTGGCCGGCGGCGCGGTCCACGAGGCCGAGGGCCGGTGCCGCGTGCGGGCACATCGTGCCGCAGTCCAGATGGTGGATCGGTCGGGTGCTCGCCATCGCCGGATCCTATGCCGGTCACGCAGCGGGGGCTCAGGGGATCGCGACGGTGCCGTCCACGCAGGTCACGGTCGCCCCGCCGACCCACACCGTCCCGTCCGCATCCGCGCTGATCGCCACCCGGCCCGCCCGCCCGAGCGCCGTTCCCTGCACGACCGTGTACGGCGGCGTCGCCCGCCCGGTCGCGATGAGCCACTGCGCGACGGATGCATTGAGGCTGCCGGTCACGGGATCCTCGAGCAGCAAGCCGTGGTCGGGGAAGAAGGCACGGATCTCGAAGGCGGCCGCCTCCCCGGGCGGGCGCGGGGCGACCACGCCGATGTCCAGGTCGCCCGCACCCGGCCGCAGCGCCAGCACCCGCTCGGCGTCGGCCATCAGGATCGCGAGCCACCCCGGTCCGTTGGCGGCCCAGGCGGCGTCGACGACGTCGGCCTCATCGGCGCCGATCATGGTCAGCGCGCGTCGCAGCGTCGCATCGTCGACCGGCCCCGAACGGAGCAGCGGCGGCGCGGCGAAGGCGAGCCGCCCAGGGTCGCGGCGGACGCGGACGAGCCCGGCCCCGCACTCCTGCACCACGACGTCGGGATCCGCTGGCCGCCCCCCGGCCTGCAGCCACGCGTGGCAGCTGCCGAGAGTCGGATGGCCGGCGAACGGCAGCTCGTGCGCCGGCGTGAAGATCCGGACGGCGTAGTCGGCGTCCGGGTGGGACGGCGGGAGCAGGAACGTCGTCTCGGACAGGTTCGTCCAGTTCGCGAACCGCTGCATCGCCGCCGTGTCGAGCCCGCCGGAGTCCACGACGACGGCGAGCGGGTTGCCGCGCAGCGGCTCGGCCCCGAAGACGTCCACCTGGGCGAAACGGCGACTCGCGGGCGCCTGGGGAGACACGGCTCAGACCTCCCGCGAGAGCGGGACGATCGGGCCCATGGCCGGGACGGGACCTGCCGCCCGCACCGAGAGCATCCGGCCGAGCCGGCGCCCGTTCGCCGCACGCACGGCGACGCCGACGACCGCCACCTCGATGACGACCCCGTCGGCGCGGCGCACCTGCAGGGTCGCCTCCGCCTGACCCTGCTCCTCGACGCCGGTCGCGAAGGCGAAGGCATCGGGGAGGCCCTCGCGCGGAAAGAAGAAGTACGGGCGCTCGGCGCCGATCAGGTCCTCGCGCGAGAAGCCGAGCAGCGCGCAGAGCGCGTCGTTGACGTCGACGATCACGCCGTCGAGCGTCTGCATGTACGCCTCCCGCATGATCCGCCGGAAGGCGGTCGAGAGGTCGCGCTCCTCACGCAACTGGCGCTCGGTCGCGCGGCGGGCGGAGATGTCCTTGAACGTGACGAGCCGCAGCGCGCGCTGACCCCGGGGGTCCCGCACGTTGTGGACGCTCGCGATGACGTCCAGCCGCCGCCCGTCCCGGCAGACCAGAACCTCCTCGGACTCGTACTCGCGCTCCCCGGACCGGCGGACGGCGCGCTCGCGGACCTCGTCAGCCGCCTCCGGCTCGATGTACGGCAGCTGCCCTGGGCCCGCGGCGAGAAGCTCGGCACGGGACCAGCCGGTCGTCGCCACGAACCGGTCGCTCACGTCCACCACCCGCATGTCGACCGTGGTCACCACGAACGGGTCGGGGAAGCCGGCGACGAGCGCCGCGTTCCATTCGCGCTCGTTGCGCAGCGCGTCCTCGACCGCCCGCTGCGCCCTGATCTCCTCGTCGGCGAGGACGACGCGAACGTCCGTCCCGGCGCCGGGACGACCGTCGATGTCGATGGTGCCGTGGAGCCCGGCGACCCGCCGCCGCAGCCCGGAGATCCCGAGGTGACCGTCGCGGACCGCATCGTGCAGCCGCGACCGGGTGACGCCGCGGCCGTCGTCGCCCACCTCGATCACCACGGCGCCGCTCTGACGGACGAGCGCGACGCGCAGCTCCGACGCGGCCGCGTGGCGCTCGACGTTCGAGACGAGCTCGCGCACGATCGGCAGGACGACGGGACCGAGCGTCCCGTCGAGGCCCGGGTCGACCTGCACGGTCGTCTGCAGCCCCGCCCGGGCGGCGGCGTCGGCGACGATGCGGCGGACCGCGCTCTCGAGTCCGGCGGCCTGCAGGGCGTCGTCGTTCGCGACGAAGGTCAGCCCGCGGAGCGCGTGCGTCGCATCCCCCAGGCCGCCGACGGCCCGCGCGAGCGCCTCGGCGTCGCCGTCGAGACCCTGATCGAGGTCCTGCCGCGCGGCCAGGAGGCGCTGGAGCGCGTCGTCGTGCAGGAGCTGCGCCATCCGCGCACGCTCCCGCCGCTCGAGGTCGCCGACCTCCGCCTGGAGCTCGCCCGCACGGGCTTCGAGAGCCGCGATCCGCGCGCTGCGCTCGGCCACCCGGCGCGCCACGCCGGAGCAGATCGCGAGCACGACCAGCGTGTACGCCGCGGCCTTCCCGCCGGTCGCCACGTCGTGGCGGGCGGTGCCGACCGCGCCGACGAAGACGCTGACCCCGAGCCCGCGGACCCACAGCTCGCGCTGCGTGCACAGGAGCGCCCAGCCGATCAGCATCAGCAGGATCGGCGTGCGCGCGAAGGCAGAGCGGCCGGGGTCGAGGACGGCCACCAGCGCGAGCGCGACCGCCGGGTCGGTGACCTCCAGGATCCGTCCCGGGATCCAGGCGCCGCGCCGGACGGTGACCCAGAGGGTGAGCGAGTAGGCGAACGCGAGGATCAGGGCGGCCATCACCGCCGGCCGTCCGAGGATCGCGTCGCCGGCCGCGGCCCCGGTCGCGACCGCGAGCGGAACGACGCACAGCCTGGCGTCGGCCGCGATCCGTGCCCGCTGACCGCGGCCGGCAGGCCGCGTGTCCGCGGCGTCGATGACCTTCCCCCGTGTGATCAGCCGCCCCCGTTCCCCCAGATCGGGACCGACCTTATACCGCCGGCGCGTCGGCGCTGCGTCCCGCGTTCGGCGACTGCCTGCGCCGCCGTCGCCCGCAAGCTCAGCCCGTGGTGGGCGGGAACTCACCGGCGACCCGCGGCCGGCGACGGTCGCGGACCGTACGCTGCGTGCCTTCGGGGGCTTTCGCCCCGCGGGCGCGGCGCTCGCTCGCGCGACGGTCGACGATGACCTCGACGTTCGGGTCGTCGGCGTAGTAGGCGACGAGCTTGTCGAAGAGCTCACCGGCCAGCGGTTCAGGGACAACGCAGTAGATCATCGACTCACACCTTCGCCGTTCGGGACACTGACCCTACGCAAGCTCGCCGAGCGGGTGCAAGAAACCGCCCTCATCGGCCCGGGCGGTGGCGACGCGGTCGGCGTCGGCCAGCTCGCTGAGCTCGGTCCCCTGGTCGGCGACCCGCACCCCCGATGCCTCGTCGCCGAGGTCCACCTCGTAGCGGTACCAGCTGAGCTCCCAGGCGACGACGATCGTGACGACGCTGCCCTCGGTCGCGGACGGCCGCGCTGCGACGACCGGCGCACCCAGGGACCGCGCCACGCCGGCGACGGTCCGGGTGTGGACGCCCAGGTTGAAGACCTCGAGGGCGCGGACGACCTTGCGCTCCGCGTTGGACGGGACCGCGCTGATGCCGCGGTCGCGCGGGGCGTCGTCGCCTGGGCGGCCCTGCCCGGCCGGCGCCGGAGCGACCGGGCCGACCGCGCCGGCGACGGGCGCAGGCTCGGGTGCCGGCGGTGCCGGCTCGTGATGCACGGCCGGCGCGGGCTCGACGTAGACCTCGTCTACGAAACCCTGATCGGGCGCGTAGTGATCGGGGTCGTAGGAAGCCGGGTCGTAGACCGGGGCCGCCTCGACCGGATCCTCGTCGTAGCCGCGTTCGCTGCGGCGCGAGCGCAGGCGGCCGAGCAGGGACCGGGCCGAGCCGCGCTCGCTTCCGCGGCGCCCGCCCATGGTGTCGTCGACCCCCTCGCGGATCCAGCCCTCGTGCATGGCGCGGGTGGTGCAGAGCTCGCAGACGGTGCGGCGCGATCCACCGTGCAGGAACACGTCGGCGTTCTCGCCGCGCAGCAGCGTGCGACCGCAGATGTCGCAGCCGATGACGGCCATGTTGGTGACGATGGTCTTGCGGGTCACGGAGGGACCGAGGGTAGCACCGGGGGGCCGCCGATCAGGGCCCCGGCCGGGCCTGGGCCGCGGCTCAGCGATCGTCGTCGGTGAGGCGGGAGCGCAGCCGCAGGACGGCCTTCGTGTGCAGCTGCGAGATGCGCGACTCCGTCACTCCGAGGACCTCGCCGATCTCGCGGAGCGTCAGGTTCTCGTAGTAGTACAGGGCGACGACGAGCTTCTCGCGCTCGGGCAGGCGCGCGATCGCGTCGGCCACCCGGTCCTTGAGCTCGGTCTGGTCCATCACGGTCGCCGGATCGGGCGCCCCGGGGTCCTGGAGCGTGTCGAGCAGCGACACCTGGTCGCCGGAGGCGTCGCCGACGGTCCACAGCTCGTCGAGCGCGGCGATCGTCGAGTTCGAGATCTGCAGCAGCGACGCCAGGAAGTCCTGGACCTCGATGCCCAGCTCGGCGGCCATCTCCTCGTCGGTCGGCGCGCGCTGCAGCCGGTGCTCGAGCTTCGCGTTCGCGCGCTCGATCTCGCGGGCCTTGGCACGGACGGATCGCGGGACCCAGTCGAGCGACCGCAGCTCGTCGATGATCGCGCCCTTGATGCGGGTGATGGCGTACGTCTCGAACTTGATCTCGCGCTCGAGCTCGAACCGCTCGATGGCGTTGATCAGGCCGACGAGGCCGTAGGAGATCAGGTCCGCCTCGTCGACGTGCGCCGGGAGACCCGACGCCATGCGCCCGGAGACGTACTTCACCAGGGGCGAGTAGGCGACCACCAGGCGCTCGCGTGCGCGCTCGTCGCCCGAGGACTTGTAGCGGCGCCACATGTCCTTGAGTTCGATGGCCTTGACGTTGGTCTCCACGTGTCTTCTCCCCTGTCGCGCTCAGGCCCGAGGATGGGCGTTTGCATACGCCGAACGCAACCTGGCGGACTCTACACGTGTGTAGATCTGCGTCGTGCTGATGCTGCTGTGGCCGAGGAGCTCCTGGATGGACCTCAGGTCCGCTCCGCCGTCCAGCAGATGCGTCGCGAACGAGTGCCGCAGGGCGTGCGGCGAGACCCCGCCCTGGATCTCCGCGTTCCGGGTCCAGACGCGCAGGCGGCGCCGGACGTCGGAGGTCGAGAGCCGTAGGCCGTTCTTGGAGAGGAACAGCGCCGTCACCCCCTCGCGCCGGTCGAGCGCGGGCCGGCCGCGGTCCAGGTAGCGGGTGATCGCGGCGGCGGCGTGCTCGCCGAGCGGGACGAAGCGCGTCTTCGAGCCCTTGCCCTCCACCCGGAGCTGCTCGGCGTCGAAGTCGATCGCGCCGACCTCGAGGTCGACGAGCTCCTCGGCACGCAGACCCGCACCGTAGGCGACCTCCAGGATCGCGCGGTCGCGGAGCTCCAGCGGCGTCGATGCGGGGATGCGGTCCAGGAGCGCGGACAGCTCCCCCGGCTTGAGCACGCGCGGCAGCTTCTTCTCGCCCTTCGGCGAGGCCATCAGGTCCGCCGGGTTCTGCTCGATGAGGCCGTACTCGCGCAGGACGCGGAAGAAGGCGCGCAGGGCGGCGAGCTTGCGGCTGACGCTCGGCGCCTGGATGCCCGCCTCCGAGAGGTGCTGGGCGTAGCGGCGCAGGGTCCGGAGCACCACGACGTCGGGCTCGGTCCCGTGGGCGGCGCACCAGGCCGAGAACTGGCCGAGGTCGGTCCCGTAGGCCCGCCGGGTCTTGTCGGCCATCCCGCGGCGGTGCAGGTCGGAGTCGAAGAGGACGAGCGCGTGCCGCCAGGCCGGGGTCAGCGTGTCGGCGGCGGGCGGGGACGTATCCTCGGCTGTGATGGCTTTGTTCTTCATCGACACGGCGACCGGTCAGGTCGCGACCCAGCACCAACTGGTGGCGGCCGGAGTCGCGCCCGAGGCCGGCATCCCGCCACGGCCGTGGTTCCGCATCCAGGGGACGGGCGACGCGACGACCATGTGGTACGCCGTGCTGCGGCGCAAGGAGAAGGGGATCTTCATCGGGTCCCTCGTCTTTCGCCACTCGCCCCACCACTCCCTGCTGCTGGAACGCGGCTGGGAGGAGATCTCCGTCGACGAGATCCGCTCCGCGCAGCTGGAGCCGGAGGCGTAGCCTCCGCCGGGTCGCCGCTCGTGGCGGCGACCGGCCGTCCTCAGTGCGAGATGTAGACCGTCGCGCCGACCGGCACGCGCGGGTACAGGTCGATGACGTCCTTGACGTGCATCCGCATGCAGCCGTGGGAGGCCGCTGAGCCGATCGAGCCGTCGTCGCTCGTGCCGTGGAAGCCGACGCCGTCGGTCACGCCCATCCAGCGGGCCTTGAGCGGGTTGGACGCGATGCCGCCGGCGACCGTGCTCCCTGCCAGCTCACCGGCCCACGGGCTGTTCGGCACCGACCACACCGGGTCGACCTGCTTGTTCTGGACGCTGAACGTGCCCTCGGGCGTGTCGTGGCCCGGCGCGCCGATCGCGATGCCGTACTGCTTGACGAACTTGAGGTTCTTGTAGAGCCGCACCGTGAACTTGCTCTTGTCCACGACGAGGATCGTGCCGGCCTTCTTGGCGAGGTCGCCCGTGGTGACCTTCGGCTTCAGGTGCTCGGTCTCGGCGACGAAGCTGCGCTTCGCGGTCGGCGAGGTGAGCGACGCGAGGATCGCCTTGGTGAGCTTGCCGGACTTCACGCGCAGCCCGATGCGGCTGTCGACCTTCTTGAAGCCGGCGAGCGAGATGCTCATGCTCGCATTGGTCGCGTCGCGGTTGACGTCCTTGCGGACCGCCTGGACGAGCTTGTCGACGGCGGCCGCGTTGTAGCTCACGTCCGGGTCGAGCGTCGTCTCGACGCTGCCGCCGGTGAGCTTGCGGTAGCCACGGGAAACGAAGTTCCCTTCGCTGCTGCGCGTCAGCGCGGTCGAGACAAGCTCCTCGACGTTGGCCTTCAGGCCTGCCTGCTCGGCGGTGAGCGTCCACTTGTCCGGCGCGTGGTGGACGACGATGTCCTTCTTCAGCGGCTCGAGCAACTGGGCGTTCAGGCGGGTGCGCGCCTCGGCGGCGGTCAGGCCGCCGATGTCGACGCCGCCGACCGTGATGCCCTTCGCGATCTTGTCCGTCCCCGACGAGTCATAGGCGTAGAGCGCGCCCGCGCCGCCGAAGAGAATGGTGAGCGCGAGCCCAATGACGATGAATGTACGCTTGCCCATGTCGGAATACCCCCGCGTAGAGTACGTGTTCGGGCGGCGTTCGGCCACCAGACGCGGGTCTCATGTGCGTCGCAGCACCGCTTACCTCACGTGCGTGCGTCGTTTCAGGCGCACTGACACCCTGTCGAGCGTGCGTCGCCTTCAGGCGGCCCGGCGGCGCAGCGGTTCCAGCTGGGCCTCGAGGGCCGCCGCGAGGCCGTCCCAGTCCTCGGCCGCGAGGATGCCCTCGTCCTCCACGACGTCCCGGTTCCACGGATGCAGGATCGTCGCGGCGGCGATGCCGCAGTCCACCGCGCGCTGGAGGTTCTCGGGGCTGTCGTCGATCAGCAGGTCGATGCCGATCTCCCTGCACTTGGACACCTTGTCGGAACTGCAGTAGAGCTCGTCGTGCTGCAGCCCGATGTGCTCGAGCCACCGGGCGGTGGCCCCGTGGGCCTCCACCGGCCGGTGCGAGGTGATGTGGATGAAGTGCCCGGCCGCGTGCCAGCGGTTGACGGTCTCCACCGCGCCGGCGTACGGGCGCGAGCTGAGCATGCGCTCCTCCACGTGGGTCGCGGCGATGCAGACCTCGAGCTGCTCGGGCCGTAGCCGCGTGATGCCCCAGGTGAACTGCTCCTCATAGGGGAGCTCGATGCCGAAGCGCTCCACCGCGGTCTGCGAGAGGACGTCCCAGTAGTGGTGCAGGGTCGAGTCGATGTCGATCGCGATGCGCATCCCGCTCCCTATCGTACGACCCATGGCGAGCCCGGCTTCCCCACCCCCGGTGCCCGGACAGGATGTCTACGGGCCGGCGGGACGCTCGGCGTGGCTGACGGTCGACTGGCGCCGGCACCAGCGGTGGCGCGTGGTCCGGGGGCAGATCGTCAACGTGATCGACCTCGGGCCCGACCCGGCTGCGAGCGACGGCGGACCGCCGCTCCTGTTCGTCCACGGGCTCTCCGGGTCGTGGCAGAACTGGCTCGAGAACCTGCCGGCGTTCGCCCGGACCCGACGCGTCGTGGCGGTCGACCTGCCCGGGTTCGGCGCGAGCCCGATGCCGCGCGACGACCGCATCACGATCCCGGGGTACGCGTCGCTGCTCGCCGGGTTGCTCGATGTCCTCGGCATCCCGTCCGCCGTCCTCGTCGGCAACTCGATGGGCGGATTCATCGCGCTGGAGCTCGCGCTGTCCGCGCCGGAGCGGGTCACCGCCCTCGTCCTCGTCGCCTCCGCAGGGCTCGACGCCCGGGCGCAGCGCCCCGAGCGGCTGCTCGGGACGCTGCGCCGGGCGGAGCGGTTGATCGTTGCCGGCGGGGCGATGATCGCCACCCACGCCGATGCGGTCGCGCGGCGCGCGCGGCTGCGGCAGGCGACGATGCACCTGGCCGTCAGGCACCCGGAGCGGTTGCCGAACGCGCTGATGTCCGAGCAGATCCGCCAGGGCAACGGCAAGCCGGGCTTCGTGGCGGCGATCGACGCGCTGACCGACCACGACATCGACAGCCGGCTGCACGCGATCGCCTGTCCCACCCTTGTCTACTGGGGCCGCGAGGACCGGATCGTCCCGGTGCGGGACGCGGCGCGGTTCGTGCAGCTGATCCCGGGGTCGCGCGCGGAGATCCTGGAGGACACCGGGCACATGGCGATGCTGGAGCGGCCGGCCCGGTTCAACGCGGACGTGGCCGACTTCCTCGCGTCGTCCGCGCGGTCCCCGGCGGTCTGACGACCAATTTTGGTCGTCAGGACGACCGCGATCGGACGTCAGACGCTCTGCGGGTCCGCAGCGGCGACCTTCAGACCAGGGTGACGGCGCCCTCGGTCGCGCTGGACACGAGCTTGGCGTACTTGGCGAGCACGCCGGTGCAGTCGACGGCCTCCGGCGGCACGTAGGCCGCGACCCGCTCGGCGATGACGGCGTCGGTCAAGTCGACGTCCAGGCGTCCGGCGTCGACGTCCATCGTGATGGTGTCGCCGTCGGCGACCGCCGCGATCGGGCCGCCCTTGACGGCCTCCGGGGCGACGTGACCGCACATGAACCCGTGCGTGGCGCCCGAGAAGCGGCCGTCGGTGACGAGCACCACGTCCTCCCCCAGCCCCGCGCCGTTGATGGCCGCCGTCACCGCGAGCATCTCCCTCATGCCCGGGCCGCCGACCGGCCCCTCGTTGCGGATGACGACGACGTCGCCGGGCTTGACGATGCCGTCGACGACGGCCTTCATGGTCGCCTCCTCGTCCTCGAAGACCCGCGCCGGCCCGACGTGCAGGCGACGGTCGTGGCCGGCGAGCTTGACGACGCATCCGCCCGGGGCGAGGTTGCCGCGCAGGACGGCCATGCCGCCGTGGGGCTTGATCGGGTCGGCCAGCGGCCGCACGACCTGCTGGCCCGGGGTCTCCACGGCGCCGTCCGCATGCTCGCCGATGGTCTTCCCGGTGACGGTGATCGCGTCGCGGTGCAGGTATCCGCCTTCGTCCAGGCGCTTGAGCGTCAGCTCGATCCCGCCGGCCTTGTGCAGGTCGACCGCGTTGAAGCGGCCGCCGGGGCTGAGGTCGCACAGCAGCGGGACGCGATCCAGGATGCCCGCGAAGTCGTCGATGTCGAGCGGGACGCCCATCTCCCGGGCGACCGCGAGCAGGTGCAGCACGGCGTTCGTCGAGCCGCCGCCGGTGGCGACGGTGGCGATCGCGTTCTCGAGCGCGGCGCGGGTGATGATGTCCGCGGGCTTGAGGCCGCGGGTCAGGAGGTCGACCATGAGCTCGCCGGTGGCGTAGGCGACCTTCGCCTTGGTCGCGTCGACGGCGGGGACCATCGCGCTGCCGATCGGCGAGATGCCCAGCGCCTCGAACGCCATCGCCATGGTGTTGGCGGTGAACTGGCCGCCGCAGGCTCCGGGCCCGGGGCTGGCGGCGATCTCGATGGCCTTCAGCTCGGCGTCGCTGATCTTCCCGGAGGCGTGGGCGCCGACGGCCTCGAAGACCTTGAGGATCGTGATCTCCTCGCCCTGGTAGGTGCCGGGCATGATCGAGCCGCCGTAGAGCATCAGGCTCGGGATGTTCAGCCGGCACAGCGCCATGACCACGCCCGGAAGCGTCTTGTCACACCCCGCCAGGCCGACGACGCCGTCGAAGAGGTAGCCACGGGCCGTGAGCTCGATCGAGTCGGCGATGACCTCGCGGGAGACGAGCGACGTCTTCATGCCGCTGGTGCCCATCGTGATCCCGTCGGAGATCGCGATCGTGTTGAACTCCATCGGGGTGCCCCCGGCCGCGCGGATGCCGTCCTTGACCTGCTTGGCGAGCGCGCGCAGGTGGTAGTTGCACGGCATCGTCTCGATCCACGTGTTCGCCACGCCGATGATCGGCTTCGCCAGCGCCTCCTCGTCGAAGCCGATGGCGTTGAAGTAGGACCGTGCGGCGGCGCGCTGCGGGCCTTCGGTGAGCGCGCGTGAGCGGTGCTTGGGGTCGAAGCCGTTGGTGCTCATGGTCGCGCGGACACTAACGCGCGCCGGGCGGGCCGCTGGAACTGTCGTGCAAGCAGCCAGGCCCGGTCCTGCGAGGGCTGGGAGCTACGTCGCGGGGGAGCTCGGAGCGGAGCGGCGTTCGCGGGCGAGCCGCGAGCGCTCCCACTCGCTGAGGCGCCAGAGGTCCCGCCGGGCCTGCTTCGGGTCGACCTGGCGACCCGGGAGGTGCATGTTGGAGCTTGCGATCAGCCGCCGTTCGTCACCGGTGAGGGCCATCCACTTGGCGAGGACGTCGTCGCTGTCAGGGAGTCGCGGGCTGCCGTAGGGACGCGTCTCGTCGGGGAACTCGACGCAGTACTCGTTCAGCAGCTGCCGGGTCTGCGGCAGGTAGGCGACGATCGGCTTGTGGGGATAGACGAGGTAGGCGTACGGCGCCCCGCCGTCGGTCTGCTCGCTGACGCCCGGTTCGGGCCCCTCTGCGAGGCCGCCCCAGACGCGGATGAACCCGAGGTCGCGGTACATGGCCCACTCCTCCTCGTTCACGCAGGACCGCAGGAGCTGCCGCGCGCGCTGCTCGGCGCGGCGCTCACGCCCGGGGTCGAAGGCATCGACCGGGATGAGCTGCCGGCGCGCGCGCCGGCGGGCGAGCGCCTCGGAGATCTGCGGCCAGGTGACCTCCCACAGCAGCACGAACACGACGATCAGGGTGGCGCTGAGGGCGAGGAGCATCGTCGGGCTGCGTCGGTCGGCGGGTTCGGGTGCTCAGCGCGTCACGCGCCGCCGGCGGCGCGTGGGAAGAAGATGACGCGCTCGGCGTCGCGGGGGATCTCGTCGAACGCCTGGACCATGCGCGCCTCGCGCCGGCCGGCCTTGCTGGTCTGCGGCACCGCGGCCCACATGCCTGCGTCGAGCTGGGCACGGAACTCGTCGATGAGGAGCTGCTCGTCCGCGGGGACGTCCACGTCACCTTCAGCGAGAACGATCTCGCCATGTCCAGGCTTCATGCGCAGGAACCTCACCCGGTCGAGTATGCCAAAGCGCTCACGTGCCGCCCACCGCTTCGCGCGCCAGGAGCGTGCCATCGCCCGGACCGCGGCGCGCGACCCCGAGGGCGTCGACCGGCCCGGCGCCGTGGCCGACGTTCCGTAGCCCGTCGCGGACCGCCGCCGCAGCCACCGCCTTCGCGCGTCGTGCGGCTTCGACGACCGGGTAGCCCAGCGCCAGGTGGGCGGCCAGCGCCGACGCGTGGGTGCAGCCCGACCCGTGCGCGGCGCCGTCGGGGTGGCGCTCCCCCGGGAGGCGGGTCACGGCGGCACCGTCGAAGACCGTGTCGACGGCGGCGGCGCGATGCCCGCCCGTGACGACGACACACGCCGGCCCGAGCCGGTGCACTGCGCGTGCCAGCGCCTCGGCCTCCGCGGACTCCTCGTCGGCGTCCGCCGGAGCCCTGGCCGCCGCTCCGGCCAGGACGCGGGCCTCCGGGAGGTTCGGCGTGACCACGGTGGCCCGCGGGAGGATGAGCTCGATCAGGGCCGCGTGCGCGTCCTCCGGAAGCAGTCGGGCGCCCGACTCCGCGACCATCACCGGGTCGACGACGACCGGCACCGCGGGATCCAGGAGCGCGAGCGCCTCGGCGACGGCGGCCGTGATCTCTGCGCTGCCGAGCATCCCGATCTTCACAGCGCGCACATCCATGTCCTCGACCACCGCGTGGACCTGCGCCAGGATCGCGGCCGTCGGCAGCGGCCACACCCCCGTGACCGCGGTGGTGTTCTGCGCGGTGATCGCGGTGATCGCGGTCGTCCCGTGGACGCCGCAAGCGGCGAACGCCTTCAGGTCGGCCTGGATGCCGGCCCCGCCGCCCGAGTCCGAGCCGGCGATCGAAAGGCAGACCGGGATCGCGCGGGCAGGCGTGGACACGCGGGGCAGCGTATTGAAGGCCACTCGCCGGGGATTCCCCGCGTCGACGAGGGTCGGCTCAGCCCGCAGCGACATGACCACCCCCGGGAACGCGACGCACCAGGCCGCGCAGCTCGAGCTCCAGCAGTCCCACGCGCGCGGCCTCGGCCGCCTCCGGTGTCCGCGCCTGCGTGACCGGCTGGCCGCCGTCCCGCAGCAGGCTTAGCAGCATCTGCAGACGCGGCTCGAGCCCGGCCGGAACCGGCGGCGGCGTGTCGCTGGTCCGGTCGATCGAGCACACGAGGTCGAGGACGTCCCCGGGTTCGAGGATCACCGCGGCGCCCTGGGCGAGCAGGCGATTCGAGCCGAGGGTCCGCGGACTCCCGGCCCGGCCGGGCGCCGCTCCGATGTCGCGTCCGAGATCAGCCGCGAAGTCCGCGGTGATCAGCGACCCGGAGCGTTCGGTGGCCTCGACCACGACCGTCGCACCCCCGAGCGCCGCGATGATCCGGTTGCGCGCAGGAAAGGCCCAGCGCCATGGCGTCGCGCCCGGTGGCAGCTCGGAGACGACCAGCTGCTCGGCGACGAGCTGCCGGTGGACGGACGCCACGCTCTTCGGGTAGGCCAGCTCCGGGCCGCATGCGAGCACGGCGACCGTCGGCCCGCCTGCATCGAGCGCGCCGGCGTGCGCCGCGGCGTCGATGCCCATGGCCATGCCGCTCACCACCGTCACGCCCGCGGCTGCGAGGCCCCGGCCGAGGGTGCGGGCGAATTCGGCGCCCTCCGGCAGCGGTCGCCGGGTCCCGACGATCGCCACGGCAGGCATTCCCCCGGCGGCGGGACCCGCCAGCCAGGCGCGGAGCCGGCGCGGGTCGCCGGCGCAGAACAGCACCGCCGGTGCGTCGGGCCCGGTCCGCAGACGCTCGGGGTAGCGCGGGTCGTGCCGGCAGACCGACGTGCCGCCCGCTGCGCCCCAGGTCGCCCGGACCGCGTCGACGTCCAGGCCCTCCCACCGCTTCAGCAGGGCGTCGGCGGCCGACCCGGCCAGGCAGTCGACGAGCGTCCTGTCGGCGAGTCCGAGCACATCGCGCAGTGGCCGCCGAGCTCGCCAGGCCAGCTCGAGGTTGGGAGCGAGCGTGGCGACGAGCCACGCCCGCCTGGTGCAGTCGTCGCACGGCAGCGTCCGCGCGAGGCTGAGGTTCTGCTCCGTCATGCTGCCTCCTCGTCGGCGCCGGTGTCCTCGCGCAGTGCCAGCGCGGACAGCAGGTGCGGGACATGGACGCGGTCGCTGGCCGCCAGGTCGGCGATCGTCCGCGCGACCCGCAGCACGCGATGGCGCCCCCGGGCCGAGAGCAGGCCGCGCTCGTAGACCCGAGCCAGCTGCCGCTCGGCGAGATCGTCGAGCGCGAGGTGCAGCCGCAGGAGGCGCGCGTCCAGATGGGCATTGCACAGGACGTCGGTGCCGGCCAGCCGCCGCGCCTGGCGGTCGCGGGCCTCCGCAACGCGCTCGCGCTCGGCCGCGGAAGTGCGCAGCGGCGGCGCGGCAAGCTCCTCGGCGGTCGGCCGGTCGACCCGGACCGTGAGGTCGATCCGGTCCAGCAGCGGACCGCTGAGGCGGCGGCGATGCCGGTCGTGCTCATGTGTCGTGCAGCGGCACCGCGCGGTGCCGCCGTAGCCGCAGGGACACGGATTGGTGGCAGCGACAAGCATCGTTCGGCACGGGAACAGGACGCTCTGCTGACCGCGGGTCACGAGCACGCGCCCGTCCTCCAGCGGCTGGCGGAGTGCCTCCAGCGTGCCTCGGGGGAATTCGGACAGCTCGTCCAGGAAGAGGACGCCCGCGTGCGCGAGCGTCACTTCGCCGGGCCGCGGGATGGATCCGCCGCCGACCAGACCGGCGGAGGAGATCGAGTGGTGCGGGGCCCGGAAGGGACGCACCCTCAGCAGACGGCCACCGGTGGCGACGCCGGCGACGCTGGCGATACGGGTCACTTCGAGCGCCTCGTGCGGCCCGAGCGGCGGAAGGATCGAAGGAATCCGGCGGGCCAGCATCGTCTTCCCGGTACCGGGCGGGCCGCTGAGCAGCAGGTTGTGCCCGCCGGCCGCGGCGACGGTGACCGCCTCGAGCGAGGCCGCGTGGCCACGCACGTCGATGAGGTCCGGGCCCGTGTGGTCCGCCTCCTCCGGCTCGGCGCCTGGGGGCGATGACGTCGCCGTTCCTGTGGGCGGTCCTCCGCTCAGCACCCTGACCACCGCGCGCAGGTCAGCGGCAGGGACGCCCGTCACGCCGTCGAGCAGATTCGCCTCGCCGAGTCGATCGGGCGCGACCAGCAGATGCTCGAGCCCGTGGGCCTGCGCCCCTTCGGCGACCACGAGCGTGCCCCGTGCCGCGCGGACCTCGCCGCTGAGGGCGAGCTCACCGTGGACCGCGACGCCGGCCAGGTCGGCCGGGCGGATGACGCCCGAGGCGGCAAGCACGCCGCACGCGATCGCCAGGTCGAAGCCCGGGCCGCTCTTGTGCAGCCCGGCGGGCGCGAGGTTGACCGTGATGCGCTGCTGGGGCACCTTCATCCCGGAGTTGACGATCGCCGCGGCAACCCGCTCGCGTGCCTCACGGACCGAGCGGTCCCCGAGGCCGACGATCGTGAACGACGGCAGGCCCGGGCGGACGTCGACCTCGACGTCGACCCGGCGTGGCTCGATGCCGATGAGCGCGAAGGTGGGGACGGTGGCAAGCACGCCGGGGACGCTAGGTGGGGTGCCTGCGCGGCCGCTACCCCGTACCTGCGACCCATCAGCGGTGCCGCGGACGCACTCTCGGAACGGGTAGGCGGTAGCGCTGTCACGGGGCGAGCGTCGAGCATCGGGGGCATGTCGACCGACCTACGCCGCACCCTCGGAGACGCTGGTGAGGAGATCGCCGCCCAGCATCTGCTGCGCCTGGGACACACGATCCTCGCGCGCAATCACCGCACGCGCTACGGAGAACTCGACATCGTCGCGCACCGGGCCGGGACGATCGTCTTCGTCGAGGTCAAGACGCGGCGCCAGAGCCCCGGAGCGTCACCCTGGGACGCCCTGCACGCGCGCAAGCAGGCACAGGTCCGGCAGATGGCCCAGGCCTACCTGCATGACGTCGCGGGGCGCCCGCCGACCCGCGAGGTCCGCTTCGACGCCATCGGGATCGTGATCGACCCCCGCGGGCGGCTCGTGGATCTCCAGCACCTGGAAGGTGCGTTTTGATGGCCACGGCGCCGGCGCCGACCTCAGCCCGGCGGCGTCGCGGGAGCGGGAGAGCCCGGGGCGGGCCCGCGCCCCTGATCCTCCTTGGCGAGCGCGCTCGGCGCCCAGACCTTGGGCCCGATGTCGAGGACCAGGGCGGGCACGAGGATCGACCGCACGATGAACGTGTCCAGCAGCACGCCGAACGCCACGGTGAAGCCGATCTCGCTGAGGAACACCAGCGGCAGCACGGCAAGCACCGCGAACGTCCCGGCCAGCACGATTCCGGCGCTCGTGATGACACCGCCCGTGACAGCGAGCCCCCGGAGCATGCCCTCCCGCGTGCCGTGGATGGCGGTCTCCTCCCGGACCCTGGCCATCAGGAAGATGTTGTAGTCGACCCCCAGCGCGACGAGGAAGATGAACGCGAACAACGGGAACCCCGGGTCGGCGCCCGGGAACCCGAAAGCCACGTCGAAGACGACGGACGCGACGCCGAGCGCTGCCGCGAAGCTCAGCAGCACCGTGCCCATGAGCAGGAGCGTGGCGACGACGGCCCGCAGCAGCACCAGCAGGATCAGGAAGACGATCACGAGGGTCAGCGGGATCAGCAGCATCGAGTCGTCGGCGCTGGCGTCACGGAGGTCCTTCTCGATCGCGGTCGGGCCGCCGACCAGCGCCTTGGGGTCGACGTCGCGGGCCGTTTCGCGCAGGCCCGGAATGAGGTCGAAGGCCTTCGTCGAGTAGGGGTCGCGTTCGAGGAACGCGGCGAGCAGCGTCCCCTCGTCGCTGCGGAACTGCGTGGGCACCACCTGGGCGACGCCGTCGACCTTGCCGAGGGCGGCCACCATGGCGTCGACCTTGGAGGCATCGCGGACGATGACGTCGGTCGGGGCGCTCTGCCCCGCTGGGAACGCCTTCTCGACGAGCTTCTGGCCGGCGATGGCCTCCACGTCGTCGCGGAACGAGTTGCCCTGGGTCAGGCCCGTCGAGAAGTTCAGCAACCCGACTGCCAGGACAGCGAGGACGACGACGGTCCCGACCCAGATGCGACGGGGGCGGACCGCGATGCGCTCGCCGAGCTTGCGCCAGCGGCCGTGGGTCTCGTCGATGCCGACGTCACCGTAGTGCGGGACCCGCGGCCAGAACGGACGGCGGCCGACGGCGAGCAGCAGTGCCGGCAGCAGGGTCAGCTGGACGACCATCGCGGTGAGCACGCCGAGCGCACCGAGCGGCCCGAGGCCGGCGGTGCCGTTCACCTTCGCCAGGATCAGGGCGAACAGCGCAATGGCGACGGTCAGGCCGGAGGCGATGATCGCCGGCCCCGCGGACTTCAGCGCCAGGGCCATGGCCTCGTGCTTGTCCTCATGGGTCCGGAGCTCCTCCCGGTATCTGGAGACGAGCAGCAGCGCGTAGTCGGTACCGGCACCGAGCACCAGGATCGACGTGATCGACGAGGACTGTCCGTTGATCGTGGCCCCCAGCTCGCTCACCCCGTAGCCCAGGCTGCGCGAGGTGATCTCGGCGATGACGACGCTGAAGAGCGGGAAGAACCAGAAGAACGGGCTGCGGTAGATCGCGATCAGCAGGATCAGCACGAGCAGGACCGCGGCCCCGAGCAGCGTGCCGTTGATGTTCTCGAAGACCTTGATGGCGTCGGCGCTGATGCCGGCCGGCCCGGTGACCTTCACCTGCAGGCCGCCGCCCGGGTCGCTGACGATCTCGCGGTAGCGGTCGACCGGGTCCAGCAGTGTGTCGGCCTCGCCGTCGCCCTCGATCGTGTTGACGATGAGCGCTGTGGATCCGTCCTCGGAGAGCTGGAACGGGGTGGCCTTGCCGGCGCCCTCGGGGTTTCCGAACTCCGTCGTGTTGCGGAACTTGGTGGCGTTCAGCTCACCGACGTCCGTGACGATCTGCTGCTTGTCCTTCGCAGTGAGGCCGCCATCCCGCTGGTAGACGATCACCGTAGGCGCCTGCTCACCGTCCTGGAGCTTCTCGACGATGTCGAGTGCGGCGGTCGACTCGGCATCACCCGGGAGGAACGACTTGGACTCGTTCTTCTCGGCGTCGGCGAACTTCCCCGGCAGGTTCGTGCCGAACATCACGAACAGGGCGACAAGCCACACCCCGAGGACGACCCACTTCGAGCGGGCGCCGGCAGGGAATGCGAGGAACTTGGTCATGGTTGCGAGGGCCTATCCGGGCGGGTTTCGGAGGACGCGTGCACTCTAGGTGCACGAACGGACGTTCGACGTGGCGAAGGTGTTGTCGCCCATGACACCCTGTCGCCCGGAAAGTCATCGGCGGCCGCGCACCCCGGTCGGCCACCCGGCGGCGCGCGGCGAGCAGCGCCGTCAGAGAGCGAGCTGCTGGTACGCCGTCGAGGCGAAGCTCATGCGGTGCAGCGGCGAGACGCCGATCGACTGGATCGCGTCGCGGTGGACCGGCGTCGAGTAGCCCATGTGCTCGGCGAAGCCCCAGCCGGGGTGACGCGCGTCGGCCCGCACCATGAACCGGTCGCGGGAGACCTTCGCGAGGATCGAGGCGGCCGCGATCGCGGCGCTCGTCGCGTCGCCGTCGACGATGGCTCGCTGCTCGCGGCCGAAGTCGGCCACCCGGAAGCCGTCGACCAGACACAGCACATTGCCCGGGGCGATGCCGTCGGTGACGCGGATCAGGGCGTCGCGCAGCGCGGCGAGGTTCGTGCGGTGCAGCCCACGGGAGTCGACGCTCTCGCAGCTGCGGGAGATCACCACCGACCGCAGCGCGCAGCGCATGACCAGGGGGTAGAGCACCTCGCGGGCGGCGTGCGAGTGCTGCTTGGAGTCGTTGAGCGCCGAGAGTGCGCGCACCTCGCGGACACCGAGGGCGTGCATGTCGAACAGGACACCGGCCGCGACGAGCGGGCCGGCGAGGCAGCCGCGGCCAGCTTCGTCGGCGCCGGCGATGTAGCGCACACCAAGGCGGCGGTCGTGCTGGAACAGCCTACGACCGGCAGGCCGCTTGCGGCGAGCCTTCGGCTTCGGCGCGCGGCGGGCCTTCGCCGGTTCGGGTACCGCCGCGTCAGCCGGGCGGACGTCGGTCAAGCTAGAAGATGCCGATCCGCTTGGGAGGCCAGTAGGTGGCAAAAGCGCCGCCGATGATCCAGTCCTTCGGAACGGGTCCCCAGAATCGGCTGTCGTCGGACTCGCCACGGTTGTCGCCCATCATGAAGTAGTGATCGGCCGGAATCGTGATCGGCTTCGGGAAGTTGCAGTCGTCCTGCTGCCCGCACTCCTTGATGAACGGCTCCTTCGTCGGCTTGCCGTTGCGGATCACGCGGCCGTTGACGATCGCGAGCGTGTCCCCGGGGCCAGCGACGACGCGCTTGATGAAGTTGACGTCGTCCTTCTTCGGCGTCTCCTTGTTGCAAGCGCGGCCGGCAACGCGACGCGTCTCGCCACACGTCTGCGTCGAGGCACCCACCGGCGGATGGAAGACCATGATCTCGCCGATCTCCGGATCGGAGAAGCGGTTGCCGATCCGGTTGACCAGGACGCGCTGCCCGACGGTGAGCGTCGGGACCATCGACTCGCTGGGGATCCGGTACGGCTTGACGAGAAACGCCTGGATGCCCAGCGCAAGGCCCAGGGCGACCGCGACGATGACGACGAGCTCGATCAGCGAGCCCGTCGCGGACTTCTCGCCCTTCTGGGCCTTCGTCACGCCTTGGCGTCAGCGTCGGCCGGAGGGTCAGCCGCGGGGGCTGCCTCGGCCTCGGCGCCGGCGTCGCCGACGACGTCGGGCGCGTCGGCCTCCACCGGTGCGGCGTCGGGCGCGTCAGCCTCGACCGGAGCGGCCGCGGCAGCAGCAGCCTCGGCGTCCGCGGCGGCCTTCGCGTCCGCGGCAGCCTTCGCCTCGGCGGCCTCGGCGGCAGCGGCCTCCGCTGCTGCGGCCTCGGCGGCCGGGTCGTGGACCAGCCCGGGGACGACGATCTCTTCCGGACCGGTGTACCGGCGCTCGCGCACACGGGCGCTCTTGCCGACGCGATCGCGGAGGTAGTACAGCTTCGCGCGACGCACGTCACCGCGGGCGGCGACGTCGATCTTCTCGATCTTCGGCGAGTGCACGGGGAACGTCCGCTCCACGCCCACGCCGAACGACTGCTTGCGGACCGTGAAGGTCTCGCGGGCGCCGTGGCCCTGGCGCTTGATGACGATGCCCTCGAAGACCTGGGTCCGCTTACGCGTGCCCTCGACGACCTGGAAGTGGACCTTGACGCGGTCGCCCGGCTGGAAGCTGGGGACACGGCGCAGCTGCGCGCGCTCGAGGGACTGGATGACGGTGCTCATAAGAAGAGAGGGGGAGGCGTTTCGCGCGGGCGTGCGGAGGTCGCACTGGGCCGGCGCGCGGACTGGTGATGGTAGCGGACGGACCCGGGATCACGCGCTGTGCCCACGTCGCGGGTCGAGCCTTCTACCGACCGTGATGTTCCGAGCCCCAGCACGAGGAACGTGCCAGGGCCGAGCCGCTAAGTGGGGCCCCCGTCGCCGCGCTCCACGCTGCGAGCCCTGCGCCAGTTGCGGATCTCCTCGTGGTGCCCGGAGAGGAGGACGTCAGGGACGTCCCAGCCGCGGTACTGCGCCGGTCGGGTGTAGTGCGGGTACTCGGGGTTCCCGCCGAGCGCGGCGCTGAAGGACTCCTCGACCGCCGAATCGGCGTGCCCGAGCGCGCCGGGAAGCTTGCGGATGACCGCGTCGGCGACCGTCATCGCGGCCAGCTCGCCGCCGCTGAGCACGTACCGGCCGACCGACAGCGTGTCGGACGCGAAGCGCTGCACGATCCGCTCGTCGAAGCCTTCGTAGCGACCGCAGAGCAGCGTGATGGCCGGCTCGGCGGCGAGCTCGTCGACGTACGCGTCGTCCAGGACGCGGCCGCCCGGCGTCAGCGCGATCACGCGTCGCTCGAGCTTGAGGTCGACCGGGTCGGTTCCGTAGAACTCGCGCAGAGCGGCGTCCATGACGTCGACGCGCAGCACCATGCCCGCGCCGCCGCCGAACGGCGTGTCGTCGACCTGTCCGCCCGACAGGGGCGTGTGCTCACGCGGGTTCATGCACCGCATGTCCAGGCCGTCGCGCATCGCGTTGGCCACGTGCCGCTGGGTCCGGAACCAGTCGAACCACTCTGGGAACAGGGTCACGACGTCCAGTTGGTTCATGCGAGGTCCCCGAGGAACGCCAGGTCGATGTCGATGCGCGCAGCGGCGACGTCCACGCTCCGCACGCAGTCCTTCACCAGCGGGACCAGCAGCTCGGGGCCGTCCACCCGCGCGACGGCGAGCGCCTCGCAGGACGGCAGCGCCATCAGCTCCCGGACGAACCCGACGTCCACCCCGGCTGCGGCGTCGACTACCGCGCAGCCGACGAGGTCCGTGGCGTACCACTCGTCGTCCTCCAGTGGCGGTGCTGCGGCCCGCGGCACGTTGAGGGCCTCGCCGCGCAAGGCCTCGATCGCCTCTCGCCCCGTCGCGATCTGCAGGCGCAGGATCGGCTTGGCGTCGGTGCCGGAGCGGCGGACGATCTCGGCGTCCACCTCCCCCACGCGCACCTCGAGCCCGGTTCGCAGCAGCGCGGGACGGGGCTGGGTCACGTAGAAGGAGCCGTCGAGGCCGTGTGGGCGGCCGATGCGCCCGGCTTCGAGCCAGTCTAAAGCTGCGGCCACGCGCTTGTCAGTCGACGATGTCGACGAGCACGCGGCGCTGCTGCGGGACGGCCGACGCCTTCAGGACGGTGCGCAGCGCGTTGGCGGTGCGCCCACCGCGTCCGATGACGCGGCCGTAGTCGTCCGCGCCGACCGAGAGCTCGAGGACGACGGTGCCGTCCTCCTCGTCGAAGCGCTCGACGGCGACCTGCTCGGGATCCTCCACGAGCTGGCGCGCCAGGTGTTCGAGCAGCTCCTGCACGATCTGGGGCTAGTTGATCCCCTGGGTGCGCATCAGCTTGCGCACGGAGTCGCTCGGCTGCGCGCCCTTGGCGATCCACTCACGGATGCGGTCCTCCTTGAGGACGATCGTGGAGGGCTCGGTCTGGGCGTTGTACTGCCCGACCGTCTCGATGATGCGCCCGTCGCGCGGGGAACGGCCGTCCGCGACGACGACGCGCCAAACCGGATCCTTGTGCCCACCCACGCGGGTGAGGCGAAGTCGAACTGCCACGTGATTCCTCTCGAAGAACTGCGAAGACCTAGCGATAAACCGACGTGGGAGGTTAGCGGGCTTGCCTCCCGGGCGGCGTGCGGGTGCGGCGGGGTGTCGCTACCGGGCCTGGCGCATGAGCGCGGCCATGTCCGGCATCTTGCCGCCGCGGTTCATCTGCTTCATGACCTTGCGCATCTGCGCGAACTGCTTGACGAGCTGGTTGACCTGCTGGACCGACGTCCCGGAGCCGCGGGCGATCCGCAGCCGCCGCGAGCCCTTGATGAGCTCCGGCCGGCGGCGCTCCTCCTTGGTCATCGAAAGGATGATCGCCTCGACGCGGTCCATCTCCCGCTCGTCGACCTTCATGTTCTTCATCTGCTGCCCGGCGAACCCCGGGATCATCCCGAGCAGGTTGCTGAGCGGGCCCATCTTGCGGATCATCTTCAGCTGGGAGAGGAAGTCCTCCAGCGTGAAGTCGTTCTGCCGGAGCTTGCGCTCCATCTCGGCGGCCTGGTCGGCGTCGAACTGCTCGCCCGCCTTCTCGATGAACGAGAGGACATCGCCCATGCCGAGGATCCGCTGCGACATCCGGTCAGGGTGGAACCGCTCGAACTCGTCGAGCTTCTCGCCCGTGGACGCGAACAGGATCGGCTTGCCGGTGACGGCCTTGACGCTGAGCGCCGCGCCGCCGCGGGCGTCGCCGTCGAGCTTGGACATCACGACGCCGTCGAAGTTGACCGCGGCGCCGAACTGCTCGGCGACGTTGACGGCGTCCTGACCGGTCATCGCGTCGACGACGAGCAGGATCGTGTGCGGCGTGACCGCCTTGCGGATGTCCTTGAGCTCCTGCATCAGGGACTCGTCGACGTGCAGGCGGCCGGCGGTGTCGACGATCAGGACGTCCTTGCCGTCCTGCTTGGCCTGGTCGAGCGCCCAGCGGGCGATGTCCACGGGATTGCGATCCGTGCCCTGCTCGTAGACGGTGGCCCCGACCTGGGCGCCGACCTTCACGAGCTGGTCGACCGCGGCGGGCCGGTACACGTCGCAGGCGGCGACGGCGACCGAGGAGCCGTGCTCCTTCATCAGGTGCTTCGCGAGCTTCGCGGTGGCGGTCGTCTTGCCCGAGCCCTGCAGGCCGGCCATCAGGATGACCGTCGGCGGCCGGCCGGCGAACGTGATACCGGCGCTCGTGCCCCCCATGAGGGCCTCGAGCTCCTCGTGGACGATCTTGACGACCTGCTGCCCCGGGTTCAGCTGGCCGATGATGTCCGCGCCCATGCAGCGCTCGCGGACCGTGTTCGTGAACTCCTTGACGACCTTGAAGTTGACGTCCGCCTCGAGCAGCGCCAGGCGGATCTCCCGCATGGCCTTCTTGATGTCGTCCTCGGTGAGCGTGCCGCGCCCGCGGACGTCGGCGAGCGTGGCCTGGAGCTTCTCGGAAAGGGCGTCGAACACGGTCGCCTGAGTCTACGGCGTGCCGGGCGGCGAGCGCCGTCTAGGACGCGCGGGAACGGCGCTCGGCCGGCACCGGGTCGCAGCGGCTCATCGCCCCGGTGATGGCGCCGAGCAGTCGCCACGGCCCGGGACGCGAGGCCCCGGCCGCGGACGCCACGGCCCAGGCCTCCTTGGCCTCGGCGGCGAGCAGCGTGGCCCGGGTGCAGCTCGCGGACACGACGACCGGAGCGGCGATGACCTGCTCCACCGGGTCGGACGCGAACTCCCGTCGGATGACCACGCAGGCCGTCCACCGGCCGTACTCGTCGAGGTCGCCGCCGCCGGCACTGGTCCAGCGTCCGGCGCGCACGACGTCGGCCCCGCCGACGCTGTCGCCGAGTCCGTCGGCCTCGCGGCAGTCGGTCCCCGGACGCGCGAGCACGGTCGTGACGTGCCGGGGTGCGTCACCAGCTCCGGTCGCCGCCACCGTGACCGGAGCGTCCAGCGGGACGATGCCGGGCGCCCGGACGCTGCCGACGACGGTGCGCGGCGGGCGCACCGTGATCGGGACCGCGGTGACGACCGGCGGCCGGCCGTCCAGGGTGTCGACGACGCCGCAGAGCGTGTACGTGCCGGGCTCGTCGAACTCCGCGACACCGCTGAGCTCGAACGGCCCGGCGTCGAACCACTCGTCCTCCTCGTGATCCGACCCGTCGCAGTCCGCTGAGCGACGGACCGAGCGGATCTCGACGTGGGCATCGCGATCGGCGAGCCCGGTGACGCGGACCGGGACGCCGACCTCGGCGACCGGGTCGGCTCCCGCGGTCAGCTCGATGGTCGCGGCAACCGCCGGCGACGGGATCGCAGTGGCGGCCAGGCCGAGCGCGACCGCGATGGACAGATTGCGAAGGCGGTGAGTGGTCATGCCTCCTATAGGGCGCTGCGCCGCGGACTCGCCCCTCCGACCCGCCGGCGGCCGGAGGGAGCGGTCCTGCGGACCGGCGGGCTACTGGCCCGCGGGCGGGTCCTTGCGGTAGACCGGCGGACCGTCGATCGCGGGCGGGGCCGCGGGCGCGGCGGGCGTACCGGGCGCCGCGGGCGGGACCGGCGGCGTGACGGCCTTGCTGAGCGCACCGCCGAGGTTCCCGAGCGCCTGCGTGAACTCGCTCGGGATGATGAACAGCTTGTTCGCCTCGCCCTTGGCCAGCTGCGGCAGCATCTGCAGGTACTGGTAGCTGAGCAGCGCCTCGTCCGGGGCACCTTCGTGGATCGCCCGGAAGACCGTGTCGATGGCCTTCGCCTCACCCTCGGACCGCAGAATCGCCGACTGCTTGGCACCCTCGGCGCGGAGGACTGCCGACTGCTTCTCGCCCTCGGCGGTGAGGATCTGGGACTGCTTGACGCCCTCGGCCGTGAGGATCGAGGCGCGGCGGTCGCGCTCGGCGCGCATCTGCTTCTCCATCGCCTCCTGGATCGAGGCCGGCGGGTCGACGGACTTGATCTCCACCCGGTTGATCCGGATGCCCCACTTGCCGGTCGCCTCGTCCAGCACGACGCGCAGCTGCGTGTTGATGTTGTCGCGGGAGGTGAGCGTCTCCTCCAGGGTGAGCCCGCCGATGACGTTCCGCAGGGTCGTCACGGTCAGCTGCTCGATCGCCTGCAGCGGGTTGGCGATCTCGTAGGCGGCCGACTTCGGATCGGTGATCGTGAAGTACAGGACGGTGTCGACGCCGATCGAGACGTTGTCCTGCGTGATCACCGGCTGCGGCGGGAAGGCGACCACCTGCTCGCGCAGGTCGATCAGCGGCTTCACCTTGTCGATGAACGGGACGACGATCGTCAGCCCCGGGGTGAGGGTGCGGCTGTAGCGCCCGAGGCGCTCGACCACCCCGGCACGGGCCTGCGGCACGACCCGCACCGTCCGCGAGGCGACGTAGATCACGAACAGGACGAAGACGGCGGCGGCGATGAGAGCTGCCATGTGTGGGGTTCTCCTTGGGGTGGTCGGCGGGGTGGGTGGCTAGGTCTCGGGGACGGCGACGACGGCGGTTGCGCCCTGGATCGCGACGACCTCGACGCGGGACCCGGCCGGGATCCGGGCGCCCTCGGCGGTGGCGCGGGCGGTCCACACCTCGCCGCTGAGCTTGACGGTCCCGAGGCCGCCTGCGATCTCCTCGAGAACGAGGACGCGCTGCCCGATCAGGGCGTCCATCCCGGTACGGGCCGCTGCCGGCATCTCGAGGTGCCGCTGCGCGATCGGCCGCAGGAAGACGAACAGCAGGACGGAGGCGACGACGAAGGTCGTGACCGACGCGGCGGGCGGCCCCCCGGCGCCGTCGACCGCGGCCGCGAGCAGCGCCCCGCCCGCGAACGGCGCCAGGTAGAAGCTCGTGTTCGCGACCTCCCCTGCCGCAAGGAGGAGACCGGCGATGACGAAGAGCAACCACAAGTCCATGTGGGCTGAGCGTAGCTCAGGCAACGGCACCCGTCGTCCCGTACCGGTCTCACGCCGGCCGTCCGGGAGGGTGTCAGGCGGGTGCGGGGTCCCGCGAGAGCAGCGCGGCGGCGAAGTCGTCCGCGTCGAACGGCCGCAGGTCCTCGAGCGCCTCGCCGATGCCGATCAGCTTCACGGGAATGCCCGTCTCGGCCGCGATCGCGATCGCGATGCCGCCCTTCGCGGTGCCGTCCAGCTTGGTCAGGATGATGCCGTCGACGGGCACGGCCTGGGAGAACAGCTGCGCCTGGCGCAGGCCGTTCTGGCCGGTGGTCGAGTCGACGGTCAGCAGCGTCTCGTGCGGCGCCTCGGCCAGCTGCTTGCCGATCACGCGGCGGATCTTGGAGAGCTCCTCCATGAGGTGGTCCTGGTTGTGCAGGCGGCCGGCGGTGTCGACGATGATTACGTCGGCACCCAGCTCGCGGCCGCGCTTGACCGCCTCGAACGCGACCGAGCCCGGATCGGAGCCCTCGGGGCCCTTCACGAGCTCGCAGCCCGCCCGCACCGACCACTGCTCGAGCTGCTCGACCGCCGCAGCCCGGAAGGTGTCCGCTGCGCCCAGGACGACCTTCAGCCCGAGCTCCTTCTGCAGGTGCCAGGCCAGCTTGCCGATCGTGGTGGTCTTGCCGGTGCCGTTGACGCCGACGACCATGATGACGGTCGGCCCGTGGCTGACGTCGATACGGCCGTCCCCCGTCCGCGCGAGGTCGGCGAGCAGCTCGGTCAGCCGCTGCGACAGCGCCTCGCCGCCGACGAGGCCGCCCTCGGTCGCCTCCTGCTCGAGCTGCCCGACGACCTTCGCGGTCGTGCTGGCCCCGACATCGGCCATGATCAGCGCCTCCTCCAGGCGCTCCCAGGTGTCCTCGTCGATGTCGCCCTCGAACAGGGTCGCCTGCAGCTCGGCGCCGAGCGCCTCGCGCGTCTTGGCCATGTTCTCCCGCAGCCGGCGGAAGAAGCGCTTCTTCTTCTCCGGCGCCGCGGCATCGTCGGCCGGGTCGGCGCCCGCCGCGTCGCCCGCGCCCTCCGCCGTGATGAACAGGTCGTTCCAGTCGCGCGCCATCTGTGCGCGAAGATACCCGCATGAGCGTCGCCGTCGAGTTCCGCCCCGCTGCCGTCGACCGGGAGGAGGGCGCGCTGCTCGCGCAGGCGATGGCGGACGAGATCGCCGCGATCTACGACGGCCTCGACCTGAACGGGCCCGACATGCCGAAGGCGGGCCCGGGTGAGCTCGGCCCGCCCGGCGGCGCGTTCGTCGTCGGCTGGGCCGGCGGGGAGGCCGTCTGCTGCGGTGGCCTGAAGCGCCTCCCGGACGGTGCCTGCGAGATCAAGAAGATGTACGTCGTGCCGGCCGCCCGCGGCCAGGGTGTCGCGCGGACCCTCCTCTACGCGCTCGAGGACCTGGCGCGTGGGCTCGGCTACACGGTCGCGCGGCTCGACACCGGCCCCCGGCAGCCGGGCGCGCAGCGCATCTACGAGTCCGAGGGCTACCTCCCGGTCGCGAACTTCAACGCCAACCCGGTGGCGACGTACTTCGGCGAGAAGGCGCTCTGACGCCGCCGCGCGCTGGAGCTACTTCTTCTCGCGGAAGAACGCGAACCAGATGACGACGAGCGAGATGTAGCCGAGGGCCAGGACCACGGCGACGAACACCGTCTGCCAGGTGCTGCCGGCGGCGAGCTCGAGGGTCGTCATCAGGTGGTGGTGTCGGGCAGGTGACGGCCGACGTGCCCGACGTACATGCCGCGGGGCACCTCGCCCGAGCCGTCGGCGACGTGCAGGTAGATCCGGGCGATGAAGCCGGCACCGGACCCGGACCCGAGCGCCACGTGCGGGCCGAGGTCGACGCGGTGGCCGTCGATCGTCGTGGAGTACTCGTGCGGGTGACGGGACCGCGCCGTCTCCGAGACGTCGTGCTTGTAGTTGAGGCCGCGCTCGGTCGCGGCCTGCGTGAGCGATCGACCGAAGCCGTCCGGGTCCGCGTGGAGCGCCGCAAGGTCGTCGAGGACGGCCAGGGTGCTGACGATCTCGGCGGGCCGGCGATACGGGCTGTCATCGGCAGAGGTGAACGCGTCCGGGGTGAAGCGCAGGTGGACGGCGGCGGCCGCGGCACGCTCGACGGCTTCCAGGACGGTCGCCGGCGCGGCGTCGGCCGGGGCCGTGCCGGGCGCCTTGTCCCCGTCCTCCGGCGCGAGCTCCGCCAGCAGCGTCGAGAGCCGGTTGAGGCTGCGCGCGTCCTGGACGGCCTGCTCGCGGAGCTCCTCGACCTGACGCAGCAGCTCCTCGCGGTGGGCGCGCACGGCCTCGAGCTCGTCGGTGACCGCCGCCACACGGGTGTCCGCCTGGGACGGGTCCGCGTGCGCGTCGCCGGCGTCCCGGAGCGCGACGGTGCGCTCGTGGAGCTTGTCCTCGGCCGCGCCGGCGCGGGCGTCGGCGGCGTCGAGGGCACGCTGCAGGCGATCGGCCCGCGCACGCTCCTCGTTGCGCGCGTCCTCGGCGGCCTCGCGGGCGTGCCTTGCGGTCTGTGCCTGGCGCCGCAGGTCCTCGACGCGCGCAAGCTCCTTCTCCACCTGCTTGCGGGCCGCGGCCATGTCCTTCTCCGCGGCGTCGGCGGCGCGCAGGCGTGCCAGCAGCGGCGACCCGGTGACGTGGGCGTGGCCGAGGAACTTCTCCCACGAGCCGAAGACGTCGATGACGTAGTCGGGGTGCGGCCACGGCTCCTTCTTCAGCCACTCCTGCGCCTTCGGGACCTGGCCGGTCAGCATGATCCAGCGGTACAGCTGGTAGACGTAGTCGACCTCCTCGACGAGCAACGACACCTCGCGCAGGCGGGCGTCCGGCTCGAGCGGCGGCGGGCCGTCACCGGTAGCTGTCGCGTCCTTGCCCTTGGACCCGGAGACGTCGGCGGCAGCCGGGTCGTCCGGGGTGCTCGCGCCGCCGTCGGCCGGGCTGGTGGGGACACCGGCCAGGGCCCGGATCGCGTCGTCGGGCTCGCTGCCCTTCCGGCGTCCGCGCTTGCCCATCAGGCGGGCGTCTCGACGCCGCGGCGGGCGACCGCGTCCGCCACGACCTCGCGCGGGGGCAGCTTGCGCGAGATCACCTTCGACACCCCGTCGTCGCCCATCGTCACGCCGTAGAGCGTGTCCGCGGCCTCCATGGTGCGCTTCTGGTGGGTCACGACGATGAACTGCGCGCGGCCGGAGTAGGTCTCCAGCAGGTCGAGGAAGCGCCCGATGTTGAGGTCGTCCAGCGCGGCCTCGACCTCGTCGAGGATGTAGAACGGGCACGGCTTGGCGAGGAAGACGCTGAAGAGGAAGGCGATGGCGGTCATCGACTTCTCACCGCCGGAGAGCAGCGTGAGGCGCTTCATCGCCTTGCCGGCGGGCGTGATCTCGATCTCGACGCCGACGTCGTCGTCGGGGTCGAAGCCCCCGTCGCCGTTCGCGGTGGCCTCGGCGGCAGCCGCTTCGGCGTCCGCCGCGGCCTCGGCGGCAGCATCCGGATCGACCTCGCCGGCGTCCTGGCCGCCGAGGACGGCGCGCGGTCCGGCGTCCTCGCGGACCAGGCGCAGACGGCCGCGGCCGCCGGGGAACAGCCGCTCGGACAGCTCCTCGAAGTTCTTGGCGGCGGCGGTGAACGTCTCCTCGAAAGTCACGCGGATCTGGCGATCGGTGTCCTTGATGAAGGTCCGCAGCTCGCGCAGCGCCGTCTCGAGGTCGGTGCGCTGCGTCTCGAGCTCCTCGACGTGGGTCAGCGCCTCGTCGTACTCGGCCTTGGCCAGCGGGTTGACGGGGCCGAGCTGCTCGCGGCGCTTGCGGAGCCGGTCGATGCGGACGCGGAGCTGCTCGGCGGCCTGCGGGTCGAGCGGCTCGGTCGACGGCTCGGCGGGAAGGCCGAGGGTCTCGGCCAGCTGCGTGAGCTCGGCGTCGGCCTCGGCGGCCTGGTCCCGCAGCTGCTGGGCGCGGACCTCAGCGCTGGTGAGCTTGTCCCCGGCCGCGCGCAGACGCTGCTGGATCGCGGCCTCCTCGGACGCGCAGGCGCGGAGCTCGGCGGCGACGCCCTCCCCCGCCTCGCGCTCGGCGGCGAGTGCCGCCTCCGCGACGGTGACCTGTGTGCGAAGCCCTTCGAGCGACGCCTCGAGGGCGGCGATCAGCCGCTGGCACCAGGGTCCGAGGGCGGTGTCGCGCTCGAGCTTGCCGGCCAGGAAGGTGATGCGGGTCGTGCGCTCCTCGCGCTCCCGGGAGGCGCGCTCGGCGACGCGGCGCTCGGCCGCGAGCTCGCCCAGGATCTGCGCGCGGCGGACCGCGCCGGCAGCGTCCTCGGGCGCCTTACGGCGCTGGGCCTGGAGTAGCTCGGCCTGGCGGACGTCCTCGCGAGCGGCGTTGCGGGCGCGCTCGGCCTCGCGGGCGGTGCGGTCGTGCTGCTCGCGCGTCGTGTCGGCGGCGGTCACCGCGAGCTGCGCGGCCTCGACGGCCTGCAGTGCGGTCTGCTCGGCCTTGACGGCCTCGTCGGCCTGGCCGATCAGCTGGTCGCGCTGGTTGCGCTGCGCAAGGACGCGCTCGGAACCGCCGCGCGGGGCCTGCGTGAGCTCGCGGGTGGCGCCGAGCCAGGCGCGGCCGTCGCGCGTGACCGCGATTCCGCGGAATCCGGGGACGGCGGCGACCACGGCCGCGTCGGCGACGACCCAGGCGTCGGCGAGCAGGTCGCAGGCCAGGCCGAGGGCGGGCTCGGGGCCGTCGATCAGGGCCGGGAGGTGCTCGGCGCCGTCGACCGGGGCGGCCGGTGGCGCGGACGCGGCCTCGCCGGTCGGCGCGTCGTCGCCCAGGACCAGCGCGGTGCCACCGTCCCGGCCGACCTTCTGAAGCAGGGCGTCGGCGGCGCCGAGGTCCGGCGTGATGGCGGCCGTGATGCGGGAGCCGAGGGCGGCCGACAGGGCGAGCTCGTAGCCTGCCTTGACCTGCAGCTCGTCGGCGAGAGCACGGGCACCGCCGGGAGCGCTCGTGTGCGAGCGCAGGAACTGGTTGGCCGCAGCGAGCTCGGCGCCGAGCCGGGAGGCGTTGCGGCGGGCGGCCTCGGCACTGACCTCGGCGGCCTTGCGCGCGCGGCGGGCGGTGTCGGTCGCGCCGTCGCTCTCGGCGAGGGCGGCCTTGGCCGTGGTGACGGCGGCGTCGGCCCCGGCCACCGTCGCGAGCGCGGCGACGCGTTGCTCCTCCAGGGCGGCCAGCTCGCGCTCGAGGGCCGCGGCGCGGTCCGCGTCGAGGGCGACGAGCTCGGCCTCGAGCGAGTCGATCCGCTCGAGCCCGGTGTCGTCCGGGCGGTCCTCCTCGGCCTGGGCGCGCAGCACCCCGAGCTGGCGGGTGCGCGACTCGACGCGCTCCTGCAGGGACGTCTGCGTGTCGCGCGAGCGCTCCAGGCGCAGCTCCACGCGATCCACGGCGCTGCGGGCCTGCGAGGCGCGCCGCATCAGCCGCTCCCGCAGCTCCCCGCGCTCGGCGAGGGCTCGCTCGGCGGCCTCGCGCCGGGTGGCGACGACGCCGAGCTCGCTCTGGGCCGCGTCCCGGGTCTCGCGCGCCTGCGCAGCGGCGGCCGTCGCGGTCTCGCGGTCGGCGCGCCGCGCGCGGACGGTGTCCCGGATCAGCTCCCAGCGCGCCTCGGTGGTCTGGCGCTCCAGGCGCTCGTGCAGCTCGGCGGCCTCCGCCTGGCGCTTCAGCGGCCGCAGGCGGGAGCGGGCCTCGCGCTCCACGTCGAGCGCGCGGTCGAGGTTGTCCTGCGTGCGCTCGAGCTTCAGCTGCGCGCGGCGGCGGCGCTTGCGGTGCTTGCCGAGGCCGGCGGCCTCCTCGATCAGCAGGCGCCGGTCCTTGGGCTTGGACGTGACGATGCCCTCGACCCGGCCCTGGGAGACGACCGAGTGCATCTCCTTGCCGAGGCCGGTGTCCGACAGGATCTCCAGCACGTCGACGAGCCGGCACTTGGCCCCGTTGAGGCGGTACTCGCCTTCGCCGGAGCGGTCCAGCCGCCGCAGGATCGAGATCTCGCCGAACGGCATGTCCAGCGTGGCGTCGGAGTTGTCCAGGACGATCTCGACCTCGGCCGAGCTCCGCGCCTGCACGCCGCGCCCGCCGCCGAAGATGATGTCCTGCATCGTCTGGCCGCGGACCGCGACCGGGGACTGCTCGCCCATGGCCCACAGGACGGCGTCCGTGACGTTCGACTTGCCCGAGCCGTTCGGCCCGACGACGACCGACACGCCCTCCCCGAACTCGAGGCGGGTGCGGTCGGGGAATGACTTGAAGCCCTTGAGGGTGATCGACTTCAGGTGCACGGCTCAGCCACCCTCGACGCCGTCGCCGACGACGTCCGCGTCGACGTCCATCAGCGCCAGGGCGGCGCGGGCCGCCTCCTGCTCCGCGGCCTTCTTGGAGCGGCCGCGGCCGGCCCCCATCGGGCGGTCGCCGATCGAGGCCGACACCTCGAACGTCCGCTCGTGCGGCGGGCCCTCCTCCGCGGTCACCGCGTAGGTGATGACCTCGCCGCGCTGCGCCAGGCGCTCCTGCAGCGTGGACTTGAAGTCGATCGGGTGATCGAGCGCCTCGGTGATCTCCGGCTCGAAGGCCTCGACGACCGCGGCCGCCGTGATCTCGTAGCCGTTGTGCAGGTAGATCGCGCCGATGACGGCCTCGACGATGGAGGCGAGGACGCGCTCGGTCTCCTTCAGGCCGTCGGCGCTCATGCCCTCGGGCGCGGCGGCCGTCAGCCGGCGCGGGACCTCGAGGCGCTCGGCGACCCCGCGGCAGGCGACGCCGGACACCGTCTGCGCGCGGATCTTGGTCAGCCTGCCGGCGCCGTAGCGCTCGGCCTCCAAGCGCGGGTACAGGTGCGAGGTGATCGCGAGCCCCAGGACGCTGTCCCCCAGGAACGCCAGCCGCGCGTACGAGTCCGAGCGGCGGTCGGTCCACGAGGCGTGCGTGAAGACCTGCCGACTGAGGTCCGCGGGCAGCGAGTCCAGGAGTGTGACGAGCTGGCGCAGCGGGCGGGCCTAGGACGCCGCGGGGGCGTGCTCGAGGACGAAGTCGATCGCCTGCGCGACCGACAGGATGCGGGCCGCCTGCTCGTCGCTCATCGTGATCCCGTACGAGTCCTCGAGCTCCTGCACGAGCGTGTAGAGGTCGAGCGAGTCGGCCTCGAGGTCCTCCTTGAAGCGCGTGCTCTCGTCGATCGCCGAGGGGTCGGCGTCGAGCTCGTCGGCAAGGTGGGACTGGATCAGCGCGAAGACGGACTCACGGGTCATGACGCGGACACGCTAGAGGCTTCTCCGGACGCAGGCGAGGCCGGCGACGTTTCCCCTGCAGGCGAGCGTTTCAGCGCCCCGGCGGCGTCGAGCGCGGCGTGGGTCGTGCCGACGAGGTCGGCCGAGACGCCGCGCGCCGCCAGCAGGATCGCCTGTGAGAAGCCGTACCGCGTGAAGCGCCCGTGCGGGACGACGCCGAGCCGGCGCAGGCCGAGCAGGTAGGCGCCGCCCGGGCCCTCCGGGTCGAGCTCGTCGCGCAGTCCGCCGAGCGCGGGCTTGAGCAACAGGCCGCCGGCCTTCGCGCGCGGCGAGGACAGCGCCGCGTCCTTGACCGCGCCCAGCAGCACCTTCGACACGCCCTCCATCAGCTTCAGCGCGACGTTGCCGGTGAAGCCGTCGGTGACGACGACGTCGAGCTCGCCGCTCGTGATGTCCCCACCTTCGACGTTGCCGACGAAGGTCAGCACGCTGCTGTCGTACGACCGCTCGGCCAGCGCGGTATAGGCGGCGATGACGGTGTCGGTGCCGCGGGTCGCCTCGGTGCCGTTGGAGAGCAGCCCGACCCGGGGCTTGTCGACGCCGAGCACGGCGCTGGCGAGCACGGCACCCATGAAGGCGAACTGGACGAGGTGCTCGGGGCGAACCTCCGCGTTGGCGCCCACGTCGAGCAGCGTCACCGGATGGCCGGGCACCGGGACGGGGATCGCCAGCGCGGGCCGGTAGATGCCGCGGCCGCGTTTGATGTTGAAGAGGCCGGCGGCGAGAGCGGCGCCGGTCGACCCGCCGCTGACGAGCGCGTCGGCCTCGCCGTCCGCCACGGCGCGGGCGGCACGGACGATCGAGGCGTCCTTGGTGGACCGGGCCGCGCGGGCCGGGTCCGGGTCCTTCGCGATCGACACGGGGGCGTCGACGACGGTGACGCCGTCGGGGACCTCGCCGATCTGGTCGGCCGGGCCGAAGAGGAGGACCTTCACGCCGCGCGCTGCCGCGATGGCGGCGCCCGCGGCGACCTCGGCGGGACCGAGGTCCGCGCCGTTGGCGTCCACTGCGATGGTGACGTCAGCCATGACGATCGAGGTCAGTGGCGCGCCAAGGCCGGTCAGGGGCGCTCGGGAGCGCCGCCGTGGACCAGGCCGGAGAGGCTAGTGGTCGTGGTCGTGTCCGTGGTCCGGAGCGACGATGGTCTTGCCACCGTAGGTCCCGCAGTTGGGGCACACGCGATGCGGGCGACGAGGGGTGTGGCACTGGGGGCACGAGTTGTACGTCGGCGCGCTCAGCTTGTGCTGCGAGCGGCGCTTGGTGGTGCGCGAGTGCGACTGCTTCTGCTTAGGGACGGCCATGGCGAGGACCCAGAATAGGGAATCGCGGGCGTGCTTGACTTGCGGCATGGCCGACGACCTGATCGTACGCCCGCTCCTGCCTGAGGACGTGGACGCCGCCGAGGCGGCTGCGTGGGCGGCGCTGTCCCCGCTGTGGCCCGAGGAGTTCCGCCCGGTGAACGACGCGGTCCGCGTGGCGCGGGGGCGCGCGCGGGTGGCGCACCTGCAGCAGACCGACCCGGGCGGCTGCTGGGTCGGGGAGCTCGACGGGAAGATCGTGGCGACGGCGCTGGCGCTGATCCGCGAGGACGTCTGGGGCTTCTCGCTGTTCGGCGTGGACCCCGAGCACCACGGGAAGGGCATCGGCAGCCGCGTCTACGCCCCGTCGCTGGCCTACGGGGACGGGACACGGGCCGGGATCATCCTGTCGAGTGAGCACCCGGCGGCCACGCGGAGGTACTTCCTGTCCGGCTTCCGGCTGCTGCCGTGCGTGTCCACCGCGGGGGTGCTGGACCGCCGCGGGTTGCCGGCGGGCTTGCGGTCCCGGCCGGGCGACCGCCTCGACGAGGCCGACCTGGCGACCTGCGCCGCCGCGTCCCGCTTCGTCCGGGGCGCCTCGCACGAGCGCGACCTCGAGCTGTGCGAGGCCGCCGGCGGCGAGCTGCTGGTCTACCCGGGGCGCGGGTTCGCCTTCCACCGCGAGGGCTCGCCGTTCCTGCTCGCGGCGTTGGACGACGAGGCCGCGACGGATCTGCTGTGGTCCTGCTTCGCGGCCGCCCCGCCCGGCGGCTCGGTGCACGTCGACTTCATCTCCGCGGGGAACGACTGGGCGCTGGCGGTGTCGCTGCGCTGCCGCCTGCCGATCAGCGCGGACGGGCCGATCTTCGTGCGCGGTGACCTCGGTCCGCTGGCCCCCTACCTGCCGTCCGGCGCCTACCTCTGACCCCACCCGCGCCGGGGGTTGTCAGTCGAAGGTGATCTCGCGCAGGGCGTTCCAGCGCGGGTCCGGGCCGCGCTCGTGCTCGTGCTCCGGGTGCTCGTTGAGGTTCACGCCGCAGTCGGCGCACAGCCCGGCGCAGTCGGGGCGGCAGATGACCTGAGCCGGAAGGGCGAGCGCGAAGGCGTCGCGGACCCAGGCGCGCAGGTCGATGACGTCCTCGTCGACGTAGGGGCTCGTGAGCTCCTCGCCGCCGCCCGGCGCGTCGACCTCGCGGGTGTCGACCGACGTGGACGGGGACGCGGCTTCCAGGCAGCGCATGCACGGGCCCTTGAGCGCAGCCGAGAAGCGCAGGCGCAGGGCCCATCCGCCGCCGGTCATGCGCGACAGGTCGATGGCCACGGGGATCAGCGACGGCTCGGCGAGGTAGGTGTCCTCGCCGAAGGTCAGGTCGGCCAGGCTGACGTCGCGCTCCAGGCGCCGTCCCTCGCCCGGGAGGAGCTTCAGCGGCGCCAGATCCAGGGTGTCGGTGCTCGAGGGCATCCGGTCAGTCTAGGGGCCTGTTCTGGGGACGCGGCCCCGGGTCAGGGATCGGGCAGGACGAGCCCGCGCGGCAGCTCGCCGCGGTCGGTCAGGGCGTGGATGTCGCCGGCCCGGCGCGGGTCGAGGAACACGTGGCGCTGGCCCACGCTCGGCTTCTCGAGCAGGAGGCCGGCGGCGAGCAGGGCCTCCCCCACCGCGGCGGCGAGCGCGCGGTCGCTCGGGGCGAAGCCGCGCGCCAGGTGGGCGAACTCGGTGTGGTAACCGCCCCACTTCCCCATTCCGGCGAGCCGCTGCAGGATGCGCCGGGCCGCGCGCCGGGCGGGGTCCGGATCGTCGTGCGGGCGGCTCGCGCCAGGCTGGACGGACACCTCCAGCAGCTGCAGGACCGTGTCCTCGAGCGCGTGCACGGACTCGGGGTCGGCGGGGCGACCGCCCTGCCGCGCCACTTCCGCCGCGACGAGCAGGGGGTGGCCGGCGCCGATCGGCGGGCGCAGGTCGGTGGCGTCGTCGAGGACGGCGGCCGGCGCCGCGAGCGCGCGGGCACGGAGCCGGTCGATCGGCTCGGCGTGGTCCTCGAAGGCGAGCGCCGCGAGTTCGGCGTCGCTGTCGCCGGCGAGGGCGAGGACCAGCGCGTCACCGAGCCGTCCGGCCTGGACCGGGCCGGTGGCGCCGGTCTCCACGAGGGCGCCGACGGTCGCGGCGGCCAGGAGCCACGCGCGCTCGCTGATCGCGTCGGGGTCAGCCCGCAGCTGGGGGGCGACGGGCAGGACGGCCCGGAGGCCGGCGGGCGCGTCGTCCACTGCGGGCAGCGCGGTGATGACGACGGTCACCGGCAAGCCGTACCCGGAGCGCGCGAGCTGGAGCTCGGACGCGCCGCTGCGGAGCGCACCGGCGAGCAGCAGCCGGAGCTGCGCCGCGCGCTCGCGAGGGGCGCTCATGCCGCCGGCGTCCTGCAGCGCGGCGGCCAAGTCGTCCATCGGTTCAACGTAGCGGGGTACCGTCATGGTCGTGTCCGAGTGGTTTCAGACGTACGACTTCCGCGTGGTGGGTGACGGCCTGGTGAGCGGTGCCCAGCCCTCCGACGGGGCCGACGTGGAGCAGCTCGTGCGGGAGGCCGGTGTCACGCGGGTCGTCAACCTGTGCCAGGACGCGGAGTACGCGCCGGGCGAGCGTGAAGCCGTGCTGGCGGCGTACGCGCGGCTCGGGGTCGGCGAGCACCGGATCGACCTGATCGACTTCGGCCATGTCACCGCGGACGCGCTGGACGAGGCGGTCGCCGTGGCCGTCCCGTGGCTGCGCGACGGGGAGACGGTGTACGTGCATTGCCGCGCGGGGTGGCAGCGGTCGGCGACCGTGGCGTCCGGGATCCTGGCGGTCCACCTCGGCGTCGGCGTCGACGAGGCGCTGCACCGGATCCAGGTGCGCAAGCCGAGCGCTCAGCCGCTGCACCACCAGCTGGAGGGCCTGCATCGCTGGTGGCTTGATCGGGACCCCGGGCGGTCTGGGGCGTGAACGGCTCGTAGGTCCGGCGGGCGCGGGGCGGGAACGGCCCCGGGGGCTCGGCGCGCGCCGGATGAACGGCGGGTCAGACCGTCTGCTGCACCCGCGAGCCCTCGCGGTCCTTGATGACGTGGACCTGCGCGGTGATGCGCTGGCGCAGCTCGGCGACGTGCGACACGACGCCGACGGCGCGCCCGCCCTCGCGGAGCCGGTCGAGGACCTCGAGGGCGTTGTCGAGCGCGCGCTCGTCGAGCGACCCGAAGCCCTCGTCCACGAACAGCGTCTCCAGCCGCGCACCCCCGGCCTCGGCCGCCACCACGTCGGCCAGGCCGAGCGCGAGCGCGAGGCTCGCCTGGAAGGTCTCGCCGCCGGAGAGCGACGCCGGCTGACGGTCGCGGCCGCTCCACCCGTCGACCACCCGCAGCCCGAGTCCGCTCCGCCGGCCGTGCGACGCCCGCTCGTCGTCGAGCACCAGGGTGTAGCGCCCGTCGGTCATCCGCTCCAGGCGGACCGACGCGGCGGCGGCGATCTCCTCCAGGCGGGCGGCCAGCACGTATGCGCGCAGCCGCATGCGCTTGCGGTTCTGGGAGGAGGTGCCGTCCACGAGCGTCGCGACCGCGCGGACCGTCGCCGCCTCCTCGGCGGCGGGACCGTGGCTCTCCAGGCAGCGCTGGAGCTCGCGGCGCAGGGCGCGCAGCCCCTCGGCCCTGCCGCGGACGCGTTCCAGCGCGTGGCCTGCCTCGGCGTCGGCGGCCGCGGCCGCCCGGGCGGCGGCCATCGCGGCCGGCTCGTCCGGATCCGGTGCCGTGACGGCAGCGACGAGCTCGGGGTCCCCGAGCAACGCACGGCGCTCCGCAAGGCCGTCGTGGTGGGCGCGGATGCCGGCCTCGAGCGCGGTCATCGCGCGCGGGTCGAGCACCGCCCCGGCGGCGTCGTCCGGACCGTCGAACCCGGCCTCGACCGCCGCCGCCACCGCGCGGGCCTGGGCGTTGAGGGCCTCCTCACGGGCGACCGCGGCCTGCTCGACGGCCGCGGCCGCCGCGTCGAACGCCGCCGCGCGGGCCTCCAGTGCATGCACCCGACCGACCACCGTCTCGGCGCCGTCGAGCGCCGCCCGCAGGCGCGTGGTCTCGTCGGCCTGCGTCGCCTCGAGCTCCGCGACGCGCGCCTCGAGCGCCGCGCAGGCTTCCGCGGCCGTCCTGCGCTCATGCTCGACGCCGGCCTGCTCGGCCGTGAGCTCACCGAGCGCACGATCGGCCGTCGCCGCCCCGGACGCGGCCTGGTCCGTCGCCGCGGACTGCGCCGCGGCCCAGTCGGCCTGGACGGTGAGGTCGAGCAGCGACGCCTCCCCGGCGACGGCGACCGCGGCGGCCAGCAGCGCGTCGATGTCGGCCACCGCGCGTTCGGCGACCCGGGAGGCCTCGCGGGCGGCGTCGACCACGGCCTTCGCCGCGTCCTCCTCGGCGGCGGTCACGCGGCCGCGCACCAGGTGCGCCGCCGGCTCGGGGTGCTCCACCGATCCGCACACCGGGCACGGCACGTCGTCGTCGAGCGTCGCCGCAAGCTCGGCGGCCATGCCCTCCAGGCGGGCTTCGCGCAGCGCGAGCCAGCGGTCGACCTGCTCGCGCTCGGCGTCCTTCGCCGTCACGACGGCGCGCAGTGCGGCCTCGCGCCGGTCCTGCGCCGCATCGCGGCGGGTCGCGGCCTCCACGCGGGCAACGGCGGCGGCCGCGGCGTCGGCGTGCTCCTCGCGGCGGGCCAGGGCCAAGCGGCCGGCCTCGACCATCGCCTGGGCTTCGGCCCGGCGGGCGACCGCGGCCGCAAGCCACGTGTCCGCACCGCTCACCCGGTCACGGAGGCCGATCTGCTCCCGGCCGGCCGCGGCGAGCGCGGTCGCTCGCGCTGCGACCTGCCGCTCCACCGTCGCCAGACCGCCTGCCTCCCCTGCCGCCGTCCGTGCACCGGCCGCCTGCGCGCGCAGCGCGGGGGGCTCGCGGTCGCAGCCGCCGACCGCCCCGCACGCCCCGGCCGCGACCTCGTCCGCCGTGTTCGCCGTCTCAGCGGTCGTGGCCGCGACCCGCAGCAGCGGCGCCACCGCCGCCGCCGACCGTGCCCGCTCGAGGCGGACGGCGTCGGCGGCCCGGGCCTCGCTGCCGGCCTCGAAGTCGTCGAGCTCGCGCGCAGCACGGGCATGGCGGACCCGCCGCTCGAGCTGCACCCGCACGGCCTGCAGTGCCGCGTCGGCACCCGACCGCGCGGCCGCCGCATCGGTGCAGACCTCTTCGGCGACGGCGCGGTCCGCGTCCGCCAGGACCTGGGCGTCGTCCGCCCAGGCGGCGAGCAGCGGCGGCTGGTCCTCCCAGCCGTCCGGCGGCTCGGCGTCGAGGACCTGCCCGACCCGCGAGGCCAGGTCGCGCAGCGTCTGCAGCGCGCCGCGGAGCGCCTCGTCGGCCTGCCGGCGCCGGTCGGCGAGCCAGCGTTCGGCCTCCTCGAAGCGCTCGGTCCCGAAGAGCCGGGCCAGCAGCTCCTCCCGTTCATCGCTGCGGGCGTGCAGGAACCGCGCGAACTGCCCCTGGGGCAGCAGGACGACCTGGCAGAACTGGTCGCGGTTCATGCCGAGCAGGCGGTCGAGCTCGTGCTGGACCTCCTCGACGCGGTTCGCGAGTGCCCGGGCGCCGCCGTCGGGGGCGATGGCCTCCAGCAGCACCGTGGGCGCGACCATCGTCGTGCCGGTGCCGCGCTGCTTCGGGCGCTCCTGTCGCGGGCTGCGCGTGATCCGCAGGCGCTCGCCCCGGAGCGTGAGCTCGAGGACGACCTCGGTCGGGACGTCCGCGCCGGCCAGGTCCGCCCGCTCGCGCGCGTCCCCGCCCCGCGCCCCCGGCAGCTTTCCGTAGAGCGCGAAGCAGACGGCGTCGAGGAGCGTGGTCTTGCCGGCGCCCGTCTCGCCGTGCAGCAGGAACAAGCCCGCATCGGACAGCGTGTCGAAGTCGACCTCGGCCGCGGCCGCGAACGCCTGCAGCGCCTGGACGCGGAGATGGTGCAGACGCACGGGGTCAGCTCACCGCCTCGGCCACTCGGTGCGCGCTGAGCGCGTCATCGAGCAGGCGCTGCTCGGCCGCCGACGGGCCGGCGCCGCGGACGTCCTCGACGAACGCCGCGGCCAGCTCACGGTCGTCGAGCCCGCGCAGGCGGACGGCGTAGGACTCCTCGGACCGGGCCACGACGCCCGACGGCTCGAAGGCAAGGACGACGGCGTGCGGGAACCGGGCCCGCAGCCGCTCCATCGCCTCGGCGGGACGAGCGGCGTCGGTCAGCGTGACCTGGACCCAGGCGTCCTCGGCCCCGGTGAGGGCCGGGTCCGCGAGCAACGTCTCCAGCTCCCCGCGGAGCACCGCGAGCGGTCGGGCGACCGGACACGGCAGCAGCTCCACCGCCGGCACAGCGCCGTCGAGGTCCACGAGCGCCACCGACTTGGCGTGGCCCGCCTCGGAGAACGAGAACGCCACCGGCGACCCCGCGTAGCGTGCGCGACCACCCACCCGCTGCGGAGCGTGCAGGTGCCCGAGCGCGACGTAGTCGACGCCCGCGAAGATCGACCCCGGGATGCTGGCGGCGCCGCCCACGGCCAGGTCGCGCTCGCTGGACGACTCGGCCCCGCCCGCCACGAAGGCGTGCGCGAGCACCACGGCCCGCGTGACGTTCGGCCGCGTGGCCAGATCGGCCCGCACGCGCTCCATCGCCGCGGCCATGACCGGCCCGTGCCCGCGCGCCTCCACGCCCAGCAGCGGGCGCGCGACGTCCGGCTCCAGGTACGGGATGCCGTAGATCGCCGCCTGCCCGACGACGACGGGGTCGCCGATCTGCGACACGTCCGTCCGCAGGTGCAGCCCGGCGTCCGCGAACATGCCCGCGCCGAACCCCAGCCGTGTCGCGGAATCGTGGTTGCCGCTGATCATCACGACCGGCGCGACCTCGACGAGACGCTTCAGCGCGTCGTCCGCGAGCCGGACCGCGTCGACCGGCGGCAGCGCGCGATCGTAGACGTCCCCGCTGACGAGGACCGCGTCCGGCCTGCTCTCGCGTGCGGTGTCGACCAGCCAGTCGACCCAGGCCGCCTGCGCGTCGATCAGCGAGGCACCGTGGAAGGAGCGCCCGAGGTGCCAGTCGGCTGTGTGCAGGAACCGCATCGCACGAGGGTGTCGAGCGGGGCGGACGGAAGCTGACACTCGATGCCCGCTCGCGCGCTTTCTCCGCACCGGCGCTGCAGATCCGCTGCAAGGCGCGTTGCCGACGGCGCAGATCCGGCCGGCCCGCCGGCCGGCCGCGTCACCACACGAAGCCGTTGAGCACGGTCAGCATCTGGCCGCGCTCAACCGGACCGAAGCGGACGATCCAGCCGTCTCCGTGCTCCTGTCGCAGCATCGCGGCCACCCCGGAGTCCTCCAGCTGGCGCTGCACCTGGTCGGCCCGCCGGAAACCGGTGGTCCCGTGGTAGAGGACGTCGATGCCGAAGCGGTCGCGCTCGACGGGCCAGATCGAGATCTTGTCCGGGCGCGTCGGTCCCGGCAGGTCACGTCCCGCCTCACGCAGCTCATCGGGCTCCGCGGGCGGCTTCGCGCTGTCGAACTCGTCCTCGAGGGGGCTGCCACCGCTCACGACCCCAGCGTAGAGCTGGAGGGCGCCGGCGAGCGTCAGCGGCTGAGGTGCCGCGCCAGCGCGGCCGCCTTGTCCGCCGCGGCGATCCCGCGGCGGTCCAGGTGGGCGTGGACGGCGGCGAGCTCGCTCCACTCCGCGACGCAGTCCTCCAGTAGGAGCTCCTCGCCGCGACCGAAGCGCTGGTCGGCGACCGTGCGCCACTCGATGCGCCCCTCGTACGCCGAGCCGGGTCGCAGCGCCAGGTGGATCAGGGAGACCGCGGTGTCGCCGCCGTCCCGCCGGACCCGCACGAACAGGCGTCCGCCCGCACCCGCCGGCGGCAGCACGCGAGCCACGGTCCGGCCGTCCGCCTCGATCGGCAGCTCGCGGCCCCGGTCGACGCCGAACATCATCCCGCCCATCGCAGCCAGGAAGATCACCACGCCGATCACCGCCAGCAGCGCCACCAGGCCCGGGGGCGACTCGGCGACGACCGCCCAGCCCGCCCACAGCAGTGCCGCGCCACCGCCGACAGCCCCGCTCGCCGCCGCGAGGTTCGCCAGCACGTCGTCCGCCCGCGAGACACCACCGGCGTGCTTCAGCTCCGGCAGTGCGGCAAGCGTCTCGAAGCCGCGCTGGAACGTCGGCGGCGACGCGTCGATCTTGCGGACGAGCTCACGCAGGCCGGCGTCGCTGGACACGTCGGGGGCCCAGCCGCGGGGGACGGCAGCGCCCGCGCTCGTGGCCTTCCGCGCGCGGCCGGACGGCGTACGGCGGCTGAGCTCGGCGTCCAGCCGCGACTGCCCGTCCCAGGACGGGCGTGGATCCGGTCCGTCCGACACCGGCGCGCTCGCCGCGCGCTAGCCGACTTCGGCCGGCTCGTCCTTGCCCTGCAGGCGCTCGCGCCCGCGGCCGACGGCGGCGATGAACTTCGAGAGGTTGACCTCGAGCGTGTTGAGGATCTCGTCGGCGTAGTCCTCCGCGCCGAGCCGGATCTCGCGCTCACGGGCCCGCGCGTCCTCGATGATGTCCTCGGCGGCGCGCTCGGCCTGCTTGGTGATCTCCTCCTGGGAGATCAACTGGTCCTGCTTCTCGCGCGCTTCCTTGATGATGCGCTCGGCTTCGCGCTTGGCCTCCGCGAGCATCTCCTGACGCTCCTTGACGATCCAGCGCGCCTGCTTGATCTCCTCAGGGATCGTGGCGCGCATCTGATCGAGGATGTCGTAGATCTCTTCTTTGTCCACGCGGACGGTGTCGCTGAGCGGCACCGGCTTGGCGTTGTGGACGAGATCGTCGAGCTTGTCAATGAGGACCAGGACGTCCATGGGTTCGCCTTATTTCGTGCTGTTCACGGACGTTCCTGCACTACGAGCGACGCGACAACTCTTCTTGCAAGCGCGTTGCCACCCGTGGCGGAACGAGACCGTCGATCGTCCCACCGAACGTCGCGAGCTCTTTGACGCCGCTGGAACTCAGGAAACTGTACTGCGGTGAGGCCATGACGTAGAACGTGTCCACGTCAGGGGCCTGGATGCGGTTGAGCTGGTTCATCTCGAACTCGTACTCGAAGTCGGAGATCGCGCGCAGTCCCTTGACGATCGCGCGAGCACCGACGCGCCGGGCGAACTCGACCACGAGGACGTCGAACGGCTCGGCCCGGACGTTGTCCAGGTGGGCCGTCCCGTCCTCGATGAACGACAGCCGCTCGTCGATGTCGAAGAGCGGCTTGTTCTTGCGCACGGACAGGTTGACGACGGCCACGACGACCTCGTCGAACACATGCGCCGCGCGGGCGATGACGTCGAGATGGCCGTTGGTTATGGGGTCGTAGGACCCCGGGCAGACGGCGAGGGACTTCTTTGAAGGCGTGTCAGGCATGCAGGTGGATCCGGATCAGGGTGGTGCCGTAACGGCGTTCTTTGCTCATCGGGAGGCGGTCGAGTGTCATGGGGCGGCGGCGTCCGGACTCGGTGACGACCCGTCCACCGGCGGCCAGGACAGCGGCCACGTCGTCCTGCAGTGCCGGCCCGAGCTCCTCGGCGAGCTGGTAGGGCGGATCCAGGAAGACCAGATCGTATGCCTCTGCGGCCCGGGCCGCCTCCTGCAACAGACGTTGCGCGTCCGAGCGCACCACCGTGGCGACGTCCGGCCCGGCGTCGAGGGTGGCCAGGTTCGCCCGGATCGCGGTGACCGCGGCCCGGTCCTCGTCGCAGAAGCGCGCGGTTCCGGCGCCCCGGGAGAGGGCTTCGATCCCCATCGCTCCGCTGCCCGCGAAGAGGTCGAGGACGCGCATGTCCTCGTCCAGCGGGCCGAGCATCGAGAAGACGGCCTCGCGGACGCGGTCGGCGGTCGGGCGCGTGTGATCCCCGGGCGGGGCGACGAGGCGACGGCCGCGCCAGGCTCCGGCGATCACGCGCATCGGAGGAACCCTAGCCGCGGACGTGCCGCCTCGCCGCCGGCCCCGATGTCAGCTTCTGCCCACGATGTGGTGCACAACCTGACAGCGGCCGCCCGCGTTCGGACTTCCAGCTGCCGAGCGCGCGCAGTGCTACGCCGAGATCGCCGCTGACTCGATCAGCGCGACCTCCTCGGCCAGCAGCTCGTGGTCGACCGCCGAGAGCGACGGGTCCGCGTCCAGCAGCAGCTGCGCACGCTCGTGGGCGAGCGCCAGCAGCTCCCCGTCCTCCGGCAGCCGCGCGAAGCGATGCCGGGCCATGCCGGACTGGCGGGTGCCGGTGATCTCGCCCTCCCCGCGCAGCTCGAGGTCGATCTCGGCCAGGCGGAAGCCGTCGGTGTGCTCCGCCAGCGCCTGCAGGCGCCGGGAGTCCGCCGGCCCGAACAGCAGGCAGAGCGACGCGTGCTCCCCCCTGCCCACCCGGCCGCGCAGCTGGTGCAGCTGCGAGATGCCGTAGCGCTCGGCGTCCTCGACCAGCATGGCCGTCGCGTTGGGCACGTCGATGCCGACCTCGATCACGGTCGTGGCGACGAGGACGTCCGCCTCCCGGGCCGCGAACGCCGCCATCACGGCGGCCTTCTCGCGCGACTTCATCTGCCCGTGCATCAGCACGACGCGGAAGTCGACGAGCTCCCCGGCCTGCAGCCGCTCGTACTCGGCGGTCGCCGCCCGGGCGGCCAGCGCCTCGGACTCGGACACCAGCGGGCAGACGACGAACGCCTGCCGGCCGGCACGCAGCTCCTCCCGCAGCCGTTCGTAGGCGCGCTCGCGGCCGCGCTCCCCGCTGACGACGTGCGTCGAGATCGGCTGGCGGCCCTTCGGCAGCTCGCGCAGCGCGGTGACGTCCAGCGCGCCGAAGGACGCCAGGCGCAGCGTCCGCGGGATCGGGGTGGCCGTCATGTGCAGGACGTGCGGCAGGTGACCCGGCCGCGCCTTCGCGTCGAGCGCCGACCGCTGCCGGACGCCGAAGCGGTGCTGCTCGTCCACGACCGCGAGCGCCAGGTCGGCGAAGGCGACGTCGGGCTCGATCAGGGCGTGGGTGCCGACGACGAGGTCGAGGTCCCCCGACGCCAGCCGCGCCAGCAGGTCCCGGCGACGCGCTGTGGTGGTCGACCCGGTGAGCAGGGCGCCCTTCACGCCCGCGCCGGCGCCCGCCAGCAGCCCGGTGTCGTCGAGCCCCGGCAGCAGCGAGCACAACGTGGCGAAGTGCTGCTCGGCCAGCGTCTCGGTCGGCGCCATCAGCACCCCCTGCCGGCCCGCGTCCACCGCCCGCATCAGCGCGTGCAGGGCGACGACCGTCTTGCCCGAGCCGACCTCGCCCATCAGCAGCCGCTGCATCGGCCTGTCCCGCGCCAGGTCGTCATCCACCTCGTCCATCGCACGGGCCTGGTCCCCGGTCGGCGCGAACGGCAGGAGCTCCGCGCGCCAGTGGGCACTCACCGTCGGCGGCGCGTCGAGCGCCTTCGCCACGTGCGCGCCGCGCCGCTGCGCCCGGAGACGCAGCTGGACGATCTGATCCACGAGCAGCTCGTCGAACGCGAGCCGGCGCCGGCCACCCTCGTGGTCGCCGAAGTGGGCGGCGGCCAGCGCCGTGACCTTGTCGGGCAGCCGCTCGGCGCGGATGAGGTCCGGCGGGAGCGGGTCCGCGAAGTCCTGCAGGTGCGCGCGCTGCGCCTGCACGGCGGCGAGGATCTGGATCGACGTGATGCCCTTGGTCGCCGGGTACTGGGCGACGGCCGCACCGGTCGCGACCAGCTGGTCGGTGACGGCGTGCGAGTTCACCCGGAAGCGCTGTCCGCCCTGGTACTTGCCCGCCAGCACCAGGCGCGTGCCGGCCTTGTACTGGTGCTGCAGCCACGGCTGGTTGAAGAACGTGGCCTGCATGACCCCCGTGCCGTCCACGACGACCGCCTGCACCAGCGGCTTCATCCCGCGGCGGCGGACCGGCCGGGACGTGATCCGGCGGACCTCGACGACGACCGTCGCGACCTCGTCCTCGACGAGCTCCTCGATCGTCCGCCCCTCACCGCTGGCGCGCGGGAGGTGGCTCAGCAGCTGCCCGACGGTCTCCAGGCCGAGCAGCACCGCTGCCTCCCCGACCGTCGGGATCGCCCAGTCGAGCGGCTCGGACAGCCGCGAGGGCCGCGGGTAGCGCACCGGCGCCGCCCGCAGGTCGGCGTCGGTCAGCGGCTCGGGGTCGGCGAAACGGGACGGCAAGACCGGTCAATCATGAGCGACCACGCGGCGTCCACGCGTCTCGGCATCCGGGAGACAGGGCGAACGAGCCCCCTGGGCGAGCTCGCCCGAACCCGAGCGCGCAGCGCGAGCGGTTCGGCCTATTCGGCGCTGAGGAGCCACCAATAGCTGGGCTGGCCGCCGTGCTCCCACTCGAGCTCGACCCCGCCGTCGAGGAGCGACGCGACCGCGTCCTCCCCCAGCGGCGCGCCCTGACCGGCGATGCACGTGATCAGCTCGGCGCCGGAGGCCAGGGCCTCGAGCACTCCCCGCAACGTGTCGCGCGGCTGTCCCCAGGCGACGAGCTCGTCGTCGACGAACCCGACTGCGTCGCCGATGCCGTAGCGGCCCGCCGGGTCGACCCGTGCCGCCGGCGCGACGGCGCCGGTCCGGATCTGCGCGGCGGCGGCGAGCATCGCGTCCGCGTTCACCGCTGCGTCGGCCGTGCTCTGGAGCGCGACCGCGGCAGCGAGGCCTGCCTGCATCGACCGCAGCGGCAGGACGCGGACCGTCTTGTCCGACAGGTCCGCGGCCCGCTCGGCCGCCATGATCACGTTCGGCGAGTTGGGCAGGACGACGACCTCCTCGGCCGCGACCTCGTGGATCCCGGCGAGCAGGTCGTAGGTGGACGGGTTCATCGTGGGCCCGCCGTCCAAGGGCTGCACGCCGAAGGAGCGGAACAGCTCGCCCACCCCGGCCGCCGACACGACGGCCAGGGCCCCGGTGCGCTGCTGGGCGCCGCCGCCGGCGGCCATGCGCGCCTCGCGCTGGACGACCTGCGCGTGCATGTCCGCGACGTCGAGCCGCGAGACCTCGCCGGCGCCGTCGAAGACCGACGTCGCGGTCGCCGGGTCGTCGGTGTGGACGTGGATCTTCAGCGTCTGCTGATCCCCCACGACGAGGACGCTGTCGCCGATGTTCTCGAGCAGCGGGATGAAGCGCTGGGACTCCAGGCCGTGCCCGGTGACCGCGAAGTTCGTGCAGTAGCGGTACGTCGAGGATTCGTGCTCGGGATGGCTGACCTTGGCGTGGGTGCGGGCCGGCGCGTAGTGGTCGAGGTCCGGCGCCTCCCCGCCCCGCAGCGCGGCGACGACGCCCGCGAAGATGATCGTGACGGCGTAGCCGCCCGCGTCCACGACACCGGCCTCCTTCAGCACGGGCAGCAGCTCCGGGCCTTCCTTCACCGCGACCTCCCCGGCGGCGATCGCCTGCTCGAGGACGTCGGCGATCAGCCGGTTCTGCAGCTCGGCGTTCCACTCGCTGCCCAGGCGCGGGTTGTCGATGTCCACCAGCGCGGTCGCGGCGGCGGCCGCCATGACGCGCATCACGGTGAGCATCGTCCCCTCGGCGGGCATCCGGACCGACGCGTAGGCGCGCTGCGCCGCCCGGCCCATGGCCGAGCTGATCATGATCGGGTCGATCAGCTCGCCGGGACGGGAGATGAGCTCCTCGGCGGCGCCGCGGACCAGCTGGCTGAGGATGACGCCGGAGTTGCCGCGGGCGCCCAGCAGCGCCGCCCGCGCGATGCGGTCGTAGACCTCCTCGCGGCCGATCTCGTCGAGCGTGCGGTCATCGATCGCGGCGAGCGTCTCGACCTCCTCCAGGACGGCCTGGAGGGTGAGCGCCATGTTGTCCCCCGTGTCGCCGTCGGCCACCGGGAAGACGTTCAGGTCGTTGATCTCCTGGCGCCGTGTCTCGAGGTGGGCCAGGGCGCCATGGACGACCGCGCGGAAACGAACGAGGCTGGGATCAGGCATGGGACCTCACCGGGAGGGAGCTGGGAGGTGGAGCGAGGGAGACAGCGGGGCCGGCCGCAGGGGCCGGCCGGGAGAAGCTAGGCCGAGCGCGGGACGCTCGTGACCTTCGTGACCTTGCCGGCCTTCAGGCAGCGCGTGCAGACGTACTCGCGGGACGCGGACTTGCCGACCATGATCCGCACCTTCTGCAGGTTCGGATCGAAGCGACGCTTGGTCGCGACCATCGAGTGGCTTCGGGACTGACCGAAGGCGGGGCCCTTCCCGCAGCTGTGACACACCTTTGCCATAAGACGAGGCAGTGTAGCGGCGGGGTGCCCTCCCCCGCGTTCCGCCGTCCGGCCGGCGGGACGCGCTACTCGGCCGGCGTGCGCGACGGTGCGGGCTGCGGCGCCGGCGGATGCGCCGGGCGGCGGGCGGGACGTGGCGTGAGGTCGCCGATGCGGCCACCCTCACGAACACGGGCAGGGGCCGGACGCGACTCCGGCAGCACCGGGACGACGAGCCCCCCCTGCGGCTGCGGCTCCGGGGCGACCGGACCGGGTCCGTCGTCGCCGCGGTCGTCCTTCGGCCACCAGTCCCGCCACGAGCCCCGATCGGGGTCGTCGCGGTCGATCATGCCCCAGATCAGCGCGCCGGCACCGATGATGTGCACGACGACCGTCAGCACCAGGGCGATGATCTCCGTGTCCTTGGTGAGGGTCACGCGGTGAGCCTAGCGCCGCCGCGGCCCGGTTTCAGGAGGCTGGCGGCTCGGCGGGCTCGAGCTGTGCCTGCAGCGACACGAGCGCGAGCACCGCGTGCGCCGCGTGGGCGCCCTGGTCGCGCTTGTCGCCCCCGGCCCGGGCGAGCGCCTGGTCCATGTTCTCGACGGTCAGCACGCCGAACGCGCACGGCACGCCGGTGGACAGCTGGACGTCCATGATCCCGCGGGCGGCCTCGCCGCAGACGTAGTCGTAGTGCGTGGTCTCGCCGCGGATGACGGCTCCGAGGCAGGCGACGCCGGCGTACCGGCCCGAGTCCACCGCGTAGGCCGCGGCCATCGGCAGCTCGTAGGCGCCGGGCACCTCGAAGACGTCGACGGTGCCGCCGGCGGACTCGAAGACCGCGCTTGCGGAGGCGATCAGCTTGTCCGCCAGCTCGCGATAGAACGTGGCGCAGACGATCGCGTAGGAGGTCATCGGTCGTCCTCCTCCTTCGCCGCCTGCGCGGCGCGGTCGCGGGCGTGCTCCTCCGCGATCATCGCCCCGTCGAGGTCGAGGCCCTGGTGGTGGAGGATGTGGCCCATCTTCGTCGCCTTCACGCGCATGTACGCCTCGTTGTGCGGGTTGGGGAGGTGCTCGATCGGGACCTGGTCGGTGACCTGCAGGCCGTAGCCCTGCAGTCCGTGGATCTTCTTGGGGTTGTTCGTCAGCAGGCGCATGGAGGTCAGGCCGAGGTCGACCAGGATCTGGGCGCCGATCCCGTAGTCGCGCAGGTCGGCGGGCAGGCCGAGGGCGAGGTTCGCCTCGACGGTGTCCATCCCCTCCTCCTGCAGCTTGTACGCCTTCAGCTTGTTGAGCAGGCCGATGCCGCGGCCCTCCTGCGAGAGGTACAGCAGGACGCCGCGGCCCTCCTGCTCGATCATCGCCAGGGCGGACTCGAGCTGCTCGCCGCAGTCGCAGCGCAGCGAGTGGAACACGTCGCCCGTGAGGCACTCGGAGTGGACGCGGACGAGCACGTCCTCCATGCCGGCGACATCGCCCTTGACCATGGCGACGTGGTGCTTGTCGTCGACGAGCGAGCGGTAGCCGGTGACCTCGAAGTCGCCGAAGGCCGTGGGCATCGCGGTCTGCACGACGCGCTCGACGAGCTTGTCGTGACGCCGGCGGTAGGCGATCAGGTCGGCGATCGTGATCAGCTTGAGGCTGTGCTTGGCGCAGTAGGCGGCCAGGTCGCCGACCCGCGCCATCGAGCCGTCCTCGTTCTGGATCTCGCAGATGAGGCCCGCCGGCTCGCAGCCGGCGAGGCGCGCGAGGTCGACCGACGCCTCGGTGTGGCCCGTCCGCTCCAGCACGCCGCCGGACCGCGCCTTCAGCGGGTGCACGTGGCCCGGAACGACGATGTCGGCCTTGCCCTTGGCCGGGTCGACGGCGGTGCGGATGGTCGTCGCCTGGTCGGCCGTGGAGATGCCGGTGGTGACGCCCTCGCGGGCCTCGATCGTGACCGTGAACGGCGTCTCGTAGGCCGAGTCGTTCTTCAGCGACATCAGCTCGAGGCCGAGGACGTCGCACCGCTCGGGCGTCAGGGCGACGCAGATCCAGCCGCCGGCCTGCCGCGTCATGAAGTTGATCGCGTCGGGGGTGACGAACTCGGCGGCCATGACGAGGTCGCCCTCGTTCTCGCGGTCCTCGTCGTCGACGACGACGACCATCTTCCCGGCCGCGATGTCCTCGAGCGCCTCCTCGATCGTCGCGAAGTCGACCGCGTCGTGGGCGGCCTGGGGCGGGGTGCTCATCAGGTGGGGCTCTCTTCTCGGCGGAGCGCCGCGAGGTGCGGCGCCAGCATCTTCTCGGCGTACTTGGCCATCACGTCGACCTCGAGGTTGACCGGGGTTCCCGGGGCGGCCACGCCGAGCGTCGTGCGCTCCAGCGTCTCGGGGATCAGCGACACGTCGAGCGACGTCTCGTCGATCCGGGCGACCGTCAGCGAGATCCCGTCGATGGCGATCGACCCCTTCTCGACCACGTACCGCAGCAGCCCGTCCGTCCCGCCCGGCACCGTGACCGTGACGATCCGCGCGAAGCCGTCCTGGACGACCGAGGTGATCTCCCCGAGGCCGTCGACATGGCCCTGCACGATGTGGCCCCCGAGGCGCGCGTCGGCACGCATCGCGAGCTCGAGGTTGACGGTGCGCCCGGCCGCGACGGCGCCGAGCGACGAGCGCCTCAGCGTCTCGTGCATGACGTCCGCCGTGAAGGCGGTACCGCCGCCGGCCTCGAGCTCGACGGCCGTCAGGCAGACGCCGTTGACGGCGATCGAGTCGCCGTGGCCGAGCTCGGCGGCGAGCCGCGTGCGGACCGTGAGCCGGACGCCGTCGGCGGTGGCGTCGACGGCGTCGACGTGGCCAAGGTCCTCAACCAGACCGGTGAACATCGCTCACCACTCCTTCAGGCGGGCTTTGATGAGGACGTCGTCCGCACAGCGCTCGCAGTCGAGCGTGAGGGCGCGCAGCGCGTCGGAGATGCGCTCGGAGCCCTCGCCCTCGAGCGGGTCGCGGGCGGCGCGGCCGCCGAGGACGATCGGCGCGAGGAACAGGCGGATCTCGTCGATCTCGCCGGCGTCCAGGAACGCGCCGGCCAGCCGCGGGCCGCCCTCCAGCAGCAGCGAGCACAGGTCGCGGTCCCCGAGCTGGTCCAGCGCGCTGCGCACCCGTGCGTGCTCGTGCTCGCCGGTGGCGACGATCACGTCGGCGCCGGCCATCTCCAGGCCGTCGGTCGCGGTGCGGGGCGCGGCGCGGGAGACGACGACCGTCAGCGGGACCTCGGGCGCCATGCGGACCAGCTGGCTGTCCAGCGGGAGACGGGCGGTCGAGTCGAAGACGACACGCCGGGGCTGGCGGACGGGCGGATCGGACTCGAGCCGTGCGGTCAGCTGCGGGTCGTCGGCCAGCGCCGTGCCGATGCCGACGACGACCGCGTCCACGGTCGCGCGCCAGCGATGCGCGAGCTCACGCGACTGCGAGGAGGAGATCCACTTCGAGTCGCCGGTGCGGGTGGCGACCTTGCCGTCGAGCGTCATCGCGGACTTGAAGAGCACCCACGGGCGACCGGTGCGCGCGTGCTTGCGGAACGCCTGGTTCAGCAGGCGGGCTCGCGCGGCGAGTTCGCCGCCGGCGACGTCGACGGTGATGCCCTCGTCGCGGAGGATGCCGAGGCCGCGGCCGGCCGCCTTCTCGGTGGGGTCGTCCGAGGCGACGACGACGCGCTTGATGCCGGCCCGCAGGATGGCGTCGGTGCAGGGCGGCGTCTTGCCCTCGTGGCAGCACGGCTCGAGCGAGACGTAGATCGTGGCGCCGTGCAGGTCCGTGTCGCCGCACGCGGCGATGGCGTTCACCTCGGCGTGCGGGCCCCCGAAGATCTCGTGCCAGCCCTCGCCGACGACGACGTCGTCCTTCGTCACGACCGCGCCCACGACGGGGTTCGGGTGGACGTGACCGAGGCCCTTCTGGGCCAGGTCGATCGCCCGGGCGAGATGCTCGTGATCGGTGTCGGTGCGCTGCATCGGCTGCTGCCTGAGCAGTCTACGAGGTGGTGCCGCCGAGGGATCGCCCCGACCGACTGCGACGTTCCGAGGCGCAGCCGAGGAACTCGCGGCGCTGAGCTGGGCGAGCGAGCCGCAGGCGAGGCTCGCTCAGCTCAGCGCGGGATTTCCGCGCACCGGCCGCCGTAGAGGCGGTAGACGACCATCAGCGGGCCAGGGCGCGCGTAGTCCAGCGGGTAGTAGTCGAAGGACCAGTCGAAGTTGAACTCGACCGGGCCCTTGCCCTCGGCGTACGGCGAGTCGCGGTGGACGACCTCGCCGCGCTTCTCGAGCTCCGCGTAGTACTCGAGCGCCTTCGGCACCTCTTTGGCCTCGACCTCGGCCCGTCCGCGCTGGGTGGAGCCGGTGATGACCCAGCAGAACTTCTGGGCCTCGTAGGCGTCGATCAGCTCCGGCGTCAGCGCCTTCTCGTAGTTCTCGACGTTGACGATCGCTCCGGCCCCGGGCACCACGGCGCCGGTCACCGGGTCCTTGTTCTCCCGCGACGTGGAGAACTTCACCCAGCGGCTGCCGTTGCCCGCACCGTCCAGGACGGGGGCGCCGATGTCCGACGCCCAGGCGTCCGGCACCACCGGCTCGACGACGATCTTGGACTTCGGCGGGATGTTCGCGACCATCCACTCGCGCGTCGTGTTCCGCGTGTCCGGCCGCGAGAGGACCCGGCCGATGTGGAGGGCCGAGACGATCCCCTGCCCGCACAGCGCGAGCGCCGCGACCGCGAGCAGCGTGGGACGCAGCGCCGGCCGGCGCCGGCCGGCGGCCTCGGCGAGCTCGAGCATGCCGTAGGCGGCGAGCAGGCAGATCATCGGGAACACCGGGATCAGCCAGCGCCCGAAGAACCGCGTCTGCGAGCCCATGAACAGCAGGAAGATGATGGGGGCCGGCGCGAGCACCCAGATGAGACGGCGCTCGTCCCGCCAGAGCACCGCCACCGCCCCCAGGGCGGCGAACGCGGGGACGAAGCCCAGTCCCCAGGTCAGCGTCCACAGGTAGTAGAGGACACCGTTGTCCTGCGTCAGGCCGAGCTTGCCGATCGCGTCGTCGGCCACGGTCGTCTGGTGGTCGAGGCCGTCCTTGAACTCGCTGAAGCTGAGCAGCGCGTACGGGTTGGCGATCAGGAACCCGGCGAACGCCGCGCCGCCGGCGAAGGCGAGCCCGCGGACGGCCGAGCTGCGCCCGCCCGGGGCCAGGAACTGCGCGGCCGCAGCGCCGATCAGCGGCAGGATCACGATGCCGCCGGTGTACTTGAAGGCGGCGGCGAGCCCGAGACCCGCGCCCGCGACCAGGTAGTCGCTGACCCGGCCGTAGCGCAGGATGCCGGCGGCCCCGACGAGCGACAGGCAGATCGGCGCGAGGGTCGGGACGTCGTTCAGCGCGAGGTGCGAGTAGAAGATCGGCAGGAACGAGACGCCGAAGAGCGCAGCGGCGAGCAGCCCGACGCGGCGGTCGAACAGCCGCGTCCCGGCGACGTAGAGCAGCCACACGGCGAGGGTGCCGCAGACGCCGGCGGTGACGCGGGCGACGACGAAGACCTCGGTCGGGTTCGTCGCGTACGTCTCGTAGACCCCGTCCCGGCCGCCGAACCAGACCTGGAAGACGATGTGCAGCAGGTACGTGTACGCCGGGGGGTTGACGAAGTAGTGCGGGTTGTAGCCGTGGCCGAACAGGCCGATCGCCTTCGGGACGAAGTGCGCGTTCTCGTCGGCGTTGAACGCGTACGGCATGCCGTGCTTGACGCCCCAGATGCGCAGCAGGAACGTCACCAGCAGGACGCCGGCGACCGCGAGCGTCCACGGCGAGGGCGCGCGCAGGCGGCTGGGCCGGCGCGGGACCAGTCCTGGGGATCGGTCGCTGCGGGGCTTGAGGCGTGTCAGCTGGTCGGCCACGCAGCTAGCAGCTCGTGTAGACGGCGTAGGTGCCGTTGAAGGCGAGGCGGCGCATGCCGTCCGGCGGGATGTTGTCCAGCGGCGTGTCGTTGTCCTCCACGACCGCCTGCCGCAGCAGGGTCGCCCGCGTGGTGACCAGCAGCGCGAGGCCCGTGGCAGTGGCCTTGTCCGACGTGATGCCCGGGACGCCCTTGTCGACCGCGCTGTGCTCGGGGTCGGTCCGGGCCAAGACCTTGTCCTCGGGCAGGTCGGCGATCCAGCGGACCTCGGGGATCAGCTTGTGGCTGGGTGTCGAGAGCGGCCCGCACTTCAGGCCGGCCACCACCTTCGGGTTCTCGAGGATGTCGACGAGCTTGGCGTGCACGGCCCCACGGAAGTTCAGTTCGGAGAACGGGTCGGTCCGGTTCACGTGCCAGTTCGTCTTGTAGCCCGCGAGCGCGGCGAGCAGGACACCGGCGACGACCGCCGCGGTGCGAACGCGGCCCGGGTTCAGCAGCGACGCCCCGGCGATCGCCACCGCGGCGAACAGCATGATCACGACGGACGCGACGAGCAGGTAGCGGTCGATCACGGACAGGCCGGCGACGCCGATCATGAAGAACGTCCCGACCCCGATCACGAGCAGCGCCATGGGCGCGGCGATGCGCCGCGGCGCCGCGAGGACCGCGGCGATGAGCCCGCCGACGCCGATGGCGAAGACGGTCGGCGACGCCAGCTGCCGCAGGTAGCTCAGGGTCAGCTGCGGGATCTCGCTCGGGGGACGGTCACGTCCGAGCTCGTCGGCCAGGCTGCTGGTGTGCGTGAGCGAGAACAGCGGCTCACCGGTCACGGTGAAGTCCGTCGCCACCCAGAGCACGGGTCCGAGGACCCCGAGGGCCAGCAGCTTCAGGACTCGCCCGCAGACGAGCGCGCGGCGGTGGGGCCACGCCGCCCACAGGAAGTAGAGGCCGGCGAGCAGCCACGCCTCGGGGCGCATCAGGGCCGCGCCGGCGAGCAGCAGCGGGACGCGGTACCCGGTGCGCGGGCGCTCGTACTCGAGCGCGGCAGCCCACACGACGAAGGCCAGGTAGGTGACGTCGATGTAGCCCCGCAGCGCGAGGAACGGGAAGTCCAGCCGCGTGCAGAGGATGGCGGCGGCGACGGCGCCGATGACCGGCGAGAACGCGGTGCGGCCCAGGCGGTAGAGGCCGGCCACGAGCCCGAGGAACGACAGCAGGGTGAACGCCAGCATCACCCGGTCCGCGGGCTCCCCCAGCAGCGCGAGCGCCGCGCCGAACGCGATCGCGAGCGGGTGCTCGGTGGGCGCCCGGTAGGCCTCGAACGACGGCGTCGTGCCGTTCAGCAGCTCGCGACCCCAGATCAGCGAGTACACCGAGTCGTAGTTCGGATACGTCGGGTAGGCGACGAAGATCCAGACCGTGATCCCGCAGAGCACGGCGAACGCCGCCGCCGGCCACGAGAGCCGTGCGCGCAGCGGACCGGCCGTCGGCGGCTGGACCTCTGGGCCCTGCCGCCGCGGGGTGAGCGTCGCGTTCTCCATGAAAAAAGGTCCCAGACGCCGCTGCCGGGCTGACGCCGCGGGCAAGGCTCTGGGATACTGGCACGAGTGTACGGCACCTTTCGCCGGACACGCGCCCGCACCGGTCAGCCCCCGCAGCGTCCCGAACACGAGCCCTGACCGCGTCGCCCTTTGCCATGAAGCTCATCATCCAGATCCCGTGTTTCAACGAGGAGGAGCAGCTCCCGGCGACGCTCGCCGACCTGCCCCGGGTCGTCGCGGGCTTCGACGTCGTCGAGTGGTTGATCATCGACGACGGCTCCGTGGACCGGACGCTGGAGGTCGCCCGCGAGGGCGGTGTCGACCACATCGTCAAGCTGACGAACAACAAGGGCCTGGCCGCCGGATTCCAGGCCGGCCTCGACGCCTGCCTGAAGCTCGGCGCCGACGTGATCGTCAACACGGACGCCGACAACCAGTACTCGGCGCTCGACATCCCGGCGCTCACCGTCCCGATCCTCGAGGGCAAGGCCGACATGGTCGTCGGCGACCGCGAGACCGACAACATCGAGCACTTCTCTCCGCTGAAGAAGCGGCTGCAGAAGCTCGGCTCGTGGGTCGTTCGGCGCGCGTCCGACACCGAGGTCCCCGACACGACGTCCGGCTTCCGCGCCTACAACCGCGAGGCCGCGATCCAGATGGCGGTCGTCTCGAAGTACACCTACACGCTCGAGACGATCATCCAGGCCGGCAAGCTGCTCGTCGCCACGGCCCACGTCCCCATCCGGACGAACCCCAAGACGCGCGAGTCGCGGCTGTTCCCGTCGATGGGCGCCTACGTCCGCCGCAACGCCGTCGCGATCTCGCGCATCTACGCGCAGTACGAGCCGCTGCGCGTGTTCCTCGGCCTGTCGCTGACGCTCTTCGCGCTGTCGCTGATCCCGTTCACGCGGTTCGTCTACGCGTACGCGACGGACGAGGGCGCGGGCCACGTGCAGTCGCTGATCTTCGGCGCGGTGCTCTTCAACTCCGCGGTGGTGCTGTTCGCGATCGGCATCCTCGGCGACCTGCTGGCCAGCCAGCGGATCATGTCCCAGCGGATCTTCGAGCGCGTGCGCCGCATCGAGCTCGAGCTGAACGTGCCGCCGTCCCACTACGAGCCCGGTGCCAAGCCGACCGGGCAGCCGCCGACGACCGGGGCCGGCGCCGGCCACCGCGCGGGCGACGACCACACTTCCGACCCCCAGGAGGCTGCCGTATGAGCCCTGACGTGACCGTCGACGACTCGGGCGTCGTCACCGGCAACACCTACGACAAGTACGGGTCGTCCAACCCGGTCGTCAAGCGCCTCATGAAGAACTTCGAGGCGACGCTGGCCGAGCTCTTCACGCTGTCCGCCCCCACGTCGCTGCTCGACGTCGGCTGCGGCGAGGGCGTCCTGATTCACGAGTGGGCGCAGCAGATCGCGCCTGCGCGGGTCGTCGGGCTCGACCTCGAGGAGGAGTCGATCCAGGCCGGCTGGGCCCAGCGCCAGGCCGACAACCTCGAGTACAAGATCATGGACGTCTCGCAGAAGGGCCTGCCGTTCGCGGACGACGAGTTCGACGTCGCGACGGCGATCGAGGTCCTCGAGCACGTGCCGGACCCGGCCGACACGGTCGCCGAGATGGCACGCGTCGCGTCGAAGTGGCTGCTCGTGAGCGTCCCCCGCGAGCCGCTCTGGCGCGGCCTGAACATGGCCCGCGGCGCGTACTGGAAGGAGCTCGGCAACACGCCGGGTCACATCAACCACTGGTCGAAGAAGTCGTTCGTGCAGCTGCTCTCGCAGCACGGCGAGGTCACCCAGGCCCGTTCGCCGTTCCCGTGGACGATGCTGCTCGTCCGCCTTGGCGGCTGACAGCCCGGCCCGCGAGACGACGGCCCGCCCACCCGCGGGCCCCGCGTCCAAGTCGTACGGCAGCGGGGCGAAGATCCTGTCGATCGGGATCGCGTCCACCGGCCTCTTCACCTTCGCCTACTTCTCGGTCGCCAGCCACGCGCTGGACGACGACGACGCCCTCGGCGGGATCAACCTGCTGTGGACGATCCTGTTCATCACCATCTCGGTGATCTACCGGCCGGTGGAGCAGCTGCTGTCGCGGTCGATCGCGACGCGGCGCGCGCAGGGGCACGCCGGCGGTCACCCGCTCCGGGACGCGGCCCGGATCCAGGCGGGGTTCGCGCTCGCCTTCCTGGTGGTGGCGTTCGCCTTCAAGGGCCGCCTGATCGACGCGTTCGACGGCGAGGACGCGCTGTTCTGGATCCTGATCGTGGCCGCGCTGGCCTACGCGGCGTCGTACTTCGCGCGGGGCTACTTCGCCGGGCACCAGTGGTTCGCGCTGTACGGCGGACTCGTGTTCTTCGAGTCGGTGGCGCGGTTCTGCTTCCCGGTGGCGGTGGCGGTCGGGCTGACGTCCGGGCAGACCGCGGTCGCGCTCGGGATCGCCGCGGCGCCCCTCGCGTCACTGGCGGTCATCCCGCTCGCCGTACGGCGCTACGGCCCGTCGTCGGCCGACGGGGACGGGACGCCGCGCGAGCCGGTCGACCGGGCTGCGGGCGCCGCTCGCGAGGGTGCGACGTTCGCCGGCTCCGTCGCGGTGGTGCAGCTCGCGGAGCAGACGCTCCTGAACGCCGGGCCGTTGTTCGCGCCTCGCGGCGCCGAGTTCGCGGTCGTCTTCGGCGCGTTCCTCATCACGCGGTCGCCGCTGCAGCTCTTCCAGTCGATCCAGACGTCGCTCCTCCCCCATCTCGCGGGCCTGGAGGCGACCGAGGGCAGCGCGGCGTTCGCCAAGGCGATCCGGACGACGGTCCTGGCGATCGCGGCGTTCGCGGGCGCTGTCGCGCTGGGCCTGCTCGCCGTGGGGCCGTTCGCGATGGACGTGCTCTACCCGGTCGAGGGGACCTACTCGCGCTGGGGGCTCGCGCTGATCGGCGTCGCGATGGGACTGCACCTGACGGCAGGGACGCTCAACCAGGCCGCGCTGGCGCGGGGTCAGGCGTCGCTGGCGGCCGTGGCATGGGCGGCGTCGGCCGTCGTGTTCGTCGCGTGGATGGCGGTCGGCGTGATCGACGAGGCGCTGCTGCGGGCCGAGGTCGGCTACGCGGGCTCCTGCGCGCTGCTGTGCGCCGCGCTGGTGTGGGTCTACCGGGCCGGGCAGCCCGCGGCCCGGGTCGCGCCGCTGCCGGATCCGCCGCCGCTGATGGACTGACCCGGCCGAGCGGTCGGCCGGTCGGCCGGCGGGTCTGCGTCATCTGACCGGGTTCGCGGCACTTTGCCGTGCGGCCGACGTTGCGGGTTCTACGCTGCGCCGACCGACGACCCGAGGACCGCGATGCCCGCACCCATGCCGTGCCTGAACTCCGTGACCACCGTGGTGCTGCTTGCTGTACTTGGGGGCGGCGCCGGTGGCGGTGCGCTGAGCGCGTCGGCCCAGGCTGCGGCGCCCGCGCGCTGCGATCAGCTCGGCGGCCGGAACCTCGCCGTGGGGTCGACGGCGATCCGCGTCGGCTTCCGGGCCGTGAAGACGAAGCGAGCGGACGTGCGGGTCTACTACGGCTGCGCGGCGCCGCGGGGGCGGGTCTTCGAGCTCGGACGCAAGGGCGACATCGACCTGGACACCGGGGCGACCGCCCGGTTCGCGGTCGGCAAGCACGCGGGGCGGTACCTGATCACCACGACCTACGCCGACGGCGGCATCGCGAGCCTCGGGAAGCTGTCCAAGCAGGTCTGGGACCTGCGCACGGGAAGGACGCGCAACCTGTACAGCCAGCCGACCGCCGAGGGCGACATCTGCGTCGACGGCGCGGGCAGCGGCGATCGGGCGTCCTACTACGACCCGGCGCGGTTCGTGATCAGCCCGGCCGGCGTGGTGGCGGGGATCTACCGTCCCAACGCCTGCGGGAGCGTCACGGGCGCGCGGCTCGTGGTCTCGGTCCCCGGGCCGGGCGGGCTCAGGGTCGTCGACCGCGGTGCGACGGTCGGCGCGCTGCCCCTGGCGTCGTTGTCGGTCAGGGGGCGCAGGGTCTCCTGGGTCAACGGCGGGACGAAGCGGTCCAAGACCGTCTGACACGGACGGGGGGCGGCGGGGCCGTCCGCCGCGTCCGCCATCGTCCGCCGCCGCATGCGCTGCTTCGGGGACGGGAACGAGCTGTACGAGGCCTACCACGACGACGAGTGGGGCCGGCCGGTGGTCGACGAGCGCGGGCTCTACGAGCGACTGTGCCTCGAGTCCTTCCAGTCCGGGCTGTCGTGGCTGATCATCCTGCGCAAGCGGCCGGGCTTCCGCGCGGCGTTCGCGGACTTCGACCCCGAGGTCGTCGCGCGGTTCGACGAGCACGACGTCGAGCGCCTGCTCCAGGACGCGGGCATCGTGCGCAACCGGGCGAAGATCGAGGCGACGATCGCCAACGCCCGGGCGACGCTGGGCCTGCGCGACGGACCCCAGTCGCTGCCGGAGGTCTTCTGGTCCTTCCGGCCCGAGCGCCCGGTCGGGCATCCGGGCCCCGCCGTTCCGGGTGACATGCCGGCGCACGTCCCGGAGTCCAAGGCGCTGGCGAAGGAGCTCAAGCGCCACGGGTTCCGCTTCCTGGGCCCGACGACGCTGTACGCCGGGATGCAGGCCTGCGGCCTGGTGAACGACCACCTGGCGACGTGCCCGGTGCGGGACGCAGTCGCGGCGGCGCAGGCGGCGGCGGTGCGGCCGGGCTGACCTGGCGGCTGGTCGGCCGCGGGGCCCTGGGCGCGGTTGTCGACGCGGACGGCATCGAGTTCTGTCCCAGGGGCGGAATCGCATGGGTGACTGGCGAATCGCACGCCTCCGGGCCTGACAGATCCGCACTCACCGCGCGGCCGGACGGTGGGTGGCGGATCGCACGGCTCGGGGCCGGGTGGACCGACATTCACCGCGGATCGGACGGGGACTTGGCGGTCACGCGGCTACGGGGTGGGTGGACCGACTATTTCCGCAGGCCGGACCGGTGAATGGTGGATTACACGGCTCCGGGCCTGGTGGACCGACATTCACCCACCGGTGGGGCGGGTCACCGGCAGATCGCACGGCTCCGAGCCCGGTGGTCCGACATGCACCTTCGGTCGGCGCTGAACACGCTGGCCCACCTCAGGTGGATGCCCGCTCGTGCGTCCCCCGCGCGTAGACCACCAGCCGCAGGCCCAGGGGCCGGTCGTCGTGCTGCGAGCGCTCCGTGAACCCGCTGCGCTCGTAGAAGCGGCGGGCCTGCACGGCACCCGCGGGCGTCGCGAGCCAGACCGCGCCATAGCCGTCGTCGCGCGCAGCGGTGAGGGCGTGGGCCAGGAGGGCGTCCGCGACCCCTGTCCCCCACCAGGCCCGCGCCACGAACAGGTTCCGCAGGATCACCGCGCCGCCGGGCGCGTGCGGTATCGCCTTCGACCTCAGCGCCGTCCGAGCGACGCCGGCGACGCCGGCGACGCTGTGGTCCCCGGCCGTGACGGCCACCCACGCACGGTCGGCCGGGCTCGCGCCGTCCGCCAGCGCCGCCCACCCGGATGCGTGCTCGCCGGGCGCCTGCCAGCCCGACGGGGCCCAGACGGAGTAGGACGCAAAGCCCGCGTCGACGACCGCGTCGATCGCCGCCGCGTCACCGGCGGTCGCGGGACGGATCTCCGTGGTGCTCACGTCGGCCCCCCGCGTCAGTTCCCGCCGCCACCGCACCCACCGCCGCCTCCCCCGCAACCGCCGCCGCCGTCGCCCCCACCGCCGTCGCCGCCGTCCCCGCCGGATCCGTCCCCGCCGCCGAAGCCCCAACCGCCCCCGTCGGAGCCGCTCACGCCGTTGTCGTAGCCCGAGACCCAGACGGCCGCCATGCCCGCTCCGACCGCCCCGGCCCACACGGTGCCGGCCGCGCTGCCGCCGGCGAACCGCAGCGGCTCGACCGGGTCCTCGCGGCGTCGCTTGGACCCCGCTGCCACGAGCACCGGCTTCGGGGCGCCCGGCGGCACGTCGCGCAGGACGGCCTCGCCGGCGGTGGTCACGCGCAGCTTGGGGTCGCGGGCGAGCAGGCCGTCGGTGACCAGCTGCTCGAGCGCCCGCGTCGCGGTCACGCTTCCCGCCCGGCGCGCGTGGCGACCGAACCACCGCGCGAGGCTGTCGAGGTCGTCGGTCGTGCCCGCGTCGGCCGCCGCCTTGGTCAGCAGGTCCTGGACGAACGCCAGCGGATCGGGCAGGTCGCCCGGGACCGGGTCGCCGGTCGCCACCAGCGCGGTCGTGCGCCGCAGTCGCCGGCGGCGCTGCTCCACCCGCCAGAGTCCGAGGTCGATCAGGTCGCCGACCGCGAGCAGCAGGACCTCCTTGGAGGATGCGCGGGTGCGGTCGCGCAGCACCAGCAACATGCAGCGCGGGGTCGGTTCGGACGCAGGAGGCACGACACGAAGTCTGCCACCGCCGCTGCGCTTACTGCACGCGCTGTGCGCCCGTGTAGACGTTGACGCCGCCGTCGCGTGCGAAGCCGCACAGCGTCATGTTGCGGTCGCCCGCCAGCTGCACCGCGAGCGACGTCGGCGCGCCCACCGCGACGAGGACGGGGACGCCGGCCACCGCCGCCTTCTGCACGAGCTCGAAGGAGACCCGGCCGGAAACGCACAGCAGATGGCCGTGGAGCGGCAGCGCCCCCGCGAGGGCCCGGGCGCCGATCACCTTGTCCATCGCGTTGTGGCGACCGACGTCCTCGCGGGCCAGCAGCAGCGTGCCGGCGGCGTCGAACAGCCCGGTCGCGTGCAGCCCACCCGTGCGCCCGAACGCCGGCTGCGCCGCGGCGAGCCGGTCGGGCAGGTCGGCCAGCAGCTCGCGCGCCACCACGGGCCCGTCCGGCACCGGGTCGCAGTGGACCGCGACCTCCTCGAGCGCGCCCTTTCCACAGACCCCGCACGACGACGTCGTGTAGAAGCGGCGGGCGGCGGGACGCGAGCGCAGGTCTGCGTCCACGACGACGATGTTGTTCGCCAGGTCATCGGTCGGCCCCGCGCCGCGGACGTCCCCCGCGCCGATCAGCCCCTCGCCGTGGAGGAAGCCGACGGCGAGCTCCTCGTCGTGCCCCGGGGTGCGCATGGTCACGGCGATCGCCTCGTCGCCGACCCGGATCTCCAGCGGCTCCTCGACAGCGACGCGATCGTCGATCCCGTCGTGCGTGGCTGCGACGTGCAGGCGCGCAGCGGGATCGGACGGCGCAGGCACGGCCGGACGGGGGCGCGCGTCAGCTCGCCGGGTCGCCGGCCGCGAACAGCGGCTCCTGCGTCCCGGCGACCGCGACGTCGAGCTCCTGCGCGATCGCGCGGGCCACCGCCTCCCGCGAGCGGGAGCCGACAGCCGCCACCAGCGCGGCCGACCACTCGCCGTCGCCGACCGGACGGGCGGCGATCGCGAGGTCCTTCATCACGGGGGCGGCGTCGACGTACGGGGCGATGGTCTCGGCGCGCCGGCGGGCAGCGAGGTGCTGCGCCCCGGCGAGCGGCGTGCGGCCCGCGGTGCGGGCGAGGTGGAGCAGGTCGTCGATCACCAGCGGCACGGCGCGGCGGGCGCACTTCTCCCATGGCGCGGTCGCCCCGGCGTCCACGATCACCTGCCGCAGGACCTGCCAGCCGGCGTGCCTCGCCTCGCAGCGCGCGACCAGGAAGAAGGCGAGCTCACGGGCGACGAGGTCGGCGTCCGGCTCCTCGGAGTTGATGTGCAGGTACCGCAGGGCTTCGGCGACGCTGCGGCCGTCCCCGACGGCGCGCGCCAGCTGGCGCGCAGTCCGCGGCGCGCTCTGACGTGTCTCCGGAATGATCTCGATGAAGGGAAGTCTAACCGGACGGCGGCTTCCGGCCGCAATTTGCGGGTTTCCGCGCCGGTGCTCACTCGTAGGCGAGCGCCTCCAGCACGTCCAGCCGGGCCGCCCGCCGGGCCGGCATGATCGCCGCCAGGACGCCCGCGACCCCGGACGCGATCAGCACCGCGACCAGCGTGGCCACGGGGAACGAGAGGCTGAAGTCGTCGATCGCGCGGGTCACGAGGACAGCCAGTCCGACACCGAGGACGAGCCCGAGGATGCCGCCGATCAGCGCCGTGATCACCGCCTCGAGCCGGATCATCTGCTTCACCTGCTTGCGCGAGGTCCCGATCGCCCGCAGCATGCCGAGCTCACGCGTGCGCTCGGTGATCGACAGCACCAACGTGTTGACGATCCCGAACAGCGACACGATCACCGACAGCGCCAGCAGCGCGTAGATGAGACCCAGGAGCTGGTTGATCTGGTCACGCTGGTCGCTCTTGAACTGCTCGGCCGTCCGGGCCTCGGCCTGGGGGAAGTCGCGGGAGAAGAGCGCGTCGATCCGCTGCTTGACCGCCGCAGCGTCGACGCCCTGGTCGAGCTCGACGAAGGTGAGCTGGTCGTTGGTGACGCTGAACTCGTCCGCCAGGACGGCGTTGGGGACCACCAGCGGGCCGACGAGCCCGCCCTTGTCCTTGACGATCCCGGTGACCTGCCACTTCAGCGTCTCGCGGCGCGGGTTCTGCACGTTCAGCTCGTCGCCGACGCCCACGCCGTTGTCGTCGGCGTAGTCCTGGCTGACCAGGGCCTGGCCGGGCTTGAGCGACCGGATCGCCTCCGCGCCGCCCTCGCGGATCTGGACGCGGTAGACCCGCTCGAAGGTGGCGGGGTCGATGCCGACGATGCGCTGCTTGCCCTGCACGCCGTCGACCCGCGTCTGCCCGCCGCGCAGCGGGCTGACCACCGCGACCCCGGGCTCCTTCGCGACGGCCTCGCCGGCCTCGGCGGTGAACGCGCCGAAGCCCGCCTGGTTCTGCAGGATGAGCTGACCGCGCAGCCCGTTGTCGACCGCCTCGGCGATCGTCTGCTTGGCGCCGGCCGCGAAGATCGACGCGAAGCAGACGAGCGCGACGCCGACCATCAGCGCCGCCGCCGTCGTTGCGGTCCGCCCCGGCTGCCGCACGCTGTTCTCACGCGCCAGGCGGCCGGTCAGGCCGAACGCCCGCTGCAGCGGCGCGCCGACCACGCCCGCCAGCGGGCCGACCAGGCGCGGGCTGAGCAGCGCCACACCTAGGAACACGGCGCCCGCGCCGCCACCGGTCAGGCTCAGGGCCGCGGTCGAGCCCGAGACCACGAACAGCCCCAGCACGAGCAGTGCCACGCCCAGGCCCGTCAGCGCGACGGCGAGCGGAAACGCGAGCCGCGAGGAGCGCGTCTCCGGCATGGCCACGCCCTCGCGCAGCGCCGCAACCGGCGGCACGCGCGTGGCCCGCAGCGCGGGTGCGATGCACGAGAGGACCGTCACCACGGTCCCGACCACGAGCGACACGATGATCGTCCGGGACAGCAGCACCGTGCCGTTCGACGGCAGGTCGATCCCCAGCGCGCTGAACAGCGCCTTCAGGCCCTTGGCCACGAGGACGCCGAGCAGCAGCCCGGCGAGGGAGCCCAGCACGCCGATGGTCAGGCCCTCCCCCACGACCGAGCGCAGGACCTGGCGGCGCGTGGCGCCGAGCGTCCGCAGCAGGGCGAACTCTCGGGCGCGCTGGGCGACCGTGATCGAGAACGTGTTGAAGATGATGAACGCGCCGACGAACAGCGAGATGCCGGCGAACGCCAGCAGCGCGGTCGTCAGGATCGAGAGCCCGCCGCGGATGTCGGACGACGCGCTGTCGGCCTGCTGGCTGCCGGTCCTGACGTTGATGCCCGGGCCGGTCACCTGCCGCAGGCGGGCCGTCAGCGCCGCGGGGTCGACTCCGTCGTCCGCCGCGATCGAGATCAGGTCGAACCTGCCGGCCTTGCCCGTCATCCGCTGGGCCTCGGACAGGGTCATCGTGGCGAACGCGGCGCCGCCGAGCGACTCCGCCCCGGCGATCGTCGTCGTGCCGACCAGCTTGAACTCCTGCTTGGGCGCCTTGCCCTGGACCGCGATGCGGTCGCCCAGGTCGAAGCCCTCCCTGTCGGCCGTGCCCTTGTCGAGCGCGACCTCCCCCGCGGCCGTCGGCAGCCGGCCGTCGGCGACGGTCAGCGCCTCGAAGACGCGGCCCTGCAGGGAGGCGATGAACATCGGGGCGCCGCTCGAGACGGGCTTGTCGTCCTTGCCGAGCACGACGCCGTTGATGTCGGAGATCGACCCCTCCGCGACGTCGACGCCGTCCACGGCGCGGATCTTGCGCAGGAGGTCGCTGGTGAGCGGGATGGTCGTGCCGTCGTCCCCGCCGAGGTCGTCGTCGGGGCTGACGACCACGTCCGTCTTGGAGAACGAGACCGTGAAGATCTGGTCGAACGACCGGTTGATCGTGTCGGTGAAGACGTAGGTCCCGCTGATCAGCGTGACGCCGAGCGCGACCGCGAGGGCGGTCAGCGCGAGGCGGGTCTTGCGGGCCAGCAGCCCGCGGAGGGCGACCTTGCGCACGGGTTACGCCCCGGCGTCAGCCGTCGGCGCTGCCCCGGCGGCCGGCGTCGGGGCCACGCCCGCGGAGTCCTCGGCCAGCAGGCCGTCGGAGAGCACGAGCAGCCGGTCGGCGATCTTGGCCGACTCGGGGTCGTGGGTGACCATCACGATCGTCTGCCCGAACTCGTCGACGCTGCGCCGCAGCAGCTGCAGCACCTCGTCCGAGGTCTTCGAGTCCAGGTTGCCGGTCGGCTCGTCGGCGAAGACGACCGCCGGGCGGGACGCGAGGGCGCGCGCGACGGCGACCCGCTGCTGCTGGCCGCCGGAGAGCTCGGCGGGACGGTGCGTGAGGCGGTCGCCGAGCCCGACCGTCGCGATCAGCGTGTCGACCCAGGCCTTGTCCGGCTTGCGCCCCGCGATCGACAGCGGAAGCAGGATGTTCTCCTCCGCGGTCAGGACCGGCAGGAGGTTGAACGACTGGAAGATGAAGCCGAGCTTGTCCCGGCGCAGCTGCGTGAGCGCCGCATCGTCGAGGCCGACGATCTCGGTGCCGTCGATCACGACCGAGCCCTCGGTGGGCCGGTCGAGGCCGGCCAGGATGTGCATCAGCGTGGACTTGCCCGAGCCCGATGGGCCCATGATCGCGGTGAACTGCCCGGGCGGGAACGCCACGCTGACCCCGCGGAGGGCGTCGACGGTCGCCTCCCCGGTCCCGTAGCGGCGTGTGACGTCGGTCGCGGAGACGATCATGCCGCGCAGATTCGCAGGCGGACCGTTCGCTCGTGTTTCCGGTGTGGGTCCGCTACGCGACGCCCGCAGCGGCAGCGACCTCGCGGTAGGCCGCGCCGGGGTCGTCCGCCCCGAAGACCGCGTTCCCCGCCACGAGCCAGTCGGCGCCCGCCTCGGTGCACTGCGGCGCGGTCTTCACGCCGACGCCACCGTCGACCATCAGCGGGACATCCGGGCCGATCAGCGCCCGCAGGCGGCGGATCTTGTCGGGCGAGGACGGGATGAACGGCTGCCCGCCCCAGCCCGGGTTCACGGTCATGCAGAGCGCCTGGTCGACGGCGACGTCCTCGAAGATGCCCAGCGGCGTCGCGGGACAGACGGCCAGGCCGGCGCGGCAGCCGGCCTCGCGGATCGCGTCGAGTGCGTAGAGCACGTGCGGCGTGGCCTCCGCGTGAATCGTGATGCCGGTCGCGCCGGCGCTGGCGAAGGCGGCCACCGAGCGCTCGGGGCGCTCGATCATGAGGTGCACGTCGAGGTCGATGTCCGGGCCGACGTGCCGGCGGAGCGACTCGACGATCACCGGGCCGAGCGTGATCGGCGGGACGAAGTGCCCGTCCATGACGTCGACGTGGATGAGGGTGGCGCCGGCGGCGATGACCTCGTCGACGTGGGCGCCGAGGCGCGCGAAGTCGGCAGAGAGGATCGACGGGGCGACGAGACGGTCGGGCACTGGGGACTCCGGGTGGCTGAGGACGGTCAGACTTCGGTGAGCATCGAGCCGCCGCAGTGGTTGCACGTCGTCATCGCGGTCGAGGACATCCGCACGATGGTGCCGTGCTCGCCGCAGTCGGGACAGACGGAGCGGAGCTCGAAGCGGTGGAGGCAGTACACGCAGCGGTAGCGCCCGGGCAGGGTCGACGGACGCAGCCACGGCTCCTTGCACGACGGGCAGGACGGCCCGAGGTTGACGGAGGACGATTCCACGCAGCGGAGTCTAGGTGAGGGGCCGGGCGTCCCGGCCCGCCGCGGCGGCTCAGGTGCTGCTGCTGACCCGCGCGACCGAGAAGCCGTCGGTGCCGTCGACGTGCGGCAGCGTCTGGAAGCGGTCCTCGGACTGGAGCCGGTCTTCAGCGGCGCTGATCGTGCAGGTCGAGTAGACGAGCGTGCCACCCGGCTTCAGCGCGGCCTGCGCGGCGGCGAGGATCGCGTCCTGCACGACGACCAGGCCGTCGATCGCCTCCGGCGTCATCCGCCAGCGCAGGTCGGGGTGGGTCCGCAGGGTCCCCAGTCCCGAGCACGGCGGGTCGACGAGCACCCGGTCGAACAGCTCGTCGGTCGCGTAGTGCTTGGCGTCCCCGGTGACGACCTCCACGCAGGTGGCGTGCATCCGGGCGCAGGCGGCGCCCAGGGCACGGGCCCGGCCGGGGTGGCGCTCGACGGCGACGACGGTGCCGGTGTCCCCCATCAGCGCCGCGAGGTGCGTGCTCTTGCCCCCGGGCGCGGCGCAGAGGTCCAGGACGCGCTCGCCCGGCTGGGGCGCCAGGTAGGCGGACACCCGCTGGGCGGCACGGGACTGCGGCGTGATCACCCCGGCGCGGAAGAGCGACGAGCCGGCGACGTCGAACGGCCCGTCGACGACGAGCGCGTCGTCCTCGCGGCGGCCCGGCGGCAGGTCGGCCTCGTCGTACGTGCCCGCCGCCAGCGTGTTGATCCGCAGCGCGAGCTCAGCGGGCTCGTTGCCGGACTTCAGCAGGGCGCGGGTGGTCTCGGCCCCCAGCTGCTTCCACCACAGGGCGACGAGCCACTGCGGGTGGGAGTGGTGGACGGCCGCGCCGGCGATCGTGTCGTCCGGCGGCAGCTCGATCGGCTCGCGCTGCAGGCGGCGCAGGACGGCGTTGACGAGCGTGTAACCGTAGTTGGGCTTGGCGAGCTCGACGGCCTGGTCGACGGACGCGTGGTCGGCGGTGGTCAGGAACAGCTGCTCGTAGATCCCGAGGTGGAGCGCGGCCCGGACGGGCGGGTCCAGCGGCTTGCCGGGCGCCATCCGGCTGATGACCCAGTCGAGCGTGCCGCGGCGCTGCACCGCGCCGAACGCGAGCTGCTTGGCCAGGGCGCGGTCGCGGGGCTCGAGGCCCTCGGCAGCTGTCGTCAGGGCGCGGTCGGCGTAGGCGTCGTCGGCCAGGGTGCGCAGGACGACGTCCCAGGCGGCGCGGCGGGCGGGGCTGACGGTCGAGGTCCGCGGGGCGGCCGGGGGCGTCAGCCGCGCGGGGGCCTTGGCCGGTGGCGGCTTGCGTGGGCGGCCGGACGGCCGCGGCGGGGTCATCGGGAGTTCGCCTGGCCGCGCACGTAGTCGGCCGCGTCCATCGGCCGGCCGCCGGGCGGCTGCACGCGCAGCAGCTCGAGGTCGCCGTAGAAGAGGCGGTCGCCCTGGGGGACGACGCTTCCGTGGGCGCCGCCCTCGCCGGCCGTGACCGGGTGGGCCTCGAGGACCCCGAGGAAGCCGCGGTCCTCGCCGAGGTCGATGCGGGCGCCGATGTGCGGGGTGAGTGCGCGGACGGTGCGGTCCATGGCGGGTGCACCGGCGTCCGGGTCCAGGGTGCGGTCGGCCGCGACGATCTTCTCGGCGTAGGTCAAGCCATCCTCGACCTGCTCGGCATAGTCCGGGCGTTCGTCGAGGGCGCGCGTGAGCAGCGGCCCGCTGATCTGCTCCAGCCGTGCCGCGAGCGTCCCGAAGGTGTCGGCCGGGCCGATCGGTGTCGTCTCCGTGAGGGCGACGGGGCCGCTGTCGAGCCCCGCGGTGAGGCGCATGATGCAGACGCCAGTCCGGTCGTCCCCGGCCATGATCGCGCGCTCGATCGGCGCGGCGCCCCGCCAGCGCGGCAGCAGGGACGGGTGGACGTTGAGGATCTCGTGCGCGTCGAGGAGGTCCTGCTTCACCAGCGCCCCGAACGCGCAGACGATCAGCACGTCGGGGGTCGCCGCGGCGATGCGCTCGCGGGCCTCGGGGGCGTTGACGTCGTCCGGCTGGAAGGTGTCGATCTGCAGGGCCTTCGCGGCATCCGCCACCGGCGGCGCTGTCAGCTTGCGCCCGCGGCCGGCCGGGCGGTCGGGACGGGTGACGACGAGCTGCGGATGGTGGTCGCCCGCGGCCAGGTGCTCGAGGATCGCCGCCGCGAAGGACGACGTCCCGAGGTAGACGGTCCGCACGGGCTACGGGTGCTCGTCGGCCGCGAGCGCTTCGCGCATGGCGCGCATCGCGTCCTTGCGCTGGCTGCGCGGGGTGCGGTCCAGGATCAGCGTGCCGTCGAGGTGGTCGAGCTCGTGCTGGATGATGCGCGCCTCGAGGCCGCTCGCCTCGATCGAGATGTGCTCGCCCCATTCGTCCTGGGCGCTGACGCGGATGTGGACCGGACGCTCGACGTCGACGTGCACCGCGGGCAGCGACAGGCAGCCCTCCTCGAGCCACTCCTCGTCCTTCGAGGACCAGTCGATCACCGGGTTGACGAGGACGTTCAGGGGCGCGCCGCTCATGACGCGGTAGACGAACAGGCGCTGGAGCAGCCCGACCTGGGTCGCGGCGAGGCCGACGCCGAGCGCGTCGTCCATCAGGGCGCCCATGGTCGCCGTCTGCGTGCGGAGCGCGTCGTCGAAGCGGGAGACCTCCAGGGCGCGCGTCTTCAGGACGGGATCGCCCCACTTGCGCACGCGCCGCAGCGCCTCGCGGCGGCGGGCGATGGTCTCGGGGTCGAGCTTCGGCGCGGGGCTGACCTCGATGTCCGCGTCGGCGACGGTGTCGGCGGGGTCGAGCTCCTGGAGTTCCTGATCTGCCATTGCGATCTCCAAGGGTACCGAGCGCCCCGCCCGACGGTCTGACGTCCGGTTTTGGTCGTCAGGGCAGCCAGGATTGGACGTCAGACGCATCGGGGTCGGTCGCCGCTGCCACCGACCGGCCCGTCGGGCGTCGCGCCGTCGGGCCGTCGCTACTGCGGGTCCACGTCCACGCTGAGCGTGACGCCCTTGTGCGCCTTGTCGCCTGAGATCGCCTCCACCACCCCCCGGACGAGGGCGATCGCCGGCCCCCGCTCGTCCGCCTTGACGACCACCTGGCCGCGCTCGCGGCCGCGCAGGCGGAAGAGCGCGGCGGGGCCGAGGACCTGGACGCCGGGCTCGTCGCCCGCCCGCAGCGCCTTGACGATGGTGAGCGCCGTCGCCATCGCCGCGCCCGGCGCCTCGGCGCCGCAGACCACGCGGATCAGCGTCGCGAACGGCGGGTAGCGCAGCGCGCGGCGGCGGACCAGTTCGGCGCGCAGGAAGGCGTCGCTGTCGTGACGCGCGGCGAAGCGGATCGCCTCGGCCTCGGGGTCCATCGTCTGGACCAGCACCTGCGGGCGGGTGGGTCCAGTTCCCCGCCCGGCCCGACCGGCGAGCTGGGTGACGAGCGCGAACGTCCGCTCCTCGCTGCGGAAGTCCGGGAACCGCAGGGTGCTGTCGGCGTCGACGACCACGCCGAGGTCGACGTCCGGGAAGTCGTGCCCCTTGGCAACCATCTGGGTCCCGACGAGGATCCCGCGCTCGGCCGCCCCGAACGCGGCGAGGACCGCGGCCCCGCGGCCCACGTCGGCGTCGAGGCGGAAGACCTGCGCGCCGGTGGCCGCGAGGTCGTCCGCCAGCCGCTCGGTCCCAAGCCCGTGCCGCGCGATCGAGATGCCGCCGCAGTCCGGGCAGGCGCGCGGGATCCGCTCGCGGTGGCCGCAGTGGTGGCAGGCCATGCCGTGCTGGTCGCGGTGCAGGACGAGCGTGACGTCGCACTGTGGGCACTCCCAGGCCCGGCCGCACGTCTGGCAGGTGAGGAAGTTCGACCAGCCCCGCCGGTTCAGCAGCACGATCGCCTTGCGCGCCGCCATCAGCGCGTCGTGCGTGGACGGGTGCAGCGCGTGGGACGCGGCGCGCATGTCCACGACGCGCACCGGCGGCAGCGGCTGCCCGTCGACCCGGGAGGGCATCCGCAGGCGCGGGATCGCGTGGATCGACTCGGGCCGCGGGGTCGCGCTGCCGACGAGCAGGACCGCGCCGTTCGTCGCCGCGCGGCGTTCGGCGACGCCACGCGCGTCGTAGCGCGGGTCCCCCTCGTGCTTGTAGGAGCTGTCGTGCTCCTCGTCGACGATGACCAGGCCGAGGTCGCGCAGCGGCGCGAACACCGCGCTGCGGGGGCCCACGCAGACGCGCGCCTCGCCACGGTGCAGGCGCATCCACTCGTCGAACCGCTCGCCGGCGCCGAGCTGCGAGTGCAGCACCGCGACCATGTCGCCGAACCGCGCCGCGAAGCGGGCGACGATCTGCGGCGTGAGCCCGATCTCGGGGACGAGGACGAGCACCGTCCGGCCGGCGGCCAGCGCGCGCTCGGCGGCACGCAGGTAGACCTCGGTCTTGCCCGAGCCCGTCACGCCGTGCAGCAGCAGCCGCTCCCCGGGGGCGGCGGCGACGATCCGGTCGATCGCGGCCTGCTGCTCGGCCGTCGCCTCGGGACGCTCGCGGACGGCGCCGACCTCCACGTTCAGCGGCGCGCGGCGGACGACCCGGGACTCGATCGCGACGAGGCCGCGGCCCTCGAGGCGCCGCAGCGCGGCGGTGTCCGGGCCGGTGAAGCGCGGCAGGCTCGCGAGCAGCGCGCGCTGGGCGTCGTTGAGACGCACCTCGCCCTCGGCGGCGGCAGCCGGGTCGGCTTCGGCGGCGGGGGCGGGGGCGACTGCAGCCGCCCACAGCGCGGTCTTCGCGCGGACCCCCGTGGGCGGGAGCATCAGCGACAGCCCGCGCGCCGGCGTCGAGCAGTACTCGTCGGCGATCCAGAAGGCCAGCTCGACGAGCTCCGGCGGGAGCGCCGGCTCCACCACCCGGCGGACGTCGGCCAGCTCGTGCTCGCTGTCCTCGGCGATCGCCGTCACGACCGCAGGCACGTCCCGGTGGCCGAACGGGACGACCAGCCGCATGCCGACCGCGGCACCCTCGGGGGCGACGTAGTCGAACGGTCCGCGCAGCGCGCGAGCCGTCGTGATCGGCTCGACCTGCACCACACGGGACACTCCGGACGAGGATATTGTCCCGCGGCATGGACCTACACCCCGGCGAGACCATCATCTTCGAGGGCCGCCCGTCCTGGCGATCGATCCTGGGGTTCTACGTCGTCGGGCTCGTCGCCGCGGCCGTCGTCGCGCTGATCGTGAAGCTGGCGGACGCGACGGGGACGGCGGTCGTCGCATTCATCGTGATCTTCGCCGTCGTGGTCGCCGTCGGGTTCCTGAAGCGGATCGGGACGAGCTACACGATCACCTCCGAGCGCCTGCACATCCGGCGCGGGCTGCTGTCGCGCTCCGTGCAGCAGACGAAGCTCGAGCGCGTGCAGAACGTCAACACCGAGCAGTCGTTCTTCGAGCGGGTCCTGCAGATCGGGACCGTCGACTTCGACACCGCCGGGACCGACGACTCGGACTTCACCTTCGCGGGCGTGGCCAACCCGGACGAGGTCGTCACGGCGGTGGACCGGGCCCAGCGCGCGGCCGAGGTCGGCCCGGCGGCCTGAGCGGAGGACCCGGCGGGGCTGACCCGCCAGATCCTCCGGGGACCTGCGGCGGGGCTAGAGGCCCGCGGCCTCGCGCAGCGCGTCGGCCTTCGTCGTCTTCTCCCACTCGAAGTCGTCGTCCTCGCGGCCGAAGTGGCCGTAGGCAGCGGTCTTCTTGTAGATCGGACGGTGGAGCTTGAGCTCCTCGCGGAACGAGCCGGGACGCAGGTCGAAGTGCGTGTCGACGAGCTCGGCGATCTTCGCGCGGGACACCTTCTCGGTCCCGAACGTCTCGACCATCACGGAGACGGGGTGCGCGACGCCGATCGCGTACGCGACCTGGACCTCGCAGCGGTCGGCCAGGCCGGCGGCGACGAGGTTCTTCGCGACCCAGCGGGCGGCGTAGGCGGCCGAGCGGTCGACCTTCGACGGGTCCTTGCCGGAGAAGGCGCCGCCACCGTGGCGGGCCATGCCGCCGTAGGTGTCGACGATGATCTTGCGGCCGGTGAGGCCACAGTCGCCGACGGGGCCGCCGATGACGAAGATGCCGGTCGGGTTGACCAGGAAGTTGACGTTCGTCTTCAGCTTGGACTCGTCGTACAGCTCGGCCGGGATGACCTTGGTGACGACGTGGTTCCAGAGGTCCTCGCGGATCGTCGCCTGCGTGGTGTCCTCGCTGTGCTGCGTGGAGATCAGGATCTTGACGACCTCGACGGGCTTGCCGTCGACGTAGCGGACCGTGACCTGCGTCTTGCCGTCCGGACGCAGGTAGGGCAGCGTGTCGTCCTTGCGGACCGCGGACAGCTGCTCGGCCAGGCGGTGCGCCAGGGAGATCGGCAGGGGCATCAGCGTCGGGGTCTCGTTCGACGCGTAGCCGAACATCATCCCCTGGTCGCCCGCGCCGGCGATGTCGAGCTCGTCGCTGCCGCCGTGCTCGCGGTTCTCCTGCGCCTTGTCGACACCCTGGGCGATGTCCGGCGACTGCTTGTCGATCGTGGTGATGACGGCGACGGCCTTGCCGTCGAAGCCGTACTCGCCCTTGTCGTAGCCGATCTCGCAGACCGTGTCGCGCACCAGCTGCGGGATGTCGATCCACGCGTCGGTGGTGATCTCGCCGGACACGACGACGAGGCCGGTGTTGACCAGCGTCTCGCACGCCACGCGGGCGTACGGCTCCTCGGCGAGGATCGCGTCCAGGATCGTGTCGCTGATCTGGTCGGCGATCTTGTCCGGGTGACCTTCGGTCACAGACTCGGAGGTGAACAGGTACTCGTTATCGGCGAACTGGCTCATGGGAAGGAGAGGAAGAGCTCCACGGTGGATTCGTCTCCCTCGGTGGACGAGCGGACTCCGACGGACCTGAGCCTCTGGAGGTCGGCCTTCGCCGCCAGATACGCCCGGTTCTCGTCGAGACCCGTCTGCTCGCCCAGCCGCAGGAGCTGGTTGAAGTCGAGAAAGCCTAGCGAGCTGACTGGATTTGAGGCCTTTCCCACCGCGGCGCGCCAGCCCGCGGTGTCCGGCAGCCTGCCCTGGCGCGTGCGGACGCCGTCGATCCCGGCCTGGCGCGTGGACACCACGATCAGGTCGCCCACGATGTCGTAGTCGAGCTCGAGGCCGGACGACGGCCGCAGGCGGTACGTGCTGCCGACGGCCTTCCAGACCGGGATGTTGTCCGGGCTGCGTGCGAGCAGCCGCGCGATCTTCGGCCGCAGCGACGCGAGCGTGCGGCGGGCCGCCGCCGGGTCGGGGGTGCGGGTGACGAGCGTCAGGATCGCGGTCGGCGTGGCCCGGGTCACGGTGACGCCGACCTCGCCGTCGAACAGCCGGGCCAGCGGCTGCAGGTCCTTCCCGGCCCGGGCCAGCAGCGCACCGAGCCCCGGGGTCCGCAGGCCGGCGAGGCCGAGCAGCTGCGCTGCCGCCCCGCTGATGCCCTCGACGGCCAGGAAGCCCATCGCGCTGTCCGGCAGCTCGCCCTGGATGGTCGGGGTGAACGGCCGGAAGCTCGAGCTGCTCGTCGTCGCCGGCGTGCGCGACAGGGTGCGGACGATCACCCGCGCGCCCTGCTCGGCCGGGACGACCGCGGCGATCGTCGCCGCACCGCCGGGGCGCCGCAGCAGCGAGCCGGCCACGCCGAGGATGCCGCCCTGCGGCGCCAGCAACCGGTCGACGCCGTCGGCCGTGGCCCATGCGTCGGCGACCCGGCCCGCGGGCAGGCCGTCCAGCCCGCGGCGGTACGCCGCGACGTCGGCCAGCGACCGGCCCTTGCCGGCAGCGAGCTGCCGCGCGAGCACGATCGTCTGCGGCTGCCCGATGACGAGGAAGCGGCCGAACTTGCCCGTCTGAACCGCGCCGCAGGTCCGCTCGGGAAGCTTGTCGGTGTTGCCGGTGTCGACGTAGACGAGCGATCCGGCGGCCTCGCTCCCGGTGTCGATCAGCGCGAGCGCGGCCTCGCGGCCGTTCTTGAGCGCGTCGGCGGCGACCGGGCAGCCAGGCGCCGACAGGCGCTTCACGAGGCTCTTGCGGAGCGCGTCGTAGCCCGGGAAGGCCTGCGCCAGCCGCTCGGCGGCCGCGGTCCCGCGGCGCCCCGTGTCGGTCGACAGGTGCACGTAGACGAGCGCGTCGGCGGGGACCAGCCGCGTGGCGAGCGCGGCGGGTGGTCCGCCGTCGCGGTCGTCGCCCCCGCTCACGAGCAGAGCGAGGCCGACGACAAGCACCACGAGCACGGCCAGCAGCGCTGCGAGGACCGCGATGCGCGGACGCCCTGCCCCCTCGGAATCCGCTGACCCCGGGTTCCGGCCCCCGGGCGGTGGCGAATGTCCTGATGACGCGGCGTCGGCCGCACCGCCGGCGTCGGCGTCGGGTTCCGGTGGCTGGGACGGCGACACGCGCGGCTACAGCTCGAGCTCGACGGGGCCCTCGGCCGCGTTGACGCAGGTCCGGATGAACCGACCGGGCTCGCCGTGGACCTCACCGGTGCGCAGGTCGCGCACGCGGCCGGAGACCAGGCGGCGGACGCACGTCTGGCAGATGCCCATGCGGCAGCCGAACGGCGCGGCGACGCCGGCGTCCTCCGCGGCCGCTAGCAACGGCTGCCCACCCTCGGCGAAGGCCGTGACCCCGCTGCGCGTGAGGGTGACCGTGCCGCCGGTGCCGCCGACCCCGGGCTCGAGGTGCGGCGCGAAGTGCTCGAGCCGCAGCCGTGAGCGCAGTCCCGCGGCGTCCCAGTGCGCGCTCAGGGCGGCAAGCATGCTCGCCGGCCCGCAGGCGAGCGTCTGCCTTGTGCGCCAGTCGGGCACGAGCGTGTCGAGCCCGTCCGGGGCCAGGCGGCCGTCGGCGCGGGTGTGGCGGACGTGCAGCGTCAGCCCGGGGTGCCGCGCGTCGAAGGCGGTCAGCGCGGCCGCGAAGATCGTGGTCTCGGCGGTCGGGGCGGAGTGCACGTGGACGACGTCGTCGAGTGCGCCGCGCGCGTCGAGCCCGCGCAGGATCGCCATGACGGGCGTGACCCCGCTGCCCGCGGTGAGCAGCAGCAGCGGGCCGGCGGCCGGGTCCGGGAGCGTGAACGTCCCCTCCACCCCGCCGAGCGTCACGATCGTCCCCGGCCGCACGACGCTCGTCAGGTACGGCGAGACAGCGCCCCCGGCGACCCGCTTGACGGTGATCTGCAGGAGGCCGTCGGTCCGGCCGGCGTCGGAGCTAAGCGAGTACGCCCGCCAGTGCCGGACGCCGTCGATGTCGACGCCGATCCGCAGGTACTGACCTGCCTGGTGGCCGGGCCACGGTCGGCACGGCCGGATCGTCAGCGTGGTCGCATCAGCGGTCTCCGCGTCCACGCGCTCGACCGTGCCGCGCAGTTCGCGGCTGGACCAGCGCGGGTTGAGCATCTGGACGTAGTCGTCCGGCGTCCGCGGCGACGTGAGCGGCGCGACGCCGCGCAGCAGCGCGCGCTGCCAGCGCGGGACGACCGGTCGCAGCCCCGACTCAGCCACCGGGCGCGGGCTCCGGTCCGTCCTCGTCCTCGTCGTCGTGGTCGAAGTCCTCGTCGTCGTCGGCGAAGTCCTCGTCGTCGCCGGCGTCCGTGTACTCGTAGACCTCGACCTCGCGCGCCTGCGGGTCGTCCTCGACATCCCCGAGCTCGACGTCGAAGCCGACGTCGGCCAGCTCCTCGAAGACGTCCTCCTGAACGGCCTTCAGGCGGTCGGCGCGGTGGTCGCCGCCGGGCGCGCGGCGGCCCGAGCCGCGCTCGTTGAAGTCGATGATGACCGGGACGCCGTCCAGCCCGTAGCGGGCCCGCAGCCGGTTCTCGACGAAGTACGCGTAGTCGCGGGTGACGCGGCTGCGGGTGTTGACCTGGATCGCGAAGCGCGGCGGGCGCTCGCCGATCTGCGCGATGTAGATCAGCTTCAGGCGGTGGCCCTGCTTGGCCGGCGGCTGCCGGGTCTGCGTCGTCTCGGCGAGGAACCGGTTCAGCTCCGGTGTGGGGATGCGGCCGGTCATGCGGTCGCCGAGGACGATCGCCTCCTGCAGCACGCGGGCGACGTTGCGACCGGTCAGCGCGCTCGCGGTCAGGACCTTGGGCCGGAGGCGCAGCTTGCGGTTGGCCTTCGCGCGCTCGTGGATGAGGTCGTCCTCGCTCATCCCGAACTCGTCCCACTTGTTCAGGACGAGGGCGGTCGCGCAGCCCTCCTGCATCGCGAGCTCGGCGATGCGCATGTCCTGCGCGGTGATGCCGTCCTCCGCGCTGCAGATCACCAGCGCGACGTCCGCCCGCTCCACCGCTCGCTGGGAGCGCAGCGTCGTGAAGTACTCGACGGACTCCTGGACCTTCGCCTGACGGCGCATGCCGGCGGTGTCGACGACAACCAGCTTGCGCCCGTCGAACTCGAGCGGCAGGTCGATCGAGTCGCGCGTCGTGCCGGCGATGTCGGAGACGATCACGCGCTCGGACCCGAGCCACTGGTTGATCAGGGTCGACTTGCCGACGTTCGGCCGGCCGATCAGCGCGAGCCGGACGATGTCCTCGTCCGGCGCGTCGTCGTCGTCGGGCAGCAGCTCGGTGAGGCGGTCGAGCAGGTCGCCGGTGCCGAGGCCCTGGGCCGCGCTGACCGCGACGGGGTCCCCCATCCCGAGCCCGTAGAACTCGGCGGTGTTCGCGATGTCCTGGGCGGAGTCGATCTTGTTGACGGCGAGGACGATCGGCAGGCGCGAGCGGCGCAGCAGGTCGGCCATCTCCTCGTCGCCCGGCCGCACGCCGGCGCGGCCGTCGACCACGAGCATCGCGACCTGCGCGTCGGCGATCGCGGCGCGGGCCTGCTCGCGGATCGAGCCGCTGATCGGGTCCTCGTCCTGGAAGTCCATGCCGCCGGTGTCGATCAGCGTGAACCGCCGGCCGTTCCACTCGCAGGCGACCTCCTTGCGGTCGCGGGTGATGCCCGCGCGCTCGTGGACGACGGCCTCGCGCGTCTGCGTGAGGCGGTTGACCAGCGAGGACTTGCCGACGTTGGGGTATCCGACCACGGCGACCTTCATCGGACCTCCTCCACCAGCGTGGTGATGCGGGCGATGACCTCGTCGAGCGTCAGCCCGGTGGTGTCGACCTCGATCGCGTCGTCGGCCGGCTTCATCGGGCTCGTCTCGCGGGCGGCGTCGCGCTCGTCGCGCTCCATCAGCTCGGCGACGGGGATCTCCCGGCGGCGGGCGCGCTCCTCGGGGTCGGCCGTGAGCCAGACCTTCAGCTCGGCGTCGGGGGCGACGACGGTGCCGATGTCCCGGCCCTCCGCCACCCAGTCGCCGGCGGCCATCGTCTTCTGCTGCAGGGCGACGAGCGTGCTGCGGATCGCCGGGTCCGTCGCGACGCGGGAGGCGGCCAGGCCGGCCTCCGGGGTGCGGATGGCCGCCGTGACGTCCTCGCCGTCGAGCAGGACACGCTCGCCGTCGAACACGATCTCGAGGGCGGCCGCGTCGAGGGCCGCGTCGGCGTTCGCGGTCGCGCGCAGGCCGACGCAGCGGTACATGGCACCGGTGTCCAGGTAGGTGAAGCCGAGGGCGTCGGCGACCGCGCGGGCGACGGTCGACTTCCCGGCCCCGGCGGGTCCATCGAGGGCAACAAGCATCTGCTCTAGTCCAAATCTGATCGCAGGCGGCGCGAATCTCAGCGCGCACCCATGGACAGTGATAATGGCACGGTGTCGCCCCCGGCCCTCCTGCGCCCGCTGCGGCATCGCGACTTCGCCCTGCTCTGGACCGGGCTGACGGCGAGCCTGATCGGCGACGGGATCTTCCTGGTCGCGGTCGCCTGGCAGGTCTACGACCTGTCGGACTCGCCGAGTGCCCTGAGCGCGTTCGGCGTCGCGTGGACGCTCGGCACCGTCGTCTGCCTCCTGCTCGGTGGCGTGGCTGCGGACCGCTTCGACCGGCGCCGGATCATGATCGTGGCGGACGCCGTCCGGCTCGTCTGCGTCGTCACGCTCGGCGTGCTCGCGGTCACGGGCACGATCGAGCTGTGGCACCTGATCACGCTGGCCGTGTTCTTCGGCGGTGCGGAGGGTTTCTTCAACCCGGCCTTCGGCGCGATGATCCCGCAGCTCGTCCCGGCGGAGGACCTAATGCAGGCCAACGCGTTCCAGGAGGTCGCGCGGCCCCTGTCGATCCGTCTCGCCGGGCCCGCCGTCGGCGGTGTGCTCGTCGGCCTGTTCGGCCCGGGGACCGCGCTGCTGATCGACGGCGGGACGTTCGTGCTCTGCATGGCGTGCGTGCTGGCGATCACGCCGCAGCCGCGGGTCCGGGAGACGGTGGACCAAGGGCTCGGCGCCGTCTTCCGCGAGGTCCGCGAAGGCTGGGCGTTCGTCCGCCAGCACGCGTGGCTGTGGGGCACGCTGATCGCCGCGTCGCTGTCGCTGCTCTGCTTCTACGGGCCGGTCGAGGTCCTGCTGCCGTACCTGATCCGCAACGACCTCGACGCGCCGGCGAGCGCGTTCGGTGCCGTGCTGGCGGCCGGCGGAGCGGGCGGGATCGCGGGGGCGCTGCTGATGTCCCGTCGCGGGCTGCCGGTCAAGCACCTGCGGCTGATGTACCTCGCGTGGGGCCTCGGGCTGCTGCCGATCGCGGGCTATGCGATCGCCGGCTCCGTCTGGCAGCTGGCGATCCTCGCGGCGCTGTTCGGCGCGTCGGCCAGCACCGGGATGGTCGTCTGGGCCACGCTGATGCAGACCCGCGTGCCGCCGACCATGCTGGGCCGGGTCGGCTCGCTGGACTGGCTCGTGTCGATCGGCCTGACGCCGCTGTCGTTCGCGCTCACCGCCCCGATCGCCGCACTCGTCGGCCGGGACGCGACGCTGATCGGCGCGGGGGTCCTGGGCTGCGTGGGAACCCTGGGGCTGTACGTCTGCGTGGCCGACCTGCGCCGGGACGCGGAGCTCTGGCCGCAGGCCGGTGCCGCGACGCCCGCTCGTTAACACCCGTTAGTGGGAGCACAGCGTTCCTTCCGGTGCGAAGAAGGCGAGTGTTCGTTGCCGGAGGCGATCGCAGGCGTAGAACGCGAACCGGCCTCTAACGACGGCGCGATCGGGGTTCGCAGCGGTGGAGGCCGTGGCTCCGCGGGCGGGCCGGAGTGGCAGCCGACGCGCTGCCACGTCTGACGTCCAATCTTGGCTGCTGCAGCGACCAAAATTGGACGTCAGACGCCCCAGGGAGCGACGACGCACCGCCGTAGCCCGGCCAGGCGTGGACGCGTGGAGGGTTCTGCGGGTATGCCCCGCCGAATCCTCCGAGGGCGCACGATCGCCCGGCCCGCCCCGGACGCGTGGAGGATTCAGGGGGCATACCCCCCTGAATCCTCCGAGGACCCGTGCGATCCGCTGCTCGTCCCTTCCGGCCAGCCGCCGGACCCACGCCCCGCACCCGCGACCCCGCAGCCACGCAGCGTCCACCGCTGTCTGCCGCCCGCAGTTCCCAAAGTCATCGCGACCGACCAGGTCCTCGGCGCCAGCGCCACCGACCCCCCGACCACCAGGCCCTCGGCGTCGGCGCCACCGACCCCCGACCACCAAGCCCCCGCGTCAGCGCCACCTACCCGCAACCACCAGGACCGCGCTTCCCGCCCAAAAGCAGCTTTGCACCGCGGCCCGTCAGGAACCCGGGAGCAGGCGCGCCATGTCGTCCGCGAAGCCCGGGTAGGAGACGTCGGCCGCGTCCATCCCGACCACCTCGACCCCCTCGCGCGACGCCAGGCCCGCGACCGCGCCCAGCATCGCGAGGCGGTGATCGCCGTGGGAGTGGATCGTCCCGCCGCGCAGGCCGCCGGTCCCCGTGACGACGAACCCGTCCGGCGTCGCCTCCAGCTGGCCGCCGAGCCCGTTCAGCCCGTCGACGACCGTCTGGATCCGGTCGGACTCCTTGACCTTCAGCTCGGCCGCCCCGCGCACCACGGTCTCGCCCTCGGCGAAGCAACCGAGCAGGGCCACCAGCGGCAGCTCGTCGATCGCCAGCGGGACCTCCCACGACTCGACGGTCGTCCCCACCAGGGGACCGGCCGTCACGTCCAGGTCGCCCACCGGCTCGCCCGCGGTGAGCGGCGCGCCGTGCTCCTCGAGGTCGCCGATGATGATCGCACCCATCCGCTGCGCGATCCGCACGAAGCCCGTGCGCGTCCAGTTGGTGTTGACGTTCTGCAGCAGCAGCCGGGACTTCGGCACGAGCAGCCCGGCGGCGATGGCGAACGCCGCGCTCGACAGGTCGGCCGGGACGACGATCTGCTCGTCGAGGACGAGCTCGTCCTGGTTCTCGACCGTGACCGCACCGTCGGCCCGCACCACGGGGACGCCCGCCGCCAGGAGCATCCGCTCGGTGTGGTCGCGGGACGGCTCGGGCTCGCGGACGATCGTCCGGCCGCTCGCCGTCAGCGCCGCGAGCAGGATGCACGACTTCACCTGCGCGCTCGCGACCGGCAGCGTGTAGTCGATGCCGTTCAGCTTGCCGCCGTGGACGGTGAACGGCGGGTAGCGCTCGTCGGTCGCCTCGATCCCGACGCCCATCAGGCGCAGCGGGACGGCGATGCGGTCGACCGGCCGGCCGCGGATCGACGAGTCGCCGTCCAGGACGTAGGAGCGGCCCTCCTGCGCGGCGAGCCAGCCGGGCAGCAGCCGCATCAGCGTGCCGGCGTTGCCGACGTCGATCGGACCTTCCGGCGGCGCCGCCTCACGGAGCCCCGTCCCCCGGATGACGAGGTGGTCGGGCTGCTGGTCGACCAGCGCGCCGAGCTGCTGCATCGCGGCGAGCGTCGAGTTCGTGTCCGCCGCGTCGAGGTAGTTGTGGACCCGCACCGGCTCGGAGGCCATGGCGCCGAGCAGCGCCGCGCGGTGGCTGATCGACTTGTCGGCCGGTGGCGTCAGCGTCCCCTTCAGGCGGGTGACGGGATCGAAGCGGACGGTCGTGGGAGTCATGTGACGGGGAGGTCCTTCGCGGTGATCAGGTGGCGGGCGCGGTCCGCGTCGGCGGCGGCGACCCAGACGCCGACGACGCCACTCTGCCGGTCCTGGGACGGCGCGAGCGACATGTCGGAGATGTTGATGCCGGCGTGGCCGAGCGTGACCGCGAGGTCGGCGACCACGCCGGGGACGTTGGGGACGGAGACGCGGAGCTCCTGCTGGGGGCCGCCGTCGAGGCCGACCTCCAGGAGCGCGCGGCGCAGGCCCGAGACCTCGGCCTGCCATGCCTCGAGGTCGTGCAGCCGGCCGCGGACGTCCTGCAGCGCGGCGATGGTGGCGTCGATCTGGTCGGCCAGCGCTGCCGCGTTGGCGCTGTAGATCTGACCCCACAGCAGGGGGTTCGCGCCCGCGACACGAGTCGCGTCCCGGAACGACGGACCCGTTGCGGGCAGCGTCTCGCCGCCCAGCGCGGCGGCTGCCTGCTGGACCATGATGTTCGCCAGGACGTGCGGCAGGTGGCTGACGGCGGCCATCAGGCGGTCATGGGCACCCGCGTCGATGGCGACCGGGACCGCCCCGAGCGAGGCGACGAACCGGCGCAGCCGCTCGAACAGGAAGCCGGACGACTCGGGGCTCGGCGTCAGGTACCAGGTGGCGCCGTCGAAGAGGTCGCCGCGCGCGTGCTCCACGCCGGACGTCTCGGCGCCGGCGAGCGGGTGGCCGCCGATGTAGGTCGCCGCCGGGACGCCGGTCACCAGCGCGAGCTTGGTCGAGCCGACGTCGGTGACGATCGCCTCCTCCTGAGCTGTCGCGGCGCACGCAGCGGCGACCGTCGCCGCCAGCGCGCCGAGCGGGACGGCGACCACGCAGACGTCGACGCCCTGGCCGGCCAGCGACGCGACGTCCGGCACCGTGTCGTCGATGACGCCGGCCGCCAGCGCCCGCTCGAGCGCGTCGGGCGAGGCGTCCCAGCCGGTGACGCGGACGCCGTCCTGACGACGGGCGGCCAGCGCGACCGACCCGCCGATGAGGCCCACTCCGAGAACGGCGACGTGCACGCTGATCCGCTCCGCTCCGTCGCCGTCTCGTCCGTTGCCCGCCCGCGGGTCCCTAGTGGCCTGCACGGGGACGTTCGCCGGGTCGTGGCGGATGCAGCGTGGATGCTGCGGTGCGCCCGCCGATCCAGCTCATACCGGGCGTATTTGCGGATCGGCGGGTGCGGCGCAGCGCCGCGCGGCGCCGACTGAACCCGGCGAATGTTTCCGGGAGGGCCACTAGACCGGGACGCCGCCGAGGACCTTGCCGGCGATCTGGGCCACCTGCTCGACCTTGCGCAGGTACTCAGGGAACTCGTCGGTCCGCAGCTGCTGCGGTCCGTCGCAGACGGCGTTGTCGGGGTCCGGGTGGACCTCGACGATGATCCCGTCCGCCCCGGCGGCCGCCGCGGCCAGCGACAGCGGCTCGACGAGGGCCCGCCGGCCGGCCGCGTGCGAGGGGTCGACGATGATCGGCAGGTGCGTCAGCTCCTTCAGCACCGGGATCGCCGTCAGGTCGAGCGTGAACCGGTACGCCGTCTCGAACGTGCGGATCCCGCGCTCGCACAGGAGGACCTTCTCGTTGCCCTCGGCGAGGATGTACTCGCTGGCGTTCAGCAGCTCGTCGAGCGTCGCGGACAACCCGCGCTTCAGCAGCGCCGGGACGCCGGAACGGCCGATCTCGGTCAGCAGCGTGTAGTTCTGCATGTTGCGCGCGCCGATCTGGATGACGTCGGCGACCCCGACGACGGCCTCCACGTCCCGCACGTCCATCAGCTCGGTGACGATCGGCAGGCCGGTGCGCTCCTTCGCCTCGGCCAGCAGGCGGAGCCCCTCGTGGCCCAACCCATGGAAGGCGTACGGGCTGGTGCGCGGCTTGTACGCGCCGCCGCGGAACATGGTCGCGCCCGCTTCGAGCATGGCGTCGGCGCTGGTCAGGAGCTGCTCGCGCGACTCGACGGTGCACGGTCCGGCGATCATCGCGAAGTGATCGCCGCCGACCAGACGGCCGCCGATCTCGAAGACGGAGCGGTCGCGCAGGGCGCCGTTCGCCAGCTTGTAGGGCACGTCGTGCGGTATCACGGGGGGCTTCATGTCTGCTGCGTCCTTTGCGGGTCGTCTGCCGGGAAAGTACTGGGGATACGGCGTGCGGACGTCCAACGTCCGCCGGGGTGGCGCTCGACCCGAGGTCCGAGTGGTGGAAGCCGCGCGTGCGCGCAGCCGACCGAGCGCCTAGCTCAATCGCAGATACCAGGCAAAGCCCGCAAAGGAGGCACCAGCGACACGCGCGTCGGCCTGAAGGCCGGACGGAGTACTGCGCGTGGTCAGAGCGTGATGCGCCATTGCGGTGACCGCATTCTGGCACACCCGGCAACTACTGTCCGAGCACCTCGCGGAGCGCGGCGACGAAGCGGTCGTTGTCGCGGGGCGTGCCGTAGGTCACGCGCAGGAAGCCCTCGCGGCCCTGTCCCGTCCCTCCGCGGATGAGGACGCCGCGGTCGACGAGGCCCTTCACGACCTCGGGCTCGGTCGGCCCGTCCTCGGGCAGCGGGAACCAGCAGAAGTTCGCCTGCGACGCCGCGGGCTCGATGCCCATGTCGTTCAGCGCGCTCTCGAGCTCGACCCGGGCGATCACCGTCCGCTCGACGCGCTCGGCGATCACGTCCTGGTGCTTGAGCGCCTCGATCGCGGCGGCCTGCGCGGTGATCGAGCAGAAGAACGGCTGACGGACCTGGTCGACGGCCTCCACGAAGCGCGGGTCGCCGCAGAGCGCGTAGCCGACGCGCAGCCCGCAGAGGCCGTAGATCTTCGAGAACGTCCGCAGCAGGACGAGGTTCGAGTGCTTCTTGAGCAGGTCGACCGACGAGTCCGGGTCGTCGAGCGTGTTGAACTCGCAGTACGCCTCGTCGAGCAGGATGCAGACGTGGCGCGGGACGGCCTCGATGAACCGCGTGATCGCGTCGAGCGGAAGCGCCGTGGACGTGGGGTTGTTCGGGTTGCAGACGATCACCAGGCGCGTGGCGACGGTGATCTGCGCCAGCATCGCGTCGAGGTCGTGCTCGTGGGCGTCGTTCAGCGGAACGCGGATCCCGGTGGCGCCCGTCGCGGCCTCGAGGTACGGGTAGACGCTGAACGAGGGCCACGAGTAGACGACCTCGGCCCCCGGCTCGAGCAGCACGTCCCCGGCGGTCATCAGCAGGTCGCACGACCCGGCGCCGATGGCGATGCGGTTCGCCGGGACGTCGTAGCGGTCCGACAGCGCCCTGCGGAGCTTCGTGTTCGTCGGGTCCGGATAGCGGTTCGCGTTCCCCAGGACGCCCTGGATGGCGGCGACGACCTGCGGCAGCGGCGGCTCCGGCGACTCGTTGGAGGCCATCAGGACGATGTCCTCCGGCAGCGCCTGCGCGCCGGACATGGGATACGCGGGGGTCCGCCCCACCCGCTTGGAGAACTCGATGGCCATCGCGATCGTGTCCTACTGGGCCGCTTCGAGGTCCATGCGCAGGGCCCGGGCCTCGCCGAGGTACACGTGCTTGGCCTCGTGGGACTCGTCGGCGTAGTAGTGGATCAGGACGCGGATGACGCGCGGCAGCGACCCCGGGACCTCGACCTCCTTCGCGCAGAGCAGCGGCACCTTGTCGAAGCCGAGCTGCCGCGCGGCGACCGCCGGGAACTCGGCGTCGAGGTCGGCCGTCAGCGTGAAGATGCAGCTCACGACGTCGTCCGGCCCGATCTGGTTGCGCTTCATGATCTCGCGCATCAACCAGGAGGTGGCGCCGAGGATGGCGCCCGACTCGTTGACGTCGACCGACGAAGCACCGCGGAGAGCGAAGAGACGCACCGCGCCATTCAAGCACGGCGCGTCCCTGTTGCTGCCTGTCGCCGGCCGAGCCGCGGGTGACGTGGCGGCGCGGGTCAGCCCTGGCGGGCCACCACCGCCCCGCCGCACTGCAGGCACAGGCCCGCGCGGGCGGTCACCACCGTCACGCACGTCGGGCAGATCGCCCTGATCGCCCGGAGCGCTGCGGCGGCCGATGCGCGGTCGACGGCCCCGGACCCCTGCGCGGGGCTCCAGCCGGCGACCGCGAGCAGGTCGGCCGGCATCGGCGGGGCATCCGTCCGCGGCGGCGGTGCCGGCCGGGCGTCGCGCTTCAGGCGGTATCCGGCACGTCGCTTGCGCCGGGCGTCGGGGATGACGTCCACGACGAGCGTCGCGAGCACCATCCCGATGGCGAGGATCAGGGCGAACGTGGTCAGCGCGGGCGCGAAGACGTTGTCCTTCACGCACGCCCCGACCGCATCCCCGCCGCTGCACATCCGCGCCGCCGGGGCGGTGAACAGCCACGCGACCACCACACCCGCCACCGCCGACGCGAGCAGCACCGTGAGGTACACGGCAAAGCTGCCGTAGCGCCGCTCCTCGTCGCGCTTCAGCCGCCGGGTCCTCGGCGGGACGACGACGGGCGCCGGCTGCGGCGCCATCGGATCACGAACGAAACGACGCTCCGTGAAACGCGGGAACGCGGGGTCCCGCGGCGGCATCGGCGCGCGCGGCGCCGCCCCCGCGGGACCCGCCACCGGCCCGACGCGTGGCACCGTGATCGGTGCCCGTTCGGCGAGCCGGGTGGCGCCGAGCGCACCGCGCCCGGCCCCCGACCGCCTGGTTTCGGCACCACGTGTCTCCAGTCCGGCCTGCCAGCCGGTCTGCTCCACGGATGTGCCGAGATCTGCCTGATCGCGAGTAGCGACAGTCATCCTCTGCCCCCTGTTCACCGGGTCGCCCACGACGCCGGTTGCTTTTGCCTGATGTGCGAGGGACCGGTCTGCCAACCAGCTGTGCATCGGAGCCCCCTCCGTGCACCTACCTCGATTTCCAAGCTACCTCCGCTCGAGGCGCAACGCAAGAAGGTGCAGGAAATGTTCAGGTATTCACGGACACCGGTGTTCGTACCGGGACCAGCCGCAGCGGCTCACTCGGGTCCGGCAGCGTCCCGCAGTCGCTGGACCTCGGCCGCCGACAGGCGCCGGACGCCGCCCACCGCCAGGTCACCGAGCCGCAGCGGCCCGATGGCGATCCGCGTCAGGGTGACGACCGGGTGCCCGATCGCCTCGCACATGCGCTTGACCTGGTGCTTCTTGCCCTCGTGGATCGTGATCTCGAGGATGCCCGGGCGGCTCTGGCGGACGCCCGCGGGCGCCGTGCGGCCGTCCTCCAGCTGCAGCCCCTCGCGCATCCGCCGCAGCGAGCCCTCGGACACGGGCAGCTCGCGGACCTTGACGCGGTAGGTCTTGGGGACCTCGAACGACGGGTGCGTCAGCCGGTGGGCGAGGTCGCCGTCGTCGGTCAGGAGGATCAGCCCGGTGGAGTCGGCGTCGAGGCGCCCGACGGGGTACAGGCGGTGGTCGCTGTCGACGAGGTCGGTGACCTTCGCGCGGCCGTGCGTGTCGTGCGCGGTGGACACCACGCCGGCGGGTTTGTGCACGGCGTAGACGACGCGCTTGCCCGTGAGCGGGTTCAGGAGCTCGTCGTCGAAGGCGATCCGCTCGGTGCCGTCGACGTCCCGCGCGGGGTCGGTGACGATCTTGCCGTCGATGCTGATGCGGCCGTCCCGGATCAGGACCTCGGCGGCTCGGCGGGAGGCGACGCCGGCGTGGGCGAGGTGCTTGGCGAGGCGCATGGAGGCCAGGGACTCTACGTCGTCGTCGTACGATGTGGCCGTGGACCTCGCGCTGCTCGACACGACGCTCGCCGACCTCGGCCAGCCGAAGTTCCGCGCACGCCAGGTCTGGTCGTGGGCCGCCCGCGGGGCTGCCGGCTACGACGAGATGACCGACCTGCCGGCGGCGCTGCGCGGTGAGCTGGCCGAGCGGGTGCCCTTCAGCACGCTGACGGTCGAGCGCGAGACGCGCTCCAAGGACGGCACGCTGAAGGTCCTGCTCAGCACGCACGACAACCGCAAGATCGAGACCGTCCTCATGCGCTACAAGGACGGGCGCGGCTCCGTCTGCCTGTCCTCGCAGGTCGGCTGCGCGCTGACGTGCACCTTCTGCGCGACGGGCCGCATGAAGTTCGCGCGCAACCTGACCGCCGGCGAGATCCTCGACCAGGCGCTCTACTTCCGCCGCCAGACGGACATCACGAACGTGATCTTCATGGGCATGGGCGAGCCGATGATGAACCTCGACCACGTGCTGGCCGCGAGCAGGCTGCTGCCCGACCTCGGCGTGACGCACCGCCGCACCGCGATCTCGACGGTCGGCTGGATCCCCGGCATCGACCGGCTGACGCAGACCGACATGCCGATCCGCCTCGCGCTCTCCCTGCACGCAGCCGACGAGGATCTGCGCAGCGCGATCATGCCGGTGAACGACCGCTATCCGCTGGCGGACGTCCTGGCCGCGTGCGAGCGCTTCTACTCGGTGAAGAAGCGCCAGGTCTTCGTCGAGTACGTGATGCTCGACGGGATCAACGACCAGCCGCACCACGCCGAGGAGCTGGCGGCGGTGCTGGACCCGGTCATCTACAAGGTCAACCTGATCCCCTACAACCCGACGGACTCGATCTACGACGGGTCGGCGCGGGACACGATCGCGGCCTTCCGCGACGTGCTCGAGGCGCGGGGAGTTCGCGCCACGATCCGCCTGACGCGCGGGCAGGACATCGACGCCGCGTGCGGGCAGCTGGCCGTGAAGGCCGCGGCCGCCTGAGCCGGCGGCAGCGTGGTCGGCCGTCAGTCCTCGCGCGGTGGCACGAGGCGCGGCCCCCCGAACGGCGCCGGGCCCGGCGGCACAGGCGGCCGCTCGCGCGGCGTCCCATGGAGCGGGGTCGGCGCGGGTAGTGGCGCGTCGTCATCGTCCCGCTCGGCCTTGCCGCCCCCGGCCGCCAGGTCCGACAGCGGCGGCTCGACGACGACACCGGGCGGCTGGACGGGCGCGGGCGCCGTCCCCGAGCGGGCCTCGCCGGCACGCAGCAGGCGGTCGCGCAGCTCGGCGGCCTCCTCGGGGGTCGGGTCCCACTGGGTCACCTCGGGCAGGTCCTTGATGGACGCGAGCCCGAACAGCTTCAGGAACAGCGCGGTCGTGCGGTAGAGGATCGCGCCGAACTGCGACCGGCCGGCCTCCTCGATCAGGCCCCGCTCGAGCAGCGTGCCGGACGCCGAGTCCGCGCTGACGCCGCGGATCCGGGTGATCTCCGGGCGGGAGACGGGCTGCAGGTAGGCGACGATCGACAGCGTCTCGGCCTGGGCGGGGGTCAGCGGCGGGGTGCGCGGCTTGGCCAGCAGCCGCCGGGCGGCATCCTCGGCCTCGGGGGACGTCGCGAACGTCAGGCCCCCGGCGACCTCCTTCAGCTCCATGCCGCGGCGCCCCGGCAGGTACGCCTCGCGGAGCTGGCCGAGGGCCACGTCGAGCTCCTCGCCGGAACACCCGCACGCCTCCATCAGGTCCTTGCCGGCCACCGGCTCGGGGGACACGAACAGCAGCGCCTCCACGGTGCGGGCGAGCTCGTCGAGCGCGACCTGAGGCGCGTCGGTCACGGCGCTCACGCGGTCGCGGCCTTCTCGACGGTCCCGAACGGGGACGCCGGCGGGCGCGGCGTCGCGGCGGTGATGGCGATCTCCCCGAACGGCTCGTCCTGGATCCAGGTCGCTTCGCCCTGCTTGTAGAGCTCCAGCAGCGCGAACAGCGTCACGCAGACGGTCACGCGGTCGGCGTCCTTGACGGCGTCCGAGAACGTGCAGGCCCCGCGTCGCAGCAGCGACCGCAGGTGCGAGAGGCGCTCGGCGACGCTCACCCTCGGGATCGTGAGGTGATCGAGCCTGACCGCCTCGGGCATCCGCAGGAGCCCGCCGAGCGCGGCGCCCAGCTGCGCCGGCTCGTAGACCTTGGCCGGGTTCTCGTCGTAGGTGACCTTCTTCAGGAACGCCGGCAGCGGCGCGCTGCGGTAGCGGTAGCCGTGCTCGCCGGCGAGGCGCTCCGCGAGGTGGTCGGCGGCCTGGCGGTAGCGCTTGGCCTCGATCAGACGCGCCAGGAGCTCCTCGGCGGCCTCCCCCGGGGAGATGTCCTCGAGCAGCTCCTCCTCGGCCCGCGGGAGCATCAGCCGGGACTTCAGCTCCAGCAGCGCCGCGATGAGGACCAGGAACTCGGTGGCGATCTCCAGGTCCAGCTCGCCGCGTTCCTGCAGGAAGTCCATGTAGCTGACGACGACGTCCGCCAGCTCGACCTCGAGCAGGTCGACCTCCTCGCGCAGGACGAGGGTCAGCAGCAGGTCGAACGGCCCGGAGAAGACCTCCAGGTCGAGCTCGAGCTCTTCGATGATGCGCGCCATCGACGCCAAAGCTAGAGGCCGCGTCGGTCGGCTTCACCATCCACAAAGCCGCATGACGCCTGGTTTCCCCGCATTTTGCGGGCATGGCGGTGCGCGGGAAAACCACGCTCGGTGCGGGCTTGCGGCGATGTCGCGGCGGTCAGCTCAGGGGTCCGACGCCCATCGCCGTGCGCACGTCGTGCAGCGTCACGGCCGCGATCTCACGGGCCTTCGCGGCGCCGGCGGCGAGCGCCGCCTCGATCGCGTCCTCGTCGGCCCTGAGCGCCTCGTAGCGCTCGCGGACCGGCCCGAGCATGTCGGTCACCGCCTCGGCGACCGCCACCTTCAGGTCCCCGTAGCCGCGCGCGTCGGCCAGGGTCGCGAGCGCCGCTTCGACGCTGGTCCCGCGCGCTGCGGCGAGGATGTCCACGAGGTTCGTCACCCCCGGCTTGTCCGGCCCCACGCGGATCTCGTTCTCCGAGTCGGTCACCGCGCGCTTGCACTTCTTGAGGATCGCCGCGGGCTCGTCCAGCACGTAGATCCTGCCTTCGTCGCCGCCGATCGAGGTCGACATCTTCCGCGTCGGCTCCTGCAGGTCCATGATCCGCGCGCCGACCGCCGGGATGCGGTGCTCGGGGACGACCAGGCCGGTCGTCCCGCCGTCCGGGACGAAGCGCGCGTTGTAGCGGCGGGCGCACTCGCGCATGAGCTCGATGTGCTCGCGCTGGTCCTCCCCGACCGGGACCTCGTCCGCCCGGTAGGCGAGGACGTCGGCCGCCTGCAGCACCGGGTAGAAGAGGATGCCCGCCCCGACCAGCTCGCGCTGGGCCGCCGACTTGGACTTGAACTGGTGCATGCGGTTCAGCTCGCCGACCGCCGTCACCGACGTCAGCAGCCACGTCAGCTCGGAGTGCTCGCGCACGTCGCTCTGGCGGAACAGGACGCAGCGGGCCGGGTCGACGCCGGACGCCAGCAGCAGCGCGGTCGTGTCTAGCACCCGGCGGCGCAGCTCCGCCGGCTCGTAGGCGACCGTGACCGCGTGCAGGTCCACGATGCAGTAGATCGCCTCGCCGCGGTCCTGCCCGGCGACGTACTGCTGGATGGCCCCGATGTAGTTGCCCAGGTGCTTGCGGCCGGTGGGCTGGATGCCGCTGAAGATCCTCGTCATACGGCCCCGGACGGTAGCGACAGCACGGTGACGGCGCCCGTCCGGCGGACGCGGCTCAAGGACGGCGCGGGCGGGCCGATGACCGGTTCGACGCCACGGACGGCGTCGTGACCCACGATCAAGGATGAACACGATGCGCCAGCTCCAGGAGACGCGCGCGCTGCTGGTGGCCGAGGACCCCGCCACCGCCCGCCACATCACCGCCCTGCTCACTGCCGGCGGCGAGCCGTACGCCCGCACCGTGGCCGACGTCGTCTGCGCAGGCTCCGGCGCCGCCGCCCTCGACGTCCTGCAGGCCGAGTCGTTCGCCGTCGTGTTCGTCTGCGTCGAGCCCGGGGAACCCCGCGGGCTCGAGCTGCTCGACTCCGTGCGGATCCTCGCGGGCGGCACTCCGCTGCTGGTCTGGGCCGACGCGCCGACGGACGAGCTGCGCCGGCAGGCCATGGGCCATGGCGTGTCCGCGGTCGTCGACGGGTCCTCCACCGGGGCGGACGACCTCGCCGTGGTGGTCGTGGGGGCGATCGCCGCCGCGGGCTTCGAGTCCGCGACCCGCGACGCGCTGCGCAGCGCCCGCAAGGCGGCGGTCGACGTCACCGTCCTGCAGCTGCACGTCTCCGGCCGGGACTCCGTCACCCGCGACTGGTCGGCGGCGGAGCGCGCGACGCTGGTCGCCGCGGTCCACGAGCGCCTCGAGGGCCGGCTGGCCGCGGGCGACGTGCTGCTGGACCTGGGCGACGGGCGTCACGGCATCCTCGCAACCGACACCGGCCACGAGGCCGAGGCGCGTGGCCTGGCGCAGGAGCTCGTGCAGGCGCTGGAGCGGCCCGTGCGGGTCGGCGGGGAGCGCGTCGCGCTGACGGCCACCTGCGGCTGGGTCCTCGCGCCGGTGGACGCGCCGACCGCCGAGGTGGCGGTGCGTCGCAGCGCGCCACAGGTCGCCGTCCCCGTCGATCGCGCGACGGCGGTCCGGGCGGAGACGACCGCCATCGCGGTCGCGGCCGCCCGTGAGACGGACGACCGGCGTGCCGGCCCGGGCTCCGGGACGCACCGCGGCGGCCCGCGTATCCGCGAGGCCGTCTCCCAGATCCGGCCGATGACGGTCGCCGAGGCCGTGGCCGCGACGACGCCCCCGGCGGCGGCCGTCGATCCCACGCCCGCCCCGGGACCGCGCCGCGGGTTCGCCCGCCGGCTGCGTGCGGCGATCGCGCGCGGTGAGCTCGTCCTGCACTACCAGCCGATCGTCCGGCTCGGGGACGACACGATCCCGGTCGTCGAGGCGCTCGTGCGGTGGAAGCTGCCGACCGCGGACGGCAGCGCGCGGTTCCTGCCGCCGGCGGAGTTCATCCCGCTGGCCGAGGAGACGGGAGCGATCGAGGAGATCGGGGCCTTCGCGCTCAGCGAGGCATGCCGCCAGCTGCGGGAGTGGGACGACCGCGGCCTGGCGCCGGTGCGCGTCGCGGTCAACCTGTCGGCGCGGGAGCTGTGCTCGCCGGAGCTGCCCGCCCGCGTCGCGGACGCGCTCGCGGAGAGCGGGGTCTCCGCAGACCGTCTCGAGCTCGAGCTGACCGAGTCGATGTTCGCCGACCCCGAGGGCACCGCGAAGATGCTGCGCCGGCTGCGCGCCCTGGGCGTGCGGGTCGCGATCGACGACTTCGGGACGGGCTACTCGTCGCTGGGCTACCTGACCCGGTTCGCGGTCGACGTGATCAAGGTGGACGGTGCGTTCGTGCGACGTGCCGCCGACGATCACGACGCCGCCGAGGTCGTCCGCGCGATCGTCGCGATCGCCCACCAGCTGGACCTGGAGGTCGTCGCCGAGGGCGTGGAGACGACCGAGCAGCTGCGGTTCGTCCAGGGTGAGAACGTCGACCTGGTGCAGGGCTTCCTGTTCTGCGAGCCGCTGCCCGCCGAGGCCGCGGGGGCGTGGCTCGCGTGGGCGGAGGACGTCGTCGCCCAGGAGCGCCCGGTCCGGCGACCGCGGCGCGTGCGGCTCACCCGGCGCGAGCAGGCGATCCGTGGCGGCAGTCTCGCGGCGGGTGCCATCGCCGGCGCGGCAGTGGCGCTGCCGGTGCAGATGCCGGCCGCGAGCGCCTGCCCGGCGTCCGGCGAGGGCCTGGTCTTCTGCGAGTGGCAGCATGGCTACGCGCCCGCGTTCACGCTGTTCATGATCGTCCTGACCGTCGTGTTCGTCGCGATCGACCTGGCCCGGCGGACGCCGGCGCTGGTCCGCGCGTGGCGCGATCCGGTCGCCCGCGAGCGGCGGGCGCGGCGCACGCTGCCCGACGCGGCGGCGGACCCGCTGCTGCTGGCGGCGACGTGGGGCGTCAGCGCGCCGCCGAACACGGTGGCGGCGGCGACGGCGCTGCCGGTCGTCGTCGAGTCCGCGGCTGAGGACGGCGTCGAGGTGCCGGTCGGAGCCGGGGCCGGGGCCGGGTCCGCACAGGCGGCCTGAGGGCGCCGCCGAGGGCAGGCCTCGTCCGGACTTTCACCACCGCCGCGGTGGCGGAACCCGGGGTCAGCTGTAGGTGGTCGGCGTCGTCCGGACGTTGACCACCGCCGCGGTGGCGGAACCCGGGGTCAGCTCCGGAGGGACGTGGCGATCCGGGACCAGAGCGCCAGGTCCGGAGACTCGCCGATCAGGGCCACCCGGTCTGCGATCCCGCCCACCCGGGCGCGGATCTCGGCCGCGACCGCCGCCGGATCCGTCCCCCGCACCGCGAACAGCGCCAGCGCGTCGTCGTCCACCAGGCCCGCCATCGCGTCCCACCCGCCGCTGCGCGAGAGCGCGTGGAGCTGCTCGTGCAGGCCACCCAGGCCGTGCAGGTCGAGGACCTGCCGGTAGCCCGGCGTCGAGCCGTAGAAGGCGACGCGGCGGCGGATGCCCTCCCAGCCGGCGTCGTCCGAGGCGACGAAGACGGCCGCCGTGATCTCGAGGTCCTCCCTGGAGCGCCCGGCGCGCTCGAGCCCGCGCTCCAGGGCGGGCAGCGTGATCTCCCGCAGACCGTCGGCGGTCTGCAGCGAGTGGCCCAGCAGGCCGTCGGCGACCTCCCCCACGACCTCCAGCATCCGCTCCCGCACCGCGGCCAGCAGGACCGGGGGGCGACCGAAGCCGTGCGGGTGCGGCCGGAAGTTCGGCGGCATCAGCGTGTGGGTCCAGAACTCGCCCTCGAACGACAGCGGACCGCCGGACTCCCACGCGTCGAAGATCGCCCGCAGCGCCAGGACCTGCTCGCGCATCCGGGCGGCGGGACGGGTCCACTCGGCGCCGTAGCGCCGCTCGACGTGGGCGCGGACCTGCGATCCCAGGCCGAGCGCGAAGCGCCCGCCGCTGAGCGCCTGCAGGTCCCAGGCGGTGTACGCGAGGTCCATCGGCGTGCGCGGCAGCGCCAGCGCGATGCCGGTCGACACCCGCGGCCGGGACGTCGCGGTCGCCACCTGCGCGGCCGCCAGGAACGGGTTGCCCGTGGACTCCGTGACGCCCACGCCGTCGAACCCGAGCGCCTCCGCCCGGGACGCCGCGACAGCGACATCGGTGAGCGGCAGCGCGCGGAGGGTCAGGTCGACGAGCACCGCCGCAGCATCCCACGCGGACCCGCGCGGCGAGGTCACTCAGGACGAGCGACCTGGCCGCGCGAGGGCGGCTACAGCGGCTGGCGGATCACCGGGTTCTTCGCGGCCGCGGCCTCGTCGAGGCGGCGGACCGGCGTCGTGTACGGCGCGTTCTGGGCGATGAGCGGGTCGACCTTCGCCTCGGCCAGGATGGCGGCGATCGCCTCGGCGAAGGCGTCGAGCGTCTCCTTCGTCTCGGTCTCGGTCGGCTCGATCAGGAACGCCTCGTCGACCAGCAGCGGGAAGTAGACCGTCGGCGGGTGGAAGCCGTGGTCCAGCAGCCGCTTGGCCAGATCGAGCGTCCGGATCCCGAGGTCCTTCTTCATCGGCGCGCCCGACAGGACGAACTCGTGCATGCACAGGTCGCCGAAGGCGAGCGGCAGGCTGTCCGCCACGCCGAGCGCCCGCAACTTCGCAAGCAGGTAGTTCGCGTTCAGGACCGCGGTCTCCGAGGCGTCCTTCAGCCCCTCGGCGCCGAGCGAGCAGATGTACGCGTAGGAGCGCACGAAGCAGCCGTAGTTGCCCTGGAACCCGCGCAGCCGGCCGATCGACTTGGACCCCGGACGGCCCTCGCCGGGCGAGGACTCCAGCGTGAACGACCCGTCGTCCTGCTTCTCGATCACCGGCACGGTCAGGTACGGCGCGATGCGGTCGGACACCGCGATCGGGCCGGACCCCGGGCCGCCGCCGCCGTGCGGCTGCGTGAACGACTTGTGCAGGTTGTAGTGGACGATGTCGAAGCCCATGTCGCCCGGCCGCGAGATGCCCATGACCGCGTTCAGGTTCGCGCCGTCGTAGTAGAGCGTCGCCCCCACGCCGTGGACGATCGAGGCGATCTCCTCGATCTGCGGGTCGAAGACGCCGAGCGTGTTCGGGTTCGTGAGCATCAGGCAGGCGACGTCCGTCGTCGCCTTTGCCTTCAGGTCCTCGATGTCCACGCCGCCGTCGGCGTTCGTGCCGACCTTCACGACCTCGTAGCCGGCCATCGTCACGGTCGCCGGGTTGGTCCCGTGCGCCGTGTCGGGCGTCAGGACCTTGCGCCGGTGCTCGCCGCGGTCCTCGTGGTAGGCGCGGGTCAGCAGGACCCCCAGGAGCTCGCCGTGGGAGCCCGCGGACGGCTGCAGTGCGACGTGCGGCAGGCCGGCGACCGCGCCCAGCGCCCGCTCGAGGTTGTACATCAGCTCCAGGGCACCCTGGGCTCGCTTCGGGGTCTGCAGCGGATGCAGGCGCGCGTGGCCGGGCAGGCCCGCAACGCGCTCGTGCAGCCGCGGGTTGTGCTTCATCGTGCAGGAGCCGAGCGGGTAGAAGCCCGAGTCCAGGTCGAAGTTGCGCTTCGACAGGTTCACGTAGTGGCGGACCAGCTCGGGCTCGCTGATCTCCGGCAGCCGGGCGGGCTGCTTGCGCCGGTACGCGCCGGGCAGGAGGCCCTCGACCATCGGGACATCGACCTTCGGACAGGAGAACGCCCGGCGGCCGGGCGCGCCCTTCTCGAAGATGGTCCGGACCTCGGTGCGCTGCATCGGCGTGCCGCCGGTGGCGTCGATCGGCAGCTCGTGATGGGGCGTGTGGGCCTCGATGCCCGGGTCCCCGTGCAGGACGTTGTCGGCGATCGGCTTGTTCATGCCGCCACCTCCTCAGGCGCGCCGGCGGCTCGCTCCGCGGTGACCGCGGCGCCGAGCACCTCGACGAGCTTGTCGATGTCCCGGCGCGAGCGCTGCTCGGTCAGGGCGACGAGCAGCCCGCCGCGGTGGGCCGGGTCGCCGGTCAGGGCTTCGAGGTCCGCGCCCGGGTGCACCCCAGCGTCCTGGCAGCGGTCGATGACGGCGGCGACGGACGGGACGTCCAGCGTGACCGCGAACTCGCGGACGACCGGCTGCTCGTGCAGCTTGGACACGCCGTCGAGCGCCGCGAGCGCCTCACGGGTGTAGTGCGTGCGCTGCAGCAGCAGCTCGCCCAGCTCCTGGAAGCCCTGCTTGCCGAGCCAGGCCAGGTAGACGACCCCGCCGAGCGCGTTCAGCGCCTGCGCGGTGCAGATGTTCGACGTCGCCTTCTCCCGGCGGATGTGCTGCTCGCGGGTCTGCAGCGTGAGGACGAAGCCGCGGCGGCCGTCGACGTCCTTCGTCTCCCCCGCGATGCGGCCGGGCATGCGGCGCAGGTAGGCGGTGGTGGCGGCGAAGAAGCCGAACGACGGCCCGCCGAAGTCCAGGCGGTTGCCCAGGGCCTGGCCCTCGCCGACCGCGACGTCGACCCCGCACTCGCCGGGGGGCGCGAGCACGCCGAGCGTGATCGGGTCCACCTGGGCGATGACGACCGCGGGCGAGTTCTTGGCAGCGGCGCTCAGCGCCGACGCATCCTCGACCGCGCCCAGCACGTTCGGCTGCGCGAAGAAGACGGCGCTGGTCTCGCCGTCGATCGCGGCGGCCCAGGCGTCCGCGTCGGTCACGCCGTCCTTCAGCGGGACGACGACGACCTCGATGTCGTAGCCGTGGGCGTAGGTCTTGAGGGTCTGCAGCGAGTGCGGATGCAGGCCGGCCGACGCGACGTACCGCGTCTTGCCGTTCGCGAGCTTGGCGAGGTACCCGGCGGCCGCGACGGCGCTGGGGCCCTCGTAGACGGACGCATTGGAGACCGGCAGGCCGGTCAGCTCGCTGATCGTCGTCTGGTACTCGAACATCACCTGCAGGCCACCCTGGGAGATCTCCGGCTGGTAGGGCGTGTACGGCGTGAGGAACTCCGAGCGCGACATCAGCATGTCGATGACCGCGGGCACGTAGTGGTCGTACATCCCGGCCCCGAGGAACGTGATCTCGTCCTCGGCGCTGGTGTTGTTGGCCGCCAGCTCGCGCAGATGCGCGTAGACGTCCTGCTCGGGCAGTCCTTCGGGGATGTCGAGCCGCTCCCGCAACCTCACCCCGGCCGGGATCTGCCGGTCGAAGATCTCGTCGAGGCTGCCGACGCCGATCGTCTGCAGCATCTCCTGCAGGTCGGCGTCGGTGGTCGTGGTGTAGCGGCTCATCTAGGTCAGACTTCCCTGGTAGGTGGCACTGTCCAGGAGTACGCCGGTCTCGCTCGGATCGCTCAGCTTGACCTTGACCATCCAGCCCTCGCCGTAGGAGTCGTCGTTGATCGCCTCGGGGTTTTCGCCCAGGCCCTCGTTGACCTCGACAATTTCACCTGAAAGCGGCGCGATGACGTCGGAGACGGCCTTGACGGACTCCACCTCGGCGTACGGCTCGTCCTTGGTGACCGTGGTCCCGACGGCCGGCGGGTCGAAGAAGACGACCTCGCCGAGGGCGTCCTGCGCGAACCACGTGATCCCGAAGGTCGCGACGTCGCCATCGATCCGGGCCCAGTCGTGGTCGGGGTGGTAGATCAGGTCGTCGGGGTAGCTGGCGTCGGCCATGGTCGTTCTCCTCTTGAAGCGGCGGGTGTGGAACTAACGCTGGTACAGCGGCTTGGCGGCGACGGTCGCGTCGCGCGTCTTGCCGCGCACGTCGATCTGCAGGGCGGTGCCGACCGTGGCGGATGCAGCGGGGACGTAGGCCATCCCGATGCCCACGCCGAGGCTCGGGGACAGCGTCCCGCTCGTGACCTCGCCGCCGCCGACCACCGGATTGCCCTGACGGGCGATGCCGGGGCCGTCGATCTTGAACGGGACGAGCTTCTCGGACGGTCCGGCCGCACGGGTCGCGGCGTGAGCCTCCGCCCCGACGTATCCGGTGTCCTCCTTGCACGCCCAGCCGAGCCCGGCCTCGATCGGGCCGCGGGACTCCATCAGGTCGTTGCCGTAGAGGTGGTAGCAGACCTCCAGGCGCAGGGTGTCGCGCGCGGCGAGGCCGATCGGCTTGGCCCCGCGGCGCAGCAGCGAGTCCCACACGATCGGCGCGTGCTCGGCGTACATGATGAGCTCGACGCCGTCCTCGCCGGTGTAGCCCGTCCCCGCGACGAGCATGTCGAGGCCGTCGATGCGGCGCCGGCCGCTGCGGAGCTTGGAGGGCAGCGGCTGGTCGCTGAGCGCCTGGACGGCCTCGCGGGCGAGGGGGCCCTGGACGGCGAGCATCGCGGTCGCCTCCGCGGAGTCGACCACCGCGACGTCGAACCCGGCCGCCTGCCTGCGGAACCAGGCGAGGTCCTTCGGGTGGTTCGAGGCGTTGGTGACCGTCAGGTAGCGGTCGGCCGCGACGCGGTAGGTGAAGAGGTCGTCCAGGACGCCGCCATCCTCGCGGCACAGGACGCTGTACTGCGCGCCGCCGATCTCGAGCTTCGTGACGTCGTTGGACAGGATCCGCTGCAGGAACGCCTCGGCGTCGGGCCCGAACGTCTCGATCTCGCCCATGTGCGAGACGTCGAAGACGCCCACGCCGGTGCGGACGGCGACGTGCTCCTCCTTGATTCCCGCGTACTGCACGGGCATCTCCCAGCCCGCGAAGTCGACGATCTTGCCCCCGGACTCGACGTGCTGCTCGAAGAGCGGGGTGCGTTTGAGGGACGGGTTCTCGGTGGCGGCCAAGGTGTGGCGCAACTTAGCACTGGCCGGGGCCGCGTCCCGGCCCGTCAGCCGTCCGGTGCGGCGACCGCCGCTCTGCGGGTCACCCGCCCGCAGTGTGCGAGCACGGCGCCCAGGACGTCCATCGTCACCGGTTTGGGCACGAAGTCCCCCATGCCCGCCGCCCGCGCGGCGGCCCGGTCCTCCTCCCAGGCGCCGGCCGTCATGGCGACGAGGTGCGGCCGCTCGCCCTCGGGCCAGCGCTCGACCAGGACCCGGGCGGCGGTCAGGCCGTCCATCACCGGCATCTGCACGTCGAGGAACACCACGTCGTAGGGCTGGCGCTCGACGGCGGCGACCGCCTCCTCCCCGTTGCCGACGATGTCGACGGTGTAGCCGATGCGGGCGAACAGCCGGCGGGCCACGATCTGGTTCACCGAGTGGTCCTCGGCGACGAGGATCCGCAGCGGGTGCGCCGCGCCGATGGCGGCGGGGACGTGCACGGGGGCAGGCTCCGCCGGCGGCGGAGCGGGGACGACGGCGGCAGGCACCGTGACGCGGAAGGTCGCCCCCTCCCCCGGTTCGCTGTGCACGGCGACGGTCCCGCCCATCACGGCCACCAGGCGGCCGACGATCGAGAGGCCCAGGCCGGTGCCCCCGTAGCGCCGGCTGATCGACGCGTCCGCCTGCGCGAAGGGCGTGAACAGCCGCGACTGCTCCCCGGCGGACAGCCCGATCCCGGTGTCGCGGACCTCGAGGCTCAGCTGCAGCCGGCCGTCCGCCGAGCTCGACGTCGTGACCTCGAGCGTGACCGCCCCGCCCTCCGGGGTGAACTTCACCGCGTTGGACAGGAGGTTGAGCAGGATCTGCCGCAGGCGGCTGACGTCGCCCTCGAGCCACGGCGGGACGTCGGCGGCGACCGCGTGCGTGAGCCGGATCGACCGCTGCTGTGCGTCCCCGGCGACGAGCTGCACGGCGGAGAGCACGCAGTCGCGCACGGCGTAGGGCGCGCGCTCGAGCTCGATCCCGCCGGCCTCGATCTTCGAGTAGTCGAGGATGTCGTTGATGAGGTGCAGCAGGTGCTCGGCGCTGCTGCGGATGACGGCCGCCGGCTCGGACTGCTCGGCGGTGAGCTCGGTGTCCATGAGCACGCTGCTCATCCCGATGACGGCGTTCATCGGCGTCCGGATCTCGTGCGACATCGTGGCCAGGAACGCGGACTTCGCCCGGGTCGCCGCCTCGGCGTCCTCCCGGGCCCGGGCGAGCATGACCGTCTGCCTCGACAGGAAGACGTACAGCAGCGAGAGCAGCAGGCCGCCGGCCAGGACACCCACCGGGGCGAGCCGGCTCGCGGACGGGACGAAGCCGTCGGGGGCCACGTAGCGCACGCGCCAGGACCGCCCGGGGACACCGACGGTCGTCGTCCGGGTGAACGCCGCGTCCTCCACGGACGCCAGCGGCCGCGGCGACTGGGAGGCGGCGGCCACGCCGTCGGTCGACGCGATCAGGTCGCCGGTCACCGCGTCCTCGACGGCGAACCGCAGCGGCGACGCCGACGCCCCGCTGCGGACGCCGGCGAGGAAGTCCTGCGCGATGAACGCCGCGGTCACCCAGCCCTTGCGCCCGGACTTGTCCCGCACGGCCAGGAAGGCGATGAAGCTAGTCGACCGCGTGTCGCTGCCGACCAGCCGCAGCGGCGCGGTGATGATGGCCGTGCCCGCCCGCCGGGAGCGCAGCATCGCCGCGCGCCGCAGCGGCTCGCGCGGCAGGTCGGTGCCGAGGGCGATCTGGTTCGCCGGCAGGTAGGGCGCGACGTACAGGATCGGCGCGTGGAACCCCGGCGCTCCCGACGAGCGCGTCGGGGTCTGCAGCACGTACCGGCGCGGCTCGCGCACCGCGATCGTGCCGGGCGGCGTCGGACGCGCGCGGACGTCGCGCAGGAACGCCGGCAGCCCGCTCGCGGAGACCTCGGGCGCGAACGCGAGGGTCTTGAACCCGGGGTAGCGCTCCGACAGCCGCAGGCCGCCGACGTAGCGGCGCCAGTCGCTCAGCGTCACGGCGTCGGACGCGGAGAACAGCCCGGCGCAGCCCCTCAGGACCTGGACGTACGCCCGCATCCGCTCGCTGATCGCGGTGTCGAGCCGCCGGACCTCCGAGTCGAAGCGCGCGTGCTGACGATCGTCGACGGCGTGCTGCGCGAGCAGCGCACCGGCGATCGTCGCCAGGAGCATCAGCGCCACGCCGCCGCGCCGGACGATCGTGGGGCGCAGCGCGGTCATCCGGTGGTCGGCCGGTCGCCGGTCGACGGCGGCCGGGACCCCACGTCAGCCCTCGATGGCGCGCAGCAGGCGGAGGGCGGTCTCGACCTCGTAGCGCCGTTCCGACAGCGGGTGCCCGAGCAGGCGCTCAGCCTGCCGGACGCGGTAGCTGACGGTGTTCTGGTGGATGCCGAGTCGCTTGGCGGCGACCGTGCCGCGGCCGCTCTCCTCCAGCAACACGGTCACCGTCGCGCGAACGCGCGAGGTGGCGTCGTCGGAGTCGGCGAGCGCGCCTAGCTCCTGCGCGACGAACCGCCGCGCCCGCGGCAGGTCGGCGGCGAGCAGCGAGGCGACGACGACCTTCTCGTAGCGGACCAGGTGCCCCTGGTGCCGCCCGCCGACGCGCAGCAGCTCCTTGACGTAGAGCGCCTCCTCGTGGGACGTCGTGAAGCCCTCGCGGCCGACGGCCGCGGTGCCGCTGGTCACGACGATGCCGTCCAGGAGCGTGCGGTCCGCACTGGCGGCGGCGACGGTCTCGTCGTCGGGGCAGCCCTCGAACGAGCACCACATCCACAGGCGCGTGCGGCCGTCGGGGACGAGCAGGGTCCGGCGGGCGCCGAGGCGGGTCGCCAGGGCCTGACCCTGGGACTCCAGCCGGGCGACGACGTCCTCGGCGTCGTCGGCGGCGCGGGTGGTCAGGATGAAGGCGACGTGCTCGGCGCGCAGGTCGTAGCCGAGCCGGGCCGCGACGACGTCGAGGTCGAGCGCCTCGTCGCTGAGCACCGCCTCGACCGTCTCGTGGCGCAGGGCGGCCGCGCTGCGGGCCCACTGCTCGCGCTGCTTGGCGTACTCCTCGGTGACCTCCTCGCTGACCGCGTCCACGTAGCCGAAGACGAACGACATCGAGTGGTCGACGGCCTCCATCAGCAGGTCCGGGTCGTCGATCCGCTTGATGATCTCCCGCCGCCACAGCGTCCAGGTCCACATCGTCCCGAGGCGGTAGGCCCGCAGCAGGCTGGCGAGCGGTGTCCCGCGGCGCACCATCGTCTCGGCGTAGCGGATGGCCCCCGGGGGCGCCTTGCTCTCCTCCTGCGACTCGCCGTCGGACAGCATGTCGAAGATCCGCTCGAGGTTGTCGTAGGTGCTCTCCTGCAGGCCCTCGGCGAGCTCCTCGTCGAGGCTCAGCTCGGGCATCGACTCCTGGATGTACGCGACGCACTGGTCGACCATCTCGTCGAGGGACGGGCGCAGCTCGATCGCGGTCTGGCGGCGCAGGCGGTCGTGCCACTCATGATCGTGGGCCGCGGCCTGCTTGACCGCCATCCGTGAGCTCATGAACCCGAGCGTAACGGGCATGGACGGCAGCGCGCCACACCTGACCGCGACGACCCCGCACCCCGGTGTCAGCCGGCCGTGCCCCTGGGTAGGGTGAGCAAGGTCGTGACGGACCGCGAGCACACCTCCGGCGGCGTGCCGCCTGCAGACGACCTGGCCCCTGGGCGCCGACTGGCCGAGTTCGTCGTCGAGTCGGTCGCCGGCCGCGGCGCGATGGGCGTCGTCTACCGCGCGCGGCAGGAGTCGCTGGGCCGCGTCGTCGCCCTGAAGGTCATCGCCGGGCGGATCGCCGCCGACCCCTCCTTCCGGACGCGCTTCACCCGTGAGGCCCGTGCCGCAGCGGGCCTCGACCACCCACACATCATCAGCGTGCACGGGGCGGGCGAGACCGACGGGGTGGCGTGGATCGCCATGCAGTGGGTCGACGGCGAGGACCTGCGCGAGCACCTCGACGAGCACGGCGCGATGGCCCAGGCCGACGCGGTGCGGGTCGTGACCCAGATCGCCGACGCCCTCGACACCGCCCACCGCGCCGGGATCCTGCACCGGGACGTCAAGCCCGCGAACATCCTCGTGCGGCAGATGGGCTCCGGCCTGCACGCCTACCTCACGGACTTCGGCGTCGTCCGCGCGCTGTCGGTCGCCGGCACCGACGCCGAGACCATCAGCGGGGAGCTGACGGTGACCGGCAACGTCATCGGGACGCCGGGCTTCCTCGCGCCCGAGCAGGTCCAGGGCGGCGAGCTCGACGGCCGCGCCGATCTGTACGCGCTGGCCTGCGTGCTCTTCGAGGCCCTCACGGGTGAGCGGCCGTTGCGCCGCGAGACGCCCGTGGCGACGCTGCTCGCGCACGCGTCCGCCCCTCGTCCCCTGGCTTCGGAGGCCGCCCCGGCGCTCGGGACCGCCTACGACGCGGTCCTCATCCGGGCGATGGCGATCGACCCCGCCGACCGCTTCCCGGACGGTGCCGCGTTCGCGCGGGCGCTGGCGCAGGTCGCGCCGGCGATGGCGCCGCCGCTGGCCGGGCCGGACGCCCCGCCCGGCGGTGACGACGACGCGACGCTCGCCGAGCCGGGCCTGGCCGGGGAGTCGCCGGCCGCCGACGCGACCGCGGTCATGGGCGTCCCCGTGCGACCGGCCGCCCGGGCTCCGCGCCCGGCGCCGGCGACGCGCACCGCCGTCCCGTCCGCTGCGCCGCCTGCGGTCGCCGGCTCTCCGGGCGGCGGAGCCGGGGCCGGTGGCGGCCGCGGCGCGCTGCTCGCCGTCTGCGCGCTGCTCGCGATCGTCCTCGGCGGCGGTGCGGCCTGGCTGCTCACCCGCGAGGACGCGAGCGACGGCGCCCGCGTGGCATCGACCCCGTCGACGTCGACGACCTCGTCGAGCCCGTCGACCTCCACGTCGGGCTCGACGTCCGGGACGACGGGCGCGACCGGCGCGACGCCGTCGACGGCGACCACGGGGACGACGGACGGCACCACGAGCACTGGTCCGCCCACGACCACCCAGGCGGCGGGCGGGCCGGACCCGGCCACCGAGCCTGCGCGCCGCGAGGTGGCGTCGGCCGTCCGGGCCTACGCCACCGCGTTCACCGACCACGACTCGGGCCGTCTGCGGGCGCTGTTCAGCCCCGATGTGCAGCGGACCGGCGGCAACGGGGTCGTCAGCGGCTGCCAGACGACCACCGGCCGGGACGCGGCGATCGCCATCTACGAGCGGCAGTTCGCCGACGTCAACGAGTACCGCCTGCTCGACGCCACCTCCGCCCGCGTGAGCGTCGACGGCGAGCGCGCGCGGATCGAGGCGCGCTCGCAGATCACGACGTCCGAGCGCCTGCCCCCGCAGCCCATCAGCTTCGTCCTGCGGCGGACCGACGGGCGCTGGCTCATCACGGAGATCGCCGCCAAGTGCAAGGCGTGACGCCGCGGTGAGCACGACGTCCCGGGCGCAGGCGCTGAAGGACCTGCTGGCCGCCGAGCGCGCCGGCTCACCGTTCCTCGTCGTCCAGCCGCCGGACGCGGTGCCGGTCGTCCGTCCCCTGCCGGGGCACGAGCTGACCGTCGGCCGGTCGGACGCGTGCGACGTCGTGCTCGCCGACGCGCGCGTGTCGCGGCTGCACCTGCGCATCTGGCCCGTGCCAGGCGGCTGGGCGACGGCGGACGACGGCCTGCCCCGCAACGGGACGTTCGTCAACGGCACGCGCATCAGCGGCCCGCGGCGCCTGATCGACGGCGACGTGGTGCTCGTCGGCTCCTGCACGCTGACCTTCCGCGACCCGTCGGCCGGCACGATCGCCGGGACGACGCTCGCCGACAGCCCGCTGCTGGCGACGCTGCGCATCACCCCCGCCCAGCGGCGGGTCCTCGTCGAGCTCAGCCGCCCGTGCCGCGGCCCCGGGGTCACCGCGCCCGCGACGAACCTCGCGATCGCCGAGGCGCTCGTGCTCAGCGTCGACACCGTCAAGTCGCACCTGAAGGCGCTGTTCGAGCAGTTCGCGGTGGGCGAGATCCCGAACAACGCCAAGCGTGCGCGGCTGGCCGAGATCGCACTCGGCCTGGGGGTGCTGACGGAGGCGGACTTCGCCCCGGGGGCGACGCAGGAGGGGTGAGGGACTTCCCACCGTGAGGGCATGGGCGGGGGCGCGGCGGCGGTCGAGGATGGACACATCGACCAACCACCCCCCAGGAGTCACCCCATGCGCACCATCATCCGCCGCGCCGCCCTCACCGCCGTCACCCTCACCGCCGCCCTCGCCGCACCCGCCGCCGCCGACGCGTACTCCGGCAGCTTCCAGACGCCGACCGGCAACATCGTCTGCCAGTACGCGACCGGCTACTCGGGCTACATGGCCTGCGACGTGAACTCCGCCCGCGTCACCTACCAGATGAGCCGCCGCGGCTACCCGCGGGTCTACGGGATGGGGCCGGCGCTCCGCGGCGACTGGACGCTCCGCTACGGCCGCAAGGTCACGGTCGGGTCCTTCAGCTGCACCTCCCGCTACGACGGCCTGACCTGCCGCAACCGCGGCGGCCACGGCTTCTTCGTGGCGGTCCAGGCCCGCTACCGCTGGTAGCCCGCGGCGGGGGTGGCAGTGTCAGACGTCGGAAAACGACACCTGACGCTGCCACTCGCGCTCGCCGCGGCGAGGGTGGCAGTGTCAGATGCCGGCGAGCGACACCAGGCGCTGCCACCCCCGCGCACCGCGGCGGTCAGACGCCGATCGCGGCCTCCGGCGGGCCCGCAGCGATCGTCCGCGGGTCGTGCGGCGGCGCGAGCACCCGCCGCGTGACGATCGTCCCCGCCACCACCGCCGCGCCCAGCACCGACCCCACGCCGAACAGGTAGGCGTCGTCGGAGGCCGCGAGCGCGGCGGCGAGCGTCGTCGGCTGCCCGACGATCGCGATCAGGATCGCGGTCCCGAGCACCGCGCCGAACTGCCGGAAGGCGCTCGTGACCGCGCTGGCGACGCCGAACCGGGCCTCGTCGATGTCCGCGGCGGCAGCGGCGCCGAGCGTCGGGAACGCCAGGCCGACCCCGATGCCCTGGATCACCATCCCGGGCAGCCAGGTTCCGGCCCAGTCGGGCTCGCCGCCGGCGCTGCGCAGCACCAGCAGCCCGGTCGCGTACAGCAGGCAGCCGGGGACGATGACGGCCCGGTGACCGAAGCGGTCGGCCAGGCGCCCGGCCGGCTGGGAGGCGAACGTCGTCGCCAGCGGCCCCGGGATCGTCGCGAGCCCGGCGTGCAGGACGTCGTAGCCCCAGACCCCGGTCAGGAACAGGATGTTCCCGAGGATCGTCGAGAAGAACGCCGCCGCGAACAGCAGCGTCGCCAGGTTCGCCCGCCGGAAGGAGGCGATCGCCATCAGGGCCGGGTCGACGAGCGGCCGCGGGTGGGTCAGGCATCGACGCGCGACGACGGCGACCAGCACGGCGGCGGCGGCGAACGCGCCGATCACGCGCGGGCTCCCCCACCCCCAGTTGTTCCCCTCGACGATGCCGAGCGCGAGCAGCGCGAGGCCGACGGCGACGAGCGCGCTCGCCAGCAGGTCGGGCAGGCCGGTCGCGTCCTCGTCCCGCGACTCGTCGAGGGCGCGCACCCCGGCCGCGATCACCAGGGCCCCGATCGGCAGGTTCACGAGGAAGATCCAGCGCCAGTCCGCGACCTCGACCAGCAGGCCGCCCAGCGGCGGGCCGCAGGCAGCGGCGAGCGCCGCGGACGCACCCCACACGCCGATCCCGGCGGCGCGGCGCTCGGCCGGGTACTGGCCCAGGATCAGCGCCAGCGACACCGGAGCGATCACCGCGGCGGCGGTGCCCTGGAGGACGCGCGCCGCGATCAGCGCCTCCCAGGTGGGCGCGACCGCGCACAGCAGGCTGCTGAGCGTGAACGCCGCGACGCCGACGAGGAAGACGCGCCGCCGGCCCACGCGGTCCGCGATCCCCCCGGCCGGGATGAGCAGCGCGGCGAAGACGATGAAGTACCCGTCGAGGATCCAGCTCAGCTCAGCGGGACTTGCGTCCTCGAACGACTCGCCGATCGAGGGGAAGCTCGTGTTGACGATCGTCGTGTCGAGGAACGCCAGGAACGAGGCGCCGCAGAGCGCGAACAGGGCGAGTGACCGTCGGGACATCGCCGCACCGTAGGACCGTCAGTAGCGATTTGCAACCGACAGTGTGATGGACCTCACACTGCGGTCACTCGACCGTGACGCTCTTGGCCAGGTTTCGCGGCTGGTCGACGTCCCGGCCGAGTACGAGCGCCGCGTGGTACGCCAGCAGCTGCAGCGGCACGCCGAGCAGGATCGGGTCGAGCTCCGGCTCGTTCTTCGGGACGATCAGCGTGTCGTCGGCCAGCTCGCTGAGGACACGGTGGCCGACGGCGACGACCGGGCCGCCGCGCGCCTTGATCTGCTCGATCGCGGAGATGTTCTTCGCAGCCAGGTGGTCGTCCGGCGCGACGACGACCGTCGGCAGGTCGGTCGTCACCAGCGCCAGGGGACCGTGCTTGAGCTCGGACGCCGGGTAGGCCTCGGCGTGGACGTACGAGACCTCCTTCAGCTTCTGGGCACCCTCGAGCGCGACCGGGTAGCCGCCGACGCGACCGATGAAGAACGCAGACGTCGCGTCGCTGAAGCGGCCCGCGACCCGGGCGATGTGCTCCTCGGTCGCCATGATCTCCTCGAGCTGCTCGGGCAGCCGCTCGAGGCCGCCGATGAGACGCTCGCCGTCCGCCGGGCTCAAGTCGCGGACGCGGCCGATGTGCAGCGCGATCAGCGCGAACGCCACCGCGGTCGACGTGAACGCCTTCGTCGACGCCACCGAGATCTCGGGGCCGGCGTGGATGTAGACGCCGCCTTCGCAGGCGCGGGCGATCGAGGATCCGACGACGTTCACGACGCCGAGGACGCGGCCGCCCTTGCGCTGGACCTCCTGCACCGCGGCGAGGGTGTCGAACGTCTCCCCCGACTGTGAGACGGCCAGGTAGAGCGTGTCCGGGTCGATCACCGGGTTGCGATAGCGGAACTCGGACGCCGGCTCGGCGTCGGCGGGCAGCCGGGCGAGCGACTCGATGATGTTCGCCCCGACGATGCCCGAGTAGTACGCCGACCCGCAGCCCAGGATCTTCACGCGGCGGATGCCGCGCAGCTCACGGGCGGTGAGCTCGATGCCGCCCAGGTGGGCGGTCGCGAAGCGATGGTCCAGCCGCCCGCGCAGCGTGCCTTCCACGGCCGTCGGCTGGTCGGCGATCTCCTTGCGCAGGAAGTGGTCGTACCCGCCCTTGTCGTAGGAGCTGACATCGGCGTCGAGCTCCAGCGTCTCCTTCTGGGTCGGGCGGCGGTCGAGCGTCGAGGTCGTGAACCCGTCCGCCGTGAGCGTCGCGAGCTCGCCGTCGTCGAGCAGCACGACCTGCTGGGTGTGGCGCACCAGCGCGGCGACGTCGGAGGCGACGAACATCTCGCGGTTGCCGATGCCGAGGACGACCGGTGAGCCGTTGCGGGCGACGACGATCCGGTCGGGCTGGCGGGCGTCGATCACCGCGAGGCCGTAGGTACCGCCGACCTTCGCGAGTGCGTCGCGGACGGCGTCCTCGAGGTCCTCGTGGGTCGAGCGGCCGATGAGGTGGGCCAGGACCTCGGTGTCGGTGTCGGAGGTGAACGTCACGCCGTCGGCCTCGAGCTCGGCGCGCAGCGCGGCCGCGTTCTCGAGGATGCCGTTGTGGACGACGGCGATGTTGCCCTCGGTGTCCAGGTGCGGGTGCGAGTTGACGTCCGACGGCGGGCCGTGGGTCGCCCAGCGGGTGTGCGCGATGCCGACGTGCCCGTTGACGCGCTTGGGCAGCCCCTCCGCCAGGTCCCGCACCCGGCCCTCGGCCTTGTGGACGCGGAGCTGGTCGCCGTTGACGACCGCGACGCCGGCGGAGTCGTACCCGCGGTACTCCAGGCGCTGCAGACCCTCGAGGAGGACCGGGACGCCGTTGTGGCGCCCGACGTAGCCGACGATTCCACACATGTGGGTTGCTCCTAGCCGTAGATGACCCGACGAACCTGCCGTACCGAGAGGCTGGGCCCGGCCACCGGGCGAGCGGCGAGCTCGGCGGCGATCTGGGCGTAGGCCTCGGCGTTCGGCGTCCCGCGGCGCTGCAGCTCCCGGTGGCGGCGGCGCACGAAGGCGCTCGCGTCCTCCGAGAACCACGCCATCACCTCCATCACGACGCGCTCTGCCTCGCTGCGATGCAGGGTGGAGGAGCGCTGGAGGTGATCCAGAAGTGGATCGAGCGGGTTGCCGTCCGTCGGCACGATTTGTGGAGTGTGGCAGGTCGCGACCGCGGTTTTGGCGATTCCTGCCCGATTTCGGGCAAAACCCGGTCCGATCGCACGACGCATCTCTACCCCGCGGGCCGAGATGCGTTCTACGACGCCCGTCGCAACTCGGCGGCCGATGCGGGCCGCCGGGCCGGGTTCAGCGCAGGAAGGGCGGGATGTCGATGTCGTCGTCGCTGATCTCGAGCGACGAGCGCTCGCGATCGGCGCGCGGCAGGCGGTCGCGGGACCGGCGCGCTGCCTCGTCCGTCTGCTCGCGCGGGCTGCGCGGGCGGTCCGAACGCTCGGCGGGCGCGCGGCGCGCGGCCGGTGCGCTGCTGCTGCGATGACGGCCATGGTCGAAGCCGGTGGCGATGACGGTCACGCGGACCTCGTCGCCCATCGACTCGTCGGTGACGGTGCCGAAGATGATGTTGGCGTTCGGGTCGGCGGCGCCCTGGACGATCTCGGCGGCCTCGTTGACCTCGAACAGGCCGAGCTCGCGGCCACCCGTGATGTTCAGCAGGATGCCCGTGGCGCCCTCGACCGACTCCTCCAGCAGCGGGCTCGAGATGGCGAACTTGGCGGCATCCGCGGCGCGGTTCTCGCCCCCGGCGGTGCCGATGCCCATGAGGGCGCTGCCGGCGTCGCTCATGATCGTGCGCACGTCGGCGAAGTCGAGGTTGATCAGGCCCGGGATCGTGATGAGGTCGGTGATGCCCTGGACGCCCTGGCGCAGGACGTTGTCGGCCTCGCGGAACGCCTCGAGGATCGTCGTGCGGCGCTCGACGATGGCGAGCAGCTTCTCGTTCGGGATGACGATCAGCGTGTCGACGACCTCGCGCAGCCGGGCGATGCCCTCGTCGGCCTGGCGCATGCGCTGCGTGCCTTCGAACTCGAACGGCTTCGTGACGACGCCGACGGTGAGCGCGCCGATCTCGTTCTTCGCGATCTCCGCGATGACGGGGGCCGCACCGGTGCCGGTGCCGCCACCTTCGCCCGCGGTGACGAAGACCATGTCGGCGCCCTTGAGCGCCTCTTTGATGTCGTCGCGCGACTCGGCTGCCGCACCGAAGCCGACCTCGGGGTTGGCGCCGGCGCCGAGCCCCTTCGTGAGATCGATGCCGATGTTCAGCTTGATGTCGGCGTCGCACATCTGCAGCGCCTGGGCGTCCGTGTTGGCCGCGATGAACTCGACCCCACGGAGGCCCGCGTCGACCATGCGGTTGACCGCGTTGGTTCCACCGCCGCCGACGCCGACGACTTTGATGACTGCGAGATAGCTGCCGCTGGTTTCCATGAAGAAGAAGTTCCGTCCTACCTTCGATCTATTGTCGAAGGTTTCGTAAGCCAGTGCCCAGATGGGCGACGCGCACGGTACGCAGGGCTTATGGCCTGTGTCAACGCCAAGTCTAGCCCGCAACGACCGTTGCAGTCGGCCCCACCCTCGATGCTGGGTTGAAGGTTATGGGTGATCTCACCCTCGACTAGAGGCCGAGGGTTGGGTTACGGCGTCGGAGTATCGGGAGTCAGGGTGGTCGAAGTGGCGCCGTCGGCGGCGGGAGTACCACCGTCGGCGCCGGCGGCACCCGAGGGCGCCGCGCCGAGTTCGTCGTCGGGGCTGCCGGTCCCGGTGCCGCCGCCGTCAGGAAGCGGTTCGAGCCCGGCCACTGCTGGGCGTTCGGGGACGCTGAGGTCGATCAGGGTGCCGCCGGCGGAGGCCGGCTGGGCGAGGACCGCGGTGAGCGAGGCCCACTTGGCCGCCAGGCGCTCCGGCGCCCCGAACGCGACATCCGGCCCGTTGCGCAGCTGCACCGCGAGGCCGCGGGACCCGGTGAAGACCTTGACCACCTCGCGCCGGAGCGCGACCGGGGCGGCGGCGAGGATGCGGACTTCCGCGAGCGCGAGCCCGTCCGTCAACTTGGCGCCCGCCGGCGCTGTCTTCACGCTGACGGTGGGCAGGCCCTTCGCGGAGGCATCCCGCAGGAGCGTGCCGTCGCCCGCGACGGGGATGGTGCGTCCGCCGGCGCGCAGCGCCGCGACGGGGGTCCGCTCGATCACCGTGATGCTGAGGCCGTGCGGGAAGCTGGTGGTCGCCCGGACCGCCTTCACCTCGGGGAAGCGCGCGACGGCCGCCGACAGCTTCTCGGGCTGCAGGCGCAGCGTGGTCTGCTCGCGCGCCGCGGCCTCGAGGGCGGCGCGCACGCCGGCGGCCTGCGTTCCGGACACCCCGGTGATGGTGACGTCGTTGACCGCGACGAAGGACGAGTCGCGCAGCAGGAACCAGCCGCCGGCCGCGACCGCGCCGAGGACGATCAGCAGGGCGACGATGCGCCGCACGACGGTGCGTCCCGTCGGCGAGCCGGAGGCAGGCGCTGCGTCGCCGCGCGGCCCGCGCGTCGATGCGCGACGACCGAAGCGTGGATGAGGGAGCGATGCGGATCGACTGGCCATGCGGTGACCTCGTTCGACGCGCCGGCGCGCGTCCCTGCCGCGCTGGACCGAACCTCGACACCCCCCGCCCTCCGCCGCCCCGCACCGAACGTCGATTCCCCCACGCCAGCACACGGGAAAACCGACGCTCGCGGCCGGTCGGCTCGGCGCGCGCCGCCGGCCACACGGAGCCTCACGCCGTCTGACGACCAGTTTTGGTCGTCAGGACAACCAGAAATGGTCGTCAGACCGGCGGACGGCGGGGACCGGTCGACGGCGAGGGCCGGTGGACGGCGGGGACCGGTGGACGGCGAGGGCCGGTCGACGGCGAGGGCCGGTCGACGGCGAGGGCCGGTGGACGGCGGGGACCGGTGGACGGCGAGGGCCGGTCGACGGCGAGGGCCGGTCGACGGCGAGGGCCGGTGGACGGCGGGGACCGGTGGACGGCGGGGGCCGGTCGACGGCGGGGACCGACGCTCGCGGCCGGTCGGCTCGGCGCGCGCCGCCGGCCACACGGACCCTCACGCACGTCTGACGACCAGTTTTGGTCGTCAGGACAGCCAAAAATGGTCGTCAGACCGGTGGACGGCGCGGGCCGGTCGACGGCGGGGGCTGGTGGACGGCGGGACCGGTCGACGGCGGGACCGGTGGCCGCGTCCGTCAGCCCGCGGCCAGGCGCGCGCCCAGGCGGTTCACGTCGCCGGCGCCCATCACCAGCACCAGATCGCCGTCCCGCAGCAGTGGCGCCAGCGCCCGCTCCACGTCGTCGAACGCCGGGAGCCAGAAGACCGGCATGCCCGGGCGCGCGTCGAGCGTCGTCTGCACCAGCAGGCGCCCGGTGATCTGCGGGAAGTCCTCCTGCCGCTCCCGCGCCGGGTAGACGTCGACGAGGCAGGCCACGTCCGCCCCCGCCAGTGCCGCGCCGAACCGCCCGGCCAGGTGCATCGTGCGGCTGAAGAGGTGCGCCTGGAAGACGGCGACCACGCGGCGGGGCGCCAGCGACCGGGCCGCCTGGATGGTTGCGGCCACCTCGGTCGGATGATGCGCGTAGTCGTCCACGATCCGCGCCCCGGACCGCGTGGTGCCGAGCGTCTGGAACCGGCGGCCGGCCCCGGGGAACGTCGCCAGCGCGGCACGGACCGCGGCGGGGTCGAACCCGGCCAGCGTCAGCGCGGCGAGCGCGGCGGCGGCGTTGCGCTGGTTGTGGTCGCCTGGGACCAGCAGCTCGAGCGGCTCGGCCGGCGCGTCGAACGGGACGACCGGCGCGCCGGCCGGCCGCAGCGCCAGCACATCCGGCCGGTCCCACAGAACGGCGTGCGTCGGTGTGGCGAGAAAGGTCCGGAACACGCCCCGCAGCGCCTCCAGCGAGGGGTAGGTGGCGTGATGGTCGAGCTCGACGTTCGTGACGACCGCGATGTCGGCGTCGATCGACAGGAACGAGCCGTCGGACTCGTCGGCCTCGACGACCAGCCACTCCCCGGTCCCCCACTCGCCGTTGCGCCCGGTGCTGACCAGGTCGCCGCCGATCAGGTAGGCCGGGGCGGCGTCGAGCGCCAGCAGCGCGTGGGCGATCATGGACGTCGTCGTGGTCTTCCCGTGCGCACCCGCGACCGCGATCGTCCGCTTCAGCGCGCTGAAGCGGCGCAGCAGCTCGGCACGCGGATGGTCGGCGAGCCCGCGCCGGGCGGCCTCGGTCCGCTCGGGGTTCGACGGCGGGATGGCCGTGGAGTGGAAGACCTCAACGCCCTCACCCGCCGGGACGTTGGCGGCCACATGGCCGGCGCGGGCGTCGATGCCCAGCGCGCGCAGGGCGGCGAGCCCCGGCGACTCGGCCTGGTCGGAGCCGGAGACGGTCGCGCCGAGCGCCACCGCGCAGCGCGCGTAGGCGCTCATCCCCGCCCCGCCGATGCCGACGAGGTGCAGGCGCTGCCCGGCCCAGGGTGCCTGGCCGGTCATCGGCGTCCCCGTCCCCGGCCCGGTCCGGCCGCGCCGTCCCGCCCGCCGTCAGCCGCCGTGGCAGCGGCGACGACCTCACCGGCGATGTCCGCCGCCGCGTCGGGACGGGCCAGCGCGGCCGACGCCGACGCCATGCGGGCGAGGCGGCCCGGGTCGTCGAGCAGCCCGTCGACCGCGGCTCCGAGCGACGCCGCGGTGAGCTCCGGGTCCGGGATGAGCAGCGCCCCGCCGCCGTCGACCATCCAGCGCGCGTTCCCCGTCTGGTGGTCGGCCGCCGCGTGGGGGTACGGGACGAGGATCGCGGGCCGGCCGGCAGCGGCGATCTCGAAGACCGACCCGCCGGAGCGGGCGACCGTGAGGTCGCACGCCGCCAGGGCGTCCGCGAAGCCGTCGATGTACGCCCGCAGGTCGTACCCCGGGCGGACGGGGTCGTCCACCCGCGCGCGCAGCGCCGCGAAGTCCCGCTCGCCGCAGGCGTGCAGGATCCGCAGCCCGGGGCGCAGCGTGGCGAACGCCTCCACCGCGGCCTCGTTGATCGACCGCGCGCCCAGCGACCCGCCGAAGACGAGCACGCACGTCTCGCCGTCGGCCAGCCTGAAGCGCGCCCGGGCGGCGGCCCGGTCGGCGGTCTGGGGCGGGACAGGCCGGCCGGTGACCCGGTAGAGCGGTGCGTCGAGGCCCGCGATCGGGAAGGCGAGGCAGACGCGGCGGGCGCGGCGGGCGAGCAGCCGGTTGGTCAGGCCAAGGTGGCTGTCGGCCTCGGTCAGCACCAGCGGGATCCGGCGCGCGGAGGCGACGGCGCCGACCGGGCCGGCGACGTATCCGCCCCCGCCGACGACGACGTCCGGCCGCTCGGCCCTGACGATGCGCCGGGCCGCCCCCAGCGCGGCGACCGCCCGGGCCGCCCCCCGCGCCGCCTTCAGCGGGTTGGACCGCGAGAGGCCCTCGACCTTCAGCGGGTGCAGCTCGTATCCGGCCGCGGGAACCAGCCGCGCCTCCGCGCGGTCGCCGCCCGTGAAGGCGACGTGGTGGCCGTCAGCCCGTAGCGCGTCGGCGACCGCCAGCGCGGGCACCACGTGGCCGGCTGTCCCGCCGGCGGCTATCAACACTCGTGCCATCGCTGGCGGATCCTGGCAGGGCGCGCACGTGGACGACGCCTCCCTGCGCGATGTTCATCAGCAGGCCCATGCTCATCAGCAGCATGATGAGGTTCGTGGAGCCGTAGCTGATGAACGGCAGCGGGACTCCGGTCAGAGGCACCATGCCGAGGACCGTGAAGGTGTTCAGCATCGCCTGGCAGATGATCATCGAGGTCAGTCCCGCGGCCAGGAGCTTGCCGTACGCGCCCTGGGCGCCCTGGGCGATGCGCAGTCCGGCGTAGGCGATCAGCCCGTACAGGAACAGCAGGACCGTCACGCCGAAGACCCCGAGCTCCTCGCCGATGATCGCGAGGATGAAGTCGGTGTGGGCCTCGGGCAGGTAGTAGACCTTCTGGACCGACTCGCCGAGCCCGCGGCCGAAGAACCCACCCGACCCGAGCGCGATCTGCCCCTGCACGGCCTGGTGCCCGCTGTCCTGGGCGTCCGCCCACGGATCCATGAACGACGTCAGGCGCTGCAGCCGGTACGGCTCGATCAGCGCGAGGATCAGGACGACGCATCCCCCGGCGGCGGCGATCGCGGCCAGGTAGCGCAGCGGCATCCCGGCGGCGACCAGGAGCGCGCACAGCGCGAACGCCATCACGAGCGCGGTGCCGAGGTCCTTCGCCGCCACCAGGCCGATCCCGAACAGCGCGACCGCCGCGAGCGGGACGAGCAGCCGTGGCGACGCCACGATCTTCGGTTTCATGGCCAGCATCCGGACGGCGTGCAGGACGAGCGCGAACTTCAGCAGCTCGGCGGGCTGGAACTGCAGCGGCCCGGCGCCCAGCCAGCGCCGCGAGCCGTTGACCTCGACGCCGATCCCGGGGACGAGCACCAGGGCCTGGAGGACGAGGCACACGCACAGCAGCGGCACGGTGAACTGCGCGACGTACTTCAGCCCGTGCCGGCTGATCAGGTGCATCAGGACGAACCCGACGCACGCGAAGCCGACGTACTTGATGAGGTAGGCGGCGCCGTCCCCACCGTGGGCGGCGACGACCGTCTTCGCGCTCGAGGCGCTGTAGACCATCACCGCCCCCGCGGCCAGGAGGCACAGGGTCGCGGTCATGAGGATGTTGGCCTCGATCGGCTGAGCGCGATCGCGGGACTGCGGCGGCGGCATTAGAGCGGGCTTTCGACGCCCGCCCGCCGAATCCTCACGCGCCGGACGAAAACTCTGCGACGAGCGCCTGGAAGTGGCGCCCCCGCTCCTCGTAGTTGCGGTACTGCCCGAACGACGCGCACGCGGGCGACAGCAGGACCGTGTCGCCTGGCCGTGCCGCTGCCCGTGCGGCTGCGACTGCCGCCGCCAGGTCGCCACGGTCGTCCCCGGTCTGCAGTGCGTCCGCGAGCCGCGGCGCGGCCTGGCCGATCAGGTGCACCGAGGCCGCCCGCTCGGCCACCGGTCCGCGGAGCGGCGTGAAGTCCTCCTGCTTGGCGTCGTCGCCCCCCAGGATCAGGTGGACCGGGCCCGGGATCGCCGCCAGCGCGGTGAGCGCCGAGGCGACGTTCGTCGCCTTCGAGTCGTCGACGTAGGTGACGCCGTCGACCACGGCGACTGCACGCAGGCGGTGTTCGACGCCGGTGAAGGTCCGCAGCGCCTCCGCGATGGCCGCCTCGGGCAGCCCGCACGAGCGGCAGGCGGCGACGACGGCGCGGGCGTTCGCCCGGTTGTGCGCGCCGGGAAGGGTCGGCTCGGCCGGGAGCTCGACGAGGTCCGTGTCGACCCGAGCGGCTGCTCCCGGGACGGGCAGGGCCGCCGGGGCGACCGCCGTGTCGGCAGCGAGCTGCCGCCCGAACATGCCGTCGAGCTTCGCGGCGGCGTAGGCCTCGATGGAGCCATGCCAGTCCAGGTGGTCGGACTCGAGGTTCAGCAGGATGCCGACGTCCGGGCGGAAGGCCAGCGTGTCGAACAGCTGGTAGCTGGAGGCCTCGAGGATCACGGTCGTGCCCGGGTCGAGCGGCGCGCCGATCAGCGACGTGTAGGCCGTGCCGACGTTGCCGACGACGCGCACCGGCAGCCCCGCGCAGCGCCAGGCGTGGCCGAGCCACTCGGTCACCGTGGTCTTGCCGTTGGTCCCCGTGACGGCCACGACGGGCGCGTCCACCAGGCGCCAGGCGAGCTCGACCTCGCCCAGGACCGGCACGCCCGCCGCCCGCGCCGCGCGGACCACCGGCGCCCGCGGCGGGACCCCCGGCGACTTGACCACAGCGCGCACGCCGTCCGCCAGCGCGTCCAGCCCGTCGACGCCGGTCCGCACTGGGAAGCCCGGCTCGTCCGGGAGGGCCGGCGTCCCGCTGTCCACCCCGACGACCGCGAGGCCGCGGGCCGCCAGTGCGGCGCCGGCCGCCAGCCCCGACCGCGCGAGGCCCACCACCAGCCACGGCCCCTCCGGCAGCGGCGGGCGTGCCGCCCCGTCGCGCGAGGTCAAGCCACCGACTGCTGGTAGATCGTGAAGCCGATCGCGCTGCAGACGGCCGCCACGATCCAGAAGCGCAGGATGATCTTTGTCTCCGACCAGCCCTCGATCTCGAAGTGATGGTGGATCGGGGCCATCTTGAAGACCCGCTTGCGGAAGGTCTGAAACGAGAAGACCTGGATCATCACGCTCAGCGCCTCGACGACGAAGATGCCGCCGATCAGGACGAGGAGCTCCTCGGTCTTGGTCATGATCGCCAGTCCGCCGATGATCCCCCCGAGCCCCAGCGACCCGGTGTCCCCCATGAAGATCGTCGCCGGGAACGCGTTGTACCAGAGGAACCCGATGCAGGCCCCGACTCCACAGCCCGCCAGCAGCGCAAGGTCCTGCTGCCCGCTGGTGATGAACGTGATGCCGATGTACGCGAGCAGCACGATCGAGGTGCACCCGGCCGCGAGGCCGTCGAGTCCGTCGGTCAGGTTGACCGCGTTCGTCGTCCCGGCGATCACGACGTAGATGAAGAACGGATAGAAGATCCCGAGGTCCACCGTGGCGTCGATCGAGCGCAGGCGGACGGTCTGGTCCAGGCCCGCCTTGTCGACCGCGACCCACCACAGGAACAGCGTGATGACGACCATCCAGAGCAGCTTCCAGCGGCCCTGAAGCCCGAGGTTGCGGCGGCGGAACACCTTCTGCGCGTCGTCGGCGAACCCGAGCGCGGCGGACGCGAGCCCGGCCCCGAAGACCCCGATCGCCCGCCAGTCGTAGTCGCACAGGATCAGGAACGGCACCGAGATGGCGATGAACATGATGATCCCGCCCATCGTCGGCGTGCCCGCCTTCGCGTGGTGCCCGGCCGGCCCCTCCTCGCGGATGTGCTGGCCGAACTCCCGCGCCCGCAGCCAGGCGATGAACTTCGGGCTCAGGAAGATGCACAGCAGCAACGAGGCGGTGCCGCCGATCAGGATCTCGCCCATCATGTGCCCCGGAGCTTCGCAGCCTCGGCGTCGCGAAGCGCTCCGGTCACGGCTTCCAGGCCGACCCCGCGGGACGCTTTGACGAGGACCGTGTCGCCTGCTACGAGCAGGCCGGGGACGAGGGCGGCGGCGGCCGCCGCGTCCGGGACTGCGTGTTCGCCGTCGTACGCGGCGCTGAGCGGGCCGACGGCCACCAGCAGCTCCACGCCCGCCGCCCGGGCGTACGCGCCGACCTGCTCGTGGTGCGCATGCTCGTCGGTCCCGAGCTCGCGCATGTCCCCCAGGACGGCGACACGGCGGCCGGTCGCCGTCGCGGCCAGGTCATCCAGCGCCGCCCGCATCGACAGCGGGTTCGCGTTGTAGCAATCCTCGATGACGGTCACGTCGCCGTCGAGGTGCAGGCGCTGGCCGCGCATCTCGCTGAGGGTCAGCGCGACCGGACCGACGGGCTCGGCGCCGACCGCCCGCGCGGCGGCGAGCGCGGCGCAGGCGTCGATGCGCACGTGCAGGGCCTGGTCGTCCAGGCCCAGGCCATGGAGGTCCGCGGGCGTGACGTCCCCGTGCTCCGCGCCGAAGCTCACCGTCGTCAGGTCCGTGCGCAGGTGGGGCTCCAGCAGCGGCTCCGCGGTCGGCAGGACGGCCACCCCGCGCCCGGCCGGCAGGGCGGCGACGAGCGCGGCCTTCTCGGCGGCGATCGCCTCCATCGTGCCGAGCTGCTCGAGGTGGACGGGGCCGAGCGCGGTGATGATCCCCACGTCGGGCTCGGCGATGGTCGCGAGCTCGGCGATCTGGCCCGCGCCGCGCATGCCCATCTCCAGGACGAGGACCTCGGTCCCGGCCGGAGCCCGCAGGACGGTCAGCGGCAGGCCGATCTCCGTGTTGAGGTTCTTCTCGTTGGCGACGACGGACACGCCCGCCGACGCGATCATGGCCGCCAGGACGTCCTTCGTGGTCGTCTTGCCGACGGACCCGGTGACGCCGATGACGCGGCAGCCCAGCGCGCGGCGCCAGGCGGTGGCCAGGCGCTGGAGCGCGAGCAGCGGGTCGTCCGCGGCCAGTACGACGCCCGCACCGCCCGCGGGCCTGGCCGCAGCGGCGGCGGCGGCCTCGACGTGGTCCGGGCCGACGAGGACGCCCCAGGCCCCGGCCTCGAGCACCGCCGCGGCGAAGCGCCCGCCGTCGACGTTGTCCCCGGGAAGCCCGGCGAACAGGTCCCCCGGGACCACCGCGCGCGAGTCGATGACCGCGCGCAGCGGCCCGGCGACCGGGCGACCGGCCGCGTCGGGGGCGGGCACCGCGACGAGCCGCGCGCCGGCGGCCTCGGCGACCTGCTCAGGCGACCAGCCGTGCATCCAGGCTCGCCTCCGCCTCGGTCACGTCGTCGAACGGCAGCTTGACGCCGTCCGCGAACTCCTGGCCCTGCTCGTGGCCCTTGCCGGCGATCAGGACGACGTCGCCGGCCTGCGCGGCGCCGACGGCGGCGGCGATGGCCGCCCGTCGGTCCTCCAGCACCTCGACCCCGGGCCGCCCGGGCCCGCGTCCGCCCATCCCGGCGACGATCTCGGCGAGGATCGCGCCCGGCGCCTCCGACCGGGGGTTGTCGCTCGTGACGTACACGAGGTCGGCCTCGGACGCCGCGATCGCGCCCATCTGCGGGCGCTTGCCACGGTCGCGGTCCCCGCCGGCGCCGAAGACCACGAGGACGCGGCCTGGGTCAGCCGGGCCCGCCTCGACCAGCGCCCGCGCCGCCCGCAGGACGTTCTGCAGCGAGTCGGGGGTGTGGGCGTAGTCGACGAGGACGGCAAAGTCCTGGCCGCGCTCGACGGACTGCATGCGGCCCGGGGCCTTCTGCGCGCTCGGCAGCGCCGCGGCGACCGTGGCGTCGTCCACGCCCAGTTGCCGCGCGATGGCGATCGCCCCGAGCGCGTTCAGCACGTTGAACCGGCCGGGCAACGGGACGGACAGCACCTGGCCGTCGAGCGTGAACGTGCTCGACGTCAGGCCGAACGTCACGTCGGTCGCGCGCAGGTCGGCCGCCGGGTGGTCGATCGCGATCGTGGTCGCGTGCGGGAACTCCTCGTCCAGGCGCTCGCCGTAGGCGTCGTCGATGTTGAAGACGAGCGGCGCGCGCCGGTGGTCGGCGGCCGCGAACAGCAGCCGTTTGGCCTGGAAGTACTCCTCCATGCCCGGATGGAAGTCGAGGTGGTCCTGCGTGAGGTTCGTGAAGATCGCGCCGGCCCAGTGGATCGCGTCCGCCCGGCGCAGCTCGAGCGCGTGGGAGCTGACCTCCATCACGCACGCCTGGTCGCCCGCGGCCCGCATCGCGGCGAACGTCGCCTGCAGGTCGATCGCCTCGGGGGTCGTCCGGACGGCCGGCTGCTCGACGCCGCCGACCACGGAGGCGACCGTCCCGAGCAGGCCGGTCTGCCGGCCTGCCGCCTCCAGCAGCGAGCGGACCATGTACGCGCTCGTGGTCTTGCCGTTGGTCCCGGTGATGCCGACGGTCTGCAGCGTCGCGGTGGGGTCCCCGTGGAACGCGGCGGCGGCGGTCGCCATCGCCGTCCGCACGTCGGGCACGAGGACCTGCGGGACGCCGTCGAGCCCGGGGCCGTCCAGCCGCCGCGAGACCACGAGCGCCGCCGCGCCGCGGGCGACGGCGTCCGGGGCGAAGTCGTGTCCGTCGCGGGTGAAGCCCGGGACGCAGAAGAACAGCGTTCCCGCGTTCACGGCGCGGTTGTCGTACGCCAGCGCACCGATCTCCACGTCGGCATCGCGGGGGCCGGCGACGGGCAGGATCGCGCCCAGTCTCATGGCTGACCGGCTCCGAGGGAGCGCGAGGTGTGGCGGCCGGTCATCGCGACGGAGGATACCCCCGGCGGCAGTCGCTCCCGCCCTGCGCGCCGTGCGAGGATCCTCTTATGAGCATCGTCAAGATCAACGCGATCACCGTCCCCCGCGAGCGTTTCGAGGAGTTCGAGCGCCGCTTCGCCACCCGGGCCGGGCGCGTCTCCGACGCCGAGGGCTTCGAGGCGTTCGACCTGCTGCGGCCGAACGACGACCGCGAGGTCTGCCTCGTCATCACCCGCTGGCGCTCGGAGGAGGACTTCCGCGCCTGGGTCGCGTCCCCCGACTTCGCGGCGGGCCACGCGCAGCACCGCACGGACGGCCCGGTCGGGACCGCGAGCGAGATCTGGTCGTTCGACCTGCTCGAGAGCGAGCTCCCGGCCTGACTCCGGCGACGTCGGGCGGCGGCGGCCGGTCAGGCCACCGGGTCCGGCAGCTCCCGGTGGTAGTCGGCCTCGTTGAGGGTCGCCGTCCGCCGCCGGTACTCGTCGTTCGGCCCCGGCCAGTTGTTCGTCACCCGCCCCGCCGCGTTGACGTACCAGTTGGAGCAGCCGGTGGCCCAGACGGACTTCGCCGTCCGCTCGGCCATCTCGGCCTGGAAGCGCGCGTGGGCGACCTCGCGGACCTCGAGCACCTCGGCGTTCCCGTCCGACAACAGCCGCAGCGCGTCCCGCAGGTACGCCATCTGCGCCTCGTGGGTCGCGATGACCGAGCCGGTGCCGTGGTTCGTGCTCGGCCCGTAGACCAGGAACAGGTTCGGGAACGCCGGAATCGTGAGCCCCAGGAACGCCTCCGCGCCGCGGGACCACGCGTCCCGGAGCGTCACGCCGCCGCGGCCGGTCAGCGTCATCGGCGCCAGCAGCTCGCTCGCGCGGAAGCCCGTCCCGTAGATGATCGTGTCGGCGCGGTGCAGCGTCCCGTCGGCGCCGACCACGCCCTCGGGGACGACCTCGCGGATCGGCTCCGTGATGAGCTCGACGTCGGGTCGGCGCATCGTCGGATACCACTCGGAGGTGATGCAGAGCCGCTTGCAGCCCGGCTCGCTGGTCGGCCGCGTGGCCGCCAGCAGGGCACGGTCGCCGCGCAGCTGGATGTGCCGCTGGGCGTTCGCCAGCCCGCGGACCGCGGTGGCGACCACCCGTCCGCGGCGCTCCGGGGCCAACGTGAAGAGCGGGACCAGCGACTCGAACAGCCGCCAGTAGAGCCGCCGGTAGACCCGTGGCAGCGGCACCCGCCGGTAGAGCGCGCGCGATCGCGACCCGAGGGCCGCGTCGGCCTTCGGGATGACCCACGGCGCGGACCGCTGGAAGACGGTCGTCGCAGCGGCCTGCTCGGCGACGCGCGGGACGAACTGGATCGCGCTCGCGCCCGTCCCGACGACGGCGACCCGCCGACCGCGCAGGTCGTGGTCGTGGTCCCACTCCGCGGAGTGGAACGCGCGGCCTGCGAATGTCTCGATCCCCGGGAGGGCCGGGACCGCCGGCTCGTGGAGCTGGCCCACGGCGGTGATGACGACGTCGGCCGTCAGCGTCTCGCCGCCCGCGAGCCGCACCGACCAGCGCCGGGAGTCGTCGTCGAACGCGGCGTGCTCCACGGCGGCGCCGAAGCGGACGCGGTCCAGGACGCCGTGGTCCCGTGCGAGGCGCTCGGCGTAGTCGCGGATCTCGTGGCCCGGCGAGTAGCGGCGGGACCAGTCCGGGTTCGGCGCGAACGAGAACTCGTACAGGTGCGAGGGCACGTCGCAGGCGATGCCCGGGTAGGTGTTGTGGTGCCAGACGCCGCCGACCCGGTCGGCGCGTTCGAGCAGCGTGATGTCCTCGACCCCGGCCTCGCGTGCGGCGATGGCCGCAGCGATCCCGCCGAAGCCGGCTCCGATGATCACCACGGACAGTGAGCGCGTCATGGCCCGACGCTATCCGGCCCAAGGGTGTGGCAGCGCGACATGTCGTTTTTCGACACCTGGCGCTGCCACCCCCAAGGTGCCCGGAGCCGCAAAGCACCCGTTAACGGCAGACGGCGAGCCGAAGCTCGCCGTCGCGCGCCAACCAGTGTGCGGGGCACCGGTGGACGTTTGGTTCCGTCAGTGCGCTACCTGACGGTGAAATCTGTGTGCATGCCGCCCTGGTAGTGCCCTGGGAGGTTGCAGATCAGCGCATAGTGGCCCGCGTCCAGCGTGAGGGCCAGGTCCTGCTCCGCGCCCACCGGGAGCGCGTTCTCGTCCAGCTCGCCGACGTTGCCGGCCTCGTCCGCCTCGGACCCCTTGCGGAGCCCGGACGCCTGCTTGTCGGTCCTGATCACCACGAACTCGTGCGGGATCGCACCGTCGTTCGTCACGTCGAACGTCACGCGTCCCGCGGGGGCGCTTGCCGGCACTGCCTTGATCTTGTACTCGCTGAGGTTCACCGCAATTACGCCGAGCGTCACCGGCCGACCGGCCGATGACCCCGTCGCACTGTCGTCCGACGAGCTTCCGCATCCCCCGAGTACCACCAGCCCGGCGATGCTGAGCACCGCGATCCGATGGCGACGGGTCACTGCGGAGGAGAATCCTGGGTGCGCGTGAGCCACAGGTGAGCCGCGCATGAGAGAACGCTCACCCAGCGCGGGCGGCGAACTGCGGCAGGCGCAGGACGACCCGCGCGCCGCCGGCCGGCGAGGCCTGCGCTGCGACCGTGCCGCCGTGGGCCGCGGCGATCGCCTGAACGATCGCAAGCCCGAGTCCCGTGCCGGTCCCCGACCCCCGCGGCCCGCGGGCATCGGCGCGGTGGAAGCGGCCGAAGACCCGGTCGCGCTCGTCCTCCGGGATGCCCGGACCGTCGTCGTCGACCCCGATGACGATCCAGCCACCGGGTTCGCTCTGCGTCCACAGGCTCACGAGCCCGCCGTCGGCCGTGTGCTCGATCGCGTTGCGCAGCAGGTTGCGGATCGCCTGCGCGAGCCGGTCGGGATCGGCCTGCAGGACGCCGGCGACGTCGCTCTCGTGGCGGAAGTCGCGCTCCGCGGTGGCGCGCTGCGCCTCCAGCAGGTCCCGGGTGAGCGCCGGCAGCGCGACCGCCGACGGCCGCAGGAACCCGTCGTCCTGGGCCCGGGTGAGCATCAGCAGGTCGTCGACCATGCGGTTCATCCGCACCACCTCCGTCCGGACGAGTCGCTGCACCCGGCGGACCTCGTCCCCCGGCGGGTTGGCATCGAGTGCGAGCACCTCGAGCTGTCCCTGGATCACGGTGAGCGGCGTGCGCAGCTCGTGCGACGCATCGGCGACGAACGCGTTCTGCCGGTCGAACGCGGCCTGCAGGCGGTCGAGCATCGAGTCGAACGCGTCGCCGAGGACCGTGACGTCGTCCCCCTCCCCCGCCGTCCGGCCCTGCGCCATCCGGCGGCCGAGGTCACCCTCCTGGATCCGCGCCGCCACCCCCGCCATCCGCCGCAGCGGCCCGGCGATGCGCGTGGCGAGCACGACCGCGGCGAGCGCCGCCAGGACCACGGCCAGTCCGCCGGCGGTCAGGAACGACCGCAGCACGCCGTCCTGCGCCCGGTCGACCAGGCGCGTGCTCTCCCCGACCCCGAGCGTGACGACGCCCGTCGCGGTGCGCACGCGCCGGACCAGCAGCCGGATCCGGCGGCCGTCGGGCAGGTCGACGTCCCGCGCCCCCGGCGGGGTGCCCAGGATGCGGCGGGCGCGCTCGCCGTCGGGGTCAGCCTTGTTGGGCGTGACGAGGTCGCGGTCGTTCGTGACGGGCACCGGTGCGTTCGGGAGCCGCGCGTACAACAGCCGCGCGTTCGGGGCGTACGGCTGCCCGTCGACGAACGCGGTCGCAGCGGCTCGGATGCCGGACGGCCCCACCGCCACGACGCGCGTGAACGCCTCCATGTCGGCGTTCAGGTCGTCGTCCAGCTGCGTGCGGACCTCGCCCCCCGTTCCCGCGTAGACCGCCGCGAACGCCACCGCGAGGCAGCCGAGCACGATCGCGGTGACCCCGATCGTGAGGCGGCGGCGGATGCTCATCGCGGGCGGCGGCGGCGCGGACGGCTCAGCGCACGCGCAGGCGGTAGCCGACCGACCGCAGGGTCTGGATCGGCGCCGGGCTGGAGGGCAGCGCGAGCTTCCGGCGCAGGTATCCGACGTAGACTTCGACGATGTTGGTCTGCGGATCGAAGTCGTACCCCCAGACCGCGCTGAGCAACTGCTCGCGGCTGAGGACCTGGTTCGGGTGGCGCAGGAAGTGCGTCAGGAGCTCGAACTCCTTGGCCGACAGGTGGACCGACTGCCCCTCGCGCGTGACCTCGCGCGTCAACAGGTCGGCGTGGATGCCGCCGGCGTCGAGCTCGGTCGTCTTGGCCTGGGCCGGACCGCGGAGATGGGCGCGGACGCGCGCCGCGAGCTCCTCGAAGGCGAACGGCTTTGCGAGGTAGTCGGTCGCGCCCGCGTCGAGTCCCTCCACCCGGTCGCCGACCTCGGCCCGGGCGGTCAGGACGATCACTGGCAGGCCGGGCTTCTCGGCGCGGACGTTCCGCAGGACCTCGATGCCATCACGGCCCGGGAGCATCCGGTCCAGGACGACCAGGTCGACGTCCCCGGCGAGCGCGCGCTCCTGCCCCGTGATGCCGTCCAGCGCGACCTCGACCTGGTGGCCCTCGGCCCGCAGACCACGCTGGACGAAGTCCGCGATGGCAGGCTCGTCCTCGACCACCAGGATGCGCATGACCAGTGAGTGTATGTCCCGCGTCGCCGCGGCTACGGGGCGATCTTCAGGTACTGCAGGGCGAAGGACGCGATGTCCTGGAATGCCGGCGCCGCGACGACGCCACCGAAGATCGCGCCTTGGGGCTGGTCGACCATTACCGAGACGAGCAGCTTCGGCTTCGCGGCGGGGGCGAACCCGACGAACGACGAGACGTAGTCCTCCTGTGAGTACTCCCGCGTGACGGCGTCGACCTTGTTGGCCGTGCCCGTCTTGCCCGCCAGCTGGTAGCCGGGGATGCTGACCTCGGACGCGGTGCCACCCGCCGCGACGACGCCCTCGAGCATCTTCCGGATCTCGGACGCGACGTTCTCAGAGATGATCCGCTTGCCCTTGCGCGGCGCGAGCCGGCGGCCGTCGATCTTGCGCACGATGCGCGGCGGACGCAGGATGCCGCCGTTGGCGATCGCGCTGTAGGCCGTCGCCATCTGGAGCGACGTGACCGACTCGCCCTGGCCGATCGGCAGGTTGCCCATCGACGATCCCGAGTACTGCTTGATCGTCGGCTGGATGCCGCGCTCCTCGCCCGGCAGGTCGACCCCGGTCGGCTTGCCGAACCCGAACTCGCGCACCCAGTGATCGAAGCGCTCGCGGCCGAGGCCGAGGCCGATCTTGATCGCGCCGACGTTCGAGGACTGGGCGAGGATCTGCCCGGTGGTCAGCGAGACGGGGCCGCGGTCGTGCGACTCCCCGATCTCGCGGTCGGCGATCTTGATGGTCGGGTCGAGGTTGTAGACGGTGTCCGGCGTCGTCTTCTTGTCCTCCAGCGCGCCCGCGACGGTGAACGCCTTGAAGGTGGACCCGGGCTCGTACGTGATGCCGACGGCCTTGTTCTGGCGGGCGTCCGCCGGGGCGTCGCCGGGCCGGTTCGGATCGACGCGCGGCCAGTTGGCCATCGCGAGCACCTCGTTCGTCGCGGGGTCCATGACGACGGCGGTCGCCGACTTCGGCGAGTACTTCTTGCCGACGGCGGCGAGCACCTTCTCGGCCCGGTCCTGGATCTCCGCGTCGAGCGTGAGCTCGAGGCGGGCACCGGGCTTGGACGGCTGCAGCTCGTCGACCTGCAGCGGCTGGCCGAGGGCGTCGCGCAGCGTGCGGACCTTCCCGTCGCGCCCGCGCAGGCTCTTGTTGCGGAAGTACTCGAGGCCCTCACGGCCGACCGTGATGCCCTTGTCGCTGCGCCCGACGATGCCGAGCACCTGACCCGCGAGCAGGCCGTGCGGGTAGGTGCGCTGCTCGCTGGCCTCCTGGGTGATGCCGTTGATCTTCAGCTCGGCGATGCGGTCGGCCGTGACCGCCGGCACCTGCCGCTTGACCTGGACGTAGCCGGTGTCGGGCTTGGTGATCGCCTGCAGGACCTCGCCTGGCTCGAGCTCGAGCAGCGGCGCGAGCTGCTTCGCGATGACGCCGGCCGGGACGTCGCCGACGTCGATCAGCCGCGGGTTGGCGATGATCGTGGCGGACGGCTCGCTGACGGCGAGCTCGTCGCCGTTGCGGTCGGTGATGGTCCCCCGCCGGGCCGGGACGACGTCCGTCGACACCTGCTGCTTGGTGGCCACCTGGCCGAGCGCCGAGCCCTTGACCGTGCCGAAGTAGAGCGCGCGGGCGAACGCCAGGCTGATCAGGATCAGGAAGCAGAGGAACAGCAGCCCGATGCGGCGGTCGAGCAGTGGCACGGTCAGCCGCCGCCCGTCGAGGCGACCATCGGCGCGGCGGTCACGCTCGCAGCCGGGTCGCTCGTGGCCTGGCCGGCGGCCGACGGCGCCGCGGGGGCCGGCGCTGCCGTTCCCGGTTCGGCGGTTGCGGCGGCGGGAGCGCCCGTGGTCGGGTCGACCGTCGGGGTGTCGGTGCCCGTCCCCGGCGGGACGACCGTCCCGTCCGGCCGGATGACGGTGCCGTCGGGCTGGACGACCGTGCCGTCGTGCCGCAGGACCGAGCCGTCCGCGCGGGTGACCGGGTCCGGCACCTTCGGGGCGGTGATGCCGCGCGCCGCTACGTCAGGCCGGACCTTCCCGGCGTCCGCGTAGGTGACGCTGCCGGCGGCGGGCATGACCATGCCGCGCTCGGCGGCCACGTCCTCGACCCGCTGGCCGGCGCTGAGCTTGGAGACCTGCAGCGCGAGCGCCGAGTTCTTGCGCTCGAGGACGGACGACGTCTCGATCGACTGACCGATGCCGGCGTTGAGGCTGAGCAGCGTGAGCTGCAGGAAGACGAGCAGGATCAGCATGCCGCCGATCAGCGGGATCCACAGGCGGCCGCGCACGAGGCGCTCCAGCAGGCGGGCGTCCGGCACCCCGGCGCAGCGGCGCGCGACGCGCAGCCCGAACGGCGCGTGGACCACCGTCCCGCCGGCGCCCGCCATCGCGCCGGCCGGCATCGTCAGCGACGCGCCCGAGGTCGCCCCGGGCATCCCTCCGGACACCCGACGCGCGAAGCGCGGCGCGGTGCGGGCCTGCTTGGTGGCCGCGGTGCGGGCGTGCGTGCTGCGGCCGGCGATCGTCGACGGGGTCATGCGTCCTCCTCGTGGAGCTTGCGGGCAACGCGCAGGCGCGCGGATCTGGAGCGGGGGTTCGCGGCGATCTCACCGGGGGTGGGGACGACGGACCGGCGGGTGATGAGCTCAGCGGCCGGCGTCTGACCGCAGACGCAGACCGGGAAGTCGGGCGGGCAGACACAGCCCTGGGCGCGGTCCGCCAGGAAGCGCTTGACGCGCCGGTCCTCGAGCGAGTGGAACGAGATGCCGGCCAGGCGGCCGCCGATCCTCAGGCAGTCCCAGGCGAGCGGCAGCGCGTCGTCGACCTCGCGCAGCTCGTCGTTGACGGCGATCCGGATCGCCTGGAAGGAGCGCTTGGCGGGGTGACCGCCCGCGAACCGGGCGGGCGTCGGGATCGCCTGCGTGATCACGTCGACCAGCTCGGTCGTGGTGGTGATCGGGTGCTCGTCCCGCGTGCGGACGATCCGGCGGGCGATCTGCCGCGCGTACCGCTCCTCGCCGTACTCGCGCAGGATCGAGGCGATGCGGCGCTCGTCCCAGGTGGCGACCAGGTCCGCGGCGCTGAAGTCGTCGGTCGTGTCCATCCGCATGTCGAGCGGCGCGTCGTAGGCGTACGAGAACCCTCGCTCGCGCGTGTCCACCTGCATGGACGACATGCCGAGGTCGAGGTAGACGAGGTCGGCCTGCGTCCCCTCGGCGGCCAGTTCGGCCAGGCCGGTCGCGAACGCGGCGCCGATGAAGCGCGTCGCGCAGGGGACCTCGGCGGCGAACTCGTCGAAGCGCTCGCGGGCGGCGGGGTCGCGGTCGATGGCGATCAGCGTCCCCTCCTCGCCGATGCGACCGGCCATCAGGCGCGCATGTCCGCCGCCGCCGAACGTGCAGTCCACGATGGTCTGGCCCGGCTGGGGATCGGTGAGCTCGATCAGCTCGCCGGCGAGCACGGGGACGTGGGCAGTGGGCATCGTCTGCAGCCTCATGATGGCGTTCCGGGGAAGGGGACGACGTTGCTCGTGAAGGGCGCGGTGAGCTCCTCGATGTCGAGCTCCGCGTTGTAGGCCTGCCAGGTCGCCTTGTCCCAGATCTCCATGCGCGAGCGGACACCGGTGATGACGACCTCCTTGCTCAGGCCTGCGTGCTCGAGCAGGAACGCCGGGATCATGATGCGGCCTGCCGCATCGAGATCGACGTCGTGCGAGTTGGCCTGGTAGTAGCGCTCGAGCTTGTCGCGGCGCTGGTCCAGCTCGTGGAGCTGCGAGACCGCCGTCTCGGTGTAGGCGTCGAAGCGCTCGGGTGTCCAGACGGAGATGCACTTCGCGGTCGACTTCGACAGGACGATGCCGTCCGCCAGCGAAGGACGCCATTTGGCCGGCACGGTGAGCCGGTTCTTTGCGTCGAGCGTGTAGTCGAAGGTGCCGCGGAAGGTGGCCATGGTGCGCGTCCCGGCACAAGCCAGAAGAAGGTCGCGGGCCGGGATGGAGGAGTGGGAGGAGCCCCTCCACCCCGGTCCGCTTGCGACAAGCTAGCCCACAACGCCCCACCGAGCAACTCCGATTGCACACAACTCCCCACATCTCCGCCGGAAGGCTTCCGGGACTGGTCGCAAAACCGGTGTTGTGCAGGGAAAAGCAGGGTGGGACGGGCGGGTCGGACGTGCGTCCAGATTCCGCAACGTCACCTGCAGGGCCCGCGTCTGCAGCCGCGATTGCAGGATTCGGGGGGTTCCGTCCGCCGGGTGTGTCTCCCGGTGGGGATTGGTGGAGGAGGCGGTGGCGCAGCCACGAAGCGGCCCGCAGGACGGTGCCGAAGCGGGTCGCACAACGGGCGCCCGCGGGGCCCGTTGGTGTCGCGCGCGCGTGAGGGGGCGCCTATCATGGCCGACGCGAACCTTCCTCGTCGGCCCAGCACGGGCCGGCTCGTCAGCGCCTCTAGGAGCACCTCTCTTGCCGACTCGCACGACCACCCGTCGTCCCTCGTCCCGCCGTGCCCGGCGGCTGGCCGCCGGTGCACTGCTCGCCGTCGCGCTCCCGATCGCCGGCTGCGGCGGCGGCGACAGCAGCAGCGGCGGCGGCAAGGGCGACGCCGACCCCTCGGCCATCGTCCCCGCCACGTCGGCGTTCTACGGCGAGGTCACGGTCAAGCCGACCGGCAGCCTGAAGGCCAGTGTCGAGACGCTCGCCAAGAAGATCGCCAAGACCGACGACCCCGGCGCGAAGATCGTGGAGCTCCTGGACTCGGTGCTGAAGGAGGACGACGTCAACTACAAGGACGACGTCGCGCCGTGGCTCGGCGACCGGGTCGGCGTCGCCATCACCGGCCTGGCGAACCCCTCGAGCCCGGACTTCGCGATCGTCATCGGCGCCACCGACCCCGACAAGGGCGTCAAGGCGCTGAAGAACGGCGACAACAGCCTCGAGGACCGCAAGTACAAGGACGTCACCTACTCGTTCGACAAGGACGACAACGCGGCGGCCCTGGCGACGGACGGCACCGTGGTCATCGCCACCGAGCGCGCGATCAAGGGCGTGATCGACGTCAAGAAGGGAGCGGCGTCGCTCGCCAAGAGCGCGAAGCTCAAGCAGGCGCGGTCGAGCGTCTCGGCAGGCGGACTCGGCTTCTTCTACGTCGACCCGGTCGCGGTCATCGACCTCGCGTCGGCCGCGAGCGCGATGCTCGGCTCCCAGGCCGGCGCACTCAAGAGCCTCCTCGGCGGCGGCAAATCCACGGCCCTCGGCGCGGCGCTGCTGACCACGCCGAACGCCATCCGCCTCGAGACGGCCGTCAACGGGGCCCAGACGGCCGGTGCGGCCAACGACGCAGCCGAGACCGTCGCGGCGTTGCCGGACGGCTCCGTCCTCGCGGCCGGCTTCGGCAACATCGGCGACGCGGCGTCCTCGGGCATCACCGCGCTCGGCGCGGTCGGCGGGATCTACACCTCGCTGCTCTCGCAGTTCAAGACCATCACCGGGCTCGACCTGCAGGAGGACGTCCTCTCCTGGATGGGCAAGGGCGGCCTGTTCCTGCGCGCGAGCGGCCTGACCGACATCGGCGGGGCGCTCGTGGTGGACACGAGCTCGCCGCAGAAGTCCGCCCGCTTCATCCGCAGCCTAGAGCAGCTCGCCGACGGCTTCGGCAGCACCTTCGGCCTGACCACCAGGCCGTTCAGCGGCGGCGGCGCGAAGGGCGTGCAGCTGGCGATCCCCGGCTTCCCGTTCCCGGTGATCGTGGCCACGGGCTCGGGCAAGTTCGTCGTCGCGGTGGGCGAAGGGTCGGTGGCGGAGGCACTCAAGCCGACCGCCGCACTGGGCGACAGCGCGCAGTTCAAGGCGACCGCCACGCAGCTCGGCGCCCCGCCGGCGCTCTACGTCGACGTCAAGACGATCGTGGAGTTCCTCGGGCTCGCCGTCGGCAGCGACCCGACGTTCGCGGTCGCCAAGCCGTACCTCGACGCGTTCTCGGCGTTGGCCGCAGGCAGCAAGAAGTCCGGCTCCTCCTCGAAGGCGTCGGTGGTCGTCGGGGTGAAGTAGGCCCCGCGCTGTGGTCCGTGCCCCGCCGACCGGTGGGGCACGGCCACGGGCCGTGGCGGACGGCTTGCGTCGCTGGTCCGGGTTCCGCTAGCCGGGACGAACGGTTAGCGCGTGCCGGTGATGAGGGCCGCCGCCAGCAGCAGCATCGCGGCGGGGACGAGCAGCAGCGCGACCGCCAGCTGGATCTTCGGCGCCGCGCGGGCGGCGCGGTCCTGGATGCGGCGCGCGCGGTCGGTGCGGGCGTCGGCGGCCAGCGCCGCGAGCGCCGGGCCGAGCGGGGTGCCGTGACGGTCGGCGCGCTGTACGGCCGCGACGAACGCGGCGACACCCGGCAGCGGGCACCGTGCCGCCAGCCGGTGCAGGGCCTGGGCGCGCGGCACGCCGACCTCGATCAGGGCCGCGCAGACCGTCAGCTCCGCGGCCAGCGGGCCGCCGCGGCGCTCCCCCACCGCCTGCAGGGCCCGGACCACCGGCAGCCCCGACGCGACGGCGACGCGGGTGAGGTCCAGGACGTCGGGCAGGTCTATCGCCAGCAGCCGGGCCCGGCCCCGGGCGCGACGGGCGAGCCACAGGTCGGGGGCCAGGAACGCGGCGGCCGGTGCCGCGAAGACGACGACCGGGCCCAGGCGTCCGGGGGCGGCGGGCATGAGGACGCTGAGGCCGAGCGCGGCACCGACCAGCGCGGCGCCGGCCTTCACCGCCATCACCTCGTCGCTCGTGACCGCCGGCGGCAGCCCGGCCGCGTGGACGCGGCGTGCGAGGTCCCCGGGCTCGCGCAGCGGCAGTCCCGCGCGGCGTCCGAGGCGGGCCAGCGCGTTGGCGGTTGGAGAGCGGCGCCGCCGGGCCGCGCGGCGCTGGGCCCGGGCGCGGCGCCGGACGTCGGGAGCCTGCCGTGCGTCGAGGGCGTCGAGCAGCGCGGCCGCAGCGCAGATCGCCGCGGCGACGGCCAGGACGAGCGCGTCCGCCATCAGCCGACCTCCGTCCGCGCGAGGCGGCGGCGGCGCAACGGCGTCGGCGCGCCCATGCGGCTCGCGCACACGCCGACGACGGCCGGGCCGGCAGGGAGCGCATCGACCTGCATCAGCCGACCTCCGTCCGCGCGAGACGGCGGACCGTCAGCATGCCGCCCACCTGCAGCAGGACGGCACCCACCGCCAGGACCCGGCCGAGCGGGTGTGCGGCGATCCCGGCGAACGTCCCGGGCGCGCCGAGCTCGGCCAGGACCGCGGCGAGCAGCGGCAGCCCGGCGACGGTCATCGCCGTGAAGCGCGCCTGCGCCGTCGCCGCCCGCGCGTCGGCCTCCGCGCGCCGGGCGACGTCGAGCTCGGCCGCCAGCTCCCGCAGCAGCGAGGCCAGGTCGCCGCCGGCGTCGCGCTGCAGCAGCATCGCGGCGACGAGGGTGTCCCACGCCGGACCGGCGGCGCGAGCGCGCAGGTGGTCGAGGACCTCGTCGGTCGGGGCACCGAGCGCGAGGGCGCCCTGCGCCCGCCGCAGTTCCCCGTCGACAGCGCGCCCGGCACCGCCGGCCGCCGCAGCGTCGGCGATCGCCCCGCGCACCGAGTGGCCGCCGGCGAGCGCATCGGCGATCGCGCGAGCGGCTGCCGCGGCACCGTCGGCCATGCCCCGGCGCCAGCGCGCGCGCCGCCCCGCCAGCGCCCAGCCCGTGATCCACGGCCCGCTGGTCGCTGCGATGAGCGCGGGCAGCAGACCGCCGAGCAGCAACCCGCCGGCCCCCAGCGTCGCTGCCAGCAGCACGATCAGGCGGCGGCGCTCGGCCGCGGTGACGTCGTGCGCGCCCCCGGCCGCCGAGCGCAGCGGACGCAGCCCGGAACGCACCGTGGCCGACAACCGCGACGCCTCCAGCAGCCCCAGGCCCTCCCACGCGGCGAGGACCGCGGCGCCACCGGCCAGCCCCGCGGCGACAGCAGCCCCGGTCATGCGGCGCCCTGCGCGAGCCCCGGCTCGCCGAGGCGCTCGGCCAGCTCGGGGCTGAGTGGTGCACGCCACGTCGGTCGCCCCCGCCGGAGCGCATACAGCTCCCGCGTCGCGGCGCCACCGGCGACGCGGACCACCTCGCTCACCCCGGTCACGCGCCGCGAGCCGTCCCCCTGGCGCGCCTGGTGCACCACGAGGTCGATCGCCTGTGCGACCTGCTCGCGGATCGCGGCGTGCGGCAGGCCGACGTCCGCCATCAGCGCCAGGGTCTCGACCCGCCGCAGGGCCTCCTCGGCGCTCCCGGCGTGGACGGTGCAGAGCGAGCCGTCGTGCCCGCTGGCCATCGCGGCCAACATGTCCAACGCCTCTGCCCCGCGGACTTCACCGACGACGATGCGGTCCGGCCGCATGCGGAGCGCGTTGCGGACGAGCGCCCGGATGGTGACCTCCCCTCGGCCCTCGACGGTCGGCGGCCGCCCTTCCAGCCGGACCACGTGCGGCTGCTGGAGCGCCAGCTCTGCGGTGTCCTCGATCGTGACGATGCGGTCGCCGGCCGGGACGAACGAGGACAGCGCGTTGAGCGTGGTGGTCTTGCCCGAGCCCGTGCCGCCGCTGACGAGGACGTTCAGGCGGCTGCGGACCGCAGCGTCCAGGAAGCTGCGCAGCGGGGGTGTCCAGGTCCCGGTCGCGACGAGCTCGTCGGGGGTGAACGCGCGCCGGCGGAAGCGGCGGATCGTGAGGACGGGGCCGTCGAGCGCGAGCGGCGGGATGACGACGTTCACGCGCGAGCCGTCGGCCAGGCGTGCGTCGCACATCGGCTGGGCCTCGTCGACGCGTCGTCCCAGCGGCGCGAGGATCCGCTCGATGGCGTGGCGCAGCTGCGCCTCGTCGCCGAACCGGACGTCGGTCGGCTCGATCAGCCCGGACCGCTCCACCCAGACCCGGCCATGGTCGGCGCCGCTGCCGTTCACCATGACCTCGTCGACGGTCGGGTCGGCCAGCAGGACCTCGAGCGGCCCGAGCCCGAACGAGCGCTCGCTCACCAGGCGGATGAGCTCCTCGCGCTCGTCGGCCGCCAGCGGCGCCGCGTCGCGCTCGACGAGGGCGCGGACGCGATCGGCGACGGGGATCGCGGCGGCGGCGGGGTCCTGCGCCCCGGTCAGCAGCCGGTCCCGCAGCTGGGTCGCGAGGTCGTCGAGTGGCGCGGAGTCCATACCGGTACTAGGCCCAGCGACCGCGATCTCGCCCCCACCGTTGCCGCTCCGGCCGCAACCGCGTCACTCAATGTGCCAGCAGGCGCCGTATAGGCACCTGGTGGCACATCGATGTGCCACCACACGCCGCCCGCGCACGTGGTGGCACCTCGACGGGCCGGCGGCGATGACCGCTGCTCCTGGCCGGGGACCGGCCGTCGCGACACCGTTCCCGGCCGGGGAGCGGCCGTCCAGGGGCCGCGGTCAGCCGGCGGGCACCGGCAGCTCGGCCGCCGCGGCGGCGGCCCGCCGGCCGCGGGTCAGCACCCAGAGTGTCGCCAGGCACCCGCCGGCCGCGAGGCCGAAGGGGACGCCGTCGCCCGTCGCCTTCGCCAGCACCCCGCCGATCCCCGAGCCGGTCACCTGCCCGGCCGCCCAGGCGAGGTTCACCAGCGCGAACCCGAAGCCGAGCGCCAGCCCGGCGTCCTCCGCGAGGTCGGACAGCAGCGCCATCGCGGGCGCCCAGAACAGCCCGAGCGCCGCCGCGGTCAGGACGAGGACCATGGCGAGCAGCACGCCCGACCCCGGCAGCGTGACCACCAGGAGCAGCACGGCGGCCGCGGCCAGCCCGACGCGGATCGGCGCGAGCCGGCCGCGGCGGTCCGACAGCCGGCCGACGACGGGGCTGACGCACGCCTCCACCGCGGCCGCGACGAGGAACGTCGCCCCGACGGCCGTCCCCGAGAAGCCGAAGCCGTCGAGCCGCAGCGGCCCGAGGACGCCGACGACCCCGAACGCCAGTGCGGGCAGCGTCACGAGCCACATCGCCGTGCGGATGTCGGGTCGGCGAAGCGCGCTGATGACCGCGTCCAGACCCTGCGGACTGCTCCGGTGCGTGCACTCCATGGTCGTCGCCCACAGCGCGAGGCCGCCCGCGAACACCACGACCGAGCCGAACACCAGCTCGTGCGAGGTCGCCTCGGCCAGCGACCCGAGAACCGGGCCGAAGAGCGATCCACCGATCGCCCACCCGAGGGCGGTGCCGATCAGCTCGCCCCGCCGCTCCTCGGGCGCCTCGGCGATCAGCCACGCCAGCGCGCCGGCCCACGAGCACGCGCCGCCGACTCCCTGCACGAAGCGCGCGAGGTCCAGCAGGACGATCTGCTGCGCGAAGCCGAAGACGAGCGTCGACCCCGCGAGCAGGCCGAGCCCGAGCAGGACCGCAGTGCGCGGACTGCGGCGCGACGCGAGCAGGCCCGCCGGCAGCGACCCGAGCAGCGTCCCGGCCGGGTACGCGGCGCTCAGCAGCCCGGCCGAGGCCTTCGACAGGTCCAGGTCGTCGGTCAGCGCAGGCAGCAGCGGCGCCACGACGGCGTAGAACATCGTGTCGACGAGGACGATCGCGCTGACGAGGATGACCAGGTGCCGGGGCACGCGCCCACCGTAACGGCCCGGCCGCCCCGTCCTATCCGTCGCGCACCGTCAGCCCCTGCGACCCGCGGCGCCGGTCGCCGTCGGCCCGGACCAGGACACGGAGCTCCTTGGCGAAGTTCTGTGCCGCGGCGAGCGCGACCGCCTGGCGGAGGCTTACGCGAAGGGACAACGCGACCTGCAGGGCCGCGACCCCCTTGCCCGAGCCGTCCTCGTCCCCGCCGACCGGGGTCGCCGCAAGCACCTCGGCGTCCTCGAGCGCCAGCGTCGTGCCGCCCGACCCGTCGGCGCCCTCGCGGGTGACCAGCAGGTCGATGCGCGAACCCGGGCCCAGCAGCCGCGCATCCCCGCGTGCCGTCACCTCGGCCACCCGCTGACCCGGCTTCAGCGTGCCCGCGGCAGCGGCCGACGGGTCCGCGTCGTCGGCGGTGACCACATCCGGGTCACGGACCAGGCCCGGGGTCAGGTCCACCCCCGCACCGATCGGGACGGCCGCCGTCAGCCCCGCGAGCTCGGCCGGCCGGGCGAAGGACCCGGTGGGCGCGAAGCGGGCCGGGAGCCGCCGCACCGCCAGGACCCCGGGTCGTAGGACGGCGCCGACCGGCAGGCCGACGCGCGCCACGACGACGGGCACCGACGGCCCCACGCGGCGGTCGAGCGCGGCCTCCCGCCGGGCCACGGCCGACGCGGCGAGCGTGCCCAGCAGCAGGGACAGCGCCGTCAGCGCCAGCGCGCGGCGGCGACGGGTCATCGCGCGCCCGAGCCTGCAGCCGCCCCGGCCCCGGCCGCAGGCGGGCCGGCCGCGGTAGCACCGGGAACCTGGAGCACCAGCCGCGCGCCGGCGGCCGACGGTGCGCTCGTCAGCTCACCGCCGGCCTCGGCGGCGATCGCGGCGACGATGCCGAGGCCACGACCGCGTGCGCGGTGGGGATCGGGCGCGCGCGCCACGAGCGCGGCGACCGGCGCCGGCAGGCCGCGGCCCTCGTCGCGCACCTCGCAGCGGACGACGTCCCCCGCGGCCGGCTCGATGCGCACGTCGACCGCGCCCGCACCGTGCTCGAGCGCGTTCCCGACCAGGTTGCCCAGCGCCTGCACGAGACGCAGCGGCTCGGCGCCGGCCCAGAGCGGACCAGTCGGCCGCGTCACCCGTAGCTCGCGCCCGCACGTCGTCGCCGCCAGCCGCCACCCTTCCGCCAGGTCCCCCACGAGCGCCGCGACGTCGCAGGTCACGACAGGCCGCAGCGCCGCCGGGCCGGCCGTGCCAGAGGTGCCCGACGGGCGAGCCGTGCCCGCGGCGCCGAACGTCCCATCCGCGCCGACCGGGCCTGACGGACGACGCGACAGCCGGCGCCCGGACCGTCCGTCCGCGGCACCCAGGTCCCCGACGGCCAGCCGCAGCCGACCGAGCTCCAGCTCCAGCGCACCCAGCGCCGGCCCGGCGGCGGCGCCGGCCACGCGCTGCGCGGAGCTCAGGATGAGGGCTGCCGCCTGCAGCGGGCCGCGGAGCTCGTGGATGACCGCAGCGAGCCGGTCGCCGCGCAGCCGGGCCGCCGACCGCCGCCGCGCGAGGTCGAGCGCCAGCGCGGCGCTCGTGATCCATCCGGCGGTCGCGATCAGGACGGTGATGTTCATGACCGCGGCCCCGCGTCGATGAGCCGGTACCCCACGCCCCACACGTTCAGGACGAAGCGCTGCTCGCTGGCGGCGAGCTTCACGCGCAGCCGGCACGCGTGGCTGTCGAGCGTGCGCGACGAACCGAGCGACCGGGTCTGCCAGACCGCGAGCACGAGCTCGTCCTTGGTGAAGACCCGGGTCGGGTCCGAGCTGAGCACGCGCAGCAGCTCGAACTCCTTCTGCGAGAGGTCGACGGGCTGGTCGTCGAGCCACACCTCGCGGGCGAGCGGGTCGACCACCAGCGAGCCGACGCGGACCGTCCCGCGCGCGGTGCGATCCTGCGAGCGTCTGAGCAGCGCCGCGACGCGGCAACGCAGCTCGCCGTAGCCGAATGGCTTGACCAGGTAGTCGTCGGCGCCCTGCTCGAGGCCGCGGATGCGGTCGAGCTCGTCGCCGCGTCCGGACAGGACCAGCATGGGGGTGCGCGGGTCCACGCGTTGCGTGGCGACGTCGGCGCGGCGGACCGCGCGGACGAGGTCCAGACCGGAGCCGTCGGGCAGGCCGACGTCGAGGACGACGAGGTCCGGGAACTGGGTGCGCAGCTCGCGCGCCCCCTCCCGGACCCCGCCGGCGACGCAGACGTTGTAGCCGTCGGCCGTGAGGTTGTCGGCGAGGAAGGTCCGGGTCGCCGGATCGTCCTCGATCACCAGGAGGGTGCTGCGGGGGTCGTCGATCATGACCTCTTTAGGGCAGCGGGAGGCGTTCTCGCCCCACCCACTTGCGCCGCACGGCCCCGGGGTGCAAGACCGGTTGCATGGTGTCCGGCAATAGAGGGATCGGACATAGGATGCCGACGCGTGACCTCCAGCGCCGTGGGCATCCTGCCCCCGCCCGAGGTCACCTTCTCACGCCTTCATGGAAGACACCAGACGCGGCAATTACGATTCAGGCGAGGACTTTGTCCTCGAGTACGGGGAGCTCAGGTTCACGTTCAACGAACGTGACTTCGCTGAGCGCTGCGAGCAGGCCGGGGTGAAGCTCGGCTTCGTCGGCGGCCGCCTGGACGAGGGGGAGCTCGAGGACCTGGTGAACCTCGCGGTCAACGGCGAGATCCAGGATCCCGCGTCCGAGCTCGGGGAGCACGTCAACGACTGCTGGCCCGACCTCGTCGGCCCCAGCGATCGCAGTCTCGTGCACTGGCTGCGGCGGCTCGTCTTCCGCTCGGCCTGGCTCGACCAGCGCGTCAAGGAGGGCGAGCTGGACGTCCGCTTCGACTCGACGTCGAACGCGTTCGCATACGTCCAGCCCGATCGCGGTGGCGAACCCGTCGAGCTTGCCCCGGAGCCGAGCTGGCGCCGGGTCGCTTACAGCCCCGCCGGCGCCTGACGCGGTCCCGGCGCGCCGCGCGTCAGCTCAGCGCACCCACGCCCACGTGGCAAGCGCGCTGTCGAACTCGGCCAGGTCCTTCGCGAAGCGACCGGGCAGCGAGGTCAGGATGACGCGGTAGGTGCGCCCCGCATGCCGGAAGATGACCTCACGCTGGCGCAGGGGCACCTTCGCCGGCCCGGCGGCCGAGCGGATCTCCAGGACGGCCGCGGGTTCGTCGCCGACCGTGGTGTCGGTGCCGCGCTCGATGCCGCGGATCACGTAGGCGCCCTTCGTCTGCTCCGCGGTCTGCCGCTCGGCGTCCTCGACCTCGCTGGCCGCCGCGTCCAGCGTCCCGGACGCACCTGGCGAGATGAGCACCGTCGCGTTGGTCGAGTTCTGCTCGGTCACGGCACCGCGCCAGAGGGTGTCGGCACCGGCGAACGCGCCGCCCATCGCCTTCAGCGCGGCCTTGCCCGACCCGCGCCAGCCCAAGGGCAGGCGCACGCGGTAGCCGTCGCCCTGCAGCCGGCGGAGCGGTTCCAGCGCGCGCCGGCCGGCGGCGTCGAGCGCCGCCCAGCGCCACGACGTCGCGATCGACTCGGTCAGCGCGTCGACGTCCTTGGCGTACTTCTCCTGCATCGAGACCGTGACCGTGTAGACGTAGGTCCCGCGCCGTGCCGACACCGCGCGGTTCGCGCGGCCCTCGGCCGAGTAGCGCACCCCGACGAGCGTCGGCGCCTTGTCGAACTGGGCCGGCGGGGCCAGCGGCGCGTCCTGGATGTCCGGGCCGAGCGTGTCCATCAGGGCGCGGCCCGACCGCGCCGCGATGTCGGTCTCGGTGTCGGCCGTGAGCGGTTCGGCGGTGACGTTCACGATCGGCCGGCGCTCGTCGTCCCCCGGCTTGGCCCAGTAGCGGTAGCCGAAGCCGGCGGTGTCCAGGCCCTTGATCCGCTCGCTGACGCGCTCAGCCAGCTCGCGGTCGGCCTTGTCCCCCAGGTCGAGGGACTTCCACCCGTCGGGCAGCGCGTAGCTGTAGCCGGGGCCGGTGGCCCGCCCGTCCTTCAGGTTCGACGTCGACACATCGTCGTCGCCGCAGCCGGCCAGCAGCGCCGACAGCATCGCAACGACCAGCCCGGTCTTCCACACGCCCATGATGGGCGGCGACGGTACTACAGGTAGCGGGTGGGATCCTGCGGGACGCCGTTGATGCGGACCTCGAAGTGCAGGTGCGGACCGGTCGAGTTGCCGGTGTTCCCGAGGTAGCCGATGAGCTGACCGCGCTTGACGGTCGCGCCGACCGACGTCGCGAAGCGCGACTGGTGCGCGTAGCACGTCGACATCGCGGCGGTGTGCTGGACGCAGGTGTAGTTGCCGTAGCCGCCGGTCGGGGCGGCGATGACCACGCGCCCGCCGTCGGCCGCGTGGATCGGCGTGCCGGTCGCCGCCGCGAGGTCGATGCCGGCGTGCAGTCGGCCCCACCGCTGGCCGAACGGGCTCGTGAATACCGCCTTGACGGGCATCGACAGCTGCCCGCCCGAGCCCGTGTAGCCGCCGGCCGGCGCCGGGACGCCCGATTGGCGGGCGAGCTTGGCCTGGATCGCCGCCTGCTCCTTCTCGAGGCCCTCGAGGTGGCCTTCGAGGTCCTTGCGCTCGGTGCGGACCTGGCTCAGCGCCGAGGACTTGGCGGTCTTGGCCTGCGCGAAGACCGCGCGGTTGCCGATGACGCCGCGCTTGAGGTCGGAGAGCTCGTTGCGGCGGGCCGCGACGCGCCGGGTCACGACCGCCTGACGAGCCTCGAGCCTCTTGAGCTTGGCCGCCGCGCCGGTCGCGTCGGCCTTGGCCTGGCGGACGAGCTTCACGATGCGGTTGTCCTGCGCCTGGATCCGGCTGAGGAACTGCCCGCGCTCGAGCAGGTCGGCGAACCCGCGGGAGTTCAGGACGACCGTCATCAGGTCGGGCCGGTCGGCCTCGTAGAGCTCGCGCAGCCGGGCGGACAGGATCCCCCGGGCCTCGGTCAGGCGCAGCTTCAGACGGGTGAGACGCGAGCGCTCGGAGCGCAGGTCGGTCTGCAGGCGGGTCAGCTCGGCCTGCTTGACGTCGAGGTCCTCCTGGACCACGGACTGCCGGGCGCCGATGCGGTCGATGCGCTCCTGGAGCGTCTCGATCCGGCGGTTGTAGCGGGAGATGTCCGTCGAAAGGACCTTCTCCTTGCCCTTGCGCATCTGGATCTTGCCGCGGGTCGCGTCGATCTTGGACTCCAGCTGCGCGGTCGTCTCGGCTGCCGACAGCATCGGGAGCGCGGCCCACAGGACGAGCGGGGTCAGGACAGAGACAAGCAGCAGGCGCAGGCGCATGAGGGACTCCTCACCTTAGGCGGTGGCGCGCCGCGGGCCGCCGCCTGCAACGGGTCCTGCGAGCGGCCCGCCGTCGCCGGCGGGCCGCGTCGCGAACCTCAGGAGGTGCCGTCGAGCGCCTGGGCGCGGGCGGCGGCGACGGACTTCGCGTCGTCCTCGCCGAGCAGCAGCTCGGGCTTGATCGTGCCGCTGGCGACCAGGTCCAGCGCCGGGAGGCGGCCGACCGACGTCAGCGTCTCGTCGAGGACGATGACGGTCGTCTCGCCACCGAGCGGGGCGCTCGCCGTCGCGATGACCGTGACGCTGCCGCTGTCCTTGAGCGCCCGCGCGGCCGCCAGGGCCTTGCGTGCGGCCGCGGGGTGCAGCCCGTCGAGCGTGTCGATGAGGACCACGGCGTGACCACCGCGGGCCGCGACGCGGCGAGCGCCGTCGACGGCGCGGTCCACGGCCTGGCCCTGCGCGTCGGCGCTGGCCGCGAAGCTCAGGCCGGCGACGGGGACGAGGCCCTCGGGGGCGACCGTGGTCTCCTCCGGGCGGACCCCGACGAGGACGAGCGTGAGCTCGATGCCGTCCTGCTTGACGAAGGCGTCGGCGAGCCGCTGCAGCGCCTCGGTCTTGCCGGCGCGTGCGGGGCCGGTGATGGTGACGCGCGAGCCGCGGCCGATCGGGGTCAGCACCGCGATCGCCTTGATGGTCGGGTCCTCGCTGTCGAGCGCGAAACGCTCGGTCGGGAAGACGGCGGGCAGCTCGTCGAACGGCGTGCCCTCGGCCACCTCGTCGGCCGGGCGGTCGTTGATCTGGTCGATCCGGATCAGGGACGGGTAGCGCTCGGAGCGCCGGGGCGGGCGGACCGGGCCGGTGATGCGGTCGCCGGAGACGAGCTCGCAGCGGCGCACCTGCGCGGCGGAGATGTAGATGTCCTCGTCGGACGGGTCGGGCGGGCTGACGCGCAGGAAGCCCGAGCCGTTGCTCAGGACCTCGACGACGCCCGTTGCGACCTTGTCCTCGGTCTGCTCGCCGCTGTCGCTGTCGGCGTCGATCCGGCCGCGACCCCCACGGCCGCGGCGGGCAGGGCGCTCCTCGGCCTGCGCGGCGTCGTCCTCGTCGGCCTTGATCGCCGTCGGGGCGGGCGCGGGCGCATCGGTGTCGTCCTTGTCGGCGGCGCGGCTACGGCCACGGCCACCGCGGGAGCGACGGGCGGGCTTCGGCTCGGCGTCCTCGTCGGAGTCGGCGTCGGCAGCTGCGGGCGCCGGGGCGGCGTCCTCGTCGCCCGGATCGGTGTCGCGGGCGGCGCTGCGGGACGAGCGGCTGGCGCGCGTACGGCGGCGGGGCGCGGGCGCCGCTTCGGCGTCGGCCGCCGGCTCGTCCGCGGGTGTGCTGTCGCCGCCGGTGGCGTCGAGGATCTTGTCGACGAGCTCGGCCTTGCGCAGGCGGCGGAAGCCGTCGAGGCCGATCTCGCCGGCGATGGTGTGCAGGTCGGCGAGCGGGCTGCCCTCGAGGGCGGCGCGGGTGAAAACGGACATCTGGTGGTTCTCCTGGTGGATCGTCGGTGAGCCCCCGGCCGCGTTGTCGTCAGCGGCCGGCGACGGTCCGAGAACCCTAACGGGCCGCCGTCAGGGCGTGCTCTGCGGTGCCGCGCGGATCCACTTCAGGCGGTCGTCCCCGGAGTCGAACGACGGCATCGGGTCGCGGCCGTCGAGGACCCCCTTCACCGCGAGGAAGTCCGCTGTCGCGCGGACGTCGTGCACGCGCAGGATCGCTGCGCCGTGATCGGCGCTCCAGCCGGCGGCCGCGAGGGTCCCGGCACCGCGGTCGGCGGGCGCCTGCCCGGTGATGGCACCCACGAAGTACTTGCGCGAGACGGCGTGCAGCACCGGTCGGCCGAGGGCGTTGACGGTGTCGATCGCGTGCAGCGACTGGACGGTCTCCCCGGGGGTCTTGGCGAAGTCCGGCCCGGGGTCGAGGATCAGCTGCTCGTCGTCCACGCCTGCCGCGCGCGCGACCGCGCAGCGCTCGGCGAGGAAGCGCACCACGTCGCCCGCGACGTCCCCGTCGTAGTCGTGGAAGTGCTCCTGCTTGGGCGCCGCCCGGGTGTGCATGACCACGAGGGCCGCCCCGGTACGCGCGCAGATCGCAGCAAGGCGCTCGTCGCGCAGCCCGCTGACGTCGTTGAGGATCGCGGCCCCGGCGGCGATGGCCGCCTCGGCGACGGCCGGCTTCCAGGTGTCGACCGAGACGACGACGCCGTCCGCGGCGAGCCGCTCGACGAGCGGGACCACACGGTCGATCTCGACCTGGTCCGCCGTCACCCCGGTGTAGGTCACGCCGGACTCGCCGCCCACGTCGATGATGCTCGCGCCGTCCGCGATCAGCTGCCGGGCGTGGGCGAGCTGCTGCTCGAGCGCGGTCAGCCGGACGGCGTCCGAGAACGAGTCCGGGTTCGCGTTGACGATGCCCATGAGGGCCGGTCGCCCGGGCTCGAGCGACAGCAGCCCTCCGGGGATCCGGACGTCCACTACTGGGGCGCGTCCGTCGTCGCGGGCGCGGAGACCGGCGCGGGCTCGGGCGCCGGCGGGGTCCGCTGCTGCGGGATCGTGGTCCCCGGGCCGCCGGGCACAGGCGGCACCGGCCGCGGGGGCGTGGGGGTCGGTGTCGGGGTGGGCGTGGGCGTGGGCGTCGGTGTGGGGGTCGGCGTCGGGCGCGGATCCGGCTGCGGATCGGGCGTCGGGGTCGGCGTCGGACGCGGGTCCGGCTGCGGATCGGGCGTCGGCGTCGGACGCGGGTCCGGCTGCGGATCGGGCGTCGGCGTCGGCGTCGGGTCCGGCTGGGGATCCGGGGTTGGGGTTGGGGTCGGCCGCGGATCCGGCGTCGGGACGGCGGCCGCGCAGCCCTGCGCGTCCGGGTTCTGGACGCAGAAGCCCTCGCCGGCCGGGCCGGGATCGGGTGACGGGCGCGTCGCCGGCCCCGTCGGATCCTCGACCGCCGGGGTCGCCGCGGCAGGGACGGGCAGGCGACCGATGGGCTCGGTACCGGCGCTGCCACTGGACGCGGCGGGTGTCCTGCCGGCCGTCATCGGGCCGTCCGCCGCCGTCGGCGCCGGGGTGCGCGCGGGCGCGGGCCGCACGACGGCGGGGGCGGCCGGGGGCTCGGCCGGCGTCGCCACGGCGGCCGGCGCGGCGGGATCGGCGCGCGGCGCGGGCGTCGCTGCCGGCGTCACGAGCGCCGGGGCCCTGAAGGTCGCGAACGAGCTGGCCGGCGCCGGAGCCGGTCGCCGCAGCGGGGCCGGCGTGACCGGGCCGCGAACCACCGGGCGGATCGCGGGCCGCGCCGTCGCCGTACCGGTGGCGGGCGTTGCTGCCGGGGGCACCGACGGCGTCGGGGTCGGCGGCGTCGCGGCGGTCGTCGACGTCGAAGGTGTGATGAATGCGGACGGCACGGTGCCGGCCTCGAGGTCCACCGGGACCTCCTGCTCGCCGAGGACGATCAGCAGGACCGCCGCGGCCACGAGGAACGTGCCGATGCCGGCACCCATGCGCCGCCGCCGCGCTGAGCGGTAGGCCGCAGCGCGGTCGGCGCGGGCGCTCCGCGAGGCGGCAGCGGTCGCGGCGCCCGTGACGAGCCCCGCCCCCACCCCGGCGCCGACGCCGGCCGCGACGCTCGCCCCGGCGTGACCGCCGGCCGAGTCCCGCGAGGCGCCGCCCGCGGCCGCGCCGGTCCCTCCGGACCACGTCCCGGGTCCGGACGCACCGGAGCCCGAACCCGCGCCGGAGCCAGAACCCGCGCCGGAGCCGGAACCCGCGCCGGAGCCGGAACCCGCGCTGGAGCCGGATGCCCCGCTACCCGGGTCCCCCGACCCGGACGACCCCGGACCAGCACCCGGGTCCCCCGACCCCGACCCGCCTGAGCTCAGGTCGCGGTGGCGGTCCATCAGCGCCTCCCAGTTGCTCCCCGTCAGCTCCGAGGCCTTCGCCGCGGTCGCCTTCCAGAGCCAGACCGCCGGAAGCACCGGCGCCCAGGCGCGGTACGACATACCCGCCTCGTGCATGGCCTCGACGCTGACCTTGCAGGTGTCGCAGCCCGCGACGTGCGCATCCAGCCAGGCGTGGTCGTCCGCCTTCTTGAGCTGGCCGTCCTGTCGCAACGAGATCAGCGGCAGCGCCCGCTCGCAGTCCGGGGACGCCATCGCGATGGACGCGAGCGCACTGCCCTGCAGCTCGTCCCGCAGCCGGATCCGCGCACGCGAGATCAGCTGCGCCACCGAGTTGCGGTTCATGTCCATGATCTCGGCGATCTCGTCGTAGCTGAGCTCCTCGAGCTCACGCAGCGCGAGCACCTCGCGCTGGCGCTCGGGCAGGCGCTCGTTCGCCGCCTGGACCTGCAGCTGCAGCGCGCCGAGCATGGCCGCCCGCTCGGGGTCCAGGTCCATCGCCCCGCGCTCGTCGCCGTCCAGCGGCTTGGCGCCGGACTCGGGGATGAGGTCGACGGGATCTGCCTTCTTGCGCTTGCCGATCACGTCGTAGCTCGCGTTGCGGGCCGCGGTGAAGAGGTACGCGCCGAAGTTGAGCTCGCGGTCCGCAGGGATCCGCGGCAGCCGCTGGAGCACCTTGAGGAACGCGTCCTGCGTGGCGTCCGCGGCGTCCTCCGGCGCGCCCACGAGCCGCAGGCAGAAGTTGTAGATCCGGCCTTCGTACTCGTCGTACAGCTGGGCGAACGCCTGTCCGTCCCCAGCAGCCGCGGCGCGAGCGAGACCTGCCTCGTCGAGGGTCCCCATGTGGAAGATGGTACGCCGCGGCTCACCAGACATCACTTCTTCTTCTTTTTCGTTTTCTTGGGCGTCTTCACCGTCACGGACTTACGGACGACGGTCGCGTTTCCGGCCGCGTCGGTCGAGCTCACGCGGACCGTGTAGGTGCCGCCCTTCCGGTAGGCGTGCTGCGCCTTGCGGGAGGTCTGCCGGCGGCTTCCGTCGCCGAAGTCGACGACGACCCGCGCCACGCCCGACCCACTGGTCCCGGCAGGGGCCTTCGGGTCGGTGGTCGTGACGCGCACGGTCTGCGTGCGACCCGTGCTGCGGACGCCGTCGACACGGAACGACAGGGCGGGCGGCGTCGTATCGACTCGGATCTGACCGACGTTCGTGGTGTCGCGCTTCTGGCCGCGTCGATCGCTGACGGTGACCTTCCACGGGTGCACGCCGTCGACCAGGGGTGTCTTCAGCGGCAGCCGCGTGGCGCCGGTCGTCTGACCGACGACCACGCCGTCGACCTGGACCTCGTAGGTCAGCGGGCTCCAGAGGTCGAAGGACGTCGACCAGGCCAGCTGCGGCTTGCGGATGTTGCGGAACCGCGGAGTGGTCGAGGTCGTGAAGACGCCCGGCTGGCGGTCGAAGCCGCCGTAGACTAGCCGGCGCCCGTCCCCGGTCCCCTGGACGAAGACGGCGACCATGTCGCCGACCCGGTCGACCGCGACGTCGAGGCCGCCGCTGATGTCCACCGGCCCGAAGTCCGTGCTCGAGATCTCGGTCTGGACTGTCGGCCCCGGGACCGTGCGCTTGTCGAGCACGACGTCGTAGAAGGCCGCCTGGACCGTCGCGGTGGCGGCGGTGGCGCCCTGCATCCAGGCGACGTAGCCGTCGTTGTTCTCGGCCAGGTCGCCGCGCGGGCGGGGCGGCACGTTGTTGGCCTGGTTGATCCGCGTCGCCGGGAAGAGCTTGTCGTCGTGGAGGACCGCGACCTGCGCGGACTGCGCGGCGCTGCCGGTGGTCGCCAGCCCCTCGCCGCGGCCGTTCATCTCGATCGAGACGGTCGCGGACTGGTCCCCGCCGAAGCCGAGCCCGTCGGTGAGGACTGCCGGCTCGAAGGCCGAGCCGACCAGCCGGCGCGTGACCGTGTGCGGGAGGTTGTCGTCGAACGACTGCCGGAAGCTGACCCACGCGAACGACGAGTCGTCCTCGATGTCGATGTGCGGGTCGGTCGCGCTGCCGGTGTTGCCCGCGTGGCCCTCGAGCGCGTCGACGGTCAGGTCCTGCGGCGCGGTCGAGATCCGGCCCTCGAACACCCGGCGGCCGAAGACGCGACCGGACTCGCCGAACACCACGACTGCCGTGCCGTCCGCCGACACCGCGATGTCGCTGCGGCCGCCGCCGACGCCGGCGTCCTCCGGCACGTTGATGTCGAGCGCGTCCGGCAGCACGTTGAAGCTGCTGGCACCGGCGTCGAGCCGGGCGGCCCGGACGTTGGCCGAGGACCCGTTCTCGGTGAACGAGATGTACGCGACGCCGTTGATCGACATGTCGATCGACGGGTCGGAGGCCTGGCCGGACAGCTGCTGCGGCGCCGTGAAGCCGCTGGTCGCGTTCGGGCGGACCGCGGCGTAGAGCGCGCCGCCGCTGATGTAGGCGACCGCCACGCGTCCGCCGTCGGACGCGGCGGCGACGGGGACCGAGCCCGCCGCGGTGAGTCCCGCGTCCACCTGCTCGGGACTCTGGAAGACCCCGTTGACCATGCGCGAGACGAAGACGTGGTCCACCAGCCCGACCGTCTTGACGTAGGCGACCGCGCCGGTGCTGTCGCGGGCGACGTCGAGGTCCTTCACCGACTTGATCCCGGCCCCGCTGTCGATGGCCTCCGCTTTGAAGAAGGCGGCATGGGCCGGTCCGGCGCCCGTGAGCAGGGCCGTGGTGGCGAAGGGGATGAGCAGGGTGCGCAGGCGCATCGGGACGGGTGACTCCTGGGGGTGTCGGTGAGTTCAACCGGGTGCAACCCGGGAACTTACGCGGGGGTGCGGAAAAGTTTTCGGTGCAGCGTCAGGCGGTGACGATGCCCTCGGCAGGACGGCCGAGGACGACGACCGGACGCGTCATCCGGTGACGATGCCCTCGGCGGCTGCCTCGGCGAGGAACGCCTGGGCCTCCGCCTCGACCCGGCTCTCGTCCCAGCCGAGGTCCGGCGCCATCGCCGCGGCGACCCGCCGTGCGGTCTCCGCCGACGGATCGGCCACGACGCGGGCGGCGGTCAGGCCGAGCCGGGTGCGGCGCAGGAGGGCGTCCCCCACGCTGCGGGCCTGCTCGTGGCGTGCGGCGTGCACGACCTCGGCCAGGATGTCGACGGGCGTGACCTGCCCTTCGACGGCCGGGACCACCGCCTGCGCGAACTCCCCGCGCTCGGCGGCGATGGCGAGGACGTCGTGGGCGAAGTGCCCGTAACGGCCGGCGAGCTGCTCGTAGGCACCCTCGGGAACGCCCTCAACGCGGGGCAGATCCTCGACGGCGACGGACTGGCCCAGCGGGATTTCGTGGGTGCGGCAGGGGGCGTCGCGTGCGTCGCGCTCGACCAGGCGGTCGATCGTCATCTTCGCCATCCGTCGCCAGGTGGTGAGCTTGCCGCCGGTGATCGTGATCATGCCGCTGGAGGTCTCGTAGAGCTCGGCCTTGCGCGAGATGTCGACCGACTTCTTCGGGTCCCCGGTGGAGATCAGCGGCCGCACGCCCGCGTAGGCGCCGGTGAGGTCGGTCGCCGTCAGGCTCGTCCCGAAGTAGCCGTTCGTCGCGTCCAGCAGGTACTCGATGTCGCCCGGGTCCGGCGCGATGTGGTTCAGCCCGTCCGGCGTCGCGCTCTCGTCGTAGTCGTTGTCCGTCGTCCCGATCAGCGTGCCGCCGAGCCACGGCAGCGCGAAGATCGTGCGGCCACCGCCGGCGGGGACGATGGCGCCGCTGACCAGGGGCAGCTGGTCGTGGCGGAGGGTGATGTGGGTGCCCCGCGACGGAGCGATCCGGGGGACCTCGGCCTCGTCGTGCAGCTCGTCCGGCCGCAGGCGGTCCGCCCAGACGCCCGTCGCGTTGATGACGTTCGCCGCCCGGACGGTGAAGCGGTCACCGGTCGCCATGTCCTCGACATGGACGCCGCGGGTCCGTCCGTTCTCCTCGTGCAGCTCGGTGACGTTGAGGCCGTTGGCGCAGACCGCTCCGAAGCGCTCGGCCTCCTGCAGGACGGTCAGGACCAGGCGGGCGTCGTCGGTTTGGCAGTCGTAGAAGAGGTACCCGGAGGTGGGCGCGCGGCCGGCGAGGGCGGGCAGGCGCTCGACGACCTCCTCCCCCGTGATGATGCGATGGCGGTCCGGCGCCCAGTCGGCCAGCCCGTCGCCATCGAGGTCGGTGGCCGCCTCGGCGCCCGCCGGAATGACGCCGCGGCGGCCGACACGGCCGCGGATCTTGTCGACCGACATCACGTCGTAGAGGTTCAGGCCGACGCCGACGAGGCGGTCGGGGCGTGCGCCGTCGAACGCGGCGACCACGAGCGGCAGGGGCTTCACGAGGTGCGGCGCGAGCTTGACGTTGAGCTGGCGCTCCAGCAGTGCTTCGCGGACCAGGCCGAGGTCGAAGTTCTGTAGGTAGCGCAGCCCGCCGTGGACGAGTTTGGAGGACCGGCTCGACGTCCCGCTCGCGAAGTCGGCCTTCTCGACGAGGGCGACGGAGTAGCCGCGTGTGGCGGCGTCCAGGGCACATCCGGCCCCGGTGATGCCGCCCCCGACGACGACGACGTCGAACTCGTCGGCCGCGAGCGCGGCGATGGCGTCTCCTCTGGCGATCACCCCGGGCAGTCTATGCGGACGGGCTCCGCGATCCGGTGGTCACGCGATCGCGGTCGGGACGGGTTCGTGCTCGGGTGCGGGCTTTCCGAGCAGGTGGTACGCCAGCCGCGTCGCCAGCGCCATGATCGTGATCTGCGGGTTGACGCCGAGCGAGGACGGCACGGCCGACCCGTCGCACACGTGCAGGCCGTCGATGCCGTGCATCCGCAGGTCCGGATCGACGACGCTGGTCGCGGGGTCGGCGCCGGCCCGTGCCGTCCCGAGCGGGTGGAAGGCCATCGCGCTGACGTCCCGCGGCCGGATCCGGGCTGTGGTCAGCGGGCCGACGTCGCCCCCGCGCAGCGTCGGCACCCCGGCCAGCGGGACGACGACCTCGCGGGCGCCCACCGCGAAGAAGATCTCGGCGAGGACGGCCATGCCCCGCTGGAACCGGGCCGCGTCGTCCGGGTGCAGGTCGTAGCGGATGACGGTCTGCCCGGCCCGCCGGCGGACGGAGCCCCGCGCGGTGTCGTGGACCATCACGCCGAACGACGCGGTCCGGCGGGCCTGGAGCATCAGGTCACGGTGGGCGGCGCCGGTCCGCGGCGTGCTCGCCGCGGCCTGGTCGGGTGGGCCCGAGATCCCCTCGAACATGATCCCCTCGGCCTGGAGGCCGTCGACGTAGGCCGACTGCGGGACGCCGGTCCAGGGGTCGAGGTCCTCGTCGAAGACGGCGCGCGCGGCGCTGGCCGGGTGGATCGAGAGGTTGCCACCGAGCTCTCCGGACGCCTGCCCCACCCCGCTCGCCGCCAGCAGCGCCGGGGTGAGGAGCGTCCCGCAGGCGACGATCGCGTGGCGGCAGCGCACCCGTAGGGTGCCCCCGGCCGCGGTCCGCGCCACGACCTCGGCGACGCGGCCGTCCCGATGGACGACGCGCTGGGCCGTGACGCCCGTGTAGGTGGTGGCGCCCGCAGCCCAGGCGCGCGGGACGTAGGTGATGCCGGTGTGCTGCTTGGCGCCGGTCGGGCATCCGAAGGCGCACACGCCGCTGCCGACGCAGCCCTTGGCGTTGCGGAAGAGGTGCCCGCCCGAGAGCCCGAGCCGCGCGGCGCCCTCCAGGACGAGACGGGCGCTGCTGCCGGCGAGCCCGGCCGGGACCCGGCTGACGTTGATCTCGCGTTCGACCCGGCGGAAGAACGGGTCCAGGTTCGCGGTCGTGAGCTCGGCGAGCCCGAAGTCGCGCTGCCACTGCGTCAGGACGTGGTCCGGCGTCCGGAAGCAGGTTCCGGAGTTGATGAGCGTCGTCCCGCCCACGGCACGACCCAGGGGCAGCCCGATCGGCGGGGTGCCGACCGTGACGATCTGCCCGGCGTCGCGGTACAGGCGCGGGGTCATGTCGCGCGGCCGGGCGGTGAACGACGCCGTCTCGTGCCAGTCGCCGTCCTCCAGGACCGCCACGCGCATGCCGCCCTCGGCGAGCTCCTTCGCGACCGGCGCCCCGCCGGCGCCGGAGCCGATGACGCAGGCGTCGACCGTGATGATCGTCTCCCCGGCGAGCGTCCGGCCGGCGACCAGGCGCCTTGTCGTCGGGTGGAAGGTGCCGGTGCCGTCGGTGTACGCGGGGGTCCCGGTGTCGCGTGTGGGCGGCGGGGTTCTGGTCGGGGTCGGGATCGACACGGCCACTACCAGCGGCGCTCGCGAGCGCGGAGGTCCGCAGCCCGGGCGACCACGGCGTCCGCGTCGTAGCCGAGCAGGCGCATGACGGCGGGGTCGCCGTAGTAGGACAGGTGCGCCAGCGTGCGCAGGCCCTTGAGGAGCGGCGCCGCCGGCCCGCGCTCGAGGCGGTCGAGGGCCGCGGTGCGGGCGGCGGGATCCAGGCGCCGCAGGCGAGCGCCGAACCCCAGCGCCAGCGGGGCGACCTCGATCGCCAGCAGTCCCGCGCGCAGCAGGAGGCGGTTCGCCTGCGGCGCGGCCTGGAGGTTCGCGTCGGCGGCGAAGGCGGTGTCGGTGTCCCGGACGTGCGGCAACGGGGGTGCCGGCGCGACGAACGCGTCGGTGAGCGCGGCGAGGATCGACGCCTCGCGCGGGCGCAGGACCGTGAGCCGGCCGTCCGGGCTCATCCGCCGGCGGGCCCCAGGAGCGAGTCGAGCGCGGCGGCGACGAGGTCCCGCTGGCGGCCGGCGAGGTCGGCCGCGGTCGCGCGGGCCCCGCCGTCGTCCCGGCGCTCGATCGCGGCCGCGAGATCCGCGTAGAGCGGCGCCAGCTCACGTGGCTGGGCGGTCACCGGCACCAGCGCGACGTGCCCCAGGTAGAGGTCCCGGATCGCGTTGAGGATCAGGACGAAGACGAGGTTGCCGGCGGCGGCGGTGACGGCGGTGAAGAAGGCGAAGTCGACGTGGGCGGCCGCGGCGGCGTCGTCCGGGTGGGTCGCGAACTCGGCGGCGAGGCGGTCGAGCTCGGCTGCCTGGTCGGCGGTGCGGCGCGTCGCGGCGAGGCCGGCCAGTTCGCGGAGCATCAGCGTCCGCGCCTCCAGGATGTCCTCGAGGACGCCGCGGTCGACCGTCCCCCCGCGGAACAGCAGATGCGCCAGGACGTCGAGGCCGCCGCTGCTGCGCCAGTCCCGCACGCGCGTCGCGTCCCCGTGCCGGACCTCGACCAGGCCCATCTGCTCCAGCCGCTTGAGCGCCTCGCGGAGCGATCCCAGCGTCACGCCGAGGTCCGCCGCGAGCTCGCGCTGGCGGGGCAGCTTCTCGCCGGGGGCGTAGCGGCCCGCGAGCAGCGCCTCGAGCAGTGTCGCGAAGACCTGCTCCGAGACGAGAGAAGAGTTCGGAACACTCATCGGTCCGCCGACCGTAGCACAGTTCTGAACTCTCTCCTGAGTATGCTCGCGCCGTGTTTTCGGAGCCCGTCGCGTTCACCCCGCTGTTCATGGAGCGGATCTGGGGCGGCCGCCTCCTGGAGGAGCGCTACGGCAAGCCGCTCCCGGAGGGTCCGCCGATCGGCGAGTCGTGGGAGGTCGTCGACCGTCCCGAAGCGCAGTCGGTCGTCATCGGCGGGGCGCGCGACGGGGCCACGCTGAACGAGCTCTGGACGGACGAGCGCGAGGCGGTCTTCGGGCCCCGTGCAGCCGCTTTCGGCGACCGCTTCCCCATCCTGATCAAGCTGCTCGACGCGCGCGAGACGCTGTCGGTGCAGGTCCACCCGCCGGACCACCTGGCCGACGAGCTCCAGGGCGAGCCGAAGAACGAGCTCTGGTACCTCGCCGACGCCGCCCCGGACGCCCACCTGTACGTCGGCCTCCGCGCGGGCGTGACGCGCGAGGCGTTCACCGTCGCCCTGGAGGCCGGCGAGGACGTCTCGGCGATGCTCCACCGCATCGACGTCACCGGCGGCGACGCGATCTTCATCCCGTCCGGCCGCGTCCACGCCATCGGCGGCGGCTGCCTGATCATGGAGATCCAGCAGAACTCGGACACGACCTATCGCGTGTTCGACTTCAATCGGCTGGGCCTGGACGGGGAGCCGCGCGAGCTGCACGTCCCGCAGTCGATGGCGTCGATCGACTGGGACGACGTCGAGCCGCCGCTGCACGCCGGCGACGGCCCGATCGCCGACAACGCCTTCTTCACCGTGACGCGTCGCGCGCTGACCGGTCCCGCGATGGTCACGACCCCGGGTGAGTGCGCGATCGTCGCGGTCGTCGACGGCGACGTGCACTGTGGCTCATCGACCTTCGCGCCGGGTCAGTTCTTCCTGGTTCCGGCGGACGGGGGCGCGGAGCTGCCGGTCGGCCCGGTGTCGGGCGAGGCGACGGTCCTGGTGACGGAGCTGCCGGGCTGACGGACGCCGTGCGCGGCGGCCCGCGCCATGATCACCCGGGATTCCGGCGGATCGCCGGCGCGATCGCAGACCTACGACAAGGCCGGCGTGCTGAACGACGCCGGGTTCAACGTGATGGTGCCGTGACGGTCCGGCCTGCGGTCGCCCGCCGGGGCGACCGCGGGCCCGGGCGGCGCGGCGCTCAGAGCGACTTGAGGATGTCCTCGACCCGGTCCTTCGCGTCCCCGAAGAGCATCTGCGTGTTCTCGCGGAAGAACAGCGGGTTCTGCACACCCGCGTAGCCGGAGGCCATCGACCGCTTGAAGACGATCACGTTCTCGGCCTCCCAGACGTGCAGGACGGGCATGCCGGCGATCGGGCTCGTCGGGTCGTCCGCCGCGGCCGGGTTGACCGTGTCGTTCGCCCCGATCACCAGGACGACGGACGTCGCGGCGAAGTCGTCGTTGATCTCGTCCATCTCGAGGACGATGTCGTACGGGACCTTCGCCTCGGCGAGCAGGACGTTCATGTGGCCGGGCAGGCGCCCGGCGACCGGGTGGATGCCGAAGCGGACCTCGACCCCGGCGTCGCGCAGCTTGCGCGTCATGTCGGCCACGCCGTGCTGCGCCTGCGCGACCGCCATGCCGTAGCCGGGCGTGATGATCACGGACTTGGCGCTCTTGAGCAGCTCGGCCGCGCCCTCGGCGTTGACCTCGCGGTGCTCGCCGTAGTCCGTGTCGGAGCTGCTGGGGGCCTCGATGCCGAAGCCGCCCGCGATGACCGAGATGAACGACCGGTTCATCGCCTTGCACATGATGTAGCTCAGGTACGCACCCGAGGAGCCGACCAGCGCGCCGGTGATGATGAGCGCGTCGTTCTCGAGCAGGAAGCCCGAGGCCGCCGCCGCCCAGCCGGAGTAGCTGTTGAGCATCGACACGACGACCGGCATGTCGCCGCCGCCGATCGAGGCGACGAGGTGCAGCCCCAGCGCGAGCGCGAGGACGGTCGCCAGGATGATCGGGACGATCCCCGGGTCGGCGCAGAACCACGCGGTCAACGCCGCGAACACGACCAGCGAGCCCACGTTGATCAGGTTCTTGCCGGGCAGCACCAGCGGCTTGGAGTCCATCTTCGCCGACAGCTTGAGGTAGGCGATGATCGACCCGGTGAACGTCACGGCGCCGATGAAGATGCCGATGGCGACCTCGGCGTGGTGGATGCCGAGCGTGCCGAGCGCCTCGAGGTGAAGGGCCTCCTCGCCGTCGAGGTTGTTCTCGACCTCCAGGAAGCCGTTCCAGCCGACGAGCACGGCGGCCAGCCCGACAAAGCTGTGCAGGAGCGCGATGAGCTCCGGCATGCCGGTCATCTCGACGATCCGGGCGCGCCAGAGGCCGATCGCGGCGCCGATCGCCACGGCGCCGACGAGCAGGACCAGGCCGATGCCCTCGATGTCGCGGTCGATCGCGAGCGCGACCGTGGCCGCGAGCGCCACAGCCATGCCGGCGATGCCGAAGCGGTTTCCGACCTTGGCGGTCTCGTGCTTGGAGAGACCGGCGAGCGCTGCGATGAACAGCAGCGCCGCGACGATGTATGCGGCCTGAGCCGACACTTCAACGGACATGGGCCACTAGCTCCTGGAGAACATGGCGAGCATGCGGCGCGTCACCGCGAAGCCACCGAAGATGTTGATGCTCGCGAGCAGGATCGCCACGGTCGAGACCGCGGTGATCGCGCCGTCGTGGTGCCCGATCTGCAGCAGCCCGCCGACGACGATGATGCCCGAGATCGCGTTGGTCACCGACATGAGCGGCGTGTGCAGCGCGTGGTGCACGTGGCCGATCACGTAGTACCCGACGACGATCGCCAGCGCGAACACGGTCAGGCGCGGGATCAGTGCAGCCGGCGCGTTGGCCGCGAGCAGGAAGAAGACGAGCGCCGCACCGAGCACGATGCCGAGGCGCTTCTCGTCGGACATCGGCTCCGGCGGGGCGGGCTTCTCGACCGGCGCGGCTGCCGGCGCGGCGGGCGCGGCGGAGACCTGCACCTCCGGCGGCGGCCAGGTGAGCTCACCGTCGCGGACGACGGTCATGCCGCGCTGGACGACGTCGTCGAAGTCGAGGACCAGGACGCCGTCCTTCTCGGGCGTCATGAGCTTCATCAGGTTGACGAGGTTCGTGCCGTACAGCTGGGACGCCTGGGCCGGAAGGCGCCCGGCGAGGTCGGTGTAGCCGATGATCGTCACGCCGTTGTCCGTGACGACGGACTCGCCCTTGACCGTGCCCTCGACGTTGCCGCCGTTGGCCGCGGCCATGTCGACGATGACGCTGCCGGGCTTCATGGACGCAACCATGTCGGCCGTGATCAGCGTCGGCGCGGGCCGGCCGGGGATCAGCGCGGTGGTGATGATGATGTCGACGGTCTTGCACTGCTCGGCGTACAGGCGCGCGGCGAGCGTGTTGTAGTCGTCGGACATCTCCTTGGCGTAGCCGGTGGAGCTGACCTCGGCCTCTGCGGACTCGACCGAGAGGTACTCGCCGCCCAGCGACTTGACCTGGTCGGCGACCTCGGGCCGTGGATCGGTGGCGCGGACGATCGCCCCCAGGCTGCCGGCGGCACCGATCGCGGCCAGGCCGGCGACGCCGACCCCGCAGACGAGGACGTTCGCCGGGTTGACCTTGCCCGCAGCCGTGACCTGGCCGGTGAAGAAGCGCCCGTACGTGTGGGCGGCCTCGACGACGGCCCGGTAGCCCGCGATGTTCGCCATCGAGGAGAGCACGTCGAGGGACTGTGCGCGCGAGATGCGCGGCACGGCGTCCATCGACATCGCGGTGATCGGCCGCTTGGCCAGGTCGTCGACGATGCTCTGATCCAGGCGCGGGGACAGCAGGCTGATGAGGGTCGCGCCCTGCTTCAGCCCGTCCAGCTGCTCCTTCGCCGGCGCGTTGATGCCGAACACGATGTCGGCGGACAGCGGGTCCCCGATGCTCGCGCCGGCCTCCTCGAACGCGGCGTCCGCGAAGCTCGATGCGTCACCGGCCCCGGCCTGCACGACCACGTCGTAGCCGAGCTTGAGCAGCTGCTGGACGGTCGCCGGCGTCGCAGCGACGCGCGTCTCCCCGGCCCCCGCCTCCTTCAGCACACCGATCACCATCTGCGCAGTCTCCTTCGGACAACAAGTCTCATAGGCAGGCCGGGACCTTAGTGGTTGTCCACAACGGACAGTCTGTCCATTGTGGGCGTCCACGGAGCAGAGGTGAGACCTGTTCGTTCCGTCCCCCCTTCGACGGACGGCCCTGCGGCTTTCGTGGCAGGCCGCGTCAGGGCCGAACGGCGACGCCCACCTCGGGCACGGCGACGGCCCGGCCGTCGTCGACCGCGAGGGCGTAGTGGTCCTTCAGGTTGCCCTGGTCCAGCGCCTGCGCGGCGGCCGACACGCCGGCGACGTCGGGGCCGGTGATGAACCAGACGGGCTGGCCGTCCCGCAGCCGGGTGGCCGCGATCAGCCCGCTTCCGGGTCCGAGCTCGCGCGTCTGCTTCCCGGTCGCGTCGAGCAGCGCGATCGAGCGCCCGTCGGGCGTGGGACGCGCGTAGACACCGCTGACGCGGGGGCCGCCCTCCAGCAGGCGGGCCGTGTCGTCGTCCCGGATCCGCTCCCAGGGGCCCACGATGATGCGCAGCGTCTCGTCGGTGATGGACTGCTGCAGCCCGCCCTGGGCCGCGAACACCCCGGCGGCGGTCATCGCGTCCTGCACCTTCTGGCAGGCCGGGATGTCGGCCGGCGAGCACTCGATCCGCAGCGGCATGCGCTTGCCCTCGACGCCGTTGCGGAACGGCGCCGGGAACGAGCCGACGACCGCGGGCACCCGCGCGGCGGCGCCGGTGTCGTGGTGGTCCCACCAGACGACGTCGTTGTCGTCGAGCTCCTGGCCGGGCCCCTCGGCGTCCTCGCCCACGCCGTTGACGAACAGGGTCCAGCGCTTGGTCCGGCCGTCGACGGTCGCGTTGGTGACGGGCCCGACGGCGCTGAGCTGCGGCTGGGCGGCGATCGTGGCGGTCCGCACGCCGGGGACATTCGCCGACAGCAGCTCGAGGATCGTCGACCCTGGCCTGGTGGTCGGCTGCGGCAGGTCGGCGATCGACCGCGTCCCGAAGTCCTGCGTGACGACGAGCTGCGCGCCGGCACCCTCCTGGTCGCCGCCGCAGCCGGCCAGCGCGAGGACGGCCAGCAGGACGCCGGCCGCCGCGGGCACCTGGACGCCTCGGCGCGTGCGGCCGCTCATCTGACGAAGAACACGATGCGGTCGCGCCCCCGGGCGCCGACGACCGAGGCGTTGCCGAGCGCGTCGACCGCCTGCACGTCGAGCGTGTAACGGCCCGGCGTCATACGGCGCGGCAGCAGGTAGGACCACGTCGCGCCACTGCCGATCGAGAACAGCTGCTGCCCGTCCGCGCCGCACTTCTTCGAGCGCAGGAAGGTCTCGTCGATGCCCGAGTAGTAGTGGCACTTCTTGCCCCGCACGCGCGTCAGGCGGATGCGCACGTCGGCTACGCCGTTCGGGTCGGCGCCCGCGGTCCCGGACAGGGTCAGCGGCGCCTTCCCCGCGGCGAACCGCTGCTGCTCCTTGATCGCGGTGATCTGCGCGGGCGGGCCGGTGCGGTCGATGCTGCCGCACAGCCCGTCCCGGCCGTTCGTGCGGCAGCTCGGGTCGATCGCCGCGGCCGGCAGCGTGCTGAGGTAATAGAGGACGGTGTCGCCGCTGTTGAGCTCCAGGTTGCAGGGCGAGCCGGCCACCACGACGCTGTTGACCATCAGGACGAAGCTCCGCGGATCGAGCTCGTTCGGGAACACGTCCCCGAGGATCGAGGTGACGGCCGCGGCGCCGGTCGCGGGATCCGCCGCGCCGGTCCACTTCCCGGACGTGGCGACGTCCAGCGCACCGCCCGCGCTCGTCCCCGGGCAGGGGGCGCCGGCGGTCTGGGCGGGTGCGTCGGTCGTGGTGATCTCGCGCTGCGACACCAGCGTCCGGACCGCGCCCTCGGCCGTGAACCGGACCTTCGCCGGGGCCGGTGCGGCCTGGGCGGCGGAGGTGCCGGCCAGGCCGGCGACGAGGCTCGCAAGCAGGGCGAGCGGGAGTCTGCACGTGCGCGACATCGAAGCGAAAGATGGCAGAAGCCGACGGTCCGGCGCCCCACCGGCCGGGTTCCGTCCCCCGCGAGCCGTGTGGGAGACTGGGCGCCGATGACCGTCAACCTCACCCGCATCTACACCAAGCTCGGCGACGGCGGCGAGACGCACCTCGGCGACATGTCGCGGGTCCCGAAGACGCATCCGCGGATCGAGGCCTACGGTGAGATCGACGAGCTCAACAGCCACATCGGCGTCCTGCTCTGCGAGCCGACGCTGCCCGAGGCCTACCGGGCCTGGCTCGGCCGGATCCAGAACGACCTGTTCGACCTCGGCGCCGACCTGTCGGTGCCGGAGCCCGAGGAGCCCACCGAGCGGCAGCGCCTGCGCGCCCAGCCCGAGCAGACGACGTGGCTCGAGGAGCGGTGCGACGAGGTCAACGACACCCTCGCCCCGTTGAAGTCGTTCGTCCTCCCCGGCGGAACCGCCGCCGCGGCGCAGCTCCACGTCTGCCGGACCGTCTGCCGGCGCGCGGAGCGCCGCGCGATCCTCGTCCCGGACGGGAGCGCCGAGGTGGTCCGCTACCTCAACCGCCTCTCGGACCTGCTGTTCATCCTCGCCCGCGGGGCGAACCACCTGTCGGGCGCGGCCGAGCCGCTCTGGCAGCCCGGCGCCTCGCGCTGACCGACCCGCCGGGCGACGCAGCCTAGACGCGGACCGCGCGAGCGAGCCCGGCGGCGAGCGTCGTCGCCAGCGCCGCGATCCCCAGCGCGCCAAGGACGAACCACGGCTGCTCGCGGGCGAACGACGATGCGGCCTCCGGCCGGGCGAGCCACGTGGAGACCATCACGGCGAGCACGGCGGACCCGACGACCAGCGGACCGAACGCCGCCTGGGCCCGGGCCACGCTCGGCGCCACCACGGCCATGCGTCGCGTCACCGCGTCCGGGCGTGCCTTCGGCTCCGGGAGCGCAGCGAGGACCGCCACGGCGAGCAGCGTCCACATCGATGCGACGAAGAAGCCGCCGATGACGTCGCTGGGGAAGTGCCAGGCGAGCGCCATGATCGAGTACGAGACGCTGACGGCGAACAGGACGCCGATCGCGGCGACCGTCGGCCGGGCGATCGGCGGCGCCGCCAGGATCGCGCACAGGGCGAGGGTCATCGATGCGGTCGCATGGCCGCTGGGCCACGACGCAGCGGCGATCTGCCCATCCCCCAGCCAGTCCTGGAAGCGCGGCTGCGCCAGGCCCTGCTTCAGCGACTGGGTCGTGAAGCCGGTGAGGAACAGCAGCAGGATGATCGCGATGCCGACACGCGGCCGGCGTCGGAAGAAGGCGACCGCAGCGAGGGACAGGCCGATCAGCGCGTAGGGCCGCGGGTCGGCGAGGTGGGCGACGTGGTCCAGCAGCTCCGTCAGCCGCGGCCGGTTGAGCTCCTTGAAGCCGGCCAGCGTGGCGCCGTCCCGGACCTGGACGATCGGGACGAGGTACGCGAGGGCGCCCGTGACGCAGAGGCCGAGGAAGCAGGCGAACGCCGCCAGGAGCGCGGAACGGGGGTTGCGAAGCACGGGCACGGGCATCCAGGGTAGTCCCGACCCTGAGCGCGACCTCAAGACGCGCTCCTCGGGCAGGAGACCGGACGCGGACCGCGAAAGGCCTGCTCATGGAGCCGCTCGGACTGCTGCCGTCCCTCCTCGGAGCGCGTGCGTACGACGAGATCGGCGCGCGCCTCGGGCACGTCGCCGACGTGCTGTTCGAGGAACGCACGCAGCGTCCGGCCTGGCTGCTGCTGGTGCTGCTGCGGGCGAGCGACCGCTTCGTGCTGGCCCCGGCCGACGGTGTCCGGCACCACCCCGGCGGCATCGACCTCCCGCTTCCGCGCGCGCTCGTGCGGACCGCGCCGATCGCCGCCGGCCCGCCGAACGAGCTCGCCGCCGACCATGCCCGCGCGCTGGCCGCGCACTACGGCGTCCGCTCCTCCCCCGGCCCCTGGCTCGGCATCGTCGAACCGTCGCTGGGCCTGGTCGACGATCGCGTCCGCATGGCCCACTGAGGCCGCGGGCGGCTGACTCCGCCCCTGGTCGTTGTGGGTTTCCAGACCGGCGATTGCGACGCCGCGGGCGCCGCCATAGGGTGGCCAGGTGCTCCATCGCCCCTCTGCCGGCACGCGCCCGCGCCTGCTCGCCGCCACCGCCCTGTCGTGCGTCCTGACCGGCGCCGGCGCCGTCCCGGTCCACGCAGCGTCGAAACCGCGGACAGCGGCGGCCGGTGCGCCGAAGGCGTTCCTGGACGTCCGCGGGGCCGCGGGGCCGGCCGGGGTGGCGACCGCGCCGTCCGCCGCCAAGGCACCGGGGCGCAGCAGCTCGGCGCGGACCCTGAGCGCGCGGGCCGCGCTGCGCAAGGACCTCGGCAGCCGCGGGGTCCTGGCCGTCGATCCGCGCACCGGCACCCCCCGGTCCGTCCTGCGCCTGGGTGCGGCGCTCACCGGCGCCAGCGGGGCCGACCGTGCCGCGATCGCCCGCGGGTACGCGCGCTCGAACGCGACCGCTCTCGGGCTCGACAGCGCCGACGTCGATGCGCTGGGGACGCCCGAGGTCGTGGCCGGCCCGTCCGGCCTGTCGACCCTCACGTTCCGTCAGGCGGTCGCCGGGATCCCCGCGTTCGACAACGCGCTGACGGCGTCCGTCGACCGGGCCGGCCGGCTGATCACGCTCGGCGGCTCCCCTGTCCACGACCTGGCGGCGTCCGCGACGACGCCCACGCTCAGCGCCACCGCCGCACTGCGCGCGATCGCCGGCAGCGTCGGCGCCACGTCCGTCCCGGCTGTCTCGTCGGCGGCGACCGGCCCCCGCCGCGCGACCCGCTTCGCGAACGGCGACATGGCCCGCCTGGTCCTGTTCGACCTCGGGACGGGCGCCCCGGCCCGTCTCGCCTGGCACGCGACCTACAAGACCGCGGGAACCGCCTGGTACGACGCCGTCGTCGACGCCGCCACGGGCCGGGTCCTGTACCGGGCCGACCTCACGCGTTCAGCGGCGGATGCCTCCGTCTACCGCAACTACCCCGGTGCCCCGGCGCCCGGCGGCACACCGGTGACCGTCGACCTGGAGGCGCGCGGCTACCTGGCCCCCGGAGCGGATCAGCTGAAGGGACCGAACGCCCACGCCTACTCCGACGTCGACGCCAGCGACGACCCGTCCGAGGGCGAGCTCGTCCGGCGCACCCCGGGCGGCTCCTTCACCTACCCGCTCACTCCGTTCACCGGCGCCCCGGCGTTCGCGGGCGGGTCGCGCTGCGAGACGTTCGCCATCTGCGTCTGGGACTCGAGCGTCCCGAGCTCGTGGACGACGAACCGCGCCCAGACGACCGTCCAGGAGTTCTACTTCAACAACGTCTTCCACGATCACCTGGCGACGGCGCCGATCGGGTTCGACAAGGCGTCCGGCAACTTCGAGGGCGACGACTTCGTCATCTCCGAGAGCGACGACGGCGCCGCCGTCCCGATCGAGAAGCGCGGCGCGTTCCTGAACAACGCCAACATGGGCACGCCGCCCGACGGCCAGTCGCCGACGATGCAGATGTACCTGAACGCGTACGACACGCGGCCCTACGAGGACCCGGAGAACGACTACAGCGGGCTCTTCCGCGACAACAACAACTCGGACGACGCGACGACCGTCTACCACGAGTACACGCACGGGCTGACCAGCCGTCTCGTGAAGAACGCGGACGGCAGCCAGGCGCTCGACGCCGCCCAGTCCGGGGCGATGGGCGAGGCCTGGAGCGACTGGTACGCCTTCGACTTCGTCGTCCGCGACGGCCTGCTGCAGGACGACGCCGCGACGCCCGGTCAGCTGAACCTCGGCGCGTACTCGGACGCGATCCCGAACATCGTCCGCTCCGAGCCGATCGACTGCCCGGTCGGCTCGGGCGCGCCCGCCTGCCCGGGGACCCCCGGCGCCGGCCCCGGCGGTTACACCTACGGCGACTTCGGCCGCGTGAACTCCGGCCTGCGCGACGGCGCGGTCGTCATCGGCGGTCCCGAGGTGCACGCGGACGGCGAGATCTGGGCGCAGACCCTGTGGGATCTGCGCGAGGCGCTGGTCGCGAAGACCGGCAGCCAGACGGCGGGCTCGGACGCGGCGGAGCGGCTGGTCACCGGCGGCCTGCGCCTGTCCCCGCCGCAGCCCACGATGCTCGATCAGCGCAACGCGATCATCCAGACGGACACCGCGATGAACGGCGGGGCGAACGTCGCGCTCCTGTGGCAGGTCTTCGCCAAGCGCGGGATGGGCTACTTCGCAGCGGTCGGCGGCGGGACCGACACCGCTCCCGTGGAGGACTTCTCGCTGCCGCCGGCCGCGAGCGCTCCCAAGGGCACGCTGAAGGGCACGGTCGTCGACCAGGACAGCGGCCTCGGGGTCGCCGGGTCGCGCGTCGGCATCGGCGGGCTCTCGACGCCCGGGTTCGCGGGGGCCCTGGCGGGCACGACTGCAACCGGCGGGGCCTACTCGTTCGGTGGCATCCCCGAGCACGTGTACCCGAAGGTCGTCCTCGAGCCCGGACCGGGCTACTTCAGCCAGCAGATCACGGACGTGGCGATCACCGGCGGGCAGACCACGACGAAGGACGCGACGGTCCGCAAGACGTACGCATTCGGCGGGAAGGCGACCGAGACGATCCCGCTCGGCGAGGAGTACGGCTGCGGCGTGTCCAAGCTGAACGACGCGAGCACGGGCACGGTCTGGGAGGTCGAGCCGCCCGCCCCCGGCGGCCCGTTCCCGACCGCGACGATCGAGCTCGCGGCGCCGACCGACGTGACGTCGTTCGGCATCGACCCGAGCGAGGGCTGCGGCAGCAGCGGCGACGCGCAGCTGAAGGACTACAAGCTCGAGTCGTCCGTCGACGGCACCACCTGGGTCACGGTCACCGAAGGGACGTTCTCCCCTGCTGACGCGCACAAGCTGAACGCGTTCCCGCCCGCGGGCGACGGCAAGGGCGTCAGGTTCGTCCGGCTGACGGCGAAGTCCGCCCAGGACAACTCCTACGGGTACCTCGACGTGGCCGAGCTGGCCGTGTTCGGCGGTCCGCCGAACGTGCTCCCGACCGGGACGCTGACGGCGTCGCCCGGGACGGTGGCCCCCGGCGGCTCCGTCGCCTTCAACGCGGCGTCGTTCACCGATCCGGACTCGGCGATCACGGGCTACGACTGGGACTACGACGGGAACGGGACGGTCGACGAGAGCACGGCGGGCCCTGTGGTGAACCATGCCTACGGGGTCGTCGGGAACTTCACCGCCAAGGTCGCGGTGAAGGACTTCCGCGGTGGTGCGGGCTCGGGTTCGGCCGCGGTGACCGTGGCCGCGGCGCCGGTCGGCGGTGGCGGTGGCGGTGCGCCGGGCGGCGGCGGGTCGACAGGTGGGGGTACGACGGGCGGCGGGACGACCGGCGGCGTGACCAAGGTCACCACCAAGCTCCTGCAGCGCCTGCGGCGCGGTGAGGTCCGCGTCGGCGTGGCGTGCCCGAGCGCCGTGCCGTGCAGGGCGAAGACGACCCTGCTGCTGACGGCACTCGACGCCCGCAGGCTCCGCCTGGCGAGGACCCGCGTGACCAAGACCACGAGCGCGATCACGAAGCAGCGGACCGTCGCCGTCGCCGTCGGCGCGGTGGTGCTGCGCAAGGCCCGCGCGAGGCGCCAGACCGCGGTGAAGGTGACGGTCAGGGTCGTTGTCACCCCGAAGACAGGCAAGGCGGTCACGAAGACGTACGTCGTGCGGCTCGGGACCTGAGGGGACGGGGCAGCCGTCCGCGTTTAGCCCTGCTGAATGTCCGCCGATACCTTGGAACCGAGGGTTTGAGACGCCCTCAGATGGTTCCTCCGCAAGACAGTTTTGGAAGCGGCGCCCGGTTGACTGTCCGGGCGCCGTTTCTGTTCCTGTGCGTTCACAGGCGCCATCTCACGGGTTAGGCCAACTTTTGGCCGTTCGCTGCGTTGTATTGCATGTGGAGTACGCCCGTGAACATCGACCGTGGGCGTGCTCCACTTCTTCTTCTGAGGTGGCACGGCACGGCCGGACGCTGGGGTAGCGTCCCCGTCCGTGCCTGACGATCCCGATCCGGAGCCCGCCGGTCATCCCGTCCCCGCCCCGCATGCCGCGGACGTCTCCTCGCGGTGGATGTGGCTCGGTGTCGCGCTGCCGATCGGCTTCGGTGCCTGGGTCCCACTGGTCGCCGGGTATCGCGCCCGGCGCCGGGGCTGGATGGCCGGCGGGATCGCGATCATCGTCTTTGCCGTCTTCGCGTTCGCGTTCTCGAGCGCCGAGGACTCGAACCGCTTCGGCGGCGGCCTGCTGATCCTCTCGTGGATGCTCCACGGAGCGACCTCGTTCGCGCTGCGCCGTCCGTTCGAGCGCCGGATGGCCCTGCAGTCGGGCTACGACGACCGCGTCGCGGCTGCCGAGCACGTCGACGAGGAGCGCCGCGCGATGCTGGCCTTCGCCGCCCGTGATCCGGCACGAGCACTGGCCCTGGGCGTGGGCCGACCGGACCTCCCCGGCTCCCGCCACGGGTACCTGGTCGACGTGAACCACGCCGACGCCCGGACCGTCGCGAGCCTGCCCGGGGTCAGCGACGAGCTCGCTGCCGAGATCGTGTCGGTGCGCGGGGAGCTCGGCGGGTTCGACTCGGTCGAGGACCTCGGTGCGCTCATGAACCTGCATCCCCGCATCGTCGAGTCGATGCGGACCCGGGCCGTGGCGCTGCGGGACTGACTCTTGGGCGAGGTCGCGGGCAGCGTGCTCGCAGCGCCGCCCGCGCGCTCAGGAGGCGCCGGCAGGCGCGTCCTACGGCGCGCTCGGCGTCGTGGCGGTCGCCACGACGGGCCTGGCGCGCTTCGCCGCGGCGGGTGCGGCCTTGGCCTGCTTCGCCGCCGCGGCCTCCCGCCTGGCCTTGGCCGCGAGTGCCCGCCAGGCCGGCGCCCGGAGCGTCACCAGTCGGGACGTGTGCGGCGAGAGCCGGCCGGCCCCGTCGCGCGTACGGAATGCGAGCCGCGCGAAGACCGTGCGCCCGGCGGTCAGGCGTGACTGCGCGTACTCCGTGAGGTCGAGGTGGACCCGTGTGATCGTGCCGCTGCGGATGGTCACCTGCCGTTCGGCGATGTAGGCCGTGCCGACGTTGAGCCGGATCTGCATCGTGCACCCGCGGGCAGCCGCCGGGCACCGCAGGCGGACGGCCACGCGCTTCCCGTTCTCCTTGACCGCCGGCAGGCCGACGAGCTTGGCGGCGACCGCGGCGGGGGTACCGGTGCCGCCGGCCCCGGTGACGAGGGCACCGGCGCCGGGCCCAGCGGGCCCGGCCGGCCCGGCGGGACCGGCCTGGCCGTTGGCGCCGTCCGCGCCGTTGGTGCCGTTCGTGCCATTGGTGCCATTGGTGCCGGTGCTGCCCGTGGCACCAGTCGGTCCGGTGCCGCCGGTCGTCCCCGGGCTGCCGGTCGGTCCCGTTCCGCCCGTCGGCCCGGTGCCCCCGGTCGGCCCGGTCCCGCCGACCGGCCCCTGTGGGCCGGGCTGGCCGGGCGCGGGCGGAGCCGGCACCGTGATCGCAGCCGCCACACGCTGCCCGTCGACGGTGGCACCGACGGTCGCCGGACCGGCTGCGGTCGGCGTGAAGGTCGCGCCGCCGACTCCATTGACGAGCGTCGCGGCCGCACCTGAGATCGCGCCGTTGGTCGCGTCGAACACGACGGGCGCGCCGTCCGGGATGGTGCGGCCGGTGCCGGCCTGGTCGACGCCGTCAGAGGTTCGCGTCAGCACCGCCTGTACGCCGACCGGCTGGCCGGCAGTGGCTTGGGCGGGAGCCCGCAGCTCGAGCAGGAGCCACGGATCGAAGATCGTGTTGCCTGTGACGGTGCCGCAACCCGTCGTGTTCGGTCCCGCGTTGCACCCCCACCAGTTCATGCGCGCGTCGACCGCGTTACCGGTGTTGCTCACGCCGCCGGGCCCGATGATGCGATTGAACGACACGGTCGTCCCGCTCGGACTCAGGCCGGTCGCAGCGGCCGGCGCAGCGCTGACGCCGAGTGCGCGCCCTGTGATGGCGTTCCGATCGACGAGCGGCGCCGTGATCGCACCGCTGAGGGCGACGCCGGTGCCCGCGCCCGACCCCATGACGGCGTTCTCGGTGATTCTGAGGGCGACGATGTCCGGGGTCGTACCCGCCGCGGCGGGTACGACGTTCGCCGCGGCGATCGCTGTCCCGGTACCCGTGACGCGGTTCCCGGTGATGTCCACGCCGCCCGTGAAGCCGCCGCCGGCCAACGTCGCGCTGCCGTTCTGAACGGAGATGCCGGTTGTGCCGTTGACGGTGTTGTCGCTGATCACGAGCCTGCCGGTGACGGTGCCGAGCGACGCCGGACTAGCGGACGAGAGCGGCGCGTGCGCCCACGCGAAGATCGCGCGGTCACCGACGACCGTCTCGACCCGATTTCCCGAGATGGTCGCAGCACCTATGTGCTGCTCGAGCAGGATCGCGTTGCCGCCGAAGTTCGTGGCGCGCACGCGACGGATGGCCGCCGTGCCGAAGTTGCTGTCGCTGATGATCCCGGTCTCGCCGGAACCGGAGCCGATGATCGCAACGTCTTCGACGGTGAGGTTGATTGCGTTGCCCGGGCCGACGATGGACGGCTTGGCGACGACCGCCAGCCGACGGGCGGTCGGAGTCGCGCGAGCGACGCGCGTGATCGTCAGGTCGTGCAGTTGCTGAGTCCAGGCGTTCGGTCCGGGGTCGGTGGTCGGCCTCCCGGAGTAGAGGACTGCGGCGGTCCCGGTGGCGGTGGTGGAGTCCAGCCCGTCCAACACCGTGAGCCCGATCCCGGCCCCACCGATGTTGAGGCTCTTAGGGCCGACAGTGACGTTGCCGGAGAACGTGCCCGGACCGATCGCGATCGAGTCGCCTGACATCGCGTTCGTCACTGCTCGCTGCACCGTCGCGCACGGCGACCCGCTCGGGCCGCACGTCGGCGAGTCCAAACCGCCGGTCGTTACCGAGAGCGTTGCCGCCCCTGCTGGCGCCGCGAGGGCCATTGACCCGAGAACCGCCACGGCCGAGACCCCACGTGCAACGACACGCCTGCTTGCAAACCCCATGTGACCCTCTCCCTGGGCGCCCGACGCCCGCCGTTGCCGCCCCCTGCCAGGGCAGCGCGTGGGTCGCACTGTAGGGGCGGCGCGCCAAGGCGTCTACGTGTGACCGTGTCGTTGCTGACGCGGCGGACATCGGTCCGACACTGGCTCGATCCGGCCCCAGACGCACAAAAGGCCCGCATTTGCAGGCCTTTCGTAGGTACCGCTACGGAGATTCGAACTCCGGTTTCCGCCGTGAGAGGGCGGCGTCCTAGTCCCCTAGACGATAGCGGCGCGGGGCCGGAAGAGTAGCAAAGCCCGCCCGCTGGGCGGCGTGTGGTCAGAAGTGCTCGCTAAGGGAGCTTCTGACCACACGCCGGGCTCACCTGCCGCGTCGCCCCTGCTTACGCGGACGACGCCGCGGCAACCGGTGCCCCGAGGTGGCGCCGCAGGAAGTCGACCTGCTGCCGGACCGCGGCCTCGTGGTGCGGGCCGCCCGGATAGACGTCGAAGTGGTCCGCGGGCAGGTGGCGCACCTCGGCCCGGCCCCGGCGCGCAGCGACCATCGCGGCGGCGGGCGGCGCGGTCTGATCGAGGTCGGCGATCTGCACCAGCAACGGCATCGTGAGCTTCGCGGCGTGGCGACCCGGCCGGTAGCCACCGAACTGCAGCAGCACGCGCGCGCAGACGTTGTTCTCCCACGTCGGGCCGACGACCGCGCGCCAGCGCTCCTCGGCACCGGGCGCCGTCAGGACGGCCGTCGAGCCCGGCGGGCCCGCCGTCGGCACGGTGACCGGTGCGCGGCCGCGCAGCGACGCACCGAGGTCGGCCAGCCCGGCCCCGGTCAGCCGCAGCGCGGCCACCATGCCGTCCCGCGCGATCGCCACCCGCATCGCCGCCAGGCCGTCGGGCGCCGGGGTCAGGGCGACCACTGCGGCCAGGCGCGGGTCCTCGGCGCCGACCTGCAGGACATGCCCCCCGGCCAGCGAGACGCCCCACGCGACGATCCGGTCCGGGTCCACGCCATCCAGTGACCGCGCGTGCGCGATGACAGCGTGGTAGTCGGCGCGCTGCGCCGCGGGCGAGATCAGCTGACGGGGCTCGCCGCTGCTGGCCCCGAAATGGCGGTAGTCGAAGAGCAGGACATCGGCGCCGGCCTCGACGTGGGCCTCGGCGAACGCCTCGAGGCCGCTGTCGCGCGTGGCCCCGAACCCGTGGGCCATCGCGATGCACGGCCGCCCGCCCGGACCGGCCAGCGCGTCGCCGGCCCCCGGGTAGTGCCACACGGCGAGCTGCTCGCCGCCGCTCCCGACGCTGATGTCGCGCCTCATGGCCGCACCCCGTAGATCGCGTTGCTCCAGACCGCGGTGAGGGCGTCCAGCGGCGCCGGACCCGGCTGCTGGAACGCGTGGATGTTCATCCCGATCAGGACCTGCGCGAGCTCCTGCGGATCGGGGCCGTCCGGCGCGACGCCGCGGCGGCGCTCGGCGGCGATCGTGGTCGCGACACGCTCGACCCAGGCCGCGGTCCAGGCGTCCCAGGTGGCGCCCGCCCGGGGGTCGGTGCTCGCGGCGGTGACCATCGCGCCGAGCAGGTGCTCGTGTGTGGCCCACAGCGCGGCGACGTGCCCGAGCGCCTCGTGGAGCTCGACGCTCGGCGGTGCGTCCCCGTCGAAGAACGGGGCCGCGAAGCCGACCATCTCCTCGTACAGGTCCCCGAGGAGCACCTCGATCGCGGCCTCCTTCGTGGGGAAGTAGAAGTAGAACCCGGACCGCGTCATGCCCGCCTCGGCACTGAGCTGCGCCACGTCGATCGACGCCAGCGGCCGATCGCGCAGCAGGCGCTCGAGCGCCTCGAGGATCGCGCCGCGGCGTTCCTGTCCACGGACGGTGGTCGGCTGAGCGCTCACGCGGACACTCCCGCGGCCGCCGCCGCCCGACCGGCGAGCGGCACCGGCCCCTGCTCGTCGACCCGCCGCCGGCCGGCTGGCAGCTCACGCTTGTTCATCTCGTCCACGTAGAGGAAGTAGTCGACCTGCTGCGTGTGACGGGGGCGATCGGCGTAGTGCCCGGCGTAGCGACGTTGGTCGGCGACGATCGTCGCCTCCATCTCGGCCTGTGCCGGCGGCCGGTAGTGCCCGGCCACGTACGCCGCCAGCAGCCGCGTCTGGTTCTCGACGAACGGGAACAGCGTCGGCAGCGCCTGCGCGAGCCCGACGAACACGAGGTCGTCGATCCCCGGCTTCAGCATCCGCTTGTACAGCGGCAGCGCGTTGTCCGGCGCGCTCAGGAAATCCGGGTCGAAGAACGGGAAGCTGATGTTGTAGCCCGTGGCGTACACGATCGCATCGAAGTCGCGGGACGTCCCATCGACGAAGTGCACCGTGTCCCCGTCCAGCCGCTCGACATCGGGCTTGACAGTCGCGTCGCCCGACCCGAGGCGCAGCAGCAGCTCGCTGGAGACCGTCGGATGGGCCTCCAGGAAGTTGTGCTGCGGGCGCGGCAGGCCGTAGTCCTCGGGCTTGCCGGAGATCAGCCGCGGGACGTGGCGCACCATCCGGCGCTGCCAGGCCGGCGGGATGTAGGGCAGCGTGCGGGCGAGCCGGTCGACCGGCTTGCCGAAGATGTACTTCGGCATGATCCAGGCGCCGGACCGCGTGGACACGGTCACCTCGTTGCCGTGGCTGCGCTGGGACAGCTCGCTGATGATGTCCGCCGCGGAGTTGCCGATCCCGACGACGAGGACCCGCTTGCCCTTCAGGTCCAGGGGCTCGGTCGGCGAGATGTAGTGATGCGAGTGGATCACGTCGCCGCCGAAGGTCCCCAGGAACTCGGGGGAGCGTGGGTCCCAGTGGTGGCCGTTGGCGACGACGAGGACGTCCGCATGGTGCTCGCCCTCGGCGGTCCGCAGGCGCCAGCCGCCGCCGTCCAGCCGCTCGGCCCGCTGGACCGGGGTCTCGAAGCGGATCCGCTCGTGCAGGCCGAACGTGTCCGCGTAGCTGTCCAGGTAGCGCTTGATCTCGCTGTGGTGCGGGAAGTCCGGATAGTCGTCCGGCATCGGGAAGTCCTCGAACGACAGCAGGTCCTTCGAGGTGTCGATGTGCAGCGAGCGGTAGGCACTCGAGTGCCCGTTCGGATTCGCGAAGGCCCAGTTGCCGCCGATGCGGTCGCCGCTCTCGAAGCACGTGTAGTCGATGCCGTAGTCCGTCAGCATCTTGCCGGAGGTCAGCCCGCTGATCCCGGCTCCGATGATCGCTACCGTGGGTGTCGTCGCCATCACCCGACCGTACTTGACGCGCGTCAACTTCTGGGGAAACCTTAGCTCGCGGCGCCTGCGGGCGGGCGAACGCTCACGCGCGGCAGGAACGCGTCCAGACCCCTGAAGACGCGAAAAGGCCCCGCGAGCGGGGCCTTCGGGACTTCAGTGCGGATGAGAGGACTCGAACCTCCACGGGGTTGCCCCCACAGCGACCTGAACGCTGCGTGTATACCAATTTCACCACATCCGCTGGGACCGGCGAGGTGCAGGACAATACCACTACATGGCCCACCTCCACGTCACCGACCTCAGCTACGCCCACCCGGGCGGTGACACGCTCTTCTACGACGTGACGTTCAAGCTCGCGCCGGGCAAGCACGCCGGCCTGGTCGGGGTGAACGGCGTCGGGAAGTCGACGCTGCTGGGAATCCTGTCGGGTGAGCTGAAGGCGGGGACGGGAGACGCCTCGATGGGCGGACGGGTCCTGGCGATGCCCCAGGACGTCGGGACGGGCGAGGGGACGGTCCGCGAGCTGCTGCTCATGGGCGCACCGCCGCGGACCCGCGACATCGGGCTCGCGCTCCTGGCCTGTGAGCGCGACCTCGCCGCCGGCGACGCCGACGCCGGCGTCCGGCTGGGCGAGCTCATCGGGGAGTGGAGCGACGTCGGCGGCTACGAGCTCGAGGGCCAGTGGGACACCGTCTGCCGGCGGATCGCGCGCGCCGGGCTGACCGAGGTCGGGGACCGGCCGTCGACGACGCTGTCGGGCGGCGAGCGCAAGCGCCTCGTGCTCGAGCTGCTGCTGACGTCCGACGCCCCCGTCCTGCTGCTCGACGAGCCGGACAACTTCCTCGACATCCCGGCGAAGAAGTGGCTCGAGGGTGCGCTGCGCGCGACGAAGAAGACAATCCTGCTCATCAGCCACGACCGCGAGCTGCTCGCCGCCGCGACCGACACGATCGTCACGCTCGAGGCGGGGGGCGCCTGGGTCCACGACGGCTCGTACGCGACGTACGCCGAGGCACGCGCGAAGCGGCAGAAGCAGCTCGGCGACCGCCTCGCGCAGTGGAACGAGGAGGAGAAGCGCCTGCGCGAGCTCGTCCGCATCTTCAAGGAACGGGCGCGGTACTCGCCCGACCTGGCCAAGCGCGCCAACGCGTTCGACACGCGCCACAAGCGGTTCGTGGCCGAGGGCCCGCCCCCCGCCCCCGTCACCGAGAAGTCGATCAACGTGCGGCTGCTCGGCGGCGACTCGGCCCGCAAGGTCGTCACCCTCGACAAGGTCGAGATCGATGGCCTCGTCCGGCCGTTCAGCGACGAGATCCACTTCGGCGAGCGCGTTGGGCTGATCGGCCCGAACGGCTCCGGGAAGACGCACGTCATGGGGCTGCTGAGCGGCGCCGACGAGCCGGCCGCGGGCCGCGTGATGCTCGGGAATCGTGTCTCCCCCGGGCTGTTCACGCAGCTGAACCGGCGCGACGACTTCGCGGGCCGCACGCTGTCGGACATCGTCGAGGAGCGCACCGGTGCGTACGAGCTGGCGATGCGCGGCCTGGCCCGTTACGGCCTGCAGGACGCGTCGAACCGCCGCGTCGAGACGCTCTCCGGCGGCCAGCGGGCGCGCCTGGAGATCCTCTGCCTCGAGCTCGAGGGGCACAATCTGCTGCTCCTGGACGAGCCGACGGACAACCTCGACGTCGAGTCCTGCGAGGCGCTCGAGCAGGCGCTCGACGGCTTCACCGGGACGGTCGTGGCGGTGTCCCACGACCGGGCGTTCCTGCGCCGGCTCGACCGTTTCCTGCTGCTGGACCACAAGGGCAAGGTCACCCCCCTGCCGGACGTGCGGTCGGCGCTCGAGGCGCTGGGGGCCTAGCAGCCGGCTCAGGCGTACGCGGCCGCGGAGCGTCCTTCGCGCTCCTGGGCCATCACGTAACGCGCGAGGCGCTGCTCGTCGCCGCGCGGCATCGGATCGAACTGGACGGCGCGATGGCCGAACGGCGTTGCGCGGACGATCTCCCCCTCGCCCTGCAGCTCGCCGTGGTCCGGCAGCAGGATCGAGAACCGCACGCGCTCCTGGAGGTCCAGCAGCGCGGCGTGCTCCACCAGCATGCCGCCGACGCTGAGGTCGACGGTGCGGGTGATGAGCTCCTCGCCGGCCACCTCGCTCACGACCGCGACCCGGACCGCGCAGCGGACCCGCGCGAAGTTGCGTCGCTGCATGATCACGGCCTCGTCCGCCTGCACGAGCACGAGACGGCCGGACCGGACCTGCAGCTCGCCGGTGCGGCGGACGAGCCCGCGGGCGCTGCGCCACTCGAGCGCGGCCGGGCAGCTGGTCACGCCGCCGGGCATCACCGCCTCGTCGTTCAGCGGGCGGAGCATGACGTCCCCCGGCAGCGTCGCGGCCGGGACGCGGACCGGCAGCCGCCAGCCCCCGGCGACGACGAGGTCGATCGGATGGCCGCTGAGCGGCTCGGGCGCCTGGGTGGGATCGAGGACGGGGGTGCGCACGGGCGGGTCCCTCCCGTGGTCGGCAGCCACTGCGAGCCCTTGAGCGGGCGCGGAACCAGGGCGACAGACCTGGCGTGCAAGGACGGTTGCGTCGAAAGTAGATCGACCGGCGGTGGCGAAACCACCCGGCATGGGTCTCGGGGGACGTGCGTCTTGACGATCGCGATCACGCGCGCACAGGGCGCGGCCGCGTCGCTCGTGCTGGCGACCCTCGCGCTCCCGATCACCGCGGCGACCGCGCTGGCACCGCTGCTGGACGGACCCGCCTTCCCGGCAGGGACCGGCCCCGCCCCCCTCGACGCGCCGCTGTCCGCCGCCACGGTCGGACTCCTCAGGAGCACGCCCGCCGCCACCCTCGCCAGCGTCCAGGCGGCCGAGCTCGACGCCTACCGCCGCCCCATCCGCTGGCGCGTCGAGGTCAAGCAGGCCCGGTGGGACGCCGCTCGCCGCCTCAGCCGGCTGCCGATCCGCGCCGTACTCCCGCTGATGCGCGCCGCCGGGGACCGCATCGCGACGCTCCCGTACGTCCTCGGCGGCGGGCACGGGTCGTTCGACGCCGCCGCGTACGACTGCTCGGGCTCGGTGTCCTACGTCCTGCGCGCCGCCGGCCTGCTCGAGCGGCCGCTGACGTCGGGCGCGCTCGCCGCGTACGGCGATCCCGGCCCCGGCGAGCACGTGACAATCTACGCCAACAGCGAGCACGCGTTCATGACGATCGACGGCCGCCGCTTCGACACGTCCGCCCTCGACGGCGGCGGCTCACGCTGGAGCAACGCTCCGGCGTCCACCGCGGGCTACGTCGTCAGGCACCCCGTCGGGCTCTGATCAGCAGCACGACGAGCGCGGCGAGCAACGCCGGCGCGACGGTCAGCGACGGGATCACGTCCCCCTCCTTGACCCCGGAGACGGCGATCGCGACCACCATCACGATGCTCAGCACGAGCGCTGCGGGCACGACCAGGCGGCCGCGCAGCAGCAGGACGCCGCCGGCCAGCTCGAGGACCCCGGCCGCGATCACCCAGACCGGCGCGGCGGGCAGGCCGAAGCGCTCGAAGTTGTCGAGCTCCCAGCCGTAGAACGCGAACTTCGGGATCGACGCGACGATGAAGACCCAGCCGACGACGGCGACGATCGCCGCCGTCTGCCGGTCCGCCAGCAGCCGGGCGTCGGCGGCCCGGGGAGCGCTCAGGTCGACGACGGGACCTCGAGCTCGGCCAGCTCCCGCTTGAGGATCTTGCCGGTCGGGTTCCGCGGGAGGTCGTCGAGGAACAGGACCTCACGCGGCGACTTGTAGCGCGCGAGGTTGTCCTTGACGAACGCCTGCACGGCCTCCTCGCTGACGTCCTGCCCGGGCTTGAGGACGACGAACGCGCGCAGGCGCTTGCCGAAGTCCTCGTCGTCGACGCCGATGGCGGCCGCATCGGCGATCGCCTCGTGCGTGACGAGCAGCTCCTCGACCTCGCGCGGGAAGACGTTCTCGCCGCCGCTGACGATCATCTCGTCGTCGCGCCCGTCGATGAACAACCGGCCGTTCGCATCGAAGTGGCCGACGTCACCGGTCGACATCAGGCCGTCGATGACGTCCTTCTTCCCGCCGCCCGTGTAGCCCTCGAACGGCGACGTGGTGCCGACGAAGATCCGCCCGGTCTGGCCCTGCGGCAGCTCCTTGCCGGCCTCGTCGAAGATGCGGATCTTCGCGCCCAGCGCCGGGCGGCCCACCGACTGCGGCGCGACGCGGACGTCCTCGGGGGTGGCCAGCGTGGCGACCGACACCTCGGTCGACCCGTAGAGGTTGTAGATGACCGGGCCGAGCAGCGCCTGGGCCTTGGTGGCGACCTCGGCCGGCAGCTGCGAGCCGGCGCAGAAGACGACCCGCAGGGCGCTGAGGTCGCGCCGCCTGACGTCCTCCTCCCCCAGCGCCAGCACGCGCTGGAGCATGATCGGGACGACGCAGGCGCCGGTCGCCTTGTGCGTGGCGAGGTCGTCGAGGAACTGACCCGCCTCGAACTTGCGGCGCAGCACGAGCGTCGAGCCGAGGCTGATCGCCAGCAGCGCGATGACGAGGCCGGTGCCGTGGAACAGCGGCGGCCCGATCACCGTCGCCTCGCGGGCCTTCATCGGCATGCGGTCCAGGAGCGCCCCGGGGATCGTGAGCGACTTCGGCTCGGGGCGGGGCGCGCCCTTCGGGGTGCCGGTCGTGCCGCTGGTCAGCAGGACGATGCGGCCGGGCTTCGCCGGTGCCGGCGTCAGCCTGGGGTCGCCGCCGGCGATGAGCTTGCGCAGCTCGTCGTCGCCCGCGTCCTCGGTGGCGCAGGCGAGCTTGCCGCGCGCCGGCGAGATGCCCGCCACGGCGTCGGTGAACTCGATGTCGTAGACGAGGAAGTCGACGCCCTCGCGCTCGGCGACCTCGGTCACCTGGCGGGTGGAGAACGCGGTGTTGAGCCAGACCGCGTTGGCGCCGAGGCGGGACGCGGCGAAGGACGCGATCAGGGGTGCGCGGTGGTTGCGGCACAGGATGCCGATCGTCGCTCCCGGGCCGAGGCCCTTCTGCATCCACGCGCTGGTCAGGCGGTTGATCTGCTCCTCGAACTCGTCGAACGTGATCTGGCCGAACTCGTCGGCGATCGCGGTCTGCCCGCCGTGCCGCAGCGCCGCGATCCGGGGCGCCGCGCCGTACGGGCCGTAGCTGCGCATCGCGTTCAGGATCTGGGCGAACTTGTGCGGGTTCTCGAGCCCGAGCGCTCCTGCGCGAGCGAGGGCACGCAGGGAGCGCGCCTCGAGCGACGCGCGCTGTGCCGGATCGGCAAGTCGGTTGACCAGTTTCATGATCAGCGGAGCCTACCCCGCGCGAAAAAATCGTGACGCTGGCGTCACCCTTGTGCCGACCGGCGCCGTCGGCCGCCCGTGCCCGACGGGCTCGCGCCGCACCCAGAAGACCGCCAGGACGATCGCCGGCGGGACCGTCGCGGGAAGCACGTCGTAGATCAGGAACAGCTGGTCCCACGCGTAGGTGACCGCCAGCACCGCACCGGCCGCCACCCACTGCCGGCGGCCCTCGACGGCCAGGATCCCGCCGACGACCGCAGCGGCGAAGAAGTCCCCGTAGCCGAGGCTCGAGTGCCCCCAGGAGGCGGACTGCAGCTGCGGCAGCCCGGCGCCGGGCGAGGCGCTCACCAGCACCGCGTTCGCGGGCTGCAGGTTGTTCGAGAACACGAGGACGGCGTCGATGATCGCCATCGCGATGATGCCCGCCTTGAGCAGCGTCAGCGGCGCCGCCCCGGCCAGGAGCCGGCCCGCGGTCACGGCTGAACCGGTGATGAGCAGCGTCGTCCCCGCCTGGCCCCAGCGGTCGTCGGGCAGCGCCCAGGCCAGCGCCAGCAGCGGGACCGCGAGCAGCGCGGCGGGCCACCACGCCCGGTGTGCCGCCCAGCCGAGGGCCAGGGCACAGCCGACGGGGACGAGGATCAGCGCGACCCAGGTGAGGATGTCCGCCGTCCCCGGCGCCAACTCGATCGCCCCGACCACCACCGCGATCGAAAGCGGCAGGATCAGCGCCCACGCCCCGCCGCGCAGCCGCTCGCCCCAGCGCGGCAGGCCGGCGGCCGGCAGGGCGACGCACAGCGCCTGGCACGCGGTCAGCGTCAGGTTGTCGGCCGAGAACCACACGCACCCATGGTGGCAACCGGCCGCAGGCGCGTGCGCTGCCCGGCGCGGCCGGCCGGTCGATCAGCCGGCCGGCAGCTCCTTCTCGAGCTCGTCCAGCGCGTACGGGATCGACAGCAGCGTGCTGAACGCCAGTGCCGCGCCGAGCTGGGTGCCCTTGTAATAGGGCAGGTTCGTGACGTTGCCGCTCTTGACCACATCCAGGCGCTGGAACAGCTTGTCCGCCTCGACCCGCTTCTGCGGGGCGGCGTCGATCAGGAGGAACAGCCGGTCGACGTCCAGCAGGTCGGTCCGCTCACGCGCGACCTCCGTGCCGAAGCCGTCCTTGCCGGCGAGCTTGTCGATCGCGGGCGAGCCCTTGAACCCGAGCTCGGCGATCAGCTGGCCGCGCGGGTCCTTCGACGCGAACGGGTAGTAGGACTTCGGGCCGTTGCCCGCGTCGACCACGAGCGCGGTCTGCCCCTGGAGCTTCGGATGGCTCTCGCGGAACGCGGCCATCCGGTCGTCGATCTCCTTGATCAGCTTCTCGGCCTGGTCGGTGCGGCCGACCGCCTTCGCGGCCACACGGGCCATGTCCCGCCACGGCGTCGTGTAGGCGGTGCCCTTCGCCTGCGCGACCGTCGGCGCGATCTTGCTGAGCTTGTCGTAGTCGCTGCGGCTGAGCTTCGAGTAGAGCCCCAGGATCAGGTCGGGGCGCTGCGCGGCGACGGCCTCGAAGTTGATCTCGTAGCTCTTGGTGGAAACCAGCGCCGCCGGCTCGCCACCCCACGCCGCCTCCTCCCACGGCCACTTGCCGTAGGTGTCCTCGCCGAACCAGTCCATCGCGCCGACGGGCTTCACGCCGAGCGCGAGGAGCGCGTCCTGGTCGCTGAGGCCGACGACGACCACGCGCTTGGGCTCCTCCGGGATGGTCGTCGTCCCCAGGGCATGGGCGATCTCGACGGGGAACGCGGCCTTCGCCGCGGTGGTGGCGGTCGTGGCCGCCCCGGAGGATGTCGCCGCCGCGGTCGTGCCGCCGTCGTCATCGCCCCCGCAGGCGGCGAGCGACAGGCCGGCCACGAGGCTCAGGGCGGTGGCGGTGGCCACACGACGGAGGGCGGGAACGGGGCTTCGACGACGCATGGTAGGGCACCCTAACACGGACCGCCGTCCTGTTAGGGTGCCCTATCGGATGGCCACCCGACGACCTCGCGACCCCGCCTTCTCCCGCCGGACCCTGCTCGCCGGCGGGGCCGCCGCCGGGCTTGGCCTGGCCCTCGGTGCGTGCGGCAGCGACGACGGGTCCGCCCCCGGGACCGGCGCTGCCGTCACCCCGGCGCCGGGTACCGCGTTCCCGGTCCGCGTGCCGCACAAGTTCGGGACGACCACCGTCCGCGCCGCACCGAAGCGCGTGGCCAGCGTCGGCGGCGGGGACGTCGACACGCTCCTGGCGCTGGGCATCGTCCCGCTGGTCGTGCCGGACATCGAGCCGTCCTGGAAGGCCGACGGCGGCGGCGTGGGACCGTGGTCGCGCCCGCTGCTGCGCGGCGCCGAGCCCACGGTCGTCAGCAGCCAGGAGATCGGCTTCGAGCAGATCGCCGCCGCCCGGCCCGACCTCGTGTCCGCCGTCGAGTTCGACCTCAAGCGCAGCGACTACGACAAGCTCAGCGACCTCGCGGCGACCATCGCGCCACCGAAGGGCTTCGCGGCGTACACCGTCCCGTGGGACACGATGGCGCTGCAGGTCGGGCGCTCCGTCGGTCGGCTGGCCGCCGCTCGCAAGCTCGTCGCGACCGCGCGTGCGCAGCGCACCCAGGCCGGCCGCGACAACCCGGCGTTCGCGCGGGCCAGGACGATCCTCGTCGACCCCGACGACGCCGGCGGCGTCTACGTCTTCGCGCCGGGGGACGTCCGCAGCCGCTTCCTGGAGGACATCGGCCTGCAGCCGCCGGCCGCCGTGGACAGCCTGTTCGGCGAGCAGTTCTACGCGCAGATCAGCGCGGAGCGCCTCGACATCCTCGACGAGTCCGACCTGATCATCCTGGTCGGCTCGAACACGGGGCCGACGAAGGCGTTGCTGGCCACGCGGGTCTGGACGCAGCTGAAGAACGTCAAGTCCGGCCGCCTGGTCACGATCACCGAGCCGGATCTGGCGATCGCCATGTCGTACTCGTCGGTCCTCTCGACGCCCTATCAGCTGGAGCGCCTCGTCCCCCGCGTCCGGCGGGCCCTCGCTGCGTGACGAGCCCCGCCGCGCCGGCCGTCCCGCTCCGCAAAGCCGCCCCGTCGCCGACCGAGGGACCCACGCCCACCCTTCCGCGGACGTCGACGTCCCGCCGGATGCTCGGGCTGCTGGCGCTGGTGGTCGCGCTGGCGGTGACCGCGCTGCTCAGCATCGCCGTCGGCTCGCGGGGCATCGCGCCCGGCGAGGTCTGGCGGCTGCTGTGGCACCCGGACGGGTCCGACAACGCGATCATCGTCCACGACCTGCGGATCCCGCGGACGGTCCTCGGGCTGCTCGTCGGCTCGGCCCTCGGGGTCGCCGGCGGCCTGATGCAGGCGCTGACCCGCAACCCGATCGCCGATCCCGGCCTGCTGGGCGTGAACGCCGGCGCGTCCGCGGCGGTCGTCTCCGCGACCGCGTTCTTCGGCATCACCGATCCGCTCGGCTACGTCTGGTTCGGGTTCCTGGGAGCGGCCGCGGCGTCCGTCGTCGTCTACGTCATCGGCACCGCCGGCCGCAGCGGCGCGACGCCGGTGCGGCTCGCGCTCGCGGGGACGGCCGTCACGTTCGCCCTGTACGCGTACGTCCAGGGCCTGACGATCCTGGACCGCGAGGCGCTCGACCAGTACCGCTTCTGGCAGATCGGCGCGCTTGCCGGCCACCCTTCGTCGTTGAACCTGCAGATCGCCCCGTTCATCGTGGCGGGCCTGCTGCTGGCCTTCGCGCTCGGCCGTCCCCTCAACGCGCTCGGCCTGGGCGACGAGACCGGCCGCGCGCTCGGCCTGAGCCCGAACCGCGTCCGGATCCTCGGCGCGCTGTCGATCACGCTGCTCTGCGGCGCGGCGACGGCTGCGGCAGGCCCGATCGTGTTCATCGGGCTGACCGTCCCCCACGTCGTGCGCGCGATCACCGGGCCCGACCAGCGCTGGGTCCTCCCCTACTGCGCGGTGCTCGCGCCGGTGCTGCTGCTCGGCGCCGACGTCATCGGCCGGATCGTCACCCGGCCGGGCGAGCTCGAGGTCGGGATCGTCAGCGCGGTCATCGGTGCGCCGGTGTTCATCGCGATCGTCCGCCGTCGCCGGATCGCGCAGCTGTGAGCACCACTGCGCACAGGCCCGGGACCGTGCCCGGACTCGGCCGCACCGTGCGGCTGCCCGTCGGCGGCATCGTGGTCCGCATCGAGCCGCGGTCGATCGGCGTCGTGCTGGTCCTCACGGCGATCCTGCTCGTGCTGCTGGTCCTCGCGGTGGGGACGGGCGAGTTCTCGATCCCGCCGGGTGAGGTCATCGACACGCTGCTGGGCGGCGGCGACCAGAGCACCCGCTTCATCATCGAGACGCTGCGCCTGCCGCGGGCCATCACCGCGATCCTCGTCGGGGCCGCGCTCGGGGCGAGCGGCGCGATCTTCCAGAGCCTGACCCGCAACCCGCTCGGCAGCCCGGACATCATCGGCTTCGTGCAGGGCGCATCGGCCGCGGCGGTCTTCGAGATCATCGTGATCGGCGGCGGGACGTTCGCCATCGCGGCCGGCTCGGTCGTCGGCGGGCTGCTCACGGCGGTCCTGGTCTACGGGCTGGCCTATCGCGGCGGCGTCCAGGGCTACCGGCTGATCCTGATCGGCATCGGCATCAGCGCGATGCTCGTCGCGACGACCGACTTCCTGCTGTCGCGGTCGACGCTGGAGGAGGCCCAGGTCGCGAACATCTGGATCACCGGCAGCCTCAACGGCCGCGGCTGGGAGCACGTGCGCCCGGTCGCCGCCGCGATGGCCGTCCTGCTGCCGCTGGTCGCCCTGCTCGCAGGCCCGCTGCGGATGATCGAGCTCGGGGACGACGCTGCCCACGCGCTCGGCGTTAACGTCGAGCGCACGCGCCTGGCGCTCCTGGTCGTCGGCGTCGGCCTCTGCGCCGTCGCCACCGCGTCCGCGGGTCCGATCGTCTTCGTCGCGCTGGCCGCGCCGCAGATCTCGCGTCGCCTGACACGAGCGGCGGGACCGGGCGTCGGGGCCGCGCTCGTCATGGGCGCGGTGCTGCTGCTCGGGGCGGACGTCGCGAGCCAGAAGATCTTCACCAGCACGCAGCTGCCCGTGGGCGTCATGACCGGCGCCGCCGGCGGCGTCTACCTGATCTGGCTGCTGACCCGCGAATGGCGGAAGGGAACCGCATGACCGACGACTCGCGCCTGCGCGGACACGACCTGACCCTGGCCTACGACAAGCGCGTGATCGCGCAGGGGCTGGACGTTGTCATCCCCGACGGGTCGTTCACCGTCATCGTCGGGCCCAACGCGTGCGGGAAGTCGACGGTCCTGCGCGCGCTCGCGCGGATGCTGAAGCCGGCCGTCGGGACCGTGCTGCTCGACGGGCAGGCGATCGCGTCGATCCCGTCCAAGGAGGTCGCGCGCCGGCTCGGGCTGCTGCCGCAGACGTCGTCCGCCCCGGACGCGATCACGGTCGCCGACCTCGTCGCGCGCGGCCGCTACCCGCACCAGGGCCTGCTGCGGCAGTGGTCGCGGGAGGACGAGCGCGCAGTGCTTGCCGCGATGCAGTCGACCGGGGTCGACGACCTCGGCGCCCGCGAGGTCGACGAGCTGTCGGGCGGCCAGCGGCAGCGCGTCTGGCTCGCGATGGTCCTCGCGCAGGAGACGCCCCTGCTGCTGCTGGACGAGCCGACCACGTTCCTCGACATCGCGCACCAGATCGAGGTCCTCGACCTCTGCGCCGACCTGCACGCCGAGCGCGGGCACACGCTGGTCGCCGTCCTGCACGACCTGAACCACGCGTGCCGCTACGCGACGCACCTGATCGCGATGGCCGACGGCCGCGTCGTGGCCCAGGGCCCGCCCGGCGAGGTCGTCGACGCCGAGCTCGTGGAGCGGGTGTTCGGCCTGCGCTGCCGAGTCATCGAGGACCCGGAGACCGGGACGCCGCTGGTGGTTCCGGCGGCACGGGCCGCGCGCCGCACGGCCGCGGCGCTGGCTCTGACGAAGCACGCCTGACCGACCGGGAGCTTGGGTCCTGCGTCCCGCATATGCGGACCGGGGACCCAAGCATGCGACCGCGCAGGCGGTCAGAGGCCCTGCGAGGTGAGCCAGTCCCCCATCGCGGCGCGGAACGCGAGGTGCGTGCGGCCGAGGGTGATCGCGTGGCCGGTGTCGGGGATCTCGACGAGCTTCACGCTCTTCGACGACGGGAACCCGGTCGTGGCCGCCAGCAGGTTCGTCGGCGGCGGGAACAGCGCGTCGTTGGAGCCGCCGATCAGCAGCACGGGCGCGGTGATGGAGCGAATGAGCAGCTGGTTCGCCAACAGCGCCCCGGTCGCCGACGTCAGGTCACCGCAGGCGTCGCGGTTGTGCAGCCGCAGCGTCGCCGCTGCCACCGCCGGGTCGATGTTGAAGAAGTGCGCGCCCGCGAAGTCCCCGTCGGTGCGGCCGAACGCAGCGTAGTTCACCGGGCCCGCGTCCCCCGGACCGGCCTTCCCCGGTGTCGTGAAGCACGCGGCGTTGGCGTCGGCGAACTGCGTGAGCGCGAGCGGCGACGGCGTGTCCGTGTAGCTAATGACCGCGATCGCGTCCGCGCTCTTGAACGAGTACTGCGCGACCTGCGTGATCATCCCGCCGAGCGAGTGCCCGGCCAGGCCGACCTTCTTGAACGCGCGGCCCGTGCCGCTGCCCAGCGTGTAGTCGCCCGCCCGCATCCGGCCGATCATCTGGTCGGCCATGTCGGCCTGTGCGGGGACGCAGGTGGCGTTGCCGTCGGAGAGCCCGGGGTCGGACGGGTTGCCCAGCCGCGTGACGAAGATCGACGCGTGGCCCGCCTCCGCCTGCTGGCGGCCGTAGTCGTATCCGGGCACCTCGCCGAAGCGGAAGAAGAAGCTCGAGTAGCCGACCCCGTGCACGTAGAGCGTCGCGGCGTCGCCGGAGTCCAGCGCCGCCCGCGGCCCGACGAACGTGCCGCGGACCTCATAGGTCTTGCCGTCCGGGCCGCCCAGGCACGGCACCGGCGTGCGGTTCTGATTGACGACCTTGAAGCTGACGGGGACGTCGACGAGCTCGCCGACGCCGACCCGCACGTACGCGGCCTTCCCGGTCCGGCCCGTGCGCAGCTTCGTGCGCAGGCGCAGGTCGGTGGCGCCGGCGGTGCTCAGCGACTTCACCAGCGCCGTGCGGCGGGCGCCGACCTTCGTCGTCCCGAGCCGCTTCCAGGCACCCGCGACGCACTGGTCGATCGTGAGCGTGCTGCCCAGGCGCGTGCGGCGGATGGCCTTGGTCCGCCCGGCGCGGACGACCGCCTTCAGCGGAGCCCCGACCGTCGTGCTCGCCGCCGATCGCGACGCGCCGCAGACCTTCAGCGGCTCCGCGGCCGTCGCGCCCCGGAGGGACACCGCCGGCGCGGTGGTGGCGGCGGACGCTGCGGACGGGGCGACGGCGAGGGTGAGGAGGACGAGCGCGAGGCCGGTCCGGCGCGGCGAGAGGTGGGACACCCCGGCGACACTACAACCGGGCTGCGGCCCGGCGAGCCACTCAGGCGCCGCGCCGCTCCTGCCGCTCGGCCTCGTAGCGGCGGCGGTCGCGCTTGGTGGGCCGGGCGCCAGAGCCCTCGCGGACGACGGGCCGCGGCTCGGACCGGCGCTGCGCGGCGTACGCCTCGCGCCGCGCGAGGCTCTCGGGCGTCTCGTCGTACAGCAGCACCGCCTCCTTGGCCGGACCGCGCCGACCGCTGGTGTCCCGGACGATCACCTCCACCTTGACCGGTCCGAGCGACAGCGCGAGCTCGTCGCCCGGCTTCACCATCTTGGCCGGCTTCGCCTTCACGCCGTTGACCGTGACGCGTCCGCCGCCGACCGCCTCGGCCGCCAGGGCCCGGGTCTTGGTGAAGCGGGCGGCCCACAGCCACTTGTCCACGCGCAGCGGTTCGCTCACGCTCGTGATCGTGCCACATCGCCCCAGCGCGATCAGGCATTATGGGTCGATGTTCAAGCGGATGAAGGATGCACTCGGCGCCGGCGGCGCCTCTGTCGACGCCGTGCTCGGCACGCCGACCGTCGCGCCGGGAGGGATGCTGAGCGGACAGGTCCACATCACCGGCGGCGACCGCGAGCAGGACATGCGCGGCCTGAAGCTGTCGTTCGAGTGCGTCGCCGAGCGCGAGACCGAGAACGGCGAGTACAAGATCAACAAGGAGTTCGGGAAGGTCGACCTGCCCGACGCCGGTGTCGTGCAGGCCGGCCAGACGCTGCAGATCCCGTTCCAGATCCCGGTCCCGATCGACTGCCCGCCGAACCTGGTCGGCGGCGTTTCGCTCCCCGGGATCAAGCTCGGACTGCGCACGCGGCTCGACCTCGCCAAGGCCCGCGACGCCTCCGACTTCGACCCGGTGACCGTCGCCGCGCTGCCCGCGCAGGAAGCCGTCCTCGGCGCCATGCGCAACCTCGGGTTCGCGCTGAAGACCGCCGACCTCGAGGAGGGCAACGCCAAGGCCGGGCACCTGAAGGGCCACCTCGGCGTCTACGCCGAGTACGAGTTCCACGGGCAGGGCCGCATCCAGGAGGTCGAGATCACGTTCGTCACGACCGAGCAGGAGTGCGGCGTGCTGGTGGAGATCGACAAGCGCGGACGCTTCGGCTTCGACGGCGGCGACCGCGTGAAGGTGTTCTCGCTGCCGACCGGCAGCCCGGACGTGCAGGGCGCGGCGTCGCAGCTGCACGCGCTGCTGTCCTGACGGCCGCGCGTTCGGACCGGCCCCGGGGCACCTGGACGCGATCACGGAGGTCAGCCGCTCGACGTCGTCGATCGACTCCCCCGAAGTGAAGATGAATCTGATTCACTGCGCGTCATGAGCGCTGAGAGCCAGACCGATGCACCCCGCGGCCCGCTGCACGGGGTCAGGATCCTGGAGGTCGGCGGGATCGGGCCGAACCCGTTCGCCGGCATGCTGCTGGCGGACATGGGTGCCGACGTCCTGCGCCTGGACCGCCTGGGCGACACCGGCCTGGCCTTCCCGCCGGAGTTCGACCCGACCAAGCGCGGCCGCGCCGCCGTGGCCGTGAACCTGCGCAGCGACGAGGGTAAGGCCATGGTCCTGGACCTGATCGGCGAGGCGGACGCGCTGATCGAGGGCTACCGCCCGGGCGTGATGGAGCGGCTCGGCCTGGGCCCGGACGTCGCCCTCGAGCGCAACCCGCGGCTCGTCTTCGGCCGCATGACCGGCTGGGGCCAGGACGGCCCCATGGCGCCCGTCGCCGGCCACGACATCAACTACATCTCCGTCGCGGGCGCGCTCGGCGCGATGCGGCGGACCGGCGAGGCGCCGCTGGCCCCGATGAACCTCGTCGGCGACTACGGCGGCGGCGCGATGTTCCTCGCCTTCGGCGTCCTCTGCGGGATCATCGAAGCCCGCACCTCGGGTCAGGGACAGGTCGTGGACGCGGCGATGGTCGACGGCACCGCGGTGCTCACGTCGCTGATGCTCGGCCTGAGCGCATCCGGCGCGTGGGCCGCGGACAAGCCCGGCACCAACCTGCTCGACTCCGGCGCGCACTTCTACGAGACGTACGCGACGTCGGACGGCGGCTACATCGCCTGCGGTGCGATCGAGCCGCAGTTCTACGCGAAGCTGATCGAGCTCATGGGCCTGACGCACGAGGAGGTCCCCCAGTTCGAGACCGCCCGCTGGCCCGAGTTCAAGCTCCGCTTCGCCGAGGTCTTCGCCACCAAGACCCGTCAGGAGTGGGCCGACATCCTCGAGCACGAGGAGACCTGCGCCACCGCCGTTCTCACGCTCGCCGAGGCCGCGTCGCACCCGCACATGGCCGCCCGCGGATCGTTCGTCGAGCTGGACGGCGTCGTCCAGGCGCAGGCCGCACCGCGGTTCAGCCGCACCCCCGGCGCCGCGCGCTCGCGCATCACGGAGTCCGGCGCGGTCCTGTCGGCCTGGGGCGTCGACGACGACGCCCAGGCGCGCCTGCGGGACGCGGGCGCGATCGGCTGACCGTCCCGGGGCCCGCCGGCCCCTGCTACCATCGCGGACAGCCCGCCTGTACACACTGTCCGTTTAATGGAGACGATCCGCATGGCCACGACCGAGCATCCGTCCGCCGCAGCCCCCAGCCGCAGCATCTTCAGCGAGGACCACGAGGCGCTGCGCGAGTCGATCCGCAGCTTCGTGGACAAGGAGATCGTCCCGCACGTGCAGGAGTGGGACGACACCACGTTCCCCGACAGCATCGTCAAGCGGATGGGCGACCTCGGCTTCCTGGGCCTCAGCATCCCGGAGGAGTACGGCGGACAGGGTGGCGACTACTTCACGAACATCGTCCTCGCGGAAGAGATCGCGCGGGCGGGCTCCGGCGGCTTCCTGATGGGCCTGAGCGTCCACACCGACATGGTCATGCCGCCGCTGCTCGAGTTCGGCACAGAGGAGCAGAAGCAGCAGTACATCCCGGCCGGCGTGGCAGGCGACGAGATCTTCTGCCTCGGCATCACCGAACCGGACGCCGGCAGCGACGTCGCCGCGATCAAGACGCGTGCAGTCCGCGACGACGCCGCGGGCGAGTGGGTCATCAACGGCTCCAAGACCTACATCACGAACGGCACGCGGGCATCGATGTGCATGCTCGTGACGAAGACCGACCCCGACGCCGGCTACGGCGGCTTCACGATCTTCCTCGTCCCGATGGACGCGCCCGGCGTCCTGGTCGAGCAGAAGCTCGAGAAGATGGGCATGCACGCGAGCGACACCGCGCTGCTCGCCTTCCAGGACGTCCGCGTCCCCGATTCCGCCGTCCTCGGCACCGTCGGCAAGGGCTTCCAGCAGATCATGTGGGAGCTCCAGGCCGAGCGCACGATCGCCGCCGCCGGCGTCACCGCCTACGCGCAGTACGGCTTCGACAAGACCGTCGAGTACGCGACCGAGCGCAAGACGTTCGGCCGCGCCCTCGGGCAGCACCAGGCCATCCGGCACAAGTTCGCGCAGATGGCGACCGAGCTCGAGGCGGCCCGCGAACTGGTCTACGCGACGGCTGCGTCCTACGCGAGTGGCGAGTACGACGTGCGCAAGATCTCGATGTGCAAGCTGTTCGCGACGCAGGTCGCCGACCGCGTCGCCGACCAGTGCGTCCAGATCCACGGCGGGGCCGGCTACATGAAGGAGTACGACATCTCGCGGGTCTACCGCGACGTGCGCCTCTACCGCATCGGCGCCGGGGCGGACGAGATCATGCTCGACGTCATCGGGAAGTCGTACGGCTTCTGAGCGGTCCGCGCCTGGACCGTCGCCGGGCGATCAGTCGATCGCGCCCACGTTCTCCTTGAGGCGGTGATCGTGGGTGTCGCCGGCGGCGAACAGCTTGACGGCCTCGCGGCCGAAGGCGGGAACGTCGTCGGGGTTGCGGCTCGTGAGCACGCCACGGTCCACGACGGTCTCCTCGTCCACCCACGTCGCGCCCGCGTTGGCCAGGTCGGTGCGCAGCGACGGCCAGGACGTCAGCGTCCGGCCGCGCGCCAGGCCGGCCTCGACCAGCAGCCACGGCGCGTGGCAGATGGCGGCGATCGGGCCGCCCCGCTCGGCGTGGGCGCGGACGAACGCGACGACGTCCTCGTCCATCCGCAGCGCGTCGGGATTCGCGACGCCGCCGGGCAGGACGATCGCGTCGTAGTCGGTGACGTCGGACCCGGCGACGGTTGCGTCGACGGTGAAGGTGTCGCCTGGGTCGAGGTGGTCGAAGGCCTGGATCTCGCCGCTCTCGAGCGCCAGCAGGTCGACGCGGGCGCCGGCATCGACGAGCGCACCGAGCGGGCCGGTCAGCTCGACCTGCTCGACGCCGTCGGTGGCGATGACCGCGACGCGGCGGCCGGTCAGCGGGCCGGTGGCGGTGGTGTCGGACTCACGGGGTGACATGCGGCCGCGCGTACCCGGCGGCTCGCCGGGCAACACGTTTGGTCAGGGCCGTGACAGGGCACGCGAAACAGGATGAAGCTGCTATTGATCGCCGCCGAGATCCCGACCGCCGCGACGATCCGCGAGGTCATCGCGGACGCCGGGGAGGACAGCGAGGTCTACGTTGTCGCCCCGGCCCTCGAGGACTCCCCCCTCCGCTTCTGGGTCAGCGACGTCGACGACGCCATCGCGAAGGCGAAGACCGCACAGGAGGAGACCGTCGCGAAGCTCCAGGACGGTGGCGTGAGCGCCCGCGGCGACGTCGGCGAGGCGGAGCCGCTGCAGGCTGCGGAGGACGCCCTCGCGGTGTTCCCGGCCGACAAGGTCCTCCTGCTGGCCCACGAGGACGACGAGCGGGCGTACCGCGAGGACGAGCTCGACGACGCCCGCAAGCGGCTCAACGTCCCGGTCGAGGTGCGGCGCGTGGAGCGCACAGAGTCGTGACCGGGCGCGGCGGCGGGGCCGCGACGGACAGCGCCGCCGCGAGCGACCGGGGTACGGGTTCCCCGGCACGCGATGGGCGCGACGAGTCGCAGCTCGAGCGCCTCGACCGTCAGTTCGACAACCTGCTGCAGGAGCTGCGCGTGATGCAGACCGGCGTGCAGGTGCTGTTCGCGTTCCTGCTGGGCGTCCCGTTCACGAACCGCTTCACGACCCTCGACGACGGGCAGCGGCTGCTGTTCTTCAGCACGTTGCTCGCGGCCGGCGTCGCCGTCCTCTTCCTGCTCGCGCCGGGCGCTTGGCACCGCGCGCTCTTCGGCCAGGACGACAAGGCGTACGTCGTCATGGTGTCCCACCGGCTGACGATCGTCGGCCTCACGTTCGTGGGTGTGTCGATCTGCGGCGTGATCGCGCTGATCGCGACGGTCATGTACCCGGGTGCGGTCGCGGCGGTCGTCCCCGGGGTCTGCGTCGCGCTGTACCTCCTGGTGTGGTGCGTCCTGCCGCTGCGCCGCCGCGCGAGCCTGCACCGCTGAGACGGCCGTTTGCCCGCGCGGGTCCCCCGGGTACGCCCGGCGGCAGAGCGTCGTCCACCCTGAGGAGGTCAGCCAATGCCACCCGCCGGCGTGAAGAAGGGCACCAAGCGCGCCCGCCAGTACGAGCACATCAAGGACAGCCAGCTCGAGCAGGGCGCGTCCGAGAGCAAGGCCGAGGAGGTCGCCGCTCGCACGGTCAACAAGGAGAAGGCCCGCCACGGGGAGTCGCAGACGGCGTCCCGCTCCTCCACCGAGGACCCCAAGTCGTCCGGGCAGCGCGGCGGTGAGCGGTCCGGGACGGCCAAGCCGAAGGGCCGCACGCGCGACCAGTTGTACAACGAGGCGAAGGACATGGGCATCGAGGGCCGGTCGTCGATGAACAAGGACCAGCTGACCCGCGCCATCGCCGGCAAGAAGAGCGCGCGCTCGCGCTGAGGCACGCGGTTCGCGCGCGGGTGTTCCCGGTCGCGCAGAATGGGCGGATGAACGACGCGTACGTCCACGGCTACCAGGAGCGCGAGAGCACGCGCCTCCACGACCAGGCCGGGACGCTGGTCGACCTCCTGCACCACGACACCACGTATCCGGATGGCGCCGCCGTGCTGGAGGCCGGCTGCGGCGTCGGCGCGCAGTCGGTCCCGCTCGCGCAACGCAGTCCCGGCGCGCGGTTCACGTCCGTCGACATCGCCCCCGAGTCGGTGGCCGAGGCGAGCCGGCGGGCCGCGGCCGCCGGCGTCACGAACGTCACCTTCCAGCAGGGGAACATCTTCGACCTGCCGTTCGCGCCGGCGTCGTTCGACCACGTCTTCGTCTGCTTCGTCCTCGAGCACCTCGCCCGCCCCGTCGCCGCGCTGCAGATCCTGAGCCGCCTGCTGCGGCCCGGCGGGACGATCACGGTGATCGAGGGCGACCACGGCTCCGCCTCCTTCCACCCCGCCAGCGACGCCGCCGATGCCGCGATCGCCTGCCAGGTGACGCTGCAGGCGCAGGCCGGGGGCAACGCGCTGATCGGCCGTGAGGTGTACCCGCTGCTGGCCGCGGCGGGCCTTGCGGACGTGAGGGTCGACCCGCGCGTGGTCTACGTGGACGGCAGCCGCCCCGCGCTCGCCGACGGGTTCACGCGGCGCACGTTCACGGCGATGATCGAAGGAGTCCGGGAGCCTGCGATTGCCGCGGGTCTCATCGCGTCCGCCGACTTCGATGCCGGCATCCGCGACCTGCACCGGACCGCCGAGCCGGACGGGGTGTTCAGCTACACGTTCTTCAAGGGGGTGGGCCGGGCGGTGTAGGAGCGAACCCGCTTGATGACACCCTGTCACTAGCGATACGCTCGCGGGCATGGAGATCCTGCGCACGCCCGAAGACCGCTTCGCCGACCTGCCCGACTTCCCCTGGCCCGCGTCCTACGCCGAGGTCGAGGCGGACGGGATCGCGGTGCGGATGGCCTACGTGGAGGCCGGGCCGTCCGATGGGCCCGTCGTCCTGCTGCTGCACGGCGAGCCGTCGTGGAGCTTCCTCTACCGCTTCATGATCGGCCCGCTCGCCGATGACGGCTTCCGTGTGATCGCCCCGGACCTGATCGGGTTCGGCCGCAGCGACAAGCTCGTGGGGACTGCGAGCTACAGCTACGACCGGCATGCCCGCTGGGTCGCCAGCCTGCTCGACGCGCTCGGGCTCGACGACATCACGCTGTTCTGCCAGGACTGGGGCGGACTGCTCGGGCTGCGCATCGTCGGCGAGCAGCCCGGCCGCTTCCGTGCCGTCGTCGCCTCGAACACGGGGCTGCCGACCGGCGAGCAGGACCTCGGCCCGGCGTTCGCGGCCTGGCGGAAGTTCTCGCAGGAGGTGGACGAGTTCCCGGTCGGCGGGATCGTCAACGGCGGCACGGGCCGCGAGCTCACCGCGGCCGAGATCGCCGCCTACGACGCCCCGTTCCCGGACGACAGCTACAAGGCCGCGGCGCGCATCTTCCCCACGCTCGTGCCCGCGGAGCCGGACGCCCCGGGCGCCGCGGAGAACCGCGCCGCGTGGATCGGGCTCGCGGCGTTCGACGGGCCGTTCGTCACGGCGTTCGGGGACAGCGACCCGATCACCAGGGGCGGCGACCGGCCGTTCCAGAAGCTCGTCGCCGGCGCCGCCGGGCAGACCCATCACACGGTCGCCGGTGCGGCGCACTTCTGCCAGGAGGACGCGGGCCCCGAGCTCGCGCGGATCGTTGCCGACACTGCGCGCGCTGCGGTCGCGGCGGGCGACTAGGCGAGCTGCCGCGTGAGGACGCGCTCGAGGTCCTCGATCCGGTCCTGACCCCAGTAGAGCTCACCGTCGAGGACGAGCACCGGCACCCCCCAGTGGCCGAGCGCCGCGAGCGCAGCGGTGTCCGCATCGACACGAGCCTGCAGGGCAGGGTCGGTGAGCGCGGCCGCGCAGGCCGACCAGTCCAGGCCGGCGCGTTCGCAGACCCCGCGCAGACCGGCGTCGGTCGCGACGTCGACGGCCTCCGCCCAGATCGCGCGGCTGGCCGCGAGGACGAAGTCGCGCTCCCGTCCCATGTCGACGGCGTGCTCGGCCACCAGCAGGCAGCGCGTCGCGCCGTCGCCGAGCGGGTCGTGCACGCGCCCGAACGGCATCCCCAGGCGCTGCGCCTCGCGCTTGGTGTCGCGCAGGGTGTGCAGGCGCTTGGCCAGCGGCACGGACTGACCGCGCATGGCCATCGGGATCACGCCGCGGAAGGCGACCTCGACGTCATGGTCGTCCGCCAGCGCGAAGGCCCGCGGGGCCGCGAGGTACGAGTAGGGGCTGCGGAAGGAGAAGAAGAAGTCGATCGCCAGGGTCATGCCGCCGCCCCCCAGCCGAGCTCGTCGAGGCGGTGCTCGATCTGGGCCTGGCGCTCGTGGGCGAAGAACCACTGGCCGTGGACGGTGGCGATCGGCGTGTCGTAGAGGCCGCGGCGGCGCATCGTCGCCTCGGCCGCGGCGACGCCGGGGTGCGCGGCCGGCGGCTCGGCGCCGCCAGCGTGCTCGTGCCACAGCGCGCGAAACGGGCCGGGGGTGACCGCGCCGCCCGATGCGAACCACAGGTGCTCCAGCGCGGCGGCGGCGAAGGCGACGCGCCGGCCGCCGGCCTGCGGCAGGGCCGCGGTCCAGGTGGCGAGGAACGCGACGTCCCTGGCCACGAGCGGTGCCTGGCGGACGAGCATGCGCTGGTCGCGCAGCGCGAGCCGCCGTGCGTCGGTCACGGCGTGCGCCCGTTTCGCGGCGACGGCGGGATCGTCCTTGATTCCGCGCTTCACCACCGCCTCGACGACGAGGTCGGCCGGCCTGCGGGCGAGACGCTCGCGCAGCCCGAGGAGCGCCACGGCGCTGTAGGGATCGTCGAAGGCGACGAACAGCCGGACGGTCGCGCGGCCGCCGCGGGCACGGCGCACCGACGCCGCCACCCGGCCGGGCGCCCGGACCGTGGAAAGCCCGACGATGGTGCGCGGCATCACGCGCCGCTGGATCGTGTCGCCGATGCTCATGCTGCTGCCCGCTCAGGGCCCCGCGGCTGCCCCAGCGGAACCGTTCCCGTAGGCCGACCGCCGATCTCTAGTGACACGATGTCATCAAGCATCGCCGGCGACGGTAGCGCGGACGGCACCGGTCCGTCAACGCCGTCGCGGCCGCTTCGCCCCCACTCAGCCGGCGGGGAACAGCGTGCGGCCCCAGATCATCGCGACCGTCTCCAGGACGCGGTCCGGCTCGGTCTTGCCCTTGCGGCCGAGCGCGTCGAGCAGGTACCCGTTCAGCATCCGGACAAGGGCGCGAGCGGTCTCGGGCGCGTCCAGCGGCTCGAGGTCCCCGTTGTCGATGCGCGTCTGGATCGTCTGCGTCGTGAGCGCGACGAAGCCCTCCACCATGCCGTTGTAGGCAGCCTCGACGGCCGCGTCGTGATGCGAGGCCTCCGACACGGCGTGGACGAGCGGGCCGTGGCGGACGTAGAAGTCGACGAAGCCCGCGAGGCGCGCACGGGCCTCGTCCGGACCCACCCGGTCGGTCTGCGCCCAGTGCTCGGCCACCTCGACGAGCTCACGGCCGACGTCCTCGATCAGCGCCAGCATCAAGGCCGGGACGTCGTCGAAGTGCCGGTAGAAGACGGTGCGGGTGTGGCCGGTCCGGCTCATCAGCGTGTCGATGCCCAGCTCGCGGAAGGACTGTTCGCGGAGGAGCTCCTGCGCCGCCTCCAGGATCTGGCGGCGCGTCTCCTCGGGCGGCTGGCGGCGGCGGGTGCGCTGGGCGGCGGCAGGCATCTCCACGCAGATTACCCCGTGTCCCGCGTGCTGTTGACAGCGCGTCATCAAGACGCCTACAGTGATGACGCCCTGTCACTAAGCCGCTCGGGGCGCGCGGCATCGATGGGATCGGGAGGGGTCAGTGGGGGACGATCATGCTTGGGAGTCCGGGAGGACCGCGGCGCACACGCGCCGTGGGCTGCTGGGCGCAGCGGCGGCCGCGGCCGGCGGCGCCGTTGTCCTCGTCCCGCGCTGGGCGCCGGAAGCGGGAGCGGCCACGCCGGTCAAGCCGTGCGTGCCCGATCCCGTCGGCTTCCCCACGGGCGCCATGGCCGCGACACCGGACGGCCGTCGCGTCTGGACCACCGACCTGTTCGGCAGCACGATCGCCACCCACAGCGTGAAGACGCTTCAGCGCGGCCGCTCGATCGACGTCGGTGGCCTGCCCGCCGGAATCGCCGTCGCCCCCGACGGGACCCTTGCGCTCGTGACCACCGCCGCCGCCGATCGGCCGGGCCTCGCGCTCGTCGACCTCGGCACGGGTGAGGTCGACCGCCTCGACGTCGGCGCCGACCCCGGGGCGGTCGCGTTCGCGCGCACCGGCAGGACGGCCTACGTCGTCGACCGCGGCGCGCGCGGCACGCTGACCCGCGTCCGCCCCGCGTCCGGCCGGGTGGCGACCCCGATCGCCGTCGGCGCCCACCCGCGTGGCCTCGCGCTCGACCCGGCAGGGAAGTTCGCGCTCGTCGCACTCAACGGCGACGCCGCCGTCGCCGTCGTGGACCTCACGCGCGGCCGCGTCATCCGCCGCATCGCGACCGCGCCGTTCCCGGCCCAGATCGCGATCTCCCCCGACGGACGCCGCGCGCTCGTCACCCACAACGGCTTCGGCGCCCGCGCCGTGTCGCTGATCGACCTGCGACGCCGGCGCGTCGTGCACCGCACGCGGGTCGGGGCCGACCCCGGCGGCGTCGCCTTCTCGCGCTCCGGCGCCGGCGCCGTCGTGTCCGGCGCCGGCAGCGGGACGGTCACCGTCCTCGATGGCCGGACCGGCCGCCGGCTGCGGACGGTCAAGGCCCCCGGCGCCCCGCGGGCGGTGGCAATCAGCGGCGCCCGCGGCATCGTCGCCGACGCCCGCACCGGCCGGCTGACCGCCGTGGGCCTGGGGATCAGCGCATGAGCGGCACCACGCGTCGCGAGCTGCTCGCCACCGGGGCTGCAGGTGCGGCCGGGGCCGTCGGCGCCGCCGCGCTCGGGGGGACCACGGCCAGCGCTGCCGGCGCACCCGGCCGCAAGCCGAACGTCCTGATCATCATGTGCGACCAGGAGCGCTACCCGCAGTGGACACCGGATCTGCCGCTCCCGGCGCGCGACTTCCTCGACCAGCGCGGCGTGAGCTTCGAGCGATACCACCACAGCGCCGTGCAGTGCTCGTCCGCGCGGGCCTGCATGTGGACCGGCCTCTATACGCCGCAGAACGGCATCTTCGGGAACTTCCTGCAGAGCTGGCAGTTCTCCCTGGATCCGCGAATCCCGACGCTCGGCGACCTGATGAAGGAGCAGGGCTACAAGACCGCCTACTTCGGCAAGTGGCACCTGAGCATGGCCGGCACCTCCCTGCCGGAGGGCATCCCGGACAACCTGCGCAACAACTACCTCGGCCCGTACGGCTTCGACTACTCGGCGCTGTCCACGTCGACCGAGCCCGCGGGCTACAACGACGGCATCTACAACGACCCGATCTGGACGCGCGAGGGTGTCGACTGGCTGCGCGAGCACGGCGGCGGTGAGCAGCCGTGGTTCTGCGTGGTCTCGCTGCTGAACCCGCATGACATCGCGTACTACCCGCGCGGCTTCACGGCCGACGTCACGCGGCCGGACTGGGAGGTGAAGCTCCCGCCGAACTTCGACGCGCCCGAGAGCGCGAAGCCGACGGTGCATCGCCAGTACGCCAACGGCGCGGCGCTCATCCGCGGCGGCATCCCGGACGACGACACGCCGACGTGGAAGCGCCTGCTGAACACCTACTGCGACCTGATCGTCAACACCGACGACAACATCGCCGCGGTCGTGAAGGCGCTGCACGCGTCCGGCGGCATGGACGACACGGTGATCATCCGCACCGCCGACCACGGCGAGATGGGCGGCTCGCACAAGGCAGTCGGCAAGGGCCCGCTGATCTACGACGAGCAGCTCCGGATGCCGCTCTCGATCGCCTGGCCGGGCCGCTTCAAGGCCGGCGCCCGGACGCAGGCCCTCGCGGAGGCCGTCGACCTCGTCCCCACCGTCCTGGAGCTCAGCGGCGTCCCGGACGCCGTCGCGCGCTACCCGTGGCTGCGTGGCCGCTCGCTCGTCCCCGCGCTCGAGAACCCCGCCACCGAGCGCGGCAAGGACTTCACGGTGACGACCTGCGACGAGGTCTGGTCGCCGCAGGACTTCGCGGGCCAGGGGCAGGCGTGGAAGCGGCACGTCCGCGCCGCCGTGTCCGGCCACTTCAAGGTCGCCCGCTACGTCGCCATGGTCGGCAAGCCGCAGAAGGAGAAGACGGCCGACCAGGAGTACGAGCTCTACGACCTCAGCGAGGACCCGTACGAGCTGCGCAACCTGGCCGGGGACCCCGCCTACAAGCCGCTGCTGGACGACATGATCGTGCGGCTGCGCGAGCTCGAGGAGGTGCGCTTCGCCCAGGTCGAGGTCCCGTCCTACGGCGACGCCTCGCTGATCGAGGCGATCCGTCCCGACCCGCTCGGCCGACCGGACTCGAGCGGCCCGTACTCGACGTCCCCGGTCGAGGGCATCCCGGGCGCCTACGTCCAGCTGCCGATCGGCGACCCGCACGTCCTGGAGGCCGTCTACGACGGGACCACCGGCAAGCGGCTGCCGCAGACCGCCGACGCATCGCGCGCGGACGCCGAGGCGCGGGCCGCGGCACGGGCGTCGTTCCTCTGCGAGCTCGGGCCCGTCCGCCCGAACGGAACGCGCCGATGAGCGCTCCCACCCGCCGGGACCTGCTGGTCGGAACCGGGCTGGCGGTCGGCGCCGGCGTGGCCGCGCGCGGCGCCGTGTTCCCCGGGCTCGCCGCCGGCGCCGACCTGCCGGCCACCACGCCGAAGGCCACACAGGTGACCGTGCGCCGCGGCCGCGCCATCGCGGTCAGCCCGCGCGGTGACCGCACCGTCGTCGCCCACGACCGGGCCCGGACGATCGAGGTCCGCGGGCCGCGCGGCCGGGTCCGCCTGATCGACGTCGGCGGACAGCCGCTCGAGGTCGCCATCGCTCCGAGCGGCAAGCTCGCCGCGGTCACGACCGCGTCCTGGGACCACCCGGGGTTGATCCTGGTCGACCTGCGGACCGGTGCCGTCCGCGCTCGCGTCGACGTGGGCGACGCGCCGTCGTTCGTGGCGTTCACGCGCGACGGCCGGCGGATCCTCGTCACCGGCGGCGAGCAGGAGGGGCGCATCTGGATCGTCGACGCGCGGACCTCCACCCTGCTGACGTCGCGCCCGATCGGCCTCGTCCCGCGCGGGATCGCGATCGCCGGTCCGGCGCCGGCCGCGCTGGCGTGGGTCGCGCTGAACGCCGACAGCCGCCTCGTCGGCGTCGACACCCGCACCGGGCGCGTGGTGCGCGTCCAGCAGACCGGTCGCCTGCCCGACCACGTCGCCGCTTCGCGGAGCGGACGGAGGCTGCTCGTGACCCACGGCGGGCGCACGGCGGACCACGTGAGCGAGGTCGACCTGCAGACCCGCCGCACGCGGACACGGGCCGCCGGGCGACTGCCGAGCGCCGTCGCCTGGACAGCTCGCGGGCAGCGTCTGGTGGCGCTGGGCGGCGATGCGGCGGTGGTGGTGCTCGGCGCACGCGGCGGCCCGCGTCGGCTCCGGGCTTCCGGAGCGCCGCGTGGCCTCGCGGTCGCCGGGTCGCGGGCCTGGACGGTCGACGGGCTCACGGGCGCCGTGCGCCGGGTGAAGCCATGACCCCGCTCGATCGCCGCGGCTTCCTGGCCGGCGCGGGCGCGGCCGGCATCGCGCTGGGCGCCGGCCTCGCCGGCCCGGGATCGCGCGGGGGCGCCGCGGACGCGGACGCCGCCGTCGTCCCCGGGCGCCGCCCGAACATCCTCATCCTGATGACCGACCAGGAGCGCCACCAGGACCGCTTGCCGGACCACCTGCCCACGCCCTTCCGCTGCTGGATGGACCAGAACGGCACCCGCATCGACCGCTTCCACGCCTCGTCGATGGCCTGCTCGCCGTCACGCGCCTGCTTCTGGACCGGCATGTACGCGCCGCAGCAGGGCATCTACGGGACGTTCGTGCTCGGGACGCAGTTCACGATGGACCCGTCGATCCCGACGATCGGCGACCTGTTCAAGGAGGTCGGCTACCGGACCGCGTTCTTCGGGAAGTGGCACCTCTCGTTCCCGGGCGAGCCGCCCACGAACCTGGAGGCGGCGCTCGACCTGGCCCAGGGCAATCCGCTCAAGGGCTACGGCTTCGACGACTCCGTGATCTCCCCGCCCGCGGACGTCGGCGGCTACAACGACGGCTACCTCAACGACCCGGTCTGGACCGGCCAGGCGAAGACCTGGCTGCGGGCCCACGCCAAGGACGAACAGCCATGGCTGTGCGTCGTCAGCCTGCTCAATCCCCACGACATCCAGTTCTACCCGCGCGGGTTCCGCGTCGACTACAAGCGGCCGGACTACGACGCCCCGCTGAACCCGTCGTTCGCGGCCGAGCCCACCCTCGCCGACAAGCCCAGCTCGCAGTCGAAGTTCCGTGACGTCGCCGCCGTCGTTGCCGGCACCCCGAAGGCCGTGATCGACGACCCCGAGTACTGGCGCGGGCACCAGAACACGTACTACGACCTGATCGTCGGGACGGACGAGATGCTGGCCGCCGTCGTGAAGGAGGTCATCGACCAGGGAGCGCTCGAGGACACCGTCATCGTCCGCACGTCCGACCACGGCGAGCTCGGCGGCGCGCACCGCCTGCAGAACAAGGGCACCACGATGTACGACGAGCAGAACCGCATCCCGTTCACCGTCGTCTACCCGAAGCGATTCCCGCGCGGTCGCCGGTCCCAGGCGCTCGGCGAGGCCGTCGACCTCACCCCCACGTTGCTCGAGATCGCCGGTCAGCCCGACCCGGTGGGACGCTGGCCGTGGCTGCGCGGCGTCTCGCTCGCGGGCTGCCTGGCGGACCCCGACGCCCGCGGTCCCCGGGACAGCGTCCTCTTCCGGACCGACGAGTACCCGATCTACAACACCGGCAACGCGATCCCGACCAACTCGCACGTGCGGGCGGTCTACGACGGCCGCTACAAGTACGCGCGCTACGTGGCGGTCGCCGACCAGCACTTCGCCGGGCGCGAGCTCGTCGCAAGTCAGGAGTACGAGATGTACGACACCTGGAACGACCCCTACGAGATCCGCAACCTCGCGAACGACCCCGGGTACTCGGCGCTGCGCAAGGACCTGCACGCGTACCTGCTCGAGCGCGAGGCCGCGAACTTCGGGCCGGTCGTCGTCCCGGCGTACGGTCCACGGGCGCCGATCACCGCGCTGCCCGAGCCACCGAGCGCGAACCTGACCAGCAACGGGCTCCCGAACCCGTGGGTGGGCGCGCAGCCCGGGTCCTACGTGGTCGTCCCGTTCGAGCAGCCGACGCCGGCGGCGTTCCTCTACGAAGGCGGTTTGCCGTCCCTGATCGGGGGCCCCCCAGGCACGGCCGGCCGCGTCGACATGGCGCGCTACTTCTGCGAGCTGATGCCATGAGGCGCCATCTCCCCGTGCTGCTCCTGGCCGGCCTGCTCCTGGGCGCCGGGCCTGCCGCGGTGAGCGCGGTCGCAGCCCCGCAGCCCGCGCTCAAGATCCCCGGGCCGCTGGACGGCCCGCTGCCGCTGTTCACCGGCGCGGCCGCGACCCCCCAGCCCCTGAAGGGGCCGTGGCGGCCGGTCAACCCGGCCCTCGCCGCGGACGGGCGCAGCGGCACGGGGCTGGCCGCCGGCAACGGCGCCGCGTCCCCCCTGCCCGGGCCGCTCGGGATCGGCACGAAGCGCAGCAGCGCGTTCCTGGGCGGCAGCTGCACGTCGCTGGCGTTCGACAAGCGGGACCGCCTGCTCGCGCTGTGCAGCGTCCCCACGGGCCCGGTGCTGCGGATCCTCGACCCGGCCGGCCTCGCCACGATCGCGGCCCTCACCCTGCCGGCCCGCCCGAGCGCGGACCGCGCCGACCAGGGCGGCGGGACGCACCTGCTGGTCCGCGCCGACGGCACCGTCCTGGTGCCGACGAACGGCGGCGACCTGCTGCACCTGGCGGTCGACGCGGGCGGTTTCCGCAAGCTCGGAGCGGTCGGTCTCGGCACCGTCCTGGGGCGTGGAGAACGACCGTTCGCGGTCGGTGCCGGGTACGACGGCTACGACTGGGTGGCGGGGGCGCAGGGCACCGTGATCACCGTGCCGCGCGGCGGCGGCGCCCCACGCGCGCTACGCCTGCGGGAGCCGGTGGCGGAGGACATCGCGACCGACCCCACCGGGACCTACGTCGTCACGCGCGACGCCCTGTACCGCTTGCTCGCGGCGGCCGACGGGACGCCGCGCATCGTCTGGCGCCACCCGCTGGTCACGGGTGTGAGCGATCCGCAGGCGGGCCGCGTCCACACCGGACCGGGGACGCCGCCGGCCATGGTGGCGGGCGGGTTCGTCGCGGTCGCCGACGGTGCCCAGCCGCCGCACGTCATCGTCGTCCGGACCGGTGGCCGGGAGAGCCGCCGGCTCGCGTGCTCGGTGCCGGTCTTCGGCGCGGGCGCCGGCAGCGTCGAGGCGCCGCTCGTGGTGGCCGGCCGCTCGCTCGTCGTCGCCAACGCGTACGGATACAACGGGCTCGCCTCGACGGAGCTCGGCCGCACGACCACGGGCGGACTGGCACGGATCGTCGTCGGCAAGCACGGCTGCCGGACCGCCTGGCGCAGCGCGCTCATCTCACCGTCGGCCGCCGGCGTCGTGTCGCGGGCGAACGGCCTGCTCTACACCGTGCTGAAGCCGCGCTCGGCGCCGGACGCCTGGAATCTCGCAGCGCTCGACTGGCGCACGGGGGCGCTGCGCTTCACGGCGCTCGCCGGCGAGGGGCTCGGCTTCAACAGCGACGGTGGGCCGGTGGTCCTGGGTCCCGACGGCGCCGCGTACGCGGGGTCCTTCGGTGGGCTGTCGCGACTCAAGGACAGCGGGTGAGCCGCGCAGGGTCGGTACCGCGGGCGGGCCCGGCCACCGCGTGACGACCCGGTCGATGTGCCATCACGTGCGCGGTTGGCGTGTGGTGGCACATCGAGGGTCGACGAAACGGCAACACGGTCGCTCGATGTGCCACCACGTGCGCCGGTGGCGTGTGGTGGCACATCGAGCGTCCGGCGGTGGATCACGGACGGCAACATGGACGGGGACGGGCGGCACGTACGCTGTCAGGCGATGAACAGCACAACGATCGACGTCCCCACGCAGGACGGCAAGGCCGAGGCCTTCCTCGTCCGTCCTGACGGCGACGGCCCGCACGCCGGCGTCCTGATGTACATGGACGCCATCGGGCTGCGGCCGCGGATCCGCGAGATGGCCGAGCGCATCGCGGAGTGGGGCTACATCGTGCTCGTGCCGAACGTCTTCTACCGGGACACGTCGGTCGCGGACTTCGCGCCGCAGGCCGACCTGCTCGAGGCGGGCGCCCGCGAGGCGCACATGGCGCGTGCGATGAAGCTGCTCGGCGCCCACGACGCGCGGCGCGCCCAGCGTGACGCCGGCGCCTACGTCAAGGCGCTGCGCGGCATGGAGGGCGTCGCGGCCGGCGACCTCGGGACGATCGGCTACTGCATGGGCGGCGCGCTGGCCCTACGGACGGCGGCGCAGCACCCGGCGGACGTCGGCGCGGCCGGCACGTTCCACGCCGGCCGGATCGCGACCGACAAGCCCGACAGCGTGCACCGCCTCGTCGGCCGCATCGACGGCGAGGTCTACGCCGCCCACGCCGACAAGGACAAGTCGATGCCGCCGAAGGCGATCTCGCAGCTCGAGAAGGCGCTCCGCCAGGCGTACGTGCCCTTCACCTCCGAGGTCTATCGGGGCGCGGCGCACGGCTTCACGATGGCGGACACCCCGGCGTACGACGAAGCGGCGACGGAACGGCATTTCAAGGCGCTGCAGTCGCTGTTCGGCCGCACGCTGCGCTGACGCGCGGACGGGCGCCGTCACCCGGAGCATCGTGCGGGTGAGGCCCGCCGAATCCTCCGCGGAGCGGAGCCGGGCGGCGAGGCGGCTCGCTCAGGTCGTACCGCGCCAGGCCAGCTCGAGCGCCTCCCCGGGCGCCAGCTCGTCCCATGCCCGCGCCGCGGTGTGCAGCTCGCGGCGCACGTCCCCCAGCGCGTCCGGCGTCAGGGCGGGCGACCACCACCGCTCGCCCACGGTGCGCCGTAGGGCCGTCAGGTCGCGCGGCACCCCTGCGGCCGCGACGTCGGCACACAGGCGGACGAGCACCTCGGCCTGCCGCAGCTGCTCCCCGGCCGCGTCGCTGACCGCCCCGGCCTGCCGCTTGGCGTGCGGTGGCAGGCGACCTTGCACGAACGACGCGTTCTGCACCAGCCCGCCCGCGGCGAGGACGCCCCACAGCCCGCGGTCCACGCCCAGCCCGCGTTCCACGACGAGATGCGCGATGTCGTGCGGGACGCGCGGCACCGGGCCGCCGACCGTGTTGTAGCTGCCGCCCTCGAGCCGGACGAGCACGCCGTCACCACGACGCAGCGTCGAGTGGTACCGCTGACCGGTGCCCTTGTGCACCTCGATCGGTGTCCAGGTCGTCCGCCCCACGGCACGGCAGATTAGCCACCGCCCCGCCCCCGCCCGTGTCTATGCTCGGCCGGTGCCCGACGTCGAACGACTGCTCGCCCGGATCGGCCTCGACGCCGCACCCGCCGCGGACCTCGCCGGCCTGCGCGCCGTCCACCGCGCGTACCTGTCCGCGATGCCGTACGACACGCTCGCGATCCACCTCGGCGAGTTCGCACCACTCGACCTGGACGGCCTGCTCGCGCGGGTGACGGACGGCGGACGCGGCGGCTACTGCTTCGAGCTGAACGGCCTGCTCGCCTGGCTGCTCGAGGCACTCGGCTTCGAGGTCTCGCGGCACGAGGCGCGCGTCGGTCCCCGCTACGACGACGGCCCGACGAACCACCTCGCGCTCGTGGTCCGCGTGCCGGGCGACGACGACGGCAGCACCGCCTGGCTCGCCGACGCCGGCCTGGGTGAGGGCTGGATGGAGCCGCTCGCGCTCGTCCCCGGCGTGCAGGCGGGCCCGGGACGGCTGGGCTGGACCCTCGAGCGCGAGACGGACCGCTGGTGGATACGCCATCACCCGTGGGGCAGCTTCCCCGGGTTCGTGATGAGCGACGCCGTGGTCGGGCTCGATGCCTTCGCCGAGCACCACGAGCGCCTGTCCTGTCATCCGGACTCGTCGTTCAAGCGCGCGGTCGTCGTGCAGTCGACCGACGACCACGCGGTGACGACCCTCCGCGCGCGGACGTACACGCGTCGCGGGCCGGACGTGGACGAGCAGCGCCTGGTCACCGACCTCGACGACTACGCCGACACCCTGCTGAGCGCGTTCGGGATCGATCCCGCCGCGCTCGGGGACACGCGGCTGGAGCGCCTGTGGCACCAGGCGAGCGCGCAGCACGACGCGTGGACCGCTGCCGGCGCGTGAGCGCCACCACGAAACGGTTGCCCGGCAACCGCTTCGTCCGGTGACCGGGCCGGGAGCGCCGCAGCGCTCCCGGCCCGGGACACCGTCAGGTCAGCTGCCGCCGACCTCGTACGCCTCGGCGTTCGTCGACGTGCGGGCCGCACCGTCGACCTTCAGGCCACCGTCGGCCTTGGTGTCGACCGTCGAGATGTAGACCGCCTTGGACGGCGGGACCCCGAGCTCCTTGTAGCTCAGCGTGCCGGCCACCAGGCCGTCGAGGTCCAGGCCGTCGAGCTGCCGGACCGCCGTCTGCATGCCCTCACGCGTCAGGTCGCCGTTCTCACACGCCTTGTTCAGGATCTCGTACATGATCCGCGACTCGGCGTAGCCGGCCGCGATCGAGTACTTGGGCGTGCCCTTCGGGAACTCCTTGAGGTAGTTGTCGCGCATCTCGGTCACGCCGGGAGCGTCCAGCGAGTACGGGGCGGTGCCCGCGCTCACGACGAGGTTCGCCTCGAGGGCCTTGGCCGCCGGCGTCTTCAGCAGCGCCGGGTCGAACGCGGGACCGCTCGCGCCGATCGGGACGTTCAGGCCCGTCGCCGCGGCGACACCGGCCGCCGAGGCGGTCTGCGTCGGGCTCGTCGACATCAGGATGGCCTTGACGCCCTCGTTCTTGAACGTGCCCACCGCGGCGGACATGTCGCGGTCGGTGGCCTTGATCTTCTGCTCGACGATCGTCAGGCCCTGCTTCTCCGCCGCGTACTTCGAGCCTTCGAGCGCGTTCTCGCCGAACTCACCCTCGAAGTAGATGTGGCCGACCTTGTCGCCCTTCTTGAGCTTGCCCTCCTCGACGAGGTAGTCGACGGCGTTGATCATCTCGAGGTCGTAGGTGGCGCCCACGACGATGATGTTCGGGTTCTCGAGCAGCTGCGACGGCCAGCCGGCCAGCACCGACAGCATCTTGTCCTTCTGCAGCGTCGGGATCAGCGCCGCCGTCATGACCGAGCCGAGCAGCTGGTTGAGCGCGAGCGACTGCGGGCCGACCTCGCGGTACAGGCTGACGGCCTTCTGCGGGTCGTAGCCGTGGTCCTTGACGTCGAGCTTCACGGTCCGGTCGCAGACGCCGCCCTTGCGGTTCTGGATGGTCCAGAACAGCTGGTTGCCCTCGTTCAGCGGGACGCCGAGGCCGGCGAACACGCCGCTGGTGTCGGTCAGGACACCGAGGTTGATCGTCGTGCCCGTGACCCCGGGGCCGGTCTTGACGTCCTTGCCGCCACCACCGCCCGTGGTCGCGGTCGTCGCCGCACCGGTGCCAGAGGCACCGCTGCTGCCTTCGTCGTCATCGCCGCACGCGGCGACCGTCATCGCGAGCGCGGCGGTTGCGAATAGCGCTGCAGATCTGCTGCTGAGCCTCATCGGCATCAAGCTCCCTCCTCAGGGTGCTGGTTCTGGGACATGGGGTGCGTGCCGGGCGTGGAGCCGTGCCCGCAAGGTGCGACCGATGCCTGCGAGGCCGCCCTGGGCCATCAGCAGGACCGCGATGATCGCGGCGCCGAAGAGATAGCGGGACAGCTGCGTCGGGCCGACGCCGCCGCTGCCCGGCTCGGAGACGAGGGGCAGCGAGTCCGCGTAGTTCGAGAAGATCTGCGGGAGGCCGAAGACCACGATGGCACCGAGGATCGCGCCGTTGACGGATCCGAGGCCGCCGAGGACCACGATCACGAGGAACTCGATCGACAGGACGAAGCCGAACGTCTCGGGGACGATGCGGCCGTAGGCGATCGCGAGCAGCGCTCCGCCGAGCCCCGCGTACATCGAGGACAGGACGAAGGCGGTCGCCCGGGTGCGGCGGACGTCGACCCCCATCGTCGCCGCAGCGACCGTGCTGTCGCGGAGCGTCTCGAACGCCCGGCCCGGCCGCCCGCCGACGATGTTGTGCGCGACCCAGGCGCTGACCGCGAGCAGGAACAGGCCGAGGTACCAGAGCTTCTCGAGCTCGCCGAAGTCGCTCGTCCCGTCGCCGTCGTCGAACCCGTAGCCGAAGATGCTGAAGTCGATCGCGTCGCGCCCGTTGAACCCGCCGGTGAGGGTCTCGGCGTTGAACATGATGTGCTGGCCGAGGAAGACGAGGCCGATCGACGCGATGCCGAGGTAGATCCCGTGCAGGCGCCCGGCGATCGGGGCGAACAGCGCGCCTGCGACGCCGGCCAGCAGCATCGCGCCGACGAGCGCGATCGCGGGCGGAAGCTCCAGGCCGCTCGGCCCTTCCTTCAGGCCCGGGATCTGCTCACCGCCGGCGAAGTAGCAGTAGCCGTACGCGCCGACCGCGAGGAAGAACGCGTGGCCGAGCGACAGCTGCCCTGTCCGGCCGACGAGGATCGTCAGCCCGATCGCCGCGATCGCGCCGGCCATCGAGAACAGGCCGGTCTGCAGCCAGAACTCGCCGAGGAAGAAGGGGACGCTGAGCAGCAGCGCGAGCCCGGCCAGTGCGGCGACGATCATCGCCGGCGACGGCAGCCGGCGGCCGCGAGCGGCCGTGGACGCGGACGCGGACGTGTCAGACACGGGTGACACCCCGCGAGCCGAAGAGCCCGGCCGGCCGGATGAGCAGCACGATCAGCATCACGGTGTAGGGGGCGATCTCGCCGAGGCCGCGGCCCAGGAAGGACAGCTCGTCCTGGTAGCCGGCGCAGTACGTGGCGACGAGCCCGACCATGATCCCGCCGACCAGCGCCCCGAACAGCGAGTCGAGCCCGCCGATCACCGCCGCCGGGATCGCCGCGAGGGCGCTGAGGCCCGTCGCGTTGTCGACCCCCGGCGCCGGGAAGCTCGTGAAGAACACACCGGCGACCGCGGCGATCGCGCCGGCCAGCGCCCAGGCACCGGCGGCGACGCGGTTCAGGCGGACGCCCATGAGCGCTGCCGTCCGGCCGTCGGCGGCCGCCGCGCGCATCGCGATGCCCCAGTCGGTGAAGCGGAACGCGGTGTAGAACGCGGTCAGGATCACGATCGCGATCCCGGCCGCGGCGACGCGCGTCTCGGGGATCACGTAGTCCCCCATCCGCACGACCTCCGAGCCCCACGGTGCCCCGGACGGGAAGATGTCCGGGCCGATGCGGCGGGTCAGCTCGGTGGCGAGCACGATGTCGATACCGAGCGTGAGGATCGCGAGCGTGCCGGCGTCGACCGCACGGACGCGGCGCATCAGCAGGACGTCGATCAGCGCGGCCCCGGCGCCGGCCACCGCCGCGCCCACCACGAGCGCGACCCAGAACCCGAGGTCCTCCTGGGTCCGCGCGGTGACGTAGGCGCCCAGCAGCAGGACGGAGCCGTGGGCGAAGTTGACCACCCCGGTGGCCTTGAAGACGAGCACGAAGCCGATCGCGATCAGCGCGTAGATCGCGCCGAGCGAGAAGCCGTTGATCGTCAGCTCGATGAACTCGGTCACGGCTGGGGGTCCCCTGCGTCGTCGTCGTGTGAGAGCTCTTCCTCCGCGGCGACCGTGCCGAGGTAGGCCTGCAGGACTGCGGGGTCGCGCTGGATGTCCGCCGGGGTGCCGTCCGCGATGCAGCGCCCGAAGTCCAGGACGGTGACGGACTCGGCGAGCCCCATGACGAACGGCATGTCGTGCTCGACCAGGACGATGGTCAGGCCGAGCGCGCCGCGCAGGTCCGCGATCGCCTGCGACATCGCTGCGGACTCGCCGGCGTTCATGCCGGCGACCGGCTCGTCGAGCAGCAGCACGTCCGGCTCGGCGCACAGCGCGCGGGCGAGCTCGACGCGCTTGCGGGTGCCGTACGGCAGCACGTGGACGAGGCGATCGAGGTCGTTCTCGAGGCCGACGAGGGCGGCGACCTCGCGGACGCGGGCACGCTGCTCCGCCAGCTCGCGGCGGGCGGACGGCAGGCTCAGCCCGGTCGCGATCATCCCGGCCTTGGTCAGCCGGTGGCGTCCGACGAGCAGGTTTCGCTCCACGGTCGCCTCGGCCGACAGCGCGAGGTTCTGGAACGTGCGAGCGACGCCGAGCTGTGCGATCCGGTGGGGCCGCAGTCCCCCGAGCTCGGTGTCGCCGTAGCGGACGGTGCCCGACGTCGCCCGGTAGACGCCGGTCAGGACGTTGAGGCAGGTGGACTTGCCGGCGCCGTTGGGGCCGATGACGGCGTGGGTGGTCCCCGGCTCGACGGTGAAGGACACGTCCTGCAGCGCGGTGATGCCGCCGAAGCGGACCGTGACGTCCTGGACGCTGAGGCGCTGGGCGGCGGCGCGGCGGGTGCCGGCGGGGAGGGACGTGGGCCCTGCGGCCTCCGCGTCTGCGGCCGGCGCCTTGGTGAGGCCGCTACCGCCCGCGGCCGGCGCGGCGGGAGCGGTGCCCTCGGGGTCGTCCGTGGTGGCGATGCCGAGGTAGCGGTGGCGGACCTCGTCGCTCCCGGCGAGGTCCGCTGCGCGCCCGCTCAGCGCGACGCGCCCGGTCTCGAGCACGACGGCCTCGTCCGCGATCCGGAGCGCCATCGCGGCGTTCTGCTCGACCAGGACGACGACCGTCCCCTGCCGGTTGATCTCCCCGATGATCGTCGCGATCTGCTCGACGACCTTCGGGGCCAGGCCCAGCGACGGCTCGTCCAGGAGCAGCAGCCGTGGCCGGCTCATGAGCGCCCGGCCGATGGCGAGCATCTGCTGCTCGCCGCCGGAGAGCAGGCCGCCCTTCTGCCCCGTGCGCTCCTGCAGGCGGGGGAACAGCTCGAAGACGCGTTCCCGCGCTTCTGCCTTCGCGACCTTGTCGCGGGTGGCGAGCCCGCCGGCGCGCAGGTTCTCGTCGACGGTGAGCTCGGCGAAGATGCGACGTCCCTCGGGGACCTGGACGAGCCCGCCGCGGACGATCCGGGCCGGGTCGTTTCCGGTGATGTCGTTGCCGTCGTACTCGACGCTGCCGCCGCTGATGCGGCCGCCCTCGAGCGCCAGCGTCCCGGAGATCGCGCGCAGCAGCGTGCTCTTGCCCGCGCCGTTGTTGCCGAGCACCGCGACGATCGCGCCGTCCGGGACGTCGAGGTCGACGCCGTGCAGCGCGTTGACCGAGTCGCCGTACGTCACCCGGAGGTCCCGGATGCGGAGCAGCGGCCGCCCCGTCGCGCCGGTCGGTGGCTGCGGCTTGTCTTTGGCGAGGGAGGTCATCGTGGCGGCGGGCCGAGCCCGGCTTGCGCGGATGCAGCGTCCTAGTCGACTCCGACTGAGCGACCCGACACCTCCCGCCCGGCGAGTCTCTCCGCAACGGCTCCCTAAACGCAAATCGGCTGCAAAACCTCGCGTTCTGACGCGCGTCAGGTGCGACCGCCGGCGCTTATGGACCGCTTTTCGGACGAGCTGCACGCATGGTGGTGGAACCGAGGTTCCGGGCCGCCGGCGCGCCGGACGACGGGCGCTTCAACGGCGTCCAGGCCAGGTGGACACGTTGGCGCGCTCAGCGTCCGCGGACAGGCGCATGGCGCCCCGTCCGGTCACGCCGCGGCGCTCGGCCGCGGCCTGTCAGCCGGCCGTGTGACCGAGGATCGCGTCGGCGAGCGGCGGGACGACGGCCGCCGGCAGGGCGTGACCCATGCCCGGGATGGTGACCAGCCGTGCCCCCGGGATCGCGGCGGCGAGCAACGCGGGGTTCGGCGGCGGGAACGCCGGGTCCTCGGGCGCGTCGACGACCAGGACCGGGGCGCCCACGCCGGCCAGCTCGGCGCCGCGATCGAAGCCTGACTGGTCCGCACGCGCGTGGGCGTACGTGGACGGTCGACCGCCGGCGTGCGCCGCGACGCGCATGTCCAGCGCGGTGAACTCCTGCGGGTCGAACGCGATCGACGGGCCGTTCAGCAGCCGCCAGTGCTCGAGCTGCCACGCGGCGTCTGCCTCCGGCGTCCGCGGGTCGCCCATTGTCTGCCAGACCGCCAGCAGGTCCTCGCGTGGGCCTGGGGCCTCGGGCTGTCCGGGCACGCCCGCCAGCGGCCCGGTGCCGAGCAGCGTCGCGGACGCCACGCGCCCGGGCGCGTCCAGGAGCAGCAGCTGTGTCAGCAGCCCGCCGAGGGACATCCCGACGACGTGGGCGCGGTCGACAGCGTGGGCGTCGAGGACGGCGATCGCGTCCCCGGCGAGCGCGGTGAGCGGGTAGGGGTCTTCGTCGTACCGCCAGGTCGAGCGCCCGGTGTCGCGGTGGTCGTAGCGGATGACGCGGTGGGCCTCGGCGAGGCGGGCGACGAGCGCGTCGGGCCACGCCACGCCGCTCGCGTTGGCGCCCATGATCAGCAGGACGGCGGGCGTCGCCGGGTCGCCGTGGGCTTCGGTCCAGAGCCGGTCGCCGCCCGGCAGGTCGATCGTTCGCTCCATCTTCAGGACGCTAGCAGGTGGCGATACGCATCGTTTCGTTATAGGCTCGGCGCGTGAGCCCGCGACCCCGGAACCAGCAGTCGCAGGCGGCGATCCTCGCCGCCGTCCTGCAGCTCGTGGAGGACGACGGCTACGAGCGGCTGACGATCGAGGGGATCGCGGCCCGGGCCGGGGTCGGCAAGACGACGATCTACCGCTGGTGGCCGTCGAAGGACGCCGTCCTCCTCGACGCGTACCTCGACCTCCAGGAGCGTTCCGGCGGCACCGAGCTGCCGGACACGGGCGACCTGCGCGCCGATCTGCGCCTGCTGCTCACCAGGGCCATCGCCGGGATGACCGATCCGCGGTTCGACGCGCCGTACCGCGCGCTGACCGCCGCGATGCAGCACGACCCCGCGCTCGCGGGCGAGGTTTCCGACCGATTGCTGCGGCCGCTGCTGGCCCTCACCCGTTCGCGCCTGGCGCGGTCGCAGGCACGCGGCGAGATCCGCGCGGACGTCGACCTCGACCTCGCCGTAGAGCTGCTGTACGGCCCGGTGCTCCATCGCTGGCTCCTGCGGACCCGGCCCTTCGCGGAGGACGACGGCAGCCGGCTCGCCGACCTGGTCCACCGGGCGGTGGCGCCGACCTCGTGATCCGCCGGCGACGCTCAGGCGGGGCCCAGCGCCGCGACCACGGTTGCGACGTTCGCGTGCCAGACGTCGTCCGGCGTGGTGGGCAGCACGTCGTCCCAGATCATCGCGAGGCTGCTGGCCACCTGGCGCACCCCGGTCGGTCGGGCCATGAACCACCAGTGCAGGTGCGCGGCACCCTCGCCGTAGCGCAGGATGTGGATGCGCTCGACGCCCGGGACTGCCAGCACCGCGCGTTCGACGCGGGCGAGCATGACCCCCATCTCGGCCAGCATCGTGTCCGGCAGGTCCCGGGGTCCGTCGGCGTGCACGCGCGGCTCCAGGATGCAGACGAACGGCAGGCCGCTGGGCGGGAGTGCGAGCAGCCGCCAGCGCGTGTCCGTCCAGATGTACTCGCTGTCCGGCTTCTGGCACGCCTCGCACGGGCGGTCGCCCTCGCCGTTACGCGGCGGCTCGGGCTCGGGGGCGCGCAGCTCCTTGGGCTCGACGTCCCCGACGAACGGCCACGAGTCCCAGTCGCGGACGGGCGGGGTCCGGAGCTCGCGGCCGGCGGGGCCGCGCGGGTCGTGCGCGTGCTCGGGCATCGCCCGAGCCTATATTCGCCGCGCCCACGCCGGCCGGCGTCGGACCGCGTCCCTCCGACCCCGCTCGATGTGCCAGCACGTGCGCCGGTGGCATGTGGTGGCACATCGAGCCAACGCGCCGGTCGGGCTCCGGCTCCGGTTGAAGCGGCGCGCCGGCGGGCAGGAGACCGGGACTCAACCAGAGAGCTCACGTGCACCCCGCAGAAGGCCATCAACCCGACGTCACGCTTCTGCCCGCCGGCGAGCCCGGCCGGCTCGCCCTGTGGATCAGGGCCACCCGCCCGCAGTACCTGCCGACCTCCGTGGTCCCTGGGCTCCTCGGCGCGCTGGTGGCCCTTGGCGCCGGGGGCACGGAGTGGCTCCTGCTCCCGGTCGCCCTCCTCGCCCTGCTGCTCGTGCACGCCGCGACCGACGTCTGCAACGACGTCGAGGACGCCGCGAACGGCGTGGACGCGCCCGACAAGGTCGACAACTCGCAGGTGTTCAACACGGGCCTGCTGAGCATCGAGGAGGGGCGCCGCCTGTACGCGGCCCTGTTCACCGCGGCCTTCGTCCTGGGCGTGGCGATCTGCCTGCTGCAGGGGCCGGCCCTGCTGTCCTACGGGCTGGTCGGGATCTTCGGCGGCCTGCTGTACACCGCGGGACCGAAGTCGCTGAAGCACGCCGGCCTCGGCGACCCCGCGATCGTGCTGCTGATGGGTCCGCTGCTCACCCAGGGCGCCTACACGGCGGTGACCGGTGACGCCTTCCACGCCGCGGCGTTCTGGGTCGGGCTGTCGCCGGGCCTGCTGATCACCGCGGTGCTGGCCGGCAACAACCTGTCGGACATCGACGGGGACCGCGCCGCCGGGGTGCGGACGCTCGCCGTGCGGATCGGCTTCGTCCGCGCGCGCCTGCTCTACGTGGTGACGCTGGCCGCCGCGTTCGCCGCGACGGCACTGGTGTGGGCGACCGGGCTCTTCGGCCCGGCGATCCTGCTGCCCCTCGTCCTGGCGCCGGTCGCGGTCGCCCGTGGCCGGCAGGCGCTCGGCGCGCGGTCGGCCGGCGACGGCGCCCTGCTCACACTCGCCCCGCAGACCGCCCAGCTGCACCTGCTGTTCTGCGTGCTCGCCTGCGTCGGCGTCGTCATCGACCGCGCCTGAGCGGTCTCACTCGGGTGCCGCGGTCGCCGCCGCGCCCGAGCGCGATGCTCAGGCGGTGACCTCGGCCGGCAGGCGCGCCGCGATGTCGGCGATCTGCCAGGGGCCCTCGGTCTCGATCGTCCGCTCGACGGTCCAGCCACCGAGCTCCTGGATCGATCCGCCCTGGACCGCGTAGACCTGACCGGTCAACGGGCAGTCGGCGCCGGCCAGGTAGGCCACCAGCGGCGAGATGTTCGACGGGTCGAACAGGTCGTGGCCGGTGTCGTCCTCCGCGCCGGCGGCGAAGATCGCGCCCATGCCCGGCGTGGCCAGCGTCAGGCGCGTGCGGGCGATCGGCGCGATCGCGTTGACCCGCACGCCGTAGCGCTCGAGCTCCGCAGCGGCGACGAGCGTCATCGCCGCGATGCCGGCCTTGGCCGCGCCGTAGTTGGCCTGGCCGGCGTTCGGCATCGTGACCCCGGACGCCGACGCGGTGTTGATGACCGACGCCTGGACCGTCTCCCCCGCCTTGGACTGGTTCTTCCAGTACTCCGCGGCGTGGCGCAGGACGCTGAAGTGGCCCTTCAGGTGGACGTGGATGACGGAGTCCCACTCGGCCTCGCTGACCGAGGCCACGAACCCGTCGCGCAGGATGCCGGCGTTGTTGACGACGATGTCCAGTCCGCCGAACGCGCTCACGGCCTGGTCGATCAGGCCCTTCGCCCCGTCCCACGACGCGATGTCGTCCGTGTTGGCGACGGCCTCGCCGCCCGCCGCGGCGATCTCGTCGACGACCTCCTGCGCGGGACCGGCGTCCGCGCCGTCCCCCGAGTTCGATCCGCCGAGGTCGTTGACGACGACCTTCGCGCCCTCACGTGCGAAGAGCAGCGCGTGCTCGCGGCCGATGCCGCGTCCTGCTCCGGTGATGACCGCGATGCGGCCGTCCAGGGTTCCCATGGTCATCTGTCTCGTCTCGTTGAGGTGAAGGGTGGTGGTCAGTCGGCGAGGACCGCGAGGCCGTCGCGCAGAACCGGGACGCCGTCGACCGTGGTCTCGAACGCGTACGTCGTCGCGCCGTCTGCGTCTGCCGAGGCCTTGAAGACCTGGGTGCGGATCTCCTGCCCGGGCAGGACCGGCTTGGCGAAGCGGACGGCGAGGCGCTTCAGCCGCGCGACGTCGGAGCCACCGAGCTGCTCGAGGATCGCGTGCGACGTGAACGCCAGGACGCAGAAGCCGTGGGCGATGATCCCCGGCAGCCCGGAGTCCTTCGCCACCTGCTCGTCCAGGTGGATGGGCATCGGGTCGCCCGACGCCGGCGAGTAGCGGAACGTCTGGTCCTCGTCGATCCGCTGGGTCACGTCAGCAACCACCGGTGTGCCGCGCAGCGCCTCGTCGAACTTGTGCCCCGGCGACAGCTCGCCCACGGCGCGGCCGTCGTCGAAGCCCCGGATGAAGAAGGTGACGAACTGCTCGTTCACCAGTTCGCCCTCGGCGTCGCGCGTCTCCAGGTACACGCAGGCGCGGGTCCCGTTCGGCTGGCCCTCCCAGCCGGTCATCCGGCCGCGCGCCGTCAGGACCTCCCCGGGCCGGATCGGCCGGTGGAAGCGGAAGTCCTGCTCGCCGTGCAGGACCCGCCCCAGGACGGACAGCGGGACGACGTCCAGCGCCGGCTCCAGCAGCGCGTCGAAGACGGGGACGATCGCGAAGACCGGCGCCGCGACCTCACCCGCCACGTGCGCGGGAATCGGGTCGTTCGTCGCCGCAGCATAGGCGGCCAGCCGGTCTGCCTCGACCGTGAACGTGTGCTCCTCCGTCCACTTGTCCAGGCCCTCGTCGTTGAACTTCAGCGGCTTCGTGCTGAGCGCCACGCCGATCGCCGCCCTACGCCGCGACGAGCTTCGCGACGTTCGCGAGCGACTCGTCGAGGTTCGCCTGGGCGTCCTTCTCGACGGCCTTGCCCAGGGCGCCGGTGATCATCGAGCCCTCGAACTCGGCGTCGATCTGCGCGGTCGACCCGCCGTTGCCGTCGTCGGCCACGGACAGCGCGAACGTCGTCTTCACGCCCGCCATGCCGGTGCCGGAGATCGTCAGGTTCGACGGCGCGTCGAACTCCTGGACCGTCCACTCGATCGTGTTCGGCATGCCGAGCATCGTCACGACCTCAGAGGCCTTCGCGCCCTTCGAGAAGGTCTCCGGGACCTCCTTCCACTTCGTGTGGATGGTCAGCCAGTTCTCGTACTGCGCCGGGTCGGAGATGACCGCCCAGACCTTGTCGGGAGCGGCGGGGAAGGTGTGCGTGGCGTTGATCTTGCCCATGGTGATCGTGTCCTGTTCTTGGTGATGGAGGTGTGTTGGTGATGCGATCGCGATGTTCCGAGGCGCAGCCGAGGAACTCGCAGGCCCGCGAAGCGGGCCGGTCAGCGCTCGGCGCGCTGGTAGGCGGTGACGACCGCCGCGCCGCCGAGCCCGATGTTGTGCGCGAGCGCCGCATCGACATCGTCGACCTGGCGCTTGTCGGCAGTGCCGCGGAGCTGCCAGGTGAGCTCGGCGCACTGCGCCAGGCCGGTCGCCCCGAGCGGGTGGCCCTTGGAGATCAGGCCGCCGGACGGGTTGACGACCCATTTGCCGCCGTACGTGTTGTCCCCGGCGTCGATCAGGTCGCCCGCAGCGCCCTCGTCGCAGAGCCCGAGTGCCTCGTACAGCAGCAGCTCGTTCGCGCTGAAGCAGTCGTGCAGCTCGATGACCTGGAAGTCCTCCGGCGCGAGCTCGGCCTGCTCGTAGACCGCCTGCGCGGCCTTGACGTTCATGTCGTAGCCGATGATGTCCTTCGCCTTGCGGGTGCTGAGCGAGCTCTCGAAGTCGGTCGTCATCGCCTGGCCGACGATCTCGACCGCCTGCCCGGCGAGGTCGTGCTTGGCCACGAAGTCCTCACTGGCGATGATCGCCGCGCCCGAGCCGTCGGACGTCGGCGAGCACTGCAGTTTGGTCAGCGGCTCGTAGATCATCGGCGCGTCCAGGATCTGATCCAGCGTGTACTCGTCCTGGAACTGCGCGTACGGGTTGTTCACGGAGTGCTTGTGGTTCTTGAAGCCGATCTTCGCGAAGTGCTCGGCGGTCGACCCGTGCTCCTCCATGTGCTCACGGCCGGCGGCCCCGAACATCCACGGGGCCGGCGGGAACTTGACCTCGGAGATCTCCGCCAGCAGCTGGATGTGCTTCATCATCGGCTGCTCACGGTCCTCGTACATCGTTCCCAGCGAGCCCTTCTGCATCTTCTCGAAGCCCAGGGCGAGCGCGCAGTCGACGGTCCCGGAGCGGACCGCCTGCGCTGCGAGGAACAGCGCCGTGGACCCCGTCGAGCAGTTGTTGTTCACGTTGATGACCGGGATGCCGGTCATGCCGAGCTCGTAGACCGCCCGCTGGCCGGAGGTCGACTCGCCGTAGACGTAGCCGACGTAGGCCTGCTCGACCTCGCGGTAGTCGATCCCCGCGTCCTCGAGGGCCCGGGTGCCGGCCTCCTTCGCGAGCTCCGGGTAGTCCCGCGCGCCCTCGCGGCCGGGCTTCGTGAAGTTCGTCATCCCGACTCCGACGACGTAGACCTTGTTCGTGTTGCGGCTCATGCGCATATATATACCAGCTAGCCGGTTTGTTCGCAGCGGCCGAATTGTTCGCAGCGGCCGATATCCAGCGGATACCGCGTAGGATGCGCACCATGGCCCAGGACACCCGCGCAAGCTCTCGACCCGTCCGGCGCACCCAGGCGGAGCGCCGCGAGGCCACGCGAACCGCGCTGCTGGACGCCACGATCGAGTGCCTGGTCGAGTACGGCTATGCGGAGGCGACCACGGCCCGCGTCGCCGATCTGGCCGGCGTCTCCCGCGGCGCGCAGGTCCACTACTTCGCGAACAAGGCGGCGATGGTGACCGCCGCGGTCGACCATCTGGCCCAGCGCCGCATCGCCGAGTTCGCCACGCAGGCCGCCCGGCTCCCGGACGGCGAGAACCGCCCCGAGGCGCTCCTCGACCTGATCTGGGACGTCCACCAGGGCGACATCTTCGTGGCGACCATCGAGCTGTGGGTGGCCGCCCGCGTGGACCCTCAGCTCCACGCCGCGCTCACCGACCTCGAGCGCGGGGTGTCGCTGTCGATCATGCGGCTCACCGCCGAGCTGCTGCCCGGCGCGGCGCAGCGGCCGGGCTTCCGCGACGACGTGGAGTTCGTCGTCTCCTCGATCCTGGGTCTGGCGCTCCTGCGGATCACCGGCGGCGAGAACACCCGCGCGATGAACAAGCGCTGGCGGGCGACACGCGAGCGGCTCGCGCGGCTCATCGCGAGCTGAGGCGGTCCTCCGCAGTCGGTCAGCGGAGCCGCGCCGGCAGGGCGGCGATCCCCTGCAGCGTGTTGTTGCGCAGCTGCGTCGGGCGGCCCACCACGATCTCCCGCACGCGCGGAACCAGCGCCTCGAGCAGCGCGCGCAGCTCGAGCTTGGCCAGGTGGATCCCCACGCAGGTGTGCGGGCCGTTGCCCCAACCCAGATGCCCGCCTCTGCGGCCCAGGTCGAAGCGCTCGGGGTCCGGGAACTGCTGCTCGTCGCGGTTGGCGGCCGCGAACAGCAGGGCGATCCGCGCACCCTTCGGCAGCGTGACGCCGCCGACCTCGCGGTCCGCCCCCAGCCGGCGCGTGAAGCCGCGGATCGGCGAGGCGAGACGGACGTTCTCGACGATCGCCGCAGGAATGAGCGACGGGTCCGCCCGCAGCCGGTCCCAGACGTCGGGGTTGCGGCCGAGCGCCCAGAGGAGATGGGTCCCGGCGAGGATGGTCGTGTCGAGGGACGGGGCGACGAAGTCGATGATCAGCGCCCGTGCCTCCCGCGCGGAGAGCTCGCCGCGGGCCTGGGCGTCGAAGACCGATGCGGCCCAGCTGGCGCGGGCCACGGCCGATGGCCTCAGGCCGCGGCTGTAGCGCAGCAGTCCGAGCGCGCGCGGAGCCGACCGCAGGCCGCGGGGGTTGGCAGGGCCGAGGCCGTCGAACGTCGCTGCTGCCCACTCGAGCATCCGCTCGCCACCGCCGCGGACGCCGACGAGCTCCGCGACGACGCTGACCGGCAGCCGACTCGAGAAGTCGCGGGCGGTCTCGAAGTGGCGACGGCACGTCAGGTCGTCGACGAGGTCCTCGGCCTCCCGGCGGAGCGGGCCGTCGATGGCGGCGATCGCCTTGGCGCCGAGCTCGTGCATCAGCACCCGCCGGCGGCGGACGTGGACGTCCTCGTCGCTCGCCAGGGTCGTGTCCCTCCCCAGCGCGTTCGCGACCGGGTTCGCGGCCACGCCATGTCCGCTGCGGTAGCCGGCGTCATCACGCAGGGCAGCGCGGACGTCCGCGTAGCGCCCCATCGCGTACAGGCGATGGCGCGGAAGCCAGACGACCGGCCCGGCGTCGCGGATCCGCGCCCAGAGGTCCGTCGAGTCGGCGAGGACCGAGTCGGCGTACAGGTCGACGTCGAGCGCCGGGGCCCGCACTCAGGTGGCCGCGGTCGGGGCGCGACCCGGTGCCATGGCCCAGCTGGGACGCCCGGGCTGCGGCTCGGCGATCGGGAAGCCCGTGAGGATGAACCGCGGCGGTGGCGGGCCACCCCACTGGTTGATCGTCCCCGGGTGCATCGACCACGTCCTCGGCTGGTAGTCGTCGGCCTGCATCTGCGCGAGCTCGGAGCAGCACTCGATCATCGCGCCGTCCTCGTCGTGAAAGTAGAGGAAATGGTTGTTGCCCGGGCCGTGCCGGCTCGGACCCCAGATGCACTTGCGGCCGCGGACGGCCTTCAGCCGGTCGGCGACGCGGCCGAGCGCGTTCAGGTCCGGCCACGCGTACGCGTAGTGCGAGAGCTCCGAGCGCGGCGCGAGCGTGAGCGCGATCCCGTGGTGGTCCTCGTCGCAGTGCCACCACGAGGCCATGACCCCCATCCGGTCGGCCATCCGGAAACCGAGGCCCGCCGTGATGAAGCGCTCCTCGGCGCGGTGGTTGAGGACCTTGGTCGAGACGTGCTCGAAGTGCGTGGGGCGGTCGCCGGCCGGGGGCGCGGGCACGGTCTCCATCCCGCAGAACAGCTTGTACACGTGGCCGCCGGGCGACTTGACCTTGAGCGCGCGGTCGATCCCGGGCTCGCCGTCGTAGATGCCGCCGAGCATGGTGCCCCCGGCGGCGGTCAGGCGCTTCGTCGCGCCCTCGAGGACCGTGGTGTCGGCGACCTCCAGCGCGAGGTGAGCGTAGCCCCGGTCCGCGGGCGCCTCGATCAGGATCAGCTCGTGGTGGCGATCGTTGCAGGTCAGGTAGGAGACGCCGGCAGTGCGCTCGGTCTCGACCATGCCGATGACCTGCTGCTGGAAGTCGACGGCGCGGTCGAGGTCCTTGACGTTGAGGGCGATGTGCCCGATGCGGGTGACCATGGTTCAGGCCTTCTGGATCGTGGTGCGGGACAGGACGCGGGCCAGCGCGGGTGGGAGCGGGCTGGTGAAGCAGCCACGGTGCTCGGCGAGCAGCGTGCTGACCGGGCGCGGTGCCCGGCCGGTGAGCTGCCGGACGTGGCCGGTCGGCGTGCCGTCGCAGCCCGCCGCGAAGTAGGCGGCCATGCGCACGGCGTGGTCGGCCTCATGCGCCGATGCTCCGCGCCGCCTCAGCGTGCGCCCGGCGGCGCGCGGCGGCACGGGGACGTAGCGGACGCCGATCAGCGCAGCGACGTCGTCGAACGTGACGCCGCGCGGCCCGGTCAGCGTCCACGCCTGATCCAGCGGATCGGGGTCGGTCAGCGCCGCGACGGCGGAGGCGGCGACGTCGCGGACGTCGACCATCGCGATCGGCGAACGCCCGAAGGGCGCGACCAGGAGGCCGGTCCTCGCGACCACGGACGCCACGGCGGTCAGCAGGTTCTGCTGGAAGAACGAGGGCCGCAGGAACGTGAAGCCCATGCCGCTCTGCTCGATGCGCTGCTCGCTCCGCCAGTGCGCGGTGGCCGTCGCCGTGGTGCCGCTGGGGCCGAGCGAGGCGGCACCGCCGGAGACCTTCACGACGTGCTGCACCCCGGCGTCGGCCGCGGCGCTCACGGCGACCGCCTCCAGCAGGTCCTGGTCCGGGCCGTGCGGGGTCAGCAGGAACAGCCGCGTCGCGCCTTCGAGCGCGGCGCGGACCGACGCGGCGTCGGCGAGGTCCGCCGCGACGGTCGGCAGCGGGACATCCGCCGCGTCCGGCCGGCGCACGAGCGCCCGTGCGGGCAGCGGCTGCCCGGACAGCGCGGCGGCGACATGACGGCCGACGCGCCCGGTGGCGCCGAGGACGGCGATCACGCGATCACCGCCGCTCGGATCGACGCTGCGTCCCGGACCTTCACCGAGCCCTCACCGGTCCGCCGGTCCGGCGCGACGAGCCGTCGCCACGCCTGGCAGGCCGTCGCCACGTCGGCCGGTCCCCCGGCCGCGAACACGAACCGGTCCGGCCGCAGCAGCGCCCAGTCGACCCCCCGGGTGGTCAGCCACGCGCCGTCCGCCCCCGGATCGGCGACCGTGATGCCCGCGTCCGCGAGCAGGCTGCGCGAGACGTCGTCGACCGCCACGGCCGCCCATCCGAACCCGAGTCGATCGTCCAGGCGGCCCGACTGCGGGAACAGGGCGCCCACCGTCCGCCGGAACGGGAGGCGGTGCGGGCGCTCGGCGAAGGCGCCGGCACCGTAGGTCGGCAGCGGCTTGACGTTGCCGGCGAGCCAGGTCTGCACGCGCGTGCCGTCGATCGCCGACAGCCACGCGTCGCGCAGCCGCACGCGGCGCGGTGAGGTCGCCTGGACGAAGCCGCCCATCATGTTCGCGGTGCGCTGCATCGCGGCGACATGCGGCCGCCGTTCCTGCTCGTAGCTGTCCAGCAGCGCGTCGGGCGCGCCGTCCAGGACCGCCGCGAGCTTCCACGCGAGGTTGGCCGCGTCGCGCGCACCGGAGGAGAAGCCCTGACCGGCGAACGGCGGCATGACGTGCGCGGCGTCGCCGGCGAGCAGGACCCGGCCGCGACGCCAGGTGGCGGCGGTCCGGGTGTGGAAGGTGTAGACGATCGCCCGTTCGATGGTCGCGGTCTCGCCGTCGAGCCACTCGTCCACGCCCCGGCGGATCGCGTCCGGCTGCAGGAACGGCGCAGGATCCTCGCCGGGGTGCAGCATCCACTCCCAGCGGTGGCGTCCCGGCGACATCGGCAGGGTGACGATGGGGCGCTCGGCGCGGCCGACGAAGTGCGGGTGCGGGACCTTGCGCAGCGGACGGTCGACGGTCGCGTCGACGACCACCCAGCGCTGCGCCGCGGTCCTGCCGACGAAGGGGACCTGCAGCCGGGCGCGGACCGCGCTGCCGCCGCCGTCGCAGCCGACCAGGTAGCGCGCCGAGATCCGCTCCGAGCGGCCGCCTCCGGTCGGGCGGACGTAGACGTCGACTCGCTCGGCCCGGCGGTCGACCGCGTCCAGGGTCAGGCTCCGGCGGACCTGGACGGACGTCCGCGCCGGCAGTGCCCCGAGCAGCGCGCGCTCGACGGCCGGCTGGTTGATCGAGATCAGTGGCGGGTGCCCGAGGAGTCCGTCCTGGGCGCTCAGCACCTCGACGGCACGGCCGGCGGCGGTGACGATGCTGGCCCGCGGCTGGACCTGGGACTCGGCCAGCACGGCCGCGTCGAGGCCGACGGACTGCAGGATCCGCAGGACCTCGTCGTCCAGGACGGCTGCGCGCGGCAGCGGGTACGGCGCCGCCGCACGGTCGAAGGCGAGCGTGCGGACGCCGTGGTCCCCGAGCAGCAGCGCCAGCAGCTGCCCGACCGGCCCGAGGCCGCAGACGACGACGTCGTAGTCCGTCATCAGACGGGGACGGCGGTGTCCGTCAGGCGGTTGGACAGGGTGCCGATGCCGTCGATCTCGAGCTCGATGGTCTGCCCCGTCCGGATCCAGCGGTCGAGTTCCAGGCCGCAGCAGCCGGGCATGGTGCCGGTCGAGATGACGTCGCCGGCGTCCAGGCGCTCGCCGGCGGACGCGTAGGCGAGCATCGCGCCGAGCGTGTGCTGCGGGTTCGCCGTCGTGCCCGAGCACCACTCCTCGCCGTCCACGCGGACGCGACCGGTCGCGGTCGTCCAGTCCGGGAGCGCGTCGGGCGTGACGACGTCGCAGCCGATCGAGTTGGCGAACGACTTGGACTTGACGACCGGCCCAAAGACGTTGCGGCGCGCGTCGTCGGCCTGCACGTCGCGGGCGCTCCAGTCGTTGAGGATGAGCCAGCCGCCGACGGCGTCCAGCGCCTCCTCCGGCGTGGCGTCCACCAGCGGCTTGACGAGCACGCACGCCAGCTCGAGCTCGAAGTCGAGGGCCTTGGTGTGCGACGGCCACCACATCTCCTCGCCGTCGGCGAGCACCGCCGTGTGGTTCGCGACGTAGAAGGTCGGCGCCTCGCGGAAGCGGTCGTTCGGGCGGAGCTTCGGGAACGTCTTCCCGGTCAGCTTCTCGAAGGTCGCGACGGCCTTCCAGGCGGGCGCCGGGAAGAAGTTCTTGACCAGCATCCGCGCGGAGGCGATCACGTGCGACTCCCACAGCATGAAGGCGCGGATCGATCGCGGCCGGAACGGGAGGACAGCGGTCGCCGGGTCGACGATGGTCGCGTCCGGCGCGGCGAGCGCAGCGGCGGCGCGGTCGCGGCCGGCCTCGCCGTCGGCGAGGAACTGCAGCAGGTCGTGCTCGCCCTCGAGCAGGACCCAGCGGTCGTCGGCGGGGTCGTGGGCGATCAGGCCCTGCGGGGTGGTGCGCAGCTTCACGGTGGGGCTCCTTGGTCTTGCGGGACTCGGACGGGGGCGTCGGTGGCCTGCGGCGATCAGACGGGCAGCGCGTCGCGGACGGCGTCGATCGCGCGCGGCAGGAGGGTGCGTCGCGGGTCGGCGGCCTGCCGCTGCGCGAGGAACGCGAGGCCGGCCTCGACCTCGCCCTTGACGCGGTCGCGGCAGGCGGCGCGCGCATCCGCATCCTCGGCCCGGCCCGCCCACTCGGCGGTGTCGATCGGCGCGCCGAAGCGGAACGCCAGCCGGTCGGTGCCGGGCAGGACGCCGAGCGTGCGGCCCTTCACGAGGACGGTGCCGACGTCGTCCCGGCCCAGCCGGCCGGCGACAGCCCGGACGGGGGCCGCGAGGGGATGGTCGACGTCGATGAGCACGTCGAAGCGGTCCTCCGCGCCGTACGCGGCGAACGGGACGATCGGGCAGCCGGCCGCGATCGCCATCCGCGCGAATCCGGTCCGCTCCCCCCACAGCAGCTCGTAGCGCTGCCCGGCGCGCTTGTACACCTCGCGGGCACCGCCGGGGAAGACGAGGACGGCCTCGCCGGCCGCCAGTAGCGCGGCGCAGTTCTCGCGCGTGCCAGGCACTGCGCCCATGCGGACGAGGAGGTCGCGCCACCCGGGCACCGCGAAGTGGAAGTGGTCGGCCAGGCCGCGCACGCGGATGCCGCGGCGGACCTCGAGCTCCCGCACGAGCGTCGGCAGGTCCTGCATCCCGAGCAGCTGGTGGTTCCCGACGAGCATGAACGGCCCGTCCGTCGGGACGTTCTCGAGGCCGACGAACACCGGCTGCGTCACCCGGTGCGCGACGTCCAGGACGCCCTTGAGCGTGTCAGCGACGCGAGAGCTGGGAATCGGCAGCAGGCTTGCGGTGGGCTCCATGCACCCACGATGACACAAGTCTGATCATTTCGTCAAGTTTTTCTGATGATGTCATCAGATCACGTTGAGCGACGGACTTCGATCGCCGGGAGCGACCGAGCGGCCACCTCGCTCGCCTCGTCGGCCGGCACTCCCAGCATCCGCAGGACACCGGCCGCATGGTGCTCGGCCGGGTCCGCCCCGCCCCGGCCCTGCAGGACCGCCCGGATCACGCCGAGCAGAGCTCCACCGGTCGCCGCGAGCGCGACCAGGGGGTCGGCGACAGCGAAGCGCCCGCTCGCGACGCCGCGCTCGAGATCGCGGATCGCGTACGGGCCGAGCGCGGTCGTCGCGAGGTCGTGCGAGAGCTCCAGGCGAAGCAGCAGCCAGCCGAACTCGGGGTCGCCCACCGCCTGGCCGATCAGGACCCGGTGGGCGATCGCGACGACCTCGGCCGGATCGTCGACGTCCGCGGTCGCCGCGTCGATGGCGGCGCCGATCGCCCGAGCGACCTCCTCCATCACGGCCGCCACGATGGCGTCCTTGCTCTCGAAGTGGTTGTAGAACGACCCGAAGCCGACACCCGCCTCCTCGGTGACCTCGTTGATCCGGGTGGCGTCGATGCCCTGCCGCGCGAAGACCGTCCGCGCGGCGTCGAGGAGCTTGACGCGGGTCTCGGCCTTGCGGCGGGCGTGGCCGTCGGGCTTGGTGCTCACCGGCGGGCAGGCTACCGGCCGCTGAGCAGGACCTCCCCGTGCGGCCACCGCGTCGACATCCGAGAGCTCGCGATCGCGCGGTTACGCTGACCCGATGCAGATCACGCGCAGCGACATCGACACCATGAAGGGACCGGCCGACTGGTTCACCGGCGACGTCTACATCGACGCCGCGGCCGCCCCGGCCGGCACCTCCACCTACGCCGCCGCCCTCGTCCACTTCGCCCCGGGCGCCCGGACCGCGTGGCACACGCACCCGCACGGCCAGACGATCTTCGTCACCGAGGGCGTCGGACGGTGCCAGCGCGAGGGCGGGGAGATCGAGACGATCCGTCCCGGCGATCGCGTGTTCTTCGAGCCCGGCGAGAACCACTGGCACGGTGCCTCCCCCACGCGGTTCATGGCGCACCTCGCCATCCAGCAGACCGACGAATCGGGAAGCCCCGTCACGTGGGGACGACACGTCACCGACGGAGAGTACGCCGCCTGAGACGCATCGACGCCCGGCCGCCCGGCCGCCCAGCGCCCCACGGCTTCGCGAGCTACACCCGGCGGCGGCCCGTGATGAACATGACGAGGGCGATGATCAGCAGGACAGCGATGATGGTGTAGAGCATGCGGATTCCTTTTCGGTGTGGTGGACGACGCTGTTGTCGCCACGGTCGGGGCGACCGACGCGAGCGTCGCTGCACGAACCTGAACGCCGGCACCGGCCGCAGGTTGGTGACTTGCAGCGAAGAGCGTCAGCGGTCCCGGGTGCTCTGCGTCTGGCGGGGAACGTCGCCGGCGGCCGCGCGAAGGAGGTCCGCCAGCTGCGCGGCGACCGCCGGCCAGGTGAACCGCTCGAGCGCGGACCGCTCGCCCGCAGCGGCGCGACGCTGCCGCTCACCCGCATCCGACAGCGCTTCGGTGAGAGCGTGCGTCAGGGCATCGGCGTCGTCGACGTCGAAGAGCCAGCCGGTGCGTCCGTCCTCGATGATCCTCGCGGGGCCGAGGGACGCGGCCGCGACCGGCGCGACGCCGCACGCCATCGCCTCGACGATCACCTGCCCGAAGCTCTCCCGCGCGGACGGCAGCACCAGCAGGTCGGCCGCAGCCAGGAGCTCGGGCAGCTCGTCCTGCTCGTGCCAGCCGGCGAGCAGCACGTCGTCGCGCCCGAGGCGGGCGACGGCGTCGGCCGGATGCTCACCCTCCCACTCGCCGGGATGCCCGCCGACGAGGACGAGCGTCGCGCCGAGCGGGGTTCGTGCCTGGGCGGCTGCGAAGCAGTCCAACAGGAGCGGCAACCGCTTGACGCTGGTGAACCGCCCGACGAAGAGCACGACGGGTCCGTGCCGGAAGCGCTCGAGGACGTCCGCGTCGTAGGCGATCGACCCGGGCCCCGCATCCGGCAGCCAGCCACGCGGCTCGTCGACCAGGACGCGACGCCAGACGGCCTCGCGGTTCACGCGCAGCGGCCGGAAGGTGACCGGGTCGAAGCCGTTGGGAAGCTCCGCGAACCGGTCGCGGCCGAGGTCGAGCACGCGCATGGCGCGGGCGCGGTTGCCCGGGGCGACGATCAGGCACGCGCTCGTGTGCGCCCACCGGCACAGCCGCTCGCGCCACGCCTGCGCGTGCGGTCCGCCCAGCTCGCCGGCCTCGATCGCCTCCAGGAGAAGGAGTTCCGTCCCGTGCAGGTGCGTCACCACCGGCACGTCGGGGGCGACGCGGGCCGCGGCCTCGTGCAGCGGCGTCAGGTGGTGCAGGTGCAGGACGTCGGCGGTCGCCGCGCCCGCGTCCACGAGCTCGCGGGACCACGCGCTCACGTGCTCCTCGAACGCCGCAGCGTCCAGGCGGGTGAAGACGCGGTCGCTGGCGTTCGGCCGGTCCTCGTAGGAGGGCTGCAGTGGTGCGGTGCCCGGGACCGTCGCCCGGTGAGCTGTCGGATCGGCGGCGGCGAGGGACGGGGTGAAGTCGACCTCGTGCAGGTCCAGCCCGGTGTAGAACCGGCGGGCGTCCCCGTGGCCCGACTGATCGTGGCGCGACCCCGCGAGCAGGGTGACCTCGACGCCTTCGTCGGCGGCGAGGCCGCGGGTCAGCGCCCGTGTCACGAACGACGAGCCGCCCCGGGGGTAGAAGATGGTTCCGGAGACAACGCGTAGGCCAGGAGTCAAGTCCCTCCACTATGGCACCCGCGTGCCGCGATGCTCCGCGGGCGTCAGGCGCCGTACGAGAGGACGAGCGCGGTCGAGATCGGGCGCCCGTCCAGCAGGTCCACCCCGTGCTGCTCTCGGGGCCGGTTGACGAGCGCCCCGTCGCAGACGAGCGCGGTGGAGCCCCCGCCGTCGAGGTTCATGCCCGATCGCGCACCGAGTGCGACGAGCTGGGCGGCCAGCTCACCGAGCGTCAGCCCGGCGTCGCTCTCGTGACGACCGTCGCAGGTGACCGCGAGCAGGTGCGTGTCGGTCAGCGCGAGAGCCGACCGCGGGTGCCTGCCGTCGCTGATGTCCGAGTCGAACTGGTCCGCTCCTGCGCTGAAGCCCTCTTCGTCCAGCGCGGTGATGGCGCTCGCGCCGTCGCGGACGAGGAGCGGTCCGGCCTGCAGCAGGTCGCCGTCCGGGGCAGCCGGCAGCTCGTGCCGGCGCGCGATGGCGACGCCGGCCGGGCCGGCGTGGACGCTTGCGCGCACCCTGTCCCACGGAGCGGTGAAGGGCACGTGCGCGATCGGGAGGCCGTCGATGCGCAGCTCCCCGAGCGGCGAGTTGTGCGGCCGGACGAAGAAGCCACCCACGATCGCGTGCTGGACGCCCGCATCGCGGCACCAGCGCACGAGCGTCGCCGGTTCGTCGAGGCGGCGCACGCTCAACTGCAGGCCGGCTAGGGGGAACGCGGCCACGTAGACGCTGGTCGTCCGGCCGTCCGCGAGGCGCGGCTGCAGCGTCTCGAGCGAGGGCCGAAGGACGGGCTCTGCGGCTGGAACCGCGGGTATGAGGGCGCGCTGCTGGCTCACGATGCTCCGTACCCCCGTGGTCGGCAGGGGTTTCGTCCATCTTCAGGGCGCCACCGGCGGAAGGTGTGACGATCCGGGTCTCGCCGTCGGCGAGGCGCTCGCATCGGGCATTTCCGAGCTTGCGGGTATGCGCTCGCCCGGCGGTGGGTGGTCGTGCTTAGGCGCGTAGCCCGGCGACGAGCAGGTCGAGCGCCTGACGGAGCGCTTCGGTCGGCCCAAGATCGTGCGCGGGCATCGCGCGGGGCCCACCGAAGTGGAGGGCCAGGACGATCAGGGAGTCGGCGACGACCCGCGGGTGGATCGGTCGGCAGAGGCGCTGGTCGATGGCGTGCTGCATGACCCGCTCGACGGTGTCGCGGGCGTCGCTGACGTGACGCTCGTAGAGCAGTGTCGCCGCTGGGTGGGCATTCACGCTGTCCAGGAATACCGGGGACATCCGGCCGAGGCCCGCGGCGGCCGCGGTGGTGATGGCAGCGACCTGCTCGATCGGGTCGTCGACGCGGGCGGCCGCGTCGCGGCCGCCGGCAGCGATGCGGCGCATGACGCGGTCGAGGACGACGAGGAACAGCTGCTCCTTGCCCGGAGCGATGTCGTACAGCGTCGTGCGCGAGCAGCGGGCCGCCGCGGTCAGATCGCTGAGCGTGACGGCCCTCAGGCCGCGTTCGTCGAAGACCTGCTCGAGCGCGTCGAGCACGGCGTGCTGGCGCTCGCTGAACCGGCGCGGTTGGGTCGCAGGCCACGCGTCGATGAGAGCCACCTGTGAATCGTAGTACACATGACAGTACGATCACTGCTAGTTTCGTATCGTGTCCTTCCGGTGTCGTCTCTCCGTCCTCATGATCGCCGCGGGCTTGGCAGCGCCGACGGCAGCGTCCGCCCAGCTGCCGAAGGCGTCCGAGGACCCGTTCTACGCCGTGCCGGCGAACATCGCGTCGCTGTCCCCCGGCGCCGTCATCCGCAGCCGCACCGTGCAGACCAACGTCAGCCTCTTCGGCGGGGCGGCCGCGGACAGCGAGCAGATCTTCTTCCGCACGACCGACTCGTCGGGCCGGCCCACGGCGACGGCCGCCACGCTGCTCGAGCCGGCCAAGCCGCCGACGGGGCCGAGGCCGCTGGTGCTGTACAGCCCCGCCTACGACTCGCTGTCGCTGGACTGCTCCCCGTCGCGCACCCTGCAGGAGTTCGGGGTCGGGCTCGCGACCGTGATCGAGGGCCCCGTCTACGGCATGCTGCTGCGGCAGGGCTGGAACGTCCTGGTCGTCGACTACGAGGGCCTCGAGGCGCAGTGGACCGCCGCACCCCTGGCCGGGCAGTCCGTGCTCGACGGCGCCCGCGCGATCACCCGCGCACGCAAGGCCGGCATGAGCCCCGACACACCGGTGACCGCCATGGGCACCTCAGGCGGCGCGATCCCCACGATGTGGTCGAGCATCCTCCGCGCCGAGTACGCGCCCGACGTCAACCTCGTCGGCGTTGCCGCATCCGACCTGCCGGCCCGGCTGATCGAGGTCCTCCCGCGGATCGACGGCAGCCCCTTCTTCGGCGCGCTGATCGGCGTCTTCATCGGGACCGATCGCGCCTTCCCCGAGCTGGGCCTCCAGGCCTTGCTCAACGACCACGGCAAGGACGTCGTCGCGACCGCCGCAGCCGACGGATACGGGTGCGGCGGTGTGGTCACCTCCCAGCCCCTCGGCAAGACCTCCGACTACTTCAAGCTGCCCGACGGCAAGGCGCTCGCGGCGCTCCTGCAGGTCCAGAAGGCCTTCGCCCACGGCGACGTGACCCTCGCACCGCCCATGTCAGCACCGGCGTTCCTCTTCCACGAGGTCGGCGATCAGCTCGCCTTCGTCGAGCAGGCCGATCACGCCGTCGCCGCCCAGTGCGCCAAGGGCGCCCGCATCCAATACGTCCGCGACCGCCTCGGCGAACACGCCATCGGCGGCCTCAGATACGTCGTCCCCGCCATCGACTACCTCGACGACCGCTTCGCCGGGCGGCCCGCGCCGAGCACCTGCCCACCGCGCAACACGACGGCTCTCCCCACACCCCCCAGCACCACGACGCGGAAGGCCACGCTGAAGGTGCTCGGCCGCACGTACGCCGGACGCCGCATGACGGTGCGCTTCCGTGCCCGCACCGCAACCGGCAGAGCGCTGTCCGGCGCGACGATCCGCTTCGGCGGTCGGCAGACGCGGACGAACCAGAAAGGCGTGGCGGCCATCACCGTCGCCCGCTCCACCAAGGCCCGCACCGCACGGCTGCTCCTTCGCGGCAAGACGATCGCCACCGCACGCGTCGCCGGGCGGTCTGCCTAGCCCGCTACTTGCCACCCGCGCTCCGTGCGACAGTGAGCACCAGATGCATGCTCCACGTCGCACGGAGCGCCGTTCTCTGCCCCGGGCGCTTCTCGGAGAGCCGGCGTTAGACCGCGAGCGGACCCCAGTCATGCCCATCGGCGTGAGCCTGGACGGGTGCCGAGGACGGCGCCCGCTCGGACCTCGCGGGTGAGTTCACGGCCCAGGACTGTGGAGGCCGCGTAGACGCCGCTGTGCAGGACGCCTTCGATGCCCGGCCCCCACGAGCAGCTCGCGCCCGTGAGGTGGGGGCCGTCGATCTCGGTGTGGGCGCCCGGCCGCGTGACGACACCTAGTACAAGCGTCCTAACGGACCGGCTGCTCGATGCGGCCGTCGTCGACGTTCTGCGTCGACGCGCCGCCCGGGCGCGACCGGACGATCTGTCACGGACGCGCGACCAGCGCCGGGACGGCCTCGCGCAGTGCGAGCAGGTGCCCGCACTGCCGCCCGGTGCGGTCGAGCAGCTGCGCGCCCTCGAGCGCGCTGAGCAGCAGGCCGGCCTGGGCGCGTGCGGTCGCAAGGGGCCGGTCGCGGGCAAGCGCCGCCGCGAAGGCCTCCTCCCAGGCGGCGAACGCGTCGGCGGCGACGCTGCGGAGCGGCTCGCTGATGCCGGCCGACTCGATCGCCGCCGGAGCGATCGGACAACCGTCGCGAGGGTCGGCGCGGAGCGCGGCGATCATCGCGTCGATCCAGGCCTGAGCCGCCGCGGCCACATCGTCCGACGTGTCGAGCAGGTGCTGGACGTACCTGAGGATCTGCTCGCCGGCGCCCTGCACGGTCGCGCGGGCCAGGTCTTCCTTGCCGCCGGGGAAGTGATGGTAGAGCGACCCGTTGGTCGCGCCGGCCGCGTTGAGGATCTCCGTGACGCTCGTCGCCGTGTACCCCTTGCGCCGGAGCAGCCGCGCCGACTGCGCCACCAGGTCTGCGCGATGCCGATCGGGACGGGCCACGTCGCCAGCGTACTAGAGCAAGCACTCTGGTACGTTCCAGAGCGTCCGCTCCACAACGCTTGAAAGCGACCCCAGGCCATGTCCGAACAGCACGCACTTCGCCTCGACACATACGCACCGTCGATCGAGCTCCACCAGGTGGACGCCGTCCCACCCGCGACGGGCGAGGTCACCGTGGCCATCGAGGCCACCCCGATCAACCCGTCCGACCTGATGCTCATCAACGGCGTCTACGGCCTGCGCCCCGAGCTGCCGTCGGCCATCGGCACCGAGGGGTGCGGCCGCATCGTGGAGGCCGGCGCCGGCGTCGACCCCGCCCGCGTCGGCGAACGCGTGCTCATCGTCCCGAGCCGCGGCCACTGGACCTGGCAGAGTCACGTCACCGTCGACGCGGACGACGCGATCGCCATCAACGCCGACGCCGAGCAGGTCGCGATGCTCGGGATCAACGGCGCGACCGGCTGGGCCATGCTCCACGAGTACGCCACCCTCGCGCCCGGTGCCTGGGTCGCCCAGACCGCTGCCACCTCGGCCACCGCCGGCTACGTCCGCGCCATCGCCGGCAGCCTCGGCCTCCGCGTCCTGGACATCGTCCGCCGCCCCGAGTCCGTCGAGCAGCTCCGCGCCACCGGCGCCGACACCGTCCTCGTCGAATCGGACGACCTCGGCGCCCAGGTCGACGCGCTGCTGGGCGGCGACCAGCTCGAGCTCGTCATCGACGCCGTCGGCGGCGCGCCCGTCCTCGCCCTCGCCGGTCGGCTGAAGGTCGGGGGCAGCATCGTCGCGTACTCCGCACGCAACATGCAGCCGCTTGCGACCGGCGTCCTGGACCTCGTCTTCCGCGGTCTCCACATCCACGGCTTCTGGGTGAACCACTGGCTCACCGCCACCCCGCCCGAGGTTGTCGCCGAGACCTACCGCGCCCTTGGCGCCCTCGTCGCCGACGGCACCCTCGCCACGTCGATCGACGCGACCTACCCGCTTACGGACTGGGCCACCGCCCTAGCGCACGCCGCCCGCTCCGACCGCACCGGCAAGGTCCTGCTGCGCATCGCCTAGGCCGAGCCTGCTCCGACGTCAGGGGGGCCGGCGGTCTTCCCAAGGTGCGAGGCGCGGCCAACGGTGAGGTGCCGCGTCCCGACCCCGCGCGTCAGCCGCGCAGGCTCTGGCAATCATCCTGAGCGTCTGGCTGACGTCCAGTGCTGCTCACCCGGCCCGTTAGGCGCACGGGTGCAGCGTGCTGCGCCTCGTGTAGTTGCGGGACCCGACGCGTGCGGTGATCTTCACGCTCACCCTCCCCCGGGGCAGGCCGACCAGGGAGACGGCCAGGACACGGCCGGTGCGCACGACCTTCGTGCGGTTGCCCCCGACCAGCAACCGGACACGGGTGGCGCCGCGCGGGAGCGTGTACCGGACCACACGGCGCGACGCGCACGGTCCTGGGGCGGCCGCCGCCCCAGCCATGGACCGCTCCGTGCACGTGTTGGGGACGGTCTTGCCGTCGAAGCGGTCGGCCAGCCATCGCGTGGCGACGGGGGCGTACGTCAACCCGCCGACGATGTGCTCGCCGAGGGGATCGCGCACGTACTCGATCGGGACTCCGCGGCGGCAGTTGAACGCCACCAGGTCGTCGGCGGCCTTTACCGGCGCCAGCTGGTCGTGCTGCTCGTGGTAGAGGAACGCCGGGGCACCGAAGACGGGACCGGACGTGATCGCCGTCTTTGCCAGCACGGGCTGGACCTCGCACAGGTCGGCGAGCTCAGCACCGCTCCTGACTCCGACGAAGTAGTCGGCGACGCGGCCGAACGGCGCCTGGGTGACCGAGCCGCTGCAGCCGCCGGCGTCGCGGCCCGCCTTGGCGGTCTCCTCCTTCCCGCGGGCGTTCAGGAGGCGGTCGACGATGGCTGAGTGCTCGGGGTAGCCACGGATGGTGCCGGCCAGGACGCCGAACGCGGCGCCGAAGAACACGCTCCCGTCGATGCGGCGCAGCGCCTCCTCGAGGTCCGCCGGCAGGCCGCCGGCGGCAATCCCGACGAAGTTCACCTCGGGGGCGTAGGTCTTCCACAGGCCGTTCGCCCACATCGCCGGAATCGCTCCGCCGGAGTACCCCATGCTCGCCGCCGGTGTCTGCGCATCCAGGCCGGCGGGGGCGAAGCGCAAGGTCGCGCGGATCGCATCGAGGGTGGCCTGCCCGCTGAGCCGTCCGACCGTCCACGCCGATTCCGGCCCTTCGTAGTCGGCGATCGTCACCGTCCAGCCTCGCCGGAGCAGGCCGGCGGCCTGCTCGTCCTCGACCAGGCGCAGAGCTGACGGCGGGGACTGCATCTTGTAGGACGGTGCGCAAGCGAGGGTCAGGCTGTCGTAGGCCTGATTGAACGCGACGAGTCGCGCGGCGCGTGCGGGCGCCCTCGGGAGCAGGACGGTCGTCACCGTGGCGATCGGCTTGCCGTGCGCGTCGGTCGTGCGGTAGAGCAGCTGATGGGCCGCGGCCGTCGACGCAGGCGATGTGCCCATCAGCGTCACCGCCCGCGACTTGAGCACCGTGCCGGGTGCCTGTGCCGCGAGTCCGGCCGGGGGGACGTAGAACGGATCGTCCTCCGGCGGGACGAGCGCACCCGCAGAGCCGGAAACCAGGATCCACGACGCGACGGTCGCCACCAGCACGCGCCGTGCGACCCGTCCCGCCATCCGTTCCGAACGCAGCATGCGAGCCAGACCCCTCCTCAGATTCCCGCGCGGCGACTGCCGCGGCGGCGAACCGTACTTACAAGCTGATCGGTCTGCAAGTTACCGGACGAACGGTCGGCAACTGCCGGCCGGTGCGGTACCTTGCCCCGATGCCGGCACGACCGACGGCCGCACCACGCCGCACCCAGGCCGAGCGCAGCGCGGGCGCGCAGGAGCGGATCCTCGATGCCGTCGCTGACTGCCTGGTCGACGAGGGGTATGCCGCACTGTCGTTCGGGCGGGTGGCGCAGCTCGCGCAGATGTCCCGCGGAGCTGTGCTTCATCACTTCCCGGACCGCGAGCAGCTGCTCACCGCGACGATCACCAGACTCTGGGACCAGCAGCGCGCTGCTGTGCTCGACGTCTTGAGCCGTCACGGCGAAGGCGACCCGATCCCGTTCCTGCTCGACGCAGTCTGGGAGGCGCACAAGAGCCGCGTGTGGCACGCCGCAAGCGAGGTGTGGATCGCTGCCCGAACCGACCCCGCGTTGCTCCGGACGCTCGCGCCGCTGGAGCTCGCGCTGGCGCACGACATCATGGCCATCGGTCCGCAGCGGCTGGACCCCTTGCCGGACGGCGAGCAATTCGTCCTGTGGGTCTCGAGCGCGCTCGCCGAGATGCGCGGGCTGGCCATGCTCGTCGGCCGCCAATCGGACCCGGCCGCCGTCGAGGCGATCTGGCGCTACAGCCGTGACCAGCGCATCGCCGCGCTGGGATCTGCCCGGGCCGCGCGGCCGAAGACCGCCTCCCGGGGCTGACTCGCCGGTCGACGCTCACCCGGCCGGCGCCCTGCGCAGGGCGCTTGCCGTAGCCCTCCCGCGAGGATGCCCGAGTAGACTCGGCTGCGGTGAGCCGGGAAGCCTGGTCGGCACGACGTCGACCCCTGCTCTGAAGGAGCCCCGCTTCCCGTGACGTTCGCCATCATCCTCTTCGTCGTCGCGCTGGCGATCATCGCCAGCGAAAAGGTCGACCGCACGAAGATCGCGCTCGCCGGCGCCGTCATCGCGCTGCTGACGCAGACCATCGATCAGGAAGCCGCCATCCTGGCGATCGACTGGGCCACGATCGGCCTGCTCGTCGGGATGATGATCGTGGTCAAGCTCACCGAGACGACCGGCCTCTACACGTATCTCGCGATTCGCGCCGGTCAGGCGAGCAAGGGCCGGCCGCTGGCCCTCGTGCTGCTGCTCGGCGGATCCACGGCGCTGCTCAGCGCGTTCCTGGACAACCTCACGACGGTGCTGCTGATGGTGCCGATCACCTTCCTGCTCGCCGACGCGCTGGACATCGACCCGATCCCGCTCGTGCTGATCGAGATCTTCATGTCGAACATCGGCGGGACCGCGACGCTGATCGGCGACCCGCCGAACATCCTGATCGCCGGGGCGACCGGCCTGAGCTTCTCGGAGTTCCTCTTCAACCTCGCGCCGGTGGTGATCATCACCTTCGTCGTCGTGATCACGCTCCTGTACTACCTCTACCGATCGCGGCTGCAGGTCGCGCCGGAGGCACGAGCGCGCGTGATGGAGCTCGACGCGGACAAGGCGATCGAGGACATGGCCGAGCTGAAGCGCCTGCTCCCCGTGCTGCTCGGGACGATCGCGCTGTTCTTCGTCCACAAGCCCCTCCACATCGAGCCGGCCACGGTCGCTCTCGCCGGGGCGGCGCTCATGCTGCTGATCACCACCCAGGCCATCGAGAAGACGCTCGCGAGCGTCGAATGGCCGACGATCTTCTTCTTCATCGGCCTGTTCGTCATGGTCGGCGCCCTCGAGGAGACCGGGGCGATCGGCGAGATGGCCGACGCGATCGCGGACGTCACCGGCGGCAACCGGACCGCCGAGCTGCTCGGCATCACGTGGTTCAGCGCGATCGCCTCGGGCATCGTGGACAACATCCCCTTCACGACGGCGATGATCCCGGTGGTCGAGCAGCTGAACGAGACCGACGACGCCGCCTATTGGTGGGCGCTGTCGCTCGGCGCGTGCTTCGGCGGCAACGCCACCATCATCGCGGCCGCGGCCAACGTCGCCGCGTCGGGCCTGTCCGAGCGCGCCGGCCGGCGGATCGGCTTCGTCGAGTTCCTCAAGGTCGGCATTCCCGTGACCTTCGTGTCCCTGCTCATCGCCACCGCGTACATCACGCTGCGCTACGTCTAGGAGACCAGACGCATGCCCCGCTCCATCACCGAGGCCACGATCCTGCGCGACGCACCGACCGTGACGTCGAGCCGGCCGGTCAGCGACGCGCTGCAGCTGCTCATCGACTCCAGGCTCCCGGCGATCCCGGTCGTCGACGAGAGCGGCGCGTTCCGCGGGATCTTCGGGGAGCGCGAGTTCATCGGCGCCCTGTTCCCCGGCTATCTGAGCCAGCTCGGCTCCGCGCGCTTCCTGACCCACAGCCTGGACGACACGATCGACCGTCGCTCGGGCTGCGTCGCCGAGCCGGTGGGCACGTACGCAAACACCGAGCACGTCGACGTGGACGTCGACGCGGCCGACGCGCAGCTCGCCGAGGTCTTCCTGCATCACCGCGTCCTCATCGTCCCGGTCACCGAGAACCGCCGCGTAGTCGGCGTCGTCACCCGCACGGCGTTCTTCCGCGAGCTCGCGACACGCGTGGTCGCACGAGCCGACGACGCATGAACGACGCCACGCCCGGCCCGATCGTCACCGCGACCCGGAAGGTCCGCGGCGCGATCGACCCGCTCACGGAGTTCCTCCACGACGAGGCCGCCGGCGGGATCGTGCTGGCCATCGCCACCGTCGTCGCGCTCGTGTGGGCCAACAGCCCGTGGAGCGAGGAGTACGTCGACCTCTGGCACACCACCCTCACGCTGGGGGTCGGCGACCTCGCGATCTCCGAGGACCTCGGTCACTGGGTCAACGACGGCCTGATGGCCGTCTTCTTCTTCGTCGTCGGCCTGGAGATCAAACGTGAGCTCGTCTGCGGCGAGTTGCAGGACCGGCGTGCCGCGACGCTCCCGGTGGTCGCTGCGATCGGCGGCGTCGCCGTGCCGGCGCTCGTGTTCACCGCGCTCACCACCGGGTCGCCGGCGGCGTCCGGGTGGGCGATCCCCGCCGCGACCGACATCGCGTTCGCCGTCGGCGTCCTGGCGCTGCTGGGCGACCGGATCCCCGCGTCGCTCAAGCTCTTCCTGCTCACGATCGCCATCGTCGACGACATCGCCGCGATCGCGATCATCGCCGTCTTCTACGCGGACGGCATCCAGCTCGGCTGGCTCCTCGGCGCGGGCAGCGGGCTCCTCCTGGTCCTCGCGATGCGCCGGCTCGGCCTTGTCCGCCCCTGGCAGTACGTCCCGCTCGCCCTCGCGGTCTGGGTCGCGATGCACGAGTCCGGTGTGCACGCGACGATCGCCGGCGTCCTGCTCGGCCTGCTGACGCCGACCGGGATGGTCGGCGGCCGCAACATCCTGGAGGAGCTCGAGGACCGCCTGCACAACTACAGCGCGTTCCTCATCGTCCCGCTGTTCGCGCTGGCCAACGCCGGCGTCGACCTCGGCGGCGGCGCAGTCGCCGACGCCGCGAACAGCACCCTGGCATGGGCCATCGTCGCCGGCCTCGTCGTCGGCAAGCTCCTCGGCATCGCGGGCGCGACCTTCCTGGCACTGCGGCTGGGCTGGGGCACGCTCCCCGCCGAGGTGACCCGGACACAGGTCTGGGGCGCCGCCGCCCTCGGCGGCATCGGGTTCACCGTCTCGCTGTTCATCGCGCAGCTCGCCTACGACGACCCGGCGCTGATCGACACGGCAAAGATCGGCATCCTCGCCGGGTCGATCCTCAGCGGCATCTTGGGGATCATGCTTCTGCGGCGATCTCCCCCGCCGACCGCGGCGACGCCGCACGAGTGACGGCGCGGTCGGCCTCGGCGGGCGGGCCGTGGCGAGAGCGGCACCGCCGGCGCGTCGTGCTCTGCAGGGCTTCTCTGAGTCGGGGAGACAGGATTTGAACCTGCGACCGCCCGGGCCCACCCAGATCAGGAGGGTCCTGCTGGGTCAGAGAACCCCATTTCCAGGGGTCTAGGCCAGGTAGATCAGGCTGTGCACGGACACCGCGGCTCGAGTGCGTCACGACCGGGCCGTCACCGCCGGGACTAGCGCGCATCGACGGACCACTCGACGCCGAACTCCGCGAGTGCGTCGAGCGTCGTTGCGGGGTCGAGCGCTTGTGCGGGCGCCAGGACCCCACGGCCGGCGAAGTTCTCGGCGCCGAGCGCGGCGGCACCGTCGGCGATCGTCACTGCTGTGAGTCCGTAGACGTCGGGGCCGCTGACGATGCCGCGGGCGACGCGGCCGTCCTGACCGGTGGCCTCGGCCGTGATCGTCCAGCGCACGGCACGACGAGCGTCCTCGGAAGGGCCTTCGGGCAGCCGGCCGATCACCCGGTCGAGGAGGCCCTTCGCCGGGGTCCGGAGCAGCGACGGCAACAGCGGGGCGGTGACGGGCAGCACCCACGACGCGCGCGGCATGACCGACGCGCCCGAGATTCGCAGGACCATCTCCCCCGTCCGTACGTGCCGCGGCACCGTGACGACTTCGCCTGCCGGGTAGCGGGCGACGCGCTGCCGGCCGATGGCACCGGGGAACGTCATGAACTCGCGGACCGGTCGCGCACCTGCGCCGGTCGCCCAGTCACCGTCGACGAAGCCGATGTCGCGGCCGCCCATCGCCTCGAGCAGGGAGCGCTGCGTCCCGCGCGTCATCCCGAAGCCCTCCAGGTGGTAGGCGATGACGATCCGCGTGCACGGCTCGACGGCCACGCCGACGAGGTGCGCGAGTAGGTCACCGGGCGCGAAGTCCAGGCCCATTCCGGGCACCGCCGCGACGTCGGCGCGGCGGAGCTCATCGTCGTGGTCCTCGAAGGCCCTGTGGATCCAGCCCTGTTCCCCCGTGGTGTCGAGGTAGTGGGTCCCGGCTGCCGCGCAGGCACGCAGGACCGGGCCGCCGGTGTGGGCGAATGGCCCGGCGCAATTGGCCAGCACCGTCCCCGCGCCCGCAACACGGCACAGCGCATCGTGGTCCGATAGTGACGCGACGATCGTGTTTCGCACGAGCGGGCCGGCCAGTGCGGCCGCGGCCGTGAGCTTCTCCGCCGAGCGGCCCGCGAGCACCATCGGGACACCGCGCCGAGCGAACTCCGCGGTGACGAGCTTGCCCGTGTAGCCGGTCGCGCCGTAGACGACGACTGGTGCCTGGGGGCCCTTCGACGCGTCGCTAGATGGTGGGTCGATTCGGGTCATGGCGATCGTTATAGCAAAAAAACGAATCCTCGTTCTTTATTGTGGGCAGCTTGGTACGCTCGTCTCCTCGTGCCGAAGGTGGACGCCGAACACCTCGCCCGGCGGCGAGAGGAGATCCTCGACGCAGCCCGTCGCTGCTTCGCGCGGGACGGCTTCGCCGGCACGTCGATGGCCGCGATCGTCGCCGAGTCGGGACTCTCCACCGGCGCGATCTACAGCTACTTCAAGGGTAAGGACGAGCTCGTCACCGCCGTCGCGTGCGCAGCGTCCGACGGGGCCATCGAAGCACTCGACGACGACGCACTCGACGACCTCGTGGAGGGCCTCAGAACCCGCGCCCGGGACGAGGGCCAGGCCAAGCTCCTCGCCCAGGTCTGGGGCCTGGCGTCCACCTCCCCGGAGCTTGCAACGGTCGTGGGCGCCTCCCAGCGGCAGCTGCGCGACGGGCTCGCCGACGCCATCGAGGCCCACCGGGCCGACGGCACCCTGCCGCCCGGGCCGCGCTCCGTCGACGTGGCCGAAGCGTTCCTGGCGGTCTGCAGCGGCCTGAGCCTCCTGCTCGCCATCAACGAGGACACCGACGTCGCGCCGCACCGGGAGGCCCTCCGCATGCTCCTACACCAATCCGCGTCGATCTAGGCTGCGGCAATGAGCGAGGACGACGCGCAGCCGACGGGACGCGCCGCGCCCGCCGCGCTCGTCCCCGAGCTCGGTGTCGCCGACGAGCTCGTCGACGACATCGCCGCCGGCGCCGAGCTCAGCGTCGGCGAGCAGGTGGCACTCCTCGCGGCCCTGCGCCGAGTGCAGGCTGAGGAACTCGACCCGGTCGGCTCCCGGCGCGTGCTCGTCGAGGCCGCTGTCGACGTCCTGGACGCCGACATCGGGTGGCTGTCGCTCGTCGATCACGACAGAGACGGCTTCGTCGTCGTGCACCACGTCGGCATCGACGCGAACTTCGACATCGGCCGGCAGTCCGTGTCCGGGTTCGGGGCGCAGGCCGCGCGGCGGCAGGCGACGCTGATCGTCAACGACTTCGACCGGTCGACCCGTACACCCGCAGCATCGAAGGTGCAGCTGATCGCGGCTGGCGTACGCGCCCTGATCTGCACACCGCTGATCGCCGGCGAGCTCGTCGGCCTGCTGTGCATCGGCCGTCGGGGCGACGCGCGGTTCGAGCGGCGCGACAGCGTGCTGCTCGGGACCCTCGCCGCCCAGGGCGCGATGACGGTCCGCAACGGTGCGATGTTTGCCGAGGTCGAGCGGCGAACGAAGCACCTGCAGGCCGCACTCTCGATCGATGCGCGGGTCCACGCCGGCCTGATCGCCGGCGACGGGCTGGCCGGCGTCGCCCGCGTGCTCGCCTCGGCGCTCGGACGCGGGGTGTCCATCCAGCAGAACGTGGTCGCCGAGGAACCCGGCTGGTACGCGCCCGATGGCGCGCGGCTGACCCGACCCCCGGCGGCGGAGCACGTGCAGCGCGAGCTGGTAGCCGCCGGCGAGGAGCTCGGGGCGATTCAGGTCGACGGTGCCGACTCGCTCAGCGACCTCCAAGAGCAGGCGGTCGACGCCGCGAGCACCGCTGTCGTCTCCGAGCTCCTGGCCCGCCGCCGCGCCGAGGAGGCGGAGTGGCAGCTGCACGGTGAGCTCCTCGCCGAACTCGTCTCGACGCCCGCACCGGCGCCGCGAGCGCTCGCCATCCGCGCCGCTCGGCAGGGCCTCGACCTGGCAGAGCCCGCGACCGTCATGGCGGTGGTGCGCCACCGGCCGCTGCGCGGGTCGACCTCGCTGCTGCTGGAAGCCCGCTCGGCCGTACGGTCCCGCCTCCCGGCGGGAAGCGCGGTCCTGGCCTTCGACCGCGGTGACTCGGTGGTCCTCGCGCTCCCGGCCGAGGCCTCCATCCATGCGAGCGTCGTCGAGGCGTTGCGAACGAGCGGGCTGGTGCGGGCCGGGGTCGGCCGCGCCGCGGCAGGCGACCACCAGCGCGCGCTGCGCCAAGCCGACGCGTGCCTGGCGCTGGCCGCTGACCCGGGCCGCGAGGATCTCGTCGACGTGGCCGACCTCGGACTGTTCCGCACGATCGTCGACGGCGACTCCCAGGACGCGGCCGCGACGGTCCGCCGGGCGCTCGGAGCCGTCCACCTCGCCGACCGAGTCGCGCGGATACCGCTCCTCGACACCCTCGCCGCGTACTGCAGAGCCGAGGGCCGTGTCGAGCACGCGGCTCGACTGTGCCACATCCACGAAAGCACGATGCGTTATCGACTGGACCAGTTGACGGAGGTCCTCGACCTCAAGGGCGGGCCAGGCAGACTGCTTGAGCTGCGAGTCTCCGTCGAGGCGCTCGCCGTCCTCCGCGCCGCCGGAAGCGACCCTTTCGACTGATCACGCGGTCGACGGCCTACGTTCAGTTTCGTGACCCAGCGTTGCTAGCGTCCAGGGCATGCAGCGCACCAGCTACCAAGCGAGCAACTGCACCATCGCCGCGACACTCCAGGTCCTCGGCGAGAAGTGGACGCTGCTGATCATCCGCGAGAGCTTCTTCGGGGCGACGCGCTTCGAGCAGTTCATGACGGTGCTCGGCTGCCCGCGGAACCTCCTCTCGGAGCGCCTGGGCAAGCTCGTGGACGAAGGCATCCTGGAGCGGTCGGAGTACCGCGAGCCCGGCAGCCGGGCCCGCGACGAGTACCGCCTGACCGCGACGGGCAAGGAGCTGATGCCGATCCTCATGGCGTTCATGCAGTGGGGCGATCGCCACCGCGGCCCGGCCGACGGTCCGCCGATGCTCGTGCAGCACGTCGCCTGCGGCGCACCACTGGAGCTCGTGCTGACCTGCACCGAGGGGCACGTCGTCTCGAGCCCGGACGACGGGGTGATCATCCCCGGGCCGGGCGCGCTCCCGGCGGTTCCCGCGTGACCCCATGCTAGGTACAGAAGAAAAACTCAGCTGTGGTACGGTCGCGGCACACGACCCACGACGAAACGAGGACGACATGCCGCTCTACCAGGTGATCGCCCAGGAGGACCTGCTCACCGACGACATCCGCCGCCGGATCGCTGGTGAGATCACGCGGATCCACACCGAGAACACCGGGGCCCCGGCGATCTTCGTCAACGTCCTCTTCCAGGACGTGTCCCCCGGCCGCCTGTTCACCGCGGGCCAGCCGTCGCACACGACGATCATCGTCGGCCAGGTGCGCGAGGGTCGCGAGCTCGCCGTGCGGCAGGCGCTGCTGCAGGACCTCGCCGCCATGTGGACCGCGGAGACGGGACAGAGCGGCGGCGAGCTACTCATGGCGATCCAGGAGGTCGACCCGCGCGTGGCGATGGAGGCCGGCCTGATCATGCCCGCGCCCGGGGACGAAGCAGCCTGGTTCGCCGAGCACGAGGACCGGCTCCGCGAGCTGGGGCTGGCCACCCCCTGACGTCGGCTCCCCGCGCCCGTCAGCTCGCGGGCGCGGACTCAGCCGTGGGCGTCATGTCGTCGAAAAACGAGGGTCGACGCTGCCCGAGACCTTCCGCGTGGGGAACCCCAGGCCTGACTGCCACCACCGTCGCCACGACCGCGGCCGCATGGCGACGGCTCCGAACAGGGGCAGCGGGTCGAAGTACGTCACGCGGCCCTTGACGAGCCCGTCCTCGAACCAGAACCGGTCGCACGCGACCCAGCTCACAGGTCGCCCGCCGATGGTCCCGCCGAGGCGTACATCGACGTAGACACCGCCGTCGTACACGTTCGCCTCGACGACCTCGCCACGGAGATCCGGCACGAGGGCGTACACGCGGGCGAAGAAGTCGAGCATCCCCTCCGGCCCGAGCGCGTCAGGAGCCTGCGGCTGGACCGCCCGGTAGCCGGGGTGGGTCAGCGCCGCCAGACGAGCGACGCTCGCAAAGCTCCCGGCTGCGAACGCCTGACCGAAGAGCTTGATCCAGTGTTCGGGGCTCTCCACGCGAGCGGGAGCGGGGTGGGCATCAGCGTCGACGATTCCGGGCACGTCGAAAGCCTAGCCGTCTAAGTACAAATATACAACTCAGCCTGGTACGGTCGGCTATGACGACTCACGCCACCGCCACGCAGCCCCTCGGGCTCGAAGTCACGCAGCAGGGGCGCGTGCTCACCGCGCGACTCCACGGCGGGCCACGAGGCGAGCTCGGTCCCGAGATCGCCGCCGACCTCGCCGCCCTCGTCACCCGAGCCGAGGACGACGACAACGTCGGCGCCGTTGTGATCACCGGCACGCACCCGGAGCGGTTCGCCGCCCACGCCAGCGTGTCCTGGCTGCAGGACGCCGGCGCCGGCAGCCCGAACGTCTCCCCCCGCCTGGGATCAGCGGCCGTCCGCGCTGCCCAGGTGACGCGCCGCGTCCCCGGCGGGCGCAGAGCCGCCGGCCCGACCCCGCTGAGCGGCGTCATCGAGGTCGTCGACTTCCACGACACGTTCCTGCGCATGAACCGCTGCGGGGCGGTCTTCATCGCCGCACTCAACGGCTCCGCGCTCGGCGGCGGCTCCGAACTGGCGCTCGCCTGCGACTACCGGCTGATGGCCGCCGGCGACTTCGTCATCGGCCAGCCGGAGATCCTGCTCGGCTTCCCGCCCGGAGGCGGCGCGACCGTCCGCCTGACCCGCCTCGTCGGCTTACAGCAGGCGTTGAAGATCATGCTCGAGGGAAGCGCGGTCGACCCCGAGACCGCGCTCGAGATCGGCTACATCGACGAGGTGCTCGACCCCGCCGACCTGCTCGACCGCGCCCACGAGCTCGCCCGCCACCTCGCCAGGCGGCTGAAGCCGGCGGTCGCCGCCGTCAAGCGCGGCGCGTACATCGGCGGCGCGGCCGACCTCGACGCCGGCATGCGCGTGGAGAACGCCGGCTTCTTCTCGACGCTCACGAGCCCGGAGGCGCGAGCGCTGATGGCCGACTACATCGCTCAGACGACCGCTACGGACGACCTGCCGTTCTACGCGCCCGAGGACTACGCGAGGGCGCGCGCCGGAGGGAGGTACAGCAGCTCCCCGAGCGCTGTCTCGGACTGACGCCGCGCCGCTCGACCAGATCAGCTTCCGGCGTTCGTCTCGCAGGCGTGTCCGAGATGCGTGAGGAACGCACGGGCACGGAGTGCGAGCCAGAGGTCGAACGCATGGCTCCCTTCGATCCCGCCCACAAGGCCCCGAACGCGGGTGAGGCGGTACTTGAGTGTGCTCTCGCTGGTGCCTAGACGGTCGGCGGCGATCGCAAGTCGCCGCCCGCTGCTCAGGTAGGCGTCGAGCGACGCGAGCAGCGGCGCGCCGCCCCGGCGCTCCGCGGCCTGCACGGCCCCAAGGACATCGCTGACGTTCCGCTGCAGCTGCGTCACGGCGTCGGCGGCTCCGAGCAGGAACTCCAGCGGCCCCAGGTCGCCGACGGAGACCGCACGGCGGTTGGGCGCTTCCCGGGCGAGCGACAGGCACGCGAGAGCGGTCCTACTGGCACCCACGATCTCGGGCCGCCGCGCGCTGACACCCGCGCAGCGCACGTCCGGGCGCGCAAGCAGGGAGTCCACCGCTGCGTCAGGCGTCCAGCCCTCGGGCGCCGCGACAGCGAGCAGCGCGCAGTCCGGTCCTTCGGCGACGAGCACGTCCGCGACGGCGATGCCTCCGGTGGTCGCGCTTGCATGGAGGGCTGGGAGCTCGGCACCCGTGTGGGCGACAGCCACGACGACGACCGGGCGTCGCAGATCGAACCCGATGCGCCGGGCGCGTTCGGCGATGTGTGCCTCAGTGACGCCCACGCCGTCCAGCAGCGACCCGAGCAGCTGAGCGCCCGTCCGCACCCGCGCCTCTTTGAGTGCGCGCTCGCGCGCCATCTCCTGGGCCAGCAGGCTCGTCGCCTGCTGGACGCTCACCGCGTCCGCAGGGTTCAGCGGACGGCCGTACACGTGAAGGTCGCCGTAGCGCTCGCGCCCAGCGACGACGGGCGCGACCTCGACGCCGGGAAGCTCGCCGTCCGACGCCGGTACGTAGTCGACCCGTCGGCCGATGTCGCGCTCGAGTGCACGTCGCAGTCCGTCGACGCCCGCGTCGACGGCCGCCCTTGAAAGTCGCGCGGCAACGCGCGCCGAATGCTCAACCAGCGCGTGCTGCTCCTGCAGCTCACGTCGCAGCCTGCCGTTCCGCAGCGCCAGTGCAGCCTGCCCGGCCAAAGCCGCGGCCAGTTCGATCTCTGCTGGACCGAAGGGCAGAAGCCGGCGGCGCGCGACGTACAGCACACCGGCGGCCTCGTCCCCGCCCTCCCGAAGCGGCAGGCAGAGCACGGTCGCCGCCGCCTCCGACCAGGCCAGGAACGGCGTCACCGGTGGTGCGGCCCGGTCGGCGTAGGCGCGGTAGTCGACGACGAGCACCGGGCAGCCGAGGTCGAGGCAGACCCGGCCGATCCCGGTCTGGTCGGGTGCCAGCTCGGCGGCCCACGACTCGACCTGGTGACCGACGCTCGCCGAAACCACGCCTCGCCCCGACGGCAGGCGGCCCGTCGGGCGCCAGACGCTGCTGAGGTCCGCGCGGAGCAACGCCTGGGCGTTGTGGACCGTCAGCCTCAGCACCTCATCCACATCGGACTCGGACGCCTGGATCGCCCGGTAGGTGGAGAAGACGCGATCGAGCGCACCCGCCGGCAGGCTCTCGCCGGCGAGGCCCCAGGCCCCTAAGCCGCCGATCGCACCGTCGGCACCCAGGACGACGAACGGCTCCTGCGCATCTGTCTCGAACCGAGGAGGAATGGACGCTGATTCCTCGCTTTGGGACATAGCTCCATGCTGTCACAGCGGCGTACGTTCGTCCCATGATGAATCACGATCAGGGGACGGGGACGCTGCAGGGGCCCGCCGGCGACGACCTCGCCGCGGCCCGGGCGCATCTCCCGCTGTACGACACGAAGAACCGGCTGAAGCTCGGCACCTTCGCCACGAACGTCAGCAACGGCATGAGCATCTCGCACGCGCCGACGAGCTTCGAGATCACGTGGGAGCACACCCTCGGCCTGGCACGCCAGGCCGAGGCGATGGGACTGGACGTCCTGATCCCGCTCGGCCGCTGGCGCGGCTTCGGGGGCGAGACGAACTTCAACGGCGAGAACTTCGAGACCTACACATGGGCGGCAGGGCTTGCGCAGGCGACCGAGCGGATCATGGTCTTCGCCACCTCCCACGTCCCGGTCATCCACCCCATCGTGGCGGCGAAGCAGGCGGCGACGATCGACCACATCTCCGGCGGACGGTTCGGGCTGAACATCGTCATGGGCTGGTTCCAGCCGGAGATGGAGATGTTCGGCGCCGCCCAGCGCGAGCACGACGAGCGCTACCGCGTCGGCGAGGAGTGGCTGACGATCATCAAGCACCTCTGGACGGACGAGCAGCCGCTGAGCTTCGACGGCGAGTTCTTCACGATCGTCGAGGCCGAGGCGTGGCCGAAGCCGATCCAGCAACCGCACCCGGTGATCATGAACGCTGGCTCCTCCCCCGCCGGCAGCGACTTCTCCGCCCGTAACGCCGACGTCAGCTTCGTCACCGTCGACGACCCCGCCACCGCACGGCCGATGGTCGACGACTTCAAGCGACTCGCCCGCGACCGGTACGGCCGTGACCCCAAGATGTTCTCGGGCGCGTATGTCGTGTGCCGCGACACCGAGGCCGAGGCGCAGGACGCGCTACGCGAGATCCTCGAGAAGGGCGACCGGCAGGCCGCGAAGAACCTGATGTCGATCCTCGGCGTGCAGAGCCGCTCGTTCGACGACATCCTCGCCCAGAAGTCGGCCGAGGACCGCTTCATCGCGGGCTGGAGCGCGCCGACGTTCGTCGGCACCCCGGAGCAGATCGCCGAGCGGTTCGTGCAGGTCAGCGAGGTCGGCGTCGACGGGATGATGCTCGGCTTCCTCGACTACGCCTCCGAGCTCGCCTACTTCGACGAGAACGTCATGCCGCTGCTCAGGCAGGCCGGCCTGCGCGGCTGACCCCGCGCACCCACAACGACACGACAGCGAGGACTTACATGGGTCGACTGGACGACAAGCGCGCGGTCATCACCGGCGCGACCGGCGGCATCGGCACGGCGACGTGCTGGGCCTTCTGCCGGGAAGGCGCCGAAGTCATCGGCGCAGACATCAACGCTGACGCAGGCAAGGCCCTCGAGGCCGAACTGACCGCGGCCGGCTTCAGGTTCTCCTTCCGGGAGACGAACGTCACCGACGAGCAGCAGGTCCAGGCGCTGGCCGACCACGCCGCCGCCGACGGGACCGTCGACGTGCTCTTCGCGAACGCCGGCGTGATCCTCGGAAAGCCCGTGCTCCAAACGAGCCTTCAGGAGTGGAACACCGTCCACCTCAACAACGCCACGTCGGTCTTCCTGACGCTCGTCGCGTTCGGCCCGGTCATGACGAACCCTGGCGGCTCGATCATCGTGAACTCGTCCAGCGGCGCAACGATCGCCGTCCCGAACATGGCGGCTTACGCGGGCGCCAAGGCAAGCGCGATGGCGTTCGCCCGCACCGCCGCCATCGACCTCGCCCCCGGCATCCGGGTCAACTGCCTGCTTCCCGGCGCGATCGACACGCCGATGCCGCGCAGCTTCGTCTCCGCGCTCCCCGCAGAACAGCAGCAGGCCGTCATCGCCGGCCTGGAGGCGCAGCACGTCCTGAAGCGGCTGGGTCGTCCCGAGGAGGTCGCGAACACGGCGCTGTTCCTCGCCAGCGACGAGAGCTCCTTCTTCACCGCCGCCGCGCTGACCGTCGACGGCGGCGCCAACGCATGGTGACCACATCGCCCGGCGAGTTCCGGACCGTGATGGGTCACTTCGCCACCGGGGTGACGGTGATCAGCGCCGCCGACGGCGACACCGTGCACGCGGCGACCGTGTGCGCCGTCACCCCTGTGACCCTCGAGCCGCCGACCGTGCTCGTCTGCGTGAACCGCACGTCGGACACCGAATCGGCCATCCGGGCCAGCGACCGCTTCGCGATCAACATGCTCAGCACCGCCCAGCAGCACGTCGCCGATGCCTGCGCCCGGAAGGGCGTCGGCAAGCTCGACGGCCTGACGTTCGAGACCGGCGCCGGCGGCACCCCGGTGCTCGCGGCGACCCTCGCCCACCTGGAGTGCTCGGTCCTCGACGCGCAGGTCATCGGGACGCACTCCGTGTTCCTCGCCGCCGTCGCCCAGACCCGGACGGGCGCCGGTGACCCGCTGACCGTGTTCCGTGGCCGGTACGGCACGCTGACCACCGCCGCAGAGGGGCCGACGGCGTGAGCGTCGAACAGGTGACGTTCCTCCGGGTCTGCAACGCCTACGTCGTCCGCGAGGACGACGGCGTCACACTCGTCGACACCGGGCCCCGCCGCGGCCTCGGCGGAGTGCAGGCCGCGATCGCGCGGACAGGGCTGCCGCTCCGCCGGATCCTGTTGACCCACGCGCACTCTGACCACGTCGCCGGCGTCGACGATCTGATCGACGACGGTGTCGAGCTCATCGTCGGAAGGCGAGAGTCACGGCTGATGGCCGGGGACCTGTCGCTGACGGGTGCCGAGCAGCGTCGAATCAAAGCGCGCTCGGTCGCCGCGCCGACCGCGATCCCGACGCGGCTCGTCAGCGACGGCGACCTCGTCGGCTCCCTGCAGGTCTTCGACACACCTGGCCACTCCCCTGGGCACATCTCGCTGATCGACACGCGCGACGGACTGCTCATCGCCGGCGACGCACTGACGACCCTCGGCCGCGTCGCAGTCTCCGGCGACCTGATCTGGCGGTGGCCGTTTCCCGCGCTGCTCACCTGGGACAAGGAGGCCGCACGCCAAAGCGCCGCCCGGCTCGCCGAGCTTGCGCCGACGCGGCTCGCGACCGGCCACGGCCCGATCCTCGACGACGCCGCCGCGGCGATCAGGGCGGCGGTCGACCGTGCGTAGCGCCATCGACACTCTCACCCCTGCGAGCAGCTGCCCGGCGGGCGCGTCAGATGCGCGCGACGTGTCGCTCGCGTCTGACGAGGCCGTGCTCCGAGACGCCGCGGACCTGATCGCCCGGCGACGCCGCGAGCGGAGCGTCGAACGTGTCGTGTCGACCGCGCTCCCCACCGCCCACGGGACGTTCACCGCCGTCGGCTACCGATCGGTGGCCGACGGCGCCGAGCACATCGCGGTGGTCAAGGGCGACGTCGCCGGCAGGCATGACGTCCCGGTGCACATCCATCACGCCTGCCTTGCCGGCGACGTCTTCCACGCCCTCGCGTGTGACTGCGGCACTCAGATCGAGCACGCGCTGACCGCGATCGAGCGGCGAGGCGCGGGCGCGCTGCTCTACCTCGCCCGCGCAGACCGCGGCGAAGGCGGCCACGCCGGCCCGACCCACTCCGACGTCGGCGCCCAGATCCTCGCCGACCTCGGCCTCCCCTCCTCCACGGACATTCTCCAATGACCGCTGACAAGCTCCGCACCCTCCTCGACGGCGACGAGCTCATCGTCGCCCCCGGCGTGTATGACGGCATCTCCGCAAGCGTCGTCGGGCGCCTCGGGTTCCGCGCCGCCTACATGACCGGCGCCGGCGTCGCGGCCGCCGGCTACGGCCTTCCGGACATCGGCCTCGTCACCCTCACCGAGATGACCGACCGCGCCCGCATGCTCGCGCGCGTCCTCGACGACATCCCCCTCATCGCCGACGCCGACACCGGCTACGGCTCGCCGGTCAACGCCGCGCGCACCGTCACCGAGTACGAGCGCGCCGGGGTCGCCGCGATCCAACTCGAGGACCAGACCTTCCCGAAGCGCTGCGGGCACCTCACCGGCAAGGAGGTCGTCGAGGCGGACGATTTTGCCCGCACCCTGGACGCCGCCCTGACCGCGCGAACCGACGCGCTGATCGTCGCCCGCACCGACGTCCTGTCCCTCCACGGCGTCGACGCGGCGATCGCCCGCGCCCAGCGCTACGTCGCAATCGGCGCCGACCTCATCTTCGTGGAGGCACCGAGCACGATCGCCGAGATCGAGCAGATCGCCGCCGAGGTCGACGCGCCGCTCCTCCTGAACCTCGTCCCCGGCGGCCGGACGCCCGACCCCGGCGCGGCGCGGCTGACCGAGCTCGGCTACCGGATGACCATCCATCCCGGCGCCGCCCTGCGCGCGGTCGCCGACGCCACGATCACGGCGCTCGGCGAGCTCGCCGGCGTCACCGAACCTGACCACAGCGCCGCAGGACTCAGAGGGTTCTTCGAGCTCTTCGACCTCGCCCGCTGGAACGCCATCGGAGCCCCGCAATGAGCATGACCATCATCGAGAAGATCCTCGCCCGCGGCGCTGGCCTGGACCACGTCGCCCCCGGCGACGTCGTCGTCTGCGACGTCGACATGACCGTCCTCATCGACCTGCAGTTCGCGGTGAGCTGGCAGGAGCCGACCCGCATCGCGGACGCCGACAAGCTGGCCATCGTCATGGACCACGCTGTCCCCGCGCCCACCGTCGGCGACGCCGATGGCGGCGTGCGCGCCCGCGCGTTCGCCCGGCGCTTCGGCGTCGAGCGGTTCTACGACGTCGGCCGCCACGGCATCTGCCACCAGGTCATCGCCGAGAACGGCCTCGCCCGCCCCGGGGAGATCCTCACCTGCACCGACTCCCACACCTGCGCCGGTGGCGCGTACAACACCGCCGCCCGCGGCCTCGGCCCACTCGAGATCTTCTCGATCATGTGCACCGGCAAGACCTGGTTTCAAGTCGCGCCGACCATCCGCTACGAGCTCACCGGCACCCGACCCGACGCCGTCAGCGGCAAGGACATCTTCCTCCACATCGCCGGCACCTACGGCGACGCCACCAACCGCAACCTCGAGTTCGGCGGCCCCGGCCTCGCCAGCCTGCCGATGAACGACCGTCGCACCATCGCCACCCAGGGCGCCGAGATCTCCGCCGACTTCACCACCTTCCCAGCCGACGAGCTCTGCCGCGCCTTCCTCGCCGAGCGCAGTGACCGCCCGTTCCAGGTCGCCGATCCTGACCCGGACGCCGTCTACGAAGACGTCCGCGAGATCGACCTCGGCGCGCTCGAGCCGTACGTCGCACGCCCCGGCGGCGTCAGCGACAACGCCGTCCCCATCTCGCAGATCGACCGGCGCAAGGTCGACCAGTGCTTCATCGGCTCCTGCGCCAACGGCCAGCTCGAGGACCTCGCGATCGCTGCGGACGTCCTCCGCGGCCGCCGGGTCGCCGACGGCGTGCGCCTGATCGTCACCCCCGCCTCCCAGGCCGTCTACACGCAGGCGGTCAAGGCCGGCTACGTCGAGGCGCTCAGCGAGGCCGGCGCGATCGTCACGAACTCCACCTGCGGCGCCTGCTTCGGCTACCACATGGGACTGCTCGGAGCCGGCGAAGTCTGCCTCACCGCCAGCACCCGCAACTTCAGAGGCCGCATGGGCAGCCCCGACGCCGAGATCTACATGGCCTCCCCCCGATCCGTCGCCGCCGCCGCCATCGCCGGCCACATCATCGACCCCAGGGAGCTCGCATGATCATCGACGGACGCGTCTGGGTCTTCGGCGACGCCGTCGACACCGACAACATGTACCCCGGCTTCGCGATCCGGATGAGCCCCGAAGAAGCCGCCAAGCACGTGTTCTACGACCTGCGCCCCGGCTGGACCGACGAGGTCCGCCCGGGCGACATCGTCGTCGCCGGCCGCAACTTCGGCCTCGGTTCGAGCCGCCCCGTCGCGACCCTGTTCCAGCACCTCGGCGTCGCCGCCCTCATCGCCGATGAGTTCAACTCCCTGTTCCTCCGCAACGCCGTCAACTCCGGACTCCCTGCCGTCACGATCCCCGGCGTCTCGGAGGCACTCGAGGACGGCGACGAGATCCGCGTGGACGTAAAGAGCACCGACCTCATCCGAGCATCCGACGGCCTGACGCTCGCCGGTACGCCGATGCCCGACTACGTCTACGACATCGTCGCCCGCGGCGGCTTGCGACCCAAGCTCCAGGCGGACGGCTTCCTGCCCGCCTGATCGCGCGGCAGCCGTGAGACCTCATCGGAGGGCACGACGCGAGATGAAGCCAACCGACGTCGATCGTCGCCTTGAGCTCCAAGCAGACACGCGCATCCTCGGCGACCCCGGCCTGGAGTGGCTGGGGCGCCCTCTGCATCGGTAGGTCGAGCGGTTGCGAGCCTCGAGTGCGGCGCGACGAGCCCGCTTAGGTGTACCCGGACGGTGCACGAACGGTCCGAAATGACGGTCGACTGAACCCACCAGAACGAGAAAAACCCCGCATTTGCAGGGCTTCTCTGAGTCGGGGAGACAGGATTTGAACCTGCGACCGCCCGGCCCCCAGCCGGGTGCGCTACCAGACTGCGCCACTCCCCGTGGTGCGTCGAGGGAGGCATGTTACCCGCGGCCTGCCACCGGCGGCGTGCGCCTGCGGCCAGCCCGCGGTGTGAAGGGAATGTGAGAGCCTCGCCACATGGGGACCTGCTCGCGCGCCCGCGCGCTTCTCACCGTCACCGCGGTGATGCTGACCACTGCGGCCGCGACCGCGCCGACCGGCCGGGCGCAGGCGCCGGTGCCCGCCCCCTCCCCCACGGCCGCGTGCGCCCAGCTCGCGCCCATCGCCCTTCCGTGCACGCTGCTCGGCAAGGCGACCGAGGCGTTGTCGGCCGCGTGCCGCCGGGCCGGCGTCCCCGACGCGCAGTGCACGCTCCCCCTCGCCAAGCGGGTCACGCGCGCGGAGAAGGACGCGTACCTGACGTCGGCGGTGCACCGCAACGCCCAGTTCCAGTCCCGGCTCGGCGACGCACTGCCGCTGCTGCAGGCGCCCTGGCTGGGGACGCACAACTCGTTCAACAGCGTGAGCGAGGAGTTCACGGCCTCGCGCTCGGACTCGAACCAGCAGCTGAGCCTCACCGACCAGCTCGACATCGACATCCGGTCGCTCGAGATCGACCTGCACTACCTCGCGCGGTCCGGCGCCCCGGGGGGCCGCGAGGTGGTGGTCTGCCACGGGCAGGGACCGTCCGCCCTCGACGCCGGCTGCACCAGCGAACCGCCGTTCACCGCGGTTCTGCCCGAGGTCGCGAACTGGCTGAACGCGCCGGGCCACGCGGACGAGGTGCTGCTGCTCTACCTCGAGGACGACATGGAGAACGACGCGGCGTACCCGTTGGCGGTCGCGACGCTCGACGCAGTGCTCCGGCGCCCCGACGGCAGGTCGCTGATCTACCGCCCGGCCGCCGGGACGCGGGCCGCGAACGGCTGCTCGCCACTGCCGCTCACGCTGACCCGCGCGCAGGTCCGGGCGTCCGGCGCACGGGTCGTCCTGGTGGGCAAGTGCGCCAAGGGCTGGGCGAGCAACGTGCATGACTGGAACCCGGTCCACGTGGAGAGCGGCCGGACCGCCGCCTACCGGCCCTACCCGGCCTGCGACGGCACCTACGCCCGCAGCGTCTACGCGACCAAGCTCGTGCGCTACTACGAGGACTCGACCCTGGTCGCGACCGTGATCGACCCGGCGACGCCGTCCGTCGATCCGGAGGCACTCACGCCGGCCAAGGTCGCCGCGATGACCGCCTGCGGCGTCGGGCTCTTCGGCTTCGACCAGCTGCTGCCGCAGGACGGCCGCATAGCGGCGTCGATCTGGAGCTGGGCCGCCGGCCAGCCGAAGGCGACGGCGACCTGCACCGTCCAGGGAACGGACGCCCGCTGGCGCACGTCGCGCTGCACGGTCGCCCGCCGGGCGGCGTGCATCAGGAGCGGGACCCGCTGGACGCTGACCGCCAAGGCCGTGCCGTTCTCCCGCGCGCGGAAGGCGTGCCGCAGCCGCGGCGCGCGTTTCGCCGTCCCGCGGTCCGGCCTGCAGAACCAGCAGCTGCACGCGGCAGCCGGCGGACCGCACGCGGTCTGGATCGCGCACCGCACGCGCTGACGCGCCACACCCACGGCGCCGCTGTCAGGGCTTGCACCGCATGGTGGGCAGTACCTGACAGCGAGCGCCCCCGCGGGCCGGCCCGGCGCGCGCGCCGCACCCCGGCGGAAGTTCTTGTCAAGTCGACAACAATCGACTATTGTCGCTTCGACAAGAACCATGCACCAGCTCCTCGAGACCCTCAACGACCCCGCCTTCCACCTCGCCGGCGCGCCCACGTCCTGGGCCGAGCTGCTCGGCTTCGTCACGGGGATCATCACCGTGTCGCTGGCCGCGGCCGGCCGCGTGTCGACGTTCGCGTGGGGCATGCTCAACTCGGCCTTCTTCTGCGTCCTGTTCGTCGACGCGCGCCTGTTCGCCGACGCCTCGCTGCAGATCGTCTTCATCTGCCTCGGCGTCCAGGGGTGGTGGGCGTGGCTGCGTTTCGGCCCGAACCACACCGAGCTGCAGACCAGCTCGGCGTCGCCGGCGCTGCTGCTGACCACCGCGGCAGGGGTCGTCGTCGCCGCGCTGATCCTGATCCCGATCCTCGACGCGGCAGGCGACAGCGCGCCGGTGCTCGACGGCACCACCACGGCGATGAGCCTCGGCGCCCAGGCGCTGCTGAACCTGCGCAAGGTCCAGAGCTGGTACGTCTGGATCGCCGTCGACCTCATCTACGTGCCCCTCTACCTGTCCCGCGACCTGCTGCTGACCGCCATCGTCTACGTCGTCTTCCTGGGCATCTGCGTCAGCGCGCTGCGGTCGTGGCGGGCCGAGGTCCAGGGGACGCGCCCGACTGCGAACACGCCCGCGGTGACGGCATGAGCGTCCACGGCGTCGTGCTCGGGAAGTTCTACCCGCCGCACGCCGGCCACCACCACCTGATCGACACGGCGGTCGCGCAGTGCGACACGGTGACCGTGATCCTCGCCGGCGCGACCTGCGAGTCGATCCCGCTGGAGCTGCGCGCGGCCTGGCTGCGCGAGCGGCACCCGGACGTCCGCGTCGTGGCCGGTGTCGACGACCATCCCGTCGACTACACCGACCCGCACGCGTGGGACGTGCACATGGAGGTCTTCCTGCGACTCTGCCCCGAGCCCGTCGACCTCGTCTTCAGCTCGGAGGCGTACGGCGAAGAGCTCGCCCGTCGCTTCGGCGGCGCGCGGCACGTGCTCGTCGACCTCCCTCGCCGCGCCGTCCCGGTGTCGGGGACGGCGGTCCGCGCCGACCCGCCGGGGCAATGGGCGCTCATCGGCCCGGCGGTCCGCGCGTACCTGACGAGGCGCATCGCGCTGGTCGGCGCCGAGTCGACCGGGACGACGACCCTCGCCCGCGCCCTGGCCGCCCACTACGCCACCGAGTGGGTGCCGGAGTACGGCCGTCGCTACACGGAGGAGCTCGTGGACAGCGGCGTCGCGATGGACGCGATCGTGTGGGACGACGCCGCCTTCGAGCTGATCGCCCGCCGCCAGTGCCAGGAGGAGGACGACGCCGCCCGCCGCGCCAGCCCGGTGCTGATCTGCGACACCCCCGCGCTGGCGACAGCCGTCTGGCAGGAGCGCTATCTGGGCCACACGAGCGCCGCGGTCGAAGCGATCGGCGCCTCGCGCGAGTACGCGCTGCACATCCTCACCGGCCCGGAGATCCCCTTCGAGCAGGACGGCTACCGCGACGGCGAGCACGTCCGCGCGTGGATGACCGGACGCCTGCGGGAGCGGCTCACCGCGGTGCGGGCGCCGGTCATCGAGGTCACCGGAACGCTCGAGGAACGCATGGCGGCGAGCGTCGCCGCCATCGACGCGGCCCTGGTCTGGACCTTCGCGGAGCCCCTCGGATGAGCGAGCGCGCCTTCCTGCAGGGGTACGACGCGAGTGCGTACCCCGCCGTTGCGGTGACCGTCGACGTCGCGCTCCTGACCCTGCGCGAGGGCCGCCTGTGCGTGCTCCTGGTGGAGCGTGGCGAGCACCCGTTCCGCGGCAGCTGGGCGCTGCCGGGCGGCTTCGTCCGGCCCGCCGAGTCGCTCGACGACGCCGCCGCCCGCGAACTGCGCGAGGAGACCGGCGTGGAGCGAGAGGCCGCGCACCTGGAGCAGCTCGGCTCATACGGCGATCCCGGCCGGGACCCCCGGATGCGCGTCGTCAGCGTCGCCTACATCGCGATCGTCCCCGACGCCCCCGATCCGCAGGCCGGGACGGACGCGCGGTCCGCTCGCTACTGGCCCGTCGAAGACCTCGCCACGACAGGCGGTCGCGGCCGAGCCGGGCTCGCGTTCGACCACGCGCGGATCCTGGGCGACGCCGTCGAGCGCGTGCGCGCGAAGCTCGAGTACTCCCCGATCGGCGCGTCGTTCTGCGAGCAGCCGTTCACGGTCGCCGACCTGCGCCGGGTCTACGAGGCGGTCTGGGGACATCCGCTCGACCCCGGGAACTTCCAGCGCAAGGTGCTGGGGACGCCGGGTTTCGTCGAGCCGACGGTGGACCGGTCCGCGTCGAGGGCGTCAGGCGGCCGACGGGCGCGCCTGTACCGGAGCGGCCGCTCGGTGACCCTGCACCCGCCGATTCTCCGACACGCACCAGGCGAACCCGATTAGTGTCGACACCATGTCAACTCGTGAATCCCTGGACCTCGAGAACCTGCGTGTCGCCGACAACGAGCTCTGGGAGGCCGGTCCGCCGCACGAGGTCTTCACCGAGCTGCGCGCGCAGTGCCCCGTCCACTGGAGTCCGGGCATCACGCAGACCCCGGAGGACGCCGGCTTCTGGTCGGTGACGACCGCCGAGGACGTGCACACCGTCAGCAAGGACTGGCAGACCTACTCGTCCGCGGAGAACTTCCTGCTCACCGACCACGGCGTCCCCCAGGACCTCGTGCGCGGCATGTTCATCGGCATGGACCCGCCGATGCACGACCGCATCAAGGCGCTGTTCCAGCGGGCCTTCACGCCGAAGGCCATCGCCCGTCACGAGGAGGCCATCCGCGAGATCACCGACCGCGTCATGGACGGCCTGGAGGGCCGGACGGAGTGCGACCTGGTCACCGACCTCGCCCAGCCCGTCGTGGCCCGCGTCATCGGCAGCTTCATGGGCCTGGATCCCGAGGACGACAAGCCCTGGGCTGAGGCCATCAACACGCTGCTCGGCTTCGGCGACCCCGTCATGAACCCCGGCGGACTCGACCAGCTCGTGGCCGAGCACCTGCCGCCGATGTACGAGAAGTGCATGAAGCTGATCAACGATCGACGCGCGAATCCGACCGAGGACATGATCAGCACGCTCGTGTTCGCCGAGATCGACGGCGACGTGCTCACCGACGCCGAGATCTTCGCCGGCTTCGTCCTGCTCATGGCCGCGGGGAACGACTCCACCAAAGCGACGTACACCAGCACCATGCGTGCGCTGATGGAGAACCCCGATCAGCGTGCGCTCCTGATCGACGACCTGACGCTCGTCCCGGCGGCCGTCGAGGAGGCGCTGCGCATGTTCCCGGCGTTCGCCCACTTCCGCCGCACAGCGACCAAGGACACCGAGCTGGGCGGCTGCCCGATCAAGAAGGGCGACAAGATCGCCATGTGGTACCCGTCGTCCAACCGCGACGAGAGCCGCTACGAGGACCCGGACCGCTTCGACGTCACCCGCAACCCGGAGCACCAGGCGTTCGGCGCCGGCGGCCGGCACTTCTGCCTGGGGACCGCGCTGGCGCGGCTCGAGCTGAAGATCCTCGTCGAGGAGAGCGTGCGACGGTTCCCCGAGATGGCGCTCGCGGGCGAGCCGAGCTGGGTGGTCTCGCAGTTCTCGAGCCAGCTGAAGCACCTGCCGGTCCGGCTGACCGGGAGCGCCGGGTAGCGTCCGGCGCCCGACGGCAGGCGGCCCGGGTCAGGCGGCGCTGTCGGTGCCGCGCCCGGTCCGCGCCTGCAGCTCGTCGATCGTGATGGACGCGTCGGCCTTCGTGATGTCGGCCGGCACGTCCTCCCCCGCCTCCTGCGCCAGGGTCTGCAGGTACGACAGCTGCGGCCCGGTCGCGGGCTCGTCGCCGGTGACCCAGTCGTTCGGATCCTTCTCGGGGTTCGGGGTGGGCGTCGGCTCCTGGTTGCTCATGGGGACCGCGTACCCAGCCGGCGGTCGCGCGAACACGTGTTCGCGTGCCAACTCCGCAGACGATTTTGCACAGGTTCAGCTCAAGTCCGGCCGGCAACTGCCGACGTACCGAGAATCACCCGTCGATAGACACCCCCGTGCAACGACCCGTCCCCGCCACCGTCCTGTCCACGCCGTCCGACGACGACGAACGTGTCGCTGCCCTGGACCGGGTCGGCGCGGTCGGTGCACCGCCGGAGGCAGCGCTCGACGGGCTCGTGCGGCTGGCCGCCCGGATCTGCGCCACATCGTCTGCCGAGATCAACCTCGTCGGTGCCGAGCAGCTGTGGTTCTGCGCCGCGCGCGGGCTCGGGACGCCCGGAGTCGCCGTCGAGCGCGGGCTCACCTTCTGCACGTGGACGATCCTCGACCCCGACCGCCCGCTGCTCGTGAGCGACGCGCGTGCCGACGACAGGTTCGCCGCCAACCCGTTCGTCACGGACGGGACGATCGGGTCGTACGCCGGCTTTCCGCTCATCGCGGAGGGCCACGCCATCGGGACGATGTGCGTGCACGACCCGGCGCCGCGCACGCTGGACCCCGATCAGCTCGACGCGCTGGCCGTCCTCGCCACCGCGGCGCAGACCCAGTTGGGGCTCCGGCGTCACGTCGACGCGCTGAGCGAGCTCGCCCGGACCGACGCCCTGACCGGGGCCGCCAACCGCCGGGCGATGGACGAGGTGCTCGAGCGGGAGCTCGCCCGCTCGGAGCGCTCGGGCGCGCCGGTGGCCGTCGTCATGCTCGACATGGACGGGTTCAAGGGCTACAACGACGAGTTCGGTCACCCGGCGGGAGACGTCCTGCTGCAGCGCAGCGCGACGGCGTGGCGGGCCGAGCTCCGCAGCGGCGACCTGCTGGGCCGTTGGGGCGGCGAGGAGTTCTGCGTGCTGCTCGCGGACTGTCACCCCGCCGCGGCCCTCGCGGTCGCCGACCGGCTCCGAGCCGCGGTTCCCGAAGGACGGACGTGCTCCGCGGGGGTCGCCTGCTGGGACGGTCGCGAGACCGTCGACGAGCTGATCGGCCGGGTGGACGCCGCCTTGTACGACGCCAAGCACGCCGGCCGCGACCGAACTGCGATGGCAACGAAGCTGACCGCGACGACGTAGCCACGGCACCTGACCTGCCGGGCTGCGCTCGAGGCCGCAGCCGACGCGGGCTGATGTTGGCGGAATCTTCACCTGCTGGTCACCGCCTGATCATCCGGCGGGGCCGGCGACACCGGACCATGGTCGGATGCGGCCCGCCCTGATCGCCCACCGGCTCGGCGCCGGCCACGGCCCGGACTCCTCCCGCCTCAGCCTGCGCGCGGTGCTCGCGGACGATGTCGACGGCCTGGAGACCGACGTCTGCCTGACGGCCGACGGCCGGGTCGTGCTGCTGCACGACCCGTGGCTGCGGCAGGGCACGACGTTCGACGGCTGGGCGCACGAGACGCCCTGGTCGGCGCTGGAGACCGCCGCGCTGCGCGACCGCAGCGGCGCCGCCACGAACGAGCCGCCGATGTTGCTCGAGGAGCTCCTGGAGACCGTCCCCGCCTCGCTCGCGCTGCAGCTCGACGTGAAGGCGCACGGCGACCCGTCGCTGGCCCGTGCCACCGCGGACGCGGTGGCGGACGTCGTCGCTGCGCGCGGCGGGCGGGACGGCCTGGAGGTGCTGTCCTTCCACACCGCCGCGTGCGAGGCGGCAGCAGCGCGGGGCCTCGCGGCGCGGGTGGTCATCTGGGCGGACTACGCGCCGGAGGCGCTGCTGGCGTGGGCGCACGGCAGCGGGGTACGCGGCGTCTGCGTGGAGCACTTCCTCCTGCACCAGAGGCTCGTCGACCGTCTGCAGGACGGTGGTCTGGCGGTGACGACCGGGACCATCAACGACCCGGTCCTGGCCGCGCGGGCGGCGGCCCTCGGCGTCGACGCCATCACGACGGACCGGCCGGCGGACATCCGCCATGCCCTCGCCGTCCCGGCCGCCGCCGGCGCCTGAAGGCGTTCATTGCCGGCGCGTCGGCCACATGGCGCGGCGGCCGCCCGCTGTTCGCCCTAGTGTGGTGGAACGCAGGCAGACCCCGGCCACCTGATCCGGCCCCGTATGTCTTGCGGGTCCCTCGGCGGGAAGCACCCGCCTGACCTCCGTCGCCGGGGGGCTCTTGCTTTCAGGAGGTCGGCAGAGAGGCCACCCCCATGGCCGAACCACAGGCAGACGCCCAGCTCGTATCGGTGACGAGCGTCATCGCGAACCTCGTCGTCCGCGTGACCCGCGACGCCACCGGCCGCGGACCGACGCAGGCCCGCGCCTACCTCAACGGTGACCTCGTGACCGTCGTCATGCAGGACACCCTGACCAAGGGCGAGCACACCCTCGTGGACTTCGATCGCAAGGAGCTGGTTCTCGGGACCCGCCGCGCCTTTCAGGAGGCGATGGGTCCGGCGCTGATCGCCGGCGTCGAAGAGGCGACCGGGCGGACCGTCGTCGCCTTCCTCAGCTCGAACAGCGTCGACCCGGACTACTCGGTCGAGAGCTTCATCCTTGCTCCGCAGAAGGCCGCGCTGCTCGTCTGAGCGGCGCTCACGCAGCGGCCGCGAGCGCCTGGCCGTCCGCGCAGCGCCGGACGACGCCGCTGAGCCGGAAGAGCGCGCGGTCGCCGACCGGGGACGTGATCGCACCGATGTCGTTGGTGACGTATCCGAAGGACAGGCCGCTCTCCGGGTCGGCCCAGCCGCCGGACCCGCCGTAGCCGTAGTGCCCGAACGCCTGGCGGGCCGGCGCGCCCTCCATGAACGCATGGTGGTAGCCCGCCCGCCAGTGCATCCCAAGGCCCAGGACGCGGTCCCGGTCGCGGGCCTGGACCTTCCCGAGGCGCCGGACGGTCTCCGCGCCCATGAGTCGCCGGCCCCCGACGGCGCCGCCGTTCGCGAGCGCCGCGTACATCCCCGCCAGGGCTCGGGCGGTGAACGCGCCGTTGACCGCCGGCATCTGGGTGTCCCAGATCGCCGGGTCGCGCCCGTAGACCAGGCCGCTGAGGCCCGGCAACACGAGCGCGCGTACCGTCGCGCGCGTCAGCGGCACGTTGCCCCAGACCGGCGCGATCAGCCGCTCGGTCGCGCCGTAGAGGCGCAGGGACGAGCCGACGACCTCGGCCGGGGCGACGCCGCCCGGCGGACGGCCGATCGAGAGTCCCGTGAGCCCCAGGGGCTCGGCGACGAGCGTGCGTACGGCGTCGCCGACGGGCAGCCCCGTCACGCGCCGGATGATCCCGCCGGCGAGCCAGCCGAACGTGTAGGCGTGGTACCCGGGAGCGCCGCGCAGGGACGACGGACGCGCGGCGGCGAGACGCTCCTCCATGCGCTCGGCGTCCAGGACGTCGGTCGCGTGACGCGCGAGGGCGCGGACGTCGGACAGGCCGGCGCGGTGACTCAGCACGTCGAGCAGCGTCAGCCGCTCCTTGCCGCCGGCGGCGAACTCCGGCCACCAGGTGGCGACGGGCTCGTCGTAGGCCAGCAGGCCGCGGTCGACGAGGACGTGCACCGCGGTCGCCGTGACGCCCTTGGTCGTGGAGAACGACAGCGACGGGGTGTCCGCCGTCCACTCCCGCTCCTCGCGCGGGTCCGCCCAGCCGGCGTGGACGTCGACCAGCGTCTGCGTCCCGCGGCGGACGGTGAGCGCCCCACCGCGGCCGCCCCCGGCGAGGATCCGGCCGAACGCCTCGGCCACGGGCAGGTAGCCGTCGGCCACCGTGCCGGCGAAGCCGCGCGGCGGTGGGTCGGCGCGGGACGGGGGGTCGGCGTCGGTCAGCCCGAGGCGCTGCAAGGGACAGCGGGCGAGGGACAGCGGCATCCGTGCGAGGTCCATGGTCGAACGGAGTTCCCAGAAGCGCGGGCCGCCAACCGCGCCGTGGCACGACAACGCAGCGGCCCTCAGGGGTTCGTCGCGCGCTGCCAGACGCCGGCCAGCTCGTCGAGCAGCGCGTCCTCGTCCCGGGTGGGGTCGGCGACGTGCTCGGTGAACGACCGTTCGGTCATCCACACCAGGGCGTAGGCCCGCGCCGCGGCGTGAGCGTGATCGAGCGCCGGGACGCCGGCGGCGATGCGCTCGGTGGCGATCACGGCGAAGCGCTCGTTGAACGAGCGCCAGAAGGCCTGGACCTCCTGATCGTAGGTGGCGGCCTCGGTGATCGCGGCGAGCGTCTCGCGGTTGGCCCGGTAGGCCTCGAGCACGCCCTGCAGGGTCTCGCGGACCATGCCTTGACCTGAGGTCAGCCACGGATCGGCCGCGGCCGCGACCGCGTCCCGGAGCACCTCGCCGAGCTTGAGGATCAGCTCGCGCTTGTCGCGGAAGTAGCTGTAGAAGGTCGGCCTGGAGAAGCCCGCCTTCCGCACGATCTGCTCGATACCGAGCTCCGCGAACGGCGTCCCCTCGCCCAGGAGCTCGACGGTCGCGGCCATGAGGGCGGCCTCCGTGGACTGGCGCGTGGCGTCGGTGCGTTCCCGCCGGCTGAGGGTGGCCATGAGCGGGCATGGTACTTCACAGCTGCGCTATGACAAAGCACTTGCGTTTTACGCTTTACATGCCGTAAAGTGTTTTCCATGAGCACTTACGACTTCGTCATCGTCGGCGCCGGGTCAGCCGGCTGCGTCCTGGCCGGCAGGTTGTCCGAGGATCCGACGGCCCGGGTCCTGCTGCTCGAGGCCGGCGGTCAGGACCGCAGCCCGAACATCAAGATCCCGGCGGCGTTCCCGAACCAGTTCCACACCAAGCTCGACTGGGACTACTACACCGAGCCCGAGCCGCACGTGGACGACCGGCGGATGTACGTGCCGCGCGGGAAGTCGCTCGGCGGATCCAGCTCGATGAACGCGATGCTCTACGTGCGCGGCCGCCCGCTCGACTACGAGCTCTGGGCGGCGCAGGGCGCGCCCGGCTGGGGCTGGGACGACGTTCTGCCGTACTTCATGAAGTCCGAGAACAACGCCCGCGGCGCGTCCGAGTTCCACGGCGCCGGCGGGCCGGTCGAGGTCGCCGAGCAGCGCTCCCCGCGCCGGATCTGCCGCGACATCCTCGAGGCCAGCGTCACGGCGGGCATCCCGCGCGCCGTCGACTACAACGGTCCCGAGCAGGATGGCGTGGCGCCGTTCCAGGTGTTCCAGAAGAACGGCCGCCGGTGGTCGACGGCCGACGCCTTCCTGCGCCCGGCGATGGCCCGCCCCAACCTCACCGTCGTGACCGGTGCACTCGTCCTGGGCCTCGAGCTCGAGGGCGATCGCGTCACCGGGGTCCGCTACCAGCGCGGCCGCCGCGAGGAGCTCGCGCGGTGCGAGCGCGAGGTCGTCCTCGCCGCCGGCGCGCTGGGCTCGCCGCAGGTCCTGATGCTGTCCGGCATCGGTGATCCGGACGAGCTTCGCGCGGTCGGCATCGAGCCGCGCCACGAGCTGCGCGGCGTCGGCCGCAACCTGCAGGACCACCCGTTCATGACGGCGCTCTACGAGGTGTCCGACACCGACACGCTGTACGAGGCCGACGCGCCGAAGAACCTCCTCGAGTGGGGTCTGCGTCGCAGCGGCAAGCTCACCTCGACGGTCGCCGAGGTCAACGCGTTCGTCCGGACCCGCCCCGGGTTGCCGGCCGCGGACATCCAGATGCACATGGGCGCCGCCTACTTCGAGGACCACGGCGCGGAGACGTTCGACGGGCACGCCATCGTGCTCGGCCCGGTGCTCGTCAGCCCGCAGGCCCGCGGCCAGGTGTGGCTCGGCTCCAGCGACCCGACCGCGAAGGTGCGCCTGGTCACGAACTCGCTCTCGGAGCTCGACGACGTCCGGTCGCTCGTCGCCGGCATGAAGCTCGCTCGTGAGATCGCCACGGCCGACCCCCTGCGCGGGAAGATCGTGCGCGAGATCAAGCCCGGCCCGGACATGACGGACGACGCCGACCTCGAGGCCGACATCCGCCGCCGGATGATGCTCCTCTACCACCCCAGCGGGACGTGCCGCATGAGCGACACCGAGGATCTGGCCGTCGTCGACTCCCAGCTGCGGGTGCACGGGCTGCAGGGCCTGCGCGTGGCCGACGCCTCGATCATGCCGGTGATCCCCGGGGGCAACACCAACGCGCCCACGATCATGATCGGGGAGAAGGCCGCTGACCTGCTCCGCGGCATCACGTCGGCGTCGCCGGCTGCGACCGCCGCGGTCGCGGCCGGCTGAGCCCGCCCCGGACCCGACCCTCGGCGCCCGTCTGGGCGCCCGCAGGGTCAGCGCCTGGTCTCGTACCGGGTCAGCACGACGCCACCGGGGAACGTCCGTGTCTCCACGAGCGACAGGTTCACCCACGAGTCCAGGGCCGTGAAGAACGGCGTGCCTCCGCCCACCAGGACCGGGGCGGTGGCCAGCACGTACTCGTCGATCAGCCCGGCCCGCATCGCGGCCGCGGCCAGGGTGGCGCCGCAGATGTCCATCGTGCCGTCACCCTCGGCCTTGAGCCGCGTGATCTCGGCGACCGCGTCGCCGGTGACCAGGCGGGCGTTCCAGTCGACCGAGCTGACCGTCGACGAGAACACCACCTTCGGCATCTCCAGCCAGCGGCGGGCGTACTGCACCTGCGCCGGTGTCACGTCCGGCTGCTGCTCGGCGGTCGGCCAGTGGGCGCTCATGCCGTCCCACAGCTTGCGCCCGTACAGCGCCAGGTCCGTCGTCCCCACCCGGTCGGACCACCATTGGAACAGCTCGTCGCACGGCACGGTCCAGCCGAGGTCGTCGCCGGGCGCGGCGATGTAGCCGTCCAGCGACACGTTCATCGCGAAGGTCAGTTTTCTCATGGGACAAGCCTCCCATGAGGCGGTGTCGTCAGCAGCGGGCGATGTCGAGCCCGGTGGCGGCGCGCAACGTGCCGCCGGTCCGGTAATGCACGTCGAGGGTGTCGCCGCCGACGTGGATGCCGAGGCATGCGGCGAGGATCCGGCGCGGACGCGACGGCGGCGGGCCGGCCAACAGCGCGCGGTCGAAGACGATCAGCCGCCCGACGATGAAGTAGTCCACGCCCTCGGTCTGCGGCAGGCCGTTGACCACGACATCGACCGGCAACGTCGCGTCGGTGGGCAGACGTGCCACCGACCGGGTCATCGGGCCGGAGGGCGCCGGCGGCGGCGCGGGCCGTGTCGCGGCGCCGCTCGCGGAGCTGAGGCCCGGGCCCCAAGGGCGATTCGGCGTGGGTCTCACGCCCTGCCCTGCCGCTGCGACGAGCCCGTCATCGCCTCAGCGTAGCCGCCGTGTCACGCCGCCTTCTTCTTCGACTCCCAGCCGTCGCGTGGGCTCGACGAGTCGATGAGCCGCCCGTCGACCTCGAGCTCGACGAGGAAGCGCGCGGAGAACTTGGTCGACGGCTTCGTGCGCACCACGCACGGCGTGCCGTCCAGGTCGAACTCCTGCGTCGACTTCCAGCGCAGCGGGAACGTGCTGGAGTCCACCTCCTTCCCGTCCACGGAGACGGTCCTCCGCCCGCCCCAGTACCCCCAGTCGAGGGTGACCTCGTGGCGGTTGCCCTGCGTCTCCACGGTCCATGTCTTCAAGGCCATGGTGCGAAGGTTCCCGCCTATCGCCGCGGGCAATCACGATTCACTGTCGCTTTACTACAGGCCATGTCAGCGGACACGCCCAGGGACCTCGCCGGGATGCGCGCGGTCGGCCGCCTCGTCGCCGAGACCCTCGATGAGCTCGAGGCGGCCGTGGCCCCCGGGGTCACCACAGCCGAGCTCGACGCGCTGGCCGCCGCGCACTTCGCCCGGCGCGGGGCGCGGTCCGGGCCGATCCTCACCTACCGCTACCCGGGAAGCGTGTGCATCAGCGTCGACGACGAGATCGTGCACGGGATCCCCGGGTCGCGCGCGCTGCGGGACGGTCAGATGATTACGCTCGACGTGGCAGCCGAGCTCCGCGGCTACCACGCGGACGCAGCGCGCACGGTCACGGTCGGCGACGGCGACCTCGAGGCACGGCGGCTGATCGATGCGGCTCGTGCAGCGCTCGCCGCCGGGATCCGCGCCGCCCAGCCGGGCGCGACGCTGCGCGAGGTCGGCAGCGCCGTCGAGCGCGTCACCGAGGCCCGCGGGTTCACCGTCGTGCGCGAGCTCACCGGCCACGGCATCGGGCGCGCGATGCACGAGGCCCCGACCGTCCACAACTGGCCGAACCCCGACGCCGACGGCGACGTGGTCCTCACGCTGGGCCTCGTCTTCACCATCGAGCCGATGATCGTCGCCGGGCGGCCTGCGTTCAGCGTCGACGGCGACGGCTGGACGATCCGCACCCGGGACGGCAGCCGCTCGGCGCACGCGGAGCACACGATCATGGTGGCCGCGGGCGGCCCCGAGGTGCTGACCGCAGCCGCCTGATCCGGGCGCGGTCAGGCCGGTTGCCGCGGGGGCGTTCGGGGCAGACAAGGGTATGAGCCTCATGCACTGCCCGTCCTGCGGCACCAACTTCGGCGGTCCGACGATGGAGGCCTTCGGGTGCTGCCCCCTCTGCTTCGCCGACCACGAGCGCGTCGAGCGGTTCGTGCGGATCGATGACGACGAGGTCGTCGTCGGCAGCGGTGGTGTCGCTGTGCGGTCAGGCCTGCTGGAGCGCGCCGAGGAGGCCGTCGGCGCCGTCGATCTTCGAGCACCACGCGTCGACGCCCGCCTCCGCCGCGATCTGCTCTAGGTCGTCGGGCAGGTGGTTGGACACGAGGACGACGCGCAGGTCCGGACCGCCGGCCGTCCGCAGCGCGTCCACGAGGCCGCGGTCGACGCGTCCGTCCGGCAGCACGACGTCGAGCAGGACGACGTCCGGCGCCAGGTCGGCCACCCGGGCCCGTAGCGCCGCGAGGTCCGGGAGCACCGCCACGAGCTCGAGTCCGTCGAGCGCGCGTAGCCAGGCCGCCACCATCAGCGGGTAGGCGACCGCGTCGTCGCACAGGACCAGGCGCAGTGCGGGGTGCGCTCGTGCGGTGGCGGTGCCGGTCACGTCCGCAGTCTCGCAGCAGTCCGTCCACGGCGGACCCATGCGGCGCCCCTTCGCCGTATGGTCGCCGGAGGATGCCGGCGACGAGCACATGACGACCGCAGCGGCGGTCGGTCGCAGCGAGGTCCAGCGGCTCGAGGTGTTCGTCGGCCCGACGCTGGTCCTCGCCGTGCTCCTCGCCGCCGGCCTGAACGCTTTCGGCGTGTTGGCCCCCGACACGGGCTCGGCGTGGGCCGGCCTGACGGTCTGGGTGACGGTCGCCGCCCTGGCCTGGGCCCGGACGCTGCTGCGGACCGGCCGCGTCGCGGACGCCGCGCTGCTGGTCGTCCTCGGCACGTCGTTCCCGTGCCTGACGGGCGTCTTCGGCGTGCCCGAGACCTGCATCGCGGCACTGCTCGGCGGCGTGTGGGCGCTGGCCTTCGCCGTGTCCTACCTCGACGGACGCGCCCTGGCCGCGGCGCTCGTGACCGGAGCGGCGGTCCTCGGGGTGAACCTGGTCCTGGCGGCCACGCTGCTGGACTCGGACCTCCCGGGCGGCGCGGGCCCGTACGTCCTGGTCGCCGCGGCCCTGTCACCCGGCGGCGCCCTGGCGATCATCCTGCTGCAGCTCCGCCACCTGCGGTCGGACGACCGGACGGGACGCTCGGCCGCGGAGGAGGCGGACCGCGTGAAGACCGAGTTCCTCACGTCCATGAGCCACGAGCTCCGCACCCCGATGCACGCGGTGATCGGCCTGGCCGAGCTGCTGCGCGACGGGTCGCTCGACGCGGAGCAGCACACCTACGTCGAGACCATCCATGCGTCGGGTGAGCACCTGCTCGGGCTGATCAACGAGATCCTGGACTACTCGAGGCTCGGCGCCGGCCGGCTCGCGGTTCGGCCGGCCGCCTTCGACCCCGTCACCTGCGCCGAGGACGCAGTCGCGCTGGTCGCCGCGCAGGCCCAGGCGAAGGGCCTGCGGCTCGTGCTGCAGGTGGAGCCGGATGTCGGGGAGCTGGACGCCGACGAGCACCGCGTCCGGCAGATCCTCGTGAACCTGCTCGGGAACGCCGTCAAGTTCACCCCGGCCGGCGAGGTCACGCTGCGGCTTGGCGCGGACGGACCCACGCTGGTCGCCGACGTCCGCGACACGGGGCCTGGGATCAGCGAGGCGCAGCTCGCGACGCTCTTCGAGCCGTTCGCGCAGCTGGCCGCGGACACCGACCACCAGCAGGACGGCACGGGCCTCGGCCTGCCGATCAGCCGGCGGCTGGCGGAGCTCATGGGCGGCACGCTGGACGGTGTCCCGGACGTCTCGTCCGGCTCGCAGTTCCGCCTGCGGCTGCCGGGCCTGAGCCCGCCCCCGGCGGCGGGCGAGCGTCCGCTGGACGGTGTCCGCGTCGCGGTCTCCCATCCGCACGCCGGCACGCAGCGGGCGGTGGAGCTCGCCGTGGCGCGGCTGGGCGCGGTGGTGGATCCGGCGGCGTCGCTGCGGGTGGTGGGCGAGGAGCTGGCCGCTGTCGCCGGAGCCGGCACCGGCGACGGGGACGGCGACCGGGACGAGGTCGAAGTCGTCCTCGTCGACGATCCGGGTGCCCTCGATCGTCACCGGCGCGCGGTCGCCCTGCCGATCACGCATCGCGGCCTCGCCGAGGCGATCCGCCCGTCGGGGACGACCTGGGCGGCCGTCCACGCCGAGCCCGCGGAGGCCGGGGTCGCCGGGCTGCGCGTCCTCGTGGCCGAGGACCACACGGTCAACCGCCACGTCATGAGCGCGCTCCTGAGCGCGAGCGGCATCAGTGCCGACCTGGTCGTCGACGGCCGCGAGGCCGTGGCGGCCGCCGACCGGGCGGACTACGACCTCGTGCTCATGGACCTCCACATGCCGAACCTCGACGGGGCCGCCGCGACGCGCGCGATCCGTGCCGCTGCCCCGGCCGGCCGGCAGCCGTGGATCGTCGTGACGAGCGCGTCGGTCCTCGACGAGGACCGCGCCCGCTCGCGCGACGCCGGGGCCGACGCGTTCCTCCCGAAGCCGCTGAACCGGGCCGCGCTCGCGGGCGAGCTGCGACGGGCCGCAGACCGGCATGGGCGGTCTCGGCCGGGGTGATCCGCAGGCCGCGCGCTGCCCGCGCGAACGGTTGCGAACGACGCGCCACATCATCGGCGCGTCACGGGGTAGGCGGCGTGCATGGATGGCAATCGACAGACCACACGCAGGCTCCGCATGACCGCAGTCGGGATCTGCGCGGCGGCCGCAGGCATCGGGGCGGGCTGCGCGGCCGACTCCACCGGTGGCAGCGACACGCCGACCGATCAGCCGACGACTGCGACCATCCAGGACACCATCACGGGGCCGATCGGTCCGGGGACCGACACGCCGGCGACGAACTCCACCGCACCGTCCGCGCCCGCGGCGCCCGCGGCGCCCTCCGCCGCGCCGTGAGGCGGTCCGCTGTCGGTCGCGCAGGTCGGCGCTGAGCAGACGGCATGCAGCCAGTGACGCTGAGCGCGAATGGCTGCATGCCGTCTGCCGCCGGGCCGCGGCCGACGGGCGACCGTCAGCGGCGCGCGGCCACCTTGCCCGTTCCGGCCAGGGCCGGCGCGTACGGCTGCAGCCGCGGGAAGTCGCCCGCCTGGAAGGCCCGGTTCGCGGCGGCGTCCCCGGGCGGCGTGTAGGCGTTGCGTCGCGGGGCGCTGCCCCCGGGGATCCCGAGCGCCGTGTTGGGGTCGATGCCGATGAAGAACCGCGCCCACTTGCCGCGGGCGTCGCCGTTCTGGCCGAGCGCGTCGGTGTTGGTGAACCACGCCGCGATGGTCTGGGTGCGCGGCGCGAGGTAGTCGAGCATCGGGACGACGTTCGCCAGCGCGGGGCCGAGCCCGCGCAGGGCCGGGGTGAGCGCCGGCAGCGTCCGCTTCAGGGACGCGAGCGCCGGGTCGGCCGCGGCGCGGACCTGCGCCGCGCGACCGAGCACCGTGCCGAGGTCGTCGAGCGGAGCCGGCGCCGCGGTGAGCGCGGCGGTCAGCGGCCCCGCGGCGCGCCGCAGGTCGCGGACAGGCCCGCGCGCGTCGTCGATCAGGCCCTCGGCCTGCACGAGCGTGCCGCGGATCTCGCGCGTCAGCCCGGGCAGCTCACGCAGGCCGGCCCGCAGTGCGGTGGGGTCGGCCCCGGCGGCGTCGAGCGTCCGCCGCGCGTTGACCACGAGGCTGCGGATGCCCGCCTGCCGCGTGGCGAGCGCCCCGAAGATCGCGCGCCCGGACCGGACCGCCCCCGCGATGTCGCCGGCCTGCCCGCGCAGCGTCCCGGTGAGCCGGTCGAACGCCGCCACGGTCTGGTCGAGACCCTCGACGGTGGCGCCGAGACGGGCAGCCGCCGCGGGCGACCGCAGCCCGCGGCCGCTCGTCTTCAGCACGGACGCGAGGTCACGCCGCGCCCCGGGGTCGAGCGCCTCGAGCGCCTCGTCGATCTGCACCGTCGGCGCGGATCGGATGACGGCGCCCTCTCGCGTTCGGGTCGCCGCGCGGCCCGGGTCGAGGTCGACGAACGCCTCGCCGAGGGGCGTCTTGGTCCCGATCCGCACGACGGCGTCGGTGCGGACGTGGCGGCGGGCGCCGGCGTCGAGCTCGAGCTTCAGGCGGGTGCGGTCGCCGGCGGTCCGCGTCACCTTCCCCACGCGGCCCGCGTGGACGCCGCGGACGAGGACGTCCGAGCCGGGACCGACGCCCTGCGAGTCGGGCAGCACGGTGCTGACCGTGAACGGCGTGCTGGTCCGCAGCGCCGGCCCGCCGAAGCGCGCCGAGAGGAACAGCGCAAGCGCAATCGACACGACCGCGAACACCAGCAGCCCGAGCCTCGCGCGGCGGGTCAGGAACAGGTTCATCGGCCCTTCCCTCCCCCGTCGATCAGCTTCGGCACATCACCCAGCGAACGGACCGCGCCCGGCAGCCCCGGCACGAGGTAGCGCGTCAGGCAGGCGAGCGCGTTGGTCTCGCGGCAGGTGGAGACCAGCGCGCGGACAACCTGCGCCTTGAGCGACGCCAGGCGTGCGCCGGTCGCGCCGGGGACGCCGAAGTTCGCGGGGTTGAACGCCTCGAAGAAGCCGAGGCCGCGGAGGATCGCGCCGTTCTCGTCGTTGGTGGACAGCACGCCGCTGAACCGCTCGCCGAGCAGGCCGATCCCGTCGCGGCGGTCGTCGAACGCCTTCACGATCGGCTGCAGCTGCCGGACGGGCGTCGTCAGGCGCGTGGCGGTCGGCCCGAGGCGGCGCAGGGTCGACCGCAGGCGCGCGACCGACGCGCCGCCGTCCCGGACGAGGGCGTCGACATCGGTCAGCAGGGCGCGGGCGTCCGGCGTCGTCTGCTGCAGCTTGCGCAGCGCACCCGGCAACGCGCGGGCGGCCGGGCGCAGGCGCCGCAGCGCCGGATCCAGCGGCGTCGCCAGCGCGGTCGTCCGCCGGAGGGCATCGTCGACGGCGCGGAGCGTCCCGGGCAGTGCGCGGACCGTGGCCGCGAGTGCCGCCTGCCGGCGCGCGCTGACGCGGACCGTCGCGCGGCCGGCAGTGACGCTGCGCTCCAGGGCGTCGGCGTTCGCGGCCATGGCGGTGGCGAGGCGGTCGAGCGAGCCGACCAGGCGGGCGAGCCGGTCGCGGCGCTCGCTCAGCGCGGCGGTGACGCGCCGGCCGCTGTCGGCGGCGGGGGCCAGCGCGGTGATCGCGTCGCGGAGCGCCCCGGGCCGGTCGCGGAGCCCGACGGCGAGCTGGTCCAGCAGCAGCGCGAGCTGGCTGCGGGTGTCCGCGTCCAGGACGGCGGTGACGCGGTCGAGCGTGACCGCCCCGCGGGTGCGGGCGGTGGGGATCGTCCCGCCGTCGGGTGCGCCCGGCGCCGAGGCCGACCCCGGGGTCAGGTTGACCGTGAGGTCCTCGAGGGCCGACCGCGGCTCGACCGTCGCGACCGCGTCGGTCCGGACCTTGCCGCGCGCGTCCTCGTCCAGGCGCAGCGTCACGACGGCGCGGCCGCCCTGCAGCCGCACGTCGTCGACCGTGCCGGACGGGACGCCGCTGACGAGCACCGGCGAGCGCAGCCCATCGCGCAGGCCGGACGCGTCGTCGAACGTCGCGCGCAGCGTCCAGCCGGCGTCGCCGGTGAACGGCAGCCGGACGCCCTCGGCGCGCAGCAGCGCGCCCACGAACAGCAGCGCCGCGACGGCCTGGAGCACGATCATCGTGCGGCCCAGGCGCGGGGTCGGGCCGGCCGGGGACAGCACGACGCGACGGCGCGGACGTGTCACGGCCGCACGGGACCCGCGGCGCCTGGCGGAGCGCGTGGTCATGGCGTGCACGCCCCGGCCTGCTGGAGCGCCTGCCCGACCGCGGGCGCCGCGGACTGCAGCAGCGCGCACGGCGGCAGCGGCAGCGCCAGGCCGGTCAGGAAGCGGAAGCCGAAGCGCATGAAGTGGCCGCCCTGGTCGAACGACGAGGAGGCGCCGCCGCCGCCGGCGAAGAGCCCGAGGAACGCGACGTAGGCCGGCGTGCCGAGCGTCGTCCTGCGCTCCAGCGCGCCCAGCAGCGTCGTGTCGAGGACGTTCAGCGTGGGACGCAGCGCGGTCAGGACGGCCCGGGTCGGGGGCGCAGCGCCGGGCACGGCGTCCAGCCCGGCCCGCAGCTCGGCGAGCACCGGCGTGGCGCGGGTGAGCGTCCCGGCCGCCTGCCGCAGGAGGGGCCGCGCGGTCCGCAGCGCCGGGGTCAGCGTGCGGGCGGCGGGCCGCAGGTCACGTGCCAGCGGCCTGAGCGTGCGGACCGTCTGCGCGAGCGCCCGGCCGCCGGTCTGCAGGCGACGCGTGGCCTGCGGCAGCTCGCGGAGCGTCGCGTTCAGCGACGCGCCGCCCTCGGTCTGGAGGGCGCGGGCGGTCGTCCCCGTCTCGTCGACCAGGGCGGGGACGTCGCCGGTGTGGGCGGCGACCGCACGGGCCGTCTTCGCGAACCCGCTGATGGCGCGGCGCAGCTCGCGGGCCTCGGGGCCGCGTGCGGCGCGGGCCGTGCGGCCGAGCGTCCGGGTCAGCGCGGGCGCGGTCTTCAGCGTGGCGGAGATCGCCCCCGGCGCCGGGGTGCTCAGCGTGTCGCGCAGGCCGGCGAGCGTCCCCTGCAGCGCACGCGACCCGTCGCGGTCCAGGATGCTCAGCACGTCCGCGAGCGGGACGTAGGTCGACGTCTGCGCGCGCGGGATCGTCCGGCCGCCGAGGGCCGGGGCAGCCCGCGTGCCGACGGTCAGGTCGACGAAGGCGGTGCCCTCGAACGCGAGCCGCGGGCGCAGGCTGACCGTCGCGTCGCGGTGGATCGTGCCGGCGTCCTTGTCCAGGCGCAGCTCGAGCTCGGCGTCGTCCCCCACCCGGCGCCGGCTCTCGACGGTGCCGACCTTCGTCCCGGCGACGCGCACCTCGGCGCCGACCGGGGCCAGCCCGGACGCGTCGTCGACGATCGCGTGGACCGTCGTGTGGCCGGCGAACGGGTTGGGCCGCTGCCACAGCAGCAGCGAGCCGGCGAGTGCGATGACGAGCACCGCCAGGCCGAGCAGGCGGCGGTGGTCCGCGGGGCGGGTGACGACACTAGGCATGGCGCAGCCTCCGACGCGGGCGAACGAGCCCCTGGGCGGGTTCGCCCGTCCGAAGGCGAGCCCCCTGGGCGAGTCCTTCGGCACTCACCGGCAGGCCTTCCGGTTGCCCGCGCCGGTGCCGGGCGGGCTGAACGCGCTGCGGTGGCACGGCGGGGTGAAGACCATCGAGAAGCGGACGGCGCGGTGGCCCTTCGCCTGACCGTCCTGGTAGACGAAGTCGCCCCAGCGGGTGAAGCCGGCCGGGGCCTCGGTCAGCTCGTTGCGGTACGGGACGAGGTCCGTGGCGAGCTTGGCCAGCGGGTCGCTGACCGCACTCAACGCCGTGGCCGTCCCGCGCAGCTGCAGCGTGACCGGCAGCGTCATGTCCAGCACGGGCTTCGCGGTGCGGCCGACGTCGGCGAGCGTGGTCAGGCCCGCACGCCGGTCCTCGACGCGCAGGACCGCCGGCAGCGCGGACCGCAGCGCCTGGACGCCCGGGCGCAGGCGGCCGGCGGCCGCGCGCACGTCCGCCAGGAGCGTGTCCGCGCGGGGCAGCGTCCGCGTGATCTGACGCTGCGTGGCCGGGAGCGTGGCGAGTGTCCGGTCCAGGTCGCCGGCCGCGGCGCCGGTGGTCTGCAGGACCCGGCGCGCGGCGGGGACGAGGCGCCGCAGGTCGGTGGTCCCGCTGGGGGCCGCGGCGCCGGCGATGCCGTCGAACGCGTCCACGAGCCCGGTCAGGGCACCCGGCTGCGGCACCATCGCGCGCAGGAGCGGCGTCGCCTGCGCCAGCGTGCCGGGCAGCGTGGCGAGCGTCCGGTTGAGGGTCGTGCCGCGGCCGGCGAGGCCGCCGCCGCTCCCGGTCAGGGTCCGCCCGAGCGCGCCGCGCGTCTCGGCGTCGAATGCGGCGACGACGTCACTCAGCTGGGCCGCGCCGGTCACGCTGCCGGCGGCGAGCGTCGCGCCGGACGGCAGCGGGCGCCGCGTGTCACCCGGGCTCAGCGCGACGTACGTCGCCCCGGCCAGGCCCTTCAGCCGCACCCGGGCGCTCGCGCCCGGGCCGACCCGATGGTCGGGGAGCTCGATGAGCGCCAGCGCGGTCCGGCCGTCGGCACCGAGCTCGACGCTCCGCACCTGCCCGGCGCGCCGGCCGCCGATCCGGACGGGATCGCCGTCGCGGACGACCGGCGACTCGGCGGGGAGCGGGACCCGGACCTCGTAAGCGCTCGTGAACGGCGTGCCGTTGATCGCCGTGGTCGACAGGTAGGCGATGACCCCGACGAAAAGCAGCACGACGAGGCCCAGGACGGTCTCGCGGCGGACACTCGCGATCTGGGTGTCGGGGACACGGGTGCGGGGCTGCGGGCGGCGGGTGCTCATCGGTCAGCGCCCCAGGAGGAAGTCGAGGAGGCCGCCGACCGACTCGCGGCCCGGGGTCGCCGGCGTGCCCGCGTCGCGGCGTGGCACGAGCGCGTCGAGCAGCGGGTCGGTGATCTTCTTGACCGCTGCGCCCGCGGCGTTCGCGCCGCCGGCCGCGGCCGGGGGCACCGGACGGTCGGCGCCGCTGCCCGTCGCGCGCGCGGGCGTGGCCGCGGACGCTGTCCCGCTGCCGGACGTCGCCGGGCCGGCCTTCCGCGCCGTCGGCGCGAACGACGCCAGCGCCTCGGTGAGGCAGCCCGGCCGGACCGGGACGCCGAACGCCTCGCAGCTGAGGACGGCAGCGCCGCGCCAGTACGCGCGGCGCGGGTCGGCGAAGGGGTCCCCGGGCTGCGTCCCGGGCTCCTGCGCCTGGTCGGGGAAGTTCACGAGGAAGCCGTCGGCGATCTTCGGGGCGGCCGGGACCAGCGCGTCGACCAGCTGGGCGGTCCTGGGCGTCGTCGCCTGCACGCGGGCGACGCCGCGGTCCAGGGCGCGAAGCGTCGGCGCGCCCTCATCGAGCAGCGCCGTCGCCGAACGGACGGCGGGCCGTAGGCCCGTGGCTGCACCCTGCAGCCGGTCCAGCAGCGGCGTGAGGCCCGTGACCGCCGCGGTGAGCTGGGGTGCGGTGTCGCGCAGGTCGGCGGCGAGCGGCGTCGCCGCGCCCGCGGTCGCCTGCAGGCGCGTCGCCGTGCTGCGCAGCCGGGCGAGCGTCGACGGCATGCCGGCGAGGCTGCGGTCGAGCTCCGGCGCGCGACGGGCGGTCGCGCCGAGCGTCCGCGACAGGCCGCGCAGCAGCGGGCCGATCTGCGCCTCGCCGTCCGTCACCTGGCCCGCCGCGCGATCGGCGCTGACCACCGCGCGGGCGAGCGCGCGGTTCTGCCCGTCGAGCTCGTCGGCGACGGTCTGCGCGGCCTGCAGCGCGGGCCGCAGCCGGACCGCGCTCGCGGCGAGGTCGGTGCCGCGGGCATCCAGCGCCAGGCCGCCCTCGACCAGCAGGGCCTGCAGCGCGCCCCGCACCGGGGCGCGGAAGGTCGACAGCAGCTGGTCCAGGCGCGGGGCGTTGCCGGTGTTCTCGGTCCTGATGGCGCCGCGCAGCTCGCGGTCGGCGGATCCCGGGGACAGCGACAGGTAGTTGTCGCCGAGCAGGTCGACGGGACGGATCGCGGCGGCGGCGTCGGCCCGCGGGCGGGCGCGCCGGTCGTCGACCGTGAAGCGCACGAGCGCCGCCCCGTCGTCCGCCAGCTCCACCGCGCGCACGCGGCCGGCGATGGCGCCGCCCACGCGGACATCGGTCCCGGCGAGCAGGCCGCGGGCGTTCGTGAACCGGGCGCTGTAGGTGCGCTCGTCGCCGGAGCCGCCGACGAGCACGGAGGCGATCCCGGCGCCGGCGAGGGTGAAGGCCGCGACGACGGCGGCGGTCAGCGCGCGGCTCACTTCGTCCCGCGCTTCGCGGCCGCCGGGTCGGGAGTCGCGGACGGGTCGACGTCGCCGGACGCGGTGCCGCCCGCCACGAACGAGTCCGCGTAGTCCTTCCACGGGACGCCCGCGAGCGAGCCCGGCGTCCGCAGGTACGGCGGCTTCAGCTGCCCGGCGGCGTAGTCGCTCGGATCGAGGACCTTGGTCGATGCCGGCGGCAGCACGAGGCCGACCCGGGCGCCGTGGCCGTTGGCGTCGTAGACACTCGTGAAGTCCGCCCATCCGGCGAAGAACGAGAAGAAGTCCGGCAGTCGCACCCGGGTCTGGTCGAGGATCGGGCCGGCGCGGCGGAGCACGGGCGTCAGCTGCGTGGCGGTCGTGCGCGCGTCGCGCAGCAACGGGGTGAGCGCGCGCAGGTCGGCCGGGGCGGTCCGCGTCAGCGCGGCGGTCTGCCGCAGCGCCGGGCCGCCGGCGACGAGCCCGTTCCGTAGCTCGCCGGCGGCAGGGACCAGCTCGCGCAGGCCGGGCGCGACGTCACGCAGCACCGCGCGCAGGTCGGGCACGGCGTCGCGGACCTCGGTCAGCGCGCGGCGCGGCTCGCGCAGCGCGGCCGGGAGGTTCGTGATCGTCGTGCGCAGCGCCGCGTCCTGCCCGGCGGTCGTCCGCAGCACGGCCCCGAGGTCGTCCACGAGCGTGGCGAGCCGCTCCGGGCGGCCGGCCGCGAGCGCGGCGGTGATGCGGCGGCTGTCGGCCACCAGCGACTTCAGCGCCGCGCCGTCCGCGCTGACGTCGCCGGCCGCGAGCGCGGTCTGCCGCAGGGCGTCCGCGCTGTGCTTGAGCGTCCGCGCGATGTCGGGACCGTTGCCGTCGAGGCCGGCCCGCAGGCCGGCGAGCGCCGCGCGCAGGTCCGCGCGGGTGGCCGGCGTCAGCGCGGCCAGGGCTTGGTCGACCTCGACCGGTGACTGCGTCGCGGCCCGCGGCAGCGTCACCGGGCCGTCCCCCAGCGACCGGCCGTTGCCGCTCGTGAGCGCGACGTAGCGGTTGAACTGCCCGGACAGCGATCCGAGCCTGACCGCGGCCCGTGCCCCCCGGCGCAGCTCGTAGTCGCGGCGGACGGCCATCCGCACGCGCGGCTGCCCGGCGTCGTCCAGCCAGACGCGGGTCACCCGGCCGATGCGGACGCCGCCGGCGCGGACCTCGGCGCCGTCGACCACGCCCTGGACCCCGGCGAACGATGCCGTGACGGTGCGGGCCTGATCACCCGAGCGGAGGACCAGCAGGGCGACGGTGGCGGCGAGCAGGAGGCCGGCGACCGCGAGCCGCCACCTGACGATGGGCGCACGCACCATCAGCCGAACGGGATCCGCGGGTTGGCGCCCCAGAAGATGAGCGTGCCGACGGTCGAGATCAGCGTCACGCCGATGATCGACGTCGCCATCGACCGGGCGGTGGCGACCCCGACGTCGACCGGCCCGCGGGCACGCAGCCCGTAGCCGTGGTGCAGCGCGACGACGATCACGAAGACCGCGATGACCAGGCCCTTGGTCATCGAGAAGATCAGGTCCCACTTGTCCTGGAAGGTGAAGAAGTACAGCTTCCACGTCCCCGGTGAGACGTCCCCGAAGCGCTCCACGCTCATCAGGTACGCGGCGGCGTAGGACGTGGCGATCGCCAGGACGTAGGCAGCGGGGAGCGCGATCGCAGCCCCCAGCAGCCGCGTCCCGCCCAGGTAGGCGAGCGACTTCACGCCCATCGTCTCGAGCGCGTCGATCTCCTCCTGCACGCGCATCGCGCTGAGCTCGGCGACCATGCCGCAGCCGACCTTCGCCGCGAGGATGTAGCCGAAGACGAACGGGACGACCTCGCGCAACGTGCACCACGTGCTGAAGCCGCCCGCGACCGGCGACGCGCCGAACGCCCGCGCCAGCGCACTGGACTCCAGGCCGCAGGACGCGCCGGCCAGGAACGCGACGGCGACGATGACGAGGACCGAGCCGGTCGCGATCATCGCGGCCTGGCGCATGACCTCACCGAGGTACGGCCGGATGTGGGCCAGCGAGCGCAGCAGGCGCCAGCCGAAGCGCGTGATGTCGCCGGCGGTCTCCAGCGCGTCCCGGGGGTCGGGCGGCGGATCGAAGGCGGTCGGCCCGTTGCGGACGGAGAGAGACATCTAGCGGAAGACACTCACGTCGGGGAACAGCGCCAGGAACCACTGCGTGTACACGATGTTCACGAAGAAGATCGCGATCAGGCAGGCGACGACGGCCTTGTTCACGGCGCGCCCCACCCCGGCGGGACCGCCGGACGCGGTCAGCCCGTAGTAGCCGCAGATGACGCCGATCAGCAGGCCGAAGATCGCGACCTTGATGACGCTGGCCAGCAGGTCGGCGAATGTGGTGTTCGCGAAGAACGAGGTGAAGAACCCACCCGTCGTGCCGCCGAGCACGCCGACGGTCGCGACGTACCCGCCGGCCACGCCGAAGACCAGCGCGAGCAGGTCCAGGCCGATCATCGTCACGGTCATCGCGGCCACGCGTGGGGCGACGATCTCGCGGATCGGGTCGACGCCCAGGACCTCGAGCGCGTCGAGCTCGCCGCGGACCTTGCGGGCGCCGAGCTCGGCAGTGAGCATCGTCCCCACCACCCCGGCGACGACGGTCGCGGTGACGAACGTCCCGAACTCGCGGATGATCGCGACGACCATGAATCCGCCGGCACGGTCGATCGACCCGAAGGTGACGAGGAAGTTGCCGGCCTGCAGGCCCGGCCCGCTGAATCCCCAGGCGGCGATCGACAGGGCGATGGCGGGCAGGGACGTCCGCACGATCGTCGCCGACTGGCGCGCGAACTCGCCGCGCCAGCGGAACGGCGGCGTGCCCAGCGACGCGGCGCACGTCACCAGCAGCGAGGCCATCGCGCCGAGCCGGCGGACAGTGAGGGGTATCCCCATGGGATAAACCATAATCTCCATAGAGAATAGGGACAATGCACTGCAGCGGGTAGTGCGCCCCCCGTCCCTGCGTCGCGGGGACCGCCGCGCGACTCACGGAATGAGGACGACTTTGCCGCTGACCGTGCCGGACTCGGCGAGGGCGACCGCGCGACCCGCCTCCGCCAGCGGCAGGCGCGCGCCGACCTGCGCGGCGATGGCGTCGTCGCGCAGCAGCGTCAGGACCGCGGTGAGGTCGGCCGCCATCCTGCGGCGGAACGCCGCGGGGCGCGTGAGCCGGCCACCCCAGAAGTTGTAGAAGGTGGCGCCGCGACCGTTCGGCAGCAGGCTCCACAGGCCGAAGCGGGCGAAGATCGCCGCGAAGCCGACGAGCAGGTTGTTCGTGTCGTCGCGCCGGCTCGCGGTGCCGTAGGCGACGAGCGTGCCGCCGGACGCGAGCAGGTCGAACGACCGCTCGAAGCTCGGTCCGCCCAGGTGGTCGAAGGCGGCGGCCACCCCGCCCGGGGCCAGCTCGCGCACGCGCCCGGCGAGGTCCGGGTCGTGGTAGTCGATGGGCTCGGCGCCGAGCGCCCTGAGCGCGTCGTGCTGCCGGGGCGACGCCGTGCCGATCACGCGGATGCCCGCGTGCCGGGCCAGCTGCACCAGCGTCATGCCGACGCCGCCCCCGGCCCCGTGGACCAGGATCGTCTGCCCCGCCGCGACGCGTGCCTTGCGGTGCAGCATCTGCCAGGCGGTGATGCCGTTGACCACGAGCGTCTCGACCTCGACCGGGTCCAGGCCGTCCTGCACCGGGATGAGGTCGGCGGCGTCGACGACGGCGTGGGTCGTCCAGCCCCCGGTCTTGGTGGCGACCGCAACACGCTGCCCGACGAGCCCGGGGGCGACGCCCTCGCCCACCCGTCCGACCACGCCGACGAGGTCGTAGCCGGGGACGAACGGGAAGCGCGGCTGACCCGGGTAGCGGCCCCGGCGCATCGACTGCTCAGCGAACGAGACGCCTGCCGCCTCGACCTCGACGAGCGCCTGGCCGCGCCCAGGCGCAGTGACGGGGCGGTGGTTGACGAACAGGCCGTCGGGTTCGACGACGCCGGGGAGGACGATCTCGGTGAGGACTGCGGTGCTTGCTGAAGTCATGTTCATAGTTGTAACAGAGTTACAGGTCTATAACAAACTTTAGAGTTTGTTAGTGTCGTCGACATGGCTCCGACGTCTGCTCCCCCGTCCCGACGCGACCGCCTGCGGGCCGCCGCCCTGGCCGAGATCCGCGAGCACGGCTATGCGCAGATCGCCGCCGGCGGGCCGGCCGAGCTGTCCCTCAACGGCATCGCGAAGGCCATGGGCATGTCCGGGCCGGCGATGTACCGCTACTTCGCCTCGCGCGACGAGCTGCTGGCGACGCTGGTCACCGAGAGCTACGAGGAGCTCGCCGACGCCCTTGTGCACGCGGCCGCCACCACTCGCCGGCGCGGGCCGGACGGCCGGCTGCGCGCCGCGACGGCCGCGTACCGCAACTGGGCCCTCGCCCAGCCGCATCGCTACCGACTAATGTTCGGGAGCACGTACGGCTCTGGGGCGCTCGCGCCCGAGCGGGTCATCCCGGCGTCGCAGCGCAGCATGGGCGTGCTGCTCGCCGGAATCGCGGCGATCGGACCGCCGGAGGACGCCCCGGCCGTCCCGGACGCCACGCTACGGCGGGATCTGGTCGCCTGGGGCACGGCCTCCGGGACCCCCCACGCGGCCGGCATCCTCGCGCTCGGCGTGGTCGCCTGGACGCGGCTGCACGGGATCGTGAGCCTGGAGGTCGAGGGCGTGTTCGCGCAGATGGCGATCGACCCCGCGCGGCTGTACCGCGCGGAGGTCGATCGCCTGGTGGCCGAGCGATCCGGCGCCGCCGGTGCGGGCGGCGCCGCCGGCGGCCGCGCCGCTACTTGACGATCGTCACGGCCTTCGCGGCCTGCAGCCAGTTGCTGTGGCTGCCCTGGTCGTAGAGCGCCTGGGCGAGGAACGACGTGGCGGGCCTGCCGTTGATGAGCGTCGGCGGCGTGAACGTGCAGGTCAGGTAGCCCTGCGAGTCGGTCGTGCTCACGCACGGCTGCAGGTACTGCTGATCCTCGTAGCCGCTGCCGTCGTTGAACCCGATGACGTCGACGGTGAGCTTCATTCCCGTGACACCGACCGTGCCGGTGACGATGGGCCCCTGCATCAGCTGCCGGTACGTGCGGATTTTCACGGTGATCATGCCCTTGAGGTTCGTCTTCTGCGCGGCCGTCACGATGCTCAGCTTGGCCGGTCCCGGGCGGCTGATGAGCTCGCTCGGGCCGGACGGGTCCGTGGCGGCCGCGCCGGCAGCACCGGGAAGGGCGACGAGGACGGCGGCGGCAATGGCGGCGACGGTGGCGGTGCGGAACATGATCTCTCCTGTCGGGCGGTGGTGACCTGCGCTGGGGAGAGCTTCCTGCCGCGGGACGGGCGCGTCTGTGCGCCCGCGCACCCAGGCTCAGTGAGCGCGGTCACGGACGACCGCGGAGCGGCTGAGCGGCTACAGCGCGCGGAGCGTGATCGGCAGGCCATCACCGGGGAACGGGCCGGTGCCGTAGTCGATCAGCGGCTCGTAGCCCGGGTCGACGGTCCAGGAGTAGCCCAGCAGCAGCTGGTGCAGGATCGCCTTGACCTCCATGCTCCCGAAGTGCATGCCGATGCACTTGTGGACGTTGCCGCCGAACGGAGTCCACGCGAACTTGTGCGACGCGTCCTCGCGCCGGTCCTCGGTGAAGCGCTCCGGGTCGAAGGTGTCCGGGTCGTTCCACCACGGCTCCATGCGCTGCATGGGGTAGATGCCGAGCATGATCCGCGTCCCCTTGGGGATGAAGCAGCCGTCGATCGCGGTGTCCTTGATCGCCTCGCGCGCGACCATGCCCACCGGCGCGTTCATGCGCAGCGTCTCCTTGAACACCAGGTCCATCAGCGGCAGGGCGTCGACGTCGTCGTAGCCGATCGTCGTCTTGCCGAGCGCGCGGCACTCCTCGCGCAGGCGTTCCTGCCACACCGGGTTGGCGGCCAGGTAGTAGGCCATCATCGCGAGCGTGATCGTGCTCGTGTCGTGCGCGGCCATCAGCGTGAAGATCATGTGGTTGACGACGTCGTCGTCGCTGAAGCGCTCGCCGTCCTCGCTCTCGGCGTGGCACAGGACGCTGAAGAGGTCCTCCCCGTCCCCCGCGCGCTTCGCAGGGATCTGGGTGCGGAAGTAGTCCTCCAGCAGGCGCCGGCTCTCGAGGCCCCGGTGCCAGCGGCCGCCCGGCATGTCGGCCCGGACGATCGCCTGCCCGCCGACGACGACATCGATGAACGCCTCGTTCAGGCGGTCGGCCTGGGCGCCGAGGTCCGCGCCGACGAAGACCTCGGTCGCGATGTCGAGCGTGAGCTGCTTCATCGCGGGATAGAGCTCGAAGTCCGCGCCGGGCTGCCACGCGGCCAGCCCGCGCTCGATCGCCGGGTTCATCTTGTCCAGGTAGGTGACCAGGCGCTCGCGCTTGAACGCCTGCTGCATGATCCGGCGGTGATGGCGGTGCTCCTCGAAGTCCATCAGCATCACGCCGCGCTCGAAGAACGCGCCGATGAAGTGCTCCCAGCCCTCCTTATTCGCGAAGGCGCGGTCGCGGTTGGCCAGGACCGTCTCGATGCCGTCCGGTCCGACGACGAGCACCAGGCGCGTCCCGAACGCGTTGGTCCAGAAGACCGTGCCGAAGTCGGCGTGGAACCGGCGCATGTACGCGAGGCTGTTCTGCAGGAAGCCGAGCGTGCTGCCGACGACCGGGAGTCCCGGCGTCCCCATCACGGGCCGCAGGCCGCTCCCGGCCGGTGCGGGCGCCAGCGGGCGCGGGCCGCCCGACGGGACGCGGGCGACGATCGAGGCGGCGACACCGCGCGCTTTAAGGGTCAGAGGCGCGCTCATGATCTGGTACGCTAGCGTGCAAGATGACCCCGGTCAAGGCCACCCCCACGCGGACGTACGGGGGCCAGACGGGTGATGAGCGCCTCGCACAGCGCCGGGACGACCTGGCCACCGCCGCCTTCGCGCTCGTCGCCGAGCACGGGTGGCGGCGGCTCACCATCGAGACGCTCTGCCGCGCGGCCGGCCTGAACAAGCGCTACTTCTACGAGAGCTTCGGCAGCCTCGATGCGGTCATCGCTGCAGTCACCACGCGGCTCGCCGACGAGGCGATCGCGGTGACGCTCGCGGCGATCCGGCCGGACGATCCCGCCGACGTCGTCGCCCGCCGCGCGGTCGGCGCCTTCGTCGCGCACCTCACCGACGACCCGCGCCGCGCCCGCGTGCTGTTCGGCGCGGTCCCGGCCGGCGACGCGGCGGCCGGCCACCGCGCTGCAGCGATCCGCCAGGTGATCACCACGGTCGCCACGCACGGCCGCGAGCTGCACGACCTCCCGGCCGGGCCGGTGATCGACCTGTCGGCCGCGATGCTGGTCGGCGGGACGAGCCAGGCGGTTCTCGACTGGCTGGACGGCGAGCTCGACTATCCGCGCGAGGCGTTCGTCGACGACCTCGTCGCCCTCTGGCAGGTCATCGGCGACGCCGCGAGCGCCCGCGCCCGGGGTCGCTGAAAACAGCACGGACCTCTCGGGTCGTCGACCCGCGCGCGGTCTGACGACCAGTTTTGGTCGTCAGAGCGACCAGAACCGGTCGTCAGACGGGTGGCGGCCGGCGGACCGGGCCCGCGAGCAGGTGCGGGCCGGGAGGTCGTGTCGTACGATGCGCGCTTCGTGGCCCGCCGTCCCCTGATCCTGAAGCTCGTCGCCCTCGCGGTCCTGGCCGCGGCGATCGCCTCCGGGACAGGCGCGCTGCTCGGCGTGCTGCCGGTGCTGCTGCTGGTCCTGCCGCTGCTGCGCGGCCGCTACCTGGGCGAGGACCTGATCGACCGGGCGCGGCACGCGATGACGCGTCGCCGCCGCTGGCCGGCCGCCCCCGTCGTCGTCCGCCGCCGTCCCTTCATCGCACCGTGCCGGACCCGCCTCGTCGCCTTCGCCTGCGGCGTGCGCGGTCCACCCGCGACGGCCTGACGCGCTGACCTGACCGCCGTCCGGGACCCCGACGGGGCGTCCCGTCGTCCGTGCGTCGACGTGCCGACGCCGTCCGCCCGCGCCCCTCGGCGCACGCGCGGCCGGCCCCTGCGACGGCAGGCCCTCCTGCGGCCCGCCACCGCCGAACCGTCAGCACACCCTTCCGAAGGATCACCACATGCATCGTCACGCCCTGCCGACGCGCGCCCTCGCGGCCGCGGCCGGATTGTCGCTCGCCGTCGTCGCCCCCGCCATCGCGGTGGCTCACAGCGGCCACGCCAAGAAGAAGCCCGCGCCGAGGACGCAGAAGGTCGACATCGCCTTCGGCGCGGTCGCCGGCACCCAGCCCGTCGCGTGCGGGACCCCGATCGCCGGGCTCGGCACCACGAACCAGGCCGCCCAGCTGCGCGACCTGCGCTTCTTCGTCTCCGACGTGCGCCTCGTGAAGGCGTCCGGGTTCGAGGTCCCCGTCAAGCTGACGCCGAGCGCGTTCCAGGTCACGCGGCGCGGGGGCGCGGTGACGCTGATCGACCTCGAGAACGGCACCGGCGCCTGCGCGGAGGACGGGAACGCGGCGCTCAACCCGAGCGTGCGCGGCACCGTCCCCGCCGGCAGGTACACCGGGGTGCGGTGGACGGTCGGCGTGCCCTTCGCCCTCAACCACACCGACGTCGCCGCCGCGCCGGCCCCGCTGAACTCCACGGCGATGGGCTGGTCCTGGCAGGTCGGCCGGAAGTTCACGAAGATCGAGGTGACCGATCCCGCCGGTGGGGGCGCGGCGGCCGCCGCGATGCACATGCGCCAGCACGGCGGGATGCCGGCGGCGCCCGGTGCCCCCGCGGCACCGGCGGCCCCCGGCGCCTGGCAGGCCGGCACGTTCTTCGTGCACCTGGGCAGCGTCGGCTGCAGCGGCAACCCCGCCACCGGGCAGACCGTGCGGTGCACGACGCCGAACCGCGCCCACGTCCGGCTCGGGTCCTTCAACCCGGCCCGGCAGCGCGTCGCGGTCGACGTGAAGGCCCTGCTCGCGGGCAACGACATCACGGTCAACCGCGCGAACGCCCCCGGCTGCATGTCGGGCCCCAAGGACCCCGAGTGCGGCGGTGTGTTCCGGTCGCTCGGCGTCAGCTGGAAGGCGGACGGGACCGGGACGGGCGCCTCGCCGGCCGCGCGGCAGACGGTGTTCCGGGCCATCGGGCGCTGACGGTGATGCGAAGCCGCCTGCGCCTGCGTCCGCCGCGCCGCGCGGCGGCTCCGCGCCGCGCCGTCCTGCAGCTGGTGCTCGCGACGACCTCGGTCGTCGCGGGCCTCGGCCTGTACGAGCTCTCGGCGAGTGCCGCCGGGACGAAGGTGTCGCCGTACGCCTGGCAGCTGCCGAAGGGCTACCCGCAGCCGCGCGTCCCCAAGGACAACCCGATGAACGCCGCCAAGGTCGACGTCGGCCGGTGGCTGTTCTACGACCGGCGCCTGTCCGGCAACGCGACGCAGTCGTGCTCGAGCTGCCATCTGCCGGCGCGCGCGTTCACCGACGGCGGCGCCCAGTCGGTCGGCTCCACCGGGGAGCGCACGCCGCGCAGCTCGCCGACCCTGGTCAACGTCGCCTACAACGCGACGTTCGCCTGGGCGAACCCGGGCCTGGTCAGCCTCGAGCGACAGATGGAGGTGCCGCTCTTCGGCACCGGGCCGACCGAGCTCGGCATCACCGACGCGAATCGCGCCAAGGTGCTGAAGCGGATCACGGACGACCCCGTCTACGCGCGGTGGTTCCGGCGCGCGTTCCCGGGACTGAAGCGGCCCATCACGTGGACGACCATCATCCGGTCGATCGCCGCGTTCCAGCGCAGCATCGTCTCTGCGAGCTCACGCTACGACCAGTACCTGAAGGGCAAGGTCAAGCTGACCCCGGCGGAGACCCGCGGCCAGCAGCTGTTCATGGGCGAGAAGGCCGAGTGCCACCACTGCCACGGAACGTTCATCTTCAACGAGCAGGTCAGCTACGTCGGCGTCCCCGTCGAGCGGCCGCGGTTCCACAACACGGGGCTCTACAACATCGGCGGGACCGGGGCCCTTCCCGAGGCGAGCCAGGGCCTGTTCGAGGTGACCGGCCGCATGCAGGACATGGGCCGGTTCCGCGCGCCGACCCTGCGCAACATCGAGCTGACCGCGCCGTACATGCACGACGGGTCGATCCCGACGCTCGAGGCGGTCATCGACCACTACGCGAACGGCGGGCGCGTGATCACGGAGGGACCGTTCGCCGGGGACGGCCGGGCCAGCCCCTTCAAGGATCCGCTGATCGCCCCCATCGACCTGAGCCGCGCTGAGCGCGCGGACCTGGTCGCGTTCCTGAAGACGCTGACGGACCGGACGGTGGCGGTGAACCCGCGGTTCGCGGACCCGTTCCGCAAGCGGGCGGCGGCGGCCGGTCGCGGGCCCGCCGCCACCGGCCGCCGGGCCGCCGGCGGCCGCTGACCCGGCTCGTCGATGTGCCACCACACGCCACCCGCGCACGTGGTGGCACATCGAGCAGCGCGTACGATCGCCCGATGGCCACCGACCCGGACCCTGCGTACATCGACCGCGAGGCGCTCGAGGCCCAGCCGCCCCTTCCCGGGCGCTATCGCCACTACAAGGGCATGCCGTACGAGGTCGTCGGCAAGGCCCTGCACAGCGAGACGCTGGAGGTGCTGGTGGTCTACCGCGCGCTGTACGACGACGGCAACCTCTGGGTCCGCCCGCGGTCGATGTTCCTCGAGGACGTCGAGGTGGACGGCGCCCGTGTCCCCCGCTTCGCTCCCGCCGACTAGTCAGTCGCCGAGCGCCGCCGTCACGGCCTCGCGATAGCCGGGGACGTCGAGCAGGAACGCGTCGTGACCCGCGTCGGTCTCGAGCACGAGCTCACGCACCGACCGCGTCCCCCGCTCGCGCAGGCCCGCCGCGAGCCGCGCCCCATGCTCCGGACCGAACCGCCAGTCCGAGTCGAAGCTGATGACAGTCGCGTCGACGGACAGGTCCGGTCCGCCGGGCGCGACCTGCGCGAACGGGTCGAAGTCGTCCATCACCCGCGAGAGGTAGAGGTAGCTCAGGGCGTCGAACCGGCCCAGGAACTCCTCCGCCTGGTGGTCGAGGTAGTGCTCGACGGGGAGCCGGGACGCGAGCCACGCGCGGGCGTCCGGCGTCGACGCGGCAGGGTCGGCCGCGGGCGCCGCGAACCGCCGCTGCATGCCGTGCTCGGACAGGTAGGTGACGTGCGCCAGGCGCCGCGCCGTGGCCAGCCCGGCGCCTGGCCGCACCCCGTGCTCCAGGTACCGGCCGTCGCGGAAGTCCGGGTCGGCGAGGATCGCGCCACGCGCGGCCGCCGACAACGCGACGTTCTGCGCGGACAGGCGTGCGCTGGCGCCGATCATCACCGCGCGCGCCACCTCGTCCGGCCGGTCCAGGAGCCACTGCAGCACCTGCATGCCGCCGAGCGACCCGCCGATGGCGGCGTGCAGCCGGGTGACGCCGAGGTGCCGCAGCAGGCGCCGGTGCACGGCGACGAGGTCGGCGATCGTCAGGGGCGGGAAGTCCAGGCCGTAGGGCCGGCCGGTCGCCGGGTCGACGGACGACGGTCCCGTCGTCCCCCGGCACCCTCCCAGCAGGTTCGGGGTGATGACGAAGAAGCGGTCGGTGTCGACCGGCAGGCCCGGTCCGACGAGCGTCCGCCACCAGCCGTCGGGCGCGGCGGCGTGTGCGTCGCCGGTCAGCGCGTGGCAGACGAACACCGCGTTCGACGCGTCGGCCGCGAGCGTCCCGTGGGTCGTGAACGCGACCTCGACGGGCGCAAGCACACGCCCGCAGGTCAACGCCAGCGGGTCGTCCCCGGCAAAGAGGACGACCCGCTGGGTGGTCACGGCGGCTGTCCCGTCCACCGTGACGCCCTCCTGCAGCGCCTGTCCTATGCGACCACCGGCCGCCGGGCGGCAGCCAGCGCTTGGTCGAGGTCGGCGATGAGGTCTTCGACGTGCTCGATGCCGACGGACAGGCGGACGGCGTCCTGCGTCACGCCCGCGGCGGCGAGCTCCTCGTCGTTCAGCTGGGAATGGGTCGTGGAGGCGTTGTGGATCGCCAGCGACTTGGCGTCGCCGATGTTCGCGAGGTGGCTGAACAGGCCGAGCGCCTCGATGAAGCGCCGGCCGGCCTCGAGGCCACCCTCGACCCCGAACGTCACGAGCGCCCCGCCGCCCCCGCTGAGCACGCGTCCCGCGACCTCGTGGTACGGGTCGTCCTCCAGGCCCGGGTAGGAGACCCACGCCACGGCGGCGTGCTCCTTGAGCCAGCGCGCGATCGTGGCGGCGTTGCTGTTGTGCCGCTCGATGCGCAGCGGCAGCGTCTCGATGCCCTGCAGGAACAGGAACGCGTTGAACGGCGACAGCGCGGCACCCGTGTTGCGCAGCAGCACCGTGCGCACGCGGCCGATGTACGCCGCGGGGCCGAGGACGTCCGCCCAGACGACACCGTGGTAACTCGGGTCGGGCTGCGTCAGGCCGGGGTAGCGCTCGGCGTGGGCCGCCCAGTCGAACCGGCCGGCGTCGATGACGACGCCGCCGATCGAGGTGCCGTGCCCGCCGATGAACTTCGTGAGCGAGTGGACGGCGACATCGGCGCCCTGGTCCAGCACCCGGGCGCCGAGCGGGGTGGCGACCGTGTTGTCCACGATCAGCGGCAGGCCCTGGGCGTGGGCCGCCTCCGCCCAGGCCGGCACGTCGAGGACGTTCAGCCGCGGGTTGCCGATCGTCTCGCCGAAGACGAGCTTCGTGTTCTCGTCGACCAACGCAGCGAGGGCGGACGGATCGTCGGCGTCGACCCAGCGCACCTCGATGCCGTACTGCGGCAGCGTGTGCGCGAAGAGGTTGTAGGTGCCCCCGTACAGTTGGGAGACCGAGACGATGTTGTCGCCGGCGCGCGCGATGTTCAGCACGCTGTAGGTGACGGCCGCCTGCCCGGAGGCCGTGACCACCGCGCCGACACCGCCCTCCAGCTGCGTCAGCCGCTGCTCCAGGACATCCCAGGTCGGGTTCATGATCCGGCTGTAGATGTTGCCCGGGACCTTGAGCGCGAAGAGGTCGGCGGCGTGCTCCGTGTCGTCGAACACGAACGACGAGGTCTGGTAGATCGGGACCGCGCGGGCCTTGGTGGTCGGGTCGGGCGACTGGCCACCGTGCAGGGCGACGGTCTCGGGGCGCAGCTGGGGCTCGGGAAGCGACATGCGGCGGACCGTAGCGTCACCCCCGCTCAATCTCAAGTATTTAGATAGGGATTTAGGTGTTTTTGATCCGCGGTCGGTTCCGCTGTCCGCAGCAGGTGCTCGTCAGCTCGCGGCCGTCACCGCCGCGAGCTCACGTCGTCGATGTCGACGAGACGCTCGTGGCGGTTGCTCGTCGTCAGGTCCCAGAACCAGCGGCGGACCGTCTCCAGGCGGTTCTGCCAGCCGACCAGGAACGCGATATGGACGACCGCCCACATCATCCAGGCCAGGCGCCCGGAGAGGTTCAGCTTCTTGACCGACGCGACCGCGTGACTGCGGCCGACGACCGCCATCGAGCCCTTGTCGGTGTAGGCGAACGGCTTCGGCGCCGCCTTCCCGTCCAGCCGACGGGCGATCAGGTCGCCGATGTAGGCGCCTTCCTGCAGCGCCGCCTGCGCCACGCCGGGCACGTCCGCCAGCGCGATCATGTCCCCGGCCGCGAAGACGTGCGGGTGGCCGGGCAGCGAGAGGTCCGGCTCCGTGGTCAGCCGGCCGGCACGGTCGAGCGTCGCCCCCGACGGCTCCGCGAGCAGGTGGGCGAGCGGCGAAGCCTGGACCCCGGCCGCCCACACGATCGTGCGGCTGTCGATCCGGGCGGGCGACCCCGGGGACGCACCGCCCAGGTCGATCCCGTCGGCGTCGATGCCCTCGGCAGCAGCGTCCAGCAGCACCTCGATCCCCATCGCCTCCAGCTGCCGCTGGGCCTTGGCGCGGAGCGGCTGCGGGAACGCGCCGAGCACATGCGGCGCCGCGTCGACGAGCACCACCCGCGTGTCCTCCGGTGCGAAGTGCCGGTACTCGCCCTTGAGCATGCGCCGCGCCAGGAACGCGACCTGTCCGGCGAGCTCGACGCCCGTCGGGCCCGCGCCGACGATCACGAAGGTCAGCCAGGCGCGCCGGGCGACCGCATCGGTCGTCGTCTCCGCCGCCTCGAACGCGGACAGCAGCCGGCTGCGCAGCCGCTCGGCGTCCGCGAGCGACTTCATGCCGGGGGCGACGTCGGCCCACTCGTCGTGGCCGAAGTAGGAGTGCGTGGCCCCGGCGGCGACGACCAGCGTGTCGTACGGGACCTCGAGCGTCTCGGAGCCGGTGGCCCGGACCTGGCTCGTCCCCAGGTCGATCGCGTCGACCTCGGCGAGCAGGACGTCGACGTTGGCACGGTCCCGGAACAGGCTCCGGAGTGCCGGTGCCACTTGGCCCGGCGACAGGATGCCGGTCGCGACCTGGTAGAGAAGCGGCTGGAAGAGGTGGTGGTTCACCCGGTCGATCAGCGTCACGTGGACGTCGTCGCGGGGGGCGAGCTTGCGGGCGACGCGAAGGCCGGCGAAGCCCCCACCCACGATCACGATGCGGTGTGTCTCTGCGGCAGGCATCCGTGGCGCCTACCCCAGATCGTCCGTGCGCGAACGGCCCGCGCGATCCGCGGGCCGTATGGAGCGCAGTTTCGACGTGTTACGCCGTCCGCTTCGCCTTTGCCTTCACGGCCGCGTCCTTGAGGCGCTTCTCCTCGTCGGCGGCGGTCAGCGCCGCCTGCTTCTGGGCGAGCGCCTCCTCGCGGTCGGCGAGCTCCTTCAGACGTGCCTGCTTGGCATCGCGATCGAGCTGCTCGGTCCGCTGCTGCTCCTTCGCGTTGATCGCCTCCTCCTGCTTCTGGGCGGCCTTCGCGGCGCGGGTCTCGGCGTCCTTCTTCTTCTTCGCGGCGGCGGCCTTCTTCTGCGCTGCGGCCGCATCAGCCTGCTTCTTGGCCTGCTTGGCGCGCTCGGCGGCCTTCGCCTTGCGCTCGGCGGCCTCCTTCTCGGCGGCCTGCTCGTCCTCGCGCTTCTGGCGCGCGGCGTCGGCCTTGCGCTCGGCGGCCTCGGCTGCAGACGCTTCGCGCACCGCGTCGGCACGGGCGGCCAGGTCGGCGGCCTGCGTGCGCTCGTCCGCGGCCATGCGGCGCTGGGCGGCGTCGACACGCAGCTCGTCGTCGCGCAGGATCGTGGCGGCCGCCGAACGGACGGCGGCCTCGGCGCGGTCGGCGGCGAGCTTGCCACCGGACGAGGCGTCGTTGTGCCCCGCGAGCTTCAGGGCGGTGTCGATCGGAAGGCGCAGGGCCTTGACGTACGCACCGACGGCGGTGCGGGGAAGCTGGGACAGGGACATCTAGGACTCCTCGGGATCGACGTTCTGGGCGCGCTGCGCAGCGGCGTCGGCCGCCTGCTGCAGGCGTGCTGCTTCGTGCTCGGCGGCCTGACGGTCGCTCTCGGCCTGGACCTGCTCGGTGGTGGCCTCGCGCGTCGCTTCGGCCTTCGCGGACTGCTGCTCGCGGTCGGCCTCGGCCTGGCGCCGCGCGGCGTCGTCCTCCGCCGCCTGCACCTGCGCGTTGCGCGCTGCGTCCGCGCGTGACTGCTCCTCGGCGGCGCGGGCCTCGGCGGTCCGCTCTTGCTCTTCCTTCGCCGCCTCCTCCTGGGCCAGCTGCTCCTCGGCGGTCAGCTCCGCGCGCAGGCGCTCGGCCTCGAGCGTGCTCTCGCGCAGCTCGGCGTCGACCTTCGCCTGCTCCTCGGCCTGTTCTGCGGTCTGCGCGTGCTCGGCCGCGACGGCCTGCTGGTCGACGCGTGCCGCCTGCAGGTTGCCTTCGCGCTCGAGTTGCTCGTTGCCGGTCAGCGAGCCGGCGACGGCCTTGGCCTTGCCGGTGAGCTTGCCGATCAGGCCGCCGGAGACGTCTTCATCTGAGGTGTTGGACACCCTGAACGCCTACCCCCCACGGGTGGCGGCAACCAAAACCCGGCGCCATGACGCCTGCCGGCCTTGCGGCTCAGGTGAGCTCGCGCCCGAGCGCTGCGGCGATCATCGTCAGGAGGGGGACGACGCGGTCGGCCGGCACGGCGTAGTCGTTGCGCCGCCTCGACTCCACGAGTCCCGCACCGCGCAGCTCGCGGAGGTGGTGGTTCAGCTGACCGGTCGTGCCGAGACCCGGGATCTCCTGCAGGTCGCCGAGCGTCCGTGCGCCCTGGAGGAGATGCTTGAGGATCTCGAGGCGCAGCGGATGGCCCATCGCGCCCAGCACGTTCGCGGCCCGACCGAGGTCCCCCTCCAGCACGTCGCCCGCCGGGTGCTCGAGCTGCCACACGACGTCGCCCTCCGCGACGCCGACCCGTCCCCCGTACGCGATGCGCTGCTCGTCGAGGCGGTCCAGGAGCCACCACTTCCCGCCGGCGGGGTCCACGGTCCGGGCCGGCGGCGCGTCGTGCGGCGCGGCTCCCCGCTCGATGGCGTCGAGTCGCGCCTGAACCGACTCGAGTGCGGCGGCCACGTCGCTCACTGACGGTACTGAGTTACGGATTTGCGTCTTGCGGATATGCGGAACGATACTATGCGCGTCAGACGACTCCTCCCTCTCCTGTTGGCGGCGACCGTCGTCGTCGGCTGCGGAGACGACTCCGGCGCAGGCGACGCGGCCGCGAAGCCCAAGCCCGTGGACGCCGGGACCGCCGTCCGCACCCCGGCCGGGCTGCTGCGCTGGATGGCGGACAACCCGGCGCGCGCCTCGCTGGTGGTGCTGCCCGACCGCGGGACGCCGCTGACCTACAACCCGGGCCGGCCGATGCCGCTCGCCTCCACCCGGAAGGTCCTCATCGCCGGCGCGGCCGTCGAGGCAGGCGGGCTGCGGGGTACGATCGCCCGGTCGGCGGTCGAGCGCTTCTACGTGCCCGGGACCGACGGCGGCAGCCACCGCAAGGCGCGCCTGACCGCTGCCCGTCTGCCGCTTGCGGACGTGGCGGAGGCGATGTTGGCGCTGTCCGACAACGCCGCCGCGGACGCGCTCCTCGAGCGGGTCGGCGCGGCGAGGGTCGACGCGTGGGCGGCGGCGCAGGGCATGCGCGAGCAGGACCCGATCTACCCGCTGCTCGGCGAGTTCGCGGCCTGGGGTCGTGACGCGGAGTGGACGCAGAAGTCGCCGCGCGAGCGCGCGGTCGAGGCGGCAGCGCTGGCACGAACCGTCAAGCCGAGCGAGGTGGTCCGCGAGCCGATCGCCGACAGCCGGTCGCTGACGGGTGCGTCCGTCGCCGGGACCGCCGCCGAGTGGGCCGCGCTGCTGCGGCGGATCGAGCGGGGTGGCACCCCGCAGCTGCGCCGCCTCCTCTCCTGGCCGCTGCGCCAGACGCCGAAGCTGCGCGCCAAGGTCAGCAGCTTCCTGGCGAAGGGCGGAACCCTCGACGGGGTGCTCACGGACGTCTCGTACGTGCGTGCCAGGGGGTCCCGCAGCGGCGCGGCGGTGGCGCTCTTCCTGCGCGACCTGCCCGCGGACGTCCAGAAGACGCTGCGCGAGCGCTTCACGCAGCAGACGCTCGCGCAGCAGCTTGCCCTGGACCCGGCGTTCCGCGAGAAGGCGCGCGCTGTCCTCGCGCCGGCGGACGACTGAATCCGCCGTCCGCCATGCTGACCAGGTGTACTGGCTCGTCGACGGCATGAACGTCATCGGAACCGGCGGGGACGGCTGGTGGCGCGACCGCCACCGGGCGATGGTGCAGCTGGTCGACACGCTCGAGCGCTGGTCGGCCGCCACGGGCGAGGACGTCACCGTCGTCTTCGAGCGGCCGCCGTCCCCGCCGATTCTCTCCACCGTCGTCGAGGTCGCCCACGCCCCGAAGGCCCGCGCCAACTCCGCCGACGACGAGATCGTGCGCCGCCTCCGGGCCAGTCCGCACCCGTCGACCGTCGTCGTGGTGACGTCGGACCGGCTGCTCGCCGATCAGGCGTCGGCAGTCGGGGCGGCGGTGCACTCGGCGCGCGGGTTCCGCCAGCGGATCGAGGGACCGCACTGACCACGGCGTAGAGCGCCGGTGCGTCCAGACGGCGCGGCCGGGTCTCAAGGGCGGTGCGTCGTCGCCCGAAGAGGAACAGGTCCCCGTATGTCCCGGCGCCTTCACCCCATTCGTCCTGCGGCCGGTCCACCGGCCCGCCGCAGGTCCGTCGTGCACGCACGAGTGCGCGCGGCCACTGCCGTCACCGTCCTCGTCGCCGGCGTCAGCGCGCTCGGGCCGCCGGCGTCGGCGTCGGCCGCCGGGCCCAGCCTGCGGGCCGAGCCCGGGGCGCTGCGCTTCACCGACGCGGACGTGCGGGGCGCGACGCGGACCGTGGCCGGTGAGCTGGTCGAGGTCGCCGACGACGCCGCGCAGCGCTACTTCGTGGAGACGGCGACCGGGCACCTGGCCCCGGTCGACTTCGGCGGGGCCACGCTGCCCGCCCGGGCCCGCGGGGCCACGGTCCGCGCCGAGGCCACCCCCGGCGGCGACGTGCGGTCGGCGACGCTCACGACGGTCTCGCGGGCGGCGCCGGCACCGGGACCGCACCGCGCCTACGTCGCCCGCGTCGACGACCGGGGCGACCTGGGCGCCGACGACACGGCGGTCAAGGCGACAGTCGACGCCGCGCTCACGCGCTGGCGCGAGGAGAGCAACGGCGCGATCACGGCGTTCACCCGCGCGGACTTCAAGCCGTTCTCGACCACGAGCGACTGCAAGAGCGGCTCGGCCATGTTCAACGAGGCGGCCACCTCGCTCTATTCCGACGTGAGCTTCGGCTCGACCTCGGGCAACCACCTGATCGTCATCGGTGCGCCGTCGTGCTCCGGCGGCGTCGGGACCGTCGGCTCGGGCATCGGCAGCGGCGGCCGGCTGAGCGTGAACTGGGCCCCGACCAAGAACCTGACGACCCTGCTCCACGAGCTCGGCCACAACCTCAGCCTCGGGCATGCGCACGCCTGCTACCCGGCGGGCCCGAACTGCACCGTCAACGACTACGGGAACTACTACGGGTTCATGGGGGTCTCGATCGTGCGGGACCCGCCGTTCACGCCGGCCGCCCTGGACTCCTTCGAGCGCGCGCGCCTGGGCATCGCCGATCCCGACGAGATCACGACCGTCGCGTTGCCCGACGGGCAGCGCACCCGGTCGAGCACCTACGACCTGCGGGCGCGGGGGACCGGGTCGGGGCTGCGCGGCCTGCGGGTCACCGATCCCGTGACGGGCACCGCGTACTCGGTCGACTGGCGCAGCGGCGGCGGCCGCGACGCGCTGTCCTACTACGCGTCGACCCTCGCGACCTACCAGACGCAGTTCTACAACCCGGGCGTCACGGTCGCGGCCGTCGACTCCGACGGGCGCACCGCCACGCTGCAGGCCCACGCGAAGCCGAACCCGGCGGACGGCGATGTGTTCGGGCTCGTCGGCGGGCGGACGTTCACCGCCGGCGGCATGACCATCAGCGTCGCCTCGGTCGGCGACAAGGCCGACCCGGCTGCGACCAGCCGCGTGGGCGTCACGCTCACGGACAGCTCCGTCGCGCCGGACACCGCGATCAGCTCGGGCCCGGCCGCGGGGGCAACGGTGACGACGGGAACCGTCGGCTTCGCCTTCGCCGCGGTGCCGGCGGACGCAGGCACGGGCTTCGACTGCCGGCTCGACGAGGGCGCCTGGTCGGCGTGCACGAGTCCCCGGCAGCTCACCGGGCTGGCCGACGGACCACACAGCTTCGCCGTCCGCGCCCGGGACAGCGGCGGACGGGTGGACGCCACGCCGGCGACACGGTCGTTCACGATCGCCCCCGCCCCGGCGCCGTCCCCCACTCAGACCACGTCCACTCCCAGCCCCACCCCGACGACCACGCCGACGCCGACCGTGCCGTCGGGATCCGGCACGAGCGCGGGCACGGGCGGATCGGGCACCACGTCCTCCCCGCCGGCCGCGACACCGTCCGGACCGAGCAGCCCCACCGGCGGGACGATGACACCCACCCCCACCTTCGCCCCCACCCCGGCCCCCGCGCCGAGCGGCGCACCCACGCCGAGCGGCGTCCCGACGCCCGGGGCCGCAGCGCCCGCGAGCCTCCTCGTCAGGCCCCCGATCGCGCAGCTCGGACCGGCGAAGCTCGAGGTCGCGAGCGTCAGGATCGCCGGGGCCGGTCGCCGGCTCACGCTGCTTGCGCCGATCAGCGCACGCGCTTCGGGCACCGTGCGCGTCACGTTCCAGACCGCCGGCGTCACCACGTCGTTCGTCGCCCGGATCGACGCGGTCCGGCGCCGGATCGCCGTCGACCGAGCCCTGTCGGCGGCCCAGGGTCGCGCCGGGTCCGGCATCCTGACGCTGACCTACGGCGGCGACGCCGACACGCAGCCCCAGACGGTGCGCCTGCGTGTGGCGCGCCGCTCGTCGGGCCTGCGGGCGGGCCGGCCGACGATCGTCGGCGCCCGCCTACGTGCCGCCGGCACGGTCAGCCCGCGGGCCCGTGGCAGCGTCCGCGTGCAGCTCCTGTTCGAGCCCGCCGGCGGCGCCACGCGCACCCTGACCTTCTCCGCGCCGATCGCGGGCGGCCGGTACCGCCTGGACGCCGCACTGTCCGCCGACGTGCAGGCGGCGATCGCGGGGCGCCGCGGTGTCGTGCACTCCTACACGCTGTTCACGGGTGATGTCGGCCGCCGGATCCAGGGCGCCCTGGCCTCCTTCCAGGTCCTTGGCGAGCGCGCGTAGATTCGCGCCCTGATCCCCGCCCCGGGCGCCGGAACCCGTCTTTCATCACCCGGTCGGATGCTCGCCGGGTCTCGGCGCAGGAGGGCGTGCGGGACCCGTGGCCGTCAGCGGCCCAGGAGCCGCCAGGCCGCCGGGCCCACGGCCGCTTCGAGGGACGCACGTGCCGGCGCGTCGAGGCCCCCGACCTGCTCGTCGACCGCGTCGAGGACGTCGGCGACCAGCTCGGCGACCGTGGCCTCCGCGTCCAGGCCCGTCTTCGACCGGGCGGCCTGCGCGCGGGCCGGGGTCAGCAGCGCCTGCGCGAGGTCGGTCAGCTCGGCGTCGACCGCGTCACCGACCACTGCCGGCCGCGCCCCGGCGTAGCGCTCGTCCTCGGCGAAGCGCGGCTGCTTGTGCTTCTCAGCGGTGCGCGATCCGCTCACGGGCTGCGGGCCTGCGGGCATGAGGACGAAGCCCTCGGCGTCGTTGCCGGCCAGCGGCGGCAGGCCGAGCGTCGCGGGCAGCCGGCTCGGGAAAAGCACCGGCAGCCGGCGCAGGGCTGTGAGCCCGCCGCGGGCGAGCTCCGGGACGGCCGGCAGCCCGGCGGCGGCCAGGACTCGCAGGCGCTCGTCGACCGCCAGCCAGGTGGCGCTCCCGTCGTCGTGCTCCGCGCGGGCGTCGAACCCGCACCACACCAGGCCGGGCGAATACGCGATGCCGGTCTGGACCGGCCCGGCGCCGTCCGGACTGCCGGCTGCCGCCGCGGGATACCCGCCGCCGACGAGCTCGCCGTAGAGGATCAGCGCCTGCGTCCCCGGCAGGGCATCGAGCGCGAGCCGTCCGGACGCGGCGAGGGCCGGCCACAGCCGCTGCACGCCGAAGAAGCCGGGCATCGCGTCGGGCGTCAGCACGGCCCGGCGCTTGGCGAGCGCGACGTCCGTCCGCGTCACCACGATCGCGAGGTTCGCGCCGTGCAGCTTCTCGGTTGCGACCCAGGTGCCGCCGGGCTCGTCGGCTGCCACCTCGCGGAGCTTGGGGTACGGGACGAACCGGTCGGCAGCGGTCATGTCCCCATGGTCCCGCACGGGGCCCGGGGCGGGTCCGCGCAGCGCCCGGGAAGAGAAGTGCACCGCGCGGGACGAAAGACCGCGAAGATTGGCGGGTGCCCGTTCCCGCATCGCCCCACCGGACCTCTGCGGTATGAGCGGTCCCGCCCCGCCGCCGCCCGTCGACCGCGACTCCTGGGCCGAGCAGCTCGCCGACCGGCGCGACCTGCACCGGCAGAAGTCCCGCGCCTTCCGGGTCGCCTACGCGATTGCCGGCGTGATCGTCCTCGTGGTCGGCATCGTCGCGATCCCGCTGCCCGGGCCGGGCTGGGCGATCGTCTTCGTGGGCCTCGGCATGCTCGCGCTGGAGTTCGTCTGGGCCGAGCGGCTGGCCATGATCGTCCTCGACGGGCTGCAGCGCTTCTGGGAGTGGTGGGGCGACGCGCGCGCATGGCAGCGCGGTATCGCGATCATCGCCCTGTTCGCGATCGTCCTGTTCGCGCTGAGCTTCAGCGCGTCGATCATCGGGTCGCCCGAGTTCGTGCCCAAGCTGTGGTGAGCCCGGGGCGCGCGCTCCCGACACGTGGTCGCGCCGATGAGTTTCGCGGCGGCGGCCCGTCCTCCTGATCATGACCAAGATCATCGAGTCCACCTTCATCACCCTCGACGGCGTCATCGGCGACCCGCACGTCTGGGGCATGCCCTACTGGGACGAGGAGCACAACGGCTACGCCGGGAAGCTGTCGCAGGCGACCGGTGCGCTGCTGCTCGGCCGGGAGACCTACCAGGCGTTCATCGAGCCCTGGACCTCACGGGCCGGCGACCCGGGGGCGGACGAGATGAACGCACGGCCGAAGTACGTCGCGTCCCGGACGCTGCCGGCCGGTCCGGCGGACTGGAACGCAGAGGTCCTCGAGGGGGACGCGGTCGACGCGGTGCGCGACCTGAAGTCCGCCGGCGGACCCGACCTCCTGAAGTACGGCACCGGCACGTTCAGCGCCGACCTGATCGCCGCGGGGCTGATCGACGAGCTGCACCTGTGGGTGTTCCCCGTCGTCGCCGGCAGCGGTGCCCGGCTGCTGGACGGCGCGCCGCTGACCCACCTGCAGCTGCTCGACACGACGACGTTCGCCTCGGGCATCGTGGTCCACGTGCTCGGTCCCAAGGCCGCGTAGGCCTGCGCGGTCCGGCGCCGGGCCCGCGCGGTCAGCCAGGGACCGCGGCGGTGGCGGCGCGCGCCTCCTCCGCCGCCTCGTCCAACGCGGCTCGCCGGATCACGTAGAACATCACGAGGATCCAGATGAAGAACACGATGAACGCCAGCCAGTAGACCAGCGCCCCCTGCCAGGAGAACGGGCCGGACTTGAAGAACGGCATCATCAGCGCCGGCACGAACAGGATCGCGACCCAGATGTTCACGTAGCCGAACCAGCGCGGGTAGACCTGGACCGGCGGGTCGTTGCGCAGGGTCGCGATGCCGATGACGAGCGCCTGGGTCGAGAACGCCGGCACGGTGATGAAGAGCGTGAACCAGCCGAGGTCGTGCAGCGCCTGCGTGATCTCGGGCGACCGCTCGGGCCGGAAGGTCGCCACCAGCAGGATGATCGTCGAGAGCGTCAGGAAGATGAAGCCGGCGGCGCCGGTGACCAGCTGGATGACGGCCAGGACCGGCCGGTACGGCTGCATGCGGGCAAGCTGCACCGCGATCACCGCGGTCAGTGCCGCCCAGGGCGTCCAGCCGACGAAGCCGAGGACGACACCGATGCGGATCCGGTCGGTGTTGTCCGCGTAGTACGCCGCGATCTGCTGCGCCGAGTCGCTGGAGTACCGCGGCGGCAGGAAGCCGGCGATGAGCAGGAAGCCGGCGACCACGACGACGATCAGCCCGAGCCCGGACCAGGCGCACGCGATCTGGGTGCGGGTCGACAGGCCGGTGGTGGCCAGCCGCAGCTTGGACGGCTCGGGGACGGGCGGTGCCTGAGCGGCGGTGCGGCCCGGTGTCGCGGTCTCGGGGTTCATGGCGGGGAGGGCCTTCCTGCCCGGCGGTGGCCGCCGGTCTCGGGGGAACGGGCGTTCACGTGGTGGCGACGTAAATGGCGATGAGCGCGGCGCAGACGACGACGACGTAGGCGTCGAGGACGATTCGCATGACGGCGGGCGCGTCGCGGAGCTCCATGAAGTGGCGGCCGACGAGGCGCACCTTGACGAAGGCGATCACGATGACGGCGGCCGTCCCCACCGACGCCCCTTCGCCCGGGGCGCCGCCCTCGTCGATGCCGAGCCACCAGGACACGAGCGTCGCCACCGCCAGCGCGGCGAAGACGACGACGGCGGCGCGGCTGTTCCGGGTGATCCGCGCGAGCATCAGGCCACCAGGTAGAACAACGGGAACAGGACGAGCCACAGCAGGTCGACGAGGTGCCAGTAGCTCGCGCAGCTCTCCATCGACGCCAGGTCGCGGACGCTGACCTGCGGCCGGCGGGCGAGCGCGTTGAGGTAGAGCAGGGCGGCGAGCCCGATGAGCAGGTGCAGCAGGTGAATGCCGGTGAACGCGAAGAACAGCGTGTAGAAATCGCTGTCGCCGGGCGTCACGCCGGCGTCGAGCTTCTCGCCGTACTCGATCACCTTGTTGACGACGAACAGCACACCGGTCGCGCCCGCGCCCAGGATCAGGCGGGACGCGAGACGCGGCGCGCCGTCACGGACGGCGCGCAGTCCGAGGACGACCAGGATCGAGCCGGTCAGCAGCAGCAGGGTGTTGAGCACGCCCAGCAGCGTGTTCAGGCTCTCGCGGCCGGCCCGGAACTCCTCGAGCGACTGCCCGCGCTCGACCATGAACACCCCGAAGAAGATCGCGAAGACCAGCAGGTCGCCGAGGATGAAGACCCAGATGCCGACCTCGCCGGGGACGTGTCCCGCGGTGCCGTGCGACGGCCCGGACGCGGACGCGGCGGCGGGAGTCGGGCGCGTCTCGTGCGCGGTCGCGGGACCGGGCGGAGTGACCGGCCGGCGGCCGACCGGCGGCAGCGGCCGCGAGGGCGTGCCGCCGCCGAGCATCGCTACCCGTCCCGCCCGCCGCGTGGGGTGCGGCGGGGCTCCGCGCGGCAGTGGTCGTCCATCGGTCGAGCCTCGCCGACGCGCCACGTCCGGACATCCCCTCCACGGCGGGTCCGTGACACCCATGCGGGGGACCTCCCGCACAGGATGACGGCGCGCGGAGGATCCGGCGGGTCAGGCCCCCGGGAAGCTCCGCGCGTCCTGGGACCTCGACGCGCGCGGAGGATCCGGCGGGTCAGGCCCCCGGGATACTCCGCGCGTCCCGAGAAGGGCCGGACTTCGCCGTCGCGCACCACGTCCCGTCGACCGGGTCGAAGCGGGCGAGGCCGTCCGCCGCGAACGCCTGCAGCCAGCCCTCCATCGGCCACCAGCCCCAGCGGGCGTGGAATCGAGCCGCGTTGCGCAGGATCGCGTCGAGGTGCTGGACCGGCGGGGTGGCCGTCGGATGGTGCTGGTGGAAGGCCCAGGCGCCGCCGACCCAGCGCAGGTCCACCCCCGCCGCCCGCGCCCGCTGGCCGAAGTCGGTGTCCTCGCCGCCATAGCCGACGTACCCGGGGTCGAAGCCGCCGAGGTGCGTCCAGGTCGCGGCCGTCACGGCGAAGGACAGCGTCCAGAAGAGCCGGTGGTCGCCACCGGGAAGGACGACGTCCGCCGGCGGCACCGGTCGGGCCGGGTGCGGCGCCGCGAGCCCGGTGAGGTCGCGCGGGTAGCCGCCGGGCGGTGCCGGCGGCAGATAGGCGACCGGACCGCACAGCAGCGCACCGTCGTCGGCCGCGGCCGCGTAGCGCGCTAGCAGCCCCGGCCCGGGGAGGCAGTCGACGTCGAGGAAGACGAGCAGCTCCGCGCCGCCGGCGATCGCACGGGCGGCGCCGGCGTTGCGGGCGGCCGCGAGCGGGAGCTCGCCGCGCTCCACGGGGACCTCGAGGAGATCAGCGGACGTCGCGCACGCCGGCCGGGCGCGCTCGGCCTCGCCCTCCCCCATCGCCACCACGACCTGGCGGTCGGGCCGGCGGGGCAGCCTGCCGACGTCCGCCGTCTGGCGTCGCAGGTGCGCGGTCCGCCCCGCGACGGTCGTGATCAGCGCGGTGCGCACGGCACCGGATCGCCCCTGCCCATCAGCCCGCTCAGGAGCCCCGCGGCCTGCGCCGCCCCGTCCCCCGGCGCCCAAGCCGACCACCCGTCCCCGCCGCGCGCGACCGCGCTGCGGAGCACGTCCGGCCAGCGCGACGCGACGGGCCAGCGGTGCTCGACACCCGCGAGTCCGGCCGCCGCCAGCACCCGTGCCAGGTGCACCTGCTCGCCGAACGGCCGCTCCTGCGGGACGACGACCGCCGGCGCCCGGGCGGCCGCGACCTCCGCGATCGCGTTCTGGCCCGCGTGGGTGACGACGACGTCCGCACGGCAGAGCAGCGGCCAGGGGTCGGGCTCCCAGCGTCCCGGCGCCGGGCCGAGGACCGTCCAGGCCCATCCGGGGGTGGCGTCCCGCGCCGCGTCGACCTGCGCCGAGGTCAGCGCGCTGCCGCCCGCCCCGGAGAGCACGACCACCTCGCGAAGGCCGTCCCCGCCGCCCCGCGTCGCGCCGCGGTCGAGCCCGTCGAAGCGGGAGATGGCGCCGACGGCACGCACCTCGGCGGTCGCCTCCATCGGGGACGCCCAGGCGGGCCACGGCGCGATCACGGCGTCCGCCAGCCGGTAGGCGAGCGCATGCGGCGCGTCGCGGCGGTCCCCCGGCATGGCCACGACGACGACCGGGACGCCCGCCGCGCGCGCGAGCACCGCGACCTCCACGGACACATCCACCACCAGCGCTGCTGGTTCTTCTGCTGCCGCCCACGCCAGCAGCCGGGCCGCGCGCTCGCGCAGGCCGCGGTGGCCGGGCGGGGCCCAGTGCAGCGCGCCGCCGGCGGTCTCGTCCCGTGCGCCGCCGACGGCCACCGCACCGCCGTCGTCGTCGTCGTCCCGGGCGAGCGACACCCACGGCCCCGCCCAGCCGTCCGGCACGGGACCGCTGCCAAGGCCGGTCACCACGACGCCGTCGGCCGCGAGCGCGGCCGCGATGCACGCTGCGCGGGTCGCGTGACCGCGCCCGTGATGGTGCACGTAGTAGCCGATCACGCGGCCACGGACGCCGTCTGCGGTGCATCGCGGTGCCGTGCCGAGCCCGGCCGCCCGAGCCGTCGGTAGAGCGCCTCGTAGCGGTCGACCATGACCTCGAGCGAGCAGGTGGCGACGGCGTGCGCACGTACCGCGGCCCGGTCGAGTGCCATCGCGTCCACGGCGGCGGCCGCGAGCGCCGGGACGTCGTCCGGGGTGGCCAGGCGGCCGCTGTCCCGGCCGACGACCTCCCCCACCGCGCCGCGGTCGAACGCGCAGACCGGCGTGCCGCAGGCCATCGCCTCGGCGACGACCAAGCCGTACGGCTCGTCCCAGCACGGCGTGACCAGGGCGGCGCTCGCCCCGCCGAGCAGCCGTCCCAGCCCGTCGTGCGTGAGATGCCCGGCGTAGGCGACCCCGGGCAGGCGGAGGCGCCACTCCACCTCGGCCTCGAAGTAGCGACGGTCGGCGACCGGGCCTGCGACGACCAGCGGGACGCCGGCCAGCTGCGCCGCGTCGATCGCGAGGTGCGTCCCCTTCTCGGGCGCGATGCGCCCGGACCACGCGAGCGGTCCCCCACCCGGGCCCGGTTGCCAGCGCTCGATGTCGACGCCGTTCGGCACCACGACGGTGTCCGGGACCACGTCCGCCCAGGCCTCTGCGGTGTGCCGGCTCACCGCGGCGAACGCCATCGCGCGTGCGCCGTCGACCTGCAGCGCGGACTCGAGCCACGGGGTCGGCGGCGTGTGGAGGGTCGTCAGCATCGGGAACGGCACCGACGCCGCCATCGCCACGGGAAGGTGGTGCAGGCTGTGGTTGTGCACGACGTCGAAGTGCCCCGCGGCACCGCTGCCGAGCCGCAGCATCAGCTCGAGGTACGCGTGGTGCTCGTCGAGCCAGTCGGCGGCGCACATGCTCACGTCAGCCCGGGCGGCCGCGCTGATCAGCGGTCGCTTGAGGTCCAGGAGCTCGACCCCGAGGCGGGCGTCCGACCCCGGCCCGGCGAACAGGACGACGTCGTGCCCGCGTCGCCGCAGGCGGTCCGCGAGCAACCAGACATGCGCCTCGAGCCCGCCGGCGAACGGCTCCGCGACGGGATGCCGCGCCGCGGCGATGATCCCGATCCGCACCGCTACGCCGCCCGCTCGTACGCCGTGGTGTCGCCGGCCATGACGCGCTCGTAGAGCGCGCGGTGCGCTGCAGCGAGGCCGAGGCGCTCCGCGCGGCGGGTGGCTGCGTCGGCCTGCGGGACCCGGCCGGCCGCCCAGGTCGCATGCGCCGCGACGACCGCGGCGGCGAGGGAGTCCGTGTCGAGGCCGTCCTCGTCCAGGCCGAACGAGTGGCACGGCTGCTGTTCGGCGTAGAAGCCGCACGACGGCGCCAGCACCGCGGTGCCGACGTCATGGCAGGCCTCGAGCCAGCCCGAGTGCGTCCCGAAGCGATACGGAAGCACGGAGGCGTCTATGGCCTGGAGGTAGTCCCAGAGGTCGGCGTCGGTGAAGTACGGGTGCACGCGCAGCTCGACGCCGGGCCGAGTCGTCAGCTCCCGCAGGTGGTCGGCCAGCGCCGGCTGGTGATGGCATGACGCGGGGTCCAGGACCTCGTCGTGCAGGTCGAGGCGCAGGCTCGCGCCGGGGAGCTGCGGGACGACGTCCGCCAGGACGGACGCGACGCCCGTCACGTCCATGTTGGGACGCACGCTCTTGGCGTGCAGCCCGACCACGAACCCGTCGCGATCGGGTCTCGGGCGACCCAGCCGCTCGAGCGGGACGACGTGCGGGTGCCGGAGCACGGCCGCCAGCCGGCCGCTGCGCCTGGTGATCGCGCGAGCGGCGCCCGGGGTCAGGGTGACGACGGCCGCCGCACGTCCGATCAGCGCCGCCAGTTGCGCGTCGTGCAGGCCCGGGTCCGGGTGGTGCGGGTTGCGCAGGTCGTGGACCGTGAGCACCAGCGGGACGTCGGCTTCGTCGAGCGCGTCCGCGAGCGCGTGCAGCTCGGCGGCGGTCCGCCCGTCGAAGCCGAAGTGTACGTGGAAGACGTCGAACGCGTCCGCGCTGCGCCGGGCCCAGTCCGGGTCGAGCATCCCCGGCGGGTACCACCCGTGCGGGGCGCGGACCGCCCCGGGCGCGACGACGTCCTCCAGGCGCGTGACGCCGTCCGCCCCGGCGGGGTCCGCGAGGTGGCGGACGTAGACGTGGCGGGCGGGGACCGAGGCCACGCGGACCGCGGGCGGTGAGGAGTGACGCTGCATCGACCGCCCGGATGCCCCACTTCCGGACGACCAACCGCCCCAGGCGGCGCTGGGCACGCCCGGACAACCGCGGAGTCCGTGGTCACGAGCAGGGTGGCAGCGTCAGATGGCGGAAAACGACACCTCGCGCTGCCACACCCCGTCGGTGGCCGCTCCCCCGGCGCCGGAGTGATCTACGTGGCCCCTGGAGCCGCAGCTAGGGGTATGCCCGAGAACGACGACCCCGAGCTCACCCGCGCCGGCCTGTTCAGCGAGATCGCCGGGAAGGCGAAGGAGGTGGCCGGCGAGCTGGTCGGCAACGACGACCTCGCCGAGGACGGCCGCGAGCAGCAGGCCGAAGCGGAGGCGGAGGGCTCGGCTCCGCCGCCGGACTGACCCGCTCAGCAGCGCTTGAAGGTGTGGCGGCGCGTGATCGTCCGGCCGGACTTGGCCCGCGCGCGGACGAGGACCGTCGCCCGGGCCTTCGTGGTCGCCGGCAGCCGGACCCGGACCGCTGCGCCACGCCGCTGAAGCCGGACACGGCGGCCGTCGACGGTCACGCGACGCGCGCGGGCACCGGGCGGCAGGCGCACCGTGACCGAGCGCGCCGCACACGTCCTCGACGGCGGGGCGGCGGCGACCGGCGGCACCGGGGCCTCGGCGCAGGGCAGCGAGGTGGTGCCCTTGGTGTAGCGCCGCACGAACGCCCACGTCGCCGCCGTTCCGTCGGGCGACCGGATCGCGGCGACACCCGTGGAATCGGTCGTGGGCTCCCCCGGCCAGGAGTGCGGCATGCCGTGGATCAGCCACTTCTCCCCGACCAGGCAGCCGCCGCGGTCGCGGTAGCTGCTGACGTCATACGCGTAGCCGCCGGGCACCTGGTCGCGACGCACGCTCGCCGGCGTCAGCGCGAGCGGTGTGCCCTGGCGGCCGCTGAGCACCAGGTTGTTCATGCGCAGCCCCTGCTCGAGCGCCTTCTCACCGCACGCGCTCGGGAACGCGAGGTCGGCGTCGGACGTCATCACCATCGTCGGGACGACGCGGGCCCGCGGGCCCATCTGCGCGAACGCGAGCTCCGCGCTGACCGCCGCCGGTATGCCGGTGCCGGTCACGAAGCAGAGCCCGTCGGCGAACCCGGCCGATACGACGTTCGCCGCCGCGGCGAAGATGTCGGAGTACGCGGCCGCCTCCACGGCGGCCATGAGCCCGCCGGCTGAGACGCCGACCGCGTAGACGCGTTCGGTGTCGACGGGCAGCCGCGCGATCGTGTCCCGCGTCATCGCGGCGATGGCCTCGGCGTCGCTGTAGCCGCGGAAGTAGGTCGTGGGGTCGTAGAACTTCCAGGACTGGTTGATCGGTCCCGGAGCCACGCGGCCGAGCGCGTCGACGTCCGGGTACAGGACGATGAAGCCCTCGCGCTCGGCGAGCCGGTTGTAGCCCGTGACGCGGACCTCCTGCTCGGCGGTCGTCTGCGCCCCGTGGATCATCACGACCAGCGGGACCCGCTTGCCCGCCGGCAGCGAGCGCGGGACGTACCGCAGGAAGCGGTAGTCGCCGCCACCGGACGCGAACGATCCGGTCGTCGTCTGCCCCGGGTCCGGCGGACCGGCGACCGCGGCGCCCGCCACCCCCGGACAGGCCAGGGCGGTCAGGACCGTCAGGACTGCGATCACCCGGTGCACCGCCCCACGCTACCGGCCGGATGGCACGGGGGGTCAGTCCCGGCCGCGCCCTATATTGGCCCCGCCCGTCGTCGAAGCCACCCCGGAGTCCCATGTCCCGACCGACCCTCCACGATCCGCTCACCGCGGGCGCCCTCCAGCTCGCGCACCGTGTGGTGATGGCGCCGCTGACCCGCATGCGGGCGACGGGCAGCGGCAGCACCGCGCCCAAGGCCCTGAACGCCGAGTACTACGGGCAGCGCGCGTCGGCCGGCGGCCTGATCGTGTCGGAGGCGACGCAGGTCGCTCCCGAGGGCCAGGGCTACCCGGACACCCCGGGCATCCACGAGCCGGAGCACGTCGCCGGCTGGCGTGCGGTGACGGACGCGGTCCACGCGCAGGGCGGCCTGATGGTCGCGCAGCTCTGGCACGTCGGCCGGATCTCGCACTCGAGCTTCCAGCCCGGCGGCGGCCTGCCGGTGGCGCCGTCCGCGGTCGTCCCGGCCGGCCGGGCGCTCGACGCGACGTTCAGCCCGGTGGCGTTCGAGACGCCGCGCGCGCTCGAGCGCGACGAGATCCCGGGCGTGGTGGACCGCTTCCGGGTCGCCGCCGGCCTCGCGCTGGAGGCCGGCTTCGACGGCGTCGAGGTCCACGGCGCGAACGGCTACCTGATCCAGCAGTTCCTCGAGCCGCACTCCAACCAGCGGACCGACGACTACGGCGGGACGATCGCGAACCGCGCGCGGTTCCTGCTGGAGGTCGTGGACGCGGTCGCCGGGGTGGTAGGCCCGGACCGGGTCGGGGTCCGCCTGAGCCCGTACAACACTGCGAACGACGGCTACGCCGGGACCGAGGGGACGCTCGAGCTGTACACGCACGTCCTGGCGGAGCTCGCGTCGCGCGGGCTCGCGTACCTGCACCTGGTCGAGCCGCGCGGGCATCGCGACGAGCCGTCGCCCAGTGGCATCGACTCCGCGGCCGCGCTGCTGCGGCCGCTGTGGCCGGGGACGCTGATCGTCGCGGGCGGGTTCACGCCCGCGAGCGGCGGCGAGATCGTCGCGCGCGGCGACGCCGACGCGGTCGCGTTCGGGCGGACGTTCATCGCGAACCCCGACCTGCCCGAGCGCATCCGCACGGGCGCCGAGCTGAACCCGTACGACCGCTCGACCTTCTACGGCGGCGACCACCGTGGCTACACCGACTACCCCACGCTGACCGAGGCCTGAACGCCGCGGTCCCCCGCCCGTCTGACGTCCAATTCTGGTCGCGCTGACGACCAAAATCGGTCGTCAGACGGGCGAAGCCCGGTCAGAACCCCGCGAACGCGTCCCAGTCTGCAGCTGCCGCGCAGTTGCGCTCCAGCAGCGCGCAGATGAGCGCGTTCACCTGCTCGTTGTCCGGCAGCACCGCGATCGCCGCGGTCGTGATCATCAGGCCGCTCAGGAGCTGGGTGCGGTAGTCCGCGAGCGCCTCGTCCCGTCCGTACTCCGCGCCGCCCGCCGCGTAGACCTCGAGGTAGCCGTCGATCAGCGCGTGCTCGTGCGCCTTGCGGTCGGCCGCGTCGATGCTCCCCGACAGGAAGTAGCCGACGTCGTACATCGGGTTGCGCAGGCCGGTGACCTGCCAGTCGATGACGACCGCGCCGACCGCGCCTGCGTCCAGGCGCTCGAAAAGGACGTTGTCCACGCGCGGGTCGCCGTGGGTGAGCGTGAGCCGCGTCTGCGGCAGCAGGTACCACTCGCGCACGCGGCGACCGGCGGTGTCGACGAGCTCGAGGTCGCGGTCGTCCAGACGGCCGCGGAAGCGCGCCAAGGCCAGGTCGGCGCCCGTGCGCGTGGTGCCGGCCCAGTAGTCGCAGACGTCTGCCATCCGGATCGGCCAGGCCGGCGCCGTCGCCTCGTCCAGCGGCGCGAACGCCGAGTGCACCCGGGCCAGCTCGGTCAGCACCGCGCGCGCTTCGTCGACGCTGCACCCGGCCACCTGGTTGCCGGGCGTCGCCGTCTGCGTGAGGTCCTCGACGACGAGGTTGATGTTGGTCTCGTCGCCGCCCACCCAGTACAGCTCCGGGATGCGGCAGGCGGCCTTCTCGCTGATGGCGCGGTAGGCGCCGATCTCCCGGTGGTAGGCGCCGCTGCCCAGACCGTGCTGGTGGACGGCCGGGTCGCTGGGGCGGAACTTCGCGACGACCGACGCCGGGGCGTCCGCCGCGGCCGCGTACTCGATGTCGAGGCGGACGGTGTCGCTGACGTTGCCGGCGCCGACCGGCGTGGCACGGAACGCGCTCACCCGGGCCCCGTCGTGGCCGGCACCGTGCAGGACCGCCTCGATCCAGGCGGCGTCGATCTGGTCGATGCGGTCGAGCAGTGCGGGGGTCATCGCCAGGGCTCCTCGGAGTAGGTCGCGTTCCAGACGTCGGTGATCCGGCCGTCGACGACGCGGAAGACCTCGATGCCGCTCAGCGTCTGCCCGCTGCTGCGGGCGCAGTTCCAGACCAGGACGGCGTCGCGGCCGTCCCCGGCGAGCACCTCCCAGGTGAAACGCGGCTCGTGCTTCTCGAGGTCGCCGCGGATGCGCGCGATCTGCTCGTCGTGCGAGAGCTCGCTGCGGGCGCCGGGGTCGTGGCGGACGAGCGGGTCGCCGCAGACCTCGCGGACCAGGTCGACGTCGCCCTGGTGGTAGATCTCCTCCAGGTAGCGCGTCACGACGTCGACGGGGCTCATGCCGCCCCCGCCGCACGGTAGGCCTCGACGACCGGCGTCAGCTCCTCCGGGGTCGCGCCGTGCAGGATCACGCGGTCGGCGCCCGTCGCGAACTCCCGCTCCACGCGCGCCACGCACTGCTCGGGCGTCCCGGTGGCCGCCGGCTCGAGCCACTCGTCGGGGATCAGGCCGGCGATGTGCTCGATCTGCTCCCCGGTCGCGCGGCCGTCGATCATCTCGGTGAACGAGGACACGACCGGGTCGGCCCGGAAGCGCTCCAGCACGGCCGGGTCCCAGCGGTTGGTGTCGACCATCAGGTCGCCGTAGAACTGCAGGTAGGTGGCCAGGCGCGCGACCGTCTTCTTCAGCTGCACGTCCGGGGCGATGTGCCCGCCGACGGTCGCGAAGCACGACCACACGCGAACCTGGCCCGGGTCGCGGCCGGCCTCCTCGGCGGCGCGCTTGACGGTCTGCACGGAACGGGCGAGCGTCTCCTCGGTGAAGAACGTGTGCAGCACGACGTCGTCGAACGCCCGGCCGCCGAGCTTCAGCGAGTTCGGCCCGAAGGCGACGAGCGCGAGCGGGATCTGCTCGTCGAAGGACGAGTCCAGGCGCAGCATCGGGTAGCGACCCGCGGGGCCGTCGTGGTCGACGATCGTCTCCCCCGCCCACAGGCGCCGCATCAGCCCGGCCCAGTCCTCCATCTGCGCGGTCGTGATCGCGGGCATGCCGAACGCCTTCTGCAGCGGGACGATGCCGCGCCCGATCCCCGGGGTGAAGCGCCCGCGCGAGAGCCGGTGCATCGTCGTCGCCCACGAGGCGGAGACGATCGGATGACGGAGCGTGTGATTCGTGGTGGCGATGACGATCTGCAGCCGCTCGGTCACGGCGAGCGCGGCCCCCGACAGGGACGAGGCCTCCTTCGTGCTCCAGCGCTCGGACAGGAAGCCGGCGCCGAGGCCGAGCGCCTCCGCCTGCCGCGCCTCGTCGAGCAGGACGCCCGGATCCTCGGCGTGTCCCCCGAGCAGATAGCACCCGAGGTCGCTGAGCGCCCGCTGGGCGGGGACGACATCGGCCGGGACCTGGCTCGAGGGTTGCACGTGGACGAACCTCCCACACGTTCGCACCGCGAAGCCAGTGCGAGTGATGGACGTCCGGTGCTCCGGGGCGGATAATTCCGGGGCGCGGGAACCGCCGGTAAGTGGAAGCATGGGCACATGGCCGGCCTCCAGTCGCTGCAACCCCCGCCGCTGGGGTCCCGGGACCGCGAGCGCCTCAGGACCGCCATCGACGCCGCCTCCCCGCGGCTGGTCGAGCTGTCCGACGCGATCACCCGCCGGGTCCTGAGCGTGCACCCGGCGTTCCAGGCCGCCGTCGGCGATGCGCGCGTCCTCGCCCACCAGGCCACCATCGCGAACGTCGGCACCATCGTCTCCACGCTCGCGCTCGGGATCGCGCCGGCGCAGCTCGACGTCCCCGACGGCGTACGCGGCCTGCTCGACCACGTCGCCATCGACGAGGCCGGGCTGCCGACGTTCCTCCGCGCCTACCGCCTCGCCGAGGCCGACCTGAACCGCTGGTGGATCGCGGAGCTGACGGAGCACGCCGACGACGCGGCGCAGCTGGCCCGGCTCATCGCCCATTCGATGTCCCACATCGCGGGCTACGTCGACCACGGGTGCGAGGTGATCGCCGAACGCTGGAGCGCGATGGTCGAGACCTCCCAGCGCACCGGCCGGCAGCGGGACGCCGCGCTGCGCGCGCTCCTGCGCGGCGAGCAGGTCGACCCGGGCCTGCTGGGCCACCCGCTCGATGTCCCGCAGCTCGTCCTCGCGTGCCACGCCGTCCCGCCCGTCGGTGCCGCTGCCGCGGTCACCGGCGCGGCGCAGCACCTTCCGCGCATGGCGCTCGAGCTGGCCGACGGCACGCTCCTGGTCTGGGTCGCGGCCGCCGACGCCGCCGCCCGTCTGCCCGCGGTCCTGGCCGGCGCACCGGCCGGTGCCTGGCTGGTCGCCGCGGTCGCGCCCCCGGGACCCGACGCGCTCGGCCCGGCGGCGACCCAGGTCCGCGACGGACTGCTCGCCGCCCGCCGCATGCACCCCGGCGGTGCCGCCGTCCCTCTCGCCGAGGTCGCGCTGATCGCCACGCTGCTCGCCGACGAGGCCCGGGCCCGGCAGATGGTGCAGGCGGTGCTCGGCCCGCTCGCGGCCCCGACCAGTCGCAACGCCGACCTCCGCGCCACCGTGCGCGCGTACTTCGAGGCCGGCGAGCGCAAGACCGGGGCGGGCGCGATGCTCGGCATCCACGCGAAGACCGTCGCCCACCGCCTCGCCCGGGTCGAGGAGCTGCTCGGGTCGCGGATCGCGGACCGGCGCGTCGTGCTCGAGACCGCGCTTCTGCTGCAGCAGGCGCTCGAGCCCGCGTGACGTCAGACCTCCGAGGAGGCGGAGTGCGGAGTCCCCAGCCCCGCGACCCGGCGCCCGGGGCGCGCCAAGGCCTGCTCAGGTCGGGACCGCGGCCGCGGCGGCCGGCGCCGCCACGGGGACAGAGTCGGCCGGCTCGACCCGGACCGGCACCCCGACCATCACCGTCTGGCCCGAGATGCGCTCCACGTTGCGGTCGTCGCATTCGGTCCCGAGTAGCAGGTTCGGGTTGTTCCCGCTCGCCGCGGTGGCGACCCGCCAGCCGCCCTCGTGCTTCCAGCCGTGCGGGACCGCGATGTTGCCGGGCGTGATCTCGTCGGTGACCAGGACGGGCAGCTCGATCGCGCCCGAACGGGACACGATGCGGATCTGGTCCCCGTCGGCGACGTCACAGGCGGCCGCGTCGCTCGGTGCCATCCGTGCCGCGTGCGGCTTGCGGCCGCCCATCAGCTTCGGGGCGTTGTGCATCCAGGAGTTGTGCGACCGCAGCTCACGCAGCCCCGTGAGCCGCAGCGGCAGCGCGGGGTCCGGGGCGGGCCGGGCCAGCAGGCGCTGCAGCTCGCCCACGAGCTCGGGGCCGGCGAAGTGCAGCCGCTTGTCCTTGTGACTGACCGCCTTGCGCCAGCGCCCGCCGCCCGTCGGGACGCCGTCGCCCAAGACGATCCCGCTCGGGCGCTCGCGCAGCTTGCGCAGACTCAGCCCCTTGCGCCGCAGTCCGAAGAAGTCGCCCTCCGGGCTGAGCCGGACGGCGAGCGCGAGGACGACATGCGGGGGGACGCGGACGCCGAGGCGCCCGAGCAGCCGCGCCGCCGGGACGCTCGACGGGACCAGGCCGACGCGCCGGCTGAGGTCGTCGATGATCTGCCACTCCTCCCGCGCCTGTCCGCGGGGCGGCAGGACCGGATCGCTGAACTGCGCGAACGGCGTCGTCGCCAGCTCGTTCGGGATGAACGGCGGGTCGTCCCGCTCCAGGAACGTCGTCACCGGCAGCACGTAGTCCGCGTGGCGCGTGGTCTCCGTCACGTAGAGGTCCAGGGCGACGAACAGGTCGAGCCCGCCGAGCGCCTCGACGAGCGTGTCGCCGCCGGGAGCGGTGTTGACGGGGTTGCCGGCCGAGCAGAAGAACGCGCGGATGCGGCCGGGGCCGGGGGTCGTCATCTCCGCCGGCATCACGACGGACGGCAGCGTCCCGGCCACCTCGGGGTAGTCGCCGACCCGCGAGCGCTTCGTCGCGTAGGTGGCCAGGCCGGCGAGCTTCGCGATCTTCGACCACGGGACCATCGGACGCCCGAAGGTCAGCCCGCCGGGTTTGTCGAGGTTGCCGGTCAGCACGCAGAGGGCGTCCGTCAGCGCCGCGATGAGCGTGGCGAAGTCCTGCGTGTGTGCCCCCGTCCGCCCGTAGACGACCGCCGACGGCGCGGCGGCGAGGTCGCGGGCGAGCGCCCGGACGCGGTCGGCGGGCACACCGGTGCGCTCGACCGTGAGCTCGGGCGGCAGCAGCAGGGCCGCGTCGCGCAGCGGGCCGATGTCGTCGACCTGCTCGGTGACCGCCGCCGTGTCGACGAGCCCCTCCTCGAACAGCACGCAGATCAGGGACATCAGCAGCCACGCGTCGGTTCCGGCGCGGATGCCGACGTGCTCGTGCTCACGCGCGGTCTCCGACAGGCGCGGGTCGACGACGACCACCCGGCCGCCCCGGTCCCGGAGCGCCGTCAGCTCGTCCTTGATGCGCGGCGTGGAGACCAGCGACCCGTGGGAGACGAGCGGGTTGCCGCCGAAGATCAGCCAGAGGTCGGTCCGGGTGATGTCCGCCAGCGGGATCGCCAGCGACGAGCCGTAGACCAGGGCGTTCGCCGTGAACCGCGACGCGACGTCCTGGGAGTTCGCGCTGAACAGGTTGCGGGTCCCGATCGCGTCGACGAACCCCTTCATCCAGAGGAAGTGCGAGTACGAGAAGTAGGTCGGGTTGCCGAAGTACCAGCCCACGGCGTGCGGGTCCCCGTCCGCGAGGACGCGCTTCAGGCGGACGGCGATGTCGTCCATGGCCTCGTCCCACGAGACGGGCTCGAACGTGCCGTCGGCGCGGCGGCGCAGCGGCTCGGTCACGCGGTCGGGGTCGTTCTGGACCTGGGTCATCGCGATGCCCTTCGGGCAGGCCTGGCCGCGGGACACCGGGTTGTCCGCGTCCGGCCGCAGCTGCGTCAGCTCGTCCCCGTCGACGGTCGCGACGAGCCCGCACATCGGCTCGCAGATCCGGCAGAACGTCTTGACCTCGCGGATCCCGGTCTGGCCCTTCGCCATCGTCGCCATCGCTGCTCCCTCGTCGCTGGACCCACCGAACCTCCCACGGACCCTGTCCCGACCGCCACCGTGGTTCGACGGCCGGACCGGCCGGGCGTTGTGGGATCCACAGCCCGGTCTGCGAGGCTGACCGGATGCCAGCCGCCGACATCGACGCACGTGCTGCCGTCCTGTGCGAGGACGTGGCGGTGGCGCTGGCGGCCCGCACCGCGGCGATCGCGGGCCAGCTCGTCGACGAGGTGGCCGAGCACCTGCCCGCTGCGGTGGCCGACGACGAGCTGCGCGGCCTGATGGTCGACGGCGCGACCGCGAACGTCGGCCTCGTCACGGCGATGGCACGGACCTGGAGCGATCCCGCCGGCAACCCGCCGCCGCCCGAGGTCGCGCGCTGGGCGCGGGCCACCGCGCGCGCGGGGCTCAGCGTGGCGGACGTCCTGACGGTGTACCGGCTGGGCCACGCCCGGCTGTGGCGGCTGTGGCAGGCCGAGCTCGCCGCCCGGACGCCGGAGCACGAGCTCTTCGTCCACGCGTCGGCCCGCTGCTCGGACTTCCTCTTCCGCTGGGTCGACGCGATGTCCAGTCCCGTGGTCCGCATCCACGGGGAGGAGCGACGGCGCCTGGACCGCGGGACGGAGGCCGCGCGCGTGGACGCCGTCCGGGCGATCCTCGACGGCGAGCCGCTCGACACCACCGCGGTCTCGCTGCGGCTCCGCTACGACCTCGAGCGCCATCACGTGGCGGTCGTCGCCTGGCTCGACGAGCTCACCGATCCCGTCGACGAGGACGCCCGCCTGCAGGACGCCGTCGCACGGGTCTCAAAGTGGCTGCGTCCCGGTAGCACGCCCCTGCTGGTGCGCGGCGGCTCGCAGTCGGTGTGGGCGTGGGTCGGCTGCGACGACCGGCCCACCCCACCGGCCGGCGGGCCGCCCGCCGCGCTCGGCGACCGGCTGCGGGCCCGGGTGACGATCGGGACCCCGGGGCACGGGCTCGACGGCTTCCGCCGCTCGCACGAGGACGCTCAGGCGGCCGCACGCGTCGTGCGGCTCACCGGCGACGCGGCCGGCGGCGGCATCACCACCTACGACGACGTCGCCGTGATCGCGCTGCTCACGGGCGACCTCGACCGGGCCCGCGAGTTCGCCCGGCGGCGGCTGGCGCCCCTGACCGGGGTGCCAGGCTCGGACGTGCTGCTGGACACCCTGCGCTGCTACCTGGCGGAGGGCCAGAGCTACGCCCGCGCCGCCCGGCAGCTGGGCGTCCACGAGAACACGGTCGCCTACCGCGTGCGGCGGGCGCTGGAGCTGCTCGGCGAGCCGGACCCCGGAGCGCTCCCGCTGCGGGCGGCGCTGGCGATCGCCGACGCACTCGGCTAGCGCCTACTCCAGGACCGTCTGCGGCAGCAGCCTCGCCTCGGAGCCGCGGCGCCACTCCGCCAGCAGCGCGCTGGCGTCGTCGCGCAGCTCGACGTGCCCGCCGGACAGGATCGTCGTGCGGATCCGGCGGAGCATCTCCGGGGCAGGGTGGCCGGCCTGCGCCTCGCGGATGACGAAGTCGGTGAGTCGCTCGAGCGTGAACAGCTCCCCGTCGCCGTCGCGCGCCTCGGTCAGGCCGTCGGAGTAGAGGAACAGGACGTCGCCCGGCTGCAGCGCGACCTCCTGGATCGCGGGGGCGCGGTGCGGCAGGCCGCTGCCCAGCGGCGGGACGCCGACGGCCGGCGGCGTCACGACGTGGCGGCTGCCACGAACGATGAACGGCGGCGGATGCCCGGCGAGGAAGTACCGCAGGCGACCGGAGTCAAGGTCAAGCTCCGCGACCACCGCAGTCACGAAGCGGCGGTCGGGGTACTGGTCCTCGACCGCCTGGTTCATCGCGGCGTGGGTCTGCGTGAGGTCGTGGCCGCTGCGCCGGCTGTGGCGGTAGGCGGCCAGCGCGAACGCAGCGGCACCGGCGGCGGCGAGCCCGTGGCCCATCGCGTCGAACATCGCCAGGTGCAGCAAGCGGTCGTTCACGGCGTAGTCGACGACGTCCCCGCCGTTGTCGTAGGCGGGCTCGAGCATGCCGGCCAGGGCGAGGTCGTCCGTCGCGAACATCATCGGCGGCGCGAGCCCCCACACGAGCTCGGCGGCCAGCGACATCGGGGCCTGGCGCCGGGCGAATTCAAAGCTGTCGCCGTACGCGTCCTTCGTCATGACGGTCGCCGCGACGAGGTGGGCGTACCGCTCGCAGGTCTCCGTGAGCAGGTCTCCGGTGAGCTGCTCGGCGAACGACATGGCCAGGACGCCCATGCGCTCGGTGCCGTCGAGCAGGGGCACCCACAGGCGGCAGCGGTCCGGGGCCTCGGCCGCCGTCGTCAGGATCGTCGACGAGCTGAACGCGCGCCCGGCCACGGTGCCGGCCACGGCCAGGGGCGGGGGCGTCAGGCGGCCGGACTGCGGGAGCGCGACGAGCACCTCCTGCGCGTAGTCGATCAGGTAGACCTCGACGTCGGTGGCGCCGATCTCGGCCCCTTGCTCGGCGGTGACGCGGGCCACGTCGGCCGGGGTGCTGAGGTGCGTGCGGCGCAGGAAGCCGGTCAGCAGTCGCGCGATGGCCGCGTCGTCCAGCGACCGCCGGCCCGTCGGGTCTGGTGGAGGACCCGAGGGCATCGGGCCACCCTAGTGGGGTCGGTGCTCCCAATACGATCGGGGTATGACCACCAGTGATCTGTCCGCGTCCCTGCGTCCGATCGGCGTGTGGACGTTCACGGACGGGCTCTCGGCCCGCGACGCCGGCGAAGCGGCGAAGCGCATCGAGGCCCTCGGCTACTCGGCGCTCTGGCACCCGGAGACCGTCGGCCGCGACCCGCTCGTGCACCTCGCCCACCTGGTCGGGGTGACCGACACGCTGTTGCTGGCGACCGGGATCGCGAACCTCTACAACCGTCACCCGGGCGCGATGAAGCAGGCGCGCAACACCCTCGCCGAGCAGTCGGGCGGACGGTTCATCAACGGGATCGGCGTGTCCCACAAACCGCTGGTCGAGGGCCTGCGCGGCCTGTCCTACGACAAGCCCGTCACCGCGATGCGCGGCTATCTGGACGCCATGGAGGCCTCGCCCTACCAGGGCCCCGAGCCCGCCGAGGCGGCGCCGGTCGTGCTGGCCGCACTCGGGCCGAAGATGATCGCCCTCGCCCGCGATCGCAGCGACGGCGCCCACCCGTACTTCACCACCCCGGAGCACACCCGCCAGGCCCGCGAGATCCTGGGCCCCGACAAGCTGCTGTGCGTCGAGCAGAAGGTCATCCTGGCCGCGCCGGCCGAGCAGGACGCCGCGCGCGACGCCGCCCTCGCCCAGGTCGCCCGCTACGGCGCGCTGCCGAACTACCGCAACAACTGGAAGCGGCTCGGCTACACCGAGGAGCAGATCGAGGCCCAGGACCCCGGGTTCGTCGACGACCTGATCGTGATCGGCGACCCCGACGCGATCCGCGCGCGGATCGCGGAGCACTACGCGGCCGGCGCCACCCACGTCTGCATCCAGCCGGTGTCCCTCAAGGGCCGCCCGACCCCGGACCTGGACGTGCTGACGGCGCTCGCCCCGGAGTAGCGCGGCGCGGCGCGGGCCTGCCTCAGGCCGCGACCGCGCGGGTGGACCTGCTGGTGCTGCGGACGTGGGCCACCGCCTCCAGGAGCGCCCGCGGGAAGACGCCCGACGGATGCGTGGCGGCCATGTGGTCCGCGTCGATGTCGAACTCCCGGGCGCCGAGCGCCGCCGCGAGCGCGCGCTGCTTCTCCGGCGGGACGGCGGCGTCGCGGGTGGTGACGATGACGGCGGCCGCCACCGGCAGGTCGCTGATCCACGGCCGGGCGTCGTACCGGGAGAGCTCGCGGCCGGCCTCGGCGAGGTGGCTGCTGGAGCCCCGCGAGAGCTCGCCCGCGATCCAGCTCCCGGTCGAGTCGGCCGGCGCCCCGCCCGCCCGCACCATCGCGCGCCACAGCAGGTCGGGGGCCAGGCCCAGCAACAGGCGCAGCCCGGCCATCCCGCTCCACAGGACGCTCATGCCGAGCCCCTTCCAGTGCAGCGCCGTCGCGCCGAGCACGACCCCGGCGATCCGCTCGGGGTGCCGGTAGGCGGCGAGCGACGCGATCGGCCCGCCCATCGAGTAGCCGACCACCACGGCGTCGCGGACGTCCAGCGCCTCGAGCAGCGCCGCCGCGTCGCCGGCGCAGTCCTCCAGGCGGAACGGCTGCGGCGCGCGCAGGCCGCGGCCGTGACCACGGTGATCCAGTGCCAGCACCCGGTATCCGGCCGCCTGCAGCGGCCCGTAGGTCGTGATCCAGTTCAGGTCGCTGGTGGCCATCCAGCCGTGGAGGAGCAACAGCACCGGTCCCGTGCCGCCGCTGTCGCGGTAGAACAGCTCGCCGCGTCCGGGGACGACGACGGTCTGGCCCGGCGGCAGGCTGATCGGCGGGACGGCGGGGTGGGCCGAGAGGCCGAACGGATCGAGCAATCGCACCAGACTCCAATGCCCCGGACGGCTCGCGGAAAACGCGACGCAGTGTGACATGTCTCACCGAAGGACCGGACGCCCGAGGGTTGTGAGGCCCGGCGCTACGACCCCGCAGCCGGGCGCTTCGTCAGGTCGCTGCCGGCGCCGTGATCTCGTAGTCGGCGGGCTCCACCTGGCGCAGCCGGGCCCGGTGCAGGTCGGGCGTCCAGGGCCACAGCTCGGGCAGCCCGTCCGCGCCGAGGTACCAGCTCTGGCAGCCCGTCGCCCACACCGTGCCGGGCATCGCGGCGCGCATCTCGGCGTTGAACCGTGCGGTCGCCTCCTCCGTCGGGGCGACGGCGTCGATGTCCCGGGACTGCCAGCGGTCGATCCAGCCGAGGATGTGGTCGGCCTGGCTCTCGGCGATCTCGGTGAGGCTGTAGTTGCCGACCGGGCTGTGCGGGCCCATCAGCGTGAACAGGTTGGGGAACCCGGGCAGCGCGACGGTCATGAACGCCCGCGGCCCGCCGGCCCACGCCTCGTCGAGCGTCACGCCGTCCACCCCGGTCAGCGCGAGCGGACGCATGAACGCGTGGGCGTCGAACCCGGTGGCCAGGGCGATCACGTCGACCTCGTGCAGGGTGCCGTCCGCGGTGCGGATCCCGGTCGGCTCGACGCGGTCGATCGGGTCGGTGACGAGGTGGTTGTCCGCGCGCTGGATCGCCGGATAGAACGCCGAGGACGCGACGAGCCGCTTGCACATCGGCTGGTAGTCGGGGGTCAGGGCGGCCCGGAGCTCCGGGTCCCGGACGCGGCGCAGGTGCAGGCGGCAGATCGTCTGCAGCAGCGTGCGCTTGGGCCCCGGGCTGGTGACGGCGGACCCGATCCACTCGGCCCGCGCCCTGATCTTGTCGTAGCCGCGGACGTCCAGCTGCGGGAAGCGGCGGTGCAGCAGCTTCGTCAGGCGGGAGTAGCGCGGGTTGAACATCGGGAGGATCCACTGCGCCGAGCGCTGGAACAGCCGCACCTCCGACGCCACCCCGGCCAGGCCACCGACGATCTGGGCGCCGGTCGACCCGGTGCCGATCACCGCCACCCGGCGGCCGGCGAGCGGCACGGAGTGGTCCCAGCGCGCGGAGTGGAAGACCGCCCCCGTGAACGAGTCGAGGCCCGCGATCGCCGGGACGTTCGGGATGCGCAGGATGCCGCAGGCGGAGATGAGGAAGTCGGCGCTCGCCTCGGCGCCGTCGGCGAAGCGCAGCTGCCAGCGGCCGTCCGCCCAGCGGCCGTCGACCAGCTCGCTGCTCAGCCGGACGTGACGGCGCAGGTCCAGGTCGTCGGCGACCTTGTCGAAGTACCGCCAGATCTCGGGGCCGGCGGAGAACCACCGCGACCAGTCCGGGTTCGGCGCGAAGCGGAACTGGTAGAAGCGCGAGGGCACGTCGCACGTCAGCCCGGGGTACGTGTTGTCCCGCCACGTCCCGCCGAGGTCGGCGGCCTTCTCGTAGACCGTGAAGTCCTCGATGCCGGCACGCTTGAGTTTCGCGGCCATGCACAGGCCGGACATCCCGGCGCCGATGACGGCGACGGTCGGGGTGCGGCGTTCGGCGGGCGTCGGGGTGCTCATCGCCCGCAACGGTACGCCAGCGTACGATCGCGGGTGTGTCCGCTCTCCGCTCGCTCACCTTCTGGCGCCACTACGTCGAGATGGTCGTGGCGATGCTCGTCGGGATGGCGGTGCTGTTCGTCCCGGCCGAGCACCTGCTCGAGGCCGCCGGGGCGGACGACGACAACGCCCCCGCCCTGCTGCTTGCGGTGATGTGCGTCGCGATGACCGCCCCGATGGTCGGCTGGATGCGCTACCGCGGCCACCGGTGGCGCGTCGCCGGCGAGATGGCGGCGGCGATGGTCGTGCCGACCCTCGGCGTCCTCGCCCTGCTCGCCGCCGGCGCGGTCACCGACTACACGACGCTCATGATGGCCGAGCACACCGTGATGTTCCCGGCGATGCTCGGCGTCATGCTGGCGCGTCCCGACGAGTACGCGCACCGGCACCCGCGACCTCGAGCGGCGACCACCTGACGCCTGCAGGCTCAGGCCCCCGTATGGCATAAACGGACCGTGGTCCGCTTGTGCTTTACTAGACGACATGCAGATCGGAATCGACAGCTTCGTCTCGACGGTGACCGACCCGTCCACCGGGGTCGCCCTGACCCCCGAGCAGCGCATGGCGCACCTCCTCGAGGAAGCCCAGCAGGCCGACCGGGCCGGCCTCGACACCTTCGGCGTCGGCGAGCACCACCGTCCCGAGTTCCTGGACTCGGCGCCGTCGCTGATCCTCGCGGCGATCGCCGCCCGCACCGAGCGGATCCGGTTGAACAGCGCCGTCACGGTGCTGAGCGCGGCCGACCCGGTCCGGGTGTTTCAGCAGTTCGCGACGCTCGACCTGATCAGCGGCGGGAGGGCCGAGCTCGTCGTCGGCCGCGGGTCGTTCACCGAGGCGTTCCCGCTGTTCGGCCTCTCGCTGGCCGACTACGACTCGCTCTTCGCCGAGAACCTCGACCTGCTGCTCGCCATTCGCGCGCAGCCGACCGTCACGTGGTCCGGGCGCCACCGGGCTCCGCTCACCGGGCAGGGCGTCTACCCGCGGCCGGTGCAGGACCAGCTGCCCATCTGGCTCGGCGTCGGCGGCAGCCCCGAGTCGTTCGAGCGGGCCGGGACGCTCGGGCTGCCGCTGATGGTGGCCATCATCGGCGGCGAGCCGGCACGGTTCCGGCCCCTCGTCGACCTCTACCGGGCCGCCGGCGCGCGGGCCGGGCATGCGCCCGCGGACCTCAAGGTGTCGATCCACGTCCCCGGGATGGTCGCCGACACCACACAGGAGGCGGCTGACCTGTTCTGGCCCGGCTTCGAGCAGCTCTTCGGCCGTATCAGCCGCGAGCGCGGGTACCCGCCGCCGTCGCGCTACAGCTACGACGTCCAGCGCGGGCCGGGCGGCGCGCTGTTCATCGGCGACCCCGAGACGGTCGCCGGGAAGATCCTCGCAGCCTCGGAGGACCTGGGCGGCCTGCACCGGATCACGCTGCAGATGACCAACGAGCGGCTGGGCCACGACGCCATGCTGCGCGGCATCGAGCTGCTCGGGACCGCGGTCAAGCCCCTGGTCGCCGGCGCGCCGAGCGCGGCATGACCGGTCCGTCGACCGAGGCGGCCCGGCTCGCGCTCGTGCAGCTCCACCGCGAACTGCTCGACGAGCAGCGCAAGGAGGTCGAGCGCGTCCACGGTCGCCTCACCGCGATGCAGGCACTCCAGGCCGCGACCGAGGATCAGCGCTTCGCGTGGCTTGGCCCACTCGCCGGGCTCATCACGGAGCTCGACGCCGCGCGTGCCGAGCAGGACGAGCCTCGTGCCGACGCGGCGCTGGTGCGGGTGGACGCGCTGCTCCGCGTCCCCGACCCGGCAACGGCATTCGGCTACCGCTACCTCGACGCGCTGCAGCAGCACCCGGCCGTCGTGCTGGCCCACCGCGACCTGGTCGCCGCACTGCCCCGGCGTTGACTTCGGCGGCGCCGCAGTGGTGTCAAATGCGACAACGTGTAGCGCGGCCATCGTTGGGTACGACGGCGCGGTGGCGTCCCACCTGGGCGCCACCGCACGGATGCGCGAACAACGAGGCACACAGATGGATCACGGGACCACGACGACGAACCACGCCCACCGCCGCGGCCAGCGGACCGAGACGACCGGGCAGGCCTTCATCGACGGGCGAGCCGTCGCCGACGTCTGCGTCGTGCGGCAGTTCCCGGGCCGGCGGCCGAACACCGACCGCGACCGCGACGCGAGCCCGCGCCTGCACGAGCTCGAAGGGCAGCGGTACATCCGGTTCACCCACGTCGGCGATGCGGAGCTGGCCAAGCGGCTGCAGCGCATCTGCGACTCGGTCGGCGATCGCAGCGCACGGAGTGCGCTGCGGGAACGCGGGCAGAACGTGGTGCACCTCGACCTGGAGCTCGGCTCCGAGATCGTGCACGCCGCGGTGACCGCGCCGGTGCAGCCGCGCCGGTCGGTCCGCACGTCGGAGTTCGCGGTGTCCTGGCGCGACTGACCGCGCGCTCAAGTCCGCCGCGCTCCGGGCGACTGCGGTGGCGTGAAGCTCCGTCGCTCCAGCGCCCCCGAGCCGCAGCCGGCCCCCGCCGCTGCTCGCGGCAGCCGGGACGGCACCCCTGACTCGGTCCTCGACGCGGCCGCCGCGATCGTGCGTGCCCTTGCGGAGGCGGCGTCCGGCGGGCCCGAGCCCGCCGCCCGCCTCGACGCCTGGGCACGGCACCTCCTGCTCCTCGAGCCGGCCCCGAACGCCCGCGGGGGCGCCGCCCCGACCGGCCGCGACTGGGCCGGGCTCCGCCGCCACGTCGTCGCCCACGTCCGCGAGGACCGCGACGCCGTGGCCCGCTCGATGACCGACCTGCAGGACGCGGTCTGGCTGGTCGTCGACGGGCTCTCGCAGGCCATCGTGGGCGACGGCGCGAACGACGCGGACGCGGCCGGGCAGCTCGACCGCCTGCGCGCCGCGGCCGGAGGCCCCGCCGCCGAGCTGAAGGCGACCGCCCTGCAGACCGTCCAGCGCCTGTCGGAGATCGCCGACGAGCGCAGCGCACGCCAGGTCCAGCTGGCCCGCGAGCTCGGGGAGCGCGTCGAGGTCCTCCGGGTCGAGCTCGACGACACCCGCCGCGAGGTGGAGGTCGACCCGCTCACCAAGCTCGGGAATCGCAGCGTCCTGCAGCGCGAGCTGCCCCGCGCCGTGCAGGTGCGCACGCTCGTCGACGAGCCGGCGTGCCTCGCCGTCGTCGACCTGGACAACTTCAAGCAGATCAACGACCGCCACGGCCACCAGACCGGCGACAGCGCGCTCGAGGCGTTCGCAAGCGCGCTGGCCCGCAGCTTTCCCCGACGGCGGGACGTCGTCACCCGGTTCGGGGGCGACGAGTTCGCGGTGATCCTGCGCGACGCGAGCGCCGAGGACGGCTGCCGCCTGGCCGAGCGGTTCCTGGTGGCGGTGCGGCAGCTCGAGGTAGCCGGTCCGCGCGAGACGCTGCAGCTGTCCGCGAGCGTCGGCATCGCCGAGGCGTTCCCCGGCGAGGCCGCGGACAGCTGGTTCGCCCGTGCCGATCGCGCGCTCTACGAGGCCAAGGCTGCGGGACGCGACCGCGTGGCGATCGCGGGCGACGACGTGTCGGCAGCCCACTCCCGCCTGGCCGCCTGACCGTCGGCCACCTTTCGGGGCCACCTCCGGCCGGGCCGGGCGCTCGTCCGGACATTCACCACCGCAACGGTGGCGGAACCCTGGTTCATGCTCCACGCTCCACTAGAGCATAACTGATCGGTTTTGTCATCACCTTTCGGTTGTGTATGGTGAGGCATCGTGAGCACGACCGCACCGGTGATGTCCCCCCGTGAACGTCAGGCCGGCGGCTGCTGCATCGCGGCCGTCGTCCCGGACCTGGATGCCGAGGCGGCGGTCGAACTGGCAACGCTCGTCAAGGCCCTGGCGGACCCGACCCGGCTGCGGATCGTGGACACGATCCGCAAGGCAGACCCCGAGGCGATCTGCCAGTGCGAGCTGCTGCCGCTCTTCGACATGTCGCAGGCCGCGGTGGCCAAGCACCTGAAGGTCCTGGTCACCGCAGGGGTCCTTGGTGCCGAGCGGCGCGGAACCTGGATGTACTACTACCTGCGCCCTGGGGCGCTGAAGGAGCTGACCACATGGCTGAGCTGAGCGACGCCCGGGCCGATGCCGACGCCGTCCGCGAGACGGTCCGGGCCAAGTACGCGGCCGCGGCGCGCGCCGCGGCGGCCGGGGCGAGCGCCCCGGCGTCGTGCTGCGGCCCGGCGGAGGTCGCGCTGACCGACGCGGCCGGCACGCAGGTCTTCGGCGATGCGCTCTACGACGCCGACGAGCTCGCCGCGTCCGGCGGCGCTCTCGATGCGTCGCTCGGCTGCGGCGTCCCGACCGCCGTCGCCGACCTGCACGATGGCGAGACGGTGCTGGACCTCGGGTCCGGCGCCGGGGGCGATGTGTTCATCAGCGCGGCGCGGGTCGGCCCGACCGGCCGCGCGATCGGCCTGGACATGACCGACGAGATGCTCGAGCTCGCCCGCGCGAACGCGGCGCAGGCGGGGCTCGCGAACGTCGAGTTCGTCAAGGGCCACATCGAGGCCATCCCCCTTCCCGACGCGTCGGTCGACGTAGTGATCTCCAACTGCGTCATCAACCTCTCCGGCGATAAGCCGCAGGTGATGCGCGAGGTCGCCCGCGTGCTGCGGCCCGGAGGCCGGTTCGCGGTCTCCGACGTGATCGCCGACCCCGGCATGGACGCCGCGACCCGTGCGGACATGGCAGCGTGGACCGGCTGCATCGCCGGCGCGCTGACCCGCGAGGAGTTCGAGCAGGCGCTGACCGACGCCGGGCTCGGCGCGATCGAGATCCGCGAGACGCACCGCGTGCACGACCAGGCCGCGGCGGCCATCATCCGCGCCGCGAAGCCCGCCCGGGCGACCTGAGCCGATGCGCGTCGGCATCAACGGGTTCGGCCGCATGGGTCGCCTCTCGCTGCGCGCCGGCTGGGACCGGCCCGACCTCGAGTTCGTCCAGGTCAACGAGCCCATCGGCGGCGCGCACACCGCGGCGCACCTGTTCACGTTCGACTCGGTCCACGGCCGCTGGGATCGGGGCGCCCGCGGCGACGCCGGCACCCTGACCGTCGACGGCACCGACCTCGTCTTCACCGACGCCGCCACCCCCGGTGGCGGGGGGTGGGACGACGTCGACATCGTGCTGGAGTGCTCGGGGCGGTTCAGGACCGTGGAGGCGCTCCAGCCCTATTTCGATGCCGGCGTGCGGACGGTCATCGTCGCCGCGCCGGTCAAGGACGTCGAGGCGCTGAACGTCGTCATGGGCGTCAACGACGACCGGTACGACCCCGCGGAGCACCGGGTGCTGACGGCCGCGTCATGCACGACCAACTGCCTGGCACCGGTGGTCAAGGTCCTTCAGGACGGTCTCGGGATCCGGCACGGGACCATCACGACGCTGCACGACGCGACCAACACGCAGACGATCGTCGACGCCCCGCACAAGGACCTCCGCCGGGCGCGGGCGGCTTCGCTTTCCCTGATCCCGACCACCACGGGCTCGGCGGCCGCGATCGGCCTGATCCTCCCCGAACTGGCCGGGAAGCTCGACGGCCTCGCCGTCCGGGTGCCGTTGCTGAACGCGTCGCTCACCGACGCCGTGTTCGAGGTCGAGCGCCCGACGACCGTCGACGAGGTCAACGCCTTGCTGAAAGCCGCGGCCGACGGTCCGCTCGCCGGCATCCTGGGCTACGAGGAACGGCCGCTGGTGTCCGTCGACTACGCGAACGACCCACGATCGGGAGTCGTCGACGCCCTCTCCACGATGGTCACGGGCGGGACGCAGGTGAAGGTCCTCGCCTGGTACGACAACGAATGGGGCTACGCGAACCGCCTGGTCGAGCTCGCCGGACTCGTCGGCGCTGCCCTCGCGACCTGAGCGATGCCGGCGGTCACGCAGGAGACAGGGGTGCCGCGGTCCGCCGACGTACGCAACTACGTCCTTGTGACTGCGGCCTACTGGGCGGACACGATCGCCGACGGCGCCAGCCGGATGCTCGTGCTGTTCTACTTCTACGAGCTCGGCTACAGCCCGTTCGAGGTCGCCTCGCTGTTCCTCTTCTACGAGGTCTTCGGGGTCGTGACGAACCTCGTCGGCGGGTGGCTGGCCGCCCGGCTCGGCCTCCGCGCGACGCTGATCGGCGGGCTGACGGTCCAACTGGTCGCCCTGGTGATGCTCGGCGCGGTGCCCCCGTCGTGGCTCGCGGTCGGCTATGTCATGGCCGCCCAGGCGCTCTCGGGGATCGCCAAGGACCTGACGAAGATGAGCTCGAAGTCCGCGGTCCGGCTCGTGGTGGCCGAGGACGACGCCGGTGCGCTCTACCGCTGGGTGGCGATTCTCACCGGCTCCAAGAACGCGCTGAAGGGCGTCGGCTTCTTCCTCGGCTGCCTGCTGCTCACGCTGGTCGGCTTCCAGGCCGGCATGCTGCTCCTCGCGGGCCTCGTCCTCGCCGCCCTGGTCGCTGTCGTCACGCTGATGCGGGGGGAGCTGGGCCGCCCGGACGCGAAGGCCCGGTTCCGGCAGATGTTCTCCAACAACCCCGCGGTGAACGCGCTCGCGGCGGCCCGCGTCTTCCTCTTCGCCTCCCGGGATGTGTGGTTCGTGGTAGGTCTGCCGGTGTTCCTGCGTGCCGAGCATGGCTGGTCGTTCTGGCAGGTCGGGATCTTCATGGCCGTCTGGGTGCTCGGCTACGGACTCGTCCAGGCCACTGCGCCCCGCTACGTCCGCAGCCCGGACGGCGGCACGGCCGCCTGGCTCGCGTTCCTGCTCGCCGCGTTCCCGGCCGCGATCGCGATCGTGCTGGCGACCGGCGCCGACCCGGTCCTCGCGGTGATCACCGGCCTCATCGTCTTCGGCGTCGTCTTCGCCCTCAACAGCGCCGTGCACAGCTACCTGATCCTGGCCTACGCCGACGGCGACAAGGTCGCGATGAACGTCGGCTTCTACTACATGGCCAACGCCGGTGGCCGGCTGGCGGGGACCATCCTCTCCGGGGCGCTCTACCAGTGGCAGGGCCTCGAGGCGTGCCTGTGGGCCTCGACCGGCTGCGTGCTCGCGGCAGGACTCTTGTCCCGGAGGATCGACCGCCGGCCCGTCAGCGGGCTCCCGGCTCCGCAGCACGCCGCAGCTTCCACGTGAAGCTCCCGTGGCAGACGATCGTGCCCTGCTCGTCCACCCGGTTTCCGCAGCTCTCGTGTGCCGGGATCGGCTCCAGCAGCGCCGCGGCCGTCGACGTGGTGTTCATGCCCCTGGTGTACCGGTCCTGAGCGGCTGCGCGGTGAGCGAACGGTGAAGATCTGCCCCACGTTCAGGCGGGTCGAGATCGATGCGGCCGGCAGGGACGTCACCCCACCCCGATCGTGCGCCGGGCCGGACCATCCCCCGCCGCGTAGCGAACGCAGCAGCCTGACCGGGCATCACGGCGCCGACCGACTCAGGTCGAGCCTAAGGACGAGCGGACCCTCGCCGGTCGCCACGGCTCGTCGACGTGCGTGAGCCAGACGAGCTCGGGGTCCAGCGCGCACACGCGGCGCTGGCCCTCGGTCTGCGGGTCGTCTAGCTCGCCGAACCAGACCGCCACGTCGCCGCCGACGACGATGGGACGGCCACCGGTTTCGATGACGACGATCTGCATGCCGGCCGTGTGGCCCGGGGCCGGGACCAGGCGCAGCCCGGGCAGCAGCTCGAGCTCGCCATCGACCGGGACGTAGCGCACGCCGGGGGCGTCGACCCACTCGCGGATCGTGTAGTCGTCCTGGTTACGCGCGTCGTCGAGCTCACGCCGCTGGACGTAGACCGGCCGGCCGGCGAAGAGGTGGTTCCCGCCGCAGTGGTCGAAGTGCAGGTGGGTGTTGACGACGATGTCGATGCTCGCGAGATCGAGGTCCTGCTCGGTCAGCGGCTGCAGCCGCGGATCGAGGTCGGCGGCCGCCGGGTGCAGCTCGGTGAGGCCGGTGTCGACCAGCACGCGTGCGTCGGGATGGTCGATGACGTGGACGCAGACCGGCATCCGCTCGTCCTCGGCGAGCAGGTCGGCGACGCGGTATGGCGTGACCGTGATCGGGTCGCGGGGGCTCATCGTGGGCCGGCCTTCGCGTCGGCCGTCGCTGCGTGGGACAAGGGGGTCTCCTGGGTCTGGTGATCGTCCGGGCGCCCGATGAGACGGCGGGCGCGGCGGAAACTCATCACGGCGCCGGGATCCTCACCCTGCCCGGCGGTACCGGATGTGCGTGGCCAGCGGCGAGTGCAGCACCTCGACCGGCTCGAAGCCGAAGGACGCGACGCCGTCGAAGATCCGCTCGCCGGCCCCCAGCAGGACCGGGGCGATGTCGAGCGTGAGCTCGTCGACGACCCCGGCGGCGAGCGCCTGCCGCACGGTCGAGGCGCCGCCCGCGATGTCGACCCCGTCGTCCCCCGCCGTCTCACGCGCGAGGGCGTAGGCGGCGTCGAAGCCGCCGGTGACGAAGTGGAAGGTCGTCCCGCCTTCCAGCTCGAGCGGCTCGCGCGCGTGGTGGGTCAGCACGTAGACCGGCGCGTGGTAGGGCGGCTCGGCCCCCCACCATCCCTGCCAGTCCCCGTCCCACTCACCGCGGATCGGCCCGAACATGTTGCGGCCCATGACGTAGGCGCCGCGCGGGCGCATGAGCCAGCCGGCCGCGGTCGTGTTCGCCTCGGTGGCGCGCGGGTCGCCCATGTGCCAGGCGTGGAGCTCCTTCCCGCGCTTGCCCAAGGGGTCATCCTGGCTCTGATCCGGCCCGGCGACGAAGCCGTCGAGCGAGATCGACATGTGGCAGGTGGTCTCCGACATCGGCGTCCCTTTCCGGGGTGGGGGCGTATCGCAGGCGCCCACCGGGCGACCGCCCGCCGAGGATAGTCCGCCGCGCGGCCCGCAGAGGGACCGTCAGCGGGTGTGCTCCGAGCGGCCCCGGACCCGACCTACCCCCGGACGGGCTGCGCCTTCTTCTTGGCGGCCTTGGCCCGCCTGGCCTTGGCCGCCGCCGCCTTCCTCTTCGCCTTCGCCCTTGCCGCCTTCGCCGCTTTGGCCTTCGCCTTCGCCTTCTTCGCCTTCGCCGCGGCCTTCTTGGCCTTCGTCGTCGTCGCCTTCGTCGCGGGCGCCTGCGCGGGGCCGCTCGCGGCTGCGGGCACCGGAGCCGCGGCGCGGCTCGTGTCCGCCAGCACCACGGCCGGGCCGCCGTGGGCGCCCATGTAGGCGAGCGCCCGGGACAGGTCGCTGACGCCGTTGGACCCAGGCAGCGGGAGGAGCGAAAGGGTGGACAGGATCCCGAACGCACGCCCGCGCGCGTCGATGAAGCCGCTGCCCGAGTCGCCGGGCAGGCCGGGCGTCAGGGTGTACACGGTGTGGCTCCAGCCGCCGGAGCCCTGCCCGACGCTGAACCCGGTCTTGGGGCTGAGCAGTGCGATGCCGCCGCGCAGCCCGGAGTTGCCGTAACTGCGGACCGTCTCCCCCGCCTCGACCCCGGTGGTGTTCAGGCCGGTCGGGACGCCGAACGTCGGGATCGCCGGGCTGACGCTGCCGGCGTCGGCCGAGTCGAGCGCGACCAGCGCGAAGTCGTTGTTCTGGCACGTGTCGGCGTCCTTCTCCTTCGCTGCCTGCATCGTCAGCCACGAGTTGTAGGCCAGCCGGCCGGGCTTGGACGCCCCGCCGACCTCGACCGGCGTGCCGATCGGCAGCGACTTGGCGGTGCAGCCGTCGGTCTCGGTCGCCCCGCCGGTGCCCGAGCAGTGCGCAGCCTGGCCGATGTACGTCGTCGTGGCGTCGTAGAAGACGAAGTTCGCCGTGCACTGCGACCCCTTGGTGAAGGTCATCACGCCCGGGTGGACGGTCGCGGTTGCGGGCGCGGCGAACGCCGGCGGGTTCGCGGCCTGCGCGGTGCCGGCGCACGCGCCGAACGCGAGGAGCGCGCCCAGGAGCGCAAGGGATCGTTGGTGCACGGGGGCCTTCTTCGACGGGTAGCGGATGCTCGCCGGGATCACGATCGTGCCGCGGGCGAGTACGCGGCCGTCGATCCTCCCACACCGCCGGTGAACCCTGCGCGGGTTCGGCGCACAGGGACCCGCGCCGATCTTCGTGGGCCGGCCACGCGCGCCGCCGCCCGCCCTCTGGCATGGTCTTCCCACGCCGATCCCCGGCGTACCGGAGGAGGGTCAGGGATGCTCGCAACAGGTGGCCAGAAGACTCGCCACGACGGACTCGCGGCGGCAGCCGCGCTCCTGGGCGCTGTCGTGCTGCTCGTGCTAACCGCCCCCTCGGCTCGCGCCGGCGAGGCCAGGATCAGCGCGCAGCGGCCGCTCGGCGACCGCGGAATCGAGCTGACCGTCGCGACGACGGCGTTCGCAGGGCCGGTGAAGGTCCAGGTCTACCTCCCGGTCGGCTACGCCGAACAGCCCGCCCGGCGCTGGCCGGTGACCTACTACCTGGGCGGGACGAACCACGACGAGACGACGTTCGCCTCGTACGGCGGTGAGCGGCTGACCCGCGGGTACGGGTCGATCATCGTCGCGCCGCGCGGCGACAGCGGCTACTGGAGCGACTGGTACAACGGCGGCGCCGGCGGGGCGCCGCAGTACGAGACCTTCGTGATCGACCAGCTGATTCCGTTGATCGACGCCACCTACCGCACGGCTCCGGGCGGCGCGCACCGCGCCATCTTCGGCGAGTCGATGGGCGGCTACGGCGTGATGATGCTCGCCGCGCGGCACCCTGACCTCTTCACCGCCGCGTCCAGCCTCTCGGGCGCGGGCGACAGCAACCTGCATCCCAACCAGGAGGTGCTGACGGCGAGCCCCTTGCTGCAGGGCGGATCGCCGGACGCGATCTACGGTCCGCGGGGCACGCAGGAGGTCCGCTGGCGCGGCCACAACCCCGTCGATCTGGTCGGCAACCTGCGGGACGTCGACCTGCAGGTCCTCACCGCCGACGGCACCCTCGATCCTGCGCTCGGCGAGCAGCCGGGTGACCTGCCCGGCTGCGCGCTGGAGATCGCCGTCGCGAACGGCAGCCGCAGCTTCCACCGTGCGCTCACGGCGGCACAGGTCCCGCACCGCTTCGTCGAGTATCCCGCCGGCTGCCACTCGGTCCCGAACTTCGCGCGCGAGATCGCCGACAGCCTGCCTGCATTCACCGCCGCCTTCGCCCGGCCCCGTAAGGTCCCCGCGCGCTTCTCCTTCCGCGCGATCGAGCCACGCTTCGCGGTATGGGGCTGGGACGTCGCGGCCGACCCCGCACGCGCGCTCGAGTTCCTCGAGCTCCGCGACGCCGGGCGCAGCGGGCTGACGGTCACGGGCAGCGGCGCGACCCGCGTCACGACCCCGCCGTTCTTCCCGCGCCTGACGAAGGTCGACGTCGTCACCGGCGGGGCCACCACCGTCGTGCGGCCCGACGCGGCCGGCCGCCTCGCCGTGCCCGTCGACCTCGGACCCCCGCACGCGGTCCAGCAGTACACGCGCGGTGCCCCGACCGCGTCCGCCACCGCCGCGGTCGTGCTGCGGCCCCACGCCCGCGCGTCCTTCACCACGCTCCGCGCCGGCCGCGTGTGCGTCCGGGCCATCGGGGGATCGATCCCACGGGCGACGATCACCGTCCGCCGGGCCGGTCGGCGCAGCACCGCGGCGACGGTCCGCCTGTCGCGGGCGACGACCGTTGCGCGGTGCCGCCCCCTCCCGCGCCTTGCGCCCGGTCGCTACGCGGCCACGCTCCGCGGCCGCGACGGGTTCGGCCACGTGGTCGCGGCGACGCGCGCGCTGCGGCTCTCCCGCTGATCCGGCGGGGTTGCGGGCGGCGGCGCTGACCGCACAACGGCTGCCGCGCGGGTTAGCCCGCTGACGGGAGTGATAGCGTCACGGCCTTCAGCGAGACGGAGCGAGGAAGCCGGTGGAAAGCCGGCGCGGTCGCGCCACTGTGAACGGTCCCTCCGGGGGCCGAAGCCAGGAACTCCTCCTTCTCGATCACCCCGCTGACGGGACGCGTAATCCCGAGGAGGTCTCAATGTCTGTTGCTCTGCCCCTGCCCGGTCGGCGTGCTCGCCGCCGTGCCCTTGCCCCGCTGGCCGTCGTCGCGCTCGGCCTGACCTTCGGAGCCTGCGGCTCCGACGACTCCGGATCCGCCTCGACGCCGACCGCGCCCGGCGCCGCCACGACGACTGCGACCGCAGCGACGTCCGTGAAGGACTGCGGGATCGACGTGTCGGTCCGCAAGGCGCCGTCGAAGATCTTCGCGGTCTACCAGCCGGCGATCGAGCTCGCGCACGCGCTCGACCTGACCGACCAGCTCGTCGGGACCGCGTACATCGACAACACGATCCTGCCGGAGTACGCCGCGCAGCAGAAGGGCACGACGTACTTCAAGGACATCCCGAGCAAGGAGGAGCTCCTCAAGCGCGGAGCGGACTTCGTCATCAGCGGCTTCCCCGGGGTGTTCACGGCGGAGCAGTACGGCTCGCGGGCGAGCCTCTCGGAGCTCGGGATCGACTCGTGGCTCGTGACGACCGTCTGCCCGCGCAAGGACGGCGAGGACCAGGACAAGCTCGGGACGCCGTCAGTCACCATCGACACGGTCTACGAGAACCTCCGCGGGCTCGGCACGGTCTTCGGCCGGAAGGCAGCGGCGGAGAAGACGATCGCCGCGATGAAGGCGGAGGTCGCGGGCGTGCAGCAGGCGGTCGCCGGGGCCCCGAAGCCGTCGGTGGCGATGGTCAGCTACGGCAAGGACGGGTTCGGCGTCTACGGCACGGTCGACCCGGCCGACGAGATCATCAAGCTCGCCGGCGGCACGAACGTCTTCCCCGAGCTCAAGGGGCATTACAACCCGAAGGTCGGCGTCGAGGAAATCCTGAAGCGCAACCCCGACTTCATCCTCGTCGAGGCGTGCTGCGACACGAACCTGCCGTCGTCGGGCGCGACCAAGGAGGTCGCGGCGATCCTGAAGGAGAAGGCGCTGGCGAACGTGCCGGCGGTCAAGAACCGCCACGTCTACTCGATCGGCTTCGCGGACGTGAGCGGCGGGGTCCGGCTCGCGAACTCGGTCAGCATGGTCGCCCGCTGGCTGCACCCCGACCGGGTCAAGTAGACGGCCGCGCCGGTCGCGGCGATGAACGAGGGACTGCTCGGCCACCCGGCGGCGAAGGCCGCCGGGCTGGCCGGCGCACTGCTGCTGCTGGCCGCGGCCGCGGTGTGCTCGGTGCTGGTCGGCAACGGGAACGTCGCGGTGCGCGACGTCGTCGACGCCTACTCGGGCTTCGACGGCTCCAACGTGCAGCGCGCGGTGCGCTACGTGCGGGTGCCGCGCACCCTGGTCGCGATCGAGGCGGGCGCCGCGCTCGGCGTCGCGGGTGCGCTGGCGCAGGGCCTGACGCGCAACCCGCTCGCCGGGCCCGACATCCTCGGGGTGACGGCGGGCGCCTCGCTGGCGGCGGTGCTCGCGATCGCCACCCTCGGCATCACGACGCTGAGCGGCTACGTGTGGTTCGCCTTCCTCGGCGCGGCGCTCGGCGGCGGCCTGGTCTACCTGCTCGCGTCGACCGGCCCGACCGGCGCCACGCCGGTGAAGCTCGCGCTCGCCGGCGTCGGCGTCTCGGCGATGCTGGGCGCGATCACCTCGGCGTTCACGTTCCTGGACCTCGACACGCTGCGCCAGTACCGCTTCTGGGTCGTCGGGTCGCTGAACGGGACCAGCCAGGGCGTCGTCGCGCCGCTGCTGCCGTTCGTCCTCGTCGGCATCGCGCTCAGCGCGGGCCTCGCCCGCGGCCTGAACGTCCTGGCCCTGGGCGACGAGCTGGCCGTGGCCCTCGGTCGCCGGCTGGCCTGGACGCGGGGGACCGGGGCAGCAGCGGTCGTGCTGCTGGCGGGCAGCGCGACGGCGGCCGCGGGGCCGATCGGGTTCGTCGGGCTCACGGTGCCGCACGCGGCCCGGGCGATCACCGGTCCCGACCATCGCTGGCTGCTGCCGTACGCGGCGGTCCTGAGCGCGACGCTGCTCGTGGTCGCCGACACGGTCGGCCGCGTCGTCGCTCGCCCGCAGGAGATCCAGGTGGGCATCGTCACCGCCCTCGTCGGCGCGCCGGTCTTCATCCTCCTCGTCCGTCGCCAGCGCCTGAGCGGCCTGTGATCGCGCGCAGCCAGGCGCCCGCCCGCCGCCCCGGCAGCGCCTCTGTCCGCACGGTGCTGGTCACCGGGCTGCTGGCCCTCACCGCGCTCGCTGCCGTGGTGGTCACGCTCACCGTCGGGGACTTCCCGATCGCGATCGCCGACGTCCCGGCCGCGGTACTCGGGGACGGGCCGCCGCGGTCGGTCTACGTCGTGCAGGAGCTGCGGCTGCCGCGCGCGATCTGCGGCCTGGCGGCAGGCGCAGCGCTCGGCGCGTCCGGCTGCGTCTTTCAGCGGGTCGCGGGCAACGTCCTGGCCAGCCCCGACGTCATCGGGATCAACGCCGGCGCGGCCACCGCGGCGGTCATCGGGATCGTCTGGTTCCGGGCCACCGGGGTCGCGATCAGCCTCGCCGCACTCGCCGGCGCGCTGGTCTGCGCCGTCCTCGTCTACGGACTCGCCTATCGGCGCGGACTGAGCCCGTACCGGCTCGTCCTCGTCGGGATCGGCGTGGCTGCGGCGCTCGGGTCGGTCACGTCCTACGTGCTCACGCGGGCGGACCTGTACGACGCCCGTGCGGCCGAGATCTGGCTCACGGGCAGCCTCGTCAGCCGCGACTGGACGCAGGCCTGGTCGATCACGGTGGTCGCCGCGGTGCTGATCCCGCTGCTCGCCACGCAGAACCGGCAGCTGCGCAGCCTGGAGCTCGGCGACGACCTCGCGCGGCTGCAGGGCACACGGGTCGAAGCCGCGCGGGCCGTGATCCTGGTCACCGCCGTCGCGCTGGCCGCCGCGGCGACGGCGGTCGCCGGCCCGGTGGCCTTCGTCGCCCTCGTCGCCCCGCAGATCGCCCGTCGCCTGATCGACCCGCGGCACCTCGGCCTGCTCCCGTCGGCCGCCTGCGGGGCGCTGCTCCTCAGCGCCGCCGACCTCGCAGCGCGCCGCGTCATCGCCCCGCTGGAGCTCCCCGTGGGCGTGGTGACCGCGGTCCTCGGCGCGCCGGTCCTGCTCGCCCTGCTCGTCCGCGCCAACCGCACCGGAGCCACCGGATGACCGACACGCCCACCCTGTCTGCGCGCGGGCTGACCCTCGGCTTCGGCGGCGGTCCGCCGGTGGTCGACGGCCTCACGCTCGAGGTGCCGCAGGGCCGCGTCACCGCGATCGTCGGCCCGAACGCCTGCGGCAAGTCCACGCTCCTGCGCGGGCTCGCCCGGCTGATGAAGCCCGACGCCGGCCAGGTCCTGCTGGACGGCACCGACATCCACCACCGGCCCACGCGCGAGGTCGCCACCCGGGTCGGAATGCTGCCGCAGCAGCCGATCGCACCCGACGGCGTCATCGTCGAGGACCTGGTCAGCCGCGGCCGCAACCCGCACCAGCGGTGGCTGCGCCAGTGGTCGGCCGCCGACCGCGACGCCGTCGCCGGCGCGCTCGCCGCCACCCGCACGACCGACCTCGCCACGCGCCGCGTCGACGAGCTCTCCGGCGGCCAGCGTCAGCGCGTCTGGATCGCCGTCGCCCTCGCGCAGGACACGCCGCTGCTGCTGCTCGACGAGCCGACCACGTTCCTCGACCTCGCCTACCAGCTCGAGATCCTCGACCTCCTCGAGCAGCTCAACGCTGAGCGGGGCCGCACGATCGTCGCGGTCCTCCACGACCTGAACCTCGCCGCCCGCTACGCGCACCATCTGGTCGCGATGCGCAGCGGCGCGATCGTCGCCCAGGGCGCGCCGGCCGACATCATCACCGGCGAGCTCGTCCAGGCGGTCTTCGGCGTCGCCTGCCGGGTCATCCCCGATCCGGTCACCGGCACCCCCGTCGTCCACCCGGTCGCCAGCAGCGACCGCCGCGAAACCGGGTCACCGGGATGAGCGTCCACCGGATCATCGTCGTCCGCGACGCCGACGGCAGCGGTCGCGAGGCGGCCCTGCGACGCCTCGCGGCGGCGGCGGCGCAGCGGCTGGACACGCGGGTCGCGGTCGCGTTCCTCGCCGGCGGGACGCCCGCCCTCACCGACGCCCTCGACGCCGCGGTGGCCGCGGGTGCGAGCGAGGTCATCCTCACTCCGCTGGCCGTTCCCGCCGACGCGAACCTCGCGGGTTGGACGCGCCGCGTGGCAGCCGAGTGGGGCGCCCGCGGTCCCGGCCGGCCGCCGGTCGCCATCACCACATCGCTCCCGCGGACCCACGGCGAGCGCCTCGTCGCGAATGCCATGTCACGCCCGACTGTCGCGATCGACGCAAGTCCTGCGGCACTGTCGGAGCCCGCGTGGTCGCGCATCCCGCAGCATCGCCACCACGTCCTGATCTGCCGTGGGCCGCGGTGCTCTGCCCGCGGCGCGGCCCGCAACCACCGCCGGCTGCTCGACGTGCTGGAGGCCCGGGGCCTCGGCGACGACGACGTCCTCGTCACCCGCACCGGATGCCTTTACCCGTGCAACCACGGTCCCCTGCTGATCGTCCACCCGGAGGACCAGTGGTACGGCGCGCTCGACGAGGACCTCGTCACCCGGATCGTCGACGAGCACCTGATCGGCGGTGCGACGGTTGTCGACGCGGCCCGCGAGCGTGGCGCCTGACGGCGCGGCTCCGCCTCAACGGCACCGAGCGGGTGACGACCGCCCCGCGAACGTCACCTCGACCAGCCTGCCGGCGCTGCTGGGGCGATCGCGGAACAAAGCGGCTGCACGGTGCTGGGACCGGCCACCGACGCTGCGCCCGGCGTTGTGTGCGGCGCACGGAGCCCCCTCCCCGGTCGTCAACGGTTTCGGCTAGGTGTCCGCGCCGGCCCGCGCGTCGCGCACCGCGGACCTGCCGCCGTGCCAGTCGAGGCACAGCACCGTCGCGTCGTCGCGCAGGTCGCCGCCGCAGGCCGCGACCACCTCCCGGACGAGGCGCTGCACGGCCTCCCGTGGATGCAGGTGCCGCGCCGCCGTGAGGACCGAGGCAGCGTCGACGGACGCCGCGGTCCGTTCCAGCATGCCCCCGCGGGCTCCAGCCAGCCGGCCAGCGTGAACTGCCCTCCCTCGCACGTGTAGGACCCGGGCAGCAGCCGGTGCTGGATCTCGGCCTCCAGGGAGAGCGGGAGCGTGCGCTGGCCCCACTCGAAGAGGTCGGTGAAACGACGGTTGACGATGACGACGTAAGCCAGGGCGTGCGCGATCACCGCGATGCTCGCGCTGACGTCGGTCGCGACGTCGCCGTCGACCACCAGCTCGAGCACTCCCACGGCCTCGCCGCGGCTGGTCACGGGCGCGTAGACCCAACTGGTGCCGTCGCGGCGCACGACCTGCACGTCCTGCGTGAGCAGCGCCTCGCCCTGGGGCGTGCCGGCGAGTGGCACCGTCTCGGCGCGCTCGCGTCCCGCGCTGTGGCCGCCCGCGCCGTCGGAGTGGCTCAGCCGGATGAGCGACTGGCCGCTGTAGTCGGCGATAAGGAAGCTGACGTCGCGGGCCCCGAGCGCGTCGCCGAGAACGTCCCCGACCGCCTCGGCGGCGGCGTTCGGCGGCGCTGCCTCTACGGCCTTCAGCAGCGCCGCCGGCGGGCGTCGACCCGCGCGGGGTCGCTCATGCGTCGGGGATGGGATCGGTGACGCCGTCACCGCCCTCGTCCTCGCTCCGCGGCTTCTCGAGCGTGCCGGCGTACGGGTCGTCCTCCGTGTCCTTCTCGGAGTCGCGGGGGTCGCTGGGCGGGGAATCGCGTTGATCGCTCATGGGCGGGCTGCTACCCCCTCAGCTCCGCACGACACATCTGCTTCGCGACAGGCCGGCCCGCGACCTGCCACAAGCCTTCCGGCGCCGGTTCGGGGTCGAGCACGCACATCACCACCGCCAAGCTGGACGGCACGCGGGGGATCGTCATCTACGATAGGCAGCTGATGGTCAGACAAGCAGGCACCCAGCGCGTCGACTCCAGGTACTCCCGCTCGGGGGGCACCTCCTACGACCTCGAGGGATGACGGCCACGAAGAGGACCGCCTTCGTCGCGCGATAGCCGGCGAGCGCACAACGCTGGCGAACGTCATGCACGACGGCCCGCTCCAGCTGTTGATGGTCGCGCAGCAGGAGCTCGCGGAGGCACGGGAGGTTCACGGCGCTGCGCTGCCGGCCCTCGGCGCGGCGCTGGAGGGCGCCGTGGCCGAGCTGCGTGCGCTGACCGGGACGATGCACGAGGAGACGCTGCAGGAGCTGCCGCTCAGTGTGGCGATCGGCCGGATCGCGCACGCGCTGAGCCTGCGCAGCGATGTCCGCATCACGGTGGACGTGCAGCCCGCGGTCGACGGGTACAACGACGCCTTCCTCCGGGAGACCGTCCGCGAGCTCCTGAGCAACGTCGTCCAGCACGCGCACGCCGCGGCCGCTGCCGTCGTCCTGACGGCAGCGGGCGACGACCTCGTCCTGGAGGTCACCGACGACGGCCTCGGGTTCGAGCCCGGCGCGGCCCGCATTGCGCGCGCCGACGGTCACCTGGGGCTGCAGCGCGTGGAGCGGACGGCTGCGCGGCTGTCCGGCAGCTTCGGCATCGTCGCCCGGTCTCCGCGCGGGACCCACGCGATCCTGCGTCTGCCCATGGCGGCACTGGGCCGACGCCCGGACGACCTGCTCCTGACCGCCGACACAGCGGCGTCGAGCAGCCACGACATCCAGCGGGCCGCCGAGTCGCGCGACGCCGTCGCGCATTCCCGTGACCTCAGCGCTCTTGAGCGCGACCGCGAGGCCGACGCGCGCGAGGTGCAGTCCGCCGCCCGGACGGTGCGGCTCGAACGCGATGCAGCCGAGCGCAGGCCCAACGCCGGCGAGCGCGAGCGCGCGGACGAGCGACGGACGAGCGCTGCCGAGCACGAGGCGGCCGCCGGCCGCGACCGGCGCAGCTCGGCCGAGGACCGCCAGGTCTCCGCTCGCGGGCGGCTGCACTCCACCACGGACCGCAACGAGCTGCTCGGCCGGATCGCCCAGACCGAGAGCGATCCGCTGACCGGGGCGAGGACGCGCGGCGTCGGCCTGCGTGAGCTGGCGCGCGAGGTCGAGCGCTCGCGTCGCACGGGGCTCGGACTCGTCGTGGCCTACGTCGACGTCGACGGCCTCAAGCGCGTCAACGACGAGCAGGGACACGCTGCCGGCGACGTGCTCCTGGTGCGCGTCGTGGCCGCACTGCGACAGCACCTGCGCACGTACGACCTGATCACACGTGTCGGTGGCGACGAGTTCGTCTGCTCGCTCGCGGACGCGGGACTCGACGCGGCCCGCGCGCGCTTCGCAACGATCGAAGCTCGACTCGCGATCGCCCCGGACGCCGCGTTCATCACGGTCGGGCTCGCAGCGCTACGACCACACGAGAGCACCGCCGAGGTCGTCGCGCGTGCCGACGCGGCGCTCGCGGTCCAGCGACGGACGAAACCGCTCCCGCGCCTCGCGCCCTGACGTGCAGACGGCAGCGTCGCGCTCGTCCCTATGGACACGGAGCAGCGATACCTGCGCAAGCCGCTGACGTAGGCTGGGGACGACGGCAGGATGACCGGCCGGTTCAGGCAGCACGTCCCAGGGAAGGCCCGCAGGGTGGATGAAGCGTCACGCCGGCAACCGTCGGACCCCGGTCAGGTCACGACCGAGCGACTCGCTGCCGTGCCGTCGTCCGTCGCCGCGGTTCGGATGCGGTGCCGTGAGCGGGCGGCTGCGCTCGGCGCGCGCGAGGACACGATCGACGCGGTCGCGATCGCGGTCAGCGAGGCCGTCTCCAACGCGGTGATCCACGCCTACGCCGGCGTCGCCGACGGCGTGATCGACCTGCAGATCTCCGGTGCCGAGGACGCGCTCGAGATCGTCGTCCGCGACACCGGGCCCGGGCTCGGCCATGCCCGGAGTCCCGGCGGGCTCGGACAGGGACTGCTCATCATCGAGCAGCTCACCGACACGCTGCGGGTCACCACCGCGAAGGACGGCGGGACCAGCGTGCTCATGCGCTTCTGCCTGCCTTAGCCGCGAGGGTCCTCAGCGGCGGCGATCGCGCCGGCGGTCCCGCTCTTCTGGACGATCAGGAAGCCCGGGTGCCGTGCCACGACCTCCTCGACCTCGTCGATCTGGTGGCCGTCGACGACGAAGAACTGCCGCGGGTTCGCCCGGACCTGCTCGTACTGCGCCAGCCTCAGCTGCAGGAGCTCGCTGCACCCGATGCGCCCGCACTCGCAGCAGAAGGGATGCGGCTGGTCGTGGTCCGCTGCCACCGTCGAGGCACGCAGGCTCTCGTTGACGCGCCGGAACGCGACCTCGTTCCCGGCGACCCTCTCGGCGTACAGCTCGTCGGACATGACGGCGAGGGTATCCGTAGACGGGCATCCGGTCAGGCTTTGGCGTGAACCGGAGGCCGCCGACAGCGGCGCGCCCCCGATCCCTCCCGTCGTCCTACGCCACGACGCCGAGCGGCACGTCGCCGAGGCCCGCGTCCTTGCGTAGCCGGGTCGCGATCTCGGCGATCTCCTCCGGCGCGTAGTCGCCGGCGAACGACGCCGGCTGGTCGGGCAGGTCATTCGGCGCGAAGCCCTCGGGCGCCTCGTCGACGACCTGCAGGTCCTCGCCGGTCTCCGGATGGGGCCCGTTGAAGACGGCCGCGATCTCGCGGTAGTCCTCGGGCGACCAGCGATAGAGCTTCAGGTGCTCGCCCTTCTTGATGTACGGCTTGCACTCGGGGATCTTGTCCGTCGGGATCCGCGGGGACGGGAAGAGCTTCGTCAGGTCGGCGCCGGTCAGGTGCTCGACCGCGCGCGCGTAGGCGACCTGGTGCACGCCGCCGCGGACCATCAGGTAGCCCGTCAGGGCACGAGCGGCCGGGTGGTCGACCATCTGGTAGACCTTCAGCTTGTTGTTGCGGGCGCCGGTCTCGAGGAAGAAGTTGTGCGTCAGGTCCTCGATGAGGTCGCCGGAGCTGAAGACGTTCGCGCCGGTCCACGGGTTGCCGTTGGAGTCCGCGCAGAGGGTGCCGGGGCCGCCGCCGATGAACTGCTGCGGGTTGAACGCACCGGGCTGCTGGTGCACGCCCAGCAGCGGCGACTTCTTCGGGCTCGGCTTGGACTTGGTGGCGTCGACGTCGGTGAGCATCGTGTTGATCGCCGCGGCGACGATCTCGATGTGGCCGAACTCCTCGGCGGCGATGTTCGCGATGAGGTCGTAGAACGGCCGTGCGCCCTGGCGGTTGCGGAAGTTGAAGCTCTGGAACGTGTAGTTCATGAACGTCGACATCTCGCCGAAGCGGCCGCCCATGAGCTCCTGCACGACGGCGGCGCCGGCGGGGTCGAAATCGGACGGCGGCGGCAGCTGGACGCCGACCTTGTCGTAGCGGAGAATCATCGGGTCTACCTCGATCGGTCTGGGACGGAGCTGCGCGTCTTCCCCATCGCGTGGCTGGCAACCGGGTCGTTCCGGCGGACGGTCAGAACACGCGTCGACGTGGCTCCCCACCTGGTCTTGGCGAGGACGAGTCCCAGGTTCGCCGTCCCGGTCGCAACGCTCGTTAGCTTGTCGGCATGGTCGGCCTGACGTGGAGCTCCGAGCGGACGGAGGTCCGCGTCTTCCCCCGAGTTCAGGCACTCCCGGCGGGCGCGGTGCCCGGGTGAGCCCGGTCGAGCTCCCGATGCTGCCGACGGCGGCTCCGGACGCGGCGTCGACCGCGGCCCCGCGCACCGACGACGAACGCTCCCGGTACCTGATCGACGGGATGGACTGCGCCGCCTGCGCCGCGACGCTGCAGAAGGCGGTCCTGGCGCTCCCGGACGTCCGCGGCGCTGTGGTGTCGTTCGGCGCCGGGACGCTGGTCGTCGACGGACCGGTCACGGCTGCCGCGGTCCGCTCGGCGACGGTGGCGGCCGGCTACCGCGTCCGGGACGAGTCCGGCCGCCGGGAGGCGCTGCCGTTCTGGCGCCGGGACGCGCGGGCGCTGTCGACGACCGTGTCGGTGCCGCTGCTGCTGCTCGGTGTGCTGTTCACGCTCACGGGCGGGCCGGACGCCGTGCTGTACCTCGCGTCGATGGTCGTGGGCGGCTGGCCCGCCGGACGTGCCGCGATCGCGGCGCTGCGGACCGGAAGCCTCGACATGAACGTGCTCATGGCGCTGGCCGCCATCGGCGGCGTCGGGATCGGCGCGTACGGGGAGGGCGCGTGGGTGCTGGTGCTGTTCGCGGTCGGGACGACGCTCGAGACGCTTGCGCTCGAGCGCTCGCGGCGCTCGGTCAGCGACCTCATGGACCTCGCCCCCACCGAGGTCCGCGTTCTCGCCGGCGACGTCGAGCGGACCCTCCCGGCCGCCGAGGTCCAGACCGGCATGCGGTTCGTCGTGCGTCCCGGCGAGCGGTTGGCGCTCGACGGGACCGTGCACTCCGGCACGTCGGCGGTCGACCAGTCGCCGATCACCGGCGAGTCGATCCCCGTCGATGTCGGCCCCGGTGACGACGTCTTCGCCGGAGCGCTGAACGCGGAGGGCGCGCTGGTCGTCACCGCGACCCGTCCGGCCGCGCAGTCGACGCTCTCGCGCGTGGCGGCGATGGTCCAGGACGCCCAGGCGAGCAAGGCCCCGGCCGAGCGGTTCGTCGACCGCTTCGCGCGGATCTACACCCCGGCCGTCGTGCTGGCGGCGTCCGTGCTCGCCGTCGTGCCTACGGCGTTCGGCGGGGACTTCGACACGTGGCTGTACCGGGCGCTCGCGCTGCTGATCGTCGCGTGCCCGTGCTCGCTGGTGATTTCCGTGCCGGTCGCCGTGGTCTCCGCAGTCGGTGGCGCCGCCCGCCGGGGCGTGCTGATCACCGGCGGCCAGGCGCTCGAGGACCTCGCGGACGTCACCACACTCGCCCTGGACAAGACCGGGACCCTGACCGACGGGCGACCGGCCCTGGCGGCCGTCCGCCCCTTTGGGACGCTCGCGCACGGCGACGCGCTGGCGCTCGTGGCGGCGGTCGAGGCAGGCTCCGAGCATCCGCTCGCCCGCGCGCTCGTGCAGGCCGCGGGCGAGCAGCGGCTCGCGCTCCCGGAGGCACGGGACTTCAGCGCCCTCCCCGGGCGCGGCGCCCGCGCCACCGTCGCGGGCCGCGACCTCTGGGCGGGCGGGCCGAGGCTGGTCGCCGACATGACGGGTGGCGAGCACGCCGACCTGTCCGGGCTGCAGGCCGGCGGGCAGACCGTGATCGCGCTCGGCGAGGGCGACCGGGTGCTCGCGCTGTTCGCGCTCGCCGACCGGCCCCGCCCCGAGGCCGCCGCGGCGATCGCGGCGCTGCGGGCGGCCGGCATCCGGCGGGTGACCATGTTGACCGGCGACGCCGGCCCGGTCGCCACCGCCATCGCGGCGCAGGTGGGCATCACCGATGTCCGGCACGGCCTGCTGCCCGAGGACAAGCTCGCCGCGATCCGCGCGCTCCAGCAGGACGGGCGGGTCGCGATGGTCGGCGACGGCGTCAACGACGCCCCCGCGCTCGCTGCCGCCGACGTCGGCGTCGCGATGGGGGCAGCGGGCTCGGACATCGCCCTGCAGAGCTCCGATGTCGCGCTGATGTCCGACCGCCTGGACCGGCTCGCCGTCGCGGTCACCGAAGCGCGCCGCGCCCGGCGGATCATGCGCGCGAACGTCATCGCCTCGCTCGCGCTGAAGGGCGTCCTCGTGGTGCTCGCCCCGTTCGGCCTGGTCACGCTCGTGGTCGCCGTCGCCGCCGACATGGGCACGTCCCTGCTCGTCACGCTCAACGCGATGCGGCTCCTCGGTCGTCGCCCGGACGACGCCCCGACGGCCGCCCTCCCGGTGGCGCCGTGCCACGAAGGCTGCTGCACGTGAGCGGCCCGTGGTCCACTGCAGGCGCGCCGGCCGCCGCGGCCGCCACCGACTCCGGCCGACCGCACGTGTTCGTCATCGCCGACCTCGTCGGGTTCACCATGCTGACCGAGCGCCACGGCGACGAGTACGCCGCCGACATCGCTCAGGCGTTCTGCGCGCAGGTCGGCCGGCTGCTCCCGCCCGGTGCCGAGGACTTCAAGATGCTCGGCGACGCGTGTCTGCTGCGCTTCGACGACGCCGGTCAGGCCGTCACCTTCGCGCGGCGGCTGGTCCGCGAGCTCGCCGACCCGCGTTCGGTCAGCATCGGGATGCATCGCGGGCCCGCCGTCCAGCGCGGCAGCGACTGGTTCGGGGCAGCCGTGAACGTCACCGCGCGCGTCGCCGCGCTCGCCGCACCCGGGGAGATCCTCGTCACCGGCGCGATCCCCGCCGCGCTCGCTCCGGCCGGGGACGTGGCCTTCGCCGACCGCGGCGTCACGCCCCTGCAGGGCGTCAGCACGCCGCCGCGGCTCTACGCCGTGTCGTCCCCCTGATCAGGCGAGCGCCGACAGCAGCCACAACGCCAGCAGCGTGAAGAGCACCATCACGCCGAGCATCCACCGCTGCGAGCGCGCCGCTGCCGCCGGTGTGGCGTAGATCGTCAGCGCACGGTCGTGGGCGACCGCCAGCCCGGCGCCGTGCCCCACCAGCAGCACGAGGACCTGCACGTACCAGATGGCCGTCGCCGAGACCAGCTCGTAGTCGACCGACCGGTCCGCCGTGCCGAACAGGTCCGATCCGTGCCCGAGCGGGTCCGACACGAGTGCGATCAGCGTCTGCCCCTGGTAGGTGAGGAGGCCGAAGTAGTGCGCAAGGACGTAGGCCAGCGCGATCGGGACGAGGCTCGGCGCGAACCGCAGCGCGAGCTCGGCGGCCGAGTGCTCGCGGTCCCGGCGGCGCATGCCCTGCACGCCGAGCCGGTACAGCGCACCGATGATGAGGACGACGACGACCAGCCCTGTGGCGAACGTGAGCTCACCGGCCTGCACCGCGGCTATCCCGGCGTCGTTGTAGACCCGCAGGACGTCCTTGGCGATGGTGTTCCACAGGCGCGAGACCGTGAACCCGTCGAAGCTCGTCGAGCCGATCATCACGCACAGCAGGACCACCGTCCCGGGGACATCGGCGAGTTTGGCGGTGCCGCTCAGCGGCACGCGCAGCTGCAGCTCGCGGCCCGCCCAGTGCAGCGGCGAGAGGCTTGCGAACAGTCGGAAGTACACCGCGAACGCGTCGGCCCGGTCCGTCCACACCTGCACGCCGAAGCACGCCATCCCGATCAGCTGCACCGCCGCGTACATCAGGACGAGCACCGCGAGCGTCGCCGGCTCGTTGCGGTCGGTGTACGCCAGCTCGAAGAACACGAAGGTCATCAGCCCGGCGGCCGCCGGCAGGTAGCCGTAGCTGCGGGGGTAGCGCAGCGGCTCCACGGCGGCCAGGTCCCCGCCCACCCGGCCGACGAGCCAGCCCGTCCCGCGACCGATCGCGCGCCACGGGTTGAACGGGCGGAACACGTCGCCGAACAGCAGCGTCAGGATCGGGACCCCGATCCAGAACGCGACGAACACCGCGGTCGGCAGGATGTTCTGGGCCGGGTCCTGATCGCCGGCGAGCCCGGCGTACACCAGGCCGGCGAAGCCCGCGACCCCGACGCCGCCGCACAGCGGGTCCAGCCAGCGCGGGACGCGGAGCACCGTGCGCTGCGCGGCGACCGCGAGCTTCGGCCGGCTCCAGAGCTTGCCGAGGGCTGCGAACGAGATCACCAGCACGATCGCCGCACCGACGAAGAACATCCAGCGCGGGATCGCCAGGGTCTGCGTGCCGACGAGCTCGGTCGCGTGGGCCTCGGCGCCCGACGGAAGCGCGAGGGCGAGACCCAGGAGACCCGCCGATGCCTTTGCAACGGTTGCCGCCATCCCTGCCTGAGGTCGAGTCCCGGGGCGGCGGCCGACGGTCCATCCGCGGGCCCGCTGCGTAGACCCGTCATGGCCCGTTATGTCACCACCGTCCCGTCCCGCCTGACCGTCGACGAGGCGTTCGCCTACATGGCGGACTTCCGCAACGTCACCGCGTGGGACCCATCGATCGAGACCATCGAGCTGACGCGCGGCGAGGCCGGCGCGCTCGGGTCGCGGTACCGCGTGAGGCTGAAGACCACCACGCTGGAGTACGAGACCACGGCGGTCACCCGCGGAGCGTCCGTCGTCCTGCGTGGTGACAACTCGTGGGTGGTGTCGATCGACGAGATCAGCGTAGCGGCCGGGGACGGCGGCCTGGCCGACGTGACCTATGACGCGCGCCTGTCGCTCAAGGGTCCCCTGAAGCTCGTCGACCCGCTTCTGTCGATCGTGTTCGGACGCCTCGGCGGCAAGGCCCGGGATGGCCTGGTGCGGGAGATCGGCCGGACCTGATCGCCGCGGACGCGCCCCCCTGCCCCCGGCGCTTCTCACCCGGCTTCGGGGATCGCGTCGGCCTGGCGGCGGACCGAGCGCGCTTCGCGTTCATAGGTGGCCGGGGTGCGGCCTGTCACGGCCCGGAAGTCGCGGATGAAGTGCGCGTGGTCGAAGTAGCCGAGGTCGAGCGCCAGGCGCGTCCAGTCTGCGCCCGCGCGGTCCTCGAGCTGCTCGAGCGCCTCGTGCAGGCGGTAGCGCTGCAGGACCCACTTCGGGCCGACGCCGACGTGGCGGCGGAAGAGCCGCTGGAGGGTCCGGGTCGAGACGTGGTGGGCGGCCGCGAGGTCGTCGACGGTCGTCCCCGGCGTCGCCGTCCGCATGGCGGCCACGACCTCGCGTACGAGCGTCACGTCGGGCTCCGCCGTGAGGCAGCGGCTCCGCAGGTGGTCGTTGAGCAGCGCGAGCTTGGCGGCCGGGTCGTCCTGCTGCGCCGCGGCCGCCTCCAGCGCGAGCCCCGCGGGACCGAACACGTCGCCGAGGGGCAGCACGCTGTCCGTGAGGTCCGCCAGCGGACGGCCGGCCAGGCCGGTGAACCCGCCCGGGAGGAACTTCGTCCCGACCGCCCAGCCGGCGCCGGCGATGATCCGCGTGTCCCGGCGGCGGCGGACGCCGTAGACGAACGCCCCGGTCGGCTCGAAGACGACGTGGACGGCGGGATGCGTGATCACCTCGGAGCGGTGCGAGGGACGGCCGCGGAGGTCCCAGCGGACGATCCAGTGGTGGTCGATCACGCCGGACAGGTCGGGTGGCGGCAGCGGTCGATCCAGCGAGAAGAGCTCGCCGACGGCGCCGGGACGCAGGATGCCGCGCGGGTTCTCCATCGTGTCGGATTCTTCCAAGACCTCCCGGCGGGCGACCCCGATCATCGTCCCATGACGACAACGCACACGATCAGCAACCTCGACGACGCGGACGACCTGGCGCCCGGATTCGGCATGGCCGACATGGGCGAGGCGCGCTTCCCGCGCGAGGCGCTCGGCGCTGAGCGGGTCGGCCTCGGGCATTACCTGATGCGTCCCGGCCGCCGGGTCGGCTTCGGTCACCGGCACGACGTCTCCGAGGAGATCTACCTCGTGCTCGCCGGCAGCGGCCGCTTCAAGCTCGATGACGAGATCGTCGACGTCGGCCCCCGCGACATGGTCTACTGCCCGCCGGCCACGGTCCGCGAGTGGGAGGCCGGCCCCGACGGCATGGAGGTCCTCGCGTTCGGCGGGCACGCCGAGAACGAGTCGCACATGGACCCGGGCTTCTGGCCGGCGGACTGATCGCTGCCTCCGGGCGTCCCCCGTCTCCGTGCGACCCAGAGCATCCATGTGATGTTCCAGGTCGCGAGGAACGCGGCCCGTGGACGAGGGGTCGTTGGTCCTAGCCGAGGGCCCGGCGGACCGCGTCGGCCTCGGGCGACGAGCAGCTCGCGCGCTGCAGGCTCTCCCGCGCGAGCTCGGTCACGGTCAGGTCCTCTCGGACCGTCCCTGGACTTTCGGCGAGGACACGGACGACGGTGACGAGGCCGTCGGGTCGCTGGCGGACCGCACGCGTCAGGGCCTGCGCCTGACGCCGGGCGGAGCGTCGCTGGCTGACGGGCGCCTCCCTGAAGCACAGCAGGCTGAGTGCCCCCGTGTCGTGCGGGAGCCGCGCGGCGACGGCGTCGGGGACAGGGTCCAGTGCCGCGCGCTGAGCGGCGAGGCCCGCTGCCGCGATCACGCCGGCGACCAGGAAGGCCCCCGGCGCGAGCCATGCGCGTGGCCCCGCGACGGCACGCAGCCCCCACCCCACGAGCGCAGCCGCTGCGAGCACGGGCAGGATCGCCATGAGCCACAGCCACGAGAGCGCCTCGGCGCCGCTCACGACGAAGCCGAGCGCGCAGACGACCGACACGACGAGCACCGCCCACCCGCGCACCACGGCACCGGCCGTCACGACCCCCGCGACGGCCGCGATCGCCAGCCAGGTCCCGGCGTCACGCATCCGGGTCGGCTTCGCGCCGCGGGGAGAGCTCCACGCGTCGGAGCGTACCACTTATCTACCGTCGGTCAACAACTGGGTGCCCGTCCACCGGCACCATCGCCCGGACCCGGTCGCGAGCGGGCTCGTCAGGGGCCGTCGGCCTCCGTGAGCAGCCAGCGCTGGGCGCTCGCGCGCGCCGACTGGACGATGGTCGTCGCCGTCTCGCGGAGTCGCTCGGCCGGGGTGCGGAAGCCCATCTTCGAACGCTCTATCTCGGCGAGCGTGCGCGCGAGGCCTTCAGCATCGTCGGCCTGGACGAACCGCAGGCAGGCGGTCGCGTACGAGTCGTACTCGTCGTAGGCCTCGGGCGTGTCACGCACGCCGACCGGGTCCCAGGCCGCGAACAGCAGCAGGGTGACATCAAGGTGCCCACGGCGCGCGAACCAGCGGTCCCACGCGTCCTCTGGCAGGTCCTCGAGCATCAGCGGCAGGTGTCGTTCCCGAGCGCCGCGACCGGACCGCTGTCGCCTGCCGTCGACAGCAGCGGCACGCTGACCGCTGACCCAAGCCGTCTACGACGCATGCCCGGACCCTACCCCGGGCTCTCGCGCACCGACGCGGCGAGTATTCCGACCTGCGCTCTCACTCGGCGGGCCAGACAGTCGGCTCAGGCCAGCGGGTAGGCCCGCAGCGTCGACAGATGCGCCACCGGCACCAGGGCCAGCGCCGTCGCCCCGAGCCAAGCCGTCCAGGCGATCCACGGCCGCCGACCCAGCACCGCCACCACGCAGAACGCGGCGAGCGGCGGCGCGAGCAGCAGCACCGACCACCGCCAGTCCGCGATGAGCGCGTCGCACCGATCACCGCGCGGGCCCACGGCCACGGCCACATCGCCCTCGAGGTGGTTGCACTCCCGGTCGGCGACGAACACCGCGAGCAACGACATCGGAAGTACGAGCGCCGACGTCGCGAGTGCACGCATCACGCGTTGCCGGGCGGCCCAGGACATCCGCCGAGGGTAACCCGCGCATCGCGGACGAGCCGCCCGGGACCCTGCCGGGCACGAGGACCCAGAGCCGGACGGTTCCGGCGCGGACACGCGCGCTGGGGCGTGCTCGAGAACGGCCGCGTGCCTGTCGATGGCGGCAGCATGCGCATCAAGCACCCGATCGCGGCCGTGGTCGCCGCCGCCGTCTGCAGCACCGCCGCCGTCATGCCGGCCGACGCGAAGCAGCGGTGCGACCCGGCGTACAAGGGCGCCTGCCTGAAGCCGAACGTCTCGGACTACGACTGCGCCGGCGGCAGCGGGAACGGGCCGTACTACGTCAAGGGACCGGTCCGGGTCGTCGGCCGCGACCACTACCGGCTCGACGCCGACCGCGACGGTGTCGGCTGCGAGTAGCCGCGGCGCTCGCCTGGCACACCCACGACCCCGGGCGAGCAAGCCCCCGAGCGCCCGACCCCGGCGCGACCCCGCCCGGCTGGGTCAGCGCGGCACGACCGCGTCGCCCGGACGCAGCGTGCCGCCGGTGACGACGTCCGCCCGCAGCCCGCCCCGGTGCACGAGCGGTCGCAGGACCGGGCGGTCCCCGCTCAGGCGCTGCAGGTGCGCGCACGGCTCGCACCGGCGACGGCCGACGAGCACCACGTCGCCGGCCCGGAACTCGCGGCCGATGAGTGCATCCAGATCGACACCACGGGTGACGATGTTGCGGCGCGCGACGTCGGCCGGGATGCCGAGCTCCTCGAGGTCCTCGGCGGCGACCAGCGTGAGCTGCATCCCGGGCCGTTCGGTGCCGCCCATCGAGCCGGTCCCCGCCCAGTAGCGATCGCCCTCGAGCCCGCGACCGGGGACCGCTAGGACGGCCGCGACGGCGGTGGCCGGGCCGGTCGGCTCGGCGAAGACGAGGACCGCCTCGATGTGGCCGGCGGTGGGCTCGCGCACGGCCGGCGGCGTCCAGGCGGCGAGGTCCAGCGGCACGACCGTCCAGCCGGCGACCACGTCCGCCGCGGCGCCCCCGTCCGGATCGTCGATCGTGTCGCTCTCCGGCGCACCGAAGCGCACGACGAAGCGCCCGTCGGCCAGCCGGGCGATCCACGGCCCCCCGAAGCCGAACGACGGCGCGTCCGGGACGGGGACCAGCGTCAGCCCGCGGCGCCCGAGCCACGCCCCGGTCCACGCGATCGGGTCGGCGCCCTCGTCCGCCGGCGGGACCTCGTGCACCGCGCACCCCAGGATCTGGGCGACGCAGCGCGGGAGAGCGGACCGGGACGGCACGCGCCCGAGTCTGACAGCGCAGGAGCAGACCGACCGCTGCGCACGGCCCGACACCCCCTGCCGGGGCACCGCCCAGAACCCGCCGGACCGCGCACCCGCGTCCTCACCGGATGCGCGCCGCCGCGTCCCTGGCCCGCTCGACGTCGGCAGCGGAGGCGGCGGGCACGTCCAGCCGCCGCAGGATGTCGCCCGCGTCCGTCCCGGCCTGGCCGTAGGCGTCGAAGAGGCTCCCCTTGACCGCCTCGAGGATGTCGGCATGCCAGCGCTGGTCCGCGATCAGCTCGTCGAACAGCCGCCGCTTGGGCCCCCACGGCGCCGGCCCGGCCACGGACAGGACGCGTGCGATGCGCCGATCCCGGTCCGTCCCGCCCGCGACGGTCATCGCCGCGAAGGCGTCCTCGGACGTCCGGCCGTCCTCGAAGTAGTCGACCCACAACGAGTAGGCGACCACGGCCGCGAGGCCCTCGTCGGGTCCCGCGAGCGCCGCGCGGTAGGCGTCCCACACGCGCGCCGTCTGCGTCGCGGTCATGTCGTGGAACCAGCCGGTCATGATCATCGTGTTCGCGTAGCACGGCATCTCGGCGAGGAACCGCAGGGCCGTGTCGAGGCGGGTGTCGAGCGGGGCCCCGGGCTCGGACCAGACGTCCGCCAGCTCGTGCGGGACGTCCTCGAGGTCATCCGGCCACGGCTCGCGCAGGTCGGCGCCCTTGCCGGTGGATGCCGCGGTGGCACGTGCGGCCTCACAAGCTTGGCGGTAGCGGACCCGGCCGACGCGTTCGACGAAGCGCTCGTACAACACCGCACGAACCTAGCCTGCGACAGCTCGTGCAGCTCGTGGGAACTTGCCTTTGAACGCCTCCGCGCCTGCCTGCGGCACCCCAAGGTGCTCGCGGGCGGAGCACAACCCGTTCGGGCGGCGGCGGCGACGGCGATGGCGGCAGCGTCAGTCGGCGTCCTCGTCGAACATCCGCGCGAGCGCCTCACCCACGCGCTCCCGCACGACGAGCGCGCTGCGCTGGACGTGCGCGCGCATGAACGACGCGGCGCCGTCGGGGTCCTGGGCGATCACCGCGTCGACGATCTCGAGGTGCTCGGTGATCGTCGAGCGGACGCGCTCCTCCAGCGTGAAGTCGTGGATGCGCAGGATGCGGATCCGCTCGTTGACGTCGTTGAGCTGCCGTTCGGCGTAGGCGTTGCCGCTCGCCTGGGCCAGGCGCTGGTGGAAGTCCTCGTCGCGGATGACGAAACCGGGTCCGCCGTCGCCGTGGCGACCGCCGCTCCACTCGGCCTCGAGCATGCGCCAGTCCTGGGCGAGGGCATCGAGGATGCCCCGGTTCCCGGCGGTCGCGGCGCGGCGGACGACGAGCTCCTCGATGGCCAGCCGGACGTCGTAGAGGTCGCGCATCGACCGGACGCTGGGGACCGCGGGGCTGAGGCCGCCGGCCGGGTCCCGCACGAGGTGACCGTCGCCCTCCAGGCGCCGCAGCGCCTCGCGGATCGGCGTGCGGCTGGTCTCGAAGCGCGCCGCCAGCTGTTGCTCGACGAGCCGCCGGCCGACGGGGAAGTCGCCGCGCAGGAGCCCGTCGCGGAGCTGGGCATAGACCCGGTCGGCGTGCGCGGTACGGGGCGGCATGCGCGGCTCAGCGTACCGGGCGTCGTTTGTGGCCCAAGGGCGGAACCGGTTTCGACCGTCAGTCCGATGTGGACGCGCCCCCGCCACGGGAAGCTGCGCGAGACATTGTCGACGACGTTGCATACAACGCTGTCGACCGTCGCCGACCACACCCTGCCGACACCGGCGCAGACCGGGGGAAAGCCACGCATGCTCAGCGTCCCAGCCCAGCCGTACGAGTTCGACTTCGATCCCGCCACGACGGCGCTCGTCGTCATCGACATGCAGCGCGACTTCCTCCAGCCGGGCGGCTTCGGGGAGCTGCTCGGCAACGACGTGTCGCTCCTCGCCCGCGTGGTGCCGCCGCTGCAGCTCGTCCTTGCCGCCGCCCGCGCTGCCGGGATGCTCGTCGTCCACACCCGCGAGGGTCACCGGCCCGACCTCGCCGACTGCCCGCCGGCGAAGCTCGCCCGCGGCCGCGGTGCCGTGACCATCGGCAGCCCGGGACCGAAGGGACGCATCCTCGTCCGCGGCGAGGAGGGCCACGACATCGTCCCGGAGCTCGCGCCGATCGCGGGTGAGGTCGTCCTCGACAAGCCGGGCAAGGGCGCGTTCTACGCGACCGACCTCGAGCTCCTGCTCCGCAACCGCGCGATCACGCACCTGATCGTCACCGGCGTCACCACCGAGGTCTGCGTCCACACCACCGTCCGCGAGGGCAACGACCGCGGGTTCGAGTGCCTCGTCGTCAGCGACTGCTGCGGCTCCTACTTCCCCGAGTTCCACGCGGTCGGCCTGCAGATGATCGCCGCCCAGGGCGGCATCTTCGGCTGGGTCGCGCCGTCGGAAGAGCTCCTCGCCGTCCTCGCCCCTGCCCCCGTCACCGCCGACCTCGGAGCCTGACCATGTCGACCCCTGCCCTCAGCCCACCCACGATCCCGTTCTGGACACGCGGGGACCTCAATGCGTTCTTCGGCCTGTTCGTGAACATGCTGGTGAACGTGCTCGTCCTCAGCGGGCTCGTCCTGTTCGTCGTGAACATCCCGGCCGGCGACGTGTCCGGCGTCATCCTGCCGGCGCTCGGCATCGAGTTGCTGATCGGCAACGTCTTCTACTTCTACCTCGCGAAGCGGCTCGCGGCGAAGACCGGCCGCACGGACGTGACGGCGCTGCCCTACGGCCCGAGCGTCCCGCACATGTTCATCGTGACGCTCGTGATCATGCTGCCGGTCTACCTCCAGACCAAGGACCCGATCCAGGCCTGGGCAGCCGGCGTCGCGTGGGCGTTCATCATCGGCGTGATCATCCTGCTGGGGGCGTTCGTCGGGCCGTACGTCCGCCGCCTGACCCCCCGCGCCGCGATGCTCGGGATGCTCGCCGGCATCTCCGTGACGTTCATCTCGATGCGGCCCGCGGCGCAGATGTGGGAGGCGACCTGGATCGCGCTCCCGGTCCTGACGGTGATCATCATCGGGTTCGTCTCCGGCGTGCGCCTGCCGGGCAACGTCCCGATCGGGCTCGCCGCCCTGCTGCTGGGCAGCGCGATCGGCTGGGCCGGCGGCTACATGTCGGCCCCCGACGTGGAGACCGCGGCGAAGGAGATCGGCGTCGGCCTGCCAGGCCTGGAGTTCGGGCTCCTGATGGACGGCCTGAAGGAGATCTCGCCGCTGCTGGCGACCGCGATCCCGCTCGGGATCTACAACTTCACCGAGGCGATGAGCAACGTCGAGAGCGCCTCGGCCGCCGGTGACGACTACGACCTGCGGGCCGTCCTGCTCGCCGACGGCACCGGCGCTTGCGTCGGCGCCGCGATGGGCTGCCCGTTCCCGCCCGCCGTCTACATCGGCCACCCGGGCTGGAAGGACGCCGGCGGACGCGTCGCCTACTCGCTCGCCACCGGCGTGCTGATCTTCGCGCTCTGCGTCCTCGGCATGTTCCCGTTGCTCAGCGCGCTCCTGCCGATCCCGGCGATCGTGCCGGTCCTGCTCTACATCGGGCTTGTCATCGGCGCCCAGGCGTTCAAGGCGGTCCCGCGGGCGCACTACCCGGCCATCGTCATCGCGATGATCCCGAACATCGCCGCCTGGGGGTACGGCCTGGTCGACAGCACCCTGTCGGCGGCCGGGACCAACGTCGACAAGGTCGGAGCGGACGCGCTGACCAACGCCGGCGTGATCTTCCCTGGCCTGAACACGCTCGGGCAGGGGGCGGTGCTCGCGGGGATGGTCCTGGGTGCGATCGCGGTCTTCCTGATCGACCGCCGGTTCGTGCAGGCCGCGGCGTTCTGCTTCATCGGCGGCGCACTCGCCTCGGTGGGCCTGATCCACGGTGCGGAGGTCGACCTGTTCGAGGCGCCGAAGGTCGGGCTCGGGTACGCGCTGTCCGGCGTCGTCTGCCTCGGCTTCCACCTGCTGAAGGTCCCGGAGCGCGAGCGCGACCCGACCGACCCGATGGATGTCGACGACGAGCTCGCCGAGGCGATCGAGTCCGGCAAGGTCCCGGCGGCGGTCAAGACGCCCGAGCCCGTCGCGGTCCCGGCCTGACCTCCGCCGCTGATCCGGTCGTCCTGGTCCACGGTGTCGGGTTCGGTCCCGACACCGTGGCGCCGCTCGCCCGGGCCCTGCGCGACCGCGGGGCCCGGGTGCTGGTGGTCGAGCGCCGCGGGTACGGGAGCCGGGACGGCCTCGCGCCGGCGGCGACCGTGGCCGAGAACGTCGACGACGTCGTCGCCGTCCTGGACGAGGCCGGCGTCGGCCGGGCGACCGTGGCCGGCATGAGCGGCGGCGCGACCGTGGCGCTCGCGATGGCGATCAGCCACCCCGAGCGGCTCATCCGCGCCGTGGCTCACGAGCCGGCGGTCGGGGCGCTCGTCCCCGCCCTCGGCGAGCTGGTCCGCGGCGCGCTCGCGGCCGGCGGTGGGGCGGGGCTCGCCCGCGCCCTCGCGGGACCGGGCACGTGGGCGGCCCTCGACGCCCCCGTGCGGGACGCCGTGCTCGCCCGGGCCACCCTGATCGAGCGGGACGCCCCGGCCTTCCTCGCCTTCGACCCGCAGCTCGGCCCCGCGGTCGGCGAGCGCCTGGTGTGCACCGTCGGCGCGCTGAGCCCGCCGCTCCGCCACCGGGTCGCCGCCGCCCTCGCCCACCGCACCGGCGCGCCCGTCATCACGGTCCCCGGCTGCGCTCACCTTCCCCAGTACGACGCACCGCGCACCTTCGCCGACACGATCCGCGCCCACGCGCCCCTCCAGGAGACCATCCGATGAGCACCACCGAGACCATGACCATCGCGGGCACCGTCGCCAGCCGGCCCTACCCGTGGCCCTACACCGGGACGATCGACCTCGCCCGCACCGCGCTCGTCCTGGTGGACTGGCAGACGGACTTCTGCGGCCCGGGCGGGTACGTCGACACGATGGGCTACGACCTGGACCTGGTCCGTGCGGGAATCGCGCCGACGCAGCGCCTGCTCGCCGCCTGGCGGGCGCGCGGCGCGCCGGTCCTCCACACCCGCGAGGGTCACAACGCCGACCTGTCCGACTGCCCGCCGAACAAGCTCTGGCGCGCGCAGCGGATCGGCGCGGGGATCGGGGACGCCGGCCCGTGCGGCCGTATCCTCGTCCGCGGCGAGCCGGGCTGGGAGATCATCGAGGAGCTCGCGCCGCTGCCCGGCGAGATGATCGTCGACAAGCCCACCAAGGGCGCGTTCGGGGCGACGGACATCGACCTGCAGCTGCGCTCCCGCGGCGTCCACTCGCTCGTGATGACCGGGATCACGACCGACGTCTGCGTCCACACGATCATGCGCGAGGCGAACGACCTCGGCTACGAGTGCCTGATCCTGTCCGACTGCACCGGGGCGACCGACCACGCGAACCACCTCGCCGCGCTGCACATGGTCACGATGCAGGGCGGCGTCTTCGGGGCGGTGGCCTCGTCGACCGACCTGCTCGCCGTCCTCGAGGCGTAGCCGATGCAGTCGATCGCGGCGCATCTCGAGGCGATCCGCAGCGGCCGCTCGACGCCGAGCGCGGTCGCCCGGGACCTCGTCGCCCGGCTGCACGGTCCGGGGTCGGCGGCCGGCGCCGACCCCGCGTGGATCACGCTCGTCGAGCCCGGCGCGCTGCTCGCCGCCGCCGCGGTGCTCGACGACCGGACCGATCTGCCGCTGTGCGGCGTCCCGTTCGCGGTCAAGGACAACATCGACGTCGCGGGGCTGCCGACGACAGCGGCGTGCCCCGGCTTCGCGACCGTGCCGACCGTCACCGCGCCGGTCGTCGCGAGCCTGCTTCAGGCCGGTGCCCTGCTCGTGGGGAAGACGAACCTCGACCAGTTCGCCACCGGCCTGGTCGGCACGCGCACGCCTTACGGCGCCTGTGCGTCGGTGCTCGATCCGCGCTACGTCTCCGGCGGCTCGTCCTCCGGATCGGCGGTGGTGGTCGCGGACGGCACGGTCGTCTTCGCGCTCGGGACGGACACGGCCGGCAGCGGGCGCGTCCCGGCGGCCTTCAACGGCATCGTCGGGCTGAAGCCGACCCGCGGCGTGATCAGCACCCGCGGCGTCCTCCCGGCGTCGCGCTCGCTCGACTGCGTGTCGGTCTTCACGCGGGACGTCGCCGACGCCACGCGCGTGCTGGACGTGTGCGCGGTCCCCGACGCCCACGACCCGTTCGCGCGGACGGACGGGCGCGACGCCGGCGCCCCTGCGACATGGTCGCCGGGCGACCGGGTCCGGCTCGCCGTGCCCGATGCCGCTGGGCTGCAGGCGCTCGACGGGCCGGCGCGGCGCGGCTGGGAGAGCGCGCTCGCCCACGCCGCGGACGACCTCGCCGCCGAGGTCGTGGCGGTCGACATCGCGCCGCTCGCCGAGGCCGCGCGGCTCCTCTACGACGGCCCGTGGCTCGCGGAGCGCTACGCGGACCTGGCCGCGGTCCTCGACGCCCGGCCGGCCGGCCTGGATCCGACCGTCGCCGCCGTGGTCGGCCGCGGGGCCACGGCGTCAGCGGCCGATGCGTTCCGGGCGATGCACCGGCTGGCCGAGCTGCGTCTCGTCACCCGGGAGCTGCTCGGCGGCATCGATGCGCTGCTGCTGCCGACCGCGCCGACGATCCCCACGTTCGCCGAGGTCGCTGCCGAGCCGATCGCCGTCAACCGGCGACTTGGCACCTACACGAACTCGGTGAACCTCCTGGACCTCTGCGCGATCGCCGTCCCGGTCCTCGATCGCGGCGGCGAGGTGGTCCGCCCGCCGTTCGGCGTGACGCTCGTCGCGGTTGCCGGTGCCGACCGGACGCTGCTGGCCCTCGCGGCGGCGTGGACCGCGGCCGTGCCGCAGGCCGTCCCTGCGTCGGTGCTCCCGTGACCGCGACCGAGACCGCGCTGTTCGTGGTCGGCGCACACCGCCAGGGGCAGCCGCTGAACCACGAGCTGACCTCCCGCGGCGCACGTCTCGCCGGGACCCTGCGCACCACCCCCGACTACCGCCTGCACGCACTCGCGACGAACCCGCCGAAGCCCGGCCTCGTCCGTGTCGCGAGCGGCGGCGCGGCGATCGAGGGCGAGCTCTGGACGCTCGCGGAGGCAGCGCTCGGCTCCTTCGCGGCCGCGCTGCCGCAGCCGATGGCGCTCGTCCGCGTCACGCTCGAGGACGGCCGCGGGGTCGTCGGCTTCACCTGCGAGGCGGTGGCGCTCGCCGGCGCCCCCGACATCTCATCCCACGGCAGCTGGCCCGCCTACCTCGCCGACGCGGCTCGCTGACGTCGATCTGCGTCACCGCCGTCAGCCGGCGGTCGCGGCGTCCCAGACGAACGCGAGCTGCGCCACCAGCTCGTGCTCGCCGACCGAGGGCCGCAGCACATGCGCGGTGATGGAGCTCTCCGTCATGTAGATCAGGGCGAAGGCGCGCGCGCGGACGGACTCCTCATCGAGATCCGGCGTCCCCGCCCGGACCCGGGCTTCCGCCCCGGGACGGAAGCGGCCGTGGAACGCGCGCCAGAACTCTGCGACCTCGTCGTCGTAGGTGGCGGCTTCCACGACGGCGCCCAGCGTGGCCGCGTGCCGTTGGAAGACGCCCAGAACGCCCTCGAGCGTGTCCCGCACGTTGCCGGCCGCGTTCTCGAGCCATGGCTCGGCCACGGCGGCCAGGTCTTCCTCGAACGCGACGGCGAGGTGCAGGACCAGCGCGCGCTTGTCGCGGAAGTACGCGTAGAACGTCGGACGCGACAGGCCGGCCCGCTTGACGATCTGCTCGATCGAGAGATCCGCGTACGCGACGCCCTCGCCAAGCCAGGCAAGGGTCGCACCGACGAGCGCCTCCTCGGTGGCCCGTCGAGCGTCGGAGCCTTCGGAGCGTCGGGACAGGACGGCCATGCGGCAACATTACACTCCGCCAGAACGTTATGGCTTGACATCATGTAAAGCACTCACGTATGGTCGTTCCATGTCCACAGGATCCATCACGTTCGTGACGCACGACGGCACCGCCCACGAGGTCGATCTCGTCGACGGCGAGTCCCTCATGGTGCTCGCCACGAGCAACGGCGTACCCGGAATCGATGGCGACTGCGGCGGCGAGGCGTCGTGCGGGACGTGCCACGTCATCGTCGACGACGACTGGGTGGACAGGACCGGGACCCGCTCCGACGAGGAGAGCCAGATGATCGAGATGTCGCCCGAGTGCTCGCCGAACTCGCGCCTCTCGTGTCAGCTGAAGGCGTGCGCGAGCTTCGACGGCCTGAAGGTGCACCTCCCCGAGTTCCAGATGTAGGCATGACCTTCTACCCATACGACAGCTGAGCGAGCGAACCATGACTACCACCGAGAGCGTTCTCGACAGAGCCAAGACCAGAGTGACCGACAAGGTGCAGGCGACTGTCCCTGTCGATCGGCAGGTGCGGGCCGCGCACCTGGTGGAGAAGGCCAAGCGCCTGGCCGGCCTGAGCAAGCCGCTGGTCTTCACCGAGCGGCCGATTCCGGATCCGGCGGATGTGCCGCTGACCGAGATCGACGTCAGCAACCCCTTCATGAACCGGCAGCAGAAGTGGTACCCGTACTTCGCGCGGCTCCGCGCCGAGGCGCCGGTCCACTACCTCGCGGACAGCCCGTTCGGCCCCTTCTGGTCGGTCACGCGCTACGAGGACATCCAGGCCGTCGACTCGAACGCGAAGGTCTTCTCGGCCGAGCCGTACATCGTCCTCGGGCCCCCGCCGCTGGACATCGAGATGTTCATCGCGATGGACCCGCCCAAGCACGACGTCCAGCGCAAGGCCGTGCAGGGGGTCGTCGCGCCCAAGAACCTGAAGGAGATGGAAGGGCTCATCCGCGAGCGCGTCCAGGAGGTGCTCGACGGCCTGCCGACGGACGAGCCGTTCGACTGGGTCCAGCGGGTGTCCATCGAGATCACCGGCCGGATGCTCGCGACGATCCTCGACTTCCCGTACGAGGAGCGGCGCAAGCTGACGTACTGGTCGGACACCATCAGCGGGACGGCGGAGGGCACGGGCGGCACCTCGCACCAGGACGACTGCTACGCCGCGATCGAGGAGCTCGCGAAGGGCTTCACGGCGCTCTGGCACGACAAGGCGGCGCGCCGGAAGGCCGGCGAGGAGCCGGGGTTCGACCTCATCACGTTGATGCAGACGTCCGAGGACACCAAGGACCTGATCAAGAAGCCGCTCGAGTTCCTCGGCAACCTGACGCTGCTGATCGTCGGCGGCAACGACACCACCCGCAACTCGATGTCCGGCGGCGTCCTCGCCCTCAGCAAGCACCCTGACCAGTTCGAGAAGCTCAAGGCGAATCCCTCGCTGATCCCGAACATGGTCTCGGAGGTCATCCGCTGGCAGACCCCGCTCGCCTACATGCGCAGGGTCGCCACGCAGGACGTCCACTTCGGCGGGCAGTTCATTCGCAAGGGCGACGTGGTCGTCATGTGGTACGCCTCGGGCAACCGCGACGAGCGGAAGTTCGAGAACCCGGACGCCCTGATCATCGACCGGCCCAACGCCCGCAACCACATGTCGTTCGGCTTCGGCGTGCACCGCTGCATGGGCAACCGCCTCGCCGAGATGCAGCTGCGCATCCTCTGGGAGGAGCTCCTGGCCCGGTTCGACAGCATCGACGTCATCGGGGAGCCCGAGTACGTGCAGTCGAACTTCGTCAAGGGCTACGAGAAGATGATGGTCCAGCTCACGCCCAAGCCGGCCGCCGCCTGAGCGCCGGCGACAGCGGCGATCGGGGAACAAGGATGGACACCAACCGGGTGGTCATCGTCGGTGCCAGCCATGCGAGCGCACAGCTGTGCGCGAGCCTGCGCCAGAGCGGCTGGACCGGCGACATCCTGCTGATCGGCGACGAACCGTCGCTGCCCTATCAGCGCCCACCGCTGTCGAAGACGTTTCTCGCGGGGACGACGAGCCTCGCGGACCTGCTCATCCGCAAGGCGGCGTTCTATGAGAAGGAGCGGGTGGTCTTCCGCCAGGCCCGCGTCACCGCCATCAGCCGCGAGGCCGAGACCGTGAGCCTGGACGACGGCGAGACGGTCGGCTACGACAAGCTCGTGCTCTGCCTGGGAGCCCGACCTCGTCCGCTGACCATCCCCGGGATGGACCTCGCCGGCGTGCACTACCTGCGGGACGCCGCCGACATCGGAGCCATCAAGGACAGCCTCGCGACCGCCGCCCGCGCGGTCATCATCGGCGCCGGTTACATCGGCCTGGAGGCGGCGGCCTCACTGCGGAAGCTGGGCGTCGCGGTGTCCGTGATCGAGGTGGCCGACCGCGTCCTGCAGCGGGTCACCGCCCCCGAGGTCTCGGCGTTCTACGATCGCGTCCACCGCGAGGAAGGGGTCGACATCCAGCTCGGCGCCGCCGTCGCGGCGCTCGAGGGCGACGGCCGTGTCAGCAGCGTCCGACTCGCCAACGGCGACTCCATCGCCGCCGACCTGGTCATCGTCGGCATCGGCGTCCTGCCGAATGTCGAGCTGGCGCTCGACGCGGGGCTGGCCGTCGACAACGGCATCGTCATCGACGCACACGGGCGCACCGAGGATCCGAACATCTTCGCAGCGGGGGACTGTGCCAACTACTTCGACGCGCGCTACGACTGTCGCCTCCGCCTGGAGAGCGTCTCCAACGCGGTCGAGCAGGCCAAGACCGTGGCGGCGACGATCTGCGGCCAGGAGAAGGCGATCTCCGCCCTCCCCTGGTTCTGGTCCGACCAGTACGACCTGAAGCTCCAGATCGCCGGCCTCAGCACCGGCTACGACGCCATCGTGCTGCGCGGCGACCCGGCGAGCGGTCGCGACTTCGCCTGCTTCTACTTCGCTGAGGGGAGGTTCGTCGCTGCCGACTGCGTCAACCGGGCGCAGGAGTTCATGTTCAGCAAGCGGGCCATCGCCGAGGGCATCTCGCCGGATCGTGCGCTGTTGGCCGATCCGCAGACGCCGCTGGCCTCACTCCTCCGCACGCCCGCATCGACGTGACCCTGCACTGCCACACCGGCTGCTAACGGGTCGAGGTCCTGTGGTCGACCACGGCAAGGTACAGCCCGAGCACGACACCGATGCCGGCAACGATGGCACCCAGGCTCCATGACACGACGACGCCCAGCACGAGGCCGACCAGGCAGATGACGATCGGGAGGTTGCCGAGGGCAGAGAGGTTGCGTTGCATGACCACTCTGTGCCCGGGAGCTCCCACGACCGAACGCGACCTGTCCGGAGCCACGTCCGGTGATGCCATCGCCCACCCTTGGCCGTCACGATCGGCCTCGTGCCCGTCACCGCCCGGTCGCGCTGGGCGGGTGGGTGCTCGGCCAGGGCATCGAGCACCTACGGAGACACCGATGTCCATCAGATGCTCCGGCCGGCGTCCTGCCAGAAGCGGTCGCGAACGGCGCGCCGCAGCGGTTTCCCGCGCGGGCTCTTCGGGATCTCGTCCCAGACCTCGACGCTCTTGGGGCACTTGTAGCCGGCGATCTGCTCCCGGCACCCGGCGATGATCGCGTCCGGAACGAGCGTCACGCCGGGGCGCGGGACGACGACGGCGACGATCGCCTCGCCCCAGCGGTCGTCGGGGGCGCCGACGACGGCGACCTCCAGCACGCCCGGAAGCGCGCTGATGGCCTGCTCGACCTCGTTCGGATAGACGTTGAAGCCGCCGGAGACGATCATGTCCTTCTTGCGGTCGACGATGTACAGGTAGCCCTCCTCGTCGAAGCGGCCCACGTCGCCGGTGTAGAACCAGCCGTCGTCGCTCAGGACCTCAGCCGTCAGCTCGGGCCGGTTCCAGTAGCCGCGCATGCGCACGTCGCTGCGGATCGCGATCTCGCCGACCGAACCGCGCGGCAGCGGCTGGCGCTGCTCGTCGACGACCTCGAGCTCGACCCCGACGACCGGACGGCCGGCGGACTTCAGCCGCTGCGGCGGGGGAAGCGCCGGGTCGAACCGGTGCGCGCTGACGCGCAGGAGCGTCATGGGCATCGGCACCTCGGACAGCCCGTACGCCTGGACGAAGATGTCGCCGAACACGGCTATCGCGCGGACGAGGCGGTCGGGCATCATCGGCGATGCGCCGTACATGATCCGCCGCAGCGACGAGGTGTCGAGGTCGAGCTCCTCCGCAAGGTCGGTGAGCTGCACCAGCATCGTCGGGACGGCGATCATCCAGGTGACGCGGTGTCGCTCCACGGCCTGCAGGAGCGAGGTGCCGTCGAAGCTCGACATGAGCAGCTGCGCGCCGCCGCGGATCATCGAGGCGACGAACAGGCACCCGCTCATGTGACCGAGCGGTGCCGCGTGGACCAGGACGTCGGTCTCGTCGAGCTCCCCGACCTCGCCGTGGATGTTGCGGACCATGTTCGCCAGGCCGCCGTGTGTGAGGACGATCCCTTTCGGCTCGCCGGTCGTCCCGCTGGAGAACACCAGCCACGCGTCGTCCTCGGCGGCCGGCAGGTCGGTGATGGGCTCCGGCTGCGCGGCGGCGAGCAGGTCATCCCAAGCGGCGGCGCCGTCGACGGCGGGTCCGAGCGTGACGATGTGCTCGAGGGTCGGGATGCGGTCGCGGACGGCTGTGAGCTTCTGGACCCAGTCGGGCTGGACGACGGCGACGCGGACGCCGGCGGCGGCGAACATGCCCGCGACCTCGGTCGGGTGCAGGCGCGGGACCTCGGCGCAGCGGACGAACCCGGACAGGACCGAGGCGTACTCGACCTCGCAGAACCCTCGGGTGTTCGCGGCCACGAGGCCGACCGGCTCTCCGTGCACGACACCGAGGCCCTTCAGCGCGGAAGCGCCACGCAGGACGCGGTCGCGGAACTCGGCGTAGGTGACGCTGCCGTCCTCGTCGATCAGCAGCGTCTCGCTGCCGAAGTTGTCGAGGGCGCGGGCGATGAGCGTGCCGACGCTCATGCGCGAGCGCGCCGCAGGCTCGAGGGCGAGTGGGCTGTCCGCCGGGACGGTCGGGATGCGTTCGGTGGTGCTCATCAGGGTCAGCTCCAGGCGGCCTGCAGCAGGCCGATGAGGTCGTCGCGGGTCACGGGCTTGGGGTTGACGGCGACCGAGAGGTCGGTGAGGGCGTGGTCGGCGACGTCGGGCAGCTCGTCGTAGCGGGCGCCGGCGGCCTGCAGGGTGTGGGGGACGCCGAGCGGCTCGAGCCGGTCGACGAACTCGCGGACGGCCGCGACACCGGCGGCGGCCGATTCGGCCTCTGGCGTCGCCTGGGTTGCTGCCCCGAGCGCCTCGGCGATGCGCGCCAGACGCGGTGCGGTGACGTCCGCGTTGAACGCCATGACGTGCGGGAGCATGCAGGCGGAGGTGACCCCGTGGATCATCCCGAACTGCGCGGCGAGCTGGTGTCCGAGGCCGTGGGAGAGGCCGACGCCGACGTTCGTGGCCGCGTAGATCGAGAGCCACGCGCCGAGCTGGCACGTCATCCGGGCGTGCACGTCCGACGGGTTCGCCGCCGAGTGCTCCAGGTGCCCGGCGATGATCCGCAGGCCCTCGACCCCGAGCGCGTCCGCCATCGGCATGTGCCGCTTGGAGAGGATTCCCTCTAAAGCGTGATCGACGGCGCGCATGCCCGACGAGGCCCACAGCCAGTCCGGGACGTCGACGGTCAGCTCCGGGTCGAGGATCACCGTGTGCGCGACGAACTGCGCGTTCTTGTAGGCGTCCTTGGTGTGGCGCGCAGGGTCCGTGACGCCGAAGATGTTGGTCGACTCGGCGCCTGAGAGAGTCGTCGGGATCGAGATGTGCGGCACGACGCCCGCGGGGATGTCGGGGACGTGCAGGTCGTCGGGGTAGGTGTAGCGCACGCGCCAGCGGTCGAAGTCCGCGTCGGTGCGGATGTCGCACGCGAGGGCCATGCCGACGGCGGAGGCGCAGTCGATCTGGGTGCCGCCGCCGACGGAGAGGATCGCGTCCGCCCCGGCTTCGCGGGCTGCCTCGGCAGCGGCGAGCACTGACGAGCGCGGGACGTGCATCTCCGTGCCGAGGAAGGCGCCGGCGTAGCGGTCGCCGAGTGCCTCAGCCAGCTGGTCCTGCAGGCCGTCGACCCACCCGGTCGTGATCGCGAACACGCGCGCGGCGCCGAGCTCATCAGCGACCGGTCCGAGCTCGGCGATGCTGCCGGGCCCGTAGCGAACGGAGCTGGTCTGGGGGAACAGGAAGGTGCCGGACGGCGCAGCGGCCGTCGTTGTCTGCTCGGTCATCGGTCTCCTCGAGAAGCGGGGCCTCCTGATCCTTGCCACGCTGGGACGGGTGCGGTGCCGCGCTGCGCTGCCGATGCCCCAAGCGGGGGATGGCAGGGCCCGGAGGACACCGGCCGCGGTTGCAAATCCATCCGGTCCACTCTAGGCTAGCGAGCATTAGCTAGCTGCCCAGGAGGAAGGTCGATGTCCCAGTCCATGCTTGCTGTCGCGTCCGTGCCGGTGGAGCATCGCCCCGACCGGGTGGGCGTGCTCGTCGTCCACGACGAGGAGGTCGTGCAGTGCGGCTGGCGGCTGGTGCTGTCCCAGCAGCCGTGGATCGCGCGATGCCTGACTGCGAGCTCGACGGCCTCCGCCGTCCTGCTGGCTTCCCGCTACAAGCCGGTGGTCGCGATCGTCGACCTGGATCTCGGGCACGAGCAAGCCGCTGCGACGACCGCGGCGCTGACGGCCGCGCGGCCCGGACTGCGGGTGCTCCTGATGGCGGGGCGGGCGTCGATCGCTCCGAAGGCCGCCCAGTACATGGGCGTCACCGGCGTCGCGCGTAAGACGCTGCCGGCCGCCGAGCTCGCTGACGCGGTCCTGACCGTGGCCTCGGGGCAGCGCCTGTTCGCAGCGCCGGCCCCCCAGGGCGGCGGCGCGTTGTCCGCCCGCGAGGCGCAGGTGCTGACGCTGATGGCCGACGGCGGGACCAACCGTGAGATCGCCGCGCGCCTGCATCTGGCGGAGGAGACGGTCAAGCAGCATGCCGCCGCGATCTACCGCAAGCTGAAGGTCCGCAACCGGACCGAGGCTGCGCAGCGCGGCCGCCAGCTCGGGTTGACGCTCGCCGTCACCTGACGGCGGCGCGCGTAGGCCGCGATCAGCCGCGGTGTCCGGCCAGGCGCAGGCACATCTCCGCGACCTGGTCGGCGATCTCCGCGTGGGAGAGCGCGCTGCGGGCGTCGTACCACGTGGCCGGCGAGGAGGCCAGCTCGATCAGGCAGAAGGTGGTGACGGCCGACGAGCGGACGTCGAAGACACCCGTGGCGATGCCGGCCTTGATGACGGCGCGGGCGGCGTGCCAGTACTCGTCGCGCTGTGCCTGCACCTCGGCGCGGGCGTCCGACTCGAGGCTTGCGAGCTCGCGCATGCAGACGTACGCCCGCTGGCGGTTCTCGACGTGGTCGCGGACGACGGCCCGGGTCATCTCGCGCAGCTGCACCGCCGGGTCGTCGCTGGCGGCGATCGCGTCGCGCTGGTGCTCGAGCAGCAGGTCCATCGTCGAGACGACGATGTCGCGCAGGATCGCCTGCTTGGACGTGACGTGCTTGTACAGCGAGGGGCCGCGGATGCCCATGACGTCGGCGATGTCGTTGATCGTCGTCCCGCGGTAGCCGCGCTGCGCGAACAGCTGGATGGCGGCGTCGCGGGCCTCGGCGGCGCGGCCAGGGTTGACGGGCGTCAGAGATGGACGAGCGTCGGGGGTGCCCACCGCGTCAGCTTCGCAGATCAACGGCCGGGTCCTGGTTGCGCGGGAAGGGCTCATGCGAGTTCGATGACGACGTTGCCGCCGAACGTGCGCTGCTCGACGGCCGTGTGCGCGGCCGCGACCTCGGCCAGCGCGAACCGCCGGCCGATCGTCGATCGCAGGCGCCCCTCGGAGAGCCAGCGGCCGACGTCGGAGGCAGCGCGGCGCTGCTCGGGGCCGGTGAGGTTGTAGAGCAGGACCGGCGTCAGGTCGATCGTCCGGCTCAGGAGCCGCCAGACGGGGATGACGGGCTTGTGGGCGGAGTCGCTGGCGTAGTAGGCGATGGTGCCGCCGACGGCGCAGATGCGGCTGTCGAGGTCGATGTTCGCGGCCAGGTCGACCTCGGCGACGCGGTCCACGCCACGTCCGGAGGTCGCGTCCATGACGGCGGCGGCGAGGTCGTCGATCCGGTAGTCGAGCACCAGGTCGCAGCCCGCCGCCTCGGCGATCGCGCGGCTCTGCGGACGGCCGGTCGTGCCGATGACGAGCGTGGCGCCGGCGGCGCGTGCCAGCTGGACGGTCGCCTCACCGACCGCGCCGCCCGCGCCGGCGACCAGCACCGTCTTGCCGGCGACGCCGTCTCCGGTGACCAGGCATTGGTGCGCCGTTCGGGCCGGGGTGCTCAGGCACGCGCCCTGCGCGAAGTCGATCTCGTCGGGCAGCGACTCGGCGTTGCGCGCCGGCACGCAGACGTGCTCGGCGGCGCTGCCGGTCGCGCGGCCGACCCGCGTGTCCCACAGCCACACCCGCTCCCCGATGCGTGAGGAGTCGACTCCCGGCCCGACGGCGTCGACGATGCCGGCGCCGTCGTCGTGCGGGATGACCCGCGGGAACTCCATCGCGATCCCACCCCATCCGCTGCGGCGCTTGACGTCAGCCGGGTTGACGCCGGAGACGTGCACACGCACGCGCAGCTCCCCGGGTCCCGGCTCCGGGTCGGGGATCTCGCCGACCTCGAGAACCGCCTCGGCTTCACCGGTGCGCTCGTACCACGCTGCGTGCATGAGCCCACTGTGCACCCGTTGCGTCGCGAGCGACAGCAGCGTCGGTCGTTGTCCCTCGTTCGGGGGTGGTGTGGGCCGCCGCGGCTCTCATGAGCATGCCCCGACCGGGAAAGATCGGCGTGCCGGCGCTCGCGCCTGCCCCGGCCGGCTAGAGACCGGCGAAGTCCGGCCGGCGCTTCTCGAGGAACGCGCCGATCCCGGCCTGGCCGGTCGGGGACGCCGCCGACCGGCCGATCGCCGTCGCCTCCGCGTCGAGCTGGTCGGCGAACGACGACGTCGCCGACCGGTCCAGCAGCCGCCGGATCTCGCCGTAGGCCCGCGTGGGCCCGGCCGCCAAGGTCGCGACGAGCGCCTGCACCTCGGCGTCCAGCTCGCCGTCGTCGACGGCGCGGGCCACCAGGCCGAGCGCGGCGGCCTCGTCGGCTCCGACCCTGCGGCTGCTCATCAGCAGCTCCGTGGCGGCAGGCCAGCCGACGCGGCGCGGCAGCAGCCAGGTGGCGCCGCCGTCCGGCGACAGGCCGACGGCGCTGTACGCGGTGGTGAAGGACGCCGAGCGCGCAGCGATCGCCACGTCGCACGCGAGGACGACGGACAGGCCTGCGCCGGCGGCGGTCGCGTGGACGCGGGCGACACTCGGAGCGTCCAGACGGCGGAGCGCCAGCAGCCCGACGTGGAGGGTCTGCGCGAGGTGCCGCACGGCGCTTTCCACGTCTTCGTCCATGGATCCCAGGTCACCGCCGGGGCAGAAGAACCGGCCCGTGCCGCCGAGGACGACGACGCGGACGTCCTCACGGCCGGTCAACGACGTGGCGCAGGCGGCGAAGGCGTCCGCCCAGTCCTGCGTGATCGGGCCGTCGAGGGTCAGTCGCGCGACGCCGTCGTCGACGGTGAGCTGGACGGGCGCACTCATGACAGGTGGCTGCTGGTGGCGTCGTCGTCGACGGGCGTGCTCGGGCCGGGAACGGTGTGGCCGTCGAGGATCGCGACGACCTCGCTCAGCTCGATGACCGACACCGGGTCGTGGGAGGGCATCAGGTACCGGGTGCCGTTCAGGGCGCGCTTGATCGCCGCGCTCTCGGCGAGGGAGCTGACGGCGAAGTTGTTCGAGATCTGCGGCTCGGCGGCGGCGAGCACCTGGGGTCGCTGGATCAGCTGGCAGACGGCGTCGTAGACGACGTCGCCGCAGATCGTGGCCACGCCGTCGTCGGTGTCCACGCGGAGCGTCATCGACCCTGGCGTGTGGCCGCCGGTGAGGTGGCACGTGACGCCTTCGGCGATCTCGATCGGACCGGTGAGCTCGAGGTCCATGAAGCGCATCGCCCCGGGCTGGAAGATGCGGTCGATCGTCGGGTGCAGGTCCTCCGGTGGGTAGGCGAGCGTCTGCGATCCGCCGGCGGCGAACTCGAGCTCGCGGCGGTTGACGACGAGCGGGACGTGCGCCGGGATGTGCTCGATGCCGCCGCTGTGGTCCAGGTGCAGGTGGGTCATGACGACCATCTCGAGGTCGCCGAGCTCGAGGTCCTGCGCGGCGAGCTGCGCCGCAAGACCGAACCCGTCGGGCGTGTCGACGGTGAACCCGACGCGTTCCAGGACCTCGGCGTTGCGATAGCCGGTGTCGACGAGGATGGGCTTGTCGGACGCGCCGCGGATGAGGTACCCGTAGACGGGATGGGTCGTGGTGGCCTGACCGGGGAGTCGGCCGCGGCTGGCGAACGTCGAGTCGGTGGAGACGTTGCCGAGTTCCAGGACGGTGATGGTGGTGGCCATGTCGGCTCGCTATCTGTCGGGGGTGAGGTCGGGGACGAGCTTGCCGGTCGCCTGGCGTTCCGCGAGGGCGCGGTAGGCGGCGGGGGTGAGCGCGACGCGGCGCTCCCAGAAGTCGCGGAAGGTGCGTTCGGTCATGCGCCAGAGTCCTCAGGTCGAAACGGAGTAGCCGCCGTTGACGGGGTAGGTCTGCGCGGTCACCCACGAGGCCTCGTCGGACACGAGGAAGAGGACGGCCGCCGCCGCGTCGGACGGCTCGCCGAAGCGCCGCACGACGTAGGGCTTCAGCGCGCGCCTGGCGAGGTCGGCGTCTGCGAGCAGCGGCTCGGTCGCGGGGGTGCGCATCGTCGCGAGCGCGACGCAGTTGGCCGTGATCCCGTGGCGGCCGATCGCCTTCGCCAGTCCCCGGGTGAAGCCGGCGGCGCCGGCCTTGGCGCCGCTGTAGACGACGAGGTTCGGCTCGCCGACCCGGCCGGCGTCGGAGACGATCGAGACGATCCGCCCGTGGCCGCGCTCGACCATGCCCGGCAGGACGGCACGCGCGCAGTTCAGGACGCCGTAGTAGTTGGTCGCCATCCACGGCGCCCAGTCCTCGGGGCCGGTCTCCCAGAATGGCGTCGGGTCGTCGATGTTGTGGCTCGGTCCGGCGTTGCCGGCGTTGTTGACGAGCAGGTCGACACCGGCGCCGAGCTGTTCCTCGGCCTCGGCCACGGCGCCGGTGACCGACGTGAGGTCGGTGACGTCCGCTTGCAACCCGACCGCGCGGCCGCCCGCGGCGGTGATCTCCGCGGCGACGGCGTCGGCCCGTTCCCGGAAGAAGTCGTTGATCGCGACGGCGGCGCCCTGTGCGGCGAGCGTGAGCGCGATGCCCCGGCCGACGCCCTGCCCGGCGCCGGTGACGAGGGCCGTCCTGCCCGTGAGGTCGAACATGCTCAGCGCCCCTCGAACGCCGGCCGGCGCTTGGCGTGGAAGGCCGCGGCGCCTTCCTGCTGGTCGAAGGAGTGCTCGTGCAGCGCGACCGCGGTGAGCTCGCTGCGGACGGCGACGGCGAGCGTCTGCTCGAGGCCGTCGTCGGCGAGGCGCTTCACGCGCGCGAGCGCGAGCGGGCTCTTCTGCGCGAGCGACTCCACGAGCGCCTGCGCCCGTGCGGGAAGCGCGTCGTCCGGCAGGACCTCGTTGCCGAATCCGAGCGCGAACAACTCCCGGGCGGGGAGCAGGTCCCCGGTGAACAGGAGCTGCTTGGCGCGCTGCCGGCCGATTGCCCGCGGCAGCCGCGCCGACGACCCGCCGCCGGGCAGCAGGCCGTACGTGGCGTGCGCGTCCCCGGCCCGGGCGCCCTCGGCGAGGAGGACGATGTCGCAGCAGAGCAGGAGCTCGAGGCCCCCGCCGGCGGCGATCCCGGCGACGGCCGCGATGACCGGCACGGGGCTCGCCTCGATCCGCGCGAACGCGACGCCGACCTCCTCGAGGAACGGGAGCGCGGTGCCTTCGCGCTCCTGCAGCGCTTGGATGTGGGCGAGGTCGGCGCCGGCGCAGAACGCGCGGCCTGCGTGGGTGATGACCACCGCGCGGATGGCGGGGTCCTGCTCGGCACGGGTGATGCCGGTGAGGAGGCCGTCGAGGATCTCGGGCGAGAGGCCGTTGAGGTTGCTCGGCCGGTTGAGCGTGAGCCAGAGGCCCGCGCCACGCTGCTCGTGCAGGACGGCGTCGGTCTGTTGCGCCGTGCTCATCGTTCCGCCTTTTCGAGGATGGTGATCACGCACACCGCCGGGTCGGGGTGCAGGTAGCCGCCGCCGTTCTCGGCCAGTGCGAACCGGGCACCGTCGACCTGGCGGTCGCCCGCCTCGCCGCGGAGCTGCTCGACGAGCTCGACGATCTGCCCGCAGCCGGTCGCGCCGAGCGGATGGCCCTTCGACGTCAGTCCGCCGCTGGGGTTGACGGGGACGCGACCCCCGAGCGCGGTGGCACCGGAGCGCAGCAGCTCCGCCCCGCCGTCGGCCGGGCACAGACCGAGCTCCTCGTAGATCATCAGCTCGCTGGGGGCGGCGGCGTCGTGGACCTCGACGACGTGCAGGTCGCCCGGGCCGATCCCGGCCTGGGCGTAGGCCCTGGCCGCGGCACGCTCGGCGGGCGACGGCGAGCTGCCGCCGGCCACGCCCGACACGGTTGCCGACGCGCGGATGTGCACGGCTCGGGCGGGGTCGCGTCGCGTGGAGGCGCGCTCGGCGCTCGTCACGACCAGGGCAGCGCCGCCGTCGGCGATCGGCGAGCACATCATCACGGTCAGCGGGTCGGCGACCATGCGGCTGGCGAGCACCTGCTCGACAGTCACTTCCTCGCGGTACTGCGCGTTCGGGTTCAGCGTGCCGTGGTGATGGTTCTTCACGGCGACCTGCGCGAAGTCGGCGGGGGTCGCGCCGGTGCGCTCCATGTAGTCCCGTGCGAGCTGCGCGTAGACCTCCATGAAGAACGACTCCGCGGGGCCGTCGCGGCCGGTGAGCTCGCGCGTGTACGCGGCGAGCTGCGAGACGTCGGCGCCGGACGCGATCGCGGCGAGCGTGGCGGTCTTGTCCTCGGAGGTCATCTTCTCGGTGCCGAGGACCAGGACGGTCTCGTACTCGCCGGAGCGGACCGCCATCGTCGCCACGTGCAGCGCACTGGAGGAGGTGGCGCAGGCGTTCTCGACGTTGAGCATCGGGACGCCGCCGAGGGCGGTGCCCGAGAGCTCGACCTGCGCGCGGATCATCTCCTGGCCGGTGGTCAGGCCGGCCGCGGCGTTGCCGGCGACGACGAGGTCGATGTCCGCGGCGTCAAGGCCGGCATCGGTGAGGGCGGCGGTGACGGCGGCCTCGGCGAGCGACTTCAGCGTCGACGTCTTGTCGCGGGCGAAGCGGGTCATGCCGGCGCCGACGATGACGGGATCAGACATGCAGGTCACCGAGCAGGTCGCGGCTGATGACGAGGCGCTGGATTTCGCTCGTCCCCTCGTAGATCTCGGTGATCTTCGCGTCGCGGTAGAGCTTCTCGGCGGGGAAGTCGCGCGAGAATCCGTAGCCGCCGAGGACCTGGATCGCCTCCTGCGCGTTGTTGCGGGCGACGCGGCTGGCGAACAGCTTGGCCTGTGACGCTTCAATGACGTGCGGGGCGCCGGCCTCCTTCAGGCGGGCGGCGCGGTGCGTCAGGGCGCGGGCGGCGGCGACGTCGGTGGCCATGTCCGCGAGCTTGTGCGCGATCGCCTGGTGCGCCCCGATCGGCTTCCCGAAGGCACGACGCTCGCGGGCGTACCGGGTGGCGACGTCGAGGGCCGCCTGTCCGATCCCGGTCGCGAGGGCGGCGACGGAGATGCGGCCGCCGCCAAGGCCGGCCAGCGCCATCCGCTGGCCCGACCCGGGCTCGCCGAGGTACTCGCCCGGCGTGCCGTCGAAGGAGAGGTCGGCGGTGTTGGAGGAGCGGATGCCGAGCTTGTCCTCCTCGCGGGTGACGGCGAAGCCGTCCGCCCCGGGCTCGACCAGGAACGCCGAGATGCGTCCGGGGGTGTCGTCGTCCTTGGCGATCACGGCGATCACCGCCGCGTGCGAGCCGGTGGTGCACCACTGCTTCGTGCCGGTGATGCGGCCGCCGGATGCGCGGGTCCGGATGGCGCCGGTGTCGCTGCCGGCGTCCGCTTCGGTCAGCGCGAACGCGCAGAGCTGCGAGCCGTCGGCGAGCGCGGGGAACCACCGTGCTCGTTGCTCGTCGCTGCAGTTCGCGGCGAGGATCGCGGTGACGGCGTAGTGGACGACGAGTGAGGTGCCGACGCCGGCGTCGGCGCGGGCGAGCTCCTCCAGCACGAGGGCCTGGGCGAGTGCGCCGGCTTCCGCGCCGCCGAGCGCCGCCGGCAGGTCGACGGCCAGCAAGCCGAGCTGGCCGAGCTCGGTGAACAGCTCGCGCGGGAACGTGTGCTCGCGGTCCCACTCGGCGGCGAACGGGGCGACGCGGTCGGTCGCGACGCGCCGGGCGAGGTCGCGGATGTCGGTCTGGTCTGCGGTCAGGTCCGCGTTCGCGCTCGCGCTCGCGGGTGCCGGGGTCACCGTGGTCATAGTCCCACCCTCCCCCGGTCCGCGGGACGCGACCACACGCCCGGGGCGTCTCTCCCCCAGACGGGTCAGGTCAGTAGACGAGCATGCCGCCGTCGACGTACAGGGTCTGGCCGGTGATGTAGCTCGCCGCTTCCGAGGCGAGGAAGCAGACCGCGGCGGCGACCTCGTCCGGCGTGCCGAATCGGGCCTGCGGCACCTTGGCCAGCAGGCCGTCGGCGAGCGCCGTGTTCTCGCGCAGCCCCTCCGTGAGGTCGGTCTCGATGTAGCCGGGGGCGACGCCGTTGACGCGCACGCCGCGCGGCGCCCAGTCGAGGGCGAGCGAGCGCGTCACGGCGTCCAGGCCGCCCTTGCTCGCGGTGTACGGCAGCCCGCGGGACGCACCGACGAGGACCGACGCCGAGGACACCGACACGATGCTCCCGGAGCCCTGCTCGAGCATGACCCGGCCCGCGGCCTGGACGGCGAAGAACGCGCCGCGCAGGTTGACGGCCATCAGCTCGTCCCATTCGGATGGCGCGAGCTGCTCGGGGCGTTTGAAGTACGGGTTGACGCCGGCGTTCGCCACCGCGACGTCCAGGCGGCCGGCTGCCTGCGCCGCGTCCTCGATCGCCGCGGTCGTGGCTTCGACATCGCGCAGGTCGATGGCCACCGGTGTCGCGTGCCCGCCGGCGGCCTCGATCTCGCGGGCGACGGCCGCCGCCGCGTCGTGGGTGCGACCGGTCGGCAGGACGATCGCTCCGGCTTCACCGAGGGCGAGCGCGATCGCCCGGCCGATCCCGCGTGTCGCGCCGAGGACGATCGCGACCTTGCCGTCGCTGGGCTGCTGGGTCATGTCGGTGTCCTATCGCGTCGTGGCGGCGCCGAGCTCGGCGAGCACGGCCTGCGTGTGCTCGCCGAGGGCGGGCGCGTCGCTGCGCGGGCCCGCCGTCACGCCGTCGACCACGAGCGGCTGGCGAACGAACTGCCGCCCGCCGGGGAGGCTGGTGAGCAGCTGGCGGGCGATCACCTGCGGGTCGTCGGCGACCGCAGACGGCGTGCGGACCGCAGCGTGCGGGACGTCCGCCGCACCGAGCAGCGCCTCCCATTCGGCGATAGGCCGCCTGCCGATGGCCTGCGCGAGGACTGCGCGCAGCTCGGCCGAGCGGGCGGCTCGTTCGCTCGCATCGACGCCGGCGTACGGCTCGAGGGCGGGCGTCGTCCCGCAGAGGGCGCGCCAGAAGTGGTCCTCGAAGGCGATGCTGAGCGTCAGCCACTCTCTGTCGGCGGTGGCGTAGACGCCGTAGCCCGGATCGTCGCCGAGCCCCTCGGCCGGCCCACCGTTGAGCGGCGGAACGACGAGGGTCGTGAGCAGCGAGATCAGGGCGTCGAACATCGCCACGTCGTAGTGGCCTCCGCGGCCGCTGCTGCCGCGTGCGGCCAGTCCCGTGAGTGCAGCGATCGCGCCGAACAGCCCCGCGGCGAGATCGGCCAGCGACAGCGCCGGGACAGCCGGGGCGCGGCCATCCGCCGGGGTCTCGAGGAGCCCGGCGAGCGCCATGAAGGAGAGGTCGTGCGCGGGCCGGTCGCGGTACGGGCCGTCCTGTCCGAAGCCGGAGATCGAGACGGACACCAGACCCGGATGCTCGCTGCGGAGCTCCTCGTGGTCGAGGCCGAGCCGTGCCGCGACCCCGGGCCGGAAGCCCTCGAGCAGGACGTCGCTGCGCAGCGCGAGCGCCCGGCACGCCGCGCGGCCGTCTGGATCCTTGAGGTCGAGCGCGACCGAGCGCTTGCCGCGGTTGAGCGCGGCGAAGAACTCCGGGTAGCGCCGCGACGGATCACCGCCGTCGGGCCGCTCGACGAGGACGACATCAGCACCGAGGTCGCTGAGCAGCAGCGTCGCGTAGGGCCCTGGGTACTGCTGCGCGAGGCTGAGGACCTGGACCCCCGCGAGCGGGAGCGCCGGAGGTTCGGGGGCGGCGATGGCTCAGCCCGCCTGCGCGGCGTGGATCGCTGCGGTCAGCGAGGCCAGGTCCGGGCGCATGTCCCAGACCGGAGCGTCGCCCTCGATGCGGATCTCGTTGTCGAGCGCGACCCCGCACGAGGGGCACGCGTACATCGAGTAGACCACGTGGGCGTCGGTGTCGAGCGCCGGGTCGCTGAACACCTGGTCGTCGATGTCGGTCAGCTGGCTGTCGATGCGCACCGCGAACGTCTTGTAGTTCTGGTCGATCGGCGCCAGGACGCTGTCGCAGGCGCTGCAGCAGTAGACGACCTCGTCGTCGGCGAACGCCGCTCCGAGCTGCTCGCCGAGCCGGACGCTGGTCGCGGCCGAGCGGTCGTCGCGGTTCGCGTCCGGCTTCACGCCGTCGGCCAGGCGCGCGGCGCGGCGGGCGTCGCGCAAGGCGCTGGTCGCGTGGCTGTCCGCCTCGCCGGCATCGGTCAGGACGACGCCGTACACCGACTCGGCGAGGTCCGCGCGGACGAGGCCGTCGCGGACGTCGCCGGCCACCGCCGCAGGCTCGCGCTCCAGCGGGTCGCCGTACCCGCCGCCACCGAAGAGCGTCGCCTCGACGACATCGGACCCGGAGAAGCTGCGGTTGATCTCCTTGGCGCGCAGGTCCGCGTGGTCCCCCGCGAGGCTGCGGATCTCGCCCGAGGTTGCGGGCAGCTCGCCTGCCGCGAACCGGGCCTCGACGTCCGAGGCGGCCACGCCGTGGAACTGCGTGGTCGAGCTCCAGTGGCCGCCGAACAAGCCGCCCTGGGTCGGCAGGCCTGGCGCGGCGTTGATGATCGTGTAGAGCTGCAGCGGCGTCTGGTGGCCGGCGAGCGCGAACGCGATGCCGTTGCCGCCGCGGTACTTCCCGTGCCCGGCGTTGCGGGCGGCCTTGCGGTAGAGGTACAGGTACGGGAAGGCCTGCTCGGCGGTCTCCACGTCGGAGATCTCGCTCTTGGGCCAGAACGTCGTCCCGCCCTGATCGATGCCGTCGCGGAAGCTGAAGGCCCCGACGCCGCCGGCGCTCGCGTCGAGGACGCCGGTCGCGAACTGCTGGCCGTACTGGTCCAGACCGAAGTGGATGATGTAGCCGGCGCTGGACAGCGCGGAGCTCGCGCCGACGCTGCGCCGCAACTCAGGGTCGGGGAACAGCATCTTCGCGAGGATCCGCTCGGCCTGGCTGATCGTGACGATGGCGCCATGCAGTGAGGAGAACGAGGCGTCACGGCTGATCGTCGTGATGGTCCCCTGGTAGGAGTCGAAGTGCGCGCGCCGCAGGGCGCCGGCGACGCAGAAGCGATGGTCGTACGCGAGGAGCTGGACCAGCGCGCAGCCGATCGCCGAACGCCACTGCCCGAAGCCGCAGTTGATGGTCCCGATCTCCGGGTCGGTGCCGTGGTTGTCGAAGAACAGCTCGTCGCCGCGCTTCTCGACGGTGAGGACGATCTTGTGGACCGTGCGGTCGCCGGGGACAGCACCGCCGGCGTGAATCACGTCGGTCCAGCGGCCATCAGGGACCTGCCGCAGCCGCGCGGCGATCGACTGCTCGGCGTCGTCGATCAGCTTGTTCATGGTCGCCTTGACGGTCGCGGCGGTGTACTGGGCGACGGTCTCCTCGATCCGCAGCCGCGCCCGGTTGACGCCGACGATCTGCGAGCGCAGCTCCAGCGCGAGCAGGTGCGGGACCCGCGAGAACCGCATGAAGGTGTCCTCGATGTCCGCGCGGATGCCGTTCCTGTCGGCGACCTTCACCGCGCGGAGCATCGGCGCGTCGGAGTACACGTCGGTCCCGTCGAGGACGAACCCGCCGGGCGCGGTGCCGCCGGTGTCGCGGACGTGAGCGGCGTTGAAGACCCAGCAGAAGATCTCGCCGTCGACGAACACCGGGGCGTAGATGCCGACGTCCATCGCGTGCGAGCCGGCGATCAGCGCGTCGTTGCAGATGAACACGTCGCCCGGCTCGATGCCGGGCGAGTCACCGCGGTTTTCGAGCGTGTACTTGACGATGTACTCGGCTGCCCCGCCGAAGTACTGGATGTACGGGGCGAAGAGCACCGACTCGCCGAGCTCGGTCGTGATCGAGGTGTTGAAGTCGTAGCACTCGACGACGATCAGGCTGCCGGAGACGCGCTGGATCGTGTCCGCGTGCTCCTCGTTGATGTTCCACAGCTTCGTCGAGAGGATCTCGAACGTGATCGGGTCCAGGTCGGTGTCGGACGCCCGGTGCAGCGCGATCTTGTCGGAGATCGGAAGCGGGTCGGCGGGCCGGTAGGGGCCGAGCTTTCCGTCCCACGGCATCTGCGGGACCGGAGGCCCAGCCACCCGCGCGATCGCGTGGGTTTCGTCGGAGCTCGTCAGGGCGGTCATGTCAGTCGAACCTCAGGATCAGGTTGCCGTGGTCATCACAATCGATGTGCGCGTCCGGGCGGACGGGGACGGTGGTGTCGGGCAGCTCGACGATCGCCGGTCCGTCGATGCGGCCGGCGACCTCCGTGTAGACCGGGGTGTCGATCCAGCCGCCACGCTCGCGCCACCACACCGGGCGCGTCGCAGGTGCCGTGCCGTTGCTCGTGGGCCGTGCGCGGTCGGTCAGCAGGTGTGGGCGCGGCAGACGCCCGCTGGCATGGACGCGGATACGCATGATCTCGATGCCGGCGGGCGCGAAGCCCGAGCCCTTGCCGTACCGCTGCTCGTAGGCGGCCTCGAAGCTCGCCGCCGTCGCCGCGCTGTCGGAGCCCGCCTCGAGCGGGATCTCCAGGTCGAACGTCTGCGCGCCGTACTTCATCGAGACGTAGCGGACGGTGACGATGTCGCTCGGGTTGAAGCCCTCCTCGACGAGCTGGGCGTTCGCCGCGTCCTCCAGCGCCGCGAACTCGACGTCCAGGGCGTCCATGTCGAACGGCGCGAGCAGCTTGGTCGTCTTGTCGTGGACGTGGACGACGTCGGAGCTGACGGTCCCCATCGCCGACAGGACCGACGCGATGTTGCCGATGGGCACGACGACCGCCTGGACACCGAGGTCACGGGCGAACGCACCGGCGTGGACCGGGCCGGCACCGCCGAAGGCGAAGACGACGAAGTCCCGCGGGTCGAAGCCGCGGTAGACCGTCATCCGCCGGATCTTCTCGGCCATGAGGTTGTCGGCGATCTCGCTGATCCCGGCAGCGGTCTCCTCCACGGTCTTGCCGATCTGCTCGCCGAGCCGCGCGATGCCCGCGCGTGCGGCCTCGGCGTCGAGCTGCTGGCGGCCACCGAGGAACGCCGACGGGTTGACGAACCCGAGGACGACGTCGGCGTCGGTGACGGTCGGCTCAGTGCCGCCGCGGGAGTAGCAGATGGGTCCCGGCTCGGCGCCGGCCGAGCGCGGCCCGACCTTCATCGTGCCCGAGGCCGGGTCGATCCAGGCGATGGAGCCGCCGCCCGCGCCGATGGACTCGACGTCGAGCATCGGCAGGTACATCTCGAACTTGTCGATGTTCGTCGACTCGCGGCGCTGCGGCTGGTTCGCGGCGATGACGCTCACGTCGAACGTCGTGCCGCCCATGTCCGCGGTGATGATGTTCCGATAGCCGACCGCTTCGCCGAGGAAGTTGGACGCGACGATCCCGCTGACGGGGCCGCTGTCGAGCGTCAGCAGCGGACGGCGGCGCGCTTCGGCGGCGGGGGCCGTCCCGCCGATGCACTGGGCGAACAGCACCGGCCGCCGGTAGCCGCGGGCACGCGCGCCCTCGTCGATGCGGTCGGTGTAGCGGGTCATCAGCGGGCCGACGTAGCTGTTCATCACCGTCGCGACGAAGCGGTAGTACTCACCGACCCGCGGGGCGATCTCGTGCGAGCACGACACGAACACGTCGGGCGCGAGCTCGTGGGCGATCGCCCGGGCACGCTGCTCGTGCGCGGGGTTCGTCAGGCTCCACAGGAACGCGATCGCGAGGGTCTCGGCGCCGGCGTCCAGGAGGCGGGCGATCTCGCCGCGCAGTTGCGCCTCGTCGAGCGCGACGACGACCTCGCCGCGGAAGTCGACGCGCTCGGTGATCTCGCTGATCAGGTGCGGGGCGACGAGCGGCGGCGGTTTGCTCGTCCCCGGCAGGTACAGCAGATCGTCGACGTCCAAACCCTTCGAGCGTCCCGCGCCGCGCATGATGCTCAGGCACTCGCCGTGCCCCTTGGTCGTGATCAGGCCGACGGTCGCGCCCTTGTGCTCGACGACCGCGTTGGTCGCCGTCGTCGTCGCGTGCACGAGCGTCTCGGTCTGCGCCAGCAGATCCTCGATCCCGAGGCCGAGCTTCCCGGCGGCGTCGGTGACCGCGTCGAAGAAGCCCGCCGAGCGGTCGGACGGAGTGGTCGGCGCCTTCCCGGTGGTGATCCGCCCCTGCGCGTCGACGACGACGCAATCGGTGAAGGTCCCGCCGATGTCCGTTCCGATGCTGTAGCTCACGCCGCCAGCGTCGCCGCTCTGCTTCGGCGCCATCGGCCGGGTGCGCGGGCAATAGCCCGCATGGGTTACGTCGGCGCGTGGGACTGACCAAGGCCTGCCCCACGCACCGCCGGCACAGCCCGCTGCACGGGAGGCGATGGACCAGGCCGCCCCGGGCCGATCCGCAGTTCTCCGATTCCGCGGAATCGTCCACGGGTCCGGGGCCACCGCTTCATGGAACGAGAAACCCTGCCACGAGCAGGTCTTCTGAGGAGCGGGCGACCGGGTTCGAACCGGCGACATTCAGCTTGGAAGGCTGACGCTCTACCAACTGAGCTACACCCGCGCGTGGGCTCATCGTAGCGGGGTGGGCGGCCGCGAGCCGGATCGTCGAGTGACCGATCACCGTATGGGGCACGCGGAGGGCACAAGACGATTCGAAAGCGGAGGTCCGTCGTGTCCAAGTCGATGCTGTTCCTGCCCGTCGCCATCCTCGGCGCCGTGCTGCTGGTGCTCCAGGCAAGTCCGGTGCTGTGGGTCCCGCTGCTGGTGATCGGGATCGGCGGAACGGTGGGGCTGAGCGCGATGGGCGCGTCCCATGACGACGAGCTCCGCGCCGAGGCCACCGGGGTCACGCGCAGCCAGCGTCCGCACGACGAGACGCGGCCCTGAGACGGGTGCGCAGCAGTTGACCCCGGATCACGCCGAGCTCGTCATCGTCGGCGGCGGACCGGCCGCCATGGCGTGCGCGCGGGCCTACCGGGACGTCGGCGCGGCCGGATCCGTCGTGATGGTCGCGGACGAAGGGCGCATGCCGTACCGGCGCCCGCCGCTCACGAAGGAGTACCTGCGCGGCGCCGTCACCGCCGACGCGCTGCCGCTCGAGGAGTCCGGCTGGCCGGCGGCCAACGGCGTCGGCTTCGTCGCCGGCCGCGCGACGGCGCTGGACCCGTCGGCGCGGCGGATCGGCCTCGCGAACGGACGGGAGCTCAGCTACGCAAACTGCCTGCTCGCGCCGGGGGCCCGGCCGGTCCGCCTCCCGATCGACGGCGCGGACGACCCCGGTGTGCTGGTGATCCGCACGCTCGAGCACGCGCGAGACCTCGTGGACCGCCTGCAGCCAGGCCACCGGGTGATCGTCATGGGGTCGGGTTTCGTCGGCTGTGAGGTCGCTGCGTCGCTCAGCCGCCGCGGGCACCCGGTGCACCTGATCTCCGACGAGCCGCTGCCGCAGGCACGCCGCCTCGGGGACGACGTGGGCCGGCGGCTGCGCGACTGGCTCGAGGCGGACGACGTCACGCTCGCCCTCGGCGCCGCTGTCGAGCGCGTCACACGCGCGGCCGGTGAGCTCGCGGTCCACACTGCGGCCGGGTCGGCGCGCGCGGACCTGATCGTGATGGCCGCCGGCGCTGCTCCGCGCACCGAGCTTGCGCGCAGCGCCGGCCTCCCGCTGCACGGCGGCGCCGTACCCGCGGACGCCGGGATGCGGACAGCAGCCCCAGGAGTCCTGGCCGCGGGCGACGTCTGCCGGGCGCAGCACGCCATCGCCGGCCGGTCGCTCCACGTCGAGCACTGGGGCTCGGCCATCGCGCAGGGCGATGTCGCCGGCCGCACCGCGGCCGGGGCCGAGGCCGAATGGGACGTCGTGCCGGGCTTCTGGTCGACGATCGGCGAGCGGACGCTCAAGTACGCCGCGTGGGGCGACGGCCACGACGACGTCGCGCAGACCTACGGGGCAGACGGCGCGTTCACGGTCCGGTACCGCGCGGGGGGACGGCTCGTCGGCGTCCTCACCCACGGACACGACGAGGACTACGCTGCCGGTCGCGACGAGATCGCGGCCGGCGCCGCGTAGCGCTCGTTCACCGGGCCGGACGGCCCAGCACGAAGTTCACGATCGTGATGTCCGGCTCGGCGTGCTGCGCGCTCAGGAACGCGACGACGGGACGCCCGACGATCTGCTCCACGGCGGCTGACCAGACCGGCTTCAGCACGTCGTGCACCGCGTGCCGGATGCGCTGGACGTCGTCCTCCCGGCCCTCCCGGACGAGGCTGCGCTCCCCCTTGCTCAGGACGTCCTCCATGACGACCGTGACCAGCGCGTCCGAGACGAACGTCCGCGTGCGCGTCGGCCCGCGGCCGGTGAAGCCGCGTGTCGTCTGGACGACGAACGTCGAGATCTCGGCGCCTGCGGCGGTGCACCTGATCGCCTCGCCGCGCGGCAGCTCCACTTCGGGGTTCGCACTATCGCGCGCGGATGCATCACCCATCGGGTCCACTCCAGGTCGGTACGAGCTGTCCAGGATGCAACTGCATCGATCGTGCTTGGGACACGGTCGACGCACAGGTGGCCCATCTGCAGCCGCGCACCCGTCGATGGAGCGCGCGGCCGGCGCGCATCTTATGCAGGTTGCCGGAATTTCGACCCGGCTGGGCGCGGCCGGCGGCGTTCAGGCGAAGTGCGGCAGGATCTCACGCTCGTAGAACGCGAGGAAACCGTCGTGGTCCGGGCCGATCTGGCTGACGAAGACCTCGTCGTAGCCCGCGTCGAAGTGCTCCTTGATCGCCGCGATGTGCTCCTCGGGATCGGGACCGAGCGGGAGCGAGCCCTCGATGTGCTCCTCGGTCACCAGCGCCGTGGCCTGCTCGAAGTGATGGGGGGACGGCAGGATCTGCGCGAGCTCGCCCTCGAGCGCGTCGTTCGGCCACAGGCGGTGCACCAGCGTCCGGCAGGCGTCCCGGTCCTCGCCCCAGCACACCTTGATCCCCGTCTGCGTGACGCCCTTGCCGCCTTGGCCGCGGTACCGCTCGACCGCCTCCGCGTCCGGACCGACGTTCACGAAGCCGTCGCCGATCCGGGCGGCCAGGTCGATCGCCTTGTCCCCGAAGCCGGACACGAGGATCTCCGGGGCGGTCTCGGGCAGCGAGTAGATCCGCGCGCCCTCGAGCGTGTAATGGGTGCCGTGGTGATGCTGCTCGCCGCCCTCCCAGAGCTGGCGGATCACCGCGACGGCCTCCTCGAGCATCTCGCGCCGCACGGCGGCCTCCGGCCAGCGGGCACCGAACATATGCTCGTTGAGCGCCTCGCCCGTCCCCACCCCGAGCCGGAACCGGCCGGGCATCAGGGTCTCGGTCGTGGCCGCCGCCTGGGCGACGATCCCCGGGTGCGTGCGGATGGTCGGGCACGTGACGGCCGTCATCCAGCGCATCTCCTGCGTCGCATGGGCGACCGCTCCGAGCACCGACCACACGAACGGGCTGTTGCCCTGCTCGTCGTTCCACGGATGGAAGTGGTCGGAGATCCACGCTGTCCGGAAGCCCGCCTGCTCGGCCTTCACGGCCGCATCGAGGATGTCAGGAGCGGAGCGCTCCTCGCACGAGAAGAAGATGCCGAGTTCGGTCATCCGATGCGCGTACCCGGAAGCCGACCCGGAAACCACGGCTTACGGCAGGGCTACCGCACGCTCGCGCTCCCAGGCGGCCAGCGCGTCCGACAGCCCGAGGCGGGCCCGCCCGTCGGTGCGGGCGGACGTCACGACGCGGACGGCCTCGAGGTAGTGGATGGCGATCCCGGCCCGCCGCAGCTCGCGCTCCAGCGCCTCGTCCTCGAGGGTCGTGACCGCCGGGATCCCGCCGACCAGGTCGTAGGCGACGGGGGTGATGCTGAGCGACCCACCGCTGAAGTGGTGGTGCTCGGCCTCGGGCGCATGCCTGCGGACCGCCGCCAGGCGCCCGACCGCCGCCGCTGTGCGGGCGGCCACGACACCATCAGCCAGCAGCGCCGCCTCGACCGGGTCCAGCAGGATGCGCCCGCCGATGGCCTGCGCCCCCCGCTCGCGGACCGCCCGACGCTGGACGCCGACCCAGTCCGGGGCGACGCGGGTGTCGGCATCGGTCGACAGCAGCAGGCGCGTCCGGGGATCCGCGAGCTCGCGGGCGACGGACATGCCGTGCCGGCGCGCGGGCCCGGGCCCGGCGCCAGGCCCTTCGGTCGTCACGACGCGCAGAGCGCTGCGGCGGGCGGCAGCGGTGACCTCGGCGGCGGTGCGGTCGCGGCACCCGTCGAGGACGACGACCACTCCGAGGCGGCCGGCCCGCGCTTCGGGCTGAGCCGACAGCGCACCGAGGCAGGCGGCGATCCGCGCCTCCTCGTCACGCGCGGGGACAACCACCCAGTCCACCCGGCTACCTCCGCGTGAAGCGGTCGAGCCGATAGGACTCGTGCCGCTCGCCGTGCTCGAGGGTCAAGGCCGGGCGCCGCTCGATCGCCGCATGGACGTCGTCGCCCTGCTGCGGATACGTCCGCGTCGGCTGCGTCCAGTGGACGGCGAGCAGCCGGCCGCCGGGGACGAGCACGCTCTCGATCGCGTCGAGCGTGCGGTCCAGCGCCTCGTCGTCGAGGTAGTAGAGGACCTCGGAGGCGACGACGAGATCCCAGCGCCCGGCCGGGAGCTCCGGCAGGACGGCAGTCGTCACGTCCACGTGGTCGAGGTCCTCGACGCGGCTGAACGCGGCGGCGACAGCCGTGGGTGCGGCGTCGCAGGCGACGAGGACGTCGCAGAGTCCGGCCAGCTGCCGGGTGAGCACGCCGATCGAGCAGCCCAGCTCCAGCGCGCGCGGGTAACGCCGGTCCTCGAGCGCCTCCACGGTCCGCCGGTACTTCGCGGACTCGTAGTCGCTCGTCGCGAAGGCCCACGGATCGGGGTCCGCGCGGTAGAGCGCCTCGAAGTGCTCGGGCGGCAGCGACATCAGGCGCCGGGCGCGGCGAGCCGGCGTGCACCCAGCGCCACCTGCGGCGCCTCGAGCCGGTGCTGCAGCAGGTAGGTGAGCAGGTCCCGCCGTGCCCGCTCGATGCGGCCGCCGGCCGCGAACGGCCGCGACCCCAGGACGCGGTCGGCCTCGGCGAGGATCGTCCGCACGTCCGCGGCGATCGACACCCGGGCGAGCAATGTCGTGTCGGCCACGTCCGCGGCGGCTGCGGCGACGGCGTCGGCTCCGGCGCGCAGCCAGAGGTCCATCGAACGCTGTGCCTGCACGAGGGTGGCGACCGCGAGCTGCTCGAGCTCACTGGCGGCCGGCTTCGAGCGGAGCGCGGCGAGCACGCCGTCGACGACGGCGTCCGCCCCGCCGGCCCAGCCGGCGGCAGTCCGCAGTCCGTCCCCGGCGAACCACGGCTGCACCAGGAGCGCGCGTGGCTCGGGCGCCGTCCACAGGACGCGGGCGTCGTGGAAGACGACGCGATGCGACGCGCTCCCCCGCATGCCGGCGCCGCCGAACCACGCGGCGTCGACGGTCGCGCGCCGGGACACGTCGACGTACGCGAGCCGGACCGGCCCGGGATCACCGGCGGCGCGCGCGAGGACGAACGCGCGGTCCACGCCGCCCGCCCCCGAGCAGAAGACCTTGACGCCGTCCAGGACGGTGTCGCCGGACGCCGTCCGCCGGAGCTCGGCCGGTGCGCCCTCGCCGGGCGCGGGGTCGGCGCCCCAGACGCCGATGCTCAGCGCCCCGCGGGCGACGGCGTCGAGGTCTGCGGCCGCGGTCCCCGAATCGACCTGCACGCGCAGCCGCTCGACCCCGTTCAGGTGGCCGTCGTAGACGCGGCCGAGGCTCACGTCGATCCGTCCCACCGCACGCACGAGCGCGAGCTGCTCGCTGATGGTGGCGTCGTGCGACGCGGTGGCGCCGACCAGCCCGGCCTGCTCGAGCAGCGCCCACCCGTGCTCCGGAAAGTCGCCCGCGGCCAGGCGGTCGTGGTCGTCCATCGCCGCGCCGACGGCGGACGCGTCGAGGGCGTCGAGCGCAGCAGCGGCGGTCGCCGACCGTGGTTGCGGTGTCGTCGTAGGCTTCACGCGCGGACCGCCACGGCCGGCTCGGTCAGGGCACGACACGCGAGGCCGCGATCGGCGGCCAGCGCGACCAGCGGGGCGATCAGCGCGACGGTGTTCGCGCAGCCGTCGCGCGTGGATCCGGGGCCGAGCCCGTCGTGCGCGAGGACCACCGCGCCGGGCTGGATGTCGGGCGCGACCCGGCCGAGCATCGCGTCGGGATCGTGACCGGCCCAGTCCTCGGTGTCGGCGGTCCAGTGCACCAGGCAGAGGTCGTGCCGCCGCGCGACGGCTGGGGTGTGTTCGGCGACGATGCCCCAGGGCGTCCGCCACAGGACGGGATGCTCACCGACGTCGGCAAAACGCCCGAGCGCGACCCGCGTGTCCTCCTCCAGGGCGGCGGCGGTCAGCTCGCTGTGGCGCACATGGCGCTCGCAGTGCAGGCCGATCGCGTGCCCGCCGTCGCGGATCCGCCGGACCAGCTCGGGGTGCCGCGCGGCGCGCGGCGCCATGAGGAAGAAGGTCGCGTGGGCTCCGGCGTCCGCGAGGGCGTCCAGGACCGCCGGCGTCCAGCGCGGGTCGGGGCCGTCGTCGAAGGTCAGCGCGACCCCGGCCGCGGAAGAGGCGCCGGCGGTCATGCGGCGACCGCCGTGCGCGTCGGGTCGACCAGGGTCTGCATAGGCGGCCGGAGGTCCTCGTCACGGGCGGCGATGCCGCTCGCCTTGTCCAGGATGACCCCGGCGACCGTGCAGGCCATCTCGTGCAGGTCGTGCAGGGGCTGGTGGCGGTTGCGGCGGACGTCGAGGTCCGCCTCGGCGATGGCGGCACGCCCGCACGCCTGCCACGCGTCGATGAGCAGGCCGACGTCGACGCCGTACCCGAGGTGGAACGGGAGCGCGGCGAGCAGCGCGCGGTCGGCGGCGACCTCGCCGGCGAGCGGCTGGCGGATGCCGCCGAGCTCGGGGAAGCAGCGGCGCAGCAGCGGGCGGGCGGTCAGCTCCGTCACGCGGCCGCCGCCGGTCGGCAGCTCGATGTCGCCGACGCGCAGCGGGCGGCGGTAGTGCCCCTTGACGAAGCGGACCCGCGGATCGGTACGCAGCGGAGCCAGGAGCCCCGTGACGAACCGCGGCCCGGGATCGGCCGTGTCGGCGTCGAGGAAGACGACCAGATCCCCGCGCAGGACGGACAGCGCGCGCCACATCGCGTCGCCCTTGCCCTGCACCGGGCCGAACTCGGACATCAGCGACTGCTGCGCGTAGACCGTGGCGCCGGCGGCCACCGCGACGGCGGCGGTGTCGTCGGTCGAGTCGTCGACGACGACGACCTCGTCGACGATGCCGGCGTCCCGCAGCTCCACGCAGCTGCGGACGATCGCCGCGATGGTCCCGGCCTCGTCACGGGCCGGGAGGCAGACCGAGACGGACCGCCCGTCGTGAGGCGGGACGAGCGGGACGGGGACGTCGTTGCGGCAGGTCGAGCGAGGGTCGGTCATCGTGCCGCCGCGTACCCCGTCCCCCCCGGGTCAAACGGTCAGACGTCCCCGGGCGTCGCCTCGTGTCCGCGACGACCGTGCGTGCGCCTGCGCTCTTTCATCTCTGCTTCGAAGACGTGGCGCCGCCCCCCGGTGAGCGCGTCTCGCACCGCCCGCTCGTGCTCGGCGAAGCGTGCGTGGTAGCCGTCGTCGAACTCCTCCACGAGCTGGAACGTCCACCGCCCCGCGATCACGTTGCGGCCGACGAGGTCCGTGGCGACGGCGTCCGCCAGGTCGTCGCGACCGGCCTCGCGGAGAAGGTCCACGGCGTCGTCGAGGGCGAGGTCGGTCGCGCCCACCAGCTGATGGAACGAGAGCAGATGACCGCGCGCGCGGCCGAGGGTCTCCAGCGCCTCGGTCAGCTTCCCGGCCGCCTCGACGGCTTTGTCACCCGTGCCTTCCGGACGCGCATGGCGGGCGTCGAGGGTGCGGTCGTCGTCGGCGCCGGGTGGTGACATGGGTCCGACGTGCCCCGGCGGCGCGCGGCGCGAACGCCGCCGCACGCCAGCTCGTCGCGGGCTGACCGCGGTCTGCGCCACGCGTCCTACTCACTCACCGGAGGCACGCTCGGGAGGTTGCGGTTCGGGTCGGACGGGATCGTGAACTCGACCGGCCCCTGCTCAGCGGCCGGCGTCCCGGACGGCGCGGGCGGACTGCTGCCCCCCGGGTTCAGCGCGACCGCGAGCACGACGACGACCAGGACGGCGACGAGCGCCGCGATCCCGACGACGGTGGTCTCGCGCCCGGTGCTGACGGGGCTCGTCGCGGGCTGGTGAGCGGGCCCGGTAGCGGAGACGGCGGCGCGCGACGGCGGGGTCACGGGCACCGAGCGCGGGACCGGTCGCGGGGTGACCGTGGGGCGGGGCGCGAACGCGGGGCGGGGCGCGAACGCGGGGCGGGGCGCGAACGCGGGGGCCGGGCGCGGCCGGAACGACACCGGTTCCGCGGGCGCGGATCGCGCGGCCGCTGACGGCCGAGGCCCCGGGGCTTTCGGTGCCGGCGACGCGACCGCCGGCTCCCCGCCCAGCGTCCGGCGGGCGTAGTCCGCGGCCGCCGATCGCCGCCGCCGCGAACCCGCGAAAGGGTCGACCCGGTCGGTCGCCGGCGACTCGCCGGTCGAGTCCGGCGGGTCGACGAGCGCCAGCCTCGCGGCCGCGATCAGGAGGTCGTCGACGGCCTCCTCACGTTCCCGCCACGCGCTCGCGCGCGGGTCGTCGTGGGCGCGCGCACGCGGGGGCGCGGCATCGTGTCGGACGTCGACCATGGCGATCAACTCCTTCTCGCCGAGCGCGGAGCCCGGACGCTCGGTTGCCTGAGTGTGAGACGGACCGGCCTGCCTTCCGGTCTGCTCCGCCTCCTTCTCGATTCTTCCCTCACAGACCGCAGGCATAACGCGAATGCGCCACGAGGTTCTCAGGCGAACCGCGTCTTGTCGGCGCCACGGCGTTGCGTCCCCGAAAAGTCACCCGGGACGAGCTCGTTTGTGCTGCCTGCTGCTAAGACCAGTAGTTCTGGGTTTCCGCTCTGACCGGACGGCGACCTGCCCCCAGGCCCTTGGAGGCCAGCAAATGACCGAAGTACAGTCGCCCGTCGGCGACCCGCTCGAGCTCGTGCCGCAGACGTCGGCCGCGGAGCAGGCGGTGGCCGACCTCCTGTCCTTCGACATCTCCGGGCCCGACGCCCAGGCCGCGCTCGATGCGGTGCCGATCTGGTTCCACACCTTCGCCCTCGCCCCGGGCGTGTACACCCCGGGCTTCGCGCGCGACCATCGCTACCGGATCCCCGCCCTCGGTCCGGAGCGGATTGCTGGCCGCCGGGTCCTCGACGTCGGCACGTTCGACGGGTTCTACGCGTTCCTCGCGGAGTCGCGTGGCGCGTCGCGCGTGGTCGGCGTCGACAACGAGCAGTACGTCGACTGGATCCAGGGCCGCTTCGGGATCGACCTCGCGCCGGCCGCCGGCTTCGACACGATCCACGCGCTCTTGAAGTCGCAGGTGGCCTACGAGAAGATGGACGCGCTCGAGGTCGGGACGCTGGGTGAGAAGTTCGACCTGGTCCTCTGCTTCGGGATGCTGCATCGCGTCCCCGACCCGGTCGGCATGCTCCGGGCGCTCGCCGACGTCCTGGACCCGGGCGGCGAGATCATCGTCGAGACCTACGGCTCACGCCGCGACGGCAGCGAGCCGGTGCTCGACGTGCACGGCCCCGGCGACGTCTACGCAGGCGACGACTTCGTCCACTGGGGCTTTCCCGCCGAGGGCCTGCGCCGGCTCGGCGCGATGGTCGGCCTGGACGCCATCGAGGTCATCGACGAAGTCGAGATCGACGGGCACCGCCGCATCATCGCCGCGCTGCGCGCCGCGGGCTGACCCCCGCCGGGCAGACCGGCCGCGAACGCCACCGCTGCGGTGGCGTTCGCTGCCACGTTCCTGGCGTCCGGTTCAGGGCGTCGGAGCCGCGTTCCCCGAGTCGCTCTCGCCGCCCTTGGCCGCGTCGTTCGGGATTGTCGCGGTGCCGTCCGGCTGGTCCTCCGGCGCCGTCGACGTGGTCGTCGGCGTGGCGGTACCGGTCGGGACGGTCGTCGGCGTGCTCTCCCCGGCCGTGCCCGTCGACGGGACGATGCCGCCGCCGGTCACCGAGCCGCTGGTGCTCTCGTCGCCGCAGCCGGCGACCCCGCCGCCGAGCAGCAGAGCCGCGACGGCGGCAACGCCGAAGCGGCGCACCACGGTCCTCGCGTCGGTCCTGCGGTCGGCGGCACGTGCTGCCCCGGTCATCGATCGTTCGGCCATGGCGACCGGCTACCCCGCCCCCGCAGCGCTACACACCGCGCCGGCCCTCCCGCCGTTCGTCAGGCCGCCGCGTCCCTCGTCGTGTACGTGAACCACAGGCGCGTGGTGTCGTCGGGGTGCACGCCCCAGTCGTCGCTCAGCGCGCTCACCAGGACGAGGCCGCGGCCGCCGTCACGGCGGTCCGGGCTCGCGGAGGCCTTGCCGAACCGGCCGCCCTCGTCGCTGACCTCGACCCGGAGCACCGCATCCGTGCGGGACGCGCGGACCGAGACCTGCTGGCCGGCCTGCAGACCGGCGTGCTGCACGCTGTTGCTGACCAGCTCTGAGACCAGCAGCGCCACGTCCTCGGCGTCGCGGCCGCGCAGCGCAAGCGCATCCACCAGCCAGCGCCGCGCCTCCGACGCGGCCGCCAGGCCGACGTCGAATCCGCGGCGGAAGTCCTGACCCATGAGAGGTGCGTACCCGTTGACGCGCCGTTCACCCAAGAGGCGTCGCGGACCGACACTGATCGGGACGGCAGAGCCGTGCGTACCACTGGTTGCCCGGGTCGGACGCGTGGGCCCACCGCGCGACCGGACCGCAACGCACCTCGGACCGGCGGGCTCTCAGTGGGCGCCGCGCGGGACGGCTACTTCTCCGCAACGACCGAGGACCTCCTTCGCATGTCCGTACCCCAGCCCGCGCCGTTCCGCACGACCCTCGACGCCGTCGATCCGTCCACCCAGGTCCTCGCCTGCTTCGGTGAGCTCGACATGGCGACGGCGCCCGGCTTCCAGGCTGCGCTCGAGGAGGTGACCGCCCCGGCGCTGGTCGTGGACCTGACCGGGCTGCAGTTCCTGGACTCGACCGGGATCGGCGCGATCCTGTCGGCCAAGCGGCAGCGGCCCGACCGCCTGTCCGTCGTCGTCGCCGGCGGCCCGGTCCGGCGGATCCTCGAGGTGACGAGCCTGGACGACGTCCTCGCGGTCCGCGCGACCCTCGGCGATGCGGTGGCCGCGACCGCCGCCGCTCCGTAGCGCGGCCTCCCCACTCGGGCGGGACCGTCAGAGGCCGACCGGGTGGCGCCGCTTGAAGCCGTCCCGCTTGCCGATCAGCGGCCGCCAGCGGACGCCCTTCCTGCCACCTGGGTCGCCGACGCTGCTCGTGTCGAGCCGCAGACCCGCGACCTCCATGTACACGTGGCCCTTGTTGGCGTAGACGGTGACGTGCCGCCCGGCGCCGGCGGCGAACGTCTTGGCGAGGTCGCCGCTTACCAGCGGTGAGCGCAGCTTGCCCGCCTTGATCAGCGCGTAGCTCACCGACCCCGAGCAGTCGTACCCCGAGTCGCGCAGCTGCTGATGGCCGCCGCCCCACTTGTACGGCTTGCCGACGATGTCGTTCGCGGCGCGGAGGATCGCGCGCACGGCCACGGGAGCGCCCTGCGGGATGGCGGCCTTGCCGTCGACGCGCATCCTGGCGACCTTGCCCTTGATGCTCTTGAGCGTCGTGGTCACCACGTCCGGCACCTCGGGCGGCCATGGCCAGTCCGGGTCCTCCTCGCCGGCTCCCTCGTCCTCGTCCTGCGGGTCCCCCGCGTCGTCGGGGACGTCGCCGGTCTCGTCGTCGTCCGGGTCGGTGATCGTCTGACCGGCCTGCGGGTCGTCCGGCCACTGCGACGGACGGTGCTGGGCGTTCGCGACCGGGGCGGCGGCCACCACGAGCGCGAGCAGGGCGAGCAGGACGGCGAGGAGACGCGTCATCCCCCCGCTGGTCGGCATCCCGCGCGCCGCCATGAGGGACGAACGGTGCGTCGCCCGTCATTCGTCCATCAACCACGGGACCGCCGGTCATCGTGCGCACCGGGCCGCCTGCACCGGCCACCGGGTCGTGGGTATCCGCGGAGAATGAGCGACTACGAGATCGTCCGAGCCGTCGATGCCGAGGACGTATACGCCGACAGCGACGTGCCTGGGGAGTTCCGGCCGCTGACCCGGGCGCTCGGCGCCGAGCAGCTGGCGCTGACGATGATCCACGTGCCACCGCACTCGGACTTCGAGCAGGGGACCGGCCATTTTCACGACGAGCTCGAGGAGGTCTACCTCGTGACGCGCGGGACGCTGACGATGCGCCTGGGCGACGACGTGCACCGCGTCGGGCCGGGGACCGCGGTCCGGGTGGCGCCGGCGACGCGGCGCTCGCACCGCAATGAGGGCGACGAGCCGGTGGACCTGTGGGCGCTCTCGGTGGCGAACGACCACGGGGACGCGCACAAGCTCGACGACTTCTGGGAGTCGTCGCCCGACGCCGCGCAGTCGCGATAGACCGTCCTCGACGCTCAGCGCAGCGCGTCCAGCGCCTGCCAGGCCGGCGCGAGCGCGTCGGACAGGCCGGCGAAGATCGGCCGCTGCGCCGCGTAGGTGGCGACCGCGCGTGCCTCGGCCCGTACGACGCGGTCGACGGTGACCCGGCCGGCAGCGATGTCGGGATCGGCACCCAGGCCGAGTGCCCAGAGGCCGAGCAGCGCCGCTCCGTGGGCCGACCCCTCATGTCCCGCGGGCAGGCCAACGTCCATGCCGAGGCAGTCGGCGAGGATCTGCGGCCACAGCTCGCCGGTCGCGAACCCGCCGCCGGCACGGACCTCGTCCACCGGATGCCCGGCAGCCCGCACGGCGTCCAGGATGAGCGCAAGCTGCTGGCAGACCCCCTCGAGGGCCGCGCGCAGCAGGTGCCGGCGCCCGTGCGTCCGGCGCAGGCCGACGTAGGCCGCGCTCGGGAGCGTGTCCCACCGCGGTGCGCGTTCGCCGAGCAGGTAGGGCAGCATCAGCAGCCCGTCGCTGCCGACCGGCGCGGTCGCGGCCAGCGCAAGCAGGGCCTCGGGGCTGTCGAGGTCCGGGGTCAGCGCGTCCCCCGCCCAGGCGAGCACGTGCCCGCCGTTGTTGATCGCGCCGCCGACCACCCAGCGCCCGGGCGTCGAGGCGAAGCAGAACAGCCGGCCGGCGTCGTCGATGCGCGGCGTGTCCACCGTCACGCGCAGCGCGCCGCTCGTGCCGATGGAGACGGCGGCGACCCCAGGGCGGGTCGCGCCGGCGCCGAGGTTCGCGAGCGGGCCGTCCCCCGCGCCCAGGACCACGACCGCCCCGGCGGGCACCCCGGACCAGCTGCAGCCCGCCGCCGTCACGGGCCCGGCCTGGGCGGTCACCGCCGCGACAGGCGACAGCGCCGACGCGTCCACCCCGGCGACGGACAGCGCCTCGGCGTCGTACTCCTGCCGGCCGAGGGCGACGAGCCCGGTCGCCGATGCCACCGACGCGTCGACGAGCCAGGTCCCGGTCAGCCGCTCGACGACCAGCTCCTTGATCCCCACCCACCGGTGCACGCGTGCCACCGTCGCGGCATCGTGCTCGTGCAGGTGCGCGAGCTTCACGAGCGGCGACATCGGGTGCACCGGGGTGCCGGTGCGGCGGTGCAGGGACGGGTGGTCGACGGCGATCCGGGTCGCGGTGGCCGCGGCGCGAGTGTCGGCCCAGGTGATGAGGGGCGTGACGGGCGCCCCGCCGTCGTCGACCCCGATCAGCGAGTGCATCGCGGACGAGAGGCAGACGCCGACGATCCGTCCACCGGCGGCCCCGGCGGCGGCGGTCGCCTCGCGCAGCGCGTCCGCGGCCGCCGCAAGGACCACGTCCGGGGACTGGACCGCGTGCCCCTCGTCCGGCTCGAGCAGCGGGTAGCCGTGCGCCGCGGTGCGCGCCACGACGGTCCCGTCCGCGCGGCAGGCAAGGACCTTGGTGGCGGTCGTCCCGATGTCGGCTCCAAGGACGACGTCCATGACCGCGACCATGACACAGCCCCGGCGCGGCCGCGCGCCGCGTCAGGCGCCGGCAGGCATCATCCGCTGTCCCGCGGGTACGTCCGGTGCCATGTCCCCCGTCAGCGCAGCCACATGACCGCCTCGTCCCGGCCCGCCAACCGCATCCTCGTCCTGTTCGGCGCCAGCGGCGACCTCGCCGCCCGCAAGCTCTTCCCCGGGCTTCTGCACCTCGACCGCCAGGGCCTGATGCCGGAGGACTACCGCATCATCGGGTCAGGTCGCCATTCCCCCGGCTCGGACGACGAGTTCCGCGAGACCGTCGCAGACGCGCTGCAGGAGCACGCCGCGGAGGACGTCGAGGACCAGGACGCGGTCGATGCCTTCCTGCAGCGCATCAGCTTCGTGGTCTCGTCCGCGGACGACGGCGCCGACCTGCGGGACGCCGTGACGGCCGCCGAGGAGGAGGTCGGCGCGGACGGCGACCGGCTGCTGTACCTGTCGGTGCCGCCGGGGGCCATGAAGGCGATGGTCGGAATGCTCGGCGAGACCGGGCTCGCGGACGGTGCGGCGCTGGTCGTCGAGAAGCCGTTCGGGATGGACGTCCCGTCGGCGCAGGACCTGAACGCTGCGCTGCACGACGTGCTCGAGGAGGAGCAGATCTACCGCATCGATCACTTCCTCGGGAAGGAGGCGGCGCAGAACATCCTCGCCTTCCGTTTTGCGAACGGCCTGTTCGAGCCGGTCTGGAACCGCGACCACATCGCCTACGTGCAGATCGACGTCCCGGAGGACCTCGACATCGCTGGTCGTGCCGCCTTCTACGAGGAGACAGGCGCCTTCCGCGACATGATCGTCACCCACCTCATGCAGCTGATGGCGCTCGTCGCGCTCGAGCCGCCCACGCGCCTGGAGTCCGCGGCCCTGCACGCGGAGCGCACGAAGCTGTTCGACGCGATCAGGCCGCTCGACCCGGCGCAGGTCGTCTTCGGGCAGTACGAGGGCTACCGCGACGAGGACGACGTGGCGGACGACTCGACGCGGGAGACGTTCGCCGCGCTCGAGGTCCGCATCGACAGCTGGCGCTGGCACGGCGTCCCGTTCCTGCTGCGGACCGGCAAGGCGATGGCCACGAGCAGCCGCACCATCACCGTCGGGTTCCGGGATGCCCCGCTGCAGATGTTCCCGCTCCACGAGACGGGCGACGACGCGGCCGGGACACCCCCCACCGAGGTCGTCTTCGACCTGTCCGAGGACCCGACCATCGGCATCGACCTGCTGACCAAGGTCCCGGGACCGACGCTCGAGCTCGCGCGGGCCACGATGCGGCTCGACGTCGAGGAGGAGCTCGGCGGCGCCGCGGCGCTCGAGGCGTACGCGCGGCTGCTGCACGACGTGATGCTCGGCGAGCGCCTGCTGTTCACCCGCGCCGAGCAGATCGAGCGGCTCTGGGAGATCTGCCAGCCCGTCCTCGACGATCCACCGGAGGCGCTCCCCTACCCGCGCGGCTCCTGGGGGCCGGACGCGGCGCAGGACCTGGCCGGCCCGCGCGGCTGGCGGCTGCAGGACGACGGGTCGTGAACGGCGACAGCGGCAGCGCCGGCGGACGTGGCGACGACGACGAGATGGGCGGGCCGGGCGGATCGGGCGCGCCGGTGACCGCGATCGCCGATCACGGGCTGATCGGCGACCTGCACTCCGCGGCGCTGATCGCCACCGACGGCACCATCGCCTGGTTCTGCCCCAAGCGCTTCGACGCGCCGTCGGTCTTCGCCCGCATCCTCGACGAGGACGACGGCGGCTGCTGGACCATCGCCCCGACCGGCGACGGGGCCCGGACCGCGCAGTTCTACTTCCCCGACACCAACGTCCTCATCACGCGGCTCATGACGCAGGACGGTGTCGTCGAGCTGCAGGACCTGATGCCGCTGCGCGCGGACGACCTGGACGACGAGGACCCGCACCACCAGCGCATCGTCCGCCGCGTCGTCTGCGTGCGCGGCCGCATGGAGCTGACGGTCCGCGTCGCACCCCGCCCGGACTACGGGCGGTCGCGATACACCCTCGACCCGGACGCCGACGGCCGCGCCGTCCGCTTCGTCGGCGACGGCCACGGCGACGGCGACGGCGAACCGCTGCTGCTGTGCGCGACGGTCGACCTCGAGGTCGACGGCCCTGATGCCTGCGCGACCTTCACGCTCGAGCACGGCGAGGCTGCGGGCTTCGTGCTGCACGCGGGCGATCCCGGCGACCGTCACTCAGGCGACCACGACCGCACCGACGAGCTCTTCGACACCGCGGTGGCCGCCTGGCGGCGCTGGCTGTCCGGGTCCACCTACACCGGCCGCTGGCGCGAGATGGTCCACCGCTCCGCCCTGGCGCTGAAGCTCCTCACGTACGTGCCGACGGGCGCGATCGTCGCCGCCCCGACCACCAGCCTGCCCGAGGAGCTCGGCGGCGAGCGCAACTGGGATTACCGCTTCGTGTGGATCCGCGACGCGGCGTTCACCGTGTACGCGCTGCTCCGCCTGGGCCTGTCGGACGAGGCGCACGCCTTCGTCGGCTGGCTCGACGAGCGGCTCGGGGAGCAGGACTGCACCGGGCGGGCCACCGAACGCGGGCCACTGCAGCCGATGTACCGCGTCGACGGCGACCCCGACCTGCCGGAGGCGATCCTCGACCACCTGACCGGACACGCGGGCTCGGCACCCGTCCGGATCGGGAACGGCGCCGCCGATCACCTGCAGCTCGACATCTACGGCGAGCTCATCGACTCGGTCTACCTCTACGACAAGCTCGGCCGGCCGATCTCGCACGACACCTGGACCGCCGTGACCGAGCTGGTCGGCTGGCTGTGCGAGCACTGGGACCAGCCGGACATGGGCATCTGGGAGACGCGCGCCGGCGCACAGGACCACACGGTGTCGCGGGTCATGAGCTGGGTCGCCATCGAGCGGGCGGTGCGGATGGCGCGCAGCCGTGGCCTCCCGGCGGACCTCGGCCGCTGGACCAGCGTGCGGGACGCGATCTACGCGCAGGTCATGGACCAGGGCTACGACGAGGAGCGCGGCGCGTTCGTCCAGCGCTACGGCGACGACGTCCTGGACGCCGCCGTCCTCCTGCTGCCGATGGTCAAGTTCTGCGCGCCGACCGAGCCGCGTTTCGTATCGACGCTCGAGGCGATCGAGGACGAGCTGGTCGCCGACACGCTCGTGCACCGCTACATCGCGGACGACTCCCCCGACGGACTCGACGGGGTCGAAGGGACCTTCTCGCTGTGCTCCTTCTGGTACGTCGAGGCCCTCACCCGCGTCGGCCGCCTGGACGACGCGCAGCTCGCGCTGGAGAAGATGTTCACGTACGCGAACCACCTCGGGCTGTACGCCGAGCAGATAAGCCCGATCGGCCAGCAGCTGGGCAACTTCCCGCAGGGTCTGACGCACCTCTCGCTGATCAGCGCCGCCTACAACCTCGACCGCGCGCTCGAGCGCAGCTGACCAGCGGGCAACCCGCGGCCGGGCCGATCAGCCCGGGCCGCGCTCCGCGCACTTGCGGGTGTCGGCGACGCCGACGCACTCCTCGGGGTCCGGCGCCGTCTGCGACGGGGGCGCGATCTGCGCTTCCCCCGGCTGCGCCGACGTCGCGGGCGGTGCCGTCGGCGTGGCCTCCGGGGCGGCAGGCGCTGCGGTGATCGGGGCGCCGGTGGTCTGTGCGGGCGGCGGGGTGGCGGACGTGGTCGCGGGTGCGGTGGCCGCCGGTGCCGGGGTGGCCGGCACCGCCGGCGGCGACGCAGCGCCCGACGAGGTGCCGCTGTCGTCCGAGCCGCCCCCGCAGCCACCGAGCACCCCGACGGCGAGCAGGACGGCAAGGCCCCGCGGTGCGGCAACCCGAAGGGCGGGGCGTCCGAAGATGGTGCGCATACCCCCTTTATTGTCCGGCGGCGAACCCACGCAACCGCAGCCTCGCCGGTCGCGGCGCATGGACGCTCCGCGACGCACGGCCCGACCACCCGCCGGCTCGCGTCGCCGGCCCGCCGTCCACCGTCCCGCGGCGTGAGAGACTGCGCTCCTGATGCCTGCGCTCGTCCTCGGTCCCCTGCTCCGGTACGTCGGCGAGACGGAGGCGACCGTCTGGGTGGAGACCGATGTCCCCTGCGAGGTCCGGGTCCGCGACGCGACCGAGCGCACCTTCAACGTCGGCGGGCACCACTACGCGCTCGTGATCATCCGCGGGCTGGAGCCGGACACCCGCGTCCCCTACGACGTCCGCCTGGACGACCAGCTGGTCTGGCCGGCGGCCGGCCAGGACGGCGGCTGCATCCGCACCGCCGGCAACGACGAGGAGTTCATGCTCGCGTTCGGCTCCTGCCGCGTGTCGCTCCCGCACGAGCCGCCGTACGTCCTGACGAAGGACGCCGACAAGGCCGGGCGGGAGGTCGACGCCCTCGCCGCGCTGGCCGCGCGGATGACCACGGAGCCGCCGGAGCGGTGGCCCGACGCGCTCCTGCTGGTCGGCGACCAGGTGTACGCGGACGAGGTCTCCCCCGCCATCCGCGAGCGGATCGGGGAGCGTCGCGACCTGACCGTCGGCGCCCGCGGGGAGGTCGCGGACTTCGAGGAGTACACCTGGCTCTACCAGGAGGCGTGGGGCGACCCGGCGCTGCGCTGGCTGCTGGCAGTCGTCCCCAGCGCGATGATCTTCGACGACCACGACGTGCACGACGACTGGAACACGTCGGGGACGTGGTGCGCCAAGATGCGCGCCCTCGACTGGTGGGACGAGCGCATCATCGGCGCCTACGTCTCCTACTGGGTCTACCAGCACCTGGGGAACCTGGCCCCGGCCGACCTCGACGCGCATCGCCTCTACCAGGAGATCCGTAGGAGCACCGACGACGTGGCGCCGACGCTGAGGTACTGGGCGGGCGAGGCCCGGAACGAGCAGGCCGGGACCCGCTGGAGCTTCGCCCGCCGGTTCGGGCGCTCGCGGATGGTCGTCCTCGACACCCGTGCCGGCCGGGTCATCGACGACGACACCGACCGGCACATGCTCGCGCCGGAGCAGTGGGACTGGGTGCAGACGCAGCTCACCGGCGACGTCGACCACCTGCTCATCGCGTCGACGCTGCCGCTGTTCCTGGCGCCCGCCGTGCACGCCCTCGAAGGCTGGAACGAGGCGGTCTGCGCGGGCGCCTGGGGCCGAACGGGGGTCCGCGTCGGCGAGTACATCCGGCAGGCGCTCGACCTCGAGCACTGGTCCGCGTTCCGCACCTCGTTCGCCGAGCTCGCGGAGGTGCTGCGCTCGGTCGGTGCGGGTGAGCGCGGGACGCCGCCCGCCTCGATCGTCGTCCTGTCCGGTGACGTGCACCACGCCTACCTCGCCGAGGCCGGGTTCCCGCGCGGGAGCGGGGTCAGGAGCGCGGTGGTCCAGGCGGTCTGCTCGCCGGTCCGCAACCCGCTCAACCGGCACGAGCGCCTCGTGCTCCGCGGCGCGCACACGCGCATCGCCACTGCGGTCGCCCGAGGCCTCGCGCGGGCGGCCGGCGTCCGCGAGCCTCCCGTCCGCTGGCGGCTGCCCGAGACGCCGACGTTCGACAACCAGATCGCGACGCTGTCCCTGAGCGGGCGCTCGGCGCGCCTGCGCATCGAGAAGACGCAGGCGCACGAGTGGCGCGAGCCGCGGCTCCACGTGTCCCTGGACCGCGTCATCACGGACGCGGAGCGCGAGGTGGGTGCCGGCGGCGAATCGGGGTAGGCCCCGGGTCGTATGCCCGACGTCTCCGTCCTGACCGCCACCGCGCCCCGCCCGCAGAACCGCCTCGCCGAGATCCATGCGGCGCTCGGCGCCTCCCGCCTGGACTGGGAGTGGCTGCTGCAGATCGACGGGCCGGACGACGCGCGGCTGGCGCTCCCGGACGCGGTCCGCGCCGACCCCCGCGTCCGGATCCAGGCAGGCGCCCGGCGGGACGGGATCGCAGTCACTCGCAACCGCGCCCTCGCCCGCGCCACCGCTCCGCTCGTGCTCAACGCCGACAGCGACGACGTCCCGATCGCCGGGGCGATGGACCGCCTCGCGCCGGCCTTCGCCGACCCGGACGTCGCCATGGCGTTCGGGGACTGGGTCGAGCGGTGGCCCGACGGCACCGACTGGCGCCCGGAGCCGCGCTTCGCCCCCGGACGCCAGGAGGCCGGCGCGATCGCCTCCATCTGGGCGGCGGAGCGGTGGGTCCCGATGCACCTGGCCGGCGCGATGTGGCGCACTGTGGCAGTGCGCGAGGCCGGCGGCTGGACGGCGCTCGCCGGCGGGTCGGACATCGGGCTGATGCTCGGCGTCGACGCCCGCCACGCGAGCTCCTACGTCGCGACGCCGACCTTCGTCTACTACCACCACGAGCACCAGGTGACCGCGCACGATCAGTGGCGGGACCTGTTCGCGCTGGACATGGAGTTCCTCGCCGCGCGGGCCCGGGCGCTCGGCTTCGCCGCCTGACGTCACCCGCCCGTACCCGAGGCAGTACCAACGTACGTCTGATATTACTCCGGTATGGAGCTCAGCCTGCACCTCGCCTATTGGGTCGTCGGGCCCGGACCCACCGAGCTCGTGCCGCTCGCGAAGGAGGCCGAGGCCCGCGGGTTCTCGCGGCTCTGGGTCGGCGAGGCCTACGGGTCCGACGTCGCGGTGAGCCTCGGATACCTGGCCGCCCACACCGAGACGATCGGGCTCGGCACCGCCATCGCGCAGATCCCGGGACGGACACCCGCCGGCACGGCGATGATGGCCGCGACGCTCGACACCCTCTCCGGCGGCCGCCTCAAGCTCGGGCTCGGCCCGTCCGGTCCCCAGGTCGCCGAGGGCTGGCACGGTCAGACCTTCAACCCGCAGCTCAAGCGCACCCGCGAGTACGTCGACGTCGTCCGCCAGGCGCTGCGCCGCGAGCCGCTGACCTACGACGGCGAGACGCTGCAGCTCCCCGGCGGCGGCCAGCGCGCGATCAAGCTGATGATCGCGCCGCTCCAGGACGAGGTCCCGATCTACCTGCCCTCCATCGGGCCGAACGCCACGCGGATGGTCGGCGAGATCGCCGACGGCTGGCTGCCGATCTTCTTCTCGCCCGAGCACGTCCCGGTCATCCGCGAGAGCCTCGACGAGGGCATCGCCGCCGCCGGCAGGACCGCGGCCGACGTGAAGGTCGCGCCCACCGTCTACGGCCGGATCGAGGACGACGCGGACGCAGCGCGCGACGCGACCCGCGAGGTCACGGCGCTCTACGTCGGCGGCATGGGCTCGCGCGCGAAGAACTTCTACAACGCGCAGATGGTCCGCTACGGATTCGGGGACGCCGCCCGCAAGGTGCAGGACCTCTACCTCGACGGCCACAAGGACGAGGCGGCCGCGGCGCTTCCGATCGAGTTGCTGGACACCGTCGGCCTCTGCGGGACCGTCGACTCGGTCGCGGGCCGCCTGGCGGCCTACCGCGATGCGGGCGTCGACGAGCTGCTCGTCAGCATCGTCGCGGACGGCCTCGATGATCGCCTGGAGCAGCTGCGGCGGTTCGCCGCGGCCTGGGAGCAGGCGGGCCGCTGAGCGTCCCGGGCCGGAGCGTCGCCGCGCCCGGAGCGGTTTCCGTCCGCACTGCGGACACCACGTCGCGCCGCCAGCTGCCACGATGCCGCGCTCATGCGCGCCTTCTCCTGCCCGGTCTGCCGGCACCTCGTCACCTTTGACAGCACCGTCTGCCTGCACTCCCAGACGACCCTCGGGTTCGACTGGCAGTCCCGCGACATCGTCGAGCTCGACGCCGGCCAGGGCTGCGCGAACCGCGACCTGATCACCTGCAACGGCGTCGCGGAGACCGACGGGCTGTGCCGCAGCTGCGCGCTCACCCGCACGCGGCCGGCCGACGACGACACCGCGGGCCTGGCGCTGATGGCCGCCGCCGAGGCCGCCAAGCGCCGCCTGATCTTCGAGTTGCTCGAGCTGGGCCTCCCGGTCGACGGGTACCGCACGCAGGAGGGCGGGCTCGCGTTCGACCTCCTGTCCAGCGCGGTCGAGCCCGTCACGACGGGCCACGCGGACGGGGTCATCACCCTCGACCTCGCGGAGGCCGACCCGGCCCACCGCGAGAAGATGCGCACCCAGATGGACGAGCCGTACCGCACGCTCCTGGGCCACATGCGGCATGAGGTCGCCCACTACTACCAGCCGATCCTGATGCCGGAGGGGTCCCCCGGCGAGGCGCGGACCCGCGCGCTGATGGGCGACGAGCGCGAGGACTACTCGGCCGCGATGGACCGCTACTACGCGGAGGGTGCGCCGGCCGACTGGCAGCAGCGGTTCGTTTCGGCCTACGCCACCATGCATCCGTGGGAGGACTGGGCCGAGACGATGGCCCACTACCTCCACATCCGTGACGTCCTGCAGACCGCGGTCGCGTACGGCGTCAGCGTGGCGGGGCCGCAGGTCCTCGCGGCCGACGCGGCGCCGCTCTACGCCTACCCGGCCGCGACGCCCGACGACGTGCGGGCGATGCTCGACACCTGGCTGCCACTCACCTACGCGCTGAACGCGATCAACCGCAGCCTCGGCGAGGACGACCTCTACCCGTTCGTCCTGGCCCCCGACGTCATCGACAAGCTCGTGCTGATCGACGAGCTCGTCCGCGGCGCGGCCACACCTCCGCCCGCCCCGGGGCGCCTCAAGCGGCTGCGCGGACGCCGCGGTGGCCGCAAGGCCTGAGCCGGCGACCCCGCGGACGCTCGATGTGCCATGACGCGCGCGGGTGGCGCGTGATGGCACATCGAGCGGGCGGGACGGGGCCGGGCGGTTCGGCCGATCGACCGAGGAACCTCCGCCGAACAGCGCATCGCGCATCCGGGCACCGGCCCTGATACTCGGCGGATGCAGAACCGCGCGCAGCGCTTCCCGGCTCCCGCGTCCCGTTGACGACCGGCACGGCCCAGTCCGCCGGGACCGGCGGAGCGGCCACGGCCGGGCAGGTCGCGGCCCGCATCCGGCGCCTGCAGCGCCAGCGGCTCCCGCTCCCTGCCCCGGGCTGGGACCACCACACCACCCGCCTGGCGATCACCCACGCCATGCGGCGGCTGCGGGCGGCGGGGACGACGTCCGCGCTGATCGAGGCTGCGCCGGCCGAGCTCTGCCGGTCCTGCGGGTTCAGCCGCGCGATGATCTCGCGGCTCACCCCCGTGACGTGGACGCCGGTGGCGCTGCACAGCACGATCGCCGGGGACGCCCGGCTCAACGCCGGGTTCGCCGCCGCCCGCGGCGTTCCCATCCCGCTGCGTCACACGAGCCTGGAGGCGGACATCGCCCGCCGTCGCGTGCCGCTGCTCGTCCCCCACGCCGCCACCGACCGGCGCGTCTCGGCCGAATACCTGGACCGCTCCGGCTGCGATGCCTATCTGGTCGTGCCCGTGGTCGACGAGGACCGCGTCATCGCCCTGCTGCACGCCGACCGGCTCGGACAGACCCACCCGGCGGACGCCGAGGACCGCGACAACGCCCTCGCCTTCGCGCAGGAGCTGGGCGTGCTCGTCCAGCGCGCGGTGATCGCGCAGCGGCTCGCGGAGCAGACGGCTGAGCTGACCGAGCGACTGCGCGCGCTCGCGCAGGCCGACCTGGACGCCGACGACGGCCCGCCCCTGCGGCGACCGGCGGCGCTCGGCGCCGCCGCGAAGCCCGTCCCGCACCGGCCCGCCGGCGCCGCACGGCTGCTGAGCCCGCGCGAGCTCGACGTGCTCGAGCTCGTCACGGCCGGGGCGACGAACAAGGGCATCGCGGCGCAGCTGACGATCACCCCCGGCACGGTCAAGTCGCACGTGAAGCGGATCCTCGCGAAGACCCGGACCAGCACGCGCTCGGAGGCCGCTGCCTGGTACCTGCGCCAGGCAGCCCGCACGGCGGCCTGACGCGGGGCGCGGTCAGGCCGCGGCGACCGTGGCCCAGAGCGCGTCGATCTGCCGCTCGGCCGCGGCCAGGCTCTCGGCCGCCAGCGGCCTGAGCTCCGCCATGGCCGGCACGGTGTTCGCCAGCGTGAGCTCGGCCGCGATGAAGCGCGGCTCCAGGCCGGTGAGGCTGAGTCCGTGAGGGAGCCACGGCTCGGCGTGGTCCCAGCCGTGCTTCGGCGTCCCCGCGCCGTAGCCGCCGCCCCGCGACACCAGCACGACGAGGTCGCGGCCACCCAGGCGCCCCTCCACGGTGGCCGGATCGAGCGACAGCCCCGGCGCGATGAGGTGATCGACCCACGCCTTGATCGAGCTCGGCGGCCCGTAGTTGTACAGCGGCAGGCCGAGGATGATCGTCGTCGCCTGCTGGACGTCGGACACCGCGCCCAGGGTGTGCGCCCAGGACGCGGCCTGGGCCGGTGTGTGCTGCTCGGGCGGCAGCATGCGGGCCAGGCCGCCGGCGCTGTCGAGGTGAGGCAGCGGGTCGGCGCCGAAGTCGCGGTGGGTCACGGTGCCGCCCGGATGCGCGGCGCGCCACACGGCGGCGGCACGAGCCGTCAGCGCGCGGCTGACCGAGCTCTCGCCCTGGATGCTCGAGTCGATGTGCAGCAGATGGTCGGACATAAAGTTGTGCCTCAATGATCGTTTGTGTTGTACAACTCATTTGTAGCACACAAATGTGCGCGCGTCATGGCGTAGACTCGAGGCCATCGAGCTCCCCGTCGTCAACCAGGCCCCGCACCGGTCGACCGTGTTGGTCGTGCACCTCGCTCGGCGCCTGCGCGTCGAGTCCGAGGCGGCGATCGCGCACCTCGGCATGCGCTCACGGCACCTCGTGGCGCTGACGGTCCTCCGCGACCAGCACGGGTCCACCCAGCAGGCTCTCGCCACCACTCTGGGGGTCGACCGGACGAACCTCGTCGGCCTGCTCAACGAGCTGGAGGCCGAGGGGCTCATCGCCCGGCGGCGGTCCGCGGAGGACCGGCGCCGGCACATCGTCGAGCTCACGCCGAAGGGCGGACGCCGGCTCGCAAAGGCCGAATATGCGCTGGCGGCCGTCGAGGATCGTGTCCTCGCGGCGCTGGACTCGGGCCAGCGCGAGACGCTCTACGCGTTGCTGCACCTGGCGACCAGCGAGTCCCCGTCCGCCTGCATGGCAGCGGACGCGGACGACGCCGGCGACTGCTGACCGGCGAACCCGTCGCCGGCCATCCTGCTCAGCTCAGCCTGCGGACTGCTGCTTGGCCCAGCCGATGATCGACTTGCTGCCCGACAGGACCTCGCCACCCGGGAGCACCAGCACGGGGAGCTTCTCCTGGCCGCTGACGGCCGCGAGGTCGGCGCGGGTGCCCTTCGTCCCGAGGCCGAACGGCTTGCCCTTGCCGTAGACGATCTTCTCGTGGCTCACGCCCGCGTCGGTCAGGGCGGCGTCCGCCTTGGCGCAGGGATGCAGGCTCGGGATCTTGTCGACGTGGCAGACGTACAACGTCGGCGTGGTCACGTCCTTGGTGACGGTGGCGCTCATGGTGCTCTTTCGTTCGGGTCCGGCTGGGATCCTCGCAGGCGGACCTGACGGCGGCGGCGCGGACCGCTCCCGGTCCGCGCCGTGGTTGTTCAGGTCCCGCCGCTCAGGTTCCGCGGGTGCACGGCCCGCGGTGGGTGAGGACGCGGTAGTAGTAGCGGTTGCGCAGGGACCCGGTGATGCGGATCGTGCCCTGGCACTTGTGCTTCTGGTACCGGCTGTTGTAGGCGACGAAGCGGCAGGTCCAACGGTGGTACAGCGTGCGCGACCGCGCCCGCGGCAGGCCCGTGGGCCGGCACGAGGCGCCGGCGTACACGTAGCTGCGATACCCGGCGAAGTGCACGCGCACGTTGTGCTCCGCTCGCTTCTTCGAGATGTAGTACGCCGCGTCCGCGCTGGGGACCGCCGCGAACAACCCGACCGTCAGTACCGCTGACAGCACACCAACCAGGAGTCGTTTCATGGGGCGGGTGTTTCCCCACGGCCGAGTCCCGGCACACCTGCCTTCGGGAACTTCTCATGAGCGCGGTGCTCGCTCTTACGGTGCGTCGATCTCCCGGGTTTCGTCGTCGAGCATCATGGCGCCGTGGACGTCGATCTCTATGCGGTCCCGCTGGACGAGTTCGTGCCTGCGCGCAAGGCGCTCGCGGCGCGCCTGCGTGCCGGGGGCGCCAAGGAGGAGGCGAAAACGGCCGCCGCGCTGCGCAAGCCGACCGCGGCGGCGTGGATCGTCAACCAGCTCGTCCATGGTCACCCTCGGCTCGTCGACGAGTTCCGCGCCGCGGCCGCCGCGGCCCGCAGCGCCCAGGCGGCCCTGGCCGGCGGCGACCGCACAGCCTGGCCCGCCGCGAGCGCAGCGCTCAAGCAGGCGCAGCAGGCGCTCGTCGACGTGGCGGGGACACTCGGGGCCGGGCCGGCCGCCCTCGAGAAGGCCGCGGGGACCCTGACGGCCGCGGCCGCCGACGGCGCCGTCGAGGCGGTCGTCCTCGGCGGCCGCCTGCTGAAGGAGGTCGCGCCGGGCGGCTTCGACGGCCTGCTCGCCGAAGACATCCCGCTGCTGCCGCGCGCCGCAGCCGGGTCCGCCCCGGCGGTGACCGCGACCGACCGCAACCGCAGAGGGGCCGCTCAGGTGGAGGTGGCCCGGGCCGGGGCGGAGGGACCGGCCGCAGCGGAGGTGGAGGCCGCAGCAGGAGCGGAAGCCACAGCAGAGGCGGAAGCCGCAGCAGAAGCGGACGCGCGGGCCGCAGCAGAGGCGGCAGAGCAGGCCGCCGCTCAGGCGGAGGCGGAGGCGGAGGCCGCGGCAGAGCGGCTCCGTGCTCGGGATAAGGCGCGTGCGGTGCTCTCCGCTGCGGAGGCCCGCCGCCAAGCGGCTGCGCGCGACGAGGACGCCGCGCGCCGGCGGCTCGCGGACGCCACTGCCGCGCGCCGGGAGGCGGACGCCGACCACGCCGCGGCGGCCGCGGCGCTCGACGCGCTCTGATGACTCCGCGTGCGGCACCGGGCCGGCGCGCGGTCAGGCCGCCGGATCAGATCAGCGCGAGCGGAGCCGGCTGGGTGCGCTGCGCGCGGGGGTCCGCGGCGGGGCCGCGACCGGGGTCGTGCGCGTACCGATCCAGTGCGGCGCGGTCGATCACGATGATCCGCCGCTGCTCGACGCGGATCCAGCCCGCATCACGAAGCTGACGCAATGCCCGCACGCCACTCTCGCGGCTCATGCCCGCCCAAGAGGCGAGGTCCGCCTGGGCCAGCGGGATGTCGATGACCGTGACCGCCCCGCGCTCGGTGCCGAAGCGGTCGGCCAGCCACAGCACCCGGCCGGCGATGCGCGCGACGGCGGGGGTCAGCGCATCGTCCGCCTGCTGCTGGGCGACCGAGCCCAGGCGCGCCGTCAGCGCCATGATCAGCGTGCGGTTCAGCTCCGGGCGCAGATCGAGCAGCCGCCAGAGCGACGATGCGGGCAGGTGCACGGCGTGGCCGCCCGTCAGCGCCACGATCGTGTGCGCGCGGTCCACCCGGTCGACCAGCGCAATCTCCCCCAGGTGCTCGCCCGGGCCGTGGACCGACAGGACCGTCTCCCGTCCACCCCGCTGCTCGACGACCTTGACGAAGCCGCGCTCGATCAACAGCAGCTTGCGCGCGGACGCCGTGCTCAGGGTCCACCCGGGCAGGAAGCGCTGCTCGCGGCCCAGCGCCCTGAGCGCGTGCAGGTCGTCGGCCGAGAACGTCGGGTCGGTCGACGGCTCGGCGGTGAGGGCGGCGGCGGAGGTCCACATGGCGGTACGGCGCCGCCGGGACCTGAGACAGGCGACGCGGCCCCGGGTACGCGCGTGCACCCAGCGAACCACCTGGCGTACGCGGTTACATCGTGGGGGGACCACGGAACATTTCTGTTCCCCGATCGTCAGCTGTCGCTGCGGTCGAGCTCGCGCCAGTGGTAGAGGGCACGTTCACGTGCCCGTGGTCTGCGCCACGTGCGGATTCTGGCCGGGGCACCGCCGCGGTGCGCGATGATGCGCGGGCCATGTCCGCCCCGGCCGTCCCCCCACCCTCGCGCCGGCCGGTCCGCGCGCGGGCGGCAGCCGCCGCGATCGTCTGCGTAACGGCGCTCGGCGGATGCGGCGGCGCCGGGCCCGCGCCGACCGCCGCCCGCGAGCCGGCGGAGGCCGACGAGCCGCCGACGCACGCGAGCTTCGTCGCCGCGGCGGAGCGGGTCTGCGCGGGGCTCCAGGCCGAGATCGAGCAGTTCCGGGGGCAGGCGCGGATCCAGGCCGAGGGCGCGCTCGACCCTCAGCGCCTCGGCGTCGCCGATGACCTCATGCGGCGGGTCGCGACGCGGACGCGGCGCCTGCAGGCACGACTGCGCGCCCTCCCCCGTCCGGTCGGCGACCCAGGGGTCACACGGCTCTTCGCGCGGATGCAGCGGCTCGACATCGCCTCCGCCGAGTACGCCCGCGTCCTCCGCCGCGGGGGCGACAGCCGGGGTGCAGAAGCGGTTGTGGCGCGTCGGCGCGCAGGCCTGGCGGCGGCCCTCCGCGACTACGGCATCGAGGGCTGTACGGCCCGCGACTGAGCCGTCCACGGCAGCTCCTGCGAACCGGCGGCTGAGGTAGGGTCGGCGGCATGGACCACGCCTGTCATCGCGCCCCCTGACGGGTGCTCCGCGCCGATGACGTCGAGATGGTCCTTCCGGACGGCCGCAAGATCCTGGGGCCGGCCGGCCTCGAGGTCACGCCCGGGACCCTGACGGCCCTCGTCGGCCCGAGCGGGTCCGGCAAGACCACGCTGCTGCGCATCCTGGCGGGGATCACCCCGCCGACCGCCGGCACCGTCACGCTCGACGGCGACCCCGCGAGCCGCCGCGTCGAGGACCTCGGCTACGTCCCCCAGCGCGAGACCGTCCACGATCGCCTGACCGTCCGCGAGGCGCTGCAGTACTCCGCGATCCTGCGCCTGGACGCAAGCGAGGACGTCGAGGCGCGCGCGCAGCAGGTGCTCGAGGAGCTCGACCTCGTCGAGCAGGCCGACACCTTCGTCGGCGACCTCTCGGGCGGCGAGCGCCGGCGGACCGCGTGCGGCCTCGAGCTCGTCGGCCGCCCTCGCGTCCTGATCCTCGACGAGCCGACCAGCGGCCTCGATCCGGTCCTGGAGCGACGGCTGATGCTGATGTTCCGCCGGCTCGCCGACCAGGGCCGTGCCGTCGTCGTGGCGACCCACGCCACCGCCAGCCTCGACCTCTGCGACAACGTCGCCGTGATGAGCCGGGGCGCGCTCAACGTCGCCAAGGACGCGGACGATGCCATCACCGGGCTGCGGCTCGCGGCCGGCGAGGAGCCCGACCCGGTCCGCGAGCCGGCGGCCGAGCTGGACCCGCCGCGCCTGGGCGTCGGCTCGCGTCCGTTCGGCCTCGAGTACCGCGCCCTGACCGGCCGCTACGCCCGCACGCTGTGGCGCGACCGGCGGACGCTGCGGGTCCTGCTGGCGCAGGCGCCGGTCATCGGCCTGCTGCTCGTCACCCTCTTCCACTCGGGCGCGCTGGACCGGTCCAGCGGCAGCCCGGCCAATGCCGTCCAGTACGTCTTCCTGCTGATGACCGGTGCGATCTGGCTCGGCATCACGTCGGCCTGCCGCGAGATCGTCAAGGAGCGGTCGATCATCGAGCGCGAGTTCGACGTCGGCCTGCGATCGGACGCGTACGTCCTCGCGAAGACCACGGTCCTGTTCGCGCTGACCACCGCCCAGGTCGTCCTGATGATGGCGGTGATCCTGCTGCTGCAGCCGCCCGACAGCGATGCGGCGGGGGTCTTCTCGCTGCTCGGACTCGCGGTGCTCGTCGGCTGGGTGAGCGTCGCGCTGGGCCTGATGGTCTCGGCGATCGCACGCAGCGTCGACCAGGCCGCCGGCGTCATCCCGCTGGTCCTCATCCCGCAGCTGATCTTCGCGGGGGCGATCATCCCTCTCGGCCGGATGCCGGGGGCCGCCAACGCGATCGCGCAGCTGACGTACGCGCGCTGGGCGTACGCCGGCATGGGCTCGTCGATCGATCTCGACCGTCGTCTCGCGGCGAAGCCCAGCGCCAACGAGGCACTCGGGTTCAGCCGGTCGTTCTTCGCGATCTCACCGGGAACGGGTGCAGCCGCACTGGTCTGCTTCCTGCTGATCCTGCTGGCGGTCACGGCGATCAGCCTGCAGTGGCGCCCGCCGATCGAGCAGGACACCTAGCGGCTGGTCCCCACGCGCGGGCAGGTCTACTGTCCCGTCCGATGGGGACGCTGCCCGAGCCCAACCGGCCGTTCCGCTGGAACGTCCCGACCGCGCAGCTCGGGTCGCTGCTGGACGGGGTCCCCGAGCCGGACCTGTGGTTCGCCGACGAGCTCGTCCCGTGCGCCGCCAAGCTCCTGGCCCGCTCCCAGGGTGGCGACCTGCACTTCGTCGGCCGGTCGCTGGACAGCGTGCACGACCTCCTGACCGGCGCGCTGCAGGGGACGAGCGCGGCGTCCCGGCTGCACACGCTGCCGATCTCGATCCGCTGGCTCGGGGTCGAGCCGCTCGCCCCGCACGAGCTCGCTCAGCTACGCGCGAACATGACGGCGGCCGGCCTGGCGCCGGCGGCCCTCGCCCGGCGCCGGACGCCCGTCGTCTTCACGGACATCGTCGCCTCCGGCGGAACCTACGAGAACATCCACGGCATCCTGCGCGACTGGATCGCCGACGAGCGCGGGCAGTGGGACGTCATCCGCCACAAGCTTCGCTACCTGGGCGTCACCATCCGGGAGCACACGAGCCCGAACACGCACCGCTGGCAGCAGCACGCCGCCTGGACCCGGGAACTGCCGGCGCGCGCGATCGCCAACGTCTCGCTCGGCTTCGACGTCAGCGTGTACTTCAGCAACGGCCAGCCGAAGACCAGCCTGTCCTTCAGCCGCCCGCTGTGGCAGGACGAGCAGGTGGCCACGCCGGGCCGCAGCGAGGAACGGCTGACCGCCCTCGCGGAGGCCGTGGCGGTCACGGAGCTCGGGGCCCGGAAGGCGACCCGCGAGGCGATCGCCCGCCTGCTCAGCCGCGAGCCGTCGTTCGCCGAGCCGTGGCTGCGGTCGCTGGCGCTCGAGCTCCGGCGCTGACGGTGCCGTCGGCGGGGACCGGCGGGGACCGGCGGGGACCGGCGGACGCGACGGCGAGGCCCGGTCGATGTGCCACCACATGCCACCCGCGCACGTGATGGCACATCGAGCGCGGCGGCGGACGGAGGTCCCGGTGACGGCGGGGCGGTGCCGGAGGGGCGGCCGGTCCCCGGCGCAGGCCCGTAGCGGGTCGGTGCGGTCGCGGTCGCGACGGAGCTTGGGCGGCGGTATGGTCGCCCGAAGATGCCCGGGACCGACCCCCAGCGCGGTGAGCGCGCCGCGTCGCGGCCGCTGCTGCAGATGCTCGAGGACATCGCGCACGGCCGCGACGCGACCGCGAGCGGTTCCGCCGCGGCAATGACTGCGGCCACCGCGGCCGCGCTGATCTCGATGGCCGCCCGCGCGTCGCGCGCGTCGTGGGCCGACGCCGGCGGGGCGATCGCGCAGGCGGAGTCGCTGCGCTCGCGCCTCCAGGCGCACATCGCGACCGACGCGGACGCCTATCAGCAGGCGCGCAGCCTGCTCGCCCAGTCGGGGAAGGACCGCGACCACCGCGGTGCGCCGCGTGCCCCCGGCGCTCCGGCGGCCACGCCGGACGAGCGCGAGCGGGCGCTGACGTCCGCCCTCATCCACGCAGCCCAGGAGCCGCTGCTGATCGCCGAGGCGGCCGCCGAGGTCGCGGAGGTCGCGGTCTGGACCGTCGGCGACGGGTGCGCCGACCACCGGGCGGACGCGGTCGGTGCGGTCCTGCTCGCGGCCGCGGCCTGCCGGACCGCCGCGCATCTGGTGGAGATCAACCTCGGCCTCCCGGCGGGGCACGCCTTCCGCGCCCGCGCCGCAGCGGCGACGGCCGCGGTCGCCGCGCACGAGGCGACCGTCCTCGCCTCCGCCCTCTGAGCTCAGCCCCTGGCCACGGCGCTCGATGTGCCACCACGAGCGCATGTGGCGCCTAGCGGCACATCGACGACCTGCCGTCACCCGCAGCCACCACCCTCCTCCACACTCGATGTGCCACCAGGTACCGATGTGGCGCGTAGTGGCACATCGAGCCCGCGTGGTTCCGGGGGCTGCCGTGGCGGGACAACGCGGCCGATGTGCCACCAGGTACCGATGTGGCGCCTGGTGGCACATCGAGCGAGGCCGCTACTGCATCAGGCCCAGCTTGCACACCAGGCCGAAGGCCGGCGCGGCCGGATCGTCTGCGTCGAAGTCGATCAGTGCCCGGGACCGCTCCGCGCTGACCGACGGGACCCGCATCCGCGCCGCGGCCACCGCGGGCTCGGGCGGGGCGACGGGGTAGGTCGCCGGGATGCGGGCGAACGCCGCGCGCAGGGCGCGCCGATCAGCCGCAAGGGACGGTGACGCGACCGCGACCACGCGCACGCGGCCGCCCCGCGAGCGGTAGGCCCACGTCGTCCGGCCGACCCGCCGCACCACCACGCCGCCGCCGACCGCGCGGGCGCCGCTCCGCCGCCGCAGCGCCGCGGACCGCGTCCCCACCCTGACCCCGCCCGCAGCGTGCCCCGGCGCGGTCGACGCGACCAGCTCGACGCGCTCGTGTCGCGTTCCGAAGACGGCCGCGATCCGAGTGCGGGCGGACGCCGTCCCCCGTACGCACCAGGTCCACGCCCGCGACCGCGTGCCCGGCTGGCCGGCCCCGCGCAGCAGGCGGTCGGGGGACGCACCCAGGCGCACCTGGCCGAGGCCGGCGGCCGTGATGGACTGCCGCGGCTCCCGGCACCTCAGTGCGCCGATGCCGCTCGTGCGCTCCCACATCTGCAGGTACGCCTCCGAGCCGCGCAGCAGGTCCTTCGCCAGCTGTGGCCCGCCGAGCTTGCGGACCTCCTCCACCCAGTCGGCGTAGAGGCCGTACTGCGCGACGCCCTCCTGCGCGTAGTCGAACGTCCGCGTGCCGGTCCTCTGCCGTTCGAAGGTGACGCGGCCGTCGAGCGACTTGAACGGGTAGGTCACCTTCGCCGGCGAGTCCGCGGGCACCGGCGCGCCCTGGGTCGCCAGACCGCCGAGGTCCGCGCCGAAGCCCCACCCGAAGTAGTACGGGGTGTCCTTGGGCCGGTACTCCTTCCAGCGCTCGACGAACCGCGTGGCCCCGGCGGCCTGCGGAAACGCCATCCCGCCGAGCCGCGTGATCCGCGGCCAGTTGTCCGGGTCCATCCACGAGTGCGGGCTGATGACACCCGAGTAGCGGCGCGCTTCGGCGAGCGTGAGGGTCGCGTCGACCGCCGCCTGCGACATGTGATCGGGGTTGACGATCCAGCCCCGCTCCATCAGCCGGCGCACGGCGTGGGTCCCGAGGTCCGTCAGTCCGCGCGTGTTGCAGTGCGGGCCCGGCGGATAGAGCGGCGTCGTCCCGCCGGGCAGCCCGACCTGCTGCAGCGCCTCGGGCACGGGCCCGGCCTCGCCCGGGATCGTGTTGTCGGTGAGCGTGCCGCCGGAGCACGTCTTCGCGTCCCACCACGATCCTGCGCTGAGGCGGTTGCCGAGGTTGACGATCAGGCCCGAGGTGCCCTCGTCGAACCGCGTCCCGGCCAGCGGGTTGTCGTACTTGCCGACGAGCAACGACGAGCGGACCCCCAGGCGGTGCAGCTCCGCGATGTCGCGGTCTACGTCGGCGGCGTCGCAGGTGGACGTCTCCCAGCCGCGGCACCCGAACGGCTCGGACAGCTCCATCTCCAGGACGACGGCCATCTTGCCCGCGTTGATCACGCGGCGGGCCTCGAACGGGTCGGTGACGATCCGGAACCAGCCCTTCCCCGGGCCGCCGCTCTGCGCGTCGACGTAGTCCTCGAGGGCGCGGATCGACGCGACGGACCGCCGGACGGTCTCCATCTCGTCGCACGGTGCGCTGCGGTTCGTCTGCAGCTCGCAGAGGACGCGGTTCTCGTTGACGCCCATCACCATCAGGCGCATGCCGGACAGCCACACGCGCTCCACCCACTTGTAATAGGTGCCCTCGTAGGTGAGGTTCTCGCGCGACCAGGAGTCGAGCGACGGCCAGCCCGCGGTGCTGTGCGGCGCCACGGGGCTGCCGTACGACAGGAGGTTCTGCAGCGGCGCGGCCGCGCCCTGCGGCCCCTCGATGCCCGCGCAGTCTGGCAGTGCGCTCGGGATGCCGTACGGGTGGTACGGCGCACCGCAGTGGAAGCGGCCGCCGAAGTACAGGTACGTCATCCAGTGCATGTGCCCGTCGACGAAGCCGCGCGTCTCCCCGTACGGCGTGGCGCCGGACGCCGGGGTCCCGGTGGCGTTCAGCTGCGCCTCCGGGTACTCCGGGCAGCCCGTCGCTGCGGCGGCGCGAATCGCCGGGGCGGCGCTCGCCGCCGTGGTCCGCCCGCCCGCCGCGAGCGCGCGACGACGGTCCGACGACGGGGTCAGGACGTAGCCGCCGCTCGCCGCGTCCGCCACCTGCCAGTCGCCGGCCGGACCGGGCGCCGCAACGGCGGCTACGGCGTCGCCTGCCCCGGCGCTGAGGAACCGACGGTCCTGCGTATACAGCAGGTAGCTGCCGAGGCGGGTCGCCTGCAGCCGCAGCGGGCCGGCGACTGCGGCCCCGCCCGCGTCGGTCAGCGTCCAGCAGCCGCCGGCGAGGGCGTAGCGGTCGGCGGGGGCCGGCGATGCCGCCATCGCCGCGCCGGGACCGGCGAGGACGGCGACGACGACACCCAGAAAGCCGGTGCGGGACCACATCGCGCGATACTCGCACGCGACGCGGCCCCGCGTGACCGGCCTAGGTCATCACCCGACCATGACCTGCTTGGCGACGGACGGCACCGGGCCCTGCGACGAGGTCCGGTTGACGAACAGCATGTACGGCCCGGGCGGGGCCACGTTCCCCGACGGCACGCCGGCCAGCTTCACGCGGCGTCCCTTGTGGGAGATGACGCGCAGCTGCACCGAGCGCTGGTCGGCGTCGACGATGTGCGTGATCGCCGAGTTGCGGACCAGGCTGACGGTGTCGACCGTCGCCGCCTGCTTCGCCGTCTTCATGGTCACGACCATGCTCTTGCCGTAGCCGACCTTGGCGGGGGCCTTGCTGATGACGGGGCGCGCGCCGCGGAACAGGTACGGCGGCTTGAAGACCTCGAACGACGGGTCGCGGCCGTCGTGCGGGGCGAAGCCGCCGGGCAGCGTCGTGTTGTTCAGGTACGCGGTGGAGATGGTCGCGTGACCGCCGACCAGGACCTCGCCGCTCGGCAGCAGGACCGCGCTGTTGTGGTACGTGCGCGGGTTGTGCGCGGTCGCGATCGGCTTCCAGGTCTTGCGGACCGGATCGAACAGCTCGGCCTGCTGCACCGGGAACTCGGTGCCGGGACCGACGACCTCGTCCTTGTCCCCGCCGCTGAAGACGACGACCTCACCGGTGGGGAGCACGATGTTCTGCCCGAACCAGCGGACCTGGTTCAGCGACCCGGTCTTCTGCTGGGTCACGCGCTCGCCGCCGCCCGCGGTGTCGACCGTGGTGATCGACGACTGGTCGGTGGCGAAGTAGCTCCCGGGTGACGGCAGCAGGACGCCGCCGGCCGTGAGGAAGCTGGCCTTGGTGTAGGAGCCGTCGGCGTCGGGCTTGAGCGGTAGCAGCGTGCTGGAGGTCGAGCCGCGGAACCCGGGCGCGAGCGTCTTGGTGTTCGCGAGCGCGAGCTTCTTCCAGGTCGCGGTCTTCGGATCGAACGTCGCGACCTCGTTCCAGTTCGTCTCCCCCACCGACTGCCCGAACGGGTTGAACGCCTGGCCGGCGGCGTTGTAGAACATCCGGCCGTTCGGCAGCAGGTGCATGCGCGGGTACAGCGGCAGGTCGAAGTCCGCAGTCTTCGGGAACGTCTTCCACTTCTCCGTAGCGGGATCGAACTGCTCGACCTGCTTGACGTTGGTCAGCGAGTCCTGCGGCTCGTCGAGGTAGACCGGCTTCAGCAGCTTGCCGACGCCGCTGAAGTTGATGTACTTGCCGTCGCCCGTCTCGACGAGCGTCGGGTACCAGCGGCGGTAGGCGCTGTCGCCGGTCTGCGTGAAGGCGTTCGTCTTGGGGTCGTAGATGCGCGTCGCCTTCAGGCCCGTCAGCTCGACCGCGCCGAAGGGGATGCCGTCGATGCCGGGGTCGAGGGAGTAGTCCGTACCGCCCTGGACGAGCAGGCGCCCGTCGGGCAGGAAGGCCTGGTGGCTGCCGAACAGCGCGCCGTCGTTGTACTTCTCCGTGGTCTGCAGCCCCGGGATGAGCGGGCGTCCGGGGTTGCCGTCCGGGTTGGCGCCGCCGTCGAACGGCTTCGGCTCGGTCCACACGGGCTTGCCGCTCTCGGCTCCGCTCAGCAGCCGGGCGCTGTCGTTGGTGAACGTCGCGCCGCCCTCGGCGACGATCGAGAAGGTGTTGTTCTCGGTCCCCTCCAGCGCATCCCAGAAGAGGACCTTCCCGTTCGGGAGGTTGACGAGCGTGCCGGCGGCGGGCTTGCAGACCTGGGCGACGGGCCCCTTCGCGCCGCCGTTCGGCGTCGCGGCCTTCACGCACTTCGCAGCGGTCGTCTGGCCGTTGACGGTCGGCTCCGCGAACGGCAGTCCGAACTCGCCGTTGGTCGACGGGCCGCCCGTGGTCGGCCGCGACTGCGGCGCCAGCAGCTTGATGACGTTGTCGGCCAGGACAGACCGCGTCGCGGTGGCGAGCGGGTGCAGCTGGACCGGCGGACGCGTCGCGAGGATGCGGTCGGCATCCGACGCCGACGCTGACCCGGCAGACCCGGCAGCCGCACCGACCGACGACGCCGCGGCGACCGCGGCGAGCGTGCGGAACTTGGACATGTGACCCCTCCCAGGACCCGTGCGGCCGGTTGGCCGCAACGAGCGCCTACCCCGTCTTGACAGGGTGTCAACCAGGTGTTGGCGCGGCGCCGGTCGCGAACTCCGGCGGACCTACTTGACGACGACGCGGCCGTCCATCCCGGGGTGCAGCGTGCAGGTGTAGCGGTAGTTCCCCTTCTTGGTGAACCGGACGGTGTGGGTCCCCTTGGTCTTGGCGGGCGCACCGGCGAACCGGGGCTTGCCGACCGAGTGGATGTTGTGGCTCACGAACTGGCCGTCCTGCCAGGTCCATGTCACGCGCTGTCCGACCTTGATCGTCACCACCGCGCGCTTGAACGCGATGTTCTTGAGCGTGACCTTGGCGGCGGCCGTCGGGGTCGACGCCGCGCCGGCGTGGGTCGTGCTGACCAGGGCAGCGCCGACCGTGACGGTGGCGACGGCCCGGAGAACGACCACGGGCCGCCAGATGGCGGCCCGTGAACGCAGGAGCATCAGCGGAGCTCCGGACTTCGGACTACGGCTGCAGCGGGCCGTCGTTCAGCTTCAGACCGCTGACTTCCTTGATGACGCTCTGGAACGAGCGCGCCTTGTTGAACGCGTTCGGGACCGGGTTGCGGTTCGGCTCGATGCCCTTGAACTTCAGGATCGACGCCGTGTACGCGGCGTGCTCCGCCTCGACCGAGTGGATCGAGAGCGCGGCCTTGACGATCGCGAGGTTCTGGACGTACGGGCCCGCACCGGCGTAGGCGGCGGTGCCGACCGGCTCGATGGCCGCGGCCGTCTTGATGAACGTCTCCTGGTCGACGAGCAGCGCCTCGACGTTCGCCATGTTGAACTTCGGCGTCTTGACCGCGGCGGAGCCGAGGACCTTCTTGAGGGCGTCGACGTGCGCCTGCTCGTGCTCGGCCAGCACCTTGGCGGCCTGCGCGATGTCCGGATCCGCGTACTTCTTGGAGTCGGCGATCGCGTAGAACGCGGCCTCGAGGTACTCGAGCGTGAGGGCGTAGTTGCCGATCTTCACGTCGTTGGCGTTGACCTTGCCGCGACGGATGCTCTTGCTGGCGAGGGTCGAGAACTGACCCTTCTGCGACTTGGACGCAGCAGCGAACGCGTCGAGCGGCGACAGCAGCGCGCTGGCACCGAAGATGCCGACGCCGGTGATGCTGGCGTTGCGCAGCAGGTTCCGACGGGTGCTGCCGTCGGGGTCGTAAGCGCCGGCGTCGTCCGCCATCTGGCGGAGGTCACCTGACGTGTCGATTTGATCGAGATCAATGTGTGTCATGTGAGACGGTTGCGTGCCCGGCCCCCACCTGGATCAGTCAACCGACCGGAGTTGGCGTAAGACTGCTTACAGTCCAGCGTCGACGAACGGCAAGATGTCGTCGAGCCCCGACAGTTCGAACGCCCGTTGCGTCGCCGGCCCACCCGGCGAGATCGCGACCACCTTGGCCCGCGCCTGCGCGAGCTGGTGCAGGCGGATCAGCTCCCGCAGGCCGCTGGAGTCGACGAAGGCGAGCGCACCGAGATCGACGAAGATCGCCGGCGCAGGCCCGCTGAGAGCAGCATCGAAGGCCTCGCGGGCCTGCGGCGCCGTCGCGATGTCGAGCTCCCCGTGCAGGGAGATCGCGACCGTGTCGTCGACGACCGCCACCAGCACGGTGAACTCGCCCGGCAGCGCCGCGGCGTGATCGCCCCCCGTGAGATCGACCGGATCGCGCACCGTGAAGCCGAACCTAGCCCGCCGGGCGGTCCTGGCGCAAACGGACTCGACCGCTTGCCCCTACCCGCGGCGCATCAGTCGTGCCACCGCGGCCATCAACTCGTCGGTGCGGTCCTCCTGCTTGCCCTCGGGCGCGTGCAGGACGCAGTGCCGGGCGTGTTCGTCCATGAGTCCCAGCGCCACCTTGTCCAGGGCGGCCTGCACGGCACTGATCTGTGTGAGGACATCGATGCAGTAGCGGTCGTCCTCGACCATCTTCTGGATCCCGCGGACCTGCCCCTCGACCCGGCGCAGGCGCTTGCCGAGCTGGTCCTTCGACGCGCTGTACCCCGGGGTCTCGGCCGCTGCCATCCGGCCAGGCTAGCAATACCCCCACGGGGTGTCCGAGGGTCAGGGGTCGGTCGCGTCCCGCCCTGGGCCCGGGCCGGCGAGCGCCGCCGCGAGCGGGCTGAGGATGTCGAGCAGCCGCCGGCGGAAGAAGAAGTGGCCGTCCGCCGGCGCGAGCGTCAGCCGGTGTCGCGGCAGGCCGGCGGCAAGGTGCACCGCGTGCACCGGCGGGACGAGGCGATCACCGGTGCCGTGCCAGAGCTGGACCTCAGCGCGGACGTCCGCGAGCGCGAATCCCCACGGTCGGGTCGAGAGCACGTAGTCGTCCATCAGGCCGCCCACCCCCGTGGCGGTCGCGGCCAGGAAGCCATCGACCGCGGCGACCGCCCGCGGCGGGTCGTCGAGCAGCTCGCGGTCACCGGCGTCCGCCCCCAGCGTCATCGCTCGCAGCAGCAGTCGCGGGTGGCGGCGGACCAGCCCGGCCGCCACGTTGCCGACCGCCGTCGTGACCCCCGGCGCGGCCGCGATCGTGGCGAGCGCCACCCGCGCGCCCGGCGCGGTCCCGGGCGCCGCCCACGGCCGGAACGCGGGCGAGGGCGAGCTGACGGTGGCGACCGCCGCCACGCGGTCCGGGATCGCGTGCGCGCAGGCGATCGCGTAGGGGCCGCCCGCGGACACCCCGACGACCGCGACGCGCGCCAGGCCGAGCACCTCCGCCAGCCCCGCCAGGTCGTGCGCGAAGCCGACGAGCGATCGCCCGGGCGACGGGTCCGACCCGCCGAACCCCGGGCGGCTGACCATCAGATAGCGCAGCCCGAGCGCCTGGATCGCGGCGGCAAGCTCGGGGCTCGGCCGCAGGGGCGACCCGATGGCGCCGTGCAGGACGAGCACGGGCCGCCCGTCGTCCGGGCCTGCCTGGGCGTAGGACAGGCGCCGGCCGCCGGCCAGCGTCACGACGGGCACGGCAGCAGCTCCGCGAGCGCCTGCGCGAACCGGTCGGGGCGCTCGACCATCGCGATGTGTCCCGTGGCGGGGATCGTCTGCAGCCGGACGCCGGGGCGCGCGGCCGCGATCGCCGCGGCCACGGTGGGCGGGACGACCCGGTCGGCCGCGCCCCAGATCAGCCCCGGCGGTGCGGCGAGGCGGCCGAGTGCGGGGCGCAGGTCCGCTCCGGCGACCGTCGCGAACGCCGCGGCCGTCCGGGTGGCGTCGCGCGAGGCGGCGAACATGGTCCGTGCCTGGGCTGCGCTGATCCGCGCCGGATCGGCCACGCCACCGGTGAGCAGCAGGCGCCGGGCGGCCGCGTGGTGGGCGAGCGGTGCGGCGGCCCGGCGCACGCGGATGCCGGCGGCAGCGACCGGCGCCGCCCCGCGGCAGAGCAGCGTCGGCAGCGCGCGGAAGCCCGCGGGCGCCGCGAGCACCAGCGCCGCGACCCGGTGCGGGTGGCGGTCGGCCAGCGTGACCGCCACCGCACCGCCCATGGAATGGCCGACGAGGTCCACGGGACCGTCCGTCCGCAGGGCGATCTGCGCGGCGAGGCGGTCGGCGACGTCCGCCAGCACGAACCCCGGACCGGCCGCCGGGCTGGTCCCGAACCCCGGGACGTCGAGCGCGATGACCTCACGGCCCGGGGGCAGCAACGGCAGCAGCCACGACCAGATGACCTGCGTGGTCGCCAGCCCGTGGAGGAAGACCAGCGGCGGCATCCCGTCGTTTGTACCGCGGAGGAGCCATCGGCGCCCGCGGGTCTACGGAACCTTCACAGGGCGCGCGGGCGGGCGGCGGCTGGCAAGCTTGGCCAGGAGATGACGGAGCGGTGGAAGAACTGGGCGGGCGATCAGCGCTGCGCCCCGGCGCGGATCGTGCGGCCGGGCAGCGAGGACGAGCTCGCGGAGGTGGTCGCACGGGCGGCCGCCGACGGCCTGCCGGTCCGGGCGGCGGGCGCCGGCCACTCGTTCACCGACATCGCCTGCACCGACGGCGTCCTGGTCGACACCAGCGGCATGCAGCGGATGCTGGACGCCGACCCGGCGACCGGCCTGGTCACCGTCGAGGCCGGCGTGCGGCTGCGCGTGCTCGGGGAGCAGCTCGCCCGGCACGGGCTCGCGCTCGAGAACCAGGGCGACATCGACGCCCAGGCGCTGGCCGGCGCCCTCGCGACCGCGACGCACGGCACCGGAGCGGCGTTCGGCAACCTGTCCACGCGGGTCGTCGGGATGCGCCTGGTCCTGGCGTCCGGCGACGTGGTCGACGTCGACGGGCGGTCGGACCCGGAGGCGCTGCTCGCGGCGCGCGTCTCGGTCGGCGCGCTCGGGATCGCGTCGACGGTGACGCTGCAGACCGTGCCGCTCTACACGCTGCACCGCCACGACCGGCCGCTGCCGCTCGACGCCACGCTCGACGCACTCGACGCGCACGTCGACGGCGATGACCACTTCGAGTTCTTCCTGTTCCCGTACACGCGCACCGCCGCCGCCCGGTCGACCCGGCGCAGCACCGAGACCCCCGTCCCGACCCCCGTGTGGCGCCGTCGGGTGCAGGAGGACCTGGTCGAGAACGCCGCCCTCGAGCTCGTGTGCCGCAGCGGGCGCCGGTTCCGCAGCCAGGTCCCGCGGCTGAATCGGCTGATGGCGCGTACGTTCGCCGAGCACCGGGTGCAGGACCACGCTTACAAGGTCTACGCGACGACGCGCGCCGTGCGGTTCACGGAGATGGAGTACGCCATCCCGCGCCCCCACGCCCGCGAGGCGCTCGAGCGCAGCCTCGACCTGATCGAGCGCCGGGGGCTGCCGATCCTGTTCCCCTTCGAGGTGCGCTTCGCCGCCGCCGACGACGCGTTCCTGTCGACCGCCCACGCGCGGGACTCCTGCTACATCGCGGTGCACCAGTACACCGGGATGGAGTACGAGTCGTGCTTCCGCGGGGTCGAGGCGATCATGGACGAGTACGGCGGCCGGCCGCACTGGGGCAAGCGCCATTACCAGTCGGCGGCGACGCTCCGCGAGCGGTACCCCGAGTGGGCCCGCTTCCAGGCGGTCCGCCGCCGCCTCGATCCGGACGGGGTGTTCACCAACGACTACGTGCGGCGGGTTCTCGGCCCGGTGGACGGCGGCGGCGCGGCATGACCCTGGCCCCGCCCGCCCGCCTGGCCCGCTATGGCGCTGCATTCGCCGACCTCGACGCGCCGTTCGCGTTCGTCGACCTCGACGCGCTGTGGGTCAACGCGGACCGGATGCTCGCCCGCAGCGCGGGCAAGCCGATCCGGCTGGCGTCGAAGTCGCTGCGCTGCCGGGCGGTCGCCGCGCTGATCCTCGAACGGGATGTGGGCTTCCGCGGGCAGCTGACCTTCACCCTGCCCGAGGCGTTGTGGCTCGCGGAGCAGGGGCTGCGGGACCTCGTCGTCGCCTACCCCTCGGCCGACCGCGGCGCGCTGCGCGACCTGGCGCGGCTGACGGCAGCGGACCCGGCGGGCGCGCCGGTGCTGATGGTCGACTGCGTCGAGCACCTCGACCTGATCGCAGCCGCGGTCGGCCCTGTTCAGGCGCCGCTGCGGCTCTGCCTGGACTTCGACGCGGCCTACTGGCTCGGCGGCGGCCGCGTGCGGATCGGCGCCAAGCGCACGCCCGTCCGGACCCCGGAGCAGGCCGTCGCCCTGGCCCGCGAGATCGCTGCCAGGCCCGGAGTGACGCTCGTCGGGCTCATGTCCTACGAGGGGCACATCGCGGGCGTCGGGGACCGGATCCCCGGCAGTCCGCTGAAGAGCCGGGCCATCGCGCGGATGCAGGGGGCGTCGTATCGCGAGCTGCGGGCGCGGCGGGCAGCGGCGATCGCGGCGGTCGGTGCGGTCGCCGACCTCGAGTTCGTCAACGCCGGCGGCACGGGCGACCTCGAGCGCGTGGCGGCGGAGTCCGCGATCACCGAGGCGACGGCCGGCTCGGGCTTCTACGCCCCGCACCTGTTCGACAACTACGCCGCTTTCGCGCTGGAGCCGGCGGCGATGTTCGCGCTGCCCGTGGTCCGCCGGCCCGGGCCGGGTGTGGTGACTGCGCTCGGCGGCGGCTACCTCGCGTCCGGCGTCGCCGCCGCGGACCGCGCGCCGCGGCCCTATCTGCCGCCGGGCCTGGCGCTGGACCCGCAGGAGGGCGCGGGCGAGGTGCAGACGCCGCTGCACGGGCGGACGGCGGACGCGCTGCGCATCGGCGACAGCGTGTACTTCCGGCACTGCAAGGCCGGAGAGCTGTGCGAGCGCTTCGACCGGCTGTACCTGCTGGCCGGCGACCGCATCGTCGACGAGGTCCCGACCTACCGCGGTGAGGGCAGGACCTTCCTCTGACGCGATGGAGCATCGTGGCTCCGGCGTGAAGTGGGGGTGTGGTGCGGGGGTGGCGGGCGATCGACGCGCGGAGGGTCCGGCGGGCCTGACCCCCCGAATCCTCCGAGCGTCCAGCCCGGGCGCGCTGCGTGGAGGCTCCCGCGGGACTGACCCCCCGAATCCTCCGGGCGTGGCGGGCCGCCGCCGATGGCATTCCACCCGGCCGAGAGTCGTGCGATCCACCACTCCCCGCCGCATCGCGGTGAATGGCGGTCCGTAGGGCTGGGAGCCGTGCGATCCACCACCGGCCCCGCGAGGCCGGCCGCCTGCCCCACGCCCCGCACCGAGACACCGCAGCCTCCAGCGCCCCCCGCCGTCAACAGCCCGCAGTGCCCAAAGCCGCCACGACCACGCCGGTCCTCGGCGTCAGCGCCACCGACCCCCCGACCACCAAGCCCGCGGCGTCAGCGCCACCGACCGCAACAGCCCATTCCAGCGCAGAGCGCCAGCCCCGCGCCCCCGCTCAGACGTCGTCGCCGAAGGGGCGTTCCTGCCGGATCGAGTCCCCGTCGGTGAGCTCGAAGGCCAGGCGCAGGGCGCTCACGGCGGCCTCGACCTGGTCGACCGGGATCACGCAGGAGATCACGATCGGCGAGGTCGAGATCATCGCGATGTTGATGCCGGCGGTCCCGAGCGTCGAGAACACCTTCGCGGCGACCTCGGGATGGGACCGCAACCCCGCCCCCACGATCGAGACCTTGCCCATGTCCTCGTCCACCCGGGCCTGCAGGCCCATCTCGGTCTCGAGCTTGGCGACTGCCGCGCGCGCGGCCGGGAGCTGCGAGCGCGGGACGGACACCGACACCTGGGCGCGCTCGGCGGCCGAGGTCGGCTGGTTCTGCACGATCATGTCGAGGTTGACCTCGTGCTCGGCCAGGACGCCCATGATGCGGCCGACGACCCCGGGGTCGTGCGGCACGTCCGCGAGCGTGAAGCGGGCTTCCTCGACCGTGTAGGTCACGGCGGTGATGAACGGCTTCTCCATGGCCGCGCGGACCCTACTAAGGCCGCGCCCGGCTTGGCAGCGCCGGCGGCCGGCGTCAGTGTGCGCGGAGGGCCGCGGCCGCGCGGCGGACCGTCCGCCAGACCCGCGCCGGACGGGCACCCCGGGCACCCGCGCTCGCGACCGCCGACACGTCGTGGGCCAGCCGGCGGGGCGGCCGGCCGACGCGGCGGACGGCAGGCGCGATGGCGACGTCCACCAGCTGCGACGCGAGGCCGAGCGCGCGCTGCCAGCCCGGACGCGCACCGGCGACCGTCGGCCGCGGCCGAGCGGAAGGCCGCAGACCGGGCGCCGGTGCCCCGGGCTCGTCGGCGGCGAGCAGCGCGCTCAGGCCGGCGCCCGTGTCGGCAGCCAGGCCGCGGGCCTTGCGGCGCATGGCCACCTGCATCGCGCGCGGGGCACCGCTCACCCGCGCGTGCACCTGCAGCGACGTGCCGTCCGCGACGGGGTGCAGCCGGTAGGTGGAGACGAGCTTCACGCCGAGGCCCGCGTCCCCCTCGAGCGCGAGCATCGCGGGGGCCTCGTGGGCCGTCACGGTCCACGCCACGTCGTTGCTGCGCCCCATGAACCGGGTGCGCTGGACGAACTCGCGGCCGACGGCGAGATCCTCCGGCGGGCCGGCGGGCCACGACTCGTGGGTCGGGTGCCACAGGGGCAGGCGCTCCGGGTCGGTCAGCGCGGCGAACACCGGCGCGGGCGCGTACGGCAGCGCGATGGCGACATCGACGTCAGGCATCCCGCCAGCGTGGCGACCCGGCCGCCGCCCGTGTGTGGCCGATCGCACACGGGCGGCGGTCGGGGCGCGTCAGCGCTTGATGCGTGCCCCCGCGGACACCTTCCGCTGGACGGTGCCGCGGACGTTGGTCCGCGTCACCCCGGCGACCTCGACGGTCACCCGCTCGTCGGCGCGCACCCCGCTGAAGCGCGCGACCCGCGTGGTCGGGCCGACCAGCGACAGCAGCCGCGTGCCCTTGGCCCCCGTGAGCTTGACCAGCTGGCGCGCGGCCCCCAGCGACGCCCGGCGCCAGGTCACGGTCAGCGTCGTGCCCTTGCGGATGACCGCCAGTCCGCTGACCGCCGCCGGACCGGGCGGCCGGGGCGCGACGTAGCGTGCGACGACCTTGCGGTCGGTCGTGAGGCCGTCCTTCATGATCTCCGCGGTGATCGTCCGCGGGCCGCCGGGCAGCGCGCCGGCAGGCAGCCGCAGCGTGCCCGCCGGACGGGTGGCCGAGCCCAGGATGCGGGTGCCGAACGTCCCCGTCTCGACGAACCGCACCTGCTGACCCGCGGCCAGGTCGGCGACCCTGTAGGCCAGCGACCGCAGCCGTCCCGCCTTGCGGACCACGCCGGTCGGCCGCGCCACGCGGTACCCGTCCGACAGCTGGATGCTCTTCACGGCCGGCGACCCGGCGCGCGGCGTGACGGTCCAGGTCCCGGCCTTCGGAGCGCTCAGGACGAACAGGACCGCGTTCGCGTTGGGGATCGCGATCGACGTGCCGGCGGGCGTCTGCACGCCGCGCTGCTCCGCCGTGGCGCCGGTGAGCGTGGTGCCGCCGCTGACGAGGTCGACCGCCGGTAGCCCCTCCTCGCCGGTGACGAGGATCGTCTGGCTCGGCAGGCCCCCGGCGACGTTGACGTTCAGGTCCACGCCGGCGCCCACCTGGCGGGGCCGTGGCGGCGGGACGCGGAAGTCGCCGGTGTGACACGGGATGTGCGTGTGGGCGAGGACGATCCCGGCCCCCACGAACGGGACGGCGATCGGCGGCGTCGCCGCCAGCGTCGACACCGCGTCCTTCAGTCCCTCGAGGGTGAACTGCACGCCCATGCTGATCCCGCCGCCCTTCGTGGCGTTCGGCGGCACGATCGGCTGTCCGTCCGGGCCCTTCGGGATCGTGTCCCCGAGGTCGCCGAGCGAGGCGTTGCCGCAGATCGCCAGGCCCTTGGAGGAGACGGCCCCGGACAGGCCCGCCCCGACCAGGCAGCCGACACCGAAGTTGATGCACGCCTGCCCGTTGAAGCTCGCGGCCGCGTCCCCGGTCGTCCCGTCGACGAAGCCGTCGAACATGCCGTTCAGGGTCAGGACCGCGAAGTCCTGGCGGGTCTCCACCAGGAAGTCCGCGTAGCCGTCGGTCTGGTATCGCAGGCGGCCGGTCGCGATCTCGAAGTCGAGCAGCTTCACGCTGCCGTTGATCGCGAACTTCCCCGGCCCGTCGCGCGGGAAGTCGGCCGTGAGCTTGCCGTCGACGCGGACCGGCGACTTGCCGGCGATCGCCGCGCCGCCGCCGACCGAGCCCTCGACCTCGATGTGCAGCGGGTCGACCGTGAAGCCGCCGCCGGCGCGCAGCAGGTAGACGAACGGCCCGATGAGGATGGGCGGGTCCGGGTCGAACTTGATGGTCGCCCCGTTGAACTGGCCTGCCTTGAACTCGGTGTTCGCGGCGATCCGGCCGGCGCCGGCGATGGACAGGGCCCCGTCGCCCTTCCACAGCTCCTGCGCCGGGTTGTAGGACAGGTCGAAGTTCTCGAGCGTGGCCGCGCCGAGCGGCACCGGCCCGAGCTTCAGGCGCAGCGACGTCAGGCGCAGGCCGGTGGCGCGGTCGGCGACGAACTCGGTCGACGCGGACGCCCCGAAGAACGCGGGCGGCAGCTTCAGCGACATCGGGATGTGGACGCCGTCCTTTTCGAGGCGCACCTTGATGTTCGCCGCCGGGGAGAAGCCGAGGATGTTCGCCGCGTACTCCCCGATCGGGAAGTCGAACAGGACGGACCCCGGGCGCGCGGCTGACAGGTCGACGTTGAGCTTCCCGTGCCACAGTACGACGTCGCCGATGACGGGCGCGCGGACCAGGACCTTGACCTGGCCGACGACGTCGATCCGCAGCTTCGTGGGGTCGATGATCAGCGTCGAGCCGACGTCCGGGATGAACTTGAGGCCGAAGAGGTCGACCTCGCCGCGCGTGCTGACCTTCTTCGCGTCCGCCCCTGTGCCGTGGTAGAGGCACGTCAGGCCCTTGATGTCGAAGCTGCCGAAGTCGATCGTCTCGCACGACTTGCCGGTAGGCGTCCCGCCGCCCGGGATGTCCGCGATGCCGGGCAGGCCCGTCGGGACGCTCGTCCCGAAGCCCGTCGCGACGATCTCCCCCACCTGGTTGACCCCGCCGGTGCGGTTCATCACGGCGAAGCCCCCGCCGTCCCGCGCTGCGGCGAGCGCGATCTGACCCGCGTCGCGGCCCGCGAGCAGCGTCTGGGCGGGCCCGAAGATGCCCGCGGGGACGACGTCACTGCCGACCGGCAGGGCCGCCGGCTGCTTCTGGCGCAGCGCGGCGCGCGCGCCCGACGCCGGCGGCGCGGTCGTGTCGGAGACGCGCAGCCGCACGCCCGGCTTCGCCCCCTCCTTCTGCTGCCAGCTGGCGAGCAGCCGCCCCTGGTCATCCTGGGCGAGGCGTCCGTACTTCACGTCGTCCGAGGTGCTCACCGTCGTCGCCGCGCCGGCCGCCAGGCCGCCGGCCGCGTCCACCACCGGCCGGATCACGAGCGGTGGGCGTTGCCCGGCCGGGGCGGACGGCGCCTTGCTCAGCATGTAGACGCCCGCCGGACCGCCCGCGAGCGACGGCTCGTCACCCGGGACGGCAGCCGAGACCGACCAGTTCGCCGGGTCCGCCGCCGAGCCGGCGCCGTTCCAGCGGCGCAGGAAGATCTGGTTCTGGAGGTCGGCGAACGCGACCGTCGGGATGCCCTTCGTCACGGCCATCGTCGCGTGGTAGCCCTGCCCCGGGCCGGTCTCGAGGTTGCCGCCGGCGCCGCTGTACTCGCCCGACCGCAGGTCCTCGACGCAGGTGCCTGGGCACAGCGGGTCGTTCCCGAAGTTCAGGATGCTGACGCCGTCCCCCGTCCCGATCAGCCCGAGCTCGCCGAGCTGGTAGCGGCCGACGATCGACGGGTCGCTCCAGGTCTGCCCGCCGTCGCTGCTGACCCAGGCGACGACGGTGTCGCTGCTGGTCGTCCCGTCCGGCTTCGTGCTCCCGGTGGGGTAGCGGTGGCTGAGGACCACGAGCTGGTCCCCGATGCGGATGATCTTCGGGCCGAGGTCGTCGATGTTCAGCTCGGGCCCGTCGCCGGGGCCGTACTCCTTGTTCCAGAGCAGCTGGACGGGGGCGCCGTCGCAACTGGACGTGCCGCGCTTCAGGCGGCAGTAGACCGTGGCGTCGGCGTCCGCGCCGCGGCCCTCGGTCCAGATGATGTGGGCGGTCCCGGCCTCGTCGATGAGCGTGTCCGGGAAGACGCCGCCCGTCGACAGCGGGACGGCCGGCGGGGTCGGCGGTGGCTGCTGCTGGGGGGCGCGGGTCGGCGCGACGATCGTCGGCGGGTCCTTGTAGGTGGGGACCGCGGCGCCCGCGGTGCCCAGCGGCGACGCGAGGCCGGCGATGAGCGCCGGAAGCAGGGCCGCAGCCCCGCGTCGGCCGACTCTTCCGATCATGTCCCCCATGGTGCGCGACGTTACCGGGGGCCGACCGCCGCATCCACCACCCATCGGGCTGAAGTGGGGTATCCCTCGAGTCGACGGCCGGCCAGCGCGGGTGGCGGGCGCGGACGGCGGGGGGCGGGCGCCTCAGGCGGCGCGGCTGAACCGCAGGCGCACCTCGCACCCGCGGGCACGCTGTGGCGGGCCGACGAACGCGATCTCCGCCGCCTGCGTCTGCATGAGGGCGAGCCCCATGCCGAGCCCCGGCGAGTCCGGGCGCGGCAGCAGGCCCCGCCCGTCGTCCTCGATGGTGAAGACCACGTCGCCGTCGTCCAGCCGCCCCATCAGCCGCAGCGTGCCGGCCGCGGGCTCCTCGATGTAGGCGTGGAGGACGACATTCGTCACCGCCTCGGTGATCGCCAGCTCGACGGCGGGCACGTCCGGGTAGCCGACGGTCGCCGCGAACGCACCGGCCGCCCGGCGCGCGACGCGGACGTTCGCCGGCACCGCCTCGAGGTCGAGCACGAGGTCCGCGATGCTCCGGGATGGGTCGATCCCCAGGCTGTGGCGGGCGGGGCTGAGGTCGGCCAGCGTCGCCAGGTCGGCGATCAGGCCGTCCCGCAGCCGGGCGACGTAGACCGCGTCGAGGCTCACCCGGCCCGTGTCGTTCGCCACGTCGATCCGGGCGTGCAGGACGGCGACGTCGCCCAGGTCCTGCACCTGGTTGACCACGACCTCGCCCGCCGCCCAGCGGTAGGCGTCCTCCAGGTACGTCCGCATGCCCTCGCGCCCGCGGTAGGGCTCCGCACGGGTCGCCGTCAGCAGCGGGACGAAGACGATGTCGGGGTGCATGGTGGCCACGAACGCCTCGGCGTCCCGCTCGTTAAAAGCGGCGAACGCCTGCCGGAGTAGCGCATCGGCCCCCATCGTCGACACCGTACTCGGCGCGGGCCACGCCGAACTCGCCGCCGGACGCCCCTCCGGCCGCGGCGGGTCAGTTGGCGCGTGGCCGCGCGACGCTCACGGCAGGCGGCGTGACGCGGTCGCAGTGGTCCCCGGGACCTCGGACGACGTCCACGTCAGCCGGATCTGCGGGCGCTGCCGGCGCTGCCCCGGCGACAGCGCCAGGCGCACCGTCACCGCGCCGACCTTCTTGACCGTCACCGTGCGCGAGGTCAGCGTCCGCCCGTTGCGCACCGCGTACGCGCGGAGCCTCCCACGGCCGGGGACTCGGGCTGTAACGATGCCCCCGGCGCGCGTGGCCCACGTCTTGACCGCGGTCAGCCGCGGCGTGTCGTCGTCGGCGACGCGGACGCGGACCTGCCGCGCGGACGGCTGCAGCCCGCCGGTCGTGGTGAGCGTGAAGACGACGGTCCGCGGCGCCTGCCACGTCGAGTTCTGGGCGACGCGAAAGCGCAGCGTCGCCGTGCCGCCGGCCGCGACGGACGCCGACTTCGTGCCTGTCCCCCCGCTGCCCTTGGCGGTGAGCGTGCCGGCAGCGGCACGGCTGGTGGCGGTGAGGGCGACGACCCGGCCCTCGGTGGCGGCGTCCGGTGCCGTGATCGCGAGCGCCGGGTCGACCGGGGTGATGGCGAGCCGCTCGACGGCGCTGTCGCCCTCCGCCACGCTGGAGGCGCGGACGGACACGGTCTGCGCCGCGCGCGGGACGACCGTCCTGACCGCCGCGCCGGTGGCGTCGTCGAACGCGCCGTCGTTGTCGAGGTCCCAGTTGAACGTGGCGTCGCCCCAGCCGGTGGCGGCCGTGAGCGGCAGCGACGTCCCGGCCACGGGGGTGGTCGTCCCGGCGCTGATCGCGGGCCGGACCAGCACGCTGCGCAGCCACGCGGCGGTGGCGCCCTCGGTCAGGCGCTGGTAGACCGCGGGCGACCCGTCCCCGCAGGCATCCGAGCCGAAGTCGACCGTCCCGATCACGGTGGCGGCGGGGCCGGTGGCGTCGACGGCGAGCGGGCCGCCGGAGTCGCCGTTGCAGGAGTCCTGCCCCGGCACGCCGCCGGCGCAGATCATGCTGTCGGCGAGGAAGTCGCCGCCGTAGAACGCGCAGCGGCCGGCGTCGACGACGGTCTGCCCGACCTGCTGGAGTGTCGCGCTGACGCGGCCCGTCTGGGTGACGCCCCAGCCGAGGGTGACGGCAGGGACGCCCACCGGGGCGCTGCCCGCCCCGCCGACCGCGACCGGGGTCTGGGTCGCGGGCGCGGCCAGGTGCAGCAGCGCGGCGTCGCCGTTCGTGGACCCGCTGGAGTTCGCCGGGTTGATGCGGACCTGGTCGATGCCGGTGCCGGGGCTTCCGCTGTTCGGCTCGCTCAGCACGGGCTCGCCGATCCGCACGCGGACGGCCGACGGCGCTACCTGGCCACCGCCGAGCTCCGCCCGGACGCAGTGCGCGGCCGTCAGGATCCACCGGCTGCTGACGAGCTGGCCACCGCAGATGGAGCTGCCCCCGAGCCCGTCGGAGACCCAGACCTGCGCGAGCCACGAGGGCGTTGGAGCCGCGGACCCGCCGACCACGCGCGGTGTGGCGGCGGCCGCCGCGGCCTGGGGCAGTGCCGCAGCACCGCCGATGGCCAGCGCGGCGCTGCCGGTGAGCGTGAGGACGGCGGGCCTGAAGGGGGACGGCATATGGGCTTGAACGCATGACGGGCCCCGTCGTTGCCATGCACCGACCGGACTTAAGAAGAACTTCACGTCCGGCGAAGGCTATGCGCACCGCCGGCACCCGCCCCGGCACCGGCAGGGACGCGGCGCGGCGCGGGTCAGTCGGTGCGGCGGTTCGGCGGCGCGGACAGGATCCGGCCCCCGGCGTCGCGGACCGGGTCGGCCCGGGCGGGGTCCTCCTCCGGCGACTGCGCGTCGGGATCGCCCGTGCGCGCGGAGCCCTCGTCGAGGCGGACCCGACGCGCCGAGCCACCGCCGTCGCCCGGCGCGACGGTGACCAGGTCGGCCGCGAGCGGGGCGAACGGGCGTGTGTCGTAGGTGACGACGGCGAGGCCGATCGGCAGGTCGTCGGCGAGGTTGCCGGTCCCGCCGCCGCCGACCGTCCCGCCGTTGACGAGGGTGATCGACGAGCGGGAGTCGATCGCCTGCCGGTGGGTGTGCCCCTCGATCACGAGCAGCGGCGCCGCCGGTGGGTCGGCGCGCAGGCCGGCGAGCGCCGGCGCGGCGAGGGCCGGCTCGTGGACGACCACCACGTCGATCCGGCCGACCAGCGGATCGAGCCAGGCCTTGAACGCCGCCTGCTGACCAGCGGTGACAGCAGCTCCGCGATCGTCGTAGCCACTTGCCGCCCGCCGCAGGTTGGGGCTCTCGTACCCGGCGACGCGCAGGCCGCCGACGCGATTGACGACCGGGCCGCGGCGCCCGTCCGCGCGCAGCCGGCCCTCCCGGCCCAGGACCACGGCGCCGGCCCGGGCCAGCGCCCGCAGCGACGCGTCCGAGTCGTGGTTGCCGCCGAGCATCACGAACGGGCGGCCGGTGCGGACGACCGACCGGGTGACGCGGGTCTCGAGCGGCGTCCCGCTGTCGGACAGGTCGCCGGCGAAGATCACCGGGCCGCCTGCCGCCGCCCGCCGCAGCGCCGGGATCGCCAGGACGTTGTTGTGCAGGTCGGAGGCGACCGTCAGCCGCGGCAGCCCGCTCAGCGCGACGCGGCCGCCCGGGGCGGTGACGAGCCGGGCCAGGCCGAGCAGCTGCGCATCGAGCTCTTCGCTGAGCACGTCCGGCGACCGGGCGGCGGACTCGAGCGCCCGCAGCGCCACGGGGATGTCGGTGCCGCGCGCGTAGTAGCGCTGGTCCGGCAGCTCGCCACGCGGGGCCAGGAGCAGGCCGATCACCGCGACCCAGCCGATGGCGCCGACCACCACCCCCGCGCCGAGCACCCGCGCCCGGCGGCGGGCCGGCCGCAGCGCGGCGAGGACGAGCAGGCCGGCGCCGAGCGCGCCCGCCGCGGTCAGCAGCGCGAGCACGAGCAGGTAGGACGCCACCGCGTCCCGGGCCTCCCCGCGGACCTGCCGCGTGGCGTCCAGCCCGCCGCTGGCGACGTCGGCAGCGACCTCGCGGTCGACGGACTTCAGCTCGACCTTGAGCCGGGCCGGCGCGGACACGCCGCCGAACCGCACGCCCCAGTCCACCAGCGGCACGTAGACGTCGAGCGCCCCCTCGTGGAACGGGCTGACCGACAGCGAGATCGTCCCGGCGGAAAGCTCGCGATCGGCCGAGTAGGACCAGACGGCGAGCATCCCGCCGGTGAACGTCGCCGCGGCGACGACGAGGGCGAGCAGCGCCGCGCCGGCCAGCCGGCGGGCACGGTGGTGCCTGCGACGGGCCGGGGTCAGCTCGCCGGCTCCAACCGGACGATGACCGACTTCGACGTCGGCGTGCCCGACTCGAGGGCGACGCTGTCGAGGGGGACGAGCGTGTTCGTCTCCGGGTAGTACGCGGCCGCGCACCCGAGCGGCGTGTCGTAGGCGATCGCGCGGAAGTGCTCGGCGCGGCGGACGGTCCCGTCGGGGTCGGGTTCGCCGACGAGGTCGACGGTGTCGCCGTCCCGTAGGCCCTGGGCGGCGAGGTCCGCGGCGTTGACGAGCACGACGCGGCGCCCGGCCTTCACGCCGCGGTAACGGTCGTTCAGCCCGTAGATGGTCGTGTTGTACTGGTCGTGCGAGCGCAGCGTCTGCAGGACGAGCCGGCCCGCCGGGACGTGCAGCACCTCGAGCGGGTTGACCGTCAGCTGCGCGCGGCCGTTCGGGGTGGCGAAGCTGCGCGAGTCGCGCGGCGGGTGCGGCAGGACGAAGCCGGCGTCGCGACGCGCGTTGAAGTCCTCGAACCCGGCGATCGCCTCGGCGATCAGGTCGCGGATGCGGTCGTAGTCGGCCGCGAGCTCCAGCCAGCGCACGTTGCCGCGGTCGCCGACGACCCGGTCCGCGAGGCGGCAGACGATCGCGACCTCGCTCAGCAGCTCGTCCGAGGCCGGCGGCAGGGCGCCGCGCGAGGCGTGCACCGCGCTCATCGAGTCCTCGACGGTGACCACCTGCTCGCCGCCGGCCTGCACGTCGCGCTCGGTCCGCCCGAGCGTGGGCAGCAGCAGCGCGGCCCGGCCCGGGGTCACGTGCGAGCGGTTCGGCTTGGTGGCGACGTGGACCGTCAGCCGGCAGGAGCCCAGGGCGGCCGCGGTCGCGGCCGTGTCGGGCGCGGCGGAGAGGAAGTTGCCGCCCATCCCGAGGAAGACCTTGACCTTGCCGTCGCGCATCGCGCGGATCGCCCCGACGACGTCGACCCCGTGCTCGCGCGGCAGGTCGTAGCCGAGCGCCGCCTGCATCCGGTCCAGGAACGCCGCGGGCGGCTTCTCGTAGATGCCCATCGAGCGGTCGCCCTGGACGTTGGAATGCCCGCGGACCGGGCACAGCCCCGCCCCCGGCTTGCCGATCATGCCGCGCAACAGCAGCAGGTTGACGACCTCGCGGATGGTGGCCACCGAGTTGCGGTGCTGCGTGAGGCCCATCGCCCAGCAGATGACGGTGCGCTCGGAGGCGACGACGAGCTCGGTGAGCTCGTCGATCGCCGCACGGCTGAGCCCGGTCGCGGCCAGGACCGCGGCCTCGTCGAGGTCCGCGTGGGCCGCGCGGACGGCGGTCAGCCCGTCGCAGCTGGCGCTGAGGAACTCGTGGTCCACGGCGTCCCGCTCGAGCAGCCGCGCGTTCACCGCCGAGAACAGCGCGAGGTCCCCGTTGACGCGGATCGGCAGGTGCAGGTCGGCGAGCTTCGTCCCCGCCCCCACCATCCCGCGCACCTTCTGCGGGTTGTCGAACCGCGTCAGCCCCGCCTCGCGCAGGGGGTTGACGGCGACGACCTTGGCGCCCCGGCCCTTCGCGGCCTCCAGCGAGGAGAGCATCCGGGGGTGGTTCGTCCCCGGGTTCTGGCCGACCACGATCAGCAGGTCGGCAGCCTCGATGTCCTCGAGCGAGACGCTGCCCTTGCCGATCCCGATCGACTGCTCCAGCGCGACGCCACTGGACTCGTGGCACATGTTCGAGCAGTCCGGCAGGTTGTTGGTCCCGAGCGCGCGGACGAACGCCTGGTAGACGAACGCCGCCTCGTTGGAGGTGCGGCCACTCGTGTAGAAGGCGGCCTCATCGGGGCTGTCGAGGGCCTGCAGCTCGCCGGCGATGAGGTCGAACGCGCCGTCCCAGGAGATCGGCGCGTAGTGCGTGGCGCCCGGGGCGAGGTAGAGCGGATGCGTCAGGCGGCCGCGCTTGCCGAGCCAGAAGTCCGACTGCGCGGCGAGCTCGGCCACGCTGTACTGGGCGAAGAGGTCAGGGCCGGCGCGCAGCAGCGTCGCCTCCTCCGCGACGGCCTTCGCGCCGTTCTCGCAGAACTCCGCGTGGTGACGCTTGGCCGGGTCGGGCCACGCGCAGCCCATGCAGTCGAAGCCCGTGTCCTGGTTGATCATGCGCAGCGTCTTGACCGTGCGGCGGACGCCCATCTCGCGGACGCCGTGCCGTAGCGCGGAGACGACGGCGGGCAGGCCGGCGGCGTGCTCGGACGGGTGGCGCGTCGTCAGCCCCTCGTCCTCGTCGTAGCGATGGTCGTCCACCTCGTCGACGCTAGCCGGTCGACTGCCCCGAAGGCGCCGAAAGCCGTCCAGCATCGGACAGGTTGATGAAAAATGGTCTCCGCGTGCTGGGGGCCGGGCCGGGCGGGGCGGCCCCCGGTCAGCCGGTGAAGTGGACTTGCAGCAGCGCCGGCGCGCCCGTGCCCGTCGGGGGCAGTCGGGTCACGTAGGCGCGCGTGCCGCTCAGGGCCACGGTCGACAGGACCCCCGCCCGCCGGCTGGTCGGGCGGTGCGGGCACTTGCTGGCCGCGTTGTAGGCGTCGGGATAGCCGCGCTGGAAGCCGCTGTCCCGGCTGCCCACCGGGCGCAGCCGCAGGAGCGCGCGGTCCTGGGCGGCCGGCCGGGCGGTCGTCCCGAACCGCAGCTCCTGCCCGCAGCGGTTCGTGCTCACGTAGGCCAGCCGGCGACCGTGCACGGCGGCCTGGCTGATCTGCGTCCCGAGCCCCGCGCGGCGGACCGTCCGCGCCTGGCGGGTGAGCAGGTCCACCGCGACGATGCGGCTGCCGCGGCGGCCGGCGACCGCGAAGGCGACGGTCGTCCCCGCGACCGACGGGCGCCCGATCGCGTCCCGGCTGCGGAACAGGACGCTGGGCGCGGCGCCGCCGCTCAGGTCCTGCGCCCCGACGACCTGCCGCCCGTCCGCCTCGGTCCGCCGGTAGACGAGGCGGTCGGGTGTCAGGGCCAGCTCGCGGACGCCGGGGATGGCGAACGTCGCGGCCGGGGTGAGCGTCGCCCCGTCGGCGACCGTGACGGTGTCGCCGCTGCGCCAGGCGACGGTCCCGCCCTCGGCGACCGCCGGATCCGTCCCGGGCAGGGTCACCGGCGGTAGGCCGGCGCGCGCAAGCACGGCCCCGCCGGCCGGATCCTGGTAGGCGAGCAGGCCGGGCGCGACGCTCGGGTCGGCGGCCCCGGACCGGACGGAGGTGCGGGTCGCCGCCCCCGCGATCGCGACCGGCGCCACCACCAGCGCGCACAGCAGCAGCGCCGCGCCGTCGATGCGGCGCAGGCCGATCAGCGCCGGGCCGCGCTCCATGTCCTCGATGAACTGCTGCGTGGTCGGCGCGGTGAAGCGGCAGGCCAGGACGACGACCGGCAGCGCGCGGCCGAGGCCGAAGGTGGCGCCGAGGACGACGCCGAGCAGCGGGCTGCCCAGCAGCAGGGCGGCCGCCAGCAGCGCCCACATCGCGTAGGTGAAGAGGTACGTGGTGAAGCCGAGCCCGAGCAGCCCGCCGTAGAACGCCGCGGTGACGGGCAGGGGCAGCTGCCACCGGACCGCCTCAGGGACCTGCCGGCGGATCTGCGGCACGATCGGCAGGAAGCGCAGGTCGCCGATGCCGGCGCCGAGCGCGATGGCGGCAGCCAGCAGCGCTGCCCACGTGACGTCCCCCAGGCCGGCCGCCCCGCCCACCGCGGCCGCCGCGCCGAACGTCAGCGCGCCGCCGGCGACCGCCGCGACGGTGAAGGCGAGCACGGCGGCGACGGTCCGGCCCCGCCGGGACTCACGGCCCAGGCTGGTGCCGAGGGTGTCGACGCTGGACAGGCCGCACGGCGACCAGGTCCCGGTCAGGCCCGCGAGCGCCGCGGTGAGGACCAGGCAGACGCCGCTGATCAGCACGGCACGTTCGTGTCGCGGTACTGCACGCAGAAGACCTTGCGGCCCTTGTAGCAGTAGCCCCCGAGCCCGGCGTCGCCGTTGATGCGCTTCGGGTGCGGCGAGCAGCAGTCGACGAGCTTGCGGACCTGTCCGCCGCAGCAGCGGTACCAGGCGCCGTCGTTGTAGGTCCTGATGCCGTAACGCTGCGCCACCGCCGCGCAGACCTGCGTCCGCGGCGCAGGGGCCAGCGGCTCGCCGTCGGCATCGCGCAGCAGGCGGCCCGCTGGGGTCAGCGGCCGGCCCTTGGTGTCGACCGGCCGGCCGAGGTCGTCCACCCGGTGGCCGTCCTTCGCCCGCAGCGGCATCCCCTGCCGGTCGATCCGCGGCAGGCCGGTCGGGTGCGGGCAGTTGCCGGTGGTGTAGGTGTGGCCGCAGAAGTTCGTATAGGTGGCGGCCGCGTCCGCGGTGACCACGCCCACGGCTGCCTGCGCGCCGGCGGCGCTCATCAGCACACCGCTCACCCGGGCCAGGAACCCGCGCCGCGATGTGTCCTCAGCGAGACGCTCCAGGCCGCTGCTGCGCTTCGGGTCACGCATCGACGAGCACCTCGCTGCGGCGGCGGGCGCCGCTCGCGACCAGGCCCTCGAGCTGCGGCAGCCCGTTGAACGTGCCCTTGGCGACGACGGTGCCGTCGGCCTCCAGCACGACGGCGTACGGACTTCCCGGGACGGCGAACGCGAGCCACTGCGGCTGGTGCTCCTCCTCGTCGAAGGTGGCCACCTGCAGCCACGGGTCCTGCGCGAGGTAGGCGACGGCGGGGCCGAGGCCCTGGCACATCGCACAGCCGGCAGAGACGAAGACGGCGACGGCCAGCCCGGCGTGGCCGTCCTGCACCCAATCGGTGACGTCGTGGCGGGAGCCGACCGGCGGGCCCTCGTGCTCGAGCTCGAGCGCGACGCCGGTGGAGCCGACCGCGATCCGCAGCGCGCCGACCTCGCGGGCGAGGGCGAGCAGTGCGATTGCCAGCGCGGCGACCAGCAGCACCAGGATCGCGATCACGATCCACTGGACGACGTCGGCGTCGGGGCGGCCGCCCGGGACGAGCGCCGCCGTCGCCAGGAGCGCGGCCAGCGCGCCGTTGCGCGCGACGGCGAGCCAGGAGATCGTCGACCGGGCACCGAAGCAGCCGCAGGCCTGGCCCGCGGCGCCCCGGCGGATCGCCCGAGCGAGCACGACCCCGAAGACGGCGAGCACTGCGGCGGGGAGCAGCAGCGTGGGCCGCGGGCCGGCGACGACCACCGCCACCAGGACGGCCTCCACCGCGATCGACAGCGTCCACGCCGCGCTGCGGGCGCGAGCCGTGCGCAGGCCGAGATTGGCCAGCGCCGCCCGGCTGGCCGCGGGCGCACGCAGCTTGCCCGCGATCGCCCACGCGAGCATGCCACCGACCAGGACCCGCACGATCACCAGCGCCATGGCGCCGGACTCTAATGAAGCGCGGCGGGCGGTCCGCCGCCTCGCGCCTCAGCCGCAGCGGACGTTCCTGCGCGACCGCCGGAGTTCAGCCGGCGGCGCTAGCCGCGTCGCTTGCGCTGCTCGGGACGGCGCTGGATCTCCGTCCGGCGGTCCGACCCGGTTTCACGCTCCTCACCGTCGCGGTCCCGGCCTGGTCGCAGGGGCGACCGGGGCGGATGACGGTCAGGATCGAACCGGGGACGCAGCGGGGTCACCTTCACGGGATACGTGGTCATACATTTTCGATGCCCGCGTCCTCGGTGATGAAACGTGCGGTCGTTCGCTCACGCGGGCCGCCCGTCGACGGCCAGCCGCTGGTTCGCGTACCGCTTGTCACCCGTGACCTCGCGGCCCAGCCACGCCGGTGGGTCGAACGCCGCGGAGGCAGCCTCGTCCGGGAACTCGACCTCGGCAGTGACCAGTCCCGCGAGCGCCCCGGAGTAGACGTCGACCTCGGCGACCAGCCCGTCGGCAAGGTCCACCCGGTGGCGGGTCTTCGTCACGCGGCGGTCCTCGGTGAGCGCCCACAGGGCGTCGAAGCGGCCGGCGTCGAGCTCCAGCTCGACCTCGGTCCGCGTCAGGCCGTGCCCGCCCTTGATCGTCAGGACGTGGCTGTCGCCGTCGGCCCGCACGCGTGCCTCGGCCTGCTCGTCGACCGCGACGTAGCCCTGGCGCAGGTCGCGCCCGGCGGCCTGAGCGATCGCCTCCGGCACCCCGTCGGCGACGAACTTGCGCTCGATCTCCATGCGCTCAGACTTCCACCAACGCATCCTGCTGCGCGGTGTCCCACACGCGGACGTACTCGCGCATCCGGCGCCGGAACGCCTTCGGCCGCTCGGCGTAGAGGCGGCGCCCCAGCAGGAGTGCGTCGTGGAGCAGCTCCTCGCGGCGGTCGTCGATCAGGTCCAGCACGGCGTCCGTGTCGATCGGCGCCTCGACGCTGCCCGACGTGATCGCGGCGCGCAGGACGGCGAGGTCGTGGTCGTCCCCGAGGTATTCGGAGAGGAGGTGCAGCTCATCGGCCTCGGCGCTCAGCAGCGGCTCCCAGGCGCCGCTGATCAGGCGCTCCTGGTACCAGCGGTCCTTCGCGCGCTTGCGCCAGTCGTGGCGTGCCTCGACCGTCGGGGCGGCGGCGACGGCGGCCAGCTCCGCATGGCCGCGGGCGTAGCTCAGGGTCAGGCTGTCGAGCACGGTGCTCCACGTCATGCCGCTCAGGTCGAGGGCCCCGACGCGTGCCGCGGCCGCGTCCAGCCGCTCGATGGCGACGGGCAGCGCGTCGCCGGCGCCGGCAGCCGCGGTCGCCGCGTCGCCTCCCCCATCCGCTGCCACCGCTGCCTGAAGCGCGTCGAACGCCGCCGCCGGCAGCTGCCCGACCCCCGACTCGCGCAGGTCCGCGATCACGTCCAGCATGACGTCGGCGTCGCGGGCGCCGGACAGCGTCCCGCCGGCCTCGCGCAGGGACGCGTTCGCCTTGCGGTAGCGCTTCTCGCCGATCGCGGGCCGCGCCAGCCGCACGAGCGCGCGTGTCTTCTTCACCGACTTGCGCGCGGAGTGGATCGCTTCAGCGCGCGCGACGCCGTCGTCGTTCTCGAGGACCGCGACGAGCCCGTCCCGCGCCCCCTGCAGCTGCGAGTCGGCGCAGCGCCGTAGCCCGTCGCCCGGGCTCTTGCTCATCAGCAGCTTGTAGGCCATCCCCGGGGTATGCCCCGGGAGCCGTCAGCGCACCCGCGCGACCTGACCGGTCAGCAGGCCGTCGTAGATCGCCCGCGTCCGCGCAGCGACGTCCGCCCAGTCGAATCCGAGAACGTGCTCACGGGCCTGGACGACGAGGCGATCGCGCAGCGGCTCGTCGGTCAGCAGCCGCTCCATCATCACGCCGAGGTGCTCGGCGTCGCCGCCGTTGAAGCGCAGGCCGACACGCTCGCCGGGCGGGACGACCTCACGCAGTCCGCCGGTGTCGGCGACGATGCACGGGCAGTCCGACGCCATCGCCTCGAGCGCCACCAGCCCGAACGGCTCGTACAGCGACGGCACCACGGTCAGGTCGGCGATCCGGTAGAGCGAGTGCAGCGTGTCGTCGCCGATCCAGCCGAGGAACGTGCCGTGCTCGTCGAGGCCCAGGCGGGTCGCCTGAGCGCGGAGCTCGGAGTCCGCGGTCCCCGAGCCCGCCACGAGGAAGCGCACGTTGCCGACCTTCGCGATGACGTCCGGCAGGGCGTCGAGGGCGACCTGGAAGCCCTTCTCGTAGACCAGGCGGCCGACGAGCAGGATCAGGCGCTCGTGCGGGGCGGCGAAGCGCGCGCGGTCGATCACCGGCTGGCCGGCGCGCGGCTGCAGGTCGCCGGGGTCGATGCCGTTGGGGATGACGGCGATCCGGGCCTCGTCGAGGTCGAAGATGTCGGCGACGTGGCCGCGCATGTAGTGCGAGCAGACGATGACCTGGTCGGCCACGTGGACCATCCAGCGCTCGGTGCGGTGGATGTCCGACTGCGGCGCGACGTGCACCCAGCCCTGGTGCCGGCCGTACTCGGTCGCGTGGACGGTCGTGACGAGCGGAGCGCCGACCGCGTCCGCCAGCCGCTTGGACGCCACCGCCACGAGCCAGTCGTGGCTGTGGACCACGTCGAAGTCGAGCTCCTCGGCGAGCGCGCGGCCGGCGACCAGGAGGTCGTCGTTCAGCTGCCGGACCCAGGCGACGAACTCGTTCAGCCCCTGCGGGTACCCGGGTTCCGGGACGCGGTGCACGGTGACGCCGTGACGCTCCTCGCGCACCTGGCTGCGCTGGTCCCCGCGGGTGAGGACGTGGACCTCCACGCCGTCGCGGACGAGCTGCTCGGAGAGCTTGCGGGCGTGCCGCGCGAGGCCGCCTTCGACGATCGGCGGGTACTCCCAGGTGACGAGCAGGACGCGGGATGCCACGCGCTGCATCCTATTGCCCTACCCGAACGCCCACGTTCACGCCCGCACGGGGCCAGCGCGTTCCGGGAGCGGGTCGCCGGTTCGCGCGGGCAGGGCCGTCGTGGTCGGCGCGCTGATGCCGAGGGCCTGGTGGTCGGGGGTCGGCGGCGCTGACGCCGAGGGCCTCGTGGTCGGGAGTCTGTGGCGCTGACGCCGAGGGCCTGGTGGTCGGGAGTCTGTGGCGCTGACGCCGAGGGCCCGGTGGTCGGGGCTCGGTGGCGCTGACGCCGAGGGCCTGGTGGTCGGGAGTCTGTGGCGCTGACGCCGAGGGCCGCCCCGGAGGTGGCGGCTCTGGGAACTGCGGGCTGGAGACGGCGGTGGGCGCTGAGAGGCCGCGAGGTCTCGCGTGCGGGGCGGGAGGTGGGCGGCTGGCGGGGGTGAGCGAGTGGTGGATCGCAGGGTTCGGGGCCTGGTGGACCGCCATTCACCCAATGAGGCCCGCGCCGACGACCGCCAGATCGGCCGATCGCGCGGTCCGCGGCGGATTCGGCGGGTCAGGCCCGCCAGACCCTCCGCCCGGTGCGCGCAGGGTCGCTCGATGTGCCACCACGTACCGCCCGCGCACGTGGTGGCACATCGAGGCCCGCCCGCTCGCCGTCGCTGTGACCCGGACGGGGTCAGGGCAGGCGGCGCAGGAGGGCGCGGCCGTCCGGGCCGATCACCGAGGCGAGCGACGCCCGGTCCGGGAGGTCGTGCTCCGCGCCCGAGAGGACGTCCACCCAGCGGCCCGCGGCGGCGGGGGGCAGCGCCCAGCCCTCGGCGCCCGTGACCGGGTCGCGCAGCGCCACGGCGACCAGGACGTCGTCGCCGCGCAGGAACGCGCAGACGCCCTCGCCCGCCGGGATCGGCGTGTAGGAGCCCGCGAACGACGACGGCAGCTCGGCACGCAGCGTCAGCGTCCGCCACACCAGGTGCAGCTTGGCCAGCTCTCGCGACGGTGCGTCCCCGCCGCGCAGCGCGGCCAGTGACGACGCCCGGGACGCCCAGTCCACCGGCCGCCGGTTGTCCGGGTCGACCAGCGCCAGGAACCCGGTCTCGTCGCCCTGGTACACGTCGGGGACGCCGGGACAGGTGAGCTTCAACAGGGTCTGCCCGAGCGCCGCGCGGGCGCCGACGTCCGCCACGCGCATCGCCCAGCCGTCGAAGCCGTAGCGGAACGGGCCGTGCTCCAGGAGGGCCGCGGCGAAGTCGAGGACCGCGCGCTCATGCGCGAGGTCGGGCGACACCCAGTTCGTCCCCTGCTTGGCCTCCCGCAGCGCCTTGATCAGGTACGGCTCCAGGCGGTCCATCTCGATCGGCCAGGCGCCGATCAGCGTCTGGTAGATCAGCAGCTCCTCGGCGGCTGTCGGGACGTCGCCCGCGCGGAGCTCGACGTTGTCCGCCCGCCACCGCCGCACCGCGCCGGCCCACTCCTCGCCCAGCCCGGCCAGCGCACCGAGCCGCGCGCGCACGTCACCCGACCGCTTCGTGTCGTGCGTGGACGTCGTCAGCAGCGTCAGCGGGAACCGCTCCGCGCGCTCGGCGTTCCCCGCGTGGAACTCGGCCACGGGGAGCGAGAAGCGCCCCGGGTCCCCGCCGACCTCGTTCAGCGCCATCAGCCGCAGGTACCGGTAGAACGCGGTGTCCTCGACGCCCTTCGCCATCACCGGCGACGAGGTCTGCTGGAAGCGGACGACCCACTCACCGGGGACGTCGTCGGCCTCGAGCAGCACCGCACGGCGAACCGCCTCCGGCAGTCCGGCGACGGCCTCGCGGTCCTCGGGCGACACGACACCCGCGGACGGCTCGACGTAGGTCCGGTACACGTGCAGCCGGCTGAGCGCATCGACGGCGCCCGGGACGTCCGCCACGCGCTGCAGCCGCTCGACCTCGCGCGTGAACGTCGTCGTCGCCTGCTCGGCCTTGGCCTCGTCGGCCCAGTCCGCGAACGGACGCGCGTCGCCCGACAGCTCCGTCCACAGCTCGGTCAGCGGCGCCTCGCCGGCGGGGTCGACGAACAGGGCCTGCACGTCGACGCAGAACTCGTAGCCGGTCGTGCCCGCCGTCGGCCAGCCCGGCCGCAGCTTCTCGCCGTTCTCGAGGATCTTCTCGACCCAGACCGTGCCGACGCCCGCGGCCGCCAGGTCGCGCAGGTACCCGGCCGGGTCGCTCATGCCGTCGGGGTGGTCGACGCGGATGCCGTCGACGACCCCGTCGGACACGAGCTCGATGACCTTCGAGTGGGTCGCGGCGAAGACGTCGGGGTCCTCCTGCCGCACGCCGGCGAGCTCGTCGATGTCGAAGAACCGCCGGTGCGCGCCCGTCACCTCGTCGACGTCGAAGAACTGCGCGCGCAGCGCCGGGTCCGCCCAGTAGCGGTTGGCGTCGTCGGTCGCCATGTGGTTGGGGACGACGTCCAGCACCAGCCCCATGCCGCGCTCGTGCGCCGCCGCGGCCAGGGCGCGCAGCCCGTCCTCCCCACCCAGCGCGGACGACACCGCGGCGGGGTCGATCACGTCGTACCCGTGCGTCGATCCGGCCCGCGCCTCCCAGGCCGGCGACAGGTACAGGTGCGAGATCCCGAGGTCGTCGAGGTACGGCAGCAGCGCCTCGGCCCCGGCGAAGTCGAGGTCCGGCCCGAGCTGCAGCCGGTAGGTCGCGCGGACGTCGCGGCCGCTCACGGCGTCCGCCGCAGCAGCGTCACGGAGCGAGCGGTCACGAAGAGCTCGCTCCCGGCGGCGAAGGTCGCCGAGCCCGCCTCGGCCCACGGCGCGGCCGTCGCGAGCTCGAGCGACCACGCGGACCCGAAGCGGGCGGCGGGCAGCGTGAACTCGACATCGTGCTCGCTCGCGTTGATGCACAGCGCGAACGAGTCGCCCTCGATCGGCTGCCCGTAGCGGTCGAGCATGCCGGTGCTCGCGCCGTTCAGGAAGACGCCGAGCCAGCGCAGGTCCTCGTCCTGCCACTGCTTGCGCGTCATGCGGCGCCCGTCGAGCCGGAACCACCAGATGTCGGGCAGGACGGACTCGGCGTCGTCCCCCTCGAGGAAGTGCTCGCGGCGGAACACGGGCTCGGCCTTGCGCAGGGCGACGAGACGACGGGTGAACTCCTGCAGACCCTGGGCGTCATCGTCGAGGTCCCAGTCGACCCACGACACCTCGTTGTCCTGGCACCAGGCGTTGTTGTTGCCGCCCTGGGTGCGGGCCAGCTCGTCGCCGGCCAGCAGCATCGGGACGCCCTGGGACAGGAGGAGCGTGGTGAGGAAGTTGCGGCGCTGGCGCCAGCGCAGCTTGTTGACCTCGGCGTCGTCGGTCGGGCCCTCGACGCCGCAGTTCCACGAGCGGTTGTCGTCCGTCCCGTCCTGGTTGTCCTCGAGGTTCTCCGCGTTGTGCTTCTCGTTGAACGCGGTCAGGTCCGCGAGCGTGAAGCCGTCGTGCGCGGTGATGAAGTTGACCGACGCGAACGGCTGGCGGCCATCGTCCTCGTAGAGGTCGCTCGAGCCGGTGAAGCGCGACGCGAACTCGTGCAGCGGCGCCTCACCCCGCCAGAAGTCGCGCATGACGTCGCGGTAGGGCCCGTTCCACTCCGACCACAGCACCGGGAAGTTGCCCACCTGGTAGCCGCCGGGGCCGACGTCCCACGGCTCGGCGATCAGCTTCACCTGCGACAACACCGGATCCTGGTGGATCGTGTCGAAGAACGCGCTCAGGCGGTCCACGTCGTACAGGCCGCGCGCCAGCGCGGACGCGAGGTCGAAGCGGAAGCCGTCCACGTGGCACTCGATGACGAAGTACCGCAGCGAGTCCATGATCAGGCGCAGCACCTCGGGCTCCACGGCGTTGAGCGTGTTGCCCGTCCCCGTGTAGTCCATGTAGTGGCGCTTGTCGTCCGGGACGAGGCGGTAGTAGGTCGCGTTGTCGACGCCGCGGAAGGAGAGCATCGGGCCGAGGTGGTTGCCCTCGGACGTGTGGTTGTAGACGACGTCGAGGATCACCTCGATGCCGGCGCGGTGCAGCGCCTTCACCATCCCCTTGAACTCGCGCACCTGCTCCCCGCTGCCGCCGCCGGCCGCGTACCCTGCGTGCGGCGCGAGGTAGCCGATCGACGCGTAGCCCCAGTAGTTCGACAGGCCGCGCTCGTGCAGGAACGACTCGTCGACGATGTGGTGGACGGGCAGCAACTCCACCGCGGTGACGCCGAGCTCCGACAGGTACTCGATGGCCTGGTCGCTGGCCAGGCCGGCGTACGTCCCGCGCAGCTCCTCCGGCAGCGACTCGAGCTGCTTGGTGAAGCCGCGCACGTGCGTCTCGTAGATGACCGTCTCGGTCCACGGGCGCTCCAGGCGCCGGTCGCCCTCCCAGTCGAACGCGGGGTCGACGACGACGCACTTCGGCATCGCCGCAGCGTCGTCCTCGTCGTCCCGCTCGAGGTCCGCGTCCGGGCTGCCCTCGGGGTCGGGGACGTAGGGCAGGATGTTCGCCGCGCCGAAGTCGACGTTGCCCTCGATCGCCTTCGCGTACGGGTCGATCAGCAGCTTGCACGGGTTGAAGCGATGCCCGTTGGCCGGGTCGTAGGGGCCGTGCACGCGGTAGCCGTAGCGCTGCCCGGGGCCGACGCCGGGGACCGCGCAGTGCCACGTGTGCGCTGTGACCTGGGTGACCTCGATCTGCTCCTCGGCGCCATCGGCGTCGAACAGGCAGAGCACGACGCGCTCGGCGTTCTCGGAGAAGAGCGAGAAGTTCGTGCAGTCGCCCTGGTAGACCGGGCCGAGCGGGAACGGCCGGCCGGGCCAGACCTCGCGGCCACTCACTTGAGCACCACGCCGGAGCGCGCCTTCAGACGGAGCGACCCGTCCGCAGCGGTGGTCGGCGTGGCGGTGCTGAGGGCGATGGTCGATCCTTGGACGGGAATGGTCTGTGCCTTGGTGGAGAAGTTCATGACGAGCTCGTAGGGGCCGCGCCGGACGCGCAGCCAGCGCGCATCCTCGTCGATGCCGGTGACGTCCGCGGACCCGGGGGCAGCGTCGTTGATCCGGCGCCGCAGCTGCAGCAGGTCGGCGTAGAGCGCGGCCAGCTTGCGGTCCTGCCGGCGGGTGAGCTTCGACGCGTGGAACGTCGCGGGGTCCATCGGGTCGGGGATCTCCTCGCCGGAGAACTCGGCGAACGCGGCGAACTCGCGGCGCCGCCCGTCCCGCGTCGCCTTCGCGATGCGCTTGTCGATGTGGTCGACGAAGAACTGGAACGGCGCCGGCTCGCCGTATTCCTCGCCCATGAACAGCATCGGGGTGTAGGGCGAGAGCAGCGTGCAGAACGCCGCGAGCGGGCGTAGCTCCTTCGGCAGGCGGTCACCCAGGGCGCGGTTGCCGACCTGGTCGTGGTTCTGGTCGAAGACGACGAACGCCTCCGGTGGGAGGTCGGGGGCGGGGGCTCCGAAGCGCCGCCCCCGGAACGAGGACCAGCCGCCGTCGTGCACGTGCGGCACCCGCCAGGCCTTCGCGAGATCGGCCATCGTCCCGAACTCCGCGTAGTAGCCCTCCTGGTCGCCGGTGAGCAGCGTCCGGACGGCGTGGTGGAAGTCGTCCGCCCAGGCCGCGTCGTGTCCGAGGCCGCCGACCGCGACGGGCCGCATCACCTGCGGGTCGTTGCGCCCGGACTCGGCGATGATCAGCGCCCGCGGGTCGACCGCCCGCGCCCGCTCCCCCAGCTCGGCGAGGATCGGCCTGGCGGAGCCGTCGAAGATCGAGTGGATCGCGTCGAGCCGCAGGCCGTCGACGTGCAGGTCGCGCAGCCACATCTCCATGCTCTGCAGCACCCACTCGCGGACGCCGCCGCTGTCCTCACCGTCGTAGTTCAGCGCCTCGCCCCAGAAGGTCGAGTAGCGGTCGGTGAAGTACGGCCCGAACGCGCGCAGGGCACGCTCGCCGGACGCGCCGACGTGGTTGTAGACGACGTCGAGGATGACCGCGATGCCGTGCGCGTGCGCAGCGTCCACGAACCGCGCGAGCCCGTCCGGCCCGCCGTAGGAGCTCTGCGCGCACCACTGGTAGACGCCGTCGTAACCCCAGTTGTGGTGGCCCGGGAACTCGGCGATCGGCAGCAGCTCGATCGCGTTCACGCCGAGGTCGGCCAGCCGGGGAAGGTCGCTGACGGCCGCGTCGAACGTCCCCTCGTCGGTGAACGTCCCGACGTGCAGCTCGTAGAGGACCGCGTCGCGCAGCGCGACGCCGCCCCATTTCTCGTCGGTCCAGGTGAACGCCGCGGGGTCGACGATCCGCGACGGCCCGCGCAGGCCCTTCGGCTGGTGGCGGGTGTACGGGTCGGGGTACCTGCGGCCGTCCGCGACGAGCCAGTAGTCCTCCCCGGCGCTCGCCGCGACCTCGCCCTCCCAGACCCCGTGGCCGACGTCGGCCAGCGCGTGGTCGCCGGACTTCAGGCGGACGGCGACGGCGTCCGGCTTCGGCGCCCAGACGCGGAAGCGGACCGTGCCACCATCGATGATCGTCGTCCCCAGGGGACGCTCGAACGGCAGGCTGGTCAAGAGCCCTCGCCGGCGGGCGCAGGTGTCAGCCAGATCACGCCGAGCGGCGGGAGCGCCAGCGCGGCGGACGTCGGCTGGTCGTGCCAGGGCTGTCCGTCGGCGGCGATCGTGCCGGCGTTCCCCACGCCCGAGCCGCCGAAACGCGGCTCGTCGCTGTTCAGGACCTCACGCCAGTCCCCGCCTGCCGGCAGGCCCACGCGGTAGTCGGTGCGCGGGACGGGCGACAGGTTGCAGACGCAGACCAGGGGCGGCGTGCCGTCGTCCCCCAGCCGCAGGAACGCGACGACGTTGTGATCCGCGTCGTTGGCCTCCAGCCAGCGGAACGCGGATGCGTCCTCGTCGCGCTGCCACAGCGCGGGCGCGTCCCGGTAGACGTGGTTCAGCTCGCGGACCAGCGCCTGGACGCCCGCGTGCCCGTGGTCCTGCAGCAGATGCCAGTCGAGCGACTGCTTGTGCGACCACTCGATCTCCTGCGCGAACTCGTTGCCCATGAAGAGCAGCTTCTTGCCGGGGTGGGCCCACATGTAGGCGTAGAGCGCGCGGACGTTCGCGAGCTGCTGCCAGCGGTCGCCGGGCATCTTCGTGAGGATCGAGCCCTTGCCGTGGACGACCTCGTCGTGGGACAGCGGCAGGATGAAGTTCTCGCTGAACGCGTACATCAGGCTGAACGTGAGCTGGTGGTGGTGGTAGCGGCGGTTGATCGGGTCCTCCTGGAAGTACCCGAGCGTGTCGTGCATCCAGCCCATGTTCCACTTGAAGCCGAAGCCCAGGCCGCCGACGTGCGTGGGGCGCGAGACCCCCGGCCAGGCGGTCGACTCCTCGGCGGCGGAGATCGTCCCCGGCTCGCGGGCGTAGACCGTCTCGTTGAGCTGCCGCAGGAACGCGACGCTGTCGAGGTCCTCCCGGCCGCCGTGCTCGTTGGGGACCCACTCCCCGGGCTCGCGGGAGTAGTCGAGGTAGAGCATCGACGCGACCGCGTCCACGCGCAGGCCGTCGCAGTGCATCTCGCGCAGCCAGTACAGGGCGCTGGCCAGCAGGAAGTTCTTCACCTCGTTGCGGCCGGTGTTGAAGATCAGCGTGCCCCAGTCCTTGTGCTCGCCGCGGCGCGGGTCCTCGTGCTCGTAGAGCGCGGTGCCGTCGAAGCGCGCGAGCGCCCAGTCGTCCTTCGGGAAGTGGGCCGGGACCCAGTCGACGATCACGCCGATGCCCGCCTCGTGGAGCGTGTCCACGAACGCGCGGAAGTCGTCCGGGTCGCCGTGCCGGGCGTCGGGCGCGAAGTAGCCGGACACCTGGTAGCCCCAAGACCCGCTGAACGGGTGGGCCATCACGGGCAGCAGCTCGACGTGCGTGAAGCCCATGTCGACGGCGTAGGCCGCCAGCTCGGGGGCGAGTTGTGCGAACGGCAGCGGCGTCTCCGGGTCGTCTGGGTCGCGGCGCCAGGAGCCGAGGTGGACCTCGTAGACGGAGATCGGCTCGCGGTGCTGCTCCTGCGCCTCGCGGCGGGTCATCCACTTCGCGTCGCGCCACTCGTGCGCGGGGGCGTGGACGATCGAGTCGGTGCCGGGCGGGGCCTGGCACTGCGTGGCGTACGGGTCGGCCTTCAGCTTGACGCTCCCGTCCGCGGAGCGGATCGCGAACTTGTACGCGCTGCCGACCGGGACGCCGGGCACGAACAGCTCCCAGATCCCGGAGGCAGCGACGGGCCGCAGCTCGTCGGCGTCCTGCTCCCAGTCGTTGAAGTCGCCCACCACGCCGACGGCCGCCGCGTTCGGCGCCCAGACGGCGAAGGTCACGCCCTCCACCCCCGCGAGCGACTGCGGGTGCGCGCCGAGGCGCTGGTAGATGTCCTCGTGGCGGCCCTCGCCGGCGAGGTGCAGGTCGAGCTCGCCGAAGGTCGAGGGCACGGCCTCGACGTCCGGGGTGGTCGCGCGCTTGGGACTCATGACGGGTCGTCCCCCTCGAGCATCCGGAGGATCCCGGCGACCGGGATCGACACCCAGTCCGGTCGGTGGTCGAGCTCGTAGCGCAGCTCGTACACGGCCTTCTCGAGCTCGAACACGTTCAGCAGCCGCTCGACGGCCTGGCGCCCGGGCGGCAGCAGGGTCTGGTCCGCCGCGTCCAGGTAGCCGTCGAGGAACTCGGTGCGGACCTGGGCCTCCCAGCCTTCGGGCGCGGGCTTGGCGTTGAGGATCCGCGACGCCGTCGCCGCGTAGGCGAAGGAGCGCAGCATCCCGGCGACGTCCCGCAGCGGCGACCGCTTGGCGCGGCGCTCGGCCAGCGAGCGCGCGGGCTCGCCCTCGAAGTCGAGGATCACCCACTCGCCGGCCGCGTCCAGCAGCACCTGGCCCAGGTGGTAGTCGCCGTGGTGGCGGATCGTGCGACCGGCGGAGCCGACGGTCAGCGCGCCCAGCCGCTCGCGCACCTCCTGCCCGCGGCCGGCGAGCGGCTCGAGCTCGGGCAGGTCGGGCAGGTCGCGGAAGATCCGCTCGATCTCCTCGTCGACCGTCGCGGTCAGCAGGCCGAGCGCCTCCGTCGACGTCTCCTCGGGGGCGAACGCCTCGGCCGCGTTGTCCGATGCGAGGACCGTGTGCAGCTGCCCGGTCACCGTGCCGAGCCGCGCCGCGTGCGCGACGAACGCGTCCGGCTCGCCGGATCCGAGCAGGTCCAGCGCGAGGTCCCAGCCGTCGGTCGACCCGGCGACGTAGTCCTGCGCGACGCCGAGCGTCGCGTCGATCAGCTTGCCGGTGTGCCCGTACCAGCCCCGCAGCGGGGCGATGTTCGCGAACCCGTGCTCGCTGAGGAAGTGCAGCATCTCGAGCTCGGGGTTCACCCCCGCACCGAGGCGCCGGAACGCCTTCAGGACGTGGGCGTCGTCGAGGATCACGGACGAGTTGGACTGCTCGGCACCGAGCGCCCGGACGGCGGTCGGCACCGCGATGGGGTCACCGTCGGGACAGCGGAACTCGGCCGTCCCCGCCTCGGTCTCCAGGTCGGCGCGCTGAGACATCAGGCGCAGCAGCTCGCGGACGAACTCCGGGTCGGTCATCGCGTCGTAGACGACGTGCTCACCGTCGTCGCAGATCACGCCGTCCGCCCAGCCCGAGCCGGTCGCGCGGCGGCCGATCGGCAGCTGGTACAGCTCATGCGTCCCTGGGTGGAAGCGCACCTCGATGATCGCGAGGGCGAGGGCCGGGTCCGCGTCGCGCAGCGGGATCGACTCGATGACCCCGATCCCGGCGACCTCCTCCGGCCGCGACCCGAACCAGCGCTGGGCCATCACGTACTCGGCCAGCGTGTCCTCGCTGATGACGTCGGCGATGGCGATCATGAACCGAACCCTCCCGTCTTCGGCACCGTTCCGCCAGCGGGCAGCTCCCCGTGGCCGTTGCCGTCGGTCGGCACGTGGCCGTCGTCCTCCGGGGGCGGCGTGAGCTGGAACCAGAAGAACCCGCGCGGGGCGAGCGTCAGCAGGTAGGGCAGCTCGCCGATCCGCGGGAACTGCGTGCGTCCGAACATCTCGACCGGGTGGTAGCCCTCGTAGGCGGACAGGTCGAGCTCGACGGCCTGCGCCGAGCGGGCGACGTTGTGCACGCAGAGGATCACGTCGTCGGCGTGCCGCCGGATGTGGGCGAAGATCTTGTCGTTCGACACCTGCTGCGCCTCGTACGTCCCGAGGCCGAAGACGGGGTGCTCCTTGCGCAGCGAGATGAACCGCCGCAGCCACCGCAGCAGCGAGGTCGGCGTGCGCAGCTGGGCCTCGACGTTGACGGCCTGGAATCCGTAGACGGGATCCATCAGCGGCGGTGCATACAGCTGGGCGAAGTCCGCGCGGCTGAAGCCGCCGTTGCGGTCGCCGGTCCACTGCATCGGCGTCCGGACGCCGTCGCGGTCGCCGAGGTAGAAGTTGTCCCCCATGGCGATCTCGTCGCCGTAGTAGAGGACGGGCGACCCCGGCAGGCTGAACATGATCGCCGTGAGCAGCTCGATCTCGTCGCGGCCGTTGTCCAGCAGCGGCGCCAGGCGGCGGCGGATGCCGAGGTTCAGCTTCATGCGCGGGTCCTTCGCGTACTCCGCGTACATGTAGTCGCGCTCCTCGTCGGTGACCATCTCGAGGGTCAGCTCGTCGTGGTTGCGCAGGAAGAGGCCCCACTGGCAGTTGTCCGGGATCGCCGGCGTGCGCTCGAGGATCTCGATGATCGGCGTGGCGACCTCACGCCGCAGCGCCATGAACATCCGCGGCATGACCGGGAAGTGAAAGGCCATCTGGCACTCGTCGCCGTCGCCGAAGTACTCGACGACGTCCTCGGGCCACTGGTTCGCCTCAGCGAGCAGCACCTTGTCCGAGTACTCGTTGTCGACGGTCGCACGGAGCTTCTTCAGGTACTCGTGCGTCTCGGGAAGGTTCTCGCAGTTGGTTCCCTCCCGGGCGTACAGGTACGGGACGGCGTCCAGGCGGAAGCCGTCCAGCCCGAGGTCGAGCCAGAAGCGCAGCGCGTCGAGCATCGCCTCCTGGACCTCGTCGTTGTCGTAGTTGAGGTCCGGCTGGTGCGCGAAGAACCGGTGCCAGTAGTACTGGCCGGCCACGGGGTCCCAGGTCCAGTTCGACGGCTCCGTGTCCGTGAAGATGATCCGCGCGTCCTGGTAGCGCTGGTCGGTGTCGGACCACATGTACCAGTCGCGCTTCGGGTTGTCCGGCGAGGAGCGCGACTCCTGGAACCACGGATGGTCGGACGAGGTGTGGTTGACGACGAGGTCGGCGATGACCCGCATCCCGCGCTGGTGCGCCGCCTCGACGAACTTGCGGAAGTCCTCGACCGTCCCGTAGTCGGGATGGATCTGGTTGTAGTCGGCGATGTCGTAGCCGCCGTCCCGCAGCGGGGAGGCGTACATCGGCAGCAGCCAGATGCAGTCGACGCCGAGCCACGCCAGGTAGTCGAGCTTCTGCGTCAGCCCGATGAAGTCGCCGGAGCCGTCGTCGTTGCCGTCGAAGAATCCGCGCAGGTGGATCTCGTAGAAGACCGCGCGCTTGTACCAGAGCGGGTCGGACTCGAACCAGCGCTGCGGGTCGGCCTGGGTGTCGGCGGCCTCGTGGCCGCGGACCTCGGTGCTCTCGACGGGCGGGTTCATGATCCGGCCTCCACGGCGAAGACGTGGGCCTGTCGCTCACCGGGGACGAGCCGGACGTAGTTGCCCCCCAAGCGCCACTGGTAGGTGGCCCCGTCCAGCAGGTCGCGGACGGTGTAGACGGGCGGGACGCCGAGGCTCGCGGGAACGGTGATCAGGCCTTCCTGTGCGTGGTGGGGGTTGAGGTTGACCGTCGTGATGACGGTGTCGGTGCCGACGCGGCGGGCGTAGGCGATGAGGTCGTGGTTCGCGGTGTCCAGGAACGTCAGGCCGCGGAGCTGCTGCAGCGCGGGGTGTGCGCGCCGGGCGTGGTTGAGCGCCTTGACCATCGGCAGCAGCGGCCCGTCGAGGGACCGGTTGTGGGCCTCGTACTTCTCGGAGTCCAGGTACTCCTCCGAGCCCTCGCGGACGGCGGTCCCCTCGAAGTTCTCGAACCCCGAGTAGATGCCGTAGGTCGGGGACAGCGTCGCAGCGAGGACGAGCCGCGCCTCGAACGCCGGCGGGCCGCCGTGCTGCAGGTAGGCGTGGAGGATGTCCGGGGTGTTCGCGAAGAAGTTCGGCCGGTAGTAGTCGGCCATCTCGGTCGTGAGCTCCGTGACGTACTCCTCGAGCTCCTGCTTCTCGTTCTTCCACGTGAAGTACGTGTAGGACTGGTTGAAGCCCGCCTTGCCCAGGGCGCGCATCATCGCCTGCCGCGTGAACGCCTCGGCCAGAAAGATCACGTCCGGGTGCTTGGTGCGCACCTCGCGGATCATCCACTCCCAGAACGCGAGCGGCTTGGTGTGCGGGTTGTCGACCCGGAACACCTTCACGCCACGGTCGACCCAGCCGAGCGTGACGTCGCGCAGCGCGGCCCACAGCTCGGTCCACGTGCTGCAGCCGAAGTCCAGGTTGTAGATGTCCTGGTAGCGCTTGGGCGGGTTCTCGGCGTACTTGAGCGTCCCGTCCGGGCGGTGGTGGAACCACTCGGGGTGCTCGGTCAGCCACGGGTGGTCGGCCGAGCACTGGAAGGCGAGGTCGAGGGCCAGGGCGATGTCGTGCTGCTCGCACGTCTGCACCAGCGCCGCGAAGTCGTCGAAGGTGCCGAGGTCCGGGTGCAGCGCCTCGTGGCCGCCCTCCGCCGCGCCGATCGCCCACGGGCTGCCGGGATCGGACGGACCGGCCGTCAGGCTGTTGTTCGGGCCCTTGCGGTTCTTGCGGCCGATCGGGTGGATCGGCGGGAGGTACAGGACGTCGAAGCCCAGGTCGGCGAGTTGCGGCACCACCTGCGCGGTGCCGGTCAGGCCGCCGAACGAGCGCGGGAAGAGCTCGTACCAGCTGCCGAAGAGCGCACGCTGCGGGTCGGCGTCGAGCTCGATCGGGGGGTCGAGGGTGGCGGCGGTGCTGCGGTCCGGGTGACGGGCCGAGGCGCTGACGACGGCGTCGGCGAGGGCGGCGCGGACGCGGTCGTCCTGGGCCGCGTCCTCGTCGCCGGTGGCCTCGGCGGCGCTCGCGAGGACACGGTGGTCGCTGCCCTTCCCGGCGCGCGCCGCAGCGGCGGCGAGCAGCAGCGCGCCCTCCGCGAGCTCGCTGCCGAGGTCGTCCTGCGCGGCTTCGAGCTTGCGGCTCAGCTCGTGCCGCCACGACGCGAGCTGGTCGACCCAGGCCTCGATCGTCCACTGCCAGCGGCCGAGCGCGTCGATCGGGACCTCGCCGGCCCAGTTGTCGCCGTCGATGTGCGCGTCGAGGTGACGCATGGGCGCCTCGGACCACTTCCGCTTCCCCGGCGGCAGCCAGCGGACAGCAGCGCGAACCACGTCGTGGCCGTCGGCGAAGACCTCGGCGGTGACCGTCAGCGTCTCGCCGACCGTGCGCTTGGCCGCATAGCGGCCGGCGTCGAGGACGGGCTCGGCGCCCCGGATCGTGATGCGCGACGGGGCCGGCGAGCCGCGGCGAGGTGTGGGCGAAGTGAGGCCGGGCATGTCTCCTGCTCTTTCCAGTTTGCGCCGGTCCTCAACATGGAGTGCATCGTGTTCACCAGATCCAGCGGCATCCAGCTGCACCTCACCTCGCTGCCCGACGGGCGTCTCGGACCGTCGGCCCGTACCTGGGTGGACTGGCTGTCCAAAGCAGGCCAGTCCTGGTGGCAGGTGCTGCCCGTCGGGCCGCCCGACCGCCACCACTCGCCCTACAAGTCGAAGTCGGCGTTCGCGGCGTGGCGCGGGCTGCTCGCGGACCCGGCCGCGCCCGTGTCCGTGGACGAACTCGATGCGTTCGCGGCGGGGAACAGCGCCTGGATCGACGACTGGGCGCGGGTGTCCGGCGGACGGCGCGCGGTCGCCGACCAGGTGCGGTTCGACCGCGAGTGGTCCGCGCTGCGCGAGTACGCGGCCGAACGCGGCGTGCGCATCATCGGGGACGTCCCCATCTACGTCGCGCCCGGCAGCGCCGACCACCTCGCCCATCCCGAGCTCTTCCGCGACGGCCTGGTCGCCGGCGCGCCGCCGGACGCGTACTCCGACGACGGGCAGCTCTGGGGCAACCCGTTCTACGACTGGCCGGCCATGCGCGCGCAGGAGTACCGCTGGTGGATCGCGCGGCTGGCCCGCACGCTCGAGCTCTTCGACGCCGCGCGCATCGATCACTTTCGCGGGTTCGTCGCGGGATGGGCGGTCGACGACGGTGCGAAGAACGCCCGTGACGGCCGCTGGCGGCGGGGGCCGGGACGCGCGCTGTTCGACGCCGCGCTCGCCGAGCTGGGCTCCGGGGATGCGGCGCTGCCCTTCATCGCGGAGGATCTGGGAGTGATCACGCCGCCCGTCGAGCGCCTGCGCCGCGACCTGGGGCTCCCGGGCATGGCGGTGGCGCAGTTCGCGTTCGACCCGGACCCCGGTGACAGCCCCCACGAGCTCGCGAATCACAAGCAGGACGTGGTCGCCTACACCGGCACCCACGACTCGGACACGCTGGCGGGCTGGCTCGCGACGCTCGCGCCGGAGCGTCGCGCGGTCCTCGACGCCGCGCTCGGCGCGGCCGGGCTGAAGCGCGACCGCCCGGTCTGGGGCGTCACCCGGTTGTGGATGGGCTCACCGTCGCCGCTCGTGATGCTGCAGGCGCAGGACCTGCTCGAGCTCGGGTCGGAGGCGCGCATGAACACCCCCGGCCGCGCCACCGGCAACTGGGGCTGGCGGCTCCCGGCCGGGGCGCTCACGGCCGCGCACGCGCGGCGGCTGCGTCGCGCGACCGAGGAAGCGGGACGGCTGCCGTCGTGAGCGCCGAAGGACTGGCCCGGGGGGCTCGTTCGCCCACGCAGACGGTTCCGGCACCCGCCCGAGGGACTCGCTCGCACGGCCTGGTCGGCGTTCGATGAGCTCGCTGGGGCTTCCCGCCCAGCCGGGGCTGGTCGCCGTGGGCGACTCGATCACGAACGGGCGCGGCGCCCCGGTGATGGGGGTGCCCTGCCGGTCGTGGGCGCAGTGGCTCGCGGACGTGCTGGGGCTGCCGTTCCACGGGCTGGCGGAGGACGGGGCGGTCGCCGCGGACGTCGTCGATCGGCAGCTGCCACGGGTGCGGTTCGCCTATGGCGTCGGCGTCGTCTACGCGGGGGTGAACGACGTCCGGCACGTGGACTTCGACGCCCAGGCGTTCGCCGACTCGCTGGCGACGATCGCGGGGCACGTCGGCGCGCACGCCGACGTCCTGCTCCTGTGCACGATCCCGCTCGACCTCGGGCGTCCCCGGGCGGGCGCGGCGAAGGTCACGGACGCCAACGCGGTGATCACCGCCGTCGCCGCCGAGCACGAGGCGGCGGTCGTCGACCTCACCGACCTGACCGGCTGGCGCCTGGTCCTCCCGGACGCCGTCCACCCCACCGCCCTCGGGCAACTCGAGATCGCCGACCGCGCGGCCCGGGCGCTGGCCTTGGAGACGCTCCCGTCCGCGCTGGCCCGCCGTGACGATGGCCGCCGCGCGACGGCGCGATACGCGCTGACCAGCCACCTCCCGGCCGTCGGCCGCGACCGGCGCCGGCGGGTGGCCGAGGCGGCGGGCCGGCGCCTGGGCCGCTGACGGCAGCGCGGCCCCACCCACCGGCAGCAGTCATGACCGCGCTTTCGCTTTCGACATCTCACGCTGCCACACCGACCCGGGACCCGCTCGCCGCCGGGTGAACGGAGGATCCGGCGGGCCCAGCCCCCCAGATGTTCCGAGGACCCCGACCGCACGGGTGAGCGGCGGGACCATGCGCGCTGGTGCATGTATGACATGTGCCAGGGCGAAAGGTCCCCGACCGCCGCGGTTCGCCTGGCCGGCCGCCCGTCCCGCGCGCCGCACCCAAGTCCCCGCAGCCTCCCAGTGCCCACCGCCATCAACAGCCCGCAGTTCCCAGGCCCGCACGACCAGGGTGGTCCTCGGCGCCAGCGCCACCGACCTCCCGACCACCGAGCCCTCGGCGTCGGCGCCACCGACGCGCCATCGCCGCCGCCCGGGGAAGACGCGAATGCCGCCAGTGACGCTGAGCGTCACCATCGGCATCGCGTGTGCTGACGGGGAGCCAAGCGATGGGCGCCGGCGGATGCGTAACCTCCCCGCCGTGACGCAGGACCCTGCCGAGCCGCTCGTCGGCCACGCGCCCGCCGCCGGGACGCCGCCCTCCGGACCGCGCGCACTCGCCCGCGCGCGCTGGGCGGTCTGGCGCTCGCGCGGCGCGGTGACAGCCGCGCGCGGTGCCGCGCTCGGCCCCGGCGTCCGCTTCGACCTGAGGCCCGGCGCCCGGGTCAGCCTCGGCGGCGGCTGCGCGGTCGGCGGCGGGACGCGGCTGCACGTCACGGCCGGCACGGTGCGGATCGGTGCCGGCGCCCAGCTCGGGGACCGCTGCGTGCTCCAGAGCCGGACGGCGGTGACGATCGGCGCGGGAGCCCGCCTGGCGGACGAGGTCGTCCTCCTCGACCATCGCCCGCGGACGGCGGACGTCGAGCTTCCCGTCCGGGTCCAGGGGGTCGACGCGGCGCCGATCGAGATCGGGGCCCGCGCGTCGGTCGGCGCACGAACGGTCCTCAGCGGCGGCGCGACCGTCGGCCAGGGCGCGCAGCTCGCCGCCCACCTGCTGATCGACGGCACGGTCCCGGACGGCGCGCGCATCACGGGCGACGTCCCGCCCGGGCCGCTCTGACCGGGGCACGAAGCGCACGCGTCGGCCTGTCCCCGCCACCGGGGGTGCGAAAGCGCCGGCGTGCCAGCCCTCGTCCGTACGGCCAACCGGTGTTTACGCGCACACGCAGCGGGCAGGTCGGTATTCGAGATCGATCCCGAAAGGCCCACATCGATGAGCAGCGCCACTTCGCACCCCAACCACCGCGACCGTGAGCGGGAGCTCCTTGAGCGCTACCACCGTGACGGCGACCACAGCGCCCGCCAAGAAGTCGTAGAGCGGTCGATCGACCTCGTGCACTACGTCGCGCGCCGTTACCAGAACCGCGGTATCGCCTACGAGGAGCTGGTCCAGGCCGGCTCCATCGGTCTGCTCAAGGCCGTGGACCGCTTCGACCTCGACCGCGGCGTCACGCTGTCCACATTCGCTATCCCGAACATCCTCGGCGAGATCCGGCGGTATTTCCGCGACAACGGCTGGGCGATGCGCGTGCCGCGCTCGATCCAGGAGAACTCCGCGAAGGTGACCTCCGTCACCGACCGCCTCACCACCAAGCTGCAGCGCGTTCCCACCGTGTCGGAGATCGCCGACATGGCCGAGCTCACCGTCGAGCAGGTCCTCGAGGCCATGGAGGGCGCCCGCGCCTATTCCCTCGGCTCCCTCGACGCGCCCATCGAGTCCGGCGAGGACGACTTCTCAGGCCACGACCGCCTCGGCGCCGAGGATCCCGGCTTCCAGCGCGCGGAGGCCCGCCTGGCCGTCCTGCACGGCATGCGCGTCCTACGCGACCGCGAGCGGCAGATCATCGCGCTCCGCTTCGGCCGGGACATGACGCAGCTCGAGATCGCGCAGGAGCTCGGCATCTCGCAGATGCACGTCTCCCGCCTGCTCCGGGTCGCTCTGGACGACCTGCGCCAAGAGCTCGAGCGCCGGCCCTCCGAGGCGGGCGACCGACCGCTCGCCGAAGCCACCGGCTGAGCGCACCCTCCGTCCGCACCGCCGCGGGACGGCACGACGCACGGCGCCACGTCGACGGCTCCGCGAACCGCGATCTGCCACGCTGCGGCCCGGTCGACGGGCGCGGCGTCGCGCAGCGCCGCGAGCCACCGGACCACCCATGGCACGCCACCGCGACCAATGACCACGACCACGACCTTCGCGCTGTCGCTCCCGGCCCGGCCCGAGTCGCTGACGGTCGTGCGGCACGTCCTCGGCGGCATCACGGACGTGTGGGCGGTCTCGCCGGAGCTGCTCGACGACGTGCGGATCGCGGTGACCGAGGCGTGCTCCAGCGTGATCACCCACGGTGACCATGGCACCGGCGCGAGCATGGTGGAGGTCCAGGGCAGCGACGTCGACGGGCAGCTGCTGCTCGTCGTCCGCAGCCGCGAGCCGGGACTCGACGCGTCCGCGGGCTCGCCGGACCTCGGGCTGGCGATGCCGCTTATCGGCGCGCTCACGAGCAGCCTCGAGATCGGGCGCTCCCCCGACGGCCTCCACGAGGTCCGCATGACCTTCCCCCGGGACGACGCATGACCGAGGCGACCGTGCTCTCGCTGGCGGCACCCGAGTCGCTGGAGCGGTCGCGGCTCACCGTCACCTGCGGCGACCTCGCGCGGTCGCTCGCCGGCCGGTTCGTCACCGCGCTCGGCGCCGAGACGGCGCTGTCCCTGGACCGGGTCGAGGAGGCCTGCCTGGTCGCTGAGGCGCTGGCCGACCGCTGCGGCGACCTGACCCCCGACGGCGAGCTCCAGCTGGCCGTGGCGGTGCACGCGCAGCGGCTCGAGCTGCGCGTCGGCCCGCTGCAGCGTGGCAGTGCGCAGCGACTGCTCGCCGGCGACGCCGGCGGGCCGGGCGGCGGCGCGATCAGGCGGCTCGCGACGTCGATCGACGTGCGGCAGCTCCGTGGCGAGACCGACGTGCTGGTCGTCGTGGTCGCTGCCCACCCCATCGCCGCCTGAAGGCGCGGCGCACCCCCGCGACAGAAGCGGGTGCTCGGCGGCCGGCGCGCCCACCGACGCGCCGGGAGCCGTCAGTTGTCGCGCTGCGGCTCGCCGTCCGGACGTGCCGCCCACTGCGCACGCGGGCGCAGGGCGGGCGGCCCGAAGGCCGACTCGTGCACGGGCGGCAGCACGATCGGCGGCAGGCCGGTGTGCCGGGCCTGCATCGCGGCGGGCAGCGGACCACCCGCAGGCACCAGCAGCGCCGCGTCCGGCGGCGGAGCCGGCGCCGCTGGACCCAGCTCCACGCGTCCGGCGGTGAGCTGCCCGATCGCGTCCAGCGCGGCCTCGGGACCGGCGACCGCCGACACGAGCATGGTGCGCTCATCGAGCCGCTGCAGCGTCCCGGCGCTCGCGTAGTCGAGCAGGACGGTGACGATGTCGTGGTTCGCGGCGTGCACGCGATCGCGGACCTCGAGCCCGCCCAGGAGCTGCATCTGCAGCGACAGGACCAGGACATCGGGGGTGTCGTGGCGGACGGCCGCGATGGCCGGCGGGCCGTCGCGCAGCACCTGGGTGACCTGCAGCCCGGGCTGGGCCTCGATCGCCTCGCGCAGCGCCTGGACCGCGGCGATGTGCGGATCGGCCACGAGCACCCGGAGCCGGGGGGTCCGTGCCGCCGGGGGCTCGACCCCGGGACGGCCGGAGAGGATGTGTGTGTCGTAGCGGGGCCCGGGCTCCCACGTGATCTCGCCGTCCGGCGCGACCGCGCCGAGGCCGGTCGTCCGGCGGCGCTCCCAGGCGGAGAGCTTCGCCCCGCGGGTGAGGGGCACGCGGTAGTAGGCGCACAGCGCCTGCTCGTTGCTGACCGACAGCGCCCCGTCGGCGGGGACGGGCGGGCTGCCGAGGACCACGCCGGCCGCCCACGGGACGTGGACCCGGTCCTTGCGGCCGATGGTGTCGACGAGCGGCGTCGCGCGGTACCCCTTGGCGCGCGTGTGGACGAGCAGCCAGAGCGGCTTGCCGGACTGGCGATCCAGGATCAGGCCGGAGACGTCGCCGACCCGTCGCCCGTCGGGCGACAAGGCACGCGCACCCCGCCACCCGATTGCGGCGGCAACGTCGGCTTCAGCGTGGATCACGACTCGACCCCTCTCCCCTGATTGGTCTCACGGTGGAACTATCGGCATTCGACCTACCTTTGGTCCATCGTCCATCTGTCCAGTCGCCTTGCATCCTGCGCCCCCGCAGGTATGGCTGACCACCCTCCCATCAACCACAGACGCTTTCATCATAGTCGGAACCAGACCGAACGTCATCGTGCAGTAGAACCCGGGTGTGCCCCGCCGCCGGACCCGATCCCGCCGTTCCCATGGCTTCCTCCCGCCGGCCGGATCGTCCCTGCTTCCAGGGAGTGGATCGAAGGGTGGACCGCGGCGCGGCCGACACCGGTCGCCCCTGCCCCTCGGCGCAGTCCTGCTGGCTTTCGTGCTGCTGGGCGGTGCGGTGGCCGGCGCGTTGGCGCTGACCGGCTCGGGCGACGCCGACCGCTCACGGGAGGCCGCCGTCCGCCGCTTCACCACGGCATGGGCACGCCAGGACCCGGCTGCGATGTGGCCCGCGCTCGACCCGGCCTCGAAGCGGGCACATCCACGCTCCGGCTTCGTCGAGGCGTACCGCGCGGCCTATCGCGCCGCCGGCGTCACCCGCGTGCGCGTGCTGACCGTCAACGCTCCGGAAGACGGCGCGTCGACGGCGTCAGTCGCCGTCCGTACGCGGCGGTTCGGAACGCTGCGCGGCACCGTGAGCCTCCCGGTCACCGGTTCGGGCGACACCGCCGGCGTCCGCTGGGACGCCTCGCAGCGTCTCCCGGGCCTCCGGAAGGGCGAGCCCGTCCGCCTGCGACGGGGCACGAAGCCCAAGCGCGCGGCGATCCTGGCCGCGGGCGGCGCCGCCCTCGACGCGGACGCGCTCGGGGCGTCCATCGTCGGCAAGGTGGGCCCGCCGGCGACCGGGCTGCAGCGGCTGTACGCCAGCCGGGTCGCCGGGCACGCCTCGGAGCGCCTGCTGTTCGGCACGCGCGTCATCGGCCGCGTGCCGGCGGTCCGCGGCACGGTGCTGCGTACGACGATCCGCCCCGGCCTGCAGCAGAAGGCCGCTGCCGCACTGGGCGACCGCCTCGGCGGGATCGCGGTCGTCCGGCCGCGCGACGGCGCGGTGCTGGCGCTCGCCGGCCTCGCCGTGTCGGCCCCGCAGCCGCCCGGGTCGACGTTCAAGATCATCACCACCGCGGCCGCGCTGAAGGCGGGCCTCGCCTCCCCCCGCTCGACGTATCCCGTGCGGACCGCCGCGACGCTCTCCGGGACCAAGCTCCGCAACGCGTCGGACGAATCCTGCGGCGGGACACTCGAGGAGGCCTTCGCCGAGTCCTGCAACTCGGTGTTCGCGCCGCTCGGGGCGAAGCTCGGGGCGCGGCGCCTGGTCGCCGCCGCGCGCGCGTTCGGCTTCGAGGAGGCCCCGCGCATCCCCGCGATCAAGCCGAGCACGACGGGCGGCACGACCGCCATGCAGGACGACCTCGCCGTCGGCGCGGCCGCGATCGGCCAGAACCGCGACCTCGCGACCCCGCTGGAGATGGCGACCGTCGGCGCCACCATCGCGAACGGCGGCGTCCGCTTCCGGCCCCACCTGGGAGCGTCGGACCCTCCGCACAGCGCCCGGGTGGTCTCGGCGAAGGTGGCCCGCCAGGTCCGGGCCATGATGCTCGCCGTCGTGCGGTCGGGGACGGGCCGCGCCGCAGCGCTCCCAGGCGTCGCCGTCGCCGGGAAGACCGGAACGGCGGAGCTCCGCGCGACCGCCGGCCGCGCGCCCGACCCCAAGAACACCAACGCGTGGTTCGTCGCCTTCGCGCCGGCGGACAAGCCGCGGGTGGCGGTTGCGGTGATGCTGATCGGCGCCGGGGCGGGCGGTGCGTCGGCAGCGCCGGTGGCGCGGGACGTGCTGGCCGCGGCGCTCGCGGGCTGACCGCCGTCCGGCCTTCGGCGACCGCCCGTCGTCTTCAGCGGAGCGCCTCCTCCGCGAGCCCCGCCGCGCGCGCTCCGATCAGCGGGGTGAACTTGAAGCCGCGCCCGCTGCAGCAGGAGACCGTCACGACGCGGCCGGTGCGCGTCAGGTGGAACCGGTCGCCGGGGAGCCAGGTGTAGATGCAGCCGTACGCCTGCAGCTCGCGTCCGACGCCGCGCAGCCGCCCGGCGGCCCACGCGCGGAACGGGCCGGCGGTCGCGTCCTCGGCGTCGCGGCCGCCCTCGAGGTCCGCATCCGGACCCGGCAGGTGCAGCCCGCCCTTGACCGCCCCGCCCTCGGGCTGCGGAAGTGCATAGAACACCTGGCCCGCCGCGTCCTCCTCGATCACGGTCGGCACCGTGCCCAGCGGCGCGGCCGCCAGGGCGAGGTGGACTGGGGTCTGCAGGGTCGCGCGAACCGGGAGCGGCGTGCCCGACATGCGGGTGAGCTCGCCGATCCACGGGCCGGTCGCCAGGACGACGCTCTGCGCCTGGACGTCGCCGCCCGGCGTCCGCAGCGTGACCGGGCCCTCGGCAGCGCCCGTCTCGAGGCCGGTGACCGGTGTGTGCTCGCGGATCGTCGCGCCGTGGGCGACCGCGTCGCGCGCCAGCGCCTTCAGCGTGATGTCCGCGAGCCCGACGGCGCCGTCCGGCTGCAGCAGCGCATCCTGCCCGTGTGCACGGACCGCAGGGAAGCGCCGCTCGACGTCGGCCGGCGAGAGCCGCTCGTACCGCACGCCGCAGGCGCCGAGTGCCCGCGCTGTCGGTTCGACGAAGCCGCCGAAGTCGAGCCCGCCGACCGTCAGGCGCAGCCGCGTCCCGGTGTCGCGCTCGAGCCGGTCCCAGAGGGCGTACGCCTCGAGCGCCTCGCGCACGTCGTCCTCCCGGTCGTGCGCCAACCGGACGATGCGGGAGCTGCCGTGGCTCGACCCGCGGTCGTGCCCCAGCGCGAACCGCTCCAGCACGAGCGGCCGGCGGCCCGCCCGGGCGAGCTCCCGCGCGGTGGCGAGGCCCGCCGCGCCCGCACCGACGACGACGACAGCCGCACGCTCGCGCGCCACCTCGCGCCCTCAGCCCCGCTCGGGGTCGGTGCGCAGCAGCGGGTCCCGCCGGGCCAGCGCGTCGAGCACGGTCAGCGTGCCCGCGCGCTGCATCAGCCGGTACTCCATGTCCGTCACCCCGACGGCCTGCAGGAGCACGTAGCGCCCGAACGGGAAGTCCGACGGCGTGACGACCGGGTCCTCGCGCAGGCCCAGCGCCAGGAGCTTGGAGGACGCACCGTCGACCGGCGCGCCGGGCGCCAGCCGTGCCCCGGCGTGGAACGGCCGCGAGTGGGTGACGCAGACACGCGCGGTCCCGAGCAGCAGGTCGAAGGCCCACTGCGGCGGGCCGTCGCCGCGGGGAGTGATCAGCGTCAGCTCGTGCCCGAAGCCACTCGGGTCGCGGTGGTCGCCGCTCGTCCGGACGAAGAGGTCGGTGAGCCCGAAGGTCACGAAATGCCAATAGTCCCGTGCGCGGTAGGCGCTGATCCCGTTCAGCACGCCGCCGGCCGCGGGAGGCTGCTGCGCGAGCTGCGGCGCGCGATGCTCGCGGCCCGCTTCGCCGTAGACCGCGCCGAAGGCCGCCTCGATGCTGTCCCACCCGGGAGCCTGGGCCTCGTCGGTCACCCGTCCCAGCCTAAGGGACTCCCGGTGACGGGCCGCGACCCGGCCGGCGATCGCGGTGCGGCGACGACGATCCGCTCGCTCGGTGGGCCGGGCCTATGGCAGACTTTCGGTCGTGCAGAGGTGCGGGTGATGGCGTTCACGGTGGTGCATCGCGACGGGCGACGGACGAACGATCCGCCGCTGCCCGTGGTCGCCTCGCTGCTGGACGAGCTGGCGGATGGACCGGGGACCGTCGTCGTCCGCCACGCCACCGGCTGGGCGCTGCGGGTGCACGCCGACGGCGTGCTCGAGTTCGGCAACGACCTGGACCCGTCCACCGGCGACCTGCACCGCGGGCCGCTGCCGGCACCGGTGCTCGCCGAGCTGATGCAGGGCGTGGCGGTCGGCTCGCTCTACGAAACGCTCGAGCACGAGTGGGAGCGGGGCCACCGCCCGCTCCCCTGACGCCCGGGACCGGCCGCCAGGCGGTCAGGCGCGGGCGTGCCCAACGCCGTCGGCCCACCCGAGCGCGGCGCCCGCCAGCAGCAGCAGCGCGTTCTCCAGGTCGTCCTGGTCACCCGACGCGCGGGCGGCCGCAACGCCCCGGACGGCGTCGGCGAGGGCCTTCGGGCCAGGGGACGCGTCCGCGTGGGACAGCTGATCGACGAGCGCCAGCCGATTGCGCCGGCGACGCTGCACGCGATCGGTGACGGCCTCGGTCTGGGGCCGCGGCTCGAGGCCGGCGGCGCGGACCGCAGAGGTGAGCGTTCCGTAGTGGTGCCGCACGGTGGGCAGGCTCGGCCAGTCGCCGGCGAGGTAACGGTCGGCCCGCCAGGGCTGGCCCGTGCGCCGCGCGCGGTAGGGATCCAGGTCGGTCTGGGCCGGCGGGTCGCCGTAGCGCCGGGTCCACTCACGGATCGCGAGCAGGACCTGCTCGCCGTCGACCAGGTTCGCCTTCGTCCCCCGCGGCTTCGGCGGGACGAGGCCGGCGGCCTCGATCGCGGAGCCCAGCGTCGGGAACTGGCGGCGGACCATCGCCGTCGTCGGCCACGTCCCCGCCTCGAAGCGCTCGGCCTGCTCGGCGTGGCCCTTGCGGCGGGCGCAGGCCGGGTCCCAGTCCAGCCAGGTCGGCGGGTGCCCCTGCTCAGCGTCCCAGCGCCGGATCGCGTCCAGGATCTGCTCGCGGTCGTAGGTCCGGCGCGCGCGGCGCGACCTCGTCCTCGGTGCGGCGCCGGTCCTGCGTGCGAGTTCGAAGGCCGCCATGTTGATCTAGACCCGGTGTAGGCCCCCGCGCAGGGCGGGAGCGGAAGGACAGGAGGTGCCACGCAGGCAGGGGGACATGTGCATGGTGAAAGAGGTGTGGCGCTCCGCCAGATCCGCGGGGTATGAGGCGAACCTGGCGAAGCGCCACGAGAGGAGAGGGATTGCTCATTCAGTCTCCATCGCCGCCATTGAAAAGTCCAAGACACGTTATGGATGAGACTTATAAGCTGAAACAATGGAACTCCGCCAGATGCGATCGCTGGTCGTCCTGGCGGAGGAGCGGCACTTCACGCGCGCGGCCCAGCGCCTCCACATCGCGCAGCCGGCCCTGTCCCAGCAGATCGCCAAGCTCGAGCGCGAGGTCGGCGTCCCGCTCGTCGACCGCACCACCCGCCGGGTCGCGCTCACCGAGGCGGGCGAGGTCCTGCTCGCGCACGCGCGCAGGATGCTCACCGAGGAGGCCGTCGCCCTGGCCGAGCTCGACGACCTCGCCGGCGTGCGGCGCGGCAGCCTGAGCGTCGGCGCCGCGCAGGCGATGGGACCGGTCAACCTCGCGACGCTGCTCGCCGAGTTCCACGGCCGGTACCCGGCGGTCGAGCTCACGGTGCAGGAGTCGCTGTCGATCAGCCTGAACGCCGCGGTCCTGGCCGACGAGCTCGAGCTCGCGTTCGTCACGGCCGTGACCGAGGGGGCGAACATGGAGAGCCACGAGGTCGCCTCGGAGGACCTCGTGCTGATCATGGCGCCGAACCACCGCCTGGCCCACCGTCCGGCGATCTCGCTCGCGTCGCTGCGCGACGAGTCGTTCGTGATGTTCGCCGGCAGCGCGACCATCCGCCGGCAGGTCGAGAGCCTCGCCCAGGCGTACGGCTTCGTCCCGCAGGTCGGCTTCCAGACCAGCGACATCACGCGCATCCGCTCGCTCGTCGCCGCGGGTCTCGGGGTCGCCGTCGTCCCGCGGTCGGACGCCGAGGCACGGGGGCCGCAGGTGCGCACCGCCCAGATCGCCGACCGCGCCCTGGTCCACCGGGTCCACCTCTGCTGGCGGCGCGGCCGCCGGCACTCGCCCGCGGCGCAGGCGTTCATCGACCTGACGCTCGAACGGCGCCAGGTCGTCGCCGACTCCCCGGCGACGATCGCCGCGGTGGCCGCTGAGCTCTGACCTCACGTTGACACGGCGTTCACGCCATCGCGCGGGGCCGCCGGTACGGTCGCAACCGATGGCCGCGGAGCCCGCCACCGAGCCCGTGTCGCCCGCGACCGCCACGCCGCCCGCGCCTGTCGACCTGACCACCGTCGCCCGTGAATGGACGCGCATCGGCTGCGTCGGCTTCGGCGGACCGCCCGCGCACATCGTCCTGCTGCGGGAGCTGTGCGTCGCCCGGCGCGGCTGGATGACCGCCCAGGAGTTCGAGGACGCGGTCGCGACGACGAACCTGCTCCCCGGCCCCGGTTCGACGCAGATGGCGCTGTTCTGCGCCTGGTGGGTCGCCGGCATCCGCGGCGCGCTTGTCGGCGGCGCCGGGTTCATCCTGCCCGGCCTGGCCGCCATCCTGCTGCTGGCCGTGGTGTTCCTGGCGGGCGCGCCGCCGGACTGGATCCGCGGTGCGGGGGCGGGCGCCGGCGCGGCCGTCGCCGCCGTGGCGGTGCAGGCGGCGTGGACGCTGCTGCGGCCCGGCTGGATGCGGGTCCGCGGCCCGGCGCGCGCACGCTGGCTGGGCTACCTCGGCGCCGGCGCGGTCGCGGCCGCCGCGGCCGGCCCGTGGACCGTCGTCTTCCTGCTGGCGTGCGGCGCCGTCGAGCTCGCGTTCCGAGCCGGCTCGCGCCCGGGCGACCCGCCGGGCCCGGCGCCGGTGGTGTCCCGTTCGTCCTCCACCGGAGCCGCCGTCCACGGGTGGCCGCTGCTCCCCGCCGTCATCGCCGCCGTCACCGCGTCTGGCGGCCTGCTCGCGGTGGCGTGGGTCGCCTTCAAGGTCGGCGCGCTGTCGTACGGCGGGGGGTTCGTCGTCATCCCGCTGATGCAGGCCGACGCGGTCGGCCACCACCACTGGATGACCGAGACGCAGTTCTCGAGCGCCGTCGCACTGGGCCAGGTGACGCCCGGACCGGTGACCCACACCGTCGCCGCCGTGGGCTACGCGGCGCACGGCCTCGTCGGCGCGCTGGTGGCCGCGGTCGTCGCCTTCACGCCGTCGTTCTCGTTCATCGTGCTCGGCGCAGGGCGGTTCGACCGCCTGCGCGCCGACCAGCGCGTGCGCGCCTTCTTGGACGGGGCCGGTCCGGCCGCGATCGGCGCGATCCTCGGGGCGGTCGTGCCCCTCGTCGCGGCCCTCCAGGAGACGTGGCAGTTGCCGGTCCTGGCGGGGGCGGCGGTCGTCCTGCTGCTCGCCGGCAGGGGGGTGGTCCTGACGCTCCTGCTCGCCGGTGGAGCGGGTGCGCTGGTGGGCGTGGGCGGCGGTCCGCTGCCGACGTGAGGACCGTGGGACTTCGGCATTTCTTCGCCGAGCCGTCTAGCCTCGAGGTATGAACGGGTTGATCGACGGCGCGGATCGCGTCTTCTGGTGGTTGAAGCAGCGTCCGGCCGCGGCGGGCGGAATCGGCGTCGTGATCGTGGGCGTGATCGTCGCGCTCCTGGTCCTGGGCGGCGACGAGAAGAGCGGTAAGGCGATCCCGGACAGCGCCGTCGCGGCCGTCGCGGGCAAGCCGATCACCAACGCATCACTCGCGCACTGGGTCTCGGTCTACACGTCGGCGAACACCGGCGCCGCCAAGCCGACCACCGCGCAGGCGCGGACCGCCGCGTTCGAGCTCCTCGCCGGGTCGGCATGGATCGAGAAGGAGGCCGAGCGCCAGAAGGTCGTGGTGACCCCCGCGGAGGCCTCGAAGGCCACGAACGACTACCTCACCCAGGCTGCGACGAGCACGAAGCTCAGCCGCGCCGCGCTGCTGAAGCAGCTGGGTACCAACCTGACCGACCTGAACTTCCAGCAGCGCGTCTCGCTGCTCGCCGGCAAGCTGCAGGAGAAGATCGTCAAGGCGCTGCCCGCCCCGACCGCCGCCGCGATCAGCAAGGCCTACACCGAGGACGCGCAGCTCTGGGCCAAGCCCTCGCAGCGGACCGTCGACGTGATCATCGCCGAGACCCAGGCCAAGGCCAACGCGGCCCGTCAGGCGCTGGCCAACGGGTCGACGTTCGCGGAGGTCAACCAGAAGTACTCGAGCAACTCCACGCTCTCCGGAAGCGGCGGCGCGATCCAGGACCTCACGCCGGGCAGCACCGACCCGGAGGTCGAGCGGCCGATCTTCTCCGCCGTCGAGGGCCGCCTCACCGGGCCGGTCAAGGCGGGCACCGGCTTCATGGTGTTCAAGGTCAGCAAGGTCACCGCGCAGCCCGAGCAGACGCTGGCCCAGGCCACGCCGAAGATCAAGGCGAACCTGACCGCCATCGCGCAGAACAAGGCGACGAACGGGTTCCTCACGGAGCTGCGCAAGCGCTGGAAGCCGCAGACGAAGTGCCGCTCGACGATCACGAGCGCCGAGTACTGCGGAGCGTCCGCCTAGCCGCACCCTGCGGCAGGTTCAGACCGGCGCGCCGACCACGCGCGTGAGCGCCAGCGCGACCTGCGTCTCGACGGAGCGGACGTCCGGGTCGCGCCCCAGCAGCTCGGCCGCCTGCTTGACGCGGTAGACCACGGTGTTCTGGTGGATGCCGAGGCGGCGCGCGGTGCGGACCGGGCTCTTGCCCTCCTCGAGGAAGACCCGCAGCGTGGCGGCGAGGCGGACGGTGGTGTCGTCCGTCCCTGCCAGCCCGCCCAGCTCGCGCGCGACGAACGCCCGCGCGTGGTCGAGGTCCTGCGTCATGAGCGCCGCGAGCGCCACGCCCTCGTAGGAGGTGACGGTCCCGGGGCGGCGCTCCATCAGCGTCGCGACCCGCCGGGCGTGCAGCGCTTCGGCGTGGCTCGAGCGGAAGCCACCCGGGCCGTGGCCGGCGGTGCCGATGGCGGCACGCACGCCTGACCCCGCCGCCACCTGCAGCGCGCGCGACTGGAGGATCGCCGGCGCCACGCCGGCCGCCTCGCCGCCGATCCAGCCGGCGAGCAGGCGCCGGCCGAGCGGGATCGCCAGGACGTCGGTGGTGGCCGCCCGCTGCGTCAGCTCGTGGGCCGCATGCTCGAGCGCGGCGCGGAGGGCGGCCGACTCCCCCGCGTCGCTCCAGACCACGAACGCCAGCTGCGGGCGGTCGAGGGCATGGCCGAGGCGCGACTCGGCGTCCGCGATGTCGACCGGCTCGCCCGCGAGCAGGGCGTGCACGATGTCCGACCGCATCGCCTCGGAGCTGCGCACCCAGCGTGCCCGCTCCTCCGCGTAGATGCGCGCGATCGCGTCGCTGATGCGGTCGATGTAGACGTGGGTGTGGCGCTGGATCTCGACCAGGGCCTCGAGCCGCAGCTCGGCGGACGCGGTGCTGACGAGCAGCCGGTCGGTGATCTCGCGCTGGAACTCCTCCTGCCCGATGCGGTACTTGCGCAGCAGGAGCGGCAGGCCCACCCCGCGGCGCGCGTACTCGCGCGTGTAGGCGGCGGCTGCGGCCGGCGGCTGGACGTCGTCCGTCGCCCGGCCCTCCCGCAGGCGCGCGAGCAGCACCTCGAGGTTCTGATGGGTGCTCGTGAAGGTGACGGCGACGGTCTCCGCGTCGCCACCGAGCTCCGGCAGCTCCTTGTTGACCCGGCGCGTGATCGTCCCGGCGAGCGTGTCGATGTCGGCGAGCGCGCCACCGCACACGTCGCGCACGATCTCCGCGGCGGTCTCGGAGGTCGTCGGGATCGTGATCGCCATGTCGCGACACTAACCGAGCGCGCTGCGAGTGCTCACCGCTTCGGCCCGATGAACGCATCGAGGATCGCGACCGAGTCGCGGTGGGCGACGGAGATGTTGCGCCGGTTGCTCTGGGTCCAGCGCACGCCGAGCCGCTCGCACGTCTGGCAGAAGAGCCCACGGATGTCGGCCGACTCGTTGGAGAAGAAGTAGCGCGGGTACGCGTACTCCGCGACACGGCCGGACGGCAGGGCGGTGGTGAAGCGGTTGATGGTGCGGCAGCCGTCGGACTGGACGAGACCGAGGAGGAACGCCTCGGGGTGGCGGTCGACGATGCGCTGCTGCCACGGCTCCAGGACGATCGGCCGCTCGTGCTTGCGGCCGGGGCCGTGCTGGGGGAAGAGCGCAGGCCAGCCCTTCCAAGCGAGTTTCAGGATCGTGACCCGCCAGCCTTCTCGCGTGTAGTACTGCGGGGATCGGCCGGCGACCGCCTTGATCGATGCGTCAGCCTCAGCGATCAGCTGCGGGTAGATCGCATCGAAGTGAAACGCCAGTTGAGGTCCGCGGGCCGCGGTGTTGAGGTGGCCGTCGCCGAGGTAGAGCCCGAAGAGGTGAGCGTACGCCTGAGAGTCAGCGAGCCTCGGAGACACGAACACATGTTTGCATCGCGGCCGGACGGCGCAGCCAACGAATGGGTATGCTCTGGCTCCTTCTGGGGGAATGAGTTAACGGTTATTCGCGCGGTCTCCAAAACCGTGAATCTGGGTTCGAATCCCAGTTCCCCCGCCTCGTCGGACGACTGTGACCCCGCCACATGGCGCTGCGCGGCCCCACTTGATCTAGTGGCTCCAGACATGCCGGACGACCCCGCCCAGCCGCCCGAGCGGTCAGCGCTCCTCGACGTGCTCTGGGCCGAGCTCGGCCCGACCGCGCCCGACGCGGCCGCCGACACCCGGCTGACCGCGACGCGCTTCTTCCGCACGCGTCGCAGCCGCCGCCGCGCAGGCGAGGCCGGCGACTACGAGCTCGCCCCCGGTGTCATCGCGCTGTTCGAGCTGATCGCGGTCGAGGCCTCGGACCTGCAGCAGCTGTCGCCGGACATCAAGGAGTTCCTGACCGCACCGGGGATGGCCGACATCGACCGCGCGTCGTTCCCGACGGTGTTCCAGGCCTACGTCCGGGCCATCGGTCGCATCGCCGCCGCGGAGGCCGGCGTCGCCCGCGCCGTGATGGAGCGGACCCCGGTGGAGGACCGGCCGCGCGTCCTGGCCGACACCATCAAGCGGCTGCTGCCGATCTCCTCGCGGGGCTTCGACGTCGTCCACCGCGTGCTGTTGCTCGACGCGGTGGCGGACGAGCTGGCGGGGATGGACGAGCCCGACACCGACCCGGACACGATGGCGATCGCGATGGTCGACCTCGTGGGGTCGACCGAGTACCTGAAGGTGAACACCCCGGCCGAGCTCGAGCGCCTGGTCGACGCGCTCTTCGAGGCAGGTCAGGCGGCGACGGCCCACCGGCACACGCACGTCCTGAAGTACGTCGGCGACGGGCTCTTCATCACCGGCCGGGACGTCGGCGAGCTGGCCGAGACCGCTCTGGACGTCATCGATCGGCTCGAGCGCGAGCTGCCGCTGCGCGCTCGCGGCGGCCTGGCGTGGGGCCCCGTCGTCCAGCGCGCCGGTGACCTCTTCGGGCTGCCGATCAACGTCGCGCACATCGCGACGAAGTCCGCCCAGCCGGGCATGCTGCTCGCCACCGCAGAAGCGGCGGCGCGGCTGCCGGCGGCGTCGCGCGGGCGCTACCGCACCGTCGAGCTCGCGCACCCCGCCCTCGGCGCGACCCGGGTGGCGACCGTGCGCCGGCCGGCCGCCCCGCCCGCTACTCCCTGATCGCCTCGGCGCGGACGTTCGCGGGCCGGACCTGCGCGCGCTCGGCGTAGTCGCGCAGTGGTCCGTCCTCGTCCAGCAGGTCGCGGCGGAAGGCCGTGCCGATCAGGCTCCCGCACAGGACGTCGGCGACCGTGAAGGCGTCCCCCACGAGCCACGGCCGGCCGTCGCCGAGCGCCTCACGCAGGACGCCCGCGATCTGCCCGAACTTCGCCGTTGGCTCGCTGTCGTCGTCCCCGGTGCGCCGGGCCCGCCGCAGCGTCAGCAGGCTCCCCTCCACCTCGGCCATCGCGAAGAGCGACCACTGATACGTCAGCGCACGCTCGGCGGTGCCGACCGGCGGGACGAGGCCGGACTCCGGATACAGGTCGCCGAGGTGCAGGCAGATCGCCGCGGACTCGAACACGTGCTGCCCGTCGTCCAGTTCGAGCACCGGCACGCGGCCGAGCGGATGGCGACGCCGGTGGGCCTCCGACGCCTTGTCCTCGCGGCTGATGATCGTGAGCTCGTACGGCGCTCCGATCTCCTCGAGCGTCCAGAGCACCCGGGTCGAGCGGGAGCCGGGGCGGTGGTAGAGGCGCATGGGCACGACCCTAGTGGCGTCGCGTTGCATGACGAAACTGCCGAGGTGCGGGCGGAGGGACTTGAACCCCCACGAGCAAAAGCTCACGAGGACCTAAACCTCGCGCGTCTACCAATTCCGCCACGCCCGCCGGAACCGACGCACAGGATATGTGCTGCACGCCGCTGCTGCTGAAGGTAAGGTCGCGGAGCCATGGCTGCCGAGCGAGACGTCGTCATCGAACACCCCAACCGCGATAAGGCGAGCAGCAAGTCGACGAAGGCCGTCGTCATCCTGCTGCTCCTCGCCTCCGCGGCGCTCGTGGTGATCGTCACCGTCGGCGGCTGGGACGCGACCGCGGGCGCCCAGTTCGTCAGCCTCGCGTTCGCGGCCATCTACCTCGCGATGGCCTTCTACGTCGCGCAGTGGAACCGGGGCGTCCTTCCCGTCTCGGCTGCGCTCGCGATGATCCTCGGCATCTTCGCCGCGGTGTCCGCCCCCGGCTGGTTCGACCGGGACGCGACGGGCTACACCGACCCGGCGATGGGCGCGGACATGCTCGGGCTGCTGACCGCGGTCATCATCCCGGTGCAGGTCCTCCTCATCGCGTTCGCCATGCGCGGGTTCCAGCAGGCCTGGAACATCGAGGTCGAGCGCCTCGCGGACGGCACGACCCGCGTCATGCCCTCCTGAGCAGGATCGAGCGCCCGCTGCGACGTCCCGCCGGCGCATGAGCGACGTCCGTGGCGTGCGGGCGACGGTCAGCGGCGTCGTCACCGGCGTCGGCTTCCGGCAGGCGACGGTCGAGCGCGCCCTCGCGCTCGGCGTCCTCGGCTGGGTCCGCAACGCGGACGACGGCACGGTCGAGGTCCACGCCGAGGGCCTGCCGGACGCGGTCGACTCGCTCGTCGCGTTCCTGGACGACGGCCCCGCGGCAGCCCGGGTCCGGGCGGTGGACGCCGCACCCCACAAGGTCGAGGGCCACGAGCAGTTCGCGATCCGGGGTGTCCCCGCGGGGGTCTTCGTGGTCCAGGAGCACGCCGCGACCGCGCGGCACTTCGACCTGCGCCTGGAAGTGGACGGGGTGATGCGCTCGTGGGCGGTGCCGAAGGGACCGTCGCTGGACCCGGCGACCAAGCGGATGGCGATCGAGGTCGAAGACCACGGACTGGCGCACAACGACGTCGAGGGCCCGCTGGGCGACGGCGCCGTCATCGTCTGGGACCGCGGCGTCTACGAGCAGGGCGGCCGCGTCCCGTGGCCGGAGGCGCTGCAGCGCGGCCACGCCGTCTTCGTCCTCCACGGCGAGAAGCTGCAGGGCGGGTTCGCGCTGCAGCGCACAGCACGGCCCGCCGCCAAGCCGCAGTGGCTGCTGATCAAGCGCCGGGACGACGCGGCGCGACCGGGGTCGGACATCGCCGCCGAGCGGCCCGAGTCGGTCAAGAGCGGCCGGACGCTCGACGAGCTGCTCGCGGACGGCCGCTGACGACGAGGTCGCACGCAGGCCGCGATCCCGTCAGACTTCGCGGTCGCACCGCGCCGCAGCGGTCGCGCCCGGATGGTGGAACGGTATACACGGCGGCCTCAAAAGCCGCTGCCTTTACGGGCTTGTGGGTTCGAATCCCACTCCGGGTACTGCGAGACACGCTGCGAAGAACCGACGAGAGACCGCAGAAGCCGTGTCGCAGCGGCGCAGGGCGACCGTCCGCATCGTGGTCCTGGGCCACGCCGCGACTGCCGCCGGCCGGTGTTGGCGGCTGCGATGCGGTGCCCGGTCTGGGCGGACCTACGCGGTTCCGACCACCGTGTAGTCGACGCTGACCGGGGTCGCTGCCTGCCCGAACGAGTCCACCGCGGTCACGGTGAGGAGGAACCTGCCCTCATCGGCGGCGAGATCGTCTCCGAGCATCACGGTCTGCGGGGGGAACCCTGTCATGGGGATGCCGGTTATCTCGTCGAGCCGGGTCTTCGTCGCAGACGCCGCGCAGGTGACCTGCACCACGCCCGTAGTGCAGCTGAACTGGACCGGAGTCGGAGGGTCGGTGCCGAATGTCTGGCTGTAAGGACTGTCATCCACGTCCGGCTGAGCGATGCTCACCGTCGGCGGGCCGACGACCGTGTAGCTGCGGGTCACTCTGGCGGTCTGTCCGAGGTCATCTGTGGCCGTGACCGTGAACGACCGGGTGCCGGGGGTCGCGGTGTTTACCGCCGCTCCGTCGGGGACCGTCCCGGTGCAGCTGATGAGCGTGCCGGCGGTTCCGGCGAAGCAGTCGTAGTCGGCGGTGACCGTTGCCCCGAGCGGGTAGATCGCGCCGCTCGGCGGGGTGGTGAGCGTGGCCGATGGCGCGCCGACCACGGTGTAGGTCCGGTTGAGCGTCGTCGTCTGCCCGAGGTCGTCGGTCGCCGTGACGCGCAGCGTGTGGCTGCCGACGGTGCTCGTGTCCACGCGGGCTCCGTCGGCCACCGTCCCGACGCAGCCGCCGTTGGTCGCCAGCCGGCCGGAGGCCGCTGCGAAGCAGTCGTAGTCAGCGGTGACGACTTCGCCGCGGGTGTAGCGAGCGCCGACCAGTGGGGTGGTAATCGTCACGGTCGGCGGAGGGACCACGACGTAGCTGTGCGTGACGGTGGCGGCTGTAGCAAGAGTGGTGGACGCGGTCACCGTGAACGTCTTCGTGCCTGCGGTCGCCGTGTCGATCGCCGCGCCGGCGGGGACGGTTCCCGCGCAGCCCTCGGCTCCGGGCTTCAGCAGCCCGCCGCCGCCGGGCACCGCGCAGGCGAACGCGGCGCGCACGTCCGCGCCGAGGGCGTACCGTGCGCCGTTCGCAGGGGTGGTGAGGGTGACCGTGGGTGCAGGGGGCGGGTCGGGCGGCACCGGGACCCCGGTCCCGGACGACCCGCCGCTGCCGCCTTCGCCCGTCCCGACCCCCCCGCCGCCTCCGGAGCCGCCAGAGCCGATCACGAGGCCGCCGGCCCCGCCCTTGCCGCCCGTCCCTCCGGCCGCCGACCCGACGATCACGATCGTGAAGCTGAAGGTCTTGCGGACGGTGGTGCCCTGGAGGAGCCGGCCGGTGACCTTGTAGGTGCCGGCCTGCCTCGGCGTGCCGATGATCCTGATGGTGGCGCCGCCGGCCGGCGTGTCCGCCAGCGAGAGCCCCGGCGGGAGGTTCATGCTCCACGTGCACTTGGCGGCGGTGGTGCAGGCGACCCCGGTCGCCACCTGCCCGGCGCGGAACTCCGCGACGCCGTAGCGGATGCCGACCTCACCGGGCGGGACGACGGTGTCGCGCGGACCGACGCGGAACGTGACGATCGCGCTGGCCTGGGCCTGATCGTCCGGTAGCGGCTTGAAGTTGCCCACCGCGAGCGTCTGCCCGTCCGGGCTGAACGCGAGCCCGGCGCCGCGTGTGCGCCCGAGCTGCGGCTGGATCACTGCTCCCGACGTCACTGTGCCGTCGCGGGCCACGTCACGGACGATGAGCCGTCCCGAAACCGAGGTCGAGGCCACGTATCGGCCGCCCGGGCTGAACGCCGTCTGCCCCGCGCCGAGCGACGTCCCGGTCCCGAGCGGCGCGCCGAAGGCCCCCGCGGCACCGGCGGCGAAGATCGTGAACCGCGAGCGGAAGGTGTCGGCCACCGCGATGAGCGTCCCGGCTGGGTTGTAGGCCATCGCGCCGGCGGTCAGCTTCGGGCTGACCGCGGGCGTGAGCGCGCCGCCGGAGCCGACCGCGAACGTGCGGACGCAGAAGCAATTGTCGACGATGACCTGCAGGAACCGGCCGTCCGGGGTGAAGGTCAACGCCTCCGGAAAGTGGCTGATCTGGTCGTCCAGGCGCGTCGTCGTCCCGCCGGTGATGGCCGTGAGCTTGCCGTCCGACGCCACCCGGAACATCCGCACATAGCGGGCGTTCGTCCCCACCGCGAGCAGGCCGCCACCGGGGCTGAAGGCCACCACGGCCGGCCCGAACGAGCCTGAGGGCGTGGCGACGGGACTGCTGAGCGTGCCGTTGGCGGCGACCCGGTAGGTGAGCACCTTGGCCTCACGCTGCAGTGCGACTGCCAGCAGGCCGCCGCTGGGGCTGAAGTCGATGCCGCTGGGAAGGGCGTCCGTCCCGGCCGCGCGCGTGCCGCCGCTCACCTTCGAGAGCGCTCCACCGGTACTGACGCCAAGTACCGTCACCGTGCTGTCGGCCTGGTTGACGGAGGCGACCAGGCGTCCGTCGGGGCTGAAGTCCAGCCGCTGTGGACCGGCCTTCGAGGCGATGGGGAGCGTCGACGTCCGGGTGACCGTCGCAGCTGACGCAGCCTGGACGTGACCGATCGCGCAGATGGCGGCAGCGGTCGCCGTCAGGAGGCCGGCAAGAGGTCGGCGGATCTTCGTGGCGGTCATCATGAGGTCACCCGGCCGCGGAAGACGCCCACGGTCTCGCCGTCGGCGTTGTCGGTGGAAGGGAAGGCGCTGCCGGCGGCTGACCGGCAGCGGAGGCCCGAGCAGTCCGCGGTACTGGCGAACGACGGTGCTGCCGCGACAGCGCCCACGACGACCGGGACACAGGCGAAGGCACGACGACGGATCCCTGCTGGACGAGCGTTCAAGCGTGGGACATTAGATCCGTCGGTGACCGCTTACATCATCAGAAGTGGTGACATTTAGTCGTCGATGCAGCTAGCTCCCTTTCAGGGGCTTGTGGGTTCGGATCGCACGTCGGGTGCTGCTGAATCCGGTGGCTCCACGCGGGCAACGAGCTCGCCCGCGATCGCCGGCGGCGCGACGAGAATCCCGGACGGCAGGACCGGCCCACCCGCGAGCTCGTGCACCTCCAGGCCCGACGCCGCGCAGAGCAGGACGCCCGCCGCGATGTCCCATGGCTTCACGCCGAACTCGTAGTACGCGTCGAGGCGACCCGACGCACACCAGGCGAGGTCGAGGGCCGCGCTGCCGATGCGGCGCACGTCCCGCACCTCGGGGAGCAGCCCGGCGACGATCGGCGCCTGCGCGGCCCGGATCTCGCGGTCGTAGCCGAAGCCCGTACCCAGCAGCGACTGCCCGAGCTCGCTCACCCCGCGGCCCGCGATCGGCGCCCCGTTGCACGTGGCCGGTGCCCCCGCGGTGACCGGTGAGGCGAACAGCTCGCCGGACAGCGGGTCGAACACGACGCCCGCCAGCCCCTCGCAGGCCACGCTGACGCACCACGCCGACAGGCCGTAGAGGTAGTTGATCGTCCCGTCGAGCGGGTCCACGATCCAGCGCCGGCCGCTGGTCCCGGGCGTGTCGTCGCCCTCCTCCCCCATGACCGCGTCGTCCGGACGCTCCTCGGCGAGGATCGCGCGGATCGCCCGCTCGGCGGCCATGTCGGCCTCGGAGACGAGGTCGGTCGACGTGGACTTCGAGTAGACCTGCCCGATCGCGTCGGCCCCGCCGGCGAAGCGCTCGAGCAGCATGGCGCCGGCGGCGCGCGCGGCCCGCTCGGCGGTCCCGAGCAGCGCCTCGGCGTCGGCGGGCGGCGGGCCGATGACCAGCGGGCGGCTCATGCGACCACCGGCCGGCGGGCTGCCCAGGGCCGCGCGGTCTCGAGCTGCGTGCTCAGGGCGAGCAGCGTCGCCTCGTCGGCCGGGCGGCCGACCAGCTGGATCGACAGCGGAAGGCCGTCGTCGTCGAGCGCCCACGGGACGACCGCCGCCGGCTGGCCCGTGACGTTGAAGACCGCCTGGAACGGGACACGGCTCGCGACCGCCAGCAGCGTCGCGAGGGCGCTGCGCCGCTGGTAGGCGCCGACCCGCGACGGGCCGCTCGCGGTCCCGGGCGTGATGACGACGTCGACGTCGTCGAAGATCGACATCACCCGGGCGCTGAACGCCGCCTCCCCGGCGCGGACGGCGGCGATGCGGCGGTCGGACACGAGGCCGCCGATCCGGGCCATGCCGCGGGTGCGGGCCTCCAGGCGCTCGGGGTGCGGCATGGTCCGCACGTCGTCGCTTATGCCGCGGAAGTAGCGCGGCATGAAGTGCGCGCCGCTGCCGGTGAGCGGGTAGTCGGGGTCGCGGGCGACGACCTCGTGGCCCAGCTCGCGGAGCAGCACCCCGGCCTCGTCGAGGGCGGCGCGCTGCGCCTTGCCCACACGGGCGACGAGCCCCGGCGGCACCTTCGTGCTGAGCGCGATCCGCAGCCGCCCGGGGTCGCGGCGCGCTGCCGCCACGAAGCCGCCCTCGGGGACGGGCAGGGCGTCGCTCGTCGCGTCCAGGAACAGGGCCGCGTCCTCGACCGTGCGGCTCAGCGGCCCGTTGACGCTCAGCCCCTGCCAGGCGTCGTCGTGCGGGGCCATCGGCACGCGGTCGCGCTGCGGCTTGATGCCGAACAGGCCGCACCAGGACGCCGGAATGCGGATCGAGCCGCCGCCGTCCGAGCCGAGGGCGATCGCCGCCAGCCCGGCGGCGACCGCGGCCCCCGTCCCGCCGCTCGACCCGCCCGGCGTCCGCGACGGATCCCACGGGTTGCGCGTGGCGCCGAAGGTCAGCGTCTCGGTGAACGGCCAGATCGTCATCTCCGGCACGCTCGTCTTGCCGATGATCACCGCGCCGGCGTCGCGCAGCCGGCGGACCACCTCGGCGTCGGCGTCCTTCGCGGGGCCGTGGGCGCTCGTGCCCCATGCGGTGACCTGGCCCGCGACGTCGACGTCGTCCTTGATCGCCACCGGCACGCCCAGGAACGGCAGGCGCTCCCCGGCGTCCAGCTTCACCTGCGCGGCGTCCGCGGCTGCGCGTGCCTCGTCGGCGAGCACCACGCGGAACGCGTTCAGCGTCGGGTCCAGGCGGGCGATGCGCTCCAGGTGGAGCTCCAGCAGCGCCGGGGCCGTGATGGCGCCGGCGGCGAGCATCCGCGTCTGCTCTGCCGCGCCCGCGAAGGCGACGTCGGTGGGATCCATGCGGCTGAGTCTATGAACGGGCCGGCGCCCGGCGGCGCCGCCCCCACCCGGCGGGTACCGTGCGGCGTCTTGGCCGCCTCCATCGATCCGCTCGCGCTGCTGCGCCGCCAGGCCGCCGTCACCGGCCGCGGAGCGTGCACGGACGGCGAGCGCATCGCGGCGCGGGACGCCGCGCGTGAGCTGCGGGCGATCGGCCGGCGCGGCGTCCGCACCCAGACGGTGTGGGTCCGGCCCGCCGGACCGCTGGTGGCGGCGCTGCTCGGCCTGGTCGCCGTCGTCGCGAGCGTCGTCGCGGTCGACCATCCGCGGACCGGTGCGATCGCCGCCCTCGCGGCGCTGGTGCTGCTGATCGGGGACCTCTCCGGCCGCGCACCGCTCGTGCGTCGCCTGACCTACGCGCGCGCGACGCAGAACGTCATCTCCACCGGCGGGCGTCCGGACGCCCCGGTCCGCCTGATCGTGACCGCCGCGCTCGACACGCCGCGCGGCGGCATCCTGGACAGCGGCGGGGCGACGGCACGCGCGGTCGCAAGGCTGCGGGCCGGGCTCGGCGGGCACCTCCCCGGCCGTCACGGGGCGCTCCTGCTGGGCGTGGCCGGCCTCGCGGCCGGATGCGTCGCCCGCGAGCGCGGGGCCGAGGCCGCGTGGCTGGACGTCGCGCAGCTGCTGCCGACCGTCGCCCTGCTCGCGCTCACCGGCCTGCTCGCGGACGCGGGGCTGACCCGCGCAGGACGACACGGAGCGGGCGCCAACGCCGCGGCTGCAGCCGTCGCGCTTGGGCTGGTCGCGGCGCTCGACCGGCGGCCGCCGCGCGCGCTCGCGGTCGACCTCGTCCTCGCCGGCGCCGGTGAGGCGGACGCGGCCGGCCTGCAGCGCTGGATCGCCGCGCAGCGCCGCGAGGGCATGCAGGCGCGGGACGTCGCCGTGCTGCACATCGCTGCGTGCGGACACGGTCGGCCGGTCTGGTGGACCCGCGAGGGCTCCGTCGTCCCGCTGGCCTACCACCCGCAGCTCACGGCGATCGCCGCGCGCGCGGCGACCCGCGAGCGGCACCTCGGGGCGCGGCCGCACCAGTCCCGCCGGACCACCGGCGGCCGGGTCGCACGGGCGGCCGGCTGGCCCGCGATCGCCGTCGGCGCCCTCGAGCGCGGCGTCGTCCCGCACGCCGGCCGCGACTCCGACACGCCGGACGCCGTCGACCCGCGGGCGGTCGCCGCCGTCCTCGAGCTGGCGCTCGCGATCGTCGCCGGCCTCGACGCGGAGATCACGGGCCGGGCCTGACCGCCACCGGTCCACCGGTGATCGAGTGCTGACGACCTCCGTCCGCGCGGCCTCGTGGAAACGCCCCGCCCTGCCGATCGATCGGTCAGCCCCCATGACCTCCCGCCACCTCCTCCCCGCGCTTACGACCGTCGCCGTGGCCGCGCTCCTCGCCCCGGTGCCCGCCGTCGCCCGGCCCGACGCCCGGGCGCAGGCGCGCGCCGCCGCCGCCGCCGCGACGCCGGTGAAGCCGGCGGCCACCCCGCGGGCACGGGCCGCAGCGGAGACCGCGACCGCGGGGGCGCGCGCCGCGACCAAGGCCCGGAAAGCCAAGGGGCGCCGCGTCCGGCCCGCCGGCGAGGGCTTTGTGGGTGGCCGGGCCTTCGGCGTCGGCAGCCTCGCCGCCAGAATGGGACTGACCGCCCCCGGCAGCTCGGCCCCGGCCATCGTCCCCGCGGCGACCTCGACGGCGCCGATGATGCCGGTCACGACGACCACACCGCCCGCCGCGCCGGCGCCGCCGGCGACCACGACGGTGCCGGCGACGCCGACCGTCCCGGCGACCACGACGGGCACGACGGGCACGACACCGCCGACGCCCCCCACCGGCACCACGACGCCGACGCTGCCCGACCCCCCCGTCACCCCGTCGCTCGGCATCCAGGTGGACGAGACCCCGACCTACCGGATGCTGCTGTCGCGGACCAGCGTTGTCGCCGGCCCCGTCCGGCTGCAGCTGGTGAACACCGGCGAGGACCCCCACAACGCCCTCGTCGTCCGGACCGACGGCACTGGCGACGCGATCGTCATCCCGCAGACCGATCCCGGCCGGACGGCCTCCAGGTCCGTCACGCTCGGCGCGGGCGACTACCGCCTGTACTGCACGCTCACGACGCCGGTCGTCCACGAGACCGCGGGCATGCGCGCGACGCTGACCGTCACTCCCTGAGCAGCGCGCGCAGCGCCGTCCGGGGCCCGCCCGGCCCCCGAGAGCGACGCATCCGCCCGCCGCACCTGCAAAGGTCCGCGGCGTGAACGAGAAGGCCGGCTGGTGGCCGCGCGCGGGCGCGATGCTGATCGACGCACTGATCCTGACGGCGATCGCCCTGGCCGTGGGGATCACGATGTCCGGTGCCGGCGCCAGCACCGACGACGCGACGATCGCGATCTACGTGGTGGTCTTCCTCGCCTCGGTGACCTACAGCCCGCTCCTGATGGCCCGCAAGGGCGACGCGAACGGCCAGACCGTCGGCAAGCAGGCACTGGGCATCCGCGTCGTCCACTCCGAGGGTGGGGAGATGACCGTGCCCCGCGGCCTCCTGCGTGACGGGCTGGGCAAGTCCGTGCTCGGGATCATCCCCTTCTACACCTTCGTGGACGTGCTCGTGCCGCTGTTCGACGCCGAGAAGCAGGCGCTTCACGACAAGCTCGGCAAGACCTTCGTCGTGCCCGCCGCGACGCTGCCGCACAGCCTCGGCGCGGCGACCGGCGACGCCCCGCCGGCGCACCCGGCCTGGTCGGCGCCGCCGACGTACCCGCGGTCCGGCGCCCCGCTGCCCCCGGCCCCGAACAACGTCCCGCCGCCGCCACCGCCGCCGTCGCGTTCGCCGTCACCGCCGCCGCCGTCGTTCGACAAGTCCCCGGGGCCGTCCCTGGACAAGTCCCCGTCCCCGCCGCCGTCGTTCCAGAAGCCGAGCCCTCCGCCCTCGCCGGCCGGCCCGCCGGACCTGGGCGGCTTCGCCCCTCCGTCCGCGCCGCCGCCCGCCCGCCCGCGCGAGGACGAGGACGAGGACACCCGCGGCCCGTTCGGCCCCTGGTACGACGACGACTGAGCCGGCAGGCCTGCCGGCGCGCGGCGTGACAGAGTCCCCCGCATGACCGAGCCGAGCGCCGCCGTCCGCCTCTGGAGCCCGTCAGCCGAGCGGATCGAGCGCGCGAACATCACCGCCTACGCCGCGTGGCTCGAGCGCGAGAAGGGCGTCGCCACCGACGGCTACGACGCGCTCTGGCGCTGGTCCGTCGAACGGCTCGAGGAGTTCTGGGCCTCGATCTGGGAGTACTACGACGTACGGTCCCCGACGCCGCACACGGCGGTGCTCGCGGACGCGAGCATGCCGGGCGCGCAGTGGTTCCCCGGCGCCCGGGTCAACTACGCCGAGCACCTGTTCCGCGGTCGCGACGACGCGGCGCTGGCGATCCAGCACGCGTCCGAGCTGCGCGAGCTCGGGTCCTGGTCCTGGGGCGAGCTGCGTACCCGGACCGCGGCCGTCGCGGCCGGGCTGCGGACCGCCGGTGTCGGCGAGGGCGACCGCGTCGTCGCCTACATGCCGAACATCCCGGAGACGATCGCCGCGTTCCTGGCCTGCGCCTCCCTCGGCGCCACGTGGTCCTCGTGCTCGCCGGACTTCGGCGCGCGGACCGTGGTGGACCGCTTCGCCCAGATCGAGCCCACCGTCCTGCTGTGCGTGGACGGGTACCGCTACGGCGGCAAGGACTTCGACCGGACCACGGTCATCGCCGGCCTCCAGGCCGAGCTGCCGACGGTCCGCACGACCGTCGTCCTCCCGTACCTGAACGACGAGCCCGACCTGTCGGGGCTTCGCGACGCCGTCCTGTGGGACGACTTCACGGGTCCCGCGGACGCCGAGCTGACGTTCACGCCCGTCGCCTTCGACCACCCGCTGTGGGTCCTCTACAGCTCGGGCACGACCGGCCTGCCGAAGCCGATCGTCCAGTCGCAGGGCGGCATCCTGCTCGAGCAGCTGAAGAAGCTGAACCTGCACCTCGACGCCCACGCCGACGACCGCGTGCTGTGGTTCACGACGACGGGCTGGATGATGTGGAACTTCCTCGTCGGCGTGCTGCTGACGCCCGCATCGATCGTCCTCTACGACGGCAACCCGGGCCACCCGGACCTCGGCGTCCTGTGGGACCTGGCCGAGCGCGCCGGCGTGACCACCTTCGGCACCGGGGCGGCGTTCATCGCCTCCTGCATCAAGGCGGGGACCGAGCCGGCCGACGGGCGCGACCTGAGCCGCCTGACCGCGATCGGCGCCACGGGCTCACCGCTCTCGCCCGAGGGCTTCCGCTGGGTCTACGAGCACGTCGGCGCGGACACGTGGCTGTTCTCGACGTCCGGCGGCACGGACGTCTGCACCGCCTTCGTGGGCGGCGTCCCCACCGAGCCCGTCTACCTCGGCGAGCTGCAGAGCCGCTCGCTGGGCTGCGACGTGCAGGCGTGGGACGAGGACGGCAGCGAGCTGCCGGCGGGGGCCGTCGGCGAGCTCGTGCTCACGCAGCCGATGCCGTCGATGCCGGTGTTCTTCTGGGGCGACGAGGACGGCAGCCGCTACCACGACAGCTACTTCGCGATGTACCCCGGGATCTGGCGCCACGGCGACTGGATCGAGTTCTCCGACCGGGGGACGGCGGTCATCCACGGCCGCAGCGACTCGACGATCAACCGCGGCGGCATCCGGATGGGGACCGCCGAGATCTACGCCGCCGTGCTGGCGATCGACGAGATCCTGGACGCCCTCATCGTCGACGTGCCGAAGGCCGGGACCGAGGGGGTCATGCCGCTGTTCGTCGTGCTGCGGGAGGGCACGGAGCTGGACGACGACCTGGTCCGCCGGATCGCCCGCCGGGTGCGCGAGGACTGCTCCCCGCGACACGTCCCCGACGTCGTCGAGGTCGTCGCGCAGATCCCGCGCACGCTCAGCGGCAAGGTGCTCGAGGTGCCGGTGAAGCGCATCCTGATGGGCCAGCCGGCCGACAAGGCCGCGTCACGGGACAGCCTGGCCGACCCGTCGTCGCTCGACTGGTTCGTCGACTACGCCGCGCGGCCGGACAGCGGCGGCTGAACACCGACTCCGGGCGCGGTCGCTCAGCGTGGGCGGGGGAACGGGAGCCGGGCGCCGTCCGACGGATCCCCACCGGCCCCCGCAGGCGGCTCGTCCGGGACCGGCGTGCTCGGCCGCAGCCCGATGACGAGGAACGCGACGGCGGCGACGGCGAAGATGATCGGCCAGCCGACGAGGTTGCCGTCGGCGGCCATGATGGTGAAGGCCAGCAGGACCGCGATGCCGACGAGGACGTTGCCGCGCTCGTTGTCCGCGGCGCCCGCGGACAGGATCCCGATCCCGCCGGCGAGCATGAGCATGGTCCAGCCCCAGCCGACGCCGCCGGGACTCTCATCACGCTCGTCGCCGTAGAGCGTCCCGGTCTCCGGAGTCACGTCGAACACCAAGCCCAGCAGCCCGTCGAACGCCTCGAGAGCGAAGATGGCCGCGATCGCGAGCAGCGCCAGCCCCGCCGCGTTCAGCAGCTGCACCCCGTGCGCCGGCCCGCGGATCCGCTGCCAGAGCGCCATCAGCGCGAGCACGACGGCGTCCGCAAGCAGGAGCCAGCGGTAGGCGCCGCCGCCGTCCGGGTCGAAGGCGAAGCTCACGAAGGCGACCGTGGTCCCCACCCCGGCGACCGCCGCCAGCAGCGTCCCGCTCGCCGCGTCGCGCCCACGGGACATCCACGTCGCCAGCGCGGTCAGCAGTGCGCCGACCCACGAGAAGAGGCCAGCCCCGCCGTCGGCGCCCAGCAGGTCGCCGAGGTTCAGCAGCGCCAGCCCGGCGAGCAGGAACCCCGCGACGTAGAGCGTCGAGTGCCACGCGGGCGGGCCGTCCGGCTCGCGCGGCGCCGCCACCGACATGCCGAGCACGAGCGCCGCCGCCGCGGTCGTGTACGCGAGGTGCACCCCGACCGCCCAGGCGTCGCCGAAGCGCGACTCCAGCAGGGCGACGAGCAGGACGAGGACGACCGTCCCCGCCGCCACCTGGTCGCCCCGGAACGGCTTGGGCCTGAGCAGCTCGAGCATCGCCACCCGACGCTACCCGACCGGTCCCGCCGGCGGCTGCCTACTGCCAGTCGACCGGACCGGCGACCAGCGTGTGCGACCCCAGCGACCGGCCGAGGATCTTCGCGACCGAGCGGGAGGCGTCCAGGACCTTCGGCAGGTCGACGCCGGTCTCCACACCCATCTCGTGCAGCAGGCTGAGCAGGTCCTCGGTCGCGATGTTGCCGGTGGCGCCCGCCGGGACCGGACAGCCGCCGAGCTCGCCGAAGCTCGACTCGAACGACGTGCACCCCGCCTGCAGCGCGGCCACCGCGTTGGCGAGGCCCTGACCGCGCGTGTTGTGGAAGTGCGCCGTCAGCAGCACCTCGTCGCCGAAGCGCGCGATCGCCTCGGTGAAGAAGCGCCCGACCTGGACGGGGTTCGCCATGCCGGTCGTGTCGCCGAAGCCGACCTCCTGCGCGCCGGCGTCGATGAGCTGACGGACGAAGCCGAAGACCCGCTCGGGGTCGATGTGCCCCTCGTACGGGCAGCCGAACGACGTCGCGATGACGGCCTCGACCTCGATGCCGTCAGCCAGCGCACGCGGGACCATCTTCTGGATGGCGGCCATCGACTCCTCGCACGTGCGGTTCACGTTCTTCTTGTTGTGCGTCTCCGACGCGCTGAGGAAGACGCCGATCTCCTCGAAGTGCTCGCGCGACTTGAAGGCGTTCTCCAGGCCCCGCTCGTTCGGGACCAGGACGCTGCGGCTGACCCCCTCCGGGACGTCGACACCGGCCAGCACCTCTGGCGCGTCGGACAGCTGCGGCAGAACGTCCGCGCGGACGAACGACGTCAGCTCGATGCGGTTCAGGCCGGTCCTGACGAGCTGGTTGATGAGGTCGATCTTGTCCGCGGTGGCGATCGTCTCGGGCTCGTTCTGGAAGCCGTCGCGGGGACCGACCTCGCGGATTTGAACGGACGCAGGCAGATCAGGGCTCATGTTCGGGGAACTATAGGATCGCCTGCGTGTCCCAGGAACCCGTCTCGATCATCGGCGCCTCCGGCGCGCTCGGCTTCGGCCTCGCCGTCCGCCTCGGACAGGCCGGCATCCCCGTCGTGATCGGCTCCCGCGACGCCGGCCGCGCCGCCGAGGCCGCCGAGCAGGCCGCAGCCGCTGTCCCGTCCGGCACGTTCACCGGCCTGGCCAACGAGGAGGCCGCCGCCGCGAACGAGCTCGTGATCCTGAGCGTCCCGTTCCGCTCCCAGTCCGAGACGCTCACGAACCTGAAGACCGTCCTGAAGGAGGGCCAGCTCGTCGTCGACGCGACCGTCCCGCTCGCCGCCGCCGTCAGCGGCAAGGCGACCCGGATGCTCGGCGTCTGGCAGGGGTCCGCCGCGCAGCAGGCGCAGGAGATGGTCCCCGCCGGCGTGCGCGTCATCAGCTCGCTGCACACGGTCAGCGCCTCCAAGCTGAAGGACCTCGACCACCAGCTCGACGAGGACGTCCTGACCTGCGGCGACGCCAAGGCCGACAAGGAGCGCTTCGCCGCCCTCATCGAGCAGATCCCCGGCCTGCGCTCGGTCGACTGCGGCAAGCTCGAGATGGCCCGCCTGACCGAGTCCCTCACGCCGCTGCTGATCGGCATCAACATCCGCCACAAGACGCACGCCGGGATCAAGATCTCCGGTCTGACCCATTGACGGTCGTCGTCCTGGCCGGGGGCACCGGCGGCGCGAAGCTGGCCCGCGGTGTCCTGGACGTCGTCGGTCCCGGTGAGCTCACCGTCATCGCCAACACCGGCGACGACATCGAGATCCACGGCGGCTACGTCTCCCCGGACCCGGACCTCTGCACGTTCTGGCTCGCGGACCAGATCAACGACCGCGGCTGGGGCATCGACGGCGACACGTTCGCCGTGATGGACGGACTGCGGGCGATCGGGGTGGACGTCTGGTTCAACCTCGGCGACCGCGACCTCGCGATCTGCATCGACCGGGCCCGCCGCCTGGCGGCCGGCGAGCGGCTCACCACCGCGCACGCGGCGCTGGTCGAGGCCCTCGGTGTGTCGGCGACGGTCCTGCCGATGTGCGACGGGCCGGTCCGCACGCGGGTCCGCGCCGCCGGCACCTGGCGGCCGTTCCAGGACTTCATGATCCGCGACGGCGCACAGGGCCCGATCGAGGAGGTCGCGTTCGACGGCATCGACGCCGCCCGCGCCACGCCGGAGGTCCTCGACGCGATCGCCGGGGCGACAGCGGTCATCGTCGGCCCCTCGAACCCGATCATCTCGATCGGCCCGATTCTCGCGGTGCCGGGGATCGCGGACGCGCTGCGGGCGACCTCCGCGCCGGTGGTCGCCGTGTCCCCCATCGTCGGCGGCACGATCGTCAAGGGCCCGTCCGAGGCGTTCATGGAGTCCGCCGGCCTCCCGCTGACCGCGGCCGGCATCGCCACCGCCTACGACGGGCTGCTCGACGGCCTCGTCGCGGACGAGGAAGCCCCTGGCGCCGGTCTGCCTGTCATCGTGACCGACACGATGATGGGTGACCCCGACGCACGGGCCCGCGTGGCCCGCAGCACCCTCACGTTCGCGGAAGGGCTGGCGCAGGCCCGATGACGACCTTCGCCATCCTGCCGGTGAAGCACTTCGCCGGCGGGAAGACACGCCTGGCCGACGACCTCGGCACCGGGACGCGGCGCGCCCTCGTCGAGGCGATGGTGACGGACGTCCTGATCGCCCTGCGCCGGGCCGAGAAGATCGACCAGACGCTCGTGGTCACGGGTGAAGCAGCGATGGAGGCGATCGCCCACGGCTACGACGCCAGCACGGTCATGGACCCGGACGACGCCGGCCACTCCGAGGCCGCCCTGCTCGGGATCGCCGAGGCGCTGGAGCGCGGCGCCCGTCGCGTGCTCCTGGTCCCCGGCGACTGCCCTGCCCTGGACCCCAAGGAGGTCGACGCCCTGCTGACGCGCGCGCCGGCGCCGACGCCGGAGGTCGTCGTCATCCCCGACCGCCACGGCGAGGGGACGAACGGCCTGGTCCTGACGCCGCCCGACATCATCGTGCCGTCGTTCGGCCCCGGGTCCTACGCGCGCCACGTCGACGCCGCCCGTGCCGCCGGTGCCGTGTGCCGGACCGAGGAGCTGCCGTCGCTGGTGCTGGACGTCGACACGATCCACGACCTCGCGGCCCTGCGCGAGGCGCTCGGCGGCGGTCATGGCAACGCCGCGCACACGCGCGGCATGCTGAACCGCCTCGCGCGCCGCTGAGGGCACGTCGCCGTCCGGCGGCCTGATTCCGATGGCCATCACCGCCACCGCCGTCGCCGGGCTCCCCGAGGTCACCGCGGGTGCCGACCTCGCTGCGCTGATCGCGGCGCGGGTGACCCCGTCCGGGCAGGACGTCGTGGTCGTGGCGCACAAGGTCGTCAGCAAGGCGGAGGGCGCCGTCGTCGCGCTGTCCGGCGTACGGCCCGGTGACCGCGCCCGGGCGATCGCCGCGCGCCAGGGCCGCGACCCGCGTCAGGTCCAGGTGATCCTGGACCAGACGGCCGAGCTCGTGCGGGTCACCGACCACGTCCTGATCTGCCGCACGCACCACGGCTTCGTGTGCGCGAACGCGGGCGTCGACGCGTCCAACGCCGCCGGCGACGACGAGCTCATCGTCCTGCCCGTCGACCCGGACCACTCCGCGCGCCGCCTCCGTGCCGGGCTGCCGGGGACGCCGGCCGTCGTCATCACCGACTCGTTCGGGCGGGCGTGGCGCAACGGCCAGGTGGACGTGGCGATCGGGGTGGCAGGGCTGGCGCCGCTGGAGGACTGGCGCGGCCTGACGGACTCGGTCGGCCGCCCGCTGCAGGCGACCTGGATCGCGGTCGCCGACCAGGCCGCGGCCGCCGCCGACCTGGCCCGGACGAAGGACTCGCGGGATCCCGTCGTGCTCGTGGAGGGCCTGGGCCGCTGGGTCACGGCCGCGGACGGCCCGGGGGTGCAGCCGCTGCTGCGCCCGCCGTCCGAGGACCTCTTCCTCTGACCCGCGCCCTCGCCCTCCCCCCTCGCCGCGAGCGTCTGACGTCCAGTTTTGGTCGTCAGAGCGACTAGAATCGGTCGTCAGACGGGACGGGGCGCTGCCGGGTCAGGCGCCGAGGGCGTCGACCGTCATCTCGCGCTCACCGCGCGGCGTCTGGACCTTGACCGTGTCGCCCACCTTCGCGCCGACCAGCGCGACCGCGACCGGCGACTCCGAGGAGAGCTTGCCGGTCTTGGCGTCGGCCTCGGTCGGGCCGACGATCGTCCACGTGTTCGTCTTGCCGGACTGCACGTCGGTGACCGTCACGGTCGCGCCGAAGCCGACGACGTCGCTGGCCTCGTCGACCTCGACGATCACCGCTGCCCGCAGACGGGACTGCAGGCGCAGGATCTTCGTCTCCAGATGGCCCTGGTCCTCCTTGGCGATGTGGTACTCGGCGTTCTCCTTCAGGTCGCCCATCTCGCGCGCGACGGAGATCCGCGCAGCGATGACCTGACGCGCAGGGCCCTCGAGCTCGGCGAGCTCCGCCTTCAGTGCGACGAGACCCGCGGCGGTGATCGCCTCGCCCTGTTCCTGATTACTCATCCGTGCAGCCTACGGAAAACGCCTGCACCGGCGGCCCGATCCGGCGCTCGCCCGCGCCCTCAGGCCCGGACGCCGAGCGGGTGGCGGTCGCGGATGTCGTAGAGGGTGGTGCGTTCGGCGGCGGGACGGCCGGCGGCGTGGGCGGCGGCGATCAGCTGCGGCGGGTCGAGCTTGACGCCGTGGGCGGAGCCGGCCATGCGGCTGATCGACTCCTCCATCAGGGTGCCGCCGAGGTCGTTCACGCCCCAGCGCAGCGCCTCGGTGGCGCCGTCGAGGCCCATCTTCACCCAGGAGGCCTGCAGGTTGGTGACGCTGCGGCCGAGCGCGAGGCGGAAGACGGCGGTGTGCTTGAGGTTCTCGGCCATCGAGATCTCCTCGACGCCGTGGGTGCGGCCGAGGAGCGTGTGGAACGGGATGAAGGACAGCGGGACGAACTCGGTGATGCCGCCGGTCCGCTCCTGCAGCGTGCGGATGACGCGCATGTGCTCGGCGAGCTCCCACGGCTCCTCGATGTGCCCGAACATCACGGTCGACGTGGACCGCAGGCCGGCGTTGTGGGAGGCCTCGATGATCTCCACCCACCGGGCGGCCGGCAGCTTGTTCGGGGAGATCCGGCCGCGGACCCCGTCGTGCAGGACCTCGGCGGCGGTGCCGGGCGTGGAGTCAAGTCCGGCGTCGCGGAGCTGCGCGAAGAGCTCGGGCAGCGGCAGGCCGGAGATGTCCTGCATGTGCGCGATCTCCATCGGCGAGTACGCGTGCACGTGGAGGTCCGAGCCCTCGGCGGCGGCGGTCTCCTTGATCACGCGCAGCCAGTGCAGGTAGTTCTTCAGGTCCCAGTCGGGGTGGATGCCGGACTGCATGCAGATCTCGGTGGCGCCGAACGCGATCGCGTCCCGCACCCGCTGCTCGAACTCCGGCCGCTCGTGCTCGTACGCGTCGGGGGACCGCTTGCCCTGCCCGAACCCGCAGAACGCGCACCCGACGATGCAGACGTTCGACACGTTGATGTTGCGGTTGACGACGAACGTGACCGTGTCCCCCGCAAGTTCGCTGCGCAGCTCGTCGGCGGCGACCCTGAGGTCGTCGATGACCTCCGGCCGGGTCTCGGCGAACAGCGCGGTCAGCTCATCCGGGGACAGGGCGATCCCGTCGCGGCCCTTCTCGATCGCCCCTGCCGCCAGGTCCGGGCGCAGCGGCCGCGGCGGCTCGGTGCGGCCGGACCCCGACCGCGGGATGAACGACCAGAACTTCGCCGCGACCGTGTTCAGGACGGCCTGGTCGACCCATTCCGGGTTGATGTACTGCGGGTACACGCACAGCCGCTCGGTCAGCGCGTAGCCCTTCGGGGCGAGCACCTTGCGGACCTGGTGCGGCCCAGGGAACGGGTGCTCGGGGCTGATGTGGTCCCCGTTGGAGGACAGGCCCCCGAGGTCGGTGGCGCCGGCGTCGACCAGCTGCGGCCACCAGTCGGCGAGGTTCGGCGGGATCTGGATCCCCACCCCGGGCAGCAGCTCCTGCGCGTGGGCGATCAGGTCCTCCATCTCCCGGATCGACACCGGCGTCGCCCAGTCCGGGAGCTTGTTGTGCGGCTGCTCGCCGATCCCCGTCGCCCAGTACTTCTTCGCCGCCGCGTCGGCGATCTCCCCGGGCTCCTGCCCGTAGTAGGAGTCGTGCGGGACGAAGTTCTGCAGGATGACCTCCTGCAGATGACCGTGCTCGGCGTGGACCTCCGCCAGCGCCGCCAGCGCCGCCACGCGGTCCTCCGGCGTCTCGCCGATCCCCACCAGGATCCCCGACGTGAACGGGATCTTCAGCTCGCCCGCCCACCGGATCGTCTCAAGACGCCGCGCCGGATCCTTCGTCGGCGACCCCTGATGCGCGACCAGGTCGTCCCGCATCGACTCCAGCATCAGGCCTTGCGACGCCGTCACCTCGCGCAGCCGGCCGAGGTCCTCCTTGGACAGGACACCGAGGTTCGTGTGCGGCAGCAGACCCCGCTCCAGCGCCCGCTCGCACGCCCACACCACGTACGCGGTGAAGTCCCGGTGCCCGTACTCCGCAAGCTTCGCCCGCACCCCCGCGTTGACCTCCGGCCGCTCGCCCGTCAGGACCAGCAGCTCCTTCACCTGCCGCCTGGCCGCGTTGTCCAGCAGCGCGAGGACCTCGTCCGGCGTATGCAGGTGGGCCTGGTGCGTCTTGAACGCGCAGTACTTGCAGTAGCACTGACAGGTCCGGCTGAGCGAAAGGGTGACGTTGCGCGAGAACGTGACGCGGCGGCGCATGTGGGCCAGTGTATGGCGCGCGCCCGGGCTCTCCCCTGCGCCGGGCGCCGGCCGGCACTGCACCGGCCCGGCGGAGCCGCCGAATAGAGTCCGGCGCCTTGCGACCCGCGTCCCGCCCCACCGTCCGCCGCCTGGTCGCCACCGTGGCCGCCGGCGCCGCCCTCCTGCTCACCGCCTGCGGGACGTCCGGCAACAGCACCCGCCCCGACCAGGCCGCCACCCTGCTGCTGGACTTCCAGCCGAACGCCGTCCACGTCGGCATCTACCAGTCCGTCGCCCGCGACTACACCGGCGCCGAGGGCGTGACCCTCTCGATCCAGCTCCCCGCCAGCGGCACCGACGCAGTGAAGAGCCTCCTCACGGGGCAGGCCCGCTTCGCGATCCTCGACATCCACGACCTCGCGATCGCACGGGCCAAGGGCCGCGACCTCGTCGGCGTCATGGCGATCGTCCAGCGGCCCCTGGCGGCCGTCATCGCCCAGGCCGACGTCGCGTCCCCGAAGGACCTCGAGGGCAAGCGGGTCGGCGTCACCGGGCTGCCGAGCGACGACGCGGTCCTCGACTCGCTCGTCCGCGGCGACGGCGGCGACCCGGCCAAGGTCCGCCGCACCACCATCGGCTTCGACGCGGTCCCCGCGATCCTCGGCGGCAAGGTGGCCGGGGCGACCGCGTTCTGGAACGCCGAGGGCATCGCGCTCCAGCGTGAGCGGCCGGGCCTGAAGGTCTTCAAGGTCGACCAGTTCGGCGCCCCGCCCTACCCCGAGCTGGTCCTGGTCACCCCGCGCACCACGATCCAGGACGACCCGGCGCTCGTGCAGGCGACGGTCACCGCGCTGCAGCGCGGCTACCGCGAGGCGCTCATCGACCCGGAGACGGCCGTGGCAGCGCTCGTGGACGCCGTCCCGGGGACCGACCGGGGACTCGTCGCCGCGGAGCTCGACGCCGTCCAGCCTCTGTTCCAGGCCACCAGCGGCCGGATCGGCACGCTCGACCTGCCAAGCCTGCGGGCGTGGGCGACGTGGGAGGCACGCTTCGGCATCGTCGACCGCCCGCCCGAGGTCGCCGACATGTTCGTCCCGCGGTTCGCCGCGGTCGGGGCCGAGAAGGCGACCCAGAACAGCGGCTGAGCCGCGCCCGGGACGCCGGGCCCGGTCCTACTGGGAGTAGAGCTTGCGCTGCTCCTGGCGGACCGACTCGGGCCGGCCCCACATCTGGGTGACCTCGACCCGCCCGGAGCGGACCTCGCGGACGGCGACCTCACCCTCGATCCCCGCCTCGTCGAGCAGCGTGAAGGCCGTCAGCACCGCCGGGACCGCCGCCGCATGGCCGAAGCGATGCGCGCACAGGATGCGCCAGTGCCAGTCGTGCTTGGAGTACGGCTGCGCGTTGCAGGTCACGAGGTAGACCGCCGCGTCGATGTAGCGGTGCTCGTCGTCGATCCGCAGGTCGAGCTCGAGGTCGGTCCAGTCGTCCGGCAGCGAGTCGACGACGGTCCGGAACGTTTCGGCGAGCGGCATGGCCCGCAGTCTACGAGAGGGCGACTACCCGAAGAAGGTCTGGTAGAGCAGGAACGCGTTCAGCAGGCTGATCACCGCCGCGACGATCCCGGCCACCACGGTCGTGACCGGCCGGTTGACCAGCGGGCCCATGATGTCGCGCCGCCGCGTCAGGAGGACGACCGGGACGAGCGCGAACGGGATGCCGAAGCTGAGGACGACCTGGCTGATGACGAGCGAGCGCGACGGGTCCAGCCCGACCGCCAGGACGATCAGCGCCGGTGCCATGGTGATCCCGCGGCGCAGCACGAGCGGGATCGTGCGCTGCAGGAAGCCGTCCATCACGACCTGGCCGGCCTGCGTGCCGACGCTCGAGGACGCCAGGCCGGACGCCAGCAGGGCAAGAGCGAAGGCGAGCGCGGCGCCCGGCCCGACGAGGTCCTTGAAGCCTTCGTGGGCGCTCTCGATCGAGTCGACGTCCACGCCGCTGTCGTGGAACAGCGAGGCGGCGATCAGCAGCATCGAGAGGTTCACGAGGCCGGCGACCGTCATCGCGATGGTCACGTCGATGCGGTTGAACCGCAGCATCAGGCGGCGGTCGGCGTCGTCCCGGAGCGGAATCCGCTTCTGCGTGAGCGACGAGTGCAGGTAGATCACGTGCGGCATGACCGTCGCGCCCAGGATGCCGGTCGCCAGCAGGACGCTGTCGGTCCCCTCGAAGCCCGGGATGAAGCCCTTTGCGGCCTCGCCGCCGTCGAACCCGATCTTGAGCGTGTCGTAGAGGAAGCCGAGCAGGATGACCGCGAGGAACCCGAAGATCACCTGCTCGAACCGCCGGTAGCCGCGCGACTGCAGTGCGAGGATCGCGAAGGCGACGGCCGCCGTGATGAGGCCGGACGCGAACAGCGGGACGCCGAACAGCAGGTTCAGCGCGATCGCCGCCCCGATGAACTCGGCGAGGTCGGTCGCCATCGCGATCAGCTCGGCCTGGACCCACAGCCCGAAGGTGACCCGCTTGGGGAAGTGCTCGCGGCAGAGCTCGGCGAGGTTCTTCCCCGTCGCGATGCCGATCTTCGCCGTGAGGTTCTGGATCAGCATCGCCATCAGGTTCGCGGCGATGATCACCCAGACCAGCAGGTACCCGTAGTCGGCGCCGCCGGCGATGTTCGTGGCGAAGTTGCCCGGGTCGACGTACGCGATGCACGCCACGAACGCCGGGCCGAGCATCGGCAGCATGCCGCGCACGGGGCCGCGAGCGCGGAGCTGCTGCAGCTCGCTCGGGCCCAGCGCCGCCGGCGCGACCGCCGGCTCGCTGGGTTTCACCTGATCCACGAGCGAAAGTGTGGCATGACTAAATCAGCGTTCGCTCATGTTGGCGTGGCGGATCATCCTGCGGGCGAGCAGCGTGGCGACCGCCGAGCGCTACCGTGCCCGGGATGGCCGGCCCGCTGACCCCCGTCGATCCCTCGTACGACGTGCTCAGGACGGGCTGCGCGCTGCTCGACCGCTCCGAGCTCGGCAAGCTCGCCGTCGTCGGCCCGCAGGCCCGCGAGTTTCTCGCCGGCCAGGTGAGCAACGACACCGAGGCGCTCGAGCCGGGGACCGGGTGCTACGCGGCCCTGCTCGACAACAAGGGCAAGATGCTGGGCGACCTGCGCGTCCTGCGGTCCCCGGACGGCGCGGAGCTGCTGCTCGTCTGCGAGCGCGTCGCCCTGCAGGCACTCTTCGACGCGCTGCGCCGCACGATCATCGGCTGGCAGGCGGAGCTCGAGAAGCGCACCCTGCAGCGGGCACTGCTCAGCCTGATCGGCCCGGCCGCGCGCACCGTCGCGGGGGCGGACGAAGCTGGGCTCGGCGCCACCGAGCACGCGTCCGCCGCCGCGTCCCTCGACGGCCACGAGGTGCTCCTCGTCGCGACCGACGCCGGCGTCGACGTCGTCTGCCTCGCCGAGGACCTGGACGCCGTCACCGCGTCGCTGCTGGAGCGCGGCGCGGTCACGGTCGACGAGGCCGCGGTCGAGCTGCACCGCATCGAGTCCGGCCGCCCCCGCTACGGCGTCGACCTGGACGCCACGGTCATCCCCCAGGAGGCCGGCCTCAACGAGCGTGCCGTGTCGTTCACGAAGGGCTGCTACGTCGGGCAGGAGACGGTCGCGCGGCTGTTCTACCGGGGCAAGCCGAACCGCCGGCTGCTCGGTTTGCGGCTCGCCGCGCCGGCGCCGGCCGGGACCGAGCTGCATGCGGTCGTCGCGGACGGCGAGGAGCCCGGCCGGGTGCTCGGCCGTGTCACCAGCGTCGGCGTCTCCCCCGTCCACGGCCCGATCGCGCTGGCGTTCGTGCGCCGCGAGGCCGAGGTCGGCGACACCTTGGCGGTCGGCGCGACGACCGGCGTGGTCGTCGAGCTGCCGTTCTGAGCGGCGAGCCCACGTGCTCGATGGGCCGCCAGGCGCCACATCGGTACCTGGTGGCACATCGAGCGACCCCCGACGACCGCTGAGGCCCCGACCGCCGACGCACGGCACCCGACGGACTCGCCAGGAACCAGCTCGTCCTCAGACCGCCAGCCCCGCCTGCACCGCCAGCCGCCGCAGCGCCGCTCGCGTCGGCGCCGGGTGCAGATCCAGCGCCGGCGGGTCCTGCGCCGCGCACCAGGTGCTGACGATCCGGCCACGCGCGACGTCGTCGGCCGTCAGGTGCTGCGGGACCCCGGGCCGCACGTGCCCGGCCGCGGCCAGGACCGCGTCCGTCCCCGCCGTCAGCTCGGCGAGCGAGCCGATCGCCTCCCAGCGGACGATCCGCCCGGCGACGGTCCAGACCGCGTCGGCCGACCCCGCCGGCAGCGACGGCGCAAGGACCACCCGCGGCGTCGCGTGCGTCGCCGCGACCGACCGGCCCAGGCGTTCGAGCAGCACCGCCAGCCGCTCCCGCCGGCGCCGCAGCCAGCCCGCCCGCTCGTAGGCCTCCTCGGCGGCCGCCGCCGCGACCAGGCCGTCGACGTGCGCAAGCAGCCCGCCGCCGGTCGGCCCTGCCGCGGCGAACAGCCCGAGCGCCTCGTCGAGGCGGCCGCGGTAGGCGTTCGGGTCCAGGTCGCCCAGGCACGGCGACAGGCAGCGGCCCATCTGCCCGTAGGCCGACGCCCACGGCCGGCGCTTCAGCGTCCGGCCGCAATGCCGCAGGCCGAACAGCGAGTTCAGCTGCTCCATGAGCTCGGTCGCCGCGTGCGCGCCCTGCAGCGGGCCGACGTTGATCGCAAGGCCGTCGGCCGGCTCGGCCGACACCTCCAGGACCGGGAAGGCGATGTCCAGACGGCACCGCAGGTAGACGTACTTGTCGCGGTCGTGCTTGCCGCGGGCGTTGCCCGGGGGACGCAGCGCCTTGATCAGCCGGTGCTCCTCCAGCAGCGCGCCGAGCTCCGAGGGCGTCTGGACGTACTCCGCCACCTCGACCTGCGTCACCCAGCCGGTGTCGGGGGACGACGGCGCGAAGTGCGACCGGGCCCGCGAGCGCAGCCGGACCGACTTGCCCACGTAGAGCGGCTGGCCGGCGTCGTTGCGGAAGACGTACGCCCCTGGCGCGTCGGGGAAGCGGCGCAGGTCGGGCGAGCGCCGCCGCACGCCCTTCATCGTCACGCCGCCGTCGGTCCGCCCCCGGGCCGCCGGACCACGCCGCGGTCGCGCAGGCCCGAGCACCGCGAGCGCCTCGTCGATCGTGGTCGCAGTGGCCGCGAGGCGCGGCAGCAGCGCGCAGAAGATGCGGGCGCAGGTCTCGGCGTCCGCGAGGGCGCGGTGCGTCACCTCGACCGGGATGCCGAGCGCGTCCGCGAGCAGGGCGAGCTTGCGCTGGCGCACCAGCGGGGCGAGCCGCCGCGCGAGGGCGACCGTGCAGAGCGTCGGCGGCGCCGGCCACGCCAGGCCGGCCCGGCCGAACGCCTGCTCGAGCACGCGCCGGTCGAAGGAGGCGTTGTGCGCGACGAGGACGCGGCCGTGCAGCAGTCCGGCCAGCTCGCGGAGCGTCACGTCGGCGGCCGGGGCCTCGTCGACCATCGCCTGCGTGATGCCGGTGAACCGCTGGATCGACCGCGAGAGCGGCGCCCTCACCTGCACCAGGGCCTCCCAGCGGTCGTGCAGCTCGCCGCCGCCGACGAGCACCGCGCCGACCTCGGTCAGCTCGCAGCGGTCACCCGCCAGGCCGTTGGTCTCGGTGTCGACGACGAGGAACTCCGCGGTGCGCAGCGACGACGCACCCAACGGAGCCCGCACGGCCGGTGTGGCGGCTGCTGACATGCGAACACTTGTACGTGTCCGGGCGGACGGCCTGCAGGGCCCGTTGCAGCCGGTGCCGCCGCGCCCGGTTCTAGGCTGTGCGCTTCGCTCACCGAGAAGGAGGCAGCCACCGTGACGACCTTTGCCGCCGACGAACACACCGGTCCCCCGGCACGCGCCGCGCGCGAGCGCGAGGCCTGGGCGCACTACGCGGACACGCTGCGGGAGCTGGGACCTGTCGCCTACGCGGCGGCGGAGCCCCCGGCGTGGGAGCACCTGCAGGAGGCGCTCGCCGAACTCGGGCCGGTCGCCGCTCCTGCCTCACCGTGAAACGCCGACTTTCGGTTCGTCGCCGTTGACGGGGAGACCAGCCGTTCGGTTAGGGTTCGCGTGGGTATCGCCTTCCGGCGACGCGGACGAGAGATGGAGCACCTTCTGTACATCAAGATGCGACGTGCCGCGGTCCTCGCGGTGGCTGCTGCAGCGGTCGTCGTCAGCGGCTGTGGCGACGACGACGAGTACAAGAACGAGAACCGGCCACCGTCGCTGATCGTCGTCCCCGCCTCGATCTCGGACTCCCGCGTCTCGGTCTCCCCGTCGTCGTTCGGGGCGGGACCGGTCAACCTGATCATCTCGAACCAGTCGGACTCGGCTCAGCGCGTGACGTTCGCGTCCGCCGACGGCACCGGCTTCAAGCAGGAGACGGGCCCGATCAACCCCGGTGCGAACGCCGAGCTCAAGGTCGACGTCACCCCCGGCGCGGCGGTCGTCCGCGTGGACGGCGACGGCATCCAGCCCGCCCGGCTGAAGATCGGTCCGGCGCGCCGGACCGCGCAGAACGAGCTGCTGCAGCCGTAGGCAGGCGGCGCGCGGCGTCCGGCCGCGCACGCAGGGCACGCTGCAGGACTGGCGCACGGGCGCGGAACGTGGGCATACTCGATGGATGCGGGTCCTCCCGACACTCCTCGCCGCCGGTGCGGCCGTGCTCGCCACGGCGGCCCTCGCCGACGCGCAGTCGGGGGGCGCGGGTCCGTCCGGCACCACGTCGACGGGCACCGGCACGACCGGGACCACGACCACCGGGACGACGACCACAGGGACCGGGACGACGTCGACGACCACGCCGGCGGGGCCTGAGAACCCCGGGCAGAAGTTCTTCCTCGACGCGCTGATCAAGGACACGAAGACGGTGAGCAACATCCGGACCGCGCTGCGATCCGGCGCGGCGATCGTCGACCCCGCCACGCAGTACGCCGACCTCACCGGGGACGGCAAGCAGGACGCCATCGTCCGCGTGCACAGCGCCGGCGCCGCCGGGGTCACCGCCGTCTACGTGTTCGCCACCGACGGTGCCCCCAAGGGCGCCCTGCGCGTGCTGTTCCGCACGCAAGCGCTCTACCGCGCGGTCACCACCGAGGCCGACGGCAACCGGCTCCAGATCGACGAGCCGAAGTACTCCGCGGGCGACGACGTCTGCTGCGCGTCCAAGCTCACGCGCCGGCGCTACAAGTTCAGCAAGAAGTCGCGGACGTTCACGCGCACGTCGATGGAGACCATCTCGGTCTCCGGCGACGCTCCCCGCCGCCGCTGAACGCGCCCGTTCGGACGTAGGCTGCCGCCCCCGCGGCGCGACGGGTAATCTTCCGGCCCCCTGCCCAGCCTGGGCCGGGACTGCCCGTCGAGATCACGAGTACAGAGGGTCAACCGCACATGGCCGTGGATGTCAGCCAGATCGCACAGGTGTCGACCGAGCCCGGGGAGCTTCCGGCCACGATGGCCGCTTGGGTCATCCGCGAGGAGACCCAGGGCGAGCCCATCGACGCGTTCAAGCTCGAGGAGATCGAGGTACCCGAGCCCGGGGCCTTCGAGGTCATCGTCCGCGTGATGGCCGCCGGCGTGAACTTCAACAACGTCTGGGCCGCCCTCGGCGAGCCCGTCGGCGTGTGGCGCTACGGCGACCACCCCGAGTTCGGCCACCACATCGGCGGCTCCGACGCGTCCGGCGTCGTCTGGAAGGTCGGCGAGGGCGTGACCCGCTGGAAGGTCGGCGACGAGGTCGTCGTCCACTGCAACCAGGCGTCCTACGAGGATCCCGAGGTCCACGGCCTGGACCCGATGGCGGCCCCGTCGCAGCGGATCTGGGGCTACGAGACCACGTGGGGCTCGTTCGCGCAGTTCACGAAGGTCCAGGCGCAGCAGCTGCTGCCCAAGCCCAAGGCGCTCACCTGGGAGGAGGCCGCGTCCTACGGCCTCGTCTACTTCACCGCCTGGCGCATGCTCATGACGCGCTGCAACCTGCAGGCCGGCCAGAAGGTCCTCATCTGGGGCGCCGCCGGCGGCCTCGGCGTGTTCGCCGTGCAGATCTGCAAGGCCGCCGGTGCCGAGTGCGTCGGCGTGGTGAACTCCGCCGAGAAGGGCGAACTGGTCAAGCAGCTGGGCTGCGTGGACTACATCGACCGCAGCGAGTTCGCCGGCATGATGCGCAAGGGCGGCGAGACCGACGAGGAGGAGGCCGCGCGCTTCAAGGTCATGCGCGCGTTCGACAAGCGCGTCATCGCCGCGCTCGGGTCCAAGCCCGACGTCGTCTTCGAGCACGTCGGCGCCGCCACCTTCCCCACGAGCGTCTTCACCGTCAAGCCGTTCGGCAAGGTCGTCATCTGCGCCGGCACCACCGGCTACAACCTCGACTTCGACGTCCGCTACCTGTGGATGAAGCAGAAGGAGATCATCGGCTCGCACTTCGCCAACGCCTACGAGTGCACGAAGGCGAACGAGCTGATCGAAAGCGGCGCCGTACGTCCGGTGCTGTGGCGTACCCTGGGCTTCGACGGAGTCGGTGAGGCGCATCAGCTGATGCGCGACAACAAGCATCTGGGCAAGATCGCCATCCTGGTCGGGGCCGACGGCCCCGGGCAGGGCAAGACGGCGGACGGGCCCGGCGGCATCTACGCAGAGGTCGGCTGACATGGCTGGTTCGGTCCACATCCCCTGGTACGCGACGGGTTTCCGCGGCGACAAGCTCGAAGCCGCCGTCGCCGACTTCGCGGCCCTGTCGCTGCGCTACGGCGCCAACGCGTACTCGGTCTTCCGCGGTCGCGACGACCGCTACAAGATCCTCCAGGTCGTCGAGTTCGACCAGAAGGCCGACTGGGAGGCCTACTGGAACGGACCGGAGGCCATCCGCTTCCGGACGATCAACTCGGGCTACTACCAGGTGCCGGTCGTCTACGCCTGGCAGGACCTCGTGACGAAGGGCGACATGCGCCCGGTCGTCGAGCAGGACCTCGCGGCGGACACGCCGAACGTCCCGGCCTGACCCGGCCGCCGCGCCGTCAGCTTCGCCGGGCGTGACGCAGGTCACGTCCCGGCCGTGACGGACGGCAGCGACCCGCGGCCGTCCCCGCGGGAGCCTTCTCCTACCGCACGGCGCCCTCATCGGGAGTGGCGCCGGACCTTCGAGAGGACTCCCCCATGCGCCTGCGCCGCACCGCCGTCCCCGCCTTCCTGGCCGTCGCCGCCCTCGGCACGTCCGCGTTGACGATCCCGCCCGCCCCCGCCCTTGCCGGCGATCCTGCGGCCGGCGGGTTCACGAACCTGCTCCCGCTCCCGGTCAGGGACATGACCGTCTTCGAGAACGACCGCCTCAAGTCGCAGGTGCTCACGCTGCGCTGCGACTTCGACGTCTGCGACTACTGGATCGGCCCGCGGGACGGGACCGCGAAGGCGCTCAAGGGCGACTTCAACCCGTTCCGCGTCACCCAGGTCGACCTCACGCGCGGCCAGACCCGCAAGGTCAAGGCGACCGTGCAGGCGCTGAAGGACGACGTCTACGAGCGTGACGAGAGCTTCTCGCTCGCGGTGGTGCAGAGCGTCCAGGACGCCGGGCACCCGTGGGTCGAGGTCGAGAGCCGCGGCAAGGTGACCCTGCGCAACACGACGCCGCAGACGATCAAGAAGGCGGACGTGACGAAGGTGCCGTGCTACCGCTGCGCAGGCTGACCGGGGGTCGCCGGTCCCGGGGCAAAGAGCTGCACCGGGGCCGAGCGGCCACGGATCGGTCGCTCGCCCAGCGCCTCGAGCCGGGCGGACGACGTCGTCCCCAGCCGTTCCCGCGTGCGCCCCGTCAGCAGCACCGCGCGGTCCTCCGTCTTCGTCAGCGCCTCCACGCGCGCGGCCACGTTCGCCGCGTCGCCGATCGCCGTGTACTCCATCCGGGCCTGCGAGCCGACCGTGCCGGCCATCACCGCGCCCGAGTCGAGCCCCACGCCCAGGCGCAGCGGCGCCAGCGCGAGCCCGTCGTCCCGCGCGGCGAGCCAGGCGTTCGTCGCCGTCAACCGCGCGCCGGCCATCTCCTCCGCCGCCGCCAGCGCCCGCTCGGCGTGGTCGGGGAGGTCCAGCGGCGGCCCGAACAGCGCCATCAGGCCGTCGCCGCGGAAGCCGACCAGCGTGCCGCCGTGCGCGAGGACCGCGTCCGCCATGGCGCTGAGGAAGCGGTTCAGGATCTCGATGCCGGCCTCGGGGGCGAGCTCCAGCAGCGCGGTCGACCCGCGCAGGTCGCAGAACAGGACGGTGGCGTCGACCTGCACGCCGCCGAGGCGACCCTCGTCGCCGGACCGCGCAAGGACGTCGTCGACCACCGACTCGGCGACGAAGCGCGTGAAGAGCGTGCGGGTGCGCTCGCGCTCGAGGGCCGTGTAGACCGCCGCCACGGCGATGCCTGCGAGGGTGCCGAGCGCGAGCCCCAGCGCCGGTGCCGTCGCCGGGACGACATGGCCGCTCCGGAAGGCGAGGTACACCCCGCCCGCCGCAGCACTTCCGGCCGCGCCCGCCGCGAGCAGCGCCCGCAGCGGACCGAGGCGCAGCGCCGCCAGCGGGCCCGCCCCGGCCAGCAGCAACGTCAGCAGCACCCCGACGGCGCCCGGGGCCGGACGCAGCGCAGCGCCGCCGAGCAGCGTGACCACGGCCGCGGCCTGCAGCTCGGGCCCGGACATGGCGTCGTCCCGCCGGGACACCGAGGTGGTGTGGGTGTCCCCCAGCGACGGCGCGGTGGCGCCGACCACGACGATCCGCCCGCGCAGCGCCGCGGCCGGCACCCGGCCGTCCAGCACGTCGACGAACGAGACCTCCCGGATCGTGCCGGCGGGACCGGGGAAGTCGATGTACGCCTCGCCGTCGTCGTCGAAGACAGTGCGGTCGACCGGCCGACCGGTCGCCGCCTCGACGACCGCGACCGGGAACGAGGCGAGGCCGTCGACCTGCCGCGCGAGCTTGCGCACCGCGCCGTCGGGATCGCTGTCGAGGACGGTGTTGCCCGCGCGGGCCCCGATCTCGCGCAGGACGTCGACCTCGCCCGAGGTCCCGCCGAGGACGCCGGTGCGGCCGTCGGCGTCCACCTCGGTCGTGGACAGGACCGCGGCGGGCGCGTCGGCGAAGGCGGCCACCAGCGCGTCGTCGTCCGCCGGCCGGTCGCTCGCCTCCGTGAACTGGACGTCGTAGGCGACGCTCCGGACACCCATCGCCGTGAGCCGCCGGACGAGGCGCGCGTGGAACGCACGCCGGAAGGGGAATGTCCCGAGCCCGGCCAGCGTCGCGGCGTCGATCCCGACGACCGCGACGGAGGCAGGCGCCGTACGGTCGCCGCGCAGGTCGAAGCGGGCGTCCACCGACGCCCGCTCCGCGCCATCCGTGAGCCCCGTCGCGCCGGCCGTGACGGCCAGCGCCGCGGCCGCCGCCGCGGCGATGGCCAGGGCGACGGCGCGCGGCGGCCGGTGATGACGGGCCGGCAGCGTCGCTCAGCGCTGCTTCCGCGGCCGGGCGACGTAGGAGCGGCCGGCGGTCAGCGTGATCGGCCTCGCCTTCGCCACGTCCTTGACGCTGACGACCCCGCGCAGGACCCGGGTGAGCGTCGAGCCGTCGCAGCGGTCCTGCGTGAGCCAGCGGGTCCCGCGCACGGTCGCCGAGCTGCGCCGGCCCGTGGTGCGGAACGTCCCCTTGCCGTCCCCCCAGACGAGGCGGCCCCGGCCTTTCGCCGTGCCGCGCTTCTTCGGCGGGAGGTTCGCCCCGAGCCGGGTGCAGGCCGACGGGCCGCTCAGGCGCAGGTCGAGGACCGCCGCCTTGGCGGGAGCCTGCGACACGAGGAAGCGGCCGCCGTAGAACTCGCTCGTCTTCGTGACCGTCGTCCCCGTCCCGGCCGCCGCCGTGAGCCGCACGCGGCCCGCGGTGGTGTCGAACTCGGTCCCGACCGGCACGACGCTGCCGTCCTTCGGCAGCGCGGTGAACGCCGCGGCGCCGCGGCGCCTGACCAGCACACGGCCGGAGACGGGCTCGGCGCCGACGGTCTTCCCGACGACCGGCGGCGCCAGCGTGTCGAGCCGGCCGACGTAGCCGCCGAAGTTCGCGTACCAGATGCCGCCCGGGCCGACGGTCAGGTTGTTCCCCCCGCCGTGCGGCAGGTCGTACGGCGTGAACTGGCCGTCGACGGTGAGCCGCAGGATGTCGCCGCCGAAGCCGACCGAGATCCAGAGGGCGCCGTCGGGGCCGGCGATGAGGTCGTGCGGCTGCTCGACGCCCGCCGGCAGCGGGATCTCGGTGACCGTGCCGTCCGGTGCGATCCGGCCGATGCGATTCGCGGAGTACTGCGTGAACCACATCGCGCCGTCCGGGCCGGCGGCGACCGCGCCCTGCACGCCGGCGGCGGCGACGGTCGAGCGCGTGGGCGGCGTGAACGACCGGTAGCTGCCGTCGGGGGTGAGCCGGCCGATCGTCCCGGTCTGGTCCTGGGTGAACCACAGCGCGCCGTCGGGGCCGGCGGCGATCCGGCCCGGACGCTGCGGCGGCCCCGGGATCGCGAACTCCCGCACCGTGCCGTCGGTGGCCAGGCGGCCGACGATGCCGGGGCCGGCCTGGGTGTACCAGAGCGCGCCGTCCGGGCCCGTCGTGATGCCGTGGCTTCCGGCCGCCGTCGGCAGCGGGAAGTCGCTGCGCTCGCCCTGGGTGGTGATCCGGTGCACGACGCCGAGCGACTCGCGGGCGGGGTCGCCGAGCAGGAACGCGTCGGTCGCCCAGAGCGCCCGGTCGGGGCCAACGGCGATGTACTGCGGGCTCGCGTTCTGCACGAAGCCGACGTCGAAGCGGGAGAACGCGCCCTCGGGCGTGAGGCGACCGATGCCGTAGCCGATGTCGATGGCGATCCAGAGGTTGCCGTCCGGTCCGGTCGTGATGCCCTTCGGCGAGCCGAAGCTCGAGCCGATGACCTCGAACTCCTTGACCTGGGCGGCGTGGGCGGGGCCCGGCGCCGCGGTTGCCGCGCCGGCGACGAGGGCGACGGCCAGGCCGGCGGTCGCGGCGAGGATCGCGATGCCGCGGCGGCGCGGCGGCGGCACGGGCACGCGGGTCCTGTGCGCCGGGCGCGGCCCGCGGCGGCGGCCGCCTCCGGGGGCGCCGGTCGGGGTGGTCGGGACGGGTGTGGAGCGCATGCCCCGATCCTGCGGCAGTCCGGCCACGGCGCCGACGGCGTCGGTCACGCGCCGGGCGTGATCTGCGTCACACCCGGGATCCGGGCCGGAGCCGGTCACGCGGTGCTGCGCCGGCGCAGCGCGTCCAGGTCGTGGCAGACGATGGCGCGGCGTGCGGTGGACACCCACCCGAGCTCGCGCATCTGGCCCAGCGCGCGCGCCGTCGCCTCGCGGCTCGCGCCGACCCAGCCGGCGAGATCCTCCTGCGTGAGCGGCAGGTCGATGCGGACCCCGTCGGCGGATTCCTCGCCGAAGCGCTCGCTGAGCTCGCACAGCCGCGCGGCGAGCCGCCCGACGACGTCCTGCGCGGTGTAGCCGACGCGCTTGGCGTCCGCGTCGCGCAGCCGGGCCGCGAGCAGGCGCATGACGTACAGCGAGGCGGCGGGCGTCGCCGTGACGAAGGTCAGGAAGTCCGCGTTGCCGAGCGCGAGGGACTCGACCGGGCCGAGCGCGGTGATCGTCGCCGACCGCGGCAGCCCGTCCAGCGCCGACTGCTCCCCGACCAGGTCGCCGGGACCGCGGATCGCCAGCAGCACGTCCCGGCCGTCCTCCGTGACCCGGGCGATGCGCACGTGGCCGTCCAGGATGATGAGGACGCGGTCCCCCAGCTGGCCGGCGTGGGCGATGGCGGCGCCGCGCGCGAAGCGGCGAACGGTCCCGCGGGAGCGCAGCGTCTCGCGGTCCGCGCTCGAGAGCGCGTCGAGGAAGGTGCTCGTGCGTCCGGCCGCGGTCCCCGACACGCGCCGAACATACCAGCGCCCGCGGCCGGGCCGGCCGCGGTGTCAGCCCTTCTCGAGGGGGGCCATCGTGAGGCCCGCGTCCTGCAGCTGCTCCCAGTAGTGCTCGGCCAGCTCCTGGTGGCCCGACCACACGATCGCCAGACCGCTCTGGTGGATCTGCTCGGCGACCTTGTAGCCGCGATTGATGTCGATGCCAGGGATGAGACGTGCAAGCGTCAGCGCGACATGGTCGAACGTGTTGTGGTCGTCGTTGCGGACGATCACGCGCCATGACCCGCCGAGCGCACCGTCCGGACCTGACGTCCGAGGAAGCTCGATGGTTTGGGACATACGGTCGTGACCATACCCGCCAGGGCAGACGATCGGAAGCCCCGAACGGAGGTTCGGGCCGGACGGTGACGTACTGTCACCGCATGCTCGAGCTGTCCGCCGACGAGGCCCGCCGCCTGAGCCTGCGCGCGCAGGGCGTGCTCGGCGCCCCGGATCGTCGCGGCGGTGTGCCTGCACTGCTGCGGGACCTCGCCGCGGTCCAGCTCGACACCATCAGCGTGCTGGCCCGGTCGCACGAGCTGGTCGCCTACGCGCGCCTGGGCGCGGTCGGCCGGGACGCCGTCGAGCACGCGTACTGGGACCCGTCCCCGCCTGCTGCGGCGTTCGAGTACTGGGCCCACGCGGCCTGCATCCTCCCCGCCGGGCAGTGGCCGCTGTTCGCCTTCCGGCGAAGGCACTTCCGCGAGCGCGGCTGGCGCTGGCACGCCGTCGACGAGGCGACGTGCGACACCGTCCTGCAGCGGCTGCGGACCGAGGGGCCGATGACGTCGACGGACCTCGGCGGCGCGAAGAAGGGCGGGGTCTGGTGGGACTGGTCGGACGTGAAGGTCGCGGTCGAGTACCTGCTCGACACGGGCGCGGTGATCTGCAGCGAGCGCCGGTCGTGGAAGCGCGTGTACGACCTGCCCGAGCGCGTCCTGCCGGCGACGGTCGTCGACCGCGGCGACGCGCTCTCCGACCACGAGTGCCACCGCGAGCTCGTGCGGATAGCGGGCCGCGCGCTGGGCGTGGCGACGAAGGCCGACCTGGCGGACTTCCACCGCATCAAGCAGGTCGACGTCGCCGCCGTGATCGACGAGACCGGCCTCGTCCCGGTCCACGTCGAGCGCTGGGGCAGGCCCGCCTGGGCGGACCCGGACCTGCTCGCCGCGGGCCCGCCCCGCGGCCGCCATCGCACGACCCTCCTCTCCCCCTTCGACACGCTGGTCTGGGACCGGCCGCGCACCGAGCGGGTCTTCGGCTTCACCCATCGCCTCGAGGCCTACACCCCCGCGCCGAAGCGCGTGCACGGGTACTTCGCGATGCCGCTGCTCGCGGGCGGGCGGCTGGTCGGCCGGGTCGACCCGGGCCGCGACGGGACGACGCTCGTCGCCAAGACGCTCAGCGTCGAGCCCGGGGCGGTGGACGCGATGGCGACGGCGCTGCGCGAGGCGGCGGGCTGGGTCGGCTGCGAGGCGGTCGTCCTCGGCGACGTCGTGCGCCCCGCCGCGGCGCGCGCGCCGCTGGTCGCCGCGCTCGGGTGAGAATGCGGCCATGGCCCTTCTGCCCCCGGACCTCGTCCTCCACGGTGACCGCCTGACGCTGCGCCCGTCGGTCGAGCCGGATGTCGACGCGCTGGTCGCCGTCCTGGCCGAGCCCGCGGTCAAGCGGTGGTGGCGCGAGAACGACCACGACGACGTGCGGCAGGAGCTGCACGTCGGGCTCACCATCCTGCTCGGCGAGACCGTGGTCGGCTGGCTGCTCGTCCACGAGGAGGACGAGCCCGACTACCCGTCCGTCGCGTTCGACATCGCCCTCAGCGAGCGCCTGCACGGCGCGGGCTACGGCCAGGAGGCGATGCGGGTGGTGCTGCGGCACTGCATCGCCGCCGGCCACCACCGCTTCACCATCGACCCCGCGGTCGACAACGTCCGGGCGATCAACAGCTACGCCGCCGTCGGCTTCAAGCCGGTGGGGGTGCTCCGCGAGCAGGAGCGGTGGGAGGACGGACACTGGGGCGACGGCCTGCTGATGGACCTCCTGGCGCGCGAGCTCATCGACCCTGACGCCCCACCTGCAGCGGAGGGGTGACGACAGGCCGGGCCCGGGGCGACGGCCTGCTGATGGACCTCCTGGCCCGCGAGCTCATCGACCCCGATCGGCCCGGACCTACTACCTGACCGTCCGCCGCGCCCACCGCACCGCGGGGGCCAGTGCTCGCCGGGCGGGGGCCTTGAGCCGTGGGAAGCGGTTCAGCACCGCGGCGCCGGCCGGTCCGAGGACCGCGTAATAGGCCGCCGTGAACGCCCGGCCAGCCGGATTCGTGAGCAGCCGCTCGTCGCGGTAGCGCCGCAGCGCGACGACCTCCGGGGCGTCGAGGTCGCCGTGTGCCGCGGTCGCCACGTAGCACGAGTCGTCGAAGAGCTCGAGGAAGAAGCAGTCGTTGTCCCTGCTCTTGCGCTTCTGCTTGCGCCGCGCCTTCCGGGCCCGCCGCCGGTCCTTGCTGAACACGCCCATCGCCCACCCTCGCCCTCTGTTCGAGATCTGCCAGAACGCGCAACGTAGTCGGCGCGCCCGGCGATGTCGATGGCGCGGACGCCCCGGCTACTCGGCGGCGGCCGAGCGGTGGTCCCGCTCGCCCTTCTTGGCCCAGTAGCGCGCCATCCCGGCGTACAGGGTCGACGGCGGGTTCGCCTGGCCGTAGGCCGACCGCGTGACGGGATCCGTCGTCGCACCGTCGATGAACGCCTGGACCTTGTCCGCGTATTCCTCGGGCGTGCTCGTCCGCGCCGCGTCGCCCCAGGTGTCGAGCTGCTCGCGCAGCCGGCCCAGATGCTCGTCCACGTCGTCCCACCGGCCGAAGTGCGTGAGCGCGAGCTGCTGCGGGGACCACGCCTGCACGAGGTCGATCGACTCGTGCCAGAGGCCCAGGTCGATGTCCGGCGGCGGCGTCGGCGGGAAGACCGGCCCCTCCTGGATGCGCACGCCGGCCACGTCGCCGACGAACGCCGTCCCGGTCGACTCGTGCAGGTAGCTCACGTGGTGGGACGCGTGGCCTGGGGTGTACCGGACCTGCCAGCCGTCCAGCGGCTCGTCGCCGGTCAGCACGCGGACGCGGTCTGCGGGAAGCGGCAGCACCTTGCCCCAGAGGCGCTCGAACTCGTCCCCGTAGATCCGCGTGGCGCTCGCCACCAGGCGGGACGGGTCGATCATGTGGGGCGCCCCGCGCTCGTGGACCCACACCTCGGCCTCGGGCCACCACTCCAGCAGCCGCCCGGTCGCGCCGGCGTGGTCGAAGTGGATGTGCGTGAGCAGGATCTTGCGCGCGGCGAACCCGTCCGGCAGGGCGTCGCGGAGGGTCTGCGCCGTCACCTCGGGGCCTGGGTCCACGATCCAGCCCTGCTCGGCGTCGGCGTAGGCGCAGATGGCCCGCTCCACGCCGCAGTGGTGCAGATCGATCTCCTGGATGCTCATGCCCGCAGACTCTATGCGCGGCCGCGGGCGGGAGCCCGCTGGAGCATCCGCCGCCCGGGTTGCGCTAGAACAAGGGGAGCGTCCCGTGTCCCCCGGGGCGCCCCTGCGGTCCGTATGTCATCTCCTGCTCCCACCCAGCAGCAGCCTCCCGCTGCGCCCCCGGCCCCCGCTCCCGCCAGCGCGGTCGACCTGCCGACCCTGATCATCACGGCGATCGCGTCGGCCCTGGCCGCGTACATCTGCTCGAAGGTCTGGGAGCCCGGAACGCTGGCGTCGGCCGCGACGACCCCGGTGCTCGTCGCGATCGGCAAGGAGCTGCTGCGCAAGCCGACCGAGGTCGTGACGACCGCCGTGCCCCCGGTGCTGCCGGGCCGCCACCCTCGGCCGCGCCCGGCCAGCGGCCCGGACGAGCCGACGACCGTCGAGCCCGCTCCCGGCGCGGACATCGGCGAGCCCGCGATCGTCGCGGTGACCGCGCCTGTCGTCACCACCCCCGAGCCCGGCGGCCGCCGCCTGCACTGGCGCGTCGCGGTCATCACCGGACTGCTGGGCTTCGTCCTCGCCGCGGCCGTCATCACGCTGCCCCAGCTGATCAAGGGCGGCGGGACGACGTACTTCGGCGGCGGGACCACCCACGTGAAGAAGCGGGTCGTGACGACCACCACCGACACGACGACGGTCGTCGAGCCCGGCAAGACGGTCACGACCACCACCACGCCGACCACCACGACGACGACCACCACGCCCCCGGCCGTCACGACCACCACGGAGACGTCCCCGCCCACGGTCACCGAGACCGTCACGACGCCGACGACGACCACCACCCCACCGCCCGACGAGCCCGGGACCACGACGTCCGAGACGGATCCGACGAGCCCGATCCCGTAACGGGCCGCGCCGCCGGGCTGAGCGCTGCGAGCCCGGCCCGGCGCGCGTCGGTTGCAGCGCGCTACCGACGGGTGGCCCGGGCCCGTCGTCCCGTAGAATCCCGCGCATGTCCGACACCGAGGCTCGCCCGCCCCACCGTCTGCCCGAGAAGGACCGTCCGTGGATGATGCGGACGTACGCCGGGCACTCCACGGCGAAGAAGTCCAACGCCCTCTACCGGTCGAACCTCGCAAAGGGCCAGACGGGCCTGTCGATCGCGTTCGACCTGCCGACGCAGACCGGCTACGACGCGGACCACGAGCTGGCGCGCGGCGAGGTCGGCAAGGTCGGCGTCCCGGTCGCGCACAAGGGCGACATGCTGCAGCTGCTCGACGGCATCCCGCTGGACAAGATGAACACGTCGATGACGATCAACGCGACGGCGGCCTGGCTGCTGGCGCTGTACATCGTCACGGCCGAGGCGACCGACGTCGACCAGCAGCTCCTCCAGGGCACGACGCAGAACGACATCATCAAGGAGTTCCTGGCCCGCGGGACGTACGCGTTCCCGCCCGGCCCGTCGATGCGCCTGATCGCGGACATGGTCGCCTACACGGTCACCGAGGTCCCCAAGTGGAACCCGATCAACATCTGCAGCTACCACCTGCAGGAGGCCGGCGCGACGCCCGTCCAGGAGATCGCCTACGCGATGTCCAACGCGATCGCCGTCCTCGACGCGGTCCGCGAGCGGGTCGAGGAGGACCAGATGGGCAAGGTCTTCAGCCGCATCAGCTTCTTCGTCAACGCCGGCGTCCGCTTCGTCGAGGAGCACGCGAAGCTGCGCGCGATGGGCATCCTCTGGGAGGAGCTCGGCCGCGAGCGCTACGGGGTGACGGACGCCAAGCAGCTGCGGTTCCGCTATGGCGTGCAGGTCAACTCGCTGGGGCTGACCGAGTCCCAGCCGGAGAACAACGTCCAGCGGATCGTGCTCGAGGCGCTCGCCGTCACCATGGGCCGCAACGCCAGGGCCCGCGCGGTGCAGCTGCCGGCGTGGAACGAGGCGCTCGGCCTGCCCCGCCCGTGGGACCAGCAGTGGGCGCTGCGCATGCAGCAGGTCCTTGCGTACGAGACGGACCTGCTCGAGTACCCGGACATCTTCGAGGGCTCGGTCGTAATGGACGGGCTCGTGAGCGAGCTGCTGGACGGCGCGCGGGCGGAGATGGCGGTCGTGAGCGAGCACGGCGGCGCCGTCGCCGGCGTCGACTACATGAAGGCCGCGCTGGTCGACTCCCACCGCGAGCGGATCTACCGCATCGAGGCGGGCGAGCAGATCGTCGTCGGCCTGAACAAGTACACCGAGACCGAACCGTCCCCCCTGATGGACGAGGAGGGCGGCATCATGACCGTCGACCTCGGGGTCCAGGCGGAGGCGATCGCCGCCCTCGAGGAGTGGCGGACGGGCCGTGACGCCGCTGCGGTCGAGGCGGCGCTGACCGAGCTGGCGCGCGTCGCCGGGTCCGACGAGAACATCATGGAGGCGACGATCGCCGCCGCCCGCGCCGGGGTCACCACCGGTGAGTGGTCGCAGGCGCTGCGGTCGGCGTTCGGCGAGTACCGCGGGCCGACCGGTGTCGGCGAGGCCGCCGCGGGCGCGGACGACCCGGACATCGAGGAGCTCCGCGAGGAGGTCGACCGCGTGTCCGAGGCCCTTGGCCGCCGCCTGAAGATCCTGGTCGGCAAGCCCGGCCTGGACGGGCACTCCAACGGCTCCGAGCAGATCGCCGTGCGGGCCCGTGACGCCGGCATGGACGTCGTGTACGAGGGCATCCGCCTGACCCCCGCCCAGATCACGGCGAGTGCGCTGCAGGAGGGCGTCCACGTCGTCGGGCTGTCCATCCTCAGCGGGTCGCACCGCGAGCTGATCCCGGACATCGTCACGGCGCTGCGCGAGGCGGGCGTCGACGCCCCGGTCGTGGTCGGCGGGATCATCCCCGAGGCGGACGAGCAGCCGCTGAAGGACGCCGGCGTCACGGCGGTCTACACGCCGAAGGACTTCGACATGCGCCGGATCATGCGGGACATCGTCGCGCTGGTGGCGGAGCACAACGGCATCCCGGCGGCGCCCGTCCCTGCCGGCGCCGCGTAGGTCACCGCCGCTCCGTGGCCCCGACCGACGCGGCCCCCCGCGCACAGGCCCCCGGCCCGCCCGACGGCGCCGGGCTGGCCGCACGGCTGCGCGACGGGGACCTCACGGTCGCCCCCGCCGTCCTCAACCTCGTCGAGAACCGCAGCTCCGCGTCCCGCGCGGCGATCGCCGACCTGCTGCGTGCGGTCGCCCCGGCGGCGCTCGGCGGCGAGGCCGCGGGGCACGTGATCGGCGTGACCGGTCCCCCCGGCGCGGGCAAGTCGACGCTGCTCAGCGCACTCGTGCGGCAGTGGCGCGGCGAGGACCGCAGCGTCGCGGTCCTCGCCGTCGACCCGTCGTCCCGCCGCAGCGGGGGCTCGCTGCTGGGCGACCGCGCGCGCATCATGTTCGACCCGGCCGATCCTGCGACGTTCATCCGGTCGACGGCGGCCGGCACGCGGCTCGGCGGCCTGGCGCCGGCGACGCGGGCCGCGGCGCACGCGCTGGCCGTCGCGTTCGACGTCGTCGTCATCGAGACGGTCGGCGTCGGCCAGTCGGAGACCGAGATCTCCGAGGTCGCCGACAGCGTCGCCGTGATCGTACAGCCCGGCAGCGGCGATTCGCTGCAGTTCCTGAAGTCGGGGATCATGGAGATCCCGGACGTCCTCGTGGTGACGAAGGCCGACCTCGGGGACATCGCGCTGCGCGCCCGGCGCGACCTGAACGCGGCGCTGCGGTCGGCGGGATCGCGGGACACCGCCGTCGTCGCGGTCAGCGCGGTCGCGACGCCGCCGGTCGGCATCGCGGACCTCACGGTCGCCCTGGACGCGCACCGCGCGGCGCTGGACATCCCGCAGCAGCGCCTGCAGTCGCGCCGGTCGAGCGCCCTGGCCGACTTCGTCGCCGAGCACGGGGACCGCGGCCTGCGCGCGCTCGGCGGCCTGCGCGCCGCCCGCCGCTTCCTCGCGGTGCAGCCGCGGGGCGAGGACATCCCTACCCTGGTCACCGCCCTGGAAGACCACGCCCGCGAATTGAGCCGTCCATGAAGACCATCCGCATCGACCTGCTGATCATGCTCGCCGCGTTCGCCGGCGTGACGCTCATCGCGCTCGCCGTCGGCGCGACCAACCTGGGCACCGCGATGGCGTTCGGGCAGTTGGCGTTCGCGGGCGCGCTGGTCTACGTGATGGTCAAGCGCGACTGAGCGCCCGCGGCAGCGGTCACCAGAACTTGACCTGCACCGGCTTCGGGACCGACGACGCCGGCGCGTTCAGCGAGCTGATCCGCCACGACCGGCCGACGAGCACGAGCTCGAGCGTGTCGTCCGACGGCGCCTGGCCGACCGCGGACGTGTGGACCTTCGCGAACGCCTTCGACGCCCCCGCGAAGCGCACCGCGTCGATGCGCAGGCTCGCCCCGCGCACGCTCTCCAGGCCCTCCTTGAAGGCGAGCTCGCACGGGAGGCCGAGCTCCTCGACGTTGTCCGACAAGGTCTTGGCGATCAGCCGGTCGCAGATCGCCTGGTAGTCCTTCGCGGCGGACGCGACACCGAACTGGCGCACGACCGTCCGCACGCGGACCTCCGGCGAGGCCACCACCTTGGCCGGCTCCTCGTCGGAACCGCAGCCGGCCAGCAGCACCCCGGTGAGCAGGGTGGCTGCCGCAGCACCGGCGCCGGTGACCGCGCCGCGGCGCCGGTCGGGAGCGCCCCGGCGGGTGCGGGCAGGGACGACAGGCGAAACAGGCATCGTCCGGGACGTTAACCTCTGGGCGTGAACAGCGTGCGCCCTCCCCTCGTCGACGGTCACGGCCGGGCGATCGGCGACGTCCGCGTGTCGGTGACCGACCGCTGCAACTTCCGCTGCCAGTACTGCATGCCGGCCGAGGGGCTGCCGTGGCTCGAGCGGTCGGACGTGCTGACGTTCGAGGAGATCGAGCGGCTCGTGACGCTGCTCGTCCAGATGGGCGTGCACGACGTCCGGCTGACCGGCGGCGAGCCGCTCGTCCGGCGCGACTTCCCCGTGCTCGCGGCGCGGCTGGCCGCGATTCCCGGCCTGCAGGACCTGAGCGTCACGACCAACGGGTACCTGCTGGACCGGGACGCCGACGCCCTGGTCGCCGCCGGCGTGCACCGCTTCAACGTCTCGATCGACTCGCTCCAGCGCGACCGCTTCTTCGAGATGACCCGTCGCGACGCCCTCCCCCGGGTCCTCGCGGGCATCGAGAGGCTCGCCGCCCACCCGGAGGCGCACCCGATTAAGATCAACGCCGTGGCGATCCGCGGCTTCACCGAGGACGAGGTCCTCCCGTTCGCGCGCTTCGCCCGCGAGCATCCCTACGAGGTGCGGTTCATCGAGTTCATGCCCCTCGACGCCGATCACACCTGGACGCCGGGCAGCGTGCTCTCCGGCGCGGAGCTGCGCGAGCTGATCGGCCGCGAGTACCCGCTCGAGGAGGCGCCACGCGAGCCGTCCGCCACGGCCCGCGTCTACCGGTTCGCCGACGGCCAGGGGCAGCTCGGTTTCATCGATCCGGTGAGCGACCCCTTCTGCGGGGACTGCAACCGCATCCGGCTGACCGCGGACGGCAAGCTGCGCACCTGCCTCTTCAGCCACAACGAGACCGACCTGCGCACCCCGCTGCGCGACGGCTCGAGCGACGACGCGATCGACGCGATCATCCGTGCCGCGGTCTGGCGCAAGGAGCTCAAGCACCGGGTCAACGAGCCCGGGTACGTGCAGCCGCTGCGCACGATGAGCGCCATCGGCGGCTGACAGGCCGGGTCAAGCGCGTCGGCCGGTCGCCGACCACTGCGGGCAGCCCATGCTCTCCCGCCGCCGCCTCGTCCCTGCCGGCGCCCTCGTCGCCGCGCTGCTCAGCGCGTGCGCCGGCGCTCCCGCGTCCGCCCACGCGGCCGCGTCGCCCCGGCCGGCGGCGAACCCCGTCCGGACGCTCAAGGCCACCGTCGTCGCGGCCGCCTACCCCGTCTCGGGAACCCGCTCGGCGATCCCCGTCCTGCTCACGCGCGCCAGCGCCCGCAACGCGCACCTCGAGAGCCAGGTGGCGACCATCCTCGTCGGCCGGCGTCGCGCGCTGCCCGGGCCGGCGCGGACGACGGTCGTCCCGTCCCGCCTGCGCCTCGGGGACCGGCTGGCCCTGACCGCCAGGGTCCCGCGCAGCCAGCGCGGCGCGGCCAGCGCCCGTGTCGTCGCCCGGACCGCGACCGTCACGCGGCGCTCGGCGGAGCTGTCCACCAGCGAGCTGGCCGCGCTCGTCGCCACGGTCTCCGGGCGCGTCGACACGCTCACGACCACCGTCGCCGGCCTGGCGGGCGTCCTAGGCGCCCGTATCGACCGGGTCGACGGCGTCGTTGCCGCGGTCCAGGCCCAGCTCGCCACGCTGAAGTCCGGGCTCGCGGGCCTGACCGGCCAGGTCGGCGGCCTGGACGCCGGTCTCAGCGAGGCCAGGAAGACCCTGGGCGAACGCGTCGACGCGCTCGACCAGGGGACCAGCGGGCTTCGCGATCGCATGGACCGGACCGCCGGGGACGTCACGACGCTCCAGGCGACCCAGCAGGCGACCGCGACGAAGGTGGCCGCGCTCGAGAGCTCGGTGACGGCGCTGCAGAGCACGCTCGCCGCGCTGGCCGGCCGCCTGGGCGCGGTCGAGACGGCGCTGCCCCTGCTGACCGCGCGCCTTGACGCCGTCGAGGCCGGCCTGGGATCCCTCAGCGGCCTGGACCCCGCCGCACTCGGCGCCCTCACCGGGACCGTGACCTCGATCGCGGCGTCCCTGACGACGCTGACGGGCCGGGTGACGAGCGTCGAGTCCGCGCTCACGACCGCCACCGCGAGCCTCACCAGCCTGACCGGCTCGGTGACGACCCTGACGACGACGACCGTGGCCGCCCTGCAGTCCGACCTCACCGCGCTCACGGGCACCGTCAGCACGCTCGGGTCGACGGTCGGCTCGCTGACCACCTCGCTGAACGCGCTGACCGGGACCGTCGGGACCGTGCAGTCGGCGCTGACCGGCCTCACCGGGACCGTGGGCCTCGTCCTCGGCGACGTCGGCGGGCTCCAGACGACGGTCGCCGGCCTGGGCATCGACAGCGCCGCCGTCCAGTCGGCGCTGACCGCGCTGGGCACGAGCGTGACCTCGCTCGCCGGCGACCTGACCGGGACGAGCGCGACGCTCGGCACCCTGCAGACGACGGTGGGCGCGCTCGGCTCCGCGGACACCGTCCTCAGCGCGCAGCTGAGTGCGCTCACGAGCACCGTGAGCGGCGCGGGCACCGGCCTCGTCGCCCTCGTCGGCGGACTGGGCGGCCGCGTCGACAGCGCCGAGGCGGCCCTCACCACGCTCACCACCACGCTGGACGCCCTCGGGATCAGCGACGCCGGGCTGCAGGCGCAGCTCGACGCCCTCGACACCACGCTGCAGACGGTCACCACCGGGCTGTCCGGGCTCACGGGCACCGTCACCACGCTCGACGGCACGGTCACGGGGCTCGGCACGACGGTTGCCGCCCTGGGCCTCGCCGACACGGCGCTCGCGGGGCAGATCAGCGCGGCCGGCAGCGCCATCGCCACCGTCCAGAGCGGCCTCGCCTCCACCGAGACCACCATCTCGGGCCTCTCGGGGACGGTCTCCGCGCTCAACACCACGGTCACCGCACCGGGAACCGGGCTGGTGAGCAAGGTCAGCACGCTCGAAGGCACCGTCGCCGGCCTGACGTCGACGCTCGGCCTGGTCTGCGGCACATTGCCCGTCTGCTGACGGCGTCCTGGCCGGGCGCCGGTCGCGGCACCGGTGTCCGTCATCCAATCGCAAGGAGATTGCGAACATGATGGGACCGTGGTCCTTCTCGCCCTCTTCGCCCTGGTCGCCGGCGCCGGCACCGCGATCAGCCCGTGCGTGCTCCCGGTCCTCCCGGCGCTGCTGTCGGCCTCTGCGGACGGCGGGCGCCGCCGGCCGCTCGGCGTCGTCACCGGCCTGACCGTCACCTTCACGATCACGATCGTGGTGCTGGCCAAGGTCGTCGACAGCGTCGGCGTCGGCGACTCGCTGCCCCGCGACCTCGCGATCGCCGCGCTGTTCGTGTTCGGGCTGGCGGTCCTGGTGCCGAAGCTCGGCGACCGGCTGGAGGCGCCGCTCTCGCGCCTGGCGCGCTTCGGGCCCAAGACGGTGGGCGACGGCTTCGTCAGCGGCCTGGGCGTCGGCGCGGCGCTCGGCCTGGTCTACGCGCCGTGCGCCGGCCCGATCCTGGCGTCCGTCATCGCCGTCAGCGCCGCGACCGGCAAGACGTTCGTGATCGGATTCGCCTACGCGCTGGGCTCCGCCGTCGTGCTGTTCGCGCTCGCGCTGGGCGGGCGCGGCGTCCTGGAGCGCGTGCGCCGCGGCGGCCGCGGCCCCCAGGTCCAGCGGGCGCTCGGCGCGGTCATGGTCCTCACGGCGCTCGCCATGACGTTCTCCCTCGACACGCGCTTCCAGACGGCGATCGCCAGCGACCTGCCGGCCTTCCTCGTGAACCCGACCAAGAGCCTCGAGGAGTCCGGCGCGGTGAAGGACCGGCTCGCCGACCTGCGGGGGCGGTCGAAGTTCGAGGAGCGCCAGGAGGCGGCCCAGAAGCGCGCCGCAGCCGCCGCGGCCACGAAGCCCGGAGCCGCCGCCGCGGGCCCCGGGACGGCGGCCGCCGCCACCGGCCCCGGGCTGCCGGGGGTCACGACCCCCGACCTGCCGAAGCTCGGCGACGCCCCGGAGTTCGAGGGCGACGGCCACTGGTTCAACACGGCGAACGGCAAGCCGCTGACGCTCCGGCAGCTGCGCGGGAAGGTCGTCCTGATCGACTTCTGGACCTACACCTGCATCAACTGCATCCGCACGCTCCCCTACCTCAAGGCGTGGCAGGAGAAGTACGCGAAGAAGGGCCTCGTCATCGTCGGGGTCCACGCGCCCGAGTTCGCGTTCGAGAAGAAGACCTCGAACGTCGCCGCGTCGATCAAGCAGAACGGCCTGAAGTACCCGGTGGTGCAGGACAACGAGATGGCCACCTGGAACGCCTGGGGCAACCAGTACTGGCCGGCCAAGTACTTCATCGACGCCAAGGGCCAGGTGCGGTTCACGCACTTCGGCGAGGGCGAGTACGAGGAGTCCGAAGCCGTCATCCGGACGCTGCTGGCCGAACGCGGGACGACCGGACTCGGCGGTGGCGTGCGCGCGAAGGGCACGATCGCGGTCAGCGACAGCCAGATCACGCCCGAGACCTACCTCGGCTCGCAGCGGGCCCAGGGCTGGATCCCGTCCGGTCCCGCCGACGGGACCCGCAGCTACAAGCCGGTCACCGGGTCCGACCTGAGCCTGAACAACTTCACGCTCGGCGGCCGCTGGAAGGTCGACGAGGAGTCCTCGACCGCCGTCGCCGGTGCGACGATCGACGCGCAGATCCAGGCGCGCAACGTCTACCTCGTCCTGGCGTCCGCGGGCGACAGGCGGCGCGACGTGAAGGTCACGCTGGACGGCAAGCCGTACCGGACCGTCAAGGTGACCGGCCAGGACATCTACGAGCTCGTCGGCCTCCCCGAGACCGGTGAGCACCGGCTGCACCTGGACGTGCCGCCCGGCGTCAGCGGGTTCGCGTTCACCTTCGGCTGACCTTCAGCAGCCGCTCCGCCGCGGTCACGTCCTCCGGGCGGTTGACGTTCGTGAACGGCGTGTCGTCGTCGAACGGGACGATCGCGGGGCCCAGCGCCTCGACGACATCGATCGCGCGCGCGTCGGGGTCGAAGCCCCGCAGCCCGTCGAGCGCCTCCGGTCGGTAGAGCGCGCACAGCACCTGCAGGTGCCGTCCGGTCCGGGGGACGACCGCCGGTGCGTCCGGCGCCAGCGCCGCCGCGATCAGGATGACCCGCAGCGTCGCGGGGTCCAGCAGCGGCAGGTCGACGGCGCAGACCAGCACCGCGCGGCCCTCCGCCTGCTCGAGGGCGTAGACCACGCCGGTCAGGGGGTGCCGGGGTGCGTCGGCGGGCTCGAGCCACACCTCGGGCGCGCCCGCCGACAGGAAACGCCCCGCATCGGTGCCGAAGCTGTCAGCCACGGGCGCCGGGGGCGGTGGGAGCGCCGTCTCCGGGCGGGCGACGACTGCCACCGGCCGCGCGACGCGGCCCACCGTCTCCACCGCCCGGTCCAGCAGCGTCCGCCCGCCGACCACGACCGCGGCCTTCTCCCCGCCGATCCGGCGACCCTGTCCGCCCGCCAGCACCGCGCCCGCGCAGGCGACCGGCAGGGGGTGTCGGACGGGGCCCACGACACGGACTCTATGATCGACAGCGCATGAGTACCGACGAACCCCGCCCCTGGCTGCGCTGTTACCGCTGCTGGTCCCAAGAGCTCGAAGTGCAGGTCCACTACGAGGGGATCCACCGGATCGACCCGGAGACGGGCGAGCGCGCCGAGGTGGTCGACGAGCTGCAGGAGGCTGTCGTGCAGTGCCTGGACTGCATGCACGACCAGCCGCACCTGGCGTTCGTGGGCGGTCGGGTGGACCGGATCGAGGACCGCTGGGAGCGCATGGTCGCCGGGACGCCGTGGGTCGCGTCCTGCACCGTCGCCGTCGACGCCGAGGACGTCGAGACCTGCTCCGGCCCCGAGGCCGGGGACGCGCTGAGCTACGCCGCGTTCGGCGAGCACGGCACGCGCGAGTTCTTCACTCACGTCCGCTTCCACAAGCACGAGGAGGACACGATCGTCGTGCACCTGCTCGTGGAGCTGTACGCGCGGTCCGCCGAGGAGGCCGGCGAGGTCCTCACAGAGGCCGCCCGCGGCGCCCTGGCGATCACGTCGCTGGCCGAGGAGTCGCGTCCGCCGGCGGCCGCCGCGGGTGGCTCCGCCGGGCACTGACGCCTGCGCGGGGGCTCGCTGGGCCGGCCAGGCGGGGCGAGTGGTGGATCACGCGGCTCGCACCCGGGTGGAACGCCACTGACCCCCGCCTGCCGGGGCGAGTGGTGGATCACGCGGCTCCCAGCCGGGCGATACGCCATTGACCGCCGCCGGCCGAGCCTGCGGCGGATCGCAGAGGTCCGCGGAACCTTCGACGGGTCAGGCCCGCCAGACCTTCCGCGCAGCCGGGCCGCGTCGGACGCTCGGAGGATCCGACGGGTCAGGCCCACCGGACCCTCCGCCCGCCGCGCGCAGGTCGCATCCGCGCGGCCCCTCGATGCGCCACCCGACGTCCCTGTCACTCAGGGGTAGATGCCCCGGCGCGCCCCCGCGTCCGCCACCCGCCGCACCGCGACCGTCAGTGCGGCCGTTCGCAGGTCGACGTCGTGCTCCTCGGAGCCCTCCCAGACCTTGATCGCCGCGGCGCGCATCATCCGCCGCAGCCGGTCCTGCAGCTCGATGCCGTCCCACGTGAAGCGCTGATGGTCCTGGACCCACTCGAAGTAGGAGACCGTGACGCCGCCCGCGTTCGCCAGGACGTCGGGGACGACGCGGATGCCGCGGTCCGCGAGGACCGACTCGGCCTCGGGCGTGGTCGGGCCGTTGGCGGCCTCGACGACGAGCCGGCACCGGATGCGATCGGCGTTCTCCGACGTCAGCTGCCGCTCCAGCGCCGCCGGGACGAGGATGTCGCACTCGGTCTCGAGGATCTCCGAGCGGCCGACTGCCTGCGCCCGCGGATAGCCCTCGAGCGATCCCTCGGCGTCGACCCAGGCCGCAACGTCGTCCACGTCCAGGCCCGCCGGGTCGACGATCCCGCCCGTGACGTCGCTCAGCCCGACGACCGGCGCGCCGATCGCGAAGAGCTCGCGGGCGGCGACGCGGCCGACGTTGCCGAAGCCCTGCACGACGAAGCGCTGCTCGCGGATCGGCCAGCCGAGCCGCTCGAGCAGCGCCTCGATGACGTACACGCAGCCGAGGCCCGTCGCGGGCTGGCGCGCCTCGACGCCGCCGAGCACCACGGGCTTGCCGGTCACCACCGCCGGGACCGAGTAGCCCATCGCCTGCGAGTAGGTGTCGTAGAGCCAGGCCATCTCGCGCTCGCCCGTGCCCATGTCGGGGGCCGGGATGTCGCGGTCGGGGCCGATGACCGGGATCAGCTCGGCGGTGTAGCGCCGCGTGATGCGCTCGAGCTCGCCCGCGCTGAGCTGCGTCGGGTCGCACCGCACACCGCCCTTGGCGCCGCCGAACGGCAGGCCCAGCAGCGCGCACTTCCACGTCATCCACATCGCCAGCGCCGCGCACTCCCCCAGCGAGACGCCGGGGGCGTAGCGGAAGCCGCCCTTCGTCGGGCCCATCGTCAGCGTGTGCTGAACGCGGTACCCGGTGAACTCCCGGACGGAGCCGTCGTCCATCCGGATCGGGAAGTTGACGGTCAGGGCGCGGCGGGGCTCGAGCAGCCGGGTGCGCGCCTCGGCGTCCAAGTCGAGGACGTCGGCGGTGCCGGCGAACTGCGTCGAGGCGATCCGGTAGAGCTCACCGGACCACTCCGCGCCCTCGTGAACCGCACCCTCGGTGAAGGAGTCCAAGGCCATGTCCGCGACCCTACCCCGGGCGCAGGAGTCGCGGACGACCGTCGTACCGCGTCAGCGTGAGCGGACCGCCTCCACACCGATGTCCGGGTTGTCGGTGAAGAACCCGTCGACGCCGAGGGCGAGGTACTGCTGCAGCTCGCCGATCAGGTCGCCGTAGGCGTTGGGGTCCGCGCTCGAGCGCCGCTCCAGGGGCAGGAACTGGTTCTCGGGCCGGAACGTGTACGGGGTGACCTTCAGCCCGGCGCGGTGCGCGTCGGCCACGAGGCTCGTCGCCGGGGCCGAGGACCCGTCAGGCTTCCTCGGGACGATCTGCGCCTTGTCGGGGCCGATCGCCTCCGCGTAGTTCGCGATGACCTTCAGGCCTGCCGGCGTCGTGATGGCCGCGTAGGTCCGCTTGTCGCCGGCGACCGTGAAGTCGTACGGCTGCCCCGACGCCGACGTCAGCTGAACGAGCTTCGTGCGCGGCAGCAGCTTGTGGATCGCCCGCAGGTTCGCCGTCTCGAAGGACTGGACGAAGACCCTGTCCTTGGCGTCGTCCAGGCGGTTGGCCTTCAGCGTGCGGACCAGCAGCGGCGTGAGGTCGTGTCCGATGCCCGCGAAGTAGGTGGGGTGCTTGGTCTCGGGGATGATGCCGATCGGCCGGCCGAGCTCCTTGGTGAGCTTGCGGGACAGGTCGATGACCTCCTGCAGGGTCGGGATCTGGAAGCGCCCGTCGAAGATGGTGTTCCGCTGGCGGACGGCCGGCAGCCGCTCCTTCGCGCGCAGGGTCTTCAGCTCCGCGAGCGTGAAGTCCTCCGTGAACCAGCCGGTGACGTCGACGCCGTCGATCTTCTTTGTCGTCTTGCGCGCCGCGAACTCGGGACGGGCCGCGACGTTCGTCGTCCCGGTGATGTCGTTCTCGTGCCGGGCGACCAGGACGTCGTCCTTGGTGGCGACGAGATCGGGCTCGATGTAGTCGGCGCCCAGGCGCGCCGCGAGCTCGTATGAGGCGAGCGTGTGCTCGGGGCGCAGGCCCGATGCGCCCCGGTGGCCGAGGACGAGCGGCGCGTCGGCGGTCGCGCGTCCGCGGTCACGGGAGCCGCCCGCGGCCGCGGCGAAGCCGGCGACGGTGAGGAGGAAGGCCAGCGAGGCCGCGACCAGGGCGGCGCCGCGGCGTGTCGGGGTGGGGGTCATGCGGGGAGTTCTCCCCGCTGCGCTCCCCCGTCCGGTGAACAGGTGGTGACCGGACCGCGGGCGCGGCGGTCACCACCGATTCGTGGTGCTAGCCGAGCGCAGCCTTGAGCTGATCGAGCTGCGTCGTCATCTCGGCGGGCAGGTGGTCGCCGAACTTCGCGAGGAACTCCTCGACCTGCGGCAGCTCGGCCTTGACGGCGTCGGTGTCGACGGCGAGCAGCGCGGCCATCTGGTCGTCGGAGAGGTCCAGGCCCTCGACGTTGATGTCGCCGGCGACCGGCACGTTGCCGATCGGGGTGGCGATCGCCTCGACCTCGCCGTCGATGCGGCGGAAGATCCACTCCAGGACGCGCGAGTTCTCGCCGAACCCGGGCCAGATGAACTTGCCGTTCTCGTCCTTGCGGAACCAGTTGACGTAGAAGATCTTGGGCAGCTTGTCGGCGTCGGTGCGCTCGGTCATCGACAGCCAGTGGCCGATGTAGTCGCCCATGTTGTAGCCCGCGAACGGCAGCTGGGCGAACGGGTCGAAGCGCAGCTGGCCGACGGTGCCGAAGGCGGCCGCGGTCATCTCCGAGGACATGGTCGCGCCGAGGAACGTGCCGTGCTCCCACGAGGTCGCCTCGCGGACGAGCGGCAGGACGGTCGCGCGGCGGCCGCCGAAGAGGAACGCGTCGATCGGCACGCCGGTCGGGTCCTCCCACTCGGGGGCGATGGACGGGCACTGGCCCGCGCTCACCGCGAAGCGCGAGTTCGGATGCGCAGCCGGGATGTCGGACTCCGGCGTCCAGTCGTTGCCGTGCCAGTCGATCAGGTGCGCGGGCTTCTCGTCGGTCATGCCCTCCCACCAGACGTCGCCGTCGTCCGTCAGCGCCGTGTTGGTGAAGACCGTGTTCTCCGTGATGGAGGCCATGGCGTTCGGGTTCGTGTCGTAGCCGGTGCCGGGAGCGACGCCGAAGAAGCCCGCCTCGGGGTTGATGGCGTACAGGCGGCCGTCCTCGCCGATCTTCATCCAGGCGATGTCGTCGCCCACGGTCTCGACCGTCCAGCCCTCAAGGGACGGGACGAGCATCGCGAGGTTCGTCTTGCCGCACGCGCTCGGGAAGGCGCCCGTGACGAACTTGACCTTGCCCTCCGGCGAGGTCAGCTTGAGGATCAGCATGTGCTCCGCCATCCAGCCCTCGTCGCGGGCGATGATGGAGGCGATCCGCAGCGCGAGGCACTTCTTGCCGAGCAGGGCGTTGCCGCCGTAACCCGAGCCGTAGGACCAGATCTCGCGCGTCTCGGGGTAGTGGACGATGTACTTCGTCTCGGCGTTCGTCGGCCAGGCGCTGTCGGCGGCGCCGTCGGCCAGCGGGGCGCCGATGGAGTGGACGCACGGCACGAAGTCGCCGTTCTCGCCCAGGACGTCGAGCGCCTTCTGGCCCATGCGGGTCATGACGCGCATCGAGACGACCACGTACGGCGAATCGGTGACCTGCACGCCGATGTAGGACTTGTCCGAGCCGAGCGGGCCCATCGAGAACGGCATCACGTACATCGTGCGACCGGTCATCGCGCCGTCGAAGAGGCCGTTCATGACCTCGCGCATCTCGGCCGGGTCGCGCCAGTTGTTGGTCGGGCCGGCCTGCTCGGCCGTCGCGGCGCAGATGTAGGTGCGGTCCTCGACGCGGGCGACGTCCGACGGGTCCGACCAGGCGAGGTAGCTGTTCGGGCGCTTGGCGTCCGAGAGCTTCTTGAACGTGCCGGCGTCGACGAGCCCCTGCGTCAGCGACTCGTACTCCTCGGCGGAGCCGTCACACCAGTGGATCGCGTCGGGCTTGGTCAGCGCGGCGATCTCCTCTACCCAGGCCAGCAGCTTGGCGTTCTTCGTGGGGGCGGCGGCGGTCTCGCTCACGGTGCTGGACTCCTGGACTGGGTGACGGCTGAAAAGAAAAGATCCCCGGCGCAGAGGAGCGCCGGGGTGGGGGTCGAAAGACTACCGCCCCCTTACCCGGAAGGCGTCGCGGACAACGCCCCCGAGCCAGGGTGGGCTCAGGTGCCCGGGTTCTTCTTCGGGACGAGGACCAGGCGCTTGAACTCCGCGACGAGGACGCCGTCCTGGTTGAGGACCTTCGTGTGGACCTTGACGACGCCGCGGTCGGGCTTGGAGGACGAGGCCTTCTTTGAGACGACCTCGGTCTCGACGAACAGCGTGTCGCCGTGGAAGACCGGGTTGGGGTGCGAGAGCTCCTCGGTCGCCAGGTTCGCGATCGCCTTGCCGGAGACGTCCGACACGGACATGCCGAGCGCCAGCGAGTAGACCAGCGGCCCGACGACGACGTTGCGCTTCTGCTGCGACTGCGCCGCGTACACGTCGTTCAGGTGCAGCGGGTGGTGGTTCATCGTGATCAGGCAGAAGAGATGATCGTCCGACTCGGTGACCGTCTTGGCGGGCCAGTGCTTGTAGACCGCGCCCTCCTCGAACTCCTCGAAGTAGCGGCCGTAGGCGTGGCCGCCGGAAGCTTCGCGCTCGCGCTGGTCGGTGGTGAAATCGTCGGACATGTGGATCTCCTGCGTGTCAGGGGGTCGGACTGGCGGCGGCGGATTCTAGGTGTCCGCGAGCGTTCACGTCCGCCCCCAGCGGGGGAACCGGGCCCTTCGGCCGTGTCGGAGCGGGCTACACCCAGCGCTTGCGCAGGCGCAGGAACGGCCGCTCGATGCCGAGGTAGGACGCCGCCGTGACCGGTGCGACGACCACGATGGCGAGCAGCAGCGTGACCTTGAAGTCCATGCCGTCGCCGAACGTGACGAGCGCTCCGTCGACCCCGCGGACGTGCGTCCCCGTGATCACCTGGATGATCGGGACGTGGACCAGGTAGAGGCTGTAGGACGCCACGCCGACCAGCGCCAGCGGCCGCCACTCGAGGACCGCGTTCTGCAGGCCGGAGCGCAGCGGCAGCACCGCGGACGCGACGACGAGGAAGCCCGCGAACGGCAGCAGCTGCGTCTGGACGAGCTGGTTCTTCGTCGCCATGTACGCGTACAGCCCGACGCCGACCGCGAACCAGACCACCGACCAGCCGATGACCGGCAGGTCCATCCAGCCGGGCCGGGCGCGATCGCACCACACCTTCGCGACGGCGAGCAGCATCCCGCTGATGAACAGGTACATCAGGCCGGGCAGCGAGTACAGGCCGTAGAGGACGCCGAGCTGGTCGTGCTCGAAGACGCCGTGCTCGCGCACCTTGTAGCTCACGCCGGCGAGCGCCAGCAGGATGAGCGACGTGACGACGAGCGACCGGCGGGCGACGAGCGCGAGCAGGAAGGCGAACAGCGGCAGCACGATGTAGAAGTGCATCTCGACCTGGAGCGACCAGACCGGGCTGTCGGGCAGCGTGATCGACTCACCGGAGTAGTTCTGGATGAAGAGCATGAAGCGCCACCAGTCCGACACCTGGCCCTCGAACGGGCGGATGACGCTGAGGACGGTGATGACGACGACGTACAGCGGCAGGATGCGCAGGATCCGGTTGCGCGCGTAGTCCGCCAGCTGCACGCGACCGCGCAGGCCGAGCTGCGCCTTCAGGAACGGGAGGAACAGCAGGTAGCCCGAAAGGGTGAAGAACAGGAAGACCCCGAGGCCGCCGCCGACGAGCAGCTTGTTCTTCGTCCCGTCGAAGACGCCGCCCTCGTTGCCGAACGAGAGCGCGAAGGCGTGGCCGACGAAGACCGCCAGCGCCGCGAGGGCCCGGAGCGACTCGACCCGGGCGCTGCGCCGCTCGCCTGCCTGCTCGACCGGGACGGTCGCTTCCGATGAGGTGCTCGTCGACAAGACGTGGAGCCTAACCCGCAAGGTACGGTTCGGCGTCTATGCGCAGCCCCAAGGACTTCTTCAAGCCGCTCTGTGTGGGCGCACCGGATCCGCTCCGCGAGATCCCGTTCCCGCCGTCGCGGATGATCCACTTCTTCGACGCGTCGAACGAGAAGATGGTCGCCAAGCTCCCGGACACGGCGGCCAAGGCCGACATCGTCCTCGGCAACCTCGAGGACGCCGTCCCGCTCGACCGCAAGGTCCCGGCGCGTGAGGGCCTCGTCAAGGTCGGCAAGACCATCGACCTCGGCTCGACGCAGCTGTGGACGCGCGTCAACGCGCTCGACAGCCCGTGGGTCCTGGACGACCTCACGACGCTCGTCACCGAGATCGGCGACAAGCTCGACGTGATCATGGTCCCGAAGGTCGAAGGCCCGTGGGACATCCACTACGTCGACCGCCTCCTGGCGCAGCTCGAGGCGAAGGCCGGCGTCAAGAAGCCGATCCTGATCCACGCGCTCCTGGAGACCGCCCAGGGCGTCGCCCACGTCGAGGAGATCGCCGCGGCGTCCCCCCGCATGCAGGGCATGTCCTTCGGCCCGGCCGACCTCGCCGCGTCCCGCCGCATGAAGACCACGCGCGTCGGCGGCGGCCACCCGGGCTACATCTCGATGTCCGACCCGCAGATCGAGGACGGCCAGATCGTCGAGGGCCAGACCCGCATCACCGCGCAGCAGGACCCGTGGCACTACTCGATCGCGCGCATGGTCGACGCGTGCACGATGAACGGGCTGCTCCCCTTCTACGGGCCGTTCGGCGACATCAAGGACGTCGTCGCCTGCGAGGCGCAGTTCCGCGCGGCGTTCCTGCTCGGCTGCGTCGGCGCATGGTCGCTGCACCCCGTCCAGATCGGCATCGCGAAGAAGGTCTTCTCGCCGCCGGTGGACGAGGTCCTGTTCGCCAAGAAGGTCCTCGAGGCCATCCCGGACGGCGCCGGCGTCCACATGATCGACGGCAAGATGCAGGACGACGCGACCTGGAAGCAGTGCCAGGTCATGGTGACCCTGGCGAAAATGCTCGCCGAGAAGGACCCGGAGCTGAAAGAGGCCTACGGCTTCTAGCTCCATCGCGGGGCGCGGCGGGCGGGCTGCTGTCCGCCGTGGCCCCGTAATAGGGTTCGCCGCGGCCGCAGCGCGACGTCCGGCCTTCCGACCCAGGTCATCAGGAGCTCCATGAGATTCTACGAGTACGAGGCGCGCGAGATCGTCAAGCGCGCCGGTATCCCCGTCACCGACTACGGCTTCACGACCGACGCCGCGGAGGCGAAGGAGATCGCCGCCCGCATCGGCGGCCCCACAGTCATCAAGTCGCAGGTCCTGACGGGCGGTCGCATGAAGGCCGGCGGCGTGAAGTTCGCCGACACGCCCGCGGAGGCCGAGGCCTACGCCAAGGACATCCTCAAGCTCGAGATCAACGGGCTCGAGCCGCGCGGCGTGCTCGTCGACCCGAAGGCCGACGTCAAGCAGGAGTACTACATGGGCGTCGTCTGGGACGGCGCCGCGAAGAAGCCGCTGATGCTGTTCAGCGACATGGGCGGCATCGACATCGAGCAGGTCGCGGAGGAGCACCCCGACCACGTCGGCCGCGGCCACTTCTCGACGCTGCAGCCGTTCAGCGACTTCATGGCCAAGCAGGTCATCGCGGACGCCGGCGTCACCGGCAAGGCGCTGCAGCGCTGCACGCCGATCCTGGCGCGGCTCGCGCAGCTGTTCCTGGACAACGACATGATCCTGGCCGAGATCAACCCGATCGCCGAGCTCCACGACGGCACGTTCGTCGCACTCGACGCGCACATGGAGATGGAGAACGAGGGCATGCCGCGCCAGAAGGCGCTCATCAAGGCCCTCGGCATCGGCGCCGAGGAGGGCGCGCGCGAGACCTACGTCCCGTCCCCCTTCGAGGACGCGGTCGCCGCGGTCGACGCGGCGGACCACCGCGGCGTCATCCAGGGCAAGGACCACGGGTTCGACGGCACCATCGGCCTGATCATCGGCGCCGGCGGCGGGTCGCTGACGCTGACGGACGCGGTCCGCCAGCAGGGCGGCAAGCCGGCCAACTACTCCGAGATCGGCGGCAACCCGTCGGTCGCGAAGGCCTGCGGCCTGGCGAAGGCGGTCCTGGAGAAGGACGGCGTGGAGCAGATCGCCGTCATGATGTCGATCGTCTCCAACACCCGCGTCGACATCGTCGCGCGCGGCGTCATCAAGGCCTGCCTCGAGCTCGGCAAGGACCCGGCCGAGACGATCGCCATCTTCCGGATCCCAGGCGCCTGGGAGGAAGAGGGCTTCAAGATCCTCGACAAATACGGCATCGAGTACTGCGACCGGTCCGTGTCGCTGTGGGAGGCCGCCGGACGTGCGGTCGAGAAGATCCAAGGAGCGGCTGCCTGATGTCCATCCTCATCGACAAGGACACGACGTTCATCATCCAGGGCATCACGGGCCGCGAGGCCGTGAACCTCACGCGTGAGTGCCTGGACTACGGCTCCAAGATCGTCGGCGGCGTGACCCCGGGCCGCAAGGGCCGCGAGGTCCACGGCGTCCCGGTCTTCGACACGATCGCGCAGCTCGTCGAGCACAACGGCGGGGTCGTCCCGGACGGCTCGGTCGTCACGGTCCCCCCCGGCGGCACGAAGGACGCGGTCTTCGAGGCGCTCTACGCCGGCATCAAGACGATCGTCATCGTCACCGAGCGCATCCCGCGCCGGGACGTGGCCGCGATGGTCGAGCTCGCCGACCTCAACGGCGCCCGCATCATCGGCCCGAACTGCCTCGGGCTGATCGTCCCCGGCGTCGCCAAGATGGGCGGCATCGGCGGTCCGGCGAAGAACGCCGCGGTCGCCTACCAGCCGGGGTCGGTCGGCGTGATGTCGCGCTCCGGCGGCATGACCACTGAGATCTCCTCGACGCTGACGGCGGCAGGCCTCGGCGTGTCGACGGCGGTCTCGATCGGCGGCGACGCGATCATCGGCTCCACGTACGCCGAGCTCATGCCGTACTTCGAGGCGGACGAGCAGACGCAGGCGATCGTCATCTACACCGAGCCCGGCGGCCGCATGGAGGCGCAGCTCTCGCAGTGGGTCGCGGACAACAACTCGCGCCTGCCGATCATCGCGTTCATGGCCGGCAAGTTCATGGACGACGACGAGATGCAGGGCATGTCGTTCGGCCACGCCGGCACGATCGTCGAGGGCAAGGAGGACTCCGCGACCGAGAAGATCGCCCGCCTGGAGGCCGCCGGCATCCCCGTCGTGCAGCGCATCGACGAGATCCCCGACCTGGTCAAGGCGAAGATCGCCGAGAGGAGTGCAGCCTGATGCGCAAAGACGCCATCTTCATCGGCATCGAGGTCAAGGACGAGTTCACGTCCGACCCGGCCCTGGGCGCCAAGCTCAACGAGGTCTGCCCCGTGAACATCTACAAGGGGACGCCCGACGGCGTGGACATCGTCGACGACGCGATCGACGAGTGCGTGCTTTGCGGCCTCTGCTACGACGCCGCGCCGGACGGTGCGGTCGCTGTGCTCAAGTTGTACGAGGACGGCGCACCGCTCCGCTAGCACCAACGACCCGGCGGGCTGATCGGCGCGCCCCTTCGCCGAGCCGCACCCGACCGTACGACATGGTTGCTCAGCAGCCGTGTCGTACGTCACGGGGCGGCGGCGATCGCCTCCTGCGCCCGGGCGATCGCGAGGGCGACGGCGTAGGTGAGGTAGGCCGGCTTCGGCCGGCCGTCCTCGAAGCGCAGGCCCGACTGGTAGTCGCGCCAGCGCGTGCGCAGGTCGTCGCCCGGCCGCTCGGGGAGGTCGCGGACGAGGAACTGCGCGGTGGCGCGGACCTCGGGGTGGCTGCGGGCGACCTGCTCGGCCTCGGCGACCCACGCGGCCTGGTCGGCGAGGGACACCTCCTGGGTCGGGTCCGGCGGACTGGTCTGGTAGCCGAACTCCGTGAGGTACACGGGGAGGTCGGTGGTCGTGCGGCCGGCGGCGTGCAGCGCGTGCAGCAACGTCGTCAGGCGGTCCAGGTCGCCCAGGCGGACCGTCTCGGGTCGCGGGTCGCGGGCGGACGGCGGGACGTCGACCGCGTACGGATGGTGCGACCAGCCGTCCCCCGGGAGCGGCGTGAAGCCGGCACATCCGGGCTGCCGCGGGTCGGGCCGGAGCGCGTCGTCCACGCAGGCGAGCCGGCGGGCGAACGTCAGCGGCGACATGCGCTCGCGGGCGTCGGTCCCCTGGGCGGTCCCGAGCGACGAGGTCGCGCCGATGAGGACGACGGCGTCCGGCGCCGCGGCCTTCACCTTCGGGACGGAGGCACGGAGCATGTCGCGGTAGTTCTGCGGCGAGGCGGCCGTCCAGTTCCCGGCCGGGTCCTGCTGCCACTGGGGCAGCAGGAACGCGGTGTGGTTCGGCTCGTTCCAGATCGTGAACGCGGCGGCGTCGGGGTAGCGGCGGGCGACGGCCTGCGCGAAGGCCGCGAACTCGCCGGGGTCGATGCCGCTGCGCTCGTTGCGCTGCTCGCGGTCCGCGTTCGGTCGCGCGACCGCCCAGCGCGGCGCCCAGAAGGCGATGTCGATCGCGATCCGCAGCCCGCGCCGCCGTGTCAGGCGCTGCAGCCGGTCCAGCGCGTCCCACGCGCCGTCGGGGTACGCGCCCGGGTCGGCCGCGTCGAAGCCGGCGGGCCGGCGGTCGGCGGTCGGGTCGGGCGCGATGACCGACCAGCCGGCGGTGACGCGGACCCAGTCGACCCCGAGGCCGCGCAGATCGTCGAGCGTGGCCGCGATCCGCTGCGGCGAGCGGTGCAGCAGCTCGGCGTCGTCCTGGACGATCGCGACGACGCGCTTCGACGGGCCGCTGGGCGCCGCGCGGTCGCGTTCGGTGCCGCCGCAGCCGGCCGCGGTGCCGACGGCCAGCGCTGTCGCTGCGATCGCCGACAGGAGCCGTGGCCGCGCGGTGATCCGGCGTGTCGTCCGTGACGCGTGCCTCACCGCCGCGAGGCTACCGCCGGGCACGACGTCCGGTCGCAGCCCGGCGCGGCCAGGACGCCGCCCCAGCCTGGCGGTGAATGCCGATCCACCAGGTCCGGAGTCATGTGATCCACCACTCACCCGCCCCGCCTGCGGTGAATGCCGATCCACCAGGCCCGGAGCCGTGCGATCCACCACTCACCCGCCCCGCCTGCGGTGAATGCCGATCCACCAGGCCCGGAGCCGTGCGATCCGCCACCGACGCCCGCGCGACTCAGTCTGCCTGGCGCCCGGCCACTACGATCCCGCGCGATGCCTGAGCTGCCCGAGGTCGAAGCCGCGCGGACCCTGATCGCCGAGCGCGCCGTCGGCCGCACCGTCGCCGCCGTCGACGACGCCGACACCTACGTGTGCCGGCCCCACCTGCCCGGGGACATCGCCTCGGCGCTGGTCGGCCGGACCCTGACCGCGGCCGGCCGCATCGGCAAGTCGATGTTCCTGGACACCGACGACGGCGACGGCCCGATCCTCGGCCTGCACCTCGGCATGGCGGGCCGGATGGTGTTCGTCGACGGCGAGGACGCCCAGGTCACCGCCTACGCCGGCGACCCGATGTCCGCCAACGAGATCCTGGCGGCGGCGGGCGCGGGCGCGAATGCGTCCACCGAAGCGCCGGCGCCACCCGCGGGCGGGCACCCCGACCCGCGCCTGTCGGGCGACCCGGCCTGGGCGCGCTTCACCATCACCTTCGACGACGACGCGGCGCTGATCCTGTTCGACAAGCGCCGCCTCGGCCGCGCCGTCCTGAACCCCGACCTCTCGCGGCTGGGGCCGGACGCGCTGCTGGTCCCGAAGGCGACGTTCCGCGAGCGCGTCGGCGTCGGCGAGGCGCCGCTGAAGGCGCGGATCATGGACCAGTCGGTGATCGCGGGCGTCGGCAACCTGCTGGCCGACGAGACGCTCTGGCAGGCGCGGCTCGCGCCCCTCCGCCCGGCGGGGACCCTCACCACCGACGAGCTCGACGACCTCTGGAAGGTGCTGCGCCGCTGCACCCGGGCGGCCATGAAGCACGGGGGCGTCCACACCGGCCGCGTGATCGAGTTCCGCAAGAAGGACGCCGCCTGTCCCCGCTGCGGCGGCGCGATGGTCAAGGCGGCGGTCGGCGGCCGGACGACGTGGTGGTGCTCGGTGGAGCAGGCCTGGCCGTAGCTCACGTCGGCGGCGGCCGGACGACGTGGTGGTGCTCGGTGGAGCAGGCCTGGCCCGCGTAGGGCCTACGTCGCCGGCCGCGGGCGGACGGTCACGATGACCTTGCCCGTCATCCAGCAGTCGCCGTCGGCGTTCAGGTTGCCGGAGTTCGGCGCGGCGCCGGGCGGCGGGACGACCTTCACCGTCGTCTTGGTGCACGGCCCGGAGATCACGATCGCCCGCTTCATCGTCTGGCGCGCGCGGATCGCGAAGACCTTCACCGCATCGAGGTTCGCGGGCAGGACCTCGGACACCCCCGGGGCGATCGACGTGGTGACGATCGACAGGTCGGCGTTCGGGCCGCTGAGCGACTCCGGCCCGCCCCCGAGGCAGCCCAGCGCATCCCGCCCGCCGCCGGCTCGCCGCACGGACAGCAGCAGCGGCCGCCCGGCGAGCGGGGCAGGGTCGTCCTCCCCCGCCCCCTCCGGGATCTCTCCCGGGGTGAGCGCCACGGCAATCTTGCCGCTGCTCGACGAGCACGTCGGCGGGCCGTCCAGCTTCGCCGGCGTCCCCTTGCAGTAGTTCGTGGCCTTGTACGCGGTGATGCCGCTGTCGACCTTCGCGCGGCCCACCGTGGGCGAGAACGTCGACGTGGCCACCGAGCCATAGCCGGGAACCGAGACGTTCTTCACCGACACGTTCACGAAGCGTCCCGTCTCGAAGCTGAACGTGTTCGTCTGGATCCAGCGCTCGCCGGGGAAGCAGTCCGACGCGGTGTCCTTCAGCTGCCGCATCTCCACGTAGCCCGCGACGTTCAGCTGGAGCTTCGCGATCCGCGTGCGGACCTTCGGCACCTTCGACTTGGGCGCCGCCGCCGCGGTCACGGCGACCGCGCCGCCCAGCGCGACGGCCACGACGGTGGTCAGGGCCGCGATCCGGCGTCCACGCGAGTGCATGCCAGAACCCTAAGCTCGCGCGACCCCCGTGGGACCGTTCCGGCGTCGCACATCGGTCTCACCTTGCGCGGGCGACGACCCCGCTACGGGACCGGGCGGCGGGGTGTCGCCGACACGTCCGCCAGCGACGCGTAGGCGTCCGGCCGGCGCGTCGTGAGGAAGGGGAACAGCGTGAGCCAGTCCTCGCGCTGGTCGACGTCGAGGTCGGCGACGATCACCGCCGGCGCGTCGCGCGGGGCCTGCACCAGGACCCGTCCGTACGGATCGGAGATGAACGAGGAGCCGTAGAACGTGATCGCGCCCGAGCCCTCGACCGCCTCGGTCCCGATCCGGTTGACCGCGACCATGAAGGTCCCCGACGTGATGCCGTTGCCGACGATCACGTGCTGCCACAGCGGCTGCGTGTCGAACCCGGGGTGACCGGGCTCGGAGCCGATCGCGGTCGGGTAGACCAGGACCTCGGCCCCGGCCAGCGAGTAGGCCCGCGCGAGCTCCGGGAACCACTGGTCCCAGCACGTCGGGAAGCCGAACCGGGCACCGGCCAGCGGGACGACCGGGAACGCCTCGTCGCCCGCCGGTCCGGGGCGGAAGTACCGGTCCTCGAAGTAGCCCTCGGTGACCGGGATGTGGAGCTTGCGGGTGCGGGCCACCAGTGTGCCGTCGGGGGCGACGACGATCGCGGTGTTGAAGCCGAGGCCGTCGTCCGCGTCCGCCCGCTCGTAGAGGGACGCGTGGACGTGGACGCCGTGCGCCGCCGCCAGCTCGGTCGCCAGCGCGTGCGTCGCCCCGCCCGGCAGCTCCTCCGGGGCGGCGCCGGCGGCCGACGGGCCGTCCGCCGTGATCGCGAAGTACGGCGACAGCGTCAGCTCCTGCAGGCAGACGAGGGTCGCGCCCGCGCGCGCCGCCAGCGCAACCCCGTCGCCCAGCGACGCACGGTGCGCGGCGGGGTCCGGGTCCCACGCCTGCTGGACGGCGCCGACGCGCAGGGGTGTGCGGCGGGGGGCGTCGACGCGCGCCGGGGACGGCGGGACCGTGGTGGCGGCGATCAGCTGGAAGTCCGTGGGCACGGCGCCAGTCTAGGAAGCGGGCCCATGTCCCACCCGGCGCGGGCGGCGAGCACGGGCGGCGTGCGGTCCAGAGCTGCCATGAGGAGCTCTGGACCGCACGCCGGGCCTCAGGGGATCGCCGGGACCTGCTGCGTGATGCAGTGCGGCCCGCCGCCGCCCCAGGCGATGATCTCGCCCGGGACACCCACGACCTCGCGGTCGGGGTAGACGGCCGCGATGCGCTCGAGGGCCTCGGCGTCCGTCGCGACGCCGGCCGTCGGGACGATCACCGCACCGTTGACGATCGTGAAGTTCAGGTAGGACGCGCCGATCTGCTCGCCGGCCACGGTCGGCCGGGCCAGCAGCGGGAACGGGGTCACGTCGAGGCCGGCCCCGCTTGCCCGGTCGGCGTTCAGCTCCATCGCCGCGTGGTTCGGGTCCCCCGGCAGGCAGGACTGCAGCAGCAGCCGGCCCGGCCCGGTGAACGCCGCGACGAGGTCGACGTGCCCGTCGGTGTCCTTGTCCTCGACCAGACCGTCCTTCAGCCAGATGACCCGGTCGACGCCGAGCCAGTCCTGCAGGTGCTGCGTGATCGCGTCCGGGCCTAGCGACGGGTTGCGGGACGGGTGCAGCAGGCACTGCTCGGTCGTCACGAGGCGCCCCGCGCCGTCGACGCAGATCGACCCGCCTTCGAGGATCAGCGGCGCGCGGAACAGCGGATCGCCGACGTGCTCGACCAGCAGGCCGCCGACCGCGGCGTCCCGGTCCCAGGGGACGAACTTCTCGCCCCAGGCGTTGAACCCGAAGTGGACGCCGGCCCTTCGCCCGGACGCGTCCCTGACGAAGATCGGCCCGCTGTCCCGCAGCCAGGAGTCGTCGATCGGCCGCTCGATCACGGTCACGTCGCCGGTGCAGGCCGCTGCCGCCTCGGCCGCGTCCGCCGCCGTCGCGCAGACCATCGTCACCGGTTCGAAGGCCGCGACGGCGTTCGCCACGCCGGCGTACTGCTCCTTCGCGCCGGCGAGCTGCGCCCCCCACATGTCGCGCCGGCACGGCCACGCCATCAGCGTGCGCTCGTGCGGCTCCCACTCCGCGGGCATCGCGAAGCCGGCCGCGGCCGGCGTGCCCGCGAGGACCGTCATGCGTCAGTGGCCACCCGGGGGCTTCGTCCCGCCGGGATGCTTCGGACGGCGCAGGCGGTCGCGCTCCTCCTGCTTCTCGACCACGGTGAGGATCAGCTTCAGGTACTGCTCGACGCCCGTCGCCTTGGCCTTGCCGTCGTGGAACGCCTCGCGCCAGTCGGCGACCCGCGCGCCGTGCTCGACCATCAGGTTGAAGAACTCGCGCCGCATCGCGACGCGGATCCGCGCGTCCGCCCCGATGTCCTTGGTCACGGTCAGCTCCGGCAGCTGCAGGCGGAACTGCTGCAGGTCCGACCGCCCGCCCGTCAGGTCGAACGCGACGACGACCTTCATCGGCTTCAGCGCCGGCACCTCCTCCAGGAAGGTCTTGGCCGCCGTCTCGATGAGCTGCTTCGCGTCGCCTGACATGGCGCGCAGCCTATCCGTCCGGCGTCCGGAGACCCGCGCCGGCGCCGGTGCACTGCTTGCAATCGGACTCCGGTCCGGTATAGTTGTGCATGCAACTACTTTGCAGCGACGACGAAACGGAGCGGACCATGACCCCCACCAGCCTGACCCTCGAGGGCCTGCACCACATCACGGCGATCACGGCCGACGCACCCCGGAACGTCGACTTCTACGCTCGGGTCTTCGGGCTGCGCCTCGTCAAGAAGACGGTGAACTTCGACCAGCCGGACGTCTACCACCTGTACTACGGCGACGAGCATGGCAAGCCCGGCTCGATCCTCACGTTCTTCGAGTTCCCGAACGCCGCTGGCGGAACCGCCGGCGACGGCATGGTGCACACGATCCAGTGGCGCGTCGCCTCGACCGCCGCGCTCGAGTTCTGGGCTGCGCGCCTGGCTGCGAACGAGGTCGCCACCCGCTTCGCGGACGACGGCTCGCTGCGCTTCGACGATCCTGAGGGCCTCACGCACGAGCTCGTCGTCACCGGCGACATCGCCGACACGCCGCTCGTCGCCGCCGCCGACGACATCCCGGCCGAGCACGCCCTGCAGGGCTTCCACGGGGTCCGCGCGTACGCGTCCCGGCCGCAGGCGAGCGCCGACGTCCTCACCCACCTGGGCTTGACGAGCGACGACGGCACGACCTGGGCGGCCCAAGGCGCCGACCGGCAGGGCGCGATCACCTACGAGGCGCCGGCGGGCGGCCGCGGACGGCCGGGCGCGGGCACCATCCACCACATCGCCTGGAGCGCCGCCGACGACTTCGAGCTCGACGCGTTCCGCAAGGAGGCGGCATCGGGCGGCGCCCACCCCACGGGTATCATCGACCGCCAGTACTTCCACTCGGTCTACTTCCGTGAGCCGAGCGGGATCCTGTTCGAGCTCGCCTCGCGGGACATCGGCTTCGACATCGACGAGCCGGGTGCGACGCTCGGCAGCGAGCTGAAGCTCCCGCCGCAGTACGAGTCCCGCCGGGCGACCATCGCCGCGCAGCTCACGCCGATCGTCAACCCGCGTCAGGCGCCGGTGGCCTCATGAGCGCGCTGGTGCACCGGATCCGCGAGCCGCGGAACTCGGACCCCGCGCACCCCGCCGGGACCCTCGTCCTCCTGCACGGCCGCGGCGCGGACGAGAACGACCTCTTCGGGTTGTTCGACGTCCTGGACCCGGCCGGGCGCCTGCGCGGCGTCACCGTCGGCGGGCCGCTGACGGACATTCCCCCGGGCGGCCGCCACTGGTACATCGTGCCGCGCGTCGGCTTCCCCGAGCCCCGGACGTTCGCCGCGTCCTACGCCGCTCTCGGCAGCCTGCTCGACGACGAGCTCGGCCTGGACTGGAGCCGCACGGTCGTCGGCGGCTTCTCGCAGGGCACGGTCATGTCCTACTCCCTCGGGCTTGGCGCCGGAAGGCCGGCGCCGGCGGGGGTGCTGGCGTTCAGCGGGTTCATCCCGACCGTCGACGGCTGGACGCCGGACCTCGGGACACGTCCTGGCCTGCCGGTCTTCCTGGCCCACGGGACCAACGACCCGATCATGGGCCCGCAGTTCGCCCGCGACGCCAGGGAGCTGCTGACGGCGGGCGGGGCCGACGTCGAATACCACGAGACCGCGGCCGCGCACCACATCGACCCGCGGGTGATCCCGGAGGCGCAGCGCTGGCTGGCGCAGACCCTCGCGCCGGCACCGGTGGCCTGACCCGGACCCCGGACCCGTGTCCGATGACGCTGCTCGATGTGCCACCGCACGCCACCCGCGCACGTGTGGCACATCGACACGCCCGCGGACGAAGCCGGCTGACAAGACCGCACCGCGGCGGGCGCTGTCGCTCGGCGCGACGCCGACGGCGGAATATGGTGTTCACCGCCCATGCCTGCCGACCGTGCACCGCTCCTGCTCCGCCCGGCGACCGAAGACGACGCCGAGGCGATCGCCCTGATCTGGTCGGCCGGCTGGCACGACGGTCACGCCGGCCACGTCCCCCCGGAGCTCCACGACCACCGCGGCCTCGACACGTTCCGCGACAGGGTGCCCCCACGGCTCGCGACCACCACGGTCGCGGTCGTCGAAGGCGAGGTCGCCGGGTTCGCGACGCTGCACGCCGACGAGCTCGAGCAGCTGTACGTCGCGACTGCCCACCGCGGCCACGGCGCCGCCGGCGCGCTCATCGCCCACGCCGAGGCGACCATCGGCGCCGAGCATCCCGCCGCCTGGCTCGCGGTCGTCGCCGGCAACGCGCGGGCCCGCCGGTTCTACGAGCGCAGCGGCTGGGAGGACGGCGGGCCGCTGGCCTACGCGGCGGAGACCGCGGCCGGGCCGTTCACCGTCCCCTGCCGGCGCTACGTCAAGCGGCTCGCGCCCACGGGGACGTGACCCCCGAGACGGCTCCCGAGGTCCCGCCCGCCGTGGTCGCACGCCTGCGCGCGATCTGCCTCGCCCTGCCCGAGGCCCACGAGCAGCCGGCCTGGGTCGGGACCCGCTGGCGCATCCGGACGCGGACCTTCGCCCACGTCCTCCCGGTCGACGAGGGCCGTCCGCCGGTGTTCGCCCGGGCCGCGGGAACGGACGGGCGGGCCGACCTGCTCACGTTCCGCGCGGCGGGTCAGGAGCTCGAGGTGCTGCGGGCGATCGGCCACCCGTTCTTCGCCCCGCCCTGGCCGGCGGACAGCGTCGGCCTGATCCTCGGCGACGGGACCGACTGGACGGAGGTCGCCGAGCTGCTGACCGAGAGCTACCGCGCGCTGGCGCCCAAGCGGCTGGCGGAGTCGGTCGACGGCCCGCCGCCGGTCCGTCCCCCGCCCCCCGCGGCGCCGAGTGATAGCTGACGCACACCCGTCCGCGTGTCAGCTATCACTCGGCGCGGCTGCGGGCATGAAGCATGGCGTGAATCGCGTCACGACCGTCGTCCCCAACAGCGGCACGCCCCTGCACAGCGAGGCGTTCGGAACCCCCGGCGATCCGCCGCTGCTGCTGATCATGGGCCAGATGGCGTCGATGCTGTGGTGGCCGGAGGGACTCTGCGAGCGCCTCGCCGCCGGCGGCCGGTACGTCATCCGGTACGACCAGCGCGACACCGGGCTGTCGGGTGGCGACGAGCCCGGGCACCCCAGCTACTCGGCGGCGGACCTGGTCGCCGACGCGGCCGCGGTCCTCGACGGTCACGGGATCGACCGCGCGCACGTCGTCGGGATGTCGATGGGCGGCATCGTCGCGCAGATGCTCGCGCTCACCGGACCGGACCGGGTCGCGACGCTCACCGTCATCAGCACGACCTCGATCACCCGGCCGCCGGTGCACGAGCTCCCGGACCCCACCCCCGCCTACCTCGAGCAGGCGCAGCAGGGCGGCGAGACGGACTGGTCCGACACGGGGCAGATCCGCGACGCGATCCTCGCCGACTGCGCCGCGCTCGCCGGCACGCGGCACCCGCACGACGCCGAGGCGGCCCGGGCCCTGGTCACCGCGGACCTCGAACGGGCCGTGCGGCCCGCGAGCCTCATCAACCACACGCTGCTCGGGGACGGGAACGACGACGGGCCGCCGCCGAAGCTGACTTCGCTGACCGTCCCCGCCCTGGTCGTGCACGGCGACGCGGACCCGCTGTTCCCGATCGAGCACGGCGAGGCGCTCGCAGCGGAGATGCCCGGCGCCCGCCTCGAGCGGATCGCCGGTGGCGGCCACGAGCTGCACCCCGGCGACTGGAACCAGATCGCGGGGGCGATCCTCGCCCACAGCGCGGCCTAACGAGGACCGCCTACCCCAGCAGCGAGACGCCCGTCATCTCCGCCGGCTGCGCGATCCCGAGCAGCTCCAGCACGGTCGGCGCGACGTCCGCCAGGACGCCTCCGCTGCGCAGCGGCGCGACGTCCTCGTCGGTGACGATCAGCGGGACCGGGTTCAGCGAGTGCGCCGTGTTCGGCGACCCGTCCGGCTCGAGCATGTTGTCCGCGTTGCCGTGGTCGGCGGTGATGATCAGCACCCCGCCCGACCGCTGGACGGACAGCACGATGTCCCCCAGACAGCGGTCCACCGTCTCGATCGCCTCGACCGCCGCCGGGATGACGCCCGTGTGCCCCACCATGTCGGCGTTCGCGAAGTTGATGACGCCGAACTGCGGCGAGTCCTGCCCCCAGGCGGCCAGGAACGCGTCGGCCGCACCCCGGGCGCTCATCTCCGGCTTGAGGTCGTAGGTGGCGACGTCCCGCGGCGACGGGACGACCTCACGGCGCTCCCCCTCGTACGGCTGCTCCTCGCCGCCGTTGAAGAAGTAGGTCACATGCGGGTACTTCTCGGTCTCCGCGGCGTGCACCTGTCGGCCGCCGCCGGCCGCAATCACCTGCGCCAGCGTGACGGCCGGCCGCTCGGGGCCGAACGCGACGGGCCAGTCCCAGGTCTCGTCGTACTCGGTCAGCGACGTGTACCGCGCCACCTTGGGCGCGAGCGCTGCGGTGATCTGGCGCATGCGGTCCGGCCGGAAGTTGAAGGCCAGGACCGAGTCCTGCGGCCGCACCCGCGACTCGCCGCCGACCACCGTCGCCGCCACGAACTCATCCGTCTCGTCGCGGTCGTAGGCCTGCTGGACCGCGTCCGCCCCGTCGTCCGCGACGTACGCGCCGGTGCCGTCCACGAGCAGATCGACCGCCATCCCCGTCCGCTCGGCGCGCTGGTCGCGGTCCATCCCGTAGTAGCGGCCGATGACGGTGCCGACGCGGGCGTCGGTCCCCGGGGCCAGCGCAGCGCACCACGCGTCGACCTCCCCCACGAACCCGGCGCCCGCCTTCGGCAGCGTGTCGCGGCCGTCGGTGAACGCGTGCACGACCAGCTCCTTCACGCCGAGTTCCCCGCCGAGCTCGATGAGCGCCTTCAGGTGCTGATCGGAGGAGTGCACGCCGCCGTCGGAGACGAGCCCCATCAGGTGCACCCGCTCGAAGCCCTCGAACGCCGCGCGCAGCGTGGGGTTCGATGCGAGCGTGCCGTCGGCGACCGCGTCGTCGATCCGCGTCAGGTCCTGCCGGACGACCGCGCCCGCGCCGAGGTTCAGGTGACCGACCTCGGAGTTGCCCATCTGCCCGTCCGGCAGGCCGACCGCACGACCGCACGCCGTGAGCTGCGTGTGCGGGTACCGGTCCCACAGCTCGTCGAAGATCGGCGTGTGGGCCAGGGAGACGGCGTTCCCCGGACCATCCGGCGCCAGCCCCCAGCCGTCGAGGATGACGAGGCAGACGCTCGGATGGCTCATGGTGTTGCTCCTGGTTTCTTGCGCGGGTGGTACGGGCGAGCGGGTGCTACGGGGTGCGCCTACGCAGCAGCGTCGACGATGTCGCCGAACGAGTCCGGGTCCAGGGACGCGCCGCCGACGAGGGCGCCGTCGACGTCCTCGAGCGCCAGCAGCTCCTTGGCGTTCTCGCCCTTGACCGAGCCGCCGTAGAGCACCCGGACCTGCTCGGCCGCGTCCTTCGAGAAGTGCGCGACGAGGGCACGGCAGAACGCGCACGCATCCTGGGCCTGCTGCGGCGACGCGGTCAGGCCGGTGCCGATCGCCCAGATGGGCTCGTACGCGACGACGACCTCGTGCAGGCGGTCCTTCGGGACCTTCTCCAGGCCCTCGAGGATCTGATGACGCAGCTTGCGCTCGGTGTCGCCGCGCTCGCGCTCGTCCTCGGTCTCGCCGCAGCACAGGATCGGCGTCAGGCCGGCCTCCAGGGCGGCGGGCACCTTCTGCTGCAGCGCCTCGTCGGTCTCGCCGAAGAACTGGCGGCGCTCGGAGTGGCCGAGGACCACGCCGCCGACCTCGAGCTCGGTGAGCATCGACGCGCTGACCTCGCCGGTGTAGGCACCGTGCGACGCGTAGTGCATGTTCTGGGCGTAGACGCCGACGCGGGACCCGCGCGTGGAGTCGACCATGGCCGTGAGCGCGGTGTACGGGACGCAGATCGCCACGTCGACGGCGTCCGCCGCGTAGACGCGCGGCAGGAGACCCTGGATGAACTCCTCGGCCTCCTCGACCGTCTTGTGCATCTTCCAGTTGCCGGCAATGAAAGGGGTACGGCTCATGAGAGGACCTCGACTCCGGGAAGGCGTTTGCCTTCGATGAGCTCCAGGGAGGCGCCGCCGCCCGTGGAGAGATGGGTGACCTGGGACTCCAGGCCGAACTGCGTCAGTGCCGCCGCGCTGTCGCCGCCGCCGACCACTGTGGTGGCCTGCGTCCGCGCCATGGCCTCGGCCACCGCCCTGGTACCCGGCTCGAACGGCGCGAGCTCGAACGCGCCCATCGGGCCGTTCCAGAAGACCGATCCCGCCGACTCGACGATCCCGGCGTACTCCGCCGCGGTCTTCGGGCCGACGTCCAGTCCCATCCAGCCGTCCGGCGTCTCGACGCCGTCGACGTGCTGCGTCTCCGTGTCGGCCGCGAACGACCGGCCGAGGGTGAGGTCGGTCGGCAGGCGCAGCTGCCCGGGCTTGGCGTTCGCGAGGACCTCGCGGGCCGGCTCGATGCCTGCCTCCTCGCACAGCGAGGATCCCACGCCGATGCCCTGCGCGGCGAAGAACGGGAAGCACATCGCGCCGCCGATGAGCACCGTGTCGGCGCGCTCGAGGAAGGCCTGCAGGACACCGATCTTGTCGGTGACCTTGGAGCCGCCGACGATCGCGACCAGGGGACGGCCGGGGTTCGCGAGGATGCCGGTGAGGGTCTCCACCTCGCGCTGCAGCAGCAGCCCGGCCCCGGACGGGAGCAGCTTCGCGATGCCGTGGTTCGACGCGTGAGCGCGATGGGCGGCACCGAACGCGTCGTTGACGAAGACGTCGCCGAGCGCGGCGTAGCGGGCGGCCAGGTCCGCGTCGTCCTTCGTCTCGCCCGCGAAGTAGCGGACGTTCTCGACCATGACGACGGGGCCGTCCCCGAGCTCGTCGCGCTCCGGCTCGTCCGCCAGCGGCACGTCCCGGCCGAGCAGCTCGCCCAGGCGCGCGGCGACCGGGGCCAGCGAGAACTCGGGCTCGCGGGCCTTCGGCCGGCCGAGGTGCGCCAGCAGGATGACCTGTGCGGCGCCGCGCTCTTTCAGCGCCGCCAGGGTCGGGAGCGCCGCCCGGATGCGGGTGTCGTCCGTGATGTCGCTGCCGTCCAGGGGGACGTTGAAGTCCACCCGGACGACGACACGTGCGCCGTCCAGCTCCAGGTCGTCGAGGGTCCGCATCCGTTCGTCCTAACTCGTTTGTCCGGCGCCGCGCCGTGAGGCCCTCAGAGGACCTGCTGGACCAGGTCGACGACGCGGTTCGAGTAGCCCCACTCGTTGTCGTACCAGGAGACGACCTTGACCATGCGGCCGTCCATCGCGACCGTCAGCTGCGAGTCGAAGATCGAGCTGTGCGGGTCGGTGACGATGTCCGAGGAGACGATCGGGTCGGTCGTGTAGGCGAGGATCCCGTTCATGGGGCCGTCGGCGGCGGCCTTGACCGCGGCGTTGACCTCCTCGACCGTCGTGTCCTTCGCCGTGCGGATGGTCAGGTCGACGACCGAGCCGGTCGGGACGGGGGCGCGCACCGCGAAGCCGGACAGCTTGCCGTTGAGCTCGGGGAGCACGAGGCCGACGGCCTTCGCGGCACCGGTCGAGGCCGGGATCAGGTTCGTCGCGGCCGAGCGGGCGCGACGCAGGTCGCTGTGCGGCGCGTCGAGCAGGCGCTGGTCGCCGGTGTACGCGTGGATCGTCGTCATCAGGCCGTGCTCGATGCCGACCGCGTCGTTGATCGCCTTGGCGAACGGCGCGAGGCAGTTCGTCGTGCACGACGCGTTGGAGATGATGTGGTGCTTCTCCTTGTCGTACTGGTCGAAGTTCACGCCGAGGACGACCGTGATGTCCTCGCCCGACGCGGGCGCCGAGATGATGACCTTCTGGACCGAGCCGCCGAGGTGGGCCTTGGCCGCCTCCGCCTTGGTGAAGAAGCCGGTCGACTCGATGACGATGTCGGCGCCGACGCTGTTCCAGTCGATGTTCGCCGGGTCCTTCTCCTCGAAGACGCGGATCTCCGTGCCGTCGATCACGATGCCGGCGTCCGAGGACTCGACGGTGCCCGGGTACGGCCCGAGGATCGAGTCGTACTTGACGAGGTGCGCAAGCGTGGCGTTGTCGGTCAGGTCGTTGAACGCAACGAACTCGATGTCGGCGCCGGCCTTCTTGGCGGCGCGGAAGACGTTGCGGCCGATGCGGCCGAAGCCGTTGATGCCGACGCGTACGGACATGTGATCGGACCTTCCTGGAGGGGTGGGATCGTGAGCAGGAGCCCCGCGCAGCAAGACGACCCGGGCGCTCTGAAGTGGCCCCGGAGCCTACTCAATGCGCCCCCGAGACGACCTCCACGCGGAGCCCGTCCGGGTCGCACAGGTAAGCGGCGTAGTAGCGCGGCCCGTACTGGGGCCGTGGACCGGGCGGGCCGTCGTCCGATCCGCCCGCCTCCAGTCCCGCCAGGTACGCAGCGTCGACCGCGGCCTTGCCGGCAGCGGTCAGCGCGATGTGGCCGTAGCCCGGCAACGGCGTCCGGCCGCGCTCGACGATCCACAGCGCGGCGCTCGTGCGACCGTAGGCGATCGCCGCCGGCGACTCGTGCATGCGCCGCCCGCCGATGCGGTGCATGACGGCGTCGTAGAAGACAGCGGAGCGCGCGAGGTCAGAGACCTCGAAGCCGACGTGGTCGAACATAGGCGGGGGATCGTCCCGCGCGCCCCGGACGTCCCGACTAGGGCTTCGCCCTGCCTGCGTCCCTGTGCGTGACCTCCACCACCAGGTCCTCCCGCCCGCCGTACCGGGACGCGAGGTGCTCGCTGACCGCCACCGAGCGATGCCGGCCGCCGGTGCAGCCGACGGCGACCACCAGGTGCGACTTGCCCTCGGCCTGGTACTGGGGCAGCAGGAAGTCGAGCAGCGGGATCAGCCGGTCGTAGAAGTCCGACAGGTGGCCGTCGCGCGCGACGTAGTCGACGACCTGCGCGTCGCGACCCGTCAGCAGTCGCAGCTCGGGCACGTAGTACGGGTTCGGCAGGAAGCGGACGTCGAAGGCGAGGTCGGCGTCCCGCGGCGGGCCGTGCTTGAAGCCGAAGGACTGGAAGGTCACGGCGAGCCGCCCGGCGTTGGCGCGCGGCAGGTACTCGGCGGCGATCCGGCGCCGGAGGTCCGCGGCGCTCAGGCCCGTGGTGTCCACGACGAAGTCCGCCCGTGCCTTCAGCGGCTCCAGCGCCGCCTGCTCTGCGGCGATTCCCGTGGCGATCGACGACGTCGGCGCCAGTGGATGCCGGCGCCGCGTCTCCTTGTAGCGGTTCATCAGCGTCTGCTCGTCGGCGTCCAGGAAGAGGACCCGGTGCGCGACCTGGAGCGTCGTCAGCCCGTCCACGACCGCGCTGAGTGCGTCGAAGAACTCGCCGCCCCGGACGTCCGAGACCACCGCCGCGTGCTCGACCTTGGAGCCCTCGTGCATGAACAGGTCGACCAGCCCGCGGATCATCTCCGGCGGCAGGTTGTCGACGCAGAAGTAGCCCGCGTCCTCGAAGACGTTCATGGCGGTCGACTTGCCGGCGCCGCTGAATCCCGTGATCACCACGAGGTCCTGCAGCCGCGAGGGCGCGGCGGCGGGTGCGACGGGCTCGTCCGCTCCGGCTGGGGCCATCGGCCCATGATGACGTGCGCGCTGCAGGCAGTGCGCACCGCGATCGGGTCGACAACGCCTAAGAGAACGCTTATGTTGTCCGCAGCGGGGCTCCGGTGAGGTCGCCGCGGCGCGTCGAGCGAGAGCGACGCGCCGCGCGCCACCGCGCCGACCGGCCGCAGCGACCTTCGGGCGGGCCGCCGACCGCAGTCAGCGACGGAGCGTGACCGTCTGGACCTGGGTGCCGGCTGTCGTGACGAGCGTCACCTGCGCCGTCCGTGCACGCCGCACCCGCTGCGCCTGGCCCGGCAGGACCCGGAGGACGACGCGGCTCGTGCCCTTGGCCGCGCGTATGACGACGCCGCGGGCGGACACGACGCTCGAGCCCGCGGCGCGCAGCGTGATGCGCCCAGTGCAGGCCTGCGCGCACGTGGCCGTCACGAGAACCGCGCGGCCCGTCCGCGACAGCGACGCGGCGCTGCGCAGCCGCAGCGAGCGGAGCACCGTCGTCGTGCCGGCGCGACCGGTCCGGTCACCCAGGCACAGGAGGCCGAGGTCGGCGTGCAGCCCGCCGCCCGTAGGGTTGAAGACCTGGAAGACCCGGGTCTTGGGTTGCGGGTCGAAGCCGGTCAGTAGCAGTCCGGGGGCCAGCGCATAGGTCGCGACGATGCCCTTCGCATCGTCCGCGCACACGACCTGGCCGGACGCCGTCTGCCCGGGCGCGGCGTCGATGCCGCCGGTGCGCGTCGAGAGCGCCAGCGCCCGCGAGCCCGCGCCACTGCCGAGCGTGGCGCTGAGGCAGCGGACGCTGCCGACGACCGTTGCCGGGGCAGGGTCCCCCACCCACGTGAGCTCGATGGTGCGGTAGCGCTGCGCGGGCGTCCCCACCGCGCCCTGGTCGGCGACGTAGGCGACGCCGATCAGGCGGGCGACGCCGCTGCTCGCGACGAAGCCAGGCGCGATCGCGATCTGGCCGTTCGCGCACGACAGGCGAGCGGTCTGCGGGCCGGGACCGACCGACGTGGGCGGTGTCGCGAGCGGCGCGCCGACCACGAGCGGCGTGCCCGCGGAGGTCGCGGCCGGGAGGCAGACGGCGGTCAGCTTCACCTGCGCGCGGCCACTGGCGGTGTTGCGGATGGTGAACGTGAACGTCCCGGGCGCGGTCGAGCGCTGCTCGAGGACCTGCACGGAGGCCGGGGTACCGGTGCCCTGGTCCACGGCGTCGACGCGAACCGTGGCGTCCGACATGATCCCGCCGGCAGGGCAGCTGAGGGTGGCGGTGCGCGTCTCGCCCGCTTCGAGGGCGAGCGCGTCCTCGGCCTTGGCGACCGTCACCTGGTCGCCGTCGGGGTCGCCGCCGGTGCCGGCCGTCCCGGTCGCGGCGCGCGCCGGGTCGAGCGGGAACGCGTCGTTCGCGTTGAGGACGAAGTCGCCATCGATGTCGTCGTCGCAGGCGTCGCCGAACGCGTCGCCGTCGAGGTTGGCCTGGCCGGCGTTGGGGACGGCGGGGCAGTTGTCGACCGGGTCGACGACCCCGTCCAGGTCCGTGTCGGCGTCGTAGGTCGCCACGGCCCGGTAGAGGAGGCCGGTCGGGCCGCCGCCGTTCGTGACGTCGAAGCGCAGCGCGTTGGCGCCGACGATGGCCGGCCGCGTAACGGTCTGGACGCCGCCGGCAGCGAAGTTGCCGGCGCAGGGGCCGCTTGCGGCGCCGTTGACGCTGACGCTGGAGCAGTCGTCGCCGTACCACGTGATCGCGATCGAGCCGTTCTGCGCTCCGGGCGGCAACGTCAGGGTCGCCCGGTAGACGTAGGGCCCGGCCGGACCGTCCTGCGCGGACCGGTAGCCGATCCACGACGAGCCGCCGAGCGAAGCCCAAGCCGGGTGCGCCGGGATGACGTTCGCCGCGCCCGCCGGGCCCCCGGCGAAGGCAACGGTCGTCGGCGTGGCACCACTCGAGGCGGTGACCGACGCCGCCTGCGCCGTCGGCGCGGCGAACGACGCGAGGACTGCGGCGGCGAGGACCAGGCCGGCACGACGGACTGCGACAAGCGGAGGCACACCACGTCGGGACATACCCGCGAGCATACCGTGATACCTAGAATTTCGACCAAATACTTTTCATGCTCAAATGCTCCGCGCGGCGTCAGTCGCCGGACCGAGCGGAGACAGCGACGACGCGGCGCTCCGCGCGGCGTCAGTCGCCGGTCCGGTGCAGGAACGTGTAGACCTCGCGCGCGGTCTTGCCCGGCAGCCCCGGCACGCTCTCCAGCTGGTCCCGCGTCGCCGAGAGCACCGCCTCCGGCGACCCGAAGTGCTTCAGCAGGACCCGTTTGCGCGCCGGGCCGACCCCCGGCAGCGAATCGAGCGCCGACGTCAGCATCGCGCCGTCGCGGCGGATGCGGTGGTGGCTGATGGCGAACCGGTGCGCCTCGTCGCGCACCCGTTGCAGCAGCTGGAGCTCGGGGGTCTCGTGGCCGAGGACGATCGGGGCCCGCCGGCTCGGGACGAAGACCTCCTCGATGCGCTTGGCGAGCGAGATGATCGTCACCCCCTTCTCCTGCCAGCCGTCGAGCGCGCGCATGCCGGCAGCGAGCTGACCCGGACCGCCGTCGATGACCACGACGTTCGGCAGCGTCGCGAACGACTCGTTGCGGTTCGGGTCGTGCGGGCTGAGGTCCTGCTGCGCCTCCCACTGCTTCAGGCGGCGCGACAGCACCTCCTCCATCGACGCGAAGTCGTCCGGCACGCCCTCGGTCCCGCCGCGGATGGTGAACCGCCGGTAGTCGGACTTCTTCGGCGCGCCGCCCTCGAACACGACCATCGACGCGACGGTGTGCGTCCCCATCAGGTTCGAGATGTCGAAGCACTCGACCCGCAGCGGCAGCACGTCCATCCCGAGTGCCTCCTGCAGCCCGTCCAGCGCCTCGACCCGCTGCTGCCGCTTGCGCTCGCTCTTCAGCTTCTCCTGGTCGAGCGCGAGCTGAGCGTTGCGCTCGGCCAGGTCCAGCAGCCGCCGCTTGTCCCCCCGCTCCGCCAGCCGGACCTCGACCTTGGCCCCGCGCCGCTCGCTCAACGCGCCCGCCGTCGCGACCGCGTCCTCGAAGCCCGCCTGGACCACGATCTGCGGCGGGATCGCGATCGCCCCCGCGTAGTACTGCAGGACGAACTCGCGCGCGACCTCGCCGATCGGCGACTCGGTCAGGTTCTCGAGGTAGAACGACTGCCGGTCGCTCAGCACCCCGTCCCGGACCTGGAAGACCTGCGCGTTGGCGTCCGTCCCCTCGACCGCGATCGCGACGCAGTCGACCGTCCCCACCGACTCGTTCGCGACCCGCTGGCGCTCGAGCAGGGACCGCACCGCGCGCAGCCGGTTGTGCTCGACCGCGGCCTGCTCGTACTCCTGGACGGCGGAGGCGTCGCGCATCCGCTGCTCGAGCTCCCGCTCGATGTCGCGGTAGCGCCCGGACAGGAAGCGGACGACCCCGTCGATCCCCTCGCGGTACTCGGCCTTGCTGACGTAGTCGACGCACGGCGCGCCGCAGCGCTTGATGTGGAAGTCCAGGCAGGGCGACCCGCTGCGACGGCCCGGCTCGGCGCCGGTGCAGGAGCGGATCATGAAGACCTTGCCGAGCGTGTCGAGGGTGGACCGCACCCGCTTCGCGTTCGAGTAGGGCCCGAAGTAGAGCCGGCTCTTGCGGTGTCGCTCGCGCGTGAAGTAGACGCGGGGGTAGTCCTCGTCCATCGAGATCGCGATGTACGGGTAGGACTTGTCGTCCCGCAGGCGGATGTTGAACCGCGGGCGGTACTGCTTGATGAACCCCTGCTCGGTCAGCAGCGCCTCGGTCTCGGACGACACGAGGACGAACTCGACGCTGTCGATCACCGAGGTCATCTCGACGGCGCCCCGGGTGACCGGGTTCGAGAAGTGCGACCCGACCCGCTTGCGGATCGAGATCGCCTTGCCGACGTAGATGACCTTGCCCTTCTCGTCCCGGAACAGGTAGACGCCCGGACCGTCGGGGAGCTGCTTGCGCTGCGCGGCCAGCCGCGACCTGCGGCTGTCTGTCTGACCATCGGGACTCACCGCGATCGAGGATAGAGACGCGGTCAGGCGTTCCCGCGCCCCGTAGACTCCCGTCATGCCCGACTCGGTGAGCGTCAGGACCTGTCCGCTGTGCGAAGCCACGTGCGGACTGGAGGTCACGGTGGAGGACGACCGCGTCACCCGGATCCAGGGCGACGCCGACGACGTCTTCTCGGCGGGCTTCATCTGCCCGAAGGGTGGCTCGCTCGCCGCGCTCCACGACGACCCGGACCGGTTGCGGGTGCCGCTCGTCAAGCAGTCCGACGGGACGTTCGCGGAGGCGACGTGGGACGAGGCGTTCGCGGTGATCGAGCGCCGCCTGCCCCCGATCCAGGCCGAGCACGGGCGGGACAGCGTCGCGGCCTACCTCGGCAACCCGAGCGCGCACAACCTGTCGCAGATGCTCTACGGCCGGGTCCTGCTGAAGGCGCTGGGGACGAAGAACATCACCTCGGCGTCGACGGTCGACCAGTACCCCAAGCAGCTCGCGTCCGGGCTGATGTTCGGGACGGCCGTCAGCGTCCCGATCCCGGACCTCGACCGGACCGACCACCTGCTGATCCTGGGCGCGAACCCCCTCGCCTCCAACGGCTCGCTGATGACGGCGCCGAACGTCCGGGGCCGCCTGCGCGCCATCCAGGAGCGCGGCGGCAAGGTCGTCGTCGTCGACCCGCGGCGCACCCGGACCGCCCAGGTCGCCGACGAGCACGTCTTCATCCGCCCCGGAACCGACAGCCTGCTGCTGTTCGCGATGGTGCACGTGCTGTTCGCCGAGTCCCTGGTCGCCCCGGGCGCGCAGGTCGACGGCCTGCTCGACGGCCTCGACGAGCTGCGCGAGCTGGCGGCGGGCTTCCCCCCGGCCGAGGTCGCCGCCGCCTGTGGCATCCCGGCGGACGTGATCGAGCGGATGGCGCGCGAGCTCGCGGCTGCTCAGGCCGCCGCCGTCTACGGCCGGATCGGCACGACGACGACGACCTTCGGGACGACTGCGTCGTGGCTGGTCGACGTGCTCAACGTCCTGACCGGGAACCTCGATCGCCCCGGCGGCGCGATGTTCACGACCCCGGCGACCGGCGGACCGAACCTCACCGGTGAGCCCGGCCGCGGCCGCGGGGTCGCCCCCGGGCGGTTCAGCTCGCGGGTCCGCGGGCTGCCCGAGGTCTTCGGCGAGCTCCCGGCCGCCGTGCTTGCGGAAGAGATCCAGACGCCCGGCGAGGGCCGGGTCCGTGCGCTGATCACGATGGCCGGCAACCCGATCGTCTCGACCCCGAACTCGAGCCGGCTTGCCGCCGCCTTCGACGAGCTCGAGTTCATGGTCAGCGTCGACATCTACCTCAACGAGACGACCCGGCACGCGGACGTGATCCTGCCGGTGCCCTCCCCGCTCGAACGCCCCCACTACGACGTCGCGCTTTACAGCTTCGCGATCCGCGACGTGGCCAACTACTCGCCGCCGCTGTTCGATCCGCCGGCGGGGATGCCGCACGAGTGGGAGACGCTGCTGCGGCTCGTCGGGGTGGTGACCGGGCAGGGCGCGGACGCGAGCGTTCCGGCGATCGACGCGTTCGTCGCGGGCGAGGCGGTCCGGCGCGCGATCGGCGCGACGGGCTCTGTCATCGCCGATCGGTCCGTCGACGAGATCCTGGCCGCGCTCGCGCCGCGGGTCGGCCCCGAGCGGCTGCTCGACCTGCTGCTCCGCACCGGTCCGTACGGCGACGGCTTCGGTGCGGGCGACGCACCGGGGACGCTGTCCCTCGCCGCGCTCGAGGCGGAGCCCCACGGGATCGACCTCGGCGCGCTGAAACCGCGGCTGCCCGAGGTGCTCCGGACGCCGACCGGCCGTATCGACCTGACACCGCCACTGCTCGTGGGTGACGTCGAGCGCCTGCACGTCCGGCTCGAGGAGTGGACGGTCGAGCGCGCCGACCCGGACCGGCCGCTGCGGCTGGTCGGGCGCCGCGACCTGCGGTCGAACAACTCGTGGATGCACAACCTCACGCCGCTGGTGAAGGGCAAGGAGCGCTGCACGGTCTGGGTGCACCCGGACGACGCCGACCGCCTGGAGCTCGTCGACGGCGGCAGTGCCCGCGTCACCGCCCGGACCGGCGCCATCGAGCTGCCGGTCCAGGTGACGGCCGACGTGATGCCGGGGGTCGTCTCGATCCCGCACGGCTGGGGCCACGACCTGCCGGGCATGGCGATGCAGGTCGCCGCCGCGCACGCGGGCGTCAACTCGAACATCCTGGCCGACGACCAGGAGCTCGAGCCGCTGAGCGGGACCGCGATCCTCAACGGGATCGCCGTGGCGCTGGAACCGGTCCGCGTGCCGGCGGCCGTCGCCGGCTGACGACGGCACGGGCGCGCCCGCGCCTTCAGACCGCGCCGTCCTCCGTGAGATCGCGGAGCGCCAGCACGGCCGCGTCCAGCGCCCGTTCCAGGCGGTCGAGTGCCTCGGCGTCGCCGCCCACGGCCGCGGCGATCTCGAGCCGTGCGGCCAGGACGCACTGCAGGGCGGATTCCGAGGCGTTGTCCAAGACGTAGGTGCGGGAGCCCGGTTGGGCGTGTTGGGCGGGAGCAGACATCAGTGTCTCTAGATTCGACCTGGACACTAATCTAGCGGACGTCGGGGTGTCCATTCGGAAGCACCGACGCGGGGACGACGCACCGATCCGGTCGGCGGCCGCGGCTCCCGCGCCGGCGTTCGCCGAGTGCAGGCTGGGGCCTCAGCCGCGGGTGCCCGTCCAGCGGTCGCCGCCGCTGTTCTTCCGGCCGTCGGCGTAGGTCCAGCTGCCCTCGAACGACGTCCCGTCGCCGTTCATCGTGAAGGTGAAGTCGCCGGAGGTGTCCGCGGTCGCGCCCCGCTTCTGACAGCTTCCGGAGGACGGGTCCTCGGCCCAGGTGCCGGTGAAGACCGTCCCCGACACGGTGCCGGTGACGGTGCCGCCGCAGTACGCGTAGGTCCCGGTGACCCTGCCGTCGGCTCCCGCGGACAGCTCCATCGCCCCAAACGACGACCGCCAGCTCCCGGACCAGGCGGCGGCCGCGTCGGTATCGGGGGCGGCGGCGATCGTCGTCGTCACGGCCGTGGTGGCGGACGTGCCCCCGGTGGAGTCCGAGTTGCTGTCGCCGCAACCGACGAGCAGGACGAGCGGGGACAGGGCGAGGAGCAGCAGGAGGCGTCGCATGGGCCGCATGCTGTCGCAGCGCACCCCTCCTCACATCAGGGTTCCCACCCGGGTCTTTGCGCGCCCGCTCGCCTGATCAGTTCCGGCGCTGCTTCGGGCACTGCGGCAGGCGCTTGACGTCGAAGAACGCGACGACGAGCTTCTGGCCGCACGGCCCGACGTTGTTGACCGCCGAGTGCCCGGCCGGCAGCGTGATGCTGGTGGCGCGCGGCAGCCGCTTGCGCACGGCCGCGGCGTAGCTCGGCGGCGTCACCTGGTCCAGCGAGCCGGACACCAGCAACACCGGCATGCGCACGTTGCTGAGCCCGGTCGGGCGCGCGACCTGGGGCTTGCGATCGAACGCCTTGCAGATGGAGACAGCCGGCAGCCCGAGCGTGGTCTGGGTCCCGGCGAAGGTCCGGGCGTAGCTGGGCAGCGACGCGCTGGCGCGGGCGATCCGCGCCGCGGTCAGGTGGGAGAGCTCCTCGCCGCAGAGCACCGAGTACTCCTGGCCGGTCACCAGGCCGGCGGTGGCGCCCGCGTCGCCGGCCTTGAGCAGCTTGGGATCGCGACGGGCGATCGCGCTGATGAGCGACGGAAGCTGATCGATGCCCTGCTTGGTGTAGAAGGCGCTGAACACCTTCGTGATCGCGAGACCCGCCGTCAGGACCTGTCCGGGTGCGGCCGGACTGGTGAGCGGAGCCTGGGCGAGGGACTCGATGCCGGCGTCGAGCTTCTCCCGCAGGTTGCCGTAGCGCGTGCGGCAGCTGGTGAGGTTGCAGGTGGCGTTGAGGGTGTTGACGGCACGGACGAGGTTCCCCGGCGCGTCGAGGGCGAAGTTCGCGCGCGGGTCGATCGTCGACACCAGCAACATCCGCCGGATCCACTTCGGGTTGCGCTGCGCGGCCGCGAGCGCGACCTTCGTGCCGTACGACGTCGCCTGCACGTCGGCCCGTCCGATGTGCAGCGCGCGGCGCACGCTGTCGAGGTCCTGCGCGATCTGGGCGGTGGTGAACCCGCCCAGGTCGATGCCCTGGCGCTTGAGGCGGCCGGCGCAGGCCTCGTAGGTCGCGATCACCAAGGCGCTGATCTCCGCATCGGTGCCCGGGATCGACGTTGCGGCCTTCATCTCCTTCTCGCAGCTGAGCTCGGGCCTCGACAGGCCGACCCCGCGCTGCTCGATGAAATAGATGTCCCGCGTGCGGCGCAGGCTGGACAGCGCGTTCGGCTGCTTGGGCTTCACAGCCGCCAGGACGTTCTGCGCGTTCGGCTCGCCCGGGCCGCCGGACAGGAAGATCAGCGGCGGGGCGCTGGTGTGCCTCAGCGCCACGGCGCGCGTGACGCCGATGGTGACCTTCCGCTGGTCGTCCGGTCGGCGGCCGTGGCGCAGCGGCTGGCGCACCGCGTAGCACCGCACGTCCTTGCCCTCCTTCACCCCGGCCGGCAGCTTCGGGCACTTGGCGACGCGGGCCTGCACCGACGCCTGCGCGCCGCTTGCGGCGGCCGGTGCCGCGACTGCCACGACGGACACCAGAGCAGCGAGCGCGGCCCCTCTACGAACTGCTGACGGCATGGCGGAGGTCTTTCGTCTGACAGGGACGGTGGGCTTCTGCGGCGGCGGTACCCGGCCCGCCGAAACGCGACGCCTCGTCGCTTCTGACTGGGCGCGACGACGCTCACGGCCTGTCCGAGCGGGCGCCGGCGCGTTCGGCCCCGGCCCCCGCGATCATCACCAGCAGCACGCCGGCGGCCGCGAGCGCGCCGGGCACCTGCCCGAGGAACAGCAGGCCGACGAGGACGGCGAACGCGGGCTCGAGGCACATGAGCGTCCCGAAGGCCGCGGTGGTGAGGCGCCGGAGGGCGAGCATCTCGAGCGCGAACGGGATCACCGGCAGCAGGAGGGCGAGGCCGAGCCCGGCGAGGAGGAGCCCTGGGGTGAGGTCGGCGGCGAGTGGCGGTCCGGCGACGAGCAGCGACGCGAGCGCGGCGACCGGCATGCTGACGGCCAGGCCGGTGATGCCGGCGAGCTCGTCGCCGACCCGTTGGGTGAGGACGATGTACGCAGCCCAGCTGCATGCGGCGGTGAGCGCGAAGCCGACCCCGATCGCGCTGACCGCTCCGCTCCACGGCTCGGTCAGCAGGAGGACGCCTGCCGCGGCGACCGCCGGCCACCGCGCGCTCGCTCCGTGCCCGGTGACCACCGCGACCCCCAGCGGACCGAGGAACTCGAGCGCGACGGCGGTCCCGAGCGGCAGGTGGTCGACGGCGGCCATGAACGACAGCGTCACGCCGGCGGTGACCAGGCCGAGCAGTCCGGCGGTCTTCAGCGCCACCCGTGAGAAGGTCCGCACCCGCGGGCGGACGATGACCAGCAGCAGCACCCCGGCCCAGACCAGGCGGAGCGACGCAACCCCCGCAGGCCCCAGCTGATCGAAGAGGCCGACCGACGCGGCGATCCCGACCTGCACGCAGAGCATCGAGACGACCGCCATCCCGGCCCCGGCGCGCGTCGATGTGAGCTTGTGCACCTGGAGCACTACAGCGCCGATGATCGTCAGCGTCCACGCCGGATTCGTTGACGTACCGTTCGGTCCTGCCGGACAATGGTGCGATGGACCTTCACCGCCTGCGGCTCCTGCTCGAGCTGTCGCGTCACGGCTCGATGCGCGCCGTCGGCGACGAGCTCGGCTACACGACGTCGACCGTCTCGCAGCAGCTGGCGACCCTTGCACGCGAGGCCGGCACCCCCTTGCTCGAGCCGGACGGGCGACGGGTCCGCCTCACCCCTGCCGGCCGGCGCCTCGCCGACCACGCGGCCGTGATCCTGGCCGCGGTCGAGGCGGCGCGCGTCGACCTCGACCCGGGCGCGGCCCCGGCCGGGACCGTCCGCGTCGCCGGGTTCGCGACCGCGATCCGGCGCATGCTCGTGCCGATCGCCCGGCAGATCGCCGTCGAGCACCCGGCGGTGCACTTCCGCATCCACGAGCACGAGCCCCCCGAGGCGTTCGCGCTGCTGGCCGCGGACGAGGTCGACCTTGCGCTGGTCTACGACTACGACCTCGCCCCGCACACGTTCGACGACGCGCTGGTCCCGACGCCGCTGTGGACCGCGCCGTGGGCGCTTGCCGTGCCGGCCGGCCCGGACGGAGCCCCGCCGCAGCCGGCCGCGTCGGCGTCCCCGGACGTTGCCCGGCGCTACGCCGGCCACGACTGGATCGTCAACTCCCGCAACACCGCTGACGAGCAGGCCGTCCGGACGATCGCCTCGATCGCCGGCTTCGCGCCGACGATCGCCCACCGCGCCGACGGCCTCGAGCTCGTCCAGGAGCTCATCCTGGCCGGCCTCGGCGTCGGCCTGCTGCCCGCCGACCACCCACCGCATCCCGGGCTGCACCTCATCGGCCTTCGCGACCCGGGTGCGACGCTCCGCGCGTTCGCCGTCACCCGTCGCGGTCGCGAGCGCTGGGCCCCGGTCGCGCTCGTCTCCAGCATGCTGGCCGCGATGCCGCCCGAGCACCCGCCGGAGACCAGCGACTCCTAGGTCACTTCACCAGTCGCACCGCCAGCGTGGCCGAGTCCGACACGACTCCGACAGTCCTTACCGCCGGTCGAGTCTGCGCGGCACCGACCTGACGACGGGCGCCTGCTCCCGGATCTCGTCGAGGAGGCGCTTGGCAAGCTCCCCCGGCGCCTCGCCTCGCAGCAGGCCTCCCCCGCGCGGCACGAAGAACCGGACCGTGACGAGCGGCCGGTACGGGAAGCGGGAGATGTCCGAGGTCCCGGTCACCGCGCAGCACCGGATCTCAGTCTCAGGGACGGCAGCGGCAAGCCGTCCCAGCCCCGTGCGGGCCCGGAGCTCCCGCCCGCGCGCCCGGGTGCCCTCGGGAAACACCCCGATGCACGCCCCGAGGCGCAGCTCCTGGATCGCCCGCTCCAGAGCATGCGCGTCACCGGCACCGCGGTTGATCGGGATCTGTCCCATCCCGTCGAGGACGCGGCCGAGCCCGGGCCGCTCCCACAGCGACGCCTTCGCCAGGGCCTTGACCTGGCGCCGCGGCAGGCCGGCGATGCCGACCGCCACCGAGTCCCACCACGAATCGTGGTTGCCGGCCAGGATCACCGGCCCCTCCTCGGGCAGGTGCTCGAGCCCGGCGACCTGCAGACGCCCCCACCACTTCACCGCAGGCGTGGTTGCACCCATGGCGACGCGGTACATCGCTGGCACGGGCTCCGCCATCAGGCTCCGGATACTACGTGCGCGTCACGCACCGGCCCGATTGGCTGAACGGGGCCCGGCTCCGTTCGGCCTGGTCCCGACCGACGAGGAGCGCGACCTTGTGCTGTTCGAGACGGGCACGAGCCATCGCCTGGATGTCCGCCGCGCTCAACACCACCGTTGGCCTCCGATCCTCGAGCTCCAGTCCGCGAGGTTCGCGGGGGGCGACAAGCCATGGTCAGCGGAGCGACTTCCCCTCGTCCACGACCGCATTCGCGACCGGCTGGCGCGGCGCCGCGCGGTCGATCGGGAATAGATGCCCCGCCGATGCCCGCCGGCCTGCGGCGGTCAGAGGGCGACTGCGAGCACGACGAGACCCCCGCCGACGATCCAGAGGTACAGCTGGAAGGCCCGTCGTAGCGGAGGCGCTGCGGCGTGCAGCTCCATGAAGTGCCGTCCGACGAGCGCGACCTTGACGAACGCGATGGCGATCAACAGGGCGGCGAGTGCTCCGGGGTCGGTCACGCCGTGCTCGACCCCGAGCACGTACGACGCGACGGTCGCCGCGACGAGGACGAACCAGACGACGACCGGAGGGGAACAGACGACGGCGCTCATCCGATCAGGTACAGCAGCGGGAAGAGGACGAGCCACAGCAGGTCGACCATGTGCCAGTAGCCGGCACCGCCTTCCAGCAGTCGCGCGTCGTGGGGGCCGGGTGCCGGCTGCCGCAGCCGGCGCAGCAGGAACACGAGCGTCGCCGTCCCGATGAGGACGTGCGCGAGGTGCATGCCGGTGAGCATGAAGTACAGCTGGAAGAAGCTGTCGGTCGAGACCGAGTGCCCGTTCGCGAGCAGGTCCCGCCATTCGATCGCCTTGATGGCGAGGAACCCGGCGGCGCAGACGATCGCGGCGCCGAGCAGCCGGGCCGCCAGACGGTCGTCGGCACGGCGGGTCGCGCGGACCGCCGCCGCGACCAGCCCCGAGCCGGTGAGCAGCAGCAACGTGTTCGTCAGGCCCAGCCCCTGGTGCAGCTCGGCGGACGAGCGGGCGAACATCGCCGGGTCGTCGGCCCGGACGATCAGCACGATCGCGAAGAACAGGGCGAACAGCGTCATGTCGGCCAGGATGAACAGCCACAGGCCGCCCTCGCCCGGGATCGCTCCGGGGCTGCGCAGCCGCCCGTCCTCCGCCGTGCTCATGTGCGCACCCCCGCGTCCCGGGTCCGCGCGGACGACATCCGCTCGTTGGCCTCGGCGGTGATCGCCCGGCGCAGGACGACGAACCAGACCGGGAACCACAGGCTGAACACGACGGCCGGCAGCCAGAAGGCCGCAGCGCCTGACCATGCGAACGGGCCGGCATGGAAGAAGACGAGGAACGGGCCGGGGAGGAACCCGAATGCCGTCCAGAGGTTGAACCAGCCGAACCAGCGTGGGAAGACCGGATGCTCGGATCCGTCCGTCAGCGTGGCGGCCGCGACCGCGACGCACTGCAGGATCGCGGGCCAGCCGACGCCGACGAGCGCGAGCCAGCCGAAGTCGTGCAGCGCCTGCGTGACATCGGCGCTGCGCTCGGGGTGGAAGGCGGCCGCGGCGAAGATGAACGCGGGCAGGATCACCACGAACATGCCGACTCCACCGGCGGCGAGCTGCGCGTAGGTGAGCAGCGGCCGGTGACCCTCGATGCGCCGGAGCTGGACGCTCATCACGGCCGCCCAGACGCCTTGGAAGAAGCTGGACATGCCGATCAGGACGGCGCCGAGCCGGATCTGGTCGGTGTCCTGCAGGTACATCGCCTTGACCTGCGCGGCGGTCTGGTTGGCGGACACGGGCGGAAGCCAGCCGGCCACGAGGATGCCGGTGAAGAAGACGGCGACGAAGATCGGCCCGCTCCACGTGCAGATCCGCTGCAGCGTGATGTCGAGCGGGACGCCCGCGGCGGCGCGCGGGGCCACGGGTGTCTCGCGCTCGTGCTGGAGCAGCGCCATCAGCAGTCCGCCATCACGCGACTGAAGTGGACGCCGGCCTTGCCGCTGTCGACCGGGCCCGAGGCGCGGTTCCCGAGCTCAGTGGTCCCGCCGGCCCGCGGCGGCGGGTAGGCGTTGTAGCCGAACTGCCGCACCTTGCTGAGCAGGCCGGCCTGGATCAGCGTGTTCGCGGCCGTCGCCACGGACTGCGGCATCGCGACGAGGGTGTCCTCGCCGATGGTCGGGGACACGCGCCCGGCGTGGCCGACGGCGTCGTAGTAGTTGACGGTCGAGCCGAGGCCGCTCAGCACAGCGATCGCGTCGTCGCGGTACGGGGCGAGGTAGCGGAGCATCGGGTTCACCTGGCAGAGGACGGCCTTCAGCTGCGGGAGCGCCTTGGCCGCCGGGTCGCTCGCGGCCTTCGCGGCGTCGAGCGTCTTCTCCAGGCGGGGGGCCGCGCGGCCGAGCTGCTGGACGAGCGCGGTGCCTTCGGTGGCCGCGGGGCGCAGGCTCCCCACGGCGGGCCGCAGGTCGACCAGCGCGCCGCCGAGCTCGTTCAGGACCGGTGCCGCCCGGCCGGAGACGGTGCGCAGAGCCTGAGTCGTCGCCCGGACCTGGCGCAGGGTCGGCGGCAGGTCGGTCAGCAGCGTGCGGACCGAGCGGTCCTGGGCGGCGATCGCCGCGAAGCTCCTGCGAGCCTGCCGCGCCAGCCCGCGGATGCGATCCCCGCGGTCCCCGACGGCGCGGGACAACACCCCGAGCTGGTCGACGAAGGCCGCCAGGCGGTCGCGGTCCTGGTAGAGGACCTTGCTGATCGGGGTGAAGCCGCTGCTGATCGCGCCCGACAGGTCACGCGCCACGTCGTTGACCTCGTCGCCGCGGCCGTCGAGCGCGCGGCCGGTGTCCTGCATCAGCCGGCGGGCGCGCTCACGGGTCTCGCCGCGCAGGACGGAGAGGACCTGGTCGACCTCGACGTAGTCGCCGGCGCGGGACATCGGCAGGGTGGACCCGGAGTCGAGCTTCGACGTCGACGTGCCAGGCTCGAGCTCGACGTAGTTCTCCCCGATCAGCGTCCGCAGCCGGACGGTCGCGCGGGCGTCCTGTGCGAGCGGCCCGTGCTCCTTGTCGATCTCCATCGCGATCCGGGCGCCGAGCCCCTGGCGCCGCACTTCGGTCACGCGGCCGACTCGGACGCCGCCGATCCGGACGCTGGCGCCGGAGCCGAGGGACGCGACGGTGGGCACGAGCGCCTGCACCTCGTAAGGGTCTTCGAGGAAGCTGAACGTCCCGGCCTGGTAGAGGATCGCGCCGCCGAACGCGACGGCGACGAGCGCCGCCGCGAGGACGGTGAGGACGTGGCCGGCGAAGCCGCGCGGGCGGGCGTTCATGGGTCGAACCTCTTGGCGATGGAGCCGCCGAGCTGGATGCCGGGGGCGCAGCTCTTGCCGGCGAACAGACGCGGGTCGCGGGCGATGCCGCTGGACTCGACGGCCAGCGTGACGTCCGCACGCGGCCCGACGCCCTTGGCGTCGCCCATCTTGAAGACGGAGGGGGTCCACTGGAAGAACCGCTGGAGGGGCAGCTTGCAGCCGGCCGCGCTCTTGGTGACGCGGTCGACGTCCGCGACCTGCGGCTGCAGCGCGACGAGCGCGGTGCTGAGGTCCCGGGCGAGCGGGCGCAGGTCGCGGGCCAGCGGCTGCAGCGCGACGACGGGCCGGGCCAGAGCGCGGACGGCGGGGTCCGCGTGGTCGGCGAGGCGGCGGACGGCGGGCAGGGCGTCGGTCAGGTCCCCGGCGGCGGGGCGGACGGCGGCCACCGCGCGGTCGACGTCGCCGACGACCCCGCGGACCGCGGTGAAGCTCGAGTCCAGGCGGCGCAGGACGGGCGGCAGGCGCGTGAGCGTCGCGTCCAGGTCCGGCGAGCCGGCGGCGAGGGTGTTGAGCGTGGTGCCGCCCTCGGTGATCAGGCGCCGGAGCTGCCGGTCGCGGCGGCTGAGGGCACCGGTGAGGGACGCGGTGTCGCTGACGAGGTTCCGGGTGTGCTCGCTGCGGACCGCGAGCTGCTGCGAGAGCCGGTCGGCGACGCGCAGGAACGGCGTGACCTCGACGAACGCCTGGCGCAGCTCGTCGCCGCGGTCGCCGAGTCCCTCGCCCAGGTCGCGCAGGACGGTCGAGACGTGGGCGCGGGCCTCGGGGTCGAAGGTCTGCAGGACGTCGGCGACGTTGACGCTGGTGTCGGTGCGGGAGGCGACGATCGGGACGTCGGCGCTCGCCTTCCCGGCATCGGGGGTGCCGCGGTCCACGATGTCCAGGTACATGTCCTGTAGCGCGGTGTTGGGCCGCAACTGCGCCCTGGCGTTGCGGTAGATCGGGCCCATCGACGAGCGCAGCTTCACGGTCAGGATCGGCTGGTGATCGACCGTCTTGACGGTCGTGATGACGCCGGCGGGGATCCCGTGGAAGCGGACCTCGTCGCGGCCGGCGGGGACGACGGCGGTCGCGTCGCGGACCGCGAAGCGCAGCTCGGTCTGCCCGTGGAAGCTGCCGGACGAGGTCTTGGACACGATGAACCCGAAGGCAGCGAGGCCGAGCAGCCCGCCGATCAGCGTGACGACGGCGGGGTGGGCGGCGCGGCGGAGCTCGACCGTCAGGCGGTCGCGCGTGAGACCCTCGGTGAGGCGGTCGCGGGGGTCCACGTGGTCCTCGTCCCGGTCGCCGTCGAGCAGGCCGCCCGTCATGGGTTCACGCTTCCGGGAACGGGGCCGAGCGGGTTGTAGCCCGACAGCTGCTTGATCGAGCTCATGAGGTTCTCGCACTGCAGGACCGCGCTCTTCTCAGGGTCCGTGATGATCTCGCCGCACGGCAGCGAGTCGATCGCGGTGCCCTGCGCGAAGAGGGGGAACCGGAACAGGCTCGAGGACTTGTCGTAGCCCGCCATCGCGGAGTTCGTGGAGGCGAACGTCGGGCCGATCATCTCGTAGGTCGTGCGCTTGCTCACCGCGTCGCGCTCGGCCAGGAACGGGAGGATCGTGTCGCGGACGCGGTCGACGCTCGGCGTGAGGTCCTCGATGACGGGGGTCCCGGCGCGGGCGGTCACCACCAGCGAGCGGACCGCGGGACGCAGGCGCCTGACGAGCGGCCTGACGTCGCGCAGCAGCGGCTCGGCGCGGCGGACGACGGGCCGCAGCCGCGCGACGGCCGGTGCGAGCTGCCCCGCCGGCGCGTCGAGGTCGTCGGCGAGGCCGTCGACCCCGGTGAGGGTGGTGTCGAGCCGGGTCAGCGTGGCGCGCACCCGCGGCGTGATGTCGGCCAGCAGGTCGATCGCCTGACCGATGTCGCCGGCGCGGTTACCGGTCGTCGTGAGGGTCGTGGCGCCGCCCTGGACGACGTCGCGGATGGCGTCACCGGGAGTGTTCACGGCGCGGACGGCCGCGGCGGTGTTCCGGACGAGGGCGGGCAGGTCGCCGTCGCTGCGGCCCCGCGCGGCTGCGAGTGCCTTGCGCAGGTCGGGGGCGGACGCGGCCAGCGTGTCGAGCGCCGTCGCGGGCGCCGCCGGGTCGGCGAACACCTGCGGCAGCTCGTGCAGCAGGCTCTGCAGGCCCGCGCGCTGCGGCCCGCGCACGCTCGCGAGGACGTCGTCGAGCTCGACCTGGCCCTCGGTGCGCACGGCCGGGATCGGGCCGGTCAGCGTCCCCGCCGTGCTCGACCCGCGGTCCAGGTCGACGGCGAAGGTCCCGCCCAGGACGGTGCGCCAGCGCAGCGTGGCGGTCGCGTCGGCGTAGATCGGCGCAGCGGTCTCGTCCACCTTCATGGTCACGGTCGCGGTGCGCCCGTCCCCGTCGAGCGTGATGTCCGAGACGGTGCCGACGTTCACGCCCTTGACGCGGACCGGGTCGCTCTTGGTGAGCTGCGCGGTGTCGGTGAAGACGGCGCGGACCGTGGTCGTGTCCGCGGCGAACGGCTTCCGGTACGCCCCGCTGTAGACGGCGACGACGACGAAGGCGAGGACCGCCGTCGACACGACGCCGACGAGGACGACGTGGCGTTCGGCGCTCATGCCGAGCTGCTGCAGGCGACGGATCACTTGGGTGCTCCCTGCGTTAGCGACACCGGGTAGTAGGCGCCGGGGACGAACTTGCAGGGGCGCGGGTAGGGGTCGTGGTCGACGAGCTTCTCGGTCACGCTCGTGATGAGCTCACCCTGTCCACGGATCTCCTCGAAGGCGGGGGTCGCGACGACGCGGATGCTGTTCAGCGGCCCGATCGCCCCGCCGCCGGCGACTCCGAAACCGAGGAAGCTGCGCCAGACGGTGGCGAAGTTCTTCACGTCGCAGCCGTGCTGCCCCACGGTGACGAGCGTCGGCCGGAGGGCGTTCGCGGCGTTCGTGAGGAGCTTGAGGTCCGGCTCGAGGGCGTCGGTGACCTTGACGAGCGCCGGGACTGCGGGGCCGGCGGCCTTCAGCAGGCGGGTCGTCCGGCGCAGGGGCTCGCGGCTGGTGCGCAGGAGCGTGGCGGTCTGGCGCAGGGCGGCGGGGGCAGCCGGGAGCGTGCCGTCCGCGGCGCGCGCGACGGTCCGGACGGAGGCCAGCAGCCGGGCGCCGCCGTCGAGACCGGCGCGGGCGGTGCGCAGGGCCGGCGGCGCCTCGGCCAGGAGCTGCTGCACGTCCTCGCCGTGGTCGGCGAACGGGGTCAGCGCATCGGCGCCGGGCTTCAGGCCGCGGGCGATGTCCTCGCGGGCGCCGTCGAGCGGCGTGGCGGCGGCGTTCAGCGACGGGGCGAGGCGGGCGACCGCGCCGTCGCGCTCCAGGACCGTGCCGATCGTGGTGCGCAGGCGGCGGCCGGTCGGGGCGACGACGCGCAGGGCGCCGTTGAGGTCGTCGCCGCGGCCGAGCAGGCCACGGCCCAGTTCGCCGAACGTCGTCCCGAGCCCCTGCCGGGTGGCGGTGTCGAAGGTGTCGAGCGTCTCGGGAACGCCGAAGGTCAGCGAATCCGTGCCGGAGCGGATCGTCGCGTCCTGGGCGAGCATCGTGCTGCTGCGTCCGGGGACGAGCTCGAGGTAGCGCTGCCCGAGCAGGCCACGGCTGCGGATGAAGACGGTGGTGTCGCGCGGCAGCGGACCCGTCCCGGAGTCGAGCTTGAGGCGGAGCAGGGCCTGCCCGTCGCGGACGTCCTTGCTCGCCACCTGGCCGACGCGCACGCCGGCGATGCGGACCTCGTTGTGCGGGCGCAGGTTCCCGGCGTCCGGGAGGGCGACCTCGTAGCTGCCGTAGCTGACGCCCGGGACGCCACCCGGGGAGCGCAGCGCGACGGTGAGTACGCCCGCCAGCAGCGCGAGGACGAGCAGCCCGGTGCTCAGGACGGTGAAGGGGCGCGCCTGCTCGCGGCGCGGGCGGCGGGTTCGGCGAGCGCTCGTCATGGCTTCAGGAGGAAGTCGAGGAGGGCACCGGCCGGGTCGTCACGGCTGTCGTCCGGGGCTGGCGCCGGAGCTGATCCGGCCGGGCCCGCGAGGCCGGGCAGCAGCTTTGCGAGCACGCCGGTGACGGTGTCCTGCGTCTTGCCGACGACGTCCTTCAGGGCCTTGGCAGGACCCGGGCGCCTGTCGTCCTGCCGGGCGGGCGTGGCGGCCGCGCCAGAAGGCGCCGGGCCTGGCTTGGTTGCGCCGCCGGTGCCGCCCGTCCGGCGCGCCGGGGCCGTCGGGCTCAGCAGCTGCAGCCGTCGCGTCAGGGTCTGGATCGTGTCGACCGAGATCGACGCGCGGCCCCGGAAGACGTGTGAGAGGCCGTCGCGCAGCTGGATCGAGCGCGACCAGCCCTCGGCCAGCCCGAGGAGGTCGTCGACCGAGGCGCCGAGCGTCCGGGTCGCCGGCCCGGAGGTGGTGAGCAGCGCGGTCAACGCCTTGGCCGTCGGCACCGCCTGCCGCGCGACGGGCGCCGCCTTCACGCCGAGGCGCGTGAGCTCCGGGGCGAGGTCCGGGACCTCGTCGAGCGCGGGGCGGGCGCTCGCCTCGAACGGCTCCACCTGGGTCAGCGTGGCGCGGAGGCCCGGCGCGGTCCGGGTGATGAGGCGGGCCGCGGAGGCGAGCGGCCGCGTGGTGTCCTGCAGATCGGTGAGCAGGCGGTCGGCGGACGCGAGGGTGGTGGGCGCCTCGGCGAGGGTCTGGCGCAGCTGCGCACGCTTTGCGGCGACCGCGGCCGCGGTCTTCCCGGTGACGTCGACCATCCGGTTCAGCTCATCGCGCTCGGCGTTCACGCGGGCAACGAGGCGGCCCGCGCGATCGACCACGTCCCCGACGGTGTGGTTGTCCTGAGCGAGCTGACCGACGAGCTTCCGACCGGCGCTGAGCGCCGGCGGCAGCTCGTGGAGGAACGCGTTGAAGTCCGCCCGGCGGTGCGTCAGGGCGAAGCCGGTCTCGTTGATGAGGACGGCCAGCCGCGTGCGCACGCCTGAGTCGAGGACGTCGAGGACCTGGTCCAGGTCGACGGACGTGCTCACCCGGCGGGTGGGCAGCCAGGCGCCGGACGCCAGCGGGGTCCGCGTGTCGCCCGGGTCGAGCTCGACGTACTTCTCCCCCACGAGGTTCGTGGCGACGATCCGCGCGGTGGCGTTGCGGCCGACGGCGTCATGCCCGTCGTCGAGCGCCATGCGCACGTCGACCGCGTCCTTCGGCCCGAGCTTCAGCGCGAGCACGCGGCCGACCGGGACGCCGCCGGTCCGGACCTCCGACCCGTTGCGCAGCCCGTTCGCGGACTTCAGGCGCAGGTTCAGCTCGTACGCGTCGTCGCCCCCGACCAGCTGCAGGCCGGCGATCAGCGCCACGACGCAGGCGAACAGCCCGGTGAGCAGCACACGCGGGCTCATGGGCGGAACTCGTCGTCGTTGTCGATCTCCAGGATGTTCTTGGAGAGCGGGTCGAAGGCGATCGCCTCGGGGTCCTTCGTGGGATCGGTGGAGTCGGGGCCGACGCCGCACTCGGGCAGGTACCACGTCTGGTTCGCGTTCTGGCCCGGCGGGCGCGGGAACGCGTACTGCTCCTGCGCGGCCGGCAGCACCTTGCTCAGCTGCGGGTTCGTCAGCGGCGTGAACGTCCCGAACGGGTAGGCCTGGGCGGTGATCCGGGCGAACTTGTCCTTGCCGTCGCTGTTGGACGACACCTGTCCCCAGGTGGACGCGAAGCCGGCGATCTCCGGGGTGTAGGGCCGGACGCACGAGAGCTGCCGTGCGGCTTCCTTCCCGACGTCGCCGAGCTTCGGCAGCAGCGGCCGGGCGGCGGTGAGGACGCGTGTCAGGTCCGGGGCGCCCTTGCGGAGGGTGGCGACGGTCGCGCGGGCGTCGGGCGCCACGGCGGCGAGCGTCGTCAGCGTCCGGGACAGCGGGGCTGCGATCTTCCGGACCTCGCCGATCCCGGGCGCGAGCCGCTCGGTCAGCCGGTCGGCCTTCGCGAGGGTGACGTCGGCGCGGCGGAGCGTCCCGCGGGCGGTGGACAGCGTCGGGGGCAGCTCGCGTAGCGCGGTCTGCAGCCGGTCCGCGCGGGTGCCGACCGCGGCGAAGGTCTGCGCGGCTCCGGCGACGAGCGGGCCGAGGCCCGGGTCGGCGGCGTTGATCGCCGCCGTGACGCGGTCGCCGGAGCGCACGAGCTGGTCGAGGGCCGCCTCGTCGCTGCCGAGGTCGGTGAGCACGGCGCGGGCCTGGGCCAGCGCGGGCGGTGCCTCGTCGAGCGCGGCGCTCAGCCCGGGCCGCGCGGCCGCGAGGGCGGTGCCGGTCGCGTCGACGGTCCGGCGCAGGTCCTTGCGCGTGGGCGCGTCGAACGTCTTCAGGACCTGGTCGAACTCGACGGGGGTCACGAACTGCGCGCGGGACAGCTGCGCCCCGTCGGCCAGTGGCCTGATGCGGCGGGTCCCGCGGTCGATCGAGACGTAGCGCGCGGCGAACGCGATCGTCCCGCCGTAGCGCACGCGGAGCCGGTCGCCGGCGTAGATCGGCCAGACGCGGTCGTCGTCGATGCGCAGCCCGATGCGCGCGCGGCCGTCGCCGGTCGCCTCCACGGAGTCGATCCGGCCAACCTTCTGGCCGGCCGCGCGGATGTCGACACCCGCGTACAGGTTCGTCGCCTTGTCGACGGTGACGGTCAGGTGGTGGCCCTTGTCGGAGCCCCCGGTCACGATTGCGACGAGCGCGACGACCGCGAGCAGTAGAACAGCGGTGAGAGCGCGCCTGAGCGCGACCGGGGTCATGCGATCAGCCGCCGATCGGGAGCTTCGGATCGAGCCCGTAGAAGAGGAAGATGAAGCCGCCGATGATCACGTGGATCAGGACGAGGTTCACCACGAGCGAGCGGGCGACGGAGCCACCGACCTCGGCCGGGCCGCCCTTCGTCCGCCAGCCGTAGAAGCACGAGACGATGACGATGCTGATCGCCATCGTGCCCATCATGATCAGCGCGTAGAGCTGGTCCTGGACCGTCTGGATCGCCCAGTGGTAGCGGCTGAAGCCCGACGAGGAGAGGCCCTGGACGACGTCGACCGCGGTGAGGTAGCAGCCGGCCGACATCCCGAGCAGGCCGATGAAGACGGCCCCCGGCAGGAAGATCATCGCGGCCAGCAGTCGGACGGCGACGACGTAGCGCATCGGGTCGATCGCCTCGGACTCCAGCGCGTCGATCTCCTGGCTGATCCGCATCGCCCCGATCTCCGCGACCAGCCCGCAGCCGACCTTCGCGGCGAAGACGTACCCGAACATCACCGGACACGCGGCGCGCGCCGTGGCCAGGCCGCTGAACAGCCCGGTGTAGTCCGCGGCGCCTGCGGCACGCAGGAAGTAGTAGGCGAAGTTGATCGCGGAGAACCCGATCAGGAAGCACATCGCCGCGATGACGCCGGTCGACCCGCGGGCGAGGATCGAGGACTGCCGGAAGATCTCGGCCGGGTAGCGCAGCGCGCCGCGCAGGGCGCCGAAGGTCCGGAAGGTGAAGATGGCGAGCTCGCCGGCCTCGCGGAAGAGGGCCTTGACCGTCCCGTCGGGAGCCGCGGGCGCGGGCACGGACGCGGGCCGCTCCGCGCTGCCCCCTGGGTTGGTCGCGACGGACGCCATCAGCCGCGGAGGGTCTGCACGTCGGGGAACAGGGCCAGGAAGGCGCTGTTGAAGACGCCGTTCAGGATCCAGAGGCCGAGGAACATGATCACGACGGCCTGGTTGACCGCCCGGCCGACACCCTCTGCGCCGCCCTTCGCCGTGAGCCCCTTGTAACAGGAGACGGTCCCTACAAGGGCGCCGATCAGGACGCACTTCAGGAGGAACGCGAACAGGTCGCCCGGGATCAGGAAGGCGTTGACGACTTCGAAGAACGTCGCGTGGCCGACCGACGGGAAGTACAGCGGCAGGCAGACCAGCAGCACGAACATCGACCACAGGTGCGTGAGCAGCCCGAGGATCGGGGCGACGAGCGTCATCGCGACGATCCGCGGCAGGACGATCGCCCGGACGTTGTCCACCCCGAGGACCGACAGCGCGTCGAGCTCCTCGCGGATCCGGCGTGCGCCGAGGTCGGCGGCGAGCGCGCTGCCCGCGACCCCGGCGAAGATCATGCTCATCACCCAGATCGACGGCTCCCGCATGAAGCCGGTGTAGATCCCGCCCGGGATGCGGTCCGACGTCCCGAGCGTCTTGATGATCATGCCGACGAACCCGATCGCGATGCCGAGGCAGAACGCCGCGATCGACAGCATCATCGGCAGCAGGCAGCGGCGCAGCGCCAGCGACATCTCGACGACGCAGTCGCGCCACCAGCCGTACGGGCCGGTGAACAGCATGCGCCCGGCCTTCAGGAACAGGCCTGCGGTCTCGGACGCCGTCTGGACGGCCGACCCGCCGGGCTGCCGGACGAGCCCGCCGGCGATCCGGTCGGCCACCGCCGCTGCGTCCCGTCCTGCTCTGTCGTCCGTCAGTGCCATGTGCGCGTCGATGCCCTCCCCGGGCGGCTTAGAGAGTTGATGTCTCTCTAAGCGCGAGAGGACCTTCCCACGCGACACGAGTGCGTGCCTACCCCCCGGTCAGGGGTTCCAGCACCCCCGGAAGCTGGAACTTCCGGGTGACCGGGCGCTCACGGGTAATGTCGGCGCCCGATGAGCGAGCAGCGCACCACGCGGCGGAGCACCGAGCAGGTCCGTGCGCTGATCATCAGCGCGGCAGCCGAGGAGTTCGGGGGCCGCGGCTTCGAGCAGACGACGATGCGGACGGTCGCGGACGCCGCGGGCATCAGCCCGTCTGTCCTGCACCGACACTTCCCGAGCAAGGACCGGCTGTTCGCCGCGACCACGCTGACGCCGTTCATCGCGTCCGTCGAGGAGTTCGCGGCCAGTTGGCAGCAGCAGCTCGCCAGCGAGCGCAGCGAGCACGAGATCATGACCGACCTGATCCGCGACCTCTACCGCCACCTCAACGAGCACCGCCTCACCCTCGTCCGCCTGATCTCCATGCCCGACCTCACCGACGGCGAGCTCGTCGACGCCCTGCGCGACGGCCTCACCCAGGTCATCGCCAGCCTGAAGCCGATCGGCGACCACGAGGCCGATCGCGCCGGCTGGTTCTCCCGCGACGTCGTCGAGCGCGCGGTGTCGATGACGCTCACGTTGATGACCGGCCTCGTCCTCATGCGGCCGTGGATCGAGCCGGACGCCGAGGAGGACGAGCTCGTCCAGGCGGCGACGAACTACGCGCTCCACGGCATCCGCCTCGCGCCCTGAGCCGCGCGGGCCGGCGCCAAGGCAGCCCATCGCGTCAGGACTGAGCCAGGCTGGCTTTCACGGACCCCTCGAGTCGCGGTTTGAGGCCGAGCCTGTCCTCGGAGGGCGGGTCGGTCATTGAGGGCAAACGCAACCCAAAGTGGTATGCCTCCCCTGTCTCGCATCGACCTGCTGCTGACGAGACCCTCTATGCGGCACGGTCCCGCTTACCCTCCCGCCTGCCCGGAGAGGACCCGACAATCGAATCTCGGGCGCGTCGCTGGGGGCCATCCGCGATGCCCGGCCCGGCGGCCGCGACCGCGACTCGTCAGCGGCGCCGGTACCGTCCCGCGCGATGGCTTCCGGTCCGGCATCGCGTCGCTTCCCTTCGCGCTCTCGCGTGGCGTTGTTCCTGGCCGCCGTTGGCCGCTGTGCGGGGTGCGGCGTGCGCCTTGACCCGGGTTGGCACGCCGACCACGTCGACCCGGTGCGCAGCGGCGGGTCGACGACCCCTGCGAACGGGCAGGCGTTGTGTCCGGCCTGCAACATGCGCAAGGGTGGACGGTGAACCGCCCTGCTGCGGGGTCGGTGGTCCCGCGCGGGTGGCAGAGGCGGTTCCTGACCGAGCACGCCGCGACGCGGTCCCGTGACTTCCTGCTCGTGGCGACGCCTGGGGCGGGCAAGACGCTGGCAGCGTGCCTCGCGGTCCAGGACGCGCGTGCCGCCGGCCGCGCGGAGCAGGTTGTGGTCGTCTGCCCCACGACGGCGTTACGCGCGCAATGGGCCGACGCTGCGGACCGCGTCGGGTTGCACCTGGACCCGCGGTGGCGCAACGCCGACGGGGCATGGCGCGCCGGAGTGGACGGCGTCGTTGTCACCTACCAGCAGGTTGCCACCGCCCCGGACCTCTTCGCCCACCACCTTGCGCGACCGACCGCCGTCGTCATGGATGAGCTGCATCACGCCGGTGACGCGACGGCTTGGGGTTCGGCGCTGCAGACGGCGTTCGGTGAGGCAGCGCTGCGCCTGGCGCTGTCCGGCACGCCGTTTCGGTCCGACGCGCGCGCGATCCCGTTCGTCACCTACGACGAGGACCGCTGCTGTGTCCCTGACCACGTCTACGGGTACGCCGACGCCGTCTTGGATGGGGCGTGTCGGCCGCTCGCGTTCCGTCTCCTCGACGCGACGCTGCGCTGGCGGGCCGACGGTGAGGAGACCGTTGCTGCGTTCGCGGACCCCCTGGATCCCGTCGGCGACGCCCGCCGTCTGCGAGCCGCCATCGACCCCGGGACCCCGCTGCTCGGGCAGATGCTCAAGGACGCCGACGACTTACTCGTCAAGGCCCGCTCCGTCGTTCCCGATGCCGCCGGGCTGCTCCTCGCCGACACCCAACAGCACGCGCGGGATGTCGCCGCCGTCCTGCGCACCATCACCGGCGAGCGACCCACGACCGTGCTCAGCGACGACCCGACGGCGCACCGCAAGCTCGAGACGTTCGCCGCCGCGACCGAGCCGCGCTGGCTCGTGGCCGTGAGCATGGTGAGCGAGGGCGTCGACGTTCCCCGCCTGACCGTCGCCGCGTACGCCACCGTTAAGCGCACCGACCTGTTCTTCCGCCAAGCCGTTGGACGGATTGTCCGCCGCAGGTCCGGCGACCCCGACGACCTCGTCGCCCAGGTGTTCCTCCCCGCCGACGACATCCTCACCGCCGCCGCAGAGCGCGTCGAGGCCGAACTCCGGCGCCCAACCGACGACGACGGATCTCGCGGCACGTTCGATGTCGAGCCGCCCACCGGCGGCGGGCGTCGGGTCGCTTTCGAGGCCCTCGACGCCTACGTCGAGCCCGGCGGCATGATTGTCGGCGGCGTCCGCTACGACCGCGACGAGGTCGCCGCCGCGCGCGGACTGCTACGCGAACTCGGCCAGTCCGAACGAGCGATCGGCAAGGTCCTTACCTTCGTGCGCGGACAGCGCCTCGGCACGCCCGAGAGCCCGCCGACGACTCTCGCCGAGCCGCACCCCCCACCCGTGCCCGCGCACCGCCGCGTGCAGGCCAAGCGCGCAGCCGTCGACCAGCTTGCCCGCCGTTGGGGTCAGCTCCGGCGCGCCATCGACCCCACCTACGACCACCGGCACGCCCAAGCCCGCGTCAACAGCGCCATGGGCGTCCGGGCACGCGCCGCCGCCAGCGAAGCCGACCTCGATCGCGGCCTCATCTTCCTCACAACCGAGCTTCACAAGCTCGCCGCCACCTACCCCGATCACGCTGCCGGCCTCAACATCACACAAAGCACGCAGGGCATCCTCACCCGTCTCGCCGCCGCTACCGGAGAACCACCCGGCCGCCACCAGCGCGACCAATAAACGCGCTACCCGCACCGAGTGAGCCGGGCTGGGTTCCAAGATGGCTCCCGCAGGAGGTTGCCGTCTTCAACCCGAGCCCGTCCGGAGGGCGCCGCACGGCGGCCCGCAAACTGGGCAAGGCGCCGGAGCCCATCGAGGGCTAACCTAACGCAACCCATAGGGCTAGGCCGCCGGCGCGTCGCTCAGTCCCGCTGGTACGCGCCGCGATCGGCGCACCGCAGGCACTGGCGAGAAGCGCTGGGACCGAGCCACTCTCGCGAGCCCCCATCGAACTCAGCCTCGGCTTAGCTCGACGCGCGGTGCTCCTACCGCACCAGCCGGACCGCCAGCGTGGACGCCCCCGCCCCCGCCGGGTCCCCGGCTCCGTGCAGTAATCCCAGGATCGCTGCGACGTACGCCTGCGTCTCGGGGTAGGGCGGGATGCACCCGCACTTCTGCACGGCGCCCGGCCCCGCGTTGTAGGCCGCGAGCGCGAGCGGAACCGAGCCGAACTGGCGTAAGAGGTCACGCATCAGGTGTCCCTGCGCGTCGATCGCCGCCATCGCGTCGAACGGATTCCTCAACCCGTACTGCGCCGCGGTGCCCGGCATGAACTGCGCGATCCCCTGCGCACCCGCCGGCGACCGCGCGAACGGGTTGAACCCGGACTCCTGCCACAGCTGCGCGGCAAGGAGCGCAGCCGACACGTTCCACCGCTGCGCCGTCTTCCCCAGGATCGGGGCGTACCTCGCCGGGACGAACGAGGGCAGCGCCGTGCGCCGGTCAGCGATCCCGAGGCCCCCGCTGGACCCGGCGTTCAGCGTGTAGCCGTAGTGCCAAGGCTCCCAGCTGTATCGCTGAACGAAGTGGAAGCGCGTCGCGTTCGCCGCGAGCCACCCGTACGCGGACGCCGGGCCCAGGTCGAGCTCGGTGCCCAGCCGGTGCATCGACTTGCCCGGCGGCGCGACCCACTTCGGGTCCGGGTGGGCGGCGAACAGCACAGCCTGCTCGGCGTTGCTGCGGAAGCCGCTGACCACGAAGATCGTGTGGCCGTCAGCGGCGGCGGCCGCCGCCAGCCGATCGAAGGCGACGGCGACGTCGGGCCGCATTGGCTTCCCCGTCCGGATCGCCAGCGGACCGGAGTACTCGCCCTGTCCCGCGTCGCCCGTCGCGAAGCCGAGCGGCGCGACGGGTGTCAGCTCGGCCTCGGCGACGACACCCGTCGCGACGCGCCGCCCGGCTGCGGCAACGTCGTCCAGGACCCGGACGCGGACACGAGTCGGCGCGACACCGCCCTGCGGGAAGCTGACCTCGACCCGCTCGACGCCGTTGCGCCGCGCTGTCGTCTCCGCCGCGCGGCGACCGCGGTCCAGATACTGCTCGCGCTCCAGGTGGTTCGCGTTCTGGAGCCCATCGACCTGCGCCGGCTCGAAGACGCGCGGGTACACCTCCTGCAGGGCACGCCCGGCCGCGAGCGCGGCCAGATCGGCGGCGCGCTGCTGGTCACCGCGCTCGCCGAGCCCGCGGGCGACCCCGCCGAGCACGAGCGCGCCGATCGCGATGGCGACCAGGACGCCGACCAGCAGCACGGTCATCTGCCCGTTGTCCGAGCGCTCACGCGTCCCTGGCCATGTGGACGGCGACGAGCTTGACGCTCGCCTGCGACAACTTGGTCCGTGTCGTGCCATGCGGTCACGATCGACCACGCCCCTGTCGCGGCGCAACGACACACCTGTGCCGGACACGTACCGCGTTCGCAACCCACGTGCACCCGCGGTCAGCTCGCTGCGCCTCATCACCGCGCGCGACCCGTTCACTCTGCTGATACCGCGCTGATATCATCGGGGTCATGGCAAACGTCCACGTTCGCGACATCCCCGACGACGTTCACGCTGCGCTGAAAGCGCGAGCCGCAGCGGAGGGGCGGAGCGTCAACGAAGTGATCGTCCGCGCGCTCCGGCGTACCGCGCAGCGGCCGACACCCGAGCAGTTCGCCGACCAGATGCGGCGGCAGCGCACCACCTCCGCGCCGCCGACGGCGGCTGTCGCCGCGGCGGTGCGCGAGGGCCGGCCACCGTCATGACCCTCGTCATCGACGCGAGCGTCGCCGTCGGCGTCCTACTCGGTGCCGAGGACGCCCTTGAGGTCTTCGCCTCCGACGATCACGTCAACGCGCCGCAGATGCTGCCCATCGAGACACTCAGCGCACTACGCGGCCTGCTGCGCAGCAGACAGATCGACGCAGGCCAGGCCGAGCGCGCCGCGGCAGCCCTCACGGAGATGCCCGTCGACCTCTGGGACCACCAGCCGCTCATCGAGGCTGTGTGGGCACGTCGCGATCAACTCTCGGCCTACGACGCCGCCTACCTCGCAACCGCAGAGACCCTCCAAGCCAGCCTGGTCACCGGCGACCGCGGCCTGGCCGAGCGCGCCCGTGCTGCGCTCGGCGCCGACCGCGTCGTGCTGCTCAAGGACCAGTAACCCTGCAGGCGCACCGACTGCCCGTTGTCCGCGCGCTCAGGCATCGAGCACTCGGAGTATCTGCCGGACAGTCGCGCGCTGGCGGAGTAGGCGCGGCAGCCCGCCCACAGGTCGCGAGACCGTGACCGCTTGTGCGTCCGGCGCCAATGACCGGAGGGACGCGGCGGCGACGTCGACGAGCGCTTCCGGGGCATCGGCGGCGACCAGGGCGACGAGGACGTCGTAACCCGCCAGCACCGCATCGAGGGCCGGCGGCCGTGGGCCGGTGACCACCAGCACCTGTGCGCACTGCTGTCCTGCCAGCGTCGTCACGAGGCGGTGGGCCACCGCGATGTCACCGTCTTGCGGAAGTTGCACGACGACCCCGCTGCCGGTCGCGCGCGCTGCGAGATCCGTGGCGCCCTCGATATCGGACGCGAGCAGCGCAGCGGCCCGGGTCGACGAGGTCCCCTCGCGGCTCGGCGCGGCGTCGCCCCAGACGGTCGTCAGGGCAACCGCGGAACGGTGCCGCCGCGCAACGCCGCCCGCGACGGCGACGGCCAGGGCGGTCGTCGCGGCGTCGCCCACGATCGCCACGGCAGGCGGGGCGGCGGCCGGGTGCCGCGAGCCGGACGATCGCCGGCGGCGGCGGCGGACGGCCCGCCTGGCCGGCTCGGTCGGTCCCGTGGAATCGGCCGGGTCGCCCGTGTCCGCTGGATCGGCGCTGCGCTCCGGGACGACCGGGGCGGCACTCGCGGACGCGACGCGGGCGGTGGAAGACCCTGCTGCCGGCGTCACCACCTCCACCGGCAGGACGAAGGCGTCGCGCCCGGCGGAGCCTGCCGTGGTCACCGGCGGACCGGCGTCGAGGACGTCAGCCGCCGCCTCGCCCCTCGGACAGCTCACGGCCTCCGCCGGCAGCAGCAGGAACGACGAGAGGCGGTCGACGACGGCGCTCATCGCTCGCGCCACTCCGGCGGGATGACGGGCGCAGGCTCGGCGAACTCGAGTGGCCCGGGCCCGGGGAGGCCGAGCTCCGCGGGCTGGTCCACGGTCGGTTCCGTCACCGCCCCGAGGCCCGGCCCTGGCCCGGTGCTGACCGCCGCCGGCATCGCGGCGCCCGCGTCCGGGCCGGGTCCTGCGTCCGCTGAAGCGTCGGTGGCCAGCGCCTCCCCTGCCCCCGGGATCACCGTCAGCGGCTTCAGGCTCACCCGCACCTCGCGGCCGTCGACCTTGATCTGGACGCGGTCCTTCGCCCAGCCCGGGAGCGCCTCGCGCACGGCGTCCCGCGGATCCTCGCCGTCGGCGAGCGCGATCGCCCCGTTCTCCGCTGCGTGCGCGGCCAGCTCGTGACCGATGCCGGCCGCGAGCACCTGCGCGATACCCAGCACGGTCACGATCGCCAGCGGCAGGATCGCCACCAGCTCGACCGAGCTCTGGCCGCCGTCATCCGGTCTGCGTCGTGTCACCTCAGCCACCCTGCGGCCGGAAGCGGGCCTGGGCCGTGACGGTGGCAACGCGGCGGTCCCCGTCGACGACGACCGGGATGCGGATGCGCACGCGCACCCCGCCGTCGTCGTCGCGCGTGGTCTTCAGGCCCTCGTGCAGCGCGACGGGCAACGTGGCGCGGGCCGCGGCCACGGGGTCGCCCCCGACGGCCTCGGCCCTGGCGGCGGCGCGGGCAGCCGTCCCGGCGAGCCACACCGCCTGCCCGGCCACCACCGCCTGCCACAACAGCACCACGATCGCCGCCAGCAGCGGGAGCAGGGCGACAAACTCGACGCTCGCCTGCCCCCGCTCGGATTCGTGTCGTGCCATGGGGACACGATCGATCAGGGGGCTGCTGCAGCGCTACCGCACACCTGTGACCGGGGCGCTCGGCGGCTGTGGCGGAACTCCGCAGGCCGCAACCGACACCCGACCGCCCCACCCCGACGCGCCGACCGACGGCCGACGGCCACCCAGGCGACCGTCAACCCACCCGCGAACGACCCGGACTAGAAGTTGTACGCCCTGAAGTTCGTGTAGACGGTGTAGAAGCCGTAGATCGCGCCGCCGACCAGGCCCAGCCAGAGCACGATCTCCGGCCCCGTCCCGTTGAGGAGCTTGTTGCTCCCGGCCGCGGCCAGGACGATCGCCGCCACCGAGCCGTAGAGCATCCCGCGGTCGCGGTCGCCCAGCCCGTAGAGCGACACCCGGTGCTCGCGGTACATCCGCCAGGCGGCGAACACGAACGACGCCAGGATCAGGGTCGAGAAGAGCGCGCCGAGGAACGCGGCGGTGTCGCCGCCGCCGGGCAGGGCGTACACGCCCAGCGCCAGCAGCAGGATGATGCCCGTGTTGCGTACGCCCGTGCTCACGCGCTGAAGTCTACGCCGTCCCGCCCCGCGGCAGGACGGGGACGACCGCGCGTCAGACCCGCGCGGGGACCGGCACCGACACGCCGGCGTCACCGACGCCGACGCCGTCGACCGGCACCGCGTCGGACGCGAGCTCCGGCGCGAACCGGTAGCCGACGCCGAAGTGGGTGTGGATGTACCGCCAGCCCGGCGATGCCTTCTCGAGCTTCTGGCGCAGCTTGCGCACGAACACGTCGACGGACCGGTCGCCGCGGGCCATCGCGTAGCCCCACACGCGCTGGTAGATCTCCTCGCGCTCGAGGACGCGACCCTCCGCGGAGGCGAGCAGCTCGATGAGCTCGAACTCGCGGCGGGTGAGATCGATCGACAGCCCGTCCACGAACGCCTGGAAGCGGTCCGACCGGATCTCGATCTCGCCGGCGGCGATCGGGCCGGCCTCGGCACGGCTCTCGGCCTGGCGACGACGGCGCACGACCGCCTCGATCCGCGCGATGAGCTCCTCGGGGTGGCACGGCTTCTGCAGCCAGTCGTCCGCCCCCATCCGCAACCCGCGGACGCGCTGCGCGACCGTCGACTGCCCGGTGCAGACGATGACCGCCAGCCCGGGGAGTTCAGCGCAGAGCTTCTCGAGGTACTCCCAGGCCTGCGGCCCGAGCACGGTGAGATCGATGACCACTGCGCTGAGGCGCATGGCGACCATCGTGTCGGTCGGGACGCCGCTGGCCAGCACGCGGTGTTCCCAGCCGAGACGTTCCAGGCGCTTGGACAGCACTTGCAGGAAGCCGGAATCTGTGTCGATCACGGCAATCCGCAGCGGTGCGGCGCCCGGGTTGTTGGCAGGACGATCGACGTCCATGCCGGTGTAGACCCGTTCCGTCATGTGTCTCGAGTGTACGCCGGGGACGCCTTTTGGCAACATCAGCCCGGCATAAAGTCACAGGAAAATCACAGCGCGCCGGCGCCCCATAAAGGCACCCGAAGCCGGCGAACAAGGTTCTACCGGAACCCGGCGTGACCGTTCAGCGCTTGGCCGCGTGCGAGGAGTCCGAGAACTCCCGGAACAGCCCGGTGACGACGAAGGCCGTCTGCTCGCCGATGTCCACCGCGTTGTCGCCGATGCGCTCGAGCGCGCGGGCGGTCATGACCATGGTCATCGCCCACTCGCGGACGTCCGCGTCCGTGCCGAGCTGGACGGCGAGCTGGAAGATCTCCCGGTTCAGGCGGTTGATCTCCCGGTCCTGGCGGACGAGGTCCTCCGCGAGGCCCACGTCCCGCTCCTCGAACGACCGCCGCGCAAGGACGCACTCGTCGCGTGCCGCCGCCCCCATGCGCTGGATGCGCTCCATGATCTCCGGCTGGACCGGGGGCTCGTGGCCGAGCAACGGGATCAGCTTGCACACGTTCACGCACTGGTCGCCCATGCGCTCCATGTGCTTGATCACATGGAGCAGCGCGGCGATGGTGCGCAGGTCGCCGGCGACCGGTGCCTGCAGCGCGAGCATCGAGAGGACGCCCTGGTGGACCTCCAGGTAGCGGCCATCGAGCCGGTCGTCGTCGGCGATGACCAGCGCTGCGAGCTCGACGTCCTGGTGCTTGAGTGCCTCCATGACCCGGTCGAGCTGCTCCACCACCATGTTGATCCCGCCCATGGTCTGGGCCTCGAGCAGGATCAGCTGGTCGACGAACTGCTGTCGCGGGTTGGAGGCCATCAGCCGAACTTACCCGTGACGTACTGCTCCGTCCGCTCGTCCTTGGGGTTCGAGAAGATCTGCTCGGTCGGCGCGAACTCCACGAGCTTGCCGATGCGCTTGTTCTCGCCGGCCGACAGGTCGACGATGAAGAACGCGGTCTTGTCGGACACGCGCGCGGCCTGCTGCATGTTGTGCGTGACGATCACGATCGACACGCGCTCTTTCAGCTCCGTCATCAGGTCCTCGATCTTGCCGGTCGAGATCGGATCCAGGGCCGAGCACGGCTCGTCCATGAGCAGGACGTCGGGCTCGGTGGCCAGGGCGCGCGCGATGCAGAGGCGCTGCTGCTGACCGCCAGACATGCCGAAGGCGTTGTCCTTCAGGCGGTCCTTGACGTCGTCCCACAGCGCGGCACGCTTGAGCGCCGTCTCGACGACCTCATCCATCTCCTTCTTGGCGACGCCGCGCAGCCGCGGCCCGAAGGCGATGTTGTCGTAGATCGACTTGGGGAACGGGTTCGGCTTCTGGAAGACCATGCCGATGCGCTTGCGCACCTGGACGGCGTCGACCTCCTTGGCGTACAGGTCCTGCCCGTGGTACACGATCGAGCCCTGGACCTCGGCCCCGGGGATCAGGTCGTTCATGCGGTTCAGGCAGCGCAGGAACGTCGACTTGCCGCAGCCGGACGGGCCGATGAGCGCGGTCACATCGCCCTTGAGCAGCGGGATCTCGACGCCCTCGACGGCCAGCTTGCCGCCGTACAGGACGTTGACGTCCTTGCAGTCGAAGATCTTTTCCGCGTTCTTGTCGACCGTGATGGTCGGCGTGTCGGGCGCAGTGGTGAGGTCGACGCCGCGGGCGTCCGGGGAGGCGCTCTTGGCGAGCGGGTCGGTTTCAGCAGGTTCGGTCATGTTCTTCACGGTGGCTCCTCACCACTTCTGTTCGAAGCGGCTGCGCAGGTAGATGGCGACTGAGTTCATGGCGAGCAGCAGGACCATCAGCACGATGATGGTGGCCGATGCCAGCTGTAGGAATTGGGGATCCGAGTCCTTCGAGAAGGCGAAGATCTGGACGGGCAGGGCGGTGAACTCGCTGTTGAGCCCGTCCGGCAGGAACCGGGGCGACACGGCCGCCCCGATGACGATCAGCGGCGCGGTCTCACCGATCGCGCGGGAGAGCGCGAGGATGACGCCGGTGGCGATGCCGGCCATCGAGCCCGGCAGGACCTGCTTCCAGATCGTCTGCCACTTCGTCGCGCCGAGGGCGAGCGAGCCGTCCCGGATCGACGGCGGCACCGCACGGATCGCCTCGCGGGCCACGATGATCACCACGGGCAGGACCAGCAGCCCGAGGGTGATGGCACCCGCCAGCAGCGTCCGCTCGAGCGACAGCGGACCGCGGACCACGAACGCCAGACCGAGGAGACCGTAGACGACGCTCGGCACCGAGGCGAGGTTCTGGATGTTGACCTCGATGATGCGGTTGAACCACCTGCGGCGGTCGGCGTACTCCTCGAGGTAGATCGCGCTTCCGACACCGATCGGGATCACGAAGATCGCCGTCAGGATCATCAGGTAGACGGTGCCGTAGAGCGCCGACTTCACGCCGGACGTCGCGGGGTTGATCTTCGACGGGAAGTTCGTCAGCAGGTTCCAGCTGAGCGCGCCGGCCCCGTCGCTGGCGATCTGGATCATCAGTGCCGCGAGCGAGATGAACGCGATTGCGACCGCCGCGTACATCAGGAACGCGAAGCCGCGCTCCTTGCGGGCATCGTTCGGGTTGCGCCGCGGGATCACCGTGGTCTGCTGCATGGCCTTGCCGGCCATCTGAGCGGGAGTCGACATCCTGAGCTCCTACTCGTAGACCTGGCGGTACTTGTTGACGAGGCTGATCGAGATCAGGTTCAGCGTCAGGCAGATCACGAACAGCGTGGTGCCGACGGCGAAGATGGTCTCGTAGGCGATCGAGCCGGTGGCGGCGTCGCCGGTCGCCGTGGACGCGATGAACGCGGCCATCGAGCCGGACGGCTCGGTCGGGCTGCCGACGGTCCCCGGCAGCAGCTGCCCGGAGCCGGCCGCGAGCAGGATGACGAGCGTCTCGCCGATGGCGCGCGAGGCGCCGAGGACGAGTGCCGCGATGACGCCGGAGAGCGCCGCCGGCAGGACGACCCGCAGCGACGTCGTCAGGCGGCTCGCGCCGAGGCCGAACGAGCCCTCGCGCAGCGACGCCGGCACGGACGTCAGCGCGTCCTCCGCGATCGAGGCGATCGTCGGCAGGACCAGCAGGCCGACCAGCAGGCCGCCGGCCAGCTGGTTGGACTGCGAGACGTCGGTCCCGAACAGCGGTCGCAGCACCTCGGGCGTGAGGAACGTCAGCGCGAAGAACCCGAAGACGATGGTCGGCACGCCGGCCAGGACCTCGAGGATCGGCTTGACGACCTTGCGGACCCGCGTCGGCGCGTACTCGGCCAGGTAGATCGCGGCGAGCAGGCCCAGCGGGACGGCCACGAGCATCGCGATGCCCGTGATGTAGAGCGTCGCGGTGACGAGCGGGACCACGCCGAACGAGGCCTGGTCGCCTGCGAGCTGCGGCGTCCACTTCCCGCCGAAGAGGTAGTCGAAGATCGAGACGTCACTGAAGAAGGAGATCGTCTCCTTCGCGAGCGACAGCACGATGAGGATGGTGGTCAGGACCGAAATGCCGGCCGCCACCATGAGGGCGACGCGGATGGCGCCCTCGGATACGGACCGCGTCGAGCGGACCCGGAGCAGATCTGCTCCGGATCCGCCCGTGGGCGTCCCGCCGGATGTGGATGAGGACGCCATGCGGGTCGCGGCTTAGGCCGGCGCCTCGGCGGACGTGAGGTCCGTCCGGGCCTTGGTCGCCTGCTCGGCGGTGAGCGGCACGATCTTGGCGGCCTCGGCGATGGCCTCCTGGTTCGCGAGCACGAACTCCATGAACGCCTTCACCTCGGGCTTGGCGATCGACTTGGAGGACGGGTACATGTAGAGCGGACGCCCGAGCGGCTTGTAGGTGCCGTCCTGGATGGTCTCGTTCGACGGCTTGACGCAGCCGTCGCCGGCGTCGATGCCGACGAGGTTCAGCTTGTCGGCCGCGCCCTCGTAGTAGGAGAAGCCGAAGTAGCCGAAGCCGCCGCCGTCGCCCTCGACGCCGGTGAGGAGCTGGTTGTCGTCCTCCGAGGCCTGGTAGTCGTCGCGCGTGGCGCCCTCTTCGCCGTTGATCTCCTTGGTGAAGAAGTCGAACGTGCCGGAGTCGGTGCCGGGGCCGTACAGCGAGAGCTTCGTGTCCGGGAACTTGGCGTCGACGTCCTTGAGGGACGCGACCTTGGAGCCCTTGTTCCAGACCTGCTTGAGCTGGTCGACGGTGAGGCAGTCGACGGTCAGGCCCTTGTTGCTGACGACGGCGATGCCGTCGTTCGCGATCTGGACCTCGCCGTACTTGACGCCGCCCTTCTCGCAGAGCGGCACCTCCTCGTCGTCCTTGATCGCACGCGAGGCGTTGGAGATGTCGGTCTCGCCGGCGCAGAACTTCTCGAAGCCGCCGCCGGTGCCCGACTGGCCGACCGTGATCTTCACGTCCGGCTGCTCTTCTTGGAAGAGCTCGGCCGCAGCCTGCGCGAACGGGAAGACCGTGGAGGACCCGTCGATGCTGATCGAGCCGGAGACCTTCTCGCTGCTGCCGGACGATGCCGACGCGTTCGAGCTGCCGGTGGACCCGGAGGAGCCCTCGTCATCGCTTCCGCACGCGGCGACCCCCATGGCAAGGGCGCCAGCGCCCAGGACTGCGATGAACTTCGATGACCTCACAACGTCTCCTTCGTGGTTGGACAGACGGGCGTCAGACTCCCGGCGTCGTGCCGGGATCCTGTTGCGTCGCTGTCTCTTTGGTGTGAAAAGGGTGTGAAGTGGACTGCGGCTCGGGGTTGAACCGGTAGCCGAAGCCCACGTGGGTGTGGATGTGGTGCCAGCCCGGAAGCGCCGTATCGAGCTTCACGCGCAGCTTGTGCACGTAGACGTCGATCGAGCGGTCCCCATCCCGCAGCTCGCCGCCCCAGACCGTCCGATAGAGGTCGTGACGCGCGACGATGCCGCCCTCGCGGCGCACCAGCGCACACAGCAACTGGAACTCCCGGACCGAGAGCGTGAGCGCTCGGCCGGCCGCGAGAACCAGGCCGTCACCGGTCCGGATCTCGAGCTGCCCCAGGCGCAGCACCTCGTCTTGTCGCGTCACCTCCATCTGGCATGGGAGCCTGGCGAGCGGGCCGGTGCCCCCGGTTACCGACCGGTGAAGTCGCCGTGAAAGACCTGTGAACGTGGCGGTCACACCCCGTCCGCGGGGCTTAGGGTCACGACGATGAGGATGCCGGGCCGCCGGGCCGACGATCACGCCGTGCTCGAGCTGCTGGAGGAGTCAGGCCGCAACGTGCAGCGCACCACCGCGCTGCTCCACGACCTGGTGCGGGACTACCCCGAGCGCCACGAGCTCGTCGCCGACCTGGTCGCGTGCGAGCACGAGGGCGACCGCATCACGCACGACATCATCCACCGCCTGCACGCGACCGGCCCCCGGCGCCGCGGCTGCATCGAGACGGCGGACGGGCACGCGCTCGCGACCGCCCTGGACGACATCGTCGACTTCGCCGAGCAGGCCTCGGACACCATGGCGATCTACCACATCGAGGCCCCGATGGAGCAGGCCACGGCGCTGGCCGAGGTCCTCGTCGGCGCCGGCGAGCAGGTGGCCCGGGCCCTGGTCTGCCTGCGCGGCGGCGCGGACATGGCTCCGCACCTCGTGGAGATCCACCGGCTCGAGAACGAGGGCGACCGCATCACCCGTGACGCGGTCGCGTCGCTGTTCATGAACGGCATCGACCCGATGGTCGTGATCCGCTGGAAGGACATCTTCGGCGCGCTCGAGGCGTCGGTGGACGCCTGCGAGACGGTCGCCCACGTGCTCGAGGGCATCAGCCTGCGGCGACGGTGAGCCGCCGGCAGCCCTGCCCGCCCCTGCCGCGGTAAGGCGAGCGGGATGTTCCGCAAGCTGGCGGCTGCGCGGGTATGAAACGCGCCCGTGGCGGGAAAAGACCGTCCACCCCATCGCCCGGCCCGCTCCCCGAAAGGTCCCGCATGACCGCCGCCAGCCGCCACCTCATCGTCGCGACCCCCATCGGTCCGCTCACGCTCGACCTCACCCCGGGCGCCCGTCCCGACGAGTACACCGTCAGCGCGCGCGGCCGGCTCGTTCCGCCGTCCGGTGCGCTGGACTCGTTGCTGCTCGACCTCGCCACCGTCGACCTCGCGAGCGGGACCGTGGCCACCGACCGTCGCCGCCTGCGGCGGTCGCTGCGCCTCGCCCACGGTCCGCGGACCGCGATGCGCCTGATCCCGATCCTGATGCCGCCGCTCGAGCGGATCCTCGCCCAGGATGCGGCGATCCTGGCGTACGCCGAGCTGCATCTGAGGTTGGCCGAGCCGCTCGTCGAGGCGCCGCCGGAGCTGGCGGACGCCGAGGGCATGGTCACCGCGCCGTCGCTGGTCGGTCCGCCGGTCACGCCGACGACCGCCCCGGTGCTGGTCCGGGCCGTCCGCTTCGAACCGGACGAGGAGCTCGACTGGCAGGCAGAGCGCCGTCCGCCCGTCGACGACTGGCGCGGTCCCGTCGCGCACAGCGAGGACGAGCTGCTGAGCCTGGCGCCGTACGCGCGTCCGCTGGCGCGCGCGGTCTCCGAGTACGCCTGAGCCCCCTTCGCTGCCCTCATCGGGGCCGAGCTGCGCCGTTCGACACCCGGGTCGAAGCCGGTCACAACTCGGAGACCTGGGGCGGATGGCGAAGGTCAGACCAGATCCGTGAGCAGCGCGGACCAGCCGAAGTCCCGTGCCGCCATCCCGGCGCCCGTGTGCGGGTCGTAGTACTCGCGCAGGCCGTCCCGTAGCGCCGCGTCGACCAGGCCGCCGACGATCCGGTCGGCGGCCTCGCCGTAGCCCAGATCACGGAGCGCGGGGACCAGCAGCCAGGCGGTGTTCACCCAGGACGGGCCGCGCCAGCAGCGCCAGCGGTCGAAGCGCGGGTTGAAGGCGGGCTCGTCCATCGCGACGGACGGGATGCCGACCGCGGCCCCGTAGCGGCGCGGGTCCAGGAGGTGCTCCTCGACCAGGCGATGCTTGACCGCCCGCGGTATCCCCGGCAGCGCGAGCGGCGCGAGCGCCGTCCACGTCGACACGCGCACCGGTTTCTCCTGGCGGCCCGCCAGGTCCAGGAACAGCCCGCTGCCCGCGTCCAGGCAGCGATCGAGCAGCGCGTCCTCGACGCGGGCGGCGCGCCGTGTCCAGTGCGCGTCCCCGGTCATGCGACCGAGGGCCTGCAGCGACAGCGCGTACGCGGTGTTGACGAGGACGTCCTCCACGTGCAGTTCGGTCGAGCGGATGATGCGGCGGCTGTCCCAGCCGTACCGGCGGCAGTTCTCGATCAGCAGGAACGAGCCCATCCGGTGGTGGGCGTAGCGGCCGTAGACCGGGTCGTACTTCGGCGAGTCGTCCACCCCGGACTCGTCGGGAAGCACGATGGTCAGCAGCCCGTCCTCGTCCGGGTCGCGGTGGTGGGCGAGCCAGTCCATGTGCCGGCCCAGGACGGGCAGCGCCTCGGCGGCGAACGCCGGATCGGCGGCGTCGGCCGCCGCCACCCGCTCCCACGCGACCGCCAGCAGCGGCGGGTCGATCGTCTCGGTCCGGACGTTGCCGACGACACCCCGCGTCGCGTAGAAGGGCGCGCGGCGCCACCCGGGCGGGTGGTTCCAGAAGACCGTGTGCGGCAGGAAGCCGTCGGGGTCGGCGGTGCGCAGCACGGTGCGCAGCTCCGCGCGGGCGCGGGCGTGGTCGCCGAGGGCGCTGCGGGCGATCGCGTGGAAGCACGAGTCCCAATGCCACATGTGCCGGTACCGCGGCGTCGACGGGCAGCTGTAGGCGAACGGGACGCCGTCCCGCCGGCGGACCCCCTCGCGCCAGTTGCCGTCCAATGTCCGGCGCGCCTGGTCCCGCAGCCGGGCGACGGTGTCCGGCGCGGGACCGCGGCCGGAGACGGGGACGGGGGCCGTCGCGGTCAAAGGCCGGCGCCGGGTCCGCGCACCAGCGGCGAGGGCACGCGGACGTCCGGCCGCGGCGGGCGCGCCCACGACCCGGCGTCCGCGGCCAGGTCGTCGTAGGTGACGGCCTCGCGCCGGCCCGCCCGCCGCAGGACCTGCTCGGCGGCGCCGATGCGGCCTGGCTGGTCGAGGTCGGACGGGTGCAGATCCAGGCGCAGCAGCGGCCCACCCAGGAGGGCGCTGGCCCGAACGCCCCACGGCGACGTCAGCCGGCCCCCGATCGAGCGCGAGCCGCCCGCGCCGATGCTCATCGCGGGGAGGTAGTCGGAGCGGCGGCCGTGGTCGGTGAAGAGCCGGTTGAGCGAGGCCCACCAGTCGAACGTCGGGGCCAGGGCCTGCTCGAGGCTCGCAGTGTAGGCGTACGCCGGGGCGACGAAGCCGCGCGGCGTGATGCCCGCGAGCTTCAGCACCCGCCGACCGGCGGCGACGGCACGGCGCGCCTCGGCGTCGTCGAGGCCGACGAACTCTGCCGCCGCGCTGCCGTGCGCCCGCGGGCTGACCGCACGCCGCAGGCCGGACGGCGGCCGCACCTGGCGGTGCTGGAACCCGTGCTGCGCGACCGTGTCCCCCAGCGCGACGCGTTCGGCGACCCAGTCCGCGAGCGCCGGCGACCGGTCCTGGAACGGATGCAGGTCGCCGGCCGGGACCACGAGCAGGGTGACGCGGTCCACACCGTGGTCGTCGAGCCAGTCGCGGATCAGGGCGCAGCGCTCGAAGGTGCCCGGCTCGATGTCGTGCAGCGCCACCGCGATCCGCTTCGGCGTCGCTGCCATGGGTCAGCCCGCCAGGTGGCGCATCGCGGCCAGCTCGTCGGCGAACAGGCGGGGCCAGGCGTAGCGCACGGCGAGCGCGGCGGCGGCGTCGTAATCGGGCGCGGCGGCACGGGCGTACCCGATCGCCTCCGCCAGGCCGGCGACGTCCCCGGGGGCGAACACGTGGGCGAGCTCGCCGACTGCGGCGCCGCTCGGCGCGGTGTTGCAGCAGACGGTGCGCGCACCGCTGGCCGCCGCCTCCAGCCCGACGAGCCCGAACGTCTCGTGCTCGCCCGGCATGACGACGCAGCGCGCGCCCGCGTAGACCTTCGCCAGCGCATGCCGATCGGTGACGAACTCCTCGAAGCGCACGCGGTCCGCGATCCCGAGCCGGGCGGCGCGGGCCTGCAACGCGTCCTGGGCCGGTCCGCTACCGACGAAGCGCAGCGTCCAGGTCGCGCCCGGCGTGGCCGCGGCCTCGAGCAGCGTGAAGACGCCCTTCTGCCGTGCGAGCCGGCCGACGAAGACCGTGTCCTCGCCGCGCGGGACGTCCGGCTGCGGACGGAACGCGTCGTGCAGCCCGAGACGCAGCGGGATGTTCGCCGTCCGCCCGCAGTCGGCCAGCGGGTCCACGACGGACATCAGCGCGTCCACCCGCGAGTACGCCCGCCTGAGCCAGAGGCGCAGCAGCGGCGCGTAGAGCCCGTGCGGACCCGGGATGCCGCGGGCGTCCAGCTCGCTCGAGCCGTGGCAGACCGCGACGGTCCGCGCGTCGATCGACTGCGCGGTGGCCGCGACGCCGCGCGGGCCCCAGAACGGGTCGTGCAGGAGGACGACCTCGGGCCGGATGTCCAGCAGCGTCCGGTGCAGGCGGCGGACGCCGAGTGGCAGCCGGTACCCGTTCGCGCGGCGGACACGCAGGCCGGGCAGGACGTGACGGCCGCCCTCGTGGGACTCGACGGCGCCGGGCGTGATGACGTGGTGCTCGTAGGCCCCGGTCCGTGCGTGGTCGGCGATCTTCGCGTCGAGGTACGTCCGGATCCCGCCACTGCGCTCGCCGTAGAACATGGCCACGTCGACGACGCGCAGCGGCCGCGACGGGACGGCCCGCAGGTGACGACCGGCGGCACCCGCACCGTCGACCGGTGCCGCGCCGGGGGCCGGGACGGCGAGACCGGCAGCAGCCTCAGGCGACACGGCGGCCCCGCGCGGCGCCGGCGGGGCCGAGCGTGCGGTGGTAGCCGTCCGCCAGCCGGACCAGGGCGCGTTCCCATGTCCGCTCGCGCACCGCGGCGAGCCCTGCGCGGGTGAGCCGCTCGCGCAGCAGCGGCGAGGACACCACGTCGATCAGCGCGTCGGCGAGCGCGTGCTTGTCCGGTTCGGCGAGCAGCCCGGTGATCCCGTGCTCGATGATCGAGCACGGTCCGCCCTCGTTCACCGCGACCACCGGCAGGCCGGACGCCTGCGCCTCCAGCAGCACCTGGCCGAACGTGTCCGTCCGGCTGGCGAAGAGGAACGCGTCGGCGCTCGCGTAGGTGACCGCGAGGTCCTCGCCCTCCTGCCAGCCGAGGAACGTCGCGTGCGGCCCGAGGCGCTCGCGCAGCTGCTGCTCCTCGGGGCCGCCCCCGGCCAGCACCAGGTGCAGGCGCTCGTCGCGGACGCGGGCGGTGAGGAACGCGTCGGCCAGCAGCTCCGCGCCCTTCTCCTTCGTCTGACGGCCCACGTACAGCACGTTGACGCGATCGGTGGCGTCCAGCGTCGCGAACACGTCGGTGTCGCGCTTGGCCGGGTCGAACCGGGCGATGTCGACACCGCGGTCCCAGCGCCCGATGCGGTCCTCGGCGATGCCCATCTGCCGCAGCACCTCGTCGCTCTGCGGGCTCGGGGTCAGGACCTGGCCGCACTGCTTGTAGAAGGCGGCGATCGCCATCCGCACCATCGCCTCGAGCTGCGGGTCGGCGCTGCGCAGTCCCGCGTAGGCCGCCAGCTCGGTGTGGTAGCTGCCCAGCACCGGCAGGTCCATGATCCGGGCGATGACCGCGGCGGCCACGCCGGCGGGACCGGGCGAGCAGAGGTGGACGACGTCGTAGCGGCCCTCGGCCAGCGTCTCGACCACCTGCGGGAGCGACGGGACGCCGACCTTCAGCCCGGCGTAGAACGGGATGTCGACCTCGGCCACCGCGGACAGGCGGCGGTCGACGTTGGCGTCGGTCCCGACGATCTCGACCTCGAAGCCGGGGACGCCGCGCTCGCGGATCTCGTCCAGGGTGTGCGTGACGCCGTGCATCCCGCCGACGCCGTCGGCCACCAGCGCGACCCGGAGCGGCTCGCCTTCGCGACTGACCAGCTTGCCCTTCTCCTTGCCCAGGAACGCGGCAGCGGGCGCGTACGGGATCGCGGCGACGCAGGCGTCGAAGAGGCTGGACGCGGCGCCCAGGTAGTTCGCCGTGGCGGGGTTCTCCGCCATCGCGACGATCTCGTGGACCGTGGTCGCCAGCTTCTTCTCGTGCTTGCGGCGGGCGCGTCGGAAGAGGTCGGCGTGCCCGAAGTCCTCGTCCTGCAGGTAGGCGAGCAGCTGCGGCTCGGTCAGGTCCAGGTCGATCGAGTCCATCCACGCGCGCAGGATGGCGCGGGCGTCGTCCGGGCCGAGGTCGGCGCCGATGGCGCCGCTGCGGACGTCGCCCTCCTTCATGATGCGGTCGACCATCGTGAAGACGGCGACGGGGTTCGGTCGGGCGGTCTCGGTGCCCGCCGGCGCGGGACCGAGCGCGCGGGTGGCCAGGCCCATCGCCGCGTGCGTCCACTTCTCGGCGCTGCCCTGCTCGCCGCGGGCGGACGCGCGCCCGGCCCGGATGTTCGCCAGGAACTCCTGCCACGTGGCCGCGGCCGGGGTCTCGGTGAACGTACGGCCGATGTCGACACCGGCGTGGTCGTCGCTGCCGCCGATGCCCGTGCCGCCGTGCGTCTCGATGTAGATCGCGGCCGGCATGTTGAGCTCCCGGGCACGCGCGCCGTTGCGCGTCTCCCAGACGGGGAAGAGCTGCGCGAGGCGGCGGCGGTGGCGCGGGGTCAGGGGCGCCTCGACCGCGTAGAACGGGTGCGCGAGCGCGGTCGTGATCTCGTTCTCGTGCAGGTATTCGGCGCAGGCCTCGACGTCGTTGTTGTGGGCCTGCAGCCACTCGTGGTCGTCGGGCGTGATGCCGTAGCAGAGGACGTGAACCGCTTGGGGCTCGCCCTTGAACCAGACCGTCAGCTCCTCGCTCAGGAAGACGCGCGGATCGTCCGCGATCTGCTGCGCGCCGAGGATCGTGTCGTGGTCGGTGATCGTCACGAAGTCCATGCCGCGACGGGTCGCGAGCTCGAGGACGTCCTCCGGCGGCGTCGCGCACTCGGGCAGCCCGAGCGAACGCTGGACGCCCAGCTTGGACAGCACGCTGGCGGTCGAGTGGCAGTGCAGGTCGGCCCTGCTGGTACGGCGGTTCTGGAGCGTCATCGGTGCGCGTCCTCCGGTGTCGGAACGTGTCGGGTGCACGACGCAGATTGATCCTCTGCGCAGGTCCTTATGTGTCTTTCACGCCAACAACCTGTGACCCGCTCGTGAACCCGCGGCGGAACTGTCGCGCCGGTGACAGAGCGCCCGTCACGGCCGTGCGGGACGCGGCGGCGCCGGTGCGGGACCTTGGACACACACCGAAACCGAGCCCCGGCTCACCACCTCCAAGGAGTCCACACCATGCGCCTCACGACCTCCCGCCCCACTCCCGCCTTCGTCCTCGCCCTCGTCGCCCTCGTCTTCTCGATGGCCGGCACCGGCTACGCCGCTGCTCAGATCAGCGGCTCGAGCATCAAGTCCCGTTCGGTCTCCGCCCAGAAGGTCGTCACCAACGCCTTGACCGGCGTGGAGATCAAGGAGTCCTCCCTGGGCCTGGTCCCCCGATCGACGTTCGCGTTCAGCGCGGAGAGCGCCGCGTCGGCCGACACCGCGAAGGTCGCGGACACGGCCAAGGCGGCGGACGTGGCCAAGACCGCGGACACCGCGACCACGGCCAAGACGGCGGACACGGCGCTAGTCGCCGACAAGGCGAAGGACGCCGACAAGCTCGGCGGGCGTGAGCCGTCCGAGTACCTGCGCTCGGCCCGGACCGTCCGCAGCGTCACCTTCGCGAACGTCGCGATCAACAACGGGGCCGAGACGACGGCGTTCTGCAACCCGGGCGAGATCGCCGTGGGCGGCGGCGCCGGCTGGTTCTTCGTCGGCACCGACACCTCCGTCGGCAGCGCCACGGTGAGCACGATGATCCCGGTCACCGACGCGGGCACCAACAGGTCCGGCTTCCGCGGCGAGGGGAAGAACACCTCCACGGTCGCCCGTGACTTCAAGGTCTACGCCATCTGCATGGCCGGCTGACCCCGATCGGGTCCCGCCGCGCAGCGCAGCGCCCTCCCGGCCCCGGCCGCGAGGGCGCTGTGTCGTTCCGGGTGGTGTGACGGTGTTGTGAAGCCCGCGGGGATTCCGCGCTGCGAGCGCCAACATGCGGGCGATGCCTGCCACCGTCGTCGCGGCGCGCGAGCGCGTCGTCCTCACCCGCGGGGACCTCGAGCTCGAGGTCAAGCTCCATCCCCTCCGGATCCACCTGCGGCGCGACGGGCGCCGGCTGCTACGCGGCCTGCACGTCTGGGCCTGCGACGGGACGATCCAGGACCGGTTCCTCCAGCTGACCGAGGGCGTGATCGCCAAGGAGGCGCGCGGCTTCCCGGAGCGGGCGGTGCACGCGTCGGTCGCCGAGTCGCTGAGCGACGGCGTCGTCCTCGCGCTCACGCTGCAGGGCGGCCGGCACGCGGAGCTGCACCTGGCGCTGCCCGGTCCCCACGAGTTCACGCTGACGTTGCAGGCCGACGAGGACGACGACCTGCTGCGGCTCGCGGCGGAGTGGGACCTGCGCTCCGAGGAGCGCTTCGCCGGGCTCGGCGCCCACCACGCGCACACGGTCGACCATCGCGGCCGTGAGGTGCAGCTCGGGACCGGCCGCCGCTACACCGGGCCGGACTGCCCGCCGGACATGCTCGAGCTCGGCGGCATCCCGCAGGGCGACTACGCCCCCGTCCCGTTCCTGCAGTCCTCGCGCGGCTACGCCGTCTGGTGCGACACGCACGGCAACGGGACGCGCTTCGACATCGGCGGCGCGCGGGACCGGACGGCGGTGTCGGTCCGCGCCGCGTCCGGTCCCTTGCGGCTGCACGTGTTCACCGACCGCTCGCCCGCGGCGCGGCTGCGGCGCTACCTCGTGCGGACCGGTGTCCCGCCCGTCTTGGCCGAGTGGGGCTACGGCTTCTGGAAGTCCCGCGACGTGTACGAGCACCAGGACGACGTGCTCGAGGACGTGGACGGCTGCCGCTGGCACGGGATCCCGCTGGACGCCGTCGTCCTCGACTCCCCCTGGGAGACCCAGTACAACACCTGGATCCCGAACCCGCACCAGTTCCCGGACTTCGGCGGGATGGTGTCGCGCATGCGGGCGGACGGCGTGCGGACCGTCGTGTGGGTCGTGCCGTGGACGAACATCGAGTCGCTCGACGGCCAGGTCCCGCCCGACCCCGGGTCCCGGCGGCTGCACCGGGCGCCGGCCTCGAACTACGACGACGGCGTGGCCGCGGGGGCGTTCGTGCGCGACGGGTCGGCGGACGAGCCCTACGTGGCGCGGTGGTGGATGGGGACGGGATCCCCGGTGGACTTCACGTCGCCGGCCGCCGAGGCGTGGTGGCGCTCGCAGGCCGTGAGCGCGCTGCGGCTCGGGGTCGAGGGCATCAAGGCCGACGACGGCGAGGGCTACTACTTCCCGGACGACGTGCGCTTCGCCGACGGGACGACCGGCGCGCAGTCGGCCTGGCGGGTCGGCGGGGGCTACCGCGACTCGATGCAGGCCGCGCTCGACGAGGCGCACGGCGAGAACCGGGGGGTCCTGTTCGGGCGATCGGGGTGGACGGGCCAGCAGGCCACGGGCTTCCTCTGGGGTGGCGACCAGGCGTCGGACTTCTGGTCGCTGCGCGCGCTGCTCGCGTGCACGATCTCCGCCGCGTCGTCCGGCTTCTCGAACCTGTCACACGACGTCGGCGGCTACCTCGGCGAGGGCGGCATCCGGCGCTGCCCCAAGGAGCTGCTGCTGCGCTGGGTGCAGTTCGGCTGCTTCACGCCGTTGATGCAGGCCCACGGCCGCCTCCAGCAGGAGCCGTGGACCTACGACCCGGAGACGCTCGCGCTCTACCGCGCGTACGTCCTCCTGCACGAGCAGTTGGTGCCCTACGTCCGGGCCGCGGCAGCGTCGTGCGCGCGGAGCGGCGTGCCGATCGTCCGGTCGCTGTCGCTGCTGGACCCGTCGGACGACGGCTCGTGGTCGGTCGCGGACGCGTTCGGCTACGGGCCGTCGCTGTGGGTCGCGCCGGTGGTCGAGGACGGTGCCCGCGAGCGCGAGGTCGTCCTGCCGCGGGGTCGCTGGATCCAGGCCTGGGACGGGGTCACGGTCGACGGCGGCAGTGAGGTCCTGGCGCCCGCGCCGCTGCACGCGATCCCGGTGTGGGTGCGCGAGGGGTCGATCATCGTGACCCACCCGGCGTCGCACGTGGCCCGCGGCCTGGGGGACACGCCGGAGCACGAGCGCCCCTTGGAGGCGACGCTCTGGGGAGTGCCGCGGTGCGGCCGCTCGACGGCGCGCCTGGTGGACGGGACGCGCATCACGTGGTCGGCGCGGTCGGGCTGGTCGGCTCCGGAGGGACGCGAGGTGTCGTTCGCGATGATCTGAGGGGGGCGAACCTGTCGGCGTGTGGCCTAGAGCTGTATATGGGAGCTCTACGCCGCAAGCCAGCAGAAGAACGGCTGCTGACCACCGCCGACGACCAGGAGGGACTGCTCAGGTACGACGACCTCGTCGCACACGGGCTCGACCGCAACGCCATCCGCAGTCGCCGGGAGAGCTGCCGGCTGAACCGGGTCTTCGACGGCGTCTATGCGTTCGGGCACAGGCAGCTACGGGAGGAGGCCTACTGGCTGGCCGCACTCTGGAGCTGCGGCGAGGACGACGTGCTCTCCCACTTCACCGCAGCGGCCTACCACGGGTGGCGGATCGAAGCGAGCGATGGACGGGTCCATGTGAGCACGACTGCCGAGACGACGACGCGCACCGACCTCGCGGTCCACCGCGTCAAGACGCTGCCCCGGCGGGACGTCTTCCGCAGCGATCCGTACCGCGTCACGACGATCCCCCGCACCCTGGTCGACCTCGCCGACGTGATGACCTGGCCCGACTACCGCGCGCTGGCGGACAGCCTGCCGAGCCTGCATCTCGGGGCGATCCGCGGCGCGCAGCAGCGCGCGCCGAACCGGTCCGGCCGGGGGCGCGTCCGCCGTCTGACGGAAGCCGACGACGCCCACACGAAGTCCGAGTTCGAGCGCCGCTACCTGCGCTTCTCGCGGGCCCATGGCCTCCCGCTACCGGACGAGCTGAACGTCAAGCGAGCCGGACACAAGGCCGACTGCGTCTACCGCACGCCCCGCCAGCTGATCGTCGAGCTCGACGGCCGCGCCTACCACGAGCGGCGCGACCAGATGCGCGCGGACCGCCGGCGGGACTTCGACTACCAGGTCGAGGGCTTCCTGATCCTGCGCCTCGTGTGGGACGACCTGCACCGGGACAGCGCCGCGGCGACCGCCGATCGCGTCCGCAAGATGCTGGCCATCGCCGCGGCGTGAGGCTCAGAGCGGGCATAGCGAGCTTTGGGCCGCACGCCGCCGCCGGGCGGGCCGGCAGAGGTCAGGTGCCTGTGCGCTCCATGTGGGACTCGAGGGCCGCGTAGGCCTCGTCGACCGCGCGCTTCGCCGCCGTGTGGCGGGCCGTCGACTTCGACGTCTCGTACGGGGTCGCCCACGCTTCCGGGCCTGCGAGCTCCTCCTCGAGCGCCACCAGAGCCGCCTCGGCCGCCTCGACCGCGCGCTCGAGCTTCGCCAGCTCCTTCAGCGCGTTCTTCGACGGGCCGCCCGCGGCCTTCCCGCCCGCCCCGTTCGCGGCGTTGCCGTTCTTCGCCGTCCCGTTCGCGGCGACCACCGCCGCTGCACTCGCGGCCGCCGCGGCCTCAGCGCGGGCCTTGCCGGCCGGCGGCGCCTCGGACGTGGCAGCGTCACCGCCGTCCGACCGGCGGATCGCGCGGCCGTCGGCGTCGCGCTCCTCGCGGCCGGCGCCCAGCGGGTTCAGGCGCGGCGGCGGCATCGGCGGCGGCTCGAGGCCCAGGATGCGGCGCTCGTCGCGGATGCGCAGGTACTCGGGCCAGCCGCCCACGTAGGAGTGCAGGCCGTAGTCCTGGACCGCGATCGTCCGCGTCCCGACCGCCTCCAGCAGCGCCCGGTCGTGCGAGACCAGGATGATCCCGCCCTCGTAGCCCTTCAGGGCATCTTCCAGCGCCTCGCGGGACTCGATGTCCAGGTGGTTCGTCGGCTCGTCGAGGATCAGGACGTTCGCACCGGACGACACCAGGATCGCCAGCGACAGGCGCTGGCGCTCGCCACCGGACAGCCCTTCCAGCGGTTTCTCCGCGGTCTCGCCGCTGAACAGAAAGCGGCCCAGCAGCGCGCGCGCCTGGTTCGGCGGCAGGCCCGTCCGCTTCACGCACGCCTCGACGACGGTCCGCGCCCCGCCCCAGCCGAGCTCCTCGCCGTGCTGCGACAGGTACGCCAGCTCGACGTTGTGCCCGAGGGACAGCTTGCCCTCGTCGAACGGCCGGCGGCCCGCCAGCGCCTCGATCAGCGTCGTCTTGCCGGCCCCGTTCGGGCCGACCAGCGTGACGTGCTCGCCGCGCTCGAGCCACAGCTCGGCCTTGTCCACCAGCGTCTTCGGCGGATCGGACGGGACGGCCAGGTGCCCGTCCGTCAGCTCGAAGATCACGCGGCCGGACCGTGCCACCTTCTTGAACTCGAACTCGAGTGCGGCGCCCGCCTTCGGGTCGCGCTCGATCCGGTCGATCTTCTCGAGCTTCTTGACCCGCGACTGCGCCTGCTTGGCCTTCGTGGCCTTTGCCCGGAAGCGCTCGACGAAGCCCTCGAGCCGCGCGATCTCGGCCTGCTGCTTCTCGATCGCCTTACCGAGCGCCATCTCGCGCATCGCCTGCTCGCGGCGCCACTGGTGCCAGGTGCCCTTGAAGTACTTCGCCCGGCCGGCCTCGAGGTCGAGGACGTGGGTCCCCACCGCCTCCAGGAACCAGCGGTCGTGGGCGACCATGATGATCGCGGTGTCGAGCGAGGTGAGCGTCTGCTCGAGCCACTCGAGGGACTCGATGTCCAGGTGGTTCGTCGGCTCGTCCAGCAGCAGCAGGTCCGGCTCGGCGGCCAGCGCGCGGGCCAGCGAGGCGCGCGTCAGCTGCCCACCGGAGAAGGTGGACAGGGGCCGCTCGAGGTCGGCGTCGACGAAGCCGAGGCCGTGGATCATCACCCCGGCGCGGTCCCGCCAGCCGTAGCCGCCGACCGTGTCGAACTGCGCCTGCACCTTGGCGTAGCGGTCGAAGACCTTCTCGTCGCCCTCCCCCATCCGCTGCTCCAGCCGGCTGAGCTCGGCCTCGAGCTCCAGCGGCTCCTTGCAGGCGGACAGGACGTACTCCCGCAGCGACAGCTCCTGCTCGCGCGGCGGACGCTGGTCGTGGAGCGCCATCCGGGTGCCCTTGGCGAGGATCAGCTCGCCGACGTCGATGCCCGTCTCCCCGGAGAGCATCCGCAGCAGCGTCGTCTTCCCGGCGCCGTTGCGACCGGCGATGGTCAGCCGCTCGCGCCGCTCGACCTTGAACGAGACCCCCCGCAGCAGGGGCTCCCCTGCCATGTCCTTCCCCAGATCCGACGCAATCACGACAGCCATTGATCTACAGAGTAGGTTCTGGCACCGCCATCCGACCTTTGACACACTGTCAGGCCCATGAGCACCGTCGCCGCCGACCGCATCACGCGCATCCCCGACCCCGGTGAGCAGGTCCCGGTTCTCGCCTGGCCCACGCTGTCGATCTTCGTCGGCGGCAACCTGCTGTGGTTCGGGGCCGCGGCGCTCTACCTAACCGGGACGATCCCGTTCTGGGCGAGCATCCCGCTGAACGCGATCGCCTCGTTCGTGCTGTTCACGGTCGCCCACGACGCCGCGCACCACTCGCTGTCGTCGAACACGCAGTTGAACACGTGGCTCGGGCGGCTGTCCACCCCGATGTTCGCCCCGCACGCCAGCTACCGCGTGTGGCGCTTCATCCACATGCAGCACCACCGGCACACGAACCACGACGACGGCTCGGACCCCGACCATTACTGCATCGAGTGCCCGCGCTGGCAGCTGCCGCTGCGGTTCATGACGATCGACATCTACTACCTCGTCTTCTACGCGCGGCACATCGGCAAGCGGCCGGCGGCCGAGAAGCGCGGCCTGGCCTACCAGCTGCTGTTCACCGGCTCCGTCGTGACGGCCTGCGTCGCGACCGGGCACGGCGTCGACTTCCTCGTCGTCTACCTGATCCCGCAGCGCATCTCGATCACCTTCCTCGCCTACGCGTTCGACTGGCTGCCCCACACGGGGCTGCACGAGACGCCGAAGGGCGACAAGCTCAAGACGACCCGTAACCGCGTCGGGCACGAGTCGCTGCTGTCACCGCTGCTGCTGTTCCAGAACTACCACCTGGTGCACCACCTGCACCCGATCGTCCCGTTCTACAAGTACATCGCGGTCTGGCGCCGCAACGAGGAGCAGTACCTCGCGGGCGAGCCGGCGCTGTCGACGGTCCGCGGCCGGCCGCTCACGCCGGACGAGTACCGCGCGCTCCGCGCCCACGACCACCACTGAGCCGCCCCTCCGGCCCCGGACGGACCCGCGCCGCCACCGGTGCACGTCCACACCGGCCGACCGATGAGTTTCGCGGCGGCCCGTCGTCTCAGGGTTCGGCAAGCGACGTAGCGAGGAGACCCGTGCCCGCAGTGGGCGACACGCAGACGACCGTGGTCATGGTCGTGGACGACGGAAGCGAGGTGGCCTGCGGCCACCTGGAGGACCGTCGCCCGGACCTCGCGACCGTCGACGCGCTGATGCGCCTGCAGCTGTCCGCCAAGCGGCGTGGCTGGCGCGTCGGTGTCCGCGGCGCGAGCGACGAGCTACGCGGGCTGCTGGAGCTCGTCGGCCTGGGCGACGTGCTCGTCCTCGAGCCGCGCGGGCAGGCCGAAGTCGTCGAAGAGCTCGGGCGAGATGAAGTGGTGCAGCCCCGTGATCTGCGCGCCTGAGAACTCCAGGACGACGATCGCCCACGGCGTGTAGGTCCCGTCGCCGGCCGGGTTGTAGATCGCGATCGCCGGGCCGCCGTTGGCCGACGTGACGATGACGCGCGAGCCCTCGCACTTGGCGCCGGTCCCGAGCATGAAGTCGTGGATCGCCGCCGGGCCGGTCACCCACAGCGGGTACGGCGGCATCGAGAACGATGCGTCCTCGTGCAGGAGCTTCACGAGCGACGTGATGTCGTACGCCTCGAACGCCTCGACGTACCTGCCCAGGAGCTCGCGCTGCTCAGCCGGGACCGCGGATGGCCCGCTCCCGCCGCCCGAGTCCAGGTCGAGCGACTCGAGCGTCGCGCGCGCCCGCTGGAGCGCGCTGTTGACGGAGGCGACCGTGGTGTCGAGCAGCTCGGCGACCTCCGTCGCCTGCCAGCGCAGGACCTCGCGCAGGATCAGCACCGCGCGCTGCTTGGGCGGCAGGTGCTGCAGGGCGGCCACGAAGGCGAGGCGCAGCGTCTCCCGCGAGTCGGCCAGGGCGGCCGGGTCGGTCTCGAGCGGCAGGACGCGGGAGTCCGCGATCGGCTGCACCCAGGCGTGCTCGGGCAGCGCCGAGCCGAGCGCCCCGTCGGCGGGGGACGCCGGGCCCAGGTCCATCGGGCGGGCACGCCGCTGCGTGCCCCCGAGCATGTCGAGGCACACGTTCGAGGCGATCCGGTAGAGCCACGACTTCAGCGCACCGCGTTCCTTGAGGCGGTCGACCGCCTGCCACGCGCGGATCATGGTCTCCTGGACCGCGTCCTCGGCCTCCGAGCCGGAGCCCAGCATCCGGTAGCAGTACCCGGTCAGGGCACGGCGATGACCCTCGAGCTCATGCTCGATCAACTGCCTGGCGTCAGGGCTCGTCAGCACACGCGACATCGTAGGGGCATCGTGCGACGGTGCGGCGCAGCTGGTGCCCGCGGGCACCGGCAGCGCCGCACCCGCCGTCCGCGTCAGGCGGGCTGCTCCGCGAGGTCGGCCGGGGGGCCGGCCTCGGCCGCGGCCTGGTCCAGGTCCATCCACATGACCTCCCAGTGATGGCCGTCGAGGTCGTAGAAGCTGCGGCCGTACATGAAGCCCATGTCCATCGGCTCCTTGGCCGGCGTGCCGCCCGCGGCCAGCGCGGCGTCAGCGAACGTGTCGACGCCCTCGCGGTCGGTCGCCGAGACGCAGATCAGGCCGCTGGTCGCCGCCTGCGGGTCCCCGAGCGGCTTGGTGATGAACTCGGAGAACTTGTCCTGCTGCAGGAGCATCACGAACGCCTGCTCGCTGACGACCATGCAGCGGGTGGTGTCATCGCAGAACTGCTGGTTGAACTCGAACCCGAGCGCCGTGAAGAACGCGTCAGAGGCGGCGACGTCCTTGACGGGGAGGTTGACGAAGATGAGACGGGATTCGGCGGCCATGATGCTCTCCAGAAGTCGGCAGGTGGTTGATGCAGCCAAGACGGCCGCCTCCCGCGGAACTCATCGCCGCCCCAGGAAACTTTCTCAGCGGTCCGGCGCCTCGAGCTGCATCAGCCGGGACACCGCCGCAACCGCCTGCGTCCGGTTCGACGCCCGCAGCTTGCGCAGCACGTTGCTCACGTGGGTCTTCACCGTCCCCTCCGAGATCACCAGCCGCCGCGCGATCTCGGCGTTGGTGTTGCCGGTGGCCATGAGCTGCGCGATCTCGATCTCCCGCCGCGTCAGCAGCGTCCGCAGCCGGGGTCCGGGGACGACCACCGCCGACGCGGCGGCCTGGGTCACCGCCGTGGTCGCGCGGTCCAGCCGGGCCATCTCGACCTCGGCGTTGACAACCTCGTCCATCGCCGCGCTGATCGAGTCGGTGAGCCCGCGGACCCGGTCGCGCAGGTCGCGGAGCCGCTCCTGCAGGACGGTGCGCTCGATCGCGTAGCCGGCACCCTCGGCGAACATCCACAGCACGTCGCGGTCGAACTCGTCGACGTCGCGGCGGATCGAGTAGCAGTCGGCGTGGATGAAGCCGATGACCCGTCCCTCGGGCATGAGCGGCGCCGTGACGTAGGACCGCGAATGCGAGGTGTCCGCGATCGGGCGGTGGGCACGCGGGTCGTTCTGGACGTCGTGCACGATCATCGGTGCGCGCCGGCGGACCATCTCCGCCTCCAGGATCATGTGGTCCAGCGGCTGCGGCTGCGCGCGGCCCGCGGCGAGGATCGCGTCCGCCCAATCCTGGTCGCCGTCGACGATCACCGCCTCCGGCATCCACGTGCCGTCGGTCACGCGCGACACGATGACCCGGGGGAACCCGAGCGAGACGACCTCGCCGGCCACGGCCTTGATCGCCTGGTCGACCGTCCCCATCTCGCGCAGCCGGCCGAGGGCCTCCTGCACCCGCGTGAACGCCCGCGAGCGGTGGTCGAGCCGGACCTCCCCCAGCGCGCGGTGCAGCTCGTGCAGCACGCCGGCGTGGTCGGCCAGCATCCGCAGTTGCTCTGCAGGGAGCGTCGCGCCCATCGCGGCGCTGACGTGCTCCAGCGCCTGGTCGAGCGCCGCCTCCGCGGCGTCCTGCGAGAGGACGTCCCGCGGCTGCGGCGCCGGCAGCGTCGGGACGAGCTCCGCGACGTTGCCAAGGACCGCGGTGATCTGGTCGCGCAGGCCGGCGTCCTGCAGCGGCTGCCCGGCGACCAGCCACTCCGATGTGTCCGGATCGCGGAGCGCGCCGGGCGAGCGGGCTGTCTCGGTGGGAGTCGCGTCGTGGGCACGCATGCGCGCCCACGACGGTACCCGACGGACTGTGCGCTAGGACGGGGTCCAGGTCGCCGGCAGGCGGTGGACGCCGTGGATGAAGTTGTTCACCTGGTATTCGGGGGTGCCGGTCTCGATGTCGGGCATCCGCGTGTAGACCTCGTCGAACGTGTACTTCACCATCATGCGGCCCAGGGCCGAGCCGAGGCAGAAGTGCGGGCCGCCGCCGCCGAAGCCGAGGTGCTTGTTGTCCGTCCGGGTGATGTCGAACGTCATCGGGTCCGTGAAGACGTCCTCGTCATAGGAGCCCGAGCAGTACCAGATGACGAGCTTGTCGTCCTTCGCGATCTTGACCCCGCGGATCTCGGTGTCCTCGGTCGCGTTGCGGCGGAACTGCTGCACGGGCGCCGCGTAGCGCAGGATCTCCTCGACCGCGCCGTCCAACCGGCCCGGCAGGTCCTCGAGCAGCAGCGCGCGCTGATCCGGGTTCTGCGAGAAGGCGTTGAGCCCGTGCGCGATCGAGTGGCGGGTCGTGTCGTTGCCGGCGGCTGCGAGCAGCGTGAAGAACGCGCCGATCTCCCAGTCCTCGAGCTGGCGCCCGTCGACCTCGGCCTGCACGCACCAGCTGAGCAGGTCCTCGCCCGGCTTCTTGCGGCGCTCTTCGACCAGGTCGAAGCACAGGTCGAGCAGCTTCATCGACTCGTCGCCGTAGACCTCGAGCGCGTCGCGGCCCTGGGCGATGTGCGGGTCGTCCCAGGCCAGCATCGCCTCGGCGGCGTCCATGACGTACTTGCGGTCCTTCTCGTCGCGCAGGCCGAAGAAGTCGGCGAAGATGCGGCCGGGGATCTGCTTGGCCAGCGCCTCGGAGACGTCGGCCTCGCCGAGCTCGATGACGTCGTCGACCGCGGCGACGACCTCGGCCTTGATCCAGTCCTCGATCTTGCGCATGCGCCGCGGCGTGAACGCCTGCGAGACGATCGCGCGGAGCTGCGCGTGCTCGGGGTCGTCCATGCAGAGGAACGACTGCGACGCCTGCGCCACGACCTCCGGGAAGTCCTCCATCAGCATCCCGCGACCGGAGTCGAACAGCTTCGCGTTGCGCGAGACGTACTTGATGTCCTCGTGCTTCCAGATCGACCAGAAGCCGGGGGTGTCCTCGTCGGGCGGCAGCAGCGTCGACTCGTAGGGCCGGTGGTAGGAGACCGGGCAGTCGCGGCGGAACTCGGCGAAGACCTCCTGCCGCTTCCAGAAGTCCTGGGTCCAGAAGGACCGGGCCGAGATGTCGTAGCGCTCGCCGTCGAGGCTGGGACGAGTGGGAATCTGAGTCGACATCGGATGATCCTGCCAGGTCCGACGGGGCCGGTGGTATCGGTCGTTCGGGCGAGTTCACCACCCCGGGGGAGGTATTTCGCGACCCGAACGACCGATCCGCCGCGGTCAGGCGGTCAGGCGGTCAGGCGGTCAGCCCGCAGCCCCGCGGAAATCCGCCGGGCGACGCTCCAGGAAGGCGCCGACGCCCTCACGGCCTTCGGGTCCTGCCGCCAGACCGGCGATCGACTCGGCCTCCAGCTGCATCTGGTCCTCGAACGTCGAGGTTGCGGATGCGTCGAGCAGCCGCTTGACCGCGCTGCTGGAGGCGAGCGAGGCGTCCCGGAGCGTGTCGACGACCGTGGCGACGGCGCCTTCCAGCTCGTCCGCCGGCACGGCGCGCGTGATGAGGCCGACCTCGACCGCCTGCGCGGCCGTCAGCGTCGGGTTCATGAGCATCAGCTCCGTCGCGCGGCGGGTGCCGATCAGGCGCGGCAGCAGCCACGTGCTGCCCCCGTCCGGGCTGAGCCCGACCTTCGTGTACGCCATGGTGAACTTCGCGGTGTCGACGGCGATGGCGATGTCGGAGCCCGCCGCCAGGCTGAGGCCGGCGCCCGCAGCAGTCGAGTGCACGACCGCCACGATCGGCGCGTCGAGGCCGCGCAGGATGAGCAGCCCGGCGTGGAGCTCGTCGGCGAGGCTGCGCAGCGCCGCCTGGCGGTCGGCGTGCTCGGCCATCCAGCCGAGGTCGCCGCCCACGCAGAACATGCGGCCGGCGGCGCGCAGGACGACGACCCGCACATCGGTGCGCTCGGCGAGGTCCTGCGCGCGCTCGCGGAACTCGACCATCAGCGGCAGGTCGAGCGCGTTGCCCGCGTCCGGCCGGTTCAGGGTCAGCGTCGCGACGGCGTCGTCGACCTCGAGGAGGACCAGCGGCTCGGTGGCGGCCATGATCAGCGCGGGGCCATGCGCAGCGCGCCGTCGAGGCGGATGACCTCGCCGTTGAGCATCACGTTGGACTCGATGTGCGCGACGAGCGCCGCGTACTCGGCCGGGTCGCCGAGGCGGGCCGGGTTCGGGACGGAGGCGCCCAGCGCGTCCTGCGCGGCCTGCGGGAGCGACGCCAGCAGCGGCGTCTTGAAGAGGCCGGGAGCGATCGTCACGACACGGATGAACTTGTCGGCCAGGTCGCGGGCCGCCGGCAGGGTCATGCCGACGATGCCGCCCTTGGAGGCCGCGTAGGCGATCTGCCCGATCTGCCCGTCGTAGGCCGCGATCGAGGCGGTGTTCACGATCACGCCGCGCTGGCCGTGCTCGTCCGGCTCGTTCTCGGCCATGGCGACCGCTGCGGCGCGCAGGACGTTGAACGTGCCGAACAGGTTCACGTGCAGGATGGCGGCGAAGCTCTCGGTCTTGTGCGGGCCGCGCTTGGAGAGCAGGCGCTCCGGGGGGCCGATCCCGGCGCAGGAGACGGCGAGGCGCACGGTGTGGCCGTCGGCGACGACCGCGGCGACCGCGGCGTCGACGGCGTCGGCATCGGTGACGTCGAGCTCGATGGCGGCGCCGTTCAGCTCACCGGCGAGGGACCGGGCCCGGTCGCCGTCGCGGTCGAGGATCGTGACGTGCCAGCCGTCGGCGGACAGGCGCCGGGCGGTGGCCTCGCCGAGGCCGGAGGCGCCGCCGGAGATGACGGCGCTGGAGGTGGTGCTCATGGGGTCGGGCTCCTGGGGTCTGTTGCGGTCTGAAGGTGGTGGCCGGGCGTCATCGGACGATCCCGGAGATGACGAGCCGCGCGAGCTCGTCGTAGGCGTCGGCGTCGTGCAGGCCGACGGCACGCTCGACGTCCCCGCTCTGGATGCGGACCATGACCGAGGCGACGACGTCGGCGACGAAGGCACCGTTGACGGCGCGGAACTCGCCTCGGGCGACGCCGGCGGCAATCAGCTCGTCGACCCGCCGCGCGGCGATGCGGGTGTTCTTCTCGTAGACGGCGCGGGCCGCGGGGTGCGCGGCGACGTCCTGCATGAACCGCGGGCTCGCGACGCGGAGCTCGTCCGCGACGGCGCGCAGGTAGCCGGCGATCTGGTCGCCGGGCGCGGCGGGCTCGGCGACGCGCGCCTCGATGCGGCTCGTCGCGGTCTGAAAGAACCGCTTGAGCACGTTGACGGTGACGGTCTCCTTGCTGTGCCCGAGCGCGTAGAGCGTGCTCTTCGAGCACCGCAGGCGGACGGTCAGGTCGGCGAGCGTGAAGGTGGCGAAGCCCTCGGCCAGGAACAGCTCGACGAGTTGGTCGAGGAGCTCCTGGTGTCGCGCTGTCGCGGTCGGGCCGGAGTCCACCCGAGCAACCTACCAGTACCGTGGTACCGACGACGGTACGCCCAACTGGCCGGCTCGCCGCACCAGACAGTACTCGATGATGTCCCGCAGTACTGGACGTGGTACCTTTCGGCCCATGCCCGCCGAGCGCCTGTTGCCGAACACCGACGCCGAGGAGATCGTCGCGCTGGCGCGTGAGGTCGCCCAGCGCGAGCTCGCGCCGAAGGCCGCCCAGGCCGAAGCCGACGCCGCGTTCCCGCGCGAGGTCTTCCGAACACTCGGCCGCCTCGGCTTCCTGTCGATGCCGTACGCCGAGGACCTCGGCGGTGGCGGGCAGCCGTACGAGGTCTACCTGCAGGCGCTGGAGGAGATCGGCGGCGCCTGGGCGAGCGTCGGCGTCGGCATGTCGGTCCACGTGATGTCCTGCTACCCCCTGGTCCTCCGCGGGACGGCGGCGCAGCAGGAGCGCTTCCTGCCGGACATGCTGGCCGGCGAGACGCTCGGTGGCTACTGCCTCTCGGAGGCCGACGCGGGATCGGACCCGGGCGCGATGCGCGCCCGCGCCGTCCGCCAGGACGACGGCGGCTACCACGTCAGCGGCAGCAAGGCGTGGGTGACCCACGGCGGCGAGGCCGACTTCTACACGCTGTTCGCCCGCACGTCGGACGAGCGCTCACGCGGGATCTCCTGCTTCCTCACCCCGGGACAGGCCGACGGCCTCGTCGCGCAGCCGCCCGAGCACAAGATGGGCCTGACCGGTTCGACGACCGCGACGCTGGACTGGGACGCGGTCGCGCTGGAGCCGGACCGCCTGGTCGGCGAGGAGGGCGCAGGCCTCGGCATCGCGCTGCAGGCGCTGGACTCCGGGCGGCTCGGCATCGCCGCGGTGGCTGTCGGCGTCGCGCAGGCGGCGCTGGACGCGTCGGTCGCCTACGCGGCGGAACGCGAGACGTTCGGCCGGCCGATCATCGAGCACCAGGGCCTCGGCTTCCTGCTGGCGGACATGGCCGCCGCGGTCGTGTCCGCGCGGGCGACGATGCTCGAGGCGGCCCGGCGCCGCGACCGCGGCCTGCCGTTCGGCCAGCAGGCGTCGATCGCCAAGCTCGTCGCCACCGACGCCGCGATGAAGGTCACCACCGACGCGGTCCAGGTCCTGGGCGGCTACGGCTACACGAAGGACTTCCCGGTCGAGCGCTACATGCGCGAGGCGAAGGTCATGCAGATCTTCGAGGGGACGAACCAGATCCAGCGCATGGTCATCGCGCGCGGCCTGGCCCGGGCCTAGGGCCGAGGAACCTTGGGCCCCATGTCTTCACATGGGGCCACATAGGACCAAGCACCCTGCCGCCAGGCGCACGGCCGGCGGCTCGAAGGCGCCTGCGTACCGCCGAACGAGCAACACCAGCTCGCACCGGGGGTGGTGGGCTGACGGTCGTGGCGCGCAGCGGCGTCCGGCGCCGAATGGCAGCAGCCCCTGCCGAAAGCGCTCCGGCGCCCCAGCCGCGGAGGGCCATGACCGATCGCCCGCCACCCCCGGCACCAAACCACTCCTCAGCCCGTCACGTCCCGCCCGATCAGGTGCCGGGCGATCACCCACTGCAGGACCTCGTTCGCGCCCTCGAAGATCTCCAGGATCTTCGCGTCGCGGTAGATCTCCTCGAGGCGGAACGTCTCCCCCGTCGCCGCGATCTGGCGAGCGAAGCCGTAGCCCCCGTGGACCTGGATCGCGTCGCGGGCGACGTCGTTGGCGAGCTTCGTCCCGAACGCCTTGGCCATCGACGCCACCGGCTCGCCGGAGGGGTCGCCCTGGTCCATCCGCACGGCGGCCTTCTGGTACATCGACCGCGCGGCCTCGAGGTTCGTCGCGTGCTCGGCGAGCCGGAACTGCCAGTGCTGCATCTCCCCGAGCTTCTTGCCGAACAGCGTGCGCGTGCGCAGGCGCTCGACGGCGAAGTCGAGGGCCACCTGCGCGACGCCGACGCCGGCGGCGCCGATGCCGACGCGGCCCGCGGCCAGGGTCGCCAGCGCGACCCCGAGGCCGCGACCGGCCTCGCCGAGCACGTGGTCGGCCGGGACGAAGACGTCCTCGAACACGATGTCCGCGGTGATCTGGCCGCGGTGGCCCATCTTCAGGTCCGGCTCGCCGACCGTGACGCCGTCGGCGTTCATGTCGATGAGCAGCATCGTCATCGCGAGCTCCTCGCCGTCGCGGCACAGGCAGCAGACCCAGTCGGCGACGATCGAGTTCGTGATCCAGCGCTTGCGGCCGTTGACGATGAAGCCGTCGTCGGTGCGGGTGGCGACCGTCTTCAGCGCGGTCGGCGACAGGTCGGAGGACGCGTCGGGCTCGGTCGTGGCGAACGAGAACGCCGACTCGCCGCTGATCAGCGCGGGCAGGACCTTGTCCTGCACGTGCGGCTGGGCGAACGACAGGCACTTGCCGTTGAGGATGCACTGCCCGTCGTAGACGCCGGCCATCGACGAGGACTCGTACGCGATCTCCTCGGTGACGAGGCACGTCGCGAGCATCGGGTGGTCCAGGCCCGCGCCGTGCGGCGCCGGGAACGGGACGGCGTAGCAGCCGTCGGACGCCAGTCCCTTGAACGCCTCCCATGGGAACGAGTCCCGCGACTCCTCGCGCTGGCCGATCTCCCGCGCGTGCGGCGCGAGGTGCTTGGCGACGGCCGCGCGGGCCATCGGGCGCACGTGCTCGACGTCCGCCGGCAGGAACATGTCGTGCCACATGCGGTCCTGCGTGCGCGGCGGCGAGGCGACGGGGACGGACGGAACGGTGCTCATGGCACCACTCTCGCAGCTCCGAAGCGCCCCGCGTATGGGTCCTGCGGCGGAGTTTGCTCGCCCCGACGAGGGACGCGCGCGGCCGCCTCAGCCCCGGCCGCCGCCCTGCGGGAGCCCGCCGCCCTCGCGCTGGAACGCGACCAGCTCGCCGTTCTCGTCGTCCACGCAGGCCGCCAGATCAGCGTAGGCGTGGAAGCGCCGCTTGAGGTGACGCAGGCCGGGGCCGTTGTTCGCCGCGACGGCCTGCGCGAGCTCGAGCGCAGCGGCTTCGACCTCGGCCTCGGGCGTCAGGCGGTGCAGAAGCGCCAGCCTGAGGGCCTCGTCGGCTCCGACCACGCGCCCGGTGAAGACCAGGTCCTTCGCGACGCTCATCCCCACCAGCGGCAGCAGCCGCGCGGGGCCGACCGGGACACCGAGTCGGGCACCGGCCCACGCGAGCTTCAGGTTGTCGGCGCCGACCCGCAGGTCGCACCCGGCCACGAGCTCGGCCCCGGCCCCCACGCAGTTGCCCGTCGCGACGGCGATCGTCACCGCCGGGAACGCCTCGATCGCGCTGTAGAAGCGCGCGAACGCCTCCATCCGCTCCACGCCCTCCTCCGCGCTGAGGGCCTCCCCCACGTCCGCCCCGGCACACAGCGCGCGGGTGTTCGTGGTCGAGATGACGAGCACCCCCAGCGCCTCGTCCGCGGCCAGCTCGGCCAGCCTCTCCTCCAGCGCGGCGAGCAGCGCCCGGTCCATCGCGTTGCGCACCTCCGGCCGGTTCAGTCGCAGGACTGCGATCCGGGCATCCGGGCGCTCGTACTCGAGGAGGCTCATGCTTGATGCGTTCTATACGATTGCGGGGATGCGCCGACTCCTCCTGACTTCCTGCTCATTGCTCGTCTTCTGCGCCCTCGCGGCGCCGACGGCGATGGCCCAGAACTCCGGCCAGGGCGCCATCGGCGAGGCGGACGACAAGGTCGTCACGAACGCCGGCTTCATCCTGATCGCGTTCTTCCCCCTCTTCATCTTCCTGATGTCGATGCTCCAGGGGCACCTGGAGAAGCGCAAGGACGCCCGCAAGGCGGCCGCCAAGGCCCGCGGCAAGAACGCCGTCTGGAAGGGCGGCTGGTAGCACCGCCTCCCCGGGCGTCCCGTCGCGGGGCGCTCGCGGTCCTCGCCGGCTGCGTGCTGGCCGTCTCGGCCTGCGGCGAGGACGACAAGCTGCGCACAGCGTTCCTCCGCGATGCCGGCCCCGTGTGTCGCCAGGCAGCGCTGGCCGACGGTGCCATCGCGGCGCGCATCGGCATCGCCCAGCGCGGGAACGACCCGGCCGCCGTCTACAGCGACGTCGCCGCGCTCGTGCGCCGGCGGGCAGCCACGGCCCAGCGGTACCTGAACCGCCTCGACACGCTGACGGTGCCGGACGACGACCGCGACCGGCTGAAGTCCTGGCTCGCCGACCGCCGGCGCCAGCAGGACCTCACGCTGCAGCTCGCCGCCGCGTTCGTCGCCCAGAGCGACACGCGGATCTCCACGCTCTCGCAGGAGATCGACGCGCTCGCCTCGCAGAACGCCGCCTTCGCGACCCGGTACGGCCTGCCGGAATGCGCGAAGGGCGCGACCTGAGTCGCGCCCTCGGGCACAGCCAACATCGGAGCGGCGGCCGGACGAGCCGGCCGCACACCGGACGGCTACCGCTTGGCGGCCTTGCGGGCGGCCTTCTTCTTGGCCGGGGCCTTCGTCGTCAGCGACTTGGACGCGACGCTCCCACCCTGGAGCAGTGCGCCGACCTTGAACTTGGTGGTCTTCGCCTTCAGCGCCTTGCGGGATGCGCTGTTCAGCTTCAGCTTCTTGGTGACCGAGCCGCCCGAGGCGATGTAGGTCAGCGGGAGCGAGCCGGCGAGCGCGCTGCCGCGGTAGGCGGTGACGATCGTCAGGCAGGCCGGGCCGGTCGCGGGGCACTTCAGGGTCACGGCGAGCGTGCCCTTGGCGCGGTCGATCTTCACGCTGCTGACGCTGACGCGGCCGAGCTTGACGGGGGGCTTCGCGGCGGTCGTGCCACCGGTCGTGCCCGGGGTCGTCGTCGTTCCGGGCTTGGTGGTCGTCGTGGTCGTGACGACCGGCTTCGTGGTGCCCGTGGTCGGCGTGGTCGTGCCCGGCTTCGGGGTGGTCGTCTGGCTGGCTGCCGGCGAGAGGGCCGCAGCGAGGCCGCCGGCCGCGCCCTGGACGGGGGCGGGGACGCCGTCGGTCTGGGAGATCGACCCAAGCGTCGAGGCGAGGACGGTCAGCAGCTCCGGCGAGATGCCGGCGTCGCCGACAGCGTCGATCTGGTCGGCCAGGCTCTTCAGCGCGGCGGCGAACGTGGGCTCCGGGACCACGGCGGCGACCTGGCGGAGCAGGTCCGTGGCGGGCTTGAGGGCCGACCCGAGCGGGACGGTGTCCGTCGGCAGCCCGCCGGCGGGCAGCGCGCCCGTCAGGCCGGTCAGCGCCGACACGAGCGACGAGAGCGGGTCGCCGCCGCTGCCACCCGCGGCACCCGTGAGGGCGGCGAGCAGGTCGGACGCGACGGGGATCGAGGGCAGCGTGCCCAGCGCGGCGGCCGGGTCGGACCCGAGCACCGGAACCGCCTGCAGCACCGTGTTGAGGATCTCGAGGCCGGGCAGCGTCGGCAGCGCGGGCAGGCCCGCAGCGGGGGTGCCGGTGGTGCCGCCGCCGAGCAGGCCGCCGACGATCGGAAGCGTCGAGACGATCGGCAGGTCGGGCAGGCCCAGCAGGCCGTCGGTCGCCGCGGCCTCGGAGCCGGGGGCCGCGCTGTCGGCCGCCATGGCCGACGGTGCAGCCGCCGTGAAGATGAGTGCAGCGGTCGCGCTGACAAGCGCGGTACGACGGAAATGGGACATGCCTGTGCCTCCTGAGCCGGACGAACGAGTGGGGTGGGTGGGACGTCCGGGCTGCCCTGCGCCTCCCGGTGTCCTGTTGCTTTTCGGCGTCCCGACCCGGGCGCAAGAGCGCGCTGACGCGCCAACTGGACGGATGTCCTACCGCGCTCCGGGCCTGGCCCGGGGCGGCGACGTCAGCCCTGCTGCGTCTCCGCGGCCCGGCTCGTATGGCCCAGCATCATCTCGCGGTGCACCGAGCGCGGCTCAGGGTTCGCGGGGTCCGGGGCGACACGCGTCCAGGTCGAGTCCGACCCGAGCGTCCAGCGGTTGACGTCGTCGACGAGGCAGCGCTCGACGGCGTCCATGACGTCGGCTTTCAGCGCCGGGTCCTCGATCGGGGTCAGCAGCTCGACCCGGGTGTCGAGGTTGCGCGGCATCATGTCGGCCGACCCGATGTAGACCGTCCGGTCCTCCCCGCGCTCGAAGGCGAAGATGCGCGAGTGCTCGAGGAAGCGCCCGACGACCGAGGTCACGTTGATCGTCTCCGAGACGCCAGGGACGCCCGGCACGAGGCAGCAGACGCCGCGGATGTTGAGGTCGACCTGGACGCCGGCCATCGACGCCTCGTAGAGCCCGCGGATGCAGCGCTTGTCCACGAGCGCGTTCATCTTCATGACGATCCGCGCGTGCTCGCCGCGTTCGTGCGCGGCGATGGTGCGCTCGATCTCCCGCAGGATGCCTTCGCGCATGTGCGCCGGGGCGACGAGGACCTTGCGGTAGCGCCGCGGCCGCGCGAACCCGGTCAGGAAGTTGAACATGTCCGCGACGTCGGCCGCGATCTGCGGGTCGCAGGTGAAGAGCCCGAAGTCGGTGTAGAGCCGGGCGGTCGTCGCGTGGTAGTTGCCCGTGCCGACGTGGATGTAGTGGCGCACCCCGTCCCCCTCGCGGCGGACGACCAGCACGCACTTGGCGTGGGTCTTCAGCGCGGGGTGGCCGTAGACGACGTGGACGCCGGCCTCCTCCAGCTTGCGGGCCCACGTGATGTTCGCGCGCTCGTCGAAGCGGGCCTTCAGCTCGACCAGGGCCACGGCCTGCTTGCCGCGCTCGGTCGCGGCGACGAGCGCCGGCACCAGCGGCGAGTCGTCGCTGGTCCGGTACACCGTCTGCTTGATGGCCAGGACGTCCGGGTCGGCGACGGCCTGCTCCACGAAGCGCTCGACCGACGTGGAGAAGCTGTCGTAGGGGTGGTGGACGAGCACGTCGCCCTGGCGCATGGCGGCGAAGATGTCGCCGCGGGCGCCGTCCTCCCCCTGCAGCCGCGGCTGCGTCACCGAGACGAACGGCTTGTCGCGCAGCTCCGGGAAGCCCGGCACCTTGACGATCTGCCAGAGGTCGTTGCAGTCCAGCAGCCCGTCGTCGACGTAGACCTGGCGGTCCTCGACCCCGAGCGCGGCGGTCAGCTCGTCGCGGAGCGGGATCGGCATGCGGGCGTCCACCTCCACGCGGACGACCTCGCCGAAGCGGCGGCGGCGCAGCTCGGCCTCGACGGCGCGCAGCAGGTCGTCCGCCTCGTCGCTGACCTCGAAGTCAGCGTCGCGGGTGACCCGGAAGTAGCCGTGCTCCAGGATCTCCATCCCGGGGAACAGCGCGTCGAGGTTCGCGGCGATGACCTCCTCGAGCGGCACGAACGTCGCCTCGTCGCCGCTGGCATCGCCGACGGTCACGAACCGCGGGAGCATCTCCTTCGGGACCTTGACCCGGGCGAACAGCACCGTCTGCGTGACGGGGTCGCGGACCAGGACGGCAAGGCTCAGCGACAGGTTCGAGATGTACGGGAACGGCCGTCCGAGCCCGACCGCCAGGGGCGTGAGCACCGGGAAGATCTGGCGGCGGAAGCGCGCCTGCACGTCGGCACGCTGAGCCTCGTCGAGGTCGTCCACCGAGACGATGCGGATCCCGTGCTCCTCGAGCGCCGGCCGCAGGTGGCCCAGGCACGCCGCCTGGCGGGCGAGCAGCCCGAGCGCCCGCTCGCGGATCGCGTCGATGGCCTCGGTCGGGCGGCGGCCGTCGCGGCCCCGGTCGTTGAGCCCGGCGTCGACCTGGTCGTGCAGGCCGGCCACGCGGATCATGAAGTACTCGTCCAGGTTGGACGTGAAGATCGCCGTGAACTTCAGCCGCTCCAGGAGCGGGACGCCGGGGTCCTCGGCGAGCTGCAGGACGCGGTCGTTGAAGTCCAGCCAGCTGAGCTCGCGGTTGTCGTAGAGCGCAGGAGCGTCGAGATCGGGCGGCGCTCCACCGGAGTCGCCGACGGTGGTCTCGAGGCTCTGGTCAGTCATACCTCGTTCGAGGGTAGGGGCGTCGCGGGTCCGTCCATGTTGCTGTCGTGTGAAAGCACACCGTCCAGGACCGGGTCGGCCTCCGGGTCGGGCTCGGACGGCGGCGCCACCGGGGCGGGGGCCACCGGGGTCGCGGGCTCGATGGGAGCGATCGGCCGTTCGCCGATCGCGAACAGCAGGCGGGCCCGGAAGCCCTCGCGCTCGAGCTCGAGCCAGAGCTCCAGGAAGCGGGCGAACAGCACCTCGCGGCGGGCCTGCAGGTAGACGGCCATCGAGGCCAGCCCGCGGTGCGCCGAGGCGTGTGGCGCTGCGTCCGCGACGGCCGACGGGTCCAGGTCGATCGCGGCCGCGGACAGCTGCGCGGCCACGACCGCCGCCACGTCGTCCGCCCGGGCGCGCTCGATCAGCTCGACGACCAGCGGCAGCGTGACGTCGCAGTCGTGGATGTCGCCAAGGACGCTCTGCAGCTCCTTGGTCCGCAGGACCGCGGGCGCCGCGTACGGCCCGAACAGGTCCGCGGAGATCTCGAGGACGTAGCGCAGCCGCTTGGCGGCGATGCGCATGTCGTGCAGCTCGGTGACCCGCTCGGGGTCCTCGGCCACCGGCATGAAGGCGCACAGCTCGCCCAGGCGGGTCGCGACAATCCGCTGGATCGAGTCGGCGAGGCCGTCCTGCGGCTTCAGGCCCTTGACGCGTGCGGCCTTCATGCTGCCGCCTCCGCTCCGGCCGCCGCTCGTGCAGCGCCGACCAGCGCGTCCAGACGGCCGGCGAGGTCGCACTCGGCGGCCTGCTGGAGGCCCGCGGCGAGGACGGCGTTGCCGACGGCCTGCTGCTCGCGGAGCCGCTCGGCGAAGAGGTCGATGCCCGGCGAGTCGGCCGGGTCCATGGCGGCCGCGAACACCGCGAGGTCCTCGAGCTGGACGTCGGGGTCGCGGCGCGCGCCGAGCGCGTCTGCGAGCGCCTTGACGTCCTTGATGACGCCCTTCAGCTCGGCCTCCGGGAAGCACGCGGCGTAGATCTCGAGCACGGCGCGCAGGCGCCGGGTGGCGACGCGCATGTCGTGGACGGGCTTGATGTTGCCGGTGTCCAGCGCCCCGTCCGCGTGCGCGAAGACCTCGGCGGCGCGGACCTGGACGGTCAGCGCCGCGGCTTCGGCGAACGGCAGGTCGGCGTGGAGACCCTCGACGGGACGTGCCTTGGCCATGGTCGGCCCAGTGTTTCAGACGGCCTGCCCACCGCTCGTCATTTTCCGTGCGGGGCAAGCGGCCGCCCCCGCGGGCGCTTCAGGTCAGCGGACCGCGAGCAGCACGCCCTCGCGGAGGCCGCCGCTCGCCACCCGCAGCGGGGCGCCCAGCGTCGCCGCGGCCGCGCCCAGCAGCACCAGGCCCGCCGGCAGCAGCGTGACCCGCCGTTCCTCCATCAGGTGCTGCGCGGCGATCTCGGCGACGGTCCCGCTGCAGAGCACGCCCAGCGCGGCGACGAGCGATGTCGCCGACAGCTCCTCCCCCACGAGCCGCCGGACGGACGTCGCGCTGCCGCCGACCGCCAGCGCCAGCAGCGGCACGCCGGGCGGCTGGATCGCCGCGAACGCCTCGTGCACACGCGCCCGCAGGGACGCCAGGTCGTCCGGGCACGGCGGGTTGGCGCACTGCGGCAGCCGCGCGGACCCGATCGGCAGCGACACCGACCACGACGGGCCGCCCGCGAGGGTCCCGAGGACGAGCTCGGTCGAGCCGCCACCCACGTCGACCACCGCGAGCAGCGTGTCCGGCTCCACGCCGGCCAGGCCGATCGTCGCCCCGGCGAACGCGTAGGCCGCCTCGGTCTCGCCGTCGAGGACCCGCAGCTCGACGCCGTGAGCCGCCTGGATCGCGGCGACGACGGCGTCCCCGTTGGGTGCGCTGCGCACGGCGGAGGTCGCCACCAGGTCGACCGAACCGGCCCCCAGGGCCTCCGCGTGCGCCAGCTGCTCCCCCACGGCTTCGACCACCGCGGCGATCCGCTCGGCGTGCAGCGGCTCCCCTGCGGCACGGCCCGCACCGAGCGAGGTGAAGACCTTCAGGCCACCCACCTCGGTCAGCTGACCGTCCTCGCGTTCGACCACCAGCAGACGCGTGGTGTTCGATCCGACGTCGATGCAGGCGATACGCGCGGGCGTCATCAGGGGGAACACTGCCATCATTGGCGGTCGTGAGCACGGTCCCCCGAGCCATCGAGGTCTCTGACCTGCACAAGTCGTACGCCGGACACGAGGCCGTCCGCGGTATCGACTTCGCGGTCGAGCGCGGCGAGGTCTTCGGCCTGCTCGGCCCCAACGGCGCCGGCAAGACCACGACGGTCGAGATCCTCGAGGGCTATCGCGAGCGGACCTCCGGCACCGTGAGCGTCCTGGGCATGGACCCCGGCGAGCGCCCCCGCGCCCTGCGCGAGCGGGTCGGCATCGTGCTCCAGAGCAGTGGGATGTACCGGTTCGTGACCGCCCGCGAGGCCGTCGCGCACTGGGCGGCGATGTACCCGAACCCCCGCGACGTGGACGAGGTCATCGCGCTGGCCGGCCTGCAGGAGAAGCGCGACACCTACGTCCGCAAGCTCTCCGGTGGTCAGGCGCGGCGCCTGGACTTCGCCCTCGCCCTGATCGGCGACCCCGAGCTGATCTTCCTGGACGAGCCGACCACCGGCTTCGACCCGGCGGCCCGGCGGCAGGCGTGGGACACGATCCGCTCGCTGCGGGACCTCGGCAAGACCGTCCTGCTCACGACGCACTACCTCGACGAGGCGCAGGCGCTGGCCGACCGCGTCGCGATCATCAAGGACGGCCGCATCCTGGCGATCGGCACCCCGTCGGAGCTCGGCGTCGGCTCGGCCACCCGCGTCCGGGTCAGCTGGCGCGACGGCAGCGGCGAGGCCCAGACCCGCGAGGTGGCGGACCCCACGGCGCTCGTCCACGAGCTCACGGGCGAGGCCCTCGCGCGCGGCGGCGCGGTCACGGACCTCACCGTCGTCCGGCCGTCGCTCGAGGACGTCTACCTCGAGCTCACCGCCGCGGACGACTCGGGCCCGGCCGACCAGCCACCCGTCCGCACCGAGGCCGCCAATGTCTGACGCGCTCGCCCTGACCTGGCGCCAGTACCGCCTCGAGCGCCGCATGTTCTGGCGCAACCCGACCGCCGCCTTCTTCAACTTCTTCCTGCCGCTGCTGTTCCTCGGCCTGTTCGGCGCGATCCTCAGCGGCAACCAGGACGACCTCGACGTCATCGTGCCCGGCATCGCGGGGATGTCCGTCATGTCGACGACGTTCAGCGCCCTGGCCATGAACCTGACCTTCCTGCGCGAGCAGGGCGTGCTGAAGCGGATGCGCGGGACGCCGCTGCCCTCGGGCAGCTACCTCGGCGCGATCGCGGCGCACGCCGTGACGAACGCGGCGATCCAGGTCGCGATCGTGGTCGTGGCCGGCAAGCTGTTCTTCGGGGTCGACTGGCCCAAGGACTACCTCGAGCTCGTCGTCTACGTGGCGGCCGGGGTCGCGTGCCTGGCCGCGCTCGGCGTCGCCTACTCGCACGTCATCCCGAACTTCGACGCCGCACCGGCGTTCGTGAACTTCGTCTTCCTGCCGGTGATCTTCATCTCCGGGGTCTTCTACGACGCGGAGGACGCCCCCGCGTTCCTGCGCGACATCGCCCGGGCCCTCCCGCTGACCCACATCATCGACGGGCTCTCGGGCGCGATGGTCACGGGCCGTTCGCTGGGGGACAACGCGGGTGGCCTCGGCGTGATCGGGCTGTGGGCGGCCGCGGGCGTCTTCTTCGCCATCCGCGGCTTCTCCTGGGACAGCCGGAACGCCTGAGCGCGCCCGCTGCCTCGGGGCAATCAGATGTTCCGGTTGCCGCGAAGAAGCAAGCACTCTCGTAGGACGCGAAACAGCCTCAACGACGTCGCGACCGGCTTTGGCGACGGCGTGTGCCGTGGCTCCGCGGGCGGGCCGCGGTGGCAGCCAAGCGGGAGCGGAGCTCCTAGGCTGGGCGTCGTACCACGCGTGGAGGGTTTGGGGGGCATGCCCCGCCGAATCCTCCGAGGACGCACTGCCGCCCAGACGTGGCCAGGACGCGTGGAGGGTTTAGGGGGCAAGCCCCGTCACATCCTCCGAGGACCCCGATGTCGCGGGTGCGGAGTCGACCTTGCGCGCTGAAGCATGCATGGCATGCGCTGAGGGACAAGGTCCCCGATCTCCGCGGTTCGCACAGCCGGCCACCCCGCCCACAGCCCCGCACCCAGGCCGCCGCGACCGCCCAGCGCATACCACCGTCTGCAGCCCGCAGTTCCCACAGCCGCCGCGACCGGGGCGGTCCTCGGCGTCAGCGCCACCAGCACGCGAGCACCAGGTCCTCGGCGCCAGCGCCACCGACCCCCGACCACCAGGCCCTCGGCGCCAACACCCCGACCGCAACGGCCCCTTCTGCGCGAAGGACGGACCCGCCCGCCCCGTCCTCGTCAGCCCGCGCCCTCGCCGGCACCGGGCGGGACCACGGCCACCTCTTGGTCCGCCTTCTGCGGCGGGTCCTTCAGGAGCAGCTCCGGCACCGTCACGAGGCCGTAGCCGCGCCCCCGCAGGCGCTTGATGATCTTGGCGACGGCCGCGACGGTCTGGCTGCGCTCGCCGCCCCCGTCGTGCATGAGGATGATCGAGCCGGGCTTCACCGCCTTCATGACGTTGTCGACGATCCGGTCGACCCCGGGCCGCGTGTAGTCCTCGCTGTCGACGGACCACAGGATCATCGCCATCCCGCGCTCGTTCATGAGCCGCAGCGTGTCCTGGTTGTACGCCCCGTACGGCGGCCGGAACAGGCGCGGCGCGGCCTCGCCGTGGGCCTGCATCGTCGCGGCGCTCGAGACGATCTCGTCCTGCTGCTTGCCGAAGTCCATCGTCACCAGCGAGTTGTGCGTGTACGTGTGATCCGCGAGCTCGACCTCGTCCAGGAGCGTGGTGGCCCGGGCAGGCAGCGGGTTCTCGTCGAGGTTGCGGCCGACCTGGAAGAAGGTCGCCGGGGTGTTGGTCCGCCGCAGGACCGCCAGCAGCGGCCCGGTGAACGGGCCGGGCCCGTCGTCGAAGGTGAGGGCGACCATGTGCCGCGCGCCGCCGCCGTGGCGGATCGGCCCGACCGCCTTGCCCACGGCGAGGACGGCGGTCGTCTCCGCGTCGGCCGGGCTCGGCGCGGGCAGCTTCTCGGGGCCGACGATGCGCCGGGCGGGCGGTTCGCTGAGCGTCCGCTGCGGGGCGCGCTCCGCCCGGGCCGAGCGCTCCGGGCTGCGCTCGAAGGGCACCACCGCCGAGAACGCGAGGACGAGCGCGAGCGCGCCCAGCGAGGCGATCTGGACAGAGCGCTGTTGCCAGCTGCGCGCGAGCGCTCGGAGGCTGCGACCGACGACGGACACGGGACCGTCCAGGGTATTCGGCGGCCTCCCGCGCGCCTGCACGGAAGGCTGCGCGCCGCGTTCAGGGAGTGCCGGGTGCCGCCGGTGCCGCCGGCGGGGTCTGCGGGGGTACCGGCGCCGTCGGGTTCTGGCTGGGGACCGGCGCCCCCGGCCCGTAGGCGGTCACGCTCGCGTTGATCCATGCGCCGTCGGGGAAGTACGTCCCGTCGAACCGCTGGCCGCCCTGCGCCACGGGCGTGATCCCCGACGCCAGGAACTGCGGCGACACGACGATCACGGCGAGCGTGCCGCGTCCGGTGGCCTTCGGGCTCCAGGGCGCGAGCAGCGCGTCGGTGAAGACCGACGGCGACACCAACTTGCGCTCCAGGTTCCCGGCGTCGAGCGGCTGGTCGTCCTCCACGACCGATCGCAGCGCCAGCCCGGTCACGTACCCGCGGATCCCGTCGAACGTGGGGGTCTCGCCGACGTGCAGCGTGCGGATCGCCCGCGAGTAGGCGACGGCGTCTGCGGTCTGCGTCGAGACCTCGCTCGCGCCCTGGATGACCCCGATGCGGCCGAGCGTGCCGGCGCGGACGACGAACCCCTCGCTCAGCACCCGCTCGGACACCAGGATCGGCGCGGGCGGGAAGTCGTACTTGCCGCGGCCGAGGCGGATGAGCGCGTCGGCGTCGGGGCCGCCGCCCCGCGGGCCGTCGAACAACAGCGCGGCGACGCGCTCGCGGTCCAGGAGCGCCTTCAGCTCCGCGGTCGAGCGCTTCGCCAGCGACCCGGCGGGCAGGACCTCGACCGTGACGCCGGCGGTGGCCGCCTGGGCCTTGACGCCCGCGACGAACCGGCGGCCGATCGCGTCGTCGCCGGCGACGACCTCCACGCGGCGCACCCCCGGGGCGCTGATCGGGACGACCCGCAGGCCCACGTACTGGACGAGCCCGTAGCCCTGCGCGAAGGGATCGGCGGCCACACGGAAGACGCCGGGCGTGGTCGTCGGCGAGGTGCCGGGGTCGCCGGCCAGGACGGGGATGCCGCCCTTGGTCGCTGCGGCCACCGCGCCGTCCGCGCCGTCACCGCAGGCGCCCGCCAGCGCCACCGGGGAACTATCCCTGAACGCTGCGGTCGTGAGGCGGGTCGAGGTGGCCCGGTCACCGCCGTCGTCGATGACCAGCGGCTGCAGCTTGTGCCCGCCGTCGACCCCGCCCTCCGCGTTGATGCGCGCCACCGCGAGCTGCAGGCCGAGCAGGTGCGACCGGCACCGCGCCGCGCCGGTGCCGCTGAGGTCCGCGACGACGAGCAGGTCCCTCGGCGTGGAGCCGTCTGTCCGCGGCAGGCCGACGGCGAGCGACACCGGCGACGCCGAGGTGTCCTTGTCGACCGTCAGGTACGCGAACCACTGGCCCTCGGCCGGAAGGTCGACGTCCGCCTTCCACGTCGTCCCCGCGCTGCGGGTGAGGTCGGCGCGGATGTCCTTGCCGGGCGCGCAGGCGCACGCGAGCCGCACCGAGACACGTGCGGGCGCGCTCTTCGCACCGTCGAGGCTGACGACGAACCGGCTGGGCCCCTTGCGGCCCGGGGTCAGCGTGACCTTGCCGCTGCCGGTCCCCAGGAGCGCCGTCGCGAACGCCGGGCCGGGCGCGAGCACGCCGGACTGCGCCGGCAGCGGGCGGCCGCGTCCCTGCGCGAGCCCGGCCAGCGTCGCGGCCAGCGCCACGACCGCCAGCACGCCGACCGCCTCGAACTTCAGGCCGCGGACCGCGGGGCCGGGGCTGTCGGGCCGCCGCGAGCGCCACGCGGCCCACGCGCCGGCGAGCGTCACCAGCCCGACCAGCACGCTCTTGACGATGACGACGCGGCCGTAGTCCGACCACCGCAGCAGCGACCAGCGATCGACCTCGCGGACTGCCGCGATCACGCCGGTCACGATCGCGAGGCCGAGCCCGCCGGCGGCGAGCGGGGCGAACGCGCGCGCGCCGGCCAGCGGCCGCAGCGCACCGTCCCGGGTGGCGGCCAGCACCGCGAGCAGTCCGCCGAGCCAGAGCCCGGCGGCGATGACGTGGAAGCCCTGGGCGACGAGCCCGAACGCCCCGACGCCGGCGAGCGCGTGGCCCGAGTAGGCGTAGGTGAGCAGCAGCGCGACGCCCGCGACGCCGTAGATCCGGTCGCGGCGCCCGTCGTCGACCGGCCGGGCGTCATCGTCGTCGGTGGCGGCCGCGTCGGGGTGCTTCTCGCGCCCGCGCCGTGAGACGAGCACCAGCGCGACCGCGGCGAGGACGATGACCAGACCGCGCGCGGACTCGGCGAGCCCGGTCGCGCCGGAGGTCAGCAGCCCGATGTCGACGCTGCCGTCGGCGGTGTTGACGATGCGGGCGATGATCGACTCGCTGGCGGCGACGGCGGCCAGCAGGAAGGTGAGGGGCAGCAGCGGCCGCAACTGGCCGGCGGCCGCGTCGACGGTCGACGGCTCGGCGGCGTCGGCCGCCGGGGCGCGGTCGCGGCGTCGCAAGGCGACGAGCAGCGCGACGGCGCCGAAGAGGAACGAGGCGGCAGCGATGCCGAGCCAGCGGGCAAGGGTGCCGACGAAGCCGTCCTGGTCGGTCTGCTCGCCGCCGAGGCCGCTCGCGCCGATCCCGCCGAGGCGCTCGGCGCCGGCCGGGGGAACGCCGTTCTTGCCGGCGACACCGAAGGAGAAGTCGCCGCGGACGAGGTGGCCGTCGTCGCCGTAGGCCGTCCAGCGGACGCGATAGACCGCCGACCTGAGCGGGCGCTTCGGCTTGACCGAGAGGCCCTTGTCGTCGTCGGAGCGGACAACCGGACCCGTGGCGATCTTCACGCCACGGGGACCGGTCACCTCCATGCGCGACCCTCGAGCCACCACGGGCTCGCTCAGCTGCAGGCGGATGGCCCCCGGGGACCGCGGAGCGACGAGCTCCGCGGCGGGAGCCGTCTGCAGCAGCAGCGGATGCGCGACCGCGGCCGCCGGCCCGGCGCACAGGGCGCCGAGCACGACGGCCGCAACCGCGAGGGTGCGACGGAGCACTACGGGACTACGACTTCTTCGTCGTGGCGGCCTTCTTGGCCGCCGTGCACGGGTGGTACGTGCGGGTCTTGGTGATGGTCTTGCCCTTGGTCGTCGTGAACTTGAGCACGAGCTTCACCGCGGTCTTCTTCGAGCCGCGCAGGTCGACCGTGGACTGGAAGCGACCGTTCTTGGCCTTCTTCGCCTTCAGCACCTTGCCGGCCAGCGTGAACGTGACCTTCTTGATCTTCGTGGCCTTCGGGAACGTGTCCGACGTCACCGTGAACCGGCGGGCGCCCTTGCACGACTTCGTGCTCGCGCTGCTCGCCGTCGCCTTGGCGCTGCGGATCGCCCGCGGCTCGCTGTCGGCGCAGATGCCGGGCGGGCACACCCAGACCATCGAGTGCGGCTTGTAGAACCCGACGTCCGGGCTCCCGGGCCAGTTGCGGCGGTTGAAGTTCACGCCGAGCGCACCGGTCTTCTCATCGCGGAAGTCGTCGTCGTAGGAGAGCTTGCCCTCCGGCGTGACGTCCACGTCGTAGAAGCGGTGATCGCCGTCCACTCCGGTGCGGGACACGAAGTAGTTCGAGAAGGACAGACGCCACGGCACGCCGTTCTGGTCGAACGAGTGGTTGTCCAGCGCCGCCCAGTGCGGGCCGCCGGAGGTGATGTCGTGCACCTCGAGCGTGTCCACCAGGAACGGGCAGTCGGCGACCTTCTCGCCCTTGGCCAGCTTGTTGAACAGCTGGATGCCCGTCAGGTCCTTCTTGCCGTCGCCGTTCGTGTCGATCCCGCGCGAGATGTCGCACGTGATCTTCCCGTCCTGCGCGGACTTCGTCAGCGGCGAGATGTCCAGGTCGTAGATCATCTTCTTCTGACCCTGGTCGAAGTAGTTGTCCCCGCCGGCGTTGCGGCCCTGGACCGCCCGGAAGAACAACTTGTTGTTCGGCGCGACCTGGTGCCACGCACCGCCGGCGCAGCCACCCGGCTCGTCGGCGAACTTGCCGGCCTGGCCGGTCAGCAGGATCTGCGACAGGCCGTCGTTCCAGACCTGGTGGATCTGGTCGGAGAAGTCGCCCTTCATCTTCGTCATGTCGGGGACGAAGAAGACGCCGCCGCCGCACATGGAGCCGGTGAAGACGCCCTTGGAGTCGATGCCGTTGTACTTCTTGGCGGCGTCGGGCCACGTCTTCGCGGCCTCCATCATCCCGTACTGCTCATGCGCGCGCTGGGCGGGCTCGAGCGGGCCGTTCGGGACGTGCGCCACGCCCTGGAGCTTCGGCTTGGAGCTGTTGGTGATGTCCCACGAGCGCACCGTCGGGCGGAACGCGTACTTGTCGATCGTCTTGACCGGGTCGAGCACGATCTCGCGCGGCTCGGCGTAGTCGGAGGTGAAGCCGACGCCCAGGTCGGGGCGGAACTCGATGCCGTGCGGGTTCGCGCAGGTGCCCAGCGGGCGACCCTCGCGGACGGAGCACGGCTCCTTGATGCCGCCCTCGTTGCCCGTCAGGACGCCGCCGATGTTGCCGGCCTGGACGACGGACTCGAGGACCGCGCCCTTCTTGGCGTCCGGCTTGAACGTCGCAAGGGCACCCGGCGAACCACCGAAGTTCGCGAGCGGACCACCCATCAGCGTCAGCACGAACCGGCCGTCGGCGTTCTTCTCGTACGCGTCGGCGATCGTGCCCTGCGGGTACTCCGTCGGGGCGATGATGTTCTTCAGCGTGAGGTTCGGGACGTCCGCCGGATCGAGGACGAACGTGGTGCCGAGGAACAGCGAGCCGGCGTAGATCAGGTCGCCGTCCTCCCACTGGTACTGCATGTGGTGCGCCTCGTTCTCGATGCCCCAGGGGAGCGGCAGCTGCACGAGGTTGACGACCTTGCCGTACTCGATGTTCGGCGTGCCGTCGATGTTCAGCTTGCGCTGGTCGATGACCTGGAAGCCGTCCAGGCCGGGCAGGAACTGCGGGTTCAGCAGGTCCGCGAGCCCCTGCGGGTTCACCGTGGAGGCCTGCACGAACTTCGAGATGACGTCGGCGTGCACGTCGGCGATGTTGTTCTTCGAGGACCAGACCACCGAGTACTCCGGCTTGGCGCGCGGATCGGGCTGCTTGCCCTTCTTCGCCTTGAACGCCGCCTGCGCCGCGTTCCACTCCGCCTTGGCCCTGTCGCGGTTCGCGATCGACTCCGGCGACGTGTTGTTCTTGACCGACGTCGTCGTCGTCGCCCGGCTCAGCGTGTTGACGAGCCACTCCGGGTTGATGGGCAGATCGCCCAGCCCGCTCGGATCGCTCTGCGCCAGCGCGGCGCTGCCGCCCAGCGACGTGGCGCTGAGCGCTATGCCCGCGGCCACCGCGGTGAGTACGCCGAACCGGCGCCTCATCCTCGTTCTCCCTGCCATGTCTTGACCTGCCTCCTGAATCGCATGTAATCGCCGGGCTCCCAACCCGTACGGGCAAAAGCGTACAAAACGGATGGGGATTTGGATTTATACTCCGTCCAGACGCCCCGTCCGTTGCCGCGTCCCGGAGTTATATCTCATTCCCCATAGGTTTTATAGGAAATAGGTCCCGGGTGGTAGTCTGGGCAGTCCGAAACCCCCTCGCGGAGCACGGCCCGATGAACGATCTCTTCAGCTTTCCGAATCCCGTCAACGAGAAGGCGGCACGCGTCGTCGCCGGTGTCGTGGCGCTCACCGCGCTCCTGGCCCTGGCCACGGGCTGGCGGTGGCTGCTCATCCCGCTCGCTTACGGCTTCATCGCGCGCGCCCTGACCGGGCCGACGCTGAGCCCGCTCGGCCGCCTCGCGATGGACGTCATCGCGCCGCGCCTGGGCGAGAAGAAGCAGGTCGCAGGCCCGCCGAAGCGGTTCGCTCAGGCGATCGGGGCGGTCTGCACGACGCTCGGCGCGATCTTCGCGGTCGGCTTCGGCTGGAACACGGCGGCCGACGTGATCCTCGTGATGATGGTGGTCTTTGCCACCCTCGAGTCGGTCTTCGCCCTCTGCGTGGGCTGCAAGATGTTCGCAGTCCTGATGCGCCTCGGCCTGATCCCCGAGGAGGTCTGCGCGGAGTGCAACAACATCTGGACCCGCGTCCCGCAGCCGGAGCAGACCCCGGCCTGATCCTCAGCCGACGACGAACGCCTCCGGCACCGCACCCTCGACGCGGACCGGGACGTCGTACAGCCGCGACTCGCGCCAGTCGGCCCGCAGCAGCCCGTGCACGTTGACGTCCTTCTGGACCTCGGCGTGCCGGTGCCAGCCCCGCAGGATCCCCTCGTGCACGAGGCCGACCTTGGACAGCGCGGTCCGTGAGCGGGCGTTCGCGACGTCCGAGTAGGCGCCGACGCGCACCAGACCGCACCAGCCGAACGCGAGGTGGAAGATCAGCGCCTTGGCCTCGGCGTTGACGCCCGTCCCCCACCAGTCCCGTCCCAGCCAGGTGCCGACCATCGCGCGCCGGTCCCGGGCGCTCAGCTCGCTGAGGCCGATCACGCCGACGGGTCCGGCCTCGTGGTGGTCGACCAGCAGGTCGAGCTGCACGCCGTCCTCGCGCCGGTCCGCCTGGCGCTCGATGTAGCCGAGCGGCTCGTCGAGCGTGCGGTACGGACCCCAGGAGAACCAGCGCGTCACCTCGGGGTCGCCCGCCAGGCGCAGCAGCGCGGGGGCGTCGTCCTCGGTCGGCAGGCGAAGGGTGAGCGTCGGTCCGTGTACCGCGAGGTGCGCTGCGTCGGCCATCTCGGGTATCCCTACACCATGCTCGCCGTCCTCTACGACCTGCACGGCAACATTCCGGCGCTCGACGCCGTCCTCGAGGACGCGCAGGCAGCCGGCGCGGACCGCTATCTGCTGGGCGGCGACTACGCCGGGTTCGGCGCCTGGCCGCGGGAGACCGTGCGTCGCCTGGAGGCGCTGCCGGACGCCACCTGGATCGCCGGGAACCACGAGCGGTGGCTCGGCGGCGACCGCCACGATGCGCCGCCCGGGCCGCTCGTCGGCCCGGCCACCGAGGCCCAGCAGGCGGCGCTGGACAGCGACGTGACAGCGCGGCTGAGCGGCCTTCCACCGACGGCCCGGATCGGCGACACCCTGTTCTGCCACGCCTCGCCCCACTCGGACATGGCCTCGTTCGGCCCGAACCCCGAGCCCGAGGACCGCGAGCGCCTGGGGACGCTGGACGCCGGGGTGGCGCGGGTGGTCTTCGGCCACACGCACGTGCAGCTGCGGCGCCGCGGCCCCGAGGGCGTCGAGCTCGTGAACCCGGGCAGCGTCGGGCTGCCGTTCGACGGCGACCCGCGCGCGGCCTACGCGCGCATCGCGGACGACGGGACGGTCACGCTGCACCGCGTCGACTACGACCGCAGCATCGTGATCGCCGCGCTCGAAGACCGTGGCGAGCAGTGGGCGACCATCGTGGCCGGCTGGCTGCGCACGGCCCGCTTCGCCCTCTGAGCGAGCCGCCGGATCGTCCCGTCGGGCCGGCGGGACGTACAAGCCGTATGGACGACCAGCAAGCCTCAGCCTTCGAGATCGTCGACGACGCGGGCCGCGTCCGCGCGCGCCTGGGCCTCAGCCCCGACGGCACGCTGTCGCTGGACCTCGCGGACGACCAGGGCCTGGTCCGCGCCGCGCTCAGCGTGCATCCGGGCGGCTCGTCGTCCCTGCGCCTCGCCGACGAGCACGGCACCTCGCGGGTCGCCATCGGGTCGTGGCTCGACGGCAGCGCCTCCGTCGACCTCTACGACTCGCAGCGCAACCAGCGCGTCAGCCTCGGCGAGGGGCCCGGTCGCCCGGCGGGCGTGAGCGTGTGGGACGCGGCCGGCCACCTGCGGGCCGCGCTGGCGCAGGGCCCGGCCCCCGACCGCGAGTCGTCGGTCGAGTTCTGGGACCGCGACGGGCACTACCGCGCCGGACTCGGGACATGGCCGGACGGCGGGACCGGCGTCGAGCTGCTGGACCCGGACCGCACCCTGCGCACGCGGCTCGGCCAGCGCGGCGGGATCGACGGCGAGCCGGCGACGCTCGAGCTCTACGGCGCGGACGGGCGCTTCAAGGCGGCGATGGGCGAATACCCGGACGGCGCGGGACGGCTGAACCTGTGGGAGGCCGACGGGACCTCGCAGTCCGGCCCGGTGGCCTGACCGCCGCACACGCGTCGGCGCCGGGCGCGGCTCAGCGGCGCTCCTGCACGCTGAGCACGCCCGCGGCGACGGGGTCGTCGTGCAGGCAGACATGGAACACGGACCCGCCGCCGTCGGCTGGCGTGACCCAGATGCGGCCGCCGTGCCGCTCGGCGATCCGGCGGCACAGCGCCAGGCCGATGCCGTTGCCCGCGTACTGCTCGCGGCTGTGCAGGCGCTGGAAGACCCGCCAGATCCGGGCGGCCTGCGCGGTGTCGATGCCGATGCCGTCGTCGCTGACGGTCAGCTCCCACGCCTCGGTGTCCGCCATCCGGGTCGCGGCCAGGCGCACGGTGTTCCCGCGCTCGGGACGGCGGAACTTGACCGCGTTCCCGACGAGGTTCTGCAGCAGCTGACCGAGCTGCTGGCGGTCCCCCACCACGGCCGGGAGATGCCCGTCGACCTCGACGATCGCGCCGGCGTCGGCGATCGCGGGGCCGAGGTCGCGAAGGACCTCGACGACGAGCGTGTCGAGGTAGACGACCGTCGGCGCGGCGACCCCGTGCCCCACGCGCGAGTAGTGCAGCAGGTCGTCGAGCTGCGCCTTCATGCGGTCGGCGCCGTCGACGGCGTAGAAGACGAACTCGCGCGCACGCTCGTCGAGTGCCGGCCCGGCCCGCCGCTCGAGCAGCTTGAGGTAGCTCGTGACCATCCGCAGCGGCTCCGTGAGGTCGTGGGAGGCCACGTGGAGCATCTCCTGCAGCTCCTCCTCGGCGCGCCGGGTCGCGTCCTGGGCATCGGCGACGGCGGCGAGCGCAGCGACCCGCTGCACCTCGTCCGGAAGCGTCGCGACGAGGTCGCGCAGCCGGGCGAACGCGTCGCGCTCGGGGATCGCGTCGCTGGCGGTCGTCTCCAACACCTTCCGATGATCGGCACTCCGGCGGGGAACCTCAACCTCGTGTGGCGCGTCGCCCTCCATCGCGCGCCGCACGCTACCGTGCGCGCATGTCCGCCGACGATGATCTCGACCCCCAGGACCCGCTCGGCCTCGGGGGTCCGTCGTCGTCCTTACCCGATGGGCCCTCCGACCTCGAGGACGATGTCGAGGTCGAGGTCATCGACGTCGTCACGACGGTCGGCCCGCTCGACACCGTGGTGGTCACGCTGCGCGAGTTCCTGCACCGCTCGGGGGCCGTGCGCGCGCTCACGCTGCTTCCCGCCGACCACGCCGAGGACCCGCCGCACCTGATCGACTGCGCCCGCCTGCAGCCGATCGAGGTCGTCGCCCACGGGCGGACGGTCCACCTCCCCCACGCGATCACGCTCGACGCCGAGCCGCTGGAGATGTACGACGTGCGCCAGCTCCCGCCTTTCGAGGTCAAGGCCGACGAGGGCCAGATCGCCGCGCCGCTCGGCGGCGTCGAGCACTACGGGTTCGCGGTCCGCGGCCTGGCCCGCGCCCTCGGGCCCGGTGCGGTGGCCCTCGTCACGTTCGCGACCAACGACGTCGAGGCGCCGCTCTCGCTCACCGCGCGCGACGAGGACCCGATCGTCCTCAGCCTCGGCGAGGAGGAGTACGAGATGGACCCGGGCTGGCCCGAGACGCTGCAGTAGCCCGTCCCGCCGTCCCGCCCGGGACGGCTCCCGTCCTACTCGAGGCTCACGCGCATCGCGTCCGCGAGCCCGCCGCCGATGGTGTGGATGCTGACCCCGATCGACACGGTCGCCGGGCCGCCGAACGGCTGGCGGTCCATCACCTGGACGGTGTCGCCGAGGCGGATGCCCTGGGCGTCGAGGTAGCGCAGCATCTCCGGGTCGCCCCCGGCGATGCGGGCGAACGTCCCGCGGGTGCCCGGGGCCAGCGCTGCGAGGGACTGCGTGTCGTCCGCGCTCAGCAGCAGCTCCGCCGACGGGATCGGAGCCCCGTGCGGATCGTGCGTGGGATGCCCGAGCTTCGCCGCGATCCGCGCCTCGAGGTCGGCGGAGATCACGTGCTCGAGGGCGTCGGCCTCCTCGTGGACGCGGTCCCACGGAACGCCGAGGTGCTCGGCGAGGTAGAGCTCGAGCAGCCGGTGGTGGCGGAGGACCTCGAGCGCCAGGCGCTCACCCTCGGCCGTCAGGCGCACGCCCTTGTACGGCATGTGGTCGGCCAGCCCGAGCTCGGTGAGCTTGCGGAACATCGCCGACACCGAGGCCGCGGTCACGCCCAGCCGGTCGGCGAGGTCGTTCGTCCCGACGGCCGCGCCGTCGCCCGCCGTCGCGATCGAGTAGATCGCCTTGACGTAGTCCTCCACCGCCTCCGAGGAGCCGGTGTGCGAGACACGATGGGGTCCGACGGACATCAGCGCACGCTCCTCGGGTCGACCCGCGCCCTGGACAGATCAGCCGGCCACGAGCAGGCCGGTGACGAACATGATGCCCATTCCCGCGAGCAGACCCGCCACCGCCGGCGGGTGCAGGGTCCGGCCCTCGCCGTCGCGGATGGTGGGTGCGAGCTGGACGATGACCTGCACGATAGCCCCGGCGCCGAACCCGAACAGGAACGCGGCGACGCTCGTGTTGAACGCCGCAGCGCCGATCCAGGCGCCCAGCACGGCCGGTCCGCCCGCGAGCAGCCCGAGCAGCGCGAGCCGGCCCAGCGACGGCTTGGTGTGCGCGATCGGCGCGACGATCGCGAGCCCCTCGGTGGTGTTGTGGATCGCGAAGCCGACGACGAGGAAGGCGCCCAGCGCGAGCGCGCCCGACGAGTAGGCGGACCCGATCGCCACGCCCTCCCCCATGTTGTGCAGGCCGATGCCCACCGCGACGAGCGTGGCCAGCTGGGTCGGCGACGCGCCGGATGCCTCGGCCGATCGGCGGCGGCCCGACAGCCAGGACGAGACCCCGCTCAGCAGCAGGTAGGCCACCACCGCCCCGATCCAGACGAGGGCGGTGCCGCCGAACGCCTGCGACCCGAGCGTGGCGAGCTCCAGGCCCTCGAGCGTCGAGTCGATCGCCAGGAACGCGAGCAGGCCGACGGTGACCGCCATCACGACACGGAATACCCCCGCCGGGATGCGGCGGATCCACGGCAGCCAGAGCATGCCCAGCGCGACCGGGATGACGCCGACGTAGATGCCGAGCAGGGCCATGAGCCCGAAGAACGAGCCGTCCTCGTCGGGGGTCTCCACGGCGATGTCGATCGGGTGGACGATCGTTCCGCCGGTGGACGTCAGCAGCACGACCTCGTAGGCCTCGCCCTCGACCCACGGCTGCTGGACCCTGACCTTCGCGGTCGCCAGGCGCCCGACGCCTTCGCTGGGCCCCGTGAACTGCGCGTAGGCGTCGTTGACCTGCACCTGCGCGATGCGGACGGCATCGGGGCCGTCGTTGCGGACGGTCAGCTCGATCGTGCCGGGCTTCAGGACCGTCTGCTCGACCACGAGCTCCTCGGCCGGCGGGCCGGTCCGGTCGCCGATGCCAGGCCCGTCGAGGGCGACGAAGCCGCCGATGGTGACGATCACGAGCAGCAGCGGCAGCAGGCCGAGGACCCAGACCGGCAGGCCGCCCGCGCCGCCCGATCCCGGGCCAGGGTCCGCCTTGCGCTCGACTCCCCGCCCGGTGCCCCCGGCGCCCCAGTCGTCCGTCGCGTCCGCGGTGCTCATGAGCCCGTCACCTCGAAGAAGCCCTGCCAGCCGAGCTCGGTGAACTCGGACTGGTGCGCGTGGAACATGTACTTGCCGGGGTAGGCGAACTGCCACTCGGCGATGCCCCGCATCCCCTGGCACATCATCACCGTGTCGGTGAACTCCGACGAGCGTTTCGACGTGCCGGTGGGATACCAGTCGAAGAGGTTCCCGTGCAGGTGGAACGAGTTGATCAGGTCGTACTCGAGCACGTTGACGACGTACGCCCGGACCTTGTCCCCGAGCCGCACCTGGATCGGGCTGCTCATGTACGCGAACCCGATCGTGTTGACCGCGTAGAGCTCGTTCAGGCGGTCGAAGTTCGTGTCGAACCCGTTCATCACCATGATGAGCTCGTCGGCTTCCTCGCGCGGCTCCTTCGGGTCGATGATGAACGCGCCGTAGAGGCCCTTGGCGATGTGCTCCGCGAGCGGCCGCACGTGGCAGTGGTACAGGTGCAGGCCCGCCGGCAGCGCGTCGAACTCGTAGACCGTCCGCCCGCGCGGGGCGATCTCGCCGGCGCCGATCCCGGCGACCCCGTCCTGCTCGGCCGGATGGATGCCGTGGAAGTGGATCGTGTGCGGATGCTCGGAGCCGTTGATGAACGTGATCCGCAGGCGCTCGCCCTCGCGGGCCCGGAGCGTCGGGCCCGGGATCCGGCCGTTGTAGGTCCAGGCGGCGAAGCGGATACCGGGGGCGACCTCGATCTCCTTGTCGACCGCGATCAGCTCCCACTCCCTCAGGACGCGGCCGGAGGCGAGCTTCGTGGTCTTGCCCCAGTCGAAGTCGCGGACGATGTCCGCCGGGTCGAAGCCGTTGCGGGCGTGGTCGACGGTGGCCCCGCCGGCGAAGTCCGCGTGCCCGCCGTGTCCGGCGACGTGCCCGGCACCCGGCGGGACCGTCGTCGTCGTCGTCGCTGCCCCGTGCTGGCCGTGCTGGGCCTTGGCCCCGCCGGCGCCCAGCAGGGCCGCGCCCGCGCCGAGCACGGGCAGCGACCCGGCCAGCATTCCCCGTCGTGTGAGGTTGTCCACGACCGGGATTATGGCATGACTAAATCTTTATGTCGTCAGAACTCGATCACGGAGCGGATCCCGTCCGCCGCGTGCATCAGGTCGAAGCCCTTGTTGACCTCGTCCAGGGTGAGCCGGTGGGAGATGAACGGGTCGACGTCGATGTCGCCGGCCAGGTAGCGGTCGACGAGCTGCGGGACCTGGTCGCGACCCTTGACGCCGCCGAAGCTCGAGCCGGCGATCCGCCGTCCCGTGATGAGGTAGCGGGGGACGACGTCCAGGGTCTCCCCCTTGCCCGCGACGCCGGTGACGGTGCAGAGGCCCCAGCCCATGCGGGCCGACTCGACGGCCTGCCGCATGACCTTGACGTTGCCGGTGGCCTCGAACGTGTAGTCGGCGCCGAAGCCGTCCGTCATCTCCAGGATGCGCTCGACCGCGTCATCGCCGCCGATGAACGTGTCAGTCGCGCCCTGGCCACGCGCCAGCTCGAGGCGGTCCTCGGAGAGGTCGACGCAGACGATGCGCTCGGCACCCTGCAGCCGCGCCCCCGCGACGGCACCCAGGCCGACCATGCCGGCACCGAAGACGACGGCGAACGACCCGGCCTCCACCTTGGCGGTGTTCATCGCCGCACCGAGGCCGGTCGAGAGCCCGCAGGCGAAGAGGCAGGCGCGGTCCAGCGGCGCCTCGGGGTTGACCTTGGCCAGCGCGATCTCCGGCATCACGGTCGCCTCGGCGAACGTGCTGGTGCCCATGAAGTGGCGCAGCGGCTCGCCGCCGTCACCGATGCGGTGCAGGCGCGTGGTCCCGTCCGGCAGGTGGCCCTGGCCCTGCTCGTCCCGGATCGCGAGGCAGATGTTCGTCTTGGTGGACTCACAGTGCACGCACTCGCGGCACTGCGGCGAGAACAGCGTGACGACGTGGTCGCCGACGGCCAGGCTGGTCACGCCCTCGCCGATCGCCTCGACGACACCGGCGCCCTCGTGGCCGAGGACCGTCGGCGCGTAGCCGGACGGGTCGACGCCCGACGCGGTGTACATGTCGGTGTGGCACACCCCGCAGGCGACGAGGCGGACGAGCACCTCGCCGGCCTTCGGGCCGTGCAGCTCGACGTCCTGGACGACGAGCGGCTTGGCGAACTCTTCGAGGACAGCAGCGCGGATCTTCATGCCGCCACCCTAACCCGCGGCTGCCGCGACGCGGCCGGCGTCCGGAGTGTCCGGACGCCAGCTCGGGCGGCGGTACGGCGCTACGCGGCGCGCAGGGCGGGACGGGCCTGCGGGGCCTCGTCGGCGACCGTCATCTTGGTCCGCAGCTCGTCGAGCGAGCGGCGCAGGAGGCGCGAGACGTGCATCTGCGAGACGCCGACCCGGTCGGCGATCTCCCGCTGCGTCAGACCCTCGAAGAAGCGCAGCCGGACGATCTCCCGCTCGCGGCCCGCGAGGGTCCGGAGGCCGTCGTCGAGCAGCACGCGGCGCTCGGCGGTGGTGAAGCCCTCGTCCTCCTCGCCGAGGAGGTCCTCGGCGGTACGGCTGTCGCCGACGGGCTCCTCGAACGACACGGTCGAGTAGCTCTGCGCACCCTGCATCGCCTCGAGGACCTGCTCCTCGGTCGACTGGGTGGCCTCGGCGAGCTCGGCGATCGTCGGCGTGCGGCCGAGCTGCGCGGTCAGGCGATCGACGGCACGGCTGAGCTTGGCGTTGAGCTCCTGGATGTCGCGCGGGACGCGGATCGACCAGCCGCGGTCCCGGAAGTGGCGCTTGATCTCGCCCGCGATGTTGGGCGCCGCGAACGTGGACAGCTTGAACCCGCGCTCGACGTCGAACCGGTCGACCGCCTTCAGCAGACCCACCGAGCCGACCTGGACGAGGTCGTCGAGCGGCTCACCGCGGCCGGCGTAGCGCCGCGCCATGTGACGCACGAGGGGCATCATGCGCTCGATCAGGATCGTGCGGGCGTGCATGTCGCCTTCGACGTGGTACCGGCGAAGCAGCTCCGCCTCGTCGTCGAGGGCGGCGGTGGGGGTGATGACGGTCTCGTTCGTGCTCATGCTGGGGCGTGCCTTCCCGTAGCGGTGTGCGATGGGTGACGCTCATGGTGTCGGTCGGCAGCAGTCGAACAAACCGGTCAAACCCGGTCAACGAGCCCGCCGCCGCCAGGTTCGCCAGGAGCTGGGGTGGACACGACTGGTCACGGGGGCGAATCCGACCCAGCGCGGTGTTCGGGCGCATCCGACAGGTTTCCGGGTTGCGGCTGTAGGGCAGGGGCTGCCAACCACGTGGCACCCGCGATGACCGATCTTCCCGACCTCGAGCTCACCCTGCCTGCCCGCGCCGAGAACGTCGGCGTGATCCGCCACGTGCTCGGGGCCGTCGCCGAGACGCTGCACGTCGGCGACGAGCAGCTCGACGACATGCGGCTCGCGGTCAGCGAGGCCTGCGCGAACGCGGTCATCCACGCATACGTCGACGGGGCGGGCCTGATGGAGGTCCGCGTGCGGGCACGAATGACGGACCTGGAGATCAGCGTCCGGGACCACGGCGGGGGCATGGCGCCGCGGACCGACTCCCCCGGGCTCGGCGTCGGCCTGCCGCTGATGGCGACCCTGGCGGCCTCGATGGAGCTGATCGCCCCCGAGGGCGGCGGGACCGAGGTGCGGATGCGCTTCCCCCTTCCTCACGAATCCGCGGGAGGCCCGCCCCGTCCTGCTGAGCACGGCACGGTGACCCCCGGGACGCCCCCGGCCCCGGGTTCGGCCGACGACGCCCGGCCGCGCCCGCTCGCCGAGTCCCGCGAGCGTCACCCGTGACCCTCGGCGAGCCCCCGGCCGCCGCGTCGACCCCCGATCCCGCCGCCGGCCGGCTGGACCGCACCCGTGCGACCATCGCGGTCGGTCCGCTGCTTGCGCCCGTCCTCGCGCGTCTCGTCGGCATGCACGCAGCGCGTGCGGGCCTGACCGTCGACCGCCTCGACGACGCCGTCCTGATCACCGACGCGCTCGCGGACTGCGCGGCCGACGCCCTCGGCGCCAGCCATCTCGAGCTCAGCATCCAGTCGGCGCCGGGACGCATCGAGCTGCGGGTGGGACCGCTGCGCCCCGGTGCCGCGCAACGGCTGGTCGACGGCACCGCGCTCCCCGACACGGGCCCGCTGATGGGCCTGCTGGCGGACGAGGTCCGCGTCCGCGTCGGCGCGGGCGGCGACGAGATCCTGCTGCTGCGGGTCGACGCCCAGCCGTCCGGTCCCGAGCTCGCGTCGGCAGGTTAGGACGATGCCGGTGCCGGGTAGCATGGGGCGGGCATGAGCGATCCCGCGACCGACCCGATCACCTTCGATTTCGCCCTCACCGAGGAGCGCACCAGCGGTGGCACGCACGTCATCGCCGTGTCCGGTGAGGTCGACATCTTCACCGCCCCGGACCTGAAGCGGACCATCGCCCAGGCCATCGAGGGCGGCACCCGTCTGCTCGTGATCGACCTCACGCTCACGCGGTTCCTCGACTCGACCGCCCTCGGCGTGCTCATCGGGGCGGTCAAGCGCCTGCGCCCGCTCGACGGGCGGATGGCGATCGTCAACACCGAGCCGTCCACGGCGAAGACGTTCCAGATCACCGGACTGGACCGGATCTTCACGATCGTCGATACGCGCGAGGCGGCCCTCGAGGCCGTCGGCACCGGCTGACCTCCGAGCGCCCCCCGACCGCTTAGTCTGCTGATGTGGCGGGCCCCACCCCCAGATCCGTAGGCGCCGGACGCCGGCGCGCGATGATCGCCCTCATCGGTGGCGGCCTCGTGGTGCTGGTGCTGTTCACCTTCTTCGTGCTGCGCCTCTCCGAGAACGCGGTGCGCCGCGAGGCCCGGGGACGGGTCGGCACCACCGCGGCGCTGAGCGCGCGGCTCGTCCGCGAGCAGTCCCTGCGGGTCGGGGAGGTCGTCGGGTCCTACGCCTCGCGGCTGTCGAACCTGCCGGCGCCGCGGCGGGCGACGCTCCCGCCGGCCGACCGCCGGCGCCTCGCGGCCGCGCTCTTCGCGCTGCGCTCGGAGGTCGACGGCGTCACGTCCGCGAGCTTCACGGACAGCCGCGGACGACTGGTCGCGGCGTCGCCGCCCCCCGTCCTGCCGATCGGCACCGACCTCTCGGGTCGTGACTGGTACCGCGGCCTGCGGGAGCGCTCGCCCTACCTGTCGCGCGCGTACATCTCGCAGGGGCGGCGCCGCAAGGTCACGGTGACCGCGGTGCGCGTCCAGGATCCCGACGGGCGCCCGCTCGGCATCCTGCTCGCCACGGAGACCGAGCGCACCCAGCGCTTCACCGACGCGTTCGGCTCGCAGTTCGGCACGGGCATCACCGTGACCGACCAGGCGGGGACGATCGTCGGCGCCACGGGCTCGGACGCGCAGCGCCTCATCTCGCTGGCCGGCGACCCGCTGGTCAAGCGGGCGCTCGCGGGCCGTTCCGGGACGCTGGACGGCTCCGTCGGGGGTGAGCGGACGGTGTCCGGCTACGCGCCCGTCGCAGGTACGGGCTGGGCGGTGCTCGCCCGGGTCCCTGCGTCCGAGGCCTACCGCGACGTCCCGCGCCTGCGGGCCACCGTCCTGGCGGCGTCGGGACTCGCAGCCTTCGTGTTCCTGTGGCTCGTCCCGCTGCTCGTCGGCCGGCTCAGCCGCGCGCGCGACGCGCTCGGCGTGCAGGAGGCGTTCCAGCGCGACCTGCTGCCGTCCAAGATGCCGCCGGGGGTCCACTCGATCTACCGCGCCAGCGAGCGCCGGATGCTGCTCGGCGGCGACTTCATCGACGCCCTCCCCACCCCGGACGGCGGCCTCGCGATCCTCGTCGGCGACGTCTGCGGCCACGGCCCCCGCGCCGCGGCCCTCGGTGCGACGCTGCGCGCCGGCTGGCGGACCCTCGCCAGCGCCGGGGTCGGCGTCACGCGCCTGGACCTGCTCGACGCACTGGTCGACGGCGAGCGCCGCGACCTCGACCTGTTCGCGACGCTCGCGTGCGCGGAGATCAGCCCCGACGGGCGCACGCTGACCTACGCGCTCGCCGGCCACCCGCCGCCGCTGCTCCTGCTCCCGGACGACGTCGTCGCGCTCGACGCGCCGCGCGGGGCGGCGCTCGGGCTCGGCGCGGTCGGCCCGCGTCCGATCGGGACGCAGGACCTCCCGGACGGCTGGGCACTCGCGCTCTACACCGACGGGCTGATCGAGGCGCGTGCGACGCCCGAGTCCGAGCGCCTCGGGGTGCCCGGGCTGATGGCCTGGGGACGCGGCCCGGACGGTCGTCCGGACGCCGCGCACCTGCTGGCCACCGTCCGTAGACTTGCCGACCGTGAGCCCAGCCACCTCGACGACGACCTCGCCTTTGTGATCGTCGACGCGACGGTGATCGGCGACCCGGATGTGCGCGCCGCCGTGGCGCCCCGTAGCATGGGCCGAGCATGACGCAAGGGCAACTGAAGATCGACGACGAGACGACCCCCGAGGCCACGATCCTCCGGATCACGGGCGAGGTCGATCTCGCGACCGTCGACACCCTCGTGGCAGCCGTCGAGGGCGCGGTGCCGAAGCAGGGCAACCTCATCCTGGACCTGACCGGTGTCGAGTTCATGGACTCGGCCGGGGTCGCCGCGGTGAACCGCTGCCGCCGCCTCGCCACCGCGGCGGAGACGCGTATGAGCCTGCGCTGCCGGGCCGGCGGCCCGGTCGCGCAGCTGATGGGCTGGACCGGCCTCGACTCGCTGATCGAGATCGAGCTCGTCGACGGCCCCGCTCCCGCCTGAGCGGCGCACGGAATCGAAGCGGGCGGCAGCGCCGCCCGGTATGACAGGCTGACCGGGTGGACAAGCCTGGGCAGACCGTGAGCGCCACCGAGTTCGCCGCGCTGACCGGTGTCTCGCGCGAGCGCCTGCGGACCTGGGAGCGCCGTCACGGCTACCCGGTCCCCGTCCGGTCGCACGGCGGGCCGCGCCGTTACGAGGTCGCCGAGGTCACCCGGGTCGTCGGCATCCGTCGCGCCGTCGAGGCCGGGATCCCCGTCACGGTCGCGATCGAGGCCGAGTCGAGCGAGCCCGCGGACATCGGCAGCGGCGTCGCCGCCGGCCTCGCCGAGCACGCCCCGCTGTCGATCGTGTCGCTGTCCGGGCCCGAGCCGCTGATCGTCCGCTCGGTGAACGCCGTCGTGGCGGCCCGACCCGACGCGCCGCAGCCCGGCGACGACCTGCTGGAGCTCGCGCCCTGGTTCGCCGACGACCCCGGGTACGCAACCCTGCGGCGGCTGTTCACCGACGACCTCATGGCGGCCCCGTGCACCCATCCCGACTGGACGGGCGGGCTGCGGCCCGGCGCGCAGTCGCTCGCCTACTGCCTCCCCCACGAGCTCGGCCATCAGCCGCTCGTCGCGCTCATCGGGATCGACACCTCGCGGGAGCGGCGGACGCGGAAGCTGCTGCAGGACGCCGAGGCCGAGCTGACCCGGGTGCGGGCCGAGCTCGAGCGTGACCGCGGGTTCGCCGCCGCCGCCGGCGCCGTCGCGGAGATCTTCCGGACGCAGGCGGGCGCGTCGACCCTGGCGGACGCGACGACCGTGCTCGTCCGGCGGCTGGGTGCGGTCGACGCCGGCCTGGCCCCGATGATGGGCGGCGCGCTCGTCCTCGGTCGCTCGAGCCGTGGCCTGCTCGGGCCGGACCTCGTCACGGTGGCGCGGTTCGACGACCTCTCCGACGCGCTGCGCGAGGGCGACCCGACGTGGATGCCGCAGAGCGTCGCGGCCGCGTTCGGCGCGCCCGCGGGGCTGGAGCTGCTCGCTGTCCCGTTGCACGCGGCCGGACAGGGCCTGGGTGCCGTGCTCATGCTGTTCGACGAGCGCGAGGTCCTGACCGAGGCCGGACTACGACTGCTGCGCGTCAGCGCCGGCACGATCGCCCTCGCCCTGGTCCGCGAGCGCGTCGCGGGCGAGCTGCAGGACCCGGGACGCTGACGCCGATCGCCGGCTGATCAGTCCCGCAGCATCTCGAACCAGACGCTCGTCGGTGTCGGCCCGGTCCCGCGCTCCACGCCCCACCGCGACGCCAGCCGGTCCACGATCCCCAGGCCGTAGCCGCCCTCGGGCAGCGCACCGCGGACCTTCGACGACGCGCCCGCCACCGGCCCGGGACCACTGTCGGCCAGCTCCACCCGCAGGCGGTGCGGGTCGAGGTCGAGCGACAGCACGTAGTCCAGGCCGCCCGCGTGCTTGACCGCGTTGGACGCGAGCTCGGAGACCAGGAGCCGCACCTCCTCCACGCGCTCGACGTCCAGGATCCCGCCGAGGTTGTCGTCGATCGCGCCGCGCGCCCGGGCCACCGAGCCGGTGGTCCCGTCGAGCGTGATGGTCACCGCCAGCGACGGCAGGACGATGTCCGGATCGGCCGGTGGCAGCTCGATCCGCGGACCGGTGACCGCGACCGCGAGGACTGCGACGTCGTCGCGCGGCTGCCCTTGCTGGTGGCCCTCCACGAGCTCGCGCACCCGATCGACCGCCGCCTGCGCGTCGCCGGGCGGACTGCCGATCAGCGCCGCGCGCAGGCGCTCCTCCCCCAGGCGACCGACGGCGCCGACCGAGTCGGTCACGCCGTCGGTGCGCAGCAGCACCACGTCGCCGGGACGCACCTCGAGCTCGGTGGCCGACCAGGCCTGGGCCCCGAAGGCGCCCAGCAAGGACCCCGAAGCGGCGACCGGGGTGACGGTCCCGTCCCGGAGCAGGAGCGCGGCAGGGTGCCCCGCGGAGAACACCGACACGCGCAGCGGCGCAGCGCCCGCGTGGAAGTGCAGCGCCGCCACGCTGGCCAGCGCCATGTCGCCGCGCCGCGCGAGCAGGCCGTCCAGGTGGGCCAGGGCCAGCGACGGACGTCCGGTCAGCGTCGCCACGGATTCCAGGCCCGCCCGCGCGAGCCCCGTGAGCGCGGCGGCCGCGGCCCCCTTGCCGGTGACGTCCCCGATGGCGACGAGCCAGCCGTCGGGGAGGGGAAACGCGTCGTAGAAGTCACCGCCGGCCTGACGTGCGCCCCCGGTCGAGCGGTAGTGGGCGGCCATCGTGAGCCCGCCCGGCGACGGCAGCTCCGGCGGCAGCAGGCTGCGCTGGAGGATGTCCGCGACCTCGTTGCGCGCCTGGTAGAGGCGGGCGTTCAGCACGGCGGTGCCCGCGCGGCGTGCGAGCTCCTCGGCGAGCTCGACCTCGTCGGGACCGAAGGCCGGCCGCCGCGCGCCGCGGGCGAACGTGATGGCGCCGATCGTCTGCTCGCCCGCCCGCATGCCGACGATCATCACGTGCCGGATCCCGGTGGCGACCAGTGCGGCGAGGTGCTCGGGGTCCCGCGCGTAGTTGGCCAGGATCTCGGCCGTGAGGTCGGCGCGGACGAAGCTCGGCTCGCCGCGCAGCACGGCGGCGATGCCGAGCTCCTCGTCCGTGCGGGCCGGGAACCGCTCGAGCGTCGCCAGGGCGGCCGGTCGGCCGTCCGGGTTCACGTGCGCCGTCGCCGCAGGGACGATGAGCTCGCCGTCGGGGAAGTCGACGCTGCACCAGTCGGCGAGCCGCGGCACCGTCAGCTCGACGATGCGCTCCAGCGTCCGCGGGACGTCGAGCGACGCGCCGAGGACCTGACCGGCCTCCGCGAGCAGGCTGGTCGCGGCCTGGCGGCGGCGGGCATCCGTCACGTCCTCGATGACGTTGACCGCCAGGACCGGCGCCCCGTCGGCGCCGAGCACCGCGGTCGCCTTCGTGACCGTCCACATCTCGCGCCCGGTCTCACGCTCCACGCTCCGGACCAGCACCGCCGGCGGGTTCAGCTCACCCGCGAAGATCCGCCGGCCGGGGAACGCGTCGGCGGTGGCGGGCCGGCCCTCCTCGTCGGCGAAGTCGAAGCGGCCCGGGATCGCGCCGGGCGGCGCCGCGAGCAGGGCCGCGGCGTCGGCGAACCCGAGGATGTCGGCGGCGGCCTGGTTCGCGTAGACCGTCACGCCGGCGACGTCGTGCACCAGGACGGCGTCGGCGATCGCCGCGATGACGGCGAAGAGCTCGCGCTCCTTCGTGTGCACGTCGGCCAGAAGGGAGTCGTTCTCCTGGCCGAGGACCTGCTGGCGCTGCAGCTCGGCGCGCAGCCGCACGCGGATGACCATGAACGCGATCGCCGCCCCGCAGCCGCCCGCCACGAGGGCCACCCGCACCAGGTGCCGAGTCGTGAGGAAGATGTCGTGGCTCACGCCGCTCAGCAGCGCGAGCAGCACCGCGGCGAGGCCTGCGGCCGTCACGGCCCGCCGGCCGGCGGTGAGCGCCAGGAGCAGGACCGGAACCAGGTAGACGCTGCTGAGGGCGATCTCGTCGCCGAACAGGACGTCGACGACCACGAGCGCCGCCTCGGCGGCGCAGAAGCACACCACTTGCCAGCTGCCGCGCATCTCGTCGGGGATCCTCGCACTTGTCGGCGGCCGGCACCGGTCGTGGCACGCGGACCGCAAGTCATCGTGGCCCGGAATCAGTCAGGCTGTGCGCGCAATGAGCGTGATCCCGGGCCTCGAGCAGCAGAACCAGCGCTACGCAGCAGCCTTCGAGGAGCAACAGCTCCCGACGGCCCCGCAGCTCAAGCTGACCGTCGTCACCTGCATGGACTCGCGCATCGACGTCTTCGCGGTGCTCGGCCTCGAGAACGGGCAGGCGCACGTCATCCGCAACGCCGGCGGCGTCGTCACCGCCGACGTGATCCGGTCGCTCGCCATCTCCCAGCGCAAGCTCGGCACGCGCGAGATCATCCTGATCCACCACACGCAGTGCGGCATGCTCGGCATTACCGACGACGGCTTCCGCGCCGAGCTCCAGGAGGCGACCGGCCAGGCTCCAACGTTCGCCATCGAGTCGTTCACCGACCTCGACGCGAACGTGCGCCAGTCGATCGCGCGCGTCCGCACGTCACCGTTCATCGAGCACACGGACAGCATCCACGGCTACGTCTACGACGTGGACACCGGCGCGCTGCGCCGCGTCGAGGAGTAGCCCGCCGGCCGTCCGGCCGCTCAGGCGGTGAGCGAGGACGGCAGCAGCGCGGAGAGCAGCTGGGCCAGCGCGGCGTCGAAGCGCTCGGGTGCGAACCGCTCGGGATCCGACAGCAGCAGGATCGCGGCCTGCTCGCCCATCGCCACGACGCCGAGCGCGAGCAGCTCCTCGTCGAAGGTCGGCGTTCCGTCCGCCCGCCGCGTCGCCGCCGCCAGGATCGCCTGCACCCGGGCGACGATCGTCGCCCGCCCCTTGTCGATGCGCTCGCGGACGAGCGGCGGCGTGCCTTCGATCTGCATCAGGATCAGGCGGTAGGTCAGCGGGCGGGCGGCGATCGTCCGGAGCGCGCGGCTCACGGCGCCGGCGACGAACGTCCCCACGTCCACCGCACCGGTCGGGTCGCCTCCGATCGCGGTCAGGATCTCCGCGACGGCCCGCTGCTCCTCCGCGGCCAGCAGCGTCCCCATGATCTCGTCGCGGTTGGCGAACGAGTCGTAGACGACGGGCTTGGTCACGCCCGCCTCGCGGGCGACCGCCTCCATCGTCAGCCCGGCGTAGCCCTGGCTGACGACGATGCCCATCGCGACCTCGAGCAGCTGCTCGCGCCGCTCGACGGCGGGCAGGCGGGCGGCGTAGCGACGGCGTCCCTTCGCAGGCTGTGCCGTCCGCCGCACGCGGATCTACGGCGCGGCCCGCTGGACCTGCGGGTAGTAGCCGGTCTTCCCGTTGAACTCGAAGCCCGGCTGGACCTTGCAGGGCGGTGCGCCCGACCCGATCACAAGCCCGTTCGGCCTGCCCGCGTCGCGGCAGTCGGAGGCCTCGAGGCCGGTGGCGAGCTTGCCGATCCCGCCCGGCGCGAAGTAGGCGTTGCCGCGATGCGTCCCGGCCCGCGAGGTCGCCCCGAGGTTGAGCTCGTTGCTCAGCGGCAGGATCACGCGGAGGTAGTTCTGGCCGCGCTCGCCCTTCGCCTGGGTCGCCGCGCCGAGGTTCGACAGCGCGGTCACGAGATCGCCCCGGTAGAGGTTCAGGTACTGCACGACCGGCACGAGCTCGCGGCCGTTGTCCTGCAGCGTCTTCACGAGCGGGCGCGCGACCTTGAGGGTGCGCGTGAGCGCCGGCAGCGCAGGGTTGGCGGCATCGAGCACGGGCCCGAGCTCCTTGAAGGTGCCGGTGAGCTGCGGCCCGAGGCGCGTCGCCTCGACCAGGGCCGGCCGGACGAGCGGGGCCACCGGACGCAGGGTGCGCAGCGTCGGCCGCGCGTCGTCGGCGACGAGCGCGAGCTGGTCGGCGGCCACGCGGCCCTCCCGCAGGAACGGGGGCAGTGCCTTGATGGTCTCGGTCAGCTCGGTGTTGCGCGCTGCGGTCGCGCTCAGCAGGCTGTTGCCGGAGCGGACGAGCGACTGCACGTCGCTCGCGCGCTCGCCGACCGCGGACAGCGCGCTGCCGGCGTCGCGGATCAACGCACGGACGGCCGGCTGCTGGCGGTCGAGCGTCCGCACCAGCCGGTCGAGCTGCTCGGTCGCCGGGGTCGCGTTCCCGAGGATCGCGTTGAGGTCCCGGCCCCGGCCGTCGAGGCCCACCGCCAGGTCGGCGAGGAAGTCCTTGAAGTCCTCCCTGGTCTCCAGGTCGAACGCGCCGAGCACCTGGTCGACGCCCTGCGGCTCACCGATGTTGGCGGCCTTGAGGCTGTCGCCCTCGGCGAGCTTCGGCGCCGTCGGTGACCCCGGGGTCAGCTCGACGAACGTCTCGCCGAGCAGGGTCTTGATCCGCGTCGTCGCCTTCGCGTCCTCCGGGATCGGCGAGTACCGCGACTTGAGCTCGATCGTCGCCTCGAACCGGCCGTTCGCGGGCTTGACCTTCACGACCTTGCCGACCGGGACGCCCGCGATCCGCACCGACGACCCGCCGGTGAGGTTGGTGGCGTCGGATCCGAACGACGCGCGGAAGCGGTAGCCCTCGGCCTGGAAGGGGGTCGTCCCGCCGAACGCCTTCCACACGAACAGGGTCGCGCAGAAGCACGACAGCGCGAACAGGACGGCGGTGGCGATGGCGGCGGCTGAAGGAGGCTTGGATCCCATGGCAGTGACCTACTTGCAGACCGGCGAGGCGCCGAGGACCTGTTTGGCGACGGCCGCGAGCGGGCCGAGGCTGTCGACGGCCGCGTTGCACGAGAGCAGGATCAGCCCGCGCCAGCCCGCGCCGTTGGCGTCCTGGGTGGAGGTGAACGAGTTGCCGTTGTGGGCGAACCAGGAGAGCCAGTGGAGGTAGCCCTCGTTGTCGCCCTCGGGGTTGAACGCCAGCTCGTTGGTCACGTAGGTGAGGACCTTGAACGCGCTGGTGAGGGCCGGCGTCACGGCGCTGAGGTCGCGTGTCGTCGGCGACAGGTCCTTCGCAACCGGCGTGAGCTGGCGGACGAGCGGTCGCAGGTCCTGCCGCAGCACGGGCTCGGCCTTGACGGCGAGCTCGTCGGCCGCGTCCAGCGCCGGGTTCAGCTTCTTGAGGACCGGCACGAGGCCGTCCAGGGTCGGTGCCGCCTGCTGGGAGAATTGCCGCAGGTTGGTGAGCGTCGAGCTGGTGGTCTGCAGCGCCCCCGGGAGCTTCTGCACGGACGCGCGGAGGGCGTCGTCCTGCTTCGCGAGGGCCTGGACGGTGGCGTTGCCGCTGTCGATCACCTGCGCGAGCTCGGAGTCCTTGGTCGCCGTCGCCTTGGTCAGGATCGCCATGCTGTTGACGAGGCGGCGCAGCTCCTTGCGCCGGGACGCGAGCGCACCCGTCACCTGGCGCAGCTGCTGTGCGGTCGGCTTGAGCGTCTTCAGGAGCGCCTGCAGGTCGGCGCCGCGCCCGTCGAGGCCCTTGTCGACGCCGTTGACCAGCACCTGGAAGAAGCGGCGGGTGTCGACGTCGAGCGCCGCGGTCAGCTCGTCGCTGTCGACCGGCGGCGCGGTGCGGGCGACCGGGATCGTGAAGTCGTCGGGTGCGTCGCCGGCCTCCGGGGTGCCCGGGGACAGCTCGATCAGCATGTCCTTCAGCGGCGTGTTCGGGATCAGGACCGCGTGCGCGTCCTTGTAGACCGTCTTCAGCTTCCCGGGGTCGACCTGCATCTTCACCACGGCGAGCCCATCCTTCAGCTCGCTGCTGGAGATCGTCCCAACCCGGACGCCGGCGACGTTCACGGCCTGGCCGAGGCCGGGGTTCAGGCCCGCGGTCGTGCTGAACTCCGCCTTCAGCTCGTAGCGGTCGGCGAACGGGTTCGGCAGACGCTGCTGGACGAGGATGTACCCGCCGGCGACCGTCGCCGTGATCATCAGGAAGGCGATGACGGCCAGCCACTTGCCGTTGTCGCGGATGCCCTTGAGCATGTCAGCCACCGTCCTTCCCGGCGACTGCCGACGTGACCGAGGTCGCGACGTCGCGCAGCGCGTCGCGGAGGGCGGACGGCGCGGCGTCCTTGGTGCGGCTGCCGATCCGGCGGCTCACGGTGCTCGCGGGCTCGGCGGCGGCCTGCTTGGCCGCGCGCTTGGCGATCGCGGTCGTCTGCGGCGCCGCCTCCGGGAACGGCGTGCGCGACTGCAGGTTGACCGACGGCTGGTCGCGGCACACCGCGTCCGGCCGGAAGGGCGACGTCACGCCGTTGCCCAGCCACTTGGGCGAGGAGCCCTCGAGCTCCGGGCCGACGCCGACCAGCTGCCCGAGGCCGGGCAGGGCTCCGGTCGCCAGCGACTGGGTGCCGACGGCGGCCAGGAAGCGGACGCTCGGGCCGTTGGCGTCGAAGCTGGACGACGCGCCGGACAGGCCGACCGCGGCGTGGGCGAGGTCCTGCCAGACCGGGCGACCGGTGGAGTTGGCGCCGTCGTTGATGTTGGTGTACAGCACCGGCAGCACCTTGTCGCGCACGCAGTCGGTGACCGGCGTGACGAGCTTGAACAGCCCCTGGAGGCGCGTGCTGAGCGTCGGCAGCCGGTTGATGGTCGGCGCGGTGGCCGAGAGCGCAGCGGGCAGCTCGGCCGGCCGGGACGCGAGGCGCACCTGCGTGAGGACCTTCGAGAGGTTCCGCAGCGTACCGGGCGTGCGGGGCAGGGTCGGGCGCAGTGCGTCGGTGAAGCGGACGACCGACGGCAGCCCGCGGCTGATGGCCTGGAGCTCGGGGATGGCGGTCTGCGACAGGTCGTCGAGGCCGCGGACGCTCGCGCGGAGGTTGGCCTGCTGCGAGGCCAGCGCGCCGGCCGTGACGTTCAGGCCGCCCACGAGCTGGCCGAGCGCGTCGTCGTTCGCCGCCAGCGTCCCTGTGATCTCCGCCAGCGAGCCGATGAGGTTGGACAGGTCGTGGGTCTCGAGCCCGCGGGTCGCCTGCGCGATCTGCGCGGTGTCGCGGAGGGCGGGCGTGAAGGGCTTGGCCGCATCGCCGAACGCCCTGGCTGCACCCTTGTCGAACCCGGTGGAGAGGTTGTCCACGGTGCGGCGCAGCGACTCGCGCGTCGGCCGGTCGAGCGACGACAGCACCTGGTCGAACTGGACGGGGACGCTCGTCTGGCCGAGCGGGATCGTCCCGCCGTCCTCGAGCACCGGGGCGCTCGGGCTGCCGGCGCGCAGCTCGATGTAGAAGCCGCCCTCCAGGAACAGGCGCGGACGGATCCGCAGCGTGGCGTCCTGGTGCAGCGGCAGCGCCGAGTCCTTGAACTCGAGCTGGAGGACCGCAGTCGTCCCGGGGCCCTCGCTGAGCTTGACCACCTTGCCGACGTCGACGCCGGCGACGCGGACCGGCGAGCCCTTGCGCAGCTGGCTCGAGTTGCTGACGACCGCCTCGATGCGGTAGCCGTAGATGAACGGCACCCGCTTGGCGAACGAGAAGTAGACGACGCCGAAGATGACGAGCACGCCGAGCAGGCCGAGCACATTCAGCGACAGGCGCCGCTTGGGTCCGCGACGGATCTCGGTCATCTACTTCACGCTCCCGACGAGTCCGGCGTTGACCGCGAGCTCGCGGACGCCCGCCGGGAGGCTGGTCGAATCGGTGGCCGCGCGCTGCAGCCCGGCGGGGTTGCCGATCATCTGGCCGGGCGTGTACGGCTCGTTGCCGGCCTCGCACTCCTGGGAGTTGGCGTTCGGCGACGGCGTGTTGTGCAGGTTCGCGGCCGGCGCCTTGGCCTGCGAGTCCTGGTTGGACACCAGCAGCGCGGTGAAGTTGAACCACGTGCCCAGGGTGTCGCCGGTCCCGACGACCGACGCCGCGTTGCGGAAGGCGACGGGCAGCAGGTTGCAGGTGACCTGCGCGGGCAGCAGCGTGTCGAGGGTCGTCTTCAGCGTGGTGACCGTCGTCGTCAGCTTCTTGACGGACCGCGACGCGTTCTGGTCGCGCGACAGGCTTCCGAGGGCGGCGAGCGTGGTGCCCAGGCGGTCGGTGACCGCGGGCGTGCGCTTCAGGATCGGGATGCCCGCCCGCAGTGCGTCGCGCAGGTCGCGGGTGGCGCGCGGCAGCAGGACGGTGCCGGGCCGGATGGCACGCGTGATGGCCGACAGGTCCGCCAGCACGGGGCGGATCCGCTGGAAGCTGCGCACGCCGGCCGCCTCCGCCTCCGGGAGCTCGTCGATCGACTCGCCCAGCGACGAGCCGCTGGCGCGCAGCGCGCGCAGGGTCGTGGAGCCGTTGTCGAACAGCTGCAGCAGCTCGGGGGCGACCGGGGCCAGCGCCTCGCCGAAGCTGGCGGTCCCGCGGACGAAGCGGGACAGCTGGGTCTCGGGGGCGATCAGGTTGCGCAGGACGCGCTCCAGCGGCGGCAGCAGCCGCGCGGTCGCGGCGATGCCGTCGTTGACCTGCTGGCCGCGACCGGCCAGGGCGTCGCCGAGGTTCGTGATCGTCGCCTGCAGGCCCCTCGTCGTCTCGTCGTCGAAGACGTTGAAGGCCGCGTCCAGCTCGACGACCGGGATCGCCTGCTTGAGCGGCAGGGTGCCGCCGGCCGGCAGTCCGGTCGTGGACTTCCCCGGCGTCAGGTCGAGGTACTTCGCGCCGAGGATCGACCGCGGCCGGACCTTCACCTGGCTGTCGATGCCGATCGGCTCCTGCGCCTTCTCGAGCGACAGCGTGAGCTCGGCGTACGCCGGCTTGCCGTTCAGGCCGGGCTCGGCGGAGACCTTGGTCACCAGGCCGACGCGGGCGCCGCCGATGCGGACCTCGCTGCCGCCCTCGATGAGCTTGGCGGCATCCGGGACCTGCACCTTGATCTCGTAGGCGGGGACGAACGGCAGGCCCTTGTTCGCGCTGTAGGACAGCACGATGCCGATGAGCCCGATGGCGAGGATCATCGACCCGACCAGAATCGGGTTCGAGAAGAGGTCTGAGGTGGAGGTGTTGCGCCGCTTCATGACCCGAGGAGGTATTGGAGGAGGTCCTTGACGGGGCCTGCGCCGGCGTCCTTGCCGTTGCCGAGCAGCCCCGGGAGTGCCGGCAGCGTGATCGGCGGGAGGCCCGGCACCTGGATCGTCGTGCCCTTGGGCGCGTCGTCCGACGGCGTCTGAGGCGCAGCCGGGGCGGTCGCCTCAGGCGTTGCGGGCGCCGTCGGGGCCGCCTGCGGCGCGGACGGCGTCGCTGCCTTCTCCTTCGGCTTCGCCGCGGCCTTGCGGGCCGTGGTCGTCGCGCCGAACTTGGCCGAGCAGCCCTCGATCGGCGTCTCGGAGTAGACCGAGCACTTGCTCAGGAAGATGTGCGCCGGGACCAGGTGCGAGACCGAGTCGTAGCGTGCTGCGGCCGCGGCCCCGTGGTAGACGAAGCTGAGCAGGTTCTCGACGCCGCCGCGCTCCTGCAGGTTGACCAGCAGGGCGTTCAGCGACTGCCCGGTCGGACCCGCCTTGTTCGCGAACGTCCGCAGCAGCTTCACGACGGGCTTCGCAGCCGTGAGCGTCGCCCGGCCGGTCTTCGACGTCTTGGAGAGGCTCGTGAGCGCGGGCTTGGCCGCGTCGCTGAACGGCTCGAGCTGGTCGACGAGCGACGACACGCCCGGGGTCGCGGCACGCAGGTCGCGCAGCACGGGGGTGCCGGCGTCGGCGACCTCGTTGAGCCGCGCGAACGTCGTCTGCATCTCGTCGAGGAAGCCCGGCAGGCGACGGATGCCGTCCTGCAGCGGATCCTGGTGCTGCGCCGTGGTGTTGGCCACCGCCGCCGCGTCGTCGAGGAAGCGGGTGACGCTCTGCGGCCGCTTCGCGAGGTCGGCCGAGAACTTGTCGACCGCGGTCACGGTGTCGCGGAGTGCCGCGCGCTGGGAGCCGAGGATCGTGAGCGCCTTGCGCGTCAGGTCGAGCGTCGGGTTCGCGCGCCGCAGCACCTCGTTGAGGTCCTCGCCGCGGCCGGCGAAGCCGATCCCGAGGGTGGCGACGATGACCGAGAACCGCTGGCGGACCGGCACCTGGAAGATGTTGAAGAGGTCGGTGATGGCGACCGGGCTGGACGTGTTCTCGACCGGCACGGTCGCCGCCTGGTCGCCGACCGGCTCGAGCGCCTTGGCGTCCGGCGTGCCGGGCTCGCACTGGACGAAGCGCTCGCTGATCAGGCCCTCGGGCAGGATCTCGCAGCGGGCGTCCGCCCGGAACGGCGCGAACCGCCGGTCGACCTTCATCTGGATGCGCGCCTTGAAGTCCGGCGTCAGGACGACGTCGTCGATCATCCCCACCCGCGCGCCGGCGATCTTGACCAGCTGGCCGGGGATGATGCCCTTCGCGGAGTCGAAGATGACGTCGACGCGGTAGGTGTCGTCCGCGACGGCACCGCTGCGGCCCGAGGTGACCGGGCCCATGAGCAGCCCGATCAGGACCGCGCACGCGATGCCCACGGCGGCGGACCAGCGCAGGAGTCGCGACGGCATGGCGGGACGGCGCATCATTTCTGGCTGTCCGCCGGGTCGCAGGTGGACGGATCCTCGATGTACGGGTTGCTGCCGTCATCGGCGGGCGGCGCCGCGGCCCCGGGGCAGCGGGCGTCGTTCTTCGTCGAGAGGGTGCCGGTGCCGGCGCCGGCGAGCGCGCCGGAGAGCACGCCTGCGCCGATGATCGGCGGGACGCGTGCGTAGTGCCCGTTCGCGTCGTAGTAGCCGGCCGTGGTGCCCGTGAAGCCGTTGAAGAGGCCGGACACGACGTCCGGCGTGTAGGGGCGCAGGCCGGCGGCGATCGGCAGCGCCGCGTTGAGCGCGCTGGTCGTCGACACCAGCGCGGGGCGCCCGATGCGATCGAGGGCGGGGACGCTGAGCAGGCCCTTGCGGGTCGCGGGCAGCAGCGCCCGCAGCTGGGCGACGACCGGGCGCAGCGCGGCGCCGGTCGGCGGTAGCTGGCGCAGGACGGTGGCGAGCGGGGCGGCGGTCGGCTGCAGCTCGCGCAGGACGGGGCGGGTCTTCGTGAGCGCGACGCGCGTGTCCCGCAGCGTGGTCTGGGCCTGGCGGAGCGTGGCGGGGGCGCGGCTGAGCGCGTTCTGGAGCGAGGTCCGCTCGGCGGCGAGGGCCTCGAACGTCCGGGCCGTGTTGGTGATCGAGCCCTGGACGTCGTTGCGGCGGTTCGCGAGCGTGGTGGCCACGGTCGCGGACGTCGTGATCAGCCGGCCCACCGCCGCCTGGTCGCGGTCGATCTCGCTGAGCACCGCGTTGGCCTGCGCGACCGCCGGGTTGGCCACGATGATCGCGTCGTTGGCGTCCTTCGCGTTGCCGTCGAAGACGTCCGCACCGTTCTTGATCAGGCGCTTGAGCTTCGCGCGGGTCGGCGCGTCGAGCGCCGTCAGCACCTGGTCGAGGTCGACGATCGGCCGGGTGGCCGCCGTGCGGATGACGCCGCCGTCGGGGATCTCCTCCGCACCCTCGGGGCCGGGGGTGATCTCGACGTAGCGGTTGGCGACACCGGACAGGCCGACCGCCCGGACCCCGGCGATCGTGCCGACGCGCAGCGGCCAGTCGTCGCCGTCCTTCATCTTCAGCTTGATGTTGGCCTGGTTGTCGTTCGTCAGCGTGATCTCGTCGACCGAGCCGACCGTGCGACCCGCGACCTCGACGAGGTCGCCCTTGACCAGCTGGCCGGCGTCCACGAAGCGGATGTTCAGCTCGTGCGACGAGCCGCCCGTGAGGACGACGGCCAGGATGGCCACCGCCGCGAGGGCGGCGGCGACGAGCGCCGCGGTCTTGACCTTTGCCTCGCCCATGGTCAGCCGCCGATCGGTGCCCGGGCGTTGCCGCCCCAGAAGAGCTGGGTGCCGATCATCCCGATGGCATGGATCGCGAAGATGTTGACGACCATGGACTTGGCCGTCGCGGTGCCGACGCCGACCGGGCCGCCGCTCACGTTGTAGCCGTAGTAGCAGCCGACGAGCACCACGGTCGTCGCCATCAGCATGCCCTTGATCGACGAATACAGCAGGTCGACGGGATTCTGGAACTGCCAGAAGATCTGGAAGTACCCGCCGGCCGAGACCTCGCCGATCTGCTGCACCACCGCGATGTACGAGCCGACGAAGCCGAAGGCGACCGCCGCGATGTACACGAAGGGCAGCACGAGCCACATGCCGAGCAGGCGCGTGGCGCAGAGGTAGAGCATCGAGTCGAAGCCCATGACCTCGAGCGCGTCGATCTCGTCCGAGATCCGCATCGAGCCGAGCTCCGCCACGATGCCGGTGCCGACCTTCGCGGCCATCATGTAGCCGAAGGCGTAGGGCGTGACCTCGCGCAGGTCGCAGAGGGCGGTGAACGCGCCGGACACGGACGGCGCGCCGACCGCGCGGGCGCCGTACGCGCCCTCGATGCCGCACTGCAGCCCGAGGATGAAGACGAGGCCGAGGACGATCAGCACCGACCCGGTGACGAGGATGCCCGCCTGCCGGAGCGTCTCCCCGAAGAACTTCATCACGCGCAGCCGGTAGACGTCCCCCATCACGCGCAGCGCGAAGCGCAGGAAGTCCCCGAAGGGCGCCGTCGTCCGGTCGCCGATGGCCTTGAACGTGGACACGCTCAGCGCACCAGGGTCAGTTCGGGGTGGGTCGCGAGCAGCGTCTGCGTGAAGACGTAGTTGAACGCGCCGATGCCGAGGAAGCTGATGACGACCGCCTGGTTGACCGCGCGGCCCACGCCCTCGGCGCCGCCCTTCGCGGTCAGGCCCTTGTAGCAGCAGACGATCGCGATGATCGCGCCGAACAGGATCGTCTTCAGGAGCGAGCCCCACAGCTCGGTCGGCGTCGCGTTCGTGAAGTAGGTGGCGAAGAACGGGCCCAGCGGGGCGCCGTTGGTGACGGTCACGAGCATGCCGCCGAAGGTCCCGAAGATGACCGCGTAGACGTTGAACATGCCCGTCACGAGCATCAGCGCGAGGAACCGCGGGACGACGAGGTTCTTGATCGGGTCCACGCCGAGGACCTGGAGCGCGTCGAGCTCCTCGCGGATCTTGCGCGCGCCGAGGTCGGCGGTGATGGCGGTGCCGGCGACGCCGGCCATGACGATCGCGCAGACCAGCGGAGCGAACTCGCGGACGACGGCCACGATGAACAGGCCGCCGAGGCGGTCGATCGCCCCGAAGAGGTTCAGGAAGTTGGCGGCCTGCACGCCGGATGGGCCGTACGTGAAAGCGACCGAGGCGACGATCATCGGGAACCAGCAGAGGCGCACCGCGAAGAGGAACTGGGTGACGAACTCCTTGCCGTACGGGTACGGAGGACGCACCGCGGACGTGAGCGTCTTGCCCGTCAGGACACCCATCGAGCCGATGGTCTCGATGAACTCCTTCAACGGCAGAAAAGTGCGATCGCCTACGGCGCGCAGCATGGACTCACGATCCCAGAACCGGTTCTCTCAAGTGGTTTCCCGGCCCCCCTCCTCCCATTGAGGTGACGCCGCGAGGCTACGGTAACGTAGGAACTCGACCGAAGGCAAATACCTGGCGTCATCGGCGTGGCAGCGGCGTTGCACCATGTTGTTGTAATTCGTCGGACCCCGGACTGGACCGTGACGGTGCGGTCGCCGTCCCGTCCAGGCCTGGCGTCTGGATCGAGCCCGGCGCCGGTACCCTGCCCGCCAGTGGTCCTCAGCTCCCGCATCCGCCTTCCCGCCGACACCGGCGCGCTGCTGTGGGACATGGACGGCGTGCTCCTCGACACGCTCGCGCTCGAGCTCGTCGCGGTGCAGGAGCTCGTGGCCGCGCGCATCCCGGGCGCGCCCCACGTGTCCCGCGAGACGGTGCGCCGGCTGTTCGCGTTGTCGATCGCCGACTTCTGGCGGGCGATCCTCGCTGCGGTGGGCGCCGAGGCCGACGAGGCCCTGGTCACCGACCTGACCGCGGAGCTCGAGCGCGTGCGGACGACCGGCCGCGCCGAGGTCCTCCCCGGGGTCCGCGAGCTGCTCGACGGCGCCGCGGACGCGGGCCTGAAGGTCGCGGTGGTGTCGAACAACCCCGCGTCCCACGTGGTCGAGCTGCTGGAGCGCGCCGGCCTGGCCGCAGCGCTGCCGATCGTCGTCGGCAACGACCAAGGGCTGCCGGGCAAGCCCGCACCGGACATGTACCTCGCGGGGGCCGCGGCGGTCGGCCTGCCGCCGGAGCGCTGCGTCGCGCTCGAGGACTCCCTGCTGGGCGCCGAGGCCGGGCGGTCCGCGGGCTGCTGGGTGGTCGGCGTCGCCACGGGCTCCGCCACCTTCGCCGAGCTCAAGGCCGCCCCCACCGTCGACCGCGCCTTCCGCAGCTTCACGCCGTCCACCGCCGTCCTCGCCCCGGGCGACGTCACCGACAAGCGCCTGGACAGCCCCAACGAGTTCGTCAGCCACATGCTCGAGCACATCGCGTGGCGCACCGGCTGCTCGTTCGCGCTCGACTGGGCGTGCGACGACTGGCTCTGGCTCGGCGAGACCGTCGGCGACCAGCTCGAACCGCTGCTGGACGGCGACGCACGCGCCGCCCGGGCGCTGGGCCTGATCGACGACGGCAGCTGCGAGGTCACGATCACGCGCACGTCGCGGATGACCGACGGCGTGCTGATGCTGCAGGGCGTCGCCGGCTACGACGCGGAGCGCTTCGTCGGCCTGCGGGTCGAGCAGCTGGCCGACGGGCAGGCGCTCGTCGACGTCCTGGAGGGGCTCGCGCGCGCCGCCGGGCTCGGCATCCGGGTCGACATCGCGAGCGTCGAGGACCCGCATCACACGTGGGAGGCGATCTTCCGCGCGGTCGGGGTCGCGCTGCGCGGGCTGTCGCGCACGCTGACCGCCCACGCCGACGGCACGGGGCCCACGATCGTCGAGCGGGACGACACCCGCGCCGCCCGCGGCTACGGCCTGCAGCGCCAGGAGTCCTCCTCCCCGGGTGCCGTCCGGATGCTCCGGACGACGGCCGAGTCGCGCTGCACCGTGGAGGTCGCCGTCGCCGCCGGCCCCCTGGCGCTGACGCTCGAGACGTCGGACGCCGTCGACTCGGACGGCCTGATCGCCCTCGTGGCCGAGCTCGGGCTCGCCGCCGGGCTCAGCGGCACCATCGACTTCAGCGCCCTGGAGCTGAGCTCCAGCCACGTCGTCGCCGAGGACGTCGGCATGACCCTCGGCGCCGCGCTAAAGGAGCTCGCGACCGACCGCATGAACGCCTTCGGGATCGAGGGCGCCGGGTCGTCGATCGACGTCGATGCCCCGATCCGCGTCGGCGTGTCCTGGGAGGGACGCAAGTTCCTGCAGCTCGTCCCGATCGGCTGGTCGCGCGAAGAGCTGCGCGACCAGGTGATCGGGTCGACGCTCCCCAGCGGCCTCTTCAGCGAGGATCTCGACGACTTCCTCGACGGCTTCGTCGGGGGGATGGGCTGCAGCGTCGTCGTGCACTGGGAGCCCGTCGCCGACGTCGAGTCGGCCTGGCTGCTCGTCTTCACCGGCCTCGGCACCGCGCTCGCCGGCCTCCTGGCCCCGAACCACGCCAAGCGCGCCCTCATCGCGGGCGTCAAGGCCACGCTGGCCTAGGCGCCGACCTTCCGTCTTCCATGCCCCACCCCGCCAGGAGCACCACGTGAACATCAGGCGCCATGACCTTGTGCAGCTCGACGCCGCCGGCCGCGAGGCGCTGCTGGCACGCGTCCAGCAGGCGGACACCAGCGACATCGGCGAGACCGTCGCCCGGGTCGTCGAGGACGTCCGCACCCAGGGCGACGCCGCCCTCGTCCGCTACACGGGCGAGTTCGACGGCGTGCAGCTCGACCCGGCGGCGCTGAAGGTCGCCGAGTCGGAGTTCGACGCGGCCGAGGCCGCCGTCCCGGACGACGTCAAGCGCGCCATCGAGCTGGCCGTCGCGAACATCCGCCACCACCACGCCGCGCAGGTCCCGAGCGCCGACTGGATGCAGGAGACCTCGCCGGGAGTCATCTCGGGCGAGCGGTACACCCCGATCGCCTCGACCGGGCTCTACGTCCCGCGCGGCAAGGGCTCGTTCCCGTCGGTGATGGCGATGCTGTCCGTCCCCGCGGTCCTGGCCGGCGTGCCGGTCATCGCGGTCTGCACGCCGCCCGGCCCGGACGGCGAGGTCGACGCCGCGTCCCTGTACGCCGCGCGGCTGAGCGGGATCGACACGATCTACCGCGTCGGCGGTGCCCAGGCCATCGCGGCCCTCGCCTACGGGACCGAGTCGCTGCCGAAGGTCGAGAAGATCGTCGGCCCGGGCAACCGCTACGTCACCCACGCCAAGCGCCTGGTCTACGGCGTCGTGAACCCGGGGCCGCCCGCCGGGCCGTCGGAGTCGATCGTCCTGGCCGACGCGTCGGCGGATCCGTCGGTCGTCGCCCACGAGCTGCTGGTCGAGGCCGAGCACGGACCCGACAGCGCAGCGGTGCTGGTGACGACGTCCGCCGCCCTGGCGGACGAGGTCACGGCACTGCTGCCCGCACTGGTCGAGGCCCTGCCGACCCAGCGGCGCGAGTTCGTCGAGACGGTCCTGAGCGGGTTCGGCGGGATCGTCGTCGCCGCCGACCTCGACGACGCGATCGCGTTCTGCAACGCCTGGGCACCCGAGCACCTGCACGCGATCGTCGAGGACGGGCTCGGGGTCCTGCACCGCCTGGAGCACGCCGGGGAGATCCTGCTCGGCGAGCACTCGTCGATCGCCTACGGCAACTACGTCATCGGCCTGAACGCGATCCTGCCCACCGGCGGCTTCGCACGGGGCTACTCGTGCGTGGGTGTCGACGACTTCATCAAGCGCTCGTCGTTCGCGTACGTGACGGCGGCCGGGGCGCGGTCGATCGGCCCGGCGGCGGCGACGCTCGCCGACTACGAGGGCTTCCCGGCGCACGCAGCGGCCGCCCGCCACGCGCTGGCCCAGGCGGAACAGGCCTAGATCCGCGGGCGGCGTGTGGTCATGAGCTGCCGCTATGGAAGCTCTTGACCACACGCCGCCGAGGTTGCGCGGTGGGTGGCCCTCGGCGTAAGGTCGTGGCAGACGTCACAACCCCCACACCGATCGCAAGGAGTTCCACCGATGGAGTCCTCCCCAGTCCGTGTCCTCGTCGTCGCCAACCGCACCGCGGCGACCGACTCGCTCCTCGACGCCGTCCGCCGGCGCGCCGCCGAGAGCCCCGCGCAGTTCAGCCTCCTCGTCCCGATCGCCGGCGGCAGCCTGCAGCGGCTGCTCGACCCGGACGACATCCCGGACACCGAGGCGGCGGCCGTGCTCGCGACGGCGCTCCCGCTGCTGTCCGACGCCGCCGGAGGCCCGGTCGACGGGATCATCGGCGTGCCCGAGCCGCTCGCGGCGATCCAGGACGCCGTGAACCTCGGGCACTACGACGAGATCATCCTGTCGACCCTCGACCACCGGCTGTCCCGCTGGCTGAAGCTGGACCTCCCGAGCAAGGTGCGCGGGCTCGGCCTGCCGGTGACGACCGTGACCGCCGGCGAGCGCGCCCCCGCCCACGCCTGACCGGGCCGCGCTCAGAGCTTCGCGGCGAACGCCTCCAGCGCGTCCGGATCCGTCCAGACCGGCCCGTGGCCGAACAGGACGCGGGCCGGGCGCAGCGCGGCGAGGCGCTTGGCGCTGGCGGTGTTGTCGGCGACCGACGGCGTGAACTTGCTCGGGGGCGTGTGCAGGCCCTTGGCCGAGGTCAGCAGGTTCATGCCGTTCAGGACGTCGCCGCAGACGAGCGTCCGGTCGGACTCGCGCCAGTAGGACACGTGGCCCGGCGAGTGGCCCGGCGTGTCGAGGACGACGAAGCCGGCAGCGAGCTCGTCGCCCTCGGCCAGCTCGCGGGCGACCGGATGCGCCGGGAAGTTCGCGATCTTCGCGGCGATGCCCCGGAGCGGGCCGGGCAGGCCGTCGGCCAGGACGGCGACACCGGTGCGGGCCGCCTCGGCGTCGCGCGCGCCCGCCCAGTAGGGGACGTCGAGCGTGCCGGCGACCTTGTGCGCCCCGCCCGCGTGGTCGACGTGGGCGTGCGTCAGCGCCAGCGCGCGGATCGAACGACCCTGGACCGCCTTCAGCACCGCACCGGCCTGGAAGCTCATGCCGGCGTCGACCAGCACGTCGCCAAGGACGTAGGCGTTGACGCCGCTACGCGGGGTGAGCGAGATCAGGTGGACGTCGTCGGCCAGCTGCGTGAGGGATGCCATATGGACGTGCACCGTACTGGCCGCGCGGCCAGCCCGCCGGGATAGGGTCCTGCCGTGGACGCCACGCTCTACGGGATCCCGATGTCCCACCCGGTCATCACCGCGCGCCTTGCGCTTGCCCATAAACGGGTGCACGTCGACGAGCGCACCCTGCTCGCGGGCGCCCACCCGCTCCTGCTCGCCGCCCGCGGGTTCCGGCCGACCACGGTCCCGGCGCTGCGCATCGACGGTCAGCGCGTCCAGGGGACGCTGGCGATCTGCCAGGCGCTCGAGCGCCTGGTCCCGTCGCCCCCGCTCTACCCGGCCGACCCGCAGGTGCGGGCCGACGTGGAGGCGGCCGAGCGCTGGGGCGAGCAGGTGCTGCAGCCCGTCCCGCGGCGGCTGATCCGCCGGACGCTGGTGATCAGCGGCTCGCAGCGGCGCTGGTTCGCGGAGACCGCGATGCCGCTCCCGGCGCCGGGCCTCGTCGCGGCGGCCCTCGCCCCCACCGCGCGTGGCTTCGCTGCCCTGGTCCGCTCGAGCCGTGCCAGCACCGTCGCCGACCTCGACGCCCTCGACCGCCACCTGGACCACGTCGACGCGCTGATCGCCGCCGGCACCATCGGCGGCGCGGAGCGCAACGCCGCCGACTGCCAGATCGCGCCGTCGGTGCGGATGCTGCTCGCCTTCGCCGACCTCCACGATCGCGTGGCCGCGCACGCTCCGGCGGCCGAGCTCGCGCTGCGGCTGGTGCCCGACTACCCGGACATCCCGGCGGCGCTCGTCGACCGCTAGGGGCGGGACGACAAAGGCCCCGGGCCTCCTTGCGGAGTTCCGGGGCCTCGTCCTACAGGTGGAGACGGTGGGAATTGAACCCACGTCCGCAGCCGCGTACTGGCAGCTTCTACGAGCGTAGCCCGCGCTCTGATCTCGCCGGACGCTCGCCTTGCGGGCGTGGGTTGCGTCCAGCCAACCCCCCTAATGATTTCCCCGGTTCGGCAGAGGTGTTCCTCCCCAGGTTGAGCCGGCATTTGAACCCAGGCACCCCACGGCCGGCAGGCGGGGGCTGAGTCCTCACTCACCTAAACTAGGTCTAGGCAGCGAGGGCGTACTCGTGAGAGTCCGCATGTGTGTTTTTTCCGGGGTTTTACGAGGCCACCCGGAACCTCGGCTCGCTACCACCAGAACGGGACCGACCACGTCGAAGCCTGTCGTCCCCGTGTTGATGCCCTACCGGACTGAGCATAGCGGGGGCCGCGTGCCGGGGCGACGCTCGGTTACTAGTCTGTCGCCCATGAGCGCCACCGCCGTCGAAACCGTCGCCTGGAACCTCGAGCCGCTGGTCGACGGGGAGGGGCCCGCCGGCGTCGACCGCCAGCTCGACGAGGCGGCCACCCGGGCGGACGCGTTCGCCGTCGCCTACGCGGGGAAGGTCGCCGCCCTGGACGGTCCGGGCCTGGTGACGGCGATGGCCGAGCTCGCCGCGATCTCCGAGCTGGTCGGCCTGGCCGGCTCCTACGCGTCGCTGCAGTTCTCCGTCGACACGGCCGACCCCGCGATCGGCGCGCTGATGCAGCGCGTGCAGGAGAAGGGCACCGCGGTCGAGACGAAGCTGCAGTTCTTCGAGCTCGAGTGGGTCGCCCTCGACGACGCGCTCGCCGACCAGCTGCTCGAGTCCGAGGGACTGGAGACCAGCCGCCATCACCTGCGCAATGCACGCCGCTACCGCCCGCATGTGCTGAGCGAGCCGGAGGAGCGGATCCTCACCGAGAAGTCCGTCACGGGCGCCGGCGCGTGGACGCGGCTCTTCAGCGAGCTGACGAGCGCCATCGAGGTGACGCTGCCGGACGGCGGCGAGACGGTCGCGCTGGACGTGGCCCTGTCCAAGCTCTTCGACCCGGACCGCTCCGTGCGGGCGGCGACGCAGCAGGCGGTGACGGACGCCCTTGAGCCCGGGCTGCGCACCCGCGCCTTCATCTTCAACACGCTGCTCGCCGACAAGGCGACGGACGACCGCCTGCGCAACTTCGACAGCTGGCTCTCGGGTCGCAACCTCTCCAACGAGGCCAGCGACGAGTCCGTCCAGGCGCTGATCGACGCGGTCAAGGACGCCTACGAGCTGCCGCGCCGCTGGTACCGGCTGAAGGCCCGTCTGCTCGGCGTCGACAAGCTCGCGGACTACGACCGCATGGCCGCGGTGGCCACCGTCGACGAGGAGTACGGCTGGGACGACGCCCGCGACCTCGTCGTCTCCTCCTTCCGCGACTTCTCCCCGCTGCTCGGCGACACCGCGCAGAACTTCTTCGACGGCGACTACATCGACGCGCCGGTCCGGCCGGGCAAGCGCGGCGGCGCGTTCTGCGCCTATGTGACGCCAGGCGCGCACCCGTACGTCCTGCTCAACTGGACGCACCGCCGACGGGACGTCCTGACGCTCGCGCACGAGCTCGGCCACGGGCTGCACGCCGCGCTGGCGCGGCCACGTGGAGTCTTCGAGCAGCACACGCCGCTGACGCTTGCCGAGACCGCGAGCGTCTTCGGCGAGACGCTCGTCTTCGGCCGCCTGCTGGAGGAGACGAAGGACCCGGCCAGCCGCCTCGCGCTGCTGGCGGAGAACATCGAGGGCTCGATCGCGACGGTCTTCCGCCAGGTGGCCATGAATCAGTTCGAGCACGCGGTCCACACCGCGCGGCGGACCGAGGGCGAGCTGTCCGTCGACCGGATCGGCGAGCTCTGGGGCGCGACCCAGGTCGAGCTGCTCGGCGACGCCGTCGAGGTCACGGACAACTACAAGTCGTGGTGGTCCTACGTCCCCCACTTCATCGGGAGCCCCGGGTACGTCTACGCGTACGCGTACGGGCAGCTGCTGGCGCTGTCGGTCTACGGGCGCTACCTGGAGGTCGGCGAGCCGTTCGTCGAGGACTACGTGGCGATGCTGAGCGCCGGCGGCTCCAAGTCGCCGGAGGAGCTGGCAGCGATCGCGGGCCTCGACCTCACCGACCCGGGGTTCTGGCGCAGCGGCATCGCGCTCGTCGAGCAGCAGCTGACCGAGGCCGAGGCGGCCGCCGAGGCGGTGCTCGCCGGGGGCTGACGGGACGGCGCGGAAGCGCCGGTCGAGGCTGCCACACTGGGGTGATGGACCACCCGTCCTCCACCCCGCCGCCCGGCTGGCTTCCGCCGTCCCCACCGCCGGGGGCGCGTCCGCTCACGGGCACCGGGGTCGCGAACAACGCGGCGTCGACCACGCCGTACCTCGATTCCGCGCCGTCGTCCGGGACGGCGTTCGGCGAGCCGCAGCGCCCGTGGTGGCGGCGGCTCGGCGGTGCGCTCTTCGCGCTCGGGCTGCTGATCCTGAAGTTCGGCAAGGTCGCGCTGCTCGCGATTCCGAAGCTGAAGATCCTGACGACGTCCGGCACGATGCTGGTCAGCGTCGCGGCCTACTCGCTCATCTGGGGCTGGAAGTTCGCGCTGGGCTTCGTGGTCCTGCTGTTCGTGCACGAGATGGGCCACGTCATACAGCTGCGGCGCGAGGGCGTGGAGGCCAGCGCGCCGGTCTTCATCCCGTTCATGGGCGCCGTCGTCTGGGCCAAGTCCCTGGGCGGCAACGCCCTCGCCGAGGCCCGCGTCGGCCTGGCCGGCCCGATCCTCGGCTCGCTGGGCGCCGCGGCGTGCATCCCGATCGCGGAGGCGAGCGGGAACGAGATGTTCCGGGCCCTGGCGTTCACCGGGTTCTTCCTGAATCTGTTCAACCTACTGCCGGTCGTTCCCCTTGACGGCGGCCGCGCGATGGCGGCGATGTCCCCGTGGATGTGGTTCGTCGGCTTCTTCGGGATCGTGCTGCTCGTGTTCCTCGTCCCGAACCCGATCATCATCCTGATCGCGCTGTTCGCCGGGCTCGAAACCTACCGGCGGTGGAAGACCTACCGCGCCGGCGGGGACGAGCAGCGGGCCTACTACGACGTGCGTCCCCGCGACCGCATCCTGGTCGCCGTCGTCTACCTGGGCCTGATCGCGCTGCTGGTCTGGGGCATGGACGCGACGCACCTCGAGCGGGACTTCGGCGACGCCTGACCCTTCGCGGGCTGAGACACATCGGGACCTCGCGCGCTGGTGCATGCCATGCATGCACTGGCGCGTAAGGTCCCCCCGCGACTACGCGTCACGCCGGCGCCGGGACGCCGTGACGGGCGACCACGCGGTCGTAGTTCAGCCGCATCAGCGTGATGACGATCGCGACATCCTCCGGTCCGGCGATCCGTCGTGCCGCCCAGCCGGGCTTGTCGATCGGGTGCTTCTGGACGATGCCATCGCGCATGAGCTCGTCCCAGACGCCGCGGGGGAAGCCGAAGTGGGCCACGCGGTCGCCGTGGAGGTGGCCGATCTCGCGCCGGCCCAGGCGGAACGAGAACTCGCCGCGCGAGCCGTACTCCGTGGTGATGCCGGGCCAGGCGGTGACGGCCTCGGTGACGGTGTGGTCAGGGATCTCATGTGTGGTCATGCAGCGACCGTAGAACCTCAAGTGAACTTGAAGTCAAGCGCGGATCGTGGTGCGATGTGCGGCATGACACAGGTGCTGACCATCGGGGAGGTCGCGACGCGCAGCGGTGTCGCCGCTTCGGCGCTGCGGTTCTACGAGGAGCGCGGGCTGATCGAGTCCGACCGGGCCGGCTCCGGTCATCGCCGCTATCCACGGGCGGTGCTGCGCCGGATCGCATTCATCGTCTTCGCACAGCGCGTCGGGCTGAGCCTCGACCAGATCGCGGGCGAGCTCGCCAAGCTGCCGACGGACCGGGTCCCCACCGGCAGGGACTGGTCGCGGCTCTCCGGCCCCTGGACCGAGCTCATCGATGCGCGCATCGCCGAGCTCGAGCGGCTGCGCAGCAGCCTCGGCGACTGCATCGGGTGCGGCTGCCTGTCCCTGGCGCGCTGCCCGATGGCGAACCCGTACGACCGCGCGGCCGGACACGGCCCGGGTCCCCGCTTCTGGCTCGGCGACCGGCCCTGAACGGGAGGCGCCCGGAACGCTCCTGCTACCGCTCGGCGTCGCGGAGCTGGCGCTGGACGTCCCGCGCCATGTCCTTCTTCTTGATCGACTCGCGCTTGTCGAACCGGTCCTTGCCCCGGCCCAGCGCCACCTCGACCTTGGCCTTGGACCCCTTGAAGTAGACGCGGGTCGGGATCAGCGCGTACCCCTTCTCCTTCGTCTCCGCGACCAGCTTGTCGATCTCCTTGCGGTTCGCGAGGAGCTTGCGCACGCGCTCGGGGTCGTGGTTGTCGCGCGCCGCCGGGCCGTACGGCGGGATGTGGACGTTGTGCAGGAAGAGCTCGCCCTCGCGGATCAGGACGTAGCCGTCCTTGAGCTGGATGGTGCCGGTCCGGATCGCCTTGATCTCGGTCCCGGTCAGGACCATCCCGCACTCGAGCTTGTCGGTGAACTCGAACCGGAACGACGCCTGCCGGTTGCTCGCCACGTCGCCTTCGTTGATCTTGCGCTTGCCGCCCTTTGCCACATGTCCAGCCTAGACCTTAAACGCCGCGAGACGCCCGGAGGGCGCCTCGCAGCGTGGGGAAACAAGCTGGTACTCCGGAGCGGTGAAGGTGTCCCCCCTGCACCACGCCAAGCTGGTTGTCCTCGCAGGGAATGTCATCGGCGTCCGGCGCCGGAAGCTGAGTAGGACAACTGTCCAGGGCCGTCCGGCCCGGGAGCTACGAGAGGTCGAGGTCGACGCGGCCCCGCGGCGCGTCGATGCGGTGCACGCTCACGGTGAAGGCGTCGCCGAGGCGGATCGACTCCTTGCTGACCGCGCCGGACAGGATCGTCCCGGCCTCGTTCAGGTTCCACCAGTCCCCGTGCATGCGGCGGACCGGGAGCATCCCTTCGTACCCGCCAGGCGCCCTCGAGTCCGGCCCCCCGAAGCTGACGAACGCGCCCGCCTCGATGATGCCGACGACCTCACCGGGGAACGGGCGGCCCGTCCCGCCGGAGCCCTCGAACAGCTCGCGCTCCAGGAGGAAGCAGCGCGCGACGTCATCGGCGGCACGCTCGATCTTCATGGCGTCCCGCTCGCGGGCGGACGTCGTGACGGCGGCCTCATCCATGGCGCTGCCGCGCGGCGCGTCCTCGCCCGCGCCGATCGCGCTCAGGAGCGCCCGGTGGGCGATCAGGTCCGGGTAGCGACGGATCGGGGAGGTGAAGTGCGCGTAGTGGGTCAGCCCGAGGCCGGCGTGCCCCAGGTTCTTCGGCGCGTAGTGCGCCTGCTTCAGGGAGCGCAGCAGCAGCGACGTCAGCGCCCGCCGGCCGTGGCCCGTCCGCGTGGCGTGCTGGTCGATGAGGCGGGACGCCTCGACGATCGCGCGCGCGGCGATGTCCGGGGTGATGTGCTCGGGGACGGCGGGCGTCGCCACGTCGAGGGACGCGAGCTGCTCGACCAGGCGCTCGACGCGGGCGCCGTCCGGCTTCTCGTGCACGCGGTAGAGCGACGAGACCGACCGGTCGGACAGCAGCCGCGCGACGGCCTCGTTCGTGGCGACCATCAGGTGCTCGATCAGCGTGTGCGACTCGGTCTGGACCCCGACCTGCGCGCCGTCGACGTGCCCGGCCCGGTCGAAGCTGAACTGCGGCTCGGCGGACTCGATGCTGAGCGCGTCCCCCGCGCGGCGCGACCCGAGCGCGGCAGCGGCGCCGCGGGCGGCGGCCAGCGGCTCGGCCCACGGCTCCTCCGCACGCTCGATCCCCGCGAAGATGCGGTCGACCCGGTCGTAGTCCAGACGCTGGTCGGAGCGGATCGTCGACCGGAAGAAGCGCGCCTTCACGACGCTGTCGCCGCGCACCTCGAGCTCGGCGGTGACCGCCAGGCGGTCGACGTCCTGCCGCAGCGAGCACGCGTCGTTGCTCAGCTGCCCCGGCAGCATCGGCTCGACCTTGCCGGGGACGTAGACGCTCGTCGCCCGGCGGTAGGCCTCGCGGTCGACGGCGGAGCCCGGGCGGACGAAGGCGCTGACGTCGGCGATGTGCACCCAGACCCGCCAGTGTCCGGGCGCGATCGCCTCGGCGCTGATCGCGTCGTCGAAGTCCTTCGCGGTGACCGGGTCGATCGTGAACGTCGTCAGCCGGCGCAGGTCCTCGCGTGCGGCTCCACCGATGTGGTCCAGCTGCCCGGCGCGGCCGGCGTCACGCGCTTCCTCCGCGGCCTTCTCGACGCCGGGCGGAAAGCGACGGGCGAGGCCGCGGTCCAGCATCAGCGCCTCGATGACGACCGACGCGTTGTCCGGTTTGCCGAGGACCCGCAGCACCTTCGGCGCGCCCCGGGCCGACCGCGGGGTCTGCAGCAGCACCAGGTCGTCCGGGCCACCGTCCCGGGCCCGCTCGATCGGGATCCGCGGCCCACGGGCGAAGAACGGGACGGCGCTCAGCTGGCGGCCGCGGTGCTCCAGGCGGCAGACGACGGTCTCGCCGGCGGCGGCGGGCTCGGCCTGGCGGCTGCGCCCGCTGGTGCGCGGCGCGGCGGGGCGCTCGACGGGACCCCCCTCGTCGCCCCGTCCGGACGCGGACGGCCGGTGCGCGCCCGGCTTGCGGGCGGACTTCGGACCGCCGGACGATCCGGCCGCGGCGCCCTTCTTGGGACCGCCCGGTCCCGTGCCCTTGCGGTGGGCCTTCTTCTTCTTGCTCGCGGGCTTGGAGCCGCCGGGCGGGCCCTTGCGCTTGCCCTTCCCGTCTCCACTCATTTATTTCGCGGACTGCCCGGCGACCACGGACAGCGCCGTGTCGAGGGCTTCGTCACGCGTCTTGGTGTCGGGGTCGTCCTCGACGTCGACGTCCGGCGCGATGCCCGCACCGGTGTTGACGCTGGACCCCGCGGTGACGCCCTTGCCGCCGACGTTGCGGCCGCTCGGGGTGAAGTACTGGCCGGCGGTGATGTCGAGCGCGCTGCCGTCGGGCAACTCGATGATCTGCTGGAAGACGCCCTTGCCGAACGTCCGCGTCCCGATGATCTCGGCGCGCTTGGTGTCCTGCAGCGCACCGGCGACGATCTCCGACGCGCTCGCGGTGCCCTTGTTCACCAGGACCACGACCGGCTGGGTGGGCGCGACCGGGTCCCCGGTGGCGTTCAGGGTGCTGGACTCGACGGCGCGGCCCTTGGTCGTGACGATCGGGCCCGAGCGGATGAACGCGCTGGCGATCAGCTGGGCCTCGCTGACGAGGCCGCCGCCGTTGCCGCGCAGGTCGAAGACGAACCGGTCCGCGCCCTGCTTGATGAGCTTCTCGAGCGCGGCGTAGACCTCGGCGTGGGCGCCGGGGCCGAACTGGGACAGGCTCACGTAGCCGACCTTCTTGCCGTCCTCGCGCACGAGCTTGGACTCGACCAGCGGCTGCTTGATGGTCGCGCGCGTCGGCGTGATCGTCTTCGTCTTGCCCTTGCGGCGGTAGGCGATCTTGACGGTCGTGCCGATCGGGCCGGTGATGATCGACGCGGCCTTCTTCACGGTCAGCCCCCGCAGGCTGCGGCCGGCCGCCGTGGTGAGGACGTCCCCGATCTGCAGGCCGGCGTCCTTCGCGGGCGAGTCGGGGTAGACCTTGACGATCAACAGGCCGTCCTTGTCGGTGTCGACGGCGACGCCGATCCCCGAGAACCGCGGGCTCTGCTCGCGCTGGAAGGCCGCGTACTCCTTGGCCGTGAAGAAGTTCGAGAAGCGGTCGTCGAGGCCGGCGACGATGCCCTTGATCGCCGTGTCCGAGACCTGCCGGTCGGTGATCTTGCGGTAGTAGACGTCCTGGACCTTCTCGATCGCGTCGGCGATCCGGTCGGTCTTGTCGTCGACGACGGCGTCCCGCGCGAACCCGGGCAGGAACTGCGGGTGCCCACCGAGCCACATGCCGCCTACGAGGACGACGAGCACGATTGACACGGTGGGGATGAGACGGCGGACGGTGCTCACGGTGAGGGGACGGCACAGGCCGCCCCTGTCAGGCTAGCTGGTCAGACGCGCAGGAAGCGCCTGAGCGACAGCCCTGCGCCCAGGCCTGACACAGCGACGCTCGCCACGAGCAGGAGCGACACGAGGAGCCCGAACGAGATCGTCTCCGGTGAGGCGATCAGCGCGAAGTCGCTGGTGAGCGGATCCACGAGGGCGATCTTGCCGACGCCGAGCAGCATGATGGCCACGACGCCGCCGAGCGCACCGAGCACCACGCCCTCGATCACGAACGGCCAGCGGATGAACCAGTCGGTCGCGCCGACGAGCTTCATGACCTCGACCTCGCGGCGCCGCGAGAAGAGCGACAGGCGGATCGTGTTGGAAATCAGGAGGATCGAGGCGATCACCAGCAGGAAGGCGAGCGCGAACATCGCGAGCTTCACCACGCGCGTGGCGGTGAGGATCTTGCCGGTCTGGTCCTTGCGGTTCTCGACCTTCTCGATGATCGGGTCGATCGAGGTGCGCGAGCCGGACGCCGACAGCGGCGCCAGCTCGTCCCGCAGCGCCAGGGCGTTGTCGGCCTTGTCCGGCGTGACGCGGAAGGTGTCCGGCAGCGGGTTGGACCCAAGCAGCTGGTAGGCCTCCGGGTTGCGCTTCTTCTCCTGCTTGTAGGCCTGGTCCTTGGAGACGAACTGGACCTTGCCGACGTGCTTGGTCTTGGCCAGGAGGGCTTCGACGCGGTCGACGTCCGCCTTCTTGGCGTCGGTCTTGAGGAACACGTCGACGAGGACGCGGCCACGGACCTCGTTGGCCGCGCCGGTCGTCGCCTGCACGACGGGGATGAAGACGCCGAGCACGAGCACCGTCACGACGACGGAGGCCACGGCGGCGAAGCTGGGGATGGCGTTGCGGTTGACGGACCGCATCGCCTCACGGAGGAAGAACGAGAAACGCATGTCTGAAAGAGGCTCCGGCCTAGAAGGCGTCGTCGAAGAGGTCGCCGGGATCCGGCAGGCGGCGCGGGGCAGGCGCGGGCTCACCGCGCATGAGAGCGCCGAACTCACCCGTCGACACCTCGCCCTCGCGGTAGGCGCCCGTGAGCTCGTCGCGGACGACGCGGCCACCGGCCAGCTCGATCACGCGGCGGCGCATGCGGTCGACCATGGCGTGGTCGTGCGTCGCGACGAGGACGGTCGTCCCCGTGCGGTTGATGCGGTACAGGAGCTGCATGATCCCGATCGACGTCTCGGGGTCGAGGTTGCCGGTCGGCTCGTCCGCGATCAGCAGCGGCGGGTGGTTGACGAACGCGCGCGCCACGGCGACGCGCTGCTGCTCACCGCCGGACAGCTGGTCGGGGAAGTTGTGCAGCTTCGTCGACAGGCCCGTCAGGCGCAGGATGTCCGGCACCTTCGCGCGGATGTCCTTGCGGGTGCCGCCGGTCACCTGCAGCGCGTACGCGACGTTGTCGTGCACGGTGCGGTTCGGGAGCAGCTTGAAGTCCTGGAAGACGATCCCGAGGTTGCGGCGGTAGTACGGGACCTTCTTGCGCTCGAGCTGCGAGAGGTCGTGGCCGGCGACGCGGATCGTGCCCCCGGACGGCTCGTGCTCCTTGATCAGCAGGCGCATGATCGTCGACTTGCCCGAGCCGGTGTGGCCCACGAGGAAGACGAACTCCCCGCGCTGGATCGAGAACGTCGCGTCGTCGAGACCCGTGTCCCCGGACTCGAACTGCTTGGAGACGCCACGGAACTCGATGACGTTGGGGACCTGCTGGTCCGGCCGCGCACGAGTGCGCTCGAGGTTTCGGGCATGCCGTTCGGAGATGGCCATCGTCGACCGAGGTTAGCCGTGCCCTCCTGCTTTCCCTGCACGACGCCGCCCACTGCAAGACGGGTTGCAGGCTGACATTCATAGACTGGCCGCATGCCCGAGATCCGCACCGAGACGCTCGCCAACGGCCTGCCCCTGCACCGTATCGGCCTGGAGGGGACGAAGGCCACGACGATCCTCGTCGCCTTCGACGCCGGCGCCCGCACCGAGCGCCCCGAGGAGAACGGCATGGCCCACTTCCTCGAGCACCTCGTGTTCAAGGGCGGCCAGAAGTACGACGACTACCGCAAGGTCAACGAAACCGCCGAGCGCATGGGCGGCTCGCTGAACGCGTACACGAGCCACGACCTCGTCGCGTTCCACATCACGGTCCGCGCCGAGGCGACGATGGAGGCGCTGGACCTGCTCAGCGACTTCGTCGGCCGTCCGCTGATCGACGCCGAGGAGCTCGACAAGGAGCGCGGCGTCGTCATCCAGGAGATCGCGCGCTACGCCGACCAGCCCTCGGCCGTCGCGGAGGAGCTCATCGACCGGGCTGCGTTCGGCGACCACCCGCTCGGCCGTCCCGTCCTGGGCCCCGAGGAGCACCTGCGGACGTTCACGCGCGACGGCATCGTCGCCTTCCGCGACCGGCGCTGGGCCGGGACGCGCGGCGGGGCGTTCGTGGTCGGCAACGTGTCCCACCTGGCCGAGGGCGCGGCGACGCACGAGCTCTTCGAGCGCTTCCCGGACGTCGCGCCGCCCGAGTCCTTCGAGCCCGCCCCGGCGTTCGACCCCAAGGTCCTGGTGACGCAGCGCGACTCGAACCAGTCGCACCTTCGGCTGAGCTACCGCCCGGACGTCGACGTGAGCAACCCGAAGGAGCGTGCCGCCCTGAGCATCTACTCGACCCTGCTCGGCGGCTCGATGGGCTCGCGGCTGTTCGACGAGATCCGCGAGCAGCGCGGGCTCTGCTACTCGGTCTACTCCGTGGCGCACGCCTATGCGGACACCCCGGTCCTGCAGATCGGCTCGGGCCTGGAGTCCGGCAAGTGCGCCGAGGCGTTCACGCGCATCAAGGAGATCGTCGCCGAGCTGCACGCCGACGGGCCGAAGGAGGAGGAGGTCGAGCGGGCTCGCGCGTACACCGCCGGCCGCCTGGTCCTGGGCTTCGAGAACACGAACGCGGTGGCGCGCACCGCCGCGAACCAGACGATCGTCTACGGCGACCAGATCGACCCCGACGTCCACATCGCGCGGATGGACGCGGTCACCTTCGACGAGGTCGCGGACATCGCCCGGCGCGTGGACCCGACGACGCTGGCGATCGCCTGCGTGGGCCCGCACGAGGCGTCCGAGTTCGGCTGAGGCGGCACACGGTTCCGGCGGGCGCGACGGAGAGACGCTCCTTCGCGCGGACAGGGCGGTGATGCTCGCGTGGGTGGGTAGGTGGCGCTGACGCCGAGGACCGTCGCGGTCGTGGCGGCTGTGGGAACGGCGGGCCGGGACGGGGTCGGCGCTTGCCTGCCGCAACGGCCGGGTCCCGGGGCGCGAGCCTGGTAGCCGTCCGCTGTCAGGTTGTGCACCTCATCATGGGCAGAACCTGACAGCGGGTGTGGCCGGCGCCACCGGCCGGCCGCCGAGCGTCGGTCGACGTGCTCAGCGGACCACGACCCGCGTCGAGCCGCTCGCCACGCTGAACGACTTCAGCGTGGTGACCGGGCTCTTGGCGACCAGCGTCGACGCCGGTGAGCGGAACGCCACGTCGAGGCGGTCCGCGGTCGCCTCGACGACCATGTAGCCGCGGCGCTCGGTGTTCAGGTAGGCCAGGTGCGGGTTCGTCGCGGGCAGCAGCGCCAGCGCGCCGGCGGCCGGGCCGAAGATGTCCGACAGCCCGAGGGAGCTGACCGAGCCGCCCACGAACTCGGTCCCGACCGGGGTGCCCGACGCGCGCCCGGTCGTCGTCATCGTCCCCGCCGCGTAGGTGTGGATGTCGCCCGTCAGCGCGACGAGGTTCTTGATGCCGTTGCTGCGCGCGAAGTTCAGGAGCTCCGCGCGCTCGGCGGCGTACCCGTCCCAGCCGTCCTGGTTGACGGCCAGGCCCGGTGCCGCGTCGAGGCTCATCAGCATGACCTCGCTGGCCCACAGCTTCCACTTGGCCTTGTCGGACCTCAGCGCGTTCTTGAACCACGTCTTCTGCTTCGCGCCGAGCATCGAGGATGCGGGGTTCGATCCGTCCAGACAGGGGGCCAGCAGCGCGTCGTTGCAGGGCTGCGGCGTGCGGTACTGGCGCTGGTCGGTGAGGAAGACCGTGGCGTTCGCACCGAGCGGGATCGACCCGTAGATGGTCGTGTCGTTCGCCTTCCGGATCCGCGGCATGTACTCGAAGTACGACAGGTAGCCCGCGCGCTGGCGCTCGGCGAACGGCACCCGGCGCGGGTACTCGTTGTCGTTCTCGAGGTTCTCCGGGTCGGTGCTGGCCGAGTCCGGCCGGTCGCCGGCGTAGTTGTCCTCGACCTCGTGGTCGTCCCAGATGGACACGAACGGGTGTGCGGCGTGCATCGCGATGAGGTCCGGGTCGCTCTTGTAGAGGCGGTACTTCGCGCGGAACTCGGCCAGCGTCTGCACGTCGCCGTCCTTGTTGGGGCCGGTGGTGTCCTTGCGCTCGGCCGGGCCGTCGTAGAAGTGGTGCTCGTAGATGTAGTCGCCCAGGTGCAGGACGAGGTCGAGGTCCGGCTCGGCGGCCAGCCCGGCGATCGCGGTGTAGTAGCCCGCCTCGTAGGACTGGCAGGACAGGACGCCGACCCGGACCGGCTCGGCGGAGTCGGCGGGCCGCAGCGTGCGCAGGCGGCCGACCATGGAGTCGGTCTTCTTCGTGTGGAAGCGGTAGAAGTACTCGGTCCCCGGCTTCAGGCCCTTGACCTGGGTCCGGGCGGTGAAGTCGCGCACCGAGGACGCCGTGACCTGCTTGCGCTGGACGACCTTGCGGAAGCCCTTGTCCGTGCTGATCTCGAGCGTGATGAGCGAGCTCTTCGCGAGGTCGTCGACCCGCGTCCACAGCACAGCACCGGTCGTGTTCGGGAAGCCGGACGACACCCCCAGTGAGAAGCCGCCGCGCGTGGCCACCGGGACCTTCGGCCTGGCCGCCCGGAAGCCCTTCGCCAGGGCGCTGGGCCCGTCGAGCAGGACGGCGCCGGCGGTCAGCGCGCTGCCCGCCACGAAGCCGCGGCGGGTGTGGTCGGTCAGCATGGGCGCAAGTCTGGCACGCCCGTACCGCTCTCGTTGTCGCTTCTGCGTGAAAGTGGCGCGCTGCGGGGTCGGCTATGCGTTGATCGAGACCATGCGCTCGATCGGGATGCGCGCCTTCTCTGCGATCGCGGGGGCGACCTTGACCTCGCCGGACAGGTCGCGCAGGCAGTCGCGCAGCTTCGGCAGCGTGATCATCTTCATGTAGCGGCAGCTGGCCTTCTCGTTGGCCGCGATGAAGTTCACGTCCGGCGCCGCCTGCTGCAGCGGGTACATCATCCCGACCTCGGTCGCCATGATGACCGTGCTGCCGTCGCCCTTGTGGTCCTCGGCGTACTGCAGCATCCCGCCCGTCGAGAGCATGTGCACCCCGGACGCGTCGACGTCCCCGGCGGCGACGTACTCCATGACGCTCGTCGAGCAGCCGCACTCCGGGTGGATCAGGAAGTCGGCGCCGGGGTTGGCGGCCCGGACGTCCTCGATGTCCGACGGACGGATGCCGGCGTGCACGTGGCACTCGCCGTCCCAGACGTGCAGCGGGCGGCCGATCGTCTTCTCGACGTAGGCGCCGAGAAACATGTCCGGCCCGAAGAGGATCTCGGTGTCCTGCCCGTGCTCGCGGTAGATGTGCTCGACGACGGCGACCGCGTTGGACGAGGTGACGCAGTAGTCGGTCAGCGCCTTGATCTCGGCGGTGGTGTTGACGTACATCACGGTCTGCGCGCCGGGATACTTGGCCTGCCAGTCGCGCAGCTCGCCCGGGGTGATCGAGTCGGCGAGCGAGCAGCCCGCGTCGACGTCAGGGATCAGGACCTTCTTGTCCGGACACAGGACCGACGCGGTCTCGGCCATGAAGTGCACGCCGCAGAACGCGATGACGGACGCCTCGGACTTCGCGGCCATCTGGCTCAGGCCGAGCGAGTCGCCCACGTAGTCGGCGACGTCCTGGATCTCGGGCAGCTGGTAGTTGTGCGCGAGGATCACGGCGTCGCGCTCCTTGGCCAGCGCGCGCACCTCCGCCTGGAGGGCCGGGATCGATTCGAGGGTCAGGAGCTCGCTCATCATCGGGCCTTCTCTGGAGTCAGGATCAGGGACAGATCGAGCGTCGGAGCCGAGTGCGTGAGCGCCCCGACAGAGATGAACTGTACTCCCGTCTGCGCGATCGCCCGGACCGTGTCCAGGTTCACGTTCCCGCTGGCCTCGGTCTCGGCGGCACCGGCGATGTGCTGCACGGCGGCCCGCAGCTGCGCGACGGACATGTTGTCGAGCAGGACGCGCGGCGCCCCGGCCTCCAGCGCCTCGTCGACCTCGGCCAGGTTGCGGACCTCGGCCTCGACGAGGACACCATCGCCGGCGTGGGCCCGGGCGGCACGCACAGCGGCACCGACACCGCCCGCCATCGCGGAGTGGTTCTCCTTGATGAGCACGGCGTCGAACAGGCCGATGCGGTGGTTGCTGGCCCCGCCCGCGACCACCGCTGCCTTCTCGAGCAGCCGCAGGCCCGGGGTCGTCTTGCGCGTGTCGAGGATCGTGGCGCCCGTGCCGTCGACCTCCCGCACGTAGCGCGCAGCCATCGTGGCGACGCCGCTCAGGCGCCCGAGGATGTTCAGCGCGGTCCGCTCGGCGGCCAGCAGCGCGGCGGCGTCCCCCGCGACCTCGAAGACGGGCCCGTCCTCGCGCCAGACGCCTTCCTCGACCAGGGTGGTGAAAGCCGCGCCGGGGTCCGTCTGGCGGAACGCCTCCGCCGCGGCCGCCAGGCCGTAGATCACCCCGGGCGCCTTCTGCCGGACGCGTGCCGTTGCCCGGGTCCCCGGCGGCACGGTGGCCGCGCTGGTGAGGTCCCCCGTCCCGACGTCTTCGGCGAGGGCGCGCGCGACGAGGTCGGCGATCAGGGCGGGGTCGACGGCGGGGCTGACCATGGGACGCGGAAGGATAGGACCTCGGGTGGTTATCTAGGGTCTGTCCCATGCGTGCCCTGATGCTCCGTGACACCGTCGGCCCGAGCGGCCTGAAGATCGAGGACGTCCCCGTCCCCGAGGCGCAGGACGACATGGTGCTGATCGACGTCCGCACCGCCGGGGTCGGCTTCGTCGACATGCTCATCACCAAGGGCGAGTACCAGATCAAGCCCCCGTTGCCGTTCATCCCGGGGATGGAGATCGCCGGGACGGTGCGCAGCGCGCCGGCGGGCTCGTCGCTGGTCGTCGGGCAGCGCGTGGCGGCGATGACGTTCACCGGCGGCTACGCCGAGGTCGCGGCCGCCCCCACATCGCTGACCTTCCCGCTTCCGGACGGCGTGGACGACGTCACCGCGGCCGGTGCCGTGATCAACGCCGGGACCGCGCACCTGGGCCTCGTGCGCCGTGGACGCCTGGCCGCGGGCGAGACGCTCCTGGTGCACGGGGCGGCCGGCGGGACGGGCCTGGCGGCGATCGGCGTGGCCAAGGCCCTGGGCGCGCGCGTGATCGCGGCAGCGTCGACCGACGAGAAGCGCGCGGCGGCCCTGGCTGCGGGGGCCGACGAGGCGATCGACAGCACCGGCGAGTGGGGCGCCGCGGTCAAGGAACTGACCGGCGGCCGCGGGGCGGACGTCGTCTGGGACCCGGTCGGCGGCGACGTGGCCGCGGGCTCGCTGCGCTGCATGGCGCCGGAGGGCCGGCTGCTCGTCGTCGGCTTCGCGGGCGGCACGATCCCCGAGATCAAGGTGAACCGGCTGCTGCTGCGGTCGCACGACGTGGTCGGCGTGAACTACGGCGGCTTCATCGCCGCCGACCCCACGTTCCCGGCCCGGACCGCCGCCGAGACGTTCGGCTGGATGGCCGAGGGCCGCATGCACCTGGACGCCGGCCCGGCCGTCCCGCTCGAGCAGGGCCCGGCCGTGCTGCAGGGCTTCGCGGACCGCACGGTCGTCGGGAAGCCGGTCCTGCAGGTCGCCTGACGCGCGCCCCGGCGGCGCCGAGACCCGACCAGCATCGGACTCCGGGTCTCGGCCGTCCGGGGGCGCGGTGGGTGTCGGCCGCGCAGCGCTAGGTGCGCAGGACGTGGATCGTCTGCAGCTGCGGGTCGCTGGCGCCGTGCAGGCGTGCGCCGCCGGCTAGGATCGCCTGCAGGTAGGCGACCACCGGCGCCGTGACGCGCTCCCCAGGGAGCAGCGCCGGGATGCCAGGCGGGTAGCCCGCGATCGACTCGCAGGACACCCGCCCGATCGCGTCGGCGATCGGCACCTGCTCCGCCGGGCCCAGGAACGCCTCGCGCGGCGGCACGACGGTCTCGCTGGGCGGCGCCGCCGGGGGTCGGACGACGGGGCCGCGGGCATCGCCGTGGCGCGCGATCCGGCCGACCGTCTCGTCGAGGTCGCCGGCCACGCGGTCGAGCGCGACCGCCGACTCCGCCAGGCCCACCACGAGCACGATCGTCGCCGCGGTCGCAAGCTCGACGTTTCCGTCGTAGGCACCGCGCAGCGCCTCCGCCACGTCGTAGCCGCTGCGGCCGGTCTCGCGCACGTCCAGCACGATCCGCAGCGGGTCCCAGGCGGCGATGCCCGGCCGGCCGACGAGCTCAGGGCCCAGGACGCGCAGGCCCGCCGTCGCGGCCAGCTTCGTCCGCGTGCGGTCGACGACCGCGAGCGTCTCGTGCAGGAGCGCCTCCCCGTGGACCGCGAGCTGCCGCCGCGCGGCGTCCAGCGAGGCCATCAGCAGCGACGACGGCGACGTGGACCGCACGAGCCGCATCGCGCGGGCGACCGCCTCGGCGTCGACCCGTCCCGACGCCGACAGGTGCAGCATCGCCGACTGCGTGAGCGACCCGGCGATCTTGTGGGTGCTGGTAAGGACCGCGTCGGCGTCCAGCTGCAGCGCGCTCGCGGGGACGTCCGGGTGGAAGCCGAAGTGCGGCCCCCAGGACTGGTCGACGACGAGCGGCACCCCGGCCGCGTGCGCGACCTCGGCCAGCCCGGCGATGTCCGCGCACATGCCGTAGTAGGTGGGCGACACCACGAACGCCGCGGCGGCGTCCGGGGTGGCCGTGAGTGCAGCGCGCAGCCCGTCCGGCGTGACGCCGTGCGCCATGCCGAGCGCGTCGTCGACCTCAGGGTGCACGAAGGTCGGCAGCCCGCCGCTGAGGACCAGCCCGTCGACGATCGACGCGTGGGAGTTGCGCTGGCAGACGACGCGGGTGCCGAGCGGCGCCAGCGCCAGCATCAGCGCGTGGTTGCCCTGCGTCGCGCCGTTGGTGAGGAAGAACGTCCGCGCCGCGCCGTGCGCCTCGGCGGCCAGTGCCTCGGCCTGCTCGTACGGCGTGGGCGACGTCCCGAGGTCGATCCCGTGGATGTCCTGGGGGACGTCGAGCGCCAGCGCCCGGTCGCCCAGCGCGTGGCGGAGGGCCGGATCTGCGCCGCTGCCGCCCTTGTGCCCGGGGACGTGGAAGCGGCCCGAGCCCCGCAGGCCGTAGGCGAGGACCGCGTCGAAGTACGGCGCGGTCGGCTGCCGCGGATGGATGTGGTCGCCGGCCGCGCCCGCGCCCCCGGCCCCGGCCGCGGATCCGTCCCCGTCCGCGCCGCCGGCCCCGGGCATCGTGGCTAGGCCCCGTCCCCCGCCGGCGCGGCGTCGGCGACCCCGGCCCGGCGCAGCAGCTCGGCGCGGATGAAGTTGTCGAGGTCGCCGTCCAGGACCTTCGTAGGGTCGCCGACCTCCACGTTGGTGCGGTGGTCCTTGACCATCGTGTAGGGCGCGAGCACGTAGGAGCGGATCTGCGAGCCCCAGCCGACGTCCTGGACCTCGCCCTTCTCCTTGGCGATCTCCTCCATCCGCTCGCGCTCGCGCAGCTCGACGAGCTTGCCGCGCAGCATCTTCAGCGCGGTCTCCTTGTTCGCGGTCTGCGAGCGCTCGTTCTGGCACTGCACGACGATGCCGGACGGGCGGTGGGTCAGGCGGACGGCCGAGTCGGTCTTGTTGACGTGCTGGCCGCCGGCGCCGGACGCGCGGTAGGTGTCGACCCCGACGTCGTCCATGTCGATGACGATCTCCCCCACGTCGTCAATGACGGGCGCGACCTCCAGGCCGGCGAACGCCGTCTGCCGGCGCGCCTGCGAGTCGAACGGGCTGATGCGGACCAGGCGGTGGACGCCCTTCTCGGCGCCGAACAGGCCGTAGGCGTTCTCGCCCTCGGCCCGGAAGGTGGCGGTCTTGATGCCGGCCTCCTCCCCCGCGCTGGCCTCCAGCAGTTCGACCTTGAAGCCGCGGGCCTGGGCCCAGCGCATCTCCATGCGCAGGACCATCTCCGCCCAGTCCTGCGCGTCCGTGCCGCCCGCGCCCGCGTTGACGGTGACGAGCGCGTCGCCGCCGTCGTACTTGCCGCTGAACAGCCGCTCCTCTTCGAGGGCGGCGATCCGCGACTCGACCGACGCGATCTGCTCGGTCAGCTCGCCCGCCATCTCCTTGTCCTCGAGCGCCATCTCGGCGAGCGCCTCGAGGTCCTCGGCATCCGCAGTCAGGGTCGTGAAGGCCTCGGCCTTGCGGGACGCGCGCGCGTGCTCGGCACTGACCTTCGCGGCGGCGTCCGAGTCGTCCCAGAAGCCCGGCTCGCCCATCTGCGCCTCGAGCTCGGCGGCGCGTGCCTGCAGCGCGTCGGGGTCGATGCCGTCGTGCAGGACCACGAGCGCGGACTGGATGGCCGCAATGCGCTGGGAGACGGTCAGATCACTGGAAGATGGGGCGGCCATGGCTCGTCCGAGGGTATCGTCGGAGGCGTGAACCCGCTGATCGACGCCGTCCTGCTCCCGTCCCGGCTCGCGCTGCGGACGCTCGACGATCTGCACACCCTGGCCACCACGGCTGAGCGGGCGGTCGATCTGCTCGAGCGGCTGGAGGCGAAGGCCGATCGGATCGAGGGGCAGCTCGACGTCCTGACCGCGCTCGGCAACCGCCTGGAGCGCGGCGCGAGCGACATCACGGCGCTCGGCAGCCAGTTCGAGCACCTGGGCGACGCGCTGCTGGCCGAGGCGCGGTCGACCCAGGCCGTCGGCGCCGAGATCGCGAAGCGCGGGGCCGAGATCGCGGCGGCGCTCCCGCTGCTGCAGCGGGCGCTGGACCTCGGCGAGCCGCTCGAGGGCGCGATCGAGCGGGCGGGCCGGATCGTCGACCGCCTGCCGGGCGGCCGCGGGCGACACGGCCCGGGCGGCGTTGCGCAGCAGGGCGGTGGCGGCGCCGGCGGCAGCGTGGGCGGCCCGCCGCCACGCGGCACCTGAACGGTCCCCCGACCCGCCATCCTCAAGCGGGATGCGCACCTGGTCCCACGCGGACTTCCCGTTCCCCCTCCCCGCCGGGCATCGCTACCCGCTGGGCAAGTACCGGCTGCTGCGGGACACGCTCGTGAACGACGGGACGCTGCGGGCGGCGGACGTCCTGACCCCTGAGGCGATCTCGTGGGCGGCGCTGGGCACGGTCCACGAGGACGCGTTCCTGGAGCGCCTGCGCACGGGCGCCCTGGAGCGTCGCGAGTCCCGCGTGCTGGGCCTTCCGTGGTCGGCGGAGCTCGTCGAGCGCGCGCGCCGCGGCACGCAGGGCACGCTGCACGCCGCCCGGGACGCCCTCGACGGCCAGGGCGTCGGGGTGATGCTGGGCGGCGGCACGCACCACGCCGGCCGTGCGAGCGCCCGCGGCTACTGCCTGTTCAACGACCTCGCCGTGACCGTGCTCGCCCTGCGGGCCGAAGATGCCGCGCAGCGCGTCCTGATCGTCGACTGCGACGTGCACCAGGGCGACGGCACCGCCGAGCTGCTCGGGCCGGACCCGGACGCGTACACCCTGAGCGTGCAGTGCGAGCGCAACTACCCGTTCAAGCGGATCCCCTCCGACCTCGATGTCGAGCTGCCGGCGGGGACGGGGGACGCCGCGTACCTGAGCGCGCTGGCCGACGCGCTGCAGGTGGCCGCGCGCGCCTTCGGGGTGCCCGACCTGATCGTCTACCTCGCGGGCGCGGACCCGTGGGAGGGCGACGGGCTGGGCCGCCTGGCGCTGTCGTTCGACGGGCTGGCCGCGCGCGACGCGCTGGTCCTGGACCATGCGGGGGCGGCCGGCGTCCCGATCCTCGTCACCCTCGCGGGCGGTTACCCGCCGGACGTCTGGGACGGCGTGCGGATCAACGCGCGGACCGTCCGCGCGGCGGTGGAGCGGGCGCGCGACGTCCCCCTCCCGGCCCCGCGCCCGACGTCCTGACGGATGCGACCGGAGGATCCGGCGGGCCAGACCCCCGCCATCCTCCGAGGAATGTTCAGCGGGTGGCCGCGGGGTCCTCGAGGTCGACGCTCGACGCCTCGGTGCGGGCGAGGTCGCCGGGACGGATGGCGCCGCTGCGCCCGCGCGAGACGTTCTGCAGCTGATCGGTGATCAGCCGCCGCGCCCGGCCGAGCGTCTCGTCGATCGCCCGGATCGATTCCTCGTTGTCGCCCCGCTGCGCGCAGTACTTCGCGACGACCAGGCCCTGCACGATGTTGTCGTTGATCTCGAGCGCCTGCCGCTCGCGATCCTCCGACGCGCGGGCCGCGCGGTCGAGGGCCAGGCTGGCCTCCGCCGCGAACAGCATGGCGGCGGTGCGGACGCGGTCGGGCAGGGCGCGCCGCGGCCGTGTCCACGCGACCGCCAGCACGGCCGCGGTCTCCCCGTCCCGCACGACCGGCTGCGCGAGCCCGATGATGTGCCCGCTCAGCCGGCTGCGGTGCCCGTCGTCCACGTCGTCGAGCAGCTCGACCGGCTCGCCGCCGCGGAACGCCCGCTGCATGCCCTTGCGGGCGGCGTCCCCCGCGAAGGCCATGCCGGCCTCCGAGGCGCCCGCCATCGCGGTGACCTGCAGCCCGACCTCGACCGGCTCGAGGAAGATGACGACGTCCGCCCCGGAGGAGCCCCGGAGCGACTCGCAGGTCGCCTGCGCGAACTCCTCCACGTCCGAGAGCCCGCCGGCCATCCGCGACACCGTCGCGAGGTCCTCCGACTGGGCCCGGATCGCCGCGGTCAGCCGACTGATCAGGAGCCCGCCGACGACGAGGGTGCCCGTGGCCATCAGCCAGTGCACACCCGGTGTCGTGTGGTCGGTCAGCCCGATCGTCAGCGCGCCGGCGTGCAGCACGATGCAGAAGCCGACCATGCCGGCCGCGATCCCCGTGCTGAAGAAATAGCAGGCGTACAGCGACACCCACAGGTACAGGAACGGGTAGGCGTCCGCGCTGTCCCCGCCGAAGATGACGCAGACGGTGACGAGGATCGCGCCGTGGGCGAGCAGGAGCCGCAGCGCGCCCACGCTGACGCGGCCCGAGAACCGGTACAGCAGGACGGCGACGATCAGCGCCAGCGTCCCCGGTGCGAGGACACCGAGCTCCTCGGTGTTGTGCGCGTGCGGAACGAGCACCGTCACGTTCGCCAGCGCGCCCCCGGCCGCGTACAGCACGGCCAGCGACCGCGCCATCGTGACGCGTTCGCTCGGGGTCGTGCCGAACGGCACGGCGGGGGAGGTGGCGGAGCGGCCCATCCGGAGATGCATCGACCGCACCGCCGCGGTCCTTTAGGTCAGGCGCCGTGGCACTTCTTGAACTTCCGGCCCGATCCGCACCAGCACGGGTCGTTGCGACCCGTCGTCTCGTGGCTGTCCAGCACGCGCTGCTGCACCGGGGCGGGCAGCTCCTCGCCGTCCGCGTAGTACGGCTCGCCGGCGACCGTGCCACCGGCCGCGGCGTCCATCAGGGCGCTCGGCTGGGTGGTGCCGACCCCGCCGGAGTAGTTCAGCCCGGCGGGCTGCCCCGCGGCGGACGGGAACACGGGGGGCGGAAGCTGCCCGGCGGCCTCCTCGCCCTCGCCCTCGATCTCCACCTCGACGTGGAAGATCATGCGGGCGAAGTCCGACCAGATGGTGTTCATCAGGTCGGTGAAGAGGTCGTAGGCCTCGTTCTTGTACGCGATCAGCGGATCGATCTGGGCGAATCCGCGCAGGTGGATGCCCTCGCGCAGGTAGTCCATGTCGTACAGGTGCTCGCGCCAGCGCTGATCGATGATCTGCAGCAGCAGGTAGCGCTCGAGCGCACGCATGAGCTCCTCGCCGAGCTCCTCCTCGCGCTTGTCGTAGAGCTTGATCGCGTCCTCGGCGAGCGTGTCGATCAGCGTCTCGCGGTCGACGCCGTCGAGGTCGATCTCGTCCTGGAGGAAGCTGACGGGCCAGACGTCCTGGATCGCGATCCAGAGGCCGTCGAGGTCCCAGTCCTCCAGGTAGTCGCCGGGGGTGTACTCGGCGATCGTGCGCGAGACCGCCTCGGCGATCTGCTCGCGGGCAGAGTCCCGCATGTCCTCGCCCTGGAGGACGCTGTCGCGGTACTCGTAGACCACGCGGCGCTGCTCGTTCATCACGTCGTCGTACTCGAGGACCCGCTTGCGGATGAGGAAGTTCTGCTCCTCGACCTTCCGCTGCGCCTTCTCGATCTGCTTGGACAGCATGCCCGCCTCGATCGGCTCCTCGTTGCCGTCCTCGTCGAGCGTGCCCATGCGGTCGAGGATCTTGTAGATCCGATCGCCCGCGAACAGGCGGACGAGGTCGTCCTCGGCGGACAGGAAGAACCGCGACTCGCCGGGGTCACCCTGGCGGCCGGCGCGGCCGCGCAGCTGGTTGTCGATACGCCGCGACTCGTGGCGCTCGGTGCCGACGATGAAGAGGCCGCCGGCGCCCATGACCTTCTCGCGGTTCTCCGTCACGCGGGCCTCGATCGCGGGGAGCACGGTCTTGATGTGCTCGGCGAAGTCCGGGTCGTCCGGCAGGATCCCCAGCTTGGTCTTGACCTCGAGCTCGGCGAGGTGCTCCGCGTTGCCGCCGAGCTTGATGTCGACGCCGCGGCCGGCCATGTTGGTGGCGATCGTGACGGCGCCCGGCTGCCCCGCCTCGGCGACGACCTCCGCCTCCATCTCGGCGTACTCGGGCTTCGCGTTCAGGACCGCGTGGGGAATGCCCTTGGCCTTCAGCTGGGCGCCCAGCATCTCCGAGACCTCGACCGAGATCGTGCCGACGAGGACGGGCTGGCCGTTGGCGTGGCGGACCGCGATCTCGCGGACCACGGCGCTCCACTTGCCGTCCTTGGTCTTGTAGACCTGATCGTTCTTGTCCATCCGCACCATGTCGCGGTTGGTGGGGATCTGGACGACGCCGAGCTTGTAGATCTTCATGAACTCGGTGGCCTCGGTGAGGGCCGTGCCGGTCATGCCCGCGAGCTTGTCGTACATGCGGAAGTAGTTCTGCAGGGTGATCGTCGCCAGGGTCTGGTTCTCCTCCTGGACCCGGACGCCCTCCTTCGCCTCCACCGCCTGGTGCAGGCCCTCCGACCAGCGGCGTCCGTCCAGGATGCGGCCGGTGAACTCGTCGATGATCTTCACGTCGTCGTCGACGACCGCGTAGTCGACGTCACGCTTGTAGAGCGACTCGGCCTTCAGCGCCTGGATCAGGTGGTTGACGAGCGGGCCGTTCTCCGCGCGGTACAGGTGGTCGATGCCGAGGAACTTCTCGGTCTTGGAGACGCCGCGCTCCGTGACGGCCACGGTCTTGTGCTTCTCGTCGAACTCGAAGTCGAAGTCCGCGATGAACTCCTTCTTCGTCCGCGGGTCCATGCCGTCCGGCGCCTTGCCGGACTCCATGACCTTCGCGAGCTTCGCGAACTGGATGTAGTGGTCGGCGGCGGCCTCGGGGGCGCCGGAGATGATCAGCGGGGTCCGCGCCTCGTCGATCAGGATGTTGTCGACCTCGTCGACGATCGCGAAGTTGTGCGTCGCGAGCGGGCGCCCGTCCTCGGTGTACCGGCCGCCGTGCTGCACCTTCTCGTCCAGCGACGTCGCCATGTTGTCGCGCAGGTAGTCGAAGCCGAACTCCGAGTTGGTGCCGTACGTGATGTCGGCGACGTAGCAGAGGCGCTTCTCCTCGGGATCCTGCATGTTCTGCAGGACGCCGACGGTGAGGCCGAGGAAGTGGTAGAGCGGCGTCATCCACTCGGCGTCGCGCCGCGCGAGGTAGTCGTTGACGGTGACGACGTGGACGCCCTTGCCGGCGAGCGTGTTGAGGATGACCGCGAGCGTCCCGGTCAGCGTCTTGCCCTCACCGGTCTTCATCTCGGCGATGTTGCCGCCGTGCAGCACCATCGCGCCGATCAGCTGGACGTCGAAGTGGCGCATGCCCATGCTGCGACGGCTGGCCTCGCGGGTGATCGCGAAGCACTCCGGCAACACGACGTCGAGCGCCTCGCCCTCGTCCTGGACGCGGGTCCGCAGCGCGAGGAAGCGCTCACGCAGCTCGTCGTCTGATTCGAGCTCCAGCTCAGGCTCGAAGGCGCCGATCGCAGCGACGCGCTTCTCGTACTGGCGGAACTGCTTGGCCTCGCCCATGTTGAGCGCGCGGTCGAGAAAGCCCATGGGTCCAGTGTAGACGTGCCCGCACCCGCCGCGCGGTCGTCGCGCGCGGCGGGAGCGGCGTGCGGGAGGCGTGATCGCGTCCCGGCCGGCCGGGCAGGCCGGCTTTGGCTTGGGTGATGCGGCGCCTACATCGCCGGGCGCATGCGCCCGGAGTTGATGCGCGCCTCGCGGCGGTGCGTGCGCTTCTCGCGGTGGCGCTTCACCTGCCGGCAGAGCTCTTCCTCGCAGAGGTTGATCGCGTGGTGCAGGTCGCGGGCGTGATCGTGCGCCCTGAGGGTCTTGCCCTTGAGGTAGAGCGTGACCTCGGCGATCTCGCGCTCTGCGATCGCAGGGTTGTTCTCGTGCGCGAACTCCACCTCCATCCGCACGACGTCAGGGACCTGGTTCGAGATTTTTCGAAACCGCTTCTCGACATGCTCACGCAAGTCGTCGGTGACCGGAACGTTGCGACCCTTGAGCTCGATCTGCATAAGGCCCTTCCTGTTCGGGGAGGCGATTGTCACCAGCGACCGTACGCCCGTCGCGACCCCCCTGTCAACATCTCGGCAACATTTGTGCTAGCTCCTTAAAGGGGACCTCTGCACCCCACGGGCGAAGTCGCGCCGGCGGCCTGTCAGCGCCGGTACCGGGTGCATCACAGCGTCCGGGCCCAGGTGACCGCCACCACGTCGGCGGCGCCGGCTTCGCGCAGGCGGGCCGCGGCCGCGCGGAGGGTGGCGCCAGTCGTGTGGACGTCGTCGACCAGGACGACGTGCGACGGCGGTGGCCGCGTGAGGCGCAGGTCGATCCGGCCCGCCTCCAGGCGCTCGGCGCGCCCGGCGCCCTGCTGCCTGACCGCGCCCGCCCCGGTCCGCTTCAGACACCGTACGACCGGGATGCCGGAGCGGGCCGCGATCGCCCGCGCCAGGACGTCCGCCTGGTCGTAGCCCCGGCGGCGCGTCCGGCCCGGGTGGGTGGGGACGGGCACGAGCGTCGCCGCCGGCCCCAGCAGCCCCGGCGGCGCCCCCGCGACCACCTGCGCGGCCATCAGCCGGGCGCACGGCAGCGCCCCGCGGTACTTCAGCGCCGCCACCAGCCGCGTGGCCGGGCCGGTGTAGGCCACCGGCGCCCACGCCAGGCGCCAGGGCGCATCGGCGGCCGGGCAGTGGTGGTGCGTGCCCCCGGGCCGGCGGGGCAGGGCGCAGCGCGGGCAGGGGCCCGAGTCGTTCAGGAAGCGCAGGTCCCGCCGGCACGCCCCGCAGAGCGGTGAGCGGCCTGGCTCCCCGCACGCGAGGCAGCCGGGCGGCGCCAGCAGGTCGAGCAGCGGCGTGAGCATCCCGCGGATCGTCGGCCGGCCGGCGGTGCGGGCGCTACCGCCTTCCTGCGGCGAGGGTGCGCCGCAGGTGCCGCAGGGGTGTGTCGCGTCCGGCGCGTGGCATGATCGCCCGATGGCGGCCGTGGACTACTCGTGGACGTTCGAGCCCGGCGCCGCTGTCCTGCTGAGCGGGCTGTCGGTCGCCTACGGGCTGCGCTGGCGGCGCGTGCGCGGCACGTCGGAAGGCGCCCGCGGGGCGCCGGTCGGGCGGGCGATCGCGTTCGCCGGGGCGATCCTGGTGTCCGTCGCGGCGCTGTTCTCCCCGATCGACGTGCTCGGCGAGCAGGTCTTCGCGATGCACATGGTGCAGCACGTGCTGCTGCTGGACGTCGTCCCGATCCTGCTCATGCTGTCGCTGACGAAGGTGCTGATGCGCCCGGTCACGCGCCGGCTGCAGCGGGTCGAGGAGGCGGCAGGCCCGCTGGCCCACCCGGCGCTCGCTGTCGTCCTCTACGTCGCGGCGATGTGGTTCTGGCACATCCCGGCGCTGTACGACGCCGCGCTCGAGCACCCGGTCGTCCACGTCATCGAGCACGTGTGCATGCTGAGCGTCGGGACGCTCTACTGGTGGCACCTGCTGTCCCCCATCCGCGGCCGCATCTCGATCGGGCCGTTCGGGCCCGTCGTCTACATGCTGGTGACCAAGCTGTTCGTCGGCTTCCTCGGCATCGCGATCACCTTCGCCCCGGACGCGCTCTACGACTTCTACGTCCAGCGGCCGGAGGTGTGGGGCCTGTCCGCGACCGACGACCAGGCGGCGGCGGGCGCGATCATGGCGATCGAGCAGTCGATCGTGATGGGCATCGCGCTGGCCTTCCTGTTCGTGAAGGCGCTGGCCGACAGCGACCGGGAGAGCGAGCGGGACGACCTCTACGGCGACCGCTCGGCCTGAGCGCGCGGGGCCTGGGCCGGGCCCGGGTCAGGCGGTGCCGTCGAGCACGGTGCCCGCCGGGAGGTCCTGCGGGCCGTGGACGACCACGTCCCCGCGGACCACGACATCCGCCCCGAACGTCACCGACCCGTCGATCCGCAGGCGCGCGCAGTCGACCAGCGAGGGCGAGCCCTCCGGGAAGTGCGCGTCGAGCGACTCGACGAGCTTGTAGTACTCGCTGTCGAGCTCCAGGACGGGCGGCAGCCCGAGGCGCCGCTTGTCGAGCACCAGGCGCGAGTTCTGCCCGAGGACGTAGGCGTCGGACCGCACGGCCAGCAGGTCGCTGGTCGCCTTCACGGGCCCGAAGCGGATGCGCGGGACGCGGATCGCGACCGCGCCGGGCAGCGCGTCGATCGCGGAGCCCATCGCGGTCTCGAGCTGCAGGACGGGCGTCGAGTCGTCGTCCTTCGGGTCGACCGTCTTGGCGTTGACGATCAGCGGCAGCTCGAGCACGCCGCCGGTGCCGTCGAGCGTCGTCGCCAGCGCCCGCAGGTCGATCCACAGGTTGTTCGTGTTGAAGTACCGGTAGCGGTCGACGTCCTGGAAGGCGTCCACGTCGGCGTCCGGGGTCTGCGCGAGCTCCCGCAGGACCAGCCCGCCCGCGCGGAGCGGGCCAACGCGGCGCGCCAGGTGGCCGCCCTTGCGGTCGGCGGCGGTGCGGTCGGCGACCTCCATGGCGAACGGCGCGCCGGTGCCCGCGAACCAGGACAGCAGGCGCTTGGAGACGGCCGCGCCGAGGTTGTCGGCGTTGGAGACGAACGCGTAGTGATAGCCGGCGTCGATGAGCTTCGCGAGCATGCCCGAGGTCGTCAGCGCGGCGTAGACGTCGCCGTGGCCGGGCGGCGCCCACTCGAGCGCCGGGTCGGCCGGCCAGTCGATCGGCAGCAGGTCGTCGGCGCGCAGCTTCGGCACCTTGTTCTGCAGGAAGTCGCGCGGGACGTCCTGCGCCAGCTCCGGATAGGCGTCGAGTGCGGCGAGGGAGTCCTCGCGGGTCGCGAACGAGTTCATCAGGACGAGCGGCAGCCGCGCCCCGGTCTTCTCGCGCAGGTGGAGCACCTGCCGGGCGATGACGTCGAGGAACGTGAGGCCGTCCTTGACGGGCAGCAGCGACTTGGGACCGTCCAGGCCCATCGAGGTCCCGAGCCCCCCGTTGAGCTTGATGACGACGGTCTCGTCCAGCAGGGCGGTCGCGCGCTCGGGCGACGGCTCGTCGATGTCCTCGGCGTCGGGTAGCGAGGTGACCGGCTCGATCTGCGCCTCGGTGAGCTCGCCGCGCTCCCCGCGGTGGACGCGCGCGAGCTGCTTGAGGAACGTCTGCACCGCGACTTCGCCCGCGCCGTCGGCGCGCAGCTTCTTCTCGGCCGCCAGGAGCGCCTCGGGTTCCGTCACGCCCGGAATGGTATTGATCCGCTCTGTTATGTGACCTTCCGGCCCGCGGGTCACGCCCAGTGGTTCAGGTACTGCTCCTGCGCGGTGCTGAGGCGGTCGATCCGGACCCCGAGCGAGTGGAGCTTCAGCGCTGCGACCTCGCGGTCGATCGCGTCCGGGACGGGCTGCACCCCGGCGGGCAGGCCCGGTTGTCCGACGGCTGACCGCACGAGGTGCTCGGTGACCAGGGCCTGGGTGGCGAACGACATGTCCATCACGGCGGCCGGGTGCCCCTGCCCGGCGGCCAGGTTCACGACGCGCCCGTCCGCCAGCAGGTTCAGGCGCCGCGGCGGCGCCCCGGCGCTCGCGGCGATCTCGTACTGGGTGACGAGCGGCAGGACGCTGCGCATCCCGCCGGTCGCGACGGCGTCGAGCGCGGGCAGGTCGATCTCCACGTCGAAGTGGCCGGCGTTCGCGAGGACCGCGCCGTCCGCCATCGCCTGGAAGTGCTCGGTGGTGAGCACCCCCGGCGCGCCCGTCACGGTGATGAAGACCTCGCCGCGGGCGGCCGCCTCGAGCGCGGGCATCACCTGGAAGCCCTCCATGCGGGCCTCCAGGGCGCGCATCGGGTCCACCTCGCAGACGATGACCTGCGCGCCGGCGCCGCGGGCTCGCAGCGCCACGCCCTTGCCCGTGATGCCGTAACCGAGGATGACGACGGTGCGTCCCGCCATCAGCAGGTTGGTCGCCCGCAGGATGCCGTCGAGCGTCGACTGGCCGGTGCCGTAGTGGTCGTTGAAGAGGCGTTCGGTCTTTGCCTCGTTGACGGCGAGGACCGGGCAGGCCAGGTCCCCGGACTGCTGGAGCGAGCGCAGGCGCACGAGGCCGGTCGTCGTCTCCTCCGTCCCGCCGAGGAATCCGGTGGGCAGCCCGGCCACCCGCGCGTGCAGGACCGTCAGCAGGTCGGCGCCGTCGTCGAGCGTGACCTGCGGCTCCGTCTCCACCAGCGCGCGGACGTTCGCGATGTAGGCGTCCATGTCCTCGCCGCGCCGCGCGTGGACGGACGCGCCGTCCTCGGCGGCGAGGGCCGCCGCGACGTCGTCCTGCGTGGACAGCGGGTTGGCCGCGCAGATCGCGACCCGGGCACCCCCGGCCAGCAGGGTGCGCACGAGGTTCGCGGTCTCGGCCGTGACGTGCAGGCACGCGGCCACCGTGACCCCGTCGAGGGGGCGGGTGGCCGCGAACCGCTCGCGGATCGAGCGCAGGACCGGCATCTGGGCGTCCGCCCAGTCGATGCGGTCCCGGCCCGCGTCCGCGAGGGACGGGTCGGCGACGGACGACGTCACGGGGACGTTGGTGCTGTCGCCGGGGTGGGTGGGTCCGAGTCCCTAGTAGCGGTAATGGTCGGGCTTGTACGGGCCCTCGACCTTGACGCCGATGTAGGCGGCCTGGTCGGGACGCAGCTCGGTGAGCTGGGCGTCGAGGGCGTCGAGGTGCAGGCGGGCGACCTTCTCGTCGAGGTGCTTCGGCAGCACGTAGACCTGCTTCTCGTAGTCGTCGTTCTTCGTCCACAGCTCGATCTGGGCGATCGTCTGGTTGGCGAACGAGTTGGACATCACGAACGACGGGTGGCCCGTCGCGTTGCCGAGGTTCAGCAGACGGCCCTCGGACAGCAGGATGATCGAGTGGCCGTCGTCGAACTTCCACTCGTCGACCTGCGGCTTGATGTTGATCTTCGTGGCCTGCTTCTCGAGGCCGGCGACGTCGATCTCGTTGTCGAAGTGGCCGATGTTGCCGACGATCGCGTTGTGCTTCATCCGCGCCATGTCGTCGGCGCTGATGATGTCCTTGTTGCCGGTCGTCGTGATGAACACGTCGCCGACCTCGAGGACGGACTCCAGCGTGGAGACGGCGTAGCCCTCCATGCAGGCCTGCAGCGCGCAGATCGGGTCGATCTCGGTGACGGTGACGCGGGCGCCCTGGGCGCGCAGCGACGCCGCCGAGCCCTTGCCGACGTCGCCGTAGCCGCAGACGACAGCGTGCTTGCCCGCGAGCATGACGTCGGTCGCGCGGAAGATGCCGTCGACGAGCGAGTGGCGGCAGCCGTAGAGGTTGTCGAACTTCGACTTCGTGACGGAGTCGTTGACGTTGATCGCCGGGAACAGCAGCTCGCCGCTCTGCGCGAGCTCGTACAGGCGGTGCACGCCCGTCGTGGTCTCCTCGGTGACGCCCTTGATCGCCGCGCCGACCTTCGTGTAGCGCTGCGGATCCTCGGTGATCGAGCGGTTCAGGAGCGTCAGGAAGACCTGGAACTCCTCCGACTCACCGGTCGACGGGTCCGGGACGGCGCCGGCCTTCTCGAACTCGGTGCCCTTGTGGATGAGCATCGTGGCGTCGCCGCCGTCGTCGAGGATCATGTTGGCGGGCTCGCCCGGCCAGTTGACGACCTGCTCCGTGCACCACCAGTACTCCTCCAGCGTCTCGCCCTTCCAGGCGAAGACGGGGACGCCCTGCGGGTTCTCCGGCGTGCCCTCGGGGCCGACGGCGACCGCGGCGGCCGCGTGGTCCTGCGTCGAGAAGATGTTGCACGAGCACCAGCGGACCTCGGCGCCGAGAGCAGTGAGCGTCTCGATCAGCACGGCGGTCTGGATGGTCATGTGGAGCGAGCCGATGATGCGCGCGCCCTTGAGCGGCTGCGCGGCGGCGAACTCGGCGCGGATGGACATGAGGCCGGGCATCTCGTGCTCGGCGATGTCCATCTCCTTGCGGCCGAACGGCGCGAGGGAGAGGTCGGCGACCTTGAAGTCCTGCTCGGTGCTGATGGCGGTGTCGGTCATGCAGGGATCCTTTGGATCGTTTTACGTAAGGGCGGCCAGCAGCCGCTGATGCTTTTCCTGCTCCCAGCGCAGCCAGGCGCTGTCCGGGATGTCCGCAGGCCGGGTGACCTCTGCCTCGAACCACGCCTCCACCGCGTCACGGAGCTCCGTGTCGCGGCGCAGGCGTAGCGCGAAGCCGACGTCGCCGAGGCCGATCCCGTGGTCTTCCAGCAACACGCGCAGGGTGCGCAGGCGCTGGAGCTCCTCAGGACCGTAGAGGCGGTATCCCTTCGGCGAGCGCTGCGGCTCGATGAGCCCCGCGCTCTCCACGTACCGGAGCATCCGCGGGGACCATCCGGTGGTCTCCGCGGCCTCGTTGATGGTCAGGCCAGCCATTGGACAGGGCAAACCTTACCACACTTGTGTCAACCTTTAGCCGGGCCCCCCAGCCCGGGCGCGCTCAGCTCGTCAGGTCCGCCTTCAGCGACTCGACCGCCGTGTCGGCGGCCGGGTCCACGCCGCGCAGCGCCGCGCAGTAATGCGCCACGAGGTCCGCGAAGAGGACACCGGACAGCACGCGCTCGACCGTCGTCTGCCCGCGCGTGGCGACGAGGTGCGTCCCGACGACGTGCGGCGCGATGAGCTCCTTCGTGAGCGTCAGGCGCGCCTGGGCCCGCGGATGGGTGTCGCAGTCGTCCAGGAACACCGCGCTGAAGCGGCCCAGGGTGTCCGCCCCGGCCCAGCCGGCGAGCTCGGCGTGGTCGGCGTCGGGCAGCTCGGCGGCGAACGCCGGCGTCTGCGCGACGTGGTTCAGCTGCTGCTTGAAGCGGATCGCGAGCGGGACGGTGAGGCCGGCCCCCGAGATCACGGACACGCTGCCGTGGAGTGCGCGGGCGAGCTCCTTCGCCGCCGAGTCCTCCGGCGACTCGGGACCCCACGCCACGACGAGCTCCTCGAGGTGCTCGGCAGCGACGTCGAGCTCGCTCGTCATGCGGGTGCCGGCACCGCACTGGGCGGCGACCTCGAGCGCGGCGACGATGAAGTACGCGACCGCGTTCGCCGGCGTCAGCCCGCCCGCCACGGGGATGACCGGGACGCCGTCCTGGCGGGCCTGCTGCGCGAGCTGGCCGCCGGTGGTGACCACGACCCGCGGAGCGCCCAGGGCTCCGGCCGCCTCGTAGCACGCGAGGGTCTCCTCGGTGTCGCCCGAATAGGAGGCGCAAAGGACGGTCGTCTCCGGCGTCGTCCAGGCCGGGAGCCCGTACGCGCGCGCGGGCAGGATCGGCAGCGACGCGTGGTCCGCCAGCGCCGCGCGGGCGAGGAGGCCGGCGGTCGCCGTGGCCCCCATGCCGGCGAAGACCATGCCGCCGGGCGACGCGATCTCCCGTAGGCCGGCCGACTCCACCTTCCAGAGGGCGTCGCGCAGCAGCTCCGGGAGCGCCAGGACGTCGGTGATCTGATCGGTCGGGTCGGTGGCCGCGATCGACGGGCGGTCGAGGTCCGGTCCGGTGGTCGTGTCGGTGCTGCTCATGGGACTCTGCTCTCCTCGTCCGGCCGGGTCGTCCGGCCGGTGGTCAGACCTTGATTGCCTTGTCGCCCAGCGCGGTGCCGGGGAACAGCTTCACTGCCGCGCCGAGGACGTTGTCCGCCCCGACGTTGACGCCGTCGCCGAGCATCGCGAGGTCGCTGACGACGGTCCGGTCGCCGACGGTCACGTTCGGTGACAGGATCGCGCCGCGGATCACGGCGCCCTCCCCGATGACGCAGTCGGCCAGGACGACCGAGGCGTCGACGGTCGCGCCCGCACCGACGATCGTGCCGGCGCCGATGACGGACGGGCCGGTCACGGTCGCCCCGGCGGCGACGCTGGCGCCGGCCTCGATGATCACCGGGCCGGTCACGGTGGCGCCCGGATCGACGTCGCCGGCGATCGCCTGGCGGCTGCCGTCGAGGCGGGTCGAGACCGCGGTCTCGACGGCCCCGGTGAGGATGTCGGAAGTGCCCTGCATGTAGCGGTCGGGCGTCCCGATGTCGAGCCAGTAGGACGACGCGTCGGCCGCGAACCCGTAAAGGCCGTCGCCGACGAGCGCCGGCCAGACCTCGGTCTCGATCGACACGTTCTTGTCGGGCTCGATGAGGTCGAGGATCGACTTCTCGAGGACGTAGATGCCGCCGGAGACCAGGTACTCGTCGAGGCCGACCAGCTGGTCCGGGCCGGGCTTCTCCAGGAAGCCGGACACCGAGCCGCCCTCGTTCCGCAGCACGAGGCCGAACGCGGACGGGTCCTCGACCGGGACGAGCCCGAGCGTGCCCTTCGCGCCGGTCTGCTCGTGCTGGGCGATCTGGGCGCTGAGGTCGATGTCGGTGAGCGTGTCACCGTTGAGCATCAGGAAGCGGTCCTCGAGCAGGTGCTCGGCGAACTTCAGCGCGCCGGCCGTCCCGCGGGGCTCGGGCTCCTCGACGAACTGCAGGTTCACGCCGAACTCCGAGCCGTCGCCGAGGATGTCCTTGACCTTCGTGGCGAGGAACCCGCAGCACATGACGACGTCGGTCACGCCGTGGCGCGAGAGCCACCCGAGCATGAAGCCCATGAACGGCCTGTCCACGAACGTCACGATCGGCTTGGGGGTGCCGCTGGTCAGCGGGCGGAGCCGCGTGCCCTCACCGCCGACCAAGATCACTGCCTGCATGTCGTGTCCTCCCTGATCACTCACACCCCGCGGGGTGCGGGCTTCCGCCGGGAGGATGCCATATCTCAGGCCGGGCCCCGTCCGATCCCCTCGTACACCAGGCCGGCCGCGCGGACGGCCACGGGATCGAGCGCGTTGCGCCCGTCGACGAGGACGTTCCCGCCCATCGCCGCCTTGACCGCGGACCAGTCGAGCTCCTGGAACTCCTGCCACTCGGTGACGAGCACGACGGCGTCAGCGCCGGTCACCGCGTCGAGCGCGGAGGAGGCGAAGTCGACGCCCTGGATGAGCTTGCGGGCCTCCTCCTCGGCGATCGGGTCGAAGGCGGACACGAACGCACCCGCGGCCTGCAGCCGGGCGGAGAGCACGAGCGAGGTGGCCTCACGCATGTCGTCGGTGTTCGGCTTGAAGGCCAGCCCCAGCAGCGCGATCTTCTTGCCCACGAGCGAGCCGACGTGCTTCTCGAGCTTGCCCATCACGCGGCGCTTCTGCAGCTCGTTGACCTCGATGACGGCGTTCAGCAGCTGGAAGTGGTAGCCCGAGTTGCCGGCGAGCTGCTTCAGCGCGTTGACGTCCTTCGGGAAGCACGAGCCGCCGAACCCGACGCCGGCCTGCAGGAACTTCGGCCCGATGCGGTCGTCCAGGCCCATGCCCAGCGCCACCTCCACCACGTCCGCCCCGGTCTCCTCGCAGACGTTCGCGATCTCGTTGATGAACGAGATCTTCGTGGCCAGGAACGCGTTGGACGCGAGCTTGACCATCTCCGCCGACGCGATGTCGGTGCGGACCAGCTCGCCGTTCTCGCCGCCGCCGTGCGAGGCGTTCAGCAGCGGCCGGTACAGGTCGACGACCGCGTCGCCGGCCCAGTCCCCGTCGTCCCCGACGACCACCCGGTCGGGGTGCAGGAAGTCGACGACCGCCGAGCCCTCCTTCAGGAACTCCGGGCAGGACACGTACCGGAACCCCGGCTTGCCCTGCTCGACGAAGACGCGCTTGATGTTCTTGCCCGTCCCGACGGGGACGGTCGACTTCATCACGAGCGCGTGCGAGTCGGACGCCGGCATCGCGGCGACGACGGCGTTGACGGCCGACAGGTCCGCGTCGCCGCTGTAGGTCGGCGGGGTGCCGACGGCCACGAACAGCAGGCGCGCGTGCTCCAGCGCCGTGGCGATGTCCGTCGAGAAGTGCAGCCGCTCGCGGTTGCGGGCGACCATCTCCGCCAGCCCCGGCTCGTAGATCGGGATCTCCCCCTGCTCGAGCCGCGCGATCTTGTCCGCGTCGATGTCGATGCAGTACACGTCGCTGCCCAGCTCGGCGAAGCCCGCCGCCGTCACCAGCCCGACGTACCCGGTCCCGATGACCCCGATCGGTTCACGTGAAGCACTCATAGGCCGCGGAAGGGTAGCCACTCGGGCGGCGACGCGCCCGGCTGATGGCGCGGCCGCCAGGGAGCGCGGTCAGCTGCCGACGCGCGTCAGCGAGTCGGCGAGCGCGAGCATGCGCTTGTTCGTCAGCGACTGCAGCAGCGTGTTGGACACCCAGTACACGGCCTTGTCGGTCCGCCAGGCGACGAGCCGCAGGCGGTCGCCGTCGCGGAAGAGCATCAGCTTGCGGCCGTTGCGCTGGACGGTCTCGGACGGGTTGTCGAGGATCGGCGGGGCCTTCCACGTCGTCCCCTGCACGCCGTAGTACTGGCCGACGCCGGGGGCCGAGACGACGATGCGGTACGCCTGGTAGCTGTTCTTGCCGCGGTCCCGGATCCGGTAGGCGCGGTTGCTGCTCGGCTGGTAGGCGGACCCGAGGACGGCGAGCTTCGGGTAGTAGACCGGGAAGCTCAGTGGCCGCTTGGCGTCGGTGGCGACGCGGATCGCCTGGTCCTCGCCGGCCTGCTTGGCGTCGAACAGGCCCTCCGGGACCGCCGAGTTCTGGCGCCGCTTCTTCTTCTTCTGGCTGGACTCGCGCTCGCGGTCGCTCTTGGTCTTCTTGACGGCGCCGCGGCCGCCCGTGCTGCCCTTCGCGTCCATGAACTGGTTGCTCAGGCGGTCGAGCGACTCCTGCGAGATCTCGAGGTCCGAGGTGCCGAGGATGTCGGACACCGGACCGAACTGGATCTCCTGGACCGGGTTCTTGGCGGACTCGACCGCGAGCTTCAGCAGCCGCAGGATCGCCTTCGTCCCCCGGATGTCGGTCTGCGTGTAGCGGCCGAAGATCCGCAGCAGGGTCTTGCGGTCGTTGAAGATCGCCGACAGGCCGATCTGGTCCTTCGCCTGACGCAGGAACTCCTGCTGCCGGGCGGCGCGCACGAGGTCGTTGTCGAGGTGGCGGAAGCGGACGAACGAGAGCGCGTCCTCGCCGCAGACCCGCTGGTACCCGGCCGGCACGTCGATCACCGAGTAGGGCTCGCCGCCGCCCGCGGGCGGCATGTTGTCGTTGAAGTAGCGCCGGTCGACGTCCATGTAGACGCACTTCAGGCGGTCGACGGCGCGCTGGAAGCCGCCGAAGTTGATGTTCACGACGTGGCTGATCGGGACGCCGAGCAACTTGCGGATCGTCTTCACGGACAGGACGGGGCCGCCGAGCTCGTACGCGACGTTGATCTTGTTGCGCCCGTGGCCGGGGATGTCCACGCGCAGGTCGCGCGGGATCGACATGACCGCCGTCGCGCCCTTCGACGGGTCCAGGCGGATCAGGATCATGGTGTCCGAGCGCGCAGGGACCTTCGCCTTCTTGTCGGCGAAGCGGCGGTCGGAGCCGAGCACCAGGATCGTCTGCGGGCCACCGGGATCGACGTCGTCGAGGACGCTCTCCTTGTCCTCGCCCTCGAAGCCGACGAGCGGCGCCTGTCCGCTGGCGAAGATGTCGGCGTCGTCCTTGATCTCCAGCAGGACCGCGCTGGAGACCGCGCCGGCCGTGCACAGGAAGATGATGGTCGCCGCCAGCGCCATGCGCTTGACCATCGAGAAACCGGGCCGCGGCGGGCTGTTCTCGGCGCTGATCACCGCTCGCCGATCCGCGTGAGCGAGCGCGCGAGACCGCGCATCTGGATGTTGGACAGCTTCAGGGACAAGGTGTTGGAGACCCAGTACACCGCTTTGGACGAGCGCCACGCGATCGTCCGGATGCGCCTTCCATCGTAGTGGAGTTCGAAGGTCCGGCCCCGCATGCGCAGTTTGGTGAAGGCGCTGTCCAGGATCGGGGGGTTCTTCCAGCTGGTTCCCTGGATGCCGTAGTACTGGCCCTCGATCGGGTTCTCGACGACGACGATGCGGTAGGCCAGGTGGGGCTTGTCGGCGCGGTCGCGGATCGTGTAGACGCGGGGCATCGGTGCCTTGTCCGCCGCCGTCGCGTAGCGGCCGCGCGGGGTCAGCGCCTTCGGGTAGTACATGCGGAAGCTCAGCAGGCCGCGGGCCTCGATCGGTGCGACGACGTCCTGGCCGAGGCTCGAGTCCAGCCGCAGGCCGTAGCGCCGGTAATCGGCGGCCGGGTCGAGCTTCGGCGGCTTCGCGGCGCGCTTGCGACCCTCCTTGCCCTTCGCGCGGGCCTTGCGGACCGGCTCCTTCGGCGGCGGCTTGGCGTGCAGGAAGTCGTGGACCGCGTCGGCGATCTCCTGCGGGGTCGCCGACACGTACGAGCCGTCGGCGCCGTCGACGAACGTGGCGGGGAACTTGATCTCGCGGACCGGGTGCCCGGCGGAGGCGACGGCGAGCTTCGCGATGCTCAGGAAGCCCTTGGTCGAGCCGAGGCCGGCGTCCGCCTCGGTCGACTGGCCGATGATCTCGACGAGCGGGTCGTAGTTCTTCAGCAGGTGGCTCGAGCCGATCTGGCTCTTGGCGCTGCGCAGGAAGTCCTGCTGGCGCGCGGCGCGGACGATGTCGTTGTCGAGGTGGCGGAAGCGGACGTAGTCGAGGGCCCGCTGGCCGCACAGCTTCTGGTACCCGGGCTGGATGTCGATCTCGGCGTAGTGCGCCGACGGCGGCAGGCCGACGTTCGAGTGGTAGTAGCGGCGGTCGACGTCGGTGTAGACGCAGCCGACGAAGTTGACGACCTTGCGGAAGCCGCTGAAGTTCACGCCGACCGCGTGGTTGATCTCGAACGTCTTGCGCGGCACGCCGCCCGTCCCGCCGCTCAGCAGCTGCCGCACGGTCTTCAGCGTCAGCTCCAGACCCCCGAGCGAGTAGGCCCCGTTGATCTTCTGGAAGCCCTCCCCCGGGATCTCGGTGATCAGGTCGCGCGGGATCGACATGACCGCGGTCGCCTTCTGGCGGGGATCGAGCCGGACGAGCATCATCGTGTCCGAGCGGGCGTCGTCCTTGCCCGCGCGGAAGCGCTTGTCGGACCCGACCAGCAGGATCGTCTGCGGCTTGCCGGGCTTGGCCTGGGTGATGACCTTCTCGTCGATCTGGACCGCGTGGCCCGGCGGGACGAGCTTCTGCGCGATGTCCTTGGCCTTCAGCAGGCCGGCGGTCGCCACCGCGCCCGACGTCAGGCAGCAGATCAGGACGCCCGCCAGGACGAACCGCACGTAGAGCCCCGTCCCGGCCCGCGGCGGCCGTCCCTCGTCCTCCTCGTCGCCTGAGGGGTCGAACTGGAAGTCGTACTCCAGTCCCCCCTCGAAGCTCAAGCGAGGCCCCCGTCGACCGCCCGCAGGTCGGGGTTCGCAGGCGGCTCGATCTGCTCGAGCCAGGTGGGCAGCGCGCGCACGAAGTCGCCGAGGGCCTGCCGGTAGCGGGTCAGGCTGGACAGCGACACCCACTCCTCGGGCCCGTGGTGGCCGGCGCCGATCGGGCCGAACTCGACCGCGGGGATCCCGGCCTCCAGGAACGAGATGGCGTCCGAGGCGCCGTCGCGGCCGACGCTGAGCGGCTCGCCGTCGATCGAGCGCGAGATGCCGTCCCGCAGCGCGAGCACGTACGGGTTGGTGCGGGACACGATCGCCGGCGAGCGCGTGAAGCACTTGATGATCTCGAGGTCGCGGATCTGGCGGATCTGCGCGAGGATCTCGCCGCTGTCCTGGCCGGGCAGGTAGCGGATGTCGACGTCCATCCAGCAGCGGTCCGGCACCTTGTTGAAGGCGTCGCCGCCCTCGATGCGGGCCAGGTTGATCGAGGGGCGGTCGAAGAGGTCGGAGGACATCCGGCTGAACGGCAGGGTCTCGATGCGGCGAAAGACGTCGTGCGCCTTGAGGATCGCGTTGTCCCCCTGCCAGGGGGTCGAGCCGTGGCAGGCGGTGCCGCGGACTTCGACGCGGATCGCCAGGACCCCTTTCGCCTGCACGCCGATGTGGAGGTCCGTCGGCTCGCCGGTGATCGCGAAGTCGGCCGGGATCCCCTCCGCCACGAGCGCGTCCGTGGACCGGTCCTCGACGTCCTCGGACTCCTCGTCGGGGACGCAGTAGAACAGGATCCGCACCTTGTCCTGCGCGCTCACGTCGTGGACGACGCACAGCATCGCGGCCAGCGCGCCCTTCATGTCGTAGGCGCCGCGGCCGATCAGGCGGTCGCCCTCGATGCGCGGGACGAACTGCTCCTCGAAGGCGGGGACGACGTCGATGTGGCCGTGCAGGACGACGGTCGGGACGCCTGGGCCGGCGTCGGCGCCCGCAGCCGCGACGAGCACCGGCAGCCCGTTGTGGTCGCGCTCCGTCACGGCGACGTCGTGCGACTCGAGCCAGCCCTTGACGAAGGCGGTCGCGGCCTGCAGTTGATCGGGCTTGGACGTGTCGTACGTCATCAGCCGCTGCGCGAGCGCGCGTTCGTTCACGCCGGACAGGGTACGGCACGGTCCGGCCTTTGCGGTCCAGTGGATTCGGCGTGGCGGGCGGGGCGACTGGCGGATCACACGGCTCGGGGCCCGGTGGATCGTCATTCACCACACGCGGGAGGGGCCACTGGCGGATCACACGGCTCCGAGCCCGGTGGATCGTCATTCACGCGCCTCTAGGCCGGTGAATGTGGAGGCGCAGGCCCGGTTCGTGCCGACCCCCTCGCTGACGCGTTCGGCGGCTGCGGCCCGTCCGACTTCAGCAGCAGCTCGTTCGACAGCGGCGGATCGTCCTCGTCGGACAGCGGCTCGAGCAGCAGCTGCTGACCCGCCCGGGCAGGGCGTCCCGGAACGACGACGGCCCGGCGTCCCTCACAGGACACCGGGCCGTCGGCCAAGCAGGGGTGCGGACCCGGTCAGGAGGCCGCGGAGTCCTCCGCGACCTCGAGGAACGCCTGCCAGCGGCGCTTGTCGCGACGCGCCGAGGCGAGCGCCTCCGACCCGTCCTCGGCGGACTCGATGGCCGACTCGGCGCGCGAGAGCTTCTCGCGCAGGTCGGCGACGTCGAGGTCGCCCTTCGCGACCGCGTCCTGGACGAGGACCAGCACGTGGTTGTCCGAGACCTGCACGTAGCCCTCGCTCTGGGCCAGCGTCACGATCTCGGTCTCCGACTTGTACAGCCGCAGCGCGGTCGGCGTGAGCATGCCGAGCAGCGGCTGGTGGTTCGCCAGGATGCCGAGCGACCCGACCTCGGTCCGGGTCGACACCATCTCGACCTCGTCGTTGAAGACCTCACCCTCGGGGGTGAGGACCTCGGCGGTGAACGTGGTGCGGGCCATGGCCGTCCTCAGCCCTTCTTGGCGGCCTCGGCCACCTGCTCGATGGAGCCCTTGAGGAAGAACGCCGACTCGGGCAGATCGTCGTGCTCGCCGTCGATCAGCTCGCGGAACGAGCGCACGGTGTCCGCGATCGGCACGTACTCACCGGGGGTGCCGGTGAAGATCTCGGCGACCGAGAACGGCTGCGACAGGAAGCGCTCGACCTTGCGCGCACGCTGGACGGTGATCTTGTCCTCGTCCGAGAGCTCGTCGATGCCGAGGATGGCGATGATGTCCTGGAGCTCCTTGTAGCGCTGCAGGATCTCCTTGACGCGGTTGGCGACCTCGAAGTGCTCCTCCCCGACGATGTCGGGCTTGAGGATCGTGGAGGTCGAGTCCAGCGGGTCGACCGCCGGGTAGATCCCCTTCTCCGAGATGGCGCGCGACAGGTTCGTCGTCGCGTTCAGGTGGGCGAACACCGAGGCGGGCGCCGGGTCGGTGAGGTCGTCGGCGGGGACGTAGATGGCCTGCACCGAGGTGACCGAGCCGTTCCGCGTGGACGTGATCCGCTCCTGCAGCTGGCCCATCTCCGTCTCGAGCGTCGGCTGGTAGCCGACCTGCGAGGGCATGCGGCCCAGGAGCGCCGAGACCTCGGAGCCGGCCTGGACGAAGCGGAAGATGTTGTCGACGAACAGGAGCACGTCCTGGCCGGCAACGTCACGGAAGTACTCCGCCATCGTCAGGCCGGACAGCGCGACGCGCATGCGCGCTCCGGGGGGCTCGTTCATCTGGCCGAAGACGAGCATCGTCTTGTCGATGACCCCCGACTCCTTCATCTCGTGCCAGAGGTCGTTGCCCTCACGGGAGCGCTCGCCGACGCCGCAGAACGCGGACAGGCCGCCGTGCTCCTTCGCCAGGTTGTGGATCAGCTCCTGGATGAGGACGGTCTTGCCGACGCCGGCGCCGCCGAACAGGCCGACCTTGCCGCCCTTGGCGTACGGGGCCAGCAGGTCGATGACCTTGATGCCGGTCTCGAACATCTCGGTGGTCGGGGTCAGGTCCTCGACGGACGGAGCCGACGCGTGGATCGGACGACGCTCCGTGACCTCGATGGCGGGACCGTTGTCGATCGTCTCGCCGAGCAGGTTGAAGATGCGGCCGAGGGTGGCCTCGCCGACGGGGACCGTGATCGGGCCACCCGTGTCGAAGACCTCGACGCCGCGGGCGAGGCCGTCGGTCGTGTCCATGGCGACGCAGCGCACGCGGTTGTCGCCGAGGTGCTGCTGCACCTCGAGGACGAGCTTGCCCTGGTCGTCGCCGCGCTCGATCTCGAGCGCGTTGTTGATCTCGGGCAGATCGCCCGGGAACGTGACCTCGATGACGACGCCCTGGACGGCGTCGACGCGGCCGACGTTGGTGGCGGTGGTGGATTCCATAAGGCTCAGTTCTCCGGTTACACCAGCGCCTCAGCGCCGGCGACGACTTCCATGATCTCCTGCGTGATCTCGGCCTGGCGCACGCGGTTCATCTCCAGCGTGAGGTCGGTGATGACCTCGCCGGCGTTCTCCGACGCGTTGCGCATGGCCGTCATGCGTGCCCCGTGTTCCGAGGCGGTCGACTCCAGCAGCGCACGGAAGATCGAGATCTCCACGTAGTCCGGGACCAGGCGCTTGAGGATGTCGACGGGGTCCGGCTCGTACTCCACGAGCGCGTGATGGCCCGAGACCTCTTCTTCGGTCCCGTCCTGGTCGCGCTCGTTGCCCTCGAGGATCGTCGCCTGCTGCAGCGGCAGCAGCGTCTCGCGGCGCACCTCCTGCACCAGCGCCGAGACGTATCCGTTGTAGAAGATCTCCACGCGGTCGACCTCGGCGTCGACGTACGCCGACACGAGGTCCTCCGCGATCTCACGGGCGTTCGCGTAGGCCGGCCGGTCGGTGAACCCGGTATAGGTCCCCGCGGTGTGCTTCCCGCGGAAGTTCAGCGACGACACGCCGCGGCGCCCGGTCGCGTAGTACGTGACCTTCTTCCCGGCTTCCTCGTACTCGGCTCCGGCACGGATTCCGGCGCGCAGGATCTGCGAGTTGAACGCGCCCGCGAGACCGCGGTCGGCCGTGACGAGCACGATCGCGATCGTGTTCTCGGACTCGTGCTCGGCCAGGATCGGCAGCGCGCCGAGCTCACCACCGGCCGCCTCGGCGGCCTGGCGGGTCATGCGGCGGATGGCGCCCGCGTACGGACGGAGCGACGAGATCCGCTGCTCGGCCCGGCGCAGGCGCGCCGCCGCGACCATCTCCATGGCGCGCGTGATCTTCTGGATGTTCTTGACCGACGCGATGCGGACTTTGACGTCGCTCTGAGCCATCAGGCAGCGGCACCTTCCAGCGGCTGGCCGTCCTCGTCGAGGTCGTAGCCGAAGTCGTCGCCGAAGCTCCCGATCGCGGTCTTGAGCTCCTCCTGGGTGTCGTCCTTCCAGTCCCCGCCGGCGATCTTGTCGAGCAGCGCGGCGTTCGCCGAGCGCAGGCGCAGGACGAGGTCCTCGAGGAACTGGGGCACGCGGTCCGTGTTGATCCGGTCGAGGAAGCCGTTGGTGGCCGCGTACACCGCGACGACCTGGTCCTCCACGGGCAGCGGTGCGCGCTCGTTCTGGTTGAGCATCTTCACCAGGCGCTCACCGCGGGCCAGGGTGCGCTGCGTGTCGGCGTCCAGGTCGGACCCGAACTGCGCGAACGCCTCCAGGTCGCGGAACTGGGAGAGCTCGAGCTTCAGGCGGCCGGCGACCTTCTTCATCGGGCTGATCTGCGCGTTGCCGCCGACGCGGGACACCGAGATGCCGACGTTGATGGCCGGGCGCACGCCGGAGTTGAAGAGCTTCGGCTCCAGGAAGATCTGGCCGTCCGTGATCGAGATGACGTTCGTCGGGATGTACGCCGACACGTCGCCCGCCTGCGTCTCGATGATCGGCAGTGCCGTCATCGACCCGCCGCCGAGCTCGTCGTTCAGCTTCACGGCGCGCTCGAGGAGACGGCTGTGCAGGTAGAAGACGTCGCCCGGGTAGGCCTCGCGTCCGGGCGGACGGCGGAGCAGCAGCGACATCTGGCGGTAGGCGTAGGCGTGCTTGGTGAGGTCGTCGTAGACCGCCAGCGTGTGCCCGCCCTTGTAGAGGAAGTACTCGGCCATCGCGGCGCCGGCGTACGGCGCCATGAACTTGATCGGCGCGGCCTCGTCGGCCGGGGCGGCGACGATGATCGTGTTCTCGAGCGCGCCCGCATCGGCGAGCGTGCGGGCCAGGCCGACGACCGTCGCCATGCGCTGGCCGATCGCGACGTAGACCGAGATGATCCCCGAGTTGCGGTTGTTGATGATCGTGTCGACCGCGATCGTCGTCTTGCCCGACTGACGGTCGCCGATGATCAGCTCGCGCTGGCCACGGCCGATCGGGATCATCGAGTCGACGGCCTTCAGGCCCGTCTGCATCGGCTCGTTGACCGACTGGCGCTCGACGACGCCCGGCGCCTTGAACTCGGCGGGGCGGAACTCGGTCGTGTTGATCTCGCCCTTGCCGTCGAGCGGGACGCCCAGCGGGGAGACAATGCGGCCCAGCAGCGCGTCGCCGACCGGGATCTCGAGCAGGCGGCCGGTCCGCTTGACCGTGTCGCCCTCGACGATCTTGTCCCAGTCGCCGAAGAGCACCGCGCCGACGTTGTCGGACTCGAGGTTCAGCGCGAGGCCCGTGACGCCGTGCGGGAAGTCCAGCATCTCGAACGACATGCAGTTCTCGAGGCCGTGGATGCGCGCGATGCCGTCCGAGACGGACAGCACCGTGCCGACCTCGGTCAGCTCGGCGGAGCCGCCGTCGAGGCCTTCGATGCGGCTCTTGAGGATTGAGGTGATCTCGTCGGGCTTGATCTGCATGAAGGTGGTTCTCCTGATCAGGCCTTCGCCACGGAGCGGCGAAGCTGATCGAGTCGGTTTCGGATTGAGGCGTCGAGGATCTGGTTGCCGACGCGGAGGATGATCCCGCCGAGGACTTCCGGGTCCACATGGGCGGTGAGCTGGACCTTGCGCCCCGTCTGCTGACCGATCTGGTCACCAAGGCGCTGGACGACGTCGTCGTCCAGGGCGACGGCGCTCGTGATGTCCACGGGCAGGAGCTTGTTCTCGTCGTCCCACAGACGATCGAACTCCTTCCGCAGCCGGTGGATGGCCGGCATGCGGTGGTTCTCGAGCAGCAGCTCGAGGATGTTGACCACGGTCGGGTCGGCGTCCGAGACGGCCTTGTGCAGGCCTTCCTTCTTCTCCACCGTGGAGAAGTACGGCGAGAAGAAGAAAGTGGACAGCTCGGAGCTGCCGGCGAGCGCCTCGGAGAACTGCCCGAGCTGCTCACGGACGACGTCGAGGGTCCCCTTCTCCTTCGAGACCTCGAACAGCGACTTCGCGTAGACGCGGGCGATCTCTTCCATGGCTAGTTGTTGCGCTCCCCGAGGGAGGAGAAGTCCAGCTCGCCGAGCGCGTCCTCGACGAGGCGCTTCTGGTCCTCGGCGTTGAGCGTCTTGCGGGTGACCTTCTCGGTGGCGGCGACGGTGAGGTCGGCGACCTCCGAGCGGATCTCCTGGATCGCGCGGCGGGTCTCCCCCTCGATGTCCTTCTTGGCCTGCTCGACGAGCTCGTCCCGCTTGGCCGCGCCGGCTTCGGCGGAGCTGCGCTGGACCTCGTCGCCCGCCTTGCGGGCGCTGGCCACGATCTCGTCGGCCTGCGAACGGGCCTCCTTCAGCCGCTCGCGGTACTCCTCGAGGAGCGCCTCGGACTCGGCCTTCGTGCGGTCGGCGGACGTGATGGCGTCCTCGATCATCTTCTGGCGCTTGTCCAGCGCCTCGGCGATCGCCGGGAAGGCCATCTTGTACAGCAGCGCCATCGCGGTGCCGAAGATGACCAGGGTCCAGACCATGAGCCCGATGCCGGGCTCGACCAGGAAGCTGCCGCCCTCTTCGGCGGCCTCGGCGCCACCTTCAGTGGCGGCGAGGATGGTTGCGGAGATGGCGGAGAGCATCGCGGCCTACAGGAAGAAGGCGATGAGGCCCGCGACGAGGCCGTAGAAGAAGCACGCCTCGCAGAGCGCGAAGCCGAGCCACTGGATCGAGGTGATCTCGTCCTTCATCTCCGGCTGACGAGTGACCGACTCGATGACCTTGCCGAAGATGGTGCCGATGCCGATGCCGGCGCCGACGGCGCCGAGGCCGCCACCCACGCCGAGAGCGATCGCGCGGCCGGCGTTCGCGCCGTAGTCCTCCGCTGCAGCGGCCTGGGCGAGCACGGTGATGGTGCTGATGTCCATGGTCTTTTCTCCTTGGTTCTGTACGACTTAGTGGTGGTCGGCGGTGGCGCCGCCCAGGTAGATCGCCGTGAGGGTGGCGAAGATGAAGGCCTGCAGGGTGGCGACGAGGCCGACCTCGAACATGAAGAGGCCGACGGCCATCGGGAAGGTCACGACGCCGAGCGCCTCGATACCGAGGAGCACCACGAGCGCGCCGCCCATGAACAGGATGATGAGGTGGCCCGCGAGGATGTTCGCGAAGAGCCTGACCGAGAGCGAGATCAGCCGCATGAAGTTCGACATCAGCTCGAGGGCGAGGATCGGGCCCTTGAGGAAGCCGGGGACGCCGGCCGGGATGAAGCTCTTCAGGTAGCCGCCCGGCCCCTTGGTCTTGACGCCGACGGCGTTGTAGACGATCCACACGAGGATCGACAGCGCGAGCGGGATCGAGAGGTTGGCGGTCGCCGCGTAGAGCGCGAACGACGGGACCTCGAGGCCGAGGACGTCGATCTTCTCGTGCGTGTTCGTCGGCAGCGGGATGTACCCGAGCATGTTCGAGAACCAGATGAACAGGAACAGCGACGCGATGAACGGGAACCAGCGTGCGGCGACGGACGCCTCCATGTTCGACCGCGTGATGTTGTCGCGCATCAGCGTGAAGGTCAGCTCCACCAGCGTCTGCACGCGGTTCGGCTTCTGCTTCATCCGGCGGGCGACGTAGATCATCGTCGCGCACATGAAGATCGCGGCGACCAGCACGTACATCGTCGCCTTCGTGAACTCGAACGGGCCGACCGAGAACCAGGCGTCGAGCTTGAACTCCTCCTGGGGCTGGAAGACGTCGTTGTCGCTCCGCGAGAAGCCGAAGATCGCCACGAAGATGGCGATGACACCGACGTAGATGCCCAGCCCTAGGCCGACTTTGCGTTTGGTCGTCATGACGGTGAGGCGTTCCTCTCGAACGTGCGTGCGAGCAGCGAGGTGGCGAAGTAGGTCGTGAAGGCGACGAAGACGAGCACGGCGGCGGCAAGGCCGTCCTCCCGCTCCCCGAGGGTCCCGACGGCGAGGATGCTAAGGCCCACGAGCCATGCGCGTCCGACCATCGCGCCGAGGTTGTACCCGATCGCGGTGCGGACGTCGTCCTTCGTCTTGGCGACGCGGGCGACGCCGAGCTCGAGCAGGCGCTGCAGGATCCAGACGCCGGCGCCGACGAGCACGCCCAGGACGGGTGCCCCGAGGAGCAGGACGACGGGGACCGCCATCGGCGTGAGGATCAGGTCGAGGTTGCGGACGAAGGCCGGGGCACCGCCGGAAGGCGCGGCGGCCGGGGCGGACGCGGGCGATGCGGTCGTGGGCTCGGGCGCGTCGTCGGCGGGAGTGCCGGACGGAGCGGGGAGCGGGCTCGGTTGGGTCATCGGCATCGCGGGGGCGTGACCCTACCCACCGAGCGGCCGCGGCAGCGTGCAGCCACCGGAGCGATCCCGGCCCGTGAGCGGCGTCGGCCGGAACGTGGCGCGACGGCGTCGGGTGCTCGGCCGTGCCCCGCGTGCTCCGGTGCAGCGCGAGCGCGGTCCGGGGCAGCCGGGAACGCGTCGATCCCCGATGGGGTCGCCCGCGCCGGGACGCGCAGCGGGGCCGCGGTCTTCGGCGTCGGACTCAGAGGGATCGTGGTCGGGCATGGCGGCGTCACCCTACAGGCGTTGGGTCCTGCGGCGGGCGCAGGTGGAGGACAGAGGGGAGGTGGTTGAGACGCTCCCCGCGACGGCCTGTGGAACGTATCACGAACCGTCGACTTTGTGACGACTTTGTGACACTTCGTGGCAGACGTTGCGAGCAAAGGCCGGGCCCGGTCTTTGCTGGCCCGTACCGATTTTCCTGAGGACGGCCTTATCGGCGGCGCGCGGCCAGGGCCCGCCGGGCTACGGCCAGCCGGTCGACCCGGTTCTGCAGCACGCGGAACGCCGGACGCGCCTTGCCCGTGTGGTCGAACAACGCGGAGTCCCAGCTGTCGAGCGGGCCCCCGGAGTTCCAGTTGTAGAGGTACACGCGCTTGATGCGCGGGCTCAGCGGCACGAGCCGGTCGAAGATCCACCGCACGGCCAGCCCGGCGTGCGCCGCGGTCTCCGGGAACCCGACCAGCTTGTTCTTCGTCGTCCGGCGCTTGACGATGCCGCCGGTCTCGGTGAACCAGAGGTCGCCCTTGACGAGCTTGAGCAGGTCGGAGGTGCCGGTGGTCTGCAGCCGGTTGGCGTCGACGTAGTTGTGCACGCCCCAGACCTTGGGCGTGCGCTTGACGTGGCGCATGAACGCGGTGACCCACTTCTTCATCGTCGGCCCGTCGAGGACCTCGGCCGCGAGGATCGTGCAGCTCGGGCACTCGGCGGTGAGCGCGTCGTAGTAGCGCGCCGCGAGCTCGGGCTTGTGGCACAGCGGCTCGCCGCAGAGGTTGGGCTCGTTCCAGGTCGCGAACTCCTTCACCTCCGGGTAGCGCTCGCGGAACTTGCGGAACTCCTCCACGAGCCGCGCGGGGGACGGCGCGACGCGGCGCTGGCCCTCGACACGGGAGTGGCCGAAGCTGATCAGCGGCCGGACCTTGGCGAGCCGCGCGGCGGCGATCCACGCGTCGACCTCCGGCGTCTCGAAGTCGACGCTCATCGCGTCCCACGGCACCACGCGGCGGACCTTGTGCAGGCCCAGCTGCAGAAACTTCGGATCGCTGAACATCGCGAGCTTCTGGTCGGCGATGCCGATCGCCAGCCCGGGCCGGAGCTTGGGTTGGGCCTTGACCTTCGCCTTCGTGGCAGCGGCGGCCGTGGCCGTGGCCGGCCCAGGGGCGGGCAGCCCGCCGGCGAGCACCAGGCCGAGGACGGCGGTCGCGACGAGGGCAAGCAGGCGCGAGGGGGCGGCGAACTGCGTCATCAGGTCCCGGAACGCTCCGCAGGCGCAGGCGTTGCGCTTTCCCCGTGTGAAGGTTCCGTGAGGACCGTGTCCTCGTGGGTGTAGCCGGGCGCACAGCAGCACAGCAGCACGAGGGGCTCGGCCCCCGTGTTCGTGAGCTTGTGCTCGACCCCGGGCGGGATGACGACGCAGTCGCCGACGACGACGTCGCGCTCGTCCGTCCCCAGGCGCATCCGCCCGGTGCCCGCGGTGATGAAGTACAGCTCCTCCGCGATCGGGTGGTAGTGCGCGGTGGTGGCGCCGCCGACCGGGACCGTGGCCTCGGCGAGGCTCTGGTTGACGGACGGCGCGGCGACCCGGCCGGCGAGCTCGCGGATCGAGGAGCCGTCGGCGGTGACGAAGGACTCGCTGTCGGCCAGGTTGCGGACGTGCATTGCCGCACGACGGTACCCGGTCGCGACGAGGCGCTCCGGCCATGACGGCCGAAACGCCCCGCTGCTGCATGTACGCGGACGAATGGCGGACCCGAAGGCGGATCCGCTTACGCCACGACCCGGCGCGCGGTCTCGCGATCGAGGTGGCCGGCAGCGCGTGCGAACGCACGCGCGACAGCCGTTCTGAGCCGTCCGGGCGGGGGCTCGGGACGCTCGGGCCGGTAGTCACGGCGCGCGCTCTCGCGGGTCGCTCGTACAGCCTTCGCGTAGTCCTCGTGGATGACGCTGTGCATGGTGGTTCTGCTCCTTGGTGCGTGGTTGGAAGGTGCGTGCGAGCACCCGCCACCGGGGCGGAACCGTCTTGCGGCGCGGATCCGGGGAGGCGGGCTGAGTGCCCGCGGTCCCGGCTTTCGCGCGAGAGGCCTACAGGCAGGACACGAAGGAGCGGGACCACGAACGCACGGAATGACCGGGCTGCGAGCCCGTTCCAACCGTGGTGATGTTCGTCGTGCGCGGCTTCATGTTTCTGCCTCCTCCGGACCGGAGGAGCGCCGAACCTATCAGCGCACGGCGGACCGGACAACCCCGCGCCGGTACCCTGACGGCGTGTCAGACGCCGCCGACCGCCCTGCCAGCACGACTCCGAAGCGGGAGGCGGTGCAGTCCGCCGTGCTGACCGCGACCGAGGAGCTGCTGACCGAGGGCGCGCGCTTCGCCGACCTGAACATCGAACGGATCGCGACGCGGGCCGGCATCTCGCGCACCGCGTTCTACTTCTACTTCAAGGACAAGCGCGAGCTGCTCGTGAAGCTCACCGAGGACGTCACGGTCGAGCTCTACCAGCAGGCGGACATGTGGTTCTCCGGGGAGGGCGACCCGCGGGACGAGGTCCGGGACGCCCTGCGCGCCGTGACCGACCTGTACACCGCCCACGGCGCGCTGATGCGCGTGATCGTCGAGGTCTCCACCTACGAGGAGGAAGTCGCCGCGTTCTGGCGCGGGCTCGTGGATCGCTTCGTGGTGGCCGCCGCCGAGCGGATCCGCACCGAGCAGCGCGCCGGCAACGCTCCCGGCGGGGACGCGGGCGCACTGGCGTTCGCGCTGGTGTGGATGTGCGAGCGCACGCTCTACCAGCAGATGGTGCAGGAGGTGCCGTTCGACAGCGCCGACCTCGCCTCGACGCTCGAGGCGATCTTCATGCGCGGGATCTACGCGCGCGACTGAGGGTCGCGGGGATCAGCCGCGTTTCACGGCGGGGAACTCTCCCGTGGCCAGCGCCTCCTGGACCTCGGCGTCGACCGCCGACTCGTCGGCCTGCGATCCGCCGCGCATCCACACGAGCCGCTTGACCTTGAGGATCTCCAGCACGACGACGAGGTAGACGCTCGCCGCCGCGACCATCAGGCCCATCAGCCCCATCACGACCGACCAGCCCGTGTTCAGGTTGCCGTGGTCGTCGGAGTACGGGACGAACCGCAGGGCGACCGCGAAGGCGCCGAGCAGCAGCGTCCAGCCGTACAGGTAGAGGACGGCCCGTCTCTGGCTGAACCCGATCCGGCTCAGGCGGTGGTGCAGGTGGTTCGCGTCGGCCTGCCAGACGGGACGGCCGTACTTCATCCGCTTCAGCACGACGAACGTCGTGTCCAGGAACGGGACCGCCAGCACCAGCAGCGGGAAGACGAGGGCGAGCACCGCCTGGGTCTTGACCGCGCCCTCGACGGCGATGCAGCCCAGCATCAGCCCGAGGAGGTTCGACCCGCAGTCGCCCATGAAGACGCTGGCCGGATGGAAGTTGTGGACGAGGAACCCGAGCGCGGCACCGGCGGTCAGCGCAGCGAGGATCCCGGCGTGACGGCGCTCGAGGTCGAAGGCGATGATCGCGAACACGCCCGCGGCGATCGCGCAGACGCCCGCGGCGAGCCCGTCGATCCCGTCGGAGAAGTTCACGACGTTCATGACCAGCACGAGGCCGACGATCGTCAGCGGCTCCCCCATCGAGCCGAAGTCCTGGGCGCCGACGAACGGAAGCGTGATGTTCGTGACCTCGACCCCCGCGTGCACCGGCAGGAACGCGGCGGCGAACTGCCCCAGGAACTTGACCGCGGCCGGCAGGTCGAAGCGGTCGTCGAGCGCCCCCACCACCGCGATCACCACGGCGCCGTAGAGGATTCCCGACACGCGGTCGTGCGTCCGCGACGTGCTGTCCAGGAACAGGGCGGCCCCGACCAGGATCGCGACGAGCATCGCCAGGCCGCCGAGCAGCGGCGTCCCGCCCTTCGCGAGGCCGCGGTCGGACCCCTTGTCGACCGCGCCGACGGCCCGCGCCACGCGTGCGGTCAGCGGGGTCACCACCAGCGCCACGACGAACGCGGTGGCGAATCCCAATATGGCGTCCCTGGGGCTCATCGCGCGGACCAGAGCCTAGGGCTTGGCCCGGCGATGGGATGTGCCCTCCGGCCTAGACTGCAGCCGGCGCGCTGAGGTGCTCGTAGAGCGGGTAGCGGTCCGCGATCGCAACCACCCGCTCGGCCAGCTCGGCGCGCGCGCCGTCGAAGGCGGGGGTCAGCGCGGTGGCGATGATGCGGCCGATCTCGGTGAAGTCGTCCGCCTGCAGGCCGCGTGTGGCCAGCGCCGGGGTGCCGACACGCAGCCCGCTGGTCACCATCGGCGGGCGCGGGTCGAACGGGACCGCGTTGCGGTTGACCGTGATGCCGATCTCGTGCAGCCGGTCCTCGGCCTGCTGGCCGTCGAGCTCGGACTCGCGCAGGTCGACCAGCGCGAGGTGCACGTCGGTGCCGCCGGTGAGGACGGACACGCCCTCCCCCGCGTTCATCAGCTCGGCGGCGACGGCCTGCGCGCCGGCGATCGTGCGCTCCTGGCGCTCCTTGAAGAGGCTCGTCCCGGCGATCTTCAGCGCGACCGCCTTCGCGGCGATGACGTGCTCCAGCGGGCCGCCCTGCTGGCCGGGGAAGACGGCGGAGTTGATCTTCTTCGCGTGCTCCTCGCGGCACAGGATGATGCCGGAGCGAGGGCCGCCGAGGGTCTTGTGGACGGTCGTGGTGACGACGTCGGCGTGCGGGACCGGAGACGGGTGCAGGCCGGCGGCGACGAGGCCCGCGAAGTGGGCCATGTCGACCATCAGCAGCGCGCCGACCTCGTCGGCGATCGCGCGGAACGCCGCGAAGTCCAGCTGACGCGGGTACGCGGACCAGCCCGCGATGATCATCTTCGGCTTCCGCTCGCGGGCGATCTGCGCGACCTTGTCCATGTCGACGAGCGACGTCTCGCGCTCGACCTCGTACGGCGCGATGTCGTACAGGCGGCCCGAGACGTTGATCTTCATGCCGTGCGTCAGGTGGCCGCCGTGGGCCAGCGAGAGGCCCATGATCGTGTCGCCCGGCGTCAGCAGCGCGTGGAAGACGGCGGTGTTCGCCTGGGCGCCGGAGTGCGGCTGGACGTTGGCGTGCTCGGCGCCGAACAGGTCCTTCGCGCGGTCGATCGCCAGCTGCTCGGCGACGTCGACGTGCTCGCAGCCGCCGTAGTAGCGCTTGCCGGGGTAGCCCTCGGCGTACTTGTTCGTCAGGACGCTGCCCTGGGCGTCCAGGACCGCCTGCGGGACGAAGTTCTCGCTGGCGATCATCTCCAGCGTGCGCTGCTGGCGATCGAGCTCGAGGCGCAGGACCTCGGCGATCTCGGGGTCGACCTCGGCGATCGGCCGGTTGAAGTACTCGGGGCTCAGGTCGGACATGGGCGCTCCTTCGGCGTTGACACGGGAATCGGTGCCCAGGCGCGCGGCGGTGCTGCATGTCGCTCCCCGGTGGTCGGTTCCACCCACGGCGCCAGTTGCGACCCGACCGACGGTATCAAGCCCCGCGGGCGTTTTCAGGCCCCGCGCCCGCGATCAGCTGTCAATTTGTCCGACGCGACGGGCGTGGCGGCCGCCCTCGAAGTCCGTGGCGAGGAAGGTCGCGACGATCGCGTCCGCCTCGTCGGGCTTCAGGCGCGCACCGGACAGCGTCACGACGTTCGCGTCGTTGTGGCGGCGGGACATCTCGGCCTCGGACGTGTCGTGCGCGTTGACCGCGCGGATCCCGGCGACCTTGTTGGCCACGATCGAGACGCCCACGCCGGACCCGCACGCGATGACGCCGGCCTGGGCGCCGCCGCCGGCGACGAGCTCCGCCGCCTCGCGGGCGAACGCGGGGTAGTCGACCGAGTCGGCCGTCGTCGTCCCGACGTCGAGGACCTCGTGGCCTGCGTCCACCAGCCCGGCCTTTACGTGCTCCTTCAGGTGGAACCCGGCGTGATCTGACCCGACCGCGATGCGCATGGCGCCGATTCTATGGAGCGAGGCGGGCGGCCACTTCCTCGTCCGGCACAGCGCCGGCCCGCACGATCGTCCAGGTCCCACCATCCTCGTACCCGGCGAGGTCGATGACCGTCGACGACGTCCCGGGCAGCTCGCCGCCGTCCAGCACGAGGTCGGCCGCCTCGCGGATGCCGGACGGGACGGCGTCCACGGTCCGTGCGTCGGGGCCGCCGGCGCGGTTGGCGGAGGACTGAAGGACCGGCCAGGTGACGTCCCTGAGCGCCGCGAGGTGCGGCGGCAGGGCGGGGACGCGGAGCCCGATGGTCGCCGGGTCCGGGCCGCAGGCGAGCGGGTAGCGGCCCGACGGGTTCGGCAGCAGCAGCGTCACCGCGCCGGGGAGCAGCGCGAGCAGGGCGTCGCGGGTGCGGGGCCCGAGCTCCGGCAGCGCGGCCAGCGCGAGCGAGGGCTGGAAGAACATCACGGCCGCCGGCTTGTCCGGGACCCGGCCCTTCATTGCGTAGAGCCGGCGCACGGCCTCCTTGTCTGACGGCTCGCAGGCCAGCCCGTAGACGGTGTCGGCGGGAAAGATCGCGACGCCGCCCACCTGCATGCAGCGGGCGAAGGTCGCGGCGTCGTCCGCCGTCAGGGTCGCCACAGGACCACCACGCGATCGTGCCCGGCGAGGTCGGCGTGGACGGCGGCGTCCCAGCCCGGAGGGGCAAGCGGCGTCACCGCCGGCGGCTGGCCGGCGCCGACCTCCAGGCCGATCCAGCGCGCGCCCGCGTCCTCCGCGGCGGCGGGGATCAGGCGCCGGATGACGTCCAGCCCGTCCGGCCCGGCGAAGAGCGCGCCCGGCGGCTCGTGCTGCGCGATCTCCGGCGCCAGGCGGGCGCCGGACTCGACGTAGGGCGGGTTGCTGACGACGGCGTCCACGCTGGGGATACGGGCGAGGAGGTCACCGTGATGGAACGTGATGGCCAGGCCGAGGCGCTGCGCGTTGCCGTACGCCACGTGGAGCGCATCCTCGCTGACGTCGGTGGCGTGCACGTCGAGGTCCGGCCGCTCGTCCTTGAGCGCGAGCGCGACGGCGCCGCTGCCGGTGCCGACGTCGACCACGCGGGCACCCTGCGGCAGCGTGAGCGCGGCCTCGACGAGGTGCTCGGTCTCCGGGCGGGGGATCAGGACGCGGCCGTCGACGTGGAGGTCCAGGCGGCGGAAGCCCTTGCTGCCGACGATGTAGGCGACCGGCTCGCGCAGCACGGTCCGGCGGCGGACCGCGTCCCTGAAGGCGTGCACCGCCGCGCCGGTCACCGGGGTGTCCGGGTTCAGGAAGAGGTGGGTGCGGTCGACGCCGAGCGCGTGGGCCAGCAGGACCTCGGCGTCCAGGCGCGGCGAGTCGACGCGGGCGGCTCGCAGCGCGACGAGCGCGCTGTCGAGCGCCTCCGCGATCGGGACGCCGACGGGTGCGGTCAAGCGCCGCCGACCCCGCCGCTGCTGGCCTGATCCTCCAGGGCGCGGCGCCGCTCGTCGGCGGTGAGAGCGGCGGTGAACTCGTCGAGCTCGCCTTCGAGGACGGAGTCGAGGTTGTGCGTCGTGAGCTTGATGCGGTGGTCGGTGACGCGCCGCTCGCCGTAGTTGTAGGTCCGGATCTTCTCGGCGCGGTCGCCGGTGCCGACCTGGGCCTTGCGCTCGGCGCTGGTGGCCGCGTTCTGCTCGGCGAGGGCCGCCTCGTAGATGCGGGCACGCAGGATCCGCATCGCCTTCTCGCGGTTCTGCAGCTGGCTCTTCTCGTCCTGCATCGCGACGACGATCCCGGTCGGCTTGTGCGTGATGCGCACCGCCGAGTCGGTCGTGTTGACGGACTGCCCGCCGGGCCCGCCGGAGCGGTAGACGTCGATCTGCAGGTCGTTCTGGTCGACGTGGACCTCGACGTCCTCGACCTCGGGCAGGACCGCGACGGTCGCCGTCGACGTGTGGGTCCGGCCTTGGGACTCGGTGGCGGGGACGCGCTGCACGCGATGGGTTCCGCCCTCGAACTTGAAGACCGAGTAGGCGCCGTCGCCCTTGATCGCGAAGGTGAACTTGCCGTCGGAGGCGTCCATCGCCTCGGTGCTGAACTTCAGGCGCTCGCCGTACTTGGTGAGCATCCGGTAGAGGTCGCCGGCCCAGAGCGAGGCCTCGTCGCCGCCCGCGCCGCCCTGGATCTCGACGATCACGTTCTTGTCGTCGTTCGGGTCCCGCTCGACCATCGCGAGCCGGATCCCCTCTTCGAGCTCGCCGATGCGGGCGCGCGCAGCGGTGAGCATCTCGCGGACCTCCGCGTCCTCGCCCTCGGACAGCAGCTCCTCCGCCCCGGCCGCGTCGTCGACGGCCCGGCGCCATTCGACGCCCAGCCCGGCGGCCGGCTCCAAGCGGCGGTACTCGCGGCCGACCTCGGCGTTGCGGACGCGGTCGGACACCACCGTGGGATCGACGATGAGGTGTTGCAGCTCGTTGAAACGGGCTTCGATCTGTTCGACGAGACGCTCGATCATGCGGCTGTCGAGTCTAGGGGGCGCTCCCACGAGGGGACGCCCGGGGCCGCGCGGGGTCCCTCAGGCCACGACTTCGACGCCGACGAGGTCGTCGGCGGACGCGCCCTCGTCCTGCGTCTCGAGGACGGCGTTGAGCGCGGCGATCGCGACGGCCAGCTGATCCAGGTCGGGCTCGCGCGTCGTCAGCTTCTGCAGCTGCATGCCGGGCCACATCACGACCTTCGCCCATCCGGCCTGGCGGTGGCGCCCGGTCAGCTTGATGATCTCGAAGCTGAGGCCGGCGATCAGCGGGACGCCGAGCACGCGGGTGGCGACCAGGAGGTACCACGCGGGCAGGCCGACGGGCGCGAACGCGAAGATCGCCACGATCATCACGATGAGCAGGAAGCTCGTCCCGCAGCGTGGGTGCAGGCGGCTGAAGCGCTGTGCGTTCTCCGGCGTCAGCTCGAGGCCCGCCTCGTAGCAGGAGATCGTCTTGTGCTCGGCGCCGTGGTACTCGAACAGGCGCCGCAGGTCGCGCAGGCGCGAGACGGCGACCAGGTAGCCGAGGAAGATCGCGGTGCGCAGGACCCCCTCGACGAGCCAGAACAGCAGCGCGGAGCCGAGCTGGTCCTTCACGAGCGAGGTCAAGGCGACCGGGATCACGAAGAACAGGACGACCGACATCAGGAGGGCGAGCGTCACCGTGAGGACCCACATCGGGCCGGTGATCTCCTCGTCCTCCTCCCCCAGCGTCCGGTTGACGCTGATGTTCAGCGCCTTGAAGCCGATGCCGAGCGACTCGCCGAGGGCGACGACGCCGCGGAGCACCGGGATGCGGAGCAGGCGACGGCGCGCGAGGACCGACGTCTTGCGGTGCAGGTGCACCTCGATGTCGCCGAGCGCGGCCTCGGTCGGGTCGGGCTTCTCCCGGCGCGCGCGAGCGGCGAGCTGCTCGTCGGTGGGCAGCCGGACGGCGACCGCCCACGCGGAGACGCCGCGCATCATCACACCCTCGAGGACCGCCTGGCCCCCGAGCGGCGCGTCGCGCTGAGCGGTCAACTGGCCGTCGGCGCCGGCTCCGACCGCGGGTGCGGTCGTCCCCTCGTCGACGGCCATGTGGGGCCTGACTAGGCCGACTGGCCGGCGGCGCGCTTGGCGGCGCGGCGGCGGAAGCGGTCCACGCGTCCACCGGTGTCGACGAGCTTCTGCTTGCCGGTGTAGAACGGGTGGCAGTTCGAGCAGATCTCGACGCTGATCTGCGGCGTCGTGGAACGGGTGTCGAACTCGTTGCCGCAGGTGCACTTCACGTGGGAAGTGATGTAGTTGGGATGGATCTCGGTCTTCATGGTTCCTTTCAGGATAGCGGGGGTCTCCCGAACCGGCGGATAGGGTTCCCCGATGCCCGCAAAGCTCTATGTCGTCCACGGCTCGCACCCGTGCAACACCGTCGCCAAGGCCCTCGAGCTGAAGGGCATCGCGTTCAAGAAGGTCGAGATCCCGCCGCCGGGCCAGGTGCTGGCCGTGCGCCTGCTGTTCCCGGCGCGCACGGTGCCGGCGATCCGCTTCGAGGACGGCCGCAAGGTTCAGGGCTCGCGGACGATCCTGGCCGAGCTCGACCGGATGGTCCCCGAGCCGGCGCTGCTGCCGACCGATGGCGCCGCCGCTGCCCGGGTGCTCGAGGCCGAGCGGTGGGGGGACGACGTCCTGCAGCCCGCCGCACGGCGCCTGCTGTGGGTGGTCCTGGGGAAGCAGCGCAGCGCGGCGCCGTCGTTCGGCGAGGGCGGCCAGATCCCCCTCCCGGCGGCCATGCTGCGCGCGACGATGCCGACGATCGCGTGGCTCGAGCTGAAGCTGAACCGCGCGACCGCGGCCGACATCGCCGCCGACTACCGCGACCTCCCGGGGCACCTGGACCGGATCGACGCGTGGATCGCCGACGGGACGCTCGGCGCGGACGGGACGCCGAACCGCGCGGACCTGCAGATCGGCGCGAGCCTCGCCCTGCTCATGACCATGCAGGACCTACGGGACCGGATCGCCCCGCGGCCCTGCGGGCAGCTGGCCGACCGCCTGTTCCAGGTCGGCGGTCACATCCCGGCGGGCGCCATCGCCCCCGAGCTGCTGCCGGCCTGAGCGGGCGGGCCAGCGGCCGCGGCCGTGAGCGCGGTCGCGGTCGCGCCGAACGCGGCGATCTCGTCCGCCAGCCGCTGCGGCTGGTCGAGCGCGACGAAGGTCCGGCTGTCCGGGATCTCGACGAGCGTCGCGTCCGCGAAGGCGTCGCGGAGCCGGCGCGCGTCCTCGACCCGGAAGTAGCGGTCGGCCGGGGCCCAGCAGAGCCGGACGGGCCCCGCGAACGTGTGCAGCCGGGTCGACACGTCGAGCAGCTCGCGAGCGTCGACGGCGCGCAGGAACGCCACCGTGTCCCGGCGCACGCCGCGGTCGGTCAGGCACGGCCGCACCCAGGTCCCCGTCAGCTCGCGTGGGAGCGGGCGCTCGGTCAGGACGCCGAAGCCGAGAGCGGTGTCGCGCATCCAGCCCGAACGCATGGCCTGCAGGCCGGCCAGTAGGACGCCGGGCAGCCGCGCGACCTTCAGCGCGGCGTCGAACGGCGGTGGCGGGAAGCGGTCGAACGCATCGCAGTTCGTGAGGACGACGCGGCCGATCCGGGACGGGTCCGTATCGAGGGCGAACTGGCAGATCGCGCCGCCAGTGTCGTTGCCCACGAGCGTGACGTCCGTCAGGTCGTGGGCCGCGAGCCAGTCGAGCAGCAGCCGGGCGACCCCCCGCGGCGTCGGGACGTGCGCCGCGGACATCGCGTGCGGGTGGGCGCCGAGCGGCAGGTCCGGGGCGTAGCTGCGCACGCCGCGGCGCTCGAGCTCGTCCTGCACCCTGCCCCACAGGCGGTGGTCGACGAGGAACCCGTGCACGAACACCACGGGCGGGCCGTCGCCGGCCGTCTCGCGGTGGTGGATCGTGCCCTGGCGGAGCGTGACTTCTGGCATCGTGGTGTCTCCCTCGAAGGTTGCGTGCAGGCTGCATGTAACTTACATACACACTGTATGCAAAGCAAGCGCACCCAGGAAGAACGCTCGTCGGCGACCCGCTCGGCCCTGCTGGCCGCCGCCCGGCCGCTGTTCGCCGCACGCGGCTACGCGGACGTCGGCACTCCGGAGATCGTCGCGGCGGCGGGGGTCACCCGCGGAGCCCTCTACCACCAGTTCGACGGGAAGCTCGCGCTGTTCGAGGCGGTGTTCGAGGCCGTCGAGCAGGAGGTGACGGGCCGGATCGGGACGCTGCTGGCCGAGGCGGGCGCGACCGACCCGATCGGTGCCCTGCGCGCGGGTGCGGGGGCGTGGCTCGACGCCTGCGCGGACCCCGAGGTCCAGCGCATCGTCCTGCTCGAGGCGCCCGCAGTCCTGGGCTGGGAGCGCTGGCGCGAGCTCGGGCTGCGGTACGGGCTCGGGCTGATCGAAGCCGTCCTGACCGCGGCGATCGCCGCGGGCGACCTGGACGAGCAGCCGGTGCGCCCACTCGCGCACGTGCTGGCGGGCGCGCTCGACGAGGCCGCGCTCTACGTGGCGCGGGCGGACGACCCGGTGGCGGCGCGGGCCGAAGTGGGCGCGGTGCTGGAGCGGCTGGTCGACGGGTTGCTGCGGTCGTAGCGCGACGTCACTCTGGGCACTTTTCGCGACGAAGAAGTGAGCTCTCTCGTAGGACGCGAAACAGCCTCAACGACGGCGCGACCGGCTTTGGCGGCGGCATGTGCCGTGGTTCCGCGGGCGGGCCGCGGCGGCAGCCAAGCGGGTGCGGAGCGTGCGCGGACCGCGGGGCGCTGCCGCCCGACCGTGCCCGGACGCGTGGAGGGTTTGGGGGGTATGCCCCGCCGAATCCTCCGAGGGACCACCGCCGCCCGGCCGTCGCCAGGACGCGTGGAGGGTTTGGGGGGCCAAGCCCCGTCACATCCTCCGAGGACCCCGATGTCGCGGGTGCGGAGCCGACCTTGCGCGCTGAAGCATGCATGGCATGCGCTGAGGGACAAGGTCCCCGATCTCCGCGGTCGCACAGCCGGCCACCCCGCCCACAGCCCCGCACCCAGGCCGCCGCGACCGCCCAGCGCATACCACCGTCTGCAGCCCGCAGTTCCCACAGCCGCCGCGACCGGGGCGGTCCTCGGCGTCAGCGCCACCAGCACGCGACCACCAGGCCCACGGCGCCAGCGCCACCGACCCCCGACCACAACCGCCCTCCCCGCGCAAGGAACGTCAGCCGGACGGGACCGACAGCGGCGGGCCCGCCGCGCGGACGCCCTCGTCCGTCGGCAGCGCCGCCAGGACGTCCCGCAGGACGGTGCCGTCCGGCAGGGTGAGGTCCAGGTCGAGCTCGAGCAGCGGGACAAGGACGAAACGGCGACTGCTCGCCTGCGCGTGCGGCAGCGTGAGGCGATCGGATCGGTACTCGACGTCCCCCAGCAGCAGGACGTCGACGTCGATCGGGCGCGGCCCGTGCCGGATCGCGCCCTCCAGCTGACGGCCCAGGTCGCGCTCGACGGCCTTGCAGGCATCGAGGAGTGCGTCGGGCTCGAGCGCCGTCGTCACCCGGATGCAGGCGTTGAGGAAGTCGTCCTGGTCGAGGACCTCGCCCACCGGGTCGGTGTCGTAGGTGGAGGACGACGCCACCACGGCGACGCCGTACGCGGGCAGCAGGTCGATGGCGGCCTGGAGGTTGCCACGGCGGTCGCCGATGTTGGACCCGAGCCCGAGGTAGCCGACGACGTCGGCCATCAGGCGCCGGGGATCGCCAGGGGCCGGAGCAGCGCCAGCTGCCGGCTCTGCGCGAGCAGCGTGCCGTCGGCCGCCCAGACGAATGCGTCCTCCTCGAAGTAGCCGTCCCGGGACGTCGTCGAGGAGTAGCGGGCCAGCAGCGGATCGCCGGGCGCCTGAACGGCCGCGGCGTCCGGGCTCCGGAAGTGGATCGTGAGGTCGATGGTCGGCGCGAAGGCGGGCATCGTCAGGACGGGGAAGACCGCCGGCAACCAGGCGTCGACCATCAGCGCGAGCAGCGGCGCGTCGACCGGCGCCGGCTCGCGGAGCAGCAGCCAGCCACCGGTATCGGCCTTGTCGGCGCCGCTGAACGGCCGCTTGCCGATGGCGCCCCAGAACTCGAACCTCCGCGCGATCGGCGGGTAGCTGGGGTCGTCCTCGGTCTGTCGCAGCTCGGAGACGGGGCGCACGTCCGGCGGCGGGGAGGCGAACTCGGCGGGCGACGGGAACGTCCCGCCGAACGCGCCGATGGCGATGACGCACGGGACGCCATCCTGCTCGAGGCGTGCGCTGACCGTCGACAGCGTGCGGCCGGAGCGCTCGACGGACACGTGGATCCGGACGCCTGAGTTCTTCGGCGCTCGCAGGTAGTGCAGCGTCAGCGAGCGGGCGTGGCGCGCGGGGTCGGCCACCTCGGCGAGCATGGCGCGCAGCACCAGCGCCGCCAAATAGCCGCCGTTCGGCCCCCCGGCGGGGATGCCCCAAGCGGGCGAGCATGTCGCGCTGTAGACGCCGTCGCCCTCGGGGGTGACGGCGGTGTCGCGGACGAAGTCGGGCTGGCCTGTGGGTGGCGTCGACACTGCTCAGGACCGGATCTGGCGCCAGACCTCGACCGAGACCTCGGAGACCGGCAGGGCGATGGGCGGTTCGGGCTTGGAGGCCTTGACCCAGACCTCGTCGGCGGCGAAGTCGGACAACAGCCGGTCGGCGATCGCCGAGCACAGCCGCTCGAGCGTCTTGTACGAGCGCTGCTGGGCCACGAGCGCGACGGTGTTGCAGACCTCGCCGTAGTCGACCGTGTCCTGCACCATGTCCGTCACGGTCGCGTCGCACTCGCCGACCTCCAGGCGCAGGTCCAGGACCAGGCGCTGGCCGATCTCGCGCTCGGCGGCGCTCACGCCGTGGTGGGTGTAGAGCGACAGGCCGGTGACCTCGATCGTCACCTCGGTCTGGGGTCCCTCCTCCTCGTCGAACGCGTCGTCGTCGAGGTCGAGGTCGTCGTCGTCATCGGGGTCGTGATCCTCAGGCGCCATGGGCGCGCAACGTAGCAGCCGCGACGATCAGGGCATCGCGAGCCGCCGCGACGTCGTGGACGCGGAACGTCCGCCCGCCACGCGTGAACGCCAGGACGTTGGCGGCGACCGTCGCTGCGACGCGCTCCGCCGGCTCGGTCCGCCCGGTGAGCGCACCGAGGAACGACTTGCGCGACGTCCCGACGACGACGGGGAATCCCAGCGCCACGAGCTCGTCGAGGCGCGCGAGCAACGCGAGGTTGTGATCGACGGTCTTCCCGAAGCCGATGCCAGGGTCCAGCTGGATGCGGTCCTCCCGCACCCCGGCAGCGACCGCCGCCGCGACGCGGCCCTCGAGGAACGCCTTGACGTCGTCGACGACGTCGCCGTACCGCGGCGCATGCTGCATCGTCCGCGGCTCGCCCTGCATGTGCATGAGGCAGCAGTCGCAGCCGCGGTCGGCGACCAGCCCGGCGAGCTCCGGGTCACCGCGGAAGGCCGTGACGTCGTTGACGTAGCTCGCACCCGCAGCCAGCGCGGCGGCGGCGACGCTCGCCTTCGAGGTGTCGACCGAGACCTGCACGTCGAGGCCGGCCAGGCCGCTGACCACGGGCACGACGCGCGCGATCTCCGCGTCCGCCGCGACGGGCAGCGCGCCGGGACGGGTGGACTCGCCGCCGACGTCGAGGATCCCCGCCCCTTCGGCCAGCAGCTGCCGGCCGTGCGCGATGGCGGCCGCCGGATCGATCCACCGCCCCCCGTCCGAGAACGAGTCGGGCGTGACGTTGACGACCCCCATGAGCGTGAACTCCCGCACCGGCATGAGCCTACGTGCGCGGCGCGCGAGGGCGCGCCGCGGTCCAGCGGTCCGTCAGGGCTTCTCGGGCAGGTCGAGCCCGCGTTCCGCACCGGCGATGCCCGGGCGCGGAAGCGCACGCGGCGACTCACTCCGGGCACGCTCGGCCGCGGTTGGCGGCGCGGGCGGCAGGCTGCCGCTGGCGGCCTCCGCGTCGGCGCGGGCGAAGACCTCGGCCTCGGGCCGGCCCTCGAGCAGGGCGATGAACTCGTCGGCCTCGATCGTCTCGCGGCGGAGCAGGATCTCGGAGATCGAGTTCAGGCTCTCGCGGTACTCGGTCAGGATGTCCTTCGCGACCTGGTGGGCGGACTCGACGATCCGGCGGATCTCCTCGTCGATGTCGCGGGCGATCTCGTCCGAGTAGTCGGGCTCGGTCTGGAACTCGCGGCCGAGGAACGGCTGCCCGTGGTCGTGGCCGAACACGCGCAGGCCGAGCTTGTCGCTCATGCCGAAGCGCATGACCATCTGCTTGGCGGTCGAAGTGACCTTCTCGAGGTCGTTGGACGCGCCGGTCGTGATCTCGCCGAAGACGATCTCCTCGGCGGCACGGCCGCCGAGCGTCATCGCGATGGAGTCGACGAGCTCGCCGCGCGTCGTGAGGAACTTGTCCTCCTGCGGCATCGAGATCGTGTAGCCCAGCGCCTGGCCGCGGGAGATGACCGAGATCTTGTGGACCGGGTCGGCGTGCTCGAGGTAGTGGCCCACGATCGCGTGGCCCATCTCGTGGTACGCCGTGATGAGGCGCTCCTTCTCCCCCATTACGCGGGTCTTCTTCTCGGGACCGGCGATCACGCGCATGATCCCTTCCTCGAGCTCGATCTGCGTGATCTCGCGCTTGCCGATGCGGGCCGCGAGCAGCGCCGCCTCGTTGACGAGGTTCGCGAGGTCCGCGCCCGTGAAGCCAGGCGTCTGGCCGGCGAGGGTGTCCGTGTCGATGTCCTTCGCGAGCGGCTTGCCGCGCGTGTGGACGTCGAGGATGCGCTGACGGCCCTTGCGATCCGGGCGGTCGACGGCGATCTGCCGGTCGAAGCGGCCAGGACGCAGCAGGGCGGGGTCGAGGATGTCGGGCCGGTTCGTGGCCGCGATCATGATGATGTTGTCCTTGCCCTCGAAGCCGTCCATCTCGACGAGGAGCTGGTTGAGCGTCTGCTCGCGCTCGTCGTGACCGCCGCCCATGCCGGCGCCGCGGTGGCGGCCGACGGCGTCGATCTCGTCCATGAAGATGATGCAGGGCGAGTTCTGCTTCGCCTGCTCGAAGAGGTCACGCACGCGCGAGGCACCCACGCCGACGAACATCTCCACGAAGTCCGAGCCGGCGATCGAGAAGAACGGGACGCCCGCCTCGCCGGCGACCGCGCGGGCGAGCAGCGTCTTGCCGGTGCCGGGCGGGCCGTAGAGCAGGACACCCTTGGGGATCCGGGCGCCGAGCGCCTGGAACTTCTTTGGGTTCTCCAGGAACTCCTTGATCTCGTGGAGCTCCTCCACCGCCTCGTCCGCGCCGGCGACGTCGCGGAAGGTGATCTTCGGCGAATCCGCGCTCATGCGCTTGGCCTTGGACTTGCCGAACTGCATGACCTTCGAGCCGCCGCCCTGCATCTGGTTCATGAGGAAGATCCAGAACCCGATGAAGATCAGGAACGGCAGGACGTACGTGAGCAGCGAGAGCCAGCCGTTGGTCTTGCGGCCCTGCACGTCGTAGTCGGTCAGCGCGCCGGACGCCTTCGCCTGAGCGAGGCGGTTCTCGAGCTGGGCCGCGCCCTGGTCGGTGAACCCGACCTCGTACGACGCACCCTGCTTCGGCTTCACCGCGACGATGTTGTTCTTCGTCTTCAGGGTCACCTTCTTGACCCCGCGATCACCCAGCTGGGCGATGAACTCCCCGTACGTCTTTTTCGGGGTGCCCGAACTCGGGCTGATCAACTTCTGGGCGAAGAAAGCGAGCACGACCACGATCAGAATCGGGAAGGCTGCGCTCTTGAAGAAGCGGCTCATGAGTAGACGACCAAGCGTAGCAGGGGGTTATGGGCTGACAGTGCAGTGCCAGACACGTCTGTTCCTACGTGTCTGCGGCCCAAACGGAGCATTCTCAGGTGGCGAGCGCGGCCACGTACGGCAGGTTGCGGTAGCGCTCGGCGTGGTCGAGCCCGTAGCCGATCGCGAACTTGTCCTTGATCTCGAAGCCGACGTAGCGCGGCTCGAGCTGGACCTTCCGGCGCTCGGGCTTGGTGAGCAGCGCGCAGACCTCGAGCGAGCCCGGGTTGCGGGCGCCGAGGTTGCGCAGCAGGTACTGCAGGGTCAGGCCCGAGTCGACGATGTCCTCGACGATCAGCACGTCGAGTCCCTCGATCGGGCGGTCGAGGTCCTTGAGGATCCGGACGACGCCGCTGGAGTCGGTCGCCGACCCGTAGGAGGAGACGGCCATGAAGTCGACCTCGCAGTTGCAGCTGATCTGCCGCATGAGGTCCGCCAGGAAGAAGACCGCGCCCTTCAGGACGCAGACGAGCAGCAGGTCCTTCCCGGCGTAGTCCTCGGAGATCTGCTCTCCCAGTTCCCGCACCCGACGCTTGAGGTCGTCGGCCTGCACCATGATCTCTTCGATGACCGGCTCGCGCATGTGGCGCGAACCGTAGCGGCTGGGGTGGCTGGGGACGGGTCACCCCTCGCGCTTGTACGGGACCCCGTCCGCCGCCGGCGGGATCGAACGGCCGATCACGCCGGCCACCGCGATCAGCGTCAGGACGTACGGCAGCGCCTGCAGCAGCGTCGCAACGTTCTCGGCGCCGTCCGTGAGCTGCGGGAGGCGCTGCGCGAGCGCGCTCGAGAAGCCGAACAGCAGCGTCGCCATGAGCAGCCCGAACGGCCGCCAGCGCCCGAAGATCAGCGCCGCGAGCGCGATGAAGCCCTTGCCTGCCGTCATGTTCTGCGTGAACGAGTGGACGAAGCCGATCGAGAGGAACGCGCCGCCCATGGCTGCCAGCGCGCCCGACGTGATGACCGCCAGGTAGCGGGTCCGGTAGACGCTGATCCCCACCGTCTCCGCGGCCTTGGGGTTCTCCCCCACCGACCGCAGCCGCAGCCCGCCCGCCGTCCGGAACACGAGCAGCCACACGAGGACGCACATGATCAGGCTCAGCCAGACCATCAGGTTGAGCTGGTGGACGGCCTCCCCGATGAAGCCGAGCGACTCGGTCGGGAGCGTGACCTCCGGCACCTCGGGCAGGTCGTTCGGGGTGCCGTTGGTGCCGTAGGTGCTGACGTACAGGTACCCGGTGACGCCGAGCGCGACGAAGTTCAGCGCGGTGCCCGACACGATCTGGTCGGCACCGACGTGGATCGCGAAGACCGCGTGGATCGCCGCGAGGGCGGCGCCCGCGGCGATGCCGATCAGCAGGCCCAGCACCCACGAGCCGGTCTTGTCGGCGCCCAGCGCCGCGAAGAAGGCACCCATGAGCATCATGCCCTCGAGCGCGATGTTGACGACCCCCGCGCGCTCGGAGACGAGGCCGCCCAGCGCGGCGAAAGATCAGCGGACAGGCGAAGCGCAGGGTGGCGGCGCCGAGCGTCCCCCACGAGACGGCGGCCTCCAGGCCCCCGACCGCGGTCTTGGACGCGCCGTAGCCGAGGCCCGCGCCGAGCAGCGCGACGAGGATCGCGATGATCCCGAGCTTGCGCTCCCCGCGGGCGGTCGCCAGCACGCCGAGCACCAGGCCCACCGCGCCCAGCAGCAGCGGGACCGCCGCGGCGCGAACCGTCAGCGGCGGGACGGCGACGAACAGCGCGAGCGCACCGGCGACGATCCCGAGCCAGGCGATCGTGGCGGCGGGGCGGGCGGCCACGGCCGCCCGGATCCGGTCGGCCGGGCCCGGCGACGACGAGGGCGGAGCCGGAGCGGTGGCGGTGGCGACGGACGGCGTCATGCGGTCGGGACCTGGCCGAGGGTGGTCGGGGCGGGGACGGCGTCCGGCGGGGCCCCGCGGCGTGCGCGCCGCCGGCGCCAGACGGACGCGAGCAGGACGTCGGCGCTGACGAGCAGCACGACGAGCCCCTGGATCACGGTGGTGAGGTTCGGCGCCAGGTTGGGGTCGAAGGTCCCGGCCTCGAAGTTGCGCACGTTGGTCCCCTGCAGCAGCGCGCCGAACAGCAGCGCCGCCAGGCAGGTCCCGATGGCGGTGTTGCGGCCCAGGAGCGCGACCGCGATGCCCAGGAAGCCGACCTGCGAGGTCTGCACGTCGTTCGTGGCCAGGTGGAACTGCCAGCCGAGGACGTCGAGCGAGCCGGCGAGCCCGGCGAACAGGCCGCAGAGGCCCATCGTCATGACGTAGGTCCGGCCGACGCCGATCCCGGACGAGCGCGCCGCCGGGGGGCTGAAGCCGACGGCGCGGGCCTCGAACCCGAGCCGCGAGCGGTTCAGCAGCACCCAGAAGACCCCGGCGGCCAGCACCGCGACGAAGATGCCCACGTGCAGTCCCTGCAGGTCCTTGTCCCCCCAGAAGACTGGGAGCCGGGCGTCGGTGAGGACGTCGTTGGAGATCGGGACGGACGTCTGCGTGTCGCTCTGCAGCGGGCCGCCGAGCCCGAACAGGTAGACGCCGATCCACAGCGCCGTGTAGTTGAGCATGATCGTCGTGATCACCTCGTTGGCGCCCGTGGCGGCGCGCAGCCCGCCCGCGATCGCACCCCACGCGGCCCCGGCCAGCGCGGCCAGCGCCATCGCGACGACGACGTGGAGCCAGCCCGGCAGCCCGGCCCAGGAGGACGCGACGTAGACCGCGATGATCGACCCGACCGTGTATTGGCCCTGCGCGCCGATGTTGAACAGCCCCGCGCGGAACGCGTAGGCCACCGCGAGCCCGCACAGGATCAGCGGCCCGGTGTTGATCAGCGTCTGCTGCAGGTTGGCGGCGGCGAGCGGCCGGTCGTCCTCGCTGAGCCACGGCAGCAGCCAGTTCAGGCCGGCACCGTTGAAGATGGCCTTGTAGATCTCGAACGGGTCCGCCCCGCTGGCCAGGACGACGAGCCCCGCCACGAAGAAGGCGAAGACCAGCGTGATGAGCGGGGCGACGATCCCGCCGATCGACAGGTGGCTGGTCAGCCGCGACGCGGCGCCGGCCTTCGGGGCCTCCGGGGCCTGCGGGGTCTCCACCGTCTCAGGCAAGGGACTTCTTCCCGTCCGCGCTGCCGCCGCCGAGCATCAGCAGGCCGAGCTGCTCCTCGGTCGCCGTCGGCGGCAGCTCGCCGACGATGCGGCCCTTGAAGATCACGAGGATGCGGTCGGCGAGGTTGCGGACCTCGTCGAGCTCGAGCGACAACAGCAGGACCGCGCGGCCAGCGTCGCGCTCGGCCACCAGGCGCCGGTGGACGAACTCGATCGCGCCGACGTCCAGCCCGCGCGTCGGCTGCGCGGCGACCAGGACCTGCGGCTCGGAGGAGATCTCGCGCGCGATGACGACCTTCTGCTGGTTGCCGCCCGAGAGCGATCGCGCCGGCGTCCGGGGCGTGCCGCCGCGGACGTCGTACTCGCCCAGCAGCCCGGTCGCCCGCTCGAGCATCCGGCGCAGGTTCAGCAGCCCGAAGCGCGTGTGGCGGTCGTAGTCGCGCAGCGCGATGTTCTCGCTGAGCGTGAAGTCGAGCACCAGGCCGGACCGCTGCCGGTCCTCGGCGATGTGGCCCAGGCCGGCGTCGCGGACCGCACGCGCGTCGCTGCCCGTCACGTCCTTCCCGTCCAGCGTGATCGTGCCCGAGTCCGGGGTCCGCAGCCCGCAGATCGCCTCGACGAGCTCGCGCTGGCCGTTGCCGTCGACGCCCGCGACGGCGACGATCTCGCCGCCGTGCACGGTGAGGGAGACGCCGTCGACCGACGGCAGCCCGCGGTCGTCGGTGACGTGCAGGTCCTTGACGTCCAGCAGCGGCGCGGCGGGGGCGCAGTCGGCCTTCTGCACGCGCAGCAGGACGTCGCGGCCGACCATCAGGCGGGCCAGCGCGGCCTCGTCCGGCGGGTTCGGCCCGGCGACGTCGACGGTGCCGACCGTCTTGCCGCGGCGCAGGACCGTCACGCGGTCGGCGATCTCGCGGACCTCGCCGAGCTTGTGGGAGATGAAGACGATCGAGGTGCCGCGGTCGCGCAGCCCCCGGAGCACGGTGATGAGCTCGGCGGTCTCCTGCGCGGTCAGGACGGCGGTGGGCTCGTCGAGCACGAGGATGTCCGCGCCGCGGTCGAGGGCGCGGAGGATCTCGACGCGCTGCTGCTGGCCGACAGTGATGTCCTGCACGAGCGCGTGCGGGTCGACGCCGAGCCCGTGGCGCTCGGAGAGCTCCTGCACGCGCTGCACGGCCGCCTTCTCGTCGAGCATCCCGCGGCGGCGGGGCTCGTCGCCGAGGACGACGTTCTCGGCCACCGTCATGACGTCGATCAGCATGAAGTGCTGGAAGACCATGCCGATGCCGTGCTGCATCGCCTGCTTGGGCGACCCGATCTTCACGGCCTGGCCCCCGACGCGGATCTCGCCGCTGTCGGGGGTCAGCATCCCGTACACCATGTTCATCAGCGTCGACTTCCCGGCTCCGTTCTCCCCCAGCAGGGCGTGGATCTCGCCGCGGCGCAGCTCGAAGTCCACGCCGTCGTTGGCGGTCACGGCGCCGAAGCGCTTGGTGATCGCCTGCAGCTGGAGGGCGGGAGGGGTCATCCGGGTCGTCGACGCAGTCTTCGTCCGTCGCTACTTCCCGATCGTGTCGGGGACGGTGACCGTCCCGGCCTTGATGTCCGCGGCGACCTTGTCGATCTGCGCCTGGTACTTGGTCCCCGCCGCGCTGAGCTTGCCGATGCCGACGCCGTCCGTCTTCAGGTCGAAGACGGTGTTGACGCCCGGCTTGAACGTGCCCTTCTGGACGGCCTCGATCGTGTTGTAGACCGCGACGTCGACCTTCTTCGTCGCCGAGGTCAGGATGTGCGCGCCGAGATAGCCCTGGTCGGCGTCGACGCCGACGCCGAGCTTGCTCTTCTCCTTGGCCGCATCCAGGGCGCCGAGGCCGCACTGGCCCGCCACCTGGAAGACGACGCCGGAGCCCTGGCCGATCTGGTCGAGCGCGATCTCCTTGCACTTCGACTGGTCGACGAAGTCCTGCGAGTAGCCGTTGAGCGTCTTGATCGTCGGGAAGGCCGCCTTGGCGCCGGCCTGGTAGCCCGCGATGTAGTGGTCCACCGGCGGGATCTTCTGGCCGCCGACCGAGGAGATCGTCGTGATCTTGTTGTCCTTGGCGTAGAGCGCGGCGAGGTACCCCGACAGATAACCGCCTTCCTGCTCCTTGAACAGCAGGCCCTCGACGTTCGCGGGCTTGCCCTTCAGCGAGGCCTGGTCGACGTCGATGATCGCGAAGTTCGTGTCCGGGAACTTCTTGGCGACGACGCCCATCGCGTCCGCCATCAGGAAGCCGACGCCGACGACGAGGTCGTACTTCTGCTGGGCGAGGGTGCTCAGGTTGGGGACGTAGTCCGCGTTCGACTTGGAGGTCAGCACGCGCCCGGTGGCGCCGAGCTTGCTCTTGGCGTCCTCGAGGCCCTTGTTCGCCAGCGAGTTGAACGAGCGGTCGTTCAGGCCGCCGATGTCCGTGACGAGGCCGACCTTGATCTCCTTGCCGGCGGGCTCGGCGGCGGTGCTCGTGCTGGCGGCCGGCGTGCTGGCGGCCGGGGTGCTCGTGCTGTCGTCGTCATCCGAGCCGCAGCCTGCGGCCATCAACGACAGTCCGGCGAGTCCTACGGCGGCCAGTGACCGCATGCGCATACGTTGCAACTTCGCTCCTCTTTCGTCAGCTGTGGGTGGGGACAGCGGACGGTGAGTGACCCTTCTCGCCGCCCGGCGGATCCTATAGCCCGAGCGGTCTGTTGTGCAGACCATTTAGGAGCGCCGCGCGGGTCTGGTCGTCCACGAACGCCGCGCCCAGGGCGGTGGCGGTGATCGCGACGAGCTGCTCGTCGTCGAGCCCGAAGTGGGCGCGGGCGACCCCGTACTCCCCGCCGATCGTCGCACCGAAGTACGGAGGATCATCGGACGCGAGCGTGACCGGGACACCGGCGGCCATCAGCGCCGGCAGCGGATGGTCCGCGTAGGTGGCGTAGACGCCGAGCGCGACGTTGGAGGTCGGACAGACCTCGAGCACGATCTGGCGCTCGGCGAGCTCGCGGACGAGGTCCGGGTCCTCGATCGCGCGCACCCCGTGGCTGAGGCGGACGACCCCGGGCAGCTGCAGCGCCGCCCGGACGGACTCCGGGCCGGCGTGCTCACCGGCGTGGCAGGTGCACCCGAGGCCGGCGTCGTGGGCGATGGCGAACGCGCGCGTGAAGTCCGGCGGCGGGAAGCCGGCCTCGTCGCCGGCCATGTTGAAGCCGACGACGTACTCGTGGGGGTTGTCGGCGGCCTCCTGCGCCGTCCGCTCGGCCGCCTCGACGCCGAAGTTGCGCACGATCGAGACGAGGATCCGGCCCTCGATCCCGGTCTGCGCCCGGGCGTCGTCGATGCCCTGGAAGATCCCGGCGCGGTGCTCGGCCTCGGTCAGGCCGACGGCCCGGGCGTGGTCGGGGCTGGAGATCAGCTCGACGTAGCGCGTGCCCTCGGCCGCGCACGCCACGAGGTACTCGTAGACGACGTCGCGGTAGTCGGCGGCGGTCCGGATGACGCTCGCCGCGAGGTCGTAGGTGTTGAGGAAGTCCAGGAAGTCGCGCCAGCGGAAGGTGTCCTCGTCCTCGAAGGTCCCGTCGGGGATCGCGACCTTGTTGCGCGCGGCCAGCCGGCGGATGAGGTCCGGGCGGGCGGTGCCCTCGAGGTGGACGTGCAGCTCGGCCTTCGGGACGTCCGGGACGACGTAGTCGGTCAGGTCGGCGGGCATGGGGCTACGCGACCTCCTCGGTGATCACGGGGACCGGGGCGGGGGCGGCCGGGGGGTCCTCGCCGGCCACGACGATCGCCGCACGGACGGCGGCCGCAGCCGCGTCGGCCTCCGCCTCGGTGCGGGCGTGGACCACGCACAGCGGGCGGTCGTCGGCTCCGGGGCCGACCGGCGTGCCCGGGCCGGCGACGGCGGACAGGCCGACGCGGTGGTCGATCGCATCCTTGTCCGTCCGCCTCCCCCCGCCGAGGCCGATGACGGCGAGGCCGAGGTCGCGGGTGGCGTGGCGCGCCACGACGCCGGCGGTGTCCGGATGGACGGGCCGCACGACGGGCGCGGCGGCGAGGTGGTCGTCCGGCCGCTCGAGCAGGTCGGCCGGCCCGCCGAGGGCGACGACCATCCGGGCGAAGCGATCGGCCGCCGCCCCGCTCGTGAGGGCGGCGCGCGGGTCCGCGCCGGTGACGCCGGCGACGGACAGGACGCGCTCGGCCAGCGCGACCGTGACGTCGATCAGCCGCGGGTCGGCGGCGGCCGGGTCGGTCAGCGCGGCGATCGACTCCGCGACCTCGAGCGCGTTGCCGGCGGTCGTGCCGAGCACGCGGTCCATGTCGGTGAGCAGCGCGACGGTGGGCAGACCGGCCCCGGTCGCGACCGCGACGAGCGTCTGCGCGAGCTCGCGGGCGTCGTCGACCGACGCCATGAAGGCGCCCGAGCCGTGCTTGACGTCGAGCACCAGCGCGTGCAGGCCGGCGGCGAGCTTCTTGGACAGGATCGACGGGACGATCAGGTCGCGCGTCTCCACGCTGCCCGAGGCGTCGCGGATGCCGTACAGGCGGCGGTCGGCCGGGGCGAGGTCGTCGGTCTGGCCCACGACCGCGCAGCCGGCGGCGTCGATCGCGGCGCGCAGCAGGTCCAGGCCGGGCTGGCTCGCGTAGCCGGGGATCGCGTCGAGCTTGTCCAGCGTCCCGCCGGTGTGGCCCAGGCCGCGCCCGCTGATCATCGGGACCGCGGTCCCGCAGGCGGCGAGCATCGGCGCGAGCAGCAGGCTGACCTTGTCCCCCACCCCGCCGGTCGAGTGCTTGTCGACGACCGGCACGTCGAGGTGCTCCCACGTCAGGACGCTGCCGCTGTCCCGCAGCCCTTCGGTGAACGCGACGCGCTCGGGGTCGCTGAAGCCCTTCAGGAAGACGGCCATCGCGAAGGCCCCGGTCTGCGCGTCCGAGAACCCGCCGTCGGCGATCGCGGCGCCGATCCCGTGCAGCTCCGTGCGCGTGAGCTCCCCGCCGTCGCGCTTGCGGCGGATCAGCTCGGCGGGCAGCGTGGCCGTCATCCGCGCGTGGCCAGCAGGTCGTCGAGCAGCGAGCTGGCGCCGAAGCGGAAGGTGAAGGGCGACGCCCAGGCGATGCCCATGATCTCCTCGGCGAGCTGCAGATAGGCCTCGGCGTCGGCGCGCGTCCGGACCCCGCCGGAGATCTTCACGCCCGCGGGCCCGTCGTGGGCGGCGACGGCCTCCAGCAGGATCCGCGCGCTCGCGAGGTCGGCGCCGGGCCCGTGCTTGCCGGTGGACGTCTTCAGGAACGTGGCCCCGCTGCGCAGCGCCGCGTCGGCCATGGCCCGGGTCGCCACCGCATCCTCGTGCGAGCCGGTCTCCAGGATCACCTTCAGGTGGCCGGGGCACTCGGCGGCGCAGGCGGCGACCAATCTGCCCACGGCCTCGTGGTCGCCGGCGAGGTGTGCGCGCCAGGGCGCGACGACGTCGACCTCGTCGGCGCCCTCGTCCATCAGGGCGGCCGTGTCGCGGGCCGCACCGTCCGGGTCGTCGTCCCCGGCCGGGAAGTTCACGACGGTGGCGACGCGCACGCCGGTGTTGTCCAGCGCCTCGGCCGCCGTGGCGACGAACTGCGGCATCACGCAAACGGCCGCGACGGGGCCTGCCGGCGTGATCGCCTTCACGCAGAGCGCGTCGACGACCGCGGCGGTGTCGTCGTCGTTCAGGCTGGTGAGGTCGACGAGGGAGATCGGATCGGGCACGGGTGCGTCCTCAGGGAAGGTCGGGCAGGGCGGCGGTGAGCAGGGTCTGCAGCGCGCGGGCACCGTCGACGGCGCTGGCGAGCGTCTGCTCGTGGGAGAGGGCGGTGTCGGACATGCCCTCGGCCAGGTTCGTGATGGCGGAGATCGCGCCGACGCGCAGACCGGCGTGACGGGCGACGATGACCTCCGGGACGGTGGACATGCCGACCGCGTCGGCGCCCAGCGTCCGGAAGGCGCGGATCTCGGCCGGCGTCTCGAACGACGGGCCGCTCACGGCGAGGTAGACGCCCTCGGCCAGCGGGACCCCGGCGGCCGTCGCGGTGGCCTGCAGGTGCGTGCGCAGCTCCGCGTCGTACGCGTCCCCCAGGCCGACGAAGCGCGGCCCCAGAGCGTCGTCGTTCGGGCCGGTCAGCGGGTTGATCCCCATCATGTTGATGTGGTCGGTCAGCAGCATCAGGCGGCCGGGCGGGACCTCGGGCCGCAGCGACCCGGCGGCGTTCGTGGCGAGCAGCGTCCGCACGCCGAGGGCGGCGACGGTCCGGACACCGGCGGTCAGCGGCGCGCCGGTGATGCCTTCATAGACGTGCGCGCGACCCTGGAGGACAGCGACCCGGCGGCCGGCGAGCGTCCCGACGACGAGCCGTCCGGCGTGCCCGGTGACCGTGGAGACGGGGAACCCGGGCAGGTCGGCGAACGGCGTGGCGACAGCGTCCTCGACGGCGTCGGCCAGCGCACCGAGCCCGGAGCCCAGGATCAGCGCGACGTCGGCACGCACGGCGTCCCCGTGGCGGTCCAGCAGCAGGCGGGCGGCGTCGGTCACGCGCCTGACTCCATGGCGGCGGCGTCGAACGCGTAGGGCAGCAACTGGGCGAGCGTCACGGTCTGCCGGACGCCCTCAGGCCCGCACAGGTGGACCGGCGTGTCAGGCCCCGCGAGCTCCGCCAGCCGCTGGCGACAGCCGCCGCACGGGGTGATCAGCGGGGTGTCGGCCATCACGGCGACCTCGGCGATCCGCGTCCCGCCGGCTGCGATCAGCGCGCCGATGGCGGACGCCTCCGCGCACTGCGTCTGCGGGTAGGCGGCGTTCTCGACGTTGGCGCCGAGGTGGACGGTGGCGGCGTCCCCGACCGACCGCAGCGCGGCGCCGACGCGGAAGTGCGAGTACGGGACGTACGCGCGGCCCATCGCGACGCGGGCGCCGTCGATCAGGTCGTCGGGTGCCGCCACGCGGGTCAGCAGCTGCGCGTAGCCCTCGGCGACGATGCGGTCGTCGGCGATGCCCAGCGCGGCGCGCAGGTCGGCGACCTTGCGGTGCTCGGCGTCCAGGTCGCCGGCGTCATCCGCCGCGACGGCCTCGAGCTCGACGAAGCGACCGAGGCCGGCGACGTCGTCGAGGTGGATCCGGACGTTCTCCCACAGCAGCAGGCGGCGCTCCTTGCGGACCACGGGGCCCGGCCCGTGGGTGGCCCGCAGCGCGCCGATCAGGGTGTCCGGGTCGGGGACGTCGATCCGGTCGTAGCTGCTGGTGCGGGCGGTGGCGGCGTCCGCGCGGTGGTAGGCGATCAGCTGCGCGGTGGTGCCGTCCTGCTCGCGCAGCTTGAGGCGGCCACGGGGGACCGGGAAGTACGTGTCGCGCTGGGTCAGCGTCCCCGCATCGGCGGCGCCGAAGGCGATGGCGGCCCGGTGCGTGGCCTCCGGGTCGGGGTCGTGCGCCTTCAGCTCGACGTTGCGTGCGGGCGGCATCGCTCGCACCGTAGCGCGGCGCGACTACGCTTCCGCGGGGATGAGCGCCTTGAACGTCGTCGACCACCCGCTGCTCGCGCGGCACATCGCGGTGCTGCGGTCCACCGGGACGGGCCGCGAGCAGTTCCGCGCCGCGCTCGCCGAGGCGGCCGGGATCCTGGCGTACGAGGCGCTGCGCGACATCCCTGTCGCCACGATCACGGTGCAGACGCCCCTCGAGGAGACGACCGGCGCGGCCCTGACCCGGCCGGTCATGGTGATCGCCGTCCTGCGCGCCGGTCTCGGGATGGTGGACGGGTTCCTGCGCCTGGTCCCCGACGCATCGGTGGGGCACCTCGGCATGCGCCGCAACGAGGAGACGCTGCAGCCCGAGGACTACTACGAGTCGCTCCCTGCCGGGGTCGGGGCGTCGACCGTCTTCGTCGTCGACCCGATGCTCGCCACCGGCGGCAGCTCGGTCGCCGCCCTGGACCGCATGCGCCGGGCGGGCGCGAACGACCTGCGCTTCGTGTGCCTCGTGGCCGCGCCGGAGGGCGTCGCCGCCGTGCAGGAGGCGTTCCCCGAGGTCCCGATCACGATCGGCGCCCTGGACCGCGGGCTCGACGCGCGCGGCTACATCCGGCCGGGCCTCGGTGACGCCGGCGACCGCATCTTCGGGACCGAGTGATGCCGGGACGCACCCTCGCGCCGGCGGTCCTGCTGGACCTGGACGGCACGCTGGTGGACTCGCGCGCGGCGATCGTGGCCGGGGTGAACCAGACGCTGGCCGCCCTCGGGGCCGCCGAGCGGCCCGCGGAGTCGCTGCACCCGTTCATCGGCCCGCCGCTGCACACCACGTTCGCCACGCTGCTCGGCCGGCACCCCGACGACACCGAGCTCGACGCGATCGTCGCCGACTACCGCCGGCGTTACGGCGACCTGATGCTCGACCACACGCCGGTCTTCGACGGCGTCCCCGAGGCGCTGGACAAGCTCGTGGACGCCGGCTGCGTCCTGGTCGTCGCGACCTCCAAGGCGCGGCCGCTGGCGCAGCGCCTGGTCGAGGGGCTGGGGCTGGGCAGGCGGCTGACCGCGGTCTGCGGACCGGTCCCGCCCGCGCGGGACGACAAGGCGACGACCGTCGGGCACGCGCTGGAGGCGGTCGGGGGACCGGCCCGCGCGGTCATGGTCGGCGATCGCCACCACGACGTGGACGGGGCACGGGTCCACGGCCTGGCGTGCGTCGGGGTGCTGTGGGGCATCGGGGACGCGGACGAGCTGACCGACGCGGGCGCGGCGTCGCTCTGCCGGACCCCGCAGGACCTGGCGGACGCAGCGCTCGCGCTGCTGTGACCCATGGGTGTGGCAGCGTCAGGTGTCGTTTTCCGACATCTGACGCTGCCGCGCCGCTAGCTCGGGACGTCGACCACGAGGACCTCGATGTTCCAGGTCCGCAGGGCCTCCGCCAGCCAGCTGCCGCCCGTGACGCTGCGGGCGGCGTCCGCGTCGGCGAACGCGATGACGAGGCGGGCGGACGGGTGGGCGCGGCCGAGCGTCGCGAGCTTGAGCGCGTCGCGCGCGACCTTGTCCAGCTGCGGTCCCTTCAGCCGCCCGCGACGCGCGAAGACCTCCACGAGCACGGTCGGCCCGGCGTCGACCCCGTCCAGGTCGGCCGTCGCACCGCCGGGCAGCACGAGCGGCCGCGGGTGCAGCGTGACGCCGACGGTCGCAGCGACCGCCTCGCGGATCGCGGTCTCGGTCCGCTGCTGCGCGTCGAAGTCGGGCGTGTCGCTCACGGGCCGGACCGTAGCGGCCGCGGTCAGCGTGGCGGGGTGCGCCCGAACCGCAGGACGCCCCCGGCGACGAGCGCCCGCGCACCGTCCCCCACGTCGAGCGCGCCGTCCCCGAGCTCGAGGATCTCGGCCAGCCGTGCCGCGGCCCGCGGACAGGGGCGGCCGCCGATCGCCTGCTCGGCGAGCTCGCGCACGACGAGCCGGGCGAGCGCGACCGGCAGCTGACGCAGTTGGTCGACGGCGATGTGGTCGCGTCCGGCGAGCGCGGTCTCGACGACGGCCTGCAGCACCTCGGCCTCGTCGCGCAGCAGCTCGGCGGTGCGCAGGACGTTCTCCTGCGCCCGCTCGTCGACGGCGGTCAGCGCCGGGACCAGCCCGTGCCGGACCCGGCCGCGCGCGTACGCGTCCGTCGCGTTGGTGGCGTCCGTCCGCCAGGCCAGCCCGCGGGCGGCGCAGTAGGCGGCGGTCTGCTCGCGGGTGACGGGCAGCAGCGGGCGGACGAGCCGGCCGCTCCGTGGCGGCATGCCCAGCAGCGCCCGGCGGCCCGGCGAGGTCGCCAGGCGATAGAGCACGGTCTCGACCTGGTCGGTCGCGGTGTGGCCGGCCGCCAGCACGCCGCCGCTGGTCGCCGCCGCCTTCGCGCCGGCGGCGTAGCGGACGTCGCGCGCCCACGCCTGCAGGTTGCCCGGCGCGCCGTCCGGCCGCCGTGTGCGCTCGACGTCCAGCGGCACCTCGAGCCGGTCGCACAGCGCGGCGCAGTGGGCCTGGTCGGCGTCGGCGTCGTCCCGCAGCGCGTAGTTGACGTGCAGCGCACGGACGACGTCCCGGCCGGCGAGCGTGACCGCGACGTCGAGCAGGCACACGGAGTCCTGCCCGCCGCTGAGCAGGACGACGACCGGTCCGCCGTCCGGCAGCAGTCCGCCGGCACGCACCGGGCCCAGGACCGCGTCGAGGGCGCCACCCATCAGCCGCCCCGCCGCGTCGGCGCCGGCGCGGCCCGCGCGGGCATCAGGTCGACGCCGACGCCGGCCCGGCGCGCAGCAGCCGGCGCCAGCGCTCGGGCGAGGGGTCGGACGGCGGCACCCGATCGAGGAACTCCACGATCGCGCCGACGAGCTGCGCCGCCGCCTGCAGCGGCGGGAAGTGCCCCACGTCCTTGAGGACGACGAGCTCGCTGCCCGGCATCGCGTCGTGCCCGCGCCGCCCGTGACCGAGCGGGATGACCGGGTCGCTGTCCCCCCAGACGATCAGCGTCGGCATCTCGGCCGCCAGGTACAGGCGGTCCCCGGCGAAGACCCGCTGGCCGTCCGGGCCGACGACCGCGCGCAGCGTGTCCAGGAACGCCCGCCGGGTCGCCCCGACGCCGAGCGACCGCAACGACCGCCCGACCTCGAGCTGCTCGGCGTCCGGGCGGACGCGCAGGATCCCGAGCGCGCCCGACACGACCGGGGAGACGAGGCGTGCGACCCCGCCGATGCCGGCGACCACGAGCTCCGCGCCGGGGAGTGCGGCGCTGCGCAGCCACGGGTTGACCGAGCGGCCGAGTCCGCCGCTGCTCACCAGGACGAGGCGCTCGGTGTGCTCGGGGAACAGGTAGGCGAACTGCATCGCGACGCCCCCGCCGAGCGAGTGCCCGACGAGCGTCGCGCGCTCGAAGCCCTGGACGAGGAGCAGGTCGCGCATGGTCGCCGCAAGCGCCCCGACGGAGAAGTCGCCGGACGACGTCCCGGAGTCGCCGTGGCCCGGCAGGTCGGGGGCGATGACCGTCCGGCCCGACGCGACCAGCGGGCCGACGACGTCCCGCCACGCGTCGCGGCTGCCCGCGATCCCGTGGATGAGCAGGACCGCCGGCCCCTCCCCCTCGCGACGGAAGACGACCTCGTGCCCGTGCAGCTCGATCGCCCGCGCGCCGTCCGCGAACGCCATCAGTCGTCGTCCCCCGGCCGGGCGAGGAACAGCTCGGTCGAGTGGGCGAACCCCTTCAGCCGGACCTCCCCGATCCGCTCGAACTCGAGATGCGGGCCGGCGACCTCGACCAGCGGCCGCGTCACGATGACCTCACCGCCGGCCGACCGCGCCGCGACCCGGGCGGCGAGGTTGACCTCGCGCCCGTAGTAGTCGCCCTCGCGGTAGAGCGTCTCGCCGTAGTGGACGCCGATGCGCGGCAGCGGGCGCTTGACCATCAGCTGCTGGAAGCCGACGGCCCAGTCGACCAGGGCGGCAGGATCGGAGCCGACGATCATGACCTCGTCGCCGATGGTCTTGATGACGCGGGCGTCCTCGGGCAGCGTGTGCTCGACGGCCTCGACGAAGCGCTCGACGGCGCTAACGGCCTCCTCCTCGCCCTGCTCCTCGGTCAGGCGGGTGTACCCGGCGAGGTCGGCGAAGGCGATCGCGACCCGCAGGCGGCCGAGGTCCAGCTGGGTGTCCCCCAGGTCGGCCTCCATGTGCCCGATGACGTCCTGCTCGACGAAGTGGTGCAGAAAGCGCTGGTGCAAGTGGTCCATCATCGGGCTGGCGAGCGGGAGGAGCTGGCGCGTGAGGCCCTCCATCTGCTCCGCGATCTGCAGGCCGGGCATGCCCTCGCGCATCATCGGCTCGTGGACGTAGAGGTGGAACAGCCGCACCTCGGCGTCGGCGATCTGCGCGAGCGCCTGGCCGTAGACGCGGCACAGCTGCAGGAAGGCGACGAGCGGCAGCCCGGCGGCGAGCGCGGCCGCGCCGTAGCGCAGCATCTGCACGTCGTCCTCGGTGAGCTGCTCGGTCCAGCTCGTGCTGAAGCCGAGCGAGGACCCGATCCGCTCGATCAGCGCCGGCTCCAGGCCGGTGTCCTTGGCCGCCTGCTTGAGGGTGTACTCGGCGTCGTCGATCCGCAGCAGGTCCTCGGCGTAGCCGAACGCGAGGCGTCCGTCCTCGGTGGCCTGCCGGATCTCCGCGAGCGAGTGCCCGCGCTCGCGCAGGCGCGCCACGATGCGCGCGTGGGCGACCATGCCCTGCGTCCACGCGGAGCCTGCCTGCATCGGGATCACCTGGGAGGCGATCCAGCGCCGGAGGGTCGCCGGCGTCACGCCGACCCGGCGGGCGACCTCGGGGGTGCTGAGTTCCTGCTCGGTCGTCAAATCCGGAGGTGCGGGTACTCGGCCTCGACGACTCGGGCGAACGCCGCGTGGACCGGCTTGATGATCGGGATCAGCGTGAGCGCGGCCATGACGTCGCCGGACGTCTTGATGCGCCGGCGCGCGACGGCGAGGGCGATCGACTCCTTGCCCTGGAAGTAGCGGTTGGCCGTGTCCGACGCCATCTCCATGCGCACCCGCGGCTCCCAGTCGACGTCGTCCGACCACACCCAGATGAGGTTCCCGTACTCCTCGTCGTAGGTCGCGCGGATGTTCACGACGAGGTCGAGGTCCGGGAACGCGAAGCGCTGCGGGACGTCCGCGGCGTGCAGGCGGGGACCGATCTCCGGGTCCTCGCTCATCATCGTGAAGACGCGGTCGAGGACCGTGCGGAACTCGGCGGCGGACTGGAAGCTGGCGGTGGTGGCCATGGAGGACGGCCGGCGCGGTAGGCGCCGGCCGCGGGATCAGCTCGGGCGCTTGGAGGCGGCGGAGCGCCGTGCGGCGGCCCGGGCGGCCGGGACCTTGCTCGCAGCGGTCGCGCTGCGGGCGGCCGGCTTGCGGGCGGCGGCCGCGGGCTTGGCGGCGGCCGGCTTGGCTGCCGCCGGCTTGGCTGCAGCGGCCGGCTTGGGAGCGGCCTTCGGCGCCGCGGGCTTGGATGCGGCGGCCTTGGGCGCGGCCGGCTTGGCGGCGGCGCGTGCCCGCGCGGCGACCGGCTTGGCGGCAGCGGCGGGCTTCGCGGCCGCCGGAGCGGCCGCGCGGCGGGCCGCGGGCTTGCGCGGTGCGGGGGCGGGCTTCGCCTCCAGCGCGGAGACCCGGGCGGTCAACGCGGCGATGTCCGCCCGGACGGCGTCGAGGTCGGCTGCCGCAGCGGGGCGTGCACCCTCGAGCGAGTCCCGCAGCCGGGTCGCGACCGATGACAGCTCGTCGGCGATCTCCTGCACGCGCTTCTGCGTGCCCTCCGCCTGGTCGGCCGTGGCCTGGAAGGCCTGGTCGACGGCAGCCCGCACGGCATCCGTGCGGGACTGCTGCTTGTCCTTCTTCTTCTTGTCTTCACGCTTGGCCACGACTGGCGACTCTATCCTCCCGGACCCGTGCCGGCACAAGTCAACGTCCTGCGTCCGACCAACGCGCTCGCCGAGCGGGCGCTGCTGTGCGGCGACCCCGCCCGCTGCCTCGGCCTCGCCACCGCGCTGCTCGACCGTCCGCTCATGTTCAACCACGCCCGGGGCCTGTGGGGGTACACGGGTACGGCGGCCGACGGCGCGCCGCTGACGATCCAGGCGACCGGGCTCGGCGCGGCCTCGGCGGCGATCGTCACCGACGAGCTCTTCCGCCTCGGCCTGCGGACCGCGATCCGGGTCGGGACGGCTCGAGCACTGCCCGTCGGCGGCGACGACGCGCTCACCGCCGGCGACGCCCTCGTCGTGACCGGTGCCCTCGCCGGCGACGGGCCGTCGCGGGCCCTCGGCGCCGGCGACGTCGTGCGTCCCGACCCGCGGCTCGCGGCGGCGCTCGCGGCCGATGCCCCCACCGCGGGCCTCGTCGCGACGTCCGACCTGCTGCAGGCGCCGGCGACGACGAGCGCCGCCGACGGATCGCTCGCGCTGGCCGCCGACCTGCAGACCGCGACCGTCCTGCAGGTCGCCGCGCTGCACGGGCTCCCGGCCGCCGCGATCCTCGTCGTCACCGGAGCCGTCGCCGGCGGGGACGGCGGGCTCGACGACGACGCGCTGCTCGCCGCCGTGCGTCGCGCCGCCGCGGTCGCCGCCCTCGCCTTCGGCATTCCCGCGCGCACGGCGCCCCCGCTCCCGCCCCCGCGCGAGGACGAGCGCCCGGCCGACTCCGGCGCGCGCGTGACCGCCTGATGCCCGTCTCCGTCCAGATCGGCCTGCTGCTGTCGCTGGCGACGGCGTTCGTCTCGATTCTCGGCTTCCTCTACAAGCACCGTGGCGCCGCCGAAGCACCCCCCGTCGAATGGCGCCATCCCGTCCGCAGCACCCTCGCCCTGTTCTCGAGCAAGTGGTGGACGATCGGCATCATCGTCGCCACGAGCTCGTGGTTCCTGCACGTCGCCGCGCTGTCACTCGCGCCGATCTCCCTCGTGCAGTCGGTGATCGCCGGCGGGCTCGTCCTGCTCACCGTCGTCGCGGACAAGATGTTCGGCCTCAAGGTCACCCGACGGGAGTGGATCGGCGTCGGCCTGACCGCGGCGGGCCTGGCGATCCTGGCCGCGACGCTCGGCGACAGCGGGAACGAGAAGCACAGCGACTACGAGACGCTCACGCTCGTCGTGTACGTCGGCGCCCTCGCTGCCGTGACCGTGCCGCTGATGCTCCTGGCCGGCCGCACGGGACCGTCGCTGGGCGGACCGCTCCTCGCCGCGTGCGCCGGCCTGCAGTGGGGTGCGAGCGACGTCACCATCAAGGCCGCCAGCGGCCATTTCGGTGACGGGGTCGTGACGATCCTGCCGCTGGCGCTCGTCATCACGGTGCTGTCGCTCGTCGGTCTGGTCGTGAGCGCGCGGTCGCTGCAGGTGGGCGACGCCGTCCCGGTGATCGCCGTGACGAGCGCCGCGGCGAACCTCTCGACGATCGCCTCGGGCCTGGTGGTCTTCGGCGAGCCGCTCCCCGAGGGGTCGGGCGCCGTCGCCCTGCGGCTGGCCGCGTTCGCCCTCGTGGTCCTCGCCGCGACCCTGACCCCGGGACCCGTGGCCGCCGTGGCGCCTCCGCGGCCCGACCCGGCCTGATCGCTGCAGGGTCCGTCCCGGCGGGACGGTTACTCGGGGGTGACGCTCAGGCGCTCCTGGCTCGACGGCACGTGGACCGGCGCGCCGCCCGGGAGCGACGCGCGAATCGCCGCGACATCGGCCACGAGCCCGTCGAGCAGGGATTCCATGCGCGCGAGGCGCTGCTCGACGTCGGTGCTGCCGCGCAGCTCACCCAGGCGCTCGTCCACCCGGTCGACCCCGTCCTCGATCCCCTCGAGCCGCTGCGAGAGCGAGCGGACCCGCCGGGTCAGCCGCTCGAGATCCGCCGCGGACGGGATGTTGAGGGCCCCCATCGCGACCTCCTGGGCCTGCACCGCCTTCTCGCGCGCCTCGAAGGCGCGGCTCAGCGCACCGGTGACGAGCGGGCTGTCGAACAGCTCCTGGGCGAGTTTTCCCAGCGCATCCTCGCCACCTTTCGCAAATTTCTCGCGCGGTCCCTTGTCCTCGGTGCTCACGATGTCCTCCTCGGTCGACGGGCCTTCACAGGTCGTGCTCATGAGCAATCTAGCCACCCAAAGGGGGAGTTCTCGCACCCGAAGGGAGGACGTCCACCCGTTCGTGGCCGGACGCGGTGTCCGAACGAGATGTCGGTGGTGGTGCCGGTCGGCGCGCCGAATCGGCGGTTTCCAGGTACTACCGCGTTGCAATCCCGTTAACGGGTCGGGTAGCGTGGCCAATCGGGTCCTGTACCCGTGGTAGGGTCACGCCCGTCTGGAAGCGGTCTGCGACCAGGTTCAGCAGCAGTGGTGGGAGGAATTTCTTCAGCATGAACAAGCGCAAGCTGGTATCCGGCATGGCCGTCGCCGGGATCGTCTCCGCGGGCTTCGGCGCCGCGGTGTATCCCGCAGCGGCCGAGCAGCGGACGATCACGGTGACCCTGCTCGGCGGTGCGACCGTCCAGCTCAACATCGATGTGCCTCCGGGTACGCCGCTCAGCGAGATCACGCTGCCGGGGATCCAGCTTCCGGTCATCTCGATCCAGGAGGGCCCGGCGCCCGTCGCCGACCCCAACGCGACCGCGACGCAGGAGCCCCAGGTCGTCGACCCGAACGCGGAAGCCGAGAAGGCCGCCACGCCGAAGGTCGCGGAGAAGAGCGAGAAGGGCAAGGCGCAGGCCACCACCGGCAAGAAGACGCGCAAGGCGCCGCCGGCGGCGAAGGTGCCGGACAAGCCGGCGGAGGGGTCCACCACGCCGGAGTCGGTCGACTCCCGCACGGGTGAGCCCGTCGCCCCGGACGCCCAGCGCGACTCCGGCGGGGTGCCGATGCCGGGCAACCCCACGTACGCCTTCGCGCTGCCGGGCCCCGCGCCGATCGGCGTGCCGAATTTCTTCATCGACAAGTTCCGGATCCCGCCGTTCCTGCTGTCGATCTACCAGGCCGCGGGCATCCAGTACGGCGTCCGGTGGGAGGTCCTGGCCGCGATCAACGAGATCGAGACCGACTACGGCCGCAACCTGAACGTGTCGTCCGCCGGCGCGGTCGGCTGGATGCAGTTCCTGCCGTCGACGTGGAAGGCCTACGGGGTCGACGCGAACAACGACGGCCGCAAGGATCCGTACAACCCCGTCGACGCCGTGTTCGGCGCCGCCCGCTACCTGAAGGCCGCCGGCGCGGAGACCGACATCAAGAAGGCGATCTTCGCCTACAACCACGCCGACTGGTACGTGGACTCCGTCCTGATGCGCGCCAAGCTCATCGGCGGCCTGCCGTCCGACCTCGTCGGGTCCCTGACCGGGCTGACGCAGGGCCACTTCCCCGTCCACGCGACGGCGTCCTACGCGGACGACATCAGCGAGCGCGAGGCGACCAAGCGCGTGGCCAAGGGCCGCAACGCGTCGGTGCCGATCGAGTCCAACTCGAACCGTCGCTCGGTGAACATCTTCGCGAAGGCCGGCTCGCCGGTGATCGCGGTGCAGGACGGCAAGATCACGAAGATCGGCAAGACCAAGCGCCTGGGCCGGTTCATCCAGCTGCAGGACGTGTACGGCAACACGTACACGTACGGCAACCTGAAGAAGCTCGCCCCGTCCTACCCGGTGCCGAAGGCCGACGAGGACAAGGAAGCCCTCACCAACGCTCTGGCGGTCGGTGACGACCCCGCCCCCACGTCCGCCGCCTCGGCGGGCACGCAGCTCGAAGCGGTCGCGAAGGGCGCGACCGAGACGCTGACGCTCACGACGAAGGCCGTCGTCGAGAAGCAGCGCCTGTTCGCCAACCCCGGCCGCAAGAACGCGCTGAAGGTCGGCGGTGAGGAGCAGCTGCTGAACACCACCGAGGCCGGCTCCTCGTTCAAGAGCTACTTCACCCAGGTCTACGGCCTCAAGCGCGAGGACGTGACGATCAAGAAGCTCGCCGTCGGCTCCCGCGTCATCGCCGGCACGATCCTCGGCCGCATCGGCACGACCTCCACCAAGTCCGCGCCGCACACCCGCTTCGAGATCCGGCCGGCCGGCCGCGGCGCGCCGCGGATCGACCCCAAGCCGATCCTCGACGGCTGGAAGCTGCTCGAGTCCACCGCGATCTACCGCGCGGCGGGCAAGAACCCGTTCTTCGGCCCGGACGCGAAGAACCCGTCGATCGGCCAGATCCTGCTGCTGTCCAAGGAAGCGCTGCAGAAGCGCGTCCTGGACGACCCGCGGATCGACCTGTATCCCGGCGGCGAGAACGACATCAAGGCCGGCGAGATCGACCGTCGCGTCCTCGCGACGCTCGAGTTCCTGTCGGCTGCAGGCCTGAAGCCCACGGTGTCCTCGCTGCGCAACAACCACGGGCTGCGGACCAAGTCCGGGAACATCTCCGAGCACTCCTCCGGCAACGCCGTGGACATCTCGAAGATCAACGGCATCCCGATCATGGGCCACCAGGGCGCCGGGTCGATCACCGACATCACCGTCCGCCGCCTGCTGTCGCTGCAGGGCACGATGAAGCCGCACCAGATCATCTCCCTGATGAAGTTCGAGGGCGCCGACAACACCCTGTCGATGCCCGACCACGACGACCACATCCACGTCGGGTTCCGGCCGCTCTACGACAAGAAGCTCGCCGCCGTCCTTAAGCCCTCGCAGTGGATCAAGCTGATCTCCCGCATCGGCACCATCGAGAACCCCGAGGTCGCCACCACGCCCTCGACCGCCTCGATCAAGGTCACCCGCTCCAGCAAGGCGAGCAAGGGCGAGTAGTCCCACACACCGCGCCGGACCAGTCGCATTCGCCGTACCGCGCGCCCCGTCCGGGGCGCGCGTCGTTTCTGAGGACCCTTCGCCATGAGCCTGTTTGCCTTCGTCCAGATGGAGTTCCCGTGGGAGATCGGGCCGCCCGACGGGCGGTACGTGCTTCGCGGTCACGCGGGGCAGCCGTCGCACGTCCTGGTGGTCACGACCCTCGGCGCCGTCGAGCGGCGGCGGCTGCTCAGCAAGCGGTCGCCGAAGCCGAAGGCAGCCGGTGCCGAACCCGGGCCCGAGCCGGTCACGACCACCCGCGTGACGCTCGTGCAGGCCGAGGCGCTCGCCGACGAGGCCGCTGGTCAGGCGTGGATGAAGACCGCCAACCTGTCGGCCGAGGTCGACGACGCCATCGACGTCCTCAACGGGGTGCTGCACGCGCACCGCACGTCAGCCATGGACCCGTTCACGCGCGACGTGACCCGCCGGCAGGCGCTCGTGGTCCGCTCCGGCGTCGGCGAGGGCGAGGCCGTCGCGCACGGCCGCTGGGCCACGGCCGTCGAGATCCCGTCCCCGGCCAAGCCGGCGTCCGAACGGCGCACGGCCGCCCTGCGCCCTCAGGAGCGCCTGGCCGCGATCCTGAGCGGTCGCGACGTCGCGCTCGCGTCCGAGGAGCTCGTGCTGCGCGCCCGGGCGGACATCGACGCCGGCCGCACGCGGGAGGCCTCGCTGCAGGTGCGTGTCGCGCTCGAGGCGGCGATCGCGGAACTCGAGCCGTGGGCCGACGGTGCCGACCTCGCCCGGCGCATCGAAGAGCTGCGCGAGCTGCGCGCCCCGGTGGCGGCGGCGGCGAACAGCGCGCTGCAGGGCGGGCTGGACGACGAGACGGCCGAGCGGGTCGAGCACGCCATCAAGCGCGTCGAGGCCGCGCTCCGCGTGCGGACGAACGCCGGCCTGGCCTGAGCGCTACAGGGCCGCCAGCACCGCTTCGAGCTCGGCCACCACGTCCCCGTCGAGCTTGACGGCCGCCTGGCGGTCGAAGCTCGTCGGCCCGGCGGTGACGACCGCCACCTGGCCGCCGCCGGCCAGCACGATCTCCGGCAGCCCCGCGACGGGGTAGACCTCCAGCGAGGACCCGACGCAGACGACGAGGTCCGCCTCCCCCATCAGCGCGATCGCACGCTCCATCGCGTCGGCCGGCAGGTGCTCGCCGAAGAGCACGACGTCCGGCTTCAGCGGGCGGCCGCAGTCGCAGGCCGGGACGCCGTCCTCCGACGCCTCCAGCCGCCGCTGCACCTCGGCGAGCGGGTACCGGTTGCCGTCGTGGAGGCAGGAGGAGTGCTCGATGGTGCCGTGCATCTCGACCAGCTCGGTCGTCCCTGCCTTGCGGTGGAGCATGTCGATGTTCTGCGTGACGACCGCCTTCAGCAGCCCGCGGCGCTCGAGCTCCACGAGCACCGCGTGCGCGCCGTTCGGCTGCTTGGCGTGCAGCGTCTGGAAGCGGTCGCCGTAGAAGTGCCAGAACCGGGCGGGGTCCGCGCGCCATGCGTCGATGTGGGCGACCTGCATCGGGTCGACGTTCGCCCACAGTCCCGTCCCCGGGGTCCGGAAGTCAGGGATGCCGGACGGGACAGAGATGCCGGCGCCCGTGAGCGCGACGACGCTGCGCGCCCCGGCGATCAGCCCCGCAAGCTGCTCCGCCCCGGTCACGTCCCGGACCAGACGGCCTTGCGCTTGCCGAGGAAGGCGCCGATGCCCTCCTTGGCGTCGGCCGTGGCGAAGACGGCGGCGAAGGCGTCCTGCTCGGCCGCGATGCCGGCGTCGAGGTCGCTGTTGCCGCTTACGTCCTTGATCCGGGCGACCGCGACCGGGGCCTGCTCGGCGAACCTGCGCGCCCAGGCAAGGACGGTGTCGAGCAGCTCGTGGTCGACGACCGTGCGGTTGACGAGCCCGAACTCCCACGCCTCGGTCGCGCTGATCGCGTCGCCGATCAGGTTCATCTCCAGGGCCTTGTTCTCGCCGACCAGCCGCGGCAGGCGCTGGGTGCCGCCGAAGCCCGGGATGATGCCGAGCTTGATCTCGGGCTGGCCGAAGCTCGCCGACTGCGCGGCGATGCGCACGTCGCAGGCCATCGCGAGCTCGCAGCCACCGCCGAGCGCGAGGCCGTTCACGGCGGCGATCGTCACGACGGGATCGGTCTCCAGCGTCCGGAGCAGCGCGTGCGTGGCCGCGATGAAGCCGCGACCTGCGTCCTCGTCCTGGGTGGTGAAGGCCTTCAGGTCGGCGCCCGCGCTGAACACCTGCGGGTTCGCCGAGGCGATCACGAAGACCCGCGCGCCGCCGGCCTTGGCTGCGGCGTGGACCTTGCCCAGGTGCTCGACCGTCCGCGGGCCGATGGCGTTCATCGGGGGGCTCGCGAGCCACGCGATGGCGACGGGCCCGCGGGTCTCCAGCTGCACCACGGCGTCGTCGCCCGCCGGCTGGACGGCGTCGGGCTGCGGGTAGGCGTAGAAGCCCTGGCCGGTGCTGCGACCGAGCCGACCCTGGGCGACCAGGCGCCGCAGGATGCGCGGCGGCGCGAACGCGGGACCGTGTTTCCGCGCCGCGGCCTCCAGGCGCTCCAGCACGACGTCCAGACCCTGCTCGTCCGCCTTCATGAACGGCGGCAGCATGCCGCGCGCGGGATCGATCCCGGCGCCGGCCATCAGCGCGACGTCGATGTCGCGATGGGTGGCGACCCCCTCCTGCAGCACGAGCGCCGCCTCCGCGAAGACCTTCAGCTCGAGCAGCCGGGCGATCTCGTCGTCGGCGGGCTGCTTGCTGCCGCCCGTCGCGGCCGCGCTGCCGTCCGCCTTGTAGAAGCCCTCACCCCCGGTCTTGGCGCCGAGCTTGCCGGCGGCGACCTGGGTCGCCATGCCCTCGTGGACGTAGAAGCGGTCCGGGCCGTACGCGGCGACCATGTGCTCGGCCACGTGGAACGTGGTGTCCAGTCCGAGCAGGTTCACCAGCATGTACGGGCCCATCGGCGTGATCTTCGCCCCGGCGATCAGCTCGTCGACCGCCTTGATCGAGAGGTCCTGGTCCTCGGTCATCCGCCAGACCTCGCTGAGACCCGACAGCAGGATGCGGTTGAGGACGAAGCCGGGGACCTCGCCCGAGCGAATCGGCGTCTTCTTGATCGCCTGCGCGAAGTTCATCGCCGCCTGCAGTGTCTCGGCGGAGGTGTCCTCGCCGTCGATCACCTCGATCAGCGGCATGACCGCGGCCGGATAGCAGTAGTGGAACCCGACGATCTTCTCGGGGCGCAGCGTCGCGTCGCCGATCTCCGTGATCGACAGGCCGGACGTGTTCGACGCGAGGATCGCGTGGCCCGGCGTCACGGCGTCGAGCTCGCCGAAGACCGCCTGCTTGAGCTCGAGCTTCTCGGGGACCGCCTCGATGACGAAGTCGACGTCGCCGAAGCCGTCGTAGCTCGTGGTCCCGTGGATGAGCGCGAGGACGGCGTCGGTCTTCGCCGCGGCCTCGTCGGCCGTCAGCTTCCCGTTCTGCACCAGCGCCCCGAAGCGGCCGGCGGTGACGCTCCTGGCCTCCTGCAGCCCGCGGTCGACGAGCTCCTGGCGGATGTCCTTGAGCAGGACCGGGATCCCGGCGGCGGCGATCGTCTGGGCGATCTGACCGCCCATGACCCCGGCTCCGACGACGGCGGCTTTGTTGACGAACATGTGCCCGCGATGGTCCCACGTTCACCGTGGGATCGTCCTGGCGGCGCGGGCGGGACGCTGCCGCGGCTGGGTCAGACCGGGAGGTTCTGGTCCCCGCGGAGCTCGATCTCGAGCCGGCCCAGCGTGCGATGCAGCGACATCCGCTGCGCGCCCTTGACGAACAGGCTGTCCATGATCGGGGTGAAGATGTTGCGGTTCTTGATCGTGTAGATCAGCTTCAGGTCGATCAGCGTCCCGCCCTCGTGGGGGGAGAAGACGATGGTCTGGGTGCCGTGGATCGTGTCGTCCTCCACGCGGGTCACGCAGCGGGCGCGCGGCTCGTAGGCGGTGACGACCTCGATGACACGGCCGCGTCCACCCGGCTTGGAGGCCCACACGGCGCGGGCCCCCTCGTGCGGCCAGTCCTCGGCAGCGGACTCGAGCCGCCCGAAGCCGTCGAGCAGCATGCTCCACCGCCGGGGGTCGTACCAGATCGCCTCGGCGGCGCTGGCGCCGTACGGCACGTCGAGCTTCGCGGTGACCGTTCCCATGGGCGAGAAGCGTATTGGCCGGGGGCGTTTGGCGCGCGCGTCCTACAGGGCGGGCGGGTGGCGGCCAGACCACCCGGCGAAGGGCCCTACGACAGGTATGCGCCTACAGGCCGGGCGGGTGGCGGCCAGACCACCCGGCGAAGGGCCCTACGACAGGTATGCGCCTACAGGCCGGGCGGGTGGCGGGCCACGAAGCCCGCGCTGCTGCGCATCTCCTGCGTCCAGCGCGTCCCGCCACGGCTCAGCGCGGAGGTGTCGAAGCGCCAACCGGCGACGACCATGTAGGCGTGGCCGGCGTTGGCGTAGACGGTGATGTACTTGCCCGGCCCGGCCTCGCCCCAGCTCATGAACGGGCCGGAGGCCATCGGCGATGAGACGAGCCCCGCCGCGGCAAGGGCGTAGCTGATCGACCCGGAGCAGTCGTAGGCGCTGGCCTTGAACGAGGCGTGCCCGCCGCCGTAGAGGTACGGCAGGCCCGCGATCGCGTTGCCGGCGGCCATGACCTTGGCGACGGCGGCCGGGGCGCCGGCGGGCGGCTGGGCCAGTCCGCCGGTGTTGACGCCGATGCCGCTGACGACGGCCTCGCGCTGGATCCGGGCGGCACGCGCGGCTTCGCGGCGTTGACGGCCCTTCAGGTCGCTGATCTGACCGCGGACGGCGGCGAGCTGCGCGGCCGTGCCGTCCCGGCGCTGCAGCTGCCGGGCGCGGACGTTGAGGATCGCGGTACGCGCGACCTGGGCGGAGTCGCGGCGACGCTGGACCTGCTCGGCGAGGCGCCGCGCGTCCTGCTGGAGCTCGACGAGCTTCGTGGCCTCGCGGTCGACCTGCACGCGCGTCTCGCGGGTGCTGTCGAGGATCCGCGCGTTGTTGGCCTCGATGCGCTTGAGGAAGTTGCGGCTCTCGATCAGGTCGCCGAAGTCGTGGGCGCGCAGGAGGAAGCTGACGAGGTCGGGCTGGGGGTTCTGGTAGGCGCTGACGAGGTTGCGGCGCAGCGCGTTCGCGGCGCGGTGCATGCGGTTCTCGAGCTTCTGCAGGACGACCCGGGTCGCGGCGATCCTCGCGCCGATCGCGCGGACCTTCGCCTCGCGGCGGTCGGCGTCCGCCTCGATGCGGTCCAGGCGCGCCTGCGCGGCACCGAGGTCGGCGTCGGTCTGGCCGAGCCGGCGCGTCTCGACGGCGACCGCGGCCTTCAGGGCGGCGGCACGGCTCTCGGAGCTGGCGATCCGCTGCCCGGTGTTCTGGCCCACGGCGGGCAGCACGGTGGCGAGGACCGCGAGGGTCGCCACGGCCGCGGCGATCAGCAGGCGGACGGGTATGGATGACAGGCGCGGCATGCAGGGTGGAGCGGTCCGGTGGGCACAGCGCAAAGCGGCGCCACTCCTGCGGACAGCGAGGCCGAAACTAGCAGCGACCCTTGCCGATTCCTGCTTCTGCAACGGGTCGTGCAACACCTGTACCCGGCACCGTCGTCGGCACGCACCTGGGACCTCGCTCACCCCCGGTGAATGTCGATCCACCGGGCCCGGAGCCGTGCGATCCGCCAGCGCGAACCTGCGGGGGTGTGAATGTCGATTCACCGAGGTGGGAGCCGTGCGATCCGCCAGCGCGAATCTGCGGGGGTGTGAATGACGATTCACCTGGCCCCGAAGCGGGCGCTCCGCCGGCGACCTCCCACCCCGCGAGACCGACGCAGGATCGTCGTCGATCCTGCGCAGGTCGGGGGTAGCGTCCGCACAGGCTCGCCCGCCACGCTCGGGTGATGCGCACGCGGCAGCCCACGACCGACGACGTCTGGTTCCCACCCGGGTTCGACCGCATCGCACAGCCCCTCCCGACGACCGGGGCTGCACGCCGGACGATGCGCACCGTCGACCCCGTCATCGTCGCGCTCGCGGAGCGACAGCACGGTGCGGTGGCGCGGTCGCAGCTGCTGGCACTGGGCGTCTCCGACGACCACATCGCAGCGCGTCTGGCAAGCGGCATGCTGGTCGCCATTCACCCGGGCGTGTATCGGCTCGGCGGTGGAGCCCTGCCGCCCGATCAGCTGCGCATGGCGGCGGTCCTCGCCTGCCGACGGGGTTCACGACTCGCCGGGTGGACGGGGGCGACCCACCGCGACGTCCTGCCTGACGCGGGGACGCGACCTGATGTCGCAGTGCCCCCTCACCGTCGTCCGGACACGCGGCGCTTCCAGGTCGTGCGAGCGATTCCGGTGCCGGACGAGCAAACGCTGGTGCGCGGAGTCCCGACCCACACGGTCGCCCGCATCCTGCTCGACCTGGCCCGGCGCGACGACGGCGGCCGGGTCCTGGAGTGGGCCTGGCGCCAGGCTATCTACAAGCAACTGCTGGACGTCGCGGCCGTGCGGCGGTTGCTCCTCGACCGACACGGACAGCGCGGGGTGCCCGCGTTGCAGGCGCTCTACGACCGGAGGGCTGCCCTCGTCGGCGAGGTCCGCAACGAGTTCGAGCTGCTCATGCTCGAAATCATCCGCGCCGCCGGTCTGCCGGAGCCGCGCTGCAACGAGCCGTGGGACGTCGGCGACGGACTCGTCTTGCGTCCCGACTTCCGCATCCCGGAGCTGCTGCTCGTCGTCGAGTCGGACGGCAAGGACGGCCACGCTGACGTCGAGTTCCTCCTGAGCGACGCCGAGCGCGATGCGCGTTACGCCGCGATGGGCTACGCCACCCTGCGCTACTCGAAGTGGGAGACGACGCGGCAGCGCGGCCGGGTCGACGACGAACTCCGCCGGCACCGTGAGCTGTTCCTGCGGACACGCAGCTGAGCTCGGGGACGGTTCCGGCACGGCCGCGTCGGGGCCAGTTGACATGATGGCCCGATGCCGGACCGCGCCACCCGCGACGCCGTGGCCGAGGCCGTCTCGGTCGAGGCTGCGCGTGCCGCCGCCGGCGGGAAGGTGCCGCTGCCCGAGCAGCGGGCGCCCGGCGGCAGCGGGACCGCGGATCCCCTCGTCGCCGAACTGCGCCGCGGCGGCCTTTTGCCCTGGCTCGTGCTCCACTTCCTCGGTGACGAGCCGTCGTACGGCAACCAGCTCATGGAGCGGGTCGGGGCGGCCACCGGCGGCCTGCTGAAGGTCAACCCGAACACGATGTACCCGCTGCTGCGGCAGCTCGAGGGGAAGGGCCTGATCGCCGGTGAGTGGGAGCACCCGGAGCGGCGCTCGCGGCGGTACTACCGCCTGACCGACGACGGCGCCGTCCAGCGCGACACACTGGCGGCCGACCTCGCGCCGCGCCTGGACGCGGTCGCGCGCAGCGTGGACCTCATCCGCGCTGAGCTCGACCGCTGAACGCTGACGGCCGGCCGGGTCGGCCACCGGCGGATCGCACGGCTCCGACCCCGGTGAATCGTCATTCACCGCACGGCGGGATGGCCACTGGTGGATCTCACGACTCCGACCCCGGGGAATCGTCATTCACCGCACGGCGGGGTGGCCACTGGCGGATCGTACGGCTCCCACCCCGGTGAATCGTCATTCACACCGAGTGGGGCGCCGGCTGGGTCGGCCACCAGCGGATCGCCCGGCGCATCGCAGGCGGAACGCTCCGGTCAGACGGTCGCCACCAGGTAGACCGCGAGCACCACGCCCGCGATCACCGCGCCGACGCTGAGCGCGACCAGGGCGTACTGCTCGGGGAACACGGCCGGGCGGCTCGGGGCCATGCTGTTGCGACGCCAGCGCTTCCACATCGCCCTGACACTAGAGTCATCCGTCGTGCAGGAGACGTTCGGCACCGTGCTGTTCATCGTCGTCGTCCTCGGCGTGGTGATCGCCGGCATCACCCTCGCGACCGCCGGCAAGGCCTACGACGAGATCGGCAAGGGCGGCCTGTTCGGGGATGACGCTCCCAAGCCACCCGGCGGTGGCGGCGGCGCGCCGACGGCCGGTGGCGGTGACGGCGTCAGCGGTGCTGTCCGCGATGAGGAGATCCGCCAGATGCTCCAGGCGCGCAGCAATCGCCGTGTCCGCAAGGGCCACTCGCCGCTGGACATCGACGCCGAGCTCGCCGCTCTGACCCGGCAGCAGTCCAACGTCCAGGCCGATCCCGAGCTCATCGCGGAGGTCCGCGAGCTCGTGCAGTCGCGCAACCGGCGCCGTGTGCGCCAGGGCAAGGAGCCGCTGGACGTGGAGACCGAGGTCGCGCGGCAGCTCAGCGACCTGGGCTGATCCAAGGCCGCTCGGGCCCCGGCGGGCGAGGCGGCTCGCCGCCGATCGCCGAAACTCGATAGAACGGTGGCATGGCCGCACCACGCCGATTCGAGCTCGACGAAGCCGTCAACCGCCCGGGGACCTATTACAACCCGCAGACCGAGATGCTCCTGATCGTCGACGACGGCACCGCCCTCGACGCCGAGCTGTTCGAGGAGTCGGGCGACGCCGACGATGACGCGGTCTGGGTCCTCGTCGGCGACGAGGCCCCGGTCGACGAGACCGCCCGGGACGAGGCCATCGAGCGCTTCGAGGCGTCCCACCATCCCGGCGCGTCGGGCGCCGTCGACGCCGCGGACGACGACGAGGAAGACGACATCGACGAGCTCGAGCCCGACGAGGACCAGTACTGAACTAGCGGGGGCCTGACGCCAGGTCCGCCTCGGCGTCCACGCCCCAGCGGGCGCCGGCGGCGACGAGCTCGGCCTCGAGCGGCCAGCGGTCGGCGACGATCGCCCCGTCGTACTCCGGCGACGCGCCCTTCAGCACCATGGAGCCGGCGTTGTCGCCGATCTCCCGCAGCTCGGCGACCTCCTCCGGGCTCAGGACCACGTGATGCGGCGTCGCGGCCAGCTCCGCGCGCTTCGCCTCGATCGCCCGGCCGCCCGGCTCCTGGATCAGCGTCGGGGCGACGCAGGCCACGGGGCTGTGCGCCAGGTCCCACTGCGCGGCCAGCTGCAGCAGCGTCAGCTCGTGCCGCTCGGCGACCGGGCGGATCCGCTCGAGCTTCTCGATGCCGGACTCGATCCAGCCACCGGGACGGTGCAGGCGGTGGTCCTTCGGGGCGAACTGGTGCCCGGGCTTGACGTCGTCCCAGAACAGGCCGCCGTAGTCGACCACGCGCGCGATGACCGCGACCTCCTGCGCTGCCGCGGTCCGCAGCGCCAGCTCGCCGGGCCACGGCTCGAACGGGTTGAGGATCAGCATCGCCCAGTCCATCAGCTCGCCGAACTGCTCCAGGCAGGCGATCACGTCGAGCGTGAAGCCGTTCGCCGGACCGGGAGCCACGCCGATCGCGCTCGTCAGGCCCTCGTCGCGGAGGGACGCCAGCGCCTCCCACACGATCGGGCTGGTGTACCCGGTGCGGTCGGGGTTGTGCAGCAGCAGGACGTCGAGCTGGTCGACCCCAAGGCGCTCGAGGTGCTTCTCGGTCGCCATCTTCAGGTAGTCGGCGTACTGCTCGGGCCCGCGCAGCCGCGCGTCGGTGAAGCGCGGGAAGCCCTTCGCGCCCTCGCGCTCGCCCTCGTAGAAATCGTGGCCGACCGCGCCGACCAGGCAGAACTCGTCACGCGGGACGCCGGCGATCGCCCGGCCGACGAGCGCGTCGGCCTCCCCCGCGCCGTAGGCGTCGGCGGTCAGCAGGGTGTGGATGCCCGCGTCGGGACGCAGCAGGGCCTCGAGGCGCTCGGCCTCGACGGTCTCCCCGTACTGCAGGTAGCGGCCACCGCTCCAGGCGCCGAGGGCAACGTGGCCGACGGCGCGGCTGGGCTTGGGAATGGAGTCGGTCATGGGTTCAGGAGCGGGGCGCACTCGTTGACCTTCGCGATGTCGGCCCCCGCGGCCGCCATGCAGGCGTCGTAGTCGTTCTGGGGTGGGGCCGTACCCGCGCTGCCGCCGGTCGTACCCGAACCCGAACCGGAACCCGTCCCCGCACCGGAACCGGAGCCCGTCCCGCCGGCGCCCGGCACCGCTGCACCGCCGCCGAACACACCGGTGATCAGCTGCGCCAGCTGCGTCTGCAGCTCGGCGAACGGGCGCGTCGTCGTCGGCGCGGTGATCGTCTGCTTCTCGTTGAGGTCCGCGACCGTCAGCGCGAGGCGCAGGCGCCCCTTCTTCAGACCACCGGCGGCAGCCTGCGCGATCTCCGGCAGCTCGAAGGCGACCGTGACGTCGAGCTTGCGCAGCGTGCCGTCGTCCTTCCCCGCCCAGACGTCGAACGTCGTGCCCGTGACGGCCCCCGCGAGCACGGTCCGCTGCGGGGTCGTCAGGCCGTTCGGCACGCCCGCCGCCTGGCCCGCGGCGCCGCTGACGGAGCCGGCTTTGCGCAGCAGCTTGTCCACGTCCTCGAGCAGCTTCGGGACGTCCACTGACGCACTCACGTGGTCGGTCGCGACCCCGCCCACCTGCTCGGTGCCGACGGTCTTCGGGGCGCTCAGCCAGCGCAGCGGATCGACGCCGAGGGATTGCAGCGACGTACCGGACGCCTTCTTGTCGCCGTCGGACGCCGCCTGGAGCGAGTCCTTGTAGGCCTTCTGGAACTGCGTGAACACCGCGGCGGGCAGCGCGTAGTCCGCGCCGTCGAACTTCAGGAAGCCCTTGTCCGCGGTCGAGACGGCCCCGGCCTTGAGCTGCGTCCCGCCGGCCAGCAGCCCGAAGTCGAGGTCGAAGAACGGCAGCTTCCCGCCGCCCTGCGACTGGAACGGCCCCTCGAGGTCGACCTTCACCTGCGGGCCGACCCCGGTCAGCCCGGTCTGGTCGAACGTGATCGCGGCGTCGACGTCCCCGCTCCTGACCGGCTTGTCGGGCCCGAACGCCTCCGCCAGGACGCCCGCCGCCCCCGACGGCTTCTTCTCGTCCGAGCCCCCGCAGGCGGCGACGAAGAGCAGGCACAGCACGGCAAAGAAGGCGGCGACGGGACGGCGGGCACGGAGCACTGGGACCGGGGACCTCGGGTCGGGTGGCACTGCAAGGCAGGCTGCGCGGACGGCGCAGGGCGGACGGTACCATCGGCCGATCCGCCGGACGCCGCCCATCATCGTGGCTGCGGCGCTGTCGCTGGGCCTCGCCACCGCGACCGCCGCACCCGCAGCCTCCCCGCCCGCCCCGGACCGCGCGCGGGCGGCGAAGCAGACCCGCACCGTCCTCGGCGAGGTCGACCGCGTGCAGGCCGCGGGCGTCGTCCCGGCCGCTGTCGCCGACGGGTACCGGGAGGTCTACGGCGCCGCCAAAGCCAGCCTGAAGAAGCTCACGGGCGCCCGCCGGAACGAGCTCGGCGGCGTGCTGCGCACGATCGACGCCGTGGCTGCGGCCGGCAACCTCACGAGCTCCCGGATGCCGCTCGCGTTCCTGACGATCCGGCGCAACCGCGAGTGGTGGACCACCGGATCGCTGCTCGCCTACGGGCAGCGGGTGACCTTCAAGGGCAGCTCGATGGTCTGGCAGGCGTACCCGGGCCAGGGCATCCAGGTGCAGTGGCTCGGGACGTTCGGCAAGGCCAACTCCCTGATGGCCGGCGGCCAGCGACGGTACGACAACGCCCTTAAGGCGCTGCTGCAGGAGACGACGTCCCTGGCGTCGGTCCGCGCCGGCGGCATCGCCTGGGAGTCGTTCTTCGTGTTCGACGGCGGGGCGCCGCCGTGGGTCAGCGCGCTCAGCCAGGGGACCGCCCTGCAGGCCTACAGCCGGGCGGCAGTGCACCTCAAGGACCCCGCGCTGTTCGACGTCGCGCGCAGCGCCCTGGGGATCTTCCGGGTCGCGCCGCCGACCGGCGTCCGCGTCGGGACGTCGTCGGGCGCCAACCTGCTGATCTATTCGTTCGCGCCGAAGCTCGACGTGCTGAACGCCTTCACGCAGGCCGTCAACGGCCTGCACGACTTCGCGGTCCTCGCCCGCGACGAGGAGGGCCAGCGGCTGTACCGCGAGGCCGAGGCCGAGCTCCGGGTCGCCCTCCCCCGCTTCGACACCGGCGCCTGGTCGCTCTACTCGCTCAAGCCGCGGGAGTCCGACCTCGGCTACCACACGCTCCTGCGCGACTTCCTGGCCGGGCTCTGTGACCGCACGACGGCGGACCGCAGGCGGGCGGCCCGCGCGACCACCCGCCAGGACGGCGGCGCGGCGCCGGTACCGGCCCCGCCGACGCCGACGAGCGCTGTCGACCCGGCCACGCTGCCCGATCCCGCCGTCTACTGCGACACGGCCGCCCGGTTCACGGCGGACCTCAGGACACCTCCGGTCATCGCCCTCGCGGGCAGGCCGAAGCCGGCGAAGCCGAAGCGCAAGAAGGAGGTGTCGCTCGGCTACACGCTGTCGAAGGTGTCGACCGTCACCACCTCCGTCACGCTGAACGGCAAGGGCATCGCCGGCCGGACGGTCCGCCTGAGCCGCGGCCAGCAGCGCCTGCGCTTCACGCCCAAGAAGGCGGGGCGCTACGCGGTGTCGGTCCGGGCCGTCGACCTCGCGGGCAACGCCGCGCAGACCTCGGGGAGCATCGCCGTCGGGGGCTGAGCCGCCGCCCTCGCGTAGTGTGAAGCGCGGGCATGGAGACGCGCACGATCCTCTACACCGGCAAGGGCGGAGTCGGCAAGACCTCGGTGGCCGCCGCCACCGCTCGCCGCTGCGCCGCCGCCGGGCTGCGGACGATCGTCCTCTCGACGGATCCCGCGCACTCGCTGGCCGACGCGCTGCAGACGCCGCTCGGCAGCAGCCCGTCGGAGGTCGGGCCGGGGCTCGTGGCGCAGCAGGTGTCCGCGCAGGACGAGCTCGAGCGCAACTGGTCGGCGGTCCGGGCGTGGGCCGGCGACATCCTCGTCGAGCGCGGCGTGGACCGCATCAGCGCCGAGGAGCTGACCGTCCCGCCCGGGATGGACGAGCTCTTCAGCCTGCTCGAGCTCAAGCGCCACCACGAGTCCGGGGAGTTCGACGTCGTGGTCGTCGACTGCGCCCCGACGGGTGAGACGCTGCGCCTGCTGAGCTTCCCCGACGTCGCGCGCTGGTGGCTGAACAAGGCCTTCCCGCAGCAGTCGCGGCTGATGGAGGCCGCCCGGCCGTTCGCCCGCGCGGTCTTCGACGTCTCGCTGCCCGGCGACGCGGTCCTGGACGAGATCCAGGGCCTCACACGGAACCTGATCGCGATGAACGAGATCCTCCGCGACACCGAGCACGTGTCGCTGCGCCTGGTCATGAACCCGGACCGGATGGTCATCGACGAGGCCCGCCGCACGTTCACCTACCTGAACCTCTACGGCTTCCTCACCGATGCCGTGATCGTCAACCGCGTCTTCCCGGAGGAGGTCGGCGACTACTTCGCGCCGTGGCGCGACCGCCAGCAGGAGCACCTCACCGCGGTGCGCGAGGCGTTCGCGCCGCTGCCGGTCCTGTGCGCGCCGTACTTCCCGGCCGAGGTCCTGGGCGACGCGCCGCTCGACGCCCTCGGGGACGCGCTGTTCGCCGGGCACGACGCGTCGGCGGTCCTGCACCAGTCGCTGACGCAGGAGCTGACGCTGACCGACGACGGCGCCACGCTGCGGCTCGAGCTGCCGTTCGTCGAGAAGGGCGAGGTCGGGCTGAAGCAGGTGGGCCGCGAGCTGATCGTCCGCGTCGACGGTCACAAGCGCACGCTGATGCTGCCACCGGCCGTGGCGGACTATCGTCCGTCGGGCGCCGCGCTCCAGGACGGATCGCTGCACATCACCTTCGACCTTCCCGCCCGTCAGGCCTGAGCTGCGCTCCATGACCGCCGATCACTACGACCCCCTCGCGCAGCTGCGCGACCGGATCCGCGACACACAGGAGGCGGCCGCCCGGCTGGCCGCCGAGGCCGAATCGGCCCGGGCCGGCGAGGACACGGGTCCCGGCGAGGCGCGCTGGACGAGCCCCGAGGACCATCAGCGGCGGACCACCGAGGTCCATGCGCTGGTCGCGCTGCTCGAGTCCCTGCGGGAGCTGATCCCGGACGAGCTGCGCGAGCAGTTCCGCGAGCTGCTGCGCCAGGTGCTGCTGCTCGCCCGCGCGCTCATCGACTGGTGGGTGGAGCGCATGGAGGTCACGCCGCCCACCACCGACGGGCGCGCCGGCGGCCCGGTCGTCCACGACATCCCGATCGCGTAGCACCGTCGTGGTCGGAGAGATCGCCAACTACATCGCGGCGTTCGCGGGCATGTGCGCGCTCGGCTACCTCATCTGGCTGGCCGCGCACACGGACACCGAGCGCACGGACGAGGACGACGCCCGGGCCTTCTTCGACGAGCACGGCCGCTGGCCGGACGAGCCCGAGGAGGCCGGGATCCCGCGGGCGGCGGGCTCCTACGCGGACGTGGACCTCCTCCCCCACCAGCGCGAGCAGGACTGAGCCGTGGGGCGCCCGGCCACGCGCGTAGACTACGAGCCAATGGCCGATGCGCCCGCAACGACCTCGATCGCGGCTGCCGCCCACGCGCGCAGCGACCGCAGGAAGCGACCGGCCTGATGGCCGACGGCCCACGTCCCGCCGGGTCCCGCGGCGCCGCGTTCGGCGGCTTCGTGCGGCGCCTGGGCGCGTCCTACCGGGGCCTCGAGAACGAGCAGCGGACCGCCGGCTACGCGGCGGCCGCGCTGTTCGTGACGATGTTCCTGCCGTGGTACTCGCAGACGGTCCTCGGCAACAACCCGCGGGGCGACAGGCCGAACGCAGCCGACGGGTCGCTGACGGCCTGGGGCGCGTTCTCGTTCGTCGAGGCGGCGGTGCTCCTGGTCGCGATCGGCGTCCTCTGGATGCTGTTCGCCCGCGGTGAGGGCAAGGCGTTCCACCTGCCGTTCGGCGACGGGAACGTGATCTTCGCGGCCGGGCTGTGGGTCTGCGCACTGGTCTTCTACCGCAACTTCGACAAGCCGTCGCCCGAGGCGGGCGCCGGGGTGGCCGTCACGGTCGGGGTCAGCTGGGGCATCTTCGTGACGTTCCTCGTCGGGCTCTTCCTCGCCGCCTCCGGCCAGCGCCTGCGCTCCGCGCGCCTCGTCGAGCCGCCGCTGCCCGGTGACGTCGCGCCGTCGGACGACCCGCTGCCCCGCGGCCGCCGCCGGCCGGGCGCCGCCGAGGCCTCGGCGGCCGCCCGCCGCGCGTCCGAGCCGGCCGCCACCGACGCCACCGCCGTCGCCCCGCCCGCGCTCCGCAAGGACCCGCCGGCCGACGCGGACCGCCGCCGGCGCCCCGAGCCCGACAGCTCGCAGACCGTCGTCGATCGCCGCGGCCCCTCGACCGAGAAGACCCTCTTCGCCGACGAGGTGACCGAGTTCCCGGCCCCGCGGCGCACGCCGGCGCCGCCGCCGGACACCGCACCCACGCGGATCGTCGACGCCGAGGACATCCTCGGCCGCGACGAGGACCCCGGCCGCCCGTAGCGGCCGTCGTCCCTCAGCAGGCCGCCGGGATGGCGCAGGGCCGCGGGTCGCCCCCGTCGCCCCCCGAGTACGACGCGTAGGCACCGATCATCATCGCCGCCGTCGCGAGGAACAGGATCGCCAGGCCGATCGCGACGATCTTGTAGTTCTTGTTGATGTGGCCGGCGAGGGTGATGACGAGGCCGAACGTCATGATCGCCAGCACCGGCGCAGCCGCGACATCGGCGAGGACGAACAGCGCGGCGGTCATCCCGGCGAGCATCGCACAACCCCCTCCCGGCACGTCCCGGCACGGCCCGTCAGCAGCCGATCGATACCCTTCAGCGCTCCATGACCTACGAGCCAACGTCCGTCGACGACATCGCCCAGGGCCTCCAGGACACCGGGTACCTCCCTGGGGACTCGACTGCGCTCGTCAGCTACCTCGCCGCCAAGCTCGGCAAGCCGGTCCTGGTCGAAGGTCCCGCCGGCGTCGGCAAGACCGAGCTCGCGAAGGCGCTGGCCAAGTCGCTGGACCGCCGCCTCGTGCGCCTGCAGTGCTACGAGGGTCTCGACGAGGCCAAGGCCCTGTACGAGTGGAACTACCGCAAGCAGCTGCTGCGCATCCAGGCCGAGGCGGACGGCGCCGGCTGGAACCAGGTCCAGGACGACATCTTCGGCGAGGAGTTCCTGCTCACGCGCCCGCTCCTGGACGCCATCACATCACCCGAGCCGGTCGTGCTGCTGATCGACGAGATCGACAAGACCGACCAGGAGTTCGAGGCGATGCTGCTCGAGCTGCTGTCGGACTTCCAGATCTCGATCCCCGAGCTCGGGACGATGACGTCCAAGAGCCACCCCGTCGTCCTGCTGACCTCGAACAACTCGCGTGAGCTGACCGAGGCACTGAAGCGGCGCTGCCTCTACCTATGGCTCGACTACCCGTCGCTCGAGCACGAGCTGGCGATCGTGAAGCTCCACACGCCGGAGCTGCCGGACACGGTGTCGCGCAAGCTCGTCGAGCTCGTGGCCACGATCCGCGACCTCGACATCAAGAAGCCGCCGTCGATCGCCGAGTCGATCGACTGGGCGCGCGCGCTGCTGCTGCTCGGCGCGACCGACATCGACGCGGACGTGTTCAAGTCCACGATGTCGGTCATCGTCAAGCACCGGACCGACCTCGACATCGTCGCGGACCGGGTCGGCGTGAAGCTGCAGTCGGCAGGCACCGCCCCACCCTCCAACGGCGCCGCCAGGTAATCAGCGTCCCGTGGCCGCCCCCCGCAAACCCGACGCACGCGCCGCCGCGCTCTACGGGAGCGCGGGCGACGCGGACACGGGCATCGCGGCGCGGCTCGTCGAGTTCGGCGAGGAGCTCCGCGGCGAGGGCGTGGCGATCGGGACGAGCGAGCTGCTGGACGGGTTCTCGGCCCTGGAGCTCGTCCCCTGGCAGGACCGCGAGCAGTTCCGCGTCGCGCTGAGCGCCACGCTCGCCAAGTCCCCCGAGGACCGCAAGATCTTCGACCTCGTCTTCGACCGCTTCTTCTTCCGCGCGGCGGAGCTGGCGGCGGTGCGCGAGGGCGTGCGCGAGGAGGGCGGGATCGACGCGGACGAGGCGTCGCACCTGGACATGGACGAGCTGCGCGAGCTGATCGCGCAGGCGATGCAGGACGGCGACGAGGGCGCGATGCGCGACCTCGCCCGGATGGCGATCGCCGCGTTCGGCCGTCAGGGCCAGGGCTCCGGCGTCATCGGCGTCGACGTGCAGCGCATCCGCCGCGCCCTCGGCCTGAAGTCCGAGCCCCAGCCGGAGCTGCCCCCGGAGGACCCGCGCCACGACGGCGTGCCCCGCGACCAGCTGCGGGCCTTCGAGCAGATGCTCCGGCGCGAGCTCGAGCGCGGCCAGATCGAGCGCCAGCAGCAGCTGCCGCCCGCCCGGCCGCTCAACGAGATCGACCGCGCGCTGCCGTCCGGCCCGCTGCAGGACCTCGCTGCGGTGCATCGCGTCGTCGCCCAGCTCAAGCGGCGGCTCAAGACCCAGGGCCAGGAGCAGCGCGGCTCCAAGCGCCACGCCCACGTCGACGTCCGCGCCACGATGCGCGCGTCGCTGCAGACCGGCGGTGTCCCCGTCGAGCTCAAGTTCCGGCCCAAGCGCCCGCGGCGGCCGGAGATCTACGTGCTCTGCGACGTGTCGACGAGCGTCACGAGCGCCTCCGTCTTCTTCCTCAGCGTCCTGCACGCGCTGCACGACTCGTTCCGCAAGATGCGCTCGTTCGTCTTCATCGAGCGCATCAGCGAGGTGACGGACATCTTCCACAAGGAGCGCGACTTCAAGAAGGTGTCCGAGGCGATCGCCAAGGACTCGGGCGTCGCGGACATCTCCGGGTACACGGACTACGGACGCGTCTGGAACGAGTTCCGCGTGCTCGTCGAGGACGACCTGCACCCGCGCGCGACCGTCATCGTGCTCGGGGACGCGCGGACGAACGGCCGGGACCCGAAGGCCGAGGTCTTCGCGCAGATCGCGGAGAAGGCGGGCCGCACCTTCTGGCTGAACCCGGAGCCGCAGCTCTACTGGAACTACGGCGACTCGGTCATCAGCGCCTACGCCGCCCACTGCCAGGCGTACGAGTGCTGGACCACGCAGCACCTCGAGGACTTCGTGAAGGCCCTGACCAAGCCGGTGACCTGAGGCCTCGGGTCGATGCCGCCCAGCCCACAGGTCGCCGCGGGACGATCAGGGCCTACGCCGCACTTCCGCTCGGGCGACCCCATCCGCGGGATCGCGTCCCTCGGCGTGGTGCTGTGCCACGCGGCGACGTCGGCGCTGTATGTGTCCGGGCACTTCCAGCAGTTCCTCGACGACGGCTGGAGCGGTCCGCTCGGGCCGGCGGGAGCGGTGATCGGCGCGGGCGTCGTGGGGGTGCCGATCTTCTTCGTCCTGTCCGGGTTCCTGATCGCCCGGCCGTTCCTGGCGGCGTACGTCGACGGGCGCCCGCAGCCCCGGGTCCCGGCGTTCCTCTGGAACCGGGCGGTGCGGCTGTTCCCCGCGTTCTGGGTCGCACTCGCCGCAGCGCTCCTGATCGCCGGGCTGCAGGGACGCACGGTGTCCGACCTGCCGCGGATGCTGCTCGTCTCCGAGCCGTGGGCCACGAGCCCGCTGCGCTTCCACCTCGGGCAGGCGTGGACGCTCGGCGTCGAGGCCCGCTTCTACCTGGCTGTGCCGCTGATCGGCAGCGTGCTCGTCCTCGCCGCCCGTGCGTGCGGCGGCCGGCCGCGGGGACGGGGGACGCGGCTGGCGCTGGTCGCGGTGCTCGCCACGACCGCGGCGGTCGCCGGCTTCGCGCTGGTCCCCCGCGGGAACGACCTCGAGTACTCCCAGCCGCTCGCGCACGCGCACGTCCTGCTCCTGGGGCTGCTCGTGGCGGCGGCCGACCTCGCGCTCGCCGGCCGGCGCAGCACGTCACGCCGCCTGAACCGCGCAGGGGCGTGCGCCGTCCTGGCCGCCTTCGCGACCTGCGTCTGGCTGGCGACGCGGGCCCCGATGAGCGTGAGCCTCCTGGGGCTCGACGGCGCCGACAGCGAGCTGGCGATCCTGGCGGCGTGCGGCGTCGTGATCGTCGGGGTCCCGGCGCTCCTGGAACGGCTGGGCGCCGCCCCCTGGCGGGTGCTCGACACCGCGCCGCTGCGCTGGCTGGGTGGCCGTGCCTACGGCCTCTACCTGTACCACTTCATGCTGCTCACGACGTTCTCGCACTGGCTGCCGACGCCGGACAGCTACCGCTGGGGGACCGTCATCCTGACCGTGACGGCGCTCCCGCTCAGCCTGGTGGCGGCGGAGCTGTCCTGGCGGCTGGTCGAGGCGCCCGCGCTGCGCCTCAAGCGCTCGGCGCAGCGGACGCCCCAGCCCTATTTGACGGAGAAGGCCAGGAACTTCGTGGTCGTTCCCGCCAGGGGCGACGCACCGTCGTAGTAGGCACGGACGCGCCACTTGCCGGCGCGCTTGAGCTTCTGCTTGAAGGCGAACGGCTTCGTCGCGGCGGACCCGCCCTTGTGGAAGGTCACCCACTTGGAGACGTAGCGCTTCCTGCCCGGCACCGTGCTCTTGACGCGCATCTTCGCGTAGTGCTGCCACTCGACCCGCACGCGGCCGGAGAGGGCCTTGTCCGCGGGGGCGGTCAGGCGGCCCTTGAACGAGCAGCTGCGCTTCTTGCAGCTCGGGTTCCTGCCGGACGGCAGCGCGATCTTCGTCGGGACGGCCGTCATCACGCACTTCGCGCCCTTGCAGATCGGGACGCTGGTGCTGGCGACGTTGCCGAGGGCGTCCTTGGCGTCGACCGTGAGGATGTGCGTGCCGTCGGCCAGGTTCGCGGCGCGCAGCCAGTTGAGCGTGACGGTGTCGCCGTCCTTGACGTCGTTGAAGCGGTAGAACGGCTCGCCGCCCTCGAGGCGGTAGGAGATCTGCGTGAGGCCGGCGGGGGCGACGCCCTCGTCCGCGGCGTCCGTGGCCGTCGCGGTGACGAGCAGCGCGGTCGTGAAGCCCACCCCCGGCGTCGGGCTGACGATCCTCACGCTCGGCGGCGAGAAGTCGCCGCAGGGCCCGGGCGCGCCGCCGTTCGACGCCACCACCGCCTTGAACGCGGCGAGCGCCGGCTTCGCTCCGAGGCCCGTGTTGACCAGGCCGTAGTGGTTGAGCTCGTCGAGCTTGTACATCGTCTGGTCGCTGAACGTGAACCAGGCGGCGACCGCGACGTACGGATCGCGCGCCATGCAGCCGAACGCCTGCGTGAGCAGCGCTGCCTGCTGCGCCTCAGAGACACCGCTCGGTGCCTTGCCGGCACTGCTGCCGCGGGCGCAGGACGTCGGCCCGCCGTTCGTGCTGCTCCAGCCGACCTCGGTCATCCAGATCTGGGGCTTGGCATCGTCGTTGGCCAGCATCACCGCGCGCACCGAGCGATAGCCCAGGAACGAGTACTGGTTGATCGGCCCGCCCGCACCGTTGCGGACGTAGAAGTCCGGGCCGAACCGCAGGCACGCGGTGTCGGTGTGGACCGCCACGCCGTCGAAGCTGCCCTTCAGCCCCTGCTCGTACATCGCGCTGACGAAGTCGAAGTTGTTGCCCGTCGTCGCGCCCATGATGATCGCCGCGTTGCCCGCGTAAGGATCTGCGGCCTTATAGGACGCCTTCAGGAGCTCGGCGTAGCGCTTCCACTCCGAGCGGTCGAGGTTGCCCGGGGCGTTCGGATCCTCCTTGCCGTGCCAGAACTCGAGCGCGTCCTGCTCGTTCCAGACCTCGTACGCGGCGACCTGTCCGACACTCCCGGTGCGCTGGACGAAGCGGGCGAAGAAGCTCGCGAACTTCTCGGGGTCCGTCGGGGGGACCAGGTGGTCGGCGCTGCTGCCGTTCGCCCACCCGGGGGCGCCGAGCACGACGAAGATCGGCTTCGCTCCCGCGGCGTTGATCTGCTTGACGGCGAGCTCGTACTGGTTCGCCAGGTTGGCCGCGCCCAGGTTCGGCGCGTTCTTGTAGCCGGGGTACTGCCCGGCCTGGTCGGGCTCGAGGACCTGCCAGTCGACGAAGATCCGGATGTACTTCGCCCCGGTCGCCAGCGCCGGCTGCAGGACGAGCGGCGAGATCCCGCTGACGTTCAGCGCGGGCGTCGCCGCCTGGGCGGCCCCGGCCCCAGCCCCGGCGAACGCGAGGATCGCCGCGGAGATCAGGGTGATCGGCAGGAGGCGCAGCGCGTGGCGGCGGCGCGGTGAGGGTGGCATCAAGCGGTTCCGCAGCAGGTCGGGAGGTCACGGGGCGCGCAGGGCCGGCCTGCCGCCTCCCCTAGATCGACGCGACCCCGCCCGTTCTTGAGCGGCCCGCGCGTTCGTCGACGACCTGCCGGACGGCGCAAGGTCGCCGGCGGCGCGCACGGTGGCGCCGCCTGCGAAGATTCGCGCCCGATGCTCCGGTTCTCGCTGCGGCGCTCAACGCGGCGATCCGCGCCCCTTCCGGTCGTCCGGCTCGTCCTGCTGCTCGCCCTGGCGGGCGCGTTCGCCACGCTGCCGTCGTCCGCGGCGGCCGCGGGGTACCCCGAGATGGTCGTCCAGGACGACGCCGCGCTGCTGCACCGCTCGCCCGAGCAGGTCGGCGCGACGCTCGACCGCCTCGTCACCCTCGGCGTCGGCCGGGTCCGCCTGACCGCGAACTGGTCGGTGCTGACCCGCGACGCCGACAGCCGCCTGCCGCCCGGCGGCTTCGACGCCACCGACCCGGCCGCCTACGAGCAGGGGCGCTGGCGCGAGCTCGACACCGCCGTCCGGCTCGCGCGCGCCCGCGGCCTGCGCGTCCTGATTGACATCGGCTTCTGGGCACCCGTGTGGGCGACGACCGACGCCGCCGGCCCGCGCGCCCGCAGCAACGTGGACGCAGCGGCGTACGGCCGCTTCGCGCTCGCGGTGGGCAAGCGATACTCAGGGACGTTCGTCCCCCCGTCAGACAGCGGCCCGCCCCCGGCGCCCACCGCGGACGACAACATCCTGGCGGCGCTCTTCGGGCCGCCGCGGGCGCCCGTCGTCGCGGAGCCGCCCGCCACGAAGCCGCTGCCCGCGGTCGACGAGGTGGCGCTGTGGAACGAGCCGAACCACCCGGCGCTGCTGATGCCCCAGTGGCGGACGCCCACGGCCGCCCCCACGAGCCCGGACGTCTACCGGCGCATGGTGCTCGTCGCCTATCCCCAGCTGAAGAAGCTGCGGCCGCGCCTGCGCGTCCTGATCGGCAACACGTCGAGCACCGGCGGCCCACCCGGGACGGGGACGGGCCCCACCCCGCCGCTGCGCTTCCTGCGCCAGCTCGCCTGCGTCGACGCCCGGCTGCGCCCCATCACCACCGGCGGCTGCCGCGGGTTCACGACGCTGCCCGGCGACGGCTGGGCGCACCACCCGTACAGCTCCGGCCAGTCCCCGGTCCGCCGCAGCATCGCGAGCCGGCCCGACGACGCGCGACTGGCCGACCTGCCGCGCCTGTCGCGGCTGCTCGACACCCTGGCCGGGCGGGGCCGCATCGCGCCCGCGAACCGCAACATCCACCTGACCGAGTTCGGCTACGAGACGCACGACATCGGGACGCGCAAGGGCCTCAGCGAGGGGCGGCAGGCCCACTGGCTCACGTGGGCGGAGTACCGCGCGACGCGGCTGCCGCGCGTCGTCTCGCTCGCCCAGTTCCTGGTCGGCGATCAGCTGCCGGCCGCGACCCGCGTCAGCGACTCGACCTCGCGGCCGTTCGGCGAGTTCTACACCGGCCTCTACGACGGCGACGGCCACGCCAAGCTTGCCGTCCGCTCGTTCACGACCGGGCTCTTCGCCCAGCGCCGCGGCGACGGACGCGTCCTGCTGTGGGTCCGCCTGCGCGGTGGCACCGGGACGCGGACCGTCGCCGTCGAGCGCCGGCGCCTCGACGGCAGCTGGGCCGCGCTGCGGACCTCGCCGGCGCCCGGTGCCCGCGCCGCTGCGCGCTTCACGACGGCGGCGCGGTCGGCCACCAGCCGCTACGCGCGGCCGGTCAGCGCCGACGAGGCCTACCGGATCGTGGTGACCGGCCGCGGAGCACGGGTGTCCGGGCTCGAGACGCTCGCCGAGCCGGTGTCGCCGGGACGATGAACACGGCCGCAGCCCACCGCCGCCCGCGCCTGCTCGTGGCCGTCGTCCTCGTCACCCTCGCCGCGTTGACGGCGTCCGCCGCCGTCCGCGCCGATGCCGCGCGCGCGGCCACCCCCGCCATCAACGTCACCGGGCTGTCGTCCCAGACCATCGGCGCGGCGCTCGCGACCGGGGCGAAGTACATCCGCCTCTTCGTCGACTGGAACCGCCTGGAGCCCGACGAGGCCGGGCAGTACCCGACCTATCGCAACACGCCGAACGCGGGCGCCGCGAAGCTGGCGGGCGACTTCGATGCCGCGCTCCGCCAGATCCAGGCCGGCGGCGCACGGCCGATCCTCGCGGTGCTGGGCGCCCCCGGCTGGGGCAACGGCAGCACCGACCACCTGGCCCCGCCCTACCCCGACCGCTACGCCGAGTTCTTCACGCGCTTCGTCCAGTACACCCGCAGCCTCAGCCGGGTCGCGGCCTACGAGGTCTGGAACGAGCCGGACGCCCCCGAGTTCTGGCACGGCGCGCGGGACCCGAACGCGCCGAACAGCCTGGACCGCTCGGAGTGGAAGCGCTACGGGGACGTGCTGCGCGAGACCTACAAGGCGGCCAAGCCCGTCGCCGGTGACGCGGCGATCCTGATGGGGCCGACGACCGGCGGCAACCACGACTTCGTCGCCGCCATGTACGAGCAGGGCCTGAAGGGCAGCTTCGACGGCATCGCCGTCCACACCACCACCGCGTGCCTGCGCTTCGGCCCGGACTTCTACGTCCGCAACGGGGCCGGCGGGCCGATCAACCAGTACTCCTTCCTGTCCTACCGCTCGGTCCGCGCGGTCATGCTGGCGAACAACGACCCCACGCCCCAGATCTGGATGACCGAGCTGGGCTGGAGCAGCACGGACGGCGGCCCGACCTCGTGCGAGCGTGGCGGGAGCACGGGCAAGTCCCCGAGCGGCGTCTCCGAGGCGCAGCAGGCCGAGCTGCTCACCCAGGCCTACGGCTGCCTGGCCCGCGACCCGTACGTCGCCGTGGCCGCCTGGTTCACGATGGCCGACAGCCGGGTCTACGCCATCGACGAGCTGAACCACTACGGCCTCGTCGACACCGCGCTGATCGCCAAGCCCGCGCTGGCCGCTTTCAGGTCGGTCGTGGCGGCGGACGGCGGCGGGGTCAGGCCGTGCGGCGACTTCACCCCGCCGACGATCAGCGTCCTCACCCCGGCGCCCCGCCTGGGCTTCACGACGGCGTTGCTCGTGCGGGCGATGGCGGTGGACGCCGCCGACCCCGGCGTCACCCCCGCGGGGGTCACCGAGATCACGTACCGGCTCGATGACGGGGAGCCGTTCTACCGCTTCACCGAGGCCAGGGACGGCGAGCCCGTCGCCCTGAACTGGAACGGCGCCGCGTTCCTCGCCGACGGGCCCCACACGCTGAAGGTCGACGCCCGGGACGCCCTCGGCAACGTGTCGAGCGCCCAGGTCCCCATCTGCAAGGGCGCGAAGTGCCCGCTCGTCCCCGTCCCGACGAAGATCGTGGTGCCGGCCCGCCGCAACCCGGCCTGCGTCAAGCGCACTTGCTCGTTCAAGGGGCAGCTGACGACCCGGGCCGACACCGCGCTCTACGGCCGCGTGCGCGCCGAGTGGCAGGTGCTCGTGAAGCGCCGCGCCAAGAGCCTCGTGAAGGGCCGCGCCCGGTTCGTCTCCAAGTGGGTCACGCTGCACCGCGGCGGTGCGTACGCGGTCAAGCCGTTCGTCTTCCGGCAGAAGCTGCGCCGCGCCGGCACGTGGCGCGTGCGCGCCTATTACGACGGCGCGTCGCCGCTGAAGGAGACGACCACGAAGTTCGTGACGTTCCGGGTCAAGTAGCCTGCCGGGTGCAAACCAAGGGGGGCTCGCGGACGCGGGCTGAGATAGCGCCCAGTCCTCCGGCGCTGACCCGTAGAACCTGTGGGGTAATGCCCGCGAAGGGAGCCATGTCGTCGCCGACCCGGACGCCGCCCGCGTCCGTCACCCTCGAGAAGCAGCCCGCCGTCGACCTCGACGGTGTCCGGCGCGTGTTCGCAGCCGGCTCCGTGGTCGCGCTGGACGGCGTCTCCTTGCGCGTGGATCCGGGCGCCGTGGTGGCCGTGGTCGGCCCGTCGGGGTGCGGGAAGTCGACGCTGCTGGACCTCGTCTGCGGCTTGCAGGCGCCGGACGCCGGGACCGTCCGCTCCCCGGCGCCCGCTGCACGCGGGGCGGCGACCGGGGCGGTGCTGATGCCCCAGGGCGACACGCTGCTGCCGTGGGCGTCCGCCCTGGACAACGCCGCCCTGGCGCTGCGGATCGCCGGGGTCGCGCGACCGGCGGCCCGCGAGCGTGCCCGCGTCGAGCTGGAGGCGCTCGGGCTCGGCCAGTTCGCGGACGCCCGTCCGGCGGCGCTCTCGGGCGGCATGCGGCAGCGGATCGCCGTGGCGCGGACGCTGCTGTCGGGCGCCGGCGTCATCTGCCTGGACGAGCCCTTCGGCGCGCTCGACGCGATCACGCGCGCTGACGCACAGCGCTGGCTGACGGCGACGCTGGCCCGCGAGCCGCGGACCGTCCTGCTCGTCACGCACGACACCGAGGAGGCTGCGCTGCTCGCCGACCGGGTCGTGGTGCTGTCGGCGCGGCCGGGACGGGTGGTCGCCGACATCCCCGTCCCCCTGCCCCACCCGCGGGTCGCGACCGACGCCGCCGTGGTGGCGGTCCGGGCCGAGGTCCTCGCGGCCCTGGAAGCGGGGCGCTGACGCTCATGCTCGCCGTTCTGATCCTGCTCGCGTTCCTGGGCGGCTGGCAGGCCTACGCCGACCTGTCGGACATCGACGAGTTCCTGCTGCCGTCGCCGACGGACGTGCTGAGCACCGCCTGGGAGGACCGCGGCCTGCTCTGGGACAACTTCCAGGTCACCGCGCAGGAGATGGGGATCGGCCTCCTGATCGCGATCGTGCTCGGCGTCGGCCTCGCGCTCGCGCTGCACCGCTGGGCCCAGGTCCGCCGCGGCCTCTACCCGCTGCTGATCGCCTCCCAGACCGTGCCGATCGTGCTGGTGGCGCCGTTGCTGGCGGCGTGGCTCGGCTACGACCTGACGCCGAAGCTGATCATCGTCGCGCTCGTGTGCTTCTTCCCCATCGTCGTCCCGACGCTCGACGCGCTCGCGGGCGCCGACCCGGGCCGGCGCAAGCTGATGGCCGGTCTGGGCGCGTCCCGCTGGCAGCAGCTGCGCTTCGTCGAGGCGCCGTCCGCGCTGCCCGCGCTGTTCACCGGCACCCGGCTGGCCGTCGCGATCGCCGCCATCGCCGCGGTGCTCGCCGAGACCGCCGGCTCGGACGCCGGCCTCGGGCACCTGATGACCCAGTCCATCCCCCAGCTCGAGACCGCCCGCGCGTTCGCCGCCGTGGTCCTGCTGTCGCTCTTCTCCCTGTCGCTGTACGCCGCCTTGACGCTCGCCGAGCGCCGGGTCGCCCCCTGGGCCCACCCCCCGAAAGGACCTGTCCTGTGATCCGCCGTCCCCTGCTTGCCGCGTGCCTGTCGTCCGTGCTCCTCCTCACCGCCTGCGGTGAGAAGCAGGACGACATCGGCGCCGCGCCGCGCACGCAGAAGCTGTCCCTGATGCTCGACTACTTCCCGAACGCCGACCACGCGCCGATCTACGCGGCGGTCGGCAACGGCGCCTTCAAGACGGCGGGCCTCGACGTCGACATCCAGACGCCGGGCGACCCGTCGACCCCGCTGAAGCTCGTCGCGGCCGGCAAGGTGGACGTCGCCATCTCCTACGAGCCCGACCTGCTGCTCGCGCGGGACAAGGGCGCGAAGCTGATCGCGATCGGGGCGCTCGTCCAGAAGCCGCTGACGTCGATCATCTCCCTCCCAGCGGCGAAGATCGCCAAGCCGGCGGACCTGGCCGGCAAGACGGTCAGCACGGCCGGCATCCCGTACCAGTCGGCGTACCTGAAGACCATCCTCGAGCAGGCCGGCGTGAACCCGAGCCGCGTGAAGGAGGTCAACGTGAAGTTCAACCTGGTGCCCTCGATCCTCTCCAAGAAGGGGGCCGACGCGACGCTCGGCGCGTTCTGGAACTACGAGGGCGTCGAGCTCGAGCGGGCAAAGAAGAACCCGCAGATCCTGAAGGTCGACGACCTCGGCGTCCCCACCTACAACGAGCTCGTGCTCGTCACGCGCGAGCAGGACGTGCGCGACCGCGGCCCGCTGCTGCGGCGCTTCGTGCAGGCACTGCAGTCCGGTGCGCTGGCCGTCAAGGCGGACCCGACGGCCGGGGTGGACCCGCTGATCGCCGCCTCCAAGGACCTCGACCGCGGACTGCAGCTGGCGTCGGTGAAGGCCACGCTGCCGGTCTTCTTCCCGGCCAAGGCATCGAACCCGTACGGGTGGCAGGAGCCCCGTGAGTGGCAGGCCTTCGGCGAGTGGATGAAGCGCAACAAGCTGCTCGAGAACGAGCCGAACGCGGCGGCGTTCACCAACGAGTTCCTCCCCGGCGAGGGCGGCAAGCCGGCCGAGAGCTCACCCAACGAGGTCCAGCCCGGGTAGGCGCCTCAGGTGATGCCGGCGCGGACGATCGCGCCGGCGTCCACGCCGGCGGCCCCGAGCGCGTGGGCGCCCGCGAGGCCTGCCCACTCCTCGTACGGTGCGAACCAGGCGCGCACCTCGTCCTCGGTGGCGCGGGTGGCAAAGCGGTCCCCGCCGGCCTGCAGGCGCCCCACGAGGACGACGAACGACAGGTCCCCGGCCGGGAGGCGGTCGTACCGCGCCTGGCCCATCAGGCCGAGGATGTCGAGCGTCCAGCTGCCGATCCCCGGGATCGCGCGCAGGCGCCGCCAGCCGCGCTCGTGGTCGGGGTCGCGGAGGTCGACCCGGCCGGACGCGACCTCGCGAGCGGCCCGGATCAGGCTCAGCGACCGGCCGCCGGACAGGTCGCACGACTGCAGCCAGGCGGGCGCGAGACCCGCGAACGTCGCAGGCGCGGGGACGTCGACCAGCCTCCCGGTCCCGTCCCAGCTGGGCACGCGGACGCCGTGCCGCCGCAGGATCGCCCGCTGGATGAGGACCGCGCGGTCGAACTCGATGAGCTGCTCGGTCACCGCCCAGGCGAGCGCCTCCCACGGCTCGGCGCGGCAGCCGGGCCGCAGGAACGGCCGGGCGCGGACCGACGCGCCGATGAGCGGGTCGTCGCGGAAGCGCTCCAGGAACGGGCGGATGTCCGCGTCCACACCGAGCGCCGCGCGCCAGCGGTCGATCGCGGTGCGGGCGGCCGCGCGGTCGTGGGCGCGGGCCCCGATGACGATGCGGTTCGGTGCCGGCTGGGCGACGCGGAGCACGACCGGGTGCCCGTCGACGTGCAGCGCGCGCTCGAGGACGTCGCCGCGGCGGCGAACGACACCGTCGCGCCCGGCGCGCGGGAGCCGCATCGGCGAGCGCGGTGTCAGGTCGGCGCGCTCCTCGACGCTCCACGGCCGTGCGGCGGTCGTGCCCGCGCCCGCCGGCGTCCTGCGGCGCGGCGCGGCGGGACGCGGGGGCGCCGCGGCCGTGGCGGTCGGCGGCTGCACTTAGTGGAGCTCCCGGCAACGTTCACCGGGTTCAGTCCGCGCCGCGCGGCGCTGCGGCGCACCCGCCGATCCGCAAATACGCCCGGTATGAGCTGAATCGGCGGGCACACCGCAGCATCCACGCTGCATCGGCCTCGGCCCGGCGAACGTTGCCTGACGCTCCACTAGGTCCGCTCGCGCGTCTCGAGGACGTGGACGTCGATGAGGAACGACCGCGTGGCCACGACGGACGTCCGCGGGAGGCCCCGCCGGCGCCGGCGCGACCCGAGCGCCTTGCGCCCCTGGACGGCACGGACCACGGCGACCGTCACGGCACCGGCCGCGAAGCCGGCGGTGGCGACCGCGGCGGCCTGCGCGATGACGGGCAGGACGGGCCGGACGGGGTCGGCGGCGGTCGACGCGCCGCCGGGCGCGAGCGCCGGCACGGAGTCGCTCGCTTCGACGATCCCGTCGACCTCGAGCACCTCGTCGTCCGCCTCTTGCACCGACGGAATGCTACCCCCGGCGGCGGGCGGACCGAAGAACCCGCGCAGGTGCTGGGGGAACGGCGGGGCAGTCGGTCGCCTTTACTAGGCTACGCACGTCATGAGCGATGGTCAGGCACCCGAGTATCCATCCCGCACAGACGAGCTGCGCGCGTCCCCGCCGATCTTCGGCTCCCCGCTGCTGGACCGCTTCACGCGCGTTCATCCGATGGTCGTCCCGTCGCTGTTCGTCCCGATCATCGTCGCGTTCGCGGTCATCGCGGTGCGCGACGGGCTCGGGACCCCGGACCTGGTCGGCTGGATCCTCGTCGGCTACGTGGTGTGGACGTTCACCGAGTACTGGCTGCACCGCGTCGTCTTCCACTTCGCGCCGGAGACCGGCATCGGCGCCCGCCTGCACTGGATGATCCACGGCGTCCACCACGACCACCCGAACGACCCGCTGCGGCTCGTGATGCCTCCGAGCGCCTCGCTGCCGCTGGGCGCGCTGTTCGTCCTGCTCTTCAACCTCGTGCTGCCGTTCGACGCGGCCTGCGCGCTCAGCAGCGGGTTCTTCGCGGGCTACCTGGCCTACGACATGATCCACTACGCCGTGCACCACCGGCCGCCGAAGGGCCCGATCGCCCGGCGCCTGCGCGAGCTGCACATGCGCCACCACTTCCAGGACGACACCACCGGGTTCGGGATCAGCGCGCCGTACTGGGACGTGGTCTTCCGGACCGCGCCACGCTCGCGTCGCGGGTGACCGCGGTCGTCACGGAGCCGGTCGACCTGCGGGACGGCCGGGCGCCGCTGCTGATCACCCGCCCCGCCTCGAGCGACGCGCTGATCGACGAGGCGGCGTTCGCGGCCGGGGACGAGTACCTGCCCTACTGGGCCGAGCTGTGGCCGAGCGCGGTCGTCCTCGCGCGCCGCGTGGCCGCGGCGGACCTGCGCGGGCTGCGGGTGCTGGAGGTCGGCTGCGGGCTGGGTCTTCCTGCGCTGGCGGCCGCCCGGGCGGGGGCGACGGTCGTCGCGACCGACTGGTCGGCGGACGCGGTCGCCGCCGCGGCGGGCAACGCGGCCGCAGCGGGCTTGACCGGATCCGTGACCTGCGTGGTCGCCGACTGGCGCGACCCGGGGCCGCTCGTGGCCGCGGGCCCGTTCGACGTCGTCCTGGCCGCCGACGTCCTCTACGAGGCACGGGCGGTGGCCCCGCTCCTGACCCTCCTGGCGACCTTGAACGCACCCCAGGTCATCTTGGCCGACCCCTCCCGAGCGACCGCGGAGCCGTTCCTGGCCGGCGCCACGGCGGTCGGCTGGTCGATCACGTCGACGCAGGCGGAGGACCGTCCGATGGTCCGCGTGCACGAGCTGCGCCGGGATGGAACTGCTGTGCCGCCGTGACCAGGACTCTCCGGCGCTGACGCCGACGCCCGCGCGGTCGAGGCGACCCGCGAAACCGCAGGCTGAAGACGGCCCGATACGCCGGTCGGCGGTGGCGGCCGCGGTGCGGCGCGGTGCGGCGCGGCCGACGGACGGCGGGAACGACTCGCTCGATGTGCCACCACCCGCCACCCGCGCACGTGGTGGCACATCGAGCACCCACGCCGATGGGATCAGGCCCGGCCCGCGACCGCCGAGGCGTGCTCCGGAGGGTGCGGCCGACAGACTCGTTGCCTGACAAGCAACCACCGGCCCCTGCCGCGAGTGGCCCAGCGACACTGATCGCGGTCGGTGGGCCGACGGTCGCGGCCCGGAGCGGCGTCCGGCCACAGACCCGTTGCCTGACAAGCACCCACAACCCATCGAGCGGGGGTAGGGGCAACGCGCGTGTCGAGGGTGGTGGGCCGACGGTCGTGGCCCGGAGCGGCGTCCGGCGCCGAACCACCGAAGTCCCTTACATCGATGCCCCGGCGCCCCAGCCGCGGAGGGCCATGACCGGCCGCCCGCCACCCGCCACAGAAAGACCTACTCCCCGAACACCCGCTCATACATCCGATACCGCTTCACCACCCGCCCCCCCATGGCCTCCATCCCGCGGTTCATGGCCTTGTTCGTCTCCAGGATCCAGCCCATCTCGCCGCCCTTGAACTTGGTTACCGCCGCCATGTCGAAGTGCTCGACGTAGAGCTTCGCCGCGACCCCCGTGTGCTGGTACTCCGGCTTGACCCCCAGCCAGCCGACGCGCACGCGGTCCATGTACTTCTTCTTACGCAGGAAGTGGTACCAGCCGAACGGCAGGATCCTGCCGTTCATCTTCGCCAGGAACTGGTTCGCGTCCGGGAACGTCATGGCGCTGGCGACGGCCTCGCCGGTGTCGGTCCGCTCGGCGACCATCATCCAGTCGCTGTCGAAGACCAGCTGCAACTCCTGCCCGTAGGCGTCGAGGTCCTTCTTGCCGTACGGGACGAAGTCCCAGTTGCGCTTCCACGCCTCGTTGTAGATCTCGCCGAAGACGTCGAGGTCCTTGCGCAGGCTGCGCCGGGTCATCTTGCGCAGCCTGATGCCGTGCTTGGGCTCCACCTGGTCGGCGAGCTCGAACAGGATCGGCAGCATCTTCGCCCGGTCGGCGACCTCGAGGTTCCACATCAGGAGGTCCATGGCTTTGACCATGCCGGCCTCCTCCATGCGCTCCTGGTAGTAGGTCGGCTGCCACGGCTGGCGGACCATCGGCCGCAGGTCGAAGCCCTCGATCAGGATCCCGCACTCGTCGTTCATGACGAAGTCCATGGGGCCGACCATGCGCTCCATGCCGCGCGCCTGCAGCCACGCGTGGGCAGCGCCGAGCAGCGCCTGCAGCACCGCGGGATCGTCCTCGAACTCGAGGAAGCCGAAGCTGCCGTGCGCGCGGCCGTGGTGCTCGTTGTACGCGTGGTTGATGTGCGCGGTGATGCGCCCGACGACCTGGCCGCCGCGGCGCGCCAGGAAGTACTCGGCGTCCCCGTGCGCGAAGAACGCGTTCAGCCGCCGGTTGAGGAAGATCCGCCGCTCGAGCTTCAGCGGGGGCACCCAGAGGGGGTGGTTAGCATGCAGCCGGAACGGAAGGTCGATGAACGCCTTCAGGTCCCCGCCGCCGGTGACCGGGCGGACGTCGACACTCACAGCCGGAGATTCCCACATGCCGCCCACAGACGCCGTCCCCACCACGCCCGATGTCTTTGCGAAGGTCCGCGGCCATGAGCGCGCCGCGATCCTCGCCGCCGCCCGGGAAGCGGACGTCCTGCCGTACTTCCACACCCTGACCTCTCCCGCCCTCCCCGTCGTGCAGATGGAGGGCGCCCGTCGCATCATGCTCGGGTCCAACAACTACCTCGGCCTCACAGGCGACGAGCGCGTCATGCAGGGTGCCCGCGACGCCCTCGAGCAGTACGGCACGGGCCTCACGGGTTCGCGCCTGCTGAACGGGACGATCCCGCTGCACCTCGACCTCGAGCGCGAGATCGCCGAGTGGATGGGCACCGAGGACGCGATCATCTTCACGACCGGCCACCAGGCGAACGTCGGGACGCTCGGCACGATCCTCACGGTCGGGGACACCGTCGTCGCGGATTCGGGCGACCACGCGTCGATTCTCGACGGCTGCCTGCTGTCCCGCGCCAAGCTGCGCCCGTTCCGCCACAACCGCCTCGACAAGCTCGAGAAGGCGCTCCAGCGGGCGCAGACGGACGGCGGCGGCGTGCTCGTGGTGGTGGACGGCGTGTTCTCGATGGAGGGCGACATCGCCCCGCTGCCCCAGATCTGCGAACTGGCGGAGCGCTACGGCGCCCGGCTGATGGTCGACGAGGCCCACGGCGCCGGAGTGCTGGGCGCACGGGGCGCCGGCGCCAGCGAGCTCTACGGGGTCGAGGACCGCGTCGACCTGCGGATGGGGACGTTCTCCAAGTCGCTGGCCTCCTGCGGCGGGTTCATCGCCGGCAGCCATGAGGTCGTCGAGTATTTGCGCATCTCCTCCCGCGCGTTCCTGTTCACCGCCAGCGCCGTCCCGGCCGCCGTGGGTGCGGCGCTCGCCGCCCTGCGGGTCATGCGGTCGCCGGACGGGCCGCCGTTGCTGCAGCAGGTGCTCGACAACGCGCGCTACCTCCGTGACGGCCTGGAGGCGCTGGGCTACGCGGTCGTCGCGCCGCAGGACGTCGGCGACGACGTCACCGCACCCGGCGTCGTGGACGGCACGATCGTCACCCCCATCGTCCCGGTGCTGGTCGGCGACGACTGGAAGGCCGCTCTGCTGTGGAAGGCGCTGTACGACGGGGGCGTGTTCGTGAACACCGCCCTCCACCCCGCGGTGCCCCCGGGCGGGGCGCTCCTGCGGACCAGCGTGATGGCCACGCACGACACCGCCGTGCTCGACGAGGCGCTCGCGGTGTTCGCGTCCGTGAAGACCGCGTTCGAGGCGGAGCACGGTCCTCTCCCCGGCCCGGGCTCGCACTGACCGGCAACCATATTTTCGATGTACGCCAATCTGGGTTATAGAGGCCGATATCAGGTTGGACGGATCGACGGGACGGGGACGATTTTCCCGCTCTGAGCGCGTGTTACGGGACTTCACACGTTGACCGGGGAGCGGCCCCTCGCGTACGGTCCTCGAAGCGTTCGTCGGACGCAGGGATCGGAGTGAGTGACCGGATGGACGTGCCGCGGAGGCACGTCGAGCCGGCACCTGACTCGTGCCTCACCGGGTTTCCCTGCCTTCCCGACGACGCTGCCGTACCCGCAGGAATCTGACCACTGACGAACGTGGTGTCCGCCATCCCCGCGGACGCCAGGAGGACGCATGAACGCAGACGCGACGATCACCCGCGCGCCGCAGCATTTGCGCGCGCTGGCACGGGCAAACGAGGTCCGGCTCGCACGAGCCGACCTCAAGAAGCGCGTGTCCGATGGTGAGATCAGCGTGGCGGACGTGATCCTCAGCGCGCCGTGGGAGACCGAGACCATGCCGGTCCTGGACCTCCTCATGAGTCAGCGTCGCTGGGGCCTCACCCGCTGCCGCCGGTTTCTGCAGTCTGTCCCGATGTCGGAGAACAAGCCCGTGGGCTCGATGACCGACCGTCAGCGCAAGGCGGTCGCCCGCATGCTCACGGCGATGCCCTCACCGGCTACCGCCGGCGCGACGCGGCGCCGCCGCGAGCCGGTGGCCGTCGCGGTCTGACGTCAGGACGCTGTACCTGCCGCGACGGTCGCGGGCGTGGCGCACGTCGCCCGCCCGTGACCCGTCGCAGGCCGGGCCAGGCCGGGCCGACCCGCTCGATCAGGCGTTGGTCGTGATCTCGAGCATGTGGCCGTCGGGGTCGCGGAAGTAGATCGAGCGCAGGCCCCCGCGCTCCATGACGTCGGTGCACTCCGTCCCGCGCGAGCGCAGCCAGTCGCGCCACGCGACCTGCTCCTCGCCGCTGCCGACGCCGAACGCGAGGTGGTGCGTGCTGCCGCGGCCGACCGTCCCGTCCGGCAGCTGCGGGTACTCGAGGAAGGTCACGAGCGTGCCCGGCGTGCCGTGGCCGTCGCCGAACCACACGTGCCTCGCGCCGGGATCGTCCGGGTTGCGCTCGTCGCGCTCGACGGCGAGGCCGAGGGTCTCGCGGTAGAAGGACGTGGTGGCCTCCAGGTCGGAGCTGATGAGCGTCACATGGTGCAGGCCGGTCAGGCGCATGCGCCGCGGGGCGTCGGACGAGGGGGGCACGTCGGGCATGGCAGGCATCTTCCCAGAGCCAGGCGCGCGAGCGTCCGGTCGCACGCGGTGCGGAGCCCGGCTACGCGCGGAAGCCGAGGCCCCCGGCCCGGCGGGCGAACGCCCCGCGCAGCACGAAGAAGGTGAGGGCGAAGGTGATCGCGCCGACCCCGAGGATCAGCTGCTGGTTCGCGCCTGCGATCAGGTACACCGGCACCATCGGGACGAAGACGGTCGCGCCGGACAGCAGCGTCGTATGGGAGCGGTAGCCGGCGAAGTGCTCGCGGATCGCGAGTTCGACCGCCGAGACCGCGATCAGCGCGAACCCGATCAGCAGCAGCGGGATCAGGATGTCCCCGCCGACGACGAACGCGACGATGATCAGGATCAGCCCGATCAGGATGCAGAGCTCCACGAGCGGGAACGGCGACCACGGCGCCGGCGGCGCCTCGTCCCGCCGCGCCCGGCGGGCCACCGGCTTCGCGTGCGGGCCGCCGCTACCCGCCGCGCCGGGCGCCGCGGGACGGCGCGGCTTCGCGCCCGAGCCCGTGGAGCCGGCCTTCCACTGGGGCTTGGCCGGCGCGCCGCCGGAGCCGGAGGCGGACGGACGGCGCGGTGCCCCGCCGGCGGACGGAGCCGAGCTCCGCTTGCGACTGCGCTTGCCCATGGCCGCTGATCCTACGCAGGCCCAAGGCGCGGCGGGGCGCCCGCGGGCGGGTTGGCGCCCACGGGTGTGCGGTGCGGCCGGATGGCTGACGCGCGCGGCGTCAGCCGGTGGCTAACGGACAGCCGCTGCTGAGCTTGACGTGCCACCAGCCGGCGAGCATGCCGATGATCCCGACCCGTGGCCGGACCTGGTACACGCCGCACCCGGGCTCGCCGAGCTCCTTCAGCGTGACCCGCACGTACTTGTGGCGCTCGGGCTCGCGCAGCATCCGCTCGAGCAGGGCACGCCGCTCGGCGTACTCCGCCCCGCGCTGGGCGACCGTGACCCGCGCCCCGTGCAGGCGGGCGGCGAGGTCGTCGCGGATGAGCTCGAGCTCCCCGAGGTCCAGGAGCCGCGGTCCGCGGACCCGCGCCGCGACGTCGACGGCGAACCGGTCGCGGCCGAAGGCCTCGATCAGGGTGTCGGCCAGGTCGCGTTCCAGGCGGGCGATCTGGCCGCGCAACGCCGCGCGGGCAGCGCGCTCGTCGGGGCCGGCCGGAGCGACGGGTACGCGCCCGGGAAGGGCGGGACCACCGGGAACGTCGACCGTGGGCTGCTGTGTCGTCTCGTGGTAAAGGACCGTCATCACCTCTCTCTCCACGTTCGAGGGTAACGCGGTGATCAGGTCCCGTCCAACGCCTCGGCGCATAGCCACAAAGCCTCCTCGACGTAGATCTCGGGCACCCCGGTCACCTGGAGCGCGAACACGCGCAGGGTCCGTGTGGATGCTGACGGCCGCATGCGCGCTGCGACGTCCCCGAAGAGCACGGCGACCGGCGCCCCGGCGTCCGCCACGACGAGCCGCCCGCCCGGCAGCTCGTCGGCGTGCTCCCCCGTCCCGAGCCGTTCGCCGTCACGCGCGAGCCGGATGCCGAGCGGCCCGTCCAGCCGGCCCGCGTCGACGGCCCACAACCCCACGCAGGTCTCGATCAGCGCGACGGCCAGCGCGTCCTCCAGGTGCCCGCGCGAGACGAAGCCGCCGTCGAACAGGCGGTCGAGCGCGAGCGCCTCGATCGGGGTGCGCGTCGTGTCGGGGTCCAGCCCGATCGACCGGAAGAAGACGCGGTAGGCGTGCGGGATCGGCTCCCGCCGGAGTGCCACCGCCTTGGCACCGCTGAAGCGTCCCGAGAGCCGCCGCAGCTGCATCCGGAGCCCTTCGGGTGACGCACGCCCGCGCGAGGCCGGGGCCGGACGGTCCATCCAGCGCAGCCGCAGCCCGGGGAACTCGGCGGCGACCGCATGATCGACCCAGCCCTCCTCGACGACCGGGTCGTCAGCCATGTGGCCCTCGCCGACCGAGCCCCTGGGCGAGTCCTTCGGCGCTCACGTCTCGTCGGGGAGCGGCCGACCCGCGGCGAGGGCGTCGAGCCGCGGCTTGAGGTCGGCCGCGCTCTTGTCGCCGAAGCTCGTCCCGACGACGCGCCCGCCCTTGGCGATGAACGTCATCTCCGGGCAGATGACGACGTTGTAGAGGGTCGACAGAACGCCGTCGCGGTCGTAGGCGACCGGGAACGTCCAGCCGCGGTCGCGGACGATGCCCCGCACCTTGTCCTGGCCGGACTTGATCGCGATGCCGGCGAACGTGACGTCGTCGCGCGTGCGCGCGATGCGCTCGATCGTGTCGAGCTGCTTGGAGCACGGGTCACCGCGCGTCGCGAAGAACGCCAGCACGACCGGCTTCTCCGCGTAGAGGTCGCAGATGTTCAGCACGCCCTCGCGGTGGATCGAGCAGGCGGGGACGCGGCCGGCGTCCTCCTGCTCAGCCTCGCGGGCCACGTTGACGTCGCCGTCCAGGTCGCCGGTCGCGAGCGGCGCGGCGAACGGCGGCGCGGTGATCCCCACGACGATGCCCCGCGACCCCGGGCCCTTCGTCGTGATCGAGTTCACCGAGACGTAGGCGATGACGAGGACCGCGACCACCCCGACGAACCAGGTGTAGCGGCTCGTGCCGACCGGCAGGCGCGCCGGCGGCGGCCGGTCGCCGGACGCGTCCGGGCCGATGCCGTAGGCCGCCAGGTCGGGATCCCGGCGGTGGGCGTAGCGGTCCTTCGGCGTGGCGTCGCCGCCGAACCCGAGCGGGCCGTCGTCCTCGGGCGGCGGGGTGTCCGGGCCGTCGGGGCTCACCCGGCGGCGACCTGGTCGGCGACGCGCTCTGCGCGCGGGCGGCGTCGCGTCGCCGGCGGTGGCGCGTCGCGACCCGGCGCAGACGACCGCGCGGCGCGGCGCTCGGTCAGCACCAGCACGGCAGGCAGCACGACGAGAACCCCGAGCAGCGACACCGTCAGGTCGATCACGGTCACGGCGCCGAAGTCGCGCAGCATGCGGATGTCGGACAGGACGAGGACCGCGAAGCCCGCGATCGCCGTGATGCCGGACGCAAGGACGGCGGCGCCCGTGGACGCGTACGCGCGGCGCAGCGCGGCTTCCACGCCGAGGCCGCGGATGCGCTCGGAGCGGTAGCGCTCGGCGAGCAGGACGCTGAACTCCGTCGAGATCGCGATCACGAGCGCGCCGAGGGTCACGGACATCGGGTTCAGCGGGATCCCGGACAGCGACAGGAGCAGGGCGGACCATCCCGTCGCCAGCGCGATCGGGATGAGCGGCACCAGCGCGCGTCGCGCGGAGCGGAGCGCGACGAGCAGCACGAGCGCGACCATCAGCAGACCGGCGATCAGCGCCACCACCCGCCGCCACGGCGAGGAGACGTCGGCGTTCGCCTGCGCGGCCAGGACCGGGAGGCCGGCCAGCTGGACCTTCACGCCGGCCGGCGGGTCGAGCTCCTTGCGCATCCGGTCGATCACCTGCTGCTGGCGCTCGAGGGACATCAGCTTGATGCCGAAGGCGAGCGTGGCGGTCTTGCGGTCGGCGGTCAGCACGCCCTGCGAGAAGTAGGCGGGGACCGCGTCCAGCAGGGTCTCGACGCTCTCGCGCGTCTGACCCTTCAGGCCGGAGCGGAACAGGTCGGGCAGCGAGAACGCCGGGCACAGCTGCGCCTTGCCGCAGCCGCGGTCGCTTGTGTAGCCGTAGGCCTTCACGAGGCGCTGCTGGTAGTCGGCCATCCACTGGAGCACCTCCGGGTCCGTCAGGCGGTCGCTCGTGGCGAGGACGTCGATCTCCCCGCCGACGCCGGTGGACTTCTCCAGCTGGTTCAGGTCGCGCAGTGCGGGCAGGTCCTGTGGCACGAGCTTCTGCACGTCCGACTCGACGGTGGCCGCCGTGTCCAGCCCCCACCCCAGGATCGCGATCGCCGCGGCGACGCCGAGGACGCGGCGCGGCCGGCGCATCGCGAGCCCGACGGCGCCCGCGCCGCTGCGGCGGACCAGGCGGCCGACGGCGCCGCCGGTGCGGCGGGCCAGGCGCGTGAGCGGGTTGCCGGTCAGGATGTCCCGCGCGCCGTTCCAGGAGGCGCGCAGCGGACCCACGGCGCCCGGCTTGCGGGTGCTCACCGCGGGGGGCGGCGGAAGCAGGGCCTGCAGCGCCGTCCCGAGGGTCAGGGCGCAGAGGAGCGCGACGGCGATGCCGGCGACCAGCAGCCCGCCGAACCCGCGGACCATCGGCACCGGGCTCAGCAGCAGCACCAGGAAGCCGGCCGCCGTGGCGATGGCCGCGGTGGTCACGGTCGGCGCACCCGTCTTCACGACACGGCCGACGGCGGCGGGCAGGTCGCGGTCGCCCGCGGCGTCCAGCTCCTCCTGCAGGCGCGACTGCAGCTGGATGGCGTAGTCGACGGCGAGGCCGATCAGGACGGGCAGGACCGCGATCGACGCCATCGTCAGGCGCGCGCCGCTGACCCGCAGCAGGCCGAACGTGATGCCCGTGGCAGCGAGCGCGACCAGGAGCGGCGCGAGCCGCAGCCGCGCCTTGTAGACGACCAGCAGCGTGAGCGCCATCACCAGCAGCGCGGCGATCAGCAGCAGCTCGATCGAGCGGGTGATCGAGGTGGTCAGGTCGCTCACGATCACGGGAGCACCCGTGACGACGTAGCTGCCGCCGCCGCCCGCCAGCTTCCATTCGGACATCCGGACCGCCGCGCGGATGTCGGCGATCGCGGTCTTGCGCTGCTGCTCGCTGAGGCCCGGCTTCATCCGGACCTGGATGAGCGCGGAGTCCTTCGTCGGGAAGATGTACGCGAAGCGCGCCTTCGGGGTGCCCGCCGGCTTGGTGTCGTCGAAGACGAGCTTGGCGATCAGCGCCGGCCCGTTCAGCTGCGTGGGGTCGAGGCCGTAGTCGGAGGCGAGCTTCAGCGCCTCCGCGTAGAACTGGCCGACCACGGTCTCGGATGCCTGCTTCGCGACCTTCTCCTGGTCGGCGGCGGAGAAGCCCTTCGCCGCCGCCGCCTTGCGCGCCTGCTCGCCGGCCGCCTGCCCCTGCGCGGTCGCGGTCTGCAGCTGCTGCTGCACCTGGTCCTGGATCCCGCCGACCGCGGTGTTGACGAACGTCCCCGGGCCGAAGACGACCTTCGCGGGCTTCGTCCGGCGCAGACGGCCACACGGTCCCTTCGCGCCCCCGGGGATCTTCGCCTTGGCGGGGGCGTTGCCGGCCAGGCAGCCCTCGAGGCCGATGACGACCTGCAGGTCGTTCGTGAGCGCGAGGTCGCTGACCTTCTCCCTGATGAGGACGTAGACCGCGTCCTCGCCGAAGCGCTCGTGGTAGGCCTGCGAGGCCTTGAAGATCGGGCTCGACCGCGAGATGAACGTGTCGTCCGCGGACGTCGGGCGTAGGCCCAGCGCCGCGACCGTCCCGGCCAGGGCGAGCACCATCACGATGCCGGCGACCTGGCGGGGCCGATGCGCCGCCAGGGACATGATGGCGCCGAGGACGCGGGTCAGCACGGGACAGAGCCTAGTCCGGACGCCCGACGCGCCGCGGCAGCGGCGCCCGGCCCGGCCCGGCGGCCGGTCACTTCCCGCGGCCGCGTGCCGTCCGCGCCACGGCGCCGCCGCTGGCGGTGACCTGCGGGAACGTCGAGGTCTTTCCGTTCACGGTGAACTTGCCCTGCTTGATGCACTTCGGCGCCGGCGTGGTCACGCCTGCCCCGACACCCCCGACCACCGTCTCGAGCTGCTTGGCGAGCGACGCGCCACCGAGCAGGTTCGCGATCGCGCTGACGGGCCCCAGGCTCGGCAGCGTGCCGCGGCCACACTGGCGGTCCTCGTACGTCTCCAGGCCGTCCTTGAGCTTGCGGAACATGCCGGGCAGCGCGAACGCGTTGGTCCGGTTGCTGCCGAGGCGGTTGGCGTAGACCGCGAGGTTCTCGAGGTTGATCGGGTTCGTCGTGCGCAGGTAGTGGACGGGCTTGGCCTCGCCGGGCGCCTGGTTCGTCGCCTGCGTGGCGGCCACGGTGTTGGCGAAGAACGAGTTCAGCTCGTCCTTGTAGAGCCCGAGGAAGCCGAGGATCGGGTTCAGCTGGCGGAGGGTCGGGTCGAGCTCGCCCAAGACCGGGCGCAGCTGGTCGAGGAACTTCTCGGTCGCGGGCAGCCCGGTCTTCGACGTCGTGATGAGCGGGTCGATGTCGCGGAAGAGCGCCTTCAGGTCCGGCGCCAGGGCGGACGTGTCGATCAGGGTCGGGGAGATCTCCCGCGCGGCGGGTCGCAGCTGGGTGATCAGCGGGTTCGTCTCCCGAGCGAAGGTGGTCAGGCGCTCGATCGTCGCCTTCGCCTCCTTCGCGAACGTCGGCAGCGCGACGAACGTGTCCTGCAGCTCCCGGTTGCGCCTGGCCGTCGTCCCGAAGACCGCGTTGGACGTCGTGATGAGCGACGACAGCTGGCCCTCGCGCTCGGACAGCGCGCCGACCACGGTCCCGGTGTTGCGCACCAGGCGCCGGACGGCGGCGCTCTGGGTGTCCAGGAGCTCGAGCAGGGTGTTGGCGTCGTCGGCGAACGGCGCGAGGTTGCCGAGGGCCTCGTTGATGTCGCGGCCGCGGCCCTTCGTCCCGATCGCGAGCTGCTCCATCCAGCTCTGGAACGCGGCGCGCGTCTTCGGGTCGAACGCCCGGAAGATCTCGTCGAGCTCGACGGTCGGCGCGATCTGGCCGTCGGGGAGCGTCCCGCCGTCGGCGACCCAGCCCGCCTTCGCGCCGTCGCCCGGCGTCAGCTCGACGTAGGTCTCGCCGAGCAGCGTCTTCTGTCGCAGGATCGCCCGGGTGTCCTTGGCGATCGGCGCGTAGCGAGGCTTGATCTCGATCAGCGTCCGTGCCCGGCCGTTGGTCTTGTCCGGCTCGATGGTCTTGACCTTGCCGACCGAGACGCCGGACACGCGGACGTCGGCCTCCTTGGCCAGCTGCGTGGCCTCGCCGAACGACGTCTGGAAGCGGTAGCCCTTCGGCTGCAGCGGGACGGCGCCGCCGAAGGTGACCCACAGGAACAGGAGCAGGCCGAAGCAGGACAGCGCAAAGCCGACCATCACCATCACGCGTCCGACTGTCGGCGGCTGCTTGTTCATCTACTTGGTGGCTCCGTTGCCCGGCTGGCTGGTCTGGGGGCAGACCGCCGAGGACTGGACGGGGTTCAGGAGGCCGACCAGCAGCCCGAGCTGGTCGTTGACCTTCTTCAGCTGGTCGAGCGTCGACAGGCCGGCGCAGCTGACGACGAGCAGGCCGCGGCGGGTCACGCCGTGGGCGTCGCCGTTGCCGAACACGGTGTTGCCGAGGTGGTTGGCCCAGGAGAGCCAGAAGAGGTAGCTCTCGTGGTTGTCGCCGGCCTTGTCGTAGGCGAGCTCGTTCAGCAGGTAGTTGACGACCTTGAACGACGCCGTGAGGTTCGGAGTGACCGCCGCCAGGTCGCGGGCCGCCGGGCGCAGCGCGCGGATCGTCGGCCGCGCGTCGCGGGCGAACGGGCGCAGCTGCGTGCGGATGACCGGCTCGGTCTTCGTCAGGAACGGGCGCGTCGCCTTCAGCGCCGGCCCCAGGGCGCGCGCCGCGGGCCGCAGCTGGCCGAGCGTCGGGCCGAGCGTCTTGGCGAGCCTGTCCGTCTTGCCCAGGCCGACGGTGGTCGCCTGGAGGGTCGGCGGCAGCTCGCGCAGGGCCCCGCGCAGGCGCGAGTCCTGGGCGGCGAACCCGGCGAAGACCTCGTTCGAGGCACCGATCAGGCGCGTCAGGTCACGGTCCTTGCCGGCCAGCGACTCCGACAGCAGCCGGAAGTTGTGCACGACCCGCGAGATGCTCTTGCGGCGGGTCGCGAGCTTGCGCGTGATCTTCAGGACGTCGCGGCTGGTGGGCTCGAAACGCTTCAGCGTCGCCGACAGCTGCCGGCCCTGCCCGCGCAGGCCCTCGCCCGCCCCGCCGACGAGCAGCTGCAGGAACTGCCGGGTGTCGCCGTCCAGCGACGCGAGCAGCTCGTCGAGGTTGACGTTCTCGAGCGTCTGCGAGACGGGGATCGAGGCCTTGCCGTCGTGGGCGAGCTCGCCGCTGGTGCGGGTGCCCGGCGACAGCTGCAGGATCATGTCGTTGAGGCCGGTCTTCGGCCGGACGAGGACCGTCGCGTCGTTGTACACGGGCGTGTACTTCTTGCGGATCTTCATCGTGACGACGGCGCGGCCGTCGACCAGGTCGACCTTGGAGATCTCCCCCACCGGGACGCCCGCGATGTTCACGGTCTGCCCCTGGCCCGGAGTGATGGACTGCGCGGTCGGGAGCGTCGCCTTGTAGTCGACGAAGTCCGAGCCGCCGATCGGCACCCAGCTCGGGAGGTAGAAGCGCTGGTGGGCCAGGATGTAGCCGCCGACCACGGTCGCGATCAGGGCCAGGCCCAGGATCGCGCCGAAGTACGGGGCGTACTCGCGGATGGCGCGCTTCACGGCTTCGCCTTCGCGGTCGTGGCCTGGCGGAAGGGGTTCAGGCGCGCGGCGATCTCGGTCGCGAGCGACGCGCCGCTGCCGGCCCGCGGCTTGGGGGCCGTCGCGCCGGCGGACGTCGTGGACCCCGACCCGGACGCGGAGCCCGTGGACGCACGCGCCGCCGCCTCACGCGCGATCGCCGATGTCGCCGCCTGCGTCGAGCCGCCGCCGTCCGCGGGGCCGACCTTCGCGGAGTCCAGGTCCGGGATGGACTGGTCCTTGCACGGGGCGTCCGGGTTGTACGGCGGGCGCGCGCCGGGGAACGCCGGCCGCGTGCCGATCGGCTTCGTCGACGCCTTCCCGAAGAACGCGTCGCCGAGCGCGCCGCCGACCTTCCCGGTGGAGATCGTCTGGTCGCCGCCGCCGACCGCGAAGCGCACGTACGGGCCGTTGCCGTCGAAGTTCGCGGCCTCGCCCGCGAGGCCGACCATCGCGTACCAGAACTCCTTGTAGTTCTCGGCCGGGACCGACAGCGAGCCGTCGTTGATGCGGATGTCGCCGGTCGGCAGGATGACCTTCGTCGCGCACTGGGCGACAAGGTCCAGCTGCGGCAGCAGCCCGATGGTGGTGTCGACGACCCGCGAGAGGTTCGCCGTCGTCGGGCGCAGGTCCTGGGCCAGGCCGCGCAGCTCGGACTGCTTCAGCAGCCCGCGCGTGGTGGCGATCCAGGGGAACGCGGCCTTGATCGTCGCAGGGGTCTCGCGGACGCCGGGACGGATCTCCCGGGCGAACGCGCGGGTGTTCGGGAACGCGGCGTTCAGGCTGGTGAGCGCACTGTTGGTGGTGCGCAGCGTCGGCGCGAGCTGCCGGATGGTCGACCGCAGCGAGCCCGACTCGGACGCGAACGCCGTGACCGTGGTGTTGAAGTTCGTGACGAAGCCCTGCAGCGCGCTCTCGTCGCGGTCGAGCGCCGTCGCCACTGTCCCGAGGCCCTTGATCAGCCGCGAGAGATCGTCGGGCCGCTGCCCGAGCGTGGCCTGGTTGACGATCGACAGGTTCTTCAGCGCGTCGCCGCCCGTGCGCAGCGCGTCGTTCAGCGACTGCGCCGCCGTCTCGCCGCTGACCGCCGGGTCCTGGACGGCGTCCTCGGCGGGGGTCGGCTTGACGGTGAGCCCGTCGCCGAAGCCCTTCAGCGCGGCCTGCAGATCGTCGCGCGAGTCGGCCTGGAGCGCCGTCAGCACCTGGTCGAGCTGGACCGGCGTGGCGGTCTGCGTCAGCGGGATCGTGTCCCCGGAGGAGATGGTCGGCGACCCCGGGGTGCCGGGCTTGAGGTCGACGAAGAAGTTGCCCTCAAGGAAGATCCGCGGCCGGATCTTCAGCGTCGCGTCCTCGTGCAGCGGAAGGCCCTTGTCCTGCAGCTCGAGCGTCACGATCGCGGCCGTCGTCCCGGGCTGGCGCTCGACCTGCTTGACCTTGCCGACGTTCACGCCGGCGATGCGCACCGGCGAGTTCAGGCGGATCGAGTTGGCCTGCGCGAAGACCGCCTTGACGCGGTAGCCCTGCGTGAACGGGATGTCCTTCGTGAAGCCGAGGTAGGTGCCGATCACGGCGATGACGAGCACGATCGCCCCGACGGCGACGGGGCTGAACCCGCCGCGTTCACGGCGGCGGCGCTTGGCCGTCTGACGGCGGGTCGGCTGGGCGGCGGAGCTCATCAGCGGCTCCGGTCGATCGTCGTCTTCTCGGTGGACGTGCCCTGGTTGCCCGGGACGTTGCCGATGACCTGCTTGCCCGCCGCGTACGGCTCGTTCGCGGCCTCGCACTCCTGCGTCTGGCCGGGCGAGCCCACGTTCGGGTAGCTGTTGGCGTGCAGGTAGTTGTCCATCGTCGGGCCGTCGGCCGGTGCGCTCGAGAACGCGCCCTCGCCGTTCGGGCCCTGCGGCGTGGCGATGATGATGAAGCGCTGGCCGGTGCCGTTCCGGTCGCCCACGGACAGCAGGCTCGAGACGTTGCGGAACCACAGCGAGACGTAGTTGCAGACCGTCTGCGCCGGCTTGAGGTAGGCGACCGGCGGGGCCAGGATCCGCGCGGTGTTCGACAGGTCGTCGACGCCGAGCGCGACGAGCGGGTCGGTCGCGAAGCGCTGCAGCGCCTGGAACGTCGGCTTCAGCCGCCGGTTCAGCGCGACGGAGCGCCGCAGCGTGCCGGTGCCGACGACGAAGGCGTCGGTCAGGATCGGGGCGGCGGTGCGCAGCGCGCGGACGCCGGGCCGCAGCTCGGCGAACAGCCGCTCGCTGTTCTGCAGGAACGGCCGCTGCACCGGCAGGCCCGCGATCGCGGCGTCCTGCGCGGGGACGCCCGCGGTGATCGCGTCCTGGATGAACGGGCGGGCGACCTTCGCGAGCGCACGGAAGGTCGTGTCGAGGTTCACGAACAGCGACGCCTGCGTCTCGGCGACCGGCGCGGTCTCGGCGGAGATCCGCCCGAGCGCCTGGAAGAGCCGGGCGAGCCGGGTCTGCGGCAGCGCGAGGTTGCGCATCACGGGGGCGAGGTTGCGCAGCGCCGGGTTCAGGCTCTCGAGGGCGCGTCCGAGCGAGGCGCCGCGACCGGTGAGCGCGTTGCCGAACTCGTTCAGGTTCGACCGCGCGGCCTCGCGGGTCGGCTGGTCGAAGGTCGATAGCACCTCGTCGAACTCCACCTGCTCCGGGCGCGACTGCCCGAGCGCGACGGTGCCGCCGTCCGCGTAGCTCTCGGCCGACGTGCCCTTCGTGATCTCGACGTACTTCAGCCCGAGGGCCGACTTCGACCGGATCAGGATCGTCGAGTCCTTCGGGAGCGGCTTGATCGTGGTGTCGAGCTTCAGTCCGAGCCGTGCCGTCACGGAGCCGTCGGCGTGGTTGACCGGCTCGATCGTCTCGACCACGCCGACCCGCGCGCCGCCGACCCGGACCTCGTTGCCGCGCACGAGGTTCGCCGCGTTCGGGACGTCGGCCTTGAGCGAGTAGGTCGGGACGAACGGCAGGCCGCTGTTCGCGTTGTACGCGAGGAAGACCGCCACCGTGATGACGAGGACCGTCGCCGCGCCGATGAGCACGGGGTTGGCCGCGATGGAGGAGCTGCTGCGGCGCCTCATGGCCCGCCCCCGAGCAGGTAGTCCAGGAGCGCCGCCGTGGCGTTCTGGGACGGGGTGCGGGCGGGCGCGTCGGACGCGCTGCCGTTCGCGGCGGGGCTGGGGTTCGGCGCGGGCGCGGCCGGCTCGTCGCCGCCGCCGGGCAGCACCTGCGAGGGCAGGGCCAGCGCGGGCGCATCGGCCGCGGTCTCCCCGCCGGAGCCGGCGTTCGCCGTGTCCGCGACGGGGGTCTTCCCGAGCGCCTCCTCGGGGCTCATCCCGCGCAGGACCGCCTCGCTACGGGCCAGGGCCGGGGTGCGGCCTTCGGTCCGGCTGCTGTCCAGCGCGGCCCGCGCGCTGCGCTGCGAGCTCTCGGGCGGCGCGAACTTCGACGCGCACGAGGCGTCCGGCTTGACGGCGTAGAGCGAGCAGATGTTCACGAGCAGCTGCGCACGCAGATAGTGGCCGTTGGCGTCGAAGCCGTTGATGGCGGCCACTTGGTAGAAGACGTAGTCCAGGAAGCGCTCGATGCCGCCGGTGTCGCGGATGCTCTCGGTCAGCTCCTTGAGGTCCTTCGACAGCGGCTTGCTCGTAGCCGCGAACGTCCGCAGGTCGTTCACGATCCCGCGGCTCCTGACGAGCGCCTCGCGGCCCGGGACGGAGGCATCGCCCAGGGACACCAGCGACGTCGTCGCCGACCGCGAGAACGGACCCAGCTGCGTGATCAGGCGGTTGATGCTGGGCGCCTCGGTCCGCAGGTCGCTGAGCACCGGTTGCGCCTGGTCCGCGAGGCCGCCGAGGCGGACCATCGTGGGGCGCAGCTCGCGCAGCAGCGACGGCAGGCGCTGGATGTTCTTCTCGAGGTCGGGACGGCGCTCGGCGGTCGCCTCCGCGACGTCGGCGGCCTGCGTCACGAAGTCGGCGACCTTGTCGCGCTCGCGGGCGATGGGGGCCAGCGCGATGTCGGAGTCGCGGGCGAGGTCGGCCAGGACCTGGTCCTGCGAGGCGAGGATCTTCAGGACGCGGTCGGTCTGACGCAGTCCCGGGTCGGCGCTGCGGATGACCTGCTGCAGATCGTTGCCGCGTCCGGCGAGACCGGTCCCGAACTCGTTGATGATGATCGCCAGGCGCTGGCGGTACGGCAGGCGGGTGATGTTCCCGACCAGGTCGATGTCGACCGGGCGGGAGTTCTGGCTGGCCGGGAGCAGGTACTCGCCCTCGCCTTCGCCGGAGGGGATCGGCGTGAGCTTCGGGGACTCCGCGGCACCGGTGACCCGCGGCTGCGTGGGCGTGCACTCGACGAACTTCTCGCCGATCAGCGACTGCGGGCGGATCGTGCACTCCGCGTCCCTGCGGAAGTCCTGGAACCCGGGCTCGGTGATGTCCAGCACGACCACGGCCTTCTGGTCCTGCGTGATGTCGAGCTTCGAGATCTTGCCGACCTTGACGCCGGCGATCTTCACGTCCTCGCCCGGGATCACGGAGAAGGCGTTGTGGAAGATCGCGCGGACCTTGTAGCCGTCGGAGGAGTCGCCCGCCCCCGTACCGAGGGTGAGCAGCGCGACGGCCGCCGCGGCGACGCACGCGATGGCGAGGATGCGCCTCATGGGCCGGGGAGCACCTGGGTCGGGTCGCAGTCCAGCTTGCCGTCCGCGTCGCGGAACGGCGTGGTCTGGTCGGCCGGGGTCTGGCTCGCCGCGTCGGGGCAGCGCTGGAACTGGTTCGTGACCGAGCCGAGCGCCCGGGCCGCGTCGCCCTTGGGCACGAGGACCTGGTTGTTCACGTTGAACGCGTTGAAGATCGGCTGGATCCGCGCGTAGTGGCCGTTGGCGTCGTAGTTGGCCGTCGTCTGCCCGAAGTCCCGCAGCCAGCCGACGAGGTCCGGCGTGTACGGCCGGATGAACGACAGGACGGGCGTGCTCCTCTGGAGCGCGGCGATGCTGTTCCTGAACGTCGGCTGTGCGATGCGCTGCAGCCGCGGCGCCTTGCGCAGCAGCTCGAGCAGGTCGTTGTTCGCGCCCGGCCGGCGGATCACCTGGCGCAGGTCGCTGATCGTGGGCCGCGCCTCGGCGACCAGCGGCCGCAGCCGGCGGAAGAAGGGCGCGAGGTCCTTCGTGGCGGGCTTGGACTCCGCGACCAGCGGGTCGAGGTCGTCGAGCGTCGCCCGCAGGCCCGCGAACGTGGTGTTGGCTCGCCGCAGCGTGCTGGGCAGCACCGCGAGCGACTGGTCGAGGCCGGTGTTCTCGGAGGCGACGGCGCTTGTGGTCGCGTTCGCGTTCGTGACGAGGCTGGTCAGCGTGGCGCGCCGCGCGGCGAGCGCCGTGACGACCTTCGAGGAGCTCACGACGAAGTCGGTGAACGCCTGCTGGTCGGACGTCAGCTCGTTCAGCAGCCGTGAGGACGTCGAGAGGGCCGGGCTGAAGTACCGCGAGCCCTTGTTGGCGTCCTTGCCGGCGCCGTCGTACCAGACCGCCGAGCCCTGGATGACGTCGTCGAGCGCCTTGCGCGTCGGCTTGTCGAGCGTGTTGAACAGCTGGTCGAGGTCGACCGGTGCGGTGGTGGCCCCCGCCTCGAGCGTCGCGCCGTCCGCGAGCACCGGGGCGTTGTCGGGACCCGGCGTCAGCGCGATGTAGCGGTTCGCGATCCCGGAAAGCGACGTGGCGCGCACGATCGCGGTGGTCCCCCGGTGCAGCGGGGCGAAGTCGTCCTCCAGCTCGATCTCGATCTTCGCCTGGTTGTCGTCCGTGAGCGTGATCTCCTTGACGTTGCCCACCCGGCGACCGCCGATCTGGACGTCGTCCCCCGTGACCAGCTGACCGGCGTTCGGGAACGTCAGGTCGTAGCGGGTGATGCCGCCGCCGCTGAGCATCAGGACGCCGACGACGACCACGGCCAGCACGAGCGCGCCACCGGCGAACAGGCGGACAGGAGTCATCGGACCGCCTTAGGCAGTCGGTCGTGAGCTGTGAAGAGGGTGGGGAAGGTCAAGGTGGGGTCGGCGTGCCGCGACCGTGCGGAGTGTGCCGGATGAACGTTGGCGTGCGGTTAAGCTGAACTTTAGGTCGTCATCCTGACGACCTGCCGCCCGGTGACGCCGGGTGCAGCTGGTCCTGCACCGCGGCGAAGGCCCTGCCCCCCGCCGCGGGTGTGTCGCCGCGAGGGCGGCTACTCCATGCCGAGCGGGCCCTGCGACTCCCCGGAGAGGAACTGCCGAACGAACGCGTTGTCGGAGTTGAACAGCTCCTCCGCCGGGCCGGACTCCACGATGCGGCCCTTCCACAGTACCGAGATGTGCTCGGCCACACGGCGCGCGGTCATGATGTCGTGCGTGATCAGCGTGAACGCCGGCAGCGGGCCGCCGTTGGCCTGACGCTGCTCCATGACCTCCTCGTGGATCTCCTGGATCAGCTCGCCCAGCAGTGCCGTGCGGACCGGGTCAAGACCCGAGTCGGGCTCGTCGAAGAGGACGATGTCCGGATCCAGCACGAGGGCGCGGGCGAACCCCGCGCGCTTGCGCATCCCGCCCGACAGCTCGTTGGGGAACTTGTCCCCCGCGAACCCGAGACCGACCTCGTCAAGCCGCGACGTGACGGTGGCGATGATCTCCTCCTCCGCCTTGTCGGTGTGCTGGCGCAGCGGGAACGCGACGTTGTCGAACACGTTCATCGACCCGAACAGCGCACCGTCCTGGAACAGCACGCCGAACTTCTTGCGCATCTCGAACAGATCGTCGTCGGGCATGTTCGGCACCGACTCACCGTGCACCAACACATCGCCCTGATCGGGATACAGCAGGCCGACCATGTGCTTGATGCAGACCGACTTACCCGTACCCGACGGGCCGAGGATCATCGAGATCTTGCCCTCGGGCAGGCCCATGTTCAGGCCACGCAGGATCTTGTTGCGGCCGAAGGCCTTGTGCACGTCGATGAACTCGACCGCGTCCGGCATGCCGTGCGGGCGCACCAGGCCGGTGTGCCACTCGTACTCGTCCCCGGACGGCGGGGGCTGCTCGTTCACGACGGAGACGCGCGGGCTCTTGGCCTCCTGGTCCTTGTCCTTGCCCTTGCTCATCACCGCGAAGCCGGGGGCGACGATCGGCTCGCGCTTGGACTTCTCCTCGGGCTCGGCCGCAGCGGGCTCCTCCCACGCGGGCTCCTCGTCCCAGGTCGGCGCTGCCGCGGGCTCGGGAGCGGCCGCGACGGGCTCGGGGCGGGGGGTGCTCGGCCCGACCGGGTGCACGATCGTGGGCTCCTCGCTCGCGGGCTCGTCGTTGAAGATCGACGGCGCGGGCCGCGAGGTCGCCTCGTTCGGATCAGGCTGAGCGGGGCTCTCGGACCGCGGCTCGGACCCGGGCGGCGTCGCAGTGGACCACGGCTTGACGGGCTCTGCGGCCTCGTCCTTGTTCTTGTTGCCTCGGCCTACACGCGGAATACGTGGCATTTCATCCTCCGATTGGGGCGCGGGGATTCGCTCCCCAGAAGAGCTGTGTTCCGAGCATCCCTACCAGATGTACGAACACGATGTTCAGGACCATGGACTTCGCGGTTGCGGTGCCCACTCCGACGGGGCCGCCACTGGCGTTGTAGCCGTAGTAGCAGCCGACAAGCACGATCCCGGTGGCCATGACCATGGCCTTGATCACGCTGAACAACAGGTCCGGCGGGTTCTGGAACATCCAGAAGATCAGGAAGAACCCCCCGGAGGAGACCTCGCCGATCTGCTGCACCACCGCCAGGTAGCTGGCGAAGAAGCCGGCGCCGATCGCGGCGATGTACATGAACGGCAGCACCAGCCACGCGGCCAGCAGGCGGGTGGCGCAGAGGAAGACGACGGAGTTGATGCCCATCACTTCCAGGGCGTCGATCTCGTCGCTGATCCGCATCGAGCCGAGCTCGGCGACGATGCCGGTGCCGACCTTCGCGGCCATCATGTACCCGAACGCGTAGGGGACGAGCTCGCGCAGGTCGCACCACGCGGCGAAGACGCCGGCGTAGGCGGGGGCGCCGACGGAGCGGTTGAAGTACGCGCCCTCGATGCCGCACTGCAGGCCGATGATGAAGACCAGCCCCCAGATCACCAGGGTGCTGGAGAGGATCAGGATGCCGCACTGCCGCAGCGCCTCGCCGAAGAACCGGAAGACGCGCAGGCCGTAGACCTGGCCCATGATCTTCCCGCAGAACTTGGCGATCTCCCCGAAGGAGCCGAGCCAGTCCTTGGGTACCGCGAGCCACCCCACTACTTGATCACCGTGATCTCAGGATGGGTTGCGAGCAGCGTCTGCGTGAAGACGTAGTTGAACGCGAAGACGCCGAGGAACGCGATCACGACGGCCTGGTTGACCGCACGGCCCACCCCCGCGGCACCACCGGACGCAGTCATGCCCTTGTAACAACAGACGATCGCGATGATCGCCCCGAACAAGGTGCACTTCACGAGCGAGCCCCAGAGGTCGGTCACCGACGCGTTCGTGAAGAACGTCGCCCAGAACGGGCCGAGCGGGGCACCGTTGACCAGCGTGGCGAGGATCCCGCCGAAGATGCCGAACAGCAGCGCGTAGACGTCGAACAGGCCGGTGACGACCATCAGCGCCAGGAAACGTGGCACGACGAGGTTCTTGACGGGGTCCACGCCGAGGACCTGGAGGGCGTCGAGCTCCTCGCGGATCTTGCGGGCACCGAGGTCCGCGGTGATCGCCGTCCCGGCCACGCCGGCCAGCACGATCGCCACCACGAACGGTGCGAACTCTCGGATCGACGCGAGCACGAAGAACCCGCCCAGCCGGTCGAGCGCACCGAACAGCACGAGGAAGTTCGCCGCCTGCAGCCCGGGCGCGCCGTAGCCGAACGCGACCGTCGACACGAGCAGCGGGAACCAGCAAAGGCGCAGCGCGAACAGGAACTGGGAGACGAACTCACCGCCGTACGGGTACGGCGGACGCAGGGCAGACACGATGGTCTTCCCCGTCAGGATCATCATGTCCCCGACCTCTTCGAGCACGCCCTTCGTAGGCAGAAACGCTCGATCGGCGACGGACTTGACCAACGACACCCCTCCTCAGGGACCCTGCTCTCTCGTGCACCACCCACATCGGTGACTGCTCCTCGGGGCACACCATATGTCACGCGTCAGGTCGCTGCAAAACCTAAGCGGTACATGCGTGCCTCTTAAGGGGGAGACCGGCCGTCCCCGGTGCCGGGCAACACGCCAGGAACAAGTAGATCATTCGTCCAGGGGCGCTCCCCGCGGCCCGACGCGTCACGGGCCGGCGACGCTCCTGGTAGGTTCGCGCCCGGGATGAGAGTCATGAGAGGGACAACCATCGCGTGCCTGCTGCCGCTCGCCGCGTTCGCCGTCGGCTGCGGCGGCGGTGAGCGCCAGGACGCCAACGAGCCGAGCGGCAGCTTCGCGCTCGAGGTGGCGCAGGCGGAGTTCCCGGCCAAGCAGAGCCTGGCCGAGCCCACCGAGCTCCGGATCCAGGTCAAGAACACGGACTCCAAGGCGCTGCCCAACGTGGCTGTCACCGTGAACTCGTTCGCCAAGAAGAGCACCCAGCCCGGCCTCGCGGATCCCTCACGTCCGGTGTGGATCGTCGACGCAGGCCCGGAGGGCGGCGAGACGGCGTTCGTCAACACCTGGGCGCTCGGCAAGGTCGAGCCCGGCCAGTCGAAGACGTTCACCTGGAAGGTCACGGCGATCCAGGCCGGGATGCAGAAGCTCAGCTACAAGGTCTCCCCCGGGCTCGACGGCAAGGCGACGCCGGCCGACGGCAGCAAGGCCGGCGGCAGCTTCACCGTGAACATCAGCCGGGAGCCGGCCCAGGCCAGCGTCGATCCCGAGACCGGCGAGGTCATCCGCGGCGACAGCTGACCGCCGCGCCTAACGGCGTGGCGGCGGGCCCGGCTCGTCGCCCGCGACGGCGATGATCGAGCAGCGGCAGCCCTCGGCACTGGTGCAGTCGGGGTGGCCACGCAGCAGGATCATCAGCCGCGGGTCACGGAGCGGGACGTGGCTCAGCTCCTTGGCCGCGCCCCGGCAGACGTCGCAGCTCTCCTCGTCGTCCTCGCACGCGAGGTAGGCCCACGCCCGCGGGTCGCGCTGGCCCAGCTCCGTGATCCGGGTCCGTGCCGACCGCTCGGCCTTCAGTCCGCCCCGAAAGGCCTGGTTCCATCGCGCCATCGTCCGCTCCTGCAGTGGTGGGCTAGCCGGCCGATCGTCGCACAGCCCGCCCGCCGCGGTGCACGTCCACGCGCCGAGAGCACGCCGAACCCGAGCGCGCAGCGCGAGCGGCTGCGCAGCTACTTCGGCAGCCGCGGGGCGATGATGCGGTAGGCCTTCAGCCCGAGGCCGAGGCGCTCGCGGTCCTCGCTGAGCATCGGGTCCAGCTGCGTGAGCTCCTTCACGCGCTCGAGCCGGTAGGCGACCGTGTGGCGGTGCGCGTAGATCGCCGCCGCGGTGGCGTTCATGTTGCAGTTCTGCTCCAGGTAGGACTCGAGCGTGCCCACGAGGTCGGTCCGGTACTGGTCGTCGTAGCGGACGATCGGGGCCACGGTGTCCTCGTAGAACGACCGCACCTCCTCCGGGTGGGAGGCCAGCACGCGGAACAGGAGCCGGTAGGTCCCGGTCCCGATGTCCTGCGCGATCGGGGCGTCGCTCTGGCGCAGGACGTCGAGGACGAGCTCGGCCTCCTGGACCGCGCGCGAGAACTCGGCGGGGTCGGCGTAGAAGCTCGAGAGGCCGACGGTGCCGTGCTGGCGCAGGCGCTCGGCCAGGCGGCGGCCGCGCTCGAGCGTCGCCTCGGGCGCGTCGTCCCCGCCGGTCGCCGGCAGGATCGCGTAGACGCGGTCGTCCATGTGCTGCGCGAGCGCGCCGGGGTACTCGCCGCCGATCAGCGCGACGACGTGCCGCGGGCGGTCGGTGGTGAGCTCGGCGCAGAGCACGACCGCGCCGCGCGACAGGTCGCAGCCGAGGCGGCCGGCGCGGCGGACGATCTCCCGCGGCTCGAGGTCCGGCCGCGAGCGCAGGTCCTCGAGGAACGAGCCGCGCAGGTTCTGCTCGACCTCCTCCTTGGCCTCCTCGATCGCGACCTCGGTCAGCGAGGCGACGGCGGCCAGGTGCAGGTACTCGCCGGCCTCGGGACCGGGGGTCCCTCCGGTCAGCAGGATCACGGCGCCGACGACCTCGTCGCCGGACGCGATCGGGACCTCGCTGACGAGGCCGGGCGGGACGGGGCTGGGCCGGTCCTTCACGCGATCGGCGACGTAGCGGCGCAGCGCGCCCTGCTCGTCCTCGGTCGGGACCGGGTGGGCGGCGTTGGCGTGCCCGACGGCCACGGCGCCGAGGCGCGGGATGACGATCGCGACGGGGGCGCCGGCGGCGTCGGCGGCCAGGCGGGCGACGCGGTCCAGCCCGTCACCGCCGAGGACGGCCTCGACCATCTGGAGGTGGATGCCGCGCAGGCGCTGGACGAAGCCGTCGGGGAGCGCGCTGCTCGCGGTGTCGTGAAGGGGGGCGGCTGACAAGAGAGAGATGAGGGTGAGGGGGTCCGGCGTGGGTGCTTCTTCGGTGCTGCGTGCGGGGTGCTGGCGGCACGACGAGGACGTGGTGTCCTCGTCGTGCGCAAGCAGGGGTGCTGCGGGTGATGCGGGTGCTGCTAGGCGGTCGCGGCTGCGTCCGGGTGGGCCTGGAGGATCTCCTCGCCCGACTCCCCGGTGCGGACGCGGTACGCCTCGTCGACCGGGGCGACGAAGACCTTCCCGTCACCCACGGCGCCCGTGCGACCGTGCTTGAGGATCGTGTCCACGATCGTCTGCACGTCGCTGTCGGCCACGACGCACTCCAGCTTCACCTTCGGCCGGAGGTAGTTGGTCAGCTCCGCACCGCGGTAACGCTCCGTGATGCCCTTCTGCCGGCCGGAGCCCTTGACCTCGCTGATGGTCAGCGAGGGGAACCCCAGCCCGAGGAGCTCGAGCCGGATCGGCTCGAACGCCTCGTGGCGGATGTATGCCTCGATCTTCTTCATGCGGGCACCTCCTTCGTGGTCGCGATTGGGGCTGCCACCGTGGCAGCCGAGGGAACCGCACCGTAACCCACGAGCTCGGGCGCCGGAATGAACTGCTCGGGGTACCCGTACATGCCGTGCTCGGAGATGTCGAGGCCTGCGTCCTCCTCTTCCTCCGAGACGCGGAGCCCGTAGGTCTTCTTGATGATCCAGAAGGTCCCGAAGCTCATCGCGAACACGAACGCGAAGGCGATGACCACGGCCACCACCTGGCCGGCCAGCTGCACGAACGAGCCCGAGTAGATGAGCCCGCCCGCAGGATCGCCGAACTCGGCGTACTGGGCCAGACGCGGTGCGGTGAAGATGCCGCACGAGATCGTGCCCCAGATGCCGCAGAGACCGTGGGCGGTGAGGGCACCGACCGGGTCGTCCAGCTTCTTGTCGATGGCGTACACGCCGTAGACCACGATCACGCCGGCGATGCCGCCGATGATCGGGGCGGTCCAGGCCTCGACGTACCCGGACGGAGCGGTGATGGCGACCAGGCCGCCGATCGCGCCGTTGCCGGCCATGCCGATGTCCAGCGTCTTGGTCTTCAGGTACGAGACGAGGGCCGCGCCGAGGACGCCGGAGGCGGCCGCGAGGTTCGTCACCAGCATGACCTCCGGGAAGCGCCCGTCGAGCGCGCTCAGCGTGGTGCCGCCGTTGAAGCCGAACCAGCCGAACCACAGGATCAGGACCGACAGGCCGAAGAGCGGCATGTTGTGGCCCGGGATCGCCCGCGGCTTGCCGTCGGGGCCGTACTTGCCCTTACGCGGCCCGAGGAGCAGCAGCGCCGCGAGTGCACCCGTGGCGCCGATCAGGTGGACGGCCGTCGAGCCGGCGAAGTCCTGCACGCCGAACTTCGCGTAGTCGTCCGTGAAGATCTTGAACAGGTACCCCGTCTGCAGGAACCCGCCGCCGAACACCCAGTGGGCGCCGAGCGGGTAGATCAGCCCGGCGAAGATGATGCCGTAGATGATGTAGACGCCGAACTTGATGCGCTCGAGCGTCGTGCCCCAGACGATCGCCAGCGAGACGGCGCAGAAGACGAACTGGAAGAAGAACTTCGCCTCCACCGTCACGTCGCCGACCGCGAGGACCGGGAACGCCACGCTCGGGTCCCCGAAGTCGCGCAGCAGGAAGCCCGTGGTGCCGAAGAGGCCACCGAAGCCGTCGGTCTCGGCGCCGAACGCGATCGCGTAGCCGACGAGCCAGAACATGATCCCGGCGATCGAGAAGTTCACAAGGATCTTGGCGACCACCGTGCCGGCGTTCTTGCCTCGCGAGAAGCCGATCTCGAGGAACATGAAGCCGACCTGCATGAGCATGACGACCATCGCGGCCACCATCACCCAGATGGTGTTGATGCCGGTGCTGTCGGCGAACTTCCCTGCACCAGCTGCTTCCAGCGTGTCCGCTGAGGCGACTGCTGGAACCAACAGAGCGGCCAATAGGCCTAGGGCGAGCCCGCGGGCCACCGTTGTACGTCGCATACATCCTCCTGGGTCGAGTAGCGACCGAGATACTCGGGGACCCCGCCCGAACCATCTTTAGCCGGGTGTCGAAAGATCGACGAGGGGCTTTCGCCAGGTGGTCGATGGGGTCCCTCCGGCCTGTCCTACCGCGTGTCGAACGCCACCGGCGACCTTTTAGCCAGCGGGATAAGGTGCCTGTCGAGGACCCGATCTACTGTGCTGTCCTCGTGACGCGCGCGGCCCGGAAACCGTTGGCCCCGTGTTGCCCTGGCCCCATCTCCCGGAGGAACTGAACCCCCCTATGAGCAAGACCCGTCAGCACAACGTCTACGCCGCGCAGTGGAGCGCCGACGGCGGCGCCATGGGGTCGGTCGACCTCACCGCCCCCGGCGGCATCGAGTTCGGCGAGAACGTCTTCTCGCTCGCCGTGCAGCGTGCCCGTCTGCCCAAGCACACGTTCAAGGCGCTGCAGGCGTCGCTGGCCGCGGGCAGCGCCCTCGAGGCGACCCTCGCCGACACCGTCGCGCAGGCCATGCGCGAGTGGGCGATGGAGAAGGGTGCAACGCACTACACGCACTGGTTTCAGCCGCTGACGAACCTCACCGCCGAGAAGCACGACGGCTTCTTCGAGCCCGTCGGCGACGGCACGGCGCTCGCCGACTTCTCCGGCAAGGAGCTCATCCAGGGCGAGCCGGACGCGTCGTCCTTCCCGAGCGGCGGCCTGCGCGCGACCTTCGAGGCCCGCGGCTACACCGCCTGGGACCCGACGTCCCCCGCGTTCATCATCGAGAACCCGAACGGCGCGCTGCTGTGCATCCCGACGGCGTTCGTGTCCTGGACGGGCGAGGCGCTCGACCACAAGATCCCGCTGTTGCGCTCGATGGACGCGCTCAGCAACGCCGCCGTGAAGGCCCTGAACCTGCTGGGCGACCACAGCGCCGCGCGCGTGTTCACCACGATCGGGCCGGAGCAGGAGTACTTCCTGATCGACGAGCAGTACTACTTCGAGCGCCCGGACCTCTACACGACGGGCCGCACGCTGTTCGGGGCGAACCCACCCAAGGGCCAGGAGCTCGACGAGCACTACTTCGGCTCGATCCCGGAGCGCGTCCTCGCCTACATGATGGAGGTCGAGGCGGAGCTGACGAAGCTCGGCATCCCGATCAAGACCCGCCACAACGAGGTCGCGCCGGCGCAGTACGAGCTGGCGCCGATGTTCGAGAGCTCGAACATCTCCTCCGACCACCAGCAGCTGACCATGCAGGTGCTGCAGAGCACGGCCCGGAACTACGGCCTCGTCTGCCTCCTGCACGAGAAGCCCTTCGCCGGCCTGAACGGCTCGGGCAAGCACAACAACTGGTCGATGGGCACCGACACCGGGGTCAACCTGCTCAAGCCCGGCGAGACTCCTGAGACGAACGCCCAGTTCCTGTTCTTCTGCGCCGCGGTCATCAAGGCGGTCAACAAGCACCAGGCCCTGCTGCGCGCGTCGGTCGCCAACGCCGGCCAGGACCACCGCCTCGGCGCGAACGAGGCGCCCCCGGCGATCATCTCGATCTTCCTCGGCAAGGAGCTCGAGAACGCCTTCGAGATGGTCGCCACCGGGAAGGGCACCGCGCTGAAGAAGGGCCTCCTGAGCCTCGGCACCGAGGTCCTCCCCGTCCTCCCCAAGGACGGCGGCGACCGCAACCGGACTTCGCCGTTCGCCTTCACGGGCAACCGGTTCGAGTTCCGTGCCGTCGGTTCGAGCATGTCGCTCGGCTTCGTCAACACGGTCCTCAACACGATCGCCGCCGAGGCCCTCGACGAACTCAGCACGCAGCTCGCGAAGGAGCTCAAGACGGCCAAGGGCGACGTCTTCAAGGCCGTCTCCGCGATCGTCAAGTCCGTGTGGGAGGACGACAACGCGATCATCTTCGACGGTGACGGCTACTCGGACGCCTGGCACAAGGAGGCCGAGAAGCGCGGGCTCCTGAACCTGCCGACCACCCCCGACGCGCTGCCGGCGATCATCAGCAAGTCGACCATCGATGCCTTCAAGAAGTACAAGGTCCTCTCGAAGCGCGAGCTCGAGTCGCGCTACGAGGTCTTCGTCGAGCAGTACTCGTCGAAGCTCAACATCGAGGCCGAGACGACGTACACGATGGCCCGCACGTTGATCCTGCCCGCGGCCCTGCAGCACGTGGCGCTGCTCAACGACGCCGGCGAGGGCGCCGGGATCACCCGCCTCAAGACCGAGCTCGCCGCCATCGTCGACACCCTAGTCGAGGACATCTTCGCCCTCGAGAAGGCGAACGACCACAACGGCCCGCACGGCGGCGTGAAGCACGCGAGCTACATGCGCGACGTCGTCATCCCGGCGATGAACTCCGTCCGCGCATCGGCGGACAAGCTCGAGCGGATCGTGGCCGACGACTTCTGGCCGATCCCGAAGTACTCGGAGATGCTGTTCATCAAGTAGCGTCTCGCCGACATCCCGGTGGCACCAAAACCCCTGCTCAGGCGGGGGTTTTGTTGTTTTCAGACCGTGTCAGACCCGGTTCCTGGCAGCCTCTTGGCAGCGCCACTCGACATGACGCACCGCCGGCAGATGAGAGTTCTGTCACGACTTTGGTAGCCCTAACCGTTTGGAGCGTAGGGTTCCCTAACTCATGGCTGTCCACGTCCCGTCCCGTCCGTCCGCAACGTCTCCCGCAGCCGGCGGGTCTCGCCGCACCCCGTGGTGGCTGCTGGCTCTGGGCCTGATCGCCGGCGCCGTCTACCTCATGGCCACGGCGAGCACCGGACCCGTGGACCCGACGGAGGTCGCCGCACCGCAGAGCCACGCGACCGTCGTCTTCAACAGCGCGATCATCGTCTTCCGCGAGGGCCTGGAGGCCGTCCTGATCTTCGCCGCGATCACCGCGAGCTTCGTCGGCGCCAACCGCTCGCGGCGCCGGCCCGTCGTCCTCGGTGCCGCCTGCGCCTTCGGCTTCGCGGTGGTGACGTGGTTCCTGGTGCAGGCGCTCCTCGACGCCGCCTCCTCGCTCGGCCCCAAGCTTGAGGCGATCACCGGGTTCGTCGCCGTCGTCGTCCTGCTCATCATCCTCAACTGGTTCGTCCACAAGGTCTACTGGACCTCGTGGATCAGCCGCCACCACAAGCAGCGCCGCAAGCTGCTCGCGACCAGCGGCCTCGGGGCGACCGTCGGCCTCGTCGCCCTCGGATTCACCAGCGTCTACCGCGAGGGCTTCGAGGTCGTCCTCTTCCTCCAGAACCTCAAGCTCAAGGAGGGCACGTCGCCCGTCCTAGAGGGTCTGGCCCTCGGCCTGGCGGCCACCGCGATCGTCGGCGTGATCACGTTCAAGCTCCACCACAAGCTGCCATATAAACGCATGCTGATCGTGACCGGCGGCCTCGTCGGCGTCGTCCTCGTCGTGATGATCGGCGGGACCGCCCTCAGCTTCCAGGAGCTCGGCTGGCTCCCTCGACATGACCTGCCGTTCACGGTCCCGGGCTGGATGGGCGCGTGGTTCGAGGTGTACGGGACCTACGAGACCGTCGGCATCCAGATCCTGGCCGCCGTCTTCGTCATCGGGAGCTATCACCTGGCCGAGTACCTCAAGGTGACGCGCCCCACCGCTCGCGGGGAGCAACCGACCGCCGTTCGCGCCAGTGCGGCGCCCGTCGACGTCGGCGGACATGCCGTCGCTCATCATCCGGACCGGACGCCGACCGCCTCGTGGCCGGAGCTCGGCGTCGAGCAGCCGCGCCGCGACGGTCCCTCCGCGGTCCCGACGGCAGCACCCGACGAGTTGCACCCACGCGGATCGTGGTAGGCGTTCGTCGTCGACGGGCATGCACGAAGACAGAAGCCCCGACGCAGGAAAGGCCCAGCCATGTCCGAGAAGGATCAGCACGCTGAAGAACAGGCCGACGATCGCGAGGAGATGCGGCGATTCGAGGAGCAGGACGAACTGCCGTCAGACCTGTCGAAGTGGCCCGACGGCAAGGCGAAGAACCGCACGTTCGCCACGTCAGAGGACAAGCCCTACGGCGAGGGCCTGACGGCCAAGCTCGGGCCGGAGCTCACACGCCATGAGGACGGCTCGGTGAGTATCGACGGCGAGAAGGTCGACAACCCCGAGGACTACAAGGCAGAGCCCATCCAGTCGCCGATCGAGAAGATTTCGGCCGAGCGCCTGCAGGCCGACGGGTAGCCCCGGCCGGGCTGTTCCGGCCGACGGGACGCGCCGGACGGCGGCATCGACGTAACGTCCGGGAGCGTCCGCGCCATGTCATCCCCGATGCCCAACCCACACCTCAGCCCATGATCAGCGATGCCGCCCTTGTCGCCGCGGCTCGCGAGGACCCCGAGGCCTTCCGCGCGATCTACGACCGCTATGCCCACCGGGTCCACGCCTACTTCGCGCGGCGGACCCGGGACGCGGACGCCGCCCACGACCTGACCGCCGAGACGTTCGCCCAGGCGTGGCTCGTGCGGGCACGCTTCCGCGACGAGGCCGGTGGGAGCGCCGGCCCGTGGCTGTTCGGGATCGCCCGGAACGTCCTGTTGATGTCGGTTCGGCGCGGTCGGCTGGAGCAACGGGCGTGCGAGCGGCTCGGCCTTCACGAGCGCCTCGACCAGCGCCCTGCGGACGCCGTGCCGGAGCTGAGCTGGGCGGACGACGCCGACACGGCAGACGAGCTCCTGGCGAGCCTGCCGCCGGCGCAGCGCGAGGCGGTCCGCCTGCGCGTGGTCGAGGACCTCGGCTACACGGAGGTCGCCGCAGCGCTCGGCACCTCCGCCCCCGCGGCTCGCGTTCGCGTCCACCGCGGCCTGGCCGCGTTGCGAGCGCGGGCGACCCCGTCCCCCACCGTCACCTCGTCCCCGGAGCGTTCCCGATGAACCCCACCGATCACGATCCGATCAACGCCGATGCCCGCCTGGTGCGCCTCGGCGATGCGCTGACCGCCGCGGCCGTCGCCGACCTCGAACGCGCGACGTCCGCCCCGGGCGACCGAGTCCGCGGCCTCGCGTCCCCCGCCCGTCGTACCCGCCGCCGGCCCGGGCGCCGCGGGCTCGCCGCACTGGCCCTCGCGCTCGTCGCCGTCCCCGGCGCGGCCGTCGCCGCCAGCGGGCTGCTGTCGCCCGACGAGGTCGCGCGGAGCCTTCCGAACGGGACGCTCGCGCTGCTCGGCACCGACCCCACCTGCACCACCATCCGGGCGGATGTCGAGTACGACTGCACGCTCCGCGTCGCCCCCACCGGCGACATCGGCGCCGGCCGCTGGAAGGGGACGGTCGAGCCGTCCGTCGACGATACGCAGCACATCAACGGCGGCTGCCGCTCGCTGAACGCCGCCGGGACGCACTGGCGCTGCTACACGGGCGAGGAGGCGGTGCGCCGGCAGATCATCGGGCCGGCACTGCTCGGCCAGCGCTCGTCAGGCCCGGGCGTCGGCTGAGCACTCGGCCTCGGCGTTGATGGAAGGCACCCAAGGACGGCCAGGGCTTGGCCCTCAGTCGGCGCCGGTGCGCCGCGGAGGGGCGGCGACCGGGACGGCCTCTGCGGTCGAGCCGCGGGCGAAGACGCCCTCCTGCGCCGGTGCCGCAGCCAGCGCCGCGGTCGCCGGCAGCGCGGCCCCCTGCGTGAGGCGGTCCACGGCCTGCTCGCCCGACAGGATGGCGGCCTCCACTCCGGCGTGCGCGAAGTAGTCCCCGGCCAGCGCGATGCCGTGCGGCATCTCGGCGTGCACCGAGTTGAGGGTGGCGTAGTGCCCCGGACCCGCGATCGACAGTCCGCGCTCGTAGTGGAAGAGCTCGACGAAGTCCGGCTCGGGTGACGGGCCGTAGGCCTGCCGGGCGGCGTCGATCGCCGCCTGCCTGATCTCGTCGTCGTTCATCCGCGCGAGCGGCGGGGTGTAGAAGTAGACGCCCACCGCCTCCCCGCCCGCCGGGACGGTCCCGGGGTGCCGGTGGCTCTGCAGCACGGCGGCGCCCCAGACCGCGTCGGGCTGGTTGGCGGGCAGCGCGACGCTGATGCGCTCGCCGGGATACGGGTTCGTCTTCCAGCAGACCTGCGCGTGCGCGTACTCCGAGTACCGGCAGCCGCGCAGCTTGACGATCGCCTCCGCGGGCACGAGCCCCTCGAGGAGGTCGGCGCTGACGCCGGGTTCGGACGCCACGACCACGCGGTCGACGTGGTGGACCTCGCCGGCGGCGGTCACCGCGAAGCCGTTCGCCGTGCGGGCGATGGTGTCGGCCGGGGCGGAGGTGCGCACGTCGACCCGGGGGCTGCCGGCGAGCAGCCACTCGGAGATCTGCCCGATCCCGCCGGGCGGGACGGCGAGCTTGAGCTTGTAGAACTGCTGCAGGATCGCCTGGAACAGCGAGGTGGACAGCCACGTCATCGGGACCGCGTAGAGGAACCCCATGTACGGGACCGTGATGTAGTCGTGGCCCTTGTCGCCCAGCACGCGGCGCGACCACGTCTCGAGCGTCTCGCCGCGGTCGTACCGCGCGAGGTCCGCCCCGTCGAAGCAGCTCTTCGGCCCGCGGCGCACGAGCTGGGACGCGACGCCTGCGGCGATGCGGAGCTTCTCCTTCGTCGAGAAGACCGGGAGCTTGAGGAACGAGATCACCTGGTCGAAACCGACCTCGTACTTGGCGCCGTCGGCGTCGACGACGTGCGTGCGCGCGTCCCACGGCACCAGCTCGTCGTAGCGGCCGAGCTCCTTGAGCAGCGCGTTGGTCCGCGGGTAGATGCCGCCCATGAGGAACAGCGCGCCCGAGCCGAGGTTGAAGCCCTCGCGCATCACCTGCTGCGTGCGCCCGCCCACCTGCTCCTGCGCCTCCAGCAGCACCACGTCGTGCCCCTGCTTGCCCAGCGTGTAGGCCGCTGCGCACCCCGCAGGCCCGCCGCCGATCACCGCGGTCCTCATGGCCCGACCCCTGCGTCGTCGATCCCGCACCACACGTCCCTGCCGCTCAACCCGTGCATCACCTGTTCTCCTCCGGTCGCTCACCCGACCGTACGGTGGCGCCCACCGCAGGCCTACCGCCCGGCGGGAGAAATCACACCCCTTCAGCTGTCGTCAGGCGACAAGAACGGCGCCTCGGCGTCGGGGCGGCTCAACACGCGGTGCACCATGAGCGCGGCTTCCAGCTCGACACGACGGTCGGCCACGCGGCGGCCGAGCAGCTGCTCGGCCTGGCGGACGCGGTAGGTCACGGTCTTCTCGTGGACGCCGAGCTGCCTGGCCGCGCGCACGTGGCTCTCACCGGTGCCGAGGAAGACCAGCACGGTGTCCCGCAGCCGGGTCGCCTGCTTGCCCTCGTCGCCCAGCGGTCCCAGCTCCCGCCGGACGAACGCCCGGGCGCGGTCGGGATCGGCGCTCAGGGTGGCGACCAGGGCGACGTCGGCGTGCCAGGTCACCCCGCTCGCGCTGCGGACGGCGCCCATCCGCAAGGCGTCGGTCGCCTCGCGGTGGCTGACGCGGAAACCGGCCGGGCCGGGGTTGCGGTGGCCGATGCCCACCGCCGGCCCCGGCTCGACGAGTGCGCCGACGGCGTCATCGGTGATCGCCGGCTGCGTCATGGCGATCCACACCACGTGGGCGGCGTCGTGGCTCAGAGCGACCGTCGGCAGCGCCAGCCGGGTCCGGATCCGCGCGGCCAGCGCCGCGGCCGCCTCGCCGGACTCCGGCTCGAAGGCGACCGCGAGGTGCTCGGCCCCGGGTGGGTAGCCGAGCTTGGCCAGGTCGTCGACGCGGTCGCCGGCCAGCGCCCCGCGGACGATCTCAGCGGGCATCCGGTCAAGTCCGCGCTGCTTGCGCAGGCGCGTGTCGCGCCAGTGCGCGGCGGATTCCTCGGCCATGCGGTCCTGGTAGGCGCTGACCTCGGCCATGCTCGCCCTCAGGATCTCGAGCGCGACGAGTGGTTCGTCGCGGCATCGCGTCGTCACGTGCGCGGCCCACGCCTGCCAGAGCTCGGCGATGCCCAGCCGGTAGGTCCGCAGCACCGTGACCAGCCCGTCGTCGTGCTCGGCCTGGCGCTCGTAGAACGCCCTGGCCTCCACCGGCGTCTCGGCCGCGGAGCCCGCGACGCCCTCGGCGAGCATGGCGAGGATCGCGCTCGCGTTCGACCGTGCGGCCCGGTAGACCGTCGGCTGCCACGTCGGATCGTCGGTCTGCACGAGCTCGCCGACCTCGCGCATGACGAACGCCGTCAGATGCTCGGCGATCGCCGAGACGTCCTCCAGGAGCTCGGCCGCCAACGCGCGCATCCGCGCCGCGGCCGGTGCGCTGAGCTCCTGCCGTTCCGCCCGCCAGCCCGGCCGACCATCCACCGGCGCAGCCTCTCACAGATTCGCGACCCGTCAGTCGCCGACGTGGACCAGCCGCACCAGACCGGTGTCGAGGTCGTAGCGCGCGCCCCGCACCGCGAGCTTCTTCGCCTCGACGAGCTCGGTGAGCAGCGCGCTGCGCTCGACGACCGCCGCGGCCGAGCGGCGGACGTTCTCGTCGACGGCGAGCTCGACGCGGTCGCCCTTGCGGCCCTTGACGGCGTCGACGGCCGGGCGGATCGACTCCACGAGCGACGCGATGCCAGGGCTCGGCGCGGGACCACCGGCCGGCGCGTCGATCGCGTCGACCGCGGCGGAGACCGCGCCGCACCGCTCGTGGCCGAGCACGAGCAGCAGCGGGATCGCGTAGTGCTCGATGCCGAACTCGAGGGACCCGATGACGTGGTCGTTGACGACGTTGCCGGCGACGCGGGCGTCGAAGACGTCGCCCATCCCGGTGTCGAACAGCAGCTCAGGGACGACCCGCGAGTCCGCACAGCCGAGGATCGCGATCCACGGCGTCTGGCCCTTGGCCTGCGACAGCCGTCGCTGCGCGGAGCGGTGCGGGCCGCGGGCATGACCACCGGCGAACCGCTTGTTGCCGGCGAGGACGGCGGCGAGCGCGGCCCTGGGCGTGGTCGGCTGGGGGCGCGGAGCGGCCGTCGAGGCGGCGGCGATCTGCGGAAGGACAGCGCCGGTCGCGGCGATCGCCGAGGCGGAGAGGAAGGCGCGGCGGGAGGAAGGAGGAAGGCTCATGGGTGTCAGTGAACCGACACCCCGACGCGGCGGCATGGGGGCGTCCACCCTGAACTTTCGGCGGCGGGTCTCTTGGGGTCCACGGGTAGCCGCCCCGCGCCTGGGTACGCGGGGGACATCCCCCGGCCCCTCCCGAAAAGGATCTCCCGATGACGACCGTGTCCCGGACCTTCGACGTGCGCGTGCCCCCGCAGGTCGTCGTCCCCTACCTCGCCGACTTCTCCCACGCCGAGGAGTGGGACCCCGGGACGGTGAGCTGCGTCCGCGAGGGATCCGGGCCCGTCGCCGTCGGCGCGTCCTGGCACAACACGTCAAAGATCGCCGGGATCAGCACCGAGCTGACCTACACCCTCGAGGAGCTGGGCGACGAGCGGATCGTGCTCGTCGGCCGCAACGACACCGCGACCTCCACCGAGACCATCGAGGTCACTCCCGCCCCGGACGGGTCGACGGTCACCTACACCAACGAGCTGGAGTTCAAGGGTGCGGCCCGGATCGCCGCGCCGCTCGGCAAGGTCGTCTTCGAGAAGCTGGGCAACGACACCGAGAAGCAGCTCACCGAGACGCTGAACGCCCTGACCGGCTGACACCGGCGGGCGTCGCCGCGCGATGATCCCCGGGTGAGCGCCGGGGGCGACAACGACTACGACGCCTTCGCCGCCGCCTACGCGGCGCACAACGAGGCCGGCGTGTGGAACGCGCGCTACGAGCGCCCGGCGATCCTCCGGCTGGCCGGGCCGGTCGACGGGCTGCGCGTCCTGGACGCCGGCTGTGGTGCCGGCGCGCACGCGGCCGCCCTCGTCGCCGGGGGCGCCATGGTCACCGGCCTGGACGCGAGCCGCGGCCTGCTCGCGCTTGCCGCCGAACGCCTGGGTCCGGGCGTCCCGCTCCACCACGTGGACCTGCAGGACGAGCTGCCGTTCGCGGCCGGCGCGTTCGACCTGGTGCTGAGCGCGCTGGTCCTGCACTACCTCGAGGATTGGGCGCCGACCCTTCGCGAGCTGCGCCGTGTCCTGCGCCCGGGCGGCCGCCTCGTCGCCTCCGTCCACCACCCCTTCATGGACCACGCCCTGTCGGGGGCGCCCGACTACTTCGCCACGTACGCCATCGAGGAGCAGTGGGAGGTCGGCGGCCGGCGGGTCCCTATGCGCTTCTGGCACCGTCCGCTGACGGCGATCACCGCGGCGCTGACGGACGCGGGCTTCGCGCTCGAGTCGCTCGAGGAGCCGCAGCCGGAGCCGGTCGTCCGCGAGCTCGACCCGGTCGCCTGGGCGAAGCTGACGACGGCGCCGCGGTTCCTGTTTCTCGCGGCGCGGCGGGCCGTCGACGGTCCCCCGATCCCGTCGACGTCCTAGACTCGCGCCGCAGTGCGCTCGTTCACACGGACCGCGAATCGGGCCGGCGGCAGTCGCCGCGAGGAGATCACGGCGCAGTTGCTCGACGCCGTGGAAGCGCTGCTCGGCGAGGGGCACGCCTACAGCGAGCTGAGCGTCGAGCGCCTGGCGACGGTCGCGGGCCTCTCGCGCTCGAGCTTCTACCGCTACTTCGCGGACAAGGGCGAGCTGCTGCTCGCGCTGGCGGACGACGTGGTGAACGGGCTCAACGAGACCGGCCGGCGCGTCTGGTCGCTGCCGCCCGGGAGCAGCCGGGAGGACCTGCAGGACGCGATCGGCGCGTTGCTCGCCGAGGGCCGCGAGCACCGCATGGTCTTCGGGGCGATCGTCGACGCGCAGTCGTACGACCCGGCGATCCGGGAGCACTACGCAGCGATCGTCGGCGAGGCCATCAGCTACGTGTCGAGCCACATCGAGACCGGTCAGCGCGAGGGCTGGGTCCGTGACGGCATCGAGCCGGAGGCGACCGCCGAGTGGCTGTGCACCATGACCGAGCGCGGCATGAGCGCGGTCGTCGGCGCGGCCCCCGGGAACCGCATCCCGGCCCTCGCCCACTCCCTCGCCGAGATCATCTGGCGGACGCTGTACGACGGCGTGCGGGATCGGACACCTTGACCTGACACATTGCGTGCGACAGAGTGTGCCACGTGTCCTCCCTGTCGCTCGACGTCCGTCCACAGCTGTGGTGCGCCAACTGCGGATTCATCTTCCCGCTGCTGGTCCTCGTGGCGCTCTTCGGGACCGGCGTGCTCCCGCCCCAGTCGCCGAACCACTCCGCCGAGCAGATCGCCGCCTGGTACCAGGAGGACAACACCCTGAAGCTGGCCGGCTTCGCCGGGGCCGCCGCGGCCCTCGCGCTGCTCATCCCGCTCACCGTCGCGATCACGATCCAGATGTTCCGGATCGAGGGCCGGTCGCCCGCGATGTCGCTGCTGCAGTTCGCGGGCGGCACGTTCACGTGGGTCATCACGATCGTCCCGATGATCATCCTGTGCGCGGCCGCCTTCCGGCCGGACCGCGACCCGGAAATCACCCAGACGCTCAGCGACCTCGGGTACATCGGGTTCTTCATGGGCTTCGCGCCATTCGCCGTGCAGGACGTCGCGATCGCCGTCGCCATCCTGCGGGACCGCTCGCCCGTGCCGGTCTTCGCCCGCTGGGTCGCCTGGTTCAACCTCTGGGTCGCCTTCCTGTTCCTGCCCGCCGTCGTGATCCCGTTCTTCAAGGTCGGCCCGTTCACCTACCGCGGACTGCTCGCGTTCTGGATCCCGACGCTCATCTACGGGCTCTGGGCGATGGTCATGGCCTACGTGACCCGCCAGGCCATCCGGCAGCAGGCCGAGGAGGAGGCACGCTTCGATGCCGCCGCAGGCGACGCGCCCGCCGCAGCCGCAGCGGTGCCGGTCGCCGCATGAGGGAGATGCCCGCGTTCCTCGAGCCACGCGGCGGGCCGGTACGGCCGGGCCCGCTGCCGGCCCGTCCCGCGGCCGCGGCGACTGCGTCCGCCTCAGCGTCCCGCGTCCCGGGCGAGGCGGGGATCTGGGTCTTCCTGCTGGGCGACATGACGATGTTCGGCGTGTTCTTCGTCGCCTTCCTGGTGCAGCGCGGCCAGAACCCGGAGCTCTTCGCCGACTCGCGCGAGGCGCTGACCGTCGGCGTCGGCGCGGTCAACACGCTGGTCCTGCTGACCAGCTCGCTGCTGGTCGCGCTCGCCGTTCGCGCACACCGGCTGGGCCGGCGCGCCGACAGCCGCCGGCTCGTCGCGCTGACGGCCCTGTGCGGCGCGGTTTTCGCGGCCGTGAAGGTCGCGGAGTGGGTCACCAAGCTCGACGCGGGCCACCACCCCGGCGACGACCTGTTCTTCACCTACTACTACCTGCTGACCGGCATCCACTTCCTGCACGTGATCATCGGCGCCGGCGTGCTGGCCTACTGGCACCGGCTCCTGCGCCGTCCCGCCGGAGTACCGGAGGGCGAGCGCCGCGCCGTCGAGTGCTGCGCCTCCTACTGGCACATGGTCGACCTGCTGTGGGTCGTCATCTTCCCCGTGCTGTACCTCTCGGCGACATGACCGACCTCTTCCGCGGTCGCGTCACGGTCGTGTGGGCCGGGCTGATGGCGGCCACGGTCGTCTCCTGGGTCCTCGGTGCCTTCCACGGCGTCGAAGGCGGCGCCGTCGAGGCCGCGACCGCGGCGGCGCTCGCGATCGCCTTCGCCAAGGTCCGCTTCGTCGGCCTGGAGTTCATGGAGCTCCGCGGCGCTGCGCGGCCGCTGCGCGTCGCGTTCGAGACCTGGGTCGCGGTCGTCGGCCTCGCGGTCGTCGGCGCGTACCTGCTGGCCTGATCGACCAGCGGCCCGGTCGCGGTCGCCGGGCTGCAGGTCGGCGTAGGTCACACCACCGGTCGACCGTCCCGCAGACGGCGCCGCACGTCCCAGAGGTAGGCGTTCATCGGCAGCTGCCGCAGCGGTGCGGGCGTGTAGCGGTTGACCGTCGCCAGCAGCCGGGTGATGCGGACGAAGCGGCGCTGGTCGGCGGCGGTCCACGGCAGGCCGAGCTCCTCACGGAAGGACGCGGGCAGGAAGCCGAGCGTCATGATCGTGAAGAAGCGGCCGACGGTCGCCTGCAGTGGTTTGGGGTACCCGGCCAGGACGGTCAGGCGCTGCAGGTAGCGGCGCGTGACGTCGTCCATCCGGACCTGCGCGAGGCCCGCCTGCCAGTACTCCTCGAACGCCTCGCGATCCGCGGGCCACATGCCCTCCCGGACCTGGAGGGTCGTCCCGAACCGCTCGGCCCAGCGGTAGCAGGCATCGAGCTCGGCCTCGCTGAGGTCGGGGTAGAGCCACCCCAGCGTGTCCTCGCTGCCGCGCCACAGGCAGGCGGCGACCCACAGCTGCAGGTCGGCGTCGAACGCGTTGTAGGCGACCTCGGAGTCCGGCCCGGAGCGGACCTGGCGGTGCTGCTTGTTGATCTCGTGCCGGAGCCCCCGGCGTTCCGCCTCGGTGCCGTGCGTGGCGATCACGAGGAACTGCATCGTCGTCCGCAGCCGCTTGACGGGGTGCTTGTCGACGCGGCCGCTGTCGACGGTGCTCTCGGCGACGCCGCGGCCGACGGGCAGGCGCGCGAGCTGCATGATCACGTTGGCGTTCCCCAGCGCCAGCGGCCCCAGGGCGTCGAGCGCGAGCCGCATCCCCCGCGGCGGGACCGGACGGGCCTCGGGGGCACGGTCGGCCTGGGGGCCGGCGTCAGGCAGCACGGGGACCGGGGAAGGCATCTCCCCATGGTCGCGCGAACCGCCCTCGCGACGGTGTGCCCCCGGCCCCCTCTTCGGCCCGTCCGGTGGGGCCGGTCCCACCCGCGTCCTGGACCGCCCTCAGGGGTAGCGCTGCTCGATGGCAGCGAGGAACGCCGCCGCCAGCGCCGTGAAGCCGGCCTCGTCGATGGTGACCACGTCCCCCGGCTCGAGGCCCAGGACCGACGTCGCGGGCTTCATCCGGATCGCCTTGTCGGCGGCGAAGGTGCCGTCGCCGTCGACCAGCGACCGGCAGAGCAGCCGCACCTCGTTGAGCGCGTTGCCGTCCTTGCCCTCCTGGCCCCGCGCCCGGTGGAGGAACATCTGGTCAAGCGCGAGGACCATGTGCGCGAAGAACTGCGGCGCGAACACGGCGACCGCCGCATCGTCGGCGCACGCGGCCACGAGGTCGCGATAGGCGGCGAGCTGTCCGTCGATCCGCGCGCGGCAGCGGTCGACGTGGTCCTGGGGGTAGCTGCTGACGGAGAGCATGGGGCCTTCCTGAGGTCGTGGTGACGGGATTCTCCCTGGCAGGACGAACGGGAGCGGCCCGAATCGACACGGTCGCCGGTGGCGGTCGCGACTGCGATCACGTTTACTGCGACGAGTGGGTTTCCCCGCACACTCGCTCACCCCCTCCGAGCACGCGGCGCTGCTGGCGACCGAACGCGAAGGTGGGCCGTTCCTGGCCTACCGGGACGACCACGCCGACCTGCGTCTGATGCCGCTCGGGGCGACGGACCGGGTCCGGATCGGCCGTACCGCAGACAACGACGTCGTCCTGGCCGGCAACAGCGAGGTCTCACGGGCCCACGCCCAGCTCGAGGCGGCCGGCGCCGGCTGGATGGTCGTGGACGACGGCATGTCCCGCAACGGGACCTTCGTCAACGGCGAGCGGGTCATGCGCCACCGGCGCCTGGAGGACCGCGACGTGATCCGGATCGGCGGCACGTCGATCCTGTTCCGCTCCCCGGCGGTCGTGGACGACGAGAGCACCGCGCTTGCGAGGGCGATGCCGGCCGCACGCCTGACGGACGCCGAGCGACGGGTCCTCGTCGCGCTGTGCCGCCCGCTGCTGGAGCCCGGCCCGGGCGCCGCGGCCGCCAGCAACCAGGAAATCGCGGACGCCCTGTTCCTGTCGCTTCCCGGCGTCAAGAGCCACGTGCGGTCGCTGTTCGCCAAGCTCGGGGTGGACGACCTGCCGCAGAACCGCAAGCGCGCCGAGCTGGCGCGGCGGGCGCTCGAGCTCGGCATCGTCTCGGCGAGGGACCTGTGACCGTCGGCGCCGGGACGCTCGTCGGCCCGTACCGCCTCGAGCGCCTGCTGGGTCGCGGCGGCATGGCGGTCGTCTACGAGGCGACGCACGAGTCCATCGGGCGGACGGTCGCGCTGAAGCTCGTCTCCTCGGACCTCTCGGACCCGCAGTTCCTCGAGCGTTTCCGCGAGGAGGGGCGAATGCAGGCCGCGCTCGACCATCCGCACGCCGTCACCGTCTACGAAGCGGGCACGTCGGAGCACGGCCCGTACCTCGCGATGCGGCTCGTGCGCGGGACGACGCTGGCCGGCCTGATCGACGACGGCGCGCTGAGCGCGGACCGGACCCTGGATCTGCTGCAGCAGGTGGCCGAGGCGCTCGACGCCGCCCATGCGGCCGGCGTCGTGCACCGGGACGTCAAGCCCCGCAACATCCTGGTGGGGGACGAGGACCACGCGTTCCTGGCCGACTTCGGGCTGACCCGGCGGACCGACACGCAGGGCGTGACCGTCACCGGGCACTTCATGGGCACGCTCGCCTACGTGGCACCCGAGGTCGTCCTAGGCGAGGTCGCCGGCCCCGCCGCGGACCGCTACGCGCTCGCCGCGGTCCTGTTCGAGTGCCTGACGGGCACCGGCGTCTTCCCGCGGTCGACCCACGCGGCCGTGCTGTTCGCCCACACCAACGAGCCGCCGCCGCGCGTGAGCGGCCGCCGCGACGGCGTTCCGCCGGGGCTCGACGACGTGCTGATCGCCGGCCTGGCCAAGGACCCGGCGCAGCGTCCGGCGACCGCCGTCGCATTGATCGCCGCGGCGCGCGCTGCGCTCGCCGGCCACGCGCTCGGGCCACCGGCTCCCCGCGTGCTGCCGCTGCTGGACGACGCGACGACGAGCGGGCAGACGGCGCAGCCGGCCGCGGCCGCTACGTCCGGAGCACGGTCCGGCGTCACGCCCGGCCGAGCTCCCGAGGCGGTACGTCCCGCCCCGTCCGGAGGTCGCGGGCCACGCCGCGCGGCCGTCGTGGCGGCGGCGGTGCTGGTGGGTGCGGCGCTCGGCGGCGGGGCGGTGGCGGCGCTGGACGGGGACGACACCACGCCCGCCGCCCGCGACCCGTTGCCGGCCGCCCCGGCTCCCCTTGCCGGCACCGAGCGGCTCGGCAGCGCGCTCGCGGCGACGGGCCCGGGCCGCACCGTCGACTGCCAGGGACGGCCCGTCCGGGCGCGCGCCTCGACCTGCACGGTCTTCCAGGACAGCCTGGCGACCGCGACCGTCGTCGTCCCGCGCGGCGGCGTGGTGCGCCGGTGGAGCGTGCGGTCGGCCAGCGGCGAGCTCGCCCTGACCGTGCTGCGCCGCCGCGACGAGGGCTACTTCCAGGTCTCCCGCTCGCGCAACGAGTTCGTCGGCAACGACGGGCTGCACAGCTTCGCGGCCGACCTCGCCGTCGACCGCGGCGACCGGCTGGGCCTCGTGGTCGTGGAGGGCTCCGGCGTCGGGCTCCGGGCGTCGCCCGGCGGGACCACCGGCCGGTGGTCGCCACCGCTCGCCGGCGCGATTCGGCCCCAGCAGGACGGCCCGGCCGGAGAGCTGCTCCTGCAGGTCGACTACCAGCCCGGGGGCAAGCGCCGGCTGCCGGTCAAGCTACGCGGCGCCTCTGCGGGTGACGCTCCCGCCGGGCAGACCCTCGCGACCCGCCGCGCGCGCTTCGGCAACGGCCGGCCCGTCGAGTTCCGGGTCGCGCTCGTCGACGGTCGCGGGGTCCTCGACCTGGTCCGCGGCGGGCGGCGGATCGTGCGCATCGGCGTGCCCGACATGGTCGCGCCGATCGACCCCGGCGTCCGGCTCGACGTCGCCGTCGTGACGGGGGAGCCCGAGCACGTGGGCATCGACGTCGAGTTCACGCGGCCGGGCAGCGACCGGCTCCTGCATCACTACTTCGATGCCCTCGGACGAGACGTCTACGCCACCGACTGAGCTCGTCGCCGGCTTCCGGATCGAACGGGCGCTGGGCGAGTCCGTCTGGGAGGCCTGGCAGCCCGAGCTCGGCCGGCGCGTGGCGCTGCGGCGCCTGCCGCCCGGCGCACGGTTCGACGGGCTGCGCTGGCCGGAGCGTGACGGCATCGTCGAGCTGTACGCGGTCGTCGACGATCCCGGCGGCACCTACGTCGCGACGCAGTACGTCGAGGGCGCGCACACGTTTGCCGAGCGGCGAGCCGCCGGCGCGCGCCCCCGCGAGCTGCGGCGGGTGGTCGCAGCGGCCGAGGCCACGCTGATGGGGGCCGTGCACGGCGACCTCACGGAGCACGATGTCCTCATCACCCCCGGCGGTCGCGTGCTGCTGACGGGGTTCGGCCGCGCCGGCGCCGGCGCCGGGGCCGGGACCGGGACCGGCGCCGAGGCCGACCGGGCGGCGCTCGACCGGCTCGGCCCGCGCCGCCGGCCGCGCACCGTCCGGTGGAGCGCGGTCGGCGCGGTCGTTGCGGCGGCCGGGGCGGCAGCCGTCCTGACGATCGGCGGCAACGACGACGACGGCGGCAACCCGGCCGCTCCGATGCAGGCCGCGTCCGCCCCGGCGCCGGCGGTCGCGGCCGGGGCGACGGCCGTCGGCAGCGAGCTGGCTCCGGGGGCGCTGCGCACGGTCGACTGCGAGGGCGGCCGGCCGAGCGGGAGCTCCGAGCCCTGCACGATCATGCAGTCCGCCTCGCCCGGCCGGCCCCTGGTCGCGCCGGTCAGCGGACTCGTCCGGTCCTGGTCCGTCCGCGGCGCGCGGGGCCGCCTCTCCCTCCAGGTCCTCCAGCCGGCGGGCGACGGCTTCGTCGCGTACAACGGCTCGCCGATCGTCACGGTCGCCACAGCGGACGCGGTCCGCACGTTCGCCACGAGCATGTCTGTGCCCCGGGGGGCGCGGTTCGCCCTCGAGGTGGCGCCGGGGGGCGCGGTCGGCCTCCGGCGCGCGGCCCGCGGCGCGGTGACCGCCCGCTTCTTCGGGCCGCTGCGCGGCGAGGCGCGGGTCGCGGACGACTCCCGCGGCCGGGGCGAGGAGCTGCTGCTGCGGGTGGACGTCGTGCCGCGCGGATAGCAGCGTTCATCCCTAGTGCTGCTGTCGCCGGCGTGCGGACGCCGACAGAATGCGGCGCATGCGCTCGCTCCTCGGCATCCTCGTCGCCTGCGCCCTGCTGCTCGCCGCCTGCGGCAGCAGCGCGGGCGCCCCGGCCGCGTCGGCGGCGCAGACGCGCGCCGCGGAAACCCGCGCGGTCACCGGGGGCGGGCATCCGCGCCTGCTGATCCGCAAGCAGGACGTCCCGCGCCTGCGTTCCTGGGCGAAGGCGTCGAACCCGATGTGGTCGAAGGGCATCGTGCCCCTCGCGCGGCGGGCGACGCTCGACATGGACAGGCGACGCGTCCCGAACAAGGACGCGGGCGGCTACTCCTACGAGCAGTATCCGACCGAGCTCTACTCGGAGCTCTTCGCGTTCCTGTCCGTGGTACACCCGAGCGCGAAGTCGCGGGCCGGCTACGGGCGGCGCGCCCGCAAGCTGATGATGTCCCTCGTCGTGAAGGCGCTCCCGGGCGCGAAGACGGACGCGCCGTTCCGGGACCCGATGTTCTCGGTCGGCGATCGCTCGCGGTACTTCGGCGAGTCGTTCGGCCTGACCGTCGACTGGGCCTACCAGTACTTCACGAAGGCCGACAGGAAGAAGATCCGCACGCTGTACCTGCGCTGGGCCAAGGAGCAGTACAAGGGCTACCCGCTCACCCAGATCTCGGGCGCGAAGCCCACCCCGTTCGGGCCGCTGAACAACCCGGCGCTCCTGGCCGACCGCCACAACGTCCGCTACTCGCTGAACAACTACTACCTCGGCCACGCCCGCAACCTCGGGCTGATGGCGATGGCGCTGGACCCGAAGGACGATCCGCGCGGCCTGCTGCGGTCGCAGATCAAGCGGGTCAGCGGCAGCTGGCTGTACCTCATGGACCACGCGCTGCGCACCGAGTTCCCCGGCGGCCTCTCCCCCGAGGGCTTCGAGTACGGGCCGGACGCGACCGGCCGCCTGGCCCAGCTGCTCGTCGCGATGCGGACGGCCGGCCCGAGCGGCGACCAGAGCCCCGTCACCAAGATCGCCGGGAACCCGTACTGGACGAACTCGGTCCCCGCCTACCTGAGCTCGCTCCCGCCGGTGCCGATCCCGTCCACCCCCGACCGGCCCGACCTCGGCCAGGTCTGGCAGGCGGCGTCGTACGGGGACGAGGAGCAGTACTGGGCCCTCGATCCGATCACGCTCTACGGTCCCCTGGGCCTCGAGGCGGCCGAGCGCGGCGACACCGCCACCCTCAACGCGACGCGCTGGATCGCCACGAACGTCCCGCCGGGCGGCAAGGCCGCGCTGCACGACCGGGTCGGGAACACCGACCAGTTCTTCGGGTCGATCCTGTACTTCCTGCTGTTCGACCCGGCCGCACCCGAGGCCACCGACCCGCGGCCGGGGCTGGACAAGCGCTGGTTCGCCCCGACGCTGAACCGGACGCTCGCCCGGACCTGCTGGTGCGACGAGGGCCGCCTCTTCAGTCACAAGCTGTCGTTCAACGAGATCGACCACCAGACGGCCGACGGGAACACGTTCGCGCTGTTCCGCAAGGGCGAGTGGCTCACCAAGCCCCGCACGGGCTACGAGAGCTACCTGACCGACTTCACCAACAGCGTCACGATCGAGAACGACAAGCCCTTCCACGCCGACGGCGAGTACGAGCGCGAGATCTGGAAGAACGGGGACCAGTGGATCCTCACGGCCGGTGAGCCGACGCTCGTCGCGCGGTCCTTCGGGCAGGGGTTCGTCGCCCTCACCGGCGACGCCACGAACCTCTACAACTCGAAGAACGAGGAGGTCGCGGACGTCGCCCACGCGAGCCGCTCGGTTGTCTGGCTCGAGCCCGACCACGTGATCACCTACGACCGGGTGACCTCGAAGACTGCCGGCCGGTTCAAGCGCTACTGGCTGCAGTTCCCGACCGCGCCGTCGATCGACGGCCGCCAGGCCCGCGTCACTACCCCGCAGGGCCAGCAGGTGTTCGTCAGCACGCTGCTGCCGGAGGACGCCGTCCTGTCCGGCTCCAGGAACCCGCCCGAGCTCGGCGCTCCTGCGGTCGGCGAGCCGATGAAGTTCCGCCTGAAGGTGGAGGCGCCCGGCGGCCCGCAGGACGTCCGCTTCCTGAACGTCGTCCAGGGCGCGGACGGCGGTGCATCGGCGGATCCAGTGCTTCGGGTGACGTCGAGCGCCGGGGCCTCCTACGACGGCGCGGTCGTCGGCGGGACGGCCGTCCTGTTCCCGGTCGCGATGACCGGCGGCGGCACGACGACCGTGGCCCTCCCGGATGGCGTCCGGCGGATCCTGGTCACGGGCCTGACCCCGGGCGGCGCGTACACCGCGCAGTACGACGGCGCGACCCTCACGGTGACGGACGGCGGGGCGCAGGCGGCCGACGAGGGCGGCGTGCTCGTCGTCACGCCGTAGGGCCGATACGGACCGGCGGTCGCCTTTTGCCCGCGCCCGAAGTGCGACAGACTGTGCCTCATGCCTGCCCCGGTCAGCCACCAGAACGTCCGCCTCAGCGCGGGCCGCCACCACGACCCGCGTCATGGTGCGTGCACGGTGGAGCTCGCGTCGATGCTGGCCCGCGAGCGGTTCCAGCGATCGGCCGCGGGCGGTCTGCCCGGTTCTCGCCGCGTTCGTCCGTGGGTACAACGACGCGCTGCCGCCGGAGCTGCTCAGCGACCTGCGGATCGTGGCCGGCGCCCTGGTCGACACCCGCTCGGGCTGCGACCTGCTCCGCGCCCACCGCGCGCAGCAGCTGCTCGCCTGGCCGCGGCAGCTGCGCTTCTACTACACCCGACCGCGGACCACCGGACCGGGCTTCTGGCACGTCGCCAACGCCGGGCGACGGGCCGCCTACCTGGCCACCCGCGACCGGGACATCCACCGGCAGACCGTTGCGCTGCTCGAGCGCCTGGCCGTGACCGGCCGGACGGGCGAACGGGGGACGGCGTCGCCGGTGGTCCTGGACGCGCGGATCGCGCCGGAGACGATGCTCGTCGCCTGAGCGCAGCCAGGGGCTCTGATCAGGCCGCGCACGGTTGTTGAATAACTCCGCCTTGATATATGCCTATAACGGCATATATTATGTGCGGCATGGCTCGCGCGGCAACCACGACCGATGCGTTCAACGCAGTGGCGGAGCCTCGCCGCCGCGAGATCCTGGACGCCCTCGCCGGTGGCGAGCAGTCGGTCACCGAGCTCGTGGCCGCGCTCGGGCTGCCGCAGCCGCAGGTGTCCAAGCACCTGCGGGTCCTGCGGGACGTCGGCGTCGTCGACGTCCGCGACGAGGGCCGCCGGCGTCTGTACCGGATCAACGGCCCGGCCCTGAAGCCCATCTTCGACTGGGTGCAGGGCTACGAGGACCTGTGGTCCGCTCGTTTCAACGCGCTCGATGACGTGCTGGAAGACCTCAAGGACAACGAAAAGGAGCAGGGAGATGACGAAGGTGACAACTGACCGGCCGACGACCGTGACCGCACAGGGCGACCGGGAGATCCTGATCACCCGCGAGTTCGCCGCGCCGCCCGAGCTTGTCTTCAGGGCGTGGACGACCCCGGAGCTGGTCGAGCGCTGGTGGGGCGCGCGCCGCGGGGCGGTCACGCTGGTGGAGATCGACCTCCGGGTCGGCGGGGCCTGGCGCTTCGTGATGACGGCCGAGGGCGGGTTCGAGGTCGGGTTCCACGGCGAGTACCGGGAGATCGTCCCCGGTGAGCGCCTGGTCTCGACGGAGGTCTACGAAGGGATGCCCGACGGTGAGGCGGTCAACACGATGGACCTCACGCCGACGGCCGCGGGCACGATGATGACCGTCCTGGTCGAGCACTCCTGCCGGGAGCACCGTGACGGGCACCTCGCGTCCGGCATGGAGGACGGCATTCGTGATGCGTTCGAGTTGCTCGACGACGCGGCACAGTCCCTCGCCTAGGCCAAAGCGCCCGGCCGTGAACGAGCGAGGGCCCCGTCACCGACGGGGCCCTCGATCGACGTGTCGTCGAAGACGACGTTCGCTGGCTAGCGGACGCGCACCGACTGCTTCGAGGTCGCGCTGCTGCACGAGATCGTCTTGGTCGACTTCGCGAGGACGAACACGTAGTACGTGCCCTTGCTGGCGTTCCGCTTGGTGATGCCGTACCGGCCGGTGCTCAGCGAGCGTGCCGTGCCGTAGCGCGTGGTGCTCTTCCCCTTCTTGCGCAGGACCATCGTGCGGTTGTACTTGCAGGTCTTCTGCGCCGCGCTGATGGTGCCCGAGAAGCGCGAGCCCGAACGCCGCAGGCTGAGCGACGTCTTGACCTTCGTCTTGCCGGCCGACGGGGCCGGGGCCGGCGGGGTCGGGGCGGCCTCGACGTCCTTGCTGACGGACTGGTTCGGGCTCGGGCGACCGGCGACGTCGTTCACGGCACCGTAGCCCTGGCCGAACGCGACGAAGTCGGCGATGCCGGCACCGAGCGTCACCGTGATCGAGTTCCCGGACGAGGTCGTCGTCCCGGTGCCCTGGGCGTCGGTCCCGTCGGAGCGGAACGCGGTGAAGCGCGACGGCGGGGTGCTGGCGGCAACGGGCTCGTCGTAGTTGAACGTCGCGCGCTGCGTCGCGGCGTCGACCGCGACGTTCAGCAGGTCCGGACCGTTGGTGTAGCCCGGCGTGTTGTTCGGGGTCGAGACCGGTGCCTGGCTGTAGATGCTCCCGGCCTTCGGGTCGGTCGTCGTGGTGACCGCGCCGGCACCGGCGACGATCCGCACGATCGAGCCCGGGTCCTTGGTCAGCGCGTCGGAGTCCGGGAACGTGGCGATGATCGCGTTCTCCGAGCCGCCGGTGCCGATCGAGCTGGCGACGGCGGACAGCGTGCCGTCGTCCGCGATGGCACGGATCTGCGCGGCGGAGCCACCCGTGACCGGGCCGCTGAACGTCAGCTTGAACGAGTTCGCGACGTCGGGCGCGGCGGCGACCAGCGAGGGACGGCCGCCGGTCTGCGCGCTCTTGGCGACCACACCGGGGGCGGACCGCGTGACGAGCGGCAGACCGCTGCCGGGCTGGACCGCGCTCGCGGGCCGGTCTTCGACGGCGTTCTGCTTCGTGACGAACCGTGCCGCGGACTCGACGGGCGCGGCGCCGAAGTTGACCTTGACCTGGTTGCCGGTCGCGGTGACCTTGCCGGCGGCGGCGTAGACCGGGTCGCCGTCCTGCAGGACGTAGCCGAAGTCCGAGGCCTGGTACGCGGTCTGCGCGGCCTCGCCGGCGCCGCGGGACGGTGCGGGGTTCAGGCTCTCGTCGAACGTGTAGGTGACGATCTTCGCGTTGCCGGCGCTGATGTCCGCGGTCGCGTCGATCAGGTCGGGGGCCGTCGTCGCGCCGCCGGCGGGCTTGGCCGCGCTGCCGATCACGGGCTCGGACGCGACGAGGCTCGGCTTGTTGGCGAGGTCCGTCACCGCGCCGGGGCCGACGCCGCCGATGGTGGCCTGACCGATGTCGGATCCGGCCGGGAAGCTGACGACGGCGCACGCGGCGTTGTCGGTCGCCTGCGTCGCGGTGCCCTGCCAGTAGCGGCGGACGTCGTAGGACTGCAGGACGAAGCCGCCGGTCCCGATCTTCGCGATCGGCTGGTCGAAGCAGTAGCGCGCACGCTCGCCGATCGTGTCCTCGAGGCTGTTGGCCGGATCGAGGGTGATGGTCCGCAGGTCGGGGCCGGCCGTCGTGATGCTGGCGCCGGTGCCGGGGCCGCCGACGTGACGGGGCTGAGCCGCGCCCGCGAGGGTTGGGACGCCGATCGCGGCAGCCGTGCCAGCGACGGCGAGGACGAGTGCCGCGGTTCGCGGGCCACGCGTGGATGGGGTGTGAGGCATGGGTTCTCTTCCGGTGTGGGACGGGTGTGGCAGCAGTGCTGGCCCCGCGCTTCGGATCCCGCAGGCTCCGGTGCCTGCACGAGGCGCACGGGTCACTACCCCCGCCCGGTTCACGTAACCCCGGTCCGTCAGGTGACGAACGAGGCCGCCGCCGAGCGGTCCAGCCGCCAGCGCCGGTGGACCCCGGTCTCCGCCGGCGCCTCGTCGGACCCGGCGACGGTGCCCAGGAGAGTGAACCCGAGGCCCGCCGGAACCCGGCCGCTGACGACATTCGCGACGTCGTGGCGGATCTCCACGAACGTCACTCCAGGGTCTGCGAAGGCGTGCGGGATGACGGCGCGGACCATCGCGGTCGCCACCCCGCGGCGGACGTGGTCCACATGGACCCAGTAGCCGATCTCCAGCCCCCCGCGCCCGACCCGCGGGTGCAGGCCGACGATGCCGATGACCGTGCCCGCCCCGCCCCAGGCACCGAACAGCCGGTCGCCGGCGGCGGCGCTGCTGCGGAACCACTCCCGCCGCTGCGCCGGGGACATGAGCGGATGGCGGGCCCACGGCATGAACGGACGCAGGTGAGCGCGGCTCTCGGCGACCGCGCGGTTCAGCGCCTCGGCGTCGTCCGGCGCCCACGGACGGATCGCGATCCCCGCGATCCGAGGCGGCGTCGGTGTCGACGCCGGGACGGGCCGCTCCATCAGAAGCTGGTGCGCAGCGTCAGCGGGAACACCTGCTCGGCCCCGCGCCGGCGCAGCTGTCCGCCGCTCATCGCGAGTGTCCATCCCGACTGGCGGATATCGTCGACCAGCAGGCATGCGCCCGGCGGGAGGTCCGACGTGACCGCGAACGCGCCGCGGACGTTCTCGGCCTGCTGGGCCGCGTTGCGCATCCGGGCCTGCGGGGGCCGGGAGGCGTCGGCGCGAGCCAGGACAGGGGCGAACGGCAGGCCCAGCGCGGCGGCGAGCCGCGCGGCGACGTCGGCGACCACATCGCCGCGGGCACCCGTGCGGCGGGACGGGACGCAGGCGACCCAGGCGACGGGTGGCCCCCACTCGCGCACGACCTCGGCCAGCGCGCCGATCAGCTCGTCGTCGACCACGCCGGCGTCGAGGCCGGCGCGCACGAGCGGGTCCCAGCCGTCGTCACCCGCCCGCCCGAGCGCACGGCCCTCGCCGATGACGACGTCCGGCGGCAGCTTCTTCATGGTCCCCGTCTCGCGGTCGGGAGCCATCTTCTTCGGGTCGAGGGTCAGCGGCCGTGAGCGCAGCGTCCGCATCGCCTCGGCGACAAGGACGGGATCGGACTCGATCGCGAACCGGGGCTCGGTGCAGACCGCGCAGCGCCCGCAGTCGGTGGGGGACGGATCGTCCAGCTCCTCCTGGAGCGCCCGCATCAGGCAACGGCCGTCGGCGCCGAACGACGCCATCGCCGCCTGCTCGGTGCGCCTCAGCGCGGTGATGGCGCTGTACCGAGCCGCGTCGTAGTGCCATTCGGCGCCGGTCGTGCTCCAGCGGGTGCCGTCCTTGCGCACCGCCCCCTCGACCTCGAGGATCTTCAGCATCGCCTCGAGCCGTCCGCGGCCCAGGTTGACCGCCGACTGCAACTGCGGCACCGTCGCGCCGTCCCCCGTCGAGAGCTGCTCGAGCACGCGCTCCACGTGCTCGCGCCGCGGGAACGCCTGCTCGATGAAGAAGTCCTGGATGCGGCGGTCCTCGTGGCCGCGCAGGAGGACGACATCCGCGTGGTCCACGCCGCGTCCCGCGCGTCCGACCTGCTGGTAGTAGGAGATGACCGACCCGGGCGCCTGGAAGTGGACGACGAAGCCCAGGTCGGCCTTGTCGTAGCCCATGCCGAGCGCGCTGGTGGCGACAACCGCCTTCAGGTCGTCCCGGAGCAGGCGGTCCTCGATGACGATGCGCTCCTCGGACGGCTGGTCGCCGGAGTAGGCGGCCGCGCTCACGCCGTGGGCGGTGAGGAAGCCGGCGACGACGTCCGCGTCCCGCTTGGTCAGCGTGTAGACGATGCCGGAGCCCTGCAGCGTCGGCAGGACCTGGGCGAGCCAGCTCAGGCGGGCCGCCTGGGAGGGCAGCTCGCAGACCTCCAGGCGCAGCGACGAGCGGCCGAGCGGGCCGCGGTAGGACCGCAGCGCGCGGTCGTCGCCGGCGGCCAGCTGCTCGGTGACGTCGGCGACGACCCGGTCGTTCGCGGTGGCCGTCGTCCCGAGCACCGCGACGCCCTCTGGCAGTCGGGCGATCATGTCGCGGATGCGGCGGTAATCCGGGCGGAAGTCGTGGCCCCAGTCGCTGACGCAGTGCGCCTCGTCGACGACCAGCAGCCCGATCGACGACGCGAACAGCGGCAGCATCTCGTCGCGGAACCGCGCGTGGTTCAGCCGCTCCGGGCTGATCAGCAGCAGGTCGACCTCGTCCCGGGCGAGCGCGTCCTGCACGTCCCGCCACTCCCCCACGTTCGTCGAGTTGATGGTCCGCGCGCGGATCCCGAGCCGCTCGGCCGCGGCGATCTGGTTGCGCATCAGCGCCAGCAGCGGGGAGACGATCAGGGTGGGCCCTGAGCCGCGCTCGCGCAGGAGGGCGGTGGCGACGAAGTAGACGGCGCTCTTGCCCCAGCCGGTGCGCTGGACGCAGAGCACGCGGGCACGGTCGTCGACGAGGTCCCGGATCGCCTCGAGCTGGCCGTCGCGGAAGACGGCGTCGGGGCCGGCGAGCGCGTGCAGGTGCGCGAGGGCGGCGTCGTCGGTGGTCGTCTGCGTGGTGGTCATCGGTGTCATGTCCACAGTAGGCCAGCGGTCCGTCGGGTCGGCGCGCCGGTGCGCACGATCGGCTGATCCCCGACGCGCGGCAGGGACGGTCCGGCGCACCGGCGACGCGGCTGCTCGCGCTTCCGGCTATCCGCTGCTCCCCGTGCTGGTGGCGGTGGGGCCGTCGACGGGAGGGGTTGCAAGCCGGTGGCGCTGACGCCGTCGACCGCGGGGTTGCAAACCTGTGGCGCTGACGCCGTCGACCGCGGGGTTGCAAACCTGTGGCGCTGACGCCGTCGAACGCGGGGTTGCAAGCCGGTGGCGCTGACGCCGTCGACCGCGGGGTTGCAAACCTGTGGCGCTGACGCCGAGGACCCCGCGGTCACGATGAGCTTGGGAACTGCGGCTGAAGACGGCGGTATGCGCTGGACTGCCGCAGCAGCCGTAATGCAGGGCGGCGAGCGGGCAGCCGGCGGGCGGGCGGCCGGCGGGCGACACGGCGACAGGCCCCGGCGCGTCGACACGAACGACCACGCAGTCGCGGACCCGTGGCGCTGACGCCGAAGACCCCGCGCCGCGACGAGTTTGGGAACGTCGGCTGGAGACAGCGGAGTGCGCTGGACTGCCGCAGCGGCCTTGGTGCGGGGCGGCGTGCGGGCGGTCGGCGGGCGACGGCCCCGTGTCGCGGTTCCGCGGGACCGCGTCCTCCAGCGCATGGCATACATGCACCAGCGCACACGGTCCGCGCTCCCCCACGATGCGCCAGGTGAACCCGGTCACTGGCGGATCGCACGGCTGCAGGCCGGGTGGATCGACTTTCACCGTGGGCACGTTTCGGCCAATGGCGGATCGCACGGCTCCGGGCCGGGTGGATCGACATTCACCGCGGGCACGTTCCGCCAATGGCGCATCGCACGGTTGGGAGACCGGTGAGTCGCCATACGCCGCCGCCGGAGTGGCCCGACAGCGGCAGCACCAGCGGGGCGGGCGTCGTCCGGACCTTGACCACCGCGGCGGTTGCGGAACCCGGAGTCAGCTCCCGGCGGGGGCGTCGTCCGGACCTTGACCACCGCGGCGGTTGCGGAACCCGGAGTCAGCAGACAGGGCGGGCGTCATCCGGACCTTGACCACCGCCGGGGTTGCGGAACCCGGGGTCAGCGAACGCCTTCAGCCCAGGACCACCGTCCGCTCCGCGGTCACCCGCGCACCGCCGGTGACCGCCGTCGCCACCACGCGCAGCCGGTACCGCCCGGCCGCCGCGCCCCGCGATCCCGGGCCGCCGCGGCGCAGCGTGAGCGTCCGCGTCCCCGGGTGCACCCGGGCGACCGTGCCCGTCGCGACCGTGCCGCCCCCGGCGCGCGTCAGCGTCACCCGGACCCCGCGCAGGCAGCCGCCGCTGACCCGCACCTTCACCCGTGGACGACGTCCGCCGCTGACCGCGGCAGCCGCCCCGCTCGAGGTCACGCGAACCGACGGACGGCGCCGAGCGGCCGTCGACGTCGCGAACGGCGCGGGGTCGCACACGCCAGCGACCGCCACCCGCGCCCGCTCGCCCGCGCCCGGCGCGTCGGTCCCGACCCGCAGCCAGACCGTCCCGGGGCGGGCGACGGTCGTGGTCAGCGCGACGAGCTGCGCGGCCTCGACGACCGGGCGGGACGGCGCGCTCGCGCTGCCCCGGTTCGCGCAGGCGACCGCGTTCGTCCCAGTCGGCCGGGAACCGCGGAACAGCGTGAGCGTGCTCACCGCGGCCCCGCGGGCGGCGACGCGGATCCGGCCCGCGTCCGGCACCGAGAACCGGCGCCACACCGTCCCCGACGCGGGACAGGCCGGTTGTGCCGGATCCTCCTGGGTCAGGGTCGCGCCGCCGAGCGCCACCAGCGCGGAGGTCCCTGACCGCAGGACCGGCGCGCCCTTGGCCACGTCGCCGCGGGGCGCGCGGTCGGACGGCAGGTTCGTCAGCCGCAGCGAGGCGACCACCCGCGTCGCGCGCTGTCCGGTCCGTCGCCCGATCTGGACGAGGACCACGCGACCCGCCGGCACGCGCAGCTCCACCCCGGCACCGGGGTCGGGGCCTGCTGCCGTCCCGGCACGCCCCCCTCCCGCGCCGCCGGCCTTGCCCGCGCCGTCGCAGGCCTGCGGCTCCGCCGTAAGCGGACCCGCCGCGGCCATCGGCTGGACGAACGCCGCGACGTCCGGCGTCTCGGCGGTCTCCAGCGACGGGCTCAGCGCCTCGACCCGCACCCGGCGCGGGACGTCGGCTGCGGGGACCGTGAACCAGACGGTCCGGGCGAACGACCCGGACCCCAGGCAGCGCGGTACGCCGGCATCGGGGGTCGCCTCGGCGAGGTCGGCCTCCGCCTGCTGCTCGGTGGGGACCCCGTTCTCCGCGGTGAACGTGGCGAACGGGATCGCGCCGGCGGGCGCATCGTTCGCCGGCGCGGCCGCCCCGGCCCCCGCAGGGACCGACAGGACCGCCACGACCACGGCCACCGACACCAGCGCCGATGCCGACATGCGATGAGCTTCACCCGGGGTGTCGGAGATCGCAGCTCGGCCGCCTGGGCCCGCCGCTGTCGCCGGGCGCCCGAAGCGACCGTGCATGCGCAGCGGGCTCATCGATCCGCCCCGTGCGCGCGAAGGACCCGTTCGAGCCGTTGTCTCCTGACCTTCAGCGCCGTGGTCCGCGCCGCCTCGCTGCGCAGCTGACGCGGCGTGAGCGGCGCCGGCAGGTCGCCCTCGGAGGCCGCGCGGATCGCGGCGCCGCCATCCTGCGTGAAGTCGTTGGCACCCAATGGCTGCGTGAACGTCGCCAGCGTCCGGGCGGCCGCGTCCGGACGGTCGATCGCGGCGACGCGGTAGGTGACCTTGGCCGCGTCCGCCCCGAGGTCGACCCGGCCGTAGCCGTGGTCCATCCCGTTGAAGTGCTTGATCCACGGGTTGGCCAGCCGGACGGTCGTCGGGGTCACGCCGAGCACGCTGTCGATCCCGCTCGAGGTGACCGACCCGCCGACGAACTCGGTCGCGATCGACCGGCCCGCGTCCGCCTGCGCGAGCACCTGGTTGGCCATGAAGACGTGGATGTCGCCCGTGAGGAACACGACGTTCGAGATCCCGCCGGCGGCGATGTGATCGAGCAGCTCCTTGCGCTCGTCGACGAACCCGTCCCAGGCGTCGGGGTTCAGCGGCTGCCCGGCGATCTCCAGCGGCGACAGCTGCACGGGCGTCCCGACGATCTTCCAGCGGGCGCGGGACGCCGTGAGATGCGCCTTGAGCGCGTCGAGCTGCGCCCGGCCCGCGATCCGGCGCGGCTGTCCGTCGCCCTCTCCCGTGCGGTACTGCCGCAGGTCGAGCAGGAAGACGTCGCACATCCGGCCCAGCCCGCGGTTGCCGTAGACGCGGTAGCGCTCGCTCGGCATCGTCATCCGGGGCATCCACTCGAAGCTCACCCGGTACCCCGCGGCCTTCTGGAGGGCGGACGGCGCGGGCGCGTTGTCGGTGTAGTCGTTGGCGACCTCGTGGTCGTCCCAGGTGTGGATCCACGGATGGACGCGGTGCAGCTCGCGCAGGTCCTTGTCGGCCCGGTAGAGCTTCATCAGGGCGCGATAGCTCGCCAGGTCGACGCTGCCGCCCGCGACCGTGCGCCCGTTGCCCGGCATCGACGCGCGCTCGTACTGGTAGTCGCCGAGCTGCACGTACAGGTCGAGGTCGTCGAGCTTCGCGGCGTCGGCATGGCCGGTGAAGAACCCGGTCGGGTAGTTCTGGCAGGACGAGTAGGCCAGGCGGACGGGGATGTCGCTGTCGGCCGGCGGGGCGGTCCGGGTGCGGCCGGTCGGCGAGACGTCCTCGCGCGAGCGCCACGCGTAGTAGTAGGTCGTGTGCGGCTTCAGGCCGGTGATGCGTGTCTTGAGCGAGCCGTCCACGGTCTGCGAGGTGCCGACGACGGCCGTCGCCACGGTCCGCGTCAGGCCCTCGTCCTCGGCGACGATCAGCTGTGCGCCGGACCGCGCGTGGTCGGTCGTCAGGCGGGACCAGAGCGTGATCCCGTCGGCCGTGGGCTCCCCGGACGCGACGCCGTCCCGGAAGCGCCCGGCCCCCACACGCGCCGGCGCGTCGAGCAGGCGGGCGCCCCAGGCGGTGGGGACGTACGCCGCCGACGCGGCGAGCGTGCCGGCGATGAGCAGCTCGCGGCGGGTGGTCGGCAGGGGTCGTCGGTTGGAGGCCACGCGCTCTTCTACCGGTCCGGCCGCCGGAGTGAAAGCGTTTCACCCGAAGTTCACGACCCTGGCGCCCGCGGACCGGCGACCGCCGTCCACCAACCTTGCCATGACCGTGTCAAGGTTGCGATAGACTCGCGGGCAATGCGTGACTACCTCAAGGCCACCCGTGAACGCGTCATCGTCTTCGACGGCGGCATGGGCGCGACCCTCGAGATGTGGGACCTGTCCCTCGAGGACGACTACAAGCTGCCGGGGCGTGCGCACGAGGCGCTCGTCCTGAACCGCCCCGACATCATCGAGAAGCTGCACCGCACGATGGTCGACGCGGGCGCCGACGTCGTCGAGACCGACACCTTCCAGGCCAGCCGCCTGAAGCTCGAGGAGTGGGGACTCGCCGAGCACACGATGGAGATCAACATCAAGGCGGCGGAGATCGCGCGCAAGGCGGTCGGCGAGGACCGCTTCGTCGCGGGCTCCATCGGGCCGACCGGCTTCCTGCCCGCCTCCGACGACCCGACGCTCGGCATGATCCGCTTCCGCGACCTCGTGAAGGTCTTCGCCGAGCAGTCCGAGGGCCTGATCAAGGGCGGCGTCGACCTCATCATCATCGAGACCGCGCAGGACATCCTGGAGGTCAAGGCCGCGATCTTCGGCGCCCGCGAGGCGATGAAGACGACCGGTCGCAAGCTCCCGCTGCAGATCTCCGTCTCGCTGCTGCCGAACGGCGGCAAGATGCTGCTGGGCACCGACATCGCGTCCGTCCTCACCACCCTGACCGCGCTCAAGGTCGACGTCATCGGGCTGAACTGCTCGACCGGCCCCGAGGACATGCGCGACGCGATCCGCTACCTGGGCGAGAACTGCCCGGTCCCGGTCCACTGCATCCCGAACGCCGGCATCCCCCAGCAGGGTCCCGACGGCGAGACGATCTTCCCCGAGGAGCCCGCGCCGCTCGCCGCGTCGCTGAAGGACTTCGTCGAGCGCTACGGCGTGTCGATCGTCGGCGGTTGCTGCGGCACGACGCCGGACCACATCCGCGCGATCGCCGACGCCTGCGTCCCCGCCCGGACGGACTTCACCCGCCCGAAGGCCGGCCCGCCGCTCGTCTCCTCGATGATCACGGCGTCCCCCCTGGTCCAGGAGCCCGCCCCGACGATCGTCGGCGAGCGCGTCAACTCCCAGGGCTCGCGCAAGGCGAAGGAGATGCTGCTCGCCGGTGACTACGACGGCATCCAGCAGATCGCCGAGGACCAGGTCGAGGGCGGCGCCCACGTCCTGGACCTGTGCGTCGCGCTGACCGAGCGCACCGACGAGGACGAGCAGATGCGCGAGGTCGCCAAGCGCGTCTCGCTCACGCAGCCCACGCCGATCCAGATCGACTCGACCGAGCCCGAGGTCATCGCGATGGCCCTGGACCAGATCCCGGGCCGCGCGATCGTCAACTCGATCAACCTGGAGGCCGGCCGGGACAAGCTGGACACCGTCCTGCCGATGGTCGTCGAGCACGGCGCCGCGCTGATCGCGCTGACGATCGACGAGGTCGGCATGGCCAAGACGGCCGACCGCAAGGTGGAGATCGCCAAGCGGCTCGTCGAGCTGTGCTGCGACGAGCACGGCCTCGACCGCGAGCTGCTGATCTTCGACGTCCTGACCTTCACGCTGACGACGGGCGACGACGAGTGGAAGCCGTCCGCTGTCGAGACGATCGAGGGCATCCGCCGCGTCAAGGCGGAGATCCCGGGCGTGAAGACGTCCCTGGGCGTGTCGAACGTGTCGTTCGGCGTCGGACTGCCCGCGCGGTCGGTCCTGAACTCGGTCTTCCTCTACCACTGCGTCGAGGCCGGCCTGGACCTCGCGATGGTCAACCCGAATCACATCACGCCGTACTCGGAGATCTCGACCGAGGAGCGCGAGCTGGCGGACGACCTCGTCTACAACCGCCGTGAGGACGCCCTCGAGCGCTTCATCCAGCACTTCGAGTCGAAGGGCGAGTCGGCCGAGGCCGAGGGCCCCGCGAACCCGACCGAGCACATGACGCCGGAGGAGGCGCTGCACTTTCACATCCTGCGCCGCAAGAAGGACGGCGTGGAGGCGCAGATCGACGCAGCCGTCGAGAAGCTCGGCGCGGTCCCCGTCCTCAACGACGTCCTGCTGCCCGCGATGAAGGAGGTCGGCGACAAGTTCGGCGCCGGCGAGCTGATCCTGCCGTTCGTCCTGCAGTCCGCGGAGGTCATGAAGAAGGCCGTCGCGCGCCTGGAGAACTACCTCGAGCGGACCGCCGACTACACGAAGGGCACCGTCGTCCTGGCGACCGTCTTCGGCGACGTGCACGACATCGGCAAGTCGCTCGTCAACACGATCCTCACGAACAACGGCTACACGGTCGTCGACCTCGGCAAGCAGGTCCCGGTCCAGACGATCGTCGAGGCCGCGCGCGAGCACAAGGCCGACGCGATCGGCCTCTCGGCGCTGCTCGTGTCGACGTCGAAGCAGATGCCGCTCGCCCTGCAGGAGCTGCACCGCCAGGGCGATGCGATCCCCGTGCTGCTCGGCGGCGCCGCGATCAACCGCGCGTTCACCTACCGCGCCGTGTACGTCAACGGCAAGGAGGACGACACCGTCTACGAGCCCGGTGCCTACTACTGCAAGGACGCGTTCGAGGGGCTGGCCGTGATGGACACGCTCGTCGAGCCCGACAAGCGCGAGACCATGGTCCGCGAGATGCTGGAGGCGGCCGACGTCCAGCGCCACAAGAAGGTCGTCGTCGAGGACCTGCCGCCGGTGACGGATGCGTCCGTCCGCTCGGCCGCGCGCACCGATGCCCCCGTCCCCGAGCCCCCGTTCTGGGGCGTTCGCGAGATCGAGGTCGACATGGACGAGCTCTACACGCACCTCGACACGCACGTCCTATTCAAGCTGCACTGGGGCGGCCGCGGCGTGAAGGGCGACGCCTGGCGCGCCCTGGTGGACGGCGACGGCGAGGAGGAGGGCTTCATCCCGAAGCTCGAGCGCATGTGGCGGGACCAGGACTACCTGCACCCGCGCGCGCTGATCGGCTTCTTCCCCTGCTACGCGGACGGGAACGACGTCGTCGTCCTCGACCCGACCGACCGCAAGACCGAGCTGACCCGGCTGAACACGCCGCGTCAGCAGAAGGGCGACCGCATGGCGTCGGCCGACTTCTTCCGGCCCGCGGCCACCGACGGTGGCCCGCCGGAGGAACTCGACGTCGTCGCCATCCAGGCGCTGACGGTCGGCTCCGACGTGACGGACCTGATGGCGAAGCTCGAGGCGGACGGCGAGTACGCCGAGCAGCTCTTCGTCCACGGACTCGGCGTGCAGACCGCTGAGGGCCTGTCCGAGTGGCTGCACTGGAAGGTCCGCGGCTGGTACGGGATCCCGGAGACGCAGGGTCGCCGCCTGTCGTGGGGATACCCGGCCGTCCCCGAGCAGTCCGAGCACGTGAAGGTCGACGGGCTCCTGGACCTGAAGCAGATCGGCATGGAGCTGAGCGACGGCTACTCCCCCACGCCCGAGCAGTCGACGCTCGCGATGATCGTGCACCACCCGCAGTCGATCTACTACGGCATGCGCAACGGCCGGCTGCTGCCCGACGGCTCGCCGGACGAGATCATCCGCGGCACCAGGCGCGACCCGACGCTGGTCCAGGCGGACCTCATCGCCGGCGACGCGATCGAGGGCGCGATCGAGGACGAGACGCTGGCCCGCGGCGAGGAAGCCGCACCGGCCGCGAAGTAGCCACCGCCCGGGCCCGCGGAAGGGTCGGGGGGTCAGACCCCCCGGATCCTCCGCGGACCCCGAGCCGGGGGGTTTGGACGTGCGGCCGTTGCGCACGGCGGTGCCGATCGGTTAGGTGGAGGCCCATGCGCATCGGCATCCTCACGGGCGGCGGCGACTGCCCCGGCCTCAACGCGGTCATCCGTGCCGTCGTCCGCAGCGCCTACCTGCACGGGGACGCCGTGGTCGGCTTCCGGGACGGCTGGGGCGGCGTGCTCGACGGGTCCTGTGTCGAGCTGCCGATCGACCGCGTGGCGGGGATCCTGCCACGCGGCGGCACGATCCTCGGCACCTCGCGTCGCAGCGCGCTGGAGCACCGTGACGTGGTCGCACAACGGTTCCGGGAGCAGCGGCTGGACGGCCTGATCGCGGTCGGCGGCAACGGGACGTTGTTCGCCGCGCACGAGCTGTCGGCCGACCTGCCGATCGTCGGCGTCCCGAAGACGATCGACAACGACATCTCCGGGACCGATCGCACGTTCGGCTTCGACACGGCGGTCCACATCGCGACCGAGGCCATCGACCGCCTCCACACGACCGCGGAGAGCCACTACCGCAACCAGATCGTCGAGGTCATGGGCCGCAACGCCGGCTGGATCGCGCTGCACGCGGGCCTGGCCGGCGGGGCCGACGTGATCCTCGTCCCCGAGCGGCCGTTCGACCTGGAGGAGGTCGCCGAACGCGTCCTGGCCCGTCGGCGTCGCGGACGCAGCTTCTCGATCATCGTGGTCGCCGAGGGCGCGGCGCCGCTCGGCGGCGAGCTGGTGACCAAGGGACGCGACGACCCGCTCGGCCGGCCGCTGCTGGGCGGGATCGGGCACTGGCTCGAGCGCGAGCTGGAGGAACGCACCGGTGCGGAGACCCGCGCGGTGGTGCTCGGCCACGTCCAGCGCGGCGGCACGCCGACGGCCTACGACCGCGTGCTGGCGAGTCGTCTGGGCCAGCGGGCGCACCTCGCGGTCAAGGAGGGCCGGTTCGGCACGATGGCGGCCCTGCGCAGCTCCCGGATCGAACTCGTGCCGCTGATCGAGGCGACGGTCCCCAAGCTCGTGTCCGACGAGGAGCTGGAGCTGGCCGAGGCGTTCCTGGGCTGACCTACGGCGGCTGCCGCTGCCGAGAGCCGCGTCGGCTGACAGGTTCTGCACCACCGGATGGGCAGAAGCTGACAGCGACACGGCCGGGAGACCCGAGAACGCCCCCGACCGCCGACCCAGACGAACGGACGTCCGTCCGTCCACAAAAACCCTAATCCCCATCGGAGTTGTGTACATTAGGTGCATGACCGTCGTCGACGCCCACCAGCACCTGTATCCCGAGGCCGTCCTGCGCGTCCTCGAGAGCCGGCGCGTCGCGCCCTACGCGCGCTGGCGGGACGGGGCGTTCACGGTGACGCTCGCCGGCGAGGAGCCGTTCACGATCGACGCCGCCATCCACGACCCGGGGTTCCGGATCGAGCGCATGCGCGCGGCGGGGGTCGACAGCGCGCTCGTGGCGCTGTCCTCCGCGGTCGGCGTCGAGACGCTGCCCGCCGCCGACGCGTCCCCGATCCTCGACGCGTGGGCCGACGCCGGCGCGACCCTGCCGCACGGCCTGGAGGCCTGGGCCGCCGTCCCGCTGCAGGCCACCGCGGACGAGCAGGTCGCCCGGGCCGCCACGGCGCTGGACAACGGCGCGGTCGGCGTCTGCATCCCGGCGGGCGCGCTGACCCGCGGCCCGCGCGACGCCGAGCGCCTCGGCCCGCTCCTGCGCCTGCTCGAGCAGCGCCTGGCTCCCCTCTTCGTCCACCCCGGCGCCGTCGCCGGGCCGACCCCCGACGCCGCAACCGCCGGGATCCATGGCGCCTGGTGGGCGCCGACGACGACCTACGTCGCCGACCTGCACGCGGCCTGGCTCGCCTTCGTCGCCTACGCGCGTCCCGCCCATCCGGAGCTGCGGGTGCTGTTCGCGGCGCTGGCCGGCCTCGCCCCGCTGCACGCCGAGCGCACCGCGGTCCGCGGAGGCCCGGACGCGGAGTCGGCGATCGACCCCAACATCTTCTACGACACCTCGTCGTACGGTCCGCGAGCGATCCGGGCGCTCACCTGTCTGGTCGGCACGACCCAGCTCGTCGACGGGTCCGACCACCCTGTCCTCCCCCTCTGGGAGTCCGGCGCCGACGCAGGCGCCATCTCTGCCGTCCGTGCCGACAACGCCGCCCGCCTCCTGGGCCGCGCCTGGAGCGCCGCATGATGTCCATCACCCGTACCCCCACCGAACTGCGCAAACTGGTCGACGGCCTCGCCCGTCACCCCGAGCTGTGGCGGCAGGACGTCGTCTTCGACGCGTCCGAGCGCCAGTGCTCGCTGATCGCTCGTACGGACACCGTCGAGGTCTGGGCGGTCGCCTGGATGCCCGGGCAGGACACCGGCTTCCACGACCACGACTCGAGCGCGGCGGCGATCGTCGTCGCCGAAGGCGCGATCGTGGACGAGCGGATGGCACTCGGCGCCCCGACGATCGCGGCCCGTCACGAGACGGGCGCGGTCTTCACGGTCGACGCCGGTGAGATTCATCGCGTCCGTCACACGGGCGACGAGCCGGCGATCTCGATCCACGCGTACTCGCCGCCGCTGGACCGGATGGGCACGTACGCGGTCGGCGCGGGCGGCCGCCTGGTGCGCCAGCCCGTCGGTGGCGACCAGACCCTCACCGCCGACTGACGGCGGACCCCGGCCCGACGCCGGCCAGGGGCGCAGCAACGACGCACCATCGGCGGGCGGACCCAGTGGGTCCGTCCACTACTTGCGGGAGTGGATCCGGAAGGAGAAGCTGCGCTCGCTCACGAGGCGCACGTCGACGTCCGACGCCTTGCCGTCGATCTGCGCGGTGCAGGTGAAGGTCGTGCCCTTCTCCGCCTTCTTGCCGTCAGGACAGTCGACCGTGATGGTCCGCGACGGCATCTGACCCTGCAGGTTCTTGACGACCTTGCCCTCGACATCCGAGGCGCGCACCGTCTTCCCGCAGCCGGTCAGCGTCAGGACGAGCGCAGCCGACGGCAGCAGCGCAAGCGCAGCAGCACGTCCGCCGCTGCGTCGTGCACCGGTCACATGTCCAGTTCGTACGCCTCGCCGCCCTGGCGGCGGGGCTGGGCACCGGCGGCCGGGGCGAGCTCGACCGGGGAGACGTGCATGGCGCGCAGCCGCACGTCCTTCCAGGTCAGGCCCTCGCGCAGCAGGGCCGGCGTGCCCATGACGATGGCGGTGGCGATCTCGACGGCCTGCAGGATGATCCCGTAGCCGAGCGCGTCGGCGTACGAGACGCCGTAGGCGCCCGTCAGCACCGCGACGCACGCGGCCTGGAAGACGCCGACGTTGGACGGCGTGGCGGGCAGGACCGCGGTCACGTTGACCGCGAACAGGACGGCGGCGGCGGCGCCGATACCCGCCTGCTGGTCCAGCCCGAAGGCGACGAGCAGCGTGTAGCAGGACACCCACTGGATGCCCCAGGCGCCGAGCTGCGCGACGGTGGCGGTCGCCCCGAGCCGCGGGCTCTTGAAGACGGCGAGGCCGGCACGCACCTGCGTGGAGGCGGCGCGGGCCTGCTTGAGGACGCGCGCGACGCGCTCCGAGCGCTTGGGCAGCCCGCTGCGCAGGAGCGCGGGGGCCACGAGGACGGCGAGCAGGACGGCGATCGGGGCGACGGCGAAGACGACCAGCGCGGCGTGCTGCCCGTCGAAGTAGTGCACGGTCGAGAACATTGTGATGCCGAGGATCAGCAGCGCGACGATGTTCAGGAGCGTCTGGGAGACGAGCGTGCCGACGACGACCGGGAGCGTCTCCTTCGGGCGGCCGACCCGGCGGGCGACGATCATCGCGCGCGCCGGCTCGCCGAGACGGGCGGGCAGCGTCGCGGACATCAGGACGCCGATCATCGTTCCCTGCAGCGCGTCGCTGCGGCGGACCGAGGCCTGCGGCAGCGCGGCCTTCAGGATCGCGTGCCAGGCGACGGCCCGGACGATCATCGACAGGCACATGAGCCCGAGCGCGGCCAGGACCCACGGGGGGCTGGACGACACAAGCGAGTCGCCGATGCGGTCGATCCCGATCCGGCGCAGGGCGAAGAACGAGGCGGCGATGCCGGCGACCAGCGCCAGCACCATCGCGATGCGGCGCAGCGCGGCGCGGCCGGCGCGCGAGCGATTCGCGGCGTCGACCTCGAGGGAGGCCAGGCGCGTCGCCGGGACCCGCGGCAGCCCGTCGGCGACGGCGAAGCCGCTGCGGACGGCCAGGCGGGCGCGGCGCGTCGCCGGCACCGGGACGGCGATCGCGTCGCGGTAGGCCGTGAGGACCTCGTCGGCGACCTGGGGCCAGGCGAAGCGCTCGGCCCGCTCGGTGGCCGCAAGGGCCATCGCGCGGCGGCGCTCGGGATCGAGGCCGAGGTCGCGCAGCGCCTCCGCCAGCGCGGTCGCGTCGCCGCGGGCGACGAGGACGCCGTCGACGCCCTCGCGGACCACGTCGCGGTAGCCGGGGATGTCGGAGGCGACGACCGGCGTGCCCTGGGCGAACGCCTCCGTCAGCACCATGCCGAAGCTCTCGCCGCCGAGCGACGGGGCGGCAAGCACGTCCGCCTCGCGCAGCACGCGGTCCTTCGTCGCGTCGTCGACCTTGCCGAGTGCCGTCACGCCGCGCGAGTCCTCCAGGACCTGGGCGACGTCGTCGCCGTCGACCCCGACCAGGGTCAGCTCGGCCGGGACGTGCTCGCGCAGCGCCTCGAAGGCGCGCAGCAGGATGGGCAGGCCCTTGCGCTCGACCGACTGGCCGACGAACGCGATCCGCATGGGCTCGCCCTCGTTGCGGGCGAGCTGCGGCCGCGGGCGGTCGGCGGGCAGCTGCACGCCGTTGGGGATCACGCGGTAGCGACCGCCGTAGAAGCGCTTGCCGGTCCAGGCGGCGGCGTCCGACACGGCGATGCGGACCTTCAGCTGGTTCAGCCGGCGACGGGCGCCGATCAGCGATGCGAAGCCGTTGGAGACCACGTTGTCCGAGTAGCAGTGGAACGTCCCGACCAGCGGCAGGTCGGTCGAGCAGAGCGTGTCCCAGCCGACCAGCGGGGCGACCGGCTCGTGGACGTGGACGACGTCGTAGCCGCCGGTGTCGAGCTCGCGGCGGGCGCGGGCGATCGCCGACGGCGACGCCGCCAGGTTGGACACCGCGCCGTTCGCGGGGAAGCCGACCGTCCGGCCGAGCGGGACCAGGTAGTCCGGCATCGGACGGTCCTCGGGCATGTGCCCGCGGTGAAGCCGCGCCGAGAGTCGGTCGCATGGGTCGTACGGGGCCAACACGCGGACATCGTGCCCGCGCCCGATGAGCTCGGCGGCGAGGGACTCGATATGCCGCGTGACACCCCCCGGATACGTCCACGAATAGGGGGAGACGAGCGCGATGCGCATCGAGTGCATCGAGTGCATCCTATCCGTCCCGACCGGCGGCGACACCTTCGGCGTTCGCAGCCTCGCTGAGACGGCGGTCCAGATCGGCCTCGCCACGGATGTAGGTGCTCACGATGACCAGCACGACGGTGCCGAAGAGCAGCAGCAACGGCCCGGAGTCGTTGAAGAGCGCGCCGGCGACCGCGGCCGCGAGACCGCCGTACATCGCGGCCTGCCATGCGGGGTCGTCGTGGATCGCGATGTAGATCCGCCGGCGGTAGCGCAGCCCGTAGATGCACGTCAGCAGCGCGATCCCGGTCGCGAACGGCATCAGGCCGCGTTTGAGCACGTTGAAGGCGAGCTCGTACCGCCGCTGGACGACGTCGACCAGGGCCTGCTTGCCGTCCGCCTGCAGGACCGTCCGCGTGAAGTGGCTGTCGCCGCCGGTCGCCAGGTCGAGACCCGCGAGCGCGACCAGGGCCGCCGCGGGCGCAGCGATCGCGAGCGTCAGCGCGCGCTTCGTGACGCCGCCGGGCAGCATGCAGAGGACGGCGACCGCCGTCCCGGCGCCGACCGTGATGACACCGCCGACGTCTGCCCCCAGGCGCCCCGAGCCCACGATCGCCCCGAAGATCAGCCCGCTGACCCCGAAGGTGATGGCGCCGATCCGGCTGCGCCCGCGCCCGCTGAAGACGACGGCTATCGCGACCAGCAGCAGCAGCGGCAGCGTCGCCTCGAGCTCGTTGCCCAGGCCGTAGAACCGCGACCCGAAGCGCGGGTTGGGCCCCAGCAACGACCGCACGATCAGGTCCGACCCGCGCGCGAGGTCGAGCGTGTAGGCGACGACGGTGACGGCGCACGGGACGAAGATCGCCCTCGGCCATCGGATCAGCAGGTCGGTGAGGATGCCGAGGCCGAAGCTGATCACGGTGATCAGCAGCAGCTCGGTGCTTTTGGACGGCTGGATCGCGGCGGTGATCAGCAGGACCGTCAGCAGCCAGCAGAACGCGAGGCTGCCGACGCGCATCCCCCAGCGCAGGCCGCGGCGGTCGGCCACGACGCCGCCGACCAGGATGACCGCGAACCAGGCGGCGACGATCGTGTCGAGCGCGGGGAACCGCCGGGTGCCGATGACGCGCAGGCGCTGGCCGAAGCGCTTGAGCGAATCGGCGTTGCGCGGACCCTTGACCTCGATGACCTGGCCCTTGACGTCCTTGGGGATCGCGATCCCGAGGTGCCTGAGGGTGGTCGGCAGGAAGTCGATGCCGGCGATCAGCCCGGGCTGGTGCGTCGTCGGGGACGTGAGGCCGCGCGTCGGCGGGCCGAGGCCCGCGATGCCGGTCGGCAGCAGCTGCGGCGCACCGGCCGGCGGGGGCGCCTCCGTGACGATCAGCAGCTGGTCCTGCGGGCGGGCGGCGATGAGGCCGTCGATCGCGACCGCGCCGCGCTCGCCGGTCGGCAGCCCGACGGCCACCACCTGATGGTCCCGCAGCAGCTCCTCGACCCGCTCGCCGAGGCTGTCCGCGGACCCGATCGACACGTTGGCGACGCGTCCCCCGGAGTCAGCGGCGACGAGCGCCTCGAGCTGCTCGCGACCCGTGACGCCGGCGTAGGCGATCCCGCCCGGCACGAGCGAGCCGAACTGCCCGGGCTTGATCTCGGCCGGAGCGCTGTCGGCGCGCTTGAGGATGTCCGGCCAGCCGAGGAACAGCGCCCCGCCCTCGCCGTCCGTGAAGAACGTCAGCGGGACCGGGACGCGCGGGTCGTAGGCGGCGGAGGAGGTGCGCGTCCCCTGCCCGATGTCGAGCAGCGCCTGGATGTGGCGATAGCTGCCCTGCGTCGCCCCGCTCAGGCCGAGCGCGAGCTCCTTACGCTCGTCGAGCGTCTCGAGGATCGGGGTCCGCGGTCCGTCCTCGGCAGGGGCGATCGGCAGCAGCGCGATGACGACCTTCGGCGCTGCGGAAGCGGGAGCGGGGGCGCAGAGCGCTGACAGCGCCGCCATCATGGCCAGCGCGAGCGCCGCCAGACGGGGACGGGACATCACGGACCTATACTTTTTCGCGTGTCCTCGGTTACTCCTGCTCGGGGTCGCGACAGCGGCCCGCGGCACTTCGTGAAGTACACCTTCTTCAAGGTGGACCCCGCGTGGCGCCGACTGCCGGCCGCGGAGCGCGCGCAGGACAAGGCCGAGTTCCTCGCCGCGTGCGAGGACTTCGCGACCGATCACCTGCTTCAGGGCTTCTCGCTCGTAGGCACGCGCGGCGACGCCGACATCATGCTCACGGCCGAGACCGAGAACCTCGACCGGATCCACGAGTTCCACGTCGTCCTCGCGCAGAGCGGCCTGGCGAAGTGGTGCTCGCAGCCCTACTCGTTCCTCGGGATGCGCAAGTCGAGCGAGTACTCGGACGAGCAGCGCTTCGTGGCGCGGCCGTTCAACGGGAAGTACCTCTTCGTCTACCCGTTCGTGAAGACACGGGCCTGGTACGCCCTGCCGCCCGCCGAGCGGTGGGAGATCATGCAGGGTCACATCACCATGGGCCGGCAGTACCCGAACGTCGACAACCACACGACCTACTCGTTCGGCCTGGACGACCAGGAGTTCGTCGTCGCGTTCGACACCGACGACATCGGCGACTTCCTCGACCTCGTGCAGGGCCTGCGCACCACGGAGGCCTCGGCCTACACGGCGCGCGACACCCCGTCCTTCACCTGCCTGCGCACCGGCATCCGCCGGGCTGTCGACGCGTTGGACGGCGAAGCGGTCAGCGCCGTTCTCTAAGGCTCTGGTCGAGCCTGAGGGTTGAGGGGTGCGGATTGTGGAACATCCCGCCCTCGTGCACCTGTCCGCGGCCGACCCGGTCCTCGGGCGCCTGATCGCCTCGATGGACGACGCCGCGCTCGCCGTCGTCGTCGATCCGGCGCGCGGCGGCCGGTATCCCCCGGTCCCGCCGTATGCCGCGCTGACCCGCATCATCATCGGCCAGCAGGTGTCGGTGGCAGCCGCCCGGTCGATGACGGCCCGCCTGACCGAGCGCTTCGGCGGCGCACTGCCCGCACCTGCGCAGGTCCTGGCGGACGACCTGGACGAGCTGCGCACGTCCTGCGGTCTGTCCCGCGGGAAGGCACGGTTCCTGGCGGGGCTGGCCGAGGAGGTGGCCGCCGGCCGCCTGGACCTCGACGGCTTGGGGGCGCTCGACGACGCGACGGTGATGAGCGCGCTCGTGGCGGTCACCGGCATCGGACCGTGGACCGCGCAGGTGTTCCTGATGGGCCAGCTCGAGCGCCCAGACGTCCTCGCACCGGGGGACGTCGGCATCAGGCGCGCTGCAGGGATCGCGTATGGCCTCCCCGTCCCGCCGACGGCGGCGGAGCTCGTCGCGATGGCGGAGCCCTGGCGGCCGCACCGCAGCACCGCGTGCCGGCTGCTGTGGAAGAGCCTGGACGTCTCGCCACTGCCTGCCTGAGCCCTCCCTCGATCACCCCCGGTTCTCGTAGATTGGTGGATTGTGGAACAATGCGACAACGATGTCGCCACGAGGCTGTGTTCTCATCGCCGCGGTCTGCTTCGGCACGACCGGCACGGCACAGGCCCTCGGGCCCGATGACGCCCGCGCCGTCGCCGTCGGATCGGGCCGGATCGCCCTCGGCGGCGCGCTGCTGGTGGCCTTCGCGTGGCTCGGGGCGCGACGCGCTGCCGCCGACGCGCAGGCGCGGCCGGTCATCGCCACCGGGATCCCGTGGCCGATGCTGCTGCTGGCCGGCGCCTGCGTCGCGGCGTACCAGCTCTGCTTCTTCGCAGCGGTGCAGCAGACCGGCGTGGCCGTCGGCACGGTCGTGGCCATCGGCTCGGGGCCCGCGTTCGCCGGCGCGCTCGGCTGGATCGTGGTCCGCGAGGCACCCGGGCGCCGCTGGGCCGCCGCCACTGGGCTGGCCTGCGGCGGGGTGACGCTGCTGGTGCTCGGGGGCGGCTCGGCGGACGTGGCGGCCGGGGGTGTGCTGCTCGCGCTCGGGGCCGGAGCCGGATACGCGTCGTACACGGTGATCGCCAAGCAGCTGCTGCGCGCCGGCCACACGCCCGAGCGCGTGATGGCGGGAGCGTTCGGCAGTGGCGGCGTCCTGCTCCTCCCCGTGCTGGCCGCGACGGCCGGCCCCTGGCTGTGGTCCCTCGGCGGGATCGCGCTGATCGTGTTCCTGGGCCTGGTGCCGACCGCGCTCGCCTACGTCCTGTTCGCCCGCGGCCTGCGCGAGCTGACCGCCGGCGAGACGGCGACGCTGACGCTCGCGGAGCCGCTGACGGCAACCGCCCTCGGGGCGATCGTGCTGGGTGAGCGCCCAGGCGCAGTCGCCATCGCGGGCGCTGCGCTGGTGCTGACGGGCCTGCTCGCGCTCGCCGGCGGGGGCAGACGTGCACGACCCGTTGCAGAGCCAGGACTCGCCGGCGCGGGACCGAACGCGCGCGTCACTCCTCCTGTTCCCTCCGTCGAAGGCAGCCCATGACGTCGCCCGGACCCGTACAGCCCGCGCTGAAGCGCGTCTCCACCGTCGGCGCCCTCGTCGCTGCCCTCAGGACGCGGATTCTGGACGGAGAGCTGCCCGGAGGGACGCGCCTGCGCGAGCTGGAGCTCACCGAGACCTACGGCGTGGCGCGCCACAGCGTCCGTGCGGCCCTCCGCGACCTTGCCGCCGACGGCCTGCTGACGCTCGAGCCCCACCGCGGGGCCCACGTCACGCTGCTGGAGCCCGAGGACGTCCGGGGGCTCTACGTCCTGCGCGGCATCCTCGAGGTCGGCGCCGCCACGCTCGCCCTCGAGCGCGGGTCCGGGCGCCTGCCTCCGGCGGTCCACGAGTCCGCCCAGGCGTTCGCGGCGCTGTGCTGCGCCCGGGTCGAGCCCGCGTGGAGCACCGTCGTGGTCGCGCACAACGCCCTCCATGAGGCGATCGTCGCGGCGTCGGCCGTGCCGCGGCTCGTCACCGCCCACGCAGCGCTGTCCGCCGAGCTGCAGCTGTTCCTCGTCCAGGGCCGGCCGCACTACACGCTGCGGCGCCTCGCGGCGGACCACGTGGGGCTCGTGGTGGCGCTCGAGCGGGACGGTCCGGACGCGCTCGACAAGCACATCCGCCTGTCGACGGAGGCCCTCCTGGGGACGCCGGTGACAGCGGACGTGCAGAAGCCATAACCGGCGGCCGACCATACCCTCGATCAAGCGTCGAGGGTTGGGGGTGATGCCGAGATCCTCGTCGGGACGGTCGATGTCGGCATGACGCCGGGCTCGAGCAGCAACCCTCGACGATCGGTCGAGGGTGACGTAACGGGGATGCCGGGGGGACAGAACCCCACTTTGACGGCGGCCGCCAGTGGCGACTCGCACGGCTCGGGTCCTGGTGAATCCGCATTCACCGCTCGGGCGCGAGGCTGCTGGTGCATCGCACGGCTCGGAGCCTGGTGGATCGGCATTCACTGCCGTGGTCGGGTGTGACGTCAGCAGCCCGGGGGGCGTTGCGGGCGCGGCGCCGTGGCCGGCGTCTGGCCCCAGGCGCGCCACAGGTCATACGTCCTGTAGGCCCGCCGCAGGGCCGGGTCGAACAGGCCGACCGGGTAGGCGGTGTCCTCCCGTACCGAGAACTGGAAGACCGCCTGCACCCGCGGGTCGGCGTCCCAGCGCTCGAGCGCGGCCGCCTGGGCCGCGCACTGCGCCCCCTGGCGCAGTCCGTCCCCGCCCCGGGGTGCGCCGGCCCGCACGCCGCCCACGCCCGTCTCGGTGACCCAGATCGGCTTCCCGGTGGTGCACGGCCGCTCGTCGAGCACGCGCTCCAGCGCCCCGACGGCGTCCGGCTGGCGCCGGTCGGGCTGCGCATACTCGTGCTGCGACCAGACCGTGCCGGCGCACGCGACGTCGTCCGGTAGCGCACGGACGAACTCCGCGATCCCCGTTCCGCGTGCCGTCGGGTTGCCGTACCCGGCCAGCTCGCCCAGGACGAGGTCGTGGACCCCCTCGTCCGCGTCGAGCTCCGCGCGCGCTGCCCGGACGAGCCGCGAGTAGACCGCGGGCGACAGCGACGGGGAGCCGACCGAGCAGCGAGCACGCTGCGGACTGATGAACCCGGGGTGGTTGGGCTCGCCCCAGGGGCTCCACCAGCGCAGTGGCACGCCCAGGTCGCGTCCGAGCGCGAGCAGGGAGCGGATCAGCAACCGGTAGCCGGCCAGGCCGGCGTCGTTGATCGGCCGCGACCGGGTCCGGGTCGCGCCGCGCTCGCAGCCGCCCGCCGGAACGGCTGCCCATTCCGGGACGCCCTCGAGCACGATCATCACCTCCCAGCCGCCGCCGTCGGCCGCCTGGCGCGCAGCGACCGCCCGCAGACGGTCCCGAACCCCCGCGAACGTCCCGCAGGGACGGATCCCGCGCAGGCAGCCGTCGTTGGGCTGGGCGAGATCGACCGGAACCGTCGGATCCGGCTGGATCGCCGACCAGTCGACGAACAGCCGGTATCGCGCGGGCCGCAGCGCGGCGGTGCGGTCGCGCCAGGCGGCGAACCCCGCGGGCACCGGCCCGGGGTCGATCAGCCACGGGTTGTTCTCGCTGATGCCGATCGGCAGCCGCTGGGCGGGAGGCGGACTGATCGCGGACGGCCTCGCCGGCGGTTTTGCAGCAGCAGTGGACCCGCCGGCCGCACCCGTCGGCGAGCCGCCGCGCCCTCCCCCACCGCAGCCGGCGAACGCCAGGGCGGAAAGCAGAACGGCCACCGCGAAGGTGGCCGTCAGGCGCAACAGAGGTGAAGCAGGCGGGACCTGCGTCAGACGGCCGACACTTCTTCCTCGTCGGCCACCTTGAAGGACGAGCCGCAGCCGCAGGCGGCGACGACGTTCGGGTTGTTGACCTGGAAGCCGGCGCCCTGGAGGGACTCGACGTAGTCGATGGCCGAGCCGTCGACGTACGGCAGGCTCTGCGCGTCGACGAGGATCTTCAGGCCTTCCTGCTCGAAGATCACGTCGCCGTCGCGCTGGTTGTCGAACGCCAGCTGATACTGGAAGCCCGAGCAGCCGCCGCCGCGCACACCGACCCGCAGGCCGGCTTCGGCCGCGGACTCCGCGGGCTGCGCCGCGAGGAACTCGTGGACCTTCTCGGCACCCTTCGGCGTGAAGGCGATGCCCTTGGCGGTGTACGTGACCTCGGTGGTTGCCATAGCTTCATTTAGTGTAGCGCCTCGCACCACCCGCGGGGAAGGCCCACTCGGGGCCGTATCCTGTCATCAGCATGCCCTCCACCGACGAGATCAGACAACGCATCGAGGCCGCCCTCCCGGGCGCGACCGCCGAGGTCGAGGACTGGACCGGCGGCGGCGACCATCTCAAGGCGACCGTTGTCGCCCCGCAGTTCGAGGGCCTGAGCCGCATCGCTCAGCACCGCCTCGTCTACGACATCTTCGGCGACGAGATCGGTGGCCCGATCCACGCGCTGAGCCTGAAGACCTCCACGCCGTAACCACCGAAACGGAGACCATCGTGTCCGAGACCGACAACCCCATCCGCGACGCGATCGCGGGCGCCATCAACGAGCACGAGGTGATCCTCTTCATGAAGGGGACCCCGGAGGCGCCGGCGTGCGGCTTCAGCGCACGGACCGTGGGCGCGCTGCAGGCGCTCGACGCGCCGTTCGCGGCCGTCGACATCCTGCCCGACCCGCGCATCCGCCAGGAGCTGAGCGCGCTCTCGCAGTGGCCGACCATCCCGCAGCTCTTCGTCAAGGGCGAGCTCGTCGGCGGCGCCGACATCGTCGCCGAGATGTTCGACTCCGGCGAGCTCGCCGACGTCCTGGGCGTCGAGCAGCCCGGCGCGGCCGCGATCGAGGACGACGCACCCGCGGGCGGCCTGCAGATCGAGAACCGCCTGGCCTGAAGGCCGGCCGGCCCACCGCCTGAGCGTCGCGGCACCCCTGCTCGGGCGCCGCGGCCGCCGTCCTACTTGACGATGCGGACCTTCACCCGCGCCGTTCCGCTGATGCGCACGTCCGGGTTCCGGTAGGCCTGCCGCGCCTTCTGCGCGTCCGCCTCGGCGCCCGTCGGCGCAGCCGCCTCGGGGTCGTCCGACGAGCTGCCGCCGACCGGCGGGATCGATGTGGTCACGCCGTCGTAGCGATGGACGGACCGCACCAGCGCTGCCAGCGCCTTCGGCGTCCGCGGGCCGCTGCCGCCGTCGCTCTCCGCGTCCTCGTCGTCGGCGAAGAGCGAGCTGAGGTCCAGCACGGCCGACAGCGCGTCCGCGAGGGACCCGCCACCGTCGCCCGGCGTGCCGTCGAGCTGGATCCGGCGCGAGCCCAGCGGCGTGGTGGCCGGCACCTTCACCGGGATGGTCACCGCGAACTTCTCGCCGTTCACGCGCTGGGCGTACGCGCGAACGCGGACCGTGGTGCCGCGGCGCACCCGCTCCGGGGCGGTCACCTTGAGCAGGTAGGCCTGCCGCAGCGAGCGGCGCAGCTTGACGTCGACCTTGACGCCGGTCACGTGCAGCGGGCCGAAGTTGTAGGCGTCGACCTGCGCGGTGGCCGCGCTGAAGTCCGCAATGAGCGCCGCGCCGGCCCCGGCGCCGAGGGTCCCGCCCGAGTAGGTGTTGCAGAACTGCATCGGCTTCGGCCGCTCGCGGAGGCTGATCGCGACGCACATGCTGCCGCTCTGGCGGATCGGGGTGGAGTGCAGCAGGTCGTAGGCGACCTCGGCGATGGCCAGCGACCCGACCTGGGTCAGCGCCGAGCTGCCGGTGGGCAGGCCCAGGCCGGCCTCGTCGGCGAGCTGGATCCGCGCCGTGCTGGTCGTGTTGCGGTCCAGGTCGGTGCCGGTGATCGTCAACGGGTAGGAGGACGGCAGCGTCCCGAGCCGGCCGACGACCGCGAAGGTGCCGTCGTTCGTGAGCGTCCCGACGTTATGGCCTGGGGCCGCCAGCTTGTAGGTGCTGAGCTCCGCCGAGCCCGTGGGGTTGTCGATCACCGAGTACACGTACGCGTCCTGCAGGAACAGCGCGCGCCGGCCCGCGGAGTCGAGCGGATGGCCGAACGACCAGACCTTGTCGCCGTCCACGTAGGCGACCGTCCCGATCGCCCCCGCGGTCACGTCGCCGCTCGCCAGCCCCACCGCCATGGCGGCACCGCCGCGCAGCTGCTGGACCGGGAACCGCTGGTCGGTCGGCGCCGACGGTGCGGCGTAGACGGGCCGGCCGGTGCGCTTCGCGGCGATCGCCAGCGCCTGGGCGGTGGGCGCCGACAGCCCGCCGATGCTCAGCGGCGTGGCGAGCGGCCGGGCGGCGCGCAGGAGCGCGGGCGCAGAGCGCGTCTCGGCGGGCGGCTCGACGGGCTCGCCGAGGATCGACTCGATCGGCGTCGCCAGCGCGACGCGGTTGCCGTAGGACCCGATGCCCTGCGAGATCGCGCCGGCCACGCGGTAGGTCCCGGCGGCGTCGGGGCAGCTGATCGGGGAGCCCGAGAAGCCCGGCCCGATGCCGGTGGCGTCGATCGCGGCCCCGGAGGCGCGGAACAGGATGTACGGGCTGCGCAGCGCGACGTCGCCGGAGATGACGTCCAGGACCTCGATGTCGAAGGTCGCGATGTCCGTCCCGCTGACGACGCTCTGCGCGGTGCAGCGCATCCCCTTCTGGACGTCCGCCAGCGGCATGATCGGCTCAGCCGCATGAGCGGCCTGCGCCCCCAAGACCCCGACACACGACAGGGCACCCAGAACGGTCCGGCGGAGGTAGCGCATGAGCGGGCCAGGCTAGACGATCACCCCGGCCGCGGCAGCGTGTCGCGTCTGCGCTCGACGTGCTGGACGATCCGGCGCGAGTCGCAGATCGCCTCGGCGCCGAAGACCGCGACGGGGACGACCGATTGACCGGTCAGCTCCCGGACCTGACGGCGGTCCGCGCGCCGCCACGGGACGCGGACCTCCACGACCTCCTCGCCGGCCCGTCGCAGCGTGCGGGCCACGCGCCCGCACGGGCACAACCAGTCGGTCGGGGTGCGGCAGCGGTGCAGGACGACGGTCATCGGGCGGCCGCGGGCTACGGGGCGAAGAGGCCCACCGCGCGCGACGCCTGCCGGACCGTGAGGCCGGCGGTCCGCAGCAGGATCGGCTGCCGCGTCCCGCGCTCGCGCAGGCGCAGCGGCTCGCGCTCGCGGTACCACTCGACGGTCCGCTCGAGGGACTCCTCGTGGTGCCCTGGCCGGTACCCCAGCTCGCGCTTGGCCTTCGCGGACCGGTACGTCCACCAGAACGACGACGCGCGCAGCTCGGTCTCGGTGATCGCCGGCCGGCCTGGGACGGCGCTCAGCGCGCGCACGACCGCGAGCGCGGCCGGCAACGGCAGCTTCACCGCCGGGGGCTCGATGCCGCTGATGCGGCCGAGCTCGGCGAACAGGCGGTCGAGCGTGTAGTTGCGATTGCCGAGGATGTAGCGCTCGCCGACCGCGCCGTGCTCCTCGGCGAGCAGGTGGCCGCTCGCGACGTCCTCCACGTCCACCACGCAGACGGCCCCGTCCACGTAGGCCGGGATCTCGCGCCGCAGGAAGCGCCGCACGATCTCCGTCGACGAGCGGTAGAGGTCGCCGCGGCCCATCACGTGCGCCGGGTTGACGATCACCACCGGCAGCCCCGCCGCCGCGACCCGCAGGACCACCATCTCGGCCTCGTACTTCGCGCTGACGTACGGCAGGCCGAAGCGCCCGGCGCGGAACATCTGGGACTCGTCCGCCGTCGAGCCGCGGGCGGCCGGGCCGACCGCCTGGACGGAGGACGTGTGCACGACGCGCTGGACCCCGGCCCGCAGCGCCTCCTCCATCACGATGCGGGTGCCCTCGACGTTCACCGCGTAGACGAGCTGCGGGCTCGCCCGCAGCGAGGTGAGGCCGGCGACGTGGAACACGCGCTCGACGCCGCGCATCGCGCGGCGGACCTGGCGGCGGTCGAGGATGTCGCACTCGACCTGCTCGACCTCGAGCCCGATCAGGTTGTCCGGCAGCGACCGGGGCCGTCCCGTCGTCCGGACCGTGTCACCGCGCTCCAGGAGCGCGCGGATCACGTGCGACCCGACCATGCCGGTTCCCCCGGTGACCAACGTGACTCCCACTGCGCCGAGCATCGCACACCCGGAGCGGTCCTGAGCCGCGGATAGGCTCAGCGCATGTCCCCGGTCACACTCGTCTCCGACAGCACCCACTCGATGCCGCCCGACGTCATCACCCGCGCGGGGCTGGAGCAGGTCTCGCTGTACGTGAACCACGGCACCCAGACGCAGCGCGAGTCCGAGCTCGACCTGCAGGTCTTCTACGACCGGCTCCGCACCGACAGCAAGCTGCCCACGACGTCGCAGCCGTCGATCGGCGACTTCCTGGCCGTCTACGAGCCGCTCCTGCAGGCCGGTCAGGACATCCTCTCGATCCACATCAGCGGCGCGATCTCCGGCACGGTCGAGACGGCGCGGCAGGCCGCGGAGGACGCGCGCGGGCGGTTCCCGGACCGGCGCATCGAGGTGGTCGACTCGCGCAGCGTCGCCGGCGGCCTGGCGATGATCCTGCTCGCCGCCGCGGCCGGGATCGACGCGGGCGAGGACCTCGACGCGCTGCTCGTCCGGGTCGGGAAGGCGGTCACCGAGACCCGCATCTGGTTCGCCGTGGACACGCTCGAGTTCCTCCGCAAGGGCGGGCGGATCGGGTCGGCCGCAGCGTGGGTCGGCGGCGCGCTGAAGATCAAGCCGATCCTGACGGTCGACGGCGAGGTCGTCCCCATCGAGCGTGTGCGCACCTCGGGACGCGCCTTCCAGCGGCTCGTGACCGCGATGGACGAGCTCGTCGCCGCGGGGAAGACGGCCTGGTGCATCCAGCACATCCAGGCCCCCGAGGAGGCGGAGCGGCTCGCGGTCGAGGGCCGCCGGGTCTTCGGGCGCGAGCCGCTGCTGATCAGCGAGATCGGCGCGGTCGTCGGGACCTACGCCGGACCGGGCCTGCTCGGCGTCGGCGGCCTCCCGACGGAGCTCGCGGACGCCTGAGGCCTCAGCTCCAGCCAGGTAGGCGCGGGATCGTCGGCAGGTCGGGCAGGTCGATGCGGATCCCGAGGGCCTCGCCGACCCGGCCGGCCAGGATCTGCGCGCGCCGCGGGTCGCCGTCGATGACCGGCTCGGTCACGATCGGCGGGGCGAGCTGCTCGCCGTTGGTGAACTGGTCGAACGCGAAGTCGACGGACTCGCCGGTCGGCAGGACGTTCCAGGCGTGACCGTCGGGGGTGCTCGCCCCGTTGCGGTCCAGCACCGTCGCGATCACGACGTCCCCGCCGTAGATCCCGCGGACGACCAGCGCGGAGACGGCGCACTGGCCCACGGCCGGGTTGGCCGGGGTCCAGTTCTCCGGGTCGTCCGTGGTGTCGCGGCCCCAGGCGGCGCGGAGGGCGCGTCCCACGTCGACGAGCGCCGGGAGGCCTGCGCCGGAGTCCACGGGCGTGCCGGACTACCGCGCCGCGCGGTGGCGCCTGCGGCGGGTAAACAGGCTGCCGAAACCGGCGATGCCGCCGGCGGCGACGAAGCCGACGACAGCGGCGCCGATCATGGCGTTCTGCTGGTTGGCGCGCAGCTGCTTGCGCCAGTCGGTCACCTCGGCGACCTCGTTGCGGAGCATCTGGACCGAGCTCGCGAGCTCCCGGCGGTTCGCCTCGATGGAGGCGCGGATCTCTTCGGGGGTGCGGGAGGCCATCTAGTCCTTCTTCTCCGGGCTCGACGCCGTGAGCGTCTCCTTGATGAGCTGCGCTTCGCGGATCGCCATGGTCGGCGCCGGGTTCTGGGCCTTCTTGACGAACTTGGCCGCGAGGTAGCCGGCGATGACGCCGAGCAGGATCAGCACGCCCGCCACGACGAAGTAGCCCCAGAAGTACTGGCCGTCCGGGAACCACTCGTACCAGGAGAGCAGCGCGAGTCCGTGCAGCGAGAAGTAGAGGCCGACGATGATGAAGACGCTCGCGGCGACGCCGGCGGCGATCCCGACGACCAGCGACTTCATCTTCTCGACGACCTCGGCCTTCGCGAGCTCGATCTCCTCGCGGATCAGGACCGAGGTCTTCTCGCTGATGTCGGCGATCGCCTGGGCGATCGCTGCGGGCGGCGGCTGCTCGTCGCCGCCGCCGGGCTTGGTGAAGCGGTTATCGGCCAAGGCGCTTGAGGATCAGGGCGGCGAGGAAGCCACCGGCGAATGCGGCACCGACCAGGACCTCGGGACGGTCGGCGTAGGCGTCGGGCGAGAACGGGCTCGGCGCCGCGCTGCCGGCCGGATGCGAGTAGGACGCGTCGGCTGCCGAGACGGTCGGCGTGGGCTCCGGCGTCGGCACACCGGCGGGCGGGACCGCGGCGACGGGCGTGGGCACGGGGTCCGGCTCCGGCTCGGCCGCGACGGGCTCGGGCGCGGCGACCGGCTCGGGGTCAGCGACCGGCTCAGGTGCGGGCGCGTCCGGCTCCGGCGCAGCCGCGGCGGGCACGTCCGCGTCGGCGGCCTGCGGCGCCGCGAACGGCGCCGGGGCGTCGCTGACGGCCGGGAAGGTGGTCGTGTCGGCCTCGTCGGCCGGCGGGTCCTGCGGGCTGGAGCTGTCGCTCATTCCGGTGGTTCCTCGTCGAACAGCCGCCGCCATATGAGGTCGGCGGTCTTGGTCACGGCCACGCTGGCGAGGGCGCCGAGCCCGGCCAGGAGGCCTGAATACATCAGGCGTTTGACGAGTTCATTCTCCATGCGACGCCGATCCTAGTCCTTCGTTCCCCGGACCGCCCGCGGCCGCCCGGTCCAGGCCGCCGCAGATCGTGTCCACGATGTGCACCTTGGTCGCCTCGAAGGCGCCCTCGCCGGCCGGCAGCATGTCGAAGATCCAGCCGGTCAACGCCTGCTCGATGGCGCCGTAGAAGGCCATCGCGGCGAACTGCGGCGGGATGCTGTCGCGGAACTCCCCGTCCCGCATCCCCGCCTCGATGATCCGCGCGATGCTGCCGTAGGCACGGTTGATCGCGTCCAGGTGGGTGCGGCCGAACGTGTTCGCCGCCCGCGTCACCTCGACGATCACGACCTTCATGAGGTCCGGGTCGTGCCGGTAGGAGTCGACGATGAACGACGTGATCGCGGTCAGCTTCTCGCGGGCACTCAGCTCGTCCCGCGCGTCGACCTGCTCGATGACCTCCACCATGACGTCCCAGCGCTCGAGGAAGAGCGTGTCCAGGACCTCGTCCTTCGAGCGGAAGTAGTGGTAGACGAGCCCGTAGGCGACGCCGGCCTCGTCGGCGATGTCGCTGACGCGGCACGTATGGAAGCCCTGGCGCGCGAAGACCCGCACCGCGGCGTCCAGGATCTGGCGGCGCCTCTCCGCAGCGGTGGTCCGGGCGGTCGCCATCAGGCCGCGCCCGCCGGCAGGCCGCCGCGCCGCACCGCGGTGGCGTAGACGTCCGGCCGCCCGTGCCTCAGTGCGGGCAGCGTCGCCCGGACCTCGTCCTGACGGTCGAGGTCGAGGTCCGCGACGCACAGCCCCTCGCCGTCGGACGCCTGGGCCAGGACGACGCCCCACGGGTCGACGATCATCGACCGCCCGCCCGAGCGGGCCCCGTCGGCATGCTCGCCGATCTGGTTCGCCGCGACGACGAAGCACTGGTTCTCGACCGCGCGGGCGCGGAGCAGCAGCTCCCAGTGGTCGCGCGTCGTGGCGAGGGTGAACGCCGCCGGCACGCACAGGACACGGGCCCCGGCGGCGCTGAGCGCCCGGTAGAGCTCGGGGAAGCGCAGGTCGTAGCAGATGCTGAGGCCGAGCCCGATGCCCTCCCCCAGCTCGCTCACGACCATCTCGGTGCCGGCGTCCTCGGCGTCCGACTCGCGGTAGCGGCGGCCGTCCACGTCGACGTCGAAGAGGTGCAGCTTGCGATAAACGGCGCGGGTCGCGCCGTCCCGGCCGTAGTGGACGCTCGTGTTGGACAGGCGCTCGCTGCCGGCCTGGCGCTCGGAGACCGATCCGGCGACGAGGTCGACGCCGAGCTCCGCCGCGAGCGCGGCCGCCCACTGCCCGCGCGGCCCGTCGAGCGGCTCGGCCGCAGCCTGCAGGGTCTCCGGCCGGCCGAGGGCGGGCCACTTCTCGGGCAGGACGACCAGGTCGGCGCCGCGGGCGGCGGCCTCGCGGATGAGGCGCTCGGCCGTCGCCTGGGCCTGCTCGGCGTCGTCCGTCGCGGTGAGCTGTACTGCCGCTGCGCGCAAGGTGACCAGTCCTGTCGTCGGGAGTGATTGACTGACGAGTCAATCGTTCGCGTGAGAGCATAGCCACGATGCCCGCGCCCACCCTCGCCGTCCGGACGGACGGGCGGTCCGCCCCGCCGCCGGCGCGACTGCCGCCGGCCCAGGACCGGCGTCCCCTGAAGGCGTGGCGCTACGTCGGGCTGTACTCGGCGCCGCTCATGCTCTGCGCGGGCCGCGTGCGCATCGGCGGGCTGCCACAGGCGTTCTGGGCAGTGTGGGACCGGGAGGCCGGGGTCCTGCACGAGCGCACGACGTTCGCGCCGCGCCGCGTGGCGCTGCCGGACGGCGTGGTGCGGGTCCGCGGCCGCGGCGTCGCGATCGACCTGCGCCTCGTCCCGACGGGCGACCCCGTGGACGTCGTCTCCCCCCACGGCCGGTCGTGGATCTGGACCCGGAAGACCCTCGTCCGTGCGACCGGGACCGTGCGTGCCGGCGGCCGGACGCACGCGGTGGACGCGACCGCGCTGATCGACGACTCGGCCGGCTACCACGCGCGCGCCACCGACTGGGAGTGGTCCGCCGGCCTCGGCGCCCTTCAGGACGGACGGGCCGTCGCGTGGAACCTGGTGACCGGGGTCCACGATGGCGCCGGGACCGCCGGCGCGGCCAGCGAGCGGACCGTGTGGGTCGACGGCCGGCCGCACGAGGTCGGCCCGGTCAGCTTCGCGCCGGCCCTCGACGGGGTCGCGTTCGGCGAGGGCGGCGGCCTGGCGTTCACGGCGGAAGCCGTCCGCGAGCGTCACGACGACCTGGGGCTGATCCGCAGCGATTACGTGCAGCCGTTCGGCACCTTCACGGGGACGCTGCCCGGGGCCGGCCCCCTGGCCGCCGGGTTCGGCGTGATGGAGCGCCACAGCGCCCGCTGGTGAGCGCGTCCGCCATCACCGCTTCTGGACGCTGCGGCCGGTCCGGCCCGCGGTGGCCAGACCTGCGGTAGTTTCCCGGGCATGCGTTCTTCGGGAGACCGCCGTCGGCTGGGGCTGATCGCTGCGTTGACGGCCTTCGCGGCGGGGCCTGCCGCAGGCGCGCTCGCGCAGACCGTCGCGCCGGCCGACAAGCCGCCCGTCAAGGACCTGACGGTGATGATCGTCAAGACGACGAACTCGAAGCAGTCGGTCCAGGCGACGCTCGGGTCCTACTGCCTGCCGAGCGACGACGGCACCTACTCGTGCAAGGAGATCCCGGCCCCGCTGCCGAACGTCCCGCGCGTCAAGGTCAACGCCGGCGAGACGATCTCCCTGCTGTTCAAGTCCCCGGTCGGCTACGTCACGTGGCGCACGGCGCGCGTGAACGGCAAGAAGCAGGAAATCCTCATCAGCCAAGGTGAGGGCGACCAGGTCACCAAGACCAAGAAGCGCTGGAAGATCACGCTGCCGAAGACCATGAAGAAGAACGCGACGATCGTCGGCGTCTTCGCCCAGTACGTCAACGCCTACGCGTCGTTCGAGTTCGGCATCGACGTGAAGCCCGCCAAGAAGCCGGCCAAGAAGAAGTAGCCGGCCCCCCCGGTCTGCACGGCCGCGGGCAGAGTGCTTACCAATAACGGTCGGCGGGTATCGTCCCGAGCCAGTTGGGGCGCAGCTTCCGAGTAGGGCTCGGGGTTGTCGCACCGAACCACCGTTCACAACCACACCCACCGGCAAGGGAAACCATGCGCATCTCCAGGCCAAGCCCAGCGCTTGTCGTCTCCATCATCGCGCTCGTCGTCGCGATGGCAGGCACCGCGACGGCAGCCAGCGTCCTCATCAAGAACAGCACCCAGGTGAAGGCCGGCGCCCTCAGCGGCACCGACCTCGCGAACAAGACGATCAAGAACGCCCAGCTGGCGAACAGCGCCGTCGACGGCCGTGCCATCAAGTCCGGCTCGATCGAGTCGTCGGACCTGTCCAAGAGCGTGAAGTCCTCGCTTGCGGGCGCCGGCACGTCCGCCGGGTTCACCGCCACGGAGTCGGTCCGCAAGGACGGCCCGCAGGTCAACCAGACGGGCAGCGCGACGGTCGCGAAGCTCAGCGCTCTCGCGCCGGGCACCTACGTGCTGACCGCGAAGACCGTCGTCTCGGGCGTCCAGCCCCCCGGTGCCGGCCTCGTCACCGAGCTGCTGAAGCCGAACAAGACCGCGTCGGCACGCTGCAAGCTCGACGCCGCGGGCGACAGCGACGAGAGCGTCGTTCCGATCGCGTTCCCGTTCGCGCTGAACTCGGATACGGTCACGCTGCAGCTCACCCGCACCGTCGGCACCACGACCGACGTCGTGCTCTCCTGCGAGTCCAACATCTCGTGGCGTGCCGCGAACACCAGCATCATCGCGCTGAAGCTCTCGGGCTCCACGCGCGTGGACTCGGCCGTCGGCTGATCCCGACGCCCCGGTAGTCCCGCAGTTCCGGTAGTCCCGGCGCGCGCGGTCCTCGATCAGGACCGCGCGCGCCGCAGTTCCGCCAGCAGCAGCTTGGAGTGCATCGCGCCGATGAGGGCCCGCAGCGGCTGCGCCCCGGCGGCGACGATCTCTGCGGCCCGGTCGGGGTCGACCTCGCCGGCGAAGCGGTCCAGGATGACGCGGACCTCCTCGCGCACCAGGGGCTCGAGCGCCTCCTTGTAGCGCAGCGTCTCGTAGACGGTGAAGCCGAGGACCTCGTCGTAGCCCCCGGCCCGGAAGTCCTCCATCGCCTCGATGATCGCGATGTCGTCCGGCCCGTAGCCGCGGTCGTCGGGGGTCAGCACCCCCAGCTCGGCCAGCCGCTCCAGCATCCGGGCGGGGAGGTCGTGCCGGCTCGCCGCCTCGTCCACCGCGACGCGTCCCTGCGCGTCGTCGACCGCGGCAGCCCGCTCGAGGATGCGGTCCTCGAGCTCGAGCAGGTCGCGCGCGCGGGACGGCCCGCCGGCCAGCAGGTCCTTGATGACCCGCAGCGGCATGTAGCGGTCCTCCTGCAGGCGCTTGATCAGCCGCACCCGCTCGACGTAGGACGGCGGGTAGTAGGCCATGTTGCGCGAGGTCCGCACCACGTCGGCGTCGTCGCCGAGGAGCCCCTCGCGCAGGTAGTGCTTGATGGTGCCGGCCGAGACGCCCGAGGCCTCGGCCAGCTCGCTCATCTTCAGGAGCCCATCGACGTTCACCGCGTCAGGTCCCGGTGCCGCCGGGCGCCGCCGCCAGGGCGAGCGGCACCTCCGGCAGGTGCAGCGCCGCGCGGGCCTCCTGCACGGTCGCGGGCCGGCGACCGGCGTCGATCGTCATCTGGTGCGCCTTCTCGATCAGCTCACCGTTCGAGCGGGCGACGGTGCCGTCGGGCAGGTAGAAGTTGTCCTCCAGGCCGACGCGGATCGAGCCGCCCAGGCTGAGCGCCGCGGCCACCATCGTCCACTGGATCCGGCTGATGCCGATCACGCCCCAGTGATGATCACCCTCGGGCAGGTTGTCGGCCATGGCGGCGAGGTTGCGCGCGGTCGGCGGGATCCCGCCGGTCACGCCCATCACGAAGTCGACGTGCAGCGGCGTCTTCAGGACGCCCATGTCGATCAGCGGCGCGAGCGAGCCGACGTGCCCGACGTCGAAGCACTCGTGCTCGGGCTTGATCCCCAGCTCGTTCATCACCCTCAGGAACTCGATGATCTCGGTGAACGGGTTCGCGAAGACCGTGCTGAAGACGAAGTCCTTGCGACGCGCGGAGTACTTCGCGTAGTTCATCGAGCCCATGTTCAGGGCGGCCACCTCGGGCCGGCAGGCACGCAGGTACGCCACGCGCTGCTCGAGCGAGACGCCCATCGCGCCGGTCGAGAAGTTGATGATCGCCGCGTCGCCGACCTCGGCCCGGATCGCGTCCGAGATCGCCTGGAAGTCCTCGATCTCGTACGAGGGGGTGCCGTCCGGCTTGCGGGCGTGGATGTGGATGTGGACCCCGCCCGCGTCGACGATGCGGCGCGCCTCTGCGGCATACTCGGCCGGCGTGTAGGGGATCGCGGGGCACTGCTCGCGGTTGGCGAGCGACCCCGAGATGGAGCAGGTGATGACGACGGGGTGCTCGAGCGAGCTCATGGGTGACCGGCCTCCGCTGGAAATGAGAAGTGGGAAGTGGGAAGTCCCACTCCTCACTCTCGCGCAGTCACGCCATCCGCGTCAAGCGATCGGGTGGCTCCCGGAGGGCTCCTCACCGCGCGGCGGCAGGATCAGCGCGTAGACACCGGACCATCCGGTCTGCCGCTGGCGCGCACCCTGACCCTGGAAGAAGCGCAGCGCGCGGTGGTTGTCGGCCTGGACCTCGGCCACGAGGGCGCCCATCCCCGCTTCGGAGGCGCGGTCACGGAGGTCGTCGACGAGCATGCCGCCGACACCGGCGGCCTGGACGTCGTCGCGGACGACGACGGCGATCTCCGCCTCGCCGGTCCCGTTGTCCAGGTCGACGACCCGGGCGACGCCGACGAAGTCACCCGGGCGGGAAGGGTCCTCCGCGACGAGGGCGATGTGGCGTTCGCCGTCGACCTCGGTCAGGTACCGCAGGTCGCCCTGGGTCAGCTCGTCCTTCGCCGAGTGGAACCGGCGGTAACGCGACTCCTCCGAGAGGCGGGCGTGGAAACGCCGCAGGGCGGCCTTGTCGGCAGGCGTGATTGGTCGGGTGGCAAGGGTGGTGGCAGGCATGATTGCTTCTGCAACCATGTTGCCCCGACTGCCCCGTTCTCACTGTGCCGGGGGTCACACAGCGCCGGAGCTGGCGTCCCCGCCTTCGCCCGTCAGAGCAGCGGTGCGAGCGTCTCCGCCAGCGCGTCCGTGTGGTCCGGGTGGGCGCCCGTGACCTCGACGCCGACGACCTCCGCCGCCCCGCAGACGAGGTCCAGCAGCCGGCGCAGCTGCTCGTGGTCCAGCCCCCCGGGCGCCGGGAAGTCCGACGGCAGCACGGATGGGTCCAGGATGTCGAGGTCCAGGTGGATGAACACCTTGCGCGCGTCGAGCAGGTCCGCCAGTGCGCCCGGGCGGTCGACGGTGCCGACCCCCTGGCGCTCGAGCAGCACGCGCTCGGGCCCTTCGACGTCGCGGACGCCGAACATGACCACGCGCGCCGGGTCCACCCCCGCGCCGAAGCCCGTATCCCACAGGCCGCAGGCGCCGGCGAGGCACATGCCACCCAGGAACTGCGAGCTCGAGGTGTCCGGGGTGTTGAAGTCCGCGTGCGCGTCGAGCCAGAGGACGAACGCCTCGGGGTGGTGACGCATCACGATCGGCAGCGTGGTCACGGAGATCGAGCAGGTCCCGGCCAGCAGGATCGGGACCTTGCCCGCCTCGAAGGCGTCGTCGAGCTGTCCTCCCGCCTCGAGCAGGCAGCCCCGCGAGTCGGTGAGGTCCTGCTGGTACGTGGTCGAGCGCGCCTCGCCGACCGAACCCACCGCGCGCGCCCCGAAGCGCTCACCCAGGGCGGCGGCACCGGCCATCCCGTCCGTGCTGCGGTCCGACGTCCGGCAGAGGAAGGCGACAACCTGCCGGCTGTCGTCCACGTTCAGCGGCCCTTCCATACAGGGTCCCGCTTCTCGAAGAACGCGTTCACGCCCTCCTGGATGTCCTCGGTCGAGAAGGCGATGGTGAGCTGCGAGCGCAGGTGGTCCCACGCGTCCTCGAGCGGCATGTCCTTCTGCCGCCAGAGCGCGTCCTTGCCGAGCTTCATCAGCAGCGGCGACTTCGCGGCCAGGCGCGTGGACCAGTCCTCGACAGCGGCGTCGAACGCGTCGGCCGGGACGACCTTGTTCACGATGCCGATGCGCTCCGCCTCCTCCGCGCTGATGCGATCGCCGAGAAGCAGCATCTCGGTCGTCTTCTTCTGCGGCACGTTGCGGTAGATCAGCGCGGCGATCATGAACGGGAAGACCCCGACGTTGATCTCCGGCGTGCCGAAGGTCGCCTTGTCCGACGCGATGATCATGTCGCAGGCGATCGCGAGCCCGAGCGCGCCCGCGAGGCAGTGGCCGTTGGCGGCGCACAGGACCGGCTTGCCGAGCTCGCCGATCAACGTGAACAGCTGCGGGAAGCGGGCCGTCCCCTGGTGCTTGTGGATCAGGGGGACGTCGGCGGCGAAACCGCCGAGGTTCCCGCCCGCGCTGAACGTGCTCGGGTGCGTGGACGCCAGGACGACGCAACCGACCGCGGAGTCGTCGCGGGCCTGTGCGAAGGCGGCGAGGAGGTCGTCCAGCAGCTCGTCGGACAGGGCGTTGCGCGAGTCCGGCTGGTCCATCGCGATGGTGGCGACGCCCGCCCCCGAGACGTCGTAGCGAACCGTGCTGAAGCTCATCAGAGCCAGGACGCTACAGAGGTTGCAACACGGAGCGCAGCCCGGGGGATCCCCGCGGCGACTGGCTCCGGAGCCAGTCGCCGCGGGTCCGGCGGCGCTTCTCGGCGGTGCGTCACTGCTCCCAGGGCTGGACCGGTCCGGACGTCACCCGCCCAGCGGACCTGCCAAAGCTGAAAGTGGGAAGTGCCACTGTTTACTTTGGGCCCGCTGCGCGTTACCGTCGGCGGATGACCACCGCCGAGGACGTCCTCAAGCCCGACCACGGGTCGCACCGCAAGCACTTCATCTTCACCGACGAGCACGACCAGCTGCGCGAGTCGATCACCGCCTACGCGCAGAAGGAGCTGGCGCCGCACGCGGAGGAGTGGGAGGAGACGACGTTCCCGGACTCGGTCTTCCGCCGCATGGGCGAGCTCGGGTTCCTGGGCCTCGACAAGCCGGTCGAGTACGGCGGTCAGGGCGGCGACTACTACTCGGCGCTCGTGCTCGCCGAGGCGATCGTCCACGCGCGGTCGGGCGGGCTGGCGATGGGCCTCGCGGTCCAGACGGACATGGCACTCCCCCCGATCCTCGCCTTCGGGACCGAGGACCAGAAGCAGGAGTGGGCCGCGCCGGCGATCGCGGGCACGAAGATCCTGTGCCTCGGCATCACCGAACCGGACGCGGGCTCGGACGTCGCAGGCATCAAGACGCGCGCGGTCCGCGACGGCGACGACTACGTCATCAACGGCTCGAAGACCTACATCACGAACGGCCACCGCGCCGACGTGATCGTCCTGGTGACGAAGACGGACCTGGACGCCGGCTACGACGGCTTCACGCTGTTCCTCGTCCCGATGGACACCCCCGGCGTCATCCGCGAGAAGCGCCTGCAGAAGCTCGGCATGCACGCGTCCGACACCGCGCTGCTGGCGTTCCAGGACGTCCGCGTCCCCGCGTCCACCGTCCTCGGCCAGGTGGGCAAGGGCTTCTACCACATCATGTGGGAGCTCCAGGGCGAGCGGCTGATCGGCGCCGCAGGCTCGGTGGCGGGCGCCCAGCACTGCTTCGACCAGACGCTGAAGTACGCGATGGAGCGCAAGGCCTTCGGTCGCGAGATCGGCAAGTTCCAGGTGATCCGGCACAAGTTCGCCGAGATGGCGACGAAGATCGAGACCGCGCGGCAGATGGTCTACATGACCGCCTGGCGGTTCGAGAACGGCGAGTACCCGGTCCGCGAGATCTCGATGGCGAAGCTGTACGCGTCCCGGATCGCGGTCGAGGTCGCCGACGAGTGCATCCAGATCCACGGCGGTGCGGGGTACATGAAGGAGTACGGCATCGAGCGCGTCTGGCGCGACCTGCGGCTGAACCGCATCGGCGCCGGCACCGACGAGGTCATGCTCGACGTCATCGGCAAGTCGTACGGGCTCTAGTCCGGCTCTTGTAGGTTCGCGGCCATGACGGAGTTCGTGGCCGCGATCACGCAGGCCTACGCGGCGGAGGGCGACACGATCGACCTCGGTCGCGGGGTGCACGGGGGCGTCGTCCACCCGGACGCGGCGGTGCGCGTCCCGCTGGCGATGATGAACCGCCACGGGCTGATCGCCGGGGCGACCGGCACCGGCAAGACGAAGACGCTGCAGGGGCTCGCGGAGCAGCTGTCGGCCGCGGGCGTCCCGGTCTTCGTCGCGGACATGAAGGGCGACCTGTCGGGGCTCGCGGTCGCGGGCGACGGGGGCGGCGCGGCGCAGAGGCGCGCCGCCGACATCGGGATCCCGTTCGCGCCGACCGGGTTCCCCGTCCAGTACCTGGCGCTCGGCGGGATCGGGAGCGGCGTGCCGCTGCGGGCGACCGTGAGCGACTTCGGACCTCAGCTGCTGGCGAAGATCCTGGGCGCGAACGCGACGCAGGAGCAGTCCCTGGGCCTGGTCTTCCATTACGCGGACGCGAAGGGCCTCGCGCTGCTGGACCTCTCCGACCTGCGGGCGCTGCTGACGTTCCTGGACTCGGACGCGGGCAAAGCGGAGCTCGAGGGCATCGGCGGGCTGTCGGGGGCCACGGTCGGCGTCCTTCTGCGCACGCTCGTCGGCCTCGAGGACGGCGGCGGGCGCGAGTTCTTCGGCGAGCCGGCGTTCGACGTCCTGGACCTGCTGTCCGTCGCCCCGGACGGGCGCGGCGTGATCTCGTGCCTGGAGCTGCCCGGCGTGGTGGACCGGCCCGCGCTGTTCTCCACCGCCCTGATGGGGCTGCTCGCCGAGCTGTTCGAGACGCTGCCCGAGGCCGGCGACCTGCCGAAGCCGAAGCTCGTCTTCTTCTTCGACGAGGCGCACCTGCTGTTCGACGGCGCGACCAAGGCGTTCGTGGACGCGATCGAGCAGACGGTCCGCCTGATCCGGTCCAAGGGCGTGGGCGTGTTCTTCGTCACGCAGACGCCGAAGGACGTGCCCGGGGACGTGCTGGGGCAGCTGGGCAACCGGGTGCAGCATGCGCTGCGGGCGTTCACCCCGGATGACGCGAAGGCGCTGAAGGCGACGGTGTCCACGTTCCCGCGGTCCGACTTCTACGACCTGGCGGAGCTGCTGCCCGCGCTCGGGATCGGCGAGGCGGCGGTGACGGTCCTGACCGAGAACGGCGTCCCGACCCCCGTCGTGCACACGCGCATGTGCCCGCCGCGCTCGCGGATGGCGCCGGCGGACGACGTCGCGGGCGCTGCCACCGCGTCGCCGCTGTGGGCGAAGTACGGGGTCCGGGTCGAGGGTCCCTCGGCGCGGGAGGCGCTCGAGGCACGGATGACGGCGGCGCGGGACGCGGCCGCTGCGGCCGCAGCCCAGAAGGTCGCCGACAAGGCGGCCGCGGACGCCGCGAAGCAGGCGGAGAAGGATGCGGCCGCGGACGCCAGGGGGCGGGCGCGGCAGGAACGCGAGGAGGCGGCGCAGGCGCGGCGCGCGCCATCGGGCGGCCGGCCGGGGTCAGGGTCCTCCGGAGGCCACGGCGGCGGCTCCATCGGGGACTTCCTGCAGTCGCGCGAGGGCAAGGCGCTGCAGAAGGAGGTCGTCCGCGGCGTCTTCGGAATGCTCCGCAAGCGCCTCTGACTTGAACGTTCACTCGTGTACATGAATAGGATTCAGGAATGACGGCACTGAAGGGAATCCCCTCCGCACCGACGGCCCGGCAGATGCTGCCGCCGTTCACCGCCGAGCACGAGGAGCTGCGCGAGTCGATCCGCCGCTTCGTCGTCAACGAGCTGCGGCCCGGGGCCGATCAGTGGGAGGAGGACCGCTGGTTCCCGGATGACGTGTTCACGAAGCTGGCGGCAGTCGGCTACCTGGGCCTGAAGTACCCGGTCGAGTACGGCGGCCAGGGCGGGGACATGCTGCACGACGCGGTCCTCATCGAGGAGCTCTCGCGCGCGGGCAGCGGCGGCCTGGCGGCCGGGATCGGCGCGCACATCGGGATCGCGACGCCGCCGATCTTCAAGTTCGGCACCGAGGACCAGAAGCAGCGCTACCTCGTCCCCGCGATCGCCGGCGAGAAGATCGCCGCGCTCGCGATCACCGAGCCGGACGCGGGCTCCGACGTCGCCGGCATCCGGACGAGCGCGAAGAAGGTCGACGGCGGCTGGATCGTCAACGGCTCGAAGATGTTCATCACGAACGGCGTCCGGGCGGACTTCCTGGTGACCGCGGTGAAGACGACCACCGAGGGCGGCCACGGCGGCATCAGCTTCCTGATCATCGACAACGGCGAGGGCGTGACGTCGAGCAAGATCGAGAAGATGGGCTGGCACGCGTCCGACACGGCGCTCATCAGCTTCGACGACGTCTTCGTCCCCGACGAGAACCTGCTCGGCGAGGTCGACAAGGGCTTCTACCTGATCATGGCCAACTTCCAGTGGGAGCGGCTCGTCATGGCGCTGGGGGCGGTCGCGGCGATGCAGCGGCTCTTCGAGCAGACGCTGCAGTTCGCACAGGAGCGGGCCGCATTCGGGCGGCCGATCGCGAAGTTCCAGGTGACGCGGCACAAGTTCGCGGAGATGGCGACGACGATCGAGGGCGGCCGCGCGCTCACGTACCACGCGCTGCGTCTGCACCACCTCGGGCTCGACTGCGTCCAGGAGGTGACGATGGCCAAGCTCGCCACCCAGCGCGCGGCCTTCGACCTCGCCGACGAGTGCCTGCAGATCCACGGCGGCGCGGGCTACATGGTCGAGTACGGCATCGAGCGCGCGGCGCGCGACCTGCGCCTCGGGCCGATCGGCGGCGGGACGGACGAGATCATGAAGGAGATCCTGGGCAAGACGATGGGTCTGTAGGGGGGTGTGGCAGCGTCAGGTGTCGAAAAGCGACACCTGACGCTGCCACCCTTTTTGGGACGATGCCGCGATGGCGATCGTCCAGCTGACCGACCTGCACATCGGGGCGCCGGACGGCGACCCGCCCGGGGACCTCGCGGCCGCGCTGACCGCGGTCGGCGAGCTGCGCGGGGACGCGCGGCCGGCGGCGGTGCTCGTGAGCGGCGACCTCGTGAACGACGGGACGGCCGCGCAGTACGCGGAGGTCCGGGCGCTGCTGGACGTCGTCGACGTCCCGTTGCACGTCCTGCCGGGCAACCACGACGACCGCGCCGGGCTGCGGTCGGCGTTCCCGCTCGACGTGGCGCCGGAGGACAGCGGCGGGGACCCGACGGCGCCGTACCGCTACGCCGTGGGGTGCGGGGACATTCGGCTCGTCGCGTGCGACACCGTCATCCCGGGGTCGCCGGACGGGTCCTTCGACGCTGCGCAGCAGGCGTGGCTGGACGAGGTGCTGGGGCAGGACACCGTCACCCCCACGCTCGTCGCGATGCACCACCCGCCGATCCCGGTCGGCCTGCCGGTGCTCGACCCGATGGCCCTGCCGCCCGCGGACCGCGCGGGGCTCGGCGCGGTGCTGGCCCGGCACCCCCAGGTGGCGCGCGTGGTCTGCGGACACGTGCACCTTCCCGCGGCCGGGACGGTCGGCGGCGTGGGCGTGCTGAGCGCGCCGAGCACCTGGCGGCTCCAGTTCCGCCTCGATCTGGCGGTGCCCGAGCTGCGGGTGACCGACGGGCCGGCGGGCCTGGCCGTCCACGCGCTGCTGGAGGGCCAGATCGTGTCGTTCGTCCGCACAGTCGACGCGCTCTGAGCGCCGGCGGGGGCCCCGGTGGTCCGGGTGCGGAGTGGGGGGGTGTGGTGCCGGGGGTGGCCGGCGATCGGTCATGGCCCTCCGCGGCTGGGGCGCCGCGACATCGATGTCAGCGTGGCCGTAGTCCGGCGCCGGACGCCGCTGCGGACCCTGACCGCCGGCCCACCACCCCCGGTACGGGCTGGGTGGTTGCTCGGCGGGCGGCGAGCCCGGTGAAGCCAAGGGCCCGCGCGGAGGGTCTGGCGGGCCTGACCCGTCGAATCCTCCGAGCGTCCGGCCCGGCCTGGCTGCGTGGAGAGTCCCGCGGGCCTGACCCACCGAATCCTCCGACCGTGCCAGGCCGCCGGGGCGCGGCGGCCGATGGGGTTCTGCCGGGCTGGGAGCCGTGCGATCCACCACTCGCCCGCCCCCCCGCCGGCCGCCGGCCTCCCGCCCCGCACCCGAGACCCCGCAGCCGCCCAGCGCCCACGGCCGTCAGCAGCCTGCAGTTCCCAAGCCGCCAGGTCAGGATCGGCCCGGGGCGTCAGCGCCACCGACCCCGACCACCAGGCCCTCGGAGTCAGCGCCACCGACCCGTCCCCCGTTCACCGTGCACCAGGGTTCCCGGCGTCGACCCACCGACCATGACGGCCCTTCGCGCAACTGTCCGCTTGCGTCAGTCGCGCGGGCGCGCCTGCAGCGCCGCCCAGATGAGCGGCAGCTGCAGCGGGACGCGGCCCCACATCAACAGCTTGTTGTCCATCGGACCGGGGTTCTTGCCCGTGCCCGAGTCGAGCGCCATCTGGATGTTCGCCGGCCAGACCGCGAGCAGCGTCGCCGCCGCCACCGGCCCCGCCCAGGGCGCGCGCTTCCGCAGCCCGACCGCGGTCGCGACCTCGATCACGCCGCTGACGTAGACCAACGCCTTGCGGGCCGGAAGCTGCGACGGGATCGTCTCGGCCATCAGCCCGGGCACCACGAAGTGCAGCGAGCCGACGGTGCCCATGAGGGCAGCGAGGTGGTCAGGGGCGCGGTCGCGGAGAGCCATGGGCGGCGAGCATACGTGGCAGGCACCCATGCCGCCCGTCATTCTGACGACCGATTCTGGTCGTCACCACAGCCAGAACCGGACGTCAGACGGGCGGGACGTCAGGCGCCGCGGTCTGACGACCAATTTTGGTCGTCGACACAGCCAGAACTGGACGTCAGACGGTGGGGGCCATGGCCGGCTCGAGGGCCGACCCGGACGGCAGCGGAAGCATGCCCGGCGGGACGCGGTCCGGGAGGTCCGCGCCCTCCGCGGCCGTGCCCTGCCACGGGAACGCGCCGCGGCGGCGATCCAGCGCGTACCGCGCGCGACCGGAGGCGTTCGTCGCGTACCAGACCGCGTGCACCGTCCACGGCAGGACCGGCATCCAGAACTTCGCCGGGACGGGGTTCACCGGCTGCGCGTCCGCCCACGCGACGTCCGCGCAGACGTAGCCCTCGCCGTCGGCGTACGGCAGGTGCCCGAGCGACGTCCCGGCGGCGTCGACGATCTGCGTCTCCCCCAGCAACACGGACGGCCACGGCACCCCGGGCGCGAACGGCGTCGCCATCCGGACGTCCCCGACATGGGACGGATGGACGCAGGGCACGCCGACCACACGCGCCATCCGGCCGGGTGTCTCGCGCGCGAGCTCGACCATCGTCGCGTGCTCCCGGTCCCAGAACCACGGCTTCGTGACCGCCCAGGACGGGAACGACGGGAAGCACATCCCGCCGGCCACGAGCTTCACGCGGCCGCGGAGTCGTGCCGCCGTCCGGGACCGCAGCCACTCGAACCCGTTCGCGACGCCGATCGCCCCCGCGGCGGTGTCCGCGATGCCGAGGTCCTGACCGGCCGTGTAGTTGTTGTTCTCCCACATCGACGGCTGGTCCTTGTCGTGGAAGGACACCCCGCCGTCGGGCTCGCAGACCGCGTAGGTGCCGCGGGCGTCGCGGCCGCGGACCGCCAGGTAGCCGCCGCCGACGATGCACCCGTGCTCCGCCGCGAGCCCGCGCAGGACCGCGAGCGTCGGGCCGTCGATCGGCTCGGTGACGCGCCGCATGACGCTGCCGTGGACGTTCGGGTGGTTCGCGCTCTCCGGCAGGAAGATCATGTCCGGCGCGTGCTCGCGCGCCGCCTGCCCGACGATGTCGGCGATGTGGCGCAGGTTGCGGCCGACGTCCTCCCCCACGTCGACCCGCAGCTGGACCGCGACGACGCGCTTCGTCGCCGTCCCCGCGACCGGCACCGGCGCGACCCCGGCTGCACTCATGCGGTCACGGCGGCAGGCTCGGCGGAATCGGCCACCGCTACGTCCGCCGGCGGCTCCACGGCCTTCGTCCCCGGAGTCCGCGGCGGCCATTGGTAGTCGGCCCGCTCGGACGCCGTCACCCGACCCGACCGGAACCGCGGCCGCAGCTGCTCGCGCCAGACGTCCTTGTCGATGCGCAGCTCGGTCAGCGCCTCGCGGACGATCGCGCCGCGGTCGGCCCCGGGGCGGCGCAGCGCCCGCAGCGCGTACTTGCCGCCGCGGATCGGGTTCAGGACCGCGTGCGGCGTCTGGATGCGGTCGAACATGTGCAGCAGCAGCGGCGGGTCCTGGCCGTCGAGGTCGACCAGCGCCTCCTGGATGATCGGGCTGACGCCGAACACGCGCGACTCGCGGTTGCCCCAGTGGTAGCTCGCGTTGCACTCCTTGTCGCGGCGCGCCTCGACCGCGCGCGCGGCGGCGTCGACGGCCGCAGGGTCGTCCAGGACGGGGGCACAGGCCTCGCCGAGCAGCCGGCCGAAGCGGACGGCGTCCCGGATCCCCTGCCCGATGATCGGGTCCTTGAAGTGCCCCGCGTCGCCCGCCAGCGCCCAACCCGGGCCACTCGAGCGACGGAAGAACGCGACGTTGTCCCCGGTCGACCGCAGCTTCGTCAGGTTGGTCGCGCCGCCCAGCCGCTCGCGGACCGCGGGGTTCGCGTCGAGCATCGCCTCCCACATCCCGTCGGGGTCCGCGCGGAACCGCGGGATGTCGACGGCGGGACCCATGAACAGGCAGAGCACGCGGTCGTCGGGGCAGGGGAAGATCAGCGCATGGGTGTCGCCGGAGCGCAGCTGGATCAGCCGCTCGCGCCACTCGGTACCGGCCTTCGGGTCGTCCATGTACCAGAACGCGCAGCCGCGCTCGTTGCGCGAGCCGCGGTACGGACGCTCGGCGCCGACCAGGCGGGCGACCGTGGACCGCCGCCCGTCCGCCCCGACCAGCAGCTTGCAGTCGATCTGCACGCGCTCGCCGCCGGACTCCTTGACGACGACGCCGCTGACCCGGCCGCCGGTCCACAGGACCTCCTCCAGGGAGGTGCGCTCGCGGACCTCGGCGCCCGCCTCGCGCGCGGTCTCCACGAGCGCCATGTCCAGCTGCGGCCGCGGCAGGCAGATCCCGTAGTCGATGCCGTCGACCGACGCGAAGCGCTGCAGGCAGCGCGCGCCGTCGGCCTCGACCATGCCGTGGGTGCAGCGCGGCGGGTCGTACGCGAGGACGCGGTCGAGCGCGCCGACCGCCTGCAGCTCGGCGACCGCGGACGGGAAGTTCACGTGCGTCGAGAGCGTGTCGGACGGGAACCGCGCCCGGTCGACCGCGATCGCCCGGCGACCCGCGCGGGCGAAGCCGATCGCCGTCGCGCTGCCGGCGCAGCGTCCCCCCGCGATGACGACGTCGGCGGTCTCGTGGCGATCGATCGTGGTCATGCTGCAACCGTAGGTGGGCGCGGTGACCTGAACATCGCCAGTCCGGGTCCTCCCTGTCACTCCTTGGGGTGATCCTGCTTCCCCCGCGGCCGCGCGCCGTGTTGGATCGGGACATGAGCACCATCGACGCACCGCGGTCGACCGCATCCAATCGCGGGGCGACCAACACCCCGCCGCCGCTGCAGGACTTCGACGTCATCGGGGACGACCCGGCGCTGGTCGAGGGCCTGCACGCGTTCGGCGCGCAGGCACGCGCGGAGGAGTGCTCCCGCGTCGGCCGCCGGCTCGGGTCGGCGGCGCTGCTCGAGGCCGGATTCGCGGCGAACGAGCGTCCGCCGGTCCACGTGCCGTACGACCGCGGCGGCGTGCGCAGCGACACGATCCAGTTCGTCCCCGCCTGGGACGACGTCATGCAGCTCGCCGTCGAGGCCGGCGTCGCCGGCGGCGTCTGGGCGGACATGGCACCGGCGCCGCAGGTCACGCGGGCCGCGAAGTTCATCGGCGTCGCCCAAGTCGAGGCGGGCTCCACCTGTCCGCTGGCGATGACCTACGCCTCGGTCCCGGCCCTCCGCCTGACCCCGGCCGTCGCGCAGCGCTGGGAGTCGCTGGTCACGAGCGGCTACCACGACACCCGTCCGCTGCCCTCGGGACAGAAGACCGGGGCGCTCATCGGCATGGCGCTGACCGAGAAGCAGGGCGGATCGGACGTCCGCGCGAACACGACGGTCGCGGAGCCGGCGGCCGGCGAGGGCGACGGGTGGTACCGCGTGACCGGGGAGAAGTGGTTCGTCTCCGCCGTCCACTCGGACGCGATGTTCGTCCTGGCGCAGACCCCGGAAGGCGTGAGCTGCCTGCTGGTGCCCCGCCGCCTCGACGACGACCCGGCCAACGGCTGGACGATCGACCGCCTGAAGGACAAGCTCGGCAACCGGTCCAACCCGACGGCCGAGGTCCGCTTCGACGGCTCCCTGGCGCAGCTCGTCGGCGAACCCGGGCGCGGCGTCCGCGCGATCATGGCGATGATCGGCGGCACGCGACAGGACTGCGTCCTGGGGTCGACGGCCGTCATGCGGACCGGGACGATCGAGGCGATCCACTGGGCCACGCACCGGCAGGCGTTCGGGCGGCGCCTGGCCGAGCAGCCCGCGATGACGGCCGTCCTGGCGGACCTCGCGCTGGAGAGCGAGGCGGCGACCTGGTCGGCGCTGCGGCTGGCGCACGCCACCCAGGGGGCGACGGACGGCGACGCGGCCGCTGCGGCGTTCCGGCGCCTGGCCGGGCCGGTCCTGAAGTTCTGGATCTGCAAGCGCGCCCCGCTGCACGCGGCCGAGGCGCTGGAGTGCCAGGGCGGCTACGGCTACGTCGAGGAGTCGCGGCTGCCGCGGACCTACCGCGAGGCGCCGCTGATGTCGGTCTGGGAGGGCTCGGGCAACGTGCAGGCCCTCGACGTCCTGCGGGCGATGCAGCGCGAGCCCGATTGCGTGGACGCGTTCCTCGGCGAGCTCGATCTGGCCGCGGGCGCGAACCACCGGCTGGACGCGGCCGTCGCCCAGCTACGCGACCTGGTCCGGGCCGGGGTCGACGAGGCCGGCGCCCGCGACCTGACCAGCCGCATGGCGCGCTGCCTGCAGGCGACGCTGCTCGTCCGTTTCGCGCCGCCCTACGTCGCCGACGCCTTCTGCGCCGCCCGCCTGGAGGACACCGGCGTGCTCGGCTGCCTCCCGCGCGGCATCGACGCCGGCGCGATCGTCGCGCGGCACCGGGTCCACGCGTGACCCGGGTCGTCGCGATCCAGCCGGCGCTGCAGATCGGGGACGTCGAGGGCAACCTCGCGCGCGTGACCGACCTGGTCCGCGCGGCCGCTCGCGAGCACTCGCCCGAGGCGATCTTCCTGCCGGAGGCGATGACGTCCCCCAACGCCTACGACCGGCGCATGCGGTCGGTCGCCCGGCCGCTGCTGGGCGCGCCGCTGCAGACGCTGCGGGGGCTCGCCCGCGAGTACGGCTGCCTGGTCGGCGGCGGGTTCATCGCGGTTCGCGGGGGCGACACGCGCGGCACCTACGCGCTGTGCGAGCCGGACGGCGCGATCCACCTGCACGACAAGGACCAGCCGTCGTTCTGGGAGAACAACTACTACGCGGGCGGCAGCGACGACGGGGTCGCGCCGACGTCGCTCGGCCCGATCGGGCTCGCCAACGGGTTCGAGTGGGGCCGCGTCCGGACCGCGAAGCGCCTCCTCGGCCGGGTGCAACTGCTGGCCGGCGGGATGCACTTCCCGTCGTTCCCGACCTGGGCGCTCACGCGGCCGTGGTTCATCACGCGCGACGAGCACTTCCTCGAGCAGTACTGCCGGGAGACGCCGCCGCGGATGGCGCGGATGCTCGGCGTGCCGGCCGTCCACCCGTCCCACGTCGGGCCGTTCGTGATGGAGACCCCGCTCGTCCCCGGCCTGTCGTGGCCGTCCCGGATGCTGGGCGAGACGACGATCTGCGACGCGGACGGCGTCGTGCTGCAGCGCATGTCGTACGGGGACGGCGAGGGCTACGTGGCCGCCGACGTCGACCTCGTGGACCCCGTCCCCCGCGACCCGATCCCCGACGTCTTCTGGAACGCGACGTTCCCGGTGTCGGTGCACCTGGTCTGGTACGCGGGCAACGCGCACGGCGTGGCGAAGTACAAGCTGATGAAGCGGCTGGGCCGGCACTCGTGGGAGCCGGGCCCGGACCTGCCGCAGCACACGCCGGCATCGGAGGCGCCGTAGCCGTCGCCACGGGACGGCGCTCGATGTGCCAGCACGTGCGCGGGTGGCGTGTGGTGGCACATCGAGCGCGCGGATAGGCTCGGGCGCAACCGATGTCGACCGTTCCGCACCCCGTCGCCGGGGCGCTGCCGCCCTGGCCCGACGACCCGCCCCCCAGCGCGGCGGCCGCGCTGCGCGCCGGGCTGGACGACGAGGTCGCCGACCTCGAGACGCGCGTCGCCGAGCTGACCGCCGGCGCCGCGCCCGAGCTGCGCGAGGCGTTCCGTGCGCTGGTGGAGCTGCATGAGCGGCGCGACCACGCCGCCGACGCCCACATGCGCGACCGGCTGCAGGTGCTCGCCCGGGTGCACACGGCGCTCGCCCACCTGCGGCAGATGCCGAGCGCGGAGGCCATGATCGCGGCCGCCCCGCGCTCCGTCTGCGAGGCGTGCGGATTCGACCGCGCCGTCCTCTACCGCGTGCGGGGCAAGGAGCTGCTCGCCGAGGCGTTCCACGTCGAGGGCGACCCGGACAGCGCCGCGCGCCTGCTCGCCTTCAGCCGCGAGCATCCCGCCGGGCTCGTGACCCAGGCGCTGGAGACGGAGATGATCCGCCGCCGGCGACCGATGGCGATCCAGCAGGTCGTCGGCAACCCACGGGTGTTCGCGGAGCTCGCCGCGGCCTACGACACCCGTTCGTACGTGGCGGCGCCGATCATGCCCGAGGGCCGGGTCATCGGGTTCATCCACGCCGACCACCGCCTCAAGCCGCGGCAGGTGGACGAGTTCGACCGCGACGCCCTGTGGGCGTTCGCGGAGGGGTTCGGCTACGCGGTCGAGCGGGCGCGACTCACCGACCGGCTGCGCGCCCAGGGCCAGGAGCTGCGGCGGCTGCTCCAGCGCACGGAGGCCGTCGTCGCCGAGTACCTGGACGCCGAGGTCGAGCTCGTGAGCGGCAGCTCGGAGGGCGCGTCGCGGACCACGGCCGCCCTGGTCCCGGAGGTCGACGACACGATCGCCGGCGGTCTGTCCAAGCGCGAGCTCGAGGTCCTCGCGCTGGTCGGCGGCGGTGCGTCCAACGCGCAGATCGCCGCGCGGCTCGTCATCACCGAGGAGACCGCCAAGTCCCACGTGAAGCGCATCCTGCGCAAGCTGGGCGCGTCGAACCGCGTGGAGGCGGCGACGATCTGGCTGCGCGCACAGCCACCCCGGTGAAGCAGGCCCGGCCGAACCTTCGCGTCGGGATCCGTGTTCGTTCCTGCATGACGCCCGGCCCCCGCCCGGTACGTTCGCATCCGATGCGTCGTGCGCTCCTGCCCGCCCTGCTGATCGCCCTGGCCGGCACGGCCGTCGCCGCCGCCCCGGCGGCCGCCGCGATCAGCGCCTCGACGGTGACCGCCCCGGCCGACGAGCTGCGCATCACGAGCACCGACGCCACCACCACCGTCCCGGTCAGCGGCACGGCCACCGGCGGCACCACCGGCGAGACGCTGACCTTCCTGTGCTTCTCGCGCCGGGGAGTCGCGACCGCCGTGGGCGCTGCGACACTCACGACCGGCGGCGGCTTCACCGGCACCGCCAAGGTCGCCGACCTCCGCGGGCCCTGCGTCCTGCGCGCCGTCCCGGCCGGCTTCGCGCCGTCGATCGACGCCGCGGGGGCGTTCACGGGACCGCTGATTGTCGTCGAGGCCGAGCGCACCCGCACAACGGGCGACGTCACGATCGGCTTCGACGACTGGCGCCAGCAGTCGTCGGCCGGGGTCGGGATCTGCTCGCTCGGCGCCACCGGACTCTGCTCCGCCGGCCGGTTCTTCGACCGTGCCGGCCGCATCAGCACCGAGCCGGTCTTCAGCGGCGGCGGGTGGATCGGCGCGTCGACCGCCGACCGCTCCTCCGTCCAGGTCGACGGCGTCAACGCCTACCCGACCGCCCGCGCCGCCCTCGGATCCGGCAAGCCGGGGTTGCTGGGCCTGACCCGGACGACGACACGCGATCCGGGCGGGACCGTGACCACGGTCGAGACGAACCCGCTGCTCAGGTGCAGCGCCGGCAGCGTCCCGACCGACGCCGCCTGCACCGCCTACGTCGACACCGGGGTCCGCTACGAGCGGACGACGATCGTGGCCCCCGACGGCACGACCGTCGAGCAGCGCGACGCCGCGCTCGCGACCGACGGCCGGCCGCACAGGCTGTCCGTCCACCTCGGCCAGACCACGCTCGTCGCGGTCGGCGTCACCCCGGCGCTGCGCTTCGGCTGGATCCCCGGCGACACCCTGAGCACCCGCCTGGGCGGCACCGAGCTCGGAGGCCCGACCAGCGGACCCGCGACGATCTTCGTCCGGGCGAACGCCGCCGCGCTCGACGACGACCCCGTCTACGCGCAGGGCGCCGTCACCTTCGACCGCCCGCCGGCGTCCGTCCGCATCACGGCCCCGAACGACCTGCTGGTGCGCTTCCCCGACATGACGGTCCCGGCTGCGGGCCGGGCCGAGGTCGTCCGCTCCACGTTCGTCCTTACGCGCACCGCCGCCGACGCCGCCGTGCGCGCGGCCGCGATCGAGGACGCCGCCGTCAAGCCGGTGGTGACGTTCAGCACGCCGGCCGCCGGGGCCGTCGTCCTCACCCCCACCGTCACGGTCACCGGACGCGCGAGCGACAACGGCGGCCTCGCGTCGCTCACGGTCGCCGGAGTGCCGGCGGCCGTCAGCTCCACGGGCAGGTTCAGCGTGCCCGTCCCGATGCAGAAGGGCGCCAACACGGTGACCGCCGTCGCCGTCGACCGGGCCGGGAACATCACCACGGCGACGCTGAAGCTCACCTACCGCGACCGGCTCGCGCCGACCGTCAGCGCGCTCTACCTGACCCCGCGCGTGTGGCGGGTCGGGCGGCCGACGCAGGTCCGCTTCAACGCCGGCGAGGCGGGCACCATGCGGCTCACGGCGTCCCGGCCGGCCGGCGGCCGGATCCGCGCCGGAGCGTGCGTGGCGCCGACGCCCGCGCTGCGGCGCCAGGGCGCGCGGGTCTGCATCCGCTACGTGAAGCTCGCGACGATCGTCGAGCCGCGCCGCGCCGGCGCCGTCACCGCGACCATCGGACCGAAGATCGGCGGCCGGACGCTGAAGCCGGGCCGCGTGCAGCTGCGCGTGACGATGACGGACTACGCGAACAACGTCTCGAAGGCGCGGACGCACGACACGACGCTCCGCGCGGCGCTGCCGGGCTGAGCGACGGAGGCCTGCGGCGACGCCCCACCGCGGGCCGCGCTGCCGCGAGAACCTGAATAGGATTCACCCGGTGCGCCCGCCGCCTCTGCGCGGGCCGCTCGTTCCCGACGTTCACGACATACAGGAGAGACGCTCATGGGAGTCCTCGACGGCAAGGTGGCAATCGTCACCGGCAGCGCCCGCGGCATCGGCCGGGCAACCGCAGAACTGCTCAGCGAACAGGGCGCCAAGGTCGTCATCAACGACCTCGACGGCGACGTCGCAGCGCAGACCGCGTCCGAGATCGCCGGGGAGACCGCCGTCTTCGCAGGCGACCTGACCAAGGGCGACGCCCCGGACAAGCTCATCGCCACCGCGATCGACGCCTGGGGCCAGATCGACATCATCGTCAACAACGCGGGCTACACCCTCGACGCGCCGATCCACAAGATGAGCGACGACTGGTGGGACAAGATGATCGCCATCCACACCACCGTCCCGTTCAAGGTCCTTCGCGCCGCCGCGCCGCACCTGCGCGAGCCCGCCAAGAAGGAGAAGGAGGAGGGCGTCGAGAACTTCCGCAAGGTCGTCAACGTCGCCTCGATCTCGGGCACGATGGGCAACGCCGGCCAGGCAAACTACTCGGCCGCGAAGAACGGCGTCGTCGGCCTGACGAAGACCCTCGCCAAGGAGTGGGGCCAGTTCAAGATCAACTGCAACGCGGTGGCGTTCGGCTTCGTCGACACGCGCCTCACGCAGTCCAAGGTGGACGACAACACGATGGAGATCGACGGCGAGAAGGTCCAGCTCGGCATCCCGGACCAGATGCGCGCGATGGCGTCGATGATGATCCCGCTCGGCCGCCCGGCGACGCCCCAGGAGGCCGCCGGCGGCGTGTTCTTCCTGTGCTCCCCGTACTCGAACTACGTCCATGGCCAGGTCCTGAACGTCTCCGGTGGCGTGTTCACCGGGATGATGTCGTGAACGTCGGCCCCTAGGGGCCCGACGTTCATCGGGGAATGGCCCAGGGGGCCATTCCCCGCTTCGGGCCCCGCCGGTTGCGGAGGCGGGGACGGCGTTCTACGCTCGGCCGATGCGGTCTGCATCGCAGCCACGTCGCCGCACTGTGAGCTTCGCCTCGGCGGCCGTGGTCGCCGGTGCCTTCGCCACCGTGCCGGTCGGCGGGGCGCGGGCCGCGGTCCCGGCCGGCAACCTGCTCCAGAACCCCGGCGCCGAGAGCGGCACCGCCGGCGAGCTCACCGGCTGGACGACGAGCAACGAGTTCCGGGCCGAGCGGTACGGCGCGCCGTTCTTCCCGAGCGTCGCGGTCGGCAGCGCGTTCGGCGGCGGGACGCGCTTCTTCGCCGGCGGCGGCGCGGCGAACGCGGCGGTGAGCGCGGCCACGCAGACCGTCGACGTGACCTCCGCCGGGGCCGAGATCGACGCGGGCGGCGTGTCGGCGGACCTCAGCGCCTACCTCGGCGGCATCGACGACGAGGGTGACCACGCGGCCGTGACCGCCGAGTACCTCGCCGGCACCACCGTGCTCGGCGGCCCGCTCACGGTGGGCCCGGTGACCCGGGCCGATCGCGGCGACCAGACGGCGTTCCTGCCACGGATCAGGGGCGGCGCCGTCCCCGCCGGGACCCGCCAGATCCGCGTGACGATCACGGTCACGCGGACGTTCGGCTCCTACTCCGACGGCTACGCGGACAACCTGTCGCTGACGCTCAGCGGGGGCCTCACCCCCACCCCCACCCCGACACCGACGCCGACGCCGAGCCCGGCACCCACGCCGGCACCGACACCGACACCGAGCCCGACCCCCACCACACCCGGGACCGTCACCACCCCCACGACGACGACACCCGAGCCGCCGGTCACGCCGACGCCGCCGGCCGTCCCGGGACGCGTCCAGAAGGGCTCGATCAAGGGGATCAAGAGCCCCGGACGGAGGATCCTGGGCAAGATCAGCGTCACCGGGCGGACGTGCAGGAGCGGCCGCAGGGTCGTCGTCAAGAAGGGCACCAAGACGGTCGGCAGCGGGCGGACCAAGGCGAACGGCTCGTTCAACATCAAGACCAAGAAGCACAAGAAGGGCAAGCTCACGGTCAGGATCGCCAGGCGCACCACCGCCGGCACCACGTGCGCCGCTATCTCCAAGAAGGTCCCGGGCCGGAACTGACCGGACAACGCGGCGCGGCAGCCTGCGCCGGCCCGGCCCGCGCGCACCTGGGACGCTCGCAGCATGAGCTTCACGATCGCCCGCGTCACCCAAGGTGACCTGCCGGAGCTGCTCGTCCTGGTGCGCGGGTACTGCGCGTTCTACGAGCGGTCCGCCGGTATCGCGCAGCCGTCCGACGAAGCGCTGCTGGCCCTGAGCCACGCGCTCTTGGCCGACCCCGACCGCAGCGGCGTCCAGCTGCTGGCGTGGTCCGTCGAGGACGGGACGCCGCTCGGGTTCGCCACGATCTACTGGACCTGGTCGACGCTCGCGGCCGCCCGGGTCGCGGTGATGAACGACCTCTACGTCGACCCGGCGGCCCGCGGCTCGGGCCTGGCCGATGCGCTCATCGCGGCCTGCCGCGACGAGGCCCGCGCCCATGGCGCGGTCAAGCTGTCGTGGTCGACCGCCCTGGACAACCACCGCGCGCAGAAGGTCTACGACCGCGTCGGCGGCGCGCGGTCGCAGTGGCTGGACTACGACCTGCCCGTGTGACGACGGCGGTGGCCCGGTCTACGATCGGACGACAAGCCAACGAGGAGGCCCGCCGTGAAGGTCGTCAAGCCCGCCGCAGACCACGAGGTCCCGCGCGGCGTCGTCGGGGGCGCCGAGATCTCGGACGTCACCGCCGGCGCGAAGGACATCTACCTGGGGATCTTCCGCGTCGACCCGTCCGCCCGCTCGCGGCCGCACTACCACGCGTCCTGCGAGTCGGCGGTCTACATGCTGCGGGGCGAGCTCGAGATCCAGTGGGGGGACGGCCTCGAGCACACGACCACGCTGGTCCCCGGGGACATGGCGTACGTCCCGCCGCAGGAGACGCACGTGCTGCACAACCGGTCGGCGGACATCCCTGCCGAGTACGTGGTCGCGCGCAACGCCGCGAACGAGGAGTCGATCGAGGTGACCTGGTCGGGGTAGTCGGTTCGGCCTCGCCCAGGGGCTCGGCCGAACCGACTACCCCTGCGAGAAGCTCGCCTGCGGCTCGCTTCTCGCGCCCCTTCGCGGACAGGCCGAGTCAGCGCCGGACGCGGACCGTGAGGGTCCGCGTCGTGGCGTTGCCCGCCACGTCGGTCGCGCGGACGCTCAGCCGCACGCTGACCGTCCGGCCCGCCCGCAGCGCGGGCGCGAGCAGCCGGATCCCGAAGCGACTGACCCGCACCGCGAGCCGCGCGCTCACGCCGGCGTCGAGCGTCCGCGTCACGCTCTTCAGGCCGCCCTTGCGAGTCGTGCCGCCGGTCACGATCCGGCCGGTCACCCGGACGGTGCAGCGCTCGTCGCAGCGGACGGACGTGGCGACCTGGCCGCTCCGCGTCGGACGCTGCGCCCCCGGGCGTGCCGGGAGCGTGACCCGCGGGGCCCTGGTGTCCGGAGCCCCGCCCGTGCCCGTCCCGCCGCCGGGGGTGGTCCCGCCGCCGGGCGTCGTCCCCCCGCCGCCACCGCCCGCAGGGGCCGTCCCCGGCACCTGCTCGAGGCGGTAGAGCGCGCCGTCCTGGCTCGCGACGTGGATGCGGCCGGCCGCGTCCTCACCGAAGGTGGTCGTGCGGGAGAGCGTCGTCAGGCCCGGGACCGGCGCGTCACCGGTGGCCACGCCGCCGGCGATCTTCACCGAGTGGATCTGGTTCTTGCAGTAGTCGGAGTACAGGTACCGCCCCAGCAGGTCGGGCACGGCGGGGTCGCGGACGACATAGCCGCCCGTGATCGAGCACCAGCCGTCCGCGTGGGACTGCTCGAGCACCGGGAACGCGAAGCCGGCCGGCGCCGGGCTGCCGATCGCGGCGCCGCCCGGGTAGGCGTGCAGGCCCTCGTACCGGCCCCAGCCGTAGTTCAGGCCGCGGCCGGTCCCGCCGGGCGCGTCGATCTCCTCGTAGCGGGCCTGGCCGACGTCCCCGATGTAAAGGTCGCCATTGGCGCGGTCGAACGAGAAGCGGAACGGGTTGCGCAGGCCGTACGCCCAGACGTCCTGCGCGGGCGCGGGGAACGGGTTGCCCGCAGCGGTCGCGTAGCCACGCCCGGGTGAGACGTCCAGGCGCAGCAGCTTGGCCAGGCGCGCGTCCTTGTTCACGCCACCGGCGACCGTCGGCGTGCTCGTCAGGTCCTGGCCGTTGCCCGCAGGGTCGCCGCCGCTGCCGCCGTCCCCGGTCCCGGCGTAGAGCATCCCGTCCGGGCCGAACTGCAGCTGACCGCCGTTGTGGTTCGCCTGCCGGTCGTGCGGGATCGACAGCAGCAGCTCGAACGTCGACTCGTCGGCCGTGCCCGCCGAGGTCGCGACGTAGCGCGCGATCGTGATGGCGTGCGTCCCGCGCGCGGTGAAGTAGACGTAGAAGCGGCGGGTGACGGCGAAGTCGGGCGCGAACGCCAGGCCGAGCAGCCCGCGCTCGCCGTAGGCCCCGGGCTGGGCGGCGCTGATACGGCCACTCAGGTCGAGGAAGGTCGACGCGACCCCGTCCTTCAGCACCTTGATGACGCCGCCCTGCTCGACGACGTAGAGCCGGGACGGGTCGTCCGGCGCGGCGGCGATCGAGACCGGCGTGGCGGCCGTCCCCACCTGCACCAGCTGCACGGCCGCGGGCGCGCTCGCCGGGAGCGCGGCGGTGGCGGCGACGACGGCGGCCACCGCCGTGCCCAGGACCCCGCGGATCCGGGCACCGCGCGTCATGGTCAGACCGCCGCGGGGGTGCGCCGGCGGGCGCGCCGCTCGGCGCGGACGGTCGCGGCGACGGCGTCAGCGCCCTCCGTGTCGAGGCGGCCGTAAAGCGCGCGGATCTCGGTGAAGACCTCGTCGGCGACCGCCTGGTGCTGCGAGCGGTCGGTGTCCGGGACCGCCTCGTAGCGGAACGGCTCGCCGAACTGGACGGTGATCTTCGGAAACTGCAGGCGCTTCCAGTTGCGGACCTTCGCCGAGCCGTGGATGGCGACCGGGACGATCGTGGCACCGCTCGTCAGCGCCAGCCGGCCGATGCCGGGCTTGGCGCTGTCGGCCAGGACGCCCGAGCGCGAGCGGCCGCCCTCGCAGTACATGCAGACCACGCCGCCGTCCTCGAGGATCGTCTCCGCGGTGATGAAGACCTCCTCGTCGCGCACGCCGCGCCGGACGGGGAAGACGCCGCCCGGCGAGTAGATGTAGACCATCGGCGGCGAGAACAGCTGCGACTTGGCCATGAACCGCAGCTTGCGGCGGGTGAACGCGCCGCACAGGAAGTGGTCCATGAACGAGAAGTGGTTCGGCGCGAGGATCACCGGGCCGGACTGCGGGATGTTGTGCGAGCCGATCGATCGCGCCCGCAGGAAGGTGTACGCGTAGAGCGAGGTCGCCATCCGGACCAGCTCGTAGACCCAGTTGGGCTTCTCGTTGCGGGCTCGCGCGTGGTACCGGTCGAAGAACTCCTTCGGACGCGGGTCCTTGTAGACCTGGTCCTTCATCTTCACGAGCTTCTGGTCCGCCGCCATGGTCCGCTGGATCCTACGCCTCCCCTGCGTTCGCGGGCGCGCTCCCTGACAGGCTGTCGAGGTGGGCCGGCCTACGCCTGCACCCAGCCCCGCGAGCGCTGGACGGCCCGCTGCCAGTCGGCCAGCAGCGCGTCCCGTTCGTCGTCGCCCATCGCCGGCTCGTAGCGCGTCCGCTCGCGCCAGCTCGTGACGATGTGCTGCTGCGAGAACACGCCCGCGCCCACCCCCGCCAGCAGCGCGGCGCCCAGGGCCGTCGTCTCGTGGACCTCCGGCACGACCACCGGCACGCCGAGCATGTCCGCCTGGAACTGCATCAGCCACGCGTTGGCGGTCGCGCCACCATCGGCCTTCAGCTCGGTCAGCGGCGTCTCGGACGCGCGCTCCATCGCGCGGACCGCGTCGACCGTCTGGTAGGCGATCGCCTCGAGCGTCGCCCGGACGATGTGCGCGCGGCCCGTCCCCCGGGTCAGCCCGACGATCGTCCCGCGGGCGTACGGGTCCCAGTGCGGCGAGCCGAGGCCCGTCAGCGCCGGGACGAGGTAGACGCCGTCGTTCGAGTCGAGCGACTTCGCCATCGCCTCCGTGTCGGACGCGCGCTCGATGATCTGCAGCCCGTCACGCAGCCACTGCACGGCCGCCCCCGTGACGAAGATCGCGGCCTCCAGCGCGTAGACCGTCCGCTGGCCGATGCCCCAGGCGACCGTGGTGAGCAGGCCGGGCGGCGTCGGCGGCGGGGTCGTCCCGGCGTTCATCAGGACGAACGAGCCCGTGCCGTAGGTGTTCTTGCCCATCCCCGGGTCCAGGCAGGCCTGCCCGTACAGCGCGGCCTGCTGGTCGCCCGCGATGCCGGCGACCGGCACCGCATGGCCGTGGAGGGTGTCGGCGGTCGTCGTGCCGAACGTCCCGATCGACGGCAGGACGGTCGGCAGCGCCTTCATCGGCACGCCGAGCATCGCGCAGAGCTCGTCGTCCCACGCGCCCTTCGTGATGTCGTAGAGCAGGGTGCGGGACGCGTTGGACTGGTCGGTGACGTGCTCGCCGGTGAGCTTGAACGTCAGCCAGCTGTCGATCGTCCCGAAGACGGCCCGCCCCTCGGCGGCCTTCTGCGCGAGGCCGTCGACGTTCTGCAGCAGCCACTCGATCTTGGTGCCCGAGAAGTACGGGTCGAGCATGAGGCCGGTCCGCGTGCGGACCATCGCCTCGTGGCCCTGGCGTCGCAGGTCGTCGCAGCGGCCGGCGGTGCGCCGGTCCTGCCAGACCAGCGCGTGGTGGAGCGGCTCGCCGGTCGACGGGTCCCAGACGCAGACCGTCTCGCGCTGGTTCGTGATGCCGACCGCGAGCAGCTCGCCGACCGCGACGCCGGCGTCGTCCAGGGCCTCGCCGGCCACCGCGCTCGTCACGTCCCAGATCTCGGCGGCGTCGTGCTCGACCCATCCGGGCTTCGGGAAGTGCTGCGTGAACTCCCGGTAGGCGCGGCCCTGGAGCTCTCCGTCGGTGTCGAAGACCAGGCAGGTCGAGCCCGTGGTCCCCTGGTCGATGGCGAGGATCATCCGGCGAGACTACCCGCGGACCCAGTTCTTTAAAGCCCGAAGGCCCCGGGGTCAACGGGGCCTTCGGATACGGCATTGGTGGGTCGGCCGGGGCCAGTTCGCCGACGGGGCTGTCCCGTCCTCGTCAGCGGATCCCCTCAGCCCCGGCCTTCCCCACCGGTAATGGCGGTGTCACACGCGGGAGAAACACGCCCGGCCAGAGGCCGGACCGCCATGTCACCTGGGCACTGGGTCAAGGCGACCAGGTGACGGATCTGCACGGCACGAGAGGCTGCGGCGTCGCAGGAGGAGACGGTGCTGGCCCCTCGCTGTGTTGCCGTGCAGAACATGAACGGCAATCTACGGCGGTGGCGCTCGGCCCCCCACCGACAGGCGGTCGGAAGTTGTCCCGGCCTTTTCGCCCCGATGTCGAGCGCCCCCTCAGCGACGGCTGATCTCGACCAGGACGAAGTCCTTGAGCTGCCTGCCGCGGTGGAGAAATCCCTGCAAAGTGCGGCCTGTCGCGCGATGCGTGAGGTCGAGCTCTACCTCACCGACCGTGAAGCCGCCCCGGGCCGCGTCCACCGTCATCCCGATCTCCATGCCGAAACGCGGCGCGAACGGGACGACCACCGGCAGGACCTCCCCGCGCATCGCGCGCTGCCCGCTGATCGGCGCATCGAGCTCCAGTCCGCACAGCCGGCGGATCGCGCCGCGCGCGTAGCCGACGGCGAAGCCGAAGCCGCCCCCGACCTTACGGGCGAACGAGGCGACGGCGAGGTCGCAGTCCCCGGCCCGCACCGCGTCCACCAGCGCCGGGAGCTGGTGCGCGGTCGCCGCCAGGTCCCCGTCGCAGAGCAGGACCACCGGCGGGTCGTCGACGAGCACGGCCGGCAGCACCCTGCGCGCCGCCAGCGTCGCCACCCCGCCCTTGCCGATGTTCTTCTCCGCGCGCACGAGCTCCACGCCGGCGGCAGCCGCAACGGCGGGCGTGTCGTCGGTCGAGTGGTCGTCGGCGACGATGATCCGCGCGCCCGGGAAGGCGTCGCGCAGCGCAGCGACGGTGGCGGTCAGGCGGTCGCCCTCGTTGTAGGCGGTGACGATGGCGATGACGTCGGGGGTGGCGTCCATGGGGGCGGGTATCGTCGCACCCCCGGCGGTCCGCGGCCACGGCCGCGCCCGGTCACCCGTCACAACCCTGAAGGAGACACAACGATGCCCGACGTCGAGGCGCACATCACCGGCACCGTGTGGAAGGTCGAGGTCAAGGTCGGGGACCTGGTCGCGGAGGGCGACACCGTCGTCATCCTCGAGTCGATGAAGATGGAGATGCCGGTCGAGGTCGAGGACGACGGCGGCACGGTGAAGGAGATCCTCTGCGAGGAGGGCCAGGCCGTGAACGAGGGCGACACCCTCGTCGTGCTGGAGTAGCTCGCCCGTCGGACGCCGTCCTCGGGCCGCGGGACGCCGGGGCCGGGGTCGCAGTACCGTCCCGCCGATGCCCGGGCAGCTGAAGGTCGACGAGCCGGCGGACGGGGTCCGGCGGCTCACCATCTCCAACCCGACTAAGCGCAACGCGCTGGATCACCCGATCCTCGACGCGATCGCCGCCGCCGTGCAGGCCGCGGACGCCGACGGCGTGCGGGCGCTGCTCCTGACCGGCGAGGACGGCATGTTCTCCTCGGGATACGACATCGGCGACATCCCGGCCGACGTCTTCCCGCAGGAGGCCGAGAAGCTCGTCGCGCATCCCTTCACCGGTGCGCTCGACGCGCTCGACGCATGCGACGTGCCGGTGGTCGCAGCGCTCCCCGGTCACACGATCGGCGGCGGCCTGGAGCTGGCGCTGGGCTGCGACCTGCGGATCGCGGCGGACGACATCAAGCTCGGCATGCCGCCGGCCAAGCTCGGCCTCGTCTATTCCCACACCGGCCTGCGGCGCTTCATCGACGCGGTCGGCGTCGCGCGCACCCGCGAGCTGTTCCTGCTCGGCTCCTACATCGACGCCCCGCGCGCCGAGGCCTGGGGGCTGGTGAACCGCGTCGTGCCGGCGGGCGACCTGCCCGCCGCGGGCTTGGAGTGGGCCGAGCAGCTGGCAGCCGGCGCGCCCCTCAGCGTGCGCGGGAACAAGCAGGTCATCCGTGCGTTGCTGGCGGCCGAGGGGGACGTCGCCGCCGACGTCGCGGCCGAGCTGATCGACCTGCGCAAGGCCTGCTTCGTCAGCGACGACTTCCGCGAGGGCGTGTCCGCGTTCGCCGAGAAGCGCCGCCCACAGTGGCAGGGCCGCTGACGGTCCCCTGCGATCGAACGTCGGTTTCCCCACGCGTGGACGCGGGAGAATCGACGTTCGGCGTCAGGTGAGCGCTGACAGGGCGACCGCCAGGCGGCGGATGCCCTCGCGGATCGCCGCCGGCGGGAACGCCCCGTAGCCGACGACCACCGACGACGCCTCGGCCGGCGGATCCGCCCGCCAGCCCGACAGCGGGTAGACGCGGACTCCCGCCTCGTGGCCGGCGAGCTCCAGCGCCGCCGGGTCCAGCGCCGCCGGCAGAGCCACCAGCGCGTGCAGCCCGGCCGCGATCCCGCGGACCTCGGCCCCGGGGAGCCATTCCCCCACCGCGGCGACCAGCGCATCGCGGCGATCGCGCTGGTGGCGCCGGGCGGCGCGCACGTGCCGGTCGTACGCGCCCGAGGCGATGAAGCGCGCCAGCGCCGCCTGCTCGAGCACCGGCGAGCCGCCGTCCGTCATCCGCTTGGCCTGCACGACCGCGGCGAGCCGGTCCTCGGGGACGACGAGGAAGCCCAGCCGCAGCCCCGGCGCGAGCGTCTTGCTCACCGACCCGAGGTAGACCACCTGCCCCGGCGCGAGCCCCTGCATGGCGGGGACCGGCGCGCGGTCGTAGCGGTACTCGGCGTCGTAGTCGTCCTCGACGATCAGCCCGCCGGTCGCCTGCGCCCAGCGGGCGAGCGCGGCTCGCCGGCCGGCGGCGAGGATGACGCCCGTCGGCATCTGGTGCGCCGGCGTCAGGAGCGCGGCGACGACATCGGCGTGGGCGACGGCCTCGTCGCGGACCCCGAGCCCGTCGACCGGAACCGGGACGACCTCGGCCCCGGCGGCGTCCAGGACCAGGCGGTGCTCGGGCAGGTACGGGTCCTCGACGGCCATGCGTGGCCGGCCCCCGCCCCGCTCGGCCCGCAGCACGGCCACGATCAGCCCGAGGGCCTGCACCACGCCCTGGCAGACCACGATCTGGCCGGGCCGGCACACCACGCCTCGGGTCCGGGCGAGCTGCGCCGCCAGCACCTCCCGAAGCTCGCGCAGGCCGCGGGGGTCGCCGTAGCCGAACGCGCTGTCGGGGAGCTCCTTCAGCGCATCGCGGACCGCGCGGCCCCAGGCCGCGCGCGGGAAGCCCGCCAGGTCCGGGTGCCCGGGGAAGAAGTCGTAGGGCACCGGGACACTGGCGGCGGCCGGGATCGCCGCGCGCGCCGCTCGCGCGCCGTCGGCTCCCGCGCCGGGTCCGGACCGGCCGCCCTCGCCCCCGCGGCCGCCCTCGGCGCCGCGCTCGCCGCCACCCCCGTGCTCGCCCCCGCCGTGCTCGCCGCCAACCCGGCCCGGGCCTCGGCCGACGAGCGGCACCGGGGTGTCCGGCAGCCGCTGCCGGACGAACGTCCCGGCCCCGACGCGCGCCTGCAGCCAGCCCTCGGCGACCAGCTGCTCGTAGGCACCGACGACGAGCCGGCGCGAGACCCCGAGGTCGCGCGCCAGCGTGCGGGACGGCGGGACGCGCGCCCCCGGGGCGAGGCGGCCGAGTCGGATCGCGTCGCGCAGGGCGTGCTCGACCTGAGGACCGAGCGGCCCGCGATCGCGAACCGGTGCCCGGAGCAGGAGCTCCGAGCCCGACGAGTGATTGGTCCCCTGAACTGGCACCGGATTGGACCTTCCCAGGGGACCACTGTCCGGTCAACCTGCTCCCCATGGACCTCGCCAGGCTCAGCCGGCTCGCCCTCGTCTCCTACGGCGTGATGCAGCTCGCGCAGGGACTGTGGATGACGATCGCGCCGGGGTCGTTCTTCGACGCCCTCGGCCCGTTCGGCGCGCGCAACGACCACTACATCCGGGACATGGCCACCTGGTCGCTGGCGATCGGCCCCGTCTGCCTGCTGGCCGCCCGCGGCGACGCCGGCGTCCGCGCCGTCGTCCTGCTGCTCGCGGGTCTCGAGGCCGCGATCCACACCGTCAACCACATCGCCGACGCCGACATCGCCGACCCGCTGTGGGTGGGAGTGTTCGACGCCGTGGCGCTCGGCTCGCTCGCGGTCGCCCTGCTCGTCCTGTCCCGCCTGACCACCAAGGCCGAGGAGGCCACGACACCATGAAGATCCTGATCGCCGGCGCGACCGGCGCCATCGGGCGCCCGCTCTGCCGCCTGCTGCAGGCCGACGGCCACGAGGTCGCGGGCCTCGCGCGCTCCGCCGAACGCGCCGCGGCGCTGCGGGCGGCCGGCGTCGAGCCCCACGTGTGCGACGTCTACGACGCCGGCAGCGTGCACGACGCCGTCGCGGCGGCCGCGCCCGAGGTCCTGATCCACCAGCTCACCGCGATCCCCGCGAACGTGGACATCCGCAGGTACGAGCGGGACTTCGCGCAGACCGAACGGCTGCGGCGCGAGGCCACCCCGCACCTGATGGCCGCCGCCCGGGCCGCCGGGGTCCGCCGCGTCCTCTGCCAGTCGATCTCGTTCATGACCGCACCGCAGGGCCCGCGGATCCACGACGAGAGCGCACGATCGTTCACCGAGGCGCAGCACCAGTTCGGGCCGATGGTGCGGGCGACCGACGCGATGGAACGGTCGGTCCTGGGCACGCCGGACGTCGAGGGCGTCGTGCTGCGCTACGGCTTCTTCTACGGGCCGGGGACGTCGTACAGCCCGGACGGCGGCATCGTCGCCGAGATCGCACGGCGCCGCTTCCCGGTCGCCGGGGGCGGCACAGGCGTCTCCTCGTTCGTCCACATCGACGATGCGGCGGCCGCGACCGTCGCTGCGCTCACCGGCGGGACACCCGGGATCTACAACGTCTGCGACGACGAGCCGGCGGCGATGCACGAGTGGCTGCCGGCGATGGCCGCCGCCGCGGGCGCGAAGCCGCCGCGGCGCGTGCCCGCGTTCCTGGCGCGCCTCGCGGCGGGCGCGCACGCGGTGCACTTCGCGACCGAGATGCGCGGCAACAGCAACGCGAAGTTCAAGCGGACGTTCGGCTGGACCCCGTCGCATCCGTCCTGGCAGGAGGGCTTCGACGAGGTCTTCGCCACGCGCTGAGCGCCGGCTCAGGAAACGCCATGTCGTCAGTGACGCCGAGCGTCACCGACGACATCGGGTCCGTGCGTCAGAGGCCGTAACGGGCCCAGGCGGCGCGGCGGTCGATCGCCTCGAGCGCCGAGGCTGCCGCGTCCGGCCCGCGCAGCAGACCGCCGAGGCCGCCCCCGCCGTCCGCCTGCACGCCGACGCCCAGCTTCGCCAGCAGCGTCTTGCGCGCGTCGAGGCCCACGATCTCGGCGTCCGGGTAGCGCTCGGCCAGCACGCCCTGCAGCGTCCCGAGCCCGTCGACCAGGCCCAGCGTCAGCGCCCGCGCGCCGGTCCAGACCTCACCGGTGAAGAGGTCGGCGTCCGCCGCCAGGCGATCGGCACGGCGGGCCTTGACCCAGGCGACGAACATCGCGTGCAGCTCGTCCTGCATGCCGCGCAGCCATGCGACGTCCTCGGCCTTCTCGGGCAGGAACGGGTCCAGGCGCGCTTTGCTCTCGCCGGCGGTGTGCAGCCGGCGCTCGACGCCGAGGCGGTCGATGAGCCCGTCGAGGCCGAAGCCGCCGCTGACCACGCCGATCGACCCGACGAGCGACGTCTCGTGGGCGATGATCTCGTCGGCCGCGCAGGCGAGCCAGTAGCCGCCGGACGCGGCGAGGTCCTCGCAGAAGGCGATCACGGGCACGTCGTGCTTCGCCGCCAGGCCGCGGATGCGGTCCCCGACCAGGGCGGACTGGGTCGGCGATCCGCCCGGCGAGTTGATCAGCAGGGCGACGGCCTTCAGCCCGTCCGTCTCGAAGGCCGTCTTGAGCGCGTCGTCGACCGAGGCGAGGTTGACGACGCCGCGCGTCAGCGGGGACGCGGTCGGCGTGATGACGCCCTGCAGGCGGACGACGGCCACCTTCTGCCCGGGGGCCGGGAGCCGGCGCTTGAGGGCCGGCGGGAGCGGCAGGGAGGCAAGACGGTCTGAGGACATAGGCACGGACTGTAGGAGCCCGGGCGCCGGGGAGCGCCCGCACGGAGGCGACGGGCACAATGGGCGCGTGCAGCTCGTCACCTGGAACGTCAACTCCCTCAACGCCCGCCTCCCCCGCGTGCTCGAGTTCCTGGCCCAGCACGGGCCCGACGTCGTCTGCCTGCAGGAGACGAAGTGCACCCCCGAGGCGTTCCCCGTGGACGCGCTCCGCGAGGCCGGCTACGAGGCCGCCCACCACTCCGGCGGTCGCTGGGCCGGCGTCGCCGTCCTGGCCCGGACCGGCGCGGTGATCGAGGACGTCGTCTGCGGCCTCCCCGGCGAGGCGCAGCCCGACCAGGCGCGCTGGGTCGAGGCGACCGTCGACGGGGTGCGCGTCGTCAGCGTCTACGTCGTCAACGGGCAGGCGGTCGGCACCGAGCCGTTCGCCGAGAAGCTGCAGTTCTTCAGCGCGATGGCGCAGCGCGCCGCGATCCTGTCGGCCGGTGACGTGCCGCTGGTCATCGCCGGGGACATGAACGTCTGCCCGTCGGACGCGGACGTGTACGACCCGGCGGCGTTCGACGGTGCGACGCACGTCACGGACGAGGAGCGCGCCGCGCTGGCCGAGGTCGCGCACGCCGGCGCCCTCCGCGACGCGTACCGCACGGTCCACCCCGAGCCCGAGCAGCAGTTCACCTGGTGGGACTACCGCGCGGGCCACTTCCACAAGGGACTCGGGCTGCGGATCGACCTGATCCTCACCAGCGAGGCGATCGCGTCGACGCTGACCGCCGTCCACATCGAGCGCGACTACCGCAAGGGCACCAAGCCGTCCGACCACGCCCCGCTCGTCGCGGTCTGGTGATCGGACGGCCGGCGGCCGGCCCCCGGGTCAGTCCGTCACCAGCAGGTTCGCGTTGACGCTCGCGCTCTCGGCGGAGTCGCGCGTGCCGAGGTACTCGACCCGCGTGCGGTAGCGCCCGACGGTCCGCGGGACGAACGTCGTCGCCGCCCGGACACCCCGCACGCGGGCGATCCTCGTGGCGACGTACTGCCACCCTGCGATCGGGTCCAGGCGCTCGTAGGTGACCCGGGCGAGGCCGCCCGTGGCGTTGCGCACGCCGATCCGGACCGGGACGCTCGACCCCACCCGGGCGCTGGCGCGCGGACCCGTCCCGAAGACGACGCTGGTGCTCGTGATCAGGCGGGTCGAGCGCGCGAGCGTGTACCGGCCTGCCGCCCCGGCCGGGGCCGTGACGGCGACGTAGTACCGCCCCGGCTTGACGTTCAGCACGGCGTCCCGGCCGAGGCCCGGCGCCGAGACCGACTGGCCGGTGTCCGTCCGCAGGAACAGCGCGAGCTGCGCGCCGCCGGTCAGCTGCAGCTTGAGCAGCGACGGCCGCAGCACCGTGAAGCGGTACAGGTCCAGGCGGTTCACGCCGTCGCCGTCGAGGCTGCCCCGCACGCGGCGGTGGTTGCCGAGGAAGACGCCGGGGGCGGTGTCGTCGGCGGTGGCCCGCGCGACCTCCAGGTGGTAGCGCTGCGCGCCGCGCGTCCCGGCCGGCACGACGGTCTCCAGGCTGTAGACGCCGCCCTCGCCGCGCGCCGGCGTGTAGAGGAAGTAGCCGTAGCAGCCGACGGTCTTGACAGCCGTCTCCTGGTCGCCGGGGGCCAGGAGCCGGAGCCGGACGGCGCAGGCCTGGACGGTCGGCGCCCCCTTGCCTCCCGTGGTCTGGACCTTCAGCGGGGTGATCGCGACGCGGTACCCGCGGCCCGGGACCATCCGGACGGAGACGAGGCCGCGCGGACGCAGGACCGCGTCGAGGGTCGCGGTGACCCCGCCCGCGGCAGGCGCGCGCCCGGGAAGCTGAGCGGCGGGGGCGCGGCGCTGACCGCGAGCCTGAACGTGCCGGCGACGGAGTTGCTCCGCTGCGACACGCGCAGCAGCAGGACGTCGCCGGCCTTGACGCTGACCGCGATCGACGCGGCGCCCTCGGCGTCGGTGGTCTGCTCGTCGAGCGACGAGGAGAGCTGCGAGTGTCTCCTCATGCGCCGAACCTAGGCGCATTCCGGGGACCGCAGGCCGGAAGCGGGTCAGATGACGCAGTCGGGGGGCTGCCGCTGAGGCCGTCAGCCCGGGCGGGACGCCGGCGCCTCGGTCGCGACGCGCACGACCGTCGCGACGATGACGTCGAGGTCGACGCCCTTCTCGAGGTAGGCCGCGGCGCCGGCCGCCAGCATCTGGTCGGCCACCTGCTCGCTCGAGAAGCCGGACAGCCCGATGACGCGGGTCCCGGGGGACGCCGCGATGATGCGCGGAGTCGCCTGGAGGCCGTCCACCCGGGGCATCGCGAGGTCCAGCAGGACGATGTCGGGGCGGAGCTCCTCGACGAGCGGCAGCACGTCCGCGCCGTTGCCGGCCTCCCCGACCACCCGCACCCCCTCGTGCTCCTCGAGGACCGCGCGCATCAGCCCGCGCAGCGCGGGGACGTCGTCGCAGAGGACGACGTTGATCGATCGTGCTGCATGGCTGGCTGGGGGCTCTGGGAGTGTCACTGGCGTCCGTGTCGTGACCGCGCGGCGGCGGCGCGCGCCCCCTGCCAGGAGCCCGAAGCACGAGCTTAGAGCGGCGTGGCGGCGCGTACCATCCCCAGAAGTGGTGATGGTCGCCCTCCGCGCGCGCCGATCTGCTGCTTTTCGGGATACCCCCCGATCGGGCCGCCGAGAGGCCGGGCGCACGACGCGGCATCCGCCTCCGGGCCTAATCTGCGGGACATGCCGCCGTTGATCACCCGTGACGAGGCCCGTGCACTGGGCGCCCTGACGGACCACGCCGAGATCGAGAAGCTCGTGGAGCGGGCCTGGGACGCGCGGCTTGCGACGTTCGGGGACGCGACGGACCTGTGCTCCCTGGTGAACGCGAAGTCCGGGGGCTGCGCCCAGGACTGCGGGTTCTGCGCGCAGTCGCGGTTCGCGGAGTCCGAGACGCCGATGCACGCCATGATGGAGCCCGAGCAGATCCTCGAGCACGCCAAGGCCGCCGAGGCCGCGGGGGCGCACCGGTTCTGCATGGTCACCCAGGGACAGGGTCTGACCAAGCGCGACTTCTCCAAGATCCTCGAGGGTGCGCGCCTCGTCGCCGAGCACACGAACCTCAAGCGCTGCGCGTCCGTCGGGCATATGTCCGTCGATCGCGCCAAGCAGCTGAAGGACGCCGGGATTCAGCGCGTCCACCACAACGTGGAGACCGCCGAGTCGTACTACCCCGAGGTCTCCACCACGGTCCGCTACGAGGGCCGGATGCGGACGATCGACGCGGTCCGCGAGGCCGGTCTTGAGACGTGCGTCGGCGGGATCCTGAACCTCGGCGAGTCCGACGACCAGCGCGTCGAGATGGCATTCGAGCTCGCGTCGATCAACCCGACGTCGGTGCCGATCAACCTGCTGAACCCCCGTCCGGGCACGAAGTTCGGCGACCGTGACTACCTCGATCCGTGGGAGGCGGTGAAGTGGATCGCGATCTTCCGCCTGATCCTCCCCGAAGCGCTGTTCCGCCTGTGCGGCGGTCGGGTCGAGAACATCGGTGATCTGCAGCCGCTGGCGGTGAAGGCGGGCCTGAACGGGGTGATGATGGGCAACTTCCTCACCACCCTGGGCAACACGCCCGAGCAGGACCGCAAGATGTTCACCGATCTTGGCCTGAACGTCGCCCGGCACGAGGACAACGGCTCAGACCCGCGGCCCGACAACCGCTCGGGGTGGCTCGCCGGGGACACCCCCGATCTCGTGGAGTCCTATCTGGACACCGCCGAGCAGGCGCTGGCGGCCGGCATCGAGATCAAGCTCTGGGACCCCGCCTCGCAGCTGCGGTTCGCCAAGAAGGAGAAGGTCATCCCCGCCCGCCCCGACGGCGCCGCGAACAAGTGGCCCGCGCCGAAGGACGAGGACCTCGTCGTGTCCGGCATGCCGCACGGCCTCTAGGCCGGGCCACCCGCCGATGTCCGCCGACCTGGAGCAGCGCCTGGCCGACCTGGACGAGCACGGCCTGCGCCGCCGGATGCGGCTGGTGTCCGGCCCGCAGGGCTCCCGCGTCGTCCTGGACGGCAAGCCCGTCCTGCTGCTGTGCTCCAACAACTACCTCGGCCTCGCCGAGCACCAGAAGGTCCGCGAGGCCGCCTCCGAGGCGGCGCTGCGGTACGGGGCGGGCGCCGGTGCGTCCCGCCTGGTGTCGGGCACGATGTCCGTGCACCGCAAGCTCGAGGCCGCCCTGGCCGAGTTCAAGGGCACCGAGTCTACCGTCCTGTTCGGGTCCGGGTACCTGGCGAACCTCGGCGTCGTCAGCGCCCTTGCGACCGCAGGGGGCCGCGACACCGTCGTGTTCTCCGACGCCTTGAACCACGCGTCGATCATCGACGGCTGCCGCCTGGCGAACGCGCAGACCGTCGTCTACGACCACTGCGACACCGAGCACCTCGCGCTGCTGATGGAGCAGTACTCCGGCCGGCCGCAGATCATCGTCACCGACTCCGTCTTCTCGATGGACGGCGACATCGCCCCCCTGGCCGAGATCGCCGAGCTCAAGGCTCGCCACGGTGCCCGGCTGATCGTCGACGAAGCCCACGGGACCGGCTGCTGCGGCCCGGGCGGCCGCGGCGCGGTGGCCGACGCCGGGCTGCCCGAAGGGGCGGTCGACGTGCTCGTCGGGACCCTCGGCAAGGCCCTCGGGTCCTACGGGGCGTTCGCCGCCTGCAGCGCCACGATGGCCGACTTCCTGACGAACACGTCGCGGCCGCTGATCTTCTCGACCGCGCCGCCGCCGCCCGCGGTCGCCGCGGCGCTGGCCGCCCTCGAGCTCGTCCAGACCGAGCCGGGCCACACCACGCGCCTGCAGGCCAACGCCGAGACGCTCCGCGCCGCGCTCGCCCGCGAGGGGTTCGAGATCGTCGGCTCCAGCACCCAGATCATCCCGCTGATCGTCGGCGACGCCGCCCTCGCGATGCGGATCTGCGAGCTCGCGATCGAGGGCGGCGTCTTCGCCCAGGCGATCCGCCCGCCCACCGTCCCCGACGGCACCAGCCGCCTGCGGCTCGCGGTCATGGCCTCCCACACCAAGGCCGAGCTGCGCGAGGCGGCCACCGTCCTCGGGAAGGCCGCGCTGCAGGCCGGCTTCCGGCCCGCGTCCGGGCTCCCGGTCGCCGCGACGCAGGGCGCGGGCGCCTCGTCCCCGCGCGCGCTGCGCGCCGTCCGCGCCGCCTGAGCGTGATGCCCGGCCCGGCCCGCGTAGCGCGCGGCTGCTTCGTGACGGCGACGGACACCGGGGTCGGCAAGACGATCGTCGCCGCCGCGATCTGCGCCGGCCTGCGTGCGGCGGGAGTGCGGGTGGCTGCGAGCAAGCCGGTCGTCACCGGCCTGGACGAGCCCGACGGCGACTCCCCCGCCGACCACGTCCTGCTCGCCCGGTGCACGGGCCAGGCGCCCGCCGACGTCACGCCCGTCACGTTCGGACCAGCGGTCTCGCCGCACCTGGCGGCTGCCTGGGCGGGGACGGAGCTCGACCCGCCGGCGCTGCTGGCCCACGCCGCGCTGGCGGCGGACGCGGCCGACGTCCTGGTCGCCGAGGGCGTGGGCGGGCTGCTCGTCCCGCTCACGACGTCCTACTCGGTCCGCGACCACGCGGTCGCGCTGGGGCTGCCGGTCGTGGTGGCGGCACGGCCCGGGCTCGGGACGATCAGCCACACGCTGCTGACCGTGCAGTCCGCGCGAGCCGCGGGCCTGGAGGTCCGGGCGGTCGTCCTGACGCCGTGGCCGCCGACGCCGTCGCCGATGGAGGCGGACAACGCGGCGACGATCGCGGACGGCTGCGGCGTCCCGGTCTGGACGCTGCCGCACCTTGCGGCGATCACCCCGCAGACCCTGGCCGCCGCGGCGGCGGCGTGGCCGCTCCAGGACTGGGTGGCCTGATCGCCTGGGAGGGGTGGCAGCGTCACCTGTCGTTCTTCGACAGCTGACGCTGCCACCCCCGCCGTTCAGCTGGCTGTCCGAGGCCCCGCGGCCGGCAGGGTCAGCCGCCAGCTGTTGCCCGCGGCTGCCGGCGTGACCGCCAGCGTCCCGCCCATCGCCTCCGCGAGCGCGGTCGCGACGAACAGGTCCACCCCGGTCCCCTGGTTCTCGAGCGTTCCCAGCGCGCCGGACGGCGCCGCCACGAGCCCGGCTGCCGCGTCGGGGCCCAGCGGCTCGCCGCCCTCGGTGACCGTCACGACGATGGCGGGAGCGCCGTCGCGGGCGTCCGTGGCGGCGTCCATCCGAATCGCGGCCGGGTCCGGGCTGACCGCCAGGGCACGCGCGACCAGCGCCGCGAGGATCTGGTGGACCCGGACCGCATCCGCCCGCGCGACGACCTCCCCCCCGGACCCGGCGGCGGCAGAGGCAGATCCCGCGACCCCCGTGGCACCGGCCGGCAGCCGACCGGCCGCCTCCCGCACGAGCGCGGCCACGTCGACGTCGGCGAGCCGGACCGGGAGCGGCTCCCCCTCGGCAAGGCGGACGTAGTCCAGCGCCTGCCGCACGAGCTGCCGCAGCGCCAGCGCGTCCCCCTCCAGCCGGCCGGCGGCTTCCGTCAGCGCCTCCGCCGGCATACCTGCGCCGCGCCGCGCCAGGACCCCCGCGATGGCGACCACCCCGGCCACCGGGGTCTGCAGCCCGTGCGAGACGGCCCCCAGGACCTCCATGCGCGTCCGCGTCGCCTCGAGCTCGGCCTCGAGGACCTGCGCGCGCGTCTCGCTGAGCTCGAGGGCGTTGTCCAGCCGCCGGCCACGCTCTCGCGCCAGGATGGCGAGTGCGGCCAGCAGGGGCGCCACCAGCAGGAACGCGTACTGCTCGCGGGCGGTCGCGAGCGCCGCCATCAGGCCGACGGGCGCCAGCAGCGCGTCCAGCGCGTAGACCTGGGCGAGGATCCGCAGCTGTAGCCCGGAGGCGACGCCCAGCGCGATGCGGTCGCGCGTGATCCCGGACGCCGCGTCGCAGGCGACGTAGGCGAGGAACGCGAGCAGGTACCAGCCGGCGTCGGAGAAGCGCGGGCCGCCCGCGTCGACGGCGACGGCCAGGACGACCGCCGGCCCGACCGCATGCCACGCGTTGCCGAGCGCCGCCAGCGCACCCTCGGGATGCGCCGCCCCGGTCACGTAGTCCGGGACGCGGGACAGCAGGCAGCCGGCCGCGATCAGCAGGGGGACCGTCGCGGGCGGCTCGATGAACAGCGCCGGGACCAGGACCAGCAGCGACGGGTCGGTGTGGCCCGGCCCGATCTCGAAGTGCACGCGGCCGGCGGCGGCGTAGGCGACCAGCAGCACGATCGCCGGGACGACGTCGAAGCCGTCGGTGTCCCCCACCATGACGAAGGCGACGGCCGCGACGAGGAAGGCGATCCCGATGACGAGGTAGGCCGCGAGCTCCCGCGGCGGCATGCGCTCGGAGATGAACTCGCGCTGCTCCTTCAGCAGGCGCGCGACCTCGGGGTTGGTCTCCGGCTCGACGCCAGCCGGTGCGTGCTCCACGGGGTGATCTTCGGCGGCGGGGCGCGCCGGCGCAAGGGCGGTTCATCGACCGCCAGCCGCCCGCTCCCCACTTCTGGGTGCGGGAGTGGACGTCTGTCCGATCCGCAGAACGGGGCAACGCGCCGATGAGCTCTTTGTCCGGTTCAGCACGTGAACCCCCGAAAGGGCCGCATGTTCAAGTCACGCCGTCTCCTCGCTCTCCCCGTCGCCGCGGTCATCGGCCTGGCGTTCGCCCCCGGCGCGGCTCACGCGAGCCTGCTCGCCGTCGACCCCGACTCGTGCGCTGAGCAGCCCCTCGGCCAGGTGTTCCTGCCGTTCGCCGACATCGCGCACTACACGCCCGCGCCCGGCGGCGACGCCGAGTCGGCGGACGCGCTGGACCTCACCGGCGGCGCCACGCTGGTCGACGGCAACGAGCCCTGGCAGGTCGGCGGAGCGGCCGACTCCACGAGCGTCCGGCTGCCGGCAGGCTCGAGCGTCACCACGGGCGCGCTGTGCGTCGGCCTCGGCCACCCGACGATGCGCTTCTTCGCGAAGTCGCAGGGCACGGGCCTGCTGTCGATGCTCAAGGTCGAGGTGCTCTTCCAGGGCGTGCTCGGGCTGAACCGGCTTCCGATCGGCGTGGCCTTGCCGAGCAGCTCGTGGACGCCTACGCTGCCGATGACCGTGGTCGCGAACCTGCTTCCCCTCCTGCCGCCGAACAGCACCCCGGTCGCCTTCCGGCTGACCCCGGTCGGCAGCGGGACGTGGACGGTCGACGACATCTACGTCGACCCGTACAAGGGCCGTTGACCTGGATGGCCGGCCGTGTCCTGATCGTCGACGACGAGGCGTCGGTCCGCTTCTTCGAGCGGATCTCGCTGGAGGAGGCGGGCATCGAGGTCGACGAGGCGGCGTCCGGGCCGGAGGCGCTGGACGCCGTGGCCGCCGCGGACACCCCGTTCGCGGCGATCGTGATGGACTTCCGCATGCCGGGGATGACCGGTGTCGAGACGGCCGAGCGGATGCTCAGCGCCGGCGTCACGACGCCGATCATCCTCTACACGGCCTGGGCCGACCCGTCCGTGGCCGCGGTGGCCGCCGACCTGGGCTTCACGCTGATCGACAAGTCCGACGTGGAGCAGATGGTCGCCCACGTCGGTCGCCTCGCGACGGTCTGACGGCGCGGACCGGCGCCGGCGGCTGCGTCAGCCGCCCTCGCCCTCCGCGGCCACCTCGACGATCGACGCGTCGATCAGCCACTCGACCGGCGCCACGTCGTCGGTGTACACGCGGCCGCCCCGCAGCCCGGGGCGCAGGCGCTGCGCGGCTGCGAGCGCCGTGGGGCGCAGCTCCGCCGGGATCCCGCCCAGCGGGCCCGAGGCGGCCGCCAGCACGGTGGACGAGGCCGGCGCCGCAGTCCCCACCAGCATCGTGTTGACGCGCTGGGACGGGTCGCGCAGGACCGTCGGGAACGCCTTGGCCATCGTGGCCGTCAGGACCTTCTCGAGCTCGTCGGAGCCCTCGGGGTGCCCGACGTTCACGATCACCTGGCCACCCGGGTTCAGCCGCTTGCGGACCAGCGTGAAGAACTCCTGGGTCGACAGGTAGAACGGGATGTACGGCTGACGGTAGGCGTCCACGATGATCGTGTCCCAGCGCCGGTCGGCCCTGCGCAGGAACGGCCGCGCGTCGGCCGTGTGGAGCCGCAGGCCGGGCCGGTCCTCGAGGCCGAAGAGCTCGCGGCCGAGGTCGTTGATGTCCCCGTCGATCTCGACGCCGTCGATCTCGGTGGCCGGGAAGTAGTGGCCGTAGGCCCGCGCCGTCGTCCCGGCCGCGTTGCCCAGGATCGCCACGGACCGCGGCGCGCGGGTGGGGTTCGCGGCGAACGGCAGGACGAGCATCTCGTCCCAGTAGTTGCCGGTGAGGTACTCGCCGGGCTTGTAGACGCTGTGGACGGCCTGGCCCTCGTTGAGCTCGAGCCGCAACTCGCCGTCCGGACGCTCGACGACGCGGGCGTACTGGTACTCGGTCTCCTTCTCCCAGACGACCTTCCCCCCGCCGGTCGCCTTCACGGTCCCGACGGGGATCGCGATCAATCCGGCGAGCAGCAGCGGGATGACGATGGCGCCCCGGCGGCCCAGCGCCAGCGCGGACACGACCGCCAGCGCGACCGCGAAGCACAGGAACGTGCGCCGCGTGCCGACGACCGGCACCAGCAGCAGCGCGGCGAGGAACACGCCGACGAGCGAGCCGAGGGTGGAGATCGCGGACAGGCGCCCAGCGACCTTCCCGGCCTCCTCGACGGTCGTCACCTTCAGGCGGACCGCGTAAGGCGCCACCGCGCCGAGCAGCATGACCGGGGCGGCGATCAGCACCAGCACGCCGATCAGCGAGCCGACGAACGCACCGGCGCTCACGCTGTCAAGGGCCTCGACGCTGATGCGCAGGAAGGGGTTCGCGATGAACGGGACGATCGCGAGCAGGATCGCGGCGGCCAACACGAGGCGGGCCAGGCCCCCCGGCGTCGGGTCGCGATCGGCGAGGCGGCCACCGATGAAGTAGCCGATGCTGAGCGCCACGAGGACGGTGGCGATCGTGTTGGCCCAGACGATGGTCGACGCGCCGAACCACGGCGCCATCAGCCGCGCTGCGGCGATCTCCGACCCGAGCGTCGATGCCCCGACGACGAACGCGAGGACCTCGATCGACACGAGCGACCGGCGGGCAGGGGCGGGAACAGGGCCCGCAGGAAGCGGGCCGGAGGCGGTCAGGGCGACATCGCTCGGCGGCACGGCCCGCACAGTAGTGGGGCCGACGGTCACTGGTCGCACTCGTGCCGCCCCACGCGAACTGGCGCGTTGCCGCTACGAAAGGGTGATCCGTCCCGCCCCCCAGCCCGCTAGCCCTTGTTAACGCCCCGCCTGCGGGAGCGAGCAGGGGTCCTAACCACGAAGACCCGCCCGGCGATCGCCGAGCGGAGGAGGTGTGCCGTGCCCGAATCACGTACCCAGAAGTCCGCTGTCGCCGAACTGGCCGACGACGCGACGTCCCGGAAGAAGTTCCTTCGCATGGTCGGTGGTGGTGGCGGCGTCGCCGCGATGGCCGTCCTGCTTGGCGCCTGTGGCAGCGATGACGACGACAGCAGCAGCACGAGCACGCCGGCTGCGTCGAACTCGACCAGCACGTCCGCCGCGCCGTCGTCCGCGAGCGACATGAAGGGCGACCTCGACATCCTGAACTACGCGCTGACGCTCGAGTTCCTGGAGACCGACTTCTACAACAAGGTCCTCGACGCGGGCCTCTTCAAGGGCGAGCAGGCCGAGCTCCTGAAGGGCTTCGGCGAGTCCGAGCAGGCCCACGTCGACGCGCTGACGGCGACCATCGAGAAGCTCGGCGGCACCCCCGTCACCGCTCCGATGACGAAGTTCGACCTCACCGACGCGACGGCCGTCGCCGAACTGGCCGCCGTCGTCGAGAACCTCGGCGCCGCTGCCTACCTGGCCCAGGCCCCGAAGATCAAGAACGCCGAGGTCCTCGCGGCCGCGCTCTCGATCCACTCGGTCGAGGCCCGTCACGCGGCGACGCTCAACACGCTGGTCGGGAAGAAGATCACCCCGGACGGCGCGTTCGCCAAGCCGGCCGAGATGGCCGAAGTCCTGAAGGCCGTCAAGCCGTTCATCGTGGCCTAGGCCCGAGCGAGAAAGAGGAACAACACCATGCCCAAGAACACGCAGAAGCTCGCGCCGGAGCTCGACCTGATCCAGGTCGGCGCCATGACCCGTTCGAGCTTCATCCTGAAGTCCGCGCTGACCATCGGCGCCACCGCCGGTGCTGCCGCGGTCGGCCCGTTCGTCTCCACCGCGATGGCGCAGGCCGACGGCGACGTCGAGATCCTGAACTTCGCGCTCACGCTCGAGTACCTGGAGACGCGCTTCTACAAGGAGGCCGCTGACAAGGGCCTCAGCTCCGAGGTGGCGAAGCTCGCCAAGCAGTTCGCCGACGAGGAGCAGGAGCACGTCAACGCGCTGCGCAAGGCCGTCAAGTCGCTCGGCGGCACGGTCGCCGCGAAGCCGGAGTTCGACTTCGGCGTCACCGACGAGGCCAGCTTCCTGAAGCTCGCCCAGACGCTCGAGGACACCGGCGTCTACGCCTACAACGGCGCAGGCCCGGCCCTCAAGAACAAGGACCTGCTCGCGGCGGCCGGCTCGATCGTCCAGATCGAGGCCCGTCACGCGGCGGCGATCCGCCTGATCAACAAGGAGAACCCGTCCCCGGACGCGTTCGACAAGACGCTCACGGTCGACGAGGTCCTCGAGGCCGTCAAGCCGCTGATCGTCAGCTAGATCTGACTCAGGTGCCGCGCCCGGACGGGTGCGACACCGCCGTCCTCGGCCGTCGGTGCGCAAGCGCGCACCGGCGGCCGTCGTCGTTCTACAGCTGCTCGCGCCCGTGCGGCGTCGTGAGGTCCAGGTCGGGACCGACCGGGACCACCTGGGACGGGTTGATCGACGTGTGCGTGACGTAGTAGTGGCGCTTGATGTGGTCCATGTCGACCGTGTCCGCCACCCCGGGCGTCTGGTAGAGGTCGCGCAGGTAGCCGAAGAGGTTCGGGTACTCGCCGAGCTTGCGCACGTTGCACTTGAAGTGCCCGTGGTAGACGGGGTCGAAGCGCACCAGCGTGGTGAAGAGCCGCCAGTCGGCGAGCGTCTGCGCCGCTCCGAAGAGGTACCGCCGGCTGCCGAGGCGATCCTCGAGCTCGTCGAGGGTCTCGAACAGCGGGTACACCGCCGCCTCGTAGGACTCCTGCGTGGACGCGAAGCCCGACTTGTACACGCCGTTGTTGACCGTGTCGTAGATCTGCGCGTTGAGGGCGTCGATCGCCTCGCGCTGGTCCGCGGGGTAGAGGTCGAGGTCCGGGTTCGTCGCGACCGCATCGAACTCGCCGCTGAGCATCTCGATGATCTCCGCCGACTCGTTGTTGACGATCCGGCCCGTCTCCTTGTCCCACAGCACCGGCACCGTCACGCGGCCATCGAAGGCGGGGTTGGACGCGGCGTAGCCCTCGCTGAGGTAGGTCCAGCCGTGGAGCGGATCGGGGACGTCCGGGCGGAAGCGCCAGCCGAGCTCGTCGCGGATCGGATCGACGACCGTGACGCCGATCGCGTCCTCGAGCCCCTTGAGGGCGCGCACGATGACCGCGCGGTGCGCCCAGGGACAGGCCAGCGACACGTAGAGGTGGTAGCGGCCGGCGACAGCGGGATAGCCGGACGACCCGTCCGCGGTCACGCGGTCGCGGAACACGCTGTCCTGGCGGACGAACGCGCCCTTGCTGTCGGATTCCTTCGGGAACGGCGCGGCGTGGTTCGCCATGGCGCGGCCTCCTGCGGCTTGTAGTTGCTTACGCAACTACCCTAGCAGGCGAGGTCCGCTGCGGACGCCGGTCAGGAGGTCGGCGGCAGCAGGCCCGCGGTGCGGCGGCGACGCGACGCCCGGCGGATGCCGATCACCGCGCTGACCAGCATCGCGGCCGCGGACGCCCCGGTGCTGAGGGCGCGGGCGGTCGTCACGGGGTCCGGGATCGCCTCGAAGCGCACGCCGTCCGCGGTGATGTCGAGGAAGCCCGCGGGCGTTGCCTCCAGGGCACCGCCGGCCCCGCCGCCATCGCCCTCGCCCATGTCCGTGGCGTTCGCCCCGCGGCCGAAGCCGTAGCCGCCGGCCCCGCGGACGCGGGCGATCGGGATGACGACGCGGTCCCCGACCTGGACCGGTTCGCCGTAGCAGAGCCGGGCACCGCCGAGGGCGTTGGCGAAGCGGCTGAGGCCGAAGCTCGCGCGGCCGGAGTCCACCGCCGGGATCGCCGGTGGCGACGCGTGCGCGGCCGGCGTGGGTGGTGCGGCCGGCGTGGGTGGCGCGGCCGGAGCGGGTGGCGCGACGACCGGAGGCGGCTGGACCGGAGCGGGCCGCTCCGCCGCGGGCGGCGCAGGCCTGCCGGCCGGCTTCGCGGCGGCGACGGGGGCGGCTGCGGGCGGTCCGTCCTTCGGCTTCCGCGCTCGCTTCGCCTTGATCGGCTTGCCCTTCGCGTCCTGCCGGGCCCGCTTGTCCTTGGCGTCCTGCTTGTCCTTGGCCACGGTCGGCGACGCCCGTCCGGGGTCAGTCCTCGTAGAGGACGAAGTCCTTCTTGCGGGCGCCGCAGACCGGGCAGAACCAGCTGTCCGGAATGTCCGCGAACGGCGTTCCGGGCGGGATCCCGCCGTCCGGGTCGCCTTCCTCCTGCTCGTAGATGAAGCCGCAGGACTCGCAGATCCAGCGCTCGGTCTCGGTGGTGCTCATCGCTGCGAACCCTACCCGTTGACGGGGTGCCACGCGGGCCGCTGCCGTGCCGTCTCCAGGGCCACTAGGCTGCATCCATGCCGGAGATCCGCAGCGTTCCCGAGCCGGGGCAGACCCTCAACACGGGGGACAAGGAGGCCGTGCCGCGACAGGCGGCCTCGGTGATCCTGTTGCGCGGTGGTGCGGAGACGCTCGAGGTGCTGCTGGTCAAGCGCACCGAGAAGGCGAAGTTCATGGCCGGTGTGTGGGTCTTCCCCGGCGGCGGGGTCGACGCGCACGAGGGCGAGGGCGACGCCGCCCACCGCCGCGCCGCGGTCCGCGAGCTCGTCGAGGAGGCGGGCGTGACGCTCGCCGACGCCGCTGGTTCGGAGCTCGTGAAGTTCTCGCAGTGGATCACCCCGGCCGAGGTCAAGATCCGCTTCGACACCCACTTCTTCCTGGCGTCGATGCCGGCCGGGCAGGAGGTCGTGATCGATGGCGAGGAGTGCGTCGACCACGGCTGGTTCAGCCCCCAGGCCGCGCTTGACGCGCATACCGGCGGCCAGATCCTGCTCGTGTTCCCGACCATCAAGCACCTCGAGCAGCTGGCGCCGTTCGCCACCGCGGACGAGCTGCTGGCCTACGCGGCCGGGCGCACGGTGCAGCCCGTCCAGCCCCGCGTCGTGATGACCGGCGAGACCGCCCGCGTCGTGCTCCCCGGCGAGCCGGGCTACGACGACTGAGCCGTCCGGTGCCGGAACGCCTGCACTTCACCGCGTCCGACGAGGCGAACGCGCTGATCGCCGCCGATCCGATGGCGCTGCTCGTCGGCTTCGTCCTCGATCAGCAGGTCACCGTCCAGAAGGCGTTCGTCGGCCCGCTGGCGCTGAAGGAGCGCCTCGGCACCCTCGACGCGGCGACGCTCGCCGCGACGGACCTCGAGCCGGTCTTCCGCGAGAAGCCGGCGATCCACCGGTTCCCCGGGTCGATGGCCCAGCGGGTGCACGAGCTGGCGGTGCACATCCGCGACCGGTACGACGGTGACGCCGCGCGGGTCTGGAACGACGCAGCCGACGAGGCGGAGCTGCGCGCGAACCTCACCGCCCTGCCCGGGGTCGGCGACATGAAGATCAAGGCGATCGGCGCCGTGCTGGCCAAGCGCTACGGCGTCACGGCGGCCGAGGGACTGGTGCCGTGGCACCCGACCCTCGGCGACGTGGACTCCGCCGCGGCCCTGACCGAGTACCAGGCGCTCAAGAAGGTCCACAAGCGCGAGTGGAACACGCTCGCGGGGCCGCCCGCCTGACGACGACCGGCCCCGCGTCACGCGGCCGGTCGGTCGGCCTGTCGGTCAGCGGTCCCAGTCGGCGCGGAACGCGTTCTTCACGAGGAGCTTCGCGGGACCGCCCGCGTAGGGCACGGTGACGATGTCGTGCGGTCCCGACGGGTCGAAGCCGCCGGTGGCGGCGAGGACGGTGCTGCCGTTGCGGCTCAGGGCGTACCCCTCGTAGCCCGTCTCCTCGGCCTTGCCGAGGGTGCGGACTTTCCCGGTGGCCGGGTCGACCACCTGCGCGTAGCTCGTGTCCTGACCCGTGAACTGCCCGAGCAGCCGGGTCCCGTCCGCGGAGAACTGGGTCGCGCTGAGCCCGAACAGGAGGGACGCGACCGGCTGGCTCGTCAGGCGCTTGAGGCTCTTGCCCGCGGGGCTGATCGTGTACAGCTCGCCCTTGGGACCGTACTTGCGCACGCTCGCGTCGACGAGGCGCGTGAAGACGATGCCCTTCGGGCCCCAGAGCGGGCTCTGGGCGCGGCGGTCGGTGGTCAGCTTCGTGGTCTTCCCGGTCGCGAGGTCGTAGCGGTACAGGTCGTAGCGGAAGTCGTCCTTCGCGCCCTTCGCGTAGACCAGCTGGTCGCCGGCCGGGGAGAAGCTCGCGCTGCCGAAGAAGCCCTTGCCGACGGTCGTCCGGGCGCCGGTAGCGACGTTCGCGATCACGAGCGTGCGGGCCTTGATCTCGGGGCCGACCATCGCCGCGATCGCTGTCGAGTCGGGGGACCAGGCCACCGCGAGGCCCTGCGAGCGGTAATCGGTCAGCAGGGTCCGCGGGGTGGCGGCCCCCGTGGTCGACGCGACGACGAGCGTCGGCTTGCTGAAGTTCGCGCCCTCCCAGGCCACGGTGCGGCCGTCGGGAGACAGGTCGGGCGAGCGGCCGGCGCCGAGGCGGCGCGGTGAGCTCGCGTCGTCCTTGGCGACGTACACCGAGGGCTTCGCCGTCGGGACGTTCTTGTCGTAGACGAGCGTCGCGTGGGCGGCAGCCGGCACTGCGGCTGCCGCGACCAGCGCGATGAGGACGGCAGAGGTGGGACGGTTCATCCGCCCACCCTATGAGTCTCAGGCGCCGGCGGGCGCCTCGTCCTCGGGGGCCGGGTCCGGGGCCGGCGTGGCCTCGGCGGGGGCGGGCTCGTCGGCCGGGGCGGCGGGCTCGGCGGGCTGCGTGGGAGTCTCCTCGGCGGGCGCGGCGGGCACCTGCTCGTCGGGCGCGGCAACCTCCTCGGCCGGGGCCGGGTCGGCCTCGGGGGCGGGCTCCTCGGCTGCCGGTGCGGGGGTCTCCTCGGCCGCGGGGGCCAGGGTCTCCTCAGCCGCAGGGGCCGGCGTCTCCTCGGCTGCCGGTGCGGGGGTCTCCTCAGCCGCAGGGGCCGGGGTCTCCTCAGCCGGCGCGGGGTCGGGCGCGGGTGCGTCGTCCGCAGCCGCGGCCTCCTCACCTGCAGGGGTCTCCTCCGCAGCCGGGGTCTCCTCGGCTGCAGGAGTCTCCTCGGCGGCCGGGGCGTCCTCCGCAGCCGGAGTCCCCTCGGCGGCCGGGGCGTCCTCCGCAGCCGGGGCGGCGGGCTCAGGGGTTGGCGCGGGCTCCGGCGGCGCCAGCGGCGGCGGCAGCTCCCCGCCGTTCTCCTCGAGGATCGCCTTGTACCGCGGCACGAGGACCTTGGCCCAGGCCAGAACGGCCAGGATCTGCCCGGACGGCCCGCGGCCCTTGATGCGGTTGTCCCCGAAGGCGACCGTCGGGTTGATCTCGCCGAGCAGCCAGCCGTGCGCGGTGTCGGCGTCCATCTGCAGGAAGACCTCGGGCCGGCGCGAGGTCTGCCCGAAGTAGATCAGCGGCTCCTGGCCCTGGCGGACGGCGACGGTCACGGTCGACCGCGGGTCGCGCAGCTGCAGCTGCAGGATCGTGTTGGTCCGGACCAACACGCCGACGGAATTCTCGTCGGCGATGATGTCCGAGAACAGCTTGCCGAAGGCGCCGTAGACGGCCGCCTCTTCGGTGAAAAGGGCCATGGTCTAGTTCTCCAGTCCGAGCAGCAGGGCAATGCCCTGGCCGCCACCGATGCAGAGGGTCACGAGGCCGAGCTCGTGGTCGCCCCGCTCCATCTGATCGAGGGTCTTGGCGGTGATGATCGCGCCGGAGGCGCCGATCGGATGACCGAGGGCGATCGCGCCGCCGTTCGGGTTGACGCGGGGGTCCTCGTCCTCGAGGCCCAGCTCCTGCAGCACGGCCAGCGCCTGCGCGGCGAACGCCTCGTTGAGCTCGATGACGCCGACCTCGTCGAGCGTGCGGCCCGCGCGGTCGAGCGCCTTCTTGATCGCCGGGACCGGGCCGATGCCCATGATCTTCGGGTCCACGCCGCACGAGGCGTACGACAGGACGCGGGCCCGCACCGGCGCGCCGAGCTCCTTCGCCCGGTCTGCGTCCATCAGGACGACCGCGGCACCGGCGTCGTTCATGCCGGACGCATTGCCGGCGGTGACGGTGCCGCCGTCCTTCTTGAAGACGGGCTTCAGGCGGCCCATCGACTCGGCGGTCGAGTCCGGGCGGATGTGCTCGTCGCGCAGGAAGTCGACGGTGTCGCGCTTGACGCGGACGGGGACGCCGACGATCTGGTCGTCGAACAGGCCGTCGGCCTGGGCGGCCGCCGCGCGGCGGTGCGACTCGGCGGCGTAGGCGTCCTGCCGCTCGCGGGAGATGTCGAACTTCTCGACGAGGTTCTCGGCGGTGACGCCCATGAGGATCGTGTTGAAGGGGTCGGTGAGCGAGCCCATCACGGGGTCGACGACCCGGGCCGGGCCCATCTTCGAGCCCCAGCGCGCGTCGGGCATCCAGTACGGCCCGCGGCTCATGGACTCCGCGCCGCCGGCCAGCGCGACCGCCGCGTCGCCGGTCTGGATCGCCTGCGTGGCGGAGACGATCGCCTGCACGCCCGTCCCGCAGAGCCGGTTGACGGTGAACGCGGGGACCTCCTGCGGGATCCCCGACTGGATGCCGACGACGCGGGCCATGTAGGGGTCGCGCGTGTCGGTGTGGATGACGTTGCCGAAGACGACGTGCTCGACCTTGTCCCCCTCGATGCCGGCGCGCTCGAGCGCGGCCTTCGCGGCGATCGTCCCGAGCTCGGTCGGCGGGACGTCCTTCAGGGACTTGCCATAGGACCCGATCGCGGTGCGCGCGGCCGAGGTGATCACGACGTTCGTCATGCGCGGGAGGGTATTGAAGGACCCGCTGCGCCGCCGCGCGACCCTCGCCGCCGCCCAGGCTCGCCGGACCGGGCCGCCTTGTCCCAAACGGCGAGCAGGCCGCTGGTAGCGTCGGGCGATGGCCATGCTCCAGAACTTCATCGGCGGCAGGAGCGTCGCCGCCACCGGCGACGGTTCGCACGACGTCCACAACGCGGCGACCGGGGAGACCATCGCGCAGATGGGCATCTCCGGTCAGGCCGACGTCGACGCGGCCGTCGCGTCGGCCCGGGCGGGCTTCGCCGAATGGGGTCAGGCGACCCCCGCCGAGCGCTCGCTCGCGCTGCTGAAGATCGCCGACGAGATCGAGGAGCGCGGGGACGAGCTCGCGGCCATCGAGACGGAGAACACCGGCAAGCCGCTGGCGCTCGTCAAGAGCGAGGAGGTCCCGCCCGGCGTCGACCAGATCCGCTTCTTCGCCGGGGCGGCGCGGCACCTGGCCGGGCTGTCGTCGGGCGAGTACATGGCGGGCCACACGTCGTCCATCCGGCGCGAGCCGATCGGCGTCACCGCGGGCATCACGCCGTGGAACTACCCGTTCATGATGGCGATCTGGAAATTCGGGCCGGCGATCGCGGCGGGCAACTCGATCATCCTCAAGCCCTCCGAGAACACGCCGGCGTCGACGCTGTGGATGGCCGAGCTGATGCAGAAGCACCTGCCCGAGGGCGTGTTCAACGTGCTGCTCGGCAAGGGGGCGACGGGTGAGGCGCTGGTCCGCCACGAAGGCGTCGACATGGTGTCCATCACCGGCAGCGTCCGGGCCGGCAAGGCGGTCGCCGCGGCCGCGGCGGAATCGCTCAAGCGCGTCCACCTGGAGCTCGGCGGCAAGGCCCCGGTCATCGTGTTCGACGACGCCGACGTGGAGGCCGCCGCCGAGATGATCGCCGGCACCGGCTACTTCAACGCCGGGCAGGACTGCACCGCCGCGACCCGCGTCATCGCCGGCCCGGGGATCCACGACGCATTCGTCGAGGCCCTGACCGAGCAGGCCAAGGCGACCGTCTACGGTAACCCGCTCGACGAGAACACCTACATGGGCCCGGTGATCAGCCAGGTCCAGCGCGAGCGCGTCGCCGGCTTCGTCGAGCGTGCCCCGGCCCACGCGACCGTCACCACGGGTGGCAACGCCGCGGACGGCGCCGGCTACTTCTTCGAGCCGACCGTCATCGACGGGCTCAAGCAGGACGACGAGCTGATCCAGGACGAGGTCTTCGGCCCGGTCATCACCGTGCAGCAGTTCACGGACGAGGCGCAGGCGCTGGCCTGGGCCAACGGCGTGAAGTACGGGCTCGCGTCGTCGGTCTGGACGAAGGATCACGGGCGCGCGATGCGCATGGCCAAGCACCTGGACTTCGGCTGCGTCTGGATCAACACGCACATCCCCCTGGTGGCCGAGATGCCGCACGGCGGCTTCAAGCAGTCCGGCTACGGCAAGGACCTGTCGGCGTACGGCTTCGAGGACTACACGCGCATCAAGCACGTGATGTCGAACATCGAGGCCTGACTCGGGCGGACGGCATGCCGTGGGTGACGCCGGGCGTCACCTGCGGCATGGCGTCTGCTCTCAGCGCGTGACGCGGACCGTGGCGCGCGCCCTCCGGCAGCCGGTGCGGGTCGCGGTCAGCGTCCGCCGGCCGATGGCGCCGAAGCGGACCCGCAGCGTCGCCCGGCCGCGTGCGTCCGTCCGGGCGACCGTCGACCCGACCCGGACCCGCACGCCCGCGCGGCACGACGCCGACGGCGAGCGGACCGTCAGCCGCAGCGTGACCGTCCGGCCGCGCCGCACCCGTCCCGGCGCGACCGTCAGTCGCATGGCCGCGGGCGCCGCCGCGGGCCCGGTGCCCGTGCCCGGCGGGAAGCTGAAGCGGACGTGGACGATGGCCCCGGTCTCGGAGGTGATGAACGCGTCGCGCGCGACCTCGTACGGCGCGAAGCCCGCCGCGAACCGGATGCTGTCGATCGGGAACGGCGCCTGGTAGGCGACGCACGCTGCGCCCGTGACGGGGTCGACGCGGATGACCTCCCCCGTCCCGGCCGCGACGTAGAGCGCGCCGTCGGGGCCGACCGCGACGTCGTCGAGCAGCTTGGGGAGACCGCCCGGGCTCAGACTCGTGAGGATCGTGTAGGCCGACGGATCGCTCAGCGGGACGCGGACGATCGACGACCGCAGGTCGGTCAGCAGCGTCGCGTAGAGCGTGTCGCCGATCACCGCGACCCCGTCCGCGCCGGTGACCGGCGTGGCAGCCGCGAACGCCTCGTCGACGGTGCCGTCGCGGCGGATCTTCGTCAGGCCGGTCTTCGTCGTCTCCCCCACGTACAGGTTCCCGGCGGCGTCGAACGCCGCGCCGTTCGCCATCTGCAGGCCGGTGGTGAACGTCTCGGCGACCGGGCTCGCGGCGGCCGGGTCGAAGCGCAGCACGCCCGACCCGCCCGGGCTCAGGCCGCTGACGGGTGAGTTCCCGTAGAGGACGTACATCAGCCCGTCCGGCCCGAGCAGCGATGCCCCCGGACTCGGGACGGGGATGCCGACCCCGGGCTCGCCGCGCGCGTCGAAGCGCACGAGCCGGTTCTGGAACAGCTCGGAGATCCACATCCCCCCGCGCCCGTCGAAGCCTGCGTTCTCGAGCCAGAACAGCGCGGGCGGCCCGACCGTCTTGAAGACGCCGCCGGCGGCGCCGATGCCGGCGCACTCACGAGCAGGCGCCGCGGCGGCCGCCGTCCCGCCGCCGGCGCCGAGCGCGAGCAGGCCCGCCGCGCAGAGAGAGACGAGCCCGCGGGCGAGGAAGCGCATGTGGCCGACTCTATTCCGGGGCGCCGGGGCGGGCCGCCACCGCCGCCACGAGGATCAGATGAGGTCCGCGTCGTGCACCAGGAGCGCGACCTGCACCCGGTTGTTGACGCCGAGCTTGGTCAGCAGCCGGGAGACGTGCGCCTTCACCGTCGCCACGGACATGAAGAGCTCGGCGGCGATGTCGGCGTTCGCGTCGCCGCGGCCCAGCGCCACCGCCACCTCGAGCTCACGCTCGGTCAGCTCGTCCAGGCTCGCGCGGGCCCGCGCGCGGCGGTCGTCGGCCTCGGGGTCGGCCACGTGCGCGATCAGCTGCCGCGTGATGGCGGGCGACAGCATCGCCTCCCCAGCGGCCACCTGGCGGATCGCCTCCACGATCTGCGCCGGCGGCATGTCCTTGAGCAGGAACCCGCCCGCCCCCGCCCGCAGGGCCCGTAGCACCTGGTCGTCGGCGTTCATCGTCGTCAGGACGATCACCTGGGGCGGGTCGGCCTGCGCCCGGAGGCGCTCGGTCGCGGTGAGGCCGTCGACCCCGGGCATGCGGATGTCCATCAGGACGACGTCGGGCTTGTTGACGGCGACCGCCTCGGGCACCTCGGCGCCGTCCGCCGCCTCGGCGACGACCCGGATGTCGGCCTGGCCCTCGAGCATCATGCGCAGCGCCCCGCGCACCAACGCGTCGTCGTCGACCAGCAGGACGCGGACCGCGCGCTCAACCACCGGTCGCCTCCGGCCCGTGGACCCCCGCACCGGGGGCGGTCTGCACGACCGGCGTCCCACCGCCGTCCGGCCCGCGCGGCGGCCACGGCAGCCAGGCCCGCAGCGCGAAGCCGCCCTCGTCGGTGGGACCGGCCGTCAGCCGGCCGCCCGCCAGCGCCGCGCGCTCGCCGAGCCCGGCCAGGCCCGTGCCGGCGCCCGGGATCGTTCCCGCCACCCCGCCCCCGGCCGGTGCGCGGTTGACAACCTCGGCGGTCAGCCCGTCCTGCGGCCGGCCCGCGAGGCGGACGACCACGCCCGCCCCGTCCGCGTGCTTGCGCGCGTTGGTCAGCCCCTCCTGGAGGATCCGGTAGACGGTCCGCCCGGTGGCCGCGGGCAGGGTCGCCCGGTCGTCGGCAGCGATCGTGTCCTCCTCGCGGACGCGCATCCCCGCGCCCCGCGACTCCTCGAGCAGGGCGGGCAGGTCGGCGAGCGTCGGCTGCGGACGGGTCGGTGCGTCCCGGCCGTCGCCGTCCCCGTCGCCGTCGGAGCCCGACCCGGCGTCGCTGCGCAGGACGCCGATCACCTCGCGGAGGTCCTCGAGCGCCTCGTGCGCCGATGCGCGGATGACCCCGGCCGCGTGCGCGATCTCCGCCGGGGGAGCGTCCGGACGGAACTCGAGGGCGCCCGCGTGCATGCTGAGCAGCGAGATGCGGTGCGCGAGGACGTCGTGCATCTCCCGCGCGATCCTCGAGCGCTCGGCGTCGCGGGCCTGCTGCAGCCGCAGCTGCTGGTCGGCCTCGGCCCGCTGCGCCCGTTCGCGGAGGCTCGCCACCAGTTCGCGCCGGGCACGGATGAACATCCCCCACGCCGTCGCCCCGGTGAGCATCAGCGCGATGAAGATGACGAGCGCCACGTACGGCAGGTCGTCATCGGGGTAGAGCACCGCGTAGACGAAGGCGCCGGCGATGTGGGTCGTGGCGACCAGGGCGACCACGCGCCACGGCCGGTGGACGGCGACCGTGAACAGCAGCAGCAGCGCGGCGACGCCGGCGAAGTTCGAGTAGGCGCCGATCGGCGCCGCGGCGAGCGCGAGCGGAACCGGCCACCGTCGCCGCCACCACAGCGCGATGATCAGCACGGCTCCCCCGGTCAGGTCCAGGAAGAGGATGCCCTCGTCGGGCGAGTCACCGGGGAACTGCTCGCCGACACCGATGAGCCCGCCGCCGATCGCGATGAGGAACATCGCCGCGTCGACGAGCCAGTCGCGCGGGGTGCGCGGCGGCACGGCCCCGCCGTCGTTCGGGCCCTCGGCCAGGAGCAACGACGGGAGCAGGGAGCGTGTGACGGCCATCGCCTCGCAGCGTACGGCGGCCCGGCGCCGGCGACCACCGACCGAAGTCGATCGTCCGTCGACCTTCGGCCGATGTGGACGCGGGCGCCGGGGGTCAGTGTCGACGGCATGATCACTGCCCAGCACCTGACGAAACGCTACGGCGACCACACGGCGGTCGAGGACGTCAGCTTCGCCTGCGCCCCCGGGACCGTCACCGGCTTCCTCGGGCCCAACGGCGCCGGCAAGTCGACGACCATGCGGATGATCTGCGGGCTGACCCCGCCGACCACCGGCCGGGCCACGGTCGCCGGGGTCGCCTACGGCCGGCTGCCCAATCCCGGCCGGGAGATCGGCGTCCTGCTGGACGCGTCGGCGCAGCACGCGGGCCGCACCGGTCGCGAGGCGCTCGCACTGACCGCCGCCGTGCTCGGCGTCGAGCGCAGCCGGGTGGACGCGATGCTGAAGCTCGTCGACCTGGACCCGAAGAAGGCGCGGCGCCGCGTGGGCGACTACTCGCTCGGCATGCGCCAGCGCCTCGGGATCGCCCAGGCCCTGATCGGCGACCCGCGCGTCCTGATGCTCGACGAGCCCGCGAACGGCCTCGACCCCGAGGGCATCTTCTGGATGCGCGGCCTGCTGCGGGACTTCGCCGACCGCGGCGGGACGGTCCTGCTGTCCTCGCATCTGCTGCGCGAGATCGAGGCGGTCGCCGATCGCCTCGTGGTGATCGCGGGCGGCCGGATCGTCGCCGACGGCAGCAAGGAGGAGCTGCTCGCGCGCACCGGCACGCTCGTTCGCGCGGAGTCGACGACCGCGCTGCGCCGGGCGCTCGCGGTCGCCGGACTGCCGTCGCAGCCGGCGTCCGGGGGCGGCGCCCTCGTCGACGCCGACGCGGCCGCGGTCGGCCGCGCAGCCGCTGCCGCCGGGGTCGCGCTCGTCGAGCTGCGCACCGCGGACGGCGCCGGCCTCGAGGAGCTCTTCCTCGCCCTGACCACCGGGTCAGCCACCCCCACCGAACCCACCGACCAGCACGATCGCCGGGAGGCAACTGTCGCATGAGCACCACCATGACCAAGCCCGCCACGACGCCGGACGCAGGCGAGTACAGCCCGCGTCCCTTCGCGCGGCCGTCCGTCGCGCGGCTCACCGCGATCGAGCTGCGGAAGGCGTCGGACACACGCGCGAGCCGCTGGCTGCTGGGGCTGACCGCGTTCGCCACCGCCGCCGTCGGCCTGATCCTGCTGTTCGTCGGCGACACCGCCGACCACCAGCTCGACGACTTCCTGGGGCTCACCCTCGTCCCTGGCCTCGTCGTCCTGCCGGTCGTCGGCATCCTGCTCATGACCGGCGAGTGGTCCCAGCGGACGGCGCTCACGACCTTCGCCCTCGTCCCCGAACGCAGCCGCGTGACGCGGGCGAAGATCCTCGCCGCGCTCGGACTCGCGCTCGGCACGTTGGTCGTCGCCGTGGTCCTGTCGGTGCTGCTGACCGCAGTCGGCGACGCCCCCGACCCCTGGGGCATCGGCGCCGCCGGACTGGGCCAGGCGACGCTCGCTCTGCTGCTCACCGTCCTCTGGGGCGTGGCGTTCGGCCTGGCGCTGGCCTCGCCGGCGGCGGCGATCGTCGCGTACTTCGCGCTGCCGACCGCGTTCTCGGTCCTGGGTGAGCTCGTCAGCTCCCTCGACGGGGCGTGGGACTGGGTCGACCCCAACCGGGCGCTGACCGAGGTCGGCGAGCTCCGGGCGAGCGGGTCGGACTGGACCCACCTGGCGGTCTCGTGCTCGATCTGGATCGCGCTCCCCCTCGTCGTCGGGGCTGCGCGCCTCGTGCGACGCGAGGTGAAGTGACGGGGCGCGGCGACGGCAGTCGGCGGGCGGGACGGATCATCTGACGCACACCGGAACTTCCTGCCGGACCCGTCGTTACAGTCGTCGAACCGGCATGGAAGCTTCTGCGCTCAGAGCCCCGGCAGCACTCGGCGCCCGCCGGCCGGGCGGCGTGCTCCTCCGGCTCCGGACCGACGAGCAGCTCGTGGCGCTCTTCCGGCGGGGCGACGAGGACGCCTTCCGCGTCATCCACGACCGCTACCGCCAGCGCCTGTCCGCGTACGCGCGCCAGATGCTCGGCGGCTCGGCGACCGACGCCGACGACGCGATGCAGGACGTGTTCCTGCGCGCGTACGCCGCGCTGCGCGCCGACGACCGGCCGATCACGCTGCGGGCCTGGCTCTACCGCGTGGCGCACAACCGCTGCATCGACCACATCCGCCGGCCCGCCTCGCAGCCCATGGTCGAGCTGTCGGAGGCCACCCGCCCGCTGCCCGCCACGACGGGCGATCCGATCCTCGCGGCGGAGCGCCGCGAGGACCTCCGCCGCCTCGTCGTGGACGTGCGGGCACTGCCCGAGCAGCAGCGTTCGGCGCTGCTGATGCGCGAGATGGAGGGGCTGACGTACCAGGAGCTCGCCGGGGCGCTGGAGGTCACCGTCCCGGCCATCAAGTCGCTGCTCGTCCGTGCTCGCATGGGGCTCGTCGAGTCCCAGCAGGCACGCGACACGCCGTGCCAGGAGATCCGCGAGGACATCACCGCCGCGCACGACCGCGGCGTGCGGATGAGCGGCCGCGCCCGGCGCCACGCCCGCGAGTGCGACGGCTGCGCCGGTTACCGGGCCACGCTCCGCGCGGTCACGCATGACCTCGGTGCGCTGAGCCCGGCCGCCGGCCCCTGGGGATTCCTCGCGAAGCTCATCGGCCTCGGCGCCGGCGGCTCCGGCGCTGCGGGTGGGGCCGCGGCCGCCGGGGGCGCGGGCGTCGGCGCCGCCGGTGTGACGGCCACCGGCACGGTCGCTGCGGGGGCAGCGGCCTCCAAGCTCGCCGCCGTGGTGTGCTGCGCCGTCGTCGTCGGCGGCGGCGCCGTCGAGGTCGCGCGCGAGCGGGCGGTGCAGCCGCGCGGCTCCGGCGCCGCGCACGCGCAGCCGGCTTCCGGTCGCTCCGGCGCCGAGCCCGCCGCGGCGTCGACGGCACGGCCCGCGTCGGCCTCGTCGGCCTTCCTCGCCCGGACGACCGCCACCGCGCGGCGCGACCGGGCGACGCGGGGCGCGACCACGGTCCGCCCCGATGCAGCGGCTGCTGCGCACCGGCGTGCCGGTGAGGCACCGCTGACGGCGATGGCCCCCGGCCTGCTGCTCAGCGACCAGGACCGGGCCGAGCAGACTGCGGTCGACCCCGACGGCGGCGCCTCCGCACCGCTCGAGGACCCTGCTGCGGACGACGCCGGGGCCGGCAGCACCACGGGCGGCGGCGCAGCCGGGGTGTTGTCGGGCCTGCTCGGCGCGCCTGGCGGCGGCAGCAGCGCCGGGGCAGGCAGCAGCGGCACGACCGGACCGGGCACCGGCGCCGCCACCGGCACCGGCGGCACCTCGGCCGGCAGCAGCACGTCCGGCAGCACCGCCGGCGGCAGCAGCTCAGGCGGCGGCAGCGGGGCCGGCACGGCGGCGCCGAGCGGAGCAGGACCCGCGGCCGGAAGCAGCTCCGCGCCCGGCAGCGGCACCTCCGGCAGCACGGCCGGAGCCGGCGGCTCGACCGGCACCAGCGGCGGGTCGGCGCCCGGTGCCGGCGCGGCGTCCACGAGCCCGCCGGGCGCCACGTCCGGCGGCGCATCCGCGCCCGCCGCCCCGTAAGGCCCGCCGAAGCAGCGCCCGCACGCCGGGCGAGCTCGGCGGAGCGTGGACGTCGCGCGACGACGCCCGTCCAGAGGCGCCGCGGGGAGGGACTAAGGTCGTCGCCATGGACCCGTACGCCGCCGCGCTGGAACACGAGCAGCTGCTCATCCGGCGCGGCACGCGATCCGGGCTCTTCACCATGGTGGCGGTGCACTCGACCGCGCGCGGGCCGTCGCTGGGCGGCTGCCGGATGTGGCGCTACGACGACGCGCGCTCGGCGATGCGCGACGCGCTGCGCCTGTCGCGGGCCATGACCTACAAGTCAGCCGTCGCCGGCCTTCCGCTCGGGGGCGGCAAGGGCGTGATCATGCTGCGGCCCGACACCGTCCTCACTCCCCGTGTGCGCCGTGCGGCGCTCGAGGACTTCGCGGACACCGTCGCCGCGCTCGACGGGGCGTACATCGCCGCCGAGGACGTCGGTACGTCGGCACGGGACATGGACACGATCGCCGGCCGCACCGAGCACGTGGCCGGGCGCGCCGCACGGCACGGCGGTTCGGGCGACCCCAGCCCGTTCACCGCGATCGGCGTGGAGGCCGCCGTCCTCGCCTCGGTCGAGTCCGTCTTCGGCAGTGCCTCGCTGAAGGGCCGCTCGGTGGCGGTCGTCGGCCTCGGGCACGTGGGGCTGCGCGTCGCGCGGCTGCTCGCCCGCCGCGGGGCGACGCTGCTGGCGAACGACATCGACCCGGCGCGCAGGGTCGACGCCGCGAAGCTCGGCGCGCGCTGGGTGACGGCGGCGGAGGCGCTCGGCGCGCCCGTCGACGTCTACTGCCCCTGCGCGCTCGGCGGCATCCTCGATCACGACACCGCCGGGGTCGTGCAGGCGCCGGTCATCGCCGGCGCGGCGAACAACCAGCTGGCGGCGGACGACGTGGCGGAGCTCCTGCGCGGACGGTCGATCCTGTGGGCCCCGGACTTCGTCGCCAACGCCGGCGGCATCATCAACATCGCGCACGAGCTGCGACCCGGCGGGTACGCGAAGGCGGCGGCCACCGCGGACGTGCGCCGCGTCGGCGACACGTTGCGCGCGATCTACGCGGAGGCAGCCGCGCGGGAGCAGACGCCTTTGGCAGCAGCGCTGGCCCTGGGCGAGCGGCGCCTGGCGGAGGCGCCCGCCTGAGCGGTCCCGTCGATGTGCCGCCACACGCCACCCGCGCACGTGCTGGCACATCGAGCGACCGGGCCGAGCCACGCCGCCCAGGGTCGGGCGGGGCGTCAGACCTGCGTCGACATCCCCGGGATCGGCCACTGCGGACGCTCGACGCCGTCCGGCAGCCGCCCCTCCTCCTCGAGCTTGTCCAGGTGCGACGCCAGCGTCACCGCGGCCGCCGGGCGCAGGACGTCGGGGACGTCGGACCAGGCGGCGTCCAGCAGCGCGTCGATCGTCCGCGCGCCGTCGTCGAGCCCGAGCAACAGCTTGCGCTCGCGCTCGAGGCGGTGGTCGATGTACTGGTCGAGCTTGGCGACCGGGTCGTCGACGACCGGCCCGTGACCCGGCCAGATCCGCCGCGGCTGCAGCGCCTTGAGCAGCTCGAGCCCCGCGAGGTAGCCCCGCAGCGCGCCCGGGTCCGGGGCGACGAAGACCGACCCCTCCCCCAGGACCGCGTCCCCGGTGAAGACGGTGTCGTAGAGGACGAAGGCGAGGTGGTCGGGCGCGTGCCCCGGCGTCCCGGCGACCGCGAAGTTGCCGACCATGTCGCCGTTGCGCAGCTTCACGTCGGCCCGCCGGTACCGCGCCGCGTGGACCTTGACGTCGCCGTCGAGCAGGCGCAGCAGCTGCGGAACGCCGTCCGCGTGGTCCCCGTGGTCGTGCGTGAGCAGGATCCCGGCTGCGCCGCCGCGGGCCTGCACCTCGGCGGCGACCGCGTCCAGGTGCTCGTCGAGGTCCGGCCCCGGATCGATGACCCAGCAGCCGTCGCGCCCGACGACGTACGTGTTGGTGCCCGTCAGCGTGAACGGGCCGGGGTTGCTGGCACGGATGTGCGCGACGTCGACCACCGGAGACATGCGCGGGACGATAGTGGTGCGTGGGCCGCCTCCGGATGGGGCACAATGGAGGGCCTTGCCCCGCCCGACGCCACCCTCGCCTGATCGCCTCAGCGCACTGGACTACAGCTTCCTGGCCCTCGATTCGGCGGACGCGCCGCTGCACGTGGGCTGGACCATGCGCTTCGACGGCGCCCCGCCGTCGCTCGCCGCGCTGCGACGTCACCTGGACGCACGCCTGGGGTTCGTCCCGCGGTTCCGCCGGCGGGTGACGATCCCCGCGCTCGGCCTCGGCGATCCGCGCTGGGTGGACGACCCCGGCTTCGACATCGCGCACCACGTGCACGAGCTGACCCTCGCCGCCCCGGGCGGCCCGGCCGAGCTGCGGACGCTGGCCGGGACGCTGCTCTCGCGTCCCCTCGATCCGGGACGCCCGCTCTGGCAGCTGTACCTGGTCCGCTTCCCGCCGACCGGCTCGGGCGGCTTCGCGATCGTCGGCCAGGCGCACCACGCGCTGGTGGACGGCATCGCCGCCATCGAGGTCGCGATGCTGCTGTTCACGCCGGACCCGCCCGCCGTCCCGACCGGCGAGGACGCGGACTGGCGCCCCGTCGCCCGTCCCGCCCCGGCACGTGCCGCCCGGGCGGCGCTCGGCGTCCGCGCGAAGACCGCCGTTCGCCTCGCGCGGGAGAACGCGCCCACGCCGAACGTCCGCGGCGCGGCCGCCAGCGTCACCAGCCCGACGGCGCTGCGCGAGGTGGCGCGCCGCGCGGCTGCGCTCCCGAACGAGCTCCGCGAGGCCGCCGGCGGGCTCGACCGCCTGACCTCGCCCGTCGCGTCCACGTCGCTCGATCGGGCGGTCGGCCCGCGCCGCGCCGTCGCCTACGCGCAGGCGCCGCTCGACGGCCTGAAGGCCGCCGGCCGCCGGCACTCCGCGACGCTGAACGACGTGCTGCTCACGGCGTGCTCGCTCGCGTTCGGACGGGCACTCGAGACCGCGGGCGAGGCGACGGACCAGCTCCGCGTCCTGGTCCCGGTCAGCACCCGCGAGGACGACCCCGCCGCGCTCGGCAACCAGATCTCGTTCATCGCGGTGGAGTTGCCGGTCGCCGACTCGGACGCGGTCAGCGTCCTGCGCACCGTCCGCGACCGCACGCGTGCGGCCAAGGCCGAGGCGAGCGGCGACGGCAGCGGCCCCGGTATCGCCCAGATCATGGAGGCGGCCGACCTGCTGCCGGCCCAGGCGGCGGGGGCGGCGGCGCGGCTCGCCTACGGCAAGGCCGCGTTCAACGCGATCGTCTCGAACGTCCCCGGGCCGGAAATCGAGCTGTCGCTGCTCGGCCGGCCGCTGCGCAGCGTCCACCCCGCGGTCCCGGTCGCGCCCGGGCACGCGCTCTCGATCGGCGCGATCTCCTACCTCGGGCGTCTGCACGTCGGCCTCTACGCGGACGCCGACGCGCTACCGGACCTGCCCTCGATGGGGCGGGACCTCGAGCGCGCGCTGGACGTCCTGCGCGTCGAGGCGCCGGTGGCGCCGACGCCGTGGAGCGCCCGCGCCCGCAGCCGCCGGACGTCTGGTCCCGTCAGCCGGTCGTGATCCGCGAGACCGTCCCGCCGAGCGAGACCACGTAGACGCGGCCCTTCGTGTCCTCGCCGAACGAGGACAGGCTCTGGACCTTGGGCAGCGGCAGCTTGGCGTCGCCGGTCGCCGCCGTGGGGGACAGCGTCGCGGCGCGGAGCTCGCCCTTGCAGAAGTCGCCGTAGACGTACTTGCCGCGGATCGAGGTCGGCAACGCGGTGTCCCGGACGACGTAGCCGCCGGTGACCGAGCAGTTCCCGTCGCGGTGCTGCAGCTCGAGGACGGGCGGGACCGCGCCCGGGGCCGACTCGCCGTCCTTGAACCGCGCCTTGCCCTCGAACGGCCGCCAGCCGAAGTTCGCGCCGTTGCCCTTGCCCTTCGCGACGTAGTCGATCTCCTCGATCTCGTTCTGACCGACGTCGCCGATCACGAGCGCGCCGCTGGAGCGGTCGAACGAGTAGCGCCACGGGTTGCGCAGGCCGTAGCTGTAGATCTCCTTGCGCACGCCTCCGCCACGCTTAGCGAACGGGTTGTCGGCCGGGATCCGGTAGGCCCGCGACCCGGACTTCTTCGGATCGATGCGCAGCAGCTTCCCGAGCGGTGAGGTCAGATCCTGCGCGTTGCCGCGGCTGCCGTGCTGATCGCCGGCGCCGCCGCCGTCACCGGTGCCGATGTAGAGCAGCTTGTCGGGGCCGAACTTCAGCAGGCCGCCGTTGTGGTTGGACTCGGGGTCGGCCATCTTCAGCACGAGGCGGGCGCTCCCGCTGTCGGCGCGGTCCGCGCTCGCGCGCCGGTACTCGACGACCCGCTGTTCCTGGCTCTTGTCCGTGTAGTAGACGTAGAAGCGACCGCTCTTGGCGTAGTCGGGCGCGAACGCGACGGACAGCAGCCCCTGCTCGCCGCCCGCCGTCACCCGGCTGCGGATGTCCAGGAACGGGCTGGCCACCGTCTTGCCGCCGCGGACGACCAGGATGCGCCCCGTCTGCTCGACGACGAACAACCGGCGCGTGTCGCCGGGCGCGCCCGTCACGTAGATCGGCTGGTCGAACGACCCGACCTTGGCGAGCTTGAGCGTCCCGGAGGCCGCCCGTGGGGCTGCGGCCGTCGTCGTCGTCGCGGCTTCCGCCGTGGTGCTCGCGGCCGTGGCGGAGGACCCGGTGACGGCCGCACCGGGCGCGCCGGTCGCAGTGGCGTCGTCGTCGCTCGAGGAGCCGCACGCGGTGACCGACACGGTCAGGGCGCTCGTCACGAGCAGGGTCAGCGTTCGGCTGCGCATCATCGCTCCCAGGATGGCAGACCCCTCTGCCGCGGGCGTCAGGCGACCGGGGCCAGCATCCGCAGGTCCATCGACGCGATGTACTCGGCGGGGCTGGTCGGCAGCGCGGCCCGCTCGGGGCTGTCGTAGTAGGCCTTGTCGGCGGCCTCGAACGCGGCGAGGTCGCCGTCGAACTCGACGACCCAGACGAACTCCGCGCCGTCCGGGGTCGTCCAGCTGCCGGTGACGCCGAAGCCGTAGACCGCGCGCGCGGGGACCACGTGCTCGCGCCACAGGGCGACGAACGGCTCCATCGCGCCGGGCTTCATCGTGTAGATCCGCAGCTGGGAGGTCATGCGCCGATCGTACGACCTCCGGACGCTGCGCCGTCCCGCTGCGGTCCTGGACGGCGGTGTCGGGACGCGCGCGGGCCGACTGCCTGGCTCGATGTGCCACGAGGTACCGATGTGGCGCCTGGTGACACATCGAGCCATCGAGCGGACCGGTCGCGGCCCGCGCGCGAGCGCGTCAGTCGTCGTCGCTGCCGCGCCCGCGGCCACCGCGGTCGTCGTCACGGTCGTCGTTGCGGTCGTTGCTGCGGTCGTCGTCGCGATCCCGCTGGGAGGGGGCGACGCCGATGCGGTCGCGGTCCACGTCGAGGACCTTGAACGCGCGGTCGAGGTCGACCTCGTAGCGGACGGTCCTGGTCCGCAGCTTGACCTCGTAGGCCTGGGTGCTGTCGTCGTCGGTCTCGCGCTCGACCTTCGTCACGCGAGCGGCGGCGGGGACGACGGCCTTCGCGGCGCGGATCGCACTCGCGCGCTGCGCCGTCGTGATGCGCTGCCCGCGCGCGGGCGTCGTCGTCGCGGTCGTCCCCGTCGTCGTGGTGCCGGTCGTCGTGGTCGCGGTGGTCGTCGTGCTGGTCTGCGCGCCGTCGTCGGCGCCGTGCTTGGCGAGGGCGGTGGCGGGCACGGCGGCGGCGAGGGCGGCCGCGGCGATCATCAGGGTCTTGCGCATGGTGCGTCTCCTTGGACTGGCTGGCTTGATGAACAGGAGACTGCCCGGGGCCCGTGACCCGGTCATGAAGACCGGATGACGGTTCGTTCATGTGCCGTCAGATCGCGAGCCGGTAGCCCATCCCGCGGACCGTCTCGATCGTCCCCGCGCCGAGCTTGCGCCGCAGGTGCCGCACGTAGACGTCGACGACGTTCGACCCCGGGTCGTGGTCGTAGCCCCACACGTGGCTGAGCAGCTGCTCGCGCGTGAGCACCTGGTCGGGGTGGCGCATGAAGGTCTCGAGCATCGTGAACTCACGCGCGGTGACCGTGACGGTCGTGTCGCCGACGGTCGCGCGGCGGGTGCGCAGGTCGAGCGTCACGGCGCCGGCGGTGAGGACGGTCCGCTCGGCCGTCCCGGTGTCCCGCAGGCGTGCCCGCACGCGGGCGAGCAGCTCCTCGAAGGCGAACGGCTTGGTGACGTAGTCGTCGGCACCGACCTCGAGGCCGGCGATCTTGTCGGCCACCTCGTCGCGGGCGCTCAGGATCACCACCGGCAGCGTCGTGCCGCCCGCTCGCAGCTGCCGCAGGACCTCCAGGCCGTCCAGGCCCGGCAGCCCGAGGTCGAGGATGAGCAGGTCGAACTCCTCGATCCCAGCCAGGGCGAGTGCCGAGCGGCCGTCCGCGACGACCGTCGTCGCGTAGCCGTTCGCGCGCAGGCCCTTCTCGAGGAACGAGCTCAGCCGGGGCTCGTCCTCGGCGATCAGCACACGGGTCACGGCAGGTCCTCCTCAGGATCCGGGTCGACCGGCAGGATGATGGCGAAGCGCGCACCCTCGCCGGGGGCGCTGGCGACGGTGGCGCGGCCGCCGTGCGCGGCGGCGATCGCGGTCACGATCGCCAGGCCGAGCCCGGCACCGTCCGGCCGGCGGCGCTCGTCCCCGCCACGCTGGTGGCGGTCGAAGATGCGCGCCTGGTCGCCGAGCGCGATCCCCGGCCCGGTGTCGGCGACGCTCAGCGTGACGCGCGTGCCCTCGTGCACCCCGGCGAGCGTGATCGTGTCGCCGCGCCCCGTGTGCTGGACGGCGTTCGCCGCCAGGTTCATCACGGCCTGGGTGAGCCGCTGGCGGTCGGCGTGCAGCAGGCCGGGGTCGGCGCGCTCGACGGCCCACAAGCGGTCGCCGAGCGCGCGGGCCTTCACCAGCAGCTCCTCGACCAACTCGTCGAGGTCGATGTCCTCGGCCCGTAGGAAGTCGCTGCGCTCGGCCTTGGCGAGCGTGAGCAGGTCCTCGACCAGGCGCGACATCCGCTGCAGCTCGTCCTGCACGAGCGCGAGCGTCTCGCGGCGCTCGTCCGGATCCTCCCCGTCGCCCAGCAGCTCCAGGTGCCCGCGGATGATCGTGATCGGCGTGCGCAGCTCGTGGCCGGCGTCGGAGACGAACGCGCGCTGGCTGTCGAACGCGCCCTCCAGGCGGTCGAGCATGGCGTTGAACGTCCGTGCCAGCTCGGCGAGCTCGTCGCTACCGCGGACCTCCAGCCGCTGCGTGAGGTCGTTCTCCGTGATCGACGTGGCGGTCGCGCGCAGCCGCCGCAGCGGAGCTAGGACGCGGCCCGCGACGACGAACGCGATGCCCGTCGCGATCAGCAGGACGACGAGCGCGATCAGCGCGCTACCACGGGCGGCGCGCGTCGCCTCGCGCTCCTCGCGGCCCAGGTCGGCGACGACGACGAGGCTGCCGAGCGTCCGCCCGGCGCGCGTCACCGGAACGAGCGTGTACCGCGTGCGGCTACCGCCCGGGACGTCGAGCTCACCCAGGCGGCTCTCTCCCACCCCCGCGAGCGGCAGGACGGCACGGGTCACCGCGGCCGTGATGCCCTCGCCGGCCGACGCCGCGCCGTTGCGGCCGCCGACGAACGTGTAGAACGCCTCGCCCTCGACGGGCACGTTGCGCGCGAGGAACGCGTCGAGCAGCGACCGCACGTCGGGCGTCCGCGGCAGCGGGCGGTTCGTCTGCGGGTCACGCGTCAGTGCCGAGATGCGGCGGAACTCCTCGGCCTCCTGCACGAGCTGCCGGTCGACGCGGTCGACGGCCCGATCGAGCAGCAGCTGACGCTGGCCGAGGGTGGTCGCGACCGTCGATGCGGCCAGCAGGACGACGAACGCGGACAGGATCCGCGCCCGGGTGCTGCCCCAGCGCCGCCGCAGGCCGTCAGCCGTCAATCGTCATCGCCGCCGCCCGAGTCGTCGCTCCCGCCGGAGCCGCCGGACGACCCGGACCCGGAGCCAGAGCCGCCCGATCCCGAGCCACTCGACCCGGAGCCCGACGACGACCCATCCGACCCCGACGACCCGCCGGACCCCGACGAGCGGCCCGAGTCGTCATCGCCGTCATCGTCGTCGGCGTCCGGAGCCGACGAGGACCGCGCCGGCGGGGCGTCGTCGAAGTCGTCCGAGTCGCCGGAGTCGCGGTCGTCACGGCCGGAGTCATCCCGCGTCCGGGTCGGCGGCGGCGCGAACGTGGACCCCGTCCCTGTTCGCGCCGCGGTGCTCGTCGTCCGCTCGCCGGTGGTGGCCCCCTCCGTGCTCGTCGTCCCCGTCGTCCCGGTGGTGGTCGCGGAGCCGGCCCCCGTCGTCGCGCCGGACAGCTCGATCGGGGCCGGCGCGGCGGCGCCCTCGTCCCCCCCGACGAAGGCGCGCGCACCCGCGACCCCCAGGAGCAGGGCGGCGGCGGCGGCGAGGGCGAGGACGATCCGGGGCAGCATGGCCGTCACGATCCCCTGCCCGCATGGCCCCCGCGTGAAGCGGAGATGACGGTTCTTTCATCTGCCCCCACGACGAGACGGGCGGTCAGCCGGTGTTGCGCAGCCCGCCCGCGATGCCGTTGATCACCAGGAACGACGCGCGCGCGAGCTCCTCGCCCCCGTCCCCCGCCCGCAGCCGCCGCAGGACCTCGAGCTGGACGAACGACAGCGGGTCGACGGACGGGTTGCGGCGCGCGATCGAGCGCTGCAGGACGGGCTCGCGGTCCAGCAGCGCCGTCCCGCCGGTGACGGCCAGCAGCTCGCGGCACGTCAGCACGAACTCCGCCTCCAGCTGGCCCCAGATCCGCTCCCGGAGCGCGTCGTCCTCGCACAGCGCCGCGTACCGGCGGGCGATCTCCATGTCCGCCTTCGCGCACGCCATCTCGGCGTTCGAGAGCAGCGCCGCGAAGAACGGCCAGCCCGCGTCCATCTCCTGCAGCACGTCGAGGCCGGCCGACTCGCGGGCCGCCCGCAGCGCGGTGCCGAGGCCGAACCACGCCGGCAGCACGATCCGGGCCTGCGTCCAGCTGAAGACCCACGGGATCGCCCGGAAGTCCTCGATGCGATCGGTCTGCTTCCGCTTGGCCGGGCGCGACCCGAGGCGCAGCCGCGAGATCTCGTCGACCGGCGTCACGGCATGGAAGAACGCGACGAAGCCGGGGTCCTCGTAGACCAGCGCACGGTAGGCCCTGGAGGACCGCTCCGCCATCGCGGCCAGCACCGGCTCGAAGCGATCGCGCTGGCCGGGCGACAGTTGCGCGTCCCCGGGCCCGGCGCCTCGCAGAAGCGCCGCTGCGACCGTCAGCTCGAGCTCGCGGTGCGCGATCTCCGGGACCGAGTACTTGTCGGACAGCACCTCCCCCTGCTCGGTGACCTTGAGCCGGCCGCCGACCGTCCCCGGCGGCTGCGCGAGGATCGCGACGTTGCTCGGTCCGCCGCCGCGTCCCACCGCACCGCCGCGACCGTGGAAGAACGTCCAGCGCAGTCCGTGCTCGCGCAGGACGTCGACGATGCGCAGCTGCGCGCGGTAGACCTCCCACCCGGACGCGACGTAGCCGACGTCCTTGTTCGAGTCCGAGTAGCCGACCATGATCTCCTGCTCGTCGCCGCGCGCCTCCAGTGCCTGCCGGTAGCACGGCAGCTCGACCAGCGTGCGCATCGTCTCGGCGCCCGCCGCCAGCGTCTCGCCGGCCTCGAACAGGGGGACGACGCGCAGCAGCGCGCCCTCGCCACCGGCCTTCGACAGCCGGCACTCCTTCATCAGCAGCAGGACCTCCAGCAGGTCCGACGGCGCCTCCGTTCCCGACACGATGTACGAGAGCAGCGCGTCGGCGTGCTCGCCGGTCCGCGCCTCGTGCAGCATGCGGAAGGTCTGCACCGTCTCCTGGGTGGAGGGCGAGAAGCCGCCGATGTCCGCCGGGATCAGCGGGCGGCGCGTCTCGATCTCGCGGACGAGGACCGCGACGCGCTCGTCCTCGGGGAGGCCCGCGTAGTCGGGCTCGAGCCCGAGCTCCGCCAGGATCTCGGCGACCGCGTGGCGATGGACGCCGGCGTGCTCGCGGATGTCCAGGCGCGTGAAGTGGAAGCCGAAGACCTCGACCTGGCGGATGACGTCCTGCAGCTCGCCCGCCGCCACGTAGCGCCCGTGGCCGGCGCGCAGGGCCGCCTGACAGACGCGCAGGTCGGCCAGCAGCCCCTCGGGACCGTCGTAGCCCTCGGCGTCGCCCTCGAGCGTTGCCCGCACGCGGCGGGCGATCACCGAGAACACCCGCCGGTAAGGCTCCTCCGGGTTGCGCGCGTCGACGATCTGCGTGAGGTCGGGGAAGCGCTGCGCGGCGTCGGCGAGGATTGGCGCCAGCAACGGCGGGTCGCCGACCAGCCGGGCGCTCAGCGAGACGCGGGCCGCCAGATCGGCGACACGGTCGTAGAGGAACCGCAGGCACGTCTCGCGGAGGGTGCGCAGGGTCTCGACGGTCACCTGCGGCGTGACGTACGGGTTGCCGTCCCGGTCGCCGCCCATCCACGAGCCGAACCGCAGCAGCGGCGGGACGGTGACCTCGCGGCCCGGGTAGGCCTCGGCGACGGCGGCCTCCAGCTCGCGGTACAGCTGCGGGACGACCGTCGCCAGCGACGAGGTCGCGTACACGAGCCCCGTGCGGACCTCGTCGAGGACCGTCGGCGACACGGCCCGGATCTCGTCCGAGCCCCACAGCTCCTGGACGGCCGACGCCAGCCCCGCGGCCGCGACGGCCTCGGACTCGGCGGTCGGCCGGCGCTCGTCCAGGCCCCGCAGCAGCGCGAAGACCCGCGTGAGCTTGTCGAGCGTGGTGCGCCGCCGCGCCTCGGTCGGGTGCGCGGTCATCACGAGCGACACCTGCGCACGGGCCAGCAGCCGGTCGAGCGCCGCCGGGTCCACCCCGTCCGCCGCGAGCCGGGTGACGGCGTCCCGCAGCGACCCGCGGCGCGGTGCGGGCGCCTCCGCGAGCTCGCGGACCCGCAGGCGCCGCACGCGCTCGTTGTCCTCCGCGAGGTTCACGAGCTGGAACCACCGCGTGAGCGAGCGCACGAGCACCTGCAGCTCGTCCACCCGGAGGTCGCGGACGAGGGCGGCCAGGGCGTCGGCCGCGGCCGCGTCCCCGGCCCGCAGCTGCTCGCCGAGCGTGACCGCCCGCCGGTGCAGCGCGAGCCCGTCGGCGCCCTCGGCGTCCCGCACGACCTCCTCGAGGACCGACCGCAGCAGCTCCTCGTCGGCGGCGAACGAGCGCGTCATGCGCCGGGCTCCGGACGTCCCACGCTCAGTACAGCTCCGGGACGAACGTCTGGTCGGCCAGCGGTGGTCGGACGTAGTCCGTGTCCGGCTGCCGCGGCGGCAGCTCGAGCGGCGGCGGCGTCACGTCCTCGTACTCGACCATCGAGAGCAGGTGGCTGATGCAGTTCAGGCGCGCGCGGCGCTTGTCGTCGGCGGCCACGACGTACCACGGCGCCTGCTCGATGTCGGTGTGGCGGAACATGTCGTCCTTCGCGCGGGAGTACTCCACCCAGCGCTCGCGCGACTCGAGGTCCATCGGGCTGAGCTTCCAGCGCCGCATCGGGTCGTCGACGCGGGCCCGGAAGCGCTTCTCCTGCTCCTCGTCGCTGACGCTGAACCAGTACTTGACGAGCAGGATCCCGGACCGCACGAGCATCCGCTCGAACTCGGGGCACGAGCGCATGAACTCCGAGTACTCCTCGTCGGTGCAGAACCCCATGACCTTCTCGACGCCGGCGCGGTTGTACCAGGAGCGGTCGAACAGGACGATCTCACCGGCGGCCGGCAGATGCGCGGCGTAGCGCTGGAAGTACCACTGCGTCTGCTCGCGCTCGGTCGGCGTCGCGAGCGCGACGACCCGCACCGCCCGCGGGCTCGTGCGCTCCGCGATGCGCTTGATGACCCCGCCCTTGCCCGCGGCGTCCCGGCCCTCGAATACGACGACGACCTTCAGGCCCTTCGCCTTGACGTACTCCTGCAGCAGGACGAGCTCCACCTGGAGGCGGCGGAGCTCGGCGTCGAACGTCTCGCGGTCGAGCTTCGGGCGCTTCTTCGGCTTCTTCGGCGTCTTGCTCATGGTCGTCGCCGAGCGTACCGGGGCCCACCGGGGCGACCGGGACGCGGGCGGCCCGGTGGGTGGACCGGCTGTCGGTTGACATCAGCGCATCGGCGTGAACGGGGCCGGCGCCTGGACGACGACGAGCTCGCTGTCGCCCGCCGTCCCGTGGAGGCGCGCCTGCATGTCGGTCACTGCGGCCCGCCAGCGGACGACGGACGCGAGCTTGATGTCCTCGTAGCCGCGGATCAGGTCGGGGCTGTCGGCCAGCTCGGCGACCAGCGTGCGGGTGGCCGGCGTCAGCGCGCTCAGCGCACGCCGCACGACCGCCTCGTACTCGCCGATCAGCGCACGCTCGACGACCCGGACCTCCGCGCGGCCGAACGGGTCGGCCGGCGTCCCGCGCAGGTGCTTCATCGCCTTCAGCGTCTTGAAGCCGCCGTCGAACCAGCGCCCCAGGCGCAGCTTGCGCTCCATCCCGAGGGCCCGCAGCAGCGGCGGGTGCAGGTGGTACTGGACCTTCGCCCCGGCCCCGTACTCGCGCGTCACCCGATCGCGCTCGACCGGGTCCAGGTGCAGCCGCGCGACCTCGTACTCGTCCTTGTACGCCAGCAGCTTGAACAGCTGCCGGGCCACGGCGTTGCTCACGACGCCGTCGTCCCCGCAGGCGGCGCGCTCGGCGGCGACGACCGTGGCGAGCGTCCGCGCGTAGCGGCGCGCGTAGGCCGGTGACTGGTAGGCGATCAGCTCGTCGGCCCGCCGGCGGACGACGGCCTCGAGCGGGCTGCCCGGCACGGCCGCCACCGTCGCCGCGATCGCGCACGCGGCGGCAGAGGGTGCGGGCAGCGCCGGGTCGCCCTCGTGCCCGGCGACCGGCACGTCCAGTGCCGCCACCGCATCGGGCGCGGCCACGCAGGCCCGCCCCCACGCAAGCGCGGCGAGGTTCTTCTCGACGCCCGCGCCGTTGAGCCGGACGGCCGCCTCGAGGGCGTCGAGGCCGACGGGCAGGGCACCCTGCTGCAGCGCCGCGCCGAGGACGATGAAGTTCGCCGGCAGGTGGTCGGCGAAGAGCCGCTCGGACAGCGCCTGCGCGTCGAGGAACACCGCGCCGCGCGTGCGTCCCGTGATCGCCGTGACCGGTCCGTCGAGCTCCGGGAAGCGGACGGACGGGTCGACGACCATGCGGCCGGTCGGCACGGCGCTCGTCGACACGACCGCGAGCGTCCGCTCCGCGGCGGACATCTGCAGGTTCTTCGGGTTCGCGGCGCCGAGGAGATCGAAGCCGAGGTAGACGTCGACCCGTCCGGCGGACGCTTTGTTCGACCCCGTGATCGGGTCCTGCGAGAGGCGGATGTCGCTGATCACCGGCCCACCCTTCTGCGAGAGGCCCGTCTGGTCGAGCGACCACGAGTAGCCGTCCTGCAGGTGCGCGGCCATCGCGAGGATCTGGCTGACCGTGACGACGCCCGTCCCGCCGATGCCGATCATGCGGATCGTCGTCTGGGCGTCGGTCGCGAGCACCGGGTCGGGCAGGGCGACCGGCGGGAAAGGGACCGCGGGCGGTGTCGCCTCGGGGCCTGCGGGCTTCGCCGCCGGGACCACCGTCAGGAACGACGGGCAGTCCCCCTCCAGGCAGGAGAAGTCGCTGTTGCACGACGCCTGGTGGATCCGTGTCTTGCGGCCGAACTCGGTGTCGACCGGCAGCACGCTCAGGCACGAGGACTTCTTCCCGCAGTCGCCGCAGCCCTCGCACACGCGCTCGTTGATGACGACGCGCTCGGTCGCCTCGGGGACCTTGCCGCGCTTGCGCAGGCGGCGGCGCTCGGCGGCGCACTGCTGATCGTGGATGAGGACGGTGACGCCCTGCACCCGGGACAGCTCCTCCTGCACGGCGAGCATGTCCTCGCGCGGGCGGACCGTGGCGTGGGCGTCGAGGGCGACGCCGTCGTAGCGGCTGAGGTCCTCGGTCGTGACGACCACCTGCTTCACGCCCTCGAGCACGAGCCAGCGCGTCAGCTCCGGCACCGTCATGCCGCCGACGATCGACTGCGAGCCCGTCATCGCCACCGAGCCGTTGGCGAACAGCTTGTAGGTGACGTTGACCCCTGCGGCGCAGGCCGCCCGGATCGCCAGCGAGCCCGAGTGGTGGAACGTCCCGTCGCCCAGGTTCTGGATGAAGTGCTCGCCCTCGACGAACGGGGCCATGCCGATCCACTGCGCGCCCTCGCCGCCCATCTGCGTGATGCCGGTCAGCGTTCCGCGCCCCTCCGGGTTCAGGAGGACCATCGTGTGGCAGCCGATGCCGGCGCCGACCAGGGCGTCGTCCGCGGCGACCGTCGAGGAGTTGTGCGGGCAGCCCGAGCAGAAGAACGGCGTGCGGACGACCGGCAGCGGGACGAGCTTCGCGCGCCCGATCTGCTCGAGCTCGCGGACGCGGGCGGTGACGGACTCCAGGTCGATGCCGGCGGCCTGCAGCCGCCGCGCGACGGCGCGCGCGATCAGGTCGGCGTCCAGCTCGCCCTCAACGGGCAGCAGCGGCCGGTCCTGCTCGTCGCGCTTGCCCAGGACCCGCGGCGCGTCGGTGGTCCCGTAGAGCAGGTCGCGGAACTGGGTCTCCAGGAACGGCAGCTTGTCCTCGACGACGACGATCTCCTCCAGGCCGGCGGCGAACTCGCGCACGTCATCGCGGTCCAGCGGCCACGGCATCTGGACCTGCATCACCCGCACCCCGGCGGCCCGGAGGCGCCCCAGATCCAGGCCGAGGTCCTGCAGCGCCTGGACCAGGTCGCGGTAGGTCTTGCCGGCGGCGACGAGGCCGAGCCGCGCGCTCCCGCCGCCGTCGACGGTCATCCGGTTCAGGCCGTTCGCGCGAGCGTACATCCGGGCGAGCGGCAGCCGGACCTCGAACAGCCCACGCTCGCTGATGAGCGAGTCGGGGGCGAGCATCGTCGGGTTCGGCCGATGGACGTACGCGCGGCCGGCGACCAGCAGCTCGGGCATGACGGGGACGACACGTTCGGCACCGACCGTCGCGGTCCCTGCCGCGTCCGCGACGTTCGTGACGATCTTCAGCGCCGACCACAGGCCACTCGCCCGCGACAGCGCGATCGCGTGCCGGCCGAGGTCCAGGACCTCCTGCACGGTCCCGGGCCACAGCGTGGGCAGGTAGAGCGAAGCCAGGGTCGCCTCCGCCGCGCTGGGCAGCGTCGAGGACTTGCAGGACGGGTCGTCCCCGACGATGGCGACGGCCCCGCCGTGGTGGGCGGTCCCGCAGAAGTTCGCGTGGCGGATCGCGTCCGCCGCGCGGTCCAGGCCCGGGTTCTTGCCGTACCAGAGGCCGACCACGCCGTCGCGCTGGGCGCCCGGCAGCGTCGGCGCGAGCTGGCTGCCCCAGACCGACGTGGCGCCGAGCTCCTCGTTGACGCCGGGCTGCAGGTGGATGTCGTGGTCCGCGCAGAGGCGGCTCGCGCGCTGGAGCTCCTTGTCGAAGACCCCGAGCGGGGAGCCCTGGTAGCCCGAGATGAACGTCCCCGTGCGCAGTCCGGCGCGCTGGTCGGCGCGATGCTGGTCCATCGGCACGCGCACGAGCGCCTGGATACCGCTGAGGAAGATCCGGCCGTCCTCCAGCAGGTACTTGTCATCGAGCGACACGACCGAAGGGAGCAGCATGGTAAGGCGACGTTACCAAGCGGGGCGGGCGCAGCCGCCGGGTCTCGACAGACGTCAGACAGGCAGCTCGCGCAGGTCGTCGACCCGTGCCGGGTCCAGGTCGCGCTCCCAGGCCCGCTCGAGCTCGGCGAGGTGCTCGTCCATGACGGCGTCGATCGCCGCGGGATCGCCGCCGCGGATCGCGTCCACGGTCTGGCGGTGGATGTCGAGCGACCACTCCACCGAGGGCGGCGAGTGGATCGCCATGTCGCGCGCGATGTCCAGGCGCCGCAGCAGCGTGCGCATGAGGTCGACCAGCGTCGAGTTCCCGGTCGCGCGGGCGACGGCGAGGTGGAAGCGCTGGTCGAGCGCGAGGAAGCGGTCCTCGTTCGCGATCAGGCCCGGGCCGGACGCCTCGGCGAGCTTGCGCTGCAGGTGGATGGTCCGCTCCATCGCCTCGAAGTCGGCGTCCTGCGCGTGCACCGCCGCGAGGCGGACGATCGCGGGCTCGAACATCCGCCGCGCCTCCAGGACCCCGATGACCTCGTGCAACCGCAGGTCGCTGCGGCGCTGGATGACCTCGCGCGGGACGAACTCCGAGCGGACGAACGCGCCGCCGGTCGGGCCGGGACGGACCTCGACGACGCCGCTGTCGGCCAGGACCTTCAGCGCCTCGCGCACCGTCGGGCGGCTGATCTGCATCTGGGCGGCGAGCGCCCGCTCGGGCGGCAGCTGGTCGCCCACCCGCAGCTCGCCGAGCTGGATCCGCTCCGCGATCTGGTCGACGGCCTCCTCGAAGGTGCGGCGCGTCTGCACGGGGGAGAAGGTCAGCGCGGCCAAGGGCGGCGAGTATAGGCACGGCCCCCCGGAATCCGGAACCGCCGATCTGGTCAGTCCGTGCCCCTGAGAACCGCCATCGCGGCGTTGTGGCCGGGGATTCCGCTGACGCCGCCGCCGCGCCGCGCGCCGGCGCCGCAGAGCAGGATCCGGGGGTGGTCCGTCGCCACGCCCCAGGTGCCGGCCTCGTCCTCGGACTCGGCGAACGGCCACTGCAGGTCGCGGTGGAAGATGTGCCCGCCGGGCAGGCCGAGGTCGGTCTCCAGGTCAACCGGGCTGCGCGCCTCCACGCACGGCGTGCCGTCCGGGGCGCGCATCACGCAGTCCATGATCGGCTCGCCGAGGACGCTGTCCAGGGACGCCAGCGTCGCTGCGAGGGCCCGCTGCCTGGCGCCCTCGGGGTCGTCCCTGAACAGGCGCGCGGGCAGGTGCAGCGCGAAGCAGGTGAGGGTGTGCGCGCCGGCAGCCTGCAGCTCGGCGCCGAGGATCGACGGGTCGCTCAGCGAGTGGCAGTAGATCTCGCAGGGGACGACGTCCGGGATGCGGCCCGCCGACGCCTGGGCGTACGCCGCCTCGAGCTGCGCCGCCGACTCGTTGACGTGGAAGGTCCCGGCGAACGCATCGACCGGATCGACGGCGCGGTCGCGCAGGCGCGGCAGGCGATGCAGCAGCAGGTTGACCTTCAGCTGGGCGCCCTCGGGCGGGTCGTCGTGCGTGTCGAACCCGGGCGCGCGGCGCAGGCGGTCCAGGACCGCCGGCGCGAGGTTGCTCAGCAGCATGTCGGCGACGACGGTCCGGTCCTCCCCGGACGCTGGGTCGCGCACGATGACGCGGACGCCGTCGTCCGCTCCTGTGTCGGCCTCGACGGCGATGACGCGGTGACCCGTGCGCAGGTCAGCGCCCGCCGCGCGAGCGGTCGCTGCCAGCGCGCCGGTGAGCGCGCCCATGCCGCCGACCGGGACGTCCCAGTCGCCCGTCCCGCCGCCGATCACGTGGTAGAGGAAGCAGCGGTTCGCCAGGCGCGAGGCGTCGTCGATCCTGGTGAAGGTGCCGATCAGCGCGTCGGTCGAGACGATGCCGAGGCCGACGTCGTCGCCGGCGTGGGCTGCTCGTAGCGCCTCGCCGAGCGGGCGGCGGACGAGCGCGTCCCAGGTGGCGTCGTCGGCGGCGGCCGCGCGCAGGTCCGCCTCGGTCCGCAGCGGCTGTGTCAGCGACGCGAACAGCGCCGGGGCCAGGCGCGCGACGGCGTCCGCGAACGGCGAGCCGGGGACGCCGAGCACGCCGCCGTCCCCGACCGGGGTGTACGCCGGGACGCGGCGCCGGATGCGCTGCAGGTCGATGCCGAGGTCGTCCAGGATCTGCTGCGGCAGCAGCGAGATCAGGTAGCTATAGCGGCTGAGGCGCACGTCCACCCCGGGCCACGGCGAGGACGACACCGCGGCGCCGCCCAGCACGTCGCCCTGCTCGAGCAGCAGGACCTGACGGCCGGCACGCGCCAGGTAGGCGGCCGCGACGAGGCCGTTGTGCCCGCCGCCGGCGATGACGATGTCGGCGGTGTCGGAAAGGGCGGCCATGGCCGCCACGCTAACGCCCTCGCCCGTACCGGCCGGAGTAGTCTCGCCGGATGGAACCGACTCGCGTGGGCGATCTCGTCACTGTCGCCCCGGGCGGTCCGCCGCTGGCCGGGATCGTCTTCGACCTCCCGGGGAGCGACAAGGCCGTGGTCGCGGTCGTCGACGCCACGCGCGGGCCGTCGCTGCGGACCGTGCCGCTCGCGATCGTGACCGAGCGCCCCGACGCCGCCGGCACGGATGCCGCGCTGCGCGCGCTGATCCGCCGCACCCCGGCGCCGGGCGCCGTGAACGCGCGCAGCGGCAGCGGCGGCGCGGGCCGCGGGTCCGCTGCTCACGGACGCGTGGCGAAGCACCGCACCACCGGGAAGTAGGCCAGGCGCGGGAGCTTCTTCCCCGAACGAGCACGTTCGGACTAGGATTGCGCCGTGGACTGGGCCCAGCTGATCATCATCCCGCTCTTCACCGGAGCGATCGGCTACATCACGAACCTCAGCGGCGTGTGGATGCTCTTCAACCCGATCCGCTTCATCGGGTTCCGGGTGCCGGGCCTGAAGACCGTCGGCAACCTCCTGCCGCGCCGCTTCCAGGAGATCCCCGGCCTCATCAAGGGCAACGTCGGCTGGCAGGGCATCGTGCCGTCCCGGGCCGCGAAGATGGGCTCGATCGCCGTCGACAAGGGCATCTCCAAGCTCGGCAGCCCCGGCGAGTTCTACCAGCGCCTCGAGCCCGAGAAGATCGCCGAGCACATCCTCGCGACCTCCGAGCGGGACATCCACACGCTGGTCGAGCAGATCATGGAGCGCGAGCAGCCGCAGCTCTGGGCCGACGTGCCGCCCCGCATCAAGGACGCGATCCACGCGCGGGTCCGCGCCCAGCTGCCGGAGATCGTGCACGCCGTCACTGATCAGATCGGCGAGAACATCGACCAGCTGCTCGACGTGAAGCTGATGGTCATCAAGCACCTCGAGGCGCACCCGGAGCTCGCGAACCGGATCTTCCTGGACATCGGCGACCGCGAGCTGAAGCTGATGGTGAACTTCGGCTTCTACCTCGGCTTCCTGCTCGGCGTCCCCGTCTACTTCATCACCCACGAGTGGCACTACTGGTGGCTGCTGCCGATCCTGGGCACGGTCGTCGGCTACATGACGAACCTGCTGGCGATGTCGCTGATCTTCGTCCCGGTCGAGCCGAAGTTCATCATGGGCATCAAGTTCCACGGGCTCTTCCTGCGCCGCCAGAGCGCGGTCGCCGACATCTACGCGAAGCTGATCGCGGACGAGATCGTGACGCTCAGCAACATCGGCACCGAGCTGCTGACCGGCGTCCGCGCCGACCGCACCCGGGCGATGATCGAGACCGCGATGCGCCCCGCCGTGGACCGTGCCACCGGCCCCGCGCGGGCGGCCGTGCGCGTCGCGATGGGCGGCAAGGAGTACGACGCGATCCGGGACTCGGTCGCCGTCGACGCCGTCGACTACACGATGACCCCGCTCGGGGACCAGGAGTTCAACGCCAAGCAGAGCGCGCTGATCCGCGAGCTGATCGCCGGCCGGATGCGGGAGATGGCCGCGGTGGACTTCCAGGAGATGCTGCGGTCCGCGATCAAGGAGGACGAGTGGATGCTGTACGTCCACGGCGCCGTGCTGGGCTTCAGCGGCGGCCTCATCCACCTGGCGGTCTTCGGCGTGTGAGCCGTCGTAAGCTGACCCCATGAGCGACATCGACGATCCAGCGGGGGATCGCGCGTATCCCCCCGTCCCGACGGCCGGCTCGGTCTCGAAGGCCCTGCCGGGCCTCGTCCGCATCGGCGTCGGGGCCGGCATCCGCACGGCGGGCTGGTCGGCGAGGGCGTACCTGCGGGCCGGCAACCGCGTCGTCCACGCCGCGGTCTCCGGTGAGTCCGCGGCCGAGCTGCTGCACGACGTCGAGCGCAGCGTGAAGGGCTACGCGCGGGACGTCCTGGGCATCCCGGCGATCGAGGAGCGGCTGCCCGGCCCGATCCGCGAGCGCCGCCCGGTCCCGCAGCCTGCTGCCGACCCGGCGCCCGACCTCAAGAAGATCGCCGCCGACGACGCCCGCTCGCTGCAGCAGAAGGGCGCGGACCTGCTCCACAAGTCGACGGACGTGCGCTACGAGGAGGCCGCCCACCCGGCGTACGAGCGGATCATCGACGAGATCGCGCCGGACGAGGCCCGCATCCTGCGCTACCTCACGGTCGAGGGCCCGCAGCCGTCGGTCGACGTGCGCCAGGGCAAGACGCCGCTGATCAACTCGCCGCTGATCGGGACGAACATGGTCGCCCCCGGCCTGTCGATGATCGGCCCGAACTCGGGCGTGCGCTACAGCGAGCGCGTCCCGGCCTACCTGAACAACCTCTTCCGCCTCGGGCTGATCTGGTTCTCGCGCGAGCCGCTGGCGGACCCGCTCCGCTACCAGGTGCTCGAGGCGCAGCCGGACGTCCTGGAGGCGCTGCACGGCCCGGGCAAGACGAAGACCGTCCGCCGCTCGATCCTGCTGACGCCGTTCGGCGAGGACTTCTGCCGGGTCTGCCTGCCGGGCGTCGCGGCCGCGGCGCCGCTGCGCGCCTCGGGCGTGCACGCCAACGGCAACGCGGGCTGATCCCGCGGGCGCGTCTCCGCGCCCGTTGACGCGCGGACTATCGTGCCGGTGGTGTCCGAGGCCACCACCGCGAAGGTCGTCAGCCAGCTGATCGCGGCGGCGCCGCGGGAGCTGCTCGAGGCGCTGCTGGACACCGTCGCGGACGCGATCTACCTGGTCGACCCCGACGGCCGCGTCGAGTTCCTGAACCCCGCGGCACTGCGCGTCCTGGGCTACGACAGCCCCTCTGAGCTGCTCGGCCGGATCAGCCATCCGACCATCCACTACAAGCGCCCGGACGGCTCACACTTCCCGGCGTCCGAGTGCCCGATGCTGCGCCCGCGCGTCACCGGCGAGACCGTGCACGTCACGGAGGACTGGTTCGTCCGGCGGGACGGCTCGATGGTGCCGGTCGCGTACTCGTCGGCGCCGCTGCCGATGCGGGGCGCGCGCGGGGCGGTCGTCGCGTTCCGGGACATCTCCGACCAGCTCGCCGCCGAGGACCACCGCCGCCGCGAGGCGATCGACCGCACCCGGCTGCAGTCCGTGGAGGCCTCCCGCGCCCGCATCGTCGCGGCCGCCGACGCCGAGCGCCACCGCATCGGCCGCGACCTGCACGACGGTGCGCAGCAGCGACTGGTCCACCTGCTGATGACCCTGCAGCGGGCCGGGACCCAGCTGACCCGGGACGCGGAGGCCGCGGCCGCCGCGGCGACGATCGACGAGGCGGCCCGCGACGCCCGCGCCGCGATCGGCGAGCTGCGCGACCTCGTCGCCGGCATCCACCCGGCGATCCTCACGAACCGCGGGCTGCACGCCGCGATCGCCGCGCTGACCGTCCGGACGCCGGTCCCTGTGGAGATCGACGTCCCGCCCGGCCGCTGGCCGAGCGCGATCGAGGCGACCGCCTACTTCGTGGTCGCCGAGGCGCTGACGAACGTCGCCAAGCACGCGGCGCCGGCCACCCACGCGGCGGTGCGCGCCGTCGCACGCGACGGGGAGCTCGTGGTCCGGGTCGCGGACGACGGCCCGGGCGGCGCGGACCTCGCGGGCGGGACGGGACTCCGCGGCCTCGAGGACCGCGTCGCGGTCGCGGGCGGGTCGCTGACGGTCGTCAGCGCGCCGGGGTCCGGCACGACGGTCGAGGCGCGGATCCCGCTGGCCACCGGCGTGCTCCCCTAAGCGGTCGGCCGGGACGCGAGCGCGTCCTCGATCCGCTGGCGAGCGACGTCCCGGAGCTCCTCGACCGAGGCGTAGTCCGCGGGGTCCATCGGCTCCAGGATCTGCACCCAGGCGTCCACGTGCTCCTTCAGCACCATGCCGTGCTTGGGCAGCGCGGAACCCGTGCCGTGAACCGCGATCGGGACCAGCGGCACCTCGTGCTGCCGGGCGAGCGAGAACGCCCCGTCCTTGAACGGACGCAGGTTGCCGTCCTTGCTCCGCGTCCCTTCTGGGAAGAACAGCACCGGGCTGCCCTTCTTCAGCAGCACCGAGCACTCCTCGAGCATCTTCATGATCGACTCGCGGTCGCCGCGGACGAGCGACACGTAGCCGTTCAGGTGCATGTTCCAGCCGATGAACGGCAGCTTGAAGTTCTCGGCCTTGGACACCCACTTGAACGGGCGGAACAGCTGGAACAGCACCAGGATGTCGATCAGCGACGCGTGGTTCGCGGCCAGGACGGCCGGCCCACGCCACTTCAGGTGCTCGCGTCCGGTGACCCGCACCTTCCACATCGGGTTGATGACGATGAAGAAGACGGCCCACGCGCACGAGTACTGGTGCAGGACGACCTTGCGCCGGTCGAACGGCAGCGTGACGAGCCAGATGAGCAGTGCGCCGGCGAAGAACAACGGGCAGGTGACGGCGATCAGCGCCCAGTAGGCGTAGGACAGAACTCTGAGCACGCAGGAACCCTATTTCAGGGGGGCGGATCCAGGTGCTTGCGACCTAGTACTGGATATGGCAGCACCACGCAGCAAGGATCGCGAGGAGAGGCTCTTCGCGCTCGCCAACCGCCAGTTCGGGCTCCTCCGGCACGATCAGCTCATCGCCGCCGGCCTCGACCGCAACGCCATTGCGGCGCGGGTGGCACGACGCCGGCTCACGCGGGTGCAGGCCGGCGTCTATGCCTTCGGTCACACCGCGCTGCAGGACGAAGGACGGTGGCTCGCGGCGGTCTGGACCTGCGCGCCGGAGGGTGTCCTCTCCCACTTCACCGCCGCGGCGTTCCACGGCTGGCGGACGCCCGGGGATCCCGAGGGACGACTGCACATCAGCACGACCGCCTCGTCCCGCAGCCGGGAGGACATAGCCGTGCATCGCACCCGCCACCTGGAGGCGGTCGACGTCTTCACCAGCGGCCTCTTCCGGGTCACGCACCAACCGCGGACCCTGGTGGACCTGGCGGACGTGATGCCCTGGGACGACTACCGCGCGCTTGCTGACAGCCTGCCGTCCCTGCGGGTCGACAAGATCCGCGCTGCCCAGGCGCGCACACCGAGACGGTCGGGCGCCCCGCTGGTCACGCGCCTGATCGACGCGGACGACGCCCACACCAAGTCGGAGTTCGAGCGGCGTTTCCTGCGCTTCCTGACCGCGCACCGCCTGCCCCGGCCGGACGACCTGAACGTGTCGGTCGCCGGCCACAAGGCCGACTGCGTCTACCGGACCGACCGCCGGCTCGTGATCGAGCTCGACGGTCGTGCCCACCACCGGCGCCGCGCCCAGATGCGCGCCGACCGTCGCCGGGACAGCGACTACCAGCTGGCGGGCTACCGCATCCTGCGCCTGGTCTGGGACGACCTGCACGCGCACGAGGCGGCGCGCACCGCGTCTCGGGTCCGGCGCATGCTCGCGGCGTGATGCTGCCCATGGCAGCACCGCGCAGCAAGCTTCCGGCCTAGCCGGCCCGAAGGCGCGCCAGGACCGCCATCACGCGGCGGTGCTCGGAGTGCTCGTGTCCGATGTCCAGCTTCTGGAAGATCCCGGTCACGTGCTTCTCGACCGCGGCCGGGGTGACGCCGAGCGCCGCGCCGATCCCCGGGTTCGACTTCCCCTCGGCCATCAGCGCGAGCACCTCCCGCTCGCGCGTCGTCAGCGAGTCCAGCCGCGAGTCGCGGCGCTTGCGGGTGACCATCCGGCCGACGACCTCGGGGTCCAGCGCCGACCCGCCCGCCGCCACGCGCCGGATCGCGTCGGCCAGCGCCGCCGCGTCCGAGACGCGGTCCTTCAGCAGGTAGCCCACGCCGCTCGCGTCCTCGCCGATCAGGTCGAGCGCGTAGTTCTCCTCGAGGAACTGCGACAGCACCAGGACGCCGACGCCGGGCAGCTCCGCGCGGATCTTCAGCGCGGCGCGGATGCCGTCGTCCGTCAGGTCCGGCGGCATCTGGACGTCGACCACGACGACGTCGGGCACGTGCTCGTGGACGGCCACCAGCAGCTCGTCCGCGTCCGCCGCCTCCGCCACCACGTCGAACCCGAGGTCCCCGAGGAGCCGCACGAGCCCCTCGCGCAGGAGCGCCTGGTCCTCGGCGACGAGCACACGGAGCATCGGGTCGGTCATCGCCGACGACAGTAGCGACGGGCCTGCCGGGACGCGCCCCGAAACCCGCGTGGAGCGGGTTCGGACGTCCGGACCTCCGGTCGACCAGAGGGTGCCCGGGGGGACTGGACCACATGGCACCGGGGATCAGGACCCCGCGTCCGCAGTTCGCGCGCCGGACCTCCGACCGGCGGTCCATAGAGGCGGGCCCGTCGAACGCGGAGCATGTGGTCCATCCGCTTCCCCCGCCTGACCCACACCAAGGAGAACCCCCAGATGGCCGTCGAACCGCAGCTCAACGATCAGGAGATCGCGAGCCTGATGGAGATCCCGCACCCGAGCAAGGCGAACGGCGAGTCGCTCTACGGTGCCACCAAGGTCTTCCCCGACTACCAGGCCGAGGCCGGTGAGACGTACTTCGGCCTCGTCCATGGGCTCGTGCACGAGTCGTCCGTGAGCTTCGTCGCCGTGCTGCAGGCGATCCGCGCCGAGAAGAAGGGCTTCGACTCGGCGCTGTACTTCTACGGCATCGGCGCCCTCAACTGCCTGGCCAGCCGCGGCTTCCCGACCATCGGGGACGAGGTCTTCCCCGGCATGCGCAACGAGAACAACGTGCTCGAGCGCTACATCGGCATGGGCGGCAAGGTCTACGCCTGCCGGCTCGGCCTGTCGCTGCACGGCGCACGCGAGGAGGACCTGATCGAGGGCGTCATCCCGGCGCACCCGCTCGACCTCCAGGACGCGGTGATCCACTACGCCCGCAAGGGCGCGATCATCAACTCCACCTGGATGTTCTGAGCGGGCGAGCGAGGCGGACGACGATGGAACTCGACCTGCGCGCAGAGCTCGCTGTCCTCGGCGTCCGCTCCGCCCCTCCCCTCCGGCGCAAGGCCGGCGCCGGCCCGAGCGACGACGGGCACTGGTCGGTCGGCGGCAGCAGCAACGCCGCCACCCTGCCGATCGTCGCGGACTCCCCCTTCGAGCTGCTCGAGGGCGGCGTCCTGACCCGTGACGGGGTGGTCATCGAGGACGCCCTCCTCGAGCCGATCATGCGGCCGCGGTTCTACGACCTGACGACGGACGACGGCATCCCGTTCGAGCAGCTGGCCCGCCTGCACGGCACGGACGTCCTGGCCACGACCGTCGTGCAGACCTGCATCCGCTACACCGAGGAGTCCAGCCGCTGCCGCTTCTGCACGATCGAGCAGTCGCTGCGCGCAGGGGCCACGACGCAGGTGAAGTTCCCGCAGCAGCTGGCCCAGGTCGCGAAGGCCGCCGTCGAGCTCGACGGCGTCCGCCAGGTGGTGATGACGACCGGCACCTCCAACGGCGTCGACCGCGGCGCCAAGCACCTGGCGAAGTGCGTCGAGGCGATCCTCGAAGCGGTCCCGGGCCTGCCGATCCAGATCCAGATCGAGCCGCCGCTGGACCTCGAGTGGATCCAGGTCCTCAAGGACGCGGGCGCGACCGCGATCGGCATCCACGTCGAGTCGCTCGACCAGGCGGTCCGCGAGCGCTGGACCCCCGGCAAGGCGACCGTCCCGCTGTCGCGGTACGACGCGGCATGGCTCGAGGCGGTCCGCGTCTTCGGCCGTAACCGCGTCTCCACCTACCTGCTCGTCGGCCTCGGCGAGGATCCGGACGAGCTGGTCGCCGGCGCCGAGCGGCTGATCGGCATGGGCGTCTATCCGTTCGTCGTCCCTTATCGCCCGCTGGAGGGCTCGCTGGCGCACGCGGACGGCGTCCCGGCGCCGGACCCGCTGACCCTGACCCGCGTGACGCGCAGGGTGGCGACCGCGCTGAAGGCGGCCGGGATGCGGGGCGCCGACCAGGGCGCCGGCTGCGCGGCGTGCGGCGCCTGCTCGGCCCTCTGCGGCGAGGGCGGCTGACCGCGCCGATGAGGACGATGCTCGACCTGCCGGTCCCCGCCGTACGGCGGTTCACCGTGGTGCGCGCCGAGCGCCACCCCGGTCGCCTCGACGACTACGCCGCGCTGCGCCTGAGGGCGTTCGTCGACGAGCAGCACCTGTTCGAGGCCGACGACCACGACGGGCACGACGGCGCGCCGCTGACCCGGGTGCTGGTCGCGCTGAGCGAGACCGGGCACGTCATCGGCGGCGTGCGCCTGCACCCCGTCGACGTGGCCACGGGCTGGTGGCGCGGCAGCCGCCTGGTCTGCAGCGGCGCCGGCGGCCCGGCCCGCGGCCTCGTCGGTGCGCTCCTGGTCCGCGAGGCGTGCGCGCAGGCGCTCGACGCCGGCGCCGCGCACTTCGACGCGCACGTGCAGGTGCGCTACCGCCACTTCTTCGAGCGCCTCGGCTGGGACGACGTGCGCGCAGTGCAGGTCGCGCGCACCGAGCACCGCCACATGGTGTGGCCGATCCCGACCGCAGGCCCGCCCGCCCCGTCGTCCCCCACCCCCGGAACCGAAGGCCGCACCCCATGACCCCGCTCACCATCGCCGCCACGTCCGCGCCGTTCGGCCGCGACCTCGAGGAGTGCTTCACCCGCATCGCCACCCTGATCGAGGAGGCGCGCGCGGCCGGCGTGGGCCTGCTCGTCCTGCCGGAGGCCTGCCTCGGCGGCTACGTCGAGACCCTCCATGGCGACGCCGAGTGGCCGCCCGCGTTCACCGTCGACGGCCCGGAGGTCCAGCGCGTGGCGGACCTCGCCGGCGACATGGTCGTGTGCTTCGGCATGGCGGAGGTGACGGCGGGCGAGGACGACACCATGGTGCACAACACCGCCGTCTGCGTGAGCGGCGGCGAGGTCCTCGGCGTCCACCGCAAGGTCCACCTGCCGCTCGACGAGGACCGCATCACCCGGCCCGGCGACGAGCTCGCCGCGTTCGACACCCCGGTCGGCCGGATCGGGATGCTCATCTGCTACGACAAGGCCTTCCCCGAGGCGTCCCGGACGCTCGCGCTCCAGGGTGCGCAGATCCTGTGCTTCCTGTCCGCCTGGCCCTGCAGCGCGACGAACGCCGCGCCGCGCCTGGAGGACGACCGCCAGTACCGCCGCTCCGAGCTCTGGGACCGCGCCCGCGCCGCCGAGAACTCGCTGATCGTCGCGTCCGCCAACCAGTCGGGGACGTTCGGCGCGCTGCGCTTCATCGGCAGCGCGCGCGTCATCGGCCCGGGCGGCGACCCGCTCGCGGTCACGTCCACGGGCGAGGGCCTGGCGATCGCCACCGTCGAGGACGTCGACGCCGCCCTCACGCGGGCCCGCCGCGCGCTCTCCCCCATCCGCGACCTGCGCCCGGACGTCTACGCGACGCCCGCTCCGCTCGCGGCCGCCTGACCCGTCCGGACCCACCGCCCCGAGGACAAAGCCCCATGCCCGAAGTCCACTTCCGCGTCCGCTGGCCCGACGGGACGCATCAGACCTGCACCTCTCCGTCACGCACGATCGAGCGCGCGCTCTGCGCCGGCGCCACCTACCCGGTCGACGAGTTCGTCCGGCGCGCGACCGACGCGCTCGCCGCCGGCAGCGAGCGCGTCCGCGCGAAATACGGCTTCGCGTGCACGGCGGCCGCCGCCGAGACGGCCGAGCTGCGCACCCGGGCAGCCGGCCAGCCGGCGGGCAGCGTCACCGTCGAGGCGCTCTACCGCGACGCCCGCACGACGCCACCTCCCGCGCTCAGCGGGCACTACCCGGTCGTCGTCGTAGGCGGCGGCCAGGCCGGCCTGGCGACGAGCTGGTGCCTGCGCGCCCGCGGCGTCGATCACATCGTCCTGGAGCGGCACGAGATCGCCTCGTCCTGGCGCCGCCAGCGCTGGGACTCGTTCTGCCTCGTCACGCCCAACTGGCAGTGTCAGCTGCCGGGCCACCCGTACGCCGGCAACGACCCGGACGGCTTCATGGTCAAGGACCAGATCCTCGAGTACCTCGACCAGTACGTCGCGTCCTTCCGGCCGCCGGTCGTCGAGGGCGTCGCCGTGGAGCAGCTCACCCAGTCCGACCACGGGACGTTCGTGGTCCGGACGAACGTCGGGACCGTGACCGCCGACCAGGTCATCCTGGCGGTCGGCGGGTACCACGTCCCGACCTCTCCGCGGATGGCCGAGCGCCTGCCGTCGTCGGTCACCCAGCTGCACTCCTCGCGCTACAAGTCGCCGGCGACATTGCCGGACGGCGCGGTGCTCGTGGTCGGCAGCGGCCAGTCGGGCGCCCAGATCGCGGAGGACCTCCACCTCGAGGGCCGGGAGGTGCACCTCGCGGTCGGCTCGGCCCCGCGGGTCGCGCGTTTCTACCGCGGGCGAGACGTCGTCGCCTGGCTGCAGGACATGGGCCGCTACGACCTGCCGATCGACCAGCACCCCGAGGGCCTGAAGGCCCGCAAGGAGGCCAACCACTACGTCACCGGCCGGGACGGCGGGCGGGACATCGACCTGCGCCGCTTCGCGACCGAGGGGATGCACCTGCACGGCCGCCTGACCGACATCACGGCGCCCGAGCTGTCGTTCGCCGGCGACCTGCGCGCGAACCTCGATCTGGCCGACGCGACCGACGACCGCATCAAGGACGTCATCGACGCGTACATCGAGGGCGCCGGGGTCGACGCTCCGGAGGAGGCGCGCTATATCCCGCTGTGGGACCCGCCGCGCGCGGCCGACGCGCCGTCCCGCCTGGACCTCGAGGCCCAGGGGATCACCTCCGTGATCTGGGCGACCGGGTTCCGGTCGGACTGGTCCTGGGTGCAGGTGCCCGCCTTCGACGGCACGGGCTACCCGACCCACCATCGGGGCGTGACGGCGATCCGCGGCCTGTCCGTCATCGGCATGCCGTGGCTGCACAGCTGGGGCTCGGGCCGGTTCGCGGGAATCGCCCGCGACGCCGAGCACCTGGCGGACCACGTCGCGGCGACGATCGGCGCGCCGGCGCGGCGGCCGGTCATGCGCCTGGCGGGCTGAGAGCACCGGGCGCCGGGATGGCGGGTGCGCAGTGGGACCTTTCGCGCTGGAGCATGCATGACGTGCGCTGGTGCGCAAGGTCCGGCCACCCGGCCGTCTGGCCTCAGGACTGAGAGGTCGTCACGTCGGACGCGGCGCTCTCGTCGGTGGTCGTGGCCGTCCCGTCGTCGTACGTGGCCGTCGCGTCTGTCGCCGCGATCGCGTCTTCGGTCGCCGCGGCCTCGCTCGTCGTCCCCGTGGTCGCCGCCACCGCCGGCGCGCCGGCGCCCAGGGCCGGGTCGGCACCGGCGCGCATCTGCGTGAAGATCACGCCCCAGACCGCGGCGAACGCCACCACGGTCCAGGTGACGGCGAGCCGCCGGACGCGGCGGGTCCGCTCCTGGCGGGTCGGCTTGGCCCGGCGGCCGGCGCGGAGTCGCTCGGCGCCGAGGCCCTCGGGAATCTCTGACCGGTGCATGGACAGCACGATGCCGCCCGCGCCTGCGGCTCCTCTAAGCAGACGCTGAGAGGAGCCTGAGTCAGCGGGTCAGCGCGGGACGAGCACCACGATCGGGATCTCGCGGTCGGTCTTGGCCGCGTAGTCGGTGTAGTCCGGCCAGACCTCGACCATCGCGTCCCACAGGCGCGCGCGCTCGGTGCCCTCGGCGACCGTCATCGTCACCGGGACGTGCGCAGCCTTGACCTGCACGTCGGCGTCGGGGTTGGCCTGCATGTTCTTGAACCACGCCGGATCCTCGGGCGCTCCGCCCTTGGACGCGACGATGACGTAGTTGTCGCCATCGGTCCGGTGGATCAGCGGCGTCGTGTGCGCCTCGCCGGACTTGTTGCCGATCGTCGTCAGCAGCAGGATCTCGGTCCCGCGCCAGTGGTACCCGCGGGCACCGTCGGTCTCCTGATAGACCCGGACGTGCTCCGGGCCGAACAGCTGGTCATCGTCGCTCTGGGACATGGTCCTCAGCCTAGTGCCGCCCGGACGACCCGCGCGTGACATCTCTGCGACCTCGGGCCGCCCCGCGTCCGCGGACCGCGACGATCGCGCGCGTGTTGCCCACGGACGGCGACTACCGCACGGTCACGCACCATCGTCGCGGTGAGCCGGTCGCACCGGCGCACCTGCCGGTCCCGCCGTTCGACGTCGCTGCCGCGCTGCTCCCGCCGGCCTGACGCGAGCCTCGCCCTCCGACCTTCGGGTTCCCGGCGATTCCGCGGAATCGCCTCCCGCGATCAGCCCGGCGCCGGCCGCGCGCCCGCCAGGCCCACCACCTGGCTCCCGCGCGCGCATGCGGCGGCAAGGGCCTCGTCCGGGCCCGCGCCCGACCGCCGCGCGGCCAGCCACGCGGCGGCGAACGCGTCGCCCGCCCCCGTGCTGTCGGCCGCGACCCCAGGCGTCAGCGGTGCCGCCGGGGCGCAGGCCGTCTGAAGGCCGTCGCGGAACAGCGCGCCGTCGCGTCCCAGGGTCACCACGACCTCCTGCGCCCACGCTGCGGTCCGCAGCAGGCCGGCCGCCCGCTCCGGGTCCGTCTCCCCGGTCAGGGTGACGAGCTCCGTCGCGTTCGGCAGCAGCGTCTGCACCCCGGCGACCCAGTCCAGGAACGTCTGCACGCCGAGCGCGTGCAGCGGGCCGCTCGACGCCGGGTCGACCGAGATGCTCATGCCCAGGTCCTTCGCCTTGCGCAGCGCGGCCAGCCCGGCGGCACGGGCCGGGGCATCGGCGTCCAGCAGCACGTAGCCGGACAGGTGCAGGTGGGCGTCGGGCGTGAAGACCTCCAGCGGCAGGTCCGCCGGCGTCAGCCCGAGGTTCGCACCACGGTCCGGGAGGAACGTCCGCTCGCCGTCGGGCTCGATGACCGTGATGCAGGTCCCGGTCGGCGCGTCCGGGTCCACCGCGACCCGCACGTCGACCCCGCGCGCCCGCAGCGCGGCACAGTCGGCGCGGCCCGCCGGATCGTCGCCCACCCGCGTGACGAGCGTGACCGGGACACCGTCCTCCGCGAGCCACGCTGCGACGTTCGCCCCGCTCCCGCCGCCGCGGAAGCGCACGGTCGCCGGCGCGTCCGAGCCACGCAGGACGGGCGTGCGGGCGGTCGCGGCGACGTCGACCATCAGGTCGCCGACGACGACGACGCGCCCGCCGTTCATCGTGCCGCCGCGATCCGGCCGGCCAGGTGCGCGTTCGCGAGGACGAGCCGGACGTTCGCCTCGAGGCTCGCCCCCGCGGTCTCCGCGTGGAACCGGGCAAGCAGGAAGGGGGTCACGTCGCGACCGGTCACACCCTGCTCCGTGGCCGCCGCCAGCGACTCACTCAGGACACGCTCGTGCAGGACCGGGTCCAGCTGGTCACCGGCCGCGATCGGGTTCGCGACGACGAGGGCACCGCCGTCGAGGCCGAGCCCCACGCGGGCGGCCAGGATCGCCGCGACCTCATCCGGGGCGTCGACCCGCCACGTCAGCGGGAAGCCGGAGTCGGCGAGGTAGAAGCCCGGGAAGCGATCCGTCCCGTAGCCGACCACCGACACCCCGAGCGTCTCGAGCCGCTCGAGCGTCGCGCCGACGTCGAGGATCGACTTCACGCCGGCGCAGACGATGCAGATACCGGTGCGCGCGAGCGCGACGAGGTCCGCGGACTCGTCCCACGTCGACCGGGCCTCGCGGTGCACGCCGCCCAGCCCCCCGGTCGCGAACAGCGCGATCCCCGCCTGCGCCGCCACGTGCGCCGTCGCAGCGACGGTGGTCGCGCCCGTCCCCCCGCGCGCCGCCGCGACGGCGAGGTCGCGTGCCGAGCACTTCACGACGTCCTCGCGCAGCGCGATCGCCTCCAGCGCCGCGTCGTCCAGCCCGACCCGCACCACCCCGTCGACCAACGCGATCGTCGCCGGGACGGCCCCGCCCGCGCGCACCGCGTCCTCGATCTCCCGCGCGATGCGCAGGTTGTCGGGGCGCGGCAGCCCGTGGGAGACGATGGTCGACTCGAGGGCGACGACGGGCCCGCCGGCGTCCAGGGCGGCCGCAACCTCGGGGGCGATGGCGAGCGACATGTGCTCCGAGGCTATCGACCGGAGGTGGTTTCAACTGCGCGGGCGGGGGCCATACCCCGGGGTTGAAACGGGGGTTTTGCGCGGCTGCGCGTGCCCTGCGGCAGGATCGCGTAGCTCGACTCGGGGAATGTGCATGGCCAAGAGTGCCGGCGGGACGACCACCACGACGACCAACGGCACCGCTGCCGGGTCGCCCGCTGCACCGCCCGACGAGGTCCTCCAGCGGCTGCACGAGGCCCTGCGCGCCGCCGCCGACGGGGACTTCGGCCAGCGCCTCCCGGCCCGCCGCAAGGGCGTCATGGGCGAGATCGAGGCCGCCTTCAACGAGCTCGTCGACCGCAACGCCCAGCTGAACGCCGAGCTCCTCCGCCTCGGCCGCGTCGTCGGCCGCGAGGGCCGCATGGTCGAGCGCGCCCGCCTCGGTGACGCCCGCGGCGACTTCAAGATCGCCCTGGAGTCCGTCAACGGCCTGGTCGACGACCTCGTCCGGCCCACCACCGAGGTCGCCCGCGTCATCGGCGCTGTCGCCGAGGGCGACCTCGGCCAGAAGATGGAGCTGCGCATCGACGGGCAGCCCCTGAAGGGCGAGTTCGCGCACATCGGCAAGACGGTCAACACGATGGTCGACCAGCTGTCCTCGTTCGCGGACGAGGTCACCCGCGTCGCCCGTGAGGTCGGCACCGAGGGCAAGCTCGGCGGCCAGGCCGCGGTCCCTGGCGTGTCGGGCACCTGGAAGGACCTCACCGACAACGTCAACTTCATGGCGACGAACCTCACCGACCAGGTGCGGAACATCGCCCAGGTCACCACCGCGGTGGCCTACGGGGACCTCAGCCAGAAGATCACCGTCGATCCCCGCGGCGAGGTCCTCGAGCTCAAGAACACCATCAACACGATGGTCGACCAGCTGCGCTCGTTCGCGGACGAGGTCACCCGCGTCGCGCGTGAGGTGGGCACCGAGGGCAAGCTCGGCGGCCAGGCCGCGGTCCCCGGCGTGGCCGGCACGTGGAAGGACCTCACCGACAACGTCAACTTCATGGCGTCCAACCTGACCGGTCAGGTGCGCGGCATCGCGCAGGTGGCGACCGCGGTGGCCAAGGGCGACCTGTCGCAGAAGATCACCGTCGAGGCGACCGGCGAAGTCGGCGCACTGGCCGACACGATCAACTCGATGACCGACACGCTGTCCGTCTTCGCCGAGCAGGTGACGGGCGTCGCGCGCGAGGTCGGGACGGAGGGCAAGCTCGGCGGGCAGGCCTTCGTCCCCGGCGTCTCCGGCACCTGGAAGGACCTGACGGACAACGTCAACTCGATGGCGGCGAACCTCACCGACCAGGTGCGCAACATCGCCCAGGTCACGACCGCGGTGGCCGAAGGCGACCTGTCCCAGAAGATCACCGTCGACGCCAAGGGCGAGGTCCTGCAGCTCAAGGACACCATCAACACCATGGTCGAGCAGCTGTCCTCGTTCGGCGACGAGGTCACGCGCGTGGCGCGCGAGGTGGGGACGGACGGCCGCCTCGGCGGCCAGGCGTTCGTCCCGGGCGTGGCCGGCATCTGGAAGGACCTGACGGAGAACGTCAACTCGCTGGCGACGAACCTCACCGACCAGGTGCGCAACATCGCCCAGGTCACCACGGCCGTGGCCAAGGGCGACCTCTCGCAGAAGATCACGGTCGACGTGAAGGGCGAGGTCCTCCAGCTGAAGAACACCATCAACACGATGGTCGACCAGCTGTCCTCGTTCGCGGACGAGGTCACCCGCGTCGCCCGCGAGGTCGGCACCGAGGGCGCGCTCGGCGGTCAGGCCGAGGTCGCCGGCGTGTCCGGCACGTGGCGCGACCTGACCGAGAACGTGAACTTCATGGCCCGCAACCTGACCGACCAGGTGCGGAACATCGCGGCGGTGACGACGGCCGTCGCCGAGGGGGACCTGTCGAAGAAGATCACCGTCGACGCCCGCGGCGAGATCCTCGAGCTCAAGGACACCATCAACACGATGGTCGACCAGCTGCGCGCGTTCGCCGCCGAGGTCACCCGCGTGGCCCGCGAGGTCGGCACCGAGGGCAAGCTCGGCGGGCAGGCCGAGGCGCCGGGGGTCAGCGGCACCTGGAAGGGCCTCACCGAGAACGTGAACCTGATGGCGACGAACCTGACCGACCAGGTCCGCGGCATCGCCACCGTCACCACCGCCGTCGCCAACGGCGACCTGTCGAAGAAGATCACGGTCGAGGCCAAGGGCGAGGTCGCCGCGCTGGCGGACACGATCAACACGATGGTCGACCAGCTGTCCTCGTTCGCGGACGAGGTCACCCGCGTCGCCCGCGAGGTCGGCACCGAGGGCAAGCTCGGCGGCCAGGCCAAGGTCGAGGACGTCAGCGGCACCTGGCGCGACCTGACGAACAACGTGAACTTCATGGCCGCCAACCTGACGAGCCAGGTGCGGAACATCGCCCACGTGGCGACGGCGGTGGCCGGCGGCGACCTCAGCCAGAAGATCACCGTCGACGCCCAGGGGGAGATCGCCGGGCTGAAGGAGACGCTGAACGTGATGGTCGACCAGCTGTCCTCGTTCGCGGACGAGGTCACCCGCGTCGCGCGCGAGGTCGGCACCGAGGGCAAGCTCGGCGGTCAGGCCAAGGTCGAGGGCGTGAGCGGCACCTGGCGCGACCTGACCGAGAACGTCAACCAGCTCGCCGGCAACCTGACGACCCAGGTGCGCGCGATCGGCGAGGTCTCGACCGCCGTGACCCAGGGCGACCTGACGCGGACGATCGCCGTCGAGGCCCAGGGCGAGGTCGCGGAGCTGAAGGACAACATCAACCAGATGATCGAGAACCTCCGCGAGACCACGAAGGTCAACGCGGAGCAGGACTGGCTGAAGACGAACCTCGCGCGGATCTCGGGCATGCTCCAGGGCCAGCGGGACCTGCAGGCCGTCACGCAGCTGATCATGAGCGAGGTGACGCCCGTCGTCTCCGCGCAGCACGGCGCGTTCTTCCTCAGCGAGCAGGGCGACCTGGATGGTGACGGCGACGACGTCGAGCTCGAGCTGATCGCTGCGTACGGCTACCGCCCGCACGGCGAGGTGCCGACGCGCTTCCGCCTCGGGGAGGGCCTCGTCGGCCAGGTGGCCCGCGAGGCGCGCTCGGTCACGATCACCGACGTCCCGGGCGACTACGTGAAGATCGGCTCCGCGCTCGGCGAGGCGTCCCCCGCCCAGATCGTCGTCATGCCGATCACCTTCGAGGAGCAGGTCCTGGGCGTCATCGAGCTCGCGTCGCTGCGGCCGTTCACGCCGGTCAACCGCGGCTTCCTGGACCAGCTCGCGGAGACCATCGGCGTCGTCCTGAACACCCTGCGCGCGAACATGCGCACCGAGGAGCTGCTGTCCCAGTCCCAGGCGCTGACCCACGAGCTGCAGAAGCAGTCCGAGGAGCTGCGCCAGACCAACGACGAGCTGCAGGACAAGACCCTCGTCCTGCAGCAGCAGAACCGCGACATCGAGATCAAGAACGCGGAGATCGAGCTGGCGCGCGCCGGGCTGGAGGACAAGGCCGCCCAGCTGGCGCTCTCTTCGAAGTACAAGTCCGAGTTCCTGGCGAACATGAGCCACGAGCTGCGCACACCGCTGAACAGCCTCCTGATCCTGTCCCGGATGCTGTCGGACAACGAGGAGGACAACCTCACGGCCACCCAGGTCGAGTTCGCCAACACGATCCACGGCGCAGGGAACGACCTGCTCGCGCTGATCAACGACATCCTCGACCTGTCCAAGGTCGAGGCCGGCAAGATGGACCTCAACGCGGGCCCGGTCGCGCTGAGCGACCTGTGCGACGACATGGAGCGCTCGTTCCGTCCGGTCGCCGAGCAGAACCACCTGGCGTTCGCGATCGAGCGGGCGAAGAACCTGCCGGCCGCGATCGTCACCGACGAGCAGCGCCTGCAGCAGGTCCTGCGCAACCTGCTCTCCAACGCGTTCAAGTTCACCGAGGCGGGTTCGGTCCGGCTGCGGATCGCCCCCGGCGAGCGCGGCACCGTCGAGTTCACCGTGCTGGACACCGGCGTGGGCATCGCCGAGGAGAAGCTCGGCCTGATCTTCGAAGCCTTCCAGCAGGCGGACGGGACGACGTCCCGGCGCTACGGCGGCACCGGCCTGGGCCTCTCGATCAGCCGCGAGATCGCGCGGCTGCTCGGCGGCGAGCTGAACGTCATCAGCGTCATCGGCGAGGGCAGCGCCTTCACGCTCGCGCTGCCCGCCAGCCCGCGGCTGGCCGAGGTCCCGCCGGCCCGCCCGCCGCAGCCGCAGATGCAGGCCGCGAACGAGACGACGACACCGTCGCCGGCCGCCGCAGCCGTCCAGGACCCGGACGACGACTCCCGCGAGCACACGCTGCTCGCGTTCGAGGGCATCGAGGACGACCGCGCCGGCCTGCGGCCCGGCGACCGCGTGCTGCTCGTGATCGCCCACGACTCGGCGCGGGCCGCCGAGGTCCTCACCGCCGCCCGCGACCGCGACTTCAAGGTCCTGGTCGCCCGCCGCGCGCCGATGGGCCTCGCGCTCGCCCGCGAGCACCGCCCGGACGCGGTCCTGATCTTCGCCGGCGACGGCCGCGGCGACGTCCTGCTCTCGCAGCTCAAGCAGGACCCCGAGACGCGCCACCGCCCCGCGTTCGTCGTCGGCCAGCCGGGCAGAAGGTTCGCCGCTCTGCGCGCGGGCGCGGCGGGCGCGTACGGGGAGCTCGCAGGCGGTGAGCTCGTCGACCACGTCGCCGCGGCGCTGACCGCCCTGGCCTCCCGGACGGTCAAGCAGCTCACGGTCATCGGCGACGGCAGCGAGCTGGACCCGGCCACCCTCACGCTGCTCGGGGCCGGCGACGACGTCGAGCTGCGCACGATCCCCTACGACGGGGCCCTCGCGACCCTCCGCGCTGAGCGCCCGGACTGCGTGGTGATCCCGGCGGGGGCGTCGCTCACCCCCGCCCTCGCGCTGCTCGAGGAGGCTGCCGGCGACGACCGCCTGCGGGACCTGCCGTTCGTCGTCTACGCGCCGGAAGCCCACGCCGAGCGCAGCCGCCTGGAGCCGCTGGCCGGACGCGTGAACGCGAAGGCCGTCGCGTCGCCGGAGCGCCTCGTGGACGAGACGGCGCTGTTCCTGCACCGGATGGAGGCCCGCCTCCCCGCCCCCACGCGCAAGCTCCTCTCCCAGCTGCGGACCGCGGACTCGATCTTCCTCGGCAAGCGCATCCTGATCGTGGACGACGACGTGCGGAACGTCTTTGCGCTCACGAGCGCCCTGGAGATGCGCGGCATGAAGGTGCTCTACGCCGAGAACGGTCGCGAGGGGCTCAAGCGCCTCAGCGAGCACAAGACCGACCTCGTCCTGCTCGACGTGATGATGCCGGAGATGGACGGCTACGAGACGGCGCGCGCGATCCGCACCCAGCCGCGGTTCGAGGCGCTGCCGATCATCTCGCTGACCGCCAAGGCGATGAAGGGCGACCGCGAGAAGTGCATCGAGGCGGGGGCGTCCGACTACATCACCAAGCCCGTGGACATGGACCAGCTGCTGTCCCTCATGCGGGTCTGGCTGCAGGCCTGATCGATCGTGCTCCCCGCCGGCTCCCTCACCACCACCGCCCCCGCCGACCGTCCGAGCGTCCTGCTCGTGGACGACCGCGTCGAGAACCTCATCACGCTCGAGGCGGTCCTCGGCCCGCTCGACCTGCAGCTCGTCCGCGTCACGTCGGGTGAGGACGCCCTGCGCGCCCTGCTCGAGCAGGACTTCGCCGCTGTCATCCTCGACGTGCAGATGCCGGGGATGGACGGGTTCGAGACGGCCAGCTACATCCGGCGGCGGCCCCGCTCGCGCCTGACGCCGATCATCTTCCTCAGCGCGGTCAGCACCGACGTCTCACACGTCACCCGCGGGTACGAGGCCGGCGCGGTCGACTACGTCCTGAAGCCGTTCGACCCCGCGATCCTGCGCTCGAAGGTCGCGGTCTTCGCCGACCTGGAGCTCGAGCGGCGCGCCCGCCTGCGCAGCGAATCGCTGCTGCTCGGCGCGATGCGGTCGTCCCCCAACGGCCTGGGGATCGCCGACGCGGCCGGGGTCGTCGTCCACGCCAACCCGGCGATGGCCGCGCTGCTCGGCCGGCCGGCCGGCGCGCTCGAGGGCGAGACGCTCCCCGACCTCTTCGGCGGCCTGGCGCCGGGGGACGAGGTCCTGCGCAAGCTCGGCGCGCTGCAGCAGCCCGGTGACCGCTTCGAGGTCGAGCTCGAGCTGCGCACGGGAGTCCCGGTGCAGCTAGTGGCGTCGCTGGTCTCCGAGGCCGAAGGCCAGGTTCTCGTCGAGCTGTGGGACCTGCGCGGCCGGATCGAGGTCGAGCGCGCGCGGCTCGCGCTCGCCGGCGAGCAGGCCGCCCGCGTCAAGGCCGAGGCGCTGTACGAGCGCGAGCACGAGATCGCCTCGACGCTCCAGCAGGCGCTGCTGCCGGCCGAGCTGCCGGTCACCCCCGGCCTGGCGATCGCCACGCACTTCGAGGCCGGCGGCGAGGGCACCCAGGTCGGCGGCGACTGGTTCGACACCTTCACCCTGCCCGGCGGCCGGATTGGTCTGCTCGTCGGGGACGTGTCCGGCCGCGGGGTCGACGCGGCCTCCCGGATGGGCCAGCTGCGCAGCGTCGCCCGCGCGTACGCGCTCGAGGGCCATCCGCCGACCGAGGTCGTGGAACGGCTGAACGCGTTCCACCAGGTCCTGGCTCCCGACGACATGACCACGCTGATCTATGCGGTGGTCGAACCCGACCGCAACGTCGTCCGGATCGTCAACGCCGGGCATCCGCCGGCGGCCATCGCGGTTCCGGGCGCCCAGCCGCGGCTCGTGGACGGCAGCTGCCCGGCGCTCGGCGTCGTCGACGTGTGCGACGCCGAAGAGGTCGTCGTCGCGTTCCCGGCGGACGCCGTCCTCGTCCTCTACACCGATGGCCTCGTCGAGCGCCGCAGCGAGGGGATCGAGACCGGGCTCGCTCGGCTGCTGGGCGCCCTCGGCCAGGCGCCGGACATCGAGACGACGCGCGGCCGCATCCTCGACGCGTGCGGGACCGCCGCCGGGGACGACGTGACGGTCCTGTGCGCGCGGGCGGCACCGCGCCTGGGCCTGGAGGTCTCGCTCACGCTGCTGCCGGAGCCGAACGGCGTCGCGGCCGCTCGCCGGCTGCTGCGCCGCTGGCTCCACGAGGTCGGGGTCGACGCGGAGGACAGCGTCGGCCTCGTGCTCGCCGCCAACGAGGCGTGGCAGAACGCCATCGAACACGGGCACGACTTCGCTCCCCGGCCCGTCCTGGTCGACTTCGCCCGCGGCGCCGACGACGTGACGATCCGCATCCGCGACGTCGGCGGCCGCGGCCTACCGCCGGGGGACCCGGACCGCGGGCGCGGGATCGAGCTCATGCGCGCGCACGTCGACGACCTCGACCTGAACCTCGGGACCCCTTGGGGCGGCGTGGTCGTCCTGCGGCGCCTGGTCGGAGCGGCCCGGGCCGGCTGAGGTACGGCGGCGCAGACGCCCTGGCCGCCACGCATGGGTTGCGGCGGCACCCTGCCGCGCGCCCGACTACCCTTCCCCTGCCCGGGCCCGCCGGTCCGGGGCGCCTGCGTCATGGGATATCTCCAGCTCGCCAACCTCGCCCGGACCGCCAACGCGCGGGTCAACACCGCCCGGGACCTCGACGCGCGCTGGAAGGCGCTCGGGCCGGACGGCCAGGAGGCAGCGAGGACGGAATGGGACAACCTGAAGGCCGCCCTGGGCGCGGTCCGGACGCGCCTGGAGGCCGGGCCGCGCGGCTTCATGCGCGAGTTCAACGCCGCCCGCAAGGGCGAGGAGCCCGAAGCCGTCCCCGACCCGCGCCCGCTCGGGGAGCTCGTCCGGGACCTGCACGTGGCGACCGAGGCCCTGCGGGCGAAGCTTGACGCGACCGAGGCGGCCGTCCCGGCAGGAGCAGAGGACGAAGCGGAGCTGTCGACGCTGTCCGTCGAGCCCGAGCCGCCGGCCGCGCCGGGCGAGTCGCCGGCCGAGACGCCGGACCCGGAGGTACCTCCCGCTGCACCCCGGAACGGGACTCCCCCAGTCACCGACAGCTAGGCGTTGCCCGAGCCGGGCGACTCGGCTGACCGCGCCTGTCGCTCCGGTCGTACCCGTCACACCTGTGGCCCCCGCTGCACCCGGGCGCCGCACTCACGCCAGAAGCGGTGCCGCTCTGGTCACGGGACGGCCCCGGACGCAAAGAAGCCCCGCGGCGGGCGGGGCTTCTGTTGCTTCCCGCGGCTGGGTCGTCGACCGCGGTCCTGCTGCTCTAGTCGGGGCGAGAGGATTTGAACCTCCGACCTCGCCGACCCGAACGGCGCGCGCTACCAGGCTGCGCCACGCCCCGATGAGGCCGACGAAGTATCTCAGGTTCGCGGCCGCGGCGACGCGTGGCCCCGGTGCGTGGCGCGTGCGATCAGCGGCCGGCGCCGGCGACGGCCTTGAAGTACCGCACTGCCAGCCCGGTGATGAGCGTCTGGAACGCCGTGTCCATGCCGACTTCCTCGTGCTGGGCCCAGCGCTGCAGGCCGAGCCGCTCGATGTCCTCCGCCTGGCCGATCACGTCGTCCATCAGCTCGGGATGGCGGTCGCAGAAGTACGCGCCGATCGAGTACAGGCTCGTGTCGGTGAGCGACTCGAGGAACGCGTCGGCCGGCAGGTCGTGGCCAGGATCAGGGGGTCCGGAGGGGGTCAATCACCCGCGACGATACCGCTCGCGCCCGTGACGGCAGCGGTCGCGGTCGCCGCGGCGCCTTCGACCTGCCCGCCGAGCTCGGACAACGCATCCTCGACCCGCTGAACGGCGGCCGTGACCGGAACGGCGGGCAACGGGAGCGTGGCCGCGGGCCGGCCGGGCGTCCTGCTCAGCGGCTCGAGGATCTGCTTGGCCGACTCGGGCAGCGCGGCGGCGGCCGGCGCGGCGGCCGCCGTGGGCTTCGCGGCCGCGGGCGCCGGCGCCGGCGGCGTGCCACCGCCCGGCGGGAACCCGATGCGGTGCGCGACCGGTCCCTTCGACACCGTGAGCTGCTCCTCGACGCGGCGTACGACCGGTGCGGCGACGACCGCCGGCGCGACGAGCGCGGTGGCGACGGGGAGCAGGACGGGCTTGCTCGCGGCCCGGCGCGCGGACGACGCGGGTGCGGGCCGCTCGACCGCGCCGGCGCTGGACCGGGCGGACGGAGCGCGGTCGGGGCGGTCGAGGCTGTGGCCGGCCCCCACGCCGACGGCGGCGACCGTCGCGGCGGCTGCGGCCGCCTTCACCCAGCCGGCGAGGGCAGGGTCCAGCGAGGACGACAGCTGCACCGCCCACTGCGCAGCGGACGACCCGTGGCCGCCCCCGGGTGCGACGGGGAGATCGGCGGTCCCGCGCCGCCGCAGGAAGGCCGGCAGCGGCAGGAAAGCAGCGACCCGGGCACGGGTCACCGTCCGCGCCTTGACCTCGAGGCCGGCGGCCAGAGCGGTCCGGCGGCAGGGCTGGCAGTGCGAGATGTGGACGGCGAGGCGCCGCCGGTCGCGGATCCCGGGCGTGATCTCGCCGGCGCCGGCGATGATGCCCTGCACGCGACGGCAGCGCTCGCCGCTGACGAGCTCCTGGTACTCCTCGGCCAGCCGGCGACGGGCGCGGAACAGCGTCGACTCGACGGCCGGGCGGCTCATGCCGAGCTGCTCGCCGATCTGGCGGTAGCTCAGGCCCTCGAGCTCGCGCATCACGAGGATCTGGTGGTGGGTCTCGCTCAGGCCGCCGAAGGCGCCGCAGAGGTTGTCGATCGCCTGCTTCTCGTCGACGACGGTGTCCGGGGTGCGGACCGAGGCCAGCACGCGGCCGTAGTCGGCGCCGCCATCGCCCTCGCCGGCGTCGTAGGAGACCTCCTCGCCGCGGCGCGAGCGCCGGAAGTGGTCGATGCACGCGTTCTTCGCGATCTCGTAGATCCACGGCTTGAACGCGATCGGCCGATCGGTCTCGCGCATCCGGCGGAGCGCCGAGATGAAGACCTCCTGGCTGATGTCCTCGGCACGGCCGTGGTCGCGCACCATGCCGTAGACGTACGCGGCCACACGCCGGTGGTACCGCTGGTACAGCTGCTCGAACGCCCGGTCGTCGCCGGTGCGGAGCGCGGCGACGAGCTCGTCGTCGGAGGTGTCGTCACCGCAGGCTCGCGTCGGTGCGAGACTGCGCAGCGTGGCCGTGGCGGTTGGTGTCATTCCCCGATCCCTGCCCCTCAGCCCTCATGGCCCCGGCGCTTGGAATGGGGACCATACCGTCGGCGCTCCGTCCTCCGCAAGGCTTTCCGTCCGTACTGAGACGTTTTTCAACACACTTCTATGCCACCGATCGACACACTCATAAACACCCTTGACGGGCTGCTGAAGCCCGGTGGCTACAGGGACTACTGCCCCAACGGCCTCCAGGTCCCGGGGCCGGAGCACGTCACGCGCGTCATCACCGGCGTCTCGGCCCACGCGGAGCTGTTCGAGGCCGCAGCGCAGCGGGGCGCCGACCTGGTGCTCGTCCACCACGGGCTGTTCTGGAACAGCGGCCCGCGGGCGCTGGATCGCGTGGCGGTCCGGCGGCTGCGACTGCTGTTCGACCACGACATCGCCCTCGCGGCCTACCACCTGCCGCTCGACGGCCATCAGGAGCACGGCAACAACGCGCTGCTGGCCGCGGCGCTCGGCGCGGAGTCCTGGGTCCCGTTCGCCGAATACAAGGGCAGCCCGATCGGGGTCGCCGCCACCTTCTCAGGGGACGGGATCAGCCGCGCCGAGCTCGTCGACCGCGTCCGGACGGCCACCGCAGGCCGGGAGCCACTCGCGTTCCTCGACGGCCCCGATCCCGTCCGCCGCATCGGCATCGTGTCCGGGGCCGCGGCCGACCACATCCACGACGCGCTCGACGCCGGCCTGGACGCGTTCCTGACCGGAGAGCCGTCGGAGCGGATCATGGCGGTCGCACGCGACTACGGCATCACGTTCATCGCGGCAGGCCACCACGCGACCGAGCGGTTCGGCGTGCGGCGGCTCGGCGAGCTCCTGGCCGAGCGGCACGGCGTCGAGCACGAGTTCGTCGACGTCCCGAACCCCATCTGACCGGAGACCCCGCCCACGCCGGTTCCCGCGCGCGGGTGTCCCGAGCGGCTTAGGATCGCTCCATGGAGGCATCGAAGACCACGTCCACGACGATCGCCGACCTGCTGCCGCGCGCAGCCGAGCAGTTCGCCGGGCGGGTCGCGGTCAGGTACAAGTCCGGCGGCGCCTGGCACGACGTGACGTTCGACGAGGTCGGGCGGATCGTGTCGGAGATCGGCCGCGGCCTGATCGACCTCGGCCTGCAGCAGGGCGACCGCCTGTGCCTGCTCGCGAACACGCGCCCCGAGTGGAGCTACTGCGACTTCGGCGCGGTGACCGCGGGCATCACGGTCGTCCCGGTCTACCAGACGAACTCGCCGGCCGAGTGCCAGTGGGTCGCCGGCGACTCCGCCGCGCGCGCGATCATCTGCGAGGACGCCGAGCAGGTGGCCAAGATCGTGGCCGTCCGCGCCGAGCTGCCGGCCCTCGAGCACATCGTGGTGATGGAGCCCTCGCCGGAGACCGACGCCGCGGGGGCCATCCCGCTCGCGGTCCTGCGCGAGCGTGGCCGCGGCGTCGACGAGGCCGTGCTCCGAGCCCGCACCGAGGCCGTTCCGCCCGAGCTGCCCCTGAAGTTCATCTACACGTCGGGGACGACCGGGCCCCCGAAGGGCTGCGTGCTCACCCACGCCAACTACCGCACCGTGCTCGACATGGTCGCCTCGCGCGGGCTGCTGTCGCGGGGGGACGACGTCGTCTACCTGTTCCTCCCGCTGGCCCACTCGTACGCGCTGCTGCTGCAGCTCGCGTGCTTCGACAGCGGCGCCTGCCTCGCGTACTGGGGACGTGACCCGCAGCAGGTCATCGCCGAGCTCAGCGAGGTCCAGCCGACGTACCTGCCCTCGGTCCCGCGGATCTTCGAGAAGCTCTACACGCGGGTGACCGCGGCGGCGCCGCCGGAGCTGATCGCGGGTGCGACCCAGATCGGCCTGAAGGTCCGTGCGCTGCAGGCGGCGGGCGATCCTGTCCCCAGCGAGCTGCAGGCGCAGTTCGACGCGGCCGACCTGCAGCTGTTCAGCAAGGTGCGGGCCGCGTTCGGCGGCCGGGTCGAGGAGGCGGTCACCGGGGCCGCCCCGATCAGCAGGAACATCCTCGAGTTCTTCTACGCCTGCGGCGTCCCGGTCCTCGAGGGGTACGGGATGACGGAGACCGCCACCGTCGCGACGACGTCCACACGCGAGCATCACCGGTTCGGCTCGGTCGGCCGCGCGCTGCCGGGCGTCGACGTCCGGATCGCCGAGGAGGACGGCGAGATCCTGATCCGCGGCGGCAACGTCTTCGCCGGCTACCACGGCAACGCCGAGGCGTCGTTCGGCACGATCGTGGACGGCTGGCTGCACACCGGCGACATCGGCCGGCTCGACGAGGACGGCTACCTCTTCATCACGGGCCGCAAGAAGGACATCATCATCACCGCGGGCGGAAAGAACATCACGCCCGCGAACCTCGAGAACGACCTCAAGCAGACGCGCTGGGTCTCGCAGGCGGTGATGCACGGCGACCGGCGCCCGTACCCGGTGGTCCTCATCACGCTCGACGAGGAGGAGATCGTCCCGTGGGCGAAGGCCGAGGGCATCCAGGACACCTCGGTCGCGGCGCTGGCGTCGGATCCGCGCGTGCGCGCGCTCATCCAGGAGGTCGTCGACCGCGCCAACGCGAACTACGCGCCGGTCGAGCGCGTCAAGCGGTTCACCCTGCTCGAGCACGACCTCACGCAGGAAGGCGGCGAGCTCACGCCGACGATGAAGGTCAAGCGGGCCGTGGTTGCCGAGAAGTACGCGGCGCGGTTCGATGCCCTGTACGAGACGTAAGGCTCGTCGGGAGCCGCGCTCGGCGCCGGGTGCGAAGGTGCTGGTGCGCGCGTGGGCGAATACGCGGCAGGTGCGGCTGAACGCGGGTGTTCACGGCTAACCTGCGAGGAGTGCGTACCGACCCGACCGACAACGGCGGCCTGTTCGTCGGGCGGCGTCCCGGGACGGCCCCGGTGCAGTACCGCGACCTCCCCGACGTCGGCACGCGTGCGCGGCGGCGGGTCGACGGCGTCATCGCGGGGGTGCTGCTCACGCTGCAGGTGGCGCTGAACCTGCTGTTCTGGGGACCGATCCCGGCCGGGTCGCTGTGGGTGGCCTCGCAGGTCCAGTACCACGCGGGCAGCGTGTCGCTGGGCATCTTCGTCGGGTTCGCCGTCCTGCTGGCGGTCCTGTTCGCGGGGCTGGCGTTCCTCAAGCGCCTCGACCACGCCTGGGTCCTGGTGCGCCGGGCGGCGGGCCACGACCAGCGCGAGGGCGTCCTCGGCGTGATCTTCGGCGTCTGCGCCGTGGTCGGCGGGTCGGCGTTCCTCCTCTGGCTGCTGCTCATCGGCGGGCTCGGGTCGATGGCCGTGTCGGGTCAGGCCTGACGCCGGTCGCCGTGGGGCTCCTGGACCGCTATCGCCAGTTCGAGGCGCTGACCGAGGAAGAGGTCAACGTCGGCAAGCGCACCGTCGCGCGCGAACGCCGGGCGCGCGAGCTCGCCCGCGTCGAGCCACTCGACCTCGCGCGGACCACGTGGCCCGAGGTCCCGCCCGCCGACGTCGTCGGCGCGATCACCTTCGCGGCGCGCCGGGGCCTGCACCGGTACGTCGAGCGGGACGCGGCGACGCTGCGCGACGAGCTTGCGGCCCGGCACGGCGTGGACGCCGCGCGTGTGGTGGTCGGCGGCGGCGCGGCCCACCTGCTGGGTGCGGCCACCCAGGCGCTGGTCGAAGGACCGACCGACGAGCTGATCACCCCGTGGCCGTCGTACGGCCTCTACCCGCTGATGGCCCGCCGCGCGCGTGCCGTCGCGGTGCCGGTGGCCGGATTCGACGTCGACTCCGTCCTTGCCGCGGTCACCTCGCGGACGCGCCTGGTGGCGCTGTGCAACCCGAACGACCCCACCGGCGCGCTGCTCCCGACCGCCGAGCTGCGCCGCCTGCTCGGTGCGTTGCCCGAGCGTGTCGTCGTCCTGCTCGACGAGGCGCTGCGCGACTTCTGCACCGCCGAGGCGGTCGACGACACCGTCGCGCTGCTCGACGCGCACCCGCGGCTGCTGCTCTTCCGGACGTTCTCGAAGGCCTGGGGGCTCGCCGGCCTGCGCGTGGGCTACGCGATCGGTGCCGCCGGGGCGGAGCCGCTGCTCGACGGTCTGCGGCCGGAGCTCGGCCTGGACGAGCTCGCGCAGGCCGGCGCGCTCGAGGCGCTGCGCGGATACCCGGACATGGCGCGGCGACACGGTGCCCAGGTGGCGGCAGTCCGCGGGCAGCTCGGCGACGGGCTGCGTGGCCTCGGCTACTCGGTCGCCCCGAGCGAGGCGAACGTCCTCTGGGTCTCCGCCCGCGGCAGCCTGTCCGGCGGGCAGCTCGCCGGCGCGCTGCAGCGGCTCGGGATCGTCGTCGCCCCCGGCGGTCCGCTCGGCGACGAGGACCACGTCCGGCTGACCGTCCCCCACCGCGAGGACCTGGCGCTCCGGGTCCTGCGCGCGGCCGAGCTCGCCCGCGGGGACTGACGAACCCCGTCTACGGAAGGGGGCGGCGGTTCAGTCGGCGGGGCCGGAGGACTGCCGCAGCAGCGCCCCGGTCGTCTGCTCGAGGATCTTCCGCCAGGCGCGCGTGCGCTCGGGTTCCGCCCCGCCGAAGTGCTGCACGACCTTGCGCACGCGGGTTGCGGAGATCTCGATGCCGTGCCGCTCGCAGATGGCGGCGAAGCGGTCGTAGTCCTCGGTCAGCTTCAGGGTCACCGACTGGAACCCGTGCCGGGCGATGTCCGTCCGCGCTCCCGTGTTGAGCATCGACGTCTGGAACATCAGCTCGTCGTCGGGCTCCGGCTCGATGAGGATGATGTCGACCCCCGGGTATCGCGCCTCCCACTGCCGCGACATCTCGTGCAGCCGCTGGTACGCCAGCAGCTTGTACGCCTGGTAGCCGATCTGGGCGAAGCCGAAGTCGCTGACGTGCCGCGGGCGGGCGCCGAAGAGCGTCGGCACGGTCCGCGTGAAGTCGTTCACGTACGGCACGAGCGGGTTGATGACGACGATCAGCTTCGCTCCGGCCTCGACGGCGACGTCGATGTTCGTCGTCGACACGATGCCGCCGTCGACCAGGTGCCGGTCCCGGATCTTGGCGGGCTTGTAGATCATCGGCATCGCCGTCGACGCGCGCACCGCGGTGGAGATCGGGATGTCGTCCCAGCCCTCGCTGCCCAGGATGATCCGCTCGCAGGTGTCGAGGTCGGTCGTCGGCAGGTAGAGCTCGCGCTCCAGGGCGCGGAAGTCGTCGGTGCGGTCGGGGTCGCTGAGGACGGACCGGACGTACTGCTCGATGCCGGACCCCGAGTAGAGCCCGCTCGGCAGCGTGCTGGCGAGGCCGATGACGACGTCGACCGCCGTCACGGACCCGATCCGCGGGCCGAGCTCCCGCGCGAGCGACAGCAGCCGCCACGGCAGCAGCGCGCCGGTCTTGGCGAACTCGCGGACGTTCGGGCGCAGCAGCTGGCCGAGGTCGATGTCGCGGAACGGCGTCGGGACCTGTCGGTTCACGACCCGCATCATCTCCTCGGGCGTGACGCCGTTGGCCGCCATCGAGGCGATCAGCGCGCCGGATGACGTCCCGACGTAGACGTCGTACTGGTTGACGGTCCGGTTGACGGACAGCAGGTCGAGCGCCCGGAGCGCCCCGATCTCGTACACCCCGCCCGTGAACCCTCCGCCGCCGAGGACGAGCGCGGTCTTCGAACGGCGCTTGCGGCGGCGCGCGGCTGCCCCGCGGCGCGCCGCGGCGGTCTTTTCGCGCCCCTCCCCGGGGTCGAGCTTGACGACCTTGCCCATTCGGCTCGTGAGTCTACGCCGACCGGTTCCCGGCGACGAGTGGCGCGTCGGGGCGCGTCGCCGCTACCCGGCGGCGTCGGGCGTGTTGCCTAGTCTGCATGCCAATGTCCTCGCCTGTCCGCCGGCCCGCCGGCCGTGTCCTGTCGTGTCTCGCAGCTGCCGCCGTCCTGGCCGGCTCCGCAGCCGGTGCCGGTCCCGCCGACGCACGCAACCTGAAGGAGCTACGCGGGAAGCTCGACGCCGAGCACAAGAAGCTCGGCTCGGCGTCCGGGGCGCTCATCGTGGACCTCACCAACGGGCGGACCCTGTTCTCCCGGCGCGCCGACAAGGTGCTGTCGCCCGCGTCGAACGAGAAGCTCTTCACCACGGCCGCCGCGCTGCTGCAGTTCGGCGCCGACGGGACCCTGAAGACGGACGCGCGAATCGGTGCCGACAGCACCGTCGAGGACGGCGTGCTCGACGGCGACCTGTACCTCGTCGGGGCGGGCGACCCGAGCCTGAACGACGTCGCGCTCAAGGCGCTCGCGCGGACGATCGTGACCAAGGGGAAGGTCACGTCGATCAAGGGCGGGATCGTCGGCGACGAGACGATCTTCGACACCCGTCGTGGCGGCCCCGACTCGGGCTTCGCCCCGGACGACGACCTCGGCGGCCAGCTCGGCGGCCTCACCTGGGGCCACGGTCGCGCCTCACCGGGCGGCCCGGCGACGGTCGCCGCCACGCGCCTCGAGTTCTTCCTGAAGCAGCTGAAGGTCAAGGTGAGGAAGGCGCCGCGCGCCGGCGACGTCGACAAGGCCCCCGGCGGGCCGGGCAGCACGCTCGGCACCGCGGTGTCGCCGCCGATGTCGGTGCTCGCCGCGACCACCAACCAGCCGTCGGACAACTTCTACGCCGAGATGCTCCTGAAGGGTCTCGGCGCGCACCACGGCAGCGCGGGGACCACAGCGGCCGGGGTCAAGGTCGCCGGCGCGCAGCTGAAGACGCTCGGCGTCCAGCCCAAGATCGTCGACGGGAGCGGCCTCTCGCGGAAGGACAAGGCCAGCCCGCGGCAGATCGTCACCTTCCTGAAGGCCATGAGGGAGTCGGCGGTCAGCGAGGAGTTCATCGGGTCGCTCGCCGTGCCGGGCCGGATCGGGACGCTGGCCGGCCGCATGCGCGGCACGGCCGCCGACGGGCGCTGCCAGGCGAAGACCGGCACGCTGCGCGGCGTCAGCGCGCTCTCGGGCTATTGCCGCACCGTGACCGACCGCATCGTCGCGTTCTCGTTCCTGGAGAACAACATGGACGCCCTGTCCGCCAAGGCCGTGGAGGACCGGATGGTCCCGGCGATCGTGAGCTACAAGCCATGACCCGCCTGCGGACGCTGATGGGCCTGGTCCTCCTGGCCGCGCTCGGCACGATCGCGACCGTCGCGCTCGCGGCGGGCCCACCCGTTCCGGTCACGGGCGCCGCCACCGCCGTCACGCCGACCGGGGCGAAGCTCGCCGGCACCGTGAACCCGAACGGGCTGGCGACGACCGTCGCCTTCGATTACGGCACCTCCACGGCCTATGGCACCAGCACCGCGGCGAAGAGCGCGGGCGACGGGACGGCCGCGGCCGCCGTCGAGGCGACCCTGACCGGGCTGAAGCCCTCGACGACGTACCACTACCGCCTCGCTGCTTCCAACAGCGGCGGCACGGCAGCCGGTCCTGACCGGACGTTCACCACCCCCGCGGCGCCGGCGAAGCCGAGCGTCACCAGCCAGGCCGCGAGCGCGGTCACCAACAGCGGGGCGACGGTCGGCGCGTCGATCGATCCGAACGGGCAGCAGACCGACGTCGTCTTCGACTACGGCACGTCGACGGCCTACGGGGCCAGCACGCCATCGCAGAGCGCGGGCGCCGGCTCGCTCGGCGTGACCCTCAAGGCCACCCTGACCGGCCTGGCGCCGAACACCACGTACCACTACCGCGCGCGGGCCACCAACGCCACCGGCACCACCAACGGCGCCAGCCGGACCTTCAAGACCGGCAGCTTCACGAAGCCCGGGGTGTCGACGGGCACGGTGAGCGACCTCACGGCGTCCACCGCGACGGTCAACGGCAAGGTCGATCCGAACGGCCGGCCCACCAGCGCGTTCGTCCAGATCGGGCAGACGAACAAGTACGGCGCGCAGACGCCGACGGTGAGCGCGGGTTCCGGCGGGAGCGCGGTGGCGGTCAGGGTGCCGGTCGCCGGCCTGAACCCGGTCACCACCTACCACTACCGGCTCGTGGCCGTCAGCGACGCCGGGACGGTCTTCGGCAAGGACCGCACGTTCAAGACCGCCCGCGTCCCGAACAGCCTCACCCTGGCCGCCAGGCCCGCGCGCGTGGTCTACGGCCAAGCGGCGACGCTCACCGCGGCCCTCGCCGGCACCGGGTCGGGCAACGTCGCCCTGAACCTGTTTGCGTCCCCGTTCCCGTTCGGCGCGCCGTACGCCGTCTTCGCCCCGGGGATCCGCACGAACGCGAGCGGCGTCGCCACGACCCAGGTCGTCCCGCTGCGGACCACGCGATACCGCGGAAGCACGACGGTCGCCGGCCTCACGATCGCCAGCAGGACCCTCCGGGTCACCGTGGTCCCGCGGGTCACGGCCACCCTGAGGCGGGTCCGCGGTGGCCGGGTGCGCATCAGCGGCGTGATCCGCCCGCGCGGCACCGGCGCCGTCACCCTGCGCCGGATCCTCCCGAACGACAGCAAGCTGGTCGTGAAGAGCGTCCGCGCCCGGCCGATCGCCGGCACCGTCTTCGCCCGCTACACGATGACCCTCAAGACCAGGCCCGGCCGCTACCTGGTCCACGTGAAGCCGGACTCCCGCGGCCTCGCGGCCGGCGACTCCGCACCGCTCCGGATCAGGAGATAGCCAGACCGAGCTACCCGGCCCCCGTCGGGTCGACGGGCTCAGCGGCGTCGGCGGGGTCGGCCGGGTCGGCGGCGGGGTCGGCCGGGTCGGCGGCGGGGTCGGCCGGGTCGGCGGCGGGATCTCCGGGGCCGACGGGCGGCCCGTGCTCGAGCAGGTCGAGCAGCACCGCCTCGTCCACCACCGCGACGCCGAGCCGGTCGGCCTTCTCGAGCTTGCTCGCTCCCGCGGCATCGCCCGCCACGAGGTAGCTCGTCCGCTTGGAGACCGACGACGTCACCTTGGCGCCCTGTCCGACCAGGCGCTCGGTGGCGCTCTCCCGCGTGAGCGTCGGGAGCGTGCCGGTCAGCACCAGCGTGAGCCCGGCCAGCGGCCCCTCCCCCGGCGGCAGCCCATCCTCGTGCAGCCGGAGCCCAAGTCCGCGCAGATCCTCGAGCAGCGCCCGCATCTGGGGGTCCGCGAGCTGCGCCACGATCCGCTCGGCCATGATCGGTCCGACCCCCGGGGTCTGAGCGACCTGCTCAGGCGTGGCGGCGAGCAGCGCGTCGACGGTCCGCAGGTGCTGCGCGAGGCTCCGCCCTGTCACGAACCCGACCTCCTCGAGCCCGACGGCGAACAGGACGCGTGCGAAGGGCCGCTCCTTCGACGCCTGGATCGCGGCGACCAGGCGTTCGGCGCTGACCTGCCCGAACCCGTCGATCGCCGTCAACGCGTCGACGCTGAGCCGGTAGAAGTCGCCGGCGGTCCGCACGAGGCCTTCCCGCATCAGCCGCGACACCTGCGTCTCGCCGAGCCCGTCCACGTCCATCGCACCGCGGCTCACGAAGTGCTTGAGCAGTTGCCACTGCCGCGCGGGACACAGCCGGTTCGGGCAACGGGTGAAGACGCTGCCCTCCGGTTTGACCGTCGGGGTCTCGCAGCTGGGGCACAGCGCCGGCGGGCGCGGCGCCGCGGCACGGTCCGGTCGCTCGACCGCGTGTGGCGCAGGCGACAGCACCTGCGGAATCACGTCGCCCGCGCGCAGGACGAGCACCTCGTCACCGGGTCGGACATCCTTCCGCGCGAGGTCCTCCTCGTTGTGCAGCGTCGCGAGCTTGACGGTGACCCCGCCGACGTTCACCGGCTCGAGCGCGGCGAACGGGTGCAGGTCACCGAACTTGCCGACGTTCCACATGATGTGCTTCAGCGTGGTGACCTTGATCGTCGGCGGGAACTTCCACGCGATCGCCCACCGCGGATCCCGGCCGACCACTCCGAGACGCCGCTGCAGCTCGAGGTCGTCGACCTTCACCACCACACCGTCGATTTCGAAGTCCAGGCCTGCCCGCCGCTCCTGCCACGCCAGGCACTGGGCGACCACCGCGTCCTCGTCGTCGAGCGCGACGATGTCGTCGTTCACCGGGAACCCCTGCTGCCGCAGCCACGTGAGCCCGTCGTGGTGGCTCGTGAACGTCACGCCCTCGGTGACGCCGATCCCGTAGGCCCAGAAGGACAGCGGCCGTTCGGCAGCCAACCGCGGGTCCAGCTGCCGGACCGTCCCGGCAGCACTGTTCCGGGGGTTCATGAACGTCGACTGCCCCGTCCGGGCACGGCGCTCGTTAAGCGCGGCGAAGTCCGGAAGCGACATGTAGACCTCCCCGCGCACCTCGACGAGCGCCGGCGGCACCCCGGTCCCGCCGAGCTTCCGCGGAATCGCGCCGATGGTCCTCAGATTGTGCGTGACGTCCTCGCCCACCGTGCCATCGCCCCGTGTCGCACCGCGTGCCAGGACGCCGTCGCGGTACACCAGCGACATCGCGAGGCCATCCACCTTCGGCTCGCACACGAAGCGGAAGATCGGGTCCTCAATCCCTTCACGGGCGAGGTGACTGCGCATGCGCACCACCCAGGCCCGCAGCTCGTCCTCGCTGCGTGCGTTCGCGAGCGACAGCATCGGCTGCAGGTGCTCCACCTTCTCGAGCGAGCTGACCGGCACGCCGCCGGTCAGCTGCGTCGGCGAGTCCGGGGTCGCCAGCTCCGGGTGCTGCTCCTCCAACCCGCGCAGCTCGTCGAGCAGCAGGTCATAGGCCTCGTCGTCGATCTCAGGGTCGTCGTCGACGTAGTAGCGCCGTCCGTGGTGCTCGAGCTCGGCCCGCAGGCGCAGGACGCGGTCCGCGGCGGTCTCGGTCATGCCAGCAGCCGATCGAGCCCCGAGGCGCCGAGCACGCCGAGGCTCTGATGGTGGGTGAGGTCGAGGTGGACCGGCGTGACCGCGATCCGGCCCTCGTGCACCGCGTTGAGATCGGTCCCGGGATCGTCCTCGAAGCCGGGCTCCGCCCCGTAGATGAAGTAGCTCTGCGGCGGGTCGGATGCCCCCGCTCGCTCGGCTGTGACCGGCGAGTCCGAGGCCTGCGGGTCCAGGCGGTCGCGATAGATCCGGCGGCCCAGCCGCGCGACCTCGACCCCCGACGGGTCGCCGGCCGGCACGTTCACGTTGAGCAGCGTGGACGGCGGCAGCGGCATGTGCTCGAGCTGCTCGATGAGGCGCACCGTGAAGCGGGCGGCCAGGTCGAACCCGAAGCTGTCCCCTTGCCGGAAGTCCATCTCGCGGGCATCCGACTGCTGCGACACCGCGACCGCGGGCAGCCCGAGCATCAGGCCCTCCATGGCCGCGGCCACCGTCCCTGAGTAGGTCACATCGTCGCCCAGGTTCGACCCGTGGTTGATGCCGGCGACGACCAGGTCCGGCGTCCAGCCGTCGATCAGGCCCAGCGCAGCGAGCCGGACGCAGTCGACGGGAGTGCCGTCGGTCGCATAGCCGTCCGAGCCGTCGTCGAACCGCACGCGCTGCACCATCAACGCCCGCCGCGTCGTGATCCCACGCCCGATCGCCGACCGATTTCCGTCTGGCGCGATGACCTGCAGATCGATCCCGGGCACCGCTGCGAGCGCGCGCCGCAGCACCTGGAGGCCCTCCGCGTCCACGCCGTCGTCGTTGGTGAGCAGGACCCTCATGGACACCCGGCCAGGATAGTCGGGGAGGTCCAGTCGAGCAGGGCGTCGACGGCGTACCCGAGGTCCCACGGCGCGCCGGCCGAGCCAGGGAACAGCGACATCGGCCCGGGCGACGACGGCTCGGTGTCTTCGGCCCTGCCACCGGTGTCGCGTGCCGCGTCCGAAGCCGACGCGGCGTCGGCCGCCACGGTCCACCTTGCGCCCGACGCGGACACCGGAGACATGTCGTGCGAAACGACCGGATGCCCAGGGACCTGCTCCAAACGGTGCCCGTGTGGCGTGCGCACCTCGTACCCGCCGCCCTCCCGATCGTCCGTCGTCAGGGTGAACCCGCCCTCGTGCACGAGCTGATGGTGGTGGTGGCACAGCAGCACGAGGTTCCCTAGGCGCGTCTCGCCGCCGCGGGCCCAGTGCTCGATGTGGTGTGCCTGCAGCCAGCGCGTGCGATCGCAGCCCGGGAACCGGCAGCACCGGTCGCGCGCCACCATCGCGCGTCGGATCGACGGCGGGATCGCGCGCGTCCGGCGACCGACGTTCAGCGGAGCGCCACCGGCATCGCTCACCAGCGGCACCAGCCCTGCGTCGCAGCACAGGCGCCGGATGGTCGCGACCGCAAGCGGGGGACCTCCCTGCACTTCCGCGTGCCTCGCGCCGTCGTGCAGCTCACCGTCATCGGGGCCGGTGAGCGCCTCGGCGGACACCTCGACGATGACCTCGACCCCGCCGCTGGTCACCTGACTCGCGCCCTCGTCGGGTGACGTGCGGAGCGCGACCTGCGCCAGCCACGCCAGAGCATCCGCGCGTCGCGCGGAGCATCCGGCCCCGGCCGGGTCGCCGGGGCTGTCCCGCCGTACCGCGGTCTCACCGTCGACCGCCTCGCTTCCCGGTGGTCGCTGACCGTCGGCTGCGTGAGCCAGCAGTCGGCGGTCGAGCTCGGCCTCCGCACGCGTGAGCGCGGCCGACAGGATCGCGCCCATCTCGGCCGGGAGCCGGCCGCGGATGACCAGGGAGCCATCGTCGTCGGTGTAGGTGTCGAGCGTCCGCAAGGAATAGGAGCGGTCAGCGTCCGCGCGGGTGACCCCGCGGAACGACGCGACGATGCGCTCGAGCTGGGCGGCGCTCGCCTCGCGGGCCATCGCCACCAGCTCGGCCTCCTGCACCACGCCGTCGACCCGGGCCAGGGCGCGAACCTTGGAGTAGCTCAGCTCACCCCGCGCGAAGGCCGCCTCGGTGAGCGGCATCTCGCGCAGGCGCGCGGCGATCCGGACGTACTCCCGAGCGGTCACCGGCGCCACGCCGCAGCGCCATGAGACCCAGTGGGCACACGAGATGAACCCGAGCTCGCCCCAGGCTTCACGCACGTCGAACTCCGCGACGAGCGCAAGCCAGCGGCACATCGCCGCGCTCATGTGCGCGGCGAACGCCGCGATCTCGTCGCCCAGCTCCTCGCTCGTCCGCTCTTTTCCGGCTTCGATCAACACGAACACATGTTCGCATTATGGCGGATCGAAGGGAAGCGGGCAATGTGCGGATCGGAGCACGGATCTGCATCGGAATCGCGCGCCAGGCCGCCCGCAGCCACGAGCATCACATCTCTCCGGCGCCGGGGGACGCTCCGGCGATTCCGCGGAATCGCCGCGACCCGATCACGGCGGCCGCCACGCCGGAACGGGGTCACCAAGCCCTTCACCAAGCCCGTCCCCTGTCCTCGCCGCCTACGGGGTCGCCGTCAGCTCGGCGCGGCCAGGCCGCGGACCAGGACCGTGAGCGCCTCGGCGACCCCTCCCGCATCGGGCGAGCGCAGGGCCAACCGTCGCAGCGCAAGTCCGTTGAACATCGCGACCACGAGCGGCGCCCGTGCGTCGGCGTCAGGAAGTCCGAGAGCCCGCAACGCCGCAGCGGCCAGCGCGTCGTACGCCGCGAAGCAGCGCTCCGACGCCTCGCGCAGATCCATGTCGCGGGCGGCGTGCAGGTGCAGGTCGAGTTCTGCGAGCTGGGCAGGGTCGTCGGCGGTCTCCGCCACCAGGCCCTCGGCCTCGGCGAGCAGCGCCTCGAGCGGCACGCCCGCCTGACCGATCCGCGCCGTGATCGCCTCGATCCGCTCGACCTCGCGGTCGACCTGGAGAATCAGCGCTTCGCGCAGGAGCTCAGCCTGCGAGGTGAAGTGGTAGGTGAGGGAACCCAGTGAGACGCCGGCGCGGCCGGCCACCCGTCGGTTGGTCACGGCGGCTATCCCCTCCGTCCCTACGACGTCGAGCGTCGCATCGAGCAGCCTCCGGCGCGCCTCCCCGAGCACGACCGGGTCGCGTCGCCCGACGCCCGCACCGCTGCGGTCATCCGCCTGCTCGACGTCCGACCGGTGGGGTGTTGCAGGGGCCATCGTCAGAGTGTACCGTGTCCGTTCGTTCGAGCGAACGACAGGCTTCGACCTCTGACGCGTTCGCCCCAATCAGCCCAATCCGGTGTCACATGCCTCCGCTCAGCACGCGTCCACTCCCTTCTACGTCCACACGCACGCCGGCAACCCCAACCCCGGCACCGCCGGCCGACGGACTGCTCGAGTCGGCGGCAGCAGTGGCGTCGGGGGCCGCCAGCAGCCGCTCCCTCGTGGACGCCGCGCTGGCCCGAATCGCCGGGGCGGACAGGCAGCTGAACAGCTTCCGGACCATCCGGTCCGACGCAGCGCGCGCCGAGGCCGACGCAGCGGACGCGCGTCTCGCCGCCGGTGAGCACCTCCCGCTCCTCGGCGTCCCCATCGCGATCAAGGACGACATGCCGATTGCCGGCGAGACGACGCCCTTCGGGACCGGCGGCCTGCACGAGCCAGAGCCGGCCGACGGCGAGGTCGTCCGTCGCCTGCGCGCCGCGGGCGCGATCATCGTCGGCAAGACCACCACCCCCGAGCTCGGGCAGTTCCCGTTCACCGAGGCGCCGGCGTTCGGGCGCACCCGCAACCCGTACGCGCTCGATCGTACGCCCGGTGGCTCCAGCGGAGGGTCGGCCGCCGCCGTGGCAGCCGGGCTCGTTCCGGCCGCCGTCGGGTCGGACGGCGCCGGCAGCATCCGCATACCGGCCGCGTGGTGCGGCCTCGTCGGCATCAAGCCGCAGCGCGGGCGCGTCCCCGAGAACCCGGGGCAACGGCACTTCCGCGGCCTTGCGGTGAACGGACCGCTCACGCGTTCGGTGGCCGACGCCGCGCTGCTCCTGGACGTGCTAAGTGGGCACGTCACGGACGACGCCGGCCCGTTCGCCGTAGCGGCGAGGCGCGAGCAGCGCCCGCTGCGGATCGGACTGTCGTGGGCCACACCGTTCGGGGTCCCTGATCGCGTCCACCCTGACGTCCGGGACGCCGTGAACGCCCTCGCGGAAGACCTCCGCGCGCTCGGGCACATGGTCATCGACGCCGAGCCGGACCACGCCCTCGCCGGGGCGCTACTCGTGCCCCGCGGGATGAACGGGGTCACCGGACTGCTGCGGGAGTACGGGCCGAGCGCCGTGGTGGAACCGCGAACGCGGACCAACGCCCGCCTCGGAGCGCTGCTCGGCGGCCCGCTGGTCGCCGGCGCCGTCAAGGCAGAGCGCTTCCTCGCCGACCGGATGGCACGCGTGTACGACCGCGTCGACGTGCTGCTGGCGCCGACGACCGCGGAGCCGGCGCTGCGCGTCGGGCAGCTCGACGGCAAGGGCTGGTGGACGACCGAGACCGCGTCCGAGGCCGCGTGCCCGTTCGCGTTCCCGTGGAACGTGGTCGGCTGGCCCGGGATCAACGTCCCGGCGGGTCTCGACGCCACCGGGGTCCCGCTGGGGGCGCAGCTGCTCGGCCGCAGCCACGACGAGGAGACCCTCATCACGCTCGCCGCGCAGCTGGAGCAGCACCGCGGCTGGGTCGACGTCCGCCCGCCGGAACGCTGAACACACTCGCACTCGAGGATCAGCCGTCGCTCTAGGCCGTCGTTCCCGGCCAGCAGGGCCGACGGCCGCGGGGCCCGACGGCCGATTCCGCGGAATCGGCCTGGCCCGCGAGCCGGCCACACCCGGCCGATTCCGCGGAATCGCCGCCCGGCCCGCGAGCCGGCCTCACCCGGCCGGCCTCACCCGGCCGGCACGGCCCATCGCGGCGGCTTCAGCCGACCGTCGACGCCCCGCCCGATCCCGGACGCGGCGGCTCCGGATACCGGACCCCCACCAGCGTCAGCCCGTGCGGCGGCGCGGTCATGCCGGCCGCGGACCGCGGAGCGCCCTCGAGCAGGGTGGCGAACGATTCGACCGACCGCTTCCCCCGCCCCACGTCGAGCATGGTCCCCACGAGCGCGCGCACCATGTTGCGCATGAACGCGTCGCCTTCGACCGCGAACTGCAGCAGGTCTCCGTCACGCGTCCAGGCCGCACGGTGGATGTCGCGCCGGAAGCGGACGTGGTCGGTCTCGGTCGGCGTGAACGCGGTGAAGTCGTGCGTCCCGGCCAGGACGTCGGCGCAGGCCGCCAGCGCATCCTCGTCCAGCGGCCGCGAGAGGTGCAGCTGGTGGCGATGTCCGAGGGCGCTGGCCGCCCGCCGCGTGAGGATCCGGTACTCGTACGCGCGTGCCAGGGCGTGCCGGCGGGCGTCGAACCCGTCCGCCGTCGCGGTGCTGGACAGGACCCGCACGTCAGGCGGCAGGATCGCGTTCACCTGGTACGCCGGAATCGGGTCCCCCGGGTGCGACGCCACCTGCCCGGTGGCGTGCACCCCCCGATCTGTCCGCCCCGCGACGGTCAGCACCACCCGTCGCCGGCCGATCACCCCCAGCGCACGCTCGAGCTCGCCCTGGACCGTCCGGAGGCCGGGCTGGACACCCCAGCCGTAGAAGTCGCCCCCGTCGTATTCGATGTCGAGCCGCGCGGTCACCGGCGGCGCACGGTACCGCTCCAGCCGGGGCTAGGGGACGAAGACCGTGCGCGTGATGTAGTTGCCCTGCTGGCGCTTGAACACCGGGGACGCGTCGATCTGGATCTCGTAGACGGTCTTGCGCTTCAGCTTCGCGAGCGGCAGCTGCTTCGCCTTCTTCGTCGTCAGGTCGCCGCACGGGCCCGTGAGCGCGCCGAGCTTCACGGTCTTCACGAGCGGATGGCTGACCGGCGACTTCGTGTACGCGTAGTGCGCGTAGAGGAACTTCCCGCCGACGAAGCCCTGCGCCTTGTACGACACCTTCGTCGTGGGACGGGCCACCGGCGGGGACATGGAGACCGCGGCGTCGGCGACCGTGAAGGTCGTGGATGCGGAGACCTCGCGGTTGGGCGACAGCGCGGCGCTGAGCGGGAACGTCATGCGCTTCAGCGACCCGAGGCTCGGGGTGTCGAACTCCCCCTCGAAGCCCCCGCCCGCCGTCGTCGTGAAGTCCCCGATGTAGCTGTTGTCGAAGCCGCCGTTGAGCTGGACGAAGGCGTCGGCCGGGAAGCCACCGGCGGTGAAGCCGATCTTCTGCTTCGGGCCGTCGACGTAGCCGTCCGAGAAGCACGGCTTGTCGACGGTCAGGGTCGCGGCGGACGCGAGGGCGGGGGTGGCGGCGACGGCGAGGACCGTGGCGGCGAGCAGTGAGCGCTTGAACATGGACCGGATACTCGCGACCCACCCCCCTACCCGCATCCGGGAGACCACCCCCGACTTTACATCCGCAGAACGACTGCGGGCCCCAAGTAGAGGCCCGCGGTACGACAGACAAGACGATGGGTCAGACGAGCTCGATGAAGACCATCTCGGTCGAATCGCTCCGGCGCGGCCCGAGCTTGAGGATCCGGGTGTAGCCGCCGGGCCGCTCCTGGTAGCGCGGCGCGACCTCCTCGAACAGCTTGTGGACCGTGAACTTGTCCTGGCCGAGGGCGCTCAGCGCCTGACGACGCGCGTGCAGGTCACCCCGCTTGGCGAGGGTGATCAGCTTCTCGACCTCGGGCTTGACGGCCTTGGCCTTGGCCTCGGAGGTCTTGATCCGCTCGTGCTGGATGATCTCCTTGCACAGGTTGGCCAGGAGGGCCTTCCGGTGAGCGGAGTCGCGGCTGAGCTTGTGACGGTTCTTCTGGTGGCGCATGGTTGCGAAGGTTCCTTAGAGGGAGCGGCGCTCAGTCGTCGCGCAGGTTCAGGCCGCGCGCGTGAAGGGTCTCGATGACCTCGTCGATCGACTTCTTGCCGAAGTTCGGGATCGCGTTGAGCTCACCCTCGGACTTGGAGATCAGGTCGCCGACGGTCTGGATGCCGGCACGCTTGAGGCAGTTGTAGGACCGGACGCCGAGCTCGAGCTCCTCGATGAGGATGTCGTGCATCGGGCCGCCCGCCGCACCGCCGCCGTTGACCGCAGCGACGCCGCCGGGGCCGTCGAGCGCCTGGGCACCGGGGACGCCGGCGCGCAGCTCCTCGACCCGCTCGGGGTCGGTGAAGATCGCCAGCTGCTTGATCAGGATCTCGGACGCCTCGCGCAGCGCGGAGGTCGGGTCGATCGACCCGTCCGTCTCGATGTCGAGCGTCAGCTTGTCGAAGTCCGTCTTCTGGCCGACGCGGGCCTGCTCGACGGCGTAGGCGACGCGCTTGACCGGGGAGAAGATCGAGTCGATCGGGATGACGCCGATCGGCTGGTCCGGGGACTTGTTCTCCTCGGCCGGGCGGTAGCCGCGGCCACGGCCGATCGTGAGGTACAGCTCGAGCTTCGTCTTCTTCTCGAGCGTCGCGATGTGGACGTCCGGGTTGAGGATCTCGACGCCGGCGGGCAGGTCGATGTCCTTTGCGGTGATGTCACCGGGGCCGGTGACGACGAGCGGCGCCTCGATCTCGGTCGCGTCGGAGTGCATCTTCGCGACGACGTCCTTGAGGTTCAGCACGATGTCGGTGACGTCTTCCTTGACGCCCTTGATCGTGGAGAACTCGTGGGCGACGCCCTCGATGCGGACGGAGGTCACTGCGGCACCGGCGAGCGAGCTGAGCAGCACGCGGCGCAGCGAGTTGCCGAAGGTGTAGCCGAAGCCTCGGTCGAGCGGCTCGATGGTGAACTGGCCGCGGTTCTCCTCGACGGATTCGCTGGTGATCCGGGGATCCTGGAAGTCGAGCATCTAAGGGGTCCTGTCTGTCGTGTCAAGAGGCGGAGGAGGGAGGCCGCCCGGTGTTCGTGGCCGCCGCGCGCGCCGCAGTGAGCGTCGCGCGCAGCGGGTCCAGCAATGTTGCTACTTCGAGTAGAGCTCGACGATGAGCTGCTCCTGCACCGGGGCGGTGATCTCCCGCCGCTCGGGCTGGCGCAGCACCTTCGCCGTCAGGGCGTCGTGGTCCGCCTGCAGCCAGGCGGGGACCTGAGCAGTGAGCTCGGTCGCGTCACGGATGAGGGCCTCGGCCGGCGTGCCGTTCTTGACCGAGATGACGTCGCCCTCCTTCAGCTGGTAGCTGGGGATGTCGACGCGGCGGCCGTTGATGTTCCAGTGGCCGTGGCGGATCAGCTGACGGGCCTGGCGACGCGAGGCGGCGAAGCCGAGGCGCACGAGCACGTTGTCGAAGCGGCGCTCGAGGAGCGTCAGCAGGTTCTCGCCCGTGATGCCGTCCTGGCGGGACGCCTTGTCGTAGTAGTGCCGGAACTGCTTTTCGAGGACGCCGTAGTAGCGACGCGCCTTCTGCTTCTCGCGCAGCTGCACCCGGTACTCGGACTGCTTCTGGCGGCCGCGGCCGTGGTCGCCCGGCGGGTACGCGCGGCGCTCGACGCCGCACTTGTCCGTCAGGCAGCGCTCGCCCTTGAGGAAGAGCTTCTGGCCTTCACGACGGCACTGCTTGCACTGGGGGCTGGTATCTCGAGCCATGTTCTAGGTGTTCCCTTCGCCCTTAGACCCGGCGCCGCTTGCGAGGGCGGCAGCCGTTGTGGGCCTGCGGGGTGACGTCCTTGACGCCGGTGACCTCCAGGCCGGCGGCCTGGAGCGAGCGGATGGCGGTCTCGCGACCGGAGCCGGGGCCCTTCACGAAGACCTCGACCTTCTGCAGGCCCTGCTCGATGCCCTTGCGGGCAGCAGCGTCGGCCGTGACCTGCGCGGCAAAGGGGGTCGACTTGCGCGAGCCCTTGAACCCGGCGCCGCCGGCGGACTCCCACGCGATGACGTTGCCCTCGCGATCGGTCAGCGACACGATCGTGTTGTTGAAGGACGTCTTGATGTGGGCCTGGCCGATGGGGATGTTCTTCTTCGGCTTGCGGCGGCCGCGCGACGGGCGCTTGGGAGCGGGCATTACTTCTTACCGGCCTTCTTCTTGCCTGCGACGGACATGCGCTTGGGACCCTTGCGCGTACGGGCGTTGGTCTTCGTCTTCTGACCACGGACCGGGAGCCCGCGGCGATGACGGAGGCCGCGGTAGCAGCCGATCTCCATCAGACGCTTGATGTTCTGGCTGCGCTCGCGCCGCAGATCGCCTTCGACCGTGAGGTCGCCGTCGATCAGGTCGCGGAGCTTGGTGACCTCAGCCTCGGTGAGATCGCGCACGTAGGTGTCGGGAGAGATCCCGGCCTGCGTGAGCAGATCGTTCGAAGTGGAGCGACCGATGCCGTAGATGTAGGTGAGACCCACCTCGACGCGCTTGTTGAGCGGGATGTTGATCCCGGAGATACGTGCCATGCGTTATTTACCCCTGGCGCTGCTTGTGACGCGGGTTCTGGCAGATCACGAGAACCGCGCCGTGGCGGCGGATGATCTTGCACTTCTCACACATCGGCTTGACCGACGGTCGTACTTTCATGATCCCTTTCGGCTGTTATTCCGGCGACGTGGCTCTGGCTGCCGCTGCAGGCTGCCGCTACCAGTCGCGGAGGCGCGCACGCATGAATGCCCAAGCGCGCACGGGTTCGTCAAGATAGCAAAGCTGGGACGCAAGACGCCGTGCGACCAGTCCGTCCGACGGGACTGCTACGTCGCCGCGAGGTCGACGGCGAGCTCCTCGTGCCACGGGGTCAGGATCCGGGGACCCGCCTCCGTGACCGCGATGGTGAACTCGAAGTGCGCGGCCAGCGACCCGTCCTGGGAGTAGATCGACCAGCCGTCGTCGCCCATCCGCACCATGTGCCGGCCGGCGTTGACCATCGGCTCCACCGCCAGCACCATCCCGGGCTCGAGCTTCGGGCCGCGGCCCGGCTCGCCGTAGTTCGGGATCTGCGGGTCCTCGTGCATGGCGCGCCCGATGCCGTGCCCGACGAGCGAGCGCACGACGCTGAGGCCCTCCGCCTCGACGACGGTCTGCACCGCGTTGGAGACGTCCCCCAGCCGGTTGCCGGGACGGCACTGCTCGACGGCGGCGAACAGCGACCGCTCCGTCACCTCGAGCAGCTTGCGCGCGATCGGGGTGATCGGGCCGACGGCGAAGGTGACCGCGCCATCGGCGACCCAGCCGTCGTAGACGACCCCGATGTCGACCGAGATGATGTCCCCGCGACCGAGGCGGTACGGCCCGGGGATCCCGTGGACGACCATCGAGTTCGGCGACGCGCAGATCGATCCCGGGAACCCCCGGTAGCCCTTGAAGGCCGGCGTCGCGCCTTGCGAGCGGATGTACTTCTCCGCTGCGGCGTCGAGGTCCGCGGTGCTGACACCCTCGCGCACCTTGCCCGCGACGAGCTTCATCGTCCGGGCGTGGATGGCGCCGGCGGCGGCCATCTTCTCGATCTCTTCTGGCGACTTGCGGATGATCATGAAACCGAAGGCCCGGCGGCGCCGGGCGTCGCGCTCAGAGCGCGTCCTCGAGGCGCAGGGTCGCGACCGTCGCCCGGATGTGGTCGTGGACCTCGGTCGGGGAGCGCGAGCCGTCGAAGCGGCGCAGGAGCCCGCGCTCGTCGTAGTACTCGATGAGCGGCATCGTCTGCTCGTGGTAGACCGAGAGGCGCTCGCGCACCACCTCGGGCTTGTCGTCCTCGCGCTGGATCAGCGGTGAGCCGTCGATGTCGCAGCGGCCCTCGTGCTTCGGCGCGTCGAACTCGACGTGGTAGGTGCGGCCGGACTTCGAGACCCGCCGACCGGAGACACGGCGGACGATCTCCTCGTCCTCGACCTCGATCAGGAGGACGGCCGTCATCTTCCGGCCGGTCTCCTCCATGTCCTGCTCGAGCGCGTCGGCCTGGCCGACGGTGCGCGGGAAGCCGTCCAGCAGGAACCCGTCGCGGACGTCGTCGGCGCGCAGGCGCTCCAGCGCGACGCCGATGATGACGTCGTCCGGGACGAGGCCGCCGGCGTCCATGAAGCTCTTCGCCTTCAGCCCGAGCGGCGTGCCCTCGGAGACTGCGGCCCGGAGCATGTCGCCGGTCGAGATCGACGCGATCGGGAAGTCCTGGACCAGGCGCACGGCCTGGGTGCCCTTCCCGGCGCCCGGCGGGCCCAGGAGGATGAGGTTCAGCTCAGACACGGTCGCTGGACCCTACTTACTTCAGGAATCCCTCGTAGTTGCGCATCATCAGCTGGGCCTCGAGCTGCTTCATGGTGTCGAGAGCCACGCCGACGACGATCAGGAGCGAGGTCCCGCCGAAGAAGAAGTTAGCCTGCGTCGAGTTGATGAGGATCGTCGGGAACGCCGCGACCGCCGCCAGGTAGAGCGCGCCGGGGAACGTCAGGCGGGCCAGGATGCGGTCCAGGAACTCGGCCGTCGGCCGTCCGGGTCTGACGCCCGGGATGAAGCCGCCGTACTTCTTCAGGTTGTCGGCCTGATCCACGGGGTTGAACGTCACCGCCGTGTAGAAGTAGGTGAAGATGATGATCATGATCGACTCGCCGATGATGTACGGCGCCTTGCTGGGACTGAAGAAGTTCGCGACGTCCTGCGCCCACGGCTGCTGGATCAGCTGACCGACGGTGGGCGGGAAGGCCATGATCGAGGCCGCGAAGATGACCGGGATGACGCCGGCCATGTTGACCCGCAGCGGCAGGTAGGTCTGGCCGCCGCCGCTCATCCGGCGGCCGATGACGCGCTTGGCGTACTGGACCGGGATCCGCCGCTGCCCCTCCTGCATGAAGACGATGGCCGCGATCACGCCGAGGGCGATGAACGGCATCATCACGCGGAAGACCTGGTCCGGGCTCGTCCACCAGGCCTGCAGGCCGTTCGGGAGGCCGGCGACGATCGACGCGAAGATCATCAGCGAGATGCCGTTGCCGATGCCGCGCTGGGTGATGAGCTCGCCCATCCACATCAGCAGGATCGTGCCCGCCGTCAGCGACATCACGACGAGGAAGACGTGCGGGACGTCGAAGTTCGGGATGACCGGCGTGCCGGCGTTCGGCGAGAAGCTCTTGAAGAGGAAGACGTAGCCGATGGACTGCGCGAACGCGAGGCCGACCGTCAGGTAGCGCGTGTACTGCGTGATGCGCTGCGTCCCGACCTCGCCCTCCTTCTGCAGCTTCTCCAGCGACGGCACGACGACCGTCAGCAGCTGCAGGATGATCGACGCCGTGATGTACGGCATGATCCCGAGCGCGAACAGCGCGATTCGGCTCAGGCCGCCGCCGCTGAACGTGTTCAGCAGGTTCAGGACGCCGCCGTTGCCGAACTGCTCCTGGACCTCCTGGACCGCGTCGATGTCGACGCCGGGGACCGGGACGTGGGAGCCGACGCGGTAGAGCGCGAGAATCAGCGCCGTGAAGGCGAGCTTCTTGCGGATCTCCGCGACGGTGAAGGCACTGAGGATCGTGGAGAGCATGGAGTTCCAGAGAGTAGCGACGAGCTGTTGAGGGGCGCGCCGCAGCGCGCCCCGGGCTCACTCGACGATCGTGCAGGTGCCGCCGGCGGCCTCGATGGCCTCCTTGGCGGCGGCGCTGAACTTGTGCGCGTGCACGTTCAGCGGCTTGGTGATGGATCCCTTCGCGAGGATCTTCACCGGGACGTCCTTGGCCTTCGCGAGGCCGGCGGACTTCAGGGCGTCCAGCGTCACGTCCGCACCGGACTCGAAGCGACGCTCGAGCATCTGGATGTTCACGCCCTGCGTGTGCGTGCGGAACATCTCGAACGGCATCGACTTCTTCATGTGCGGGCCGCGCAGCTTGCGCATCCGCATGTGCAGCGGCATCTGGCCGCCCTCGAACCGCTGGCGGTCCTTGGCGCCCGAACGCGAGCCGTAACCGTCCTGGCCACGGCCGGCGGTCTTGCCCATGCCGGAGCCGTGGCCGCGGCCGACGCGCTTGCGGGGCTTGCGGGAGCCCGGGGCCGGCTGCAGGTTGTGCAGGCCGACGTCCTTGGGGTCGTACGTGGGTTCAGCCATTGTTCTCCACCTTCACGAGGTGACGGACGCGGTGCAGCATGCCCCGCGCCTGGGGGGAGTCCTTGACCTCGACCGTCTTGCCGATCTTGCCGAGGCCCAGGGACCTCAGCGTGTCGAGCTGCTTCTGGTCGGAGCCGTTCTTGGACTTCGTCTGCGTGACCTTGTAGTCGCTCATTCGGGCGCCTCCTCAGCGGCAGCAGGCGCGGCCTCGGCGTCGGCCGCGGGGGCCTCCTCCGCGGCGGGAGCGGCCTCGGCCTCGGCGGCCGGGGCGTCGTCCGCCGGGGCGTCCTCGGCCGGAGCCGCGGCCTCGGCGGCCGCAGCGGCCTCGCCGACCGTCGTGACGTCGTCGCCGGCCTCTTCGACCGCGACGTGCGCCGCGTGGTCGCTCGGAGCCTCTTCGATGTGCGGGGCGTCGTGGCCGCCGCTGCCGTCGATGATCTCGTTGGGGGTCTCGTCCTTCGGCGCGAGGCCGAGCACGGCGTTGATCGACAGGCCGCGGATCTCCGCGACCTCCTCCGGCTTGCGCAGCTGCGCGAGCGCGGTGACCGTCGCCTTGACGAGGTTGATGGGGTTCTGCGACCCGAGCGACTTGCTCAGGATGTCGTGGATGCCCGCGAGCTCGAGCACCGCGCGCACGCCACCGCCGGCGATGACGCCGGTACCGGGCGAGGCCGGCTTCAGGAAGACGCGACCCGCGCCGAAGACGCCGAGCGACTCGTGCGTGATCGTCGAGTTGTGCTTCGGGACGCGCATCAGGTTCTTCTTGGCCTGCTCGACGCCCTTCTGGATCGCGAGCGGGACCTCGTTGGCCTTGCCGTAGCCGACGCCGACGACATCGCGCTCGTCACCGACGACGACGAGGGCGGTGAAGGAGAACCGACGACCACCCTTGACGACCTTGGCGACGCGGTTGATCTCGACGACGCGCTCCTGCAGGTCGAGCCCAGCCGGGCTGACGCTGCGATCGATAGCGGTCCTCATACCGTCAATCCTCCTTCGCGAACGCCCTCGGCGAACGCCTTGACACGGCCGTGGTACTGGTAGCCGCCACGGTCGAAGACCGCCGACTCGATGCCCTTGGCCTTGGCCCGGTCCGCAAGGACCTTGCCGGCCTCGGTGGCCTGCTCCATCTTCGGCAGCGTGCGCAACGCGTCCTCGGTCCACTGGACCGAGGCGAGCGTGACGCCCGCGACGTCGTCGACGAGCTGGGCGCTGATGCCCTTGTTGGAGCGGAACACGGAGATGCGGGGACGGACGTCCGACCCCGTGATCTTCGCGCGGACGCGACGGCGGCGCTTGAGGCGCCGCGCAGGCTTGGTGACGACGCTCATGCGCGCTTACCGACCTTCCGGGCGACGTACTCGCCCTCGTACCGCACGCCCTTGCCCTTGTAGGGCTCCGGCTTGCGCTGCTTGCGGATCAGTGCGGCCGTCTCACCGACGACCTGCTTGGAGGCACCCTTCACGACGATGCGCGTGGGGACCGGGACCTCGAACTCGATGCCGTCCGGCGCCGGGATGCTGATGGGGTGCGAGTACCCGAGCGCGAGCTCGAGGTCCTTGCCCTTCAGCACCGCGCGGTACCCGACGCCCTGGATCTCGAGGGTCTTGGTGAACCCCGTGGTGACGCCTTCCACCATGTTGGCGACGAGCGACCGCGTGAGACCGTGCAGGGCACGATGCTCGCCGCGATCCGTCGGGCGGGTGACGATCAGCTCGTCACCCTCGTGCGCGACGGTCATGTCGCGATGGATGCGCTCCTGGAGCTCGCCCTTGGGTCCGTTGACCGTCACGAGCTCAGGCTCGATCGAGATCGACACGGAGGCCGGGACGGGAATGGGCTTACGACCGATACGGGACATGGTCTACCTACCAGACATGGGCCACGACCTCGCCACCGACGCCCGCTTTACGCGCGTCGTGACCGGTCATGACGCCCTTGGACGTCGAGATGATCGCGGTGCCCATGCCGCCCTGGACCTTCGGCAGACGCGCGCTGGGCGCGTAGAACCGCTGGCCGGGACGGGAGACACGCTTCAGGCCGGAGATGGCCGAGCGGCGATCGTCGGTGTACTTGAGCTGGATGCGAATGAGCTCCGCCGGACGGTCGGGCGTCGGCGCGATCTCCTCCCAGGACAGGATGTAGCCCTGCTCCTTGAGGATCTTCGCGAGCTCCTTCTTGAAGGTGGACGCCGGGATGTCGACCGTCTCGTGCGACGCGCGGATGGCGTTGCGGATACGGGTCAGGAAGTCGGCGATGGGGTCGGTCATCGACATGTGATCACCAACTGCTCTTCGTCATGCCGGGGATGTAGCCGTTGTGGGCCATCTCGCGCAGGCAGATGCGGCACAGGCCGAACTTGCGGTACACGGAGCGGGCGCGGCCACAACGGCGGCACCGGGTGTACTCCCGGGTGGAGAACTTGGATCCGCGCGCCTGCTTCACGCGCTGGGACGTCTTGGCCATGGTGCGTCAGGCCTCCGTGGTTTCGGCGGTGATGTAGGGGTTCCCGTCCTTGGTGAACGGGAAGCCGAAGGCCTCGAGCAGCGCGTACGCCTCGGCATCGGTCTTGGCGGTGGTGGTGATCGTGACGTCGAGGCCACGGACCGCATCGATTGCGTCGTAGTCGATCTCCGGGAAGATCGTCTGCTCCTTGATGCCCATCGAGTAGTTGCCGCGCCCGTCGAAGGACGTGAACTTCAGCCCGCGGAAGTCACGCACGCGCGGGAGCGCGACGGACGTCAGCCGGTCGATGAACTCGTAGGCGCGCTCGCGGCGCAGCGTCACCGACGCGCCGACGGGCATGCCCTCGCGGACCTTGAACTGCGCGATCGACTTGCGGGCCAGGCGCGTGTTCGGCTTCTGGCCGGCGATCGTCGCGAGCTGCTCGACGGCGGCCGCGAACTGCTTGTTGTCCTGCTTGGCCTCGCCGAGCCCCATGTTCAGGGTGACCTTGACCAGCTTGGGCGCCATCATCGGCGTCGTGTAGCCGAAGCGCTCGATCAGGGCCGGCTGGATCTCGTCCAGGTAGCGCTGCTTGAGGCGGGCGTTCGTGAGAGTTTGGGACATTCTGTAACCGGGCTCAGTCGAGCTTCTCGCCCGAGCGCTTGGCGACACGGTTGCGCGTGCCACCGTCGCGGGAGATGCCGACGCGGGTCGGCTTCTTGCTCTTCGGGTCGATGAGCTGGACGTTGGAGATGTGGATCGGTGCTTCCTTCTCGACGACGCCACCGGCGGCCTTCACCGGGTCCGTCGACTGCGTGGGGCGCTGGTGGCGCTTGATGATGTTCATCCCCTCGACGTAGACCCGGTTCTTCTTCGGGTCGACGCGCAAGACCTTGCCGGTCTTGCCGCGGTCCTTGCCGCTGATGACGATGACGTCGTCACCGCTGCGGATCTTCAGGGCGGCCATGGGTCAGAGCACCTCCGGGGCGAGCGAGACGATCTTCATGAAGTTGCGATCGCGGAGCTCGCGGGCAACCGGGCCGAAGATGCGCGTCCCGCGCGGGTTGTTCGACGCGTCGATGATGACCGCGGCGTTCTCGTCGAAGGCGATGTACGTGCCGTCCTCACGGCCGAACGACTTCTTCGTCCGGACGACGACGGCCTTGACGACCTCGCCCTTCTTGACCGTGCCCTGGGGCGCGGCCTGCTTGACCGTCGCGGTGATGATGTCCCCCACGCCGGCGTAGCGACGACGGGAGCCGCCGTTCACGCGGATGCAGAGGATCTCCTTGGCGCCGGTGTTGTCGGCGACACGGAGACGGGTCTCGGTCTGGATCACTTCGCACGCTCCAGCACTTCATCGAGGCGCCAACGCTTGGTGGCGCTCATGGGACGGCACTCGATCACGCGGACGAGATCGCCGGTGCCGGCGTCGTTCTTCTCGTCGTGCGCGTGGAGCTTGTGCGTCGAGCGGACGATCTTCTGGTACTTCCGGTGCCGGCGGGCGTCGTCGATGCTGACGGTGATCGTCTTGTCGCCCTTGTCGGACGTGACGATGCCCTGGCGCACCTTCGGCTTGCCGGTGCCCTTCGGCGCGGCGACGGCCTGCTCGACGGGCGGAGCGGCGGCCTTGGCGGCCTTCGCCTTCTCGCGCTCCTGCTCGCGGCGGCGACGGCGGGCGACGGCCTTCTTGGCGCGCGCCTCGGCACGCTCCTCGGGCGTCGCACCACGGCGCTTGCCGCGACGGGCGCGGGCCGCGGCCTTGCGCTCCTTGGGGGTGAGCTGGACGACGGGCTCCGCCTTGGCGGCGGGCTCCGGGGCGGCGGCCGCCTCGGGCGTCTCGTTCTCGGGGGTCTCGGGGGTCTCGTCAGCCATCTCTACGCCTTCGTGTTCTCGTCGAGGCCGCGCTGACGCGCGACCGTGAGGGCACGGGCCAGATCGCGCTTCGCGCTGCGGAGGCCCGCGGTGTTCTCCAGCTCGCCGGTGGCGTGCTGGAAGCGCAGGCCGAAGACCTCTCGGCGCGCCGTCTTGACCTGCTTGATGACCTCGGCGTCGTCGAGGTCGCGGAGTGCCTTGGTATCCATCACTGGCCGTCCTCTCGGAGCACGAACTTGGTGCGGACCGGAAGCTTGCGACCGGCGAGGCGCATCGCCTCACGGGCCAGCGGCTCCGGCACGCCGGCGAGCTCGAAGACCACGCGGCCCGGCTTGACGACCGCGACCCAGCCCTCGGGCGAGCCCTTACCGGAGCCCATGCGGGTCTCGGCGGGCTTCTTCGTGACCGACTTGTCCGGGAAGCAGTTGATCCAGACCTTGCCGCCACGCTTGATCTTGCGGGTCATCGCGATACGAGCCGCTTCGATCTGGCGGTTGGTGAGCCAGCCGGCGTCCAGGACCTTGAGGCCGTAGTCGCCGAACTGCACGGTCGTCTGGGCACGGCTGAGGCCGGCCTTGCGACCGCGGTGCACCTTGCGGTGCTTCACGCGCTTAGGAGCGAGCATTACCGGCCACCTCCGCCGCCGTAGCCGCCGCCGGGACGTCCGCCGCCACCCTGGCCGCCGCGTCCGCCGCCACCCTGGCCGCCTCGGCCGCCAGGTCCACCGGGTCCGCCGCCACGGCCGCCCGGTCCGCCGCCACGGCCACCGGGGCCGCCGGGGCCACCCGGTCCACGGCCACGACCGCCGCCGCCGCGACCGTCACCGCGACCGCCGCCACCGCCGCCGCGACCGTCACGGTCGTCGGCACGCTGCGGTGCGTCGATCTCGGTCAGGTCGACGCCGCTGAAGCCCTCGGGCATGATCTCGCCCTTGTTGATCCAGCACTTCACGCCGATGCGGCCGAAGGTCGTCACGGCCTCGTAGAAGCCGTAGTCGATGTCCGCGCGCATGGTGTGCAGCGGGACGCGACCGTCCGAGTAGGACTCGGTGCGGGCCATCTCGGCGCCGCCGAGCCGGCCGGACACCTGGACCTTGCAGCCCTTGGCGCCCGAGCGCATCGCGCTGGTCAGCGCGCGCTTCATGGCGCGACGGAACGCGACGCGGTTGCGCAGCTGCTCCGCGATCGACTGCGCGACGAGGTTGGCATCGAGCTCGGGACGCTTGATCTCGAGGATGTTCACCTTGACGGACTTGTTCGTGATCTTGTGGAGGTCACGACGCAGGGCATCGACTTCGGAGCCGGACTTGCCGATCACGATGCCGGGCCGCGCGGTGTGGATGTTGATCTCCACATCGTTCGAGTCCTTGCGGATCGTGATCTGCGAGAGACCTGCGTGGCTGAGCTTGCCGACGATGTGGCGCCGGATGGCGACGTCCTCGGCAAGGTAGTCCGCGAAGTTCTTCTCGTTGAACCAGTTCGACTTCCAGTCGTGGATGTACCCCACGCGCATGGACTCGGGATGGACTTTCTGTCCCATGGTCAGTCCTTCGGGGTGAGCTGGATGGTCAGGTGCGAGGTCCGCTTGCGGATCGGCGTCGCGCGGCCCATGGCCCGCGGGCGGAAACGCTTCAGCGTCGGTCCCTCGTCAGCGAACACGGCGACGATCTTGAGGTCGTCCCCGATCAGCTCGTGGTTGTTCTCCGCGTTGGCGACGGCGGACTTCAGGAGCTTCTCCCAGTCCTCCGCAACCGCTCGCGGGGTGTGGGCGAGGATGGCGTAGGCCTCGTCGACGCCCTTGCCGCGGATCTGGTCGCAGACCAGGCGCGCCTTGCGGGCGGACGTCCTCACGTACTTGGCCTGGGCACGCACGACCGGACGCTCACCGCTGTCCGAGCCGCGCTTGCGCACGGGCGCAGACTTCGCTGCCGGAGCCTTCGCAGCGGGCTTCGTCGTGGTGACGGGCTCACTGGGCTTCTCGGTAGCGGGTTCGGGCTGCGGCGCATCTGCGACCGGTTCCTCGACCACGGCGGGCTCCTCGGCGGGAGCCTCCGTCTCGGTCGGGCTCTCCGCGGCGGGAGTCTCCGCGACGGGCGTCTCCTCGACGTCCGCCTCGGTGTTCTTGGGTTCTTCGGTCATCGGCGCTTCCCTGTGTCTGCGTGGCCGCGGTAGGTGCGGGTCGGCGCGAACTCGCCGAGCTTGTGGCCGACCATCGACTCGCTCACGAACACGGGCACGTGCTTGCGGCCGTCGTGGACAGCGATCGTGTGGCCGACCATCTCCGGGAAGATCGTCGAGGCGCGGGACCAGGTCTTCACCATGGTCTTCGTGTTGGCCGTGTTCTGGGCTTCGATGCGCGCCATCAGACGCTCCTCGACCCAGGGGCCCTTCTTGCTTGAGCGGGACATCAGTTCCTAACGCTTGCCCTTGCCGCGCTTGCGGGCGCGGACGATGTGCTTGTCGGACGCCTTGTTCTTCTTCCGGGTGCGGTACCCGAGCGTCGGGACGCCCCACGGGGTGACCGGGTGACGACCGGGGGTCGTCGAGCCCTCGCCGCCGCCGTGCGGGTGGTCCACCGGGTTCATGGCGGTACCACGCGTCTGCGGACGGACGCCCATGTGGCGCTTGCGACCGGCGGTGCCGATCGTCACGTTCTGATGATCGGCGTTGCCGATCGTGCCGACGGTGCCGCGGCACTCGGCGCGGACCAGCCGCATCTCGCCCGAGGGCAGGCGCAGCGTGGCCATGTCGCCGTCCTTGGCCATCAGCTGGATCGACGTGCCGGCGGACCGGCCCATCTGCCCGCCGCGGCCCGGCTGCAGCTCCACGTTGTGGATGACCGTACCGATGGGGAGGTTGGCCAGCGGGAGGCAGTTGCCCACGCTGATCTCCGCCGTCGGGCCGGACATGACGGTCATGCCGACCGTCAGGCGCGCCGGCGCGAGGATGTAGGCCTTGACGCCGTCCGCGTAGTGCAGGAGGGCGATGTAGGCGGTCCGGTTGGGGTCGTACTCGATCGCGGCGACCTTGGCGGGGATCCCGTCGCGGGTCCGCTTGAAGTCGATCTTGCGGTACAGGCGCTTGGCGCCGCCGCCGCGATGGCGGGACGTCTTGCGACCGTTGGAGTTACGACCACCGGACTTCTTCAGGCCCTCGACGAGCGTGCGCTCGGGGGTCGTCTTGGTGATCTCGGCGAAGTCGGGGTACGTCGCGAAGCGGCGTCCCGGGCTCGTCGGCTTGGGCTTGCGGATGGCCATCGTGAATCAACTACCCCTCGAGGCCCTGCAGGCCCTGGAAGATCGGGATGGACTCGCCGGGACGGACCTGCACGATGGCCTTCTTCCAGGAGCGCGTGCGGCCCTTGGTGATGCCACGGCGCTTCGGCTTGGACTTCACCGACGACGTGTTGACGGAGACGACGTGGACCTCGAAGAGCTCTTCGACGGCCTGGCGGATCTCGGTCTTGTGGGCGTCCGGGTGCACGCGGAACGTGTACTTGTCGACGGCGGCGAGCACGTAGCTCTTCTCGCTGACGACCGGACGGATGATGACCTGGGTGGCGTCCATGGCTCTAGGCCTCCTGCTTGGTGCCGTTGGCGCGGGTGGCAAGCTCCGCGAGGGCCTCGGCCGACGCGACGATGTTGGCGGCGCCGATGACGTCGGCGACGCCGACACCCTCGGCGGGGAGCACCGCGCGGACCTGCGCGAGGTTGCGGAACGAGAGCGCGACCTGCGCCTGCGCCTCGGTGAGGATGACGAGCACGGAGCCCTTCACGCCCCAGTCCGCGATCAACTTCGTCGCGGCCTTTGCGGACGGCGTGTCGAACGCCTTCGGGTCGAGGACCGCCAGCGTCTCGCGCTCGGCGTGCACGGAGAGGGCGGACCGCAGCGCGGCCTTCTTCTCCTTGCGGTTGACCTTGAAGGTGTAGTGACGCGGCTGCGGGCCGAAGATCGTTCCGCCGCCGGTCCAGATCGGCGAACGGCTCGAGCCGGCACGGGCGCGGCCGGTGCCCTTCTGGCGCCACGGCTTCGCGCCACCGCCGCGGACGTTGCCGCGGGTCTTGGTGGCGTGGGTGCCCTGACGACGGGCGTTGAGCTCCGCGCGGACCGACTCGTGGACGAGCGGCCCGTTGAACGAGGCGCCGTACGCGTTGTCGTCGAGCTTGACGGGGTCGCCGCCGCTCAGGTTCTTGGCACTAGGCATCGGTACGGACCTCCACCACGCCGTTGCGCGAGCCCGGGACGGAGCCACGCACCAGCAGCAGGTTCTGCGTCGGATCGACCTGAACGATGGTCAGGCCCTTCTGCGTCACGCGCTTGTTGCCCATCTGGCCGGGGCCGCGGATGCCCTTCATCACGCGGGCGGGCCAGGCGGACGCACCGATGGATCCCGGTGCACGCACGTTGTGCGAGCCGTGCGACTTGGGGCCGCTGGCGAAGTTGTGGCGCTTGATCGTGCCCTGGAAGCCCTTGCCCTTGGAGGTGCCGGCGACCTTGACCTTCTGGCCGACCTCGAACGCCTCGACGGTGACGGTCTCTCCGACCATCAGCTCGGCGGCCTCGTCCCGGAACTCCACGACGTGGCGCATCGGGGGCGCGTCGGCCTTCTTCAGATGGCCGAGCTCGGCCTTGGAGAGGTGCTTCTCCTTGGTGGCGCCGAACGCGAGCTGCACGGCGTTGTAGCCGTCCTTCTCCTCGGAGCGGATGGCGGTGACCGGACACGGGCCGGCCTCCAGGACGGTGACCCGCTCGATGCGGCCGTCCTCCATGAAGAGCTGGGTCATGCCCAGTTTCTTGGCGAGAATCGCGGGCATGGCTCAGCCGACCAACTTGATCTCGATGTCGACACCGGCCGGGAGGTGATCCAGGCGCTGCAGCGAGTCGACGGTCTTGGGCGTGGGCTGGTGAATGTCGATCAGCCGCTTGTGGGTGCGGATCTCGAAGTGCTCGCGCGAGTCCTTGTCCTTGAAGGGCGAGCGGATCACGCAGTAGATGTTCTTCTCCGTGGGGAGCGGCACGGGACCGGAGACGGTCGCGCCGGTGCGCGTCGCCGTCTCGACGATCTCCTTGGCCGCGGACTCGATGGCCGACGTGTCGTAGGCCTTGAGTCGGATGCGGATCTTGTTCTGGGTGGCGGTCGCCATGGTGCTGGTGTCTTTCCGTCTGCCGTCTGGTGTTGGCTATGCGCTGGACGTCTGCGCTGTGTCCCTCTGGTCCTGCGGGTGCGGCTTCCGCCGCGGTGCTCCTTTGACGCGCCGAAGGCGGACCCTCCGAACTTCAGGGTCCGCCTCGGCTGCGTGGTGCTTCTCGCTACTTGATGACTTCGGTCACGACGCCCGAGCCGACCGTGCGCCCACCCTCGCGGATGGCGAAGCGGAGGCCCGGATCCATGGCGATCGGCTGGATGAGCTCGATCTCCATCTGGACGTTGTCGCCGGGCATGACCATCTCCGTGCCCTCGGGCAGGTTGGCGACGCCGGTCACGTCCGTCGTACGGAAGTAGAACTGCGGCCGGTAGCCGGTGAAGAACGGCGTGTGACGGCCACCCTCCTCCTTCTTCAGGACGTAGACCTCGGCCTTGTACTTGGTGTGCGGCGTGATCGAGCCGGGCTTGACGAGCACCTGGCCGCGCTCGATGTCCTCGCGCTTGGTGCCACGCAGGAGGCAACCGACGTTGTCGCCGGCCTCGCCGCGGTCGAGGATCTTGCGGAACATCTCGACGCCGGTGACGACCGTGGTGGTCGTGTCGCGGATGCCGACGATCTCGACGTTGTCACCGGTGTTGATGACGCCGGTCTCGATGCGGCCGGTGGCGACGGTGCCACGGCCCGTGATCGAGAAGACGTCCTCGACCGGCATCAGGAACGGCTTGTCGAGGTCACGCTCGGGCTGCGGGATGTAGGTGTCCAGCGCGTCCGCGAGGTCGTAGATCGACTGCTTGTACTGCTCCTCGCCGTTGAGGGCACCCGTTGCCGAGCCCGTGATGAACGGGATGTCGTCGCCGGGGAAGTCGTACATGGACAGCAGCTCGCGCACCTCGACCTCGACGAGCTCCAGGAGCTCCTCGTCGTCGACCATGTCGGCCTTGTTCAGGAACACGACGATGTACGGCACGCCGACCTGACGGGCGAGCAGGATGTGCTCACGCGTCTGGGGCATCGGGCCGTCAGCGGCGGACACGACGAGAATCGCGCCGTCCATCTGGGCCGCGCCGGTGATCATGTTCTTGACGTAGTCGGCGTGCCCGGGGCAGTCGACGTGCGCGTAGTGGCGCGTCTCGGTCTGGTACTCCACGTGGGAGGTCGCGATCGTGATGCCGCGCTCCTTCTCCTCGGGAGCGTTGTCGATCTCCGCGAAGCTCTTGGCCTCGCCGCCCATCTTCTCCGCGAGCACCGTGGTGATGGCCGCGGTGAGCGTGGTCTTGCCGTGGTCGATATGACCGATGGTGCCGACGTTCACGTGCGGCTTGTCGCGCTCGAACTTCTCCTTGGCCACTTCAGTTGCTCCTCTGCGGTTTTGACGGGCGGTCCGCGGTGGGCGAACCAGTGAAGGCTATCTCGATACGGCGTTTTCCTGCGGTCCGGCTAGGGTCACGCCCATGAAGTCGAGCAAAGAAAACGGGCCCCTGAGGCCCGCGCGCACATCAGGAGAATGTCCTGAGGCTGGCGCTATGTGCCCTGGGTCTTCATGGAATCGTGAACCGCTACCGGTGGAAGGGCGTGCGTGAGCGCGCCAGGTCCGGAAGCGACGATGAACGATAGCAGAGGGGCTCGCGCATCCTCGGGACCCTCCCGGACCCCCGAATTCGGCCTGCTCCTGCGTGCTTTCCTGGCCGTCGCGGGGGCCGTCGGCGTGTGCCTCCTGGTGCTCACCACGCGTGCCACGGTCATCCAGATCCGCATCGGCGACGGGGCTGCCGCGCCGGCCGGGATCGACACCACCCTCAACGGCGCCGACCGTCACGGCATCGCGCTGATCGTCGTGGCCGTGTTCGCCGCGATGATGCTCGCCGGCGCCCTGCAGAACGCCGCCCCGGCCGCCTTCGGCCTGGGCGCCGCCGGCGTGATCGCTCTGGGCATCGCGATCCTCGGGGACGCGCGGAACATCCACGACACCGGGATGATCGGCCTCCGTTACGACGACGTGACCGCCGGGGCGGGGACGGGCTTCTACCTCGAGACCCTGGGTGGGGCTCTCTTGCTGATGGCCGGAGGGGGCATGCTGCTGCTGGGAGTGGGCGGCACCACCGCCGAGCAGCCCGCGGTGCCCCGGGCCCGGGCCGGGCGGGGGTCGAGCGCACAGTCCGGGGCGGGGTCGGGGTCGCGGTTCGAGCCCTTCGACGCCGACGTCGACGCCCCGGCATCGCAGTCGTGGCCCGAGCCCACCGACGCCGGCGTCGCGGCGCGGGACGGGGTCCGGGGCGCGGGCGGTTCCGCAAAGGCGGGGCGGCGGGCCAGAGGCAGGACCGTCGGGGGCCGCGCCCAGGCCGAGCGGGACGATTCCGCGGAATCAGGGCGGACGACACGGCCGGCGGAGGTGACCGGCGCGCCCGGTGGCGCGGCCGAACCGGATGCGAGTACGGGGACGCGTGGTTCCGCGCAGTCGGGACGCGGTTGGCGGCAGAAGCTGTCCACGACCCGCGGACCGGCGGCCCGCTCGGCCGGCGATTCCGCGGAATCGGATCGGGGACGCCGTCGGGCGCAGGCGGAGGCCCGTGAAGCCGCGGCGCGCGAAGCTGCCGCCGAACGCCGGGCACAGGAGCGTGCCCGCGCGGACGAGCGCGAGCAACTCGAGCAGCGCGAACGCGAGGCCGCCGCTCGGGCGCAGGCAGGGCACGACGCGGAAGCCCGCGCCGAAGCCGAACGCGCAGCCGAGGCCGAACGCGCAGCCGAGGCCGAACGCGCAGCCGAGGCCGAACGCGCAGCCGAGGCCGAACGCGCAGCCGAGGCCGAACGCGCAGCCGAAGTGCGTGCCGCTGCCGACGCTGTCGCAGCCGCGGAGGCCGAGCGGGCGCGCGTCGACCGTGACCAGAGCTCCGGGGCACCCGCGACGCCGGGCGGCACACCTGGCCCCACCCACGCGCCGGAGGACGGCGGCGCGGCGCCGGACTTCGCGGGCGTCCCGGGCGCGACCGCGAAGGCGCGAGCGGCGAACGCCGCCCGCGCGGCTCGGCGCGCTGCCAGGGAGGCGGCCGGGGCAGCTCCCGCCGCGGCCGACCGGCCTGCTCGGTCGGGCGGACTGCTGGGTCGCCTCGGGAGGCGCGGCGACAGCGCACAGGGTGCCGCGCCCTCCGAGCCGCCGCGCACGCCCCGCGGGGCCGACCCCGGTGCGGAGCCGCGCGACGAACGGCGCCTGGACCCCCATCCTGAGCGCGCGCCGGATCGGGCCGCGGGCACGGCTCCGGCGGGGTCCGGTGCGGGCACACGCCGAGGCGACCAAGCCGGGCCGGGCCCGACGCCGGGCGAGGACACCACCGAGCCCCCGGCCAGGCCCGACGCCGCCGAGTCCCCGGCGGCGAAGCCGCCCGTTCGCGAGTGGTTCACCGACTGACGTGGCGGCCGGTCGCTGAGCGCCAGACCAGGTTCCTCAGCGGGCAGGGGCGCGCTCGGGACCTCGAGGAAGAACGTCAGCGAGGTGGTGCGCCGCCGGCCGGTTGCCGCGAACCCCTTCCGTCGCTCCGGCCCGGAACGACGAACGCCGCCCAAGGGGCGACGCCGGATCCTGCAGTGCTGCGGCGCCCGGTCATCCCGGGCGCGAGCGGACCGCTACCAGCGGTAGTGCGCGAAGGCCTTGTTGGCCTGCGCCATGCGGAAGATGTCGTCCTTGCGCTTGAAGGCGCCGCCCTGGTTGTTGAGGGCGTCCATCAGCTCGTTGGCGAGGCGCTGGGCCATCGTCTTCTCACGGCGCTGACGAGCGAACTCGACGAGCCAGCGGACCGCGAGGGTCTTCGCGCGGCGGGTCGGAACCTCGACCGGCACCTGGTAGGTGGCGCCACCGACGCGGCGGGAACGCACCTCGAGCTGCGGGGTGAGGACCTTGAGGGCCGCCTCGAGCTGCTCGATGGGATCCTTGCCGGTCTTCTCGCCGATGATGGCGAGGGCGTCGTAGACGATCCGCTCGGCGGTCGACTTCTTGCCGTCCAGCATCACCTTGTTGATGACCTGCTGGACCAGACGGGAGCGGTGGACGGCGTCCGGCTCGATCGTCCGGATATGTGCTGCTGCGCGACGGGGCATGCTCTAAGTCTCTTTTCCGAACTACTTCTTCTTGACGCCGTACTGCGACCGCGCCTTCTTGCGGTCGTTGACACCGGAGGCGTCCAGCGTGCCACGCACGACCTTGTAGCGCACACCCGGGAGATCCTTGACGCGGCCGCCACGCACGAGCACGACGGAGTGCTCCTGGAGGTTGTGGCCCTCGCCGGGGATGTAAGCCGTGACCTCGATGCCGCCGGAGATCCGGACACGGCACACCTTGCGGAGCGCGGAGTTCGGCTTCTTGGGCGTGGTCGTGTACACACGGGTGCACACGCCTCGCCGCTGCGGGGCAGCGGTCTTGGTCTTGCGTCCCTTGCCGGACTTCAGACCGGGGGTCGCGAGCTTCTTGGCCTTGGGCTTACGGCCCTTGCGGATCAACTGGGAAGTCGTGGGCATGCGACGGCGGACTGTAGCAACGGAGGGTCTGACAGCGCGGTGCGGTACCGCGGGGGCGTGCAGCGCCTCATGCCGCCCGCCGTCCGCCGCGGCGAGCCGGCGACCGGGACCGCCGGGCCGCCGCGCGTCGGTCCTGGCGATTGGCGGCATCCCGCTCACGCGAGCCGGCCGGCAGGACGGTCCCGCACCGCTCGCAGGGCACCGGTGCGTCCGCCTGGAGCGCCGCCTCGGCGATCTCGAGCACCGGCGGCAAGGCCAGCAGCGGCACGAGCAGTGCCGCCGGCTGACCCGGCAGCACCACGAGCGCCTCCTCCTCCAGCGGCGACGGATCGGTGCCGTCTGCAGGGAGATCGTCGAGGTGGACCAGCACCAGCGAGGCCGTGCCGCCGGCGAGCGCTGCGGCCGCCGAGTGGGCGGCGTCGTCGATCTCATCGAGCGACGGAGGCGCCTGGCCGGGGCCCGTGTCGATCGCGTCCGCGCGGGCCTCGGCCGGCGCCGGGACCGGGATCGGCTCGCGGCAGACGAAGCACCGTGGCGGGCTCGAGCGCCCGCCCTCTTGCTCGTGGAACTGCCGCCGCAGCACCCGCAGACCGCCGTGCAGCGCGTACGCGGGGCCGTCTATTCGCGCGCGACCATCACGCGTCCACGCGTAGATCGTGACCTCGTCGACGGTCGGGGTGGGGCGCGAGGCGTGCGCGCCGGGAGTCAGGATGCCGAACCACATCTGTCCAGGGCACCACGGATCGCCACGTCCGCCCCGGTCCGCGCGAGCAACGGCGCACCCGCCGAGCACTTCCGGCACAGACCGGGGAGCAGCGCGCGCTCAGGCCGGCCCCGACCCGACCGCGGCCAGCGCCGCCTCCGGCGCGGTGAACTCGAGGTCCTGGTCGCGGCCGACCGGCGCGTAGGTCAGCTTGCCCGCCGCCACGTTCAGCCCCGCCATGAAGCCGGGATCGGCACCGAGGGCGGCGTGCACCCCCTGCGTCGCCAGCCGGACCACGTACGGCATCGTGGCGTTCGTCAGCGCATAGGTCGACGTGATCGGCACGGCCCCCGGCATGTTCGCCACGCAGTAGTGGGTGATCCCGTCGACCTCGTAGGTGGGGTCGGTGTGCGTCGTCGCCCGCGAGGTCTCGAAGCACCCGCCCTGGTCGATCGAGACGTCCACCAGGACGGCGTTGCGCTTCATCAGACCGAGCTGCGCCCGCGTGATCACCCGCGGCGCCTTGGCGCCGTGGACGAGCACCGCACCAACGACGAGGTCGACCTCCGGCAGCAGCTCCTCGATCGCCAGCGTCGACGCGTAGACCGTCGACGCACGGTTGTTGAGGATGGTCTCGAGGTCGCGCAACCGGTCGATCGAGCGGTCGAAGACGTAGACCTCGGCGCCCATCCCGATGGCGATCTCGGCCGCGTTCTGCCCCACGACGCCGCCGCCGATCACCATCACCTTGCCGGCCGCGACCCCCGGCACCCCGCCGAGCAGCAGCCCGCGCCCGCCGAGGGGCTTCTCCAGCATGAACGCGCCGGCCTGCGTCGCGATCTTCCCGGCGACCTCGCTCATCGGGGCCAGGAGCGGCAGCCGTCCCCGCGCGTCCTCCACGGTCTCGTAGGCGATGCAGGTCGCCCCCGACGCGATCAGCCCGGCGGTCAGCTCGGGGTCCGGGGCGAGGTGCAGGTAGGTGAACAGCGTGTGTCCCGGCGTCAGGCGCGCGACCTCGACCGGCTGCGGCTCCTTCACCTTCACGATCAGCTCGGCTGCGTCGAACACGGCGTCGGCGTCCGGCAGCACCGTCGCGCCCTGCGCCTCGTAGTCCGCGTCGGCGATGGCCGAGCCGACACCGGCCCCCGACTGCACGAACACCGCGTGGCCGTGCTCGACCAGCTCCCGCACCCCGGCGGGCGTCATGCCCACCCGGTACTCGTCCGTCTTGATCTCGCTGGGGACGCCGACCTTCATGGTGTGTGGACCTCGCTCGTGGTGTCTAGACGCAGGGAGAACGTGCAGCCGCGGGCCTCGAGCTCGGGGAACAGCAGCTCAGGCGTGACCGCGGACTCGACCGGCAGGACGCCGCCGACCGGGCCGAGGGCCCCGCGCGCCAGCAGCCGTGCGACGGCGGCCGCGACGGTCGCCGTCGAGACCGGTCCGCCGCCGAGGCCCCATTCCGCGTGCGGCTGCGTGACGGCGGTCATGGTGACGACGGCCGGCGATCCGCCGCGCAGGCCCGACACCTCGACGTGCTGCGCCGACCAGGTCCGCGGGGACGACGGCACGACCGGGACGTCGGCCACCGGCGTCCCGGCGGCGACCACCTCGCGCAGCGCGGCCTCGACCGTCGGCGCCAGCGCGAGCCGGAAGTCGCAGGCCGCGGCGCCGAGCGTGCCCGGCAGGGTCGCCACCTCGGAGTGCAGCGTGAAGATGGTCGGGCGGTCCCCGATCGGCTCCGGAAAGGCGATGTACCCGCCCGCTGCCAGCGGCTCCAGCGGCGTCGGGAGCCCGTCGCGGACCGTCATCGGCGCCTCGGTCAGCTCGTCGATCAGCGTCTGCAGCGCGTAGGGGACGGCCAGTCCCGGCGGCGGCGTCTCGTCGTGTCCGGCCGACGCGCAGCGGATCGCGTGGACCACGTCGAGCTCGCGGGCGGCCCGCGCGGCCATGACGTTCGTCTTGCCCGGCCCGGCGCCGCAGCCCAGGATCGCGACGAGCCCCGACGCGGCGAACGCCGCGTCCAGTCGCAGCTGCTGCAGGGTGACGTGGTAGAGGCCGCCGAGGTCGACGTAGTTGACGCCGGCCGCCAGCGCCGCGTCCATGGCGGCGAGGTTCACGCGGTAGCTCGCGGCGTTCAGCAGCAGGCCGTGACCCTCGATCGCGAGCGTCAGCGCCTGGCGATCGTGGGCGTCGACGGCGGCGCCGGTGGCGATCCCGCCGCCGTGTGTGGCGGCGACCGCCCGCGCCGCGTCACCGTCGAGGTCCAGCAGCGTCAGCCCGTCGATCCCGGGGGCGTCCGCGAGGTCGCGCACGATCGCCGGGGCGATGATGCCCGCCGCCCCGAGGACCGCGACCCTCACGCCGCGCCCGCCCCGGCCCCGTCCCCGGCGTCCGCGTCCGGTTCCGCGCCGAGCAGCCGGACCCCGCCGGCACCACCGCGACCGTCCGCACCGCCCTCGCCGCTCGCCCGCGTTCCCGTGAGGCCGTTCGCCAGCGCCGGCGCCCGCGGATCCGACCCGGCGGGACGACGCACGGCTATCTCGCGGCCGCGCAGCGCGAGCCAGAACTCGATCCGGTCGCGCGCCGACCCGAGGTCGCGGCCGGTGAGCTCCTCGATCTTCCGGATCCGGTACCGCAGCGTGTGGCGGTGGCAGTACAGCCGGCGCGCGGCGGCCTCCCACTGGCCGTTGCACTCGATGAACGCCTCGAGCGACCGCATGAGCTCGCCGCCATAGTGGCCCTCCCCGCGCTCGATCGGGGCCAGCAGCGAGTCGCAGAACAGCCGCAGCGCGTCCGAGTCCTGCAGCGAGAGCAACAGCTGGAACGACCCGAGGTCGCGGTAGGTCGCAACCCGTGGCGGCGTCCCGGCGCGGACACCGTCCGCGTCCGCGGCCCCCTCGCCGCCGAGCAGCACGGCCTCCATCGCGCACCGCGCCTCGTGGAAGGTCTCGCGCGCACGGCCCGCCGGCACGGCGCGCCCGACACCGGCGTCCGGCGGGCTCGCCGACTGCGCGCTCACGCGCGCGACGATCCGCCCGGCGAGCTCGAAGAGCTCCTCGTCCCCCACGCCCGGCATCAGCGCGCAGACGAGTCCGCCGGTCGCCGCCACCAGGCCGCCGACCGCCTCGTCCCTGAGCGCCGCCGCGACCGCCCCCTCGCAGGCCGCGACCGCGCTCGCGCCCGGCGCCGTCGCCTGGACGACCAGGGCCGTCACGTCCCCGCCCAGCCCGAACGGCTGCAGCCGGCGCGTCAGCTCGGCGCCCTCGACCTCCCCGGACACCAGCGCGTTCAGCACGTCCCCCGCCAGGCGCCGTTCGGTCGTGTCGGCGACCCGGTGGCGCAGCAGCTCCAGCGCCACGACGGTGACGGCCTGGTGCAGGACCAGGCGGTCCAGCTCGGACAGCCCGCCGGCGTCCTTGACGGCGACGAGCCAGGCCTGCGGCACGCCGCCGCGCTCGCTCGCCTCCGTCGCCAGGATCGGCAGGGCGAGGGCCCGCGGGCCCAGGTCGGGGTCGCTCGGGACGAACGCACGGCGTTCGCCGCGGCGCGCGCGGTCGTGCAGCTCGGCGGCGATGCGGGCGACGGCCGGCTCGGGCAGCTCGCGCCGGAACGCGTGCGAGGACATCGGTTCCCCGCGACCGTCGAAGACCAGGGCGGTCCCGCCGACCAGCGCGGCGATCGCCGCCACGATCGCGTCCAGCCCGCGCTCGGAGAGGACGATCCGCTGCAGCCGCTCCTGCGCGGCGATCGACCGCTGCAGGACGGCGTACTGCTCGTTCACCAGGCGGGTGAACGCCTTCTCGGTCACCGCGATGAACGGCTGCTCGTAGGGGATCTCGAGGATCGGGAAGTTCCGCTGCCGGGCGGCGTCGAGCAGCGCGTCCGGGATCGACGCGTGCGCGAAGCCGAGGCCGAACCCGAGGCCCGCCAGCCCGTGGTCGTCGAGCGCGTGCACGAACGCGCGCTGCCCGTCGTCGGTCGAGAGCGCCAGGCCGGTCGTCAGCAGCAGCTCGCCACCGGACAGCCAGGGCGTCGGGTCCTCGAGCTCGGAGATGTGCACCCAGCGCACGGGACGGTCGAGTTGCTCGTCCCCGCTGCGCACGGGGACCTGCAGGTCACGGACCAGGTCGCGGAGCGTCAGCATCGGTCAGGCGAGCATCCGCTTGGAGGCATCTTCGAGCGTCGGCCGCAGGATCGACTCGATCTCCTCGAAGTGCTCCGGACCCGAGATCAGCGGCGGCGAGAGCTGGATGACCGGGTCGCCGCGGTCGTCCGCCCGGCAGATCAGGCCGCGGCGGTAGAGCTCGCCGGAGAGGAAGCCGCGCAGCAGCGACTCGGACTCGTCCTTGGAGAAGGACTGCTTCGTGTCCCGGTCCTTGACGAGCTCGACCGCCTGGAAGTACCCGGCGCCGCGGACGTCGCCGACGATCGGGATGTCGCGCAGGGACTCGAGCATCCCGCGGAACCCGGCCTCGTTGTCACGGACGTTCTCGAGGATGCCCTCCTCCGCGAAGACGTCGAGGTTCGCCATCGCGACGGCGGCGCACATCGGGTGCCCGCCCCACGTGAAGCCGTGGGCGAACGAGGCCGTCCCCTCCAGGAACGGCTCCATCAGCCGGTCGGACGCGATGACCGCGCCCATCGGGGCGTAGGACGACGTCAGGCCCTTCGCCGTCGTGATGATGTCCGGCTGGTAGCCGTAGCGCTCGGCGCCGAAGTACTCGCCGAGGCGTCCCCACGAGCAGATGACCTCGTCGGAGATCAGCAGCACGTCGAGCTCGTCGCAGATCTCGCGGACGCGCTGGAAGTAGCCCTCGGGCGGGGTGAAGCAGCCGCCGGCGTTCTGGACCGGTTCGAGGATGACGGCGGCGACGGTCTCCGGCCCCTCGAAGATGATGCGGTCGCGGATCGACTCGGCGAGCGTCTCGACCCCCTGGCCCTCGGGCAGCCGGTACAGGTTCGTGTTCGGGACGTGGCAGCCCCCCGGCGTGAACGGCTCGAACGGCTGGCGCAGGTTCGTGATGCCGGTGGCGGCGAGGGCGCCCAGCGTGGTGCCGTGGTAGGCGGTCTCCCGGGCGATGAGCTTCGTCTTGTTCGGACTGCCCGTCAGCTTGTGGAACTGGCGGACGAGCTTGATCGCGGTCTCGACGCTCTCGCCGCCGCCGCTCGTGAAGAAGACGCGGTTCAGGTCACCGGGGGCGAGACCCGCGATCCGCGCGGCGAGCTCGATCGCCCGCGGGTGCGCGTAGCTCCAGTTGGTGAAGAACCCGAGCTCCTTGGCCTGGTCGGCCCCGGCCTGCGCGACGTCCGCCCGGCCGTGGCCGATGTTCACGCAGAACAGGGCACTGAGCCCGTCGAAGTACTTCTTCCCGTGCTCGTCCCAGACGTGACAGCCGTCGCCCTTGACGATGATCGGGATCTCGGCGCCGCTCGCGTAGGCCCCCATCCGGCTGAAGTGCATCCACAGATGCCGCTTCGCCAGGTCCTGCAGGTCGCTCGTGGTGTGCGGCTGCGTGGTCGCCATCCGGATCCTCTCCGAGGTCTTTTGTCCGATCTGATGCAGTCGTCATCGCTTTGGACAACAGACCGCCTGCGTCGAGGCTACCCGGGGTGGGGACGGATGGGCATCGGCACATGTGGCCAAGGCCACCCTTGGCGTGTGTCCACAACGGCAGCACGGCTGCACCGGGTTAGGCTCAGGCGGTGTCCCTGAACCACGTACGGCGCGGCTCCGGCGAGCCGCTGGTCCTCGTCCATGGCATCGGCAGCCAATGGCGCATCTGGGAGCCGGTCCTCGACGCGCTCGCACGCGACTTCGACGTGCTCGCGATCGACCTTCCGGGCTTCGGGCACAGCCCCCACGACGGCACGGGGCCGTCCGTGGAGGACCAGGCGGTGCGGGTCGTGCGGTTCTTCGAGGAGGCCGGCATCGAGCTCCCGCACGTGGCGGGCAACTCGATGGGCGGTGCGATCGCCCTCGAGCTCGCGCGGATGGGCGCGGTCCGCAGTGCGACAGCAGTCTCCCCCGCGGGCTTCTGGACCCCGCGCGAGCGTCGCTTCTGCCAGGAGTCCCTGCAGCTCTCCCGCAAGCTGCTCGCGGGGATCGCCCCGGTGCTGCCGGCCCTGCTGCGCAGTCCGGCGGGCCGCACCGCGCTGCTGCGGCAGCTCGTGTGGCGCCCTTGGCTGATGGACGGCGAGGCGGCGCTCGACCACATGGACCTGCTGACGAAGGCGCCCGCGTTCGACGCCTGCTGCGCGGCCTTCGCCGACTACACCTTCCACGACGCCGAGCAGCTGAGCGGCGTCCCGGTGACGATCGCCTGGGGCGACTACGACCTGCTGCTGCTCACCCGCCAGCGCGAGCGGGCGCGGCGGGTGCTTCCCGGCGCACGCCACGTGCCCCTCCCCGGCTGCGGCCACGCGCCGTTCAGCGACGACCCGGAACTGCTCGCGTCGGTGCTGCGTTCGGGCGCGCACAGCGCGGCCTGAGCGCTCCCGTCGGGGAAATCCTGCCGGGGGACGGGCGGGACGCCGGTATAACACCGGCATGGGCGAGCCGAAACTGGGGACGAAGTTCGGCGGCTACCGCCTCGATGCGGTGGCGGGACGCGGCGGGATGGGGGTCGTCTACCGCGCGACGCAGGAGGGCCTGGACCGGACCGTCGCCCTCAAGCTGATCGCCGGCGACCTGGCGACCGACCCGGGCTTCCGCGAGCGGTTCGTGCGCGAGTCGCGCCTGACCGCGTCGATCGACCACCCGAACGTCATCCCGGTCTACGAGGCCGGGGAGCTCGACGGGCAGCTGTTCATCGCCATGCGCTACGTCGACGGCACCGACCTCAGCGAGATGATCCTGTCCAGTCCGGAGGGCCTCGCCGCCGAGCGCGCGACCGGGCTCGTCGCCCAGGTCGCCGCCGCATTGGACGCGGCCCACCGGCGGGGGCTTGTCCACCGCGACGTCAAGCCGGCCAACGTCCTCGTGACGGTCGAGGACGGCGAGCACGTCTACCTCACCGACTTCGGGCTCACGACGGCCGCGGGGGACGGCGAGAACCTCACCCGCACCGGGCTCTTCGTCGGCACGCTGTCGTACATCTCGCCTGAGCAGATCCAGGGCACCCAGGCGTCCGCCGCGTCCGACGTCTACGCCCTCGGCTGCGTGCTGTGGCACGCGCTGACGGGCGCGGCGCCGTTCCAGCGCGGGACCGATGTCGCCACGATGTACGCGCACGTCCACGACGCGGTGCCGCGGCTCTCGGAGGCCCGGGCCGGGCTGCCGGACGCCCTGGACGCCGTCCTCGAGCGTGCGCTCGCGAAGGACCCGGCGGACCGCTACGCGTCGGCCGGTGAGCTGGGGCGGGCTGCGGTGGCGGCGACGGGCGGCGGGACCGGGGGAACCTCAGCGGGTGCGGGCCCCGGGGTCGCCTCCGGCGCGGGCGTCGGTACAGGCGCTGCTGCCGCTGCGGCGGACAGCGCGACGGGAGCGGGCGGCGAGGACGACGCAGGCGGGTCCGGCGCGGACGGGTCCGGCGACGGCGGACGACGGCGGCGAGTCGCGCTCGGGGTGGCGCTGCCCGCGGTCCTCGGCGTGCTGATCGTCGCCGCCGTCCTGGCCGCGACCGGCGTCGTCGGGGGTGGCGGGGACGACGACACCGCGACTACGCCGGCCCAGGCGTCGACACCACCGGCGACGACCACCGGCGCCACGGCCACCGGGACCACCACCGGCACCACCGCGGCCGACCCGGACGCGGAGCCCGCCACCCCGGCCACGCCCGCGGCGACGATCGACGTCGGCAAGGGACCCGAGGGGATCGGCGTCGACGGCAGCAACGTCTTCGTGGTCAACGTCGGCGACTCGACGCTCGCCCGGATCGACGCCGGGACGAACACGGTCGTCGGCGACCCGATCGACGTCGGCGGCAACCCGGACTCGGTCGCGGTCGGCAAGGGCGTCGTCTGGACCACCTCGACGAAGGAGGGCTTCGTCCGGCGGGTCGACGCGGGCGGCAAGGTCCCGGTCGCCGGCCGCAAGATACCGGTCGGCAAGGACCCGGAGGGCGTCTCGATCGGCAAGCAGCTCGTGTGGGTCGTGAACTCGGGGGACGACACGGTCCAGCGGATCGACCGCGCGACACCGGTCCTCGTCGGCGGGCCGATCGGCGTCGGCAAGAAGCCGGCAGGGGTGTTCGTCGGCGAGTCGACGGTGTGGATCGCGAACTCGGGCGACGACACCGTCACGCGGCTCGACGTCAGCGACACGAGCACGATCGGCCGGCCGATCCCGGTCGGCAAGGACCCGCGGTCCGTGGTCGAGGGCGAGAAGACGGTCTGGGTGGCCAACAGCGGCGACGACACCGTGACCCGCATCGACAAGGTCACCGGCAAGGTCGTCGGCGCCCCGATCCCGGTGGGCGGCGAGCCGCGCGAGCTCGTCCTGGGGTTCGGCTCGCTGTGGGTCACCAACACCGCGGACAGCACGGTCACGCGCATCCTGGCGGGCACGGGGCGGGTCGTCGGCTCGCCGATTCCCGTCGGGTCCAAGCCGGCCGGGATCGCGGTCGGCGCGGACTCGGTGTGGGTCTCGAACGCCGGCGACGGCACCGTCACCCGGATCGACCCGGGGACCTGACGCACGGCGGACAAGGGTGAGTGGCAGCCCCTTCGGGCTCAGGTCGGGTGGGCGACCGCGACCGGCACCAGCGGGTGCTCGCCCGAGAGGTCGGCCAGCGACGTCCACTCGCCCGCGCGCAGCCGCGGGAGCAGCGGCGTGACGGCGAACCCGCGCTTGACGGCGGTCGTCACGGGCGAGACCTCGGCCGAGTAGCCCAGCAGGATCGCCCCGACGATGCGCCCGTCCCGGATCACGAGCTTGCGGTACCGCGACCCGGATTCCTCGAGCGCGATGACGTCGTCGCCCGGCGACTCCTCGAACTCGCCGATCGAGGTCAGCTCGATCCCGACGACCTTCAGGACCGTGACGGGGATCGACCCCTCGTACCGCTTGGTCCTCCCCGTCCCGGCGCCGACCGCGTTGTCCGCCGCGATCGTCGCCTGCTCGACGGCCGCAGGCCACAGACCCGGAATGCCGCCGCCGTACTCCGCCACGTCCCCCGCGGCGAAGACGACCCGGTCCGAGGTGCGCATCCGGTCGTCGACCAGGACGCCGCGGGCGACGTCGAGCCCCGCGTCCCGGGCGAGGGCGACGTTCGGGTCGATGCCCGCAGCGACCACGAGGATGTCGGCGTTCAGCGTCCGGCCGTCCTTCAGCGTGATCGCGCGCAGCCGCTCGTCGCCGCTGACCGCAGCCGTCTCGGCACCGACCATGACGGCCAGCCCGAGGCCCTCCAGGTACTCGCGCAGCAGCTGTGACGAGCGTGCGTCGAGCTGCCGTCGCAGCAACCGGTCACCGCGTTCCAGGACCGCGGCCTGGACGCCGAGCTTCGACAGCGCGTACGCCGCCTCGAGCCCCAGGAGCCCGCCGCCGGCGACGGCCGCGCGCGTCGCCTCGTGGCGCTGCACGAACGCGCGTAGGTCGAGTGCGTCCGAGGCCGTCCGCAGGACCGTGGTCCCGGGCAGGCCGAACCCGTCGATGCGGGGGACGAGCGCCGACGAGCCCATCGCGAGGATCAGGCGGTCGTAGGACAGCACGTCGCCGGTCCCGAGCGTGACCGTCTTCGCCTGGCGGTCGATCCGCGTCGCACGCGTGTTGAGCCAGGTCGTGATCGCGTTGTCCTCGTACCACGCGTCCGGGTTCAGGTGCAGTCCCTGCATCGCCGAGCGCCCGTAGACCAGCCGCGCGATGCCCATGCGGTTGTAGAGCGGGTGCGGCTCGTCCGCCACGAGGTCGATCGTGCAGACCGGATGGCGGCGGCGGACGTGGTCGGCGGCGGTGACGCCGGCGATGCCGTTGCCGACGACGACGACGCGCTCGATGGAGCGGTCGTACTGGAAGCCGGCGATCTGGGAGGCGGTCTTCTGCTTCGGTCGCTCCGGGGTGAGCGCGACCTCGACCGGTCCGCTGACGCGCGCGCAGCAGGCCATGCGCGTGTTGTCCGCGTAGCCGAGCCGCTCCAGGGTCGAGCGCTCGTCGTCGGAGATCGCCGACAGGTTCTCCATGCCGCCCGTGACGCAGACGGGATCGGCGCCGCAGACGCCCATGCGGCAGCCGGACTCGATCTGCTTGCCCTGCGCCTCGGCGACCTCGAGCAGGGTCTGGCCCGCGGACACCGCGACGCTGACGTCGTCCCCCGCGAAGGCGACCTCCGGCGTCCCGGCGCCGAGCGTGCGCTGCGCGACGACGGACTTCTCCCCGGTGCCGTCCAGGGTGATGGCCGCGCCCCCGCCCCGGGCACCGGCGCCGGCCGGTTGCTGCTGTGCCGCGAACGCGCCCTCCTTGCGGTAGGTCTGGAGCACCCAGACCAGGGTGAGCGCGAGGATCGCAGCGTGCATGCCCCACTCGACGGCCGTGGGCGTGGCCCGCTCGGCGATCGCCTCGTAGGTGTTGGGCAGCCCGCACCAGTAGAAGAGGTTGAACGCCGCCGCCCCGAAGAGCGTCGTCAGCTTGTGGAGGCTGACTTTGGCGAACGTCTGGAGCAGCACGAACACGGCGATCGAGACGGCCGCGAAGCCGAGGAACCGCGCGTAGAGCTCGAGGACCGGCGTCGCGGGCGGCGCCTCGGTCGTGAAGAACGCGACGATCAGGCCCGGGAAGGCGGCGACGAAGAACCGGCGGTACCCGGCCCAGTACGGGTCCGGGTCGTTCAGGTCGGCCAGGTAGGCGACGCGCGGGTTGAAGTCGTAGCAGGACTTCGTGCAGCCGACGCACGGCTGGCAGTGCGAGTTGGCGACGAGCGCGAGCGGCGTCTGCCCGTAGATCCGCTGCACGGGCAGCAACGGGCAGAGGCTCGAGCACCAGCCGCTCTTGCCCTTCAGGAACATGCCGCCGACGAACGCCGCCGTCATCGCGCCGACCAGGAGCAGCGCCGTCGCCGGTCCGCTGTCGTCGAAGACGATCTTGCGCAGCGTGATGAAGGCGAAGAAGCCGGTGATCGCGATGACGTAGCCGTACTCCTTCAGCCACGCAGGGGCGGTGAGCGCCTTCGTCAGCCCCAGGACCCGGGGGGTCTGGTTGGAGGCGGCGAGCGGGCAGATGTTGCGCCAGAGTCCCGGGGCGACGAGGAACAGCATCGGCAGCGCCGGGATGATGAGCTTCCAGAAGATGAACAGGCCGGTGGCCTCGTCCACGACCAGCAGCACCGCGACGGCGAACGCGAACAGCAGCGAGCCCACGCGGATCGCCTGCCACGCCTTGAGCGGGACGCGGCTCGGGATCTGCGTGTAGTTGGGAAACGCCACGCGATCGGCCATGGGTCCGTTACCTCTCTCGGTGGGTCGTCGGACGGGTGGTCATCCGGAGAACGCGCCGACCTGCGCGGCTGACGCCCGCTGCCGGGCGGCGGCGATGCGCCCCAGGTCGCCCAGGAGGGCCTGGGCCAGCCGCGGGTGGCGCACCGCGAGCGCCTCGAACGCCTGCCAGGACAGGCGGATCGCCTCGCCGGGGCCGAGCGCGGTTACTGCGACGGCACGCGGCAGGCCGTCGAAGAAGGCAGCGTCGCCGAGCACCGCGGGCGCCTCGATGGGCGGACCGTCGGCGCCATCGACCGCCACGCGTCCGGCGACCAGCAGGTAGAAGGCCCGGTCCTCGGCCCCGGCCACCAGCACGGTGTCGCCCGCGCGGAAGCGGACCGTCGTGGTCTGCGCGAGCAGCTGCGCCCAGTCGGCTTCGCCCTGGTCGGCGAGGAAGCTGGTCGGGCCGGCCTGGAACGCGCCGTGCGGCACGGCGGGCGGACCGGAGTCCGGGTCCGTGCCCGACGGGTACTGGAAGAAGGAGGCGGCGTCCACGGCGCGCCAACCCTACCGCCGCGTTGTCAGCGCGCCAACCGCAATGTGGTCCGACGCGGGGCGCCGCCCGCGCGAGCGGCGGCCGCGTGGAGCCGGGGCCCTGTTCAGGCGGCGGCGACGGCGGTGCGGCTGCCGCTCGCGGCAGCCTCCGACGAGCGGATCGGCGCGGGCGTCAGGGCGCTCGCCACGATCACCATCAGGAAGGCGACGCTCTGGACGACGATGCCGAGCGCGGTGCCCGCCATCGGGTCGCCGAAGACGAGGATGCCGCCGGAGATGCCGGAGATGCTGGCCGCGGTGCCGGTGATTGCGATCACCGAGACGGCATCGCCGTCCTGCAGCGAGCGGGCCGAGGCGTAGAAGGCGGTGGCCGACGCGACGATGGCGACGAGCAGCCAGGGGCTGAGCAGGCCGATCATGCCGTTGAGGCCGATGACCTCGGTCAGGGCCTTCACGGCGACGTTGCAGACGCCGAAGAGGATGCCGGTGGCCGCGGCGAGCATGACGCCGTGGTGCTGCGCCGGCGCGCCGGTCCGCGGGCCGAGGATGAGCAGCCCGCCCATGCCGAGCAGGATGCCCTCGAAGACGACCAGGGCCTGCAGCGAGTAGCCGCCGCCGGCGCCGTGGCTCCCGGGCATCGTCAGGCCGAGCAGCGCAAGGCCGACGGCGGTCAGGCCGAGGCCCCACCACTGACGCTTGTCGACCGCGAAGCCGAAGATCTTGTCCGCCATGACGGCGATGAGCACGACGCCGCCGGACAGCACGACCTGGACCGTCGAGAGCGGTGCCATCGCGATCGCACCGACATGCAGGATCCAGCCGACGAATCCGAGGAGCATGCCGACCGCGAACCACTTCGAGCTCCAGAGCGACCGGGCGGTGCGAAGCGGGTGCTTCACGTCGACGGTCGGCACCTCGTTGCAGCCACGGTGCTTGTAGAAGAAGCCCAGGTTGGCTGCGACGGCGCAGAGAAGGGCGAGGACGAGTCCGATTTGTGTGCTCATAAAAGAGAGGAGGAGGGTCGCGCGCCTTCGCGGCGGGTCCTACGTGCGGATGGCGGGGGGACAACCCTCTTATCGGAGGTACTCCCCTTCACCTTGAAGGTCACGACCTCATTCGAGGGTACCGGGCTGCTCTCAGAATGGTGTCGGTCGTGGAGGATCGTCAGTCTCTTCTCGTAAATGCGGAGCAAACCAGCCCTTTTGGTGGACATAGACGGCGTGATCAGCCTGTTCGGATTCACACCGGACACCCGTCCACCCGGCGTCTGGGCACAGATTGAAGGTGTCCCCCACCTGCTTTCTTCGACTGCCGCCACGCACCTGCTGGACCTGCTGTCGGACTTCGATCCGGTCTGGTGCACCGGCTGGGAGGAGCGCGCCAACGATCACCTACCCGGATTGCTGGGTCTTGGACCGTGGCCGGTCATTCCGATCAAGAACAGTCGCGGTGCCGGCACCAGCGTCGCGGGCCACTGGAAGCTGGACGCGATCGACGCGTTCTGCGGGCCCGATCGGCCACTGGCGTGGATCGACGACTTCCTCGACGAGGCCTGCGAGCGGTGGGCTACGGCCCGTCCGGGGCCGACGCTGCTGGTCCCGACGCTGCCCGCTGCCGGCCTCACCGAGGTGGAGACCACCGCGCTGCACTCGTGGGCGCGAGACCTTTGAGCCCTCCGCCGCCCGCGGTTCGTGCGCTGACCGAACAAGCCGGTTGCCTCACGGCCTATCCGGTCGGTCGGCCGCCTCAGCCCGGTGCGGGGACGACTGCACCGTGCAGGACGACGGTCGTGTCCGTGTGGGACGGGATCAGCCGCAGCACGTCCCCGGGTCGCAGACGCCCGACCTCCCCGGTGATGCGACCGTGTTCGTCGCCCGCGACCGTCCAGGTCGCGTCCAGGCCGTCGACCTGCGGCAGGCCGAGGTCGCTGCTGATCGCGCGACTCCCCGCGTCGACGATGACCTCCCCCGGTCCGAGGACGGCGGTCACGGTCGTCAGGACGAACGCCGCCTGCGCGAACGCGACGCCGCCGATCTGCGCGTACGCGCGGTCCATCAGCGCGTAGGACCCCGGCTGGAGCTCGGTCACGCGCGGGTGCACGGCCGCCAGCGGCGCGGTCGCCGTCCCGGCGGTGGTGACGACGTCCAGGGCATGGCCGGCACCGGCCAGCACGTCCAGGACCGCGTCGAGCCGGGCCATGGCGCCTGCGTGCCCGTCGGCGCGGGCGACCGGGTCGGCGATCCCCTGCAGGTGGCCGTCGTAGCCCTGCACTCCTCTCATGCGTAGTGACGGGGCCGCGGCGATCGCGTCCGCGGCGGCCAGCGCCGCCGCCGGGGTCGGGGCGCCGCCCCGGTGCTGGCCCACGTCGACGTCGACGAGGACCGGCAGGACGACCCCCGCCCCGTCGGCGGCGGCCGCGAACGCCGCGGCCAGCTCCGGCGTGTGGACGACGACCGTCAGCGCACCCGCCCCTCCGAGCGCGACCGCGTCGGCGGCGCGCCCAGGCGGCAGGATCGTCGTCAGCAGCACGTCGCCGACACCCGCCTCCAGGAAGATCGCGGCCTCCGCGAGGGTCGCCACCCCCACCCCAACCGCCCCTGCCGTCAGCTGACGAGCAGCCACCCACGCCGCCCGATGCCCCTTCGCATGCGGCCGCAGAGCAACCCCATGCTCCCGAGCGAGCTCTTGCATCGCAACGATGTTTCCCTCGAGCACCTCGCCATCAGCCACCAACACCGGGGTCATCACACGGGAGCTCACACCCTCAGGCTAGGCGGGGAGTCGGCTGTGCCGCGGAGCCGCGTTCGTGAGCGAGCGAGGGTCGCATGGTCCACAGCGTGCCCCGCGAACCAGCGGCGTAGGGGCACGGCCGGGACCCCGCCGGGACACACACACCTCGCTGGACCAGCGTCGTAAGGCACGGCCGGGACCCCGCCGGATATGCCACCTCGCTGAACCAGCGCCACAACGACGAAGGGCCCGCGATGCGCGGGCCCTTCGGTCCTTCAGATCACTCCCTGACGACTAGGAGTCGCTCGGGATGTCCAGGTCCGCGAGCTCCTCCGCGAAGCCCGGGTCCGTGCCGCCGGCGCCGATCTCCTCGAGGGACGCGATGTCCTCCGAGAAGGCGGTGCCGAAGCCACCCAGGTCATCGGTGCCGGAGAGGCCGAGGATCTCGTCCGAGTCCAGCAGGCCGAGGTCGTCGACCGCGCGGGGCAGCGGCTCCGCCGGCTCGATCTCGATGCGGCGGTAGCGGCGCAGGCCGGTGGCCGCCGGGATGAGCTTGCCGATGATCACGTTCTCCTTGAGGCCGTTGAGGGTGTCCTTCTTGCCCTCGAGCGCCGCGTCGGTGAGGACCTTCGTCGTCTCCTGGAAGGAGGCGGCCGACAGGAACGAGTCCGTGTTCAGCGAGGCGTTCGTGATGCCGAGGATGATCTCCTCGTACTGGGCCTGCTCGCCCTTCTTCTTCTTGATGTCCGCGTTGGCCTTGTAGAACTCGTAGCGGTCCACGAACTGCCCCGGGAGGTAGTCGGTGTCGCCCTTCTGATCCACGCGGACCTTCTTGAGCATCTGGCGGACGATCAGCTCGACGTGCTTGTCGTTGATGTCCACGCCCTGGGACTTGTAAACGACCTGCACCTCCTTGACGAGGTACCGCTCGGTCTCCGTCCGGCCACGCAGGGCCAGGAGCTCGTGCGGGTACAGGGAGCCCTCGTTGAGCTGCTTGCCGGCCTCGACCTTGTCGCCGTCGCTGACGAACACGCGCGTGCGGCGGGGGAACGGGTAGCGGAACTCCTCGCCGGTGTCGTCGGTGATGACGACGGTCAGCGCCTTGTCCGTCTCCTCGATCCCGACCGTGCCGTCCTGCTCCGCGATCCGCGCGAGGCCCTTCGGCTTGCGGGCCTCGAACAGCTCCACGATGCGCGGCAGGCCGTGCGTGATGTCCGCGCCGGCGACGCCGCCGGTGTGGAACGTGCGCATGGTCAGCTGCGTGCCGGGCTCGCCGATCGACTGCGCGGCGATGATGCCGACCGCGTCGCCGATCTGGGCGGTGTTGCCCGACGCCATCGAGCGGCCGTAGCACGCCTGGCACACGCCGGTGATGGCGACGCACTTCAGCGTGGACCGCAGCGGCACGCGCGGGTTGGCACCCCCGTCGAGCTGCGACCGGTAGGCGACGCCGATAGCGGCGGCCTCCGGGCGATCGATCTCGCCGCCGGCGGGGACGATGACGACGGGCTTGCCGCCACCGGTCTCGTCGACGATGTCCAGCGCCGCGATGCGGCCGATCAGGTTGTCGTTGACCTCACCCGTGGGGGTGAAGACCTCGACGCCGATGTACTCGCCGGTCCCGCAATCGGGCTCGCGGATGATGACGTCCTGGGCGACGTCGACCAGACGGCGCGTCAGGTAGCCGGAGTCCGCCGTACGCAGGGCGGTGTCCGCGAGGCCCTTCCGGGCACCGTGGGTGGAGGTGAAGTACTCGAGGACGTCCAGGCCCTCCATGAAGTTCGCCTTCACCGGGCGCTCGATGATCTCGCCCTTCGGGTTGGCCATCAGGCCGCGCATGCCCGCCAGCTGGCGGATCTGCTTGAACGAGCCACGAGCGCCGGAGTTGGCCATCATGAAGATGGGGTTCAGCTCGTCGAAGAACTGCTCCATCTCGTTGGCGACCTCGTCGGTGCACTTGTTCCACTGCTCGACGACCATCTCGTGGCGCTCTTCCTGCGTGATGAGGCCCATGTCGTACTGCTCGTGGATCTCGGCCACGATGTCCTCGTACTTCTTGAGGACCTCGCCCTTGGTCGGCGGGATCACGACGTCGTTCTTGGCGATCGTGATGCCGGCCTTCGTCGCGTACTTGAAGCCGACGTCCTTGAACGCGTCCAGGACGAGGGCGATCGTCGACGGGCCGTGCCGCTGCACGAGGTCGTCGATCAGCTGCGTCGTGTCCTTCTTGCGCATCGACTTGTTGACGAAGAAGCGGTCCTCGTCGGTGAAGCGGCCACGGAGGGCCTCCTCGACCGAGCGCTCGATCGCATCGTTGTAGATGATGCGGCCGATCGTGGTCAGGATGTGCCCGTCGTCGGCGCCCGGGCGGCGGTACTCGGCCAGGCCGTGCAGCTTCACGATGCCGTGCTCGTAGGCCGTCTCGGCCTCCTGCGCGGTCCGGAAGGTGTGCGGGCGGTCCAGGTCCGTCGGCCACGCATCCTCGTCGCGCATCTGCTCGAGCTGCGAGAACGTCAGCTTCTCGCCCTTGCCCTCGGCGACGCGCTTCTTCTGCTCGTCGGCGCTGATGTCGTCGTACTCGGAGTACGTCAGGTAGTACGCGCCGAGCACCATGTCCTGCGACGGCGTGGCCAGCGGGGCGCCATGGGCCGGGGACAGGATGTTGTTGGCCGACAGCATCAGCAGCCGGGCCTCCGCCTGCGCCTCGGCGCTGAGCGGGAGGTGGACGGCCATCTGGTCGCCGTCGAAGTCGGCGTTGAACGCCGCGCAGACGAGCGGGTGGACCTGGATGGCCTTGCCCTCGACGAGCACGGGCTCGAACGCCTGGATGCCCAGGCGGTGGAGCGTCGGCGCGCGGTTGAGCAGCACCGGGTGCTCGTGGATGACCTGCTCGAGGACGTCCCAGACCTGCGGGATCATCGAGTCGACCATCTTCTTGGCGGCCTTGATGTTCTGCGCGTCCTTGCGCTCGACCAGCTGGGCCATGATGAACGGCTTGAACAGCTCGAGGGCCATCAGCTTCGGCAGACCGCACTGGTGCAGCTTCAGCGACGGGCCGGCGACGATCACCGAACGGCCGGAGTAGTCCACGCGCTTGCCGAGCAGGTTCTGGCGGAACCGGCCCTGCTTGCCCTTGAGCATGTCCGACAGCGACTTCAGCGGACGGTTGCCCGGCCCGGTGACGGGACGGCCACGGCGGCCGTTGTCGAACAGCGCGTCGACGGCCTCCTGCAGCATCCGCTTCTCGTTGTTGACGATGATCTCGGGGGCGCCGAGGTCGAGCAGGCGCTTCAGCCGGTTGTTCCGGTTGATGACGCGGCGGTAGAGGTCGTTCAGGTCGGAGGTCGCGAAGCGGCCGCCGTCCAGCTGGACCATCGGGCGCAGCTCCGGCGGGATGACCGGGACGGCGTCCAGGATCATCATCTCCGGCTTGTTGCCGGAGTTCAGGAACGCGGACAGCACCTTCAGGCGCTTGACCGAGCGGGCCTGCTTCTGGCCCTTGCCGTTCTTGACGATGTCCTCGAGGTCGACGCGCTCGTGCTCGGGGCACAGGCCCGGCATGTCCTGCGGGCGCAGGTCGTCGCCGGCCATGCGGTCGGGGTCGACCTTGCGCGGGGCCGCGTCGCGGTCGTACTCGGGCTTCTCGCGCAGGAGCTCGCGGATGAACTCCGCGCCCATGCCGCCGACGAAGTACTCGCCGAAGCCGAACGGCGAGCCGAAGCGGTGCTTCAGCTCACGGAAGAACGTCTCGTCCTGGATGATCAGCTTGGGCTGCAGCTGGTCCTTGTCGATCGCCTTGTCGACGTACTCGCTGAGCGGCCAGTCCTCGCCCTCGGCGGGCGGCTCGGCGGCCGGCTCGTCGGAGTTCGAGAACAGCTTCCAGACCTCCTTGAGGCGCTCGATCGCGTCCTCGTAGTAGGCCGAGGTGTCGTCGATGTCCGTCGCGAAGGTCTTCTTGACCTCGTTGGTGAGCTTCTTGCGCTCGTCGTCGGACAGCTTCTTGACGTTGATGTCCAGCGACTCCGCCCACAGGTGGTCGTCGTCGGTGAAGTCGCCCTGGGAGCCGTCGGCGAGGAACGCGAGGCGTGCCTCACGGCTGGTGCGCAGCTCGCCCGTGCGCTCCTGCTCCTCCGAGCGGAGGCGGGTGAGCTCGGCCTGCATCTCCTCGCGGAGCTTCGGGATGTCGCGCCAGCGGGCCTCCTGGTCCACCGACGTCACGATCGACGCGGCGAAGTACAGGATCTTCTCGAGCTCCTTGGGAGCCATGTCGAGCAGGTAGCCGATCCGCGACGGGACGCCCTTGAAGAACCAGATGTGGCTGACGGGGGCGGCCAGGTCGATGTGGCCCATCCGCTCACGGCGGACCTTGGACCGGGTGACCTCGACGCCGCAGCGCTCACAGACGATGCCCTTGTAGCGGACGCGCTTGTACTTGCCGCAGTAGCACTCCCAGTCCTTGGTCGGACCGAAGATGCGCTCGCAGAAGAGGCCGTCCTTCTCCGGCTTCAGCGTGCGGTAGTTGATGGTCTCCGGCTTGGTGACCTCACCGGAGGACCAGCTGCGGATCTGCTTGGAGGAGGCGAGACCGATCTCGATCGCGTCGAAGTTGTTGATATCGATCATGTACTAAGCCTCTTCCGTCTCGTCGGTTGCCGGCACTTCCACAGCGTCGCCCTCGGCGCTGTCGTCTGCGTCCGCCTCGGCCTCGGGGGCCGCGTCGGTCTGCTGCTCGTCGGCCGCGTCGTCCACGACCGCCGCCCGCACGCCCGAGAGGTCGATGCCGAGCTCCTCCGCCGCGCGGAGCAGGTCGTCGTCCTCGTCGTGCATCTCGGCCCGCGTGCCCTCTTCCGAGACCACGTTCACGTCCAGGCCGAGGGACTGCATCTCCTTCAGGAGCACCTTGAAGGACTCCGGGATCGACGGCTCGGCGATGTTCTCGCCCTTGACGATCGCCTCGTACGCCTTCACGCGGCCGACCGTGTCGTCGGACTTGATCGTGAGCATCTCCTGCAGGGTGTAGGCCGCGCCGTACGCCTCGAGGGCCCAGACCTCCATCTCGCCGAAGCGCTGGCCGCCGAACTGCGCCTTGCCGCCCAGCGGCTGCTGGGTGACGAGCGAGTAGGGGCCGGTCGAGCGCGCGTGGATCTTGTCGTCCACGAGGTGCAGGAGCTTCAGGATGTACATGTAGCCGACCGTGACCATCTGGTCGAACGGCTCACCGGTGCGGCCGTTGTACAGCCGGAACTTGCCGGCCGCCTTCGTGCCGTCGCGGCGTGACTCGTCCACGTCCATGCGGATCGGGCCGCCGGCCTTGATGTGGTCGCGCTGCCAGTTGACGAGCGCGTTGTCCACGTCCGTCACCGAGGCGCCGTCGAACACGGGCGTCGCCGTGTAGACCTTGCCCTGGCCGTGGGAGAAGCCCTTCTCCGGGTCGTCGTACCAGCCCTCGGCGGCGGCCCACCCGAGGTGGACCTCCAGGAGCTGACCGACGTTCATCCGGGACGGGACGCCCAGCGGGTTGAGGATGACGTCGACCGGCGTGCCGTCCTCCATGAACGGCATGTCGTGGTCGTCGACGATCTTCGAGATGACGCCCTTGTTGCCGTGGCGGCCGGCGAGCTTGTCGCCCTCGGAGATCTTGCGCTTCTTCGCGACGAAGACGCGGACCAGGTCGTTGACGCCCGGCGGCAGGTCGTCGCCGTTCTCGCGGCTGAAGGTCATGACGTCGATGACGACGCCGCCCTCGCCGTGGGGCACCTTCAGCGAGGTGTCACGGACCTCGCGCGCCTTCTCCTTGAAGATCGCGCGGATCAGCTTCTCCTCGGCGGTGAGCTCGGTCTCGCCCTTGGGCGTGACCTTGCCGACCAGGAGGTCGCCGGACGTGACCTCGGCGCCGATGCGGACGATGCCGCGGTCGTCGAGGTTGCGGAGCGACTCCTCCGAGCGGTTCGGAATGTCGCGGGTGATCTCCTCGTCGCCGAGCTTCGTGGTGCGGGCGTCGATCTCGTACTCCTCGATGTGGATCGAGGTGAGCTCGTCGTCCTTCACGAGCCGCTTCGAGAGGATGATCGCGTCCTCGAAGTTGTAGCCCTCCCAGGACATGAAGGCGACGCGCAGGTTCTTGCCGAGCGCCATCTCGCCGTGGTCGGAGGCCGAGCCGTCCGCCAGCAGCTCGCCCTTGGCCACCTTGTCGCCCGTGTTCACGCGCGGCTTCTGGTGGATGAGGGTGCCCTGGTTGGAGCGCATGAACTTCTGCAGCTCGTACTCCTTGCGCTCGTCACCCGCGGGGTTCTCGAGGATGATCGAGGTCGCGTCGACGTGCGTGATCTCGCCGTCGAACGCGGCGAGCAGGATGTCGCCGGTGTCGTGCGCGGCGCGCTTCTCCATGCCGGTGCCGACGACCGGGGCGTCCGGCACGAGCAGCGGGACGGCCTGGCGCTGCATGTTCGAGCCCATGAGGGCGCGGTTCGCATCATCGTGCTCGAGGAACGGGATCATCGCCGTGGCGACGGACCAGATCTGCTCGGGGGACACGTCCATCAGCTCGACGTCGCCGGGCTGGACCGTGACGTACTGACCCGCCTGGGTCCGGCAGATGATGTCGGTGCCGATCAGCTTGCCGTTCTCGTCGACGGGCGTGTCCGCCTGCGCGATGAGGCGGATCTCCTCCTGGGTGGCGTCGAGGCGGACGATCTCGTCCGTCTTCACGCCGTCCTTGACGACCCGGTAGGGCGTCGTGACGAAGCCGTGCTCGGAGACCTGCGCGTAGCTCGAGAGCGAGCCGATCAGGCCGATGTTCGGTCCCTCGGGGGTCTCGATCGGGCACATCCGGCCGTAGTGGGTCGGGTGGACGTCGCGGACCTCGATGGGTGCGCGCTCACGGGTCAGGCCGCCGGCGCCGAGGGCGCTGAGGCGACGCCGGTGGGTCAGGCCCGCCAGCGAGTTCGTCTGGTCCATGAACTGCGACAGCTGGCTCGACCCGAAGAACTCCTTCTGGGCGGCCACGACCGGGCGGATGTTCACGATCGTCTGCGGCGTGATCGTGTCCTCGTCCTCCGTCGTGAGGCGCTCGCGGACGACGCGCTCCATGCGGTAGAGGCCGATGCGGAAGGCCTCCTGGATGAGCTCGCCGACGGTGCGCAGGCGGCGGTTGCCGAAGTGCTCGTACTCGTCGAGGTGCTCGTCGACGGGCTCGCGCGGCATGGACGCGGCCTCGGCGGCGTAGTCCTTGATCTCCACCTCGCCGTCCTCGGGGATGCCGAGGATGCGCGGCAGGGACACGAGCTCGCGCACGAGGGCGTGGATGTCGCCGTGCGTCAGCTGGCGCGTGTCGAGGTCGATGTCGAGGCCCAGGCGCGCGTTCAGCTTGTAACGGCCGACGCGGGTCAGGTCGTAGCGCTTGGGGTCGAAGAACAGCTGCTGCAGCAGGGCGTAGGCCGCGTCGACGGACGGCGGCTCGCCGGGGCGCTGCTTCTTGAAGAGCTCGATGAGCGCGCCCTTCTTGGTCTTCGTGACCTCGGGGTCGCCCTCGACGGTGTTGCGGATGTAGAGCGAGTTCTCGAACAGCTCGATGATCTCGGCGTCGAGCTTGGCGATGTCGTCCTCGGACTCCTCGCCCGAGTCGGACTCGGGGTCGTACGCCATCGCGCGCAGCAGCACGGTGACCGGCAGCTTGCGCTTGCGGTCGATGCGGACGAAGACCTTGCCCTTCTTGTCGATCTCGAGCTCGAGCCACGAGCCGCGGGCCGGCATCAGGTTCGCGATGAAGACCTGCTTCTCGCGGTCCTTCGGCTCCATCAGGTACGCGCCCGGCGAACGGACCAGCTGCGTGACGACGACGCGCTCGGTGCCGTTGATGATGAACGTGCCGCGCTCGGTCATCCAGGCGAAGTCGCCCATGAAGACCGACTGCTCGCGGATCTCGCCCGTCTCGTGGTTGATGAACGCGACCGTGACCGTGAGCGGCCGCGAGTAGGTCAGGTCCTTCTCGCGGCACTCCTCGATGGTCGCCGCCGGCTCGTCGAAGTGGAAGTCGCCGAAGTTGACGGCGAGATGCCCGGTGTAGTCCTCGATCGGGGAGATGTCGTCGATCGTCTCGCGGAGCCCCCCCTTCTCGGTGTCGACCAACCAGTCGAACGACTTCTTCTGGATGTCGATCAGGTTGGGGACTTCGACGGACTTGTCCAAGCGCGCGAAGGTACGGCGCTTGCGGGGGGCGTCAACACGAGGCACGACGGGCGACTCCTCATTGGGGTCGAAAGGGAGGACGTTCATGGTTCCGCCGACGAGGGCAAAACGCGACCGTCCAAGATAGCACAGCAAGCTGCTGCCCTCGGGGAGGGCGGATCGACGCTCACGGACCCCGTTCCGTGCGATCCGCGTATGTGGCGCGGGCGCGTGCTGCTGGAGCGGCTACGGCTATCGGTCGATCACGGTCGAGGATAGCGCGCCGGCCCCTTCGCGGCTAGGGCGTGCTGCTCACTCGAACGTGCCGGGAACGCAAAAAGCCGGGGGCCGCCGGCCGGTGGACGCGCGGGTTGCGCGACCACCGGCCATGGCAGGCCCCCGGCGGGAACTCAGGGCCGGGCGCCAAAGCGCCCGGTCTGGCTCACGCCCGCTTGATCGACACCTTCTTGGTCGCGGCCTTCTTCTTGGCCGTCGCCTTCTTCACCGGTGCCTTCTTGAACTTGATCGTCTGCGTGACCTTGCGGCCGTCGCGGCCGGTGACGATGAACTTCGCCCGCTTCAGCGTCTTGAACGCCTTCGCGGTGATCACCAGGTTGCCCGTCTTGGCGGCCTTCACCGCGTACTTCTTCGAGGCGACCTTGCGGTTGGTCATCGTCTTGATCTGCACGGTGCCGACACACGCCGGGCCGCCCTTGAGGCAGGCGACGCGGACCGTGGCCTTGAGGCCGCGGACCAGGACCGTGCTGCCGCTGACCCGGGCGCGCCCGGAGCGGTTGAGCAGGGAGCTGCCGCCGACGACGACGGTCGCGGACGAGCTGTTGTTCGCGGCGTTGCTGTCGGGGCTGGTCGTGCTGACCGTGCCCGTGTTGATGATCCGGTCGGTGCCGGTCGCCGGACCGGTGCGGTCGTTCAGGCACAGCAGGCCGACACGTGCGTTCAGCGGAGCCCCGGTGGGGTTGTAGAACTTGAACGTGCGGGCCTTCGGGCGGGGGTCGTTGCCGAGCGGGACGAGGCCCGGATCGATGGACCAGTCGCCGACGATGCCCTTGGCGTTGTCACCGCAGATGACCTCGACCTCGGCCGTCTGGCCGGGAGCGACGGTGATCGTCTTGGTGCGGCGCTCGAGACCGAGCGTGTGCGTGTGGCCGTTCACCACGGTCACGTTCTGGTCCAGGCAGCGGACCGAGAAGGTCGCGGCGCCGTCGGCCACGAACGTCCAGCCGGTGCCACCAGGCGTGGGCTCGGAGGTCAGGATCCGGCCGGTGCCGAGTCCGTCCCAACCCGGCTGGATCGGCGTCTTGCCCGGGCCACACTCGATGGTGGTGGACGGGCGCCCGTTGACGACCCCGGTCGTCGTGGACACCGGGTCGGTCACGATCACGTCGTGCGAGTGGCCGGCCTCGTTGGAGGTGCTCGAGCTCAGGCAGACCCCGAAGACCTTCGCCTGGGCACGGCCGGTCGCGTCGTTGCGGACGGTCGCGGTGTAGCCGGAGGGCGACGTGCCCTTCTGGGTGATGACCTGCACCGAGCCGAGGTCGCCCGTGCCCTGGTCGACCGCGTCGGTCCGGAGCGAGCCGTCGGTCAGGACGAAGCCGGGACCGCAGTCGATGCTCACCGTGCGGGTCTGGCCCGGATCGATGTCGACCTGGTTCTCGACCTTGTTCACCGTGAACTGGTGATCGTGGGCCGAGACGCCGCCCGGGAGGGCGGAGACCTTCGCGGTGATCTTGATCGTCGCCGTGGCGCCGGGAGCAAGCGTCCCCACGTTGCAGGTGACGACACCGGCGGCCTGCGTGCAGTTCGGCCCGGTGACGCTCTGGAACGTCACGCCGGCGGGCAGGGTGTCCTTGACGACGACACCGTTGGCGGGCTCGTTGCCGTTGTTCCGGGCGACGAGGGTGTAGACGATCGTGTCGCCCGAGATCGGCGTCGCGTTGTCGACGGTCTTGACGATCGACACATCGGCGTTGGCGCCGACCGGGGTCGTCACCGTCGAGGTGTTGTTGCCCGGGTTCGGGTCGATCGACGTCCCGGTGACCGTCGCCGTGTTGACGACGTCGCCGGTGGTGGCCGTGACGGCGACCGTGATGGTCACCTGGCGGCTGTCACCGCTCGGGATGTCGCCGAGCGCGCAGGTCACGATGCCGCCGCTCTCGGTGCACCCGTTGGAAGCCGACACGAAGGTCGTCCCCGCCGGGATGCTGTCGGTCACGACCGCGCCGGTGGCGGTGTCGGGGCCCGTGTTGGTCACGTTGAGCGTGTAGACCAGGTTGGTGCCGGTCGTGGCCGTGGCGGAACCGGCCGTCTTGACGACGCCGAGGTCGGCGTTGTTGGGGGCCGTGACCGGGGTGGTCGTCGTGCCGGTGTTGTTGCCCGGGTCCGGATCCGGCTCGGCGCCGCCGACACCCGCGTTGTTGGTGACGTCGGTGCCGCCCGTGACGGTGCCGGTCACCTCCACCGTGTACTCGGCGCCCGCAGCGAGGCTGCCGGCGAGGCAGGTGAGCTCACCCGCGACGATGTCGCACTGGGCCGGCTTGTTGGTCGTCACGTTCGACAGGTTCGTCGGCAGCGCGTCCTTGACGACGATCGCGGTGCCGTCCGAGGGGCCGTTGTTCTTCACCGTGATGCGGTAGGTGATCTGGCCGCCGACGCTCACCGAGGCGGGCGGGGCGGGGGCGATGACCTCCTTGGTCAGCGCCAGGTCGACGCCGGTGATGGCGACGGTCGAGGTCGCCGTGTTGTTGCCGGGCGTCGGGTCGTTCTGCTGCGCGGACGCCGTCGCCGTGTTGGTGATCGAGCGGGTCGCTCCATCGGCTTCGGCGCGGACCGTCACGACGATCGTCTTGGAGGCACCCGAGGCGAGCGTGCCGACGGCGCACCCGAGGGTGCCGGTCGGCGGCGTGAAGACGCAACCGCCGTCGTTGCTGATGTAGGTGAACTCACCCGGGATCGCGTCGCTGATCGCCACGGAGGTGGCGGGCGACGGGCCGAGGTTCGTGACCTTGAGGGTGAAGGTGAGCTGCTCGCCGATGTTGACCGGGCTCTTTGACGCGGTCTTCTCGAGCCTGATGTCGGCGATGTCCGTCGCCGGCGAGGTGTCGGTCGACTGGTTGTTGCCCAGCTTGGAGTCGCCGCCGCCCGAGACCGTCGCGGTGTTGGGGAGCGGGGTGTTGATCGGCGTGCCGGGGTTGACGTTCACCGTGACGACGATGTCGTCGTAGGCAAGGTTGATCCCCAGCGCGTCGGTGCGGGTGCAGGTGACCGTGGTCGCCGTCGAGGCGCCGCAGTTCCAGTTCGGCGCGTTGATGTTGGCGACCGTCAGGTTGGACGGGAGCGGGTCGCTGATGGTGACGGTGCCGCTGGTCGGGGCATCGCCGATGTTGCGCGTCTTCAGCGTGTAGGCCGACGTGCCGCCGATGACGAAGGCGGCGCCGGTCCGGGCCTTGTTGATCGTCAGGTCCGGCGCGGCGACGACCTGCGTCTGAGCGGTGCTGACCGCGGTCAGCGGCGTGGCGGTCGTCTGCGAGAAGAAGCTCGCGGTCGCGGTGTTCGTCAGCTGCGTGCCGGACGGGACCGGGAACGTGGCCGGACCGTTGACCTTCACCTTGAACGTCAGCGAGTACGTGTTGCCGGGCATCACGTTGCCGCCCGTGTTCTGGTTCGATCCGACGCCGAGCCGCGCGACGACGCGGTTGTTGCCCGCCTCGAACTCGGCACGGTCGTTGTCCGTGGCATCCGAGGCACCGCCGGTGCTGGCGCCAGAGGGGTTGCTGATGACGATCGAGCCGGGGACGAAGGTGGTGTTGGCCGGGATCGGGTCGCGGAGCACGAAGCCCGTGGCGCCGTCCAGGCCGTTGTTCTTGCCCGTGACCGTGTAGGTCAGGACGTCGCCCTGCAGGACGTCGCCGCCGTTGTCGTCCGTGACCGTCTTGGTCTGGTCGATCTTCGGCGCGTAGATCTCGGTGGCGAACGTGATGACGCCGGGGATGAAGACGTCACCCACCGTGCTGACGGTGATGTTCGCGCTGGTGGCGTTGTTGGCGAGCACGCCGTTGGCCGGCGTGAACGCGACGTCCATGCCCATCTGGTTGGCGTAGTTGGGGTTCTTGTTGCCGACGAGCGAGCCGTCGCGGCTGATGCGTGAGTTGAAGAAGTTGTCGGCCGGGTGCTGCGCGTCGCCCAGGGTCGTGGTGTTCAGGCGCGCCGAGTCGCCGACGAGGCCGTGGTCGCCCTCGTACGTGATGAAGCCGAGCTCGGTCTTGACCTGGCCCTGCGGCGGGGTCAGGAAGCCGGACACGGGGATGGTCACGGACTGGCCGTTGGTGACCGACCTGAGGCCGTCGAAGACGGTCAGGTTGCGCGCAGGCTGCGCGGTGTCGCGGTAGGCGATGACCAGCGACCAGCCGGCGTAGTGGTCGGCGCCGGTGGTGGCCTGGACGTCGCCGACCGAGTAGGTGCCGTTGCCGGCCGCGGCGACGAGGCTCGTGACGTCCTTGAAGGCCTGGAAGCGCGCGGGGTTGGCGGTGGAGGTGATGAAGTCCGTCGCGTTGTTGGCGGCGACCAGCTGCTGGTACGAGCCGCCGGGGACCTTGAAGTCGACGGTGTTGCGGGCCGCCAGGAGGGCGTTGGAGCCGCCCGAGGCGTCGCCGGCCCAGTAGAGCCCCGCGAACAGCACCTGGGCGCCGGCGGGGAGCGACAGCTGGGCCGTGGACGAGTTCAGCGTCGTCGCCGGGTCGCCGTCGGTGTCGACGAACGCCATGTTGAAGTTGTTGTTGTACGCGTCGTTCGCAGCGGACGTCGGCCCCACCTGCTGGGCTGTCGCACAGGGGACGCTCGCCCCGTTCCCGTTGGAGCTGGACCCGGGCGGACACGTCATCAGCGTGTTGGCGATCGCGAGGATGTCGCCGGTGTCGTTCGTCTGGAAGCGCTTCGAGAAGTTCTGGTCGGCTGAAGCCGACGCGGTGAGCAGCCCTAGCGCTGCGACGGTTGCGATGAGCGCCGCGGTGACCCACCGGACGACAGACGTGCCTGATCCCATGGCAGCGATTATCAGTCGAGCGCCACGGTGCCGTACTCATCTGCCCGGACAGCATCGGAATCCGTCCTATAAGCCGATTGGGTGAGCCGCGCATCATCCGATCGGATAGGCCCCGAAGTTCGCGGCGGAACGACAGAGGGGCGCCCGTGGGCGCCCCTCTGACAACTCGTGATTCAGGCGCGCCCGTGCGGGCGCAGCCGGTTACTTCAGCTCGACGCTTCCGCCGGCCTCTTCCAGCTCGGCCTTGAGCTTCTCGGCCTCGTCCTTCTCCAGGCCTTCCTTGATCGGCTTCGGCGCCTCGTCGACGAGGGCCTTCGCCTCCTTCAGGCCAAGGCCGGTCGCCGCGCGGACGACCTTGATGACCTGGATCTTCTTGTCGCCGGCCGCGGTGAGGATGACGTCACGCGTGGTGGACTCCTCCTCGGCCGCGCCGCCGGCGTCGCCGCCGCCGCCCGCGGGCGCCGCAGCGGCCACGGCCGTCGCGGAGACGCCGAACTCCTCTTCGAGCGCCTTGATGCGCTCAGACAGCTCGAGCACGGAGATGCTCTTCAGCTCTTCGATCCATTCAGCGGTGGTGCTCATGTGTTTCAGTCCTCCTGGGGGGTCGTGTCAGTGGTATCGGCCGCATCGGCGGCAGGTGCGTCAACGGCCGGAGCCACATCTGCGGGAGCTTCTTCGGCGGCCGGAGCCGCCTCTTCTGCGGCGGGAGCAGCGGCCGGGGCCGGTGCATCGCCAGACGGAATCTCGCCCGACTCCTTCTTCTCGCGCACGCCGTCGAGCGCGATCGCCAGACCACCGATGAGCCCGTTGAGGCTCCGGGCCAGGCCCGAGATCGGGGATGCGACGAGACCGACGAGCTGCTGGTAGAGCACCTCGCGGGTCGGGAGCTTCGAGAGCGCCGTGATCTGGTCGGCGTCGAGCGCCTCCCCGTTCAGGACGCCACCCTTGAAGGCGAGGAACGTCGTCGCCTTCTGGGCGTCGGCGAGCGCCTTCGCGGCCGCGGCGACATCGCCACGGACGAACGCGAGTGCGGTCGGACCGGACAGGAGCGCCTTCAGGGCCTCGGTCTCGGTCTGCGTTGCCGCACGCTCCGTCAGCGTGTTCTTCACGACGCGCAGCGAGGCGTCGGACTCGGCCAGCTTGGTGCGCAGCTCGGCGATCTGCGCAACGGTGATCCCGCGGTAGTCCACGGCGAAGATCGCCTCGGACTCCTGGATCTGGCCGACGATCTCTTCGATCGCCGCGGCTTTCTGCTCTCTGTTCATGAGCCTCCTGTCGCGGGCTTAGCAGCCCGGCGCACCGTTGGGGGTGCGCCGGCCGGCCGCGGGTCTTGGGTGGCCTCGAGGGTGGTGGCTACGCCGCGGCTGCGGACGCTGCCTCCTCGAGGATGTCCTTGGTACGAGTGGGGTCGACCTTCACGCCGGGGCCCATGGTCGAGGCCATGGTGATCGACTTGATGTACTTGCCCTTGGCCGCGGACGGCTTGGCACGCATCAGCTCGTCGATGACGGCGGCGTAGTTCTCGAGCAGCTGCTGGTCGGGGAAGTCGACCTTGCCGATGGTGAGGTGCACGATCGCGGTGCGGTCGGTGCGGTACTCCACCTTGCCGGCCTTCGCCTCGGTGACGGCCTTCGCGACGTCCATCGTCACGGTGCCGACCTTCGGGTTCGGCATCTTGCCCGACGGGCCGAGCACGCGGCCCAGGCGGCCGACGAGCGGCATCATGTCCGGCGTCGCGATGGCGACGTCGAAATCGGTGAAGCCCTCCTCGACGCGCTTGGCCAGGTCCTCGTCGCCGACGATGTCGGCGCCGGCGGCAGTCGCCTCGGCGGCCTTGTCGCCACGGGCGAACACGGCGATCGTGACTTCCTTGCCGAGGCCGTGCGGCAGCGCGATGGTGCCGCGGAGCTGCTCGTCGGCGTGGCGGACGTTCAGGCCGGTGCGGACGTGGATCTCGATCGACTCGGTGAACTTCGCGCGCTTGAGCTCCTTGACGAGCTTGACGGCGGCCGCCGGGGAGATCTCCGCGTTGCGGTCGACCTTGGCCTTGACTTCGTTGTAGCTCTTGCCGTGCTTGGGCATCAGGCCTCTACCTCCACGCCCATCGAGCGGGCGGTGCCGGCGATGATCTTGACCGCGGCGTCGATGTCGTTGGCGTTCAGGTCCGGCAGCTTCTTCTCCGCGATGCCCACGATCTGGGCCTGCGTGAGCTTGCCGACCTTGGTCTTCTGCGGCTCGGACGAGCCCTTGTCGATCGACAGGGCCTGACGGATCAGGACGGCCGCGGGCGGCGTCTTGGTGACGAACGTGAACGAGCGATCCTCGTACACGGTGATGACGACGGGGATCGTCGTGCCCTGGTCACCCTGGGTCTGCGCGTTGAACGCCTTGCAGAACTCCATGATGTTGATGCCGTGCTGACCCAGCGCGGGGCCGACCGGGGGTGCCGGGCTGGCCTGTCCGCCCGCAGCCTGCAGCTTGATGGTGGTGAGGACCTTCTTTGCCATTTCCTATCTCCTGCCACGGCCCCGGCCTGTCCGGGGGAGTGGTCGTCGCGGATGTTTAAATCTTCTTGACTTGGTCGAAGCCCACTTCGACCGGCGTCTCGCGGCCGAAGATTGACACAAGCACCTTGAGCTTGGCCTGCTCCTGGTTGACCTCCGAGATCTCTCCCGAGAAGTCCGACAGGGGGCCGTGGACGACCTTGACCGATTCGCCGATCGTGAACTGCGCCTTCGTTGCGACCTTCTGCGCGACCTCGCGGTGCAGCAGGCGGTCGACCTCCGGCTGGGTCAGCGGAACCGGCTCGTTGGCCGCGCCGACGAACCCGGTCACGCCGGGGGTGCCCTTGACGAGCTGCCACGAGTTCTCGTTGAGATCGAGGTTGATCAGCACGTAACCGGGCATCGTGCGCTTCTCCGAGGTGACCTTCACGTTCTCCTTCATCTCGGAGACCGTCTCGGTGGGGATCACGACCTGGCGCAGGTAGCGCTTCTGGCCGAGCGTCTCCGCGCGATGCTCGATGTTCTGCTTGACCTTCTTCTCGTGGCCCGAGTAGGTGTTGACGACGTACCAGCGAAACATGGTTCTTCGGTAACTCTCTTCTGCGCCCGAGGCCTAGAGGATGAAGTCGACGAGCTCTTTGGCGAGCGCGTCGGCAAGGCCGAGGTAGGCGCCTGCGACGATCACGAAGCCGATGACGACGGCTGTCGCCTGGCCGACCTGGCCGCGGTCGGGCCACTGCACGCGCTGCAGCTCGGCCCACGACGCGCGCAGGAACGAGGAGAAGCGCCCGATGCCCTTGGGCGTCGGGGCGGCCGGCAGCGCCGCTGCCGAGGGGGCGCCGGCGAGGGCGGCCTTCTCGAGCGACACGTCGTCGATCTCCGGCTCGTCTTGTGAGGAATCAGCCACGTCAGAGTCCCCGGGTCAGCGGGTCTCCTTGTGACTGGTATGAGAGCGGCACCACTTGCAGTACTTGCTCATGGCAATGCGGTCCGGATTGTTCCGCTTGCTCTTGTTCGTCTGGTAGTTGCGCCGCTTGCAGTCCTCGCAGGCGAGGGTTACAGCAATGCGCACGTCTCCGCGGGCCATACGGGCTCCCGATGTGAAAAGAAGGTGGGTAAGACGGGTCAGGACATCGGAACCGGGGCAAAGAAAAGACCCGCCCCGGAGCGAGTCACTGGACGAGGATAGCGCAGGGCCGGGTTTCACGACCGGCGGGGGTGCTAGCGAGCCGGCGCCAGGGGGAAGCCTGAGAGAAGTGAACCCCTAAGTGATCTCTTACGAAGAACCCGGCATGTTCTCCTCACGTACCGCACGGACCCTCGCCCTCGCGACCGCCCTGGGCGTCGCCGTCCCCGCCGCCGGCGCGTCCGCGGCGACCCTGACCGGCGTCGACACGTCGAACCGCCTGCTCACGTTCAGCTCGAGCAGCCCCAAGAAGATCGCGAAGACGACCGCGATCTCCGGGCTGACCGCCGGCGACCGCATCGTCGGCCTCGACCGGCGCCCGGCGAACAGCTCGCTCTACGCGATCGGGTCGTCCAGCACGATCTACCGGGTCGACATCACGACGGGCAAGGCCACGGTCGTCGGCAGCGGCCCGCTCGCGACGAAGCTGTTCGGCACCGGCTTCGGCTGGGACTTCAACCCGACGGTCGACCGCATCCGCCTGACCTCGAACTTCACCCAGAACCTGCGCCTGCATCCGGACACCGGTGCGGTGGCCGCCACGGACAAGTCCCTGAACTACGCCACGGGTGACGCCAACGCCGGCAAGGTCGCGACCGTCGTCGGGTCCGCCTACACGAACAACGTCATGGGCGCGACGACGACGCAGCTGCTGAACATCGACAGCACGACCGACTCGCTCGTCCTCCAGGACCCGCCGAACGACGGCGGCCTCAAGACGATCGGGACGCTCGGCGCGGGCGACGTGACGAACCCGGTCGCCTTCGACATCAGCGCCGCCGGCGAGGCGTTCGCGACGCTCAAGGTCAAGCGCCGCGTGGGGACGCTCCTCTACCGCGTGAACGTCACCACCGGCAAGGCGACGAAGATCGGTCGGATCGGCGCGACCGGCGCACCGCGGACCCTGGTGGGACTGACGGTTATCGGGTAGGCGGCTGTCAGACGTCGACGGTGGCCGATGAGAAGCGGCTGCCGTCGGCGTCGTTGTGGTGATGCACAACCCGACCGCAAGGAGCGCCTCATGACCCTGCCCGAGATCGTGTCCCCCGACGAATGGCGGGCCGCCCGCGTCACCCTGCTCGAGAAGGAGAAGGCGGCGACCCGGGCGCGGGACGAGCTCAACGCCGAGCGCCGGCGCCTGCCGATGGTCCGCGTCGAGAAGGAGTACGCCTTCGACGGCCCGGACGGCCGCGTCACGCTGCTCGAGCTGTTCGGCGAGCACCCGCAGCTGATGGTCGGGCACTTCATGTTCGACCCGGACTGGACGGACGGGTGCCCCAGCTGCACGGCGGGCGCGGACGAGGTCTCCCCCGGCCTGCTCGAGCACCTGGCCACGCGGAACACGGCGTTCACCTACGTCTCGCGGGCGCGCCTGGAGACGATCGCGGACTACAAGGCGCGCAGGGGCTGGACGTTCCCCTGGGTCTCGTCGTTCGGAAGCGACTTCAACTACGACTTCCACGTGACGATCGACGACTCCGTGACGCCGGGTGAGTACAACTACCGCTCGGCTGCGGAGCACACCAAGCGCGGATTCGACCTGGTGACCGACCAGCCGTGGGAGATGCCCGGCATGAGCGTGTTCCTGCGCAGCGGCGACGAGGTCTTCCACACCTACTCGAGCTTCGCGCGCGGGGCGGAGATGACGGGCGGCTCGTACTACTGGCTGGACCTCACGCCACTGGGCCGCCAGGAGGACTGGGAGGAGCCGAAGGGCCGCTCGGACGATGTGCGGGGCAACAGCCCCGACTTCGCTCGCTGAGCGGGCTGAGGACGGGGCCCGAGTGGCCGGCCCTGCGGACGGGCCGTTCGCGGGGCCCGTCCCCGCCTGCCGCTGACAGCTTTTGCACCTCATCCGTACGCGAACCTGTCAGCGACCGCGATTGGTCGCTGCCCGCGGCCGCCGCGACCGCCGGCCTACGCGTTACGCCGACGGCCGCGACCTCGCGGCAGCGCAGCCTGGCGTTCGAGCTCGGCGATGCGAGCGCTCAGTGCCGCGGACTTCTGCGCCTCGTCCGCGTAGGCCTGCGCGTAGGCGTCGTGAGCGGCGTTGAGCGCGGCGTGATCGGCGTGTAGACGGGCGACGTCCGCCAGGGCCGCGGTGAGCTCGCGCGGCTCGTCCGGTTCTGGGGCGATCAGGTCCGCGGGGGACGGGGCCGGGACGTCCGCCGGGGGACGGCGGAGCACCAGGACGTCCTGGCCTCGCATCGCGGCGGGGCGGTGCTCGACGACCTCGAAGGCACGGCCGTAGTGCGCGCGGAGCCACCACCCGCCGTGGAGGACCATCGGCCCCCCGGCCGCCCACGGCCGCCCGGCGCCGTGGACGCTCATGCCGATGTCGTCGTCGGCCACGGTCCGGCCGGTGACCTCGGGGGCGACGGCTGCGCCCATGAAGCTCGCCACCAGCGTCCCCCCGGGACGCAGGACCCGCCGGAGCTCGAGCAGCCAGTCGGCCCAGCCCTCGTGGATCTGGGAGAAGACCGACACGGCCCAGACGACGTCGAAACACCCGTCGGCGAACGGCAGCGGCGGCTGCGGCGGAGCGACGACGGCCCGGCACCGCGGGGCGAGGTTCGCCTGCACCCACTCGACGGAGGTCGCGTCGATGTCGCAGCCGTGCAGCTCCGTGCCGGGCACGGCGCGGATCAGGTGCCGCAGGATCCGGCCCGAACCGCAGCCGAAGTCCAGCAGCCGCCCGCCCGCCAGCGCCTCCGGGTCGGTCAGCGGCAGGAGCGCGGCAACGACCTCGCGGCCGACGCGGTCGTAGTCGGCGGCCCAGTCGTCGCCCGCGACGCCGCCGACGACGTACGTGGCGATCTCGCGTGGAGGCAGCGGGGGCAGGCCGGTCACGGAGGCAAGGCTACGGTCCGGCGACGCGAGTGGCGGATCGCACGGCCCCCAGCCGGGTGAATCGACATTCACCGCATGTCCGGCGACGCCAGTGGCGGATCACACGGCTCCGGGCCTGGTGAATCGACATTCACCCGTTCGCGCCCACGGGCCTTCAGGCCCTGGGGACGGGTGCCCCGGTCAGGCGCGGGCGGAGGAGGCCGGGTCCAGGCGGGTCATCTGGACGGAGGCGCTGAGCTCCGTCGACGCATTGCCGCGGTAGACCCCCTTCACCGGCGGGACATCGGTGTAGTTGCGGCCGTGGCCGACCTTGACGTGGGTCTCCCCCGCGAGCCGGCGGTTCGTCGGGTCCGCACCGACCCACACGGGCTCGCCGTGGCCGTCCGTCCCCGGCATCAGCGCCTCGACCCAGGCGTGGGTGTGGACTTCCATCGAGTCGCTGCCGCCGTCCTGCGGGGCCGCCCAGAGGTAGCCGGAGACGTACCGCGCGGCGATGCCGTGGGCCCGCAGCAGCACGACCCCGAGGTGGACGAAGTCCTGGCAGACACCGCCACCACCCTTGAGGAGGTCCTCGACGGTCGATCCGACGTAGGTCGCGTTCTGGTCGTAGCGGAAGCGGTCGGGGATGATCTCGCAGAGCAGGCGGAGGGTGGCGAGCGGGCTCGAGGCGCGCACCACGCCGATGAGGTCGCCCAGCAGCTCCGGGTCCGGCTCGTCGCCGACCGGGAGCAGGAACTCGCCACCGGCCGCCTCGTAGGACGTGGTCGTCAGCGCGTCCCAGGGGGCCTCCGGCGGCTCGGCCGGGGCCGACGTCACGACCCGGGCACGGACGTCGATCGTCAGGTGGTCGTGCGGCTTGGGGATGCCGAACTCGATGACCTCGGTGCCGAAGTAGTCGGTGTGGCGGCTGACCCGGGACTCCGGGTCGGTGCGGATGTGGAAGTCGTCCGTGCGCTGGGTCGACGTGGTCGCCGGCCGCACGCGGAGGGCGTTGAGGTTGTCGGTGACGATCGAGTCGTACCGGTACTCGGTGAGGTAGCGGATCGAGAAGTTCACGTGAGGTCCCTACGACGAGGAGGTGACGACGCCAGGGCTGGCGGCGCCGGCGAAGTAGCGATCGGCGATGTCCTGGTCGACGCGCGCCAGCTCCTGCTGGACGGCCTCGCAGGTGGCGCCGAGGTCGCGGGTGGGCGGGCCGACGGTCCGCGCCTGGAAGTCCAGGTCGGCGCCGAGGCGGCTGAGGCGCAGCATCGGCTCGGACGCCCGCGGCGAGGAGTCGGCGAGCTGCAGCACCTCGAGCGTCGCCTCGACGGACGCCGCGACGCTGTCGGGATAGGCACGCTCGTACAGGAGGAAGTTGGCCACCGGAAGTGCGTTCGGCTGACCGGGGACCGCGCGGCGGAAGGCCTGGATGCCGCCGACGGCGGCCAGCAGCGCGATCGCCTGCCCGTCGCGGACCGCGCCGGCGTCCTCGACGTCGGCCTGGATCGGGAGCGCGACGCGCAGCATGCGCAGCACCATGTCGGCCGACTCGATCCGGCCGCCGGCGGCGAGGAAGGCGGAGGCCTCGTCGCGCAGCATCGTCCGGGACGTCATGCCCCACGTGAGCGCCGACCGCTCCTTCACGTACTGGTACACCGAGTACGGGCCGGTCCGCAGCCGCGCCGAGAGGTCGCCCTCCAGCAGCGTCAGGTTCGTGGTGTTGATCGCCTCCCACATCTCCGTGGAGATGACGTCGCGGACCGTACGCGCGCCCTCACGCGCCCGGCCGATGCACGAGACGACGGAGGTCGGGTTGTCCGGGTCGAGGGTCAGCGACGAGAGCACGTCGTCGCGCCGCACCGTCGCGGCGTCCTCGACCTCGCCGCCCATGATCGCGAGGATCGAGCCCCAGCCGAGCGTGACGCGGTTCGGATCGTCGGGGCGCCCCTGAAGGTCCGCCGAGAAGACGCCGTCCAGCATGCGGGCGGTGTGCTCCGCGCGGACGAGGTTGCGGCCCAGCCAGTAGAGCTCGTGCGCGATCCGGGCTAGCACGAGCCGGCCTCGGTCGGGGCAGCGGCGACGGCAGCGTCAGCGTCGGCGGGAGCAGCGACCTCGGCCTCCGACGTCTGCTGCTGCTGCTGTTGCTGCCCGCTCCACTCGCTGCCGTACTGCATGTCCGGCAGCGCCGGCGGCAGCGTGGCGGCCATCGTGGGCTCCGCGCGATCGGTGTCCACGCCGTCCTCCTCGAGCACCCAGGTGTCCTTCGAACCGCCACCGCGCGAGGAGTTGACGATCATCGACCCCGGGACCATCGCCACGCGGGTCAGGCCACCGGGCACGATCTTGATGGTCTCGCCGAAGACCGCGAACGGGCGCAGGTCCACGTGACGCGCCGAGAGGCCACCGTCGACGCCGGCCGTCGGGACGGTCGACAGCTTCACCACCTCCTGCGCGATCCACTTCTCGGGCTGGGCGCGGAGCACGTCGGCGAGCGCCGAGAGCTCGTCGGCCGGCGTCGACGGCCCGATGAAGACGCCCTTGCCGCCGGACTCGCTGGTCGGCTTGATCACGAGCTGGTCGAGCTTCGGCAGGACGTAGGCCAGCTGCTCGGGATCGCTGAGCAGGTAGGTCTTGACGTTCTGGAGGATCGGCTTCTCCCCCAGGTAGAACTCGATCATCTCGGGCACGTAGTGGTAGATCGCCTTGTCGTCCGCCACGCCGGTCCCGAAGGCGTTGGCGATCGCGACGGTGCCGGCGCGGTAGGCGCGCACGAGGCCCGGGACGCCCAGCAGGGAGTCGGGCCGGAACTCGAGCGGGTCGACGAAGTCGTCGTCCAGTCGCCGGTAGACCGAGTGCACGCGCTGCAGCCCGGAGGTCGTGCGCATGTAGAGGACGTCGTCGCGGACGACCAGGTCGGACGCCTCCACGAGCTCGACGCCCATCTGGCGCGCCAGGAACGCGTGCTCGAAGTAGGCCGAGTTCAGCGAGCCGGGCGTCCAGACGACGACCGTGGCCTCCTCGTCGGTCGACGGCGCCACGGCGCGCAGCGCGGCCAGCAGCAGCTGCGGGTAGTGGTCGACCGGGCGGACCTTGTAGTGCTGGAACAGCTGCGGCACCAGGCGCGTCATGGCCACGCGGTTCTCGAGCACGTAGGAGATGCCCGACGGCGTGCGGACGTTGTCCTCGAGGACCTTCCAGCTGCCGTCGTTGTCCCGGACGAGGTCGCAGCCGGCGACGTGGCAGTAGACGCCGCCAGGCGGCCGGATGCCGTGCACAGCGCGGGCGAAGTGGCTGCGCGAGACGATCAGGTTCCACGGGACGATCCCCGCACGGACGATCTCCCGGGCGTGGTAGACGTCGTCGACGAAGTGGTTGAGCGCACGGATCCGCTGCGCGAGGCCGCGCTTGATCTGCCGCCACTCCTCGCCCGGCAGGATCCGCGGGACGAGGTCGAGCGGGAACGGGCGGTCCTTGACGGGCCCCTCCTCCCCGGTCGCGTCGAACGTGATCCCCTGCTGCATGAAGATCGCGTCGCGGCGGCGCCCGGCGGAGGCCAGCTGCTCCGGCCCGAGGCGGTGCAGCTCGGCGACGAGCGGGGACGCGTACTCGTGCGGGATGCCGCCGGCGCCGAACACCTCGTCGAAGTACTCCGGCGAGGGGCGGTAGACGGTGGGCTCTCTGATGATGATCGGCTCGGCCATGCTTGTAAGCGATCTTCCCAGGCAGGCCATGCCCCAACCCCCGTCCCGCAGGAGGAAGTTCACGGGTGCCTGTTGTCCACCGGGTCGAGCCACCCGCGCAGCGAGGCTGCGCCGGACTACTTGATGGTGACGCGGGCGACCGCGATCCGGGCACCCGTGGACGACAGCGCGACGAGCGTGGCCCGGCCCTTGCGGCGCGGGACGTAGAGCCCGCGGGCACCGCCGCCGCTCCGCCGGGCCAGCGTCTTGCCGCCGAGGGTCACGCGGTAGCGGCTCACCTGCGAGACGTCGCCCGTCAGCGTCCACGTGATGAGGGCGCGCCCGCTGCGCCCTGACGTCGTGCGCTTGACCCGCGCGGTCAGCACCGGCGGGTCGGCCTGCGTCGGCCACTGGTCCTCGGGGACGAGGCTGCGCAGCGCGGCCGCCACGTCGATCGCGCCGGCAGCGACCTTGCCGAGCAGGTTGGACGGATGGCGCGCGGTGGCCTCCAGCGTGGCCTGCAGCTCGGTCCCCGCCAGCTCGGGCCGCACGCTGTGCAGCATGGCCAGCGCCGCGGCGACGAACGGCGCCGCCATCGACGTGCCGTCGCGGAGCTCGTATCCACCCGTGCTCGACGTCGACAGGATCCCGACCCCGGGTGCGGTCAGCTCCACGCCGCGCCCGAAGTTCGAGAAGCTCGCAAGGATGGTGTCGCCCTTGGTCGCGCCGACGCCCACCACGGCCGCATCCGGGTAGGACGCGGGGTAGGACGGGACGAGGCCGAGGTTGTCGCCGTCGTTGCCGGCGGAGGCGACCACCGGCACGCCCGCGGCGCCCGCGATCCGGATGGCGCTCTTCAGGCTCTCGGACGTCCCGGCACCGTTGATCGAGATGTTGATGACGTCGGCGCCGTTGCCGACGGCGTAGAGGACGCCCTGCGCGACGGTGTCGGCGGTGCCGCCCCGGCGGGCGTCGAGCACCTTGATCGCCATGATCTTCGCCTGGTTGGCCAGGCCGACCGCGCCGTCGCCGTCGGCCTTCGCCGCGATGATCCCGGCGATGTGGGTGCCGTGGCCCTCGTCGTCGGCCGGGTCCCCGTCGCGGTTCACGAGGTCGACGCCGTGCACGTCGTCGACGTAGCCGTTGCGGTCGTCGTCCTTCCCGTTCCCGGCGACCTCCCCGCTGTTCGTCCACAGCTGGCCGGTCAGGTCCGGGTGCGACTCGAGCACGCCGGTGTCCAGGACGGCGACCACGGCGCCGGCGCCGCGGGTCAGGCGCCAGGCCTGCGGCGCGCCGATGGCCGCGTCGGCCTGCAGCGCGCTCTGGTCGGCGTAGAGCGTGTCCGACGGGGTCACGGGAGCGGTCGGGGCGGCGCTCGCGACGGACGGCGAGAGCCCCAGCACGGCGCCACAGGCGACCGCTGCGAGCGCGAAAGCGGCGCGGCGCGTGGCGATCGTCGGAAGACCCATGCCCCAAGACTCGGCACGGACGCGCCGGTGCTTGACGGTCGGAAGGACCATTTTCGACGTTTTGTCGACGCTGGCGCGTCCGCAGGCCCCTGGACGGGTCGCCTGCGCGGGTCTGCAAGGGTTGCGAGGGCAACACCCAGCGTCCCCACCGCCCCATCGCCGCCGAGGAGTCACCGTGTCCGACGTCCCCCGCCTGTGGTCCTTCCGCGCCTCGCCGTTCGCGGGCAAGGTCCGTGTCGCCCTCGCCGAGAAGGGCGTGGACTACGAACTGCTCGAGATCCACCCGGTCAAGCGGCCGCCGCGCCTGCGCGAGCTGAATCCGGTGGGGCGCGTCCCGGTCCTCGAGGCGCCGGGCGTCGTCCTGCGCGAGTCCGCGGTCATCTGCGAGTACCTCGAAGAGGTCTACCCCGAGCCGCCGCTGTGGCCGGCTGACCCGGGCCTGCGCGGCTGGGCACGGGGCTGGGCGCGCTACGTGGACGACGGGCTGGCGGTCAACTTCTTCTTCGGCATGCGCAAGCTCGCGTTCGGCAAGGCGCCCGAGGACCCGGACGACATCGTCGACCGGATCCACGCCAAGGTCCCGCGCCAGTGGGCGCGGCTGGAGGACGCCCTCGACGCGCACGACGGGCCCTGGCTGTGCGGGCAGCAGTTCACCTACGCCGACATCACCGGCATGGCGATCGCCGTCCGCATCCCGGAGTGGAAGCCGCAGCTGCTGCCGGACCCGGCCGAGCACCCGCGCGTGACCGCGTGGCTGGCCGCGCTGCGCGAGCGGCCGAGCGCGGCGGCGATCGACGCTGCCGGCACGAAGGTCCCGGCCTGAAGGCGCCGAGGCGCGTCAGCGGCGGCCCGTGAGGACGTAGTCCGCCGGGTTGAACGTCGCGGCGAGCTGCCGGAACCGCCAGGTGAAGCCCGGCCAGAGGGTCGTGTTCTTGCCCTTGCTGTCCAGGTACCAGGAGTCGCAGCCGCCCTGGGTCCAGACCGTCCGCTTCATCTGCTGCTGGAGCGTCGCGTTGTGGGCCTTCACGACGTCCGCGCGGACCTCGACCTCGGCGATGCCGCGGTCCCGCATCGCCTTGACCGCGCCCATCACGTGCGCGACCTGCGCCTCGATCATGAAGATGACCGAGCTGTGCCCGAGGCCGGTGTTGGGGCCGAGCAGCAGGAACAGGTTCGGGAAGCCGTCGACGCTCGTGCCGTAGTAGCACTGCGGGCTGCCGTCGAAGTGATCGGACATCCGCACGCCGCCCTTGCCCCGGATGAGGGTCGTGATCGGGAGGTCCGTGACGTGGAAGCCGGTCCCGAGGATGATCACGTCGCACGGGTGCACGACGTCGTCGTGCGTGACGACCCCCTCGGGGGTGACGGCCTTGATGCCGGTGTCGATGACGTCGACGTTGGGCTTGGAGACGGCCGGGTAGTAGTCGTTCGCCTGCAGGATGCGCTTGCAGCCGATGGTGTACTTCGGCCGCAGCTTCTCGCGCAGGACCGGGTCGGGAACCTGGCGCTTGAGGTGCGTCTCGGCGAGCTTCTGCGGGATCGCCTGGAAGCGGCGGTCGTAGACGAAGCCCGGCACGAGCAGCTCCTGGCGCCAGTAGATCAGGGTCCGGGCGATGCGCTGCGCGAGCGGCAGGCGCGTGTACAGCGCGTGCCGCCGCTTCCCGTAGTGGGGGTTGAGCTTCGGGACGATCCACGGCGCCGTCCGCTGGTAGATGTCGAGGTGCGCGACCTGCTTCTGGATCCGGGGGACGAACTGGATCGCCGACGCGCCGGTGCCGATCACCGCGACGCGCTTGCCGGTCAGGTCGACGTCGTGGTCCCACAGCGCGGAGTGGAAGATCTGCCCGGCGAAGCTGCCGAGCCCCTCGATCTCGGGGATCTTCGGGTCGTTCAGCGGGCCCGGGCCGGCGACGACGACGTTCGCGGTCAGACTGCCGCGCACCGTGGTGACGGTCCAGCGCTGGGTCGCCTCGTCCCACTCGGCGCCGATGACCTCCGCGTTGCCGCGAACGTGGCGCAGGACGTCCTGCTCGGCGGCGACCTTCTGCATGTACGCGTGGATCTCCGGCTGGCTGGAGTACGCACGCGACCAGGTCGGGTTCGGCGCGAACGAGAACGAGTACAGGTGCGAGGGGACGTCGCAGGCGCAGCCCGGGTAGTCGTTCGCGCGCCACGTGCCGCCCACGTCCGCGGCCTTCTCCAGCAGGACGAGGTCGTCGACCCCCGCCTCCTTGAGCTGGTGCGCCATCGCGATGCCGGCGGCGCCGGTCCCGACGATCGCCACGTAGACGTGGTCGGGGAGCGGCTGGTCGACGTGGAGCGCGACCTGTTCGGCTGGCGCCGGGACGGCAGTGGCGGGCATACGGCTCTCCTGGTGCGGGGTGCGGGCTGGACCTGCGGCAGCCTTCCGGCCGCTGCTACCGAGGGTAACCTACTGGCGGTAGGGCGTTACGCTGTGACCGTGGACACGCTCACCGAGGAGCTCGCGGCGCACGCTCACGGCCGGGTGCCGCGCGCGCTGCGCGAGCGGCAGCTGCTGGCGCTCGGCGCCGAGCTGTTCGCCGAGCGCGGGTACGCCGGCGCTTCGATGGACGAGCTCGCCACGCGCGCCGGGGTCTCCAAGCCGGTGATCTACGACCTGCTGGGCAGCAAGGAGGAGCTGTTCCGCCGCTGCGCCGACCTCGCCGCCCAGGATCTGCACGAGCGGGTGGCCAGCGCGGTGGCCGCCGCGGCGCCGGTCGCCGACGCGACCGCGGCCGAGGCGCAGCTGCGGGCCGGCAGCCTCGCCTTCTTCCGCTTCGCCGCAGAGCACCGGAGGTCGTGGAGCGTCCTGTTCGCGGGCGACAGCACCTTCACCGCCGAGGCCGAGTCGATCCGCCACCGGCAGACCGCGCTCGTCGAGGCGCTGCTCACCGGTGCGGCGCTCGAGCAGGGCGGCGCGATCGACGCCCGGCAGGTCGCCGCCACCGCGCAGGCGCTGAACGGCGCGTTCGAGTCGCTGGCCAACTGGGCGGCCGCCCAGACGGACGTCACCCCCGAGACGCTGACCGAGTGGTTCGTCGCCCTGACGCTCCCCGGACTGCAGCTGCTGGCCCGGTCCGCGTCCGCCGGCCCCGGGTCTGCGAGGCGATAGGGCGGTTTCCGTCCCGTCCAGTAGCCTCGCGCGCCATGCGCTCACCCAAGACCCTCGTCCTCACCGCGGCCGTCGCGGCCGCCGCCCTGGCCGCCGGCTGCGGGGAGACGACCATCGACGCGGACAAGGCCCAGAAGATCATCCGCGAGGAGGTCGCCAAACAGGTCGGGACGACGGTCAAAGAGGTGAAGTGCCCGGAGGACGAGGTCGCGAAGAAGGGCGACACCTTCACCTGCCTGGTCACGGGGGCCGACGGCACCAAGGGCGACGCGCTGGTGACGCAGAAGGACGACGAGGGCAACGTGCGCTTCAACGCCCCGTTCGTGCACACCGGCAACGGCGAGCGGCTGATCGCCGAGCGCATCGAGTCCCAGTCGTCGGCCACCGGCGTGAAGGTCGACTGCCCGGACATCGTGGTCGGCAAGCAGGGCGACACGTTCCAGTGCAAGGCGACCAGCGCCAACGACTCCGCCACGGTGCAGGTGACGCAGACCGACGCCAAGGGCGGCATCGACTTCAAGGTGCTGGCCGGCTGATGGCCCCGCTGCCGCCGCTGCCCCGGTTGCCGTTCGTCGGCGACCCGCTGCGGCGGATCCGCGTCCCGGCCGACCTGGACTCCGTCACCCACGTCGGCGCCGAGGCGGACCCGCGGGACGCCGGCATGACCCGCGATCAGGTCGAGGCCATGTGGGGTTCGGCGCGCCGCCTCTACCGCTCGGGTGTGCATCCCGCGCTGCAGCTGTGCGTGCGGCGCGACGGGCACGTCGTGCTGGACCGGGCGATCGGCCACGCCCGCGGCGGCGGACCGTCCGACGGGCCCGACGTGCCCAAGGTCCCCGTCACCACCGACACGCCGTTCGTGATCTTCTCGGCGTCGAAGGCGATCACCGCGATGGTCGTCCACCTCCTCGACGAGCGCGGCGAGCTCCACATCGGGGACCGCGTCGCGGACTACATCCCGGGCTACGGGCGCAACGGGAAGGACGCCATCACGCTCGCGCACGTGCTGAGCCACCGCGCGGGTGTGCCGAACCTGCCCGGGCATCTGATGGACATCGAGAACCTCGGCGACTGGGACCTGATCGTCGAGACGCTCTGCGACGCCCACCCCGCGTCGCGGGCCGGCAAGACGCTGGCCTACCACGCGATCTCCGGCGGCTTCATCCTCGGCGAGGTCGTGCGGCGCGTGACCGGCGACGACATCCGCACCGTCCTGCAGCGCGAGATCCTGGACCCGCTCGGCTTTCGGTTCGGCAACTACGGCGTGGCGCCCGAGGACCTGGACCTCGTCGGCCACTGCTACGCCACCGGAGCGCCGGTGGTGCCCCCGATCTCGACGGTCCTCACCCGCGCCCTGGGCAAGGCCCCGGACGCGATCGTCGAGGCGTCGAACGACCCGCGCTTCCTGTCCGGGATCGTCCCGGCGGGCAACGGCGTGGCCAGTGCCACCGAGCTGTCGCGGTTCTTCGAGCTGCTGCGCTGCGGCGGGGAGCTGGACGGCGTGCGGCTGCTGGAGCCGAGGACGATCATGCGCGCACGGTCCGAGCAGTCCTACCGCGACATCGACTTCACCCTCGGCTTCCCGACGCGGTACGGGCTCGGCTTCATGCTCGGCGCCGAGGTGCTGAGCCTGTTCGGCCCGAACACCGACCAGGCCTTCGGGCACCTCGGCTACACGAACACGATCGGCTGGGCGGACCCGCAGCGCGCGCTGTCCGCCGCGCTGGTCACGAGCGGCAAGCCGATCCTCTACCCGGAGCTGCCGGACGTGTGGGCGCTCATGCGGCGGATCGGGCGCTGCGTGCCGTTCGCGTGAGCCGATCGGAATGCGCCGGGCGCTGCGGGCGACAGCCCCCGCTCCGCGCTCTGTTCGTCAGGTTTCTGACAGCGCTGAGGTTTTCGGTTTCGGTGGCCGGGAGGGCGGGCAGCTGACGCGTACTGCGGTCGCCCATAAGGCCTGGTGATTTCCCCCGATCCGCCGGCCACGCGGCCCAGCCCCCAAGAACGCCATGGACGGCATCCGTGCCGGGTACGGGTCACTGCAAGCCCCCACTTGCAGTGACCCGTCCGGCCTTTCCCCTCCCTGACGGCGGCTCAGTTGGCCTCGTCGGCCGCTTTCTCCTCGGCACCCTCCGGCGCCGTCTCGCCCGACTGGTCGGACACGGTCTGGTCCCTCTTGTCGAAGTCCTCGGCGTCCTGGTGGTCGCGCGTCGGGGTTCCTGGCTTGTTGTCGTCCATCCCGTCCGTGTACCCGCGGACACGGCGCGGCCAACCGCGCGTGCGGCGCGTCAGCCGGCGAAGAGCGTGCGCGAGTCCGGGCCCTGGTGCTCGACGGCGAGCGCGGTGATGGCGTCGACGGTCCGACGCAGCTCGTCGACCGCCGGCTGCGCGAACTCGCCGAGCCGGCCGCGCTCGCGCTCGAACCCGAGCGCGAGCTCGCGGTAGTACAGCCGCGTCGCCAAGCCCTGCGTCTGGTTGAAGCGCGCCCACACGTCGTCCCCGTGGGTGCGGTAGTCGATGAGGATCGACCGTGCGTTGTGCAGCTTGTCCGCGAGCGACACGCGTAGCGCAGCGGGGGTCTTCGCCGGGAAGCCGTCGAGGTAGGCCTGCTTGCGGTCGAACCAGCGGCGTCCACCGCCGGCGACCTCGACGCCGTCGACCGTGTCGCTGTTGGCCAGGACGATGGCCGCGACCGCGGCGCCGAACTCGCGCTCGATGAAGGCCAGCGCCTCGCGGCCGCCGCCGTCCTCGACGACGTCGTGCAGCAGGCCGCCGATGGCCTCGTCCTCGTCCCCGTGCATCTCCAGGACCAGCGATGCGACGGCCAGCAGGTGCGCGGTGTACGGGACGGGCGTGCCCTTGCGCAGCTGCAGGCGATGGTGCTCGGTCGCGTAGTGCAGCGCCGCGTCGAAGCGGGCGGTCAGGAGCGGCGTGTCGGTGAAGGACTCGGGCACGTCCCGCCCACCCTACGGCGGCGAGCCGGACGCGCCCGCGGGCTCAGGCCGGGTACAAGGGCACGAGCACGACGCCGCAGGCGATCATGATGAGGGTCCGCTGGTAGCCGCGGGTGAGGGCGATGTACGCGAGCGCCGCGAACAGAGGCGCCGACGCGCGCGTGTAGGACCAGTGATCGCCGTAGCTCTGGGTCACCGCCACGAGGGCGAAGCCGGCGGCGCAGAGCTCGGGTACGCCGATCCGCCGGCTGAGCGCGAAGACCGCGACGGCCGCGGCGCCCGCCATGGCGGCGAGGTAGACCGGATTGGCCACCGCCAGCAGCACGAAGCGCCCGCCGGCGCCCACGTCGCGGCCGGTGACCTCCAGCTGCTGTGGGACGAACGCGAACATCCCGGAGAACTGTCCGTCCGGGGTGCTGCGTGCCGGGGTCACCCCGAGCCGGATGCTCGCGTATGCCTGCCAGGCGCCGTACACGACGATTCCCGCCGCGGCCACCATCCAGGCGCCGAGGGCCGGCCGCTCGGGTCGCAGACGCTGCGGGAGGCCGGCGAAGGAGGCGGCGCCACAGGCGACGATCGCCAGCGGGAGCACGATCATGGTCTCGCGCGTGAGCACTGCGGCCACCGTCGCGGCCGCGGCCCAGCCGTAGCGGCGGCGGTCGAGCGCGACGAACGCGCCGATCATCATCGTGGTCGCCAGCGGATCCGCGAGCCCGCGGGCCGCGCCCAGGTACATCCCGGGCAGCACGCCGAGGCAGAGCCCCCACCAGGCCGAGCGGCCGTGGGCCTGGGCGACGGTCGCCATCAGTCCGACGAGGCCGAGGACGGCCCCCCAGGCAACGAGCTGGAGCGTGTAGGGCAGGGCCGCACCCTGCCCGCCGCCGAGGAGCCAGGCCAGCGCCGGGTAGAAGATCCGCTGCGCGCGGTAGGCCTGGTCGCCTGCCAGCATGTGGAGCGTCTGCGGGTCCAGCAGGAGCGGGTCGTTGCCCAGGCGCCAGAAAAACTGCCCGTCGTAGCCCTGGCCCACGATCGGATGAGCGTCGGACGGCGGCCCAACCAGCCCCGCGAGCTCCTGCCCGAAGATCGAGAAGTCGACGACGTGGCCGTGGTAGTGGGCGAGGAACGTCAGCCACAGACCAGCGAGGCCGAGCGCGGCCACGAGGACCACGTCGCGGGGACGGGCCTGGGCGACGCGTCCGGCGATCGCGCCGGCGAGGGTCGGACGGGACGGCTGGACGGGCGGGCTTGCGATGGTGGTGGTGGCCACGGGGAATCCCTTCTACGCGGAAGTGGGGAACGGGGACGGACGGAAGACGGCCGGGCTGCGGCGAAACACGAGCCGGGTCGAGAGCAGGTAGTTCACGGGGCACGCGAGCGCGATCCCGCCGAGCTGGGCGGTGACCGCTGGGGAGCCCGCCGACACGAGCGCGTGAAGGACGCCGACGTTCGCGAGCAGGGCCACGCCCGACACCGCGGTGTAGCGGGCGGTCCGGAAGGAGACGGGCACCAGACCGTGGCGGAAGGTGACGCGCAGGTGCAGGCGGCTGTTGCAGGCGCACGCGAGGATGAAGGCGGCGGCGCTCGCCAGCACCGCGGAGCCCCCGAGAGCGTGGACCGCGACGAAGGCAGCGAGGTTCACGGCCGCCCCGGCGACGCCGACGAGCACGAAGCGCAGGGGCTGCAGCCGGGGCGTCACGCGGCCTCCCTCAGGACGGAGCGGCGCAGCGACGGCACGGCCCGCAGGGCCTCGAAGGCGATGTGCCCGGACATCTTGGAGGTCCCCGCCGCCCGGTCGGTGAACCGGATCGGGACCTCGACGACGGAGAACCCGGCCGCGACCGCCCGGAACGTCAGCTCGATCTGGAACCCGTACCCGCTGGTCCGCACGAGGTCGAGGTCGATCGCCTCGAGCACCTCGCGACGCCAGCACTTGAAGCCGCCGGTTAGGTCGCGGACGTCGATGTCCAGGACCCGCCGGGCGTAGAGCGACCCGCCGCGGGACAGCGCATGGCGGCGCAGGGGCCAGTTCACGACGCTGCCGCCGGCGACCCAGCGGCTGCCGATCGCGACGTCGCCGGTCTGCGTCGCGGCGACCAGCCGCGGGACCGCGCCGGGGTCGTGTGAGAAGTCGCAGTCCATCTGCACGATGAGGTCGGCTCCAGTCGCGAGCGCGCGCCGGAACCCGGCGACGTACGCCGGGCCGAGGCCTTCCTTGCGGGTCCGGCGCAGGACCTCGACGCCGCCATGCCGGGCGCCGTAGCCCGCGGCGAGGTCGGCGGTGCCGTCCGGTGAGCCGTCGTCGATGACCAGGACCGAGGCGTCCGGCCCGAGGGCGTGCGCGAGGCCCGCGAGCATCGGCTCGATGTTCGCGGCCTCGTCGTAGGTCGGCAGGCAGACGATGACCCGCCCTGCGTCGGTCGTCGCTGCGGTGCGGGCGGAGCAGCCCGGTGCTAGGGACATGATCGTGGAGGCTCCTGCTCGAAGGCGCTCGTCAGGGCGCGACGGGGTCGGTGAACGTGATGGCGAGCTGCGCGCTGTAGGCGTGGGGCGCCTCTCCCGAAGGGTTGATCCAAGCCTGGAAGAAGACCGGCGCCTCCAGCGCGGTGGCGCCGACGACGTCGAAGTGCGCGAGGCCTCGGTCATCCGTGACGGCCGTGACCGGCGACTGGCCCACCGGGCTGCCGTTGATCCGCGTCTCCCCACCGAGGATCCCGTCCTGCGTGTAGACCACCTGCCCCAGCGAGACACGCACGCCGGCGCGGCGCTGCGCCGCGCCGAGGCGGTTCCGCAGCTGGACCTTCACCGGCACGTGCTGCCCGACCGCGACGGGGGCGTTGATCGTCGACGGCACCATGCTGAGACGGTCCGCGTTCGCCGGGATGCCGACCGAGGTCGACAGCGCGTCCGGGCGGCGCGAGAACGCGGTCACGACCCAGCCGCCTTCGATGGCGGGCATCGACTGCTGATTGGGCGCGGCGAGCGTCACCGTCGCCTCGCCGTGGGCGGGCACGAGCGCCGAGCCCTTCGGTCGCCAGGCCCGCGTGAGGTACTGCCCGGCCATGATCGAGAAGACGGGCGTCACCGCCGCTCCCGTGTTGTTGTGGACCTTGACGGTGATCTGGCGGACCGACTGCTGCTGCCCGGTCGTCTGCATCCCCACGATGCGCATCTCGAGCGGCTGCGGTGAGGCGAGCGCGACGGTGACGAGGCCCGCGAAGGCGACGCACCCGGCGGCGACGGCGACCTTCGCCGCACCGCGGCGGCGGCCCAGCGTCGCCGCGGCCGGGGCCGAGCGGACCGTGACGCCGGCGACGAATGCCGCCGGGAGCAGGTCGATGAGGTAGCTGGCGTACGAGCGCGTGGACCAGAAGAAGACGATCGCGGTGAGCGGGATCAGCGCGGGTTTCAGGCGCCGGTAGCCGACGGTGAACACGAGCAGCATCAGCGGGACTGCCGCGAGGCCAGTCAATTTGAAGACCACCAGTTGGCCGCCGAGCCGCTGGAACAGCGCCAGGGTGATCAGGCCCTGGCCCGCGGGGACCGTGGGCTCGACGAACGGAACCAGCATGCCGTGCAGGAACGCGCCCGGGTCCCAGACGACGAACGGGGCGTTGACGACCGCGAACACGCCGACGACGACGACGAGGTAGCGCGCCGGAAGCCGCCACCACCCGCGGGGTACCGGGCGGTGCTGCGCCTCGAACGCCAGCGCGACCAGCAGGAACGGCAGCACGAACCACGGGGTCTGCTTGATGCACATCGCGAGCGCGAGTGCGACCGGCCCGAGCCAGCGCGCGGCCGACCGCTCGGCCGGGTCGCCGAAGCGATCCCAGCGCCACAGCGCCAGCAGCAGAAACGGCATGAAGGTCACGTCGGTCACCCCGCCGACCGCGAAGTCGACGTAGTTGGTGAGCGTGCCGAGGACGAGGGCCGCCCAGCGCAGGCGCGCCGGCAGCAGGACGAAGAGCAGGACGATCGTGGCGGTCCAGGCCGCGATGTTGACCACGAACGCGGTCTGCATCCCGGCGCCGAGCAGCAGCGCCGGCACGTAGACGAGGAACGACAGCGCGGGGTAGCTGAGCTGGTCTACCTGCCCCCCGTCGAGCAACCACGTGTGGTACTGCTCGGGGACCATGAAGCGGTCCAGGCTCGAGGCCAGGGACGCGGTGTACGGGTTCGTCCCGTCGACGAGCAGCTCGGCCGCCCGCTGGTTGAACGCCATCGCGTCGGTCCCGTAGGCCGGGTTGGCCGTGATCATCAGCAGCGCGAACACGGCGAAGCCGGCCGCCCACAGTCCGAGCAGCGCCGCCCGGGCGACCGTGGCCGCACGCCCCTCCAGCGTCCAGGCGGCGACGCAGCCCGCAAGGCCCGCAAGGGTCATGGCGCAGGCCAGCCCGTTGACCGGCCCGTAGAGCGCGGAGCCGGCCCACATCCGCAGTCCCCAGAAGACGACCGTCAGCGAGGCCAGCGTCCAGCCGACCGGCTCGGCGAGGTCGAGCGCGGCGTCCTTGCGCGACGGCTGGCGGACCGGGACGACGGGGTCCGGCAGCAGCTGTTCGAGGTGGGTCGGGGGTGCAGCGGTGGTGGCCATGGGATCCCAGGGGAAGACGGGCGCGGGCGCGCCCGGGGACGGACGGGGAACGGATGCGGGGTGCGACGGGCGGGTGCGACGGAGGCGCGGGCGCTCGGCGGCCGGGGCCACCGTCGCCCGCGCCGGCTCAGGCGGTCGGGGTGACGACGACGAGCGCGACCGGGCGGACCATGCGCACGACGAGCCGGCCGTTCTCGCGCTTGAACGCCGTCCGCACGTAGCGGCCCTTGGCGGCGTCGTACCGGAGTACAAAGGCGCGCTTCCCGAGCTTGCCGGCGGACAGGCTGATCTTCACGGCACGCTTGAGCCGCGTGCCCGACCCGCCGTTCACGCCCGTCTGCGAGACGGCGACGCCGGTGACGGTGCGAACCCTCCGGAAGCCCGACTTGCGCACGGCGGCGGCGAGGGTCGAGAGCTTCGGCGCGACGATCCTGAACTGGACCGGTGAGCCGGAGGCCCCCGCCGGGACGCTGACGTTCACTCGCACGTTGCCCCAGCCGGCGGACAGCGTGCCGCCGCCGCCGCCGACGGTCTTGGCGGTCATGACCTGCTGGTAGCCGCCGGGGGCGTCGGTCGGCTGCGGCGCCTCGGGTCCGTATGCAGCCTGGGCAGAGCCCACCAGGGCCAGGGCGGCGGCGGCGGAGGAGAGGGTGATGATCTTGGTCTTCACGAGGTCTTTCTGTTCGGAGACGGCTGCGCGCGGCAGCGGGAGAAGGCGGCTGATCCTGGGCGACGGGGCCGGATTGCTCGGCCCCGTATTCGGCACCGGCGCGGGAAGGTTGAGCAGGATCGCGGCGCGCCTGCGGTGGTCGTCTACGCTCACGCCGTGCGCGGAGCGAGGGGGACCGGCCGGTGACACGGCGTTTCGGGGCGCTGCGCCGCGGCCTGCTGCTCGCGGTGGCGGTCACGGCGGCTCTGCTGACCGTCGGCCTGTCGGCGGTCGGTGCGTTCGCCCCGACCGAGCGGTCCAGCGTCGACGCCCGGCTACGGCTCGCCGGGCTCGCGCAGGCACCCGACGACATCGTGATCGTCGCCATCGACGCACGGTCGCTGGACAAGCTCAACCGGTTCCCGCTGCCGCGGCGGTTCCACGCGCAGGTGATCGACCGGCTGCGCCGCGCGGGCGCGCGGGCGATCGCGTACGACGTGCAGTTCACGGACGCGTCCGGCAGCCCGGCCGACGACGAGCGGCTCTACTTCGCGGTCCAGGATGCGTCCCGCGTCGTCCTGGCGACCACCGAGGTCGACGAGCAGGGCAACACCAAGATCTTCGGGGCGGACCCACGCCTGCTCAGGGAGTCCGGCGCGCGCGGGGCGAGCACCAACATCATCAAGGACGACGACGGGGTGATCCGTCGCTGGAACTACGCGGTCGACGGGCTCACCACGCTGCCGGTCGCGCTGCAGGAGGTGGTCGGCGGCACGCCGATCGCGCCGGCGACGCTCGGCTCGGACCGCTTCTACGTCGACTACCGCAGGCCCGGCAGCTTCCGGACGGTGTCGTTCTTCGATGTGCGGGCGGGCGCCATCGCGGGGACCACGCTCACGGAGACGTTCAAGGACAAGGTCGTCTTCGTCGGCGCGACGGCGCCGAGCCTGAACGACGTGCATGCCGTCTCGGCGGGTGGCGGTCAGATGCCGGGCGTGGAGGTGCTCGCCAACGCGTTCGACACGGTCCGCCGCGACGCACCGCTGCGCGCCGTCCCCGGCTGGGTCGGGACCCTGCTCGCGGTCGCGCTGGCGTTCGTGGGGCCGTTCATCAACCTGCGCTTCGGGCCGCTGCGCGCGTTCGCGCTGACCATCGTCACGGCCGGTGCCTACGCCGGGCTGACGCAGCTCGCGTTCGGCTGGGGCCGGGTGCTGCCCGCGGTGGCGCCGCTCGCCGCCATCGGGCTGAGCGCCGTCGGCTCGATCGTCGTCCACTACATCACCGAGGCGTTCGAGCGCCAGCGGGTCCGCGACGTCTTCGGCCGCTTCGTCTCCGACAGCATTGCCCGGAAGGTCATGGAGGACGGCGACGGCGACGTGCGCCTGGCCAGCGACCGCATCGAGTGCACGGTGATGTTCTCCGACCTGCGCGGGTTCACGACCTACTCGGAGTCGCATTCGCCCGAGGAGGTCGTGACGGTCGTCAACGCCTACCTGTCGGAGATGAGCGCCGCGATCCTGGACCACGGCGGGACGCTGACCGCCTATCTGGGCGACGGCATCATGGCCCTCTTCGGCGCGCCCTACACGCAGGACGACCACGCCGAGCTCGCGCTCGCCGCGTCACGGGAGATGCTCGTGCGGATCCGGCACTTCAACGACTGGATGCAGGAGACGGGGCGCGGCGAGGGCTTCCGCATGGGGATCGGGCTGAACAGCGGCCCCGTGATGGTGGGGACGGTCGGGTCCGAGCGCCGCCTGGAGTACACGGGGATCGGGGACGCCGTCAACATCGCGGCCCGGATCGAGGGGATGACGAAGGACGTGCGCCGTCAGCTCCTGGTGTGCGAGACCACGAAGCAGCGGCTGCAGCGCAACCATCCCGACCTGGTGTTCGTCGAGGAGCGCCCGGTGCGCGGACGCGCCGCGACGGTGCGGCTGTGGGGCCTGGAGGCGGACGCGCCGCTCGCGGCGCCTATATCCCCCGCCGCGCCTTCTCCTTCGCCGTGATCGTCCCGAAGGGCGCGAAGTAGCTGCCGAAGCTGCCGGCCTCGGACGGGCGCCTTCCCGGCTTGTACTTCACGGTGACGGTCTTGCGGTTCACGAAGTCGCGGGTGGCGACGCGGCCCTGGCGGACGACGACCCCGGTGCCCTCGCAGTAGTCGGTGACGACCCAGATGGTCCCGCGGACCGTGGCCGACGCGTAGCGGCCGCGGGTGCGGAAGTTGCCCTTGCCGGACCCGAACAGCCCGCGGACCTTGCGGCGCTTGGCCTTCTTCTTCTTGGCGGCGCGGGTCTGCGCGGTGCTGCGGAGCGCGGCACGGCCCCGCTTTGCGCAGATGCTCGGCGAGCCCCCGTGGAGCAGCAGCTCGGTCGCGCCGTCCGGGGTCTTGAGGTTGAGCTTGAAGCGGCCCCCGGTGAACTCGGCGACGTTCAGCGTCGTCCCGTCCTTGTTGACTGAGGTCAGCTTCACGCGGCCGTTCGTCGCGTCGACGACGGTGCCGTCCTCGATCTTGATGCCGCCCGTGAACGGGACGAACTGTCCGTTGCTGCCCTGAACGGCGACCTTGCCGTCGACGGCGTTGAGGTTCGCGTCCCGCGAGTACACCGGCGGCGACACCGCGGCCCCGGAGGAGGTGGTGTCGCTGCCGTCGGGGTTGACGGGGTCGGATGGCTTGGTCGGACGCTGCGTCGGCTCCGATGGGCCTGGCGGCAGCGGCTCGAGGGTGCCGCCGGGCGAAGTCGTCGTGGTCGGGGGCGTCGTGGTCGTGGTGGTCGGCGAGGTCGTTGTCGGAGTCGTGGTGGGTGTCGTCGGCGTCGTGGGGGTGGTCGGAGTGACAGGAGGGTCGACGGCCGGCCGCGAGACGTTCTCGCAGTCGCCGTTCACGGTGTCGACCTCCGCGGCATCGGCGGCGACGGTGTCGCTGCCGTCACCGCAGCTCGCCGTGTCAGGCGCCGCGTCGCGGATGTCGATCGTGTCGTCCCCGGCGAGCCCGGTGATCGTGTTCGTGCCGTTCGACCCGGTCAGGATGTCGGCGAACGCCGTTCCCTCGAGGTTCTCGACGTCCGTGGGCAGGCTTTCACCCACAGGCCCGCTCCCCCCGAGGGTGGCGGTGACCGGGCCGGCGCCGTTCCTGTAGGTGATGGTGTCGTTGCCGTCGCCGCCGTCGTAGTCGTCCGTCCCCGTGCCGCCCTCGAGGATGTCGTCCCCGTCGTCCCCGTTCAGTTGGTCGGCACCCGTTCCCCCGTCGACCGTGTCGTTGCCGTCGCTGCCCTCCAGGAGGTCGTCGCCCGGTCCACCCACGACGGTGTCGGTGCCGCCGGCGCCCTCGATGGCGTCCGCGCCGTCACCCCCCGTCAGCTGGTCGGCGTTGGGGCCCCCGACCAGCGAGTCGTTCTCGGTCCCGCCGTCGGCGATCACGAAGAAGGTCGACCGCACGGTGCCGGTCGTCGCCACGTTCACGGCGTCATCGAGGTTGCCGGTGTTGACGACGAGCCGCTTGCCCGTCGCGGGGCAGGTGACGGCATCGCCGGCGGCCGTGCATGCGGCGGGGAAGGCGGTCCGGGTCCCGCCGGTCGCCGTGATCCTGATGGTCGAGGACAGCGAGCTGGTGAAGAGGACATTGACCACATTCGCCTCGTTCGGCGCGGCGGTGAACGTGTAGCCGAAGCTGAAGGCCCCGCCCGTGTCGGTTCCGGTGATCTCGTACGCGTCCGCCGTGACCGGCGTCATAGCGGTGGCCAGCAGCGCGGCCGGTAGGGCTAGCCCGCGCGCCACCCTGCGTCCCCTTCGGCTTGGTCGTGCGCCCATCCCGGCCTCGATCCCCATGCGCTTAACACCCCTGTCCTCGGGTGAAGGTATCGCCGGGACGGTCGCAATGCGACGAATGACGCAGATGGCGCCGTTCACGGGTCGCCGTAGTCCGGTTACCCGCATACAAATTTATATATGGGTAATATGAACGTCAGTGGCCGCTCGAGCACTCCCCGACTCCGCCGGATCGCCCCGCCGCCTGCCGCGCGCCGAGCGCGAGCAGCAGATGCTCGACGTCGCGCAAGCGCTGTTCGCGCAGCACGGCTACGGCGCGGTGACGATGGACGAGGTCGCGGCGGCGGTCGGCGTCACGAAGCCGCTGCTCTACAACTACTTCGGCAACAAGGAACGCCTCTACCTGGCGTGCCTGGGCCGGACCGCGGACGGACTCATCGCCACGCTGACGACCGCGTTCGCCGGCGCCCACGACCCCGGCCAGGGACTGCGCGAGGCCCTGCGCGCGTTCTTCGCGTTCGTCGAGAGCGACCGCGCCTCCTGGCAGGTGCTCTACGACGAGACGCTGCCCGCCGGCGGCCAGATCGCAGAGCACATCGCCGCCTACCGCGCGAAGGCGACCGCCCTCGTCGGCGAGGCGCTGCGCCACCTCGATCCCGCGCCGGACCCGGTCCTGCTGCCGGGCATGGCCCACGCGCTGCTCGGTGCCGTCGAGTCGCTCTCCCGCTGGTGGCTGCGCGACGGCGCCGGCGACCTCAGCGCGGCGGACACCGCCGACGCGTTCATCGCGCTGGTCCGCCCGGGCCTCGCGCGCCCCCACACCGTCCTTCTCCCGACCCCCTCCACGACAGGACCTGACCGACCATGATCACGAACCTGCGCAAGGTCGCCGTCGTCGGCGGCAACCGCATCCCGTTCGCGCGCTCCAACAGCGCCTACGCGACCGCATCGAACCAGGACATGCTGACCGCGGCCCTCGACGGGCTCGTCGCCCGCTTCGGCCTCGAGGGCGAGCGCCTCGGCGAGGTCGTCGCCGGCGCCGTCCTCAAGCACAGCAAGGACTTCAACCTCACGCGCGAGACCGTCATGTCGACGCGCCTCTCCGCCGAGACGCCGGCCTACGACATCCAGCAGGCCTGCGGGACCGGGCTGGAGGCCGCGATCCTCGTCGCCAACAAGATCGCCCTCGGGCAGATCGACTCCGGCATCGCCGGCGGCGTCGACACCACGAGCGACGCGCCGCTGGCCGTCGGCGACGACCTGCGCCGGCTGCTCATCAAGCTCAACAGCGCCCGCTCCACGCAGGACCGCCTGAAGCTGCTGACCGCGGTGCGCCCGGGCATGATCGTCCCCGCGATCCCGCGCAACGAGGAGCCCCGCACCGGCCTCTCGATGGGCGAGCACCAGGCTCGCACCGGTGCCCGCTGGGGCGTCACCCGTGCCGAGCAGGACGAGCTGACCGCGCGCTCGCACGCGAACCTCGCCGCCGCCTACGAGCGCGGTTTCCAGGACGACCTCATCACGCCGTTCCTGGGCCTGGAGCGCGACCAGAACCTGCGCCCGGATTCGTCCGTCGAGAAGCTCGCGAAGCTGAAGCCCGTCTTCGGCGGGCCGGACGGGACGATGACCGCCGGCAACTCGACGCCGCTGTCGGACGGCGCCGCCGCGGTGCTGCTGGCGAGCGACGACTGGGCCGCGGAGCGCGGCCTGCCGGTGCTCGCGCACTTCGTCACCGGCGAGACGGCGGCGGTCGACTACGTCGGCGGCGACGAGGGCCTCCTGATGGCCCCCGCCTACGCCGTCCCGCGGATGCTCGAGCGCGTCGGCCTCTCGCTGCAGGACTTCGACATCTACGAGATCCACGAGGCGTTCGCCTCGCAGGTCCTGTCCACGCTGAAGGCGTGGGAGGACGCGGTCTTCTGCAAGGAGCAGCTCGGGCTGAAGAAGGCGCTCGGCGCCATCGACCGCTCGAAGCTCAACGTCAACGGCAGCTCGCTCGCCGCCGGCCATCCGTTCGCCGCCACCGGCGGCCGGATCGTCGCCGGCGCGGCGAAGGAGCTGCACGCCCGTGGCGGCGGCCGCGCGCTGATCTCGGTCTGCGCCGCCGGCGGCCAGGGCGTCGTCGCCATCCTCGAGAAGTAGAAGGAGCTCACACCATGCCCGACACCTACACCAAGCTCGCCAACAACCCGATCGGCAAGTTCATCACCGGCCAGGTCGGCCTGCCGCGCCCGACGATCCTGGAGCGCTACTCGCCCGGGGACGCGACGGTCGGCGGCCGCCTGCTGCTGGGCGCCGCGCCCGGCGGCCGCCTGGCCGGCCCGATCGCCGAGGTCCTCGCGGCGCTCGGCGTGGACGTCGCCACCGCGCTGCGCGACGACCTGCGGACCGCTGCCGCCGACGCCGGCCTCGACGCCGGTGTCTTCAACGGCGAGGTCCCCGGCGACGCGCGCTTCAAGGCGCTCGTCTTCGACGCGACCGGCATCACCGACTCCGCGCAGCTGCGCGAGGTGCACGCGTTCTTCCACCCCGTCGCCCGGCGTGTGCAGTCGTGCGGCCGCGTCGTCGTCCTCGGCACCGCGCCCGAGGACTGCGAGGACCCGCGCCACGCCACCGCCCAGCGTGCGCTGGAGGGCTTCACACGGTCGTTCGGCAAGGAGGTCGGCGGCGGCTCCACCGTGCAGCTGGTCTACGTCGCCCCTGGCGCCGAGACGCAGCTGGCGTCGACGCTGCGCTTCCTGCTGTCCGCCCGCAGCGCTTACGTCTCCGGGCAGGTCGTCCGGATCGGGAAGGCGACCGGCAAGCCGCCCGTGGTCGACCCGCACCAGCCGCTGGCCGGCAAGGTCGCGCTGGTGACCGGCGCCTCCCGCGGGATCGGCGCGGCGATCGCGTCCGTCCTGGCCCGGGACGGCGCGCACGTCGTCGGCCTCGACATCCCGCCGCTGGCGGACGACCTCGCAGCCGTGACGAGCGCCCTGGGTGGCTCGTCGCTCACCGCCGACATCACCGCCGAGGACGCACCGCAGCTGATCGCGGCCCGCCTGATGGAGGCGCACGGCGGCGTCGACATTGTCGTCCACAACGCCGGCATTACGCAGGACCGCACGCTCGCGCGCATGAAGCCCGAGCGCTGGGACCGCGTCCTGGACATCAACCTCTCGAGCGAGGAGCGGATCAACGACGTCCTGCTCGCGGACGGCGTCCTGAAGGCCGGCGCCCGCGTGATCTGTGTCTCCTCGATCGCCGGTATCGCGGGCAACAACGGGCAGACGAACTACGGCACGTCGAAGGCGGGCGTGGCCGGCATGGTCACCGCCCTCGCGCCGGTGCTCGCCAAGAAGAAGATCACGATCAACGCTGTCGCCCCCGGGTTCATCGAGACCCAGATGACGGCCGCCGTCCCGATCGCGATCCGCGAGGCCGGCCGGCGCATGAACTCGATGTCCCAGGGCGGCCTGCCGGTGGACGTCGCCGAGGCGATCGCCTGGTTCGCGGCGCCCGACTCGACCGGCCTGAACGGCAACGTCGTCCGCGTCTGCGGCCAGTCGCTGCTGGGGGCGTGAGCATGAGCACCACGATCAAGGAGCTCGACGGCGCGCCGTCCATCGTCGCGGGGTACGCGAAGGCCTTCGGGTCGGCGCTGCCGCTGGTCGGCAAGCTGCCCCTGCCGCTGCCCGGTGGCGGCGGTGACCTGCCCGACCTCGAGCTGCGCGTCCCGTCGCTGAAGACCGACCTCGGGCATCTGTCGGCGTACGCGCAGGTCTGCGGCTTCACGCTGCGGGACACCCTCCCGGTGACCTACCTGAACGTGCGCGCGTTCCCGGTGCACATCGCGCTGATGACCGACGCGCAGTTCCCGTTCGGCCCCGTCGGCCTCGTGCACCTGACGAACACGATCACGCAGGCGCGGCCGGTCAGCGTGCGCGAGGAGCTGTCGCTGCGCGTCTGGACGACCGGCCTCGACCCGCACCCGAAGGGGCGGACGCTGACGCTGCACACGGAGGCGGCCGACGCCTCCGGCGCGGTCGTCTGGACCGCGGCGTCGACGATGCTGCATCGGTCCCACCCACCCGGGGGATCGGGCGACCGCGTGGAACGCGGGCCCGATGCGGACGTCCCGGCGTCCGCCACCTGGAAGGTCCCGGGCGACCAGGGCCGCCGCTACGCCGCCGTCTCGGGCGACCGCAACCCGATCCACCTGTATGGCCTGACGGCCAAGGCCTTCGGCTTCCCGCGCGCCATCGCGCATGGGCTCTGGACGAAGGCCCATGCGCTGGCCGCGATCGAGTCGCAGCTGCCGGACGCGTTCACCGTGGACGTGGAGTTCCGCAAACCGGTCCTGCTGCCGACGAAGGTCACCTTCGGCTCGGCGACGGACGCGAAGACCGGAGTGACCGCGTTCGCCGTCCGCGACGCGAAGAAGGACTCGGCGCACCTCGTCGGGACCGTCACACCCGCCGCGGCGGCGAAGACGCCGCCCAAGAAGACCCCTGTCAAGAAGACCACGACCGCAAGGACGACCGCATGACCACTGTTGCCGAACGAGGGATGGGCCTCGGGCTGAAGGCGATCCGCCAGATCGCGGGCCTCGAGGTCATCGACCGCGTGGGCCTGCGCGGCCCCGCCGAGCGCGCGCTGTACGTCGCCACCAAGAACGGGATGGGCGCCGCCGCGAGCGCGGGCCGCACCTTCACCGTCGTCACCAAACGCGGCACCGCGGAGCGCCCGCGCCCCGCGTCGACGACCGGCCTCTTCGACCTCACCCCCGACGAGGACCAGCAGATGATCGTGGAGGCGATGAAGGAGTTCGCCGCCGCGGAGCTGCGCCCGATCGCCCTCGCGTCGGACACCGCATGCGCGGCGCCGGCGGAGCTGCTGGCGTCCGCGGACGAGCTCGGCCTGGCCACGCTCGGCGTGCCCGAGGAGCTGGGCGGCTCGGCCGCCGAGCGTTCGGCGGTCACGGGCGTCCTCGTCGCCGAGGCGCTGGCCCACGGCGACCTCGGCCTCGCCGTCGCCACCCTGTCGACCGGCGCGGTCCCCACCGCCCTCGGGCTGTGGGGCGACGCCGGCCAGCAGGCCACGTACCTGCCGGCCTTCACCGGCGACGACGTCGCCGTGAGCGCGCTGGCGATCCTGGAGCCGCGGCCGCTGTTCGACCCGTTCGTCCTGAAGACGACGGCGCGCAAGACGGCCGAGGGCTACGTCATCGACGGCGTCAAGTCGCTCGTCCCGCGCGCGGCCGACGCTGAGCTGTTCCTCGTCGCGGCCGACCTCGAGGACCGCGGCCCGGCCCTGTTCCTCGTCCCGACCAGTGGCGGCGGCGTGACCGTCGTCGCCGAGCCCGCGATGGGCGTGCGCGCCGCGGCCACCGCGTCCGTCACGTTCAACGCGGTCCCGGTCCCGGAGAACGCGCTGCTGGGCGGCGCCGACCAGGACATCTACGCCGAGTGCATCCACCGCGCGCGCCTCGCCTGGTGTGCGGTCGCCGTCGGTGCGTCGCAGGCGGCGCTCGACTACCTGATCCCGTACGTCAACGAGCGGGTCGCGTTCGGCGAGCCGATCGCCAACCGCCAGGCCGTCGCGTTCACCGTGTCGGACATCGCGATCGAGACCGCCGGCATGCGCCTGGCGACGTGGCGTGCCGCGTCCCGGGCCGACGCGGGCAAGGAGTTCTTCCGCGAGGCCGCCGTCGCCCGTCAGCTGTGCGTCAAGCACGGCGCGGAGATCGGCTCGTCCGCCGTGCAGCTGCTCGGCGGCCACGGCTACACCAAGGAGTACCCGGTCGAGCGCTGGTACCGGGATCTGCGAACCGCGGGCGTGTACGAGGGCGCCCTCCTCGTCTAGTCGACGGAGAAAGAGACCACGATGATCAATCTCGAGACCCCCAAGAAGTTCAAGCCCCTCATCGGCCAGGCCCACACGGTCGCCCAGGAGGTCCTGCGCCCGATCGCGCGCAAGTACGACACCGCCGAGCACGCCCGCCCGAAGGAGCTCGACTTCCTCGCGGCGATCCTCAACGGCATGGAGGACTCCGGCGCCACGAGCGGTGCCGGTGCCGCCGGAGCCGGCAAGGGCAAGGACGCCGACAAGCCTGGCGCTGCGCTGAACGGCGGCGCGGCGAACGGCCACGCGAACGGCAACGGCTCGGCGGACCCGGCCACGACGAAGAACGGCTCGAACCTGTCGACCGCGCTGTCGATCATGGAGATGTGCTGGGGCGACGTCGGCCTGCTGCTCTCGATTCCCGGCCAGGGCCTGGGCAACTCGGCGATCGCCGCCGTGGCGTCCCCCGAGCAGCTGGAGGAGTTCGGTGGCCGCTGGGCCGCGATGGCGATCACGGAGCCCGAGTCGGGGTCCGACTCGGCGTCGATCCGCACCACCGCGGAGCTCGACGAGGCCACCGGCGAGTACATCCTCAACGGCGAGAAGATCTATGTCACGGCCGGCGAGCGGGCGGAGCTCGTCGTCGTCTGGGCGACCCTGGACCGCAGCGTCGGCCGCGCCGCGATCAAGTCGTTCATCGTCGAGCGCTCGAACCCGGGCATGAAGCTCGACCGGCTCGAGCACAAGCTCGGCATCCGCGCGTCCGACACCGCGGCGTTCATCCTGCAGGACTGCCGCGTCCCGGCGAGTGCGCTGCTCGGCTCACCGGAGGTCGACGTCAAGAAGGGCTTCGGCGGCGTCATGCAGACGTTCGACAACACGCGGCCGCTGGTCGCCGCGATGGCCGTCGGCTGCGCGAAGGCGTGCCTCGAGTTCACGCTCGAGCGCCTGAACGAGGCCGGCGTGGAGGTCGACTACGACAAGCCGATCCTGTCGCAGTCCGCCGCCGCGGCGAAGTACCTGGCGATGGAGGCCGAGTACGACGCGGCCCGCCTGCTGACCATGCAGGCCGCGTGGATGGCCGACAACCGCAAGCCGAACTCGGTCCAGGCGTCGATCGCCAAGGCGAAGGCCGGGCGCACCGGGACCGACGTGGCGTTCGGCTGCATCGAGCTGTGCGGCGCCATCGGCGTCACGGAGACCGAGCTGCTCGAGAAGTGGGCGCGCGACGTGAAGATCCTCGACATCTTCGAGGGCACCCAGCAGATCCAGCTGCTGATCATCGCCCGGCAGCTGCTGGGCCGGTCGAGCGCGCAGCTGAAGTAGTCGGGGTTCTGTGGCCGGGGGCGGAGGGCCGGCGGTCATGGCCCTCCGCGGCTGGGGCGCCGGAGCACGTGTCGGAAGCGACGACTCGAGCCCGGCGCCGGACGCCGCTCCGCGCCACGACCGCCGGCCCCCACCCCCGGTACGGGCTTGGTGTTGCTCGTTCAGCGATGAGGCGGGCGGCTGCGTGGCGGGCCTGGTCGCTGCCGGGGTGGTGACCGTACGAAGTGGTTGCTGAGCAACCGTTTCGTTCGGTCGCGCGGTCAGCGGCCGCGCTCCATCACCACGTGCGGGCCGATCTCCGGGAGCTCGAACTCGTCGCTGACGACCAGGAAGCCCGCCCGCAGGTAGAGGTTCGTCGCCGGCGTGCGCGCGTTGCACCAGATGCGCGTCGCCCCGGCCCGCAGCGCGTGGCCGACCAGGGCGTCGAGGACTGCGCCGCCCGCACCCTGCCCGCGGGCCTCCGGCGCCGTCGCCATTCCGCGGATCCGCCAGCCGCCCGGCTCGCCGTCCGGCAGGACGAGCCCGGCCGCGACCACGGCGTCGTCGGCCGCCGCAAACGCCGCGGCCACGAACTCCCCGCCCGGCTCGTCGTGCGCCGCGAAAGCCATGAGGGACTCATGCGGCCGCAGGACCGCCCGGCGCAGCGCGCGCGTCGCGGGCAGCGTCGACGGCCGGACGACGAACGGCACGCGTAGACCGTCGGCGGGTTCGGGCGCAGCACTCATCCGGGGACGAGGGTAGCCAGATGGCGCCCCGCCCCGGCACCGGATGCGCGAGGATCAGCCCATGAACGCAGACGGGACGGTGGCGGGCTTCCCGAGCACGGTCGGCCGGGTGCTCAGCCGCAGCGCGGCGCGATCACCCGGGCGCACGGCGCTCGTGTTCGGCGCGCGCACGTGGACGTACGCCGAGCTCGACGTGGCGGTCGGCCGGGTGGCGTCCCGGCTGCTGGCGACCGGCCTGACGCCCGGGGACCGCGTCGCCGCCTACGGCAAGAACTCCGACGCCTACCTGGCCCTGTACCTCGGCTGTGCCCGTGCAGGCCTGGTCCACGTCCCGGTCAACTTCAACGCGACCGGCGACGAGCTGACCTACCTGCTCACGCAGTGCGACGCGTCCGTCGTCTTCGTCGACCCCGTCCTGTCCGCGCAGGTCGACGCGGTCGAGGACACGCTCGGGGGCCTGCCGCGCGCGTGGCTGCAGTCCTCGCCGATCGGGGACGACGTCCTCGCCTGGATGCAGGACGCCGACGGAGCGGTCCACGTGGAGAGCGGCGTGAAGGACGACGACCTCGTGCAGCTGCTGTACACGAGCGGGACGACCTCGCGGCCCAAGGGCGCGATGATGACCCACCGCGCGCTGGTCCACGAGTACGTCTCCTGCATCGTCGGCCTCGAGCTCACGGACCGCGACGTCGCACTGCACTCGTTGCCGCTGTACCACTCGGCACAGATGCACGTCTTCCTGCTGCCGGCCCTGGCGGTCGGCGCGACGAACCACCTGCTGGCCGCCCCCGACGTCGAGGCCGTCTTCGACCACGTCGAGGGCCAGGACGTGAACGCGGTGTTCCTCCCGCCGACGGTCTGGGTCGCGGTCGCCAACCACCCGGACCTCGAGCGCCGGGACCTCACCGGCCTGAAGAAGGCGTTCTACGGCGCCTCGATCATGCCCGTGCCGATCCTGCAGCGGCTGCGCGGCACCTTGCCCGCGGTCGGCTTCTACAACTGCTTCGGCCAGTCCGAGATCGGTCCGCTGGCGTGCGTGCTGCGGCCGGAGGAGCACGACGAGCGCCCGGACTCCTGCGGGCGCCCGGTGCTGTTCGCCGAGGTGCGAGTGGTCGACGAGGACGGCAACGACGCCGCGCAGGGCGAGCTGCTCTACCGCTCGCCGCAGCTCTGCACCGGCTACTGGGCGCTGCCGGAGGCGACGGCGGAGGCGTTCGCGGGCGGCTGGTTCCACTCGGGTGACCTCGTCCGGATCGACGACGAGGGCTACCTGTTCGTCGTCGACCGCATCAAGGACGTCATCAACACGGGCGGCGTCCTGGTCGCCTCGCGCGAGGTCGAGGAGGCGCTCTACGGGCATCCGGCGGTCGGCGAGATCGCGGTGGTGGGACTCCCCCACGAGCGCTGGATCGAGGCGATCGCCGCGGTCGTGGTCCCGCGCGACGGCGCCGCCGTGGAGCCCGACGAGCTGATCGCCTACGCCAAGCAGCACCTCGCGCCGCACAAGGTGCCGAAGTCGGTGCACCTCGTCGACGAGCTGCCCAAGAACCCGTCGGGCAAGCTCCTCAAGCGCGAGCTGCGCCAGCAGTTCGGCGGGGCCGGCTCCGCGATCGGGCGCGACTGATGGCACGCGATCGCGCGGCGGGCAAGGAGGCGCGGCAGGCGCAGAAGCTCGAGAAGGTGCAGGTGGAGGTCGACGAGCTGCGCCGGCAGGGACGGGCGTGGTACTACCGCGGGATCCTCGCGCTGATGGCCGCGGCGCCGCTCGCGTTCATCGTCGTCCTCCTGACCGCCGTCCTGGTCGGCATCGCGATCTGGTGCTTCGTGAAGGGCACCGGGTTCGGCTTCCGCGCGAACGAGCTGCTGGCCGCGGCGGGCGGCGAGGTCCCCGGGCGCTGACCCGACGGCACGCCGCCGACGGCGTCCGGCCTGCGCCGGATGCGCTTGACTAGGGGGACGATGAGCGACGACTTCCCCCGCTGGCCGCCGGACTGGCTCGACGAGTACGCGCTGTCCAAGGAGGAGACCCTCGCCGCGGCGGGCGCCGTCGAGCTGCGCTCGGGCCTGCGCGGCGACGGCCAGATCCTGTTCGCGGTGCAGTGGCCGGACGGGCTGCGCTACATGGTCGTCGACCCGGTGGGCGGCGGGACGCCGCAGGCGCTGCGCATCGGCGAGAAGTCGGAGGACGGCGAGATCGCGCGCCTGGTGGAGGGCCTGTGGTCGCAGGCGCTCGCGCAGGCGAAGCAGCTGATCGATGGCGAGATCCAGGCGGCGACGCCGCTGATGCCGACGCTGCCCGACCCTGGCGGGGACGGCGGTCGGCGCCGGCGGTGGGGCCGCGGCTGACCCGCGCGGGGAGCGCGTCAGTCACGCGCGCGCCGTATTAGGCTTCAGCGCATGGCCACCGAGGATCCGACCGTCGCACCGCCCGAGGAGAAGTCGCGGCTCTCGAACACCGACATCGCGACGATCGCCCTGGTCGCGGTCGTCGTCGTCTTCGCGGTCGCGAACTCCCGCACCACGAAGATCTCCTGGGTCGTCGCCTCGTCGAAGGCGCCGCTGTTCGTGGTGATCGCGATCTGCGTCGTGGTCGGCTTCGCCGCCGGTTTCCTGTTCGCGCAGCGCCGCGCGAAGCAGAGCTGAACCCGCTGCGGCAGGAGTCAGACCGCTAACCTGGACGGATGCAACGCGTTCTGGACAAGTCGGCAGTGCTCAAGGAACTGGAGAGCGTCGCAACCAAGCTGGCAGCACCCGGGCTCACCAGCAAGGCGCGCCTGCCGCTGCTCCGCCGCCAGGCGCAGCTCGGCGACCTGCGGGACGCGATCGCAGCGCGCGCTCGCAGCGGCGCGTCCTGATCCGGCGTCCCTGACGGCAGGCGGTCGTCGCGACGGACTACGGTGCGGGGCATGCCCCGCACCGGTCTTGAGATCCAGCTCGCCGCCCGCCCCGTAGGCGAGCCCCGGCCGGGCGACTTCCACGCCGTGACCGTGGACGTCCCGGACCCCGGCCCCGGCCAGCTGCTCGTCCGCAACACGTGGATGTCGGTCGATCCGTACATGCGCGGGCGGATGAACGACGTCCCCAGCTACATCCCGCCGTTCGCGGTCGGTGCGCCGCTCGAGGGTGGGGCGATCGGCGAGGTCGTCGCCGGCGGCGGCGACGAGATCCCGGTCGGGACGACCGTCAGCCACGGGCTCGGCTGGCGCGAGTGGGCGCTGCTGGAGCCCCGCACCTACCGCGTGGTCGACACCGCGCTCGCCCCCGCGCAGGCCTACCTCGGCGTCCTGGGGATGCCGGGGCTCACCGCCTACGCCGGTCTGCTGGACGTCGGTGAGCTGCGCGACAACGACATCGTGTTCGTCTCCGGGGCGGCGGGCGCGGTCGGCTCGCTCGTCGGCCAGTTCGCCAAGCTGCGTGGCCACACCGTGATCGGCAGCGCCGGCTCGGCGGCGAAGGTCGCCCACCTGACCGATGACCTCGGCTTGGACGCGGCGTTCAACTACAAGGACGGACCGGTCGCCGAGCAACTGCGTGCCGCGGCCCCGGACGGCATCGACCTGTACTTCGACAACGTCGGCGGCGACCACCTCGAGGCCGCGATCGACGTCCTCAACGTCGGCGGCCGTGTGGCCATGTGCGGCGCGATCGCCCAGTACAACGCGACGGAGCCGGTCGCCGGGCCGTCGAACATGATGACCGTCGTCGGCAAGCGCCTGACGTTGCGCGGGTTCATCGTGACCGACCACGGCAGCCGGCTGGCGGACCTCGTGACGCACATCGCCCCTGCGCTGTCCGAGGGCCGCATCACGGCGCGGGAGACCGTGGTCGACGGCCTCGAGCGGGCGCCGCAGGCGTTCATCGACCTGCTGCGCGGGGCCAACACCGGCAAGATGCTCGTGCGGCTCGGCTGAGCCGCGGGCGTCAGCCCGCCGGGTCGGCCTTCATCCGGCGGGCGAGCGGGCGCACCGCGAGGGCGCCCATCAGCAGCGGGACGACCATCAGCCAGACCACGGGATCCGAGAGCGAGAACTCCTCGAGCCGGGTCCCGAGGGCGATGACCATGACCGTCAGCGGCAGCGAGCCGACGAGCGTCGTCCACATGAACCTGCCGACCGGGACGCGCGCGGCGCCGGCCACGTACCCGACGAGGCTGTACGGGACGATCGGGACCAGGCGAGCCGCCAGCAACCCCCCGGCGCCGCCACGGTGGACCAGGGCCTCGGCCTGCTCCAGGCGCGACCGGCCCACGATCCGCTGCAGCAGCGGCCGGCCGGCGTGCTGCCCGAGCCAGTAGGTGAGCAGCGCCGAGGCCATCCAGCCGCCGATGACGAGCGGCAGCGCGCCCAGGAAGCCGTATACGAGGCCGGCCGTGGCGGTGACCAGCTCGGAGGGGAAGAGGACGACCGCGTGGATGAGCATCACCGCGATCAGGACGAGGACCCCGGTGGCGCCGAGGTCGCGGAGCTGCTGCCGTAGGTCACCGCCGTCGCCGTCCATGGCATGCCCGGCGGCTTCGCGGAGGGCGGGCACCGCCAGGACGACGGCGGCCGCGATGGCGATCGCCACGAGGCTGAGCAGCACCCCCAGCCAGCCGTCGTGGCCGCCTTCGGCGGGCGGGACGGGGTCCGCAGGGTCCGCAGCGACGGTGTCTGTCTCCGGCTGCGACGGAGCGCGTTCCGGGTTCAGTGCTGCCGTCATGCGCGGGTGAACGACCGGTCGGGCACGGTCTTGAGGGTACCGGCCGTCGACAGGACGGGCGCCGGGACCGCACCCTCGAGCGCGGTGCCACCGACCGGGTATCCGGTCGCCGTCACCTCACCGTCCTGAGCGGGCGCAAGGACGGACCGCCGGTATGGGATCATGGCCGCGCCATGAACTCCACCCAGACCGCTCCGCGCGTGGCCTTCGTCCGGGCCCGCTGGCACGCCGACATCGTCGACCGGGCACGGGACTCGTTCGTCGACGAGATCGCCCGCCTGACCGACGGGGCGGCCGTCGTCGACACGTTCGACGTGCCCGGCGCGCTCGAGATCCCGCTGCACGCCAAGACCCTCGCTGCGACCGGCCGCTACGACGCGATCGTCGGCTGCGCGCTGGTGGTCGACGGCGGCATCTACCGGCACGAGTTCGTCGCGGGCGCCGTGCTCGACGGGCTGGTGGCGGTCGGCCTCGCCGCCGAGCTGCCCATCTTCTCCCTCGTCCTCACGCCGCACCACTTCCACGAGGGCGAGGAGCACCGGCGCTTCTTCTTCGAGCACTTCGTCGTCAAGGGTGCCGAGGCGGCGAACGCCTGCGTGCAGACGCTGGCCGCCCGCGCGGCCATCGCCGCCTGAGCCGGGACCGGGCCCGCGGCGTCAGGGTCGTGGGGCGACCGGGGCCGGCAGGCGGCCGCGCGGCAGCAGCAGCATCAGCGCCACGAGCGAGCCCACCGCCGCGGCCGCGATCACGACCGCCATCGGGACGCCGTGGTGCAGGCCCGCCACGCCGACCAGCGGCGCGGCCAGCGCACCGAACGCGTACTGCGACAGTCCCAGCAGGGCGGACGCGCTGCCCGCCGTCCGCGGGTGCCCGGCCATCCCGATCGCCGCGGCGTTCGGGAGGATCAGGCCGATGCTCGCCACGACGGCGAACAGGCAGACGAGGACCGCGACCAGGCCGACCTCGAGGACGCTGACGAGCACGAGCCCCACCGCGCCCGCCGCCGCCGTCCGCACGCCGAGCGTCAGCAGCCGGTCCGGCGCCACGCGGCCCACCAGGCGACCGCTCACCTGGCTGCCGAGCAGGATGCCGAGCGCGTTGACGGCGAAGAGCAGGCTGAACGTCTGCGGCGAGACGTCGTAGACCTCCTGCAGGACGAACGGCGAGCCGGCGATGTAGGCGAACATCGCCGCGAACGAGAGTCCACATGCGAGGGTGCAGGCCAGGAAGGTCCGGTCCCGCAGCAGGGTGGCGAAGACCGACGTCGTCTCCCGGACGCCGCCGGTCCGGCGCCGGTCGGGCGCGTGGGTCTCGGGCAGGACCCGCCAGGTCACGGCGGCGAGCACGGCGCCGATGCCGGCCAGCACGCCGAAGACCCCGCGCCAGTCCGTGACGCGCAGGACCTGGCCGCCCAGGACCGGCGCCAGGATCGGCGCGAGGCCGCTGACGAGCATCAGCCGCGCGAACGCCCGTGCCGCGGCATCCCCCTCAGCGACGTCGCGGACGATCGCGCGGGCGATGACGATGCCCGCCGCACCGGCGACGCCCTGCACGAATCGCAGCAGCGTGAGCGTGGCGACGGACGGCGCGAGCGCGCACAGCAGCGACGCGAGGCCGTACGCGAGCAGGCCGGCCAGCAGCGGACGACGGCGACCGTGCGTGTCGCTGAGCGGCCCGATCAGCAGCTGGCCGGCCGCCAGACCGGCCAGGCAGGCGGTCAGCGTGACCTGCGCTGCGGCGGTCGACGCCCCCAGGTCGTCCGCCATCGCCGGGAGGCCCGGCAGGTACATGTCCATCGACAGCGGGCCGAAGGTCGACAGGCAGCCGAGGAGCAGCAGCAGGTGGCGTGGCGGCGCCCCCGTGTGTGGGACGGTGCCGCGCACCCGGGCACCGTAGCGCCGCCCGGCGGGCGCCGTCAGGCGGGTGAGTCCTCGGGTCCGCGGGAGGCCCGCGAGTCCTGCGAGGCGCTGAACCCGCGGTGCCGCAGCCAGTCGGTGACCCCGGGGACGAAGACGTCGGCGACGTTCATCGCCTGCCCGACGGGCGGCGTCAGGCGGCGCGGGCGCTCGACGATCGCGCGCGTGACGAAGCCGGCGGCCTGGTCCGGGCTGATCGCCGGGACGCCGCGGTACGCGCCGGTCGGGGAGATCATCGGCGTGCGCACGAGCGGCATGTGGATGGTCGTCACGCGGATGCCGTCGTTCAGGACCTCCGCCTGGAGGCTGTCGCCGAACGCGTCGAGGGCCGCCTTCGACGCGACGTACGCGCTGAACCGGGGCACGCGCGTGAGGACACCCAGCGTGGAGACGTTGACGATCTGCCCGTGGCGGCGCTCCTGCATCGCCGGCAGCAGCCCGAGCGTCAGGCGGACCGCGGCGAAGTAGTTCAGCTGCATCGTGCGCTCGTAGTCGTGGAAGCGGCCGGTCGAGTTGCTGACGGCGCGCCGGATCGACCGGCCCGCGTTGTTGACGAGGATGTCGACGTGCCCGTGCTGCTCCAGCGCCTGCGCGCAGAGGGCGTCGATCGCCTCGCCGTCGGTCAGGTCGACCGGGTGCACGCTCGCGCGGCCGCCGGACGCCTCGACGGTGGCAGCGACCTCCTCGAGCTTGCCGGCGCTGCGGGCGACGAGCGCGACCGTCCCGCCGGCCGCACCGATGGCGTGGGCCGTCGCCTCGCCGATGCCCGACGAGGCACCGGTGACGAGCGTGACGCGGTCCCTCAGCGCGCGGTCCAGCGGCCAGGCGCCGTAGCTGCGGCCGGCGGTCCCGACCGGCCGCATGGCGACGCGGTTCGCGAGGCCGGCGGAGTCGACGACGAGGCGCTGCAGGGCGTTGGGGCGTGAGGCCATGCGCGCGATGTTACGCCACCGTAGCCTCGCGCGCTCGTCTGTGGGGTCTGTTGAAGCATCTGCCGTCGATGCGAGCGCGGCCGGATCGTGGATGCCAGACGACGACGGGTGAGCCGATCAAGGCTGGTTGCCTTTTACCGGCTCTCCCGGTGGCGTCTGGCGCCGCGAGACGGCTCGGTCGCGCGACTCGCTTGCTTCAACAGGCCCCTGACCGCTGCCGGCAGCCTGCGCGTGGCCGGCGACGTCGATCACGCGACGCTCGTGGGTGCCGACGCCGATCGTGCGGTCACCCTCCTTGACTTCGACGTCGAAGTGCAGCTTGCGGCCGTCGGTCACCTCGGTGATCCGCGCGGTCGCGGTGCACGTGGAGCCCTCGAGCGAGCCCGCCACGTGCTTGATGTTCACCGCGAAGCCCACGGTCGCCTTCCCCGCAGGGAGCTGCTCGAACGCGAGCGTGGCGGCCGTCCGCTCCATCATCCCGATCATGCCGGGAGTCGACAGGACGGTGACGCCGATGGTCCCGCCGACGTCGGTCGTCACGAGCCCCTCGACCACGAACTCGTCGGTGCGCTGCGATCCGATCTCCATGCGGTGAACGCTACTTCGGCGCGCGCTTTCGCGGCTGCGGGAGATCGGTGATCGTGCCCTCGATGAGGTCGGCGGCGAGGCCCATGGTCTCCGACAGCGTCGGGTGCGGGTGGACGGTCAGCGCGAGGTCGCCGGCGACGGCGCCCATCTCGAGGGCCAGGACGGCCTCGGCGATGAGGTCACCCGCGTGGACGCCGACCGCGCCGGCGCCGAGGATGCGATGGGTCTCCGGCTCGACGATCAGCTTCGTGGCGCCCTCGCTGCGGCCGAACGACAGCGCGCGGCCGGACGCCGCCCAGGGGAAGGACGCGGTCTCGTGCGGGATGTCCTGCGCCTTGGCCTCGGTCTCGGTGAGGCCCATCCAGGCGACCTCGGGATCGGTGTACGCGACCGACGGGATCGTCTTCGCGTCGAAGACGACGTCCTCGCCGGCGATGACCTCGGCGGCGGTCTTGCCCTCGTGGATCGCCTTGTGGGCGAGCATGGGGCCGGGGACGACGTCGCCGATCGCGCTGATGTGCGGGACGTTCGTGCGCAACTTCGCGTCGACCGGGATGAACCCGCGGTCGTCGACCTCGACGCCGGCCTTCCCGGCCTTGATCGCCTTGCCGTTCGGGCGGCGGCCGACGGCGATGATGACGCGGTCGAAGGTCGTGGTCGCCGGGGTCTCCTTGCCGGCGAAGCGCACGTGCAGGCCGTCGTCCTCGGCGCTGATGGCCTCGACGCGCGTCCCGAGGTGGATGCCGGCGTAGCGCTTCTCGATCCGCTTCTTCAGCGGGCGGACCAGGTCCTGATCGGCGCCCGGGATCAGGACGTCCGCGAGCTCCACGACCGTGACCTGCGAGCCCAGCGCGTCGTACACGGTCGCCATCTCGAGGCCGATGATGCCGCCGCCCACGATCAGCAGGCTGCCGGGGATGTCCCGCAGCTCGAGCGCTCCGGTGGAGTCCATGATGCGCTCGTCGTCCGGTAGGTCGGGCAGCTTCACGGCCTCCGAGCCGGCGGCGATGATGCACTGCTCGAAGGCGATCGTCTGCTCGCCGCCCGACGTCTGGACCGCGATCAGGTTCGGCCCGCGGAACTCGGCGACACCGTGGACGGTGCGGACCTTGCGCTGCTTGGCCATCCCGGACAGCCCGCCGACGAGCTTGCCGACGACGCCGTCCTTGAACTCGCGCAGCTTGTCGAGGTCGATGTCGGGCGCGGCGAACGCGACGCCATGCTCGCCCGAGGTCTCGGCGTCGGTGATCAGCTTGGCGGTGTGCAGGAGGGCCTTCGACGGGATGCAGCCGACGTTCAGGCAGACCCCGCCGAGCTGCTCGTACCGCTCGATCATCAGGACGTCGAGGCCGAGGTCGGCGGCGCGGAAGGCGGCGGTGTAGCCGCCGGGTCCGGAACCGAGCACCACCAACTGCGCGCTCACGTCAGCCTCAGGAAGCGCTGACGGGTCGGGTAGGGCACGATCGGAGGCCACGCTGGCCGACGCGGGAGCGGTCGGCATGCCCTCCGGAGCGTCGTCCGGCAAAGCGAGGGACGAGCGTGCCGAAGCGGAGGGGGGCGTGCCGGCCGCGGACGATGTCTCGCCCGTACGGTCACCGGCCGAGTCCGCAACCTCGAGAGTCAGGAGCGGAACGCCCTCCTTGACCGCGTCCCCCACTTTCACCATCACCTCGATGACCTTGCCAGCGGCGGGCGACGGGACCTCCATCGTCGCCTTCTCGGACTCGAGGACGACCAGGCTGTCCTCCTTGGCGACCGTGTCGCCGGGGGCGACGAGGACCTCGACGACCGGGACGTCGTCGAAGTCGCCGATGTCGGGGACAGGAACCGTGACTGTCGTCGCCATTAGAGAAGCACCCGCCGCAGGTCGGTGAGGGTCTGACAGAGGTGCACCATGAACCGCGCCGCCGCGGCGCCGTCGATGACGCGGTGGTCGTAGCTCAGGGAGAGCGGGACCATCAGCCGAGGGACGAACGCGCTGCCGTCCCAGACCGGCTTCATGGCGGACCGGGTCACGCCCAGGATCCCGACCTCCGGCGCGTTGACGATCGGCGTGAACGACGTCCCGCCGATGCCGCCCAACGAGGAGATCGTGAACGTCGAGCCCGACATCTCCTTCGGGGACAGCTTGCCCGCGCGGGCCTTGCCGGAGAGCTCCGTCAGGTCGCGCGCGACGTCGAGGATGCCCTTCTGGTCGACGTCGCGGATGACGGGGACGACGAGCCCGTTCGGCGTGTCGGCCGCAAACCCGAGGTGGTAGTAGCGCTTGTGGATCAGCGCCTCGCCACCGGGCTCGAGCGAGGAGTTCATGTCCGGGAACGCCTTCAGCGACGCGACGCACGCCTTCATCAGCAGCGCGACCATCGTCAGCTTGGCGCCGCCCTCCTTCAGCTTGGCCTGCTCGGCGTTGACCTGCTTGCGGAACGCCTCCAGCTCGGTGATGTCCGCCTCGTCGTCGTGCGTGACGTGCGGGATCGCCACCCAGTTGCGGTGCAGGTTCGTCGCGCTGAGCTTGCGGATCTTCGAGAGCTCCACCCGCTCGACCGGACCCTGCTTGGCGAAGTCCGGCGTCGGCCACTTCGCGAGCGCGAAGCCGAGGATCGACGTGGCATCCCCGGCGCCCGCGGCACCACCGGCCGGGGCCGGAGCCTTGGCCGCGGCATCGGCGGCAGCGCGGAGGTCGACCGCCTGGATGCGGCCACCGCGGCCGGTCCCGGCGACCGTGGTCAGGTCGATCCCGAGCTCACGGGCACGCCGGCGGACCATGGGGCTGGCGTAGATCGGTGCGTCATCGCTGCCACCTAGCAACCCCCCACCCCCGTCCGGGGCCCCGGCTTTCGCCCCCGTGCCGTTCGTCGTAGGAGCGGTTGGCATGCCCCCCAGAGCGTCGTCCGGCAAAGCGAGGGACGAGCGTGCCGAAGCGGCGGGGGGCGTGCCGACCGCTCCCCCTGCGTCGGTCTCCGCTGCCTCGTCCTCAGCATCCGAGTTCCCCGACTCGGCATCGCCACCTGAGTCGTCGTCAGCAGACTCCTCGACCGTCAGCAGCGGCACCCCTTCTTTCACGCTGTCCCCGACCTTCACCAACAACTCCTTCACCACGCCGGCCACCGGGGACGGGACGTCCATCGACGCCTTCTCCGACTCGAGCGTCACGAGCGGGTCCTCCACGCTCACGGTGTCCCCCACCTCGACGAGGATCTCGATGACCGGGACCTCGTCGAAGTCGCCGATGTCCGGTACCTCGACTGTCGTCACCGACGCCACGGTGCCACCGCCTCGGGATCGATGGAGTACTTGTCGATGGCCGCCTGCGCGTCGTCGGTGCGGCCGAGGGACTGCAGCGCCGCGATCACCACGTGGTGGCGGTCGACCTCGAAGAACGAGCGCAGCTTCACGCGGTAGTCGCTGCGGCCGTAGCCGTCGGTCCCGAGCACCGTGTAGGGCGCGTCGAGGTACGGACGGATCTGATCGGCGACCGCGCGCATGTAGTCGGTCGACGCGATGACCGGCACGTCGCCCGGCAGGCAGCGCTGCACATGCGAGTCCGTCGGTTTCTCCTTCGGGTGCAGCCGGTTCCAGCGCTCGGCGGCCATCCCGTCCCGCCGCAGCTCGTTGAACGACGTGGCGCTCCAGACGTCGGCGCTGACGCCGAAGTCCTCCTGCAGCAGCTGCGCGCCGGCGATGACCTCGCGCAGGATCGTGCCGGAGCCGAGCAGCCGGACGTCGCCCGACCCGTCCCCGGCGATCTGGTGCAGCCCGGCCAGGATGTCGGCCTCGGAGCCCTCCGGCAGCGCGGGCTGCACGTAGTTCTCGTTCATCACGGTGAGGTAGTAGAAGACGTCCTCGCGCTGGGCGATCATCCGCCGCAGGCCGTCCTGGACGATGACCGCGACCTCGTAGGCGAAGGTCGGGTCGTACGCGACGCAGTTCGGGATCGTCGACGCGAGCAGGTGCGAGTGGCCGTCCTCGTGCTGCAGCCCCTCGCCGTTCAGCGTCGTCCGGCCCGCCGTCCCCCCGATCAGGAACCCGCGCGCGCGGCTGTCTCCGGCGGCGTAGGCAAGGTCGCCGATCCGCTGGAACCCGAACATCGAGTAGTAGATGTAGAACGGGATCATCGCCACGCCGTGGTTGGCGTACGACGTCGCCGCGGCGATCCAGGAGGACATGGCGCCGGGCTCGTTGATCCCCTCCTGCAGGATCTGGCCGTGCTTGTCCTCGCGGTAGAACATGAGCTGCTCGGAGTCCTCGGGCGAGTACAGCTGCCCGACCTGGCTGAAGATGCCGAGCTGGCGGAACATGCCCTCCATGCCGAACGTGCGCGACTCGTCGGGGACGATCGGCACGACCCGGCGGCCGAGCTGCTTGTCGCGGACGATGGTCGCCAGGACCCGGACGAACGCCATCGTGGTGGAGATCTCGCGCTCGCCGGAGCCCTCCAGCTGCGCGTGGAACTTCCCCAGCGGCGGAACCTCGAGCTCCTCGGTCGAGACCTTGCGGACGGGGAGCGAGCCGCCCAGCGCCTCGCGCCGCTCCCGCAGGTAGACCATCGCCGGGTCGTCGTCCGGCGGCTTGACGAACGCGGTGTCGTCGATGCGCTCGTCGCTGATCGGCAGGTCGAAGCGGGTCCGGAACGCGAGGATCGAGTCGCGCGTCATCTTCTTCTGCTGATGGGTGATGTTCTGGCCCTCGCCGGAGGTCCCCATGCCGTAGCCCTTGATCGTCTTGGCGAGGATCACCGTCGGCTGGCCCGAGTGCTTGGACGCGGCGGCGTAGGCGGCGTACACCTTCACCGGGTCGTGGCCGCCGCGGTTCAGCGCCCAGACCTCCTCGTCGCTCATGTGCTCGACCATCTTCAGGAGCTCCGGGTCCGTCCCGAAGAAGTGCTCGCGCACGTAGGCACCGTTGCGGGACTTGTAGGTCTGGTAGTCGCCGTCGACGGCCTCCTCCATGCGGCGGACGAGGCGGCCGTCCTTGTCGGCGGCCAGCAGCGCGTCCCACTTCGAGCCCCAGATGACCTTGATGACGTTCCAGCCGGCGCCGCGGAAGTTCGTCTCGAGCTCCTGGATGATCTTGCCGTTGCCGCGCACCGGCCCGTCCAGACGCTGCAGGTTGCAGTTGACGACGAAGACGAGGTTGTCGAGCGTCTCGCGGCCGGCGAGGGAGATCGCGCCCATCGACTCCGGCTCGTCCATCTCGCCGTCGCCCATGAACGCCCAGACCTTGCGCCCGGCGGCCTTGCCGAGGTCGCGCCCCTGGAGGTACTTCATGAACCGCGCCTGGTAGATCGCCATCAGCGGCCCGAGGCCCATCGAGACGGTCGGGAACTGCCAGAACTCCGGCATCAGCCACGGGTGCGGGTAGGAGCTCAGGCCCGGCTTCGTGGCGTCGGTCTCCTCGCGGAAGCGGCGCATCTGCTCCTCGCTGATGCGGCCCTCCAGGAACGCCCGCGCGTAGATGCCCGGGGACGAGTGGCCCTGGATGTAGACGAGGTCGCCGCCGCCGTTGTCCTTGGTGGGCGCGCGCCAGAAGTGGTTGAAGCCTGTCTCGTACAGGACGGCCGCCGACTGGAAGGAGGCGATGTGGCCGCCGAGCTCGCTCGACTCCTTGTTCGCCTGCAGCACCGTCTCCATCGCGTTCCAGCGCACGAGCGACCGCAGCGCGCGCTCGACGGCGGGATCGCCCGGGAGCGGCGCCTCCTGCTCGACGGCGATCGTGTTGACGTAGGGCGTCGGGCCGTCGGTGCGGGGGTGCGCGCCGAGGCGCGAGGACAGGCTGAGCAGCTCGTCCAGGATCTGCCGGGCGCGTTCGGGACCGTCGTTGCGGGCGACGGCGTCGAGCGCCTCGAGCCACTCGCGGGTCTCCTGCGGGTCTACGTCGCTCTGGCTCATACGCGAGCCGTTTCCGCCAACGGGGTGTTCGCCATGTAGGTCCGTCCTACCAGCTTGCCCCCGTGGCCGCCACTCGCGCCAGCTATCCGTCGGGGCGCTGACGCCCCGACGGCCGTGCCCGGATCAGTGCGCGGCGGGCTCGCGCTCCAGCGCCTGGCTGCGCGCGCTCAGGGAGCGGCCCAGGGCGGCGACCTCGGCGTCCATCTCCGGCAGCAGCGTCGGCGTCGCCTTGCGGACGTCGCGCTCGCCGAGCTTCGACTGCACCAGCGGACGGATGAAGCGGAACAGCCCGACCCAGCCGGGGACGTTGACGCGGTTCTTGCGACCCTCGATGCCCTTGACGAACAGCTCGCCGCACTTCTCGACCGACGTGGTCTTGCTGAGCGGGCCGGGCAGGGTCTTCAGCATCTTGCCGAAGGCGCCGAGGTCGGCCTTGGCGTCCTGCACGAGCGGCGTGTCGATCCAGCACATGTGCGCCGAGCCGACGTCGACGCCGTGGTGGGCGACCTCGAGCCGCAGCGTGTTGGCGAAGTACTCCGCGCCGGCCTTCGACGCGTGATAGGCAGCGAGGCCCGGGCTGGCGGTGTAGGCGGCGAGCGAGGAGACGACGAGGACGTAGCCCTGGCGCTCGATGACGGACGGCAGCGCGGCGCGGACGGTGTGGAAGACGCCGAGGACGTTGACGTCGAGAACGCGCTTGAAGGTCTCGGGGTCGACGGCCAGGACGGAGCCGTAGCTCGCGATGCCGGCGTTCGCCATGACGACGTCGATCCCGCCGAAGCGCTCGACGCCCTCGGCGACCGCGGCCTCCATGGACGCGAGGTCGCAGACGTCCGCGACGACGCCCACGACGTGGTCGGATCCCAGCTCGGCGGCGAGCGCGTTCAGGGGCTCGACGTCGAGATCGGTGAGGACGAGCTTCGCCCCCTGCCGGCGGAGGCGCCGTGCGACCTCCGCGCCGACGCCGCGTGCGCCGCCGGTGATGAGGACGACCTTGCCGTTCATGGAGCTCATAGTACGGAAGCGTACCTTCATCGCGGCGGAAGGTCACACCACGGTCGGGCGAGCGCCTCCCAGCAAGTTCCCAGCCTGGCTTCAGCTGCGGCAGAGGGCCCGGGCCGACGATGCGTCCATGACCCCGCAGGCCGACACCCGTCCCGCCGCCGCCTCACGGCTCCGGCTCCCGGCCGACAGGACGCACTGCCACCGGTCACGCTCCCCGTCACCAGCGGCATCGCGTCCGCCGACGACCGTCGAGCTGACCGAGCGCTTCGCGTGCTTCGGCACCACGGTCGCCGTGGTCGCGAGCGGTGAGGACGGCGCGGTCGTCCGGACGGCGATGGCCCGCGCCCGCGGCGTCGCCCTCGACGTCCACCACCACCTGACGCGCTTCGACCCCGCCAGCGATCTGTGCCGCCTGAACGCCGACCCACGCCGCGCGGTCCCGGCCGGCTCGCTCCTGCGGCGGCTGGCCGAGGCCGCGCGCTGGGCCGGCGAGGCGAGCGGCGGCCTGGTCGACGCCACCTGCCTGCCCGCCCTGGAGGACGCCGGCTACCGCGAGCACTTCGAGCCCGGCGGCGGCGTCGGACCGCGCTGGCAGCGCGCGCTGCGCAGCCCGGCGCCGCTGGCGGGCGGCTGGCGCCTGCTCCGGGTGAGCGGCACGAGCATCGTCCGCCCGGCCGGCGTCCGCCTCGACAGCGGCGGGCTCGCGAAGGGCATGGCCGCCGACCTGATGGCCCACGCGCTGCGGGACTGCGCCGCCTGGGCCGTCGACTGCGCGGGCGACGTCAGGCTCGGCGGCACCGCCGACCTCGAACGGGCCGTCCACGTCGCGGGCCCGCACGCCGGCGACGACCCCGTTCACACCCTGCACCTGCGCGCGGCCGCGGTCGCCACCAGCGGCGTCACCCGCCGCGCCTGGGCCGGCGGCGGGCACCACCTGATCGACCCGCGGACCGGCTCGCCGGCGGACACCGGCCTGGTGCAGGTGACCGCCCTCGCGCCGACCGGCCTGCTCGCCGAGGTCCGCGCGAAGGCGGCGCTGCTGAGCGGGCCCGGTGGCGCGGCGGACTTCCTTCCCGATGGTGGCGTCGCCGTCACGTCCGCCGGCGCCATCCACGTCCACCTGACCACCCTCCGCGGAGCATCACGATGACCTTGGCCGCAGTTGCCACCGGCGACCACCTCTTCTGGATCACGAGCCGCGCCGCGGGCATCACCGCCCTGGTCCTGGCCAGCGCCGCGGTCGCCGCCGGCCTGCTGATGGGCACGAAGCTCGTCCGCGGCACTCGTGCGGGTGACCTGCGCGTCCTGCACGAGGTCCTGTCGCTGGGGACGATCGTCGCGCTCGTCGTCCACGCGGGCTCGCTGCTCGGCGATGCATACCTGCGTCCCGGGGTCGCCGACCTCCTGATCCCGTTCGTCTCCCCGTACCACCGGTGGTGGACCGCGCTCGGGATCTTCGCCGGCTGGGGCCTCGTCCTGCTGGGCCTGTCCTACTACGCCCGCGGCTGGATCGGGCAGGCCCGCTGGCGGACCGCGCACCGCTTCACCGCGCTGGCCTGGCTGATGGGCCTCGGGCACTCGCTCGGGGAGGGGACGGACGCCGGGACGACGTGGTTCCTCGCGTTGGTGGCAGTCGCCGTCGTCCCGACCCTGGTGCTGCTGGTCGCCCGGCTGGCCGGGCTGAAGCGCGGGACAACGGCCGGCAGCCGCGCGCCTGCGACGCCCCCGGCGACCGCGCCGGCCACGACCGCCCGGACCGGCCGCGCCGGCCACCCCACCCCGGCCGAACGCCCGCGCGAGCCCGCCGGCCTGTTCTGACCCCGTTCGGCCCTCGTCCGGACTTTGACCACCGCAGCGGTTGCGGAACCCGGGGTCAGCGAGCCGGGGAGGGCGGTTTGCGGGCAGACAACGAGGGCATGGCACCACCCATGCCGACCGCCTCGCCGGAACGGGCCGCCACCGCGGCCGCCCTGCACACGCAGACCAAACGCCTGCTCGACGAGGAGATCCTGCCGAACGTCGCCGCGTGGGACCGGGACGACGTCCTCCCGGACGACCTCCTCGACACGCTCGTCGAGCTCGGGGTCACGCGCGCGCTCGTGCCCGTCGAGCACGGCGGCGACGGCCTCGGCGTGGCGGACATGGTCCACGTCTGGCGGCTGCTCAGCCAGGGCTGGATCTCGATCACGGGTGCCGTGAACCCGACGGGCCTGGCCACCACGCTGCTGGTCCGCCACGGGTCGCCGGCCCAGCGCGAGCGCTGGCTCCCGCAGATCGCGAGCGGCGAGGTGCTCGCATCGTTCTCGATCACCGAGCCGCAGGCCGGCAGCGACCTCAAGCGACTGGAGACCTCCGCACGCGTCCACCCGGACGGCGGCCTCGTCGTCGACGGGACCAAGCGCTGGGTCGCCGGGGGCCGCTCGAGCGGCGTGGTCTTCGTGATGTCCGGCGTCGAGGGGACCGACAAGCCGTCGTGCATCGTCCTCCCGACCGAGGGCCGTGGCACCTCGTCGTGGCGGGTGGACGACCTCGACAAGACCGGCTACCGCGGCGTCGAGTCGGCCGCCTACGTCTTCGACGAGCACCATGAGCCGGGTGCAGAGGTGCTCGGCGGCGACGACGGACTGGGCCGTGGCGCGCGGCAGATGCTCGACGCGCTCGACGTCGGCCGGGTGAACGTGGCCTGCCGCGCCCTCGGCATCATCGACCGCTGCCTGGTGTGCGCCGTGGACGAGTCGACGGGCCGCGAGATCGCGGACGGTGTCCTGGGCGACCACACCCACGCGCAGCTGCGCGTCGGGGAGATCGTGTCGCGCCTGATGGCCGTCGAGGCACTGGTCCTGCGCGCGGCCGAGGCGGTCGACCAGCAGCGCGAGGACTCAGGCCGCTTGGCCACCGCGGCGAAGATCGTCGCGTCCGACACGGCCGTGTGGGCGGTCGATCGCGCTGCACGCCTGGCGGCGAGCCGGTCCTACGGCGCCGACGACGAACTCGCCCGGCTGCGCCGCGACGCGCCGCAGACCCAGATCGGCGAGGGCGCGAACGACGCACTCCTGCTGGCGCTGGCCGGCCCGCTCCTGGCGGGCTGACCGGCGACTGCCTGCGGTCGGCGGCGTGTGGTCAGAAGTGCCGCGTGGGCACTTCGCGCACCATGCCGGCCGCGGGCGGAACCTTCAGGCAGCGGCCAGCACGTCGCGCGCAGCGATCTGCGGCTGCGGCGGCTGATCCGGCCCGCCGGGCGCCGGGGACGGGTCGGGCGCCGGGGTCGGCGGCACGGGATCCGGACTCGTCGGGCCCGGCTCGGGGGTCGGCGCGGGCGGGACGGGGTCGGACGGCCCACTCGGCGTGCCGGGATGCGGCGGGATCTGGCCAGGGACTTCGAGCGTCGGAGTGGTCATGCCGAATGCGTACCCGTCATCGCCCGGGCCACACGCGGCGCCGTCAGCGCGCATGCGTTTGGGTACCCGAACCCGTGGGCACGCGATAGTGCATGCAACTTGACGACGACCTCCCCACCGCCGACGTCGACCGCCTTGCGGAGCGCCGCCGTGAGGAGCGCCGCGCGGTCGAGGAGGCCGGGGGCGGCGAGTCGGAGGGCTTCGAGCAGGCCGAGCGCGACCTGATCAACAACGCGAGCCACGGTGACGACCACGGGACCGCCGTCATCACGCGCGACGCCCGCGACGAGGCCGAGGACGCAGGCGAGACGCACGGCGAGGCCGACGCGGAGCTGATCCCCGATTCCTGAGCGCATTCCCCGCGTCAAGGGCGTGACCGGCGTGACCCGCTGCCGCGCGACCCGCGTCGGCTCGACGCGGACGCTGACCCGGCGCCACCCGGAGTTCGAGCACCGGGGCGGCGCGAAGCGGCGTGCACGCCGCCACCGGGCTCATCGGCCCGACCCGCTGCGCCCCTGAAGCACTCGTCGGCTCGCGCGGTAGCGTTCGCCGACGATGGCGAGCGCCACCCCCGACGGCCGCGAGCCCGCGCTCGACACGCTCGACCCCGGGCAGCCGGTCCAGGTCGTCCTCATGGAGGGCTTCCGCGTGGGGGACCGCCCGGTCCGCGCGCCGCACCGCCACGACTACCACGAGCTGCTCTGGCTGCGGTCCGGCTGCGGGCAGCACCTGGTCGACGGCGAGCCGGCGTCCGTTCCCGCCGGCGCGGTCACGGTCATCGGCCGCGGACGCGTCCACCAGTTCCTGCGGGCGGACGGCCTGGACGGCGCGATCCTGCGGTTCCGCGACGAGCTCGTCGGCGGCGGTGCGCAGCGGATCGCCGCGAGCTGGCTCCTCGCTGGGACGACGGGACGCACGATTCCCGTGCCGGCCGGCGAGCACGGCCGCCTCGACGCGATCCTGCTCGCGCTGCAGGCCGAGGTCCGGCGTCCGCAGGACACCTACAGCGCTGATCTGCAGGGCAACCTCATCGCCACCGTCCTGCTGTGGCTCGAGCGGTGGTTCGACGGCTCGCGCGGCGAACGGCACGGCGAGCCCGCCGACGCCGACCTCGCCCTGCACCGCCGGTTCGTCGCGCTGCTCGAGAGCGACTTCGCCCGGCACCACGACGCGGTCCACTACGCCGACGCGCTCGCCGTCCCCCGCGCGACGCTGACCCGCGTGCTCGGGACGCAGACGGGGCGCAGCACCAAGGACCTGATTCTGGACCGCGTCATGCTCGAGGCCGCGCGGCTGCTGCGCTTCACGGACCTCGCGGTCGGCGAGGTCGCCTTCCGCGTCGGCTTCCCCGACCAGCTCTACTTCTCGCGAGCGTTCAAGCGGCACTTCGGCGTGCCGCCCGTCCGCTACCGCGACGCCGCCCGCGGCCGCGGCCGCGGCCGCGAACCCGTTGTGCCGCCGGGCACACCCCGAACCCCCGACCGAGGTCAGCCATGAAGATCGCGTACGTCCTCTACCCCGACTTCACCGCCCTGGACCTGATCGGGCCCTACGAGGTCATCAGCCTGTGGCCGGACGTCGAGCTGCACTGGGTCGCGACGTCGCCCGGACCGATCCACACCGACCACGGCCTCGCGATGCTCCCGACGACGACCCCCGAGCAGTTGCCGGACCCCGACGTCGTCGTGATCCCCGGGTCCAGCAGGCCGCTCGGGGTCCTGAGGGACGAGGTCCTGCTCGACTGGGTCCGCCAGGTGACCCCGACCGCGACCTGGCTTGCGTCGGCGTGCACCGGCGCCGGGGTGTACGCGGCCGCCGGGGTGCTCGACGGCCGGCGCGCGACCACCCACTGGGGCTTCCGCGAGAACCTCAGGGCCATGGGGGTCGACGTGGTCACGCAGCGGGTCGTCTTCGACGGGCCGTTCGTCACCGGCGCGGGCGTGTCCGCCGGCATCGACATGGCGCTCGCCCTCACGGCCCGGGTCCACGGCGACGAGCTCGCGAAGGCGATCCAGCTCGGCATCGAGTACGACCCGCAGCCGCTGTTCGACGTCGGCTCGCCCGACAAGGCGGGGGCGTCGACCCTGCGCCTCGCCGCCCGGCTGCTGATGGGTGACACGCCGGTCCGCACGCTCGCGGGCTACAGCGCGCGGATGGCCCGCGATCGCGCCCGTGGCCTGCAGCGGCGGATCGCGGCGACGAGAAGTCCATAGATCGCACCGGCCCGTGCATTCCGGTTGAAAGCCACCCGCCGGATACTGGGAGCACGAGCCATGACGATCCAGGAGCACCGCCACATGCCGTCCCCCAGCCCCACCACCGCCCCCGCACCGACCCTCCCGGCCACCTTGCGCCTGGGCGCGGTCGACCTCACCGTCACGCACCTGGACCAGTCGGTGGCCTGGTACACCACCGCCCTCGGCCTGCGGGTGCACCGTCACGACCTGGACGTCGCCGAGCTCGGGGACGGGTCGGTCACCACCGTCGTCCTGCACGAGGACGCGCAGGCGCGCGCACCGCACCGCACCGCGGGGCTCTACCACTACGCGCTGCTGTACCCGAGCCGGGAGGACCTGGCCCGCGCCGCCGTCCGCCTGTCGGCCACGCGCGTCCCGGTCCAGGGTGCGTCCGACCACGGCACGCACGAGGCCATATACCTCGCCGACCCGGACGGCAACGGCGTCGAGCTCGCCGCCGACCGGCCCCGCGAGCAGTGGCCCACGCCCGAGGAGGAGTTCTCCGGCGGCGGGCCGCGGCCGCTCGACGTCGACTCGCTGCTGGCCGCCGTCGCCGGGGAGCCGGCCGAGCCGCAGGTCCGCCCCGGGCTGCGCATGGGGCACGTGCACCTGCACGTCGGCTCCGTCGAGGAGGGGCTCGCGTTCTACCGCGACATCCTGGGCCTCGAGGTCTGGGGCCGGCTGCCGACCGCTGCCTTCGTCAGCGCCGGCGGGTACCACCACCACCTGGCGTTCAACGTCTGGCGCGGCCCCGGCGTCCCCGCGCCCCCGCCGCACACGGTGGGCCTGCGGCACTGGACGATCGAGCTCGCGGCGGCCGACGAGGTCGCTGCGGTCCGCGCACGCCTGGACGGTGCCGGCGTCCCGACGGAGGACGTCCCCAACGGGTTCCTCGCCCGTGACCCGTGGGCGATCGCCGTGCAGGTCATCGCCCCGGCGGCGGCCGGAACCGGGGCGCCGGCATGAACCTCGACGACCGTCCCGACGCGCAGGGTCCGGTGGTGGCGACGGCGACCGCCGCCCGCCGCATCGATCCGCGCGTCCACATCGGCCACGTCCACCTGCGGACCGCCGACATCGACCGCATCCGCGCGTTCTACGTGGACGTCCTGGGCTTCGACGTCGTCGCCGAGGCGCGCGGCGTCCCCGGCTGGGGCACCACCGGGGACCTGCTGTTCCTGTCGGCCGGCGGCTACCACCACCACCTCGGCTTCAACACCTGGAAGTCGGCGGGCGGCGGCCCGACCCCGGACGGCGTGGCCGGCCTGCACCACGTCGCGCTTAACTACCCGACGCGTGCGGCACTCGGGGACGCCGTGCGGCGACTGCGGGCGGCGGACTGGCCGCTGCGGCAGGTGACCGACCACGGGACCCACCTCGCGATCTACGTCACCGACCCGGACGGCAACGACCTCGAGCTGGTGTTCGACCGTCCCTTCGACGTCTGGCCGCGCGACGCGGCCGGCCACGTGAAGATGGCGATGGACGGTGGGATCGACCTCGACGCGCTGGTGGCGGAGGCCGCAGCAGCCGACTGACCGCGCCGGCTGACAGGTTCTGCCCCGCAGCCGTGGCAGAACCTGTCAGTGGGCATGGCCCCGGAACGACGACCGCCCGTCCCGGAACGAGGAACGGGCGGCGACGTCGGGGGTGGGACTGGCGCGGCCCGCCCGTGCCGGCGGACCGCAGACCCGGGGCCGCGCCGAGCGATCTCGGAGCGCTCGCGCGAACGCGGGTCAGGTTCAGGCGGCCGCCCGTCACCGGGCGGCCGCTGGGACGGGCTAGGAGAAGAGCGCCGCGGCCGGGGCCGCCTCCGCGTCCTCGGGCGCCGAGTCGGACGCCTTCGGCGCCTTGCGCTGGACGGTCTCGCAGGAGCCCTTCGGGTTCTCGGCCGTCGCGTCGGCGATCACGTCGACGTTGTCGAGCAGCGCCTTGTCCTTGCCGTCGCCGCAGGTGATGCGGTCGACCTCGCCGTCGCGGGTGCGGATCGTGTCGTTGCCGCCCTGGCCGTTCAGCGTGTCGCCGACCTGGTCGACGCCGGGGCCGGGTGCGACGTCGCCGCGGGCGAGCGCCCAGAGCTGGTCGTTGCCGTCGCCGCCGTTGGTCGTGTCGACGCCGAGGTTGGCGTAGATCCGGTCGTTGCCCGCGCCGCCGTCCTGGGCGTCGTCGCCGGAGCCGCCGGCCATGTGGTCGTTGCCGCTCTCGCCGAACGAGATGTCGTTGCCGTTGCCGCCCGAGAGGCGATCCTGGGAGTCGCCGCCGCGCAGCGTGTCGTTGCCGTCGCCGCCGGACAGGCGGTCGAAGGAGGTGCGGTCGCCGGTGTTGTTGGCGTCGCCGGAGATCGTGTCGTCGCCCGGGCCACCGCTCAGGCGGTCGTTGCCCTGCACGCCGCTGATGAGGTCGTTGCCGGCGCTGCCGGAGATGCGGTCGTTGCCCGAGCCGCCGTTGAGGCGGTCGTCGCCGCCGAGGCCGGAGACGATGTCGTTGCCGGCGTTGGCGTTGATGACGTCGGCGACAGCGGTCCCCTTCAGGCGCTCACCACGAGCACTACCGTTGATGGTCGCCGCGAACGCGGTCGCCGGGATCAGCGCGAGTGCTGCGGCGGCCGTGATCGTGGCGCGGCGGGGAGTGGAAAGGTGCATGCGGGGTGTTCCTCCTGTTTGGGGGTGATGCCTCGGTCGTGCTGCGAACAGTTATGACCGACCCGACGCACCAGTAGTAGGTGTTCTCACCCGCCCCTCACCCTTCGTGAGAGGTTCGTGAGAAGACGGGGGTCCCGCGTGTCAGGATGACGGGCGTCGGCCATCGTCTTCCTCCCATGTCCCGCACCCTCGCGCTGATCCTCGTCGCTGTCCTGGCCCTCGCCTCGTCGGTCGCGATCGCGGGCGCGGCCAAGCAGCAGGGCACGCGCGGGCCCGACACGATCAACGGCACCGGCGGCGCGGACTCGCAGTCCGGCAAGAACGGCAACGACACCCTGTACGGCAACGGCGGCAACGACCGGCAGAGCGGCGGCCCCGGCGACGACCGCGTGTACGGCGGCCCTGGCAACGACTCGCTGGTCGGAGCTGAGGGCAACGACCTGCTCAGCGGCGACGCCGGCGACGACAAGCTCAGCGGCGGGCCCGGGGCCGACAGCCTGCTCGGCGGCGCCGGGGCGGACCGCATCAACGGCGGCCAGGGCCCGGACTCGATCGTCGGCGGCGCCGGGAACGACTCCATCGAGGCCCGCGACCGCGAGGTCGACACGATCTCCTGCGGGAGCGGGCGCGACACCGTGAGCGCCGACCGCGGCGACCGCATCCTCGGCGGCTGCGAGCGCGTGAAACGTGGCTGAGGACGCTTCGCGCCCGGTCGTCCTGCTGGTGGACGACGACCCGGGGATCCGGCGCACCCTGGCGATCGGCCTGGAGCTCGAGGGCTTCGCGGTCGTCCCCGCGTCCGGCGGACGGGCGGCGCTCGAGGCCGCGGCGTCGGTCCGGCCGGCGGCGATCCTGCTGGACCTCACGATGCCCGACCTTGACGGCCTGGAGGTGCTGGCCCGCCTGCGCGCCGGCGGGGACGACGTCCCGGTGTGCGTGCTGTCGGCCCGCGATGACGTCGACGACCGTGTGCTCGGCCTGCAGGCCGGCGCCGACGACTACGTCGTCAAGCCCTTCGCGCTCGAGGAGGTCGTCGCCCGCCTGCACGCGCTGCTGCGGCGGCGTCCCCCGGCCGCGCAGCAGGTGGTCAGCGCCGGCGACATCGCGCTGGACCCGGCGACCCACGAGGCCACGCGGGACGGCCGCGACCTCGAGCTCACCCAGCGCGAGTTCGCGCTGCTGCACCTGTTCCTGCGGCACCCCGGCGAGGTCATCGACCGCGCCCGGCTGCACGAGGACGTCTGGGGCTACACGTTCGACCCGGGGACCAACATCGCCGACGTCTTCGTCGGCTACCTGCGGCGCAAGCTCGAGGCCGACGGCGGCTCCCGCGTCCTGCACACCGTCCGCGGCGTCGGCTTCATCCTGCGCGTCTAGGGAGCCGTCCGGGTGCGCACTCTCCGCGGCCGGCTGACGCTCGGCGTGCTGACCGTCCTGGCCGCCGTGCTGCTCGTCGGCGGGATCGCGGTCAGCCGCGAGGTGGACCGCTCCGAGCGCCAGCGGGTCGACGACACCCTCGAGCGCACCGCCAACCTGTCGCTGCCGATCGCGGAGATCGCGCTGCGCAACGGGCTGCCCGGCATCGACGACCGCCTGGACGCCGTGCTGCGCGCGACCGGCAGCTCGCTCCGGCTCTCCCTCGGGGCCCAGACGCTGGCCGAGTCCGGGGCGACGCTCCCCCAGAGCCTGTCGGCCCCGGTCGGGTTCTCCACGCAGCGGATCCGCGGCCGGAACGTCCGGCTCTACACGGCGACGCTGCGCGACAAGGACCTCGGCGGCCTGGCCAGCCTCGTGGTGAGCAGCAGCCTGCGACAGGTGGAGAACCGCCAGGAGCGGCTGCGGCGGCGGATGCTGGCGCTCGGTGCGGGCATGCTCGTGCTCGCCGGCCTGGGGGTGTTCTTCGCCGCCGGCGGGGTCCTGCGCCCGCTGCGCCGGCTGCGGTCCGCGACGGCGTCGATCGCGGTCGACGAGGACCTCGAGCAGCGCGTCCCGGTCAGCGGTTCGAGCGAGGCACGGTCGCTGGCGGGATCGTTCAACGAGATGCTGGTCCGGCTCGGGCGGTCGGCCGACGAGCGCAACGCCGCGCTGGCCGCGACCCGGCGCTTCGCCGCCGACGCCGGCCACGAGCTGCGCACCCCGCTCACGAGCGTGCAGGCGTCGCTCTCGATCATCGCCCGCCATCCGCAGATGGACCCGGCCCAGCGCACGCAGCTCGCGGTCGACGCCCTGACCGAGCAGCGCCGCCTGGTGCACCTGCTGGACGGCCTGCAGGCGCTGGCCCGCGGGGACGCGAACCCCGTCGAGCACACCGACGTCGACCTGCTCGACGTTGTCGACGCGTCGCTGCAGTCCGCCCGCGCCCGCCATCCGGACGTCACCTGGATCACCGACCTGCAGGCGCCCGTCGACACCGTCACGGGCTGGGAGCCGGGACTGCGCCTCCTGGTCGACAACCTGATCGGCAACGCGGCACGGCACGGCCGGCCGGGCGGCTCGGTACGGGTGGCGGTGGCGCCCGCCGGCAGGGGTGTGCTGGTCACCGTCGAGGACGACGGGCCCGGCATCCCGCCCGCCGACCGCGAGCGCATCTTCGAGCCGTTCGCGCGGGCCGGCCACACCGACCGGCCGGGCTCGGGCCTCGGGCTCGCGCTCGTCGCCCAGCAGGCACGTCACCACGGGGCGACGGTCACGGTGGGCACCGCCGCGGACCTGGGCGGCGCCCGCTTCGAGGTCCGCTTCGGCGCCGCGCCGTCCTGACCGCGGCGATGAAGCGAGCACTGTCGCCGGACGCGTGGAGGGTTTGGGGGGCGTGCCCCGCCGGATCCTCCAAGGAGGCCCTGCCGCCCGGCCGTGCCCGGACGCGCGGAGGGTTTGGGGGGCATGCCCCGCCAAACCTCCGAGGACGCCGATGTCGCGGGTGTGGGGTGGGACCTTGCGCGCTGACGCATGCATGACATGCGCTGGGGGACAAGGTCCCCGGTTCCGGGGTTCGCACAGCCGGCCACCCGCCCACGGCCCCGCACCCAAGCCGCCGCGGCCGCTCAGCGCATACCGCCGTCTTCAGCCTGCCGTTTCCAGAGCTACCACCACCGGCAGGTCCTCGGCGTCAGCGCCACGGCTACCGACCACCAGGTCCGACCGCGACAGTGCTTCCGGCGCCACCGGCCCCCGTGCCCCCGCTGCCGAGATGCGACCCCTGAATCGCATCTCGACCGGCAAAGGGCGTCCCTGCGCTGCGGCGGGGGTCAGCGCACCGCGCCCAGCAGCCGCACCGCGAACGCCGCGAAGGCGTCCGGCGAGTACGTGTCCGGATCGGTCAGCACGAGGCGCATCGCCTCTTCCCCGGCGGCCATCAGCATGCGGGCGGCGATGTCCGGGTCGGCCCCCTCCAGAGCCGGTCGCTGCGTGAGCGCCCAGCGGATCAGCTGCGTGATCTGCCCGCGAACGAGCGCGCGACCCTGCTCGACCTGCTCGCGAACCAGGCGCGGGGTCTCCCCCGCCGGCAGCAGGATCAGGCGCCACGCCTCCGGCCGGGTCTGGACCGCGGCCAGCAGGCCGCGCGCCGCCTCCGCCAGCAGAGCCTCCGGCGTCGTCCCGGCGAGGTCGGTCGGCAGCGCGTTCTCGAGCGTCGCGAAGGCCCGCTCCCGCTCCCGCTCGAGCAGGGCCATCAGCAGCGCCTCACGACTGGTGAACGTGCGGTAGACGACGGGCTTGGCGACCGCGGCATGGCGCGCGATCGCCTCCATGCTCGCGCCGCGGTACCCGTGCTCCCCGATCAGCACGAGGGCGGCGTCGAGCAGCTGCTCGCGGCGCTCGGCCGGCGGGACGCGCGGCGCGTACGGGCGGCGCTTGACGGGGTCCTTCGGGGCGGTCGACATCGAACGCAAGCTTGACAGGAGGTTCGGTCGCCCAACATGATACGGTTGCGTAACTTACTCGTCGCCTGCCAGGACGCCTCCATGAGCACCGATTCCCTCGCCCTGACCGCCCACCACCGCCCCGCACGGCGCCAGCTCGCCTACGGCCTCGTCGCCGCGATGGCGCTCGGCTCGGTGGTCATGTGGGTCGCCATCCCCGCTGCGTGGGTGCTGCTGGCCGCCCAGGTGGCCCACACGCAGCCGACCCTGGGTCCGCTGCTCATTATCCTCATCGGCGCGCCGCTCACCATGCTGCCCGCCGCCAAGCTGCTCGGGACGCTCGACCGCCGCCACCAGGAGCTGTCCGGGACGCTCGACGAGCGTGCCCGTCACGCGCCCTGGAACCAGTCGATGCGCGACAGCCGCGGCGACGACGCACCGCGCAGCGTGCTCGCGGTCGTGATGGTCACCAGCGTCGCCATCGCGTTCGCCGCGCTGGCCGTCTGGTTCTTCTTCTTCGCCGGCTCGAGCCTGCCGTCATGAGCACGCCGAAGCACTCGCCCAGGGGGCTCGGCTCCGGTCGGGCGAACTTGCCGGCGGCTCCTTCGCCCAGGTCGGAGGTGCGCCGATGAGCACGCCCACCGACGCCCGCGACGCCGCGACCCTCGCGCAGCTGGCCGCGCTGGCCGCGGCCGACCCGGCCGCCGTCGCCCCGGCCGACCTCGCGGCCGTGGTCGCCGCCACGCCGCTCGCCGAGCTGCGGGCCGCAGCCGCCGGCAGCCTGCGCGACCTGACCATCGACATCGTCCTGGACCGCCTGCCGGAGTTCGTCGCCCCGGAGCGCTGGACCGGGGCCCCCGTCTGCCTCGCCCTGCGGCTGACCGGCCGCGCGGGAGGTGGCAGCGACACCGTGGTCCTGAGGCTCGACGGCGTGACCGCCACAGCCGACCGCGCCACCGGTGCGGCGACCACCGTCGACCCGGTCGACGTGACGATCGAGGCCGACGCGCTCGACCTGCTGCTGCTCGTCACCGGGCAGGAGCACGCGGCGCTGCTCTACCTGCGCGGGGGGCTGCGCCTGGAAGGCGAGGTGCGGCTCGCGATCGCCGCGGCCGGCTGCTTCCACATCCCCGGCGCGGCGTCGAGCAACCGCGACGGCCACGACGGGACCACCGACCTCGACCCGCTCGCGATCGACGCGAACGCCGTGGCGGCCGTGGTCCGCGACCTCTCCGACAAGGCGCTGCGCCAGCGGATGGCCGGCGGCGTGCGCGACATCGTCCTCGGCGAGATCTTCGCCCGCTTCGCGGACCACCTGCGCCGCGACCGCACCGCCGACGTCGACGCTGCCATCGCCTGGCGGATCACGGGTCGCGAGGACGGTGGCGTCGACGAGTTCGTCACCCACATCGACCATGGCGCGGTCGTCCTGGCGGAGCCCGGCAGCCTGAAGCCGCGCGTGAGCATCCAGGTGGAGGCCGCCGACTTCCTGCGGTTGGTCACCGGCAACGCCAACCCGGCGATGATGTTCATGCGGCGGAAGATCTCGGTCCGCGGCGACCTCGGCTTCGCGGCGCAGCTGACCGGGATGTTCCGGATCCCGTCCTGACGACGGGCGCCGCGCTCAGCGGCAGAAGCCCCAGAGACGGACCAGCGCCCGGGGGATCGGGCGGCTGGCCGTCCCGCAGCCGTTCTCGAACCCGTCGCCCTGGTCCACCCAGCCCCGGCCCGGGTACTTACGGAACTTCTCGGGCTGGTCGGCGAGCGCCTTCGAGAAGGTGGCGATCGCGTATCGCGTCGACCCGCAGCGGCCGTAGTAGACCGACCCCTTCCTGATCTGCCCGTCGCGCGGCCGCCCGTGTGCGTTGTAGAGCGCGGTGCGCGTGGCGTTGTCGACCGTCAGGTTGCGGCACGCCGGAGCGGCGGACGACCCTGCGGGAAGGACGCTCGCACCGGCGACCGCGAGGGCGGCGACGGCGACGGCGCCGACCGAGCGGCGGCGCAGGACGGACAGGCGGGCAGGCATGCTGCGGACCCTACCCGCGGGCGCCGCCGCTCATCCCCGTCCCCTTCGTGCCCGCGCCGCGACGGCGTAGGCTGCCGGGTACATGAGCTCGCGCGCCGTCCTGCCCCCCGGGCCCGCCGCCCCGCCGCTCGTCCAGACCGCTCGCTGGGTCCGTGATCCCGTCACGTTCTTCGAGCGCTGCCGCAACCGCTACGGCCGGCGCTTCACTGTCCGCTTCCTGTTCGGCCCGCCCATCGTGAGCCTTAGCGACCCGGCGGAGGTCAAGGCGATCTTCGGCGCGCCGCCCGACGTCCTGGAGCCCGGCTTCGGTGGCAAGATCCTGGAGCCGGTGCTCGGGTCGCGGTCCGTCCTCGTGCTCGACGGCGACGATCACCTGCGCCAGCGGCGGCTGATGCTGCCCGCCTTCCACGGCGAGCGGATGGCGACGCTGACCGGCGTCCTCGAGGAGGTCACCGAGCGGGCCGTCGCCGAGTGGCCGCGCGACCGGCCGATCGAGCTGCATCCACGGCTGCAGGCCCTGACGCTCGAGGTCATCCTGCGCGCGGTCTTCGGGCTCGAGCCCGGCCCGCGACTCGACGCGCTGCGGACCGTCTTCACCGCCTACCTGGAGGAGGCGTCCAAGCCCCACAACATGCCGACGGGACTGCAGCGCGACCTCGGCCGCCTGTCCCCCTGGGGCCGGTTCCTGCGTGTGCGCGAGCAGGCGCTCGGCCTGGTCAGCGCCGAGATCGCCCGCCGCCGCACCGCCGACCAGGGCGACCACGGGGACGTCCTCGCGATGCTGCTCGGCGCGACCGAGGAGGACGGGACGCCGATGCGCGACCTCGACATCCGCGACGAGCTCGTGACGCTGCTCGTGGCCGGTCACGAGACCACCGCGTCCCAGCTGGCGTGGACGTGCGAGCGGCTGGTGCGGACCCCGGACGTCCTGGCCCGCGCACAGGCGGCGGTCGACGCCGGGGACGACGCGTACCTGACCGCGACCATCCAGGAGGCGCTGCGCTGCCGCCCCGTGCTGATGTTCGCGCAGCCGCGGTTCGTCGCCCGGCCCATCACGGTCGGCGACGTGGCCTACCCGGCCGGCAGCTGCGCGCTGACCGCCAACGTGCACCTGGTCCACCACGACCCGGACATCTACCCCGATCCGTACGCCTTCCGGCCGGAGCGCTTCCTCGAGCAGGCGCCGGGGACCTTCACGTGGCTGCCGTTCGGCGGCGGCCGCCGGCGCTGCCTGGGCCAGGCGTTCGCGATGCTCGAGATGCGCGTCGTCCTCGCGGCCCTGCTGCGGACGACGGACCTCGCGAGGGACCCGGCGGCGGCCCCGGGCGACGAGGCGCACCTGCGCCGTCACATCACGGTCAGCCCGGCAGAGGGTGCGCGGTTGGTGCTGCAGTCCCGCCGGACCACGCGGCCGGCAGCCGCGGCGGCCTGACAAGCGCGCGGCATCCCGACGAGCGCGGTCGAACATCGATCCTGCCGTCCGTGGCGGGGCACGATGGATGTTCGACCCCGAGGAGCGGTGTGGCGCGCGCCCGGTCGGCAGCGGGCTACCGTAGGTCGGGATGCCGTCCCGCCGCGTCCTGCCCCTGCTCGTCATCAGTGCCGCCGCTGCGGGGCTCGCAGGTTGCGGCGGCGGCTCGTCGTCCACGACCACCACGGCGGCGGACGACGACCTCGCGTCCAAGACCCCGCAGGAGATCCTCGACGCGTCGGTCGCCGCAGTCGCGGACGTGCACAGCTACAAGATCCGCGGGTCCGTCGTCGACGACGACGGCCGGACGGTCATCAGCGCCTCCGTCAGGGACGACCGCTCGGTCAAGGCGACGTACACGACGAAGGGCGTGACCTCGTCCTACCTCGTGGTCCGCGGGCAGGGGTTCGTCCGCGGTGATCGCGCATATTGGCTCGACGGACGCAGCGACGCACGCTCGCAGCGCATCGCCCGTCTGCTCGCGGGCCGCTGGGTGAAGCTCTCGGCCGGCGGCGCGGCCGCGCTGCTCAAGGACGTCGAGCGCCTGATGCCGAAGGAACAGGCGTACTGCCTGCCGAAGCGGATCGGGACGCTGACGAAGGTCGGCGTGCGCACGGTCCGCGGCCGGCGCGTGGTCGTCATCCGGGACGCGGGCAACGTCCCCGGCGGTACGCCCGGCGAGCTGTCGGTCGCCACCAACGGGCGCGCGCTGCCGATGCGCGAGCGGCAGACCGGCCCGTCGCGTCCGGGCGGGACGTTCGAGCCGCGCTGCGACGACACGGACGACACGAGCACGAAGTCGGACGCCACCCTGAGCCACTGGGACAAGGTCGCGCCGATCAGGCTGCCGCGGAATCCGCTCGACCCGAGCAGGATCCTCCCGCCGCGCCGCACCCCGGGCGTTCCGGGTGCCGGCCCGGAGGGCGGCCTCTCGGCCTGAGCCGGCCACGGAGGTCGTGGGCGTTCCTGGCCCGGGAACGACCGAGGGCCCGCAGTGCGGGCCCTCGGGCACAGCCGGCACGTCAGGGGCGGCTACACCGCAGCCGCGACCTGCTCGTCCGTGTAGACCTCGCCGGCCTCGGCCTTGGCGACCAGGGACGCCGGCGGCTCGAAGCGCGCGCCGTACGCGGCCGCGAGCTCGTTGGCACGGGCCACGAAGCCGGCAACGCCGCCTTCGTAACCGTTGATGTACTGCAGGACGCCGCCCGACCAGGCCGGGAAGCCGATGCCCATGATCGAGCCGATGTTCGCGTCGGCGACCGACGGGATGACGCCCTCGTCGACGCACTTGACGGTCTCCAGGGCCTCGGCGAAGAGCATGCGCTCCTCGAGGTCCTTGAGGTTCACGGCGAACGGGTCGGCCGTCACCGGGAAGAGGTCCTTCAGGCCCTTGTACAGCCCGGTGCGCTTGCCGTCCGCGTACTCGTAGAAGCCCGCGCCCTTGAGGCGGCCCGAGCGGCCCTCGGCGATCATCTTGTCGATGACCGCGAACGCCGGGTGGTCGACCCACTCGCCGCCGTCGGCCTCGATGGCCTCCTTCGACGCCTTGCGGATCTTCGCCATGAGCTCCAGGTTCAGCTCGTCGCTGAGCTGCAGTACGGGCGCCGGGTAGCCGGCCTGCGAGGAGGCCTGCTCGATCGTGTTCGGCGCGAAGCCCTCCGTGAGCATCGCGATGCCCTCGTTGATGAACGTGCCGATGACGCGCGAGGTGAAGAAGCCACGCGAGTCGTTGACGACGATCGGGGTCTTCTTGATCTGCTTGGCGAAGTCGAGCGCGCGGTAGAGCGTCTCGTCCGACGTCTTCTCGCCCTTGATGATCTCCAGCAGCGGCATCTTGTCCACGGGGGAGAAGAAGTGCAGCCCGATGAAGTCGGCGGGACGGGAGACGCCCTCGGCCAGGCCGGTGATCGGCAGGGTCGAGGTGTTGGAGCCCAGCAGGGCGCCTTCGGCGAGGTGCGGCTCGATCTCCGCGAAGACCTGCGCCTTGACGGCCGGGTCCTCGAAGACCGCCTCGATGACCAGGTCGGCGCCGTCGGCATCGGCCGCATCGGCAGTCGGGGTGATCAGCGCCAGCAGCGCGTCGGCCTGCTCCTGCGTGGAACGGCCCTTCGCGACGGCCTTGTCGACGATGTTCTTGGAGTAGCCCTTACCGCGCTCGGCCGCCTCCTGAGAGACGTCCTTCAGCACGACCTCGATGCCGGCCTTGGCCGACACGTACGCGATCGCGGCGCCCATCATGCCGGCGCCGAGGACGACGACCTTCTTGGACTGGAACGTCTCGACGTCGTCGCCGCGGCCGCGCTTGCCGTTGACGCGCTGCAGGTCGAAGAAGAACGCCTGGATCATGTTCTTCGCGATCTGGCTCGTGGCCAGGGACGTGAAGTAGCGGCCCTCGATGACGAGCGCGGTGTCGAAGTCGACCTGCGCGCCCTCGACGGCGGCGGACATGATCGCCTTCGGCGCCGGGTAGTTCGCGCCCTTCAGCTGCTTGCGCAGGTTGGACGGGAACGCCGGCAGGTTGGCGGCGAGCGCCGGGGTGGCCGGGGTGCCGCCGGGGATGCGGTACTTCTTGTCCGCGTCCCAGCGCTGCTGCGCCTCGGGGTTCTCGGCGATGAACTTCTTCGCGGCCGGGATCAGGTCCTCCGGCGTGGCGACGAGCTCGTCGATCAGGCCGATCTCCAGCGCCTTCGCCGGACGGACCGGCTTGCCCTGGAGCAGCAGGCCCATGAGCGCGCCGACGATGCCCATCATGCGCACGGTGCGGGTGATGCCGCCGGCGCCGGGCAGCAGGCCGAGCTGCACCTCGGGGGTGCCGAGCTGGATCTTGGGGCTGTCGACCACGATCCGGCGATGGGTCGCCAGCGTGATCTCCAGGCCGCCGCCGAGGGCCGCGCCGTTGACGCAGGCGACGACGGGCTTGCCGAGCGTCTCCAGGCGCCGCAGCAGCGACTTGATCAACGTGACGCCGGCGGTGAACTCCGCGGCGTTCTCGGGGTTCACGCGCTTGAGGTCGTTCAGGTCGCCGCCGGCGAAGAAGGTCTTCTTCGCCGACGTGATGATGACGCCCGCGATGTCGTCCTTCTCGGCCTCGAGGCGGTCGACGGTCGCCTCCAGGGACGCGGTGAAGGCCGCGTTCATGGTGTTGGCCGACTGGTTCGGGTCGTCGAGGATCAGGTTGACGATCTTGTCGTCGCCCTTCTCGTAGCGGATCGTGGTGCTCTCGCTCATGTGCTGTCTCTCAGTTCTCTTGAGGTGATCGTGAGGGCCGCGGCGCTCAGATCGCCTCGATGACGGTCGCGATGCCCATGCCGCCGCCGACGCACAGCGTCGCCAGGCCGTAGCGCTTGCCGCGACGGTGCAGCTCGTCGATGAGCGTGCCGAGGATCATGCCGCCGGTCGCGCCGAGCGGGTGGCCCATGGCGATCGAGCCGCCGTTGACGTTCGTCAGCTCAGGGTCGATGTCGAGGTCGCGGATGAGCCGCAGCGCGACGGCCGCGAAGGCCTCGTTGATCTCGACGAGGTCCATGTCGGACGCCTTCAGGCCGGCCTTCTCGAGGGCCTTGCGGGACGCCGGCGCGGGGCCGGTGAGCATGATCGTCGGGTCGGCGCCGGAGACGGCGGTCGACAGGATGCGGGCACGCGGCTTCATGCCGTTGCGCTCGCCGGCGGCCTCGTTGCCGATGACCAGCAGCGAGGCGCCGTCGACGATGCCCGACGAGTTGCCCGCGTGGTGGACGTGGTCGATCTTCTCGACCCAGTGGTACTTCTGCAGCGCGACGGCGTCGAAGCCGCCCATCTCGCCCATGGCCGCGAACGACGGCTTCAGCTTGGAGAGCGACTCGACCGTCGTGCCCTTGCGGATGAACTCGTCCTTGTCGAGGACGACCTGGTCGTTGATGTCCTTGACCGCGATGACGGAGTTGTCGAAGTAGCCGGCCTCCTGGGCGGCCGAGGCGCGCTCCTGGGAGAGGGCAGCGAACGCGTCGACGTCGTCACGCGACCAGCCCTCGATCGTCGCGATGAGGTCCGCGCCGATGCCCTGGGGCACGAAGCCGGTGTCGAAGTTCGTCTCGGGGTCCATCGCCCAGGCGCCGCCGTCGGAGCCCATCGGGACGCGGGACATGGACTCGACGCCGCCGGCGAAGACGAGGTCCTCCCAGCCGGAGGCGACCTTCATCGCGGCGGTGTTGACGGCCTCGAGGCCGGAGGCGCAGAAGCGGTTCAGCTGGACGCCGGCGACGGTGTCCGGGAGGCCGGCCTTGATGGCCGCAACCTTGGCGATGTCGCCGCCCTGGTCGCCGATCGGGGAGACGCAGCCGAGGACGAGGTCGTCGATCTGGGCAGGATCGAGGCTGTCCTGACGGGACAGGGTCTCGTGGATCAGGCCGACGACCAGGTCGACCGGCTTGGTCCCGTGGAGGGATCCGTTGCTCTTGCCCTTGCCGCGGGGGGTGCGGATGGCGTCGAAGACCAGCGCTTCGGTGCTGCTCATGGTTGCGTGCTCCTGTGCTCGAGAGGCGTTCTCATCGAGCGGCGTCCCCGTGGGACAGCCGCCGGCCGCTGGCGCTGAATGGAGCCGGCAGCACCGGCATCGTAGCTGTCCGGCGTCGATTTCGACGTCTGGGATGAAACAGATTCATGTTTTCCCTGGAGGGGTGGGCCTACGATGCGGGGACCATGGGTTCCGGGACGACGTTGCGCGCCGCGTTCGCGCACACCAAGGCCGGCCACTGCGGTTCCGGCTCGCTGCGCGACCTGCTCGCGTTCGAGGGCCTCGACTTCGGCGCCGGACCGCTCTCCGAGGGCATGGTCTTCGGCCTCGGCGGCGGGCTCGGCTTTCTCTACACCCCGGTCGCCGACCAGCCGCAGCGCTTCTACCTCGTCGGCCGGACCGCGACGATGGAGCGGGACTTCGCCGCGCACCTGGGCATCCCGCTCGAGGTCCTGGAGACCGAGGACCCGGCCACCGGCTGGGGCTGGGTCCGGGACGCGATCGACGACCGCCGCCCGCTGATGGTGCTGGCGGACATCCAGCGCCTCGAGTACCTGCGCGTCCGGATGCAGAACACGCAGCACGCGATCGTGGTCGTCGACTACTCGGCCGACGAGGGCGTCGCGTGGATCGCCGACAACGACCGCGACGAGCTGGAGCCCTGTTCCCTGGAGTCGCTGGCCTCCGCGCGGCACTCGCCCGGCTTCCCGGGGCCGAACCGTCACAGGACGTTCGACTACACGTGGCCGGCGGCGCTGCCGGACCCGGCGGGGGCGGTGCGCGCAGCGGTCGCGACCGCGGTCCGCAACATGCAGGGCGGCGGCGACCCGCTCGGCGGGCTGAAGGACGCCGGGACCGGGCTCGCCGGGGTGGCGCAGTTCGCGGCGGCGTACCCGTCGTGGCCGGACGCGTTCGGGGACGACCTACCCGCCGCGCTGGCCGGCCTGCGCGTGTTCGTCGTGAAGGCGGGGACGGGTGGCGCGATGTTCCGCTCGCTGCACGCCGAGTTCCTGCACGACGCCGCGGCGGTGCTCGACGACCGTGCCCTCGGCCGGCTGGGCGAGGTCTACGACCAGCTCGCGGCGGCGTGGGTCGCGCTCGCGGAGGCTGCTGCGGCGGGCGACCACGCGGGCGGCGCGGGCGCGGTGGCGGTCATCCGGCAGCTGGAGCCCGCAGGGGTCGCGGGCATGCAGGCCTGGCTCGCGAGCTGACCCGGTCGCGGCCGGCGAACGCCCGGCCGGCACGGCGGGCTGCTGCGTCAGACCCCGACGAGCTCCCGTTCGGCGTCGCGGTCGCGCTCGGTGCGCGTCGCCTCCCACGCCTGGCGCTCGAGGTCGAACGCGTCCCACGCGATGCCGTCCGACGGGCCCGGGTCGCGCGGGGGCTCGTCCTCGGGACGCAGTCCGCCGCCGCCGTCGTCGCTGTCAGAGTCCGGGTCGCTCTCCTCGGCCTCGTCGACGATCCGCTCCTGCGACGTCGAGATCCAGCAGGACGTCATCGACAGGACGACCGCGATCGCCAGCCCGGCGAGCGCCGGCGTGATGACGACGAACCCCGGCAGGATCGTCAGCAGCCCGAGGACGACGACGCCCGCGGCCACGATGAAGGTCAGCGCCGACGACACCAGCAGACAGAGGCACAGCGTGCCGACGTGACCCGAGCGCATTCGCGGGGCCGGGACGGCGTTCGCGAGGATCGGGGTCGTCGCAGCCAGCGCGAGCGAGGCCTGGAGGTAAGCCGGCACGGGCGCAATGCTGCCAGGTCTCGCGCGTTCCGTGTGGCACTGGACGGACGTCTGAGCGCCCGGTTGGACGGACGGCTGTTCAGGCAGAGACACCGACAGCCCGCTCGCGCGCCCGCACCGTGCGCCGCGCGATCGACCAGCGATGCGTCTCGTTGGACCCGTCGTAGATGCGGAACGGCCGCACCTCGGCCATGTAGCGGCCCAGCGGCTCGACCGTGATCCCGTCGCTGCCGCAGAGCTGGACCGCGCTGTCGATGATCCGGAACGCCGCCTCGGAGCAGTGCACCTTGGCGATCGACGAGGCCAGGCCACCGTCGACGCCGGCGTCCAGGACGGCCGCCGTGCGCTGGATGATCGCGCGGCTCGTCTCGATGTCGATCACGGCGTCGGCGATCAGCCGCTGAGCGAGGCCGAGGTCGGCCAGGCGCTCCCCGAAGGCCTGACGCGTCGACGCCCGGTCGAGCGCGATCTCGAGCGACCGCCGCCCGAGCCCGAGCCACCGCATGCAGTGCGTCAGGCGCGCGGGGGCCAGGCGGACCTGGGCGTACTTGAAGCCCTGCCCGGCGGCACCCAGGACCTGGTCGTCGGGGACCACGCAGTCGGTCAGCGTGAGCCGCGCGTGGCCGCCCGGGCTGATGCGGTCGATGGTGTCGATCGCCTCCTCGACACGGAAGCCCGCGGCGTCCGTGTCCACGAGGAACATCGTCGCGCCGCCTTCCGTCTTGGCCATGACGATGGCGAACGCCGCGCCGACGCCGCCCGTGATGAACCACTTCTCGCCGTTGATGGCCCAGCCACCGTCGACGCGCTCGGCGGTCGTCTGCAGCATCGACGGGTCCGAGCCGGCGCCGGGGGCCCGCTCGGTCATGGCGAAGCACGAGCGCACGTCGCCGGCGGCCAGCGGCGCCAGGAAGCGGTCGCGCTGCTCCGGCGTGGCGATCTTCTCCATCATCGCCATGTTGCCCTCGTCGGGCGCGGCGCAGTTCAGCGCGAGCGGGCCCAGCAGCGAGCGGCCCGCCTCCTCGAACACGATCGCCTGGCCGCGCATGTCCAGGCCGAGCCCGCCCAGGTCCGCCGGCAGGTGCGGGACGAACAGCCCGGCCGCCTTGGCCGCGTCCTGTAGCTCCGTCTTGAACGCCTCGCTGGGCCCGTGGGCCCCGGCCGAATCGTCCCGCGCCTCCATGGGGATGACGACGTCGTCCACGAAGCGTCGCGTGCGCTCCTGCAGGTCGGCGAGCTCGGGGGACAGCGTGGGATCCGTGGGCATGCCCGGACCCTAGACCGCAGGGGCGTCCATCGGTCAGTCGCCGCCCTCGACCCAGAACACGCGGACCCCGCCCTTGCCGCAGCTGAGGTAACTGCCGCCCGGGCCGCTGACGCCCGCAGGCAGGCTGTACTGCCGGAACGTGTAGCCCTTGCGGCAGTGCCCGCGGCCGGTGGTCTCCCAGTACTGCGCCTCCTTGCGGCCCTTGCCGCAGGACCACCCCTTCACGCGCACGTGCAGCACGTACTTGCCGTTCGCGCATTTCTTGCTGCCGGCCAGCGGGGCCTTCGCCGCCCCCGCAGGGGCGGCCCCAGCTCCGAGAGCCGTGGCCGGTACGGCGAGCACGGCGAGGACGGACAGCAGCTGTCGGCGGCGCATGCCGGAGCAATACCCCGGTCACCCGCGCTCTAGTCCCGCGGCCGGCGCACCTCGATCGCCGGCAGGCCGTCCTCCCCCAGCTCCCGCTCCGGCGGCCACGGGCCGATGTGGTTGTCCCGCGCGCCGTCGATCGTGATGACCGATCCCGTCGTGTAGTCGCCCGCGGGGGACGCCAGCTGCGCGACCATCCAGGCGATCTGCTCCGGGGTGCCGAGCCGCTGCAGCGGGACGGTCTCCGCGGCGCCTTCGACGAACTGCTTTGGGTACTTCGTGAGGAACGTGTCGGTCCCGACGATGCCGGGGGCGATCGCATTCAGGCGGATGTTGAAGCGCGCCCACTCGATCGACAGCGTCTTCATCATCGACTCCATCCCGGCGCGGGAGGCCGACGAGTGCGTCATCCCGGGCAGCCCGGTGTGCGGCGTCATCGTGATCGACACGACCTTGCCGCCACCGGCCGGAATCATTGCCTTCGTCGCGCAGGCATGGGTCATGAGCCAGGTGCCCTCGAGGTTCAGGCGGATGACGGTGCGGAAGCCCTTCGGGGTGATCAGCTCGGCGGGGGTCAGGAACTGCCCGCCCGCGTTGTTGACGAGCAGGTCGATGCGCCCCTCCCGCTCGACGACGCCGGCGACCGCGGCGTCGACGTGGTCCTCCTCGCGGATGTCGCACACGACGGCGGTGCAGCGGCCGGACGGGTCGAGCGCGCACGTCTCCTCCAGCGGCTCGACGCGGCGCCCGAAGACGGCGACGCGCATCCCCAGGGACGCGAGCTCGAGCGCCGTCGCGCGTCCGATGCCCGAGCCACCGCCGGTGACGATCGCGACCTGGCCGTCCAGCAGCCCCTCACGGAAGATCTGACTCACGGTCCGCGAGCCTAATCGAGCACCCATGGACGGGTCACTAGCCTGGGCCGCGTCCCCCAGCAGACGAACGGAGCAGACGATGGCGACGATGCGCGCAGTGCAGATCAGCGAGGCCGGCGGGCCGATGCAGCTCGTGGAGCGGGAGGTGCCCGTCCCCGGCGCCCGCGAGGTCCGCGTCCGCGTGCAGGCCTGCGGCGTCTGCCACAGCGACGTATTCGCGGTGACCGGCGGATACCCGGGCGTCACGTTCCCGATCGTGCCGGGTCATGAGATCGCCGGCGTGATCGACGAGGTCGGCCACGACGTCGGCAGCTGGAAGGTCGGCCAGCGGGTCGGCGTCGGCTGGTTCGGCGGCAACTGCGGCCACTGCGAGCCGTGCCGCCGCGGCAACTTCATCGCCTGCCAGAACACGGGCATCCCCGGCGTCACCTTCGACGGCGGCTACGCCGACCACGTGGTGGTCCCGGCGACCGCGCTCGCGCTGATCCCGGACGACCTGTCCGCCGAGGACGCCGCCCCGCTGCTCTGCGCGGGCGTGACGACGTTCAACGCGCTGCGCCGCAGCGACGCCCGCGGCGGCGACACGGTCGCGGTCCTCGGCGTCGGCGGGCTCGGGCACCTCGGCATCCAGTTCGCGCGCCGGCTCGGGTTCCGCACCGTCGCCATCGCCCGCGGGACGGCGAAGGAGGAGCTCGCCCGCGAGCTGGGCGCCCACCACTACATCGACTCGACGCAGGAGGATCCCTCCGAGGCGCTGCAGGCGCTCGGCGGCGCCACCGTCATCCTCGCCACCGCCTCGAACGCCGACGCGCAGGCCGCGGCGGTCGGCGGTCTCGCGCCGAACGGGCGCCTGATCATCGTCGGCGCGTCGATGGACCCGCTCGGCGTGCCGCCGGCGGCGTTCATCGGCGGCAGCACGGGAATCGTGGGCCACGCGTCCGGGACCTCGCAGGACTCGCAGGACACGCTGGCCTTCAGCGAGCTGGCCGACGTGCGGCCGATGATCGAGACGATGCCACTCGAGGAGGCGCAGGCGGCCTACGACAAGATGATGGCCGGCGACGCGCGGTTCCGGATGGTCCTGCTGACCGGGAGCTGAGCCGGGCAGCAGCTCCCCCGGCGCGCGGGGGACAGGAGGGGCATTCCCCCGATGTGGGCCGGGGCGGCCGGAGGCAGAGTGCCCGCCATGAGCACTCCGACTCCCCGCCACCTCCTCCTCCCCCTCGCCCTCGCCGCACTGGCCGCGACCGGGGCCACCGCGGCGCTCGCGACCGCCGAGGACGCGGCCGCCCCGCCCACCGTCCGCTTCGCGCTCGCCGCCGCCGACGGCAGGACCGCGCCGACCGGGCCGGCCACGGTCCCGCCCGGCGCCGTGCGCATCGACGTGGCCACCAAGGCCAAGGGCATGCACGGCTTCCAGCTCCTCCGCCTGCCGGCCGGCGCCGACGTCCCCGCGATCCAGCAGCGGGTGAGCAAGGCCCGCAGCGACGACGACTTCGAGGCGCTCGGCGGCGTCGTCGCCGTCGGGGGCACCGGCGTGTCCGCCCGCCGCAAGGGATCGATCGTCGTCGACCTCACGTCCGGGACCTACCTGCTGGCCGACCTCAGCTCGCAGAAGGGCGTGCCCTCCGTCCCGTTCACCGTCGGCGAAGGCAGCGGCCCGGGGCTCCCGGCCGCGCCCGCCGCGACGATCTCGATGTTCGACTACAAGTACGAGATCGCCGGGAAGCTGCCGCGCAAGGGCGACGTGCGGATCGTCAACAAGGGCAAGCGCAACCACATCGTCGTCGTCTTCAAGACCGCCGACGCGAAGGGCTCCGCGCGCCTGGTGAAGGCGGTCAGGGCGGACGATCAGCGCGCCGCCGGCAAGGAGATCCGCGGCGAGGGCACGAGCGCGAACGCGGTCGGCCCCGGCCAGGCGCACGACCTCACCGTCGCGAACGCCCCCGGGAACTACGTCCTGGTGTGCTTCGTGAAGAGCAAGCAGTCCAAGGGCAAGGCGCACAACGCCCTCGGGATGGTGAAGGCCGTCACCGTGAAGTGACCGGGCCGGGGCCGCCCCCGCTCAGAGGCCGAAGTCCCCCCGGCGCGCTTCCGGCACGAGGTCGAGGTAGACCGCGTGCCGCTCGATGTAGCCGCTGACGAACGGGCAGAACGGCAGGACCGCCAGCTGCTGGGACCGGGCGTCGTCGAGCGCCGACTTGATGACGGCCGTCCCGAGGCCCTGCCCTTCGAACTGCTGATCGACCTCGGTGTGGATGAAGGCGATCAGCCCACCGCGCTTGCGGTACTGGGCGAACCCCGCGAGCATGCCGTCCTGGTGGACGTCGTAGCGCTCCCGCTCGGCGTTGTCCGTGACGTCGACTGACATGCCTCGAGCATAGACCCGGACCGGTCCGCAGCCCGGCCCGCGGCATGCCGCGCCTTGCTATGACGCCCAGTAGTCGGACGTCCGAGCATCTGGTAGCGTCGTCCCATGAGTGGAATCGAGACGTTGGGTGTCGTCGGCGGCGGATTCATGGGCACCGGGATCGCGGAGTCCGCGGCCCGGGCCGGCCTCTCGGTGGTGATCTACGAGCCGGAGCAGGCACCGCTCGACCGGTCCCAGGCGAGCCTCGAGAAGTCGATCGGGCGCGCGGTCTCCCGCGGCAAGCTGTCCGACCAGGAGGGCAGCGACATGCTGAACCGCGTCGCCTGGACCAGGTCGCTCGACGACTTCGACGGCGTCGATGGCGTGGTCGAGGCGATCATCGAGGACGCGAAGGCCAAGGGCAGCATCTTCAAGAAGCTCGACGCGCTCCTGCCGGACGCGACGTTCCTCGCATCGAACACCTCGTCGATCCCGATCGCCGAGATCGCCGCCTGGACCCAGCGACCGGACCGCGTCATCGGGATCCACTTCTTCTCCCCCGTCCCGGTCATGAGCCTCGTCGAGATCGTCCGCGCGATCGACACCTCGGACGAGACGCTCGCGGCGGCCGGCGCCTTCGCGGCGACGATGGGCAAGCACCCGGTCCACACCGCGGACCGCGCGGGCTTCATCGTCAACATGCTGCTCGTCCCGTACCTGATGTCCGCGATCCGCATGTACGAGGACGGCTTCGCGACCGCCGAGGACATCGACGAGGGCATGAAGCGCGGCTGCGGCCACCCGATGGGCCCGCTGCAGCTCGCTGACTTCATCGGCCTCGACGTGATGTACGCCATCGGCGAGTCGCTCTACGAGGAGTTCAAGCGCCCGGACTTCGCGCCGCCGCCGATCCTGAAGCGGCTCGTCGTCTCCGGCCACTTCGGCCGCAAGTCGGGCCGTGGCTTCTACGAGTACCCGCCGGCGAAGGTCCCCGCCGCGGCCTGAAGCCGCCGTCAGTCGTCGCCGGACTCGAAGTCCCCGGCGGCCAGCCGCAGGTCGCGCAGGACGTCGGTCACGACGACGATGTCCGACCGCTTCAGCGGCTCCATCCCGAAGCTGATCGCGTTCAGCGCCTCCGTGGCGGCGGACGCGGTCCCCCGACCGGTGTCGGTGATCGTCGCGAGCGTCGTCCGGCGATCGGTGGGGTGTGCGGACCGCACGACGTACCCGAGTCCCTCGAGGCCGTCGATGAGGCTGGTGACGCTGGTCGGGTGCACCTGCAGCCGCGCGCCCATCTTGCCGAGCGGCAGTTCGCCCTCGCGGCTGTAGAACAGCAGCATCAGCGCCTCGTAGCGCGGGAACGACAGGCGGTAGGGCTCGAGGGCCTCGTTGAGTCGCGCGAGGACGATCTGCTGCGCGCGCATCATCGACGTCACCGCCATCATCGGCGGGGCGGACGCCGCCCCCCAGTGCTTGCGCCACTGGCGGCCGGCCTCGTCGATCGGATCGAAGGTCAGCGGGTGTGCCACGTCCTGCAGCTTTCCACATGCGCTCCCGGCCACCGCCACTCGGCCACCCGGGGGCCGAGTGGCGACGGGCGCCACGCCGGGATGACGGAAATCGCAGCTCGGCACCGTGAGGCGCTGAGCGGGCGCTCAGGTCGCGTCGTCGAAGGAGCCGTGGCGGCCCGCGCCCGCGGCGAAGCGGCCCGCACCCTCGACGGCGGCCGTCAGCGCCCGCAGCCCGTGCTGCCACTCGTTCGCGATCGCGGCGGGCACGTCCTGGCCCGCCTGCTCGATCGCCGACAGGCGGTCGCCGCGCATCGTCACCTGCGGGAACCGGCTCAGCTCGCGGGCGAGCGCCTCGGCCGCGCTGCGGCTCGTCCCCGCCGGGACCACCCGGTTGGCCAGCCCCATCCGCTGTGCCTCGTCCGCGGCGACCGCACGCCCGGTGAGGATCATGTCCATCGCGTGGCTGTGGCCGATCAGCCGCGGCAGCCGGACGGTGCCGCCGTCGATCAGCGGCACGCCCCAGCGCCGGCAGAAGACCCCGAAGACGGCGTCCTCCTCGACGACGCGCAGGTCGCACCAGCACGCGAGCTCGAGACCCCCCGCTACGGCGTGCCCGGCGACCGCGGCGATGACGGGCTTGGACAGGTGCATGCGGGACGGCCCCATCGGCCCGTCGCCCTCGGCGTCGATCCGGTTGGACCGCTCGCCGCCCATCGCCTTCAGGTCGGCCCCGGCGCAGAACGTGCCGCCCTCGCCCCAGAGGACCGCGACGGCGGCCTCGTCGTCGGCGTCGAACGCCCGGAACGCGTCGGCCAAGGCGGCCGCGGTCGGGCCGTCGACGGCGTTGCGGACCTCGGGGCGGGCGATCACGATCGTCGTGACGGGCCCGTCCCGCTCGCTGCGGACGGTGCTCATGCCCGGGACCCTACGCCGCGGCGCGGGCGCCGTCGCGGACTGCCGCGGCCGTCGCCTCGGCCGCGCTGACCTGCAGCGCGAACGGGTCGGCGGCCACCCGGCCCGATGCGAGCGCGAAGACCACGTCGCCGTCGTAGGCGGTCGCCACCGGGTGCACGGCGCGCGCGACGCCGGCCGTCGCCGCGCGGGCCAGGAGCCAGGCGCCGGTGCGGTCGAGGATCGCGTCGGTCATCACGGCGATCAGGACCGTGGCCTCGCGGCCGGCCGGCGGGTCCGCGAAGGCGCGCCCGTCGCGGATCAGGTCGGCGGTCGACCAGGAGCGGCCGCCGGCATCGCGGCTGGCCGCCAGCAGCGTCCCGTCGGCGCCGACGACCTCGCCCACGGGATTGACCACGGCGAGCGCCGTGACGAGCGCTCCCGCCGTCGTGTCGGACGCCACGCCGATCCCGGTCCGCGTCCAGCCGTCGGGCCCCAGGAGCTTGCCCGCCGCGACGCCCGCCCCCGCGCCGACCGGGCCGCGGGCGGGCGGATCGGCGGACGCCGCCTCGCAGGCGGCCCGGCCCGCGGCCGCATCGGGACGCGCCGCGGGGTCGAGCGCACCGAGGTCGAAGACCACCGCCGCCGGCACGAGGGGCACGCGCACCCCGGACCGTGTCAGGTGACCGCGATCGTGCTCGGCGAGCCAGCGCACGACGCCGTCCGCCGCGGCCAGGCCGAATGCGCTGCCGCCCGTCAGCAGGACGCCGTGCACGTCGCGCCCGAGGCTGGACGGCGCGAGGACATCGGTCTCGCGCGTCCCGGGGCCGCCGCCGCGGACCTCGACGCCCCCCACCGCGCCGGCGGGCGCCAGCACCACGGTGCAGCCGGTGTGGCCGCCCGGGTGCGTCCAGTGGCCGACCTCGAAGCCGTCCGGCAGCCGCGCGGAGCTCATGGCGTCCCCACGCGTTCGTCGAAGCCGTCGGCGACCTTGCGCAGCAGGCGGTCGAGGGTCCGGCGCTCGCGCTCGCTGAGCGGCGCGAGCATGCGCTCCTCGGCCGCCATGTGCCGGGTGAGCGCCTCGTCGGTGACCTCCCGCCCGCGTTCGGTGAGCGACACCGCGACGGCACGGCGGTCCTCCGGCACGGTCGTGCGGTCGATGAGCCCGCCGCGTTCGAGCCGGTCGAGCCGGCTCGTCATCGTCCCGGAGGAGACGAGCAGCGCGGCCGAGAGCCGCGACGGCAGGAGCCGGTACGGGGGCCCGCTGCGCCGCAGCGCGAACAGCACGTCGCCCTCCGCCGTCGTCAGGTCGTAGCTCGCGGCGAGCGTCCCGATCGCGGCGCGGGCCAGGTCCGCGGTCCCGAGCAGCCGGGCGACCGTGGCCATGGTCGCGACGTCGACGTCGGGGCGCTCGCGGGTCCACTGGTCGACCAACTGGGCGACGCGGTCATCCATGCCGCGACTGTACCCCACCCAAGTATCTTGACATCGAGATACTCGACTGAAAGTATTAGCTCATGCCAAACGAGTTCTTCGTCCTCCGTCCCGGCGAACGCGTCACCGTCGTCTCCCACACCGCCGACCTGCTGGAGGTCGAGGCGGTGCTGACGCCGGGCGGCCGGCTCCCGCCGAAGCACCTGCACCCCGAGCAGGACGAGCGCTTCGAGGTCCTCGAGGGCACGCTCCGCGTGGTCGCCGGGGGCCGGACGCAGGCGTTTGGCCCGGGCGAGAGCGTCGACATCCCGCGCGGGACGCCGCACACGATGGACGCCGGCGGCGACGCGCCGGCGCGGGTGCGCTGGCAGACGCGACCCGCGCTCGGGACCGTGGCCTGGTGGAGCGCGGTCGACGCCGCCGGCCGCCGGTACGGCGGCGGCCAGGTTCCGCTCCCCGTGCTCGCGCGCCTCGTCCAGCGTCACCAGGCGGTCTTCCGCCTGGCGCTCCCCGGTCCGCTGCAGGGCCCGGTGCTCGCGCTGCTGGCGCGGCTACCTACCCGCCGGCCGCCGGCGGGCTAGTCAGCCGGGCGCTTCACTGCTCGTGCTGCGGGTGGTGCCCCGCGACGTGGAATCGGCGGCCTCGCGCGCCGCGCGGCCCTCGGCCTCACGCTGCGCGCGCGTCTTGTACTCGGCCGCCGAGAGGCGCACCTTCGCGGCGTCACGGTCGTCCCGCGCCTTGGTCCGCGCGCGCATGGCCGGGTCCGCGTCGGTCCAGAAGCCGTGCACGGCCGACATGAGCGGGATCAGGAAGATGCCCGTGATGAACATGCCGAGCGGGACGATCGCGAAGCCCGCCGAGCTGAACGTCTTCGTGACGACACCGGCGAACAGCTTCGTGCCGGCGGCGAAGAGGAAGACCCCCACGATCGCGAGCAGCACCGACATCACGCGGCGCATGTAGTCGTAGGCCTCGAGCGGATAGTGCTCCTGCTGGTCGTTCACCTGCTCCACCTCATGTCAGCTGCTGCTCCGTGTTCCCTGTCTTTCCACTGCCCACCCCTTCCGGAAGCCAACCGTAGACCATGCGGGCAGGCACGGACGCGAACCGGGCGGCTGAGCCCGGACCCAAGCCGAGCGCGGCCCGTAGGATGCGCCGCCGATGCCCGCCCCCCGCCGCACCCGGCGCCCACCGGCGCACCGATGAGCGCGGGCGAGTGGTGCGCGCTCCTGGCCTTCGCGGCCGGCGGGCTGCTCCAGGCCGCGACGGGCTACGGCTTCGCGGTCCTCGCCGCCCCCGTGCTGGCCGCCGTGGTCGCGCCCGAGCGGGCGCTGCCGAGCCTCGTGATCGTCGGGACGCTGGTGAACGCGCTAATGGTCGCGACCGATGCGTACGCGGACCGGCGCGCCGGACGTCCCCGCGACGCTCCCGATCTGCGGCTGTCCGTGGCGCTGATGGCGATCTCGGTTCCTGGCACGGTGGCCGGCATCGCGCTGCTGCTCGCGCTGCCGCGCGAGGCGCTGCGCGCACTGGTCGCCGGGGCGGTCATCCTGGCGGCAGTGGCCCGCGCGGCGCGTCCGACCGTCGTCGGCGTCCGCGGGCGGGAGACGGTCGGCGCCGGCCTGGTGGCGGGCGTCCTCGGTGGCTCGGTCGGCTTCAACGGGCCGCCGGTCGTCCTCCTGCTGCTGCGCCGCGGCACCACGCCCGAGCAGAGCCGCGGCACGCTCGCGGTCTACTTCGCCGGGATCGGCGTGCTGACCGGGCTGTTGCTGGTCGCCGAGGCTGCGCTCGACCCGATCGCGCTGACCCCGCTGCTGCTCGTCGCCGCCGTGGCCGGGCAGGTCGTCGGCCGTGGGCTGCGGCCGCTGCTGGCGGGCCACCACGAGCGGACGTCGGTCCTGGTCCTGGCGTTCAGCGGCGCGGTCGCGCTGGCGTCGGCCGTGGCGACGCTGCTGTGAGGCGCTGACAGAGTTCGGAACTGTCTGTTAGCGTCGGCGGTCATGAGCACCCCCGACCTGCTCAGCGCCCGGTTCCCCCACATGCGAGCCGGCTACGAGAGCTACTACCTCCGCACCGCGCGGCCGGAAGGCGGGCTCGGCGTCTGGATCCGCTACACCGTCCACCGCCGCCCGGGGCACGCGCCGACCGGCTCCCTCTGGTTCACGCTCTTCGACGCGGACGCGCTCGCCCCGTCGGCGACGAAGGTCACCCTGGAGGATCCGCGCACCGGCGACGGCGCCTGGATCCGCATCGGTGCGGCCGACTTCGGCCCCGGGACGTGCCGGGGCGCCGCCGCCGCCCCGGGCGGGGCGGACGTGTCGTGGGAGCTGTCGTTCAGCGGCGCGCCGTTGCTGGCCACGCTGCCGAAGGCGTGGATGTACCGTGCGCCGCTCCCGCGGACCAAGCCCGTGAGCGTGTACCCGGTCGCGCGCGTGTCGGGCACCGTCGTCGTCGACGGCCGGCGCATCGACCTGGACGCCTGGCCCGGCATGGTCGGCCACAACTGGGGGACCGAGCACGCCGAGCGCTGGATCTGGCTGCACGGGATGGCGTTCGACGGCGCCGGCGAGGACACGTGGCTGGACGTCGTCCTCGGCCGCCTGCGGATCGCCGGGCGCACGACACCATGGACCGCGTCCGGCACGGTCAGCGTCGACGGCGAGCGACTGGCCCTGGGCGGTCCCGGCCGGATCCGCTCGACCCGGATCGACGAGCACCCGGACCACCTCGTCTTCGGGCTCACCGGCCGGGGCGTCCGGGTCACCGGCGCGGCCCAGGCACCCCGCGAGCGCTTCGTCGGCTGGATCTACGCGGACCCGGACGGATCGACGCACCACACGGTGAACTGCTCGATCGCCGACCTCGAGCTGACCGTCGCGCGCGACGGTCAGCCGCCACGCACGCTCACGGCGCCGGGGCTCGCCGCCTACGAGCTCGGGATGCGCGAGCGCGACCACGGCATGACGATCCAGCCGTTCGCCGACGGCTGACCACCGACCGGCCGGCGACCTGGCGGCCGGAGGGTTCAGCCGGGCGCTGACGGGTTCAGCGGCCGGGCTCAGGCGGCGTGCCCGGCCGCGCCACGGTGCGCGCCACGTGGGCGGCGCCGAGCGCGAGCGCCAGGTTGAACGCGCCGGCGACCTTGAGTCCGGCGCGGTTGTGGGCCCGGCGGATGCCCGGCGAGCGGCTCCACAGGGGATCGGTCGCCACCTCGGTCCCCCGCAGCCAGGCCACGGCCCACCAGTCCCGCGCGCTGCCGCGCGTCGCCGCCATCACGTGCGCCGCTGCGAACGTCAGCCAAATCGGCCCGTTGCGCCGGAACAGCTCGCGTGCGTCGTCCGACGGCGGCGCGTGCCCGATCGCCCTGAGCGCGGCATCGGGCCTCAGGATCGCTGCCGTCCCGAGGGCCAGGTCGAAGGCGATCATCGCGCGGTTGACGTCGCGGACGAGCTGCACAGCGGCGGGGGCGGTCGTCGAGGTCATGCCCCCAGCGTACAGAGTTCCGAACTCTACGCCACCCGACCCCCGCCGACCCCGCGGACGCCATCGCGCAGCGTGATACGATCCGTTGCATCACACGACTAACTAACCAAAAGGAAGTCCCATGAAGCTCGAAGGCTCGATCGTCCTCGTCACCGGCGCCAACCGCGGCCTCGGCCTCGCGTTCACCGACGCGCTGCTCGCGGCCGGCGCCGCGAAGGTCTACGCCGGCGCGCGGGACCCCGCGACGGTCGCCGCACGGCCGGGGGTCGTCCCGATCGCGCTCGACATCACCCGGCCGGCCGACGTCGCTGCCGCGGTGGAGGCGGCCGGGGACGTCACCGTGCTCATCAACAACGCGGGCGTCGCGACCGGCACCAACGTCCTCTCGGACGACGGCCTGGAGGGTGCACGGGAGGAGATGGAGGTCAACTACTTCGGCCACCTCGCCATGTCCCGCGCCTTCGCGCCCGTCCTGGCGGCGAACGGCGGCGGCGCGCTCGTGAACGTCCTCTCCGCCCTCTCGTGGGTCGCCTTTCCGCAGTACGGCAACTACTGCTCGGCGAAGTCCGCCACGTGGTCGCTGACCAATAGCCTGCGCACGCTGCTGCGCGGCCAGGGGACGCTCGTGAGCGGCCTGCACCTGGGGTACGCCGACACCGACATGACCGCCGGCGTCACCGCGCCGAAGGTGGCGCCGGCCGATGTCGCCGCGGCCCTCGTCGCGGGCCTGACGGCGGGGGACGAGGAGATCCTCGCCGACGACACCTCGCGCGCCGTCAAGTCCGCGCTGTCGAGCGACCTCGACGTGCTCTACGCCGACATCCAGGCCGGGTACGACGCCGCCGTCGCCTGATCAGGCCCGCTGGGAGAACCGGCGGCCCAGCAGTTCGCCGGCGAGGACGTTGCGCATCACCTCCACCGTCCCGCCGGCGAGCGACATGCCGCGCACGTCCCGGTACATCCGCTCGAGCGGCAGGTCGCGGGTGTAGCCGGCGTGGCCGTGCAGCTGGATCGCCTGGTGGCAGATGCGCTCGGCGACCTCGTTGGCCTTGATCTTGGCCATCGCGGTCAGCCGGGTGACCGGGAAGCCGTCCGCGTCCGAGTCCGCCGCGCGATAGAGCAGCGCCCGTGCGGCGTCGAGCTCGATCGCCATGTCGCAGAGCTTCCACTGCAGCCCCTGGAACTCGGCGAGCTCCCGGCCGAACTGCTCGCGGGTGCGCACGTGCCGCAGCGACAGCTCGAGCGCCGCCCGCGCCGCGCCGAGCGCCATCGCGGCGTTCCCGCACCGCTCCGGGTTGAACTGCCGCAGCATCACGGCCGCACCGGCAGCGGACGCCGCGTCGGGCGCGACGACGACCGCGTCCTGCGCGACCGCCACGCCGTCGAACTCGAGCACGGACTCCCCCACACCGCGGCCCCCCATCTTGGGCTGGCTGTGCGGGGACGAGAACCCCGGCTGGGAGCGCTCGACGACCACCGCGCCGATGCCGCGCGAGCCCTGTGTCCCCGCGAGGCGGCAGAACACGAGGACGGTGTCCGCCCGCATCCCGCCGGTGATGTAGCACTTGCCTCCGTGCAGGCGGTAGCCGCCGCCGGGATCCGGCTCCAGCCGCGTCTGCAGGTCCGTGGCGGCGCTGCCCGCATCCGGCTCGGAGATCGCGATGGCGAAGTTCCGCTCGCCGCTGACCGCACCGGGCAGGTAGCGCGCCCGCTGCGCCGCGGTCCCGAGCGTCGCGAGCGCTCTCGGCGGCCCGTTGAGGTAGAGCTGGGCGACCATCGCGGAGGACACGCAGGCGGTCGCGAGCTCCTCGAGCACCGCGCACGCGTCGCCGACGCCGAGCCCCTCGCCGCCGTGCTCGAGCGGGACCGTCAGCCCGGTCAGCCCCGCGGCGCGGAGCGCGTCGAGGGACGACTCGGGGAACCGCTCCTCGTCGTCCCAGCGCGCCGCGTCGCCGGCGACCTGCAGGGCAACCGCCCGTGCGCGGCGGCGAACGACGCCGCGGCCATCGGGCTCGTCCTCGACCAGCGGCGGGATGACGACGTCCTCGGGAGCAGTCACCCGGGCACCGTATCCACGCGCCGCGGCGGCGGGACGGCTGCAGCGCGCGGGGTAGGCTTGGTGGCCATGGGGGTCAGGGGTCTCCTCCGTCGCGTCGGGCCGGCCGTCCTGGTCCTGGCCGGCGTCGCGCTGCCCGCCGCCGCCACCGCGCAGACCCCCGGCGCGCGGGCGGTCGACCGGACGTACCGGGGCAGCCAGGCCGAGGTCCTCACGCGCGCGGACGAGCTCATCGTCGATGCGAGCGCGGCCGTCCCGGCGCTGGAGAAGCGGCTGCGGTCCGCCGCCCCGGTCCGCGTCACCGCCGCCTGCAGCGCGGACGTCGTCGGCCTGGACCTCACCCGTCCCCGACCGGGCCGCGACTTCGGCGGCGACGCCGTCGTCGCGCCCGACCCCGCGACCCTCACGGTCCGCCTGACCGTGCCGGGCCTGGCGCAGCGGATCGCCGGCGACGCCGACGGCTGCCGGGCGACGATCGCCGAGCCGGGCGGGTACCGGATCGGCGAGGTCGCGGTCGGCTTCACGCAGCGGGTCCGCCGCCGCCTCTACACACAGAGCCTCCGCACCGCCGATCGCGATCGACGGGCGCTAGCCGCGGCCGAGGCGGCCGTCACCTCGGCGCTGACCTACTACGTCGGCCACGGCAACGACCTGCGCGGGTGGCGGGCGACCGCGGACGGCCGCGTCCCGGGCGAGGCGGTCCTCCGGCTCGGGACCGCGGTCAGCGTCGGCGCCGTAGGGCTGGTCCCGGCGGCCGACGACGTCGTCCGGCAGGTCGTCCCGCCCCACCGCGCGCGGTCGCGGCACCACCTGGTCCTCGTCGCGCCGTCGACCGCCCTGCACGGCCGCCTCGTCGTCGTCGAGCGCGACTTCGACACCGGCGTCCTGCGCTACTCGATCGTCGACCGCCTCGGGCGCGTCCGCTACCGCTCCGGCCGGCCGCCGTTCGGCGCCTGCAGCGACCCGCTCGACCCCGCGCGCTGCGCCGACGCGAAGCCGCGGGACGGTCGGCGTGCCGGCCCGGCGACCTGACCTCCGCGCGGAGGATCGTGCGGGCGTGACCCGCCGAATCCTCCGGGGAGCCGGAACCCCGGGACGACGGGACTGACCAGGGCACCGGCCTACAATGTCCCCATGCCTGCCGACGCCCCGCACAGCCTGCCGCCGACCGACGCCGACCTCGCCGCGACCCCGACCTTCGACTTCGACGACGCCGCGGTCGCCGCCTTCGCCCGTGACGCGGTGGCAGGCGCCACCGACGAGGTCGACCGTGCCCGCCGGATCTTCGTCGCCGTCCGCGAGGCGGTGCGCTACTCGCCGTACACGTCGAACTACGACCGCTCCGAGTTCGTCGCCAGCACGGCGCTCGCCTCCAGCGAGAACTGGTGCGTGCCGAAGGCGATCCTGCTGACGGCGAGCGCGCGGGCGGTCGGCATCCCGGCCCGGCTCGGGTTCGCGGACGTCCGCAACCACCTCTCCTCGGAGCGGCTGACGGCGATGATGGGCACCGACCTGTTCGTCTACCACGGCTACTCGGCGCTGTTCGTCGACGGCGCCTGGCGCAAGACCAGCCCGGCGTTCAACGCCGCGCTCTGCGAGCGGTTCGGGACCCCCGCCCTGGACTTCGACGGGCGCACCGACGCGTTGATGCACGCGTACGACGGCGCCGGCCGGCGCCACATGGAGTACGTGACCGACCACGGCACGTACAACGAGATGCCGTACGACGAGATGCTCGCTGCGTGGGCCGAGCACTACGACATGGACCGGCTGCTCGCCGGCCCGGCCGACGACACGACCTTCGACGACGCGCCGGCCGCCGGCTGACGCGTCCCCGCCGACGTCCCCGCGCCCGGCGAGGGACTTCGTTACTTCTTCAGCGTCAACTGACGCCTGAGCGTGCGCGCGTTGCCCGCGGCGTCGCGGACCACGAGCGTGAGCGCGACCGAGACGCGGCCCTTCTGCCGGACCGCGCGGAGCCCGGCGGCGGTCAGCTTCACCTTCACCGCGCCCGCGCCGACGCGTGTGAGCTTCGCCGTCCCGCGCCCGACGACCACGGCGCCGCGGCGCACGTTGGCGGTGACCGTGCTGCGCTCGTCCACGGTCAGCCCCAGGCGCGCCACGCCGGCGACGAGCTTGACCCCGCGGGTGGTGGCGGCCGACACGCGGGCGGTCGGCGCGCGCCGGTCGCGCGCGGGCGGGGTCGTGCCCCCGGTGGGCGGGGTCGCGCCCCCGGCGGGCGGGGTGGATCCGGCGGGCGGCGTGCCTCCGCCACCCGGACCGGGCACGGGGGTGCCGCCGCCCGGCGCCGGCGCCGTGCTGACCGTGATCTCGCGCGTCGTGACCGCGGAGGTGTCGTGGCCGTCGTCCACGTACCGCAGGCCGACCTTGATCGTGCCCGCGCTCGCGTACGTCCTCGTGACCGTGGGCGACGCGCCCTTCGTCTCGAAGCGGCCGTCGCCGTCGAGGTCCCACTCGTACGTGCTGACGGTGCCGTCGGGGTCGCGCGTGGCGCCGGCGTCGAAGGTCGTGACCGCGCCCGCCGTCGGCGGATCGGGGCTGACGGCGAAGACGGGCGCGGCGGTCTTGTTCCCGGCGACGACGACGGTGCCGAGCATGTTCGGGTGGAAGTCGCAGAGGAACGCGTAGGTCCCGCCGCGCGGGAACGCGTAGGTGCGGCTGTCCCCGGTCGCCTCGCGCGAGAAGTCGCCGCTCGGCCACACAAGCGGGTGGTCCTTGAAGCTGCCGCTGAACGTGACGGTGTCGCCGGGGTTGATCGTCACCGCGCTCGGCGTGTAGTTCCGGGTGTCGCCGTCGTCGGCGAACGTCACCGTCCTGTCAGCGGCGTGGGCAGGCACGGCGGCCGTGAACGCGACGGCGCCGGCAGCGATGGCCGCCCCGACGGCGGTGGAGCGGCGGACGCGGCGGGCTACGGGGCGCATGGTCGGCGAATATACCGGTGCGGTCGTAAGGCCACCCTTACGACCGCGCCGGCCAGCGCGTCAGGCGGCCTCCGGCACCACGTCCCGCGGCGGCAGCGACGGCTCCACGCGCAGCAGCTTCGCCGCCCCCACCGGCAGCACCCAGTTCCAGCGCCCGAACAGCGAGACGACCGCCGGCACGAGGAGCGCGCGGATGATCGTCGCGTCGAGCAGGATGCCCGCCGCGAGCCCTGTCGCCAGGACCTTCACGTCCGTCTGCGGCCCTGAGGCCATCGAGACGAAGGCGAGGAACAGGATGATCGCGGCGCTCGTCACCAGCCGGCCCGTGCGGCCGATGCCGCGGATCACGGCGAGGTCCGTGTCCCCCGTCGCGTCGTACTCCTCGCGCATGCGGGCGAGGATGAACACCTCGTAGTCCATAGAGAGCCCGAAGAGGAACGCGAACACCATCAGCGGGATCCAGGCGGTGATGGACCCGGTCGCCGCGATCCCGAAGATCTCCTCCGAGCCGTGGCCGGACTGCCAGACCAGCTGCAGCACTCCCCAGGCGGCGGCCACGCTGATGATGTTGAGCAGGACGGCCTTCGCCGGCAGCAGCAGCGACCGGAAGGCCCGCGCGAGCAGGATGAACGTAATCACCGCGATGAGGACGATCATCAGGGGGAAGGAGCCGTAGACCGCGTCGATGAAGTCGGCGTTCTGCGCAACCTGCCCGCCGAGGCGCGCCCCCGGCTCGGCGCCGCGGGCGGCGTCCCGGATCGGATCGACCAGGTCCCGGCCGGCACTCTTGGAGCCGTCCTGGACGGGGAAGGCGAGCACCGCGGACTCACCGCGCGCGGTCCATGCCACCGGTGCGACGGCGCCGTGCACCCCGTCCACCCGGGCGACCGCGGTGGCGACGCCCTTGGCCCCGTCGCCGGTCGTGAGCAGCTCGTGCGGGAGCAGCGCACCGCCGCCGATCCCGGACTGCTCGAGCTCCTGCAGGCCGACCTTCGCCGGCCCGCCCTTCGCGAGCGTCCCGGGGTCCGAGACACCGGGCTGCAGCTGCGTCGCCGCCGCGACCAGCAGGGCGAGCATCACCATGGCGACCCCCGCGGCCGTCCAGCGCCGCTTGACGACGCCCTCGGCCCAGCGGGTCCACGCGGCCGAGGCCTTGTCGTCCGTCCGCCGGTGCGGCCAGTCGAGCTTCTCGCCCCAGGCGTGCAGGACGACCGGGAGCAGCGACAGCGACACGGCCACGCTGAGCAGCGGGATGACCATGCCGCCGATGCCGACGCTGCGCAGGAACGGCAGCGGCAGGACGATGAGCGCGAGCAGGCCGATCGCGACCGTCGTGCCCGAGAACACGACCGAGCGGCCGGCCGTCTCCATCGCGTTGATGATCGCCTCGTCGCCCTTCGCGCCGTGCGACTGCTCCTCGCGCCATCTGACGACGACCAGCAGCGAGTAGTCGATCGCCACCCCGAGCCCGATCAGCGCGATCAGGAACTGCACGATCGGCGACACCTCGATGGCCGCCGTGAGCGCGTAGACCGTCAGGAACGACGTCATGATCGCGGGGATCGCCATCAGGATCGGGACGATCGCGAGGAACGAGCCGAACACGAACGCGAGCACCAGCAGCGCGCCGAGCCCGCCCACCAGGGCCTCGACGAGGACGCCAGGCCCCTCCGCCTCACCGCTGTCGGCCAGCAGCGCGTCGTAGCCCGAGAGGTGGACGGGGGCGCCGCCGACGGTCGCGCCGCGCAGCGCGGCGCGGGCGGACTTCTCCGCCTCGGGGTTGTCGCCGAAGGGCTGGTCGGGATCGGGCCGGGGGTAGGCGACGACGAACGCCGTGCGGCCGTCCGCGGACGTGAAGGCCCTGTCCCCGGTCGACCCGAAGCCCGCCACGCGCACGCCGGGCAGCGCCTTGGCCAGCTTGGCCTCGACGGCCTCGAGGTCGGCCCGCACCCCGGGGTCCGCGACGGTCCTGCCGCCGGTCAGCGCGACGACCGGGACGAGGGGCGCCGCGTTGCCGCCGGTGCCCTGGAAGGCGCGGGCGATCGCGAGGTTCGTCTCCCAGCCCTCCTTCCCCGGGACCGAGAACTTCTGGTCCATCGCCTTCGTGGCCGCCCCGGCGGTCGCCATGCCGACGACGGTGAGGACGATCCAGAAGCCGACGACGAGCCGGCGGTGCGCGAGGATCCAGCGGGTGAACGCGGTCATGAATTCGTTTGTATCACGAATTATACGAAACGCCTAAGATCCGGAGGCCGTAGTATCTGCTCGACATGCTGTTCGGGTCATCCACGCCGCCGGAGCCGATGGGCCAGCTGACCGGCTTCCTGCTCAACTGGGTCGGGGCGCGGTCGCGGGAAGCGTTTGCCGCCGCGATCGAGGAGCTCGGCCTGCGGCCGCAGCAGTTCGCGGCCATGACGATGATCGACGCCGACCCGGGAATGGCGCAGCAGGAGCTGGTCGCGGCGACGAACATCGATCCTTCGACGATGGTCGCCATGCTGGACGGGCTGGAGGCTGCGGGGCTGGCCGAGCGCCGGCCGCACGCCTCGGACCGGCGCAAGCACGCGCTCCACCTGACGGAGGCCGGCACGGAGACCCTCCGAGCTGCGCGCCGCGCGGCGGCCGGGATGCGGGACGAGGTGTTCGGGCGCCTGGAGCCCGAGGAGTTCGCCGAGCTGCACCGCCTGCTGCGCAAGACCGCGGGCTACGTCGATTAGCGCGGCGGCCGTCACCCCGGCCGCTGCGGTCGAGCGCTCGCTCCGGGTGATCGCCGCCCGGGACGTGGAGCTGCGCGCGTGCACACACGTCCCCGCGGACGCAGCCCGGTCGGCCGCGCTCGCCGAGGGCGGCTGCCGGCGGCGCGGCGGTCTGCGGGGCTGGACGGTCGCCGTCAAGGACAACACGGACGTCATGGGCACCGTCCGCACCGACGGCCTGCCGCCGCCGCACCCTGCGGTCGCGGGCCACGACGCCGAGGCCGTCCGGCGCCTGCGGTCCGCGGGCGCGGTCGTCGTCGCCAAGGCGAACCTCGAGGAGCTCAGCTTCGCCGCGACCACGCAGAACCGGACGTTCGGCTCGTGCCGCAACCCGTGGGACACCGGGCGCATCCCCGGCGGGTCGAGCGGCGGGTCGGCGGTGGCGGTGGCCGCCGGATACGTCGACCTGGCGCTCGGGACGGACACGGGCGGCTCGATCCGCAACCCGGCCGCGTTCTGCGGCGTCAGCGGGCTGCGGCCCTCGCGCGGCACGGTCCCGATCGGCGGGGTCACCCCGCTCGCGCCCAGCTTCGACGTCGTGGGCCCGATTGCCCGGACCGCGGCCGAGCTGCGCGTCGCGTTCGCGGTCGTGGCCGGGACGGGCCCGCCGCCCGAGCCGGTCGCGGCCGGCCTGCTCGCCGGCCTGCGGGTCGGCGTGCCCCGCGCGTTCTTCTTCGACGACCTGCAGCCGGCGGTCGCGGCGGGCGTGGACGCGGTGCTGGCGGCGTTGCGCGGCGCCGGGGCCGCGCTCGTGGCGGTCGACCTTCCTGGCGCCGCCGACACGGGGGCGGCGCTGGCGGTCCTCCTGAACGGCGAGGCGGCGCAGCTGCACGGCGCGGCGCTGGAGGACCCGCGGATCGACGAGCAGATCAAGGAGCGGCTGCGCCTCGGGCTGGCCACCACCACGGCCGCGCGTGAAGGTGCTGCAGCGATCGCCGAGCGCTGGCGCGCCGTGGTCGACAGCGCCCTCGCGGACGTCGAGCTGCTGCTCGTCCCGACCGTGCCGACGGTCGCGCCGGTGGTTGCGGGAGCCTCGATGGTGGAGGTCAGCCGCCGGGTCAACCGGAACACCGCGCCGTGGTCGCTCGCGCTGCTCCCGGCCCTCAGCCTGCCGTGCCCGGTGCCAGCCGGCGCACTGCCCGTGGGGGTGCAGCTCGTCGGCCGGGCGGGCGCGGACACGCACCTGCTGGACGCCGGCGCCGCGCTGCAGGCGATCACCGGTCCGCCGCCACTCGCGACCCTCTGATCCGGCACCCCACCCCCCAACCGGGGGGACCGCAGTAACGAACCCGCCGCCCGGCGCCTATGGGTGACATGACACGGGTCGGAGTGGTGCTGGGCGCCGGAGGCATCACGGGCATCGCCTGGCTGCTCGGGGCGCTCGAGGCGGTGCAGGCCCATACCGGCTGGGATCCCGGCACCGCCGACGTCATCGCCGGCACCTCGGCGGGCGCGATCGCCGCGGTGGTCGTCGCCGGCGGCATCGACAACGAGCAGCTGCTGACGATGGCCGAGGAGCAGGCGGTCCTCGACGCCGCCATCGCCGATGCGGTGGCCCGTCGTCCCGGCGGCACCGGCGGTGTCCCGGGGATGTGGCCCGGGTCGCTCGCCCTGGGGATCAGCGGCCTCGTCAGCACCGACCCGCGGCGCCGCATTACCTCGCTGACGGGCTTCCTCCCGCGCGGACTGCGCTCCGGGGACGAGATCCGCGGGCTCACGCGCGATGCGGTCGCCCCGGGCTGGCCGGCCGAGCGGCGGCTCCTGCTGAACGCCTGCGACTTCCGGACGGGCGACCGCGTCACATTCGGTGCCGACGGCGCTCCGCCAGCACCGCTGGAGGACGCGGTGGTGGCGTCCTGCGCGATCCCGGGCTACTACCGGCCGGTCCGGGTCGGGGGGCGCGACTACGTCGACGGCGGCCTGCACTCGCTGCTGAACGCCGACGTCCTGAACGACGCCGGCTGCGACGTCGTCCTCTGCCTGTCGCCGTTCGCCTCCCGCGAGCGCGCGTCGCTCGCCGACACCACCATCTTCGGCGCCGCCCGGCGCGCGTCGGCCCGCAACCTCGCGAACGAGGCGGCGCTCCTGCGCGCGACGGGGACGCAGGTCGTCACGATCGAACCGGCAGCCGCCGAGCTGCACGCGATGGGCCTGAACATGATGGACCGCAGTCGAAGCCGGCGGGTGCTGGACACGGCGGCGGCCGGGGTGGGCGCGCGGATCGGCGCGCTGCTGGACGGCATCGAGCTGCCGGCGGCGGGCGCGCGGGGCCTGTCGCTGGCGGCCTGACCGCCGCACGCCCAGCGACGGGGAAACCGACGCTCACGGTCTGGCCGGACCGGCCGAAGTGGGTCCGGCCAGATGCGACGCCCGCAGCTGCTGCGCCAGCGCGTGCGTCTCGGGGCTGATCGTCGCGCGCTCCAGCCCGCCGTGCCGGCGGCCGACCTGAGCGCTGAGCGCCGCCGCGATGTCCCCCGGACGTGCCCCGGGCACCCCGTCCTCGACCGCCCCCGCCGTCGCCGGATCCCAGTCGAGCTCCAGGCCCGCGTAGACCGCGAGCAGCGCCTTCCGCAGCCGCGCCCCGCCGGTGACGACGACGGCGGCGGCGAACAGCGTCGCCCCGCGGATGTTGCGCTGCGCGGCGCCGGCGACCTTCGGGCCGCCCGGCAGGTGCACCGACCAGCGACCGGGGCAGTACTCGCGGGGCAGCTCGCCGACCTCGGCGGCGACGCCGGCGTCCGCGAGCGCAGCGACCAGCAGCTCGGTCCCGGCCGCGAAGCGCTCCTGGATCGCGGTCCCGACGCCGACGGTCCGCGTGATGAGCTCGAGGACCACCGCGCCGCTGTCGTAGGCGGCCGCGTGCCCGCCCCCGAGGCGCACGAGCGGGGTCCACCCGTACGCCACCGCCGCCTGCCGCGCGACGGGGAATCCGTCCCGCAGCGCATCCAGCCGGCTGAAGGCCATCGTCGGGCCCGGGACGAACACCCGCGCGAGCTCGGGCAGCTCGCCCGCGCCGACCCGCCGCAGCAGGGCGTGGGTCAGCGCCATGTCCAGCACCGGGTCGCGGGGGTTGGCTTCGGTCAGCAGCTGCAAGGGCCTCAATCATGCCCGCACGACGGCCCCACCGCCGCCCGCGCATCGGCACACCGCCCGCCAGAGCCGGCGGCGCTACTCGTCGAACGGGGCCAGCCGGATCAGCAGCGGGAAGCCCGCGTACCGGTTCAGCCAGCGCGCCCGGCCGGCCGGGACCGCCGCCGCCTCGGCCTTCCAGGCGGCCATCAGGTGGCGACGGAAGCCCAGCCGCGGATGACGCGCCAGGACCGCGTCGATCCACTCCGGGTCGGTGTCCGCCATCCGCACCCCGGCGACGTCGAGGATCGCCCCCGCCGAGACGAAGCCCGCCGGGTCGCGCAGGTCGTCGTTCGCGCCCATGGTGATGTGGCCGCCGACCGCCGCCCCGACGTGCCGCGCCTGCGCGGCATCGGCACCGTGCGCGGTGGCGAACGCCGCCGCCCGCTCCCCGCCGACCACCGCGAAGCACCGTCCCGGCGTCGGGTGCTCGAGATGCAGGTCGTGGAGCAGGCACGAGACGTAGCCGAGCTCCTCGTCCACGGCGACACCGTCGACCGCCGCCAGCGCCAGCGCGAACAGATAGGTCCGGTAGGAGTGCTGCAGGACGTGGGGGCTCAGGACGTCCCGGGCCTCATCCTCGGCCGCGCGGGCCAGCGCCGAGTCCGGCCACCGCAGCGTGTCGAGGTCCACCGCCCCGGCGCCGCGCCGCCCGGTCGCGAGCCGCAGCCGCTCCACCGGGTAGGCGACGACGGTGCGCAGCAGCGGACTCAGCAGCTGCCGCCGCTGCCGCGCGCTGAGCGCGCCGCCGGTCGCCGTCGCCCAGTCCCAGTCCATCCCGCGCGGTGCGCTCATGCTCGTCAGCCTGCCGACCGCGCCGCCACCTGACCAGTGTCGGGAAAGACAACATCCGGCGATTTCCTGCCAGACTGAGCCGGTGGCCGAGATCCGCGTCTGCGCCCTCGCCCTGGACGGCGTCATCAGCTTCGACCTGGGGTGCGCGGTCCAGGCGTTCGCCCGCGGCCCAGGGGTCGACGGGGCGCCGGCCGGCTTCGCGCTGACGACGTGCGGGGAGCGGCGCGGCCGCGTGCGGACCGTCGACGGGTTCGAGCTGCGCGTGGAGCACGGCCTCGAGGCGCTGCGCGCCGCCGACATCGTCGTCGTCCCCGGCCGCCACCCGCACGACGCGCAGCCCTCGCGGGCGGTGATCGCCGCGCTCCGGGACGCCCAGGACGCGGGCGCGACGCTGGTCAGCATCTGCATCGGCGCGTTCGTCCTGGCGGCGGCCGGCATCCTGGACGGCCGGCCCGCCACGACCCACTGGGGCTTCTGCGACGACTTCCGGGCGCGCTTCCCGAAGGTCGACCTGCGGCCCGCGGTGCTGTTCGTCGACGACGGGGACGTGCTGACCTCGGCCGGGCTGACCGCGGGCCTGGACCTCTGCCTGCACATCGTCCGGCGCGAGACCGGCGCGGCCGCGGCCGCCCGGCTGGCGGCGTGGAACGTCGTCGCCCCCCACCGCGAGGGCGGGCAGGCCCAGTTCATCCCGGCACCGGCGCGCGCGGACAGCGAGGACGGCGTCGGCCCGACGCTGCGCTGGGCCTTCGAGCGTCTGCCCGAGCCGCTGCCCGTCGCGCGCCTGGCCGCCCACGCGCACATGAGCGAGCGGACGTTCAGCCGCCGGTTCGCGTCCGAGGTCGGGACCACGCCGAAGCGCTGGCTGCTGGCCCAGCGGGTCGGCCTGGCCCGCGATCTGCTCGAGTCCACGCCGCTCCCCGTGGAGACGGTCGCGGCCCGCGCCGGGTTTCCCAGCGCGGCGTCGCTGCGCATCCACCTGCGCCGTCACGCGGCGACGTCCCCGTCCGACTACCGCAGGGCGTTCCGCTCGCCCCCGGCGGCCACCTCGAGCTCTGCGCCGACGAGCGCCAGCACGTCGGTGTCGAGCCGCTCGCCCCGCAGCGCGTAGTCCGACCGCGCCGTCCCCTCGTAGACGAAGCCCAGGTGCTCGGCGAGCGTCCGTGATGGGACGTTCGCCGGGGCGCACCGCCAGACGAGACGCTGCACGCCGAGGTCGCACGCAAGGGCGATCAGCGCGCGACACGCGACCGCGACGATCCCGCGCCCCACACCGTCCGCGGTCACCCAGCAGCCGAGCTCGGCCTTCGCGTCGACGGGGTCGTGGTGCATGAGGATCGCGCCGCCGACCAGCCACCCGTCGAGCCAGAGGCCGGCGTGCAGGACGCGTCCCTCGCGCTGCTGCTCGTACGCCTCGAGGAACGCCCGTGCACCCTCGGGCGCGGCGCAGCGCTCAGGCCAGCCCAGGAACTCCCCGAGGCGCGCCAGGTCGCCGGCCACCGCCCCGGCGAACTCGCCGGCCTCGCCGCTCGTCAGCGTCCGCAGCCGGACCCGTTGCCCGGACCGCGCCGTCAGGACGACGTCGATCACGGCCTAGGCCGCTCGTCCTCGATCCCGGCCAGGGCATGGATGCGCGCCACGGCCGCCGGCACCTCGGACGCCCCGGGACCGGGGTCGGTGCGCGGGCCCAGGAACGGCACCACCTCGCCGGCGCGGAGCGGCTCGCCGCAGCACGAGCACGTCACCTGCGCCTGGGCGAACTGCCCACAGCGCTCGTGCCGCCAGACGACCGGGGGCCCGTCCTCGGTCGGGACCCAGCGATCGCCCCACGACTGGACAGCGAGCAGGACGACGGCGAGCTCGGCCCCGCGCTCGGTCAGGTGGTAGTCGTGGCGCGGCGGGTGCTCCTGGTAGGCGACGCGCTGCACGACGCCGTGCTCGACCAGGTGGTTCAGCCGCTGCGTGAGGACCTTTCGCGAGACCCCCAGGTTGCTCTGGATGCGGTCGAAGCGCGAGATCCCGAGCGCGACGTCGCGCAGGACGAGCGGGGTCCAGCGGTCTCCGATGATGTCCAGGGTCCGGGCGACCGAGCAGGACATGTCGGCGAACGGCGTGTGAGGCATGGCACACAGGTTAGTCAGTTCCCAATGGGAACTCACGGTGGTACCGTCCCGGCCATGCTCGATCGTGTAGCCACGCTGACCTGGCGGCACCCGAAGCTCGTGCTGCTCGTGGTCGCGATCTGCGCGATCGGCGCAGGTGCCGTGGGTCACGACGTCGAGCACCACCTGAAGGCCGCGGGCTTCACCGACAGCGCCTCGGAGAGCGAGGTCGCGAGCCGGGCGCTGCACGACCGGCTCGGGTACGACGCGAGCCCCGGCATCGTCTTCCTGGTGCGCCCCAAGGGCGGCGGCCCGCTCTCCTCCGGGCAGCCGACCATCGCCGCCGAGGTCGGCCGCATCGCCCGCCAGATCGCGTCGGTGCCGGGTGTCGGAAAGGTCGACAACCCGCTCACCGATCCCGCGGCCGGCGGGCTGCGGGCCGCCGACGGCCGGTCGCTGGTCCTCACGGCCCACCTCACGACGCAGGACATCGAGGACGAGGGCGGCAAGATCGCCGAGCGCGCGGAGAGCAGGGTGCGATCGCCGATCCTCGACGTGCGGATGGGCGGGTTCGCGCCCGGGTTCAACGACGTCAACGACCAGACCCGCAAGGACCTCACGAACGCCGAGCTGATCGCCTTCCCGGCGCTGACGCTGCTCCTGCTGCTGGTGTTCCGCGGTGTCGTCGCGGCGGCCGTGCCGCTGCTCATCGGCGTCCTGTCGATCCTCGGGACGTTCCTTGTGCTGCGGATCATGTCGTCGCTCGTGGACACGTCCCTCTTCGCGCTGAACATCGCCACCGCGCTGAGCCTGGGGCTGGCCGTCGACTACGCGCTGCTGATGGTGTCCCGCTACCGGGAGGAGCTCGAGCGCGACGGCCCCACCCGCGAGGCCCACCGCCGGACCGTGACCAGCGCCGGCCGCACCGCTCTCTTCTCCGGCTTCACGGTCGCGGCGGCGATGGCGGCGCTGATCGTGATGCCGCAGCGCTTCCTGTACTCGGTCGGCGCCGCCGGTGCCGCGGTCGGCGTCCTGTCGGCCGTGATCTCGGTGCTGGTCGTCCCGTCGCTGCTCGCCCTGCTCGGGCACCGGATCAACGCGCTCGCGGTCCGCCGCGGGCCGAGCGTCGCCTCGCAGTCGGACCGCTGGTACCGCGTCGCCCGCGCGGTCATGCGGCGGCCGGTGGTCGTCGGGCTCGCCAGCGCCGGGCTGCTGCTGGCGGCCGCGGCGCCGCTGGCGACGACGGTCCTCACCGGGCCGTCCGCCGAGGCCGTCCCGCCCGGCCAGCCGTCCTACGAGCCCAGCCGGTACGTGCAGCAGCACTACCCGCGTGACGTGACCGAGGCCGCGACGATCGTCGTCCGCGGGGGGACCACCCCGGACGCCCTCGCCGCGCTCGGCGCCCGCGTCAAGAGCCTTCCCGGGGTGGTGCGCGCCACGCCGTTCGCGCAGGCGGGCGACGTCGCGGTCACCAACGTCGCCCTGGCCGGACCGGCCCTCGACAGCGCGTCACAGGACACGATCAGAGCCGTGCGGGCGCTCCCCGGCCCCCCGGGGACGGAGGTCCTCGTCGCCGGCAACACCGCGCGCTTCATCGACCAGAAGGCGAGCCTGGTCAGCCACGCACCGCTCGTGGTCGCGATCGTCGCGGGCGGGACCCTGCTGCTGCTGTTCCTCCTGACGGGCTCGGTGATCCTGCCGGTCAAGACCCTCCTGATGAACGCGCTGACGCTCTGCGCCACCCTCGGCGTGATGGTGCTCGCGTTCCAGCACGGATGGCTCAAGTGGCTGCTCGGCGACTCAGGCCCGGACTCGATCGAGGTGACGAGCCTCGTCTTCCTGTTCGCGGTCACCTTCGCGCTGTCGACCGACTACGCGGTGCTGGTGATCTCGCGCATCAAGGAGCAGCGTGACGCCGGGGACTCCAACGAGGACGCGGTCGCAGGCGGGATCGGCAAGACGGGCCGGATCATCTCGGCGGCGGCGGTGATGATCGCCGTCGTCTTCCTCGCCTTCGCCGTCAGCCCGGTGTTCTTCATGAAGCAGATCGCGATCGGGATGGCGGTCGGGGTGCTGCTCGACGCGACGATCGTCCGCGCGTTGCTGGTGCCGTCGCTGATGCGCCTGCTGGGGGAGCGCAACTGGTGGGCGCCCGCGCCGCTCGCGCGGTTCCAGCGTCGCTTCGGCCTGCGCGAGGGTCCGAGCGCGGACGCCGCCGTCCCCGACACGGCCTGACGCGGCGGCGGCGTCAGACGAAGGGGACGAGCTCCTGCACCTCGTCCGCGACCGCCTCGGCGACCACGGCGCTGCGCTCGGTCACGAACCAGGTCGCGCCGATGGCCGTGCACTCCTCGCGGATCAGGCGGCAGACGTCGTGGAGCCCGGGACCGTCGAGGCCGGCGGCAAGGTCGTCCACCAGCACCAGCGGCGCCTTCATCGCGAACGCCCGCGCCAGCGCCAGCGACTTGCGCTGCGACCGGCTGAGCGCCCCCGGCAGCTCGTCCGACAGCGCCCCGAGGCCGAAGCGGTCGAGCTCGGTGCGCGCGACGAGCTCGAGCCGCCGGCGCGGGACGCGGCCGACCGCCCGCATCGGGAACTCGACGTTCTCGAGCACCGTGGCGGTGCCGAACAACGCGTGGCTGCCGTCGGCGGCGGCGTCGAACACCACGGCCATGCGGCTCTGGATCTTCTTCAGCCGTCCGCCCCGCGCGTTCCCGATGTCCTTGCCGGCCACCAGCACCGCGCCGACGTCGGGACGCTCGAGCCCCGCGAGCAGGCGGAACACCGTCGTCTTGCCGCAGCCCGCCGGACCGACGAGCGCAGTGATCGACCCCATCCGCGCGCCCAGGTCGAACCCGTCGAGGGCCCTGACGCTGCCGTAGCGCTTCTCGACGTCGATCAGCTCGAAGCCCCAGCTCATCAGGACCTCTTCGCCCGCCGCCCCCGTTTCCCTGCTGTGTCGCCGGGCGTACGGCGGGGGTTACGGGCTCAGGCCTCGCGGACATACGTTCGCCATGGCCTGTTCCACCTGCCCGATCGCGGTGCCTGCCCGGTGAGCGACACCACCAGCCTGCTCGACGCCGAGACCTTCGACGAATCCGCCGCCCACGGCGGCCTCCCCACCGATCTGGACGCCCGTCTGCCGACGCTGCAGACCGCGGTCATGGACCACGCCCGCCAGCGTGGCGTCTCGTTCGCGGGTACCGGCCCGGACTCGCGGTTCGTCATCGATCCGTACCCACGGGTCATCGACGCCGCCACCTGGGCCGACGTCGAGCGCGGGCTCAAGCAGCGGGCTCTCGCCCTCGACGCCTTCGTCCGGGACGTGCACGGCACCCGCAGCGCCGTCGCCGACGGCGTCATCCCGGCCCGCGTCATCGAGTCGTGCGCGAACCTCGACCCGGGAGCGGCGGCGCTCGGCCCCCGGGGCAGCGGGCAGAACTGGATCGGCATCGCCGGGCTCGACCTGATCCGCGACGCCTCCGGCCGGTTCCTCGTGCTCGAGGACAACTGCCGCACGCCGAGCGGCCTCGCGTACGCCCTGGCCGCCCGCGAGGCGCTGCAGCACGCGCTCGAGCCCGAGGAGCTGGACCACGTCCGGACGCTCGGCGACGTCCCGGGGATGCTGCGGGCCACCCTCGACGCCGCGCGGCCCGACCCGGCGCGGCCGACCGAGGCCGTCGTCCTGACCGACGGCCCGCGCAACAGCGCCTACTACGAGCATCGGCGCCTGGCGGTGGCGCTCGGCGTCCCGCTCGTGACCCCGAACGAGCTGCAGATCCGCGCTGACCAGCTGTGGACGATCGGCGGCGAGCACCCGGTGAACGTGGTCTACCGCCGCACCGACGAGGACCTGTCGACGACGTCTGTCGGCCGCTTCCTGTCGCCGGCGCTGCAGGCCGGGACGCTCGGTCTGGTCAACGCGTTCGGGACCGGCGTGGCCGACGACAAGCTCACCCACGTCTACGTCGAGCGGCTCGTGCGCTACTACCTGGGCGAGGAGCCGCTGCTGCCGTCGGTCCGCGGCCTCGACCTCGGGACGGACGCCGGCCTGGCCGAGGCCGACGACCGCCTCGCGGAGCTCGTCGTCAAGCCCCGCGGCGGCTTCGGCGGCATCGGCGTCACCATCTGCGCGGCCCTCGACCGCGCCGGCCTGGATGCCGTGCGCGAGCAGCTGCACGCCGCGCCCGACGCGTTCGTGGCGCAGGAGCTCGTGCCGCTCTCGACGCATCCGACCGTGATCGACGGCGTCGCCCAGCCGCGGCACGTCGACCTGCGGCCGTTCGTGATGCTCGCCGGGGAGTCCGCGCGGGTCGTCGCCGGCGGCCTCACCCGGGTGGCGCTGCGCGAGGGGTCGATGATCGTCAACTCCTCGCAGGAGGGCGGCGCGAAGGACACGTGGATCCTGCGGTGACGGCTCGGCCGCCCCTGATCGGCGTCACCAGCTCGGAGATGCGGCGCGACGAGGCCGCGATCTCGATGACGAAGGCGGCCGACCCGCCCCACCCCGAGATGGCGCTCGGCATGCCGTACCTGCGCGCCATCGAGGCGGCCGGCGGGATCCCCGTGGTGCTGCCGCCGATCGGCCACGACCTCGCGCCGCGGGTGCTCGAGCGGCTGGACGGGCTCTGCCTCTCGGGCGGGCCCGACATCGATCCGCCGGCCTACGGCGCCGAGCGCCACCACGAGCTCGGCCCGGTCGAGCCGGCGCTCGACGAGTTCGAGATGACCATCGTCCGCCAGGCCGTCGAGCGGGGCGTCCCCGTGCTGGCGATCTGCCGCGGTGCGCAGGTGCTGAACGTCGCGTTCGGCGGGACGCTGCACCAGCACCTCCCCGAGGTCTCCACCGACCTCGACCACCGCCAGCACGAGCCGGGCACCTCGCCGTCCCACACGGTCCGCACCGAGCCCGGGTCGCGGGTGCGCGAGCTGCTGGGCGACTCCGACCAGGTGCCGGTCAACTCCTTCCACCACCAGGCCGTCGACCGGATCGCGGACGGCCTGCGCGCGACCGCCTGGGCGCCGGACGGGACGATCGAGGCGATCGAGGGCGACGGGGCCGGCTTCGTGCTCGGCGTGCAGTGGCACGCGGAGACGCTGGTCCACCTACCCGAGCACGCGCACCTGTTCGCGGCGCTCGTCGAGGCGGCGACCGCTGCCGCGGCCGTCCCCGCCGCCTGATGTGCGGCTTCGCCGGCGAGCTGCGGCCACGGGCCGCAGTCGACCGCGACGTGCTCACGCGCATGTCCGCCCGCCTCGCGCCGCGCGGCCCCGACGGCGACGGTGTCTGGACCCGGGCGAACGTCGGCCTGGCCCACCGCCGGCTGAAGGTCATCGACCTGTCCGAGCGCGGCGCGCAGCCGATGACCGACGACGCGCTGGGGCTGACGATCGTCTTCAACGGCTGCATCTACAACCACCACGAGCTGCGGGAGGAGCTCCGCTCGCTCGGCCACGCGTTCGACTCCGTCAGCGACACCGAGGTGCTGCTGCGCGGCTGGGCGCAGTGGGGCGAGGGTCTGCTCGAGCGGCTGCTCGGCATGTTCGCCTTCGCCCTCGTGGACCACGCGAGCGGCCGCGTGACGCTCGTCCGCGACCGCCTCGGGGTCAAGCCGCTCTACCTCGCGCCGCTGCCGGATGGCGGCCTGCGCTTCGGCTCCACCCTGCCGGCGCTCGTCGCCGGCGGCGGCCTGGACACGAGCGTCGACCCGGTCGCGCTGCACCACTACCTCTCGCTGCACGCGATCGTCCCCGCCCCGCGCACGATCCTGAACGGGGTGCGCAAGCTGCCGCCGGCGACGGTGATGCACGTCGAGGCGGACGGCCGCCGGACCGAGCGCCGCTGGTGGGACCCGCCGTTCACGCGCGACGACGCGCGCGCGGACTGGTCGGCGGAGGACTGGCGCGACGCCGTGCAGGACGCGACCCGCGTCGCCGTGCGCCGCCGCATGGTCGCCGACGTCCCCGTCGGCATCCTGCTCTCCGGCGGGCTGGACTCGTCGCTGATCGTGGGCCTGCTCGCTGAGGAGGGCCAGCGCGGCCTCGCGACGTTCTCGATCGGGTTCGACCGCGTCGGCGATCGCGACGGGGACGAGTTCGCGTTCTCCGACCTCGTCGCACGGGAGTTCGACACCGACCACCAGCAGTTCCGGCTCGGGGTCGACGAGCTCCTCGAGGGCCTGCCGCACGCGATCGACGCGATGAGCGAGCCGATGGTCTCCCACGACGCGGTCGCCTTCTGGCTGCTCTCCCGGGAGGTGGCCGCGTCCCGCAAGGTGGTGCAGTCCGGGCAGGGCGCCGACGAGGTCTTCGGCGGCTACTACTGGTATCCGCCGCTGCTGGACGTGGAAGGCGACGGCGCCGACGAGTACGCCGCGGAGTTCTTCGATCGCGACGACGCGCAGATTCGCCGGCTGGTGCAGCCGCCCCTGCGCGTGGACGGCGACCCCACCCGGGCGTACGTCCGCGGCGACTTCCGGCGGGCGGGCGCGAGCACCGCGATCGACCGCGCCCTGCGCTCGGACGCCGAGGTGATGCTCGTCGACGACCCCGTCAAGCGCGTGGACAACATGACGATGGCCCACGGGCTGGAGGCCCGGACCCCGTTCCTGGACCACGAGCTCGTGGAGCTCGCGGCGCGCTGCCCGCCCGGGCTGAAGCTCGACGCCGGCGGCAAGGGCGTCCTGAAGGCCGCCGCACGGGGGATCGTCCCCGACGCCGTCATCGACCGCGAGAAGGGCTACTTCCCGGTTCCCGCGCTGTCGCACCTGGAGGCGCCCGTGCTCGACCTGATCCGCGACGCGCTCCACGCCCCGGCGGCGCGGGCCCGCGGGCTGTTCGACGGCGCGGAGGTCGACCGGATGTTCGCCGACCCGAACGGGCACCGGACGAACCTCGACGGCGCGTCGCTCTGGCAGATCGGACTCCTGGAGCTGTGGCTGCAGCGCCATGTATGACGCGTCGTCGAGCGGACGGACGGCGGCGCTGGTAGCTTCTCGCGGTACCGCGAGCCTTCCGTAGGACCGTCCGATCGCGACGGGACTTCGCCTCGAACGCGGTCACCCTCGCGAGCACGCCGTCCGGCTCGCGCGAGGTGACCCGTTTCCCCGAGTCGGCAGTTCGAGGTCCCGCAGTGTCAGAACAACCGAGCGTGGTCGCGCTCATCAGCGACCACGTCGTCACCACCACGCGCGAATGGACGGGCCGTGGCCCCACCCGCGCGCGGACCTACATCCAGGGCGACCTGGTCACCACGGTCCTGCAGGACATCCTCAACAAGGGCGAGCGCTCGCTGGCGGAGGCCGGCAAGACCGAGGTCGTCCTGGCGATGCGCTGGGCGTATCAGCAGGCGATGCGCGAGGAGCTCGTCAGCGGCGTCGAGCGGATCACCGGCCGCAAGGTCGCGGCCTTCATGAGCGCGAACCACCTGGACCCGGACATCGCGATCGAGAGCTTCGTCCTGGAGCCGGTCGCCGCCGACTGACGGGCGGCCTCACGCAGCGGTGAGGCCGAGGATCAGCTCGGCGGCCTCGAGCGGCACGTCGAGCTGGGGCGCGTGACCGACGCCGTCGAGCTCCACCCAGTCGGCGTGCGGGAGCCAGTCCTCGCGGAACCGGACCGCGGTCGACGGCCAGGGCAGCAGCACGTCGTCCGTCCCCCAGACGACCCGGACGGGACACGCCACCGCGGCGGCGTCGAGCGAGTAGCCGGTCCGCAGCGCCGCCTCGATCAGGGGGAGGGCGTCGCACGCGGCCACGCCCAGGGTGAGGTGGGCGACGAGGTCCTCCGGCAGGTGCTCGTACCGGACCGTGAGCAGCCGGGTGGCGGCGCGGCGACCGGTGGGCGTCCCCGCCGACAGCACCGCCTGCGCCGCCGCGGCTCGGGTCTGGGTGTGCAGATCGGCCTGCATGCGCAGCACGGCAGCGAAGGCCGGGTCGCCGACGGCCCAGCCCCCGGCGGGCGCGAACGCGACGACCGATCGAGCGCGCCCGCGAGCGGCGAGCCGCAGCGCCAGGTAGCCGCCGAGCGAGTTGCCCGCGATGTGCGCGGTCGCCCAGCCGGCCTCGTCGAGGGTCCGCTCGAGCATGTCGACGATCGCGTCGTCGTCGACGTCGGGCGGGAGCGGCGACCCGCCCGCGTGGCCGGGCAGCGTCGGGGCGAGCACGTCGTGCCGGCGCTCCAGCCGCGGAAGCACGAGCTCCCACGTCCGCCAGGTGTCCATGAAGCCGTGCAGGCAGAGCAGCGGCTCGCCCGCGCCGCCGCGATGCGCGGCCGTGAAGCGTCCTGCCGGTCGCTGCACTCAGGCGGCCGGCCCGGGGGCGCCGAGCCCCTGGGTGCTGCGCGGGTCGATGAGGATCTTCGCGTGGACGATCGACCCGTCCTTCCCGCCGAGCGCCGCGAAGGCCGCGTCGACCCCGTCGAGGCCGACCGTGCCCGTGATGAGCGGACGCGGGTCGACCTTGCCGTCGGCCAGCATGTGCAGCGTGTCGCGGAACTCGAGCGGCGAGTAGCCGATCACGAAGCGCAGGTCGATCTCCTTGTTGATCGCCATCGCGGGCGTGATCGTGTCCTTGCCGACGCAGACGCCGACGACCACGACCCGGGAGAACAGCGGCGCGCCGTCGATGATGCTGTCGATGACGCCGGGCATGCCGACGCACTCGAAGATCACCGGGCGAGCCGGCTCGATGCCGAGCCGGTCGATCAGCCGCCACGCGTGCCACCAGCCGACCGGGAGCCGGCCGAGCTTCTCCCGCGTGGAGACCGCGAGCTCGAGCAGCGACGGCACGTCGTCCACGTGGCCCTTGCGCCTGACGGCGGTGTAGGGCGACGCGGCGGCCGGGTCGACGACGACGTCCGCCCCGCACGCGGTCGCAAGCGCGCGCCGGTCCGCCGAGTAGTCGCTGGCGACGACGCTGCGCACGCCCTGCGCCTTCAGCATCAGGATCACGCCGAGGCCGACCGGGCCGCAGCCGATGACGATGGCGACGTCGCGCTTGCCGACATCTCCGCGACGGACCGCGTGCCAGGCGACGGCCATCGGCTCGGTGAGCGCGGCGACGTCGACCGGCAGGCCGTTGGGGACCGGGAGCATCAGCGACTCCTGGACCAGGACCTGCTCGGCGTAGGCGCCGGGGGCGTGGACCGAGAGGCCGAGAGTGTCGACCCCCTCAGGGCTCCGCAGGAGCGGGAGAGCGACGACGGGCGTGCCCTCGGGCACCTTCGCGTCGCACCCCGGGCCGTGGCCGGCGACGGTGCCGCACAGCTCGTGGCCGAAGACCAGCGGCTCGTGCGACCGGCCGAAGCGGTGGTAGCCCACGCGCGCCGTCATATCGGCCCATTCGTCGATGCCGTGGCGCGCGTGGAGGTCGGACCCGCAGATGCCGCAGCGCGACACCTCGAGGCGCACCTGGCCGCGGCCGGGCGTCGGGTCGGGCTGCTCGACGACCTCGAGGACGGCGTCGGTGCAGACGACGGCCCTCATCGGGGACGGCGGGGGACGGGGAGCTCGGGCACGCCGGGACTCTCTCACGCCGCCGCACGGGGCGGGGCAGATCGGTCGCTCAGGAAACGGCCAGCCCGGGCGACTACGGGGGACATGGACGAGCTGAGCCGGATCAGGCGCCAGGCGCAGCCGACGACGACCGCGCCCGACGCGAAGCTGCGCGCGACCGCCAAGGGTGGCGACGGCGGGTCCTCGTTCAAGAGCAAGCTGGCCGACGCGTCGGAGAAGCTCGAGCCGGTCAAGGGCCACGCGTACTCCAGGATCACGTCGGGCTCGCGCGAGGGCATGTTCGTCAACACCTCGAAGAACGTGCGCGACGGGCAGGTGTTCGCGCTCGAGGACCACGGCGGACGCCCGTGGCACGTCTACGGATCCGGCGCCGACCGGGTGGTCATCGCGTTCCCGAAGGGCGGCATGCCGTCGAGCGACGCCAAGACGACGCCGAAGGCGACGGCGCCACCCAAGGACACCACCCCCGCGGCCACGCCCCCGGCCGCCGCCGCTCCCACCCCGGCCGCGCCGGCGCCCGTACCGGCCGCCCCCGCTCCGGTCCCGGTGGACCCGACCCCGGTCCCCGTCGACCCGACGCCGGTCCCCGTCCCGGTGGATCCCACGCCGGTCCCTGTCGACCCGACTCCGGTCCCGGTCGTTCCCACGCCGGTGCCTGTCGACCCGACCCCGGTGCCGGTCGACCCGACCCCGGTGCCGGTGGACCCGACGCCCGTCCCGGTCGATCCGACACCGGACCCGGTCACCCCGACACCCGTCCCCGTCGACCCCACCCCCGTCCCCGTCGACCCGACCCCTGTCCCCGTCGACCCGACACCGGACCCGATCACCCCGACACCCGTCCCCGTCGACCCGACACCCGACCCGATCACCCCGACACCCGTCCCCGTCGACCCCACCCCCGTGCCCGTCGACCCGACACCCGACCCGATCACCCCGACACCCGTCCCCGTCGACCCCACCCCCGTGCCCGTCGACCCGACACCCGACCCGATCACCCCGACACCCGTCCCCGTCGACCCCACCCCTGTCCCCGTCGACCCGACACCGGACCCGATCACCCCGACACCCGTCCCCGTCGACCCGACACCCGACCCGATCACCCCGACACCTGTCCCGGTCGACCCGACCCCCGACCCGGTCACCCCGACCCCTGTCCCGATCGACCCCGACCCGATCCCGGTCGACACCACCCCGGCGCCCGACCCGGTCGACCCGACGCCGACCCCCACCACCCCGGTCACCGACCCGGACCCGATCGCAGACCCGGACCCCGTGTCCGAGCCGATCATCCTGCCGACGACCCCCTGATCGCCCCGGCACCCGCCCTCAGCGGATCAACGTCCTTTTCCCCGCAGCCGGCTACGGGGAAAAGGACGTTCATCGGCGTGCGGGGCGGGCTTCCGATGACCCGCGGCTGGGTAGCCCGTCGGGATGACGTCTCGGTCGCCGGTCCGGCGCCTCGCCCTCGGCGCGCTCGCCGCCGGCCTGCTCGCGGCTGCGCTCCCAGCGACCGTCCCCGCGGCGACCACGGGCGCCGTCGAGCCGGTCTCCATCAGCCTGCCGCCCGGCATCTTCACGGAGATCCCGCCCGAGATCGTCCCGGGCGGACTGCGCCTGTCGTACTACCTGACGACCGAGCGCAGCGCCCGCTGCGACGTCCCCGGCGACATGACCCCGGTCAGCGGTCGGCCCGTCGACTGCCAGGCCCCCGGGCGGAGCGTGCCGCAGGGCGCCGCCGACTACCTCGCGTCGCCCCCGGGCCGGATGCCGTCCGGCCGCGCCCACCGGCGCAGCTACTTCGGCATCTTCTCGGCCGACCAGACGCCGGCCGTCGGCGGGACCGCGACGCTCGTCGCCGCGACCCACGGCGAGAACAAGAACGTGCGCCGCAGCGGGCTGACGTACCCGAACTCGATCTACCGCGGGGTCGACGCGGAGGCCCCGCCCCGGGGCAAGTGCCTCAGCGGACCGGACGCGGCCGGCATCTACCGCGATTGCGACGCGGGCTACTCGACGTTCGTCGGCACCGCCGTCGCGCCGGTCGACGCCGCGAGCAACTGGGGGCTGACGATGCCGGTGGACCAGGGGCCGGCGGTCTGGCCGATCGGGGGCTACTCGGCCGTCGGCGGCCTGTTCCGGCTCAGCCACGGCGTCCGCCATCCGTCGATCGTCACGGGCGGGGACGGGTACCTCTACATGTTCTACTACGACTCCGGACTCGAGCCGGGCGGCGTCCGCGAGGGCTTCCGCGTGGCCCGCGCACCGGTGGGGCAGCGGGGCCGCGGCTGGAAGACGTGGGTGCAGTCGCGGGGCGAGTGGATCGACTCGCTGCCCCGGGAGCAGCGCGGACCGGGGACCCGCCCGGAGGCGCTGCCCCGGCGCAGTCCCGCGGCCGCGTCGACCGAGCTGTTCCCCTCGGGGTCGACGGTGATGACGGTGGCCCGTGTGGCCGGGCGGCGTGGCTTCGTCGCGATCGACCAGGGACCGGTCGCCGGCCAGGACTGCCGCGCGGCGAGCGGACGGCTGGAGGAGCGCAGCGCCACCCGCCTGCGTGTGTCGCCCGACGGCGTGCGGTGGTCGGCGCCGGTCGAGTTGTCCGGGCCGGACTTCGACGGCTGCGACTTCTTCACGTCGAGCCGGCTGACCTACCCACGGTTCATGAACCTGCAGGGCACGAGCACGAAGGAGGTCGCGCTGGACGACTTCTTCCTGCTGGGGACGCAGTACGGCGGCCGCGTCTGGCGCGTCCGGGTCAAGGCGCCGGAGCTGGCGGCGCAGCTGCCGGTGTCCCTCGGCAACCCGATCCCGCTCCCCGATCGTCCCGCCGTGTCTGCAGTCCCGGCCGACGGCGGGTGAGCCGACGCCGGTCCCGCAGCGCACGGCCGTCGTAGGTGCAGGCGCTCGAGGCGCCTGCCGGGTGCGACGAGCGTGCCCCCGGCCGGCCCTCAGGCCACGAGCCGGAACGTCTGGTTGCGCGTCGACGCCTTCGCCCCGGTGCGCGTTGCGCGCACCGTCACCGCGAGGACCAGGCCCTTGCGTCCGCGGCGGGTCAGCCGCCGCGCGAGGGTGGCCGCCGCCGCGCGCGGCACGGTGAACGTCACGGTCCGCGCGCGGCCGCCCTGCACCGTCAGCGCGGTCGTCGGGACGCCGCCGAGGCGCACGGCCGGCCCGCCGAGCGACGCCTTCAGCGTGCCGCGCACCGTCAGGGCGCACCGCACGTTGCAGCCGACCGTGAGACGGATGGTGCGGCGCGTCAGCGTCTTCGTGGTGGCGGCCCCGATCCGGAGCGCGATCTTGGCCGGCCGCGGCGCCGGCTTCGGGCTCGCCGGCGGCACGGTGGGGGTCGTCGGCGTGGTCGGGGTGGTCGTCACGGGCGGGGCCGGCGTCGTCGGGGTCGCGGGGACGGTCGGCGTCGTCGGGACGGTCGGGTCCGGGGGCACGGGCGACGCGGGCCGCTCGCGGCAGGCGTTGGCCGGGGCGGCGGCGAGCGTGAAGCGCTGCAGGCGGTTGTTGTCCGTGTCGGCGACGACCAGCGTCCCGTCGCACTGCACGGCGACGCCGAGCGGCCGCAGGAACTCTCCGGCCGCCGTCCCGCGCGTGCCGAAGCGCGCGACCTGCGCGCCCGTGGTCGCGTTCATCTGCACGACGCGATGCCGCGTGGCCGACGCGGCGAAGACGTGGCCCTGCCCGTCGAGGGCGATCGACGCCGCCGCGTCGGGCGGGCTGGTTCCCGGGTAGGTCAGCGACAGCAGCGGCTGTCCGGTCGCGGAGAGCTTCTGCACGCGGTTGTTCCCCGCGTCCGCCACCCAGACGTTGCCCTCGGGGTCGATCCGCACGCCCTCCGGGTCGTCGAACTGCCCCGGGGCGCTGCCGGACGAGCCCGTGGCCGCGATCTGGCTCCCGCCCGCGTCGAACTGCAGCAGGCGATCGCCGATCGGGTCGCTGATCCAGATGTTGCCGGCGGCGTCGACGGCGATGCCGCCCCGGACGCTGGCCGCGGTGGTGCGCACCGGCGTCGGGTACGCGGCCACCTGACGACCGTCCGTGTCGTAGCGCACGATCCGCGGCGAGCGGGTGTCGAGCACGACGATCGTCCCGTCCGGCGCGTACGCCGCGTCGGCCGCGCCCAGGAGATGGTCGTCGGTGACGCCGCCCGGCGTCACCATCGTCGTCCGCGTCGCCAGGCCGAACGTGCCGTCGAGGCCGAGGACCTGCGCGCGGTAGGCGTACGTGTCGGCGACGAGCAGGTCCCCGAACGGCGACACGGACATCCGCTGCGGCGAGGTGAACTGCCCCGGCGCCCGGCCCGACGCGCCCCACTGGGCGACGGGCGTGCCGACGCCGTCGAACGCCTGGATCCGGTTGTTCGCGGTGTCCGCCACGAGGATCTGGCCGTTGGCCGGGTTGATGGCGATGTCGCGCGGGAAGCTGAAGCGGCCGACCGCGGTGCCGAACGAGCCCCACCCGGTCGTCGGCACCGTGGGGGGACCGAACGTCCCGTCGCCCGCCGGCGGCCCGAAGACCGCCACGCGGTTGTTCGCGCTGGTGGTGTTGTTGTTGGCGACGTAGGCGTTGCCGGCGGGGTCGACCGCCACGCCGTAGGGGAAGTCGAGGGCACCCGGTGCCGTAGCCGCCTTCACGACGCCGGTGGCCTCGTCGGCCAGGATGAGGCGGTGGTTGTCGTCGTCCGCCACGTAGACGCCGGCCGGGGTGACGGCGAGCCCCATGGGCACCAGCAGGCCGACGATCGGCAGGACGACGGCGGTGCTTGCGTCGACGCCCCCGGCGGCCGCGGTGATCGACAGCCGCTGGATGCGGTCGTTGCCGGAGTCCGCCACGTAGACCGCCCCGTTCGCGATGGCGATCCCACCCCCGGCCGGCGAGGCCGCGTCCGGCCCGCTCGGGAAGTCGAACGTCCCGGCGGTCGTCCCGCGCCCGCCGACGCTGCGGCGGAACGTCCCACCCGCGGCGAACTGCATGATGCGGTCCGTCTCGGAGTCGACGACGTAGACGTCGCCTGACGCCGGGTCGACGGCGATGCCGCCGATCTGGCCGAGCTCGCCGTCCCCCGTGCCGTTGCGACCGAACTGGCGCAGCAGCGTGCCCTCCGCGGTGAAGACCTGGATGACGCCGGTGTAGTGGTCCCCGACGTAGACGTTGCCGGCGGCGTCGGCGGCCACTGCCTGCGGGAAGCGGAAGGTCCCGTCGGCGCGGCTGCCGACGGTCGTCGCGGCCGTCCACGGGCACGTCGGGTCCGCGCCGGTCCCCGGGCAGTCGGCGGCGCTGCGTGCCGGCGCTGCGAGCGCGCCTGCCGCCACCGCGGTCCCGATGGTCGCGCACACCCAGGACCACGCCTGCCTACGGCGGTCGGCACGGGGACGCAGGCGGGGGACGCTCACGCCCGGCTTTCTACAGGTGGTGGCGCCGTGATGCACCGGTACGTGGCCCGATGAGCGCGCCGTTGCGTCAAACGACTCGGCCGCGTGCGCGACGCTGCCACCATGGGGGCATGGGATCCGACCTGCCGAGCACCGACGCCGAGTGGCGCGAGCGCCTGACCCCCGAGCAGTACCGCGTGCTGCGCCGGGCCGGGACCGAGCGTCCGTTCACCGGGACCTACGACGACTGCAAGGACCCCGGTGTGTACCGCTGCGCCGGCTGCCACGCGGAGCTGTTCACGTCCGGGGACAAGTTCGACTCCGGAACGGGCTGGCCGAGCTTCGTCGCCCCGGCCGCAGGCGACAGCGTCGCGCTGCGCCGCGAGGGCATCATCCTGCGCCGCACCGAGGTCCGCTGCGCGAGCTGCGACGGCCACCTCGGCCACGTGTTCCCCGACGGTCCGCGCGACCGCGGCGGACAGCGCTATTGCATCAACAGCGCGGCGCTGGACCTCGACCGGACCGCCTAACGCCGCCGCGCCTTCTTCGAATGACCGTTCGGAACTTTGAACGGTCATTCGGTTATGCTGGCCCGCATGTTCTTCGACCTTCCCGATGAGGCCAAGGCGCTCCAGGAGTCCGTTCGCGACTTCGCGCGCAGCGAGGTAGCCCCGGTCGCCGAGCACCTGGACCAGACGAAGTCGTTCCCGTACGAGATCGTCGCCAAGATGGGCGAGCTCGGCTGGATGGGGATCCCGTTCCCCGAGGAGGTCGGCGGCGCCGGCGGCACCTCCTTGCAGTACGCGATCGCGGTGGAGGAGCTCACCCGGATCGATTCGAGCGTCGCGATCACCCTCTGCGCCCATACCTCGCTCGGCACGCAGCCGGTCTACCTGTTCGGCAGCGAGGACCAGAAGCAGCGGCTCATGCCCGACCTCTGCGCCGGCCGCAAGCTCGGGGCGTTCGGGCTGACCGAGCCCGAGGCCGGGTCGGACGCGGGCAACGTCAAGACGCGCGCGACGCTCGACGGCGGGACGTGGACCATCGACGGCGCGAAGCAGTTCATCACCAACGCCGGGACCGACATCTCCGGCCACGTCGCGATCACCGCCGTGACGGGGACCGACGAGCGCGGGAACAAGGAGGTCTCCAACCTGATCGTGGAGAACGGCACCGACGGCTACGAGATCGGGACCGCGTACCGCAAGATGGGCTGGAACGCGTCCGACACGCGGCCGCTGAGCTTCACCGAGTGCCAGGTCCCCGAGGAGAACCTCCTCGGCCCGCGCGGTGCCGGCTTCAAGCAGTTCCTCCACATCCTGGACATCGGCCGCATCGGCGTGGCCGCGATGGGCGTCGGCCTCGCCCAGGGCGCGCTGGACGAGGCGCTGAAGTACGCGAAGGAGCGCCAGGCGTTCGGCCAGTCGATCTCCAAGTTCCAGGCGATCCAGAGCAAGCTCGCGGACATGGCAACCGAGATCGAGGCCGCCCGGCTGCTGACCTACAAGGCAGCCTGGGAGAAGGACGAGGGCCGCAACTTCACCCTCACCGCCGCGCAGGCGAAGCTGAAGACCGGCCGCCTCGCGGTGCGCGCCGCCGAGGAGGCCGTGCAGATCCACGGCGGCTACGGCTACATCGAGGAGTACCCGGTGTGCCGCATGTACCGCGACGCGAAGATCCTCACGATCGGCGAGGGGACCGACGAGGTCCAGCAGATGGTCATCGCGCGCGCCCTCGGCGCCTGAGCACGGGGTCACCGAGCGGAGAGGCGTCGAGGCCACTCAGGCCGTCCAGCACGAGCGACTGCGCGACGGCCGCGGCCGCCTCGTGGTCGAGCCCGTCCGTGACCGCCGTCCGAGCGGCCGCATGCAGCAGCCCGACGAGCATCGCCGCCACGAAGCGCGCGTGGCGCGGGTCGCCGTCGTCCCCGTCGGCCAGTCGGCCGCGCACCATCCCTGCGATCGCCGCGACGACGTCCTCGTAGGCGTCACGCGTCACGGGTGACCCGGTCGGGAGCCCGGGGGCGGCGCCGAAGAGCAGCTCGAAGCCGTCCGGGCGCGCGGCGGCGTAGCCGAAGATCGCGAGCGTCCCGGCGTGCAACTGCGCGCGGACCGGGTCACCCTCCGTGCCTGCGTAGGTGCTCAGCAGGGCCGCCCGCAGGCGTTCGGTCTCGGCCGCGACGGCCGCCACGTAGAGCCCGTCCTTCGAGCCGAAGTTCGCGTACAGGGTCGGCTTGGTGGTCCCGGCTCTGGCCGCCACCGCAGCCATGCTGGCGCCGGCGTGCCCACGGGCGGCGAACTCCGCGACCGCCGCGTCGAGGATCTGCTCGTCGGTGACTCGGCGACGGCGGCGCCCATCGGTCACATCGGCCTCGCCCGTGCTCATGGTTTGACTATACCGCCAAGTATGGTTTACCTTCAAGGCAAGTGATCGCCACGGAGGTGGTCGGGACGACGGAGGGGTCAGCGCGTGTTCGGGTCGACGGGGAGTGCGATGCGCCGGCAGGCGCTGACGGTGGCGGGCGCCGCACTGGCGCTTGCCGCCGCGTGGCCGGCCACCGGGCAGGCGGCGCCGCCGCCGTTCGAGCCGATCGCCCACGAGCGGATCGCGACCCCGGCCGGCGTGATGCCGTGGGCACCGACCTGGTCACCCGACGGCAGGCACATCCTCTTCCACGACTACAACGGCGGGCGCGAGTGGATGGCCACGGCGGACGGGCGAAACCTGCGCTGCGTGACGTGCGGCTTCGACGACCGCCCGGGCATCATCGGCGCTTTCAGCTACGTCTTCCCCGACAACCGCCGCATGTTCCTCGCGAACGAGCTCGGCGACGTCGCCTCCGTCCTGGAGTGCCGGCCGTCGCTGGTGGACTGCGCGGAGCACGCCTACCTCCCGGTCGACCTGTCGGCGGACGACAGCACGCTCAGCGGCAACCCCGGGCTCGGCCGCCGGACCTATCACCTCGCACCCGACGGCGAGCACCTGGGATACACGAACACGCGGCCCGACCAGCTGGTGATGCTCGTCGCCGGTCTGCGCCGGGCTGCGGACCGCTACGTCGTCACCGACCCCCGGGTGGTCAACCCGACCCCTGCCACGTCGCTGCTGGATCGCAGCGCCGAGCGCTGGGCCAACGGCAGCCAGCTGTTCGAGCTGAAGTCGTTCGCGGACGGGGGCGCGGCGGCGATCATCGTCGGCGAGCGCGAGGGCGGGAACGCGGACATGTTCAAGCTCGACCTCGCCACCGGCCGGACGACCCGGCTCACAGCCGACGCCGACTGGGACGAGGACGGCGCGCAGTCGCCCGACGGCCGCGCGCTGATCGCGGCGTCGTGGCGCGGCATGGACCGCCTGACGCCGTTCGGGATCTTCCCGACGCGGCCGTTCCTGACCTACCCGCTCGGCGCGGCGGTGGCGATCCACTACGTCTCGAGCAAGGCCGGGTTCGCGTGCGACCTGCAGCCGTGGCTGCTGGCCGGGTCCGGCGACGCCGGCGGCACCCTGGCGGGCCAGCCCCTCGCGCCCTACCGTGGCGGGGACGACATCGTGGGCAACAACCTCGCGGGCGTCGCCTTCTGGAGCCCGGACAGCACGCGCGTGCTCGTGCAGGAGCGGCAGCTCAGGCCCGTTCCGGCCGGGTCCAATTCGTACGTCCGGCAGAAGGGCACGGCGCCGAACCGGCTGCTCGTCGCGCGCCTCGACCGGCGTCCGAGCGCTCCGGCGGCGACGGTGAAAACGGTCGTGGGCGCGTGGGCACCGGCGCCGCAGGCCTACCGCGGCGCGTTCGGCCTGCCGGGCATCACCACGGTCGACGGACCGCGCGGCGGGACGGCGACGATCGTCCGCGGCGGGAACGTGGCAGCGATCGTCGGGCGTGTCACGTACTCGCGCTACAGCGACGACGGGGTGACCTTCCTCGACGGGACCGAGGACGTGACGGGCAGCGCCGCCCGCTTGGGCATCCGCTACGCGGCCGACGTCACCGCCACCGACGCGGGCGGCCGGCCGGCCGGCCATCACCGTGTCGCCGTCGCGTTCTCCCAGCGGATACCGGCTCCGCCGGTGACCGAGCCCCCGACCACCTTGTCCGGCACGGTCGACACGGCGTTCGGTGGACGGCGCGTCACGCGCCTCGCCGCTGCCGCTGCGTGCCCGGAGAGCTTCGTCCGGCCGTCCCGCCTGGAGGTCGGCGCGCGCCGGACCGGCACGCTGCGGGTGCGCGTCACCGTGCGGGCGACGATCCTGGGGGACAGCCGCCCCGTCCGGGGCGCCCGGGTCCTCCTCGCCGGGCGGCGCACCCGGACGAACGCTGCCGGGGTCGCGACAGTCCGCCTGCCGCGCGCAGTGAAGCGTGGGGTTCGGGCAGTGGTGGCCACCGCGGGCGACACCTTCGACCGGGGCCGCGCGACGGTCCGGCTGCCGCGATGAAGATCCGGAGCCTGCGGCGCGCGCTGGTGCTGTGGGTCGTTGTCGCGGCGGCGACATCCGCGCCCGGGGCGGCGGCCGCCGCGCCGCACTGGGTGACAACCTGGGCAGCGCCCACCGCTGCGGCCTTCCCGCAGACCTACAACACCGATGCCGACTTCCTGCTCGCGGCCCCGGGGAGCGACCGCACGCTGCGGATGCTCGCGCGGACGACATCGGGCGGGACGGCGGTCCGCGTCCGGCTGAGCAACGTCGGCAGCGCGTCGCCCCTGCGGATCGGCGCGGTCACGGCTGCGATCGGCGGCACGGGCGCTGCGACGCGTCCCGGGTCCTCCCGCAGCCTGCTCTTCGGGGGCCGGCCCGGGGTGACCGTCGCGCCCGGCGCGACGGTCGTGAGCGACGGCGCCGACCTGCCGATCGCCGCCGGCCAGGACGTCGCGGTCAGCGTGTACCTGCCCGGGCCTGCCCTCACCCCGAGCGTGCACGCCCAGGCGTTCCGCACCAACTACCTCACCCGCAGCGGGTACGGGAACGCCACCGCGGACGACTCCGGCGCGGCCTTCACCGCCGGGGTCACGTCGGTCGTGGTCGTCGATCGCGTCGACGTCCTGAGCGCGGCCGACGCGGGCGCGGTGGTCGTCCTCGGCGACTCGCTGTCGGACGGCCTGGGCAGCACCTTCGACGGGCACGACCGCTGGACCGACGTCTTGGCGGCGCGGCTGCAGGCAGCGGGCATCGACAGGTCCGTGGTCAACGCCGGGCTCTCCGGCAACAGCGTCGACTGCGGTGTGGGCCTCGGCGCCGACGGCCCGGACGGGGTCGACCGGTTCGATCGCGATGTCCTGGACGTCTCCGGCGTCCGGACCGTGTTCCTATTCGCCGGGACGAACGACCTGGCCAACGGCTGCACGTTCGCGCAGCTCCGCGGCGCCCTGCGCGGCCTGGCGGACCGCGCCCGGGGCCGCGGCCTCGACGTGATCGCCGCCACGCTCAACGTGCGGGATGACCTGCACTACACCGCCGCTGCGAAGGCCGACCGGCTGCGACTGAACGACTGGATCCGGACAAGCGGCACGTTCGAGCACCACGTCGACTTCGAGCGCGCGGTGAGCACCGCCGACGGCCGTCGTGACCCGCGCTACGACGACCCCGACGGGATCCACCTGAACCCCGCGGGCTACCGCCGGCTCGGCGAGGCCGTCGACCTTGCCGTCCTGGCGCCGGTGGCGCCCACCTGCACTGCGCGGGTCGTCCGGCTGCGCGTCCCGTCGCGAGCGCGCTCGGTCACCGCGGCCATCGGCGGACGGTCGGCGCGCGTCCGCCGGGCAGGGCCGACCGCGGTCCTCGTCCGCCTCCCCGGCGGGCGGCCGCAGACGTTGACCGTCCGCCTGCGCGGCCGGTCCTCGCCGGGGCACGCGCCGTTCCGGCGGACCGTCCGGGTCCCGCGCTGCCTCACCGCGCCAGACCCTCGGGTGGCGACCCGCGGTCGCGGATAGCGCCGCGCGCCACACGACAGGCCGGGACCGCTCAGCCGCGGCGTCCCGGCTTCAGCCGGAACGTCGCCTCCCACGTCCAGCGGACCGTGTGGTCGCCGCCCTCGCTGTAGCGGCCGAGCTTGCTGCTGCCCTGCGACGTCGGGTAGGTCGCGGTGAACGTCTTCGTCCCGCGGATCGTGAACTGCCTGGTCTTCAGGAACTTGGACGGCGAGACGGCGGCGACGACGGCCGACAGGCTCGGCGCCTCGTCGTTCTTCCAGTCCGGCGCGGGACCCGGCCCGGACGGGCAGGCGCCGGAGCCCTCGCCCACGGACAGCGAGGTCTGCAGGCCGGAGCGGCCGGCCCACGCGAGGCCGGTCGAGGCCCGGACGTCCCTGCGCCCGCAGCCGGACGTCGGGCGCGTCACGTCGCGGTTCGCCGCCTGCCACGGTCCGCCGTAGGTCGTCGTCAGGCTGCCGGACCGGACCGTCGACCCCGTGATCTGCAGGCCGTCGGTCCCGGTGTTCAGCGCGGGCGGACGGCCTCCACTGCCGCGCAGGACCCAGACGTCCTGGGGGCTGCGCGTGCGCAGCTGCGCGGACGCCGCGCCACTGCCGACGATCGTCTTGGTGCACATGTCGCCGGTCAGCTTGCAGTCGTCGGTGGAGTCGTAGCGGTACTGCCACCGCTCGGTCATCTGCGCCTTGAGCGTGACGGCGTAGGTCGCCTCCGTGCGGGTGGCGGCGGACGCGGCCGGGACGGCGACGGCCGGCAGCGCGGCGCCGACGAGCGCGGTCAGGATGGCGGCGGAGCGGACGGGGCTGGAGGTGGAGAACATGGTCCGAGCTTCGCGCCGGGGGTCCGCGGTGCCATCGGGGGTTCCCCCCTTTCGTCCGCGGGCCGGCGTTTCAGGACCGGTCCCGGACCACCCGCGTCCCGGCGACGAGGTCGTGGAGCGCACGCTGGTGCGGGTCGCGCAGCGGCCACAGGACGCTGGCGAGCAGCGGCAGGACCAACACGCCGAAGACGCCCTTGACCAGCACCTCGCGCACGAACGCCCGGCCGATGCCGACCGGCCGCCCGTCGTGACCGACCACGCGGACCCCCGCGACCCGCCGGCCGACGGTCCGGCCGCCCCAGAGCCCCAGCAGCAGCCACGGATAGGTCACCGCGAACACCAGCAGCGCGGTGAGGCCCGTCCCGGCTGCGTCCTCGTCGCTGGACCCGTTCGCGAGCACGATGATCGTCACCACGAACGCGAGCACCGTGACGATGGCGTACAGCAGCCCGTCCACCCCGAGCGCGAGCGCGCGCCGTCCCCAGGGAGCCGCAGCGAGCGCAAGGGCCGGCGACTCGACGTTCGCTCTCTGACCACGCATGCGGCGAAGGGTACGTGGGCTCCGAGGGGCGGTCCACCCGCGGCCGCTTGGCCTCCGGCCCCGGCGCGGCAGGGCTCGCTCGGCGGCGACGGCTAGGACAACGGCCGCGAGCGGAGCACCGAGCGCGCGGAGTGGGCCGGGTCGCCGTCGTCCGCCTCGAGGGAGATGTCGAGGTACCGGTAGGCCTGCGGGTCGACGCCGACCGGGAAGCGCACCTCGACGTGGCCCCCCGCCCCCACCCGGAAGCTTCCCAGCGACGCGAGACGGGTGCCGTCGCTCATCAGCCAGAGCTCGTAGTAGTGGCCCGACGGGCTCGGGGCGAGGCCGTCGGCGACGAGGACCGCGGGACGCCCGGCGGTCGCAGGGAGCCGCACGGACACGCGCCCCGCCCCGGCGAAGCCGTCGAACGCGCGCAGGAGCACGACGGGGGCCGCGCCGGGCCCGGCCACGATCTCGTCCCCCGGTGCCGGATCGCCCGTGAGCACGACCGCGCCCCCGGCCCCGGCGGTGAGCAGCACCGCCGACGCGAGCGCGGCGACGCCCCGGCGGAGCGTGATCGGCCGCGTGGCCCACGCGCGGACGCCGCGCGGCTGCCGCAGCGGGGCCGCCGCGGTGGGCGGCGCGGCCTCACCGGCGGCCACGCCGTCCCAGGCGGGCCGTGCCGCGAGTGCGGCGTCCATCCGCAGCGCCGGGGGGTCGGGCACGTCGCCCACGCTGCCGGCCCGTGCGATGGCCACGCCCGCCAGGCGCAGCCGCTCGACCTCGGCGCGGAAGGCCGGGTCCTCCCTGATCAGCTGCTCGGCCCGGGCCACCTGGTCGGCGTCGAGGCCCCCGAGCACGACGTCGACCGGACGAACGCCGGGGTTCATGACGCCACCTCGAGCGACGTGCGCCGAGCCACGCCGGGACCGGCGATGCGCGGCTCGTCGGCAGCCATCAGGTCGCGCATCCGCTCCAGCCCGCGCACCATGCGGGTCTTCACGGTGCCGAGCGGCAGACCGGTGCGGTCGGCGATCTCGGTCTGGCTGAGCTCGGCGTAGAACCGCAGGCGCAGCAGGAGCGCGTCGTCCTGGTCCACGCGATCCAGGAGGTGGGCCATCTCCCAGCGGGCCAGCAGGCCATCGATGTCGTCGGGGACCCCAGCCGACGCGGACCCGGGCTCGGCGGCGTCGGCGAGCGCGGCCGCGGACTCCGGGGCGTGCGGCTCGGGTCGCCGCCGGCGCAGCTCGTCGATCGCCCGTGAGCGCGTGATCGTCATGACCCAGGTCAGCAGCGACGCCCGCTCGGCGTCGTAGCTCGACCCGCGCGTCCACACCTCCGTGAAGACCTGCTGGCACACGTCCTCGGCGGTCGCGCGGTTGCCGAGCGTGCTCAGCAGGTAGCCGAAGACCACGCCCGCGAAGCGCTCGTGCAGGGCACGCAGCGCCTCGGGGTCGCCGCCCACCAGCCCGCGCGCCACGCGCTGCTCGTCCCGGGACGGCGCAGCGCGCCCGGGGTTCACCGCCATGCGCGTCCCGACGTCGTGCATGAGCTCCGGCGCGGACATCTCACCCATGGGGTACGTGGCTCACCGCCGTTCGGTTCTGGCGCGTTCGACCCAACCGATCGCCACCGTGGTCTCGGATGCCCTCGGAGTCCCACCCCGAATCGGAGGTCCCACCCGCATGAAGCCCAGCATCCCCAACACCCGCCGCGTCCTCGTCGCCACCGGCGCGGCCGTCGCCGTCGCGGTCGCCGCCGCACCGGCGTCCGCTGCACCCGTGCGGCTCGCTCCGAAGGGCGGGACCACGCTCAAGCTGGACGCCTCGGCGGCGAAGGCGCTCAAGAGCCTCGGCGTGAAGGTCGCGCCGACCGGCAAGGCGAAGGCCGGCACCGCCGGGATCACCTTCCCGATCACCGGCGGGCGGATCGACCCCGCCAGCGCGGCCGGGCTGATCACCCACTCCGGGGGCATCAGCCTGAGCGCCGGCCGGGTCAAGGTCACGCTGAGCGACTACAACGTGATCATCGGGAAGGCGTCGACCCTGACGAGCAAGGTCAACGGCGGTGCGCGCGCGAAGCTGCTCCTCCCGGTCGTCGGGAAGGCGAAGGTCACCCGCTCCGGGCTCGCGACGAACGCCTCGAACATCGCGCTGCACCTCACGAGCGCCGGCGCCGCCGCGCTGAACAAGGCGTTCGGGGTCAAGGCGTTCAAGCCGAAGCTCAAGCTCGGCACGCTGACCGTGAGGACCCAGCCCACCGAGGTCGCCTTCGCCGGCGGCCGGACGGACCTCGCCCTGGACTCGGGCGCTGTCGCCGCGCTGACCTCCCTCGGCGTCGCCCCCGGCCTCGCGCCCGGCACGACCACGAACACGGACGGCTCGCTCGCCTTCCCGATCACCGGCGGCGTCGTCAACGCGACGAGCCTCGCGGGCACCGTCGGCCACAGCGGCGGCATCACCCTGACCAAGGGCGCGACCACCATCACGCTCACGGACTTCCTCGTCGACACGACCAGGAAGACGCTCGCCGCCAAGGTGAACGGCGGAGCGGACCGGGTGGAGGTCCTCGACCTCGACCTCTCGGCTCCGCAGGTCGCGATCGCGGGCCGCACGGTGACGGTCGGCAACGTCCAGGCGAAGCTCACAGCCGCCGCCGCGGGCGCGCTGAACCAGGCCTTCGGCACCACGGCCTTCACTCCGGGGCTGCTGCTGGGGACGGCGACCGTCCGCGGGGCTGCCGCCTGAACCACCCGGCAGCGATGGCCGGCGGGCGGCCGGCCATCGCCGCCGAGGACGCGACCCGCAGATCCGGAGCGTTCTGACGCGCCACGTGCCAGAACCCGGCACGAGGTGTAGGTTTGTCGGTGTCGCTGCCTTCTGACCGGAGGCGGCCGCCCAGTCGGGACCTTCGCGGGCCGGGCCCACTCTCAGCGGTGGACCCCACGGACCGCGTCGCCTGCTCTCGAATCGATACTGGGGTGTGGAAGTGGACGGTCCTGCCGACACGCGATGTCCCGACGACGGGCTCCCCGTGCGGTCGCCACGCTTCCGGATCGAGACGCGCGAGGGACAGCGTGCGTTCGTCGTCGCCGTCCACGGCGAGCTCGACCTCGCAGCGCTCCCGGAGCTGCAGGAGGTCCTGGACGTGGCCGAGCGCAGCGACGTGCCCGAGATCGTCGTCGACCTCGGGGGCCTCACGTTCGTCGACTCGAGCGGCGTCAACGCCCTGATCCAGCTGCACCAGCGCATCGCTCTCAGCGACCAGCGCCTGACCATCCTGCACGGCCACCCACGCATCTGGCGGGTGTTCGAGCTCGCCGGCCTCACCACCACCCTCCCGTTCCTCCCGTGACCAGCCACGCCTGACGGTCCGCATGCCCGACTCCCCGGCGACGGCCACCGACGATCTCCTCCTCACGCGCTCCAGGTACCTGGCGGCCCTCCTGGACGCGGACGCCGGCCGTGCGCAGCGCGCGATCGACGACGGGATCGCCCGCGGACTCCCCGTCGCCACGACGTACCTCGACGTCCTCACCCCGGTCATGCGCCAGCTGGGGACGCTCTGGGAGCAGGCCAAGATCAGCATCGGCGACGAGCACCTGGCGACCGCGATCACGGCCGGCGTCCTCGCGTCGCTGTCGGGCCGCCTGCCCCGTGTCCCGGCGGTCGCCGCGCGCCCGGTCGCCGTGCTCGGCTCCGGCCCCGACGACTTCCACGGCCTCGGCGCGCGGATGGTCGGCGACTTCCTGCAGGCCGCCGGCTGGCGGGTGCTGGACCTCGGCCCCGCCGCGCCGGCCGAGGCGTTCGCCTCCGTCGCCGCCGCCCACGGCGCGCTGGTCGTCGCGGTGTCGACGTCACGCCCCGAGCAGCTGGACGCGGTCGCAACGGTCCGCCAGGCCCTGGACGAGCTCGAGCGGCCGCCGCTCATGGTGGTCGGCGGGCAGGGCTACGCGGATGGGCGCGAAGCCGTTGCCCACGTCGGCGCCGACCTCTACGCCGCCGACCCGGCGCAGCTCCTGCAGCAGCTCGGCGCGGTCACCCGGAGCCGGTGAGCGGGGTGATCCGGCAGCTCGCGGACCTGCGCGCGCTCGAGGCGTTCTTCGAGCGCTCGGAGGCGCTCTGGGCGGCGGTCCTCGCCCCGGAGGGCACCGTCGTCTCGGCGAGCGTCGGACTGCAGGCCTTCGCCGGCCGCGAGCTCACCGGGTCCCGGTTCGCGGACCTCGTATGCCGACCCCAGCGCGCGGCGTTCCTCGCGCTGGCCGGGCAGGCGGCCGACCAGGACTGGGCGACGGCGACCCTCGCGCTCGCAAGTGGCGCACCCGACGCGGAGCTGGTGGAACGGGTGGTCCACGTGCGCCACAGCGAGGCGGGGCTGCTCGTCGTCGCCGAGCCGCCGGACCGCCAGCACGAGCAGCGCGTCGTGCAGCTGCTCGCGATGAACCACGCGCTCATCGCGGTCCAGCGTCAGCTGAGCGATCGTCAGCAGGAGCTCGAGGACGCCAAGGACCAGGCCGAGCGCGCCGTCCGCCGGCTCGAGACGCTCGAGCGGATCACGGTCGCCGCGATCGAGGACACCGGATCGCAGGGCGGCATGGTCGCCCTGCTGGAGCAGGCGCGCGAGCTCGTCGGCGGCCAGCGCAGCACGCTGCTGCTCCTGGAGCCCGACGGGCGCCACCTGACGATCGTCCACCGGCTCGGCGTCGAGGGGTCCGACTTCATCGGCTGGCGGCAGCCCATCGACGCGGGCGTGAGCGGCGAGTGCGCCCGCACGGGCCGCGCCATCGTGGTCGACGACGTCGCGCGCGACGAGCGCGTCACCGCCGCACCCAGCCGCCCGGACCGGTCGCTGGTCGTGGTGCCGCTCCGCGTCGCCGGCCAGGTGGTCGGCGTCCTGCACGTCGGCGCCGACCGGACCGGCTCGTTCGCGCCGGAGCACGTTGCGCTGCTCGCTGCGATCGGGGACCGCGCGGCCGCCGTCATCGCCCACGGCGAGACCGTCCGCCGCGAGCGGCGCATCGCCGAGACCTTCCAGCGCTCGATGCTGCCCAGCACGCTGCCGGAGGGCGCGCTGACCCTCGTGGCCCACTACCACCCGCAGGCCGCGGACGGGGCGGTCGGCGGCGACTGGTACGACGCGATCACCTTCCCCGACGGCTGTGTCGGGCTGTGCATCGGGGACGTGGCCGGCAAGGGGCTGCAGGCCGCCGTGACGATGGGCCAGGTCCGCAGCGCGATGCACGCGCTGGCGCTGAACCACCGCGAGCCGGGTGAGCTGCTGGGCCGGCTGGACCCGTTCGTGGCCGGGCTCCGGACGATGGTCACCGTCCTCTACCTGCTCGTCGACCCCGCTGCTGCCCGGATGCGGTACGCCAGCGCGGGCCACCTCCCGGCGCTGCTGCGCCACGCGGACGGGACGGTCGACGCCCTGCGCGACGCGCTGTCGCCGCCGCTCGGGTTCGGTCCGCACCGCCGCGCGGAAGCGGTCGCGGCCTTTCCCCGGGGGTCGCAGCTCGTCCTCTACACCGACGGGCTCGTCGAGCGGCGGGACGAGGACCTGCTGGTGTCGCTCGAGCGCCTCGCGACGCGCTGCGGCGACGTGGCCGTCCCGCACGGTCGCCTCGGCGACGTGCTGCTGGAGGCCGCGCTCGACTCGAGTGGGCGCTTCGACGACGATGTTGCCATCCTCACCGCCTACCACCCCGCTTGACCATGGCCCCCACCGTTCCCGCAAACGATCACGGCGACCTGCGTCTGACGCTGGCCGCCGACCCCGATTCGCCCGGGGACGCACGCAGCGCGCTTGCCGCCTGGGGTCACTTCCTCACGCCCGACCAGCACGCCGACCTCGCGCTCGGCCTCAGCGAGCTCGTCACCAACAGCGTGCGGCACGGTCCGGCCGGCGGCCAAATCCACGTCCTGGCGGCGCGCACCGCGACGGGCGTTCGCGTCGAGGTGCGCGACGACGGCACCGGGGCGATGATCGCCGGACGCACCCCCGACGACCGTGGCGGGCGCGGCCTCCAGCTCATCGACGCCGTCGCCTCCGACTGGGGCGCGCGCGCCGATCCGACCTGCGTCTGGTTCGCGACCGACCACGGAGCCCCTAGGCCATGACCGACCGGCCCCACCTCTCGCTCGTCACCGCCGACGAGCTCCCGGGCCCGCATCGCGTGGTCGCGTTCCGCGGCGCGCTCGACGTCGCCACCGCCGAGACCTTCAAGACCGCGCTCGCGCAGCAGGCCGACGAGCCGATCACCGACCTGATCGTCGACCTGCGGGGCGTGACGTTCGCCGACTCGACCGCCCTCTCGATCCTGCTCAACGCCACCCGTCGACGGGTGACCGCGGGCCGCTTCCTCGTCACGGTCTGCAGCCCCGGACCGGTCCTGCGCCTGATGGAGCTGAGCGCGCTCACCCAGACCCTCAACGTCGTCGACAGCATCGCGGCCGCCCACGCGAAGATCGCGTCGAGCGAGGCCGGCCCGTTCCGGCCGGCCGGGTCCTAGACGCTACGCCACCGCGTGCAGCGACCCTGGCTCGGCCAGGAGCCCGCGTTCGCGCAGGACCGGGTGCACGCCCTCACCCACCCAGTACGCCTCCTCCAGGTGCGGGTAGCCCGAGAGGATGAACTCGGTGACGCCGAGGTCGTGGTACTCGGCGAGCCGGTCGGCGATGTCCTCGTAGCTGCCCACCAGCGCCGTCCCCGATCCCGGGCGCAGCAGGCCCGGCCCCGCCCACAGGTTCGGCGAGACCACGAGGTTGTCCCGGCTGCCGCCGTGCAGCGCGAGCTGGCGCTTCTGGCCTTCGGACACCGCGCTCCCGAGCGCTGCCTGCATGCCGTCGACGACGTCGTCGTCCGCCCCGTCGAGCCAGCACTCGGCAGCCGCCCACGCCTCGTCGGCGGTGGGGCGCGCGATGACCTGCAGCCGGATGCCGAAGCGCAGCGGGTCGGGCTGTTCGCGGATCTGCGCGCTGAGCTCCTTGACGCTGTCGATCTGCCTCGCGATGGCCTCGGGCGGCTCGCCCCAGTGGAGGAAGACGTCGGCCTGCCGCGCGGCGCAGCGCAGCGCGGCGGGTGACGCGCCCCCCAGGTAGATCTCGGGGAACGCCGGCGGGTTGACGACGAAGGCGCCCGTGACCTTGACGTACTCGCCGTCCATGGAGAACGGCTCGCCCGTCCACGCGCCGCGGAAGGCCTCGAGCCATTCCTCGCCGCGGACGTAGCGCTCGTCCTTGCCGAGGTAGTCGCCGAACCGCTGCTGCTCAGGGTCGTCGCCGCCGATGACCGTGTTGAGCAGCAGCCGGCCGCCGGAGATGCGCTGGTAGGTCGCGGCCTGCTGCGCGACGAGCGTCGGCGAGGCGAGGCCCGGGCGGAGCGCGACGAGGTACCGCAGCTTCGTGGTCATCGCCGTGAGCGCCGCGGTCGTGATCCACGCGTCGTCGCACCAGGTCCCGGTCGGCGTCAGGGCGGCGTCGAAGCCCATGTCCTCGGCCGCACGGGCGATCTGCGCGAGGTAGTCGATCGACGGCGGGCGGGCGCCCGGCTCGTCGTCGGGCCGGCGATCGTGGCGACCCATGACGCGCAGCGATCCGAGGATCGACCGGGCGTCGCCGGTCGTCGGCAGGTACCAGTGCGTGGTGATGGCCATGCCCGCATCTTCGTCCGGGCCGCGCCCCACGTCCAGCCGCACCTGGTGGGCCGCCCGCAGGACGACCCACCGGTGCCGCCCCCGACGCTCAGCCCTGCTCGCGGGCGTGCCGCGGGAGCCACCACGTGACGGTGAACGCCGCCACCAGAAAGCCGACCGCCACCAGCAGCGCGTGGTCGGCGGCCCGGACGAAGACCGCCGCGGACGTGCCGTCGCCGACCACGTCGAACAGGACGGTCCCGACCACCGCGATCCCGAGCGACATGCCGAACTGCTGCACCGACTCGAGGAGGCCCGAGGCCGAGCCGAGCTGGGTGGGCAGCACCCCGGCCAGGATCACGTCGAACATCGGGACGAAGACCATCCCCATGCCGAAGCCCGTCAGCGCCAGCGGTGCCGCGAGCGACCAGGCGCTCAGGTCCGCGCCCGCGTCGCGCAGGACGAGGTCGACCAGCACCAGGCCGGTCGCCATCGTCGCCGTCCCGATGTGGATCGTGGTCCGGCCGAGACGCTCGAGCAGGACGGACGAGGTGATCGAGCCGAGGATCGCCGTGAGCGGGATGGCGATCGTGGCGACGCCGCACTCCAGCGGCGTGAACCCGAGCCCGGCCTGCAGCATCACGTTGAGCGCCAGGATCATCCCGCCCATCGCGCCGATGAAGCAGACGACGAGCACCAGGCCGCCGACGTAGGCGCGGCGCCGCAGGATCGACGGATCCACGAGCGGGGCGCGGCGGCCGTCGCCGCCGCGGGCGAGCTTGCCTTGCCGGACGCCGAACGCCGCCAGGACGCCGAGGCCGGCGAACACGAGCGCGACCGACCACGCCGGCCAGCCGAGCTCACGGCCCTCGATGAGCGGGTAGATCACTGCGAAGACGCCGAAGCCCGCCAGCCCGATGCTGGGCAGGTCGATGCGGCCGCCCGGAGCCGACGGCGGCACGTCGGGCAGGTACCGGCGGCCCATCCAGATGGCGGCGATGCCGATCGGGAGGTTCACCAGGAAGATCGCCCGCCAGCCGGTGCCGAACAGGTCCAGGTCGACGAGCGCGCCGCCGAGGACCGGGCCGAGCACGGCGGACATGCCCATCACCGGGCCGAAGACCGCGAACGCCTTCTGCTGGCCGGCGTCCCCGAAGAGCTCGCGGATCAGGCCGAAGCCCTGCGGCAGCATGATCGCGCCGACCGCGCCCTGCAGCACGCGGGCAGCGATGAGCGCATCCGTCGACGGCGCGAGGGCGCAGAGCACGGAGGCGCCCGTGAAGCCGGCCATGCCGATCAGCAGGACGCGGCGCCGGCCGAACAGGTCGCCAAGCCGACCGCCGACCAGCAGGCCGACGGCCAGCGCGAGCGTGTAGGACGCGGAGATCCACTCGATGCTCGTGTAGGACCCGCCGAGGTCCGCGCGGATCGCGGGCGCGGCCGTCTGGGCGATCGTCGAGTCGAGCAGGTCCATGACCGCCGCCGTGATGACGACGAGGAACCCGAGCCAGACGCGGCGCGGGATCGGCGGCGTCTCGTCCGTCGTCGCCGGTGGCTCCTTGAGCAGTGCTGTCGGGGGTGGGCTGGGCGCGGTCGTCGTGGCCATGTCCGGAATCCTCTCGCGGCTCGCGGTCAGGTATTGACCGCAATTGCTCGCTTGCGGTCAGCTTTTGACCGCAAGGCCTGCGACGATCACCATATGTCCGTTCCGACGTCGTCCCGCCTCCTCGCGTTGCTCTCGCTGCTGCAGCAGCGGCGCGAGTGGAGCGGTCCCGAGCTCGCGGGCCGGCTCGAGGTCGGCTCACGCACCATCCGGCGCGACGTCGACAAGCTGCGGGGACTCGGGTATCCGATCGAGGCGGCGCCCGGTGTCGCGGGCGGCTACCGCCTGGGCGCGGGCGCCGACCTGCCGCCGCTGCTGCTCGACGACCAGGAGGCGGTCGCCGTCGCGATCGGGCTGCGGACGGCGGCGACCGGGTCGATCGGCGGGATCGAGGAGACGTCCGTGCGCGCGCTCGCCAAGCTCGAGCAGCTGCTCCCCGACCGGCTGCGCCGCCGGGTCCAGGCGCTCGCCGGCGCGACGTCGGCGTTCCAGGTCGACGGTCCCCAGATCGACCCCGACCTGCTGGCCACGATCGCCTCGGCCTGCCGCGACGGGGTGCGCCTGAGCTTCGCCTACGGCGCGAAGGACGGTGCCGAGACCCGGCGCGAGACCGAGCCGAACGCGCTCGTCCACTCGGGCTGGCGCTGGTACCTGGTCGCGTACGACCTGGACCGCGAGGACTGGCGGACGTTCCGCGTCGACCGCATCGCCGGCGGCGTGCGGCCCGGCGGTCGCGGGCGCCGGCGCGAGGTCCCGGGCGGCGATGCGGCGGCCTACGTCAAGCAGTCCATCCGCGGGTCGACCACGACGGCCAGCCCGGTCCCGGGCCGGGTGCGCGTGCACGCGCCGTTCACCGAGCTGACCGGCCGCGTCCCCGCGAGCCGCGCGACCGTCACGCCGGACGGCGACGCGCACTGCATCGTCACCACGGTCGGCGGCTGGTCGCGACCGTTCCTCGTGTGGATCGCGCTCATGGACCACGACCTCACGGTCCTGGATCCGCCTGAGTTCGTCGACGAGGCGCGGCGGGTGGCCATGCGCCTCGGTGGCCGCAGCGCGGAAGCGGCCTGACGCTCGCCCCGGCGGGGGGTGCTTACGACGAGGCGGCGTCCGGGAGCGACGGGCCGCGCCCTTCGGCCATCGCCTTCAGCCGCTCGAGCGACTCGACGTTGCGGCCGCGGACCAAGAGGTGGGTCAGGGGGTTGAAGACCAGCTGCGTGAGCTTGTCACCCGCGTCCTCGACCATGATCACGCGGGTGCCACCGTTCTGGGGCCGCAGCTCGAGCGACACCAGCGCGGTCCCGAGCGGGCGCGCCTTGGCCTTCAGCTTCAGCACGTGCGGGGCGTCGCTCTCCAGGACGCTGGTGTGGTCGGCGACCTTCAGCGGACCGATGCCGACCTTGTGGTGGAACGCGGTCCCGACCGCCGGAAACCCGGGCTCGACATCGCGGATCTCGCTCGAGCCGACGACCCAGTGTCCGTAGCTGCGCCCGTCCGCGAGGACCGCCCACACGCGCTCCGGCGGGACATCGACATGGATCTCGTTGCGGGCCACACCAACCGGGTGCCCCAGCCGTCCTGGCGCAAACGCGCGTGCGGCCGGCCGGGTCCACCGACCGCGAACGCGGCGACGCTCCAGGCTGCGGTCGGACTGCGCCGCGGAGACGACCCGGCGCGGTCAGACGGGACGCAGCAGGTCCGGGTCGCCCTCGACGACCTCCGCTGCGAGCGTCTTGTAGCCGACCGTGTCGAAGACGACCGTCAGGCGATCGTCGTCGACGTGGCCGACCTGGCCGTGGCCCCAGGCGTTGTGCTGCACGCGGTCCCCGGTGGTGAACCCCGCGGTCGCAGCCGCGACGGCGGTGCCGTCCCGCTCGTCGGCGTCGCAGACGTCGCATGCCCCGCACGGCGCGTCGTAGGGCTCGCCGAAGTAGCCGAGCAGCAGCGCGCGCCGGCAGCTGCGGCTCTCGGCGTAGGCGCGCATCATGTCGACGCGGGTCCGGTCCAGCGCCTTGCGGTGCGCCTCGCCGGACTGGCCGGTGGCAACCGCCTCCTCGACGCTCGGCGCGCCGGGCGGCCGCCGCACGCGTCCGTCGCCGAGCACCTCCGCGAAGCCCAGGCGCTCGAAGTGCTGCAGGGCCGTCGCGAGCTTCGTGTCGGACAGGTGGAGCCGGTCGGCCAGGACGCCGGGCTCGGTGGGCTCGTCCTTGTCGGCCAGCGCCCGCGCCACCCGGTCGATCTCGGCGCCGCGCACCCGGCCGGCGGCGAAGTAGCGCCGAAGCCCCAGGTCCTCGGCGCGGAAGAACAGGACGACGCGGGCGGGATCGCCGTGCCGGCCGGCGCGCCCGACCTCCTGGTAGTAGGCGTCCACGGAGGCGGAGACGTCGTGGTGGGCGACCCAGCGCACATCGGGCTTGTCGACGCCCATCCCGAAGGCGATCGTGGCGACCATCACCTGGACGCCGCCGGCCGGGTCCATGAACGCGGCCTGGCGCTCGTCGCGGCGCGCCGCGCTGTGACCCGCGTGGTACGCCACCGCCGCAACGCCGCGCTCCTGCAGGGCCGCGGCGACGGCGTCCGTCGCCTTCTGCGTCGCGCAGTAGACGATCCCCGGACCGGCGGCCTCTACGGCGAAGTCGACCACCGCCGCGCGTTTGGCGTCGGCGTCCCGGAAGGTGCGGACCTCGAGGTGCAGGTTCGGGCGGTCGAACCCGCGCACGACGACCTCGGGGTCCTGGAGCGACAGGATCTCCGCGATCTCCTCGCGGACCTGCGGCGCGGCCGTGGCGGTCAGCGCGAGGATCGGCGGGCGGCCGATCGCGTCGGCGGCCTGGGCGAGGCGCAGGTAGTCCGGGCGGAACTCGTGGCCCCACTGCGAGACGCAGTGCGCCTCGTCCACGACGAACAGCGACGCGCCGCCGTCGCGCAGCGCCGCCTGGACGCCGTCGTCCGTGAGCTGCTCGGGCGCGAGCAGGAGCACCTCGACCTCACCCGCCGCCACCGACTCGAGCAGCTCCGCCCGCTCGGCCGTCCTCAGCGTCGAGTTGAGCATCGCGGCCGCGTCGATCGCGCCCTCGAGCTGGTCGCGCTGGAGGGCGATCAGGGGCGAGACTACGACGGTCAGCCCACCGCGGGCCAGGCCCGCGAGCTGGTAGACGGCGGACTTCCCGGAGCCGGTCGACATCACGCATAGGGTGTCCCGTCCGGCGGCCGCCGCCCGCGCGGCCTCGAGCTGACCGGGCCGCAGCGACGTGTGGCCCAGGCGCTCGGCGGCGAGTGTCCGCAGTTCCTCGTCGGTGACCACGGAGCGGCGCTTGCCCCGGTCCCCCGCGTGGCAATCCGCCCCGGGCCTGCGCGCAGGATCCTGGCGGGAAGCCGCGCTTCCTCCGCACGCGTCGCCGCGTGCGGTGACGCTGCCGCCGGCTGGGCATGCTCGAGCGGTGCACCTCGTCGCCCAGCACCAGTTCGTTGCGATCCTCCGCGCGCAGGAGTGGCGGGCGCCGCTCATCGGCACCTGGACCCGCGGCGGCGCCGGCGACGGCATCGGCCCTGCCGGCGCGCGGGTGCGCTGGACCGCGCCGCCGGACTCGGACGACGTCAACGAGAAGGGCACGTGGAGCAGCGTCGTCGTGGACCCCGGGCCCGCACCCCATCCCGACGTCCGCACCGCGATCGACGTCGCCGGGCTGGGTACCGACCTGCTGACCGGCCCACTGGGCCCCCAGGGCCGCTACCGGCGACGGGGGCTGGAGATCTTCCTCGCGCGCGTGGGCGTCGGCGACGCGGCGACGATCGCCGAGCCGTGGCTGGTGGTGGGCGGCCACGGCATCCACCTGGCGTCCGGGGCGGTCCGCGCACCGGACGGGACGGTCCGGCCCCGGGACCTCGCGGTCGTCCCGCTCCCTGTCACGGACGACCCCGGCCTGGGCCGCATCCTCGCGGAGGCGGTGCGGCTCCAGACGTCGCGGCACCGAGCTGGGCCGTGACCCTGCCCGGCTCGCCGCGCCGCGTTCGCGGCGCCGGGGGTTCCCGCGACGCCGTTCCGGTTAGACCAGGGAGGTGTGCGGTCCGCCTCAGCCGTCCCCGTCGCGGTCGAGGCTCTCCCCGATGAGCCATAGCGTCGGCGGCCACAGCCCGATGAACAACGCGCGACGCTCGGCGTTGCCGCGCTCGTCCTCCCCCACCGTCTTCGCCCGCATCCAGAGCGCGATGCAGGCGACGATCGCCCCCAGCGATGCGGTGTGCAGGTGCCAGCCGCGAAGGCCGACCCGACCGAACAGCGAGACGATCATGCTCGACACCCTGACGTATCTCCTACGGCCTGCACCAGGCCTGGCGCGCGGACGGGGCTAGCGGATGCCGCGCAAGCAGACCCCGGGCAAGCGCCTGGCCACCGCGACCCGCTGGCCGGGCGGCGTGGCGCTGACCATGTGGCGGTACCTGTGGCAGACGGTCCCGGTGCACCGCTGGGACCTGCTGGGCTCGGCCGAGCACGACCGTCCGCCACCGCTGCCGGACGGCGTGAGCGCCGCCGAGGTCCAGACCACCGAGGACGGCGTCGGCCCGTTGCTGCACCGCCTCTACCGCACGCAGATCCGGGGGTCGCTGATGGACTCCGCCGAGCTGATGCAGACCCTCACCGAGGACCTCGACCGCATGGCCCCGTCGACCTTCGCCAGCTTTCAGAAGCTGGTCGGGGAACCCGGGCGTCTCCAGGTCGGGGACGAGTACGTGGTCCGGATGCCGGGACCGTGGGACGGCCCGGTCCGCGTCGTCGCCGTCACGCCGACCGCGTTCCGGCTCGTCACGCTCGACGGCCACTTGGAGGCGGGGCAGATCGAGTTCCGCGTGCACCCGGTCGACAACCGCCTCGAGGTGGTGATCGAGTCCTGGGCGCGCAGCGGGAGCCGGCTCAGCAACCTGCTGTACACGCACGTGGGCATCTCCAAGGAGGTCCAGCTGCTGATGTGGACCTCGGTCCTGCAGCGAATCACGAGGATCGCCGGCGGCCGGCTGCACGGCGGCATCGTCGTCACCACCCGCCACGTGCACTCCCCGGGCCACCAGGTCGACGGGTCGGGCCCCAGCGACGAGCGCACCGAGCGCAGGCTCTCGGGCCTCGAGCAGCGGTCCGTCAACTTCGACACGACGGTCCCGGTCGAGGAGCGCACCCCCGAGAACGGCTGGCGCCGCGACGACATGCGCCAGGCCCTGCCGGGCGAGGCGCCCGGGCCGCCGGCCGACGGCGGCAGCTGGAAGGTCGCGCGCGAGCTGATGAGCGCCTACCAGGTGGCCGACCCCGGCACGGTGCGCGCCAGCTACCGCCCGAACGTCCCCCTGGCGGGCCGGACCATGCTGCTGCAGATCCACTTCCTCGTCCTGCGGTTCCCTGTCGGCGTGCGGGTCGGGGACGTCTACGACGAGACCCGCACCGTCAACGGGGAGACCGCGTACGTCTTCGGCTGGGACTACAAGACGCTCGAAGGGCATTTCGAGCAGGGCCAGATGCACTACGAGGTCTGGAAGTGGGACAGGAGCGGCGCGGTCGAGTTCCGCCTGCACGCGTACTCGCGCGCCGCCCGCAACGGGCCCCTGATCCTGCGCCTCGGGTTCCGCCTGATCGGCCGCCGGCAGCAGCTGGCGTTCTACCGCGAGGCGTGTCGCCGCATGCGGCGCATCACGGAGTCCGAGCTCGAGACCGAGCGCATCGAGCGCCGGAGACCATAGCTCCGGTGGTCGGACGGGAGCCCGGGAACCTGAGCGCCCGCGGCGGACACCGCTCGGGCAGCCCGGCCCGGCTCAAGAACCCGGCCGGCCTGCCGATCACATGAGCGTGAATGCGCGCGCCCAGCCGTCGCCGCCGCTCCTGCTGCTGGTCGGCGTGCTCGGGGCGGCGGTCGCCCTGCACGCTGTCCTCGCCGCGCTCATCGGGCCGGGCGCCCCGGCGCTCGATGCCCTCTACGGCGTGGTCACGGTCCTGGCGGCCGGCGCGTGCCTGGCGGGCGCCGCTCGGCACGCCGTGCCCGCAGCCCGGCGCGCGTGGTTCGTCCTCGGCGCCGGCCTGGTGTGCTGGGTCGCGGGAGACCTGTCCTGGTTGTACGCCGACGTCGCGCTCGGCGGCGTTCCGCTGTCGGACGCGCTCTACCTCGCCTACTACCCGCTGATCGCCTGCGGCGCGTGGGCTATCGCCCGCCGGGACGATGTCCCTGGCCGCGGGATCCTCTCCCTGGACGGCGCCATCGCCGGCACGGCCGTCGCAGCGCTCGCCGCGGCGACGATCCTCCACGGCGCGCTGGCGCAGCCCGTCGGCGGCACGCTGGCGACCGCGCTGAACATCGCCTACGTCGCGGGCGACCTCGTCCTCGTCGTGCTGGCGGTCGGGACCTTCACCGGGCTCCGCGGGACCGGCCGGGACGCCCGCCGCCTGCTGCTCCCCTCGGCGCTCGCGCTGGCGGCCGGCGCCGATGCGGCCTTCCTCGCCAGCTCGGCGGCCGGCACGTACACCACGGGCGGCCTCGTCGACACGGCCTACCTGGCCGCCGTCTGCGCGTTCGCCGCCGCGCCCTGGCTCTGGCGCCCTGCCGGTCCGGACGCCGCCCGCGCGCGCGGAATGGGTCACTGGGACGCGCGCCTGGTGACGGTCGCCGCCGCCGCCACGTCCACCGCGATCCTGATCGCCGCTCCGTCCGGCGTGGCCGCCCGGGTCCTGGCCGCGCTGTCCCTGCTCGGCGTCGTGGTCCGGCTCGTCCTCACGGCCCACCAGACCGAGCGGCTGCTCCACATCCGCGAGCACGAGGCGCTCACCGACGAGCTCACCGGCCTCGGCAACCGGCGCGCCCTGCTCCGCGACCTGGAGGCGGCGACGGCGGACGGCCAGCCCCACCTGCTCACGATCCTCGACCTCGACGGCTTCAAACGCTACAACGACACGTTCGGCCACCCGGTCGGCGACGCGCTGCTGCGGCGTGTGGGGGTCCAGCTCGGCATCGCCGCGCTTCCGGGACGGACGTACCGGCTCGGGGGCGACGAGTTCTGCGTCCTCTGGGCGGGCGGCGTGTCCGCGCCGGCGCTGACCGCGCGCGCGATCGCAGCGCTGACCGAACGCGGTGAGGGATTCAGCGTGACGGCCTGCGCCGGTCACGTGCACGTCCCGCGCGAGGCCGCGACCGCGGTCGAGGCCCTGCGCGTGGCCGACCGCCGCCTGTACGCCGCCAAGGCGGCCGCCGCCGGTCGCGACGACCCGCACACGCGCGCCGCGCTGGTCCGCACGGTGCAGGAGCGCCAGCCCGACCTGGCCCGTCACCACCAGGCGGTCGCCGCCCTCGCCGACGAGGTCGGCCGGGTGCTCGGCCTGGACGCCGAGCAGCGGGACGTCCTGGTGCGGGCGGCCGAGCTGCACGACATCGGGAAGCTCGCGATCCCGGATCAGATCCTGGACAGCCCGGACGACCTGACGGACGACGAATGGCTCTTCATGCGGGAGCATCCCGTCATCGGCGAGCGGATCCTCGCGTGCGCGCCGCCGCTCCGAGGCGTGGCAGCCGTCGTCCGGTCGACCCACGAGCGCTGGGACGGCAGCGGGTACCCGGATCGCCTGGCCGGCCTCGAGATCCCGCTTGCCGCCCGCGTCATCGCCGTCTGCGACGCCTTCGACGTCATCACCACCAGCCGTCCCTACCACCGCGGCGAGACGGTGGAGGCGGCCATCGGCGAGCTGCGGCGCTGCGCGGGCGCGCAGTTCGATCCGCATCTCGTGGAGGCGTTCGTCCGAGCGCGGGCGGCTACGGCGACGGCGGCCCGGCAGGGCTGACCGCCGGCCTGCCGGCCCCGCGGCGGGGCACGCCGTCCCCCCGCCTGGACCCGACGGAGCCGAACGCGGAGATCAGCGCCGGGACGAGGACCTTCCGCACCAGGAACGCATCGAGCAGCAGCCCGATGACCATGACGACGGCGATCTCCCTGAACAGCGTGACGGGCACGAGCGCCAGCAGCGCGAACGACAGGGCCAGCACGACGCCCGCCAGCGCGATCGGCTTCGAGGTCCGGCTGGCCGCGGTGACGATCGCCTCGCGGGCAGGTCGGTCCTTCGCCTCGCGCCAGACGTCACCCGCCAGGAACACGTTGTAGTCGGAGCCGAGTGCGACGAGCAGGACGCCGGCGACGATCACGGTGAAGTACGACAGCCCGTCGTGCCCGAGCGCGCCCTGGAAGAGGTACGTCGTCAGGCCGAGCGCGGCGAGCAGCGCAAGGACGCTCGACGCCAGCAGGTAGAGCGGTGCGATCAGGGCGCGCAGGTAGACGGCCAGGATCAGGAACAGGACCGCGAGGATCAGCGCGCCGATCTTCAGCAGGCTGGCGACGGTGGTGCGGGCCATCTCGGCGGTGATCGCCGTGTCGCCCGCGAATGTGAGGCGTGCGCCGGCGAGGCCACGGTCCGCGAGGGCCGCCGGTGCCGCCGCGGTGATCGCCCGCAGGCCCTCGACCGCACGCCCGCCCAGCGGGTCGTCGCGGAAGATCAGCACGAGGCGCGCCTCGTCACCCTGCAGGCTGAGCCGGCGCGGTGCGGCGAACCCCGCGTCCGCTGGGCCGAGGACCCCGGCCACGCCCGGCCGGCGCTCGAGCCAGCGCTGGAACGACGCGACCTGGCCGTCGTCGCGCTGCAGGCCGGCTCGGCGGAGCAGGACGACGGTTGGCGCGACCACGCCCGGCCCCGCGCCGGCCTTCGCCGCCTCGTACCCGCGGCGGACCTCCGACCCCTCCTGCGCGGAGGCCATCAGCGGGTTCCCGAGCCGGGTCTCGGCGAGACCCGACACCCCGGCGCCGAGTACCACGAGGCACAGGACGCACGCGACGAACGGGTGGTGCACCGAGAGGCGCACGAGCCGGGACGTGTCGGCCGGTGTCGTCACCGCAGTGGCCTCGGCCACCGTCAGCGGGGCCACGGGACGTGGGCGGGGCCAGAACGCCCGGCGGCCGAGGATGGCCAGGCTGGCCGGGACGAACAGCACCACGACCAGCCAGGCCAGGGCGACGGCGCCGGCCATCCCGGGGCCGAACGCCCGCAGGAACTGCAGGTCGGACACGAGCAGGGCGAGGCTCGCGGCGGCGACCGTGGCCGCGGCGGCGGTGACGATCCCCGTGATGGCGGTGGTCGCCTCGATCGCCGCCTCCAGCCGTCCCTGGCCTTCGTCGAGCAGCGTCCGCGCACGGGAGAGGAAGAAGATGCAGTAGTCGGTGACGACCCCGAAGAGGAGCACGACGAGCACCGGCTGCACCTCCTGCGGGATCGCGGTCTGCGAGTGCGTCGCCAACTGCGCGAGCATCCGATCGGTCAGCAGGTACGTCATCGCCACGGCGCCGAGCGTGAGCAGCGGGGCGACCGGCGAACGGAAGTACAGGCCGACCAGGAGCGCGACCAGCACGGCGGTCGCGATCTCGACGAGCGGGAGCCGGTCCAGGATCAGGTCGCCCTGCGCGGCCTGCGCGGGGAGCGAGCCGGTGATGCCCGCGGCGTGCGGTGGCCGCAGCCGGTCCACGACGTCGCGAGCCACCTCGGGCTGGTCCAGCGGCGCGACGTCCGGCCCGAAGAACAGGCCCGTCACGGCAGTCGTCGCGCGCTCTCCCCCGTGCGGCGTGACGGCCGTGTGGTTCACGTACGGCACCGCACCGAGGACGCGGCCGCCGGATGCCCGGGGCACCGCAGCCGCCTGCCGGACGATCGCGCGCTGGTCGGCTGCCGTCAGCCCCGCCGGCCGGCGCTGCACGAGGAGCGTCCGGCTCAGGATCGGGGCGCCGAGCCGTTCGGAGGCATCCTGCTCCGCGGCGACGGCACGCGAGTCCGGCGGGACCAGGCTGCCGAGCCCGCTCGCGCCGCCCGTCGACAGCGCGGGGAGCTCGACCGCGGCGACCGCCACCCCGGCGATCATTGCGACGGCCACCGGCCAGCGCAGCCACACGACGACACGGGCGTACAGACGGGTCACGTCAGCACGCACGGTCGCAAGCGGCGCGGGCCGGTCACCGGGAGGCGACCGGCCCGCTGCAGCTCAGGTGCATGCGCGCCCCCGCGAAGACGTGTCGACTCCGCGGGGAAAGGCTCAGGCGCGGGCTGCCGCCGAGACGCACTTGCCGAACGCGTTGCGGCTCTTGCCGTACTTGGCGGCGAACGCGGCACCGTCGGCCGTGCGCTGCGCCTTGCACGACTTCGCGGCGTTCACGTTGGCGGTCGTCGTCGCTGCGACGCTGGTCGCCTTCAGGCGCTTGGCCTCGGCGGAGACGCACTTCCCGTGGGCGTTGGCGCCCTTCTTGCCGGTGCCGTACTTGGCCGCGAACGCGGCCGGGTCGGCCGCCTGCTCGGCGTCGCAGGTCTTCGTCGCCTGCGTCTTCGCGGCCTTCGCGGCTGCGTCGTCCTGCTTGGCGCGCTTGGAGACGCACTTGCCGAACGCGTTGGTGCGCTTGGCGTTCGTGCCGTAGGTCTCACCGAAGGTCTTCACGCCCATCTGGGCGCGCTCGGTGCGGCACTGCTGCTGGGCCGACGGGGTGGCGCCGGTCGGGGCCTTGGGGGCCGGTTTGTCGGCCGACGCGGATGCAGCGGTGCACCCGAGGACGCCGACGACGATGAGCGATGTGATGGTCTTCATACAGAGCACAACGTCGCCGGCATCCCGAGGTTGGTGGGTGGGCGAACGAAGTTCCGCCCACCCACCCGGCCGGCTACTGGTCGTTGAACACGTGGATCGTCTCGCAGCCGCGGATACGGCCGCGCTCGTTGCGGTTCAGGCGGACCTTGTCGCGAGCGCTGCCGCAGTCGACGCGGGCCGGCGGACCGGCGGTGGCGACGTTGATGAAGTCGACCCCGGTGCCGCCGGAGACGCTGTCGGCGCCGAACGCGGCGTTGATCGAGTCGTTGCCGGTCCCGCCGCTCAGGCGGTCCGTGCCGGGTCCGCCGTTGAGGGCGTCGCCGCCGGTTGTCCCGTAGATGCGGTCGTTGCCGAGACCGCCCGACAGGTTGTCGCGGCCGCTGCCGCCATCGATGCAGTCGCTGCCGCGGCCGCCGTCGACCTGATCGTTGCCGCCGAGCGCGAGGATCCGGTCGGCGGTGTTGCGACCGGTGATGCGGTTGGCACCGTTGGTGCCGACGATCGCGTACCGCGGGCCGCTGCCGGAGAGGCAGATGCTGCGGTACTTCTTGCGTGCGTTGACCAGCGAGATCACGGTGCCGCCGGACGGGCCGGTGAACGGGCGACCGATCACGATCTCACCCTGGCCGCCGCTCTTGGCCGCCGTGATGATGCACAGCACCCGGTCCTGGTCGAGCGTCGAACCCGCCGGGCAGACGCCGCTGAGGGTCGCGAGGCCCGAGCCACCGGAGCCGGTGCCGGTGCCCGTCCCGGTGCCCGTGCCCGTCCCGGTGCCGGTGCCGCCGCCGTTCGGATCGACGTTGCCGTCGGCCGCCGGATCGCAGGCGCTCGACGAGCTCACCGTCGACTGGGCCACGATGATGTCGGCGAGCGGGCTGGCGCCGATCGCCGACAGCACGCGGACGTGCGCCGCGCGCTGCACCAGCGTCTCACCGGCCACCACCTGCTCGTTCAGCTTCACGGAGACCACCCCGCCCAGCGGCGAGTTGGAGATCGCATCCGTCAGGCTCGTCAGCAGCCCGTCCAGCGACACCGTCTGGCCGTTGATCGTCAGGTCCACGACCTGACTCGTGCCCGCCAGCACCGCCTTGCCGTCCTTGCACGACGCCGACGCGGACGACTGCGCCGCACCGACCCCGATGACCACCGTGCCGCCGGCGGTCTTCACCGTGAGCCCCTCGACTCCGGCGGCGCCGCCGATCGTCTGGGTGATCGGCCGTCCGGCCGGCGGTGCGGCCGACGTGATCGCGTAGGCCGACCGCGCGTTGATCGTCGGCGCGAGGCCGACGGCGTCCGTCGTGTTCGGCAGTCCGACGCTCTGATCCGCGCACGGGGTCCGGGACGCCGTGATCGGGTTCAGCTGCGTCATGCCGACCACCGACGCCGTGACGGCGTTCGCGCCGCAGGTCCAGGTCGCGGTTGCGGCCTGCGCGCTTCCGGCGCCGCAGGCCAGCGAGGCGCCGACGACGACGGCGGACAGCGCAGCTGCGCGGGTCAGCCGGCGGGACGACAGGTGCGCGACGCGCACCGAGTCGTGGAACATCATGATTCACGTCCTTGTGTGGAGGGTGCCCCTGCCCTGGAGCGGTGGACCTGTCCCGGGTCGCGGCGGACCGGACCCGGATGCGTCGTCAGGAAGAACGCACGCCAGCGGTCCAGGTTGTGGACTGAGCACGCCCCCGGTCACCCCACGCACACCTCGGTCGGCTCAGGGCCGGGACACGAGGGGCGTGGCGGATGCCCGCGGGGACGCGACGGCCGTCCGTCCCGCCAGGCCCGCGGCGAAGGCCGCTGCGGCGTCGCGAGAGCTCGCGACGCGCCAGTCGGTCTGCTTGCGCAGGTCGAACCACAGCACCGACCTGATGCCCGGGTGGCGCCGCAGGTAGGCGAACATGTCCAGGATCCACCGCGCCTTGTCGCCTCCGTGCTCGGCGCTGCTGACCTCGCTGATCTGGACGGGCTTGTGGGGTGCCACCGCGTGCAGCTGCTTCAGCGGCCTGTCGAAGATGCTCTCGAAGCTGCGCCAGCCGGTCCACGGAAGCGCGGTTCCGCCGTTGAAGCCCGACAGGCCGACCTCGTCGACGACGTCGTCGCCGGGGTAGTCCAGCGAGTCGAGGGGCCGCGCCACGGGGCTCCAGACCCAGCGGACGTTGGTGGCACCCTCGGCCGCGAAGATCGCGTGGACGTGGCGCCAGGCGTCACGGTAGTCGCCGCGGCGGTTCCCGTTGGAGGACTGCCCCCACGGATACCAGGTGCCGTTCATCTCGTGGGCGAACCGCAGCAGCACCGGTCCCCGGTAGCTCCGCAGCGCGCGGGCCCAGGTGCGGATGTGGGCGTCGTGCCGGCCGGCGGAGATGGCGCGCAGCCGGAACTCCGGCTGGGCCGTGTTCAGGCCCTTCGAGTAGTCCCACGGCTCCCAGCTGATCTGGGGCACGCTCCCGCGGGCCGCGATCGCCCGCAACTGGGCCAGGTCCGGCCGCGGCGCATGCGCCCAGTCCGCGAACCACTGCACGATGCCGGTCGCCCCCTCCGCGTGACGCTCGAACGCATTGACCTGCACGAGGTCCCCGGCGTCCCACGGGCGGGTCGAGTTCTTGGCGAGCGCGTCGGTGGTCACGCCGATGACGACCTGTCCGGCCACGGGCTCGCGCAGCGGCCAGGCGACAGCCCCCTCGGCGTCCTGCACGGGGGCGAAGCCGGCGAACGGCGCCGGCTGGAGGACCGCCACCCCGGCGGTCACGGCGACCAGGCCGATGAGGACCGCCTTGCCGACCGACCCGCGCACGACGGCCCGGCGGTGCCGCGGCGGGTGCTCGGCGACGTGCAGGACGAGGACCGCGATCGCCGCGAGCAGGTACAGCGCCACGTTGACCAGCGCGAGCGTCCGGTACCCGTGCGCCGCCCCGGTCGGAACGCCTAGCACGAACGGCGCGGACGAGATCAGCGAGAGCGCGAGGTAGGGCGCGATGACCCGGAACGGCATCTGCGCGGCACCGGTCCTGCCCTTGGGCGTGACCTTGAACGCGAACTCGCGGCCGAGGATCCGGCCCGCGACCGCATGCGCGCAGCCGATCAGTGCCCACGGCCACCGCACGAGCTGGAACAGCGCCATCTCCCAGGACACGGCGCGGGCGGTCCGCGGCCGCAGGAACGCCAGGCGCCGCAGCCACAGGACGACGCACAGCAGCGTCAGGACCGACGGCGCGAAGTGCGTGTAGAAGTCGCCGAGCGAGACGCGCACGAACGGCGTCTGCGTCACGAGCGCCACGACCGGCACGAGGACCGACGCGAGCATCAGCAGCCCGAAGAGCGGATACCAGAGGAGGCAGAACCCGAGCCGCGCCTTGGCCGTCCTGCGCAGGCCCGCCCAATAGGCGCCGCCCACCCCGAGGGCGACGTTCATCATGCTCCGCGACCACTGGAACTCCTGGGTCAGGCAGTCGGGCAGCGACTCGGGGCCGTCCCCGTGGGCCTCGGCGTCACCGGCGAAGACGCCCTGCCAGCCGTGGGAGCTGAGCATCAGCGTCGTCGTGAAGTCCTCGGCCAGCTCCGGCCCGAGACCCCCCGCCTCCCTGAGGGCGCGGGTTCGCACCGCGTAGTGCGAGCCGATGCAGCTCGGTGCGTAGCCGCCGCTGTGCCCCGACTGCATCGGGCCGTGCAGCACGGCCTCGGCGTAGAGCCGGCCGCGGGCCGCCCACGAGCGCGCCGCGTTCCGGTCGCAGACGCTCGGCGCCGCCACGTAGCCGACGATCGGATCAGCGAACGGGCGCAGCATGTGCGCGAGGTAGTCCGGCTCCGGGACATGGTCGGCGTCGAGCTGGGCGACGACGTCGTACTCGCGATACCCGTACATGTCGTAGAAGTACGCGAGGTTGCCCTCCTTGCAGCGTGTACGCCGCGGCCACACCGGCTGGTGGTACTCGGCGACGCCCTCGCGGGTGCAGACGCGCACCCCGTGCTCGCTGCACCAGGCGCGGGTGGCCGCGGTCGGCTGCTCGTCGGCCAGCCAGACGTCGTAGTGGTAGGGGAACCGCTGCCCGAGCATCGCCTCGAGGGTGTGCCGCACCACGGGCCAGGGCTCGCTCGGGGCCTTGGTCACGACCATCGCCGTGCGCAGGCACGGGACCGGGATCCGCGTGTCCGGCCGCTTCATCCGCCACAGCCAGAAGAAGAACCACGCCGGCAGGATGAGCGTCTCGGCCGACAGCAGCAGCGAGTTCAGGACGAACGCCGGGACCGACTCCACGTGCGCGGGGTCGATCCACCAGCTCCACGCCCACGCCGACGTCGCGACCCACGCCACGCACAGGACGGCCAACTGGCGCCGCTGCGTGCGGGACAGCGCGTCGATCAGGTGCCGGTCGTGACGCCGCCGGCGCCGGCGCCGGCGCCGGCGCCGGGACGCCTGGCGGCGGTCGGCCGCCTCGCTTCCCTCGCCGACCGGCGTCGTGATGTCGTCCGGGACCCCCGTCCCCGCTCCCCCAATACGCAACATGAAGGTCGCCGAATACCCAGGTCGACATCCGACATGCGTGAAATCCGAGTCGGGCTACTTCCGGTGCAAGCGCTCAAACCAAACGGGTCACGCCGCCCCACTTCGCCGGGCGCGCGCCGGCGCCGTCAGGCGGCGGTGGTTCCGCAGACCGTCAGCGTCCGCCGCACGGTCTGGGTGCGCAGGGTGCGCCCGCGCCGGGTGCTGACGCGGACGGTCACGCGTGTCCGTCCGGGCTTCAGCGCCACCCGGATCCAGGCCGGCACCGCTGCCTGCCGCAGCGTCTTCAGCACGCGGCTGCCCTGCATCACGCGGAGCGAGCGCAGCTTCCAGCCCTTGCGCCGCGGCACGGCGATGCGCGCCGGCGACCTGGTGCAGGCGCTCGCGGACGGCGTGACGGCGTTCGCCGCCGGCTGCACCGTGGGCGCGCCGCTCGTGTCGGCGCCGGCGCCGAGCTCGCCGATCAGCCTGCGGTATGTCGAAAAGGCCGGCTTGAGCGAGTAGTCGTCGCGCAGCAGGCCGTACTGGCTCTCGAGGTGCGGGTGGTCCGAGCGGCTGTCCCGTAGGTCGAACCAGTTGTAGTCGCTGACGTTGTACGCGGCGGCGCGACGCGCGACGGCGCGCACCATCTCCTCGAGGACGCGCGACTGGGTCGCCGGCGAGCGTCCCGGACCGGTCGGGTACCCGTTTTCGCTGACGTGGATCGGGATGTCGGTGCCGAGGCCCGCCGCCGGCATGTGACAGCCGCGGACCGTGGCGAGGGCCGAGTCGAGCGCCGCGCCCGCGAGCCCCGGCAGCAGCGAGCTGACATCGAGGGCCGGGAACCACGTTCCGGGGTAGGCGTCCAGGCCGACCCAGTCGACGGCGTCCGCGAATGCGGCGCCGCCCTGATCGGCGAGCGCCTTCCAGAACGCCGTGCTGGCCGCAGGACGTGCGTCGCTGGCCCAGTTGAACCCGACCTGGACCTGCGCGAAGTTGGTCTCGCGCACCTCGGCCTTGGCGGCGATGACGCCCGCGACCAGCGCGTCGGTCGCCCCGGCGAACGCGCCGTCCGACGCGTCGGGGGCGCCGGTCAGGTTCGCCTCGTTCGTGACCTGCAGGGAGGTGAAGCGAGCGTTGCCGCCGTACCGGCGAACCGTCGCCCGCACGAACCGGGCGAATCCCGTGACGGCCTGTGCCCGGGCGAGGCCCTCCGGCTTGTACCGGACGACGAGCTCGACGTCGAACCCGGCGGCCGTGTAGGCGGCGATCTCCCCGTCCATCCACAGCGCGGTCCCCTCGTCGGCCGCGGCGTCGCCGGTGTAGGCCGTGTAGATGTGGACGCCGAGCCGGCCGTTCGTGGGGCGCAGCAGCTCCAGCGCAGCCAGGCGCGCGACCGGGTCCTCCGGGGCGGGGTCGGGCTTGCCCTCCACCGAGCCGGCCGCGCCGCCGGGATAGATTCCGAACCGCAGCGCTGCGTCGCCGCTCGCCGGGGTCACGAGGCTGCCGGTCGGCAGGCACAGGCCGGCGCCGGACGCAAGCGCGGGGAGCAGCCCGCAGAGGCAGACGGCCAGCGCGAACGCCGCCAGCAGTGCCTGGGCGGTCCGGCGACGCTGGTGGAGGCCGGGGACCATGTCGATGTCCCCATCGGCCGTGCTCCGCCGCCCCTTGAGCCCATGCGCGGGTCCGGGCACGGCGGGACGGTGGCTGGATCGGGCTGGATCACGCACTCTGAAACGCCTGGGGCGATCCAAGGTTGGCGACCGCCACCGCGGTTGCTCCTTCGTGTGTGGGTGACCGTGTTCCGGGTATGAAACGGTTCTCGACGTTCTGTCCTCGAAAGAAGGAGCACGCCATGACCACGCTCGAACTCGTCCTGCTGGTGCTGCTGATCCTGTTCCTCGTCGGCGGCGCCGTGAGCTCCAAGCTGCTGCTGATTGTCGCCGTCGTCCTGCTGGTCGTCTTGGTCGTCGGCCGCGGGCGTGGCGCGCGAGCGTAGAGTCGGGGCGGGCGGCGCGCCCGTTCGCCCCCGGACACTGTGATGCGATCGACCAACCTCATGCCGCCCAGCGGGTTCTTCACGTATGGCCCTCCGCGACACCGCCGCAAGGTCTCTGGGGTCCGCGGCGCGTTCGCGGTCCCAGCGGCCGCTGCGAGACGCCTCGCATGAGCGCGGCGAGCGTCCTGCGGCCCGCCGTCAGGCGCGTCGCGCGCCCGGGGTCGGCCGATGACCGCCGACTGGTGGCGGGCGTGCGCGGCGGGGACGCCCGCTGCTTCGAGGCGATCTACGACCGCTACCACCGCCCGCTGCTGTCCTTCTGCCGCCACATGCTCGGCAGCCGCGAGGAGGCCGAGGACGCGCTGCAGCACGTGTTCGTCAGCGCGCACGGCCGGCTCCGTGCCGACGATCGGGACATCGACCTACGGCCCTGGCTGTACGCGATCGCGCGCAACCGGTGCCTCTCGATGCTGCGGGCTCGCCGTCACACCGTCGCCCTCGAGGACGTACCCGAGGCCAGCGGCGAAGGCCTGCTCGTCGCCGCCGAGGTGGAGCAGCGCCAGGACCTCAGGGACGTGCTCGCGGACATGGCGAGGCTTCCCGAGGACCAGCGGGCCGCACTCGTTCTCTCCGAGCTCGGGGACATGTCGCACGAGCAGATCGCGGAGGCGCTCGACGTCCGGCGGGACAAGGTCAAGGCGCTCGTGTTCCAGGGACGCGAGGCGCTGATGGGGTACCGGGCCGCACGCGCGGCGGACTGCGCCCCCATCCGTGAGCAGCTCGCGACGCTGCGCGGAAGCGCGCTGCGCCGGACCGAGCTGCGCCGCCACCTCGCGGTCTGCTCCGAGTGCGCGGAGTTCAAGGACGAGGTCGCCCGGCAGCGCACGCTGCTCGGCGCCGTTCTGCCGGTGGTGCCGGCCGTCGGCCTGCGTGACCACATCCTCGGTGCGGTCCAGGCGGCGGCGGACCCGGTCGTCGCGACCGGCGTCGCGGCCACGGGCGCAGGCGCGGCCGCGACCCTGGGCGGTGGCGCCGGCGGGACCGCGGCCACCGGCGGCTCGGTCGCCGCCGTGGCGGCCGGCACCGCCACCGGCGCCGTCGCCGCCGGATCCTCGGGGCTCGTCGCGAAGGCGCTGGTGGTCGCCGCGATCGCCGCCTCCGCCGGCGGCGGCGCGGTCGTCGTCGAGCACGAGCGCAGCCGGCCCGCCCCGACCCCGGCCCCGGCGGCCGGCACGCCGGCCGCCGCACCGGCGCCGCGGCCCGTCGCCGTGACAGGCGCCGGGCGCACGCTGCCCGGGGTCGTGCCACAGCCTCTCCGGCCCGGGGCTGCGGCCGGGAGCACAGCCGCGAGCGCGTCACCAGGCCGCGGTGGCTCGCAGGCGGCACCGGGCACGCCGGCGCCGCGCGGCGCCGGCGCCTCCCAGGGCCGCGCGCAATCGGGGAAGTCCAAGGCCAAGAGGCTGCGGCCGGCGAGCGCCGCCTCCGGCAAGCTCAAGCTGAACGGTCCTCGGCCCAAGTCCACCAGCCCGTCGTCCGCCGCGGCCAAGGCCAAGGCCAAGGCGAAGGCGACGCCCGCGGCCAAGTCGGCATCGTCGAAGGCGACGTCCAAGGCCACCTCGGCCCAGAAGCAGAACAGCCGCGGAGTCCAGTCGGCCGGCGGGTCGGCCAAGCAGACGAAGACGACGAAGGCCCCGGCGTCGACCAGCTCGAGGAAGCCGGCAAAGGCCGCCTCGGCGGCCGCCGCCCAGCCCGCGCAGGCCGCAGCGCCCGCGCCGGCCGCAGTGCAGCCGGACCGCTCGGGCAAGTCGCCGAAATAGCCAGGCCGACCAGCCAACTTCCGGCCTCCTGACGCGCTCTAGTGGTGTGCCACGGACCCCGGTCGCTCGCAGCAGCGCTCATCCGGGTCCGCGGCGCACGGCTGCAGCATCCGCTGCGCCGTCCCCCCGCCGGCACAGGATCGTCCCGTCCGGCCCGCCCGAAATGAGGCTCAGATGCAGCTTGGTACTTCGATCTTCCTGATCGCCGTCGGCGCGATCATGCGCTACGCCGTGAACACCTCGGTCAGCGGGTTCAGCATCCACACCGCCGGCCTGATCCTGATGGTGGTCGGCGCCATCGGGCTCGTCCTCACCCTGCTGATGACGAGCGTCTGGGCCGGCCGCCGGACCGAGCGTCCCGTCGTCGTCCGTGATCGCGACGTGCTCTGACGTCCAGCCCCGGCAGCGGCACGTGCATCCGGTGCCCGAGCCGCCGCCGGGCTGTCGCCTCTCGACCCCCAGCGCCGACCTGCCGGCGCTCCTGCGCCGCCTGAATGCCGAAGGCGTCCAGGTCATCGCGGTCTGCTTCGGGCCCGGTGGGTCGGACACCGTCGTCACCCGTCCCCGCCCGCCGGCACCCGGCCGCGGGCACGTCGCTCCGGAGTGCCCTCCGGAAACGACTCCGGCCGGTTAGCTTCCGACGAGCGCTGCGGGCGCTCGACGCCGGCAGCGTCAGGGCAGCCGCTGCAGCCCAGAGCCGGTCAGGCGCACGCGCACCGCGCCGATCCGGGCGCCCGCCGCGGTGCGGACCCGCAGCGTGTAGTCCCCTGCGGCCACACGGGCGCCGCCCGCAGTCCGTCCACCCCAGCGCAGTGGCGAGCGGCCGCGCAGGGTCCGGACCACCTTGCCGGCGGCGCCACGTCCACGGCGGACCGTCGCCACCAGCGGACCGCCGGCGCCCGCGACCGAGAGGCGCACCACGCGTCGGTTCTCGATCCGGACGGCCAGCGCCGGGCGGACAGGGGTGGGTGCCGGTGCCGCGGCCGGCTCGACGATCCGCGTGACGTTGGTGAACGTGCCGCGTCCCGCGATTCCGGTCCCCTGGACCGTCGTCTGCCCGAACAGGCGCGCGAGCGGCGAGCCGACGGCGAACGTGGCCGTGCCGAACGCGACCGATCCCTCGTCGACCCGCTCGATGTCGTTGCGCGTCAGGACCAGGCCCCGCGGGCCCAGCCCCCAGATCCGCGTCACGATGGTGATCGGGAGCGGCGGGGTCGACGGCGTCAGGTCGGCGGACATCGTGTACGGCGAGAACGGCCACGGGATCGTCGCCTCGACGTGCGTCCCGAGCAGGCCGCTGCGCGCGAACCCGATGTCGACGACCTCGCTGCGAAACCCGACCTCCCGCTTGCGACGCGAGAGCTCGGCGTTCGTGTCGAGCTGCGACACGGCGAAGATGTCCTGCGTGATCGTGCCGCCCGGGTCGTCCATCGGCACGGGGGTCTGGATGACGATCGCCGCCTCGGCGATCCGGTAGGCCCCGGTGGGCGCCCCGTCGATCGTGCCCGAGGGGCACTCCGCCAGCTCCACGAATCCCTGCGGCGGGCTGACGGGCGTGAACCGCGCGGGAAGCAGCTCGCGGACGCCGGCCGGGTCGAGGTCGGCCATGATGGCGAGGTTGCGGCAGTCCTTGCCGGTGTTCGTGAACTCGACGCCGGGGGCGGCCCCGGCCGCGCCCGGGACGGCGAGCGCCCCGGCGGCGGTGAGAAGGATCAGCGCGCGACGGATCAGCCGTGGCCGGTCCCGTGTCGGGCTCTTCGCGGGGGCCTGGGCAGCAGACATCCCGCGAGCCTCCCAAAAAGCGGCGCGGGGGGTCAGCTGTCAGCAGGCGCAGCGGTCGCCGACGCCGTGGCCTTCAGGACCACGTCGCCGGTCTGGCGGGTCGCCGTCAGCGTCAGCTGAGCGATGCCGTCGGCCACGCCGCTGACCGTGCCCTCGATCGCGAGGACGTCGCCGGGCCAGACCTGACCGGTGAAGCGCAGGTTGAACGTGCGGACGTGCTCCGGCCCGACCCACGCGGCCAGCCGCTGCGCGAGCGCCCCGCCTTGGAGCATGCCCATCGCGAAGACGCCGGGCAGGCCGAGCGAGACCGCGAACGGCTCGTCGTGGTGGATCGGGTTGAAGTCCCCGCCGGCGCCCGCGTAGCGAACGATGTCCGTGCGGGTGATCGGGCCGACGGACGCGGCCGGCATGGCGTCGCCCGCGGCCAGGGCCACCGGCGCGGAAGGCGTGCTCATCTCAGGCACCTCGCTCGATCAGGGTGTCGGTCTTGCGCAGGACGACGTCGCCGCCCGCGTCGCGGAACTCGGTGCCCAGGACCACGAGCGTCATCGTCCCGCCGCGCGAGCCCTCCTTCTTCGTCACGTCGAGCACGGTCGTGGTCCCGGTGAGCGCGTCGCCGACGCGCAGCGGCCGCACGTACTCCCAGCTGGCCTCGCCGTGCAGCAGCCGGCCGAGATCGAGGCCGAGCGCCGCAGCCGCACCGAGGGCGCCCCCTTCGGCGTTGAACGACGTCAGCGTGCTCGCGGTGAGCGGGACCGGCAGGCCGGCGAAGCCCGCCGCGCGGGCGGCCTCCTCGTCGCGGTAGACGGGGTCCTCGTCGAACAGCGACCGTGCGAGCTCGCCCACCTTGCTCGGGTCGATGCGGAAGGACGGTCGCTCGAGCTCGCGCCCGATGTCGTCTGTCGTCGCCATGCGCGGCAGGCTAGCAGTTAAACCATCATCGCTGATGGTTTATCGGTCGGCCCTTGCATGAGGCTGCGCATCGCGTCGAGGTACCCGCCGCGACCGAAGTGGATGATGTGGCTGCCGGGGAACCACTCCAGCTGCGGACGGTCCCAGTGCTCCCACAGCAACAGGCTCTGCTCGGGTGGAGCCAGCCGGTCGCCGAGGCCGCCCACGACCATCAGCCGGTCCTTCGCCAGCTGCGGCGCGTAGCTCAGTGGGCTGTGAAGCGCCAGCGCGTTCTCGAGGAGCTCGTCGGAGGTGCGGGAGATCCCGCGGACCAGGGCCGCGCTGAGGTTGGCCGGGAACCAGCTGTTCAGCAGCGGCGGCAGCCAGGTGACGGCCGCGTTCGGGATCGCGAAGTCCAGCCGCGGCTCGACGGCGGCGAGCAGCGCCGAGGTGTAGCCGCCGAGCGAGAGGCCCGTCACGCCGACCCGGGGCGCGCCGGTCGCTTCCAGGTGGTCCATGAAGGCACGGAAGTCGTGGATGGCGTGGACGATCCCCTCGCTGAACTGCGCCATGCCGTGCGCGAACAGGTCGGTCCCGTTGACCGCCAGCGTGTTGCTCCGGCGGGAGCCGTGGAACGGGAGGGTGTAGAGCAGGACGTCCCAGCCGTTCGCGAAGAACTGCTTGAGCGAGAAGAACGCCGTGTTGAACCACGCCGGCGACGCGCCGAACCCGTGGATGACCGCGAGTGTCCTGCGGGGTCCGTCCTCGTGGCGCCAGTGCTGGGCCCGGGCCACCGCGTTGCTGCTGTGGGCGGCGTAGGACCGGCGCAGGAGCGGGTTCAGCGCGACATAGGGACTGTCAAAGCGCAGGAGCTCGACGCGACCACCGTCGACGCCGGGTCCCCGCCCCGGCTCGCTGCGCACCTTCACCGGTGGCGGCGGGGCGAAGACCGTCGCCTGGTCGCGTGCGGCGCCGAGCTCGGCATAGAACTCGAGTCGGCGCCGCTCCTCGCCGGACCAGTCCCGCAGCGCCGCCGGCAGCATGGCTGCGCTGAGCACGGAGGCCAGGCCGGTGCGCAGCCCGTAGTCGGCGGCCACCGAGCCGTGGTAGAGCACCCGCGCGACCGGGTCCAGATCGGACGCGGCCGGGAGCGCACCGGTCCCGTCCGACGGAACCCGATCGCGTAGCGCGAGGGACTGCGCGCTCACGCCGCCACCGTCGTCCGCGTCGTCTCCTCCACGACGTACGGCGCGGCGTCGAACGTCCGCGTGCGCCGGCGGAACCCGAGGGCGAAGCCCGGGTACAGGCCGAAGTTCCGGCCCGTGTCGTCGACGTAGTAGGCCTTGCAGCCGCCGGCGGTCCAGACGCTGCCCTCGCTGCGGCGGTCGACGTCGTCGACGAACTCGCGCAGCGCCTCGGGCCGCACCTCGACACGGGCGAGCCCGCGGCGGTCCATCGTCTTCAGCGCGCTCATGACGTACGCCATCTGGGACTCGAGCGAGAAGATCACCGAGTTGATCCCGATCGAGTTCGGGCCGAGCAGGATGAACATGTTCGGGAAGCCCGGGACCGCCGAGCCGAGGTACGCCTTCGGCGACTGGTCCCAGTACTCGCCGAGGGTGCGGCCGTCCTGACCGGTGATGCGGTGGGCCAGCAGCGAGCGGCCGTACTTGTAGCCGATGGCGGTGATGATCGTGTCGACCTCGTGCCGCCCGCCATCGGCGGTGACGATCGCGCTGCCGTCGACCTTCGTGATGCCCTCGGTGATGACGTCGGCGTTGTCCGCCGCCAGCGCCGGGTTGTACGTGTTCGACAGGACCGGGCGCTTGCAGCCGAAGCGGTAATGCGGTGTCAGCTTCGCCCGCAGGACCGGGTCCTTGACCTGGCGGCGCAGGTGCGCGCGGCCGATCGCCTCGACCGGGGCGATCAGCGCGGTCTGCCCGCGGAAGCCGACCCCCATCGACTCGTAGACGGCGAACAGCGCGTTGCGCTGCACGTCCTGCAGGACGGGCGCGGCGCGGTAGAGCTGGCGCTCGATCCACGGCACGGGCCGGTCGACGTGCGGGATCACCCACGGCGGGGTGCGCTGGAAGACCTTCAGCGCGGCCACCTGCGGCTGGATCCGGGGGACGAACTGCGCCGCGGCCGGGCCGGTGCCGATGACGGCGACGCGCTCGCCGGTCAGGTCGTGGTCGTGATCCCAGCGGGCCGAGTGGAAGCGGTGGCCCTTGAACTTCGTCAGGCCGGGGATCGCCGGCTCGTCGGGCTCGGCCGTGGCGCCGATCGCGCTGATGAGCAGGTCCGCCGTCAGCTCCTCGCCGCCGATCGTCCGCACGCGCCACAGGCCCGCGGCCTCGTCCCAGCCGCTGTGCTCCATCTCGGTCTGAAAGCGGATGTGCGGGGTGACGCCGTACTCGTCGGCGGTGTCGCGGACGTACTCCAGGATCTCGTCCTGCCGGGGGAACATCCGCGTCCACTTCGGATTGCGCGCGAACGAGTACGAGTAGAGGTTGGCCGGGACGTCGCAGCCGCAGCCCGGGTAGGTGTGCTCGAACCAGGTGCCGCCCACGGACGCGTTGCGCTCGAGGATGACGAAGTCGTCCACGCCGGCCTGCAGCAGACGGACGCCGAGGCCGACGCCGGCGATGCCGGCGCCGATGATGACGAGGCGGTGGTGCTGCGACGAGGCGGAGGGGGACATGCGTGACTCCTTCATCAGATCGGGGCGCGGGCGACGAGGCCCTGGATCGGCTGCGGCGCACCGCGCAGCAGCTTGTAGGCGAGCGTGGACTCGAGGCCGACCGGCACCACGTCGCGGTTCTTGCGGACGCAGTCGACGATCGCCTTGGCCACGAGGTCAGGCGAATGGCCGAGGCCGAGCGCCTTCTCGGCCCGCCCCTGGCGTGCGGTCATCGCGCCCCGGTAGCGGGTCGCGGAGGCGATCGGCGTGTCGATGACGCCAGGGCAGACGACGGAGACGCCGACGCCGTGCGGGCGCCAGTCCGCTCGCAGGCACTGCGACAGCATCACCACCGCAGCCTTGGTCGCGCAGTACGCGGCCATGTTCCGCTGCGGGATGTACGCGGCGCCCGAGGCGATGTTCACGACCTGGCCGCGGCCGCGCTCCACCATCCCGGGGCCGAAGGCGTAACAGCCGTGGGCGACCCCGTCGAGGTTGATCGACCGCAGCCACTCCCAGTCCTCGAGCGACGAGTCCAGGAGCGGGCCCGCGATGCCGACGCCCGCGTTGTTCACAAGGACGTCCACGGGCCCGCGGTCGCGTTCGATCTGGTCGGCGAGGTCGTGCACGGCGGTCGCGTCGGCGACGTCGCAGACGTACGCGTGCGCCTCGACCCCGAGCGCGCGGCAGGCGACGGCGGACTCCTCCGCGCTCGTCCCGTCGATGTCGACCGCGATGACCTCCGTTCCGGCCTTGGCGAAGCGCAGGGCGGCAGCGGCGCCGATGCCGCTCCCGGCGCCGGTGATGGCCACGCGGGCCCCCTTCAGCCTGACCTTGCTCATACCGCCACCTCTTCTGTCGGGGCGACCGCCGCGGCAGCGGACGTCCGCCGCCGCGCGATCATCTTCACGCCGTTGCGCGGGCGCAGGGTCAGGGTCGCCTCGGGTTCGACCGGGTGGCCGGGCACGAGGTCGTAGACGAAGTCCTGGCTCATCATCGCGGTGATGAGCGTGCCCTCCATGAGCGCGAACGACGTCCCGATGCACACGCGCCGGCCACCGCCGAAGGTCAGGAACGCGCTGCGATGGCGCCCCTTCGACGCCCCCGGCATGAAGCGGCTGGGGTCGAAGACCTCGGGGTCGGGCCAGAAGCGCTCGTCGTGGTGGATCTTGTCGACGGGGATGTAGACGGTCGCGCCCTTTGGGATGCGGTGGCCGTCGATGACGTCCTCCTCCACGCACTTGCGCGGGATGACCCAGACCGGGGTCATCAGCCGCATCCCCTCCTCGAAGCAGGCCGTCGTCCAGGGGAGCTTCGGGATGTCGTCGACCGTGGGGCGACGGCCTTGGAGGACCGTGTCCACCTCCTCGAGCATCCGGTCGCGCGCGTCCGTGTTGAGCGCGAGCAGGTACCACATCCACGCCAGCGCGTTCGCCGTCGTCTCGTGCCCGGCGAGCATGAACGTCGTCGCTTCGTCGCGCACGCGCTTGAGGCTCAGGCCGCCCTCCTCGTCGCTCGCGGCGAGGAGCAGGTTGAGCAGGTCCGGGGAGTCGGTCGGGTGCGCGCGGCGCTCGTGGATCGTCTCCCACATCGTTTTGTCGATGACCTTCAGCGCCCAGCTCGGCTTGTCCAGCGGGGGCGGCACGAGCGGGAGCGGCGTGTGGCGCACGACCCCGGCGCACAGCCGAGCCAGCCACACCGGCGGGTCGGCGATCATCATCAGCCGCGCGCCCACCTCCGCGGTGCGCAGCGCGTCGGTCACCGCGCGCTTGAGCTTGCGGGCCAGCTCGCCCATCTCGTGGCCGAACAGCGACGCGCCGACGATGTCGAGCGTCAGCTCCGTCATCGCCTCGACCATCTCGAGCTCGATGCGCGCCGAACCGTCGTCGAGCTCGTCCACGAACCCCGCGATCGGGTCGATCATCAGGTCGACCATGCCACGCACGTTGCGCTTGGACATCGTCGGGTTGAGCATCATCCGGTGCCGGCGCCAGGACTCGTCCTCGTCGGTGAAGATGCTCAGCCCGAGCGCCGCGCGCAGGAGCTCGTACTCGATCGACTTGTGGTACTTCGCGGCGGCCTTGTGCAGGACGTGGTCGGCGTAGTCCGGGTGCGTGACGGCGATGCCGACCCGGGTGCCGATCCGCCACTGGCAGATGTCGCTGCCCTCGACGCCCGTCACTATGCGGGCGTCGGTCGCGAGGCCTCGAAGGAGCATCTCCTGGGCCATCATCAGGCCGTTCAGCCGCGGGATGCGGCGGTGCGGCGTCGCCTCGACGGGCACCGCCTCAGCGGTGGTCGGGGTCATGCGGTCACCGCCTCGGTCCGGGCGTGGACACGCCGGCGGGCGACCATCTTCACGCCGTTGCGCGGGCGCAGCGTGAGCGTCGCCTCGGGCTCGACCGGGTGGCCCGGCACGAGGTCGTAGACGAACCGCTGGCTCATCATCGCGGTGATCAGCGTCGTCTCCATCAGCGCGAACGACGTGCCGATGCAGACGCGGCGGCCGCCGCCGAACGGGATGAACGCCGAACGGTGCTGCTGCTTGATGTTCTCCGCGAGGAACCGCGACGGATCGAAGACCTCCGGGTCCGGCCAGAACCGCGCGTCGTGGTGGACGGTGTGCACCGGCATGATCACCGTCGACCCCTTCGGGATCCGGTGCCCGTCGATCACGTCGTCCTGCACGCACTCCCGCGGGATCACCCAGGCGGGCGGGTAGAACCGCATGCCCTCCTGGAAGCAGGCGGTCGTCCACGGCAGCTTCGAGATGTCGTCGACGGTCGGCCGTCGGCCCTGTAGAACGGTGTCGACCTCCTCGAGCATCCGGTCCCGCGCGTCCGTGTTGAGCGCGAGCAGGTACCACATCCACGCCAGCGCATTCGCCGTCGTCTCGTGGCCGGCGAGCATGAACGTGGTGACCTCGTCACGGACCCGCTTGAGCGGCAGCGAGCCCTGGTCGTCGCTCACCCCGAGCAGCAGGTTCAGCAGGTCGTCGCTGTCGGTCGGGTTGGCCTGACGGTCGTGGATCAGGTCCCACACCGCCTTGTCGACCGTCTTCATCGTGTACTGCATCGACGACAGCGGCGGCGGCAGCAGCGGCGCGTGGTGGATGAACCCGCCGACGCCGCGCATGACGGGGATCGGCGGCGCGAGGACCATCAGCAGCCGCGTCGCGAACTCCGCCCCGCGCAGCCCGATGGTGACGACGCGGCTCATCTTGCGGGCGACCTCACCGAAGGAGTGCCCGAACAGCGCCGCCCCCACCACGTCCATCGTGAGCTCCACCATCGAGCTCGCCATCTCCAGCGGGATCCGCTCCGCGCCGTCGTCGAACGCCTCGAGGTACGCCTCGATCGGGTCGATCATCAGGTCGACCATCCCCCGCACGTGCCGCTTGGACATCGTCGGGTTCAGCATCATGCGATGCCGCCGCCAGGACTCGTCCTCGTCGGTGAAGAGGTTCAGCCCGAGGACCGCGCGCAGCAGCTCGTACTCGATGGACTTGTGGTACTTGTCGACCGCGGTGTGCAGGACGTGATCGACGTAGTCCGGGTGGGTGATGAGGAAGATCCGCCGGCGCCCGATGCGGACCGTCGAGATGTCGGTGCCCTCCTTCCCCTTGACCATGTCGCCGTCGACGTGCAGGCCCTTGAGGAGCATGTCGACGGCGAAGGGGACCGGAGCGAATGACGGGGTCTTCGCCGGTCGTGCAGCTGTCGCCGGGGTCATGCCGCGACGCCGGTCGTGTAGGTGTGCCGCGACCCGAAGAACGCCTCCTCGGCACGACCGAGCTCGGTCGTCGCTGGGTCGCCGTAGAGCCACTCGCGCGCGATGTCGAACCAGGTGTTCTCGGACTCCAGTTGCCCGAGCAGCCCGATGACGAGCATCACCCCGCGCATCAAGACGAAGTGCTCCGCCGGCAGCGTCAGCTCGTCGAAGCCCTCCTGGCCGCGCATCTGCGTGTAGCGCCGCATCATGTCCGCGGTCTGCGAGACGTCGACCTTCAGCGGCGTGTCGACCATCAGCCAGCCGAAGATCGCCTCGTAGTTCTCGAAGAAGGGCTGGGCCAGCCGCGGGTCCGGTGGCAGGGCCCCGAGGGATGCGACGATCTCCAGCAGCCGCTGCGGATCCTTCTGATGCGTGGCGCGCGTCGTCTCGACCAGGTGCTCGACCTCGACGTCCCCCATCCGCTTGAAGAAGCCGAAGTCGAGGAACGCGACGCGGCCGTCCGGGAGGAACAGCGTGTTGCCCGGGTGCGGGTCGCCGTTCAGGAGCCGGTGGCGCATCGGCCCGTTGAGATAGAAGCGCACGATGATCTCGCCGATGCGGTCGCGCTCGGCCTGCGTCGCGGTCGCCTTGACCTCGGCGAATCGCTTGGCGTCGATGAACTCGCTGACGATCACCCGCTCGCGGCAGAGGTCCGTCATCACGTCGGGGACGACGACGAAGGGGTGATCGCGGTAGACGCGCGACATCGCGCGCTGGTTGGAGGCTTCCAGCTCGTAGTCGAGCTCCTCGGTGATCCGCTCGCGGATCTCGTCGGCGATCGCGCCGGTGTCGATCCCGGGCGCGATGACGGACAGGAGCTTGAGCCCCAGCCGCAGGTTCTGCAGGTCCGAGTGGATCGCCTCCGCGATGCCCGGGTACTGCACCTTGACGGCGACGTCGCGGCCGTCGTGGAGCGTCGCGCGGTGCACCTGCCCGATCGATGCGGCCGCGATGGGCTCCGGGTCGATGTCCGCGAAGACGTCCTTGAGCTTGGCCCCGAGGTCGCTCTCGATGACCTTCGTCATCGCCTTGAAGGACACGGGGTCGGCGCCTTGCTGCAGCTGCGCGAGGATCGCCTGGAACTCCGGGCGGATCTCCTCCGGCACCATGCCGAGGTCGACCGCCGACAGTGTCTGGCCCACCTTCATCGCTGCGCCGCGCATCCCGGCGAAGACCTTCACGAGCGCCTGGGCGGACTTCAGCTGCTGGCGGGACGCCGCGGCCTGCCGTGCCTCCGCGTTGCCCGGCCGCGACGTCTTGACCATCGTGCGGGCCTTTGCCTCCCGGGCGGCGATGCCTGCCGCCGCACCGGTGATCGTGGCGGCCCGCCTGAACCTGGACCCGCGAATCTCGTCTTCTTCCATGGTGTCCTTGCGCGTCGGGGTCGGAGCGGGAAGTCGTTCGCCGATCGCTTGATCGGCGAACGGTGCGAGGACTATGTCACCGATCACCCGAACGGTCAAACCGGCGCTCTCACCAACGCCGTGCGGGACGCGTCAGCCGAGCTGGTCGGCGGGTGTGACGGTCGCGTAGAACTGACCGAGCGCGGCGACGAACGAGGCATGCACGTCCTCGGCGGCGACCGTCCGTCCGCCGTGCTCGAGGGCCGGGGCCGCGCAGGCGTCGGGGACAAGGGTCATCTGGAAGCCGAGGTCGGCGCCGGCGCGCGTGGTGGCGTCCACGCACATGCTGGTCATCATGCCGACGACCACGACCTCGCTGACGCCGAGGTCGCGCAGGCGCTGCTCCAGGTCGGTCTGCAGGAACGAGTTCGGGGCGCGCTTCTGGATCACGATCTCGTCGCCTGCCGGGGTCACCGGAGCCATGATCTCCGCGCCGGCAGTCCCCTCCTCGAGGAAGCCGACGCCGGCGGCGCTGAGGTGCTGGATGTGGATGACCGGCTCGCCGGACCCGCGGAACGCCTCGAGGACCTGGCCGGCCTTGGCGGCAGCCGCCTCCGGCTCGTGCAGCGGCATGTTGCCGCCGGGGAAGTAGTCGCGCTGGATGTCGACGATGACGAGTGCTCTGGACATGTCTGCTCTTTCGGTGGGTGGATGGTGGGCCCTACCCTCAACGGGGCCCCGACCATCGTCCTCGCCGCGCGGGGTGACGATCGCGTTCCGGGGGTATCCGTCGCAGGGCCGCGGGTCCTGACGCTCTCGCGTGATCCGCCGGCGCACCCGCCGCGGACAGACTCCGTCACACCACCCCCGAACCCGAGGTCCACCGTGAAGCTCACCACGCCGATCCCGGCGCCCCGCTGATGCGCCGCGTCACGGCCCTGGCCACGCAGCACCGCCGGCTGGTCGTCACGGCCTGGCTCGTCCTCACCGTCGCCGGCGGGTGGGCGGCCGGATCGATCAACGACGTCCTCTCGCGGTCGTTCGACGCCCCGGGCCGCCCGGCCTTCCAGGCGAACCGCGAGATCGCCCGCGACTTCGGGAACGGCGGTCAGGTCGCGCCGGTCGTCCTGGTCGCGCGCCGCGCAGGCGACGCGAGCAGCGCGCGCATGCAGCGGAGCCTCGCCCAGGTCGCCGAGCGGGTCGGCAAGGCTGTCCCCGGGTCGCGCGTGCTGACTGCGGGCGACCGCGGGGGACGGGACGACCGCGCGGCCCAGGGCGACCGCGACACCGATGGGCTGGTCGCCCGCGACGGCCGCTCGGCGGTCGCGCTCGTCTTCCCCCCGCTCGGGCGCCCGGCGCCAGACGAGAATCCTGCGGCCCTGTCCGCGGCGCGCCGGGTCGTCGGCGAGTCGGCCGCGCCCGGGGTCCGCATCAGCGTCACCGGGATCGAGGCGCTCGCCGACGACACCGGCTCGGGCGGCGGCCCCGGCCTGCTGATCGAGACGCTCGGAGGGGGGATCGGCGCCCTCATCGTGCTCGGCCTCGTGTTCGCCTCGGCGCTGGCGCTCGTCCCGATCGCGATCGCGGCCTGCTCGATCCTGACGACGTTCGTCCTGCTGCGGCTCCTGACCGAGGTCACCGATGTCTCGTTCGTCGTGCAGTTCCTCGTGGGGCTGATCGGGCTCGGCGTCGCGATCGACTACTCCCTGCTGATCGTCGTGCGCTGGCGCGAGGAGCGCGCCCACGGGCACGACAACGCGACCGCCGTCGCGACCGCGATGCGCACCGCCGGCCACTCCGTCGCGGTCAGCGGGCTCACCGTCGCCATCGGGCTGCTCGCGCTCGTCGTCGTCCCGGTCCCCTTCATCCGCTCGATCGGCTACGGCGGCCTGCTCATCCCGCTCGTGTCGGTCGCCGCAGCCCTCACCCTGCTGCCCGCGCTGCTGTCCGCCTTCGGACCGCGGCTGGACCGCCGCCGCGGGGACCAGGATCACGATCCGGGCGAACGCTGGACCGCCTGGGCCACGTTCGTCGTCCGCCGCCGCTGGCCCGCCGCCGTCGCCGGCCTGCTGGTCCTCGGCGCGCTCGCCCTCGTCGCCACCGACCTGCGTCCGGGCCGCCCGTCGGTCGACGCGCTGTCGGCGGGCGGGCAGGCCAGGTCCACGCTCGAGGCGCTCGAGCGCTCGGGAATCGGCTCCGGCGCGCTGACCCCGGTCGAGCTGGTGTCCGACGGTCCCCTCACGCCCTCTGACCGCCGCCGCGCCGCGGCGGTGCCGGGGGTCAGCGCCGTCATCAGCCCGGCCGCCGAGAGCTGGTCGGCCGGTGGACGCTCCTTGTCGCTCGTGGTCCTGCGGGACGACGCGTCCGGCGACGGCCGCCCGGCGCTCGATCGCCTGCGCGACGCGGACCTGGACGCCCGCGTCGGCGGCCCGGACGCGCAGGACCGCGACCTCTCCGACGCGATCTACGCGTCGTTCCCGCTGATGGTCGCGCTGATCGCGCTGATCACGTTCGCGCTGCTCGCCCGCGCCCTGAACTCGATCCTCCTGCCGCTGAAGGCGATCCTCCTGAACGTGCTGTCGGTCGGCGCCTCGTTCGGGGTGGTCGTCCTCGTCTGGCAGCAGGGCCACGGATCGGAGCTGATCGGCGGCGTGCCGTCCACCGGATCGATCACCGGCTGGGTCCCGCTCGCGATCTTCGCGTTCCTCTACGGCCTGTCGATGGACTACGAGGTGTTCATCCTCGCCCGCATGCGCGAGGAGTACGAGCGCACCGGCTCGACGGACGAGGCGGTGATCGCCGGCCTCGGCCGGACCGGCCGCCTCGTGACGAGCGCCGCGCTGATCCTGTTCCTCGCGTTCGCTGCGCTGGCCGCCACGCCCAACACGGAGATCCGCATCCTCGCGACCGGCCTGGCGGCGGGGATCCTGCTGGACGCGACCGTCGTGCGCGCGCTCGTCGTCCCGGCGCTCGTCACCCTGTTCGGCCGGGCGAACTGGTGGGCCCCGTGGAACCGCGGCGCGCCCGTGGGTCAGTCGGGGGGGCCGAGCCGGTAGGTCAGGCGGACCACGCCGGACGCGAACGTCGTGGTGGCGATGTGCTCGAGGGGGACGGCGGGCAGCGCATCGAAGATCCGCGGGCCGGTGGGCCAGATGTACGGGCAGACGGTGATCCAGAGCTCGTCGGCCAGGCCCTGGGCGATCAGGGCCGCGGCCAGCTCGCCGCCGCCGGTGACGATCAGGTTGCCCTCGTGGCGGGCCTTGATGCCGGCGATGCTGTCGGCGAGCTCGCCTTCGAGCAGCGTCGCGTTCCAGTCCAGCGGCGCGGTCAGCGTCCTGGAGGCGACGTACTTGGGCATCGAGTTCATCTGCCGGGCGTAGGCCTCGAGGCCGGGGAGATCGACCATCTGCGGCCAGACCGCGGCGAGCCCCTCGTAGGTCTTGCGGCCGAGGACCATCGCGTCGGCGGCCTGCCACTTCTCCAGCGAGGCCTGCTGGCTGTCGGGGTCCAGCCGCAGCCAGCCGTTCGGCTCCGGCTGCGGCGCCTGGAAGGCGCCGTCGATCGTGGTGGCGTTGTTGATGATCAGCGTTCCCATGGGTTCCTTCGCGTCGTGACCGGTGGGGCTGTGACGACGGCCGGCGGCGGAACTCATCGGCGCGCGACCGGCACCCCGTCTACTGCGGCGGCGGAAGGTCGTCCGGGTCGAGCCCGGCCGCACGGACCTCATCGAGGTCGAGCTCGGGGTACTGCGGGTCGAGGGACTCGAGGAGCGCGATCAGGCGTCGGGCCACCTCGGCCTGCGCCTCGGGACGGGGGTCGGCGTCGATGCGGTGCCACGGCGCGATCTCGGTGTCCGTCGCGCCCAGCGCGTCGGCGTACGCCCGCTGGAACTCGTCCCAGAGCTCGCGGTCCTTCCAATCGGCGGCCGAGAACTCCGCCTGCTCGGAGCGCACCGTCAGCCGCTCCCGCACGCGCTCCGCCTGCTCGTCCTTCTCGATGTCGAGATAGACCTTCATCAGCCGGGTGCCGTCGCGGTGCAGGATCTGCTCGAAGTCGTTGATCGAGCGACAGCGCTCAGCGGCCTCCTCCGCGTCGACGAGGCCGTGCACGCGAGCCGAGATGACCTCCTCGTAGTACGAGCGGTCGAACACGTGCACCCAGCCGCGCGCCGGGGCGTGCCGGTGGAAGCGCCACAGGAAGTCGTGCTCCGCCTCCTCGCCGGCCGCCTTGTTGAAGCTGTGGACGTGAATCCCGGCGGGGTCCATGGCGCCGAACACCTGGCGGATGACGTGATCCTTCCCCGCGCCGTCGAACCCCTGCAGGACGACGAGCAACGCATGGGAGCCGTCCTTGACGAAGCGGTCGTGGAGCTCCGCGATGCGCTCGTGCAGGTCAGTGTCCAGGGTCATGTCGCGCCAGTCTGACGGCCGCGCTCCTCCCCGGTCGCAGGTGGCTGCGCGGCGTCAGCCGGTGGCGTCGTCGGCGACTTCCCGCAGCACCTCCTCGAACTGCGCGAAGCGCCGCTCGCCGACGCTCGCCGCCCAGCGGTCCGCGATCTCGACGCTGACCCGCGAGGCGGTCTGCACCAGCGCCGTCCCGCGCTCGGTGGCCTGTATCCGCTTGGCCCGTCCGTCCTCCGGATCGGGCACGAGCGTGATGTAGCCGCCGGCCTCGAACTCGCGCAGGACGTCGTTCGCGGCCTGTTTGCTGACGCCCAGACGAGCCGCGAGGTCGGTCGGCCGCAGGCCCGCGGTCAGCACGTCGCGCAGGACGATCCGGTGGGCCGGCCGAATGTCCTCGAACCCAGCGTCCACCAGCCCGTCGTGGACCTCGAGGATCGCGTCCTCCCAGGCCATCCGCAGCAGCGCGATGACTGAGGGCGGCGGCGGCGGACTTGACATAGTCGTACGGTACTCCATACTACTTCGTACGACAAGCCGTACTACTTTGGTGGAGGTGGTCGACATGCACGATTGGGGCCCGGGGGTCGGGATGCAGTGGGAGACGACGCGGAGCGCGGCGGAGACGAACGGTGCGCTGCTGGAGGGGACGATGTGGTTCGCGCCGCGGATGGCGGGGCCTCCCGTCCATGTCCATCCTGCTGCTGAGGAGACGTTCACCGTGCTCGAGGGTGGCGTCGAGGTCCTTCTCGACGGGACCTGGAGCCCCGTCGCCGTCGGTGAGACGTCCGTCGTCCCTAGGGGCGCGCCGCACTCCGTCCGCAATCTCAGCGACACCCCGGCCAAGCTCGTCAACACCCACTCGCCCGCCCAGCAGATGGAGGGCTTCTTCATCGACGGCGCCAGCCTGGCCGGTGCGGGCAAGATCACCTCGCTGCCTCCGAAGAACCCGAAGTCCGCGATCTACGCGGCGATGCTGTTCACCAAGTATCCGGACGAGATCGTCGCCGTCGGGCCGAAGCGGCCGCTTTTCCGAGCGCTGACGCTGATCGGGCGGACGCTCGGCTGGAAGGCCTGAGCGGCGCCAGCCCCGCACGGCGGCGTGACGTCGCCGACCGATGAGTTCGGGTGGGTGGGTCGGTCTCCACCCGCATGAGCGAACGCAAGGTGATTCTCAAGATGGTCCTGTCCCTCGACGGCTTCGCCACGAGTCCGGACGGGAGCCATGAGTGGATGTTCGAATGGTTCGGCGAGGACTCGGGTGAGCGCAGCCTGCGCGCGCTCGAGGCGGCCGGCGTGCACGCGATGGGCCGCCGGAGCTACGAGATCATGGGTCCGCACTGGGCTGCGTCCGAGGCGCCGATCGCCGCCGCGATGAACGCGAAGCCGAAAGCGGTCTTCTCCCGCACACTGAAGCAGACGAGCTGGGGACCGGCCGAGGTCTTCGGCGACGCAGGCGCCGGCATCGCGGACCTGAGGGCGCGCCGCGACGACGGGACGATCCTGGTCCACGGCGGCCCGACACTGGCCGCCGCGCTGACCCGCCTGGGCCTCGTCGACGAGTATCAGCTGTCGACGGTGCCGATCGTGATCGGCAGCGGCCGCAGCCCGTTCGCCGATCTGGGCGAGCACCTGAAGCTCGAGGTCGTCGACGAGCAGCGCTTCCGCAGTGGAGCGCTCATCCAGGTCCTGGTGCCGCAGCGATGACCGACTGCGCCCACGTGGCTCGCCGCGGTCGGCGCTAGCCCGCGAAGTGGCGGCGCGTGTCCTTGAACAGGCTGCCCACGAGCAGCTTGTTCGCGGGACCGCCGGCCTTGGCGATGCCCTTGGGCTCCATCGCGATGGTCCAGGTGAAGCGTGAGCGGTCGGGGCCGTTCGGCTCGACGAGGAAGTCCTCCGCCAGGCGGTTGAAGACCGGAAGGTTGGTGTCGGTGATGCAGAAGGCCTTGCGGCGGCCTTCCTCCCAGATGAAGAAGCGCTCGTTGGCGGAGAGGGCGCCGAGGATTTTCGCGGTCCGGGTGGCGCCGATGCCGAGGGGCCGTGGCGAGGTCCAGGTGATCGAGAGCGCGCGGCACCAGTCCAGGGGCCTGTCGCCGGTGAGCTCGGCCCAGACGGCGTCGGCGGGTCTGGGGATGTCGAACGTCTCGGTGAAGCGTGTCGGGGCGGTACGGAGGAAGTTCTCGTCGGTGAGCTGGAGCGTGGGCATGTCAGGCCTTCGGGTCGGGATGGGCTGTGGCGACCCTCGAGATCTGCGGCTGGTTCAGGTTCGCGCCGGTCCGCGTGAGCGGTGCTTCGACGCTGCTCATGCCGCCACCGCCGGGACATCGGCGCCGACCGGCGCGGGGTCTGCTGCAGGCCGGTAGGAGGGCGGCCCGGGGGCGTTGCCGACCGTCCAGTCAGGCCGCTCGGTCTTCGTGGGACGGGTCGAGCGGAAGCCGTCGAGCAGCCGGTTGCGTCGTCCGTGCCACTCCAGCGGCAGCTCCCCGAGCGCCTGCTTGACGATCGCCTTGCGGTCGGCGCCGGGACGGCGCAGCGCAGCGACCAGGCCCTTGACCAAGTGCGTCGGGCTGACGATCGCCTCGATCGGCCGGGCGCGGTTGAACGTGTCCGACAGGTCGGGCCCCTCCTGGCCGGCGAACGTCCGCAGGACCTCCCGCACGAGGTCCGACACCGGGTCGGGCCGGGACTCGCGGTTGCCCCAGTGGTAGGTGCTCAGGGTGTCCAGGTCACGGCCCCGCTCCCACACGGCGAGCGCCGCGTCCAGCCGCTCGGGATCGTGGAGCCTCGGGGCGGCGGCCTCGCCGAGCAGGCGGCCGTGCTTCAGCGCGTCGCGCATCCCGTTGCCGGTGACCGGGTCCTTGAAGTGGCCGGCGTCGCCCGCCAGCGCCCAGCCCGGGCCGCTCGACCGGCGGTAGTACGACGACAGGTCCGCGGTGCTGCGGACCTTGCCCATGTTCTGCGCGCCCGCCAGCCGGTCGGCCATGACGGGGTCTCCGTCGAGCTTCTGCTGCCAGGCCGCCTCGGGGTCCATGCGGAAGCCGCTCACGTCCTCCGCGGGGCACATCCAGACGGCAAGCACGCGGCCTTCCGGCGTCGACGGGAGGGTCAGGCCGACGGTGCGCTCGGCACGGTAGACGCCCATCTCCTCGTGCTGCGAGGTCCCTGCCTTCGGGTCGTCCATGTACCGGAACGCGAACCCGCGCCCGTTCTTCGAACCCCGGTAGGGCGTCCACGAATCGACCTCCGCCGCGACCCGCGACCTGCGGCCGTCGGCGCCGATCACGAGCTTGGCGTGGATCTCCCGCTCCTCGCCGTCCGGGTCCCTGTATACGACGCCCACCGCGCGACCGCCGCGCCACACGACGCTCTCCACGCTGCACTTCTCGCGGATGTCCGCACCGGCCTCGCGTGCCGTCTCGACGAGGCACTCGTCCTGCAGGTTCCGCGGAACGCAGATGCCGTAGTCGATGCCGTCGAATGGCTTGTAGCGCTCGCAGACGACCATGTCGCCGTCGGTGATCCGCAGGTGCGTCGACCGCGCGGGGTTCAACGCCAGGATCCGATCGAGCGCACCCATCTTCTTCAGCTCCGACACGCCGTTGGGCACGAGCACGTGCGTCGACAGCGTGTCGGCCGGGAACCGCGCCTTGTCCAGCACGACGACCTTGTGGCCTGCCCGGACCAGCGGCACGGCGGCCGCGGTGCCGGCGCAGCGGGAGCCGACGATGACGACGTCTGCGCGTTCGACGGAGTCCGGAGCGTTGGATGTCATGGGACGACGCTACGCCCCTCTCCCCTCCCCCGTTGGCGGGACTTCGCCGCCGATGGGGGGAGATTCGGGCGATTCAGCTGCTGCCGCGGACGTACAGCGCGATCACCTCGGCGCGGTTCGCCGCCCCGACTTTTCGCAGGATCGACTTGACGTGCGTCTTCACCGTGCCGACCTGAAGCACCAGACGGTCGGCGATCTCCCGGTTTCCCATGCCCCGGACGAGGAGGTCGAGGACCTCGCGCTCGCGGCCCGTCATCAGCGCCCGGACCGACTCGTTGGACGCCGGCGCCGGAAGGGCCTCGTCCTCGCCCAGCGGGTCGCCCTCCACGTCGACCAGCCGCACGTCGAGATCGAGCGCTGCGAACGTCTCGCGGGCCGAGGCGAAGGCCTGCTCGATGTGCCGTCGCTGCGCCGCCAGCCGTTCGATCAGGACCGCCCGCTCGTAGAGGCGGCCGAACCCCTCGGCGAACGCCCAGAGCGCGTCGCGGTCGTCCTCGTCGACCACGCGGCCGGAGGGATGGTGGTCGGCGTGGAAGAACCCGACGACCCGGCCGCCCGGGATGATCGGTGCCACGACGTAGGAGCCGGTCAGGCCGAGCTCGACGGTCGGCTTGTTCGTCCGCGCGTCGCCGACCGCGTCCAGGACGATGGCGGGACGCATCCGGTCGACCACGTCCCGCTCCAGCGGCGCGTCGACGAGATCGATCCGCCGCTCCTGCAGCTCGGCCGTGAACCGCTCGGCGAAGTCCGCGTCGCCGGCGAACCGCGCCTTCCAAGGCAGCCACCGCTCGCCGTCCGTCCGGCTCAGCAGCGCCCGTCGGAATCCGCAGTGCTCGACGAGGACGTCGCAGGCGCGATCGAGCAGATCCGCCGCGGTGCCCACCGCGCGCAGCTCGTGAAGCGCCTGGGCGACGGCCGCCTCGCGCGCGACGCGGTCGGCTTCGGACAGCACGCCGCAGGCGACGAGCAGATCCCGGGCCTCGAGCGCCAGCGACAGCCAGCCGCCCGCCTCCGCGTCCATCTGACCACACGCCGCGAGCGCACCGGCGGCCGACGTCCTGGCCGACGCGAGCCACGGTGCCAGCGCCCCCAGATCCGAGACCCCCGGCGGCCCGGCGGTCATCCGGCCTTCGAGCGCTCGGGCGAGCTCGTCCACCCGTGCCGTCAGCGCGGCCGCGCCCTCGTCCCCCGTCGTCGTCATCGACGCGGGTCCTGGGACAGATGGAGGTACCGCGCGACGGCCTCCGCCCGGGTGCTCGCGCCGAGCTTGCGCAGGACCCGCTCCAGGTGTGACTTCACCGTCGCCTCGGACACCACCAGCGCACGCGCGATCTCCCCGTTCGAACGCCCCGCGGCCAGCAGTTCGACGACCTCGACCTCGCGGACGGTGAGCCGTGCCGCGCCCCCTCCACGGGTAGGGGGCCGACGCTCCTCCTCGAGTCCGACCGGCTCCTCGCGCGCGAGCTCGATCTCCGCCGTGCACGCCTCGTCGATGTGGCGCCCGGCCTCCCGCAGCGCGACCTTCATCTGCACGCGCTGCTGCTCGAGCCGGCCCACCAGCACCAGCCGCTCGAAGAGGAGCCCGAAGTGCTCGGCGAACATCCACAGGTTCTCCCGATCGCGCGCGTCCACCGACCGGCCCTGCCCGAGCCGGTCGGCGTGCAGGAACCCGATCACGCTCCCCGTCGGGGCGATCGGCGCGACCACGTAGCCGTCGGTCTCCGACGCGACGATGATCCCCTTGAACGTCCGCTCGTCCGTCAGCGGGTCACTCACCAGCGCCGGCCGCCGCCGCCGAGCGAGCTCCGCCTCCAGCAGCAGATGCTCGAGCGGGATCTCCGTCTCGTCGACGTACCCCTCGAACGACGCCCGCACGTCCACCGGGACCACCGCCGGATCGCTCCACACCATGTCCGGCTTCCAGCGGCTCCCGTGCACTCGCGAGATCAACGACCGCGAGAACCCGCACGCCTCGCACACCAGTCGCGGTGCCGCCGCCACGAGCTCCGCCGGCGACGTCGCCTCCGCCCGCAGGCGCCCGAGGGCCTCGTGCACCTGGAGCGGCACCTCGAACCGGCGGCGCTGCGCGGCTGCCGCAGTCGCCGTGTCGGCCGCGTCCGCTTCCACGAGCGCTTCCAGACGCGCGACGGAATCCGCGACCGAGCGCGGAGCATCGTCGTCGAACGACGCCCGCAGGACGTCAGCTGGGGAGCTGGGCGACATCACGGCCCATCCTCCTCCATCCACGCCCGCTGGTGACCCCCGAGACCCTGGCGGCCCGTACCCGAGGCATGGACCGCGACGACGCTTTCCCCCCGGGATTCTTCGACCGCATGGACCCCGCGCCCGACGCCGGCTTCTACGGCCCACCACGCCTGGTCACCCACATCGACGAAGGCGCGATCAACGCGGTCGGCGCGCTGTACGAAGAACTCGGCGTCGACCGCGGCCGCACCCTCGACCTGATGTCCTCCTGGGTCTCGCACTTCACGGTCCCGCCCGAGGAGCTCGTCGTCCTGGGGATGAACGACGACGAGCTGCAAGCCAACGCTGCCGCCACCGAGCGCGTCGTCCACGACCTCAACCGCACACCCGACCTTCCGTTCGACGCTCAGAGCTTCGACCACGCAGTCTGCTGCGTCAGCGTCGACTACCTCACCCGCCCACTGGAGGTGTTCGCCGAGGTCGCGCAGGTGCTGAAGCCCGGCGGGCTGTTCGTCTGCACGTTCTCCAACCGCTGCTTCCCGACCAAGGCCATCCGCGGCTGGCTCGCCGCAGACGACGCCACCCACGTGAAGATCGTACGACGCTACTTCCAGCTCAGCGGCGGCTTCGACCCGCCCGAGTCCGACCTGCGCACCGACCCCTACACAGACGGCGATCCACTCTGGGCCGTGTGGGCGCGCACCCACCGTTGACCGACGGTCCTCGTTCGTGCTTCCGCCCAGGGACGCCGAGCCCCGAGGACTCCGGCTGCGGCAGCGCACGCGTGCTGGAAAGCACGGCACGGGTGCGTTCAGACCTGATCGTCGTCCGTGACCGTCCGCAGCACACGGGCCGGGGTGCCGCCGACCACCACGCCGGCAGGGACGTCGCGGGTGACGACGGCCCCCGCCGCGACGACCGAGTCAGCACCGACGGTCACGCCGTGGAGCACGGTGGCACGGGCGCAGAGCCAGACCCCGCGCTCGATCACGATGGGTCCCGCGGTGATGTGGCTGCGCCGGCGCGCAGGATCGACGGGGTGGCCGGAGCTGATGAGGCTCACACCCGGCCCGACAAGCACGTCGTCCCCGATGACAATGCCGCCGATGTCGTTGAGCGTGCAGTTCTGGTTGATGAAGACGTTGCGGCCGAGCGTGATGTTCACGCCCTGGTCCGAGTAGACGGGCGGGATCAGCCGGAACGTCGGGTCGGGCTCTGAGTTGGTCAGCTCGGCCCAGACGGCGCGGATCGCGTCCTGGTCGGCGTAGGGCAGGCGGTTGAGTCGCTCGGTCAGGGCGATGGCGCGCGGGACCTGATCGAAGATCGGTCGGGTTCCCGGCGCGCGGACGTCGAGCTCGTTCATGCGGCGAATGTACGCCGAGTCGCCGGCGTCGATCGTCGACGGCGCGACGGCGCGACGGCGCGACGGCGCGACGGCGCGACGGCGCGACCACTGGAGCGCCGTGGATCCTGTCGCGGCGGTAGTGGTCATACGAGCACGGACGACCACGGTCGCCTGAACTCATCGCCTCGCCGCGCTTCAGCCGAAGCGGCCCGTGTAGACGGCGACCAGCAGGACGGCGGCGACAGCCATCGGCAGGAGCGAGACGACGGACGCGCCGAGGGCGATGATGAGGATCGCCACAGCGACCAGGCCGATGAGACCGCCCGTTGCCATGCCCTTCGCCTGCCGCCGCTGTTCTGGTGTCCGGGGTTCGTCCATGGGTGAGAGATCACCGCTGCGGCGGACCATCAAACCAGCGGCAACCAGGCGGAGTCAGCCGTCCTCCGACGACGGGGTCATGCAGAGGACTCGTAGCAGCGTCGGCGCGGGTCAACCGTCCGGGGTGCGAGCGATCAGCCGCATGTACTTGGAGGTCGCCTCAGCGCGGTTGGTGGCGTGCATCTTGCGCAGGAGCGATTTCATGTGCGACTTGACGGTTCCCTCGCTGACGACGAGCTGAGCGGCGATGTCGCGGTTGGACATGCCGGCGGCCACGTAGCGCATCACGTCGAGCTCGCGCGTGGTGAGCAGCTCCCGCAGGCGGTGCTCGCTCGCCGGCGCATCGGCGCGTGACCGCCGAGGGGTGACCGCGTCGGACTCTGCGGGGGCGAGCGAGAGCTGGGTCTCGCGGCGGTCGGCGAACGCATCGCGGAACGCGGTGACGAGATCGGCTGCGCGTTGCTCCAGCGTCGCGAGGTGCTCGAGCAACGCCGTGCGCTCGAGGATCGCGCCCAGTGCCTCGGCGAACGTGAACAGCAGGTCGCGGTGGGTCTCGTCGGGATGGCGGCCGCTGAGGCGAAGGTCGGCGTGCAGGAACCCGATGACCAGTCCCTCGGGCATGATCGGAGCCGCGACGTACGAGCGGCTGTCGGACGTCGAAGCCACAGCGTGATGGACGTCCGAGCGGTCCTGGACGTTGCGGACGAGCAACGGCCGGCGCCGGCGAACCATCTCCGTCTCCAGAACCAGGGCGTCGAGTGACTGCACCTGCTGGCGGGCGGCGTCGAGGATCGACTTGGCCCAGCGCGGATCGTCGTGCACGTAGACGCTCACCGGAGTCCAGACGCCGTCGGTGACTTCGGAGATGAACGCACGGTCGAAGTCCATGCACTCGACGATCACCTCGGGAGCGCGCCGCAGAACCTGCGCTGCGGTCTCGCTGCCGCGCAGTCGCGACAAGGCGTCCTGGACGGACGTCACGCCCCGCAGGGGGTCGGCGGCCACGGCCACGCGCACGTCCCCCTGCAGCGTGCAGAGCTCGCGCACGACGTCGGCGCGGGTGACGGTATCGAGTGCAGCGTCGAGCGCGGCGAGCAGCTCCGAGGCGTCCGCGCGGGTCGACACCCGGGCGGCGCCCGGCACCCGCTTCAACGCGGTGTTGATGCGGTCGAGCAGTGCGCGGTCGCGGACCGGCGCACCGCGCTCTCGCCAGGCCGGCACCGTCACGCCGCTCTCCATGAGCCGGATACTCGCGCATCGCGACCAGCGGCGCGAAACCCGGTTGCCGAGTGGCGTAGGCACCGTTCGGGGCAGGCGGCTCCCCCCTGGGGCCGACGAGGATCGGCCCTCAGCGTGCGACCGTGCGGGCATGAGCGTCCTTGCGCAGGTCGACGGTCTGGTTCAGGCCACCTACGAACGCACCTTCGGCCCTGGATTCCAAGTGCTGAGCGTCCTCCGTGGGGACCGCAGCGTGCACCCGCAGGGCTTGCTCTGCGAGGGCACCCTCGAGATCGACCGCGACTCGGAGCACGTCGCCGGCGCCGAGGTCTTTCGCCCGGCCGGCCCGCGGCCGGTGATCGTGCGGTGCTCGCGGATGGTCGGCCTCCCGCGGCAGCTCGGCGACGTGTTCGGCATCGCCGTCCGCGTCGTGGACGCGTACGGCCCGGGTCGGCACCAGGATCTGCTCTGCAACTCCTCCCGGCGCCCGGCGCCGCTGAACGAACTGTTCCTGCCCTCCCCGCGGTGGTACGCCAACGCCTACTCCAGCTGCCTGACCTTCGACGCGGGTGCGGGGCCGATCATCTTCGGGTGGGAGCCGCCTGCTGTCACCGGCCCCGGCCCCGGCATAGAGGCGCTCCGGGCCGAGGTCGCGGACCGCGGCGCCGTGTTCGGCGTCTCCGTGGCGCAGCGGCTCCATCGGCCCGCGATCATCGGCACGCTCACTCTCAGGAAGCCACTGCCCGCCGACGCAGACCTGAACTTCGATCCGATCACGAACACCGGCGGCGGACTGCGACCTGCGGGTGCCCTGAACATGGCCCGCAGCGCGGTCTATCGCTACTCCCGCCGCGGAAGGTCCGCGGCGACGACCGCCTGACGCCGGGCGGGGCCGACGATCACAGGCCAGACCGGGTACCTCCTGCGCGGTCGTGCACGGGCCCAGTTGGCCAACAGGGGCAGGCAGTTCCCCCCTCAGGAGAGGGTCGGCGGGTCGGGCGTATGGGAGGCTGGCCAGTGAGTCCGCGTTCCACCGTCCGGCGGCTGCCGCGACGGAAACCCACAGGAGAGCGACATGTCCACGCAGGTCACGCAGAAGCCGACGATCGACGATCCCGCGGCCGATATCTCCGCCCGCGGGTTCTGGGAGCGCCCGTACGAGGAGCGCGACGACGTGTTCGCGACGTTCCGCAAGGAGTGCCCCGTCTCCTGGCACCGGCCGTACGAGTCGACGCTGCTTCCGCCCGACGAGGACACGCCGGGGTTCTGGTCGCTCTGGCGCTGGGCCGACTGCCGCGAGGTCTCCCGTGACGTGTCCCGCTTCGTCTCCGGCAAGGGCATCGTCATGGAGGACTTCCCGGAGATCGTCCAGATCGGGGCGCACTCGTTCCTGGCGATGGACGGCACGGACCACCGTCAGCAACGCGGAATCGTCCACACCGCCTTCACCCCGCGGAACGTCAAGAAGATCGAGTCCTGGATCCACGACCACGCCCGCGAGCTCGTCGAGGAGATGCAGGACAAGGGCGAGGGGGAGTTCTGCCAGCTGTTCGCCAAGGAGCTCCCCGGCCGCATCTTCGCGCACTTCTTCGGGGTCGAGCAGGGCACCGAGGAGCAGCAGATCCTCATGGACGCCGCCGAGAAGATGCTCGCCTGGGACGACCCGGAGGCCGCGCAGGGCCGCGACGCGATCACGACCCACGCCGAAGAGGCGATGCGGATCCAGGACGTCGCGCTCGAGGTCGCCGAGAAGCGCCGCGAGAAGCCCGGCGACGACCTCGTGTCCTGGGTCGTGAACGCCGAGTTCGAGGGCCGCAAGCTCGAGGACTGGGAGATCATGTCCTTCTTCTCGCTCCTTGGCTCCGCCGCCAACGACACCACCCGGCACACGATCGCCCACGCCGTCCGGCTGTTGTCCGAGCACCCCGACCAGCGCGAGCTGTTCCTCTCCGATATCGACGCATACTCCGGCAAGGTCATCGAGGAGACCCTCCGCCACTCCGGCCCGATCCAGCACTTCCGCCGCACCGCGATCGTCGACACCACCATCGGCGGCGTGGACATCAAGGCGGGCGAGAAGCTCGTCATGTGGTACTGCTCGGGCAACCGCGACGAGGACGTCTTCCCGGATGCCGCGAAGTTCGACATCAACCGCGAGACCAAGAACCACCTCGCGTTCGGGGCCGGCGGCCCTCACTTCTGCATCGGCTCCGCCCTCGGCCGCGAGATGGGCAAAGCCGCGCTGCAGCACATCTACAAGACGATGCCCGATATCGACCTCGCCGGGGACCCCGTCTACGTCGTCTCGAACTTCCTCAACGGCGTGCATCACCTACCCGTGCGCTGGACCCCGCCGAGTTAGTCGAGCGGGGGCGTCGCGGCAGAACGGACGCGGCTGGCGGAAGTCCGAGCCAGTTCACGTCAGGCTGCGGCCCGTGTCGAGGATCGTCTCGTCGAGTGGCCGCGGAGACCAGTCGAACGTCGCCCGGGCCTTGGCGTTCGAGATCCGCTTGGCCGGCTTGCCCGACGACGTCGTTGCTTCGTCGGCGTCGGCCCACGGGACGCGCGCAGCGTCCTCGCCGAGGCCGTTCCGCAGGATCCGCGCGATCCGCCCGAGTGAGATGCCGTCATGCCCGACGGCCAGATAGCGCTCGCCCGCCGCGTGCGGTGCGCTCATCGCGCGGACGTGGAGCTCCGCCACGTCCCGGACATCGACCACGCCGAAGGAGGTTGCCGGGGGCGCGGGCGTGGCGCCCGCCAGCAGCGCCTCGACGAGGGCGATCGAGCTCGAGCGGTCGGATCCGAGGACCGGGCCGAAGACGCCGGTCGGGTTGATGACCGTGAGCTCCGGGCCGGTCGGGTTGCCCGCGACCCAGTCCCACGCTGCGCGCTCCGCGAGCGTCTTGGACTTCACGTAGGCCCCGACGTCCCCGGCGGGGTCGGTCCAGTCCTCCTCCGTGTACGGCTCGCCCGGGTCGGGCTTCGGCGTGTAGCCCACGGCGGCGAACGACGATGTCAGGACGACCCGAGCGACACCGGCCGCAGCCGCCGCACGCAGGACGCGCAGCGTGCCCTCGCGGGCGGGAACGATCAGTTCAGCTTCGTGTTCCGGCTCGCCGGGCGGGAACGGGGAGGCGACGTGCACGACGACGTCCCGGTCGGCGACCGCGTCGGCCCAGCCGGCGTCGCCGGTGAGGTCGGCCATGGCGAAGGTCACCCGGTCCGGTTCCCGCGCTCCCGCGGCCGCGAGGACCGCCTGGACCTCGCCTCGCCGAGCGAGCGACCGCACGGTGGTCCGCACGTCGTGGTCGTCGGCCAGCAGGCGGACGAGGATGTGCCCACCGAGGAACCCCGACCCGCCGGTGACGAGGACGCGGCTCATCGGAGGGCCTCCGTCAATACCCCGAGGTCCTCGATCGCCCCGGCTTGTCCGTCCGCGTCGCCGGCCTCGCGCGCTGCCCAGAGCCGCACCTTGCCGTCCAGGTAACGCGCCCGGGTGTGCAGCTGCTCGATCTCACGCATCACGCGGGCGTGATGCTCTTCGAACAGCCGGCGCTGGTCCGCGGCGGCGACGTGCCCGCGCTCCATGTTGTGCAGATAGGCGCGCATCGCCTCCACGCCCATGCCGGTGGTCCGCAGACACGCCAGTGCCTCGAGCATCTGCACCGCCCGCTCGTCGTAGCGGCGGTGGCCACTGCTGTCATCGCGCGCGACCGGCGCGACGAGGCCGATGCTCTCGTAGTACCGCAGCGTCGCCCTGCTGAAGCCGGTACGCCGCGCTACCTCGCGAATCGGCAACTCCGCGGCCTGCTCGACAGTCGAAAAGGAAGTCATGTCGACCAGTATCGAAAACCTCAAGCGCTTGAAGTCAAGCTGGGGGCGGCTTCATGTTGGCTTCATCGTCACCTCGGTTTGATGGTGCTCGTCAGCCACACCACGAACCGAGAGCCCTCCAATGCCCGCCATCCGCACCATCGCCGCCCGCTTGGCCCTCACCGCTGCAGGCCCGCTACTCGTCGCCTGCGCATTCGCTACGCCGGCCGGCGCGCAGACCGCGCTGGCGCCGCCGGTCGCGTCGGCACCCGCGCCGGCCCCGCAACTGGTGCCGTCGACGCTCGTGGCCGCGGGGCTGATCCCGACGACGGTGACCGAGGGCCAAGCCGTCCGCCTCTCAACCGCGCTCGTCTGCAAGAAGGGCAGGGGCAACTGCACGTTCCGGATCGCGCTGAAGAACGGCTCGGCCACCGCCGGCATCGACTACGCCGCCACCCGAGTGACGACCCACGTCGTCAAGGCGGGCCGGACGAAGAACCTGAACCTCACGATCCCGACCGTCGCCGACCGGACCTGCGAGCCCGCCGAGACGTTCTCTGTCGAGGTGCAGAGCCTGCGCGGCCGTGCCGCGCGCACCGACCTGGGACAGATGACCATCGCCTCGGACGTCGAGACCGACCCGGTCTGCGCGGCGGCTGCCGAGGACGCCCGCGCGCGTGGCGAAGCCGGAATCGAGTAAGTCGTCGAGCGGTCAATGCACGCCCGCCTGACGTCTCAGAACTCCAGGGGTTACAGCGAGAGGAACGGCGACAGCAGACGGGGTTGGGGCCCGTTGAGCATCGCGCGCAACTCGGGACTCGGATCGCCGAGCGTCTCTCCTTCGAGGGTGCCGACCTCTTGCATCGCCGCCATCAGTTCTTCGCCGATGTTCGCGAAGTGCTCGAGCAGCGCCTCGGAATCTCGGTAGCGCTCGATGACGACGGCAGACGCCTCCTCCTCGTCGAGGAAGATCTCGTACTGCAGCGTCCCGGTGTCCTTCGTGCGGACGACCTCCATGCACTGCGCCGAGAGGCGCTTGAAGTCCTCGGCCTTCCCCTCGAAGAACGTGAAGCGCGCGACACCAAGAAGCTCAGCCATGCAGATCCGCTACCCCCAAGACGGGTTCACCGATCATCAGCCTGTCCGCTAGGTCAACCGGCGAACCCTCACCGGACGGGGCCTCGCAAAGCAGGCCGATGCGGCACGCCGTCGGTTCGCCGTCGCGCGCGGGGGGAACTCGGACCGTCCTGCGACGAAGGTCTTCGGGGCGGCCATCCACGGCGACCGAGACGTCGCTCAGAGCAGAGCAAACAGGACGAAGAGGATCACGAAGCCAATCACGATCCCGGCCGCCAGGCTGAGTTTGCGCTTGGTGTCGTCGGTCATCCCGGCATCATCGCCGCAGCGCGGTGGTCACACCGAACTCGCGTCCGCTGTCGAACCTCGTCCGGACGGGCTCGAGCCTATGTTCGGATGCGCGGGTCGCCGCCGCCCGGCGGGCACACCAGGTTGAGGCTGCCCGGTCCGGTGATCTCCCAGCTCTCGTAGGCGGCGTCCGGGCGTGCGCTGACGCCCGCCCCGCTGCTGAACCGGATCTGGACGTCGCCGCCGTGAGACACCTGGAGCGACTGGACAAGGTCATGACGAAGCTCGAGCAGGCGCTGCAGCGGCGCCCAGGAGCCGGCATCGGCATCCAGCTCGTGGAGGCGTCCCGACCGGTCGCGAAAGTCGAACTCGCCTCCGAAGGCGACCGTGCAGGTGGCGCCTCCGTCTGCGTAGACGGTGAGCGAGGTCCGACCGCTGAACTGGACCGTGAGGACCTCGAACCCAACGGCATCGATCGTCCAACCGTCCTGAGCCTCCGTGAGCGACACATGCCGAAGTGTCTCCGATGCGAACCCCTGCGGAACCCAAACCAAGCGCGGCGAGTGTTCGGCGGCCATGCTGCGCGTCCAGTTAGCCGAGCGCGGTAGGCGGGTCAACGTCAACGACCTGTGGATTTGCCGCGACCGCGCCGGCCATGGTGCTCTCCGCCATCAGGGCCAACGATGCTCCCGGGCTCGCACGTGTCTTCCGCGTGATCGAGCACGACAACATGGGCTTCCGGACTCAGGCGCGCAGGCCGTCGGCGAGCTCGCGCAGCGCCTCGTCGAGGGTGACCCGCGGTCCCCAACCCCACGAACGGGCGCGGCCCGCGAGGATCGCGCCCGTCCAGGCCGGGCCGTCGTCCCAGATCGCGTCGACGCCCAGCGCGCCGGTCACCGTTTGGAAGTACTGGCGCTGGGTGGCCGAAGGCGCCGCCACGTTGACCGGGGTGCAGCCGTCAGGAACCGGTCCGCGTTCCGCGTCCTGCGCCGGCGCGATCACGCCCGTCGCCACGTCGGCGATCAGCGCTGAGAGGTCCTCGACGTGCACCCAGGCGTAGGTGCCGTGGGGCGGGGTGCGGCGGTCAGCCTCGTCGTCGCGGATGCGCTGCGGGCGCAGCGTGTTCCACACGGACGTCTCGCCAGGACCGAGGATCGCGGGCGGCCGGACGAGGACGCGCGTGATGCCCTCCACCGCGGCCAGCGCGGCGTCAGCGTCCCGCTTGGTGACGGCGTAGTCGCCGGCGTCGTCGCCGACCAGGGCGCCGTCCTCATCGACGCCGCCGGTCGTGGGCCGGCGTGCGTAGACGGCAGCGGTCGAGACGTGCACGAGCGTCGCGACCCCGGCGTCGCGCGCTGCCATGGCGAACGTCCGCGTCGCCTCGATCCCGACGCGCTCCTGCGCCGCCCGGTCGCTGCCCATGGGGTGCACCGTGGTGACGGCCGCGTCGGCGCCGGCGAGGACCTCGGCCGCGAAGGCCGCGTCGCCGAAATCGCCGACGTGCATCTCCACGCCGTCGGGCGTGGCCGAGCTGACGGCGCGGCGCACTACGGCCCGCACGGCCGCGCCGCGCGCGGACAACGCCTCGCAGACGCGGGAGCCGACGAAGCCGTTGGCGCCGGTGACGACGACGAGCGGAGCACGGTCAGGCATGCGTCCATGCTGACACGCCGGCCCGCAGCTCAGGCGGGCGGCGCTCCTTGCGATCCGGCCCTCGTCACATGGGTGACTTCGCCTTTCGCTCTCACGGAGCCGCCTCGGCTCGCCTAGAGGCATCGCGGAGATGCCGTTGAGTCGGCGAACCGAGGCGACGGCTCCGCGGGTCAGTACGACTCCACGAAACCGCGAGATACCCTCACGCCGTAGATGAGCTTTCACCGCCGTTCCTCTGTCTTCGCCGCGACCACGTTGGTCGCGGCTGTCACCGCTGCTGCTGCGATGCCCGTGCTGTCGGCGTCTGGAGCGGCCACGAAGCCCGTCACCAAGAGTTCGCTGAAGCCCGTCAGGCATGCCAAGAACCTCAGGCGGGAGCCCATCGTCCTCAAGCAGCCCGGAAGGGCGCCGGCGGCGCTGATCAAGAAGGACCTGGTGGTCGGCAAAGGCAAGAAGGCCACGTCCGGCCGAAGCGTCGAGGTCCAGTACACGGGCTACGCGCTCTCCACCGGCAAGAAGTTCGACGCATCCTGGGACCGCAAGGCCGAGCCGTTCTCGTTCCGGCTCGGGGCGGACACCGTCATCTCCGGCTGGGAGAAGGGCATTCCGGGCATGAGGGTCGGCGGGCGGCGCGAGCTCGTCATCCCGCCCCGCTTGGGTTACGGATCCACCGGATCCGGCGTGATCGCTCCCGGTGAGACCCTGATCTTCGTCGTCGACCTGCTCAAGGTCGGAGGGTAGGAACGGGTTCCGTCGCCGGCCATGGCCGATCGCCCGTTGCTGCGGAAGCGCCGAGCCGTCGCGCCGGCGGTCAGCGGTGAGCAACTCGCCCGGAGGACCGTGCCGAAGCCGATCCCTTCGACGGTCTCAGTCCGCCGGCCGGGCGTCTCCCCCTTCTGCTGCGATCGCCGGGAGCCGCCGCCGGGAAGGCAACGTCGCTCAGGCGCCTGCGGGCCCGCCCTCGCCCAGTGTCTCGGTGTCGAGGGCTTCGTCTGAAATCTCTGGCTTCGGGTCGTCGGGGTCGATGTGCGGCGGGGTGTCGCGCGCGAGCACGCCTTCGTGCGCGGGTCCGTCGTCGGCAGGGTTCTTCGGAGGATTCATGTTGCGACGTCTACCCAGGCGTGCGGGGCTAGTCGTGCCACGTCCTGGAACGCCGGATCGCTAGATGTAGCCCGACCGACGAACCCTCACCGGACGACCCGGAGAGCGTCGACTCACGGGCGCTTACGGCCATGCCGCCGGCAGTCGGGTGCCCGCTGTTGCGCGGGAGTCCCGCCGGATCAGCGCGTGACGTGCTTATCCGCTTGCGCCAGCCGGGAGGGGGTCGCCCGCTCTGGCCGGGACGAGCAGCTTGAACTGCTCGTGTTCGCATTCCCGACATGCGTGCAACGGCGCGGCCGCGACGAGCCTGAGCTGGTCCCAGCAGCGGGTGCAGGAGTACAGGCCGGGACTGGCTTGTTCGCCAACGACGACAACGAGCTCTCCCATAGGCCAGCTCCTACCCGGTTTCGTCCGCCGCATGCGATGCCAGCCCACAGACGATGTTCGCCGTTACGGACCTCCACCTCTCCGTCAGGGGCACTACACCCTCGTCGTCGCGCAGCTCGACCACGAACGCGCCACTGGAAGCGTCCGCCGGGGAGTCGAAGCGCTTTCCCATCTCGGCGGTCCTGCTCGCCCGGCTCGCTGTCGACCGCCCCCACCAGGGCACCGGGCTCGGCGCGGCGCTCCTCGCCGACGCCATGCGTCGCGCCGTCCGAGCCGCGGACGAGGTCGGCATCCGCGCCATCCTCATCGCGGCGTTCTACCGACGGTTCGGCTTCGAGCCGCTCTCCGGGGACGACCTGACGCTGATGGCGACGATCGCCCAGGTACGCAATGCCGGGACATTATTCCGGCACAGTGCTGCACGGCCGCGCGATCGCAACGGCGAGCGACTCCTGGAACGCTGACCGGTCGTCGCGACGGTTTCCGTACGTGTTGGTCAGTGCCAGTGCGCGCGAGAGGCCGGAGTCGACTTGGGCGAGGAGCCAAGCCGGAAGAACGTCTAGGCGTTCCTCGAGCGCTGATCGATCGATGGTGGCGATTTGAGTGACATCGGCCACTGAGTCTGCGGTGATGCCGTCGGTTTCGCCGGGGATGGCGACGTTGCCAGGGAGTGCGGCCAGCGCGCGGTTCGTGGTGAGGACGACGACGGTGACGGTGGGAAGCGCCGAGCGGTTGTAGGCGCCAGCGTTCGGCGATTTGAGGCAGTGACGGCGGCCGGCGCTAAGAGCCGGAGCATGCGACCGCAACGTTGAGCGCTGCGCAGACGTCGGTCATGCGTAGGTCGCTCACGCGGCCGAGTCGCTCGACGAGCATCCCGATCGAGATGCTCTCGATGGAATCGAAGTTGACCGCGCAGCGGCGGGGAACCGGGTCGGTGTCGGGGTCCAGGACGACCTCGCTGGCGAGGCCACGCACGGTGGTTGTGCAGGGCGCGATGATCGAGCGTCGCAAGCGAGATATCGCAGCGTCGCGCGAGAGCACGAGTACCGGTCGTCGGCCGATCTCCGGGAGCTCGGACCACCAGATCTCCCCGCGAGCGGGAGCGTTCATGACGTTGATGCGGCCGCGCGAAAGGACGCAAGGTCGCCCCACTCGTCGGGCTCACTGAGGGGATGCTCGTCGTAAGCGCTGTACGCGGCGTCGATCTCCGCGGCGCGGTGGCGCGCGACGAGCGCCGTAAGCGCTTCGTCGAGGAGGGCGGAGTCCGGCGTTCCAGCTCGCAGGCCGCGCGCTCGGGCAAGCAGATCGCCATCGACGGTGGTGCTGACCCTGATCCGCGACATGCCACAAGTATGCCACGAGTGTGGCGCACGGGCCGCTGCCCTGGCCGACGTGACGCTCGCGCCCCCGGGGCCGCTGGACCCCGGGTACCACCGGGTCGACGCTTTCACCTGCGGCAACGCACGCCTGGACACGTGGCTCCGCGCGTACGCCGGCCAAAGTCAACGCCGTGACGCGGCCCGGACCTACGTCGCCGCCGACCCGGGCGGCCACGTCGCCGGTTACTACACCCTCGTCGTCGCGCAGCTCGACCACGAACGCGCCACTGGAAGCGTCCGCCGGGGAATGTCGAAGCGCTTTCCGATCCCGGTGGTCCTGCTCGCCCGCCTCGCTGTCGACCGCCCCCACCAAGGCACCCGGTTCGGCGCGGCGCTCCTCGCCGACGCCATGCGTCGCGCCGTCCGAGCCGCGGACGAGGTCGTCATCCGCGCCATCCTCATCGACGCCATCGACCAGCAGGCCGCAGCGTTCTACCAACGGTTCGGCTTCGAGCCGCTCCCCGGGGACGACCTGACGCTGATGGCGACGATCGCCCAGGTACGCAATGCCGCGACATGATTCCGGCACAGTGCTGCGCCGCCGCGCGATCGCAACGGCGCGCGACTCCTGGGAACCCCCGCCGGACACGTGTGGGCGTTCAGGGGCGGGCAGTGGTGGCGTGGACCAGCGTGAGCAGTTCGTCGTGCAGTTGCGGGTCAGCGCTGGCGATGAGCGAGTCGGAGTCCGTTGTCCATGGGTTGCCGTCGATGTCGGTGACGGTCGCGCCGGCTTCGGTCGCGACGAGGCTGCCGGCGGCGTTGTGGACGGTCGTCGCGAAGAACTGCACGTAGGCCGCGGCGCGGCCTGCTGCGACGTAGGCCGTGGACAGGGTCGAGCTGAGGGCGAGCAGTTCCCAGCGGTCGGCGCGCACGAAGTCGGAGACGAAACGAGCTGCGTGCTCGCGTCGGTTCTGCGTCGATTTGCCCGCTTCGACGATGATCGACCCGCTGTCCGCCGTCGCGTTCAGCCGGTGAATCGCGTCCCTACGCAGCGCCCACGCCCCGGAGCGGGCTTCTGCGATCAGAATGTCGCCGGTCGAGGCGTCGCCGACGACGGCGGCGGTCACGCGCTTGTTCTCGACGAGGGCGACGTTGACGCAGTACAGCGGTATGCCGGAGGCGAAGTTCCGCGTTCCGCACAGTGGATCAACGATCCAGTGGGCGCTGTCGGTGGCTCGACCGCCGCGCTCCTCACCGACGACGTCCTGCGCGGACGTCTTGCTCAGCGCGGTACGCAGCGCATCCTCGATGACGACGTCAGTCTCGGTGACGATGTCCCGAGCGCCCTTCATCGTCAGGTGGTCCGAACCGACCCGGCCGGATGCGGTCCTGAGGGCGTTCTGGACCGCGGCGATCGCAGCCTCAGTCTCGGTGCGGAACGTAACGGGAGGCGTCTGCATGGTGGAACTACGCCCGACGCGGTGATCGGTTGCACCGGTCAGCTGGCACCACACGCCGCAAGCTCCCTGTCGCGGTGTGCCGTCCGTCCCGAACCCTTACCGGGCGGACGCGGCCAGCGATGCCACTTCTCGCGCAAAGCGCACGTGCCCGGCTAGCGATCCGGCCGCCCGGCCGCCGCGCTGCGCGTCACCCGGCCGCCGGGGCGTCGCGACGGTAGCCGCAGACGTCGTACATCCAACCGTCCAGGTAGGCAGCACGCGCAGCCGGATCGTCCTTGACCATCAACCATTCATCGGCGGCCTTGCGCATGGCGCTCGCCCGATGACACTGAGCACTTACGCCCACGTCTTCGATGGAGCCGGAGGACCGGGTGTCCCCCGAGGAGGAGATCCGCCGGGTCCGTGCACGGATGTACCCGTTTTGTACCTCTCCGGAGATCTGCCAGGACTCGGAACCGACGAAATCCCTGCAAATCCCGGAAGCTCTCTATCGGACTCGAACCGATGACCCCTTCCTTACCATGGAAGTGCTCTACCAACTGAGCTAAGAGAGCGGGTTTTCGGAATCGTAGCGGCTGACGGCCCCGACGGGTCGCGCCCTGCGGGACACGCCGAGGCGGTCGGAGGATTCGCGGGGCTCGTGGCCTCAGACGTCGACGATGCGCGGCAGCTCGATCGCCGGGCAGCGGTCCATCACCGCGGACAAACCGGCCGCGTGGGCCCGGGCGACTGCGGCGCCGTCGATCACGCCGAGCTGCAACCAGACGCCCTTCGCCCCGATGGCGATCGCCTCGTCGACGTACTCCCCCGCGTGCTCGGAGCGGCGGAAGATGTCCACCACCTCGACGCCCTCGGTGGCCGGGATGGACGCGAGGTCCGGGTAGCAGTCCTCGCCGAGGATCTGGCCGGTCACCGTGGGGTTCACCGGGATGACCCGGAAGCCCCGCTCCTGCAGGAAGGCCGCGACACGGTGGGAGTCGCGGGCCGGCTCCGGGGAGCAGCCGACCACCGCCCAGACCTTGGTCTCGGTGAGCAGCTCGCGGATTACCTCAGGCGTGGAGTCGTGTCGCATGCTCGGGAAAGCATCCCCGGTTCACTCCGTCCTCAACCCGTCCGGACGCATCAGGCGCCACAGCGCAGGCATGCTCAGGGCGGTGACGAGCAGGACGACGGCGCCACCGGCGCCGGTCATCGCGGCGATGGTGCCCCAGTCGTAGATCACCGGCTCGGAGGCCATCTTCAGGAGCAGGGCGCCGAGCGTCGCCCCGACGGCGACCGCCACGAGCAGGCCGAGCGTGACCGGGACGAGCGCCTGCCACAGCACCGAGGTGGCCATGGTCGACCGCCGTGTCCCGAACGCGACGAGGACGGCCAGCACCCGTCGCCGCTCCCGCAGCTGCTCGAGCGCCCCGACCAGCAGCGACGCTCCGATGAGCAGGAGGACCGCCACAGCGCTGGCGTAGACCCCGCGGCGGACCGTGGTGTACGCCTCCGCGGTTCGCGTGGCCGTCAACTCGGTGACGTAGGCCGACGGGTCGACGCGGGCGACAGCGTTCCGGACGAGCTCGAGCGTGTCGTCGCCGGGTGGGGTCTTGGCGTACGCCTCGATCGTGGGCCGCGGCAGGCGCAGCGATCCGAGCGCACCGGGGGTGACGAGCAGGTAGTCGTTCTGCCCGCCGCCTGGGTCGGTACGGGCGCCGACCTTGCGCGCCCCCGCCGGCACGGTCCAGCGGACCCGCCCGCGGCTGCCCTCGCCGATGATCAGCCGATCGCCCGGACGGGCGACGACCCGGCTGTCGAAGCCCGGCGGAATGAAGACGTCGCCGTCCTGGCACGTCCGGACCTGGCCGTACTCGCGCAGGGCACGGCAGTCGCCCGCGACGATCTCCAGGTAGTCGTCGGCGTGGCCCCGCCGCTGCGCGGTCACCTGCGCCGTGCCGATCACGCCGCTGACACCCGGCACGCTACGCAGCTCGTGGACCAGGCCGGCCGGCGTCGTCCCGTCCGGCGCGTTGAAGTAATTGGCCGAGACCTGCGCGCGGTCGCGCGTGGACTGGCCCTGGAGCGGCGACGCCAGCTGCGGCCGGCCGTTCTCGTAGTAGACGTTGCGCGTCGACTCGCGCTCCGCCGCGGTGAAGAGCGTCTGCAGCGCGATCGCCCCGGCCACCGCGACCGCGATGCCGCTGACCACGCGCGCCGCGGTACCGCCATCCATCTGCAGCCGCCGGGTCGCGAGCTGCCAGGACAGCGAGCCACCGTGCATCCGGCGGACGACGACCTCGACGAGCCACGGCAGGACGGCGGTGATGCCGATCAGCCCGAAGAACACCCCGGCCGCCGCCTGGTACTGGTCGTCGGAGCCGTCGGTGGTGGACAGCCCGTCGCGCAGCGGCACCAGCAGCGCCAGGCCGATCAGGGCGGGGACGACGCGCCACCGCAGCCGGCGCCGGGCGTCGGGCGCGCGGCGGACGACCCCCAGCGGCTCGATCACGACCCGTCGCAGCGCGAGCAGCGACACGAGCACCGAGGCCAGCGGCACAAGCACGAGGATCAGCACGGTGAGCACCGCGCTAGGGCGGACGTCGCCCGCGAAGACGCTGATGTCCTCGATCGAGAACCGCTCGACCAGCGGCCGCAGCCCGAAGAACAGCGCCGCGCCGACCCCGATGCCGGCGACGGCACCGAAGAGCGTCTCCCCCGCGGCCACGCGGGCCGCAGTCGCGCGGTCGGCGCCCACCAGCCGCAGTGCCGCCAGGCGCCGATCGCGGTCCTCCCCGCCGAAGCGGACCGCCGCGGCCACGAAGACCGCCACCGGGAGGAGCAGGACGATGACCGCGATCGCCACGATCAGGGACAGCAGCGGGCCGAGCGGCTCGGCCTTTTGACCGTCCCCGAAGCGCGCGATGCGCTCGACGTCACGGTCCGCCGACACCCCCGCGAGCTTCCCGAAGCGATCGGTGCCGCGGTAGAAGACGAGCTCGGCCGGCCCGCGGAGGCCGCTGTCGCCGATGATGCCGACGACGCGGGCATCGAGGCGCTCGCGCAGCAGCCGCCCCTGTGAGCTGTTCAGCAGGTCGTTCAGCTTCGGCGAGACGACCATCGTGCCCGGCGCGGGAAGCTGCCGGACACCGGGCGGCGCCGGTGCCCGCGGTCCCTCGCGCTGGAGGTCGCGACCGATCAGGTCGTCACCGCGGTAGGTCGTGTCGACGCCCCCGATCAGCAGCGTGCCTGGGCCGGCCTTCGTCGGCCCGCCGCCGAAGGGCGTCGACCGCGCAGAACCCCGGTCCTCACTGCCCGCGATCATGGCCGGGATCGACGCCGCGGCCAGGAGCAGCGCAACGCCGAGCCCGACCCCGATCGCCGTCATCGCGGCCCGCAGGCGCGAGCTGCGCCCGCCCGCCAGGGCCATCCGGGCCCCAAGCGCCAGGTCGTCGATCCGGGACGACGACGACGTGCTCACGACGCCGGGTCCAAATCGCGCGTGCGGCCGTCACGGACGACGACCTCGCGGTCGGAGTACGCCGCGACCCGCGCCTCGTGCGTGACAAGGACGACGGCGGCACCGGTCTCGCGCGCGGCGGCGACCAGCAGCTGCATGACGCGCTCGCCGTTGAGCGAGTCGAGCGCGCCCGTCGGCTCGTCCGCGAAGATCACCCGCGGCCCGGTCACCAGCGCCCGCGCGACCGCCACGCGCTGCCCCTGTCCACCCGAGATCCGCCCGGGCGTCTTCGCGGCGACGTCTGAGACCTCGAGCCGCTCGAGCCATGTCATCGCCTGCGCCTCCGCCGGCCGGCGCTTCGTCCCGCTGAGCCGCAACGGGAGCGCAACGTTCTCCACGCAGCTGAGCTCGGGGACGAGCTGCCCGAACTGGAAGATGAAGCCGAAGTCGCCGCGTCGCAGGGCGCTGCGGCCTGAGTCGGGGAGCGACGACAGCTCGCGGCCGGCGTACGTGACGCGCCCGCGGTCCGGCTGGACGATGCCGGCCAGGCAGTGCAGCAGCGTCGACTTGCCGGACCCGGACGAGCCCATCACGGCGAGGACCTCGCCGGCCGCGACCGACAAGGACGCGCCATCGAGCGCTGCGGTGCTGCCGAAGGCCTTGTGGAGGTCGGTGGCCTCGAGCACGAAGCGGGGGGTGCCCGCCGCGGACGGATCCGACGCGCCGGCGGGCGCGGTGCGCACTGCGTTCATGCGGCCACCTCCTTCTGCAGGTCGTCCAGACGGGCGGCGGTCAACTCCAGCCAGCGCAGGTCGGCCTCGAGGTGGAAGAGCGCGTGGTCGCAGATGAGCTGGTCGGTGAGGTCGCCCGCGAGCTTGCGGCGCGTGAGCTCGCGCATCAGGCGCAGGTGCTCGGTCCGCTGCGTGTCGAGCACCTCCCCCGCGGGCCGGTCGGTCAAAAGCGCGAGGACGACCTTCGTGTAGAGGACGCTTTGCAAGTAGAGCTCCGGCTTCTCGGGCTGGGCGAGCCAGGTGTCGACGTCGGCGACCCCAGCCTCGGTGATGGCGTACCGCTTGCGATCGGGACCGTCCCCGGCCTCGACGCCCTCCACCTCGACGAAGCCGTGCTTCAGCAGGCGCGAGAGCGTCGCGTAGACCTGCCCGTACGCGAGCGGCCGGTCCTGCCCGAACTTCTCGTCGTACGTGCGCTTGAGGTCATATCCGTGGCAGGAGCCGCCTTCCAGCAGCCCCAGGAATGTTTTTCCGATCGACATGGGAGGGACTATACACACAAGGTATACCTGTAGTGCATACACTGAGGGAGTACGCCGACCGTCTAGCATCGAAGGCGTGTCCAGGACGCCGGAGAGCCCGAACCCGCAGCCCGCAGACTCGTGCGGCACGGGCATCTGCGGCGCGGACGTCCCGCCGCTGATCGGGCGCACGCTGACCGGGACGGGCCTGACGCTCGACCAGGCCGCCCGCGTCCTGCTCGAGGACGGCACGTCGCCGCCGGCCCTCACCCCGATCCAGCGACGGCTCGTCGAGGAACACGCGGCCCACCTGGACGCGGCCTGAGGCGAGGCACCGGTGTCGCTCAACCCTTCGCTGCACGGCGTCCGGTTCTGCCCGCGGTGCGGAGCGGCGGACCCGACGATCAGCGCGCCGCGGCACTTCGGCTGCCGCCAGTGCGGCTATCAGGCGTTCTTCAACCCGAAGCCCGTGGCTGCAGCGATCCCGCGCTACTCCGACGGCAGCGTCCTGCTGCTGCGCCGCGGCAACGAGCGCGAGCCCGGGTTCGGGCTCTGGACGTTCCCCGGCGGCTTCGTCGACCTCGGCGAGTCGGTCGAGGAGGCGGCGGTGCGCGAGACCCAGGAGGAGCTGCGCATCACGGTCACGCTGGAGGCGCTCCACGGCGTCTACTCGCGCCCCGAGGAGCGCGTCGTGCTGATCGTCTACACGGCGCACACCCGCGACGTCCCGCAGCTCACCCCCGAGGCGACCGAGGTGCAGGCGTTCGCGCCGGATGCGATCCCATGGGACGAGCTGGCGTTCTGGTCGACCGAGCGCGCCCTCCGCGACCTGCTCGACGACGGCGCGAACCGGCTCTGACGACGCCGTCCGGGGGTTACTCGAGCAGCCCGCGGCGCATCGCCTCGGCGACCGCGGCAGCACGGTCGTTCACGGCGAGCTTCTCGTACAGCGACTTCAGGTGGGTCTTGACCGTCGACTGGCTCAGGTGCAGCTGCTTGCCGATGTCCGGCGCGCTGTGCCCGTTGGCGGTCAGCACCAGGATCTCGTGCTCGCGCGGGGTCAGCGCGGGACGCTGGTCGCGCTCGCGGATCTGGATCTCCGAAGCGAGCCCGGCCTGGACCTCGGCGGACAGCACGACCTCACCGCGGGCGACCGCGGCGATTGCGTCGCAGATCCGCTCGCGCGAGGACTCCTTCGAGAGGTAGGCGCCGGCCCCGGAGGCGACCGCGCGGTAGACGGTCTCGCTGTCGAGATGCGCGCTCAGCAGCACCACGCGCGTCGGGAGCCCGTCGCGCTTGATGGCGTGCAGGACGTCGTTGCCCTGCAGGCCGGGCATCTGCACGTCGAGCACGGCCACGTCGGGGTTCAGCTCCTGAACCAGCTCGAGCGCCCGGCGGCCGTCCTCGGCCTCGGCGATCAGCTCGAACTCAGGACGGGCCTTGATCGCGCGCGAGACGCCTTCCCGGTAGACGGGGTGGTCGTCGGCGACAAGGACGCGGACGCGCGGGGCATTGGCTTCGCTCATGATGATTTCCGGTCGATCAGGACGTCGCGGGCCCGCGACGCCGGTCTGACCGGAGAATCATTGTAGTCCGCGGACCACCCGGATCGCTTCAGAGCAGATCTCACCGCGCGTGGCGGTCTTCGACATGTACGCGTCGGCGCCGGCCTCGCGTGCCCGGGCGACCACGGCGTCGTCCATGTAGGCGCTGAGCAGCACGACCCGGGTCGCCGCTGCGGGATTCAGCGCCCGCAGCCGCTCGCAGACCTCGAGCCCGTCGAGACCCGGCATGCGGACGTCCAGCAGCGCGACGTCCGGGGCGAGCTCGGCGATCGCCGCCAGGGCGCCGTCGCCCTCGATCGCCTCGCCGACCAGCTCGAGGTCGCCGTGCGCGCGGACGGCCCGGGCGATGCCGGATCGGTAGGCGTCGCTGTCATCGGCGATGACGACGGTGAGGGGAAGGGCGGACACGCTGCAGCCGAGTATCGGAATCTTTCCGTCCGTTCGGCATCGTGCGCACGTCCTATCGATGGGTGGGTCCCCCTCATCCGATCGGACGAGGGGAACCTCCCGCAGCCGGGCGTCAGGCCTTGACGAGGTCGACGATGAAGACCAGCGTCTCGTTGGGTCCGATCGCCGGCGGCGAGCCCGCGGCGCCGTAGGCCTTCTCGGCCGGGATGACGAGCTCGCGGCGCCCGCCCACCTTCATGCCGACGAGGCCCTCGTCCCAGCCCGGGATGACCGCGCCGGTGCCGAGCGCGAACGGGAAGTCCTGCCCGTTGTCCCACGACGCGTCGAACTGCTTGCCGGTCGAGTAGCTCACGCCGACGTACTTGACGGTGATCTCGCTGCCGGTCTTGGCCTCGGCGCCCTTGCCGACGACGATGTCCTTGACGACGAGCTCCTTCGGCGCGGTGCCGGACGGCTTCGGGACGGACGGCTTCTTCTTCAGGTCGGTGCTGATCGGCAGGACGGCGCCCTCGCCGGAGGTGTCGGGCTTCGCGTCCGCCGGCGTGGAGGCCGTCGACGCGGTCGACGCCGTGGACGCGGTGGAGGCGGTCGTGGCCGGGGAGTCGGCGATCGCCTGATCGGCGGCACCCGGCTTGGCGTCGTCGCCGCCGCAGCCGGCGGCGGTCAGGGCGAGGAGCGCGGCGGCCAGCGCGGCTGCGGTCTTTCGAGTCGGCTTCATGGGGCGGCAGTGTCGCAGAGCGCGCGCGATGATGGAGCCGATGCGCAGCCGTACGTCACAGCTGCTGGACAACGCGGCCGAGCGCTCGCGGGTGACCGTCCGCGCGCGGTTGGGCCTGCTGTGGGCCGTCCTGCCGGCTGTGCTGCAGACGGCGGTGGCCGCCGCGGCGGCGTTCACGATCGCCCGTGACGTCGTCGGCCACGCGGGCCCGTTCGTCGCCCCGGTCAGCGCCATCATCGCGCTCGGGATCACCTACGGGCAACGGACCCGGAGGGCGGTAGAGATCGTCCTCGGCGTGGCGGTGGGCGTCCTCGTGTCCGACCTCATCACGCTGGCGCTGGGCACGGGCCCGCTGCAGATCGCGCTCGTGATCGGGCTCGCGATGAGCGCGGCGATCGTCCTCGGGGGCTCGCGGCTGGTGGTCTCGCAGGCCGCGACGTCGGCGGCGCTCGTGGCGACGATCGCCGTCCCGGACGAGCTCACCTTGGCGCGCGCCGTCGACGCGCTGATCGGCGGGGGGATCGCGCTGTTCATGAACCTCGTCCTCTCCCCCGTGAACCCCGAGCGGATGGCGCGTCGCGCCGCGACGCCGCTGCTGGAGGAGCTGGCCGCCGTCCTGCGGGACGTCGCCTCGGCGGTCGAGGCCGCCGACCACGACGCCATCGTCGATGCGCTCGTCCGGGCGCGCGGGCTGGACCCGATGATGATGCGATTCGCCGAGGCGTCCGAGGCCGGCGCCGAGGTCGCGGCGCTCTCGCCCCTGCGGCGCAGCCACCGCGACCGTCTGGAGCGCTATCGGCGCGAGGCGGAGCAGATCGACCTAGCGGTGCGGAACCTGAGGGTCCTGGCCCGCGGCGGGGTGCGCGCCGTCGACCTCGCCGCCCACGTCCCGCCGGAGACCCCGGCGGCGCTGCGGGAGCTCGCGTCGGCGATGGTGGCGCTGGCGCCCGACCCCGTCGACGACGCGCGCGCCGCGCGGGCCCGCGAGCACGCGCTGAAGGCCGCAGGGCTCGCGACCCTCGGCCTGGAGCGGACCGGGAACCTGTCGGCGTCGGTGATCGTCGGGCAGGTCCGCGCGATGGCCACCGACCTGCTCAAGGGCCTCGGGGCGACGGACGCGGAGGCGGTCGAGGACGTCCGCGCGGCCGTTCGCCGGGCCGCGGACGACGGCGGCTGACGAGCGGTCCGGTACCGTCCGGCGATGGCCACCGCCACCCGCCGACGGACCCCGACCGCCACGATCCCGGACCCCGGCGAGTACGGCTCCGGTCCGCGTCCCGCCTGGCTCGACGTGGACTGGTCGCAGTACCTGTCCTGGCACCATCACGAGGGAACGGCCGTGAACGTCGTGGACACGGGTGTGGGTGGGCGGGGTTCGAATTCCGCTGCCGACGCCACGCCGCTCGTCTTCATCCATGGCCACTCGGCGTGCTGGCAGCACTGGCTCGAGCAGCTGCCGCAGTTCATGGGGACGCGCCGCTGCATCGCCCTCGACCTGCCGGGGTTCGGACGGTCGGAGTTCCCGTCGAACGGCATCTCGATGAGCGGCTACGCCCGGACGGTCGACGCGATCCTGCAGGACCTCGGGGTCGCCGCGGCCTGCGTCGTCGGCAACTCGATGGGCGGGTTCGTCGCCGCCGAGCTCGCGATCCGCTTCCCGCAGCGCGTCGAGCGGCTCGTGCTCGTGTCCGCGGCGGGGATGGCCGGGCGGTACATCGGCCTGCCGACCGAGCTCATCGCGCATCCGTCCGGCGTGGCGATCGGCCGGGTGCTGTTCGGCCTCGGCGGCGTCCCTGACCCGCTCGCCATGGCGCTGTCGCGTCGCCGCAACGGCCGCCGCCTGGCGCTCGGCTTCGTCAGCACGCACCCCCGGCGTCTGCACCCCGCGCTCGTCCGCGAGCTGATCAGCGGCACAGGCAAGCGCGGTGCGGCGCCCGCGGCCGTCGAGCTCGCCAAGTACGACTTCAAGGACCGCGTCCCGGACATCGCCTGCCCGACGCTGATCGTCTGGGGCGACACCGACTACCTGGTCCCCGTCAGCAGCGCGGCGGCCTACGAGGACGCGATCCCGAACGCGCGCAAGGTCGTCTACGCGGACACGGGCCACGTCCCGATGCTGGAGCGGCCGGCGCAGTTCAACGCCGACCTGCAGGCGTTCCTGGACGAGTAGACGGCGTCGGTCGCAGGCTGCCGAGTGATAGCTGGTGCGCACCCGTCCGTGCGTCAGGTATCACTCGGCGGCCCCGCACCCGCCCCCAGTCAGCCGCGGTGGACCGCCACCAGCGGCTCGACGCTCGCCGCCCGCTCGACCGCCAGGATCGCCGCAACGTCCGACCGGCAGCCGCCGCAGCCTGTCGACGCCCGCGTGTGCTCGGCGACCTGCTCGACGGTGGTCAGCCCGCGGTCGCGGATGATGCGCCCGATCTCACCACGCTCGACGTTCATGCAGGAGCAGACGGTCGCGTGCGGGTCGGTCGGGACCTCCACCGCATCGTCGCCCTCCGTCGACGACGGTCCCGCCAGCAGGGCGTCGGGGACGGGGTCGCCGGAGGCCAGCAGCTCGCGCAGCGTGCGTGCCTCGCGCAGGTCGCCGAGCAGGATCGCCCCGACCAGCCGGTCCTCCCGGACCAGCAGCCGGCGGTAGACCCCGCGGCGGGAGTCGAGCGCCAGCAGCTCGTCGTCGTCGTCCTGCGCCGTCGCCCGGCCGCCGCTGAACAGGTCGATGCCTGCGACCTTGAGGGTCGTCGCCGGGACCGCTCCCCGGAACGCCGCCGGCTGCCCGCACAGCGACGCGCCCGCCACCTTGGCCTGCTCGAGCAGCGGCGCCCACAGCCCGTAGACCAGGCCGCGGTGCTGCGCGCACTCCCCCACCGCGTAGACGCCCGGGGCGCTGGTGCGCAGCTCGTCGTCGACGACGATGGCGCGGTCGACCTCCAGGCCCGCGTCCCGTGCCAGCTGCACGTCGGGCCGCACACCGGTGGCGACGACGACGAGGTCGGCGGGCAGCTCCTCGCCCCCGGCCAGCACCACGTGCGCCACGCGGCCGTCGTCCCCGGCCACGATCGCGTCGGTCGACGCGGCCAGCCGCAGGCCCACCCCGAGCTCCGCGAGCGACCGGATCAGCAGCTGGGCCGCCAGCGGGTCCAGCTGCTGCTCCATCAGGCGGCCTGCGAGGTGCACGACCGTGACGGACAGGCCCCGGGCGCGCAGGCCACGGGCGGCCTCGAGCCCGAGCAGGCCGCCGCCGATCACCACCGCCGAACGGGCGTCGTCCCCCGCCGCGGCGGCAAGGATCGCGCGGGCGTCCGCCAGCGACCGGAAGGTGAGGACGCCGTCGAGTCCGACGCCCGGGATCGGCGGGCGTGCCGGCTGGGAGCCGGTCGCGATCACGAGCCGGTCGTAGGCGACGCGCTCGCCGTCGGACAACTCGACCTCGCGCGCGGCGACATCGACGGCGCGGACGGTCTCGCCGGAGCGCAGCGTGATGGCGCGGCCCGCGAACCACGGGCGGTGGCGCAGGTGCAGCTCGGCCTCGCCCATCGCGCCGGCCAGCAGCTTGCTGAGCATCACGCGGTTGTACGGCAGCTCGGGCTCGGCGCCGATCATCGTGACGTCCCACGCGTCGCCGCCGTGATGAGCCAGCGCGGCCTCGACCGTCGCCATGCCGGACATGCCGGTGCCGACGACCACGAGTCGCCGACGCGCCGGCCCACCGCCCTCCCCTGGCGCCGACCGGGGACGGCCGACCGTCCCGTCGGCACGCTCGGCCACCGCGACAGGCTCCACGCAGACCGCGGTCGCCTTCAGCTCGGCCTGCTTGGAGACCGGGTCGATCGCCCGCGCGGTGACGGCGTTCAGCGCACCGGCCCCCGGCGGCAGGTTCAGCGCGCCCCAGTGGAACGGCGCGAACGCCGCCCCCTCGACGATGGCGTCGGTCACGCGGGCGCGGAGCATCGCCCGGCCCCAGCGCGAACGGACCCGGACGCGGTCCCCGTCGGTGACGCCGGCGCGCTCGGCGTCGGCCGGGTGCAGCTCGACGAACGGCTCCGGCTCGGCGGCGACGAGGTCCTTCGCCTTGCCCGTGCGCGTCATCGTGTGCCACTGGTGCGCGACGCGGCCGCTGGTCAGCACGAGCGGGTAGTCGTCGTCGGGCGTGTCGAACGGCTCCTGGTGGGCGGCGGCGGCGAAGCGCGCGCGGCCGGTCGGCGTCGGAAAGCGGCGCGAGGCGTAGAGGCGCTCGGTGCCGGCGTGGTCCTCGCCGTCGGCCCCGCGCGCCGGGATCGGCCACTGCAGCGCGCCCTCTCGTCGCAGGCGCTCGTGCGAGAGCCCGGTCTGGTCACACAGGCGACCCTCGGTGGTCGTGACGTACTCCGCGAAGACCTCCGCGGCCGACTTCCAGCCGAAGGCCGCCTTGTGTCCCATCGCGCGACCCAGGCGCGCGAAGATCTCCCAGTCGGGCAGGGCGTCGCCTGGAGGGTCGATCGCCTTGCGCACGAGCGCGACACGGCGCTCGGAGTTCGTCATCGTCCCCTCCTTCTCAGGCCACTGGGCCGCGGGCAGGACGACGTGGGCGACACTCGAGGTCTCGGTCGGATGGTAGGCGTCCTGCACGACGACCAGGTCGGCGCGGCGCAGCGCGGCGGTGAAGCGCTGCGCGTCGGGCTGCGAGACGACGGGGTTCGTCGCGACGATCCAGACGGCCTTGACCGTCCCGGCCTCGAGTGCCTCGACGAGCTGGGTCGCGGGGATGCCCGGCGCGGGCGAGATGCCGGGCGCGTCCGCAGGGATGTCCCACAGTCGCCGCATCTGCGCGCGGTGCTCGGGGTCCTCGACGCTGCGGTAGCCGGGCAGCAGGGTCGACAGCCCACCCGCCTCGCGGCCGCCCATCGCGTTCGGCTGCCCGGTCAGCGAGAACGGGCCCGTCCCCGGACGGCCGATGTTGCCGGTCGCCAGGCAGAGGTTCGTCAGCGCGCGGTTCTTGAGCGTGCCGACGGTCGACTGGTTCGCGCCCATTGACCACAGCGCCATCGCACGGCCCGCGGTGCCGAACGTGCGTGCCGCGTCCACGATCAGCGCGGCCGGGATCCCGGTGGCGGCGGCGGCGCGCTCGACGGGCCACTCGCCGGCGACCGCGAGCGCGTCGGCGAAGCCCTCGGTGTGGCGGGCGACGAACGCCGCGTCCGTCAGCCCCTCGGCCTCGATCACGCCGAGCATCGCCGCCAGCAGCGGCAGGTCGGCGCCGGGCCGGACCGCGAGGTGCAGGTCGGCCGCCTCGGCGGTGGCGGTCCGGCGCGGGTCGACGACGATCAGCTTCGCGCCCTCGGCCTGACGGGCACGGATCTTCGACCAGACGATCGGATGGCAGGCCGCGGTGTTGGACCCGAGGACGAGCATGCAGTCGGTCTGGGCGAGGTCGGCGTAGGACGAGGGCGGGCCGTCCGAGCCGAGCGACGCGACGTAGCCGGCGACGGCCGAGGACATGCACAGGCGGCTGTTGGAATCGACGTTGTTCGTCCCGAGGAAGCCCTTGGCGAGCTTCGAGATGACGTAGTAGTCCTCGGTCAGCAGCTGGCCGGAGATGTAGAAGGCGACGGACTCGGGGCCGTGCTCATCGATGATCGCCTGCAGCCGGCGGCCGAGCTTCGGGATGATCGCCTTCCAGCCCACCGGCTCCCAGCGGGCGTCGGCACCCGATCGCTGCAGCGGGACGACAGCGCGGTCCTCGGCGTGGACGGCCTCGGGCAGCCGCAACGGCTTGCGGCAGGTCGCCCCGCGGTTGACGGGGTGCAGCTTGTCGCCCGCGACCGACAGGACGCGGCCACCTTCGACCTCGGCGACGAGCCCGCACCCGACCCCGCAGTACGGGCACTGCGTCCTGACCTTGCGCACCACTACGCGGCCTCGGCGCCGACCATCAGGTCCGCGGGCACCAGCAGCTCCAGCGTGCCGTCGCCCGACTCACGGACCTCGTAGGTCGCGACCACGTCGTCGCCGCCGACCTGCCGGCCGGTGAAGACGTCGAAGCGCCGGCCGTGCAGCGGGCAGGTGACGCACGCGTCCGCGACCAGGCCGTCGGCGAGCGGGCCGCCCTTGTGCGGGCAGGCGTGGTCGATCGCGGCCCAGCCCGTCGGCATGCGGAAGATCGCGACCCGCCGCGATCCGACCATCACCGAGCGGCCCTCCAGGAGGGGGACGTCGTCGGCGCGGCCGACGGGGATCCAGGCGGACTCGAAGCTCATCGCGTGGCCTCGGCGGGCGGGCCGACGGGCATCATCGGGAGCAGTGCGGGCTCGGTGTCGAGCTCGGCGAACTGCTTGGGGTGCACGGGTGCGTGCCGCTCGCGCCACGGGTCGGGGTCGGCTGCGGCCTTGGCGATCCGGTAGCGCTCGAGGTACTCCTCCTGCTTGGCCGGGTCCATCACCTCGGCCTGGACGGCCTCGAGGCCGACGCGCTCCATATACGCGTAGGTGCGCTCCAGGTAGTCCGCGTGCTCGCGGTAGTACTGCAGGAAGACGTAGGCGATCCGCTTGGCCTCCTCGGAGGTCTGGAGCGTGGCGAGCAGGTCACCCTTGCGGACGGACGCCCCCGCGGCGCCACCCACGTAGACCTCCCAGCCGCCTTCGACCGCGACGAGGCCGATGTCCTTGACGTACGCCTCGGCGCAGTTGCGCGGGCAGCCGGTGACCGCGGCCTTGACCTTGGCGGGTGTGTACAGCCCCTCCATCGCAGTCTCGAGCTCGATGCCGACGCGCATCGCGTCGCCGAGGCCGAAGCGGCAGTGGGTCGTCCCCACGCACGTCTTGACGGTCCGCACGGACTTCGCGTACGCGTGACCGGAGGGCATGTCGAGCTCCTCCCAGACAGCGGGCAGGTCCTCCTTCTTGATGCCGAGCAGGTCGATTCGCTGCCCGCCGGTCACCTTCACGGTCGGGATGTCGTACTTGTCGGCGACGTCGGCGATCCGGCGCAGCTCGTCCGGGGTCGTGACGCCGCCGCGCATCCGGGGGACGACGCTGAACGTGCCGTCGTTCTGGATGTTCGCGTGGACGCGGTCGTTGATGTACCGGGCGTGGCGCTCCTCACGGTGCTGGTTGCCGTTGATCTCGGAGACCAGGTAGGCGAGCCCCGGCTTGCAGGCGCCGCAGTCGCGGCCGGCGCCGCAGGACGCGGCGAGCTCGCTGACCGCCTCGATGCCCTCGGCGCGGACGCGGCCGGCCAGCTCCTCGCGGGTGAGCTTGCGGCACGGGCACAGGTACGTCGCCTCCTCGACGGCGCCGCCGCGGGCGTGGGCGAGCAGCTCGGTGACGAGCGGCTTGCACGAGCCGCAGCCGGCGCCGGCGCGGGTGACGGACACCACCTCCTGCGTGGACCCGAGGTCGCCGCCTGAGATCGCCTTCAGGATGTCGCCCTTGCAGATGCCGTTGCAGTTGCAGATCTGCGCGCTGTCGGGCAGCTCGGCGGCGGTGGCCTGGCTGGCCTCGGCCAGCAGCTGCAGCGGGTCGGCGGCGACCAGGCCCGTCTTGACGGCGTCGAGCAGCAGCTCCGCGCCGCGCGTGTCGCCGAGCAGGACGGTGCCGATGACGCGGTCCTCGGCGTCGACGACGAGCTTCCGGTAGGTGCCGCTGTCCGCGACGACGACCTCGCGCTCGCCCGCCGCGGCGCCCGCGGTGACGAGCGCCACGCCCATCACCTTGAGCTTGGCGCTCGGGACGGAGCCCAGGTACGCCGAGTCGGCGACGCCGGTCAGCGTGTCGGCCGCGACCGCTGCCTGCTCGTGGATCGGGGCGACGATGCCGTGGCAGACGCCGCGGTGCTGGGCGCACTCGCCGACGCTGAGGATCCTCGGGTGCGAGGTGACGAGGCGGTCGTCGACGACGATGCCGCGCTCGACGGCGAGGCCCGTCTGCCGCGCGAGGTCCGCCTGCGGCGCGATCCCGACCGCGACGACGACCAGGTCGGTCTCGAGCTCGGTCCCGTCGGCGAAGGCCAGCCGGTTCGCGCGGCCGTCAGGACCTGCGGTGATGTTCGCGGTCGACGTCTCGAGCAGGACGTCGACGCCCAGGCCCTCGATCGCGGGCGCCAGCAGCTCGGCGGCGCCGGTGTCGAGCTGGCGTTCCATCAGCCGATCCATGAGGTGGACGACCGTGACGGGACAGCCGAGCGTCGCGATGCCGTACGCGGCCTCGAGCCCCAGCAGCCCGCCGCCGATGACGACCGCGCGCCGGGCGCCGGCCGCGGTCACCGCCGCGGCGATCGCCGCGCAGTCCTCCGGCCCGCGGAAGACCTCCACCCCGGGGGCGTCCGCGCCCGGGATCGGCGGGACGAAGGCGTCGCTGCCGGTGCACAGGACGGCACGGTCGAAGGGCAGCGTCTCGCCGCCGGCCAGCGTGGCGGTGCCGGCGTCCGGGTCCACCGCGGTGACCCACGCGTTCAGGCGGACGTCGATGCCGCGGTCGGCGTACCACGCGTCGGGCCGCAGCTGCAGGACCGCGGGGTCCTCGCCCTCGGCCAGGATCCGGGACAGCGAGACGCGGTCGTAGGGCAGCCGGTCCTCGCCGCACAGGAACGTGATGGGGACGCGCGAGTCGCGGTCGCGGACCTGCTCGACGACGGCCTGTCCGGCGATGCCGCCGCCGATGACCAGAATGGGCCCGGAAACAGGGCGTGAGCCGCCGTCCGGTCCCTGTCCGCCGTCCGTGATGATGCGCAGCGCAGCCATGAAGTCCAGCTTGGAGAGGCTCTGGCACTGGATCTACGACAACCGGTCGGAACCTGGTGTCCCACCTGGCACCCGCCGGTCGAATGTGAACCACCCGGTTCAGGTTCACACTGTTTGGACCATGTCACGGCCGCGTTCCAGGATCGATACGAGAGCCGTCGCAGCAGCGTTCGCACCCGACGGTCTACACGGCGTCAGCGCCGCCGACGTCGCGCGCCGGGCGGGCATCGCGAAGCCGACGCTGTACGCCCACGGGCGGTCGAAGGACGCGGTCTTCCTGGCGTGCGTGGAGGCCGAGGTCGAGCGCCTGCTGAACCGCCTGCACGCTGCCGACCTCCCGGCGCGCGACCTGGGCCTCGTCGCTCGCACGCAGGCGATCGCGCTGGCGATGATCGACCACGCGCGGGCCCATCCGGACGCATTCCGGCTCTTGCACGTCACCGCCCGGCACCGCAGCTCGTCGGTCGCAGCCGCCGTCGACGGCGCGCTCGATCGGGTGCCGGCCTGGATCGCGGCATCGCTGCGACGCGACCTGCCGCGGACGCCGTCCGGGGAGGACCCTGCGCACACGCTCGCGGTCGCCCTGCACGGCGCCGCGGTCGCGCTGGCCATCAACGCACCGTGGCGGCGGGCCGAGCGGGAGCGCCTCGCGGCCGTCCTGGCCACGGCGCTCGCACAGGTCGCCGCGACCGAGTCCGCCGGCCCACGCGAAGGCGCCCCAGCAGCAGATGTCGGGATCTACTGAAGCTGCCGGCCGGCGGCGCCCGTCCGTCCGTCCGTCGGAAACCGGCAGCGGGGCCCGTGACCGCCGGATCGCTCCGCAGGTCACAGGCCCACACGCCGCACCGGACCACGTGGCGCTCCCGGAGGATGCACCCGTCGTCGAGGACTTCCCTCTCTCCTCGCCGACCGTAACAGACTTACCGGTCAAGCGCGCGGTTTGTAACGCGGACGGCGCGGATGAGGTCGGCCCCGGCCGGGTAGTCACCCCGGCGACCGTCGTCACGACGCAGAGGAGCCGCATGCCCAACGATCCCTGGGACCCCGCCGACCAGCCCACCCGCCACCTTCCGCCCGCCGGCGCCGCCCGCCCGCGGCAGCCGGTCGACCCGCGGCCGCCCGCCGATCCGCAGGGCTACCGCGGCCAGGGCGTGGACGCGCTCGCGTTCGAGAACCTCGCCGCGACCGTCCGCACGCTCCGCGCCACGCTGATCGGCGTGGCGCTCGTGACCGTCGCCGCGCTGCTCCTGGGCTTCTACGCCCTGAGCCAGGCCGGCGACGACGACGGGTCCGGCGGCAGCTCGAGCGCGAGCAGCTCGCAGCTGGACGACCGCGTGGACCGGCTCAGCCGACAGGTGCAGAAGCTGCGCTCCGGCTCGTCGTCCGGCAGCGCGGACACGGCCGACCTCGATGCGCTCAAGGAGCAGGTCGACGGCGCGGCGAAGGCGAGCGACCTTCAGAGCCTGCGCGAAGCGGTGGACAAGCTCGGCGAGCAGGCGCCCGACGGTGGCGACGGCGACGCGGGGGCAGACGTGAGCGCCCTCAGCACGCGCGTCGACGAGCTCGCGAACGCCGTCGAGCAGCTGCAGCAGCAGGGCGGCACGACGACGCCCTGAAGGCGGACGCCTGCGTCACTGCACCCCGTCGACCGTGAAGGCGATGTCGTCGGGGTAGCAGTAGAGCCACTGCTCGCCCGGCTCGATCGAGCGGATGACCGGGTGGCCCGTCGCCGCGTGGTGCTTCGTCGCGTGGGTGTTCGGGCTGCTGTCGCAGCAGCCGACGCGGCCGCACGCCGTGCAGCGCCGGAGGTGGACCCAGGTCCCGCCGACCGCCAGGCAGTCGGGACAGCCGGCGTCGTCGCCCCGCCCCTCGGTGTGCTCGATCGTGTCCAGGTGCGTGCAGGTCGCGGCCATGGTGAGAGCCTAGCCGGGGCGCTACCATCTAACTAACCAAACAGTTAGTTCACTTCGCGAAGGAGACGGATCGCATGCAGCAGCGCAGCCTCGGACAGCAGGGCCTCACCGCGTCGGCCCTCGGGCTCGGGACGATGGGCATGACCATGGCTTACGGCCCCGGCGGCGATGAGGAGGCGAGCGTCGCCACGCTCCGCCGCGCCCACGAGCTCGGCGTCACGTTCTTCGACACCGCCGAGCTCTACGGGATGGGCACCGGCAGCAACGAGAAGCTCGTGGGCCGCGCCCTGAAGGACGTCCGCGACGACGTCGTCATCGCGACGAAGTTCGGCTTCGACCTGAGCGATCCGGCGCAGGTCGGCACCGTCCTCGACAGCCGGCCCGAGCACATCCGCGAGGTCACGGAGAACAGCCTCCGGTACCTGCAGACCGACCACATCGACGTCCTCTACCAGCACCGGGTCGACCCCGACGTCCCGATCGAGGACGTGGCGGGCGCGGTGAAGGAGCTCATCGACGCGGGCAAGGTCCGGTACTTCGGCCTGTCGGAGGCCGGGCCCGAGATCATCCGGCGGGCGCACGCGGTGCAGCCGGTCTCGGTCCTGCAGACCGAGTACTCGATCTTCGAGCGCGCCGTGGAGGTGGACGTCCTCCCCGTCCTGCGCGAGCTCGGCATCGGCTTCGTCCCGTACTCGCCGCTGGGCCGCGGGTTCCTGACCGGCGACTTCAAGCCGGCGGCCGAGTACCCGGAGGACGACATGCGCAGCTGGTCGGAGCAGTGGCTCCCGGGCAACTACGAGAAGAACGTCGCCGCCGTCGAGCAGCTCGGCGCGCTGGCCGCCGAGCAGGGCATCAGCGTGGCGCAGCTCGCGCTGGCGTGGCTGCTCGCGCAAGGCGACGACGTCGTCCCCATCCCCGGAACCCGCAGCCAGACGCGGCTGGAGGAGAACGTCGGGGCGGCGGACGTCGTGCTCGACGACGCGACGCTCGCGCGCATCAAGGAGATCGTGCCGCAGGGTGCGTTCGGCAGCCGCTACCCCGAGGCGATGATGCCCAGCTGGACCTGATCACCGCCGGGCTGCCGTGAACGACGAAGGGCCCCGTGCGGGGCCCTTCGTCATACAGGTGGCGGGAGGAGGATTCGAACCTCCGAAGGCAGAGCCACACGGTTTACAGCCGCGCCCCTTTGACCGCTCAGGAATCCCGCCGGGGGGCGCGGAGTGTAGCGATCCTGCGCGCGGGGCGGCGTGCCGCAGGAGCGCGCGCGGGGCCTGGCCGGGCTACCGCTTCAGCTGCCGGTCGATGGCCTTGACGATCGTCGGGTCGCTCGGCGACATGTAGGCGTCGAAGCGCTTGACGACGTGGCCCTTGCGATCGATGAGGTACTTCCCGAAGTTCCAGTTCGGCGAGCCGGCCTCGCGGATCAGGCGCTTGTAGAACGGGTGCGCCCGGGCGCCCGTGACGTGCGTCTTGGCGAACATCGGGAACGAGACGCCGAAGTTCCGCTTGCAGAACGCGGCGATGTCGCCGGCGTCCGTCAGCTCCTGCTCGCCGAAGTCGCCGGACGGGAAGCCGAGCACCAGCAGGCCCTTGCCCCGCTTGCGGTTGTAGAGCGTCTCGAGCTGGCCGAACTGCGGTGTGTTGACGCACTGCGAGGCGGTGTTGACGACGAGCACGACCCGACCCCGGTACCGCGAAAGCGACACGACGCCGCCGGTGAGCTTCTTGGCCTTGCCGACCAGGACCTGGCGCTTGCCGGTGGCGGCGGCCGCAGGGGTGGTCCCGCCGTCGTCGCTCGACACGAGCACCGCGGCGGTGGCGAGCAGGGCGACGACGACGAGGAGCGCGAGGAGGCGGTGCATGCACCGGAAGATACGAGGACTGCGGGAGATCGGTTCAGGACCTCCCGCGTTCGCGCGGGAAGGGCGGTTGTGGTCGGGGGTCGGTGGCGCTGGCGCCGAGGACCTGGTGCTCGCGTGCTGGTGGTGCTGACGCCGAGGACTGTCCCAGCCGTGGCGGCGCTGCGAACTGCGGGCTGCAGATGGCGGCGGGCGCTGGGAGGTCTCGGGTGCGGGCGTGGGGCGGGCGGCTGGCCGGGGCGGGACGAGTGGTGGATCGCACGGCTCGCGGCCCGGTGGACCGCCGGGGATGGGTAGGCGTTCATGTCTCCGCGGAGGATTCGGCGAGGAATACGCCCGAAACCTTCCACGGCTCCGGGGCACGGCTCCAGTCCCGATCGCGCTGGCAGGCAGCACCGCCCACAACGACAAAGGGCCGGCACATGGCCGGCCCTTCATGTCGTCTCCTCCCTCAAGGAGAGGCGGCGCGTCTAGGACGCGTCGCGGAGACGCTGCGCTTCGGGCAGCGACTCGAGCTTCTTGAGCGTGTGGTTCTCGATCTGGCGGATGCGCTCGCGCGTCACGTTGAACGCACGACCGACCTCCTCGAGCGTGCGGGGGCGGCCACCGGTGAGGCCGAACCGCATCTCGATGACCTCGCGCTCACGCTGCGGGAGCGTGGCGAGGGCGCGGTGGACGTTCTCCTTGCGGAGCGTGTCCGACGCGAGCTCGAACGGAGAGACCGCGTTGGCGTCCTCGACGAAGTCGCCCAGCTCGGACTCCTCCTCCTCGCCGATCGGCTTCTCCAGCGAGATCGGCTGCTGGCTCATCCGCATGATGTCGCGGACCTCGCGCACCGTGCACTCGAGCTCATGGGCGATCTCCTCCGGAGTGGGCTCACGGCCGAGCGACTGCACGAGCTGACGCTCGACGTGCACGACCTTGTTGAGCTTCTCCACCATGTGGACCGGGATGCGGATCGTCCGCCCCTTGTCCGCGATGGCGCGGGTGACGGCCTGGCGGATCCACCACGTGGCGTACGTGGAGAACTTGTACCCGCGGCGGTAGTCGAACTTCTCGACCGCGCGGATGAGGCCCAGCGAACCCTCCTGGATCAAGTCCAGGAACGTCAGGCCACGACCGAGGTAGCCCTTGGCGATCGACACGACGAGGCGCAGGTTGGCCTCGACCATCTGCTGCTTCGCGTCCATGTCGCCGCGCTCGATGCGCTTGGCCAGCGACACCTCGAGCTCGGCCGTCAGCAGGTTGACCTTGCCGATCGAGCGCAGGTACAGCCGCAGCGAGTCCAGCGACGGCTCGACCGTGAGGTCGATCTGCGGCTTCTTCGGCGCGGGCTGCTGGGACGCGCGCGCCTCGGCGGCCGCCTCCATCTTCCCGTTCTCGCTGGTCGCGAGCTTGCCGTCCTTCGTCACGATCTCGATGCCCTGGTCGACCAGGTACGCATGCAGTTCGCTGACCTGCTCCTTCGAGACCTCCACCTCTTCCAAAGCGGCGGTGATCTGATCGATGGTCAGGGCTCCCTTTTCCTGACCGTCGGCGATGAGCTGCCGGAGTTCGTCCATCTCGAAGATGGGCGCCTCATCAGCAAGCAGTGCAGTGCTTTCTTTCCTCAACCCCGTCCCTCACTCAAGCAGTTCGTGGGCGGCCCCATACCAGGCCCGACCCTCCTATGTCCCTCATCAGTTCCTGCGGTGCTGCTGTGAGTGCGCGTCTGCGACGTGCGAGCCGCGGGTGTTCCCGCGAGGTGCTGAGCCGTGTCGTCCTCTCGGCTATCTCCGGAGGGGCTATCAGCTATCCCGGAGTGATAGCACAAGTCGCAGAAGCCACGAGCCGCCGCTCGACACCCTGTCACCGTGCCGGGACCGGGCATCGCTACCCTCAACGGCCCAGCCCATGAACCCTTCTTCCTCTGCCCTGTCCGGTCCCGACGTGCAGGCGTCGTTGCCGGGCCTCCAGGTCTCCCTGTCCCGTGTCGGCGTCACCGGCGTCGAGAAGGTCATCCGCATCCGGGACGATCACGGCGACGAGCAGCTGTTCTACGCGACGCTGAACTGCTTCGTCGACCTCGGTCCGCAGCAGAAGGGCGCGCACATGAGTCGCTTCGAGGAGGTCGTCAACGACGCCATCGGTGAGGTCATCCTGGGCGAGTCCGCGTTCCGCGCCGAGTCCCTCGCCGAGCGCATCGCGGAGATCGTGCGCGAACGCCAGGACGCCCAGCGCGCCGAGGTGACCATCGAGGCGCGCTATCCCGAGCACAAGCCCGCCCCGGTGTCCGGCATCACCTCGCAGGAGATCTACACGCTGTACGGCGTCGCGGTCGCGTCGGCGGCCGGCACGCGCCGGATGGTGGGCGTGACCGCCCACGGCATGACGGCGTGCCCGTGCGCACAGGGCGTCCTGCAGGGACGCGCGCACGAGCGGCTCGCCGCCGACGGCTTCACCGAGGACCAGATCGAGCGCATCTTCGAGTCCGTCCCGGTCGCCACCCACAACCAGCGCGGTTTGGGCACGCTGCACATCGGGCTGCCGGAGGGCGTCGAGGCGAACGTCGACGCCACCGACCTGGTGGCGATCGTCGAGGAGTCGATGTCGTCCGAGATCTACGAGCTGATGAAGCGCAGCGACGAGGGCACGGTCGTCGAGAAGGCCCACTCGCGACCGCGGTTCGTCGAGGACTGCGTCCGCGAGGCGCTGCGCGGCGCCCTCGCGCGGTACGCGGACCTCCCGGGCGAGGTGTTCCTGTCGGCCCGCCAGGAGAACCTCGAGACCATCCACCAGCACAACGTCGTCGCCGAGCGCACCGGCCTGCTCTCCGAGCTCCGCGAGGAGCTCGAGTCGGGGGCGCACCTGCCGCGCCACACGACGATGCGGGAGTTCCTCGACGGGCCTCGCTGACCGCTCGCTCCCGCGGCGGGTGACCGGGCCCAAGCGGGTCCGCTAAAGAACGCAGCCCGCCGGCCGACGACCGTGTCGTGCTGCCGCGCCAGCTGTCTCCCGGCCGTCTCGCCGGTCTCACGCTGCTCGTCGCCGCGCTCTACGTCGCGGGCGCGCAGCTCGCGTTCCACGCAGCCGTCGTCTCCGGGACCGCGTGCCCGGTCTGGCCCGCGACGGCGATCGCGCTCGTCGCCACGATCCGCTTCGGCACCGCGGCACTGCCCGGGATCGTCATCGGATGTGTCGTGGCGAACGGCTCCCGGCCGATCCCCGCGCTCGCGGTCGCGCTGATCATCGCGGGCAACGTCCTCGAGCCGCTGATCGCCGTGACGATCCTGCGGCGCCGCCGCGTGGACACCGGGTTCGGGGCGCCGCAGGACGTCGTCGTCTTCGCGGGTGCGGTCTGCGTGGGTGCGGCGGCCAGCGCGCTCGGCGGGGTCGGCGGGCTGTTGCTGACCGGTGTCGTCGCGTCCGCCGACGCGCTGCCCACCGCGGGGCTGTGGTGGCTCGGCAACGTCTGCGGGGCGCTCTGCACGGCACCGCTCGTCCTCGTCCGGCGCGAGCGCGGGCACGCGTCCCGGACGGAGGAGCTGCTCGTGCCGGCCGCCGCGGCCGGCATCGGCACCGTCGTCCTCGGCACCCCCGACACGCAGGTGTACGCCGTCTTCCCGATCCTCATCTGGGCAGGTCTGCGCCTGGGGCCGCGCGGCGCCGCGGGCGTCGCGCTCATCCTGTCCGCGCTGACCGTGGGACACGCGGCCCGTGGCAACGGGCCGTTCGTGCAGGACACGGTCACCAGCAGCCTGCTGACCTCGCAGGGGTTCATCCTGGTGACCGCGCTGACCACGCTGCTGCTCGCGTCGATCACCGGCGAGCGCCGCCGTGCGGGCCTGCGGCTCGCCCGCAGCGAGCAGGCCAAGCGGGCGCTCGCCGACGAGCAGGCGGCGCTGCGCCGCGTCGCCGAGGCGGCGGCGCGGAACATCGCGGCGGAGCCGACCTTCGCGCTCGCCGCCCGCGAGATCGCGGAGCTCCTGGACCTCGACCTCGGGGTCGTCGTGCACTTCCGGGACGAGCACACGGTCCTGGTGCACGGCGAGTTCGGCCGCCTCTCGCGTCCCGGCCGGGCGAACGCCGTGATGCCGATCGAGCCGGGCGGCCTGGCGGCGCAGGTCCGCGTTGGACGCACGACGCGCCACGACGAGCGCGAGGTCCCGGCCCCGAGCCTGCTGCCGTTCCTGCAGCGGGTGGGCGCCCCCGTCGTCGTCGCCGACGAGGTCTGGGGTGCCGTGATCGTCGCGACCACGTCCCGGACGACGCTGCCCGCCGACACCGAGGAGCGCGTGGAGCGGTTCGCCGGCCTCGTGTCGCTGGCGGTCGCCAACGCCCAGTCCCGTGAGCGGCTCACCGCCCAGGCCACCACGGACCCGCTCACCGGCCTGCTGAACCACCGCGCGTTCCACGAGCGCCTGCACGAGGAGGTCGAGCGGGCCGAGCGCCACGGCCGTGCCCTGGCGGTCGCGGTCTTCGACATCGACCACTTCAAGGCGGTCAACGACGCGCACGGCCACGCGGCCGGCGACCGCGTCCTCGCCGAGGCCGCGCGCTGCCTCCGGGCGACGGCGCGCCACGGGGAGCCGGTCGGCCGGGTGGGCGGCGACGAGCTGGCGGTGATCATGCCGGAGGTCGACGGGCTCGGGGCGTTCGCCGCCGCCGACCGCATGCGCCGCTCGATCGTCCACGGCGACTTCGGGGACCTGGGGCCGATCACCGCGTCCGCCGGCACCTGCGACCTCGCGCTGGGGGCCAGCGCCGAGGGCCTGCTGCGGCTGGCCGACGGGGCGCTCTACTGGGCCAAGGCGCACGGTCGCAATGTCGCCTTCCGCTACACGCCGGAGATCGTGGAGGAGCTCAGCGCCGCCGAGCGGGCGGACCGGCTCGCGCGGTCCCAGGCGCTCTCGGGCGTGCGGGCGCTGGCCCGGGCGATCGACGCGAAGGACCCGTCGACGACGCTGCACTCCGAGCGGGTCGCCGAGCTGGCGGTCCGCCTCGCGCAGGTCGCGGGCTGGACCCCCGCCCGGGTGGCCCTGCTGCGCGAGGCGGCGCTCGTGCACGACGTCGGGAAGATCGGCGTCCCCGACGCCGTGCTGTTCAAGCGGGGGCGCCTCAGCGCGGCGGAGATGGCGCTCGTGCGCCGCCACGCCGACCTCGGGGCGCAGATCGCCAGCGAGGTGCTGGGCGCCGAGCAGGCGGCGTGGGTCCGTGGCCACCACGAGCGGCACGACGGGCGTGGCTACCCGGACGGGCTGCGGGCCGGCGGGGTTCCGGCGGGCGCACGCCTGCTGGCGCTGGCCGACGCCTGGGACGCGATGACGCGAGCCCGGGTCTACCGCGCGCCCATGCCGCCCGAGCTCGCGTGGGCCGAGGTCCGCGGGCAGCGCGGGCGGCAGTTCGACCCGGCGGCGGTCGACCTGCTCGGCGAGCTCTGGGCGGCCGGCGAGCTGGACGACGTCCCCGTGGCCGCAGTCGCGCTGCGGTAGGAACCCGGTCGTCGCCGGCGCGGCGGCCAGTGGCCTGGTGGCCCGGCGGTCAGAGCCCGACGATGCCGATGCAGTCGCCGAGGACGCCCTTGATCGGATCGACCTCGATGGCGACCAGCGGGAACTCGTCCGCGTGCTCGTACAGCCGCTTGGGCAGATCGCCGGCCAGCGTCGGCGAGGTGTCGTTGGCGAGCACCATCAGGCGGAAGCGCTGCCCCGCCATCAGGATGATCGTGTCGTCCCCCCGCCGCGCCGTGCGCAGCTTGGTCAGCGACTTCGCCCGGATCTCCTGTCGCGCCGCACCGAGGTTCGCCTGCCCGTGCACGATCACCGCGTCGCCGCGCTTGACGCACGAGCGCAGGTCCCCCGGGAGGTCGTCCTTGGAGCCGCTGAGCGCAGCGATGAACGCGATGACGGTCGCGAGCGACGCGAACGCGATGAGAGCGCCGGCAAGTTTCATGCTTCTCCTCCGACAGGGTGGTGGCGTCGCTCCTCGGCTTCGCGCATGAGGCGTCGCAGCCCGAAGAAGTAGTCGATGCCGGAGACGATCGTGATGGCGACGGTGCCGTAGACCAGGGCGTCAAGCCAGGCCGGCGATCCGTCGATCGCGATCAGGAAGAAGACGCAGGCGACCTGGACCATCGTCTTGACCTTGCCCCACCAGTTCGCGGCGATGACGACGCCCTGCTGCGTGGCGACCATGCGCGTGGCCGTGACGGCGAACTCGCGGGCGATGATCACGGTCGCCACCCACGCGGCGACGCGGTCCAGGCTGACCAGCGCCATCAGCGCGGCGAGGATCAGCAGCTTGTCCGCGATCGGATCCATCAGCTTCCCGAAGTTCGTGATCGAGTTGCGGGCGCGGGCGATGTAGCCGTCGACGGCGTCGGTCATCGACGCCACGGCGAAGACGACGGCGGCGACGAGGTCGCCATTCGGCGTCTGGTCGAGCAGCGCGACGACGAGGACCGGGACCAGCAGGATCCGGAAGACCGTCAGCGCGTTGGGCAGGTTCAGGGTGAACACGGAGCGCCCGCAAGTATGAGCGGTCGGCACCCCGAGGGCGTCAGCCGTCGACGGGGACCGCGGACGACGGCCGGGCGCCGCGGGTGACGCCGATGCTGGCGGCGACGACGAACCCGATCGCCACGCACTCGCGGATCCCGAGCGCCTGGCCCAGGATCGCGAACCCGGCGATCGCGGCGATCGCCGGCTCGAGCGACATCAGGACGCCGAAGACGCTCGCCGGCAGGCGCCTCAGCGACTCGGTCTCCAGCGAGTACGGGATCACCGAGCTCATCAGCGCGATGCCCAGCCCGGCCAGGAGCAGGGTCGGATCGATGAGGTCGGTGCCGCCTTCGACCAGGCCGGGCACGAGCGGTACGGCGGCGGCCACCACCGAGGCGAGCGCCAGGCCCCGGCCGCCCGTGAACCGCTGGCCGGCGCGCTGCGCGAGCAGGATGTACGCCGCCCAGCAGACCGCGGCGATGCCGACGAAGAACAGGCCGAGCGGGTCCAGGCCCTCACCTTCGGTCCCGTCCGCGGAGGCCAGCAGCACGATTCCGAGCGCGGCGAGGAGAGCGAAGGCGACGTCGACCCGCCGGCGCGAGCCGAACACGCCGACCGCCAGCGGGCCGGCGAACTCGATCGTCACCGCGATGCCGAGCGGGATGCGGTCCAGCGCGAGGTAGAAGAACAGGTTCATCAGGCCCAGCACGAGCCCGAACGCAGCGGCGAGCTGCAGATCGCCGCGCGCGTAGTCCTTCACCCGCGGCCGCCAGACGAGCAGCAGGATCGGCGCCGCGAAGCCCAGGCGCAGGAGGCTCACCCCGGCCGGGCCGATGTCGTCGAACAGCGTCGCCGCGATCGCCGCCCCGAACTGGATCGAGATCGCGGCGGCCAGGACCATCAGCCAGGCGGGGACACGGGCAGGCATCGGCCCGCATCATGGCGTTCCTATGGTGGAGGGATGAGCACATCCGTCCCCACCCGCACCCTCGGCCGCCACGACGGCGGCCTGCAGGTCTCCGCCCTCGGCCTCGGCTGCATGGGCATGTCCGACTTCTACGGCACGCGCGACGACGCGCGGTCGATCGCGACGATCCACCGCGCGCTCGACCTGGGTGTCGTCTTCCTCGACACCTCCGACATGTACGGGCCGCACACGAACGAGCGCCTCGTCGGGGAGGCGATCGCCGATCGGCGCGAAAGCGTCGTCCTCGCCACGAAGTTCGGCATCCAGCGTGACCCGAACGACCCCAAGAAGCGTGCGATCAACGGCCGGCCCGAGTACGTCCGCGAGGCCGTCGAGGGCTCGCTGAAGCGGCTGGGCGTCGACCACATCGACCTCTACTACCAGCACCGGGTGGACCCGGACGTCCCGATCGAGGAGACGGTCGGCGCGATGGGCGAGCTCGTGAGCGCGGGCAAGGTCCGCCACCTGGGGCTGTCCGAGGCGGCGCCGGACACGATCCGCCGCGCCCACGCCACCCACCCCATCACGGCGCTGCAGACCGAGTACTCGCTGTGGTCGCGGGACGTCGAGGACGAGATCCTGCCGACGGTCCGCGAGCTCGGCATCGGGTTCGTGCCGTACTCGCCGCTGGGCCGCGGGTTCCTGTCCGGCGCGATCACGTCGATCGACGACCTCGACCCCGGCGACTTCCGCCGCGTGAACCCGCGCTTCGCCGGGGACAACTTCGCGAAGAACCTCGAGCTCGTCGAGGTCATCAAGGCGATCGCCGAGGAGAAGGACGCGACGCCGTCGCAGCTCGCGCTCGCCTGGGTGCTGAGCCAGGGCGAGGACATCGCGCCGATCCCGGGGACGACGAAGCCCGAGCGCGTCGAGGAGAACGCCGCAGCCGTCGAACTCACGCTCGACGCCGCCGACCGCGAGCGGATCGCGGAGTCGCTGCCGACGGTCGCCGGCGACCGCTACGACGCAGGCGGGATGGCCGGGGTCAACCTGTAGGAGGACGCACGGCGGGCGCGCGGGCGGCGGGCGCGCGGGTGGCCCGCCCGCGGCGTCGACCGTCGGTTTCCCCGTCGCCGGCGGCGGGGAAACGGACGGCGAACGCCGTGGCCCACGGGACCAGCACGATCAGGTCCACTGCGATCCAGCGGGTGTAGTCCAGGCCCATCGCCGCACCGATACCGGCGTGCATGCCGGCCGCGCCGAGCGCCCAGAACGCACCCCAGCGCCGGATCCGGTGGCTGAGGAGGAGCAGGAACGACAGCTCGAAGAGCAACGTCGCGGCGGCGACCGTTCGCAGCGCCCAGGACGGCGCGTCGGCCAGGTCATGGGCGATCGACCCGGGGTCGCGGCCGTTGGTCGAGCCCAGCAGGACGTTGCGCAGGTTGTCGCTGAAGACCCACTCCGGGCCGCTGTGGCGGAGCTTCTGCAGGCCGGCCAGGCCGTAGACGAGCGCCACCGACGCGATGCTGAGGTTCGTCCAGAAGCCGTACGCGGTCGGGGTCCCGCGCGGCTCGGCCGGCGCCGCGTCCCGGCGGCGCCAGACCCAGGCGTCCGCGGCGGGTCCGAGCGCGACGGGCAGTGCGGCGACCAGCAGCAGGACGTCGTTGTGCATCAGCTTGCCCTGGCTCGTGTGCAGGCCGCTCAGGAGCAGGAAGCCGCACCACGCCAGCGGCATGGCCACCCGGGCGCCGACACCCACGACGGCGAGGACGCAGGCGACCGCCACGACGGCCTCGAGCGCCAGCACGACCAGCGCCGTGTGGGGCACCAGCGACCAGACGTGCGCGACGCCGAGCGGCTGCAGCAGCGCGTCGTCGGCCAGGCCGCGCCAGTCGGTCGCGAGGACGCGGACGAGGACGACGGCGAACAGGCCGATGCGCAGCGCCGCGAGGTGCTCGGCGGTCGACGGCCGCAGCAACCAGCGGTCAATCATCGTGCTCCACCACCCGGAAGCCGGTGGGGTCGCACGACCAGCGCTCCTCGCGGCGGATGAACCGGTCCGTCGCGATGTCGCGATACACGGTCTCGCCGCTGAGCCGGCGGGCGTGCACGCGCCCGCGCAGGCGCTCGCAGACCGCCGCGTCCTCCTCCTCGCCGATGCTCTTGACGGTCGAGCCCAGGCGCGGAACGCCGTCGACGCTGCGGACCGGCCGCCCGTCGCCCAGCAGGTGGTAGCTCGGCAGCTCGTTCGTGCGGACCTTCGAGAACAGCTGCAGCGACGTGTAGGGCCACACGTCGGCGTCCAGCGCGACCGGCAGGACGAGCGCCGACAGGAGGATCCCTGCGATCCACCGATGGCGGCCCCCCGTCATGGCGGGCGATGCTACTTCGCGGCCACGATGATCTGCTGCACGCGGTCGCGCCGGGCGCCGTCGCCCGCGCGCAGGTAGCTAGGCTGCTTCACATGCCCCTGGTTCCCACCGTCGTCGAGCGCACCGCGCGCGGCGACCGCGAGTACGACCTCTTCTCGCGGCTGCTCAACAACCGCATCATCTTCCTCGGCTCCGCGGTCGACGACACGCTCGCGAACCTGGTGGTCGCCCAGCTGCTGCACCTGGAGTCCGCGGACCCCGAGAAGGACATCTCGATCTACATCAACTCGCCGGGCGGGTCGATCTACGCGGGCCTGGCCGTCTACGACACGATGCAGTTCATCAAGCCCGACGTGTCGACCATCTGCTGCGGCATCGCGATGTCGATGGGCTCGCTGCTGCTGGCCGGCGGCGCACCCGGCAAGCGCATGGCGCTGCCCAACTCGCGGATCCTGATCCACCAGCCGTCGTCCCCCGGCTTCGAGGGCCAGGCCACCGACATCGAGATCCACGCCCGCGAGATCCTCAAGACGCGCGCACGGATCGACGAGATCTACGCGAAGCACTGCGGCAAGCCGACCGAAGAGGTCCACCGGGACATGGAGCGCGACCGCTTCTTCTCCTCGCAGCAGGCGATGGAGTACGGGATGATCGACCGGGTCCTCTCGACCCACTAGGCCGGCCGCTCGTCAGTCCTCGGCGAGCGAGTAGTACACGAAGTCCTGCGTGGTCCCAGGGGCGTCGACGGCGACGATCTCCGGGGAGTACCCGCCCGCACCCGCCGGCGGCACCCAGCGGGTGACCCTGGTCGCGCCGCGGCGCGCGCGGTAGACGAGCGTCCCGCCCTTGTCCTGCCGTGACTGGCGGGCGTACGCGGAGCCGACGGCCACCACCGTCGTCCCAGGCCTGACCTTCAGCAGGGCGTCGAAGCCGCCGGTGAGGCTCCCGGGGCCCCAGACCGACACGAGCGTGCTGCCGTGCAGCACGCGGTAGCGGTCGTCGACGCGGCCCGGCGCGATCGGGTCGCCGGCCTTCGTCGCCCGGCGTGTCTGCTTCACGGCCGGGAAGGCGGCGGCGGTCGACGTCGGTCCGCCGCCGGTGCCGTAGGTCTCGGCCGTGCCGGCGCGCCCGTCGCGGTCGGTGGTCACCTCGATCACGTAGCGCCCGGTCACGTCGTCAGGCAGGGTCGCGATCCTGGCGACGACGGTCAGCCGGTCCTTCGTCCCCGGCTCGCGCCGGTCCAGCGCGATCGTGCACGCGAAGCCGTCGTCCGCGTCGTTCGCGCAGCCGATGAGGCGGTCCGGGTCGATGCGCTCCGCCGGGAACGCCTTCGCGACGCTGCCGGCGAACGCGCGCCACACCGTCGCCGGGTTGCCGGTGACGGTGAGCAGCGTCCGGGTGTCCGGGAGTGCGGCGGCGCCCAGCCCGGCCAGCACCAGCGTCGGCGCGAGCGGCCGCGCGCCGGCCGGGATCGCGATGCCCTCGGGCAGGGTGGCCGGCGTCCGGGTCCCGGTCGGGGTCGCCGGCGCGGCCAGGGCTTCGGCGCCGTCGCTGCCGGCGGCGGCGAGGGCGGCGGTTGCGGCCGCTGCGCCGGCGAGGAACGGACGGACACGAACGTGCATCGGGGCGACGCTAGCGACCGGCCGGAGCGATCCTGCGCGTGCGCGGCGCCGCCGTGCGCCCGCAGACGGACGTCGCGACCCGGTCAGGCCTCCAGGTCGTACAGCGCGCTGTACTTGGCCGTCAGCTGATCGAGGAACGGCTGCGCGTCGAGGCCCGAGCCGGTGATCTGCTGCAGCAGCTCGGTGGGCGAGTAGAGGCGACCATGACGGTGGACGTGCTCGCGCAGCCACTCGCGCAGACGGCTCGTCTCGCCGGCGGCCAGGTCCGCGTCGAGGTCCGTCAGGTCCCGCTCAATGACGGTCCAGAGCTGGGCGGCGACGATGTTGCCGATCGCGTAGGTCGGGAAGTAGCCGAGCTCGCCGTACGCCCAGTGGATGTCCTGCAGGACGCCGACGGTCGGTGACGGGACGTCCAGCCCGAGCAGCTCACGGGTCTTGGTGTTCCACGCAGCGTCGAGGTCCGCGACGGCGAGCGTCCCCTCCATGAGCGCGACCTCGAGCTCGAACCGCAGGATGACGTGGAGCGAGTACGTCGCCTCGTCGGCCTCGACCCGGACCAACGAGGGACGGACGACGTTGATGGCCTTCAGGAAGGCGGCCAGGTCGTCGCCGCCGAGGGCCGCCGCGCCGAACAGCTCGACCGCTCGCGGATGCCAGTGCGACCAGAACGCCTCGGAGCGGCCGACGAGGTTCTCCCACAGCCGGGACTGGGACTCGTGGATGCCGAGCGAGACGCCGGTGCCGACCGTGGTGCGCGCGAGCGTCGGCGCGGCCTGGCGCTCGTAGAGCCCGTGCCCGACCTCGTGCATGACGGCGAACAGCCCGGTGAGCGTCTGGTCGTCGTAGCGGGCCGTGACCCGGATGTCGCTCGAGCCGAGCGCGGCCGCGAACGGGTGGATCGCGTCGTCGAGGCGCCAGTGGTCATCGTCGAAGCCCTGCGCGCGGGCGATCTCCATCCCGAGGACGCGCTGCTGCTCGACGGGGAACGGGCCGGGCAGCGCGGGCGGCGCGGGCTTGTCGGCGATGCGCCGGATCAGCGGGACGAGGCCGTCGCGCAGCTGCGCGAAGACCGCGGTCACCCGCTCGGTCGTCAAGTCCGGCTCGAAGTTGTGCAGCAGCACGTCGTAGGGGTGCGCGGCCTCGGGGAAGCAGGCGACGAGCTCGCGGCGGTAGGCGACGTGCTGCTCGAGCGGGCCGCGGAACGGCGCGTAGTCGCCGGCGGCGCGGGCCTCCTGCCAGGCGACCTGGGCGGTGGTCGTGTGCCGCGTGATGTCGGCGACCAGCCGTTCCGGGACACGGCGTGCGCGGTCGGCGTCCCGCGCGACGGCCGCGACGAGGCGGCGGTCCTGGTCACCGAGGTCGGTCGCCGCCGACAGCTGCTGCAGCAGGGCGTGGAGGTCGTCGTCGGTCAGGCGCGCGTGGGCCAGGCGGCTGAGCGTGCTGAGCACCTCGCCACGGGCGGCGGCGGCGCCGGGCGGCATCTTGGTCTGCTCGTCCCAGCCCGCGAGGCCGGCGGCCTGCTGCAGGTCGTCGAGCTCGCCGAGGCGCTCACGCAGGGCGACCAGGGCATCGGCGGTCGGCAGGACCGCGGGAGTGGCCGGACCCGGGTCAGGCGACGGCATGCTCGATGCTTCCCAGCGTCTCGATCTCGATCCGGATGACGTCGCCCGACTGCAGGAACACGCGCGGGTCCATGGCAGCGCCGACGCCCTCCGGGGTCCCGGTGAGGATCAGGTCGCCGGGCGCCAGCGTGCAGGTCTCGAGCAGGAAGTCGACCAGCTGCTGCGGGCCGAACAGCAGGTCGCTGGTCGATGCGTCCTGCCGCAGGTCGCCGTTGACCCACGTGCGCAGGCGCAGGTCCTGCGGGTCGGGGACCTCGTCGACCGTCGTGATCCACGGGCCGTAGGGGCAGCTCGTGTCGAAGCCCTTGGCCCGCGTCCACTGCTTCTCCCGGCGCTGCAGGTCGCGGGCGGAGACGTCGTTGCAGACGGTGTAGCCCGCGATCGCGCCGCCGACCCCGATGACGACCCCGAGCTCGCCCTCGTAGTCCAGGCGCTTGACCACCGGCGGGCAGACGATCGGGCCCGACGGCGGGACCACCGCGGACGGCAGCTTCATGAAGACCATCGGCGCCTCGGGAAGCTCCTGCTCGGTCTCCGCCGCGTGGGCGACGTAGTTCAGGCCGATGCCGAAGATGCAGCGGGGGGCCGGGACGGGGGCCAGCAGCGCCACATCGGCGAGCGGATAGGCCGGACCGGTGGCAGGCGTGCGATCGCCGGAGGCCAGGCGGTCGAGCACGGTCTGTCCGTCCGCGAACGCGACGACCATGTCCTCCCGGACCTCGCCGCCGACGGGGACCGAGTCGGGGCCGGCAGCGGGCGGCAGGAAGGTGGCGAGCTTCATGCCCGGCAGGCTATTAGGGCGCTGCGACCCGGCGCGCGCGACGCGGAGCGCTGGCGGATCTCACGGCTCCCAGACCGGTGGATCGTCATTCACGTCGGCGTGGCGGAAGGGTCCGCCTACGCGAAGCGCTGGAGGGCCGCGCGGGTGGCCGCGTCCCGCTCGCGGGCCTCGTCGTCCACCCAGGCCCAGGGGACGCCGCCGTCGATCGTGAAGCGCGGGGAGTTGTGGTCCTGCACGCGGAGGACCGTCAGCTCGACGACCGCGATGCCCTCCGCACCATCCGGGCCGTCGGCGAGCACAGCGGCCGAGCCGTGCAGCGTGACCGCCACGTCGCCGGCCGCGAGGACCGCCAGCGCGCACCGCGGTCGTGCCCGCAGCGCCGCCAGGGACGCCCGCCGCCGGCCGAGCGCCAGCAGCACCCGGGCGTCGCCTGCCGCGACCGCGGTCGAGACCGGCAGCAGGCCGGGCGTCCCGTCGTCCTCCGTCACGGCCAGCAGCGTCACCGTCCCGGCCGGCCAGTCGGGGACGACGACCCGGCCGGCGCCGTCGGCGCCGCTGTCGCTCGCCGCGCCGGTGTCCGCCGGCACGCTCAGCCCCGCAGCAGGTCGAGGATCGCGTAGAGCACGCTGCTCACCGCGGTGACGCCCTCGACCGGCAGCGGCTCCGCGCTCGGCGTCCCGACGGCGTTCATCGCCTCGTCGAGTTCGGCGACCGCGTCGTCGAGTGCCTTGGCCGCGTCCCGGGCGGATGTCGCGTCGGCGCCGAGCCCGGCGAGGACCTTGGCCTGCTGGCGCTCGACCGCCGCGCGGCGGGCACCCTTGGCCGGTCGCGACGCGACGATCTGCGTCACGGCCGCGTCCAGTCCGGCACCCGTCGTGCGCAGGTCCGCGATCAACAGGTTCAGGTCGGTGCGGACCGACCGCAGCTGCTCGCGGAGTTCGAAGTTGCTCGCCGCCGGCCGGTCGGGGTCCAGGACGCTGGTCGGGGCAGCGATGATCTTCTGCGCCTGGGCGATGCCGCGCTTCACGCCGGCGGTGACGGTCGTCCGCTGGCTGTCCATCCGCGCGAACGACGGCGTGGCCGACCGCCGCGTGATCCGCAGCGTCCTGGCCTGCGGGCGCGCCGTGACCCGCGGGACCGCGGCCGTCACGCGGTCGCCGATCCGCAGGTCGTCCGGCTTCAGGCGGACGTTCGGCGCGCGCAGGCCGCCGGTCCGGGGGACGACGACGCGCGCCAGCGCGGCACCGGCGGCCTTCTCGCCACCGGCCGACAGCAGGACGGGGACGACGATGCGCTGCCCGGCGACGCTCGGCCGGCCGACGACGGTCCCGGTGAGCGTGGCGGCATCCGCGACCGAGGGCACCAGGGCGGCCGACGCGGCGGCGAGGACCGCGGCGACGGGGAACTGACGGGGGACAGGCACGGGGCCTCCTGGACGAAGACGCGGGACGGGTGGCAGCGGAAGCCGTTGTGGGACGTGCGTACCGCTTGATCCATGGTACTCGCGCCGCTCGTGGGCTCTTGATGGCGGCGGGCGCTGGATGGCTCCATCAGCTCGACCGCGGGACGGCGGCCGGGCCGCCGGCGACCAGGATCGGGCCCGTCTGCTGCTGCCATGACAACACCGCGCCGCTGAGTGGCGGATCGCACGGCTCCCAGCCCGGTGGACCGACATTCACACCGACCAAGGACGGCGCGGCCCGCGCGGCCCGCGAACCGTCTCAGGCGGCGCGCTGGACCCGCAGCGTCGGGCGCCGGCGGGTGCGGCCGGTGACCGCGTGCGACTCGATGAAGTGGGCGAGGTCGGCGGGCCGCTCGCGCTGCGGGTGGTGGCCCATCCCGCGCCAGACCTCGGCGTGCGCCTGGGGGATCGCGGCCTGCAGCGTCGGGAGATGGCCGGGGTTCACGAGCGCGTCGTGCTCGCCCCACAGGGCGGCGACGGGACCGTGGAACGCGATCTGGCGGTTCGTGAAGCCGTGCTCGGAGCGGCCGGCGGCGGCGATGGTCTCGACGGCCATCCGGACGCCCGGGCCCGAACGCCAGGCACGACGGCGCACGCGGTCCATCAGGTCCTTCGACGGCAGGCGGTGGTGCGCCACGAACGTGGCGTAGGCCGCGGTCACCGTCAGCGGGTTGACCAGCGCCAGCGGCAGCGCGGCCTCGGCGATGTTGCGGACGATCGGGAGGCTGACGGCCTCGGCGACGCGGATGTGGCCGTAACCGGCGGGCGCCAGCAGTGCCAGCGCCCAGACCTTGTCGCTGCGCTCGGCGACCGCGGTGGCCACACCGCCGCCCAGCGAGTGCCCGACGAGCGTGCAGCCGTCCACGTCGAGCTGGTCCATCGCCTCGACGATCGCCTCGGCGTAGGCGCTCAGGCGGGGGCGGGTGGGCAGGCTGGAGGCGCCGAAGCCCGGCAGATCCAGGGCGTAACAGGGCCGCTGCGTGTCGCGGGCGAGCTGCACCCAGCCCTCGGAGTCGTCCAGCAGGCCGTGCAGGAGGACCAGCGGACGGCCGACGCCCATCCAACAGCGGACCCGCACACGACGGCCGCCGGAGATGGTCAGATCACGGACTTCGGCGGCTCGCGGGGTGCTGTTGCGCATGTTGTGTCGATCTTCGGCAAGTTGGAGGCTCGACCTTGAGGGCGAACGCCACAAACCTAACGGACGGGTCGGTGGTCACCCCACAAGCGCGTCACCTTGTCGGTGTTGTTCCGAACGCGTGCGTGCCAGGGCCCTGCTGATCCGCTCCGTTCGAGCCGATGTTGGGTTGAGCATCTACCGAAGCTCTTCGGATTGGCGCCTTGCGTACCCCCCGCCCCCTTCTCCTACTCCTGCTCCTCCTGACCGCGCTGACGGCGGCCGCCCCTGCCGCCCACGCCTCCGTCCCGGCGGGCTGGCCGTCGGACCGGCTCGTGCTGGGTGCCCGTGACGAGGAGAACGGCGCCGGGATCCTGCGCGACGCCACGCGGCTCACCGCGCGCTACCACTACCTGTCCGGCGGCTCGAACACCGGCGCTGGGTGGTCGAAGTGGACGATGGGCGGCGGCTCGTTCGTGTCGAGCTTCGTCAACGACAGCGTGGCGCACGGCTTCCTGCCCGTCTTCAGCCTCTATCACCTGCGCGAGACCCTTCCCGGCGCCGGGATGGAGGAGGTCGCGGGCTTCTTCGCCAACCTCGAGAACCGGGACACGATGACGTCCTACCTCCAGGACGTCCGGCTGTTCTTCCAGAAGGCCGGCGAGACCGGCCAGACGTCGGTCCTCCACGTCGAGCCCGACCTCTGGGGATACATCCAGCGGCGCGGCGGCGCGGCGGAGACGGTCCAGGTCGCCACGACCGGGCTGAGCGAGCTCGCCGGCCTGCCCAACACCGCCGCGGGCCTCGCGCAGGCCTTCGTCCGCCTGCGCGACACCTACGCCCCGAAGGTCCTCCTGGGCTACCACCTGAGCGTGTGGGGCACCGGCGAGGACATCGCGCTCAGCGACCCGTCGGACGAGCGCATCGACGAGCTGGCCGCCGCCTCCAGCGCCTACTACAAGGCGCTCGGCGCGAAGTTCGACCTGATCTTCGCCGAGCAGTCCGACCGCGACGCCGGCTACCGCGAGGTCCGCGACGGCGATGGCGGCGCGTCCTTCTGGACGCCCGAGGACTTCATGCGCCAGGCGCGCTACCTCCGGGGCGTCTCGGCGACCACGGCGCGCTCGATCGTGCTGTGGCAGCTCCCCGTCGGCAACGCGTCGCAGCCGAACACGCCGAAGCACTACAAGGACAACCGGGTCCAGACGCTGCTCGGCAGCGGCGGCGACGCCGTCCGCCGTGCCTACGTCAACGCCGGCGTGATCGGGATGCTGTTCGGCAAGGCGCTGCCGGACGCCACCTGCGCCTGCGACGAGGACGGCGACGGGCAGGACGACGACGGCGGGCTGTTCAAGACGCTGGCGAACGCGGCGACGGCAGCCGGCCTCGAGGTGCTCCCGGGCGGGCCGGCGAAGAAGCCCGCCAAGCCCGTCAAGACACGGACGTCCGCGCCGGTGGTGGCGGTCAAGGCCACCGTCCTCGCGCCGCGCGTGGGCCGCGGTGGCAACGCCCGGGTCAACGTGCGCCTGACCGCCCGCTCGACGGCGCAGGTCGTGGTCGCGATCCAGCTCTATCGGCCCGGGGCCGGCACCAAGCCGACCTACCAGGTCGCCTTCCGCGGCCAGCGGCTGCGCGGCGGCATCCCCCGGACCTTCAAGCTGAGCTACGCCGTGCCCGGCGGCGCGCAGACCGGTCGCTGGAAGGTGAAGGTCGGGCTCTTCGACCTGAACTTCAAGAAGCTCCTGGTGTGGCGGCCGGCCGCTGCCGCGTTCTACGTGCGCTGACGCCTCAAGTCCGGCGCTGCGCGGCCGACGTCTCCGGGGGTGACGGTCCCCGCCACCCTCGCTGCGAGCGCTGCGGCCGCGTACGGCGTCGCGGCGGCGACCGTCGCCCCCGCCGAGCTCGCCCGGCTGGTCGTCCCGGGTGTCGGCTCCGCGCGGGTGCTGGTCACCCGCGCCGTGGAGGGTGCGGCGGAGCTCGTCTTCGCCGAGGCCCCGCCGGCACCGACCCGGACGCTCCACCGGCGCGTCGTCCTGCTGACCTCGCTCCCGCCGGCCCCGGCGGCCGAGCGCGTGGCCACGCTGCTGGCCGTCCCCGACGAACACGGACGGCTGCGCACCGACACCGTCTGGGCCGTCCTGGAGGCGCCCGTCGACGGGACGGGCCCTGTTCCGCACACGGCGGCGCCGAGCGCCGCGGAGCGCCGGTCCGCCATCCGTGTCCCGGTCGACCGGACGATCAGCATCCACCACCCCGGGGTGGTGGCCGGGATGGTCGCCCGGACCGAGGACCTGTCCGCCGCGGGCGTCGCGGTCAGCGGGGCGGCAGCGCTGACCCGGGGGGACCTCGTCCGCCTGCGCCTGCGGCTGGACGGCGGCCGGCCGCTGGACGCGATCGGCGAGGTCCGCCGCCGCGACGCCGCGGACCGCCACGGCCTGCAGCTGGTGCAGATGCGGCCCCAGGACCGCCTCTGGCTCGAGCGCTGGCTGGCCGCGCACCGCTGAGCCCGCGTCTGGTTGCATACGCGACGTGCTCGCTCTGGTGTCCTCCCTCATCCTCGCCGCCGGGGGCAGCGGGTCCTCCTCGTTCGGTGGCGGCGGTGGCGGGGGCGGCGGTGGCGGCGGCAGCTCCTTCAGCGGGGGCGGCAGCGGCGGCGGCTCGTGGTCGGCGACCGAGTTCGCGATCTTCATCGTCGTCGTCCTGCTGTTCTTCGGCGGCACCGCGGTCGTCGGCTGGATGAAGAGCGCCGGCTGGCGCAGGCGCCGCCGCGAGCGCATCGCCCAGGTCCAGCTCGCAAGCCACGAGGCCGCCGAGGACGACGCGCACTTCGACGCCGCCACCGTCGAGCAGGAGGCCACGCGGCTGTTCGTGGACGTGCAGGAGGCGTGGGACGCCCGCGACACGGAGGCACTCGGCCTGCTGGCCGGCCGCGACCTGATGGTCGAGTGGGAGCGCCGCCTGGACGACTTCGCCCGCAAGGGCTGGCACAACAAGGTCCTGATCCGCAGCGGCCCCACGGTCGGCTACGTCGGGCTCGTCAACCGCGAGGACGACATGGAGGACCGCGTGGTCGTGCTCGTCGAGGCCCAGCTCGACGACTGGTGCGTCACGCGCAGCGGCGGCGCCGTCTACCACAACAACGCCACCTCCCCCGCGACCACGCTCACCGAGTACTGGACGCTCGGCCGCACTCAGGCCGACGAGGACGCCCGCTGGATCCTGCTCTCGATCGAGCAGAAGGACGAGGGCGAGCACCACCTCGGGGACGCGATCGTCGCCTCGCCGTGGGGGGACGACAAGCGGATCGGCGCCGAGGCGACCCTGGAGGTCGCGGCGGCCGACACCCCGCTCCCGGGCTACACGACCGCTGACCTCGTCGACCCGAACTTCGCCGAGGACGCGAAGGCCGCCGCACTCGACCTGTCGCTGGCCGACGCGCGCTTCGGGCCCGACGTGATCATGGCCTGCGTCAGCCGTGCCGTGGAAGCGTGGATGGAGGCGGTCGACGGACCCGACGCGGCGCTCGAGGCGCTCGCGACACCGGAGGCGATCCGAGCCATGCTGCACCCCGGCGACGACCGGCCGGACCCGTCCACGCGGCTCGTCGTCCGCGGCGTCAGCGTCCAGCGGATCGACGTGCAGTCGATCCGCCCGAGCCCCGAGCCCGCGCAGCTCACGGTCGCCATCAGCGCCCGCGGGCGACGGTACATCGAGGACCGCGACACGGTGGCGCTTCTGTCCGGCAACAAGGACGAGGAGCGCAGCTTCGTCGACTTCTGGATCCTGGCGCTCACCGGCGACGCGACGTCGCCGTGGCGCATCGTCGGGACGGGCTGAACGCCCGGGCGGACGACCGCACCCGCGGCTCCGGCGGAACCGCCACACTGTCCCTCCGTGCGTCCCCGCTCCGTCCTGCTCGCTGTCGCTGCCGGCCTGGCCCTCGCCGACGCGTCGATCGTGACGCTCGCCCTGCCGGAGCTGCTGGTCGACCTCGACACGACCGTGCAGGGCGTTGCCGCAGTCATCGGCGTGTACACGGTCGTCCTCGCCCTGGTGCTGGTGCCGGTCGAGCGGCTCGCGCAGGCCTACGGCGCGACGCGGATCGGTGCCGCCGGTTTCGTGACGTTCGCGGTGGCCTCGCTCGGCTGCGCGGTCGCCGACTCGCTGCCGGTGCTGCTGGCCGCCCGGTCGCTGCAGGCTGCCGGCGGCGCGGCGGCGCTCGTGACGACGTTCAGCCTTCTGTCCGACCACGACCCCGAATCGAACCCCACCCACCCTCCGGCCACTTCGGCTCGCAACCTGTGGCTCGGCGCCGCGGTGTTGTCGGCGGCCCTGGGCCCGGCGCTGGGCGGCGCGCTCACGCAGGCGTTCTCGTGGCCGGCGATCTTCCTCGTGAACATCCCGGTCGCGCTGGCCGCGGCCGGCGTCTGCCTGACCATGGACGCCCCGGCGGCCCGTGCGGCCGAGCCCGCCCCTGCCGCCGTGGCCCCCGGCTCGGCGACGCTCCTGCACGACCCGCCGCACACCGACTGGCGCGCGGCGGCCGCACTCGGCATGGTCTCCGCGGCGCTCAGCGCGGTGCTGTTCCTGCTCGTGCTCCTGCTGGTCGCCGGCTGGGCCGTCCGGCCGCTGGCCGCCGCTGCGACCGTGACCGTCGTCCCCCTCTTCGCCCTCGCGGGGAGCCGCCTGGGGGGCGACGCCCGCTGGCGCGCCGCCGCCGGCTGCGCGCTGGTCGGCCTGGGCACGCTGGCCCTGGCGTTCCTGCCGGACGCGCGGGTCGCCTGGACGATCGCGCCGCAGGCCCTGGCCGGGTTCGGGATGGGCCTGGCGCTCCCGGCGCTCGGGGGCGAGCTGCTGCCCGAGCGCGACGCCCGGGACGCCGCGCGGCTGCTGTCGATCCGGCACATCGGCATCGCCGTGGCGCTGGCGGTCATCGCGCCCATCACGGCGGCACGGCTCGACGACGCGACCTTCAAGGCGCGCGAGAGCGGCGTCGCCCTCGTCCTGGACGCCGAGATCAACCCGACCCGCAAGCTCCAGCTCGCGCCGGCGCTGCTGGCGAGCGTGGACGCGGAGTCGCCGCGGGCAGTGCTGCGCAAGACCATCGCCGAGAACGGGGACACGCTCGAAGGCGTCGAGCGCGCCGAGTACGACCGGCTGGCCGCGCGCGCCGACGAGACGCTCGTCGACGCGGTCGGCGAGTCGTTCTTCGCCGCATTCCTGATCACCGGGCTGCTCGCGCTGGGCGGCGCGGTCCTGCTCGTCTCGACGCGCCTGCCGCCGCCGACCTGGGCGATCGGTGCCGCGATCCTCGGCTGCGTCGTCCTGGCAGCACAGGTCGAGGAGCACCACCGCCGCGCGCCCGACCCCGTCCCGATCGCCGATCCCTGCCAGCCACGACCGCAGCCGGCGACCGCCGGGGGCGGCTCGCTGCTGGACGACCTGGCGAACGGGGCGCAGGCCTCAGCGCTGGCGAGCATCGACACGGAGGCCTGCCAGCTCGGCAGCTCGCGCGAGGAGCTGCTGCTCGCGTTCGTCAGCGACGAGGACGCCGAGCGCTTCGAGCGCGAGCACGGCACCGACGCCCGCTCGGTCGGCGGCTTCCTCGGCAGCATCCTCCGCGCGCTCGTCGGGTAGCCGCCTTCGTAGGACAGTCGTCGGCGCCGGGACCGCGACGGACCCGCATGCGCGACAATGCACCGGATGTCGCTCCCGTCCCTCAAGGGCAAGCTCCTGATCGCGTCCCCCGCCCTGGTGGACCCGAACTTCGTGCGCACCGTCGTCCTGATCGCGGAGCACTCGGGCGACGGCACGCTCGGCCTGGTCCTCAACCGGCCGTCGGACTCCTCGGTGACCGAGTCGGTCGACGAGCTGCGCGGCGTCGTGGAGGCCGGCGACCCGGTCTACGTCGGCGGTCCGGTGCAGACGGACGCGGTCATGGTCCTCGCCGAGTTCTCCGACGCCGCGCTGGCTGCCGCCCTGGTCCTGGAGGACATCGGGTTCCTGCCGGCCGAGGCCGACCTCGACGCGATCGCCGCGGCGACGCGGCGCGCGCGGGTCTTCGCCGGTCACTCCGGCTGGGCGCCCGGCCAGCTCGACGACGAGCTGGAGGAGGGCGCCTGGATCCTGCTCGACGCGCGGCCCGACGACGTCTTCGCCGGCGACGCGGAGGAGCTGTGGTCGCGCGCGCTGGAGCGCAAGGGCGGCGCGTACGCCCAGCTGGCCCGGGTCCCCGAGGACCCGTCGGTCAACTGACCGGTCCGGTCACCTCGTGGGGACCGGTCACACGGCCCGGTCGGCCGCGCGCAGCAGGGCGGTCGCGGCGTGGTCGGCGATCGTCGCCAGGACCTCGAGCATCGTGTCGCTCGGGCGCCGGCCGCCCGGGGCGCCGTCGACGGACAGGAGCCCGAGCAGCGTCCCCTCCGGCGTCCGCAGCGGGACGAACAGCAGGTCTCCGGGCCGCTCCGCGTCCGGGTCGGTCCCCGGCACGAGCTGCGGGTCCGTGTAGGTCGGCTCGAGGCTGGGGTTGGGCGACAGCTCCTCCGGGACGTGCCAGCACCCGCCGCGGAGGAAACGCGCGTCGAGGAAGACCTCGAGCTCGGCGGGTGCGTAGCGCGCCCCGGTCAGCACGCCGCGCGGGTCCCAGACCACCTCGTAGCCGTCGTCGCCGCGCAGGTTCAGGACGGCGTTCTGCCAGCCCAGGTGCTGGTGCAGGATCGCGCCGATGACCTCCAGGACCGCTGCGGTGCCGTTCGCCGCGGCACGCTGCAGCCCGGTCAGTCGCCGCGCGGTCTCGATGGTCGACCGCAGCTCGTGCTCGGCCCGCTCGCGCTCGGCCGCCGCGTACTGCTCGGTGAGGTCGCGGATCGTGATGACGACCCCTGCCGTGCCCGCGACCGGGTCGTCGATCCGCTGGAGGCGGACGTGGACCGGCGTGCGCCGCCCGTCACGACGCGGGATGACGAACTCGGCCGAGAGGCCCGGCTCGCGGGCGGCGCGTTCCAGCAGGGCCCGAGCCTCCTGCGCCGCGGCGGCCGGCCACCAGGGCATGCGGACGACGTCGAGCTGGAGCAGCTGCGCCCGTGACCGGCCGAACAGCGCGCAGAACGCGTCGTTGACGTGGACGACGACGTCGTCGCGGATGACGATCAGCGCGTCCTGGAGGGCGGCGAGGAGGGCTCCGGCCCAGCGGCGCTCCTGGCTCAGGAGGCGCTCGAGCTCGCCCTCGGTCTGCAGCCCGCGGCAGGGCACGCGGACGACGGCGGACGTGCCGTGCGTCCCGAGTCCCGGGCTGCTGAGCGTCAGCGTCCCGCCGAGGCCCTCGGCCGCCCGGCGCAGGCGCGCCACGCCCACGTGCCCGTCGCGCTCCGCCCGCGCGACGGCGGCCCGATCGAGGCCGGCGCCGTCGTCGAGGACCACGACCTCGACCTCGTCGCCCCGGACCGTCACCGCGACCGCGCAGCGGCTCGCGCTCGCGTGCTTGGCGACGTTGCGCAGGAGCTCCCGGACCCAGTCGCGGATCGCGATGTCGTGCAGGCCCGTCGCCGCCGGGTCGACGCTGACGTCGATCGCGAGGCGACCGCGCACGTTGACGTCCGCCGCCACGCGGGTGAGCGCCTCGGCCAGGGTGACCTCGTCGAGCGCGCCGTCGTCGAGCGCAGCGGTCGCGTGGCGGAGTGCGGTCTCGATCCCGCGCACGGCGTCGTGCAGGGCGGCGACGGCCGGGGCGTCGAGGGTGCCGCCGACCTCCTCCACGTCCTGGCGCAGGGCGAGCACCCGCTGCAGGGCGTCGTCGTGGATCGCGGCGGCGATCCGCGCCCGTTCGTCCCGCCTGGCGTCGTAGCGCTCGGCCGCGACGCGGGTGGCTGCGTGCGGGTCCGTCACGCGCCCTAGGGTCGCGGCTCCGGCGAGGTGGCGCAAGCGGCGACAGGCGCCTGGCGCCGTGCAGGTCCCCGCCTGCCACCACGCGCGGGCGGTCGAACGTGACCGCGACGGGCCATCCTCGGGTCCTGTGCCTCCCAGATGGGGACCCGAGCTCCGCGACGCTGCGTCAGCGCAGCAGGTCCTCGTCCACGTCGTCGAGCAGGCCGAGCGCCTGCGGCGCCTGACCCGACTCGAGCAGGACCGCCCCGCCCGGCCAGTACGGGTGGGGCGGGTGCGCGCCGGCGAGCAGCAGCGGCTCGTACACCCAGCAGCCGCTGTTGGTCAGCGCGCGGCCGCCGATCGGGGTCCACTCCGGGACGTGGTCGCCGTAGCGCGGTCCGGCGCGGTGGAGGTGGCCGAAGATGACGTGATCCGCCTTGACGTTCAGCCGGCCGGCGACCTCCCCCATGGCGGGCATCCCCGCCCGGCGGAACTGAAAGCCGAGCGCGCCCGCGCTGATCGGGGCCAGCGTGCCGGCCCCGAGCAGCTTGGCGGCCACCGGCAGCGCGACGAGCGAGGCCCGGCGCGCGAGGCCGGCGGCGCGGTCGAGCGGCTCGCCGACGATGCCGGGGAGCGACGCGGCGACGAGCCCCTGGACGGCGGCGGCGCTGGGTCCCGACGCGGCTTCGTAGTCCTCGGCGGACGCACGGCCCTCGGGGACGCCGCGCCCGATCATGACCCCGGTGCTGCCGTTCGGGAACAGGTGCCGGTCCAGGTAGTGCCCGTGGGTGGCCCACACGCCGTCGTCGAGCCAGACGCCGGGGTAGCGGACCTGCACGCGCGCCGGCTTGAGCGCGGCGGCGATCGCCCGCAGCGAGGCCGAGGAGGACGCAGGGACGCGGGACGCGAGGCCGATCCGCCGCCCGGCGGTCCGCTGCCGGCGCAGCCACGGCCGCACGAGGGCGTGGTCGTGGTTGCCCAGCACGACCACGACGTCCTTGCCCGAGCCGAGTGCAGCGCCCAGGGCGCGGAGCACCGGGAGCGCCGCGCGCATCGCCGGCTTGGGGCGTCCCTCGAGCAGCTCGACCGTGTCGCCGAGCAGGACGAGGCGGTCGACGTCCTTCAGTTGGTCGACCAGCGCCTGCAGCGCCACCGGCCGCCGCAGCACGTCGTGGCCCGCCCGCTGACCGAGGTGCAGATCGGAGACGATCAGCGTCCGCATCGATTGCGCCCCCGCCGATGGGTCCCGGCGACCGTCATCGATGCAGCTGGACGGTCCGCGTGCCGCCCGCCACCGCACCGCGCCACGGGCCGTCGTCCGCCGGGGTGGCGTCCCGGCCCAGCAGCAGCGCCGCGAGCAGGCGCGCATCACGCTCGTCCAGCGGCCCCACGGCGAGCTCGCGCAGCTCCGTCCCGCGCTGCTCGACGACGATCACGCGGACCTGGCGGTCGACGCTGAGGGCGAGCTGTGGGTCGTCGAGCGGCGGCACCGGTCCGCATGATGATGGATGCAGCCCGGCAGTACAGGCCCCGCCCGGCATCTGGGCGGATCGGCACATCGACGCCCCGCGGCGCCTCCACCTCGGCACACGACGCCCGGGTAGGTTCGCGGCATGCGCATCGTCATCCTGGGGGCAGGGGGCGTCGGGTCGGCCGCTGCCGCCATCGCCCGTCGCCGGCCCTTCTTCGAGCGGCTCGTCCTCGCGGATCTGGACGGAGCGCGCGCGGCGGCCAGTGCCGCACGGCTCGGCGACCCGCGGATCGCCGGCGTCACGTGCGACGCCTCCAGCACCGAGGCGATCGTCGCGCTGATCCGCGCCGAGGAGGCGGACGTGATCCTGAACGCCTGCGACCCGCGCCTGAACCCGCCGATCTTCGCCGCCGCCCGCGAGGCCGGGATCACGTACCTCGACATGGCGATGACGCTGTCCGAGCGCCACCCTGACGAGCCCTACGCGAAGACCGGCGTGATGCTCGGGGACGCGCAGTTCGCCGAGTCGGGCGCGTGGGAGGCCGACGGGCAGCTCGCGCTCGTCGGCATCGGCATCGAGCCGGGCCTGAGCGACATCTTCGCCCGCCACGCCGCCGACACGATGTTCAGCACGATCGACGAGGTCGGCGTGCGGGACGGCGCGAACCTCGAGGTCGCCGGCCACGCGTTCGCGCCGACGTTCTCGATCTGGACGACGATCGAGGAGTGCCTGAACCCGCCGCTGATCTGGGAGCGGGAGCGCGGGTTCTACGTGACCGAGCCGTTCAGCGAGCCGGAGGTCTTCGAGTTCCCGGCCGGCATCGGGCCGGTCGAGTGCGTGAACGTCGAGCACGAGGAGGTCGTCCTGATCCCGCGCTGGGTCGACTGCGAGCGCGTCACCTTCAAGTACGGCCTCGGGGACGAGTTCATCGGCGTGCTGAAGACCCTGCACCTGCTGGGGCTGGATTCCACGACGCCGGTGGACGTGCGCGGCAGCTCCGTGGCGCCGCGGGACGTGGTCGCCGCCGTCCTGCCGAACCCGGCCGAGCTGGGCGACCAGATGACCGGCAAGACCTGCGCGGGCACGCTCGTCACCGGCACCGGCCTGGACGGGAAGCCGCGCGCGACCTACCTCTACCACGTGGTCGACAACGAGACGACGATGGCGCTCGACGGCAGCCAGGCCGTGGTCTGGCAGACGGCGATCAACCCCGTGGTGGCGCTCGAGCTCCTGGCCGGCGGCACGTGGTCGGGTGCCGGTGTCCTCGGCCCCGAGGCCTTCCCCGCGCAGCCGTTCCTGGACCTGCTGGCGGAGTACGGCTCCCCTCACGGAGTTGACGAGCGGGACCCGGCGAACCCCGCGGTCCGCCGGCCGGACTGACAGCACCGGGACCGGGACCGGGGCCGGGGCCGGGGCCGGGGCGGGGGCCGGGGCGGGGACCGGGGCCGGGGCGCCTCCCACAGGGGCCGAACGTCCGTCCTGCCCGGATATGGCGGGGAGGACGGACGTTGGGCGCGCTACGAGCGGCCGGCGATCGACGTCGGGTCAGCGGGTCGCCAGGGCGACCAGGCTCCGCGGGTCGTTGTAGAGGTCGTTCGACGAGATCCGGCGGACGGTCCATCCGGCCCGTGACCAGATCCGCGCCTTGCGCGCGTCCTCCAGCGGGTCCCGATGGAACTGCGGTCCGTCGATCTCGATGATCAGCCGGCGCTCTGGCCAGCTGAAGTCCGCCTCCTCACCGGCACGGACTTCGTTCACCTCCGGGAGCGCGACACCTGCGGCGTCAAGGATCACGAGGCCTTCGATCTCCGCGTCCGACCGACACCGGCCGAGGGGCAGTCGTGCGTAGAGCGCGCAGACTTCGCGGAGCGAGGCAACACCCCGTCGGCCGCGATGGTCGTGCAGGGCGAGCAGCAGCTGCGGGACGGAGGTGTGACGCAGTCGGACAGCCTCGCGAAGCAGCCGTGCCTGCGCTCGCCCCTGGAACTGAGGCCAGACGTCGATCACCGTGCGCTCCGCCGAGGTGACCCACAGTCCGTGGCGCCGCACGACGTTGCCGTCGAGCGTCGCCGAGTACCGCACCACCAGCGTCGACGTCCGCTCGATGCCCCGACGCCCGGGTCGTACCACCGACACGGCACGCGGCTCCCGAGAGAGGAAGTCCCAGTGACACGCGGCGTTCTGGTCAGCGAGGACCGTTCGCGGGGCGGTGAGCGTCGCTGCCATGCGCCGCTGGAGGTCCGTCACCGGCGCGTACCCGGTCAGGCAGACGCCATCCTGCAGGCGACGGAGACCCGCCATCGCATGGTCGCATCGCGCGGCCGTCCAGCCGCCGGCGATCAGCTGCCACCTCGCGATGCATCCTTGCTGACGGGCGGCGAGGTCTCTCAGGAGTCGAGCGTCGGTCATGCCCCCTATATGGAGGCACGACGGACGTTCGGCCCCGTGGGGTGCAGAGTCGATGCAGCCGCCGCGCAGACACGGCGCAGAGCGGGTGCTACTCGTCGCCCTTCGCGTACTTCGACGTGAAGGAGTCGTCGGCCGTCCGGCCGTCCCCGTACTTCACCGTCCGTGTGACCTTGATCTCGAAGTCGCCACCCGCCAGCGGCTGCCGGGGGCCGGGCTTCGCGGTGACCGTCCGGCCACCGTTGTCCCCGTAGAGGCTGACCGTCACCGACCTGGAGTCGGTGAACGTCCGCACGACCACGGGCACGTCGGTGTCGTTCGTCCACTTCAGGTCGATCGACGGGAAGTCGAGCGTCGCCTCGCGCCCCGGCGGATAGCGGCTGATGTAGAGCGAGTGCGGCTGGTGGGTGTCGACCCGCAGGCCGGCGAAGTACGCGGCGTTGTACATCGTGGTCGAGAACTGCGAGACGCCGCCGCCGATCGACGGGACGATCTTGTTGCCGTCCCCGATGAACGGCGCCTTGACGTAGCCCTTGGCGGAGGTGCGCTCGCCGACGACGGCGTTCAGGTCGAACTGGGCGCCGGGCGCGATCACCGTGCCGTCCACGGTGCGCGCCATGCGGCGGATGTTCGTGACGCGCGGCTGGCCGGACTCGTAGCGCGTCGTGAACGTCCCGATCAGCGAGTCGACCTTCTCCGCCGCCTTCTGCGTGACCTTCGGCTTGGCGAGCTTCACCGGCAGCTTCGCGGTGTGGCGGCCGGTGCGCACGGCGTCCGCGATCGCGATGACGGCCTCCTCGCGGTCGATGGTGCGGCCGCTGAACCCGGCGCGCGTCACGCTGACCCGGGCAGCACGCGAGCGCCAGGTGACCGCGCCCTTGCCGTCCAGCGTGGCCAGCTTCGACGGCGCGGCGAAGGACGGCTCGCGCGGCGGCCGGTCGCGGGCCTTGGCGATCCCGGCGACCAGCTCGATCAGGCGCGGCTCGTCGCTGCCGAGGCGCACCTTGCTGCGGTCCTTCGTCGAGGACCGCAGGCGCAGGAACGAGGCCAGCGTCTCCTTGCCCCACACGATCGGCTCCCCGGCACCGGTGATGACGAGGTCCTGCTGCAGGAAGGCACGCGCATCGTCGGCGACCTTGCGGACCGCGCTGACCTTGGCGACCGGGCGCGGGTCGAACGGCACCCGGAACTCCTCCTTGCCGCTGCGCAGGGCCTCGACCAGCTGGCCCTTCAGCGCGGGCCGGTTCACGGTGCGGCCCTTGCGGGGCCCTTGGACGTTCACCTCGTACGTGCTGGGGTCGATGTCGATCGCCCCCGGGAAGGTCTCGCGGTTGATCAGGCGGGCGACCCGGCGGCTGGTGGCGTCGATCTTGGCGGCGTCGACGCGGTCGGCGGGCGCGACCTCGCGGGATTCGAAGACCCCGCGGGCGGACTTGACCAGGCCGAACAGCGGGCCGTCGCGCCCCGCGTCCAGGACGCGGTCGACGGTCGCCTCGACGTCCTGCTCGTAGCCGGCGTCGACGGGGGTGATGCGCAGCTGCTTGCCGGCGGCGTAGACGGTGACGGGGCTGGCCTTCAGGCGCGTCATGCGCTCCTTGAGCGACGCGCTGCTGTCGCCCTCGACGTTCACGCCGGCCAGGTGCGTCCCGGGCAGCGCGCGGTCCGTGTAGACGATGCGGAGCATCACGACGCTCAGCGCGACCAGCAGGATGGGCGCCAGGAGCACGGCCGACCGCCGCCGCCAGTTCTGGGGCTTCGGGCCGCGCGGCACCGGACGGTGGCGGCGCGGCGGGGGCGGGGGCGTGCGCCGTCGGCGAGGCGGAGTGGAAGCCACGAGCCTTCCTGTTTATCAAGCTGGCGCGCGCGGGTCGCCGCTGGACCCGCCTGCGCAAGCGCACGTGCAGGACCGGTCCGCGGAGCCGGGATAGGCTCGACACCATGTCGACTCCCACTGAGCAGCAGACCCAGGTCCACGGCGGCAAGCTCATCGCCCGCCGCCTCAAGGCCCACGGCGTGTCACGGATCTTCACGCTGTCCGGCGGCCACATCTTCCCCATCTATGACGGCTGCCGGGACGAGGGCATCGAGATCGTCGACACGCGCCACGAGCAGGCCGCGACGTTCGCCGCGGAGGGCTGGGCGAAGGTCACGCGCGAGGTCGGCGTCGCCGCCGTCACGGCCGGGCCGGGCGTCACGAACGCGATGAGCGCGCTCGGCAGCGCGCAGATGAACCAGTCGCCGATCGCGGTTCTGGCCGGCCGCGCTCCCGCCCTGCGGTGGGGCACCGGCTCGCTGCAGGAGATCGACCACGTCCCGTTCGTGCGGCCGCTCACCAAGCTGGCGCGCACGGCTGACTCGACGGCCGAGATCCCCGGGCTCGTCGACGAGGCGATCGACACCGCGCTCGCGCCGCACACCGGCCCGACGTTCGTCGACTTCCCGATGGACCACGTCTTCTCCGAGGCCGAGGACGACGGGGCGCCCGTCCCGTCCCGCGATCCGGCGGCCGGCCCCGAGGCCGACGGCGGGCAGCTGGATCGCGCGATCGCCCTGCTGCGGGACGCGGAGCGCCCGGTGATCATGGCCGGCACGAACCTCTACTGGGCCCACGGCGAGGTCGCGCTCAAGGAGCTCGTCGAGGAGCTCGGCATTCCGGTCTTCCTCAACGGCATGGCCCGCGGTTGTGTCCCCGCCGACCACGCGCTCGCGTTCTCGCGGGCCCGCAGCGAGGGGCTCAAGGGCGCCGACGTCGCGCTCGTGATCGGTGTCCCCATGGACTTCCGCCTCGCGTTCGGCGGCGCGTTCGGGGAGCAGACCGAGCTGATCGTGATCGACCGCGCCGAAGCGATCCGCGACCACCCGCGGCCGGTCGCCGCCGAGCTCGTCGGGTCGATCGCCGACTCGCTGACCAAGCTGCGCGAGGGCGCACGCGGCGCGCAGGACACGTCGGCGTGGGTCGCGCAGCTGCGCGCGAGCGAGACCGAGAAGCGCGCGGGCGAGGCGGAGGAGCTGGCGGACGGCCGGAGCCCGCTGCACCCGATGCGCCTCTACAAGGAGCTCGCGGAGGTCGTCGACCGGGACGCGATCATCATCGGCGACGGCGGCGACTTCGTGTCCTACGCGGGCAAGGTCATCGACAGCTACGAGCCCGGCTGCTGGATGGACCCCGGCCCGTTCGGGTGCCTGGGCTCAGGCCCGGGGTACGCCCTCGCGGCGAAGCTCGCACGGCCGGACAAGCAGGTCGTCCTGATGCTCGGCGACGGTGCGTTCGGCTTCGGCGGGATGGAGTACGACACGCTGGCCCGCCACGGGGTCAACGTCGTCGGCGTCATGGGCAACAACGGGATCTGGGCGCTCGAGAAGCACCCGATGGAGATGCTCTACGGGTACTCGGTCGCGGCCGAGCTGACGCCGCGCACCCGCTACGACAAACTCGTCGAAGCGCTGGGCGGGCATGGCGAGATGGTGGAGGACCCCGACAAGCTGAAGGGCGCGCTGCAGCGTGCCTTCGACGCGGGCAAGCCGGCGCTGGTGAACGTGCTCACCGACCCGGCGATCGCCTACCCACGCCGGTCCAACCTGGCCTAGCCCGCGGCCGATGTGCCACCACGTGCGCCGGTGGCATGTGGTGGCACCTCGAGCAACGGCGCGGCGCCGGGACGGGCGCCCGTGCGAGCACGTACCGCAACCTCTCCGGGCCCCAGGTGGTTGAAAGGGAAATGCCTGGAGTGCAGGGCATAGGGCGTCACCCCCGCCCGCAGTCTCCATCAACTCACACGGGAGTACCAATGAGCAAGAACGAGAACCCGGAAGGGCGCCGCAGCCTGCGCGCTCGTCTGTCCGGCCAGTCCGTCCGCACGCGTTCGGTCATCGCCGCCACCGGAATCCTTGTCGTCGGCGTCACCGCCACGGGCGTTGCTGCGACGGGCGGTCCACTGCTCGAGGGCAAGCGCAACGGCACCGCGACCGTCGAGACGCAGGTCATCGCGGACATCAACGCGACGAACAGCCCGACCGGCGGCTACTCCACGCGTCAGTCCAACCTCTCCACCTCGGGCGGCGGCGCGGTCTACGGCTGCCGTTCGACCAGCGGCGGTTCCGCTGCCGTGCCCCCGACCAACCCTTGCCTGCGCGGTAACAACCTGTCCACGGGCTACGCCTTCGAGTTCAACTCGAGCGCGGGCACCTCGGTCGGCTCGATCACCGCGGGCGCCGGTGGCGACACCAAGAAGCCGTTCACGACCAACGCGACCGGTGTCGCGACCGGCCTGAACGCCGACCGGGTCGACGGCGCGAACGCGTCCGACATCGTGACGACCGCGACGACCGTCGCTGCGGCCGACGCCACCAAGAAGGTCGACGCGTCGAAGACGCGCTGGCTGCTGCTGAACGAGAAGGGCGAGATCGAGGAGCAGTCGGGCGGCTTCACGGTCATCGACGCCTACAAGACCAACCAGAACGCGTACATCAGCGCCGGCAGCAGCGTCGTGAACAACGGCTTCAGCGCCACGATCGCGATCCAGAACCAGGTTGACGTCGACGGTGCCGCCGGTGCGGATCCGAACTTCGGCGGCGAGGTCAGCGTCTCGCGCTGCAACCCGGCCACCGTCGTCGTCTGCGCCCCGGCCGACGCCAAGAACGACAACGCGTTCGTCGTGTCGCCGCGTAACAGCGACGGCTCCGCCACCACGGCGACGAGCCGCAAGCGCGTGTACATCACCGTCACGCCGTAGTCACCCGGCCGGCCGGCGTTCGCGGCCGGCCTGCTGGACCCGCAGGACCGCAGTCGAGAAGGGCGCCCACGCGGCGCCCTTCGTCGTTCAGCGCCGCAGGAGCGTGATGCGCACGGTCCGCGTGGCGACCGCCCCGACCGCCGGCCGGTAGCGGACGGCGATGCGGACGGTCGCCCGCCCGCGGCGCGCCAGCAGCCGCCGGGTGGCCCCGCGCGGCGTCACCGTCAGCGTCGTCGACCGTGGACTGCCCAGCGTCCGCGAGCGGCCCACGACGCCCGCCGCGGCGACGGCGACCGTCCCCGGCCCGGGCGCCGTCACGATGATCGTCGCCGCCCCCGTGCGCGTGTTCCGCCGCGCCTTCCCGGCGGTGAACCCCTGCGCCAGGAAGCGATCCGCCTGCAGGCCGACGATCGTCGTCAGCCGCTCCGTGCCGAGGTTCATGTCGAGCAGGTGCGTCCCCCAGGTCGGCGGGAACTCGTTCGGCCGGCGCGCGCCGTCGACCGGGTCGTAGCGGAACACGTTCGCGCCGTTGATGCTCCGGCAGGCCCCGACCGCCCGGTCGGCGGGCTCGACCCACGTCGTCGGCGCGGTCGGCGGCGGCCCGCCGTTCGTGACGATGATGCCCGCGTTGATCGGCCCCGCCGCGAACGGCGTGGTCGGCAGCGTCACCCTGACCGGCCCGCCGATGCCGCTGAGCACGCCCGGGTCGGTGCACGCCACCTCGAAGCCCGCGCCCCGCGGGGTGTTGAACGCGGCCGCCGTGAGGTCCGTCTGCGTGCTGCCGAAGAAGCTGACCGCGCCCGGATCGGTCGAGTAGGTCGAGTAGGCGACGATGCAGCCGGCCTCGCCGCGTGCCGAGCAGATCGGGATGTCGCGGAAGTCGCCGCCCGTCGTCCGGCCCTTCGCGACGGTGACGTTGCCGCCCAGCAGCACCGCCCCGACGAGTCGCCGGCGCTGCTCGGGCCGGCGCTCGATCTCCTGCCGCAGCAGCTGGCGCAGCATGAGCGTCCCCTGTGAGTGGCTCAGCAGCACCACCCCGCGCCCGCCGTTGTCCTTCTCCAGGTAGGACCGCCACGCCTCCAGGACGTCGCCGTAGGCGATGCCCGCCGGCGCGGTGGCTCCGCCGCCCAGGGCGAGCGCCGGGATCCCGGCGAGCGGGAACTGCCGGTAGATCGGCGCGAACATCCGGCACCGCGAGGAGAAGCGCGCCGCCTGGTACCGCGCGATCGAGACGAGCTCGGGATCGCGGGCCTTGGTGGTGTTCAGGCCGACCTGGTTCGACACCGTCGGGTAGACGTAGAAGCAGTCGACCGGTCGCTTGGCGGACGGCGCGCGCGGCGGGGTCTCGACGCGGTCGGGCCGCCCCTGCTCGCGGACCGTCGTGTCGAGCGGGATCTCGCACGGGTCGTCCGCCTGTCCCGGGTGGCAGAGCCACGTCACGTCGGCCCGCGCGGGGGCGGCGCCGACCCCGGCCACGCACGCCAGCCCCATTGCCGCCGCGCACGCAGCCAACGCCGCACGACGGACACGACCCCTGCGGACCTCTCCCATGTCGCGAACCCTACGCGCGTCCGGCCGCGTCCGGGCGACACCGGTCGATATCCCACGGCCCGGGTCGGAATGCTCTACGGTTCCGCAGGTTCGTATAAGGGACACCTAATACGGACCGCCCTTCCACGTGGACCCGGAGACGCACTCGTGCACCTGAACCCTGCCCTCTCGCGGCGCTCGCGCGCCGCCACCCTGTTCGCCGCCCTCGCCGCGACGACGCTGCTCGCCGCGGGCTGTGGCGGCGACGACGACACCACGTCCGCGGCGGCGACCCCGTCGACCGCGTCGACGGCCGGCCAGCAGGCCGCCGACGCCAACCTCGGGGCCGTGAAGGACTACCTCCTCGAGCACACGACCCTGCTCGTCTCCGAGACCGGCAAGCTGCGCACGCAGGCGGAGGGCTACTACGAGCTTGCGAAGGCCGCGGACTTCGACTACGCCAAGCTGCTGAAGGACAAGGGCCCCGAGGTCGCCGCGTTCCTGAAGGAGTCGCAGGCCACCTTCCGCGCGGCCAACCCGGCCTACGAGCAGGCCGAGGGCGTCGTCGCCGGCGTGCCGGTCCTGGCCGACTACGACGTCATCCTGGACGCCGGCAGCGACGGCAGCGACCCGGAGAGCGCGGTGCCCTTCAGCATCAAGACGCCCGCCGGCAAGACCTTCAAGCAGCCCGGCAACTTCTTCTTCCTGCTCGAGAGCTCGCTCTTCAACACGGAGCCGAAGTTCGCCGCCAAGGGCGTCGAGCCCGACGTCGACGGCGACGGCAAGGTCGAGTTCGGCGAGGCGCTCCCCGACGCCGACTTCTACGTCGCCGCCGCCCGCGACTTCGAGAAGAACGCCAAGGAGCTCGACGCCGCCTCCAAGAAGTGGCAGCCGGCCCCGGCCGACGCGTTCACCGCGGTCGTCGTCATGACCCCCACGATGAGCGAATACTTCGAGGCCTGGAAGAACTCCCGCTTCATCGCCGGCGGCAAGGCCAGCGAGAAGGGCTTCGTCGCCACCTCGCGCCTGAGCGACATCACCGACATCCTCAGCGGCCTGGTGCTCGTGTACGGCAGCATCGAGCCCGTCATCGCCGGCGCGGACAAGGCTCAGGCCGACCAGACCGGCCGCGCGCTGACCGACCTGCGGGACTTCGCCGCGGACCTGCGCGACGCGGAGTCCAAGGGCAAGACCTTCACCGCGGAGGACGCCGAGACGCTCGGCGGCGACGCGCAGACCCGGGCCGAAGCAATCGCCGGCCAGGTGTCGCAGGCCGCGGGCAAGCTCGGGATCAAGCTCGAGGACTGACTGCATCCGCCCAGCGCCGCGCCCGGAGACGGGCCGGCGCGCCAGAGTTAGGGGATCCTGATCAGCGGGCACGTACCCGTCCCTTAGGATCCCCTAATCTGCAGTCCATGTGGTTGCCGAAGCTCCGTCTGGCCCTGCTGCTCTGCGTCCTGGTCGCGCTCGGGACGACCGCCGCACCCGCTGCTGCGCAGACCACCACCCCGGGTGCGCAGCCCGCCTGGCGCACCGCCGAGCAGGTCCGCGACGGCCTCTTCGACGCCCAGCAGGCGCTGATCCTGGACGGGCCACGCCAGGCCGCCGCCGCCGCCGACAAGGCGGCAACGGCCTACAGCGGCCGCCTGCGCGACGGGATCGCCCGCGCGGACGCCACCGCCGACCGCGACGTCCGCTCCGAGCTCGCACTGGCCCGCCGCGCCGCCCGGGCCGGTGACGCGCCGGCCCTCGCCGCCGCCCGCGGCGCGATCCGCGCCGCCCTGTTGCGCGGTAGCGCCGCCGTCACCCTGGCCGCCGCCGGCCGCGGGGACGCCGCCACCACGCGCGAGTGGCTGCTGCTGCGCGAGTTCCGCACCGCCACCCGCTTCACCCGTGCCGGCGCCGACGCGACGCTCGCCGTCGAGCAGCTGGGTGCCGGCAAGCTCAGCGGCAAGGAAGCCCAGAAGATCGTCCGCAAGGACCTGCTGGACGCCTTCCAGGGCCGACTGCGCGAGCTGCTGGCCGATGCACGGCGCAACGCCGACCGTGGTTTCCGGGGCCCGTGGGCCGAGGCCGCCGCACAGGCCCAGGGCTACTGGCTCGCGCTCCAGGCGCGCTTTCGCGAGGACCGCGGCGCACCCGCGGCCCGCAGCGCCGGCGCCACGTTCGCCGATCTGCGCGCCGCCGCCGCCCGTGGCGACAAGACGGGTCAGGCCGCCGCCGACAAGCGCGTCGCCGCGGCGCTGGACGGCTTCACCGCCGCCCCGTTCACGCCCGAGGAGTCCGCCCGTCGCGCCCAGCAGCTGCTGCGGTTCCTGGCGCTGATCCCCGTCGAGTACGGCCGCGGCACGAAGGACGACCGCGTCACCAAGGACTTCGAGATCCAGGAGGCCGTCGCGTTCCAGTCCGGCGCCGTCGCGTCCTTCGCCGACCTGCAGGACCAGCTGGCACGCCGCGACCGCGCCGCCACGCAGCGCGCGAAGGCCGACCTCGCGATCCTCGACGCGATGATCGACAAGGCCGCGACGTCGACCCGCGGCGTCGCGCGGACGAGCGAGGTCGAGGCGGTCGAGGACCGCATCGACGACACGCTGCGCAAGATCATGCCGTCCGAGTGGAAGGCGAAGACCGACGAGTCCGACTACGACCTGATCGCCCTCACGCTCGACCGCATGGAGGCCGCCGTCGGCGCCGGGCAGTACGCCCAGGCCGAGCAGGCCCGCCTGGAGGCGTACGCGTTCTTCGAGTTCGGCCCGGAGCGCCGGCTGAAGTCGTTCGACCAGGGCCTGGCGCTCACCGTCGAGGGCCTGATCTGGTTCGGCGCGGACGACTACGACGGCCTCGCGACCCTGATCGCCAAGCGGGCGCCGCGCCGCGAGATCCGCGAGACCCGCGTCCACCTGGACGAGCGCCTCGGCGACGCCGCGGCCACGCTGGGCGACTCGGCCAACCGCGCGACCGTCGTCACGAACGCCGCGATCATCGTGTTCCGCGAGGGCCTGGAGGGCGTCCTGATCCTGGCCGCGATCACCGCATCGTTCGTCGGCGTGCGCCGCCGTCAGCGCCGCCCGGTCTTCATCGGCGCGGTGCTCGGCCTGTTCGTGAGCGTCCTGACGTGGATCCTCGCGCAGACGCTCCTGCACTCGCTCGACCAGTACGGCGAGAAGCTCGAGGCGATCGTCGGCCTCGTCGCGATCGGCGTCCTGCTGCTCATCACGAACTGGTTCTTCCACCGCGTCTACTGGAGCGAGTGGATCGGCAAGTTCCACCGCCAGCGAAAGAAGTTCGAGAAGCTCGACAACGTCGGGTTCTTCTCCGCCCAGGTGCTCGGGCTCGGGCTGCTGGGCCTCACCAGCGTCTACCGCGAGGGCTTCGAGACCGTCCTCTTCCTGCAGTCGCTGCAGCTCAGCGCCGGCACCGCCGCGGTCGTCGAGGGCGCGGGCCTCGGGCTCGGCCTCACCATGCTCGTCGCCGTCGTCACCTTCGCGCTCCAGCGCAAGCTGCCGTACAAGAAGATGCTGGTCGTCACCGGCGTCATGATCGGCTTCGTGCTCGTGGTCATGGTCGGCCAGACGGCGCGCACGATGCAGGGGACGGGGTGGCTCCCGATCACTCCGCTGGACTTGGACCTGCCGTACTGGGGCGGCCTCTGGTTCGGCGTCTACCCCACCTGGGAGACCATCGGCGCGCAGCTGTTCTCGGCCGTCTTCGTCATCGGGTCCTATTACCTCGCGCGGGAGGTCCGCGTGAAGCGGCCGGTTCGCCGTGCGGTGCGTCGCGGGGACCTGAAGAAGGACCAGGCGAAGCTCGCCGAGTCCGACCCGACGATCATCGCCGCACCGGAGCCGGAGCCCGTCTCCAGCGCCGCACCCGGGGCCGTGGAGGGCGCGACGGAGCCCCCGAAGGCCGGCGTCACGACGCCCTGAGCGAAAACTTCGGGGGTCTCCCCCTGATGCGCGGGACGGCGTGACGCGGCACCGTAGCCGCCATGAACCTCCGCAAGCCGCTCACCATCCTCGCCACCGCCGCCGCGCTCGGACTCGTCGCCTGTGGTGGCGACGACGAATCGTCCGGGCTCAGCAAGGCCGACCTCGCCAAGCAGGCCGACGTCATCTGCCAGACGGCCAAGACCGCGTCGCTCAAGATCACGGCGCCGGCCGACTTCGGTCAGCCGACCAGCGACCCGGCCGAGGCCGCCGCGTACCTCGAGAAGATCGCCCCCATCACCCGCAAGGAGGCCACCGACCTCAAGGCGCTGGAGCCCGCCGACGACGTGAAGGCCGACTGGGACGCGTTCACCGCCAAGGAGTCCGAGCTCGCCGACTTCCTCGACGGCCTGCTCGCGAAGGCCAAGGCGAAAGACGAGAGCGGCCTGAAGGACCTCGAGCGGGTCCCGCAGCTGGGCGCCGAGTTCAGCGCCGCCGCGACCAAGATCGGCGCCTCCGGCTGCGCGAAGGGCTGACCGCAGGGCCGCCCACCCACAGCTTGCCGGGCTCCGTCTCGTCCCGGCAAGGTCGTCCCGCCGCGCGCAGGCCCCGCCGCGGCCGGACGGCCGCACTGCGGCGGCGGACCGCTCGTTGTTGCGTCTGCAACGATTGCGGGTATGTCCGCCGCCGTGAGTGCACCCTCGATCACCGTCACCCATTACACGGACCCGGGCTGCCCGTGGGCGTACTCCGCGTCGCCCGCGCTCGCCGCGCTGCGCTGGCGGTACGGCCGCCAGCTCAGCTGGAAGCTGGTGACGATCGGCCTGACCGAGGATCCGCAGGCGTACATCGACCGCGGGTACACGCCGGTCCGCCAGGCACGGGGCAACCTCTCCTTCCGCCGCTTCGGGATGCCGATGGCCCCGACCCCCCGCGAGCGCGTCACCGCGACCGGTCGCGCGTGCCGGGCGATCGTCGCCACCCGCCTGCTCGCCCCCGAGCTGACGAACGACGTCTTCCGGGCGCTCCAGTTCACCCACTTCACCACCACGGAGCTGTTCGACACGGACGCCGGCATCACCGCGGCGCTCGACCGCGTGGCCGGACTCGACACCACGCTCATCGTCGGCGGCCTGGACGACGCGCGGGTCGAGGCCGCCTACCAGGAGGACCGGGCCCAGGCACGGTCGGCCGCCGGCGGCGCGACCGAGTTCCAGGGCAAGGCGGCGCAGACCGACGGCCCGGTCCGCTTCACGGCCCCGTCGCTCGTCTTCACGCACTCCGGCGGACGGTCGCTGGAGGCCGGCGGCTTCCAGCCGCTGGAGGCGTACGACGTCTGCATCGCGAACCTCGACGTGTCGCTCGAGCGGCAGGCCCCGCCCGAGCAGGCGATCGACGCGCTGCGCGCCTTCCCGTCGGGCCTGACCACGGCCGAGGTCGCCGCGATCATGGCGCTGCACCTGACCGATGCCGACGCGGACGTCGCAGAGGGCTCCCTGATCGACGCTGTCGCCGACGGCCTCGCGACGCGCACGCCGCTGGGCGACGACGCCCTCTGGCTGGCGGTCTAGCGCGTGCGCACCTTCCACTGCACCGTCTGCGAGCAGATGGTGTTCTTCGAGAACTCGCTGTGCCTGCACTGCCTGTCCGGGCTCGGCTTCGACCCCGATCGCCGGGAGGTCGTCACCGTCGTCCTGGAGGAGCCGCTGGACTCCGGCGCGGTCCGGCGGGTCGGGGACGACAAGCTCGCCACGGACGAGCCCGTCCAGTACCGCTGCACGAACGACGTCATCGCGAAGTGCAACTGGCTGGTCCCGGCCCCCGGCAAGCTGTGCGTCAGCTGCGCGCTGACGCAGACCCGGCCGGACGACGGGGACGACGGCGCCCTGGCCGAGTTCGCCGACGCCGAGGCCGCCAAGCGCCGGCTGGTCTTCACCCTGCTCGAGCTTCGCCTGCCCATCGAGGGCCATCGCACGAAGCCGGACGGCGGCCTCGCGTTCGACCTCCTGTCCCCGGGCAAGCGCCCCGTCCAGACCGGCCACGCCGACGGCGTCATCACCCTGAACCTCGACGAGGCCAACGACGCGCACCGCGAGCAGGTGCGCTCCCAGATGGGCGAGCCCTACCGCACGCTGCTCGGGCACTTCCGGCACGAGGTCGGCCACTACTACTGGCCGATCGTGATCGAGCAGACCGGGCTGATCGACGACTACCGCAAGCTCTTCGGCGACGAGCGCGAGGACTACGGCAAGGCCCTCGAGCGGCACTACGAGGAGGGTCCGCCCGTCGACTGGGCGAAGTCTCACGTGAGCTCCTACGCGACCATGCACCCGTGGGAGGACTGGGCCGAGACCTGGGCGCACTACCTGCACATCGTCGACACGAGCCAGACCGCGGCGGCGCACGAGCTGCAGACCGACCTCGCCCGCCCCGGGGACACGACCGACCTGGGCTTCCGGATGACGCTGCGCAACTGGATCCCGTTCACGTACGCGATGAACGCCATCTGCCGGTCGATGGGGATCGCGGACCTGTACCCGTTCGTCATCACCAAGGACGTCATCACCAAGCTGGTCTTCGTCGACCGCGCGGTGACGAGCGCGCGGTTCGCCGCCGCCAAGAAGGCCGCCGCGCAGGTGCCGGCACCGCCGGCCTGACCGCACCCCGGCCGGCCCTGAGGACGGAGGACAGCGGCGCATCCGCCCGCCGCTGTCGACCGCTCCGCTCTCCTCTCCCTCCACACGAGATGCTGCCCTTGGCGCCTACGCACCAATCGGCGGTGTAACGATGCGCACAATCCGCGGAGAAGTGCGCCATCCGGGGACCTCGTCCGTACATTCGACATGAGCCGCCCCGTCAAGCACCGTCCGCTCACCATCAGCCTGCGGCGTGAGTTGTACGTCGAAGTGCGCGAGTACCTCGACGAGCGCTTCGGCGAGTCGGACCTCACGCTCGACGACGTCGCCCGCGCCGTCGCGTCCTCGCGACGCCAGGTGCAGCGGTTGTTCGAGGAGGACGGGGACACGTTCCGCGCCTACCTCACCCGGCTGCGCATGGAGCGCGCCGCGGACCTGCTGGTCCACACCCGCACACCGGTCCGCGACATCGCGCGCCACGTCGGCTACCGCCAGAGCGCGCAGTTCGCGAAGGCCTTCCGGCGCTACGGCGGCGTCACGCCGCTGCAGTGGCGCAACCAGCGCGGCGGCAGCCCGCTCGCCGCGCGCGAGCAGGCCAGCGAGTCGGTCGCCGCCTGATAGCCGTCGGTCACGCCCACGCGTGACCGACGAACACCGGCTCCGGGACGAGCGCGACGCCGAACGCCGCCTCGACGCCGGCGGCCACCTCGCGGGCCAGCGCGACGAGGTCCGCGGTGCGCGCCGTCCCGCGGTTCGTCAGGGCGAGCGTGTGCTTGGTGGAGATCGACACCGGCGCATCGGCGGCCGTCCCCGGCGGCCGATGGCCCTTCGCGAACCCGGCCCGTTCGATCAGCCATGCCGCGGACGTCTTCAGGCGGCCGTCGGGCTCGGGAAACCGCGGGAGCCGCGCGTCCGGGCCGACCCGGTCGAGGACCCGCGCGTCGAGCGCGGCGAACGCCTCCACGTCCAGGATCGGGTTCGTGAAGAACGACCCCGCGGACCACGTGTCGTGGTCCGCCGCGTCCAGGACCATCCCCTTGCCCGCCCGGAGCGCGAGCACCGCGGCGCGGACGTCGTCCAGCGGTGCGGTCCCCCCGATCGGGACGCCGAGGGTCCGCGTGAGCTCGACGTAGCGCAGCGGCTTCGAGCTCATGGCGCGGTCCAGCGCGAAGCTCACCTCGAGGATCAGGAAGCGCTCCGGCTGCGCCTTGAACCGCGAGTGCCGGTAGGTGAAGGCGCATTCGGCGGCGGTCAGGCTGACCTCGGCGCCGGCCTGGCGGTCGTAGGCCCGGACGCCGACGATCGTCTCGGCCACGTCCTGGCCGTAGGCGCCGACGTTCTGGATGGGGGTCGCCCCGACGCAGCCCGGGATGCCGCTCAGGCACTCGACGCCGGCCAGGCCCGCGGCGACGCAGTGGGCGACCAGGCCGTCCCAGTCCTCACCGGCGGCCACCGTGAGCACGACCTTGCCGCCGCCGTCCGTCCGCCGGATCCCGCGGGTGCGCACCAGGACCGCGGTCCCTGCGAAGCCCGCGTCGGCGATGACGACGTTCGAGCCGCCACCGAGCAGCAGGACGGGGTCCCCCGCCGCGTCCGAGGCGCCGACCGCACCGATCAGCGTCTGCTCGTCGCCGGCCTCGACGAGCTGACGAGGCGGACCACCCAGGCGCAGCGTGGTGTACGGGGCGAGGAGCACGGCGGGGACGGTAGATGATCGGTCCGCGGCCGGTCGCTGCCCATCCCCGCGCGGAGGCCCGACGTCAGGCGCCCGCGCTAGCCTCCCCGGCATGTTCGCCCCGCGCGCAGCCCTGCTGACCCTGACGATCGCGGGCCTCGCGGCCGTCGCCGGCTGTGGTGGCAGCGATAGCGACAAGGAGAAGACCGAGGTCGAGAAGGTCGCTCGCGCCGTCCTCAACGGTGCCGACAAAGGCTCGGAGTGCCGCCTGTCGACCACCCGCCTGGTCACGGCCGTCTGGGGCAGCCAGTCCGCTTGCCTGAAGGCGAGTACCGGAGGCACGGAGGCCGACGTGACCGTGAGCGGCACGAAGGTCGACGGCAGCGACGCCACCGCCAACATCACCACGACGATCGACAAGCTCAAGGTGGAAGGGTCGCTGGCGCTGAAGAAGGTCGAAGGCGACTGGAAGCTCGACGAGTTCGGGACCGACCTGGTCCGCTCGCTCCTGCGTGGCAGCCTGACGAAGGGCTACACCGACGCGCTGAAGGAGGAAGGCATCGCCGGCGCCGACAAGCTCCTGACCGACGGCGCCACCGAGAACTGCGTCGACAAGCGGCTCACGGCGCTGCCGGCCAGCGAGCAGCGCCAGATCGGCTACGCGATCTTCGGCAACCGCAAGGACTCGCCGCAGGGGCAGCAGGTGCAGGGCCTGCTGATCGAGTGCCTCGCCGACAGCCCGGACGGCCGTGAGGCGCTGCGCCTGGCGTTCGAGCAGGGCATCAAGGAGGAGGGGCTCGGTGACAAGGTCACGGCGTGCGTCATCGCCCGTCTGCGCGAGACCGCCGACTCGGAGCTCGTCGCGAAGGAGATCGTCGAGCGGCAGAAGAACGGCGGCGCCATCAGCCCGGAGCTGAGTGGCCTGGCCGCCGCTGCCGTGAAGCGCTGCAAGGCGTCCCAGCCGTCCTGATGCCCGGCGCCCCCCGCCGCGCCGCCTGACGTGGGGGCGATTCTCGGCGGGACGGGCGCCGCCGTGGCCTGGGCCTTCGCGTCCGTCTGCGCGGCGCGCTCCTCGCGGGCGGTCGGCCCGCAGGTCGCCCTCGCGTGGGTGATGGTCGTCGGCCTTGCGCTGCTGCTCCCGCTGCTGGCGTTCAGCGCGGCCCCCGACGTGTCGGGGATGACCGCGGTCTGGCTGCTCAGCTCCGGCGTCGCGAACATCGGCGGCCTGCTCGTGACGTACCGCGCGCTGCAGGCCGGGCCGGTCGGCGTGGTGGCGCCCATCGTGGCCGCCGAGGGCGGGGTCACGGCCGTCATCGCGGTCCTGGCGGGGCAGTCGCTGGGGGCCGTGCAGGCGGTCGCGCTCGCGTCCGTCCTCGTCGGCGTGGTCATGGTCGCCTGGCAGGTGGACCCGCCGGAGGTCGCGGACCCCGTCCCGGGCGGCGAGCATCCGCAGGACATCCGGCGCGCGGCGCTCCTGGCCACTGCGGGGGCGCTGATCTTCGGCGTCGGCCTCTACACGACCGGCCGTGCGGGCGACGAGGTGCCGGTCGCCTGGGCCGTCCTGCCGGCGCGGCTGATCGGCGTGCTCGTCCTGTCGGTGCCGCTCGCCCTGGCGGGGCGAATGGGCGTGCCGCGGTCGATCGTGCCCTTCGTCGCCGCCGGCGGCTGCTTGGAGGTCATCGGCTTCATCTGCTTCACGGTCGGGTCGGGCAGCTCGATCGCGGTCGCGGCGGTGCTGGCGTCGCTGACCGGGGCGGTCGCGGCGGGCCTCGGCCGCATCTTCTACGCGGAGCGGCTCACGGCTCGGCAGCTGGCCGGGGTCGCGGTCCTGGTCGCAGCGGTGGGGACGCTGGGCGCGCTCACCTGACGCCGCCCGGGACTCGCCGTCCCCGGGGTGGGAGCCGTCGGTGTCAGCGGGCCTGGGCCTCCGCGAGGCCCTTCAGGTTCAGCAGCTGGCGGCGGGCCATCACGAGGTCGCCCGGGGGCAGGACCAGCCGCATCACCGGCCCGAACGGCAGGCCCGGGTAGCGAACGACGAAGCGCACCAGCAGCCGCGACCGGCCCGGGTCACCGCCGGGCGCCGGGGCCGCGAGGTAGGTGCACCCGACGTGCCCGAACAGCGGATGGCGGGTCACCATCGTCAAGGAGCGACCGGTCTCGAACGCCGTGATGCGGAAGATCGACGCGATCCGCTGGCCGACGGCGAGCTCCTCCAGCCCCGGGGTCAGCGTCTGCGGGCTCTGCCGCCCCAGGTTGTCGAGCGTGTCGTAGCTGTACGGGGCGACGCGCAGCTGGCATAGCCAGGGGAACACGGTGGCCGCCGGGGCATGGACGTCGACCGCGCGGTTCAGGTGCGTGTGGGCGCCCGGGACGAGGTCGTCGCACGGCAGCGGCAGCGCGCGCTCGGCGACCGTCGTGCCCCAGTCCCCGAGCGTGCCCACGCCGAACGCCTCAGGCGTCCTGCGACGAGGGCTGGCCGGCGGCGGCCTGGGCCTTGCGGCGCATCGACCACATCTGCTCGGGCCGCTCGAGCTGCAGGGCCGCGTTCCAGGTCATCGCGGGCGGGCCGAGCTCCATCCGCATCGACGCGGCGGTGCGCCGGGCGAGGTCGGGGTCCGCGCCGGGACGGGCCGCGAGCTCAAGCGCCTTGGCCTCGACGTCGGCCGTGTCGACCGCCGCCCAGGCCAGGCCGAGCTGCGCGAAGCGCTCCCCGTCCACGGCCTCGCCGAAGAGCATGAGCGCAGCGGCGGCCTCGCGGGCACCGGTCCGGCCGAGCAGGACCCCGTGCCCGCCGCCGGGGTGCAGGCCGATCGGGATGAAGCCCGAGGCCAGCTTCGCGTCGCGCGCGACGATCCGCACGTCGGTGGCCATCGCGAGGTTCATCCCGGCGCCGACCGCGCCGCCCCGGATCGCGGCGATCGTCGGCATCCGCAGCTCGCCGACGCGTGCGAACGCGCGGTAGATGTCGCCCATGCCGTCGTACTGCTCGGGGTCGGCCGGGTCCTCGCCGGCGGCGGCGAGCGTGGGACGGTCCCCGCCGGCGCAGAAGTACGCGCCCTCGCCGCAGACGACGACGGCGCCGACCGTGGGATCGCGGTCCAGGTCGTCGCACGCGTCGACCATGGAGCGGGCCATGGCGACCGTCAGCGCGTTGCGGCGCTCGGGGGCGTCGAGGATGAGCCGGGCGACCCCGCCCTCCTGCTCGACTCGGACATCTGCGTAGCCGGCTGACATGTGTGCCACGCTATCGGGCGCATGTCCTCACCGCCGCCTCGCCGCGCCGCGCTCGTCGCGGCGGTGGCGCTCACCGCTGCCCTGCTCCTCCTGGTGATCGCCGTGGGAGCGCTGCCCGGGACCGGACCCGTCCCGGCCCGCGCGGCCGCAGACAGCACCGGGCCGGCCCTGCGCGCAACGGGCGCCCTCCCCGTGGCCCCGCCGTTCACCGGCTGCCAGTTCAAGGGCGACAGCCGCCCCCGCCGGCACGGTCCGGCCAGTGGCCGCCGGATCGCACTGACCTTCGACGACGGGCCCTCGCCGTACACGCCGAAGATCCTCGACATCCTGCGGAAGGAGCGGGTCCCGGCCACGTTCTTCGTCCAGGGCGACCACGTCGCCGGGTCGGAGGCCGTCCTGCGGCGGATGCTCGCCGAGGGGCACATGATCGGCAGCCACTCGTTCACGCATCCCTACCTGACCCGCTCGACGACGGACATCGGGCGGGAGATCCGCATGACGCAGGACGTGATCAAGGCCGCCACCGGCGGGTTCGTGCCCTGCCTGCTGCGCCCGCCGTTCGGCGCGGTCAACCAGCGCGTGATCGACGAGCTCAAGGCCCAGCGGCTCGCGAACATCATCTGGACGGTGAACCCCGCGGACTACAGGAACCCCGGGAGCGCGGCCATCAAGCGGACGATCCTGGCCGGCACGGCGCCGGGGGCGATCATCATCGACCACGACGGCGGCGGGAACCGCTCGCAGACGGTGAAGGCGATGCCCGGCGTCATCAAGGCGCTCAAGGCACGCGGCTACCGGTTCGTGACGGTGACGGACCTGCTGGGCCTGCGCACGACGGGCTGACCGTTCGCAGGGCCCGGGCGGCGCGGCCTGACGAGGCGGCCTGCGGGGGCGGTCAGCGGCGGCGGGCGCGGAAGAACGCCCGGAGCAGCTCGGCGCACTCGGGCTCGAGGACGCCGCGAACGACCTGGGGCCGGTGGTTCAGCTGGGGCTGCGCCAGCAGGTCGACGACGCTCCCGGCCGCGCCGGCCTTCGGATCCGTCGCCCCGTAGACCACGCGCGGCACCCGGCTGAGCACGATCGCCCCCGCGCACATCGCACACGGCTCGAGCGTGACCACCAGCGTCGCGTCCAGCACCCGCCAGGAGCCGACGGCCGCCGCGGCGCGCCGCAGCGCCAGGATCTCGGCGTGGGCGGTCGGGTCCTGGGCCAGCTCGCGCTCGTTGTGCCCGGCCCCGATCACCTGGCCGCCGGCGTCGATGACCACCGCGCCGACGGGCACGTCGCCGTGCGCCTCCGCCAGCCGCGCCTCGGCGATCGCCAGCCGCATCGCGTCCTCGTCGGCAGGGGCGGCCGGGTCGGGCACGAACAGGGCACCGTCGGTCACGTCACCATTGTGCAGCAGCCCGAGTCTTCTGCGATCAGCGGGTGTTCACGCTCAGCGGCCTGCCCGTCGCCCCGCGTCCCCGCTGCCGGCTCGCCGCCGTGTCCGTCCCGCCATGCTCCGCCCTATCCGCGCCCCACTCCCCCACCGACGTCGCTTCCGCCTGCGGACGGCGACAGCGACAGCAGCCGGTGTCGCCGGGCTGCTCCTCACCGGGCTCGCGGCAGCGCCCGCCCTGTCGGCCGCGGCCGCCGCGACCACCCCCGACCCCGCCACCCGCGTCGTCGTCCGCTTCAAGCACGGCACCACCCCGGCCGCGCGGACCGCGGCGCTCGCGGCTGCCGGCGTGCGCTCCACCTTCCCCGGCGCGGGCGGGGCGCTCGTCGGCCGGCTGCGCCCGGACACCGACGCGACCACCGCCGCAGCAGCCCTCGCGCGCCGGCGGGCGGTCGCCTGGGCCACCCCCGCCTTCGGGGCCCGCGTGGCGCAGGCCGACCAGGCCCCGCTGGTCTTCGACGACCCCGGCACCACGGGCCCGGACGGCACCACCGGCGGCTGGCTGCGGCGCCAGTGGGACCTGACCGGCGCCTACGGCATCCGCACCCCCGAGGCCTGGGAGCTCGCCCGCAAGGCCGGCGGCGAGGGCGGGCGCGGCGTGACGGTCGCCGTCCTGGACACCGGGGTCGCCTACGCGGACCGCGGCCCGTACCGCCGCTCCCCCGACCTGCCCGCGGTGCGCATGGTCCGCGGCCGCGACTTCGTCGACGGCGACGACTTCTCCAACGACGAGGACGGCCACGGGACGTTCATCGCCGGGGAGATCGCCGCAGCGGCGAACAACGGCTACGGCATGGTCGGCGTGGCGTACGCCGCGAAGATCCTCGCGGTCCGCGTGCTGGACCAGTTCGGGCAGGGCTCCTCGTTCCGCGTGGCGCAGGGCATCCGCTACGCGGTGGACCGCGGCGCCAAGGTCATCAACGTCTCGATCCAGCTCACCGACCAGAACCACCGGCCCGCGACGCTGACGGCCGCGCCCGACATCCGCGGGGCCCTGCGCTACGCGCGCCAGCGGGGTGTGTCGGTCGTCGCGGCGGCCGGCAACGACGGGGTCGACACGGTTCCGGGACGCAGCTACGCGTGGCTGTCGATCCAGGTCGGCGGGACGACCGAGCGCGGCTGCGTCGCCGACTACTCGAACACCGGGCCGGGGCTGGACCTCGTCGCCCCTGGCGGTGGCAGCGACTCGCGCGTGCAGCCGGACGACCCGCGCTGCCGCCCGAACGCGCTGCCCGGGCGGGCGATCCGGCAGGTGACGTTCCGTGCTGCGGACCCGACCCGCTTCCTCGTCCCGGACGGGTACGCCGGCACCTCGATGGCCGCACCGCACGTCACCGGCACGATCGCGCTCATGCTGGCCGCGCGCACGCTCGGCGAGAACCCGACGCCCGAGGCGATCGCCGGGCGGCTGAAGGCCACCGCCCGTGACCTCGGGTACAGAGGCCCCGATCGCTCCTACGGCGCGGGGCTGCTGGACGCGGCCGCCGCGCTGGGCGCCGCGCCGCTTCCCGCGGGCTGACGACGGCCGGGGACCCGGGCGGTCACGGCGGCGACGAGCCGCAGCTGCGGCACCGGGCGGGTCAGCTCGTGCGGACGATCAGCACGCTGCACGGCGCGTGATGGCTGACCTTGTTCGGCACCGACCCGAGCAGGAACCGCTTGGCGCCGGTCATGCCCTTGTTGCCGACCACGATCAGGTCGGACCCCTGCTCCTCCGCGACGTCGAGGATCGCGTCGGCGGGGTCGCCCTGCCGCGCGTGGACCGCCACGGTCTGCACGCCGGCATCCGCCGCCACGGCCGCGGCCGCACGCAGCGTCCCGTCCACGTCCTCGCGCGCGCTCACCATCCACTGGAGGTCGCCCGGGACCTGGCTGCGCTCCTCCCGCAGGCGCTCGGCCGCGACGGGCTCGTAGGCGCTCACGATCTCGAGCTTGGCACCGAGCGCCTTCGCCAGCGCGACCGCCTCGTCGACCGCCGTCGCCGCGGTCTCCGAACCATCCGTGCCCACGACGATCGATCCGAACATGCCGTTGATGGTACTCAGCGGTACAGCGCGCGCCGCACATCCGGCCAGGGCGGGAGCGCCCGCCGCCGCCGTATCCTGGGACCCACGTGATCGACCTCCACTGCCACATCCTGTTCGGCATCGACGACGGTCCCGGGACGGCGGAGGACACGGTCGCGTTGGCGCAGGCGTTCGTCGCCGCCGGGACGACGACGGTCCTCGCGACCCCGCACGTCTCGTTCGACTGGCCCGCGAACGACAGCGCCCTGATCGCCGCGAAGGTCGCCGATGTGCGCGCGCTCCTAGCCGAGCGCACGGTCCCGCTCGACGTCCGTCCCGGCGCCGAGGTCGCCCTGACCCGCGCTCTCGAGCTCCCGGACGACGAGCTCCGGCGCCTGACGCTCGACGACAGCGGCCTGCTGCTCCTGGAGTGCCCGCTCAGCCCGGTCGCCGCCGGGGTCGAGGCGGCGGTCGCGGAGCTGCGGCGCCGCGGGCACGACCGCCTGCTGCTGGCCCACCCGGAGCGCGTGCCGGCCTTCCAGCGTGAGCCGGCCCTCCTCGCGCGGCTCGTCGAGGCAGGCGCGCTGACGTCGATGACGGCCGGCGCGTTCAGCGGGCGCTTCGGGCGGGACGTCGCGCGGTTCGCCCGTGACCTCCTGGCGGACGGCCTCGTCCACACCGTCGCCTCCGACGCCCACTCGCCGGCGCGCCGGCCGCCCGGCATCGGGGGTCCGCTCGCCGAGGCCGGCCTGACCGCCGACGCCATCGAGCACCTGGGCCGGCGTGCCCCGCTCGCGGCCCTGGCGGGCCGGCCCCTCCCGGCGGCGCCCCCGGTCATGGTCACCCGGCGCACCGGGCCGCTCGGGCGCCTGCTGGGGCGCTGACCCGTCAGACCAGCTTGGTCGTGGCGATGATGATCGACATCAGGATGAGGATCACGAGGACGACCTGCATCCAGATCCATGTCGGGGACATCAGGCGTCCTCGGCGGTCGGACGGGGCGCGGCGACGATGGTGGTCACGCGGCGTGATGCTAACGCCCGCACCGCGCCCGCCGCGCCGGGAGTGCCGGTCACCGGCAGGGACGGCAGCTTCGCCAGCAGTCCCCTAGGGTTCGGGCGAATGCCCTCCGGGATGAGCCTCGACGAGATCCGCACGGCCGGCCTGCTCTTCGGCGAGGAGCTGGCGCTGGGGCTGGTCGAGCCCTCGGCGCTGCGCACGCCGGAGGTCCTGCGGACCGTCCGCACCGGCATGATCCCGTCGCTGCCGAGCCGCCTGTTCCAGGCCCGGCAGCTGCGCCGGGGCAGGCTCTCGGGGCACGAGCACTCGACCGGACCGCGCATGGCGGCGCGCCGGGCGATCCTGGGCGACGCGGCCCTGGGCCGCCCGAAGCTCCTGATCCGGGTCGACGGCTTCCCGCACATGAACGCCTGGGACGCCCCCGCGGCGGTCAGCACGACGCGGGCCGCCGAGTTCCACGCCGTCCTGCGCGACGCCGGCGTCCCCTACCTGATGTCGGTGCTGCCCCGTGTCCCGCGCCGGCCGCTCGAGCCGCAGACCGACGAGTACCGCGTCCACGCGAGCGACGAGCGCGAGCTGCTGGCCGAGCTGCGCCGGGACGGGGTGAGCTTCGGCGCGCACGGCCTGGACCACCGCAGCCGGTCGACCAAGGCGTCGCGGCGGAGCGAGTTCCCCGGCGGGAAGCCGAAGGAGATCGCCGCGCGCCTGGACGAGGCCATCGCCGCCCTACGCGACGAGGCGCTGCACACCGATGTGTTCGTCCCGCCGTTCGACCGCTTCGGCGCCATCTGCTGGCGCGTGCTCGCGGAGCGGTTCGACGTCGTCTGCGGGGGGCCGGCCAGCGTCGCGACGATGGGCTTCCATCCGACGCCGAGCTGGCGCGGCGACGCTGTCTGGATGCCGGCCTACGCACCGCTCCACGGCACCGCGGCCGAGGTCCTGCCGGCGGTCCGCGAGCTCGTCGCCCAGCAGACGAGCCTCTGGATCCCCGTGGTCCTGCAGTGGGACCGCGAGGTCGACGACCTGCGGGCGCTCCGCGAGCTGTGCGACGTCCTCGCCGCCGGTGAGCTCGCCCGGTCCTGGGACGACTTCCTGCTGGCCGTCAACGCCAGCCGGCAGCTGGCCTCGTCGATCGCCGCCGCCTGAGCGTCAGCGCAGCTTGTCGTTGATCGTCGTGATGGTGGCCGTGACCTGGCCGGCGACCTGCTGCAGCTTGGTCGCGAACGCGCCGCGTGCGTCGTTCACGGCCTTCGGGTCCTCCGAGGCGAACCCTCGCCGCGCGGTGGCGATCGCCCCGCCGTACTCCTTGACGCGGGTGAGGAGCCGCACGTGGAGGTCCCTGATGTCGTCCGGCGGCACGATCTTGCCGAGCGCGAGGACGACGTCGGCGACCGCCGACTGCATGCTCACGAGCGTCTTCTGATCCTGCGCGGGCGTGCTCATCGGCGTGAAGTCCGCCTGCAGCGCCTGGAAACGGTTCTCGAACGTCCGGACGACGCGGTCGGTCGACGCGACGTAGGCGTTGTTGACCTCGACGCGGTCGTCCCCACAGCCGCCGAGGAGCGCCAGCATGAGCCCGAGGACCACGATCGTCGCTGGGAACCCGGGCCGCATTCGGCGACGACCCTACCGGACCGGCGGGCGCCCGCCACACTGTGGGAGGTCATGTGCGCGGTGCTTCCCGACGGTGAGACGGTCCCCGCCTCCGGCGTCCTCCCCGAGGGAGTCCGCGCGGGCGCGGCGAGCGGGCGGGCGTTCGGCATCTACCTGCACGTCCCGTTCTGCGCGACCCGTTGCGGCTACTGCGACTTCAACACCTACACGGCGGCGGAGCTGGCCGGCGGCGTGTCGCGCGGCTCGTACGTCCACCAGGCCGCGGCCGAGCTGCGGCTGGCCCGGCAGGTCGTCGGCCCGGACGCCGGACCGGTGCAGACCGTGTTCGTCGGCGGCGGCACCCCGACGCTGCTTCCGGCCGCCGACCTCGCCGCGCTCCTGCACCTGGTCGACGAGCTCTTCGGCCTCGCTCCCGGCGCCGAGGTGACGACCGAGGCCAACCCGGAGTCCGTCGACCCGGCATCGCTCGCGGTGCTGCGCGCCGCCGGCTTCACGCGGGTGTCCATCGGCATGCAGAGCGCGGTGCCGTCGGTCCTGGCCACGCTCGACCGCACGCACACGCCCGGGCGCCCCGCCGCGGCGGTCCGCGAGGCTCGGGCCGCCGGCTTCGAGCAGGTCAGCCTCGACCTCATCTACGCCACCCCCGGTGAGACGGCGGCCGACTGGGACCGGACCCTGGAGGCCGCGCTGGCCGCCGAGCCGGACCACGTCAGCGCCTACGGGCTCATCGTCGAGCCAGGGACCCGCCTGGCCGCGCAGGTGCGGCGCGGGGAGCTGCCGGAGCCGGACGAGGACACGATGGCCGAGCGGTACGCCCGCACGGACGCCGCGCTCACCGCGGCCGGACTGGAGTGGTACGAGGTCTGCAACTGGGCGGCCCGGGACGACGCGGCGTGCCGGCACAACCTGGGCTACTGGGACGGCGGGGACTGGTGGGGCATCGGCCCGGGCGCGCACTCGCACGTGGGCGGGGTCCGCTGGTGGAACGTCCTGCACCCGTCCGCGCACGCGGCGGCGCTGCAGCGCGGCCAGGCGCCAGTCGCCGGCCGCGAGCTGCTGACCCCGGACGAGCAGCGCTTCGAGCGCGTGATGCTGGCGTCGCGGCTGCGGACGGGCGTCGAGACCGCTGTCCTCAGCGCCGCGGGCGCGCAGGAGGCGGAGCGGCTGGCGGGCGACAGCCTGCTGGACGCGGCCGCGCTGGCGGGCGGGCGGGTCGTCCTGACGCTCGAGGGCCGCCAGAAGGCAGACCTGGTGGTCCGCGAGCTCACGGACTGACCCGCGCGCGGACCGATCGCCGCCCCGTGGTCAGCCCAGTACGAGCTCCGCGGCCGTGCGGACCGTCCCCACGTCCCCACCGATCAGCAGCGTGGTCACCTGGGAGTCCTTCCAGGCCTCGAGGTCGTGGCGCAGCTTGTCCTTCGGCCCGATCAGCGCCAGCTGCTCCACCAGCTTCGTCGGGACCAGCGCCGCGGCCTCGTCCTTGCGACCCTCGAGGTAGAGGTCGGTGATCTGCTCGACCTCCGCCTCGTAGCCCATGCGGATCGCGACGTCGGCGTGGAAGTTCGTCCCCTTCGCACCCATCCCGCCGAAGTAGAGCGCGTACATGGGGCGCAGGAAGTCGGCGGCGCCCTCGACGTCGTCCGTGACGATGAACGGGACCGTCGCGCAGACCTCGAAGGTCTCGCGGGTATGGCGGGCGCCCTCGACCGCGAACCCCGCGTCGAGGGACTCGCGGTAGAAGTCCTCGTGGCTCGGCGAGTAGAACAGCGGCAGCCAGCCGTCGCAGATCTCGGCGGCCAGGGCGATGTTCTTCGGGCCCTCGGCGCCGAGGTAGACCGGGATGTCGTCGCGGTAGGGACGCAGGTTGCTCTTGATCGACTTCCCCAGGCCCGTCGGCTCGGGCCGTCCGTCCCCGCCGACGTAGGGCAGCGGCAGCTGCGGGCCGTCCGCGGTGACCGGCCCCTCGCGCGCCCAGATGTCGCGCATGATCGCGACGTACTCGCGCGTCCGGGCCAGCGGTTTGCGGAAGGACTGCCCGTACCAGCCCTCGACCACCTGCGGACCCGACACGCCGAGGCCGCAGATGAAGCGCCCGCCGCTGAGGTGGTCGAGCGTCATCGCGGTCATGGCGGTCATCGCCGGCGTCCGCGCGCTCAGCTGGATGATCGAGGTGCCGAGCCTGACGTTCTTCGTGCTGCCGCCCCACCAGGCCAGCGGCGAGATCGCGTCCGAGCCGTAGGACTCGGCGCTCCAGATCGAGTGCAGGCCGAGGCGATCGGCCTCGGCGACCGAGTCCTCCACGCCGTGCGGCGGGCCGACCGGCGACCAGTAGCCGGTGTTGTAGCCGAGCTTCAGTTCTCCCATGGCCCGACGCTACCCGCCCGCGGCGGTTCGGGCTACGCGAGTGCTGCGGCGAGGGCCGCCAGGAACCCGTCGACCTCGTCGGCCGTCGTGTCCCACGAGCACATCCAGCGCACCTCGCCGGTGTGCTCGTCCCAGACGTAGAACGGGTACTCCTCCATCACCGTCGCGGCGACGGCCGGCGGGACGATCGCGAAGACCGCGTTCGCCTGGACCGCCTGGGTGACGCTGATCCCGTCGATCGCGGCGGCCCCGGACGCGAGCCGCGTCGCCATCGCGTTGGCGCCCGCCGCCGCGCGCTGCCAGAGGTCGCCCTCCAGCTGCGCCACCAGCTGCGCCGCGTAGAAGCGGCCCTTGGAGGCCAGCTGCATCGACTGCTTGCGCAGGTACAGGAAGCCCTCGTCCAGCCCCGGCGTCAGGAAGACGACGGCCTCCGCGCCGAGCGCGCCGTTCTTCGTCGCGCCGAAGGTCACCACGTCCACCCCGACGTCCGTCGTGAACGCGCGGAACGGCACGTCCAGCGCGACCGCAGCATTCGCGATGCGCGCGCCGTCGACGTGCAGGAGGAGGTTCCGTTCGTGAGCGGCCTCGGCCAGCGCGCGCAGCTCGTCCACCGAGTAGAGCGTCCCGAGCTCCGTCGGCTGGGTGACGGTGACGACACGCGCCTGGACAGCGTGCTCGTCGCCGACCCGGATGGTGAGGCGCGCGATGTCCGCCGGCGTCAGCTTGCCGTCGGGCGTCGGCGTGGTCAGCAGCTTGAGGCCGCCCATCCGCTCCGGCGCGCCGCCTTCGTCGACGTGGACGTGCGCCGTGTCGGCGCAGATCACGCCCTCCCACGGACGGCAGCAGGCCCGCAGCGCGGTGACGTTCGCGCCCGTCCCGTTGAACATGACGTACGCGGTGGCCTGGTCGCCGAGGTGCTGCGCGAACAGGTCCTTCAGGCGAGCGGTCCAGGGGTCGGCACCGTAGGCCTTGGCGTGCGTGCCGTCGTTGGCGGCGGTTATCGCCGCAAGGACCTCCGGGTGGATGCCCGCGTAGTTGTCCGAGGCGAAACCGCGGTTGGGGGCGGGCGGGTGGGTCACTTATCGCCCGTACAGCTCGATCCGCTGGCCGTTGCACTTGCCGGCCGCGTCGCTGCAGAGCCACACCAGGGTGTCGGCGATGTCCTCGGCGTCCGTGAAGGTCTTGAACGCCTTGTCGGGCTCGGCCGTGCGCTGCTCCGGGGTCACCAGGGCGTTGATCGCGACGACGTTGGCGGTCGCGCCGTGGTCGGCCTCCTTGAACGCGTCGGCAAGCGCGAAGGTCCAGGCCTCGGCGGCAGCCTTGGCCGCGGCGTAGGCGGCGTTCTTGTGGGACGGCTCCGCGGCCTGACGGGCACCGATGATCGCGAAGCGCCCGACGCCCGAGTCGTTCAAGGCGTCGTGGAACGCGCGGGAGGTGTGCTGCACGGTGCGCACGAGCAGGTCGTTCATCGCGTCCCAGTCCTCGAGCGGCGACTTCGCGAGCGCCTTGCCGCCGCGCCAGCCCCCGACCAGGTGCAGCAGGCCGTCCACGCCGCCGAACCGGCTGCGGACGGAGTGCGCCCACTTCCGGGTCTCGGTCTCGTTCATCAGGTCGACGACCTGGCAGTCGACGCGCTCGGCCGGGACCCCGAGCTCGGCGGCGAGGATCTCCAGCGCCGGCAGGTCGCGGTCGGTGAGCGCGACGGTCGCGCCCGCGGCGGCGACGGCGCGGGCGACGTAGGGACCGAGCGAGCCGTTGGCCCCCGCGATCGCGATCGTGCGCCCGGCGAGGGCCCGAGAGTCGAGGGTCATGTCGCGCAGTGTACGTCCGCCCGGCGGTTGTCCGTGCGTTTCACGCGGGGACCGGGACCCGGCCTGCGTCCGCCTCCAGCGCCGCCAGCCGCCGCTGCAGCGCGAGGTAGAACATCGAGAGCGGGAACTCGTCCTCGAGGACCTCGTCGATGAACGGGCGCAGGTCCTCGACCTCCGGGTAGCCGCGGACCGCTCCGGCCCAGCGCGAGCCGCTCGCCGACGGGACGTAGGCGGCGACGAGGTCGTGCGCCGCCGCCCAGTGCGCCAGGCGGGAGCGGTCGATCGAGTCCCGGTAGAGCTCCTCGACCTTCGTCCGCAGCTCGAGGACGCCGTCGGCCACTCGGTCCCAGTCGATGGTCAGCTGGTTGTCCGTCCAGTGGATCCGGCCGGTCTTGTGCAGGAACGCGAACAGCAACTGCCCGCCGAGCCCGTCGTAGTTGCGCACCCGCGGCCCGGTCACGGGGAAGCGGAACAGGCGGTCGAAGAGGATCGCGGTCTGCACGTGGCGCGCGAAGGCGAACCCCTCCCGCTCCAGCGCGACCGCCTCGGTGAAGGCGGTGAGGTCGCAGCGGAGCTCCTCCAGCGCGTACATCCAGAACGGCGCGCGCTGGCGGATCATGAACGGGTCGAACGGCAGGTCGCCGTGCGAGTGGGCGCGGTCGTGGACCAGGTCCCACAGGACGAAGGCGTCCCGCGAGAGCGACTCGCTGGTGAGCAGCGCCTCGGCGTCCGGCGGCAGGTTCACGCCGAGGACCCGGGCCGCAGCGCCGACCTGCTCGCGGAAGCGGGCGCTCTCGCGGTCGCAGAAGATGCCGCCGAAGTGGTTCGCAGGTGCGCCGCTCACGGTGACGGTCTCGGGGAAGAGGACCGCGCAGTCGCTGTCGTAGCCGGCGGTGTTCCCGACCAGCGTGACGGGCACGAACTTCGCGTTGTCGTAGCGCGTGCGCTCCAGGTCGGCGAGCCACGCGGGCCAGGGGACGCGGACGATCAGCGCCTCGAAGACCTTGTCGCGCGAGCCGTTCTGCTTGTACATCGGGAACAGGACCAGGTGCTCGATGCCGTCGACGCGGTGCCGGTCGGGGCGGAAGCACTCCAGGCTCGCCGTGAAGTCCGGCGTCGCGAACCCGCCCGTGCGCCACGCGTCGAGGTCGGCGCGGACCGCGTCCAGGTGGTCCTGCTGGTGGGGGACGTGGACCGCGAGCGCTGCGACCGCATCGAGCATGGTCTGCACCAGGCCGTCCGCCTGGTTGCGGCCGGCGTCGGCGGCAAGCGTCCCGTCGGGTTGCTGCAGCAGGCGCAGCGCGTCGGTGGCGTCGCGCAGCCGGGGCCAGGCAGGGTCGGCCGCCAGCGCGGACGGTGCCTCGGCGAGTGGGCGGGCCAGGCGCGGGCCGGCGGCCCAGACGACGAGGTTGAGCCACAGATCGCGATGGCCGAGCGCACCCAGGCAGTCGTCCCCGAAGAGGTCGGAGTCGCTCAGCACCGCGACGCGGCCGGCGCCGTGGTGGGTGACCGCCGCGAGGGGCGCGCCGGGGGACGACGCCGTCTGCGACGCGGTGGCGAGCACGCGGGTGCCGGCGGGGGCGGCGTCGAGGTCGAGCGTCCCGGCGCGGTAGAAGCAGAGTCCCTCGACCCGGGCGAGGACGTCGACGTCGTGGCCGCGCGCGGTGCGCGGCAGGTCCGCCACGATCCAGTGCGGGTTGCCCTTGCGGTGCTGGGTGTAGTCGCTGACGGTGTCGTGCGCGACGCCCAGGCCGAACCGCGCGAGCAACTCGTTGAGGTTCGTCCCGTACTTGTCCTGCTCGGTCTCGCCCAGGACGACGAGGCCGCCCCCGCTCTGCACATGGCTCGCGACGGCGTCGATCTCCGCGGCGGTGAAGCACGGCGAGCCGCCCGGCACGGTGCGCTCCCAGCGGTCCTCGGACGGGTGGGCGATGACGAGGACGTCGGCGGTGCTCAGCGCGCGTTCGTCGAGCGGTCCGTCACCGGGAAGGTGCGGCACGGTCTGCAGGTCGTGCGCGCGCAGGACAGCGGCTGCGTCCGCGAACGACGAGTCGGCGGGATGGGACGGCTGCATCTGCGCCGCGATCTCGGGGCGGATCGTCCAGGCCTGGCCGTGGGACTCGTCGAACAGGATGCGGGCGACGGGCTCTCGTGCGGGCATCTGTCCAGGGTACGCCGCGTCTGATGCACTTTCGATGCCATTCTGCGTCGAATCTGCGCAAGAATATGACGAATGGACGACCTTGACCGGCAAATTCTTACGCTGCTGGTACAGGACGGGCGGCGGACGTACGACGACATCGCCGGCCGCGTCGCGCTCAGCCCGCCGTCGGTCAAGCGACGGGTCGACCGGCTGCTGGCCGACGGCGCGCTGCACGGCTTCACGGCGATCCTCGACCACGGGGCGCTGGGCTGGTCGACCGAGGCGATGGTGGAGCTGTTCTTCGCGCCGGGCACCCAGCTCAGCGAGGTGGCGCGGAAGCTGCGCGACCACCCGGAGGTCGTCGAGGCCTGGTCGGTGACGGGCGAGGCGGACGCCATCGCGCGGGTGCGGACGCGCTCCAACGCAGACCTCGAGGGCCTCATCCGGGAGCTGCAGCGGGACGGCAGCGTCGTCCGGACGCGCTCGCAGATCGTCCTCAGTGCGCTGGTCACGCGCCCCTCGTCCGCCTGACCCGCGCTCGCTGACAGGAACTGCACCGCATGCGTGGCGCTCCCTGACAGCGGCGGCGTTCAGCAGGGACCTGCTTGCTAACTGGTCCAACCAGTTGCTACAGTCGAGCGCACGCCATGGCCGACGTCCGCACCCCCGTCTCCACCGCCGTCTACGACGCCCTGCGCGCCGACATCCTCGGCGGGCGGCTCGCAGTCGGCGACGGCATCCCCTCCGAGCGGACCCTCAGCGAGCGTCACGCCGTCAACCGGCACGCCGTCCGCGAGGCCGTCAAGCGCCTGCAGCAGGCCGGGCTCGTGCAGGTCTCCCAGGGCGGCGCCACGCGCGTCCTGGACTGGAGCCGCACCGGCGGCCTGGAGCTCCTGACCGACCTACCGGGCGCCGGGGACATCGGCGCCGTCCGCGCCGGCTATGAGCTGCGCGCGTGCCTCGCCGCCGAGATCGCCGTCCGCAGCGCCCAGCGCGCCGACGACGACGCCCGGGACCACCTCCGCGCGCGGGCCGCGGGCCTGATCGCCGCCCGCCAGGCCGGGGACGACGCCACCCTGCTGAAAGCCTACCGCGAGCTCTGGGACGTCCTCGTCGACGCCTCCCGGAACATCGCCTACCGCCTGGCCTACAACAGCCTGCTCGCCGGGGAGGACACGCTGCGCGCCGCCGCGATCGTGTTCCTGCGCGACGAGCTGCACGACGCCGGGACGACGGAGGCGTTGATCGGCGCCGTCCTCGACGGCGACCAGGACGCGGCCCGCGCCGCCGCCACCATGCTCACGGCCCGCACGCTGCGGGCGCTCACCCTCACGGAGGCCGCCGCACCATGATCGAGCTCGCCGTCTACGCCACGCCGTTCTTCGTCCTGATGATGACCGTGGAGATCCTCGCGTTCCGCCGCGAGGCGAAGGAGCACGCCGAGGAGCAGACCGCCCTGATCGGCTACGAGGTCCGGGACACCCGCACGTCGCTGACCATGGGCATCGGCAGCGTGGCCGTGAACGCCTTCTGGCACATCGTCCTGATCGCCGTCTGGGCGGCCGCCTTCGAGCTCAGCCCGCTCGAGATGGACGCCGGCGACTGGTGGGTCTGGCCGCTGCTGTTCGTCCTCGACGACCTCGCGTTCTACGCCTACCACCGGGTCGGGCACGAGGTCCGTGTCTTCTGGGCGAGCCACGTCGTCCACCACTCCAGCGAGCACTACAACCTGTCGACGGCACTGCGCCAGCCGTGGGTCCCGCTGACGCTGCCGTTCTGGCTGCCGCTGGCGTTGCTGGGCTACAAGCCGTGGATGATCCTGCTGGCCCAGTCGTGGTCGCTGATCTACCAGTTCGGGCTGCACACCGAGCGGATCGGGACGCTGCCGCGGCCGATCGAGCTGATCTTCAACACGCCGTCCCACCACCGCGTGCACCACGGGGCGAACGACATCTACCTCGACCGCAACTACGGCGGCGTCCTGATCGTGTGGGACCGGATCTTCGGGTCCTTCCAGGGCGAGACCGAGCGCGTGCGCTTCGGCCTGACCACGAACATCGCGACGTTCAACCCGCTCAAGGTCGTCAGCCACGAGTACGGGGCCATCTGGCACGACGTGCGCGGGACCCGCAACTGGCGCGACCGCGCCGGCTACCTGCTGCGCGGCCCGGGCTGGCGGCCGGCGGCGGACGCGGCTCCCGCGCCGTCAGCAGGTCCTGACCGCGCCGCTGAGGACGAAGCTCGTCCGGTCCAGCCGGCGGGTGCCCGCGCGTAGCGTGAACACGTAGCGGCCCTGCGGGAAGGCCTCGTCGTCCAGCCCCTCGCCGCGGGGGGTCAGCTCGACGACCCGTACGCCGGCCCCGGCGCGGTCGACCCGGACCGTGCGCGTGCGCGTCGCGTGGCCCGGCGCCCGCACGTCCAGCCGCAGGACCTGCGCCCGCCGCGCGCTGGTCCAGCGCAGCTTCACGCGGGTGGCCGTGAACGGGATCGCCTGGCACAGCGGTCGCGAGCCGCCGCGGGCCACCTGCGTCGTGGTCTGGTTGACCTTCAGCAGCTCGAACCCGCGGATGCGGCCGCTGACCGGCCTGGCCACAGCAGCGCGCGGGCTCGCGACGGCAGCCGGCGGTGGGGGCGGCGGGAGGTCGAGGGCCACGCTGCGCATCATGCCCCACCCCCCGTCCGTCCCGTCGCGCCTGCATCCGCTCGTGGTCAGTAGTAATTTGCAACCCATGACCACCACCCCGACCCTCGCCGGCCGCACGATGTTCATCTCCGGCGCCAGCCGCGGCATCGGCCTCGCGATCGCCATCCGTGCCGCCCAGGACGGCGCGAACGTCTGCCTCATGGCCAAGACCGACAAGCCCGACCCCCGGCTCGAAGGGACCGTGCACACAGCGGCCGCCGACATCGAGGCCGCCGGCGGCAAGGCCCTCGGCATCGTCGGCGACATCCGTGACGAGGAGTCCGTCGACCGCGCCGTCGCCGCCTGTGTCGAGCGCTTCGGCGGCATCGACATCTGCGTCAACAACGCCAGCGCGATCGCCCTGAACGGGACGCTCGACCTGCCGATGAAGCGCTACGACCTGATGCAGGACATCAACACGCGCGGGACGTACGTCGTCAGCCGTGCCTGCCTGCCGCACCTGATCGAGGGAACGAACCCGCACATCCTGACGCTGTCCCCGCCGCTGTCGTACGACCCCAAGTGGTTCGGGAACCACGTCGCCTACACGATCGCCAAGTACGGCATGAGCATGTGCGCGCTCGGGTTCGCCGAGGAGTTCCGCGAGCAGGGCGTCGCCTCCAACGCGCTCTGGCCGCGGACCATGATCGCCACCGCCGCCGTGCAGAACCTGCTCGGCGGGGACGCGTCGATCGCCCGCTCGCGCCGGCCGGAGATCATGGCCGACGCCGCCCACGCCATCTTCACCACCGACTCACGCGAGCTCACGGGCCAGTTCCTCATCGACGACGAGGTGCTGCGCGACCGCGCCGGCGTGACCGACCTGTCGGGCTACCTGGGCGAGGGCGCGAAGGAGGAGGACCTGATCGTGGACCTCTTCGTGGAGCCCGCCCCGGCCTAGCCCCCACTGCACGCCGAGACCCGTCTTCCATCGGACCGGGTGATGGAGAACGGGTCTCGGCGCCGGGGCGGCGACGTCAGTCGTCCGGGGGGCCGGCTGCGATCGTCCGTTCCACGTCCGCCCGGTCCGGGGTGAGGCCGAAGCCATGCAGCCACCACGTGGCGCCCGCGGCCGCCCAGGGGCGGTGGTCCTCGTGGTCGTCCGTGGTGCAGGCGACGTCGAACGCCGGCGGCAGCCCCTCGGCGGCGCGGATCGCGGCGATCTCCTCGATCCCGGCCCGCAGCGCATCCGGGCCGGCGAGCTCGATCGGGAACCAGCCCTCGTAGCGCGCAGCCCGGCGCAGGGGACGCTTCGCCTCGCCACGCGACGCGAGCCAGATCGGCGGACGCGGGTCCTGCACCGGCCGGGGCGCGAACGGCTTCGTGTCGACCGTGTAGTGCTCGCCGTCCAGCTGCACGGGCGCACCCGACCAGCACTGCTCGAGCAGATCCAGCGACTCCTCGAGCATGCCCGCCCGGCGGCGCGCATCGAGCTCCTCGCCGTAGCCGGACAGCTCCTTGCTGTTGTCCGACCCCAGCCCCAGGCCGAGCGTGACGCGGCCGGCCGACAGCCGGTCGAGCGTCGTCACCTCCCGCGCGAGCTTCCACGGTCGCCGACGGGCGGGCGGCGTGATCATCGGCCCCAGGCGCAGGCGCTCGGTCGCCTGGGCGACCGCCGCGAGCGCGATCCAGGGGTCCGCCAGCGCGACCACCGGATCGCGGTAGGTGATGTGGTCCCAGAGGAAGAAGCCGTCCCAGCCGGCGGCCTCGGCCCGTCCGGCGAGGTCCACCAGCAGGGCCGGTTCGCTGAGCGCGTCGAACGGCGCGAGGAACAGGGCATGGCGCATGGGCGCGAGCCTGCCACACGCGGGCGGCCGCTTGCAGGCCTCGCCCCGCGGACGGATCCGCCCTACCGTGACGGGATGCCACCGGCGACCGGTGGCCGTCCGCATGCCTGCCGCCCGCCTCGCCATCACCCGCCCGCTGCTCATGGGGCTGCTCGTCCTCGCCGCCCTGGTCGCGTTCGCCGTGCTGCCGGGCGGAAACGACGGCGGCGGGACCGCGCGCGCCGCGACGACCGACGAGCTGCGGTCCGCGATCAACCAGTCCAAGGCCCGCGAGGCCACGCTGGGCCAGGCCGCCCAGCGGCTGAAGGTCCTCGAGGTCCGGGCCGGCCGGGCGATCGCGCTGCTGCAGGGTCGCCTGAACGCAGCGGAGTCCGAGCTCACCCGCGCAGAGATCCGCCTGAACGACACCGAGACCCGGCTGCGCGCCGCCCGCGCGCGTCATGTCCGCCTCCGCGACCGCCTCAAGGAGGTCCGCGAGAAGCTGAGCGCCGTGCTGCGCTCGCGCTACGAGGCGGGCCAGCTCGACTGGACCGACGTGGTGCTGCGAGCGCAGGACTTCTCGGCGCTGATGGAGCGCCTCGAGTTCCTGCGCCGCGTGCAGAACCGCGACGCCGACCTGCTCGGGGAGGTCCGCAGCGCGAAGACGGAGGCGCTGGGCGAGCGCCGCACCTACACCAAGCTCCTGCCCGGCCGCCGTGCCGCGGAGGCCGCCGTCCGCGAGCGCCGCGACAGCCTGGCCCAGATCAACGCCGGTCTCCAGGCCCGCCGGCAGGCGTTCGCCGAGGCGCGCAGCACGCGGCTGGCGGCGCTGAACGCGAGCCGTGCGAACCGCAAGAGCGCGCAGTCCCGCCTGACCAAGGTCCTGGCCGAACAGGAGAAGGCGGCGCTCAAGGCACAGGTCTCGAAGGTCGGCCCCGGCGGTCCGTGGGCGATCCCGTGGGCGATCGTCCAGTGCGAGTCGGGCGGCCGCAACGTCGGCCCCAACTGGGCCACCGCGTCGGGCTACTACCAGTTCATCGTCTCGACCTGGAAGGGCCTCGGCGGCTCGACGCCGCAGGCCTACATGGCCTCCAAGGCCGAGCAGGACCGTCTGGCGGCCAAGCTCTGGGACAACGGCCGCGGCGCGCGCAACTGGGACTGCGCGGCGATCGTCGGCATCATCTGAACGCGCCAGTTCGGCGGACGTCGCCGGCGTGGGCCTGCGAGGTAGTGTGCGGCCCACGATGCCCGGATTCCTCATCACCAAGCAGATCAACGCGCCGATCCAGACCGTCTTCGACGTGCTGACCGACCACGAGGGCGCCACCGCGTTCACGCCCGGCCCGGTCAAGTTCACGCTCGAGAAGGAAGGGACGTCGGATCGCAACGGCGTCGGTGCGGTCCGCAAGATCAGCGGTGCGGGACCCGCGCTCCGTGAGGAGATCTACCGCTACGACCCGGCCACCCACTTCTCCTACGGGATCATCTCCGGCGCCCCCGTGAAGAACCACCGTGGCGACGTCGTCCTCGAGGAGCGGGCCGGCGGCACCTACATGACCTACCGCGTGACGTTCGACGCGGCGCTGCCGCTGCGCTACCCGCTGCTTGGCGTCATGCGCGGCGTCGTCGGCCAGCTCGCGAGCGGCGTGAAGAAGACCGCTGAGGCGAAGGCCGCGGCCTGATCTTCCGCAGGGAGCGGTCCTGGCGGGCCGACGCCGCGGACCACGCCGCGCGCGTCGACGCCTGGACGGCCGGCCATCGCGCGCGCTCCGCGGACCGGGTCGCGCACCCGGTCGAGGACTTCCTCTTCACGTACTACGCGCAGCGCCCGGCCCAGCTGCGGCGCTGGCACCCGGGCGCCGGCGTCGTCCTGCTGGCCGACGGCGCAGCGCCGGTGCGCGGCGGCGATCGCCGGCGGCCGGGCGGCGACGCGCTGCGCGAACGGCTCGGCTGGCGCTGGCACGTCCCGGCCGCGGGACCGTCCGGGGAGGACGGGGTCACGCTGGACGTCGACGCCTACCTGGCCGACCGCGGCGACGCCGTCGCGCGGATCCTGGCGCTGCTCGAGGCGACCGCCGGGCGTGCCCCGCGCCTGGGGTGCTTCGGCCTGCACGAGTGGGCGATGGTCTACCGCTCGCAGCCGGACGACCGGCGTCACGAGCGCTGGCCGCTGCGGCTCGGGCGAGACGCCACCGACGCCGTCGTCGCGCGCAGCGGGGTCCGCTGCACGCACTTCGACGCGTTCCGCTTCTTCACGGACGCCGCCCGTCCCCTGAACGAGCAGCCGCTGGACCGCGCCGGCCAGGTCGACGTCGAGCAGCCCGGCTGCCTGCACGCGACCATGGACCTCTACAAGTGGGCCTACAAGCTCGGGCCGGCGGCGCCGTCGAACCTGACCGCCGACTGCTTCCTGCTCGCGCGCGAGGTGCGGGAGCTCGACATGCGCGCGTCGCCCTACGACCTGCGCGCCCTGGGCCTCGAGCCGGTCGCGATCGAGACGGCGGACGGCCGCGCGGACTACGTGTCGCGTCAACGCGCGTTCACGGAGCGCGGTCAGGTGCTGCGGGCGCGGCTGATCGAGGTCTGCCGTGAGCTGCTGCAGGACGTCGGCGACCGGTTGCCTTCACCGGCCGATCGGGCGCCGTCACCGTCCTGAGGTCCGCGGAGCCGGTCCGCTCTTTCGGGGCAGTCAGATGATCTGGTTGCGGCGAAGAAGCGAGCACTCTCGTAGGACGCCAAACAGCCTCAACGACGGCGCGACCGGCTTTGGTGACGGCGTGTGCCGTGGCTCCGCGGGCGGGCCGCGGTGGCAGCCAAGCGGGTGCGGAGCGTGCGCGGACCGCGGGGCGCTGCCGCCCGACCGTGCCCGGACGCGTGGAGGGTTTGGGGGGTATGCCCCGCCGAATCCTCCGAGGGACCACCGCCGCCCGGCCGCGGCCATGACCCGTGGAGGGTTTGGGGGGCAAACCCCGTCACATCCTCCGAGGACCCCGATGTCGCGGGTGCGGAGCCGACCTTGCGCGCTGAAGCATGCATGGCATGCGCTGAGGGACAAGGTCCCCGATCTCCGCGGTTCGCACAGCCGGCCACCCCGCCCACAGCCCCGCGCCCAGGCCGCCGCGACCGCCCAGCGCATACCACCGTCTGCAGCCCGCAGTTCCCACAGCCGCCGCGACCGGGGCGGTCCTCGGCGTCAGCGCCACCAGCACGCGAGCACCAGGTCCTCGGCGCCAGCGCCACCGACCCCCGACCACAACCGCCTTTCCCGCGCAATGCAGTCGCGCCGGCTACCGCCTCGCCCACTCCCCCGCCAGGTGGACGACCACCGCGGCGGCCGCGGCCATATCCTGCAGCGAGGCCCATTCGCGGACCGAGTGGTACGCGTGGCCGCCCGTGAAGATGTTCGGCGTCGGCAGGCCCCGCGCGCTGAGCTGCGAGCCGTCGGTCCCGCCCCGGATCGGCTCGCGGATGGGCTCGAGGCCCTCGGCGCGGATCGCGGCGATCACGTGGTCGACGATCTCCGGGAACGGCTCCAGGTGGGCGCGCATGTTCGGGTACTGCGGCTGGACGTCGACCGTGAGCCGCGCGCCGGGGGTCGCGTCGACGACGGCCTGCGCGGTCGTCCGCAGCAGCTCCGCGTGGCCGGCGAGCAGCTCGTCGTCGAAGTCGCGCAGGATCGCCCGGACGGTCGTGACGGTCGAGTCGCCCGCCACCTCGTAGACGTGGATGAAGCCCTCGCGGCCCGACGTCCGCTCCGGCGTCAGCTCCGCCGGGAGCGCCGCCACGATGCGCGCGGCGACCGTCGCCGCGTTGACCAGGACGTCCTTCGCCCAGCCGGGGTGCACGTCGACGCCGGTGACGGTCAGCGTCGCCTCCAGGGCGCTGAACGTCTCGTCCTGGACCTCGCCGAGCGTCGAGCCGTCCAGCGTGTAGGCGCAGCGGGCGCCGAACGTCTCCACGTCCAGGAGCGCGGCGCCGTGCCCGATCTCCTCGTCGGGCGTGAAGCAGATCCGCAGCGTCGGCCGCGGGAGCTCCGGGTGGGCCTGCAGGTGGGCGACCGCGGCCATGATCTCGGCGACCCCGGCCTTGTCGTCGGCGCCGAGCAGGGTGTCGCCGGACGCGGTGACGATGTCGTGGCCGGCCTTGGCACCCAGCTCGCGCTCCGTCGCGGGGTCGAGCGTCGTGCCGCCCTTCGGCAGCGTGATGACGCCACCGTCGTATTCGCGGTGCACGATCGGGACGACACCGTCGCCCGGAGCGTCGGGACTGGTGTCGACGTGGGCGATCAGGCCGACGACGACCTCGTCGCCCCCGCCGCCGCTCGCCGGCAGCGTCGCGGTGACGTACCCGTTGCCGTCGACCGCGGCGTCGCCCAGCCCGATCGCCAGCAGCTCGTCCGCCAGCAGCCGCGCGAGGTCGAGCTGGCCGGGGGTGGACGGCACCTGCTGCGCATGGTCTCCACGGGCGGACTGCGTCGCGACGCGGGCGTAGCGGTCCAGGCGCGCGAGCAGGTCCGGGGCGAGCGACTCGGCGAGGGGCGAGGTGTAGTGCGGCATCGTCCCTGACCGTAGCCGCGTGGCCCGCCGGGCGACGCTCGCGGGACGGGCGATACTCACCGCATGCCTGACCCGTCCCCCGTCGATCCCGTTCACGGCAGCTGCCTGTGCGGCGGCGTGCGGTACGCCGTCACCGCACCGTTCCGCCGCGCGAACCTGTGTCACTGCTCGCGCTGCCGCAAGCACTCCGGGGCAGCCGCGTCGGCCCAGGGCCGCGTCCCGCGGGAGGGCTTCGAGCTCATCCGCGGCGCCGACCTGCTGACCGTCTGGCGGCCGGACGACGGCGGCATGGCGAAGGTCTTCTGCCGCACGTGCGGGTCGAGCCTGTTCGGCGGCGACTGGCCCGACGGGCCGGAGGTGTCCGTGCGGCTGGGAGCGCTCGACGACGACCCCGGCCTCCAGGTCCAGTTCCATTCGTTCGCAGGTGCCGCCGCCCCATGGGAGGTCCACGCCGACGACGGTCTGCCCCGCTTCGACGGCCCGCCGCAGCCGCGCCCGCGGTGATCCGCAAGCAGGCGCAGCACGAATCCAGTCCCCGATGAGCGCCCTTCGCTACCGCCTCCTCGACGCCGGACTCGGCCGCGGGATCGTCCCCGACGCCGCGCTCCGGCTCGGTTCGAAGTACGGCGCCCACTGGCGCGAGCGGCACGAGTCCCGTGGCGGGATCGAGGCCCAGGAGGCGCGGCTGAAGGCGCTGCTTACGCGGATGACGAGCGGCCCCATCGCCGAGGTCCCCGAGAAGGCCAACGAGCAGCACTACGAGCTGCCGGCGGAGTTCCTGGGGATCGTGCTCGGGCCGCGCCGCAAGTACTCCGGCTGCCTCTGGGAGGACGGGACGAGCACCCTCGCCCAGGCCGAGGAGACGATGCTCGACCTCAGCTGCCGCCGGGCGGGGATCGAGGACGGGATGCGGGTGCTGGACCTCGGCTGCGGCTGGGGCTCGCTCTCCCTGTGGCTCGCGGAGAAGTACCCGGCGGCGCAGATCACGGGCGTCTCCAACTCGCACGGCCAGCGGGAGCACATCGAGGCGATCGCGCGCGCGAAGGGCTTCACCAACCTCACGATCGTCACGGCCGACGTCAACGACTTCGCGCCGGCCGACGCCGGGACCTTCGACCGCGTCATGTCGATCGAGATGTTCGAGCACATGCGCAACTGGGAGGAGCTCATCCGCCGCGTCTCCACCTGGCTGACGGACGACGGCAAGCTCTTCGTGCACGTCTTCAGCCACCGCACGCTGCCGTACCTCTTCGAGTCCACGTGGGCGGCGGAGCGCTTCTTCACCGCCGGCCTGATGCCCTCGCACGACCTCATGACCCGCTTCCAGCGGGACCTGCAGCTGGAGGACCGCTGGGTCGTCAACGGCACGCACTACGCCAAGACGCTGGTCGCCTGGCTCGCGCAGCTGGACGCCCGCGCCGACGAGGCCCTGGCGCTGCTGCAGTCCCAGGGCCGGACGCTGCAGCAGGCGCGCGTCCTGCTCGGTGGCTGGCGGCTGTTCCTGCTGTCGACGGACGAGATCTGGCGCTACAAGGGCGGCGACGCCTGGCTGGTCAGCCACTACCTGCTGGGCAAGCGCCCCGCCTGACTCAGTCGGTCAGGCGGCTCGGCGCGCCGTCCGCTCGATGCCATCGAGCACCGCCGGCCACGTCCAGCGCGCGAGGTCGTGGCCCATGCGCGGGATCTCGAGCAGCTCGGCGCCCGGGATCGCCGCCGCCGTCGCGCGGCCACCGCTCGGCAGGACGACCCGGTCGTGCAGGCCGTGGACGACGAGCGCCGGCATCGTCAGCCCGCCGAGGTCGGCCGTCCGGTCGCGTTCGGCGAGGATCGCGGCGAGCTGCCGGCCGGACCCCGTGCCGTCGCCCTCCTCGCGGGCGAAGCTCCGGCGCATGACGACACGGACGTCCTCGTCGTCGGCCTCGGTGCGGTCGCGCGAGCCGATCCGGTGGAAGGACCGCACGAGGTGCTCGATCGCACCCGCCTGATCACGGGGGCCGGAGCGCAGGAACTCGGGGATCATGCGGCGGGACACCTTGCCGGTGCGCCCGTCCCCCGGCCGGCCCATGATCGAGACGACCGAGCGCGTCAGCCCGGGATGGCGGATCGCCACCTCCTGCGCGATGAACGACCCGAGCGATACGCCCACCACGTGCGCGCCGGACGTGTCGAGGGACGCGATCAGGACCGCGACGTCGTCCGCCATGTCCCCGAGCGTGTACGTCGGCGTCGCCCGGCGTCGCAGGAACCCGAGCGCGGACACCCCCGGTCCCCGACAGGCCGTCGAGCGCCCGACGTCGCGGTTGTCGAAGCGGACGACGCGAAATCCGCGCGCGCCGAGGTCCGCGCAGAAGTCGTCGCGCCACCAGCAGAGGTCCAGGCCGAGGCCCATGACGAGGACCACCAGGGGCCCGTCCGGCGTACCGAGCTCCTCGTAGCAGAGGCTGATCCCGCGCCCGACGTCGACCCGCTGCTCGTTCGAGCGACCGCGCCGCGGACCCGGGGCCGGCACCGTCACGCCTGCGCCTTGCGGGGCGGCAGCGGGATGAACCCGCTGGTGCGCGCGATGTAGTCCGCGTAACCCGGGCGCCGCGTGCCGATGTCCTTCTCGAGCAGCCCCGCGCCCGAGACGCGCACGAGCAGCACCGTCATCACGATCGGTCCGACGACCGTCCACCAGACGCCGCCCGCCGTGATCGCCACCAGCCACAGGCCCCACCACACGCAGGCGTCGCCGAAGTAGTTGGGGTGCCGGGTGTAGCGCCAGAGCCCGCGGTCCATGACCTGGCCCTTGCTGTCCGGGTCCGCCTTGAACGCGCGCAGCTGCGCGTCGCCGACCGTCTCGAACGCGAGCCCGATCGCCCACACCAGGATCCCGGGGATCACCAGCGCGTCGAGGCTGCCGCTGCCGTCGGCACCGGCGGCCGCAGCGAGCGGCAGCGACACGACGAGCACCAGCAGCGCCTGCACGCCGAAGACCATCCGCAGCGACCACAGGACGAAGGCGTCGCCCTTGCGGTCGCGCATGACCTTGTAACGGCGATCCTCCTCGGGGTCGTGCAGCTTGCGGACCGTCAGATGCCAGCCGAGCCGGCCGCCCCAGGCGACGACCATCGCGGCGAGCAGCCAGCGCCGCCCGCTGTCGCCGTCCCCCACGAGGGCGCCCACGACGCCGACGAGCGCGAGCGCCGGCCCCCACACGGGGTCGATGATCGAGACGTCCTGCAGCCGGATGCTCAGGAGCCAGACGGCGAGCATCAGGACGACGACTGCGGCGGCGGCGATCGGCAGGACCGACCCGGGACCGGACAGGGAGACAGCTAAGGGGGTCACATGGATGTTCTACGCGCGCCACGCCCCGACGGTTCTCCCCAGGGGTCGCGGCGTCTCTTTGTAGGGTCTGGCGGCAGCCCGCCGCACCCGTCGCGGCGGCCGAGAGAGGAGCTCACATGACGACGGCCAGAAGGACGCTGGCGCTGCTGGCGAGCGCGGTCGCGGTCGGCGGCGCCGCGGGATGCGGATCGAGCGAGGACGCGAAGAAGCCCACGACGCTGACGGCGGCGAAGGCCGCCCTGTCCAAGGACTGCCGGGGCGGCAAGGACGCGAACCTCAAGCTGTGCGAGTGCGTGGCCGACCGGCTCGCCGGCGGCGGCAGGACGGCGAAGCAGCTGCTGGACCTGAACGACCAGGTCAAGCAGGGCAAGGTCCCGACCGTCGTGACGACGGCGCTCACGGCCTGCAACAAGCAGCTGAGCGGCGGCAGTTAGCTCTCGAGCGCCCCCGCGAGCTCCCGCCGGGAGCTGATGTCGAGCTTGCGGTACGCCGCGGACAGGTGGCTTTCGACCGTCCGGACGGTGACGAACAGCGCCTGCGCGATCTGGCGGTTCGTCTGGCCCGCGGCGGCGAGCTCGGTGACCTGCAGCTCGGCGGCGGTCAGCGAGCCGCGGCCGCTGAAGACCCGCCGTCGCGGACGCGTGCCGAGTCGCTTGAGCGCCTCCAGGCCGACCGTGACCAGCGCTTCGGCGCCGCCCCGGACGGCGAAGTCGACGCCCTCCCGCAGCCGCTCCTGCGCCAGCGTCCGCTCCCCGCCGCGCTGCAGCACCCGCCCGAGATCGATCAGCGCCGCACCGAGCTGCACGCTGTTCGGTCCACCGCGCAGGACCTCGACGGCCTCCTCGAGCAGCGCGCGGGCATCGGCCCGCGCGGCCACCGCAGCCCGGGTCTGCAGCGCCATCCCGAGACCCACGGGCGCACCCCACACGCGCGCCAGCGCGAGCTGCTCGTCGGCCATCGCGACGGCGCCGGCCTCGTCCTCGAGGGCGTGGAGCGCCCGCGCGACGCCGCCGCGCCAGCGGATGTCACGGTCCTCGTAGCCCATCCCGCGGCAGTAGGCGCCGGCCTCCTGGAAGTGCCGGAGGGCCGCCGCCGCGTCCCCGTCGGCGAGCGCGAGCGCCCCGGCGGCCTGGCCCAGCAGGGCCAGGTGCGGCTCGGCCGCAGGTCCGCCCCATGCGCCGGACCGGTCGATCGCCGCTCGCGCCAGCGCCGGCTCGCCGCGCAGGAGGCGCGCCTGGACCAGGTAGGTCACGCAGAAGGCCCGCATGCGGTCGACGATGGCCTCGCGTTCCAGGTCGTCGGCGAGGTCGAGCGTCGCCTCGGCGTCGGCGACCGTCCCCGCCAGGTCCCCGCAGAACGACCGCAACATCGCGCGCTCCATGACCACGCAACAGACCCCGTACGCCGAGCCCGATGCGCGGGCGTTGTCCAGGAGGCGGTCGATGGCGCCGGGGAGCACCTCGTGGTCCTCGGTGTGGTTGAGGACGAAGCACCGCATCGACGCGTGGCTGAACTCGCTGCGCGTGTGCGGAGCAAGGTCGTCGTGCTGCAGCGACCGCCGGCCGATCGCCATGACGTCCGCAGCGCGCGAGCCCGGATCGTACGCGGCGAAGAGCCCGGCGTGCGCGAGCGCCAGGCGCTCGGCCAGGGTCGCTCCCGCGAGGGTCCCGAGGCCCCGCATGGCGGCGATCGCGTCGGCGGCGTGATCCGGGTCGAAGAGCGCGGCGGTCCCCCGATCGACCCGCAGCCGCAGGGCATCGTCCCCCGTGGCGGCCTCGAGCTCGGCGTCCGCCAGCGCGACCGCCGCGTCGGTCCGGCCGAGCGCGGCGAGCGCGCTCATGAGATCCAGGACGACCGCCGCGCGGCCGTCGTCCAGGCCGTGCTCCAGGCAGGCCTGCAGGTGGTCGACCGCGTCGTTGAGGGCGCCCGCGGCGATCTCGGCCCCGCCGAGCTCCCGGAGCACCGCGGCCCGGTCGGGGCCTGGCGGCGGCTCCGCGTCCGCGCGCTGCAGCAGCCGCACCGCCTCCTGCACGGCCCCGCCCGCGAGCGCGTCGCCCGCGGCGGCGCGAAGGGTCGCGACCGTCGCCGGATCACCGGCCGGGACGACCCACAGCAGGTGGTGCGCGACGATCGCGGGCGCCGCGCCGGCCTGGCTCAGCGCCGCGGCGGCGCGCGCGTGCAGGACGGCGGGCACGCCGGGCCCGAGGTCCTCAGCGATCGCGGTGCGGACGATCGGGTGGACGAAGCGGATGGGCTCACTCGCCGCCAGCAGCCCCGCGCCGCGGAGGCTCGCGAGCGCGGCAGCGGTCCGCTCCGCGTCGCGCTGGGCCACCGTCGCGAGCAGCCCGAGCGTCGGCGTGCTGAGGACCGCGAGCGCCTGGGCGACCGCGGCGGCGTCCTCCCCGAGCGCGCCGACCCGGAGCAGCAGCACCCGTACGAGCCCGCGCGGGGCCACGGAGCGCACGAACGCCGGCGTCGGCGGCATCCCGTCCGCGATCTGGCGCGCGACGTGGTCCAGCGTCTCGCGCAGGTAGAACGGGTTGCCTCCGCTGACCTCGTGGCAGGCGTCCAGGAGCGTGCCCGGGACCGCGGCCGCGGCGGCGTCGGCGAGGCGCTCGGCGCCCGCCCGCGTGAGCAGCGCCGGCTCGAGCAGCGGGTCCGCCGTGGACAGGAGCAGCGCACCGGTCCGGCGCTCGGTGAACTCCTCGACCGGCCGCGTGGCGATCAGCAGGACCACCGGCAGGTCCGTCACGCGCCGGGCGACGTAGGCCAGTGCGCGCAGGGACGCGGTGTCCGCCCAGTGCGCGTCGTCGAGCAGCAGCAGCAGCGGCTCGCGGTCGGCGAGGCCGGCCAGCAGCCAGTAGACGCCGTGCTCGATGCCGTCCGGCGTCGCGGCAGCCGGGGCCGCGAGCGCCGGCGCCAGCGCCGGCAGGGCGAGCGCGGCGGCGCCCTCCAGGAGCGCGGCGCGTTCATCGGCCGGTCGGTCAAGCACCGCCCGCTCGAGCAGCTGCGCCAGCACGCCATGGGCGATGTCCCGCTCCAGCTCGCCGCCGCTGGCCGCCAGCACGGCGACGCCGCGTTCCGCCGCGAGCCGGCGGGCTTCGTCGAGCAGCCGGGTCTTCCCGATGCCGGCCTGGCCGAGCAGCGCCACCACGCTCCCGCCGCCCGCGACCGCCCGGTCGAGCGCGGCGTCGATCGCTCCGACCTCCTCGGCGCGCTCGACGAGCGTGTCGTGCGGATGAGTCACTACGCGCCATCGTATGGCGCGGCGCCGCGCTTCGCTTGCTGTCGACCAACGGGACCGCCGACCCCGGCGGACCTGACGCGCGTCAAGCGCCGTGCCGCGCGAGCCAGGCGTCCATGGCCGAGCGGAACGCCTCGCGGGTGCGCCCGAGCGTGACCGCGTGGCCGGTGCCGGGCAGCTCGACGAGGGCGACGTCCGGGGACCCGGTGAACGCCGTCGCGGCGGCGAGCGTGTTGGTCGGCGGCGCGAACAGCGCGTCCCGCGACCCCGAGATGATCAGCACGGGCGCCGTGATCGTGCGGGTGAGCAGGACGTTGCCGGCCAGCGACTGCAGCGCGCCGAGGAGGTCGCCGCAGGCGTCGCGGTTGTGCCGCGCGAGGACGAGCTTCACGACCGTGGGGTCGATGTCGTGGAAGTGGCCCGCGGCGAAGTCCGCGTTGGTGCGCCCGAACGGGGCGTAGCCGGGCGCGCCCGTGACGCCGCGCGCCCGCTGCGGGGCGGTCAGGCAGTCGCCGCCGGCCACCGCGAATGTCGCCAGCGTGAGCGGCGAGGGCGTGTCGGTGTAGCCGATGACCGCGATCGCGTCGGCGCTCTTGAACGCGTGCTGCGTCAGCTCGGTGATGAGGCCGCCGGCCGAGTGCCCCGCGAGGACGACGCGGTCGAACCGCCGCGCCGCGCCCGGCGCGTCGAAAGTCCCCGCACGCAGGTGGCGGACCATCTGGTCGGCCATGTCGGCCTGGGCGGGGAAGCAGGTCGCGTTCCCGTCCGGGAGGTCGTCGTGTGCGGGGTTGCCGAGGCGGTCGACCACCACCGACACGTGCCCGGCCTGCGCCTGCTGCAGCGGGTAGTCGTAGCCCGGGACGTCCCGGAAGCGGAAGAACAGGTCGCCCGAGTAGCCGAGCCCGTGCAGGTAGAGCGTCGCCGCCGCCTTCCCGGCGTCGAGCACGGCCCGCGGCCCGACCAGGGTGCCGCGGACCGTGTAGGTCTTGCCGTCCGGGGCGCCGAGGCACGGGAGCGCCGTGCGGTTGCGGTTGACGACCCGGAAGCTCACCGGGACGTCGACGACCTCCCCCACCCCGACGCGCACGTGCGCAGCGCGACCGAACGCGCCGCCCCGGGACCGCACCCGCACCCGCAGGTCCGCGGCCGTGTCGCTCGCGCCGGTCAGCGGACCCGACAGAGCGGTGGCGCGGGCGCCGAGGCGCAGCGTCCGCAGCGCGGTCCAGCGCCCGGCCTCGCAGCGTTCCACGACCACCGTTGACCCGGCCCGCGCCGCGCGCACGCGGGCCTGGCGGGCAGCCGGGACCGTGAAGCGCACCGCAGCCCCGGCAGCCACCCGGCGCACGACGCGCGTGGTCCCGCAGACCTTCGCGGTTGCCGTCGTCCCGCCGCTGACCGCGGGGGTCGGCGCAGCCGACGCGGCGACCGGTGCGGCCGCGGCGACGAGCCCGCCGGCGGCGGCCGCCGCGATCACGGAGGTCAGGGTGGTCGGCAGCACGCGTCGGGTCACGTCACCACCGTCCTGCACCGGCGCGCAGAAGGGAAACAGAACTGCGGTGTCGATTCACAAGCCCGTCGTTGTGAACGGGTGAAGTAGCGTCCGCGGCGTGCCGCCGACCGACGTCCACACCTCGCGGCTGCGGGTCTTCCTCGCGGTGGTGGACACGGGCAGCTTCACGCTCGCGGCGCGCGAGCTGCACCTCACGCAGCAGGCGGTCAGCGCCGCGGTCGCCCGCCTGGAGGACGACCTCGGCGTCCGGCTGCTGGAGCGCACCACGCGGTCGGGCCATCCGACGCCGGCCGGCGGGCAGTTCGCCGACCGCGCGCGCACCCTGCTGGCCGACTGGGACGAGGCCGTCACGAGCGCGAACCACCAGGGCCGCATGGATCGCCGTCTGCTGCGCGTCGGCGCGATGGCCGGCGCCGCGCTCGAGCTCACCGACCCGATCGTGGCGGCCTTCGCCGCGAGCGAGCCCGGGGCGATCGTCGAGTTCGAGCCGCACCTCTACGACGACCCCAGCGCCGGGCTGCGCTCGGGGACGACCGACGTCGCGTTTCTGCGGCCCCCGCTGACCGACGACGGCCTGGTCGTCGTCGACCTGCTCACCGAGCCGCGGCTGATCCTGGTGGGCCTGGGTCACCCGCTCGCGGGCCGCGACCAGATCGCGCTCGACGAGCTGCGCCCGTTCGCCGCCGCCCGCCCCGCCGGCCCCGACCAGCGCTGGAACGACTTCTGGTCCGCCGGCGCCGACCCGTCGACCTCGCGGCCGGTGGCGACCCTGGAGTCGGCGTTCGAGCTGGTCGCCTCGGGCCAGGCGTTCGCGATCGCCCCGGTCGGCTGGACGCGCTTCTACTCGCGGGTCGGACTGCACGCGCTCACAAGCCCGGACCTGCCGCCGTCGGTCCTCGCCATCGGCCGCCGGACGGGCGATCAGAACCCGCTGGTGCACCGCTTCATCGAGACGGCCGTCCACCTCGCGGCGACCCGCCTGGACCTCGTCCCGGCCAGCCGGCCGCCGATCGCCTGATCCGGCCCGCCGCTCAGGCCGCGGAGCGCAGCTCGATCATCAGCCCGGTCGCGGTCGCCTGCACCGCGTCCCCCGCCCGCAGCTCCGCGGTGATCCACAGCTTGCGGCCTTCGCGCCGCGTCAGGACCGCCTCGGCCGTGCACTCGGCGCCGGTGACGGTGGGCAGCAGGTAGCGCACCTGCATCTCCGCGGTGACGCAGTCGCGCCCCTCGACCTCGTAGTGCCCTAGGCGGCCGATCACCTCGTCCAGCGCGGTCGCCACCGCCCCGCCGTGGACGCGCCCGACCCCACCCTCGTGGGCCTGCGTGAACGCGACGCGCGCCCGCAGCCGGCCGGGTTCGACGTGGTCGACCGTGAACCCGAGCGACGAGGGGTTCCGGGACCCGCAGCCGAGGCAGTGCGGGTTGTGCTCGATCGGGACGTCGGGTGCGTTCATGGACGACTCGAACCTAGATGGTCGACCCCGCGGCCGGCCGGCGCCCAGGCACGCACCGCGCGACGCAGGGCGCGTCCCGGCCGGCCCACGAAGGACGCCGGCCCTGCGTCGGCCGTCCCGAACGCGCCCTGCATCCACGCTGCACGCGCCTGGGACCACCCGTCTTCGCAGAGTCCACCATCTAGCGACCGAACCGCGACAGCCCGTCGCCGACGGTTCGCTGAACGCGGGCGTTCGCAGCCCATTAGTGTCGCCCCCATGTCCCGTCCCCACCGCCGCGCGCTGGCGCTCGTCGTCGCCGCCGGCGCGGCCCTCGCCCTCCCGTCCTCCGCCCCCGCCCGCGTGATCGAAGCCGAGGGCATCCTGCCGCCCGGCCAGAGCGGGTACGTCTCGCTGACCGGGCTGACCGGCGGCACCGGCTCACCGCACCTGTACGACCAGCAGCCGCTGTTCATCGACTTCAAGCGCAAGCCGTTCGGCATGAACCTCGCGACCGGAACCCCCGAGACGCCGAAGGCCGGCGTGAGCATCCGGCGCGACACGTTCGGCGTCCCGGCCGTCACAGGCGCCACCGAGCTCGACGCCTGGTGGGGCGCCGGCTACGCCCTGGCGCAGGACCGCATGTTCCAGCTGGAGGCGTTCCGGCACGCCACGCAGGGCCGCCTGGCCGAGGTCACGGGCAAGGGCGCGTTAGGGGACGACCTCATCTCCCGCCGGGACTACTACACGCCGGCTGAGCTGAACGCCCAGTTCGAGCGTTTCCCGCTGCCGCTGCGCCAGCGCACCCAGGCGTACGTGGACGGCATCAACGCCTGGATCAGCCACCTGCAGGCGACGCCGACCGACCTTCCGGCCGAGTACATCGCGACCGGGACCGCGCTGACCCCGTGGACGGTCGTCGACACGTTGGGCATCGGCGTCTTCCTCGCGCGCACCGTCCCATCGGGCGACGGCAGCGAGCTGCGGAACCTGCGGGCGGTCCAGGACAGCGGTGCCGGTGTCCTCGACGCGCTGCTGCCCCGCTCGATCAAGGGCCAGCTCTCGACGATCCCGCGCAGCGAAGGCCTCTTCCCGCAGGGGCGGGTGCTGTCCGCGAAGAAGGCCGCCGCCGCCCGGAAGCGCTCGCTCGCCTTCGCGAAGACGCTGCCCGCCACCAGCGACGGCACCGCCCGTGCCGCCGCCCGGAAGGCCGACCGGCCGGCCGGCATGATCGGCCGCACCGGCGGCTCGTCGATGTTCGCCGTCCGCGCACCGGGCAAGCGCGCCATCCTCTTCAACGGCCCGCAGCTCGGCTTCTCGGTGCCCGAGCTGTTCGTCGAGATCGAGCTCCACGCGCCCGGGTACGACGTGCGCGGGGTCACCGCCGCCGGCATCCCGGTCGTCGGGATCGGCCACAACGACACCGTCGCCTGGGGCTTCACGAGCGGCCTGTCCGACGAGGACGACCTCTACGCCGAGAAGCTCGATCCGCAGGACCGCGAGTCCTACCTGTACAAGGGCCAGTGGCGGAAGATGGACTGCCGCAACGAGCGGTTCGACTTCAAGAGCCCGCCCAGCGACTTGCTGCTCGGGGGCAAGATCCCTGAGTCCGGATCGGTCACGCGCCGCGTCTGCCGCACGGTCCACGGCCCCGTGCAGGCCGTCGAGGGCAACGTCGCCTACGCGCGGAAGTACGCCATCTGGCAGCGCGACCTCGAGTCGCTCGTCGGCATCGACCTGCTGAACCGCGCCAAGACGATCAAGGACGTGGACGCCGCCGCCCGCGCGGTGACGTGGAATGAGAACATCATGGCCGCCGACTCGCAGGGGAACATCGGGTACTGGCACCCGGGCCTCGTGCAGATCCGCCCGTCGCGCTGGGACGAGCGGCTGCCGCTGCCCGGCACCGGCGAGGCCGAGTGGGGCGGCCTCGTCCCCCGCTCGAAGATGCCGCACGTCATCAACCCGAAGCAGGGCTGGCTCGCGAACTGGAACAACATCCCGTCGCAGGGCTGGACGAGCGGCGACGGCGAGTCCTCCGAGCGGGTCACCGGGCAGTTCCACCGCGTCGGGTGGCTGATGCGCCTGGTGCGGGACCTGCGCAAGGCGCCGTCGTTCCAGGCGGCGCGTAGCGTGGTGGAGCGCGAAGGCCGCGTCGCGCAGCAGCGCCCGCTCGCGAGCGCGCGCCTGCGCCGCGCCCAGAAGGGGGCGACCGGGAAGGCGAAGTCGATCCTCGACACGGTCCTGACGTGGGACGGCGACTACCACCGACAGGCCGCGGACGGCACCGTGGATCCCGGCGTCGCCGCCTGGGAGGCGTACAAGACCGCGCTCGCCGCCCGGGCGGTCGCGCGGCTCGGCAAGGGCGCGTCCCGGTTCGAGGACCGGCCGGGCGGCAGCCACGCGTTCGATATCACGGCCAAGGAGTCCTACGCGCTGCGGACGCTGACGCCCGCCGGCTACCGTGCCGCCGCGGTCACCGCGTTCGACGCGCTGGCCAAGCGCTTCGGGAGCGAGGACCCGGCCCGCTGGCGTGAGCCCCGGCTGCTGTACGACGTCGGCGCGCAGGGCGCCGGCCAGGCCCCGCCGCTGCCGTTCTTCGACCGCGGGACGTGGGAGCAGATCGTCGAGCTCGGCCCCTGACCGGCGCCGGCGCGAAAGCCTGGGGGTGCGCCCCCGATGTGGCCGACCGCCGCGGCAGGGAACATGGTGCGCATCGCCATTCGACCGACAGGACCCACCATGCTCCGCCCCCGCCGTGCCCTGCTCACCCTGCTCGCCGCCGGCGGCCTCGCGTTCGCGGGCTGCGGTGGCGACGACGACGGCGGCGGCGACCAGGCGCTGGCCAAGAAGGAGCTCGCCGCGAAGGCCGACGCGATCTGCGTGGGGTACGACAAGAAGGAGAAGGAGCTCGAGCAGCCGACCGACAAGGCCAGCACGATCAAGTACCTCGAGGTCGCCGTGCCGCTGGTCGCCGGCCAGGCGGACGACCTCGCCAAGCTGAAGCCGGCGGACGACGTGAAGGCCGAGTGGGACCAGCTCATGAAGGACTTCCAGGCCGGGAAGACGGCCGCGCTCGCGGCGCAGAAGGCGCTGGTGGCGAACGACGAGGCCGCGTACACCAAGGTCATCGAAGGCGCGACCGAGATCGCCCCGCGGCGCGACAAGGAGGCAATCGCCCTCGGTGCCCCCAACTGCGGCGCGGACAACGGAGCCGCCTGAGCGCGGCTCCGGACGGGGGTGTCGCCGGCGGCACCCCCGCTGTGTCGCGGACGCGACGGACACGGGGACGGGCGCGGCGGAGACTCCGGACACACCGCAGCGCACCCCGCACTGCGACCGACCCGGAGGCCGCAAGCCATGTCCATCAGCACGCTCAAGAAGTCGTTCCTCGGACTCGCCACCGTCGCCGCCGTCGCGGCCTCGGTGCCGGCCGGCGCCGAGGCGTCCACGGCCAGCCGCACCGGTTCGGGCGGCCAGGTGCTTACCGTCAGGGCGGCGCCCGGGGAGGCCAACGACATCGAGGTCTACAGCCGCCCGGGATACATCCTCGTGTGGGAGCGCAACAACGTGGACCCGCTCGTGGGCCAGCCCGCCGGGTGCGTGAACTACAACGCGAATCAGGTCCAGTGCCCGACGACGCTCGTCCGCAGCGTCTACGTGGACACGGGCGACCGCAGCGATCGCCTGGTCGCCGACCTCGGCGTCCCGGTGACCGCGACCCTCGCGGGCGGGGCCGGCAACGACGTGGTCGACGTGAAGGGCACGGCCGGCGGCGCGCCCGGGCCGCAGACTCCGAACCTGCTCGGCGGCGACGGCGACGACCACGTCTACGGCTGGCAGTTCAGCGACAACCTGTCGGGCGGCAGCGGTCACGACACGATCGGCGCCGGCGGCGGCGCCGACACGCTGAACGGCGGGACGGGCATCGATCGCCTCGATGCCGGCCAGGGCAACGACACGGTCCTCGCGCGGGACGGCTGGGGCGACATCGTCGCCTGCGGCACGGGCTACGACCGGGCGCAGCGCGACAGCAACGACCAGCCGATCACCAGCTGCGAGGCGGCGTTCTGAGCCGGGCTGAGTCCGGGCCGGTGAGCGGCGGGACGCCGAGGACCGCCGCTCACCGTGCCCACCCACACCGGATTCCCGTCGGCATGCGTCTGGGCCGGGCGCCCCGCCGCACTCGCCTCTACGCGTGTCCCACGACGCCGCCACTCCCGGCGGCAAGGAGTCCACTACATGACCGACGTCAGCAACCACCTGTTCGAGACGATCGACCGGCAGAACCAGCACGAGAGCGCGGCGACCCGCCGTCAGCTCATCAAGGGCACGACGGCCGCCCTCGCGGGCGCCGGGGTCCTCGGCCTCGCGATGGGGACGGCCCCCGCCGGCGCCGCGGTCAAGACCAACGAGGACAACTCGGTCGCCAACATCCTCGCTGTCGCCGCGACGGCCGAGGTCCTCGCGACGATCGTCAACACGCTCGGGCCGGAGAAGCTCGGCAGCAAGCTCGACGCGACGACGACCCGCAACATCCGCGCCGCCGCGCAGCAGGAGAAGAACCACTACGAGCTGCTGACCAGCAGCGCCGTCGGCGGCAAGGCCGTCACGACCTCGATCCACGTGCCGGACGAGGTCTTCTCCTCGCCCGAGGCGCTCCTGACCACGCTGGCCGTCGGCGATCAGGTCTTCGTCAACGCCTACCTGCTCGGCCTGACGGTCTTCGCCCGGCAGGGCACGCTGAGCGGGACCCGCTTCGCGCGGTACGCCGCCGAGATCATGGCCGTGGAGTCCGTCCACCGGGCGCTCGCGCTGCAGTCGCTCGGCAAGCTCGGCAACGACCGGGTGTACGCGAAGTTCGCGCAGCGCGAGGACACCCCGGGTCTGCCGACGACGAACGCCCCGGGCTTCTACAAGATCCTCGACGCCGTCGCCGTCCTCGAGTCCGCCGGCTTCGGGTTCGGCAAGGCCGGCAGCAAGCCCGGCCAGATGTACACCTACGCGGACGTCTCGGCGCGGACGCCGACCGATCCGGGCGTGAACACCCTCACGATCTCGTAGGCCCGGCGCGCGTGCTGCTGTCGCCGCAAGGCGACGGCAGCGCCTGCGGTCCCGCGCGGCGCAGCTGCGCCGGTTTCCGGACCGACCACCATCGTCCGACCGGCGAGAAAGCGGAGTCGTGATGGGTTTGTAAAGACTTCGGTCGATACTCGACGAATCGCGATTTTGGCGCTATTCTGCTCGTCAGGTAGGCAGGGGCTTACCCAGACCGTCACCGCACCACTGCGTGTGGCGTCTCAATGCCGGGGGGCAACCATGATGAGCAGAGACGCAATCGCCAGCGGCGTGGCTTTCCGCCGCGCGGACCTGGGGGCGAACGCATGAGCGGGCACTCGACGTTCACTCCCGAAGCACCTGACGCGGTCGAGCCGGACACGACCCGCGCCAGCCCGTTCGGTCGCTCCGAACGCGCACGGGCGGCCGCGGCCGCCATCGCCACCTTCACCGACGAGAACGGCTACGGACCGCTCTCGACGGAGCCCGCACCCACGCCGGCACCCGCCGCCTATCGCGATCCCGCCCCCGTGGTGGACGTCGCACCGGCGGCAGCGCCGGCGCCCGAGGTCGTCTGGAACCCCGCGCCCGTAGTCCGGGCGCCCGTCCGCGCCCCGCGCGCGGCCCCCGTCGCCCGCCGGACCCCGGCACCGGCGCCCGTCGCCCGGCCGGTGGCCGCCGCGGCGGACGCCCGCGTCCTCCCGACGGGCCCCGACCAGGGCCAGGTCAAGCTGGCCGGCATCGCGGCGATCGTCGCCGTGGTCGCCACGATCGCCGTCATGGCCGGCATCACGATCAGCGGCGGCAGCACGACACCGCCGCCCCCGCCGGCGGCCAACCCGAACGACGGCGCGGTCGAGTTCACGATCCCGACGCCGCGCAACAACAACCTGCCGAGCGCCCTTCCGTAGGGACGCCGGTCCGCTCCCGCCCGGCCCGGCGCGCTCTGGCGCGCCGCGGCGGGGCCGGGGCTCCTTCTCGGCTGGTTCCGCGTCTCGCAGGCCCGGACGCGCGAGCCGCCCGGTCGGCGATCAGACCGTCACCGACCACCCGGCCACGTCGATCGCGAAGTAGGCGACCACGAGGGCGCCCGTGTAGAACGTCGACGTCGCCAGTGCCGCCAGGACGCGGCGGCCGTGCGAGGCCGCGCCCACGAGCGCGAACGCCGTCGCGGCCGCCCAGCCGAGCGCGGCCTCCGCGGGCAGGACGTACAACGCGACGCCCGCCACCTGCGTGGTGTCGCCGGTCGGCTCCCACAGGTCGACCACCGGCGCGAGCAGCTCGCTGCCCAGGAACACCGCGACCGCCAGGCCGGCCGCGGCCGGCGCACTGCCGCGCGCCAGCGCAAGCACGATGAACAGGGGCGGCACCCACATGCCCCCCATGCTCAGGTTGATCGCGTCGTCCAGACGCGGACCGCCGATCACCGGGAAGTCGAGCGTCCCGACGACCGTCGCCAGGATCCAGTCGGGCACGATCTGGAAGATCGACACCGGCAGCAGGAAGCGCCACAGCAACACCCAGTCGCGGCGGCCGACCGCACGCGCTGTGAGCGGCAGCCCGACGTTGTAGGCCACCACCAGCGCGAGCACCGCCCAGCCCTTCGCAGGTGCGTCGAGCGCGAGCGTCACGACTCCCGCGGCGGCGAAGAACGTTGCGTGGAGGGCCGCGACGGCCCGCACGTCCCGGGTCACGTCGCGAGCAGCGTCCCGTAGTTCATCCCGGCGTGCCGGTACGTCGGCCGCACCGGCCACTGCCGCCGGATGTCCGCCAGCTCGGACGACGGGATCACCTGCCGCCAGCGCGGATCGTCGCGGCACGGGTCCGCGAGGGTCTTCTCGAGGACCATCGAGTCGTACTGGTCCTGGAAGTCCTCGAGCGTGTTCGCGTTCGGGACGATCTCGCGCTGGTAGAAGCGCGCGTAGTGGGCGATGCCGGGGATGCGCGACAGCTCCGGCTGCCAGTTGTCGAGCGCGACACCGTTCTCCGAGCTGACCCACACCCCGTCCTCGGTGTTCACCACAAGCGAGTGGTTGCCGTCGGTGTGCCCGGGCGTCCAGACGATCGCGACCCCGACGCCCAGCTCGACCGAGCCCTGCAGCCGGCCGAAGCGCTCGACCCGGGCGTCGACGAGCGTGTCCGGGACGTACCACGGCCACTGCGTCGGGTGGGGATCCTCGAGCGTCGCGATCTCGGTCTCCTGCGCGAGCACGAGGGCGTTCGGGAACAGTGGCTCGCGCGGCGCGTCCTCGCCCGGAATCGGCGCGGTCGTGCCGAGCACCATGCGCACGTCCTGCACGTGCAGGTGGTCGAAGCTGACGTAGTCGACGTCCTCCGCCCGCAGCCCGCACGCGCGCAGCACGTCGTCCGTGTCGTTCTCGGTGATCGTGAGGACGTTGTCGGCCAGCCACTGCCCGCCGGGGATCCGGTCGACGGTCGCGGCGGTCTGCGCGTAGAACGGCGCCTTGACCGAGCCTTCGGGCAGCGTCGGCTCCCAGACCAGCGTGCGGCGGACGCCGGCGAAGTCCTCGTACTGCACGACGACCATGCGGTTCGTGATGAAGACGTACGGCGTCGGCAGGCGGACCGCGCCGTGGAACGCGAACGTCGTCGGATACGGCGCCGTGACGAGGTTCACGCTGCGCACGCCGAGGACCGTGCCCTGCGCCTTGAAGTGCTCCTTGAACGCCAGACCGGCGGTGCGGACGGCGTCCAGGCGACGCCCGCGCGGCCAGACGGCGCGGGCGGCGTCCAGGTCGGGGACGGGGCGCAGGTCGTCGAGCGACGGCGCTGGACGGGTGATGGCGGTCATGTCGGGTTCCGGGTCCGTGGGTTCGTGGGTCGGGGGCGGTCAGGCGCCGTGGCGGTCGGCGAAGCGGCGCTGGCGCCGGCGGGCGAGGGCGACGACGACCGGCAGCGCCGGCGCCATCAGGGCGGGGACGGCGGCCCCGGCACGCAGCAGCGCACCGCGCCGGCGGGGGATCGAGCGGACCATCCGCGGCCGGTCCAGCAGCGCGACCGCTTCGGCGGCGACCGCCTCGGGCGTGAGCATCACGCCCGACCACGATGGCCAGGCGTTCGGGTCCCGCGCCTTGTCGAACAGCATCGGCGTCCACATGCCGTCGGGGCACAGCGCCGAGATCCGCACGCCGCGCTCGCGCGCGATCAGCAGGTCCAGCTGTGTCCCGACCGAGTACGCGAGGGCCGCGTGCTTCGTGGCGCCGTAGATGGTCTCGTGCGGGGCCGGGACGAGGCCCGCGAGCGACACGATGTTCAGGACGTGCCCGCGGCCCGCCGGCCGGAAGCGCTCCAGCGCCGCCGTGGTCCCGTTGATGAGGCCGTGCACGTTGACGTCGAAGAGCCGACGGCGGGTGGCCTCGTCGGTCGTCCAGCTGGGCCCGGTCGCCAGCAGCCCGGCGTTGTTGACCCAGACGGCGAGGTCGGGTGTCGCTGCCACGAGCGCCCGGCACGCGGCCAGGTCGGCGACGTCCAGCGTCGCGACCTCGCCGCCGAGAGGGTCGGCGACGGCCCGCGCTGCGGCCGCGTCGATGTCCGCAACGACGACGCGGTAGCCCCGCGCGGCGAGCAGCCGGGCGAGCTCGGCGCCGAGGCCCGCGCCACCACCGGTGACGACAGCCGCACCGGGCGTGCTCATGCGGTCGCCGCCGCGTCCGGCGCCTGCGCTGCTGCCCCGGCGCCCGCGACGGCCGTCGTCGCAGTGCCCGCGGTCGTCGTGTCGCCGGCCGCCGTTTCTGCAGTTGCCGTGTCGGCAGTCGCCGCGGTCCGGTCGGCGGTGGCGCCGGCGTGAGCGGGACCGTCGACGTGCCAGCGAACACCGAGGGGCCCGAGGCCGTCGAGGAACGCGGCCGGGTCGACCGCCTGCGCGGGGGCGAGCGCACCGCGGCCGGCGAACCCGGGGTCCGCGAGCTCGACCGCCGCCTGCGCGATCGCGCGCGCCGTGAGCCCGTAGATGTCCGGCCCGCTGGCCATTCCGCGGGCGGTGCGTCCGTCCTCCCCCGTCGCGCCGGCGACGATCGTCCACCGCACGGCCTTGCGGTCCGCTTCGGCCGGGCCCTCCGGGAGCAGGTCGATCACGCGGTCCAGCACGGGCCGCAGCGGCGAGCGCAGCAGCCGCCCGAGCGCCGGGGTCAGGGCCGGGAGCAGCGGCGCTGCCGGCGGCGGCGCGATCGAGGTCGCGCTGATCCGGGCGACGACCTCGCGGGCCTGCACGTGCTGCGGCACGGTCACAACCTCGCCGGTCGGGTAGCGCGCCACGAGCTGCCGGCCGATCGGCGGTGGGAAGGTGACGAACGCGCGCCGCGGCCGCCGTCCGCCCCCGGTGAAGCGGCCGTCCTCGTACGCGACGTCGAGCCCGTTCATCTGCTCGAGCGAGGAGTGCAGCGTCCCGCGCGTCATGTCGAAGCCCTCGACGTGGTAGGCGATCGTCACGCGGCGGGCGGGCGCGACCGTCCGGCCCACGAGGTTCGCCAGCAGGTCGCCGGGTGTGTGCGCAAACGCCAGGCCGGGGACGGCGGCCACACCGGCGTCTCGCAGGAGCGGGTCGTGGACCTCGAAGACGCGCCGGATCCAGTCCTGCTCGCCCGTCGTATCGAGATAGTGCGCGCCCGCGGCTGCTGCGGCGGTGAGGACCGCGTCGCCGCTCGCGCTGAACGGGCCGGCGCAGTTGATGAGCACGCGGCCACGGGACGCGGCCGCCTTCAGGGCGGCCGGGTCGTCCAGCGCCGCCACGGCGACCTCACCCGCGCCGAGCTGCGCCTGCAGCGCCGCGAGGCGCCCCCGGTCACGCCCGGCCAGCGCCAGCGGTATGCCGCGGGCGGCGAGCTCGGCGGCGATCAGCCGGCCGGTGTAGCCGGTGGCGGCGTAGACGACGACGGGACCGCTTTCCATGCTCCGATCCTGCCGGACAGCGGCGCGGTCAACCTGTGCTTCGGTCACACCGCTTCGGCTCACAGATGTTATCTCACGCCACTAGGCTGGCGAGCACGATGCCGGCGCGCGACAGTCCGAGGACACCGACCGGCACGGGGGCCGCCGCCGCCGAGGCGGCGCTGCGCACGACCGTCGCCGTGATCGCGGAGGACGCGGACGCGATCGCCCGCACCGTGGCTGCGCTCGTCCACCGTGAGGTGCCGGAGGCGGCTGTCGACCCCGTGACCGTCGAGGAGACGCGGCGCACCTCCCGCGCGACGTTGCTGGCGCTCGTCGACGGCTGGCGGCGCGGCGAGCCGCCGGCACAGGTGCAGCCGCCGCCCGAGCTGCTGTTCCAGGTCGGCGTCATGGTCCGCGACGGCATCCCCCTGGGGCCGCTGCTGCAGATCCTGCAGCTCGCGCATGGCGCACTCGCCGACGCCTGGGACGAGCGCATCACCACCGCCGGCCTCAGCCCGGCGCTGCAGGCCCGGACGATGCGGCTCGCTCACCAGCTGACGTTCGCGTGGTTCGCGGGCTTGACCGCGCAGCTCACCGCCGCCTACGCCCGCGAGCACGCACGGGCCGCGCGGACCCCGGACGCGAAGCGGCGCGAGGCCGTGCTGGCCGCGCTGAGCGGCCGGTCGGTCGACGTCGACGCGCTCAGCCGGACGGCCGCGCACGAGTTCCGTCGTCACCACGTGGGGCTCGTCCTGTGGCACGGCGCCCCGGCGGGCGGCGACGTCCCGGCAGCGCTCGACGTTCCCCGGCCGCTGGTGCTGGCCGCCCGCGAGGTGGCCCTGCGCCTGGGTGCCCCGCCGCCCCTGCTGGTGCCGGCCGCCAGCGCCGTCGCGTGGGGCTGGGTCGCGCTACCCGCGGCCCCCGCCGCGGACGCGCTGCGGGCCGCCGTCGACGCGGCGCGCCCGGCCGACACGTGGATCGCGTCCGGCGACCCGGCGCCCGGCCTGGACGGCTTCCGGGCGACCCACGCGGACGCGCTCGCCGCGGCACAGGTCGCGATGCTCGGCGCCGGGACCGCCGCCCCGGACGGCGGCGGGACGGCCCGGTACGACGACGTCGAGCTGGTGGCCCTGCTCGCGGACGATCTGCCACGGGCCCGCCGGTTCGCCCTGCGCCGCCTCGGCGACCTCGCCCGCGACGATCCCGATCACGCCGTCCTGCGCGCCACGCTGCTCGTCTACCTGGAGGAGCACGGCAGCCGCACGGCGACCGCCTCCCGGGTCGGGGTGCACCCGAACACCGTCACGAACCGCGCGCGGGCCGCGGAGGCGCTGATCGGACGCCCGCTGACCGAGCGCCCGGTCGAGCTGCAGGTCGCGCTCGCGCTCGCCGCATCGCTGGGGCCGCAGGTCCTGCTGGCGGAGTCCGCCGGCGCGCGAACCAGGCGACGTTCCTGACACGAAAGTCGTCCGACTTTCCTCATAGGCAAGCAAGTGACTTCCGGAGGCACGAGCCACGCCATGGACCAGCAGCAGGCAGAAGCGGCCCTCGCCGAGTCCGCCCGGCTGGGAGAACCGGGTGCGCGACCGGGCCCGGCCTGGCACCCTGGCACTCGTGCGCCTGCGGCCGACGCTCACCCTGACCACGCTCGCCGCGGTCGCGACGGCCGTCGCGGCCGCCGGCACGACCGCGACCGTGACGGCGACGGCGCGGGCGGCGCTCCCGGTCCCGCAGGCCGTCGTGACCGCGGACGTCTCGCTGTCCCGCGCCGCGGGCGGGGCCACGGGCGGCACCCGCGCGCCGACCCTTCGCGCGGGCGGCGGGACATCCGCCTTCCTCCGGGTGCGGGTCGCCGCGCTGCCCGTCCCCCCGGCGCGCGTGGTGCTGCGGCTGTGGGTCACCCGCGGGAGCGACGCGCCGACCACGGTCAGCCTCACCACCACCGACTGGAACCAGCGCACGGTCACTCCGGCGCGGAGCCCGACCGCGGTCACCGGGCCGATCGCGACGCTCCCGGCGGTCACCGCAGGTCAGTGGGCCGAGTACGACGTCACGGCCGCGGTCGTCACGGACAGCACGCTCGGCTTCCGGATCGACGGCGACCGCTCGCGCCCGGCCGGCTTCGCGTCCCGCGAGTCGTCCCGGCCTCCCGAGCTCGTCATCACGACCAAGTCCCCGGGGGACGAGCTCACGTGGCGCCTGGCCCGTCCGAAGAACGCGGCCCGAGTCCGGTACCGGGCGACCGACGATCGGGGCGGGAAGCTCGACGCGCTGAAGGTGGTCCAGGCTCCGGACGGGCGCTACCTCGGGGTCTGGCACGCCGACGTGGACGGGCGCTTCGTGAGCCGCGTCGGCACGTCGAGCGACCTGCTGCGCTGGCGCCGCACCGCGGACCTCGGCGATCACGACAGCCAGCCGACCGTCGCGCTGCTTCCGGGCGGCGGCGCGCTCGTGGTCTCCGAGGCGGACGACGGCGGGCCGCACCTGCGGTTCCGCCGCTTCCCGACCGTGGACGCACTGCTCGCCGGCCGGCCCGACGCGACGTTCGATGCACCCCGCTCACTGGCCCCGGTCGCCGAGGGGACGCCCTCGATCCGCAGCGTCGACGCCGGCGCGCAGCACGTGGTGGTGGGCTTCCACTACCTCCGTGACTCAGTGGTCGACCGGCGCGCGACCGGGCTGCTCCTCGGGATGCGGGCGTGGGCCGCGCGGGCGGACGGCGCCGCAGATGCGCTCTTCACCCCGCTCGGTCTGGGCGGCGGCCTCGGCGACCGCGACGAGCTGACGTTCCGCGGGCAGCGCTTCACCCTCCAGGAGGGCCAACACGCGTTCGGCGACTTCGGCAGCTGGCGCGAGTACCTGGAGGACCAGGCGACCGGGACGGCGCAGCTGCTCCCGGTCGCGACGCACGGCTACAGCCAGTCGTTCGGCAACGGCACGGCCACGATGCTGATCGGGCCGGACGGCCGGCTCACGCTGGTGGGGACCTACTTCGTCTTCACGGAGGGCTCCGGATCGGGTGAGGCTGGCGAGCTCATCTACGTCAGCCCGCTCGACGACGTGCCGGCCCCCGGGGTCCCCGCCGACCCCGGCGTCCCACCGGACACCACGCTGATCCCGGCCCTCCCGGTCCCGGTGCGCCCGGTTCGTCCACCGGACGCACCGCCGGCCCCCGCGGGTGTCGCCGCACCCACGACGCCGCGTGACGTCGTCCCCAACCCCGAGCCCGTGACGACGACGCCGGCGGCCGCCCACGCCCGCGAACGCACCGGCGTGCGCAGAGCGCTGGCCGCCGTCCGGCCGATGGCTGCCCGGCGATCGATGCTGCTCCGCTCGGGCGGGCGGTACCAGCTGCGCTTGGCGCTGCCGCCGGGCCGGCTGGCCGCCGAGCTGTGGACGCCGTCCGGCCGTTTGGTGGCCCGCGTTCGGCAGACCGTCCCGGACCCCGTAACCGTCGCGCTGTCGTTGCCGGTGTCGCCGTCCGGGCGGTCCGGTCTGCGCGCGGTCCCGGCGGTACGCGGGCTGGAGCTGCGGCTGACGTTCGTGACGCCCCGCGGCGCGACGGTGCGCAGGAGCGCCACGGTCCGCGTCCGCTGACAGACCATCCCACTGGCCCAGATGCGATGCACGGCCGCCCGGTATGGCGCCGATCGCAACTCGGCGTCAGGGGGCGAGCCAGCCGCGCCGCGCGGCGTCCACCAGGATCGCCTCCGCGATCGCGCCAAGCGCCGGCCAGAACTCCGTCACCTGAGCGACCAGGATCCGCTCCTGCGCAACCGTCACGCCGCGCCCGGCCCAGGCCGACCCGTCGCCGGCCGCGTGCAGCAGCATCGGCTGCAGGCGGTCGAGCCCGCGGGCGAAGCGCGCTTCGTCGGACGCCGCCGCCTCGAACTCGTGCCACGCAGCCAGGAACGCCCCCGCCTCAGCGGCCGGCAGCAACCCGAAGATCCGGTCGGCCGCCCGCTCCTCGGCGACCGTGACCGCTGCGCGTTCCTCGAGGTCGTAGATGGGGACGTCGCCCGCCTCGATCTCGACGAGGTCGTGGATCAGCAGCATCGTGAGGACCCGGCCGAGGTCGACCCCCGGGGCCGTCTGCCGGGCGAGGACCACCGCGCACAGCGCCAGGTGCCAGCTGTGCTCGGCGCTGGACTCCGGCCGGGAGCCGTCGCGCAGCCGGTTCAGCCGCATCACGTAGGCCAGGTCGTGCGACTCGGCCAGGAAGTCGAGCGCCGCCCGCAGGTCGGCCGCCACGGGCAGGCCGGCGATCCAGCCTGCCGCGCGCGACCCCGCGTCCCCGGGGCCACCGCCGCCGACCGTGCCGCTCACGCCGGCCGCCATCCCGTCTCGACGAGCGACGCGACCGGTGCGAACAACGGTTCCGGCAGCGCGTCCCACCGATGCCAGGACCAGCCGTCCACCTTCTCGGGCTCGCGCCGCGCGGGTTCCCCCACGGCCTCGACGAGGTGGTGCAGCGTGACGTAGTGCAGGCCGTCGTCCGGGAACACGTCGTCCGTCCACGTGACCCTCGTGACCGCGCGGGCGATCAGCCCCGTCTCCTCCTCGAGCTCGCGTGCGACCGCGGTCGCGGGCGCCTCGCCGGCATCGACCTTGCCGCCGGGGAAGGACCACGTCCCGGCGCCATGGGCGCCGCGACGCCGGCCCAGCAGCACGCGCCCATCGCGGACGACGATCGCGCTGGCACCGACCAACGGGCCGCGCAGGGTCGGGGAGGACATCGGCTCATCCTCCCAGGGCCGGCGTCAGGGCGAGAGCGAGAGCGGCTGCGTCACCCTCGTGCCATCCCGGAAGACCGCGGTCGCCGTCCCGCCGCTGGCCGACGGGAACTGCCCCGCGTAGACGGCGATGACCGCGTGGTCCGGACCGGGGAGCAGGGTCAGCCCGTCGTCATCCGGCTGCTAGCTTGGGTGACGCCATAAACGACTCTCATCACATCCCGAAGCCCCGTCCCCTCCCGGACGCGCGCAGGGTTCGGGATGCCAACCGCTCCATCGGGTCTCCGGCGGAGGGTGAGGGCGTCGCGCGCCCCGCCCTGTGCCGCGACGGCCGCCTGCGCAGCCGGTAGTGCGCGTCGCCCCCCGGCTGACCACCCTCCCGGTCACGACCACACACACGCTCACCGGATCCGCACCGGTCGACGCGCTGCCGGCCACCTGGGGCGACAGCGTCCCAGCCCCGCCGAGCGCGCGCACCCGCGACGCGACGCTGACCGTGTGGGCCAACCACGCCACGCGCACGCTCGGCCCCTGCATGGAGTCCGTCCGCGGCCGCTGTGACCGCCTCATCACGTCCTCGTACCTGGAGGGTCATCCGCATCTGGCCGCCGGCGACGTCGGCGTCCTCGAGCCGCGCGACGTCAGCGGCGCGGCGTACGTCGAGTGGCTGCTCGAGCAGACCGCCGAGCACGGTGCCACGCACCTGCTCACGTGGCGCCGGCACCTGGGTCGCATCTGCCGCGCGGCCGACCGGTTCGCCGCGCAGGGGGTGCAGGTCGTCGCGCCCGCGGTCGACCCCGACGTTCTCGAGGACAAGTGGGAGGCGACCCGGACCGCCGAGCGCCTCGGCGTTCCTGTGGCCCTGACCTTCCTGGTCTGGACCCAGGAGGAGGCGGACGCCGCGCGGGCAGCGATCACGGCGGCCGGTCACCGCGTCTGCGCCAAGCCGCGCACCGGCGTCGGGGCGATCGGCTTCGTCGTGCTCGAGCCGGGTGTGCCGTGGACGCCGGACGGCCGCGACTGGCTCGTCATGGAGCTGATGCCCGGCGACGAGTGGTCGGTGGACGTGCTGGCCGATCGCGGCGCCGTCGTCGACTTCCTCGTCCGCCACAAGCAGGGTGCTGGGCGCCACCTGAGCCAGGACGCCGAGCACCTCGCGGTCGTGCTGCCGCTCATCCGCCACTTCCGCATGAACGCGATCTGCAACGTGCAGCTGCGCCGCCGCACCGACGGCGCCCTGGCGCTGCTGGAGATCAACGCCCGTCCGGCCGCCGGTGTCGGCCAGGGGATCGCGGTCGGGATCGACCTCTACGGCGGACTGGTCGACCGCATGGCCAGGGGCGAGTACCGCCCCTGACCGGGCGGCCCAACCTCGCCGCCGCCGCCGTCGCTGCTGCTGTGCGCCGGTGGCCTCAGACCGGCGTCGGCGGCCCGAACCAGGTGGTGAGCGCCTCGGGCAGGCCGGCCCCGCCGCCGTCCCCGTCCTCTACCCAGGCGACGTGGCCGTCGGGCCGGATCACGACCGCGGCCGGCGCGGCGACGACGCCGAGGACCGGCAGCTCCCACTCCCCCGCGTAAGTCGCGTCGACGAGCTGGACCCGGTCCGACCACGGCGCGACGTCGAGGCGACCCGGCTCGCCGAGGTTCAGCACGACCGGCCGGGCGCCGTGCAGCAGCTCGAAGACCCGGACCGCACCGCCGTCCGCCGTCACCAGGTCCAGGTCGGGCATCCGCCGGCCGAGCAACGGGTGGCCCTCGCCGAGGTCATAGTGGATGTCCAGCCCGGAGACGATTCCAGCGACGCGCCGGCGCGGCTCGTCCATCCGCGCGAGCTCGCTCACCAGGTCGACCAGCGACCGCATGCGGTCGTCCCGCTTCTGCAGCGCGGCCTGCGCCATCGTGTGCTGCAGCGCCCGCGCGCCGACCGGGTGGCGCTCGTCGTGGTAGGTGTCCAGGAGGCTGTCCGGAGCGGTCCCGCGGACGACCTGCGCGAGCTTCCAGCCCAGGTTGACCGCGTCCCCGACCCCCAGGCTGAGGCCCTGCCCGCCGGCCGGGTAGTGGACGTGCGCGGCGTCGCCGGCCAGCAGGACACGCCCGGCCCGGTAGCTCGCCGCCTGCCGTGTCGCGTCGGTGAACCGCGAGATCCACGTCGGGCTGTGGATCCCGAAGTCGGTGCCGTAGACCCGCTTCAGGCCGTCCTTCAGGTCGTCGAGCGTCGCCTCCCCGGACCCGATCTGCTGCTCGGTGAGCATGACGCGCACCGGGCCCTCGTCCTTGTAGACCACCTCGCCGTCGACGATCTCGTACTCCAGCCGGCCCAGGCCATGGACCCCCGTCGCATCGTGCCGGACACCGAGCTCCGGCGGCTCCGTCGTCTGGACCTCGGCGATCAGGTTGCTCATCGTCGCTTCCCAGCCGGGGAACGCGATGCCCGCCGCCTTGCGGACGACGCTGCGCCCGCCGTCGCAGCCGACCAGATACTGCGCCCGCAGCGTCCCGCCGCCGGACAGCTCGACGTCCACGCCGGCGTCGTCCTGCGTCAGCCCCGTCACCTCGCTGCCGTAGTACACCTGGACGGGCAGCTCGGCGACCCACGCGGACATGATCCGCTCGATCTCGTTCTGCCAGATCCCGAGCGAGTACGGGTGGCGGGTCGGGAAGTCGCTCATGTCGAGCACCGTCGTCGCCAGCATCGCGGCCTGGGCCACCTGGCCCACGGCCAGGAAGCGGTCGACCACCCCGCGCTGGTCCAGCAGCTCGATCGACCGTGCGTGCAGCCCGCCGGCCCGCGAGCCCACCAGCACGTGGTCGGGACGCCGCTCGACCACCGCCACATCCACCCTCGCCAGCGCCAGCTCGGCCGCCAGCATCATGCCGGCCGGACCGCCGCCGGCGATGATCACCGCATGCTCAGTCGTTCGCATTCTCGCTCCTCTGTTTCAGTGGGTCCTGGACTGCGACGGGCGATTATGGGGGACGATCGAGAGCCTCATGAGGGCGTCGTTTGCGGTATAAATTGTCACTGGAGAGCAGTTGCGGATGGAGGCCGTGCGCGCAGCGACAAGTGTCCGTCGCTCCCAGGCAAGCATCCGGTGGGCACCGCTCCTAGTGTCGGCCCATGAGAGAAGACATCGAGTTCGTGTCCGGCGGCGTCACCCTGCGCGGGTGGTTCTTCACCCCCGACGGCGCGTCGGGCGAGGTCCCGTGCATCGTCATGGCCCACGGCTTCGCGGCGGTCAAGGAGATGCACCTGGACGAGTACGCGGCGGTCTTCACCGCCGCCGGCCTGGCGTGCGTCGTCCACGACCACCCCGGCTTCGGCGCGAGCGACGTCGGCGTCGGCAAGCCGCGGCAGGAGATCGACCCCTGGGAGCAGGTCCGCGGCTTCCAGGACGCGATCACCTACGCGCAGGGCCGGCCCGAGGTCGACGCGTCCCGCATCGGCGTCTGGGGGTCGAGCTACGGCGGCGCCCACGCCTACGTCGTGGCGGCGGTCGACCGGCGCGTGAAGGCGGTCTGCGGGCAGGTGCCGCTGATCTCCGGACGGCGGAACTTCGAGACGCTCGTCCGCGTCGACTTCTGGGACGCGACGTGGCAGCTGCTGGCCGCCGACCGCCTGGGCCGCGCGAACGGCGACGACCCGATCACCATGCCGGTCGTGCACGAGAACCCTCTGGAGCAGTCGGCGCTGCCGACCGCGGACTCGTACGAGTTCTTCACCCGGGCCGCAGCCGAGCGCGCTCCGTCGTTCGTCAACGAGGTGACGGCGCGCTCCCTGGAGCTGTTCCAGGGCTACGAGCCCGGCGAGTACCTGAAGCGCATCTCCCCCACCCCGCTGCTGATGGTCGTCGCACCGCTCGACCGGCTGGCCCCGGGCGAGTGGGCGTGCGAGGCGTACGAGACGGCGGCGCACCCCAAGAAGCTCGTGCTGCTGCCCGGCGGTCACTTCGACGCCTACACGGGCGACGGGTTCGAGCGCTCGTCCGGGGCCGCACGGGACTGGTTCGTCGAGCACCTGCTGGGCGGTTAGTCTCGGTCGGGCTGCTCGATGACGACGCGACCGACAGAGACGTGGGACACGCGCGGGCTCAGCTCGGCCGCGCGGGTGGAGAGCTGGCACGACGCGCTCGCCGAGACCCACCTGCGCTTCGACGTCGCCGTCCCACAGCCCGCCCGTGCCACCTTCGAGGCCGAGCTCACGCGCCGGCGCTTCGGCGAGCTCGCGCTCGTCGACTGCGCCGTCGACCCGTGCAGCGGGCACCGCGGCCGGAGGGAGCTCGCCGTCGACCCCGGCTGGGCCGGTGTCCTGGTCGTCGGCGCCGGCCGCGAGCGCGTCTCCCAGGCCGGCCGCGAGATGCTCCTCGGGCCCGGCGACTGCGTGGTCTGGGACGGCGACCTGGCCGCCGACTTCGAGGTGCTCGAGCCACTGCGCAAGCGCACGCTGCTGCTGCCGCGCGAGCGCATCCTGGGGCTCGGCGGCTCGATCCCGGTGCACATCCCGGCGGGCTCCGCGCACAGCCGGCTGCTCGCCGGGTACCTGGACATGCTCTCGCGGGAGCTCGACCACCTCGACGGCCCGGCCTGCGCAGCGGCCGCCAATGCAGCGCTCGAGCTGATGCGCGCGGTCGTCGCGCCGCGCTCCGGTGGCGACTTGCGCGCGGTGCTGCTGCCGCAGATCCACCGCTGGATCGAAGCGCGGCTCCACGACCCGCGCCTGAACCCGCGCGAGATCGCGGGCGCGCACGCGATCTCCGTCCGCACGCTGCACGCCCTGTTCGCGTCGACGGACGAGAGCGTCGGCGGCTTCATCAAGCGCCGCCGGCTGGAGCGCGCCCGCGCCGAGCTGCTCGAGCTTCCCGGGGCCGCCGTCACGCACGTCGCGCTGCGCTGGGGATTTCCCAACGCCGCCCATTTCTCGCGCTGCTTCCGCGCGGAGTTCGCCGTCAGCCCGCGCGAGCTGCGCCGGCAGGCGGCCCCCACCGCCGTCCCGTCGACCCCCACCCCCGAGGGACCAAGATGACCGAGCTCTCCTACGCCCACGGCCCCTCGTCCACCGCCCTCCTCAGCGAGACGATCGGCAGCTGCCTGACGCGCATCGCCGCCGCCCATCCGGACCGCGAGGCCGTCGTCTCCTGCGCGCAGGGCGTGCGCCTCACCTACGCCGAGCTGGACGAGGCCGTCGACCGCCTCGCGTGCGGGCTGCTGACTCACGGCATCGAGGCAGGCGACCGCGTCGGCGTCTGGGGCCCGAACCGGATCGAGTGGCTGCTGGTGCAGTACGCGACGGCGAAGGTCGGCGCGATCCTCGTCAACGTCAACCCGGCCTATCGCACGCACGAGCTGACCTTCGCGCTGGACCAGTCCGGGGTGCGGCTGCTGTTCAGCGCCGCCGACTTCAAGACGAGCGACTACCGGGCGATGGTCGACGAGGTCGCCGGCGAGCTGCCCGGCCTCGAGGACGTCGTGTTCTTCGAGGACGTCGCCTGGAACGCGCTCGCCGCGACGCCGGTCGGCGGCGAGGCGCTGGCCGAGCGGATGGCGTCGCTGGACCGCGACGACCGGATCAACATCCAGTACACGTCGGGGACGACGGGCTTCCCCAAGGGCGCGACGCTCACGCACCACAACATCCTCAACAACGGCTTCTTCGTCGGGGAGCTGTGCTCGTACACGGAGCAGGACCGCATCTGCGTTCCCGTCCCCTTTTACCACTGCTTCGGCATGGTCATGGGCAACCTCGCCGCGCTGACCCACGGCGCCTGCGTCGTCATCCCGGCCGCCGGCTTCGACCCCGCCGCGACGCTCGCCGCGGTCACCGCCGAGCGCTGCACGTCCCTCTACGGCGTGCCGACGATGTTCATCGCGATGCTCGGCGACCCGGCGTTCGCGGACTGCGACTTCAGCACCCTACGGACCGGCATCATGGCCGGCTCGCCGTGCCCGGCCGAGGTCATGAAGCGCGTCGTGGGCGAGATGAACATGGCGGAGGTGTCGATTTGCTACGGCATGACCGAGACCTCCCCGGTGTCGACCCAGACCCGGAAGGACGACCCGCTGGAGCTCCGCGTCGGCTCGATCGGGCGGGTCGGGCCGCACATCGAGATCAAGGTCATCGACCCGCTGTCCGGCCTGACCGTGCCGCGCGGCGAGACGGGCGAGCTCTGCACGCGCGGCTACTCCGTGATGCTCGGCTACTGGAACGAGCCGGAGAAGACGGCCGAGGCGAAGGACGCTGCCGGCTGGATGCACACCGGCGACCTCGCGACGATGGACGCGGCCGGCTACCTGAACATCGTCGGGCGGTCAAAGGACATGGTCATCCGCGGCGGGGAGAACGTCTACCCGCGGGAGATCGAGGAGTTCCTCTACACCCATCCCGACATCGCCGATGCGCAGGTGGTCGGGGTCCCGGACGAGAAGTACGGCGAGGAGCTCTGCGTGTGGATCCAGCTTCGGGACGGCGCCGCGGCGATCGACGCTGCCGCCCTGCGCGAGTTCTGCAGCGGCAAGCTCGCGCACTACAAGATCCCGCGGTACGTGCACACCGTCGACGAGTTCCCGATGACGGTCACCGGCAAGGTCCGCAAGAACGACATGCGGGAGCAGTCCATCGAGCTGCTGGACCTGCACGACGCAGCGGCCGCGAAGACCGCCTGACCCTCGCCTTCGCGGCACTCCCGGAATCGAATAAGGCGGCCTATCTCTTTCTGGTAGCGTCGCCAGAGGATGACGGCTGTCGAGCTTCAACCGGGGTCTGTGTTCGGGTCGCTGACCGCGCTGCCCCCGGGCCGTCACGCGCTTTCACGAGCTGAGGTCGCTGCGTCGCAGCGGGGGCGGCTGATGGCGGCCGCAGTGGCCGTCATCAGTGTCCGTGGGTTCGCCGCCATGACGATCACCGAGGTCGTCAGGACCGCGCGCGTCTCCCCCAACGGCTTCTACGCGCAGTTCGCGAGCCTCGAGGCGTGCCTCATGGAGGCCTACGACACCTACGTCGCCGCGCTCGTCGCGTCGATCACCACGGCGCTCGACGCCGCCGACACGCCGGACGAGCGCATCGCGGCTGCGATCGGCGGCTACCTCGCCGCCCTGGACGGCGACCGCCAGGCGGCGCGGGCGTTCCTGATCGAGTTCGACGCCGTGGGCGCTGCCGCCCGAATCAAGCGACGCGAGGGGGTCGCGACCTTCGCCGCGCTGCTCGCGCAGGAGCACGCCGCCATGCGCGAGCGCGAACCGGCGCTGGGCGCGCTTCCGGCGACCGCCTACGTGGCCGTCAGCAACGGCATCCGGGTGCAGGCGTGCGACGCCCTGGAGACGACGTCCGCGCCGCTCTCGGGCCTGGCCCCGGACATCGTCCGCTGGGTCACGGCGCTCGTGCGAGGCGCCTCATGACCGTCAGCATCACCAGCCGGCGCCGCGCGGCGACGGCCCCCCTCGATCAAGGAGCCCCACGATGAAACGCGTCCTGCTCGCCGTCGTGCTGTCCGCCCTGTGGGCCGCCCCTGCGGGTGCGGCGTCGCCGAAGGACGATCCGTTCTACGGCGTCCCCGCGGGGATCGAGAAGCTCGCAAACGGCAGCGTCATCGACTCGCGACCGGTCACCGCCACGCAGTTCTCGATCCCGATCCGCGCGAAGGCCTGGCAGGTCCGCTTCAAGACGCAGGACACGACGGGGGCAGCCTCCGCGTACATCACGACCGTGCTCGTCCCCGAGACGCCGTGGACCGGCGGCGGACCGCGGCCGGTGCTGAGCTACCAGATGGCCGAGGACGGGGTCGGCCTGAAGTGCGCCCCGTCGTGGGTGCTGACGCAGGGTCTCGCGGCGCCGAGCAACACGACGCCCGACGCAAGCACCATCGCGGCGGCGCTCGACCGCGGCTGGGCGGTCGTCGTGCCGGATTACCAGGGCCCGGACTCGGCCTGGCTCGGCGGGGACGGCCAGGCGCGCGGGGTCCTTGACGGTTTGCGGGCGGCGCGCGCGTTCAAGCCCGCGGGCCTCGATCCGCAGGCTCCGATCGGCGTGTGGGGCTACTCGGGCGGGGCGATCGCCAGCAGCACGGCCGCGCAGCTGCAGCCGACCTACGCGCCCGACCTGAAGCTCGCGGGCGTCGCGCTGGGCGGCAACAACGCCAGCATCCGCGGCGGCCTCGGCGCGTTCGACGGCTCGCTGTTCGGCGGCGCGATCGCCATCGGGTTCATCGGGCTCGATCGCGCCTACCCGGAGTACCGCCTGAGCGACCAGCTCAACGACGCCGGCCGCGCGGCGATCGCCCGCAGCCAGGACGACTGCATCATCGACGCCGTCACCAAGCATCCGGCGCTCCGCGCGAGCAGCTTCCTGAAGGACCCCTCGGCGCTGGACGGACCGCCGTGGACCGAGGTCTTCCGGCGCGCGAGCCCACTGACCTTCCCGGGCATCCCGGCGGCGCCCGTCTACGACTACCACGCGGTCGACGACCAGCTGGCGCCGATCGGCCCGAGCCGACTCCTGCTCGAGCGGTACTGCCGTGCGGGCGTCACCGTCCAGCACCGGGAGGCCCCCGGCGAGCACTTCATCGAAGCCGTCGCCGGTGAAGCCGGGGCCGTGGCCTTCCTGACGGCCAGGTTCGCCGGACAGCCGGCGCTGAACACCTGCCGGGTCCCGGCCGACCCGCTGCCCGTCCCCGCGGCGAAGCCTGCGGCGGCGAAGCGCTGCGCGGCGAACCGGGTGGTCACCATCCGCGTCCGCACACCGCGCCGCGGCCGGATCGTCAGCGCGACGGCGACCGTGGCCGGCAAGCGCGTCGCCGTTCGGCGGGTGGACGGTCGCCATGTCGTCCGCGTGACGTTGACCGGCCGGCGCAGCGCGACGGTGCGCGTGCGCATCACGGTCCGGACGAGCACCGGCGCGCGGTACGTCGACCAGCGGACGTACCGGCCGTGCGCGAGGCGGGCGTGAGCCGATTCCTCTGAGCGCCTGCGGGCGGGGACCGAGGTCGGTCGCCGCCCGGGTCGCGCAGCTACAGCGGAGAGACAGGGATTCGAACCCTGGGTACGGCTTACACCGCACAACGGTTTTCGAGACCGCCCCGTTCAACCGCTCCGGCATCTCTCCATGTCCAGCAAAAGCGGAACGGTGAGGATATCGAGCCTGACCGGAGTGGGTCGTCAGGCTATGGGCCGGACAGCTCGATCTCGACCGGTGGGCCGGCCTTCTTGATGTAGACGAAGACCGGGCGGCCGTCGACCCGGCAGTCGGCGACGTCGCCGCGGGCGAGGGGCCGGCTCGTGTCGCAGGCGATCCTGTCGGGGATGCGGCCCTGGGCGACGACGGCGTCCCCGACGGCGCGCTCGAGATCCCGCGGCTGGACCGTGGCCGGGACGGCGGAGTCCGACGGGCGGGGTCCTGCGCTGAGCTCGGCGGCACGGCGGGCGCCGGCGACCGCGGTCTTGAAGCTCTCACGGCGTCCGGTGGCGCGGGCGTCGTCGCAGACGCTGACGACGATCTCGGCGACGGCGGCGCGCTGGTCCTCGTCGACGCCCGCGTCCGCGACGAGGGCGTCGACGTCGGCCTTGACGCTTCCGGTGTACTCGAGGCCGCCCGTCAGGCCATTGCTGTTCGTCCGCGCGTACGCGGCGCAGTCGGCGGCGGCGTCGGGACCGTTCCGGTCGTCGCCGCCGCAGCCGGCCAGCAGCAGTCCGGCCAGGCCTGCCGTGGCGACCACCGTCGCTCGGGTCCGTCGCGTCTTCACCCCCACATGGTCGCGTGCCGCGGCCCGATCGATGCCGTTTCCCGTGCAGCGCCGGCGGGACCTTGCGCGCTGACGCACGTCATGCATGCGCCGGCGCGCACGGTCCCGGCGCCCGGATCGTCCCGCCCGGTCTCAGCGGTTCCCCAGGTCGCTCGCAGCCCAGCCCCACGCGCGCCGCCGATCCTCGAACGCATGAACCTCTTCTCCAAGCGCCCCCGGACGATCGTCGGGGTCCTCAGCGCCATCGTCGTCGCGGGCGGCGCCGCCGGCTGCGGCTCGGCCCGCGACTCCGCCCAGAGCGCCTCCGCGGCGACCGGGTCGGCCGCCGCGCAGAACGCGGGCGCCGGCACCGGGGGCACCGCCGGCGCGGGTGTCGCCCCCGGCCCCCGGAACGGGGGCTCGGCCGCCGGCAGCGGGGCCGCCGGAACCGGTCAGGACGCCGCGACCGCAGGCGCCGCGGGACGCGGCGGGCCGGGCGGCGGCCCCGGCGGCCCCGGCGGCCCCGGCGACCCCGGCGGCGGCACGCTCGTGACCGGGACCGCGGCCACCAGGGCAGCAGCGGCGGCGACCGCGAAGTACCCGGGGACGGTGGAGGGCGTCATGAAGACGCCGGCCGGCTCGTACGTGGTCCGCGTCGCCACCAGCACGGGCCGCAAGCATGTCCTCGTGAGCGCCGCGTTCGAGGTCACCGGCCTCGAGCAGCGCCCCTCCGGTGGACGCGGCGGCCCGGGCCCGGGCCGCGCGCCGGGCGGCCAGGCACCCCCGGCCGGCGAGGCGCCCTCGACGGGCCAGACGCCGCCCGCGACCCAGACCCCGACCCCGTCGACCACGGGCGACAGCCCCGGCGGCTCGGCCGCCTGACCTCAGACCGTCGCGCCCAGCTCCGGGTCCGACAGCGGCGTCGACCCGCTCCCGAACAGCTCGGACGCCGGGATGAACTGCTCCGGGTAGCCGTACATGCCGTGCTCGCTGATGTCGAGTCCCGCGTTCTCCTCGGCGGCCGTGACCCGCAGCCCGTAGGTGACCTTGATGACCCAGAAGACCACGTAGGAGCTCACGAAGACGAACAGGAAGATGACCGTCACCCCGAGCGCCTGCGACCCGAGCTGGGTCAGCGAGCCCGTGTAGAAGAGCCCGCCCTGGCTGCCCGGCAGGTTGACCGCGGCCAGGCGCGGGGACGTGAAGAGCCCGCAGGCCAGCGCGCCCCACACGCCGCAGATCCCGTGCGCCGCGAGGGCACCGACCGGGTCGTCCAGGCGCTTCTCGATCAGGAGGACGCCGTACACCACGATCACCCCGGCGACACCGCCGATGAGCGGCGCCGCCCACGGCTCGATGTACCCGGCCGGCCCGGTGACGGCGACCAGGCCCGCGATCGCGCCGTTGCCCGCCATGCCGATGTCGAAGGTCTTCGTCTTGTAGTACATGACGAGCATCGCGGTCAGCACGCCCGCCCCGCCGGCCAGCTGCGTGATCATCGCGATCGTCCCGAAGCGCCCGTCCAGCGCGCCCAGCGCCGAGCCCGCGTTGAAGCCGAACCAGCCGAGCCAGAGGATCATCACCCCGAGCCCGAACAGCGGCATGTTGTGCCCGGGGATCGCCCGCGGCTTGCCGTCGGGGCCGAACTTCCCGCGGCGCGAGCCGAGCAGCAGCAGCACCGCGAGGCCCGCCGCCGCGCCCGTGACGTCGATGACGATCGAGCCCGCGAAGTCCTGCACGTGGATGTCGGTCTGCAGCCACCCGCCCCCGAAGATCCAGTGCGCGACGACAGGGTAGATGAACGTCGAGAAGACGATCGCGTAGGCGACGTAGACGCCGAACTTGATGCGCTCGAGCGTGGTGCCCCACACGATCGCGAGCGTCACGGCACAGAAGCCGAACTGGAACAGCCAGAGGGTCTCGAGGGAGACGCCGTTCGCCTTCGTGGGGTACGCGAGCGCGAAGTGCTTGCTGACGTCGTCACCGGCCAGGAACAGGCCGTGGGTCCCGAGCAGCGCGCCGTCGCCGCCGAACGCGAAACCGAACCCGATCGCCCACCAGCCGATGCCGGCGATGGCGACGTTCACCAGGATCTTCGCGACGACCGAGCCCGCGTTCTTGCCGCGGACGAAGCCGATCTCCAGCATCGCAAAACCGGCCTGCATGAAGATCACGAGGATCGCCGCGATGAAAACGTAGACCGAGTTGATGGCGACCTGGTCGGGGAGCTTGCCGGCGAAGCCGGCGGTCTCGGTCGCGGTGTCGGCGAGCGCCGGCGCGGCGGCGAGCAGGACGAGCAGCAGCGCGGCGCCCGTCGCGCGCGCGAGCGTGGTGGTGAGCCTCATGGTTCTCCTTCGGTGTGACGACCGCGGCGCTACGACATGGTGACCCTGCGCGCCGTCCTGCTGGCCGGAAAAGCGGACCGCGTAAGCCTGCGGAGCGCGGACGGGCACCGCTTTGTCCCGGCGGACAAAGATCGGGTGGCGCGTCTTGGCCAGATGGCGAACGCCGCCTCAGAGCGTGCCGACGGTCTGACAGAGTCAGGCGCCCATGGCCGACTCCAGGACCCGGCGCCTTCCCGCCGAGCAACGCCGCGCGCAGCTGCTCGACGTCGTCACGACGATCGTGCTCGACGAGGGCTTCGGGGCCGTGAGCATCGACCGGGTCGCGCGGGACGCGGGCATCGCGCGGACGGTCGTGTACTCGCAGTTCGGCAACCTCGAGGGACTGCTCGAGGCGCTCGTCGACCACGCCGCCAACCGCGCCGTCGGGCAGGTCTCCGCGGTCATCCCGGAGCTGCCCGTGGACCGCGACCCGGACGTCCTGCTGGTCGACGCGATCCGGGCGTTCACGACGCTCGTCCGCGACCACCCGCGGCTGTGGCGCCTCGTCCTGTTCCCCGTCGAGGGCGCACCGCCCCTCGTTCGACAGAAGGTGGCCGAGGGGCGGTCGATGGTCTTCGCGCTGCTCGAGCCGCTCGTGGAATGGGGCGTCGCGCAGCGCGGCGGACCCGACGGCATCGACACCGAACTGCTCGCCCGCGGGCTGCTCACCATGGGCGAGGACGCGGCGCGGATCGTCCTCGCCGAACCGGACCGCTTCAGCCCGGACCGCATCGCGGACTTCACGGCGGTGCTGCTGGGCGCGCTCGGCCGCCCGCCGCAAACCGCGCCGCCACCGGCCGGGGACGCGTAGGCTCGCGCCCATGCCCGGAGACGTCGCCGCCTGCGAAGCCACCATCGACCGCCTGTACGCCGCGATGAACGCCGGCGACGGGGACGCGATGGCCGCCTGCTACACGCCCGACGCGACCTTCGAGGACCCGGCGTTCGGCCACCTCGAGGACGGCCGCGGCCAGGCGATGTGGCGGATGCTGTGCAGCCGCAGCGCCGACAGCGACCTGAAGGTGACCGTGGTCGACCGCCAGGCCGAGCCCGGCGGTACCGGCACCGCGCACTGGTTGGCCGACTACACCTTCACCGAGACCGGACGCCGGGTCCACAACGACGTGCGGGCGAGCTTCGTCTTCTCGGGCGGGCTGATCGCCGCACACCGCGACCGGTTCGACCTGCGGGCCTGGGGCGGACAGGCGCTCGGGACGGTCCCTGGGCTGCTCGGCTACACGCCGGTCCTCAGGCTCATGATCCACCGCAGGACGGCGAAGGGCCTGGACGCGTTCATCGTCGGTCAGCGCTGAGCGCCGCCGCCGCCGTCGTCGACGACCGGTGCGGCGAGCGCCTGCAGCCGCGCCTGCCACTCGGCCGCGCGACCGGGCACGCGCAGTGCCGGCTCCGGCGCGCTGCCCGGGACGAGCAGCCACCCGGTCACGAGCCGGATGCCGTGCAGCGCGCTGAGCATCCACGTCTCGCTGTCGCGCAGCCGGCCGACGGACGGCTCGGCGCGGCCGACCTCCACGTCGAGCTCCCGCGCCACGTCGAGGACCAGGCTGCGGGTCACCGAGTCCAGCACCGGCGCCCGCCGCGGCAGCGCACAGAGCACGTCGCCGTCCCACCACAGCGGCGTGCTCCAGATCCCCTCGGTGATCGTCCCCGCGGGCGCGGCGAGCAGCCCCTCGCCGGCGTCGAACGCCTCGACGGCGCTGCGCCACTGGTGCTGCCGCGCCAGGTCCGGGCCTTTGCGCTGCGGCCGGCGGCGCCGGTCCGGGAACGGCGTGGCGTACACGACCACCTCGTCCTCGACGGCCGGCGCAGGGCGAAGCCAGAGGCGCAGGTCGCCGTCGGCGGTCAGCTCGATCCGCGGGAAAGAGCGACCCTCGGTCGGCAGCAGCGCGAACGCGGCCTTCAGGAAGCGCTCGACGTCCGCCGCGCCGGGGACGTGGCGCGCGTCCGGTGACGCACCCGCGACCGCGGCGGCGAAGCGGGCGCGGTGGCGTTCCAGGCCCCGGACCCGGCCGTCCTCCAGCAGCCACGAGTCGATCGCGGCGAGGGGCGCCGCGGTGCCCACCGCCTCGGGTGCGGCAGACTGCCAGCGTCCCGTGCGGGGACTCCAGACCTGCGGGCCGTCGCTCATGCTCACGCTGCTCATCGACAATCACGATTCCTACACGTTCAACCTGTTCCACGCGTTGGCGCAGGTCAACGGCGTACCGCCGGTCGTGGTCCGCAACGACGAGCACAGCTGGGAGCAGGTCGAGCGCTGGGCCTTCGACAACATCGTCCTGTCCCCCGGCCCGGGCCACCCGGCGCGGGCGCGCGACTTCGGCATCTGCCGCGCGGCGTTGACGCAGGCGGAGGTCCCGGTCCTGGGGGTCTGCCTCGGCCACCAGGGGCTGGCGGACGTCGAGGGCGGGGTTGTCGCCGAGGCGGACGAGCCGGTCCACGGTCGCCTCAGCCGCATCTTCCACGACGACCCGTCCGGGCTCTTCGACGGCCTGCCACAGGGCTTCGCGGCGGTCCGCTACCACTCCCTCGCGGTCCGGACCGTGCCGCCCACGCTGCGGCGGATCGCGTGGACGCAGGACGGCGTCGTCATGGGCCTGGCGGATCCGGCCAGGCCGCGGTTCGGCGTCCAGTTCCACCCGGAGTCCGTCGCCTCCGAGCACGGCGACCGCCTCCTGGCGAACTTCCGCGACCTCACCCGTCGCCACGCGTCGGCCCGCGAGGCGGACGGCAGCGGCCGAGCGGTCGTCCGCGGCCGGGCGGCAGCACCGGCCCGCGTCCCGTCGGCGCCGCCCCCCGCGCCGCCGCCGACGGTCGAGGTCCACGTGCGCCGCATCCCCCACCCGCCGGAAGCCGAGGCGGTCTTCACGGAGCTGTTCGCGGACGCCTCCGACGCGTTCTGGCTTGACTCGAGCCGCGCCGGCGCGACGGTCGCGCGGTTCTCGTTCATGGGCGACGCGCGCGGGCCGCTCGCGCGCGTCCTGACCCACGACGCAAGCACGCTGCGCACCGTCGAGCGCGCGCCGGACGGGACGACGACCCTCCACGAGGGCGACCTGCTGACGCTGCTCGCCGCACGCCTGCGGGAGCTCCGCTGCGACGCCCCGGCCGCCCCGTTCCAGCTGACCGGCGGCTTCGTCGGCTGGCTCGGCTACGAGCTGCGCGGTCCGGACGGCGGGCCGGAGCGGCCGCTCGTCCACGCCGGCGACCTGCCCGACGCCGGGCTGATCCTGGCCGACCGCGTCCTCGCCTTCGACCACGAGAGCGGCGAGCTGCACCTGGCGTGCGTCACCCCGGTTGGGGACGGCGCGGCCGCGGCGGAGTGGTTCACCGCGATCGCGGCGCGGCTGCTCCCGCTGCAGCGCGGTCACCGCGCGCCCGCGTCCCTCGGTCCCGGCGCCGGCGAGTCCACCGGCGACACCCCGACGCTCGTGCGGGTGCGGCCCGGCCGCACCCGTGCCGCCTACGAGGCGCTGATCGCCGACTGCCACGCGGCCATCCGGCGCGGCGAGAGCTACGAGCTGTGCCTCACCGAGGAGCTGCACATCACGACGGCCGTCGACCCGCTCGTGCTGCACCGCACGCTCCGTGCGCGCAGCCCCGCGCCGCACGCGGCGTTCGTCCGGATCGGCGGGGTGACGCTGGTCAGCTCGTCCCCCGAGCGGTTCCTCGCTGTCGACCGCGGCCGCGGGGTCGAGTCGCGGCCGATCAAGGGGACCGCCGCCCGCGGCCCGGATCCGGTGGCGGACGCCCGCGCCCGCGACGGGCTCGCCGCGTCGGAGAAGGACCGCGCCGAGCACCTGATGATCGTCGACCTCGCGCGGCACGACCTGGGCTCGGTCTGTGAGGTGGGCTCGGTGAACGTCCCGGACCTGATGGTCGTCGAGTCCTACGCCGCCGTGCATCAGCTGGTCTCCAGCGTGCGGGGGACGCTGGCAGGCGGCCGGGAGACGACCGACGCGATCCGTGCCGCGTTCCCCCCGGGCTCGATGACCGGCGCCCCCAAGGAGCGCACGATGGAGCTGCTGGACGCGCTCGAGGACCGGGCGCGCGGCCCGTACGCGGGGGCCATCGGCTACCTCGGGCTGAACGGGACCGCCGACCTCGCCGTGGCCATCCGGACGGCGGTCTGCGTCGACGGCGAGGTCCGCATCGGTGCCGGCGGCGCGATCGTCCTGCAGTCGGAACCGGCGGCTGAGTACGAGGAGCTGCTGCTGAAGGCGCGCGCCGTCGTCGAGGCGGTGGCGCTGGCGACGACGGGCGACGCGCACGCGCACGACCTCGGCGGGGGGTCCCAGGCCCCGACCCCACGCACTCCCGCTGCCTAGCGTGCTGCGTGGCGCTGCGTATGGCAGCGGTGCGCAGCAACGATCGCGCCCGCGGCTCGTCAGACGCCCTGCGCCTCGAGCCAGGCGAGGACCGCGGCCCAGCCCCCCGAGTCCGGCTCGATCAGCTCGAAGTGCCCGTCGTCCGGACGCAGGTCGAACGTGACGTCGTCCCCCGCCTCGCGCGCGGCCGCGACGTAGGACGCCACCATCGCCGGCGGCACCATCTCGTCCTGCTCGCCCTGGACCACGAGCTGCCGGACGCCGAGCGGCACGCGCGTGACCGGCGAGGCCGCCGCGTACTCGGCCGCCCGCTCTGTGGGCCCGCCGCCCATGAACGCCTCGATGATGTCGATGCCCTGGCCCAGGCTGTAGGCGTGCTCGACGTCGGTCAGCGGCGCCTGACCGACGACCGCGGACAGGCCCACAGGCGCGTCGCCGGGACGCTCGGCCGCGTCGAGCAGGACGAGGTGCGCCCCTGCAGAGTGACCGATCGTGACCACGCGGCCCAGGTCGAGCGGGACGTCCGCCGCGAGGGTGCGGAGGTGATCGACCGCCGCGGACACGTCCTGCGCGGTCTGCGGCCAGCCGCCGTCGCTGCCCGCGCCCAGGCGCCGGTACTCGACGTTCCAGGCCGCCCAGCCGCGTGCGGCCAGGTCGTGCGCGAGCGCCCGCATCCGCTCCAGGCCGAACTCCGCGAGCCAGAAGCCCCCGTGGACGAGGACGGCGACCGGGACGGGCGCACCGCCGGCCGCCGTCCCGTCTGGGAGCGAGAGCTCGCCGAACTGGTGCGGGTGGTCGCCGTACGGGTGGGTGGTGGGGGCCATCGGCCGACCGTACCCGGCGGTCGTCGCCGGCGGCGTGTTGCGAAAAGGCCCATGTCGGTGTTCTGGCAGCACGCCGCATGCGCTCAGGCCCCGCGGAGCGCCCGCAGCGATGCATCCAGGATCACGGGCTCGAGCTCCGGGAGCGCCGGCGGGCTCCCCGTGCGCAGCGCGCGACCGACCAGCGCGTCGATGCCGTGCGCGAGGATCGCGAAGACGGCGAGGTTCGGCTCCCCCTCCCCCTCGCCTGCGGCGACGGCCGCGGTGTGCGCGGCGCTGAACAGCGCGGCGAAGCGGTCCAGGACCTCGTCCCGCGCAAGCGCTGCGGCGGGCGAGCCCTGGTGGATCTCCACGAGGAACGTGTAGGCGAAGACCCGGTCGTCCTCGAGGATCCGCAGGTACTCGCGCAGGCCGTCCTGCAGCCGGCCGCGCCACCCGTCGGTGGCCGCCAGCACCGCGGCGTAGACGTGCTGCTCGAGCACCTCGCTGCCGAGGCGATGCGCCTCCAGGAAGCACTCCTCCTTGCCGTCGAAGAGCGCGTAGAACGTGGAGCGCGACACGCCGGCCGCGCGGACGACGTCCGCCACCGTGGTCCGCGGATAGCCCTGGTCCGCGACCGTCTGCGTCATCGCCTCCAGGATCCGCGCGCGTTGCCCGTCCTGCACCGACTCGTCCCCCGCCGCGCTGTCCCCGATCAGCGACGGATGGTGGCTGACCAGCGATGCATTGCGGTCGTAGGGAATCGCCATCGCCCTGAATACCTTAGAGGTACACGCCGGCCCTCTGCGACGATCCGGCCCATGTCCGACGTGACCTTTAGCTTCGACCTCGGTTCCCCGTACGCCTGGCTCGCCGCCGAGCGGGTGGACGCACTGCTGGCGCCCCGCACGGTCGTCTGGGAGCCCGTCCTGCTCGGGGCCGTCTTCGGCGCGACGGGGCGCAGCTCGTGGGCGACGCAGGGCGACGCGCCGCGCACGACCGGGATGGCGGAGGTCGAGCGCCGGGCCCGCGAGCGCGACCTGCCGCCGGTCGTCTGGCCGGACCCGTGGCCCACGAGCTATCTGACCGCGATGCGCGTCGCGACGGCCGTCGAGCGGCACGGTGGCCAGGCGGCGCTGCGGACGTTCGCGCTCGCGGCGCTCCGTGCCGCGTTCACGGACGGCGCCGACCTCGCGACCGCGGACGGCATCGCCTTGGCCTGCGACCGCGCGGGGCTCCCGGGCGCGACGCTGCTGATCGCGGCCGGCGACCAGGCGACGAAGGACGCGCTGCGTGCCCGGACCGACGCGGCGATCGCGCGCGGGGTGCGCGGTGTCCCCACGTTCACGGTCGACGGCGCCGTCGCTGCGTTCGGGGACGACGAGCTCGACGCGCTGGCCGCCTAGCAGGAGCACCCCGCCTGGGACCCGGCGCAGGCCCGCGACGCCCGGGCGGCAGAACGGTACCGTTCAGCCCGTGGAGCCCTCGACCCTCAACTCTCCCCCGCGCGCCGCCGTCCCGCCCCTGGCCGCGCGCCTGCGCGACGTCAAGAGCTCCCCCGTACGCGAGATCCTGGCGCTCACCGCCCGCGCCGGGGTCATCTCCTTCGCCGGCGGGCTCCCGGCACCCGAGCTCTTCGACGCCCGCGGACTCCGCGACGCGTACTCGGCCGTGCTCGCCGACGGCGAGGTCGCGGGCCGATCGCTGCAGTACTCCACGACCGAGGGCGACCCGGCGCTCCGGGCCGCGATCGCCGCACGCCTCACCGCCCGCGGCCTGCCGACGCAGGCGGACGAGCTGCTCATCACGAGCGGATCGCAGCAGGCGCTGACGCTGCTGGCGACGGTCCTCCTGGAGCCGGGCGACCGCATCCTCGTGGAGGAGCCGTCCTACCTCGCGGCCCTGCAGGCGTTCGCGCTCGCCGGCGCGGAGGCGATCCCGGTCCCGTGCGACGAGGACGGGCTCGACGTCGATGCGGTCGAGCGGCTCGCGGCGCAGCACGGCGCGAAGCTCCTCTACACGATCCCCACCTTCCACAACCCGACCGGCCGCACGCTCCCGCTCGACCGTCGCCGGGCGCTCGCGACACTTGCCGCCCGGACCGGGCTGTGGCTCGTCGAGGACGATCCCTACAGCGAGCTGCGGTACGCCGGCGACCCGCTGCCTGCGCTCGCGACCCTGCCGGGCGCCGAGGACCGCACGCTCGCCCTGTCCACGCTGTCGAAGGTCGCCGCGCCGGGCCTGCGCATCGGCTGGGTCCGCACCCCGCCGGAGCTCCGCCACGCCCTGACCGTCGCCAAGCAGGCGGCCGACCTGCACTCGTCGACCGTCGACCAGGCCGCCGCCGCGCACTGGCTGACCCACGTCGACCTCGACGCGCACCTGCGCACGCTGCGCGGCGAGTACGGCGCCCGGCGGGACGCCCTCCTCGGTGGCCTGCTCGATGCGCTGCCCGAGGGATCGACGCACAACCGCCCCGACGGCGGGATGTTCGTCTGGGCCCGCCTGCCGGACGGCTGGGACGCACAGGCGCTGCTGACCCGCGCCCTGGAGCACGACGTGGCGTTCGTCCCGGGCTACCCGTTCTTCGCCGGGACGCCCGACCACGCGACCCTGCGCCTCTCCTTCACCGCGCACGACGCGACCGAGATCGGCGAGGGCCTCGCACGGCTCGCGGCGGCGGTCCGCAGCGTGACCTGACGCCGCCCTCCGCTTTCGGGAGACATGGCCCGGGTGAGGCTCAGGCGTCGTCGACCGTGTGGCCGGCAGCCTGCAGCGCAGCCACGGCCTGCGGGAGCTGCGCGTCGTGCACGAGCACATGGTCCGTGTCGTAGGTCGACAGCGCGAAGATCCCGACCCCCGCGTCGGCCAGCGGCTGCAGGATCCGCACCAGGACGCCGACCTCGGTGTTCAGGTCGAACGGGCCGGCGAGCGTGAGCACCCGCCAGCCGCCCTCGACCACGGCACCGGCGGGCGCCTCCGCCTCGGGGCAGACGATCGACAGCTCGTCCGCGGTGCGGGTGACCGAGTAGAGGACGGCCGTCGCGGGCGGGGCGGGCGGCGCCGCTGCAGCGGCCGCCAGGCGGCAGACCGCGAAGCGTCCCGGCCGGACGGTGAGCGTGAACGTCCGCATCGGCGCCGTGGATCAGGCGGCGGCCGCGGCGGCCGCGACCGCCAGCTCGTCCGCCCGCTCGTTGAGCGCGTTGCCCACGTGGCCCTTGACCCAGTGCCAGCGAACGGCCTCGTGGCGGCCGACCTCGGCCTCCAGCGCCTCCCAGATCTGGCGGTTCTTCACGGGGTCGCCACCGGCCGTCTTCCAGCCGCGCTTCTTCCAGCCGACGATCCACGAGGTGATGCCGTCCAGCAGGTAGCGCGAGTCGGTGACGACGCACACCTTCGACCCGTCGGGGAGCGAGCGCAGCCCCTCGAGGGCAGCCGTCATCTCCATGATGTTGTTCGTGGTGTGCGGCGCGCCGCCGGACAGCTCGACGGCCGGTTCGTCGTCGCTGGCGAGCACGAGCGCCGCCCAGCCGCCCGGACCGGGATTCCCCTGGCAGGCGCCGTCGGTCCAGATGAGGGTCTCCCCCAGCCCGCGCTCGGGCGGGACGTCGGGCAGCGATTTGCTCTTCGCGCCCGGACGGCGGCGGTACGGACTCTTCGCAGGCGGCATCGGCCGTGGAGGGTAGGCGGTCGGGCGGTCTGACCCGCGGTCGGCGGCGGTCCGTACCCGTAGAGGCATGCCTGAGGGCCACACCATCCATCGCCTCGCGCGGCGGCAGGCCGCCGACCTGATCGGCCAGACGGTGGCCGTCAGCTCCCCGCAGGCGGCGGGCGGCAGCACGGTCCGCGCCGCCGCCCCGGCCGGCCGGGCGGCCGCGCTCCTGGACGGACGCCGCCTGACGGCGATCGACGCCTACGGCAAGCACCTGCTGCACCGCTACGACGGCGACCTGACGCTGCACGTCCACCTCGGCCTGTTCGGCCGCTTCGTCCGGCGCGCGGATCCGGACGGCGTGCCGGCCCGTGAGACCTGCCGCCTGCGCGTCCGGGGCGACGCGGTCGCGTGGGACCTCAGCGGCGCGGTCGCGTCCAAGCTGCTCGAGCCCCCCGAGGAGGACGCCCTGCTCGCGCGGCTGGGACCGGACCCCCTCCGGCGGGACGCCGACCCGGAGCGGTTCGCGGCCGCGCTCACCCGCCGCCGGATCCCGATCGCCGCGGCGCTCATGGACCAGACCGTCCTGGCGGGCGTCGGGAACGTGTACCGCGCGGAGTCGCTGTTCGCGACCGGGCTCGACCCGTTCCTCCCGGCGCGCGAGGTGCCGGCGACGAAGGTGACCGAGCTGTGGGACGTCCTGCGCGTGCAGCTACGCGACGGCGAGCGCGCCGGCAAGATCGTGACCGTCCCGACGGCCGAGACGGGCGGCGTCGCGCGGTCCAAGCTGCGTGGCCGTGACCGCGTGCAGGTGTACCGCCGTGCGGCCTGCCGCCGCTGCGCCGGCGACATCGAGCACGAGCTGCTCGCGGGCCGGACGCTGTGGTGGTGCCCCGCGTGCCAGCCGTCCGACGGGCCGCGCTGACGATGGCGCGCATGCGTCGCAAGGCGGACCTGCCGACGAAGCCCTGCGCCGCCTGCGGGCGGCCGTTCGCGTGGCGCCGCAAGTGGGCACGGGACTGGGAGTCGGTGCGCTACTGCTCGGAGCGCTGCCGCCGCGGGGACGGCCCGGCGCCGCCACGCGCCTGAGGACTGGCCGCCCGCACTGCCGGTCGCTACCGTGGAGCGCGCGTGATCCCCGTCCAAGGCCTGCAGTTCCACTACTCCCTCCACGAGCTCGCCGCCGGGCGCATCGGCTACCGCCGCTGGCGCTGGGAGCTCTGGCACGGAGCGACGCTCCACGCCACGGGCTGGTGCGGGACGAAGGTCGGCGCCGAGTACGCGCTGCGCACCTATGCCGCGAAGTGGGCGCACCGCTTCTTCGGCCTCACGGCTCCGGGCATCGAGGCGATGCCCGAGCTGTCCGGAACGCGCCTGGAGCCCGGGTCGGTGGCGCGGTTCAGTACGGGGCGGGTCGACTACGCCCTGGTCCCGCGCGGGCTGGACACGGGTGCGGCGCCGCTCGCGGCCACCGGCTGACCGCAGCTCAGGGCGACTCGCCCGTCGCCACCGGCCGGTCCGGCGTGTTGCTGTACGCCGACCACGATCCCGGGTAGAGCCGGCCGGGACCGAGCCCGGCGTGCTCGAGCGCCAGCAGGTTGTGGCACGCCGTCACGCCGGACCCGCAGTAGGAGATGACGTCGGCCCCCGCCGTCACGCCGACCGCGGCGAACCGCTCGCGCAGCGCGTCCACCCCGACGAACCGGCCGGACTCCGTCAGGTGCTCGCGGCAGGGCAGGCTGCGGGCGCCGGGGATGTGTCCGGCCTGCGGGTCGACCGGCTCGACCTCGCCCGTGTAGCGGGCCAGGTCGCGGGCGTCGAGGACGACGGCCGCCGCCCCGGCAGCGGCTGCGTCGTCGATCGTCGCGAGCCGGTCCGCCGGCCACGGACGCGCCGTGAACGTCGCCGGCGGGCGCACGGACTCCGCCGTCTCGAGCTCACCGGCGAACGCCGCCAGCCCGCCGTCCAGCAGCGCCGCGTCGTGGCCGAGCGCGCGCAGCATCCACACGAGCCGCGCGGCCGTCGTCCCGCCCGTGTCGTCGTAGGCGACCACGACGTCCCCGTCGCCGATCCCGGCCGCGGACATCCCGGCGGCGAAGTCCTCCGGCGAGGGCAGCGGATGCCGCCCGTCCGCCGGGGCACCGTGCGTCGCCAGCCGGCCGGCCAGGTCGACGAACACCGCGCCCGGGATGTGCCCGGCGTCGTAGGCCGCCCGGGCGGACCGGCCGTCGAGGTAGAACCGCACGTCGGCGGTGACCACCTGCTCGCGGCGGGCGAGCCACCAGTCGACGTCGACGATCGGAGGGATCATGGCCCGAACGCTACCGCGGGGTCAGCTGCCGACGAACGGCAGGTCCGGCGCGCCCGGGACCGTCGACGCGGGCGGCTGAAAGCCCTTGCCGTCGTACCGGTGCGTGAACGCGCGGGCGCTGAGCGGGCCGCGCGTGTAGTCGGGGTGACGGCCGAACAGCTGGGTCGCGGTCGTCGCGATCCAGTCCCGGCACCACGGCTCAGCGACGCGGTGGAACGTCCGCAGCACGCCACCCTCGTAGAAGCGCAGCAGCCCGAACCCGCCGGGGTACTCCTTGACCGCGCCGTTCTCCAGGAACGGCGTGCGGTAGCCGGACCGCCCGTCGTAGCCGACGTAGTTGCGGTGGGTGTGGCCGTGGACCACGAGGGATACATGGTCGTGCCGGGCGATCACGTCGAGCGCGTCCTGCCCGCCGAGGATCGGCGAGACCCCGAACAGCACCGGCGGCAGGACCGTGAGCTCCTGGTACAGCGTCACCGGGTGGTGGAACCCCAGCAGGACCCGGCGCCCGGCCGCCGCCGTGCGCCGCAGCTCCGCCTCGAGGAACTCGAGCTGGCCGCCGCGGTCCAGGCGGCCGTTCCCTGTCTCCGGGTCGCATGAGTCCAGGCCGATCGCCGTCACCCCGGGGGCGATGTCGCGGGCCCAGTGGTACGCGTGCTCGCCGAGGGGGCTGTTCGGGGCGGCGTACTCACGGAAGCAGTCGTTGTCGCCCGCCAGGCAGCTGTCCCGATGCCGCCGGTCGTGGTTGCCGCGCGTCACGTCGAACGGGATCCGGGCGCGGCGCAGGATGCCGAACACGGTCTTCATCTCACCGGGCCGGGCCTCCGCGGTGATGTCGCCGTTGGCGAACACGAAGTCGACCTTGGGGCGGACCGTCCGCAGCGCGCGGATCGCGGCCGACGTCATGCGGATCGCGTACCGGTCCCCGCTGTTGCACGGCGGGAACGACTGGCCGGCGATCGTCTGGATCGTGCCGGAGCAGCCCTCCCCGATGTGGAGGTCGTTCATCAGCGCCACGGTCGCCAGCAGCCGGCCCGGCGGCGGCGTGAGCGTCGTGACGGTCCCCGTGTGGAGCAGCGTCGTGGGGATCGTCCGCCCGCCCGACCGGAGCTCGTAGCGGTACCGCGTCCCGGGCTGCAGGCCGTCGACCGTCGCCACGTGGACGAGCTTGTCGCGTTCGAGCACCCGCGTCTCGGGTGCCTTGCCGGGGGCGCGCAGGACGACGGTCGTGTCCTGCGGCGTGTCGGTCAGCCACCACGCCTGGAACGCGCGCTCGGTGACGGTGACGACCTCGGGGATCAGGCCGCCGCTGAGGACGTTCGGGACGGCGGCCGCGGCCTCTGCCCCGGACGCAAGCCGCCCGAGCGCGCCCAGGCCCCCGCCGCCCAGGAGGACGGCGCCCGCGCCGAGCGCCCCGGTCCTCAGCAGTTCGCGACGGTCGAGATCCACAGCGGAACCGTAGTGCGCCCGCCGCCCCCGGTGTGGCGGACCGGTGAACCCGGGTCCGCTGGGACTCCGGACGGGGTCAGGCCGCGGACGCGGCGTCCAGCGCCGCGACCTCGTCGGCCGTCAGCTCGAGCCCGACGAAGGGCAGCAGGTCGTCGAGCTGCTCGACGGTCCGGGCGCTGGCGATCGGCGCCAGGACCGTGTCACGCCCGTGCAGCCAGGCGAGCGCGACCGCGGCGACCGGGACCGACCGCTCGGCCGCGATCACGCGCAGCGCATCCAGGGTGACCCAGGTGCGTTCGTTGCCGGCGTAGGTCTTGATCGCGCCCTTCGCGCGCGGCGAGTCGATGTCCGCCGCGACCGACTCCTGCGTGTACTTCCCGGTCAGGAAGCCCATGGCCAGGCCGTAGTACGGCACGCACGCGATGTCGTTCTCGGCGCAGATCGCCTGCAGCTCGTCCTCGAATCCCGCCCGATCGAGCAGGTTGTAGGCGGGCTGCAGCGCGGCGATCGGCGCGTAGCCCTCGGCCTTCGTCACCGCGACCATCTCACGCAGCCGGTCCGGCGGGACGTTGGACACGCCGATGTGCGCGACCTTGCCGGCCTTGACGAGTGCGTCGAACGCGCCGAGGCTCTCCTCGAGCGGGACGTCGGTGTCGTCGCGGTGGGCGTAGTACAGATCGATCCGCTCGACGCCCAGGCGCTCCAGCGAGGCGTCGCAGGCCGCGGTGACCGTCTCCGGCTTGAGGTTGTGGAACCCGGACGCCGCGTTCATGCCGACCTTCGTCGCGATCTGCACCCCGTCCGCTCCGCCGCGCTGCGCGAGCCAGCGGCCGATCACGGCCTCCGACTCCCCGCCCTCGTGGCCGGGGACCCAGGCTGAGTAGACGTCGGCGGTGTCGACGAAGTTGCCGCCGGCGCCGGTGTAGCGGTCGAGCACCGCGAACGACGCAGCGTCGTCGGCGGTCCAGCCGAAGACATTGCCGCCGAGGCAGAGCGGGTGGACGTCGAGAGCAGAGGAGGCGGGAGCGGACATGCGGTTCACCGTAGCGCCGCGGTCAGGCCCCGACCAGTTACCGAACGAGTGCTCTCTTTGCGCGGTACCCTTCCGCCCATGACCCCCGTCACCCTTCCCGGCGCGACCGTCGCCATCACCGGCGCGGCGCGCGGCATCGGCCTTGCGACGGCCCGCGCCTTCGCCGCCCAGGGCGCGCGCGTCGCCATCGGCGACCTCGACGCCGCGCTCGCGGGGCAGGCCGCGGCACAGGTCGGCGGGGGCGCCATCGGCCTGCCGCTGGACGTGACCGACCGCGCGTCGGTCGACGGGTTCGTCGCGGCGGTCGAGGACGCGCTCGGTCCGCTCGACGTGCTCGTCAACAACGCGGGCATCATGCCGATCGGCCCGTTCCTCGAGGAGAGCGACGCGACCGCCCGCAAGCAGTTCGCGGTCAACGTCGACGGCGTCCTGTTCGGGATGAAGGCCGCGCTTCCCGGGATGCTCGCGCGCGGGCGTGGCCACATCGTCAACGTCGCCTCCGCCGCCGGCAAGGGCGGCTTCCCGGGCGCCGCGAGCTACTGCGGGACCAAGCACGCGGTCGTCGGGATCACCGAGGCGGTCCGCCTCGAGTTCCGCGGCCGCGGCGTCGGCTTCAGCCTCGTCATGCCCGCCATCGTCAACACCGAGCTCACGAGCGGCGTCGATCCGGCCCGCGGCGTCAAGAACGTCGAGCCGGAGGACGTCGCCGCCGCGGTCATCGAGTCGATCACCTCGGGGCGCTTCGACGTGTTCGTCCCGCGTGTCATGGGGCCGCTGAGCAAGGCGAACGTCCTGCTGCCGCGCCCGGCGCGCGAGGCGCTCATGCGTGCCACCAAGGCCGACCGCGCGATGCTCGACTTCGACCACGGCAAGCGGCTCGAGTACGTCGAGCGCACCGGGGTCGCCGCCGGGCCCGCGACGCCGGAGCTCGAGCCCGGCACGGCGCCGCGGGAATAGTCGGCGGCCGCGGATGTCCACGGCAGCGCGGACGCCGGGCGGTGCCGGTCGCCGCTCCAATAGCATCGGCGCGGTGGCCACACCGCACGTCCGCAGGACCCAGGAGGAGCGCACCGCCGAGACACGGGGCAAGCTCCTCGACGCGACGATCCAGAGCGTGCTGGACGTCGGCTACGCGGCGACCACGACCCGCCGGGTCACCGAGCTGGCGGGGGTGTCCCAGGGCGCGCAGACGCATCACTTCCCGTATCGCGTCGACCTGGTCGGCGCCGCCGTCGAGCGGCTCGCCGCGCAGCGCATCAGCGAGACGGCGGCCAAGGCGCGCAGCCTGCCGACCGACCCGGCCCACCGGACGGTCGCGCTGCTCGACCTGCTGTGGCAGGACCTCTCCGGGCCGATCTTCCGGATCTTCGTGAAGCTGTGGATCGCCGCCGCGGACGACCCCGAGCTCTACGACCGGCTCGTCCCGGTGGAGAAGGACATGCGCCGCCAGATCATGGCCGAGGCGGCGAACCTCGGCGGCGACCTCATCAAGGTCCCGGGTTGGGAGTCGCGGCTGAACATCGCGCTGAGCGCCATGCGCGGCCTCGCGCTCGGCGACGCCTTCGAGCCACGCGAGCAGCCTCGCCCGAGCGCCTGGCCCGCGATGCGCACCGAGCTCGAGCGGATGTTCCGGGCCGGCGACAGCGCAGCCTGAAGCGGCGGTGGGCCTGCCGCTGTCCCTGGGGGCGGAAGCGGGACAGGCCGGTGAGCGGGTCAGACATCGATCGCCGGCAGCCCGTCGATCGAGCGCGCGTTCTTCTCCGCGACGTACGCGTCGATCGCGGCGGTCCCGCCGCCGCGCAGCTTCTTCTCGGCCCAGGCCACCGCGTGCTGCCGCTCCCCCACGTGCTCCATCAGCGGGACGCCGTACCCGCACGCGTCGGCGATCCGGTCGACCGTCACCCGCACGATCGCGCGGCGGCTCTCGGGGACGGACGGATCGTCGAAGCCCGCGGTGGCGAGCAGCTCGTCGTACCCCTCGGTGCCGGCCATCAGCACCGCCCCGGTGCCGTGGAGGCGCAGGATCCGCGGTGGACCGGCGAACGCGCACAGCATGACCACGATGCGGCCGTTCTCCCGCAGGTGCGCGATCGTCTCGGCGCCGCTGCCGACGATGTCCAGGTAGGCGACCGTTCGCGGACCGAGCACTGCGAGCGACCCGATCGGCCCCTTCGGCGACACGTTGACGTGTCCGTCCCCCGCGAGCGGCGCCGTCCCCACGAAGAACAGCGGCTGCTCGGCGATCCACGCCCGCTGGTGATCGGTGATCTCGTCGTACTCGCGGGCCACGGTGCCGGCTCCGCGTCAGGCCGCGGCGAACGGGTCGACGCCGGTCAGCTGCGCCGACACCGCCCACAGCCGGGCGGCGTCGTCGGGGTCGACCGCGTGGGCGTCGACCCCGCGGATACGTGCGTCCTCAGCACCCGGGACGGTCCGCTCGGCGACCTCGCAGTTCTCGCAGTAGACGCCCCCAAGGCCCTGCAGCCGCGGAGCAGTCGCGGCCCACACCGACGTCGCGGCCCCCTGCTCGACGGTCTTGAAGCGCTCGCTGACGTTGCCGTCGCTGTCCATCCAGCCGCTGGCGATCATCTCCTCGCGGCCCAGGTGACGCTGGAGCGGGGTCATGATCCCGCCGGGATGGACGGCGAACGCGCGCACCCCGGACGCCTGTCCGCGCGCGTCGAGCTCGACCGCGAAGAGGCTGTTCGCCGTCTTGGCCTGACCGTACGCCTGCCACTTGTCGTACCCGGTGGCGAACTGCAGGTCGTCGAAGCGAATCGCGCTCAGCTTGTGCCCGGTGGACGAGAGCGCGACGACCCGGGCGCCGTTGCCGGCGATCAGCGCCGGCCAGAGCCCGGCGGCGAGCGCGAAGTGGCCGAGGTGGTTCGTCGCCAGCTGGGCCTCCCAGCCGTCCGGCCCGACCCGTGTCTCCGGGCAGGCCATGACCGCCGCGTTGTTGATGAGGATGTCGAGGCTGCGGCCGGAGGCCACGAAGCGGCCGGCGAACGCGGCGACGCTGAGCAGGTCCGCGAGGTCCAGCTCGTCGACCTCCGTACCCGGGATGTCGGCGAGGGCCTCCTGGGCGGCCACGGGCCGACGCGCCGGGACGACGACCTGTGCGCCGGCGCCCGCGAGCGCGCGGACCGTCTCGAGCCCGAGCCCCGAGTAGCCGCCGGTCACGATCGCCAGGCGGCCGGTCAGGTCGACGCCGTCGACCACCTCCGCCGCTGTGCTGCGGTACCCGAACCCCGACCCGACCGGCTGCTGCGGCGTGCTCATGCGTTGAGCGTAGCCGTGGGCGCGCGGACGGCCGGCGGGCCGTCCGCGGCCCGTTGCTCAGAGGCCCATCGTGCGGCCGATGAGCTCCTTCATGATCTCGTTGGTGCCGGCGTAGATGCGGCCGATGCGGGCGTCGACCCAGGCCTTCCCGATCGGGTACTCCATCGTGTAGCCGTAGCCGCCGTGGAGCTGCACCCCGACGTCGGTGACCTCGCAGAGCAGGTCGGTCGACCAGTACTTGGCCATGGCGGCCTCCTCCACCGTGCAGGTGCCCGCGACGTACCGCTCGATGCAGCGGTCGACGAAGCACCGCGTGAGCTCGATCTTCGTCCGCAGCTCCGCCATCTGGAAGCGCGAGTTCTGGAACGACCCGATCGGCTTGCCGAACGCCTTGCGCTCCTTGATGTACTCGAGCGTCATCGCGAACGCGCTCTCGCAGCCGGCGGTCGAGCTGACCGCGAGCACCAGGCGCTCGGGGACGAGCCGGTTCACGAGCTGGAAGAACCCGGTGCCCTCGGCGCCGAGCAGGTTCTCGGCCGGGACGACGACGTCGTCGAAGAAGAGCTCGGCCGTGTCGGACGCGTGCTGCCCGAGCTTCTCGATCTGCGTGCCGCGGGTGAAGCCCTCCATCCCGCGCTCGAGGACGAACATCGACAGGCCGCCGTGCTTGTCGTCGCTGGTGCGGGCCGCGACGACGACGAGGTCGGCGTTGATGCCGTTGGTGATGAACGTCTTGCCGCCGTTGATCACGTAGGTGTCGCCGACGCGCTTGGCGCTCGTCTTGATGCCGGCCAGGTCGGACCCGGTGCCGGGCTCGGTCATCGCGATCGCGAGGACCTGCTCGCCGGACGCGATACCCGGCAGCCAGCGCGCCTTCTGCTCGTCGTTGGCCGAGGCCATGATGTAGGGGAGGACCACGTCGCTGTGCAGGAGCGGTCCGGCCATCGCGTCGCCGACCCCGGCCTTGACGGCCTCCTCGGCGAGGACGACGTTGAAGCGCCAGTCCTCGACGCCCGGTCCGCCGTACTCCTCCGGGATCTCCATCGCGAGGAACCCGTGCTCGGCGGACTTCGTGAACAGCTCGCGCCCGACGAGCTGCGCCTTGTTCCACTCGTCGTAGTTCGGGACGACCTCCTTCTGGAGGAACTTCGCGTAGCTCTCGCGCAGGTCGTCGTGCTCGGAGTCGAAGATCGTCCGCTTGTTGGCGGAGGGCAATGTCGTGGCCATGACCTGGAGTGTAACTTACCGAGCACCCGTTTTGTTGTTGGTGTTCTGGCTCGGGGTTCGCGCGTAGGATCGATGCCGTGCCCGCGGCGACGACAGATGGCCGGTGATCCTCCCCGACCACCTGGCCCCGGGCCTGCGGCTCGTCTTCTGCGGCACGGCGGCGGGGGCCGTCTCAGCGCGGGTCGGCGCCTACTACGCCGGTCCGGGCAACCGGTTCTGGCCGACGCTCCACGCGGTCGGGCTGACGCCGCACCGCTACGCACCGACCGAGGGCGCAGCGCTGCTGCTGTCCGCCGGCATCGGGCTCACCGACCTGTGCAAGACCCGCAGCGGAGCGGACTCGGCGCTCGGCCGCGACCCGTTCGACGTCCCGCGGCTGGTCGCCGCCGTGGTGGCGCACCGGCCGGCCGTGGTCGCGTTCACCAGCCTGACGGCCGGCCGGGCGGCGCTGGGGCGGGAAGCGGCCCATGGTCGTTCGCCGGCGGCGTTCGCGGGCACCGAGGCCTGGGTCCTGCCGTCCCCGTCGGGTCTGGCGACACGCTGGTGGGACCCGGCGCCGTGGCAGGCGCTGGCGGACGCGGTCCGCCGCGGGGACGCAGCCCGCGGAGGCGGCGCGGGACGTTGAGGGGCGCGGTGCGCGGTCTCTCGCGCGCGCGATCGGCCGTTCGACTCGACGTCTTGAGCGGCGAAGGAAATATTCTCGACCTACCTGCGTAAGACGGGGACGCGACCACCGTTGAGACGACATGGACACCGTCGCCGGATCACCCCGCCGGGCCTCCGCCACCGAGCTCGGCGCTGCGCATCGGGCCGCCACGCGGGGTGCCGGCACGCGCCCCGCCGTCGTCCGGCCGCCTTCCGGATCGGTCGTGATCCCGGCCCCCGCCCCGCTGGTCCCGCGGCCGGCCGCACGCCCGCGGCGGCCGGCGGCCCCGTCCGCCGCAGCCGCCACCGGCCACGCGGTCGCTGCCGCCTGCACGGGCACGCCGCTCAGGGCGGGGGTGCCGGCCGCATCGTGGATCGACCGCAACCCGTCGACGGCGAAGCGCCCGGTCGACGCGAGCAGCCGTGACGGGCTGCACTTCCTGGTGGTCGCGTTCAGCCTGCTGCTCGCCTGCGGCGTCATCGGGTTCGGGATGTACTCCGCGGCCGGCGACGACGTCATCGCCCGTTCACCGCTCGGCGCCCTGACCCAGCCGGCGACGCCCCCGGAGTCGTCGGTCGACCTGCCGTTCACCCCCGCGGCCGTGACGCCGCCCATCAACTGACGTCCGTCAGTCCCCGCCGCCGCCGCAGCCACCTCCGCTGTCGCTGCCTCCGTCCCCTCCTCCGCTGTCGAAGCCGGAGTCGAAGCTCGAGTCGAACGAGCTGTCGAAGGAGCTGTCGAACGAGTGGTCGAAGCTCCCACCCGTGTCGGCCGCTCCTGCATGCGCCGTCCGGCGCGACCGCGCCGCCGTGCGCTCGTCGTCCCACTGCTCGAGGGCACGCTCGCCACCGGCGGTCCGGTGATGCCGGACGCGCCGGAACACGCCCAGCGTCCGGCGCTCCTCGCGTGTGAAGTAGCCGGCCGTGGCCAGGACCGCCAGCAGCTCCTTGACGAGCGTCCGGCCCTCGGGTGACCGCGCCAGCGACTTGGCCACGGCGCTGAGCTCGCGCCCGTCGGTGGTGCCGTCGGCCGCCGTCGCGGGGACCCGGAGGATCAGGCCGTACACGAGCGGCAGCGGCTGCTGCACGGGCACCGACCCCGAGCCGGGGACGAGCAGCAGCTGCTCCTTGCGCCGCCGTCCGCGGCCGTCGACGCGCTGCACGCGGAAGACGTCGGCCGCGATCAGCTCCTTGACCGCCACCTTCAGCAGCTCGCGGAGCTGCGCGTAGTCACCGTCCCGGAGGACGACCAGGGCCGCACCGCTCAGCTGCTCGCTCACGCCGGCGAGGGTACGCGACCGCTTGCTCCCGGGAAGGGCCGTTGTCAGGCCCTTCCCGTTCGGGACGAAGCGCGGGTCAGGCCCGGGTCGGGATCCGGCGGCGGGCGGCGTCGAGCGCCCGGTCGGCCTGATCGACGAGCAGGCCGCGCGGCGTGTCGATCGTTCCCGGACGGCCGGCCATGCGGCCGATCCGCACGCTGATGAAGGCCATGAAGACCCACAGCGAGAGGTCGAGCCCGAGCACGAGCAGCATCGCCGGCATCCAGGCCCACGTCGGTCCGTCCTCCTTGCGCTCGATCTGCATCAGCTTCGTGTCGCGGAGCATCGTGCGCGTGGCCGTCGTCCCGACCGCGGGCGCTGCGAAACCGGCGAAGTCGACGGCGGCATCAGCCGGCATGCGGACGGGGGCGGACAGCATGACCCGGCCCTTCGCGACGCGGACGAACGACTTCCACTCGCCGCCGACCGGGACCGGCTCGGTGGTCCGGAACACGCCGTCGCCGACCGCCTTCAGGCGGTTCAGGTAGCGACCCCCGCCCTGCCAGCCGAGGACGTAGACCCAGTCGGCGTCGGTCGTCAGGTCGGGTCGATTGGTGCTGAAGGTGAGGTCGGCGACGGTCGTCCGGTCACCGCCGGCGGTCACCGCCTCGCGCTCGTTGCTGAGCGCGACCGTCCCGGTGACGCCGCTCGGCGCCTCCGTGATCGCGGCGTTCACGCCGAGCCCGACGGCGACGACGGACGCGAGCACCGCGATGGCGAGCGGACGCCGGCCGGACGGCAGGTTGCCGAGCAGCGCCTGCGCCATGAGCGCACCGAGGACACCGCCCGCGACGCCCGCGGCGATCGCGACCGGGATCGCCTCGGTCAGCAGCGACGGCTGCCACGGCAGGGGCATCACGACGTGCGACCACCCGTAGTTGGCCGCCAGGCCGAGCGTGCCGACGCCGACGCCGCAGGCCGCGCCGAAGCGCACCGGGTCGTTCCAGCGACGGGCGGCGATCGCCTCGATGATCAGCGCCTCCGCGATGAACAGCGGCATCGCGGGGGCCGTGGTCTCCAGCGGGCCGCCGATCGCGAGCACCATGGCGAGCTGCATCGGCAGCCAGATGCCCAGCGCGGCCAGCGTCCCGCCGCGACCGCCCAGCACGCGAGCCAGGACGAGCGCCTGCGCCCCCCCGAAGGCCAGCAGCAGCGGCTGCCAGAGCTCGCGGTACTGCGGCACGCCCCAGTTGAACTCGTGCATGGCGGCGGTCCAGAGGTACAGGAAGATGCCGGCGAGGACGGCGGCGACCGGGCGGCGCAGGACGCCGCGGCCGCGGAACGGCTCGGACCCGGAGGCGCGCGCGCCCTCCGCGAGCAGCAGCGCTGCGCCCGCCCCGGCAGCCAGCACGCCGCCGATGAACATCGTGTGGGTCGGGCCCCAGAGCGTGACGTCCTGGCCGAAGATCCGGTGCCAGACGTCGTCGAGCGGGAAGCCGGCCATCGCGAACGCGGAGGCCGACGCGAGCAGCGCGCCGGCGGCGGGGACGGTCCCCACTCCGGGCATGCGGAAGGCGACGACGCTCGACTTCGCGGGGTCCCTGGGCGCGAGCCCGATCGACAGGACGCCCATCAGGAACATGCCGAAGAGGCCGAACAGCAACGGGTAATGAGCGGCGGTCCCGAGCGGGCCCTCGTCGCGGCCGACGTCGATGTGCAGCCCGATGTCCCAGGTCGCCCCCCAGATGGTCAGGAGCGCGAAGCCGATGGCGCCGAAGCCCGGGATCGCGGCCCAGCCGGGCAGGCCGACAGCCCGCTCGACCGCGGACTCGAAGCGGCGGAAGCGCGGCGCGCCGCCGCGGCGGTAGGCCACGATCAGCGCGATCAGCAGCACGGTGAGGACGTTGGTGCCGACGCCCACGACGAGGATGTCGCGGATCGGCGCGCCACCGGCGGGCTTGGCCCCGGCGGCGGTGACCGCTTCAGCGGCGGCAAGGAAGGTGCTCATCGGATCTCCGGCTTCTCGGATCGATTCGCGGGCGGTGCGCTTTGAGGCTCCGCCCACGCTTGTAACGGTGGTGTAGCTACGGCAGTGTTACACAGGTTGGTGCCGTCGGTTTCACGCGTGTGCCTCCGCGGGTCCGCGGACCGCCCGCCCGACCTGCCACGCTGGAGACGTGGCCGCCACGCCCCCACGCGCGCGCACCCGCCGGCTCCCGCCCGAGGAGCGGCGCCGCGAGCTGCTCGACGCCGCCCTCGACGTGATCACCGACGACGGCTTCGATGCCGTCAGCGTCGAGGCCGTGGCCCGGCGCGCGGGGGTCACGCGACCGGTGATCTACGATCTCTTCGGGGACCTGGACGGCCTGCTCGTCGCACTCCTGGACCGCGAGGAGGAGGCCGCGCTCGGCCCGCTGCTGGCGATCGTCGGCGGCGACCCGGGGGACGACGTCGAGCCCGAGCAGTTCCTCGTCGACGGCGTCGCCGCCTTCCTGGAGGCGGTCCGCGCGAACCCGCGGACGTGGCGCCTGGTGCTGATGCCGCCGCGCGGGTCATCCCCTGGCCTGCGGGAGCGGATCGCCCGCACCCGCCGCCTGATCGCGGCCCGCATCACGGCGCTGCTGGACTGGGGGGTCGCCCGGCGCGGCGGTCCGCTGGGTCTCGACCACGAGCTGTTCGCCCGGCTGATCGTGGCCGCCGGCGAGGACGCCGCGCGCCTGATGCTGCTGCACCCGCGGCGCTACCCGCCCGCGCGGCTGGCGTCCATCGCGCGCGACGGGCTGGCCCTGGTGCCGGCCGGGAGCCCGCGCGGGACCCCACCGCCGCCGGCGCTGGTCGCACTGGCCGCGGCCCCTGCGCCGGCCCTGGCCGACGGCCGGCCGGGCGAGACGGCCCCGGACGCGGTCGCGGCCGCGGCGAGCGCCGGCGCCGGGCGGATGCCGCGCGCCCAGCGCCGCGAGCAGCTGCTCGACGTGACGCTGGCGCTGCTCGCCGAGGAGGGCTTCGACGCCCTCAACATGGAGGCCGTCGCCCGCCGTGCCGGCGTCAACCGCGCGATCGTCTACCGCAGCTTCGCGAACGTGAACCTGCTGCTCCTGGCGCTGCTGCGCCGCGAGGAGATCCGCACCCGCGAGACGCTCGACGCGCTCCTGCCGGACGACCCTGCGGGCCACACGGCGCCCGAGCTGCTGGCCCTGACGCTCGCGCGGTTCCTGACCGCGGTGACGCAGGCCCCGCTCACCTACCGGGTCGTCCTGCAGCGGCCGGAGAGCGCGCCGCTCGTCGTCCAGAAGCTGGTCAGCCGCAGGCGGGCGGTCCTCGCGGAGCGCCTGGAGCCGCTGGTGCAGTGGGGCCTGGCGGGGATCAGCGCGGAGACCGCGGGCATCGACGTCGACATCGTCGCGCGGATGCTGCTCAGCGTCGGCGAGGAGCTCGCGCGGCTGACGCTCGACGACGCGGCGTACCCGCCGGAGCGGATCGCGGCGAGCGCGTGGGCCCTGCTGGACGTCGTCCCCCTGGGCTGAGGTCCGCTGAGGCCCGGAGCTTGGGTCCTGTGTCTCGCATACGCGGACGGGGGACCCAAGCTCGTGAGCGATCGCCGCGTCGGGAGTCAGTCGGCCGCGGCGCGCCGTGCGCGGGCGGACCGCAGCGCGTCCCGGCGGGCCTGTCCGAAGCGACCCTCGGCGTCGAGCGGGACGCGGCGGTGGCCGAAGTCCTCGCGGGAGAGCCGGCCGACCAGGCGGGCGCTCGCCCCCGACGGGTCGAGCGTCGGCGTCCCCGGACCCGTGAGGACCACCGAGGTCAGCTTGCCCGACAGCGCGCGCCCGGTGGGGCCGAGCTTCACGCGCAGGATCCCGCTGCTGGACAGCACGCCGCCCATCCCGAAGTTCGTATGGCCCGCGAAGTTGCCGAGCGAGTAGGCGACGACGCGGTCGTGGATCCGCTCCATGCCGCGCAGCACGTGCGGCCCGGAGCCCAGGACCAGGTCGGCGCCGCCCTCGACGACCGCCTGCGCGAAGGCGCGGGAGTCGCCGCGGTCCTCGCCGAAGGCCGTCTCGGTGCCGCGGGGGGTGTGCGTCTTGTCGGACCCCTCGGCGCCGGCGTGGATCAGGACGATCACGAGGTCCGACCGGCGGGCCGCGCGGGTGACGAGCGCGCGGGCGGCGGGGATGTCGGTCAGCGACGTCGCCCACTTGTACGGCGCGAACCCGATGATCGCCACGCGGCGCCCCTTGACCCGGACCGTCGTGACCGAGCCCGGGAGGCCGGCGTGCTTGACGTGGACCCGGTCCAGCGCCTGGATGGTCTGGTGCAGGCCGGACTCGCCGTAGTCGAGCGCGTGGTTGTTGGCGAGGTTCATGACGTCGAAGCCGGCGGCTTCGAGGGCGGCCGCGTTCTCGGGCGGGGCCTGGAAGGCGAAGCACATCCCGCTCGGCGAAGCGCCGCACTTAGAGCTGCCGCCGCGGCCGAAGGTCCCCTCGTAGTTGCCGATCGTGAGGTCGGCGTCGCGGAGCACCGGGGCGACGCCGGCGAAGACCCGGCGCGCGCGGTCGGGAGGCAGGCCGTACTGCGAGCCCAGGACGATGTCCCCGGCCCAGGCGACGGTGATCGCGTCGCCGGCCGCGGCCGGCGAGGTGGCCGGTCTGGCGGACGTGGTGCCCTGCGGCGCGGCGCCGGGGGTGACACCTGGGCCGGTCGCCGGCGGGACGGTGGCCGGCGGGACGGTGGCCGGCGGGACGGTCACCGGCGGGTTGACGGCACCGGTGGCTGCCGCGACGCCGAGACCGGCCCCGGCGGCGTCGCGATCGTCCTGCTGCACGATGCTCCCGGCGAAGGTCAGCCCGGTGATGACCAGCCCGAGGAGGATGCCGAAGCAGAACGCGGGCCCCAGGCGGCGCAGGCGGGTGCGGGGCGCCGGGCCCGGATCCTCGGTGGGGTGCCGACGCGCGGCCATCCGGTGGTTGTTTGCCGCGCGGCGGACGAATCCTGCGTCGCGGGGTGCTGCGCGCGACGCGCCGGTTCGGTGACACGGATGTCACCTCGAGCCGTAGCCTGGGTACCCACAGCAACGACGTCCACCATCTTCCCCGGAGTCACCGCATGCCCGACCTGTCCTCCTCCGCCCAGAACGCCGCCGGCAGCATCGCCAAGGAACTGCTCGAGAACCCGCTCGTCACCGGCTCGATCACCCGCGTCATGGAGTTCCGCGAGCGTGCCGTCGCGGCCCAGGAGCTGACCCTCAGCGGCCTGAACCTGCCGAGCGCCGCGGACATCGAGCGCCTGACCCGTCGCGTCCGCTCCGTCGCCCAGCGTCTGGAGGGCGTCGAGGACGTCCTCGACCGCATCGAGCACGCCGGCGGCACCGCGAAGCTCGAGGCACGCCTGACCGCGATCGAGGCCCAGCTCGCCGAGATCGCGTCCGCGCTGAGCGCGAAGCCGACCGCCTGACGGCGCTCACCTGACGGACCCGGAGCGTCACTGGCCGGCCCCATCGAGCCCCGGTCGCCGGGTCTCAGCGGCGGGTGCGGGACCCGCAGGACCGGCAGACGGTGGCCTCCTGCCGCAGGACCCGGAAGCAGTCCGGGCACCGGCGGTAGGCGGTCAGCGTCACGAGGCGGACCGCGAACCGCGCGCCGTCGAGGGCCGCGCGCAGCCAGCGCACGCCGACCATCGCCACCAGCCACGACGCGGTCGCCGCGAGGGCACCGCCGACGGTGGCGGCCGCCCATCGCCGCCGGTTCTGCCGCTCAGGATGGTGCACCGGCCAACCGTACCCGGCCGCGCCGGCGCGCTCGCGGCGGTCCGCCGGGGCCGCACGGTCGACAGCGACGGTGCTCGATGTGCCACCACACGCCACCCGCGCACGTGGTGGCACATCGACCGCGCCTGCCGGCGCCGCGCGGGCCTTCGGGCCCACGAGCACGACGCGCCCGTGCCGCTGTCAGCAGCCCGGGGCCGTGGCCGGCGCTGCGCTGCCGCCCTGGCCACCGCGATCGCCGGCCGAGGACCCGGCGGCCTGCGGCCGCGCTGTCGACGGGCCACGTCCGGCACCGGACGGCTTCGGCAGCGGCGTCGGCGCCTTGCTGCCTACGGTGAACGGCGGGGAGGCGGTGGTCGGCCGGCCGGCGCCGGTGTCACCCGACGCGCCCGGCCTGGGCGCCCCGGCGGTGGTCGGCGCGGCCGGCGACGGTGCCGCGGTCGGCTGGACCGGCTGCGTCGTCGTCGCCGGGGGAGCCGGGGCAGCCGTCTCGGTCGTCCCCGGCGCAGGCGCAGGCGCAGGCGCAGGAGACGGGGACGGCGGGGTCGTCGGCGCGGGCACCGGCTCGGCCGGCACAGGGGGCGACGGCGCGGGGGCCGGCGCCGGCCCGGGCGCCGGGGGAGTCGTCGGTTCGGTCGGGGTCGTCGGAGGCGCCGTCGGTTCGGTCGGCGTGGTTGCCTGGCCCGGCGCCGCGCGGCGCAGCTGACGCTGCCGGACCGTGCCCGGTGTGGATCCGGTCGGCGTGGTCGCGTGGCCCGGCGCCGCGGAGCGCACCTCGCTCGGCCGGACCGTGCCGAGCGTGCTCGCGGCTCGGAGCCGGCGGCGGTCGATGGTGCCCGCGACGGCCGGCTGCCGCCCATCCCCCACCCGTAGCGCGACGAGGCCGGACCCGGCCGCGGTCGCGGTCGGGCAGCCCGCGCCGGACGAGCCGTTGCCGGTGCCGTTGTCCGCCCCGCCGGGAAGCGGCGCGGACGGCACCGGTGCCGCGCGCTTCGGCGAGCGCCCTGACCGCGACGGCCGGCTCCGCTCCGCATCGCCCTGCGGCTTCACGGGCGCCGGCGTCGCCGACGCCCCGGGAGTCGCGGACGTCGTCCCCGTCGACGCCGCCTTCCCCGTCCCCGAGGCGATGCGGTCCCCACCCGTCGACCCGCCACCGGTGCCGTCCGTGCCGCCGCTGAGCAGCACGGCCACGACCAGGCCGGCCGCCAGCGCACCCGCACCGCCCCCGGCCCACAGGCGCCCGCGCCACCGCACCGGCGCCGCAGCGGCGGCCGGGGCGGACCTGGCCGTGATCGCCTGGACGCGCTCGCGCAGGTCGGCGGACGGCGCTGCCGCCGGCGCGGAGCGCAGCAGCGCCAGCACCTCGTCGAGCTCGTCGGGGTCGACCGCGGCGAGATCCGCCGCGACCTCGGGGTCGTCGGCGAGCAGGTCGTCGATCGGGCGCCGGTCGTCCGTCATGAGAGCCCCGCCGGGGCCAGGTCGGGAAGACCGCCGCGCAGCTTCAGCAGCGCGCGAGAGAGGTACGTCGAGCAGGCCGTCTTCGAGACCCCGACCACCTCCGCGGCCTCTTCGCAGGAGAAGTCGAGCAGCACGCGCATCACCACGATCTCGCGCTCGACCGCGGAGAGCCGCCCGACGGCCGCGATCATGGTCGGCGGCAGCCCCTCCCAGATGCGGTCGGTGCTTGCGGGCGCGAGCCGGTCGAGCGCGTCGTGCTCGGTGGCGACGGTCCGCCCCGCGCGCCGCAGGTAGTCGACCGCGAGGTTCCGCGCGATGTGGCAGAGCCAGGTGGACGGGCGTCCCCGGCGGGGATCGAAGCTGTCCCAGTGGCGCCACGCGCGCTCGAAGGCGGTGGCGGTGATGTCCTCGGCGAGGACGGCGTCACGGACCATGTGCGTGACGAAGCGGTGCACGACGGTGAGGTTCTCCTGCCAGACACGCTCGAAGTCCACGGCGCGCGCGTCCACGCGTGAGGTCTGTCGCCGGCCGGTCCTGAGTCCGATGGTCGCCATCATGCTGCGCTGCTGCACCGAGGTGCAACGGCCTTCCCCTGTCCCCCGTCACAGCTTTCGTCCCCGCCGGGGAGCACCCGGTCGTTCCCGGACCCTATCCGCCGCTACGGTCAGGGAGAGTCACATTGCGGGCCACTCGGCCCCAGGGCTCGCCGTCCGGACACAGAGGTTCCACCTGATGAGCACCGACACCGCCGCATCCCCGTCCACCGCCGGCCGGGTTCCCGACGGCACCTGGCGCGTCGATCCCGCGGCCAGCACGCTCGGGTTCAAGGCGAAGGGCGGATTCGGGCTGGTGCCGGTCAAGGGCACCTTCAAGGAGTTCGGCGGGACGCTGACGTCGACCCCCGGCAACGTCAGGGGCGAGCTGGTGGCCCAGGCCGCGAGCCTCGACACGAAGCTCGGCCCGCGGGACAAGCACCTGCGGTCCGCGGACTTCTTCGACGTCGAGAACCACCCCACCGTGACCTTCGTCCTGACCGACCTGCAGACCGCGCCGGACGGGGCCCTGCACGCGACCGGCACGCTCCAGCTGCGTGCCACCAACCTGCGCCTGGAGGTCCCCGTCACGGCGTCCTCGTCGGACGACGGGCGGCTGCACCTGAGCACCAAGGTCTCGGTCGACCGCACGGCCGCCGGGATCGGCTGGAGCAAGTTCGGCATGGTCAAGGGCGACGCCGAGCTGACGGCGAAGCTCGTGCTCGACCGCGCCGACTGACGCCCGCGGCGCGACTCGCCGTGCCCTGCTGTCACCGGCGAGGCCCGGCGCGATGACCGAAACCGACAAGACACGCTGCCGCGCGTGGCGCATGCTGTCGGAATGCAGATCGACCTTCCCGCAGCGGCGGCGTTCATGGCCACCCATGGGCGCCTCCTGGACCGGCGTCGCTTCGAGCGGCTGAGCGAGCCCGACGGCGAGGCCGCGCCGTTGCTCGCCGCGCTCGAGCCCTACCGGAGCGCCGACGGCGGCTACGGTCGCGGGCTCGAGCCCGATCTGCGGTCGGCGACGAGCCAGCCCGGCGGGGCGCTCCACGCCTTCGAGGTCTTCGCCGACGCTGCCCCGGCGACCAGCCCGCGCGCGGCCGAGCTCTGCGACTGGCTCGCCCGGGTCACGCTCCCCGACGGGGGCCTGCCGTTCGCGCTGCCCGTCCCCGACCCGTCCGGGTGCGCGCCGTTCTGGACCGACGCCGATCCGGCGGCGTCCTCGCTGCAGATCACCGCGATCGTCGCCACGGCCGCGTGGCGCGTCGCCGACCACGACCCGGCCGTCGCCGCGCACCCGTGGCTCGCGACCGCGACCGACTACTGCGTCGCGGCGGCCGGCCGCCTCGGTCCGGACGCCCACGCCCTGGAGCTGGCCTTCGCGCTGCGTCTTCTGGATCGCGTGCACGACGGCCATCCGGACGCCCCCACCGTCCTCTCACGGCTGGCGGAGCTGATCCCGCCGGACGGTCGCCTGCCCGTCGCCGGTGGCCTCGCCGACGAGGCGATGCGGCCGCTCGACCTGGTCCCGGCCCCCGGCACCGCGCTGCGCGCACACATCGCACCGGCGCTGATCGACGACGAGCTCGAGCGCCTCGCCGGCCAGCAGGAGCCGGACGGCGGCTGGCCGCTGGAGTGGGCGAGCTACTCCCCGGCCGCCGCGCTCGAGTGGCGCGGCCAGCTGACGGTCCGCGCGCTGCAGCTCCTCAGGGAGAACGGCGCCCGGTGGTGAGCGACGGATCCCGTCTGCGTGTGAACGTGCGGTGTCCTGCCGTTGACAGCGGCTCCTACGGTGGGACGCTCGGTAGCCCCGCGGCTACCCGCCGCACACCAGCGAAAGACGGAGGCACCCCACATGCCCACGACCTCGCACGGTCAGCGACTCACCCCCGTCGACTCCGCCTTCCTGAAGGTGGAGACGAACCGGGCCCACATGCACATCGGCTGGAGCGCCACCTTCACCGTGGCGCCGGGAGCCGCGCGTCCCACCGTCGCCGGGCTCCGCGACCGCGCGGCCGCCCGCCTGCACTGGCTGCCGCGCTGCCGGCAGCGGCTGAGCGCGTCGCCGCTCGGCCCGCTCGGCGAGCCGCGGTGGGTCGACGACGAGCGGTTCGACCTCGACGCGCACATCGTCGAGCTGACCGGCGCGGAGACCGTCGTCAGCGACGAGAGCTTCGCGCGGCTGCGCGACGCGGTGCTGTCCGAGCCGCTCGACCGCACGCGGCCGCTCTGGCAGGTGGTGCTCGTCCCCCGGCTCGGGGACGGGCGCGTCGCGGTCGTCGGCCGGGTGCATCACGCGATGGCCGACGGCACCGCGGCGTTGCTGCTCGCGGGCCTGCTCCTGGACGCGGACGCCGAGGACGGTGCGCCGGTCCCGTGGACCCCGGCGGCTGCACCCGGCCGCCTGAACGCTGCTGCCGGCGCATTGGGCGACGGCGCGGGAGTCGCGCGATCGCTGGTGCGCGAGGGCATCGGTGCAGTTCGTCGCCCACGGTCCCGTGCTCAGGCGGGACTGCGCACCGCGCGGCAGCTCGTCGACACCGTCCGCGAGGACCTGCTTTCACCCGCGTCGCCGTCGGGGTCGATCGTCAACGCCGCGAACGGGCCGCGGCGGACCCTCGTCGGCCACCGGATCCCGCTCGCCGATGTCCGCGCCGCACGGGCCGCACACGGGGGGACGATCAACGACGTCGCCCTCGCGATCGCATCCGGGGCGCTGCGTGCCCTGACCATCGAGTCCGGCCACGAGCCCGTGCCGCTGAAGGCGATGATCCCGGTGAGCGTGCGACGACCGGAGGAGTACGGCGAGCTCGGGAACCGGATCTCGCAGGTGACGGTGTGGCTGCCGCTCCACCTGGACAGCGCCGGCGCACGACTGGCGGACGTCCGGCGGCAGACCGAGCGGTTCAAGCAGACCGGCCGCGCGGACGGGCAGCAGACGCTGCTCCGCGGGGTCGGCCTGCTACGCGGCCCCGCGCGCGACGCCGCGCTGCGCGTGGCGGCGTCCGCCCACGCGTTCAACCTGACGGTGTCGAACGTCCGCGGCCCGCGGGACCCGCTACGCCTGTTCGGCGCGCAGCTGGACGAGCTCTGCCCCGTCGTCCCGATCGGGCACGCCCACGGGCTGGCGGTCGGCATGGTGTCCCACGACCAGGACCTCCACCTGGGGCTGCACGCCGACCCGGACGCGCTGCCGCGCGCGGTGGACCTGCCGCGCCTGCTCAGCGCCGAGGTCGACGCCCTGCTGGACCGCAGGCCGGCACCGCGCGTGAACGGCCGTTTCACCCGGGTGGCGACCGACGCGCCGCTGGTCCCGGTCCCGGTCGGATGACGGCGACGGGCGCGCCCCCGAGGGGTGGCAGCACCACGTGTCGGAAGACGACACCTGACGCTGCCACCCCCTGGCGCGCCCCCCGGCGGTGGCAGCACCACATGTCGAAAGACGACACCTGACGCTGCCTCCCCCTCCCGGTGGGGCCGGACCCGCCACCGGCCGCCGGCCGTCAGCCGTCGTGGCCCTTCAGCCGCCGATCGACGCGCTGGCGCTGAGCGTGCTGCCGGCCCAGCTGCTCCCGCGCACGGGTCGCGGCCTTGCGGTCGTCGACCCACGCCTGCTCGCGCGCGAGCTTGTGCCACGCCGCCACGCGCTCGACGTCGACGGTCGCCACGACCGCGCACCCTGGCTCGCCGGCGTGCCCGCAGTCGGCGAACCGGCACGCGGCGGCGGCCGCCTCGATGTCCGCGAACGCGCTGCCGGTGCCGTCCCAGAGACCCACCTCGCGGATGCCGGGCGTGTCGATCAGCAGGGCGCCGCCCGGGAGCGCGACCAGCTCGCGCGTCACGGTCGTGTGCCGGCCGCGGCCGTCGAGGTCGCGGATGGCCCCCGTCGCCTGCCGGTCCTCACCCAGGAGGGCGTTGACGAGCGTCGACTTGCCCGCGCCCGACGGCCCCAGCAGGACCGCGGTGGTCCCCGGCGCGAGCATCGAGCGCAGCGTCCCGAGGCCGTCCCCGTCGGCGGCGCTCACCGCGACCGCGTCCGTCAGGCCCAGCTCCCTGGCCAGCGGCGTCGCGCGCAGCCAGGCGTCGGGATCGAGGTCTGCCTTCGTCAGGAGGAGCGCCGCGGGGATGCCGCCGGCCGAAGCCAGCGCCGCCAGCCGCTCGACCCGCCGGGGGTTCGGGTCCGGGAGCGACTCGACGACCAGCGCCAGGTCGACGTTGGCCGCCAGCACCTGCGCACCGCCCGCCGGCCCGGCCGCCCGCCGGACGACGGTGCCGCGGCGGTCGAGCACCGCGGCGATCGCGCCATCGGGGTCAAGGGCGACCCAGTCGCCGGTGACGGGGGTCAGGCCGTCGCCGCGCCGCAACCGGCCACGTGCCGGCGCCAGCAGGGGTTCGTCATGGCCGGCGACGGCGACCAGCCACCGGTCTGGGTACTGCGCAAGCACGCGGCCCGCGATGAGGTCGTGGTCCTCACCACCCAGCTGCTGCAGCTCGAGGACGAGGTCGGTCCGCCGGCCGGGGCCGGACGAGGGGGGAATCATTGAGAAGAGCTCCTACTTGGCTTCGCGAAAGGGCACGGACGCGGAGACCCGCCGGACACGCAGCACGGGCGTGTCGGCGGGCGCTCAGGCGGCCGCGGCGAAAGCGAGGCTGTGAAGCTGATGCTGCATAGACCGGGGACGCTACCGGCTCGGACGCCGGTTGTCAGCTGCTGTGCGCGGCGGCACGGGTGTGAGGCAGCTCACACGCCACAAGTCGATGTCACATGGTTTGATGTCACATATGGCGACTCTCGGTCTGACCCTGGACACCGCCGAGCTCGGGCGCGAGCGGGAGCGGCTGGCCCGCGAGGCCGCCGCGCTGGCCCGTCCGCGGATCTGGACGGACACCATCGGGGCGCTGGCGGGCACCGCGTGGCGGGCGATCGCGAGCGCCGCACCGGACGCACCGCTCCTGCTGCTGACGACCGCCGCCACCGCCGCCGGCGCGCCGGCCACCGGGCCGCTCAGGACCGAGCCCGGGGCGATCGCCGGCGCGCAGCGGCTCGTCCGCCGCGGCGGGCCCGCCTACATCAAGCTGGGCCAGTTCATCGCCAGCGCCGACGGCATCCTGCCGCCCGCCTGGGTCGAGGCCTTCGCCTGGTGCCGCGACGACGCGCCGCGCCTGCCGTTCGAGACGGTGCTGGACGTCGTCACCCGCGAGCTCGGCGAGGACGCCCTGGCCGTGATCGACGAGCACGCGCTCGCGGCCGGCTCGATCGGGCAGGTCCACCGCGCGTGGCTCGCGGACGGGACAGCGGTCGTCGTGAAGGTCCGCCGCCCCGGACTCCGCCGCCGCCTGCGCTCGGACATCGGCGCCCTGGCCCTGGCCGCCGCGGGGGCGGAGCGGCTGACGGACGCGGTGGGCGTCCTGAACCTCCCGGGGTTCGTCGAGCTGTTCGCCCAGCTGACGCTCGAGGAGCTCGACTTCCGCCTCGAGGCCCTGAACCTCGTCGAGAGCGCTGCCATCTACGAGGACTGCGGCCTCGACTTCGTCCAGGTCCCGCGGCCGATCGCCGGCATGGTGACCGAGCGTGTGCTCGTGATGGAGCACGTGGCCGGGGTCCCCTACGACCGCGCTGCGCAGGAGCTCGGAGCGGACGTCGACGGCGAGCGCCTGCTGCAGGTCGCGATCGGCGGCGTCCTGACCAGCACGTTGCTGCACGGGCTGTTTCACGGGGACCTGCACGCCGGGAACGTCCTCGTCCGCCGCGACGGGACGTTCGCGCTGGTCGACTTCGGCATCTGCGGACGCCTGACGACCCCGCAGTGCCAGAGCCTCGGCGCGTACCTCATGGCGTTCGCCGGCGGGGACGCGGCCGGCCAGATCGCCGCGCTGAGCCGGTTCGGCGCGATCCCGCCGGACGCCGACCACGCGGCGCTCGTCACCGAGCTGGCGGCGGAGCTCGCGCGCCTGGACCAGCGCGCTGACGGTGCGGTGACCTTCCAGCGGCTGGGCGACACCGTCGGCCGCCAGCTGGCGATCCTCGCGCGCAGCGGCTTCCGGATGCCGAAGCCGCTCGTCCTGTTCTTCAAGAACCTGCTCTACCTCTCGAGCTTCGCCGCCGCGATCGCCCCGGGCGCCGACCTCTTCACCACCATCGAGCGCGCCCTCGCGGACCTCGATGCCGACCACGCGCAGGCCCTCGCGGCGACGCTCGCCGCGTGACGTGGGGGACGCGCAGCGCCGCCACCGCTTACCCGTGAGGTAATCGCGGTGCGTCGTCCCGCCGGGGAGCCTGGTCGCCATGCCCTCCCCCACCACTCCCCCGTCCCGCATCGACGTGATGCGCGAGTTCGTCCCCGGATCGCCGCTGGTCCGCCACCTCGGCATCGAGCTCGTCGCCCTCGAGCCCGACCGCGCCGAGCTGCGCCTGCCCTACGCGAGCCACCTGCCGACGCTGGCCGACGTCGTGCACGGCGGCGCCATCGCGAGCCTGATCGACACCGCCGGGATGGCGTCCACGTGGGCCGTCGACGAACCGGCGGAGTCGCTGCGCGGGTCGACGATCACGCTCAACGTCGAGTACCTGGCGGCCGCGCACGGCAGGGATCTGACCGCGGTGTCCGTCGCCGTCAAGCGCGGGCGCAGCATCTGCTTCAACGAGGTCCACGTGACCGAGCCGGACGGGCGCCTCGTGGCGCGCGGGTCGGTCGTGCAGCAGCTCGGCTGACCCCGAGCGCGCCCGCCCTCCGCCGAACGCCTGGTGGCAGTTGGGCTCGCGAAAGCCCCCGGCGGATGACGCCGCCCGTCCTCCCGGCGTCCCTAGGATGCCTCGGACCTTGGACCCGACGCCCGCCAGCGACACCCGCCGCGCGATCGCACGCGATGCCGCCGGGGTCGGGGTCGCCGTCGGCCTCTACGCGGTGTCGTTCGGGGTGCTCGCCGTCGCCGCCGGGGCGAGCACCGCGCAGGCGATGGCGATGTCGCTGCTGGTCTTCACCGGCGCGTCCCAGTTCGCGTTCATCGGGGTGATCAGCGGCGGCGGGGGCGCAGCAGCCGCCCTCGCCCCGGCGCTCGTGCTGGCCGCGCGCAATGCGGTCTACGGCCTGTCGGTCGCGCCCCTCCTGCGCGGCTCGCTCGGCGGCAGGCTCCTGCGCGCACAGCTGGTCATCGACGAATCGACGGCGATGGCACGCGCCCAGGACACCCCTGAGGACGCGCGCTTCGCGTTCCTGGCGACCGGCGTCAGCGTCTTCGTCTGCTGGAACGCCGGGACGCTGATCGGCGCGCTCGCCGGCTCGGGGCTGGGCGACCCCCGCGACCTGGGCCTGGACGCGATGTTCCCGGCTGCCTTTTTGGCGCTGCTCAGCCCGCAGCTCCGTCGCCCCGGCGCCCCGCGGGTCGCGGTCACCGGCGCCGCGATCGCGTGCGTGCTGATCACGCTGACCCCGGCCGGGATCCCGATCGTCGCCGCTGTCCTTGCGCTGCTCCCGGCGGCGCGCGTCACGTGGCGCGACCGTGGCCGGCCGGCGGCGGCGGTGCGCGCATGACCTGGGGCGCGATCCTCGGGCTGGCGCTCGTCTCCTACCTGTTCAAGGCTGTGGGCCCGGTGCTGATCGGCGCCCGGCCGATCCCCGACGGGACGCGGGCGCTCCTCGACCTCGCAGCCGTCCCGCTGCTGGCCGCGCTGATCCTCGTCCAGACCGTGAGCACCGACGGGAGCTACAGCGTCGACGCCCGGCTGCCCGCGCTCGGCGTCGCCGCGCTGCTCATCTGGCGCCGCGCGCCGTTCCTGGTCGTGATCCTCGCTGCGGCCGCCACCGCCGCGACGCTGCGCCTCGTCTGAGCGCGGACGCGACCACTCTCGCGGGTGCCGCACACTTGCGGGTAGCGTCGTCGCAGTGCCGACCGATCCAGTCCAGGCCGTCGACGTCGCCAAGCGGCGGTTCGGCGATCACCCGCAGGCCCGGGCCCTGCACGCCAAGGGCACCTGGGTCAGAGGTGTCTTCACGGCGACCCCCGAGGCCAGGTCGCTCTCGCGGGCAGCCCACCTGCAGGGGGACAAGATCGACGTGCTCGCGCGCTTCTCCAACGGCAGCGGCGACCCGCAGTCCGCCGACTACAAGCCGGACGTGCGCGGACTTGCGGTCCGCTTCACGTTGCCGGGCGGCGGCGAGACGGACCTGCTGGCGCAGAGCGTGCCGCGGTTCTTCTCCCCCACCCCCGAGCACTTCGTGGACTTCATCCGCGCGAACACGGGCCGCACGTCGAACGTCAAGCTGCCGCTGTTCCTCGCGCGGCACCCGGCGGCCGCGCGTTCGCTCCCGGTCAACGCGCGGGCACTGGCCCCGGTGTCGAGCTACGTCAACTGCCGCTACTTCACCGTGCACGCGCTGCGCTGGACGAATGCGCAGGGGACCGCACAGCACGTGCGCTGCGACTGGCGCCCGGAGGCGACGGAGATCCGGATCTCCGAGGAGGAGGCGCGCCACCGCGGGCACGACTACCTGGCCCAGGAGCTGCGCGAGCGCCTCGGGACGTGGCCCGCCCGCTTCATCCTCGACGCGCAGATCGCGGACCCCGACGACCCGGTCGACGACCCTTCGCAGCACTGGCCGGACACGCGCCGCCGCGTCGACGTGGGGACGCTGACCTTCACCGAGGTCATCGACGATCCCGAGGCCGGCGGCGACATCGTCGTCTTCGACCCGTCGCGCCTGACCGACGGCATCGCGTCGACCCGCGACCCGGTGCTCGCCTTCCGGCCCGCGGCGTACAGCGAGTCGGCGCGGCGGCGGGCGGGCCCAGCGCGGTGACCTGCGTCGAGCACCGATGAGTTGGCGGGTCCTGCCTCGTCCTCGGAGCAGACCGTTCCGCCCTCACCCCGGAGATCCGCCATGGCCGACGCCGCTGACACCACCTCGAAGGTCAAGGGACCCGCGTCCTACTTCCCGTCGATCGAGAAGCGCTACGGCCGCCCCGTCGCGGAATGGCAGCAGGTCGTCCGCGACAGCACGCTGACACGGCACTCCGAGCTCGTCGCACTGCTGAAGGACGAGCACGGACTAGGTCACGGCCACGCGAACGCGATCGTCGCGCACACGCTGGCCGAGCAGCGCGGCTGACCGCTCGGGCGGTCGGCCACCGCCGCGGCGCGTCCTCAGCCCTCGCCGGCCGGCTGGTTGCGGTTCCACTCCATCCAGCCGACCCCCGACCGCCCGTCGGCCGCCGCAACGCGGACCATCGCCCGCGGGAAGTGCGACACCCGGCCGTCCGGGGCGACCAGGCGCAGCGCGCCGAAGGCCACCGGCTCCACGTCCAGCGCCAGCTCATCCGGACCGGTGACGAGCGTCGCGCTCGTGATCAGCCCGTTGTCGGCCACGACCTCGGTCGACGTCGCGGTCGCGATCTCCAGCACCTCGCCACCGGCCTGGATGTAGCCGACGCCCATGCCCGGCGCGGCCGGAGTCGTCACCGTGTGCGTCCGCGTTCCGTCCTCCAGGTGCAGCCCGCTCCACATCCAGTCGGCCGCCCACCAGTCGCGGGAGCCCCACGAGTGGTCGCGCTGCCCCGGGCCGGCGAACGCGATCTCCTCGTCCCCCACCCGAACGGTCCCGCTGACGCGGCACGGGATCTCGTAGCGGGTCGACGGCCGCCACTGGTACGGGACGCCGTCCGTCTCCCAGACCAGGTCGAGCTCGACGTCCACCGGGGTTCCCGGCTCGGCGCGCAGCGGCTCGGACTCGTCCGCGTGCGCCGCCCCGACCCCGGCGAGCGTCACCCGGAAGCGCTGCAGCGGCTCCTCGCAGCGCTGCGTTGCGCGCAGGCCCTCGATGTCGATGACCTGCGACTCGTCGTCCTGCGCCGGCAGCGGCGCGGCGTCGTCCACGACCATCACGGCGGGACGACCCGGGCCGACGATCGCGGCCGTGTAGAGCGCGACCTCGCGGTTGGGCAGCCGGCCGAGCCGGACGTAGACGCCGAGCGTCCCGTCGTCGCTGACCGCGTCGAAGTACCAGCTCTCGTTCCACGTCTGCTCGGGACCGGGCTCGTGGCGGCCGCTGTCGTCCGTGGCGGCGGGCCGGAGCGCCTGGGGGCGTCCGGCGTCGACCGCGGGCAGCAGCGACAGCGCGTCGAGGTCGAGGACCTGCTGCGCGGCGCGGGCGAACCAGGCCATGAACATGTCGTCGCCGCGGTCGGTCCGGACCGTGACCATCGACGCCGCGATCACCATCAGCAGGCCGCCGAAGGTCTGCCGGCGGTACTCGGCCCAGCAGGCGTCCCAGTCGAGGCTCCTGACCCCGTGAACGCCGAGCTCGTCGACGTACGCGCGGACCAGCGCCTCCTCGTGCGCGCGGCGGACCTCGGCCGGCAGCGCGCCCCCGAGGAAGTAGGCGACGTCGTACATCGCCGGCCCCCAGGAGACGGTCTGCCAGTCGACCACCTTGCAGTCGCCGGCGGCGAACAGCAGGTTGTCGAGGCGGAAGTCGCCGTGGACGAGCCCCATCGGCGGGCGCAGGTCGCCGGCCCAGGCGTCGATCACGGGGACGAACCGCCGGGCAACCTCCGCGTGCGCGTCCGCGACCCGGCCGTCGTAGCGCTCGAGGAACCCGGGCAGCAGCGCAGTGAGCAGCGTCTGCGTCAGGGGCGAGCCGACGTTCAGCCAGCCAGTGGTGCCCACGTGCAGGTCGCCCAGGACCGGGGCGTGGACGCGCGCCAGCGCCCGCACCGCGACCCCGGCGTCCTCCACGGAGCAGCCCGCGATCTGGTCGCCCTGCTCGGCGCCGGCGATGTCCTCGAGCACGAGGGTGAACCACCCGTCCGCCGCGTCGTAGACCGCCAGGTGGCAGGCCGGCAGCGGGCCGCCGATCCGCCCCGCGAGCTCGCTGTAGAACGACACCTCGCGGGAGTAGGCGCCCATGCCGACACCGGTCGCGCGGCTCGTCGGGTCGTCCGACGCGAGCTTGACGACGACGGTCTGCCCGCCGTCGTACGTGACCCGGTGGCTCTGGCTCATCTGGCCGGTGCCGATCGGGCGGGTGTCGGTGACGGTCAGGCCGTCCTCGTGCAGGACGGACGACAGCCACGCCCCCGTGATCTGGTCGGGCGTGTGGATCAGCAGGTTGGACATCGGGTGGTTCCTCTCATGGACGGTGTGCGGCAGCCTGCGGGGGACAGACACTGCCACCCCGGCCGGGCTTACAGGCCCAGCGGGGCGTACGGCCCGATGATCAGGTGCTCGAGGACGCCGGTCCCGTGCTCGGCGTCGCCCGTGACCGCGTCCGTCGCCGTGACGTCGCACAGCACCTGCCGGTGCCAGCGGTGCAGCTCGTCCGGGGACGGTGACGTGAGGTCGATCGCCTCACGGGCCACCTCGAGCTCCCCGTGGGCGAGGCCGTGCGACCAGACCGGGTGGCGGTAGCCCAGGCCCTGCATCTCCAGGTGCGTGCGCGGTGCGTACGACAGCGTCAGGTCGGTGCCGTCGTCGGCCTGCACGCGTAGCTCGGCGCCGGCGACCCACCGCGTCCCTGGATGCAGGATCGGCGTCATCACCCCGTGCGCGTGGACGTGGCCATCCTCGCCTGACCCGTCCGGGCAGATCGTCGCGCGGGTGTTCCACGGGCGGCCCGCGGCGTCCGCGTTCAGGTGCCAGAACAGCGTTCGACCGGGCAGCCGGACGGGCGTCCACAGCCAGGCGAACTGCGGCTCGCGCGGCGGCAGGTAGGGCTGCGGGTCCGGCGCACCGGTGGGACGGATGCCCCACGAGCGGTCGCGCAGGCCCATCACGCCGTCGCCGAGCGTCGTGCGGACGCCGTCGACCGACACCCAGCCGGCCACCGTCGTCGCCTGCGAGAGCCGCGTGTAGTCCATGAACGTGCGCGGCCCGATGCGGTAGATGAACCGCGGCTCCTCGATCGGGAAGTGCTGCCCGGTGAACGTCAGGTCGGCAGCCAGGCCGTCGTGCTCGTCGACCGTGACACGCAGCTGCCGCAGCGGCTCGACGATCTCGATGGCGACTGGCCCGACGCGCAGGGTCGCGCGGTCGGAGTGCAGCGTCTTGGAGGCGTGCAGCGAGTGCTGGACCCCGTCGACCACCACCGTGAGATGGGCGTCGGCGACGTTCAGGTGCGGGTACATCCCGAACGCGACGGCGACCATGAGACCCGACGGCGCGTCGAACGCCCCGAAGTACGAGCGGTCGTAGAAGTTGCGATCGGTGCCCGAGACCGCGATCGGCTCAGGCGTCTGGTGGACGTGCCACTCGTCAGCCGCGGTCAGCATCGTGCCACTCCAGGAAGGTCTTGACGAGGGGGTCGGTGGCGGCCTCGGCCAGCGGCAGCGCACCGCGCGCGACCAGGCCGCGGTCGCCGTCGACGGAGACGGTGTCGCCCTCCGCGATACCGGTCGGCCCGGTCCCGCAGACCGCAGGCTTCTCCAGCCCGCGAGCCACGACCGCGGCGTGCGAGGCACGCCCGCCGCGCTCGGTGACGACGGCCGCGGCGGCCAGCACGCCGGGCAGGTCGGCCGGCGCCGTCGTCGGCCGGACGAGGACGACCTGCTCGCCCGCGTCGCTGCGGCGCTGGGCCGACTCGCACGTGAGCGCGGCCACCCCGACGATCGCCCCGGGCGAGCAGGCCAGGCCACGCGCCAGGACGTCGCCCTCTGGCGGCTCCTCGGCGAAGACCGGAGCACGCGCGGCCTCCAGCTGCTCGTCGGTCACGCGCGCCAGCGCCTCCTCCTGCGTGATCAGCCCCTCGTCCACCAGCGCCACGGCCAGCCGCACCGCGGCCCGGCCCGACCGCTGACCGACACGCGTCTGCAGGATCCAGAGCGTCCCCTCCTCGATCGTGAACTCGATGTCGCAGAGGTCGCGGGCGTCCCGCTCGAGCAGCGTGCAGACGTCGTCGAGGCCGGCAGCCACCTCGGGCATCCGCTCGGTCAGCTCCGCCACCGGCAGCGTGTCCCGCTCGCCCGCGACCACGTCCTCCCCCTGGGCGTCGAAGAGGATGTCGCCGTAGGCGCCGGGCGCGCCGGTGGCCGGGTCACGGGTGAAGCACACGCCGCTGCCGGACGTCTCCCCCCGGTTGCCGAAGACCATCCGCTGGACGACGACCGCCGTCCCCATGTCGTCGTCGATCCCCTTGTGCCGCCGGTAGGCCTTGGCCCGCGGCGAGTTCCACGAGCGGAAGACGGCCTCGACCGATTCGAGCAGCTGGCCGCGGGCGTCCGGAAACGCGGCGCCCCCCTCCGCCTCGATGAGCGCCAGCAGCGCCGTGCACCGGTCGCCGGCGCCGCTGCCCGAGGGCAGGTCCAGCAGCGCGTCCTCGACGACCCCCGCGGAGATCCCGCGCACCGTCGTCGCGAAGCCGTGCAGCAGCCGCTCGAACGAGGACTCAGCGAACGACGCGCTGCCGCTCGACTGCTCGAGCGCCGCGGTCCCGGCCGCGGTCAGCCCGACGTTCAGGATCGTGTCCATCATGCCCGGCATCGACACCGGCGCGCCCGACCGGACGGACAGCAGCAGCGGCGCCGCGTCGTCGCCGAACGTCCGACCTGCCCCCGCCTCCAGCGCGGCGATCCGCTCGTCGATCTCCGCGACCAGCGCCTCCGGGAGCGCGCCGTCCGCCAGGTAGCCCCGGCCGCACGGCGTGCCCAGGATGAAGCCCGGCGGGACGGGCAGCTCCAGCGCGACCATCTTCACGAGGCCGGCGCCCTTGCCGCCGAGCAGCGCGGGGTCGGCCGACGGGGCGTCGTCGAACGCCCAGGTCAGGCGACCCGAGTCGACGGCGGACATCAGTAGGAGCCCTCCTCCTCGCGGGAACGGCCGAGCGTCTGCAGGTAGTCCTCGTGCAGCTCCATCCAGACCGTGTGCAGTGACTCGAGCTTCACGCTCGTGACCCAGTCGAACTCGCCGGCCTCGACCTTCGCGAGGGCGTCCTTCAGGCGGGCGTCGTAGCCACCGAAGCGCGGCAGCTGCTCGGTCGTCCGGCGCAGCACGGGCTCCACCCGGCCGACGATGTCCGCCAGCTCGCCGACGAGCTCCCAGCGTCCGTCCTCGTCGGCGGACTGCCAGCGTGAGTTGAGCGCCTTGAACGGGCCGTTCGCCGCCAGGAAGCGGTCGTAGATCGGCGCCAGCGCGTCCGAGTCGAGGGACTTCAGCTCGGCGCTCAGCAGCGCCGCGTGCTTCGCCGTCCCGGCCTCGGTCAGCATCCAGCCCGCCGGCGTCTCGATGACCAGGCCGGACTCCGCGAGCGCGGCCATGTCCCCGGGCGGATCCGCGACCGAGCCGCGCAGCGCGAGCGGGTGCAGGTCCGCCAGCGGGACCTCGTCGAAGGCGCCGTCCGGCAGCGGCGGGAAGCCCGTCCCCGTGATGAACAGCTTGCCGACGAGCTGCACGCCGAGGCCGTCCCGCACGAGTGGGTAGTAGGCCTGCGAGGTGACCTCGTCGAGCTCCCAGAAGTCGTGCTCGTTCACCATCTCGTCCCAGACTCCGGCGGCCCGGGCGATTGCGGCGATGAACTCGCCGTAGTAGACCTGCGCGCCGCAGCTGATCTTGTCGCGGTTGGACATGCCCGCGATGCGCTTGTAGAGCTTCGTCGTGGCGGGGTCGCAGACGTCGAGGATCGCCTGCATCTCCGCCTCGTCGATGCGGCGGATCGCGGACGCCGGCGTGTCCCACGTGTCGCGCACGTAGACCGACGCGGACACCAGGTGCTTGAGGTAGTTGCCCGGCTTGGTGAACAGCGTCCCGCCGTCCATCAGCGCGGTCTCCAGCGTCGCGCCAGCCGTGTCGAACACCATCGCCTGCGTGATGCAGTGCGGCAGTTCGTCCGCGACGTCGTGCCAGTGGTACATCGGGTCGTGCAGGAAGTGGTCGCGGACGATCATGAACTTCCCGTCGCCCAGGTCGTACGGGCCCGTGTCGTTCAGCCCGCTGCGGTTGTCGAAGTGCAGCAGGAACCCGAGCATCTCGGTCGCGGCGTTGAACGTGTTGAAGAGCTTGCGGCGCGACTCGTCCTCGAGCGTGACCTGGTCCTGCGCGAAGCGGTCGAGCCAGACCTGGTCCAGCATCGGGGCCTTGTACCCGCGCATCGACGTGAAGATGTCGCCCGAGCCCCACAGGCCCTTATAGAGGCGGCGCATGAACTGCAGCAGGACACGGGAGTCCTCGGCGCGATCGTCCGTCGACGCGATGCCGAGCTCGCCCAGGAGCGCCCGGCCGAACATCGGCGTGAACCCCGAACACCAGACGTGCAGCAGGTTGACCTTGTTGGCCGGCTCGCGGCGGGCGGTCGCCCCGATGTCGACCAGGCCGTCGACCCCGACCTTGTCGAGGATCAGCCGGTAGAAGTCCGGGTAGCGCTGCCACTGCTGGATGCAGCCGAAGCACTCGTACTCCTGCCGCGGGATCAGGCCCGACTCGCCCTCCGTGGCGCGCAGCGCGAGGAAGTCCCAGATGTTCCACGCCATGTAGCGCTGCAGCTCGTTGGCCTCGGTGACCGTCAGCTCGCGCTGCGTGTTCTCGTCGGTCAGCTGCAGGATGTCGGTGGTGAACGGCGCGCGGATCTGCTTGTCGCCCTCGGCGCCGTGCGGGATCTGGCCCTCGAAGTTCTCGAGCAGGACCTGGATCTGCTCGGCCATCGCCGCGGCCTCGGCGTCGGCGTCGGTGGGCTCCGGCGGCGGGGTGTCGTCGACGGGCGCACCGGGCTCGGCGAGGACGCAGCCGTCCTTCGTGGTGATGTCGAGGCGGAGGCGGACGCCGTCGGCGGGGATGACCTCGCCGCGGGCCGAGCGCACGCCCTTGGAGAAGGTCACGCCCATGATGCACGGGATGCCGTACTCGCGGGAGAGGATGCCGAGGTGGCTCTCCGGATGACCCTGGAGCGTGACGACGCCCTTCACGCCCGCGGTCAGCGCCGGCGTCAGGAACGTCGTGGTCCCGCCACGCGCGAGCACGATCGTGTCGGCGACGTCGCCGCCGGTGACGAAGGCGATGACCGCCTGTGGGGTGTCGAGGAAGACCACCGGCCCCTCGACCGTGGTGTCGTCCTCGAAGACGCTGATACCGCGTCCGACTTCCGTGTACTCAAGCGTTTCCATGGTCGATCTCTCTCCTGTCTCTCTTTACCTGACGCCCAACAAACCGCCGTCGACCCGGATGTCGACGGCGTTGACCCAGCGGGCCTCCTGCGTGAGCAGGAAGGCGATCAGCGGTGCCATGTCGTCGGGACGGCCATGCCGGCCGACGATCCCGGCGGCGGCGGCCATGCGGTCCGCCCCCATGGTCTGCTCGAAGTCGCCGAGGATCGGCGTCTCCGTCGGCCCCGGCGAGACGCTGAGCGCCCGGACGCCGTCGTCCAGCCCGGCCTTGGCCTGCCGGCACGTCAGCGCGAGCAGGGCCTTCTTCGTGAAGTCGTAGGTGCTGGTGCCGTCGAGGCCCTCCGCGGTCACCCAGGCGACGGCCTCGGCGTCGGTCCCGTCGAGGACCGCGTCGACCTCGCCGGCCGACCGGGTCGAGCGCTGCGCGGCCACCGAGGCGACGTTGACGATCGCGCCGCCACGGGCGATCCGCGGACCCAGCGCGGCGCCCAGGCAGCGCGGCGCGAGGAGGTTCACCAGCGTGATGACGGGCGGCGTGTGCGTGCCGGGGACTCCGGCGACGGACGCCAGGCCGCCGAGCCGGTCCGGCAGCGTCGCGATCATCGCCCTCACGGCGTGCCCGTCCGACAGGTCGCACGCGCGGGCGTCGACCCCGTCCGGCCCCTCGGCACGGAGGTCCAGGCCGATGACCGGGGTCCCGGTGGCGACGAGCAGCTCGGCGACGGCGCGGCCGATCCCGGACGCGGAACCGGTGACGACGACGGGGAGCGCTTCGGTCACGTCAGACACCCAGCACCGCCTTGGTCTCGACGAACTCCTCGAGCCCGAAGCGCCCGAGCTCCCGGCCGAGGCCGCTGAGCCCGTAGCCGCCGAACGGGGCGCCGAGGCTGTCCCGTGCGCTGACCCCGCCGACCTTCACCTGGCCGGCGCGCAGGCGTCGGGCGACGGCGCGGGCACGCTCGTCGTCGCCCGTGAACAGCTCGGCCGACAGCCCGTAGTCGGTCGCGTTGGCGAGGCGCACCGCGTCATCGTCGCCCGTGTGGGTCAGGATCGCCAGCACCGGACCGAAGACCTCCTCGCGGTGGATCGCCATGTCCTCGGTGACGCCGGCCAGGACGGTCGGCGCGACGTAGAAGCCCTTCGCCGGGACACCGTCCGGCGGCGTGCTGCCGCCGTGGATCGCGCGGGCCCCCGCGGTGAGGGCGCCGTCGATGTGCACGCGGATGCGGTCGCGAGCGGCGGCGGAGATGACCGGCCCCATCGTGGTCTGCGCGTCGAGGGCGGGGCCGACGGTCAGCGCCGCCGCCGTCTCCGCGGCGAGCGCGTAGGCGTCGTCCGCACGAGCCACCGGAATCAGCAGCCGCGTCGGCGCGTTGCACGCCTGCCCGCTGTTGAAGCAGCAGCGGGTCACCGTGTGGCGGACGGCCGCCTCGAGGTCGGCGTCGTCGAGGACGACGGACGGCGACTTGCCGCCGAGCTCCAGGCACGCGCGCTTGATCGCGTCGCCGGCGATCGCGCCGACACGGCGACCCGCAGCGACCGAGCCGGTGAGGGAGATCACGTCCACGCCGGGGTGACGGACGAGCGCCTCGCCGGTGATCGGCCCGGTGCCGTGGACGACGTTCAGCACGCCGTCCGGGAGGCCGGCCGCGCGGGCCGCCTCCTCGAGCAGCGCGATCGTCAGCGGCGCGAGCTCGCTCGGCTTCAGGACGACGGTGCAGCCGACCGCCAGCGCAGGCGCGACCTTCGCCGCGATCTGGTGCAGCGGGAAGTTCCACGGGGTGATGGCGGCCACGACGCCGGCCGGCTCGCGGATGATCGTCGCGCCGCCCTCGCTCGCGACGAACGGGAAGTCCCGCGCGGCCTCGACGGTCGACCGGAGCACTGCGACGGGCAGCATCGCCTGGACCGCGGTCGCCTGGGCCAGCGGCATCCCCATCTCACGGGCGAGCGATCCGCCGATGGCGTCGGTCCGCGCCTCGAGCCCGTCCGCCAGGGCGCCCAGCAGCGCGAGGCGCTCGTCCAGCGGCGTCGCCGCCCACGCCGGATACGCATCACGCGCCGCGCGGACCGCGGCGTTCACGCCGTCCGGTCCGGCCTCAGCGACCTGCCCGATGACCTCCTCGGTGCTCGGGTCGACGACGTCGATCATGCGCGCACCACGACAGGGAGCTTCTTGATCCCGCGGAAGAAGTTCGAGCGCAGGCGCTCGGGCTCGCCGGTGACCTCGACCCGCAGGTCCCGGCGGATCAGCTCCTCGAGCAGGATCTCGCCCTCGAGCCGCGCGAGGTGCGACCCGATGCAGAAGTGCGGGCCCCAGCCGAAGCCGAGGTGCTTGTTCGGCGTGCGGTCGAGGATCAGCGTGTCCGGATCGGGGAAGACCCGCTCGTCGCGGTTGGCGGACGTGAACCACAGCACGACCTTGTCGCCCTCGCGGACCTGCTTGCCGTGCAGCTCGACGTCGCGCATCGCGGTCCGCCGCATGCAGACGATCGGCGACACCATGCGCACGACCTCCTCGATCGCCTGGCGCGGCTTGACCTCGCCCGCCTTCAGGCGCGCCCACTCCCCCGGGTTCTCGTGCAGGAGCAGCGCGGCGCCGGTCATCATGTTGCGCGTCGTCTCGTTGCCCGCGACGAGCAGCACGAGGTAGTACGGGTCGAGCTCGTCGCGCTCCAGGCGCTTGCCGTCGATCTCGCCCGTGACGAGGACGCTGATGAGGTCGTCCTGCGGCTCGCGGCGGCGCTGCTCGGTGAGCTCGTGGAAGTAGTCGAAGACCTCGTGCCGGACACGCTCCACGACGCTCGGGTCCGCGACGTAGTCCGGGTCCGTCTGGCCGGACATCACGTTCGTCCACTCGAGCAGACGATGGACGTCCTCCTTCGGCGCGCCGAGCATCGTCCCGAAGACGAGGATCGGGATCTGCATCGTGGCGGTGGCGACCAGGTCGCACTCACCGGCGGCCACGAGCTTGTCGAGGTACTCGCTGACGACCTCGCGGGCCCGCGGCTCCATGTTCTCGACGCGCTCACGCGCGAAGTCGGACGTCAGCAGGCCCCGGAGCGGCTTGTGCCGCGGCGGATCCATGTTGTGGATCGACGGCTTGCCATGCCCCTCGGCCCGCCGACTCTGGATCTGGGTGCCCTGCGCGCTGGAGAACGTCTGCCAGTCCGAGCCCGCGGCTTTCACGTCCGCGTAGCGCGTCAGCGACCAGAAGCCGGGACCGTCCTCCTCGTCGTTCCAGTGGCACGGGTCCTCGTCCCGCAGACGCCGGAACAGCTCACCGTCCTCGCCCGCGACGAACGGGTCCAGCTGCATCAGATCCACGTCGACTGCGTCCATCGAACCGTCTCCTCCAAAGCGGTTTGCGACTGCGAATTCACATTCGCATACTTCGCGGTCGCGTGTCAAGCTGTCACCGATGACGGACGTCGTGCTCACCGGAAACGCCCGCGGACGGGCGTCCCGCGCCCGGTTGCTGGAAGCCGCCGCCGGCTGTTTCGGCGAGCGCGGTTACGCAGCCACCCGCATCGCCGACATCACCGCCGCCGCCGGCATGTCGCAGGCCGGCTTCTACCGGCACTTCCCCGACAAGGACGCGATCCTGCTCGAGGCGCTCCAGGTGCCGCTCGAGGCGCTGCTGGCCGCGACCGGCCCGCTCACCGAGGGCAGCTCGGTCGACCACGAGAAGATCGTCGCCCGCAACACGGAGTTCTTCCGCGTCTACGCCGAGCACCGCCAGGTCCTGCGCGTGCTGCGCGAGCTGGCCGCGATGCACGAGCCCGGCCTGGACGCCGTCTGGCTCGACGTCCGGCGCGGATACGTCGAGCGCATCGAGCGCTGGCTGCGGCGACTGCAGAAGCACGGCGTCCTGCAGACGTCGGACGTCAAGGTCCTGGCCGACGCGCTGGGCGGCGTCCTGGATCAGCTGGCCTACACCCGTCTGGCGCTGGCCACGAAGCCGCCGACCGAGAAGGAGATCCTCGCGCTCGGGCGCGTCTCGGGGGAGATCTGGTCGCGCACGCTCGGCGGCTGAGCGCCGCGTCGTCGTCCGCGGGCTCTGTCGTAGGCTCCCGCGGGTGACCCTCACCCTGCTCCACAACCCGCACTGCTCGACCTCGGTCCACGCCCTCGACGCGCTCGAGGCGGCCGGGCACGAGGTCACCGTGCGCAAGTACCTCCTGGTCGCCGAGCGCCTTGACGCCGACGAGCTGCGGGCGCTGGCGGGCCGCCTGACCGGCGATCCGGTCGACGCGCTGATCCGCCGCGACAAGCAGTACGAGCGCCTGGGCCTGGAGGCCGACGGGCTGGACGCAGAGGCCGTCGTCGCGATCCTCACCGAGCACCCGGCGCTGCTGCAGCGGCCGATCCTGGACGACGGCGAGGCGGCGATGATCGGCCGCCCCCGCTCCCGCGCGGCCGACTGGGCGGCAGCGGGTCGCGTGGCCTGACGGGCTTCGCGCAGGCTGACGGCGCCGGATGGCCGTGCGGTCGGCTCTGTCGTGTGTCCGGAAGGGACGCTGTGGTCGGGGCCGGTGGTCGGGGGTCGGTGGCGCTGACGCCGAAGACTGCCCCGGTGACGGCGGCTTTGGGAACTGCGGGCTGTTGACGGCGGTGGGCGCTGCGAGGCTGTTGGGTCTTGGGTGCGGGGCGTGGGGCGGGTGGCTGGCAGGGCGGGCAGGCGAGTGGTGGATCGCACGGCTCCCGACCGGGTGGAATGCCACTGGCTGCTGCCGGGCGGGGCGAGCGGTGGATTGCACGGCTCCCAGCCCGGGAGAAGGCCATCGGCCGCCGCCGCCCCGGCGGCGGCACCCTCGGAGGATTCGGGGGGTCAGGCCCGCAGGAGCCTCCACGCAGCGCGGCCGGGCCGGACGCTCGGAGGATCCCGGGGGTCAGGCCCGCCAGACCCTCCGCGCGTCGCCCCGCACCGGGACAGCGGTCGTGATGGCCTCGTGGCGGCCCGCGTAGGATCAGGCGCCATGCACGACGGCGCGCCCGATCGGTGGACCGGCCTCATCGACGGCGTGCTGGCCGACACGGACGCGATCGCGGCGGACACGCTCGGCGCCATCCGGGAGGCGCTCCCCGTCTACCGCGACGTCGCGCCCGAGGAGCTGCTCGCGTCGCTGCGCGTCTCCTTCGACCTGATCCTGCGCTCGGCCCGCGACCGCGGCCTGCAGCTGGACGACACCGCGCTCGAGGCCCTCGCCGCCGGCGGGCGCCACCGCGCCGCCGCCGGCGTCCGCGCCGACGAGATGCTGCTCGCCTGGCGGATCGGCTTCCAGATCGTCCTGGACCACGCCCGGGCGATCGGCGCACGCGACGGCATCCCGCCGGAGCAGATGCTCGAGTTCCTGCAGGCGCTGATCGCGTGGTCGGACCGCGGCATGGTCGTCGTCACTGCCGCTCACCACGACGCTGCGCTGGACAGCGCCCGCGCCGACCAGGAGACCCGCTCGGACTTCGTACGCGGCGCGCTGCTCGGGACGCTCCCACCGGCGGAGCTGACGGCACGCGCTGCCGCCATCGACCTCGACCCGACCCACGAGTACGTCGCGGTGCGCGCCGCCGTCCCGGCCGGCCTGTCCGTGACCGAGGTCCGCCGCGTGGCCGGCTTCGGGGAGACCGTCGGCTCCACGCGCGGGCAGACCGCGCTGATCGGCGACGACGTGGCCGGCTTCCTGCCCGAGCTCCACTCGCGCGCGGCGACCATCGTCATCGGCGCCGGGCCGCCGCGCACGCTGGACAAGCTCGCCGAGTCCTTCGACGCCGCGACCCGCGCGCTGGCGACCGCCCGCGCCTTCGGCCTCACCGGCGTCCAGCGGTTCGAGGACCTCGGTCTGCTGCCGGCAATCGCCGCCGACCACGCGGTCGGAACGCCGCTGCGCGTGAAGTACGTCGACCCGCTCAACGCCGAGACCGCCCAGAGCGTCCGCGTCTGGCTCGCCGCCGGACTGCACGTCGACCGCGCCGCGGAGCAGCTGTTCGTGCACCCCAACACGCTCCGCTACCGGCTCGCGCGGTTCGAGGAGCTGACCGGCACCAGCCTGAAGGACCCGGTCACGCAGTTCGAGGCCTGGTGGGCGCTCCAGTACGCCTCGATCGATCTTGGAGCGGGGTCCAAAGCGGTTCGTCCGTAGGTCCGTGGTCGGGGCCCCGGCGGTGGATGAAGCTGCCTTCAACGCAGCGACACACCACGAACCGAGGAGCACCGATCAACATGACCACCACCGTCACCCCCACCGAAGCCGAGCAGGTCGCCCGCGCCAACGCGTCCGGCAAGCCGCCCGTCGTCTTCGTCCACGGCCTCTGGCTCCTGGCCGGCAGCTGGGACCGCTGGGCCGAGGCGTTCGAGGCCGCGGGCTACGCCGCCGTCACGCCGAACTGGCCGGACGACCCCGCCACCGTGGCCGAGGGCAAGGCCAACCCGCAGACGTTCGCCGGCAAGTCCGTCGGCCAGGTCGCCGATCACCTGCAGGAGGTCATCGAGGGCCTCGACCGCAAACCCGTCCTGGTCGGCCACTCGTTCGGCGGCCTGCTGGTCCAGATCCTCGCCGGCCGCGGCCTCGCGGCAGCGACGATCGCCATCTCCCCCGCGCCGTTCAAGGGCGTGCTGCCGCTGCCGCTCGTGGCGCTGAAGTCGTCCTCGGCGGTCCTGCTGAACCCGCTGAACGCGTCCCGGGCCGTGATGCTCACCCCGAAGCAGTTCCGCTTCGGCTTCGGGAACGCGGTCAGCGAGGAGGAGTCCCAGCAGCTGTGGGACACCTACCACGTCCCCGCGCCGGGCAGGCCGCTGTTCCAGGCCGCGATCGCGAACCTCAACCCGTTCGCGACGGCGACGAAGGCCGACACCAAGCGGGCCGACCGCGGGCCGCTGCTCGTCATCGGCTCCCCGGAGGACCACACCGCGCCCGTCGCGATGGCCAAGGCGGCCTACAAGAAGCAGCGGCGCAACCAGGCCACGACGGAGTACGTGGAGATCCCCGGCCGCGGCCACTCGCTGGTCGTCGACAGCGGCTGGCGCGACATCGCGGACACGGCGCTCGAGTTCCTGGGGCGCGCCGCGTGACCCGGACCCCTGCCGCGGCGTGTGGTCCAGAGCGCACATCAGGAGCTCTGGACCGCACGCCGACCCGTCAGCGGCCGCCCGCCACGGCCGGTGGCGGCGTCGCGGCGGCCGCCGGACCGGTCGGGACCAGCACCGACCCCTCGGCCTGCAGGCCCGTCTCGGACCGCACGTAGAGCTCGTCGAAGCTCCGCTGGCCGACCTCGGGCTTGCCGAGCACCGTCCCGAGCCAGCAGCCGAAGAAGCCCAGCGGGATCGAGATGATGCCGGGGTTCGCGAGGTCGTAGAAGGACAGCATCCCGCCCTCCCCGTCCGGCCCCGGCCAGACCTTCGGCGAGATGATCACCAGGAAGATCGACGAGACGATCCCGAAGGTGACGCCCGTCACCGCGCCGGTCGTGTTGAACCGCCGCCAGCTGAGCGCGCAGACCAGCGCCGGGAAGTTCGCGCTGGCGGCCACCGCGAAGGCGAGGCCGACCATGAAGGAGACGTTCAGGCCCTCGCCGCCGATGATCGCGATCGCGATCGAGATCGCCCCGATCGACGTCGCCGCGATTCGCGCGACCATGATCTCCTCCTTGTCGCTGTGCGGCTTGCCCTTGCGGATGATGCTCGTCCAGATGTCGTGCGCAACGGCGCCGGACGCGCTCAGGACGAGGCCGGCGACGACGGCCAGGATCGTCGCGAACGCCACCGCGGCGATCACCGCCAGGAACAGGTCGCCGCCGAACGTCCCCTCGCCGCCGCCCAGGAACTGCGCGAGGTTCGGGGCGGCGAGGTTGCCGCCGGTGCCGGCCGCGGCCACGCCCTCCTGCCCCAGGAACGCGCGGGCGCCGAAGCCGATGAACGTGGTCAGGATGTAGAAGCCGCCGATGATGAACATCGCGATGACGACGGACCCGCGCGCCGCCTTGCCGTCCGGGACCGTGAAGAAGCGGATCAGGATGTGCGGCAGCCCGGCGGTGCCGAGGACCAGCGCTATGCCGAGCGACACGGTGTCGACCGGGCTCGACAGGAACGTGCCCGGCCCGAGCGAGAACGTGCTCTCCGCGGTCGTGTTGGCCTCGGCCCGGTTGAACAGCTCGATCGGGTTGAAGCCGACGCGCTCCAGCACGAAGGCGGACATGATCAGGATGCCGACCATCAGTAGGCAGGCCTTGATGATCTGCACCCACGTCGTGGCGAGCATCCCGCCGAAGATGACGTACATCAGCATGAACACGCCCGTGAGCAGGACCGCGACGGAGAAGTCGAAGCCGACGAGCGCCTGGATCAGCACCCCGGCGCCGACCATCTGCGCGATCAGGTAGAACGCCGCGACCGTCAGCGTGCCGGCGGCGGCCGCGGTGCGTGCCGGCCGTTCGTTCAGCCGGAACGACAGGACGTCCGCGATCGTGTACTTGCCGGCGTTCCGCATCCGCTCGGCGAGCAGGAACATCACGGTGAGGAAGGCCACCAGGAAGCCGACGGAGTACAGGAAGCCGTCGAACCCGAAGATGAAGATCAGGCCCGCGATGCCCAGGAACGACGCGGCGCTCAGGTAGTCGCCGGAGATGGCCAGGCCGTTCTGGAACGCGGTGATCGACCGGCCGGCAGCGAAGAACGAGTCCGCGCCGGTCATGCGCTTGGAGGCCCAGTAGGTGATGGCGAGCGTGATCCCCAGCACGAAGGCGAAGATCACCAGCGCCTCGACGTTCACGGACGCGGCGAGGACGGTCATGACCGCGCCTCCCCGTCGCGGCCGGCGTCGAGCGCGACCTGGGCGGCCTGGGCGGCGAGCGGGTCGTAGACGTTCTCGGCGCGCCGCAGGTAGGCGACCCCGAGGATGCCGACCATCGCGAACTGCGTGAGCGCCAGGCAGTAGCCGACGGTCAGCCCCTCGTAGACGGACGACGCCATGAAGTCCTTCGCGTAGCCGGCCAGCAGGATGAACCCGATGTACCAGCTGAGGAAGAAGACGGTGGCGGGGACGACGAACCGCCGCTTGGCGGCGATCAGCGCCTGGAACTCGGGGGACCGCTCGGCGGCCACCCAGTCGATCGGTGGCTCAGGGGTGGGGTCGGGCATGGTGCGCTCCTCCAGGACGGACGGCGGGACGGATGAGCCAATGGGACGCGACCGGGCCGCCGACGGGCAGACCCCGACCGGTCGGACGGCCCGAAACCACGACGAACGGTCGTTGACGGCGGACGAACGGCCGCCGTTCGACGGCCCCGGGAGACGCGGGTAGGGTTGCGTCCCCGGAGAGAGGGTTGTTTCGACGTGGACGTGATGATCGGTTTCGCCCTTGCGCTCGTGGTCGTGGCGTCGGGTGTCGCGGTCTACCGGCTCGTCAGCGGGCCGCGGCGCGTGCTGAGTCCCGAAGGCCGCGCGGGCCAGGCTGCGCTGCATGCCGCCGTCGCGACGCTGCCCCACCTGCGCCACGGCCTGACGGCGGAGACCGCCGGCGAGGCCGCTCCCTGGCTGCGGATGCTGGTAGACGCGCCCGCGCTCGCCCTCTGCGACCGGTCGGGAGTCCTGGCGTTCGTGGGTGACGGCGCGGGCCACCACCACACCGGCGACACGTCGCTGCTGGGCATCCCGGTCAGCCCCCCGGACCGGCTGCGCATCGAGCCGCACATCGCGTGCATGGAGCCCAGCTGCCCGCTGGCCGCGGCGGTCGTCGCCCCGATCCTGATCGGCGAGGAGGCGGTCGGGACGCTGCTGGTCTTCTACCGGTCCGGGGGCCGCGTCCGCGCCGAGGAGACCCGCGTCGTGCAGGAGTGCGCCGCGCTTGTTGGTGCCCAGGTGGCCCTCGCCGAGCTGGCGCTGCAGCAGAGCCGCCTCGCCGAGGCGGAGCTGCGCGCGCTCCGGGCCCAGATCTCGCCCCACTTCATCTACAACGCGCTGGCCGCGATCGCCGCCCACATCCACTCCGACCCCGAAGAGGCCCGCGAGCTGCTGACGGACTTCGCCGACTTCACGCGCTACCTGTTCCGCGCCCAGCGTCCGTACGTCACGCTCGCCGACGAGCTCACCTATGTCGAGAAGTACCTGCGCCTGGAGCAGGCGCGGTTCGGCGACCGTCTGACCGTTCGCATCGAGGTCGCCCCGGAGGTCCTGCAGGCCGTGGTGCCGGTCCTCTCGCTGCAGCCGCTGGTCGAGAACGCCGTCCGCCACGGCTTCGAGGCCCACGGCGGCAGCGGCACCCTGGAGATCCTCGGGCGCGACCTCGGCGCCGACGTGGAGGTCCGGGTGCGCGACGACGGGCCTGGCGTCGGCGATCCGGACGGGGCGCTCGCCGGGCGGTCCGGGGGCATCGGCCTGGCCAACGTCCAGCAGCGGCTGCGGCAGAGCTTCGGCGCGGGCTACGGCCTGCGCATCGAGACGGGGTCCGGCGGCACCGACGTGGTCATGTCGCTGCCGAAGTACCGCGCGGGGGTGCGGGCCGCGTGACCTTGCGCGTCCTCGCCGTCGACGACGAGCGGCCCGCGCTCGAGGACCTCGGGCGGATGCTCGGGCAGTCCCGCCGGGTGGACTCGGTGGAGCTCGTCGGGTCTGCCCGCGACGCGCTCATCCGCGTCGGCGAAGCGCGCTTCGACGCGCTGTTCCTGGACGTGCGGATGCCGGCCATGGACGGCGTGGAGCTGGCCCGGGTCCTCACGCGGTTCGCCGACCCGCCGGCGCTGGTCTTCGTCTCCGCCTACGAGACCGCCGCGGTCCAGGCGTTCGAGCTGCACGCGGTCGACTACCTCATGAAGCCGGTGAGCCGCCGCCGGGTGGAGGAGGCGCTGGAGCGGGTGGCCGGCGCCGCTGCCGCCCCACCCGCGGGCGCCGCGCCCGCGACCGGCCTGACGGAGACCGCCGACGACGTCGTCCTCGTGGACGCGCCCCGCGGCGGCACCCGATTGCTTCCCCGCGCGTCGATCCTCTACGGGCAGGCCTACGGCGACTACGTCCGGATCGTGTCGACCGAGGGGCGCTTCCTGATGCGCACGACGCTGTCGGACCTCGAGCGCCGCTGGGGCCCGCACGGCTTCGCGCGCGTGCACCGCGGCTACCTCGCGAACCTGCGCCGCGCGGTCGAGCTGCACCCGCTCATGAACGGGACCGCAACCCTGACGTTCGCCGACGGGCACGGCGTGCCGATCTCCCGCCGGCAGGTCGCCGAGCTGCGCCGCCGGCTGCGGGCGTGACCGCGCGATGAGCACCGGGAGCACCCGCGACGAGCTCGCCTCGGACTCCGAGGTCGGGCACGTCTACCTGCGGCAGCTGGTCCGCGCGCAGCTGCTCCTGTCGCTGACGGCGCTGCTCGCCTTCGGGGGACTGCTGGCCGCGCTGCCGCTCGCGATCGCGGTCCTGCCCGGCCTGCAGCGAGTGCAGGTGGCGGGCGTCCCGCTGCCGCTGCTGCTGATCGGGGCGCCGCTGTTCCTCCTGTTCCTCGCCGTCGGCTGGCTGTACACGCGCCGTGCGGATGCCCTCGACACCCAGTTCGCCGAGCTCGTGGAGGAGCGCCGGCCGTGATCGCGCTGCTGGCCGTCGGGGTCGTCACCCTCGGCGGCCTCGGCCTCGGCCTGTTCGGCGTCCGGCTCGCGCGGTCGACCTCCGACGTCTTCGTCGCGTCGCGCGCGATCTCCCCGTGGTGGAACGCCGCCGCGATCTCCGGCGAGTACCTCAGCGCCGCCTCGTTCCTCGGCATCGCGGGACTGCAGATGAAGATCGGCGCGTCGGCCCTCTGGCTCCCGGTCGGCTTCGCCGCGGGCTACCTGGCGCTGCTGCTGTTCGTCGCGGCCCCGCTACGACGTTTCGGCGCGTACACGATCCCGGACTTCGCGGAGGCGCGCCTGGAGGCGCGCTGGATGCGGGTCGTGGGCTCACTCATGGTGCTGGTCATCGGCGGCTTCTACCTGGTCCCGCAGCTCAAGGGCGCCGGGCTCACGCTCGGCGTGGTGACGGGGGCGCCTTACTGGATCGGGGTCGCCATCGTGGCCGTGGTGGTGACGGTCGTGGTCGCGTTCGGCGGCATGCGCGGGATCACCTACGTGCAGGCCTACCAGTACTGGGTCAAGACGTTCGCCATCCTGCTGCCGGCGTGCCTGCTGCTGATCCACCTCGGCGGGCTGCCCGCCCGCGCGGCCCTGTTCGGCGCCGAGCTGCCGACCGCCCCGCCCGGCGGCCTCGTCGTCCAGCTCGACGAGGCCACCAGCGTGGAGTTCCCGGCGGCGGCGCGCTACGTGATCGACGGCCGGGCGTTCCGCGCGCCGGCGGGGGCGGAGCGGACGCTGCCGGCCGGCGAGCTGCGGCTGGCCGCCGGGACCGTCGTCCCGGTCGCCGACGACATCCCCGCGAGCGCGGGCCGGGACTGGTCGCGCCCCGTCGCCGCCCACGGCCGCGCCTCGCCGGTGTTCGTCTTCTCGCTGCTCCTTGCGACCGTCCTGGGGACGATGGGCCTGCCGCACATCCTCGTCCGCTTCTACACGAACCGGGACGGACCGGCCGCGCGCCGGACGACCGTGCGCGTCCTCGGGCTGCTCGGCCTCTTCTACCTGTTCCCCGTCGTGTACGGCCTGCTCGGTCGGGTGCTCGTCCCCGAGCTGTACATCACCGGCGCCACGGACGAGGTGGTCCTGCGGCTGCCCGAGGCTGCGTGGCCGGGGCTCGGCGGCGAGCTGCTCGGCGCGGTCACCGCTGCCGGGGCGTTCGCGGCGTTCCTGTCGACGGCCAGCGGGCTGCTGATCTCGCTGGCCGGGACGGTCTCCTACGACCTGTGGGAGCGCGTCGGCAGGCAGCGCGCGCCGGAGCCCGCCGACCGGGTGCGCCGCTTCCGGCGCGCGGCGCCCGTCGTGGTGGCGCTGCCCGCGCTGCTGGCCCTGCTGGCGCGGGACATCGACATCTCGGTCCTCGTCGGGTGGGCGTTCGCGCTCGCCGCCTCAACCTTCTGCCCGCTGTTCGTGCTCGGGATCTGGTGGACCGGGATCACCGCCCGCGGCGCCGCGGCCGGCATGGCGACCGGAGCGCTGACCGCGTCGGCCGCGATCCTCGCCGGCCTCATGCTCGACCCCGCGGCCGGGTCGGCGACCGAGGCGCTGCTGACCCAGCCGGCGGCGATCTCCGTCCCGCTCGCCTTCGCGACGATGGTGCTCGTCTCGCGCCGGGACCGCCACAAGCCGCAGCGCGTGCGCGAGCACATGCGGGCGCTGCACGTCCCGGAGGCGCTCGGCCTCGAGCCGACGCGGCGAGCCTGACTCCCCGGCGGCCGGCTCAGGCGACGTTGCGACGCCAGAACGCCGGCGTCAGGAGCACGAGGACGGTCAGCACCTCGAGGCGCCCGGCGAGCATCAGGAACATCAGGATGCAGCGCGCGCTCTCGGACAGCGACGAGAAGTTCTCGGTCGGGCCGACGGTGCCGAAGCCCGTTCCCAGCAGCGCCAGGCAGGAGACCGAGCTGGTGAGGGCGCTCACCGCGTCGACACCCGTGATCAGCAGCGCGAACGTCCCGGCCAGCGCGACCAGTCCGTAGATCAGCGCGAACGCGAGCACCGCGCGCCGCACGTCCTCGCTGAAGACGCGGCCGCGCGTGCGCAGGACCTGCACCGCACGCGGGCGCAGCTGCCGCTGCAGCTCCTGGCCGACGGTCTTCCACAGCAGCAGGAGGCGGACGACCTTGATGCCGCCGGACGTCGAACCCGCGCAGCCCCCGATGAACATCAGCACGAGCAGCTGCGAGCGGGCGAAGTCGTTCCAGCGGTCGTAGTCGTCGGTGACGAGGCCCGTGCCGCTGCCGATCGACGCCACCGTGAAGCCGCCGCCGCGCAGCGCGCCCCAGAAGCCGCCGTCGTGACCGGCGATCACGAGGCTCGTCGTGACCACGACCGTGGCGGCCAGCAGGATCAGCGCGAACGCGCGGACCTCGGCGGCCTGCGGCCAGATGCTGCCCCCGCGCAGCACGCGCCAGTAGAACGCGAAGTTGATGCCGGACGCCACCATGAAGACGATCGCGACAAGCTCGATCGGCAGCGAGTCGAACGCGCCGATCGACGCGCTCCGCGTCGAGTACCCGCCCGAGGAGATCGTCGTGAGGATGTGGTTGAACGCATCGAACGGCCCCATGCCCGCAGCGAAGAACGCGGCGAACCCGGCGACGGTGAGGCCGACGTAGATCGAGCAGATGATCTTCGCCGTGTCCGCGATCCGCGGCGTCAGGCGGTCCTGCGTCACGCCGGAGGTCTCGGCGTGGAACAGGCGCTGCGAGCCGACGCCCGCGGCGGGGGCGATCGCGACGACCAGCACGACGATGCCGACGCCGCCGAGCCACTGCGTCAGGCTGCGCCAGAGCAGGACGGAATCGGGGACCTGCTCGACGTCCATGAGCGACGAGCCCGTGGTGGTGAAGCCGGCCATGCTCTCGAACAGCCCGTCCACCGCCCGGGGCAGGGTCCCCTCGAGGACGAACGGCGCGGCGCCGGCCGCCGCGGCGACGATCCAGGCGAGCGTCACGGCCAGGTAGCCGTCGCGCGAGCGGAACGGCACGTTGCGAGCCCGTCGGGACAGCAGCGTTCCCGCACCGGCCAGCGGGACGAGCACCGCTGCCGGCAGTGCGAACGCGTGCGCTGCGCCGTCGCCGATCGCCAGCGAGTAGCCGGCGCAGACCAGCATGCCGACGGCCAGCGCGGCGAGAACCGCCGCGAGAACCGGCAGGATGAGCCGCCAGTTGAACCCTGGCCCGAGCGCGATCCGGCGGATCACGCGTTGAAGGTGCCGACCACCGCGCTGATCCCGCTGCGCGCGTTGAAGGTGATGACGCGGTCCCCGGCGCGGATGCACTCCTCGTCCCCGGGGAACATGACGCGGTCTCCGCGGACGAGGGCCGCGATGCGCGTGATCGCGAGCGTCTGCACGGACTCCATCGTCTTCCCGTCGGCCTTACAGCCGGCGTCGACGACGACGTCGGCCAGCTCGCCGCCGCCGATCAGCAGGTGGATCGCCTCGACGTTGTCGCCGCGCACGACGCGCAGGATCGCCTCGGCCGTCACCAGCCGCGGTGAGAAGCCCGCGTCGATCTTGAGCGCCTCGACGAGCGGGGTGTACTCCTCGCGGGACACGACCGCCATGCTGAGGCCGGCCCCGAGCTGCTTCGCGTTCAGCGCCGCGAGCAGGTTCGCGCGGTCGTCGCCGGCGGACGCGATGAACGCACCGACGCGATCGACGCCGTGGGCCAGCAGGACGTCCTTGCCCAGGCCTTCCTCGTGCAGGACGGTCGCATGACGCAGCAGCTCGGCGATCTCGCGCGCACGGTCGATGTCGCCCTCCATGACCGTCACGTCGAAGCGGCCCTCGGCCTCCAGACGGCGTGCGAGCGGCAGGCCGATCCGGCCGCCGCCGAAGATCATCACGTCGCGCACTTGGCGGGTGTAGCCGGCGATGTGCGTCACGACGCCGGCGATGTCGTCGCGGCCGGCGGCGACGATCAGGTGGTCACCGGCCTTCGGGCGATGGCCGGGCTCGGCGGCGACCACCCGCGTGTCGCGGATCAGCCCGACGATCCGGTGCGCCTGCCCGGCCGGTCGTTCGGCCAGCGAGCGCCCGATCAGCGGCGAGCGGTCGGTGACGACGCACTCGGCGACGGCGACCTTGCCACCGGCGAAGTACTCCACGTGCACCGCGCCTGGCAGCATGATCGCCTGCGCGAGGTCCTCCGCGGTGGCGCGCTCGGGGTGGATCAGGAAGTCGATCCCCAGGATGTCGCGGGCGAACTTCTCGTCCTTGCCGAAGTACTCGGGGTCGCGGACGCGCGCGACGGTGCGCCGTGCGCCGAGCTGATGGCTGGCCAGCGCCGTGATGACGTTGCTCTCGTCGCTCGGGGTGACGGCCACCACGAGGTCGGCGTCCGCGGCCCCCGCCGATTCGAGCAGCCGCGGCGACGCACCGTTCCCGTTGATCACGAGCGCGTCGAGCTCGCTCTGCAGGGACTCGGCGCGGCCGGGATCGAGCTCCACGGCGGTGATGGCGTGCCGCTCGGCCGTGAGCGTACGGACGATGTGCAGGCCGACCTCCCCGAGGCCGACGACGATGACCTTCACGAGCGGCGCCCGGGCCGGGCGGCCGTGCTGCTGGGCCTGAGGGCGGCGGGCATTCCCTGCACGCTACCCCTCAGGGGGCGCCGATGGCGGCCGTCCGCTTTCACCCGCGCCGGCCCGTCGCCCGTACCCACGGGTGATGGCCACCGCCCCGAACCGTAAGGACGACCACCTGCGCATCGCCGCCGGGCCCGGTGTCACGCACGACCGCGGCCCGGGACTCGACGCGGTGCGCCTGCGCCACCGTGCGCTCCCCGGCCGCGACCTGGCCGACGTGGAGCTCGCGATCCGCCTGCTCGACCGCGACCTCGCCGCGCCGCTGCTGATCTCGGCGATGACCGGCGGCACCCCGCACGCGGCGGTCATCAACGCCCGCCTCGCGACGGCGGCGACCGAGCGCGGCCTGGGCTTCGTGCTCGGGTCCGGGCGCCCGCTGCTGGCCGACCCCGGGCTCCTGCCGACCTACCGGTCGCCGGCGCGTCCGCCGCTGCTGCTGGCCAACCTCGGCGCGGTCGGCCTGACCGCCGAGCGTGCGACGCAGCTCGTCGACCTGCTCGGGGCGGACGGCCTGAGCATCCACCTTAACCCGCTGCAGGAGGCTGTCCAGCCCGAGGGCGAGCCGCACTTCGCCGACGTGCGGGACCGTATAGCGGCCGTGGTCGCCGCGCTGGCTCCACTGCCGGTCGTCGTGAAGGAGGTCGGCTTCGGGATGGACGGCGAGGACGTCCGGGAGCTCGCCGCCCTCGGCGTCGCCGCCGTCGACGTCGCGGGGTCCGGCGGGACGAACTGGGCGCTGGTCGAGGGTGCCCGCGACGCCCGGGCCGGGGAGGTCGCAGCCGCGTTCGGCAGCTGGGGCGTCCCCACCGCGGACTCCCTCCGCGCCGCCGCCCGCACCGCGCCCGACGTTCCGCTGCTGGCCAGCGGCGGGGTGCGCGACGGCGTGGACGTCGCCCGCTGCCTGGCGCTCGGCGCCCGCGCGGCCGGCATGGCGCGGCCGCTGCTGATCGCCGCTCGCGAGGACCGGGCCGGCGACGCGCTCGACCTGGTCCTGCGCCAGCTGCGGATCGCGGTCTGGGCGACCGGTGCACCGTCCGCGGCGCGCATGGGCGCCGGTGAGCTCGCGTGAGCCGGGTCGTCGTCATCGGCGCGGGCCTCGGCGGCCTCGGCGCCGCCCTGCGGCTGCAGGGCGCGGGGCATGACGTCACCGTGCTCGAGCAGCGCGCCACCCCGGGCGGGCGCGCGGCCCAGCTGATCGACCGGGGCTTCACGTGGGACCTCGGCCCGTCGCTCGTGACGATGCCGTGGGTCCTGGAGGAGACGTTCGCCGCCGGCGGCCTGGACTTCCACCGCGAGGTGACGCTCCGCGAGCTCGACCCGTTCTACCGGATCTTCTGGGCCGGCGAGGACCGGCACCTGGACTTCGTCCGCGACCGCGAGGCGATGCGCGAGCAGCTCGCCGGCTTCAGCGCCGCCGACGCAGGACGCTTCGACGACTACATGGCCGCGATGGGCCGGATCTACGAGGACGGCATCCTCGGCGCGGGCCGCCGGGAGTTCGCGAGCCTCGGGCAGCTCGCGGCCTTCACGCCGAAGATGGTCCGCCTCGGCGCGGCGCTGCCGCTGCACCTGGCGACGTCCCGCTTCTTCAAGGACCCGCGGCTCCGAGAGGCGTTCTCCTTCCACTCGCTGTTCATCGGCGGCGACCCGTTCCGCGTCCCTGCCATCTACGGGGCGCTCGTGTACCTGCAGTTCCTCGACGGCGTCTGGTACGCCGACGGCGGCGTGCACTCGATCGTGACCGCGATGGCCGGCGCGCTGGACGTCCGCTGCGACTCCGGGGTCGAGCGCATCGAGACGCACGCCGGGCGCGTGCGCGCGGTGTGGACGCACGGCGGCGAGCGCCACGACGCGGACGTCGTCGTCGCCAACAACGACGTGCTGGACATCCCCCGGCTGCTCGGCCACCCGGCGCCGCGCCGGCCGCTGCGCCCGACGATGTCCTGCTTCCTGCTCTACCTCGGGACCGACCGCCGCTTCGAGAAGCTGCTGCACCACACGCTGCTGGTCGGGGACGGGTACCGCGACTTCATCGCCGACGTCACGCGGCGCGGGCAGCTGGCCCGGACCTTCTCCACCTACGTCCACGCCCCGAACCGCACGGAGCCCGGGATGGCGGACGGCCACGGCGACTCGCTGTGCTTCCTGCTGCCGGTCCCGAACCTGCGCGGCCGCGTGGACTGGGCGCGCGAGGGCGACACGCTCCGCGACCGGCTCGTGGCCGACCTCGAGCAGACCTTCGGCCTCACCGGCCTGGACGCGAGCATCGCCGTCGAGCACCGCATGGACCCGCGCGACTTCGCGGAGCGCTACGGCGCCGTCGACGGCAACGCGTTCGCGCTCGAGCCCACGCTGCACCAGAGCGCGGCGCTGCGGCCGCCCAATCGCGACAAGCGGGTCGCGGGGCTGTACCGGGTCGGCGGCGGCACGCACCCGGGGGCAGGGATCCCGGGTGTCCTGCTCGGCGCCGAGGTGACCGCGGGCCTGGTCGCCGCCGACACGTCGCGGGCCCGCGCGCGTGTCTGAGCTGGTCGTCGATGCTGGCCTGCAGCGCCGGGCGCGGACGACGACGCGGCGCGCCGCCCGGACGTTCAGCCTGGCCTGCCGGCTCCTGCCCGCCGAGGTCCGCCAGGACGTCTACCTGCTGTACCTCGTCTTCCGCACGCTCGACGACCTGGTCGACGACGGCCCTCCGGCGGTCGCCCGCGAGCGCGTGGCGGCGGTCGAAGGCTGGTGCGACGGCCGCCCGGCGAGGACGACGGACGAGACGGTCGTGCTGGACGCGCTCGCGGCCCGGCACCCCCTGCCCCGCGCGGCCCTGCGCGACTTCTGTGCCGGGATGCGCGACGACCTGGACGGGTGGCGCCCCGCGACGGAGGCCGACGTGGACCGGTACTGCTACCGCGTCGCAGGGACCGTCGGCCTCGTCATGGCGGCGGTGCTCGGGACCGACGACCCTGACGCTGCGGCCGCGGCGTGCAGCCTCGGCATGGCGATGCAGCGGACGAACATCCTGCGCGACATCGACGAGGACGAGGCGGCCGGACGCCGCTACCTGTCCGCCGATGCCGTCGCGCGCCACGGCGCTCCCGTCCCCGGCCGTCGCGCCGGGCTCCTGGCCGAGCAGATCGCCCGCGCGGACACCCTGTACGACGAGGGCCTGCGCGGTGTGCGGCACCTGCGCCGCGGCCGGCCGGCGATCCGGGCGGCCGCCGGCATGTACCGCGAGATCCTGCGCCAGCTCGAGCGCGAGGGGCTCGGCGAGCGGCCCGGTCGCGCGGTCGTCTCCCCGGGGCGGAAGGTCCGCAGCGCGCTGCACACGGTGGCGACCCGTCGGTGACCGATCGCCCGCTCGTGATCGTGGGGGCCGGCTGCGCCGGGCTGTCGCTCGCGGTCGCGCTCCTGGACGCCGGCTGGGACCCGCCGCTCGTCCTGCTGGAGCGCCGCACCGACTACACGCGCGACCGCACCTGGTGCTTCTGGGACACGGGCGACGTCCCCTGGACCCACCTGGCGGACGCGTCGTGGGCGCGCTGGCGGATCGGCGACGCGGTTCAGGAGGCCGACGAGCACCCCTACGTGCAGCTGCCCGCCGACCGCTTCTACGCCGCGGCGCTCGGACGCCTGCGGCGGGCCCGGCACGTGGAGCTGCGCCGCGGCGTCCGTGTCCTGGGCCTGGCCGAGCGGGGCGACGGCGTGCAGCTGCGGACGACGGCCGGCGTGGTGAGCGCCGCGCATGTCGTCGACTGCCGCGGCCCCGCGCACCCGGCCGTGCGCGCGGCGGTCCGCGACGGGCTGACCCAGCGTTTCCTGGGCCAGTTCGTCCGGACCGACCGGCCGTGCTTCGACCCGGGCGAGGCCACGCTCATGGCCTTCCACGGCGACCATCCGCGGGAGCTGCGGTTCGTCTACACCCTGCCGGTCAGCGACCGCGAGGCCCTGGTCGAGGACACCTCGTTCGCCTGGCACACGACGCCCTCGCGTGACCGGCGGCGCGCGATCGCGGCCGCCGTCGCCCAGCCCTTCACGGTGACCGGCAGCGAAGCCGGCGCGATCCCGATGAGCGCGGTGAGCGTGCCTCAGACGTCCCGCGTGTGGGCGGCCGGGCTGCCGGCCGGGGCCGCCCGGCCGTCCTCGGGATACGCGTTCGTGCGCATCCAGGCGCAGGCGGCGGCGATGGCCCAGGCGCTGTGCGACGGGCGCACGCGACCACCGCGTGTGGGGAGCGCCCGGCGCGACGCGCTGGACGCGGTGTTCCTGCGCGCCCTGGACGCGGATCCCCCCGCGTTCGCGGCCCACCTGGAGGCGCTCGCGTCGGGCGTCGATGGGGACGTCCTCGCGCGGTTCATGAACGACGCCTCCTCGCCCGCCGACGAGCTGCGCGTCATGGCCGCGTTACCCCCGCTCCCGTTCCTGCGCGCGGCGGCGGGCACCGCGTTGCCGCTGCCCGCGCGCGGCAACGGCTGACCGCCGCAGAGTTGGGCCTAGGCCTCGATCAGCCCGGTGCGGATCGCGTAGCGGGTCAGGGCCGTCCGGTCCTTGAGGCCGGTCTTCTCGCTCAGGCGGGTCCGGTGCCCCTCGACGGTCTTCAACGAGATGTCCAGGAGCTCGCCGATCTGACGGGTCGTATGGCCTTCGGCGATGAGCTTCAGGACCTCCGTCTCGCGGGCGCTCAGCTGGTCGCCGTGGCCGTCCGCGGGCCGGTCGCCGGCCAGCAGCGTGTCGATCAGGCTCCGGGTGGCCCCCGCATGGAGGAACGCCCCGCCGGACAGCGCGGCGTGGCAGGCCGAGATCAGGTCGCGGTCGACGGACGACTTCAGGACGTACGCGCTCGCGCCGGCCCGCAGCGCCTCGACGACGAAACGCTCGTTGTCGTGCATCGACAGCATCACCACCGGCAGCGCCGGCTGCACCCGTCGCAGCTGCGCGAGAGCCTGCAGGCCGGTGAGCCGCGGCATCGTGATGTCGAGGATGACGAGGTCCAGCTCCCGCTCGCCGGCGACGCGCACGGCCTCCGCGCCGTCGTCGGCCTCGGCGACGACCTCGAAGCCGGGCTCGGATTCGAGGATCAGGCGCAGGCCCTGCCGCACGAGCCCATGGTCGTCCGCGAGCAGGATGCGCACGTGTCCCGCGGCGGGCGCCTGAGTCGATGCCGGAGTCGGTGTCGTCACGCGTCCGTGCCCACGGGGATCGTCAGGCGGACGTCGGTCCCCGCCCCGGCGGTCGCCACCACGTCGAGGTGGGCGCCGATCGTGAGCGCCCGTTCGCGCATGCCCTGCAGGCCGACGCCGTCGCCGCCGGTCGGGCCGCGTCCGTTGCCGTCGTCGCGCACGCTCAGCAGGCAGGTGCGGGCGTCGGGGGCGCTGCGGAGCATCACCGAGATCACCGAGGCGTCCGCGTGGCGCGCGGCGTTGGCGAGCGCCTCCTGCGTGATGCGGTAGATGGCGACCTCCGCGGCGGGCGAGAACGCCGGCAGCGGCGGCGCGAGCGCGGTCCGGACCGCGACGCCGGAGCTGCGGCCCGCACGGTCGCAGAGCGACTCGAGCGCCCCGGCGAGCCCGAGCTCGTCGAGCGGGTCGGGCCGCAGCTCGAAGATGATCGTCCGGACGCCGCCCAGGATCTCGCGGGTCAGCTCGCGCGCCCCGGTGAGCTCGTCCTGGGCCTCGGGGCCGGCGGCGCGGTGCGCGCGGTCGAGCATCATCAGCAGCGCGGTGAGGTCCTGGCTCACCTGGTCGTGCAGCTCGCGGGCGATGCGCAGCCGCTCACCCTCACTGGCCTCGAAGCTGGCGGTCGCGCTGCGCAGCCGCTCACGCTCGAGCCGGTCGAGCATCTCGTTGAAGGCGCTCGCCAGCTCGATGAGCTCGAGCCCCGGCCCGTCCTGCGGCACGCGGCGTCCCGGCTCCAGCAGGTCGACCGCGCGCATGTCGGCGACCAGGCGCGACAGCGGCCGCAGCCAGCCGCGCAGCAGCGCGACGTCGACTGCGAGCAGCACCACCACGCCGGTGAAGAGCTCGGCGACCTGGGCCGGCTCAGCCGGTGAGCTGACCGTGGCCGGGGTCACGACGAGCGCCGTCCCGGCACCGATCAGGATCAGCGCGTTCAGCAGCAGGACGCGCCAGAACAGCGTGCGGGAGGACCACCAGGAACGCACGACCCGCATCTTGACGGGTGCGCCCCCGGAACCACTGGTGACGACGTGCGGCACGGGCAACTACCCAGGAGCCGCGCTCGCACGTCGTCACGGTGTGGCCTCAGGCGGCGTCGCCGCCGAAGTGCGCTTGGAGGATCTCCTCCCCCGACTCGCCGGTGCGGACGCGGTACGCCTCGTCCACCGGGGCGACGAAGACCTTCCCGTCACCCACCGCACCGGTCCGGCCGTGCTTGAGGACGGTGTCCACGATCGTCTGCACGTCGCTGTCGGCCACGACGCACTCCAGCTTCACCTTCGGCCGGAGGTAGTTGGTCAGCTCCGCACCGCGGTAACGCTCCGTGATGCCCTTCTGCCGGCCGGAGCCCTTGACCTCGCTGATGGTCAGCGAGGGGAACCCCAGCCCCAGGAGCTCGAGCCGGATCGGCTCGAACGCCTCGTGGCGGACGTACGCCTCGATCTTCTTCATGCGGGCACCTCGCTCTTGCCGGCCTGCGGGACGACGGCCTGCGGGAGGGCGCCGTAGCCCACCAGCTCGGGCGCCGGGATGAACTGCTCGGGGTATCCGTACATGCCGTGCTCGGCGATGTCGAGGCCGGCGTCCTCGGAGTCGTCGTCGACCCGCAGCCCGATCGTGATCTTGATCAGGTAGAAGACCGCGAACGAGATGACGAACACCACGGCGAACGTCAGCAGCACCGCGAGCGCCTGGCTCCCGAGCTGGAAGAACGAGCCCGAGTAGAACAGCCCGGGGTCGCCGATGCCGTTGTAGGCCGCGAGCCGGTCGGACGTGAACAGGCCACAGGCGAGCGTCCCCCAGATGCCGGCGAGGCCGTGGGCCGACGTCGCGCCGACCGGGTCATCGATGTACTTGTCGATCGCGAAGACGCCGAACACGACGATGATGCCGCCGACCAGGCCGATGATCGGTGCCGCCCAGAACTCGACGTAGCCCGAGGGGGCGGTGATGGCGACGAGGCCGGCGATCGCGCCGTTGCCGATCATGCCGACGTCGAGGCTGCGTCCGGTGAGCGCCAGCGCCAGCATCGCGCCCACGACGCCTGCCGCGGCGCCGAGGTTCGTGACGAGCAGGACCTCCGCGAAGCGCCCGTCAGCCGTGCCGAGGGTCGACGCGCCGTTGAAGCCGAACCAGCCGAGCCACAGGATGAGGACGCCGAGGCCGACGAGCGGCATGTTGTGGCCGGGGATCGCCCGCGGCTTGCCGTCCGGGCCGTACTTGCCTTTGCGCGGGCCGAGCAGGATGCAGGCGGCCAGCGCGCCGGTCGCGCCGGTGAGGTGGACGACCGAGGAGCCGGCGAAGTCCTGCACGCCGTTGCCGAGCTCCGCGAAGAGCCCGCCGCCGAAGCCCCAGTGGGCGATCAGCGGGTAGATCAGCGCGGAGAACACCACCGCGTAGATCGGGTACACGGCGAACTTGATGCGCTCGAGCGTCGAGCCCCAGACGATCGCCAGCGACACCGCCGCGAACATGAACTGGAAGATGAAGAACGCCGAGGTCCCGCCGCCGACGGTCTCGCCGTACAGGGCGCTCGCCGTGCCGCCGATCTCGTCGCCGAAGCCGAACAGGAAGCCCTTGTCGCCGAGGATCGTCCCGTCACCGCCGAACGCGAAGCCGAAGCCGACCGCCCACCAGACGAGCGCGGCGATCGAGAAGTTGACGAGGACCTTCGCGATGCCCGCGCCGGAGTTCTTGCCGCGGGACAGGCCGATCTCCAGGAACGCGAAGCCGGCCTGCATGAAGAACACGAGGACCGTGCCGACGATGACCCAGGTCAGGTTGCCCTCGTCGGTCACCTTCGACAGGCCGTCGGCGAGCGACTCCAGCGTCGGTGGATCGTCCTGGGCCAGTGCGGCCCCGGGGAAGAGCAAGGTGCCTGCGACCGCGGCCGCAGCCGCCGTAAGCGCAGTCGAACGTCTCATGGAAGTCCTCCAGGTTGGTTGCCGGGGGGATGATCACCACCGGTCGCCGCCCTCCCGATAGCCCCATGTCGAAAGATCGACGCGACCTGTTCGCCACCCAGTCGAGGGTGCCGGGGACCCCCGTGCGGGACGCGGCGAGAACAAGGGTTTTCCCCCTCCGGACCAGGGGTTTCCCCCTGTCAGCGGGGGTGTGCCGACTCCCACCCGAGGGTGGGTAGCCGCGTCCGCGACCGGCCGTGAAGATCATCGCCATGCCCACCTCCAGCGCTCCCCGCCCCTCGCATCGCCGCGGCCGCCGCCACGCCGTCTGCCTCGCCGTCGCCGGCCTCGTCACCGCGACGCTGGTGCTGATCGGCGGGGGCACCGTGGCCGACGCTGCCCGGCCCGCGACCTGCGCGACCAAGGGGACGACGACGCTCCACGCGACCCCCAGGGTCCGCGTCTACTCGCCGAGCGCGCGCGGCCCGCTGGCCGAGCGCGACCTCTACGCCTGCCTGCGCCCCGCCGGCCGATCGCGTTTCCTCTTCGACGGTGCGAGCAACGAGACCTCGAGCAACGTGCGCATCGTGGGCGACCGCTTCGTCAGCGTCGCCGACCTGCGCATCGTCCCGATCGACGGGGCCCACGAGACGAGCCTGCTCGTCGTCGACCTGAAGACCGGCCGGCAGACCACGGCGAGCCTGCCGGACCCGCCGCGGGAACGGGACTTCACGCTGCTGGCGGACGGGTCGATGGTCTACGTCGAGCGCCCCTACGACGAGCGGACCGACGCGCTGTCGACCACCGTCGGCACGCTCGTCCGGGTGCCGTTCGGCGGTGCCGCCCGGCAGGAGCTGGACAGCGGCGCGATCGGTGACCTCGCGAGCTCGGCCCGGTCGGCCTACTGGACGAAGGACGGTGTCCCGCAGGCCCGGCGGTTCTAGGACCCAGCGGCGTTCACGAGGTCACCAGCGCATCGGCCAGGGAGGCGTGGTCGAGGTCGACGGCCGCGGCGAGGCGACGCTGCACCGCGTGGAGATAGGCCGCGTGGTCGGCCCGGCGCCGCAGGACGTCCGGCCCCTCGAGGAGGCCGTAGTTGCCGCAGAGCTTCACGGCCGGTGAGAAGAGGTGCAGGGAGACCGCGTCGCGGTTCGTGATGCGGCGTTGCTTGAGGTACTGCCGGCCCAGGCCGAGGCAGTCCTGCGCGATCAGCGCCGGGTCGGCCGGCCACTCGCCGAGCGCCTGCAGCCGGTCGGCGACGATCAGATGGCTCTCGACGAAGGAGCGCAGGATGCGCGGCGCCATCAACGCCCCGGACCGCAGCATCGCCGGCCCGATCTCACCGAGGTACTCACGTCCCTGCTCGCGCCAGTCCGGCTCGATGAGCTCGATCTCGGCGGTCAGGTCACGGCGTGACTGCTCGCGGTCGCCGAAGAAGAAGTCGAACTTGAGCAGGTCCCGCAGGCGGAACGCCTCGTCCCAGGCGGCCTGGACGACGTCCTCCCCGGGGTCCTCGGCCGCGCGCAGCAGCGCGAGCTCGGTGATCGCGCGGTCGACGAACCAGTGGATGCTGATGTTGCGGTAGAAGCCGGCAACCAGGGCCTGCTCGCTGCCGATCCCGAAGACCGCCTCGGTGCCGCCGTCAAACCGGTCCACGACGCCGTGCGCGACGAGCGTGGCGAGGGTCTCGCTCACGCCGTCCTGGGTGGTCAGTCGGCGCGCGGCCTCGTCCGCCGGCAGCCCTCGCGCGATGACGTACCGCAGCACGGGGGCGAGGACGTCCTGCACCTGCTTGAAGGTGAGCGCGCGGTCCTCGACGCCCAGTAGCGCAAGGGTCAGGAGCGACTGCGCGGTCGCCGGCGTCGCGCGGTTGATGCGCGCGCAGACCTCGATGGCGACCTTGTGCCGCGCGAGCCGCCGCGCGGACCGGTCCGCCGGATCGGAGCCCGCGGCCTTCAGCGCATCGGAGAGGTCGATCGGGTCGCCGAAGTTCACCTGCACGCCGCCGTAGTCGCCGCGCTGCTGGCGCGCGAAGTGCAGCAGCCACCCGAGCCCCTCGGGTGGTTTGACCGCACCGTGCGACTCGCTCGTGACCTCCTTCGCCTCCGGCAGCTCGTCGTAGACGATCGACGTCGGGATCACCTGGACACCCTCGACGTCGAGATCCTCGACCGCGTCCGCGAGGTAGTTGAACAGTCCGAGCTTCGGCGGCAGCAGCTTGCCCGTCCGCGTCCGGCCGCCCTCGATGTACCACTCGAGGTTGTTGCCCTGCCGGACCACGTGACCCAGGTAGTGCTGCAGGGCGAGCTTGTAGACCTCGTCGTCGCGGAAGCTGCGGCGGATCCAGATGACCCCGGTCCGGCGGCCGAGCGCGCCGATCGGCCAGAACGCCATGTTGATCCCGCCGAGCGTGTGGTTCGCCGCGAAGCCCTGCTGGTACAGCAGCGACGCCATGACGTAGCCGTCGAGGTTCGAGCGGTGCGAGGGCAGGAAGACGAGCGGGTGGTCGCGCCCCAGCTCGCGGATGCGCTGCAGCGCAGCCGCGTCGTAGGTCAGCGTGTAGGCCCGCGAGTAGAGGTACTTCGCCCACCGTGCCCAGATCGCCCGCGCCACCCGCTGCTGCCGGGTGCGCATCTCCTCCAGGCACCCCTCCGCGTCCACCATCACCGCGGCCCGATCCTCGCCCAGCCGATCGGCCAAGCTGTCGACCGCCTCCACGAAGCGTGGATCCGAGACCAGCGGAGAGCTCATTGCCCGAGCCTCGCGCGCGGGCCTCCAGGTGCCCACCACCGAAAGGGGGAACCGGGCACCTCCAGTGAGCTAGTGGCACCGGGCACAAGTCCCGGCGGACGTGCAGCGGGGGTCGTCCTACCAGCGCGCCCGAGAGGATTCGAACCTCTGACCTTCGGTTCCGTAGACCGACGCTCTATCCAGCTGAGCTACGGGCGCACGCGAGCGGCGGACCGCTCGACCCTGTCCATGGTAGGCGAAGCGGCGGGCCCGCGCCGTCCCGCCCCCGGCTCAGCCCGCGGCGGCCGTACGACCGCGATCGGTCGCGAACCGCGCCGCGCTGCGGGCGCGGGCCTTCGCCGCCTCGATCTCGCGGTCCTTCGGCGGCGCCGTCGTGACCAGGTCGGCGAGCAGCTCGGACGTGGCGCTCGCGACGGCCTCGACGGCCCGGTCGAACGCGGCCTGATTGGCCTGCGAGGGCTTCGAGGACCCGCTCACCTTGCGGACGAACTGCAGGGCGGCGGCCCGGACCTCGTCCTCGGTGGCCGGCGGCGCGTAGTTGTGAAGCTGACGGATGTTGCGGCACATAGGTGAAAGCCTAGACGCCGTCCCGCGCCATGACTCATCGCCGGGCGCCAGAAGTGAAACGGATTCATTGACCGCGGGCGGGCCAGCCGCGAACATCGGCGGGTGAGCACGCTCGAGACCCCGTCCACCGCCGAAGAGCCGGTCATCCGCCTCGTCCCGTCCGCCGAGGAGCGGCTGCTGCGCGAGTCGGTCGGCGCGATCGCCGCGCGCTATGGCCAGAAGTACATGCTCAAGTGCACGGAGGCGGGCGTTCCGCCGACCGAGCTCTGGGACGAGCTGGCCGAGCACGGCTACGTGGGCGCGAACCTGCCCGAGGAGTACGGCGGCGGCGGGATGGGGATGACCGGCCTGGCCATCGTCCAGGAGGAGCTTGCGCGCCACGGCTGCACGCAGCTGCTGCTCGTCGTGTCCCCCGCGATCGCCGGGTCGATCCTCGCCAAGCACGGCACCCCCGAGCAGCGTGAGCGCTGGATCCCGGGCTTGGCGGACGGCACGGAGCGGATCTCGTTCGCGGTGACCGAGGCGGACGCCGGCACCAACACCCACAAGATCAAGACGCGGGCCAAGCGGGCCGCCGGCGGCGACTGGGTCATCAACGGGCAGAAGACGTACATCTCGGCCGTCGAGCACGCGACCGCGATCCTCGTCGTCGCCCGCGCCGAGCAGGAGGACGGGACGCTCGGCCTGCCGCTGCTGTTCCTCGTCGACGTGGATGCCGCGGGCCTCACGCGCGAGCCGATCCCGACGGCGCTGCGGATGCCCGACCGCCAGTGGACCCTCTTCTTCGACAACCTCACGGTGCCGGCCGACCGCGTCCTGGGCGGTGAGGTCGGCGGGCTCGGCGCGTTGTTCGACGGCCTGAACCCCGAGCGGATCATGGCGGCGGCGGGAGCCATCGGCGCGGCCGACCGCGCGCTCGACCTGGCCGCCACCTACGCCCGCGAGCGCGAGGTCTGGGGCCAGCCGATCGGCGCACACCAGGGCGTCGCTCATCCCCTGGCGAAGATCAAGGTCGAGGTCGAGCTCGCGCGCATGATGGTCACGAAGGCCTGCGCGCTCTACGACGCCGGCTGGAAGGGCGCCGGCGAGGCGTCCAACATGGGCAAGTACGCCGCCGCCGAGGCCGCGGTCCACGCCGTCGACCAGGCGATCCAGACCCACGGCGGCAACGGCGTGGCGCTCGAGTACGGCATCAGCGACATGTGGTGGGGCGCCCGGCTCACGCGCATCGCACCGGTTTCCGCGGAGATGATCCTCAACTACGTGGCCGAGCACTCCCTGGGCCTCCCGAAGAGCTACTGACCCGCGGCGGCCGCCCGGTTCCGCCGTCGTCGGGAAGGAACCGGGCAGCCGCGACGTCCTCGTGGTCATGAGCCCCGCAACCGGCCGCGCGCGTCGATCGACGAAAAACCTGTATGTGCGACCACGCACGATGTACGGTGCCGCCATGCTCCGTAGACGCAGCCTGTTCGTGGTGTCGACGCTCGCAGGGCTGGGTGCGGGCCTGGCGGTGGCGCTACCGGCCGCGGCCGCCGTCCGGATCGAGGTGAGCCAGGCGAGCGACGGCCGCAGGACGCTCACGATCGTCGGCACGAGCGCGGTGGAGAAGATCCGCGTCCGCGCCGGCCAGCCCGAGAGCGGCGTCAAGGTGATCGACGTCCTCACGGCCGATATCGCCGCCCCGGCGCCAGGATGCCGCCGCAGCCGGCTGCAGGACGGCAGGGCGCTTGCCCAGTGCCTGACCGGCAGTGACGCTCGGCTGGTGGCGAACCTCGGTGGTGGCGGCGACGAGCTCATCGTCGAGGCCACCAACGACGCCCTGGGCGGTGCCGCCCCGGTCGTGGACGTCCACGGCGACGCCGGCAACGACCATCTCGAGGTCAACGACAGCTACCCCGTTCCGCCGTCCACCGGCGTCACCGGTTTTCCGGTGCTCCCCGTGCTGATAGCGGGTGACGCGGACAACGACCAGCTGAGCAGTCGCTCCGCCTACGCGGGCACGGGCGGCGCGGGCCGCGACCTGCTCGGCGGGAGCCCGGACGGCGACACCCTGAGCGGCGGCGACGGCGACGACAAGATCAGCGGCGGCAACGGGGACGACAGCCTCGTGGGCGGTCGCGGCGGCGACGACATCGACGGCAACGGCGGGCTCGACGTGCACAGCTACGACGGCAGCACGGCGGTCACCGTCACCCTCGACGAGGGCTGCGATGACGGCTCGGCCGATGATGTGCGCGCCGTCGGCGGGCCGGCAACCGCCGTCCCCGATGCGTGCCTGCCCAACGGCGTCGACCGCGACCGGATCCGGACGGTCGAGACCGTGATCGGGACGGCGGGCGACGACACGCTGGTCGGCAGCAACGCCCCTGAGCGCCTCTTCGGTGGTGGCGGCAACGACACCCTCGAGGGCGGTGGGGGCCTCGACGACCTGATCGGCGAGGGCGGGGTCGACACCCTCCTGGCCCGCGACGCCACGGTCGACGGCCGCCTCATCTGTGGCGACGCGATCGCGGTTCCGGTCGCCGGTCCCGGCGGGATCTCGCAGGCACCGCCGGCGACGCCGGGCGACCGCGCCGTCGTCGACGCGGACGACGTGGTGAGCACCTCCTGCGCGATCGTCCAGCGTGGCGGGGCCGCGGGGCCGGCAGAGCCGCCGGCGATCCCGATCACCCCGTCCCCGGGAGCCGGGACCCCGCCGGCGATCCCCGTCACCCCGCCGGCGACCCCGGGTGGGACGCCACCCGCGACGCCCGGCGGCACCCCGCCGGCCACCCCCGGCGGGACGCCGACCACGCCGGGAACCCCACCGGCCACCGGCGGGACGCCGGCGGCCGCCCCCGGCGCCAGCCCGCCACCCCCGGGGCCGACGCCCGGCGTCGCCCCCGCCACCGTCCCCGCGTCGTTCGTCACCGGCCTCAGCGGCAGCGCGGAGCCCGGCGCAGGCCCGGGCGGCGGCCGCGCCGGGCGGCCGCCGGAGCTCCGGCTCGTCACGCGGGCGGTGACGGCCGACGCGCTCGGTCGCGTCGCCCTGCGGTTGACGTGCGTGTACGACGCCAAGGAGTGCCGCTCGCGGCTGACGCTGACCGCCACGCGCTTCCTCAAGGCTGTGCAGGTCCGCAAGACGCGCCGCGGCCGGCGCGTGGTCACGACGCGGAGAACCCTGCGGATCGCACCCGGGACCGTGCTCGGTCGCGCGCAGGCGCAGATCCCCTGGGGCCGCAGCGCTCCGGTCCGGATCACGCTCACGCCGCGCTTCCGGGCGCTGCTCGCCGCGAGCCCGCGGGCGGTGTCGGTCCGTCTCACGGTGACGGCGACCGACAGCGCTCAGGCGACCGGGGCGGCGACCGCCACGCTGCGCCGGACGCTGCCCATCGCCCGGCGCGCGGCGTCGTCGCGCGCCTAGCGTCATGAGCGCCCGTCCGGCAGCGGAGAGGCCGAACGTGCCGGCCGGAAAGGATCGCGGGCAGGTCGGCGTCTTGAGGATCATGACCACCTCGCGCCGGCTCCCCACCGCGGCCCTGGCCGCCACCGCCCTCGCTGCGCTCGCGCTTCCCGCGGGCGCAGCGTCCGCCCCGCTGAAGTCGGGCAAGGTCGTGCGGGTCGCGGACGGCGACACGCTCACGGTCCGCAGCGGCGGGCGCACCGAGACCGTCGATCTCGTCGGCGTCAAGGCACCGGCCCGCGCGAGCTGCTTCGCGGACCGCTCGACCCGGATCCTGCGGGCGCTGCTGCCGGCCGGCACGAGCGTGCGCCTCGCCGACGAGCAGCGCGTCGCCGGCCGTGGCCGCTACGTGCTCAAGAGCGGCACGTTCATCAACGCCGCGATCCTCCGCGCGGGCGCCGGACGGGTGACGGGGACGACCCGGTTCGCTCGGGGCAGCGCGCTACGGACCGCGGCTGCGGCCGCCCGCGGCGCCGGACGCGGCATCTTCGGGGACTGCCCTCAGGCGGCGGCCTCCCCGGGCACCGGCGGGGCGGCGGGCGGCACCAAGCCCGCGCAGCCCGGAGCCGTCCCGGCCGGTCCCACGCCGGCCCCGCCGACGCCGGCAGGCGACGACCGGCCCGTGACCGACGCGACGCGCATGAAGGCCGCGCTCGACGGGCTCGCGCTGGTCACCTTCCGCAGCGACGCCAACTCAAGCGAGCGCCAGGACACCCTGTTCTGCGCCGACGGCCGTGTGGAACGCACCGAGGAGTTCAGCGCCTTCGCGTCCGGCGGCGGCAACGTCCGCAACGACTTCGCGGGGTCGTGGGTCGTCGGCCACACCCAGCGGCAGACGGACGGCTCGCTCGCCGCGGAGGTCCTGGTCCGCGCGGACGACGCGACGCTCGACTTCCGCCGCCTGCTGCTGGTGCTCGGCACCGACGGCAAGGTCCGGCAGAACGGCCGCACGACGGACAGCGCGCGGTCCACCCGCCCCTGCGCCGCCGCCCCCGCAGGTGCCGCGGTGCAGAACGACACGGCCACCGGGCGTCAGCGCTTCCTGCAGGCGATCACGGGTCGCCGGTTCGACGCCGGCGGGATCGGCAGCCTCGAGGCGTGCAGTAACACGCGCGGCCGCCGCACCGAGGACGGCATCGTCACCGCCGACGGCGCGCTGACCGTCGAATGGGCGATCAGCGACGGCACCACGCACGCCGGCATCGTCCGGATCGAGGACTCCACGCGTGGCAGCGCGCGGCGGATGCAGGTCGTCCTGCCCGCCGGCGGCACGCCGCAGCTGCAGGAGCTCGGACGCGGCGACGGCGCGGCCCGCACCGCGTCGTCGGCCCCCACCACCTGCTGACCCACGCCCGGCGTGCGGCCCAGAGCTCCCTATGTGAGCTCTGGACCACACGCCGGCCTGGTAAGGAGCTACGCGCGCAGGCGATAGCCCGTCTTGAACAGCCGCAGGTTGAGGGCGAAGAGCGCACCCACCGCCAGCGCCAGCAGCGCCAGGGACAGCGCCACGCTCGCCTCGGTGTAGCCCAGGAACCCGTAGCGGACCAGGTTGATCATGTAGTAGACGGGGTTCAGGTGGGTCAGCGTCTCGTACGGCTCGGGCAGCAGCGACGAGGAGTAGAAGACGCCGCCGAGGAAGATCAGCGGCTGCAGGACGAAGGTCTGCGCGAACGAGACGTCGTCGAACTGCTCCGCCCGGACGCCGATCAGGACGCCGAGCTGCGAGAAGAAGAAGCCGACGAGGAACAGCGCCAGCACGAGGATCAGCGGGTGCTCGACGGGCAGGTCGACGAGCAGCGACGCGGCGCAGAACGTCAGCGTCGCGATCAGGCCGCCGCGGAGGAACCCGCCCATCGTGAAGGCCAGCAGCAGCTCCAGCGGCGACGCCGGCGAGGACAGCTGGTCGTCGATCGCCCGCTGGAACTTCTGCTGCAGGATCGACGAGGAGTTGTTCGAGAAGGCGTTGATCGCCCACGCCATCATGATCAGGCCCGGCACGACGAAGACCACGTAGTCGTACCCGTGCAGGGTGTCGATGCGCGACCCGAGCGCGGCGCCGAAGACGGAGATGTAGAGGAACGTCTCCAGCAGCGGTGCGCCGATGGTCTGTCGCTTGATCTTCAGGAAGCGGCTGCACTCGCGGCGCAGCAGCGAGAGGAAGCGGATCTGGGCCTCGGTCATCAGGAACCCACCTCGCTGACCATCCCGCGGGAGAGCTCCTTGCGGCCGACCAGCTCCAGGTAGGCATCCTCCAGCGAGTCGACGTTGTAGGTGGCGGCCAGCTCCGCGCTCGTGCCCTCGGCGACGATCTGGCCGTCGTTGATGAAGGCGATCCGGTCGCAGAGCTGCTCGGCCTCCTCCAGGTAGTGCGTGGTCAGGAGGATCGTCGTCCCCTCCGCGTTGATGCGCTGGACGTAGTGCCAGAGCTCGAGGCGCAGCTCGACGTCGACGCCCGCCGTCGGCTCGTCCAGGATCAGGAACCGCGGCCGGTGCATCAGCGCCCGGGCCAGGATCAGGCGGCGCTTCATGCCGCCGGACAGCGTGCGGGTGCGGTCGTCCTTCTTCGACGTCAGCGAGAAGGCGTCGAGCAGCTCGGCGATGCGGTCCTTGCGGTCGGCCTTGCGCATCCCGAAGTAGCCACCGTGGAAGTCGAGCGTCTCCTCGAGCGTGAGGAAGTGGTCGATGTTCAGGTCCTGCGGGGCGAGGCCGACGGCCTTGCGCGCCTCGGTGTAGTTCGCGACGGCGTCGTGCCCGAAGACGCGGATCGCCCCCGACGTGGGGCTCGCCAGCCCCGTGGTGCAGTGGATGAGGGTGGACTTGCCGGCGCCGTTGGGGCCGAGCAGCCCGAAGAACTGCCCGTCGGCGATCGACAGGTCGACGCCCTGCAAGGCCTTCGTGCCGGTCGGGTACTGCTTGACGAGCTGGGTGATCTCGAGGGCGACCGTGGCCCCCTCGACGGCAGCCGCGGCGGCCGGACGGTGTTGTGGTTCGAATGCCATGGTCCGCCCACTATGGCGCTTCAAGTGCGCTTGAAGTCAAGCAGGGGTGCTGCGCGCCCGCATGAACAGCCAGTTCAGGACGTAGAGGGCGACCCCGCCCAGCAGCAGGACGCCGGCGCGCACGAACGTCTCGCCCTCCTTGCTGAACATCACCGCGATCGACACCACCGCGCCGATGGCCGGCAGCACGACCGGTGTGACGAAGTGGTCGTGGTCGACCGGGTCCCTGCGCAGGACCAGGACGCTGACGTTCACCAGCGAGAAGACCAGGAGCAGCAGCAGCACCGTCATGTCCGCCAGGTCGCCGAGGTCACCGGTCAGGACGAGCACGATCGCGAGCAGCGTCGTGAAGACGATCGCCACCCACGGGGTGCGGCGTCCGGGCAGGACGCGCGTGAAGGCGTGGGGAAGGATTCCCTGCCGGCCCATGCCATACAGCAGCCGCGAGGCCATGACCATGTTGATGAGCGCGCCGTTGGCCAGCGCGAACAGCGCGATGGCCGAGAAAATCTTCGGGTTCACGCTCAGCGGGCCGAGCTGGACGACCTCCTGCAGCGGCCCGGAGGACCCCGCCAGGGTCTTCGTCGGGACGGCGATCGACGCGATGATCGTCACCAGCAGGTAGAGCGTGCCGGCGATGATGAGGCCGCCGAACAAGGCGCGCGGGAACGCCCGCGGCTCCTTCGCCTCCTCCGCGACGTTCACCGAGTCCTCGAACCCGATCAGCGCGTAGAACGCGAGCCCGGTGCCGGCCATGATGGCGCCCAGCGCGGGCTCGCCGTCCTTGATCTCCAGGGCGCGACCGGCGTCCCCACCGCCGTCCAGAATGTACGCGCCGCCGATGATGATCACGAGCAGCAGGCCGCTCAGCTCGATCAGCGTCAGCCCGACGTTGAGCTTGACGCTCTCCCCGATGCCGCGGGAGTTGATGAGCGCGACGATGACGAGGAAGCCGAGCGCGACGGAGACCGTCGGCACGTCCACGAAGACCGACAGGTAGTCGCCGCCGAAGGAGCGGGCGAGGGTGCCCGCCGACGCGAGGCCCGACGCCATCACGGCGAAGGTGACCATGAACGTGAGGAAGGGGATGCCGAACGCCTTGTTCACGTAAAGCGCGGCGCCGGCCGCCTGCGGGTACTTCGTGACGAGCTCCGCGTAGGCGGCCGCGGTGAAGGCGGCGAGGACGAGCGCCGCGAGGAACGCCATCCAGATCGCGCCGCCCATGCGGCCGCCGACGATGCCGACCAGGGTGTAGATGCCGGCACCCAGCACATCCCCCACCACCAGCAGCAGGAGCGCGTTGTTCGAGATGACGCGCTTGAGCTCGGAGGGCGGGCCGGAGTCGCCGTCGGCGGCTCCCACGGCGGCGGCGGTGGCGTCCATGGGTGGCACTTACCCGCTGGCTCCGCAAGTAGGCGCGTAAGGTGTGGGCGATGCTGAAAGCGGCTGCCGATGCGGGGATCCACCGCCTGGTCATCCCCACCCCGTTCGGCGTGGGCGATGTCAACTGCTACCTGATCGAGGACGACCCGCTCACGCTCGTCGACTGCGGGCCCAGCTCCGCGGTCGCGCTGCTGGCGCTCGAGAGCGAGCTGGAGCGCCTCGGCCACTCCCTGCGTGACGTGCAGCTGCTGGTCATCACCCACCAGCACATCGACCACATGGGGCTGGCGCACGTCTTCGCGTCGCGGGGCCGGGCCGAGATCGCCTGCCTGGACAAGCTGGCGCCGGTGCTCGAGAACTGGGAGCACCACGGCGCGCAGGACGACGACGACGCCCTGCTGCTGATGCGCCGCCACGGCGTCGAGGACCACGTGGCGGTCGCGCTGCGGTCCGTCGCCGACATCGTTCGCGGCTGGGGCGTCTCCTGCCGGGTCGACCGGCCGCTGGTGCCCGGCCGACCGCTGGAGCTGGCCGGCCGCTCGCTGGAGGTCCTGCACCGGCCCGGGCACTCGCCGTCGGACATCCTGCTGGTCGACCAGGAGCATCGCGTGGCGATCACGGGCGACCATCTGCTCGCCGGCATCTCCTCGAACGCGGTGATCTCGCGTCCGCTCGTCCACAAGTGGGACGGCCGCCGCCCGAAGACGCTGCTCGACTACCGCGAGTCGTTGCGCCTGACCGCGGAGCTCGACGTCGACGTCATGCTCGGCGGCCATCGCCAGCCCGTGACCGGTCACCGTGAGCTGATCGCCGAGCGGCTGCAGGAGCACGAGCGGCGAGCGGAGAAGATCTTCGACAAGCTCGCCGCCGGTCCGCGGACCGCCCACGAGCTCGCCACCGAGACGTGGGGCGAGGTCGCCGTCACGCAGGTCTTCCTCACCCTGAGCGAGATCCTGGGCCACCTCGACCTCCTGATCGACCGCGGGCTCGTGACCGAGGACCGCAGCGCCGACGTGATCCGCTTCGCCCGCGCGGAGTAGCGGGCGGCACGCGCGACGCCGCCGCTCACGGCTCAGGCGCGATGCTGCCTCCGGATCGGCGCGCCGGGCGTCCACACGGCGATCTCGATCTCCTTCCCGCCCGCCGCCAGGGTGACGGTCGAGACCTCGCGCAGGTCGAGGCGGAACAGGTGCGTGGGACCGGCCGCGGCGTGCTCGCCGTTGATCCGCAGGACGGTCTCCGGGTCGGTGACCTCGACCGCGAGGCCGGCGAGCTTCGCGTCCCCGGTCCAGTCCGGCGGCGAGTCCGAGCCACTGTGCAGCGCGAACCGCGGGTCGCGCTGCAGGTCGTGCGCCTTGCGGGCCTGCCACATGGATCCGATCCACAGGTCGCCGTCGATCAGCTGGACCTCGGTGCCGCTGATCCGCGGCGATCCGTCGGCACGCACGGTCGCCAGCGTCTTGTGGACGTACGCGTCCAGTCGTGTGCGGACCGCATCCGCGAATGCCGGCTCTGCGGCGTGGAGCTCGTTCCAGGTGGCCATGCCGCCGAGGGTCGCACGGGCCCTCCCGGCCCCGCCCGAGCTTGTCGAACGCGATCAACCGCACGGTCAACCGGGCGGGCCGCGAGAATGCGCCGGGCATGGCCGACCGGCTCCGAGACCTGCTGGACCTGATCGTCGCGTCGCTCGACGACCCGGCGGCCGACGGGCGCGGGCTCGCGGGCCGTGCGCACTTCTCCCGCGACCACTTCGACCGCCTGCTGGCCGCGGCGACCGGCGAGACACCCGTCGCGCTGCGCCGGCGCCTGCTGCTCGAGCGCGCGGCGTGGCAGCTGCACCCCGCGGCGACGACGTCGGCCGCCGCGGAGGCGGAGTCCGGACGGGGCGGGCCCGCCGTCGCGGCGGTCGCCGCCACCGCCGGGTACGGATCGCTTGCCGCCTTCTCGCGCGCGTTCTCCCGCGCCTTCGGCGTGCCTCCGAGCGAGTACGCGCGCGCGGCCGCGGCGGGCGCCGCCGTCCCGTCGCCGCGCATCGACGCGCCGAACGGCATCCACTTCCTGGCGCCGGCCGGGTTCGTCCTGCCGTCGGCCCCCACCGCCGGCGCACGAGCGGCCCGGGCCGCGCCGCGCCCGCCCGCGACGTGACCGTCGACCGGCTCCTCGCCCATCACCTGGCCCGGTCCGCCGACCTCGTCGCAGCGGCCGCGCAGCTGCCGGACGCCGCTCTGGACCGCGTCCTGCGGCCGGGGCTCGTGATCGTGTGGTTCGACGGCGAGGAGCCCTCGGCACGACACCTCGCCGAGGGTGTGGTGCACGCGGTCGAGGTCTGGGTCGCCGCCATGGACGGCCTCCCCCAGCCGGTGGACGTGCGCGGGGACTGGCCGCGGCGCCTCGAGCTGGCCGGCGCGGCGTTCACCCGGATCGCGACCGCCCTCCGCTCCCGCGATGGCTGGGACGACGCGTTCGTCGACGCCCTCTGCGAGCCGCCGCAGGCGTTCACCTACGGCGGCGCGGTGGCGCACGTCCTCAGTTACGGGGGCGTCCGTCGGGAGGCGCTGGCCGGCGTGCTGGCCGAGCTCGGCGCGCCGGAGCCGGCGACCCACGCAGATCCCCTGGCCTGGGAGATGGACTGACACGTAGCGCATCGCGAGCCAGCGGGTAACGGTCGTTATCAAATCGCTAACCTGTGACGCCGTGACCCGCCGCGACCGCGTCCTCGAAGCCGCCGCCACCCTCTTCCACGAGCGCGGGTTCCACGGGGTCGGCATCGACGAGATCGGGCGGAGCGCCGGGACCAACGGCCCCGCGATCTATCGCGACTTCAAGGGTAAGGACGAGCTGCTCGCGATCCTCTTCGAGGGCGCTCTCGACATCGTGACGATCCCGACGTCGGCGAGCTTCGACGATCCCCAGGCCGAGCTCGCATTCATCGTCCGCCACCACGCGACCTTCGCGGTCGAGAACCTCGCGCTCGTGAGCATCTACGCGCACGAGCACCGCAGCCTCGTCGACCCGTGGAAGACCACGTTCGAGAAGCGCCTGCAGAAGCACGGCTCGCGCTGGCGGCGCACGATCGCCGCGTGCTACCCCGACGCCAGCCGGCAGGACGCCGCGATCGCTGCGCACGCCGCGATCGGCATGCTGCACTCGGTCGTCTTCTGGCCGCCGTCGGTCCTGAAGGCGCCGGACGTCGTCGACCGCCTGTGCGAGATGGCGCTCGGCGCCATCGCCCAGGCCGCGGTCGCACAACCCGCGGCCTGAGCGACGCCCGCCGGAGCGGGACTACTTCGGCTGGGGCGCCGAGACCAGCAGGTCGAACGGCAGGCGCTCGACGTCCGTCGAGAGGTCCAGGTGCACGTGCTTGGACTCGGTGTACTCGTCGAGCGCGCCGGGGCCGAGCTCGCGGCCGACGCCGCTCTGCTTGTAGCCGCCGAACGGCAGCGCCGGGTCGACGGCGTGCCAGTTGTTGATCCAGACCGTGCCCGCCCGCAGGCGCGCTCCGACCTCCAGGGCCTCCTCGAGGTCGGACGCCCAGAGGCCGGCCGTCAGGCCGTACTCGTTGTCGTTCGCCATTGCGACGGCGTCGTCGACGGTGTCGTAGGGGATCACGACCATGACCGGCCCGAAGATCTCCTCGCGGGCGATCTGCATGTCGTTCGTGACGTTCGTGATGATCGTCGGGGAGATCCAGTACCCCTTGGCGAACTCGTCGCCGTCGGGGGCACCGCCACCGAGCGCGAATGTCGCGCCGTCGGCCTTGGCCTGCTCCAGGTAGGACAGGATGCGGTCCCGCTGGCGGCCGGAGACGACCGGGCCCATGTCGGTGTCGAAGTCGGTCGGGTCACCGAGCGTGATCGTCGACGCACGGTCGACGAGCTTCGCGACGACCTCGTCGTACTTGTCGCGGTGGACGAAGAGCCGGGTGCCGGACTCGCAGATCTGGCCCGAGTAGAGCATGCAGCCGAAGAGCGCACCGTCGATGGCGTAGGACAGGTCGGCGTCCTTGAGCATGATGACCGGCGCCTTGCCGCCCAGCTCGAGCGAGACCTTCTTCACCGTGCCGGAGGCGAGCCGCATGATCTCGCGGCCGATCGCCGTCGAGCCGGTGAAGGCGATCTTGTCGACGTCGGGGTGGGACGCGAGGCGCGCGCCGACCTCGGCGCCGTCGCCGCTGACGATGTTGAAGACGCCGTCCGGGACGCCCTCCTCGTGGGCGATCTGCGCGAGGCGCAGCAGCGACAGCGGGGTCTTCTCGTCCGGCTTGACGACGATCGAGTTGCCGGCGGCGAGCGCGGGGCCGATCTTCCAGATGCCGAGGACGAGCGGGAAGTTCCACGGCACGATCGCGGCGCAGACGCCGATCGGCTCGCGCACGATCGTGTTCACCGAATGCGTCGGGTACGGCTTCGTCGCGACCGCACGCTCGAACTCGTACGTCAGCGCCTGCTCGGCGAAGTACAGGAAGTGCGGCGAGGCGAGCCCGCAGTGGAAGCCCGTCGCCTGGCGGACGGTCGCGCCGTTGGCGCACGTCTCGAGCTCAATGATCTCCTCGAGCTCCTCGCCGAGGCGGTTGGCGATCCGGGTCATGATCGCGGAGCGGTCCTCCTGCGACTTGCGCGACCACGAGCCGGACTCGAACGCACGGCGGGCGGCGTCGACGGCCGCATCCGCGTGCTCGACCGAGCCCTTCGCCATGGTGGCGACGAGCTCCTCGGTCGCCGGGCTGCGGATCTCGTAGACCTCGGCGGCATCGACGTCCTTGCCGTCGATGAACATCTGATGGTGCTTCACGCTGACGGTGGCCACGACGGGTCCTCCTGAAGTGAGAGTTTGATGGCTCTACCTTCGCTGCCGCCTGCGCGCGGTGCGCCTACCGAGGGGAGGAAAGCCCTCCCCCCAGGGGGGGACGCCCGCGTCAGTAGCCGCGGGGCTCGTAGCGCCAGCGGTCGATCGCGGCGCCCATCATCTCGGCCCACTCGGCCAGCTGCTTGGCCTCCGGAACGGTGATCTCCGTGCGGCAGGCCCGGATCGCGAGCGTCGCGATCGGCTCGCGCACCTCCGTGATCTCGTCGATCAGCAGGCGGACGCGGCCGCCGATGACCTGCCCGGCGAGCTCGGCCAGGAGCAGGTCGAGAGCGCCCTTCAGGCCGACGGCCGCCGCCCGGTAGCGGCGCTGGTCGAGGTCCAGGAGCACGCGCAGCAGCAGCTCCTCGGACTCCATGGTGATCCCCTGGCCGGCGAGGACGGCGGCGACGCCCTCGCTCGGCGCGAGCTGGAGCGCGCGCGGGAGGCGCCCGGCCTTCGGCGCCTCGACGTTGATCGCCCGCGTCCAGCGGCCTGCGAAGACCTCTTCGGAGAACCCGTGCCCCAGCCGCACGAGGCGCGGATCGGCGCGCGAGACGTCGAAGACGTACGGGTCGGCCGCGCAGACGCGATAGACGCCGACGGCGCGGTTCAGGTCGGCGAGGCCGTCGCGGACCCAGCGCTCGGTCTCGAGCGGCTCCATCGCCTTCAGGAACTGATCGGCCTGGATCTTCTCGCGCAGCATGTGCCGCCCGCGGATGACCGTCGCGATCGTCAGCGGGACCTCGCGCTCGGTGTCGGGGCTCTCGTCCTTCTGGCCGCGGCGCAGGAACGAGCCGCTGGACGCCTTGGCGCCGCGCACCCGGATGACGAGGACGTCCGCGCTGCCGAGCAGCCGCGAGTCGCCCTCACCGCGCTGGATGGGCGGCTCCGCGGGCGCCTCACGCTCGGCGCGAGCCGGCTCCGCACCTCGCGCAGCGCCACCGCCGGCGGCCATCGCGGCCTCCGGAGCGCGCCGGCGTGCCTCGGACCCGGCCTGGACCTGCTCCGGCGGGGCCTCCGGGGGCGGCTGGAGGAGGTACCGCCCGGCTGCGAGCCCGAGCGAATGGGCGAACTCGAACTGCACGAACGGGAAGTAGCGGCGGGTGGCGCTGGCCATCATCGACCCTTCTTGGGCACGGCATCGAGCCGCGCGATGGAGTACTGCTTGGACAGGGCCGACGCGAGGACGCCGAACAGGATGACGTCGCCCGCGATGAACGCCGGCCCCCGGGCGACCTTCGCGCCGACGATCAGCGCGATGCTCAGGTGGACGGCGACCACGACCATCATCGAGAGGAACAGCGTGTGCGACCGGTAGCCGCGGATGTGCTCGCGCCCGGCGAACTCGATCGCGGCGATCGAGATGAAGATGAGCCCGCCGCTGATGGCGGGGGAGCCCGGCCCGCGGGCCAGGCCGATGAGGAAGACGATCAGCCCGATCGCGATCGCGAACTCGGAGATCGGCGCCTTGCCCCACAGCGCGGCGGGGCGATCGGGCTTCGCGGCCGCACGGCGGCGGCGACGCTCGGCGGCCGTGCCGCCGCCACTCCCCAGGGACGCGCTCGGCCGCATGACGGCCTTCGGCTTCTGCCCCGGGGTCTTGACGACGTTCGGGGCGAGGTCGCCCGCAGCCTTCCACGATGCCTTCGCGCGCTCGACCGGGCCGGCGTCGGCGCTCGGCGGCGCGGCCGCAGCGGCGCGCCCGGACGACGCCGGCTCGCGGCTGACGCCCTTCACCGGACCGGACCGTGCTCGGCTGCGCTTGCCCACTCGGCTACCCCTCGCGCCGGCGGCGCAGCCCGCGACGTCGCGGTGTGGAGGTGGCCGTCGTGGAGTCCTTGACCTTCGCGGTCGCCTTCGCGATGACGACCTCGTGCAGCGCGTTGCGCGTGGCGAGCAGCTCGTCGCGGATCTCCTCGAGCTGCGCGGTGGTGAGGATCGCCGGCCCGCGACGGGCGGACCCGGGCAGGTCCTCGTACGGGCAGTTCGCCGCCGCGAAGCGGGAGATCTCGATCTCCAGGCGCCGGATCTGCCGCAGCAGCTCCGCGCGCATCGGGCCTTCGTCGACGGGCGCGCCGTCGTGGACGACGGGCGGCGGGGCGCCGCCGTCGCTCGGGATGATGGGGCTGGTCGGTGTGCGCATCACGCGTCCTCTGCCTCGCTGTCAGTGGGTGCTCCCACGGATCTTCCCTGATCGACGTGCATCGTCACACGGACTCGCTGCCGCGGCGTTTGAACTGACCGTCCGCCTCGGTCTCCATCGGCGACTCGGCGCGGCCGGTCTGCCACGCGAGCGGGCGCCCGCCGGGCCAGTAGCCGAACGCGAGCACGCCCACGCTGCCGAGCCAGGCGATGAAGAGCGCCGAGCTGATGGGAAACGGGAAGATCGATCCGATGACCGTCGTGATGCCGGCGCCGAGCCCGAACAGGCCGAGGAAGCGCGTCGTCAGGCCGACCCGCATCAGCTCGGCCGCGGTCATGGATATCCAGAGGCCGAACAGGAAGCCGCCGAAGACGTTGAAGTACGCGGCGAAGCTCTTCGTGAGGTCGTCCGTCAGCTCCTCCGCCCGCGCCAGCGTCTGCATCGGCTCGGCGAGGGCGACGAACTCGCGGCCGGCGTCGCGCTGGTCCAGGAAGCCGATCGCCGTCGAGATGCTCACGACCGCGATCGCGGCGAGGCCCAGGATCGGGATGTACCGCACGTAGGACTCGTTCCCCCGGTCGCGGATCGCCCGGAAGGTGTAGAGCGCGAACGGGATCAGCACCAGGATGCAGAGGACACGCAGCACCATCGCCGTGAATTGCCCGTCCCCGGACAGGCCCGAGTTGATCAGGACGGTCTTGTCGTTCTGCTTCTCGAAGTCGCGGGCGATGTCGCTCGCGGCGACGGGCACCGCGGCGATCGTCCCGACGACCGACAGGATCGCAAGCACGCCGACGGGACGGCCCCAGCGCCGCTCCCAGTCGACGTCGGCGACCTCCTCCGGTGCGTCGATCGGTCGTGTGCCCTTGCTCATGTCGGGACCTCCTGCTTGGACGGACGGGCCCCGGGGCGGGTCCTCCCGGCGGACGGGGACCCCTCGGCGCGGACCTTCGGGGCCATGCGCTCGGAGACCATCGGAACGATCAGGACCGCGACGACGAGGCAGACCACGAGCTCGGCGGCGACCAGCCAGCCGAGCTGGGCCAGCAGCGGCAGGCGGCTGGCGCCCAGGACAGCGAAGCCCACGGCGACGGTCGCGGCCGACAGGCCGACGGCGCCGCCGATGTCGCGCGTGGCGATCGCACGTGCCTCGGCGGGCGAGCGGCCGGCGGCGCGGGCCTGGCGGAAGCTCATGTCCAGCAACATGCCGAACTCGAGGCCGATCGCCAGTACCAGCGGCTCGAGCGCCGCGGCCAGCGGCGACAGCGTGACCCCGGAGAGCGCGAGCACGAGCGACGACAACCCGGCGGCCAGCAGCGCGGGCGCCAGCACGAGCGCGACCCGACGCCAGTCGCGCCAGAAGGCGAACAGGATCGCGCCGACCACGCCGGCGGCGAGCAGCAACAGCCACGGTCGCGAGCGGTCCAGCTGACGCGTGCTGTTCGCGCTCTCGGCGACCAAGCCGGCGACCGAGGCACTGACGCCCGCCGGTGGGTTCTTGAGCAGGTCGTCGATCCGGCGCGCGATGCGGCCCTGCTCGTCGACGCTCACGAACGGCACGCCGTAGGTCAGCTCGGCGGTGCGCCGGTCCTTCGACACGACGGCATCCAGGAAGTACGGCGGCAGGAGCTTCATCATCGCCTGTGTACCGCTGCGGTTGATCTGCGCGGTCGGATCACCGCCGGTCACGAGGTCGGCCAGGTTCGGGCCGGCGCTGAGGCGCTTGTCGACGGACTGCGCCTTGCGCGCGACCTCGCCGAGCCACGTCAGGACGGCCGGGTCGGTGACGTTCGTCGCGCGCACCGCGACGCTGATCTGGCCGCTGGTCCCGATCTCCCGCTGGAAGGCCTGCGTGTCCTTGAGCTGCTCGAGGTTGCTGGGCGCCAGCTGCGAGATGTCCGACTGCAGGTCCACCCGGTCGCTGACGACGAGCCCGGCGACCGCGAGGCCGACCACGACCGCGATGACGATCGGCGCCGGCGAGAAGCGGACGAGGCGGTCGCCGCCGGGAAGCGCGAGCGGCTTCACCGGCCCGCGGTCGAGGGCCACCAGCAGGGCCGGCCCTACGAGCAGCGCGACAGCGACCGCGCTGAGCACGCCGATGGCGAGGACGGCACCGAGGCGGTCGATCAGCGGGACGGGCCCGACCATCAGCACCAGGAATCCGGCGGCCATCGCACCGGCGGCCAGGAGCAGGGTCGGCTGCAGCCCTTCCCGTGCCGCGCGCGCCGCGACGTCCGGCGCCAGCCCGTCCGCTCGTTCGAGCCAGTAACGGGCCTGCAGCTGCACGGCGAAGTCGAGCCCGAGCCCCAGGATCACCGGCAGCGCGGCGACGGTCGAGACCGTCAGTCCGAGCCCCAGGGGCAGGCTGAGGCCGAGGGTGAGGCCCAGCGACCCGAGCGCCAGGGCGAGCGCGGCCAGCCGGCCCCGACGACGGCGGAGCACCAGCAGCAGCAGGAGCAGCATCGCCACGCCAGCGATCGGCGCCAGCCGCAGGATCTCAGCTCGCGTCTCGCGCTCGAGTCCGGCAGCGAGGAGCGGAAGCCCGGCGATCTCGACCTTCGCGTCCCCGAGCTTGGTCTGCGTGACCACCCTGCGGATCTGCTTGCCGAGCGCGAGCATGTCGGGCCCGCTGACCCCAGGATCGGGCCGGACGAGGATCAAGGCGTGCTCGGCGTCCGGGAAGAGCCACTTGAAGCGCTGCTTGGGCTCGATGCCCGCGCCGAAGACCAGCGTCTTGACGAAGTTCGCGTTGGCCAGGCCGGGCAGCCCGACGGAGCCGAAGCGAACCAGCAGCTCCTGCAGCTCCTTGCCCTTGGTGCCGACGGTGGCGTCGAACGCAGCCTTCTTTGCCGCGGCGACCTGCGCGGGGCTGTCGCCGCGAGCCTGCGCGGCCTTGACGGCGGCGGCCTCCGCGGCGTCGGCTTGCCTGCCGACGGCACCGAGCTGCTGCTTGACGATCCGCTCGGTTTGGACAACGGTCTGGTTGATGAACGTCCCGGGGCCGTAGACCGCCTTCACGCCCTTGAGCTGGTTGAGCCGGCCCTCCATCGACAGCAGGCTCGTCAGCGCCCCGGGCGCGAGCGTGGAGCTCAGGTCCGCTTCCAGCGAGATCGCTATCGGATCCTGACCGAACTGGTCGGTCAGGTCCGATGTGGCCTTGGCGATCTCTGAACGGGACCCCGCGAGCAGGTCGGTCGAGGGGACGCTCTCCAGCTGCGTCGCCGCGGCGACGCAGAGGAGAAGCACGACAAGGGCCGCAGCGAGCGTGGTGCCCGGCCGGCTGAGCAAACTACTTCGCCGCCTGCACCTGTGGGTAGTTCCCGTCGAAGGGCTCGATCGGGTCGAGCTTGCCGGGCTTCGGGTACGGGTTGTACTTGCCCGGGGTCAGGTTCCCGAACGTCGCGGTGGACGTCAGCGCCTGCAGGATCTTGCCCTGCGCGGGCGTCAGCGACGAGATGGCGTCCAGCCCGAAGACGCCGAACGCGCGGGCACGGTAGCCGTAGGCGTCCTTGGCGGAGACCGCGGCACCGACGTTCGCGAAGAACGCCCCGAGCTCGTCGTTGTAGTCCTTCAGGTAGTTCGCCGTCGGGTCGACCTGCCGCAGGAACGCGTCCAGCGGGCTGATGATGGTGCGCAGCTTCTTGCTGGCGGGCGAGAGCTCGCTGAGCAGCGGGTCGGCCTTGTCCAGGAACGGACGCAGCTCGCGGAACAGCGTCCGGGCGCTCTTGGCGGCCGGTCCGAGGTCCGTGATCGCGGGCGACAGCGACCGCGACGAGATTTTCAGCGACCGGAAGACCGGGGTGGCGGACGTGGAGAAGCTCGCGAGCTTGTTCACGCTCGACTTGGCGCGGTCGAGGGTCGCGGGCAGCTCCTGCAGCGACTCGCGGAGCTTGTCGTCACGGTCGACGACGGCATCCGCGGTGGAGCGAGCGTCCCGGACGAGGCTGCGGAACGCCTCGGTGCGCTCACCGAGCGCCTCCAGCACGACACCGGTGTTGCCGATCAGCGCGGCGAGCTGCTTGCGCTGTGGCTGCAGGATGTTGCCGAGCCGGACGCCGTTGTCCACGACCGGGTTGATCGTGCCGAACAGCTTGTTGAGGTTCTGGCCGTCGCCGTCGAGGCCGACGCCGATCCCGCGCAGGTTGCGCCGGACCTCGTTACGCGTCTTGGCGTCGAAGCTCGACAGGATCCGCTCGAGCGGCACGACTTCCTTGGACTGGTCGAGCGGGATCGTGGACCCATCCGCCAGCTTGCCGGAGGCGGGCGTGCCCGGCTCGATGTCGAGGTAGCTCTCGCCGACGAGCGTCTTCGTCCGGACCCGGATCGTCGCGTCCTTGAAGACGACGTCCTGGCCCTTCTTCTCGATCTCGAACTTGATCTTGCTGATGTCGCCCTCGGGCTCGATCGACCGGACGCGGCCGATGCGGATGCCGTCCTTGCGGACGTCAGAGTTGTTGACGATGTTCAGCGCGTCGGGGACGAGCGTGCTCACCGTGTAGGGGCTGTTCACCCGCAGGCGACCGCCGGCGGAGGTGAACAGGTAGAGGAACAGCGCCATGCAGATGATCACGAACCCGATGAGGGCCATGACCTTGAGGCGGAGGTTGTCAACGCGCATTGGTCAGTTCCTCACTTCACGCACGTCGGGATGATCTGGCTGTTGAGCGCGCCAGAGGTCCCGCCGTCGGAGATGACATCGGTGTCCACGATCTGATCGGCGCGGGGGAACGACCCGCCGGGCCCGGTGAATTTGACGACGGAAATGGTCTGCTCCATGAAGCGGCGGATGGTGTCCATGCACGGATCCACCGTCTGCGTGATCCGGTCGAACTGCGGCGCCTGCCCTCGCAGTCGTGTGAACGCGGTGGACAGCGAGTTCGACGTGGCCGGCAGCTGCCGTGCCATGACGCGGAGGTCCCTGGTGGCGGGACGCAGGGCCGTGAGGGCCGGGGTCGCCTCCTTGCCGAACTTCTGCAGCGCGGCCAGACCCGTCTTCAGGTCCGCCGCCACCGGCTGCAGGCTGCGCAGCGCGGGGTCGAGGTCGCCGGACAGGCCTTCGATCGTGGCGAACGAGTCACGCATGACCGGGACGAGGTCGCCGAGGTTCTGCAGTGTTGCCGACAGCGGCTGGTCGTTCTCCGCGAGCTTGCCGAGGGCGGAGTTGCCCTGGACGACGAACTTGTTGAGGTCCGAGTCCCGCTTGGCGAGCGCGGCGCTGAGCTTGCCGAAGTTGCTGATGATGCGCTTGACCGCGGCCTGCCGGTCGGCGATCACCCGGGTGGTGTCCTCGGCCACGTGCAAGAAGGGCGCGAGCTCGGCGAACGTCGCGCGCAGCTTCGCGCCGCCGTCGTCCAGGCTCTTGCTCATCTCGCTGAGCAGGATCGTCATGCGGTCACGTGTGCTGGCGTTGAACGTGTTCAGCACCCGCGACACGTCGACGGGGGTCACCGTCTGGCTCGACGCGATCAGGTCGTTCTCGCCCGCCTCGCCGGCGTCCTTGGTGCCGCGGTCCGTGATGTTCACGTAAAGGTCCTGCAGCGGGGTGACGGGCCGGATGCGCATCTTCGCGTTCTTGTAGACCGGGCCCCACTTCTTCTCCAGCTTGAGCGTCAGGACCGGGCGGCCCTTGACGAGGTCGGACTTCTGGACGATGCCGACCTTGACGCCGTTGATGCGGACCTGATGGCCGCCGGGGAAGATGCCCTTGACGTCGTCGAACTGCACCTTGACGGTGCGGTACGACTGCCACGGGCGCTGGAACGTGAGGTTCTTCGACACGACCACGATCGTCGCGATCGCGAGCCCGAACATGAGCAGCAGCAGCGTCAGCGGGCGCGCGGCCCGCCGGACTTCGATGAAGAGGCGTTCGGTGTTCGGCATCAGGTCAGCCTCCGAGCTTTCCGGTCAGCTGGGTGAGGGTGTTGGTCACGAGGTTCTTCACAGATCCGGTGGCCTGCGTCACGGACGACGTGACGTTGGACACCGCCGAGGGCGCCGACTGCTTCGTGCTGCCGCCCGACGACGTCTTCGCCGCCGTCCCCGCGGTGCCCTTCGGCACCTTCGGGAGCGACGAGTTGCGGATCCGGTTGCCCGGGATGCCGGCGAACAGCCCGGTCACGACCTTGTTCAGGTCGTTGCAGTTGATCCCGACCGGGGCCACGTTGAGGCTGCAGGGCAGGAACCCGGCGGACTGACCGCCACCCGCGACTGCCTGGAAGTGCTGCACGTAGCTGTAGGAGTCGTACAGCGACGAGCTGCCGGCCACGCCGGACACCGCCGGGCCGATCGTCTCGTAGAGCTTCATGTTCAGGTCGCTCTTGTCCTTGCTCTCCAGCGCCGGCAGGATCTTCTCCTGCAGACGGGTGAGCGTCGGGTCGAGGTCCTTGAGCAGCGGGATGCCGGAGTTGCTGGCGCTCCGCAGTCGCGTCAACGCGGGACGCAGGTCCGCCAGGAGCGGACGGGCGTCCGCCAGCGTCGGGTTCAGCTGACGCAGGGCCGGGCGCACGGCGCGGCTCGCGTCGTCGAGGACCCGGACGCCGGGGCGCAGCTTGTCCGCGAGCGGATCGAGGATCTCCAGCGTCGTGCGCAGGCGCGTCATCGTGCGACGCGTCTGGTCGAGCGCCGACGGCCCGTTGCGGAGCGTGGAGTCGAGGGCCGCGCTGCGGGCAGCAGTCACGGCGAGGGTGGTGTCGGCGTTGCCGATGACCTGCCCGAGCTGCACCTCGTTCTTGGCGAGGGCGCCCATCAGCTGGCTGGCGTCGCGGACGGTGTCCGTGAGGTCGCCGGGCTTCGTGCCGCGAAGGGCGTCGAGGCCGGGTGCGACCTGCGCCATCGACGGCCCGAGGGCGTCGGTCGCGCGGCCGGCGGACGTGTCGCCGTTGAAGCCCTTGTCGAACTCCTTGAAGAGCGTCTGGATGCCCTCGCGGCTCGGCGGCGTGACGCTCGCGAGCACCTGGTCGAGCTCGACCTGGGTCGAGGTGTCCTTCATCGCGATCGTCTGGTCGCCGAGCTTCGCGGAGTCGGAGCCCTGGTCGAGGTCGATGTAGAACGCGAACCCGAGCAAGGTCCGCCAGTAGATGTCGGCGCGTGCGTCCTTGCGCAGGTCGACGCCGTCGTCGGTGATCCGCATCTTCACGCGGACCCCGCGACCGTCGTCGAGGCGCTCGACCTTCTCGACCTTGCCGACCTCCACGCCGGACACGCGGACCGGCGTCTTGCCGGCCTGCACGTTCGCGGCGGTCGCGAACTCGGCGGTGACGAGCTCGCCACCCTTCGGGATGAAGGGGACGTTGCCGCTGGTGTAGGCGTAGTACAGGAGCGCGCCCAGCACGAGCAGCACGATCAGGCCATTGCGGGTGTGACGGTCGCGGGCGCGACCGGGGACCTGCTCGAAGCGACTGAAAGCACCCATTGCTACTTCACCTTCGGTTCGTTGTAGGCCTGGCAGTTCGGGCCTGGCGAGAAGTTGAACTTCGCCGAGGTCCCGCCCTGTCGCGCGGACCAGCCGTAGATCGACTCGGGCCCGGCGTTCAGGTTGAAGCGCAGGTACGAGCCCCCCTGGTTGCCGTACTTGAGCATCGACCCCCAGCGCGTGCCGAACTGGACGATGTCGCAGCCGAAGTCGCCGAGGCGGGAGACGATCGGCGTGGTGTTCGCGAGCGTCTGGTCGATCTGCGGCAGCACCGGCTTGACCGTGTCGAGCAGGCCGAGCGTCGGATCGACGGCGCGGTCCGCCAGTCGGAGCGTCGCCCGTGCGTCGCGCAGGCCGGGGCGGGACTCCGTGAGGAGCGCGCTGGTCTGCGTGAACGAGGCCGGCGCGGCGCGCAGGCCCGGTCGGATGTCGCGGGCGAACCCGCGCAGCTGCTCGACCATGCCGTCGACGGCAGGCAGGCGGCTGCTTGCTGTGGTGAACGTGCCCGGCGCCTTCTCGAGCGTCGAGTGGATCGCGCCGCGCTCCTGGGCGAACGGCTCGAGCGCCTTCGCCTGGGGCTTGAAGCCCGCCGCAATCTGCTCGCGGACCGGGTCGGAGGTGCCGGCGATCGTGTCGGAGCCGGAGATCAGCGAGCGGATGGAGCCCTTGCGGTCCGCGATCGCGCTGAGCCAGCCGGCGGTGCTGGACAGCGAGTCCGCCGCGCCGGTGCCGGGCTGCGCGCCCGAGGCGAGGCGGAGCATCTTGGACGCGCCGCCGATGGCCTCGTTGAGGTCCTCGCCGCGGCCGGCGAAGCCCGTGCCGAGCTCGCGCAGGAACTTCTGCGCGTTCGCGCGGGTCTCGGTGTCGAACGTCCCGAGCACCGTGTCGAGCTGGACCGTCGAGCCCGTCTGCGTGAAGGGGATCGTGTCCCCCTCCTGCAGCGGCGTGCCGTTCTTGCCCGGCTTGATGTCCAGGTAGCGGACGCCGACGGCGGAGCGCGGGCGCACCTCCAGGCGGGTGTCCGACTTCAGGCCCTTCTCGGTCGGGTCCAGCTGCAGGTCGACGACGGCGACGCCGTTCTCGATCCGCGGCTTGAGGACCTGGCCGACGAGCTTGCCGCCGTTGCGGACCTGGTAGTGGCCCGTCAGGTTGTCCGCGTTCTTGAACTCGGCCTTGAGGTTGTAGTACGACCGGCCCGGGATCTTGTCAGGGGCCTTGAAGCCGACGTAGACGAGGACCAGGACACCGAGCACGCCGACCGAGCCGACGAGCGCCATGAACATCCACCCGCGCTGCTGTGACGCGGGCCGTTCTGCAAATCGAGTTCTCATGGTCCCAGGAGGTAGTTGAGGAGCTTGCCGGCTTCGTTGCCGCTTCCGGAGCCCGAGCCCTGGGGCTGGGACTTCTTGCCGCCGGTCAGGCCACCGAGGAGGCCGGTGCCGTCCTGGCGGTTGCCGATGAGGCCGTTCAGCACGTCCTTGACGGCACCCGTCGCGCCCTTGACCGTCTTGTCGAGGTCATCGACGATCTTCTTGACCGGGTTCTTCGGCGCCTCCGCAGCGGGCGGCGCGCTGGCCTCCGGCGCCTTCGCCGGTGCCGCCTTCCGCTTGATCGGCGGGTTCGGGACCTGGTTGGTCTCGGCGGGTGACGGGCCGGTCAGGGCACCGAGGCCGCCACGCTGCAGCAGCCCGGTGATCAGCGACGAGTCGGCCGTGGTCCGCAGGCGGAACACGTGGCCGAGGCCGTCGCGCTGGCTCGTGGTGCTGGCCCAGCCGTTGACGAACTGGAGCAGCTGCTTCGTGCCGCCCTTCCCGTCAAGGGTGTCGAGCAGCGGCTGGAAGTCGGTCGCGAAGTTCGCGAGCCGGCTGAGCGTCGGGCGCAGCGAGCGAAGCGTCGGCGTGCTGCGCTTGCCGAGCTTCGACAGCGCCGGCGAGGTCTTCCTGATCTCGTCGAGCGTCCCGGACGCGTCCTCCGCGAACTGCGGCAGGCGCTTCAGGGTCGTGTCGAGGTCCGGCGCGGCCTGCGTCAGGTCCTTGGCCGCCGGCGAGATCTGCGCGCTGGCGTCCTGCAGCTTCACGAGCGTGTTGCGCAGTGACGCGAGCGCCGCCGGGGCCGTCTGCACGGTCCGGCCGAGCGCCTCGCGGCGCTGCGCTGCGGTCTCGAGCGCGTCGGCCGCGCTCTTCACCATGTCGCCGAAGTCGTCGGCCTTCGGGGCGATCGTCGCCAGGACGCGGTCGCCGGTCGCGATGACCGACTTCAGCTTCACGTTCTCCTGGTCGACCTCGGTGACGACGCGCTTGGCGGCGTCGAGGGCCGGGGGCAGCTGGTCGAGCGTCTCGTTGAAGTCCGCTCCGCGGCCCGCCATGGCGATTCCGGCCTCGTTGATGAGGAGCTTCATGCCCGTGCGGGTGTCGAGGTCCAGGACGTTGAGCGCATCGTCGAGCTCGATCGGGACCGTCACCTTGTCGGGCTGCACGGTCGTCCCGGAGGGCTGCGGCTGCTTGAGGTCGCCGGGGTCCAGATCGATGTACTTCTCGCCGAGGAGGTTGACGGGCCGGATGGCCGCCGAGGCGCCCGCGCCGATCGGGAAGGCGCCGTCGTCCATCTCGGCCTTCAGGACGGCGTTGTCCTGGTCGTCGAGGGAGATGTCGACGACCTTGCCGGCCGCGACCTCGCCCACCTTGATGTTGTAGTTCTTCAGGACGCCGCCGGCGTCCTTGGCCTTGATGTAGACGACGTACTTGTCGTCGTCACCGCGAAGCATGATCACGGCGACCACCACGACGGCAGCCGCGAGCAGTGCGGGGATGAGCTTTTTCACGGGTTGGCCTCCGGGTCCTTGGAGGGATCCAGGCCGTCGGCGGTGATGCCGCACTCCGGCTGGAACCACGACTTGCCGCCTGAGAAGCCCGGGGGCCTGATCAGGGCGTAGCCCTGACCGGTCGCAGCGACGAAGTCCTTCGAGTTGGTCGGCAGCGACGTGATCGACGACGCGCCAGCGTCCACCAGCAGGCGGCCGGTGTGGCCGATGTTGTCGTAGAGCCCGGTCCAGCTGGACCAGGTCTGCGCCAGGGCGGCGATCTCCGGTGCGTACGGACGCAGGCAGGAGAACATGGGCGCCAGGCGCGTGAACACCGGGGCGGCCTTGTCCGAGAACGGCTGCGCGTCATCGAGCAGCGTGGTGATCCGCGGCGCCGTCGCCCGCGCCGTGCGGAACGTCGACACGGCGACCGGCACGGTCTTGCGCAGGCTCGCGAGGGCCGGGCGCAGGTCCTTGCTCAGGCTGCCGAGCTCCCTGGCGCCGGGGCGCAGGTCGGTGACCAGGCCGTCCAGGTGGTCGACGGTGGTGTCCAGGCGCGCGAGCGTCGTGCGCGCCTCGCGGACGGCCGGCGGGAAGCGGTCGAGGGAGTTCTTGATCCCCTCGGTGTTGTTCGCGAAGGTGCGGAACGTCTGCGAGGCGACGTTGATCAGATCCGAGATCTGGCCGCGGCGCTTGGCGAGCGTGTCCGTCACGCGGAAGGTGTTGGCGACGAACGCGCGCAGCGCGGGCTGGTCGGCGCTCAGGTCACCCGTGAGGTTGGCCAGCGACTCGAGGCCGTCGGGCGTCTCCTGCACGGCGGCCTTCAGCTCCGAGGCGCGCGGGCCGAACGTGTCGCCCGTCCCCTTGAGCGCGCCCTGCAGCGCGGCCTGGGTCTTCTTGTCGAAGGTGTCGAAGATGTCGTCGAACTCGGTCGCCTCGATCGAGTCGGCGTTCGGGATGACCCCGCCGTCCTTGATCTCCGGGGCGCTCTCCGGCCCGAGCAGCAGCTCGATCTGGCGCGTGCCGTTGCCGATGGTGGAGCCGAAGCGCAGCTGCGCCTTCGTGCCCTGGTGGAGCGGCCAGACCTTGTCGTCCTTGATGCCGATCTCGACGATGGCCTTGCCGTTCTCGTTCTTCTGGCTCTTGACCTTGCCCGCGTCCAGGCCGTTGACGCGGACGTCGAGGCCGGAGTAGACGCTGACGGCCTCGTCGAAGACGACCTTCACCGAGTGCGGCTGGGTGCGGGTGCCCTTCGCCCACACGCCCAGGGCGATGAAGAGCGCGAGCCCGATGAGGATCCACGGCCGTCCGACGATCCATAGACCGCCGCGACGGGCGCGGTCGCCCGCGCCCAGCCGTTCTTCCCGCTCGTCGTCCCTGACGTCGTCGCCAGTGTGTCCCAATGCCATTCCCAACCCCTGACTCTCTCGCTCTTCCTACCTGCCGCTGCTGCGACCCTCCAGTCGCAGCAGCGGGACCTGCGTCACACCTGCCGGCTAACCGCCGACCGGTGCGTTCGGCTTGACTCCCCAGAACAGCATCGTCATGGCCGCGCCGAGGACGTGGATCATGATGAGGTTGAGGATCATCGACTTCGCTGTCGCGTTGCCGACTCCGACCGGGCCGCCGCTCGCGCGGTAGCCGTAGAACATGCCCAGGATCATGATCGTGGTGCTGGTGATCATCACCTTGATGAAGCAGAACACGATGTCCTTGGGTGTGGTGAATGTCCAGTGGACGTTCTCCCAGCCACCCTGCGACACCTCGCCGATCTGCACGACGATGACGAGGAAGTTGCCCGCCCAGTGCGCCGCAACCGCCAGCACCCAGATGAGCGGGAACGTGATCCAGCCGGCGACGAGGCGCGTGGCGACGATGTAGCGCATGGGGTTGAGGCCCATGGACTCCATCGCGTCGATCTCGTCCTGGATCCGCATCGAGCCGATCTCGGCGCAGAGTCCGCATCCGACCTTGGCGGCCACGATGTAGCCCCACATGTACGGGATCATCTCCCGGACTGCGCAGTAGCTCGTGAAGACGCCGGAGTAGACGGTGGCGCCGTAGCCACGGAGGACGTAGTTGGCCTCCGTGCCGCAGGTCGTCCCCATCAGGAACGTCATGAAGCAGATGATCGCCGCAGAGCCTGCGATGAGGATGCCGCACTGCCGCAGGATCTCTGCGGAGTAGCGCCACACACCGCGGAGCTCCATGAGCGCCCGCCCGGTGAAGACGCCGATCTCGGCGGCCTCCTGGAGCAGGTTGTTCACGGGCCGCTTCAGGCCGGTCTTGAACTGCTGACTCGGCGGGGGCCCGGACATCTCACCACGAAGGCGAGGTTCACGCATTGTTGAAGATTCCATGTCGTGCTCCTTTCCTTAGTGGAGGTTGCCGGTCTCGGGGTACGCCGCGAGAAGGATGGCCGTGAACAGGTAGTTGAAGATCCAGATCCCGGCGAACGAGATGACGACGGCCTGGTTGACCGCACGTCCCACGCCCTGGGCGCCGCCCTTCACGTTGAGGCCCTTGTAGCAGCAGGCCACAGCGATGATGAACCCGAAGCCGGTGGTCTTGAAGACCGCGCCGAAGAGATCGGGGAAGGTGAAGTTCGACGTGAACGTCGCGATGTAGCCGGCCGAGGTCTCGCCCCAGACGACGACCGCGGCGACCCAGCCGCCCATGACGCCGAAGGTCAGCGCCAGGATGTTCATCAGCGGCGTGATGATGCCCAGCGCGAGGAAGCGCGGGGTCACGATCTGCCGGACGGGGTCCAGGCCGAGGACGGCCATGGCGTCGAGCTCCTCGCGCACCTTGCGGGCACCGAGGTCGGCGCAGATGGCGGTGCCGGCGACGCCGGCGATGACCATGCCGTTGATCCAACCTGCGAACTCGCGGATGGAGGCCATCACGAAGAAGGCACCCTCACGGTCGATCGTGCCGAAGATCTGCGTCAGGTTCGAGGCCTGAAGACCCGGCGCGCCGAAGCCGAAGGCGACGGTGCTGATGATCATGGGGATGAGGCAGCGGCGGAGGATCAGGAACGCCTCTTCGACGAACTCCTCCTTCCAGCTGTACGGCGGCGTGAAGGTCGCGACCACGGCCTTGCCGGTGAGCAGCATCATGCCGGCGATCTGCTCGAGCCAGCCGAAGTAGTCGTTGAAGATGCGCTGCCCGGGACTCGGGCGGTCGTCCTCCTCATAGCCGGGGACGTTGACGTCTGGCTGAACTTGCGGCTTAGTCAGATTGGTGGCCATCAGTCGTTCCCCCTTCCCTGTGATGCGTTCATGGCGATTGCTCCCGTTGTTGCTGCTGTTCGGTCGGCGGGGACGGTCCCCTGCCGGAGTTGACTAAGCCTTGTCCCATTACACCGGGTCAGGTAGAGGCCGTGGGGGGAGGACATATCCCCCCCCTGGGGGATATGCCGGGCCGTCAGAGCGCGTAGGCGCTCACTCCATGCCGAGCGGACCGTCGATGCGGCGGTTCAGGAACTGGTTCACGAACGGGTTCTTGGAGTTGAACATCTCGTCGCGCTCGCCCGCCTGGACGATCTTGCCCTTCCACAGGACGGCGAAGTACTCCCCGACCTGGCGGGCCGAGTTCACGTCGTGGGTGATCACGATGTAGGTGCCGCCGTGCTGCTCGTGCATCTGGCGGATGAGCTCACACAGGAGCGCCGTACGGACGGGGTCCAGGCCGGAGTCCGGCTCGTCGAACATGACGATCTCGGGCTCGAGGACGAGGGCGCGGGCGAAGCCGGCGCGCTTGCGCATGCCGCCGGAGAGCTCGTTCGGCAGACGGTCACGGGCGATGTCGAGGCCGACGTCGTCCAGGCGCGCGTTGACGACACGGCGGATCTCCTTCTCGGAGAGGTCCGTGTGCTGGCGCAGCGGGAAGGCGACGTTGTCGAAGACGCTCATCGAGCCGAAGAGCGCGCCGTCCTGGAAGAGGATGCCGAACTTCTTGCGGACCTCGAGCAGCTTGGACATCGGCATGTCGTTCAGCGACTCGCCGTGGATGAGGACCTCGCCGCGGTCCGGGAAGAGCAGGCCGATGAGGTGCTTGATGAGCACCGACTTGCCGGTACCCGACGGGCCGAGGATGCACGTGACCATGCCCTCAGGGATGCCGACGTCGAGGCCGTCGAGGATCTTCGCGCGGCCGAAGGACTTCTTGACGTCCTTGACCTGGATCGACCAGTAGTCGCCCGGCTTGTCCTCTTCGACGTGGATCGACCCCTCGTGGAGCTGGTGCTCGGCACCGAAGCTCGCGGCCTGATCGAGCAGCGACGCCGCCTCGGGGTCGATCTGCTTCCCGGACGCCAGGCGCGCGTCCATGGCGTCGCCTCTCCCCGAGCCTCGTGAAATCCTTGGCATTGGCCGACACTACGCCGGTGGGAGGACACCGTGCCTTGTACGAGAGGGGGAACCGACTGCCCCCTTTTGGGGGTATGGCGACAAAAGACCCCATGAAATGGGGCTCTCGTGCGCCAGGAGACCTACCCCCGCTTGTCCGATTCCCGCTGCAATCCGCTGAGCACCTCGTTCTCGCTGAGCTCCGGCAGCCCCTGCGCGCGGCGGCGCCGGTTCGCGGTCTCGAGCATCTGCTCGACGTCCTCGTGCTCCGCGATGCGCTTCGCGTCGACCCGCTTGGACGGATCCCAGTCGATGAGATCGGACCCGTCACCCGGACTCACGCGGCCCAGGATGAAGAAGAACAGCAGGATCCCGACGAAGAAGTAGACCCCGAGCATCGGGGTGCTCACCGTGATCGCCAGGTAGCTCATCCGTCGATCCTAAGCCGGTTCACAGCTTCGCGGGGCCCGATCGTCGCCGTCGGGACAGGTGGGCGCGCACACCGTCGAGCGGTGGCGCGCCACGACCTGCCGACAGGCGTCCGGATCAGGCGGTCGCGCCGTCCTTCTCCGCGATCATCTCGCGGTACATCGGGAACAGCGGCTTCGTCAGCGGGACGAGCTTGAGGATCTTGTTGACGGGGCCCTTGGCCTTGACCTGGCCCTTGGCGAGGCCGACCGCGAGGTTGTACTCGCCACGCCAGTACTTGTCGCCGATGTCGGCGGGCATGAACAGCTTCACGTCCGCGTCCTCGTTGTCGACGCCGGTCTCGACGGTGATGTTGTCCCCGTGCATGGAGATCAGCATCTTCGACTCGGGATCCGAGTAGTAGATCTCGAGGTCGATGTCGGCGGCCGCCATCTTGGGGCCGGCCTCGGTCTCGGACGCCTTCTGGAAGACGCCGCCCAGGTACTTGTAGACCTCAGCCTCGTCAGCGAAAAAGGGCAAGGGGTTCTCCTCTTGTGAATCTGTCTCGTGCGCGACACCGGACGGCGCCGCCTTGGCACGAACCTAAGCGGGTGCCTGCGGTGTGCCATCCCCCTCTCGGGAGATATTCGCCCCCCAAGCTGGCCCTGATCGGTGGCAGGTGCGCGCGTCTCACCCGAGAGAGGGAACGCGTTGCCGCCGTGGGGTGGTTGTCCGCAGCCTCGCCGCCCGACTAGTGTCGCGCCATGACCCGGCCAGACGTCTCCGCGCGGAAGGAGACCCCCACGCAGCCGGCCGGCGGGTCGGCGCTGGCGTGCACGGACTGGCAGGCGTTCACCGGGCCCGGCGAACGCTGGGCCCGCTCGATCGAGCGGATGGAGGCCGAGGCGGAGGCGCGCGTGAAGGCGGCCGTCGCCCGCGTGATCCGCGGTGAGACGTTCTCGGACGTCTCACCCCTGTGGCTGAAGTTCCTCCAGCGCAACCTGCCGGTGGCGGCGTTCGCGTTCAACGAGTGCGGGCGCCTGCTGGAGGCGGTGAGCCGGCGCACGCCGTGGGGCGGGATGGCGCACGGGCTGCAGCTGCAGGCGTCGATGCAGTATCGCCAGGCGCAGTCGATCGTGCTCTACGCGGCCGACATGGAGCAGCGCATGGGCCAGATGCCGATGCACACCGCACGCAGCCGCTGGGAGACCGACCGCGAGTGGCTGCCGGCGCACCACTACCTGGAGCAGGCCGCGACCTGCACCGACTGGGGCGAGACCCTCGTCGCGGTGAACCTCTGCTTCGAGCCGCTCGCCGGGCAGCTGCTGCGCCGCGAGATCGCGATGGGCCTCGGTCCGGCCCACGGCGATCACGTGACGACCGTCGTCGCCGAGGCCGGGCAGGAGGAGTGGGCGCTGACGCGCTCGTGGACGACCGCGGTCCTCGAGTTCTTCGTCCGGGACGCCACGCATGGCCCGGCCAACCGGCGCCACCTGCAGCAATGGATCGCCCGTCAGCTCCCCCTGGCCGAGGCCGCCGTCCGCACCCTGGCCGGGCTGGCGAAGGGCCTCGACCTCCCGCGCGTCGCGCGCCGCACCGACGGCGGACCGGTCGCGCGGGTCATCGCCGACCAGCGCACGCTGCTGACCGACCTCGGGCTGGTCGCGACGTGAGGACCTCAGGCGGCGTTGTCGCGTCGCGACAGCGTCACGAAGCGCGAGACGGCCTCGGCGCGGTTCTTCGCCCGCAGCTTGCGCAGGATGTGCTTGACGTGCGACTTCACGGTCCCCTCGGACACGACGAGGGCGGACGCGATCTGCGCGTTGGTCTCCCCCGCGGCCATCAGGTGCATGACGTCGAGCTCGCGCCGCGTCAGCAGGCGCTCCAGCCGGATCGCCCCCGAGACGGGGAGCGCGGCGGCCGAGCTGACGACCGACTGGTCGCCGGGGTCGTGCAGCTCGATCTCGACCGCCGCCTCGCTGAAGTCGTCCATCACGGCGAGCACGGACGAGTGCACGCGGCGGACGTCCTGGCGGAGCGTGCGCAGGCGCTCGATGAGCACGGCGCGTTCCCACGCGGAGCTGAAGCCCTGCGCGAACGTGCCGATGAGGTCGCGGTCGAACTCGTCGAGCGTCCGCCGGCTGAGCAGGCAGTCCGCGTGCAGGAAGCCGATCACGGTGCCCTCGGGCATGATCGGGGCGGCGACGTAGGAGCGCGTCTCGGTGGCCTCGAGCATCGACGCGGCCATGCGGTCGTCGTCGAGCGCGTGCGCCATCAGCATCGGACCCGGCCGGCGCAGCATGTCGGTCTCGGCGACCGCGGGACCGAGCTCGATCCGCAGCCCGCTGATCACCTGCTGCAGGTCGTACGCCCAGTCCGGGTCCTCGGGGATGTGCATGACCTGGGGGATGACGTGCGAGCCATCGATGCGCGAGATCATCGCGCGGTCGAAGCCGCACCGGCAGAGCTCCGTCGGACCGAGCTCCATGAGCTCCTCCACCGTCCCCAGCCCGCGCAGTCGGCCAAGGCCCGAGTGAACCCGGGCGAGCGCCTGCGTACGCGCCCGGTTGCCGTACTCGCGGACGGCGCCCTGCGCCTGGCTGATCTCGACGAGCATCCGCGGGGTGGACGTCCGGTCGCCGCCCTCGAGGGCGGTCACGACCCACTCGGACGCCTCCTGGAGCAGCGCCGTCGCGGTCCGCAGATCGCGCGGCGTGGGCTGTTCGTCGTCAGCTGCACTGGCAACGCGGGCCGCGGCCTGCCAGAGTCCCAGGATGCTGTCGGCGAGCGTGGGGTCGTCGAGGGCGAATCCCTCGATCCAGTTCCCGCCCGGCTCATCATCAAACTTCTCCACGACCGTCCTCCGCTGCTGCCTCCGGGCGGCCAGCGTACCCCGCAGACCAACGACCAGGGCGCAGTGACGCGCCGAGGAGCATCCACATGACCGAACAGCCGCAGCCCAGCACCGAGATGCCCCCGTCCGACCCGCAGCGCGTCGCCGAGCAGACCGCGGAGTTCTTCCTCCAGGCGGCCCACGACGAGCGCCTCGGCGATCGGCTCAGCCTCGCCAACACGACGGTGCACATCTACTTCACCGACACGGTCGGCGTGACCCTGCGCCTGGACTCCACGCCGATCCAGGCCGAGCCGCGGATCGTCGGCAACGCCGAGATCGAGCTGTGGGGCTCGGCGGACAAGTTCGTCAGCTACGCGCGCGGCGAGCGTCACCTCGCGATGGCGATCATGCACGGCGAGGTCGAGTGGACCGGGCCCGTGCGCAAGTTCCTGCGGATCATGCCGATCCTGCGGTCCTTCGACTTCACGGTGTGGTCGCACGCACCCGCCGCCTAGCGCCGGTCGAGGGTGAGGACCACGCACCGCGGCCCAGCCGACGACGAGGTCCTCGCCCGCCACGCGGGCACGCTGCGCGGCATCCAGGCCGGGCTTGCGCGGCTGCGCGGCATCGAGTCCTCGACGGCGCTGCTCGCGCAGGCGACCGAGGAGGCGTGCCGCGGCTGCGGGTTCGCCCGCGCCATCCTCTTCCAGGTGACCGACGAGCACATGGTGCCGGTCAGCGCCTACCCCGATCCGGGCTCGGGCCGCACGATCGCGTTGCTGGCGCAGATCAGCGAGGACCCACCGGAGCTGACCCACCACCTGATCGAGACCGAGATGATGCGGCGGCGGATGCCGATCCTCGTCGACGACACGGACGGGGACGAGCGGGTCCACCGCGGCTTCGTGGACGCCTGGGGCACGCCGGCCTACGTCGCCGCGCCGATCATGCCCGAGGGCGAGGTCATCGGCTTCCTCCACGCCGACCGCCGCGGACAGGACGGGTCGGTCGACGAGCTCGACCGCGATGCGCTCGCGGTCTTCACCGAGGGGCTCGGGTTCGCGTTCGCGACCGTGGTCCTGGGCCAGCGCCTGCAGGCCCAGCGCGGCCAGGTCCGGAACATGCTGGCGTCGACCGAGGCGCTGATCGACGAGCTGCTGTTCGCCGAGGTGGAGGTCAGCCGCATCGACCAGGAGGACTCCTCCCGCGCCGCGCACGACACGGCGAGCTTCCTCGACGGCGCGCCCTCCAGGCTCGAGCAGCTGCTGACCCCGCGCGAGATCGACGTCATGCGGCTGCTCGCCGCCGGCGAGACGAACTCCGGTGTGGCGAGCCGGCTCGTGATCTCCGAGGGAACCGTCAAGTCCCATGTGAAGCACATCCTTCGCAAGCTCCGCGCGGCCAACCGCGCGGAGGCCGTCTCGCGCTATCTGCGCATCACCGCACTGGACCGCTCCGGATGATCACCCCCACCCCCGCGACCCGGCTGGCGCTGCTCGTCGGCCCGGTCGTGCTCCTCGTCGGCCTGACGCTGCGCTGGTACTCGCCGGAGGTCGCGTCGATCTCCACCCCGGACACGTTCACGGGTTGGTCGGGGTCGGACCTGCTCGACCTCTACCTGACGTTCATCGCGCTCGGCGCGTGGGGACTGCTCTACGCCGACGCGCGGAAGGTCGTCGTGGTGTGGTTGCCGCCGGCGCTCGACGCGGCCGCCGCGCTGGGCGTGGTGCTCGTGATCTACCGGATCCTGTCGCCGCCGGACGACCTGCTGCCCGGGTTCCTCACGGACGTGTCGCTGTCCGCGGGGCCGTTCGTCGCGCTCGCCGGGCTGCTGCTCGTGTTCTGGGCGCTGCGCCCCTCGGCGCTGTCCGCCTCCTCGCGCGCCTGAGTCGCCTCTGTCGCGCGCAGGTGCAGGCCGAACTTCCGGCGCTGCTGCTCGCGGCGCCGCTCGAGCTCGGCGCGGTGCTTCGGGCTGCCGTTCTGACGCATGGTCATCGCCTGGGCGATGATCGGGCCGAAGACCAGCGAGTACGTCCCGATGACGAGCGCGTACATGAACCAGCCGGCACCGCCGAGGCGGCTGACGAGGCCGATGCCGCCGATCGCGCCCGCGAGGAACAGCACCGCCGCGAAGATCAGGAGCGCGGCACTCGACAGATTGTTGAGCAGGTCGGAGACGCCGGTGCTCAGGCGGCCGCGCTTCGGTTCGTCGTCCATACCCGAGTCATACCCGATTGCCGATGGCGAACCAACGACCCGGCGTCTGTAGCATCGGACGGGCGATGCCCTTGAGGGAGGGATCCGGTTCATGACAGCCACCACGCCGCCACTCGTCGACGATCGCGCAGGCGACGTCCCGTCGTTCGTCCTCGAGCGCGATCAGCTTGCGGGCGGTCTGAGGTCCGACACTCCCGCGTCGGCGCCGGCGCTCGCGGCGAGCATCCGCGGCCTGGACAGCGCGATGCACCGCCTGCGTGGCGGCGACGGCACTCCCGACGCGCAGCGACGGATGCGGACGCTGGTGGCGATCAACGAGGCCATCGGCCGGCTGCAGGGTCTGGGCACGATCGCCGAGCTCATCGAGGCCGCCCCCGAGGAGCTGTGTCGATCCTGCGGCTTCAGCCGGGCGATGATCTCCCGCGTCCGCGGGTCCATGTGGGTCCCCGAGGTCCTCTACGCATCGCCCGAGGCGCCGCAGATCGACAGCTTCGCCGCCTACGTCGACGAGGTCGAGATCCCCCTCGAGCACCTGCTCCTGGAGACCGATCTGGTCCGCCGCCGGGTCCCTGTCCTGGTGGCCGACGCGCCGAACGACAACCGAACCTTCAGCGAGCTGATCTCCATCGCGGAGGTCACGTCGTACGCCGCCGCGCCGATCATGCCGACGCGGCGCGTCATCGGCTTCTTCCACGTCGACCGCAACGGCCACGACCGCCCGGTCGACGCCACCGACCGCGACAACCTGTGGGCGTTCGCCGAGCACTTCGGCCTGCTGTTCGAGCGCGCGATCCTCGTCGAGCGCCTGGAGCGTCAGCGGGCCGAGATCCACACGACGCTCATGGACGCGGCCGAGGTCATCAACGAGCTGTGCGACGAGGAGCTTGCGCTCGCGCGCAACGAGCACCTGGTCGTCCCGCGCGGAGCGGGCTGGGTCGGTGGCGGGCACGGCGGGCGCCCGTCCGCCCTGTCCTCGCTGCTGTCCGCCCGCGAACGCGAGGTGCTCGAGCTCGTCGCGTCCGGCGCGACGAACACCGCCGTCGCCGAGCAGCTGGTCATCTCGCAGGGCACCGTCAAGTCGCACGTCAAGCGCATCCTGCGCAAGCTCCACGTGGCCAACCGCGCCGAGGCGGTCGCGCGCTACCTGCAGCTGCTGCGGCTCGAGCAGGACGAGCGTTGAGCCTCCGGCCCCGCGTCCGCACCGACCGGCCCCGCCGGGAGACCACCGCCCAGCGCCTGGCGGCGCTCCCGCTGCGCGCCGACGCGCTGCTCGGCAGTGGCTGGGAGGCCAAGGTGATCGCGGTGACCCCGCCGGGCTCGACGGTCGCCCGGCTGGTGCTCGACGCGGTGCTGACCCACCTCGACGACGCCGACGCGCAGGCAGCGCCGCCGACGCCCGCGCTGCTGCGCGACCTCGCGACGCTCGCAGCCGACGCCCTCGAGGTCGACGACATCGTCCGGCGCACGAACGACGCCCGCCGGCGCGCGCTGTCGGTCGCCGTCGACGAGTCGCTGAGCCGGCTGCGGCGGTTCCAGACGTCGGCGGAGCTGGTGGACGCTGCCTGCCGCGAGGCGTCGAGCGCTTGCGGCCTGGAGCGCGTCCTGCTCAGCCGGATCGTGGGCGACGCCTGGTATCCCTGGATGGCCTGGTTCACCGACGACAAGGAGCACTCCGACGAGCTGCTGCGGGCGTCGGCGGACGGCGTCGCCCTGGCGCTCCTGCCCCAGGAGCAGGCAGTCCTCGACAGCCGCCACCCGCTGACCGTGGACGACTCCGAGGGCTCCGCGCTGCCGCTCGCCGCGCTGACCGGCAGCACCAGCTACGTCGTCGTCCCGCTCACGCCCGCCGGGCGGGTCGTCGGCTTCATGCACGCTGACCACGGCGCGGCGGGGGCGCCCGTCGACGACGAGGACCGCGACATCCTGTGGATGTTCGCCGAGGCCTTCGGGCGGATCTACGAGCGCGCGGTCCTGCTCGAGCGCATGGCCCGCCAGCGCGCGCACGTCCGCGAGACGTTCGACGTCGTCGAGAGCTTCATGAGCACGGTGGCGACGAGCGACATCGAGCTCGTCCGGCACGACGACCCCGGCACCCAGGGCGACCCGGAGCCGAGCCCGACCGAGGCGGCGACGGCCATCGACCAGCTGCTCACCGAACGCGAGCGCGAGGTCATGGCGATGATGCTCCACGGCTACACGAACCAGGTCATCGCCGAGCGGCTGGTGATCAAGGAGGGGACGGTGAAGTCCCACGTGAAGCACATCCTGCGGAAGGTCGGTGCAGCGAACCGCACCGAGGCGATCAGCCGTTACGCAGGCGCCGTCCGCCACTAGGCCAGGGCGAGCTCCCGGACCGCCGCCAGCGGGTCCACCTGGGACAGGGGATCGGGGTGGGCGAACGCGAGGCTGAACCCGTCCACCCCGGCGGCGCGGTATTCGGCGATGCGCCGCGCGACCTCCTCCACGTCCCCTACCAGCGTCCACTTGCGGACCTTCTCGTAGGGCATCGCGTACTGCCGCTTGACGAGCTCGCCGGCCTGCTCGTGGCACTTCTCCACGTCGTCGCCGATGTTGACGAAGCCGACGAGCGCGACGCCGGGGGCGGGACGGCCGACCGCGGCCGCCTGCACGGCCAGCTGCGCCTTGTAGTCGGCGACGGTCGACGGGTCCATCCACATCGGCATCCAGGCGTCGCCGACGCGGGCGGCGCGGGCCAGCGCGGCCGGCGAGCGGCCACCGACGATGACGGGAGGCATCGCGTCCGGGATCGGCGCGAGGCCGGCGCACTCGACGACGTTGTGGCCGTCGAAGCTGACCTGCTCCCCCGCGAGCAGCCGCGGCAGCAGCTCGAGGACCTCGTCCAGGCGCTTTCCGCGGGTGGTCTTGTCGACGCCGGCAGCGACGAACTCGGCCTCGATCTCACCGCCGAGGCCGACGCCCAGGAGCAGCCGGTCCGGGGCCAGGACGGCGAGGCTCGAGAGCTGCTTGGCCAGCTGCGTGACGTTGCGCAGGACGGGGTTCAGGATCGCGAAGCCGAGGCCGACCCGCTCGGTGGCGCCCGCGACCGCCGCGAGCGTCGTCACCGACTCGAGGATCGGGCGGTGGAAGATCAGGTGGTCCGGGACCCAGACGTGGTCCAGCCCGGCCGCCTCGGCCGCCCTGGCCACCGGCAGCACGGGGGTTCCCGTGCCGTAGGCGTCGACGCACGGAAGCGCGGCTCCGATCCCGGACCACGGGGCGTTTACCGATGACATGCGAGGACCTCCTGGTAGTGGATGCGCGCGTCGCTGACGCGCAGCTTGCCCGCGGCGGACCGCGGGATCGAGTCGGTGAGAAGGATGGTGCGCGGGCACTTGAAGCCCGCGAGCTGCTCGCGGCAGTGGGCCGCGAGCTCGGCGGGGAGATCGTGGGCGTCGGTATCCGCCACCAGGTGGACGAGGGCCACGAGCCGCTCGCCGTATTCGTCGTCGGGCACGCCGAAGACGGCCGCGTCGAGGACGGCGGCGTGCGCGAGCAGCCGGTCCTCGACCTCCTGCGGGTGGACGTTGACCCCGCCGCTGATGACGACCTGGCTCTCGCGGCCGTCGAGGTACAGGAAGCCGTCCTCGTCGAGGTGGCCGAGGTCGCCGAAGCCCCCGCGGCCGAAGGTGATCCGGCCCGTGACCCCGACCGGGGCGTCGCTGCCGTCGGCGGGGTCGGTGACGGCGATCGTCCCGCTGACCGGCCGGCCGATCGTCCCGGGGTGGGCCACGGCGTCCAGCGGCGAGGCGTACGTCTGGCCGTAGCCCTCGCTGGCGCCGTAGTACTCGTGCACGATCGGGCCGAGCCACTCGAGCGCGTCGGCCTTGACCTGCGGGGCGCAGGCGCCGCCGCCCAGGACGACGGCCTGCAGCGGGCTCGCGGCGGCGAAGGCGGCGCGAGCGTCCTGGGGCAGGCGCAGGAGGCGGACGAGCATCGTCGGGACGAGATGCAGGTGGGTGACGCCGTGCTCCCGGACCGCGTCGAGGCAGGCCTGCGGGTCGAACCGGTCGGCGGACGTGACCGCCGTCCCGCCGAGTCGCTGCGTGGTGGACGTGAAGCCGAACGGCGCGCTGTGGTAGCACGGGCCGGGTGAGAGGACGACGGAGTCCGCGCCGATCCCGAGGAGCTCCATGAGCGGCGCCAGGCGCGGGGGCGGGAGCGCGTCGCCATCGCCGGCCCGGTCGGGGAGCGGCTCGGCGATCGCCTTCGGCAGGCCCGTCGTCCCGGAGCTGTAGGCGATGCGCGCGCCGGCGCGCTCGTGCGCCGGGTCGAGCCGGGCAGCGGCGGCGAGCAGCGATTCCAGCTGCGACCCCACGCTGATGCGGAGCAGCGGCCGGGAGGGCCGAACGTCCATCCTGCCCGCGTGGGGCGGGCACGACGGATGTTCGGCCCCGGTCGGCGGGCGGTCGGTGATGATCGCCCGCGGCGCCGCAGCGCGCAGCAGCGCCTGGAGCTCGGCTGGGTGCAGGTGCGTGTTCAGCGCGGCGACCCGCAGGCCCGAGCGCAGCGGGGCCCACATCGCCTCGGCGAACTCGACCCGGTTGTCCATCACGACCGCGACGACGTCGTCCGGCTGCAGGCCGGCGCCGAGCAGGACAGATGCGAGGCGGGACGAGCGGTCCTCGAGCTCGGCGTAGGTGCGCGTCCCGCCGTCGCCCCCGGCCACGACGAACGCGGGGTGGCCGGGTCGCTCGCGGGCGTGCCGCGTGAGCTCCGTCGCACTCACGGCCCTACCGCCTCCAGGGCCGAACATCGGTCCTGCCCCCCTGGAGACGGCACGATGGATGTTGGGCCCCTCCGGTGCCGGGCTGGGGGCACGGGTTGCGGCGGACGGTCGTCATGCGTCGGCGTCCAGGTCGCGGCCGGCCAGCTCGGTCAGGGCGGCACGGCGCGCGCTCGGCGTCAGGCCGGCCAGGGAACGGGCCCCGTGCTCGGTGACGACCCAGTCGATGTCGGCGCGCAGGACGCTGACCGGGCCGTCGAGCCGCGCGACGATGCGCGCCGCCGGCAGCGTCACCACGGCGGACCCGCCCGCGGCAGCGGCTGCGCGCAGGAAGTCGCCCTGTCCGCCGATGGCGCCGATCTGGCGTCCGCCGGCCGATTCGTTCCCCGCGTTGCCGTCGCGGTCGAGCTGCAGCGCCGAGTTGATCGTCGCCAGGCGGCCCGCCGCAGCGATCCGTGCCGGTGCGTGGGTCTCGCTGGTCGCGCGGAAGACGATGTCCGTGCGGCCGTCGAGCGCGTCCAGCAGGGCCGTCGTCCCGAGCGCTGCGCCGGTGACGGTGAGGCCGCGGTCGGGCCGCGGCTTGCGCGCGTTCGTGATGACGCCCGCCCCGATCAGCGCCAGGACGCCGTCGGTGATCATCCCGCCGTGCAGGCCGAGGTCCCGGTGACCGCCGAGCGCGCGCAGGATCGCCTCGGGGAGCGTGCCGACGCCGAGCTGGAGGGTGTCGCCGTCGCGCACGAGCGCTGCCACGTGCTGCGCGATCGCCGCCTCGACCTCGCCCGGCTCCCCCGCCCGCCCGGTCGCCAGCTCACGCCGCGTGTGGACGACGGCGTCGAGGTCCGCGTACGCGATCGACGCGCCCGCGGTCCGCGGACAGCGTTCGTTCACCTCCGCGATCACCGCCCGGGCGTGCGGCAGCGCGTCGACCAGGTACTCGGCCGCCGGGCCGAAGCTGCAGCGGCCGCCTGAGTCGGGCGGCGAGACCTGGAGCAGGACGACATCGCCGGGAAGCCGGCCCGCGGCGAACAGCGCCGGCAGCGCGGAGTAGTTGCACGGGACGACCTCCAGGCCCGGCACCTTGCCGGTGCGCCCGAGGCCGCCGTAGGACACGACGCGCACACCTGCTTCCGCAACCCGCGCGAAGACGTCGGTGTAGCTCATCCCCGCGAACACGCTGAGCCCGCCGTCCCCGACCCCGGGGATCGCGGCGAGCGCCGCGATGAGCGCCGTCGGCTCCGCGCAGCACTGCGCCGCGACCACCCCGTCCCCGGCGCTGACCCACTCGGAGAGGTCGGGTGCGTCCGGGTCCAGGATGGCGGGCATGCGGCCGGCTCAGACCCGCTGGATGATCGTGCCGACGCCCTGGCCGCCGCCGCAGCACATGGTCGTCAGGCCGAGCTCCCCGCCGGTCCGCTCGAGCTCGTTCAGGATCGTCGCGAACATCCGCGCGCCCGTGACGCCGACCGGATGGCCGATCGCCATCGCACCGCCGTTGACGTTCACGCGGTCCATGTCCGGCCCGAGCTCCTTCGCCCACGCGAGCACGACGGACGCGAACGCCTCGTTGCACTCGAACAGGTCGATGTCGCCGATCTGCAGCCCGGTGCGAGCCAGGAGCTTCTGCGTCGCCGGGATCGGGCCGGTGAGCATCAGCACCGGGTCGACGCCGACCGTGACGTGGTCGATGACCCGCGCCCGGATCCGCAGGCCGAGCCGCTCGGCGGTGGCCCGCGACGCGAGCAGCACCGCGGCCGCGCCGTCGGAGATCTGGGACGACGTCCCGGCGGTGACGCGCCCGCCCTCGGGCCGGAACGGCGTCTTCAGGCCGGCGAGCGTCTCGAGCGACGTCCCGGGGCGCATGCCCTGGTCGGTGTCGACGACGCCGTGCGGCGTAGTCAGCGGGACGATCTCGTCCTTGAAGCGGCCTTCCTCCGTGGCGCGGATGGCGCGCTCGTGCGAGGTCACCGCGAGCTGGTCCATCTCCGTGCGGGAGATGTCCCACTTCAGCGCGATCTCCTCCGCGCTCCAGCCCTGGCCCTTGACGTCGTAGAGGTCGGTGAGCTTGGACGTCCACGCGGGGCCGTAGAGCTTCTCGGTCTCGACGACCGACGGCATCGGGACGTGCTGCATGTGCTCGACGCCACTGGCGATCACGAGCTCGTGGGTGCCGGACGCGATCATCGCGGTGCCGTAGGCGACGGCGGACTGGGCCGAGCCGCAGCGGCGGTCGATCTGGATGCCGGGGACGGACGGCGGGTAGCCCGCCTGCAGCCAGGCGTTGCGCGCGATGTTGCGCGACTGCTCGCCGAACGGGGCGGTGCAGCCGGCGATGACGTCGTCGACCTCAGCGGGGTCCAGCGAGCTGCGGTCGATCAGCCCGACCAGGCAGGTCTCCAGCAGGTCGGCGGCGTGGGTGTCGCGGAACGCGCCCTTCTCGGGGTGCGAGCGGCCGATGGCGGTGCGGACCGCGTCGACGATGACGACCTCGCGGGAGGCGTCCAGCAGGGGTGAGTGGATCTCGCGGGACATGACTCAGATCACCGTCCCGCCGTCGACGGCCAGGACCTGACCGGTCATGTACGCCGCGTCGTCGGAGGCCAGGAACGCGAACGTCCCGGCGACCTCCGCGGGCTCGGCAAAGCGGCCGAGCGGGATCCGGGCGAGCGTGAGCTTGGCGAGCTTCTCGTCCGTGCGGACCTTCTCGGTCATCGCGGTCGCCGCCAGGGGCGCCACCGCGTTCGCCGTGATGCTCTTGCGCGCCAGCTCCTTCGCGCAGGACTTCGTGAAGCCGATGATGCCCGCCTTCGCCGCCGCGTAGTTGGCCTGGCCGATCGTGCCGGACTGCCCGGCCGCGCTCGTCGTGGTGATGATGCGGCCCGTGCCGTCGTCCGGCAGGTACTGCAGCGCGGTGCGCACGGTGCGATAGGTGCCGCCGAGGTGGACGTCGACGACCGAGGCGAACGTCTCCTCATCCAGGTTCTTCAGCATCGCCGGGCGCGAGTTGCCCGCGATGCAGACGACGATGTTGATCGTGCCGGTCAGCGCGGCCGCGGCTTCGACAGCGGCCGTGACGTCGTCCGGGGACGCGACGTCGCAGGCGACCCCGACGGCGTCGTGCGGCAGCGTCGCCGCGACCGCCTGCGCGGCATCGCCGTCGCGGTCGGCGAGCACCACGCGCACGCCCTCCTCGGCGAGGCGGCGCGCGACGGCCTCCCCCACGCCGGCGCCGGCGCCGGTCACCAGCGCGATCCGCCCGTCAAGTCCACGCATGGCTTCAGTAGCTCCTCGGAAGGCCGAGCACGTGCTCGGCCATGTAGTTCAGGACCATCTCCTGCGGCAGCGGCGCCAGCTTCAGCAGACGCGCCTCCTTGTAGTACCGCTCCACGTGGTACTCCCGTGCGTAGCCGAAGCCGCCGTGCGTCTGGATCGCCCGGTCGCACGCCTCCGTCGCGGCCTCGCTGCACAGGAACTTCGCGGCGTTCGCCTCCTGGCCCGCGTTGATCCCCTGGTCGTACTTCCACGACGCCTTCCTGAGGATCAGCTCCGCCGCGTCCAACCGCATCCGGGAGTCGGCCAGCGGGAACGCGATGCCCTGGTTCTTGCCGATCGGCCGGCCGAACACCACGCGCTCGTTCGCGTAGGCGACGGCCTTCTTCAGCGCGACGCGTCCCAGGCCCAGCGCTTCGGCGGCGATCAGGATCCGCTCCGGGTTCAGGCCGTCCAGCAGGTACTTGAACCCCTGGCCCTCGTCACCCACCCGGTCCTCCACGGGGATCTTCAGGTCGTCGATGTACAGCTCGTTGGAGTCGACCGCCTCACGGCCCATCTTCGGGATCGGCCGGATCTCGATGTTCGGCGACTTCACGTCGGTCAGGAACAGCGTCATGCCGTCCGTCTTCTTCTGGCAGTCCTCGACCTTCGTCGTCCGCGTCAGCAACAGGACCTTGTCGCTGTTGAGCGCCTTGGAGATCCACACCTTGCGGCCGTTGACCGTGTACTCGTCCCCGGCCTCGTTCAGCTTCGCGAACGTCTTCGTCGCGGTCGTGTCCAGGCCCGCGTCCGGCTCGGTGATCCCGAAGCACACGTGCATCTCACCCGAGACGATCTGCGGCAGCAGGCGCGCCTTCATCTCCGGCGACCCGTGCTTGATCACCGGATGCATCCCGAAGATCATCCCGTGCAGGCTGCTCGCCGCGTTCATCCCGCCGCCCGACGCGCTGATCTCCTCGAGCATGATCGACGCCTCGGTGATGCCCAGGCCGGTGCCGCCGTGCTCCTCCGGGACGCAGATCCCGAGCCAGCCGTCACGGGCGAACGCGTCGTAGAACTCCCGCGGGAACTCGTGGTTCGTGTCCTTGTGCAGCCAGTACTCGTCGTCGAACTGCGCCGCCAGCGCGGCGACGGCCTCGCGGATCGACTGCTGGTCTTCGGTCAAGGTGAAATCCACGGCTTGCTCCTCCTGATGGAACGATCGTTACCGGGGCGACACCCTGCCCGGCATCCGCTAGGGTAACGATCGTTATACACCACCGCACGCCACGTCGTGCGACCGGGAGGACGGGTCATGGATTTCCGCGACAGCGAAGAAGACGCGCAGTACCGCAGCGAGCTGCGGGCGTGGCTCGAGGCGGCCGTCGCCGAGCTCGGACCCGAGCCGGCGACGATCGCCGAGCGGCTGCCCTTCTGGCAGCCGTGGCAGCGGAAGCTGAACGACGCCGGCTACGCCGGGCTCTCGTGGCCGAAGGCCTACGGGGGCGGCGAGGCGACGCTCGTCCAGCAGGCGATCTTCGCCCAGGAGTACGACCGGGCCGGCGCGCCCGACCGGCTCAACGTCCTCGGTGAAGGCCTGGCCGGGCCGACGATCATCGACTTCGGCACCGAGCAGCAGAAGGAGCGCTTCCTGCCGGCGATCCTGCGCGGCGACGAGGTCTGGTGCCAGCTGTTCTCCGAGCCGGCGGCCGGATCGGACCTCGCGGCGCTCGAGGCGCGCGCCGTGCGCGACGAGGCCGGCGGCGGTTGGCGGGTCACCGGGCAGAAGGTCTGGACCAGCCGGGCCCAGGTCTCGTCGTGGGGCATCATGCTCGCGCGGACCGGCGGTGCCCCGCGTCACGGTGGCATCACGTACTTCCTGCTGCCGATGGACTCCGAGGGCGTGAACATCGTCCCGCTGAAGCACATGCTCGGGGAGGCGGAGTTCAACGAGGTCTTCCTCGACGACGTCTTCATCCCCGACGAGCTCGTGGTCGGTGAGGTCGACGGCGGCTGGAAGATCGCGATGGCGACGCTGGGCTACGAGCGCGTGGTCCTGGCGACCGGCCGCGTCAACATGCAGCGCCTCCTCAGCGACCTCATCGACGAGGTCCGTGCCGCGGGCACCGGCGCGGACCCCGCCGTGCGGCGGACGATCGCCGACCTGCACGCGCGGACGAGCATCTACCGCCTCAACGGGCTGCGCGCGCTGGACGGGATGATGGCCGGGACACCCGGGCCGGCGTCGTCGCTCGGCAAGCTGATGTCGGCACCGCTGCTGGAGGACATGGCCGACTTCGCGGTCGCGCAGCACGGCCTGGCGGGCCAGCTCGAGCCGGACGACGACGACAGTCCGGCCGCGCGCTGGCTCCGGCTGGCCTACCAGGCACGGGGCACGTCGATCGCCGGCGGGACGACGTTCATCCAGCGCAACATCGTAGCCGAGCGGGTCCTCAAGCTCCCGCGCAAGTAGCGGCGCGGTCGGCGTCCGCCTCCGCGGCGGATCGCGGGGGTCCGTCCCGCCGGATCCTCCGAGCGTGGGCGCCACGCGGGTATCGTCGCTGCGATGCGAGCCGTCGTCCTGGAGCAGTTCGGCGGACCCGAGGTCCTGGCCTGCCGCGAGCATCCCGACCCGGAGCCTCGCGACGGCTGGGTCGTGGTCGACCTGAAGGCGTGCGCGCTGAACTGGCACGACTGCCTGGTCCGCCGCGGGCAGTACCCCGGGGTGTCCTTCCCGCACGTGATCGGCTCCGACGGAGCGGGCACGCGCAGCGACACTGGGGAGGCCGTCGTGATCCTGCCGTCCCTCGGGTGGGGGGACGACGAGCGCGCGCCGGGACCCGGCTGGGAGATCCTGGGCGACGTCACGCCCGGCACCTACGCCGAGCGTGTCGCTGTCCCGGTCGACTGCGTGTTCCCCGCGCCCGCGGGCTGGTCGTTCACCGACGCCGCTGCGCTGCCCCTGGCCGGCCTCACCGCCCACCGGGCGCTGTTCGCCCGCGGCGGCCTGCAGTCCGGCGAGACCGTGCTGATCCTGGGCGCCGGCGGCGGCGTGGCGTCGGTGGCGATCAGCCTGGCCCATGCCGCCGGGGCGCGCGTCCTCGTGACGACGTCGAGCGAGGAGAAGCTCGAGCTCGCCTGCGCACTCGGCGCGGACGGTGGCGCGTTCTACGGCGATGCCGGCTGGCCGGACGCCATCCGCGAGCTGACCGGCGGGCGCGGCGCCGACCTCACGTTCGACTCCGTGGGCAGCTGGCACGACCCGCTGACCGCGACGGCGGCGGGCGGCCGCCTGGTGACCTTCGGCGCGACGCAGGCCGCTGCGACCGAGGTCGACGTGCGGCGGCTGTACTTCGCCCAGCAATCGATCCTCGGCACGACCATGGGCAGCCCGCGGGACTTCGCCGCCCTGCTCGAGCTCGTCGGCCGCATGCCCGGCTGGCGGCCGCTCGTCGACCGCATCCTGCCGCTGGACGCAGCGGCCGAGGCCCACCGCGTCATGGAGGAGCGGCGCCACAGCGGCAAGATCGTCCTGCACCTTTGACGGGCGGCGGAGCGGCGGCGCGCCATCCGGACGGCGACGCGCCAGGGCCCGCGCGCGCCTCCCCCCAACGGGGGTGTGGTCTCCCCCGGACGCCCGGTACGAGATAGACCGGCGCTGGGGAAAGCTCGTAGACAGATGCAGGCGTCGTCGCCGACCCGGCGGGATGCCGAACGAGGAGAGTCCCGATGCTGACGTTGCTGTTCTTCGCCGCGATCGCCGGCGCGCTGACCGCGGTCACGCCGTGTGTCCTGCCCGTGCTGCCGGGTTTGCTGTCGGCGTCCGGCACCGGCGGACGGCGGCGGCCGACCGGGGTCGTGATCGGCCTCGTGACGACGCACTTCCTGACGATCGTCGCGCTGGCCACGGTGGTCGAGGGCGTCGGCCTGGCCGACGGCGCGACCAGGACGCTGGCGATCCTCGTTCTGGCCGGCGTCGGCCTCTCCCTGCTGTGGCCCCCGGCGATGCACTGGATCGAGGCACGACTGGCGCCACTGACCCGGCTCGGTCCGCGGAACGCCGGCGACGGCTTCGGGTCCGGGCTCCTGGTCGGCGGCGCGCTGGGCTTCGTCTACGCGCCGTGCGCGGGCCCGATCCTGGCGGCCGTGATCTCGGTCAGCGCGACCCAGGGCGCCACGGGCCGGACGATCGCGGTGGCGGCGGCCTACTCGATCGGCTCCGCCGCGGCGCTGTTCGCCGTCGCGAAGGGCGGCCGGAAGCTCCTGGCCGGCCGCGCGGCGGAGCTGCAGCGCGCGAGCGGCGCCATCCTGCTGGCCACGGCCGTCCTGATGGCGGCCGACCTCGACACGCGCTTCCAGACCGCGCTCGCGAACGACTTCCCGTCCTTCCTGTCGAACCCGACGAAGGGCATCGAGAACTCGGACTCCGTCCAGGCCGGGCTGGAGAAGGTCCGCGGCAAGGCGAAGTTCGAGGCGCGACAGGAGGAGGCGCAAGCCGGCGTCACGGGGAGCGGCACCTCGCCGGGCACCGGTGAGGCGGCGGGCGGCGGGCGGCCGGCGAACCTCAGCGACGAGCAGGCGGCCGCCGTCCCGGCCAAGCTTCCCGTCCTCGGCACCGCACCGGAGCTCAAGGAGACCGGCCAGTGGTTCAACGGGCAGCCGACGACCCTGAAGCGCCTGCGCGGCCGGGTCGTCCTGATCGACTTCTGGACCTACAGCTGCATCAACTGCATCCGTACGTTCCCTGCCCTGCGGACACTCGACGAGCGCTACCGCGACAAGGGCCTGACCATCGTCGGGGTCCACACGCCGGAGTTCGGGTTCGAGAAGGACGCCGGCAACGTCGCCGACGCCATCAAGCAGAACAAGCTGCGCTACCCGGTCGTCCAGGACAACGAGTACGGCACCTGGGACGCGTTCGGCAACAACGCGTGGCCCGGGAAGTACCTCATCGACGCCGAGGGCAAGGTGCGCTACACGCACCTCGGCGAGGGCGACGACGCCAAGACCGAAGCGGCGGTGCGGTCCCTCCTGAAGGAGGCCGGCGCCAGCGGGGTCGACGGTCGCGCGCCCGCCCCGGCGCAGGTGGAGACGATCGCCGAGGGCGTCAGCACCGAAGAGACCTACCTCGGGACCGAGCGGGCGCGCGGCTTCGCCGAGGAGCCCGTCGACGGTGAGCACGATTACACGGCGCCCGCGACGGTCCCGACGGACGGCTTCGCGCTCGGCGGCCGCTGGAAGGCCGGGCCGGAGTCGGCGCTCGCGCTGCGCGACGCCGTGGTCAAGACGCGGTTCAACGCGCGCAAGGTCTACCTCGTCCTCGCGTCCAAGGGCGACGCCCCGCGCAAGGTCCAGGTGCTGCTCGACGGCGAGCCGATCGCCGCGTCGCTCGCGGGCGAGGACGTCAAGGGCGGCGCGGCCACGGTGACGGGGCAGCGGCTCTACCGCCTGGTCGACGTCGGCTCGGTCAGCGAGCACGACCTCGAGCTGCGCCTGGCGCCGGGCGTCCGGGCCTTCGCGTTCACGTTCGGCTGACGGTTCCGCCGCCGGTCAGGCGCTGACGGCGCTGGCCAGGCGGGGTCTCGATGTGCCACCACACGCCACCGGCGCACGTGGTGGCACATCGAGTGCTGCAGGGAGACGCGCTCAGGCGCCGCGGAACGGCGAGAAGTCGGGCGCGCGCTTCTCGTTGAACGCGGTGACGCCCTCCTTCGCCTCCGGCGTCTGCGTGAACAGCTCCAGGTGCGAGAACGCGAGCTGCCCGGTGCCGGCGAAGTGCTCGGTGTCCATGTTCATCGACTGCTTGAGGACCTTCATGGCCGTCGGCGAGTGGTTCAGCATCTGGTCGGCCCAGGCGCGGACCTCGGTCATGAGCTCCGCCTGGGGGACGACCTTGTTGACGAGCCCCATGTCGGCCGCCTCCTCCGCGGTGTACTGGCGCAGCATCAGCCAGATCTCGCGGGCCTTCTTCTCGCCGACCACGCGGGCGAGGTAGCCGGTGCCGAAGCCGGCGTCGAACGAGCCGACCTTCGGGCCGACCTGACCGAACTTCGCGGTGTCGGCTGCGATCGTCAGGTCGCACAGGACGTGCAGGACGTGGCCGCCGCCGATGGCGAAGCCGTTCACCGCGGCGATCGTCGGCTTCGGGCAGTCCCGGATGACGCGATGCAGCGAGTCGATCTCGAAGAGGCCGGTCTCGGACGGCCCGTAGTCGCCGGTCTCGGCGCGCTGCTTCTGGTCGCCGCCGGTCGAGAAGGCGCGGTCGCCGGCACCCGTGAGGCACACGACGCCGACCTCGCCGCTGGCCCAGGCGTTCTTGAACGCCGCAATCAGCTCGTCGACCGTCCGCGCCCGGAACGAGTTGAAGCGCTCCGGGCGGTTGATGGTGATGGTCGCGAGGCCGTTGTCGATCTCGTAGGCGATGTCGGTCAGGTTGTCGAGGATGCTCATGAGGTCTCTCCCTTATCCAGCCATGGTCAGGCCGCCGCTCACCGAGAGCGTCTGGCCGGTGATGAAGCCCGCTTCCTCGCGGGCGAAGAAGGCGACGGCGGCCGCGACCTCGTCGGGCTTGCCGAGGCGCTTCATCGCGACGCCCGAGGTCATCGCGGCGATGACCTTGTCGGCATCCGGCGCGGCGGCGACGACGCCCTGCAGCATCGGGGTGTCGGTCGGGCCGGGGCAGACGACGTTCGCGGTGACGCCCTTGCGGGCCGCCTCGCGGGCGATGGTCTTGGTGAACGCGATGACCCCGGCCTTGGCGCCGGCGTACACGGCCTCCATCGAGGAGCCGACGCGGCCGGCATCGGAGCCGATGTTCACGATCCGGCCGTAGCCGTTCTGGATCATGTTCGGCAGGACGCCGTGCGTCGTGCGGAGCACGCCCTTGTAGTTGATCTCGATGACCTTGTCCCACAGGGCCTCGTCGCTCTTGACGAACGGCATCAGGTCGTCCCAGCCGGCGCAGTTGACGAGGATCTCGATCTGGCCGAGCTGGCCGACGACCTGGGCCAGGCCGGCGGTGACCGCGTCGCTGTCGGCGACGTTCATATCCACTGCGATCGTGCTGCCACCGATGTCGCTCGCGGCCTGCTCGGCGGCGTCGATCGAGAGGTCGGCGATCGCGACCTCGTTGCCGTCCGCCGCGAGGCGCTGTGCGATGGCCAGGCCGATGCCGCTCGCGCCGCCGGTGACGAGGGCGACGCGGGGCTGGGGATTCGTGCTCATGACACGCGACGCTACCAGGTTCGGAACGATCGTTACCCCCCAGCGTGGAACGATCGTTATGGTTGCGGGCATGGATCTGTCCTACACCGACGAGCAGCAGTTCCTCCGCGAGGCCGTCCGGGGCACGCTGGACCGCGAGGCGTCGCTGGCCATGGTCCGCGAGTGGGTGCTCGAGGGCGACGTGGACCTCGCGCCCGCGCAGGAGCTGGCGGTGCGCTCCGGCTGGACCGGCATCGGCATCGACGAGGAGCGCGGCGGACAGGGCGGCGGGCTGCTCGAGCTGACCGTCCTGGCCGAGGAGCTCGGCCGTGCCGGGGTCCCCGCCGATCCGCTGTACGCCACGCTGCTGGGCGCGGTGCTGCTCGGCTCCTCGACGAGCGACGACGCTGCGGCGCTGGTGGGGGCGGCCGCCGAAGGTGAGACGACCCTGGCCATCGTCGTCCCCGGCGACGCACCGCTGGACGCGGGCGCGACCGGCACGGGGCCGCACTCCCTGGTCTTCGGCGCCCCGCTGGCGCAGCAGCTGCTGCTGCCGACGGACGACAGCGTCGTCAGCTACGACGCGGCGGCCGCAGAGGTCGTCCCCCGTCTGATGGTCGACCGCACCCGCTGCCTGGGCGACGTGACAGTGCCGGACTCGGGCGGCACGACGTTCGCGGGCATAGGCGGCGCGGCGCTCAGCGACCTGGCGGCCTGGGGCGCCGTCGTGCTGGCGGCCGACGCGCTGGGTGCGTCGCAGCGCCTATTGGACCTGACGGTGGAGTACGTCGGCCAGCGCGTGCAGTTCGGCGTCGCGGTCGGCTCGTTCCAGGCGGTGAAGCACGCCGCCTCCGAGATGCTGGTGGCGATCGAGGGCACCCGCGCAGCCGTGCAGTACGCCGCGTGGGCCGTCGGGGAGAACGTCGAGGGCGCCCACACGGACGCCTGGGTCGCCAAGTCGCGGGCGGCGCGCGCGGCGAACCTGGTCGCGGACAAGGCGCTGTTCCTCCACGGGGCCGTGGGCTACACGTGGGAGCACGACATGCAGCTGCTGTTCAAGCGGGCGAAGTCCGACGCCGTGCTGCTGGGCGGCGCCGGCGTCTACGAGGACCGGATCGCGGACGCGCTGCAGCTGGTCTGAGCGCGCCGGCCCTCTGCGCTGCACGAACTGTTGTGGTTGTGGGTTGCGTCGACGCTGGGGCCTAGTGGTCGGGAGGTCGGCGGCGCTGACGCCGCGGGCCTCGTGGTCTCGGGCCGGTGGCGCTGACGCCGAAGACCGCCCCAGCGGTGGCGGCCTTGAGAACTGCGGGCTGAAGACGGCAGTGGGCGCTGGGAGGCTGCGGGGTCTCGGGTGCGGAGCGCGGGACGGGCGGCTGGCCAGCGGGACGAGTGGTGGATCGCACGGGTCCCAGCCCGGTGGACCGCCATTCACCGCGCCGGCCGGGACCAACGGCGGATCGCACGGGTCCGCGGAGGATCCGGCGGGGCACGCCCCCCAAACCCTCCGCGCATGCGGGGCACGGCCGGGCGGCCGTGCCCCCTCGGAGGATTCGGCGGGGCATACCCCCCAAACCCTCCACACCTCCCACGCCCAGCCGGGCTGTGCAGCTCCCGGACGTCCGCAACACGCCCCGCCCCCGCTCCCGCTCGCTGCCACCGGGGACCGCCCGCGGAACCGCACCCCGCACTGCCGCCAGTCCCGATCGCGCCGTCGTTAGAGGCCGTTTCGCGTTCCACGAAAATGCTCGCTTCGTTGCCGCAATCAGGACACTCCTCGCCCCGGAACGGACGGTGCCCTACGGGCGGGCCTTCGCCCAGCCCGTGAGCACGACCTCGTCGCTGCCCGAGCGGGTCGCCGACAGCTCGCAGACCTGGGTGCCGTCGTCCTCGACCGAGGTGACGCGGCCCGTGAGGTGCAGCACGTCGTCCGGCAGGACCTTCGCCTTGAAGCGCACGCCGTAGCCGGCCACGCGGTCGCGGCCGAGCCACTCCGCCACGGCCTCGCCCAGGATCGCCGCGGTCAGCTGGCCCATCGCGAAGACGGACTCCGATCCGGCGGCCACCGCGAACGGCTCGTCGTGGTGCATCGGGTTGAAGTCGCCCGCGGCGCCGGCGAAGCGGACGATCTGCGTCCGGGTGACAGGCGGGGTCAGGACGTCGAGGGCCGCGAGCGTCACGAGCCCACCGACCTGGGCGAACGAGCCCCCTGGGCGAGATCGCCCGACCGAAGGGCGAGCCCCCCGGGCGAGCCCTTCGGCGGGACCTGGATGACCGTGTCGCGCTGGGTGACGGCGACCTCGCCGTCCTCGCGCCGCAGCGTCGTGGTGAGGGTGAGGATCAGCATCCCGCTCGACTTGACGGCGACGTCGGTGACGACACGGTCGCCGGTCAGCCGGTCACCGATCCAGGCGGGTGCGCCGTACTCCCACTCGCTGCCGCCCACGACGACGCGACGGATGTCGAGCTGCAGCACGCGCACCATCGCGGCCTGGTCGCGCCAGTGCGCGGCGACGGCCGCGAAGGTCGGGGGCAGCACACCGGCCGCCAGCACCGCGTCCGGGTCGCCGCCGCTCGCGATCGCGAACTCGCGCAGCTTGCCCTCCTCGATCGGGAAGGACACGGAGTCGACGACGAAGCCGACGTCCGGCGTGGCGATGTCGGACGGAGCGGACATCGTCAGGCGTACGCGGCCGGCCGGCGGGCGATGAACGCCGCGATGCCCTCGGCGGCCTCACCGGACGCGAGCATCTCGACGACGAGCTCGCCCTCGAGCTGCATGCCGTCGGCCGGGACGCCGGAGACCGCGTCGACGCAGTCGATGATCGCCTTCATCGCGGTGACCGGGAACGCCGCGAGCGTCTCGGCGTAGGCGAGCGCCTCCGCCACCACGTCACCGTCGACCAGGCGGTCGACGAGGCCGATCTGCAAGGCCTCCTCCCCTGGGACGCTGCGCCCGCTGAGCATGATCTCCAGCGCGCGGCCGCGGCCGACCAGCAGCGGCAGGCGCTGCGTGCCGCCGGCGCCGGGGATCAGGCCGAGCTTGACCTCGGGCAGGCCGACCTTCGACGCCGCCGTCGCGAACCGCAGCGTGCACGCCATCGACAGCTCGAGGCCGCCGCCGAGCGCGAGCCCGTCGATCGCCGCGATCGTCGGCTTGCCGCAGCGGTTGATGCGCTCGACCGGGGCGCGGAGCGCGTCGCGGTAGCCCGCGAACGACTCCGGGTCCAGCGTCCCCATCTGCTTGATGTCGGCGCCGGCGGCGAAGATGCCGTCGATCGCGGAGCTGATTACGGCGACCTTGACCGTGTCGTCGCGCTCCAGCGTGTCGGCAACCGCAGTGAGCCCCTCGATGATCGGGGCCCCGAGCGCGTTGGCCGGGGGGCGGTCGAGGACCACGTGCAGCACGCGGCCGACGACCTCTTGCCGGACGACGGACTCAGACACGGCGGACACGGGTTCGGGGTGCGTTCATGATGCGCCCAACGCTAAGCGGTCGACCCCTTCGGAGCCTGACTCCAACGCGAGCACTTGGTCCCCCGGACGGGGCATTGCCCACGTTGGGGGGTGCGGTTCCCCCCGCAAGGGCAAGCGTTCCGGACGGTCGCGCACGTAGGTTCAGGGCATCCTCGCGACGGCCGTCCGCCGTCGCCGCCGACTGTTCCAAGGAGAGCCACATGACGAAGACGACCGCCGCCGTCCTGCGCGATACCGAGAGTCCCCTGTCCGTTGAGGAGATCGAGGTCGGCGCGCCGCAGGAGGGCGAGCTGCTCGTGAAGATCAGGGGCGTGGGCGTCTGCCACACCGACATCTCCGGCGCGCACGGGATGATCCCGCTGCCGCTGCCGACGGTCCTCGGTCATGAGGGCTCGGGCGTCGTGGAGGCGATTGGCGAGGGCGTCGAGGGCTTCGAGATCGGCGACCACGTCGCCATCTCCTTCGACCACTGCGGCGAGTGCGACGTGTGCACCTCCGGCCACCCCGCCTACTGCGAGGTCTTCGCCGCGCTTAACTACTTCGGCTCCCGCATGGACGGCACGACGACGCTGTCCAAGGGCGACGAGGAGATCGCCGGCAACTTCTTCGGGCAGTCGTCCTTCGCCGGGTACGCGATCTGCTCGAAGAACAACGCGGTGAAGGTCGACAAGGACCTACCGCTCGAGCTGCTCGGCCCGCTCGGCTGCGGCCTGCAGACCGGCGCCGGCAGCGTCATGAACACCCTTGCCGCGAAGGAGGGGCAGTCGATCGCGATCTTCGGCCTCGGCGGTGTCGGCCTCGGCGCCGTCATGGCGGCGAAGGCGGTCGGCTGCGACCCGATCCTCGCGTTCGACCTGAACAACGACCGCATCGAGCTTGCCAAGGAGCTCGGCGCCACGCACGGCTTCAACCCGTCCGAGCACAAGGACCTCATCTGGGATGCGATGCAGGTCGTCGCCCCGGGCGTGGACCTCTCGTTCGACTGCGTCGGCCACGGCCCGGTCATCCGCCAGGCGCTCGAGATGCTGCGGTCGCCCGGCCATTGCGCGTCCGTCGGGTTCCAGGGCCTCGAGAACGAGATCACGATCGACCAGGGGCACCTGCTCCTCGGCCGGACCTTCACCGGCGTGATCGAGGGCGACGCGGACCCCAAGACGTTCATCCCGAAGCTGATCCAGCTCTACCGCGACGGCAAGTTCCCGTTCGACAAGCTGATCAAGACCTACTCGATCGACCAGATCAACGAGGCATTCGCCGACTCCGAGGCCGGCAAGGTCATCAAGCCGGTCATCGTCTTCGACTGAGGCACTACTCGGCCCCGAGGATCGCCGCCGTCAGCCACAGGGCCTCGGCGGCGGTCGCCGGGGCCACGCCGGGGACGATCGTCGCGTAGAGGACGACCTCGAAGTCCTTCTTGTCGGCCCGGTAGCGGGACGTCTCCTCCAGGTCGCCGAACAGCACCGCGAGCGGCTTGGCGGCGTCCGCGACGACCAGCGTCGACTCCGGCAGCGGCCGGTCGATCGCTTCGCCGGGCCGCGACGTGGTGATGCCCAGCGGCCCGAGGACGTCGGCCGCGCGGATCGCGCCGATCGGGATCTCGGTCTCCACCGCGCCGATCGTCAGCGCGTCCGCGAGCAGGCCCCGCGAGCGGAACCGCCCGCGGGCCAGCCGCTTGCGGACGATCCACTCCAGCGGCGTGAAGTCCCGGTCGGGGTCCAGGCCGATCTGGCGGTAGAAGACGCGGTAGGCCGCGGTGACCGGGCGGGTCGGCAGCCCCGTGACGAACGTCCCGGTGAAGTAGCCCTCCAGGTCCGCCAGCCGCTTCTTGGCCTCGGCGGCGGCGGCGTGGTCCCCGACCCGGACCGGCAGGAACAGCAGGCCGAGGCCGGGGAACTCCTTCTCGACGTCGCTGCCGACCCACCCATCCTCCGTCGCGGCCTGGGGCACGCGCCTCAGCTCCCCGTGAACGTCGGCCGGCGCTTGGTCGCCGCCGCCGTGATCGCTTTCCAGGTGTCCGCCGTCTGCGTGGTCCGGTACATCGCCCGGGCCTCGAGCTCCATCTGGCCCTCGAGCGACTGCTCATAGCTGGAAAGCAGCAGGTTCTTGACTTCGCCGTATGACTTCGTGGGGCCGGCCGCCAGCTCGCGCGCCAGCGCCAGCGCCGTCTCCTCGAGGGCGTCGTCGTCCACCACCTCGCTGATGAGCCCGCGCTCGGCGGCGAGCTCGGCGGACCAGGTCTGGTTGCGCAGGTAGAACTCCGTCGCCCGGCGAACCCCGACCCGGCGCGGGACGGAGTGCGAGCCGCCGCCGTCGATCGCGAGGCCGACCCCCTGGTAGGCGGCGTAGAACTTCGCCGACCGTGCGGCGATGCAGAAGTCCGCGGCCGCGGACAGCGACACGCCACCACCGGCCGCCAGCGCGTGCACCGCGACGATCACCGGGGCGTCCATGCGGGCCATCCGGGAGACGCCCGCGTGGAGGGTCGTCGTCCCGGTCTTGATGAACCGCGCGAGCGCCGCCTGGTCCCGTCCGAGCGACTGCAGGTCGCCGCCGACGCTGAAGAACCGCCCGCTCGCGGTGATCAGCACGGCACGCACGGCGGGGTCCTCGTCGCAGGCGTTCATGATCGCGCTGAGCTCGTCGCAGAAGACCTGGTCGAACGGGTTGCCGCGAGCGTCCTGCGTCAGGCGCACGCGCGCGACGCCGTCGTCCTCGACGTGGAGGGAGAACGCCGTATAGGCAGGGGCGGTGCTCATCCTCGCCAGCCTAGTCCGGCCGCTGTCGCGGGCAGGTCCCCACATCGAGGGGTCGTCGTCATCCGGGCGGGTCAAAGCCCTTTCCAGGACGCGCCGCCCCCGCGTAGTGTCGGAGCATGAGCACGCAGCCGATCGCCGACGTCGACATCTCGTCCTTCTCGTTCTGGTCGGACACCACGTTCGACGAGCGCGAGAAGACGTTCGCCCACCTGCGCGCGACGGCGCCGGTGTCCTGGCACCCGCCGCTCGAGAGCAAGCTGCTCGAGCCCGAAGAGGGCGCGAAGGGCTTCTGGGGCATCAACACGGCGGACCTGATCCAGAAGGCGTCGCGCGACACGAAGCTCTTCAGCTCGGCGTCGGGGATCTTCATGGAGGACTTCCCGGACGTCGTCGTCCAGGGGTCGCTGTCGTTCATCGTGACCGACGCGCCGCGGCACAAGGAGCTGCGCGGGATCGTCTGGTCGGCGTTCACGCCCGGCCACATGCGCAAGCTCGAGAGCGACATCTACCGGCAGGCGAAGGAGCTCGTCGACGAGATCGCGCCGCTGGGCGAGGCCGACCTGGCGACCACGCTGTGCAAGCAGCTCCCGGGCCGGCTCTTCACGAACCTCTTCGGCGTCCCGGAGGGCGAGCTGCGCGAGGAGGTCATGGACTGCGCCGAGGACATGGCGTCCTGGAGCGACGAGGAGATGTGCCGCGGCAAGGAGCCGATCGAGCTCTTCGGCGACGCGTCCTTCCGCCTGAACGACATCGCGCTCGAGCTGATCGAGGAGCGGCGCAAGAAGCCGCAGGACGACCTGCTCACCTGGGTCTGCCAGGCCCAGACCGAAGACGGGATGCTCGAGGACTGGGAGGTCGGCTCGTTCTTCTCGCTGCTGTCCGCCGCGGCGAACGACACCACCCGTCACACGATGGCGCACACCATCTGGGCCTTCGACCAGTTCCCGGAGCAGAAGCAGCGGTGGCAGGCGACGCTCGAATCGCCCGAGGCCGGGGAGCGCCTCGCCGAGGAGGCCGTCCGCTGGGCCACGCCGCTGATGCACTTCCGCCGCCAGGTGACCCGCGACGTGGAGTGGGGCGGCGTCGAGATGAAGCAGGGCGACAAGGTCGCGCTCTGGTACTGCTCGGGCAACCGCGACGAGAACGCGTTCCCCGACCCGATGAAGTTCGACATCACGCGCGACCCCAACCGCCACGTCGGCTTCGGCGGCGGCGGCCCGCACTACTGCATGGGCGCGGCCCTGGCCCGTCTCACGCTGCGGTCGATCTTCAAGGAGGTCTACACGCGGATGCCGGACCTGCGCGTGATCGGGGAGCCCGACTTCCTCGACGCGAACGTCGTGCACGGCGTCAAGCGCCTGCCGGCGGAATGGACGCCTGAGCGCTGAGTCGTCACCCCCTCGGGCGCGATCGTTCCCCCCCGAGGGGGATTCGGGGTGGCACGGGCGCGGGTTAGCGTGCGCCCATGGCCACCTATTCGCCGCTGAACGTCGGGTCGTTCGAGTTCTGGGAGATGCCGTTCGTCGAGCGCGAGCGCGTCTTCGCGGAGCTCCGTGCCAACGACCCGGTCTCCTGGCAGGGTCCACCGGACTCGCTGCTGGTCGAGCCGGAGATGAACACCGACGGCTTCTGGGCGATCACGAAGTACGAGCACATCCGCGAGATCTCCCGCAAGCCGAAGATCTTCTCGAACTCCGAGGGCATCTTCCTCGAGGACCTGCCCGAGCCCGTCCGCGTCGGCGCCCTCTCGTTCATCGTGCAGGACGCGCCCGAGCACACCTACCTGCGCGGCGTCGTCTCCAACGCGTTCAGCCCGCGGCACATGAAGACCCTCGAGGAGTGGACGCGCGACCAGGTCATCGAGCTCATCGAGGGCATAAAGCCGAATGGCTCCGCGGACATCTGCGAGGAGTTCACCAAGCAGCTCCCGGGACGCATCTTCTGCTCGTTCTTCAACATCACCGACCCGGCGCACGTGCACAACACGATCCAGGGTGCGGAGGAGATCGTCTCCTGGAACGACCCGGAGCTCACCGCGCACGAAGAGCCGATCATGATCTTCGCGAACGCCGCCGAGAAGCTGCAGGACGTCGCGATGGAGCTCGCCGAGGACCGCCGCGTCAACCCGGGCGAGGACCTGATGACGTGGATCGTCCAGGCCGAGTTCGAGGGCCGCAAGATGGAGGACTGGGAGATCGGCGGCTTCTTCGTGCTGATGGCCGGCGCGGCGAACGACACCACGCGTCACGCGATGGCCCACGGCATGTTGGCGCTGCAGCAGAACCCCGAGCAGAAGGCGCTCCTGCTGTCCGACATCGAGAAGTACCTCGACGGTGCCGTCGAGGAGGTCCTGCGCTGGTCGTCCGTGATCCTGCACATGCGCCGCCAGGTCATGGAGGACTACGAGATCGGCGGCAAGACGCTGAAGGCCGGCGAGAAGCTCGCGCTGTTCTACTGCTCGGGCAACCGGGACGAGGACATCTTCGAGGACCCGATGACGTTCGACATCACCCGCACCCCGAACCGGCACATGACGTTCGGCGGTGGCGGCCCGCACTTCTGCCTCGGCTCGGTGCTCGGCAAGCAGATGCTCAAGCACGGCCTGCGCGAGGTCTACACCCGCCTGCCGGACATCGAGATCGGCGAGCCCGAGTTCCTCGCGTCGAGCTTCATGCACGGCGTCAAGCACCTGCCCGGCACGTGGACTCCCTAAAGGCGGACTAAGACCCCTTCCTTCCGGGGGACAGCGTTGTCCCCCGGGGGCGAGGCAGGCCGACGGTCAGCCGCCGTACGGTCGTCGTATGTCGACGATCCCTGCGGAGGACTCCACCTACGACGCCACGGCGGCACTGGAGGCCCGCACCCTGTGCGAGGCGTTCCAGATCACGGCAGCGGCACGTGGCGACGCCGTCGCCCTGCGCGTCGCCGACGACTCGGTCTCGATCACCTGGACCGAGTACGCGGCCCAGGTCCGCGCGCTTGCCGAGGGCTTCGCGTCGATCGGCGTGGAGCGCGGCGGCGCGGTCGCCCTGCTGATGGTCAACCGGCCCGAGGTCAGCCTCGCGGACACGGCCGCCATCCACCTCGGCGCGGCTGCGTTCTCGATCTACGCGACGAACCCCGCGAAGGCGAACATCCCGCTGATCAACAACTCCGGCGCCAAGGTGCTCGTCACCGAGCCGGCGTTCCTCGAGGTCGCCCTGAAGACCCGCGAGCTGGCGCCGACGCTGGAGACGATCATCGTCGTCGACGACGAGGCCGGCGCCGCCGACCTCACGTTCGCCGACCTGGCCGCCCGCAAGGTCGACGGCTTCGACTTCGACGCCGGCTGGCAGGCGCTCGAGGAGGAGGACGTCGTCACGCTCGTCTACACCTCGGGGACGACCGGCGAGCCGAAGGGCGTCCAGCACACGCATCTCTCGCTGCTCTACGGGCTGCGCGGCCTGGAGGAGTCGGACCACGTGACGCCCGCCGGCCGCCTGGTGTCCTTCCTGCCGATGGCGCACATCGCCGAGCGCTGGATCAGTCACTACGCGTCGATGGTGTTCGGCCACACGATCACCTGCTGCCCGGATCCGAAGCAGCTCGCCGGCGCGCTGGCCAGCGCCCGCCCTACGCGCATGTTCGGCGTCCCGCGTGTCTTCGAGAAGCTCGCTGGCGCCGTCGAGGGCATGGCCGCCGCGGACCCGGACGGCCCGCTGGCCGACGCGCTCGCCGCCGGCCTGGCCCGCGTGCGCGCCGAGCAGGCGGCCGGCACCACCGACGCGCACGCGACCGACGACGGCCTGACGGACGCGCAGCGCGCGACCCTGGCCGCGGTCCGCGGGAAGCTCGGCCTCGACGCGCTGGAGTGGTGCTGCGTCGCCGCTGCCCCGTCGACGGTCGCGATGCACGAGACCTACCACGCGATCGGCATCCCGATGCTCCAGATCTGGGGCATGTCCGAGTGCGTCTTCTCGTGCATCACCCCGCCGGACCGGATCAAGCTCGGCACGGTCGGACACCAGGTGCCCGGCGTCGAGGTCAAGCTCGCTCCCGACGGAGAGATCCTCGTCCGCGGCAAGAACCTGATGTCCGGCTACCGCAACCAGCCCGACAAGACCGCCGAGGCCATCGACGCGGACGGCTGGCTCTACTCCGGCGACGTCGCCGTCCAGGAAGGCGAGTACTACAAGATCGTCGACCGCAAGAAGGAGCTGATCATCAACTCGGCCGGCAAGAACATGCCGCCGCAGAAGATCGAGATGGCGGTCAAGACGCACTCCTCGCTCATCGCGCAGATCGTGGCGATCGGCGACGGCAAGCTCTACGTCACGGCGCTGGTGAGCCTCGACGAGGAGGCGCTCACCGCGTTCGCGGCCAAGCACGGCCTCGAGGGCGACGTCGCGACGCTGTCGCAGGCGCCCGCCGTCGCCGAGCACGTCGCTGCCGCGATCGACGCGGCCAACGAGGAGCTGGCCCGCGTGGAGCAGATCAAGAAGCACACGATCCTCCCCGTGGCGTGGCTGCCCGGCGGCGACGAGGTCACCCCGACCTCGAAGCTCAAGCGCCGCGTCATCAACGACAAGTACGTCGCCGAGATCGACGCGATGTACGCGTCCTAGACGACCGCCGCCCGGAACGCTGCGTGCGGACATTGGTGCGGTACAGGTCGAAGCGACTCGGGCCGTGACGACAGCACAAACTGCGGGCGGTCGACGCGCTGGAGGTCTGACGGTCGCGCTCAGGCGCGCTTGCCCGGCCGCACGAACACGTCGACGAGCGACGCCGGCCGCGCGCGCAGCTCGCCGCCGACTGCCTTCGCCAGCATGCGGTACAGGCCGTCCCGCGGGACCTCGGCGAACAGCGTCCGCAGCCACGCGCGGTCCAGTCCGAAGGTGACCAGGCCGCGGCTGACGTCCACGAGGTCGGAGCGGCGGACGAGCTCCACCTCGAGTCCCATCGACCGCCGGGAGGTCGGCGCATGATGCTGCTCGCACGCGTCCATGCAGCGACGCAGCCGCTCGGGCGCCCAGTCGAAGGGCGCGAGGACGGACCCCGCGAGCCGGGCGGCCTCGGTGACGTAGGCGTCCTTGCTGTCGGTGTAGAGGCCGGCGTCGTGCAGCCAGCAGGCGCACAGCAGCAGCTCGCGATCGACGGGCTCGTCGCCGGCCAAGCGCTCGGCGATCCGGAACTGGCGCAGGCAGTGACGCTCCATCGGGCCGTCCGGCCCGACGCCCGCCCCGGCCCGAACGGCGGCGAGCGCAGCCTGCGCCGCCGGGGTGTCGCTGATGCGGTCCGCCTCGTACATTCCCCGACCCTAGCCACAGCGCGGGGCGGTGGTGCGAGTCAGTCCGGTAGGTCCCCCGTGGCGCGACGGACCGCGCGCAGGGAGTCGATCAGCGTCTGCAGCGTGGCGTCGTCGACGTCCCCCACGCCGAAGCCGACGCCGGCCGCGGCGGCAGTCGCCTCGCGCACCAGCTTGCGGCCGGCGGGCCTCAGGACCGCCAGCGAGGCACGGCGGTCGGTGGGGTGGGGCCTCCGCTTGACCCAGCCCTGCTTCTCGGCGTGGTCGAGCAGGTTCGTGACGGTCGTCTGGTGCACCATCAGGTAGCGGCTGAGGTAGCTCGGCGGCCGGGCGCCGTCCTTCGAGAGGGCGAGCGTGACCAGCGCCAGGTAGGTCGTCCGGCCGATGCCGTGCGGCCGCAGGGCCTTGTCGAGCTCGCTGACGATCAGCGCGTGCGCACGCATGACCGAGGCGACGGCCATGAAGCGGTCGGCTTCCGGCAGGTCCTGCTCGGCCCAGCGCGCACGCACCCACTCGACGGGGTCGGGTTCACGCTGGCCGGGCATCAGGCGCGCAGTCTGTCAGCGCGCGCGGTGGGCCGCCGGGCTGGCGGAGAGGTCGTCCGACCGGCTCGGCAGGGCGACGGTCGCCTTGCCGGGCATGCAGTCCTCGCCGCGCTGGTTGACGGCCTGCGTATCCATGTCCACGACGTGCTCGCCGTCGTCGTCGACCCGGATCCCGGTCACGGTGCCGGACAGCTCCACCACGTCGGAGAGGAAGACGAAGCGGCGGTAGCGGGACTCGCACGACTTGATGAATCCGTGGTCCCCGCACCAGTGGCTGAGGTGGTGGATCTGCCACGCCTGCCGCTGGAAGCCGACGTCGTACGGGTAGCCGACGCCCATCGCGCGGGCGGCGTGCTTGTTGTAGTGGACCGAGTAGATCGGCTCCTGCGCGCTGGTCTCGGGGTCCCGGAACGACCAGGCGGGGTGCTTCGCGTAGGAGTGCAGGGCGACGGCGTGCGCGCTCAGGCGCGGGATCGGGGTGCCGCCGCCGACGACGAAGGCGATCTCGTCCGTCAGCCCGATCGGGCCCTTGGTGAGCGTGTCCACGTGGTCGCCGACCTTCACGTCCTCGATGTAGCGCGGGGTCGCGCCGCGCGGGGCCTCGGCGAGGACCTGCGCCTCGATGCGCTCGACCTCGTCCATGTCCCATTCGTGCGGCAGCGTCGGACCTGAGCCCTTCTCGCTCTTGTCCTTCGACTTCTCCTTCGCCGCCGACCGCTCGAAGTTCACGACCTCCCAGTGGATCTGGGCGAGCTCCTCGCCGTGCTGGTTCGAGTAGCGGTTCGTGAACAGGTCGGTGACCATGTTCCCCGCGAAGTTGGACGGACGGGGGCCGGTGAAGCCGTCGTAGGTGCAGGTCGCGTTGACCGTGTCCCCGACGTAGACCGGCTTGTCGAACGTCACCCGGGTGAGGTTGTGGAACGAGCCGAGACCGGGCCAGCCGAACTGGATGCCGGAGAAGCAGCCGATGAAGAAGCTGGGCGGGGCAACGCGGGCGCCGTAAGGGGACGCCGTCGCGTACTCGGCGTCGGTCCACAGCGGGTTGATGTCCCCGATGCCGGCGGCGAACTTGGCGACCGCGATGCGCGTGGCCTCCTCGTTGTTCGTCGAGTGCTCTATGCGCAGCTGCGTCCCGGCGCGCTTGCTCATCGACGCGATCAGCTCGTCGGTCAGGAGGGCCTCGGGCATCTCGCCCTTGGCGCGGGGCTTCGTGTCGGACATAGGTCGATAATACTCTAGTCCCCAACTAATGATGTGTAGACTTCTTTCTCATGTCCGACGTCTTCGCCTGGGGTGACACCGTCGCCCGCTCCGAGTCCGGCGGGATCCCCTTCCTGCTGTACGAGCCGCGGCGCACGCGGCTGCCGCAGCTCCTGGAGGACGCAGCGCGCTGGGGCTCGCGGCCGCACCTGGTGCAGGGTGACCGGCGCCTGTCGTTCACGGACGTGCTGTCCGCGATCGACGTGGTGGGCGAGCACCTGCGGTCGCTCGGCGTCGCCGCCGGCGACCGCATCCTGATCCTTGCCGTCAACTCGCCGGAGTGGATCGTGTCGCTGTGGGCGGGCCTGTCGATCGGGGCGATCGTGGCGCCGGGCAACGGGTGGTGGAGCGAGGAGGAGGTCGTCCACGCGCTCGACCTGACCGAGCCGTCCCTGGTGATCGGCGACGCCAAGCGGCTGGCCAAGGTGCCGGCCGGCGTGGCGACGATCGACGTCGACGAGCTGCGGCCGATGATCGATGCCGCGGTCACCGCGGGCCGCTCGCTGCAGGTGCCGGCGCGGGTGCTCGAGGGCGACGAGAACGACCCCGCGCTGATCGTCTTCACGGCCGGGACGACCGGCCTGCCGAAGGGGGCCACGCTGGCGCACCGGTCGTGGATCGCGACGATGCACCAGTCGCTCGCGGTGTCGCGGCGGCTGCCGCACACGGTCGACGAGAGCACGCCCGGGTTCGTGTCGCTGCTCACCGGGCCGCTCTTCCACATCGGCGGGCTGCAGGCGCTCGGGCTGGCGCTGATCGGTGGCGGGACGCTGGTCTTCCTCGAGGGGAAGTTCGACCCGGGCCAGGTGCTCGAGGTGATCGAGCGCGAGAAGGTCGAGGTCTGGGGCGCGATTCCGACGATGACGATCCGCGTGCTGGAGCACCCGTCGCTGCCGTCGCGCGACCTGTCGTCGATGCGGTCGATCCCGCTCGGCGGGGCCCCGGTGTCGCCGGAACTGCTGGAGCGACTGCAGACCGCGTTCCCCAACACGCGCAGGCGCGTGAACAACGTCTACGGGATGACCGAGACGAGCGGGACGCTCGCGCGGGCGTCGACGAAGACGATCGAGGAGTTCCCGGGGACGACGGGCTACCCGCTGCCGGCGGTCGACCTGGTGATCGCCTCGCCGGACGACGACGGCGTCGGGGAGATCCTTGCGCGGACGCCCGGGCAGATGCTGGGCTACTGGCGCGACCCGGCGGCGACCGCGGAGACGATCGACGCGGAGGGCTTCGTCCACTCGGGGGACCTGGGCAAGCTGGTGGACGGGCGGCTCTACGTCACCGGCCGGGCGAAGGACGTCGTCATCCGCGGCGGCGAGAACATCGCGGCGCCGCACGTCGAGGCGGCGCTGCACCAGCATCCCGATGTGGCCGACGTCGCGGTCGTCGGCCTCCCCCATCCGGACCTGGGCGAGGAGGTCGCGGCGGCGGTCCTGCTGCGGCCGGGTGCGACGGCCGGTCCCGACGAGCTGGGCGCCTGGGCGCGGGAGCGGATCGCGTCCTTCGCGGTCCCGACGCGGTGGTGGTTCAGCGAGGAGCCGCTGCCGATGACGGACGCGGGCAAGGCGGACAAGAAGCGCCTGCGGGTGATCTTCCCGGAGTCCTGAGCCGGGAGGTTCGGCGCTCACGGCGCCGAGACGCGACGGGCGTCGACCTGGGTGCCGAAGAACGGCAGCTCGGCAGGGACCGAGCGGCCGGATCAGCCGCGGCGAGCGACGTAGGTCAGGGTCGGCGCCGCCGCGCCGCGGAGCTCCCCACGGGCCAGGTAGCGCGCACGGATCCGCAGGCGTCCGCGCACGGTCGCCGCGGCCCGCGCGGTCCCGCCCAGCCGTGCCGTGCTCGCGAAGCTGCAGTCGCGGCGTACGGCGGCACGCCGGGTCGACACGGTGCGTGTCCCGCGGACGATCGCGACGCTCACCGTCCCTGCGCACAGGTCGACGGCGCCGGACGGCAGCACGATGGCTCCCCGCGTGCGCACCGTCCACGGCGCGCCGGTGCCGCTGCGCCGGTCGAGCCGCGCGACGATGCCGGGCGTGAAGGTCCGCGGCGTGCAGCGGCGCACGAAGACGCAGCGCACCGGCGGCTCGACGCCAACTGCGCGGGCGTAGAACGCCGCGGTCCCCGCGGCGAGCCCCAGCGCGTCGGTCACCGGCTTGGTGGGTGCGGCGCCCGGAACGAGCTGCGCGGCGCAGGCCGCGTCCGGGATCCGCGACAGGTCCCCCGGGCCGGGGTGGTCGACCGCGTCGCGGACCACCGCGTAGGCGACGGCGTCGCTGGACATGCCGCCGTGCTCGACGACGTGCGCGGGGCACCGGTCCTGCACGACGAGCTGGCGCGCGCCGCCCAGCAGGCCCCCGCGCGGCTGGGGCGTGACGACCTCGTCGAACCGCGTGGCGAGTGCCGTGACCGACGGACCGGGATACACCGGCCGCCGGGCCAGGGCGGTCAGCAGCGCAGAGCCCGGCCGCAGCTGGCGGCCGGCGGGCCCGCAGGGGACCAGGCACAGCGTGTCGGCGAGGGTCGTCCCGTTGTCGTAGACGCCGGCCAGCCCGGCGAAGTCGCTGACGCCGGACGCGAGATCCGGCCAGAAGCGCAGCGCGAAGGACGTCAGGAAGGCACCCTGGCTGTGGCCGACGACGGCGATCGGGCGGCCGGCGCGAGCGCGGACGAGCCGGATCGCGCCGACGACGTACTGCACCGAGTCCTGGACGTCACCGACCTCGAAGTCCGGGACCTCGACAAGGCAGGCCGGGTGGCCGTCGGCCTGCAGCGCTTCGTAGAAGCCCCCGCGCCACACGTCGGCGGTGACGAACGTCCCGTGCACCAGCAGGACCGGCGGCCGGGCGGCGGTGGCCAGGGACGGCCCGGCGCAGGTGACGGCGGCGTCGATCGCCGCGGGGCCGACCCGCAGCGGCGGGCCGGGTGTGGCTGCCGCGGGCGCGGCGGCGACGATCGCTGCGACGCCGGCCACCATGAGTGCGGTGACGAACCGGCGGGCGACGTGGCGGGACACGGTCGCGAGCCTACCCTCCGCCCGAACCGCGTCCGCCGGTCCGCCGGTCCGCCGGACGGGCGGACGGGGGTGCTCTGGGGTCGGCGGTCGCGCGCCCGCGGCGTCTGGGCCGGCATTGGTGGATCGCACGGCTCCCAGCCTGGTGAATCGACATGCACCGCCGACCCGCGCGGGGCCGCGGGGGTCACTGGCGGATCGCACGGCTCCCAGCCGGGTGGATCGGCATTCACCCTCGGGCGCGCGGGCAGTGGCAGATCGCACGGCTCCGAGCCCGGTGAATCGGCATTCACCCCCAACGCGCACGGGGTCAACACCGGCCGCGAGGGTCAGTGGCGGATCGCACGGCTCCGAGCCCGGTGGATCGACATTCACCCGGCCACTCCGAGCGAGTAAGGCGGCTACGGGGTCAGGGCACGGGTGAGCGCGTCGCAGCAGCGGGCGTAGGCCGCGCTCGCCTGCGGGTCGATCAGCAGCAGGTTGAACCCGTGCGGCAGGTTGTCGAAGCGCTCGGACTCGACCGTGACCCCCGCCTCGCGCAGCCTGGCTGCGAACGCCTCGCCCTGGTCGCGCAGTGGGTCCATGCCCGCCGTGGCGACGAACGTCGGCGGCATCGCCCCCAGGCCGTCCGCATGGAGGATCGACATCCGCGGGTCGGTGCGGTCCGCCTCGGTCGGGACGTAGTGGTCGAGCAGGTCCTTGGCGTTCCGGCGGCTCAGGAGCGGCCCCCGCTCGAACAGCCACGCGGACTCGTGGGCGTTGATGTCCGCGTCGACGACCGGGTACATGAGGAAGGCGAAGCACGGCTTCGGGCCGCCGTCGGTGTGCAGGGCCACGGCCGCCGCAAGCTGGCCGCCCGCGCTGTCCCCGCCGACCGCGATGCGGTCCGGGTCCACCCCGAGGTGGGCCGCGTGCTCGACGGCCCAGCGGAACGCGGCACGGCAGTCCTCGAAGGCCGCGGGCAGCCGGTGCTCGGGCGCTTTGCGGTAGCCGATCGCGAGGACCTTGCAGCCGGCGTGGCGCGCCGTGAAACGGCAGACGTTGTCCTGCGTCGTCAGGCTGCCGACCGCGAAACCGCCGCCGTGGAAGTGCACCAGAAGGCCGGGGTTCTCGACCCGCGCGTCCGGCTCGTACAGCCGAGCCGGGATCGGGCCGTCGGCACCGTCGACGGTGACCTCGGTCATGGTCGCGTCGCCCCGGGCGGTGAAGCCGACCAGCGGGAAGATCTGGTCGAGGACCGCGCGCACGGCGGGGTTCGGGTGGCGCGAGGCGAAGTTCAGCGTCAGCGTCGACGGGCCGCAGAGCGCGGCCAGCCGAGGGCTCAGGCGCTGCCCGTCGGCCCGCTTGAACCCGGAGAGCGAGCTCACGACGCACCCCCGACCGGTAGCCGGCCGTCGGCGAGCCATCCCCGCAGCTCGACCCGGCGGATCTTGCCGCTGACGGTCTTCGGGAGCTCGTCGACGAAGTGCACCTCCCGCGGGTACTTGTACGGCGCGGTGTTCTGCTTGACGAAGTCCTGGATCTCCTTCGCCAGCTCGGGTGTCCCCTCGTGGCCCTTGGCGAGGATGCAGATGGCGACGACGATCTGCGTGCGGTCGGGGTCGTCGCGACCCACCACCGCGGCCTCCATGACGGCCGGGTGCTCGACGACGGCGGACTCGACCTCGAACGGTCCGATCCGGTAGGCCGACGAGGTGATCACGTCGTCGTCGCGGCCCTCGAACCAGAAGTAGCCGTCCTCGTCGACCGCGGCCTTGTCCCCCGTGAAGTAGTACGGCCCGCGGAAGACGCCGGCCGTGGCCTTGTCGTTGCCGTGGTACCCGGGGAACAGGCCGACCGGCCGCTGACCGTCGTGGCGGACGACGACGTTGCCGACCGCGCCCGTCTCCACCGGCCCGCCGTCCTCGTCGACGACCGTCATCTCCCAGCCCGGCATCGGCCGGCCCATCGATCCCGGTCGCACGTCCATCGACCGGTAGTTGGCGACGACGCAGCAAGTCTCCGTCTGGCCGTAGCCGTCGTACACGGTGAGGCCGCCGGTGCCCTCCTTCCACGCGCGGATGACCTCGGGGTTCAGCGGCTCGCCGGCGCTCGTGCAGTGGCGCAGCGCGCTCAGGTCATGGGCGCCGAAGTCCCCCTGGACGAGCGTGCGATAGAGCGTCGGCGGCGCGCAGAACGACGTGATCCCGTGCCGCGCGAGGATGCCGAAGATGGTGTCCGCGTCGGGCTTGCCGAGCGCGACCTGGACGATGCACGCCCGCTCGTGCAGCTGGCCGAACAGCCCGCCCCAGGCGGCCTTGGCCCAGCCCGTGTCGGTGACGGTCCAGTGCAGGTCGCCGGGCCGCAGGTCGTGCCAGAACCGCGCCGTGACCACGTGCCCGAGGCCGTAGGACTGCGTGTGCTGGACCATCTTCGGGGCCGACACGGTGCCGCTGGTGAAGTACAGCAGCAGCGGGTCGTCGCGATGCGTGGGGTCCTGCGGGGTCTCGCCGTCCCCGGCCTCGGCGCAGGCCGCGCTGAAGTCGGTCCACCCCTCCGCCCCACCGACGCAGAACTTCGCGCGCAGCTCCGCACCGGTCTCGTCGACCTTCACGGCCCCGGCGGCGTCCGTGATCGCCGCGACCGCGTCGCCCCGGGCGATCCGGTCCTTGATGTCCTTCGGCGTGAGCAGGTTCGGCCCCGGCATCGGGACCGCCCCGATCCGCATCGCACCGAGCATCGCCGCGTACCACTCGGGTACCCGCGGCAGCATGACGAAGACGTGATCGCCCTTCTGGATCCCGGCCGCCAGCAGCGCCCGTGCCGCCTCGCGCGTCGCCTGCGCGAGCTCGCCGATGGACTGCAGCAGGACGACCTCGCCGGCGCCGTCGAGGGACAGCACTGCGGGGTCGTCCGGCGACTCCGCGGCCCAGGTCTCGACGATCGCCAGAACGGGGTTGAACCGCTCAGGGACCTCGTTGACGAACGACGCACGCTCGGCGTCGTAGTCCGTCAGGCGGGGCGGCGCGTCCCGGCCCGGGCGGTCGAGGGCGGCAAGGAGCGCGGCGTTCATGGCGGGGTCAGTCCTCCAGCAGGAACTCGAGGTGGGTCTGGTTGAAGACGTCGGGACGCTCGAACTGTGGCCAGTGCGCGCAGTCGGTGAGGACCTCGAAGCGGCCGTTCGGGATGTCCGCCGAGACCTGCTCGGCGAGCTCCGTCGTCTGCCCGGGGTTGTCCTCGGTCCACAGCACGAGCGTAGGGGCCGCCAGCGACTTCAGGACCCCGGGGGCCATGAACTCGTCACCGTGGTCACCGCGGAGCATCCCGACGACGCTGCTCATGATCCGCGCGACCGAGTCGAGCATGCCGTCCTGGGAGTAGATGCGCAGGCGGCACTCGACCATCTCGTCCGTCATCCGGGACGGGTCGGCGACGAGCCAGTTCATGCGGTGGCGGGTGCCCTCGCGGGTGACGCCGTTGTCGCGCAGCGCGAGCGTGCGCTGCTCGAGGTCGTCCAGCTGCGCCTGTCCGGCGGCGTTCGGACGCGCGAGCGTGCCGGTGTTCATCACGATCTTGTTCACGCGATCGGGGTGCGCGATGCCGACCCAGGCGCTCACCATCCCGCCGAGCGACTCGCCGGACACGTGCGCCCGCTCGATGCCGAGCGTGTCGAGCAGGTCGACGACGTGCTGCGCGTAGCCCGCGACGTCGGGAGCCTCGGCCGGACGGTCGGTGAAGCCGTGGCCGGGAAGGTCGAGGGCGAGGACGCGGAAGTGCTTGGACAGCGGCCCCATGTTGCGGCAGTACGTCTCGGCGTGGCCGCCCGTGCCGTGGATCAGGACGAGCGCCGGAAGGTCCGGGCTGCCGGCCTCGATGACCCGCGTGCGGACGCCCTTGACGTCGTAGAACCGCTCGCCCGCGCCGGACCCGAGCAGGTCGAGCCAGATCGACGTGGTGGCCGTCTCGGTGGTGGATGCGTCGGTCGTGCTCATGCGGGGTCAGTCCTCCTGGATCTGGTCTGCGGCGTGGCGCCGGCAGAGGTAATGCCAAAGGCGGGCGAGCTGCGCGGCCGCGGGGCCGTCCGCTCGGGCGAAGGGGGCGGCGGCAGCGGCGTCGAACGGCTGGGGCGTGCCGGCCGCGGACGCCGCCAGGGTGGCGGCGGCGTTCTGCTCGAGCAGCCAGGCCCGCGTCACGGCCTCACGGACCGTGCGACCGGCCGTGGCGGCGCCGAACCCGCGCAGCAGGACCGCGGGGGTGTCGCCGGCGACCGCGGCGAGCGCGTGCCCCTGCTCGAGCGTCGTGACGGTGGTGTCGGTGTCGAAGACGGGGACGGACGCGCCGGCGAACATCCCCATGCCGAGCGTGGCCGGCAGCGGGCGGTTCAGCGTCCCCCAGGCCAAGGTCGCGGGGCCGTGGAAACGGGCGACGCTCATGTACCCGGGGTTGGCGGCCAGCAGCCCAAGGTGGATCGGCAGCTCGCCGGCCTTGAGCGCGGCACGGTCGTCGAGGACGTTGCCCTCGGCGTCCACCGTCACGACGTCACCGGCCGTCCGCACCAGGCCGGGTCCCTGGTTGCCCGACAACAGGATCGTCCCGTCGTCCATGCGCGCGGTCAGGTGGCCGAAGGCCGATGTCAGCCGCTCGCCGTCGAGGATCGCGCAGCCGGCGAGGAGGTCGCGGAGGGCGTCTTCCCGGTTCACGCCTCAGAACACCATGCTGATCGCGCCGTTGGGGCTCAGGCGCTCGAGGTCGAGCTCCGCGCGGCGACCCTTGATGCGCAGCCCGTCCGGCGTGCGGACCAGCTCGTGGACGTACTTGCCGACGAAGTGGTCCTGCTGCCCGTGGCGGTAGCGGTAGACCACGACGGTGCAGGTGGCGGTGAACCCGTCGTCGTCCGCCGCCAGGATCCGCACGTTGGAGATCTGCCGGCGGGTGCGCGAGGACGGGAACTCGCGGTGGGCGTGCCGGCTCTTGAGCCGGTGCACGCGCCAGTAGAGGCGCTCGTGGTCGTCGTCGACGAGCGTCAGGTCCGTCGCCGGGTCGCCGTCGGGCTTGTCGGTCGACGGGACGACGTACCGGCAGTCCTCGGTGAAGAGCGCGAGCCAGTCGTCCATCCGCCACTCGTCGAGGATCGCGGCCTCCTCGACGAGGAACTCCTCGGCCTCCAGGCGCAGCAGCAGCCGTTCGGTGATGGCTTGCGTGGTCATGACATCGAGCTCCCGCCGTTGACGCTGATGATCTGGCCCGTGACGAACGACGCCCCCGGGCTCAAGAGGAAGGTGACGACCGCCGCGACCTCGTCGACGGTCCCGGGACGACCGGTCGGGATCAGGTCGACCGCCTGCTGGATCATGCCGTTCCACTCGTCCGTGAACGGCGACGGGTCGGCCAGCATGCCTTTCACCGCGTCGGTCGCGATGATCGAGGGGGCGACGCAGTTGACGGTGATGCCGCGCGGAGCGACCTCGCGGGCGAGGCCGGTCGTCAGGCCGTGCACGCCGCCCTTGGCCGCGTTGTACATCGCGTGCATCAGCAGCCCGTTGCGCACGGACTCACCGCCGATGTTCACGATCCGGCCACCGGGCGAGGGCAGGTGCGGCAGCGCCGCCTGCGTGCAGTGGATGGTCGTCATGAGGTTGCCGCCGATCGTCTTGGCGATCGACTCCTCGTCGTGGTCCATGAAGCTGCGCAGGACCCCGCCGCCGGCGTTGTTGACGAGCGCGTCGAGGCGGCCGTGCCGCTCGAGCGTGGCCGCGACGGCCGCCTGCGCGCCCTCGCGGGTCGAGAGGTCGCCGGTGTGGTCGGCATCGCCTTCGAGGTCGGCGACGAACAGCGTCCACCCGGCCTCGGCCAGCCCGGCGACGATGGCCGCACCGATCCCGCCGGCGCCACCGCCGCCGGTCACAAGGGCTACGGGCATCGCGTCAGGCCGGCTGCGGCATGGTCCAGCCCGGCGGGGCGTTCTCGACGTTCTCGGGCGGCGGCGCGTCGTCCCAGTCGGTGACCTCGACGCCGGACATCTGCGCGGCCCACTGCCGCCACCAGGTCCGCATCTGCAGCTCATCGTCCATCTGCGGCTCGCGCAGCATGCCGCGTGAGATGTCGTTGAACTGCTCGCCGCCGGCGTTGAACCCCATCTGGCAGGACTCGAGCGCCTCGACGTCATCGGGCGTCGCGAAGCCGCCCGGGCCCAGGAACTCGAGGAAGTTCTGCAGCCGCGTCTCGAGCCGGTCACCCTGCTCCTCGACGGGCGCGATGGCCCACGCGTCGATCTCCATCATGTCGGCGGCGACCGGGTTGATGGTCCGGATCGTCGCGGCCATGATGTCGTTGATCACCAGGTTCGGGTAGATGATCATGTTGCGGTTCCACTCGGAGATCCGCTCGGCGCGGTCGGTCCCGAGGCGCTCCTGCAGATCGCGCTTGGTCGCCTCGATCTCCGGCTTGGCGGCGTCGCCCATCTGCGGCGCCCAGCGCGCGACCGGCCGGCCCCAGGGGGACCAGTACTCGATGACTGCGTGCCCGTTGCCGAGCGAGTAGCCGCGGCCGTGCAGCTTCTTGCCGCCCGCGCCCAGCCCGCCGGCGCCGATGACGTAATCGAAGTACGTCTGGTGGGTCGGCATGCCGTGGTAGCCGTCGACGGAGTTCTCGACGAGCAGCTTCCAGTTCGCCCGCATCGAGTACTTGTGCGAGCCGGAGACGACGCGCATCGACCCGGTCGGCGACTGGTCGTAGAGGATGTCGATGTACTCCTTCGCGCCGGCCAGCCAGTCGCTCAGGGACATGATGTCCGGCTTGAACGACATGAACCACAGGCCGCGGTAGTTGTCCAGCCGCGGGACCGGCGTCAGGGAGCGGTCGGCCTTCTCGAAGCAGCCGTCCGCGTACGCCTCCTTGCCCGGGATGCCGACGAGGGCGCCCTGGGTGTCGAACGTCCACGCGTGGTAGAAGCACTGGAAGGCCTTGGCCGTGCCGGCGTCCTGGCGACAGACGATCGCGCCGCGGTGCGGGCAGGCGTTGTGGAACGCGCGCACCTCGCCGTCGCGGGAGCGGACGAAGATCATGGACTTCCCGCCGACCGTGCGGCGGACGTAGTCGCCCTCGCCGGCGATCTCCGAGTCGTGGCCGAGGTACAGCCACGACTCCGCGAAGACCTTGCGCAGCTCACGGTGGTAGACGGCGGGGTCGGTCATCGACTCCCGGTTCACGCGGAAGACGCCGCGCTCCTTGTCGTCGACGACATAGTCGGGGCGCTGGGTTCCGCTGCCGTTCGCCCCGGACATCACGCCACCTTCTCGGGCTCGCCCAGGGCGGTGCCCTCGCGGAAGGACTCCGGCAGCGGCGTCCCCCACATGGAGTTGCCCAGGTGCCCGATCTCGGGACCCCACTCGATGGCCTTCCAGTCCGGGTCGAAGATCAGCATGCCGCCCGTCCAGATCTCGACGCGGTTGCCCGAGGGCTCGCGGAAGTAGAGGAACGTCGCGCCCGACGTGCCGTGCTTGCCCGGGCCCCACTCGAGCTCGAAGCCGTGGTCCACCAGGATCGACGCCGCCTTGGTCACCTCATCGACCGTATCCGCGTAGTACGCGACGTGATGCAGTAGGCCGCCGGTGCCGGCCGCGTTGCGGGTGACCGCGGTCTCGTGGGAGACGTTGTTGCAGCTCAGCCACGAGCCCCAGCGGTCGCCGTCCGGGCCGCAGACGAAGTAGTTGTGGCGGATGCCGAGGACGTCGGTCAGGAACTCCTGCTCGGCGACGACGTCGTTGACGATGAACGTGACGTGGTCGAAGCGGCGCGGCGCGGCGCCCTTGAGCGGGATGCGGCTCGGGTGGCTGGCCATGCGCGAGACCTGGTCACCGGTCGCGACGTAGTACTCGACCTCCCAGTAGAGCTCGAACGGCAGGCCGCCGGGGGTGGTGAAGCGGTACGAGTCGCCGTGGCCCTCGTTGTCCGCGCCGGCACGTTCGTCGACGGTGATGCCCTTGGCCTCGAGCGACGCGCGGATCTCGTCGGCGTCCGCCTTCTTCGGAACGCGCCAGCCGAGGTGCGCCAGACCGGACTCGGGGGCCTCGGTCAGCTGCAGCGTGTGGTGGTCCCAGTCCTGCCAGGCGCGGAGGAAGACGGTGCCCTCGCGCTCCTCGCTGACCTGCAGGCCCATGATGTCGACGAAGAACGCCCGGGAGGCGGCCAGGTCCGTGACGAGCAGTTCGGCGTGGCCCAGATGGGTGATCGGCATGACGGCTTTCCTCCGAGGACGGTAACGATCGTTAGGTCTAACGGGCCGCCGTCGGCGCGCGCAACGCCAGTCCGAATATCTAGGACACGTCGGGGACGCCGTCGAGGACCGGGGCGCGCAGCTGGCGCGCGACGCCCTCGGTGGCGTTGACGATCGTTGCCCGATAGGCGCCCTCGTTGTCCGTGAACCTGCGCGTCGGCGCCGAGATGCTCATCGCCGCGACGACGTTGCCGTCCGCGTCCGCGATCGGCGCGGCGACGCAGGACAGCCCCGCCTGCACCTCCTCGCGGTCGAACGCGACCCCGTCGCGGCGGATGCGGTGCAGCTCGGCGTAGAGGGCCTCGCGGTCGCAGATGGTCGCCGGGGTCAGCCGGGCCATGCCGTGCTGGTCGAGGACGACGTCGATCTCGGCCGGCTCCAGGTGGGCCAGCAGGAGCTTGCCGACCCCGCTGCAGTGGGCCGGCAGCACCGCCCCGACGCTGGACACGGGGACCTTCGCGGCCCGCGCGCCCGGGACGCGGTCGACGTAGACCACCCGCCCGGCGTCCAGCGCTGCGACATGGATCATCTCCCCGCAGTGGCGTGCGAGCCGCAGCGCCATCGCACGGGCGAGCGGGCGGAACGGCGCGTTGCCCGCGACGAGGCGTTCGAGCGACAGCGCCCGCCACCCGATGCAGTACCGGCCGCCGTGGTTGCGCCGGAGCAGCCCGATCTCCGCCATCGAGGTGAGCAGCAGATGCGCCTTGGACTTGCTCATGGCGAGCTTCGCGGCGACCTCCGTCGGCCCGAGCTCCGCGTGCTCCAGGTCGTACAGGTCGAGGATCCGGCCGACGTTCTGCACGGTCAGGAGCATGGGCGCGTCCAAACTATCAGGACGCTGCTTGCGGTCCGCGGGGTGACGTGGTCCGCTCCTGAGGTGTCCTCCCCACCGCCTTCCCTGGACCTCTCGCGCGTCGATGCGCTGGCGACCGCGCTGCTGGACGCGTTCGAGACGGGCAGCCCGCTCGACCCGATCTCCGCCATGTACCCCGACCTCACGGTCGACGACGCCTACGCCGTCCAGCGCGCGCTCATCGCCGGTCACGTCGCCGCCGGCCGCACCGTCACCGGCCGCAAGATCGGCCTCACGAGCGAGGGCATCCAGAAGCAGCTCGGGGTCGACTCACCCGACTTCGGGGTGCTGTTCGACACGCTCACCTTCCGGTCCGGCGAGGGCGTCTCGATGAGCGCGCTGAACGCGATCCTCCCGCGGATCGAAGGCGAGGTCGGGTTCATCCTGTCCCGTCCGCTCGCCGGTCCCGGGGTTTCCGCCCAGGACGTCCGCGAGGCGACGGCCGGCGTCATGCCCGTCTTCGAGCTGATCGACTCGCGCATCCGCGACTGGAAGATCACGCTCGTGGACACGGTCGCCGACAACGCGTCCTGCCTCGGCGCCGTGATCGGGGACCACGTCACGCTGCCCGACGCCGGGCCGCTGCCGCACACGAAGATGACGCTGGCACGGGACGGCGAGATCCTGCAGGCGGGCGAGGGCAGCGCCGTTCTGGGTGACCCGGCCGAGGCGGTCGCGTGGCTGGCGAACGAGCTCGGCGCCCGCGGCGACGTCCTGCCCGCCGGCGTGCCGATCCTGTCCGGGTCGCTGACGCCGGCGGTCGATGCGCTCCCGGGGCGGTACGTGGCCGACTTCGGGCCGCTGCTCGGCACCGTGACGATCGACATCGAGGCGTGATCGAGGTGCCCGCTCCCGTGAAGGTCGCGATCCTCGGCACCGGCAACATCGGCGCCGACCTGCTCTACAAGCTCCGCGCGGCGGACGACGTCGAGGTGGCGCTCTTCGCGGGCATCGACCCCGCGTCCGAAGGCCTGGCGCGGGCGGCGAAGCTCGGCGTACGAACATCGTCGAACGGCATCGAGGACATCCTGGCGGACGACGAGATCCGGATCGTCTTCGACGCGACGTCCGCCTACGCGCACCGCGAGGCCGCACCGCGCCTGGAGGCGGCCGGCAAGGTCGCGGTCGACCTCACGCCCGCGGCGGTCGGGCCGCTCGTCGTCCCGGCCGTGAACCTGGAGGAGCACGCCGGCGCCCCGAACGTGAACCTGATCACCTGCGGCGGGCAGGCCACGATCCCCATCGTCGACGCGATCAACACGGCGGCTCCGCTGCGCTACGCGGAGATGGTGTCCACGATCGCGTCGCTGTCGGCCGGGCCGGGGACGCGCAAGAACATCGACGAGTTCACACGCACGACGGCGCGAGCGATCGAGCGCGTCGGCGGCGCGGAGGAGGGCAAGGCCATCATCGTCCTGAACCCCGCCGATCCGCCGATCATGATGCGCAACACGCTCTACGCGGTGCCGGCGGCCGGCGCGCTCGACGAGGTGGCGGTGCGGGCGTCCGTCGCGGCGCGGGTGGCCGAGGTCGCGGAGTACGTCCCCGGCTATCGCTGCAAGTCCGTCGTGATCGACGAGCAGGACACGCGCTGGGGCCGGGTCCCGGTCGTCGTCGCGCTGCTCGAGGTCGAGGGCGCGGGGGACTTCCTCCCTCCCTACGCCGGCAACCTGGACATCATGACCGCGGCGGCCTGCCGGATCGGGCGGCGCATCGCCGCCACGCTGCACACTGGAGTCCCGGCATGAAGGCTCCTCTGGTCTGCGACACCACGCTGCGCGACGGGTCCCACCCGATGCGCCACCAGTACACCGCCGACCAGGTCGAGGCGGTCGTCAAGGCGCTCGTCGCGGGCGGCGTCGAGATGATCGAGGTCGCGCACGGCGACGGCCTCGGCGGCTCCTCGCTGCAGTACGGGATGAGCGCGGTCTCCGAGATGGACCTGATCTCGAGAGCGGTGTCGGTCGCCGGCGACGCGCGGATCGCGGTCCTGCTGATCCCGGGAATCGGGACGCGCGAGACGCTCAAGGCCGCGGCGGAGCGCGGCGCGGTCGCTGTCCGGATCGCCACGCACTGCACCGAGGCCGACATCTCCGAGCAGCACTTCGCCGCCGCGAAGGACCTGGGCATGGAGGCGATCGGCTTTCTGATGATGAGCCACATGCTGACGCCGGAGGCCCTGGCCGAGCAGGCGGCGCTGATGGCGTCGTACGGAGCGGACGCGATCTACATCGTCGACTCCGCGGGCGCCCTGGTCCCGTCCGGCGCCCGGGACCGCGTGGCCGCGTTGGCCGACGTCACCGGCGACGTGGGCTTCCACGCGCACAACAACCTCGGGCTCGCGATCGGCAACACCGTCGCAGCAATCGAGGCCGGTGCGGCGCGGGTCGACGGCTGCCTGCGCGGCCTCGGCGCGGGCGCGGGCAACGCGGCCACGGAGCTGCTGGCCGCGACCCTCGACCGGATGGGCCACGACTCGCCGCTGGACACCTTCGCGCTCAGCGATGCCGCCGAGCACGTCGTCCTCCCCTTCATGCCGTTCCAGCCGTTCCCCGACCGCGAGTCGCTGGCGATCGGGTACGCAGGCGTCTACTCGACGTTCCTGCTGCACGCCAAGCGCCACGGCGAGCGCCTGGGCCTGGACCCGCGGGACATCCTGGTGGAGCTCGGGCGCCGCAAGGCGGTCGCGGGGCAGGAGGACTGGATCGTGGACGTGGCCGAGGACCTGGCGCGCGAGGCGGGAGCCCCGGCCTAGTTAGCCTGCACGGCGTGACGCTCGCCGGCTACGACCACCTGCTCGCCGCCGCCCGGCGACTGCAGTGGGACGACGGCGCGATCGACCTCACCGCCGACGCCGCGGCGTGGCCATCCGTGGACGCGGGTGCGCGGCACCGGATCACCGAGCTGGTGGCCGGGTTCTGCGTCGCCGAGCGCGCCGTCGCCGAGCACCTGTCCCCGTTCGCCGCCGCAGCCGGCGACCGCTCACTCGCGGCGGAGTGCTTCGCGGTCCAGGCCGGCGACGAACGGCGGCACGCGCGCTTCTTCGACCGGGTCGCCCGCGAGGTGGTCCGGCACGACCCGGACGCGGCGGACGACGGCGGGCTCGTGACCGCCGGGCTGCGGGCCCTCTTCGAGCACGACCTCCCGGCGCTGGCGCGGCGCCTGGCCGGCGGGGACGCCTCGCTGGCCGAGGGCGTCGGCCTCTACCACCTGGTCCTGGAGGGCATCGTGTTCGCGATCGGCCAGCAGGCGCTGACCGACGAGCTGGAGGCGGCGGCCGTCCTGACCGGCACGCTCGAGGGCGTCCGCCGCGTGCAGGGCGACGAGCGCTGGCACGTCGGCCTGGGGGTCATGTGCCTGCAGGACGCCGGCCTGCGGACCGACGTCGGCGCCGCGGCGGAGCGGGCGGCCGCGGCCTGGGGCCCGGACGTCGCGACACCGCAGCGGGTCGCGACCGTGCTCGCGGTGCACGAACGACGCCTGGCGCAGACCAGGCCGGCGGAACATCGCCGGCGTGCGGTCCAGAGCTCGATATAGGAGCTTCGGACCACGCGCCGCCGCGGTCGAGCCCTTCAGGTGGCCATGAACAGGATCTGGTCACGCGTGTAGTCGTGACCGGGGTGCTCGGCCTTCAGGTGGGCGTTGACGAGGTCGATCAGCTCGTCCTCGGTCTCCCCGCGGATGAACTCGCCGCACGGGCACGTCAGGTTGCGCTTTCCGGAGTCTTCTTCGGTCATGCAGCGAGGCTAACGGCTTGGCGCGGACTCGTCAGGCCAGCGCCCGAACCGGTCGAAGTGGTCCCGTGCGGCGACCTCGGCGTCACGGTCGGAGTCGCCGCTGATCCCCACCCGCCAGAGCACGTTCATCAGGCAGATCGACAGGCCGGCGCCGACGATCGCCGCCCCGCCCTCCAGGCTGTCGTCGTCGAAGCCGTTGGCCGCCGCGAGCGCGATGCCCACCACGCACACGATGGCGGGCAGCACCCACCGCAGGAACAGGATCAGCGGCGAACTCGGGAGGACGTCGGACGTTTCTGCGGTCATCGTCCCTCCATGGTGGCGGACGGAGACCGCTCGCACAGGAGGGTGTTCCGGACTCTGACCTCTGGTCGTCCCTACCTCCGTTTGCCGCCTCGGCGGGCGGGGCAGCCAGTCACGATGCCCGACATCCAGGTGCCCAAGCCCCCGATCACTGCCTCGAAGGCCGGCCGTGCCCTGCATGACCTGGGTCTCGCCAGCCTGTTCGGCGGCAACCTCTTCGCCCGGATCGCGCTGAGTCCGGCGGTCACCGCGATCAGCAACCCGAGCGAGCGTGGCCTCGTGGTGAACCGCTCGTGGCGTCGCTACGGGACCGTGAACTCGCTCTCGCTGGCCGCCGTCATCGTCGGCTGGAGCGGCGCGCGGGCCAACGAGGCGCGCCCCGGGAAGCTGTCCAGGCGCGAGCGCAGCCTCGCGCTCGTGAAGGACGGCCTCGTCGCGACCACCGCCGTCACGGGCGTCGCGACCGCGATCGGCGGCGTCCGCCTGAGCGCGCAGACGCACGGCGGTGACGTCCCCCTGGACGACGGGGCCACGCCGGCGGCCGACGCACCGGCCGCCGCGGCCCGCTCCAAGCGCGTGCTGAACGTCCTCGGCGCCGTGAACCTCGCCAGCACGGCTGCGCTGATCGCCGTCAACGCCGCGCTGGCGCAGGAGACGTTCCGGCGCCCGCCGCTGCGGCGCCTGGTCCCCGGCGCCTGAACGCGGCCGGCCGGCCCGCGGGGAGCGGACCGGCCGGGTCGTTCGGGGATCGTCGTCGGTCGGCTCAGGCGCCGGCGAACATCCACGGATCCTCGAGGTGCGGCAGGAGGTGCGCGACGAGGTCGCGGTCGGTGGTCGCGTCGGAGTGGCCGCCGGCCTTCTCGATGACCTGCACCGGGAACCCGGCGGCCATCAGCGCGCTGGTCTCGGCGCGGACCTGCTTGATGTCGTACGTGTCGTCCTCCGTGTGGGCGAGGTGCACGACGCGGAACTTGGTGGTGGCCGCGGCGAGCGACGCGGCCTGGGTCGACTGCGTGTCCTGGAACGGCGCGGTGTTCTCGGCCAGGACGCCCGCGATCAGGCCCGAGTTGTAGAAGGCGGTCCGGTAGGCGAGGTCGCCGCCCGAGGAGAAGCCGCCGAGGACCACCTTGCGCGGGTTGATGTTGAGGTGCGTCTTGACGTCCGCGATGGCCTCCAGGACCTTCTTGCTGTCGGTGTTCATGTCCCAGCACTTGTCCTCACGGCCGCCCAGGGACAGCGCGACGTACTTCTGCTTCGCCCCCATCGGGGAGATCGTGTAGATGTCGCCCGCGCCCTGGCCACCGCATCCGTGCATCCACACGAAGAGCGTCGCCGGGGTCTTGTGCGAGGCGTCGTAGGACTGCGGGACGGTCAGCCAGTAGTTGCCGGTGGCCGTCTTGCGGTCGACCACCGTGTCGGCCTCGACCGCGATCGGGCTGGTCGGGACCGAGGAGCCGCTCGGCGCCGGCATCGGCTTGGGGGCCGGCGCTGGTGTCGGGGCTGGTGCAGGTGCCGGTGCCGGTGTGGTCGGCGGGATCACCTCGTCCTCGCGCGTAACGCTGACCTCGCCGGCGACGCGGCAGTTGTTGCGCTCGCTGCGCTCGCGGATTCGCAGCCCCGAGTCGGCGCAGACGACCAGGTCACCTGGGCCCGGGGCATCGACCGAGGTCATGCCGCGCACGCGGACCGTCTTTGTGCCGAACGACCCGACGGGCGGGACCGACACGCGTGCCAGGATCACCGTGCGGCCGTTTACCCGGACCTTGAGCGCGGCGGTCGACGCGGGGGCGCGGCGACCGGAGTTCTTGACCACGAACGATCCGCTGAGCGCACCATCGGAGACGGTGACGTTGCCGCGGGCGACGGACAGATCCGGCTTGGCAGCCGGACCCGCGTGGGCGGCGCCGGCGGCGAGACCAGTGAACGCGGATGCGGCACAGACGGCGACGGCGGTGAGGCGGGTGGTGCGGGCGGCGAGGACGAAGGACATGTGGATCGGCTCCTTTGAGCGACAGGGGTGGTTGACGAGACGCACTGTCGCGAGCGGCCCATGAAGCGCAGATGAACACGGATGAAGTCCGCTTCACGTTCGCTTCATGGAGACCTCGGTTAGCTGGTCCCAGACACCGCGACCACCCAGACCGAAAGCGCTCTCATGACCTCCACCCGCACCTCCATCGCCCGCCTCGCCCTCGCCGTCGCCACCCCGCTGCTCGCGGCCACCGCCCTCGCCGCACCGGCTCAGGCGCAGGAGGCCCAGCCGGCCCCGGCGCCGGTCCCCGCGGCCCCGTCGACGCTGCTGCCGGTCGCCGTCCCCGGCGCAACGCTCGTCGAGAGCCAGTCCGCCCGCCTCGCGATCCCGCTCAGCTGCAAGAAGGGCAGCGGCAGCTGCACGTTCCGCATCGGCGCCGTCGACGGCACCGCGACCGCCGCCACCGGCGACTGGGCCGCCCGCGGCGTGACGGTGACGCTCAAGGCCGGCAAGTCCAAGGTCGCCGCCTTCACCGTCAAGGCGCTCGCCGACAAGACGTGCGAGCCCGCCGAGACCTTCCGCGTCCAGGTGCAGAGCCAGCGCGCGAAGGCGAAGCGGACCGACGCCTCCACGATCACGATCGGCCGCGACGCCGACGTCGACCCGATCTGCGCACGGCAGCTGGACGCCGACGCGGCCGCCGCCGCCGAAGCCGAGAAGGCCGACATCGAGGCCGGGATCAAGCAGGCCGACTCCGGCGTCGCGGACCGCCCGCGTCCCGAGGCCTGACCCGCCGAGCGATGGGTCTCCGCAGGGCGGGCTGCGCCCCGGCTACTTGTGCAGGTGCAGCTTCTCGCCGTGGGGGCCGAACAGGCCGATCAGCTCCACCGGGCCGTCGACCGCGCCGAACCAGTGCGGCGTCCAGGTGCTGAACTCGGCCGCCTCGCCTGGCTCGATGATGAAGTCGTCCTCGCCGAGCACCAGGCGCAGGCGCCCGTGCAGCACGTAGAGCCAGTCGTGCCCCTCGTGGACGGGCAACGGATCGGGCGGCCGGGTGCGGCGGGCGCTCACGACGATCTTGTAGGCCTGTAGCGCGCCCGGATGCATCCGGTGGGTCAGCGGCCACATCGTGAGCTCGTCGTACTTGCGCGGCTTCCCGCGCACCCGGGGGTCCTGGGTCACCCCGGCCGCCAGCAGCTCGTCCGTGCTCACCCCGAGGGCCGCGGCGAGGTGCGGGATGTGGTCGAGCGCCAGGCGTCGCTTCCCGGACTCCAGGCGGCTCATCGTCGACAGGTCGATGCCGGCGCGGTCAGCCACCTGCTGCAGCGTGAGCCCGCGTTCGGTCCGCAGCTCACGCAGGCGGCGACGGACGCGGGCGTCGACACCTTCCTCATCCACCGGACTTGCCTTCATGGCAAGAGAGCTTGGCATATCGCAGCGACCCTGTCACGGTCGACCCCATGGAGACAGACCCTGACCAGACCTGGGAGTGCGTGATCGTCGGTGGCGGCGCGGCCGGGCTCAGCGCGGCGCTCGTCCTGGGCCGTGCCCGCCGCCGGACGCTCCTGGTCGACGCCGGCCGGCAGAGCAACCTCGCCGCGCACGGGATCGGCGGCCTGCTGGGCCACGACACCCGCCCGGCCCCGGACCTCTACGCGGCCGGCCACACGGAGCTCGCCGCCTACCCGACCGTGGAGGTCCGCCGGGGCGAGGTCGTCCACGGCCGCCGCGTGCCGGGCGCCGGCTTCGCGCTCGACCTCGCCGACGGCAGGTCCGTCACGGCCCGGCGGGTCCTGCTGGCGACCGGCATGGACTACCGCCCGCCCGCGCTCGCCGGCTTGCCGCCGCTCTGGGGCCGGTCGGTCTTCCACTGCCCGTTCTGCCATGGCTGGGAGGTCCGCGACCAGCCGCTGGCCGTCCTGGACCGGGGCGACACCGGTGCGCAGCGGGCGGTGCTGCTCGGCGCCTGGTCGGCCGACGTGACGCTGCTGACCGACGGCCCGCCCGGGCTTGACGACGCCCGGGCGGCGCAGCTCGCCGCGGCGGGGGTGACGGTCGACGACCGCCACGTCGCGGCCCTTCGCGGCGACGGCGACACACTCCGGGCCGCGGTCTTCGCGGACGGGGCAGAGCGCCCCCTCGGCGGCCTGCTCGTGCCGGTCACGCTGCACCAGCGGACCGCGCTCGCGCACGAGCTCGGGGCCGCGATCGCCCCGCCCGGCCACCTGTCGGCCGAGACCGTCCAGGTCGACGCGCTGTCGGCGACCAGCGTCGCGGGCCTGCACGCGGCCGGCGACCTGTGCGGCCAGATGCCCACCGTCGCGAACGCGATCGCCGCCGGGGCGAGCGCGGCCGCGATGATCGTGCACGGGCTCATGGCGGAGGCCGCCGCGGCGGCGGCCGAGACATCGCCTGCGGGCGTCGGCTGACCGGCAGGCGCCGGCGACCGCCGCACGGAGGCAAAAGCTTCGGGTGCCAACCCCGGTGAGGCCCGGGGCGGCCCCGACTACCGTCGTCCCCATGATGCGGAGCGACCCGGAACACGTGCAGGTGTCAGTGCGATTCGACGCCACGGACCCACCCCAGGGCGTCGTCCTCGACGGCCCCGACCGGTCGGAGTTCGCAGGGTGGATCGCGCTCGTGCACCTGCTCGACCGGGCCGCAGAGCGCACGCGGCCCGCCGTGCCGCGGGCCGACAGCCCGGGCTGACGCTCAGGGGCCCGCGATCGCGCGGGCGGTGTCGCCGATGCCGATGAGCAGCCGGGCGCAGTCCTCGACGAGCCGCTCGCGCGGGATCGGGACGTCGCCCTCGACCCAGGCGATCATGAGCTCGCTCACGCCGCCGGCGACGAACGCCGCGGTGATCGGCACGATCGGAGCGGCCCCGTCCGGCAGACCGTACTCGGCGTGGCCCAGCATGGTGATCACGGCCGCGAAGCGCTGCATCGTGTGCTGCCGCCGCTGCGCGAGCTCGGTGCTGGCGCTCGCCTCGCGCAGGACGACCCGCGCGCGGCGGGGGTCGTCCGTGAGCGCGGCGACCATCGCCGCGATCGCCGCGTGAGCACGCGCCTCGCGGTGGGCATCGCTGGTCCCGGCACCGCGCACCGCCTCGACGACCGCGGTGATCGTCGCGTCCACCGCCTCGTCGTAGACGGCGAGCGCCAGCGCGTCGAGGGACGTGAAGGACTCGTAGAAGAAGCGGGTCGAGAGGCCGGCCTCGTCGCAGACCCCGCGCACGGTCGACTCGGCCACCCCGCGGGTGCCGAGCAGCTCGAGCCCGGCGTCGAGCAACTGGCGCCGCCGGGCGTCGGCGCGTTCCTCCGCGGTCTGACCGGCATAGGTGCGTCCCACGGACGCATTCTCGCAGCGACCGCCGGCAAAGGAGAAACCTTTCGTTTACGATGCGGTACACCCATCAGGAAACGTTGATATCCGCATGTCCGACCGAGAGGCAAGACCATGAGCCGGGTGCAGGAGCCGTACCGCGACGAGGCGATCGCCATCACGCCGCGCGACGTGCAGTTCGACTGGGACGGAGTGCCGCTGCACTACCTCCCCGGCGAGGCGCTCGTCACCCACGTCTTCAACGCGATGCACCTGACGCTGCCCGAGGGCGAGCGGGCGATGGCGCAGGGGCTCTCCGAGGCCCTGCCGCTGATCGCCGACGAGCGGCTGCGGGAGGAGGTCATCGGCTTCATCGGGCAGGAGTCGATGCACGCCGGCGCCCACGAAGGGGTCCACGCACACCTCGAGCAGCTGGGCCTGCCGGTCGCGCCGCTGGTCGGGCGGATCGAGTGGCTCGTGGACACCTTCCTGTCCGGCCACGGGCTCACCGGGCGCGCGCGGCACGCCTGGCTGTGCGAGCGCCTCGGGCTGTACGCCGCGATGGAGCACTACACGGCGATCCTGGGGCAGTGGGTCCTGGACGCCGACCACCTCGAGGAACTCGGGATGCACCCGATGATGCTCGACCTGATCCGGTGGCACGGCGCCGAGGAGGTCGAGCACCGCAACGTCGCCTTCGACGCCTACATGTACGTCGACGGCAGCTACGCACGGCGCGCGCGGACGGCCCTGGTCGGCAGCGCGATGCTCGGGATCCTGTTCGTCGCGACGACCGGCTACCTCTACGCGAACGACCCCTCCCCGGACAAGGGCCGCTGGTGGCCGCGGCAGCTGGGCAGCGCGATGGCGCGCGGCGTCATCCCGACCGGCCTGCACTTCCTCAGCGAGATCCCCGTCTACCTCAAGCCGAGCTTCCACCCGTCGCAGATGGGACCGCTCGACAAGGCGCTGCGCTACCTCGCCGTCTCCCCCGCCGCCAACGGCCACGCGCACTGACCCGATGACCACGTCCACCCCCAGTTCGCCGCGCGCCCGCGGCACCGACCGGCCGCCGCCCGGACTGCAGGCCGTCGCGACGGTCCTCGGCGCCTACAAGCGCGTGTTCGTCCTGGGGCCGGCCGCGCCCTACCTCGCACGACCGCGGCCCGTCCGGCGGACGGGATTCGACCTCGACCTCGCGGTCGACGCGGTCGTCCCCGAGGCTGACGACGTCGTCGGCCTGACCCTGCGCGCGGCCGCCGGCGCCGCGCTCCCCGGCTGGGTGCCCGGGTCCCACCTGGACCTCGTCCTGCCCTCGGGGCGGGTGCGGCAGTACTCGCTCTGCGGGGACCCCGAGGAGCGGGACGCCTACCGCGTGGCGGTGCGGCGGCTGCCGGACGGCGGCGGCGGATCGCGCGAGGTGCACGACGTGCTGCGCCCGGGTGCCGCCGTCCGGGCCCGCGGCCCGCGCAACGCGTTCCGGCTCGTCGACGCGCCGGCGTACCTGTTCGTCGCCGGCGGCATCGGCATCACGCCGATCCTGCCGATGGTGCAGGCGGCCGAGCGCCGCGGGATCCCGTGGCGGCTCGTGTACGTCGGTCGCTCGCGGGCGAGCATGCCGTTCCTGGACGTCCTGGCCCAGCGACGTGGCGGTGACGTCGTGGTCCATTCAGACGACGAGCACGGGTTCGCCGACGTCGCCGCCCTGCTCACGCGACACCGCAGCGGGCCCGGCCTGGGCCCCGGCGGCGCGCCGCCCGACGTCTACGTGTGCGGTCCGCCGCCCCTGATGGACGCGGTCCGCCAGCTGACGCGCGCCGCGGCCCCCGGCACGCCGCTGTTCCATGAGCGCTTCTCCTCGCCCCCGGTCCTGGACGGCACGGCGTTCGACGTCGTCCTCGCCCGCAGCGGCCGGACCGTCCACGTGGCCGCCGACGAGAGCGCCCTGGACGCGATCCGCCGCGCCGTGCCGGACGTCGCGTACTCCTGCCGGCAGGGCTTCTGCCGCACCTGCCTGTGCACGGTCCTCGACGGCGCGGTCGACCACCGCGACGGCGTCCTGCTCGCCGCCGAGCGACCGGCGGCGATGCTGCCGTGCGTCTCGCGCGCCGCCGGCCCGCGCCTGGTCCTGGACCTCTGATGGCGCCCCCGACTAAGGACGTCGAGCACGTCCCCCTCGTCATCGTCGGCGGCGGCTTCGCCGGGGTCGGGCTCGCCGTGCGGCTGAAGCAGGCCGGCGTGCACGACTTCACCATCCTCGAGCGCGCGAATGCGCTCGGCGGCGTCTGGCGGGACAACACCTACCCGGGCTGCGCGTGCGACGTGCCGTCCGCGCTCTACTCGTACTCGTTCGCGCCGAACCCCGACTGGTCGCGCGTCTACGCGACCCAGCCCGAGATCCTCGCCTACCTGCAGGCGGTGGCTGCGGAGCACTGCGTCGGGCCGCACGTCCGCCTCGGGACGGAGCTGCTCGACGCCCGCTGGGACGACGACGCCCGGCGCTGGCAGCTGCAGACGACCGCAGGACCGCTCACGACGACCGTGCTCGTCGGCGCGCAGGGCCTCTTCGGCGATCCCGTGCTGCCGGACATCCCCGGCCGCGCGACGTTCGCGGGGACGACGTTCCACTCCGCGCGCTGGGACCACACGCAGGACCTGACCGGCCGCCGCGTGGCGGTCATCGGGACGGGGGCGTCGGCGGCCCAGTTCATCCCGGCCATCCAGCCGGAGGTCGAGCGGCTGGTGGTCTTCCAGCGCACGCCGCCCTGGATCATGCCGCGGCTGGACGTGCGGTCGGTGGGGGTCCAGCGCGCCGCCTTCCGTGCCGTCCCGCCGCTGCAGACCGCGCTGCGCGGGGGGATCTTCACGCTGATCGAGGGCCTCGGGCTCGTGCAGTTCGTCAACCTGCGCTTCCGCCACGCGTACGAGGCCGTCGGCCGGCTGCAGCTGCGCCGCCAGGTCCGCGACGCCGGGCTGCGGGCGCGGCTCACGCCGGACTACATGATCGGGTGCAAGCGGGCGATCCTGACCGACGCGTACCTGCCTGCGCTCACGCAGCCGAACGTCGACGTCGTCACCGAGCGCATCCGCGAGATCCGGCCCCACGCGGTCGTGACGGACGACGGCACCGAGCACGCGGTCGACACGATCATCTACGGCACCGGGTTCCAGGCGCCGACCCGCGCGGGGGCCGTGATCCACGGCCGCGACGGCCGCAGCCTGGTCGACCTGTACGACGAGCGGCCGCAGAGCTACCTCGGGGCCGCGTACGCGGGCTTCCCGAATCTGTTCACCGTGCTCGGTCCGTACGGCGCCGCCGGCAACCAGTCCGCGATCTACATGATCGAGCAGCAGGTCGGCTACATCGTCGACGCGGTGCGCGCGATGCGGGCCGGCGACGTCGCGGTCGTCGAAGTCCGCCCGCAGGCGCAGGCGGCGTTCCTGGACGAGGTCGACGAGCGCAGCGCCGGGACGGTCTGGGTCGACGGCGGCTGTCGCAGCTACTACCAGACCCGGGACGGCCACAACTCCGGGCTGTGGCCGAGCTGGAGCTTCGCCTACGCGCACCGCACGCGGCGCTTCGACCCGTCCGCGTACGACCTGACCCCGGCGGCCTGACGCGCACGGGCTCCCACCCGGGCCCGCGGACCCACCGATCGACCGACCACCCGAGACACGAGAGACGAGACCGACATGACCCCCAGGATCCCCGGCGTAGGCACGCTGCTCGGCGCGGCCCGCGCGGCCGGCGTCCCCGGCCTGTCCCCCACCCCGGCCTACGACGTCGCAGGCAGGGTCGCGCTGATAACGGGTGCGGGTCAGGGCATCGGCCTGGCGACCGCCCGCGCGCTCTACGCCCGCGGCGCGAACGTCGTGACGGTCGACGTCGACGCCACCGCACTGGCGGCGGGGGGCTTCGCCGCGGGCCGCTCCCTCGGGATCGCGGCCGACGTACGCGACCGCGACGCCATGGCCGCCGCCGTCGACGCCGCCGTCGCGCGGTTCGGCGCGCTGGACATCGTCGTGGCGAACGCCGGCGTTGTCCCGCAGCCGGCCACGCTGCGGACGATGGACCCGGCCGACTACGACCGTGTCATCGCCATCAACCAGACCGGCGTCTTCAACACCGTGCACCCGGCGCTCGAGTCCGTCATCGCCGCGCGTGGCCACGTGGTCGTCGTGGCGTCCGTCGCCGCCTTCGCGCCCGGCCTGGGCGGGTCGCCGTACATGATCAGCAAGGCCGCGGTCGAGCAGCTGGGCCGCGCGCTGCGGCTCGAGCTGGCGCCGCACGGCGCGACCTGCGGCATCGCCTCGTTCGGCGTGGTGGAGACCGGGATGACCCGGTCGACGCTCGACGAGGACCCGCTCGGCGCCGCGCTCCAGGCGCAGCTCCCGGGTCCGCTGCGGCGGCGCATCACCGCCGAGGACGCGGGCGTCGTGATCGCGGACGGCATCGCGCGGCGGGCGCCGCGCACGATGGCTCCGCAGGCGTGGACGGCGTGGTCGCTGCTGCGGGGCGTCGCGAACGTCGTGCTGGACGACCGGGTCGCCCGGGACCCGGCGGCGCACGCGATCGTCCGGGACATCGAGGCGCGGGCGGCGCCGGCGCGCGCGGGAACCTAGGCTCTGGCGTGTGATCGTCGACCAAGCCGTGTACTGCGACGGGCTCCGCCACGGCCGGCCGGCGACCTGCGCGGACGTCCGCGCCCTCGCGCGGGACCGCGGCGGGACGGCCTGGGTCGGCCTGCACCGTCCGAGCGAGGCCGAGTTCGCCGAGGTGGCCGAGGTCTTCGGCCTGCACGAGCTCGCCGTCCGCGCCGCCGTCACCGGGCACCAGCGCGCCAAGCTGCAGCGGTTCGGCGACACCTGGTTCTGCGTCCTGCGGCCTGCCCGCTACCACGACGACCTCGAGGTCGTCGAGTTCGGTGAGCTGCACGTCTTCGCCGGCCCCGACTTCGTCGTCACGGTCCGGCACGCCGGCATGCCGAAGGTCGCCCGCGTCCGGCGCTCCCTGGAGGACCGCCCCGATCTGCTGCAGCGCGGCCCCGTCGCGATCCTCCATGCGCTCATGGACCGCGTGGTGGAGGACTACGCCCCGGTCGTCGTCGGCCTGCAGACCGACATCGACGAGATCGAGGACGAGGTCTTCAGCGGCAACCCCGACGTCTCCCGCCGCATCTACGAGCTGATCCGCGAGACCGTCGCGTTCCAGCGCGCGACCCTGCCGCTGACCGGCATGCTCGAGCGCCTCATCGCCGACGACCGCATCGAGCTCGACGAGCGGCGCTACCTGCGCGACGTCCTCGACCACGCTCGCGGGGTGAGCGAGCAGACCAACGCCTTCCGCCAGCTCCTGCAGAGCATCCTCGACGTCAACCTCACCATCGAGACCAAGGCCCTCAGCGAGGCCTCCGTCGCGCAGAACGAGGAGACCAAGCGCCTCGCCGAGATCTCGATCGCCCAGAACGAGGAGGTCAAGAAGATCTCCGCCTGGGCCGCCATCCTCTTCGCGCCCACCTTCGTGGGGACGATCTACGGCATGAACTTCGAGCACATGCCCGAGCTGAGCTGGAAGTTCGGCTATCCGATGGCCATCGCGATGATGCTGGCGACCGGTGCGGTGCTGTTCGCGATCTTCCGGCGCCGCACCTGGATCTAGTTCTACCGGCGGTCGCCCGGCCGCAGCGCGCCCGTCAGGCTGCGCCAGATCAGGTGTCGGACCGTCCCGGCGCCCGCCTGCTGCGCGAAGTGACGCGGGAAGTCCCACGGCGTGTGCTCGGGGTCGTGGAGCCGGCGGCGACGGTGCGCCTCGAGCTCGGGGACGAGGACCGGAGCGCGCCGGGGCGGCGACATCACCGACCGGTGATAGAGCCGCGTGCGCAGGGCGACGGGGGTCGCGCGCAGCGCCGTGAGCGTGGCGGGCGGTACCGGTGCGCCGAACCGCGTGGCCAGGTACTCGAGGCCCTCCGCGGCGGGCAAGGTCACATCGCGCTCACGCGCTCGGGCGACCAGCGTGTCCCAGTCGACGGCGTCGGCCTCGAGGCCCAGCAGCACGACGGAGTCCGCGATCCAGCGCACGGGGGCGGCCTGCAGGGGCCCGAACCCGTTGACCACGGTCGTCAGCAGCAGGTCGGCGGGGGACGGGACCGTCACCGGCGTCCCCAGAAGCTGGGCGCTACGTGCGTCCCGGATGACCCCGGCGTCGGAGCCGGCGGTCCGGTAGCACCACCAGTGCAGGTCCAGCGAGCCCCCGTCGCCGTCCACGAAGTTCCAGCCGTGGCAGCTGCTGTCGGCGCGGGGCGGCCCCTCGCTGTGCGACCTCCAGCCGGCCTGCAGCAGGAGGTCGATCGCCCGCCGTCCCTCGTGCTCGGGGACGAGGACATCGACGTCGGTGATCGGCCGCCGGCCGATGCCGCCGGTGAGGGCCAGCACAGCAGCGCCCTTCAGCAGGACGACGGGCATTCCCGCCTGCTCGAGCAGCTGGACGGCGGGCAGGCTCGCGCGCAGCACCGTCGTGTTGTGGGCGAACGTCCGGTGGCCGGATGCACGGAGTCGCGCAACGTCCTCAGGCCCGACACCGGCCGCCCGGTGGTTGTGGTGCAGCTGACCGAGGAGCCGGCGGGACGCCCTGTCCGTCGTCCCCAGGCGCAGTCCGCGCTCGCCCCAGCGGGCCCAGGCGCGTGCCGCCGCCGGCGCGGGGAGCAGTGCGGCCCGGAGGAGGTCGAGCTGCGCGGGGGTCGGGAGCGGCAGCTCCTCGGGGGGCTTCGGCGCCCAGGCGGACGGCACGGCGGGCGTCCTGGGGAGCACCGCTGCAAGGTAACCCTGCTGACCGCACCCCTCAAGTAGAGTCGCGACATTCTGTCGTGCCTCGAGAGGACTGCTGTGACGATCGGCTATGAACGCAGTCCCGACGCCTATGCGGTCGAGATGGACGGCGAGTACGTGATGATGGGCCAGGAGCAGGGCGCGTACTTCGCGCTGAAGGGTGTCGCGGCCGTGGTCTGGGAGCAGCTCGAGTCGCCGCAGACGCTCGACGAGCTCGTCAACGCCGTGGTGGACCGGTTCGAGGTGTCACGCAAGGACTGCGAGCGGGACACGTCGGCATTCCTGGCGCAACTGCTCGAGAGCGGCCTCATTATCGGCACGCGCGAGAAATAACTTGAGCGCGACGCTCCGTCGCAGGTAGACTGTTCGGATGGAAACCCCCCGCGCCCCGTACACCCCGCCGATGCTCGAGCAGCTCACGCTCGAGGCCACCGCCGCAAAGGGCCCCGGCGTGGCCGAGGGCGTCTCAGTCTCGTTCCCGCTCGGTCCGTCGTAGCCGCTGGATCTCCTCACGGGCCGCGTCCAGCCGCGCCCGTAGGTCACGCACCTCGCGCGCCGCGCCCACGTCCAACAGGAGCGGCGCGGCGTCGCACTTGTCCATGACCTCGCGCCGGCACCGCCGCCACACGTCGTACGAGTAGTCGGTGCCGGTGTTCGCGAGCTGCGGCCACACCAGCTTGTGCGAGGTCACGACGGGCGCGTCCGCGACGCCGAACAGCTGGGCGGCGCGCAGGAGGTAGTCCCAGTCCTCGAACACCTCCAGGTCCTCGTCGAAGAGCAGCTCGCCGCCGGCGAGCCCGCCGAGCGGGTAGGCCAGGCCGGAGACGGGTGACCGGAATCGCTTGAGGTGATCGATGAGATCGAACTCGAGCGGGAAGCCCTCGTCCTCGCCGGACCCGTCGAGGAACTTCTTGACCGAGGCGGTCCTGAGCACTCGCCCCGGTGACCGCGCGTCGAGCGCGGCGAAGGTCTCGACCCAGTTCGGCAGCGTCTCGTCGTCGTCGTCCAGGGTCACGAAGTAGCGTCCGCGCGCCTCCCGCAGCCCGTCGTTGAGAATCGCGCCGAGCCGCCCGCCCCCGTCCGCGACCTGGCGGGTCTGCTCCTGGAGCCACGTGGGAAGCCGTGCGACCTCTGCGTCCAGCGTCAGCCCGGGCGGGCGGATGAGCAGCAGCTCGAAGTCGCGCGAGGTCTGCTCGGCCAGGCTGTCGAGGGTCCGCCGGAGCGGCTGCGGCCGGTCGCCGCGCGTCCGCGTGAGCACGCTGATGAGCGGGCCGTCCGTCCGACCCGGCCCCGCCCGCGGCAGCATCGCGAGCGGCCCCGGCTCGAGGCCTGCGACGGGAAGGTCCCAGGTCCACTCGTGGGCCTCGACGGCGACGGACGACGGCTCCGCGCCGAGGGCCGCGCGTCTGGCGGCAACCTGCGCGCCGTCCAGGCGGTGCTGACGCGGAACCGCGGGGGGTGCCCAGCGGGTGGCGGCGAGCACCTCCGTGACGGTCGGCGCCGACGCCCAGGCCACGTCGGCGTACACGACGCGCCGGAACCTGCCGCGGAGCGCGCGCGCGGCCTCGGCCGTCAGGACGTGGGCGGGCTCCCCTCGGGCACCGGCGGGGAACCACAGCTCGTCGACGTCGAGGTCGGCGACGAGGCGCCCGAGCTCCCAGGTCAGCCAGGCCGCCGAGACCTCTGAGGGGTCGCGGTGCGGCAGGTAGAACGCGTCGGCCTGCAGCCGCCGGAGCAGCGCGCGATCGGTGGCGAGTCGCAGGAGCCCGGCCGGTCCGGCGTCGCCCTCCAGGTCGCTGAACACGCTGACCACCGTCGTCGCGGGCCCGATGGCTCCGAACGCCCAGGCTGGCGCGACGCCAGGCAGCGGACTGATGATCAGCCGGCGCGTCGGCACAGTCACTCCGGCGGTCCCGCTGCGGCGCGGAGCGCTTCGAGCTCGGCTTCTGCGTCGTGCACCGCGGCGTACAGCCGTCGCAGGTCCACAGCGCTCCCCGGCGGGAGCAGGAGGAAGCTCGCGTCCGTCGCGTCGTGGACCTGGCGCCAGCTCGCCTGCCAGGTCGGCGCCGGGTAGCCCCCGAACGAGTTCGCCACGTCCGGCCAGCGCAGGTAGCGGGCGGTGACGACCGGGGTGTTCGCGACGCCGAACAGCTGCGCGGCACGCAGGAGGTAGTCCCAGTCCTCGCACACGTCGAGGGTCTCGTCGAAGCGCAGCTCGCCGCCGTCGAGCCGGTCGAGGGGAAAGGCCAGCCCGAGGAACGCGCTCAAGGACTCCGAGAGGTGCCCGACCAGGTCGAAGTCGGCCGGCAGCGTGACGTCGGGCCGGGAGCCGTCGAGGTGGACGAACGCGACGCCGGTGCGCAGGACGCGGCCGGGCGTGGCGGCCTCGAGGTCGGCGAACGTCTGGACCCAGTGCGGGAGCGCCTCGTCGTCGTCGTCGAGCGCGACGAAGTACCGGCCGCGTGCCGCGCGGACCCCGGCGTTCAGCGGGGTCGCCCGCTTGCCACCGGCGACGGGGACGGTCCGGGTGCGCTCGCGCAGCCAGTCGGGGAGCGCGTCGACCTCGGCGGCCACCGCATCGGGGCTGCAGTCGTGGGGCAGCAGCAGCAGCTCGAAGTCACGGGAGGTCTGCTCGACCAGGCTCGCCAGTGCGTGCCGCAGCTGCTCCGGGCGGTCGCCGCGGGTGCGCATCAGCACGCTGAGGAAGACGCCGCCCTCGCGGCCGGCGGCGGGTCGCGGCAGGAGCGCGACGGTCGGGGGCGACGCCGGGGCGGCGGGGAGGTCCCAGGTCCACTCGTGCTCAGCGGCTTGGCAGCGCTCGTGGTCGGGGACGCGCGGCGGGGCGAACCGCGTCGCGGCGAGCACGGACTTCAGCGTCGGTGCGTCCTGCCAGAGCGCGGCCGCGTCCGGGTGCTCCGCGTACATCACGCGGCGGAACGATCCCCGCAGGCGCAGCGCCGCCTCCGCCGTGACGCTATGCCGCCGGTCGCCGATCCCCGCCGGCAGCCAGATCTCGTCGAAGTCGTGCGCGATCCGGTTCAGCGCCCAGGCGACCTGCACCACGGTCGACGCCGGCACGGGATCGGCGAACGCGAAGTACAGGCACTCGGCGTCCGCCCGCAGCAGGGCCGCGCGGTCGCGGGCGACCTCCGCCACCATGGCGAGGCGCTCCGCGGGTCCGGCCTCCGACGGGGGGCCGGCGAAGACGCTGACGACGGTGGTGCCGGCGTCCAGTCCGTGCGAGGCCGACCGCAGCGCGACGCCCGGACCCGGGCTGATGATCAGGCGCCGCATCGGTCCCCCGTCAGCAGCCCGCCGCGGAACACCTGCGGCATCAGGCCGGACCACCCGGAGTTCCCTTCCAGCAGGACGGGGCCGTCGGCCGTCACCGTCCAGTCCCAGGCGATGGCCGGCAGGTCGACCAGCGCCTGCAGGCGCGCGCTCTGCGCCAGGATCGCGTCGAAGCACGGCACGCGGAACCCGTCGCCGGCCCGCTGCCGCACCGCACGCGCTGCGGCCGGGGTCGGGTGGTGCGGGACCTCGGGCAGCACGGCGCCGGTCGCTGCCTCGATCTCGAGGATCGCGTACCCGCCGGTGGGCAGCGGCACCTCGAGCAGGGCGACGAGGAGCTCGTCGTCGCGGCGGGTGATGGCGCGGATCGTGGTGACCTCGTCGCCTTCGACCTCGGCCAACGGCCGCAGGGCCACGCAGTCGCGGAGCAGGGGCTGGACGAGCGCGTCGCCGTGGCCGATCAGCTCACGCCAGGCCGACTCGACCGCCGCCGGCGAGTCGAGCGGCGGGCCGTTCAGCCGGCGCCCGATCCAGCCGGCCTCGGCGCGGACGGCCGCGAACGCGCCGAGGGCCCGGTTCCCCGCGCGGAGCTTGCAGAACACCTCCAGCGGGTCGCCCGCGGTCCCGGTCAGCAGGGTCGCCAGCGGCTCGGCGCTCCCGCGCCGGACGGCCACGAGCGCCCGTGGAACCGTCACGCCGTGCGCAGCCGCCAGCTCGGCGAACGCCTGCTTGTCGGCGAGGAGCGCCGTGGCCGAGGCGTCGCGGTTGCGCAGGGCGTGCCAGCCGCCGATCTCCTGGTCGAACACGAACTCGAGGAGCCGTGACCCCGGCCGGTCCAGCCCGAACAGCAGCAGCTGGCCGGGCGGGACCGACCACGCCGCCGAGCGGACCAGCAGCCGCACCCGGCGGCCGCGCGGGGCCTGCCGCAGCTGCCGGGGCAGCGTCAGCAGGAACCGCACGTAGAGCCAGAGCTCCAGGACGACGTGCGCGGCCGGCGGGACGCCGCTACGGCCCGCCCACCACAGGCGCAGGTGGGTGCGGACCAGCGGCCGGTGGCACAGCAGCAGCCCGGGGCCGAACAGCCCGTGCGGCACCCGCCGCCCGGCGTACCGGCGTCGTGCGGCAGCCAGGCGGCTCACGACGCCGTGAGCCATGCGGTCTGGGCTTCCAGCGTCCCGATCCACGACGTCGCGCCGATGGGCGCTCCGGTCCGCGCCCGCCGGAGGCTGTCGTCGACCCGCCGCCGGTCGACGATGTCCGCCAGCGGGCCGGGAAGGGTGCCCACCGACGGGGACGCAGCAGCCGGCGCGCCGGCGTGAGGCCGCACCAGGTTCGCGCCCATGCCCTTGTCGCACCGGTCGACGATCACGTCGGGCACGGTCCCCCGCACCGCGCGCCGGTGCAGGTCGCGGCCGCTGCCGGGTCCGTACTTCTCGATGCTCGGGGTCGAGAGGTACTGCTGGACCAGTCGCGAGTCCCACAGCGGCCACTGGTACTCGATGCCCCAGGTCCCCGCGACGAGCGTGCACTCCGAGACCCGGGCGGCGATCCAGGTCTGCTCGAGCAGGTGGTCGACGAGGAAGCCGTTGATCGTGCGGAAGGGGGCGTCGTAGCGCGCGGCGTCGAAGTAGCGCCGCCGCAGGTCGTACTCCGCGACGACGTCGTCGCGCAGCACGTGCCACGGCCAGCACTCCTTGAAGGCGGAGTGCAGGGCCGCGTGGTGGCGGCGCCGGACGATCCGCCGCCAGACCAGCTGCTTGAGCGTCCGGGCGGGCTTGGTCGCGACGTTGCCGATGACGTTGCGGTACAGCCCCGACACATCGCCGCGGTCCGCCAGCTCGGTCAGGAGCAGCGAACCGTGGTAGGTGGTCGCCTCGTCCCCGCCGAAGCCCGAGAAGAGAGTGCGCACGCCGCGGGCCGCCGCCAGCTCGTAGAACGTCGCGAACGAGCCGGCCATGCCGTGGTCCTCGGGGTGGCCGAGGACGCGCAGCGCCCGCGCGGTCGCAGACTCTTCCGAGGCGAGACCGGCGCCGGCGGTGAGGAGGTGGTTCCAGCTCGCGCCCGCGGCGGCGCTGGCGCTGAGGATCGCCATCGGCTCGTGCTCCGCATGGACCACGCCGAACGTCTCGATCTGCTGCCGAGGACGGTCCACGAACCCGCCGAGCAGCGCGAGGATGCTCGTCGAATCCAGGCCGCCGCTGTTCTCGACCCCGATCACGTCGTCGGCCGGGATACGGCAGCGGACGGCCTCGTCGAGCACCGTCCGGTAGTCCTTCACCCAGCGGTCCTCGCGCACCGGCGCCCACGTGCTGTCGTCCCGCCAGGTGTGCCAGCGTCGCGTCCGGACCCCGGTGTCCGGGGCCCATGCGACGAGCGTGCCGGGGGCGACGCGCCGGATCTCCCGGTACGGAGTGCGCTGCGGGTCGTCCAGGTACAACCCGAGCAGCCGGCAGGCGATCCACTCCGGGTCGGGGGTCGGTGACGGCCCCCGCAGGGTGCGCAGCGCGGCGACGCTCGTCGCGAAGGCGAAGCCGCCGTCGACGGCCCGGTAGCAGAGGGGCTTCACGCCGACCTGGTCGCGGACCAGGGTCACCGCGCCGCTGCCGGAGTCGACGGCAGCACAGGCGAAGTCACCGACGAGCCGGGTGAGGAAGTCCGGCCCCTCGCGCCGCAGGCCGGCCTCGACCAGCGCCCGATCGGTCGCGAAAGGCGTCGTGTCGAGCGCGCGCGTCAGGTCCGCGCGGTTGTCGATCCGGCCCCAGAAGGCGAGCACGGTGCCGGCCTGCGGCTGGGGGCCGCTGTCCGCGTCGCGCCGGTGCTGGACGAGCACCACCCGATCGCTGCGCCACTCGTCCACGGCGTCCGGCTGGTGGTACGGCGCGAGGGCGGCGCGAAGGGCCCCCGGGTCCGCGAGGTCCGCGGCCGGGCGGCCCAGGCTCACGACTCCCGCGAACATCGCCTCAGGCTCCGTGGTGCGCGGAGATGTCCGCGAGGATCGCGTCGGCGGTCGCGGCCGGGCGGTAGGAGCCGGCGGGGCGCAGGACGCGCACGACGCGCGAGCGCGCGGCCAGCGTCGCGCAGCGTTGCAGGTGGCGGCGGCGTTGGCCCGGCGCGTCCACGAGGGCCGCCCGGTAGGTGTGCGTCATCAGCACGCCCAGCCGGTCGGTGCCGGCCACGTGGACGAGCTCGAGGTCGTGCTCCTCGTGGCGCTCGAGCACGTAGACCGCGGCGACCGGGAGCCGCTGCGTGGGCGGCGCGTCGATCGCCATGTGGAACTTGTCGTCCTGGGGCCGCACCCGCGGGAGCCCGTCGACGCTGACGCCGAGCAGGTCGGCGGCGTCCTGCCACAGCTTCACGCGCGGCGGGCCGGGCACGGTGAAGCCCTCGGCGTCGATTGCCACGACGTCGTCGGAGAAGACGTCGAAGCCGCGCAGATGCAGCTCGCCGGCGAGGGTCGACTTGCCGGCTCCGGAGTGGCCGACCGCGAGGACCACGGCGGCGCCGTGGCGGAACGCGTTGCCGTGGAGGACGAGCAGGCCACGCTGGTACAGCACCGCCCCGAGGGCCGAGCCGAGCAGGTAGAGGCGGACCTCGTCCGGGTGGCTGCCCTCGGCGGGCTCGACGACGATCCGGCGACCCCCCTCGACGAGGAAGCGCGCGACGCCTGGGACGTCGAGCCAGAACCGGTCCAGATCGCCGGCGATCGCGGAACCGACCCGCCAGACATCTTCTTCCGGCTGTTCGATCAGGCCCAGCGTGATCTCGACGTCGGGCGCCGCGACGGACGACCCATGGGCGAGCTCGGGCAGCGGCAGCTCGCTGGCCCAGGTCAGCCCGTGGCACTCATAGAGCATGCGGTACACGTCCCCAGAGGTACGTCCGCACGGTTGCGTGGTCGGCGAAGCCGTCGCCGCCGCTGACCGCGACGGGGCCCGCCATGACCCAGGCGTGCGCCTTGAGCTCAGCCGACTCCGCCTCACGCCGGACGCCGAAGCAGGTCGCGTGCGGAACCCGAGTGGCGCTCAGCAGGACGTGGGCGGTCAGCGCCTGCGGATAGCAGGCTGATTCCCACGGCGTCGCTGCACTGGCACGCGCCACCGCCCGGCAGACCGTTCGCGCCCGCGCGACCTGGGCCGGCGAGACGACGGGGACCGCGGGCGCGGTGGCCAGGTCGCGACCGAGGAGCCTGGCGAAGCGCGCGTGGGGAACGGCGGCGATGACGAAGCGACTGACGCCGAGCAGCACCCACGCGCCGGACATCATGGCGCTCCGGACAGTGGCTCTGAGGAGGCGGGCGACGAGAGCGTCCCGCCTCATAGCTGCGACACTAGCAAGCAATTCCCGGCGACACTCCCCACATCGGCCGGGACCCGGCGACGCCCGACACACGCCAGCGGGTCCGTGCCCTGCTGCGCGTTCTCACGGCCCACGTCAGCCGGGGCCGGATCGCGTTCGTCCTGGGCCTCCAGCTGCTCGCGGCGCTCGGCGAAGGGGTGGGGCTCGCGCTGCTCGTGCCGGCCTTCGGGGTCGCTTCCGGCGACTCGCGGGTCGCCATTCCGGGGCTGGGCGTCGACGTCTCGCCGGCCGTTGCGCTGGTGGCCGTGGCGCTTGCCGTCACCGCACGGGCGGCGCTCTCGGCGTACAGCACCGTCGTCACCACCAAGATGCGGCTGCGCACCACCGACGGGCTGCGCCGCGACCTCCTCGAGGCCACGCTGCACGCCGACTGGCGCTTCACCGTCCAGCACCACCGCAGCGATCTGCTGCAGCAGCTCACGACGCAGGTCGGACGCGTCGGCACCGCGCTCGACACCCTGGGACGCATCACGATCGCGCTCGTCATGCTGGTCGCGGTCGCCGGCGCCGCGATCGTCGTCGATCCGGTGATCGGCCTGTCGGCCGTCGTCACCGTCGCCCTGGTGGCCCTGGTCGCGCGTGGCTCGGTCGGCTCGGCCGCGCACCTCGGGGCCCTGTTCACGCAGCGGGTCTTCGCCTACGGGCAGCAGGTCACCGACCTGCTGGCGTCGCTGCAGGTGGCCCGTGCGCACGATGCCTCCGCGCGCTGGCTCGACAGCGTCTCGGCCGAGGCCGCGCGCGGCAGCGAGCTCCAGGCGGAGTTCGTCCGGCGCCAGGCGCTCCTGCAGTTCGTGATGGCCGTCGCCGGGGTCATCGGCCTGCTCGGCCTGCTCGTCGCCGCACGGCACGCCGGCCTGGAGACCACCGTGCTGGTGGTTCTGGCCATGGCGGCATCGCGCCTGCTGGGCTCGACGCAGACGCTGATCCAGATGAGCCAGCTGCTCGCCAACACGGCGGCCGCCGTCGACGAGGTCGCCGATTACCTCGACGAGGCCCGGGCCCACCGCGAGCACGAGCCGTCCGCCGGGGACGCGCTCCCGACAGGCGAGCCGGCGACCATCGCCATCGAGGGCCTGCGGGTCGGATACGCGGAGCGGCCGGTGCTGTCCGACCTGTCCTGCCGGATGCCCGCCGGGCAGGTGACCCTGATCCGCGGCCCGAGCGGTGCCGGGAAGACGACCCTCATCGCGGTGATCGTCGGCCTGCTCAAGCCCGAGGAGGGCCGCCTGCTGATCGACGACGCCCCGCCGGCGGACCTCCCGGCGTGGCGCGCGCGCTGTGGCTACGTCCCGCAGGAGTCCACGCTCGTCACCGGGTCCGTCCGCACGAACCTCACCTGGACCGTCCACACCGGCCGCGACGTGGGCGACGCCGAGCTCTGGGCCGCCCTGCGGACCGCATGCGTCGACGACGTGGTGCACGCGCTGCCGGACGGGCTCGACACGGACCTCAGCGACTTCCCCCGGCTGTCCGGCGGGGAACGGCAGCGGCTGTGCATCGCGCGGGCGCTCGTCCGTCGTCCCGACGTGCTGATCCTCGACGAGGCCACGAGCGCGCTCGACGAGGAGACGGAGCGCCGCGTCCTGAGCGGGCTCCGCGGACAGGACCGGACGGTGGTGATGGTCGGGCACCGCGCGGCGCTCGTCGACGTCGCCGACCACGTGGTGGAGATCGGCGCCCACGTCGCCGCCGAACGGTGACGGTACCGTCGATGCCCGGGTGGATCGTGAGTGGGCGACCCGCGGGCGCGAGCGGCTAGCCGTGCGCGTCGCGCTCGTGCAGCCGTCCGACCTCGGTCCGGGCGAGCGGTCCAAGCAGGTCCTCGTCCTGACGGCGGCACTGCGCCGGCTCGGGCACGAGGCCGTCGCCCTGTCACCCGTGGTGCACGGAACGGAGGACCTCGCCGAGCCCGCCAGCATGAGCGACCTCTGCGACCCGTCGGCGTGGCGGCGGCGCGGCGTCGACGGCGTCGTTGCGGTCACGTGGCTCCACCAGGCGGCCGTCCTGCGCGCCGCCCGCGAGGCCGGCCTGCCGACGATCGCGCTCGCGGACTCCGACGGCAAGGTCGTGCCGTGGCGGCACCCCCGCAACCTCGTGCTGCGCGCGGCAGGCACGGCCCGGCACGCCGCGGCCGTCCGCATGAGCGTCGTACCGGCGCCCGCGGGCGGCCGCGTGGGGACGCCCCCGGCGGTCACCACATCGCCACCCGGTCCTGATCCCTCGCGGCTCGGCCTGCGGGCGCGCATCGACTTCGGCGCGCGGGTCCGTGCCGCCGTGGCGGTCGCCGACTGGACGGGGGTGTCGGGACGACCCGCGCTCGACGACTACCGCGCGACGCTGCAGCGCCTCGGCATCGCCATCGCGCCGGGGCGGATCGGCATCAGCGAGCAGGCCGCGGCGCCGCACTTCGTCGGGGCGCCGCTCGACGGTCCGCGGCAGCGCGAGGTCCTCGCGATCGGCCGGTGGTACGCCGCGCAGAAGGATCCGCTGTTGCTGCGCGCCACGCTGCGCGAGCTCCTCGCGCACGACCCCGAGGTGCGGGTCACGATCGTCGGTCCGGGCGCCGGGCAGGTGATCCCGCGGCACGCGCGCGTGGAGGCCCTCGACGCGGTCCCCAACGCCGAGCTGCCCGAACTCCTCACCCGGGCGGCCGTGCTGCTGTCCACCTCCCGCTGGGAGGGTGGTTCGGCGACGGTGTTCAGCGAGGCCGTGACCTGCGGGTGCCCCGTGGTCGGCCCGTCGCTGAACGCGGTGGCGCACGCGGCCGGCGGCGGGCACGGGAGTGTCATGGTCGCCGGGCGCTCGCCCGCGCGGCTGGCGGCAGCGGCGCTCCGGGTCGTGGACGCCTGGGACGATGCTGCCGGCCGACGGCTCGCAGCGGCGTGGCGCCCGCGGCTGGATCCGCTGGTGGTCGCCGCCGACCTCGCCGCGCGCCTGTCGTCCCCCACGGCGCCCGGCTGACGGGCCGTGCCCGCAGAGCGCGCCCGAGAGGATTCGAACCTCTGACCTTCGGTTCCGTAGGTGGCAAAAGCCGATCACTGGAGATCACCTGCGCGCAGGACGTCCCCGCAAATCGCTGCTTTCTGCCGGTCGCCGTCGCCGTCGAGATGCCCCGATATCCGTGGGGCGTGTTGCCCCATTGTTGCCCCAGCCGCGCGCTGACCGTCGGTCTTTCGAACCGACGGTCGGTCGCCACGGGACACCAGACACGCGTCCAACTCCGCGAGCGCAGCGTCGCTGACGGCGTATGCGCTGATCGGAACAGGTTCGGCACGAACGCGAACCGGCCATCGGGCGTCAACGTGATGCCGTGCGGAAAACGGCCCGCGGGGAACGGCGAGCCCGGTACCGGGTGGAGATCACCCCCGGGCGCGATGCGGTAGCCGGAGATCGACAAGCTGAGTCTCGTTGACCACGTAGAGGTGGCGACGATCCGGGCCGATAAGCGATGATGCTGGGTCCCGGCCGCTCGGCAGCCGCCTGGTGGAAGACGCCGTCGATGTCGCGCCGCGCGGCGTAGAAGGTCGAGCGCAGCTTGCCGCGGCGGCGCAGGGTTTCAGCTTCATCTAGGCGAGCCTCATCTCCAGGCGGGCGGCTCACACGTCGACGGGGCCTACTTCGTAGCTGAGCGGCACCGTGGTGAATGGGACCTGCTCCGACACGAGGCTCAAGAGCTCGTCGTCACCGTCGTCTACGACAAAGCACGTCTTATGACGCATCGCCAGCTTGGCATACCTCTCAGCCGCCTCGGACGACAGGACCCGCCCGGACGCGTCGTCTGGCGCCGGGACGTAGTACACCCCAGCCCCTTCGCAGTCGGCCTCCATCGCGGGAGTCCTCGCGCCGTCACGCCGCGCGTCGACGATCAGCTCGACACCTTCGGCAGCAAGCTGACTCACGAGAGGGTCCGTCGCCGCCCCGGTGCAAGCCCGGAGGCTGAAGACCTCGTCGTTAAAACGCTTCCAGCGCGGGTCGCCTGCTTGGCCCTTCGGGGCCGGTTTTGGCTGCATTGAGTCACCCTCCCGTAGATCGCTGAACGACAGTTGTCCATTTGGCTTTTCCGCGCGCGTCGTGCACATCGCCCAGCCGCTGCGAGCGCGACTGCTTGGTCTCCTTCTTCCAACGTCCCATCGTCGCCGAGTCCGCATCCAGCGGCACGTCGGCCATGAAGGCGCGTTTGCTCGATCGGGCGCCCCTTGGCGGCTTGGTACGGATCGCCAGCTCGGTGAACGGGGCCCGCCGCGTGTGAGCCAGCGGCTCGCCTTGGCCAAAACCCAAGACCTCAGACCAGAATCCGAGCTCGATCCCGACGGTCAGTCCCAGTAGGTCGATGTCCTTGTCGGTGGCGTCCCCGCCCTCGGCGACCCTCCAGCCGTCGCGCGTGCCCAGGCACTGCACGATCTCGCCGAGCACCGACGACGACGTGACGTGCGGGAGCACGAAGCTCAGAACGTCGACCTCCACTTCGTCGATTCGGCTGTTCGTCAGCGCTGCGATCGCACTGGCTGCGGCTTGCACGGTGCCGCGGTCTCGCATCACCCACGTTTCCCAGCCGAACCGCTCGCGATGCTCTGACAGGTACATCGCAAACCGGCAGCCGTTGCTCCCCGACGCGTGCCAGTGCGCCTGAACCACCGCGACGAGCTCGGGGTGGTCGCCGAGCGAGGAGTCGCTGCTCAACGCGCCGCAGTCCCGCAGCGCCGCCTCATAATCGCCACGACCCGCGACGGTGAACGCGCGAGAGATCCCGCCGTGAGTCACGCTGTAGGTAGCGCCTGGCCTAACGGAACCCAGCGCTTCACCTAACGGTCCGATCTCGCCATTCCAGCGGTAGTCCTGTCCGGCGACGGCCATTGGCGAAAAAGTAGCGTGGGCACCGGCGTCCCCGGGCGCACAGACGACGATCACCCCGCACTTCGCGACGTTTCGTCGCTCGGCCGGACGCACCGATGCAATCATGGACCGGTGACTTCCGCCTCCCCCCTGACGATCTGGACGCTCGGACACGGTTCGCGGAGCTTCGACGAGTACGTGGAGATGCTCGCCGACCACGACATCAAGGAGGTGGTCGACATCCGCTCCAAGCCGTTGGCGAGGTTCCAGCCACACTTCAACCGCGACCGGTTTCGAGCGGCTCTCACCGAAATAGACCTTCGCTATCGCTACCTCGGCGACAAGCTGGGCGGGATGCCCAAGTCCGACAAGTACTACGACGCGGAGGGGCACACGCTGTACGCGCCGCTGAGCAGCGAGCCGTGGTTCGTTGCGGCCATCGATGAGATCAAGCAGCTTGGCGCGAAGCACGGCGTCGCCCTGATCTGCCTGGAGGAAGATCCGGAGCGCTGCCATCGTCACCTGCTCATCGGCAAGGCCTTGAGCGACCGCGGCGTCGACGTGCAGCACATTCGCCACGCCGGGTATCTCGAGTCACAACAAGAGCTCGATGACCGCATGGGCGTGACGGCCGCGTCCTACGCCGGGGCGGCCTGGCGATCACCAATCCCTATGCAGGGTGGTCACGGCAAAGCGTGAGTCGCCGGCTACGACCGCGCGAAGTACACGTCGCGGGCATCCCAAAGCTGGGCGCTGTCCAGCAGCGCGCCAGTGGGGTCGACAGCGACACCCTCTGCGATCAGCAGTGACGCCTGATCTGCGAAGTGCCCGGTCAGGTTCGCGGAGCTTGTAAGGACGCGGTGGGCCGGAAGGCCAACACCGGCGGCCCGCCTCAGATACGTAGGGAGTACACGGGAGTACGGACGGGCCGCGCCGATCAGCTGCAGCAGCGTCGCGTAGGTCACGACCCGACCGCTCGGGATGCGTGCCACCAACCACGCGAGGCGGTCATAGATCCCGTCCGGCACCTGCGGGTACCCAGACGCCCGCACCACGACTCCGTCGCCGACGTTCATGGCGCCGCCGGTCACGAACACGCCCAGGGAGCCACGCTGCCCGGGCAGCTTCTTGAAGGTCTCGCCTGGCACGTATTGCCGCAAGATCTTGCAGACTTCGCATTCGTGCGTCACTCGCACATGCGTCATGGCGCCGATCTCGAGCACGTTGCCGGAGGCCAGGTCGTCGACGCCGAGGCCGCGCACCGCGATGTTGGCGCGCACCTGCCAAATCGCGAGCTGGTGTCGGTCGAGGTCTTCCTGTCGCACCACGAGCACCTGGCGTGGTCCGAGCGGGCTGGCGTGGCAGTCGCCGATCAGGCCGTGACGCGCGGTTGCGGCCACGGTCTGATGTTGCTGCATCGGCTCGCGCCGAGCCGGTTTCGACATCAGGGCAGTCACGACCGGAACCGAGCGAGCGGGCGTCACACCGCGGTATTCTGCGCTATCGACCGGCGTCCTGCATGCGGCAACGCGCGCCAGCGTCGACACACGCCCTGAGCAGCGGCATCTGGCGCCCGCTCAGAGCACCGTCGGTTTAGGTCTTGACGGGCTGCTTCTTTCGGCACTTCGGCGACAGGCCGTGCATGTTGCAGCGCCAGCGCAGCAGCTCTTCGCTCACGCCGTAGTTCTCTTCGATCTCGGACCGCGGTTGCTTGGCGTGAAGCATGCGCAGGCCCTTGACCGGCACAAGCAACGCTCCCGCCAACCAGTTGGCTTCGTCCTCTTGCCGCTCGGGATATACGCGGACCCCACCCTCATCGACGATCGGCCCGCTCGCATGGCCGAGCAGGAAGTGAGCCACCTCGTGGCAGATCGAGTTTGCCTGGCGCTGCGGCGTGTGGGAGTCGTTGACGATGATCACCGCCTTGCCCTCTTCGCCAACAAGAACCGCTGAGAGTTCCTTGCTGTTCTTCCTCATCAGCAGCGCGCGCTCGTACTCGCCCACGCCCGCCAGTGATGACAGCGCGACGACCTGGATGCCGTGTTGCTGCGCGAGCGCCCGCGGGTCCAGCCGGCACGTGGGCGACAGGTCGAAGGCGTCCCGCTCCGATGTGGCGAGCATCTCTGCGCGCCGACGAAACGACAGCGGAAGGAGCTTCTTCGCCGCCATCGCCTACTCAGTACGCCGTTCGGACTCGCTTGCAGCCGGCTCGGCCAACTGGTCGTAGGCCGCCTTCACAACTGCGGCGATTGCATCGGCGCTCTCGGGAGTGAGCCGCCGATCGGCGCGCAAATGCGTCCCGATCGCGACCATCGTCTCGCGACGCTGGTCGCGCTCGGCGGCTTGGCCGCTGAGAAACTGGTCTAGGGAAACGCCCAGCCAGTTGGTCAGCAGCACCAGCGTCTCCGTGTCGGGACGAGAACCCTTGTAGAGCCGCGTGAACGTCGAGCTGTGGATGCCGAGTTCAGCGGCAACCGCGCGCCAAGACAGCCCCTCCTCGTCTTTCTTGTCCAGGAGCGCGCTATAGAGCGCTGTGGTGTCGACGGCAGGCTGCATGTGTTGCGAGTATACACGCAGTGTTGCTTACACGCAACATGCTGGGCGCCTCAGCTGTCGCCCGTCTCACGTGCTTTGGCGATCGCTTGGCTTGCGTCCTGCTCGTACGACCGCCGGCTTACCGGATCGGTGAGGTCGAACTGGCCATGCCAGTCCGGGCCGCTGAGCATGATCAGCTTGCCCAGCGGGACGTCGGCGTCCCATTCGATCTCGTTGTCGGTAGTGACATTCCGCAGGTGAGCGGCGAGGTCGACCATCCCCAGCTCGGACTCCACGTCTGTGGCGATCGCAGAGCCCACGACCCCGGTGGCGTTCGGATCGAGCAGTGCCATCGACACAGTCGGAGCGCTCGCGGCGAGCTCGCTGAATCGAGCCGTCGATGGCGGATCGGCGGTGGTGCCGACCAAGGCCCACTGCTGCGGCCGCGAGATCCCGTCGAGGTCGACCGGACACTTCAGTGCCCCGAGGACGAACGTCGCCCATCGCTCGACATACCGCCGATCCGCCTCTCGCAAAAAGTCGAAGCCGACCTTGCCTGACCAGTAGAAGCGGCCCGTTCCAAGCCCCGCGTGCACCGTGATCGTCTTGATGCCGAGCTGGTCGTACCGCGCGAAAGAAGACAGCATGAGGCGCGGGGCGATCGCCTTACCCCGGAATGCGCCTCGGACAGCCAACCTGGCGTGATGCACCAGCGCTTCGTCCAACACGAAGATGCGCTCGATGGTCGCGACCGCCGTCGCGTCGGCGCCGTCGACATCCACAAGCACCATTCGCAAATCGACCGTCGACGACGTGGGGTCGACGCACGACTCGGGCCGCACGATCAACCGATACGGCTCTACCTCGAAGGGGGCGGTCAGCTCGGAGAACGCCTCGCGGCGTAGATCGCTGTCGATCCGTGTCGCGCCGAACTCACGGACGCGACGCCGAATCTCCTCGCCCAGGTCGGCGAGACCAGTCGCGCGGCGCGCGCGAATGTCCTTGATGAGTTCCTGCTCGTCGGGCATGCAGTCCTGAAGGTCGCGTCATCTCCACCAGCGTGCTGCGGGTGACCGCCGTTCAGGCTACGGCGTCACCCGGCGGCGCTCCGAGTTCGTGGTCAATCGGAAGCCGGTCGCGATCCGCCGGTGGTTGTCGGAGCCCCGGTACGCGTCGGCCGCAGGCCGCGAATACTATGGCGGCGTATGTTCGGTCTCGTTCGACTTGTCCTCGCGCCGTTCCGGCTCGTCCTCGATCGTGTGGGCGGCTCAGCGGGTCCGACGACGGCCGCGTCGGTTGCCGCGAAGCCGACCGCTCCGACGGTGGCGGCGGCGCCTCGGGCGGCAGCGGGGGAGCAGTCGTTGTGGTGTGAGGCGGGCGACCACGATTGGCTTCGGCCGGCGAAGCCGGGGCGTAAGCCGAAGTCGTGCCCGAAGCACGCCTGACCGCCTTCGGCGCTGCCGAGGCGCCACGGCCGACCGAGGGGTCAGCCGCGACGCATCGCAGTGAGACGGCGGCGGTCCTACCGCGGTCCGGCGGTGTAGCGGCGGGGCTTGTCGCTGGTCTGTTTGAGGGTGCCAGCGCGGGCGAGGCGGGCCATGCAGTTGGCGACGGCTCCGGACGAGCGGCCGATGGCCTTCGCGACTGCCGCCGGCCCCTGTGACTGGTCGCCGTCGATCGCATCGATGTGGGCTAGGACGAGAGCGTCCAGTTCGCCGGGCCGCAATCGCGTGCCGGGATCGGCGGGCGTCTTCGGTGCGGGCTTTGGTGCAGGTGCGGGCGTCCAGGTGTTGGGCTGTTTGCGTGCGCCGTTGCGGCCTCCGGGGGTGCGTTCGGCTTGGCCGGCTCGTTCGAGCATGCTGAGGTGCTTGGTCACGGTGGAGCGGCCGAGGCCGGTGCGGTCGGCGATCGTGGCGGCGGTGTCGCCGGGGCTTGCGGCGAGCGCGTCGAGGATCTTCGCCGCGGTCGGGTGCGGGCCGGTGGTGTCGGTGTTCGGGGTGCTCACGGGGTTCCTTTCGGGGTGGCTGGTCGAGTGCGGAGGTGGCGCTTACCGGCGGCGTGGCTCGCAGCTGCGGCGGCGAGCGGCGGCCCGGGTGGTTGGGGTCGCCCAGTCGCGGGTGACGTCGATCCGCTGCAGGTGCCGGCTCAAGTAGATGCGGCGGGCGAGCGGGGAGCGGTAGGTGTGGAGGCGGACGGCGTAGAGGTAGTGGCCGGCCAGCCATCCGATCGCGCCGACGATGGCGAGCGCGAGGCCGGCTGCCTCGCCGGAGGCGGTCAGCGCGAGGCCGGTGAAGACGGTCAGGGTGCCGAGGGTGCGGAGGAGGAGTCCGCCGGTGGTCCAGGCGATCAGGACGGTGAAGGCGAGCAGCGCGAGCGGGGCGGTGATCGTGGTCATGGCTTCCTTTCGGCCGGGCTGGTGAGTTCTTGGTCGAGGTCGAGCGGCTGCGCGTGTTCGCCTTGGAGGAGGTGGGTGTAGACGGTGAGGGTGAACGCGGGGCTGTGGTGGCCGAGGGCGCGGGAGAGCTGCAGGAGGTTTGCGCCGCGGGCGAGCATCAGCGAGGCGTAGGTGTGGCGGAAGGTGTGAAAGCCCGCCCAGTCCGCCCCTGCCGCTTTCGCCGCCGGCTTCAGCACCCGGGGTCGCAGGTTGTTCGGGTCGATCGCCGTCCCCGTGCTCGTGGTGAAGATCAGGTCGTCGTCCTGCGCCGGGACGCTCAGGCCGTCTCGGCGGGCGCGGAGGTCGGTGGCGAGCGCTGCCGAGAGGGGGACGCGGCGGCGGCCGTGTTTGGTCTTCGGCGGTTCGATGCGGCCTTTGACGATTGCGCGCCGCACGCGCAGGTGCGGGGTGGTGGTGTCGAGCTGCAGGTCGCGCCAGCGCAGCGCGATGGCTTCGCTGATTCGCAGGCCGGTGGAGGCGAGCAGCCTGAACATCACGGCGTGCTCGTCGTCGACCGTGGCGAGGAGTTTGCGGAGTTGGTCGCGGGAGAAAGTTCGGACTTCGTCTTCGTCGTCGTCGACGTCGTTCTGGTCGCGCTTGGGGAGGGCGAGGCCGGTGGCGGGGCTGTACCTGAGTAGCCCTTCGCGGACGGCGGTGGAGAGCATCGCGCGCATCGGGTTCATCGCGTTGCGGATCGTCGTGTCTGCGAGGTGCTTGCCCTGCTCCTCGTCGTCGGCGAGCCAGCCGACGTACTGCGCCAGATGCAGCGGTGTCAGCTCCGTCAGCCGGAGGGAGGGCCGGAAGTACTTCAGGGCGTAGGTGCTGAGGAGGCGGCGGTATTCGTCGCGTGTGCCTTCGCGGAAGCCGCGGCGGCCGTTGCCTTGGTAGCGGTCGATCCACTCGGTGGCGTAGGCGTGGAGTGTGACCTTCGCCTGTTCTTGGAACTCGCCGCGGTCGCCGTCGGTCTCGCGGGCACGCTTTAGTCGGCGTGCCGCTTCGAGTGTCGGGGCGGACTCTTTGCGCTGCCTGCCGGCGGCGCGGTAGACGACGAGGTAGGCGTTGCCTTTCTTGTAGATCCCGGCGGTGCTGGTCTTCTGCAGCTTGCGCCGGTCGCTGGGTTTGGGCGTTGTTTGTCGCCGGGCGCGGGTGGGCGCGCCGCTAGGCTCATCGTGCATGACGTCCTCCTTCGGGTCGTCAGCCGTGGGCGGGGCCGTTGGCGCGGCGCCCGCCCAACTTGTGGGCTTGTCTGACGAACGTAGCTCGACGTTCAGGGGCCAGCAAGTCCACGAGTCAGCGTCCTCTCTCGCGGCTGGTGCCGGTGCGGACGTAGCGGTCAAGCGACGCCCGCAAATACAGCGGCGTGCGGCCATCACGGCCGTCGGGCTCAAGCACCCGGCAGCTCGTGAGCTGATGAATCCGGCGCCGGCTGACCCCGAGATAGGCAGCCGCCGCCGCTGCCGTCAGATATCCGTCAGGGTCTGCGCCCGTCTTGTCGTTGAGGGACGCGGCGGCGAGCGTGGCGGCTCGGCGAGCGATCTCCTCGACAACCTCGTCGGGGAGGCAGACGGTCACCGCGCGAGAGCGGTCGGTCATGAGCGGCCGCCAGTCGTGGGGTCCGTCCCCGGCCCCTGTTCGGCTACTGCGTCCCAGTGGGTGATGCGGGCGCGGGCGACCTCGCTGTGGGCTGGGTCGCGCTCGATGCCGACGAACCGCCGCCCTTCCAGGCGTGCGGCGGCGCCGGTGGTGCCGCTGCCGCAGAACGGGTCAAGGACGAGCCCGCCCTCCGGTGTGACGAGCCGGGTCAGCCAGCGCATCACCGTGATCGGCTTGACCGTCGGATGCGGGTTGCGGACCGGTCGCGGCACGCCCTTCGTCGCCGACGGGAACAAGTCAAGGCGTCGGGAGGGAAGCTGGTCGCAGCCGGCGTCGCGTTCGCGGCGCGAGGCTTTGGAGGCGAAGAAGAACCGGCTCGCCCCCTCCCGCTGGCCCTCGAGCCGCGTCACCGCACAGCCCGGGTCACAACGCCTCGGCGAGCACCGGCGGCTGTGGCTGAGGCAGACATTGGCCGGCCACCGCCCCGGTGCCGCCGGCTCGTGGTCAGTGACACGGCAGGCTTCGGTGTTCAGCGCCCCCGTCCCCCACCGGGCGAGCGCTTGCGCGGTCGTGCCGGCGGCCGGGACACGCGCGAGGACGATCGGCTCGTACGCCGGTTTCAGGGCGGTGCCTTGCCCGCCGGGGAGCCGGCGGGATTTGGGCATGCCGCTGCCGTAGAGCCACATCAGCACGTCCCGGATCTCGAGCCCTGAGTTCTCAAGGCCGCTGGTGAGGCGGTGGGTCATGCGCGGGGCGGCGAAGCACGCGATGTGCCCGCCGGGCTTGACGACCCGGGCGAGTTCGCTGGCCCAGATCTGGGTCCAGTACTCAAAGGCCTGCCCGGCCGTCAGCGGCCCGCCGTTCGCCTCTACAGCGGCTTCGCGGATGCTCTTGCCATCCCAGGCCTCGGCCTGGAAGTCGATGCCGTACGGGGGGTCGGTGACGACGGCGTCGATGCTGTTTTCTGGCAGGTCGGGGAGCGTGGTGAGGGTGTCGGCGCAGAGCACCGTCCACCGCTCCCGAGCCTTGAGCGGGCGCCGGGTCATGCGCGACCCCCTTCCCCGCGCCAGTCGCACTGAGTCTCGGGTTGGCCGAGGCGGGTGAAGATCGCGGCGTGCGGTCCGTGCTCGGTGAGCTCGCTGAGCTGGCAGATCGAGATCGGGATCACGGGGTCATCACCGAGCGTCGGCGTCGACTTGCACAGCGCGACGAGGTTGGCCGCTCGTCGCTCCAGGCGGCCTGGTGGCGCGCCGGTGAGGACGAGCAGCACCTCGGGCAGCGCGAGGTACCGCTCGCGCCACTCTTCCCGCTTCGCCCCCTGCGCCGTGTACGAGGCGGCGCGCGCGTAGTTCTCGAGCTTCGCTTGCAGCCGTTCAACGGGGGTGGTTGAGCGGTCGAGTTCGATGAAGCGGTAGGTGACGCTGAACCCCTGGTCGGGGTGGCGTTGGTAGCGCAGGACGGCGTCGCTGATGACGACGTCGGTGCGGCGGGTGCCGGCGCGGTGGACGACCTCGTGCTGCCAGCCGAGTGGACCACAGTCATCGCCGCGTTGCCGTGCCGCTTGGACGAAGGCGATGCCGACGTCGTTGACCGCGAGGGTGTGGTGCTGTAGCTGCCCCTCGGCCAGCTGCCGGGTCAGCGGCTTGCTCCGGCTCGGCCGGGTGCCGGGGACGGCCTGTACGACGTCGACGCCGGCAGGGGTGAGGTACCAGACGCGCTGGCGGTTGCGGCGCCCCGCCTTGTGGCCGACGCTCGCGACCAGGCCGCGCTGCACGAGGAGCGCCAGGAGCTTCTGCATTCCGCGCAGCCGGCCTGTCGGCAGCAGAAGCTGCTGAAGCTGCCTGGTGGTGAGCAGGTGGTGCTCGTGCAGGCACGAGAGCAGCAGGTTCGCCCTGTCGCTGAGCGTCCCCGTCGGGGTCCCGGCGGTCATCGCGCACCGCCGTCCTGATCGGCGGCGGGCATCTCGAAGTCCGACGACCGCTTCCCCGCCGGCCTCGCTGTTGGGGCGGCGGGCTTGGCGGTCGCGAGTGCTTGGAGGATGCGGGCGTCGAGCGTGTCCAGCGCCATGAGCGTGTCCTTGACCGAGCGGCGACCGGTGTTCTGGTCGATCGCTTCCTCGAGGTGAGGGAGGTCTTCGGGCTTGCCGCGGTGGCGCTCGTGGATCTCCGTGGCGGGCATGCCGCGCACGAGGAACGGCTTCGTCGCCTCCCCGCCGAGAGTGACCGACGCCAGGTACGTGTAGCGGGCGAGCTGGGTGACGGTCTCCGCCGATGGTGCGCCGCCCCACTCGCGGGCGAGCAGCGACGCGGCCTTCGCGTTCACCGTCGTGGTCAGCAAGTGCGACCGGTTGGTCGTGACCGCGTTGAGGGTTGCGGCGGTGAGGCGTTCGGGGTTCTGGTTGAACAGGAACGCCCGCACCCCGTACTTCGCCGTCTGCTCAAGCAGCGCCGCGAGGTTCCCCGATGAGGCTCCGTCGTAGGTCTGGACCTCGTCCAGGTACACGTAGAACTTCCGCCGCTGATCACTCGCCACGTCTGCCCTGGCCTTGGCAGCGTGGAGCAGGTCGTACACCAGAAAGTTCGCGACGAGCCGGTCGCGCGTGCCGCCCGACCCGGGGCAGGCGAGGACGACCTTCCCGTCGTCCATCGCGTTGCGGATGTCGTAGGTGCTGGTCGACGAGCCGAGCAGCCCGGCGATCGGGGTGGACGCGCGGAGGCGGTCGATGAGGTTCGTCACCGGCGTGATCGCCTCCGCCGGCAACCTCGGGAACCGCTGCTCGAAGAACGTCCTGGTCGGCGGCGACAGATGCGGCAGGACGGCCGTGCGCCAGTCGTCGTTTGAGAGCAGGGTCGGGATCTGGAACAGGGTCGGGGCGGTGTCGGCGGGGACCTTCATCGACAGCTCGATCAGCGCCTGCGCCGCCTGGGTCGTCAAGGAGAGCGCCCTGGTGTTGCGCTCGTCCCACTGCAGTGCCGAGGCGAAGGCGTCGACGAGCGCCTCGACCTTCCCCTCCGCCGCCTCCACCGGCAGGCCGGCCATCGCGAGCGGGTTCCAGCCCGGCTGCCGCTCACGCGCCGCTTGGCCAGACAGGTTGACCTCAACCACACGGCGACTGATGTCCTCGTCGGTGAGGTAGTTCTTGATCTCCGCCAGCGCGTCCGCGTGCGGGTCGAGGAACAGGCCGCCGCGCCCGGAGCGGGCGAGGTGGATGAACTGCACCAGCCCAAGCTCCGTCTTGCCGTACCGCGACCGGCCCGCCATGTACGAGAAGAACGTGTCCTCAAGGCGCGCGCCGACCACGCGCTCGCCGTGCCGGTCGCGGACACGACCGAGAGGGAGGAGGTGCCGCTCATGATCGAAGGTCGGCAGTCCCGGTGGCGGGGGTGCGATCGCCCCGGCGGCGCGGACGGCGTTCGGTGCCTCACAGCGTTTCGTCGGGGGCTTCAGCAGTCCGGCGATCTCACCGGCGGTGACCACGTTGCGCCGCGGTGGCCGAAACCGGCCCGTCCGTGCCCGCTGGTCGAACCCCCGTCGGTGCAGTGGCCCGTCGGCGCCCGTGAACCCGAGGCCGGGGAGGTCCAGACCGCGGGCGCGCCAGTGATTCTGCGCCGCGAACTGATCGAAGCACGCCAACAGCGCGCGGAGGTGTGAGCGGGCCGCGCGCCGGTCGCGGCCCCGCACCTCGAGCAGCAGCTGCACGCCGAGAAGCTGGCCGTGACCCGACGCCTTGGCGCGGAGCCCTTCGACCACGTGCTGGCGGCCCGCGGCCGCGACGACGTCGCCACGCCCGCCAGCCTGGCCCGCCGGGCGGGCCAGCAGGTCGGTGAGGTTCAGCGGATCAGACCCCGCCGACGACCAGCCGCCTGCGGGTCGTGGTGCCGGGCTGTGGTGGCCGAGGTCGCGGCGGGCCCGGCGCTGGGTCCGGCGCCGCCACCGGCGCGCCTCACCGGCCGTCATCGCGAGCACGTCCAGGTGCACCTGGGCGCGCTCACCGGCGGCCGTGTCCAGGCCGCCGAGCGCAGCGGCGAGCGGCTGCAGCGGATCCGGCGTGAGGCCGAGGATCGCCAGCGGCTCATGGGCGGGGCGGGCGAGCATCAGCTCGCAGCGCAGCACCCGCCGACGCTCCTGATGCGCCCGCCAGCGAGCACGACCGTGCGCGGCGATCGGGCCAGCTTCGCGGCCGCCGGTTGGGGTGACGCCGGTGCCGGTTGCCGGCGAGGTGTCGGCCGGTGGTTGCGGCTCGAGGAGGTCGAGTCCGGGGTACTCGCCGAGCGCCGCATGCAGCGCTGCGGCCGCGTGCCTGGGTGCGCTGATCTCGTACGCGAGACGGCCCGCCTGGTCGCTGTGGATGGTGATGCGCGTGGCGGCCGCTGACCGCTCAAGCCAGCCGCGCCCGCGGCGCCTGGTCCGCGACAGCTGCGAGGCGAAGCGCGCCACCGCATCCGGTGATGGATCGAGGTCCGCCGGCGGCACCACCTGAAGCAGGGTGCGGTCGGCGAGCACGCGGCGTGCATGCCTGGCGCGGAGGGCGAGCAGCCCGGCCGCCGCGGCCACGGTGAGGGCCGCCAGCCCGAGGGTTCTGGGGGAGGTCGCCCCGGCGACGAGCTTGTCGAGTTGGGTGTGGATGCTGGTGATCCAGGCGCGGGCGTGCCGCGCGATCATGAGGACCGCGACGCCGGCTGCGAGCGCGGCCATCGCGATGGTGTCCTGCGGCCGTCCGCCGCTCACGGGCACATCACCCCCCACTTAAGGTTGTCGACCACCGGGCACCCCGCGAGATCCCCCATGGCGAGTGGCACGTTCGCGGATCGCGGCACCGGGCAGAGCGTCCCGCCCGATGCACTCCCCAGTGGCCCGCCCAGTGGCCCTCCCAACGACCCGCCAGGCGACCACCTCGTCAGGCCGGTCACGGCGCGCCTTCGAAGCCCGCCGCAGCGGTCTCGCGCGCCGGCGAGGTCGCGGATGGTCAGGACGCCGGCGCGCCGAACACGCCGGGCACTACGTGTGCTGCTGGTCATGGTTTGCTCCTTGCTTGGGTGTGAAAGTGCTGATCCAGGCCGGCGCAAACAGCGTCGTCCTGGGCGCGTTCTGCGGCTCACCGGGCGACGCCGAGGTGAGCCAGGACAGGTGGAGATGTGGCCCGCCGCCGCAGGGCCTGCAGTGGCCTGGGTCGCCGTGGCCCGGGAAGCCGTTGTAGCCCGCAAAGCGGAACGGCGGCTTCGCACAATCAGGAGCCACCCCGGAGGCGGCGCAGCTGCTCTTCCAGCCGATCGCACGCGCCAGCGCCCCGGTCGTCTCGGGCCATGATCTGCCGGGTTGCGGGACGAGGTCGACGGCCGCGCCGAGGGGGTGCTCGCCGGCTTGCGAGTGGATCGACGCACAGGCGGTGACGAGGACCTTGAAGCGGCGGGCGAGGTAGACGACGTCCGGGACGATCCGCGCGTCGCACTGGATCCCGCCAGCGGCCGTCACCAACGCTGGGAGCGTCTGAAGGCGCCGCGGCGAGTAGCTGCGCTTGACCTTTCCCAGGCCACCGGAGCCGTCGATTCCTGCGAGGTCCGAGGCGGCGCCGCAGCCGCTCGACTGGCCCGTGAGAGCGGGCAGGTCGGGGCTCGGCTGGGGTGGTGTTCCGGGTCCGCCGAAGCCGTAGGCGACGGCGCGCTTCATGACGGTGTCGGCGTACTGCGCGACCGCATCGGCACAGGCACCGTAGTAGCCGCAGGCGGCCTGCCGGTAGTCCTCGTATGAGCCGCCGGTCGGCGGTGCGCCCTTGGCCTCGCGCAGCAGGCGGGCGGCGGTGAAGATCGCGTCCGCCGGGTCGTTGACGTCCTTGCGGCCGTCGTGGTCTGCGTCGACGCCGTAGGTCTCAAAGATCGTCGGGCCCGGCCCAGGGCTGCACGGTGACTGGCGGCGGGAGGCGATCTGCATCGGGCCCGAGCACCCCGACCCGTTCTCGCCAGCACACGAGCCGTGGTTGCATTCCTGGGCACCGATCGAGGCGAGGAAGGTCCAGTCGATGTTGAACCGCCGGCCGGCCGCTTGGTAGAGCTTCAGGCGGTTCGGCGGGATCTGCTCCTTCGCTCCCGCGGTCACCACTGGACCGTCAGGACCGCGGCCGGCGTCATCACCGCCGCCGGCGCAGGGGAGGGTGAAGGTGGCGCCGGTGATCGCCATCACGCAGCCGATCACCGCGACCCCGAAGAGCGCGGTCGGGGCGGACGCGGCGAGCAGCGGCCAGCGCCAGCGGCGCGCGAGCTCAGGCGCTGACATCGGTGACTTCCCACCCATCCGTGCCCCGGGCCAGGTCCAGCCGCAGCGTGTACTGCGCGCCGAGGACGCGGTCTATGACCCGTGCTGTTGCGCGCCCCGCCGTCGGGCTGGTGAGGTCGGTGCGTAGCTCGGTGATCTGCGGTCGCCCGCGACGTGTGCCGCGGCTTGGGCGCAGCCGCAGCGCGACGAGCTCCCGCCGCACGTCACCGCTCGCGCCGGCGATCCTTGACGGCGCGCGCTGCCCGCGGGTCCACAGCAGGTAGTCCTCCACGAACGCGCGGGCGGTCATGGAGGCCGCCCGAACGTCGCCAGCCACGGGCTGCAGCTCTTGCGGCGGTGCGGGTCGGTTTGGTGGTTCGGGGGTGCTCGTGAGCGCGGCGGTCGAGGCGGCGATGAGGCACAGGCACGCGGTCGCGGTCAGGCGAGCGCAGCGGGCGTCTTCACGCTGGTGTGGGCGGGGAGTGAGGCGGGGCATCAGGCGTCCTCCTGGCTCTCCGGGTTGGTGTCGGGCCGGCGCGCCGGGGGCGGCGGCTGTTCCTCGGGTCGCGGCTCGCGCGGCGCGGGCCGCAGGCGTTCGCGGTCCTGGTCGAGCTGCTCGCGCAGCGGCTGCTCGTCCGTAGGCTCCGGTGGCGGGACGGGTCGCCGTTCCGGCTGGGGGACTTCTGGTCGGGGCGCTGGGTCGACCTCGCGCGGTGCCGGTGGCCGAGCGTCGTGGGCGCTGTCAGGTCGTGGTCGCTCGGCGCGGTCCGGGTCGGCCGCGCGTGGTCTGCGGCGCGCTGGGTTGACCGGCGGTGTCACCGCGCGGTCGGAATCACCCGAAGCCGGAGCGGCGCTCCGCGGCCGCGGGGGGTCTGCCGCTGGCGGGTCGCTCGGGCGGGGCGCCTGGTCGCTTTCGCGGGTCGCGCGGCGGTGGGCCTGTCGTTCCTGCGTGCCGCGTGTGGCGCGCGTTGGCGTTGGACGTGGAGCACCCGCTTCTCGAGTCCTGGAGTCGCCGCCGTCGCGGTCGGGGTGCGTAGTCGTCGTGCGCGGCCGCGGCCGCGGCCGCGGGGACGGGCCGTCCTCGTCCAGGTCGTTCACCGGCGGCGCGCCACCCGATGCCGCGCGGGTCGACGTCGGCGGTTCGTCGCTGTCGGTCGGCCGGACCGACAGCGCCGGTGGCCGCCGCGCGGCCGTGACCGTGCGAGCGGCGTAGGCGACGCCGAGCAGCTTGCGCAGCTGGGTATCGCGTCCGGGGGTGTGGCCGGAGACGGCGGCGGTGAGCTGGCCGACGAGCTTGTGCCGCTGCAGGAACACCATCCACAGCAGCGCGGCTTGGAGGCCGAAGCTCATCAGCCACCCCAGGTTCGACGTGGCGTTCTGCAGCGCCGACATCACCGCCAGCACCACCGCCAGGACGAGCGAGTACGCGGCTTTGCGGACCAGGTAGGTGACGAGCTGCTGCGCCCACGTGCGAAAGAGATCGTGGCCGCGGCCCGGGATGATCCCCGCCACCAAAGCGACCGGCGCAAAGCAGGCGAGCAGCAGGACGATGACCTGAGCCATGACGACCGAGAGAGCGAGCGCCCCGAGCAGGAGGAAGGCCCCGAGCTCGCCGAGGAGGATCACGAGTGCGAGGAGGAGGCGCTGGTACTGGCCGCCCTTCTCCATCGCGTCGGTGGCGGGCTTGTCGATGATCGACGGCTGGTAACCGCCCGTGGTCTTCTTGGCGTCGTCGGAGAGCTTGCCCGGGTCGGCCTCGTTGATCGCGTCGTACTCCGCGTCGCGCTCGTCCGAGCCCGGTGCGTGCTTCAGGAACCGGTCGGCGTAGCGGCGGGTGTTGCTCACGCACTGCTTCCCGCCCGCGGTCACCGTCCCGTCGCCCGTCTGGAGCGCGCGGCCGGCGGTTCTGGGGAGCGGGCGGACAGGAACCGACTCGGGATCCTTGTCTTTACTTCCGGTGCCGGGCTTGATGCAGTGCTCGGTGCCGCCGAAGTTCAGCGCCACCCACGGCTTGTAGACCAGCGTCGTGAACAGCGCGTCGGCGGCGTCACCGCGGGCTTGGCTGCCGGTGGCGATGTCTCCGGTGCTGGTGACCGAGAGGAATGCGACGGACACCTGGTTTGTCCACCGGGTCGCTGACCCGATCGTGGCGTCTGGGCGGGAGACGATCGCGAGGGCGATCAGGCAGAAGATCAGCGACGTGCCGAGTGCGGAGGCGGTCTCGGTGTACCTGCGCTGCACGAGGGCGCGCCACATCGCCCAGCAGCCGGCGAGGGTGATGGCGACGATCGCCCACGGCTCTCCGAACGTGCTCGAGTACAGGCCGGCGATCGCCTCCCCTACCGGCTCAAGCGCACCCTGACCGCCGGTCGCGGATGAGCCGTTGACGAGGTCCAGGGAGAACGCGAAGCCGAACAGGAGGATCACGGCGTTGGCGATAAACGCCGTGATCTGCCAGATCAGGTTCGCCAGGAAGAACGCGATCATCGACGGAATCCCGCTGGCATCCACCCCGCCCGTGATCGACGCCTTGATCGCGGAGAAGTGCTGATCGAGCGCGTAGTTGCCGATCGGGTACCGGCTCGCCAGCCCAGACGCCGACGTGCCCGGGCCGACGTTCGAGTACAGATCGCTCGCCGCGCCGGCGGACGCTGCAGCCAGGAGCATGAGGCCCAGAGCGGAGGCGGACGCGCACAGCACGGCGCGCTTCATGAGCGCTCACCACCCTCCGCGTCCGACCGCGTTCGGGGTGTGGTGTTGAACGCCTCAAGCAGCCCGGAGTCGGGGCAGTCGACCTGGACCTCGGCGACACGGCCTTGAAGGTCGCGCATGATGCACCGGCCCGCCCGGGCGCCGCGGAGCATCGCCACCCGCGCCGGGCTCGGCTCCACCCCGAGCAGCTCGAGGGCGTGGGTCGCTTCGCTGTCGGCATCCTGGCCGAAGATCAGCCAGGTCCCGACGAGGTCGCGGATCTCCTCGACGTCGTCGAGGCGTTGGGTGACGAGCAGGACGGTGGCGTTGTAGGCGCGGGCGAGCCGGACGAGGCGGTTGATGACCGCCCGCCCCTGCGACGACGCCAGCAGAAACCACGCCTCGTCCAGCAACACGACCTTGTGTCGTGACCGGTCGTTCGAGACCAGGCGTAGGGCGAGCGCGGCGACGAGCGAGAGGGTCGCGACGGAGATCCGCTCCGCCCGCGTGTACGTCTCCCTCGAGACGCCCGGCTCCGGCAAGGTGAGACCTGGGGTGCGGATCGTTGTCAGCTGCCGCTGCACCAGCTCCTCAGTCGCCGCGGCGGTGCCGAAGCCGAGGCGGGCAAGGCCGACGTCGGCAATCACCTCAAGCGCATCTGCGACCTCCGCGGCGGCCGGCGCGTCCAGCTCGCGGAGCCGGACGAGCACGGCGCGGGTCGTGCGGCCACCTTCGCGGGTGACGTCGCGGGTGACGTCGCGGACGGCGCGGGCGATCGCGTGCTCCCACGACGCCGGCGGATCCCGCAAGAGCTCAAGCAGGTAGGAGACGGTGAGCTCCTCGCGGAGGTCCTCAAGGCCGATCGCCATCGGATCCAGGCGCCCTTCCTGTCCTTCGGCGCCGGTGAGCTCGAGCACCCCGACCCGGTCGTGCAGGTCGGGGAGGTTGGTCCAGCCGTGGTCGGGCTTGGGGTCGAAGTCGACCACGACGCTTCCGCGGAGGAGGGCGGCGTGGGTGATGAGCTGCGCGGCGACGGTCTTGCCAGAGCCGAGGGTGCCGGCGATCATCACCGCGCTCGCCCGCGACTCCCGCGACGGCGCCTCCGCGTCGTAGAGCACCGGCCGCCGCACCCCGGCCGGTGTGTACCCGAGGTAGAGGCCGTCGCGATCGCCGACCGTGGTGGTGGCGGTCGGGACCATCGCCCCGAACTGCTCCGCCGTGAGCTGCTGCACGTAGTCCCGAACACGGCCGCCGTCCGCCCGTGGGAGGTGGTCGAAGAAGAGCGCCTCTTGAAGGCCGCGCGGACGGTGCAGCTCGATGTCGCCGAACTGGGTGCGGAGCATCTCGATGCGTCGCTCCAGCACTTCCCGTGTCTCGGCCGCGACGGCGAGGCCGATCGACGCGTAGAGCATCGGGGGACGGGCGCCGGACTGCAGGACCTGCTCGTACTCGCGGGCGAGGGTGCGGTCGTCGTCCGCCCGCCACGCCGGACCGTGGCTCGATTCAAGCTGGTCGCGGTAGCTCTGCTCGGCATCGACGATCCGCTTGCGAACCTGCCCGAGCGCCTCACGGTTCCCAAGCCACCGCGCATGGACCACCGCGTCGACCGCGAACGGCAACGCGTCAAGCGGCGCCGACAGCAGCTCCGTTGCCGGCCCGGGGAAGACGGGTTCGTCAGCGAGCGGGCCGAGCGCGAGGAACGCCTGGAACCCCGTGCCCTCGTCCGCGTCGACCCGCAGGCTCGGCGGCTCGTCAGGGTCCTCGAGCACCGCGGCTGCGGGGAGCCGCCAGAGGTCCCAGCCAAGTGGCTCGTAGAGGGTCTCGGCGTCCGTTTCCTCGTCGTCCGCGGGGTGAATGACGAGGGCGTCGGGCTGCCACAGCTGGTCGAGATCGGGTTCACCTACTCCGCGTAGTGGGCCGCGGCGCAGGAGCCACTCGAGTTCGCGTGTGGTCGCGCGACGGAGCCCGATAACACCGCCGAGGCGTTCGGAGAGCAGCGCCTCGCTCTCAGCGAGCTGGGCGAGCTCGCGACCAGAGATCGGCGCGGCGACCTTCGGCGCCGCCAGCGAAAAGACGCGTGCGCGAACACGGTCCGCCGCCTCCAGCACGGCGCCGCCGAGGCGGCGCGACGAGCCGGTATTGAGGGCGACCGCCAGGTACGTCTCAGGGCGGCGTGCGTCCAGCCGACCGATCGCCTCGCGGTGCTGCTCGAGCAGCGGCGCGAGGCCCGTCCCGCCGGTCGCGGCGTAGCGGTCGGCGGTGAGGCCGCGGGAGAGGCGCCACAGCGAGAAGTCGCCCTGGACCGCGTGCGCGAGCGCCTCAAGCTGTCCCTGAACGCCCCACTTGTCCGCGACTGACAGCAGCGGGTAGGTGACGTCGGGGAGTCGGTAGAGGGCGGCGGCTTCGCCGCCGGGGCCGATGAGCAGGTTCGCGCGGGCGTATCGCAGCCCGATTAGGTCGGCGGACGATCTCACGGGCGCACCTCCAGCCGCTCACCATCAGACAGCTCGACGCGGTCGAGCATCACCCCACCGCGAATGGCGGAGTGCAGCGGCGTGATTGACCGGCGTCGCCAGCGACGGCGCGCGAACACCGGCGCGCTCAGCGTCACCGTCGCCGGGCCGTGGATCCGGGCGCGGCGCAGGACCGGGCCGTGGCTGTCGTGAGCGACGCGGAGTTCACCGCCGGCGGTGCCTTGCTCGCCAGCCGCCGCGAGCGGCTGACCGAGCCGCCGCCGGCCGGCGACCTGCGTCCGGAGCCACGAGCCCACGAATCGGTGGGCCGCGCGGCCGTCGGGCGCCAGCTGCGTCGCTGCGGTCGCGACAACGGCTGGGATCACGATCAGCCGTAGCGGCCAATCCAGCGACCTGAGCATCAGGCCGCCGACGAAGCCCAGCAGCGCTACGCCGCCGGCGACCTGCATGGCCTGCCGGGGACGGCCGAGCCGCCACACCATGCCGCCGGCGACGGCGGCCAGCGTGATGACGACGAGTGGCTTGACGGCGGCGAGCAGGAGCCCGGCGATGAGGACGAGGGTGGCGGTGCCAAGCCAGCGGAGCGGGACGCCGCCGGGGATCGGGAGGGTGCGACCGTCGATCGCGTAGATCCGACGGTCGGGACGAAAGACGCGCGAGTAGCTGCGCACCACTGACGGACGCTCAGACATGGCCGGCGCCCGTCAGAAGATCTGCTGGCCGATGGCCCGCGCCGCCCTGGACACCTGGTCCGGCGAGAACACCAGCCACGCCACCACGACTGAGGCGAACAGGAACGTGCCGAGCTCGCTGTAGCGGCGGTTGATCAGGAAGACGAGCGAGACGATCGCGATGATCCCTGCGTACAGCTGACTGGCGTAGTGCCTGAGGAGCTTGCTGAGGTTCTCGCCGACGTCGTTGCCCGACGCCTGCGCCGCCGCGACTGACGGCTCCACGAGGACGAGAAGAATGATCGCCGCGATGGCGATGAGGTGCTTGCGGGTCAACGGCACGTCGATCCCTCCCCCGCCTCGTCGACGTCGGTGGACGGGGCGAACTCGGCGGTCTGCTCCCGCAGCCGCCGCGCGAACTGATCGACCAGCCACAGCGACGGCCAGTCCGACAGCCGGTACGCCGGCGGCCCGGAGCGGTCCACGCGGGAGAGGATCCCGGTGCGGTACAGCATCCGGGCATGGACACCGGCCGCGGCCGGGTTCAGGCCCAGGGTCCGGGCGAGCTGCTCGACCGTCGCCGGCTCGTGCTCGACGGCGCGCATGATCCGCAGGCGGGCCGGATGTCCGAGGACCCGCAGCCGGCTTGCGGTGATGTCCACCCCCAGCTCCGACAGGTGCCCCGTCGGGCGGCTGGGGCGCCGCGGGCAGCGGTCACGACGCGGGTTGGCAGAGGCGGTGGTGTGGCCCTGGGGCCGAGGTGAAGTGGTCATACCTAGCTCTCTGGCAGCCACCCCCGATTTGTTGTCCGCGATGTTCGTCCGCGACCAGAACCCGACGATCTCAGAGGTCGCGGAACCTCACGTACACCGCGGCGAACCCCACGATCACGCCCGCCAGGCCGCCGACCATCGCGCCGAAGATTGGCACCCCGACGGCGCCTCCCACGAGCCAGCCCGCGACGCAGAGCACCACGGTGATGCCGACGAGCGCGAGGCCGGCATCGCTGCCAGTCCGTACGGCCCCACGGCTCGAGGGCCGCCGGACGACGGGTCGGGGTCGGGCGACCACGACCCGCTCGTCGGCGTCCGCCGCTCGGCCGCTGTTGCCGATGCCGCTCACGCGCTGCGCGATCAGCAGGCGACGATCAGGTGGAACGGACGGTCAGCCGGGCTCCCGGCGGCGTCGTAGATCTGCACGCCGACCTTGCCTGCGTCATCGCGAACCGTCGCGAAGCCCGGCGGCTGGTTGCCGGCGTCAACGCCGCCGAGCGTGACGGTGTACGCGCAGCCGCTGACGCTCGTCGGGAAGCCGATGGTGTAGCTCCCCGAGCCGCCGGTTGTGTGCGCCTGCTCGCTCGAGTTCCCGCGCAGAGCCTGACCCCCAGCGTTGACGACCGCGAAGTACGACACGGCTTTGGCGCCGGCCGGGCCGGTCGGTCCCGCGGGCCCCGCGGCTCCCCGCAGGCTCCTGCGGGTGCTGGTGGCGATGTCCGGCAGGCGGATCGCGCCATTCTTGAGCTCGCTCGTTCCCACCGCGCCGGGGCGGATCTGGTTTGCGCCGACGCTGTTGCGCGGCAGCGTCGCGGCGGCGTAGGAGACGCCGCCGAGCGCGGCGAACAGCGCCACGCTCGAGACGACGTTCGCATAGGACAAGCTAGGAAGGCGCATGCAGTTCATCTTTCCGTCATCGATGGTGGTTCAGGGGCCTCGGACCAGGACGCGGGTCGCCGGCGAGACGCCGGCCGCGAAGGGATAGGCCGGGTCACGCGGGACGCGCACCCGAAACTGGAACGTCGCAGATCGGTACCGGCCGATAAAGCGGTAGAGCCGCGACCACCGGCCGCGGGAGTTGGTGCGCGGGTTGGCGAACACCTGCCAGCGACCGTTGACCTTGGCCTGCAGCTGCAGCACCTTCCCCGACGCGGGAATGTGCCCGCCCAGGAGCACGCCGCTGAACCGCACGCTGCTCCCGAGCCGGACAATGCGGCTGCTCGGGCGGATCGTCGCCCGAGCGGCGACCTTCAACGCCACATCGATCTGCGACGGGCGCACCGTCGGCGTCCCGGGGTAACGGAACCTCACGGTCCGGGAGGGACGCTTCGCGGCCGCCCGGAAAGACCACGTGCCGCCCTTGCCGGTCGTGAGCGTACGGAGCTGTCGCCACGGCCGGCCCGGCAGCGCCGTCCGCTCCAGCACCTGCACCCCGGTACCCGCCATCGGCTGTCCCGACGCGTCGACCAGGCGGCCGCGGAGCCTGACGCGCCGGCTGAAGCCCGCGCGAACCGACGAGGCGAGCACCGTCACGCGCTTGCCCTTGCGACGCACCGCACGGGCGAGCCCGCCGGTCAGCCTCGTCTTGGCCCGGACGGGCAGCGTCACCGTCATCGGCTCGCCGCCCTCGAGGGTCGTGGTGCTCCGCTCGTTGCCGGCCTGGTCCACCGCGCGACCCCGTAGGTCGTAGGCACCGTCCGCCAACGTCTCGTCCGGGAGCGACGCGACGAGCTGTCCGTCCGCAAGCTGCGCGGGGACCGACGTCCACGTCTCGGAGCCCAGGGGCTTGATCTCCACGGCGCCTGACGCGATACCGCTCACGGCGTCCGTCGCCCGCATCCGAACCGTCGCTGGGTCAGCCGGATCCCGCGGCAGGAACACGACCGCGGGTGCTTCGTCATCCAAGCGCAGGCGAGCGACGGCAGGAGAGTTTGCGTCGCTGATGTTCCCCGCCGCGTCACGCAGCCGCAGCCGCAGCTCAAAGTCACCGGCGCCGCGGACCTTCAGATCCCGCAACGCCGTGATCCGGTCACCCGCCATCTCGCCGTCGACACAGGCGCCGGCGTTGCCCACCGGGCAGATCTGCCACACGGCGCCCCCGACCGGCGCACCATCGACCTTCGGGTTCGTCCACGTCACCGAGAACGCGTTCGCCGGATGCCAGCCGTCACCACCCTCGTTTTTGAGCTCCTGCGGCGAACCTGGCGGCGTGTTGTCGACGAGGACGGTCCTCGTCAGAGTCGACGGGTTCCCGGCCGAGTCCACCGCCTGGATCACCGCGGAGTGGCTTCCGTCCTTGAGCGAGTTGGTGCTGAACGCCAACGAGTCGCCCCCCTGCGCGCAGGGGGCGGGCAACGTCGCGTCGCACGCGTGACCACGGCTTGCCACGGTCTCGCCGTCCACCAGTAGCGCGGTCTGCCGAATCCCCGACGCGTCTGATGCGTCGAACGAGACCGACGCAGTGCCACGTTTCCAGCCGTCGGTCCACAGCTCGCCGCGGGCGGAGGCAACAGCAGGGGCGCCGTTGTCCTCGATCCGCACCACCGCGGACGTGAGACGCGCGCGTGCCCTGAGGTAGTTGTGCGCGGCATCACTGCCTTCCAGCGAGCAGTTCGTGCCAGGGCAGTTCACCGCGATCAGCAGCGCATTGGCACGCGGCACATCAACCCACTCATCACTGATCGCCCGCGCGCACCCGGGCAGGCTGCCCACCCCGCACCCGCGCAGCACCTGCGAACCCGTGCCCAGCGCCGCACCCCACGTGGAGTCGGCTGCGTAGAAGTCGCCCGTCGCACGGATACCGACGATCGACGTGCCCGCCGGCGCCGTGAACTGCAAGGCGGCGGCCAGGTTCCCCGAGGAGAGCCCAGGCTGCACCGCGTTACGTGCGACCAGGCCACGGAGCGGATCGCCGTTTGACGGGCACTGCACGTAGGCGGTGGTGTAGATCGTCTCGCTCGTCGTCCACGACCCGTTCGCGCCCGCAGCCGCGTCACAGGCCGGCACATCGTAGGTGCCTGCCCAAGAGCTCGCGCACATCATCATCGCCGCGATCGGTGCCGCCGCGGTCGCCACGAGCGCCCTCGTCCTAGCCCGCAAAGAACTCACCCCCACCGGTCGCGCTACCGCCGCCGGTCGATTTCGATGAACTGCCGCCTGAACTGCTTGCCGTCCCGTTGCTCGCGGGCGCCGGCGGGGTAGTAGCAGGCGCCGCTGCAGCCGGAGGCACCGGCACGACCGGCGCCGTTTCCTGCGCCGCCGCGGGCGCGGCCGCCGCGCCTTCCGGGGACGGCGCCGCGGACGCGCGCACCGTGCGCTTCGATCGCCGGGTCGTCTTCCGCTTGGTGGTCTTGCGCTTGGAGGGCCCGGGCGTCGCCACCTTCGGCCTGGTCGAGCGTGGCGCTGGGAGTCCGGCCGTGATCGTGCCGAGCGACGAGCTGACCCCGAGCGTCGCGCCCCACTCCGCGCGACCAGGTGGCGGCGCCGGCGCCCGCTCAGCGAGCCAGCCGCTCACTCCCGCGCCGACGCTGAGAAATGCAACCGTCACGCCGAGCGCCTTCGCCGCCCCCGCCTGACCGAGCAACCCCAGCCCAGCCGCCGCCCCACCCGCCGTGCCCTTCGCGGGCGCCCGCCGCGCCAATGCGCTCGCGCCGAACACAAACGGCAGCGGCGCCAGCGCATACTGCGCCCCACCGCCGAACCGGTCCATCTCGCGTACCAGGCCCTGGCACGCCTCGCAATGCTGCAAATGCCGCCGGGCGACCCGCCGCTCCCGACCGGCGAGCTCGCCCGCCTGGTAGGCGTGAAGCCGCGCACGTTCCTCCTCATCAAGCTCGATCCCGGCAGCGTGCCGCACCACCCCGTAGAACACGCGGCGCGCCTCGAACAGCACCGTGCGCAGCGCCACGCTCGCAAGCTCTAGATGCTCAGCCAGCTCGTCCTGCTCCCAGCCCATGTGGTCAACGGCGATCAGAACGATCACCTCGCGCTCGCTCAGCGCCCGCAAACCCGCAAGCAGTACGGCTCGATCCAGCAGCTCGCGGCGGCTTCCCGACTGTCCCGCCGCGGCAACGTCGGCCGCCATCGAGCCCAGCACCGCGGTCGTGAGTTCACGTTCACGCGCCGAGGTCACATCGTCGTCGCGCTCATGGAGCAGCCCGAAGTCGAACGCCACCACCCGCGGCCGGCCGTGCTCCTTCGCAAGCCGACCGTGTTCACGGCGCAGCGCCTCCCCGGCCGCATCACGCAAGCACCGATACACGCAACGATCGCGCTCATCAGACTCCACCCGCGCGAGCTCCGGCCACCGCGTGTGAGCGATGAGCATCGCCTCCTGCAGCGTATCGGCCACCGCTACCCGGCCACCGACGTCCTCACCCTGGCGACCCAGGGTCCGCCGCAAGAACGCCGTGAACTGGTCTGCGTTCCTGCGGTAGTAGTCCTCGTAGGACTCAGAGCTGTCTCGTGCTGGAACTGCCATCTACATGTCTCTCTGGCAGAGACCTCGCTTTTGTTGTCCGGACTTCGATGCGCTGGCAGCCCACGAACAGAGGCTTCGACGCCGAGGTGCGTGTCGCCGATCTGGCCGCTCGCGCGCGGGATACCCTGGCCACGCGCGCACCAACCCACAGCCGCGTTTGACGGGCCTTAGCTGGTTCGCCTGCTGCCGCTTCGAAGTGCACAACCACGGCACGCTGCTCCTCCGTGCCACGGACGACACGCACGCGCAGGCGACCGTTGGCCGCGTCCGCCGGTGCGGCGACCGAGCGAAGCTCGCGTCGGCCACGGGGGGCGGACGAGCACGTCGACGGTGCAGCAGCCCGGCTGCGGCGGCCGGTCCGCCCGCGTCGACGCTGTCGACGACCAGCCCGGATCGGTGAGGCCGCGAGGGCGAGCAACGCACTCCTTCGAGGTGCGATCCTGGACCACTCAGGGTGAGCCTTGTGTTGAGGCCGATCTCATCGGGCGGACGGGAGCACTTGGTCGACGGGTGCGGGCCGGCCGACGAAGAACCCTTGGGCGTGGTCGACGCCGAGGGCGCGGAGCATGCGCTGCGTCGTGCGGTCGCCGACGAACTCGGCGATCGTCTCCTTGCCGAGGCCCTGGGCCAGGCGGACGGCGGACTCGACGATCAGCTGATCGGTGCGGTCGGTCGCGCAGCGGGCGACGAACTCGCCGTCAATCTTCAGGTAGTCGAAGGGCAGGTGCTTGAGGTAGTAGAGCGACCCGAACCCGGAGCCGAAGTCGTCGAGCGCCAGCCCGCACCCGAGGTCGCTGAGCCGCTGCGCGAACGCACGCGCCCGCAGGATGTCCGCGACGGCAGCCGTCTCGGTCACTTCGAACACCAGGCGGGCCGGGTCCACGTCGGGATGCGCGCGGAGCAGCGCCTCGATCTGCGCGAGCAGCCCGGCGTCCCCGACCGACTGACCTGAGAGGTTGACCTCCAGGACGGGCGGGGCCGGCCAGCCGCTGGTCCGCGACAGCAGCGCGACGGCCTGCTCGGTCACCCAGCGATCGATCCGCGTGACCATTCCGCCGCGCTCGGCGACCTGCAGGAACGCGGCCGGCGGGATCAGGTCCCCGTCGTGGCCGAGCATGCGTACGAGCAGCTCGTAGCGGTCGATCGTCTCGGTGCGGAGGTTGCGGATCGGCTGAGCTTCGAGCGCGAGTCCGCCGCCGTCGATGGCGCGGCTGATGCGCTGCGGCCAGCTCAGTCGTGTCGGTGCCCGGCCCTCTCGGTCCTCCTCGGTCCAGAACACGACGCGGTCGCGGCCTGCGTCCTTGGCGCTGTACATCGCCAGGTCGGCGCGCACGACCAGGTCGTCGGCGTCCGCCGCACCGGCTTCGTCCAGGAGGCAGACGCCGACGCTGACCGTGACCGACCGACGCCTGGCGCCGAGGAGCAGCTGCTCGTCGCCGCGGATCGCGCCCAGCAGCTTGTCCGCGACGTTCTGCGCCGCCTGCCGATCGGCATGAGGCAGGAGCACGGCGAACTCGTCACCGCCCATCCGGGCAAGCACGTCGTTCTGCCGCACGATCGAGGTGAGGACGGTCGCGAGCCGCAGGATCAGCTCATCACCCGCACGGTGCCCGAGGGTGTCGTTGACCGTCTTGAACTGATCGACGTCGAGGACCATCAGTGCCCCGCTCGCGGGACCATCGTCGGCGCGCTGCAGGTGGGACTCCAGCGCGACCTCGAAGCTCCGGCGGTTCAGCAGACCGGTAAGCGAATCATGGTCCGCCATGTGCCGCAGGCGGTCCTCGAAGACCCTGCGGTCAGACACGTCGGTGACCTGGGCGAGCGCGTACAGCGGCCGCTCCTCGTCGTCGCGCATCAGCGTCACCTGCGCCTGGACCCACACCGTGCGACCGGATGCGTGGAGGATCCGGTGCTCGATCGTCAACGCGTCGGTCTCCGACCCCAGAGACGTGAACCGGGCCGCGACCGCCGGCACGTCATCAGGGTGGACGAACGCGAACGGCCCAAGCCGCGCAAGCTCGATCGCGGAGCGTCCCGTGATCGCGCAGATCGCCGCGTTGCAGCGGGTGAACCGACCGTCGAGGCCGACCATCGCCATGCCGATCGGGGCGTCGTCGAACGCGGCACGCAGCTGACGGTCGGCGTCCCGCCGGCCCCGCTCGGCGTCGTTGCGAACGGTCACGTCGCGCCAGACGGTAAGCACGCCGGAAACGCGACCGCCTTCAACGAACGGCGCGGCCTCCATCTCGAACTCCCGGCCGGCCGCGGTGTTGAGCTCGGCACGGCCCGTCCCGCCGGCCAGGGCGGCACGTATCTGCGGCTCGACGATGGCGAAGTCGTCCGCCGTCAAGAACTCCGCCAGCAGCGCGCCGCGAACGGACGTGTCGGTGTGGCCGGCCGGATTGTCCGCTCCCAGACCCTCGGTCTCGACGACGCGCAGGTCGCTGTCGTAGAGCGCCACGACGGTGCCGGGCAGGCTTGCGAGGATCAGCCGCTGCCGCTGCCGCGCCGCGCGAGCCTCGTCCTCGGCGGACATGCGCGCCGACAGATCGATGACCTGCGCCGTCACGTACGCCGGCGCGCCCTGCTCGTCGCGCACGAGCGCCGCCGAGACCAGCACGGGTACGACCGTGCCGTCAGGCCGCACGAACCGCTTCTCCAACTGGTCGCGGGCCGGCCCGCCGGCCAGACACGCACGGAAGTACGCGGCCGTCGCGGCGAGATCCTCTGGATGGGTGAGCGCGGCGACCCGCGTCCCGACCAGCTCCTCGGCCGAACGCCCTACGAGCGCCGCGTACGTCTCGTTCACCTCGACGAGGACCCCGTCCGGCGTGGCGATCGCCGAACCCGCCGCCGCGCTCTCAAACGCCGTGCGAAACCGCCGGCACTCAGCCTCCAGCCGCTCGTAGTCCTCGACCAGCTCCGGCCGCGTCAGCAGCCGCACCGCGCCCTCGCGCGTCCCCTCCGTCACGCCGCCGTCCGACGCGGCGGTGTCCACGGTCGTTCCCATTCCCACAGCATCGGCCGCGCGTCCTGCTTCTTGAGCGTCGTCGGATCGCGGTCTCACGGACGACCTGCGGCTAAGGGAGAAATCCTGAATGACCTATCATGTGTTCTGATGAGCAAGGGACACATCGCCCCGGCGCGGATCGATGCGCGTCTCGCGCGGCTCGTCGCTGACCAGATGCAAATGCTCGCCACACCCAGCCGGGTGCAGATCCTCGGCCGTCTGCGGGAGGGCCCGTGCTCCGTCCAGGTGCTGGCGGACGCGGTCGGGATGGAGTCCTCGGCGGTGTCCCATCAGCTGCGCACGCTGCGGCAGCTCGGGTTCGTCGTCGGTGAGCGTGACGGCAGGCGCGTGATCTACTCGCTGCACGACTCGCACGTCGCCGAGCTCCTGGATCAGGCGATCTTCCACGTTCAGCATCTCTCGCACGCGGCGGCCGATCTCGGGGCGGCGGCGTCATGAGCGCTCACGGCCACTCGCACCACGCGTCTGGGCATGGGCACAGCCATGGCCTGGTGGAGCGGTCGATCGTCCGCTCCCGGGAAGGACTGCGGGCGGTGGGCTGGAGTCTGCTGGTCCTCCTGATCACAGCCGCGCTTCAGTCGGTGGTGTTCGTGGTGACCGGGAGTGTGGCGCTGCTGGCCGATCTGATCCACAACTTCGGGGACGCGCTGACCGCGGTGCCGCTGGCGATCGCGTTCTGGATGCGGTCGCTGGTCGCGGAGAAGCGCGCGGGCTACTTCGTCGTTGCGACGATCTTCCTCAGCGCCTGCGTCGCTGGGGTCGAGGCGGTCGTCCGGCTGCTGGATCCCCAGAACCTCGACCACCTTTGGGCCCTCGCGGCTGCCGGAGCCATCGGGTTCGCCGGCAACGAGATCGCCGCGCAGGTCCGCCTGCGGGCCGGCCGCCGGCTGGACAGCCCGGCGCTCGTCGCGGACGGCAACCACGCCCGCGTCGACGGGTGGGTGAGCTTGTCGGTGATCGCCAGCGCTGCCGTTGTCGCGGCGGGGTTCCCGCTCGGGGATCCGCTCATCGGCCTGGTCATCACGCTCGTGATCCTGCGAATCACCTGGCAGTCGATCCAGACGATCAAGGGCCACCCGGGGCACGCCGTCGCCGAAGCGACGGGCGGCCACGGGCGCTGATGCGGGCTCACACCGTTCGCGCAGCGGGGCCGATCGTCGTCGATCCTTCGCCGGTGTGATCAGCCCGTCTTCCGTGCGCACCGCAGTGCTGCTGCTCGTCGGGGCTCTCGCCCTGCACCAGCTGCGCTACGCCCTCGCCGCCCCCTCGAGCGACGAGGCGGGCGAACACGGTCACGGCTACCTCGCGGTCCTCGCGCCGCTCATCGGCATGCTCGCCGCGCTCGGCCTCGCCCGGTGGGTCACCGCGGCCGCCCCGGCGCCCGCAGGGCGCGAGCAGTACGCCCGTGTGAGGCGCGTGTGGCCGCTGATGAGCGCCGGGCTCCTGCTGATCTTCACCATCCAGGAACTCGCCGAGGGGCTGGCGTCCCCGGCCCACCCCGACGGACTCGCCGGCGTGTTCGGCCAGGGCGGCGCGATCTCCGTCCCGCTCGCCGCAGCGGTCGGGGCACTCCTCACCGTCGGCGTGCGGGTAGCGCGGCGCCTGGAGGACACGGCGCCGGTCCGTGTCCGGGTCGACCCCGGCCTGATTCTTCCCGGCACTCCGTGCCTGGCCGCCGCCGTCGCGGCGGTGCCGCTGCTCCGCGCCCCGCTGGCGGCGAACCTCGCCGGTCGCGGCCCGCCCCGGGCCTGAGACCCGACCGACTCCGTCCGCCGCACCCGCCCTGAGGGCGACGCGTGCGCGCGCCCGTCGCAGACCATTCTTTCGCTAGGAGAACACATGACCCGCAAGTCGCGGACTGGCCGTGCCGTACCCAGCCCCACCACCACCCGCGCGCAAATCTCCGCGTGCGCCGCGCTGATCGCCGCGCTGGCCGCGCCCGCCGCCGCCCACGCGCACGGCCTGGACGGCCTCGCCGCCCGGGAGACGTCCACGCTCGGGTTCGTCCCGCTCGGCATCGAGCACATGGCCCTCGGCTGGGACCACCTGCTGTTCATCATCGGGATCGTCGTCATCGCCGCCGAGCCCCGCCGGGCGGTCAAGCTGATCTCCACGTTCGCCGCCGGCCACTCCACCACCCTGATCCTCGCGACGCTCGCCGGATGGCAACTGAACGCCACCCTCGTCGACGTCTTCATCGCCCTCAGCCTCGTCTACGTCGGCGTGCGCGGCATCTACGGCCGCCCCGAGAACTGGAACCCCGTGTTTGGCGCAGTCTTCGGGTTCGGCCTGATCCACGGCCTCGGCCTCTCCACTCGGCTGCAGGACGCGGGACTCCCCGACGACGGCATCCTCCCGAAGACGATCGCGTTCAACGTCGGCATCGAGATCGGCCAACTCGCAGTCATCGCGCTGGTGGTGGCGGTCGGCTGGGTCGCCCTGCGGCTCGTCCACGCTCGGCCGCCGCACTCCCTGCAGATCGCCGGCACGCTCCTGGCGGCCGTTGGCATGATGGCCGCCGTCGTCCTCGCGATTCCCGCCAGCGACGGATCCAGCGCCGACGCCGAGCCAGTCATTGTCGCCCGCAAGGCAAGCGCCTGCACACAGGAGCCAATCGACCCGCCGACGTTCGCCGGCGGCAACCACCCCGACCAGAAGTTCCAGGAGCCCGGCGCCGACGTCGACGGCGTGGACATCGTCCACGTCCTCACCGACGGCTACGTCGCCATCCGCTACAAGCCCACCCTCCCGGCGGCCGACATCCAGGCGCTCCGCGAACTGGTCTCAGGGGACCAGCCGCCCCACCGTCGGCGCCCCGCTGGCCAAACAGCAAGCCGCGGTCCGCGCCGTCACCGCGCGCCGCGAGCTCACCTGCAGCACTGTCGACATCGACGCCATCAACGAGTTCACGAACACGTGGCTCGCCGACGTGAAGGCCGGACGGATCGGATAACGAGCATCCGGACGCCACTCAGTCCCGAAGGACGAGTCCGGCCGGGCCCGACCCAGTGCCCTGCTCCCGGCTGGCCGCGCTTCCGGGTGGCCGGCCGGCGGGCGTCGACGGAGGCGTCGTCTTCGTGTCTATCGACGACCGCCTGGTCGTGCGACGCAGAACCGAGTCCGGCGCCAGGCTGGCGCTCGGACCTCATCGCGCGCTGCGCATCGGCCCCCGTCGGTCACGGCGCAGCGCGGTCCAGGGCGGCATGCTCGTGCGGACCGGTCTTCCGTGCTCCAGTGTCCCGGAAACGATCGGCTCGAGTCGTATGCGGAGAGAGGGCACGCTTGTGGTCCTCGGAGCTATAGCCAACGGCGTCCGTCGGATCGGCGGCCCGGGCTCGGCGCAGGATCAGTCCGCGTTAGGGCGGTCGCGCGCAACTCGGCCGCCGACGGACCGGCGCCACCAGCCGACAGAGTCAGCTGACCTCCACGGGGTGGGTGGCCTTACCCGTGACGCTCGCCCAGAACGAGTCCATGGCAGCGTCCATCCGAGCCGAGACACGCTCCGCGACCCCGTCGACGAAGTCTCGGTCCCGGTCGAGCTGCAGGCCGGGTGAGAGGTGCAGCACCAGCAGCGCGATCACCGCGCCGTCGAGCCGCACCCGGCCGACGACCAGTCCACTCAGGTCAAGGCGGCTCTCGAGGAGCGTCTCGAGAGGGTCGATGCCGTCGTGTCGGCCGTGGCTGATGACCCAGTGGTCATCAGCGCCGAGAGCCAAAGACTCGGCGGCGACACGATCGACAAGCTGCCGGCTGCAGCCGGACGTGGGCACGGCATCGCTGCGGCAGCTGGCCAGGCGCTCGGCATCGACCTCGAGCAAGACCGTGCACGCGGACGGGTGCGCCCGGCGGACCGTCCGGAGCGCCAGGTCGTACAGGTCCGACGCGCTCAAGGCCAGGCCCAGGCGTGCGTCAAGCGCACTCAGCGCTCCGGCATGCGCCGTCGCGTGGGCCTCCCCGTCGCACCTCTGGCCGCGCGGTGTCGCCGCGCGGGGTGAGCGCGAGTTCGCGCTCACCGACGACAACTGCCGACCCCGCCGTGCATTGCTCATGCGACGACGGTACACCATTTGTAACCGATCGGAGATTTTTTAATTCGATTGATGGAACTGCGCGATGACGAGCCCCCTGAACTGCGCGAGCCCCCCACCGGACAGCGCGACGTCACCTTCCTCGAGCCACTGCAGGAGGAGCCCGCGGAGCATCGCAAACAGCGCCGAGGCGGAGACGTCCACGTCTCCGCGGAGCTGCCACCCGGCCGCCTGGAGCGCGAGCATCTGATCCCGGAGCAGCGACCGGTAGATGTCCTTGATCGTGACGAGCGCGTCGTCGATCTCGCCCGCCTCCGTGTCCCCGGCGACCAACGCGAAGTACGCGCGGACGAGCTGCGGGTCGGACGTAACCCCGGCCCACGTGGAGCTCACGATCGCATCGAGCAGCTCACGGGGATCCTCCATCGCGGGCATGTCCGCCCGCACCGTCTCAGCGATCTGATTGCCGAGGCTGTGGACGACCCGGACGAGAAGCTGCTCCCGGCTGCCAAAGTAGTAGAGCACGCTGCGCTTCTGCGCCCCGGCCTCCGTCGCGATCCGGCCGAGCGTGGCGCCGCCGAAACCGTCGCGGGCCAGGACGGCTGTCGCAGCCTGCAGGATAGACGCCGCCCGATAGTCGCCCTTCGGCGTCAGCTGGGCCGGCGCCGGCACGCCGGACGCTGTCCGCTCTTTCATCGCCGTACCGTACCGCGCCGCCCTCCGGCAGCTCCGAGCCCACGGCTGCCCCACCATCCATCAGTCAAATGTCACCGATCGGATACGAAGTTGCGTATGCTTCGCCGATGACCAGCACCATGTCGTTCGCGCACCGGCGTGCCGGCCATTGCGGCTCGGGATCGTTGCGCGACTTGCTCGAGTTCGAGGGACTCGACTACGGACGCGGACCGCTCACCGAGGAGATGGTCTTCGGGCTCGCTGGCGGACTGGGCTTCTTCTACGCACCGGACCCGAGCTGGGCGCCTCCCTTCTACCTCGTCGGCCGCACCGATGACCTGGAACGCGACATCGCCGACGTGCTCGACGCCGATCTCGAGGTGAAGGAGAGCGACGACGCCGAGCAGGGCTGGGCATGGGCGAGCGAGCAGCTCGCTGCAGGCCGCCCCGCGATGGTGCGGGCCGACATCGCCGAGCTCGAATACCTCCGGGTGAAGATGAGCAACACCCGCCACGCGATACTCGTGGTACGCCACGACCCCGAAGCGGGCGTCGTCTGGATTGCGGACAACGATCGCGACGAGCTGGTGGCCTGCTCGCTGAAGTCCCTCGCCGCCGCGCGCACGTCGAGCGGGTTCCCGAGCCCCAACCGCAACGCGACGTACGTCTACCGCTGGCCTGATCAGCTTCCCGACCTCCGGGTTGCTGTCACCCGGGCGCTGACGCGCGCCGTGGACAACATGACCGGCGCGGTCGTCAGCGTCGGCGACCTGCCGGGCGCATCCGGGCTGGCGGGCGTCGACGCCTTCGTGTCGGGTTACGAGCGCTGGCCCGACGACCTCCCCGACGCCCTGCTGCCCGCCGCGATGTCAGGCCTCTGGGTGTTCATCGTGAAGGCCGGCACCGGGGGCGCGATGTTCCGCTCGCTCCACGCGGGTTTTCTGCGCGAGGCCGGCGAGCTCCTCGACGACTCGTCACTCCGTGCCCTCGCCGACCACTACGACCGGCTCTCCGCCGCATGGGTCGCACTCGGGGACTGCGCGAAGACCGGCTCGCACCGAGACGGCATCGCGCTCGCGCGGCAGGTCGGCGAGCTCGAGCACGCCGGCGTTGCGCTCATGACCCAGATGGCATGACACCGTCGGCGCGACGAGTCGAGGAGCAGACCACATGGATGACGACGACTTCGATGATCTGATCGACGGCGTGCTGCCCGTGCGCGGGCGTGCGGTGCTCACCGTTTCGGAGCTGGTGCTGCTCCGCGACCTGATCGGCGAGGAGCTGTTCGAGTCGGCGACGATGCGCACATGGATAGCTGGGGACACGCAGGTGACACCGCACTCCGTGGCCGTTGCCGTCGAGGCGCAGCTGCGCATGCTGTTCGGCACGCCATCGGCGGCGTGCACGGTGCTGGAGCAGGTGATCGAGCGTCTCGCCTCGGCCTTCCCGGCCGATGTGCAGCCCCTACACACTGACTGAGATGACACCGCCGCCAGCAGGATCCGGCGCTCCGCTCGGAGGCCTGCGCGTGCTCGACGCGAGCACCTTTCTGGCTGGTCCGGTCTGTTGCTCGCTGCTCGCCGACTGGGGCGCGGAGGTGGTGAAGGTGGAGCCTCGCGTCGGTGACCCGACCCGCGAGATGGGCGGCGGACGCGTCTCCGACGGGCTGTCGGCGCTGTTCATCGCCGCGAACCGCGGGAAGCAGAGCATCGCGGTCGACTACACGTCCGAACCCGGTCGCGCGATCGTCGCGAGGCTCGCAGCGGCGAGCGACCTCGTGGTCCACAACCAGCGTGACGACGTGGCGACCGCGTTGGGGCTCAGCCGCCGAGCGCTGTCAGAGGCGGGGTCGACCGCGGTCACCTGCACGATCTCCGCCTTCGGGCCGGAGGGCGCGTACGCCGGGCGCCCGGCGCTGGACTCGATGATCCAGGCGATGACCGGCATGTCGGCGCTGACCGGCGACCCGGACGGGGTGCCGATGCGCGCCGGCTCGCAGGTGATCGATGTTGGCGCGGGCTTAGCAGCGGCGGGCGCGAGCGTCGCCGCGCTGCTCGGCCGGGAGCGCGGGCTGGGGTCACGGCCCGTGTCGATCTCGCTGTTCGATCTCGGGCTTCTCTACAACGCGGGCTTCGTCACCCTGCGCTCGGCGCAGGGCGCGAGTCCGCCGCGGCTCGGGAACCGCAGTCACCCATTGCTCGCCGACCAGTTCGCGGCCGCGGACGGCTTCGTCGTCCTCGCCGTCTGGGATCGCCGCCGGTGGACGCTGCTGTGCGAGGCACTGGGCCTTCCCGACCTCGGCGCGGACCCCGCGCTGGCCGGCAACGATCAGCGGCTTGCCGACTATCCACCCGTCCGTTCCGCGCTCCAAGGCGCGCTGTCGACGCGGACGTGTGCCGACGTTTGTGCGCGGCTTCAGACCGTCGGGGTGCTCTGCTGCGTGACCGCCGATCTCGACGCGGTAGCGGCTGATCCCCACACGCGCTCGAGCGGCGCGATCTATGAGGAGCGCCGGCTGGCCGGGCAGAGCGTCGAAATGGCGGCGGGCCCGTTCCGACTCGACGGGAGGCGCCTGATCGCCGATCGACCGCCGCCACGCCTGGGCGAGCACTCAGCGGAGGTGATGTCTGCCTGGCTCGGCGCCTCGGACGCCGAGTGTGCGCAGCTGACCGCTGCCGGCGTCCTCCAATAGGCGGGCGCTCAGCGCAGGCAGTCGGGCAACTCGGCCAGTGGAAAGCCGTCGTACGCCACCGACCGGTCCGAGGGCCGGGTCGTCCAGGTGTGTCGGTGGTTCGGGACCGCGCCGTCGACCCTGATGCACGAGCCGGAGACGAACGCCGCCCCGGGCGTGAGCAGGAACGTCACCGCAGCCGAGACCTCGGCTTCGTTTCCGTACCGGCCGAGCGGTATCTCGTTCTTGAGCTGGCGGAGCTGGGCCTGCATCGGCTCGTCGTAGGTGTCGAAACCGCTCGAGGCGATCCATCCCGGGGCGACCGCGTTCACCCGCACGGCGGCATGCCCCCATTCGCAGGCCATCGTTTCGGTCAGGTTCAGCATGCCCGCGCGGGCTGCGCCCGAGTGAGCCATCGTCGGCATCCCGCTCCACATGTCGGCGATGATGTTCACGATCGCGCCGCCGTGATCGGCCATCGATTGCCGGTAGAGCTCACGCGCCATCAGGAACCCGCCGGTCAGGTTGGTGCGGATGACTGCGTCCCAGCCCTTGAGCGAGAGGTCCTCGACCGGTGATGGGTATTGGCCTCCTGCGTTGTTGACCAGTCCACTGATCGGTCCGTGGATCTCGAGGGCCGCGGCGATCGCGCCGGTGACGGCTTCCTCGTCGCGGATGTCGAAGGCGTGGCAGCTGACCGACCCGCCGACGTCCTCGATCTCAGCGGCGACTGCCTGGAGGCGATCAAGGCGGCGGCCGGTGATCGCGATGGTGGCACCGAGGCTGGCGAGCTCGTGGGCGATGCAGCGGCCGATTCCGCTGCCGCCGCCCGTGACGATGATCGTCTGCCCGTCGAAGAGGCCGGGATGGAAGACCGACCGGTACGCGTCAGCCAACGCCCATCCCCTTGCTGATGATCTCCTTCATGATCTCGTTCGCCCCACCGTAGATCCGGGAGACGCGCGCGTCCGCATACATGCGGCCGACGGCGTACTCGGTCATGTAGCCGTAACCGCCGTGGAGCTGCACACAGCGGTCGGTGACCCGGCCCTGCAGCTCGGTGCAGATGAGCTTCGCCGACGCTGCGCGTTCCGGCGTCAGGGTGCGCTCGCCGAGCTCGCGGGTGCACTGGTCCACGAACGCCTGGGCGCAGTCGATCTCTGCCCGGCAGTCGGCGAGCATGTGACGCACGACCTGGTTCGCCGCGATCGGCTGTCCGAACGCGCACCGCTCTCCGACGTAGGTAACCGTCGCGGCGAGCGCGGCCTCGGCGACGGCGACGCCGGTGAGCGCGATCGAGAGCCGTTCCTGGGCGAGGTTCGAGACCAGGCACTTGAACCCATCACCCTCGCTGCGCAGGAGGTTCTCGGCGGGGACCCGGGCGGAGTCGAAGAACAGCTCGGCCGTGTCCTGCGAATGCATACCGACCTTCTCCAGGTTGCGGCCGCGCTCGAACCCCGGGGTGTCCCGCTCGATCACGAAGATCGACAGACCGCGATGGCGCTCCGTCGGGTCGGTCTTCGCCGCGGTGACGATGAGGTCGGCGTTGATCCCGTTGGTGATGAACGTCTTCGCACCGTCCATCAGGTAGGAGCCGTCGTTCTGCTTGATCGCCTTGGTGCGGATACCGGCCAGGTCGCTGCCGGTGCCCGGCTCGGTCATCGCGATCGCGGTGATCAGCTCACCGCTGACGATGCCCGGAAGCCAGCGCTGCTTCTGCTCCTCGTTGCAGTAGTCGAGGAAGTAGGGCAAGCAGACGTCGTTGTGCAGGCCGATGCCGAGCGCGAACCCACCGAGGCCCGCAGCGCAGGTCTCCTCGGTGATGATCGCGTTGAACCGGAAGTCGTCACCGACACCGGCGCCGCCGTACTCCTCCGGCGCCTGCATGCCCAGGAATCCATTCGCGCCGGCGAGCGCGTAGAACTCGCGCGGGACGATGCCGTCCCGCTCCCACTCCTCGAAGTGCGGGACGATCTCCTTGGCGAGGAACCGGCGGAACGAGTCGCGAAAGTCCTCGTGGTCGTCGTCGTAGATCGCGCGGCGCGCATTCGCGGCGGTGACGGTGTTGGTCATCGAGGTCCTCCTGAGGACGCGGCCGGCGCCGCTTGCCGGTCGACGGTGTGGCGGTCGGTGAGCTCACCGTCCGCCAGCTGCTGACGGAGGCGCTTCTTATCGAACTTGCCGACGCTCGTCTTGGGGACCTCGTCGATGAACGCGACCTCGTCAGGGATCCACCAGCGCGCGACCTTGCCATCGAGGAACGCGAGGAGCTCCTCGGCGCTCGTCTCGCCCTCGATCACGACGCAGGCCAGGGGCCGCTCGGTGAAGCGGTCGTCGGGCTTGGCGATGACGGCCGCCTCCCGCACGTTGGGGTGGCCCATCAGCTCGTTCTCGAGCTCGACCGAGCTGATCCACTCCCCGCCGGACTTGATGACGTCCTTGGAGCGGTCGGTGATGAAGATGTAGCCGTCGGGCGAGATGGCGGCGACGTCGCCGGTGCGCAGCCAGCCGTCCTGGAACTTCTCCGCAGATGCGTCGTCTTCGTAGTACGCGGAGGCGATCCACTGCCCGCGGATCTGGATCTCGCCGGTCGCCTCACCGTCCCACGGCTGCTCGGTCCCGTCCTCACCGATGATGCGGACCTCGACGAGCGGCGCGACCTGGCCCTGGCTCGTGCGGTAGCGCCAGTGCTCCTCGCCTTCGAGCTGCTCCGGCGGAATCGCGACCGACCCGAGCGGGCTGGTCTCGGTCATGCCCCACGCCTGGACGATCCGCACGCCATGGCGCTCCTGGAATGCCTCCATCAGCGACCGCGGGACGGCAGCGCCGCCGCACGGGACGATCCGCAGGCTGGTGAGGTCGGGCTTGTGCTCGTCGGCGTAGCGGAGAAGATCCATCCACAGAGTGGGCACGGCACCGGCGACCGTGCACCGCTCGCTGACGATGAGATGCGCGAGCGACGGCGCCTTGAGGAACGGGCCGGGCATCACCAGCGACGCGCCGGAGAGCGCGGCGGCGTAGATCAGCCCCCAGGCGTTCGCGTGGAACATCGGCACGACAGGCAGGATCCGGTCGCTCTTCCCGACACCGAAGCAGTCGGCGGTGAGGACGGCCATCGAGTGCAGCAGCGCGCTGCGGTGGCTGTAGAGGACGCCCTTCGGGTTACCGGTGGTGCCGCTGGTGTAGCAGAGGGCTGCAGCCTGGCGGTCGTCGTCGATCACCGGGAAGCGGTAGTCGCCCGGCTGCTCGGCGAGCAGCGCCTCGTACCGGATGACGTTCTCGCCGAGAGCCGATGCGTCGCCGTCGCCGACGACGATCCAGTGCTCGACGACGGGGAGTTGGTCGACGATGTCGGCGACCATCGGGATGAGCGTGTCCTCGATCATGATCACGCGGTCCTGCGCGTGGTTGACGATGTAGACGAGCTGCTCGGTGAAGAGCCGCAGGTTGAGCGTGTGGAGCACGGCGCCCATGCACGGGATGGCCAGGTACGCCTCCATGTGCTCGTGGTTGTTCCACATCAGCGTCGCAACGCGGTCGCCCGGCTCGATGCCGAGAGCCGTCAGCCCCGACGCGAGCCGCAGCGATCGGTCCCCGATCTCGCGATAGCCGACCCGGTCGACATTCCCGTCGGCGGTGCGCAGCGACACGACCTCGCCGCTGCTGCCGTGCATCCGGTGCAGCCGCCCGAAGGCGTGCTGGAGGCTCATCGGCACGTCGTGCTGCATCAGGCCCTCGAGCATCGATCTACCCCTGCGCCGTCGCGGTCGTGGCGGGCGCGGCGGCCGCCGCGTCCTCCTTGATCAGGTCGGCGGCCTTCTCGCCGATCATGATCGTCGGCGCGTTCGTGTTGCCGCGGACGATCGACGGCATGATCGACGCGTCGACCACCCGGAGTCCCTGCACGCCGTGCACGCGCAGGCGCGAGTCCACGACCGGGCCGATCGCGCATGTCGAGGTCGGGTGGTAGATCGTCTGGGTCTGCGCCTCGATGACCGTCATCAGGTCCTCGTCGGAGATGTCCGACGGCGGCGCGTTGAAAGGCCCCGTGATGAACGGGCCCAGGGCATCCTGCTCGGCGATCTTCAGCGCCACGCGGGCGCCGGCGAGGATCGTCGCCCGGTCCTCCTCGGTCGTCAGGTAGTTGTGCTGGATGCGCGGCTTGACATAGGGGCTCGGGGCCCGCAGCGTCACCGACCCGGTGCTCGTGGGCTTCACCACGCCCGGGCCGAAGGCGACACCGTGCTCGACCGCGGCGCCGAGGCCCTCTTCGTGGAAGAGCACGGGGGCGACGTGGAACTGGCAGTCGGGCGCGTCGAGGCCCGGGCGGGTGCGGATGAACCCGCCGCCCTCGGCGATGTTGGAGGACAGCGGGCCGCGACCCTCGGTCTGCAGCAGCTCCACGTTCTCCGGCGTCAAGGCGGTCATGAGGGACTCGTAGTCGGCCTTCCAGTTGAACAGCGCCATGCAGTGGTCCTTCAGGCCCTGACCGACCGGCAGGTCCTGACGGACCTCGATGCCGAACAGCGGCAGCGCGTCAGCCGGGCCGATGCCGGAGAGCATCAGCAGTTGCGGGGACTGGTAGGCGCCGGCAGAGAGGATCACCTCACGCGACGCGTGGATCTCCTCGATCGTGCCGGCGTGATCGATCTCCACGCCGCTCGCGCGGTCCCCGTCGAACAGGATCCGCAGCGCCATCGCGTCCGTGATGATCGTGAGGTTCTCGCGGCCCATGTTCGGATGCAGGAAGCGGACCGAGGTGCTGGCGCGCATGCCGTTCTCCTGCGTCGTCTGGAAGCGGCCGAAGCCCTCCTGACGCGCGCCGTTGAAGTCCGGGTTCTTCTCGTGGCCGGCCTGCGCGGCGGCCTCGACGAAGGCGTCGATGACCGGGTTCATCGACCGCGACTCCTTCACCGGGAGCGGCCCGTCGGCGCCGTGGAACTGATCCTCGCCCCGCTCGTTGCTCTCGGACTTCTTGAAGTACGGCAGGACGTCGTCGTAGCCCCAGCCCTCGGCGCCCATCGCCGCCCACTCGTCGTAGTCCGCGCGGTTGCCGCGCATGTAGACCATCGCGTTCATCGATGAGCAGCCGCCGAGCATCTTCGCCCGCGGCAGGTAGGCGCGGCGCCCGCCGAGGCCGGGCTCCGGCTCGGTCGACATGTCCCAGTCGCGGCGGCCCTTGAACAGGGCGCCGAAAGCGGCGGGGATGTGGATCTCGTCGTCGGTGTCCGCGCCGCCGGCCTCCAGCAGCGCGACGGTGACGGACGGGTCCTCGGAGAGGCGGGCGGCGAGCACGGCGCCGGCCGAGCCGGCGCCGACGATGACGTAGTCGTACATGGATGGGTCCATTCGTTTCGATGGTGTCGGCCGCGAACTCCGCGGGCCGCCCTGCTGACGTGGAGTGCTGAGCCGCCGGCTCAGGTGTCGCCGTTGAGGAAGTTCATGGCCTCGATGGGGTCACCGAACAGGATGAGCTTGTCGTCGGTGGTGACCATGCGGCCGTAGTGCGTCGACATCTCGTGCTGGATCGTGTAGGCGTCGACGTCGATGCCGAGCTCCTCGGAGACCTCGTCGTAGTCGATCTCGAGCTTGTCCGCGGCGCGGATGTCCCAGAACGCCGGCTGCTGGATGATCTCCACCCCCGGCTTGCCACGTAGCGCGTCGGCGACCGCGTCGCCCTCAGCGCTGCGCGCCATCACGATCCCGACGAAGTTGTACGTGCTGTCCAGGCCGCCGACGCTGGTCATGCCGGCACCTGCGTCGGCACACTCACGAGGTCAGCTACCCCGGCCGCCGCCCAGATGGTCTGCGCGTCACGGAGGGTGCGCTCCCACGATGCTTCGAAGTCGATCGCCACGGGCAGCTCGTCGACCATGCCCGCGAGCGCCTGCACGGCCTCCAGGGCGAGGGGCATCCAGTCGTCGATCCAGCCGGCGACCAGCTCCCGGTTGCGCTCGCCGTGCTCGGCGTCGCCGAGGACGAGCTTGGCGAAGTCGGCCGTCCACTCGTTGATCCACTGCCACTCAAGCTGCGCGACCCGGCCGATCGTCGGGGTGACGGTGTCCCCGTTGGCACTGGCCGCGCGCATGCCGAGCTCGCGGGAGATCAGCACACCGACCAGCGGCTCGAAGCAGAGGTTGATCGCGACGATCGACTCCCCCCAGTCCACGATGGTCCGGAGCTTCTCGACGAAGCGCCGGGTCGGCTGCCACGCCGGATGCTCCATCCAGCGCTCGCGGGCGGTGTCCATCGGAAACTCGCCGAAGTGCGGCTCGAGATCCAGGGCGTAGAGGACGATCGACTGAGCGAACCGCTGCTTGAGTCCGGCCTGCATGACGACCGCGTGCGTGAGCGTATCCGAGAGCGTGTCGCGGCCGGTCGCGGCGACCGCGAGCCAGAGGCCGTGCTGCACGAACGCCGGGACCTGGAGGTTCACGCGGAGGAACTCCACCCAGGCCGGGTCGAAGTCGGCGAACAGGCCGTCGACGTTCGCTTGGCGGACGGCGCTGTCGATGCCGCGCTCGGACTGCGAGCCCACCTGGTAGAAGGTCCGCTCCCACCAGCCGGCGGGATCGCGGAAGTCGTACCAGTCGGCGACTTCGAGCCGTGTGGAGTCGTCGCTCCAGACGCCGTGGACGCCGTCGAACGAGAGCTGCCAGCCGCGGTCCACGTGGCGGTGGATGGACGGCTGGGTGTCGACGGTGACGTCCTCGTAGACCGAGGCCCTGCGTTTCACGGGGGTGAAGTAGTTGAACGTGCGCTCGTTGTCGTCCGAGCGGGCGCCGGTGCCGTCCTTGATCTGCTTGACCGGGGGTGGGGTCATGTGGCTGTCTCCTGATCGCCTGCGGCGACCGACGTGGTGAACTTGTCGAAGTGGACCTGCGACGCGTCGAGGCTGCGGCCGTCGATGAGCATCTCCGTCGCCGCGTCGACCATCGGGGGCGGGCCGCAGAGGTAGGCCTCGACGTCGGCGTCGATCTCGCCGCTCTTCAGGTAGCGACTGACCGCGTCGTGAACGAAGCCACCTTCGCCGTCCCAGCCGTCTTCCTCGGCTGGGTCGGAGAGCACCGCGACGAAGCGGAAGTCCGGGAGCTGCGCCCCCAACGCCTGGATCTCGTCCAGGTGGAATAGGTCGCGTCGTTGCCGGGCGCCGTAGAAGAAGCGCACTGGCCGGTCGATCCCGTCCCGGGCCATCTGCCGCAGCAGCGCGATCTGCGGGGCCATGCCCGACCCACCGGCCACCATCAGCACCGGGCGATCGTTCTGCCGTAGGCGGAACGCGCCGTACGGCCCGGTGAACGCCAGCTCGGCACCGACGGTCAGCGAGCCGTCCTCGAGCATCCCCGAGAGCCGGCCGCCGGGGTAGCGCTTGATCATGAGCTCGATCTGTCCGTCACCGGGGAGGTTCGCCATCGAGAACGACCGACGCTCCTCCCCATCCGACCCGGGCACGTGGAGGTCGACGTAGTGCCCGGGCGTGAACTCGAAGTCCGACGGCTCGTCGATCCGCAGCACCACGTGGGAGATGTCGTGCGTCAGCTCGCGGATCGTCTCCACGGTCGCCGACCCGTCGCGGATGTCGAAGTCCGACCGGTAGTTCTCCGCGTCGAAGTGCAGCAGCTCGACGGTGATGTCCTCGTCATCCGGCATCGCCCGGCAGAGCAGGGTGTACCCCTGCTCCTCCTCGGAGTCCGACAGCGCGAAGGTCGAGTACGTCTTCAGCGACACCTCGCCCTCCAGCAGGTAGCACTTGCATGCAGAGCACTGGCCCTCACGGCAGCCGTGCACCAGCGAGTACCCCTGGCGGAAGGAGGCGTCGAGAATCGTCTCGTCCGACTCGCAGTCGATCTCCTCGCCGATCGGCTCCAGCAGGATTCGCGGCATCGCCGTCTTCCTCGTCCTCGTCGCGATCCGTCGTCAGACGGTCGTCAGGGGCAGTGGGATGTCGAGCGGCCTGACCTGCACCGGGCCGGGTCCGCCGTTGCGCCCGGTCGCGTCGGTGATGCCTTCCTTATACGCGGAGGACCAGTCGCCGGACGGCAGGCCCATCGCCTTGGCCGTGTTGATGTTCGGGCTCTCGACCGTCATCGCGATCTTGCGAAGGTCGTCGATCGTCCACTTGCCGTCTTCCCGCAGGTGGGGCTGGCCCATGAGCGTCTTGCCGTCCGCGCGGACGAACTCGAGCTGCTGGACGACGTCCGCCAGGTCCTGGCCGTGGAAGCGGTCGAAGTAGTTGCGGTCGCCGACGTACCGGCCCGGGTTGGACTCGTCGAGCCAGCGGCACTCCTTGGAGCAGTAGAACCGCGTGCGGTCGTGCAGCTGCCGGTGGCACATGTCCTCGTCGATGAGGGCCGGCATCGTGCACGTCCAGCAGAACGGCGGGGCCTCGGACATCATCCCCGAGAGCAGCAGCGCCTGCTCAGCCGGATCGTCGAGCTCACGGTAGGCCTCCCAGAAGAAGCCGTACTCGTTGTACCAGCCGGGGTACTTGCTCTCGAACCACTCGAAGTCCTTCTCGTCGAGGCCGTCGAACTTCCAGAAGTGCATCGGCCAGGTCGCGAACGCGAGCATCGCCATCTTGTGATGCAGGCCCTTGGTGATGCGCTCGCGCGCCCGCTCGAAGATGTGCGGATCCATGTCCAGGCCAAGCTTGCCCATCTTCAGGATGTAGGCGCGGTACCAGTCGTCGCGGATCCAGCGGTCCCACTTGTTCAGGAACGACTCGTCGTCGGAGCGGTCCTTGGAGAAGTACTCCATGACGACCGCGGTGAAAACGTCCAGGAACGCGTGGTTGATCCACCACGCCTGCTGCAGGTCCCGCTCGATGAACGGGATGTTCCGGTCGTCCTGCAGGACGGTCAGCAGCGTCGCGTAGCCGTTGGAGATGTGGCGCGCCTCGTCGGACTGCACCGACAGGTACGTGGTGGGAAGCGTGAAGTCGCCGTTGCGCGCGGCGACGTCGGGCAGGGCGACGAACGCGACGTTGGTGAACGCGGTCTCGGCGACGACCTGGAGCGCGAACGCGCACTGGATGGGGTCGCCGACCATAAAGTGGTTGGCGAAGTTCATCCCGCCGAGCGTGAAGATGTCCCGCGGCATCGCCTTCTGCATCTGGTTCCAGCCGCCCGGATCCGGCGCGTGCTTTGCGTACCAGCGGCCGAGGGCCATCTGCATGCCCGTGTGGCGGACCTCGTCCATGTACTGCACGTGGTAGCCGTTGCGCAGCTCGTTCGACGGGATCGCGTCGATGAGCATCGACATGCAGCGGCCGGCGCCGATCTCAGCGTAGTTCGTGACCGTGAGGAAGGGCTTGAGGATCTCGAGCCAGCGCTCGTGCGTCTTGTTCGGCATGTCCGCGCGCACCGCCGCGTCGTGGCCGCCGTAGACGCGGTCGTCCTTCTCCAGCTCCATTGGGAGGTACTCCCGCATGATCTGCTTCATCGGGTCCTTGGACTTGGACGGGATGTGGTAGCGGGTCGGGTACCGCGGGACCGCGTCGTGGTAGGTCGGCTCCCACCCCAGCTGCGCGATGCGGTCGTGGGTCTGCGTGATGCTGCGGCGCTTGGACTTCGAGGACACGGCGTTTCTCCCGGTTCGGCCAGAGGTGGTTCGACCGTACGCCGGACGCAACGCCACGCTCAATCCGCTGATCGGGTCATAAGCGTTGATCCTTCGGACATATCGCCGGGTGCCCGGTCTCCCGGGCGGGCGCGGGGCGCGCTCGTCGGCCTGCGGTGCCCTGGATGCCCGCCGGCCGCCCGCTTCCGAGCGTTATCGCGCATGCCGCCTCGCTGGGTGTGGGCGACTTACACCGATCGGTGACAAATCGTGGTCGCGAGCACCGTATCGGGGCGCAAACACCCGGCGTACGGTCGCTTCCATGCTCACCGTCACCAGCAACGACAACACCCTGCTCGCCGATCTCGACCGCGCCTCCGCCGAGGTACAGCCCGCGTTCGCGGCGGGCGGAAGCGCGTCGATGGCAGTAGCCATCCGCCGCACCGCGGAGCGGCGTGCGGCACAGGCCGCACGCGGCCGCCGCATCCGGTTCGCCGTCCTGCTCCCGGTCGGCGTCGTCGGGCTGGCCGGGTTCGCCATGCTGACGTCGATGATGACGACGTACTTCCTTCAGGCGGCCTAGCCGGACGACCGCCCGGCGGCGGCGGCGGCGAGCTTGATCGCGATCAGCAGCTCGATCACGTCGTTCAGCCGACGCAGGTCCCGCCCACTGCGCTCGGCGATTCGCGCGAGCCGCTTGTGGGCGGTGTTGACGTGCACGAACAGACGCTCCGCTGTGAGCTTGACGTTGAGGTCGGCGGCGGCGTAGGCCAGCAGTGTGTCGGTGAGGACGCCGCCGGCTGCGAGGTCTTCGGCGACGAACGCCGCGATCTCGGGAGCGACCATCCGAGCGGCGGTGCCGTCCCCCGTGAGCGTCAGGTAGTCGAACGCCGTGATGCCGCAGAGGCACATGACGTGCCTGGCCTCGCTGCTCATGGCCCGGGCCACGCACGCCTCGCGGTAGGCGGCCGGGGCCTGCACCAGGCCGGTGACGATCGTGCTCACACCGATGCGGAGCGGCATGTCCTCGGCGGCGAGGCGGGCTCTTAGCGCATCCAGCGCGTCGGCCACCGCCCGTCCGCATCCCGGTCCGACCGGCAGCACCGCGACGATTTCGTCACCACGTTGGACGGCGAGCGGCGCCGTGTTGCGGGCGACGACGCGGCCGATGGCCGTCGCGGCGGTCCGCAGCGTACTCGGCTCCATGCGCCGGTCCGCGAGGGCGCTGACGACGACGAAGCTCGCCCCGGTCGAGAGGCCGGCGGCCCCCAACGCCTCAGCCCGCGGGCCGGGACGGACCCCGGCAGCGCCGAGCAGATCCTCGAGCACGTCGCGCCGCACGCGCTCACCCTCGGCCAGCAGCAGCTGCTCGACCTCGAGGTAGACCTCAGCGACGCGCGTCGAAGCGATGTTGATGTACTCGGCGACCGGGTCAACGAGCGTCAGCGCCACCGCCCGCGACTCGTCGTCGTCGGCGTCACGGACCAGCGAGCGCCAGATGTGCCGCAAGCCGATCCGGAAGGCGTGAAGGAACTCGTCGAGCGCGATCTCATGCTGCGCGCGACGGGCGGTCGGCGCACGCAGGAACACCAGCTCCTCCTCGGTCGGCGGTCCGCCTCGCCGCAGGGTGCAGATCAGCGTCGCGATGTTGCGCTCCACGTGTTGGCACACATCGGAGAAGAAGCGCTCGCTGTGCGATGCCGCGTAGGCCGGGATCTCGTCGAAGATCGCGTGGGTCGCGTCGCGCGCCGTCTCGACCGTCCGCGACTCGAGCCCTCCGACCAGCCGCGCGCCCGCAGCCGACAGCGGCGCCGCGTATCCCGGGGTCGCGGTCACCGTGTGTCCCGGATACGCCCGGGAACGATTCCGGGACGGCAGACGCCCGTGCGGTGAGACCGCCAGACATCCGTCAGCATGTGCGCACCCTCGCTTCCGCCCGCGACGCTGCGGGTCCGTCGCCTCCGTGAGCGATCGACCCTAGCTGCGGCCTCTCGCGCTGCGCAAGGACCGCTACGGGTTTCGTCCGAAAGACGAACGCGAACGGCCCTTCGATCAATCGCCGCGGCGTCGTCATGCCCTACCGCCTTCGCTTGACGCCTGTGGCGCGCGGCAGATGGAGAACCGCGACAACGCGGCCATCTACGGCCCCGCAGGGCTCCCGGACTCTCCGTCGACGAACAAGCGGTTCCGCTAAGCGTGAGGGAAGCCGCGTCGTGTGTTCAGACTGCCAGAGCGTACGACGCGGAATCTCGTCACGTGTCAGCGACGGGTGCCGGTGAAGCAGAACTGCAGGCAGGCGAAGTAGTACTCATTGCGTTCGCCAAGTTGGCGTTGCTCCGCGGCCCAGTCCTCGGCGTCGTGGTGGGAGAGGCCGTTACGGCCGGCGATGAAGTTGCGGATGAGTGAGGAGATCCCCGCGCCGTAGGTGTCGGGATCCATGGGGCCGGCGGCAGCGAACGGGTGTGCCTGCATCTGGACGTTGTCGAAGCCGGCCTGGGTCATGCGCGAGGCGAGAGTTCGAGGAAGCGCGGGGTGGGTGAGGTGCTCGTCCCATGCGTCGAGCGCGCGGCGCATGCGGTCGGTGTCTGTCGTGTGCCAGGAGACGGTGGTCCAGTCGATGTCCCAGACGACGACGCGGCCACCGGGGCGCAGGACGCGGTGCAGTTCGGCGAGCGCGGCGGCGATGTCGGGGACGTACTCGAGCACTTGGACGCAGATCGCGCCGTCGAAGCGGCCGGATGCTGCGGGCAGCGATGTCGCTTGGCCGGGGTGCAGCTGGACGTTCGAGTGCTGAGCGCAGCGGGCCTCGGCGAGCGCCAGCATCTGCGGGCTGCTGTCGACGCCGGTCACCGATCCGTTCACGCCGATGTCGAGGAGCAGTTCGGCGGTGGTGAATCCGGGCCCGCAGCCGACGTCGATGATGTGCTCGCCGGGGGCGGCTCTCAGCGCGCTGCGGGCGAGTGATCGGCGGCGGACGGCGTCGCGGGTGCGGTAGAGCTCCTCGAGCTCCTGGCCGGCGCGTTCGTCGAAAGCGAGCTGGCTCATCGGACGACCCTCGCAGATCAGCGTCGACCGGCCTGAGCTACGCGGACCGGTGGGCGCTGCCGGCAACCTGTGTGACGGTGATGGGGTTGTGCTGTAGTTCGGTGCTCGCGGTGAAAAGCGCGCAGACGTCAAGGCTCGCGCATGAGCAGTCGGTTGCCGTGGTGAGCCAGCCGCGCATCGCCTGGGCGCGGCGGATCAGGGCGTCGATCTCGGGGAGCTTTCGCTCGGCGAGGTCGCGGATCGCTTCGAACGCGAGACTGTCTGCGGCGGCTTGATCCAGGAGCAGCCGCGCCTCGTCAAGCGTGAAGCCGCCGCGTTTGGCGATCTCGAGCACTTCCAAGCGCCGGATCGCGTCGGGGCCGTAGCGGCGCTGGCCGGAGACGCGCTCGGGCGGGGGGAGGACGCCTTGGCGTTCGTAGTAGCGGATCGCGGAGGTGTTGAGATCGAAGCGGGCGGCGAGCTGCCCGATCGTCAAACGCGTTTCGGCGGTCGTCACTTTGGTCCTTGACTTGAACATGGGTTCAAGGTGCAAGGTAGCGGCATGACCGAGCTGAGGATCTCCCCCTCCCACCGCACCCCGGATGCGACGCCGATCGCGTGCTCGCTTGACGCCCGCGACTACGCCGAGCGGCTCGCGCAGATGACCGCGCTCGGTGCCGAGGCGCTGATCGACTCCCGTCGGGACGGCGCCCACGCCGAGCTGCGTTTCACGGCCGTTCCGGGAGGTCGCGACCGCGTCGCGGCGATCGCCGCAGCGGAGGAGGAGTGCTGCGCCTTCCTGCACATGAAGGTAGTGGACGAGCCCAACGAGGTGAAGCTGACGATCGACGGGCCAGCCGACGCAGCTGTTGTCATCGAGGATCTCGTCGACGCGTTCCGCGGCCCGGAGCGCCCTCTCCGGACGTCGCGGGTGCCGGTCAAGGTAGTCGGCAAGAGCGGCGCCGCGGTCGCCGGCGCCAGCGTCTTGATGGTGCTGTGCTGCGCCGTCGGCCCAGCGGTCCTCGGCGCTGTAGCCGGCGCCATGATCGGCGGCTGGTTCGGGATCGCAGCCGCAGTCCTCGTCGCGGTCGGCGTAGGCCTCGGAGTGCAGCGCCGCAAGGGCGCCAGCGGCACCGGCAGCTGCAGCTGCAGCTGTTGATGCGCGACCGCGCGGGTGGCCGCTGACGTGCTCGAGTCTGCCCGGGTCGTGATCGGCGCCCGTGACGCTACGCGTCACATGACGCCGAGCCGTTGCCCGGCTCGCTTGACCTCGTACCTGGGTGCAGCGTTTAGCGTGCCGGGCGTGACCGCGCTTCAAATCTCAGAGGCCGCCGCCGCCAGCGGCGTGCCCGTCTCGACGCCTCGTTACTCCGAGCGGATCGGCCTCCTCGAACCCGGCCGCACCTCGTCCGGCTATCGCGTCTACGACAACGCCGTCCGCGACCGGCTCGAGTTCGTTCTGGCGATTGAGCGCCTCGGGGTCCCGCTGGGCCGGGTCGCCGATGTGCTGCGGGCGCGGGACAAGGGGCCGTGCTCCACCGTCAGGCGTGAGCTGCGCGAGCAACTGGTCGACCAGGTCGCCGCCACGCTGCGGCAGATCCAAGAGCTGCGGGCGCTCGAGCGACGGTTCGCCGACGGCTTTGAGCGGCTCGACGCGCTGCCCGACCAGGCCACTGGCTGCTCGTTTCTCCGCGCCCCGCACCCATTCACCACCGACCCTCCCGCTCCGCTCGGGGCCGGGGCCGGGGCCGGGGCCGGGGCCGGGGCCGGGGAATGATGGCGCTGGGCGAGCGCCTTGAGCGCCACCAGGTCCCCATCTACCTCCTCGCTGTCGCCGCCGGTGGTCTGACCGGAGTGGTCGCCCCCGGCAGCGAGGCCGCGTTCGAGACGCTTATCTACCCCGTCCTCGGCGCCCTGCTGTACGTCACGTTCCTGCAGGTGCCATTCCCCGAGCTGCGCTCAGCGTTCAACGACCGCCGCTTCCTCGTCGCCGTCATCACCGTCAACTTCGTGATCGTCCCCCCGATCGCCTACGCACTCAGCCTCCTCGCCCCCGGCGGGCAGGCCGTCCAACTCGGCATCCTGATGGTCCTCCTCACCCCGTGCATCGACTACGTCATCGTCTTCACGCGCCTGGCCGGCGGCGACGAGCGACGACTGCTCGCCGCTGCCCCGCTGCTGATGCTCGCGCAGATGGCGTTGCTCCCCATGTACCTCTGGCTGTTTCTGGGCTCAGACCTCGCCGACATCGTCGAGCCCGGTCCCTTCCTGGAGGCGTTCCTCATCCTCATCGTCGCCCCGCTCGCCCTAGCCTGGGCGACGGAGAGCGCGGCCGCTCGATCACCGTCCGCAGCCCACATCAAGGCCGCCCTGGACCTCACGCCTGTCGCCCTGATGGCAGCGACGCTCGTCGTCGTCGTCGCCTCCCAGACCCCGCGCGTCCAAGACGACCTGGGTCAGATCGCCGGCGTCGTCCCGCTCTACGCCGCGTTCTTGCTCGCAATGGCCGTCATCGGCCGACAGGCAGCCCGCACCCTGCGACTGAGCGCTCCCGTCGGCCGCGCGCTGCTCTTCACCGGCGCGACCCGCAACTCGCTCGTCGTGCTCCCGCTCGCACTCTCCCTCCCTGACCGGTACACGCTGACTGCCGTCGTCATCGTCACCCAGACCCTGGTCGAAGTCCTCGGCATGGTCGCCTACGTCCGGCTCGCCCCTCGATTGCTCCCCGCCCGACCGGCCGACTGACCAGCCGGACCGCGCGAGATCGTTCAATGCTGAGACGCCGCCAGGATGGCTGCAGTGCCAAGCGCCGCTGGCCGCCGGCTCACGCCACCGGTCTCCGTGCAGGCCGCCAGCGGCTATCCGGTTCACGTGGGAGGCCGCGCTGAACCGTCGCCACCGGGCCGGGAAGCTCGTTGAGCTCGGTGGAGGCACGAATGACGTCGGGCGCGTCAGTTGCTGGGACGCTGACGATGTCTACCCGATCGGGTCACGCCTGCGGTTCCTTCGGTCAATAGTCGCGGTGCGAGGCCCGGCTTAGCGTCGCCTCATGCCCTACTTCGCTGATCCAGCCGACGCCTACAAGTACCTCGCCGGGGTCTGGCGCGAGGCCGCGGTCCACCCTGAGGTCGGTCCGGCGCTGATGGCCGCGGACATCGTGCTGCAGCTGCGCTACGACGATCCGGAATGCCAGACAACCGTGCGGCTGGCGGACCCGATCGAGGTCATCGAGGGCGACACCGAGGTCGTCCCGGTCGTCACCCTCACGCTGTCCGCCGATCTCGCCAACCAGTACTGGCGGGGTGAGCTCAACCTCGCGGCAGCGCTCGCACGTGGCCGGGCCAAGAGCAAGGGGCCGGTCAACAAGATCCTAAAACTGGTCCCCCTCACCCGCCCCATGTTTCCGATCTACTGCGAGCTGACTGCGGAGAAGGACGAGGTCGCCGCCCTCTGAGCGACGGCGACCTACGACGGGGGCGGCGCGGCACGCAGGAACTTCGCGACCGCCTCCGCGCGGTTGGACGCGCCGAGCTTCTTAAGGATGTGGTGGACGTGCGCTTTCGCGGTGCTCTCGCTGATAAAGAGCCGCCGCGCGATCACGGCGTTCGTCGCGCCGGCGACCAGCAGCTGGATGACCTCGCGCTCGCGGACGCTGAGACACTCGCGCACCGCGGGATCCCAGACGAGGTCGATCGCCCGCTGCGGCCCCGCCTCCGCGGCACCCGGGTGCACCTGGAAGTCGATCACCGCTGCCGTCTGCGCGACGGCGGAGATCTCGCCGGACAGCGCCTGGAGCTGCGCGCGCTGGCGCTCGAGGTGCCGACGCAAGACCTGGCGCTCCAGAATCAAGCCCACCCCGATGACGAACGCGGACAGAATCGTCCTGTCGATCTCACCGACCTCCCGGTCGTGAAAGTGGTGGTCGGCGTGCAGGAACCCGATGACCTGGTCCTCGCACAGGATCGGCGCGGCGACATACCCGCGCGTCTGGGTCAGCTCCACCAGCGCCCGCGGCGTGTGAGGGTCGTTCTGGGCGTCGGCCACGATCGCGGCGGACCGGCGGCGCACAAGCTCGGTCTCGACGATGAACTCGCGCAAGTGCGGTCTGCCGCGCGGCTCCTTGCCGACGCGGAGGGCGTCGGCTGCCCACTCCTCATGCCCGTGGAAGTACACGCTCTGGGCCACCAGTTCGTCACCCACGACGACGAACACGATGCAACGATCGAACCCACACTTCCGGCTGGCGGCGATCGCCACGGCGTCGAACAACTGGTCCGGCACCTCCATCTCGCGCAACTCGGCGAGCGCGCAGGACATCCCGCGGAACGCCCGGTGCAGTCGCACGCCGTCGTCGACCGCGACCGGCGAGATGACCGACGCCGAACGCGTGTCGCTGACCTGACTGTCCGGCGCCGCTCGCATCTGGCTACTCTGCCGCCGTTTCCGACGACGATGTTGGGCTGTCGAGCGGCTTCTGCGGCGGGATTTGGTCGGTTCGACGAAAGCAGCGCTCGGCGACCGGGCGCGCGCGGCGCGGGCAGGTGATCGAACGGGCGATGACGTCGCACCTTCCGGCCACTATCACCGCGACACCGCGCCGCCTACCGTCGAGCTTTAGCGGCGAAGTACCGAACGGAGGTCGCATGCCTGATAAGGATCAGTCCCACGCAACGCCGACGCTGGTCGCGTCGCAACCCGCCGGTCGCCCGACCGCCGAGCCGCCGACCGCCGAACAGGCGCAGGCCGTCTTCAGTGCCTTCGAGCGGATCATGAACGTCGCTGCCACGCACGGCGAGATCGGCGAGCGCCTCGCCTTCGCGCAGACGGTCACCCACGTCCACCTTCGTGACTCCCCGCAGCACCTCACCCTCACCTTGCTGTTCGACCGGGTCCCGATCGAAGTGGCCGAGGGGCCGATCGGTCAGCCCGAGATCGAGCTCTGGATCGACACCGACGACGTCCTGCGCTTCTGGACCGGGGAGATGCATCTGGCCATGGGCATCATGAAGGGCAAAATCGAGTTCGCAGGCCCCGTGCGCAAGCTGCTGCGCATCGTTCCGATCGCCCGCCGCTTGGTCGGCGACTTCCAGAACATGGCGGCGGCGGAGAACCTCATCAGGTCCGACGACCGCGGGGCCGGGTAGCGGCGTCAGCGATGGTCACCGCGACCCCGATGAATGGGGGTCGCCGTCGATCAGGGGCGCCAGCAGCGTCGCCGCGTGCAGCGGGCCGGCCGTCGCGTCGTCGAAGCCGCTGAGCTCCGCCGCGCGGCGCACGCGGTAGGCGACGGTGTTCACGTGAAGCCCGAGTGCCCGCGCCGTCTGCGCGTAGCTCTGTCGCTGTCCGTAGAAGCAGGCCAGCGTCGCCAGCAGACGGCGCGGGCCGACGCGGTCCTCGCCCAACGGGCCAAGCGTCGCGACGGCGAAGCGCCGCGCAGCGTCAACGTCACGGGTCAGGAGATCGACGACGGCGACGTCCGAAAAGCGCGTGAGCGTCCGGTCGAAGCGCAGCAACGTCGCGACCCGCTGCGCGCGCTCGGCTTCATCCGCAGTGCGTATGAAGCCGGCCAAACCCGTCCCGCGCGTCCCGACCGCCGCACGGATGCCGTCGGGCCGAAGCAGCGCGTCAAGGTTAGCGGCGGACGGCGTCGCGATCGGCCCCATGAACCAGGCACGGAGGTGCGCCGGCGACACGCGCGCCGTTAGCGGCCGCGCGCGCGACTGGCCGTCGACCTGCTGATGGATCTCGGCTAGAACCGCCTCGAGCCGATCCCGGGCCTGTCCCGGCGCCCCTGGTTCGACCCACAGATGCACCGCGGTGTGCTCGCGTCGCAGGTCGTAGCCGAGCCGGCCGCTGGCGACGGTCTCGTCGACGTGGTCACCGCGAAGGACTCGTGCCAGTTCTGCGCTGCGCACCGCATCGATGCCGCGCAGCCGGCGAGCCGTTTCCTCTACGTGCGCGTCCGTGAGCGGACCCGAGATCGCGTCCACCCATTTGAAGGAGAACGCCGAGATCGCTTGTACCGCCTCCAGGATCACCAGCGGCGTGGCCCCGCTTGCGGTGAGCGCACGGTGCCATTCAGCCTGGTAGCGCGCCTGGCCGACCCGAAAGACCCGGAGGAGCGTGTCACTCGGGAGCCCGTGCTCGACCAGGCTCCGTGCCCAGTCCAACGAGTCCTGAGGAGGTGCGACGACGGCCGGATCGCTCCACGAGCGTGCCATCGCCGTCAGCAACGTGGCGCTGCCGCGGGCGACGTCCATCAGACCTTCCTTCAGGGCGGGGCGCTGCGCCAACGCCGGAATCTCGCCGAGGACCACCGTCTGCAGGTCGAGAGCGATCTGCTCGATGCGGGCATCGATGTCACCGGCCACTCTCGTAATGAGGGACGCGCATGCGGGCGAACGGCTCGCGAGGGCGCTGCCGGATGTCTGCGTCCCCAACGGCACGAAACGACCATCCCACACCCGCCAACGCGCCAGCAAGCACCGCAACTTCGTCGATCCGACGAGAACGGACCGCGAACCGTCGAAGCTCACCCAAACGTCGGCGCGGCAGGGCGGCGAAACTTGGTCTCATGGACGAAAGGGATCGATGAGGGCCACCGTCTCGCCGCCGCCACCGCTCACGCTGCAATGGCCGGAACGCGCGGCAAGCGAGCCGGAGCGGCCCGCCCGTGCCACGCCACTGCGCAGCACCGAACTCCGCGCGCGTGTGAACGCGGCACTCGCCACCGCGACATCCGCCCTCGGTGACCACGGCAGCACTGCACCCCGCGCGCCCGCCGACGTGGACGCGGCGCTCGCGGTGCTCGCCGGCCTAATGGACCGTGCGCTCGGGCTGCCACGGGCGACCGACCGCCGCCTCGTGGTGGGCGAGCTCACTGCCGTCTACCGCGAGGTATGCGCCTACCGCGCCGACCAGCGCGTCATGGTGATCGCGGCCACGCGGGAGAGCCTCACGAGGCTGCGCGAGGTCCAGTCGGCGGGCGAACTCCTCCAGGTCGCGCCGAAGGAGGTCGGCCTGGCCCTTGGTTTTGATCGCGTACTCGTCTCGCAGGTGAACGACTCGCAGTGGCTCCCGGTGAGTGCCTACGTCCGTGGCGACCCGGCAGCCGGCGACGCCCTCCTCGCAGCCCTGGGCCCGGACCCGGAGCTGTTGACCCACCGCACGCTGGAGTGCGACATCCTGCGCCGCCGGGCCGCGCTCCTCGTGCTCGGCGCCCAAGACCACCCGCGTATGGACCCGCACCTCGCCGCAGCGTCGGCCACGCGGTCGTACGTCGCCGCACCGATCATGCCTGAGGGCGAGGTCATCGGCTTCATCCACGCCGACTACCACCTCTCGGGCCGACACCCGGACAAGCTTGACCGCGACGCGCTGTCCGCTTTTGCCGAGACCTTCGGAGCGCTCGTTCAGCGCACCGTGCTCGCCGGCCGCCTGCGCGCGCAGACCCGACTCGTCCGATCGACGACGGCCGCCCTCGCGTCGCAGCTGGACGAGCTGACGCTCGACCGCGTGCGGATGAGCCCCCAACGCCCGCGGGAGCAGGCGTACGCCACCGTGGAGCGCGTCCCCGAACCGTGCCGCGGCGGGCGGCTCGAGTCCCTGCTGACCAAGCGCGAGCTCGAGGTGATCGAGCTCCTGGCCACAGGCGCTCGCAACCGCGAGATCGCTGCGCGACTGGTCGTGACCGAGGGAACGATCAAGTCGCACGTCAAGCAGATCCTCCGGAAGCTGCGCGCGTCCAACCGGGCGGAGGCCGTCTCCAAGTACCTGCGCCTCGCCGCGCTGCCCTCAGGCGACGCACCGTGACGGGACCGGCCCCCGTACGGTCGGCGGCGCCGCTACGCCGATGGGGGGCGCACGACCCGCGCGCGATTGAGGGGCGCCCCAGCTGCCGGGATGGCCGAGCGCCACAGGCGCTCGATCGCGTTCAGCAGCGGCTCTTCCTCGACGCGCTGCGCGCTGAGGTGCTCGGTCAGGCAGCGCTCGGTCATCCACACCAGGCTGTACGCGAGGGCTTCGGCGTCGGCTGCCGCGAGGGCCGGGTCGGCACGGCGGGCGCGCTCGGCAGCGTTGACGAGGAACCACTCGTGGAAGTCGCGCCAGAACGTCGCAACCTCGGGGTCGTATGTCGCGGCCTCGACGATCGCCCCGAGCGTCGCGCCGTGGGTACGAAAGCTGTGCAACACGGCGTCCAGCGTGGCGCGCAGATCGTCGTCCTCGTCGCGCAGCCACGGTCCGGCCACGGCGCGCACGTCGGCCTCCAGCTCGCTGCCGAGGCTGAGGACGAGGTCGCGCTTGTCCTGGAAGTAGGCGTAGAACGTCGGCCGCGAAACGCCGGCGCCGATCGAGATCTCGCCGACGCTCAGCTCCGCGAAGGCCCGTCCATCGGCGAGCAGATCACGCGTCGCGGCCAGGATCGCCTCCCGGGTTCGCCCGCGTTGCTCCTCCGGAAGCGCCGAGCGACGCGAAAGCACTGACATGCGCCAGGACATTACTGCATGACATTGATGGTTGACAGGGTGTAAAGCAGTGTGGGATGTTGGGCCCAATCGCGAAAACGAACCGAGGAGAGCCACCATGAGCGTGTCCGAGCAGACCGAGACGCAGCACGACCTGAAGGACGTCCGGGTCGCCGACCCCGAGCACTGGCGCGCAGGCGCACCGCTGGGGCTCTTCAAGCAGCTGCGCAGCGCATGCCCCGTGCACTGGAGCTCGGGGATGACGAGCTTTCCCGACGAGCCCGGCTTCTGGTCGGTGACCAACCAGGAGCTCGTGCACGAGGTCAGCCGCAACTACCAGCTGTACTCCTCGGAGCTCGGCGGCATGGTCGGGATGCCGTGGGTCCAGCTCGAGGTCCAGAACGGCATGTTCATCGGCATGGACCCGCCGAAGCACGGCCGGCTGAAGCAGCTCTTCCAGCGCGGGTTCACACCGAAGCGGATCGCCGAGCACGAGGATGTCATCCGCCAGATCACCGTCGCTCAGCTCGAGACGCTGCAGGGCCGGGAGACGTGCGACATCGTCACCGATGTTGCCGCTCCAGTCGTCTCCCGCGTGATCGGCAACTTCATGGGCATTGCCCCTGAGGACGACGCCATGTGGGCGCACCTCATGAACATGCTCGTCGGCGGCGACGACGCCGAGATGAACCCCGAAGGCCCTGACAACGTCATCGAGAAGGTCATCCCCGAGATCGTGCAGAAATGTCAGGTGCTGATCGACGCACGTCGCGAGACCCCCACTGACGATCTGATGAGCATCCTCGTCAACGCAGAGATTGACGGCGACAAGCTCAGCGACTGGGAGATCGTCATGGGCTTCATCCTGCTGGTCACCGCCGGCAACGACTCGACCAAGTCGACGTTCTGCTCCGGCATCAAGGCCCTCATCGAGAACCCCACGGAGCGGGAGAAGGTCGTTGCCGACCCGTCGCTGATCCCGAGCATGGTCGAGGAGTGCCTGCGGATGTTCCCCGCGTTCGCGCACTTCCGCCGGACCGCCACGGCGGACACCGAGCTCGGCGGCTGCCCGATCAAGAAGGGCGACAAGGTGATGATGTGGTACCCGTCGACCGGGTACGACGAGGCCGTCTACGAGAACCCCGACGACTTCCAGGTCGAGCGCAACCCCGAGCACCAGGCGTTCGGGGCCGGCGGCCGCCACTTCTGCCTCGGGACCGCGCTCGCGCGGCTTGAGCTGAAGGTGCTGTTCGAGGAGACCCTCAAGCGGTACCCGAACATGGAGTTCGACGCCACGCCGCGGTACGCGACGGCGATCTTCGTCAACCAGCTCACCACATTGCCCGTCCAGCTCAACGCCGGCGCCTAAGCGAGAACCCGAGGAGCCTCGAGCACATGGACACCTTCGACGTCATCGTCATCGGAGCGGGCGCGGCCGGCAGCGTCGTCGCCGCCCGCCTCAGCGAAGACCCCGACCGACGGGTCCTGCTGCTCGAGGCCGGCGGCCACAACAAGCGCCTCTCGGTCAAGGCGCCGGCCGCGTTCTCCGCGCAGTTCAACACGAAGCTCGACTGGGAGTACTGGACCGAGCCCGAGGAGAACCTCTTTGGCCGCAGCCTCCACGAGCCCCGCGGCAAGCTCATGGGCGGCTGCTCCTCGATGAACGCGATGATGTACGTGCGCGGCAACCGCTACGACTACGACTCCTGGGCGCAGGACGGCGCGCCCGGCTGGAGCGCCGACGAGGTCCTGCCGTACTTCACCCGCACCGAGGACAACGGCGACCTCAGCGGCCCCTACCACGGCACAGGCGGCCCGATGCATGTGCAGACCTGCAACGCCGACCCGATCACCCACACGATCGTCGACGCCTGCGTGGAGGCCGGCTTCGACCGCCTCGAGGACCTCAACGGCGCCCAGCAAGACGGCGTCGCCCTCACGCAGGTCAACCAGAAGCGCGGCATGCGCCACGACGCCGCGACCGCGTTCCTCGGGCCGGCGCGGAGCCGCCCGAACCTCATCATCAAGACCGGCGCGCTCGTGCACCGCGTGATCCTCGAAGGCGGCCACGCGACCGCCGTCGAGGTGTCGTTCGGCAAGCGCATCGAGCGGTTCGCCGCAGCTGAGGAGATCGTCCTCAGCGCCGGCGCCTTCGGCACCCCCGAGATCCTGCAGCGCTCCGGGATCGGGCCGGCCGAGCACCTCGCGCAGGTCGGCGTGCCCGTCCAGGTCGACCTCCCAGCCGTCGGGCGCAACCTCATGGAGCACCCGTTCCAGTTCCTCAACTGGGAGCTCAAAGGGGAGGAGATCGGGCTCGCCGACCTCAGCCACCCCAAGCACCTCGCGCGCTGGGTCACCACGCGCAAGGGTAAGCTCACGAGCAACGTCGGCGAGGCGCTGGCGTTCTTCCGCACCGACTCCTCGCTCCCGGCCCCGGACATGGAGATCGTCGTCGCCCCGCTGTTCTTCTGGGAGCACGGCAAGCGCGAGCATCCCCGGCCGGCGTTCTCCCTCGGCCTCTCCTACGTCGCCCCGTTCAGCCGCGGCTCGGTGATGATCAGCTCACCGAGCCCGAAGGAGAAGGCGCGGATCTCGCTGCGCATGCTCAGCCACGACTCCGAGATCCGGGCGATGGTCGCGGGCGTCCACAGGGCCCGCGAGATCGTCTCCCAGCCGGCGATGGACGGCATCCGCGGCGCCGAGATCAACCCAGGCCTGTGGGTCCGCACCGACGAGGCCATCGCCGAGTACGTCCGCCACACCGTCGAGCACACCTACCACCCCGCCTGCTCGGCTCGCATGGGCGCCCCTGAGAACGGCGCCTGCGACGCCGAACTGCGCGTTTACGGCGTCGAGGGGCTGCGAATCGCCGATGCCTCCGCGATGCCGACGATCACCCGCGGCAACACCCACGCCCCCACCCTGATGATCGGCGAGCGCTGCGCGGACTTCATCCGCAACCCCGCCCGGGTGGCCGCCGTCATCTGATCGGGGGTCAAGCGTCCGTGTCGGACGGTGCTGCGAAGGTCTCGATGACCTTGCGCACGCCGTCCATGCCGGTGAACGCCGGGGGCCAGAGGAGCGTGTGCTCGTAGACGCCTTGCCAGCGTTCGGCGTAACGCGCGCGGACCTCGTCGGGGGTGCCGGCGAGGGTGATCGTGTCGACCATTTCGTCGGGGACGGCGTCGACGGCGGCGGCGAAGTCGCCGCTGATCCACTTCTCGCGGATCTTCTCGGCGTGTTTCTCCCAGCCGTGGTGGCGGTGCACGACTCGGTAGGTCTTCACGGTGGAGTTGAACGCGACCGTCGCTCTTGCGGCTTGGCGGGCGACGTCGCGGTCCTCGTTGACGCTGCAGGTCAGGTAGCCGGCGATTGGGATCTGTACGTCGCGGCCGGCGTGCTCGGCTCCGGCGGCCAGCGCCGGGCGGGCGATGTCGCGGACGTACTCAGCGGTGAACAGCGGGTGGCCGACGAGGCCGTCACCGACGCGGCCGGCGGCCTGGATCATCCGTGGGTTGACGCCGGCGAGGTAGATCGGCAGATCGGTCCGCGGGGGCGGGCCGACGGGCAGCGTCGGTTTGACGTGCAGGCGGTAGAAGCGGCCGTCGTGGGCGATCGGCCCCTCGTTCAGGCGCAGCAGTTTGCGCAGCAGCGGGACGAGCTCTTCCATCCGAGGGGCGGGGTGCTCGCCGTCCAGGCCGTGCCAGTCCTGCTGCATCTTGCGGGTTCCGGTGCCGAGGCCGAGGATCAGCCGTTTGCCGGTGAGCTCGTCCAGGTCGCGCGCCTCCGCGGCCCAGACCAGGGGCGTACGGCCGAAGCCGTAGGCGATCGCGCTTCCGAGCGTGATCGTCGACGTGGCGGCCGCCATCGCGGCCAGCGAGACGGTGGCGGAGCGGTCGTAGAACTCCGTGGTCCAGGCGCCGGCGAATCCGGCCGCTTCGGCCAGACGGGCCGATTCGGCGATCTCGCCGAGGCCGCCGCCGCCGGTGATCAGCAGCGACGGGGAGGTGTCGAAGCGGGTGGGATCAGGCATCGGCGGTGTCTCCCCAGCCCTGCCAGTTGGGCGGCAGGGGTTGGCCGGATGCCTCCCAGTGGGAGACGTCGACGTGGATGAAGAGGGCGCGGCCCTCGGCGATGAGGGTGTCGCCGTCGTGGATCTCGCCGCGCATGTGGAGCTTGCGCCCATCGATCTTCTCGCACCATCCCTCAAGCCTCAGCGTGCGGCCGAGCAGGGCGGGGCCACGGTAGTCGACGGTCATCGTCGCGGTCACGCCGGGGCGATCGATGACGATCAGCACGTTCCCGAGTAGATCGTCCATGACCGCCGCAAGCGCGCCGCCGTGCACGTACCCGGGGGCGCCGCCGTGGCGGCCGTCGAGCGTCACCGTGCCGTGCACCCGGTCCTCCGTGAAGCGCACACTGACGCCGAGGCTGTCGGGGTTCTCAGGACCGCATCCCATGCACCGCGGGTCGTGCGTGCGGTCGGCCGCCGGGCTCACGCTCATCCGTGCAGCCTGACAGGCAGGTGCTTGAGCTGGCTCGAGAACTGCGAGACGACCCAGCTCGGTTCGCCGGCGATCGTCATCTGCGGGAACCGCTTGACGGTCTCCTCGACGAGGATCTTCAGCTCCAGACGGGCGAGCGCGGTGCCGAGGCAGAAGTGCCGGCCGCCCGCACCGAACGCCTGATGCTCGGGGTTGCGGGTCACGTCGAAGCGGTCGGGATCCTCGTAGCGGTCCTCGTCGCGGTTCGACGACGGGTACCACATGGCGACCTTGTCGCCCTTGCGGATCGGGCAGCCGCCGAGCTCGGTGTCCTTCGTCGCGGTCCGGCGGAAGTGCGCGAACGCCGGGAACATCCGCAGCGCCTCCTCGACGGCCGACGGCACGAGCGACAGGTCGTCGAGCAGCAGCGCCCGCTGATCGGGGTGCTCCATGAGCGCGCGCATCGTGCTCGTGTACGTCGCCTTGGTCGAGTCATTACCGGCAGCCATCATCAGCACGAAGCCGGCGAAGATCTCAAGGTCGGTGAGCATGTCGCCGTCGATCTCGGCGAAGACGAGGACGCTCATCATGTCCTCGGTCGGGTTCGCCCGACGGGCAGCGACGAGCTTCATGCACTTCTCGTACATCGGCGGAATGTGCTCCATCACCAGCTGATCGATGCCGCCGGGGTTCAGCACCGGGTCCCCGAAGCCGAGCAGCGTGTTGATCGCGTCCGCCCACGGCTTGTCGTCCTCCGGGTCAAGGCCCATGAAGCTCCCGATCACCCGGGCGACCACCGGCTGCGCGAGGTCGGTCACCAGATCGCACTCCTCACGCCCCTCCAGGCCGTCCATCACGCCGTCGGCGATCTCGCGGATCGCGCCCTCATGGCGGGCGATCGCCTTCGGCGTGAACGCCCGCTGAAACAGCGACTTGATGCGGTCGTGCATCGGCGGGTCCATCCCGATGAACATGCCCTTCACAATCTCCAGCGGCACACCCTCATCCGTCAGCAAGAAGTTCGACGCCGACGAGTACGTCTGCCAGTCCTTGCTGACGGTCAGCACGTCCTCGGCCTTCGTCACCGACCAGAACCCGGCATCACCCGGCGTCTGCGTGATCCCGGTACTCCAGTGCACCGGGCACTGCGACCGCAGCGCCCTGAACGTCTCGTGCGGCGGGCCGGCCTGCCACAGCGCGTTGTCGGCCACGCGCAGGTTCGCGAGGTCCACGGCTTCCTGAGTTGACATGGCGTCAAGGTAACGCATTTTGTACCGAAGTGGGAAATAAAAATCCCCGCCTGGTACGTTCTGCGCAGTTCAGCAGAGCGAACCGGGCGAGGGCGGGAGAGTGGTGGGTCCAGGGTCGTGGCGATGGGGTCCCCTGGCGGCCGTCTGCCTCGCGCAGACGCTGCTGATGCTGGATGTGACCATCGTGACAGTGGCGCTTCCAGCGATCTCAGTGGACCTCTCGGGGAGCCTGCAGTCGATGCAGCTCATCGTCGATGCGTACGCACTGGCCCTTGCCGCGTTGCTCCTGAATACCGGCGCGGTCGCCGACCGTATCGGCCGTCGGCGCGTGTTCGTCTGCGGCCTGGTGACCTTCGGGTTGGCGTCGTCGCTGTGCGGCGCGGCGAACGGGGCGACGTTCCTGATCGCCGCACGAGCGCTCCAAGGCGTCGGCGGCGCGATGCTCTTCGCGACCGGTCTGGCGATCCTTGGTGCTGCCTACGTCGGCGCCGACCGCGCTAAGGCGCTCGGTGCGTTCGGCGCCGTCTTCGGAGCCGCCGTCGCACTCGGCCCGCTCGTCGGCGGCGCCATCCTCGAAGTCGCCGAGTGGCGCTGGATCTTCCTCGTCAACCTGCCGGTCGTTGCGGTCGCGATTGTGATCGCGCTTCGTCATGTCCCTGAAACGCGCAACCCGCGCCCGCGCCGTGTGGACTGGGTCGGCCAGGTCACCTTCGCGGTCGGTATCGCCTCGCTGGTCACCGCGCTGATCAAGGGAGGCGATTGGGGGTGGACGAGCACCCGCACTGTCGCGGTCGCCGCGACGGCGGCGCTCACGCTGGCCGCGTTTCTCATCTCCCAGGCGCGCCAGGCGGAACCGATGTTCCACCTGGCCCTGCTGCGCAACCGGTCATTCGCTGGAAGCGCGATCGCGGCATTCGCCACCTCGGCCTCACTGTTCGGGATGTTCGTGTACCTCATCCTCTACTTCCAGAAGGTCGAAGGCATCGATGGCCTGCCCGCGGGCACGCGCCTGCTCCTGGTGACGATCCTCGCCTTCGTCGCCGCGGCGGGCGCCGGGCGACTCTCGTCGGCCGTCTCGCCTCGCCTGGTGCTGAGCGCGGCACTCACGTGCAGCGCCGTCGGTCTACTCCAGATGACGATGCTCGACGCCGGCTCGAGCTGGACGGTCGCGCTGCCCGGCCTCGTCCTGTGCGGCCTCGGCTTCGGGCTCGCCAACCCGACCGTCGCCGCGGTCACCCTCGCCGTGGCCCCGCCCGACCATGCGGCGACCGCCATAGGGATGAACTCCACGTTCCGACAGGTCGGTGTCGCCACCGGAGTCGCAGCGATGGGCGCACTCTTCGACCATGCGCTGAGTGCTCCCGATGCTGCCGGCGCCCGCGCAGCGCAGGCCGCATCGGTCGCCTACTCCGACGCCCTGCACCACGTGTTCTTCGCCGGCAGCGCGATCGCCGCTGTCGGTGCACTTCTCGCAGCGACCCTCGTTCGCACGACACCGACACCGGCACCCACGGAGCGATCCCCGAAGCCCACCGTTCCCGCAGCCGCTTGACACTCCGGCGCCGCCGGCCCGTGCCCACGGCGGGGGGCGTCGGGCCGCCGGTCGACGGCTGTGGCTCGGTTGGCCTACGCGACCTCGACGTATTCAGCGGCGATCGAGCGCTTCAGCCGTCGCAGACTCGCCGTGCTCGCGGCGGTGTCGCCCGTCTCGGTCCACTCCAGGAGCAGACCCCGGAACACCGCGAGAGTGAGCGTGACCATGCCCGGTAGATCGTCGCGTAGCTGCCACCGGACGGGGTCGATCGACTGAAGCTGCCGAGCGATCAGCTCCTCGTACGCGCTCTTGAGCACTCCGAGGGCCTCTTCGACATCGGGGCTGCCGGCGCCGCCGCCGATCAGGGCGAAGTACGAGCGGGCCAGCTCGGGTGCCGAGGTGACCCCCGACCACATCGCATCGACGAGGGCGTCTGCGAGCTGCTCCGGCGTGTCGATGCAGCCAACCGCCTCGCCGATGTGCTCGGCGACACGCTCGCCGACGGTCTGCACCACCCTCACCAGGAGCTCCTCGCGAGAGTCGTAGTAGTACAGGACGTTCCGCTTGTCGAGGCCCGCCTCCTCGGCGATCCGGCTGAGCGTCGCTCCACCGAACCCGTCCCTGGCCAGCACCGTGGTCGCCGCGGACAGGACACGCGCGGCCGTGCGCTGCCCCTTGGCCGTGAGGTGCTTCCCGGTCGTCACGCCGAGGCTCCAGTGACGACGGTTCGCGGTGCGACTATGGCGATCGTTCCCTGAGCGGCCGCGACGAGCCGTTCACCCTGGAAGGCCTCGGCGCGAACGACCGCGCTGCGGTTGGTGATCGCCAATACCGATGCCTCAGCGCGTAGGTGCTCCGGCGTGATGGGGGAGATGTAGTTGAGCTTCAGCTCGGTCGTCGCGCCCCAGTGCCCGTCTGGGATCAGGGGGTATACCACCGCGCCGGTGATGTGGTCGAGGATCCCGGCGACAACCCCTCCGTGCACGTTTCCTGACGGGGTCGCCTCTTGCGCAACGAGGTCGGCTTCTGCCTCGAGCAGCCCCGGAGCAAATCGCAACAGCTTGACCCCGAGGTAGGCGGGCAGGCCCGGCATCTGATTGCTGTAGTCGAGCATCCGCTGAGCGATCTTCTCGTCGTAGCGGTCCGCGATCGTCGGGCGAGCCATCGGCTGATCTCCTCGTTGACAGCCGGAAGCATAACGCACCGATCAGAACATTATTCTGCTCCGAATGGTGAAAAATATGCTTTGATGCCCCAGTGAGCCATTCCGCGACTTCATCGCTGCCGGCGCTCGGACCCCTTGGCCGCGTCGCCTACGCTTGTGCCGCCAACGGCCGGCGGACCACCATGGTGTGGGTGCTCATCTGCTGTGTGCTCGGGGCGTTTCTCCCGCAGCTCGAGCGATCGCTCGCCGGTTCGGGGATGTGGGCGACGGGTTCGGAGTCGGTCGCCGCCCGCGACGCCGCGCAGGCAGCGAACCCGTTGGCGGCGAGCTCGGCGCTCAGCGTCGTCATCCGCGGGCCACGCGCCTACGGTCAGGACGCGGCGTTCCGGGCTGCCGCGAACCGGGTTGCGGGCGTGCTGCGTAGCGACGCCGCGGTGGCCGGTGTCGTTGGGCCGACGAAGGCCCGGCTGATCTCGCCGGACGGCCGCACGGTGATCGTGAGCAGTGGCGCGGGCGCAAGCCCCAAGGAGATGATCCGTGCCGCCGACCGCCTCCTTCAGAAGATCCCGGCCGCTTCTGGCGCCGCGTACCCTGCTTACGTGGCCGGGCTGTCCTCGCAGTGGGCGGACTTCAACCGTGACAACCGCGACGCGACGCTGCACTCGGAGAAGTACGCGCTGCCGATCACGCTGCTCGTGCTGGCGATCGCGTTCGGATCGCTCGCCGCCGGCGGCCTGCCCCTACTGATCACGGCAATCGGCCTGGCGGTCACCGGCGGGACGCTGACGCTGCTCACGCACGTCTTCGACGTCTCGCTCTGGGCGCTCACGTTCACGCTGATCTTCACGATGGCGCTCGGGATCGACTACGCGCTGTTCATCGTGATGCGCTTCCGGGAGGCGCTGAAGGACCACACCGACCCGGCGATCGCCGCGGCGGTGACGATGGACACCGCCGGCCGGGCGATCGCGTTCTCCGGGGTCACGGTGTTCGCCGCGCTCGGCGTCTGCTTCATCATCCCGAGCCCGATGCCGCGGTCGATCTCGCTGGCGATCCTGCTCTCGGTCGCGCTCGTGCTCGTGGTGATGTTCACGCTCATGCCGGCGCTGATGGCCCGCCTGGGCCCGCGGATCGACGCCGGAGCGATGCCGTGGCGCCGCCGCCGCCAGCTGCGTGCTCCCAAACCCGACGCGGACCAGCTCATGCACCGGTGGGGGGCGTTCGTCTGGCGTCACCCTAGGCCGCTCGCTGCTGCTGCGGTACTCATCCTGGTTGTGCTCGCGCTCCCGCTCGCGCACCTGCAGATCGGGATCCCCGGCGACTCCATCCTGCCCAAGGACGCCTCTTCCCGCCAGGGCGCAACGCTCGCCGGCGCCGCTTTCGGGCCGGCCGCCATCGCACCGGTGACCGCTGCCGTCGCGCCCGCCGACGCCGATCGTGCGCTCGCCGTCATGCGCGCAGACCGCGACCTGACAGGGGCCCGCAGAACACCGGGCAGGCCGGCCGGTAGGCACATCATCATCCAGGCGTCGCTCACCGTCGCCCCCGGCAGCCGCGCCGCCGGCAAGCAGATCGATCGCCTCCGCGCTGTGCTACCGCAGGGTGCCCTCGTTGGCCACGCGCCCGCCGAGCTGCATGACCTGCAGAAGGCGATGACCGGCAGTGCACCGCTCGTGCTCATGCTCATTCTGCTGATCGGTTCGCTGCTGCTGCTCGTCGCAGTCCAGGCTCCGATCATCGCGCTCGCCGGGACGCTGACCAGCACGCTGTCCACCGGCGCCGCGCTCGGCATCACCGTCTCAGTCTTCCAGGACGGGCATCTGAGCGGTCTACTCGGCTTCGAGCCGCAGGGCTTCATCGACTTCTGGGTCCCGGTGTTCTTCAGCGCGATGATCTTTGCGATCGCGATGGACTACACCGTGTTCTTCGTCTCCTCCGCCCGCGAGCGCTGGGACCAGACCCAGGACGCCCGCACCGCGGTCGTGCACGGCCTGGGCCGATCGGGCCCGGTCATCGTCGCCGCCGTCGCCGCGATGCTCGCCGTCTTCGGCTCGTTCGCCTTCTCCCCCGCGGTCCCCGCCAAGGAGATGGGCGTCGTCCTCGGCGTCGCCGTCCTCCTGGACGCGTTCCTCGTGCGGCTGCTGCTGCTCCCCGCCCTCATCGCCATCGCCGGCCCGCGGGCATGGCACCAGCCCGCATGGCTCGGCCGGGTCCTACCGTCATTCAGCCTCTCCCACGGGCAGGCGCCGCAGGACACCCAGACCCCCGCCGATCAGCCCGTCGCCACGTATGCCTGAGGCAGCGCCGATGTCACGCCGCCGCGCCTACTGGGTCCTGACGATCCTCTGCGCCGCGGTCGGCCTGGTCGTCGCGTCGATCACCACGCTCTACATTGCCGGCCCGGAGGTCGCCCGCGACATCGGCGCCGACCAGACCGAGCTGACGTGGATCATCGACGTCTACACCCTCGCGATGGCCGGACTGCTGCTGCCGGCGGGTGCTCTTGGTGATCGCTTCGGGCGCCGCGGCGTGATGATCGCCGGCCTCGGGATCTTCGCCGCCGCGGCCGTCGCGCTGCAGTTCGTCGACACCCCCAACACGCTCATCGCAGCCCGCGCCGCCCTCGGCGTCGGCGCTGCCCTGATTCTCCCCTCGACGCTCTCGCTGATCACCAGCACCCTCCCGGCGGACATGCGCGACGCCGGCGTGAGCATCTGGACCGCGGCGTTCTCCCTCGCCGGTGTGCTCGGCGGCCTGATCGCCGCGATCCTGCTCGAGTTCTTCTCCTGGCGCTCCGCCTTCTGGAGCATCCTCGCCGGCGCCGCGATCGTGCTCGCCGTCGCGCCGACGCTCCCGTCCTCCCGCGACGAGGACCAACCGCCGATCGACGTCTGGGGCGCCCTCGCCGCCCTCGTGTCCGTCAGCGCCCTGGTGGCCGGCTTCATCCAGGCCGGCCTGGACGGCTGGAGCGACCCGAAGATCATCGGCCTGCTCACCCTCGGCGTCGTGGCGGGCGCCGCCTTCGCCGCGATCCAGCTCAAGCGGCGCTACCCGCTGCTCGACGTGCGGCTGTTCGCCAACCGCTCGTTCGGCGTCGCCTCGTTCACCGTAATGATGTGCTTCGCCAGCGTTTACGGACTCGCCTTCCTGATCATCCCCTACCAGCAGGTCGTGCTCGGCGACTCCGCGCTCGCCGCGTCGCTGCCGATGTCGGCCACCGCGCTGACGCTGATCCCGATCACGATCTACGCCGGCCGACTCACCCGCCGCTTCGGCCTGCGCGTCATCGTCTGCGCTGGCTGCGTCTTCAACGCACTCGGCTTCCTAATCCTCCTCGGGATCGGCTCCGCCGGACCTGTGTGGGTCCTCTTCGCCGCGACGCTCCCGATCGGCCTCGGGCTCGGCGGGGCGATGGTCCCCTGCACCCAGGCGATCATCAGCAACGTCTCCGAGGCCAAGCAGGGCGTCGCTGCCTCGGTCAACCACACCACCCGCGAGCTCGGCACCTCGCTCGGGGTCGCGCTCTTCGGCGGCCTGCTCTCCGGCAAGTACACCGCCGACATGCTCAACATCACCGAGAAGCTCCCCGGCCCGGCCCGAGAGGCCAGCCGCGGATCTGCCGCCGGGGCGCTCGAGGTCGCTGCCCGCCTCGGCCCCAACGGGCAGGCACTCGCAGACCAAGCCCGGGACTCCTACGTGCAGGCCACGCAGCACACCGCGCTCGTCATGGTCTTTATCATGCTCGCAGCCGGCATCGTCGCGGCGCTCTGGGCGCCGCCGCGCCGAGCAGCCGTCGCGCTGAAGCCCGCGCCGCGCGACGCAGAGCCGGCGCACGCCTCAGCAAGCAGCTGAGAGGAGCGCCTGTAGCGCGTCCTTGAACCTCGCCGGCCCGAAGTGCTCGGGCTCGGTCAGCACGAGCGTCGCCGCATGCTCCCCGAGTGCTACGAGCATCGTGGCCAACAGCTCGACATCCGTCCGCGCGAGCGCCGGCGCTCGGCCAATCACGGCGGCGACCTGTGCGGTGAGGATCCGCCGTCCTTCGTCGATGGCTTCGCGGACCTCTCTCGGGGACCCGTGGACTCCGATGAGGATCAGCCGGTACCGCTGCGGCTGCTGGCACACGATGTCAAGGACGCGGTCCAGGCCAAGGACCACCATCTCCCCCAGGTTCTGGGGAGACCTCCCGTGGGCGGCGAACTCGATCGCGGCACTGATCTCGGCCACCACCCTCGCCCCCTCGACCTCCAGCAGCCGGGTCATCGCGTCGTCGCGATTGGCGAACGCGGAGTAGACCACCGGCTTGGTGACGTTCGCCTCGCGGGCGACCGCCTCCATGGTGAGCGTCGAGTACCCGCCACGGTCGACCACGCAGCGCGTGGCGTGCAGGAGTTGCGTGCGGCGCTCGCTGGCCGGTAGTCGCGGCGCGGGGCGGGTCACGACGTGTCTTGCGGCCGCTCGGCGGTCGTCCAGCGGCCGTCGGGATCTGCCGACGCCAGGCCGCGGCGGCGCAAGTGGTCAAGGTGCGCGTAGGTCTCCATCCGGGCGAGCATCCGGTCGGCCGGCGCCTGTAGGTCTGCGCCGAACACGCGGTTGCTCAGGCCGCGGAGATCGTGGACGCCGGCGTGGATCGCCGCCTGCAGCTGCTGCAGGCGGCGTGCGTGGTGAGCGGTCAGCTGATCGGCGCGCCCCTGGGCGTCGTGGTACGGCGCTCCGTGGGCAGGCAGCACGAGGGTGATCGGCAGCGCCGCCATCCGCTTGAGGGAATCGAGGAAGTCGGTCAGGGCGTCGGCGCCGTCGAAGCCCGGTTGGATGTTCGGGGTGTATCCGGGGAGGAGCAGGTCGCCACAGATGAGGACCCCGTCAGCAGGGCGAAACAGGCAGATGTGGCCGGGATCGTGCCCCGGGGTCCAGTGGACCTGCCAGTCACCGATGACCTGACCGTCGTGGAGCTCATCGATTGCCGGGACGCCGCTGGCCATGTCGGTGAACGCGGCGAAGACCTCAACCATCTTCTCTGCGCCGGGCCAGGCGCTTGCGAGGTCGGGGCCGGCACCGTCGGTCGCGAAGCGCAGGCTCGGCAGCACGCCGGGGTGGGCGAGCACTGTGTCGGTCAGGGTCGTGGCCAGTCCCCAGTGGTCAATGTGCGCATGGGTGATCAGCACCCGGTCAGGCGTGACACCGAGCGACGCGAGACCGGCGCTGAGCGCATCCTGTGATCCGATCGCGCCGGTGTCGACCAGGAGCGGGCCGTCGGGCGTGTCCAGGACGTGGATGTGCAGGTGATCGGGTGACGGCATCGCCAGCGGAACGGTGAAGCGCGACACACCGGGCGCAGGGCGGCAGACGTTGAGCGGGATCTCAGGATTCAGGGTGCTCATGCCGGCTTCACCGCGAGCGTCCGCTGAGGCTGCGCGACGCCATCGACGTCGAGCTCGGGGAGCAGCCGGTCGAGCCATGCGGGGAGCCAGAAGGTCGAGCGGCCGGCGAGGCGCATTGCGGCGGGCAGCAGGACCATCCGCACGAGCGTGGCGTCGATGATGACGGCGGCGGCGAGGCCGACTCCGGTCTGCTTGATGATGGTCAGGTCGGTGGTGGTGAACGCGATGAAGACGCCCCCCATGATCGCGGCGGCGCCGGTCACGACGCGGCCGGTGCGGTCGATCGCGAAGGTGATCGCGTCGCCGAGGTCGCCGCTGTCGGTGAAGGCCTCGCGCATGCGGGTGAGGATGAACACCTGGTAGTCGAGGGACAGGCCGAAGACGATGGTGAACGTCCCGAGGAGCGAGAGGATGTCCGCCCAGCCTGGGCCGCCGAGTGTCGGGTTGTCGCCTTGGAAGAGCAGCGCGACCATGCCGAACGAGGCGCCGACCGTCAGGACGTTGAGCACGACGCTGATCAGCGGTAGCACCAGCGCCCGGAGGATGAGCACGAGGACCAGGAACATGACGAGGCTGAGGGCGATGACCAGGATCGGCAGGCGCGCCCCGAGGATCCGCTGGTAATCGGTGATCTGCGCGGCGACGCCGCCGAGGTCGGCGCTGGCGCGCGTGCTGCGCTCGAGGCTTGGTAGCTCCTGTTGTAGCCGGCGGTTGAGCGCCGTGGTCTGCGGCGTGTTGATCCCGTATTTCGGGATGATCGTGATGCGGGCAGCCTGGCCGCCGCCCTGCAGGTTGACCGAGTATCCGGCCTGGGTGCGTGCCCCGGCCGATGCGCCGTCCAGGGCGGCCAGGACGAAGTAGCCGGAGTCCAGGAGGCGCGGTGACCGGTCCTGGAGCTGCTCAAGTTGTCGGTTCTGGCCGGCGCCGCCGCTGGCGGCGTCCGCTGTGCGCTTGCGCGCCTGGGCGAGGCCGCTTTGGAGGGTGGCGCTGCGGGCGTTGCCGTTGGCGAGCCCGGCGGCGAGCTGGCGGTTTCCGCGCTCAAGCCGCGACAGGCCGGCCGCGAGCTTGTCGGCGCCGGCGGCCAGCTGGCTTAGGCCCGTGGGCAGGGTGCCGGTCTCGGCGGCGATCCGGTCCAGGCCGCCCTCCAGTTGGCTCGCACCGGTGTCGACCTTCGCAAGGCCCGTGGTCAGAGCGCCGGAGCCGTTCTTCAGCTTCTGCAGCCCGGCCTGAAGCTGGTCGGCGCCGGCCTGGAGCTTGGCGGCGGCGTCGGCGGCCTGGGTCAGCTGGCCCGAGGCTTGCTGCAGCGCGGCGCTCAGGCCCGGGTAGGCCGGGTCCAGCTGCTGCCCGTCGCGGGGATCCTTCCCGGTCGCGAACGCCGAGAGTTTCCCGGCCGATTCCAGCGCGGCGCGGTATCGGGGGTCGGCGCGGCCAAGGGTCATCGACGAGAGCGCCTTAAGCAGCTCGGCGGTCTCAGCCTGCGCGTCGCTGGCTGCCCCGGTCAGCTTGTCGAGATCCTGCTGCCCTGCGCGCAGGCCGGCGGCGAGCTGGCCGCTTCCGCCGGCGAGTTGCCGCGCTCCTCGGCGGGCCTTGGCGAGTCCCGAGGTCAGCTGCCGTGATCCGGTCTGGGCACGGGTGAGGGCGGCGCTGAGCTTGCCGGCACCGTCGCGCGCCCGGAGGATTCCGGCACGTAGCTGCCGCGCGCCGCTGCGGGCGCGTGTCAGCGCGTCGGCGAGCCGCGCGGCCCCTGCGCTGCCTTGTCCGGCGCCGCTGCCGAGCTGGTCAGACGCGCCGCGGGCGTCGCGCAGCCCGCCGCGGAGGCTGGCCACACCGCCGCGGGCCTGCGCCAAGCCGCCGGACAGCTTTCGGGCCTGAACGCGGCTGTTCTTTAGCGCCCGCTGCGTGCGGCCGACGCTGCGATCAGCGTCGAGCAGGGCGGGCTCGCGGCTGGCGATGGCGCCCGGCCCGATCACGGTCTGCACCGACGGCAGCCTCGCGATGCGGCGCTGCCAGCGCTCCATCGCCCGCAGCCGCGACGCCGTCGTGACCGGGCCGCTGGGGTCGGTGACGAACACCTCGAACGGCGCACCCCAGCCGGGCCCGAGGACATCGATGGTCCGCTGGGAGTCGATCCGGGCCTGGGCGTTCTTCGGCAGCGTCCGCACGTCGGGAGGACCGGTGTCCAGCCCTAGAGCCGGAACGCTCAGCGCCAGCAGCGGCAGCAGCGCCAGGCCCCCGAGGATGACCGGACGGCGCTGGACGAACCGCGCCATGCTGGCCCAGTTGCCGTCGTCGCGCGGGATCCCGCCGATCCGCCACAGGTCGATCCGATGGCCGAGCAGGGCAAGAATCGCCGGGACCACGAGAAACGCTCCGCCCATGCTGATGACCGCGACCGTCGCGACGCTCACCGCCGCCGACAGCAGGAAGTCGCCCGGCGACAACAGAGCCGCAACGCCCATCGCGACCACCAGCGTGGCCCCGGCGAAAAGCACCGTCCGCCCCGCGCTGCCCTGTGCGGTTCGGGCGGCCGCCGCCGGTTCAGCCCCGTGCGCGAGCTCCTCTCTGAAACGAGAGACGAGCAGCAAGGAGTAGTCAACCCCGAGCGCCAGCCCCATCATCGACGTCAGCGCCGTCGCCACGTCGGTGATCGGGTGGATCAGCGCGATCAGCCCGACCGCCCCGAACCCCGACTCCACCGCCGCAAGCCCGAACAGCCCCGGGATGAGCGCCGCGATCGGCGAACGGAACACGAGCAGCAGAACGATCAGCAGCACGGGAATCGCAACCAGCTCCGCCTCGTGCGCGGCGCTCAGCGACGCGTCTTTCAGATCCCCGCCGACCGTCGAGAAGCCGGTCACCGACGCCCGTACCGGCGAGCGGACCTCCGCGGCGACCTGCCGGCGCACCGTATGTCCGGCGGTGCCCGCAAACGCGTCGTCCGTTCCCGCCACCACGAGCACCAGCGCCGCGTCCTTGCGAGGCCGCAGCTCGGGGAGCTTCGCGCCGCGGTCCCACGGCGACAGCACGCGGTAGTCCTTGCGCAGCCGCAGCTGACGCACCAGCCGCCGCCCCTCCGCATCGAGCTGCGCCCGCGGCCCCTCCAACAACACCGGGATCGACGCCTCGATCCCGAAGTACTTGGCCGCGACTCGCTGTGCCTTCTCACTCGAGGTTCCCGGCACATCGATCGAGCTTGGCGAGATCCGGCCCGCGAAGCTGAGGCCCTGTACCACCAGAACCAAGGTCACCGCTGCCCAGAGCGCGATCGTTAGCTTCGGCCGCGCCATCGCGAACGCCCCAGCGCGCTTCATCATCTTGGCCGACTCGTGGCACCCATCGGCAGAACGTACCAGATGGTGGTTTTTAGTTCACCGCCTGGTGCGCTCTGCCGACAGCGCGACTACCCTGTGCCGATGCGAGCCGACGGCGACCTCACACGCAAGGGCGCGCAGCGGGCCACCGAGATCCTCGACGCCGCGCTGCGCTGCCTCGCGCGCGACGGCTTCGCGGCGACCTCGCTCCAACGCGTCGCTGACGAAGCCGGTCTGAACAAGCGCGTCGTCATCTACTACTACGAGTCCCGAGAAGGCCTGTTCCTCCACGTCGTCGAGCACGTCGGCGGCCGATTCATAGCCCAGCTCGAAGACACCGTCCGAGGCCTGGAAGAGCCCAGCGACATCGTCGAACGCGGCTTCGAGACCTTCTGGGCCTCGATCACCACCGACCGCGCACTCCTCGTCGCCTGGTTCGGCCTGCAGGCCGAATCGATCACCAACCCCGCACTCCACGGCGCCGCCAGCTACATCTCGACCCGCTTCCGCGACCTCGTCAGCGGCCTCATCGACGACGCCATCGGCCGCGGACGCATACTTCTCCTGGACCGAGCGAGCCTGGAAGTCCTCATCCTCGCCAACGTGCAGGGCCTGATCCTCAATTATCTCGAGAACGGCGACACCCCCGAGCTGCAGACCGCCATCAAAACGGTCCAGACCGCGCTGACCTACGTCAGCCAAGCTCCAGCGAACCTCAGCGTCAATACGACCGCGATCTGAACGCGATCTGACCGGCGTTCCCGGACGCACGCCGCGAACTGCCTACCGCCATCGGCGACTTCGCGAACACCGGTCGCTCCGATCGCGCGCGCTCCTGCACGATCACGCGTCGGGGCACCGCTCGTGCGGCCCCCGCCCCCGCACTCAGTAAGCCGCCGCTAGCGGTCCCTAAGACCGCCCGAGAATCGCCACCAATCGCGGGAGAGCGAGGGCAATCCGGAGCCCGGAGCCACTAGTTGCTGCACGGCCGCTCGAATCGACACCCCACCGGGAAGGCGCTTCTCGGCAAGGAAGACCCTTCGGCACGAGAGGTGAGCGACAGGGCTCGAACCCGCGACCGACTGGACCACGACCATAAGGCCGTGGTGGGGCAACAGCCTGTTGCCCCACATCTCGCCCGCCGCGCGACCGCCATTTCCTCGTGTTGCCCCCTACGTTGCCCCACCACCGCCAACGCGCCACAACTGGCGCACCGCGGAATTACGAAAGGCCCGCAAAAGCGGACCTTTCGCCCAGCGCGCCCGAGAGGATTCGAACCTCTGACCTTCGGTTCCGTAGACCGACGCTCTATCCAGCTGAGCTACGGGCGCGTGCGGACGGCAGTCTAGTTGGGCGACTGCCGCCCGCGTCGTGCGGTCAGCCGAGCAGACCGCCGAGGTCGAGCGGGATCGGCTTGGGCGTGAACGGCTCGGTGCCGGGCACGAGGTCGGCGGCGATCGTGGAGTTCGCCCGGAGGTAGTCGAGCTCCTTGGCCAGGTCGCCGACGCCGTTGGAACCCGGGATCGGCAGCAGCGCCAGCGTGCTCAGGACGCCGAGCGCCTCACCGGAGTTCGTCAGGAACGCGCTGCCGGAGTCGCCCGGGACACCCGGGGTCAGGGTCACGACGCCGTGCGACCAGCCGTTGCCGTCGTCGCCCAGGGACAGACCGCGCTTGGGCGAGAGCAGCGTGAGGCCCTGCCGCAGCGACGAGTTGCCGTACGAGAAGACGCCGTCACCGACCTGCAGGCCCGTGCGCGACAGGCCGACAGGACCGCCGTAGAACGGCACCGACGGGTTGACCTTGCCGACGTCGGCCGGATCGACCTTGACCAGCGCGAAGTCGTTGAACGCGCACGTGTCGGGGTCCTTCTCGCCCTTCTCCTGCATCGTGATCCACGAGTTGTAGGCGAGCTTCCCAGGCTGGGTGGCGCCCTGGATCGTCACGTCGGTCCCGAGCGGCAGCGACTTCGAGGTGCAGCCGTCGGTCTCGGTGCTGCCGCCGGTGCCGGAGCAGTGGGCGGCCTGCCCGATGTAGACGTCCTCGCCGGCGGTGAAGATGAAGTTCGACGTGCACTGGCCGGCGCCGGCCGTGTCGGTCTGGACACCGGGGTGCACGGTCGCACTCCCGGCGGGGGCCCACGTCGGGGCGGCGTGGGCGGTCGTGGCAAGGGCTCCGGCGGACAGGGCGACGGCCGCGATGGCGACCAGTCGGGTGCTCAGGGTCATCGGCTCTCCTGGGGACGGGTGACCGCGGGCCCGCGCCCGCGTCGACGTTCCATGCCCGCAGGGCGCGCCGCTGAACCGACGCTGGCGCATATTGCCTCGGGCGGGCGGCGCGGACCAGCGCTGGCATCCGGGGCGCAGGTCACTACCCTGGCCGCCAATGTCCGTCGTCGCCGCCGTCCTGCTGCTCCTGCTCGGTGCCTCCGCCGCGGGTGGGCTCCTGAACGCCCTCTTCCCGCGGCGCGCCTGGTGGGCGATCGGCCCCAGCTGGGGCGCCGCGTTCGTGACGACGGAGCTCGCGCTGCACCTGATCGTCCTCAGCACGCTGGCGGCCGCGGCGCTCGCGGTCCTGGGCGCGACCGGCCACGTCGCCGGCTTCGTCGGGCTCGGGCTGCTCGTGGCGACCGACCTCGCTGCGATCCCGCTCGTCGTCAGCGCGCGCCGGACCCGCCTGTCGACCGGCTCCCTGGTCACCGAGCTCGACATCGCCGACGACGACGGCAAGACGCCGCGTTACCCGCTGAGCCACGTGGCGTTCCCGTGGCTGATGTTCCGCCGGCCCGGCGTGAAGGTGGTGCGCGGCGTCGAGTTCGCGCGCGTGGACGGCCGCCCGCTGCTGGCCGACTTCTACCTGCCGGACACGCCCGCCACGAAGCCCCGGCCGGCCGTCGTCCAGGTCCACGGCGGCGCCTGGGTCCTCGGCTCCCGCCGCGAGCAGGGCATCCCGCTGCTGACGCACCTCGCCGCCAACGGGTTCGTCGGCATGAACATCGACTACCGGCTCAGCCCGTGGGCGCAGTGGCCCGACCACGTCGTCGACGTCAAGCGCGCGATCGCCTGGCTGCGCGAGAACGCCGCCGACTATGACGTGGACCCGTCGTTCATCGCGATCAGCGGCGGCTCGGCGGGCGGTCACCTGTCGGCGCTCGCCGCGCTGACGTCGGACGACCGCAGCCTGCAGCCCGGCTTCGAGGACGCCGACACCTCCGTCGCGGCCGCCGTCCCGTTCTACGGCGTGTACGACATGCTCGACGAGGACCGCCTCCACGCCCCCGCGCTGCACGACATCGTGCTCGCGCCGCTGGTCTTCCGCGTCCGCCGGCAGCACGCCCCGGAGCGGTACCGGGCCGCGTCCCCGTTCTTCCGCGTCCACGCGGACGCCCCGCCGTTCCTCGTGCTGCACGGCACGCGCGACTCGCTGGTCCCGATCGCCGACGCCCACAAGTTCGTCGAGGCGCTGCGCGGGGTGTCCAGGCAGCCGGTCCTGTTCGGTGAGATGGTCGGCGGCCAGCACGCATTCGACGTGATCCCGAGCTGGCGGACGGCGCCGGTCATCGAGGCGATCGAGCGGTTCCTCACCACCACCTACGAGCAGCGCCGCCAGCCGGCGCCGACCCTCCGCCAGGAGCTCGCGGACGCGCTGACGGACTGACGGTCCCGCGCCGACCGACGCGGGGGCCGGACGGCTCCCCGGGGTTGTCAGCGATTTGACAACCCGCGGTGAGCAGGTCGTGAAGGGGCTGGCGCGCGCCGGCGGCGCCGCTTAGCTTGGCGACCGACCCCGCTGTTCCCATCCCAGGAGATCCACCCCATGCGCTCTGCTCTCGCGGCAGTCGTCGCCGCCGGCCTGCTGCTGACCTCGGGCGCCCCGGCGCCCGCGGCCGCCGCGACCGGCGCCGCCTCGTCGTCGCCCACGGCCAAGGCCGGCTCGTCCACCCAGGCCCGGCAGCAGGCGGCCGCGAAGCAGCGCGCGGCCAAGAAGGCGGCGGCGCGGCTGACGCCCGCCCAGCGCAAGGCAGCGGCGAAGAAGGCCGCGGCCAAGAAGGCGGCCGCGAAGAAGAAGGCGCTGGCGAAGAAGAAGGCGCTGGCGGCGGCCAAGAAGAAGGCCCTCGCCGCCAAGAAGGGTCCGAAGGGGCCCAAGGGCGCCACCGGGCCCAAGGGCGCCCCCGGTCCGGTCGGCCCCACCGGCCCGGCCGGTCCCCCCGGCCCGCCCGCGACCCCGGCGGCGCCCGCCGACCGCCAGCTGCGCGTCCTGGCCATCAACGACTTCCACGGGAACCTCGCCCCGCCGTCGGGCAGCTCCGGCACCACGCCGGTCGGCCCCGGCGGCGCCACCGCCGTCACCGGCGGCGCGGCGTACCTGGCCACGCGGGTGAACCAGCTGCGCGCCGGCTCCCCGAACTCGGTCCTCGTCGGCGCGGGCGACCTCATCGGCGCGTCCCCGCTGGTGTCCGGCCTGTTCCACGACGAGCCGACCATCGAGGCGCTCAACGCGATGGGGATGAACTACGCCGGCGTCGGCAACCACGAGTTCGACGAGGGCAGCAAGGAGCTGCTGCGGATGCAGTTCGGCGGCTGCCATCCGGACGACGGCTGCCAGGACGGCGACCCGTTCTACGGCGCCGACTTCGCGTACCTGGCGGCGAACGTCCGCTACGCCGGGACGGACGACACGATCCTGCCGCCCTACATGGTGCGCCGCGTGCAGGGCATCCCGGTCGCGTTCGTCGGCGTCACGCTGAAGGACACGCCGAGCATCGTCACGCCGTCGGGGGTCGAGGGCCTGGCCTTCGACGACGAGGCCGCGGCGGTCAACCGCGTCGTGCGCAAGCTCGCCGACGCCGACGGCGTGCAGGCGTTCGTCGTCCTCATCCACCAGGGCGGCCAGCAGAACCCGCCGTACGCCGCCGGGTACCAGGACGCCAGCGGCTGCGAGAACCTCAGCGGCGACATCACCGGCGTCGTGAACCGGCTCGACAGCCGCGTGGACGCGGTCCTGAGCGCCCACACCCACCAGCCCTACGTCTGCCGGATCAACAACAAGCTCGTGACGAGCTCCTCGTCGTTCGGGCGGCTCGTGACGCGCGTGGACCTCACGCTCGACGGCACCACCGGGGACGTCAAGGCCTACGACGCCGCGAACGTCCTGAACACGCGCGACGTGCCGGAGGACCCGGGCGTCAAGGCGATCGTCGACAAGTACACGGCGGCCGCCGCGCCGATCGCGAACAAGGTCGTGGGGACGGTCACCGCCACGATCAGCCGGACGACCAACGCCGCCGGGGAGTCGCCGCTGGGTGACGTCATCGCGGACTCGCAGCTCGCGGCCACGAGCGCCCCGGCGAAGGGCGGGTCGGTCGTCGCGTTCATGAACCCCGGCGGCATCCGGGCGGACCTGCCGTTCGGGACGGACGGCAAGGTGCCGTACAACGCCGCCTACACGGTGCAGCCGTTCGCGAACACGCTGGTGGTCAAGACGCTGACGGGCGCGCAGATCAAGGCGCTGCTCGAGCAGCAGTTCGACAACCCCACCGCCGGCGCGGACCGTGTCCTGCAGGTCTCGGACGGGTTCACGTACAGCTACGACCGCAGCAAGCCCGCGGGCTCGCGGGTCGACGCCGCCACGATCAAGATCGGGGGGACGGCCGTCGTCCCGGCGACGAACTACCAGGTGACGATGAACAACTTCCTCGCCACCGGCGGGGACGGGTTCGCGGTCTTTGCGGCCGGCACGAACCAGATCGGCGGGGACGTCGACATCGACGCGTTCACCGCCTACCTGGGGACCAAGCCCGCCCTCGCCCCGCCCGCCGCGACCCGCATCACCAAGACGGGCTGAGTCGGGCGTCAGCCCCGGAAGCGTCCCCTCGCCGCGCGGGTCAGCTGCGCGGCGAGCAGGCGCGGCAGCCGCCGCCGGGATCCGCCCAGCGCGTCCCGGACGGCGGCCCGCGCCGCGTCGCCGTGCAGTGCGTCGCCGTGGCCCAGCAGCAGGTGCTCGACGTCGCCCGCGAACCGCTTCAGGACGGACGGCGGCAGCAGGCGCCGCATCGGGTGCACGCCGACGCGCTCGCCCGGCGCGGCGAAGTCGGGCGCGCCGACGAGCGCCTCGGGCACGATCAGCGTCCCGGACTCCGCGATCCAGAGCGCGTCCTCCTTCCAGACCGGCAGGTGCCACATCGGGACGACCTCGAACGGCAGCCCGTGGCCCGAGCCGAGCGGGACCACGTGCAGCGGGACGCTGAGCCGCTCCGCGAGCGCCGCGCAGTCGCGGGGGTGGCGATCCAGCAGCTGCAGGACGCCGCGGACGGGCGCGTCCAGCTCGGCGATTCCCGCGTCCAGCCCGTCCCCGTCCGGCGGGTCGACCAGCCACACGCCCCCGCCGGCCAGGACGGCGTGCCCGGCGCGCTGCATCCACGGCGGCGAGGGATGCGTCCAGCTGCGGGTCACGTCGGACGGGGCGGCGAAGCGCAGGGCGGCCATGGGGCGTGACCCTACCCGCGGGCCGCGCGGCGAATCCCGCGGCGTAGGGTGTCCGCGATGGACTGGGACGCCCTCCTCGCCGCCGACCGCCGCCACGTGTGGCACCCGTACGGCCCGATGCCGGGGACGGTCGACGCGCTTCCCGTCACGAGCGCGCAGGGCGTCCGGCTGACCCTCGCCGACGGGCGCGAGCTGATCGACGGCATGTCCTCCTGGTGGTGCGCCGTCCACGGCTACCGGCACCCGGCGATCGACGCCGCGATCCGCGACCAGCTCGACCGCATGGCCCACGTGATGTTCGGCGGCCTCACCCACGAGGGCGCGATCGTCCTGGCGCAGCGGCTGGTCGCGATGGCCCCCGACGGCCTGGAGCACGTCTTCTTCGCCGACTCCGGGTCGATCGCCGTCGAGGTCGCGATCAAGATGGTCCTGCAGGCCGCGCGGGCGGACGGGAGCACGCAGCGGACGAAGCTGCTGACGGTCCGCGGCGGATACCACGGGGACACGTTCGGGGCCATGGCCGTGTGCGATCCGGTCGGCGGGATGCACTCGCTGTTCACCGGCATCTTGGCCGAGCACGTCTTCGCGCCGCGCCCGCCGGACGGCTTCGACGCCGGCCTCGACCCGGACTGGGCCGCAGCCGTCGATGACCTGGCGGCTCGGCATGCGCACGAGCTGGCGGCGGTGATCGTCGAGCCCGTCGTGCAGGGGGCGGGCGGGATGCGCCTGCACTCCCCCGCCTGCGTCGCCCACCTCCGGGACGTCTGCGACCGGCACGGGCTGCTCCTGGTCCTCGACGAGATCGCGACCGGCTTCGGCCGTACCGGGGCGCTCTTCGCCGCGGACCACGCGGGCGTCACGCCGGACGTGCTGTGCGTGGGCAAGGCGCTGACCGGTGGCGCGCTGACGCTGGCCGCGACGCTGTGCACCCCGGCGGTCGCCGAGCGGCTCGCCACCCCCGCGGCCGGCGGCGCCCTGATGCACGGCCCGACGTACATGGCGAACCCGCTGGCCTGCGCCGCGGCGCTCGCGTCGACGCAGCTGCTGCTGGACGGCGGCTGGCGGGACGACGTCCCGCGGATCGCCCGCGGGCTCGCAGCCGGCCTGGCCCCCGCGCGGGATGTGCCCGGCGTCGTCGACGTCCGGGTCCTCGGTGCCATCGGGGTCGTCGAGCTCGACGGGCCGGTCGACATGGCGCGGGTGACCGCGGCGACCGTCGAGCGCGGCGTCTGGCTGCGCCCGTTCCGGAACCTGGTCTACGCGATGCCGCCATACGTCACCGGCGACGCGGACCTCGCGCGGATCGGCGAGGCCGCGGTGGCTGCGGCGCAGGCCATGGCGACCGCGGAGAGGCACCCCTAAAGGCGGGGAGATCCGCGGCGAACGACGGGGGCCGGAGGCGCGTCCGGGTGAGAGAGTCACGGGCATGTCCCGACGCGTCTGGTCCATCGCCCTCGTCACGCTCGTCGCCGCCCCGGCGGTCGTCGCCGTCCCGGCCCTCGGCCAGGCCGAGGGCGAGGCGGTCTACGTGACCTTCGACCCGCCGCGCGCGAGCCAGGGCGCGGACTACCTCGTCCGGGCGCTCGGCGCGCGCTTCGATCCGGCGCGGACGAAGACGCCGTCGACGATTCGCGTCGACACCCCCGCGGGCGTGAGGCTCAACACGAAGGCCGTGGCCGCGCTGTGCTCGCCCGAGCAGGCGAAGGCGCTGTCGTGCCCGCCCGCGAGCAAGGTCGCGAAGGGCGGCGTGTCGCTGGAGACCGAGATCATCGGGGGCTACGGCGGCACGATCGCCCCGACCGCGACGGTCTACCTGACGCCGCCGACCCAGCCGGGTGACCTCGCCGGCCTCACGCTCCAGGCCGCCTCGTCCGAGAGCGCGACGTTCACCATTCCCGGCCGGGTCATCCGCGGCGCCAACGCCGGCGCGCCCGCCCTGCTGTTCGACCTGTCCACCACCGCCAAACTGCCCTCGGGCGTGACGGCGAAGGTCAAGGACCTCTCGCTGGTCATGGGCGCCAGGCGGCCGCTGCGCGTCACCGTCACCCAGACCCGGAAGGTCAAGCAGACCACCCGGGTCCGCGGCAAGGACGGCAAGCTGCGCAAGCGCACGCGGACCGTGACGAAGAAGGTCAAGGTCCGCAAGACGGTGACCCAGAACCTCATCACGACCCCGAAGACGTGCGCCGGCAGCTTCATGAGCACCGTGACCTACGGCTACACGGACGGCTCGGTCAACGCGCTTCCGGGCGCCACGCCGTGCTTCAAGAGCTGACGGACCGCCCGCGGTAGCCCGACGCCACCGGACGTGCGCCCCTCGCGTATCGTCCGGCGACAGTGAGCACGACCGACGCCGCCCCGCCTCCGACCCGCGCGGACTACCCGCACCGGTCGGCCATTCCGACCCGCTGGAAGGACAACGACGTCTACGGCCACGTGAACAACGTGGAGTACTACGCGTTCTTCGACACGGTCATCAACGAGTACCTGATCCGGGTCGGCGGACTGGACATCCACGGCGGCACCGTGATCGGCCTCTGCGCTGAATCACACTGCAGCTACACGGCCGCGCTGGCGTTCCCGGACACCGTCGACGCCTGCCTGCGCGTCGGTCGGCTGGGCCGCTCGTCGGTCACCTACGAGCTGGCGCTGTTCCGCGCCGGCGACGAGGCCGCGGCCGCGACCGGCTGGTTCGTGCACGTGTTCGTCGACCGGGAGACCCGGCGCCCGGTCGCCGCGCTCCCGGAGCAGCTCCGTTCATCCCTCGAGGCACTGGAGACGACCTCATGAGCCGGCCCGCGCAGGAGACGATCTTCACCCTCGAGGCAACCCCGGTGAAGTACGGCCCGGGGGCGGCCGGCGACGCGGGTTGGGAGCTCGCGCGGCTCGGCGTCACCCGTGCCCTGCTGGTCACGGACCCGGGCGTCCAGGCCGCCGGCCACGCCGACCGCGTCGCCGAGTCGGTCCGTGCCGCCGGCATCGATGTCGTCGTCTACGCCGAGTGCCGCGTCGAGCCCGACCTGGAGTCGATGGAGCACGCGGTCGCGTTCGCGCAGGACGCGAAGGTCGACGGCTTCGTCTCGGTCGGCGGCGGGTCGGCCATGGACACCGCGAAGGTCATGGACCTGATCGTCAGCCACCCGGCCGACATCATAGCCTACATCAACCCGCCGATCGGCGAGGGCCGCAAGCCCCCGTCGCCGCTGCTGCCCCATCTCGCGATCCCGACCACCTCGGGGACCGGCAGCGAGGCCACCACCGTCGCGATCCTCGACCTGCCCGACCTGAAGGTGAAGTCGGGCATCTCGCACCGCTACCTGCGGGCGACGCAGGCGATCGTCGACCCGGAGCTGACGCGGACCCTCGGCGCCGACGTCGTCGCGTCGTGCGGGCTGGACGTCGTCTGCCATGCGGCGGAGTCGTTCCTCTCGCGGCCGTTCGACACGCGCCCCTACCCGGAGACGCCGGACGCCCGGCCGCCGTACCAGGGCTCCAACCCCATCGCCGACATCTGGTCCGCCCACGCGCTGCGGACCGGCGGCACGTACCTGCGGCGGGCGGTGGCGGACGGCGACGACGTCGAGGCACGCGGCGCGATGATGCTGGCGGCGACCACCGCCGGCATCGGCTTCGGCTCGGCCGGCGTCCACATCCCGCACGCGTGCGCCTACCCGATCGCCGGGCTCAAGCACGTCTACCAGCCCCCGGGCTACCCGGCGGATCACCCGTTCGTCCCCCACGGGCACAGCGTGATCGTGACGGCGCCGGCGTGCTTCCGCTTCACCTACGACGCCATGCCCGAGCGCCACCACCACGTCGCCGAGCTGCTCCACGGCGAGCCGATCGCGGACCCGGGGCCGGACACGCTGCCCGACGTGATCGTCGCGCTGATGAAGGACATCCACGCGGCGCGCGGGATCGAGGAGCTGGGCTACACCTCGGACGACATCCCCGCCCTCGTCGAAGGCGCCCTCAAGCAGCAGCGCCTCCTGGTGATCGCCCCCCGCGACCCATCCGCCGACGACTTGCAAAGCATCTTCAAGGCGTCTCTCAGCAACTGGTGACGGACGAGCTGTCGGCGGGAGCGGCCGTCATGCACCGCCGGAGGAGGGCGGCGGTTGGGAGGCGCAGCCGAGCAACCGCCAGGGTAAACCGGGAGCTTCCGAGCCGCAGGCGAGAGAAGCTCCCGGTTTACCCGTCATCCTGGGAGAACGCCCACCGCGTCTCCTCGATGGAGAGCCCCGAGGCCAGGCACGCGAGCAGCTTGATCCGCGCCGCCTGCGGGCTGAGGAAGCCGACGGGGATGATGTTGGTGTCGCGGAGGTCCTGCTCGGAGCCCGCGTACCCGTACGTGCCGGTCAGGACGACCCCGCGCTCGGGGCGGCAGTAGGCGATGATCGGAATCCGCTGCGCCGCCTCGGCCCAGAGCTCGAGCAGCGCGGGCGCGAGGTGCCCGGCGCCGAGCGTGCCGATGACCACGCCGTCCGGGTCGGCGGACAGCGCGGCGCGGGCCAGCGAGCCGTCGTCCCCCGCCGTCGTCGGGACGATGACCACGCGGCGGTCGATGTCGTGCGGGTCCAGCGGCGGGTTGCGCGGCACCCGCGACCAGATGCTGGCGTGCCCCTCGGTGACGCGGCCCAGGGGACCGGTCTGCGGGGAGCTGAAGGCGACGAGCGACGTGGTGTCGGTCTTGCGCGCACAGCGGGCGTGGTGGATCTCCCCGCCGAAGACGACCAGGACGCCCATGCCCGCGGCGTGCTCGCTGGCCGCGACGGAGACGGCGTCCATGATGTTGGCGGGGCCGTCGGCGCCCGCGGCGGTCGCCGTCCGGATGGCGCCGGTGAAGACGATCGGCGCCTCGGCGTCGTGGATGACGTCGCAGAGCATCGCCGTCTCCTCGAGGGTGTCGGTGCCGTGGGTGACGACGACGCCGATGCCGCGGCGGGCCGCGTCGCGTGCCGCTTTGCAGATCAGCAGCATGTCGCCGAGCGTGAGGTGCGCGCTCGGCTTGTTCATCAGCGTCTCGGCGGACAGGCCGGCGCGTCCCGCGAGGGATGGGAGGGCCGCGACGAGCCCGGCGGCGTCCAGCTGCGGCGTCGCCCCCGCCTGCCCGGTCATGGCGATGGTCCCCCCGGCGGCGAGGATGCGCACGCGGCGGGCGTCGGGCAGAGCAGGCGTTGACACCTCGGTCACATTAGAGGCTGACCCTGGGGCGACGGTCCGCGGCGGGTGAAGCCGCGCGGGTTCAACCGGCGGCGACGGTGCCGCCGCGGAGCTGCCCGAGTAGCCCTTCGCAGGCGGCGGTCACGAGGTCCAGGACGTCGTCGAAGCCGCTGGGGCCGCCGTAGTACGGATCGGGGACGTCCAGGTCGCCGGCGGTCACCGCGGCGGGGTCGAACTCACGCAGGCGACAGACCTTCGCGCGGGTCTCGACGTCGTCCGCGGGCAGCAGGGCGAGCAGATCGCGGACGTTGCTCGCGTCGGCGCAGAGCAGCAGGTCGAAGTCCTCGAAGTCCGCCGGCCGGACCTGGCGCGCGGCGCCAGCGAGCGTGATGCCGCGGCCGGCCGCGGCCTGGGCCGAGCGCTCGTCGGGCGGGTTTCCGGCGTGCCACGCGCCCGTGCCGGCGCTGTCGATCGTGATGGTGTCCGTCAGGCCCGCGTCGGCCACCAGGCTGCGCATGACGGCCTCGCCCGTGGGCGAGCGGCAGATGTTGCCCAGGCAGACGAACAGCAGCCTCGTCACGCCGCGTCGCCCTTGCCGCTCCCGCATTCCTTGAACCCGAAGGCGATGGCCTTCGCGCGGGCCCGCTGGCGCAGCCCGGCGGACTTGGCCGTCACCGACTTGTACTTCGTGATGCTCCCCGCCTCCGCCGCCGCCGCGAGGGCGGTGAGCTGCTGCTTCTGCTGGTCGAGCAGCGCGAAGTAGGACGCGAGCGCCGCCTTGTCGGCAGCGGGTCGCTCGACGGCCTTGATCGTGTCGAGCGCGAGGCTCTGCGCGCCGAGGCCCTCCTTCAGGACCGGTGCGACGGCGGCGAGCTGCTCCGCCTCGGTCTTGGCACCGCGCAGGGCCGCGTTGGCCTTCGCGTTGAGCCGCTTGGTCTGGGCGTTGATGGTGCGGCACAGTCCGTCGACCTGGGTCACGTACTGGGCGTGGGTGACGCGGGCGGTGGTCGTCGTCGTCACTGTCGGCGTGCTGACGGTCGGCGCGGCGGTCGGCGTCGTCTGGGTGACGGTGGTGTCGGGCGCGGTGGTCGTCGTCGTCCCCGGCGCGACCGTGACGGAGGAGGTGGTGGTGACGGTGCCGGCGGAGGTCGTGGAGGACCCGGAGCCCTCGTCGTCCGACCCACATCCGGCGAGCAGCCCGGCAGCGAGGATCACAGCAGCAGTGCGACGCATGCTTCGACTTATAGCGCAGCCGTGCCAGGGCCCCTGCCCGGACACATTTCCCGGTCGTGCCCTTGACCCTGACACCATGTGATGGCGCAGGCTGCGTCAGGTCATGTTCACCATCGGAGATTTCGCCAGGCTCGGACGCGTCTCGATCCGGATGCTGCGTCACTACGACGCCATCGGGGTGCTGAGGCCCGCTCGGGTGGACCCCGACACCGGGTACCGGTACTACGAGCTGGACCAGCTGCGGCGCCTGAACCGCCTGGTCGCGCTCAAGGACCTCGGGTTCAAGCTCGAGCAGGTGCAGGTGTTCCTCGACGAGTCGGTCGGCGTCGAGGAGCTCACCGGCATGCTGCGGCTGCGGCGCGTCGAGCTCGAGGCACGGCTGGCGGAGGACGCCGGTCGCCTTGCGCGGGTCGAGGCGCGACTCCGGTCCATCCAGAGAGAAGGCCAGATGACCAGTTCCGCCGTCACCCTGAAGTCCGTCCCCGCCGTCCGCGTCGCGCAGCTCAGCGACACCGCGGGCGGGTGGGCACCCGAGGAGATCGGGCCCGTGATCCAGGCCCTGTTCGGGCAGCTCGGCGAGCGGCTGGAGGCTGCCGGCGTCGAGCCGTGCGGTCCGCCGCTGTCCTACTACGCGCCGCGCGAGGACGACCGCATCGACGTGCACGCGGCCATGCCGGTGCCGGCCGGCGCCGACGGCGCGTTCACCGTCACGGAGCTCCCGCCTGTCGAGCGCGCCGCGACCCTGCTGCACCACGGCTCGATGGAGCAGTGCATGCCGTCCTACGAGTCGCTCGCCGTGTGGGTGGAGGAGCAGGGCCTGCGCAGCGTCGGGCTCTCACGCGAGGTCACGCTGCAGTGCCCGGATGACGTCGCAGGCTGGGTGACCGAGCTGCAGCTGGTCGTCGCGGACTCCTAGTTCTCAGAACGTCCGGGAGACGATCTTCGGGCGGGCCTTCGCGGAGCCCGGGAAGGTGACCGTCAGCTTCCGCGCCCGGGCGCCCTTCGGCAGGACGACCGTGGCGCTGAAGCGGCCGGTGATCGAGCTGCGGACGGTCTTCGTCTTTTTCTGCGTGCGCCGGGCGCGGGCCGGGAGGTACTCGACGACGACCTTGATGCTCGCCCGGGCGGCGGGCTTCAGGGTGCCCTTGAAGCTCACGACCCGGCCCCTGCGCTTGACGCCCGCGAGCGCGATGGAGGCGTTGACGCGCGTGCCGGGCAGGGGCTGCGTGGTGCCCGGGGTCGTGCCTGTGCCGGTGCCCGGGGTCGTGCCTGTGCCCGGGGTCGTGCCGGGGCCCGGGTTCGTGCCGGGGCCCGGGTTCGTCCCCGGGCCGGGCGCGGTGACGACGTCGCCCAGGGCACTCGGGAACCTGGCGAGGTGCGCCTTCAGCTCGGTGCCGTTCGGGGCGCGCGGCGTCCCGTCTGCGCTGGTCAGCAGCGAGTACTGGCCGCACTCGGCGGTCGAGACCCACCAGCCCCACGCGAGGTAGCCGACGCTGGGCTGCCGATCGGCCCAGGTCATGAACTGCTCATCGAAGCCCGGGACGCAGGAGCCGAACTCGCCGGTCACGACGGGGACCTGGGCGGCCACCGGCCGGATGGTCCGGTCCCAGCACGCCTCGTTCGAGCAGGCCTGGCTCTGGTAGTTGTGGAACGCCGCGACCACCTGATCGTCCGTGGGCCGGTTGACCAGCCACTCGCCGAGGTCGTTCGCGTAGTCCCGCCCGGCGACGAGCACCGGTTGCCGTGCCCCGGTCGAGCGGACGGCGGCCACGAGCGCGTCCATCCCGACGACGGGCGCGGTCCCGGGCACCGCGCCGAGGTCCGCCGTGTCCGTCGCGTTCGGCTGCTGGCACCCGCCGCTCTTCCAGCAGGACCAGGTCAGGTCGATCCCCGGGGCACGCGAGTACGGCTCGTTGAAGAGGTCGAACATCACCGACGGCCGCGACTTGAACGTCGTCGCGACGCTCTGCCAGAAGGCCGGCGCGCCGGTCCCGGCCATCGCCCGCTGGCCGCCCCTGCCGTCGTTCGGCCCGTACCAGTGGAGGTCGAGGACGGCGACGATGCCCGCGGCGTTGAGCAGATCGACGAACCGCTCGACGGCCTGCCGGTAGCCCTCCTTGGTGTAGACCACCGCGGGCGTGTCGGGGTCCTGGCCGGGAAGGCCGTCGGTCCCCATCCAGCAGCTCTGGTTGAGCGGGATGCGGATCGTCGTGATGTTCCAGGACGCCATCATGGCGACCGCGCCGGCGTCGGGCAGCCGGTCGGGCGTGGTGTCGTTGCCGCCGTACGCGTAGCCGTAGTAGCACGCGTACTCGAAACTCGGGTAGTTGGCGCCGCGGACGGCGAACGCGCGGCCGGTCGCCGCGTCGACCAGGCGGTTCCCCACGACCGTCGGCTGCGGTGCGGCGCCGTGGGCCGGCCCGGCGGCGGCCGCCGCGAGCGCCAGCGTCGCTGCGACGAGCGGCCAGAGGAGCAGGCGGATCAGCGACCGTGGCATGACCCGCCCGATCCTAGTCCCACACACGGCCTGCGTGAGACCGGATGCGTCACATAGATGCTCTGCGTCGCACGGAACCGCCCGGGCGGAGCGGAGAGGGCGGGATTCGAACCCGCGAACGCCTTTCAGACGTCTCCGGTTTTCAAGACCGGTGCATTCAACCGCTCTGCCACCTCTCCGAGGCCACGGATACTGACGAATCCGCCCGGGACCCGCCGCCTCAGGTTTCGGTCGCCCGGACCGACCACCCCGAGTGGGTCCCACGGACGGGACCGCGTGCCCGGCGGGTGCGCCCGGAACAAGGAGGTTCACCCGTGTCAGCGACGTCCCACGACGACCGCGCCTACACCCTGCCCGAAGTGCTGGTCACGCTGCTCGTGCTCGCGGGCCTCGCCGCGATCGCGGTGCCCGCGTTCGCCGGGCAGGCGCGCAAGGCGGACGACGTCGCCGTCCGCCAGCGCCTCCGCGATGCCGCGACACAGCTGGACCTGTGCTTCGTCGAGCGCGCCGACTACGAGACGTGCGAGCAGGTGGACGGGTTCACGCCCGCGGAGGTCCTGCGCACCACGATCCTGCCGCAGTCCTACGCCCTGACCGCGCGGAGCGGAGCCGGGACCGACTACACGATCCGCCGGGTCGTGCCCGCCGGTGAGACCCGCACCTGCGCGGCAGCGGACCCGCCCGCGGGTGCCGGCTGCCGGGACGGGGCCTGGTAGGCGGGGTCAGGCCGGACGACGCCAGGCGAACGCGAACGAGATCGGCTGACCGCGCTGGGCGGCCCAGCGCGGCTTGGCGGCGATCCACTCGTCCCCGATGACGGCCTCGTGGAGCTCGGCGAGCACCCAGCCGGCCGCGTGCGCCGCCGCGACGTGGTCTCCCAGCAGGTGCAGGTGGGTCTCGATCGCGACGGCCTCCCCATCGGCGGCGTCGAAGTGCGTGGGCATGCCGGACGCGATCAGGAAGAACGGGTGGATGCCGACCAGCACGTACGCTCCGCCGGGCCGCGCGAGCCGGAAGGCCTCGGCGTACAGCGGCTCCAGAGCGGGCAGGTGCTCGTCCACGAGCGACGTACTGACGAGGTCGTAGGCGCCCGCCGTCAGCCCGCTGGCCCGGACGTCCGCCTCCGCCAGCGAGCGGAAGATCCCCCGCGCGTGCGCCCGCTCGAGCATCTCGGGCGTGAGGTCGACGCCGTCGATCCCGCGGGCGCCGCGCGCGTCCAGCCACGCCCCGGTGCGGCCGGTCCCGCAGCCGAGGTCGGCCACGTCGGCCGCGGCCGCCCAGTCCACGGTCGTCAGGCGCTCCAGCAGCGCAAGGTCCATCTCGTCCCGGACGGTGTCCTCGTAGGTCGCGATCCACTGGCCGTAGCCGCTGCGGACGTCCACCGTCCGGTAGCCGCGGGTGTCGAAGGCCGAGAAGTCGCCCATGTCTGCATTCAAGCGCACCCCCGGTCGCGTCCTGCGCCCGGGCGGCCCGCTGCTCTACACTTCGCGGCGCACGGAGAGGTGGCCGAGAGGCTGAAGGCGCCCGCCTGCTAAGTGGGTATGGGGTTGAAAGCTCCATCGCGGGTTCGAATCCCGCCCTCTCCGCTTCGCGCGAAGCCCTGCCTCCGGCGGGGCTTCGGTCGTTCCGGACCCGCCCATCTCGTCAGACGTTTCCGACAACTTGACGTTCTGCGCACAAGATGTCAGTTTGTCGCTATGCCGACACCCTCCGCCGCCGTCCTGATCACCGGCTGCTCGACCGGCATCGGCCGGGCGACCGCCTCGCACCTGGCCCGGCGCGGGCACACCGTCTACGCCACCGCCCGCCGGCTCGAGAGCCTCGCCGGCCTCGAGGCGGAGGGATGCCGGCTCCTGGCGCTCGACGTCACCGACGAGGACTCGATGCAGGCCGCCGTGAACCACGTCGTCGACGCGGAGGGGGCGGTCGGCGTGCTCGTCAACAACGCCGGCTACTCGCAGTCCGGCGCGCTGGAGACCGTGACGCCAGAGGACCTGCGCCGGCAGTTCGAGACCAACGTCTTCGGCCTCACGCGCATGTGCCAGCTCGCGCTGCCCGGGATGCGCGCGCAGCGCAGCGGGAAGATCATCAACGTCTCGTCGATGGGCGCGAACTTCACGTTCCCGGGGGGCGGCGTCTACCACGCGACCAAGCACGCGGTGGACTCGCTGTCGGACGCGCTGCGCTTCGAGGTCGCCGGCTTCGGCATCGACGTGGTCATCATCCAGCCCGGCCTGATCCGCACGAGCTTCGCCGAGACCGCCGCGGCCGCGATGCCGTCCAGCCCGGACGAGGGGCCCTACGCCGAGTTCAACGCGGCGCTCGCCACGGCGACGAAGGAGATCTACGAGGAGGGCCCCGCCGCCCGGCTCGGCGGCGGCCCGGAGACGGTCGCGAAGGCCATCGAGCGCGCGATCACCGCCAAGCGGCCGAAGATCCGCTACCGCGTCACGGCCTCGGCACACCTGCTGATCCCGCCGGCCCGCCTGATGCCGCCGCGGGTGTGGGACCGGATGATGGCGACGCAGTTCGTGCGTCCCGGCCGGTCCGGCTGAGGCATGGCACCGCAGGGCACGTCGCCCGCCGGCGCGTCACCGGTCGCGTCCGCGCGCGGCGAGGCGACCCGGGTGGCGATCCTCGCGGCGGGGCTGAGCCGCTTCACCGCCTACGGGTACCGCCGCACGTCGATGGACGACATCGCGGCAGCGGCCGGCTGCTCGCGGGCGACGATCTACTTCCACTTCGGCACGAAGGAGGAGGTGTTCCGCGCGCTGGCCCAGCACCAGCACGACCTCGCGCTCGAGGCGATGCGCGCGGCGTCGCTGGCCGAGCACGCCGACGTCGGCGCGCGGGTACTGGCGATGCTCGAAGCGCGGTTCGGCGGCTTCGTCGCACTCGCGCACGGGTCGCCGCACGGCGCCGAGATCCTCGCCGAGGGGGGCCGCGTCTCCGCGGACATCGTCGCGGCGGCCCACGCCCAGACGCTTGCGCTGCTGGGTGCGACGCTGCGAGCCGCCGCGAAGGCCGGCGAGCTCGATCTCAAGGCCGCGGGCCTGTCGGCCCCCGCCGCGGCACAGGCGATCCTGGACGGCGCCCACGGCGCGAAGACGGACGCCGCACTGACCCCGGACGCCTACCGCCGCCGCCTGAGAGCGGTCGTCCGCCTGCTGGTCCGCGGCCTGTCCCCCGCCTGACCCGCAGGCCCGTCCGCTGCTCCCGGAGCGACACACGACGGCCCCGCGACCATCGCCAGCCGGCGTCCCACCCCCCGGCCGGCCCCGGCCGGCGACTGATCCGGCCGCCTCCCCCATCCGGACAACCAGATGTGATCGCCTCCGTCCTCGACCGCGCCCTCGACCTCACCGTCGCCCCCGGCTACTCCCGCGTCGGCTACGAGCTGCGGCGCCGCGGTTGGCCGGGTCGCGGCGATGACCTGCCCCAGATGGAGGGCCGCACCGTCGTCGTCACGGGCGCCACGGGCGGCATCGGCCGCGCCGCCGCCGAGCGGTTCGCGGCGCTCGGCGCCCGCGTCGTCCTCGTCGGGCGCAGCCAGGAGCGGGCCGACACGGCGCGCAGGGAGATCGTCGCCGCCACCGGCAACCAGGACGTGGCGATCGTCCTCGCGGACCTCGCGTCGCTGGACTCCGTGCAGGCGGCCGTCGACACGCTGAAGCGCGACGAGGCGGCGATCCACGTGCTCGTCAACAACGCCGGCGTCATGAGCGACACGCGTCAGCTGTCGGTCGACGGTCACGAGCTGACCTTCGCGACCAACCTGCTCGGGACGTTCGCGCTCACCGAGGGGCTCAGGGAGTTGCTCGTCGAAAGCGCCCCCGCCCGCATCGTCACCGTGTCCTCGGGCGGCATGTACAGCCAGAAGCTGCGCCTGGATGACCTGCAGACCGCGCGGATGGAGTACGCCGCCCCGGCGGTCTACGCGCGGACCAAGCGCGGGCAGGTGGTCCTGACCGAGTGGTGGGCGGACCAGCTGCGCGGCACCGGCGTCACCGTCCACGCGATGCATCCGGGCTGGGCGGACACCCCCGGCGTCGAGACGTCGCTGCCGCGCTTCCACAGCCTGCTGAAGCCCGTGCTGCGGACCCCCGAGCAGGGCGCCGACACGATCGTCTGGCTCGGCGCCGCCGCGGAGCCGGGCCGGACCAGCGGCCGCTTCTGGCACGATCGCCGGCCGCGTCCCGTGAACGTCCTCCCGACGACCCGGGGCGGCGACGACGACGGCGAGCGCCTCTCCGCCGCCCTGCGGGACCTCGTCAGCGCACCGCGATGAGGTCCACGACGAAGACGAGCGTCTCGTCCTTGCCGATGACCGGCGGGGCGCCGCGCTTGCCGTAGCCGAGCATCGGCGGGATCGTGATGCGGCGGCGGCCGCCGACCTTCATGCCGGCCACGCCGTCGTCCCAGCCCTTGATGACCTGGCCCTTGCCCAGGCCGAACTTGAACGTGTCGCCGCGGTCCCACGACGCGTCGAACTGCTTGCCGCTGGACCACGACACGCCGACGTAGTGCACCTCGACGGTGTGGCCGGAGACGGCCTCGTCGCCGTCGCCGACGACCAGGTCCTCGAGCTCGAGCTGGTAGGACGGGTCGGTGCCGACGGGGACGTCGACGGTGGGCTTCTCGCTGGTGGACATGGCTCGAACCGTAGCCGGGTAGCGTCACCCCATGTCCTCACCCACACTCACCGCCGGCTGCGGCTGCGGCGCCGTCCGCCTTGCGATCGACGCCCCGCTCGAGGCGGCCGCCTACTGCCACTGCACCCGCTGCCAGCGGCGCAGCGGCACCGCGGCGCAGGCTTCGGGCCGCGTCAAGCCGGGCTCGGCGACGATCGTCGAGGGCGAGGACCGCGTCGGGCGGTGGGACGCCGGCGACGGCCTGCTCAAGTGCTTCTGCCGGGACTGCGGGTCGGCGCTGTTCGCCGCCGACCGCGATACCGGTGCCGTCGTCGTCGTCCGGCTCGGTGCGATCGACGGCGACCCCGGGGTGCGGCCCCAGGCCCGCCAGTTCGTGGCGAACGCCGCGCCGTGGGAGCCGATCCCGGACGACGGGCTGCCGCGGTTCGACGGTCGCCTACCGGGCTGAGCGAGCGCGCCGGGCCGAGCGCCCGGCGAGCTCGAGCGCTCAGAAGTCGAAGTGCTGCTGGAGCTGCTTGATGAGCAGCTCCCCGAGCAGGTCGGCACCCTCGTCGTTGAGGTGGATGCCGTCCTCGCGCCGGACGATCGTCTTCTTGCCGTCGATGTCCATCGCGTCCCGGTACTTGTCCCCGGGCGTGAACGTCGGGAGCGTGTCGAAGACGGTCACCTGGTTGCGGTAGGGCTGCGCGGCGACCTCGATCGCGGCGTTGACGACCTTGGCGATCTTCTGCCGGGCGGCCTGGCGCTGCGTCGGGAGCTTGACCCAGTAGATGTGCGTCTTCCCGCCCGCGCGGTAGGTGTTCATCATCTGCCGCACGCGGTTGGCGTAGATCGCCGCCCAGTCGGCGCCGCAGCACTCGACGTCCTTGCCGGCGGCGTTCTTCATCGGGAAGCCCTCGTTGGCGCCCATGAACATGATCACCGCGTCGGGATCGATGTTCTCCTTCTGGGTCGCCGACAGCCGGCCCCACTCGACGAGATCCGTCTTGGAGATGCCGGAGCCCAGGACGGGCTTGCGGTCGACGTCCACCCCGGCGGAGGCCAGGTCGCGCGCCATCACCTTGTCGAGCGGGTCCGACAGCGAGTCGCCGGTCACGAGCAGCTTCTTGAGCGGCAGCTTCGCCGCGGGCTTCGCGCCGATGGCGGCGGGGTCGAAGGCGGCAGGTGTGACGAGCGGGACCTGGTTCGCGGCCCCCGCGGCGGGCGCCTGGTCGAAGCCGCCCTTCTTGCTGAGCTCCTCGTCGGGCGACAGCCCGGCGGTCAGGTCGTGCGCCACGTCGTGGAACGGCAGCTGGTCCGCGAGCCAGCCCGCGGGTTTGGCGACCGCGAGGATCGCCGTCCGCTGGACGCCGGGCTCGAGCCGCTCCCCGGCGTTCTTCATCGAGTTGCCGTTGATGAGGACCAGCACGAACGCGCAGACGAACACCGTGATGATGGCGTCGCGCGCGTTGAAGCGCCGCGAGTTCTGCTCGAATCGGTCCATCAGCGCGTCGTCGTCTGCCATCGGAAGATGCTCCTCTTACGGCCGCTTAGAAACTGAAGTAGATGAAGGGGGCGACACCCTGGCTCGAGATCGTCGCAGCCGTCGCGACGATCAGCAGCGCCAAGCTCGTGCCGAGCACGAGCGGGCGTCGGCCCTCGAACCAGATGGTGGCCTTCTGCAGCAGGCCGGTCGGCAGCAGCTGCAGGCCGATCGTCAAGCCGATCGCCAGCGCCACGCCCGGGGTCAGCAGCGTCAGCCCGCCGCCCTGGGTGAAGCCCGTCAGGAAGTCGCCGAGCTCCCCGAGACTCTGGCTGCGGAAGACGATCCAGCCCAGGACGATGGCGTGGAAGGTGACGAACCAGCGGACGAAGACCGGCAGCTTGTAGCGCCCGCCCCACATCCGCTCGAGCACCTGGTAGAGGCCGTGCAGGCCGCCCCAGATGACGAACGTCCACGCGGCGCCGTGCCAGAGGCCGCCGAGCAACATCGTCAGCATGAGGTTGCGGTAGATGAACCACTTGCCGCCGCGGTTGCCGCCCAGCGGGATGTACAGGAAGTCGCGCAGGAACCGCGACAGCGTCATGTGCCACCGCCGCCAGAAGTCCTGGAAGCCGGTCGCCTTGTAGGGGCTGTTGAAGTTCTGCGGGAAGACGTAGCCCATCAGCAGCGCCAGGCCGATCGCGATGTCCGTGTAGCCGGAGAAGTCGCAGTAGATCTGCGCGGTGTACGCGTAGGAGGCGAGCAGGACGTCGGGCGCGCCGTACCCCTGCGGGACGCCGAACACGGGGTCGGCCACCGACCGCGCGAGGTAGTCCGCGATGACGACCTTCTTGATGAGGCCGAGCGCGATCAGCGAGATGCCGGCGCCGACCGCCACCCGCTTCGGGTTGGCCGGCTTCAGCAGCTGCGGGAGGAACTCCTTGGCGCGGACGATCGGGCCGGCGACGAGGTGCGGGAAGAAGCTCAGGTACAGCGCGACGTCGATCGTCGGCGACGGCTCGACCTCGCGGCGGTACACGTCCACCACGTAGGAGATCGCCTGGAAGGTGAAGAAGCTGATGCCGACCGGGAGCGCGATGGTCAGCAGCGGGAGCGGCATGCCGAGCCCGATCGAGTCCAGGCCGTCGGCGAGGCTCTCGACGAAGAACGAGTAGTACTTGAACACCCCCAGCGCGAAGAGGTCGATCACGACGATCGTCACCACGAGGCGCTTGCGGGCGACGTCGTCCTCGGTGCGGTGGATCCACTTCGCGAACAGCTGATTGGCGATCGTCACGCCGCCCAGGAGCAGGCAGAACCGCGGGTTCGCGCCCGCGTAGAAGACGTAGCTCGCGATGACGATGAACGGCTTCCACAGCGACGGCCGCGACATCAACGCCCACGAGATCGCCAGGACGATCGGGAAGAAGATGGCGAACTGGGTGGTGGGGAAGAGCATCAGCGGGAGCTCGTTCGCGAGCGACGCGGAGGCGCCGGGCGCGGCTTCTGGGGCGCGGGAGCGGGCGTGGGGGCGAGGAAGGGCGCCGCCCGGCCAGCGCCGGATCATAGAGACGACCGGCGTTTCCGGTCCCGTCAACGCGCGCGCCCCGTCAAAGGTGACGCGTCGCAGCGGCGCCCGGCGGCAAGCGCGCCGCATCTCCGAGGCGTCTTGTAGCGTTTCGACGCACATGTACGCCTCTCTGCTCGCTCGGATCGCGTCCACGCGCGCTCCGGGCCGCGGCCGCTGCACCCCGCGGCCGCACCCGGCGCTCAAGCTGGCGGGTGCCGGCATCCTGCTCGCGCTGTCCGTCGGCTCCCCCGCCCCGGCCCTGGCCGCCGCCGGCGAGTCCGGCCCCCCGCCCAAGGCCCCGGCGTGCTTCGGCGCGGCCGCGCGGGACCTGCTGCACCCGTGCAGCAACTCCGCGCTGCGGTTCCGCGTGACCCCGACGCCGGACAACGCCCTGATCGAGCCGAACGCCGAGTGCGTGACGGTCTCGCTGATCAGCAAGCCGTTCGTCTGCAGCTTCGGCTTCACGCCGCCCGAGGCCGCGCGCGCCGCCGGGACCATCGCGCTGGTCGGGGACAGCCACGCCGCCCACTGGCGCGCGGCCCTGGACCCGTTCGCCAAGGCCCGCGAGTGGACCGGGTACTCGCTGACGCGCTCCAGCTGCCCGTTCTCGACGACCACACCCGTCCTGGAGGAGTCGACGCGGCGCGCGTGCGTGAAGTGGAACCCGCAGGTCCAGGCCTGGTTCCGGCGGCACAAGGAGGTGTCGACGGTCTTCCTGTCCGAGCACATCCAGGTCCGCGTCACCGACTCCAAGAAGCGCGGGCAGTACGAGGCGAAGGTCCGCGGCTACATGAACCAGATGTCCGCGCTGCCCGCCTCCGTCACGCGTGTCGTCGTCATCAAGGACACCCCGCGCGCCACCGGGAAGACCGCGGCCTGCGTCGCGGGCGCGGTGCGCAAGAAGCAGCGGGCCGGTACCGCCTGCGCGATCCCGCGCAGCTTCTCGGTCAAGCCCGACCCAGCGGTCGAAGCCGTCCGCCGCCTCAAGTCCCCTCGCTACATGGCGGTCGACCTGACGAGCTTCTTCTGCTCCAGCCGGTTCTGCTTTCCGGTGATCGGTGGCGTCCTCGTCTTCAAGGACCCCGGGCACATCACGCGGGCCTTCGGCGAGACCCTCGCGCCCTACCTGCAGCGTGCCGTCGAGAAGCTCGCACCGTTCAAGCCGCTGACCGAGCCGGCCCCGCAGGCGCCGTCGCAGCTGGACCCGCCGGCGACCACCCCCGCCCCGCAACCGACGCCGACGCCGGAGCCCGCACCGGCCACGCCGCCGGTCACCGACCCGGCACCCGTCGCCCCCGCGGCGGCCGCCTCACCCGCCGCTTAACGCAGACTGCGCGCCCCGGACCAGGTCCGGGACGCGCGGTGACCGTCGCGGAGCGGCGCTCCGCGTCAGGTGATGCTGCGGGCTACGCGGTGTCCTGCGAGTAGCTGTAGACGACCTTCTTGGAGCCCTTCTTGCACGTCACGGTCGAGGAGTACTCGGTCGGGATCGACGCGCCGCGCTTCTCGGTGCACTTGTAGCCGCTGACCCGGGTGCAGGTCGCCTTGCGGCCCTTCTTCAGGCGACACTTGTCGTGCGCCTTCATGACGGACTTCGCGGAGCTGCAGCTGAGGCCCGTCGCCTTGAGCGAGGTGAAGTACCCGCCCTTCTTGGTGCCGTCCTTCGTCGACAGCGAGCACGTTGCAGCCTTGGACGCGGTGTAGGTGGCGGCGGTGGCGGTCGTCGAGGTGACGCCGGCGACGGGGACGACACCGGCGAGGCAGGCCAGCGTGACGAGGGTGCGCGCGCGGGGGCGGCGACGGCTGTGCATCAGGAAGTTCTCCTTGGAGGGGGTGATGATCGGGAAGGTAACACGGAGGTAAACGGCCCCGGTGCGGTCCGGGTTACACATCTCACGAAGCTCTCACAATGCCTGTCACCGGTCGTACGGGGCGCCGCCGTCGCCGCTTGGCGGGCCCATCGGTACATTGACGGCGTGTACGCCAACGTGCAGTCGAAGGTCGTCATCGTGGGCGCCGGCTTCGGGGGGATCGCCGCGGCGATCGAGCTGCAGCGTCACGGCTTCAGCGACATCACGATCCTCGAGAAGGCGACCGAGCCGGGCGGCACGTGGTTCCACAACAGCTACCCCGGCGCGGCGTGCGATGTCCCGAGCCACCTCTACTCGTACTCGTTCGCGCAGCGCCGCGACTGGACGCGGCTGTGCTCGCCCCAGGAGGAGATCCTGCGCTACCTGCAGGGCGTCTCGCGCACGTACGGGCTGGACCGCATCACCGTCCCGGGCAGCACCGTGAGCAGCTGCGTGTGGGACGACGAGGACCTGCAGTGGACCGTGACCACCACGGACGGCAGGACGTACGACGCCGGCGCCGTGGTGCTCGCGACCGGGCAGCTGCACCAGCCGGCGTTCCCGCGGCTGCAGGACGCGGAGTCCTTCGAGGGCCACAGCTTCCACTCCGCCGAGTGGGACCACGAGTACGACCTGACCGGCAAGCGCGTCGCCGTCATCGGGACCGGCGCGAGCGCCGTGCAGTTCGTCCCGGAGATCGCCAAGCAGGTGGCGGCGCTCAGCGTCTTCCAGCGGTCCGGGAACTGGTTCCTGAATCGCAAGAACCGGCCCTACCCGGCGCTCGCGATGAAGGCGATCGACCGGATCCCGGGCCTGCAGTCCGCCCGGCGGCGCTTCCTCTACCACTACGGCGAGGTGCTGACCGCCGCCATCCGGCACCCGAACACGCTCGGCCGCCTCGTGTACTTCCGCTCGGCGTCGTTCATGCGCAGCCAGCTGAAGGACCCCGAGGTCCGCGCGAAGGCATGGCCGGACTACACGTTCGGCTGCAAGCGCGTGCTCTTCAGCTCGCACTACCTCCCGGCGCTGCAGCGGCCGAACGTCGACCTCGTCACCGACCGCGTCACCGGCCTCACCCCCGCCGGCGTCCGGACCGAGGACGGGCGCGAGCACCCGGTCGACTGCATCATCTACGGCACCGGGTTCCGCACGAACGACTTCATGTTCCCGATGCAGGTGACCGGGACGGACGGGCGCGACCTCGCGACCGACTGGGAGGGCGGCGCGCACGCGCACCTCGGGATCTCGATGCCGGGCTTCCCCTCGCTGTTCGTGATGTACGGGCCGAACACCAACACCTCGGGCGGGTCGATCATCGTCTACCTCGAGGCGCAGGCGCAGTACATCCGGCAGGCGCTGGAGACCGTCCGTGACCGCGGCGCCCGGGCGCTGATGGTCCGTGCGGACGTCGAGTCCGCGAGCGACGCCGCGCTGCAGCAGCAGTTCGCCGGCACGGCGTGGACGCTGTGCGACTCGTGGTACCGGACCGACGAAGGGCGGATCGTCGCGAACTGGCCCGGGTACATGCGCGAGTACGAGGCAGCGACGCGGCAGTTGGACCCGGCGCAGTTCGCGTACATCGGCATGAGCGGCGACGTCGCCACCGAGTCGCTCCCCGTCGAGACCTCGTCACACTGAGGCCGGGACGCGATGCGCGTCGACCTGGGTGTCGCTTGTCGCATCTCCGCGCCGACGGGGGGGCGTCGGTCCCGGGTGGCCGCCACCGTCGCCGCCGTCACCGCTGTCACCGCCGGCAGCGGGCTGATCGCACCCGCGGCGGCGGTCGCGAAGAACGGGCGGCTCGCGTTCCCGAACGCGAGCAACCTCGTGCTGCAGCCGCTGACCGGCGCACCGTCCGTCATCAAGGACCGCCGCGCGACGATCATCGGCAGCTCGCGCTCGGGCCGGCTGATGGCGCTCTCGAGCGGCACCGACGGGGACGTCACGATCGCCGACGGCCGCGGGCGGGTGATCCGCCGCATCGACTTCCGCGGCATCGTCATCCACTCCCTCGACATCTCCCCGGACGGGCGCCGGCTGGCCCTCACCGCGTTCCGCGACGCGGAACCGGGGCGGCTGAACCTGTTCCCGTACGTCGCCGACATCAGCGGACGCGGCCTGACCCGCGTCACCACGCGCCTGCGGCACACGTTCGACCTGCGCTTCACCCGCGATGGGCGGGCGTTCGTCTACGCCGGCGCACCCACCACCGGCGACTTCGTGGCGTGCCCGTCCCTGCGACGCGTCCGCCTCGACGGCACGCGCGACACGCTGCTCTACGAGGCCGTCGGCGGGACGCTCCCGTGCGCGCTGAGCTTCGCCCTGTCGCCGGCGGGGAACAGCGCCGTGTTCACCGGCGACCCGGCGCCGGGACAGCTCCCGCCGCCCGGCACGCTCGTGCGCACCGGCGTCTACCAGGTGGCGCTCACCGGTCGCGCGACGCCGCGCCTCCTGCACCCGCAGGCGTTCGCCGTGGCGTGGGCACCGGACGGCGACCAGGTCGCGTTCAGCAGCCTGGCCGGCACGTACCGGATGCGTGCGGGCGGTGGCACGGCGACGCGGGTCTCCCCCACCCCCACGCTCGCGATGACGTGGCTGAAGGCGGCGGGCTGACGGCAGCGGGCCGACGCCTTCTCGTAGGGTCGCGGGGTGGCACCGATCGAGCAGTTCACGAAGACGTACCGCTTCGCGATGACCGCCTGCAGCCCAGCTGTCCGCTGGTGGGGACGGCTGACCGTCGAGGGCCTCGAGCACCTGCCGGAGGACGGGCCCGTCCTGCTCGCCGGGAACCACGACAGCCACTGGGACCCGGTCGCGATCGGCGTCGCCGGCCGGCCGCGCCGCCAGATCCGCGCGCTCGCCAAGGCGTCGATGTGGAAGCGCCCCGGGCTGCGGCACATCCTGGACGGCATGGGCCAGATCCCGATCGAGCGGGGCGCCGGCGACGTCGGCGCGCTTGACGCGGCGACGGCGGAGCTCCGCGGCGGCGCGTGCATCGGGATCTTCCCCGAGGGGACGCTGACGCGCGGAAAGGTCCTGCGCGCCCGCAGCGGCATCGGCCGCCTGGCCCAGAACGTGCCGGAGGCGCAGGTCGTCTCCTGCCGGGTCACCGGGACGGTGGACCTGGTGCGCGGCCCGTTCACGCGGCCGCGGATCCACGTCGCGTTCTTCCCGCCCGCCGGCGGCCAGCTGCAGCCGGGCGAGGACCACAAGGCCTTCGCGCAGCGGCTCCTCACCGAGATCCGCGAGGCGGCGCCGCCGGTGCCCGCGGGCCGCAAGGCCGGTCGCGCCGCGCGGAAGGCCGCCGGCGAGGACGCTGCGTGAGCACGGCGGTCGGCCGCGTGCGCGAGGCGCGCCCCGGCGAGGCGTCGGTGCTGGAGGCGCTGCAGCGCCGGTCGGCGGCGGTCTGGGAGGAGGACCGCGCCGTCCTGGAGGCGCACCCCGACGCGATCAGCGTCCCGGCCCGCGCGATCGCCGAGCGGCGCGTGCGGGTGGTCACCGCCGACGCGGACCGGCCGGTCGGCTTCGCCACGTTGCTGCCGGTGGCCGAGGGCGAGTGCGAGCTCGACGCCCTGTTCGTCGAGCCGGAGCACATCGGGTCCGGCCTGGGCCGGGTGCTGCTGCTCGACGCGGTCGAGCGCGCGCGGGCCGCGGGCGCATCGAGCGTGTTCGTCGTCTCGGGCCCGGGCGCGCTGGGCTTCTACGAGCGCCACGGCTTCGTCCTGCTGGACTCGGTCCCCACGCGGTTCGGCCCGGCGCTGCAGCTGCACCTGCGCCTCTGAGCCGGCGGCGGCAGACCCAGCCACACACAGAAATCCGGCCTGGGTGCGAGCGTCGAGTAGTGTCGGCGGCAGTGGAAGACGACGAGATCCGGGCCCTGGTCGGCCGCCTGTCCCGCCGGCACGCCTCGGGCGGCCGGGCGATCGCCCGGGCGGCCATCATGGCCGAGGGCGAGGATGCGACCGCGGTCATCGACTGGATCCTGGCCCACGACGGCCAGCCGGAGACCGGCGCCTCGGCCGGACCCGCGGCCGGCCTGCACCGCCGCCGGGTGACGGACGCGGCCGCGTCCGCCGCACGCCCGCCGGTGCGCTACGTGCTGCCGGCGTCCGCCTTCGGCGCCTGAGCGCAGGCGGCCGGGCCGCGCCGGCCGGCAGGGTTCCTCAGGCCGGGACGGGGACCGCCTCGGGCACCGGTGCCGTGCGCTGCGGCGGGACGGTCGGCGCGACCTTCGCCACCGCGGAGCCGCCGGGGAACGACAGGCGCAGGATCTTCTTGGCGACCGAGCGGTACTGGCGCCCGAGCGGCCCGCTGAGGTAGGGCAGGCCGTAGCGCTCGCAGACGGCGCGCACCTGCGGCGCGATCTCCGCGTAGCGCGAGGACGGCAGGTCCGGGAACAGGTGGTGCTCGATCTGGTGCGACAGGTTGCCGGTCATCAGGTGGAAGAGCGGCGAGCCCTCCAGGTTGCACGAGCCGACCAGCTGGCGGACGTACCAGGCCCCGCGGCTCTCGCCCTCGAGCTGGTCCTCGGTGAAGGTGTGCGCACCCTCGGGGATGTGGCCCATGAAGACGATCGTGTGGACCCAGGCGCTACGCGCGACGTTCGCGGTCGCGTTGCCGAGCACGGCCTTCTTGAAGCCCCGGCGCCCGGCCAGCGCGGGGAACACGACGTAGTCCTTCGCGAGCTGCCGTCCGGCCTTCTGGAGGAAGGCGACGACCTCGGCGCGGGCCTGCTCCTTGGACTTCTCGCCGCGGCGGACCGCGTCGAGCTCCATGTCGTAGAGCGCGATGCCCCACTCGAAGGTCGCGGCCATCAGCACGCCGTAGATCGGCTGCAGCAGGTAGACGGGGTGCCACGGCTGCTCGGGGTCGACCCGCATCGCCGAGTAGCCGAGGTCGCGGTCCTTCCCGAGGACGTTCGTGTACGTGTGGTGCTGGTAGTTGTGGGAGTACTTCCACGACTGGGCGGTCGAGGCGGCGTCCCAGTCCCAGGTCGACGAGTGGATCGACGGGTCCTGCATCCAGTCCCACTGGCCGTGCATGACGTTGTGGCCGATCTCCATGTTCTCGATCGCCTTCGCGACCGCGAGCACCGCTGTCCCGAGCACGAGCGCCGTCCGCTTGCGGCTGAACAGGAGCAGACCGCGTCCCGCGACCTCGAGGCCGCGCTGCGCGGCGATGACCCGTCGGATGTAGGCGGCGTCACGGGCGCCGAGGTCGGCGCGCACGCCGTCCGCGATGGCGTCCAGCTCCGCGGCCAGCGCGTCCAGGTCGGCAGGGGTCAGGTGCTGCATCGGGTCAGCAGTGCTCATGTGGCGTGGTCTCGCGATCGATCGGTCGTGGACACGTCGCACACCGTCCCGCAGCGCACGCGCGCCCCAAGCGTAGCCCGCACGGGCCGATTCCGAGCCGTCGCCCCGCCGTCCGGGGGGTGTCGACAGGCGGCCGTCGCGCCCGGATGCTCCGCCCCCGTGGTGGCCGGTCCGCTACAACCTGCGCATGAGCAACCTCACCCGCCGGCAACGGGAATCCCGCGCGTTCACCCTCACGATGGCGACCGGCGGCCTCGGCCTCGCCTCCGCCGTCACGTTCGTCCTGGCGATCTTCGGCGTGGCCGGCTTCGGCCTGTTCGTGCTGCTGCTGATCGCGACGGCGATCGCGCTGGCCGCGCTGCGCGGCACGATGCGGACCTGACGGCACGGCGCGGCACCGCGACCGCATCGACCGGGCGGCGCGCGGTGTCGATAGGGCACGTATGTCCGTCCCGTCCCTCCGCCGGCTGGTCCCGGTCGCCCTCGCCCTGGCTGCGCTCTGCGGCCCGGCGTCCGCCGCTGCCGACGTCAGCGGCCGGGACATCGTCGGGTTCCTCAACGCCCAGCGGGCGGCGCACGGCTTCCCGGCCGACATCGCCGAGGACCCCGCCCTCTCGGACGGCTGCGCCCGGCACAACCGCTACAGCGCGCTGAACCGGTCGCTCGACCACCGGGAGGACCCGGCGCAGCCCGGCTACTCGGTGGCCGGGGACGCGGCGGCGCGGACGTCCGTCCTCTATCAGGGGACGACGTGGACCGCGTCCGCCAACCCGTTCGAGACCGCGCCGATCCACCTGCACCAGCTGCTGTCGCCGCAGATCGACCGGCTCGGCGCGTCCGAGAACGAGGGCTACGGCTGCGCCAGCACCCTGGCGTCGCTGGGGCGGCCGCCGGCGGCCGTGGACACGCTCTACACCTATCCGGGCGACGGGACGCGCGGCTGGCGGACCTCCGAGGTCGCCCGCGAGGGGCCGTTCACCCCGGGGCAGACCGTCGGCCTGGCGCAGGGCATCACCACCGGCCCGACGCTCTACGTCCTGGCCAGCGGCCCCGGGGTGGCGTGGTCGACCCCGACGAAGGTGGTGTCCGCGTCGCTCACCGGCCCCGCCGGGCCCGTCACGCTCCTGACGTTCGACCGCACGAGCCCGCAGGTGGGCCAGTACCTGCCGGCGGGCGCCCAGCTGCTGCCACGCTCGCCGCTGGCCGCGGGCACCACCTACCGCGCGGCGCTCCGCCTGCGCGTGAGCACGACCGGCGGCGATCGCGAGTTCACCCGCAGCTGGTCCTTCACGACAGCCGGGCCGCCGGCGGCGACCACGACGGCGACGGCGCTCGCCCCGTCGGCCGGGACCGGCAAGGCCTGCACGACCCGGCTGAAGTTCGGTGGGTTCCTGCGGACCGCGGCCGGGGCCCGGCGCCTGACCGTCCGCGCCACCGTCTGCCGGCGCGAGGCGCTCCGGGTACAGCTGCGCCGGCGTGGACGAGTGGTCCTGACGCGCACGGTCACGGTGTTCCGCGGCGAGCGCGTCGTCCGCGTCACGGTGCCCCGCAGCCTGGCTGCGGGCCGCTACGGGATCAGGGTCACGATGGGCGGGGCGACGCTCGCCTTCGACCGGACGCTTCCGGCGCGCCGCTGAGCCTGGACCCACGGATCGATCGGCGGAACCAGGCTGAGCACGGCGTCCCCGGGACCGCACGCCGTCCCGCCGACGCGCGACGATGTCGCGATGGCCGCCGCCGACACCCCGGACCTCGTCGCCCAGCACGGGCGCAGCGACCGCACCGCCGTGCTGCGCGTCTCGCGGCACCTCCCGCCGCGCCGTGCCGCGCGCCTGACCGGGCTGATGCAGCGCGGCGAGGTCGCCGTGCTGCGCGGCATGGCCATCGGGCTGCGCTTCCCGGCGCGTGCGGTCACCCCCGGCTTCGCGCACGCGCTGCTGATCCTCGACGGCGACCTGGAGGTCCCGGTCCAGGAGGCGCTGCGGCGGTCGGTCGCCCCGGGGGCGACGGTGTACGACATCGGGGCGAACGTCGGCTTCTTCAGCCTGCTGTGCGCGCGGTTCGCGGGCGAGGCGGGCCGCGTGCTTGCCTTCGAGCCCGTCCCGGACCTCGCGCTGCAGGTGCAGGAGGCGGCGCAGCGGTCGGGGCTCGACGGCCGGGTCGAGGTCCGCGCCGAGGCGGTCGCGCTCACCGAGGGGACGGAGGCGCTCTACGTGGTGCAGGACGCCAGCTGGTCGCACCTGGCCAGCCGCGGGAACCCGGGCGGCGCCGTCGCGACGATCACCGTGCCGACGACGACCGTCGACGCGGTGGTCACCGCGGGCGCCCCGGCCCCGGACGTCCTCAAGCTCGACGTGGAGGGGTCCGAGGGGGACGTCCTGCGCGGCGCCCGCGACACGCTGCGGACGCACCGGCCGATCGTCGTCGTGGAGCTGCACGACACGCACGCCGACGCGCTGCCGGTCCTGCGCGACGCGGGGTATGCGCTCGAGGCGCTCGACGGACCCTGGGGCCCGGACGATCCGCAGTGCCGGCACGTCCTGGCCACTCCGCTCTGAGCGGAACCGACGCTCGTGTGACGGCGGGCACACTGGCTCGCCTCGCGCCCGCGATTTCTGTGGCAAAGGCAATAGTTTTGCGTGTCACGTCGTGAGGCTGCGGGCAAGATCGCACCGGGACCTTGATCGTACGCTCCATACATGTCGATCACGGCCACCCGCCCCGCCGCTGCCCAGCGGCCTGTCGCCCGCCGGCTGCTCCGCGCGGCCACGGCGCTGACGACCCCGTTGCTGCCGGACGACTACCTCACGTACATCAACCCGCTGTGGTCCACCCGCGAGCCTCGCGGGCGCGTCGACGCGGTCATCCCCGAGACGGCGGACAGCGCGACGATCTGGCTGAAGGTCGGGCCCGACTGGCCGCTGCACACCGCTGGCCAGTACGTCCGGGTCGGTGTCGACATCAACGGCGTGCGCCATTGGCGCACGTACTCCCTGACCAGCGTCCCCGGTCGCGCCGACCACCGCATCGCGATCACCGTCAAGGCCACCGCCGACGGCTTCGTGTCCCGCCATCTGGTGCGGGACACGCGGCCGGGCACGGTCGTCCGCCTCGGTCCGCCCGCGGGCGAGTTCGTCCTGCCGGCGGCCCGGCCGGAGCGCGTGCTCCTGATCACCGCGGGCAGCGGCATCACGCCGGCGATGGGGATGCTGCGGTCGCTGACGGCGGCGGGGGCCGGACTGCAGGGCGTGACCCACGTCCACCTCGCCCCGACGGCGGCCGACACGATCTTCGGCGACGAGCTCCGTCGCCTCGACGCCCGGCACGACCGGTTCACGCTCCACGAGCACCACGACGACCGGCACGGCGTGTTCTCGACCGGCCGCCTGCAGCACCTGGTCCCGGACTGGCACGAGCACGAGACGTGGGCGTGCGGCCCGGCCGGGCTGCTCGACGCGCTGGGCGACGCCTACGCGGCGGCCGGCGTCCCCGAGCGCCTGAACGTCGAGCGCTTCAAGCCGGTCGTCGCTGCCGCCGGCACCGGCACCGGCGGCACGGTCACCTTCGCGAAGTCCGGGCGGACCACCGACGCCGATGCGTCGACGCCGATCCTCGTCGCCGGCGAGGAGGCCGGCGCGCTGCTGCCCAGCGGCTGCCGCATGGGCATCTGCAACTCGTGCATCGGCCGCCTCTGCTCGGGCGCGGTCCGCGACATGCGCACCGGCGAGGTCATCGACACGCCCGACGTCATGGTCCGCACCTGCACGACGACCGCCGTCGGCGCGGTCGAGCTGGACCTCTGACCCCTTCAAGACTCCAACGTTCCAGGAGACCTGCACCGTGTACACCGAAACCGAAGCCCCCGCCGTCGATGTCGTCGTCGATGCCGACGCCACCGACAAGCCGACGCCGTTCGCGCATCTGAGCGCGGCGGACATCGCCACCATCGGGCGTGAGCTCGACGCGATCCGCGACGAGGTCACCGCCGACCTCGGCGAGCAGGACGCGCAGTACATCCGCAAGGTCATCGCGACCCAGCGCGCCCTCGAGGTCGCCGGCCGCGGGACGCTGATGTTCGGCCTGTTCCCGCCCGCCTGGGTCGTCGGGACGACCGCGCTGACCGTCGCCAAGATCCTCGAGAACATGGAGATCGGGCACAACGTCATGCACGGCCAGTGGGACTGGATGCGCGACCCGGAGATCCACTCGTCCACATGGGAGTGGGACAACGTGTCGTCCGCCGAGGGTTGGAAGCACAGCCACAACTTCGAGCACCACACGTTCACGAACGTCGTCGGGAAGGATCGCGACCTCGGCTACGAGATCATGCGGATCGACCCGGCCCAGCCGTGGAAGCCGGTCTACCTCGCGCAGCCCGTGTACAACGTGGCGCTGGCGCTGCTGTTCCAGTGGGGCGTGGCGCTGCACGACGTCGGCATCCACGACGTCAAGCGCGGCAACAAGGACCCGGAGACCGCGAAGGTCGACCTCAAGCGCTTCCTGCGCAAGGCCCGCAGGCAGCTGTTCAAGGACTACGCGCTGTTCCCGGCGCTGGCCGGCCCGGCCGCGCCGGCGGTCTTCACCGGCAACCTGACGGCGAACCTGGCCCGCAACCTGTGGTCCTACGCGATCATCTTCTGCGGCCACTTCCCCGACGGCGTGGAGACGTTCGAGTACTCCGAGCAGGACCTGGCCGACGAGACCCGCGGCGGCTGGTACCTGCGGCAGCTCGCGGGGTCGGCGAACCTCGACGGCGGCAAGCTGTTCCACATCATGGCCGGCAACCTGTCGCACCAGATCGAGCACCACCTGTTCCCGGACGTGCCGTCCAACCGCTACGCCGAGATCAGCCCGCGGGTGCGCGCGATCTGCGAGCGCTACGACCTGCCGTACACGAGCGGCCCACTGCCGAAGCAGTACCTGCAGGTGCTGTCGAAGATCACGCGCCTGGCGTTCCCCGGCGGCGGCGCCGCGAAGCCGGCACCCGCCGTCTGACGTCAGTCGACGAGGTCGCGCGCGCGGAGGGCCAGGCGCAGCTCCAGGAGCTGACGCGGGTCCTCCAGCGCGTCCCCGAACCGCTCGCGCAGGCCGCCGAGCCGGTAGCGGACGGTCTGGGGGTGGACGTGCAGCGCGGCCGCGGCGGTGCTCACGTCCCCGTGGGCGTCGAGCCACGCCTCGAGCGTCTGGATCGCGCGGGCGTGGGCCGCGTCGGTCAGCCCGTCGAGCGGCGCGAGGCGCATCTGGACCAGGTCCTCGGTGAGGGTCCGGTCCGCGCTGAGCAGCAACGGCAGCAGGTGGTCGCGCGCGACGGCGAGCTTGTCCCCGCCCAGGTGCCCGGCGGCGTGCAGCGGCCACGCGGAGACGGCGCGGGTGTACGAGACGTGCGCCGCGGTCCACGGCCCGCCCGGGCCGAGGACGCCGCGTCGGTCCCGGAGCGCCCGCCGGACCTGCGCGCGGCGCCCCGGCGCCCCCGGGTCCGGGACCAGCAGCACCGCGACCGGCCGCAGGGCCGCACCGATCGAGCCGGACGGCATGCGCCGCCCGATCACCGCGGGGTCCGCGTCCCCCACCGCGAGCACGGCGACCGACGCCGGCAGCTCCCAGTCGGCGGACAGCGCCGCCTCCTCCACCGCGGCGACGTCCGTGACCGGACCCGCGACCAGCAGCTCGACGAGCGCCTGGCGCCGCGTCTGCAGCGAGCCGGCGCGCAGCGACTGCTCCTGCGAGTAGCCGCGCACGGAGGCAGCGGAGAGGCGGTCGATGAACGCGAAGATCGCCTCCGCCAGGCGGCTCAGGGTGGCGACGTCCATCCCCTCCTCCTCGGCGTGGCCGGCCACCTGCCGCCAGGACACGCGGGCGCCCACGCGGTAGGCCGACTGCAGGGCGTCGAGGGTCCGGCCGGCGCGGTACTCGGCCCGGCCGAGCGCTTCGTAGACCGACTCGTCGGGGAAGCTCCCGGGCTGTCCGAGGATCGCGATGAACTGGTCCAGTCCCGCGGTCACCCCCTGCGAGATGAGCCGGCCGAACTCGCCCTCGAGCGGCTGGTCGTACTCGGGGACCTCGGCGCGGACGGCGGCGATCACGGCGTCCACGGCCGCCCCCATGCGCGGCCGCATGCGCTCGGCGACCTCGGGGTCGACCGCGGCCCAGGGTGACGGCTCGTCGGGCGGCGGGGGCGTCGGGTCCACGTGCGTCCCATCGTACGCGCGGACGGCGACGCCCACTCGGCCGCTCGCGGCGGTGGAGCCGGCGGCGGCCGCTGGGGCGGGATCGGCCAGGGGCCGGGTCGGCCATGGGGCCGGGTCGGCTATGGGGCCGGGTCGGCCATGGGGCCGGGTCGGCGGCTCGATGTGCCACCACGTGCGCGGGTGGCGTGTGGTGGCACATCGAGCGCGTGGGACGGCGGGGGGACGCCGGGGGACGACGGGGGGACGACGGGGGGACGACGGGGGGCGGGCGTCGGACGCGCGTGTCAGGATCATGGCTCCATGTGGCTCGGCCCCTACGTCCTCAGCGCGCCGGAGCTGCAGCAGGTGCTGGCGGTCGACCGCGACCTCGCCGCCTACCTCCTGCTGCGCGACGGCGCCTCGTCGCTGCGCCTGCTGCCGCTGGACCCTGCCCGCGGCGCGATCATCGGCCGGGCCCCCGAGTGCGACGCCGCGCTCGACTGGGACCCGGAGGTCAGCCGCGCCCACGCACGCCTGGAGTGCCACGGCGGTGTCTGGTCGCTGGTGGACGACGGCCTCTCGCGCAACGGCACGTTCCTGAACGACACGCGCGTCCACGGCCGCAGCCCCCTGCACGCCGGTGACGTGGTCCGGGTGGGCCGCACCGTGCTGGTCTTCCGCCTCCCGGTCGCCGAGGACGCGGCGGGGGTGACCGTGACCGCCAAGGACGCGACCGCGGTCGCGTCGCTGACCCCGGCCGAAGGACGCGTGCTGCGCGCGCTCTGCCGCCCGCTGCTGACGGCGGGCGGGGACACCGCGATGCCGGCGTCCAACGCCGACATCGCTGCCGAGCTCGTGCTCTCGGTCGCCGGGGTGAAGACCCACCTGCGCGCGCTGTTCGACAAGCTCGGGGTCGACGACCTGGCCCAGAACCGCAAGCGCGCGGAGCTCGCGCGGCGGGCGATCGCGACCGGGCTCGTGACGCCGCGCGACCTGCTCGGCTGACGGCAGCCGGGGTCGCGCGCGGGCGGATCCCCCACGCGCGGAACCGGTCGGGGCCGGCCTCCATGCCGCTGTCTTGCACGGGTCCATCGCGCTCGATGTGCCACCACGTGCGCGGGTGGCGTGTAGTGGCACATCGAGCAGGCGGGGGTGTCGGTCCATCGCGCTCGATGTGCCACCAGGTCCCGATGTGGCGCCTGATGGCACATCGAGCAGGGGTTGGAGACCTCATCCCTGGGGTCGGTGTCCGCGAGCCGCCCTTGCGCCTACGGTCCGGCGGGCGTGTCTGCTGCCCCCGTCGCCCTGCTCGAGCTGTCCCCGGTCCGCGGCCGAGAGCACCGGCTGGTGCCCGGCGCCGCGATCGGCCGGGCGGGCGGCTGCCGCCCGCGGGTGGGCGATCCGCTCGTGTCCCGGCGGCACGCGCAGGTCTGGGCGGCGGACGCAGCGATCGCGCTGCAGGACCTCGGGTCGCGGCACGGGACGTTCGTCAACGGTGAGCGCGTGACCGGGATCACGGCGCTCGGGCTGGGCGATCGCGTCATGATCGGCGCGACGCTGCTGCTGGTCGTCCGGGAGCGGCTCGCGTGAGCGCGACGATCGCCACCGGGTCCGTGGCCCGTAGCGGGCGCCAGGGCGGGCGGTAGGCTTGCGCCCGCCGGAGGACAGCGGACCCGTCGGTCGCGCGCCCGGATCGACCATGCTCACGCCCGGCTCCGCCATCGGTCCCTACGTCGTCGTCCGCGAGATCGGCCGCGGGGGCGCCGGCGTCGTCGTCCTGGCGACCGAGCGCGCGACGGGACGCGATGTCGCCGTCAAGGTGCTGCCGCCCGGGCTGGCGGTCGACGCCGCCGCCGCCGCGCGGTTCGCGCGCGAGGCACGCGTCCACGCGACCCTCGAGCACCACGCGATCGTGCCGGTGCTCGCTGTCGGCGACTCCGCGTACGGGCCCTACCTCGCGATGCGCCACGTCCCGGGCCCGACGCTCTCGCAGCTGCTGCAGGGCGGGCTCCCCGTCGCGCGCGCCCTCGTGCTGCTGGGGCAGGTGGCGGACGCGCTCGACCATGCCCACGCCGCCGGCGCGGTGCACCGGGACGTCACGCCGCGGAACGTCCTGACCGAGGGCGACCGCGCGTACCTGACCGACTTCGGCCTCGCGCGCGGGCCGGGCGAGGAGTCGCTCACGCTCACCGGCCAGCTCGCCGGCACGCTCGCCTACCTCGCGCCCGAGACCGTCCGGGGCGAGGAGCCGGCCGCCGCCACCGACCGCTACGCGCTCGCGGCGATCGCCTTCCAGGCCCTCACGGGGCAGGTCGTCTTCCCGCGCCCGACCGACGCGGCCGTGCTCTACGCGATCACCAGCGAGGCGCCGCCGCCGGTCGGCGAGCGGCGGCCGGACCTGCCGCGGGGACTCGACGCGGTCTTCGCTCGCGCGCTGAGCGAAGACCCGGCCGCCCGCCCCGCGAGCGCCGCCGCGCTGGTGGCGGACATCATCGCGGCCCTGGGCGAGGACGGCCGGACACTCGGCGCACCCCGGACGTCCGCGGGGGCCGACCGCGCGGGGTCGGGCGGCGCGGTCACGGCGGCACCCGTCGACGTCAGCGGCGCGGCGCCGACGGTCGTCCCGGCGACCGGCGGAGGCGGCATCGCTGCCGCGGCCACTCCTGCCAGTGGTGGCGCCGGCGGCGTGGACGCGAGTGACGATGGCGCTGCCGGTACGGCTGCGAGTGCGAGTGGCGCTGCCGGTGGGACTGCGAGTGGCGCTGCGACCGCGGGTGCGACTGCAGGTGCCGGTGCGACTGCAGGTGCCGGTGCCGGTGCGACTGCCGGTGCCGGTGCCGGTGCGACTGGCGGCGCGGGGGCCGTTGCAGCATCCGGTGCGTCCCCCGGCGCGCGGTCGTCCGGAGGCCGCCGCCACGTCAGGCGGGCGATCGCCGCCCTCGCGGTCGCCGCTGCCGTTGTCGCCGGCGTCCTGGTCGCCGGCTCGGGTGACGACGGCGACAGCGGCAACCGCGCGAGCGCCGGGAGCGGCCGGACTACACCGGCACCCGACACCGCCGCCCCGCCTGTCGGCGACGGCCTCGTCGCCCTGGGAAGCCCGCTCACCGCCGGCGAGGTGCAGACGCTCGACTGCGAGGGGGCCGCGGCGGGCGCGGGCGCACCCAGCTGCTCGATCATGCAGCTCGCGCTTCCGGGCCGCGCGGTCCAGGTGACCAAGGACGGCGCCATCCGGGCGTGGACGGTCCGCGGCGCCCGCGGCAGCCTCGCGCTGCAGGTCCTGCGCCGGCGCGGCGACGCCTACCTGCAGATCCAGCGCTCGCAGACCGAGGAGGCGCCCGACACCGGAACGCACCGGTTCGCGACCGCCCTGCGGGCCGACGCCGGTGACCTGCTGGCGCTGGTCCTGATGCCGGGCGCGTCCGCCGGCTTCGCCCGCGCGGGCGGGACGCCGTCGCCGACGACGCTGCGCTGGTTCGGCCCGGTCACGCTCCCGCGGCCGGCGACCCGGGCGGCCGGCACCGGCCTGGACCGCGAGCTGCAGCTGCGCGCCGAGCTCGACGTGGGCGGCGTCCCCCCGCAGCCGAAGACGGTCGACGGGCCGGCCGCACGCAACCTCCCGAGCGGGGCGCTCGTCGCCACGTCGGAGACGAAGCTGCCCGACGGCCGGCGCGTCCGCGTGGAGCTGTCCGAGCTCGGCGACGCCGTCGTCATCGACCTGGTCCGCGGCGGTGTTCGCCGCGCACGCACGGTCGTCCCCGACCTGCGGGCCGGCGGCACGCTGGACGAGCTGAAGGCCTTCCAGTCGCCCGGGAACGACAGCCAGCTGAACGTGTCGTGGGTGAACCCGGGGTCCGACCGGGTGATCGATCACTACTTCGGCCTGCTCGAGAACGCCTTGGAGTTCTACTCCTGACGGCGAGCGGCCCGTCGATCCCGGCGGCCGAGCCGCGAGCATCGACCGGCCGTCGGCCCGGGCGGCCGCGGGCGGGACCGGCGGGCCTTGACGGCGGTGCCGCTGCCGGTCAGCATCGGGACCGCGATGCCGTTTCCCGACTGGCGTGAGCCGGCACGGCTGCTTGCCGTGTCGTACGGACCTCCCACCCCGGAGCAGGTCGCGCTCGCCGCGCACGCCGGCGTCGACCTGCCGGACGACACCCCGCACGACGTCGCTGCGGCCCTGCTGCTCGACGCGCTGGCACCGACGCTGACCCTGAACCCCGCCCTGCCGCCGACCGCGGGCCAGCTCGAGTACCTCCACGACCTCGGTCACCAGTGGCGCCTCGCCCCGTGGCGCGCGACGCGCCGCGTGGCCTCCGCGCTCATCGGGGTGCTGGTCAGCCGCGGGCGGGTCGGCTCGCTCGAGCTGCTCCGGCCGGCCTACGGCGACCTCGTCGGCGTCGCCCGCCGCGGGGGCGGGCCGCATCGGGACGAGGACGACGACATCCCGTTCCTGGCCGACCCGCGACCACGTCCGCTGCCCGCGTCGCTGGTCATCAGCTCCGTCAGCGAGACGGGGCGCGTGAACTTCCGCGGCGGGTCGGGTCTGGCCGCCTGGCCGGAGCACGTGACGATGCTCGCCCGGGCGTCCGACGTGTGGGAGACCCGTCCCCAGAGCCTCGGTCAACCCAGCCTGTTCGATCGCGGCGCCTGACCACTCATCGCCCGGCAGGATTCCTGCGGCTCGCTGGCGCAGAACCGGTAGCGTCGCGCCCCGCGATGCGGCGCACCACCAAGTTGATCGTCACCCTGCTGCTGGCCGCCGGCCTCGCGCAGACAGCCGCCGCCGCCGCCGCGACGCCGCTGCCCCCGGCCGCCCCGGCGGATCTGTCCGCCGCCGCGCGGGTCAAGGAGCGTGGCTGGATCAACCTGACCGTGACCGGCGTCCCGGGCAGCACGATCGCCGTCACCGAAGCGGTCGGCGAGGTCGACGTCCCCGTCGCGGGCCTCACGCTGCGCGGCCCGACCGGCGGACGCCAGCGGCTGACCGCCTGGCGCTGCGACCGCCGGCGCAGCCGGGCCTTCGACGTCACGGCCACGCTCCCGGACGGGACCACACAGCGCGACCGCACCACGGTGACCACCCCGGCCTGCAACCGCCGGATCGAGCTGCGCGCGACCGCAGCGCGACCCGGCGGCACGGTCACCGTGAGCCTGCTCGACCGGTTCGCGGTCGGCGACCTCGAGGCGACGGTCTGCAGCGGACCGGCGGGCCGCACGCCCGCCTGCCGGCCGGTCCGCCTCGGCGCCGGTCAGACGCGCCGCGCCCTGAGCGTCCCGACCCCCCGGATCGGCCGCTACCGCATCGAGCTGCGCACGCCGTTCGGCCAGCGCGCCGCCCGCACCGTCACGGCCCGGCGGCCCGGCGGCGCGTTCCGCCTGCTGGCGACCGGGGACTCGCAGATCCAGATCGTGGACGGCTTCCTGGCGCGGCGGCTGCGGGCGAGCGGCGGCCGCGTGACGAGCGACGCCCACATCTCCACGGGGCTCTCCAAGCCGTTCGAGCTGAACTGGCCCGCGCACGCCCGCGGCTCGGCCGGCGCGCTCAAGCCGGACGCGACGGTGATGATCATCGGCGCCAACGACGGCTACTCGATGCCGCGCCGCGGGGGCGGGAGCGTCGCGTGCTGCGGGCAGGCGTGGCAGGACTCCTACGCCGACCGCGTCGCGGGAATGATGCGGACCTACCTACGCGGTGGCCGCGCGCGGGTCTACTGGCTCCTGCTCCCGGACGCCCGCGCCGCCGCGTTCCAGCGCGTCTTCCGCGTCGTGAACCGCGCAATCGAGGACGCCGGGCGGCGCTTCGACGCCGACGACGTGACGGTCGTCGACCTGCGCCGGACGTTCACGCCGGGCGGGCGCTTCCGGCAGGTCATCTCCTACGGCGGCCGCACGGTGTCGGTCCGCCAGCCGGACGGCGTGCACCTGAACGTCGCGGGCGCGTCGATCGCGGCGGACATCGTCGTCGCCGCCCTGCGCCGCGACGGCTACTGACCGGCGCTCCCGCCCCAACCCCGGGCCGGGGCCCGGGCCCGGGCCCGGGCCCGGGCTACGGCACCGTCAGCTGCGCGGTCTCGCCACCGAGCTGACCGAACTTCGGGTTGTCGAGCGCCACCCAGAACACCCCACCACCGCTCGGCCGCGTGATCGTGAACGACGCGCCGTCCGCGCTCACCGCCGCAGAGCCGAGGCCCTTGAAGGTGTCGTGGCAGCCCTTGGGCACGCCGACCTGGGCCGGCGACGGACGCCACGTGCCGAACGGGTCGTTGCAGACACGGGTCGAGCGGCGGTTCAGGACGACCTTGCGGCCGGGCTGCGGCGGGTCGATCGTGCCGGTCACAGTGACGTTGCCGCCCGATCGGCTCTGTGCGGTCGCGTCCAGGTGCGTGTAGACGGTCGGGAACAGCGCGTCGCCGGAGCGCAGGACGTCGAACGCCCCAGGCCCGCCGGCGTGCACGTCGAACCCGCGGTGCACCTGCTGGGGGGCCGGGACGGTGACGGACCAGGTGCCGTCCGCCCCGCTCGTCGTCGCCTGTCCGATCGGCGTGAACGGCGCCCTCTGGCCCTGGTCGTCGAGCATCGACGTGGTGAGCTGGATCGGCACCCCGAGCTGCGGCGAGGTCACCTGGCGCTTGACGCGGTCGGCGACGGTGCGGGTCACCACGCCGGTCAGCGTGACCGCGCGGTCGACGTACACCGGCTCGGGCTGGTCCATCCTCACCTGGGCCAGCAGCGTGCGGCGTCCCGCCCACGGATCCGGGCCGGCGACGAGCAGGCACGGTGCCCCCGTGTCCTCGTAGCAGTCGGCGTCGTACGCGTTGCCCGTCCCGGGCTGGACCCAGTACTGGTGGCCGCCGTCGCGGGCGAACCCGCCCGAGAACGCGCTGAACAGGCGCGTGTCGCTGCGGCGCCCGGTGGCGGGGTCGAAGCGCCGGAAGAGGTTGGCCTGACGCTGGCCGCCGAGCGCGGTGTAGACGCGGCCGCGGTCGATGGCGATGCTGTCGATGTAGTTGGACTCCTCGCCCTGGCTCTCGCGCTCGAGCGAGCGGGACCCGCGGCCGTCGGTGCGGATCACGCGGGCCTCGGTCGGGTCCCCGCCCGAGTAGACGTTGCCGCGGTTGATCAGCACCGCGACCCAGGAGCCCTCGACGTCCAGCTGCAGGACCGGCACGCAGCCCGTCCCGAGGACGAGCTGCCGCGGCCGACCGCCCGCCGTCAGCGTGCGGGTGCGCAGCGAGTCGCAGGCCTTGCGCTTCTTGCCGGTGCCGGACGGGCGCGTGTACACGGCCTGCGTGTAGACGAGCCGCGCCCCGTCGAGCGCGACGTGGGGCGTGCCGTTGCCCGTGTACGGGATGCGCGTGAGGAGCTTGGGCGTGCCGCCGGTCGCCGCGAGGGTCCGGACCGCGCAGCGGGCCGCCTTCAGCGAGCAGCCCTCCGCCCACACCAGCTGGGCGCTCCCGTCCCGGCCGCGCCCGACGTCGAGGTTCGTGCCGCGCGTCAGCGCCGGGCCGATCACCGTCGGCGCGGTCCCCGCCGGCGCGCCGGCCTTCAGGACGTGGAACCGGAACGGGCCCTTGCGGGCGTCCTGCGCCTGCCAGGCGACGTACCCGGCGTCCGCGGTGAGGCCGAGACCGGTGGGCGTCTGCTGCACGGGCTCGTCGGCGTTCGCCGGGGTGGCCTGCACGCCGGCGGCCAGCGCGGCCCCGAGCGCCAGGACGACGCCGGCGGCGCGGCGGGAGGAGGTGATGCGGCGGGTGGTGGGCATGCCATGGGAACGCGGGGCCCGCCGGCGTGTGACGGTGACCCGTCCGCATCCTGACGGCCCACCTCGCGCCCGGTCGAGGGCCGGTCAGGCCCGGCCCGCGCGGCCCTAGGCGGCGCCGAGAGCCGCAGGCAGGCCGTGGGCCTGCAGCGCTGCCGGGATCGCGATCGACCCGTCGGCCTGCTGGCCGTTCTCGAGCAGCGCGACGATCGTGCGCCCGACGGCAACCGCGGTCCCGTTGAGCGTGTGCAGCGTGATCGGCTTCTTCCCCCCGGCCGGCCGGTAGCGGATGTCCAGCCGGCGCGCCTGGAAGTCGGTCGTGTTGGACGTCGAGGTCAGCTCGCGGTACTTCCCCTGGCCGGGCAGCCACGCCTCGCAGTCGTACTTCTTCGCGGCGCTCGCGCCGAGGTCGTCGACCGCGATGTTCACCACCCGGTAGGGCAGCTCGAGCTCGGTGAGGATCTCCTCCTCGATCGACAGCAGCCGGTCGTGCCACTCGACGCTGTCCTCCGGCCTGACGAACGCGAACATCTCGACCTTGTCGAACTGGTGCACGCGGAAGATGCCGCGGGTGTCGCGGCCGGCGGCGCCCGCCTCGCGGCGGAAGCACGGCGAGAAGCCGGCGTACTGCACGGGCAGCTGCTCCTCGTCCAGGATCTCGCCGGCGTGCAGGGACGCCAGCGCGACCTCGGACGTGCCGACCAGGTAGAGGTCGTCGGCGGGCAGGTGGTAGATCTGCTGCTCGGTGTCGGGCAGGAACCCGGTGCCGTACAGCGCCTCCTCGCGGACCAGGACCGGCGGGACGACGGGCGTGAAGCCGTGGCCCTTCAGCTTGTCGAGCGTCCAGCGGACGAGCGCGAGCTCGAGGAAGACGAGGTCGCCCTTCAGGTAGGCGAAGCGCGAACCGGACAGGCGCGCGCCGCGCTCCATGTCGATGCGGTCGCCGGCGAGGTCCTGGTGGTCGCGGGCCTCGAACCCGAGCTCGCGGATCGTGCCCTTCTCGGCCAGGACGGTGTCCGCGTCGGCCGCGGTGGCGTCGGGCAGGTTGGGCAGCGCCGCGAGCTTGGCGTCGAGCTCGGCCTCGACCGCGGTCAGCTCCTCGCCGAGCGCCTGCCCGCGCGCCTTGACCGCGGACATCGCCGCGATGGCGTCCGCGGCGTCCTCGCCCGCCTTCTTCGCCGCGGCGATCGCCGCGCCGGCGGCGTTCTGCTCGGCCTTCAGCGACTCGGTCTGGGGGATCAGCTCGCGGCGCCGGCCGTCGAGCGCGAGGACGGCGTCGAGGGACTCGGCGACCCCCGGCCCCCGCCGGGCGAGCGCGGTGCGCACGGCGTCGGTCTCGGTCCGCAGGAGCTTGAGGTCGAGCATCGCTGCGGGACCTTAGCCGGGTGCTGCGGATCTGGTCCTCAGGCGCGCGGACGCGGCGGGCGCAGGCCGGCCGTGACGGCCGCGCCGCCGAACACCACCAGCCCGCCGACGACGATCCACCAGGCGACACCTTCGCCGTCGCCCTGGCCGGCGATCCCGGGCGCGCGGACCGCGGCCGGCGCCGGGGTGATGACCAGGTCACGCCGGAACTCCGACGGGGGGACGGACTCCGCGACGAACTTCGTCACGAACGTCCCGCCCTCGAACAGGTCGCCGAGCTCCGGCGGGGGCTGCGGGTCGAGCCTCGCGACCGGCTCCGCGAACGACGTCGACAGGATCGGCACCTGCTGCTCGGCCCCCGCCAGGACGTACAACGTCACCGAGACCGGCCGCTCGGACAGGCTGCTCAGCCGCATCGGGTAGACCAGCTGCCGTGACGGGAACGCGACGCGCAGCGGCTTCAGCGCCCCCTCCTCGCCCTCGGCCAGGCGGATCGCCACGTACCGCCAGCCGCGTTCGACGTACTGCTTCAGGATCGGGCCGGCGTCAGGGGGCAGCGTGTAGCCGTTCTCCTGCAGCCAGGTCGCGAGCGCACGTGGGTCGTCCGCGCGCAGGCGGGAGACGTCGTAGCCGCCGACGGTCTCGCGGCCGATGACGTCCACGCCTGCCCCCGGGGCCGCCGCGCCGCCCGCCGCGCCCGTCTCGTCGCCCGAGGGCTTCGGCGCCGTCGCGGCGTCCAGGTACCCGAGTGGGTCACCGTCGACCGCCTCGACCGTCGGGTCGCCTGGGACCGGGAGCACGACGGCGGCGGTCCCGCCGTCGTCGACCTCGAGGTCGAAGGACGCCACTATCTCCTCGCGACCCGCGCCGCGCTGGATGACGAGCGCGCGCTCGCGGGTCACGTCCGCCTGCAGCGCGATGCCGCAGGCGCAGGCCTGCGACGGCGCTGCGAGCACGGCGCCGAGCACCGGGGCGAGCAGCAGCAGGACGACGACGACGGACCGGCGCACGCGCGCAGCCTACGTCACCGCACGCCTGCCGCGGGCAGGACGACCCCCGGCCCGAAGCGCAGCGCGTAGGGGTTCAGGCTGTAGGGCAGCGGCGCCGCGGGGTCGAGGCCGTCGGCGCCCGCGGTGACCTCCAGGCCCGGCCAGGCCCGCAGCGTCTGCGCGAGCACCGCCGTCCCCAGCAGCAGGGCGAGGTTGCGGCCCGGGCAGCCCTGCGGCCCCTGGCTGAAGTGGTTGAACGCCCGCTCGCTGCCCGCGCTGCCGTCGGTCCACTCCTCAGGGGCGAAGCGATCGGCGTAGTCCAGTGCGGTGCGATCCCGGTGATGGAATCCGTTGACGATCAGCACCTGCGTGCCCGCCGGCACGCTCACCCCATGCCAGGCGACGTCTACGACGGTCTCGCGGGACAGCAGCGGCGTCGTCGGGAACAGGCGCATCGCCTCCTGCAGGCAGGCGGCGAGGTACGGCGCCTCGTCCCCCTCCAGCTCCCCCAGGACCACGGCGCGCTGCTCGGGGTGCGTCGCGATCAGCGCCAGGGTCCGCAGGGCGTTCGTCGCGAGCGTGTCCTGCAGGGCGAACAGCCAGTGGGTCACCTGTCCGGTGACCCGCGTGTCGACGTCCTGCGGCGCGGCGCCGAACAGCGAGACGAGCGACCCCGGCTCCGCGGCATCGACGTGGGACTGCAGCCGGTCGAGGTACGCCGGGTAGTGCTCGGACGGGTCCGACGGCAGGCCGTTCGCCTCGCTCATCAGCGCCGCCAACAGCTCGCTCAGCTCCTCGTCGCCCGCCGCCGGGTCGCCCAGGACCACCCGCCGCACGATGCGCCGGAACATCGCGCTGAAGGCGTCCGGATCGAGGGTCGCACCCGGCCCGCCGAGGCCGTCGAACATCGCGTCCGTCTCCTCGACGACGACCTCCAGGAACGCGCCCACGAGCGAGTGCACCTCCGCCGGGCTCTCGAGCACCGCCTCGGTGAACGCCCGCCGGTTGGCCCACAACTCCCCGCGGGAGATCGTCAGCGCGTCGGGCTGGAAGACGCCCATGCCCTTCTTCTTGGCCGCGGGGTCGGACGCGAACGGGTGCGGCGAGCCGTCCAGCACCCGGGCCACGTCGGCGACGTCGAGGCACAGCAGCGCTTGATCGGTCATCACGCGGATCCAGACGGGGCCGGGCCCGTAGCGCGACCGCAGGCCCTCCATCAGCCGGATCGCGCGCCCGTCGAGGCCGAGCCGCGTGGCGACGCCGACCGCCGCCGGCCGCCGCCGGAACAGGCCCTGGACGGCGTTCGGGACGATGACGGCCTGGTTGAACTGGACCGAGTCGACGATCGAGGCGGACGGCAGCTCGCGCATCGGCTACCCGACGTCCTTCCACGGTCCGAACGCGTTCTCAACGCCCTCGAGCGCGGGCGCCAGCTCGGGGTGGTGGCGCAGGAGGACCGACCCCATCGTGTTGCGGGCGACCCAGTCCAGGCCCTCGTGGGTGTAGACCTCGGGCGTGTAGTCGTTCGTGAAGAAGCGGTCGCTCTTCAGCCGCCGCGACGCCATCAGGATGAAGATCCGGAAGGCGGTGTCGCTGAAGCCGAAGCCCTTGGGCGGCGTCTCCGCCATCAGGCCGACCTGCAGGTCGACGGCGTTGAGGTCCCCGCCGTAGATGTCCTCGATCTCCGCGGCCCACGCGGGGTTCTCGGTGATGTCGGCGAACGCCTTCAGCGCCGGCCTTCCGAGCTTCTGGCGGAAGTCGTTGTAGCGCAGGACGCCGCGCTCGCGGTCGCGCAGGATGTCGATCGTGCCGATGTCCACCCGGTCCCCGTTGACCCGTGTGAGGTTCATCAGGGCGCGGGGGTGGTTGTGCAGCGTGATGGCGCCCGGGTGCGAGGTGCCGAAGCTGTAGATGAGGTCCGACCAGCCGAGCTCGTCGACGACCGACCGCGTCGCCTTGCCCTGGATGTTCGTGAACTCCTCCTCGCGGATCAGCGCGCCCGTGCGGTGCGACCGGAAGGACCACTCGTCAGCGATCAGCGGGTGCAGCCGGTAGACGGACGCGAACTCCTCGGTGATCGCGTACGGCGCGGCGTGGTGCTCCTGCTCGCCGCCGACGATCCCGAAGATGCCCTCGAGCGGATCGATCCGGGGCAGGCGCGTCTTGGCCCACTCGGGGAGCGCGCCGAACCAGTTCGCGTTCATGCCGCGCTTCAGGACGGGCGTGGCGAGGATGCCCGGCGTCCATTCGACGGTGTGGATCTTCGCCATCAGCGCGCTGTTGGCCAGACGCGCGATGTGGAACAGCTTCTCGTCGCTCCAGGTCGGGTTGTGGCCCGCGAGGTAGTCGCTGATCGCGTTGTGCTCCTTGACGAACAGCGTGTGCAGGATCGACAGGCCGACCCAGTAGTTGTCGCTGAAGCCGGTCAGGTCGATGCCGTCGAGCCCCTCCTTGGTCTCGTTGGGCAGGCGACCGTCCTCGACGATCATCTTGCCGCCCTCCCCGGTGCGCATCTGCCGGCAGTGCTCCTCGGAGGAGCCGTAGATCTGCGAACCGTCCCACCAGTGCGTGACCGTGTTGATGTACTGCGTCGCGTCGGCGGTGGTCCGGACGACCATGTGCTCGCCGCCCCACGCATCGGAGGGGTCCAGGGGGACCTGCATCGTTCCGGTCGGTGAGTTGTCCCCGTGGCTGAACCAGTCGTGGTTCTGGAACTGGATCCAGGCGGCCGCCAGCGAGTTGAGCGTGGTCGCCGGCTTGAACGTGTCGCGCTCGAGCAGGCTGCGGGCCACGACCCGCGGGTTCGGCGTCATCAGCCGCGGCGGTGTCTCCGGGACGGACGCGCCCAGCGGGTGGTTGCGGCCGAAGAGCGCCCCGGCCTTGCCCATGTCCGGGTGGGCCGGGTCGTTCATCGCCCCGTCGTAGGTGCGGAACTTCGGGATCTCCTGGACGCCGTTCTGGCCGGCCTTCCCGTTCTCCGCGGCGTCGATGTACGCGGGGTCGTAAAGGTTCGCTTCGCGCATCTCGTCGCGGAACGCGCGCAGGTTCAGCAGCGCGAGGGGCAGCGGCAGCCGGTGCCACTCGACGACCTTGTTGACCTGCCCGAAGATCGTGGAGTTGATCTTCCGCAGCGGCCGGCGGATCGGGTTCTCGTTCGGATCCCGCGCCGTGGTGCCGGCGGCCGGATCCGTCCCGTCCCCGTCGATGTGCACCTGCCAGTAGCGCCAGAGAACGTCCGCATAGCTCGCCAGCGGCGGGACCGCGATGCCCGACCCGGCCAACGCGGCGTCGGTGCGGGCCGTGTCGAAGCGTGCGCTGAAGTCGATGTACTCGAGCGCGGCGTCGGGGATGCCCAGCGTCTGCAGCAGCGCGCCCTTCACGCCGGGGACCTTCAGCGCGAGCGGCACGGTCACCTTCGGCAGCACCTGCGTCAGCTGCGGCGAACCGGCGGCCCGCGCGAACGTGTTGAGCACCTCGATCGAGCCCTGCGGCTCCGGGCTCACGAGGTGGAAGGCGTGCCCGTCGAGGCCCGGGACGTGCGCGATGTGGTCCATCGCGGCGGCGACGAAGTCGACGGGGACCACGTTCGTCTCCCCCAGCCGCGGCCCGATCGCGGGCATGATCCCGGGCAGGTGGGCGGCCAGCGCCAGCGCCTTGAAGAAGTAGTAGGGCCCGTCGAGCTTGTCCATCTCGCCGGTCTGCGAGTGCCCGAGCACGATCGCGGGCCGGTAGACGCGCCACGGGATCGTCGTCTCCTCGCGGGCGATCTTCTCCGACTCGAACTTCGTGGCGTGGTACGGGTGGTCGAGGGGCTGGCCCTCGTCGAACATGTCCTCGGTGAAGTCGCCCTTGTACAGGCCCGCGGCCGCGACGGACGAGGTGTGGTGGAAGGCGCCCGCGCGCAGCGCGTTGGCGACCTTCACCGCCTCCCGTGTCCCGCCGACGTTGGCGACGCGGTTGGCCTCCTCGTCGGCCTCCATGTCGTAGACGGCGGCGAGGTGGAAGACGTGGTCGATCGTCCCCGTGTGCTCCTCGACCCAGCTCCACTCGATCCCGAGGTTCGGCAGCGAGAGGTCGCCGACGACGGGCTTGATGCGTCCCGCGGCCTGCGGACCGAGGCGCGCCGCGAGCTTGTCGATCTTGTGGACCGAGGAGGCGCGGACAAGCACGTGGATGTCCCCTTCGCGCGCCACCAGCCGCTCGACCAGGAACCGCCCGATGAAGCCCGTCGCGCCCGTCACCAAGTACGTCATGCCGCTCTCCCTCTCGCGGGCGTGGACCATCCACGCGCCGGGCGCGAGTCTCTCCGCACCGGCGATGGGACGCAAGCGCTCGCGACATGAGAGCGCGCTCAGCCAGGAGAACGGCAGGCCCTGCCGGGCGCTACGCGGGGGCTACTCGCCCGCGCACTTCAGCTGCACGGAGCCGGCAGTCGACTTGCGCTGGGTGCCGGAGTACTTCTGGAGGAACTGCGCGATCGCCTCGGCGTCCTTCCCGACCGCGAGGTTCTCGGGCATGATCGCGCCCGAGTAGCCACCGTTGCGGATCGCGTAGAGCACGTTCTCGACGCACTCCTTGCGGACGTTGAAGTTCGGGCCGTCGACCCGCTCCTTGTCGCGGATGTCGTAGCTCGACCCCTGGGCGCCGACGGCGTCGAGCGTGTGGCAGCTCGCGCAGCGTTCGACGAACAGCCGGGACCCCGTCTTGACGTCCGCGGACGCGTTGGAGACGACCACGGAGTTCTCCTCGGTACCGCACGCACCGAGCGCGAAGGCGAGGGAGACGGTGGCGAGGGCGGCGAGAGCGGGACGGCGCATGACCGCGTGGATAATACGGAACGGTCATCATCGTGTGAGGTCATGTCCGTCCCGCGCCGCCTCTCACCCGCCCTCGCAGCCGCCGCCGCCGTGCTCGCGGGCTGCGCGAGCGAGCCCACCGCCGTCGTCGACAAGGACGCCGTCCTGCGAGTGAAGGTCGACGAATACCGCATCACGCCGCAGAACATCACGGTCCAGGCGACCACGAATCCGCAGCGCATCAAGGTCGTCGCGACGAACGTGGGAAAGCTGACGCATACGGTCAAGATCGAGCGCGTCGAAGACGAGGACGAGGAGCCGGACGAGGAGGCCGTGGTCGCCCCCGTCGAGGAGGAGCCCGACATCGTCGGCACCCAGGCGGGCAACGCGCCGCCCGGCGGCGAGGCCCGCAGCGGGGGCGAGGACGGCGACGACCTGCTGCTCGAGCCGGGCGAGTACCGGCTGGCCGACACGATCGGCAACCACGAGAACCTCGGGGCCTACGGGTCCCTGACGATCCTGCCGCCGAAGACGGGCTGAGGAGCCCGGGCCGGGGCGGGGCGTCGCGGGCGCGGGCGCGGGAGGAACCGCCGCGGCTGCGGCGAAGAGGTGGCCATCCCGGCGCCGGCCCTGGACCGGTCGTCGCCAGCTTCACCGCGCGACCGCTCTCGACACGGCGGCAACCTGGTCGGCGCCGGGCCTCATCCGTGGGTTGACCACCGCCGCGGTGGCGGAACGCGGGGTCAGCGAACGCGTCAGACGGTGTCGGCCGCGCGCAGCAGCAGGAACGTCGCGACCGCGCAGGCCGCCGCCATCACGCCCAGCTCCCGCCGCAGGATCGCGGTGACCACCGACTGCTGCGCCGCCGCGTCGAGCTTCCCGACCGCCGCCGCGTCCTCCAGCCCGCGCGCGTCCAGGACCGTCTGCGCCGACAGCGCCCGTAGCTGCTCGGCGACGAACGAGACCGCGATCGGGAGGCCGACGTAGAGCACGTACAGGTCGTCGGCCGGGTCCAGGCCGCCGATGTAGAGGCCGCCCACGGCCAGGGCGTGCACCACGCTCGCCGCCTGGGACGCGCGCACCCCGCGCCAGATCGCGCGGCCCTGCGCCGCCACCCGGTACCAGAGGATCCCGCCCCAGGCCGCGACGACGAGGTTCACCACGGCGGCCGCCACCGCGACCCCCTGCGCCGCCCCGGTCACTGGATGAGCTTCCTGCGGGTGCGGTTGACGGCGCCCCACCACATCAGCCCGGCGAACAGCACGAGGGCGCCCACCCGCAGCAGGTCGATCGCGTCGAGGGCGCCGAACGTGCAGTCCCGGACGAGTTCCACGCAGTGGTGCAGGGGGTTCAGCTCGGCGGCGATCTGGAGCGACAGGGGCAGCCCGGTGAGCGGGAAGAACGTCCCGGCGACGAGGAACAACGGGGTGAACAGCGCGCTCGTGACGTAGGAGAAGTCGTCGATCGAGCGGACCATCCCGCTGATCATGGTCCCGGCCGCGGCGAAGCCGAACCCGGTGAGCATCGCCACCGGCACCACGAAGATCGTCGTCCAGGCGGGGTCGAGGCCGAAGCAGATCCCCACCAGGATCGGGACCGAGCCGAACAGCCCGCCGCGGATCGCGAGCCACAGCACCTCGGCCGTGACGAGCTCCTCGACGTCCACGGGCGTGGACAGGATCGCGTCGTACGTGCGCTGGAACTCGCGCTTGACGAACGAGCCGAACATCGCGTTGAAGGCGGTGGAGAACAGGACGGCGGTGGCGACCGTCCCCGTCGAGACGTAGTCGATGTAGTCCTTGCCGTCGACCTCGTCGACGAGCTGCCCGAAGCCGAGGCCGAACGCCAGCAGGTAGACGACGGGCTGCACGGTCGACGCGAAGACGCCCTGCTTCCACGCCGCGCCGAAGTTGATGACCTCGCGCATCATCACGCCGGTGATCGCGTCCCACTCGATCAGCCGCAGGCGGCGCCGGGGGGCCGGAGCAGGACCGTCGCTCATGACACTTCCTCACCGGTGAGCTTTACGAACACGTCCTCCAGGCGCGAGGCCCGAGTCTCACCGGCGGGCAGCCGGTCGCCCGCGCCCTCGGCCCCCAGGATCGCGACCGAGGTCCCCGTCCGCCGCGTCGCGAAGCCCGCCGCATGCGCGTCCGACTCGATCTCGGCCAGCCGCGCCGGCGGGCCGTAGACCTCGCGGACCTCGGCACCCGCGTGGCGGGCGACGAGCTCGGACGGGGGGCCGGCGTCGACCGCGGCGCCGGCCGCCACGATCGTCACCGAGTCCGCCAGGCGCTCGGCCTCCTCGATGTAGTGCGTGGTCATGAGGATCGACGTGCCCTCGGTCCGCAGGCCGTCGATCATCGCCCACAGCTCCTGGCGCACCTGGGGGTCCAGGCCGACCGTCGGCTCGTCCAGCAACAGCAGCCGCGGCCGATGCAGCAGCGCCCGCGCGATCAGCAGCCGCCGCCGCATCCCGCCCGACAACGCCCCGGTCAGCGCGTCGGCACGCTCGGTCAGGCGCGCGATCTGCAGCCCACGGGCGACCGCGGCGTCGCGCTCCCCCGCCGGCACGCGGTAAAGGCGCGCGAAGATCCGCAGGTTGTCCCGGGCGCTCAGCGTGGTGTCGAGGTTGTCGAGCTGGGGGACGACGCCCATCTGCGCCCGCGCCTGCTTGGACTCCTCGGGCAGCTTCCAGCCGAGCGCGGTGATCGTCCCGGCGTCCGCCCGGGTCTGACCTGTGAGGATTCTCATCGTCGTCGACTTCCCGGCGCCGTTGGGCCCGAGCAGCCCGACGCAGGTGCCCTCGGGCACGTCGAGGTCCAGGCCCGCGACCGCGTGGACGTCCCCGAACGACTTGCGCAGCGCGGTGACGGAGAGGGCGGACGGCACAGCGAGGCAGGGTACGCGGTCGCCGGCGGATCGCACGGCCCCGAGCCGGGTGGATCGCCATTCACCGTCGGGAGCGGGGGCGCTCCCCACAGGCAGGGGTGCCCGGGTCAAGCGGCGCGCCTTCCACCACCCGGTCGATACCGTCGGCGTGACCGGACCGGACACAGAGGGACGCGATGCGCAGGGCAGCACTGATGGGGACGATCGGGACAGCGGGCATCACGGTGGCGGCCGGGGCCGGCGCCCTGCCCGCACGCGCCCAGGACACCGCCGGCGTGCCCGTCCTGGAGGCGACCGCGGACGGGAACGCCTTCGGGAACCTCGGCTTCACGCCGGCGACGGCCGACGTCGTGATCGGGCAGACGATCCACTGGCGGAACACGAACCGGATCGCCCCGCACACCGTCACCGAGCCGCACGGGCTCTTCGATCTGACCGGCAACGCCGTCGGCGGGACGGCCTCCAGCCCGGCCGGCTTCGGGCCGGGCAGCACGGTCGAGCTGACCGCGTTCGCCGGCACCACGACCTACATCTGCCGCGTGCATCCGGGCCGGATGAGCGGGGTCTTCCGGGCACCGGTCGTGACGGCGCTCGGCCCCGGCTACAAGGCCCCGAGGATCCCCGCCAGGACGAAGGCCGGGAAGGCGCGGCGCGCCGAGCTGAAGAAGAACTTCCAGCGCCGGCTGACGCTCACCTGGGCCACGGTCGAGCCGACCGAGGGCCAGGCCTACGACGTCCAGGTCAAGCGCGGCGCGGGACCGTGGAAGCCGCTGCTGACGCGGACCGTCGACACCACCATCACGATCGCCTCGGGCAAGCGCGGGACGACCTCGAAGGTCCGCGCCCGCATGCGCCAGGAGAAGGACGAGAGCAGGGGCACGGGCTGGTCGCCGGAGGTCATGGTCAGGCCCTGACAACGATCGTTCCACGGCGTCCATAGCGCGGTCTGTCACTTAGTAGCAACAAGTTACAAAGACGTGATAGAACCGGTCGGCAATGCTGCGTGGATATCTCCCAGCGATCGTCTTCCTCGTTCTCGGCGGGGCCGTCGGCGTCCTCTTCTCGGTCCTCAACACGCTCGTGGGCGTCAAGAGCAAGCCGATCCAGAGCAAGAACGATCCGTACGAGTGCGGCATCCCGTCGGAGATCCAGTCGCGCTTCCGCTTCGGGATCAGCTTCTACCTGATCGCCATGCTGTTCATCCTGTTCGACATCGAGGTGTTGTTCCTCTACCCCGTCGCGATGAACCTGCGTGAGTACGGGACCTTCGCCCTCATCGAGATCAGCGTGTTCGTCGTACTGCTGTTCGTGGCCTTCATCTACGTCTGGCGGAGAGGAGCCCTCGAATGGAGGTAGTCCGCACCAACCTCGGGCCTGCCCGCGCGGCCGGCTCGCAGGAGAGCTTCCGCATCGAGCAGCGCCGCTCCCGCGACCTGCTCCGCGGCGACCTCACGGACGCCGAGCTCGAGGAGTACGTCCAGTCGAAGATCATCACGACGACGATGGACAAGGCCGTCGCCTGGGCCCGCGGCAACGCGATGTTCCCCGCGACCTTCGGCCTCGCGTGCTGCGCCATCGAGATGATGTCGATCGTCGCTGCCCGCGTCGACGTCGCCCGCTTCGGGTTCGAGGCCTTCCGCGCCTCCCCGCGCCAGGCCGACCTGCTGATCCTCTCCGGCCGCGTCTCGATCAAGATGGCCCCGGTCGTCCGCCGCATCTACGACCAGATGCTCGAGCCGAAGTACTCCATCGCGATGGGCGCGTGCTCGTCCTCGATGGGCGTCTTCAACAACTACGCGATCGTCCCGGCGGACAAGTTCATGCCGGTCGACGTCCACGTCCCCGGCTGTCCGCCGCGGCCCGAGGCGCTGATGCACGGGATCCTCAAGCTGCGCCAGCAGATCCAGCTGGACCCGGCCCTGGGCTGGCGCACGCGCTACGGCGCCGGCGAGACCATCGAGGTCCTGCCCGACGAAGGTGAGCAGCTGCTCGAGGAGGCACGCCAGGAGGACCCGGCCGACGCGCCGGTGGAGGCTCCGCGTGCCTGATCAGACCGGCCTCGAGCTGCTCGCGCAGACCGTCGGCGATGCGGTCCCCGGCAGCGTCCTGGGCACCGTCCACTTCCGCGACCAGGCCACGCTGCTGGCCGCGCCCGGCACGATCCGCGAGGTCCTGCAGGCGCTCAAGGGCGAGGGCTTCGGGCACCTGATGAGCGTGCACGGGGTCGACTACTACCCCGAGGAGCCGCGCCTCGGCGTGATGTACGAGCTGCTCGACCGCACCGCCCTCGATCGCGTGCGCGTGAAGGTGCGCGTCCCGCTCGCGGAGGCCGCGGTCCCGTCCGTCACCCCCGAGTGGCCGACCGCGAACCACCAGGAGCGCGAGGTCTACGACATGTTCGGCGTCGACTTCCCCGGGCACCCGGACCTGCGCCGCATCCTGATGCCCGAGGACTACCTGGGCTTCCCGCAGCGCCGCGACTTCCCCATCGGCGGCGAGCCGGTCCTCTTCACCAAGGACGACGAGAAGGACTACACCGCGCAGGGGGAGTTCCACTAGATGTCGAGCGTCGAGAAGGTCCCGACCAAGAGCGCGTACCGCCAGATGGAGGAGAGCATCGACCTCTCCGCCATGGAGCAGCACCTCCCCGGCGACGGCGCGACCCACGAGCTCCTGACCCTCAACATGGGGCCGCACCACCCCGCGACCCACGGCGTGCTGCGCCTGCTCGTCACGCTCGACGGCGAGATCGTCCGCGACATCAAGCCGGTCATCGGCTACGTCCACACCGGCATCGAGAAGACCGCCGAGCAGAAGGCGTACTGGAAGGTCATCCCCGTCGTCGAGCGGATGGACTACCTGGCCTACTTCTTCAACTCCTACGCCTTCTGCGGCGCCGTGGAGACGCTGACCCAGACCGAGGTCCCCAAGCGGGGCCAGTACCTGCGCGTCATCCACATGGAGCTCAACCGCATCATGAGCCACCTCGTGTGGCTCGGGACGAGCGCCCTGGACCTCGGCGCGATGTCGATGTTCTGGTACTGCTTCCGCGAGCGCGAGGCGATCCTCGACCTGTTCGAGTACTCGACCGGCCAGCGCATGCACACGCGCTACTTCCAGGTCGGCGGCGTCATCGAGGACATCCCGGCCGGCTGGGCCGCGAAGGTCAAGGAGTTCGCCGAGAAGATGCCGACCCGCGTCGACCAGTACGGCGCGCTGCTGAACAAGAACGAGATCCTGCTGCGGCGCCTGCGCGGCGTCTGCCCGCTGGACGAGTCGGTCCTGCTCGAGCTCGGCGTCACCGGCCCCCTGCTGCGCGCCGCCGGCAACCCGTGGGACCTGCGCAAGGCGATGCCGTACTGCTCGTACGAGGACTTCGACTTCAAGATCCCGGTCGGCGTCGACGGCGACAACTACGACCGCTTCGCCGTCCGCATGCAGGAGATGAAGGAGTCCTCCGCGATCATCCTGCAGGCGCTCGAGGGCCTGCCCGAGGGCCCGTTCATCACCGACGACCGCAAGATCTCACTGCCGCCCCGGCACGAGCTCGCGACGTCGATGGAGGCGCTGATCCACCACTTCAAGCTCGTCACCGAGGGCTTCCGGGTCCCCGAGGGCGAGGCGTACTTCCCGATCGAGTCCCCGCGCGGCGAGCTCGGCTGCTTCGTGCGGTCGGACGGCTCCTCGAAGCCCGCGCGCGTGCACATGCGCGACCCCTCGTTCGTCAACCTGCAGGCGACGGCGCCGATGTGCCAGGACGCCTACGTCGCCGACCTCATCGCGACGCTCGCGATGATGGACCCGGTCCTCGGAGGCATCGACCGCTAGCCATGGCGAACATCGGACACCTCACCGGCGAGGGGCTGCAGGCCGTCCCGCGCTACGCCCACGGCTCGCGCGTCCCCGGCTGGGACGACGCCGTCGACCTCACGAAGGACCCGGCCGGCGTGCCGGACCCGGCTCAGGTCAGCGTCCCCGCGGACCTGCGCGCGTCCATCGAGGACTACATGTCGCGCTACCCGGACCACCGCTCTGCGGCGATCCCGGCGCTGCACGCCGCCCAGAAGATCTACGGCTGGTGCTCCCCGGAGGCGATCGAGCAGGTCGCCTGCGTCATGCGCCTCACCCCCGGCTACCTCACCGCGGTCGCCGGCTTCTACGACCAGTTCGACCTGCAGCCGATGGGCCACCGCCCGGTCTACGTCTGCACGAACATCTCCTGCTCGCTGCGCGGCGCCGACGAGCTGCTCGCGTCGCTGCAGGACGAGCTCCACGACTCGCTCGACGTGAACCTGCGCGGCTTCGAGTGCCTCGGCGCCTGCGACATCGCGCCGATGGTCTCGGTCGAGGGCGTCTACGTCGGCCCGGTCGAGTCTCCCGAGGAGATCGCCGAGCTCGCCGCCCAGATCCGCGCCGGCGAGGACCCCCTGCCGGCCAAGCAGCTGCTGAAGCGCGCGTGCCAGGACCCCAACTCGGGCCCTTCCTAGCCCCCCTCCCGCCGGAATCCCCTTCGCCATGACCGACCTGATCCTCTTCAAGAACATCGACGAGCCCGGCCTCGCCACGCTCGACGTCTACCGCGCTCGCGGTGGCTACGGGGACCGGCTGCGCAAGGCCCTGTCGATGCCGCGCGACGGCCTCGTCGAGGAGCTCAAGGCGTCCGGCCTGCGTGGCCGCGGCGGTGCCGGCTTCTCGATGGGCACCAAGGCGTCGTTCATGCCGAAGGGCCAGATGGACAAGTACCTCGTCTGCAACGCGGACGAGTCCGAGCCCGGGACCTTCAAGGACCGCGAGCTGATGCAGAAGTGCCCGCACATGCTGCTCGAGGGCATGATCATCGCGGCCTACGCGGCGGGCGCCACGCGCGCGTTCATCTACATCCGCGGCGAGTACCAGCAGCAGGCGGACATCCTCGAGCGCGCGATCGCCGAGGCGAAGGCGGCCGGCCTGCTGGGCGACCGCATCCTGGGCTTCGACGTGAACCTCGAGCTGTGGCTGCACCGCGGCGCCGGCGCGTACATCTGCGGCGAGGAGACCGCGCTGCTCGACTCGCTCGAGGGCAAGCGCGGCAACCCGCGCCTGAAGCCGCCGTTCCCGGCGAACCAGGGCCTGTACCAGGGCCCCACGCTGATCAACAACGTCGAGACGCTCGCGACGCTGCCGCACATCGTCGAGATGGGCGCGGGCGAGTACGCGAAGATCGGCGTCGAGAACTCGACCGGCACGAAGCTGATCTCGATCTCCGGGCACGTCATGAAGCCCGGCAACTACGAGATCGAGCTCGGCATGTCCTCACGGGACATCATCTACGGCCTGGCCGGCGGCCCCGGCGAGGGCCGCAGCGTGAAGCTGTGGTTCCCGGGCGGCTCGTCCTCCCCGGTCCTCACGGGCGACGACCTCGACATCCCGTACGACTTCAACTCGATGGCGAAGGCGGGCACGATGCTCGGCTCCGGCGCGATCATCGTCGTCGACGACCAGACCTCGGTCGTGGACGTGGCGCTGAAGACCGCGCAGTTCTACCGCCACGAGTCCTGCGGCAAGTGCACGCCCTGCCGCGAGGGCACGAACTGGACCGTGAAGATGCTCGAGCGCATCAAGAGCGGCGAGGCCACCCCGATGGACCTCGACCTCATGGCCAGCGTCTGCGAGAACATCATCGGCAACTGCCTCTGCGTCCTCGGCGACGCGATGGCGATGCCGGTCGGCTCGATGGTCAAGAAGTTCCGCGGCGAGTTCGAGGAGTACATCGAGGCCGCCCGCGAGCGTGCCGAGCGCGAGCTGATCGCCTCCATCACTCCAAGCGTGGAAGTCGCGGCGTAATGCCCCGCCCCGAGCTGAAGGAGATCACGTTCACGATCGACGGTCGTGAGGTGAAGGCTCCGGAGAACATGATCCTCGTCGACGCCGCCAAGCACGGCGACGTCGACATCCCCGTCTTTTGCTACGAGCCCAAGCTCGGCGCGCCCGTCGGCGCCTGCCGCATGTGCCTCGTGGAGATCGAGGGCATCCCGAAGCTGCAGACCGGCTGCTCCACGCCGGTCAAGGACGGCATGGTCGTCCACACCGCGACCGACCGGGTGAAGGAGGCACAGCAGGCCGTCGTCGAGTTCCTGCTGATCAACCACCCGCTCGACTGCCCCGTCTGCGACAAGGGCGGCGAGTGCCCGCTGCAGGACATCTCCTTCGGCTGGGGCGGCGGCAAGACCCGCTTCATCGAGCCCAAGCGCCACTTCCAGAAGCCGCTCGAGCTCAGCCCGCTGATCGCGATCGACCGCGAGCGCTGCATCCTCTGCTACCGCTGCGTGCGCTTCTCGCAGGAGCTCTCCGAGGACTACCAGCTGATCCTCCACGAGCGCGGCGCCGCGACCTTCGTCGGCACGTTCGACGGGCATCCGTACGTCGCCCCGTTCAGCGGCAACATCATCGAGCTGTGCCCGGTCGGCGCGCTCACGTCCCGCCCGTACCGCTTCCGCGCGCGGCCGTGGGACATCGAGGGCTCCGGATCGGTCTGCGCCCTCTGTCCGGGGCAGTGCAACGTCACCTTCACCGTCCGCGACGACCGCGTCCTGCGCGTGCTCGCCCGCGAGAACGAGGGCGTGGACGACGGCTGGCTCTGCGACCGCGGCCGCTTCGCCTACCAGGCGATCCACGTCGACGAGCGCATCACCACGCCGCTCTTCCGCGACGGCGGCGTCCTGCGCCCCGTCTCCTGGGAGCGCGCACTGGACGAGGCCGCCTCGCTGCTCAAGAAGGCCGGCCCCCGCGTCGGCGCCCTGGCCGGCGGCGGGACGACCAACGAGGAGGGCTTCCTCCTGCAGCGCCTCATGCGCGAGGTCATCGGCTCCCAGCACCTCGACGCCTCGGGCGTGAACCCGGACGACCTGTGGACGCTGCTCGACCCCGAGCTTCAGGCCACCGTCCCGGACCTCGAGTTCGCGCACACCGTCCTCGTCCTCGGTACCGAGCCGGTCGACGACATGCCGATCATCGACCTGCGCATCCGCAAGGGCGTGCGCCGCAACCGCGTGAAGCTCGCGGTCGCCACGCCGCGCCCGTCCTCCCTGGACGCGAACGCGGAGCTGTCGCTGCGCTACGCCCCCGGTGGAGAGGGCGCCCTCGTGGCTGCCCTGACGGCGGCGGTCTACGGCGGCGACGTCGTCGCCCCCGCGGAGGCGGCCGGCGCCGACGCCGACGCCGTCCGCGCGCTGGCCGAGCTGCTGCGCACCGGCGGCGGCGACGCCCCGGGTGACGTCGTCATCGTCTGGGGCACCTCGATGCTGCAGACCGACGGCGGCGCGGTGGCCCCCGCGCTGCTGAAGCTGACCGCCGGCCTGAACGTCCGCGGCCGCGAGGGCGCCGGCCTGCTGGCCGTCCCCGCCTCCGCCAACGAGCGCGGCCTGCTGGAGGCCGGCGTCGCCCCGGGCATGGCGCCCGGCTTCGGCGAGGTGCCCGAGGGCGAGGCCTACCACGTCGAGGGCATCGCGGCCGCGCTACGCGCCGGCGACCTCACCGCGCTGTACCTCATGCACGAGGACCCGCTGCGCGACCGGCCCGGCAGCGCCGGCTGGGACCACGCGCTCGAGAAGACCACCGCGGTCATCGCGCACGCGCAGTTCCTCAGCCCCGGCCTCGAGGCGCACGCGAACGTCATCTTCCCGGCGGAGTCCTACGCCGAGAAGGAGGGGACGATCACCCACACCGACGGCCGCGTGCAGCGCCTGCGTCCCGCCATCGGCCGCCAGGGCGAGACCCGGGCGGAGTGGTGGATCCTGGGCGAGCTCGCCAAGCGGCTCGGCTCCGACCTCGGCGTCCTCACCGGCGCCATGGCCTCCAAGCAGCTCTTCGACGCGGTCCCGTTCTACAAGGGCCTGACGCTCGACGCGATCGGCGGCAAGGGCCTGCGCTGGCCCGCCGACCCGGACGCGGTCGCCGCCTACCCCGTGCCGCCCGAGTCGCGCCGCGACTCCGGCTACGAGGCCGTCCCCACGCCGAACGGCCGCCTGCGCCTCGGGACGTTCCGCTCGATCTGGGCGTCGTCCGAGGTCGAGGCGTCCCCCGCGCTCAAGTTCCTCGCGCCGCGCCAGCAGGTCGAGATGGCCCCCGCCGACGCGCGCCGCCTCGGCGTTCGCCACGGCGAGAAGGTCCTCGTCGGCTCAGGCGGCGACGGCACGACCGTCGAGGCGACCGTCACGCTGCGCGACGCCGCCCTCCCGGGCAGCGTCTTCCTGCAGACGGGCATCACGAACAACGCAGCGAACGTCCTGGACGGGCCGCTGGTGGAGATCCGCAAGGCATGATCGACTACCCCGCCGTCGTCCAGTACTACGAGCCGTGGTGGATCCAGATCATCAAGGCGATCGTGATCTTCGCGATCATCCTGCAGCTGCAGCCCATCCTGATCGTCGGTGAGCGCAAGCTCCTGGGCCGCTTCCAGGGCCGCTACGGCCCGAACCGCGTCGGTCCCTACGGCCTCGCGACGCCGCTGGCGGACATCATCAAGCTGGCGACGAAGGAGCAGTTCCGTCCCGACACGTCGATCGGCTGGATGTTCGCCCTGGCGCCGGTCATCTCGGTGCTCACCGCGGTCGGCGCGATCGCGATCATCCCGTTCGGCGACACGCAGGACATCTTCGGCACCGACGTCGGCCTCTACGGCATCGACGTCTCGGTCGGCCCGCTGTTCGTCTTCGCGATGGGCGCCGTGGCCTTCTACGGGATCATGCTCGGCGGCTTCTCGTCCGGCTCGAAGTACTCGTTCCTGGGCGCGATGCGCGCCGCGGCGCAGCTGATCTCCTACGAGGTCGCGCAGGGCCTCGCGCTCGTCGGCGTGATCATGACGTCGCAGACCCTGTCGCTGACGGAGATCGTCCATGCCCAGGAGGGCATGTGGTACTTCATCCCGCAGTTCCTCGGGTTCCTGATCTTCCTGGTGGCCTCGTTCGCGGAGACCAACCGCGCGCCGTTCGACCTGGTCGAGGCCGACGCCGAGATCGTCGGCGGCTACTTCACCGAGTACGGCGGGACGCGCTTCACGTCCTACCTGTTCGCCGAGTACATCAACATGTGCGTGGTCTGCCTGATCATGGTCACGGTGTTCTTCGGCGGGTGGCTGCTGCCCTTCGGGATCAACCCGCCCGGCTGGGTCGACCCGTTCGTCGTCCTCGCCAAGACCTCGGTCTTCCTGATCTTCTTCATCTGGATCCGCGCGACGCTCCCGCGCCTGCGCTACGACCAGCTGATGTCCTTCGGCTGGAAGATCCTGCTGCCCCTGGCCACCCTGAACACCCTCGCGACGGCGGTCATCATCGTCGTGACGGACTGAGGCCTCCCCATATGAGCTGGCACCCCGGAGACGAGCACGTCACCGTCATGAGGCCGCCCGCGCCCGGCGCGGCCGGCGGCACCTACCGCGTGTTCGCAGAGACCATGCGCGGGCTGAAGACCACCTTCTCGCGCGTCGTCGAGGGCGTCCACACGCTGCAGTACCCCGAGCAGAAGACCGCGGTCTACCCGCGCTTCCGCGGGCGTCACCGCCTGCACAAGTTCGAGGACACCGGCCTGGAGAAGTGCGTCGGCTGCTCGCTCTGCGCCGCCGCCTGCCCCGCCGACTGCATCCGCGTCGTCGCCGCCGAGAACACACCGGACACCCGCGTGTCCGCCGGCGAACGCTACGCCGCGGTCTACGAGATCAACCTCTCGCGCTGCATCTTCTGCGGCTACTGCGAGGTCGCGTGCCCGTTCGACGCGATCACGATGGGCAACGACTACGAGATGAGCGACTACCAGCGCTCGGATCTGATCTTCACGAAGGAGATGCTTCTCGCCGAGCCCGTCGAGCGCACGCCGCTGCGCGCTGACGGGGAGTAGCTTTCCCGCCTCACCGTTATGGCCGAAGTCCTCTTCTTCCTCACCGCGATCGGCGCCGTCACCGGCGCCGTCGGCGTCGTCGCCCTGCGGAACCCCTTCTACAGCGTGCTGGCGCTGGTCTCGCACCTGATCAGCCTCGCGCTCCTGTTCCTGCTGCTGCGCGCGGAGTTCGTCGCCGCGGCCCAGGTCATCGTCTACGCAGGCGCCGTCATGGTGCTCTACGTCTTCGTCGTCTCCTACGTCGGCGGCAGCGACGAGCCCATGGCCTCCTCGCTCGGCAAGCCCTTCAAGATCGCCTCGCTCGGCTTCGGCGCCGCGCTGTTCATCGTGCTGACCGCCGCGGTCCTGGGCACCGGGCTGCAGGCCCTGGGGACGCAGGGCGTGCCCTACGAGGCCGGCTTCGGGTCCCCGAAGGAGATCGGCGAGCTGCTGCTGACCGACTTCCTGCTGCCCTTCGAGATCGCCTCCTTCCTGCTGCTGATCGCTGCCGTCGGCGCGGTCACGCTGGCCCGCCGCCGCGGCGGCCTGGAGACCCCGGGCGAGCTGGCCCGTTACACCGCGGTCGACTTCCTGCGCCCCGCCGGCACCGGCACGATGGCCGAGGGCGTCGGTGGCCGTCGCCGCCTGCCCGCCGGCATCGACGAGCGCGACCCGGAGCCCGCCTCCGAGCCCGAGGTCAAGCAGTGAACATCGAGTGGTTCCTCACCGTCAGCGCGCTGATCTTCTGCATCGGCGCCGCGGGCGTCATCACCCGGCGCAACCCGCTGGTGATCCTTCTCTGCCTCGAGCTGATGCTCAACGCGGCCAACCTCGCGCTGATCGCCTTCAGCCGCATGCACGGCAACCACGACGGGCAGGTCTTCGCCGTCATCGTGATGGTCGTCGCCGCCTGCGAGGTGACCGTCGGCCTCGGCGTCATCGTCGCGATGTACCGCCGGCGGGTCCCGATCGACGTCGACGAGCTCCGTGAGCTCCAGGGCTAGGAACTGATGCAGACCACCGCTTGGCTCGTCCTGGGCCTCCCTCTCGCTGGGTCGATCCTGATCGGCCTGCTCCACAAGCAGCTCAAGGGCAAGGCCGCCGGCTACCTCGGCACCGCCGTCCTCGCCGGGGCCTTCCTCTGCACGATCCTCACGCTGATCTCGCTCCAGGACCGGACCGAGGAGGAGCGCCAGGTCGTCTTCGTCGCGTGGGACTACGCGAAGACCGTCGGCGTCGACGCGCAGCTGTCGATCCTGATCGACCCGCTGTCGCTGCTGATGATGGGCGTCGTCACCGGCGTCTCCACGCTGATCCACCTGTACTCGATCGCGTACATGGTCAGCGACAAGGGCTACAACCGGTTCTTCGCGTACCTGAACTTCTTCGTCTTCTCGATGCTGCTGCTGGTCATGGCGGCGAACTTCCTGGTGCTGGTCATCGGCTGGGCGTTCGTCGGCGCGGCCTCCTACCTGCTGATCAGCTTCTGGTACCGCCGCAAGAGCGCGACCGACGCCGGCATCAAGGCGTTCGTCATCAACGTCGTCGGCGACATCGGCCTGGTGCTCGGGACGTACTTCATCTTCAAGCACTCCGGGTCGCTCGACTTCCTCACGACCTTCGAGGGCGCGGAGAAGTCGTTCGGCGAGCACGGCAACAACGACCTCACCGCCGGCTGCCTGCTGCTGCTGGTCGGTGCGTTCGCCAAGTCCGCGCAGATCCCGCTGCACACCTGGCTGCCGGACGCGATGGAGGGCCCGACCCCCGTCTCCTCCCTGATCCACGCGGCGACGATGGTCACCGCCGGCGTGTACCTGATCGCCCGCATGCACCCGCTGTTCGAGCTGGCCCCGACGGCCGCCGACGTCGGTGCCGTGATCGGCGCGGTCACGCTGCTGGTCGCGGGCACGATCGGCCTGGTCGTCACCGACCTCAAGCGGGTCATCGCCTACTCGACGATGTCGCAGATCGGCTACATGGTCATGGGCGTGAGCTCCGGCGCCTACGTCGCCGGCCTCTTCCACCTCATGACCCACGCCTTCTTCAAGGCGCTGCTCTTCATGGCGGCCGGCTCGGTCATCGGCGCAATGGCCGGTCAGCAGAACCTGGACAAGATGGGCGGCTTCCGCAAGGCGATGCCGTTCACGTTCGGCTGCTTCGTCATCGGCGGCCTCGCGCTCGCGGGCATCCCGCCGTTCTCCGGCTTCTTCTCCAAGGACGAGATCCTGCTCGTCATCGGCGAGGAGGGCGGCTGGCACTGGGGCCTCTACGTCGCCGGCTACGTCGGCGCGTTCCTGACCGCCGTCTACACCTGGCGCATGATCTTCCGCGCGTTCTTCGGCGAGGCGTGCCCGGAGGCCAAGGAGCTCGAGGGCGGGCACCTGCACCACGCCGAGGTCCACACGAACCCCGCCAACGGCGAGGTCGAGGACACCGACGTCGGCTTCCCCGGCAGCGAGCACCACATCGCCGAGCGCGCGCCGGAGATGAAGGTCGCCATGGGCGTCCTCGCCGTCCTGGCCACCATCGGCGGCTTCCTGCAGATCCCGAAGGTGACGCACATCCTCGAGGACTTCCTGGAGCCGACGTTCGCGGACTCGCACGTCCACCACGCCACGAGCGACGGCCTGCTGGTCCTGGGCCTCGTCCTCGGAGCTGTCCTCGGCCTCGCGGGCATCGCGGTCGCCTACCGCGTCTGGGTCCAGCAGCCCGGGACGAGCGCCAAGGTGCTCGAGCGCTTCAAGCCGCTCCACACCCTGTTCGTCAACAAGTGGTACTTCGACGAGCTGATCGGCCTGGTCGTCGTCCGGCCCGGCGCCTGGATCGGCCGCGTCGCCCGCAGCTCGTTCGAGCGGATCTTCGTCAACGGCACGCTGGTCGGCGGCAGCACCGGGGTCATCAAGGCCTCCTCGTCCGCCGTCCGCGCCGTCCAGACCGGCCTCCTGCGCTCCTACGCCGCGCTCCTGCTCCTCGGCCTGACCGTCGTCGGCCTCTACTTCCTCCTGAGCGCATGACCATCCACCTGTCCCTCCTGCTCTGGGCCCCGGCCGCGCTCGCGCTGGTCGGCGCGGTCCTCCCGGGCCGCGCGGTCGGGCGTGCCCTCGCCGGCCTCGGCGCGTTCGCCGCGCTCGCCTACGCGATCGCGCTGGTCATCGACTACGAGTCCGGCGGCGGACTGCAGTACGTCACCGACGAGATCTGGATCCGGGAGCTCGGCGTCCACTACAAGCTCGGCGTCGACGGCCTGAACCTGTTCCTCGTCCTGCTGACGACGATCCTCTTCACGGCGACGACGCTGTGGTCCCTCAGCGAGAAGACGCGCGAGCGCGAGGGCCAGTACTGGCTGCACCTCGGCCTCGGCCACTCGTTCGTGCTCGGCGCCCTGATGGCGCAGGACCTCGCGCTGTTCGTCGTCTTCTTCGACCTGATGCTGATCCCGTTCTTCTTCCTGGCCCTGGGCTGGGGCGAGGGCGCCCGCGCCGAGAAGACCGCGGCGATCATCAAGCTCGTCATCTACACGCTGGTCGGCTCGCTGCTGATGCTGACCGCAGCGATCGCCCTCGCGGTGCTGAGCGCCTCGCAGTCGGGCAACGACCTGTCGTTCGCCTTCACCGACCTCACGCAGGTGACGCTGACGAAGGGCTCGCAGGAGTGGATCTTCCTGTGCTTCGCCGCCGCGTTCCTCGTGAAGATGCCCTCGTTCCCGTTCCACGGCTGGATGCCCGACGGCTACAAGGTGCTTCCGCTGCCGGTGCTCGCCGTCTTCTCCGGGATCCTGTCGAAGGTCGCCGCCTACGGCTTCCTGCGGATCGTCATCCCGATCCTGCCCGACGCGGCGGTCCACTTCCAGACGCTGATGCTGCTGATCGCGCTGGCCTCGATCCTCTACGGGTCGGTCATGGCGTTCACGGTGACGAACGCCCGCCTGATCCTGGGCTACTCGTCGCTCGCGCAGCTCGGGTTCATCGTGCTCGGCGCCTTCTCGCTGACCGAGCAGGGCGCGCAGGGCGCGATCCTGCAGTCGGTCAACCACGGGCTCGTCGTCGCCCCGGCCTTCTTCCTGGCCGGTGCCGCCGCCGTGCGCTGCGGCGGCTCCGAGGACATCCGCGACATGGGCGGTATCGCCTTCCGCGCGCCGATCCTCACCACGCTCTTCCTGATCGTCGCGATGGCGAACCTCGCGATCCCGGGCTCGTCCAACTTCGTCGGCGAGTTCCTGATCCTGCTCGGCGTGTTCGACGCCAAGCTCGCCATCGCGTGCATCGCCTTCACGGGCGTCGCGCTGGCCGCGGTCTACACGCTGCGCCTGTTCATCCGCGCGATGCACAACCGCGTCGGTCAGGACGTCGACTCGCGTGACCTCTCGCTCCACGACGCGGTCGTGCTCGTGCCGCTGGTGCTCTGCATCCTCGCGCTGGCGCTCTACCCGCAGCTCGCGCTCGAGAAGGGCGAGGAGACCGTCAAGGGCTCCGTCGCCGCGGCGCGCCTCGTCCAGGACCCGCCGAAGACCCCGCCGCGGACCGCGGGCACGACCCCCGTCCCGGTCACGCCCGGTGGCGGCCAGGGTGTCGTCATCGACCCGGCCACGGGCCAGCCCGTCGACCCGAGCGCAGGCGGCGGCCAGGGTGTCGTCATCGACCCGGCCACGGGCCAGCCCGTCGACCCGAGCGCAGGCGGCGGCCAGCCCGTGCAGATCGACCCGTCCACCGGCCAGCCGGTCGACCCCGCGAACCCGGCCGACCCTGGCGTCGTGATCGACCCGGGCACCGGTGAGCCCGTCGACCCGAACGCCGTGGACCCGAACGCGACCGGAGGCACCCCCTGATGCTCGCCACCGCGCTGAACCTCGCCGCCTCCGCGGGCAAGGTCGACGGCCCGAAAATCGACTGGGCCGGCCTGTCGCCGCTGCTCGCCGTCCTCAGCGGCGTCGTCATCGTCCTCATGACCGGCCTGCTGCGCCCGCGGTTCATCCGCGAGCAGCTGGTGCCCGGCCTGACGCTCGTCACCCTGGGCACGTCCCTCGGCCTCACCATCTGGCAGCTGGACGAGCAGAAGTCGCTCGTCTCAGGCTCCCTGCAGCTCGACGGGCTGTCGACGACGCTGACCGTCGTCTTCCTCGTCGCCGGCATGGCCGCGACGCTGCTGTCCTGGCGGGCGATGGCGCCGCGCGAATCGGCCCACGGCGAGTACTTCGCGATGATGCTGACCAGCATCGCCGGCATGATCGTCCTGGTCTGGGCGCAGGACATGATCTCGCTGTTCCTGGGCCTGGAGCTGCTGTCGATCCCGCTCTACGTGCTGTGCGCGACCGAGATGCGCCGGCCCCGGTCGCTCGAGTCCGGGCTGAAGTACCTGATCGTCGGCTCCGTCGGCTCGGCAACGCTGCTCTACGGCCTGGCGATGCTCTACGGCGCCACCGGCACCACGAACTACGGCGAGATGGCACGTGCCTTCACCGCCGACTCCCTGGCCACCGACTCGCTCGCCCTCGTCGGCATCGCGCTCGTCGTGGTCGGCATGTGCTTCAAGTGCTCCGTCGCCCCGTTCCACCAGTGGACGCCGGACGTCTACGAGGGTGCACCGAGCCCGATCACCGCGTTCATGGCCGTCGCCACGAAGGCCGCCGCGTTCGGCGTCTTCCTGCGGTTCTTCGACGTCGCCCTGGTCGACGCCCAGGCCACCTGGGCACCCGTCCTGGCGGTCCTCGCCACCATCACGATCCTCGTCGGCAACGTCGGCGCCCTCGGGCAGACCTCGCTCAAGCGGATGCTGGCCTACTCGTCCGTCGCCCAGGCCGGCTACATGCTGGCCGGTGTGCTCGTGACGACGCAGCTGGGCATCCGCGCGACGGTCTTCTACCTGGCGGCCTACTTGCTGATGAACCTCGCCGCGTTCGGCGTCATCATCGCCCGCGAGCGCGAGACCGGCCTCGGCGACGACATCTCCGCGGTCTCCGGCATCGGCGCCACGCGCCCGCTGCTCGCGTGGCCGCTCACGATCGCCATGCTGGCCCTGGCCGGCGTGCCCGCGACCGCCGGCTTCATCGGCAAGTTCCAGCTGATCCGCGCGTCGGTCGACGGCGACTACGCCTGGCTCGGCATCGTCATCGTCGTCGGGTCGATGATCTCGCTCGGCTACTACCTGAGGGTCGTCGCCGCGATCTGGACGTCGGACGCCGCGGACGCGAAGCCCGCCGCCGTGGCCGGTCCCCCGCTGCCCGCTCTGGCCGGCGGCTCCCCCGACGCCGAGGTCAGCGGCCCCCCCGCCGGGCCGGCGTGGGAGCTCACGTTCGTCGCGGTGCTGTTCGCCGCGGCCACGGTCGTCTTCGGCGTCGTCCCGCAGCCGCTGTTCGACTTCGTCGAACGCGCCAGCTCGAGCTTCACCGCGCTCTTCTAAGAGGCCGCGGTGGCAGCCGAGCGGTGCGGACGTCCGGGAGCTGCGCTCCCCGGGCCGTGCCCCCGACGCGTGGAGGGTTTGGGGGGTATGCCCCGCCGAATCCTCCGAGGTGGCATTGCCGCCCGGCCGTGCCCCGCGCGCGCGGAGGGTTTGGGGGGCGTGCCCCGCCGGATCCTCCACGGAGTTGTGCGATCCACCACGCGTCCGCCCCGGCCAGCCGCCCGCCCCATGCCCCGCTCGGCGTCAGCGCCGCCGACCACCGACCACCAGGCCCTCGGCGTCAGCGCCACCGACCCCGAATGCCGCCGGTGTCTGCACGACGCGCGCAGAGCAACAGCCCGCGCCACATTCGCAGCGCGGCAGCGCGCGACGCCGCCCCGTGCGGGAGGATGGCGGCCAATGCGCATCTCCGCGAAGGCCGACTACGCCGTCCGGGCCGCGATCCACCTGGCCGCCAACGAGGCGACCGAGCGCCCCACCAAGGGCGAGGCGATCGCGACCACCCAGGGCATCCCGATGAAGTTCCTGGAGAACATCCTCGGCGACCTGCGCCACGCGGGTCTGGTGCGCAGCCAGCGCGGTGCGGACGGGGGCTACTGGCTCAACCGCCCGGCGGCCGAGATCTCGGTGGCGGACATCATCCGCGCGGTCGACGGGCCGCTCGCGTCCGTCCGTGGCCAGCGTCCCGAGGATGTTCCCTACGAGGGCTCGGCCGAGCCGCTGCAGCGCGTCTGGATCGCCGTCCGGCACAACCTGCGGGCCGTGCTGGAGCGCGTCTCGCTCGCCGAACTGGCGGCCGGCGCGCTCCCGGGCGACGTGGTCAAGCTGTCCGAGGACCCCGAGGCCTGGGTCACGCGGTAGCGCCCGGCGGCCGTCAGGCCGCCTTGTCCAACGACACCGCGGGCGCGGCCGGCAGCCCCGTCCCCTGCGCGGACGCCCGGACCCAGACGATGTCCCCCGCCTTCAGCTCCAGCGCCTGCGCCTCGCCGCGGGTGATCTGGGCGACGACCGGCTCGGCGGTCTCCGGGAGCTCGAGCTCGACGCGGACCTCGAACCCGAGGTGCACGACGCGCGTCACCTGCGCCTCCAGCGCGCCCTCGCGCGCCTCGAGCGACAGGTCGAGGTCGTGCGGGCGGACCAGGCCGCCGCTCAGGCGCGCGACCGGGCCCAGGAACGACATCACGAACTCCGAGGTCGGCGCGTCGTAGAGCTCGCGCGGGCTGCCGGTCTGCGCGATGTCGCCGGCGTCCATGACCGCGATCGTGTCGGCGACGTCGAGCGCCTCCTCCTGGTCGTGGGTGACCAGGACCGTCGTGACGTGGACCTCGTCGTGCAGGCGGCGCAGCCACGTCCGCAGCTCGGCCCGGACCTTCGCGTCGAGCGCGCCGAACGGCTCGTCCAGGAGCAGGACCGCCGGCTCGATCGCGAGCGCCCGCGCCAGCGCCATCCGCTGCCGCTGGCCGCCCGAGAGCTGCGACGGGTAGCGCTGCTGGTAGCCGTCGAGGCCGACGACGCGGAGCAGCTCGTCGACCTTCTGCTTGACCTCGGCCTTCGGGCGCTTGCGGATCTTCAGGCCGAACGCGACGTTGTCGCGGACGTTCATGTGCTTGAACGCGGCGTAGTGCTGGAAGACGAAGCCGATGCCGCGCTGCTGCGGTGCGAGCCGCGTGACGTCCTTACCGTCCAGGATCACGCGCCCCGAGTCAGGGACCTCGAGCCCCGCGATCACGCGCAGGAGGGTGGACTTGCCGGACCCTGACGGGCCCAGCAGCGCGGTCAGCGACCCGGACTCGATCTCCAGGTCGATGCCCTTCAGGGCGTGGAAGTCGCCGTAGTGCTTCTGGACGTTCTCGACGGTGATCATGGGCTTACAGGTCCTTCCGGGGGTTGAGCCGCGTCATCGCGAGCAGGGTGACGAGAGCGATGACGGACAGCAGCGCGGAGGCGGCGTACGCCCCCGCCAGGTCGAAGTTGTTGAAGCGCTTCTCGACGAGCAGGGTGAGCGTCTCGGTCTCCCCTGAGATCTTGCCGCTGACGATCGAGACCGCACCGAACTCGCCGATGCAGCGGGCGACCGTCAGGACGACGCCGTAGGCGACGCCCCAGCGGATGGCGGGCAGGGTGATGCGCCAGAACGTCTGCCAGGAGGACGCCCCGAGCGTGGCGGCTGCCTGCTCCTGCTCGTCGCCGATCTCGCGCAGCACGGGGGCGACCTCGCGGGCGACGAACGGCAGCGAGACGAACACCGTCGCCAGGACGATGCCCGGCAGGCTGAAGATGATCGGGAAGCCATGGTCGATGAACCACGGGCCGAACCAACCCGTGCGGCTGTAGACGAGGATGAGCGCGAGGCCGACGACGATCGGGCTGATCGCGAACGGCAGGTCGACGATCGCCTCGAGGATCGCCTTCCCGCGGACGCGGCCGCGGACCAGGACCAGGGCGGTGAGGATGCCGAGCACCGTGTTCAGCGGCACGGCGATCGCGGCCACGGTCAGCGTCAGCGTGAAGGCGGAGATGGCGGCAGGGGTCGTCACCGAGTCCCATACAGGGCCGACCCCGTGCTCGAACGTCCGGTAGAGGACGACGCCGACCGGGATCCCGAGGAGCAGGGCGAGGTAGCCGAGGGCGATGACGCGGAGCGAGATGCGGCTCCAGCGGGATGTCTCAACCATGGTCGCCTCCCCGGCGCTCGAAGATGCGGATGCCGATCAGGACGGCGAGCGAGAGCCCGAGCAGGACGACCGAGACGGCCGCCGCCCGGATCGGGTTGTCGCTCGACTCCTGCAGCTTGAAGATGTAGACGGCGCTGACCTCGGTCTTGAACGGGACGTTGCCGCTGATCAGGACGATCGACCCGAACTCGCCGACCGCGCGGGCGAAGCTGAGCGCGGCGCCCGAGAGGATCGCGGGACGCAGGTTCGGCAGGACGATCCGGCGGAACGTCTGACCGGGCGTGGCGCCGAGCGACGTCGACGCCTCCTCCATCTCGCGGTCGAGCTCGTGCAGCACCGGCTGCACCGAGCGGACGACGAACGGCAGCGTGACGAACATCAGCGCGAGCAGGACCGCCACGCGCGTGTAGGTGACGTCGATGCCGACCGGCGAGTTGCGGCCGTACAGCGCGATCAGCGTCAGGCCGGCGACGATCGTCGGCAGCGCGAACGGCAGGTCGATCAGGGCGTTGACGGCCGCCTTGCCGCGGAACTTGTCGCGGACGAGGACCCACGCCACGAGCGTCCCCATCACCGCGTTGATCGCCGCGGCGATGAGCGACACGACGAGCGTGAACACCAGCGCGTTGACCGCCTGGCGCGAGCTGACGGCGGTCCAGAAGGTGTCCGTCCCGTCCTCGAACGACTTGGCGGTGACGGCTGCCAGCGGCAGCAGGACGATCAGGCTCAGCCAGATCGTGACGACGCCGACCCCCAGGGGGCCGGCGCCGCCCGCCCGCGCACGACGCGCGGAACGGCTCCCTCGCCCGCGCCCGGGCCCCCCGGCGGGCTGCTTCGCCGCGTCCGGGAGCTCAGGCACGTCCTTGACGAGGGAGGTGCTCATCTACTTGTCCGTGGAGACCCCGGCCTCGGCCTCGATCTTGGCGACCGAGCCCTTCTCCGGGTCGAACAGCTCGTCGTTGACCTTCGTCCAGCCGCCCAGGTCCTCGATCGTGAAGAGGCCCGACGGGTCCGGGAACTTGTCCTTGTTGGCGTCCAGGACCGTCTGGTTCACCGGGCGGTAGCCCCAGTCCGCGAACTTCTCCTGTCCGGCGGGCGACAGGACGTAGTCCAGGAACGCCTGCGCCGACGGGTCGGCGTCGAGCGTCTTCGCGATGTCGATGTTGATCTTGATCGTGTCGTCCGGCGTGACGAAGTCGACCTTCTCGCCCTTCTTCTGCGCCGTCGTCGCCTCGTACTCGTAGGACAGCAGCACGTCGCCGGTTCCGGACGTGAAGTTCTGCAGCGCCTCGCGGCCGGACTTGTCCTGCACGACGACCTGGTCCTTGATGAGCTTCTCGACGTACTTCAGGCCGGCCGCGGGGTCCTTGCCGCTGCCCGACGCCTGCCCGTAGGCCGCGAGGATGTTCCACTTCGCCGCGCCCGAGGTGAACGGGTTCGGCGTGAGGACCTTGACGCCCGGCTTCAGCAGGTCGTCCCAGGTCTTGATGTTCTTCGGGTTGCCCTTGCGGACGATGAAGGAGACGAGCGACGTGGTGACGAGGCCCTTGTTCGGCGTCGTGTTCCAGTCCTCCCCGACGAGCTTGGCCTTCACGAGGCGCGTGATGTCGGGCTCGATCGAGAAGGAGACGACGTCCGCCTTCTGCCCGGCCTCGACCGCGCGGCTCTGGTCGCCGGACGCGCCGAAGCTGGTCTTGAAGCCGATGCCCTCGCCGGCCGGGGTCTTCTTGAACGCCGGGATGATCTCGTCGTAGACGACCTGCGGGGTGGAGTAGGCGACCAGGCTCAGGGTCGCCTTGCCCGACGACGCGCTCGCGTTGTCTGCTCCGTCGTTCGTATCCGACGCGCCACCGCAGCCGGCGACCACGAGGGTGGTGGCCAGCAGGGCGGTCAGGGTCGGCAGCGTGCGCTTCACGGGTGAGTCCTCCAAAACAGGTGTTTGTCAGTCGGGATTAGCCAGAATACACATTCCCTACTGGAGTAGTGCCCTATTTTCCTACCGTTTAAGTGCAGTAAGGCTGCACCGAACCGGCGTGGAGCCAGGCCCGGACGGGATAGGTTCGGGTCCGCGATGCCCTCTCCACCGTTGCCCTGGACGGATGCCCTCCGCCGCCGCGAGGCCCTCGTCGTGCTGGCGGGAGCCGGTGCCGCCGGCGCGCTCGGGGCCTGGCGGCTGGTGGGCGCCGACCCTGCCGTCGCTGCCGACTGCGTGCTCCAGCAGGAGTCGACCGAGGGCCCGTTCTACCTCGACGTCGACCTGCTGCGCCGCGACCTCCGCGGCGGGCGGACGGGGACGAACCTGGCGCTGCGGCTGAAGGTCGTGGACGCGGGGACGTGCCGTCCGATCCGCGGCGCGGTCGTCGAGCTCTGGCACACCGACGCCGGCGGGAAGTACTCCGGGATCGCGAGCGAAGGCACCTCCGGCAAGACGTTCATGCGCGGCGCCCAGCGGACCGACCGCAGCGGCGTGGCCCGGTTCACGACGATCGTCCCCGGGTGGTATCCGGGCCGCACGCCGCACATCCACGTGAAGGTCTTCGTGGGCGGGGACGTGGTCCACACCGGGCAGCTGTACTTCCGCCCCGCGGTGACCCAGGCGGTCTACGCCCAGGGCCGCTACCGCGCACGCGGCCGGCAGGACACGACGAACGCGTCGGACGGCATCTTCGGAGCGGAGGGCGGGTCGCGCGCGGTCCTCGCCCTCAAACGGCGGGGGGCGACCGCGGCGAGCGGCTACACGGGCGGCCTGACGCTCGGTGTTCAGCGCTGACGCCAGGCTCACCCGGGACGCGTTCGACGCCGCCCGGCGCGCTAGGGTCACGAACCCCGTATGGACTACCCCGTCGAGAGCTTCACCCCGGACGAGCAGGCGCGCCTCGCGCCGCACGTCACGAACCTGGACCGCCCGGTCTTCGCGCTGACGAACCTGCCGGAGACGGTCAAGGGCGCGATGTTCGCGCGCTACTCGCGGTACCCGGGAACCCTGCGCCGGATGTTCCTGGACGAGTTCGCGGATTCCCTCCCGGTCGTCGCCGGCGGCTCGGACGACACCGAGGGTGCCCGTGCGGCGGAGCTCTACGAGCGGATCTTCGTCGGCTACGGGGACGACAGCGTCGCGCAGCTCGGCGGGGCGCACGTCGCCTGCGAGTGGGTCTCGAACGTCCTGACCAAGGTCCTGCAGCGTCCGCGGCTCGGGGCGTACCTGGAGCAGTCCACCCGGTACATCGCCTACGACGTCCCGATGGACGGCGCCGGGACCAAGCACGCCCGCTATCGCTACTTCCGCGACCCCGCCCTCGGCCCGGTCTACGAACGCTCGATGGACGAGATCTTCGGCGTCTACTCGGGGCTGCTGCCGAAGGTCCGCGCCTGGGTCGACGGCTCGTTCCCCGGCGACCCCGGGCCCGCCCGTGACCGCGCGATCGCCGCGAAGGCCCTGGACCTGGTCCGCGGCCTGCTGCCCGCATCGTCCCTGTCGCACATGGGGATCTACGCGACCGGCCAGACCTACGAGCAGCTGATCCTGCATCTCCTGGCACATCCCCTGCCGGAGGCCCGCGAGGCCGGAACCCAGATCCTGGACGCCATCCAGGCGATCATGCCGTCGTTCGTCTCCCGCATCCCGCGCCCCGAGCGCGGCGGCGAGTGGATCGGCTACCTGCAGGAGCGCGACGCCGCCGCCGCGCGCTGGGTCACGCGCCTGGGCCTGGACCGGCCCGCGGCCGCCGACGCCGGGCGCCCGTCGGTGCGGCTCCTGCACGTCGACGGCGACGAGGACGCGCTCCTCGCCGCGCTGCTGTTCGAGGCGGCGGGCACGAGCGAGGAGGACGCCCGCATGCGCCTCACCGCCCTGTCCCCCGACGAGCGGGCTGCACTGCTCAGCGACCTCGTCGGCGAGCGCGCGAACCGCCGTCACCGGCCCGGGCGGGGCTACGAGGCGCTGCGCTACCGCTTCGAGATCGTGTCCGATTACGGCGCCTTCCGCGATCTGCAGCGCCACCGCATGCTGACGGTGCAGTGGCAGAAGCTCACGCCGGACCTCGGCGCAGGCGTCCCGGACGAGGTCGACCTCGCCGGCTGCGGCGGCGAGTACCGCCACGCGCTCGAGCTCTCGCGCGTCGCGCACCAGCGGATCCTCGACGACGGCCACGACGCGCGGGTCGCGATGTACGCGCTCTGCCTCGGGTACCGGATGCGCTACGTCCTGGACCTGAACGCGCGTGAGGCGATGCAGCTGATCGAGCTGCGGTCCGGCCGCGAGGGCCACCCGTCCTACCGCGCCGTCGCCCACGAGATGCACCGGCAGATCGCCGCGGTGCACCCGGCGGTCGCGGCGACGATGATCCACGTCGACAACGACAACGAGCCGCGGCTCGAGCGCATCCTGGCGGAGATGCGCACCCAGTCGAAGCTCGACGGCCTGCTGCCGCAGTCCGGCTGACCGCCGCCGCGCGGCAATCGGGCTGACGTTCGGCCCGGTCGTCGGTTGCGCTCTGCTCGTACGTCCGCGTAACATCGTCGCTCGCCGTAGCCCGCCCCGCCGCCGGACCCTCGCCGAACCGTGACGACTCCCTGGATCCTCCTCTCCCTGTTCACCGTCGCCGGCACGGCCACGCTCGTGGTCTCGCCCGTCGGCTTCGACCGGGCGCTGGTCGGCAGCTACATCGCGATCATCATCCTCACGTTCGCCGCGTTCCTGGCGTTCGTCTCGTACTCGCTGATTAAGGTGGCGCTGCACGAGGATTCGCGCTTCGCCTGCGTCGCCGCGCTGCTGCTGGCGCTGGCGCTGTTCGTGACCGGCCGCCGGAACGACGGCCCGGCCCGGGCCGAGGAGACGTCGGACAGCGACGACGAGGACGGCGGCCAGCGCCGGCGCAACCGTCCGGGGCCTCCCGAGGACCCCGGTCCCCCCGCACCACCGGCCCCCGACGGCCCCAGCCTGGACTGGGACGCGTTCGACGGGGCCCGGCACGAGTGGGAACGCGTGCCCGCCGGCGTCTGCTGACGCCCTTCCCGCGGCCGCGCGCCGCGTAGGCTCCGGTGGCGATGGAGTCCGTCCCCCCACTGCTGCTGCCGGGCCACCGGCCGCCGATGCGCGCCGGGGCGGCCGTCGCCGCGCTGGGCGTCGGGGGCTGCACCGCCGCGGTGGCCGGGCTCGACGAGCTGACGCCGGCCGCGTCGCTCGCCGTCCTCTACATCCTGCCCGTCTTGCTGGTGGCGACGTACTGGGGGCTGCGGCTGGCGCTGGCGACGGCGCTCGCGTCCGCGCTCGCCTTCAACGTCTGCTTCCTGGAACCGACGGGCCGCCTGACCGTCGCCGACGATCGCAACCTCGCCGCGCTGCTGACCTTCGTCGTCGTCGCGATCGCGACCAGCCGCGTGGCGGACCTCGCCCGGGCCCGCGCCGGCGAGGCCGAGGCCCGCCGCCAGGAGGCCGACCTCGCGGCCGAGCTGGCGCGGGGCATGCTGGCCGGCGGCGACCCCGACGAGCTCCTGCGGACCGCGGCCCACCGGGTCGCGGCGGCGCTGGGCGTCCCGTCCGCGGCGCTCGAGCGGGGGGCGGTCGACACGGCCGGCGACCCGCGCCGCGAGGCCTACCCCCTCCGCGCCGGCGATCGCACCGTGGCGACGCTGCTGCTACCCGCCGCGCTGGACCCCGCACTCCGCGACCGGCTGCTCGCGCACGTGCTGCCGGCGCTCGAGGCGCTGCTCGCGGCCGCGCTCGAGCGCGACGCGCTGCAGGCCGAGGTCGTCGAGACCCAGGCACTGCGGCGCAGCGACGTCGTCAAGACCGCCATCCTGCGCGCCGTCTCCCACGACCTGCGCAGCCCGCTGACGTCGATCATCACCGCCGGCACCGCCCTCGGCTCGGCCGCCCTGGACGCCGAGGACCGCGAGGCGCTCGCGGGGGGCGTCGTCGTCGAGGCCGAGCGGCTCGCCCGCGTGGTCGACAACCTCCTGGACCTCTCGCGCCTGGAAGCGGGGACGGCGGCCCCGCGTCCCGACTGGTGCGCGCTGGACGAGGTCCTCCACGCCGCCGCGGAGGGCCTGCCCGAGCCGGCGCCGGACGTCCGCTTCGTGATCGACGCGCAGCTCCCGCTGCTGCGGGCGGACGCGGCCCAGCTCGAGCGGGCGTTCACGAACCTGATCGCGAACGCGGTCCGGCACGCCCCCGGCGAGGTGGTGTCGGTCCGGGCGCGGGCGGTCGGGACGCGGCTGGTCGTGCGCGTCGTCGACCAGGGACCGGGCATCACGCCGGCCGACCAGGAGCGTGTCTTCGAGCCGTTCTGGCGTGGCCCGCACGACGGGTCCGGTGCCCCCGCGGGCTCCGGCCTGGGCCTCGCGATCGTCCGCGGGTTCGTGGAGGCCAACGGCGGCGAGGTCGGCGTCGAGTCGCTGCCCGGCCAGGGCTCGAGCTTCGTGGTGTCCTTCCCGCTGGCCGAGCAGCCGGTCCAGGCCGTCCCGCAGGCGTCGCCATGAGCGCCGGCAGCCGCATCCTCGTCTGCGACGACGAGCCCCAGATCCTGCGGGCGCTGAAGGTCATCCTGCGCGAGGCGGGCTACGAGGTGGCTGAGGCCGCGACCATGGAGTCCGCGCTCGACCAGGCCGCTGTCCGGCCGCCCGACGCGGCGATCGTCGACCTCGTCCTGCCCGACGGCGACGGCGTCGAGCTGTGCCGCCGCCTGCGCGAGTGGAGCGCCATGCCGATCATCGTCCTCAGCGCCGTCGACGAGGAGGACATGAAGGTCGGCGCGCTGCAGTCCGGGGCCGACGACTACGTCACCAAGCCGTTCAGCCCGCGCGAGCTCGTCGCCCGGTTGCAGGCCGCACTGAGACGGACGGGCGCCGTCCCCGACGAGCCGCTGATCGAGGCCGGCGGCCTGACGATCGACCTCGCCGCTCGGGTCGTGCGGCGGGGCGGGACCGACGTCCACCTCACCCCGATCGAGTTCGACCTGCTGCGCCAGCTCGCCCGCAACCGCGGTCGGCTGCTGACGCACCGCTCGCTGCTGGTCGAGGTCTGGGGACCCGGATACGCCGACGACACGGCGGTCCTGCGGACGCACATCGCGAACCTGCGCCGCAAGATCGAGGCGGGCGACGGGCCGCCGCGGATCATCCGCACGGACCCGGGCGTCGGGTACCGCTTCGCGGGCTGAGGCGATCTTCACAACATCTGCACGCCGGGCCCGGGCCTGCCCATGCGGCCCACACGGGGCTGGGCGCACAGTGCAGGCATGGATCTTCTCGCTCTCGCCATCGCGGTCGCGTGCTTCGCGGCCCTGGCCCTCGTCCTCAAGGGACTCGATCGCGTATGACGCTCGCGAACGCCCTCGGCGTCAGCGTGGCCGCCCTCGTCGCGCTCTACCTCGTCTACGCGCTGCTCCGCGGCGAGGACCTGTAGTCCGCCATGGCCCAGGGCATCCTCCAGATCGCGCTCTTCTGCGCGCTGATCGTCGCCATCGTCCCGCTCCTCGGCGGCCACATGGCCCGCGTCTTCCGCGGGGAGCGCACGTTCCTCGACCCGCTCAGCGGCCGCCTGGAGCGCGGGACCTACCGCCTGCTCGGGGTCGGCGGCCGGGGCGGGCGGTGGGAGCCGGATCCCCAGGACTGGAAGGCGTACGCGCGCTCCGTCCTGCTGTTCTCGGCGGCCGGCTGGCTGCTGCTGTTCGTGATCCTGCGGACGCAGAGCCTGCACCCGCTGAATCACGGCGACTTCCGCTCGGCGCCCTGGGACGTGACGTTCAACACCGTCTCGTCGTTCGTCACCAACACGAACTGGCAGTTCTACGGCGGCGAGACGACGATGACGTACGTCTCGCAGGCCGTCGGCCTCACGGTGCAGAACTTCGTCTCGGCCGCGGTCGGCCTTGCGGTCGCCGTCGCGCTGATCCGGGCGCTCGCCGGCCGCCGCGTCCCGACGGCCGGCGATCCCGATGCCGGTGCGGCCGCCGGCACGATCGGCAACTTCTGGCAGGACCTCACCCGCGCGATCACGCACGTGCTGCTACCGATCGCGTTCGTCGCCGCGCTGGTGCTCGTGACGCAGGGCGTCCTGCAGACGCTCGGCGCCACGGCGCATGGCGTGGCCCGCGGGCCGGTCGCCTCGCAGGAGGCGATCAAGGAGCTCGGCACCAACGGCGGCGGCTTCTTCAACGTCAACGCCGCGCACCCGTTCGAGAACCCCACCGCGTTCTCGAACCTGCTCGAGATGCTGCTGATCCTGGCGATCCCGGCGTCGCTGACGATGACCTACGGCCGGATGGTCGGCAGCCGGCGGCAGGGCTGGGCGGTCTTTGGGGCGATGAGCCTGCTGTTCCTCGTCAGCGTCGCGGTGGTCTTCGCCGCCGAGCGTCACGGGACGCCCGCGCAGACGATCGCGGGCCTGCACGGCGTGAACCTCGAGGGCAAGGAGCTGCGCAACGGGTCGACGATGTCCGCGCTGTTCACCGCCGTCACCACCGTCACCTCGTGCGGCGCCGTCAACTCGGCGTTCGAGTCGATGACCGGCCTCGGCGGCCTGGTCCCGATGGTCAACCTGGGCTACGGCGAGTCGGTCTTCGGCGGCGTCGGCACCGGCCTCTACACGATGCTGATGTACGTCCTGCTGGCGGTCTTCATCGGCGGCCTGATGGTGGGCCGCACCCCGGAGTTCCTGGGGAAGAAGATCGAGGCCAAGGAGATCAAGCTGGTCTCGCTCGGCATCCTCGTCACGCCGCTGCTCGTGCTGCTCGGCTCGGGGCTGGCGCTGGCGACGAAGTACGGCGCACCGTCGATCTACGCGACCGGGCCGCAGGGCTTCAGCGAGACGTTCTACGCCTACCTCTCGCAGGCCAACAACAACGGGTCGGCTTTCGCCGGCTACACGGGCTTCCTGCAGCCGGATGCCGGCAACGCGGGTTCCAACGGCGTGACGTTCGCGGACGTGATCGGCGGGCTCGTCATGCTCGCCGGCCGCTTCGTCCCGATCCTGATCGTGCTGGCCCTCGCGGGCTCGCTCGCCGGCAAGCGCGCCGCCCCCGTGGGGGCGGGCACGCTCCGGACGGACACCGGCACCTTCGCCGGGCTGCTGATCGGCGTCGTCGTGCTGATCGGCGCGCTGACGTTCTTCCCCGCCCTCCTCCTCGGCCCCGTCGTGCAGGGCCTGACCGACCACCTCTTCTAGCCCGGATCCCAGCCAATGCCCATGCCCTTGCCCAAAGAAGTCCTCACCGCGGTCCGCGCGATGGTCGTCCTGACCGTCCTGCTCGGGCTCGCCTACCCGGCGGTCGTCACCGGCGTCGCCCAGCTCACGATGCCGGACCGCGCGAACGGGTCGTTCATCGCGTCGGACGGTCAGGTCACCGGATCGCGACTGCTGGGCGTCGCGCCCACCCTCGACACCGGCAAGCAGGACGACAACGGCGATCCCGTCACCGCGCCCGACCCGTCGTTCTTCCAGCCGCGTCCGTCCGCGACCGGCTACGCGACGGATACGTCGTACTTCTCCAACCGCGGCCCGAACTCGGACACCGCACGGCAGTTCTACAAGGAAGAGGCGGCCGCCTACCTGGCGCTCAACGCGCCGACCAGCCCGGGGCTGACGGTCGGGAAGATCCCGATCGACGCGGTCACGACCTCCGGGTCCGGCGTCGACCCCGAGATCTCGAAGGCGAACGCGGCGATCCAGGCCCGCCGCGTCGCCGCCGCGCGCGGGCTGCCGCCGGCGCAGGTCGCCGCGCTCGTCCGGAAGCACTCCCGTGGTCGCTTCCTGGGCGTCTTCGGCGAGCCGGGCGTGAACGTCCCCGAGCTCAACCGCTCCCTGCGGAACCTCGAGGCCACGTCATGAACCCACGCGAATCGCAGTCGCTGTTCACCGCCGACCTGCTGCGCCCGGCGCTCATCGGGTCGCTCCGCAAGCTCGACCCCCGGATCCAGGTCCGCAACCCCGTCATGTTCGTGGTCGAGGTCAGCGCGTTCCTCGTCACGTTCGCGCTCGGGTACCAGCTGGTCGACGGGAGCGCCTTCGGCGGCGGTGACGAGTCCGTCGCGTTCACGGTGACGATCGCCGTCTGGCTGTGGCTGACCGTGGTCTTCGCGAACCTCGCCGAGGCGCTGGCCGAGGGCCGCGGCCGCGCGCAGGCCGACGCCCTGCGATCGATGCGCACCGAGTCGGTGGCGACGATGGAGGACGGCACCACGCGGCAGGCGAACGAGCTGCACCGCGGCGACCGCGTCGTCGTCGTGGCGGGCGAGGGCATCCCCGGGGACGGCACCGTCGTCGAGGGCATCGCCTCGGTGGACGAGTCGGCGATCACCGGCGAGTCCGCCCCGGTCATCCGCGAGTCCGGCGGCGACCGCAGCGCCGTCACCGGCGGCACCCGCGTCCTGTCGGACCGGATCGTCGTCGAGATCACGCAGGAGCCAGGGCAGTCGTTCCTGGACCGCATGATCGCGCTCGTCGAGGGCGCCGAGCGGCGCAAGACCCCGAACGAGATCGCGCTCGGGATCCTGCTCGCCGGGCTGACGCTGATCTTCCTGCTCGTCGTCGTCACGCTGCAGCCGTTCGCCGCCTACGCGGACACGACGATCTCCACCACGACGCTGGTCGCGCTGCTCGTGGCGCTGATCCCGACGACGATCGGCGCGCTGCTGAGCGCGATCGGCATCGCGGGCATGGACCGGCTCGTGCGACGCAACGTGCTCGCCCTGTCGGGTCGTGCCGTCGAGGCGTCCGGCGACATCGACGTCCTGCTGCTCGACAAGACCGGCACGATCACGCTCGGCAACCGGCAGGCGGCAGAGTTCCTGCCGATGCCCGGGGTGACCGAGGCCGAGCTGGCCGAGGCCGCTCAGCTGTCCTCGCTCGCGGACGAGACGCCGGAGGGACGGTCGATCGTCGTCCTCGCGAAGCAGTTCGGGATCCGCGAGCGGGAGTTCGCCGCCGGCGGGGACGCCGCCCCCACGTTCGTCCCGTTCACCGCCCAGACCCGGATGTCCGGCGTCGACGTCGACGGCACGCAGCTGCGCAAGGGCGCAGCCGACTCGGTCGCCGACTGGGTCCGCGCCGAGGGCGGGCAGACCCCGCCGGAGCTGCAGGCCGTGGTCGACCGCGTCGCGAACGACGGCGGCACCCCGCTGACCGTGGCCCGGGACGGTCGCGTGCTCGGCGTCATCTATCTGAAGGACACGGTCAAGGACGGCATGGCGGCCCGCTTCGAGCGGCTGCGGGCGATGGGCATCCGCACCGTCATGGTGACCGGTGACAACAAGCTCACCGCGGCCAAGATCGCGGCCGAGGCCGGCGTGGACGACTTCCTGGCCGAGGCGACGCCCGAGCGCAAACTCGAGCTGATCCGCGCCGAGCAGGCCGAGGGGCGCCTCGTCGCGATGACCGGCGACGGCACGAACGACGCGCCCGCGCTGGCCCAGGCCGACGTCGGCGTGGCGATGAACACCGGCACCCAGGCCGCCCGCGAGGCCGGCAACATGGTCGACCTGGACTCCAACCCGACGAAGCTCATCGAGATCGTCGAGGTCGGCAAGCAGCTGCTGATCACCCGTGGCGCGCTGACCACGTTCTCGATCGCGAACGACGTCGCCAAGTACTTCGCGATCCTGCCCGCGATCTTCGCCTTCACCTACGCCACGGAGGACGGTGCGCGGGGACCGCTCGACGACCTCAACGTCATGCAGCTCGGGACGCCGCAGTCGGCGATCATCAGCGCGATCGTCTTCAACGCGCTGATCATCCCGTTCCTCGTGCCGCTCGCCCTGCGCGGCGTGCAGTACAAGCCCGTGGGCGCCTCGGCCCTGCTGCAGCGCAACCTGCTGATCTACGGGCTCGGCGGGCTGATCGTGCCGTTCGCCGGGATCAAGCTGATCGACCTCGTGGTCCATGGGGTCTTCGGAGCGTAGGCCGTGGGCGAGGACGCGGGCACCGTCGGCCGTCGCGGTCACCTGACCATCTACCTCGGGATGGCCCCGGGGGTGGGCAAGACGTTCCGCATGCTCCAGGACGGGCACGCGGCGCTTGCGGCCGGGCGCGACGTCGTGGTCGGCGTGGTCGAGAGCCACGGCCGGGCGGAGACGGCCGCGCTCGTCGCGGGTCTGCCGGTCCTGCCGCGCCGCACCCTGGTCCACCGCGGCGTCACCCTCGACGAGCTCGACCTGCCGGGACTGCTGACCCGCGCCCCGGCGCTCTGCCTCGTCGACGAGCTGGCCCACACGAACGCCCCGGGCACCGAGCACCCCAAGCGCCACGACGACGTCGAGGCCCTGGTCGCCGCCGGCATCGACGTCCTCTCGACCGTCAACGTCCAGCACCTGGAATCGCTGAACGACCAGGTCGCCGAGCTCTCCGGGGTGCGCGTCCGCGAGACGTTCCCCGACGCCGTCCTCGGCCGCGCGGACGAGGTGGTGCTGATCGACCTGACCCCCGAGGCACTGCTGGCGCGCCTCCGCGACGGGAAGGTCTACCCGGCCGCGCGGATCGCGGCGTCGCTCAACGGGTTCTTCCGGATCGAGAACCTGGCGGCGCTGCGCGAGGTCGCGCTGCGACAGGTGGCGGAGGAGGTCGAGTCCCGGCGGCTCGTCACCGGGGCCGTCGGCACGCGCACGCAGGCGCTGGCCCGCGACACCCCGCAGGCGGTCGGCGAGCGGCTGCTCGCGCTGGTCGAGCCCGTCCCGGCCGCGCAGCGCCTCGTCCGCCGCGCCTGGCGGTCGGCCCAGCGGCTCGGCGCCGATCTGGACCTGCTCTGGGTGGCGCCCCCGGCCTACGCCGGCGGCCGCGCGGACGGCGAGGTCGAGCGGCAGCTGGGCGCCCTGCGCCAGCTCGCGTCGCTGCTGGGCGCAACGTTCCTCGTCGAGGCGTCCGGGGACGTCGCGGGGACGGTCGCCGCCGTGGCCCGCACCCGCGGGACGACGTACATCCTGCTCGGTCGCTCGCGTCCGGCCCGCGGCCTCGGCCGGCTGGCGACACCCTTGCCCCAGCGCCTGATGTCCGCGCTGCCGGCGGTCGACGTGCGGATCGTCGCGGACCGGTCGACGCGGCACGACCGGACGGACGGACCGTGACCGCGCTGCTGTTGACGGCCGCAGTCGTCACCGGCCTTGCGGCGGGGCTGATCGTCGCCTGGTTGCTGCCACGGCGCTCGCGGCCGTCGCGCTCCTTGCCGGGGCGCGCGTTGCCAAGGCGCTCCCGCGGCGGCCGCGGACCGCGTGGTAGCCGTGGCCGGAGGCGGGACGAGTCCGGCGACAGCGACGGCGGCACGGCGCGCCGGATCCTGCTGCCGTTCACCGGCACGTCGATCTCCCGCCGGTCCCTCGAGGCGGCCATCCGCCTGGCCCGCGCCGAGGACGCGATCATCATGCCCGCGTTCCTCGCCAGCGTCCCCCGGCACCTGCCGCTCGGGGCCCCGCTGCCCGCGCAGTGCCTGCAGGCGATGCCGCTGCTGGAGGCGATCGAGCAACGGGCGATCGCCGCCGGCGTCCGGGTGGACGCCCGCGTCGGCCGCGGGCGCTCGTTCCGCGACGCGCTGCGCCAGGTGATCGCCGACGAGCCGGTCGACCGGATCATCGTGTCGGCGTCCGCGAACCCGCGTGGCGGGCCCAGCGCCCAGGACCTGCAGTGGCTGCTCACCAAGGCGCCGACCGAGGTGCTGATCCTGCGGCCCGCCCCGGAGGATGACCGGCGCGTCTCGGCGGACAACGTCGTCGGCCACTTCTGACGCAGGTCGGCACCGGCCTGCGCGGACTGACCCGAGCCGTGCGCGCGGTCGGCGCTCCTAGTCCGCCAGGGTGCCCGGGTCGGCCGGGACGTCGACCGCGTGCTCGCGCAGGATCTCGAGCGGGACGATGTCCAGCGCCCGTTCGTGCGTGCAGGCGAGCACGACGAACGCGGCGGCGCCGTCCTCGTGCGCCCGCAGCCAGTTGGCGGCGGTCACGCACCAGCGGTCACCCGGGACGAGGCCCGGGAACTGGAACTGCGGCATCGGCGTGCCGAGGTCGTTCCCGATCGCCCGCTGGTGCTCGAGGAACTCGGCGGTCACCACGGCGCAGATCGTGTGGCTGCCGAGGTCCTCAGGCCCGGTGGTGCAGCAGCCGTCACGGAAGAAGCCGGTGACGGGGTCGATACCGCACAGCTCGAGCTCCCCACCCAGCACGTTGCGATCGCTCACTCGATGAGTATCGCGCGGACGGGCCCCCGGCGCGTGACACCCGCTCCCGGCGCCGAACGTCGATTTCCCCGCGCGTGGAGACGGGGGAATGGACGCTCGGCGCCCGGGGGCGCAGGCTGCTCCGGGACGTCAGGCGGGGCGCCGGCCGCCCGGCCGCTCGCGCAGCCAGGTGGCCTGGGCCCCCGCCATCGCCCGGAGGGCCCGACGGGAGGCGGCGGCGTCGGCGACCGGCGGGACGGTCAGGTCCCGGCGCGCCGCGACGGCCGCGGGTTCGATGGTGGGCGGGGTGAGGGTCATCGGGCTCATCGGTGATCTCCGGCTGCGTTGTAGGACGTCTGCCACGCCGAGCGGAACCGTCCCGCCCAGGCGCGTGCGGGGCCGACCAGCCCGGAGGCGGCCACCCCCAACCCGATCACGGCGACGGCGACCGAGACCAGCAGGGCGGCGTGGTAGCCGTCGAGCTGGGCGGCGGCGGAGCCGGCCGGGGACTGCGAGGCGTCGGTCGCCGCGTCCATCGCCGCGGTGGCGATGGCGAGCGCGACGGCGCCGCCGAACTGCAGGGAGGTGAACAGCAGGCCGGACGCCAGGCCCTGCTCGTCGTCCGTGATCCCCTCGGTCGCCGCCATGTTGAGCGGGCCGAAGGTGAACATGAACCCGAGGCCGCCGAGCACCATCGTCGGGAGGATCCCGGTGGCGTAGCTCGAGTCGGCGGTGATCCCGGTCGACAGCGCGTAGGCGCCGACGAACGACGCCATGCCGGCCGTCACGACCCGGGCGGTGCCGAAGCGGTTGACCAGGGTGCCCGAGCGCGGCGAGCCGAAGGCGACGATCAGGCCGGCGGGCAGGAACGCCCCGGCCATCTCGAAGGCCGACCAGCCGCGGAGCTGCTGCATGTACAGCGTCCCGACGAACTGGAAGCCGATCCAGGCCCCGAAGACCGTCATGGCTGTCAGGTTCGCGCGGCGCAGCTTCGCCGAGCGCAGGATGCCGAGGCGCACCAGCGGATGCTTGCTGCGCTGCTCGATCTGGATGAAGAGCGAGACCAGCGCGAGGGCGACGAACGCGCCGCCGAGGGTCCGCATCGAGGTCCACCCGGCATTCGGGGCCTCGACGATCGTGAAGACCGCGAGCAGCATCGAGCCCGTGATCAGGGACGCGCCGGGGATGTCGAACGTGCGCCCGTCCCGCTCCGGCACGCCCGTGTCCGGGATGTACTTGAGGGCGAGCACGAGCAGGCCTGCCGTCAGGACGACGGGGACCAGGAACGTGAAGCGCCAGCCGAGCTCGGTCAGGACCCCGCCGAAGATCAGGCCGCTCGAGAAGCCGGTGGCCCCGGTCGCGGCGTAGATGGCCAGGGCGCGGTTGCGCGCCGGCCCTTCGGAGAAGGTGGTGGTGACGATCGACAGGGCGGCCGGCGCGGTGAACGCGGCGGCGATGCCCTTCAGGAAGCGCGTCGCGATGAGCAGCGTGCCGTCGGAGACGAGGCCGCCGAGCAGGGACGCAAGGGCGAAGACGACGAGCGCGGCGAGGAAGACGCGGCGCCGGCCGAGGAGGTCGGCGGCACGGCCACCGAGCAGCAGGAACCCGCCGTAGCCGAGCACGTAGCCCGAGACGATCCACTGCAGGCTGGTGGTGGAGAGGTGGAGGTCGGAGTCGATGGACGGAAGCGCGACGCCGACCATGGAGACGTCGAGTCCGTCGAGGAAGACCGCGCCGCAGACGACGAGCAGCAGGGCCCAGGCCCGCTTGTCGAAACGGTCGTCGGTGATGTGGGTGGAAGGCATGCGGCGAGACTATACATGCATGTGCATGCAATGTCACCGCATTCATTGATTGACCATGCATTGACACCGCATGCATGCACTATGAGCTACTGTGTAGCGAACCATGAGCACAACCGGGTCGTCTCTCATGGGTGAATGGCGCGAGCTGCTCGCCCGTCATGCCAGGGTCAACGAAGCGCTCGAGCGTGAGCTCGAACGCCATCACCGCCTGTCGGTCACGGAGTTCGAGGCGCTGCAGCACCTCGCGGAGAACGACGTGGACGGCTGTCGCCTTCAGCAGCTCGTGGACGACGTCCACATGAGCCAGAGCGCGCTCTCACGCCTGATCGGCCGGCTCACGGACGAGGGCCTGGTCGAGCGTCGCAGCTGCACCTCCGACCGGCGCGGGATCTTCGCGGTGATCACCGACGCCGGCCGGCAGCGGCTCGCCGAGGCCAAGCCGACGCACGAAGCGGTGCTCGAGCGCACGCTCCGCGACTGACGGCTCAGCCGCCCTTCGCCCGCTCCGCTTCCTGCTGGCGCAGCTCGATCCGGCGGATCTTGCCGGTCAGCGTCTTCGGCAGGTCCGGGACGAACTCGATGAGCCGTGGGTAGGCGTACGCCGACAGCCGCTCGCGGACGAAGGCCTTGATCTCGTCCGCCAGCTCGTCGGTCGGCTCGTGGCCGCCGGCGAGGACGACAAACGCCTTGACGACATGGCCGCGGCGCTCGTCGGGTGAGGCGACCGCCGCCGCCTCGGCGACCGCCGGATGCTCCAGGCAGGCCGACTCCACCTCGAACGGACCGATGCGGTAGCCGGCGGCGATGATGAGGTCGTCCGCCCGGCCCTCGTACCAGTAGTAGCCGTCGGCGTCGGCGCTGGCGGCGTCGCCCGTCCGGAACCACTCGCCGCCGAAGACGCGCTCGGTGTCCTCGTCACGGTTCCAGTATCCCAGCGGGTAGTGCGGGTTCGACCGCGCCTTGAGGGCGATCTCGCCACGGGTTTCCGGCTCGGTGACCGGGACGCCGTCCTCGTCCAGGATCGCCATCTCCCACCCGGGGCAGGGCTTGCCCATCGACCCCTCCCGGACCTCCATGAACGGGTAGTTGGCGACCATCGGGTAGGACTCGGTCATCCCGTAGTAGTCCAGGCACGTCAGGCCGAACTGCTCGCGGAACCAGCGGATGGCCTCCGGGTTCAGCGGCTCGCCGGCGCTGCAGACGACACGGAACTTCTGCGGGTACGTCGTGCCCGCGTCCGCGATCGACATCATCGAGCGCATCGCCGTCGGCGTCGTGAAGACGTTCGTGACCTCGTGGCGCGAGAGGAAGTCCAGCTGCCGGCGACCGTCGAAGCCGCCCTCGCGCTGCAGCACGCACTGCACCGCGCCCAGCCGCCAGGGCCCCAGGAGCGGCGCGATCCCCGCCGCCCACGCCCACTCCCCCATGCCGTGGAACCGCTCGCCGGGCTGCACGTCGTGGGCGTAGACGAACTCGTTGTGGGCGAGCAGGTAGCGGTGGGCGTGGACGATGCCCTTCGCCGTGCCCGTGGTGCCCGACGTGTAGTAGAGCTGGGCCGGGTCGTCCTTGTGCGTGTCGGCGAGGACCGGGGTCGCGTCGGCAGCCGCCAGGACGTCGGCGTCGAGCACGATCACGGTCTCGACCAGCGAGGTGTCGAAGCGGCCGACGTTGGCCGCGTCCGTGACGAGCACCTTCGACCGGGAGTCCTCCAGCCGGTAGCCGATCCCGTCGTCCCCGTAGAGGACCGACATCGACAGCAGCACCGCGCCCAGCTTCCACGTGCCGAAGAACAGCGCCGCGGTCTCGGGTGTGGGCGGCAGGACGACGGCGACGCGGTCGCCCTTCTGGACCCCGGCCTCGCGCAGCAGGTTCGCCGCGCGGTTCGCGAGCTCCTGCAGCTCACCCCACGCGAGCTCGCGGACCGTCCCGTCGAAGTGCTCGTGCACCATCGCCAGCTGCTCCGGCGGATGCTTCTCGCACACGTCCTGGGCGATGTTGTAGCGGTCGGGCACCTCCCAGCGATGGTCGGCGACAGCCTGGTCGTACGTGCGCTCGGTGGTGCTCATGCTGCCGAGTCTCGCGCCCCGCGCCGGGAGAGCGCAACAGCGACGTGCGCGGCCCCACCGGGAGCCGTCGCGGAAACGGAATGCAGCCAGTCACGCTGAGCGCGACTGGCTGCATCCGGTCGACGGCCGGGCGGCCGGCCCCGGCGGGACGTCCGTCAGGCGGGTTCGGCGCCGGCGGGCGCTGAGCGCCGTGCGGCGACGGGGGCGAGCAGGCGCTCGGCCGCGGCCCCGAAGGCCAGGCCGATCGTCGCCCAGAGCGTCGCGCTGATCGCCAGCGAGGCGACGCGGAAGCGGTACATCACGTCGGCGGGGTAGGTCGCCGGCGTCTCGTGCACCGCCGGGAGGATCAGCTGCGCGACGACGATCACGGCGATGAACGTCACCCCGGCCAGGATGGCCGCGTTCCAGGGGCCGAGGCGATCGAGGAACTCGCGCCGGATGCGCGCGGCGCCGACGAACGCCAGCATCGAGATGGCGACCATCGCGAAGAACAGCAGGGTGCGCCGGTCGATCGTGTCGTCCGCGTTGAGCGCGGGCGGGCTCGCCGGGTACTTGGTGAACGGCACCAGGGTGATCGTCACGAAGCCGGTCAGCGCGAGTGCCGCGGCCGTGGAGCGAGCGCCCTTGACGCTGATGCGGCCGTACGCGTACGCGTACACGAGCGCGAACATGCCGCCGAGGGCGACACCGAGCGCGATCGTGCCGGTGGCCAGGCCGATCGAGCGCTGGACGCCGCGGCTGACGAGCGGCTCCCCGCCGGCCTCACCGGCGGCCGCCGCGAGGGCGCCCTCGTAGTCGATGGCCTTCTGGACCTGGGGCTCGCCGAAGATGTAGGCGACGGCGAACGCGAGCAGGCCTGCGAGCAGGCCGACCAGCATCCCCCGGATCAGGAGGGAACGAACCATGTCGCTGAGCCCGTGCCGCTAGTGGCAGGGAAAGCCGAGAAGATGCCGCGCGTCGTGCACGAACTCGTGCACGGAGCTGCCACCGATCAGCGATGCGGCGCCTTCCTCGGCGCCGACGAAGTACACGAGGAGGGACATGAGCAAGCCCCCGAAGATCGCGTAGGGCAGCAGTTCCTTCGGCGAGGCGATGGGGCCGGCGACGGCTCCGGTGCCACGTTCAACAAGCGTCTCGGACATCTGGTGAGGCCTTCCTCGGGATCACGCGTCCCGTCAGTCAGTGGTTGTCGTCCGGCGGTGGAGTGTCTGGCTTGCGGGCCGTTTGCAGCCCGTTCACAGTGGCGCGACCGCGCCGGTTTTGCACCGGCTTCCTCCGTCGTCGAACGTCCGGCGGATACTACCCGAGCGCCCCTGGCCACGCGAGCACGGCGCGCCCCGCGACCCCCGGGCGGGGAGGCCTTTCGCAGGGGCGCTGGATATGCTCGCGACCGATGTTCCGAGCCGTCGCAGCCGGATCCGCGACCGCGGGCCGTCGATCCTGGTGATGCCGCAGCGCACGATCATCCCTGCCGTCGTCAACGACGACCGCTGTCCCGGCGTCCTGCGCCTTCACGACGCCGCCGACGGCGCGCTGGCGCGCGTCCGACTCCCCGGCGGGCGCCTCCCGGCCGCCGGCCTGGACGCGATCGCCGACCTGAGCCGACTGGGCAACGGCCTCGTCGAGCTCACCTCGCGCGCGAGCATGCAGGTCCGCGGGCTCGACGCGGGCGACTCGCGTGCCGCCGCCGACCGCCTGTGGTCCGCCGGTCTGCTGCCGTCGCCGGGTCACGATCGCGTGCGCAACGTCGTCGCGCCGCCGCTCGGTCCCCGGCATCCGGCGGCGCTCGTCGACGCCGACGCGCTGGTTGCGGCGCTCGACCGCGCGCTGTGCGCGGACCCGGTGCTGGCCGGCCTGCCCGGACGCTTCCTGTTCGCGATCGAGGACGGCAGCGCGACCCTCGCCCGGCACGGCGCCGACGTCACCCTGGTGGCCCAGCTGGCGGCCGCCGGGCCCGTGGTCGGCGGCCGCGGGGTCGGCGGGGACGCGGTCGGCGGGGACGCGGTCGGCGGGACCGCGGCGGGACGCGGCGTGCGGGCGACCACCCTGCGGCTGTACCTGGCCGGTGCGGCGACCACGCTCACGACCGACGCGGGCGGTGCTGCGCAGCTCATGCTTTCGGCGGCCCACGCCTTCCTCCGTGCCCTGCCGGTCGACGCCGAGCGCACATGGCGCATCAGCGACCTGCCGGACGGGACGGCGCGGATCGCCGCCGCGCTGGGCGGCGCGCTGACCGGTGGCGCGGTGCTCGGTGCCGGGCGCCCGCTCGCGATCGGGACGACCACCCAGGCCGACGGGCGCGTCGCGCTGACCGTCCTTCCGCCCCTGGGACGGCTCCCGCAGGACACGCTCATGCCGCTGTCCCGTCTCGCCGCCCGCCACGGCGGCGACGTGCGCCTGTCGCCTGACCGCACCCTGACGCTGGCCGATGTTCCCGCCGGGGACGCCGACGCCGTCCTGGCCGAGCTCGGCGCGCTGGGCTTCGTCACCATGGAGGGATCTGGCTGGGACGGGCTCTCCGCGTGCGCCGGGCAGGGTGCCTGCGCGAGCGCGCTCCTCGATGTGCGGGCGCTCGCGGCCGGGCGAGCCGCGGCACGCGCGGCGGGCACGGGCAGCGACCGACCCGCCGGCGGCGACGGGCCGGTGCGCGAGCACTGGACCGCGTGCGAGCGTGGCTGCGGGTCCCCCTCCGGCGCGCTGACGATCCGCGCGAGCGCGGATGGCGGCCTGCTCGTCGACCGCCCCGGCGACGACCCGCTGCGGGCCGCAGACGTGCCCGCCGCCCTCGACCTCCTGGCGACCGCCGACCGTGCGCGTCCCTCCCCTGCCTCCCGCGAAGGACTCACGCCATGACCGACTACATCCGCGACGGCGCCGAGATCTACCGGCAGTCGTTCGCGACGATCCGCGCCGAGACGGACCTGGCCGGCGTCGAGCCGATCCTCGAGCGGACCATCGTGCGCATGATCCACGCCTGCGGCATGGTCGACCTGGTGCCGGACGTGGCGGCGTCGCCCGGGTTCGCGCCCGCGGCGGAGGCCGCGCTCCGCGCGGGCGTCCCGGTGCTCTGCGACACGAACATGGTCGCCTCGGGCGTCACCCGTCGTCGCCTTCCGGCGGGCAACGACGTGGTCTGCACCCTCACCGATCCGCGCGTGGCGCCGCTGGCCGCCGAGATCGGCAACACCCGCACGGCGGCCGCCGTCGAGCTGTGGCGCGAGCGCCTCGAGGGCGCGCTCGTCGTCTTCGGCAACGCGCCGACCGCGCTCTTCCACCTGCTCGACCTCGTTGCCGCCGGTGGCCCGCGGCCGGCGGCGGTCATCGGGATCCCGGTCGGCTTCATCGGCGCGGCGGAGTCCAAGGCGGCGCTGGCCGCGAACGACCTCGGCCTCGAGTACCTCGTCGTCCACGGCCGGCGCGGCGGCAGCGCGATCGCCGCCGCGGCTGTCAACGCGCTCGCGAGTCCCGACGAATGAGCGTCGAAGGCGTCGTCCAGGGTGCTCGTTCGCCCAAGCCGGAGGTCGTCCGGTGAGCGGCACAGGGCCTGGGCGGCTCTACGGCGTCGGCGTCGGTCCCGGCGACCCCGAGCTCGTCACCCTGAAGGCACATCGCCTGATCGCAGCGGCGGACGTCATCGCGTTCCCGATCGCGCCGCGCTCGACCACCGGCGGCGTCGCGCGTTCGATCGCTGCGTCGCACATGCGGCCGGACGTGATCGAGGTGCCGATGGTCTACCCCATCACCGTCGAGGAGAGCGACCATCCCGGCGGCTACGAGGCCGCCATCGTCGACTTCTACGACGAGTCCGCCGCCGCGCTGGCCGTGCACCTGGACGCGGGCCGCGACGTCGTCGTCCTCTGCGAGGGCGACCCGTTCTTCTACGGCTCGTACATGTACATCCACGACCGGCTCGCGCATCGCTACGTGACCGAGGTCGTCCCGGGGGTCACGTCATTCAGCGCTGCGTCCGCCGCCGCGGGGACGCCGCTCGTCAAGCGGGACGACGTCCTCACCATCCTGCCGGGGACGCTGCCCCCCGACGTCCTCGCGACGCGCCTGCGGACGGCCGAGGCGGCGGTCGTCATGAAGCTCGGCCGGACCTTCGAGAAGGTCCGCGACGCGGCACGTGCCGCCGGCGTCGCCGACCGTGCGCAGTACGTCGAGCGCGCGTCCTCCGAGCGGGAGCAGACGACGCCGCTCCTGGACGTCGACGCTGCGACCGTGCCGTACATGTCGCTGGTGCTCGTGCCGACCGACTGGAGCTCCACCGCACGCCCGCCGGCAGCGGTCGGCAGCGTGGCCGTCGTCGGGCTCGGGCCCGCCGGGGCGCAGTGGCTGACCCCCGAGGCCCAGGCCGAGCTTGCGGCCGCGGATGTCCTGATCGGGTACCAGACCTACGTGGACCGGGTCCCCCATCGTCCCGGCCAGGAGCGCTTCCCGACCGACAACCGCGTCGAGGCCGACCGCGCCCGGCACGCCCTCGAGCTCGCCGTGGCCGGCCGCCGTGTCGCCGTGGTCTCGAGCGGCGACCCGGGGATCTTCGCGATGGCGACCGCCGTGCTCGAGGTGCTCGATGGCGCCGCCGACGAGTTCGCCGGCGTGGACGTCCGGATCGTGCCGGGGCTCTCGGCGATGCAGGCCGCGGCCGCGCGCGTCGGTGCACCCCTGGGGCACGACTTCGCGGTCGTCTCTTTGTCGGACATCCTCAAGCCGTGGCCCGTCGTCGAGCAGCGCCTCGCCGCCGCGGCCGCCGCGGACTTCGCGCTCGCGCTCTACAACCCGGCGTCGAAGACGCGGCGCGAGCAGCTCGACCGCGCGGTCGCGATCCTGCGCGAGCACCGCGCGCCGTCGACCCCCGTGGTGATCGCGCGGGCGGTCGGCGACCCGGCCGCGGAGACGGTCACCGTCGTCACGCTCGGCGAGCTCGACCCGGACGCGGTCGACATGCGGACGCTGCTGATCGTCGGCTCCTCGCAGACGAAGACGATCGCGGGCAGCGGACAGGTCTACACGCCGCGCACGTACCCGCCGACCGCCTGAGCCTCTCTCTCGGAGTCCGTCGTCACGCTGAGGCGGGGTCCTGCGTGGGCCGGGTCCTCCGTGAGACGCGGAGGCGGCCGGGTCGTGCGCTGCGTCGCACGCAGGCCGGGCGCCGGTGTGTCTGAGTCGGCGGCCGGACAGCGACGGCCGGACGAACGGCCGGGGGAACGCGCTGGGTCGCACGAGATCGGGCGGGTCTGCGCGAGGGCGGTCAGCGACGACCGGGGAATGCGCTGCGCCGACGCAGACCAAGCGCCGGGGGAGTCGTCCCGGCGTCGATCAGCGACGGCCGGTCGGCGCCTCGACGCGCTCGCCCGGCCTGATCACCGCACGCTGGATGAGCTCGCCGATCAGGACCGCCGCGGCGAGTTCGACCGCGAGCAGCAGCCCGGTCGCGGCGCGGGCCGGGGCGGCGATCGCGATCAGGCGCGGATCCGCGCGCGATGCCGCCCCTGCAGCCGTCCGCCGGCCGTCGCGCCCGCGGTCGCCGCCATGACCGCGACGAAGAGCAGCGCAAGCGCCTCGACCTCGACCTCGACCTCGAGGACGAGGACGAGCACGATGGCCGCCCCGACCACGGCGAGCTGGACCACGGCGCGCAGCGCGGCGACGGCGATCTCCCGCGCGAGACCGAGGCGCAGGCGGTAAGCGAGGCCGGCGGCGATCGCGGCGAAGGCGACGCCCGCGAGGGCGCGGAGCAGCGTGTCAGAGACGGCGCCGGCGCTCCTGCCCGTGCGTCGTGACCACGAGGCGACCGCGTCCGGCGCCGGACGACGACCAGGCGGACGACGGGCGGACGACCGAAAGGGCGGACGGGCGATTCCGCGGAATCGTCGCGTGCGTGCATGCTGGCCGTGCCGACTTCGCCACCGCAGCGCGATTCCGCGGCAGATCCTGCGCAGAGCAGCGGCCGATTCCGCGGAATCGTCGACAGCGAGCGACTCGCGACCGGCCGGCGACGACCGGCGAGGAGCGTTCGGGAAGGCGATCCGGCGACCCCCGCAGACGGACGGCCGGGCGACAGCCGATTCCGCGGAATCGTCGGCAGCGGCCGCGCGACACCCGACGGGCCCGGGCGGGTCTCGCCGAAAGCGCAGGCGATTCGGCGGAACGTGTCGGCGCTGGCAGGTCCCGCCGCCGGCCGCTAGGGAGAGACACGACGGCACCCGCGGGCGAGCCCGCCCCGGCCGCTGCGATCCCGAGACGGGCCCTCGATCAGGCGCGAGCGCGAACCAGGACCGCGGCATGGCTCGGCGCAGCGGCACCGCGGCCCGCGCGCCACCCCAGACTCGAGCGGTCACGCGACTCGAGCGGACACGCGACACGAGCGGTCACGGACGGCAACGCGCCGGCGCGGCAGGCAGGGGCGCACCGGTGTCCAGCGCGCCCCCGATCGCCAACGCGCGTCCCGGAGCGGGACCGCCCGGCGTGCCCCACCAGTTCCCTCGCGCCGAGACGTCGAAGCCCACGACCGCGGCGGCGAAGGTGCCGCCCTGCAGGCAGTTCCCTCCCAGTGACCCGAGCCCCCCACCACCGAGGTCGATCGTCGCGTTCGACGCGTCACCGAGGTCCTCGATCGTGAGGTTCGCCGGGGTCGACCCGACCCCGCCGCTGCCGGACAGGTCCGTCCGCTGGACGAGCGCCGAGAGGCGCGACACCGCCCCGGCGTTCGCGATCCGCAGGTTGCCCGCGTGGTTGCCCGCGATCGTCGAGTCGCTGACGTGCAGGGCGAGCTCCTGGGTCGGGCCCGTGCCGTTGGCGACCGACGAGCCGAACGTGAGGCCGTTGTTCGCGCAGTCCGTCAGCCGGCTCCGCCGGACAGCGAGGTCGACGACGTTGCGGGCCCCGCCGCTCGCCGCGATCAGGCAGTCGGCGTTGTTGCCCGGGATGACGACCGTGTCGCCGAAGCCCGAACCCCCGAAGCCCGTCGAGCCCGAGGCGACCACGTTGTCCAGGCGCATCCGCAGGCGCGCGCCGGTCCCGAGCGCGAGCTGCTCGATCACGTCCCCCGGGGTGCCGGAGAAGGTGCTGTCCGACACCTCGACGAGGCCGCGCCCGCCGTCCCCCATGCTGACGAACTCCAGGCCGTTCGCCGAGAAGCCGCCGCGGCCGGGGGTGTGCGTGTAGCGGTTGCGGACGATCGTCGCCCGCAGGCTCGACGGGCCGACGACGTTCACGAAGACCCCCTCGGAATCCGCCCCGGCCGGACCGAGCCCGGGGTCCTCGTCGTTGCCAAGGCCGGACTGCCGGTTGCCCTCCACGCGCGCGACGAGCCGGGACCGCTCGCGGGTCTGCAGGCCGATGGCGAGCACGGACTCCAGGTCGTCCCCCTGACGCAGCTCGCGCACGTCGTTGCCCGCGATGGTCGCGCGCACGTCGGCGTCGCCCGACACGCGGATGTCGATGCCGTCGCCGCAGTCGGCGTCGTGGACCTGGTTGCCGCGGATGGCGATCTGGGAGCGGCCGGAGCCGATGTCCACCATGATCCCAGCCCAGCCGTTGTGCAGGCCGGCGCTGATCGGGATGCCGACGCCCGCGACCGTCGTCGGGACGTTGAAGGGCGGGATGAGGAAGCCGCGGGTGCAGCCGACGTTGTGGCCGCTGATGTCGCTCGCGAGAACGCTGACCTTGCGGACATCGGTGCCGTAGACCCCGCCCCGCCGCGCACCGGTGACGCGGATGTTGCGGACGGTGGTGCGGTCGGCCAGGCGGACGGCGTCGCCCTCGAGGTGCACGGCCGTCGAGTTCGTCAGGCGCGGCGCCGGCGCGTCCGCCGGCAGGCCGCCGGTGACGGACCGGCCGTCCCCGATCAGCCGCTGCCGCGGCTTGAGCTGCAGCCCTCCGTCGAGCGCGGTCACGGCCGGCAGGACGACGATCCGGTCGCCCGCTCGGGACTTCGCCTCCACGGCGGCCAGGGTCGCCAGCGGCGCCGCGCGCGTCGTCCCCCGCCCGCCGTCCGCGGCGCCCGCCTCGACGTACCACGTCCGCGTGGCGGCCGCGGCTGCCCCGGGCGCGGCGGCGGCCCCCGTGACTACTCCCAGGAGGACGACAAGGGCCGCCGCGGCGCGCGCGCTCACGGGCGTGGGTGTGCCTCGAAGAACGCCCACATGCGGCTGCGCTGATCCTCGCCCCGGGCGCCGGACGGCCAGTTGTGCGAGGTGAGCCCCACGACGCGCGAGAGCACCCTCACCCCGCCCGCGCACGTGTAGAGCTCGGACGTTCCGAACGCATCGGTGGAGCGCGCCGGGGTTGCAGCGCAGTCGTTGATCCCGGTCCACTCGTCCGTGTTCTGGGCCAGGCCGCCGTAGGTGAAGTCGAACTGCCCGGCGATCAGGCCGACCGCGATCGGGCGCGACGGGGAGCACGGCGCGGCCAGTCCCGCGAGGCTCGGGGTGCCGCCGGCGTAGGAGGTCACCGACGCGAACGTGTCCGCTCCGTCGCAGGCCACGCGCTGGCTCATGACCGCGCCGTTCGACCACCCGTCGACGTGGATCCGCTGCGGGTCCACGCACCACTGCGCAGCGATGTCGGCCGCCATCGCCTTCAGGTCGGCGACGTCGGTCGAGACGGGCGTGTACGGGTCCCAGAGACCGGAGAACGAGACGCCGCGCGCCTGCGGGTAGGCGACGATGAAGGGGTGCGACGCCGCGAACGGCGTCCAGCCCGTGAAGAGCTCGTCCTGGGCCCCCGTGCTCCCGGCACCGTGCAGGCTCAGCAGCAGCGGGACGCGCGGGCCGCTGAGTCCCGCCGGGACGTTCACGCGGTAGCTGCGCCGGCCCACCGTGCGGGTCACGGTGCCCGCCGTCGGCGCTAGCGAGCAGCCGTCGGTGGCGGCCGACGCGGACGGCGCGGCACGGGTGGCCGCGCCGGCGACCCCTGCGCTGCCGGCGGTGAGGATGGCCGCGAGTGACAGCGCGGCCCCCAGGATGCGACGAGTCGACCTCATGCTCTCTCCTTTGAAACGACGGCTGACCAGATTCGGGAACGGACGCTACCAGCGGCCTACCGCTTCTGACAAGTGCTCTGACCAGATATGATCCGGCGTCCGTGACGAGGACGCCGCCCACCGATGCCGAGCCCGGCCGCCGCTACGGCGACCGCACCGCGGCGGAGCGCAGCGAGGACCGCCGCGGCCGCCTCGTCGCCGCCGCACTGGAGGCGTTCGGGACCACCGGCTACGGGCAGACGTCGATCGAGCAGTTGTGCGCGCAGGCCCGCGTCTCGACGCGGAACTTCTACGAGCTGTTCGCCGGCCGCGAGGCGCTGCTGCTCGCCCTGCACGACGACCTCAACGCCCGGGCGCTGACCGCCGTCGCCGAGGCGGTCGCCGCCGTCGACCCGGATGACCTTCCCGGCCGCGCGGGCGCCGGGGTGCGCGCCTACTTCACGGTGGTGACGTCAGATCGCCGCTGGGCGCGGATCGCGATCGTGGAGTCGGTCGGCGTGAGCCAGACCACCGAGCGCCATCGCCGCGAGGCGATCCAGCGGTTCGCCGACCTGCTGCAGCTGGAGTTCACGCGGCTGGCCGAGGCCGGCCTCATCCCGGCGCGTGACTTCCGGCTGACCGCCATCGCGCTGGTCGGCGCCATCAACGGGCTGGTGAACACCTGGGCGGGTGACTCCGCGTGGGACGACAGCCTGGACGATGTCGTCGCGGTGGCGACGGAGCTGATCGTGACGGCGGCAACGCGCCCCGTCGTTCAGGTGGCGGCCTTCGGGGCGCGGCGGATCGCGAACAGCGGCGCCCCGCACTCCGGGCAGTAGCCCTGCCAGCCGGGCTTCCCGTTCGTCAGGGTGACCGCCTGCGCGTCGGCGATCGTGACCTTCTCGCCGCAGACGCACCAGCCCATGGCGGTCGACGGGTCGGGGACGGCGGCGTCGCTCATCCACCGCAGGATAGATCGACGCGGCCCCCGAGGCCGCGCGGGAGCGACGTGGCAGTACCAGGTGCCGGAGAACGACACCTGGTACCGCCACACCCCCGTGCGCCCAGCCCGGCGTGTCCGGCGGTCCGTCTCAGCCGATGCGCTCCGCGTAACGCGCACCGGCCGCGGCCGTGCCCCAGGCGACGATCGCGCGGCCGGGCTGCAGCACCGTCTGGGCGCTGGTCGCGAGCTCGTCCGCAGCCGAGAGCGCGGTCACGGTGTAGGACGCGTCCGCCGACGCGCGGGTGGCGACCGCGACCACCGCGTGTCCGTCGACCGGCTCGTCGCCGCGCACGCCGGTCCGCAGCGTCACGACCTCGCTCCCGTCGGCACCCGTGTCGAGGTCCTCGAGCACGGCGTCGGTCCCGGGGGCCGTCAGCGTCTGCCGGTCCACCGGCTTGGCGGTCCCGCTGTCGGCCGCGCCGTTCAGCAGCGCGCTGCTCACCGTGAAGTGCCCGTCGGCGTACCCGGTCCACGCCAGGTGGCGCAGGCCGTTCGGGTCGATGTCGACCCGGACGACGGCGCCGCTCGCCGACCGGCCGCTGAGAGCGGGCAGCTGCGCGAGCTCGGCGGCGGCCGAGAAGCGACCGCCGTCCCGCGCCTGGGCGACCCGCACCGCGCCGGCCGTCCCGTCCCCCTCGTGGACCACCTGCGTGGACCAGCCGACGAGCTCGGCGCGGTGCAGGCTGAGGGACGCGCTCGGCGCAGCGAGCGATCCGCGCACCGTCGTCCCGGCCCGCTGCGTCGCCCTGAGCCAACCGCCGAGCGTGCGGACGCGGGCGTTCACGGCCTCGTTGTCCGTCCACACCGCCAGCGCGTCGCCGCGCTCGTTGATCGCCGCGGCCACGCGCGGCAGCGTGCGCGTGGGCTCCGCGATCCGCGTAGTCGTGATGCGGCTGGAGCCCATGCGGCGCACGGCCAGGTAGATGATCGACCGCCGGCAGCCGCCGTCGCGGCAGACGGGGACCACGAGCGCGGCGTCCCCACGCGCGTTCACCGCCAGAGCGGGCGCCGACGCGTGCATGGCGGCCGGACCGACCGGGTGCACGGTGCCCAGCTGCGCGCGGTTCGCCGACAGGCTGCCGAGGGCCAGGACGGCCTGCGAGCTGTCCGCTCGCGCCCTGACGCCCGCAGCGATGAGGCCGCCCCGGCCGTACGCGGCGACGCCGCCCAAGCCCAGGCCGACGCGGGTGCTGCCGGTGCTGAACGGCAGCGGGTCCAGGAAGACGCCGTTGGTGAACGCACTCGCATCCGAACGCGGTCCGGGTGCGTCGCCGCCCCCGACGTCGGACACCGCCACCCCGAGGCCGTCCGCGTTGAGCGCCAGCGCGGGGTTGCCCGCGAGCGACGCCGGCCCGCCGTAGCGCAGCGGCGTCGCCGGCCCCCAGGCCCCTGGGGCACCGCCCGGGCCGGCGGCCGCGGCCGCAGCGGTGAAGCCCGGGACGACGATCGCCGCGGCGACGGCGGTGGCCGCCGTGCCGGCGACCAGACTGCCGAGGGCCGGGCGGACCCGGCGCGAGCCGGGGATCAGGCGGAAGAGAGGGTGCGGCATGGGTGGTCCTTCGGGTCGGGGGACGGGCGCGGCCCGCACCGCCCTCTCCGAACGCCCGACGGCCCCGCGAGGTTCCGCCGGCCGGTCAGCGCTGGGACAACACCCAGCCGGCGGCGTCGTCGACCGTGGCGACGGTCTCCACGTCCGCGCGCGGCGGCCGCCGGACCACGATCACCGGCAGGCCGCGGGCCCGGGCCGCGTGCAGCTTCGCCTCGGTGAGCGGCCCGCCGCTGTCCTTCGTGACGATGGTGTCGACGGCGTGGGAGTCGATGAGCCCCAGCTCGCCCTCGAGCGTGTAGGGCCCGCGGTCGAGCAGGACCTCGTGCTGCGGTGGCAGGTCGGCGGGCGCGGGCGGGTCGACGCAGCGGATGAGGAACCAGGCGTCTGCGTTGGCGGTGAACGCGGCCAGGCCCTGGCGCCCGCTGGTGAGCAGGACGCGGCGCGCGCCGAGCTCCCGCAGCGCGGTCTCGGCCTGCGGCAGGTCGTCGACCCAGTGCCAGCGGTCCTCCGGACCGGCCGTCCACCCCGGGCGCTCCAGGCGCAGGAGCGGGATCTGGGCCACCCCGCACGCGTGGACCGCGGAGCCGGAGATCCGCTCGGCGAAGGGGTGGGTGGCGTCGACGACGCGCTCGATGCCGTGCTCGACGAGCCAGTCCGCGAGCGCATCCGGGCCGCCGAAGCCGCCGATCCGGACTGCGCCGACGGGCAGGCGCGGCCGTGCCACGCGGCCGGCCAGCGACGAGAGCACAACGACGCCGGCGGCGTCCAGCGTCGCGGCGAGCGCGCGCGCCTCGGCCGTCCCGCCCAGGATCAGGACGGTGGGAGCGCCCACCCCGGTCATCGGCGCCGCAGCAGGTAGATGTCGAACATCCAGCCCTTGCGCGCCTTCGCCGCGTCCCGGTCGCGGACGATCTGCGGCGCGACCTCCGCGAGCGGTCCGCTGCGCAGGAGCTCGTCCGGCGTTCCCAGGTACGCGCCCCAGTAGATGTCGATGCCGTCCGCCGGGATCGTCGCGAACGTCGCGCCGGCGTCGAGCATCACGACCACGTCGTCGACGCCGTCCGGCATCCCGCCGGCCAGCAGCCGCGCGGGCATGATCTGCACGGCCCGGCCGACGCGGTTCAGCGGGATGCGGTGGCGGGCGGTGAGCGCGTGGACGGAGCTGACGCCGGGGACGACCTCGTGCGTGAACGCGACCTCCCCACGGGCGGCCACCTCGTCGACGACCGCGAGCGTGGACTCGTACAGCGACGGGTCGCCCCAGACCAGGAACGCACCCGTCTCGTCCTCGCCGAGGTGCTGCGCGATCGCGGCGCCCCAGAGGTCGGTGCGCTGCTGCCGCCAGCGATCGACGGCGGCCCGGTAGTCCGGCGCATCCCGCCACGGCCGCGGCGGGTCCGCCAGCTCGACGGTCCGGTACGACCGGCCGGGTGCGCGGTGCGTGTCGACCACCTGACGGCGCAGGGCGACCAGCTCGTCCGCCGCGTTCTTGGTCACGACGAAGAGGACGTCGAACCGCTGGAGCGCGGCGACCGCCTGCTGGGTCACGTGGCCCGGGTCGCCGGCGCCGATGCCGATCAGCAGGACGGTCCTCATGCGTCGTCGCCCGCGGCGGGGCGGTCGCGCGCCTTGGAGTACAGGTGGCTCTCGCGGAAGTCGTGCGCGGCGAGCGCGGGGCCGACCAGGATCGTGGCGGTGCGGCGGATGCCGGCGTCCGCGACCTGGGCGGCGATGGTCGCCAGCGTCCCGCGCAGGACCAGCTCGTCCGGCCAGCTCGCGCGGGCGACCACCGCGGCGGCGCAGTCGGGACCGTAGTGCGGCGTCACGGCCGCGACGATCTCGTCGATCGCCTGCGTCCCGAGGTGCACCACGAGCGTGGTGCCGTGCGCGGCGAGCGACGCGAGGTCCTCCCCCGCCGGGATCTTCGACGCGAGCTTCCCGTAGCGGGTGAGGATCACGGTCTGGGCGACCTCGGGCACCGTCAGCTCGCAGCGCAGCGCGGCGGCGGCCGCAGCGAACGCGGGGACGCCTGGCGTGACGTCCCAGGGGATGCCCAGCGCGTCCAGGCGGCGGGTCTGCTCGGCGACCGCGCTGTAGATCGACAGGTCCCCGGAGTGCAGACGGGCGACGTCGTGTCCGGCGCCGTGCGCGGCCTGGCAGGCGGCGATGATCTCGTCCAGCTGCAGGTGCTGCGTGTCGATCACCTGCGCCTCGGCCGGAGCGTGCCCGAGGATCTCGGCCGGCACCAGCGCGCCCGCGTAGAGCACGACCGGTGCCGCGGCGATGAGCCGCTGGGCGCGGAGCGTCAGCAGGTCGGGCGCCCCGGGGCCGGCGCCGATGAAGTGGACCGTCATGTCGCCGCCTTCGTCGCGGACCACTGCACGACCGTCATCTGCGCGCGCCAGCCGGTGAAGGTGCCGATCGGCTCGGCGTGGGCGACGTCGATGCGCGTCAGCGTCCCGCCGCGGGACCGCTGCGCGGCGAACGCGGCCTGCTCGCCCTCGAGCGTGACGACGTTCGCGACGATGCGGCCGCCGGGCTTCAGCGCGTTCCAGCAAGCGTCGAGGAGACCGGGCGTGCTGAGCCCGCCGCCGACAAAGATGACGTCGGGCGCCGCGAGTCCGGCGAGCGCTGCGGGCGCGCGACCCTCGACGATGTCCAGCTCCGGGACGCCGAGCGCCGCCGCGTTCTGGGCGATGCGGCCGAGGCGGTCGGCGCGCGGTTCGACGGCGATCGCGCGGGTCGTCCGCTCCGCCCGCAGCCACTCGATCGCGACCGAGCCGTTGCCGGCGCCGACGTCCCACAGCAGCTCACCCGGGAGCGGCCCGAGCGCCGCGACCGTCACCGCGCGGATGTGGCGCTTGGTCAGCTGGCCGTCGGACGCGACGAACGCGTCGTCCGGGAGGCCGGGGGTCCGCGCGTGGCCGCGGCCACCGGCGACCTGCAGCGCGACGACGTGGAGCGGGTCGGCGACGTGGTCCAGGGCGCGCGCCGCGGTCGTGTCGTGGCGCTGCTCGCCCGGCCCGCCGAGTTGCTCCAGGACCGTGAACGCGCTGGCCCCGGCGCCGTGGCCGGTGACCGCTGCGGCCAGCCGCGCCGCGCCGTCCGTCCCGGTGACGTAGGCGACGATCCGGCGGCCGGGCTGCAGGGCGCGCAGGACGACGGCAGGGTCGCGGGCGACGGTGCTGACGAGCTCGACGTCGTCCTGCGGCCAGCCCATCCGGGCGCAGGCCAGCGCGAACGCGGACGGGTGCGGGATGACGCTGACGTGCTGCGCGCCGGCCGCGCGCACGAGGGTCGCGCCGATGCCGTGGAGCATCGGGTCGCCGCTGGCGAGGACCGCGATGCGGTCGTCCTGCGCTGCGCGCGCGGCGAGCTCGTCGGCGAGCGGCGCCAGCGGGGACGGCCACGGCGTGCGGACGGCGGCGACCTCGCGGGCGGGGAGCAGGTCGAGCTGCCGCGCGGAGCCGACCACCTGCGCAGCCTGGCCGAGGGCCGCTCGGGCCGGGCCGGTCAGGCCGTCCCAGCCGTCCGCCCCGATGCCGACGACGGTGATCACGCGGTGGTCCCCGTCGTGGCGCCGGCCACGGCGGCGGTGAGGGCGGCGGTGAGGGCGGCGGCCAGCAGCGCGTTCTGCTCCGGGTCCCGGGCGGTGACGCGGATGTGGCGCTCGTCCAGGCCGGGGAACGATCCCGCGGGACGGACCGCGATCCCGCGCCCGCGGAGGGCGGCGACCGCGCGCGGCCCGTCGTCCACCCCGACCAGGAGGAAGTTCGCCGCGCCCGGCCAGACGCGGACGCCGTCGATGTCGAGCAGGCGCGCGTGGAGGTCGGCCCGCTCGCCGGCGGCGCGCTCGGCGATCGCGTGCAGCTCGTGCGGGTTCGCCGCCGCGGCCTGCAGCGCGGCGAGCGCCAGGGCGTTGGCGGACCACGGCGGGCGTACGGCGCGCAGCCGGTCGGCGACGGGCGGCGGCGCCAGCGCGTACCCGGCACGCAGGCCGGGGACGCTCAGCACCTTCGTGAGGCTCCGGACGACGATGACGTCGTCCAGCGGCTCGCCCGCGAGCGAGCCGGGCTCACCGGGGACGAGGTCCATGAACGCCTCGTCGACGACGACGATCCGGCCGGGCCGCCGGAGGGCGAGGATCGCCGACGCCGGGTCGAGCGTCCCGCTGGGCGACGCGGGGTTGCCGACGATGACCAGGTCGGCGGTGTCCGGGACGGCCTCCGGCTCGAGGGCGAAACCGCGCTCGGGGTCGCGCTGGACGCGGACGACGGGGATCCCGTGCGCGTGCAGCGCGGCCTCGGACTCGGTGAAGGCCGGGTGGACACAGGCCGCGAGGCGCGGCCGCAGGGCCGGCCCGAGCAGCCAGAGCGCCTCGGCGCCGCCGTTGGTCGGGATCACCTCGCGCGTGCCGCGGCCGTGCTGTGCCGCGACGGCGGCGATCGCGTCGTCCTCTCGCGGGTACTGCGCGGCGCCGTTGTCGAGCGCCGCATCGAGCGCGGCGCGCAGCCACGCGGGCGGGCCGCCGGCGACGACGTTCACGGCATGGTCCGCGTCCCCGGGGCGCACGTCGCGGTCGCCGTGGCGGCGCAGATCGGCGTCATCGGTGCGCGCCCCGGGACGGCTCCGCGGGTCGACCGTGCGGAACGGGTGGTCGGCAACACCCTCGTCCTGCGGTCCCGCGAGGGGGACGGGGCGGCCCGCGACCACCAGGACGACGTCGTCCGCCGCGGCCGCGAAGCGCTCGGTGGCAGCGCCCAGGAGGTCGACCCAGGCACGCGACGCGGGGTCGGGGGGCGTGACGCCGGACCCCGCCTGCTCGGCGACGACAATCACCGCAGCGGCGTCACGGGACGCGCGCACGGCCGCGTCGACGGAGGTGAGCACGGCGTCGCTGACGGCCGGAAGGCGGCCGGGGTCATCGAACGCGCCCGCGTGGTGCAGCGCGCTCGCGATCCACGGGCCGAGCCCGTCGATCAGGACGCACGACGCGGCCGCCGACGCGCCGCCCAGCACGACGGCGAGGTCGGGGCCCGCGATCACCGTCGTCCAGTCCGCCGGTCGGCGGGCGACGTGGGCCGCGATGCGGTCCCCCATCGAGGCGTCGCCGGTGGCGACGTACCGGACGGGAAGGCCGCTCGCTGCAGCGAGCCGCTCGGCGTGGGCGCTCTTGCCGGACCGCGTGCCGCCGGTGACGACCGTCAGGCTCACCCGACCGCACCGCCGGCGGCCGCCGTTACGAGGGGGGTGGCAGCACCAGGTGTCGTTCTCCGACAGCTGACGCTGCCACACCCCTCGAAGGTGCCCGGGGCCGGCCCCGAGTTCCTCACGCGACCTCCGAGACCACGGCGCGGAGCGGCGCGGCCGCGCGGGCGAAGGCGTGGGCGACCTCCGGATACGCCGCCCAGTTCACGTGCAGGTACCCGGCCTGGACGCCGCCGCTGACGACGCCCTCGGGGCGCTCGAACGTCCGCGTCGACAGCTGCCAGGCCGCCTGGGCGCGCGGGTCGAGGGACTCGACCTTTGAGTAGTGGAACTCGTGCCCGCGCAGCGCGTGGCCGGCCGCCAGCCATGGGGTCGCCGTCGCGGCGACCGCCTCGCGGTAGCCGAGCGTCAGCCGTCCCGCCATGAACGCACGCGCCGGCAGGACGCCGCACATCTCGTGCCCGTCCAGCTCGCTGCAGAGGTACAGCAGCCCGCCGCACTCGGCGAGGATCGGCCGGCCCGACGCGGCGAACGCGGCGACCTGCGCCCGCAGCGGCGCGTTCGCCGACAGCTCGGCGCCGAAGATCTCCGGGAACCCGCCGGCGAGCACCAGGGCCCCGGCGCCGGTCGGCAGCGCCTCGTCGACCATCGGGTCGAAGCCGACGAGCTCCGCCCCGGCACCCTCGAGCAGCTCGAGGTTCTCCTGGTAGTGGAAGGAGAACGCGGGACCGCGGGCGATCGCGATCCGCGTCCCCCGCGCGACCGGGCGCTCCGCGACCGGCGACCAGGTGGGCCCGGGCGTGTCGGGCGCCGTGCCGGCCAGCCGGACCACGGCATCCATGTCGACGTATCGTGCCGCGGCATCGGCGAGCGCGTCGAGGGCCGCGCGTGCGTCGTGCTCGCGCTCGGCCACCGGGACGAGGCCGAGGTGGCGCTCGGGCGTCGTCACCCGCTCGTCCCGCCGCAGGGCGCCGAGGACGGGCAGCCCGCTGTCCTCCACGGCCTCGCGCAGCAGCTGCTCGTGGATGTCCGACCCGACCTTGTTGAAGATCACGCCCGCGACGTTCACCTCCGGGTCGAAGGTCCGGAAGCCGTGCACCATCGCCGCCGCCGAGCGGGCCATGGCGGCCGCGTCCAGGACGAGCAGCACCGGCGCGCCGAGGAGCTTGGCGATGTGCGCAGTCGACGCGAGCTCGCCGCGGCCCGACGCCCCGTCGAACATCCCCATCACGCCCTCGATGACGGCGATGTCGGCGTCGCCGCTGCCGTGGCGGACGAGCGGCGCGATCAGGTCGGGCCCGGACAGAAACGCGTCCAGGTTGCGACCGGGCCGGCCCGACGCGAGCGCGTGGTGGCTCGGGTCGATGTAGTCCGGGCCGACCTTGAAGCCCTGCACCTTGAGCCCGCGGGCGCGCAGAGCGCCGATGAGGCCGCAGGCGACGGTGGTCTTCCCGGCCCCGGAGCTGGTGCCGGCGACGACGATGCGGGGGATCACGCGGCAGGCTCCTGAACGGCGGGGACGGTGAGGTCGGTGAGCGGCAGCTTCGCGACGGCGTTCTCGGTCAGGCGCCGCGGGGGCTGCTCGTCGGGATGCTCGGCGGCGGTCGCCGGCGACCAGGTCACGGACGGCACGGGGTCGGCGAGGTGCAGGCCCGTTCCCGGGTCGCAGCCGTGGTCGGGGCAGACGCGCAGCTTGCCGCCGCCGGCCTTCTCCAGCGCGGCCACGAGGGGGGCGATCAGCAGCTCGTCGGCGCGCTCGAGGACATCGATCTTGGCGGCCTGGTCGTGCAGGTGGGATGCCTCGTCGGTGCCGCCGATGTGGACGACGACACGGCTAGCGCCGCCGCCGATCGCTGCGATCGCCGCCGCCGCTTTCGCGGCCAGGTCGCTGGCGGCGGTGCCGGTGGCGCCGTCGGGGATGACGACCTCGGCGCCCATCAGCCGTGCGACACCGGCCGCCGCGCCGGCGGCCGCGATCATCACCGTGCCGGCGTCCAGCGTCGCCGGGACCAGCAGGCCCTCGGGCCACACGTGCAGGTCGAGCCCTGTCGGCTCGCGGACCGCGGCGGGCAACGGCTCGGGGCCGACGACCAGCAGGCGGTGGCCGCCGAGGCGGTGGACCTGGTGTCCGGGCGCCCCCATCCGGAGGGCGACGGCGGCGCGGACCGCAGCGTCCTCGTCGGCGCGAGCGCCGCCGGCGGCGAGGACGTCGACCCGCCAGGCGCGGGCACCGTACGGGACGACGATCGCGTGCGCCGCTGCCTCGATCGCGCCGCGGTCGACCGGCGCGTCCGGCGTCCAGCCCAGGAGCGTCGGGACCGCGACCTCGGTCCCGGGCGGAAGGCCGAGCGGCACCGTGCGCAGCCGCGTCAGGCTGCCGCTGCGGGCCAGCGCGTCGAGCGTCGGGGTGCACGCGCGCTCGAGCGAGGTCTCGCGCGTGTCGTCCGGCCGCTCGCTGGCGCCGTCGAGGATGACGACGACCTCGGTCACCATTCGATGCCCTGCTGCCCGCGGATGCCCTGCTCCATCTGGTGCTTGACGAGAGTGACCTCGGACACGAGGTCCGCGGCGTCGATCAGGGCCTGCGGTGCGTCGCGGCCGGTGATGACGATGTGCTGGAAGCCCGGCCGGTTCGCCAGGACGTCGACCACCTCGTCGACGTCGATCCAGCCCCACTTCAGGGGGTACGTGAACTCGTCGAGCATGAGGAACTCGTAGCGCTCCTCGGCAACGAACTGCTTGACCTGCTCCCAGCCGGCGCGGGCGAGGTCGGCGGACTCGACGATGTCCTTCGAGATCCAGGACCACCCGTCGCCCATCTTCATCCAGTCGATGCCGCCGAGCGCCTCGGCGGCGCGCTGCTCGCCGACCTTCCACTTGCCCGACTTGATGAACTGCACGACGCCGCAGCGGTAGTCGCGGTTCCACGAGCGCAGCAGCATGCCGAAGCCGGCAGTGGACTTCCCCTTGCCCTCGCCCGTGACGACGATCAGCAGCGGCTTGTCGCGCGGCTTGCGGCGGCGGGGCTCGGCGGTGCCCCTGTCGGTGGGCGCGTGCGGGACGTCGACGCCGGGGGCCGTGTTGCGCGCGAGGGCCTCGGCGTCGGTCTCCGGTTTGCGGAACTGGCGCTCGATCGGCGCGTCCTCGGGGTCCGGGGCGGCGCCGCGCAAGGAGCACTTGGCCACGTACCCGGCGGGGCGTTCGGTCTTCGTGTGGTCGCTCATTACGCGGCGTTCCTTCGTGGCGGGTCGTTCGTGATGAGGCGGGTGAGGTCGGCGCCGACGGCGCGGGCCAGCTCCGCGGCGAGTCCCAGTCTGACGGGGCCGTCCTCGAGGTCGGCGACGACGGTGCGGTCGGCGGCGTTCGCGAGCCGGGCGAGGGCGCGACGGGCGTGGCCGTCCGGGTCGGGCGCGCGACCGTCGGTGAGCAGGACGGCGACGCGCGCGCGGCCGGCCAGGTTCGGCCGGGGGTCGCGCGCGAGCGCTTCGAGCAGCTGCGCCGCGTGGTCGATGCCGGCGGCCAGGGGCGTGCGACCGCCGGCCGGCAGGGCCCGGCACGCGGCGGCGGCCTGCTCGAGCGGTGCCCCGGGCGCGACGTGCGTCCGGGCGCCGTCGCCGCCGAAGCCGACCACGGCGACGAGGTCGCGGCGCGCATACGCACGGCGCAGCGCCGCTTCCAGCGCGCCCTTCACACGGGCCAGGCGACGCTGCGCGGCCATCGAGCCGCTGGTGTCGACGACGAGGCACAGCAGCGCGCCGCGCCCACCGCCGACGATGGCGGTGTACGGCCGGATCCCGGCGACCGGAGCGCCCAGCGGCGTCCCTTCGTCCGCACCGGGACGCGGAGAACGGGACGCGGCTCCCGCGCGGAGGGCAGCGAGGATCGTCGGAAGGACGGCTATCGGATCGCCGTCCCGTGCGGGCCGGCTGTCGAGGTGCGCGAGGTTCCCGCCCGGCGCGCGGCCGCTCGGCAACGGCGTGGCGGGGTCGTGTGCGCGGCGGCCGGCAGCGGCCGCGGCGGCGCGCGGCGTCCGGCCACGGGTCAGGCCGAGGGCGTCCTCCGGCAGGCGCGCGGCCATCGCGGCGGGAACGGTCGGCCGGCGCGGCGGACGGCGCTGGTCGTCGCCATCGGCCGAGGGCGGCGGTGCGGCACGCGGGGGCGGGACGAGGTCGGGGTCCGGCGCCCACGACGGCGGCGGCGCACCCCCCACACCGTCTGACGACCGGTTTTGGTCGTCCTGACGACCAGAATTGGTCGTCAGACCGTCGGCGGGGGTGTCCGGGCCGCCGTCCGTCTCCGGGTCGCCGTCCGCGTTCGTGCTCCCATCCGCGTCCGGGCTTCCGTCCGCGCCCGCGTCGGGGGAGCCACTCGCGTCCGGGGCGTCGCTGTCGTCCGCGTCACCGTCGTCCGCATCGTTCGCCGACTCCAGCGCGTCGTCGATCGCCGGGTCGTTGCCACCGCCCGACGGCGGCGGCGCCAGTGGGTCCCGCCGCATACGGTGGCGCAGCGCCAGGTGCGCGGCGCGCTCGACGTGGGATGCGTCGACGTCCTCCACGCCGTCCAGCGCCGCCAGGGCGCGTGCCGCCTGCGCGCAGACGAGGTCGCCGCGAACCCCGTCCAGGTCCAGCTCGACGCAGACGCGGGTGATGCGCAGGAGCTCGCGCTCGCTGATGCGGACCCGCCCCACCACCGCGCGTGCCGCCGCGATCCGGACGGCCAGCGTGCGCTCGGCGTCCGCCCACGTCGCGGCGAACGCGGCCGGGCCTGCGTCGAACTCCATCCGCCGCCGGACGATCTGCGCGCGCACCGCCGCGTCGCGCGGACCGGCGATCTGCACGCCCAGCCCGAACCGGTCCAGCAGCTGCGGCCGCAGCTCGCCCTCCTCCGGGTTCATCGTCCCCACGAGCAGGAAGCGCGCGTCCTGCACGACGGAGACCCCGTCCCGCTCGACCGTCACCGACCCGGAGGCCGCCGCGTCCAGCAGCGCGTCGACCAGGTGGTCGGGCAGCAGGTTGACCTCGTCGACGTACAGGACGCCGCCGTCGGCCCGCGACAGCAGACCCGGCTCCACCCGGTGCTCGCCGTCGAGCGCGGCACGCAGGTCGAGCGTCCCGACCAGCCGGTCGAGCGTCGCGCCCAGCGGCAGGTCGACCAGCGGCGCGCCGTCCCCCAGCATCGGCGCGAGCGCGCGCACCGCCGTCGACTTCGCCGTCCCCCGCTCCCCGCGCACCAGCACGCCGCCCACCACGGGGTTGACGGCGCAGACCAGCAGGGCCTCGATCAAATCTGCTTGACCGACGATGGCGCTCAGCGGATAGGGGACCGACGCGCTCATGCAGTCGCGCCCTCCAGGGCGTCTTCCAGCGACAGGTACCGCGCCTTGATCGCGTCGATCGTCTCGGCGGGCGGCTCGGCCCAGAGCCCGCGATCCGCCGCCTCCAGCAGCTTCTCGGCGATCGACCGCGCCGCCCACGGGTTGGCCTGGTCCATGAACGCGGCGACCTCCTCGTCCAGGAGGTACTTGTCGGCGACCTGCTCGTACATCCAGTCGCTGGCCACGTCGGTCGTCGCGTCGTAGCCGAACAGGTAGTCGACGGTCGCTGCCAGCTCGGCCGCGCCCTTGAACCCGTGGCGGACCATCGAGCCGATCCAGCGCGGGTTCGCGACGCGGGCGCGGAAGATGCGCCGCGTCTCTTCCGCGAGCGTGCGGACCTTGACCTTGGCGGGGTCGGACGAGTCGCCCAGGTACGCCTCCGGCTCGGACCCCGACAGCGCCCGGATCGTGGCGATCATGCCGCCGTGGTACTGGTAGTAGTCGTCGCTGTCGAGGTGGTCGTGCTCGCGCGAGTCGACGTTCTTCACCGCGACGTCGATCTGCTCGAAGCAGGAGCGCATCGCGTCCCCCGCCGCCACGCCACCCAGGCCGCGGCCGTATGCGAACCCGCCCCACGCCTCGTAGACCGCGGCGAGGTCCTTGTCGTCGCGCCAGTCGCGCGTCTCCAGCAGCTGGATCAGGCCGGCGCCGTACGTGCCCGGCTTGGAGCCGAAGATGCGCGTGGTCGCCCGGCGCCAGGCGGCGGACTTGTCGAGGGACGACGCCAGCGACGCCGCCTCCGCTCGCGCGTGCTTGGCGACGAAGTTCTGCTCGTCGGGCTCGTCCAGCCCCGCGACCATCGTCACCGCGTCGTCCAGCAGCCCGAGCAGGTGCGGGAACGCGTCGCGGAAGAAGCCGGAGATCCGCAGCGTCACGTCGACGCGCGGCCGGCCCAGCTCCTCGAGCGGGATGACCTCAAGCCCGACGACCCGGCGGGACGACGGATGCCACGTCGGCCGCACGCCGAGCAGCGCGAGCACCTCCGCGGCGTCGTCCCCCTGGGTCCGCATGGCAGCGGTGCCCCAGGCGACCAGGCCGACCATCTCCGGCAGCTCGCCCTTGTCGGCGACGTAGCGCTCGATGACGGCGTCGGCGAGCTTGACGCCGGTCGCGAACGACAGCTCGGACGGCAGCGCGCGCGGGTCGACCGAGTAGAAGTTGCGCCCGGTCGGCAGGACGTCGAAGCGCCCCCGGGTCGGCGCGCCGGACGGGCCGGCCGGGACGTGCTGCCCGCGCAGCGCGCCCAGGGTGTTGGTCATCTCGTCCGTCGTCTGCAGCAGCTTCGGCACGATCTGGCCGGCGGCGAACCGCAGGGCGGAGGTCACGCCGGCGTGCTCACGGCCGAGCACCGATCGCGTCAGCTCCTCGCAGCGCGCCACGTCCCAGTCGTGCTCCGAGAGCGACGTCAGCAGCGCGTGCTGCGCCTCCTCCAGGCGGTCGAGCAGGTCGCTGCCGCGGTACGCGGTACCGGGGAAGCGGTCGATGAGCGCGCGCGATCGCGCCTCGTCCACCTTCACGCCCGGGTCCGCGACCAGCGTCTCCTCGTGCAGCCCGAACGCGTCCGCCACCGCGCGCCGCAGGCCCGGGACGTCACCGCTGCCGTGCCGGCCGATCGCCGCGACCAGGCCGCGCAGGTGCGGACCCTCCGGGACGACGCCCAGCACGTGCAGCCCGTCCTTGATCTGGACGTCCTTCACCTCGCAGAGGTAGCCGTCGAGATGCTCGACCAGCGTGCCCGCGTCGTCCGGCTCGTGCTCGGCGTTGAGGCCCAGGTCCTCGTGCAGGTTCGCGGCCTGGATGGCCTTCCAGATCTCCGCCCCGAGGCCGGGCAGCTTGGACGGGTCCAGCACCTCCAGGCGCGCGTACTCGTCCATCAGCGCCTCGAGGTCGGCGAGCTCGTCGTAGGACTCCGCGCGCATCATCGGCGGGACGAGGTGGTCGATCACGACGGCGTGCGCGCGACGCTTGGCCTGCGCGCCCTCGCCGGGGTCGTTGACGACGAACGGGTAGACCAGCGGCATGTCCGCGAGCGCGGCGTCGGGGGCGCACGACTCGCCGAGCGCGAGCATCTTGCCGGGCAGCCACTCGAGCGTCCCGTGCTTGCCGAGGTGGACGATCGCGTCCGCCTTCCAGTGCGCGTTCAGCCAGCGGTAGGCCGCCATGTAGTGGTGCGCGGGCGCGAGCTCGGGGTCGTGGTAGATGCCGACCTGGTCGTCGCCGTAGCCGCGCGGCGGCTGGATGAGGACGACGACGTCGCCGTACTCGACGCCGGCGACCACGAGGTCCCCGCCGCCGTCGGATGCGGTGTCGGACTGGTCCAGGTAGCGGTCACCCGGAGCCTCGCCCCACTTGTCGACCATGTCGTCGGTCAGCTCGGCGGGGAGCGACTCGTACCAGGACAGGTAGTCGGCGACCGAGATGCGCAGCTTGGCGTCCTGCAGCAGCTGATCGGTGAGGAACTCGGGGTCGTGCCCACCCGCGGCGATCAGCTCGTGCATCAGCGCGTCGCCGTCGGCAGGGATGTCCTGCACGTCGATGCCGTCCGCCTTCAGCTGGTGCAGCAGCCCGATCGCAGACGCCGGCGTGTCGAGCCCGACCGCCATGCCGATGCGTGCGTGCTTGGTCGGGAACGCGGTCAGGACGACGGCGATCTTCCGCCGCGCGGCACCGTCGTCGTTCCAGGCGCCGGGCCGCAGCTTGGCGTGCCGGATGACGAGCCCGGCGAGCCGGTCGCAACGCTCGGCGTCCGGGACGTAGCGCGGGACCGCGGTGCCGACCGGCGAGTCGGTCGCGTCCATCTCCTTGAAGCAGATGGGCCCGCCGATGATGCGGCCGTCGAACTCAGGGATCGCGACCTGCGTGGCGGCGTCGATCGGCAGCAGCCCCTCGCCACCCTCGCCCCAGCGCTCGCGGGACATCGTCACGCACAGCGCCTGGATCACGGGGACCTTCAGCGATTCCAGCGCGCTCGAGTCCCACGCCATCTGCTCCTCGTGGCCGCCGTCCGCCGCGGCGATGTCCCCCGCTGCGTCACCCGCGTTGGCGCCGCCGGTCGCGAGCATCGTCGTGATGAGGACGTCGACGTGGCCGCGCAGGAGATCCAGGGCCGGGACGGCGCCGCCCGCGTGGTCGCGCTTCATCGTGTAGGCCCAGACCGGGACGGGGTGCCCGCCCTTGCGCTCGATCGCCGCGCAGAGGCCGTCGATGAAGTCGGTGTTCCCGGTCAGGCGGTGCGAGCGGTAGAAGGTGATGCCGACGACGGGCCGCTGCGGGTCCCGGCCCTCGAGCGCCTCCTCGATCGTGACGTCCCCGCGGCCGGGCAGGTAGATGCCGAGCTTCTCGACGGGCTTGGGCTCCTCGAAGCCGTAGCCCTCCAGCAGGAAGGTGTCGGCCAGGAAGCGCAGCAGCTGCTCGATGTTGTCGACGTCGCCGCTGGACAGGTACTCGCCGACCTGGGCGACGGCGCCCGACGGTGCCGTCGACAGCGCGGTCATCTCGGCGTCCGGGGCCGACTCGCCGCCGAGCGCGATCAGGACGATGCGCTGCTCGCGGCAGCGCTCGGCCAGGCGGTCGACCCCACCCTGCCAGCCACGGCGGCCGCCGAGGACGCGGATGACGACAACGCGCGCGTCCTCCAGGACGTGGTCCAGGAACGGATCGATGTCACGCGTGCCCTTCGGGTTCGCGCAGCGGACGGCCGGGAAGTCGTCCGGCAGGCGGCGCACCGCGGCGGCGGTGGCGAGGATCTCGGTGTCGGCGGTCGTGATGAATCTCAGCACGTGGCAGCACGCTCCAGCAGCAGGTCGGGAAGGTCCGTCGGGACGCCGCGCTCGATCAGCTCGAGCAGCGCGGCGGTGTCGAGGTGGTCCTCGATGAGATCGCCGAGGCGGTCGAGCTGACGCTCGCGCTCGGCGTGGAAGTCGATGGTCGCAGGGACGAAGGGCAGGCCGCGCTGCGCTGCCGTCCAGCGCAGGAGCGCGCGGCGCGCTTCGTCGTGCTCGAGCAGGCCGTGCCAGCTCGTGCCGATGGTCGCGCCGGCGACGCAGCCCTCGGGCTCGCCGTCGTTGCGGACGATCAGGGGCTGCGCCGCGCTTGCCGGGTCGGTGGGCCGCGGGCGGCCGTGGCGGATCTCGTAGCCGCCGACGGCGCTCTGCAGGAACGCGCTGTGACCGTGCACGTTGGCGAGGACCTTGTCGCGCTCGAACGGCGTGGTGATCGGGAGGATGCCCAGGCCCGCGACCGCTCCGGCTCTGGACTCCACGTCGTCGGAGATGTGCTCGCCGAGCAGCTGGTAGCCGCCGCAGACGCCGAGGATCGGGTCGCCCGTGGCCGCCCGCTGCTGCAGGGCGAGGTCCAGGCCGTCGTCCCGCAGGCGCTGCAGGTCCTGCACGGTGGCCTTGGTGCCGGGGACGACGACGAGGTCCGCGCGCTCGATGTCGACGGGGCTGCGGGTGAAGCGGACGCGGACGCCGGGCTCACGGGCGAGGGCGTCGAGGTCGGTGAAGTTCGACATCCACCTGAGCCGCACCACCGCCACGTCCAGGGTCCCGGTGCCGCCGTCGACATCCTGGCGGGGTGCCGCGATCGCGAGCGAGTCCTCGGCGTCGATCGTCAGGTTCTCCGCGAACGGCAGCACGCCGAACATCGGGCGGCCGGTGAGCGCGCTGATCTGCTCCAGGCCCGGCGCGAGGATCGACGCGTCCCCGCGGAACTTGTTGATGACAAAGCCCGCGATGTGGCGCTGGTCGGCGGGCTCGAGCGCGGCGACGGTCCCGAGCAGCGAGGCGAACACGCCGCCGCGGTCGATGTCGCCGACAAGAATCACGGGCAGGTCGGCGGCGCGGGCGAGGCCCATGTTCGTGAGGTCCGCGGCGCGGAGGTTGATCTCCGCAGGCGAGCCGGCGCCCTCGCAGACGACGACGTCGTAGCGGGTGCGGAGGTCATTCAGGGCGTCGGCGACGATCGGCCGCAGCTCGTCCTTCAGCCCCTGGTAGGTCGTCGCCCCGACGTCCGCGTAGGGCTTGCCCATGACGATGACCTGCGAGTGACGGTCGCCGGACGGCTTGATAAGGATCGGGTTCATGGCGACCTCGGGCGCGATCCCCGCGGCCGCGGCCTGCATCGCCTGCGCGCGCCCGATCTCGAAGCCGCCGCGGGCGACGACCGAGTTCAGCGCCATGTTCTGCGCCTTGAACGGCGCGACGCTGACGCCCCGGCGCTTCAGCCAGCGGCATAGGCCGGCGGTCACGAGCGACTTGCCGGCGTCGCTGTGGGTCCCGGCGACGAGCACGGCCCCCTTCATGTTCCGCCCCGTTTCGCGCCGAGACCCGTTCTCCATCGGACTGGGTGACGAACAACGGGTTTCGGCGTCCGGAGGCGGACGATGAGCGTGCGGGCGGCCGCGCACGCGATGGTCGCCGCGGCGCCGACCGCGAGGCTCAGGCGGGTCGCGCGGTGCACGTCGGTAGCCGTCGGCGCGCGACCGTCCCCCATCGTCGGGCGGATCTCGTCGCGGCCCGCGTAGGCCAGCGGACCGCCGAGCCGGACGCCGAGTGCCCCCGCGAACGCGGACTCGACCCGGCCCGCGTTGGGGGACGGGTGCTTGGCGCCGTCGCGCAGGACGGTCTCCAGCGTCGTGTCGGGCGCCCCGCCAACCACGGGCGCACAGACAGCGGTGAGGCCCGCGGCGAGGCGGGCCGGTGGCCAGTTCAGCGCGTCGTCCAGCTTGGCCGCGGCCCAGCCGAACTCGCGGTAGCGGTCGCTGCGGTGGCCGACCATCGCGTCGAGCGTGTTGGCCGCGCGGTACGCCGCCACCCCTCCCGGGCCGGCGACGGCCCCCCAGAAGAGCGCGCCGACGACCGCGTCGCTGGTGTTCTCGGCGACCGACTCGAGGGCCGCGCGCGCCAGGCCGTCCGCGTCGAGCGCCTCGGGGTCGCGCCCGCAGAGCGACGGCAGCGTCGTGCGGGCCGCAGCCAGGTCGCTGCGCTCGAGGTCGTCCGCCAGCCGCCCCGCGACCCGCGTGAGCGAGCGCCCGCCGAGTGCGCCCCAGGTGACGGCGGCCAGGACCGCGGTCGCCCCGCGGCGGCGCCCGGCGTCCCCACCCAGCGCGCCGCCGAGTGCCGCGCCGGTCCGTCCCGCGAGGGCGCCGGCTGCGGCGGCGCCGCCGACGAGGACGCCGGCGTAGACGACGCCTCGCGGCCGGGACGGCGCGTACAGCGCGGCCTCCGCGCGCAACGCCGCCTGCCCGAAGCCCGCAACCGGGTGCCGGCGCGCGGGGTCGCCGAGGAGGAGGTCGGCGACGTACCCGCCCGCGAGTCCTGCGCCGGTCATCGGTCGACCCCCTGGTCGGCCGGCCGGACACCGGCAGACCCGAGCGCGAGACCGGGGGCCTGGGCGGCAGCGGCCGGGGCGCCGACGCGCTTGGTCGCCGTGAGCGCGTTGGTCCGCACCACCGTCCAGCGGCCCTGGTGAGCGTGCAGCGTCGTGATCGAGAGCGGGGCGACGTCGACCCGCCAGAAGCTCATGACCGGCGCGCCGAGCGCGCGGACGATGGCCGCCTTGATGACCCCGCCGTGCGTGACGGCCACCGCCCGGCCGTCCAGCTGCCCCTGCTCGTCGAGCCACTCGCCCACGCGCGCGCTGAAGGTCGTGAGCGACTCGCCCCCGTGCGGGGCGGCGTCCGGGTCGGTCATCCACGCCGTCGCGGCGGCGAGGTCGTCCGCGTGGATCTCCTCGAGCGTGCGGCCCGCCCAGGTGCCGAAGTCACCCTCGGCGAGCCGCGCGTCGACGACGGGCGTCGCCAGCCCGGCCGCCGTGACGGTCTGCCGACAGCGTCCGGCCGGGCTGCACAGGACCTCGCCCGGGTCGGCCGGCAGCGCGCGGGCGAGCGCCGCCGCATCGGTCAGCCCGCGGGCGTCGAGCGCTTCGTCCGCCGGGAACGTGAGCGTGCGCGTGGCAGGCGTCGCCGCATGCCGGACGAGGAGCAGGCGCCTCACGTCGGGGTGAAGTCCATCTGAACGGTCCTCCACGGGATCTCGCGTCCCGTTCGCGTCGAGGGCTTGGTCGCGGCGGCAGGAGTTCCTGACTCCCCGGAACGCAGAACCCGTCCGGGACACAGTGGCGCGACCGTCCCGGAGTCTCGCCGGGTTCCTCACGCCGCCACGCGGTAGTGCCGGGCATGTTACCGGCCGCCCTGCGGCGTCCCGTGCCCGAAGGACGACAGCGCGCTGACGCAGCGTCATCAGGAGATCGACCACCGTGGCGGGGCCGGAACGACGGGTCACCGGAAGCGCCGCGGGTGACGCGGTGTCAGCAGGAGCTCGGGCCTCGTCCGGGGGCCGGAACCCGGGGTCGACGTCGCCCGCAGCTGCCAGGCTGTCCGGCGTGACTGCGCGGACCGTGCTGGCCGGACCCGACGGCGTGGCCTGCGCCACGTACGTGCGCGGAACGCGCGACGGGCTCCCGCTCGCCGACCGGCTGCGACCGCGCGACGGCGCCGCGCCGCACGTGGTCGCCGCCGCTGCCGTCGACACGTTCCCCGGCTGGCTGGTCGCGGTGCATCCCGGCCCGCTCGGGGACGCGCTCCTGGCCGCGGGCGCCACGCTGCGCCGGCATGCCCACGTGATGCGGCTCGACCTCGCGCGCGTCCCGCCCCGTCCCCCGGCGCCCGCCCCGCCCGGCGTCACCGTCGCCGCGCTCGACCCGCGCGAGCTCCCGGCCGGTCTCGGCGAGCCGAACCTGGCCGCGTACCCCGCCGGCCACCCGGACGCGCGTCCCGGCGAGACCGCTGCGAGCGCGCTCGCGGAGCTGCAGCGCATCGCCGACGGCCTCGTCACCGGGCCCCTCCATCCCGCGACCCGGATGGCGATCGGCGCGGACGCCAGCCCGCTCGGCGCGGTGTTCGTGAACGACCGCCCCGCGTCCGGACCGTGGATCACGGACATCTTCCGCCGCCCCGGCCCGGCGACACGCGGCCTGGGCAGCCTGCTCCTGGACCACGCCGTCGCGGCGGTCCGGGACGTGGGCGGCATCCAGGTCGGTTTGGCGGTCACCGACGGCAACCCGGCGCAGACGCTGTACGTCGACCGCGGCTTCGTCGTCCTGGAATCCGCGCTGACGCTGCTGCTCCCCGGCTGAGGGCCGGCGCGGCGCGGGCCGGGCGGCCCGTCTACCCTCCGGTGCGTGGCCACCGACCACCTACCGCGACCGGAGACGCCGGAGGGCTTCGACGCCTCCCGGGCCGCCGAGCGCGCGGCCGACCCGCACGGCTGGCGCTACACCGCGGACGAGCGCGCGATCGTGCACCGCGTCATCGCCGAGCGGCGGGACATCCGGCGGTTTCGCCCCGACCCGGTCCCGGGCGACGTCCTGCAGCGTGTGCTCGAAGCGGCGCACCGGGCGCCATCGGTGGGCCTGATGCAGCCGTGGCGGATCATCGTCGTGGCCGACATCGCGACCCGCAGCGCCGTCCGCCGCCTCGCGCAGCGCGAGCGGGTGCTGCAGGCCGACCGCTTCGACGAGCGCGCGCGGCACTTCCTGGACCAGAAGATCGAAGGTGTCGTCGAGGCGCCGCTCGGCATCGTCCTGTGCTGCGACCACGGCGACCCGGAGGCCGAGATCCTGGGCCGCGGGACGATCCCCGAGACCGACGTCTACTCGGCGGCGTGCGCCATCCAGAACCTCTGGCTCGCCGCGCGGGCCGAGGGCCTCGGCGTCGGCTGGGTCAGCTACTACCGCCCGCAGGACCTGCGGGACCTGCTCGGCATACCGGGCCGCGTCGACCCGATGGCGTACCTCGCCGTCGGCTGGCCCGACGAGCGCCCGGTCCGCCCGGGCCTCGAGTCGGCCGGCTGGTCGCAGCGGATGAGCCTGGACGACGTCGTCATGCACGAGCGCTGGGACGATCGCGACGTGACCCCGGCCGCGAACCGCCACGTGCCCGGCCGTCCCGTCCCGCCCGTGACCGCGAGCACGGCCGCGACGGCGACCCCGAACCGGCTGGCGGCGATCGCCGCCCGCGATCGCAGCGATCAGCTGATCAAGCCCGCCGGCTCCCTGGGGGCGCTCGAGGCCGTCGTCGAGCGCTGGGCCTCGATCACCGGCGCGCCGCCGCCCGCACCGCTGCGGGCCGGCGTCCTCGTGTGCGCGGCCGACCACGGCCACACCACCCACGGCACGAGCCTGTTCGCGAGCGAGGTCTCCACGCAGGTGACTGCGGCCGCGGCCCGTGGGGAGTCCGCGGTCGGCGTCCTGGCCCGGCGCGGCGGGCACCCGCTCCTGATTGCCGACCTGGGCCTGGCCGGACCCACCCCGCCCGGGGTCCGGGACGAGAAGGTCGCGCGCGGCAGCGCCGACATGCTGGACGGGCCCGCCCTGACCGACGCGCAGCTGAACCGCGCGCTCGACGCCGGCGCGCGCCTGGCGGGCGAGCTGGCCTCCGGTGGCCACGCCGACTGCCTCGTCCTGGGCGAGATCGGCATCGGGAACACCGCGACGACCGCCGCCCTCGTGACCGCGCTCACCGGCGCCTCGCCGGATGTGACGGTCGGCCGCGGGACCGGCATGGACGCGGCCGGCCTGGACCGCAAGCGGGCGGTCGTCACGGCGGCCCTCGCCCGCCACCCCGACGCGGGGGCCTCCCCCCGGGCGGCGCTGCTCGCGGTCGGCGGGCTCGAGCTCGCCGCGCTCACCGGCGCGATCCTCGAGGCCGCCCGCCGCGGGCTGCCCGTCGTCCTCGACGGCTATGCGGTCGGCGCGGCCGCCCTCGCCGCCATCCGGCTTGACCCGCTCGCGGGCGAGGTCCTGGTCGCGGGTCACCGGTCCGCGGAGCTGGGCCACGACCTCGTCCTGGCGGAGCTCGGCCTCGAGCCGCTGCTGAACCTGCGGCTGCGCCTGGGTGAGGCGTCCGGCGGGCTGCTGGCGCTGCCGATGATCGAGGCGGCCGGCGCCCTGCACCGCGACATGGCGACGTTCGCCGACGCGGGCGTGACCCCGGCCGACGGGGCGGGCGCATGAGCGGCGGTGGACTCTGGTCGGGCCCGCAGCCGGAGGACGACGGCCGGCCCGACCCGCCGTCGCCGGACGACGAACCCGTCCCGCCCGCGGACACACCCGCTCGCGCGCGGTCGTGGATCCCCGGCCGGCCGCGTCCGCGCCTTGGGACGAGGTCCGGCGGCAACGATCCCGCGAGTGGGACGCGGGCCGGCGACGGCGGCGAGCCCGCGACCAGGCCGGGCGGCGACGACCCCGCACCGGTCGACGACCCCGCGGACGCGCCCACCCGTCGTCAGCCCACGCCGACGCGGGACGCCGCACCCGAGGTCCCGCCGGCGCCCCCGAGCGCCGGACAGCCCGCGCCTGACCGGTCGCCGGACAGGCCGGTGGTACCCCGGGAGGCGATCGGGGGACGACCGGCGGGCGCGGAGCCGACGGGCGCGGAGCCGACGGGCGAGCGCGCGGCGGCGCCCGGCGTTCCTGGTCCGTCCCGGCCGGTCGCCACCGACCGCGGGGCGGCCGCCGACGCCGAGGCCCGGCCGGCGCCGTCGCCGCGGGCACCCGGCGGGCCCAGCGACACGGACTCCAAGGCCCAGCCGGCGTCCTCGCCGCTCGCGGCCGGGGGCGAGGGCGGTCCCGACGCGCAGGCCCCTCCCGGATCCGCGCACCCCGCGCCCGGCAAGGACGACAGAGCCGACCCGGGTCCCCACCCCCCACCGTCCGCGCCGCTCGCGGCCGGCCGCGAGGGCGGTCCCGACGCGCAGGCCCACCCTGAGTCCGCGCCCCACGCGCTGGCCAAGGACGGCCAGGCCGACATCGGGCCGCACCCCTCAGCGTCCTCACCGCCCGGCGGACCCGGCATCGCCGGCCCCGAGCCCGCCCCCGGCTGGGCGGGCGGACTGCTGCACGCCGTCACGTTCCTCACGATCGTCCCGCTTCGAACCGGTCCGCACGGACGCGACCTCGCGCCGACCTTCTACGCGATCGTCGGCGCGGCGATCGGCGGTGTGGGGGCACTCGTCCTGACCGCGGCCCGGCCGTCTCTGGGCGCGCTCGCCGCGGCGATCCTCGCGGTCCTCGCGACCACGGTCCTCACCGGCGGCCTGCACCAGGACGGCCTCGCGGACTGCGCCGACGGGCTCGGCGTCCGCGGTGACCGCGCGCGCCGCCTGGAGGTCATGCGGGACTCGGCCATCGGCAGCTTCGGGACGCTCGCCCTCGGGTTCTGGCTGTTGCTGACCACCACCACGCTCGCGCAGCTGTCGACCCGCGACGCGGCGGGGGCGCTCATCGCGAGCGCCGCGCTCGGCCGCTGGGCGGTGCTGGCGCACGCCTACCGCACGCCGTCCGCCCGGCGCGACGGGCTGGGCGCGGCGTTCGCCCCGACGTCGACCGCTGTTCTGGCGGGCGCGGGGACGGCCGTCGTCGTCACGTTCGTCGCCTGCGGGTTCGGTGCGGGCGTCGCGGCGATCCTGGCCGCGGTCGTCGCGGTCGCGGCGGCCGGCCTGTGGGCCGAGGTCGCGGTCGGCGGATACACCGGCGACACGCTCGGGGCGACGGTGGTCGTCACCGAGGTCGCGGTGCTCCTGGCCGTGCTCGCGGCGAACTGATCCACCACGCGGTCGGCCGCTGAGGGCCGGACGCGAGACCGCAGGCGTCTCCGGCGTGCGTGCTCACTGGCGGATCGCACGGCTCCGACCCCGGTGAATCGACATTCACCGCCCATGGGGGGGCACCACTGGCGGATCGCACGGCTCCGACCCCGGTGAATCCACATTCACCGCCGAAGGGGGTCCCGCCGGCGGATCGCACGGCTCCCACCCCGGTGAATCGTCATTCACCGCCATGTGGGGCACCACTGGCGGACCGCACGGCTCCCACCCCCGTGAATCCACATTCACCCGGCGCGGACGCCCCCGCCCGGTCAGCCGACTGCGTCATCCACGCCCGGATGCTCCGGCGGCCAGTCGCGGAACAGCGGCGCGACCTGGGCGAGCCAGCGCTCGACGACCTCACGCCCGGCCTCGGTGAGAGACGGCGGCTCGAGGTCGCCGTCGTCGAACGGCGGCGTGGCGACGATCAGCCGCGCCTGGACCAGGTCCTCCTGCACGTGGCGCAGCTCCGCCGGCCAGCGGACGCCGAGCCGCGCCGCCAGCCCGGCGAGGTCGTCGGCCGGTCCGCCGGACGCGTCCCCCTCGGCGACCGCGACCGCCACCAGCAGCTGCAACGCGACCGGGTCGAGGCGGCCCGGCATGCCGTCCGCGAACGCCCGGTTGGCCAGCGCGACGGCCCCCAGCGCCGCCAGCGCCAGCGGCCGCGTCCGCCAGCCCAGCTCGACCCGCGGCGTGTCCCAGTCGTCGTCCTCGTCCCCGTCCCCGTCCTCGTCTTCGTCATCCCCGAGGTCGAAGGCGTCGAAGTCGTCCTCGTCGTCGTCGAGGTCCTCCCAATCTGCCGTCAGCCGCGGATCGAGGTCCCCCATGAACACCCCGACGACCGTCGGCTCGGAGCGTTGCCAGAACGCCGCCCCCTCCGCGGTCAGCGACGAGCGCGACGCCCGCGGCTCCAGCAGCAGCACCATCCGCAGCAGCCGCTCGTCGCTGTCGCCGGCCAGCGTCGGCGGCAGGCCGACGACCGTGATCCCGCGCACCGCAGCGGTCTCGGCGGCCGTCACCCACGCCGGCGAGGCCGGTGGATCGACGAGCACCACCGCCAGCGCGTCGTCCGGCCAGAACGCGTCGACCACGACGGGCTCCCCGTCGTCGTCCCGGAGCCACGGCCACCGGTGGCCACGGAGGCCACGCGCCCCGAGCGCCGCGTCGCAGCGGTCGAGGAGCGCCCCCGCGTCCACGCGCTCAGCCCTCGGCGGCCTGCGCTGCCTTCACCTGCGACTCGAGCTCCTTCATCACGTCCGGGTCGCGCAGCGTGGTCACGTCGCCCAGCGCGCGGCCCTCGGCGATGTCCCGCAGCAGCCGCCGCATGATCTTGCCCGACCGCGTCTTGGGCAGGTCGTCGGCCCACAGGATGCGCTTCGGCCGCGCGAGCTTCCCGATCCGCGCGGCGACGTGCTCGCGCAGGACGCCGACCATCTCGTCGTCCCCCGCCAGGTCCCCCTCGAGCGTCACGAACGCCGCGATCGACTGCCCGGTGTCCTCGTCGGCCTGCCCGATGACCGCGGCCTCGGCGACCTGCGGGTGGGAGACGAGCGCCGACTCGACCTCGGCGGTCGACAGCCGGTGGCCGGAGACGTTGATGACGTCGTCGATGCGGCCGATGATCGAGACGTAGCCCTCCTCGTCCTGCCGCGACGCGTCCCCCACGAGGTAGGTCGTCGCGCCGAACTTCTCCCAGTAGGTCGACACGTAGCGGTCGTCGTCCCCGTACAGGGTCCGCAGCATCGCCGGCCACGGCTGGGTGAGCGTCAGCAGGCCCTGCTCGCCGCGCGGGACCTCGTTGCCCTCCTCGTCCACGACCGCGGCGGCGACCCCCGGCAGCGTCGTCCCGGCCGACCCGGGCTTCGCGTCCTGCGCGCCCGGGAGCGTCGTGATCATGATCGCGCCGGTCTCGGTCTGCCACCACGTGTCGACGACCGGGCAGCGCCCGCCGCCGACGACCTCCCAGTACCAGAGCCACGCCTTGGGATTGATCGGCTCGCCGACCGACCCCAGCAGCCGCAGCTTGGAGAGGTCCGCCTTCTCGACGTGCTCGGCGCCCCACTTCATGCAGGCGCGGATCGCCGTCGGCGCGGTGTAGAAGACCGTCGCCTGCGACTTCTCGCACAGCTCCCACCAGATCCCCTTGTGCGGATAGTCCGGGGCACCCTCGTACATCACCGACGTCACGCCGTTGCTCAGCGGGCCGTACACGATGTACGAGTGGCCGGTGATCCAGCCGACATCGGCGCTGCAGAACCAGACGTCCTCCTCCGGCCGCAGGTCGAAGACGTTGCGGTGCGTCCACGTCACGCCGGTCATGTAGCCGGCGGTCGAGTGCAGGATGCCCTTCGGCGCCGCCGTCGACCCGGACGAGTAGAGGATGAACAGCGGGTGCTCGGCGTCGAACGCCTCGGCGGGACACTCGGGGTCGGCGGCCGCCATCGCCTCGTGCACCCACACGTCGCGGCCGTCCTGCATCTCCACGTCGATCCCGGTGTGCTGCACGACGAAGATCGTCTCCAGGGACGCGACGTCGCCGATCACCTCGTCGACCGACGCCTTCACCGGCGCCGTCTTGCCCTTGCGCCGCGCGCCGTCGACCGTGATCAGCGCCTTCGCCTGCGACACCTCCATCCGCTCCCGCACGGACCCGGCGCTGAAGCCGCCGAAGACGACGTTGTGCGGCGCGCCGATCCGGGCGCAGGCGAGGATCGCGACGAGGACCTCGGGGATCATCGGCAGGAAGATCCCGACCACGTCCCCCGCCTTGACGCCCCGTGCGAGCAGCGCGTTCGCCATCCGCTGCACGTCCGCCAGCAGCTCGGCGTACGTGATGTCCCGCGTCTCGCCCTCCTCGCCGTACCAGTGGAACGCCACGCGCGAGCCGTGGCCCGCATCCACGTGGCGGTCCAGGCACTGCGCCGACGCGTTCAGCTTCCCGTCCGCGAACCACTTGTAGAACGGGGGCGCCGAGTCGTCGAGCCCCTGCTCGGGGACGACGTCCCAGTCGAGGATCTCGCGCGCCTGCTCGAGCCACCAGGCGGCGGGGTCGGCGGCGGCGGCGTCGTGGACGGAGGAGTCGGAGATCAGCGCGGAGCCCGCGAAGGGCACCGGGGGCGGGAAGCGCTCCTGCTCCAGAAGCTCCCCGAGGCGTGTCTGCAGTGCGGTCTCGTTCGTGCTGGCGGCCATGCGCGGAGCCTACCCGCGCCCCGCGTTGCGGCAACGTTGCGGCCGGGCGCGGCCCGGTCAGCGCCGCTTGCGGTTCTTCCGCTTCTTCGAGGCCGAGTGCGGCACGCCGTCCGGGCGACGGGCGGCCGTGCCGGGCAGGCCATCCGTCCCGGTCTGCGGGCCCGACGAGCGCTTGCCGAGATCGACGGATTCGCCGTCGCCGGAGTCCTCGGAGCCGGAGTCCGTGTCCGGGTCCGCGCCCCGCGCCGCCGCGCCGGCGAGCGCCTTCTGCTCGCGGAGCTCCTGCTGGGTCGGCCACGGCTCGGACTTGCCGGTCGTCCACGCGGGCGGACGGCCGACCGCACCGGGCCAGCGGTCCATGATCAGGAAGCCGATCGCGATCAGCCAGAAGCACTGCACGACCGGGAGGTTCCCCCCGATCGGGATGACGAACAGGGCGCCGACGATGATGCCCAGGATCCCCATGAACCGCGTGAGCAGGCCGACGCGCATCGCGTTCAGGCTCAGCAGCACGAGCGAGAAGGCCATCAGCAGGACGCCGGCCTGGCGCAGGACCTGCGCGGCGAGGACGACTCCGCCCTGCAGCGCATCGTGGGCCGCTTCGGTCGAGTAGTCCTTGCCGTCGACGAACTCCCCGGCCTTGACGCTGATCCCGATCTGCAGCGCGAGCTCGGAGACGCCCAGCAGGATCGGGCCGAGCAGCGCGCCGTAGAGCGCCATCCGCGGGAGGTTCGGGTTGCGGGCCTGCGTCGCCCGGAACAGGTAGCCGAGGACACCGGCCATCGACGCCGAGCCGATCGCCAGCACGACCGCCACGAACAGCAGCGTCACGGCCTTGTCGTCGTAGAAGAGCAGCTGGCTCGTGCGCAGGCCCTCGCCGAGCGCCGGGCTCAGCTTGTCGCCGGCGGCGTCCCGCAACCCGTCGAGCCCCGAGACCTTCGGGAAGTCCTGGAACTGGATCGAGGCGGCGATCCCGCCGAACAGGGTGAGGTTGCCTGCGACGAGGGCGAGCAGGCCCGCGCGCGTCTTCTGCGCGGACTCCCAGGCGAGGGTCTCGTCGACGGAAGGGAGGGAAGCGTCAGCCATGCGAGCACAGATCATGATGCAGACGGCGGCGCGGCGTCGCGTGATACACGCCCACCCCCCGTGTGTCCCTCCACTACCCTCACGGCGGATGACCGCCCCGAGCACGCGTCCGATCGCCGTCTACGGCGCCACCGGCTACACCGGCGATCTGGTCGTGGCCGAGCTGCGGCGGCGCGGGCTGGACGTCGTCCTCAGCGGCCGCCGGCCGGATGCGCTCGCAGCGGTGGCGGCGAAGCACGGCCTGGACCCCGGCGCTGCCGTGCGCGCCGCCGCGGCCGACGACCTCCCCGCGCTGACCGCCGCGTTCGCCGGCTGCGGCGCCGTCATCGCGTGTGCGGGCCCGTTCGGCCAGCACGGGCACGGCGTCGTCCAGGCCGCCGTCGCGGCCGGGGCGCACTACGTGGACACGACCGGCGAGCAGCCGTTCATCAAGGCCGTGGTCAAGCAGTACGGACCCGGCGCCCGCAACGCCGGCGTCGCGCTCGTCAGCGGCATGGGCTTCGACTACCTGCCGGGCGACCTGCTGTGCAACGTCACGGCGGCCGGCGCCGGCCCGCTGAGCGACCTCACGATCGCCTACGCGATCCAGGGCTTCGGCGCGACGCGCGGCACCGCGAAGTCGGCGCTGCTGATGCTCGCCTCCGGGGAGGACGTCTACACGGACGGCGCGCTGCGGCCCGCGCCCGTCCGCCAGCCGCTCGGGCGGACCTTCGACTACGGCCCCGGCCTGGGCGTGAAGACCGTCGCGCGCTACCCCGCCGGCGAGGTCATCACGGTCCCCCGTCATGTCGACACCGCTCAGGTGACGTCGCTGATCACGGCCGCGACGTTCGCCCCCCACCCGCTGATGGAGTCCGTCGTCCCGATCACGACCCCGGCGATCGGGCTGCTGCTGAAGACGCCGCTGCGGTCGCTGCTGGCGAAGGGCATCGACCGGCTGCCGGCCGGCCCGGCCGAGGATGCGCGCCGCGCCGTCGCCTACACGCTCGTGTGCGAGGCGACCCCGGCGGACGGCGGGCCGGTCCGCCGCGGCGTGCTGCACGGCAGCGACATCTACGGCATCACCGCGGTCACCACCGCGCATGCAGCGGAGCTGATGACCGCAGCGGGCTACGACAAGGCCGGCGGGCTGGCCCCGGCCGAGGCCTACGACGCCGCGTCGTTCCTCGACGCGCTCGCGCCGCACGGGATCAGCTACTCGATCGCGGTCCGCTGAGCCGGCCCCGATGACCGGCGGTGGCAGGGGCAGCGACGGCGGCACGCCCGGCGGCGCGGCCCGGTCCGTCCCGACCGCCGGCGTCGGCGTCGGCGTCGGCGTCGGCGTCGGCGGGGCCGGCCTGCCCGCCTGCCCCGCGTGCGGGACGGCGACGTCCGCCTGGATGTCCGCACCCGGCGCCGCGTACGACGCCGGGGACATCGACCTCGCACGCTGCCCGGAGTGCGGCACCGCGGTCACGCTGACCCCGGTCCCGGACGGCGTCGACCTGCACGAGACCGGGGACTACGCGCCGGCACCCCCGCGCGGCGCGACCCTGGCCGCGCCGCTGCTGCGGTTGTTCGACCGCCAGCGCCTGCGGCTCGTCCGCTGGGCGACCGGCGGCGGATCGGCGGCTGCCGGGACGCGCCTCGTGGACGCCGGCGCCGGCCGCGGCCGGTTCGTCGCCCACGCGCGCGCCCAGGGCTATCCGCTGGCCACCGGTGTGGAGCCGACGGTGCGCGGGGTGGACGCCGCCCGCTCGCGCTACGGCGTGACGCTCCAGCGCGCCGGGATCGAGGACGCCGGTCGCCCGGACGGCGAGGCCGACGCGGTCACGCTGTGGCACGTCCTGGAGCACGTCGACGACCCGGCCGCGGTCCTCGACGTCCTGCACGCCTGGCTGCGCCCCGGCGGCGTGCTGGTCGTCGGCTGCCCGAACCTCGCCTCGTGGCAGGCGCGCCTGTCGGGCCGGGTCTGGTTCCACCTCGACCTGCCGCGCCACCGCACCCACTTCACCGCGCCCGGGCTGCGGCGCCTGCTGGACGCGCACGGGTTCGAGACCGTCCGCACGGTGCACGTCCTCGCCGAGCACAACCCGTACGGGATGTGGGAGTCCGGGGTCAGCCGCCTCACGCACCGGCCGTCCTACCTCTACCACCTGCTCAAGCGCAGCGCGCCCGTGAACGCCCGGGACCTCGCGGCGGTCGCGCTCGGGACCGTCCTGATCCCGCTGGCGGTCCTCGCCGAACTGGTCGCGGGCCTGTGCCGGCGGGGCGGGACGGTCGCCGTCATCGCCCGCCGCCGGGTCTGAGCCGCACGCCCGCACGCCCGCCCGTCAGCCCGACGCGGACCGGCGACTCAGGGCAGCTCCATCGCCTCCGCGAGCTTCTTGTAGCCGGCGACCGTCGGGTGGTTGCCCTCGATCGTCAGCTCCGCGCGCATGCGCCCCCGGTTCTCCGGGTCCTCGAGCGCCGCGTACCACGGGAAGACGGTCACGCCCTCGGCCTTGGCCGCCGCCCGCAGCAGCGTGTTGAGCCGGGTGACCAGCGGCGCCGCCTGCGGGTAGCCGTTGTTCCACGGCAGGACCTCGACGCCGTAGACGTCCAGCCCGAGCTTCTTGCCCGCCGCGTACATGACGCGCAGGTTCCTCGCGGCGTCCTCCACCGACCGGCCCTGCGCGATGTCGTTGATGCCGCCCTGGACGACCAGGACCTTCGCGCCGGCCGCGCAGGTCTGCAGGCGCCTGGCGATCTCGTCGGTCCGCTCGCCGTTGACCCCGCAGTTGCGGATCTCGTAGCGGGGATGGGCGGCGGTGAACCAGTACTCCCACTGGGAGCGCTCGTCGAGGTCGTCGCCGATCTGCTTGCGGACGTCCGGGTCCGGGTCGTAGAGCGGCGTCCCGGCGGTGATCGAGTCGCCCAGGGCCGCGACGGCCACCGTCCCGGACCGCGGGCGCGGCGTCGGGTTGACCGGGACGTTGCCCGAGACCCCGGGAACGCGCGTCGCGGGAACGCTGCTGGCCGGCCCGGTCGCTACAACGCCGGGCGCGCCGCTGTCGCCCTCGTTGTCCGAACCGCAGCCCGCCGGCGCCAGCGCCAGGAGGACGCAGGCCGCGAGGACGGACGCCGCGCGCCTCATGCCGTCACCGCGCGGACCGCGCCGGCGAGGTCGCCGGCCGGGTCGCGCCGGGCGCCGGGCAGCAGCGCGGCCAGCGCGTCGGCAGCGGCGACGACGCCAGGCGGGGTCAGCGGTCCGGTGGTGATCACCGCAGGGACGCTAAGGGCACGGAGCTCCGCACGGGTCACCGCGAGGCTCGACAGGCCCGCGTAGTCCGCGAAGAACCCCCGCGCCGCCGACTGCGCGCGCGCCAGGGTGTCGGCGTCGGCGTCGGTGCGGCCCTCGAGCCAGCGGGCGACCGCGGCCGCCGGGCCGCCCGCGCGGAGCGCGTCCTCCAGCAGCGCGCGCTCCGCCGCCAGCTCCTGCGCGGCGTCGGGGACGAAGGCCAGCAGCGGCGGGTCCGCGCAGGCCAGGGCGCGCACGCGTTCGGGGAACCGCAGCGCGAGGTCCAGCGCGACCAGCGCGCCGAACCCGTCGCCCGCGACGACCGCGGGTCCTGCGGCGAAGGCGTCGAGCACCGCCACCGCGTCGCCGGTCTGCTCCGCGACCGTCGTGCCGGTGTACGGCTGCGGTGCGCCCGACCGCCCGTAGCCACGGCGGTCGTAGGTGACGATGCGCAGCCCGCCGGCGGCCAGGTCGCGGGCCGCCGGCTGCCAGGCGCGCGCGTCCGACGCCTGCCCGTGGACGAGCAGGACGACGGCGCCTTCCGGCGGGCCGTGCTCGTCCACGGCGAGCTCCACGCCCGCGCCCTCGATCAGCTTGGTCATCCGCACGCCACCCTACGGCTACCATGGGGTGATGGAAGGCTTCGGAGGACTGTTCGGCGACCCCGACGAGCTGCAGCGCCGCATGGCGGAGTTCGCGGAGAACATGGCGGGGCAGCAGAAGCTGGTGGGCGCGGACAACGCGATCCAGCTCGCGGTCTCGCTGACCGTCGCGGCCATCAACCGCGTGAACATCCAGGGCACGACCGAGCAGCAGGCGGAGCAGATCCGCCAGGTCATGGCCACGGTCTTCCCCGAGGCCGTGACGCTCGTGCGCGAAGCACGCTCCGGCCTGTCGTAGCCACCCGCCCAGCGGTTTCCCGCAGCTTGCGGGAACTCCTGCCCGCTCCGTCTGGAGGCGTTGCTAGCTTCGCGCCTCCCGATGGTGACCGCCCTGGACGACCGCCCCGCATCCCCCGCCACCGTGCTCGGCGCCCACCATCCGGTCGGGGCCTCCACGGGGTGGCTGCGCGACGTGGGCGACTGGGCCGCCCAGGCCCGCGCCGCGGCCGCCGTCTCGCCGTTCGCCGCCGAGCTCGCCGCGCTGTCGCTGCCCGAGTTCGCGACGCTCGAGGCCTGGCTGCACACCCTGCCGCCGCTGCCGTTCCGCTACCTCAGCGTCCACGCCCCCGTCAAGGAGCTCGACGAGGACGAGCCGGCCCTGATCGCCCGCCTGGCCGGGCTGCCCGCCGCCGTCCGCTCGATCGTCGTACACCCCGACGTCCTGCGCGACCCCGCGGCCTATGCGCGGGTCGGCAGCCGGCTCGTGATCGAGAACATGGACGCGCGCAAGGCCGCCGGCCAGACGCCGGCCGACCTGCAGCCGCTGTTCGCCCTCCTGCCCGAGGCGGGGTTCTGCCTCGACGTCGCGCACGTCACCGCGGTCGACCCGTCGATGGAGCTCGCTCACGAGCTGCTGGACTGCTTCGGCGCGCGCCTGCGCCAGCTGCACGTCTCGTCGCTGGTGGACGGCGAGCACGTCCCGCTGACCGCCGACGACGCCGAGCGCTTCCGCCCGGTGCTGCGCCGCTGCGTCGACGTGCCGTGGCTGCTCGAAGCGCCCGCCGGCTGAGCGGCCCAATCGGCGGGTAGCCGCTCGCCCCGCGTTAGAGTCCGGCGGGTGACCGTGCTCACTCCCGGCTCGAACGCCGCCCTGCCCCCCGCCGGCCGCATCGAGGTCGCCGTCACCTACGACCGGCAGCACGCCGACGTCATCTGCATCCTGCTCGACGCGAGCGACAAGGCGGACGGCGACAGCGGCGTCGCGCTCTTCAGCCAGCCCGTCTGCGCCGGCGGCGCGGTCCGCCTGGACCCGGCCGCCGACCGCGTCACCGTCGACCTGACGTCGCTGCCGCCGGCGGTCGAGCGCGTGCTCGTCGTCGCCAACGCGGACACCGCGCCGACCATCGACCAGACCGGTGGCGTCAGCGTCAGCATCACGGCCGACGGCGCCCCCGCCGCCAGCGTGCGCTTCGACCGCCCGCCGGCGTTCGCGACCGTGCAGCTCATCGAGCTGTACCAGCGCGGCGGCACCTGGAAGGTCCGGGCGCTGGGGGACGGCTACGCGGCCGGCCTCGCGAAGCTGCTGAGCGTCCACGGGATCGAGACGTCCGGCGATCCGGCGCCGGCCCCGGCCGCCGCCCCGCCGCCGGCCCCGCCGCGGGCGGCCGCGGTCCCGCCGCCGCCACCGGCCGCGACCCCGGCGCCCACCCCGTCCGCCCCGCCGTCGTACAGCAAGACCCCGGCCCCCTCCGGCGGCGGCGGCGTCGACCTCACCAAGCCCGACCTGCCGAGCGCCGGCGCGGTCAAGCTCACCAAGGGCGAGGGCGTGACGCTGCGCAAGAACGGCCGCGCGCTGACCAAGGTCACGATGGGGCTCGGCTGGGACCCGGCCGCGAGCGGCAAGAGCATCGACCTCGACGCGGGCTGCGTGATGCTCGACTCCAGCGGCGCGAAGGTCGAGGCCGTCTACTTCATGCACCTGAAGAGCAAGGACGGCAGCATCATCCACTCCGGGGACAACCTCACCGGTGAGGGCGACGGCGACGACGAGGTCATCAAGGTCGACCTGGCGAGCGTCCCGGCCAACGTGCACATGCTCGCGTTCACGGTCAACTCGTTCGGCGGGCAGAAGTTCTCCGAGGTCGCCAACGCGTTCTGCCGACTGCTGGACGGCAGCGGCAGCGAGGCGGTCCGCTACGACCTCTCCACGCAGAAGAGCATCAGCGGCGGCTCGTCGCCGTTCGGCCAGCACAAGGGCGTCGTCCTCGCGACGCTCGAGCGGGCCGGCGACTCGTGGACGATGACCGCCCGCGGGGACATGGGCGGCGGCCGGACGTACAAGGGCCTGATGCCCGTCATCGAGGGCTACTTCGGCGGCTCCGGCGGCGGCCGGCCGGCACGCAAGAAGCTCTTCGGCCGCTAGGCCCCCGGCCGCGCACGCCGCGGTGCAGGGCGAGGAAAGCCGGCGGGCGGGCCGAACAGCGGACGGATGTCCGTCCCCGACACCCCCCTGGCCGCCGAGCCGGCCGCCGGTGCGCTCGTGCGCCTGGCCGAGCGGGCCGGGACCGACCTGCCGACGCTGTTCGCCGCCCGGGCGCTGACCGCCACGCGGCTCGACGCGCGCCGCACCGCGCTGCGCGGGCTGCCGCACGACCGCGACACGGCGGTCGTCCTGTGTGGGTCGTGGGGCCGCGGCGAGGTCACGAGCGCGAGCGACGACGACTGGTGGGTCCTGGTGGACGGCCCCGCCCGTCCCCAGGTGCAGCCGCTGCCCGCCGCCGTCGCGCTGGCGCTCGACGAGGTCCCGCCGGGCACCGAGGGCCTGTTCGGCACGGTCGCCTTCCGCGACGACCTCCGCGACCAGATCGGCCTGGCGGCGGACACGAACGCGAACTTCACGCGGCGGATGCTGCTGGTCCTCGAGTCGGTCGCGGTGACCGGGCAACCCGCCTGGTCGGCGGCGCGCCGTGCGGTGCTCGCCGGGTACCTGGACGACCGCTCGCGCGACTACCGGCCGCCGCGGTTTTTCCTCAACGACATCGTCCGCTACTGGCGGACCATCACGGTCGACTTCGAGGGCAAGGACCGCAGCCGCGGCGGGGACGGCTGGGGCCTGCGGGCGGCCAAGCTGCGCACGTCCCGCAAGCTGCTGTTCGCCAGCGGCCTGCTGCCGATCCTGGAGTGCCACCGCCTGCAGGCGCACGAGATGCTCGACGCGCTGGCGGCGGACTTCGCCGCTCCGGCGACCGACCGGATCGCCGCGGCCTTCCTGCGCTACGACGCGATCGACCTCGGCATCCGCGTGCTGGCCGCGTACGACCGGGTCCTCACCCTGCTCGGCGACCCCGAGGTCCGCCGCCACCTGATCGAGCTGACGGACGACGGAGCGGCGCGGTCAGTGGCGTTCACCGAGCTGCGGTCCCTGGCCGCCCAGCTGCAGAGCGGCCTGTTGTCGCTGCTGTTCGACGACCGCCGCCTGGCCCCGGTCGTCCGCGAGTACGCGATCTTCTGAGCGCCAACTCCGGGGGCGCGCGACACGGTGTCAAGTACGTTCGGAGGATGGACCTGAACCACAAGCGCACGGGCAGCGGCCCGCCCCTCCTGCTCATCCACGGACTCGCCGGGAGCCGCGGCTCGTTCGATCCGATCATCGACGAGCTCGCGCAGCACCGCGAGGTCATCGCGATCGACCTGCCGGGCTTCGGCGACACGCCGCCGCTCCCGGGCGAGGCCACCATCCCGGCCTACGCGGACGCCGTCACGGGCTTCATCGAGGCCCAGGGGCTGCGCGGCGTGGACGTCGTCGGCAGCTCGATGGGCGCGCGCTTGGCGGTCGAGCTCGCCCGGCGCGGTGGCGGCGTCGTCGGCAAGGTCGTCGCGCTGGACCCGGGCGGGTTCTGGGGGACCGGCACGAAGCGGTTCTTCAAGGGCTCGGTCGGCGCGTCGATCGCCCTCGTGAACCTGATCCGCCCGCTGCTGCCCTTCCTGACCGGCAACCCCGTCACCCGGACGCTGCTGCTGATCCAGTTCTCCGCGCGGCCGTGGGCGCTCCAGCGGGACACGGTCCTGCCGGAGCTGCGCGGCTTCACCGCGCCGTCGACGAAGTCGGCGTTCCGCAACCTGACCGCGGTCCCGCAGGAGGGCGCGCCGGCCGGCACGCTGAGCACCCCGGTTCTGCTGGTCTGGGGCAAGCAGGACCGCGTCACGCCCCCCGGTCAGTCGGCCCGGGCGCTCGAGCTGTTCCCGGACGCCGAGCTGAAGCTGATCGACAAGTGCGGCCACTTCCCGCACTGGGACCAGCCGCGGCAGACGATCGACCTGATCCTCGCGAACACGGGCTGACCGACCCCCGGGTGTCAGGTTGTGCACCGCCGGGTGGGCAGAACCTGTCAGCGAGCGTCGTTCGCTGCGCTTGATCCGACCCTCCGCCCCCGTCAGGGCTTGCGGCGGCGGCCCAGGCGGCGGCCGCCCTTGCCGCTGCGGTCGCGGTCGCGCCGCTCGGACGTGCGCGTGATCGGCTGGCGGACGGTCGGCTCGAAGTCGAGGTCCGCGTCGTCGAAGAGGTCGGCCGGGGCCGAGCGGCGCTTGACGATCTCGCCGTCGTCGGCCACCGCGAGCGCCGCGCCGCTGCCCTCGGCCAGGACGACGTCCGCCCCCGTCTGCTCCGCCTGGCGGGCCGCCTTGCCCGCCGCGATGACCTCCTTGAACGAGCGGAACTTGAAGATCGTCAGCAGGGCGACGAACCCGAGGCCGAGGCTGAAGAGCGCGATCGCGATCTGCTGGCCGACCGAGTAGGCGGCGATCGTCGCGCCCGCGGCCGTCCCCGCGAAGACCTTCACGAGGAACGCCTGCTGGACGCCGGCGCCGCCCGGCGTGAACGGGACGACGGCTGCGACGGCGTTGACGCCGAGGACCAGCAGCACGTTCTTCACCGACCCGCCGACGTTGAACGCCTCGAGCATGAACCAGAACGCCGTGAACCGGAACAGCCACGCGACGAACTGGACGAGGAAGACCTCGCGCATGTACTTCGGCCGGTCGAACAGGATCGTCAGCCCCTGCCGGACCCGCGCCCAGAACGCCTGGACGCGCCGGGACAGCATCGCGAAGCCGGCCAGGCCGGCGATCGCGAGCGCCGTCAGCAGGAACAGCGTGAACCGCGGGTGCGAGGCGAGCAGCGAGAGGTCGAAGGCGTTCAGCTTCGAGAAGTCCGGCGGCTTGGGAAAGACGCCCTGCGTGAAGGCGAACGTGAGGATGAAGACGCCCATCGCGAGGTCGAACACGCCCTCGACGAAGAACGCCGCGGCGACCGCCGGATAGGACGAGTTCGGGATCGACGTCCGCGTGAGGAACAGCTTGATGACGTCGCCGCCACGGGCCGGGACGACGTTGTTGAAGCCGTACGCCGCGATGTAGGCGCCCCAGATGCGCCGCGCCTGGATGCGCTCGGTCGGATACGCGGCGCGCAGCACGTGGTAGAAGGCGCGCGACCGCAGCGAGAGGTAGATCCCGAAGCTCACCAGCGCGATGAAGAGCGCCGGAAGCTGGATGTTGCCGATCGAGTCCAGGAACGAGGAGACCGAATCGGAGAAGCCCGAGACGTCGTCTCCGAGTGAGGCGAGAGGGAGCACCGGCCCACACTCTGACAAGATCGCCCGCCGGATGAGCATCACGATCGGCACCCCCGGCACCGCGGACGCAGTCCGCCTGATCCTCCTCGGCAGCGGTGAGCTGGGCCGCGAGGTCGCCCTCGAGGCGATGCGCATGGGCTGCGAGGTCCTGGCCGTCGATCGCTACGACGGCGCGCCCGCGATGCAGGTCGCGCATCGCAGCGCGGTGATCGACATGACGGACGCTGCAGCGCTGCGCGAGCTGCTGACCGCCGAGCGTGCGCGGGCACACGGCGAACTGCTCGTCGTCCCCGAGATCGAGGCGATCGCGACCGACGTGCTGGTCGAACTGGAGGCGGACGGCCTGCACGTCATCCCGACCGCCCGCGCCGCCCGGCTGACCATGGACCGCGAGGGGATCCGTCGCCTGGCCGCCGAGGAGCTCGGCCTGCCGACATCGCCGTACCGCTTCTGCTCGTCGGCGGACGAGGTCGCGGAGGCCGTCGCCGCCGTCGGCGTCCCGTGCGTCGTCAAGCCGGTGATGTCGTCGTCCGGCAAGGGGCAGTCGGTGGTCCGCGCAGCGGACGGCGGCCCTGCGGCCTGGGACTTCGCGCAGGCCGGCACGCGCGCCGACGCCGGCGCCGTGATCGTCGAGGGCTTCGTCGATTTCGACTACGAGATCACGCTGCTCACGGTCCGCCACGCGGGCGGCACGTCGTTCTGCGCGCCCATCGGCCACGTCCAGGTCGACGGCGACTACCGCGAGTCGTGGCAGCCGCAGGCGATGAGCGACGGCGCCCTGGCCCGGGCCCGCGAGATTGCCGAGCAGGTGACCGAGGCCCTGGGCGGCCGCGGCCTGTTCGGCGTCGAGCTGTTCGTCCGCGGCGACGAGGTCCTGTTCAGCGAGGTGTCTCCCCGGCCCCACGACACCGGCATGGTGACGATGGCGACACAGGCGCTGAGCGAGTTCGCGCTGCACGCCCGCGCGATCCTGGGCCTGCCCGTCCCGGCGGGCGAGGTGCCGCTGATCGCGCCGGCCGGCGCGTCGGCGGTGGTCCTCAGCGCGGCGGCGGGCGCCCCCGTGATCGGCGGGCTCGCGGAGGCGCTCGCGACGGACCCGACGGTCAGCGTGCGCCTGTTCGGCAAGCCCGAGGCGCCGAAGCCCCGCCGCCTCGGCGTCGCGCTGGCGACGGCGGACGACGTGGACACCGCGCGCGCCCGGGCCGTGGCGGCCGCGGGCGCGATCACCGTCCGCTGAACCGCCCGGGGCCGGCCCCGGCTACAGGCCCGTCTTGATGGCCTCCTCGAACGCGCGGAAGCCGAACGAGCCCTCCATGCGCGACGTGACCTTGCCGTCCTTGTCGATGATGAAGAGCCACGGCTCGGTGCGGAGCTTGAAGCTCTGCAGCGGCGGGCGCAGGCCCTTGCTGACGACGTTGTCGACGTAGACCTCCTGGTGGATGAACTCCATCCGGCTGCCGTACGTCTTCTTCAGCTGCGCGGCGATGTCGACGACCGGGCCGCAGACCCGCGACGCGCAGAGCTGAGGCGTGGCGAACAGCAGTGCGATCGGCTTCTTGCCGAGCTCGTCCTTCAGGCTGACCTCGTGCATGTCCGACGGCGGGACGCGGGTGTCGATCTTCTTCAGGTCACCCCCGGCCGAGGCGACCGTGTCGGTGGCGACCTTCGGCGCCGCCTCCCCGACGTCCGGGACGTCGTCGGACTGCGCCGAGCTGACGGTGATCAGCCCGGCGGCGCCCACGCGCTTGCCGTTGATGACGCTGACGGCCAGGACGGGGTACTGGCCCGGCTTCGCGAACGGCGCCGTGGTCTCGTAGATCGCGGCGAACGGGTCGCTCTCGGTCGCCGCGTTCTGGCTGCGGAACGGCGGGTCGGTGATGAGCAGGTCGGCCGGGGCCGTGTACGGACCGGACGCCTTCGCGTTCTCCGCGGTCGCGATGTACAGCGCGGTCGGCGCGTAGACGAAGCCCGTCTTGGCGTCGACGATGCCGAACGCCAGGCGCTGCTTCGGGCCCGGGACGATCGTCTGCGTCGCGAACGCGACCTGCGGGCCGGTGCCGTCCAGGCTGTCGGCGACCTGCCGCAGCGTGCGTCCGCCCGTGGCAGGGAACGAGGTGGCGGTGACCTTCGTCGCCCTGTCCAGCTCGGTGCGGAGCTTGGCGGACGAGGGCCCGCGGGGGGCCGGCGCGTCCCCGGTCGAGGAGCCGCCGTCCGAGCCGCCGCAGCCGGCGAGCAGCAGGGCGGCGGCGGCCGCCGCGAGGGCGGGCAGCGTGGTGGTGCGGCGCAGGCGACGCATGCTCATGAGCCGCCCGCGTCGTTGGCGGCGGCGCCGCCGCCCCCTTGGCGGAGCTCCTCGGCCTCGGCCAGGCGGTCGCGCCGGCTGATGACGAGCAGCGTGACGACGAGGATCGCCACGGGTGCGAGGTAGATGAGCCCGACGGCCCAGTGGCCGGCGTGCGCGAGCGGTGGTGAGGTCATGGTGATCACGAGGAGTTGGAGAGGAGCCAGAGGGCAAGGCTGGTGAAGGCGACCATCACGGCCAGCATCCAGTATTGGGAACGGGTCGCGGTGCGGACGGACGAGAAGCTGAGCAGCGCGCGGTCGTGGGCGAGCGCGAGACCGGCAGCGTGGCCGGCGATCAGCGCGACGACCTGGACGTAGTAGATCGCGGTGGCGCTGATCCAGGTGTAGTCGATCCGGTAGTCGGCTTGGCCGAGGTAGTCGGAGCCGTCGCCGAGCGGGTCGGAGAGCAGGTAGGCCATCGCCTGCCCCTGGTAGCTGAGCAGCCCGAAGTAGTGCGCGACGACGTAGGCCAGCGCGATCGGGATGAGCGTCGGCGCGAAGCGCTTTGCGAGCTCCGTGGTGGAGTCCGTCCCGCCCGTGATCGCCGACTTCATGCCGGCGCACCCGAGCAGGTAGAGGGCGCTGATCACGCCGGTCATGGCGATCAGCCCGCCGGTGAAGACGAGGGTGTTCGCGTGCTCGCGGCTGAAGCCGGCGTCCACGAAGCGCCCCTGGAGCGGGACCGCGAAGGTGTCGGTCCACAGCGAGCTGGCCGTGAAGCCGTCGAAGCTCGTCGACCCGATCATCACGCAGATCAGGCCGACCAGGCCGGCCGCCGGCACGAGGGTCGCCGTCCCGGCCAGCAGCGGCCGGCGCACCAGTTGGCGGCCCGTCCACCGCAGTGGGGAGAGCGTGGCGAACAGCCCGAAGTAGACGCCGAACGCGTCGCCGCGGTCCGACCACGCCTTCACGCCGAACAGCGCCATGCCGACCAGCTGGACGGCGGCGTAGATCAGGCCCAGGACCGCGAGCGTGCTCGGGTCCTGGCGATCGGTGACGGGGATGGCGAGCTCGAGGACCGCGAAGCCGAAGATGCCGGCGGCCGCCGGCCAGTACCCGAGGCGGTCCGGGTAGGCGACCGGTTCGGGCCCGTCGCCGGCGACGCGGCCCATGACCCAGCCCGCAGCGCGGCCGACCGCGCGCCAGGGGTTGAAGGCGCGGAAGACATCGCCGAACAACAGCGACAGGATCGGGATGCCGACCCAGAAGATGACGTAGATCGAGGTCGGCACGACGTTCGCGGCCGACTCGTCGGTGCCGGCGAACCCGGCGTAGATCACGCCGGAGAAGATCAGGATGCCGATCAGGCCGCACAGGGGCTCCAGGAAGGCCGGCAGCCTGAGCGTCGCCTGCTCGCGCAGCTCGGCGAACCGCGGCGTGCGCCACAGGGTCGCGAGCCCGACGAACGAGATCACGAGCACGGCGAAGGCGGCCCAGGCGAACAGCCACTTGGGGATGGGCAGGTCCTGCTTGCCGACCAGGCCGTGGGCCTGGGCGGGGCCGGCGGCCACCAGGGCGGCGGCGAGGGTGGCGAGCGCCGGCAGGGCCAGGCGCCGGATGAAGGCGGTCATGCGGGTCCTCTCGGGTACAGCGGGCGATCGGCGCGCACGAGCGTGCGGGCCGGGGCGCCGGACCGGTCCGGGCGCGGCGCCGCAGCGAGGGCTGGGCGGGCGACCGGCGGACGGTGGCGGGGCGTGCCTACGGGGCCGGGCAGGCGGCCGGCGGGCCACGCCCGGCCTGCTGGGTGCCGCGGCGGCGCAGGCGCACCACGCGGGCGGGGGTCGCGGCGGGTGCGGGCGGGAGCGCGAGCCAGCGCAGGATGCCGCGCAGCCGGACGGGCGTCGCCGACCCGGCGGCTTCGGCCTCGTGCAGGATCAGGGCCGAGGCGAGGCCGGCCGCCAGCGCGAGCGGCGCGGCGAGCCAGCCACCGTGCAGGACGAGGGCGTCGGCGCCGCTCGGATGGCCTGCGCTGAGCGCGCCCTCCAGCAGCTCCTGCGCGCAGAAGACACCGAGCAGGATGCCCGACAGCAGCAGCCACAGGGACCGCAGCGGCAACGCGCCGCGACCGGCGGGCAGCGCGCGCCGGTGGCCGACTGTGCTCAGCACCTGGGCCGCGCCCGCGAGCAGCAGCAGCCCCACGACGGGACCGGCGAGCTCAAGGTACCCGTGCCCGGTCCGCCCGAGCGCGTCACCCTGACCGGAGCCGAACGCCAGCGCGTAGCGCAGCTGGTGCACGGACCAGGCGGCGACGCTGAGAAGCGCGATGAGGCGCAGGCGTGAGCGGGGACCGGCCACGGGCACAGACTAGGTTACTCCGGGTTTCGCCCTTGTTACGCCGGCGTTTCAAACAGCGCGAGGACGCTCGGATGGTCGAGCGCGGGGGCTGTCGCGTCGGCCTCGGGCAGCTCCGTGTCGGCCACGTAGGGGACCCCGACGACGTGGATGCCGGCCGCGCGGGCCGCCGCGACCCCGGGCGGCGAGTCCTCGAACGCGATCGCGTCCGCCGGCGCCACGCCCAGCCGCGAGCAGGCCTCGAGGTAGATGTCGGGTGCCGGCTTGTAGTTCGCGACCTCGTCCCCGGCGATCGTCGCCAGGAACGGCGCGCCCGGCTCGTGGAGACCCGCCCCGGTCAGGACGCGGTCGAGGAACACCCGCGGCGAGTTCGACGCCACCGCGAGCGGGAGCCCGAGCTCCTGCAGCCGCGCGATCAGCGCGAGCGCGCCGGGACGCGGATTCACGGGCTTCAGCGCCTCCTCCATGACGAGCTCGTGCAGCTCGTCGACCAGCGCAGGCCCGGTGCCCGCCGGCTCACCGAGGAGCGCCTCGAGCTTGCCCTGCAACACCGGCCCCGAGCTGCCGATCAGCGTCAGCTTCTGCTCGAGCGTGAAGGTCAGCCCGCGCCGGGCCCAGAGCGTCTCCTCGGCGCGCGTCCACGCCTCCTCGGTGTCGAGGAGCAGGCCGTCGTTGTCGAAGACGACGGCGAGCGGACGTGCGGGCGGCAGGCGGGGGGTCATCGGCGCCGATGATGGCGGATGAGGCTGAACGACGACGGGCGGCCGTAGGGGCCGCCCGAGGTCGGGGATGGTTCTTGGGGTACTGCTCTACGCGGGCGGCGGGCGCGTCAGGTCATTGAGGCGGGGGAGAATCGATGACGCGCGCCGCAGCCGACCGCGAAGGGGGGGTGGCTACTTGCCGCGGACCTTGTCGATGGCGCCCTCGGCGGCGTCCTTGACATCGCTGACGGCGTCCTTGAGCTTGCCGACGACCTGATCGGCCTTGCCCTCGTTCTCGAGGTCCTTGTCGCCCGTGACGGCGCCGGCCGTCTCCTTGATGTTGCCCTTGACGTTGTCGGCGGTACCGGACATACGGTGCTCCTGAGGTCGATGGATAAGTCTCGGCGGCGGGCGGTGATGCCGACCGCCGCAACAGGTGTTTGCCCGCGCCGCGCGGCACCAAACCACCGCGCTCCGTGAGCTTTGTCACACGACGGACGTCGATCCCGGTCAGGCGGCGAGCATGACCGGCGCGTCGTGGCCGACCGTCCCGCGGGCGGCGGTGTGAAGGGCGTCGATGGTGCGCCGCAGCGCCGGTGCGTCCTGGTGGCCGCGGCGGCAGGCGACGAACAGGTGCCGCGCGGGCGCGGTGCCCTCGACCGGGACGACGACCGCCCCCGGGACGATCGCGGTGCGGGCCAGCCGCGGGACGAGCGCCACGCCCAAGCCGGCCGCGACCAGCGCCATGACCGCGTTCCAGTCGGCCGAGCGATGGGCGACGCGCGGCGTGAACCCCGCTGCGTGGCAGGCGCCGACGACCACCTGCTCGCAGGTCCAGCCGCCGGGCGGGACGACCCAGCGCTCGGCGCCGGCGGCAGTCAGCGGGACCGGTCCCGCGCCGGCCAGCGGATGGCCGGCGGGGACGACCAGGTCCAGCACGTCGGTGAGCAGCTCCTCCCGCGCGAACCGCGGGTCGTCGTGGGTCGGTGCCCCGGACGCCTCCATCGAGATCACGATGTCGAGCTCCTGGCGCCCGAGGCCCGCGAACGCCTCCGGCGCCTCGGCCATCGTGACGCGCAGTTCCAGGCCGGGGCTGCTCTCGCGGAGCGCGATCGCCGCGGGCGCGATCAGGCTCGTGATCGCGGTGGCGAAGGCCGCGACGTGCAGCCGGGCCTGCTCGCCGGCGGCGTGGGCGGCGACCTCGGCCTGCAGGACCTGCACCTCGGCGAAGACGGCGTCCGCCCGGCGGACCAGGACCTCGGCCAGCGGGGTCAGGCGGATGGTGCGGCCGTCCTTCTCCACCAGCCGGTGCCCGATCTCACGCTCCAGGGCGCTCAGCTGCTGCGAGACGGCTGACGGGGTCAGGTGCAGGGCGTCGGCGGCCGCGGCGATCGTCCCGCGGTCGGCGACCTCGCGCAGCGTGCGCAGACGACCGAGATGAAGCATCAGTGGAGCTTACGGGTATCGCTCAGAAGGACGAGTCGCTCTGCACGATCGTCTGCGCCATGCTGCGCCCATGCCGCGCCGCCACGCCCTCCTCGCCGTCGCCGTGATGGTCGTCTGGGGCGTGAACTTCGTCGTCATCCACGTCGGGCTGAAGGACTTTCCGCCCCTGCTCTTCGCGGCGCTGCGCTTCGTGTTCGTGGCGCTGCCCGCCGTCTTCCTCGTCGGCCGCCCGCAGGTCCCGGCGCGCAACGTGATCGGCGTCGGCCTGTTCCTGTCGGCCGGGCAGTTCGCGTTCCTCTTCAGCGCGTTGCACGAGGGGATGCCCGCCGGGCTCGCGTCGCTCGTCCTGCAGCTGCAGGCGGTCTTCACCGTCGCGCTCGCGGTCGCGTTCCTCGGGGAGCGCCCCGGCCGCCGTCAGCTCGCGGGCTCGGCCGTCGCCCTGGCCGGGATCGCCATCATCGCCGCCGGCCGCGCCGAGGGCGTCCCGCTGCTCGCGTTCGCGCTCTGCATCGGGGCGAGCGCCTCCTGGGGGACGGGGAACATCATCGTGCGCCGGTCGCGGCCACCGGACGCGATCGCGCTGCTCGTCTGGTCCAGCCTCGTCCCCCCGATCCCGCTCGGCCTGCTGTCGCTGACGCTCGAGGGCCCGGACCGCATGGGCGACGCGATCACCGGCGTGGGAGCGGGCGGGCTGCTCGCGCTCGCGTACATCGTGATCGGCTCGACGTTCTTCGGCTACGGCGTGTGGAACTGGCTGCTGCGGCGCTACGAGGCGTCCATCGTGGCGCCGTTCACGCTGCTGGTCCCGGTCGTCGGGATCGCCGCCGCGTGGATCGCGCTGGGTGAGCGGCCGACCGCCGCCGAGCTGGGCGGCGGCGCGGTGGTGATGGCGGGTCTCGGCCTGACGGCGGGCGTCAGGCTCCGGCGTCCCAGCCGCGGCGGTGGTGGCGGCGCGGGCCCGCTCACGGCCACCGCCGACACCCCCGAGGCAATCGCGCGCGAGCCATCGCCGCAGCCCGTCTGAACGGCCTGCGGCCCGGCGTAGACTGGACGCCGGTGGCCCGGCCGATCACGACACCCCGCGTCCCGTCGGACCTTGCCCCGCTCGACCTGGCCGAGCAGGCGCTCGAGGACGAGTCGGCGGTGCAGGACGCGCACATCACGGGCGCCCGGCCCGGCGTCCGGTCGCGCGGCCTGGAGGTGCACGAGTCGCAGCTGATCGACGCCGACCTGTCCGGCGCCGACCTGCCGCACCTGTCGCTGCGCGACGTGCGCGTGACCGGCGGCAGCCTGGCCAACCTCCGCGGCCGCGGCGCGACGGTGCAGCGCTGCGCGTTCGCGGGCGTGCGCCTCACCGGCCTGAGCTTGACCGAGGCCACGCTGCGGGACGTGAGCTTCACCGGCTGCCTGATCGACCTCGCGTCGTTCGCCGCCTCGCGCCTGGAGCGGGTCAGCTTCGACGACTGCGTCCTGACCGACAGCGACCTGGCCGACTGCCGGCTGACCGCCGCCGTGTTCCAGGACTGCACGCTGACCGGCGTCGACCTCACGGGGACGCGCTTCGGCACCGGCTGCGAGCTGCGCGGCTGCGAGATCGAACGGATGCGGGCGACCGAGCGGCTGCGCGGGGTGGCGATGCCGCTGCCGGACATCGTCGCGGCCGCCACGATCTTCGCGGGCGCGCTGGGCGTCCGCGCGCTGGACGACGACGACGACGACCATCAGGAGCACCGAGGCCGATGAGCACGCAGACCCCGTCCACCGAGACCCTCACCGGCGAGCTGCTCGCCGTCAGCGTCGGCGGCGTGCGCGACGTCCACGTCGGCAGCCGCGTGATCGAGACGGGCATCTGGAAGTCGCCGGTCACGTGGCGGGTCCCGGTGCAGGGCGTGAACCTCGCCGGCGACGACCAGGCCGACCGCACGGTCCACGGCGGGCCGGACAAGGCGGTCTACGCCTACGCGAGCGAGGACAGCGCGTGGTGGGCGACCCAGACGGGGCGCGAGTTCGGGCCGGGTGCGTTCGGCGAGAACCTCACCACCCGCGGACTTGACCTCTCGGGCGCGCGCATCGGGGACCGCTGGCGGGTCGGCACCACGCTGCTCGAGGTTCGCCAGACGCGCATCCCCTGCTTCAAGCTCGGCCTGCGGATGCGCGACCCGCTGTTCGTGAGGGCGTTCGCGCAGGCCGGGCGGCCGGGTGCGTATCTCGGGATCCTCGAGGAGGGCGACCTAGGGGCAGGAGACGCGATCGAGGTCGTCTTCCGCCCGGATCACAACGTGACGAGCGCGCTGATGTTCCAGGCGCTGCTGCACGACGCGTCGCTGCGACCCAAGCTGCTGCACGCTCCCGCGCTGCCGCAGTTCTGGCGCGACTGGGTGGCGGAGCACGCCTGAGCCACCCCGCGCTCAGGGCGGCGCGGCGGTCAGGGCTGGTCGGCGAGCCGCAGCGCGAGGTCCTTCGCCAACCGCGGCGTCCGTGCCCGGATCTCGAGGATCCGGCAGTCGCGCCGGATGATGTACAGCGTCCCGCCGGGCGCGACGTCGATCCGGGTCGCGGTGACGCCCCCGACCCTGCCCTTGCGGACTCGCACGCTCGTGCGCCGGCGCACGCTCGCGCGCCGGCGCACGGTCCTGAGCACGGTCTGCGTGTACGTGTCCTCCTCGCCCGCCAGCAGGGGGAAGGCCACGATCGACCCCACGAGTGTGCCGCCCTGCTTGAGCGAGACCCCCTCCGCCGACGGCGCGGCGTCCCCGAGGAGGGCGAGGTTCGGGTCGTTCTCCACCGGCTCCAGCTCGAGGTCGTCCGGGAGCGCGGACACCAGGTCGTCGTCCGGCGGGGCGCAGTCGCGCATCGCGGCGCGGTTGGCCGCCGCGCGGTCCTCCGGGATCTGGCGGGTGGCCGCGCTGTCCTTGTCCTCCGCGCGCTTGGGCGGGGCGTTGTCCCGGCCGCATCCGACGGCGCCGAACGTGAGGCCCAGCAGGCAGGAGGCGACGATCAGGGCGGCGGCGGCGCGCGGCGGGCGGGGCATCGCTGCGCATCGTGTCAGCAAAGCGCACCGGGAACCAGGGCGCTGCCTCCCGACCCGTCGCCGATGTGCCACCACGTGCGCGGGTGGCAGGTGGTGGCACATCGAGCGCCCCACGGCCCCGGGGGCACCCCGCGCAGCCGTCCGCCGATGTGCCACCACGTGCGCGGGTGGCCTGTGGTGGCACATCGAGCGACCGACGAGCCGGGGTCAGCGGGTCAGCCGCGCCGCCTTCAGCCCGAGGTGCAGCAGCGTGCGCTGCGCGCCGTCGTGGAGCGCGAACCCACCCGCCGTCTCGGCCCGGTGCAGCCGCCGGTAGAGGCCGGCGCGGCTGACGCTGAGCGCGGCGGTGGTCGCGGCGATGTCCCCGCCGTGGTCCAGGTAGGTCTCGATCGTCGCGGCCAGGACGGGGTCCGTGGCGAGCAGGGTGGCGGCGACGAGCGGGACCTCGATCCGCGCCGGGTCGTCGCCGGCGGCCGCCAGGACGTGGGCCTCGAGGGGGACGTCCCCCAGCTGCAGCGGCACCGTCGCGCCGAGCAGCTCGGCCAGCAGCGCCGCTCGCCGGGCCTCGACGAGCGGCCCGCCGACCCCGGCCGGCAGCCCGCTCCCGACGGCGGCCAGCGCCGCCTGCAGGTCGGCCACCGGCGCGCCGGCCAGGACGAGGTCCGCCTCCTGCTGCAGGCAGCGACCGCCCGCCCCGCCGGTCTGCCGGCGGAGCGCCTGCTCGAACGCGGCGTGCAGGTCCAGCGCCGCCGTCTCGCCCAGGACGCCCGTGCGCACGACGGCGACGGGTGCGAGCCCGCCTCCGCGGCCCTCGTCCCCGAAGACCCCGGCGGCGAGCTCCATGACCTCGCGTGCGCGGCCGGACATCTGCTCCAGGCGGCGCCGGTAGAGGATGACGCCCGCGGCCTCGGCGGCCGTCGCGGCGGCAGCGATCAGGTCCGCGTCCCCCGACTCCTGGACCCAGAGGTAGCCGAGCAGCGCCCCTGCGTGGCGGACCGGGCAGACCACGCGCTCGCGCATGCCGAGGTCGACCAGCGGCGGCAGCACCGTCGGCTCCCGCAGCTCATGCAGGCCGTGGCCGAAGAGCCAGGCGCGGACGTCCTCCGGGCTCTCGCGGCGCAGGATCGAGCGCAGCCGCACGGGGTCCGCGTCCTCGCCGGTCTGGCTGTAGGCGATCAGCCGCAGCTGCGGATCCTCCAGGGAGACGGCGTGCCCCACGCGCGCGGCGAGGCGGTCGAGGAGCTCCTGCAGCTGGTCGGCGTCGGACACGGTGAGACGATCGTCTCACCCCGTGCAAGCCGGGGGCGACTCCTGTCCGCCCCCAGGGCTCGACGCCCGGCGTAGCGTCCGATACGTGACCTCCGCCGCCGTCCGCGCCACCGCCCGTCGCCTCTCGGGACCGCCCGGCGCGGCAGCACCCGGCGATACCGCGGCGCCATCGGACAGCGACCCGCCGGCGCCGCGCCCGGCACCGGCCGACGTCGAGGCCCGGGTCCCGGCGATCGGCCGGCGCCTGGCCGCCGGCATGGGGACCCACCACGATCCACGGGCGGCGATCGAGGCCCGGATGATGGACCGGATCGCCAGCCGGGACGACCTGCGCGCGGCGCTCTTCCGGCTGGTCGACGTGCGCCCGGCGTGTCACAGCTACACCGACATCGCCGCGCACCTGGCGGCGCTGCTCGACGAGGTCGACACCCCCGCCGCCCCATTCGGCCTCGCGCGCTCGCTGGCCGGACGCGGCGCCGCATGGCAGACGGTGGTCGGCGTGGCAAGCGCCGCCGGCGTCCGCGCGATGGCGGGCCGGTTCATCGTCGGCTCCGGCGCGGCGGACGCGCTGCCCGCCGTGCGGCGGCTCTGGCGGGACGGGGTCGCCACCTCGGTCGACCTCCTCGGCGAGGCCACGGTGTCCGAGGCGGAGGCCGACGCCTACGCCGAGCGCTGCGTCGAGGTCCTGCAGACGCTGTCCGTCGGCATGGCCGCGTGGGCGCCGAACGCCCTGCTCGAGCAGGACCCCCACGGGCAGGTCGCACGGGTCAACCTGTCCGTCAAGGTCTCGGCGCTGACGCCGCACCTGCGCGCCGACGCGCCGCAGCGAGGTGCCGCCGGCGCCGCCCCGCGCCTGCGCGCGATCCTCCGGACCGCCCGCGAGCTCGGTGCCCACGTCCACGTCGACATGGAGTCGCTCGACTCCCGCGAGGCCGTCCGCGACCTCACGCTGAGTGTGCTGGCCGAGGACGAGTTCGCCGCCGGGCCGTCCGCCGGCATCGTCCACCAGGCGTACCTCACCGACGCCGGCGAGGAGCTCGACCTGCTGCTGGACTGGGCCCGCCGCACTCCCCGCGCCCACCCGCTCGCGATCCGCCTCGTGAAAGGCGCCTACTGGGACCACGAGGTCGTCGAGGCCGAGCAGAACGGCTGGACCGTCCCCGTCCACACCGATCGCCGTGCGTGCGACCGCGCGTTCGAGGCGCTCACCGACCGGTTGCTGGACCACGCCGACGTCGTGCGGCCGCTGATCGCGTCGCACAACCTGCGGTCGGTCGCGCACGCGATCGCCGGCCAGCAGGCGCGCGGGCTGCCCGTGGACGCCGTCGAGTACCAGGTCCTGCGCGGGCTCGGCGACCCGCTCGGGCACGCGCTGGCCCGCGAAGGGCTGCGCGTGCGCACCTACTGCCCGATCGGCGACCTCGTCGCGGGCATGGCCTACCTCGTCCGCCGCCTGCTCGAGAACACCGCCAACGACTCCTTCCTGCGCGCGCACGCGAGCGGCACCGACCTCGACCGCCTCCTGGAGGCCCCATGACCGACACCGCCCCGTTCCGCAACGAGCCGCTCCTGGAGCTGCGCCGCCCGCAGCCGCGGGCCGACCTCGTCGCCGCGCTGGCCGCCCTCGACGCGCGGCTCCCGCTGCGCGCGCCGGTCGTGATCGACGGCCGGGCAGGGACGGAGCTGCCGCTGCGCTCGGTCGACCCGTCCCGTCCGGACCGTGTCGTGGCGCTGTCCGGGGATGCGTCGGTCGACGACGCCGATGCCGCGGTCGCTGCTGCGCGCCGGGCCTTCGCCGACTGGTCGTCGCGCGACGCCGAGGACCGCGCCGCGGTGCTGATCCGGGCCGCCGATCAGCTCCGCGCCCGCCGCCACGAGCTCACCGCGCTGCTCCTGCGCGAGACCGCCAAGCCCTGGCCGGAGGCGGACGCCGACGTCTGCGAGGCGATCGACTTCCTGGAGTACTACGCCCGGGCGGCGGTGGCGCTCGCCGGCCCGCGCGAGCTGGTCCACGTCGCGGGCGAGCGCAACGTCATGACGTACGCGGCTCGCGGTGTCTGCGCCGTCATCGCGCCGTGGAACTTCGCGCTCGCGATTCCGGCGGGGATGATCGCCGCGGCGCTGGTCACCGGCAACACCGTCGTCCTGAAGCCCGCGGACCAGGCGCCGGCCTGCGCCGCCGCGCTCTACGACGCGCTGCAGGCGGCGGGGCTGCCGGCCGGCGCGCTGCACGTCCTGCCCGGCGGCGACGAGCCGGCGAAGGCGCTCGTCGCGCACCCGCACGTCCACACGATCGCCTTCACCGGGTCGAGCGCCGCGGGCCGGGACATCCTGCGCCGGGCCGCCGACGTCGTCCCCGGCCAGCACCACCTGAAGCGCGTCGTGTGCGAGATGGGCGGCAAGAACATCGTGATCGTCGACAGCGACGCCGACATCGACGACGTCGTCCCTGCGCTGCTGCACAGCGCGTTCGCGTTCGCGGGCCAGAAGTGCTCCGCGGCAGCGCGGGTCCTGGTCCACGCGGACCTCTACGACGAGCTGGCCACCCGACTGGCCGGCGCGGTCGCGACGCTGCAGGTGAGCGGCGCCGAGACGTTCGGCGTCGACGTGCCGCCCGTGATCGACGCCGAGTCGGTCGCCCGGGTCGCCCGCTACGCGGAGATGGCGCGCGCCGACGGCACGGTGCTCGCCGAGGCGACGCTCCCGGACGGCGATGACGCCGTGGCGACCCCCGGCTTCTTCGCGCCCCCGCTGCTGGTGGCGGACCTGCCCGCCGACTGCCCGATCCTGCACGAGGAGATCTTCGGGCCGCTGCTGTCGATCGAGCCGGTCGCGTCGATCGACGCCGCCTGCGACATCGTCGACGCCTCGCCGTTCGCGCTGACCGGCGGGCTGTTCAGCCGCAACCCGGCGGTCGTGGCGCACGTCGCCGCCCGGACGCCCGTCGGCTCGCTGTACGTCAACCGGGAGATCACCGGTGCGCGGGTCGGCCGGCACCCGTTCGGCGGCAACCGGCTGTCGGGGGGCGGGACGAAGGCGGGCGGCCCGGACTACCTGCTGGCGTTCGTGGAGGGTCGCGTGGTGGTCGAGAACACGGTCCGGCACGGCATGGTCGTCTGACGCCCTCGGCGCGATCCACGACTGGGCGGAGGGCAACATCGAGCTCGTGATGGCAGCACGCGAACGCCACGACGGATAGATCGGTTCCAGACCCATCAAGTCGCGGGCGTCGCGCGCCGATGCATGGGGGCCCATGTCCGCGACCGACGACGACGCACGGCGCTCCGTCACGCTCGCGGCCATCCCGGCGGCGGCGCTCGACATCGACGCTTCCGACGTCATCGCGGCGGCCAACGCGCTGGCCGTCGAGCTCCTCGGACGTGACCCGACCGGCGACCGCTTCGGCGATGTGGTCGGCTGCGGGCCCCGCCAGGACCTCGGTCACGGTCGTGCCCGCTGGCGCGGCGAGACCCGTTCCGCGGCCGGCGTCCCGTTCGTCGTCGACGTCAGCACGACCGTACGGCCCGACGGCTCGGCCCTGTCGCTGCTCCAGGAGGTCCCGGAGTCGGTGCTGCTCGGCGACTCGGCAGCGCACCTCGACGCCGCGTTCGACAGCGCGCCGATCGGCATGGCGTTCTTCGACACCGAAGGCCGTTACATCCGCGTGAACCGGGCCCTGTGCGCACTGCTCGACCGCTCGGAGGACGAGCTGCTCGGTCGCCGCGACTCCGAGCTGACCCACGCCGACGACCGCCAGTCCGATGTCGACGCCGCGTGGCGGATCCTCCGCGGCGAGACGGACACCTGGCAGACCGAGAAGCGCTTCGTCCGCCCTGACGGCGCCGTCGTCTGGGCGATCGCGAACATGTCGTTCCTCCGCGACGACGACCGGCTCCCGCTGATGTGGCTCGGCCAGTTCCAGGACATCACCGGGCGCAAGGAGCTCGAGGCGCAGCTGCGCGAGCTGGCCGAGCAGGACCCGCTCACGGGCGTGGCGAATCGCCGCCGGCTGGACGGCGCACTGCGCGATGCCCTGGCGCTATCGGCCCGTCACGGGCACGGCGGCGCGCTCATCTACGTCGACCTCAACGGCTTCAAGGCCGTCAACGACTCCTTCGGCCACGACACCGGCGACGCCCTGCTGCGGCGCGCGGGCGCGGCGATGGTCGCGCGCTGCCGCGAGACCGACGTGGTCGCGCGCGTCGGCGGCGACGAGTTCGCCGTCCTGCTCCCGGTCGCCACGCCGCACCAGGCGCGTACGGTCCTCGCCGGGCTGCAGGACGTCCTCGGCCGTGTCGCCGTGGAGCACGCCGGCGGCAGTGTCGCGCTCGCGGCCACGCTCGGCCTCGCGTGCTTCGGGCCGGCGGACCGCGTGACCCCGGCCGAGCTCATGGCGGCGGCCGACCGCGCGATGTACGCGGCGCGCGTCCCGGCCTGACGCTGCGGACACAGCGTCAGCCGGCGAACGTCCCGCCGGGCCATGCGACCCCGGCGTACCGCTCGATGACCGGCCCGGCCGGCGGCGGGACCGCGCAGAAGACCCCGGTCCGCAGCACGGTGCCGGGGAAGATGCGGGCGAACGGGTCCTCCCGCCACGGCGCCGGTGATCGCGTGACGGTGATCGCCCCGCCGTAGCGTGACCCGTCGAGGGCCAGCGTGCTGATGCAGACGAGCGCCGCCCCGAGCCGGTCGATCCACCAGGCGTAGGCGTCGCGGCGCGCCTGTTGCACGGCGGGATCGTCGAACGGGACGCTCGCCGCCGGGTCGACGAGGGCGCAGACGTGGGCGTACGCCCCCGCCACCGGTATGCCCTCCAGGCAGCGGGCGTCGACCTGGAACGCGCGTCCCGATGCGGGCCCCGGGACGAGTCCCGCGCCGTCGAAGGTGAGCTCCGCGGCGCCGGCGACGGGCGCCTTCATCGCTCGAAGTCGGCGCGGACCGCGCGTGAGATCGCTCGCATGTCCTGCCGCAGGTCCTCGGCCGTCGGCCGTCCCCAGTACCAGTAGCCGTCGTAGCGGCGGTGGATCGTGCGGTTCGGGAACAGGCTGAACGCGGTCGGGCGGTACGGGGCGTGGACCGTGTCGTCCTCCTCGAGCAGGCCGAGCCGCGACAGCCAGCGGCGCTCGTGGTCGGACAGGAAGAGGTAGCGCGCGCCGAGGCCGGCGCGCAGGGCCGCCTGGACCTCGGGCGGATCGACGCTGACGACCACGACGCGGCTGTACGCGACCTCGAACTCGTCCTGCAGGGCCGTCAGCTCGCGGAGGTGGCGCTGCTCCTTCGGGCACCACCAGCCCCGCGAGAACAGCAGCACGAGCGGGTCGCCGCCGGCGATCTCGGCGAGCGTCCGCTCACGCCCGCTGTGGTCCGGCAGGTCGAGGTCCGGGAAGCGCTCGCCCGCGCGCAGGCTCGCGGCGCTCACCGGTACTCGGGGTTCGGGTGCTCGGGCTGGGCGAGGTCCCAGTCGTGCGTCGAGTTGCCGTACGCCGGGATGCCGCCGGCGTCCTTCAGCATGCGCGCGATGTGCAGGAGGTTCCATGCCATGAACACGGTGTTGCGGGTGGTCCACGCGTTCTCGGGGCCGCCGCTGCCGGGGTCGCTGTACGAGGCGCCGGGTCCGGCCTCGCCGTTCCAGTAGGCGTCCGACTGCGGCGGGACGGTCAGACCGATGTGCTGCAGCGCGTACAGCACCTGAGCGGAGACGTGCTTCCCGCCGTCCTCGTTGCCGGTGGTGAGCGCGCCGCCGACCTTGCCGTAGTACGACCACTGCCCGGCGGCGTTGACCTCGCCGGAGTAGCCGTACAGCCGCTCGATCACAACGCGCGTCTGGGAGCTCTGGTCGCCGAGCCAGATCGGCCCGGCGATGAGGACGATGTCCGCCGGCGCGACGAGCTCGCGGTAGATCTGCGGGAAGTCGTCGCGCTCGTACCCTTGGGTCGTCATGTCGGGCCAGACCCCGGGCGGGATGACGTGGTCGACCGTCCGCACCACGTCGACCTGCACCCCGACACGCTCCAGCACGCCGCGCGCGACGGCGAGCAGGCCGTCGGTCTGGCTCGGCTCGGGCGAGCGCTTGAGCGTCCCGTTGAAGACGACGGCGCGCAGGTCGTCGTAGCGCGTGGTTGCCTTGTCGGCCTGGTCGTCGATGAAGCGCTGGATGGCGGCGGGGATGGTGGACACGGCGCCGATCCTCGCATCGCAACCGATCGATGTCAGCGTCTGCGCGGCAGCGTAAGACTTCGGCAACGTGCACCGTCCCGGGTCGCTCCGCAGCGCGGAGCCCTCAGCCGATCGCGTAGAGGTAACCGTCCTCGGACCCGACGTAGAGCGTCCCGTCAGGCCCGAGCGCAGGATTCGAGTCGACCGTCGCCCCCGTCTTGACGTCGAACAGCCGGCGACCCGAGTACGCGAAGCCGTAGATGTGCCCGACGCGCGTGCCGAAGTAGACGTTCCCGCGCGCGTCGGTGGCCGGCGCCGTCCAGACCCCGACCGATCGCTGTCGCGGCGTCTGCGGGATGCCGACGTACCGCGCGAGGACGTGCCCGTCGGCACCCGCCAGCCGGCTGACCGCCCCACGATGGTCACCGACCAGCACGCTCCCATCGACGGCCGACGCGGACGAGGAGTAGGTCAGCGACGCGAGCGGCGCCTCCCAAAGCTTGCGGCCGCTCGGGGTGAACGCATGTTGGCGCTTGTCGTTGGAGCCGATCGTCACCGTGCCGGAGACCGCGACCGACGCCGACACCTCGATCAGCGCGCCGGTGGCGCGGCGCCAGCTGACCCGGCCGCGGCTCCTTTCGTCGCGGACGGCGACGAGGCTCTCGTCCGCTGCGACGTACACGGTGGTCACGCCGCCACGGCGGTCTACTGCGGGACTTGCGTAGCCGGTTCCGCCGATGCCGATCCGCCACCGCTCGTGCGCGCCGCCCGCCGTGGGCCGCAGCGCACGCAGCCCGCCCGCCATGTCCGCGACGTACACGGTCCCGTCCGGGCCGAGGGCCGGCGAGAGGACCATGCCGCCGAACGCGATCCGCCACAGTGCCTGGCCGGTCCTCGCGTCGATCGCGTACAAGCTGTCGCCCGGGCCGGGCCACAGCAGCAGCCGGCCGTCCGGGAGCAGGAGCGGCGACGTGGACAGGTCGCTCCCGTAGGCGCCACCGCCGTCGAACCGCCAGCGGTCTTGGCCGCTCGCTGGGTCGAGCGCGTGGAGGACGCCGCCGCCCGAAGCCGCGAAGACCGTGCCGTCGCGCCCCACGATCGGCCCGGGGACGACGGGTCCCTCGAGCCGGCGACGCCACTTCACCCTCCCCCGCTGCGGACCGACGACCGGCGCAGACCCGCTGTGCCGCGCGTCATGGCCGGCCGCGGGCCACGGGGCGTACGAGGCCGGAGGCGGCTCCGACGGGGGCGGGCTCCGAGCCGCCACCGGTGTCACCGGCCCCGGTGCCGGCATGGACACCGGTCCTCGCCGTGCGTCCATCTCCGCGCCGCAACCCGTGATGGCCGCCGCCATCACGAGCACGGTCGCCCCGCAGGCGCTGAGCGCTCGGACCATCGCGTCAGCCCGTGTCAGCCCAGCGCCGGTGCACCTCGCAGCATCGCGATCACGCACCGTTCGAGACGGCGAGCGTCGCGGCCGGCGCGTCGTAGCGCGAGACGAGGTGCTCGATCGGGATGTCGAAGCGCGCCCGCGCCCGGCCCACGAGGTCACGCTCGAGCCAGTTGCTCGACTCGGCCGGCCACGTCGACAGGATCACGACGTCCGGAGGGAACGCGGTCATCGCGTCCTCGATGGCCACCAGGGGATCCGCGTCGCCGACCTCACCGTCGGCGACCACGCCCGCGCTGCGGAGGTGCTCGACCGCGTAGCGCAGCCGGGCGCCCGCCGCGGCCAGGGCCGCGTCGGTGTCGGACACCCAGTGCCGCACCCGCGAGTTCAGCGCGGGGGCGACGACGAGCACCTCACCGCAGGAGCGCGTGGCCCGGTCGGCGATGTCCTCCAGCAGGCCCGGGCACGGGCAGGTGCGGTTGGCGACGAGGATCAGGCGGTACGGCGCGGCGGGCATGGCGACTCCGATGGTCGGGGTTCAGCGGGTGCCCTTCACCTTCCCGGACAGAGCTTGCGCTTCTGGGTCCATTCCCTTGCGCTGCGCTGAACGCGGCGGGTACCGCTCAGGCCGGGAGGCTCGCGGGGAGGTCCAGGCGCGCGAACACCGCCGCGTCGAACGTGACGATCTCCCGGACCAGGCCGTCCTCGATCCGCAGGACATCGACGGCGAGCGGCCGGTACTCCGCCTCCCCCGGCCGCCGGACGTAGGCGGCGACCGCGGGCTGGCGGTTGGCCCGCGTGAGGACGCAGCGCATCGCCCCGAACCCCTCCTCGCCGAAGCCGCCCTCGACCCAGGCGCCGATGACGGTGTCGCGGCCGTCCCACACACCGGGGTACGGCGGCATCGAGAAGCGGACGTCGTCGTGCATGAGGGCGACGAAGGCCGCCGGGTCGGCCCGCTCGCCGGCCTCGACGTAGCGGGTGAGCAGGTCCCGCTCGGCGGCCGTCGGCTCCTGTTCGGGGCGCCACTGCGCCCGGGGCTCGGGCAGGTGCTCGCGCAGGCCGGCGTGGGCGCGCTGCAGCGCCGAGTTCACCGAGGCGACCGTCGTCTCCAGCAGCTCGGCGGTCTCCCTGGCCGAGCAGTCCAGGACGTCGCGGAGGATGAAGACCGCCCGCGGCAGGGGCAGCAGCCGCTGGATCGCGGTGATGAACGTCAGCTCGATGGTCTCCTTGGCGACCACCGCGTCCTCGGGACCGTCCTCGCTCGCGGGGACGGCGTCGAGCATCGAGTCGGGGTAGGGCTGCAGCCACAGCACCTCCCCGTCCGGGCCCTGGGTCCGGGGGCGCTTGTCGAGCGCGTCGAGGCAGGCGTTCGTCGCGATGCGGTAGAGCCAGGCCCGCGGGGTCGAGCGGCCGGCGAACTGCTCCCGCCGCCGCCACGCCCGCAGGAAGGTCTCCTGCACGAGGTCCTCGGACTCCTCGACGGAGCCCGTCATCCGGTAGCAGTGGACGTGCAGCTCGCGGGCGTGGCGGCGCACCTGCGCCTCGAACGCGTCGCGGTCGGCGGCCGTGGTGGTGAGGTCGGGTGAGCTGGTCATGGCCTGTATGACGGCAGGACACCCGAAAGCTCATCACGCCTCGGCAAGCGCGGCGAGGACCACCTCGTCGTGGGTCTTCGGGGAGACCTTGGGGATCACGTGGACGATCGTCCCGTCCCCGCCGACGATGAACGTCGCCCGCTGCGCGCCCCAGTAGGTCCGGCCGTACATCGACTTCTCGACCCAGACGCCGAACTGCTCGCAGACCGCATGGTCCTCGTCGGCCAGCAGGGTGAAGTTCAGGGACTGCTTGTCGTGGAACTTCTTCACGGCCTTCACGGGATCGGGTGAGATCCCGAGCACGGTCACGCCCTGCTCGGCGTATGCGGCCGACGCGTCGCGGATGCCGCAGGCCTGCGTCGTGCAGCCGGGCGTGTCGGCCTTGGGGTAGAAGTAGACGACGACGGTCTGGCCCTTGAAGTCGGCGAGGCTGACGTCCTCACCGTCCTGGCTCGGGAGGGTGAAGGCGGGGGCGGTGGTTCCGGTCTCGAGCATGTCGGGCCACGGTACCGCGATGGCCGCGGAATCAGGTGCGCCGGCAGCCTGCCGCGAACCCGGTCCGGGTATTGCCGTTGCGCAGCGGCGGTGTGGCCGCGCCGGCACGAACCCGAGCTGCACGCGTGGCAGCTGCCAACGGGGTCCGTCGCACGCGCTCGCACTGCATCTCGAAAGCTGTCGATGAGTTCCGGAGGCGTGCTGCGTCCCTCGGACAGCCGCTCGGACACCACGAACGCGCGGCCCGACCGACACTCCGACCCGAGGGACATCGACATGACCGCCACGTACACCTGGGACGTCTTCTCCACGCTGGACAGCTACGGCTCGTTTGGCCCGGAGGCCGACTGGGGCGGGTACTGGAGCAAGCAGGGGCCCGAGCTCCTCGCCCACCGCGCCTCCCTTTTCAGCACCGACCAGCGGATGGTCTTCGGGGCCACGACGTTCCGTGAGAACGCGGAGATCCTGACGTCGGGCGTCGATCCGCTCGCGCTCGACGAATGGAACCAGCGGACGCTGCGGATGCCGGCCACGGTCATCTCGTCCACGCTCGAGGACACGCTCGGCTGGCCCGACGCGACGATCGTGAGCGGTGACGCGGCCGAGATCGTCGCCCGGCTGAAGGAGGAGTCGGACGTGCCCCTGCGCTCGCAGGCGAGCCTGTCGCTGAACTGGTCGCTGATGGCCGCCGGGCTCGTCGACCGCGTCCAGGTGACGATCTTCCCCGTGGTCTCCGGGCAGACCGGGAAGAGCCCGATCTTCGGTGGCGCGGGCGACTTCGACCTCGAGCTCCTCGAGCAGCGGACCCTCGACGGCCACACCCAGGAACTCGTCTACCGCCCGACCCGCCACTGAGCGATCACCGCGGCCTACTTCAGCAGCCGCGACAGACGCCGGTCCTTCAGGACCTTGCCCCCGGTCTGCTCCGCCGGGCAGTACGCCAGGACCTGCTCGTCGTAGTGGATCGCCTCGAGCGTCGTCCCGCAGCGCGGACACGGCTCACCGTGGTGTCGGTGGACCTGCAGCGGCAGCGGCAGCTTGTCCGGGATCGGCAGCTTCACCTGCTCCTCGTAGAGGTCGAGCGCCGCGCCGAGCCGGTCGACGATCGCGGCACGCAGCGCCGCTGCCTCGTCGGCATCGAGCTCGCCCGCCCGCTTGAACGGCGACAGCTTGGCGACCCACAGGATCTCGTCGACCCACGAGCGCCCGATGCCCGTGATGACCTGCTGGTCGCGCAGGACGGCCTGGAGCGGCCGGCCCTTCTGAGGCTTGAGGAGCGCGGCGAGGTCGGCCGGCGGGTCCGGGTACGCATCGGGACCGAGCTTGGCGAGCGCCTCGTCCTCGGCCAGCCCCGGGCCGTCCAGCAGCTTGACCCAGGCACGCTGCTTCGTCCCGAACTCGCGCAGGCGCAGCTCGCCGCCGCCGTCCAGCCGGACCAGCAGGCGCGAGGTGCGGTCCTTGAACGACGCGCGCTTGTCGTAGAGCTGCAGCCGCCCGGCGGACATCAGGTGCAGCAGCAGGTGCAGGTCGCCGCTGACGTCGACGACCATGTGCTTGCCGATCCGCCGGACGCCCTCGATCTGATGGCCGGCGAGCGAGTCCAGGGGCGGCGCGAACGTCTTCAGCGCGTTGATCCCGGGCGCGGTGACCGACTCGATGCTCACGCCCGCGAGCGCCTCGCTCAGGCGGCGCGCGGTGATCTCGACCTCGGGTAGCTCGGGCATCGCTGCGGTCCAGCCTATCCCGGGCAGACGCGAGGTCGTGGGTGACGCCGACCGTCACCGGCTGCATTGCGTCTGCGTGACGCTCGCCGGTCAGCGGCTCCCGCGCGCGATCCGGCTCAGCTCGGCCAGTGGCTTCTTCAGCCGACCTGGGACCGCGGCCTCGTCGAAGGTGACCCTGCGCCCCTTGTAGGTGATCGAGTAGACGAAGCAGTCCGCGCACCCGCCCTGCGGACCGGGCAGCTTCTCTCCCAGCTCCGCCGCGTCGAGCGTCTTCCGCAGCGCGGTGAGCGTCGCGGCCTTCAGCGTGTGCCGCCGCGTTGCCCGGCCCCGCTCGGTGACCGTGACGCGGCGGTCGCCGCGGATCCGCGTGCGGACGTCGACGCCGGCGAAGCCGCCGCCCTTGTCGAAGCGGACGACGACCTGCGAGCCGGAGGACGCCCGGGCGTCGCCGGCGCCGTCGCCCGTCCCCACGGCGGCCACGGCCGCGACGACGCCCGCGGCCAGCACGAGGACGGCGGCGAGAGCGGCAAGAAAGCGACGGGACATGCGCCGCAGCCTACGCCCACCGGTGAGCCGCGCGGTCTCGAACCGGTCGCAGGCTCAGTCGGTGAGGATCACGTCGAACGCCCGCTGCGTGCGCCGCAGCCGGCAGAGCGCACCGTCGCACGTCGCCACGCGAAGCTCCACGGTGATGCGTCCCGACCCGTGCCCGAGCGGGACCGCGACCCGCGCCGGCAGCGCGTCGAGCGACCACGCGGTCTCGTCGCCGAGCAGCGCGGGATCGAGCGCGGACGCCGTGACGCGGACCGGCGCGCCGCCCAGCCCGTCGAGCTCGTCGCCGTCGAGCGGCAGGTCGAGCTCCACGTCCAGGACGCCCCCGGCCCGGGCGATCACCGTCGCGGCGACGGCGGCCGGCGCCCACGTCCCCGGTCCGGCGATGTCGCCGGACCCCGAGCCCCCGACGTCGATCGCCTCGGCACGTCCGTCGACCGGGTCGACCAGCACCACGCGATGGTTGCCGGTGTCCGCGACCACCAGGCGCCCGTCGGGCAGGACGTCGATGCCGCCCGGCTCGCTGAAGCCCTCGACCGGGACGGTCCACAGGTGCTCGCCGCGCCAGACGCGGACGAGGCCGTTGTACGTGTCGGCGACCAGCAGCGCGCCGTCGCGGGCGGCGGCCACGCCGAGCGGGTGCTGAAGGCGCGCACGCTCGGCGCTCCCGTCGGCCGTCCCGCTGACGAACAGCCCCTGGCCGACGAGCGTGCGGACGGCGCCGCCCGGCCGGTCCAGGACCCGCAGCGCGCTCGTCTCGGCGTCGACGAACACGAGCTCGTCGTGCGCGGAGACCGTCAGCCCTGAGGGCTGTGCGAGCAGCGCGCCGTTCGCCGGGCCGTCGACCAGGTTCTCGCCACCGGTCCCGGCGATCACCTGCGGCTCGCCGGAGCGGTCGATCGCCCACAGCCGGTGGCGCCCGGCCTCGGCGATCACGACGTGCCCGGCCCACCGGCAGACGTCCCACGGGGACTTCAGGCGGTCGGTCAGCAGCTCGCGGCGCCCGGGGTCCCCCACGCCGTGGCCCAGCTCCACCCGCCACACCCGCCCCGCCCCGGTCTCGCAGACGAGCAACGCCGACGCCGACGCCGCCGGCCCGTCGAAGCGGACGCCCTGCGGCTGGTAGAAGCCGCCGAGCTCGTGCAGGACCTCGCCGCCGAGCGTCGTCACGAGGACGCGGTCGTGCCCGCTGTCGGCGACCGCGAGCCGCACGTCACCGCCCGCGCCGTCGCCGACCGCGACCTTTCCCGGGAAGGCCAGCTCGCCCGTCCCGCCCGCCACCGGGGTCAGCGCGAGCGGACCACGCCGCAGGACGCCTGCCGCCTCGGCCTCGGCGATCAGCACGTCGATGGCCGACGCCAGCTGCTCGTCGTGCCCCTCCCCCGCCACCGTCAGCGCGACCCGGCCGGCGGCATCGATCAGGACGAGCGTCGGCCATGCGCGCACGGCGTACGCGTCCCACAGCCTCAGCGCCGGGTCGCTGAGGACCGGATGCTCGACCCGCATCCGCGCGACCGCGGCGCGCACCACGTCCGCATCCCGCTCGTGGGGGAACTTCGGCGAGTGCACGCCGATCACGATCAGGACCTCGGCGTACCGGCGCTCGAGCGCCCGCAGCTCCTCGGCGACGTGCTGGCAGTTCACACAGCCGGTGGTCCAGAAGTCGAGCAGGACGAGCTTGCCGCGCAGGTCGGCCAACGACAGCGCGTCGGTGCCGATCCACTCGCCGGCCCCGGCCAGCTCAGGCGCGCGGACTCGTGCAGCGTCCACGGGCGGCGTCCCGCTACTGCGACGACGACGAGCGGGCGATGGCGGCGAGCTCGCGCGGGCGTAGGAGCGTGACGAGCTCGCCACGGCCCGTCGTCCCCTCCAGGCGGATCCCGGCCACGCCGCCCTTCTTGAAGTCGACGCCGGCGCCGGTCAGCTCGTGCACCACGCCCGAGAAGTCCGGCTCGTGCCCGACGACGAGGATGTGACCGCCGTCGTCCGCGGCGCTCACCAGCGTCAGCGCCTCGTCCGCGTCGAAGCCGGACGCCAGCGGCGCATGCAGGACCACGTCCTTCCCGAGGCCCTGCGCCGCACCCGTCGCCGTCCCGTGGGCGCGCACCTTCGGACTCGTGAAGATCGCGGCGAACTCGATCCCGAGCACGGCCAGCGCAGCGCCGGCGTCGGCCGCCTGCTGCTCCCCGCGCGGGGTCAGGCGGCGATCGGCGTCGGGCCGGGAGCCGTGCGGCTCCGCCTCACCGTGACGGAGCATCCAGAGCTGGCGTGCCATTGCGGTGAGCGTAGTGCCTCACCGCCACGATCCTCAGAAGTCGTAGGCCCGGGTCGGCGACCCGCGCAGCACCTTGCCGTCGGCGTTCGTCCAGGTCAGCCGGTACTGGCGGCCCTTGCTGTAGGTCGCGGTGACCCGGAAGAACCCGAGCCGGTTGTAGCTGACCGTCCGCAGCTTCTTGAACGCCCCGGACGCGCCGTTTCGGTATTCCAGCGTGGCCGATCCCGCCGCGCGGGCCGGGCGGACCAGGCCCCACACGGACGCCGACCGCGAGCTCCGGCGCGTGGCGGCGAGCGCGAGGCGGAAGCCGTCGTACGACGGCTTCTCCTTGCCGGCGGCCGTCATCAGGCCCGTCTCGAAGCCGCCGTACATGGACGCCGGCGGCTGCCGCGGCTGGTCGTCCTTCAGCAGGTACTGCGAGAACGTCTTGACGCGCTTGTTGTCGTAGGCGATCCGCTCGCTGATCGAGCGGTACTCGGCCTGCTGCTGGAGCGGGACGCCTTGGATCTTGTCCGGCTCGGACTGGATCCCGAACTCGGTCAGGAACACGGGCCGGTTCGGGGAGATGGCGCCGGCGCGGGCCGCCCGGTCGAGGGCGGTCGTGAGCCGGTCGAGCACGCCGATGAAGACGTTGTTCGGTCCGGTCGCCTTGAAGTTCGGCCCGGCCTTCGGGGTGTACGCGTGGTGGGCGTAGCCGGCGATCGGCAGCTTCGCGCACTTCGAGCTGAGCTTCTTGTAGGACTCCGACAGGCACAGCGCCTGCCGCAGGAACGTGAGCGGCGCCACGTCCTTGCTCGTGCCGGTCGGCGCGGTCTCGCCGAAGAGGACCTGCGGCTTGTCGACCTTGGCCGACTTCAGGCCCTTGAGCGCGCCGTCGAAGAGGTCGCGGTAGAGGTCGGGCGACACCGGCTTCTTGTTGACGTACTGCGGCTTGAGGAAGGCTGGGTGGTTCGGCTCGTTCCAGATCGACCAGTAGGCGACGCGGTCGCCGTACTTGCGCCCGACGGCGGTCATGAACTGCGCGAACTTGTTGGGATCCGGGCGCGTGAGGTTGTCGTTGCGGCTGCGGGTCGCCCACTTGGGGACGGGACCGGACACGGTCAGCAGGACGGGCCACTTGCGCTGTTCGGCGGCCTCGAAGATCGGGTCGAACTGGGTCCAGTTGTAGCCCGCCGCGGGGTCCGTGGTGTCGAAGTCCGGCTGGTTGCGGTCGTTCGGCCCGGGCGAGACGTCACGCCAGTACATGACGACCCGCAGCGAGTTGACGCCGAGCGCATCCAGCCGCGCGAACGCCGCGTCCCGGGTGGCCGGGTCCTTCAGCTCGGCCGGGGCCTCGAACATGACGAGCTGGTTGCGGGACGCCTGCGCAGGGGCGGCGTACAGACCGATCGCCGCCACAGCGACGATGAGCAGGGACAGCAAGGACTTCGACATGCGTGGGATGCGGACCAGCCTCCAGCGAAGGGGTGAGGGACGACGAACAGACGACACGCGGAGGGGTGGTTCGCGATGCCGGTCTCGTGAGGTGTTGCCCTATAGACACCGAAAAGCACCCCGAGGTTGCGGGGAACCTCCTATTTCGCATACCTTTGCGTAGGTATGCCAACCGGCCAGCCCACCGCACGCGCCACCGCCGCGGAGCAGACGCGGCTGCGGCTCATCGACGCCGCGATCGAGCGCTTCGCCGCCGACGGCCCGGGTGCGAGCTTCGACCAGGTCGCCGCCGACGCCGGCGTCTCGAAGGGCGCGCTCTACCACCACTTCGGCTCAAAGGACGGGCTGGTGGACGCCGTCTACCGCGAGGCGATCCGGCGCCACGCCGCCCGTGTGGTGGACGCGAGCCAGTCCGGAACCGGCGCCGAGCGGCTGCTCGCGCTGATCGACTCGAGCACCCGCCTGTACACCAGCCGCACCCCCTTCTACGGCCTGCTGACCCAGCTGCACCTGCAGGCCGGAACCAGCCGTCCCGCCCTCGTCGAGGTCGCCCGCCGGGTGCAGCAGCGCCAGCGCGAGCACATGATCGGGCTGGCGCAGCTGGGTCAGCGCGACGGCTCGATCCGGTCCGATCTTGACGCGGAGGCGCTCGGGCTGACCGTCAACGCCGCCCTCGAGGGCTTCCTCGTCCAGCAGCTCGAACCGGCCGCGACGCAACGTCGCTGGGTTGCCGGATTCCGTTCCCTGATCCAGGAGATGATCACCCCATGAGCAGTCCCACCGCCGTCCCGCCCACCACGGGGACGATCGACTTCACGATCCCCGCCGAGCTGCAGGAGCTGCTCGCCCGGATCGACGCGTTCATCCAGGAGGACGTCCTCCCGGCCGAGCTCGAGATCACCGACCCGGACGACATCCTGAAGGACTGGGACGTCGTCGAGCGGCTGCGCGACAAGGCCCGCGAGCGCGGCATCTACACCCCCCACCTGCCGGAGGAGTGGGGCGGCCTCGGCGTCGGCATCCTGGGCATGTCGCTGATCAACCAGGCCTGCGGCGTGTCCGGCCTCGCCTCGCTGGGCCTGAACGCGATGGCCCCGGACGAGGGCAACATGCACACGCTGCTGATCGCCGGAAGGCCCGACCAGCTCGAGGAGTTCCTGCGCCCGCTCGCCGACGGCCGGACGCGGTCGTGCTTCGCCATGACCGAGCCGGACGTCGCGTCGAGCGACCCGACGAACCTGCAGACGACGGCAGTCCGGGACGGCGACGAGTGGGTCATCAACGGCCGCAAGTGGTGCATCACCGGGGCCGAGGGCGCGGCGTTCGCGATCGTCGTCGCCAAGACCGGGTCCTCCGAGCCCGCGACGCACCGCGACTACTCGCTGATCCTCGTCCCGTGCGACACGCCGGGGTGGGCGATTGAGCGTCACCCCGGCTGGATGGGCTCGCACTCCCCCGGCGGGCACCCGATCGTCACGCTGACCGACGTCCGCGTCCCGGTGGGCAACCTGCTGGGCGACGAGGGCGCGGGCTTCGTCATCGCGCAGAAGCGCCTGGCCGGCGGGCGGCTGGCGCACGCGATGCGCTGGATCGGCGTCTCGCAGCGCGCGCTGGACCTCACGTCGCAGCGGCTGCTCGAGCGCAAGGCGTTCGGCAAGGAGCTCGCCCGCCACCAGGGCCTGCAGTTCATGATCGCCGACAGCGCGATGGACCTCTACGCCTCCCGGCTGATGGTGCTGCACACCGCGTGGAAGGTCGAGAACGGCCTGCCCCACCGGCAGGAGATCGCCATGACGAAGACGTTCGTGTCCGAGGCGTTCGGCCGGATCGTCGACCGCGCCGTCCAGATCCACGGGGCGGCCGGCATCGCGACCGACCTGCCGATCGCCCGCTGGTACCAGGATGCGCGTGCGGCCCGGATCTACGACGGCGCGTCCGAGGTCCACCGCATGGTCATCGCCCGCGAGTGCCTGAAGCTCGCGATGCAGGGACAGTCCGCCACCGCCGCAACAGGAGACCTGGGGTAACGCATGAGCCACGAGATCGCACCCGACGACATCGTCCGGACCCGCGAGGAGGTCGCCGAGGGCGCGCGGGAGCCGCTGCTGGTCCTCGACCCGCTGCTGGCGTTCCTCGACGCGAACGGCCTGGGTGAGGGGGACGCCGAGCCGCAGATCGTCCCGATCGGCGACGGCCACTCGAACGTCACGTACGCCGTGTCGCGCGGCGGCGCGCAGTTCGTCCTGCGCCGCCCGCCGCGCGGCCCCCTGCCGCCCTCCGCCCACGACATGCTGCGCGAGGCGCGGGTGCTCAGCGCGGTGGCGCCCACGCCGGTGCGGTCCCCGAACGTCCTGGCGGTGGGCGACGACACGTCGATCATCGGCGCGCCGTTCTTCGTGATGGAGCACGTCGACGGTGAGGTCATCACCACCGAGGTCCCCGCCGCGCTCGACACGCCGGCCGACCGCCGCCGGATGGGCGAGGAGCTCGTGGACGCGCTGGTCGAGCTGCATGCGGTCGACTGGCAGGCGGCGGGCCTGGAGGGGTTCGGCAAGCCGACCGGCTACCTGGAACGCCAGGTGCGCCGCTTCCTCGGGCTCTGGGACCACAACAAGACGCGCGAGATCCCGGCGGTCGAGCGGGTCGCGGACTGGCTGACGTCGAACCTGCCGGACAGCGGCCCGGCGACGATCGTCCACGGCGACTTCCGCCTGGGCAACGTGATGTTCGAGCGCGAGTCCCCGTCCCGCTGCAACGCGATCTTCGACTGGGAGATGTCGACGATCGGCGACCCGCTGGCGGACGTCGGCTACCTCTGCATGATGTGGTCGCAGGCCGGCGACCCGGACACGGGGATGGCGTCGCTCAACACGGTCACGCGCGCGGAGGGCTTCCCGACCCGCGAGGAGCTCGTCGCCCGCTACGAGGAGGGGTCGGGCCGGTCGATGAGCGACGCGCGCTGGTACCTGGCGCTCGCGCTCTGGAAGGCGATCGTGTTCATGGAGGGCAACTACAAGCGGGCTATCTCGGGCGCGAGCGACGACCCGTTCCTGAAGTCGTTCGGGGACGGCGTCGTCGACCTCGCGAACCGCGCGGAGGAGGTGGCGCTCGGTGCCCCTTGATCCTCCTGCCGCTGCCGCGGTCACCCCCCGGTCCGGCCTGCTGATGGACTGGGGCGGCGTGATGACGACGGACATCTTCGCGTCGTTCTCCGCCTTCTGCGTGGCCGAGGGACTGCACGCGGACACCGTCCGCGACCTGTTCATGAAGGACCCGGCCGCGCGCGAGCTTCTGGGCGACTTCGAGCGCGGCCGACTGGCCGACGCCGACTTCGAGGCGCGGTTCGCCGCCGTCCTGGGCGTGGCCGAACCGGCCGGCCTGATCGGGCGCCTGTTCGGCGGGATGGGCCCGAACGTCGAGCTGCTCGACGCGGTCGAGCGACTACGTGCCGCCGGGGTGAAGACCGGGCTGCTCTCGAACTCGTGGGGGACGGCGACCTACCCGGCCGATCAGCTGACGAAGCTGTTCGACGTCCTCGTGATCTCGGGTGAGCTGGACGTACGCAAGCCGGAGCCGGGGATCTACGAGGTCGCGGTCGAGCGGATGGGCCTGCCGGCCGATCAGCTGGTCTTCGTGGACGACCTGCGCGGGAACCTGAAGCCGGCGCGGGCGCTGGGGATCCACACGGTGCACCACGTGGACAACGCGACGACGCTCGCGGCGCTGGACGAGGCGTTCGCGGCCTTCACGGCCTGACCCCCTCCCGTCTGACGACCAATTTTGGTCGTCACCGCGACCAGAACTGGTCGTCAGACGGACGAGGCCGGGGCCGGGGCCTCCGGGGCTGGGGAGGCCGGGGGCGCGCCGCTCAGCCGCGCAGGATCGGGCGGGAACCCACGATCCGCGCCGGCGCGAACGCGTCGCCCAGGACCCGGCCCGCGCCGAGCTTCAGCGTCAGGATGCCCGTCCGCTCGGTCCCCGCCGAGCGCGGCGTGAAGACGAAGTTGCCCAGGCTGTAGGCGACGAGCCGGCCCGGTCGGGGACGGCGGATCGGCTGCAGCACGTGGGGGTGCGCGCCGATGACCGCCGTGGCGCCGGCCGCGAACGCGGTCTGCGCGAGCGCGCGCTGCGAGGCGTTCTCCGTGAAGACCCGCTCGATGCCCCAGTGGAACGTGGCGATGACGACGTCCGCCTGCGCCGCCGCGGCGCGCACGCTGCTGCGCACCCGGGACGGGAACGCCCAAGCGTTGCCGGGCCGCCCGCCGACCGCGCGGAACGCGAACGGCTCGATGGCGTCGAAGCCGACGAACGCGACCTTCAGGCCCAGGCGTTCGACGACGACGGCCCGGTAGGCCTGCGACTCGTTCGATCCGGCCCCGACCGGCTGCATCCCGTTCGCGCGGATGCCCCGCAGCGTGTCCAGCAGGGCGGTCGTCCCGAAGTCCCCGGAGTGGTTGTTGGCGAGGTTCAGGACGTCGAGTCCGCTCAGACGTGCGAGCGCGGTGAGCGACGAAGGCCGCCCGCGGAACGTGAACGTCTTGTCCTGCTGCACGCCCCGGTTCGAGACCGCGCACTCCAGGTTGCCGAACGCGAGGTCCGCCGCCTTCAGCCGCGGCCCGACGCTCGTCCACGGGTAGGCCGCGCCGAACCGCTCGATCGCAGCGCCCGGACCGTCGCCGAGGTTGATGTCCCCCACCGCCGCCAGCGTCAGCGGCCGGACGCGCACGTCGCGGCTGGGCGTCGCGACACCGTCGCCGCCGCGTGCCCGCAGCCGCAGCCGGCCGACGCGGTCGGGGGCGCGGAACCGGGACGGCTTCCCGGTCCCGTAGACGACGGGACCGCGGTCGACCCAGGCGTCCCCGCGACGTTCCTGGACGCGGAACGGCTCCTTCAGCCCGGTCGCGCGGACCTCCAGGCGCCCGCCCGGGGCGACCTCCCCCACGGCGACGAGCGTCGGTGCGGCCGCCGCGGATGCGGCGCTCGTGAGTACGACGACGGCAGCGGCAGTCGCGGCGATGTGGACGCGCATGGGCCCATCCTCGACGATCCGCAGCACCCAGCGCCACCGGTCCCCCACCAGCCGCACGCCGAGTGACCGCTGACGCGCACCCGTCCGTGCGTCAGCTATCACTCGGTGCGATCGGGGCCGACCCGCCGGCCGTGATCCGCGCCCGCAGCTCCGGACCCCGTCCCGCCGCCACCGCCCGCCGCGCGCGGTCCGCCGTCAGCTCCACCCCCGACCGCGCGGCCAGCTCCATCAGCTCCTGCCGCTCGATCGACTCCCGCGCCGCCTGGAAGAACACCGCGCCGAACAGCAGCAGCGTCACCACCGACTCCCACACCATCATGATCGCGCCGGCCGTGTTCTGGTCGGCGTCCGGGTTGATGCCGTGCATCAGCTCGCCCGGCAGGTAGACGCCGTAGAACGCCTGGCCGCCGAAGACGAAGACGTTGCCCAGGATCGCGCCGACCATCCGCACGGCCAGGATGTATCCGATCTGCCAGCCGTTCCCGAACCACGCCGGCTTGGGGAACGGCCCGAACAGCGCCATCCACATGTTCGCGCCGAACGCGATGAAGCACAGGTGCTGGATCGCGTGGGTCCCGTCATGACGGACGGCGGCCTCGTGGAAGTACGGCAGGTGCCAGAGGCCGAAGTTCAGCGCCCACAGCGGCAGCGCGACGAGCGGGTGCGAGAGGCCGCGCAGCTTGTCGATCCAGCCCACGCGCAGCAGCGGCGCGAGCAACGGTCCCGTGAGACCGAGGACCAGCAGCAGCGCGCCGAGGTCGGCCAGCAGCAGGTGCTCGGCCATGTGAGCCCAGAAGAGCTCGTCGGCGGCGACCGCGAGCGGCGAGGTGAGCGTCCCCACGATCAGGACGAGGCCGGCGTAGAAGCACGCCTGGCGCCAGCCCGGCACCGCGCGGCTGGTCCTCGCGACGCGCTGCACACCGAGTGCGTAGAGACAGCCGGAGATGGTCGCCGGCCCGAGCTCGAGCGGCGCCAGCTGCGTCCCGCCGATGAAGCCCAGCGCGGAGCTCACGGGGCGGCGGCGTCCCCGGCGGCGGTGACCACGGGCACCGGAGCGGGCGCAGGAGCCGCGACGACCGGCGACGGGGACGACGGCGCGGCCCGCGGCAACGGCGGCAGGATCAGGTCGGCGACGGTCCCGACCGCATCGGAGACCGCCGGCCCCACGATCGGCAGGGTCTTGACCACGCCCTGGACCGTGCGCACGACCTCGCGCAGCGGGTTCGGCCGGCCGCTGGTCGTCGGGGTGGTGGGCGTCGTCGGGGTCACCGTCGGCGTGGTCGGCACGACGGTCGTGACGGTCGGCGTCAGCGTCGTGGTGGTGGTCGTCGTCGTGGTCGTCGGGCTCGTCTCGGTCGACGTCGTGGGCGTCGTCGTGGTGGTGCTCGTCGTCGCCTGCGTCCGCGTCTGCGTGGCCGCCGACGTCACCGTCCGCGGGGGGCGAGGCGTGCTCGGAAGCGTCGGCAGCCCGCCGTCCAGCGGCGACGCCGCGAGCGGAGACGCGCCGGACACCCCGGGGATCTGCGGGCCCCGCGTCAGCTGCGCGAGCCCGCCGAAACCGCCACCACCGCTGATCGCCGCGGCCACGACGACCACCAGGACGAGCGCCACGGGCACGGCGAGCGCGGCGCCCGAGGCACCGATCAGCGAACCCGCCCATGAGCGCCAGAAGCTCATGCGACGCAGGCTACTCCCGCGGCCCCCGCGCCGGTGCAGGCGCCGCCCCACCCGCGGCCCCCGCGCGGGTGCAGGCGCAGCCCCATCCGTGGCGCCGTGGCCCAGCGCGCAGTACCGTCGCTCACGCGCATGCGCCGCCTGTCCATCGCCGCCTCGCTCCGCGGGGCCCTGCTCGGCCTGACGGTCGTCCTCGCGGTCGTCGCCGCCGTCGGCGTCGCGGCGCTCTACGGCTCCCGGCAGGACTACGAGGACAGCCTGTCCGACGCGCTGCAGCTGCAGACCGCCGCGGGCCGCGTCCTGGCTGCCGGCGTCGTCGAGGAGGCGACCCTGCGCCTGACCCCGGCCGGTGCGTCGGGCGGGTCCGCTGCCGCCCGCGCCGCCGCCGCGGAGCGCCGGGCACGCGCCCGGGACGCGTTCGACCAGACGCTCGCCGCCGCCCGGACCCTCGCGGCCGGCGACGCGGCCAGCCGCGACTTCCTGGACCGGGCCGACCGTGCGCAGGCGGTCCTGCGCAAGAACCCCGGCGCGCGCGGCGCCCCGCTGGCCGCCCGCGAGCCCCTGGTCCGCCTGACCTCCCGCCAGGACGATCGCATCGCGTCCGCGCGGGACGAGGCCAAGCGTGCCTCGCGCCGTGCGTTCACGGCGATCCTGGTCGGCGGCGGGCTCGCGCTGCTTGTCGCCATCGCGCTCGTCGCTGCGCTCGTCGCCGCCGTCCGGCGCCCGCTCGACGGCCTGGTCACCGCGTCCCGCCGGCTCGCCGACGGCCGCAGCGACGTGAGCGTCCCCGAGGACGGACCGGAGGAGCTGCGCACCCTCGCGCGCTCCTTCAACGTGATGGCCGCCGACGTCCGCTCGGCGACCTCGCGCCTGGAGTCCGAGCGCCGCCGCCTGGATGTCACCATCCGGTCGCTCGGCGACGCGCTGGTCATCCTGGACTCAGGCGGCGTCGTCACCGCTGCGAACCCGCGCGCGACCGAGCTCCTCCCCGAGCTCACGCCCGGCACGAGCACGTCGGGCCCCGGGGCCGGCCGGCTGCCCGTCCCGCTGGACCAGGCGCTCGCCGCCGAGGTCGAGACCGAGTCCGGCGGCCGTACCGTCGCCGTCACGGCCGCGCCGCTCGAGCACGGCGACGGGCACGTGCTGACCGTCCGCGACGTCTCCGAGCGCGCCCGCCTCGAGCGCCTGAAGAGCGAGTTCGTCGCCACGGCCTCGCACGAGCTCCGCAGCCCGCTGACCTCGATCAAGGGCTTCGTCGAGCTGCTGGGCGACACCGACGGCCTGAGCCCGCGGCAGCAGGAGTTCCTGCGGATCGTCAGCGTCTCCACCGACCGCCTGGTCGAGCTCGTCGCCGACCTGCTCGACGTCGCCCGCGTCGAGGCCGGCGCGGTCGAGATCCAGCGGCGGCCGACCGACCTCGGGGAGCTGGTCGGCGAGATCGCGGAGATGCTCGCCCCCCGCCTGCAGGAGCGCTCGCAGACGCTGAACATCGACGTCCCCGCCGACCTGCCGCGCGCCGTGGTCGACCCCGCGCGCATCCGGCAGGTCCTCACGAACCTGCTGACGAACGCCCACCTCTACACCGGCGAGGGCGGCACCCTGGGCGTGCGTGTCCGGGCGCCCGGAAACACCATCACGCTCACGGTCGGCGACACCGGCCGGGGCATGTCCCCCGAGGACGCTGCGCACGTCTTCGACCGCTTCTACCGCGCGGGCGGGGGCGACGACGGACAGGGCACCGGCCTCGGCCTGGCCATCGTCAAGTCGCTGGTCGACCTGCACGGCGGGCGCATCGACATCGAGACCGCACTCGGTCAGGGGACCTCGTTCACGGTCGTCCTGCCGTTCGCCACGGAGATGACCCGGCCGCAGGTCGCCCGGCAGGCGCTGCGCGGCAAGCGGATCCTGGTCGTGGAGGACGAGCGGGAGATCGCGGAGCTGCTGGCGCGGCGCCTCGGCGAGCTCGGGGTCCTGGTGCGCACCGTGCCGAGCGGCGCGGAGGCGCTGGAGCGGCTGCGGACCGAGCGCTTCGACGCGATGACCCTCGACATCCTGATGCCGGGCATGAGCGGGATGGAGGTCCTGCGGACGGTCCGCGCCGACGCCGCGCTGGCCTCGCTCCCGGTGGTCGTCGTCTCGGTCTTCAGCGGCCGCGAGGCCCTCACGGGCGAGTGGGTCGTCGGCAAGCCGATCGACCTCGACCAGCTGGTCGACACGCTCGGCGCGGCGCTGCTGGCCAGCCGCGTCCGCGTCCTCGTCGCGGCTCGCCCGGAACTGCGCTGGCGGCTCGGCCGGACGCTGGAGGACCTCGGTGTCGCCCACGACTGGGTGGAGGACGCCGGCGCGGCGGCCACCGCCTGCGCGGCCAGCTTCTACGAGGTCGGCGTCGTGGAGTCCGGCCTCGACGACGCGGCGGCGGTCGTCGCCGCGATGGATCTCCGCGGCCGCCGGACCGCGCACACGCTGATCGTCGCCACGGACCCGGCCGCCCCGCTCCCGGCCCTGCCCGCGGGCGCGGCGGACGCGGTGTCGCTCGACGACGTCGGGGCCGTGATCCTCGGCCTGCTCGACCCGGCCGCCAGCCGCGGGCTCCCCGACGGCGCGGCGCCGAAGTGATGGGGGAGTCGCCTCGGGTTTCGGGGTAGATTGACCGGGATGGGGCACGTGGGCGCAGACAGCAGGGACGCGGAGCTCGCCGAGCTGCGCGCGGAACTCGATCGCCAGCACAAGCTCGCGGCCGAGAAGGAACGACAGCTCGAGCGGTACGCCGCCGACCTGCGCGAGACCTTCAAGCAGGAGCGCGCGCGGGCGCAGCAGCTGCGTGCGTCCTACGTGGCGACCGTCCGCGCGCTGGCGAACGCCGTCGAGGCGCGAGACGCCTACACGGGCAAGCACGCCGAGCGCGTCGCTGCGTACGGCCTGGCGATCGCGCGGCAGGCCGGGCTCAAGCTGGCCGACGACCCGCAGGTCGAGTTCGGGTTCTTGCTGCACGACATCGGCAAGGTCGCCGTGGCCGACGCCATCCTGTTCAAGCCCGAGCCGCTCTCCCCCGGGGAGCGCTCCCTGATGGAGCTGCACCCGGTCGTCGGGTGGGAGATCCTGCGCGACGTCGACTTCCTGGGCGAGGCGAAGGACGTCGTGCGCTCCCACCACGAGCGCTGGGACGGCCGCGGCTACCCCGACGGCCTGGCCGGCGAGGACATCCCGCCGGCCGCCCGTGTGTTCGCCGTCGCCGACACCCTCGACGCGCTGACGAGCGACCGTCCCTACCGTCCCGGACGCTCGTTCGACGAGGCCCGCGTCATCATCGCGGAGGGGGACGGCAGCCAGTTCGACCCGGTCGCCGCCGCCGCGTTCGCCGCGCTTCCGAACTCCACCCTCGAGGCGATCGCCGAGGCCCACCAGTGACCCGCAGCGTGCTGATCGTCGACGACGATCCGTTCATCCGCAAGCTGATCGTGACGACGCTCGAGGACGTGTCCGGCTTCGACCTGGTCGAAGCGGGGGACGGCGTGGAGGCGCTCGAGATCGCCACCGCAAGCGCCCCGACCATCGTCTTCCTCGATGTCAACATGCCGCGCATGGACGGCATCACCGCCGCGGCGGAGCTGCGCGCGCTGCCCGGCTCGGAGTCGACGACGATCGTCATGCTCACGGCCGCCGGCACCGAGCGCGAGCGCGCGGCCCGGGACGCGGGCGCCGACCTCTTCCTGACCAAGCCCTTCAGCCCTCTCGACCTGCTGCGCCTGGTCGACGAGATCGGCGGCAACGCCTGACCGTCGGCGCGCGCCTCGGGGTCGCGGGCCTGCACGCCCGCGACCCGATCGAGGCTTGTCGGAGCTACAGCAGCCCGGCCCGCAGCCCGCCGTCGAGGTTGTAGACCCCGGCGGTGCAGAAGCCGGCGCGGTCGCCGGCCAGGAACGTCGCCAGCGCCGCGACCTCCGTTTCCTTGCCGTAGCGGCCCTGCTTCATGCCGATGAAGGCGTCGAAGTCCGGGATGCCCATCGCCTCGAGGCCGAGCGCGTCCGCGAACGTCTGCTTGTGCGGCTTGACCATGTCGGTGTCGATGAAGCCCGGGCAGATCGCGTTGGCGCGGATGCCGTGATCGCGCATCTCGACCGCGATCGTCTGCGTCAGGTTGATCGCGCCCGCCTTCGCCGACGCGTAGGCGCCGATCAGCGGCGATCCGGCCTGCCCGCTCACCGAGGCGATCGTGATGAGCGCCCCGCCGCCGCTCGCGGCCATGGCGCCCGCGGCGTGGGTCAGCGTCAGGAAGACGCCGTCGAGGTTGATCGAGGTGACCTTGCGCCAGTCCTCGAGCGACATGCCCACGGCCGGGGCCACGAGCGCGACGCCGGCGTTGGCCACCGCGATGTCCAGGCCACCGTGCTGGTCGACGATCTCCGCGATCAGCGCGGCCGTCTGCCCTTCGTCCCCGGCGTCCGCCGTGATGGCCGACGCGGACCCGCCGATGTTCTCGGCGGCGGCCTGCGCCGCGTCGCCGTCGATGTCGGCGAGCACGACGGTCGCGCCCTCCGCGGCGTAGCGCGTCGCGACGGCCAGCCCGATGCCCTGCGCGGCACCCGTGATGAGTGCGATCTTTCCTTCAAGCTTGGCGGCCATCAGAGCAGCCCTCCCGAGAGTCCACCGTCAAGGACATAGTGCGAGCCCGTGGTCCACGCGGCCTCGTCGGACCCGAGGAACGCGACGATCTCCGCGACCTCCTCGAGCGTGCCGTAGCGACCCTGCTTGACCGCGACGACGTCACCGAACTCCATACCGGTCATCGCGGCGACCGCAGGGGCGAGGCGCTCGACCATCGGCGTGTCGATGAACGCGGGGCAGACCGCGTTCGCGCGGACGCCGGCCTCGCGCAGCTCGATCGCCGTGACCTCGGTGAAGCGGATGACCGCGGCCTTCGAGGCGCAGTAGGCGCCGAGCAGCGGGACGCCGCCGACGCCGGCGAGCGACGCGATGTTGACGATCGCGCTGTCCTTCCCGGCTGCGGCCGACGCAGCGAGCGCGGGCACAGCAGCCTTCGTGCAGCGGAAGACGCCGTTGACGTTGATGTCCATGAGCCAGGCGAACTCCTCCTCGCCCGTCTCGACGATCGGCTTCCCGATCTCCACGCCCGCGTTGTTCACGAGCAGGTCCAGGCCACCGAGGGCCTCGACGGAGGCCTCGATGGCCGCCGTCACCTGCTCCATGTTCCGCACGTCGGCGCCGATGCCGAAATGGCCGTCGCCGAGCTCGGCCGCACGGGCCACCGCCCCGTCGGCATCCATGTCGCTGATGGCCACGCGGGCGCCTGCCGCAGCAAGCCGCTGGGCGATGGCCCAGCCGATGCCGCTGGCGGCGCCGGTGACGTGCGCCAGCCGCCCTTCCAATTCGAGGTCGCTCATGGCGCGACGCTACGTGGCGAGGGCCACAGTTGCCTGTGGCCCTCGTACAACCTTCGGTGCCGTGCCTGTGGCGGTTGCCAGTCAGGCAGACTTGCGACGGCCGTTCAGCCGCGCGAAGACACGCTGCAGGAGCTTCGTGGTGCCCTTCTTGTACGGGTACATGTGCACCTCGTGCTTCATGTGCAGCCGGCTGACGAGCAGCGCCTGCTGCTGGCAGTACTTCCGAATGCCGCCCGCGCCGTGGCGCGACCCGAGGCCGGACGCCTTCGCGCCGCCCATCGGCAGCTCCAGCGCCATGTAGTTCATCAGCGCGTCGTTGACGCAGACCGCGCCGGCGTCGATACGGCGCGCGACGGCCTCGCCGCGCACGACGTCCTTGCTGAAGACCGACGCGGCCAGGCCGTACGGGGAGTCGTTCGCCATCCGGATCGCCTCCTCGGTGTCGGCGACCTTCATGATCGGCAGCGTCGGGCCGAACGTCTCCTGCGTCATGCACTCCATCGAGTGGTCGACGTCGACCAGGACGGTGGGCTCGTACCAGTACCCGGCCTTGTCGCCCCGCTTGCCGCCGGCGAGGACCTTAGCCCCCTTGGCCTTCGCGTCCTCGACATGGCGCTCGACGATGTCGACCTGCGGCGGGAACGTCATCGAGCCGACGTCGGTCGCGCCCGGCCCGGTGGAGACCTCGTTGCGCAGCCCCTTCATGTTCTCCATGACCTTGGCGACGAACTCGTCGTAGACGGGCTCCTCGACGTAGACGCGCTCGACGCTGATGCACGTCTGGCCGCCGTTGAACATCGAGTAGTAGACGGCGTGGCTGGCGGCGCGGTCGAGGTCCGCGTCGGCCATCACGATCATCGGGTCCTTGCCGCCGAGCTCGAGCGACACGGGGGTCAGCGTCTCGGCCGCCTTGGCCATGACCTTCTTGCCGGTCGCCGTCGAGCCGGTGAACATGATCATGTCGACCTCGTCGACGAGCGCGGCGCCGGCGCCGCCGCGGCCGGTCGCGACTTGGAAGACGCCCTCCGGGACGCCGCACTCGAGCAGGCCCTCGAGCAGGAGCTGCGAGGTCAGCGGCGTGATCTCCGACGGCTTCAGGATCACCGAGTTACCGGCGGCGAGCGCGGGGACGGCGTCGCCGAAGGAGTTGGCGAGCGGGTAGTTCCACGGCCCGATGACGCCGATCAGGCCGAGCGGCTTGTAGCGCAGGATGAGCTTCTTGCCGGCGAGCAGCTTGGCCGCCGTCTTGACGTTCTCGTCGGCCAGGTACTCGGGCGCGTGCTTGGGCCAGAACCCGAAGGCGCTGATGCCGTAGCCCCAGTCCGCCATCTGCGCGTCCTCGTAGGCCTTGCCGGTCTCCGACATGACCACGCGGATGACGCGCTCGGCGTTGTCCGTCAGCCACTTCTGCATGTTCAGCAGGACGCGGCCACGACCCTCGAAGCCCATGGCCTCCCACGCCGGCTGCGCAGCACGGCCCTTGACCGCCATCGCGGCGATCTCCTCGGCCCCGAGGTCCGGGACGTGGGCGATGACCTCGCCCGTCGCCGGGTTCTCGACCGGGATGTCGGTGGACGACGTGGTGTCGCGGGCGGCCTGCTCTTCGATGGTTGCCATTCGGATTCCCTCTCCAAGGTCTCACGGAGCTGTTTTCGACAGTCCGTCAGACACTAGCGGGGATGCGCTGCAGAGCCGACGCGACTGGCTGATCAGCCAGTCGCGCGAAGGCGTCCTTGTGGCAAACCGCCAATTACCCGCTGATCGTGACCGTCTCGATGCCCGCCGGCTCCTTCGGCTTGTCGCGACCGTCGGTCGGCAGCGCCTCGAGCGCGTCGACCGCGTCCATCCCGTCGGTGACCTGGCCGAAGACCGTGTGCTTGCCGTCGAGCCACGACGCCGCGTCGACGGTGACAATGAAGAACTGCGAGCCGTTGGTGTTCGGGCCGGCGTTCGCCATCGCGAGCGCGCCGCGGACGACCTTGTGGTCGTTGAACTCGTCCTCGAACGTGTAGCCGGGGCCGCCGGTGCCGGTGCCCTGCGGGCAGCCGCCCTGGATCATGAAGTCCTTGATGATCCGGTGGAAGGCGAGGCCGTCGTAGAACCCCTTCCCGGCAAGGTCCTTGAAGTTCTGCACGGTCTTCGGCGCGTCGGCGTCGAAGAGCTCGAAGGTGATCGGACCAGCGGTCGTGTTCATCACGGCCTGGGACATGTGGTGGCCTTTCGGTCGGTGTCGGTGCTGCGTGTGGGTACCGACCCGAGGCTAGTACACCGCGTCGCGGGTCAGCCCTTGAGGCTGACTTCCGTCACCTTGACCGTCGGGCCCTTCGTCGGCGGCGTCGTGAACCAGACCAGGACGTAGCGGAAGCGCGACCCGACGGCGCCGGGGCCGGGGAGGCGGATGCGCTCGACGCCGTCGCCCGTCTTGTTGCCGAACTTCTTGTTCGCGTCGACCTTGGAACGCGACTGCACGTGCTCCCAGCGCGTGTCGAGGATGTCGTCCGGGATCGCGCTGCCGACCGCGCCGTAGATCTCCACGCGGCCGCCGGGAGTCGTGGTGCCGAGGCTGATCTCCTTGACGTTGCGGGCCTTCTCGAGGTCGATGAGGACGCCGACCTGCATCGGGAAGCCGTCGTCGGGCGTCGTCACGGTGTATGCGGTCTTCGCGTCGCCGTCCTGGGCGTCGGCCGGGTCGCCGGAGTTCGAGATGCGAGCAGTCGGGTCGTACTTGTCGACGGCGTCCTTCTTGATCTCGATCGCGGTGAGCGTCACCTTGGCCGGCGTCGTGCTGGTGGACGTCCCGGTGGTCGTGCCGGTGCCGGTCGTCGTCGTCCCGGTGGTCGTGGTCGGCGTGGTCGCCGCCGGTGTCGTCGGGGTGACGGGGGTGACCGGCGTGACGGGGGTCACCGGCGTGACCGGCGTGACCGGCGTAACCGGGGGCGTCGTCGTGGGCGTGGACGCGGTCGGGGTGGACGTGGCCGGCGGGGTCGTCGCCGGCGGCGTGGTCACCGGGGGCGCGGGGCCGTCCGGGATCTGCGCGGCCTGGCCGGGCAGCGGCGCCGCACTCGGGCCGGCGAGCCGTCCCGCCTCGTCGTTCGCATCGTCGGTCAGCGCGGTGTAGCCGGCCAGGACCGCGACCAGGACGAGCAGGAGCGTCGCCGCCGCGACGGCGCCCACCGCGCGGCCACCGGGCCGCCGCCCCAGACGACCGGGCGCGGCCGTGCCGCAGCTCAGGCACCAGTCCTGCTCGGGCAGCATCTGGGTGCCGCACGCTGCGCAGGGCTGCGTGGCGGTCGGCTCGCCGGCGTCCGGTGCCGGCGTCTGGCTGGGGTGCATGGTGGTCGACAAAGGCTGGTCAGCAGGGTCGCATATCTGCGCCGGTCATCCCAAAGACGTACCCGCGGGCCGGCAGTTGCGGTCCCGCCACGAACGGTGCCGGGCGGGGCCCGGCGCGGCCGGCGGCTACCCGCCGGCGATGGCGAGGAAGAGCGGGACGCCGCCGGCGTCGGTGCCCTCGGCCTCGACCACCACGCGCTCGGCCTCGGCGGCCGGCACGCTGAGCAGCGTGAACTGGGCCAGGACGCGGACGTCGCGGACGGCTTCGCCCGTGAGGCCTGCCGCCTTGGTCACGGCGGCGACGACGTCCGCCACCTCGACACCCTGCGCGCTGCCGACCCGCGCGATCAGGCGCTTGTACGGCTCGTCGGCGTCGCGCGTGATGACGGGCTTGGTGTGGCGCTTGGGCTCCTCGACGACCTTGGCGGCCTTCGTGGTGGCCCCGGGCGCCCACTGCGTCAGCTCGGTCGAGATGTGGTCCTCGATCGCGAGCAGCTCGCGCTGCTGCTTGGGCTCGACGAACGTGATCGCGCGGCCCTGGCGCCCGACGCGGCCGGTGCGGCCGATGCGGTGCACGTAGACGTCCGGGCTGATCGGGACGTCGAAGTTGACGACGTGCGTGACAGTCGAGATGTCGAGGCCGCGGGCCGCGACGTCGGTCGCGACGAGGATCGGGACGCGGCCGCCCTTGAAGGAGAGCATCACGCCGTCGCGGGTGCCCTGCGAGAGGTCGCCGTGGAGGACCTTCACGTTCAGCCCCTTGTCCTTCAGGGTCCTCCCGAGCTGGTCGCAGCGGATCTTGGTGCGGACGAAGACGATCGCCTGGTCGGGACGCTCCGCCTTCAGGACCTCCACGAGCGCGGCCGGCTTGTCGGAGGTCTTGACCTCCATCCGGAACTGCTCGACGGTGTCGACCGTGAGCGTCGCGGACTTGACCTTCACGAGCACCGGGTCGTACAGGTAGTTGTCCGCCAGCTTCGCGATCGGCGGCGGCATGGTCGCGCTGAAGAGCGCGGTCTGGCGGGAGTTCGGCGTGAGCGAGAGGATCTTCTCGACGTCCTCCAGGAAGCCGAGGTCGAGCATCTCGTCGGCCTCGTCGAGGACCACGAAGCGGCAGTCGTGCAGCACCAGCGAGTGACGCGAGATGAGGTCCTTCACGCGACCGACGGTGCCGACGACGACGTGGCCGCCCGCCTTCAGCTGCGCCTGCTGCGTGCGGATCGGCGCGCCGCCGAAGACGGCGACGACGTCGATGCCCTTGGTGGTCGCGTACGAGCGGATCGCCTGCGTCACCTGGATGCAGAGCTCGCGCGTGGGCGTGAGGACGAGCGCCTGCACCTCCTGGATGCTCGGATCGACGTACTCGACGATCGGCAGGCCGAAGGCTGCGGTCTTGCCGGACCCCGTCTGGGCCTGGCCGATGATGTCCTTCCCCTGGAGCATGTGGGGGATCGACTGCTCCTGGATGGGGCTGGGCTGCTCGTAGCCGACGTCCTTCAGCGCTGCGAGCGTGGTCTCGGACAACCCGAGATCAGCGAATGATGTCATTCAGACGAAGGATAGACGTATGGACCGGGCCGCCTCGGGTACAGCGCTCCGGGGTGCGGCTTTGACGCGGGCGCGGGTGGCGTAGCCTTCGCGGCCGTGCGCGCTCCTGCCGTCCTCCTCGGCCTTCTCCTGACCGGGCCGGCGCTGCTCACCGCGAGCGTGGCCGCCGCCGACGACGCACCCCCGCCGGCCCCGGCCCAGGCGCCCGCCGCCGCGCCCGCGGTGAGCGAGCTGCGGTTCGCCCCCCAGCCGCTGCGGCCCGGCCGGACGGGGACGTTCCGCTTCCTGACGACGCACGGCGGCGCCGTCACCATCGCGCTGCACCGGCAGGTGGTCGGCCGCCGCCAGGGGACGCGCTGCGTGTCGCCCGCCAAGGCGCGGCCGGGCGCAAGGCCCTGCCTGCAGGCGGTGCCGGTGGGCACGCTGCGCTCCGCCGTCGACCCCGGTGAGGGCGCGAGGCGCTTCGACGGCATCGTCGCCGGCCGTCGCCTGCCGCCCGGTCGCTACCGGGCGACCCTGCGCGTGACGAGCGGCGCGGCGGGCGTCTCCGCGCCGGCCTACGTCACGGTGCGCATCGCGGCCACGGGATGACGACCCCCGAGCCGCCCGGGGCGCCGGCGGCGGAGGCCCACCGGGCACCGCGCGGCGGCGTCACCGGCTGGGTGCTGTTCGACTTCGCCACCACGACGTTCAGCTTCGTCGTCGTCACCCGCTACCTGAACGACTGGATCATCGACGAGCGCGGCGAACCGGACATCGTCATCGGGATCATGACCGCGGTCATCTCGGTCGCCCTGCTGCTGACGCTCCCGGCGCTCGGCGGCCGCGCCGACCGGCTCGGCCGGCACCTCCCCGTCCTGCGGCCCTTCAGCGCCCTGTCGATCGGGGCGACCGCGCTGCTCGCCTTCGTCGGGCCCACCTGGCTCGCGCTCACCGTCGCCGGGATCGCGATCTTCGCGTTCTACGTCGCCGACTCCCAGTACCACCCGCTGCTGGCGACCGTGGCCCCGCCGGAGCGCCGCGGACGGGTCTCCGGTACCGCCGTCGCGGCCGGCCTGGTCGGGTCGTTCCTCGCGTTGCTGCTGCTCGGCGCACTCGTGGACGAGGGTCACGCGCAGGACGCGTTCCTCCCTGCGGCGGTGATCTACGGCCTCTTCGCCCTCCCGCTGCTGGTCGGGGTGCGCGAGCCGCGGCGCCCCGGGCCCGCGGTCGACGATGGCAGCCCGACGGCCGTGCGCCGCCTGATCGCCGGCGTGCGGCGCGCGCGGGGGACGCCGTACGGCCGCCTCCTGCTCGCCCGGTTCCTGTACGTGGACGCCGTCGCCACCGCGATCCAGTTCATGGCGGTCTACGCGCGCCGCACCGGGGACTTCGACGACGACACGATCGACCTCGTGCTCGCCGTCTCGATCCTGACCGCCATCGCGGGCGCGGTCGGGGCGGGGCTCCTGGCCGCTCGCCGCGGGAGTGCTCCGGTGATCCGCGGCACGGTGATGATCGTCGTGGCGGCGCTCCTGGTCGTCGCCGTCAGCGGCTCGGGCTGGGTGCTGTGGGTCGCGGGGCCGTGCATCGGCGGGGCGCTCGGCGCGCTGTCGACGGTCGACCGGATCCTGATGCTCGAGCTGGTCCCCGACGGCCGCCGCGGCGAGGAGTTCGGCCTGTTCGCCCTGGTCGGCAAGCTCTCGGTCGGGTTCGGTCCGCTGGTGCTGTGGGGCGGGACCGTCCTGGTGGGGACCGAGCTCGGCCTGTCCAAGCTCGACGCGAGCCGCTGCGCGGTGATCATGCTGGCGCTGTCCGCCGCGGGCGGCCTGGTCCTGCTCCGCGGGCTGAAGGCCCCGCCCCGCAGCGCCCCGGTAGCCTCACCCGCCTCATGAGCCTCACAGTTGTCGGTTCCATCGCCTACGACGGCGTCAAGACCCCCGCGGGCGAGCGCGAGCGGATGCTCGGCGGCGCCGCCACGCACTTCGCGCTGGCCGCGTCGTTCTTCGACGACGTGCGCGTGGTCGGCCCGGTCGGCGACGACTTCGACGACGCCTCGTGGGCGACGCTGCGCACCCGCGGCACGATCACCGACGACGTCGAGCACATCGCCGGCGGCAAGACCTTCTTCTGGAAGGGCGTCTACGGCGACAACCTGAACTCGCGCGAGACGCTCGTCACCGACCTGAACGTCTTCGAGACGTTCGAGCCGAAGCTCTCGGACGCGGCCCGCGCCTGCGACGTCCTGTTCCTCGCCAACATCCAGCCGGACCTGCAGTTCGGCGTCCTGCAGCAGTGCGAGGGCGCGCGCTTCACCGCCCTGGACTCGATGGACCTGTGGATCAACATCGCGCGCGAGTCGCTCGAGCGGACGATCAAGGCCGTCGACTGCCTGATCCTCAACGACGAGGAGCTCGAGATGCTGACGGGCAAGGCGACGACGCTCGCCGCCGCCACCGAGCTGCTCGGGTGGGGCCTGAAGGCGGTCGTCGCCAAGCAGGGCAAGTACGGCGCGCAGCTGTACACGCCGGAGGGCACCTTCGCGCTGCCGGCCTACCCCCTGGCCGCCGTGACCGACCCGACCGGCGCGGGCGACTCGTTCGCCGGCGGCTTCGTCGGCTCGATCGCCGCCGCGGGGGGCGAGGTCACGCACGACGTCCTCGTCCGCGCGATGGCCTACGGCACCGCGCTCGCGTCCTTCAACGTCGAGGAGTTCGGTACCGAGCGCGTCGAGCGCCTGACCGGCGCCGAGATCGACGAGCGGATCGCGACGCTCGAGCAGATCACGGCGCTGACCGGGTCCGCGGTCACGCTCAAGGCCTGACCGCCCTGGGGGGCCGTCGCGAGGTCAGGCGGCGAGCCAGCGACGCACGTTCGCGCCGATCATGTCCTCCAGCTGCTGCTCGGTGACCCCGCCGTCGACCAGCGCCGGGAAGACCGTCTCGAAGATGTGGGTGAAGGACCAGTTGGGCGCCATCGCCTTGACGACGTCGGCGGGAAACCAGTCGATCGTCGCGCAGTGGTCCTGGCCGATCACCATGCGGCCGGAGTGGCCGCGCTCGCAGAGGGCGATGACGGTCGCGTTGCGCTGCGGCTCGGGCAGGTAGATGTCCAGGCCGTAGCGGTCCATGCCGATCGTGCAGCCCGTCGCGAGCAGCTCCTCGATGTAGTCGAGGTCGTCCGTGTCGCCGGTGTGCGCGATCAGCACCTTCGCCGGATCCACGCCCTCTTCGGTGAAGATCCGCATCGACTCCAGGCCGGTCCGGCTCACCGGGTGGGAGTGGGCCATGACCGGGGCGCCCGTCCGCAGCGAGGCCTGCGCCACCGCGCGGTGGACCTTCTCCACGTCGTCGGTCATGCCGGGCTCGTCCGCGGCGCACTTCAGGAACGCCGCGCGCACCTCCGTCCCCTGGATCCCGACCTCCAGGTCGTGCACGAAGCAGTCCACGAGCGCGTCGATCTCGCGCGTCTGGAAGTAGTGCGGGAGGAACGTGTAGTGCTGGCCGTAGACGCCGGTCGCCATCACGATCGGCAGGCCGGTCGCCTCCGTGACGGCCAGGCTGAAGGCGGCGTCGCGCGCGAGGTCGAGGACGGCCGGGTCGCACATCGCGGTGACGCCGTGCGCCTGCGCGGCGGTGACCTGCTTCACCGCCGCGGCGAGCTCGGCGTCGCGGTCGACGAGGTGCGGCCACTGGAACCGGACGCCCTCGTGGGCGGTGAGCACGTGCTCGTGGACGAGGGTGCGGCCGAGGTCCGCGACCGTCAGCGGCCCGGCAGTGCTGGGGATCTGATCCATGACGCGACACTCGCCGCCCGGCGGGTGCCGCGTCAACCAGCTGGTGCGGCCGCTACTTCGACTTGACCTTGACCTTCGCCGTCATGTTGCGGTGCAGGTCGCAGATGAACGTGAAGGTGCCCGTCTTCTTGAACGTGACGACGCGCTTGCCGGAGCTCTTCGCCGGGACGTTCACGCCGGGGCCGCGCAGGTTGTGCGTCCCGCTCTTCCACTTGAAGGTGACGGCCTGCCCCTTCTTGATGGTCACGCTGCGCGGCGAGAACTGCACGGCGTTGAGGTTGATCGTCTTCGCCGACGCGGCGTCGGCGGCGGCGATGTAGCTCGCGGGAGCGAGCAGGGCGGTGACGCCCACGGCGACGACTGCGCGCTTCACGGAGGTGGGGGTAGGCATGCGAGTTCCTTCGGGTCGGGGAGGACGGCGGATCATCCTGTGGCGGGAGTCTGGCCGATCGCGCCGCAGCAGGCCGCAGTGCGCGTTCGCTGACCAGGACGCCGGCGGCGGCAGGATCCTTCCCAGCCCGCGGCGAAAGTCCTGCGATGGCCATCCTGCGCGTGCGCCCGTGGCCGGCCGGCCGACTCCGCTCGTCGGTGGCCGCGGCCATTCCGGTGCTGCTGGTCGCGGTGCTGCTGCTGGCGGCCCCGGATGCCCAGGCCGGCTGTGGCGGTGTGCAGCAGCGGTCGGCGCAGACACGGCTCACGACGGGCCAGGCTCCGTTGATGATCGGCGACTCGGTCCTGCTGGGCGCGCTGAGGGAGGTCACGCGGGCCGGATTCGAGATCAACACCCGTGGATGCCGCGGCTGGCGCGAGGGGATGGCGGTGCTCCGCGCCCGTCGCCGCGCCGGGACGCTGCCCCGCGAGGTCGTGGTGGCGCTCGGCTCCAACGGCGGGGTCACGCGCGCGTCGATCCGCACCGCGCTCGCGATCACCGGACGCCATCGCGTCCTGGTGCTCCTGACGCCGCGCGAGCTCCGTGGAACGTCCGGCGCGGCCGCGGTCCGCGCGGCGGGCCGGGCCCATCCGGACCGGATCCTCGTGATCGACTGGGCGCGGCGTGCGCGCGCCGCCGCCGGCTGGCTGCAGCCGGACGGGATCCACCTGACGCCCCGCGGCGCGGCCGGCCTCGCGCAGCTGCTGGGCCGCGCGGCGCGGTACGCGGGCGGGCCGCCCTACCGGTCGGCCGCGTTCCGCCAGGACGGACGGGTCGCTGCCGGGGGCCTGCGCTACCGTGAGCGGCGGCCTGATGGTCAGGAAACCTGATCCCCTGGGCCGCTCCTGCCCATGACCACCCAAGCCACCGTTGTCCGCAGACGTAGGTTGGCCGCCGCCGGCGCGGCGCTGCTGATCGTCGGGCTGCTCGTCCTCGGCGTGAGCCTGATGTCCCGCGACCACGCCGCGGTCGCTGCACCGAAGCTGCCGCCCGGTCGCCCGGTCACGATCGCCTGGGGTGGGGACACCACGCTCGGCTCGTCGTTCGGCCTGCCCCCGCAGAACGGGTTCGCCGCGCTGCGGTACGTCGCGCCGCTGCTGGGGGCCGCCGATCTGACCGCGGTCAACAGCGAGGGCACCTTCGCCACCGGCGGCTCGTCCAAGTGCGGGACGCCGCCGTCGCCGAACTGCTTCGCGTTCCGCGCCCCGCCGCTGAACGCCTCGGCGCTGCGCCGGGCCGGCGTCGACATCGCGAACCTCGCGAACAACCACGCGTTCGACTTCGGAGCGATCGGCCTCGGGCAGACGGTGACCTCGCTGAAGCGCCAGCGCGTCGCCGTGACCGGGCGACCTGGGGAGATCACCGTGCTGAAGGTCGACGGTGCGCGGGTCGCGTTCGTCGGGTTCGCCGCGTACCCCTGGGCGTCGTCGATCAACGACCTGGCGGGGGTGCGCGCGCTCGTCGCCCGCGCGGCCGCCCGCGCGAACGTCGTCGTCGTGATGATGCACGCGGGCGCAGAGGGCGCAGCGCAGACGCACGTCCCGGTCGGGCCCGAGGAGGCATTCGGCGAGCAGCGCGGGGACTCGCGGGCGTTCGCGCACACCGCGGTCGACGCGGGCGCGGACCTCGTCCTCGGGTCGGGGCCGCACGTCGTCCGGGGCATCGAGCTGTACCGGCAGCGGCTGATCGCCTATTCGCTGGGCAACCTGGCGGGCTACAAGAACTTCGCGAGCGGGGGCAACCTGTCCCTCAGCGGGATCCTCCGCACGACGCTCGACGAGGACGGCGCGTTCCTGACCGGCCGCTTCTCGTCGCTGCTGCTGGACGCCGAGAACATCCCGCGGCCGGACCGGACCGGCCAGACCGCCAAGCTGATCACCGAGCTCTCGCGCAGCGACTTCGGCAACCGTGGCGTCGTCATCCGGCGCAGCGGGCTCGTCGAGCTGCCGCCGCCCACCTGAGTCCGCGGGTCGCGGGCGTGCAGGACCGGACCGGCACCGCGGGGTGGGTCCGCGAGTGAGGCGCTGCCTCAGACCTGCGGGGCGGCGAGCAGCGTGCGGACGGTGCGGGCAGCCTCGGTCGCGGTGAGCGAGCCTTCCCCGACGGGCGGCATCATCGCGACGATCAGCCCGCCGAAGGCGATGCCGACCTGCTCGATGGGCAGGTCGGTCCGGACCTGACCGGCGGCCTGGGCGTCGGCCAGGAGCTTCATGAGCCCCTCCCCCACCACGCCCGCCGTCTCCTCGGCGGCCGGGCTGCGCCAGGTGGTGAAGCGGTAGAGGCGGAAGCGGTCGCCCACGCCGATCAGCGCGGCGGTGGCGCGTTCGAGCGTGTCGCCGGGGTCGTCGGACGGGTTGTCCATCACGGCGGCGAGCTCCGCCACGGTGGCATCGATCGCCCGCTGACGGAGCTCGTCGAGCAGGTCGTCCCGGCTCGGGAAGTGGCGGTGGACCGTCGCGCGGTGAAGTCCGGCGGCGCTGGCGATCTGCTGCATCGAGGCCCGCGGGCGCTCCGTCAGCAGCGGGATCGCCGCGTCGACGATGGCCTCGAGGTTGCGACGGGCGTCGACCCGGCGTACCCGGTCGGCGGACGGGTCCGTGTCGACCTCGACCGAGCTGTTCGCTTGCATCGGTCAACGGTACCCGAACGTTGCGGGCCCGGTGGGTTCTCTGGACGCCAGCATCCCCACTTCTGTGGGGTGCCGTCCGACCAGTCGGCCAGCGCGGTTCCGCGCCCGCCGCCGCGGCCGACGACAGGAGCAACGCACCCGGCGGCCACGGACGGCCGCCCGCACGCCATGGAGGCCAGCCAGATGCTCGTTCACCGGACGCTGCTCGCGATCGCGGGCGCTCTCGTCGTCGCCCCCGGCGCGGCCGCTTCAGCAAGCACCGCGCGGGTCACCCCCGACGGGCAGCAGGCGCGGCCCGCCCGCACGCCGGCCGCCGTTCGTGCCGCTCCTGCCGTCGCCGACCCGATGGAGGCCGAAGCGTGGCACCTCGCCACGGATACGCCGATGGGCATCCGGACGGCGTGGCAGCGGGTGCGCGACAGCGACGTGATCGTCGCGGTCCTGGACTCGGGCATCGACCTGACCCACCCCGACCTCGCGCCGAACCTGTGGACCAACGCCGGCGAGATACCCGGGAACCGGATCGACGACGATCGCGACGGCGTGGTCGACGACGTCCACGGCGTCGACCTTGTCGGCCGCGACGGGGACCCGGCCGACGACAACGGCCACGGCACGCACGTCGCGGGGATCATCGGCGCCCGCGGCGGGAACGGCGAAGGTGCGTCCGGTGTGGCGTGGCGCGTGCGCCTGATGGCGGTGAAGGTCCTGGACCGGCGCGCGTCCGGAACCACCGGCAACGTCGCCCAGGGCATCCGCTACGCGGTCGCGCACGGCGCGCGGATCATCAACGTGAGCCTCGCCGGGCCGATCGCCACCCCGGACCTGGTCGATGCGGTCGAGGACGCCCGTGCGGCCGGCGTGCTGGTGGTCGCGGCGGCCGGCAACGCCCACCAGGACCTGGGGCTCCTGCCGTCCTACCCGGCGTCCCTGCGCGCGGCGAACGTGCTCGGTGTGGCGGCGACCACCGAGCAGGGCCTGCTGAGCTTGTTGTCGAGCTTCGGGACCGGGGTTGACCTGTCCGCCCCGGGGGACGCGATCCTGTCGACCGCGCTCGGCGGTGGCTACGAGTACCGGTCGGGGACGTCGATGGCGGCGCCGATGGTGGCGGGGGCGGCGGCGTTGCTGCTGGCGGTGAACCCGGCGGCGGACGCGGTCGGCGTGGCGGCCGCGCTGGCGGGGAGCGCGCGGCGAACGGGGTTGCCGGTGGGGGCGGGGGCGCTGGACGTGGGTCGGGCGCTGGGGGGTGGGGTGCCGACGGTCGCAGCGCCCGCGAGAGCGCAGGCGAAGAAGAAGGTCGCGGTCCCGAGGAAAGTGAAGCAGCGAGCTAGGAAGAAGGCGAAGAAACGGACGGCGACCTCGAAGACGTCAGCCAGGAAGCGGGTAAAGGCGACAACCAAGTAAGGCCGCAGTTGTTCTCGGACGACCCGACACCCGGCAAACCCGACGTGCACACGCTGGCCCACCGGAGTAACGTCCGCTTTTCGTGGTCTGGACCTTCATCTTCCTCATGGTGATCCTGAAGATCCCCATCGCGCTGCTCGGCTGGATCGTGTGGCATGCCATCCGTGCCGTTCCCGAGCTGCCGGTGAGCGAGACGCAGGAGGACAACAACGGCGATGACGACGGCGGCATCGCGCGTCCTCAGCATCCGCGCGGGCCGAAGCCGCGTCCCGCCCGTCGTGGTCCCCACCGCGACGCGCCGCCCACCCCGTCGCCCGCCCGTTCGCGCAAGCCGGCCACCGACCGGCGCCGCAGCACCCGCTGAGCGCCGCTCCGCCGCCCCGGCCTGCTGCCTCGCCGCTCGCAGCGCATCGGGCAACGCGGCCTTCCGATGTCGTCCTGACGGCGTACGACGGGCCCGATCCCCGACGCGCGTGGCAGACTCCCGCGGATGGCGACCTCAGTGCTCTCCGACGGCACCATCCGGCGTCTGGTCGAGGCCGGCCGGATCACGATCACCCCGTGGGACCCCGGCATGGTCCAGCCCGCGAGCGTCGACCTGAACCTCGGGCCGTCCTTCCGCGTCTTCCACAACTTCCGCGTCCCGGCGATCGACCTCGCCGACCCGCCCACGAACCTCACCGAGCACGTCGAGCTCGGGGACGGCGACTCGTTCGTGATCCACCCGGGCGAGTTCGTCCTCGGGCGCACCGCCGAGTTCGTCGAGATCCCGGACGACATCGTGGCGCGCATCGAGGGGAAAGCACTCGCGCTCGACACCGAGGTGCCGACCCCGGACGGGTGGCGCACGATGGCGACCCTCCGACCGGGCGATCAGGTCTTCGGTCCCGACGGCGAGCCACGACCCGTGATCGCGGTCAGCGACGTAATGACCGGCCGAGAGTGCCGCGAGGTCGTCTTCTCCGACGGCACGACGGTCGTAGCCGACCTCGACCATCAATGGGAGGTGTCGACGCCGGGCGACCGGACACAGGGCCGCTCTCGCGTCCTCACGACGCGCCAGATGGAGGACAAGGTCAAGGTCGGGAGGGGCTACCGGTTCCACGTCCGTCAGACCCAGCCACTGCGGTACCCCACCCGCGAGCTGCCGATCGATCCGTACGTCCTGGGCGCGTGGATCGGGGACGGGACCAGCACCTCGGCGACGATCACCACCGCTGACGCGGAGATCGTCCGCGAGATCGAGATGGCCGGCCTCCCGATCCATCGGACCTCGGCGCGGTACGGCTACCGGATCGGTCACCGCGGACAGTCGCAGCGGGTCGCGGACCCCGTCACCGGCCGGTTCGTCGCGGACGGCTCGCTCAACAGCACGCTGCGCCGCGAAGGTCTGCTCGGTGACAAGCACATTCCGGCCGATTACCTGATCGCCGACTTCAATCAGCGCAGCGCCCTGCTCACCGGTCTCATGGACACCGACGGCTACGCGGACAAGTGGGGCCGCTGCGAGCTGACGACGGTCAAGCTCCCGCTGGCCCGCCAGTACCGGGACCTCATCGCAGGCCTCGGGTTCCGCCCGATCATCGCGACGAAGACCGCGACGCTGGACGGTCGCGTCTGTGGCCTCAAGCACGACGTGACCTTCACGCCGCACCGGCCCGTCTTCCGTCTCCAGCGCAAGCGCCTGCGGCAGAAGGACATCGGTGAGTTCCGGACCGGTCGCGCGATCGTCGACATCCGACCCGTGCCGAGCGTTCCCGTCCGCTGCATACAGGTCGGCGCCGCAGATGGCCTGTTCCTGGTCACCCGCGCCTGCGTCCCGACGCACAACAGCTCCCTCGGCCGCCTCGGCCTCATCGTCCACGCCACCGCCGGCTTTGTCGACCCCGGCTTCAAGGGGACCCTCACGCTCGAGATCACCAACCTGACCCGCGTCCCCATCATCCTGTGGCCCGGGAAGCCGATCGCGCAGCTGTCGTTCATGACGCTCGACGCCCCGGCCGAACGCCCCTACGGACACCCGGACCTCGGCAGCCACTACCACGGCCAGGTGGAGGCGACGGAGTCCCGTTACGAGGGCGGCCCCGCGCGCGACTGACGCGCCGGGACGACTGCCTTGCCGCGCGTCGCCCGCGTTCAATAGGCTCGCGGCCATGTTGAGCGCCTTCATCGCCCTCGCGGCCGAGACCGCAGAGCACCACGAGCCCGACAAGACGGCGTTCTACGTCGGTGGCGGGCTGCTGGCGGCGTGGGCGGTCGTGCTCGGCGGGCTCGGGATGGTGTCGCCGGAGTTCCCCAAGACCGACGGCGCCGCTCGCGGCGTGGTCGGCATCGGCGTCATCCTCACGATCGTGGCGATGGCCACGGTCCTCCTGACCGCCTGAGCGACCGCACGCCCCCGGCGCCCGGGCGCGTCCCACCCGACTTGCGGGCGGACACCGGCCCGCCCGGCCTGCTTTCCTTCCCGTCGTGACCCCAGGCACCACCTCCCCCGCGGACCTCGCCGCCCGCGCGGCCGACCTCAGCTGGTACCACACGGTCGAGCTCGCCCCCGGGGTGCTGACCAACGGCCACTTCGACACGCGCCCAACGGTCGCGAAGGTCCCGATGCCGGCCGACCTGACCGGGAAGCGGTGTCTCGACGTCGGCACGTGGGACGGGTTCTGGGCGTTCGAGATGGAGCGCCGCGGGGCCGCGTCGGTCACGGCGATCGACATCGAGGACCCCACGCGCTGGGACTGGCCGCCCCAGTCGAACTTCGGCGAGGCGTACACCGGCCGCCTCGGCTACCTGAGCACGTTCAAGTCCGGCGCCGCGTCGTTCGGGCTCGCGAAGGAGGCGCTCGGGTCGTCCGTCGAGCGCCTGGACTGCTCGGTGTACGACCTGGACCCGGCCGTCCACGGCACCTTCGACTTCGTCTTCCTCGGCTCGCTGCTGCTGCACCTGCGCGACCCGATCCGCGCCCTCGACCGCGTCCGCAGCGTCTGCGGCGGCGAGGCCGTCTTCGCCGAGTCGATCGAGCTGATCCCGTCGCTCACGCACCCGCGCACGGCGATCGCACGCCTCGAGGGCCTCGACCAGTCGTGGTGGTGGCAGCCGAACGCGGCGGGCTTCCGGCGCATGGTCCGCAGCGCCGGCTTCACGATCGAGGAGCAGACCGGCATCTACTTCCTCCCCCTCGGGACCGCGCATCCGAAGCCGCCGCTCACCCAGGCGTGGCGCCGCCTCGGCACCGCGGGGGGCCGCGAGCGGATCGTGACGCGGGTGAAGGGCATCCCGCACACCGCGGTCCGCGCGCGCCCGCTCACGTAGTCCGGCGCTCCCCGTGGCGCGCGCTCGGTGTAGTGCAGCCTAGCCCCGTGCGGTCTGGCGACCAAAACTGGTCGTCCCGACGACCAAAACTGGACGTCAGACGGATGGGGCGGCGGGGGTGGCAGCAGCGGGGTCCGGCGCGATGCCCAGGAGGGCAAGGCTCTCCGCCCACAGCCGCTCCTGCCCTGCGACGTCCCGCGCCTGCACCGATGCATCCCGCACCCGGTCCAGCGAGACGTAGATCCCCGTCCGGCCCGCCCACGCGTCACCCACCGCGAGATCCGCCAGCACACGGCCGCTGACAGCGGCAGTCGTGACCCCGGGCAGGACGCGCAGCCCCTGGGCTGCTGTGCGCCACAGCAGCTGCACCGCGCGGGGCGCATCGCGGACCAGGCCCGTCCCCGGCATCAGGCCCGGGTCGAAGGCCGTGACGGTGACCCCGCGCCCCGCCAGGCACCGCGCGAGGTGCAGTCCCGTCATGACGTTCGCGAGCTTGGACGTCGTGTACCGCCGCCGCGCGGCCCGGGCCCCGCCCCGCCCTCGCTCCGCGTCTCCGTCCCCGTCCGCGTCGGGCCCGATGTCGTCCACTGCTGCCCGCACGGTGGTCAGCCGCGGCGCCGGCATCCCCGTCCGCACCGCCGGGTCGTGGGTGCCCGACCCCACGATCACGATCCGCGCACCGGGCGCCAGCCGGCCCGCCGCCAGCAGCCCGCAGATCAGGTCGACGTGCCCGAGGTGGTTGATCGCGAAGGTCGCCTCCCACCCGGCCGCGGTGCGCTGGACCCCGGTGAACTGGCTGCCGGCGTTCGCCACCAGCGCATGCAGCGGCTCGCTCCCGGCCACGATGCGCGCGACGGAGTCCCGGTCGGCGAGGTCCAGCGCGGCCCACGCCACCCCGGGCAGCGGCGGCGCGCTCGTCACCGTCCGGCCGGTCGCCGTCACCGCGACGCCACCGCGGGCAGCGAGTTCGCGGGCCGCGGCCAGGCCGAGGCCCGACGTGCCACCGGTGATCAGGACGGCTCTCGGGGCGGGCATCGAGTGCAAATATCGCACGGTCGCGCCGGACCGCGACGGCGGTGGAGCGGCAACCGACCCGGCGCGGCACGCCCGGGCGGAGCTCGTCGCGGCTTCACCCGCACCGCGCGCGCGACCTCGCCTCCGCATCGCCCCCGGCGACGCGCACGGATGGCGCGATGGCGCCGTGACGCGCACCCGCATCGAACGGGAAACAGGCCCGCACCCGCGGAGCGCTAGGGTTGCCCCGAGCGAGGAAAACCCAGCCTGACTGAGGAGACAGATGAGCATGGCCGACACCCTGACGGTGACCGACAACCGGACCGGAGAGACCTACGAGGTCCCGATCACCGACGGCACCGTGCGCGCCATGGACTTCCGGCAGATGAAGCACTCGCCCGAGGACTTCGGGCTGATGACGTACGACCCCGCCTTCACGAACACGGCTGCCTGCCGGTCGGCGGTCACGTTCATCGATGGTGACGCCGGCATCCTGGAGTACCGCGGCTACCCGATCGAGCAGCTCGCCGAGCACTCGACCTACCTCGAGGTCGCGTACCTCCTCGTCAAGGGTCACCTGCCCACGCAGCCCCAGCTCGACGAGTGGACCGACGCGATCACGATGCACACGTTCGTGCACGAGAACGTCAAGGAGTTCATGGCGGGCTTCCGCCACGACGCGCATCCGATGGGGATGCTGCTCGGCGGCGTCGGCGCGCTGTCGACGTTCTACCCCGACGCGAACCAGATCGACGACCCCGAGATCCGGGACATCCAGACGATCCGCCTGATCGCGAAGATGCCGACCCTCGCCGCGTTCGCCTTCCGTCACACGCGCGGCCAGCCGTACGTCTATCCCGACAACGACCTGACCTACCCCGAGAACTTCCTCGGGATGATCTACAAGATGACGGAGCTGAAGTACCAGGCCGATCCGCGCCTGGCACGGGCCCTGGACATCCTCTTCATCCTGCACGCTGATCACGAGCAGAACTGCTCGACGAGCGCGGTACGCGCGGTCGGCTCCTCGCAGGTCGACCCGTACTCCGCGACGGCCGCCGGCATTGCGGCGCTCTACGGCCCGCTCCACGGCGGCGCCAACGAGGCCGTGCTGCGCATGCTCCGCCGGATCGGGACGAAGGACAAGGTCGCCGAGTTCATCGAGGGCGTGAAGGCCGGCAACGAGCGCCTCATGGGCTTCGAGCACCGGGTCTACAAGAACTTCGACCCCCGCGCGACGATCATCAAGAAGGCGTGCGACGACGTCTTCGAGGTCACGGGCGTCAACCCGCTGCTGGAGATCGCGCTCGAGCTCGAGAAGATCGCGCTGGAGGACGACTACTTCATCTCCCGCAAGCTCTACCCGAACGTCGACTTCTACTCGGGCCTGATCTACGAGGCGCTCGGCCTCCCGGTCGAGATGTTCCCGGTCATGTTCGCCATCCCGCGCACGAGCGGCTGGATCTCCCAGTGGCTCGAGATGGTGCAGGACAAGGAGCAGAAGATCGCCCGTCCGCGCCAGATCTACACGGGCGAGCGCGAGCTGAACTACGTGAAGATCGGCGACCGCTAGCCCGGCCGCCGCTCACCGCAGGACGCAGCACCGACGGGCGGCCAATCGGCCGCCCGTCGTCGTTCTGTGCGCGACTCCACACATGGGTTTCGATTTGCTACCTACTATGTGTCCATGCTCGCGATCGGCTCCCCCGTACCGGGTCTCACCGTCCGGCCCATTCGCCCGGACGACAAGGCGCAGCTGGCCGCCGGCCTCGCGCTGCTGTCCGAAGCGTCGATCTATCGGCGCTTCCTGGCGCCCAAGCCGCGCTTCACCACGACGGAGCTGCGCTACCTGACCGAGGTCGACGGCCTCGATCACGCCGCCCTCGTCGCCGTGGACCGGACTGGCGCGCTGGTCGCGGTCGGCCGGTACGTCCGCAGCCAGACCGATCCCGAGTCGGCCGAGGTCGCCGTCGTCGTCGCCGACCACCTCCAGGGCCGCGGGGTCGGCACCTGGCTCGGACTGCAGCTCGCGGACCGCGCGCGTGCGGCCGGGATCCTCCACTTCACGGCGATCATGCTGCCGGACAACACCGCGGCCCTCCGGCTGCTGACCCGGATCTCGGCGCACCTGCGCACCAGCTACCACGACGGCGTGCGCGAGCTGATCGCCGACCTGGCCGCGTAGGGCGCGGGGAGCTACCCTCCCCGTCCGATGGCGCGCTCGCAGGTCACCTCCACGATCCGGATCGGCCCGAAGGTCGAGCGCACCCATCACGACGACGTCCTGAGCGCCCTGCTCGCCCTGCGCGAGCGGCTGAGCACGCTCGACATCGCGCGCGACCCGGTGACGGTCTTCCGGCGCGAGATCGCGCCCGGCGCCCAGGTGGCGGCCCGCGGCGAGCTGCGGGGCAAGGGCGGCCTGAACGCCGGGGTCGACGTCCGCGGCGACGGATCGGCCGAGGCGTGGACCGGACGCTGGCGCCGGCAGCTCGTCGCGCAGCAGCCGGGCGAGGACGCCTACGCGGCGCTCGGCCGCGTGCTCGGCGGCTCATAGGGCTGCTCGACCGCCGGCAGGACCAGCGCGGCGCCGTATCGCTTCAGCCACGCCTGCGGCTCGCGGTACCCCGGGCAGTGGCGCGCCACCAGGCCCCAGAACCGTGGCGAGTGGTCGAGGTGCACCAGGTGGCAGGCCTCGTGCCAGACGACGTAGTCGAGGATCTCCGGTCGCGCCAGGAGCAGCCGCCAGTTGAAGCTCATCGCGCCGCTGGACGAGCACGACCCCCAGCGGGTGCGCTGGTTGCGGATGGTCAGCTGGGTGTACGGCCGCCCGAGGACCGCGCAGGCGTCGTCGAGCAGCGGGACGATCTCGGCGCGGGCCTGCCGCCGGTACCAGCGCTCGACCGCGTCGCCCGCGTCCCGCTCGGGGACGAGCAGCACCCCGCCCCGGCGGTGCACGCGCGTGCGCCCCGGCTCGGGACGCAGCTCCAGCAGCCCGCCCAGGTAGGGGACCGTCCCGACCGGCGGTGCCGATCGCCGCGTCAGCGCCAGCGCCTCGTCGAGCCGCCGCCGGATCCACGGCTCGAGCTGCCGCACCGCGTCGGCCGCGTCGCGGTCCCGGCCCCGGGGCGGCAGGACGACCTCGACCGTCGCGTCCGGATGCACCACCACGCGGACCCGGCGCGCCCGCGTCGAACGGCGCACGCGGTAGGCGATCGCCGGCTCGGGCTCGGCGCGACCGGGGTGGGCGGGACCGGATGACACGCGCGCCAGGGTAGTGGCGCGGCTGGACGGCGACGGCGGCGGCGCCGCCGGCGAGCTATCGTCGCCGGACCGTGCCGCGTTCCCTCGTCCCGCTCCCGCCCCAGGTCGACGGTCCCTTCCAGGTGTTCCTCAACGGCGTGCTGCAGACCCCGGGCGAGGACTTCGAGGTCGACGGCCGCACGCTCGTGTTCCCGTCCGTCCTGCAGAAGGACAAGATCTCCGGCTGGCGCTGGTTCCTCGGCGCGTGGGGCGTCGGCACCTACCGGCAGAACGACTCCGTGGACGTCCGCTACGAGGTCCGGGGCCGCCCGACGCTGGCCGAGGGCCTCGAGATCAGCGCGGTGGAGGAGTGACCGGCCTGCGACCCGGCATCGGCAGCGGTGCTCACGCGCCGGTGACGCTGCCCTTGCCGCGGTCGACCGCGGGGACGGGCTCAGGTACCGTGCACCCCGGCATGACGCCGGACGACGACACCACGAGCAGCATCCTGGAGATCGAGCAGGCGCTCGACACCGCCCGCGTCGCGACCCAGACCGCGCGGATCGCCGGGGAGCGCCAGCGCGGCCTGCTTCTGGTCCGCGAGCAGGAGCTGGCCGCTGCCCGCCACGAGGCCACCGGGGCGGCCGACGCCCTCGCGAAGCTCCACACCGACCTCGCCGAGGCGCGCGCCGCCACCGTCGCCCTCGAGCAGCAGCTCGGGACCGAGCGCGGCAACCAGGCGGCGCTGCACGAGGCGCTCGAGCGTGAGCGCGAGCGCGTGCAAGCCGCTACGGAGCAGGTCGGCCGCGTGCAGGCGCAGTCCGACGCGCAGCTGGTCGCCGTCCAGGCCGCGCACCACCGTGACCGCGAGGCGCTGCAGCAGCACATCGCGAAGCTCAGCGGCGAGATCCAGTCCACCGTCACCACCCTGGACAGCAAGCTGCAGCGCGAGCGTGCCGACCACGCGCAGGCGCTCGCCGAGGAGCAGTCCGCTGCCGCGGAGCGCGTCACCGCGGCCACGACGGCCGCCGACGCGCGCGTGGCCGAGGCCGTCGCCGACGCGGACGCACGCGAACGGGCGTCCGCCGCGCTGGCGGCCGAGCTCGAGGCGACACGGCTCGAGGCGGCCACGGCGGTGCGGGACGCCGAGGCGGACCGGGAGCGCGCGCAGGCCATGGCCGACGAGCTCGCCGCGCGCCGGACACGGGCAACCGCGCTCCTGGGCGAGCTCGACGAGCGCCGCCACCGTACCGCCGAGCTCGAGCAGCAGCTGGCCGAGCGCGCCGCCATCATCAGCAAGGTCACGGGCGCGGCGCAGGAGCTGAGCGCCGGCCTGCAGGCGGTCCGCGCCGAGCTCGAGTCCGAGCGCGCCGAGCGCGCCCGCACCGACGCGGCGGCGGCGCAGGTCCTGGCCGCCGCCAAGGCGCTGGTCGAGCGCGAGCGCCGGCGCAGCGGTGCGGCCGCCGACCCACGCGATCCGCGCGAGCCTGCCCGGACGCCGGCCACCGACCCCAGGGGCGACTCGCCGATGCCGTGGACGCCCCCGGCCGACCGACCGCTCGCCCATGTCCGCGACCTGCAGGCCCCCCGTCCCGCGCCCGCGGCAGCACCGGCCGCGACGGCCGCTGCGCCGCGCGGAGGCAACCTGGACGACCTGCTCACGCGGTTCGACGAGATCCGCGCGCAGCTCGCCGACCAGGGCCTGAGCGCCCAGCCGTCGGCTCGCGACGGCCGCTGAGCCGGACGCTCAGCCGCGGCGCCAGGGCGCGTGCAGCTTCAGCGCGCTGAGGATCGCCCGCGTCGCCGGTGAGCGGTTCAGCGTGTAGAAGTGGATGCCGGGCGCGCCGCCTGCCAGCAGCTCGGCGCACTGCAGCGTCGCGTAGCTGACCCCCAGCTCGGACACCGCCTCCGGATCGGCGCGGCGGGCCTCGAGCTCGCGCTCGAGCCCCTTCGGCAGCACGGCCGCGGACAGCTCGGTCATCCGCTTGAGACCCTCGAGCTTCACGATCGGCATCACGCCGGGGATGATCGGGACGGTGATGCCGATGGCCCGGGCGCGCTCGACGAAGTCGAAGTAGACGGCGTTGTCGAAGAACAGCTGGGTGACGAGGAAGTGCGCGCCCGCATCGACCTTCTCCTTGAGGAAGCGCAGGTCGTCCTCGGGCGACGTCGCGTGGATGTGCGTCTCCGGGAAGGCCGCCGCGCCGATCGCGACGTCGTACTCGTCGCGGATCAGCTCGACGAGCTCGCGGGAGTACTCGAGTCCGTCCTCCGTCTTCTCCCAGCCCTCGACCCCGGGGGGCGGATCGCCGCGCAGGGCGAGCACGTTCTCGATGCCGGCGTCCCGCATCTGGTCGAGCGTTGCGCGCAGCTCATCGCGCGTCGCGTTCACGCACGTGAAGTGCGCCATGGCGTCGAGCCCGAACTGCTGCTTGATCTGGGCGACGATGTCGATGGTCTTGGTCCGCGTGGACCCGCCTGCGCCGTAGGTCACGGAGACGTAGTCGGGCTCGAGCGCCTGCAGCTCGCGGAGCGCGGCGAACAGGTTCTCCTCACCGGCGTCGGTCTTCGGCGGGAAGAACTCGAAGGAGAACAGCGGGTCGCCGTCGCTCCGGGCCAGGATCTCGTCGATGCGCATGCTGCGCAAACCCTAACACGATCGTGTCAAGGTTTGCCGGGGTCGTTCAGACGGCCGTCCAGCGCTCCGGCTCGTCGCCTTCGACCGGAAGACGACGGGCGCGGCCGGTCACCTCGAGGTGCTCGAGGTAGCACAGCGTCTCGGAGAGCCACCAGCTGGCGTTCAGCTCGGTGATCGGCTCGTCGTGGACCAGCGCGACCGCCTCGAACGCCGTGACGTCGACGTCGCCGACCACGGTGAGATGGCGGTCGATGCGCTCGGCGACGAGCGCGCGGTTCGTCTCGATGTGCGCGTCGACATCGGTGAACGTGCGCCCGTGGCCGGACAGGCAGAGCCGGACGTCGAGAGCCTCGATGCGGTCGAGCGACGCCAGGAACTCGCCCACCGGGTCAGGCGACCAGCCGTGCTCGTAGTAGATGCTGACCCGGCCCAGGAGGTGGTCGCCGCTGATCAGCAGACGGCGCTCCGGCTGGTGCAGGCAGACGTGCGACGGCGCGTGGCCGGGCGTCTCGTGCACGACCCAGTCCCCGAGGTCGGTGCTGACCGTCGTCCCGTCGACGAGCTCCCGGTCGGGCAGGACAATGCCCTTCAACCCAGTCCCGCGACCGGTCGCGGCCTCGCGGTAGGCCGCCAGCGGTGCCGCGGGCACGCCAGACTGCCGCGCGACCTCGATCCGGCGCGAAAGCGCGGCCTCGGGATCCCCGCCGAGCTCGGTCTGGTGCTGGTGGCTGGGGTGCATCCACAGCTCGCAGCCGGCGCGCTCGACGATCGCGGCGGCCTGGCCGTAGTGGTCGGAGTGCGCGTGCGTGCAGACCAGCAGCCGCACGTGCTCGAGCTTGAGGTTGACCTGGTTCATCGCCCGCTCGAGCTGCGCGAGCGACCCCGGCTCGTGCATCCCCGTGTCGAAGAGGACGACCCCGTCCCCACGCGCGACCGCCCACGCGTTCACGTGCGGAACACCGGGCCAGGGCAGCGGCAGACGCAGGCGCCAGACCCCGGGGAGCGTACGCTCGCCGCGGCCGACCTCACGCTTGTGGGCAGGAGCAGGAATGGGAGGAGTCTCTCTGCCGAGCCGGGGGCTCGGCCGGCCGACAGGGTGGACGGCCGGGGGCAGTCTATGCAGAGGGCGCCCGTCGCTGCGGGATACGATCACCACATGGCCGCCACTCCTGCCGCAGTCGCCAAGCAGTACTTCGCCGCCGTCACCGCCCGCGACGTCGAGGCGATGGTCGCCTGCTGGCATCCGGGAGGCCGCGAGTTCGTCCGCGGACAGGTCGACACCACCGCCCCGGACGGCGTGCGCGAGTTCTTCACCGGCCTCTTCGCCGCCATCCCCGACATGCAGTTCAGGGTCGTCTCGACCACGTCGAACAAGGACCGCGCCGCCGTCCGCTGGACCGCGGTCGGGACGTTCACCGGGGCCGACTTCGGCGGGATCGCCGCCACGGGCGCCCGGGTATACCTCGAGGGCATCGACGAGCTCACGATCCGCGACGGCCTGATCGCGGAGAACAACGCATTCAGCGACTCGATGGCGTTCGCGCGTCAGATCGGCATGCTCCCGCCCGAGGGTTCCAAGGCCGACCAGCGCGTGATGGCGGCCTTCAACGTCAAGACGCGCGTGGCCCGGGCGGTCGGCGGGACGGCACAGGCCGAGCCGGTCGCCGACGGCGTCTGGCTGGTCCGCGGCGGCTTCCCGGTCAAGACGATGAACGTCTACCTCGTGCGCGACGGGGACGGCGTGCTGGCGTTCGACGCCGGCATCAAGGCGATGACCAAGGCGGTCGCGTCCGTCGCGGCCGACCTCGGCGGCCTGACGCGTGTCGTCCTCGGGCACGGCCACCAGGACCATCGCGGAACGGCGCCCGGCCTCAAGGTCCCGGTCCACTGCCACCCCGCGGACGTCGCGATCGCGGAGGGCGACGGCGGGATGGCCGGCTTCGACTTCACCAAGCTGAACGCCGCGGGCAAGTTCGCGTTCCCGCTGCTGCTGCAGCACTGGGACGGCGGCCCTGTCGACATCGCCGGAACGGTCGACGAGGGGGACGACGTCGCGGGCTTCAAGGTCGTCCACCTGCCGGGCCACGCCGACGGCCTGATCGCGCTCTACCGCGAGTCCGATGGTCTCGCCCTGTCGAGCGACTGCTTCTACACGGTCGATCCCCAGACCGGGATCAAGGGCAAACCCCGTGTCCCCCACGCCGCGTTCAACGTCGATACCGAGCAGGCGCGCGCGTCGATCCTGAAGCTCGCCGACATCGGGCCCTCGTCGGTCTGGCCGGGCCACGCGGACGCGCTGACGGGTGACGTCGCCGCGCAGCTGCGCCAGGCTGCCGCGGCAACGTAGGCCGGCGTCCGATGGGCAAGCGATCACGGCGGCGCGACCGCGACGGCGCGCCGAAGGACCCGTCCGGCGCCGGGCCGACGTCGTTCGCGGACCTCGGGCTGGACCTCGACCTGGACCTGGGCGCGGACGACGTGACCGAGGGTGGCACCGTCCCCGCCGAGCTCGCCGGCGGCCTCGGCGTCCTGACGCTGCGGACCGTGATGTCCCCCGGCACGCGGACCGAGTACGCCGCCGTCCGCCGCGGCGACCGCTCCTCGCCGTCCGCCGCCCGCGAGGACGCCTGGCACCGTGCCGTCGAGTTCCTGTACGAGCGGCTCGTGACCGGGTGGGAGGTGGCCGGCGTCCCGACGACCGGCCAGAAGGCACTGCTGCAGCGGCTGCGCGTCGCCACCCCGGGCGAGCGGGCCGCCATCCGCGACGCGCTGCGCGCCCATCTCGCTGCACACCTGCCTGACGTCGAGGCCCCTTGAACGCCACCGGACGGAGCACCCCCTCATGAGCCTCGCCACGATCACCGTCCCCGAACGACTGCTGCTCGGATCGGGGCCGTCACCGGTCCCCCAGCGGATCCTCGACGCGCTCGCGCTGCCGACCATCGGCCATCTGGACCCGGCGTTCGGGGCGTTGATGGACGACGTCGCCGCCGGGCTGCGGGCGACGTTCCGGACGACGAACGCCGTTGCGATTCCCGTGAGCGGCACGGGGAGCGCCGGCATGGAGGCGATGGTCGCGAACCTCGTCCGGCCCGGGGACCGCGTGATCTGCGGCGTGCACGGGCTGTTCGGCGAGCGGATGGCCGACGAGCTGGCACGGCACGGCGCGACCGTCGTCCGGGTCGAGGCTGAGTGGGGCCGCGCGATTCCGCTGACCGCCCTCCTTGCCGCCGCCGAGGAGCCGTTCGCGGCGATGTTCGTCGTCCACGCGGAGACGTCGACCGGCGTCGCGCAGCCGCTCGACGGCCTGGCCGACGCGTGCCGCGCACACGACGCGCTGCTGCTCGTCGACTGCGTCACGTCCCTCGGCGGCCACCCGCTGGACCTCGACGCCGCCGGGGTGGACGCTGCCTTCAGCGGGACGCAGAAGTGCCTGAACGCGCCGCCCGGGCTGGCGCCGTTCACCGTCGGCGAGCGGGCGATCGCACGGATCGAGGACGGCCGCGTGCCGTCCTGGTACTTCGACCTGTCGCTCGTCCTCGGCTACTGGCTCAAGAAGCCGGATGCCGCCCGTGCGTATCACCACACGGCGCCGATCAACCTGATCTACGCGCTGGCCGAGGCCTTGGCGATCGTGCACGAGGAGGGGCTGGAGGCGCGGTGGGCGCGGCACGCCGTCGCCCACGAGGCGCTGCGCGACGCCCTCGGCGTGCTCGGCCTCGAGCGGCTCGCGCCCGAGGGGGAGCAGCTGCACTCGCTGCTCGCTGTCCGGCTGCCGGACGGTGTGGAGGACGCTGCGGTCCGCGTCCCGCTGCTGACCGAGGACGGGATCGAGATCTCCGGCGGCCTCGGTCCGCTGGCCGGGAAGATCTGGCGGATCGGCGTGATGGGCGAGGGCGCGCGGGTCGAGCCGCAGGAGCGCCTGGTGCGGGCGCTCGGGTCGCGCCTGGGTGGCGACACCGCCGGCGCCGTTGCGGCGCTGCACGCCGGGTGGGCGGCATGACGGACATCCCGGTCACCCGCCCGATCCCCGACCCGGCCGCGATGGCCGACCTGTTGGCGGGGTACTGCCTGGAGGTCGAGCACGGTCAGCAGGTGCTCATCCGCTCGACGACCCTGGCGGCGCCGCTGCTGCTCGAGCTGCAGCGTGCCGTGCTGGAGCGCAGCGGCTGGCCGATCCTGCGCATCGAGCTGCCCGGCCAGACCCGCGGCTACTACGAGCACGCGCAGGACTGGCAGCTGGACGACTTCCCCGACCTGGCGCTCAGCGAGGCCAAGCGGTCGCACGCGCAGCTCGGGATCCAGGCGCCGGACGACGTCCACGGACTCGCCGGCATCGACCCGCGACGGCTGGCGCGCGCGCAGATCGCCCGGCGGCCGCTGCGCGAGCACACGATGAAGAAGCGCTGGTGCTCGACGCTGTGGCCGACGGCTGCGGGTGCCGCCCACGCAGGCATGTCACTCGAGGAGTTCGAGCGCTTCGTCGCCTCCGCGCTGTTCCTCGACCGTCCCGCCGGTCCGGTCGACGCCTGGCGCGAGCTCGGCCGCTTCCAGCAGGACCTGATCAGCCGCCTGAAGCCGGCGAAGGTTATCCGCATCGAGGCGCCGGGTACCGACCTCACGCTCGACGTGCGCAAGCGGACCTGGGTCAACAGCGACGGCAAGCGCAACATGCCGTCCGGCGAGGTCTTCACCGGCCCGCTCGAGACGAGCGCGAACGGCCGCATCCGCTTCACGATCCCGTCGTCCCCCTCGGGCGTCGACGTGCAGGGCGTCGAGCTCGAGTTCAAGGACGGCGTCGTGGTCCACGCCCGCGCGGACGTGGGCGACGACTACCTGCAGCAGGTCCTGGCGACCGACGAGGGCGCGCGACGCGTCGGCGAGCTCGGCATCGGGACGAACTTCGGCATCACCCGGCCGATCGGGGCGATCCTGTTCGACGAGAAGATCGGCGGGACCGTCCACGTCGCGGTCGGGCGCTCGTACCCCGAGACGGGCGGGAAGAACGAGTCCGCGATCCACTGGGACATGATCTGCGACCTGCGGAAGGGGACCGGCGGGCGGCTGACCGCTGACGGCGTCCCGATCCTGGAGGACGGCCGCTTCACGTAGCCATCTACAGGGTGCCGCGGGGAGCGATCCAGATCGTCGGTTGTCCGGTGATCGCGGCGATGCGGTCGTAGTCCTGGTCGTAGTGCAGCACGGCCGCGCCGGCCGCTTCCGCCGCTGCGGCGATCAGCAGGTCGGGGTGTTTGACCGCGCGCTGGTGCATCGCGCCCTGCGCGGCGAGTCGCTCGTAGACCCACAGCGCACGCTTCCACTCTGCGGGCCCGACCGGGCAGTCGGCCAGCGCTTCGAGATCCTCGCGGAGCTGCGTGAAGTCCTCGGTGTTGCGCGCGCTGTAGAGCAGCTCGAGCCGGACCATGTCGCAGGTCGCGATCTTCCCGTCGACCAGCGCGGTATCGAACTCGTGGCGCAGTTCGCCGCGGGCCGGCTTCCGCGACCAGACCCACGCGCTCGTGTCGGCCAACTCGGTCACGCGACGCCGGCGCGCGACCGCCGCATGCCCTCGAGGGCCTCGGGCGTGAGGTCGGCGAAGTCGCGCCCCGCCAGCCGCGCGCGACGTCCGCGCGCGACGACGTCGCGCAACGCCTCATGGACCGTGTCGGTCGTGCGCTCGGTCCCCAGCGCCTCACTCGCCTGCCGGACGAGATCCATGTCGAGATTGATGTTCGTGCGCTTGATCACCGACTGACCATACACCTGAACCAACACCTTCCATACACATCGACGGGCACGATCACCCGGTGGGCGTCTACCCCTTCCCCTCAGGGTGGCGACTCGGGTAGCCGCGCCCACGGATCCTGTCCGGTGAGCAGATCGGCAGGACCGCGCAGGTCGCCCCCCCGGCGGCTGGTGTCACGCGACGGGCGGACGAACGAGAGCGCTGTCCACTGGGTCACGATCTGCGACCTGTCGACAAGCGGTGTCAATTGACTCATCAATCACCACTAACGCCCGCGATCAGGTAGAACGTCGCGATGAGCCTGGGCTGGAAGCGCGTGGCGATCGCAACCGGAGCGGCCGTCCTGCTGGCGGCCGGCAGCGCGCGGGCCGAGGGACCGCCCGACCGCGCTACGGCCGTGGCCGACTGGGACGCCCAGAAGGCCGACGAGCAGATCCGCTCCGGCTGGACCGGGTCTGAAAGCGGCTGCGTCGTTGGAAGCGAGTCGCAGGAGTCGATCGATGCGACGCTCCGGTCCTTGAACCGCTTCCGACGCTACGCGGGGGTCGGCCCCGTCCGCTTCGACCCCGACCTGAACCGCAAGGCGCTCGCCGCCGCGCTGATGAGCCAAGCCGCGGGCGTCGGCGACCACGATCCCGCGCCGAGCGCGCCGTGCTACTCGGCGGCCGGCCGCGACGGTGCGGCGAACAGCAACATCTCGGCCGATTACAAACCCGACGGGATCACGGGCGGCGACGCCATGACGAGCCTCATCGAAGACCCGTTTCACGCGAAGCTCGGGTTGGACGCTGGCCGCACGGTGATGGGCACCGGGACCGCGTCCAGCTTCAGCGCGCTCTACGTCGGGTTCCCGAAGACCACCGCGAAGCTCCCGCCGCGCCGCGCCAACGCGTTTCCGGGACCGGGCTGGATCCCGTGGCCGTGGGCCATCAGCCGCACCTGGTACGTCGCCATCGGCAGCGACCCCTCGACGGTCGACATCTCCAAGGCGAAAGTCACGATGACCATCGATGGCAAGCCACTGCCGGCGGAGCGCCACGCCGGCGATGGGCTCGAGACCGCTTACGCCGGGCGCTACCTGTCCTGGAACCCGGGGCTGCGCGACTCCGCCGGCCGCGAGAACGGCGTCACCGAGGCCGACCACGTCATCCACGTCGACATCAAGGGCGTCACGGTCGCCGGCCAACCGCTGCCGATCGCCTACACCGTCTGCGCCCTTCAGCGGCCGATCGGGCTGAGCGACCGGTACGTCCCGCCGGGTCCGGTCGACCGCTGCGGGGAAACACCGACCGTCGGGCTCGGCGACAACGGCACCGTTGCCGTCCCGGGCCCGGTCACGCCCGGCCCCGGCGCGGCACCGGGCAACCCGGCTTTGGCGGCGGTGGTGCCGCGCTTCGTCCGGGCCCCCGGCCTGCGGCGGCTGCTGCGCACAGGAGCGAAAGGCCCGATCGGGCCGCGGGTGAAGGTCGGGACTCGACTGGCCGTGGCGGCACCGCTCTCCCACGGCCGTCTGGTCGCCTACCGCTGGCGCCGCAACGGCTCGGTGATCGTCGGCGAGACACGGCCGACGTACCTGGTCCGCTCCTACGACAAGGGGTTCCGGATCAACGTGCAGGTCACGGCCGCGCCGACCTCGGGCGCGCCGGTTGCGCGACGCAGCACCGCGAGCGTCCGGGTGCGGGGTTAGCCCAACGCAACTGACGTCCGCGAGCCGCTGGTGACCTCGGCTGCGCGCGGCGTCGGTCATGTCATGGCGGGACCGCGACGCCGTCCGCAGCCAGCCGCCGTCGCCCCCGCACGGCGCGCTCTTCCGCCTTCGCTGTAAGCATTCACACAAGTGACGGCGCAACGGATACGATCGCGTGCGCCGGTGCGGGGGCCGGGCGTCGTCCGGTTTGCCGACCCGCGCGCAGTTGCCTGCCGCTGGGGATCCTCGAGGAGACGCCATGTCGTTCGCTGCCCGCTGGACCACGACCCGACCGGTCGCCTGGCGCCTTCCCGTGCTCTTCGGCGCGCTGGCGAGCCTCGTCATCCCCGGGACGGCCGGCGCCGTCGTGCCGCAATTCCCGGCGCCCACGAAGCAGACCGGCACGAGGCCGCTGGCGGTCGCGACGGGCCTCTTCAACGCGGACGCCAACCTCGATCTCGTCACCGTCAACGAGACCACCAACAACGTGTCCGTGCTGCTCGGCAACGGTGACGGCACCTTTGCCTCCAGAGTCGACTACGGCGTCGGGACCAAGCCGCAGTCGGTGGCGGTCGGCGACGTGAACGGCGACGGCAAGCTCGACCTGGCCACCGCGAACAACGGCTCGAACGACGTCTCCGTCCGGCTCGGAAACGGCGACGGCACGTTCGCCGCCAAGACCGACTACCCATCCGGAGCCCTCGGTGGAGCCGGCAGCGCGCCGACGGCGGTGGCGATCGGCAGGATCAACCTCGACAACAAGGCCGACCTGGCCGTCACCAACTCCAACAACAGCAAGGTCTCCGTTTTCATCGCGGACGCCGTCGGCACCGGGTTCCTCCCGAAGACCGACTACGCGACCGGGACCTTCCCCTACTCGGTCGCCATCGGCGATCTGAACTCGGATGGATTCGGCGATATCGCCACTGCGAACAGCGACGGCACGAACCAGGCCTCGGTCCTGGTCAGCGACAACATCGGCCTCTTCCCCGTCGCAGCCACTGGCGTCCCGCTATCAGGCGGGCTCTCGGGCACGTTCTCCGTCGCCATCGGCGAGCTCGTCGGCGCGGGCGGTGGGCGCGACCTCGTGCTCGCGGGCGGCAACTTCCAGGCCTCGGTCTTCGTCCTGCCCGGGCTCAACACCGGCGCCTTCGGCCCCACCCAGACGTACGCCACCGGGATTAAGCCGGACACGGTGACCGTGGGCGACGTGGACGGCGACCTCATGGACGACATCGTCACCGCCAACAGCAACGACGGCAGCGTGTCGGTGCTGCGTCAGAGCGTCGGCTTCGGCACCAGATTCGACTACCTCGTCGGGAACACCAGCGCGGCCCCATTTCCCGCGCCAGCCTCCTTCACCAGCGTCGCGATCGGCGACGTCAACGGCGACGGCAGGCGCGACCTGGCCGCCGCGAGCACCACCTCGGGCACCGTTTCGGTGCTGTTGCAGAACCCCGTCCCGGCCACGGCCGGCGCGTTCGCCGCCCGGACCGACGTTGTCCTGGGCGGGGTCGGGCCCGCCGCCCTCGCCGTCGGCGACCTTGACAACGACGGCAAGGCCGACGCCGTGACCGTGTCCGCGGACAAGGTGAAGGTCCAGCGCAAGTACGGGGCTGCCGGGTTTCCTGTGCTGAGCCCACTCGACAGCGCAATCCAGTTCAACACGCTGACAGCGGCGGCGATCGGCAACCTGGACGGCGACGCGGTCCCGGACATTGCCGTCACCGACTCCGGGACGAACAACGTGTGGATGCTGACACGCAATAGCACCGGCACCGCCTTCGCCAGCGCGTTCGCCTTCGCCACCGGGGCATCCCCGTCCGCCGTGGCGGTCGGCGACCTGAACGGCGACGGCAAGCCCGACCTCGCAGTGACGAACGAGCTGAGCAACAACGTCACCGTCCTGCTCGGGAGCGGCACCGGCGGCGCCGGTGCCTTCACCCCCAAGGCACCTGCGCCTGGCACCGGAACCGCACCGGGGTCAGTGGCCATCGCCGACCTGAACGGCGACGGCAAGGCCGACCTGGTCACCACCAACGGCATCAGCAACTCGGTGTCCGTCCTGCTCGGTAGCGGCGACGGGACGTTCGCCGCCAGGGTCGACTACCCGACTGGCACCAACCCCGCGTCGATCGCCGTCGGTGACCTGAACGGCGACGGCGTGCCCGACCTCGCCCTCATCAGCGGGGGCCAGGTCTCCGTCCTGCTCGGCACCGGCGCCGGTGTCTTCGCCGCGCGCACCAACTACGTCGCCGGCACCCTGCCGACCACCGTGGCGATCGGCGACCTCGACGGCGACGGCACGGCCGATCTCGCGACCGCGGACGCCGGCGACGACACCACGACCGTGCTGCTCGGCAGCACGGCGCCCGCCTTCACGACCAGGGTCGCCTACGGGACCGGACGCGGCCCGGCGGCCGTCGGCATCGGCGACGTGAACGGCGACAACCTCCCTGACCTCGTCTCCGCCAACTCCACGGCAGCGACCGTGTCCGTGCTCCCGCACGGGCCGAGCACCGCGAAGGCGGCGACGCTGACGCCGCTCGCGCTGGCCTTCGCGTCCCAGATCGTGGGCACGACATCGACCGCCCGCACGCTGACGTTCAAGAGCACCTTCGGGCTGGTCAGCGTGACCACGGCGGGGCCGATCACCGGAGCGGGTGCCGCGCAGTACGCGGTCGGCCCCGGCGGCTGCACCGCCGGCCAGACGCTTGCCTACGGGCGCAGCTGCACCATCACCGTCACGTACGCCCCGACGACCGCCGGCGCCGCGGCAGCCAGCTTCGGCCTGACCAGCGACGCCGGAGCGGGCGCCGGCGCCGCCAACACGGTCGCCCTCACCGGCACCGGGACCGGCGGCGGCGGTGGCGGCGGCGGCGGCGGGGGTGGCGGCGGCGGCGGACCCGTCACGACTCCCACCACCCCGACGACGCCGACGACCCCCACCACGCCGACGACGCCGCCCGGTACTCCGACCACGCCGATGACGCCGATGACGCCCAGTACCCCGACCACGCCGGCCGGCACGCCCGACCCCGGGCCGCCGGCCGGACCCGGCACGGCCGTGCTGCCGCCGTTCATCACCGACCGCTTCGCGCAGCTTCCCGCGCGCCTGCGCCTGTACCGCGCCCGCGTGACCGGCGGCCGGCTGGACCTCCTCGCGTCGATCGACGGCCGCGCGACAGGGATGATCCGCGCGACGTACCGAGCGGCTGGCCTGGTCCGGTCGTTCGCGATCCCGATCCCCGCCAAAGCCGGGCCGATCCGTCTCAGCACGACGCTGCCGCCGCGGATGGCCCGCCTGGGCACCGGCATCCTGACGCTTGCGTATACCGGCAACACGCTGCTCGGCCGGGACGACCTCCGCGCCCGCGCCGCGCGCAGCCCCTCGAATCTCGCCATCGGCGACGCGGCGGTCAAGAACGGCCGCCTCACCGCGGCGGGGACGATCGCCGGCAAGGCCACCGGCATCGTCCGCGTGCGGTACGCCTCGCTCCGCGACGGCAGGATCTACAACTTCGACGCCCGCTCGAGCATCGTCGGCGGCGCGTGGAAGCTCGATGTGGCCCTGCCGGCCGGGACCCCCGCGGGAGGCACGCTGATCGTGGCCTACACGGGGAGTCTGGCCCGGGGCACAGCCGGCGGTCAGGTGGTCCGCACGATCCCCGGCTGAGCTTCAGCCGAGGGACCGGTGCGCGGTTCACCACGGACGACGCCCCTGGAACATCCGTCCCCCGACCCGCCACCGGCCAACCTGCGAGTGGCAGCAGCGTTCTCTTGGTGTGTCCACACGACCTGTCCTCGCCGCGTTCGCGGTCGCCGCCCTGCTGCCGACCGCTGCGCTTGCGGCGAAGCCGCCGAAGCCGCCGAAGCCGGCACCTGCCACCGGCGTCGCAACGCTCGGGGTGTCGGCTCCGTCGCTCACGTTCCCGGGCGCGGTGACCGTGACCGGCTCGCTCAGTGGTGTCGCGCGTCTGGGGAACGTCCCGGTCACGCTCGAGCACGACGACAGCCGCCCCTACGGCGACAGCTTCAAGCCGGCAGGCCAGTCGGTGAAGACGAACACCACGGGCGGCTACTCGTTCGCCGTGCGGCCGGCCCGCAACACGCAGTACCGGGTCGTCGTCAAGGCGTCCCCGTCGATCACCAGCAGCGCCCGCCTCGTGGCCGTGCGGCCGTTCGTCGGGCTCAAGGCGTCGATCCGGACGCCGCGGGCTGGGCGGATCGTCCGGTTCTCGGGCCTGGTCCGGCCCGCCCGCAACGGCGCCGCTGTGCTGCTGCAGCGCCGCACGCCTTCCGGCCGCTACGCGACGATCGTGCGTAGCCGGCTGCGCGCCTCGGGCAGCGACTCCATCTTCGCCATCGCCGCGCGCGTGCGGCGGTCGGGGACCTACCGCGTGAAGGTGCCCGGAAACGTCGACCTGATCAACGGCTTCAGCCGGCCGGTGTCAGTCCGAGCGCGTTAGCACGACACAGGGGCGGCGGGTCACGGCCGGGCCGTCACCCCGAGCGGGCTGTCGACGTGCTGCCCGTCAGCGGACGCGGAAGCTCGTGCGCCGGTCGACCAGCGTCACCCGATTCAGCTCCTCCGGACAGGCGGACGACGCCGTCTCCGGCACCTGCTCGCAGTCGTCGTCGGACATGTCGACCCAGGCGGTCGCGACGAGGCGCACCCGGTGGACGCCGCGACACCAGCCGCCACGCGGCGGGGTGAGCTCGAAGTCCAGACGGTCGCCCGGGTCGACGCTGTCGTAGTCGGCGGTCCAGTCGCTGGCGGTCCCGCAGCCATGCCGGGGGCCCGTCGTGTTGGCGACGTACGTCGCCCGGTAGCTGTCGTAGCGCGCGCGGAACCGCAGGCGGACGACCTGGCGGGAGCCGGGCGACTTGGGCACGGCCTGCGCCTTCGCCGGCAGGTCGTCCCTCGGCACGCCCGCACCGGCCGGGCCGCCCCCGGACAGCGCTGCGGCCACGAGGGCCGCGGTGGTCACGAGCAGCAGGCGCGATTGCATGTCCGTGCAACGACCGGGCCGGCCGGAACTTACGGCCGACCGCCCACCACCCGGCATAGGCTGTCCGGCAGCTGGTCCCTTCCCGAACCGTAGAGGTGAAAGACACGTGGTGAGCTTGGAGAACACGTCGGCGCTGGTCACCGGAGGTGCGTCCGGCCTGGGCCTGGCGACCGCGAAGCGGCTCGTGGCCGCCGGCGCCGGGGTCGTGATCGTCGACCTCAACGCCGACGTCGGGCAGGCCGTGGCGGACGAGATCGGCGCCGTGTTCGCACAGGCCGACGTCGCCGACCCGGAGCAGGTCACCAAAGCCGTCGACGCCGCCGTCGAGCTGGCGCCCCTGCGTTACGTGCTCAACTCGGCCGGGATCGGCGCGGCCGAGCGGACCGTCAACCGCGACGGCTCCCCCGCCAGCCTCGAGACCTTCGAGCGGGTCATCCGCGTCAACCTGATCGGGACGTTCAACGTCACGCGCCTGGCCGCTGCAGCCATCGCGCAGACCGAGCCGGACGCCGACGGGTGGCGCGGCTCGATCATCAACACCGCGTCGGCGGCGGCGTTCGACGGACAGATCGGCCAGGCGTCCTACTCGGCGTCTAAGGGCGCGATCGTCGGCATGACGCTGCCGATCGCCCGGGACCTGTCGAGCGCCGGCATCCGCGTGAACACGATCGCCCCCGGCCTGTTCGACACGCCGATCTACGGCAGCGGCGAGCAGGCGGAGCAGTTCAAGGCGCACCTGGGCAAGAACGTCCCGTTCCCGAAGCGGCTCGGCGTCGCCGACGAGTTCGCGTCGATGGCCCTCGAGATCCTCACCAACCCGTACATGAACGGCGAGACGGTGCGGCTGGACGGCGCGATCCGGATGCCGCCGAAGTAGGCCCGCACGCCGCTCGGGGGGCCGGCCCGGGATGCCCCGGGGCGGCCGTGCGCGGCGTGTCAGTTCCCGTCGTTGACGGGGATGATGCGGAGGTTCGTGCCGTTCGGGTTGATCGTGGCGCGCCACGGCTGCCCGCTCTGCTCGCCGCGCAGGCGCCACCGCTGGCGCCCGGTGCGGCGCAGCACCTCGAGCCGCAGCTCGTCGACGGTGATCGGGTCGTCGCTGCGGACCCCGATCGCGCGGGCGATGACCTGCAGGGCGTTCGGGTTCAGGTAGTTCGACATGAACGAGGTCTGCCCGCGCTTGTAGCGGACGACCGTCACCTCGCCGGCCTCCCCCGTCACGACGATGCCGGTGACCTTCTCCGGCCGCTTGCGGCTCAGCAGCTGGTTCGCGATGTCGCGGAAGCGGGAGTCGTCCGGCATGAGGACGCCGTTGACCGGCTTGCGACCCTCCGGCTTGTCCGCCTCCTCCACGATCATCGTGGCGGCGACTGCGATCGTGGCCGCGGCGGCGATCAGCAGGCTGACCACGAAGATCCGCAAGAACCAGCGACGCCAGCCGCGCGAGTGCTCGATCGGCCCGAGCGGGGGCAGGATCGTCGGCGCCGTCGGGTCCAGGTGGGCCGGCAGGTAGCGCGGGTCGTCCTCCGGGTCGGCGACCGCCGTGGTGGTCCCGTCGCCGTCGCCGTCGCCCGCATCGGAGGCGTCCGCGGACGGGCCTTCCGCGGCTGCGGACCGGCGCACCTTCTTCAGCTTGACCACGGGACGCTCGGCTGCGTCCTGCGGCTCCCCGGTATCCGGGGTGTCGACGTCGGTCTGCATCGCTCCCTTGAGGGTACGACGAATACCGGTCGGGTGAGGTCCCGAGGCAGTCTCAGAGGGGCATGTCGGTACGCACCGATACCTCAAGCGGCCGATCGCGGATGCCGATACCACCCTCGTCGTCCATTGACCGTCGCGATCCCCACCCCAGCGGGCTGTCCCTGACAGCCTGGTCGCGACCAGGAGCCCCACCCCCATGCCGCTGACCCCCTTCCGCCCCCGCGCGGCCCTCACGCTCGTGACGGCCGTCGCCGCCGTCACCGCCGCTGCCGCCCTGCCGTCCCCCGCCGCCGCGGCCGGCTTCACCTGCGACGCCAGCGCCCTGCGCGGCACGATCCTCGGTCAGGCGGCGATCGAACCGGTCACCGCGAACCGCGGGAGCGCCGAGTGCACGAACGACTCCGCGGGCGGCGCCGTGCTGGCCGACGCGCTCGCCGCGCTCCCCGTCAGCGCCAGCGCCCTGAGCGCCAAGACCATCGTCACGCCCTCCGGCACTCCCAACGACAAGCAGGGGGCCCTGGCCAGCGGCGGTCTCGCCGGCCTGACGGTCAAGGCCCTTCCGACGCTGCCCATCACGCTTCCGACCGCGTCGATCCCGCCGGAGCTGCTGAAGCTCGAGGTCCCGCTGTCGAGCCTGACGCCCCTGAACCCGCTGCTGGGCCTCCTCGGGCTGCCGTCGACGCTGACCTTCGACCTCAAGCCGGCCATCGATGCCCTGCTCCCGAACGGCGGGCTGCCGAACGTCGACCTGCTCTCGTTCGGCGCGGCCACGGCCTACGCGGGCGCCAGCTGCCAGGACGGGACGGCCAAGGCGTTCGGCGCCAGCCAGGTCGCCGACCTGAAGGTCCTCGGGGACGCGCTGCCGACCGACCAGCTCCTGAGCCAGGTGCTGAGCGTCATCGACTCGGGCAGCATCGACCTCAGCAAGCTCGACCTCACCAAGATCGAGCTCCCGCTCGGCCTGACCAGCGCCCTCGGCGGCCTGCTCCCGACGCTCCTCGGCCCGATCCAGGAGACCGTCCTCAAGCCGCTCGTGGCGGCGCTGCCGAAGATCGAGATCCCGGCCACGCTCGCGAGCGTCAAGCTCACGCCGTCGAGCCAGACGATCCGCCCCGACGGCACCCTGGTCCAGCAGGGGCCGCGGCTGCAGGTCTCGATCGCCGGGCAGTCGCTCGCGGACGTCATCCTCGGCGAGGCGACGATCGGCGGCACCGCCGGCGTCGACTGCGTCGTCCCCGCCGCGACGCCGCCCCCGTCCGCCGCCGACCTCGCGCTGCAGTGCACCACGCGCCGCCTCGTACTGGTGGACGTGCTGAACCAGAACGGCCGCGTCAAGTTCCTCGGCGCGGCGGACCGCAAGCTCGCGGGCCGGAGCGTCGGGCTGCGGCTCAAGAGCAACAGCCGCACCGTGGCCACGGCGACCGTCCGGGCGGACGGGTCGTTCAGCGCCACCGCCCCGCTGCCGCCGAAGTCGATCCGGAACACCGACAAGGCCCGCTACCAGGCGTTCATCGGCAGCGAGAAGTCCCTCGACCTCAAGCTGACGCGGCGGATGCTCGTGAACTCGGTCACCTCGTCCGATGGGAAGGTGACGCTCAAGGGCCGCGTGGTCCTTCCGCTCGCGAAGTCGGTCGCGCAGATCACGCTGACGCGACGCCTCTCCTGCAAGACGGTCGAGACGGTCAAGCGCTTCAAGCCGAAGTCGGACGGGACGTTCACGGTCACCGTCGACGCGCCGGACGACGCGACGGCCGCCGTCTACCGGATGAGCACGTTCGTCCGGAAGACCACCAGGTCGAACTCGACGTCGAAGACGTTCACGCTGCCGCGCGGGGTCAACCTGGACAAGTAGGGGGTTTCCCAGCCCGATCACCGGGGTGCGCACGGTCCGCCGGTAGGTTGGGGGCGTGACCCAGCGCCGCACGAAGATCGTCGCCACCATCGGCCCTGCCTGCCGCACGCCCGAGATGCTCGTCCGCCTGATCGAGGCGGGGATGGACGTCGCCCGGCTGAACTTCAGCCACGGCACCCACGAGGAGCACCGCGAGACCGCGAACCTCGTGCGGGAGGCCGCCAACCGCGCCGGCCGCCCGGTGGCGATCCTGCAGGACCTGCCCGGCCCGAAGCTGCGCATCGGCGCGGTCCGCGACGGCAGCGTCGTCCTCCCCGCCCGGAGCGAGGTCACGGTCCTGTGCGGGCCGGTCGACGACCGCGTCGGGGATGAGCAGACCCTGTACATGGACTGGGCAGGGCTCGTCGACGCGATCGAGGTGGGCGAGTCGATGTACCTCGCCGACGGTCGCGTGCGCCTGCGCGCCCTCGCGGTCCGGCCCGAACTAGGTGAGATCGACACGGTCGTCGAGGTCGGCGGCGCCGTCGCCAGTCGCCAGGGACTCAACATCCCCGGGCCCGCGGACGCCCTGCCGGCCGTGCCGGAGGAGGACCTCGAGCACCTGCGCGCCGGGATCGAGATCGGGGTCGACATGGTCGCCCTGTCGTTCGTCCGCCGCCCCGAGGACGTGACGTTCGTGCGCGAGCACACGCGTGCCCCGCTGATCGCCAAGATCGAGAAGCCGCAGGCCGTGGCGCGCGCCGAGGACATCCTGAAGGTCAGCGACTGCGTCATGGTCGCCCGCGGCGACCTCGGCATCGAGCTCCCGATCGAGGAGGTGCCGATGGTGCAGAAGCGCCTGCTGGCGCTGGCCGGCAGCCTCGCCCGCCCGTCGATCACCGCGACCCAGATGCTGGACTCGATGATCACGTCGCCGCGCCCGACCCGGGCCGAGGTCGCCGACGTCGCGAACGCGATCCTCGACGGGACGGACGCGATCATGCTCTCCCAGGAGACGGCCGTCGGCGCCTACCCGGTGCTGGCCGTCGAGATGATGGCGTCGATCGCGCTCCACACCGAGCGCCACGCGCCGTACAAGGAGTGGAACATCTCCCGGGTCGGCCGCGACACGCGCGACCCGTCGTACACGGTCGCCCACGCAGCCTGCCAGGCGGCCAGCGATCTCGAGCTCGCCGCGCTGGTGGTGCCCACGCTCTCGGGCCGCTCAGCGCGGCTCGTGTCGGCTCACCGTCCGGACGTGCCGATCTACGCGCTGTCCCCGGGTCGCGAGACGGTCCGCCGCTGTGGCCTGATGTGGGGCGTGACCGCGTCGTCGATCGGGCGCTACGACGTGACCGAAGAGCTGATCGCGGCCGCGGCCGCCCGCGTCGTCGAGCTCGGCTGGTGCCAGCCCGGCATGCGCGTCGGCATCACCGCCGGCCTGCCGAGCGGCCGACCCGGATCGACGTCGCTGCTGCAGGTGCAGGAGCTGCCGGCGCCGGGCCAGACGTGGCCGGTGACGCGCGAGGTCCGCGAGTAGCGGCGAGCTCCGCGATCAGCGGATCTTGACGGTCACCGTGCGGTTGGTCCGGCCGGTCGTGCGGACCGTGACCCGGAGCGTCTGACCGAGCCGGAACAGCTTCTGCCCTGCCCGCGGGGCGAACGTCACCGTCTGGGCTGCGGCCGTGAGCTTCACCGTCTTGGTGGCGACCAGGCGGCCGCCGCGGCGGATCTCGACGACGGAGACGCACGGACGGACGGCACACCGCAGCCGCAGCGCGGCACGACGGGTCGCGGTCAGCGACGCGCCGGCGGGCAGCGTCACGGCACGCGCGGCCGGCACCGGGGTGACGGGCGGCGTAGGTGTCGGGGTCGGCGTGGGGGTCGGAGTCAGCGTGGGGGTCGGCGTCGGCGTGGGCGACGGCGCGGGCGTCGGCGTCGGGGTGGGCGTCGGCGTCGGGGTGGGAGTCGGCGCGGGCGTCGGGGTGGGCGTCGACGTGCTCACCGGGAGCTGCGCGCCGATCTTGCCCTCGATCCAGGTCCGGAAGGCCGCGGTCTCGCCGTAGGTCCCCTCCTCCCCGATCCCGTCGCACGGGGACGGGCCGCGGCTCACGACGCCGACCAGCACCAGACCGCCGGGCGCCGTGGCGTACAGCGGCCCGCCGCTGTCGCCCTGGCACGAGGACGACGGGGTCGGCGTCCCGGCCGGGAGGGCCGTGCAGAGCTCGAGCGCCGCGGCGAACCCGGGGCCGCACTCCCCGTCCGCGCGGCTCACCACGCCCAGCGCCTTGAGCTCCGGCTTGAACGCACCCGGCGTGTTGCTGTCCGGCTCGGTCGAGCCCCAGCCGACGACCGAGTACGCCCGGCCGGCGGCGTAGAGGGCCTCGTCGCCGGTCGACCGCGGGATGGGGACGGTCGGCACGCCCGTCAGCGGCTCCTTCAGCTTCACGAGCGCGACGTCGTTCGGCCCGCCGTCACCTGCCGGCGCGCTGCCCGGGTAGGACTCGTGCTGGATGATCTCGGCCGCGCCGACCGCTGCGCCGTTCGAGGCGCCGTCCAGGACGGTCGTGCCGCTCACCACCTGCAGCTCGGCGGCCATGGTCGCGAGGCCGGCCGCGTCCGGTTTGGCCCCGGTCCCCGGGCTGTCGAAGCAGTGCGACGCGGTCAGGACCCACTGCGGGGCGATCAGCGCTCCGCCGCAGAAGTGGCCGCCGGCCTGGCTCGGGGTGAAGTTCACGCCGATCGAGACGGTGGCGGGGAACGCGCTGATCTGGACCTGCTGGCCACCGACGATCTGCGGCCGCGCGGCCGACGCCGGGGTGGCCGACGCCGCGGCCCCGACGAGCGCAGCGGCCGCGATCAGCGCGGTCCGGGTCGCGGCGAGCGACGTCCGGCGACGGACCGTGGTGTCGGTACGGGAGGCGGGGCGGGCCCCCGGGTCGGCCTGGTGCTGGGCGATCATCGAGCTGTCCTTCGGTCGTGCTGCCGGAGCTCGGCCGCGGCAGCGCGCGGCACGGTCCGGTCCCCGCGGGCGCGGCGATGACCGGACGTTATACGACGAAGATCGACCTACGTCGACGTTCGTCCATGCCTACGGACGACGACGCAGCGACTTCACCGCACCGGCGATCTCGGGATCCCGGGCGGCTACGACGAGGCCGACGGTGGCCATGCCGACCAGGATCACCAGCGCGAGGATCGCCTGCCAGGACCCGAGGTCGTCCAGCTGGCCGCCGAGTGCGGTGTACGCGAACGCCCGCGGGGCCGCGCCGACCGCGGTCGCGGCGGCGAACACCGCCAGCGGCACGGGCGTCAGGCCCGCGGCGTAGTTCACGCCGTTGTACGGGACTCCCGGAGCGAGCCGCGCGTAGAGGACCGCGAGGAAGCCGCGGCGCCCGACGAACTCGCGGAACGCCGTCACGCGCGGCCCGGCGATCTCGGCGACGGCGTCGTGCGCCCACCAGCGCGACACGCTGAACGCGAGCGACGCACCGACCACGGCGGAGATCAGGGAGACCGGGAAGCCGAGCGCCGTCCCGAAGACGAGGCCGGACGCGCCGCTCAGGATCGGCCCGGGGAAGAACGCGACGGTGAGGCAGCTGGAGACGACGATGAACAGGACGGGGCCGAGCAGCCCGTGCCCCTCCGCGGCGTCCCGGACGCGGTCGACGGAGACGCTGCCACTCAGCGCGAGCGCGCCGATGCAGACGGCCACGAAGCCGACCAGCGTCAGGATCCGCGCGCGCGGACCGAGCCCGGGCAACCCCGCGCTACCGGCCGCGCGAGGCGTAGAACTCGGTCTCGAGGACGCCGAGCTCCGTCACCGGCGCGTCCCCGAACGTCCACTCGCGGGCGATGCGGTGCCAGTTTGCGCTCGCGCCGAGCTGCCCGAGGACCGCCAGCGTCATGTGCTCCAGGCGCCGGCCGAAGAGGTACTCCCGCGGGAAGTTCTCGTGCCGCATGCGGGCGAAGTGCTCGCCCATCGGCGTCGAGATCCCGAGGACGATCTCGCTGGCGATCTGCGGCGACAGGCGGACCTCGTCGTCGTCCGTGTACCACCACGTCGAGTAGCGGGCGAACTCCAGCAGCCGCTCGGGGTCCATCCGCGTGGCGTCGTTCAGGAAGCCCTCGCGCGCCCACAGGTCGTGCAGCCCCTGCGCGTCGCCGGCGTCCACGCGCCGCTGGGTCTCGAGCTCGACCTCGGCGATCTTCTTGTCGATCACCTTGAAGAGGCCGAAGTCCAGGAAGCAGACCCGGCCGTCGTCCATGACCAGGAAGTTGCCGGGGTGCGGGTCGCCGCTGAACTGGTGGTGGCGGTACATGCAGCCGAAGTAGAAGCGGAAGACGATCTCGCCGAGGCGGTCGCGCTCGGCGTCCGTCGCGTGCTCGTTGATGGCGTCGAAGCCCGCGCCCTCGACGAACTCGGAGACGATCACGCGCTCGCGGCAGAGGTCCGTGACGACCTCGGGGATGACGATGAACGGGTGCCCGCGGAAGATCCGGGCCAGGCGGCGCTGGTTGGACGCCTCGAGCTCGTAGTCGAGCTCCTCGTGCACGCGTTCGCGGATCTCGTCCGCCAGCTCCTGGGCGTCGATGCCCGGCACCATGCGCTTGATCAGCCGCATGATGATGCCGAGGTTCTGCATGTCCGCCCGCACGGCGCTGTTCACGCCGGGGTACTGGACCTTGACGGCGACCTCGCGGCCGTCGTCCTTCAGCCTCGCGCGGTAGACCTGGCCGATCGACGCCGCGGCGATGGCCGTCTCGTCGAACTCGCTGAAGACGTCCTTCAGCTTCTCGCCGAGGTCGGCCTCGATGACCTTCTTCATGTCCTTGAAGGCGACGTTCGGCGCCGCGTCGCGTAGCGCGGCGAGCTTCAGCTGGAACTCCTCGCGGTGCTCCTCCGGGACCAGCCCGACGTCCAGGAACGACAGGACCTGGCCGAGCTTCATGGCCGCGCCCTTCATCGTCCCGAGGGCCGTCACGATCTGCTCGGCGCTCTCGAGCTGCCGCCGCGCGTTCGCTGCCCGGGCGTCCTCCTCGGACCGCGTCAGGTTCGCGGCCTTCGTGCCGTACTGCCGCGCCGCCTGCCCGGCGGCGAGCTTGCCCACCACCGCGGTCCGCCGGATGCGCGAGGTGGGCATGGGTGCGTCCTTCTTGGCCATCAGCTGAGTGTCCCACCCCGGCGCGCGCCGCGGGCGCGGACGGCCACGGGTCGGTCTACCCCTGCACGATCTTCGAGCCGGGGACGATGTCGTCGCTGCCGTCGGGCCAGCGGACCCAGGCCTTGTGCCCGCCGTCGTAGTCGTCGCCGAGGTGGACGAGCGTCGCGGGCTCATCGAGGGCCGTGCACTGCGCGTCGCCCTCGGGGTCCACCCCCCGCCAGATCCGGACGAACGAGTTGGTCTCGAGCTCGTCGGCGACCGTCGACGGGTCGGTGTGGCCCGGCCGCAGCACCGTCTCCGGCGGGAGCGTCAGCAACACGTCCATGATCGAGTGCTTGATGTCCGCGAACGTCGTGTGGCCGGGCGCGCGGACGCCGCCGACCGAGTTCTTGAACAGCGTGTCCCCGGTGAAGACGTTGCCGTCGACGAGCAGGGACAGCATGCCGAGCGTGTGCCCCGGGGTGTGCAGCGTCTTCACGGTGAGATCGCCGATGGCGATCTCCTCGCCGGCCTCCATCGTGCCGGTGACGTGACCGGCGAACTCGTCGGCGACGAGCGGGCGCTCGAGCGGGTGGATCAGGACGGCGGCGCCGGGGAAGACCTCGAGGATCTCGGCCAGCTGAGAGACGTGATCCCAGTGGTGGTGGGTCAGCAGGACGTGGGTGACGTCGATGGCGTGCTCCTTGGCCTTGGCCAGCAGCGGGGCCACGGGCCCGCCGGCGTCGACGAAGAAGCCAGGCCCGCCCGCCTCCCCCACGAGGTAGGTGTTCGACAGGAAGTCATCGTTCATCGCGCGTTCGAGGATCACCCGATCGATGCTACCCGGCGCCCCCGGCCCGCTACCGTCGCCGTCATGTCCTCCGAACTCATCCATACCTGCTATCGCATCGTCGAGATCGACCGCAGCGTCGCCTTCTACGGCGCGCTCGGCTTCGAGGAGGTCCATCGCATGAGCCTTCCCGACGGCGCGACGAACGTCTTCATGGGCCTGCCCGGCGACGGCGCGCGCCTCGAGCTGACGTACAACCCGGGCGTCGAGTCCTACGACGTCGGCTCCGGCTACGGGCACATCGCCGTGACGACCGGGGACCTCGACAGCGCCCTTGCAGACCTCGCCGAGCAGGGCATCACGCCCGAGAAGCCGCCGTACACCGTCAGCGACGGCGGCTCGCGCATCTGCTTCGTCCGCGACCCGGACGACTACCGCATCGAGCTGATCGAGCGCGGCTGAGAACGACCGCGGGCGGCCCCCGGAGAGGGACCGCCCGCGGGACGACGGCGTTCGCGGCGAACCGTCAGGCGAAGGTGACCTTCACCTCGCGCTCGTCGCTCATGGTGACCTCGCACGTCGCGACGCTCGTGGCCTCACCGGGGACCGGCGCGTGGGACGCGGTGCAGGCGCCCGTGATCGTCACGGTCGAGTTGGCCGGACCGGTCGCGGTCACGGTCACCTTCGACGACGGGGCGAACGCGCCGACGCAGCTGCCGACCTCGGTCAGCTTCGTGATGTGGCAGGCGATCCCGCCGGCCGGCGTGGTCGTGACGTCACCCTCGAGCAGGCCGCCGCCGCTGACGATGCTCAGGCCGTTCTGGTCGAGCTTCGCCGTCCGCGTCTTGCCGCTGTTGGTCCAGGTGACGACGTCACCGCTGAGCTTGATCGACTTCGGCGGGACCTTGGAGCTCGTGCCGCTGTCCAGGAACTGCTGGTCGTAGCCGGCGCCGTCGGCGTCGAAGCCGTAGATGTAGGTCTGCGAGTCCGTGCTCTGGCCGTCACCCAGGCCGGAGTAGGCGACGACGAGCGCGCCCTTGTCGTTGATCCGCGCCGCGCCGATCTGCGGCGTCTGGTTGTCGATGTCGAACTCGATGCTGCTCGGCGGGAAGAGGCCCTTCTTCTTCTTGCCGGTCCGCGCGTCGACGACCGAGATCGTGTCAGAGCCGGAGATCGTGCGGGTGAAGGCCGCGTAGGCGCCCTTCGCCGCGACCATCTTGACCTGGTTGCCCGTGAACGTCTGGGTCAGGGCGATCACGGGGCCGCGCGGCTTCGCACAGCCGTAGTAGCGGTTCTTCGAGCCCTGCTTGACCTTGTAGATCTTGACGATCTTGCTCTTGGCGAGCTCGACGCCGCGGGTCCCGTCGCAGCGGGTCACCTTGGCGGAAGCACTGGCGGGGATGAGTGCCGTGGCGGCTATCGCGGCCAGCGGGAGGAGGGTGAGTTTGCGCATGATGCGACCGTAAACGACCACTCCTCGCCGAAGTGACGCCTTTGTGGAGTGTGCGTCAGATGACGCTGCTTCAGAACGTCGCCGGGGTGATGGCGGGTCGTCCGGTCGCGGGTCCGACCCCCTGGTAGGACGTGTAGAGCCATTCGCGGAAGAAGGCATCCCAGCGGGCGGCCCGCGCCGGGTCGTGGGCCTTCACGAGCGCGATGAACTGCTCGGTCGTCGCGTTGCCGCCGGGGTGCCCGGGGGCGGTGAGCCAGTCGCGCATGAGCGTCCGGAACCGCGCGTCGCCGAGGATCTCGTGGATCGCGGTCATCGTCGCCGCGCCGCGCTGGTACATCGCGTTGTCGTCGAAGATGTCCCCCGCGGTCGGCGGGTCGGCCGGGGGGATGCTCCAGAAGTTCGGCTCCAGCGCGCCGTACACCTCGTCGAAGCGCGCCTTCAGCGTCGGCCCGCCGTTCTGGTTCACCGACCACAGCCACGCGGCGAACTCGGTCATCCCCTCGTTCAGCCAGATGTCCTTCCACTGCGTGAGCGTCACGTGATCGCCGAAGTACATGTGGCCGTTCTCGTGGGCGACCGTGTCGATGCCGGCGCCCGCCGAGTCGGCGGCGCTGCTGACCGCGTACGTCGGCTTGCCCTGCGTCTCGAGCGAGTAGCCGACCGACTGCCGCGGGTTGATGCCGCCCATCGCGTTGAACGGATACGGGACCCCGAAGTAGGCGGCGTAGTAGTCGAGGATCGCCGGGGTGCGGTTCAGGTCCGCGAGCTGTTTGGCCTTCGCCGCCGCGTCGAAGGACCGGTCGACGGCGGTGTAGAAGGGGACGCTCCGCGACGTGTCGGTCGCCAGGTCGAACTTCGCGATCGCGACCGAGGCGAGGTACGGCGCCGTCGGGTCGGGGTCGTTCCAGGTGTAGGTGCGGCGGCCCCCGGCGACCACGGGCGGGCCATCGAGGACGCCCGTCCCGACGGCGACCCACGGCGGGGACACCTCCGGGACCGAGATCCGGGTCGTGAACGTCGCCTTGTCGAACGGGACGTTGTTCCCGGGGAACCAGCCCATCGCGCCGATCGGCTCGGAGACGGCGATCGCCCCGTAGGTGGTGTCCGGGATCCAGCCGTCCGGGGCGCCGTCGGGGTCGATCACGGGACGGGTGACGCCGGAGTAGGTGATCGCGACCGCGACGACCTTGTCACGGTCGAGGCCGGGCGCCGGCGGCGTGATGTCGAGGTTGTAGTCGGCGGTGTCGGCTGCCGCCCCGGGCAGCGCCGGGAGGCCGGGGGACGGCGGGCTCGCGGGCGGGGTGTCGTCCGCCTGCCGGAACTGCGCCGCGACCCCATCGACGGTCACGGCGGACACGCGCAGCCAGGGCGCGAAGTCGAGCGTCAGGCGCGAGAGGTCCTGCGTCGCCTTCAGGGTGATCGTCGCCGTCCCGCCCAGGACCTTGCTCGCGATGTCGTACGCGAGGTCCAGGCCGTAGTGCTGGACGTCGTAGCCGCCGCCGCCGATGTCCGGGAAGAGGGTGTCGCCGAGCGACCGCGCCCCCGGGGTGTACTTCGCGGCGGGATCGGGGGTGGTGGGAGTGGTCGGTGTCGCGGGGGTCGTCGGCGGTGTGGCTGGGCTCGGCGTGGCCGGGGCGGGAAGCGCCGGCGGCGGGGCGGGCGCGGGCGCCGGCACCGGCGCCGGTTTCACCGCCGGCGGGACGACCGTCACGCCCGTCGGCGCCTTGCGGCAGCGGGCGACGGCGTCGCCAGGGGCGCGGCGGACGCAGACCACCACCTCGTAGGCCGAGGTCACCCGCGCCGGGAAGGTGCTGCCACGAGCGGTCAGCAGGAAGCTGAAGCGCCGCGAGCCGCCGGCGCGGACGTCCGGCGTGATGCGTCGGCCCAGCGGGATCATCACGTGCGGCCGCCCGCGCGAGCGCAGCTTGAACTCGAGGCTGACCTTCGAGGTCCGCCCGCCGGCGTTGCGCACCGTCCCGGCGACGCGCACGCGCGTGCCTGCCTTGACCGTCTTCGCGGTGGTGCTGAGCGCCGAGGCCAGCGGCCGACCCGGGCCGGACGGGGCAGCGGCGTGCGCGGTCGCGGCTGCGGTCCCGGCCAGCGCCGCACCCCCGGCGCACAGCACGGCGAGGACGGCGGGACGTGACGGGGCTGAGCGGGCGCGCATGTACCGGGACATAACGACAGCTCGGCCCTGATCAAGCGATCCGCCCTGTCAGCGCACGGCCCGCGCCGGCGCGCCCGCTCGCCACCCTGACGGCGACGCGTCGCGGCCGGGCGATACGCGAGGATGCCCGCGTGGACGGAGACCCACCCCAGCCGGACCTGCGGGTCGCCGTGATCGACCTGGGCTCGAACTCCTTCCGGCTCGTCGTCTTCGAGGCCCACGAGGGGACCTGGCGGCGCTCCGACGAGATCTTCGAGGCCGTCCGGATCGGCGAGGGCATGGCCGCCACCGGCGAGCTCGGCCGGGCCCCGATGGCCCGGGCCCTCGACGCGCTCGACGTCTTCGCCCACTTCGCCCGCGCCAGCGGACTGGAGCACACCCAGATCGACGCCGTGGCGACCAGCGCGATCCGCGAGGCGAGCAACTCGGACGCCTTCCTGGCCAAGGCCCGGAAGCTGACCAAGCTGCCGATCCGCGTGCTCTCCGGGGCGGAGGAGGCGCACTACGGCTACCTGGCCGCCGTCAACTCCACGACCCTCGCCGACGGCTGCGTGCTCGACCTGGGCGGCGGATCGATGCAGCTCGTGCGGGTCGTCGGCCGCCATTCACGCGACGCCGAGTCCTGGCGGCTCGGCGCGGTGCGCATGACCGAGCGTTTCCTGTCGGGTCCGGGCCCGCACAAGAAGAAGGCGCTCGACGACGTGCGCGGCCACGTCGCGAGCCGGCTCGAGAAGGCCGAGTGGCTGCCGCGCTGCGGAGACCGCCTGGTCGGCATCGGCGGGACCGTGCGCAACCTCGCGTCGGCCGCCCAGCGCGCGGACGGGCTGCCGTCCGGCGGAGTGCAGGGACAGGTCATCACCCGCGACACGCTCGGCGGCCTGATCGAGCGCCTCGCCGCGCTGCCGACCGCCGAGCGCCGCAGCGTCCCCGGCGTGAAGCCGAACCGCGGGGACCTGATCCTGGCCGGCGCGCTGGTCGTCGAGGGCGTCATGGAGGCGGGCGGCTTCCCGGGGATCGAGGCGACCGAGGCCGGACTGCGCGAGGGCGTCTTCTTCGAGCGGCTGCTGCGCCACGCGGGCGACCCGCCGCTGGTCGACGACGTCCGCCGTGCCAGCGTCCTGAACATCGCGGCGCAGTACCGGGTCGAGCCGCGCCACACCGCGCACGTGGCCAAGCTCGCGCTCGGGATGTTCGACGACCTCGCGGCCGCGCGCCTGCATCCCGGGGACCCGCTGGAGCGCGAGCTGCTGTGGGCGGCGTGCTGCCTCCACGACATCGGGATGTCCGTCGACTACGACGACCACCACAAGCACTCCCGGTACCTGATCCTCAACGCCGGGCTGCCCGGGTTCACCCCGTCCGAGGTCGCCATCGTCGCCCAGGCGGCGCGCTACCACCGCAAGGGCACGCCGGACCCGGGCCCGCTCGCCGCGCACCTGGACGAGGACGGGATCCGGCGGCTGAACCGGTGCGCCGCGCTGCTGCGACTGGCGGAGGACCTCGAACGGGCCCGCGACCAGATCGTCACCGCGGTCCGCGTGAAGGTCGCGGGGGACGAGGTGCACCTGATCCTCGACGCCGACGGCTCGGTGGCGCTGCCGCGCTGGGCGGCGCAGCGCGAGGTGGACCTGTTCCGCCGGGCGTTCGACCGCACCCTCGTCGTCCGCTGACGGCGAGGTCGCGCGCGGCAGTCGACCCGGTCACCGGCCCCGGACGAGCGTCATTAGTGCTTTGACCACCGTGGCGGTGGCGGAACCCGGGTTCAGCTTCTATTGCGGGCGCGCCGCGCGCACGTCCGCCGCCGTGATCGCCATCAGCTCCGCTCGCGTCGGCGCACCCGCACCCGTCTTGAGCAGGCGCTCCGCCTGGTGGCCGATGACGTCGTCGAACAGGTTGCGCGCCGCCCGGGCGTTCGCGAAGAAGCGATCGCGCGCCGCGTGGAGCGTGCCGAGGACCTCGAGCACCGCGGCGCGGGCCTCCGCGTCCAGGCCGTAGTCGGCGTGCTCGGCGAACGACACGAAGATCTGCACCAGTTCCTCCGGACCGTAGTCGGCGAACGTGACCGTCTCGGCGAAGCGGCTCGCCAGGCCGGTGTTGGACTGCAGGAACTCGCCCATCTCCTGCGGGTAGCCGGCGACGATCACCGCCAGCCGCGTGCGGTCGTCCTCCATCCGCTTCAGCAGCTCGGTGACCGCCTCCGGCCCGAAGTCCCCGGGGCTCCCGGGGCGCACGAGCGAGTAGGCCTCGTCGAGGAACAGGACGCCGTCCAGCGCGCCGTCGACCACCTTGTTGGTGAGCGTCGCCGTCTGCCCCACGTAGCCGGAGACGAGGTCGGCCCGGGTCACCTCGACCACCCGGTCGGAGTTCAGCAGGCCGAGTGCGTGGTACAGGCGGCCGAACAGCCGCGCGACCGTGGTCTTGCCAGTCCCCGGCGCGCCGATGAAGACCAGGTGCAGGCTGACGTCCGCGCGCTTCAGCCCCGCCTCCACCCGCAACGTGCCGACGCGCAGCAGCTCGGCCATCCGCCGCATCTGCGCCTTGACGCCGGACAGGCCGACGAGCGCGTCGAGGTCCGCGAGCGCCTGCGCATAGGCGGCCTCGTCGAAGTGCGCCTGCGGCAGGACCGGCGGCGGCGGGACACCGTCGGTGGCCGTGGCGCCGGCGCCCGTGGCGACCGCCGGCCGGTCCGCCGCAGCGCCGCCGACCAGGGGCGGTCCGTGCGCCTCGCGCAGCTCCGCGAGCTCCGCGTCGATCTGCTCGATCAGCCGGTCCGCGCCGGGCGTCCGCTGCTGCCGCGCCTGCGCCAGCGCCTCGCGCAGGACGGCGTCCGCTTCGCCGCGGCGCCCGAGGCGACGCAGCGGGACGCTCATCCGCACGCGCGTCTCCGCGGCCGGCAGGTAGCCGGCCCCCAGCTGCGTCCCGACGGCGAGCGCCTGCTGGAAGGCGCTCACCGAGCCCTCGAAGTCGGCCGCCAGCGTCAGCGCGACGCCCAGCTCGCTGAGCAGCTCGTGCCGCTGCGGCAGCGGGACCTGCAGCCCGTCCGCGATGGCGACCGCGTCGCGCAGCTGCGCCGCGGCCCCCGGCCCGTCGCCCTGCGCCCGCAACCGGGCGGCCGCGGTCCGGCAGATCGCCAGGCGCTCGGCCCGCCCGTCCGGCAGGCCGGCCACCTGCTGCCCCGCGACGCGCTCGAACCCCTCGGCCTCGGCGAAGAGGCCGTCGCGCAGCTTCAGCCGCGCTTGGTCCAGGTAGGAGGCGACACGGTCGTTGAGAGCCACGCCGGGAGACCCTACGGTCCCCCGGCGCCCTCTGCGACCCGCGCCGAGCGCTAGCCCGCGCGGACCTTCAGGGTCTTGACCGACCGCGCCTTCAGGCGGTCGCTCCCCAGGAACCGCACGGTGATCGTGTACGAGCCCTTCTTGCTGACCGGCACCGTCGCCGCGAACGTGCAGCTGGACGACACGCGCTTCTCGAACGTCTTCGAGCTGCCCGACGTCGGCTTCACGACCATCGACACCGTGCCGTAGCGGCACGCCGTGGACTTGCTCAGGCCGCTCGGCGGGGTGACGGACCCCGAGACGCGGAACGAGTACGGGCCGCGCCGGTCGCGGGTGGTGTTGACCTTGGCCGTGGCGCTCCGCGCGCTGACGGCGACGGGCGGCTTGTTGGTCGTCGGACCCGGGACGGTGACGGTCGGGCCGGGCACCGTCACGGTCGGACCCGGAACGGGGACGGGGACGGTGGCACCGGTCGGATCGTTGTCGAAGACCGACACGGTCGCCGCGTTCGGTGCGCCCAGCGACGCGCCCGTGTTCGACCCGGCGACGAGCGTGACGCCGATGGTCTCGGTGTCCTCGACCACGGTGTCGTCGGCGACCACGATGTCGACCGCCTTGCTGGTCTCCCCGGCCGCGAACGTCACCGGGGTGGCGGCGACGGCGGTGAAGTCCGTGCCGGCGGTCGCCGTCCCGGTCGCCGTCGTCGCGTAGGACACCGTCGACGTGCCGTCCGTGTTACCGGAGCGGCTGATCGTCAGCGTCGCCGTGCCGGTCTTCTCGTTCGTCGAGAAGGCCGCCGCGGAGAACTGCACGCTCGGCGGCTGCACGTCGAGCGTCACGTCGAGGACGTCGGTCGCGGCGGCGCCGATCGGCGCACCCGCCCCGGCACGCCCGGTTGCGAGGTCGATGCGATGCAGGCGCGAGGCACCCGCCGACGGCTGCAGCGTCGCCCAGCCGATGCCCGTCGCACCGGAGATGTCGAAGCCGACCTGCGTGTTCGTGTCGATGCCGAGTGTCCCGAAGGGTGCGCCGGCGCCGAAGTTGTTCACGACGCCGCCGTTCGGGCTGTCCGGCGAGCCGCCCGGGGAGCCCTGGATGCGGAGCGAGTCGCCGGTCGCGTCGATGTCGTACAGCGTCGACTGCTGCGCCCCGTTGACGTTGTTGTCGTAGGCGGCGCCCACGATGTTCGGCGCCGGGGTGCCCGTGAGGGCGGTGTCGGCCGCGGCCTGGTTACCAGTGACCGGGGAGATCCGCAGGTTCAGCCCGAGGTTCGAGATCACGCGGATCGCGTTGGGGACCGGGTTGAAGTCGACCGCGTAGGCCGTCGCGGCGTCGAGTGCGAACGGGGTCGTCGTCACGAGCGTCAGGCCGCCCGTGCCCTTGTTCACGGTGTAGACGCGGCCGGCGTTGGCCGCGTCCTTCGTGATCAGGAAGAGACGGCCGCTCGAGGGCTGGGCGTCGAGGCCGGCGAACGTCTCGCCCGCCGGGAGCCCGAGGGCGCCGACACTGGTGAGCGTCTGCGGCGCGTTCGTCTGCAGGGTCTGCAGCGTCGGGGCGGCAGCGGTGCCCGTCACGACGAACGCCTTCTCGGCCGCGAGCCCGCCGATGGCCGGCGGCGCGGTGTCGACCGCGATGTCGACGATGTCCGTCACGCCCGCGAAGGCGGTGCCGGTCGAGGCAGCACCGGTGTCGAGGTTGATGGTGTGCAGCGTCGCCACGCCCGCGGTCGCCTGGACCGAGGCGTAGGCGATGCCGGTGGCGCCCGAGACGTCGAACCCGGCGTCGCCGTTGTTCAGCGTGGCGCCGAGGGAGCCGACGTTCGTGACCGTGCCCGCGTTCGGGTCACCGGACAGCTGCAGCCGCGCGGGCCCGCCGTTGAAGTCGATGTAGTAGAGCCGGGTGCTGAGCGCGCCCGAGACGTTGTTGGTGTACGCAGCGGCGATGACGTCCGACGTGGGGTTGATCGCGCCGTCCGTCGTGACCGTGCCCGTGAGGGGCGCCACGCGGCGGTTCTCGTCGTCGCCGGTCGCGATGCGGATCCGGTCGACGGTCGGGTTGAAGTCGAAGCCGGTGACGACGCCGGTCAGGGCGAACGTCGCGCCGACGGGGACGGCTGCGCCGCCGCCCTTGGGGACGCGGACCAGCTGGACGGTGCTGGTGGCGGTGCGCACGAGGCCGTAGAGCTCGCCGGTGGCGGGGCGGACGTCGATCGCCTCGAGCGTGCCGGCGCCGAGCCCGGTGACGGGCAGCGCGGCGGACAGCGTGCCGGGCGTCTTCGTGTCGAACGTGTAGAGGTTGTTCGCGCCGTCGACGGCGAACGCCGACTCGGCGAGCGCCTGGCCGGGCGCTGCGAGCAGCACCCCTGACGTGACGAGCGCGGCCGTTGCGGCTGCCCTCCGGATCCTGGATCGGGTCTGCACTGCCCCTCCTGCGGGTTCGATGTCGGTGTCCACGAGCGCCCTCATGCGGCGCGCGCGGTACTCCGCGTTCCTTCGCAGGCCAGCTGCCCAGGGTTCAGAAATGATGAGAGCGTTCTTAGTAACTGGCGCGTTGGCACTACTCGACCGTGCGCCGCCGATCGCGCGGCGACCGACCCGGCCGCGTCAGCTGCGCGGGTTCCAGGGCTCGTCGAACGTGCGCTCGTCCTCGCGCGCCGGGCCGACCGGCACCTTCAGCGGCTCGGCCGGAGCGGTGATCGTGTCCGTCTGCTCGTGCTCGAGCTCCGGCGGCTCCATGCCGTCGCAGATCAGGCGGAACGCCCCCGTCCCGAGCTTCGGGTCGGACTCGAGCAGCAAGCCGGCGATGGTGTCCCCCTCCTCCCACTGCATCCGCTCGATCTCGAACGGGTGCATGCGGACGGTGTGCGGCGGGAACGGGCACGACTTGTTGTGCTGGTCCTTCGCGCGGGTGATCGCCTCGAAGTTCTTGGCCTCTGCGGACATCGTCCAGCCAGGTTACCGAGGCGGGTCAGCCGATCAGGACACCGGGGTTGAGCAGGCCCCGCGGATCGACGGCCTGCTTCGCGCCGGTCAGCGCCGCGGCGAAGACGTCGGGGCGCTGGACGTCGTACCAGGGCCGGTGATCGCGCCCGACCGCGTGGTGGTGCGTGATCGTCCCGCCGCCGCTGCTGATCGCGTCGCCCGCCGCCTGCTTCATCCGCTGCCACTGCGCAAGCTCCTCGCCGCGCCGTGCCGGCGCGATGACCGTGTAGTACGGCGCCGGCCCGTCGGGGTACACGTGGGTGAAGCGGCAGGAGACGCGGCACGGCTCGCCGAGCGCCTCGCGGACGGCGCCCGTGACGTGGGCGTGGAAGGCCGGGAAGCGGTCCCACGTGATCGCGGTCTCGAACGTGTCGGTCAGGACGCCGCAGCGCAGCAGGGCGTCGCGGAGGTACGGCATCGCGAGGAACGCGTCGCGCCACGTGTCGACGGTCCCCGCCGCCCCGTCCGCCGCCTTCTTCGCCGCCGGGTCGTCGTACGCCCCGCCGTGCTCCCGGCAGATCGCGAGGCAGCGGCGCAGGTCGTCCTCGACGTCGACCCCGGGCGACTCGACCCCGACCACGAGCACCGCGCCGCTCCCGTCCCCGGCGCCGGTCTGCAGCGCCTCGAGCTCGTCCAACAGGCGTAGGTTGGCGGGGGTCAGCCCGGCCTGGACGATCGCGCGGGCGGCATCGCACCCGGCGGCGAAGGTCCCGAAGCGGACCGCGCGGGAGGCCCGGTGCTCGGGCCGGGGCTGCACGCGCATCCAGGCCTCGGTGATGACGCCCAGGGTCCCCTCGCTGCCGAGCAGCATGCGGTCCGGCGAGACGCCGGCGCCGCTGCCCGGCAGGCGCCGGGACTCCCAGGCGCCCGACGGCGTGACCGCGCGGATCGACTCGGTGAGGTCGTCGATGTGGGTGCGGCCCGTCGCGAAGTGCCCGCCGGCGCGCGTGGCGAGCCAGCCCCCGAGCGTCGAGAGCTCGAAGGACTGCGGGAAGAAGCGCAGCGTCAGGCCGTGCTCGCGGAGCTGCGACTCCAGCACCGGGCCGCTGGCGCCGGCCTGGATGCGGGCCGCGCGCGAGTGCTCGTCGAGCTCGAGGATCCGGTCCAGGCGCGTGAGGTCGAGCGAGACGACGCCGTCGAAGGACGACCCGTCCCCGCCCAGCCCTCGCGGCTCGACGCCGCCGACGACGCTCGTTCCGCCGCCGTAGGGGATGACCGCGGCGTTCGCCCCCGCCGCCCACTCGAGGACCGCCTCCACGCCGGCCTCGTCGGCCGGGTGGGCGACGGCGTCGACGACGTGGTCGATCGCGCCGCGGAAGGCCCGGATGGTGTCGGGGTAGGACTTGCCGAGCGAGTGGTGGATCCGGTCGAGCTTGTCCGTGCTGCCGCCCGGGAGCGCGGACACGTCGAGCCGCGGGGCCGGCAGCGCGATCGCCTCCAGCGGCACGGGGTCCTCGACCGCGCCCAGGCCGTCGAGCCCGAGGACGGCGCCCGCGTGCGCGCCGATCCCGTGCGGGTCGATGCGGGCGTCCGCGAACCCCCAGCCCCACCAGTTGCGCTCGCGCCCGGTCATGACGCGGCCGCGTCCGAGCCGAGCAGCGCTGTCGCCTGGGCGCTGAAGACGCCGCCGTTTCCATGTGCGAGGACCACGTCGTGCCCACCCTCCCTGATCTGGCGCACCGCTTCCACCAGCAGGAGCAGGCCGTACATCCCCGGGTGCTGGTAGCTGAGCCCGCCGCCGTTCGTGTTCATCGGCAGCGCGCCACCCGGGGCGATCGCGCCGGACGCCACGAAGGGCCCACCGTCGCCCTTCGCGCAGAACCCGAGGTCCTCCAGGAACAGGATCGGGGTGATGGTGAAGGCGTCGTAGAGCTGGACGCAGGTCACGTCGGCCGGGGTCAGGCGCGCCTGCGAAAAGGCGCGGGCGCCCGACTGGTCGGCGGCCGTGCGCGTCAGCGACGGCATCGACGACAGGTGGCGGTGCGTCGTCGCGTCCCCCGCCCCGAGCAGGTGGACCGGCGGCCGGCGCAGCGTGCGGGCCCGCTCCGCGCTGGTGACCACGAGGGCGCCGCCGCCGTCCGTCAGCAGGCAGCAGTCCTTCACGCCGAGCGGGTCGCAGACGCGGGGCGCGGCCAGGACCTCGTCGACCGTGAGCGGCCCCTTGCCCGCCGTCCACGCGTTCGGCCGGTCCTGCGCCCACTCGCGCGCGGCGACCGCGACGGCCGCCAGCTGCTCCGGCGTGGTCCCGAACTCGTGCATGTGCCGCGAGGCCGCGAGGGCGTACGCGCTGATCGGCAGCAGCGGGCGGTACGGCGCCTCCCACGGGGAGACCTCCTGCACCGACGCGCTCGCGCGGCCGACCGACCGCTGCGTGGACCCGTAGGCGATGAGCGCGACGTCGCAGTCGCCGCGGGCGATGGCCGCCCGCGCGTGGGCCAGGTGGACGATCGGCGACCCGCCGCCGACCATCGTCGAGTCGCCCGTGCGCGGGCTGATCCCGAGGGCCTCGCCGAGGTTCAGCGCCGCCCACGGCAGCTGCGTGGACGCGGCGTAGAGGCCGTCGACGTCGGCGGTGGTCAGCCCGCAGTCCTCGAGCGCGCGCAGCGAGGCCTGCGCCATCAGGTCGGTCGGCGTCAGGCCGGGGGCGACCTGCCCCAGGTCGGACTCGGCGGCGCCGGCGATCGCGACCCCGCCCGGTGCGGTCATCCGTCCTGCTCGGGGGTGAAGAGCGGGACCTCGCCGTCCCAGGTGAGCCGCACGCGCATGCCGATGCTGACGTCCTCCGGCGCGACACCGACGATCCGGGACATCAGCCGCACGCCGTCGTCGAGGTCGACCAGGGACAGGTCCAGCGGCTCCTCGCCGGCGCGCCGGAGCGTCGTGGTCGCGTAGACCGTCCCGAGCCCGTCGCTCACGCGCCAGCCCGCGCCGCGGACCTGCGGCGGCCACAGCGGCAGGCCGGCGGCGTCCACCTGGTAGGCGAGCTCCTGGCGGGCGGCGTGCGCGGCGAACGTGAAGGCGGGGGACTCCATGGCGGGGAGCTTGCCTGACCCACCCGACGACACGGGTCCATAAGATGGATCGGACCGATGAGCCTGCCGCCCGGCATCCTGGCGCGCGGCCCGTGGGCGATCGACCAGATCGTCGCCACCTGGGACGCGGACCACTACGAACCCTCGTCCGCCGCGACGGACGCCGCCGACGCCGCGATCGCCGCCCTCGCCGAACGGGGCTCGCCGAGCCACGACGGCCACGCCGCGCGGCTGGTGGACTGGTCGCTGTCCGACGCGGGCCGGCTCAGCCTGCAGCTGCAGCCGATCCGCTGGGCGCTGCGCCTGCTGGAGGACGACACCTGCTCGTCGATGGCGTCGCTGTGCGTGATCCGGGATGCGCAGGGCCGCTGGCTGGCCGGCCGCCGTGCCGCCTGGCTGAGCACCTGGGCCGGACGCTGGGCGCTCGGCGCCGGCGGGGCCGTCGACCTCGGCGAGTCGCCGGCTGACACCCTCACCCGCGAGCTGCGCGAGGAGTGGTCCGTCGCCCCCGAGCGTGTCCAGGGCGAGGCGCTCGTCCGGCTGCCCAAGCAGATGATCATGTTCGTCGGCCAGGCCTGGCTGGCGGCGGGCGTCGAGGACGACGTCGTCCCGGACGCCGAGCACGACGAGTTCGCCTGGTGGCCGGCCGACATCGACGCCTGGCCCGCCGAGGCCGACGACCCGCTGCGCTACATGGCGCGCCTGCTGGACGCGTCCGGCCCGGCCCCCGGATAGGCGGGCCTTGACGGTGCTCACCTGGAACCGCCTCAAGTGGGCGTCGTTCACCCACTCCGCGGTCTACCTCGTCCTGCTCGTCGCGTGGGCGATCCCCGGGCTGGCCCCGGTCGAGTTCGTCTTCGGCCTCGCCCACGGCCTCGGGTGGTTCGCGATGTGCGCGCTGATGATCGCCGGGCTGAAAGCCCGGGTCGTGAACATCCGGCTGGCGACGGCCGTGGCGGTGATCGGCGCCGTCGGCCCGTTCATCGGCTCGGCCGAATTCGTCCGCCAGGAGCGCGTCGCGGCCAGGGCGTCCTGACCCCCTCGGGCGGGGGATGAAAGCCTCACTGCATCGTCACGCGGCGGACAGTGCTCCGCGCTAGAGTCGACAGCTAGACACTTATGGCGATTAACACGACGATTCAGGTGGTCGCGCCCGGGGCGGGCGAGTCGGTCACCGAGGGCGAAATCCTCGAATGGCACGTGGAGGAGGGAGGCCACGTCAACGAGGGCGACACGATCGTCGAGATCTCGACGGACAAGGTCGACGTCGAGGTTCCCTCTCCGGCCACCGGGACGGTCATCAAGCTCCACGCGGAGGAGGGTGAGACGATCAACGTCGGCCAGCTCCTCGCGGAGATCCAGCCGGGCGACGGCGACGCTCCGGCCCAGCCGGACGCGGCCGCCCCCAGCGACGGGGACGGCGACGGCGACGACACCTCGCCGCCCGCCACCGGCAACATCGACCCCGAGAGCGACGGCGAGCACGCGCCCGAGGACACCGAGGCCGACCAGGACGAGCGCCAGGAGAGCAGCTCGGAGAGCACGGGCTCAACGCCCGAGGCCTCAGGCTCCGACGCGTCGGGCAACGGCGCCGGCGGCGGCGACGGCACGGGCGAGATCCTCGACATCGTCACCCCCGGCGCCGGCGAGTCCGTCACTGAGGGCGACATCCTCGAGTGGCACGTGAAGGTCGGCGACACCGTCGAGGCCGACCAGACCATCGTCGAGATCTCGACCGACAAGGTCGACGTCGAGCTGCCGTCCCCGTCCGCGGGCACGGTCGTCGAGCTGCTCGCCGAGGAGGGCGAGACGGTCACCGTCGGCCAGGTCATCGCGCGGCTGCAGGTCGGCGCGGGCGCCGGCGGGTCCACCGGGGGCGACGCCGTCAACGCCGCCGGGAGCAAGGACGCCGATTCGGACAACGGCGCGAGCACCACGGCTTCCACCACCGGTGAGGCTGCTGCAACACCGGACGGCGTGAAGGCGTCGCCAGTCGCTGCGCGTGTCGCCGCTTCGAAGGGCATCGACCTCGCCGGCGTCACGGGCACCGGTCCCCAGGGCCGGATCATGAAGGAGGACGTCCTCTCCGGTGGCTCGAACGGCGCCAGCGGCGCCAAGGCGGCCACCAACGGGAAGGCCGCCCCCGCCCCCGCCGGCGCGAAGCCGATCAAGGGCGCCGCGGCGATGCTCGCGCGCTACATGGACGAGTCGCGCGCCATCCCGACGGCGACCTCGTTCCGCACCATCACCGTCACCGTGATGGACGGCCGCCGCAAGGAGCTGAAGGCCGCGGGGCTGAAGGTCTCCTTCACGCACCTGATCGCCTACGCGATCTCCCTCGCCGCCACGCAGGACATGCCGGTGATGGCGCACCACTTCGACACCATCGACGGCAAGCCGCACCGTCTCGACGACGGCGCCGTGAACCTCGGCATCGCGGTCGACGTCACGAACAAGAAGGGCGAGCGCACGCTGATGGTCCCGGTCATCCGGGACGCGGGCCGCCTCTCCTTCGAGGGCTTCAAGGCCGCGTTCGACGCGCTGATCGACAAGGCGCGCACGAACAGCCTCACCGCCGACGACCTGCAGGGCGCGAACGTCTCCCTGACGAACCCCGGCGGCATCGGCACGATCGCCTCGGTCCCGCGCCTGATGACGGGCCAGGGGACGATCATCGCCACCGGCTCGATCGCCTACCCGGTCGGCCTCGGGAACATCGGCGACATGATCGGCGCCGAGAAGGTCATGACCATGACCTCGACGTATGACCACCGCATCATCCAGGGCGCCGAGTCCGGCCAGTTCCTGAAGACGGTCGAGGAGTACCTCCAGGGCGAGCACGGCTTCTACGAGGGGATCTTCCACTCGCTGGAGGCGCCGCTGGGCGCGGCTCCCACCCCCCCCGCACCGGCTGCCGCTGCCGCCGCCGCCCGCGACAGCGCTGCCGCCTCGCCGCAGGCGTCCGCGCCCGGCGTCGTCGACGAGGAGCTGCTGCAGGCCGTCCAGGCCGCGGTCTCGCTCGTCAAGGCCCACCGGACCCACGGCCACCTGGCCGCGCGCCTGGACCCGCTCGGCTCCGAGCCCGAGGGCGATCCGGCCCTGGACCCCGAGCCCCTCGGCCTCACCCCCGAGCTGCTCGCGAAGATCCCGGCCAAGATCCTGCGGATGCACGTCCCCGGCGCCACGCTCGCCGACGCGCTGCCGCACCTGAAGGAGACGTACTGCGGCACGATCGCGTACGAGATCGAGCACATCGCCTCGCACCGCCAGCGCGTCTGGCTGCGCGAGAAGGTCGAGTCCGGCGCGTTCCGCACGCCGCTGACGACCGAGGAGCAGCAGGCGCTGCTGAAGCGCCTGATCGAGGTCGACGCCTTCGAGCGCTTCATGCACAAGGCGTACCTCGGGCAGAAGCAGTTCTCGGTCGAGGGCCTCGACATGACGGTCCCGATGATCGACGAGATGATCCAGCTGTCCGCCGCGCACGGCGCCCGCGAGGTCGTCCTCGGCATGGCGCACCGTGGCCGGCTGAACGTGTTGGCCCACAACCTGGGTCGCCCGTACGAGTCGATCTTCGCCGAGTTCGAGGGCGCGTCCACCCTGGAGGCGATCACCACGATCCCGCAGGGCGGCACCGGCGACGTGAAGTACCACCACGGCGCCCAGGGGTCCTACCAGCTGCCCGACGGCTCGTCGATCCTGGTGAACCTCGAGTCCAACCCCTCGCACCTGGAGTTCGTGCACCCGGTCGTCGTCGGCGCCTCGCGCGCCGCCCAGACGACGCGCCAGGGCCCGCACGCCCACCGGGACACCGCCGCGGCGGTCCCGATCGTCCTCCACGGCGACGCGGCCTTCCCGGGCCAGGGCGTCGTCGCCGAGTCGATGAACCTGCAGGCGCTCGACGGCTACCAGGTCGGCGGCACGCTGCACATCATCACGAACAACCAGGTCGGGTTCACGACCGACCCGGAGGACTCCCGGTCCACCCGCTGGGCCTCTGACCCCGCCAAGGGCTTCGACGTCCCGATCATCCACGTCAACGCCGACGACGTCGCCGCGTGCATCAGCGCGGTGCGGCTGGCGTTCGCGTTCCGCCAGGAGTTCGGGCACGACGTGGTCATCGACCTGATCGGCTACCGCCGGTTCGGGCACAACGAGGCCGACGAGCCCGCCTACACGCAGCCCGAGCAGACCGCGATCATCAAGAAGAAGACGCGCGTGGCGGACCTGTTCGCCGAGCAGCTCACGAGCGGCGGCGTGATCTCGAAGGACGAGGTCGAGGGCGCGAAGAGCGCGATCTGGGACGAGATGACCCGCCTGCACGGCGACCTCAAGGCCCAGATCAAGGCCGCGGCCGACTCCGGCTCGCCGACGCAGCAGACCGGCGAGTACACGCTGGACCGCTCGCCGTCGCCGGACGTCAAGACGGCCGTCTCCGCCGAGCGCCTGCACTCGCTCAACGACGAGCTGCTGACGGTGCCGGAGGGCTTCACCGTCCACCCGAAGCTCGTCAAGCAGCTGGAGCGTCGCCGCAAGGCGATCGGCCCGGACGGCGGCATCGACTGGGGTCACGCCGAGGCGCTGGCCTACGCGTCGCTGCTGACCGAGGGCATCCCGATCCGCCTGACCGGCCAGGACGTCCAGCGCGGCACGTTCAGCCACCGCCACATGGTGCTGCACGACGCGAAGAACGGGCAGCGGATCAGTCCGATCCAGAACCTCCCGGGCGCGCTGGCCCCGATCGAGCTGCACAACTCGCCGCTCAGCGAGACCGCCTGCCTCGGCTTCGAGTACGGCTACTCGCAGGAGGCGCCGGAGACGCTCGTCATCTGGGAGGCGCAGTTCGGCGACTTCGCCAACGGCGCGCAGGTCATCATCGACCAGTTCATCGTGTCCGGCCTGGCGAAGTGGGGCCAGTCCTCGCGGCTGACGCTGCTGCTGCCGCACGGCTACGAGGGTTCCGGTCCCGAGCACTCCTCGGCCCGCCTGGAGCGCTTCCTCCAGCTCGCGAGCGAGGGCAACATCCGCGTGGCCAACGTCACGACGCCGGCGCAGTACTTCCACCTCATCCGGCGGCAGGCGCGCATCGCCAAGCAGCGTCCGCTGATCGTGATGCAGCCGAAGTCGCTGCTGCGCCTGCCCCAGGCGACGAACCGCGTCGAGCACCTGTCCGAGACGCAGTTCTTCCCGGTCCTGGGCGAGCCGCGCGTCCCGATCGAGAAGGTGACCCGCCTCGTGCTGTGCACCGGCAAGGTCTACTACGACCTCGTCGGGCACCCCGATCGCGAGGGCAACGAAGCCGTCGCCGTCGGCCGCGTCGAGCTGCTCTACCCCTTCCCCGAGGGGCAGATCAAGGAGCTCATCGGGACCTACCCGAACCTCAAGGAGGTCGTGTGGGTCCAGGAGGAGCCGCGGAACATGGGCGCCCGTGCGCACATGGCCCCGCGCCTGATGCAGATCCTCCCGGAGCACCTGGCGTTCGGCTACATCGGCCGCCCGGAGCGTGCCAGCCCGGGCGAGGGCTACCCGGCCGCGCACAACACCGAGCAGAACCGGATCATCTCGACGGCGCTCGATCTGTCGATCCCGGTCACGCTCTACCCGACCAAGACGCCGGGCGAGCGGTAGCACGCTGACGTGGCAGCGTCAGGTGTCGTTTTACGACGCCTGGTGCTGCCACACCCCGTTCTGCGGCCAGCTACTCTCGGTCGCATGATTCGTGGACGGCGGTTCGCAGGTGTAGCGGCAGCAGGCGTGCTTATGGCGGGCGGCGCCATCGGCTGCGGCTCGAGCGACGACGGGGGGACGACGAACCTCGACGTCCTGGAGCAGGCGGCCTCCAAGACCGCGAAGCAGCAGTCCTTCCACATGGCGATGACCATGGACCAGACGGTCATGGGCCAGGCGTTCAGCGTCGTGTCCGAGGGCGACTACTCGGGCGGCAAGGGCCGCATGACGCTGGACTTCGGCAGCGTCGCAAAGCTGCTCGGCGCCGTTCCCGGCGCGAGCGACACGCTCCAGCAGCTCGGCGGCGCGAACGCGCTGAAGGCGACCATGATCACCGACAAGACGAGCATCCTGCTCAAGTCGGACGCGATGAAGAAGGCGCTGAAGCAGTACGCCAACAAGGACGTGGCGGACTGGGCGCGCCTCGACGTGCTGAAGCTCGGCAAGACCTTCGGCATCGACCTCAGCAGCATCTTCGCCGGCAGCAGCGGCTCCGAGCAGACCATCGCCTACATGCGCGCGCTCACCGGCGCCCTGGACAAGATCGGCGCGGAGAAGATCGCCGGGGTCGACACGACGCACTACCGCGGCACGCTCGACGTGGCGAACATCCCGAAGGGCGCGGTCCCGCCGGCGATGGAGAAGACCTTCAAGCAGCTCGGCGCCGCCCTGAAGAAGTCCGGCGCGCCGACCAAGAGCCCGGTCGACGTGTGGGTCGGCAAGGACGGCCTCGTCCGCCGCCAGGTCGTCACCCAGAAGTTCCAGGGCGTGTCGCAGAAGATCACGATCAACCTCTCGGACTACGGCAAGGCCACGAAGATCACGGTGCCGCCGGCGGCGCAGCAGTTCGATGCGATCGCCCTCGCGGACGAGCTGGCACCGGGCGCGCTGGGGATGGTCGCCCAGGCGATGAAGAGCGGTGGCCTCGCGCCGTAGCTCCTCCCTCCCAGGGATCGCCCAGGTTCGCCCGCTAGCGTCGCCCTCATGAGTGGAATGCGGGTGAGCCGGCGCCAGGCGCTGGCGGGTGTCAGCAGCGTGAGCCTCGCGGCGCTGCTGGCCGCGTGCGGCGACGAGAGGACCGGGGCAGTCACCGGCAGCGGGACGACGGGCGCCGTCGCCGACGTCCCCACCACGACTGGCGGAACCGCCACGGTCGAGCCGTCCGGCGCCTCCTCCGGGAAGGCCGCGGCACTGCTGGACTCCTCGTCCGCCTGCGTCCTCACCCCTGAGCAGACCGAGGGCCCGTACTACTTCGACGCCGACCGCATCCGCAGCGACGTGCGCGAGGGCCGGCCGGGCGTGGAGCTGCAGCTGGCGATCCGCGTCCGCGACCCGGACTGCAGGCCGCTGCGCGACGCGGTGGTGGAGATCTGGCACTGCGACGCCGGCGGGGTGTACTCGGGCTTCGAGCAGGCGTCCGGGGGCGGACCGGGCGGCGGCCGAACCGATGACGAGACGTACATGCGCGGCGCCCAGGTCACCGGCGCGGACGGGGTCGTGAACTTCGTGACGGTCTACCCGGGCTGGTACCGCGGGCGGACGGTGCACATCCACGCCAAGGTCCACCTGGCGAAGACGTCCCTGCTGACGACCCAGCTGTACTTCGACGAAGCGCTGAGCAGCGACGTCTTCGCCCGCGAGCCGTACGCCGCGCGGACCGGCCGCGACACGTTCAACGACGGGGACGGGATCTTCGCGGCGACCACGGTGGTCAAGCACGCCGAGGAGGGCGACGCAGTCCTGGCGGCGATCTCCTTCGACGTGGCCCGCACCTAGCGTCCCCCCGCAGCACGACGCCGCCCCAGACGGCTGCGATGCGTTCTTCGACACCCAGGTCGACGTTCATCGCATCTCGGCGCTCGGACGGGACCTGCCGGTCGGGTGAGTCAGCCGTCCAGCGCCGCCAGGACCGCCGCCGCGGACGGCGCCACGTCCTCGCCCAGCCGGCCCAGCAGGTCCCGCCAACCCGGCTGGACCGCGATCGCCTCACGCACGCGCGCGAGCGCCGTCGGCATGTCGCCGCTGTTCGCCGCGCCCATCCCCGACCAGAACAGCAGCTCGTGGTTGCCCGGCGCCAGCGCGCTCGCCCGCTCGTAGCGGTCGCCGGCCTCCTCCAGGCGCCCTTCGGCCGTCAGGTCGTCCCCCTCGGTCGCCAGGCCGTAGGCGTCCGTGAGGTCCAGCAGCCGGTCGAGCTCCGCCAGCGGCTCGGGATGGTCGTCGACCCGGACGTCCACGAGCCGCTCGTGGGCCTCCCCCGTGGCCGGGACGACGACCAGCGCCGCCGACTGCCGTCCGCGCACGTCGCCCCCGGCGGCCTCGGCGGCGTGCAGGGCCACCGCCAGCCGGCGCTGCAGCGGCCCGCTCGCCTGCTCGTAGGCGCGGGCCATGGCCGGCCAGACGGCCTCGGAGGCCATGATGTTCGCCTGGGCGCTGTAGCCGCGGCCGTCCGCGTGGCCCGCGTACGCGATGCAGCGCTCACCGGTGTGGACAGCAACGTCCCCGTCCACGCCGACGACGGCGACCTGCCGGTATTCGGGCGTCGGGTCGTCCGCCAGGAGCTGCGCGAGCGCATCGCGGGGCGCGGTCCCGGCCGCCAGCCGGTCCAGCAGCCGCAGGCCGTACGCGGGCTCGACGACCGACTGCGTCGCCACCGCCCCGACCCCCGCCCGCGCCCAGGTCACGACCCCTCCGACGTTGAACCAGTGCGACTGCACCGCAACGCCCATCGCGCCGGTCTCGGGGTCGTGGGCGACGATCGAGTAGGTCATGGACCGAGGCTAGCCGCGCCCGCACCCCCCACCGGTGCGCCGAGACCCGTTTTTCATCACCCGGTCCGATGCCCACCGGGTTTCGGCACCGGCAGTGGTGTCAAAGTGGCGCCTGAACGTGACTGAGCCCGCTCACGACCATGACCACATCCTGGACCGCGTCCGCGCGATCCCCGAGGGCTGGGTCCGCACCTACGGCGACATCACCCCCGGCGCGCCGCGGCTGGCCGGCACCGTCCTGCGTCACCACGCCGCCGACGACCTGCCGTGGTGGCGCGTCGTCCGCGCGGACGGAACCCTGGCGGTCGGCTCGCGGCAGCGCGAGCGACTGGAGGCCGAGGGCGTCCCGTTCACCCCGGCCGGACGGGTCGACCTGCGCGCCGCCCGCCTCCCCGAGGCACCTGACTAGTGGCCTGCACGGGAGCGTTTGCCGGGTCGGGGCGGGTGCGGCGCAGCGCCGCGCGGCGCCGACTGAACCCGGCGAACGTTTCCGGGAGGGCCACTAGTCTGGACGGCAACTCGTGTGGCTTCAGCGCGACATCTCCCTCCGGCCGCGGCCACGCGGCTTCCATCTCGTGACCGGCGAGGTCCTTGACGCCGTGCCCGAGCTGGGGCACGTCCGGGTCGGGCTGCTGCACCTGCTGCTCCAGCACACCTCGGCGTCGCTCACGCTCAACGAGAACGCCTCGCCCGACGTCCGCGTCGACATGGAGACGTGGGTCAACGCCGCCGTCCCGGAGGGCTTCGCCTGGACCCACACCCTCGAGGGCCCGGACGACATGCCCGCCCACGTGAAGTCGTCGCTGATGGGCGCGACGCTCACCCTCCCGCTCAGGGACGGGCGGCCGGTGCTCGGGACGTGGCAGGGCATCTACCTCTGCGAGCACCGCGACCACGGCGGCCCCCGGACTCTGACCCTGACCGTCAACGGGGACGACGCATGAGCACCGCCGCGCCGTACGACGCTCTCGTCGCCGCCCACGGCCTGTCGGCGGCTCACCGAATGCTCGTCGACGCCGTCCCGCCCGGTTCGCGCGTGCTGGACGTCGGCTGCTCGACCGGCTACCTGGGCGCCGTACTCGCCGCGACCGGCTGCCAGGTTGTCGGCGTCGAGCAGGACGAGCGCGCGGCGCTGCGGGCCCGCGCGCGGGACGTCATCGCGGACGTGCTGATCGGGTCCGTCGACGACGAGGACGTCCTCTCCCGCATCGCCGAGCACGGGCCCTACGACGCCATCGTCTGCGGCGACGTCCTCGCGCACGTCCCGCGCCCGGAGGCCACGCTGCAGGCGCTCGTCGCGCAGCTCGCCGACGGTGGCCGGGTCGCGATCTCGCTGCCGAACGTCGCCCACTGGACCGCTCGCCGCGCGTTCCTGCGCGGGCAGTTCCCGCGGGAGGACGACGGTCTCTTCGCCCGCGCCCACCTGCGGTTCTTCTCGCTGGCCGGTGTCCGCGGCCTGCTCCACGCGGCCGGGCTGAACGCGGTCGAGGAGGGCTACACCCCGGCGCTGCTCCCGCTGCAGGCGCAGTTCCCCTCGCTGCGGCACCTGCAGCGGCCGCTCCTACGCCTGCGGCCGGAGCTGTTCGCCGAGCAGCTCGTGCTCGTCGGCGAGCGCTGACCCACTCAGTCCCGCAACGACGCCCCGTGGCGCCTGGCCCGCCGGAACTCGAGCACGTCGGCCGAGACGATCCGCGACCCCTCGCTCGAGACGTGGCCGAGGTTCGGCAGGTACTCCGGCTCCCGGACGTCGCGACGTAGGCCGGCCGGGGTCTGCTCGGTCCAGACCGCGCGGGTCTTCGGCCGGGAGCTCACGACGCGGACCAGGTCCCGGCCCTTGAACAGCAGGCCGACGCCGTCGTCCGCGGCCCAGCCGGCGGGCAGGCGACGCTCGGCGACGGCGCGCTCGTAGACCGGCAGCCGGTTCGGGTCGCCGTCGGCGTGGACGCTGAGCGACCCCGGCAGCAGACCCAGGCCCTTCGTCACCTCGGGCTCGCCCGACGACTTCGTCACGCCGCCCGCGAACCAGCACATCGCCCCCGCACTGAGGCCGGCCAGGACGACGCCCGCCGCCCACGCCTCCCGCAGGATGTCGTCCATCTCGTGGACCCGCCAGATGGCGAGCAGGTTGCGCATCGAGCCGCCGCCGACGTACACGATGTCCTGCTCGAGGATCGTCTGGCGCAGGTCGATCGGCCCACCCTCGCCGAGCCGGAAGAGCGACAGCGCCCGCGGCTCGCAGGGCCGGTCGCCGAACGTCGCGCGGAACTGCGCCTCCTGGCTGCCGGCGTCCCCGGAGGCGGTGGGCAGCAGCAGGATCTTGGGGACCTGAACCGGTGCGAGCGACAGGATGAACTCGTCCAGCGCCGGGTTCTCGGGCTCCATCGTGAAGCCGCCCCCACCCATGGCGAAGATCGTGGGGACGCGTGTCTGCATCCCGACAGGGTACGGCGCGGACCAAGATGTCAGCGCGCCGTTGAAGCTCACGCGGCCAGGGCGGGAGCCGCCATCCCGAGATAGCGGGTGCTCAGCGCCGTCTCCACGACGGTGCCGTCGACGCACTCCACCCGGCGCGCACCGGCGGCCGGCTTGGAGGCGATGACGTCGAACAGCTCAGTGCCCTTGAAGTGCAGCGCCGCGCCGTCGTCGACCCCGAACCCGGGGCTCATCCCGGCGGCGATGAACTCCTTGAACTCGATCGCGCGCTCGGGCTCGGCGTCGTAGTGGACGCAGTTCGAGTAGGGCAGCAGGCCAAGGCCGTGCAGGCGCTCGGGCGGACCGTGGAACGCCGTCACCGCGTCCTGGAACCAGCACAGGGATCCCGCCGACAGTCCGCAGAGGACGGTCCCTCCGAGCCACGCGCGCTCGAGGATCGTGTCAAGGCGATGCGCGCGCCAAGCGCCCAGGAGCGACAGGACGCTGCCCCCGCCGACGTAGATCAGGTCCTGCTGGAGCAGGTGCGCTTCGAGATCCCCCTCGACGGCACCGCTGCCGGTGTCGCGACGGAAGAGCGAGACGTGCGACGTGTCCGCCACCGCGGCGAACCGCCGGTAGAAGCGGACGACGTAGTGGTCGGCGTCGCCGGACGCGGTCGGGATGAAGCAGACCTTCGGTCTCCGCTTGCCGGTCAGGCGCAGCACGTGGTCGTCCATCAGCGTGTTGGACGACTCCATCGAGAAGCCGCCGCCGCCGAACGCGACAATCTGGGGGACCCTCATCTCCATGAGCAGAAGGTACGGACGGATCGCCTGCTCCGAGCAGATTTCAGCCTCTGGGCGATCGGACCTGGACCGCGCGTACAAGGGGCCTGGACGGGGGTTTGGACAACGCGGTGTCGGGGACGGGCCCGTCGCGTGTCGCTGACGCGACGGACGACGGGCCCGTGATGTCAGCTCGACGTCCAGACGGGCTCCCGCTTCTCCTTGAACGCCACCGCTCCCTCGCGGGCGTCGGCGGACATCAGCACCGGGCCGGCGATCTCGGCCTGCTTGAGCCACATCTCCTCCAGCGACCAGTCCTGCTGCTCCTGCACGATCCGCTTGGACGCGACGAGCGCGAGCGGACCGTTCTTCGCCAGCGTCGCCGCCAGCTCGAGCGCGACGGTCAGCGCCTCGCCGGGGTCGGCCACGCGGTTGACGACGCCGAACGCGTGGAAGCGCTCGGCCGGCATCGGGTCACCGGTCAGGGCCAGCTCCATGACCAGGTGGTACGGCATCCGCCGCGGCAGGCGGAGCAGCCCGCCACCGGCGGCGACGAGCGAGCGCTTCGTCTCCGGGATGCCGAGCTTCGCCCCCGCCGCGGCGACGATCAGGTCGCAGCTGAGGGCGATCTCCAGACCGCCGGCGACGGCGAACCCCTCGATCGCGGCGATCAGTGGCTTCACCGACGCACGCTGCGTGATGCCGGCGAACCCGCGGCCCTCGATCCACGGCGCGTCGCCCCGGGCGAACGCACCGAGGTCCATGCCGGCACAGAAGAAGCCGCCGGCCCCGGTGAGGACACCGGCGCTCAGCGAGTCGTCGCCGTCGAGCTCGTCGATCGCCGCGGCGATGCCGTGCGCCGCGGCGCCGTCGATCGCGTTGCGGACCTGGGGGCGGTTGATGGTGATGACGAGGACGCTGCCGTGTCGCTCGGTGAGGATGGCGGGGGCGTCGGTGGTGGGCTCCATGTGGAGGAGCCTAGACCCTTTTCCTGAATCAGATTCAGTTCCTCCCCGTCCGGCGTGCGCCCGGCGGCCGGGTAGCCTGACGCCCCCATGGAGCAGATCGCCGACGACGTCTTCCAGATCTCGATGATGCTCCGGCACGGGGTGAACGCGTACGTCATCGGGGACGTGCTGGTGGACGCCGGCGGGCCGCCGTTCGGCCCGCGCATCGTGCAGGAGCTCCGCGCCGAGCAGCACTCGGTCCGGCTCCACGTCCTCACCCACGCGCGCGGTGACCACGCCGGCGGCTCGCACGCGATCGTGAAGGAGCTCGGCGTTCCGGTCTGGGCGGGCTGGAACGACGCCGACACGGTCGAGTCGGGCAAGGTGGTCGCCACCGGACCCCTCGCCCCGGCGATGCGCGCGATGGGCAACTTCGAGGGCGTCAAGGTCGAGAAGAAGCTGCGCGAGGGGCACAAGGTCGGCCCGGGGTTCGTCGTCCTGGACACGCCCGGCCGGACTCCGGGCCACATCTCGCTGTGGCGGGAGAGCGACCGCGTCCTGCTGTGTGGGGACGTCTGGCTCAACATGAACATGAAGACGACGAAGTCCGGCCTGCGCCCGCCGCCGCGTGCCCAGACGATCGACCCCGAGGCCAATCGCGAGGCCGCCCGTCGACTCGCCGCCCTCGAGCCCGCGGTCGTCGGCTTCGGACACGGCCCCGTGCTCCGCGAGAACGCGGCCGAGCGACTGGCGGCCTGGGTGGCGAAGAAGCTCGGATGACTCCGGACTCGTAACCGCCGGTAGTCCCGCGCTTGGCCGTCGCGGAGTACATGTATTTACTTATGTATTTACTTGTGTTACCTTGTGTCTGCATCCGAAAACGACCAAGGACAAGCACATGGGAACCGATACCCCCACCCCCCAGCAGGACAAGCAGATCACCGTCGACGTCCCCGCCGACCGCCTCCCGGAGTTCTACGCGTTCTTCGCGCGTTTCCTGGCCGCGGACGGGTCGGGCGGACGCCGCGGCCGTCGCGGACCGGGCGGCCCACGCGGGCGGCACGGTCGCGGCCCCGGCCACGGCCCCGATGGGCACCACCGCGGCTGCCGCCCCAGCCACACCGACGAACGCGCCGCCGCCCCGCACGAGTCTGCCGACATCACGCCGCCCGATACGGGCCGCAGTCCGGACCCCGCCTGATGGCGGACAAGCAGATCACGGTCGCGGTCCCCGAGGACCGCGTCCCGGAGTTCTACGCCTGGTTCGCCGCCTTCCTGGCGGCGGACCGCGGCGATGACGTCGCCGGGCTGCGCGGCCCGGGCTTCGGCCCCGGCGCGCGCGGCGGCGGACCCGGCTTCAGGCCGGGCGGCGGACGCGGAGACGGACCGGGCGGCTTCACGCGCGGCCGCGGGCGCGGCGGACGGGGCATGCACCCGGACGCCGAGCCGTGGACGGGCGCCGACACCGAAGAGGCGGCCTGGCTGCTCGGCAAGCTCGCGCCCCCGGCGCGAGCCCTGTTCGACCTGCTCGCCGGCGCCCCCGGCGAGCGCTTCTCGGGCAACGACATCGCCGCGCGCCTCGGGCTCGACAAGGGCGCGCATGGCGTGGCGGGCATCCTCGCCTGGCCCGGGCGGTACTGCCGCAAGCTCGACCGCGAGTTGCCGATCCTCACCGACGGCCGGGAGGACGGCGGCACCGACTACTACATGGACCCCGAGGTGGCCGCGCTGTTCGCCCCGGTCGTCCCGCCGCCGGCCGCCGCCGATTGACCGACGGCAGCCCGCTGACAGGTTCTGCACCAGATGGTGGGCAGAACCTGTCAGCGACCGTCGCGGGCCGGGCCACCGGCCACGTAAAGTGCGGCCCGTGCCCGGCCCAAGGCGGACCCTGACCACCCTCGCGGTGACCGCGTGCTGCACCGTCGCGGCCGGCGCCGGCGCGCCCACCGCGTCAGCCGACAGGGTCAGCGACAAGGCGGTGTCGTGGGGCCTCTCGCAGGTGGGCACCCGTGAGGACGGGACGACGAACTGCTCGTCCAAGCTCAACGCCTGGTCGCGGAACATGCGCCTGAACGTCCCGCCGTGCCGGCCCTGGTGCGGCGCGTTCGTCCACGAGGCGTTCCGCCGCGCCGGCGTCGACCTGTCGCCCCGCCTGATCGATCCGACCCGGACCGAGCGGGACGCCGCCGCCGGGCAGCGCGGCCTGTTCACGATCGCGAAGAGCGACGTGCGGCCTGGGGACCTGCTGCTCTTCGCCCTGCACCGCGGGCAGAGCACCGCGTCGCACATCGCGCTCGTGACCTCCAGGCCGAGCGGCGGCTCCGTCCGGACGGTCGAGGGCAACGTCGCCCACGCCGTCCGCAAAAAGACCCGCGGGCTGCGGTACGCCGTGATGGCCGTGCGCGTGCGCCGCTGACACAACGCGGGGGCCAGCAGCAGCGCCGCCGCCGTCAGGCCACGAAGAGCGTGAGCTCCGGCTCGCGCTCGCCGCGCAGGACCGCGAGGTCGACCTCCACGCAGCGCAGGCCGCGGGACTCCGCGAGGGTTCGCGCCTGCGGCTTGATCTGCTGCGCCGCGAGGACGCCCACGCACTCGGCCATGGCCGGGTCGCGTCGGATGAAGTCCAGGTACCGCGTGAGCTGCTCGACCGCGTCGATCGTCGCCACCCGCTTGATCTCCACCGCGATCCAGCCGTCCGCCTCGTCGCGGCACATCAGGTCGACCGGTCCGATGTCGGTCGGCCACTCGCGGCGGACCAGGCGGAAGCCGTCCCCGCACCAATGCGGCTGCGCGGCCAGCAGCTCCTGCAGGTGCTTCTCGACGCCGTCCTTCTCCAGGAGCGCGGCCTCGCCCATGTCGTGGGTGACGTCCGAGACGATCTCGCTGATGCGGATGTCCAAGCGGTCCTCCGTCTTGCCCGCGAACTTGCGGACGACGATCGCCTCGAGCGGGTCGCCCTCGAACTCGATCGCCGTGGGCGGCGTCATCCAGTTCTGTGGCTTGACCGACGAGCCACCGTCATGCCAGATCGAGATGCCGCCGTTGGCGTGCATCATGATCAGGCGCACGGCCTCGGGAAGATGGGTCGTCAGACGGCCGGTGTACTCGACCTCACAGCGGGCAACTAACAAGCGCACGCCCCGAGCGTACGAGGCACGACGGACACGGTTGCGGAGGCGGCCGCAGTTTGCGGCCTTTACGTCAAGGGTCGAAATTGATCACAGGGACCTTTCCCTTCTCGAAAGGATGACATCATTCGCTAATCTATTAGCGAATGCTTCTCTCATTCGACGACTCCGATCTGGGGCCCGCCTGCGAGGCTCTCGATGCGTGGGCTGCTCGGCTTGACGAGCGCATCCTCTCCCGCCGCTGGCAGGGCCGTCTTCGTCGCGCACTCGAAGCCGAGGCGGTCGCCGCATCGACAAGCATGGAAGGGGTGCCGGTTACGGTCGCCGACACCCTGAAGATCCTCGCGGGCGATCGGCCCGAACCAGTCTCCGTCGCTGACGCCGCCTTGGTAAGCGGTTACCACGACGCGATGACCTACGTTCAGCGTCGCGCAGATGATGGCAACCTTCAGTGGAACCGCGAGCTCATCGTCGGGGTGCAAGATCGAGTGCTCGCTGGGAACCTCGCCAGCGGAGCTGGGCGTCTCCGTGACGGCGCGGCGTGGATTCGCAACGACGCGACCGGCACAGTCGTCTTCGAGCCACCGCCCGCCGAGCTTGTCCCCGGGCTCGTCGACGAGATCTGCGACGTCCTGGCCGCGAGCCGCCTTCACCCCGCACTCCAAGCAGCCTGGCTTCACGTCGCACTCGCCGCCGTCCATCCGTTCAAGGATGGAAACGGCCGCTCTGCGCGTGTCCTCGCGTCCCTACGGATGTACCGCGGCGGCTTCCGACACCCGGCGTTCACAAGCCTTGAGGAGTGGTGGGGACGCCACGCGCAGTCGTACTACCAAGCCTTCGACTGTCTCGGCGACCGCTTCGAACCAGCGGCGGACGTGACAACGTTCGTCAAGACTCATATCGGCGCGCAACTGGGCCAAGTCCGCATCCTCGCCCTCCGGCAGCGCACCGAAGGTGAGCTCTACACCACGCTGGAGAACGTCCTCACCGACCACGGGCTGCCAGACCGTTTAGCCAACGCCCTCTACGACAGCTTCTTTGGCCGCGACATCACGACCGCGTACTACCGGGATCTCATTGCGCTCAGCCAAGCGACCGCCAGAAACGACCTCACGTCGGCCACCGCTGCGGGGCTGCTCGCCGCCCAAGGCCAGACGCGCGGCCGGCACTACCTGCCGGGTCCGCGACTGCACACCTTGCTCGCGCGTAGCCTCTCCCCAAGCCTCGAGCCCAACCCCGCCGCCATCCTCGCCGAGTTCGCACGCCGCGCCGCTGACGACCTCACTGACCCTGAGCCCCGCCAGCCGACCCTTCCCGGCTTCTAGTCCTTGGGCGCCTACGACTCGGCCCGACCGCGGCTCCGCTCGTCAACCTCCGACCAGCGACGACCCCTGTTAGATCGTATTCGGCCGCCGGCGGCAACCAGGCCAACACCCGTGTCGCCGCCGGGTTCTCTTTTGCGCTTCTAGTGTGAGCGCGCGTCCATCACGGCGATGACCGTGGCCCGGAGACCTTGTCCCCCCGAAGCCTAGTTCCGAGCTCCCGCAAACACCGCGCCTTCGGTGTCACCGACGCCGCCCCGCCGCCAGTCCACCGGGGGGAGCAAGGGGGCTTGGTCGCAGAGCGTGACGATGCCGGGCGCGGCGCGGCAGAGCTCGGGGATCGAGTTCACCGCTCGAGCTGCCGTCGCCATGAGGCCGCCCATGATCGCGAGACCTTCTGCGTTGCGCTCCTTGGCGAGCGGGCCGCGGAACGATTCGTTGCGTGTCCGCGTCGCCCACTGCACCTGCATTTCAGGCTCACCCTTGATTGCCACGCGGTAACCGCCCTCGCCTGGAGGCGCCTCCCAGTGCCTGGGGTAGTCGCCCAGCCAGTAACAGCCTCCCTGTGTGACTCGGCACTGGCCGTCGACGTAGCCATCCAGGTTGAAGCGAATGGCGGAGACCGTGCCGGCGTCCACGCGGAACAGCGGCGCGACGACGTCCCTCTCTGCGTAGGCGACCTCCTGGTCCCAGCGCACCTCGTCGAGCTCGACGCCGAACCACCGCGCTGTCATGTGCAGCGCCGGGCCGAACAGGTACTCGAACAAAGGGCGGAGGTCGTGACTGCTGGCCTGCTCCGGGGTGAGGCCGTAGCCGAAGTAGCCAAAGACCTCCGGGTCTTCATAGGTCTCGAAGTTGTACATCTCGCACAGGTACGTCGACTCCACGCGCTGGCACATGCTTGCCATCGCGGCCAGGACGGTCTGGCTGCCATTGGCGTTGATGCCGGTCGGGTAGTAGGAGGTGTTGCCTTCGCGGCATGCGTCCTCGAGCTCGGCGACGAGATCCTCCCCGTGGATCGTCGGGAAGTTCATGGAGGCCTGGACACCAACGACGTTCTTCCCGCTGCGAAGGATCCTGCCGATGTCGGCCACGAGCTCAGCCGGCGTGCGTCGCAGGTCGGTGGCGAGGTAGGCGACGCAGTCGGCGTCGATGGCTAGGACGTCCTCCACGGAGGCGCTGCTGATGACACCGGTCGAGTCAGCCCCGCAGAAGTCCCCTGCGTCGATTCCCGCCTTCTCGGGGCTGTGCACCCATAGCCCTGCGAGGTCGAGGTCTGGGTGGTTGATGATGCCCTTGAGCGTCTGTTTGCCCACGAGCCCGGGAGCCCATTGGATGACCCGATACGTCTCTGACACGGCTGCTCTCCTCATTGACCGACAACACTAAGGTACAACGTTCCTCACACTAAGGAACGTCGTTACTTCTGTCAACGTAGAATCACGCCATGAGTTCTTCGCCTCGACCGGCTCGCAAGCGTTCGCCTGAGCGCGCGCCTCGACGAAGCACCGAAGAGGTGAGGGCGTTGATCGTGGATGCAGCGACGGAGCTGTTCACCGAGCGGGGCTATACGCAGACGACGATGCGCGACGTCGCGGCCTCCGCGGGCATCGCGCTGTCGGTCCTGTACCGCCAGTTCGAGAGTAAGGAGCGGCTCTTCTCGACGACGTTCGTGGCGCCGTTCCTTACGTCCTTCGAGCGGTTTCGCGACCGGCGAGCGACGCCGACCAACGAAGGTCCTGAGGCGGTGGTGGTCAGCGATTTCATTCGCGACCTTCATCTGAACCTCGGGGAGAACCGGCGCACTTTGATCACGCTGCTCGGTGCGCTTGAGGAGCCGGGGACGGAGCTGATCGACGAGGTGCGAGCTGGCCTCGGGGAGGCGTGGGAGAACCTGCATCTCGCCGGCCCGACGGCCGGCACTGACGGGCAGCGTGAGCGTGACGCGAACATGCTCGTCGTGGCGATGGTCGCGGGCCTCGTCTTGTTCCGGCCGTGGGTGCTGGCTGCTCGGGACGGCGACGATCAGCCGCTGATCGCATTGGCGGGGCAGTTCTCGGCAGCTGGGATTCAGGCGTCCAGCGGTGATCGCGGGTAGAGCGCGCCCCGCTTCTGACTAGCAGTCGGCCTCGACGCGTGTGTACCGGTTCTCAGCGTCAGCCGGCCCGCTGGATTTACGTCCGACCGTCAGGTCGTTCGCGTTGCCTGGAGCCGGGTAGGGGTTGTAGCCAAGCAGCCGGACCTTCTGGAGGATCCCGACGCTGAAGAGCTGGTTGAGGGCGTGAGCGACCTGCGGCGACTGGAGCCCGATCACCGAGGCGTCACCAAAGCCGATGTAGAGGCGGGCGAGGTGGCCGTTGGCGTCGTAGGCGTTGACCGCTGATCCCAGGCCCTGGATCACGGCGGCGAACTCCTTGCCGTAGGGGGCGAGGTACCGCACCATCGGGTTCAACTGGCACAGCGTCTGCTGCAGCTTGGGGACGGTCGAAGCCAGCGGGTCTGCGGTGCGCTGGACGGCGCTGAGCGTACGCCGGAGCGGAGGCGTTGCGCGGCCGAGCTCGCGCACCAGGCCCTGGCCCTCCGCTGCGGCCGGCTGGAGCAGGCCGAAGGTCGGGCTGAGGTCCTTCACGGCGCCGGTGAGCTGATCGAGCACCGGCGACGCCCGGGTCTGCGTGGTCTGCAGGACCGCGGCGGATGCCTTGACCTGCTGCAGGGTCGCGGGAAGCTCGCGGACGGTGGCGCCGAGAGCCTCGTCGCGCGCGGCGACGGCGCGGAAGGCCGTCGTGGCGGACGTCGCGAGGGTCTTGAGGGATCCGCCGCGCTCGCCGATCTGCTCGGCGACCTGACCGAGGTTCGCAACGAGCCGGGTGACCGCGCGGTGGTCTTGGGCGAGGACCCGCACCGACGGTGCCCCGCGCGAGATCATGGTGGTGCTGTCGTTGACGATCTGGTGCAGGCCGTCGCCGCGGTTCTTGAGCGCCCCGCCGAGGCCCTGCAGCATCTGCTGCGTACGCACGCGGGTGGGGCCGCGGAGCTGCGAGAGAATGTCGTCGACCTCGACGAGCTCGTTGCCCTGGCTGAGCGGCAGCACGCCGTGGTCGCTGACCATGCGCGGCGAGGACCCGGGGATGATCTCGATCGACTTCTCGCCGATCAGGGTCCGTAGCCGTACGTCGACCCGGCTGTTGACCGGGATGGGGCCGTGGTCTTTGTCGATCGACAGCTCGGCGGCAGCGGCGCCGTTGTGGTTTGTGACCTTGACGACGCGTCCGACCGGGACGCCGGCGATCGTGACGCGGGACTGCGCAGCGAGCGCGGAGGAGGACGGCAGCAGGGCCGTGACCCGGTAGTCGCCGCCGCCGACGGAGAACAGGCCGGAGATGTTGAGCAGCGTGCCGCTGAAGACTGCGGCGAACAGCACTGCGACCACCGCCGTTACGACGTGGCCGCGGAAGCCTGTGATGGGTCCTCGCATTGCTCTGTCTCCTCAGGGACGGACGACCTCGGCGGGTGCGCCGCCGAGCGTGGTGCCGCCACCACAGTTGTTGGGGTACTTCTTGGTCGCGGTGTCGATCGCGAGGCCGGTGCTGTCCAGGGAGACCGCTGCGTCACCGCGGGGGGCCACGCCGCGGGCGTCGCCGGTGGCGAAAACCGACTGCGTCCACTGGAAGAACCGCTGGAGCACGAACGTGCACTTGCCGAGGCTTGTGGTGACGTGGTTGATCGCACCGGTCTGCGGCTGCAGTGCCTGAACGGCATCGGCGAGGCTGGCGGATGCCGGACGGAGCTCGGACACGAGCGGGCTGACGTCGGTGATCGCCGGGCGCAGGTCGTCAAGGGCCGGCCTGGCGGTGGCGCTCAAGCGGCGGACCGCTTTGAGGGAAGTGCCAAGCCGATCGGCGATGGGCTGTAGCCGCTGGACGGCGGTGTCGACGTCGGGCAGGACGATGCCAAGGGCCGAGGTCGCGGCGCTCAGTGTGCTGAGCGCGGGTGGCAGCTGCTGCAGCGTCTGGTCAAGGCCCTGGCGTTCATCCTGGATCGCCGACAGCGTCTGGGCGCTGTCGCCGACCAAGCGGCGCACCTGCGTCTGCCGGCGCCCGAGCTCCTCGGTCAGGGTTGCTGTGTTCTGGACGAGACGACGGGTCATCGTCTTGCGCTTGGTGACCTGTGTGGTCAGGCGACGGGCTGCGTCCAGAAGCGGCGAGAGCGCGACGAACGCGTTGCGGACGGCGGCCCCTTCGCCGTCGATGCCGGTGCCGAACTCGGCGAGCATCGTCCGTAGCCGAACTCGCGTGTCCGCGTTGAAGGTCTGCAGGACGTCGGCGATCGAGACGCTCGAGGAGGTCTGACTCTCGGAGAGCGGCTGTGCTGCGGGGGCCTTGCCGCTGGCGCGGGTGCCGCGGTCGACGATGTCGAGGTACATGTCCTGCAGGGGCGTGTTCGGCCGAAGCTGCGCCCGGGCGTCGCGGTAGACGGGGGTGTACTTGCGGTCGATCTTCGCGGTGAGGATCGCCCGGCCACGGTCGAGCTTGACGCTGGTGATGGTGCCGGCGGGGATGCCGCTGACGCGGACCTCGTCGCGGCCGGCGACGACGCCGGTGGCGTCCGCGACGGTGAACTGCACGCTCTGGGACTCCGTCAGCCCGCCGTGTCCGGGGATCTGCAGCGCGATGTACGCAAGTCCGCCAGCGGCGAGTGCGAGGCCGACGGCGACGGCGGCGAGCGGCGCCAGCGAGCGTTTGATCTCCAGGGTCGCGCGGGCACGGCTGGGACGGTGGCTGATGTGGTCGCGGATCGCGGTCATTTGCCGGCCTTCGGTGTCGGCTGCCGGTAGCTGAGGGCACGCTTGACGCCGCCGAGGAGCTTGTTGCACTTCAGGATCGAGCTCTCCTCTGGGTCGGTCAGGAGCACGTTGCAGGGCAGGAGGTTTGCCACCGAGCGTTCGCTGCCCAGGGCGGGGAACCGGAAGAGGTGGCCCTCGGCGTCGAACGTCGATGCGGACCCGTTCAGGCTGGCGATCGTCGGTCCGACGATCTGATAAGTCCGTAGCTCGGTTACCGGGTCGCGCTCGGCCAGGCCCGGCAGGACGGTGCCGGCGAGTCGGTCGATGCTCGGCTGCAGCTCGTTGACAAGCTGCGTGCCGCTGCGAGCCGTCAGGGCAAGCGAGCGCGCGGCGTAGCGGAGGTTCTGGGCGACCGGCCGTGCGGTGCTGAGCAGCCGGTCGGCCGAGCGTACGGTCGGGCGCAGCTCGCTGAGCGTCGGCGACAGGGCCGGCGCGGCGCCGGTGAGCCGCTCGATCAGCGGGTCCGCCTGGTGCAGGGTGCTGCGCAGCTCGGCGAGGGTTCGCCGGACCTGTGGCTGGATCTGGCCGGTCAGCGCGAAGGTGCGCCGCAGCTCCTGGCTGCGGGCGGCGGTGACGTTGACGGTGGAAGCGGCGCCTTCGACCATTCGGCGGACGCCGTCAGCGGGTGCGTCGACGGCGCGGACCGTCTGTGCGGTCGCGGCGAGGACCCGTCGAAGATCCTGCTCGCGCGGCCCGCGGACTGCGGCGATGGTGGCCTCCAGGGCGGGGGCGTCAGCGTCGAGCTTGGTTACCGCGCTAGCGACCGGCTCGGGGTGCAGCGCGGCGGGGAGCTCTTTCAGGGTGGTGCGCAGTCCGTCCCTGGAGGCGCCGCGGTTGAACGCGATGAGGTCCTCGACCTCGACCTGGTTCTCGGTGCGGGTGGTCGGGATCGTGCGGTCACCGAGGGGCGAGGTGCTCGCTGTGCCGGGCTTCAGGTCGACGGCGAAGGTGCCTCCGAGCGCGGTGCGCAGCCGGATCCTGGCCGAGGCGTCGGCGTGGATCGTGCCGGCGCTGTCGAACACGGTCAGGTCGACGATCGCCGTGCGTCCGCCGGGAGCGAGGCGGAGCCGGTCTACGCGTCCGGCGGTGATCCCGTTGATGCGAACGGGGTCGCCCTTCTTCAGCTGTCCGGTGGTGGTGAACTGCGCGCGGATCGTTGTTCCCTTCTCACTGAACTGGGAGGCGACCAGGCCGCTGTCGATGGCGACGGTGACGGCGATCAGCAGGGTCAGGACGAGCGCGCCGAGCGCGGCCCGGTTGGCGGCGAGGTTCTTCATGGCCGAAGCGTCAGGGTCGGGTGGACGGAGCCTGCGTACTTGCAGGGCGCGGGGTACAGGTCGCGCTCGGAGAGCGCGTCGGGCAGCGTGAGGCTGTCGCCGGCGCCGGTGAGCGGCATGTTGACGATCGCCTCAGCGCGGATCTCGCCGAGGTTTCCGATCTTGCCGCCGGGGACGCTTCCGAACCCGAGGAAGCTGCGCCACACCCTCGCGAAGTTCACGACGTCGCAGCCGTGCTCGCCGAGGATGTTCAGCGGGCTCTGCAGACGGTCCAGGGGTTGGCGGAGTGGGGTGAGCACAGGGTCGATCGCTTCGGTGAGGTGGAGGGCTTTCGGGACCGTCGCTCGGGCCTGTTCCACGAGTGGCGCGGCGTCGCGCAGCGGCGCGCGGGCGTCGCGGAGCAGCACGGTCGTGGCCCGTAGGGCGGTGGGTGCCTTCGGCAACGTCTGGGCGGCGGTGTCCGCGAGCCGGTGGACGGTGCCGGCGAGGCGGTAGGCGGCCGCCAGCCCCGGACGGGCCGCCGTCAGGGTCGCCGGGGCCAGGTCGAGGGCGCGGCCGACCGCGACGCGCTCCTCGGCCAGCGGCCGCAGGGCGTGGTCGGTCGGGGAGAGCAGCGTCGCGATCTGTCCGCGTGAGGCGTCCAGGGCTGCGGCGGCGCTGTTGAGGCGTGGCGCGAGCAGGGAGGCGTTGGCGTTGCTGTCGAGGACTGCGTCGGCGGTGGTGCGGAAGTCTGCGGCCGCCTGTGGGCCGGCCTTGATGGCGTCGTTGATGTGCTGCCCCTCGCCGAGGACGCCGGTGCCGAGGCCGCGGACGCTGTGGCCGAGTCCGCCACGCGTCGCGGCATCGAAGGTCTCGAGAACGTCCGGGACGCCGAGCGTGATCGATCGCGACGCCGGGCGCAGCGTCCCCCCGTCGGGTAGCTCGCGGCTGCTGGTGCCGCGGATGAGCTGCAGGTACCGCTGGCCGAGCAGTCCGGCGCTGCGCACCGCGGCGGTGGAGTCCTCGGGGATCATCCCGGCCGCTGCGGAGAGTCGCAGGGTGACCTTTGCGCGGGTGCCGCTCGGTTCGATCGTCTTGACCTGGCCGATGAGCACTCCGGCCGTGCGCACGTCGTTGTGCGCGCGCAGGCTTCCGACGTCGCCGAGGACGACGGTCGCGGTGCGGTGCTTGGTGCCCGGTACCCCGTTGGGTGAGTTGAGCGTCAGCCAGGCGAGCAGGATTGTTGCCGCGATCGTGATGACTCCGGCTCGCGCCAGGCGACCAGCGGGGTCGCGGCGGCGCTTTCGCATTCGGGTGGTGGTGGTCATTTCCCGAGGAGGTAGTCGAGGAGCTGGCTTACGCCGTTGCCGACGGTGTTTCCAAGGTCAGCTGCGGGCGCACCGGGCGTGCTGGGCGCTGGCGTGGATGGGAGCTGCGGTTTCGCTGATTTGGGTGGCTTGCGCGTGAGCGCGGGAAGCAGTCCGGCGACGCTCGGTATTCCGGGCTTCGTGGGCTTGGTGGTCTTGCTCTGCGTCGGCGCGGGGGTGGAGAGGCGGGTGATGATCGAGTTCAGGGACTCGGGGTTGACCGCGACCTTCGCGCGGAACATGTGCGTCAGGCCGTCCCGGGCCTGGATCGCCCGTGACCAGCCCTGAAGGGTGGCCATCAGGTCGTCGATCGTGAGATCCAGGGTGCGCGACACCGGTGCCAGCGAGGTGGCGAAGCCACGCAGGGAGCTCAGCGTCGGCTGGGCGCGCCTCAGGACCGGGGTGGCCTGGCGGCCGAGGCGGCTGATCGCCGGCGAGGTGCGGCGCAGCTGCTCGAGGGCGGGGGCGGCGGCCTGACGGAACGGCTCGACGGCGTTGAGGGTCTGGGCGAGGGGGGGAGCGGTTGCGCTGATCGCCCGTGCGGCCTGGCCGAGGGGAGGGGCGGTGTCGCGGATCTCACCGAGCGCGCGTTGCAGTTCGCTCAGCGTTCCCGGTGCGCGGTCGAGGGTGGCGATGAGCTCGGCGCGCTTGGCGGAGAAGCTCTGCGATGCGCGGCCGGCGGTGTCGATGAGCTGCGTGAGCTCGCGCCGCTGGCGGGTCAGTGTGGCGAGGAATCGGTCGCTGCGCTCGATGACCTCGCCGAGGGTGTGGTTGTCGCCCACGACCTGCTCGAGCAGGTCGGTGGCCTTGTCCACGGCGGGTGGGAACTGGCGAAGGAAGCTGTTGAGGTCACCGCCGCGCCCGACCAGTCCCGCGCCGGCTTCGTTGATGAGCACCCCGACCTTCGCGCGGGTGGTCGGAGCGAGGACGTCGAGGATCTGGTCCAGGTCGACGGATGCGGTGACGCGATCGGCGCCGACCCGGCCGCCGGATGGCAGCGCCGCCCGGCGGTCGCCGGGCGTGAGGTTCACGTACTTCTCTCCGAGCAGGTTCCGTGAGGCGATCGTGGCGCGGGCGTTGCGGCCGATCGGTCCGCGGTCGGCGTCGATCTTGAGCGTGGCATCCACGCGGTCGTTGGGCTGCAGGCGAAGCTCTGCGACCTTCCCGACGGGGACGCCGCCGACCTGGACGAGGGATCCTTCCCGCAAGCCATCGGCGTTCTTCAGCTCCAGGGTCACGCGGTAGTCCGCGTCTGAGCCGCAGGCGCCGAGCCCCAAGGCCAAGCTCGCCGCGGCCAACGCTGTCGTGAGTGGGCGGTTCATGGCGCGACCTCGATCAGGTTCTTTGAGAAGGGGTCGAAGTTGCGTGCCTCGGGGTCCTTGGCGGGGTCGGCGCCGTCGGCGGTGATGCCGCAGTCGGGCTGGTACCACGGCTGTCCGGCGTTGGCTCCGGGGGCGCGCGGGAATCCCCAGGCCTGGAAGGGGCCGGGCATCAGCTTGGAGAGCTGCGGGACGGTCAGGGGGGTGTCGTTCGGGAAGGGGTACACGGCGTTGAACAACCGCGCGTACTTGTTCTTCTTGTCGCCGTTGGCGACGAACCCGCTCCAGGTGGACGCAAAGCCGGCGATCTCCGGGGCGTACGGCCGCAGGCAGGTGAGCTGGGTGCTGGCCTGCTCGAGGGTGGACTTCAGGTTCGGGGTCAGCGCGCCGGCGTCGTCCAGCAGCCGGGTGAGGTCCGGGGCGGCGCGCCGCGTGGTGGCCAGGGCACGGCGCGCGGTCGGAGCGACCTCGTGGACGGTCTGCAGCGTGCTGTTCAGCGGCAGGATGATCTTCCGGAGCTGCTGCACGCCGGGCGCGAGCTTCCCGGTGAGGGCTGTTGCCGCGGTCAGGGTGCGGTCGACCTGCGCGAGCGTCGTGCGGGTGTCCTTCATGGTGGAGGGTGCCTCGGTGAGCGTGCGCTTGACCGCACTGGCCTCGTCGCCTACGGCGGTGAACGTCGTCGCCGCGTCCGCGAGCAGCGGACCGAGACCGGGGTCGGCGCGCTGGGTCGCGGCCAGGACGCGGTCGGTGGACCGGACGAGGGTGTCGAGGGTCGCGTGGGTGTCGCCCAGGTCGATCAGGGTGCCGGCGACCTGATGGACGGCGGGCGGAGCGCTCTTCAGTGCCCGGCGCAGCGGCCCGCCGGCGGCCTGCAGGGTGCTTCCGGCCGCATCGACGGTGGAGCGCAAGTTCTGTCGTGTCCGTGGCCCGAACGTGTTGAAGACCTCGTCGAACTCGACGGGCAGCTCCACCCGGCGAATGCGCCCGCCGTCACTGATCGGGGTCCCTCGTGCCACGCCGCGGAGCAGATCCACGTACCGGCCGCTCGCGGCGATGGTGCCGCCGTAGCGAATCCGGACGGCAGTGTCGGCCGGGAGCGGCCAAACGGCCTGGTCGGTGAGTCGCAGCGTGACGCGTGCGCCGTTGCCACCGCTGCGCACGGAGATGTTCGTGATCGTTCCGACCTGCTGGCCGGCAGCTCGGACCTTCAGGCCAGGGGTGAGGTTCGCGGCGTTTGCGACGTTGAAGCTGACGCGGTGGGTCGGCGCGCTGCTACCGGATCCGATGATGATCGCGAGCGCCGCGCATGCGATCAGCAGGAGGGCGACGGTGGTGGCCTTGGCTCTCATCGATCTCAGCCGCCGATCGGAAGGTGCGGGTCGGTGCCGTAGGCGAGCGCGAGATACGCCGGCACGATGATGTGGATCAGACCGAGGTTGACGACCAGCGAGCGGGCGGTCGCCTGCCCGACGGCGGCGGGCCCGCCGCGGGTGCGCAGCCCGTAGAAGCAGGAGACCAGGACGATCACCGTCGCGACCGTGAGGATGCAGAGCATCGCCAGAAACTGGTCTGACATCGTCTGTACGCCCCAGTGGTAGCGGAAGAACGCCGAGGAGGTCAGGCCGTCGAGGACGACGATGCCGGCGAACCACGCGCCGGCGGTGTTCGCGAGGAGCGACACCACGGCTGCCAGCGGGATGAACAGCCAGGCCGCAGCCAGGCGGGTGGCGACGAGGTAGCGCATCGGGTCGACGCCCTCGGACTCGTAGGCGTCGGTCTCCTGGTTTACGCGCATCGCGCCGAGCTCGGCGACGATGCCGCATCCGACCTTCGCCGCGAAGACGTAGGCGAACATCAGCGGTGCGGTGCCGCGTGGGCTGATGACGCCCGAGACCAGGCCGAGGTAGTCGGTGGCGCTGACGGCCCGCAGGAAGTAGTAGCCGAACTCGATCACCGAGAAGCCGATGAGGAAGCCGAGGAACGCGATGATCAGCGTGCTTCCGCGGACGAGCTTTCCGGACTGGCGCAGGACCTCGGACATGTTGCCCGGGACACCGCGCAGCGCCGCTATCGCCGAGACGCTGAACACGGCAAGCTCGCCGGCCTCCTCGAGGATCGGCTTCACGCGCCCAGGACGCGGGGTCTGAGCCTTGGCGGCTGGGGGAGCGTTGGTTGCCATCAGCCGCGGAGCTGCTGGACGCTGGGGAACAATGCGAGGTAGGCGCCGTTGACCAGGCCGTTGATGACCCAGAGGGTGCCGAACATGAGCACCACCGCTTGGTTTACGGCAGTGCCGACGCCTTCGGCGCCGCCCTTGGTGGACAGCCCCTTCGCGCAGCTGATCAGTCCGACCGCGAAGCCGCACAGCGGCAGCTTCACCAGCAGCGCCAGGACGTCGGCGGTGTAGACGAAGTCCTTCATCGTGTCCAGCTGCGCCCCGAAGGACACCGACGGGTAGAACACCGGGATCAGCAGGTAGCAGACGACCTGCGAGGTCAGGAACGTGATCAGGCCGAGCACAGGGGCGACGAGCGTCATCGCCACCACCCGCGGGACGACGAGCGCCCGGGTGGTGTCCACGCCAAGGACCGAGAGCGCCTCGAGCTCCTCGCGGATGCGGCGAGCACCGATGTCGGCGGTCATCGCGCTGCCGGCCACTCCGGCGAACACCATCGCCGTGACCCACACGGCCGGCTCGCGCATGAAGCCGATGGTCAGGCCGCCGGCGAGGCGGTCAGAGGTCCCCAGCGTCTCGACGATGCGGCCGACGAACAGCACGGCGATGCCGATGGCGAAGGTGATCATGGCCAGCACGAGCGGCAGCGTGCAGCGGCGAAGGGCCAGCGAGAACTCGACGATCGCGTCGCGCCACCACGGGAAGGGCGGGGTGAACGTCAGCCTGACGCTGCGGACGGCGAGCAGGCCGATGTCGCCGGCGGTCTGCAGCCCGGCGGATCTGGGAGTGCCCAGTGACCGGACGGAGCGGGCAGCCCGGCCTCTGCGTATGCCTTGTTCGGCCATGATCAGACTCTCTCGGTGGGTGGTAGGTGGTGAACAGCCCCCGGCCGGGGGAACCTTGCGCGTTGCGCGGGGGAGGTTGGCGGGCGAATGGGTCATGCCGCGCGTCCGTCCGTCTCACCTTGGAGGAAACGGGTGACCGCCTCGATGCGGTTGGATGCGCCGAACTTGCGCAGGATCCGGGTGACGTGGCTCTTGACGGTTTCGGGTGAGACGACGAGCCGGCTGGCGATCTCGCGGTTCGAGAGGCCCTCGGCGAGCAGCTGGGCGATTGCCCGCTCCCGCTCGGTGAGGTGTACCCCGCCGCCGGCGCCCGCAGACGCCGGTACTCCTTGGAACGTGCCGAAGGCCAGGCGCTCTCCGTGCCGGTGCGGCAGTGACGGCGGCGCGTGCCGGACTTCGCCGAGGAGCGCCTGGGTTGAGACAGCCAGATACCGGAGCTCTTCGGAGACCTCGCCCAGCCGTGTCCGCGTCAGGCTCGTCTCAAGGACGCTGGACAGGATCGCCGCATAGGCCGACAGCACCGCGTAGTCGACCTCGTCCAGAGCAGGGGTGTCGCGGTCCACCACGAGCAGGCCGAGAGCGACGTCCTGCACGGCGATCCGCAGCAGGGCGTAGTGGGTGAGGCCGAGCTGCTCGGCCAGCAGGCTGTGGCTCTGCGGGCGTGAGCGCCCGATGCGGATCGCGTCTGCTTCAGCGGTACCGGCCGTGATCGACAGCGGGGAGCGCGAGATCTCTCGTCGCATGAACTCACTCGCGTCGTCTGGGAGGCGGTCTGATGTCTCGCCGGTCAGGGTGCCGCGATCGATCGAGAGCACCAGGGCACGCGCGAAGCCGCACTCGGTCGCGGCCAGCGACGCGCCGCGCTGGAACAGTTCGCTGGGGTCCGCCGCGGCCGCGAGACGCGCCGGGACCTCGGCGAGGCGCTCGAGGCGCCGCAGGGTTGAGTGACTGGCTTGAGGGTTCATGATCGGTCAGGCGTCCATGGAGAGGGGGCCGTCGGTGTCGCCGGCGAGGAACTGCTGCACGAACGGCTCGTCGGAGCCGAGGACGTCGTCGCGCATCCCGGAGAGCAGGACCTTTCCCTGCCACAGGACGGTGATGTGCTCGGCGATGCGCTTGGTCAGCGCGATGTTGTGGGTGACCACGACCATCGCCCCGCCCATCGCCTGGTGCTGGTCGACGAGAAGCTCCCCGAGGAGGGCAGTGCGCACCGGGTCAAGGCCGGAATCGGGCTCGTCGCAGATGATGATGCTCGGCTCAAGGACGAGCGCCCGGGCCAGGCCCGCGCGCTTGCGCATCCCGCCCGACAGCTCGTTCGGCATCCGGTTTGCGGCGCTGGTCAGCCCGACGTTCGCCAGGTGCCCGTGCACGATCTCCGCGACGACCTTGTCGGGCAGGTCGGTGTGCCGGCGCAGGGGGAAGGCGACGTTGTCGTAGATGTTCATGGCGCTGAACAGCGCACCGTCCTGGAACATGACGCCGATCTCCGTGCGCAGCGCCAGCAGCTGTGAGCGGGACATCTGGCTCAGGCGCCGGCCCCGGATCAGGACTTCGCCCGCGTCGGGGCGCAGCAGTCCGGTGACGTGCTGCAGCAGAACGCTTTTCCCGGTGCCGGACGGGCCGAGCACGACCGAGATCAGGCCCTCGGGGATGGTGATGTCCGCGCCCCTGAGGATGCGGTTGGTGCCGAACGCCTTGTGCAGGCCGCGTGTCTCGATCGCCAGCAGCTGCTCGTCGATCTGGCCGTGGCTGGTCAGCGGGTCGCGGTCGGTCTGGTCTGTGGACCGGGCAGCGAGCAGTCCGCGGAGGATCGGCTCGACCTCAAGGAAGCGGCGAACCGGCCCGGCCGTCGCGGCGCGGCCGGCGATCACGTCGGCCGTCAGGTGAAGCTCGCCGCGCGCGAACCGGCGCGCCTGGTCCTCGCTGAGACGGACTTCGATCTCTGCGGCGGCCTTGTCCTGCGTCACCTGCGGGGGGCGCTGATCGAGCAGCAGCGTGACGGAGGAATGCGGCAGCACGAAGGCCACCGTCGTCTGGGCGTAGGTCAGCCGGGTCACCTCGGGCCGGCCGGACGCCACGACATCGCTGAGGGCTGTGTACGGGTGATCGTGTGCGGGGATGGTGGCGGTCACAGTCGAAGAGGTCATGCGTAGAGGTAGAGCGAGATGACGAGCGCGCAGACGGTCAGGCACCACGCGTCAAAGACGTGGCGCAGCGCGGTGGGGGCCGCGCGCAGGTCCATGAAGTACATGCCGATCAGCCGGACCTTCACGAACGCCACCGCCAGGATCGCGGCGCTTGAGGTCCGCGCGCTTGGCAGCACGTGGTCGGCGCCCAGCCACCAGGAGCTGCAGGTCGCTGCGACGAGCAGAAGCCCGACCAGGGCAACGCGAGGATCGAGGAGCTGCGGGGTCTTCATCGCACGAGGTACAGCAGCGGGAACAGGACGATCCACAGCAGGTCGACCATGTGCCAGAAGCACGCGCCGCCTTCGATGTACGCGTAGCGGCGGGCGGTGAGCCGCGGTTTTCCGACCTGCCTGATCGCAAAGGCCAGGACCCCGAGCCCCACGACGAGGTGAAACAGGTGAAGCCCCGTGAGGATGTAGTAGTAGGTCCAGAAGTCGTTGGTCGTGGGGGTCAGTCCGTGGCTGATCTTGTCGCTGTACTCCAGGTACTTGTTGGCCGCGAACCCCAGGCCGCAGAGCGCCGCGAGGCCGAAGAGCCGCTGGGCGGCTCGCGACCGGCGGCGGCCGGTCGCGCGCACGCCGGCGACGACGCAGAGCGAGCTGAGCAGCAGCAGCAGCGTGTTCGTCGCGCCGACGGTGGCGCTGAGGTGCTGCTGTCCCTCGGCGAAAAGCGCGGGGTCCTGTGCGCGCGCGAGGAGGTAGGTGGCGAAGACGAAGGCGAACACCGTCATGTCGCCGACGATGAAGACCCACGTGCCGGACTCTCCGGGGACGCGTCGGTCAGTCGGCCGGGTGCCGCGCAGGGATTCGCCGAGCTGCATCAGGAATGCTCCGAGGAGCTGTCGTACGCGTCGATGACCGTGATGAGCTGGGCGGTGAGCGCCTCGTCGTCGGTGAGCGGCGCAGCGATCGCGGCGGTGGCGGCGCGCCGGAACCCCAGGCCCTCCTGCATGAGCCGTGCGGCGGCGATCAGCGTGCGGGTGGACGCCACTTCCCGCAGGCCCGCGTCCTTGCCGCGGCGCAGTGCCTGCCCGAGCCGGATGAGATCGTCAAGGCGGCGATCGTCAAGTCCACTTTCGCGGCTGACGATCAGGCGCTCGGTGTCGGCCGGTGGATACGTCAGGTCAAGGCCGACCATGCGCTGGCGCGTTGAGACCTTCAGGTCCTTCAGCACGCTCTGGTACCCGGGGTTGTAGGAGACGACGAGCATGAAGCCCGGGGCGGCCTGGATGGTCTCGCCGCCGAGCCGCTCGAGCGTCATCGTGCGGCGGTGATCGGTGAGGGAGTGGACGGCCACCACGGCGTCCTGCCGCGCCTCGACGACCTCGTCGAGGTAGCAGATGCCGCCCAGCCGGACGGCCTGCGTCAGGGGCCCGTCGACCCATTCGGTGTCGCCGCCGGTCAGCACGAACCGTCCCAGCAGGTCGCTGGCGGTCATGTCCTCGTGGCAGGAGACCGTCATCAGCGGCACGTCCAGACGGGCCGCCATGTGCTCCACCAGTCGCGTCTTGCCGCAGCCGGTGGGGCCTTTGAGCATCACGGCCAGCTGCTGCCGCCAGGCGGCGGCGAAGACGTCGATCTCGTCGCTGGTGGCTGCGTAGAACGGAGCTTCGAGCTTCACTGCGTCGGTCATCCGGTCGCCTCGTGTGTGGTTGATGTGCCTCGTCGCCGCTGGGCGGCGGCGTCTTTCAGCGCGCGCTGGATGAGCGGGCGGATCTGCGGGGCGAGCTCGTGCGGGTGCTCCACGTGGCAGTGGGCGACATGTCCCCAGACACGATCGATCACCTCTGGCCGGGTCGGTGAGCGCATGGCGATGCATGCGCATCCGACCCCCAGCTCCACCGCTTCGGCCAGCGCCTTGCGCGTGTCCTCGTGCGCGTGCCGGTGCTCGTATCCGTCTTCGTACGGCAGGCCGTCTCCGACGACGATGAGCAGGAGCTTGCTGGTGCCCGCCTGCTCGCGGAGCAGATGGGTTCCGTGGCGCACGGCAGCTCCGAGCCGGGTGAACCCGGTCGGCTGGATCGCGGCAAGGCGGCGGCGAGCGGCGTGGCCGTAGGGCTCGTTGAACGTCTTCGCGCGCAGGAACCGCACGTTGTCCTTGCCGCGCGAGTAGAAGCCGTAGGTCGCCACGCGGTTGCCGAGCACGTCGAGCTCGGCGGTGAGCTGAGCTGCGAGCTGACGTTCACCGGCGAAGATCTGATGGCCGTCGGTGGACTCCCCCGTCGAGCCGCTGGCGTCCAGGAGGATCAGCACGCCGAGGTCGTGGCCGGTGCGGCGCCGCTGCTCGTAGACGCGGGGGTCGCCAGGCTGGCCGATGCGCCTGTCGCTTGCGAAGTCGACGAGGGCGGTGATGTCCAAGCCGTCGCCGTCGTGCTGGCGCCGGTGCGGTTCGTTGGCCTGGCCCAGCGTGGCGAGCTGCTTTCGCAGCCGCACGTCGGGAGTCTCAGGCAGAGGCGCGGTGCCGCTTTGGACCGGTGGATCGAACTGGCTGACCGTGCACCAGTCCGCACGGTACGCGCGGCGATCGACCGACCATTCCGGGTAGTGGTGGCCGGCCGACGGCGCGCCCGGTGAGCCTGTGGTGCTGGCCGTGGTGCGGACCTGGGTCGCGCCGCGCAGGCCGCGTCCCTGCCGGTTGCCGCGCATGGCGGCCTCGTCGCCGGCGCCGGACTCGCCGGACGTCGGCGACCCGCCCATGCCGAGCATCTTCGCCAGCTTCGCGGCCATGGGGTTGTTGATCGGCGCCGCCAGCAGGTCAAGGACGCTGCTGCGGTCGGCATCGTCGGCCTCGTCGTCGTCGAGCTCCTGAAGCTCAGAAGGCTTCAGCGCGTTGCTCAGCATCGTCTCGGTGATCTCGCTGGACTCGGTCTGCTGCTGGCGGATGAGCTTGCTCGGCCGGATCTCGCCGCACCAGGCCGGCGCATCCGGAATACGGGCCGACTTGGCCCGCCGAAGCGACTCCTCTGCCGAGCGCGACGCCGGGCCGTCATAGAGCGCCCCCGCACGGTCCAGCACCTGGTTGGGGGCCACGTCGCGCAGGAGATCCATCGCCCGCTGCGTCTCGAGCGTCAGGTACCGCGAGCGGCTGCCGCGGCGCCCGACGAGCTTTCCCATCCCGACGTCCAGGCTGCCGGCGGCGATCAGCGCCGCCTGCACGACGACGCTGTCCGTGCTGCTGTCGGGGCCTGCGTAGATCGTCTCCCCGTCGGTGTGGGTGACTCCGCTGCGGAGCACGACGACGGGGATCGTCCGGCCGACGATCGCCGACGCCAGCAGCGTCGCACCGTCGCCGCTACGCAGGGACAACGGGCTTCTCCTCAGGCGCTGCTGACACCCACCGCTCGGCGTGGGAGGCCGCCGCTGCCTCACGCTGGCGCGGCCCCTGCCTGTCCTGCTTCTTCAGCACCTGCAGCACGCGCTTCGCGCAGTTCTGCCCGGGCATACCGGAGATCCCGGCGACGGGGTGGGTGCCCGAGCCCGTGAGGAACAAGCCGGACACCGGTGTCTCGTAGCCCGCCAGGCCCATCGCCGGCTTCAGCGGTCCGAACCGCGTGATCGTCGGATCGACGTGGTAGACGTTGCCGTCGATCGCCCAGAAGCGCTCCTCGATGTCCGGCTGCGCAAGGGGACGACGGGCGATCTCCATCTCCTCCATGCCGACGAAGTACTCCGACGCGTTCTTGATCACCCGGTCGGTGATCTGCTCACGCGCGGTGTCCCAGCCGTCGACGGGCTCGGCGGGCGTCAGGCCGGTCCAGAACCAGAAGGTGTCGTGCCCGTCGGGCGCCATGCCTGGGTCAAACGCGGTCGTGATCTGCGACAGGCCGGGGACCATGTCCGGGACGCGGCCCTGCACGCACTCGTTCGCTGCGGTCAGCGCCTGCTGGTGGGTGTTCCAGGTCGTGCACGGCAGCCGCAGGTCGATGTCGTCCTTGCGCCACGCCTGGTGACGGGCGAGCTCGAGCTTGCCCTTGACCGCGACGTTCAGCTTGTAGTCGGTCATCCCGGTGTTCTTCGTCGGGATCCGCTCGGCGCGGTTTGCGTACGTGTGCGTCAGCGTGCCCTGCGGAAGCAGCTTCGTCAGCACCGTCTTGGGGCTGAACGCGGTGACGACCGCACGTCGCGCGGTGATCTCCTCACCGCCCACCAGGCGCACCCCGGTGACCTGGCCAAGGTCCCCGATCAGCAGCTGCTCGACCGGGGCGCTGCACCGCACCCGGCCGCCGTAGGACTCAAGACAGCGGATCAGCGCCTTCGGGAAGGACCCCGTCCCGCCCTCGAACATCGCCACGCCGACCTTCTCCAGGACGCCGAGGTAGATCAGGGACCAGCCCGACAGGTCCGCGTCGAACTGCATGAACGGCAGGTTCGTGGTCAGCGGCCCGCGGACCATGTCGTGCTCGAACCACTCCTCGATCACCTCGCGCTGCGAGGCGGTGACCCAGCGCGCGATCTCCCCGAGCTCCTTGCGGCCCTTGGCCGCCTCCTTCAGCGCCTTGAGGATCACCTTCGGCTCCGGGCGGACCGCGCTGGTCTGCATCGCCGGGATGCCGATGTTCACCGCGGTGCGGATGATGTCGCAGAGCTTGATGTAGCTGTCTGCGTCCTTGCGGGAGAAGTGCCGGATCTCGTCCGCCGTCTTCTGCGGGTCGCGCCACATGGCGATCGACTCGCCCTCGAATCCGAGGTGCACGTGCGCGGGGTCGATCGGCCGCATCTTCAGGCCGTGGCGCGCCGACAGGCCCAGCTCGGCGTCGATGTTCGTCGTCCGGAACAGCGACGCGTGGATCGACGCCTCATTGATCATGTGCCCCGGCGCCTCGGGCAGGAACTCGTTCGTGGCGGTCATCCCGCCGGGCGTGGAATGGGCCTCCACCACCAGGACGTCTAGCCCAGCCTTCGCCAGAAAGCAGGCAGCGACCAGCCCGTTGTGTCCGCCGCCCGCGACGATCACTTCAGCGCCGTCCGCCACCGATCCGCTCTTCATCGGTTCTCCCTCTCTCGTTGTGGACCTACCCGCCGGCGTGCCGGCCGCTGCTGCCCTTCAGGCCGTCTGCTGCTGCGCTTCCGTATCGATCGCTCGCCGCAGCAGGACGGTCATCACGACGATCCACGCCGCGAACACCACCAGGGGCAGGAAGAACGCGAACGCTCCGTTCCAGGCGAAGGGGCCGTCCTTGAAGAACGGCACGACCCCCGCCGGGATGATCAGCACCGCGACCCAGAGGTTGAAGTAGCCCGCCCACCGCGGGAAGACGTCGCTGTCACGCTCGTCCGCGAGGATCGCCACCCCGATCGAGCCGAACTCGACGACCGCGGAGGAGATCACTCCGACGAACATCAGCCAGCCCATGTCGTTCAGCATCCGGATGATCTCCGCGCTGTTGCTGTCCACGCGATACGCCGCGGTCTGCCAGATCATCAGCGGGATGATGAACTCGAGCGACAGCAGCCCCGCCGACACCAGCTGCGTCCACGCCATCACCGACCGCGGGCCCTCGATGCGCCGCATCTGCGCGCTGATCACCGCCGCGAACGGCACCAGCAGCGCGGACGCGAAGAGCGTGATGACCAGGCCGAGCTGGATCGCGCCGGTGTGCTCGCGGTACATGTCGACCACGTCCGCCGGCGACTTCTCCGGCGACGGCGGCGGGATGAACCGCGCGAGGACGACAAACGCCGCGACCCAGCCGATGATCATGATCGGCCCCGTCCACACGCAGGCCATCTGGACGCGTCGGTTCATGCCGACGCCATCCGCCGGAGCCTTCTGCTCCGGCGGATCGAACACCAACGTCTCGCTCACCGCTCAGCCCTTCGGACGGAACTTCTTCGCCGTGTCCGACGCCGGGGTGATGCCCTTCGGCACGATCAACTTGCCGCTCGGATCGAAGTGCACCGCGTCCTTGCGAGACAACGGCAGGTTCGTGGACGGGCAGGCCTGGTCGGTCTTCGGGCCGCAGATGCCGTTGGTGTAGTACGAGCGCTCCTGCACGCTCTTCGGCCACGAGTGACCCTGGAGGTTGAAGAACTGGTAGGGCACGTTGTACGTGACGACGTAGATCAAGCTGCCGGCGCCGAGGATCGCCAGGAACCGCATCCCGGTCTTGATCCCCGGGCTGGCCCGGATCTCGTCGACGCCGCGCTCGGCGAAGGAGTAGCCCTTGTCGTCCTTGAAGAACAGCAGGCAGCCGAAGCCCGTCACCCAGAACGCGGTGAAGATCGACTCATACACCGGGAACTGGTAGTACTTGCCCGCGAACAGGGTCCAGGACGGGTCGGTCGCCCAGTAGTTGTAGATCCCGAGGCGAACCCACGCTCCCTCGCAGATGAGGTCGAGCAGGAAGCCGAACACCAGCGAGATCGAGATCAGGCCGAGCATGCCGAGGTTCGGCCACTTCGCCTTGGCCTTGCGCATGACGAAAGCGCAGATCACCGAGATCGGGAACAGCATGTACAGGTAAGCCGGGATGATGAACGCCAGCGGCTCCTGGAACTGCTGCCCGGGGCTGCCGGCGCTGATCGACTGCCACCCCGGGACGCTGCCAACCCACGAGCCCATGTTGAACAGGTGCGCGTTGTACGTGAACGTCGGCTGGTACCAGTTGATGAACGGATCCTGGAACCACAGGCCGATGAAGCTCAGCAGCATCAGCCCGTCGGTCGTCCAACGCTTCTCCTTCAGCCGCGGGCGAAACGCGAACCAGTAGAGGACACCGATGGTGGCCACGATGCCGAGGGGCATGTAGATCTTGAAGAACAGATCCATCCATCCCGGCAGCGCCGTCTCGCCTCCGTCCACGCGCTTGAAGTCCGGGCCCGTCACCCACGCGATGGCGAGGTACGCGTAGAACGCGAACCACAACGCCCCGAAGGCGGCCCATGCCTTGATCGGCTTCTTCTCATTCGGCGCGTCGACCACGATCCCGGCTGTCCCAAAAGCGGACAGTTCGGGCGCGTCGAGCGGCCGCGACTCTACAGCCATCTCGTCTCCTCCAAGCTCAGTTGACCTGCTCGATCGCCACCGTAGAGCAACGACGTTTCTCTTGTCAAGCAACATTGTTTCTTAGCGAGAGGGGAGCTAAGATTTTGCGCAATGGCGGAATCACAGCGAGCGCCCCGGCGCAGTACGGCCGAAGTACGGGAGCTCATCCTTGAGGCGGCGAACAACCTGTTCGTCGAGCACGGCTTCGCCCAGACGGCGATGCGCGACATCGCCAGCCGCGCCGGGATTAGCCTGTCCGTCCTCTACCGCCAGTTCGACGGAAAGGAGGAGCTCTTCGCCGCCACCCTCCTTGCGCCGTTCCTCGAGACGTTCGAGGAGTTCGCCCAGGCTTGGAGTGACCAGGTCGAGACTCCCTGGGACGACGAGCGGCTCGTGCGCGAGTTCGTCCGCGATCTCTACCGCAACTCCACCGAACACCGAGCCTCGCTCGTGACGCTGCTAGCAGCAGGTAACGACTCCGCCAGCAGCATCTTCGCTCAGACCCGCGGCAGTCTGGCCGCCGGGCTCCACGAGCTTCGCCTGATGGCTGAGCACGAAGCCGACCGCCGAGACTGGCTAGACCGCGAGACGCTCGCCTTCAGCAACTCGCTCATCATCGCAATGGTCGTAGGCGCGGTTCTGCTCCAGCCGCTCCTGGCTGGCACGATCGCCGACGACGATGACGGCATGATCGACGCAGCCACCCGCATGGCGATGTACGGCATGCGTCTTACGCCGCCTGCCTGAACAGTCGAGCCAGGCTCGCCCGCCGTAGAGGAGCGGCTCTGGTTCACGTGCTCCGCGCGAGCGGAGCTCGATCCGCGGCACGGCCTACTCTGGCCGGGGGTGGGAGCCTCGGTCGGCTCGCTCCACGGGCCGGTGGGCTGCCGCAAGCGCCGCGGAGCGGCGGAGCGTGGGGGCATTGACGGCGGGGCGGCGGGCGGATCGACGCGCGGCGGAAGTTTGGCGTCTAAATCGTCGCCTCGTTCCTCGGCTTTGCCCGCCTATCGGCCACCGACGAGCCGTCGCTGCAGGACGTCCGACCCGACGCTCGCCACAGCACCTCCGTTGCAGGCCGAGCGTCGTCCTCACAGCGGAAGCACGCCCCTCGCCCTGGCACGAGAGGCACCTGGCCATCGGACCCGACGACGCAGCTGGCCCCACAGCACCCAAGGCCACCAGTCGACCCGCCGGGGTCCTGCGTTCAGGTCAGACCGTCGTAACTGACACAGCAAAATCCAAAACAGACCAGATGCACGAGGTGCCGGCTACAGCGGGACACAGCGCAAGACACTCCGTCGTACTGCGCCCGGTGCATCAGCGCGCGCGAGGCCGCCCGTGAGCGTCGGCGCGAAAGCTGTCTGCGCATTTCGGGGCGCTGCCGTCGCTATAGAGGCATGTCAATCTCCCAGCAGAAGGACGTCGTCAGCGCGGCCGGTGCGCGGCGATGATGACGGTGAAGTCGATCGGCAGCCAAGGCGCCGACGGGTACGCGGAGTACCTGGACGCGAAGACCGTCGCGCCGGAGCGCGGGGACTACTACCTCGGCCATGACGGGGAGCCGGTCGAGTCACCCGGGCGTTGGCTGAGCCGGCCCGAGACGCTCCGGGCGCTCGGGATCGATCCGGGTGCGCGGGTCGGTCGGGAGGAGCTCGTCGCGCTGATGCAGGGCCGCCGACCCGGCACTGAGGAGCACGTGCGGCCAGCGGGCCCGACCGGTACCCGCAACGCCGGCGTTGATGTGACGTTGTCGGCGCCGAAGTCGGTGAGCGTGGCGTGGGCGCTCGCGGGCCCGGAGCAGCGAGCGGAGCTTGAGGCGATTCATCAGCAGGCGGTGACGCGGACGTTCGCGTTCCTGCGCGATTCGGTGCCGCTGACGACCGAGCGCGTCGATGACCGCAACGCGCCGACCGTCGCTCGCGATCTACACGCCGCCGAGTTTCGGCACTCGACCGCCCGCGGCCTGAAGGGCAGGGTGCCCGACCCGCAGCTGCACTCCCACCTGGTCGTGATGAGCGTCGTCAAGCAGGACGGCCGCATCGCCGCGGTCCGGGACCGCGCGATGTACCGGGCCGCCAGGGAGGGCGGCGCCTACTACCGCGCCGCTCTCGCCCAAGGCCTCTCGCAGGCGGGATACGCCGTTGAGCCAGGGACGGGGAAGCACGGCCGCTACTTCGAGCTCTCTCACGCTCGCCCCGAGGTACTTCAGGCGTTCAGCGGCCGCTCCCGCGAGATCGAGCGCGCCGCCCGCGAGTTCGAGGCGCGCGAGGGCCGCCGGCCCGGGGAGAACGAGCTGCAGCTGATCAAGATCACGTCGCGGCAGGCGAAGGCGCCGCAGACCAGCCGCGAGCTGACCGACGCCTGGAAGCAGACCGCGCGTGAGCACGACCAGCAGCCAATCCGCTCCCGCACGAAAGCCCGCGGGTTTCACGACATCGACATCAGCTGGGGAGAACGCGTCGAGCGCGCGCTCACGCACGAGCGGGCGACGTTCCCCGCCCGAGAGCTGCGCGCGACCGCGCTCGAGCAGGCCGCCGGAACCCTGGACCCCGACACCGCCCTACGGCGCGTCGACCAGCTCGTGGACGTCGGCCGGCTGATCGCGCTGGAGAACCGGCAGTTCACCACCCGCGGCCTGCGGGAGCTCGAGCACGCGATCGTCGACCGCGCCGCCGACATGGCCCACCCGGACCACTCCCGTCCGATGGTGAGCGAGCGGTTCATCGGGGCGGCGATCGATCAGGCGAGCGAACGGATCGGCGCCCCGCTCTCCGCCGAGCAGGACCGGGCCCTTCGGGCGCTGACCGGGCCCGAGCGGATCGCCGCCCTGGAAGGCCAGGCTGGCACCGGCAAAGGTGTGGTCATCGACGCCGCCGCCCGCGTTGAGCGGATGAGCGGCCGCACCGTCATCGGCGTCGCGCTCGCCGGCGCAACCGCACAGCGCCTCGGGCAGGACTCCCCCGCCCTCGCCGGCCGCACCACCACCATCGCCTCGCTGCTCGCCCAGCACGACCGGACCGGCGACCGCATCGACCACCAGACCACCCTGATCGTCGACGAGGCCGGGATGGTCGACACCCCCACCCTCGCCGAGCTCATCAAGGTCGCCCACGACACCGGGGCGAAGCTCATCGCCGTCGGCGACGGCAAACAGCTCCCGGCGATCGGACCGGGCGGCATGTTCGACCGCCTCACCCACCACGCCCCCAAAGCCAGCCTCGAGCACGTCCGCCGCACCGACGACCCGGACGAGCGGAAAGCCTGGCGAGCGCTGCGGCAGGGCAAACCGGAACGCGCGCTTGCGCATTACCTCGCCCGCGGACAGCTGCACCTGGAGCCGACGCGCGACCAGGCCCTCGAAGCCGCTGCCGCGCGCTACGCCAAGCTCACCCAGGACCACGAAGTGGCGCAGGTCGCACTGATGAGCGATGGCTCGACCAAAGAGATCGACCGCCTCAACGCCCGCGTCCAGCACCTCCGCGCCGAGCGCGGCGAACTCACCGGACCCACGGTCGCGCTTCCCGCAACCGACGAAGGCCCGCACTACGGACTGCGCACTGGTGACCTGGTCACCTGGCGTCAGATCCAGACCGTCCCCGGCCAAGCCCGGATCGAGAACGGCAGCCGCGGGATCGTCACACACGCCGACCCCGGCAAGCACACGGTCGAGGTCGAGCTCGTCGGCTCTGAGCGCCGCGTCGCCATCACCGGACCCGAGCAGCTCGACGGACGCCGGCTCGGCTACGCCCAACACGTCGTCCGCCAGCAAGGCGCCACCGTCGACCGCGCCATCGCCGTCACAGGCGGCTGGCAAACCAGCCGCGAATCCGCCTACGTCCAAGCCTCCCGCGCCCGCCAAGGCATCGACTGGCACATCCCCCGCGACGAACTCGGCGAGACCGGAACCGACATCGACCGCGTCCAGCGCCTCGCCGACCGCATGACCAAAAGCGAACGCAAGACCCCAAGCCTCGACCACACCACAGCGACAGACCGCACCGTGGAGCACACCGCGGCCGACCGCGCCATCGACCTCAGCGCCGGCGCCGAGCACCTCACCCGCGAGCTGCCCGACCTCCGCATCACACCGCCCGCCCCTGCCCCGACCCCCGACCTGTCACCCGAGATATGAGCCACCGCATCCAAATCATCGTCCCCGACCACGTCTACCAATCCCTCACCGCCACCGCCGCCGCCCACCAAAGCCGCCCCTCCACCATCGCCGCAGCCATCGTCACCGCCGCCACCGACATCGCCCCACAACCGTTTACCGGAAAACGCCCCGACACCCGGGACGTCGACGACCGCGACGCGTTCGTTAACGAACGCCTCGCCGCCGAGTCGTCCACCGGGGCGCGAGGCGGGACATCTCCATCAAGTGGCGACGGATCCCAACCCGCACTAGAACGCGCCACCTGGCTCGAGCAACACCACGACCCGGAATGGCGCCGGACCATGTGGCTCGCGGTCAAACGGCTCATGGCCAGCTACCCCGTGCTGCACGACATCGTCTCCTACGAGTGGACAACCGACCGGCTCACCCGCGACGGCGTCCTCGCCCTCACCGTCTGGCGACAGCAGATCGACGAGCACGCCGGCAACGACCCCAGACTCGAACTGCAGTGGATCACCGCCCTCCGCGACTACGCCGCCTACCACGAAACGCACCGCCGCCAACTGACTCACCCGATCGACGCGCATCAGCGGCCGGACGGCTGGTGATCTCACTGTCCCTTACGGACACGATCAACGAACTGCGCACCCGCGGCCCGTCGACCCGCTTACTAAGCATGACTTCGTACGCGACGCCAGCGTTCCGGACCGATCCGCCCACCGGAGTGCGCACGCTGCCTTGCTGGTGTCGCGTACCGGGCATGGAGTCAGATCGGACACGCGCCTCCAACCCCGGACTCTGCGACTGACGATGGAAATCGGCGACCCGAGCCCTGATGGTCAGCGCCGCCTCGAGGAGTGGTACGCCCGCTGGTTGTCACGCACGTACGGGAACTCCTGGCGGCAGCTCGAAGGGGCGCAGCTCCGGCTTTTCACGGAAGCCTCGCCGCGGGAGATCGCTCGGCCCCTCCCCCGCCCAGAAGACGACGACGCGATCGACCGGCAACTTCGCCGACGCGGCGCTGCGTAAAGCGACGACGTCGATGAGCTGGCCCATCGCCTCCCGCTGCTCGACCAACGTCATGTTCGGCAGCTCATCGACTAGGAACCGAAGGTCCGGTTGAGGCGTCGGCGTCGCCAGCCGAACCCGTGCCAGCTCGTCCTCCCCCTGGTCGAGAACCGCACGCCGCGCCCGAAGGCCGTCGAGCCACGCGTCGCGCCCGATGACGTCGCGCAGCTCGGTGTCGTCCCGGTAGCCGGCGAGTTCGCGTTCGGCCTCGAGGACCGCGGCCCGCGCTGCGTCGAGCGCCCCGGTGTCGACGACCTGCTGCATCGCGGGCCACTTGAGGATCCGGCGCCGGAACGCGTCACTCACGACGAGCTCGAACTCGTCGGCCGCGATGCGGCAGGGATCCGGACAGCGACCTCCGGCGTGTCGCACGGTGCAGCGGTAGATCCGCTTGCCGTGGCTGGAGGTCGTTCCCTGCAGGGCGTAGCGGCACGCCCAGCAGCGAGCGAGCCCAGTCAGGGCGAACGGCCAGCGTGCCGCGCTCTTGGGAAGCTTCGCCACTTGCCGCTGGGCGGCCTCCCACGTCGCTCGGTCGACGATCGCTTCGTGCGACTCGACGTTGACGTGCTCGGCGTACTTCAGCTCGCCGAGGTAGATCCGGTTCTTGAGCAGCGCGTAGACCGCGGCCTTGCTCCACGTCTCGGACCCCATCGACGTCGTCACACCGCCGGCCTCGAGGAGGTCGGCGAGCGTGGCGGGACCGGCGCCCATCGTCCGCCGCTCGAAGACCTCCTGGATGACCGACGCCGCCTTCCGGTCGACCACCAGCCGACGTGTCGCCTCATCGCGGCGGTACCCGGGCGCGATCCGCGGATTCACGGCGACGCCGCGCTCGACCGCGGACTGCTTCGCCGTCTCGAAGTACTCGTTCGCCCGCCGGCGCTGATGCTGCGCGATCGCCAGCGCCAGGTGGATCTGGAGCTCCCCGTCACTGCTCGTCCAGTCCGCCGGCTCCGCGTACGAATAGATGCGGCCGCCCGCGTCCATGATCCGCTTCGCGAGCGCGGTCGCCTGCGTGAGGTTCCGAGAGAAACGATCGAGCTTCGCGACGATGATCCCTGCGCTCTCGCCGCTCTCGATCCGCTCCATCGCCTCCAGCAGCCCCGGCCGGTCGTCCCGCCCGCCGGACTGGTCCAGGTCGCTGATCACGCGGCCGACCCGCAGCCCGCGTTGCTTGGCCTCGCGGCGGATCTCGCGCTCCTGGAATTCAGGCGACCGCAGCCGCTCGACACGGTCGCCGACGCGCGACACGCGGATGTAGCCATCGAAGACGTCTCGCGCGGCCATTCGAGCCTTTGTACCGCCGGGTGGCTATTTAGTCAAGCTACAGTTCTGTGGCTTGTACCCACCGGTGTCCGCGTGCACGAGCACCGACCCGTCACTCTTGAGCATCAGCAGCCGGAGCGCCTCCGGGAGGACGGCAGTCAGGCGGCCGGTGTACACGACCTCACAGCGGGCGACGATCAGGCGCATCGGCCGACGACGGTACTGGCACAACCCGACGTCCCCGCGTGCGCTCGCCGCTATCTGCGCAGAACGTTCCGCCGACGGCGCTGCGCCTTGACGCCACAGCCGCGGCGGTCATACTCAACAGGTATGACCGTCCGCATCGGCGCAAAGGGCCAGGTCGTCATCCCGAAGGCCATCCGCGACCGCGTCGGCCTGCACCCCGGCGACGAAGTCGACTTCGAGCTCCGCGACGACATGGTCGTCCTTATCGCCCGAAACCGGCCGGCGACGCTCGGCGGCCGCTTCGCCGGCAGCGGCATGGCCGGCCGGCTGCTCGAGGACCGCGGCCGCGAACCACGGTGAGCGCCTGCCTTGACTCCTGGGCGATCCTCGCCTGGCTCGACGGCGACGAGCCCGCCCGCACCCGCGTCGAACAGCTGCTGCCCGACCGACCTGTCGTCAGCTGGGTCAACCTCATCGAGGTCTACTACCGCGTCGAGCGCGACCACGGCCGCGACCAGGCCGACGAGATCCTCTCCGCCCTCCGCGCCTCTCTCGCGCCTGACCTCCCGGGCACCGCCCGCATGATCGACGCCGCCCGCCTGAAGGCCCGCGCTCCGATCGCCCTGGGCGACTGCTTCGCCGCCGCCACCGCCGCCGCCCACGGCCTCCCGCTCCTCACCGGCGACCCCGAGCTCATCATCCTCGACGACCCGCCATGCGTCATCGAAGACCTCCGCCCGGGCACCTGACCGCACGATGCCGCTACCCGAGCGCGACATCACCGCGGTCCGCCACCACTGCGAGCAACGGATCCCGCCTGAGGTGGCCGATGAACTGCGCATCGAGGCCGACGTCGACGCCCGCGGCATCACGATCGTCGGATGCCGCCCGCCCTGGCGCAAGGACCACGACCCCGCATGGACCCGCCGTGGGGTCGCGCGCCTGCGCTGGACCAGCAAGTACGAGACGTGGACCCTCTACTGGCCCGACCGGCGCTGTCTGCGTGCTTTCGCTGAGCCCAAGGCCTGCCCTGGCAGCCCGCTCTGACAGCAGGGGCATCGCGAAGCGATCGCCCTCTTCATGCGTCCGCGGGCGATGCGGTGAGGATGCTGCTGAGCGCGACCGGACGTCCGGTGTGGTAGCCCTGGGCGTAGCCGACGCCGAGGCGTGTCAACACGTCGAGGGTCGCGTCGTCCTGGACGTACTCGGCGATGGTGTCGGCTCCCATGCCGCGGGCGATGTCGACGACGGCTTTGACGACGAGCTGGTCGGTGGGGTTGTCGGGGAGGCGCTTGATGAACTCGCCGTCGATCTTCACGAAGTCGAACCTCAGGTGCTTGAGGTAGTAGAAGGTGGCGAAGCCGGCGCCGAAGTCGTCCAGGGCGAGCCCGCAGCCGAGCTCGTGGAGGTCGCTCGCGAGCTCCTGGGCACGTTCGATGTTCGCGATCGCGGCCGTCTCGGTGAGCTCGAGGACCAGCCGGCCCGTGGGTATCGGCCAGCGCGCCATGAGGCTGCGCAGGTGGTCGATGACGCCGCCGCCGTTGATCGTCTTCGCTGAGACGTTGATCGAGACCGCGAGATCGTGGCCGCAGGCGTGCTGGTGGTGGAGGAGCCTGACCGCCTGCGTCATGACCCAGAAGTCGATCTGCCCGATGAGGTTGAAGCGCTCGGCGTTGTAGAGGAACGAACCGGGCGGTATGAGGTCCCCGTGGCCGTCGGGCAGGCGGAGGAGGAGCTCGTACCGGGGGAGGCCGTTCGAGCAGACCGGGACGATCGGCTGCGCGAAGAGCTCGAAGCGCTCGTGCTCGACGGCGTCGCGGAGGCGGGCCAGCCAGTCCTGGCGGACCTGGATCTGCTCGCGCCGTCCCTCGTCGCGCTGGTGGATCGCGTAGCCGTTCTTGCCGGCGGCCTTGGCGTCGTACATCGCGATGTCCGCCTCGACGAGCAGGTCCTCGGCGGTGATCTGCTCGCCGTCGCCGAGGATGGTGATCCCGATCGACGCGGTGACGTTCGCGTGCCGGTGGCGGTCGACGATCTTGCCGGCGTTCCGGAGCTCGATGACGAGCTTGCTCGCGACCTCGCGTGCACCGGCCTCGTCCGCGCCCGGGAGGATCACGGCGAACTCGTCGCCACCGGTGCGCGCCACGACGTCGCTCTCGCGCAGCGAGCGGCGCAGGACGCCGCCGAGTCGCGTGACGAGCTCGTCACCGACGGCGTGCCCGAGTGAGTCGTTGACGAACTTGAACCCGTCGAGGTCGATGGCCAGGACGGCGATCGTCCCGCCATAGCGGCGCGCATGGGCAAGCCGCCCGTCGAGCTCGTTCTGGAACCGACGGCGGTTGAAGAGGCCGGTGAGCGGATCGTGGTCGGCAAGTTCCTGCAGGCGGCCCTCGAGGTGCTTGCGGTCGGAGATGTCGAGAATCTGCCCGACGGCGATCCGTCGCCCGTGCGCGTCGGTGTAGGCGGCATTGGTGACGAGCGTCCAGACCACGTGGCCGTCGCGATGCAGGTACCGGCGCTCGAACCGGGTGCGATCGACCTCCCCGTCGGCGAGCTGGCGCATCGGCCGGGCGTACGCGCTCTCGTGGTCGTCGGGGTGCATCCACGTCGCCACCCCGTGCCCGATGATCTCGTCACGGTCGCAGCCGAGGAGCTCGGCGTAGGCGGGGTTGGCGTCCAGGACCTTTCCGGCATCTTCCCCTTCGAGGGCGATGACGGACATCGGGACCGCGGCGTTCTCGAACATGACCTCGAAGCGCTCCTCTGCCGCCCGCCGCGCGAGCTCCGCCTCCTTGTGGTCGGTGATGTCCATCGAGATCCCGCCGATGCCGACGACCGCGTCGCTCTGATCGCGGACGGGGAACTTCACGGCCAGCCACGTGTGAGTACGGCCGTCGTCGTCCTGATCCGGTGCGGTCTCCTCGAACTTGACCGGCGTCCCGGCGTTCATCACGGCGGCGTCGTTCGCGTCGAGGATCTCGACCACGTCGTGCGGATACATGTCCCACAGGGAGCGCCCGGTGATGTCCTGGCCCGGGAAGCCGACGACGCGGGCGGTCTCGGCGTTCGCGACGAGGAACCGCTGGTCGCGATCCTTGAGGAACACGGCGGCGGGAGTGTGCAGGAGGATCGCCTCGAGCGACTGTTTCGCCAGCGCGAGCTCAGCACGGCTGGCGTCGAGTGCCCGCTCGCGCTCGAGGCGAGCGGTGATGTCGCGCGACACCGACATGGCGCCGACGATCCGTCCCTCGCCGTCACGATGCGGCACGACCTCGATGTGGATGTCCCCGCCGGTGGCCGAAGACCGGTACTCGGTCGCTCCGCCGTGGCCCTCCAGCGCCGTGCGCAGGAGCGGCTCGACGATCGCGAGGGTGGCCGCGGGGACCGTCTCGCAGATCGGGCGGCCGAGGAACTGGGCCGGGTCGACGCCCGCTTCCCGCAAGATCGGCCCGCGGATGCTCTGGACCCGCAGGTCCTCGTCGTAGAGCGTCACGGCAGTCCCGGGGAGGTTGTCGAGCAGCGCACGGTGCAGCCCCTCGGCCTCGCGCAGCGCCAGCTCCTGCTCGCGGTTGGCGATCGCCAGCGCGACCAGCACAGCGAAGCGGTCGAGCCGCACCAGCGCCTCGTCCGTCGCGGGGCCCGCGAACCCTGCGCCGACGGCGCCCCACAGCTGGCCGGCGACCCGGATCGGCGCCGCGACACCGGTCCGCAATGATGCGGCAGTCACCAGGGGGCCGACCCCGTCGACAGCGTCCGCGAGGTCCTCCACGCAGGCTGCTCGTCCGGTGCGGAACACCGCGGAGGACGCGGTGCGCCCGTCCAGATCGAAGCGCGCCCCCTTGATCTGCGCGCCGTCGACATTCCAGCCGCCGACGATCCGGCCCTCGCGCCGCTCGGCGTCGAACCGCATCACCGCGGCTGAGGTCGCTGAGAGCAGGTCCCCGATCTCGCGTGCGACCGCATCGAACACCACTCCGGGAGCGCCATTCTGGGCGACCAGTTCGGCGACGCGCCGGATCGCCGCTTCTTCCGCTTCACGCGCCGCGCGGGCGGTGACGTCACGGATCGCGCTGGAGACCAGGAGGCCACCCGGAGTCTGCAGCGGGCTCAGGCTGACCTCGACGAGGAAGGTCGAGCCGTCACGCCGGACCGCTTCGAGCTCGAGGTCGCCGCCCATGCCCCTGGCAGCAGGGGCCGCCGCAAACCCCGCCCGGTGCTCGCGGTGCGCGGCGCGCACCGCCGCCGGGAGCAGCACCTCGACCGGCTGACCGACGAGCTCCTGCTCCGCGTAACCGAACATCAGCTTGGCGCGGGCGTTGACCAGCACGATCACGCCGGTCTCGTCGACGATGACCATGCCGTCCGGGGCCGACTCGAGCAGATCGCTGAACCGCTGCTGCGCCGCCGCCCGCTCATGATCAACGGCGCGCGCCCGCGCCGCCGCGATCACCACCGCGGCGGTGAGCAGGAAGACCATCGACAGGGTGAACGTCGCGAGCCCGACCCGCAGGCCGATGAGACCGTGCTCCTGGAGAACGAATCGCACCGCCCCGAGCGCCACTGGACCCATCGTTGCCACCGGGATGAGCGCACGGGCCATCTGCGCCCCGGCATCCGCCCCGCGTAGCAGCGACGCGATGCCCCGGTCGGGCCGTAGCGCGAGGACGCCGACCGTCAGGGCGACCAACGCCACCAGGGTGTTGGGCGCCATCCCGGTCTGGCCGGACAGCCCCCGCAGGTAGTCGACGCCATAGACGTAGCCGACCAGCGCGAACTCCACCACGCCGGCGAGGACGGCAACCAACGCCGGATGCACCCATCCAGGAAGCCGGCGGAGGTCGACCGTGACCAGCGCGAGCCCGAGCGCGATGAACGCCACCGCTGTGTGCGGCGACGGGCGCCCCGGGAGCGTCGCCGCCGGGTCGCGGAACAGCAGCTGATCGATCCCGACCGGCTGAACGAGGTACTCGAAGCAGACGGCCGCGCCGATCGCGGCGACCAGCCCGCCGCCGGCGCGACCGACCCTGAGCGACCGCGGAGCGCCCGCCGGCGCCAGGCACACCAGCGCCGTTCCCGACGCCACCAGACCGATCGCCGTGAGCACCTTCATCTCGGGCATCCCGGGGACCACCGACGTGAGCCCGCGAACACCCAGGAGCCAGCCCGCGAGGGTCACCGCGCCGATCACTGTCGCGAACACCGCCGCGAGCAGCGGAGCACCCGCGGCCAGGCGGCCGACGATCGACCGCAGTCGCGAGGATGGGGCACGCGTCGATGTCACGGGGAGTCGTTCGGTTCGTCGGCTTCACCCGCGTGACCTTGAGCCGCCGACGACCGAGCGCTGCTGCGTCACGGCGGGCGCACCCGAAGACGTCGAACCCGCAGCGCCTCCGGGAAGACGGCGGTCAGGCGGCCGGCGGACACGACCTCACATCCAGCGCGAGCAGCACATCCTCCGCATCGACCCCGCCGGCAGCTGACGGGGGACGACGACCCGGCCGGCGCGCCACCCGCATGGCGGGCGGCGCGCACCGGCCGGGGACCCCTAGATCGACTCGCAGGGCGTCGGGACCTTCGCCTTCTTCAGCTGCGGCGGCCCGGCGTAGAGCTTGCCCGGGAGAAGCTTCACGCTCTTCGCGGGGCTGAACCGCAGGTCCGGCCGACCGGACTGCAGCCGGAGCGTGACCCCCGTGCGCGGGGACACGTTCCTGATCCGCCAGGCCAGGCACGTCTCCGGCGACGTGTGGCCGATCTTGCGGCCGTTGGTGAGCTGCGCGTAGGCCGCGTAGCGCACCGTGTTCCCGCCGGAGCGGCCCCAGATCGCGAACACGTCGGTCCCGCGGCGGACCAGGCGCAGGGCCGGGACAGTCGGCGACAGCTTCGGCGGCGGGGCGATGAACCGGGCGACCGCCGACTCGCCGAGGACGATGTCGTCCTTGGTGAACACGGTGGCCTGCAGGGTCCGCGGACCGCCGAAGCCGAACTTCGGCTTCCAGCTGACCCGTGCGCACAGCGACTGCGCGTTCGTGCGCCCGGGCGCCTTGCGACCCGCCGGGCACGGACGGCCGACCACGTTCGTCGCGATCCGCTGCTGGTACTCCTGCCCGACGATGTCGAGCTGGACGCGGTCACCGGCGCGGGCGTCGAACGCGATGTCCGCCACGCGGCCACCGGTCTTGAGCGGGAGGGTGGTGGCGCTGACGACCGTCGGCTCCTTCTCCTCGTCCTGGAACGAGACACCCGTCACCGTGCTGCCTTCGAGCGGCTCGACCTTCCAGTCGCCCGCGGCCGCGTTCTCCTTCAGGAAGACGACGGTCTCCGGAGCGGTCGGGTTCTCCATGATCAGGAACGACTCGCCGTCGGTCGTGGAGCGGTCGGGCCCCGACGCGAACACCTTGCCCGATGGGCTCGTGATCCGCACCTTCGGCGGCTTTCCGACGCCGTCGAAGTGCGCGAGGTACTGCTGGGAGTTCGGTGCGACGGGGAACGTCAGCGGCGCCCCGGCCTGACGGCTCCGCGTCACGCGGACGGGATCCCGGAAGCCGCAGGTGGTGCCGAAGTCGAACTGCTTGCGGTCCTTCGGCTTCACCCAGAAGAAGTGCGCACTCCAGACACGGAAGAACGGGAGGTCGGCGCAGCCGCCGACGCCCTTGTTCGACACGGTGATGCCGCCCCTGGCGCACGGGTTGGCGATCTTGATGTCGATGCAGACCTGCAGGTCGCCGTCGACGTTGAACGCGAACGGGTTCGGCTGGATGAACCCGGCGACCTTGCCGTCGGCCTTCAGGAAGCCGTCCGCGATGTTGATCGCGGCCTGGACGTCGAAGTCGACGGTGCCGGTGCTGTCGATCTTCACCCGGCCGTTGCCGACCGGGATGTCGGCCACCCGCAGGAAGCCGGCGGCCTCGACGAAGAAGCTCTTCGCGGTGGGCTCGGCGTAGGTCAGGGAGACGTCACCGCGGACGAGGCCCTTGGCGAACGAGAGCCCGGCGTCGGCCTTGAGCAGCAGCGTCGGCTTCAGACACAGGCCGAATCCGAAGCGCTCGAGCGCGATGCCCGCGACCAGCGGGATGCCGGCGTTGTCGACGAAGCCACCCCCGTAGGCGAACTGGCCGCCGGAGATGCCGCCGAACGCGGCGAACTGGGTCTCCTTGCCGGTCGGCAGCTGGACCAGCAGCGAGCCGTCAAAGCGCTCCTCGGCCTTCCTGGGCGGTGCGCACTGCACTGCCGGCGCGCCGTTCAGCGACGGCGGCTGACACGCGGCGAAGCTCGTGCTGACGTTCGCCGAGAGGTACGAGAAGCACAGGTTCTTGATCGCCAGCTTGCCGATCGCCGCGTTCGCGACCTGGACCTTGCCGCCGTCGAGGTTGATGCCACTGGTCTCGTCGGTGGTGATCTCGGTCGATCCCGTGATCGATCCCTGGGTGCCCGGGGACGGCTTGAAGATCGACGGCAGCGTCACCGTGATCGGGAAGCTCGTCGCGAACCGGTTGCTGCGCTTGCGGAAGATGACCTCGACGGTGCCGCCGATCGGCAGGCCGCCGAGCGAGCCGCCACCCGGCAGCGTGAACCCGGCGAGCTTGCCCTCGGTCGTCCCGGACGGGAGCTTCCACAGCAGCTTCTGGCGGAAGACCGTGACCTGCTTGAGCTTCAGTTCGACCACGCCGTCCAGGCCGAGCTGCCCACCCGGCGCGTCGGGCGACGGCTCGGCGAGCATGTAGGTGCGGCCGGACGGCGCCGCCGGGAACGGGATGCCGTTCAGCTTGAAGCTGCCGTTGAAGCGGTAGAACGTGCCGCCGCCGCGGACGTTGACCCCCTCCTCCGCATAGCCGGACGACGGAGCCTGGACCTTCTGCCAGCACCCGGGGCCCGTCACCTGGGCCTTGACCAGCCCGAACGACACGGCCGGATCGCACTGCTTCTGCACCACGGGCGCGTCCGGCGCCGTCGGTGTGGCGGGTGTGGTCGGCGGCCTCGGAGTGGTCGGGGTGGCCGGAGTCGTGGGCGTGGAGGGCGTCGTCGGCGACTTCGGCGGGACCGGCGTCGGTGCGACGGCGGCGCGCGGCGGCTGGAACACGAACACCTGCCGCGACTGGTCCCCGTTGGAGTCGGTCACCCGGACGGTCACTGCGCGCTTGTCGCCGTTGACGCCGCCGGTCGACGGGTCGAACGTGAACTTGTGGTCACCGGTCAGCGCCTGCGTGGTCGGCGAGCTGTCGTCGATCACGGTCTGCGCCGTCACCGTGTTGAGGACGTCGCAGCAGAAGAACTCGACGATGTACGGGGCCGCGCCGACCTTGACGCTGACGTCCAGCGTCGCCGTGCTCCCGATCACCCCCGGGTCCGGTGAGAACCCGCGGCTGACGATGTCGACCGCGGCGGACGCCTGCGTCGGCACCGCCCCGGCGAGCGACAACGAGACGACCAACGCTCCGAAGAGCCGTACCGGTCCTGCACGCATTTGCGACCTTTCTGTGCCCCCGCAGCGAGCCGGCGCATGAATCTGAAGTGTAAGAGAACGTACTCTCAGACGGCCACTATCCCCGGTTCCTTCCCAGAGTCAAAGAAACTTTCCCCGAGTGCCCGAGATCAAGGAGCAGGTCTATCGCGACGAGCGCCCCGCCGAGGCCCTCACGCCGTACCACGACTGGGCGCGAACCCATGAGCCGGGCTGGACCTACACGCTCACCCGCGTCCTGCTCACGCCGATCGTGCTCGGGCTCTTCCGCGCACGGGCCACCGGACGCGACAACGTCCCGCAGGACGGTGGCTTCATCCTCGCGCCGAACCACTTCTCCAACATGGACCACTTCTTCTGCGGCGTCTTCCTGCGTCGCCGGATCCGGTTCATGACCAAGTCGCAGTTCTTCCGGCCGCGCACCGCGCTCGGGTACCTGTTCCGGGTCGCGGGCCACTTCCCGGTCCGCCGCGGGTTCAACGACCAGGCGGCGTTCGACACGGCCCACGCGATCCTCGCCGCCGGCGGCTGCGTCGGGATGTACGCCGAAGGCGGACGTTCGCGCAGCGGCGGTCTCGGGACTCCGCGCCCCGGCATCGGCCGGCTGGCGCTGGAGTCCGGCGTCCCGGTGGTCCCGGTCGCGATCCACGGCTCGCTCGCCATCCGGGGCGGCTGGCGTCGCGGCCGGTTCCCGCGGATCCGCGTCAGCTACGGCGCGCCGCTGAGCCTCGAACGGGTCGACGCGCCGACGCGCGAGCAGGCCGTCGAAGCAGCCGAACGCATCTTCGGCGAGGTCCGCGCCCTTTACGGGGACCTCGACGGCGCGGGCGTCAGCGCGCCGTGAAGGACTTGAACGCGGACGTCGTCTTCAGCGCCGGCAGCACGCCGTCGTAGAGGACGCGCACCCGCCACTTGCCCTTGCGCTTGAGCGTCTGCCTGAACGTGAACGGCTTGTCGGCTGCCGCGCCGCCCTTGTGGAACGTCGCCCACTTGAGCTTCACGACGCGCTTGATCCGCGTCTTGCCGCCGACCTTCACCTTGACGCTCGCGAACGTCTTGGCCTGGCTCTGCCACTCGACGCGGACCCGGCCGGCCGGCGTTTGCCCCGCCGGGGTGCGCAGCGTCCCCTTGATGGTGCACCGCAGCCGCTTGCACGCGGGCTGCTTGCCCGTGGCGAAGACGACCTTCGGCGTGTAGGACGCCGAGGCCACCGCCGAGCAGCTCGCTCCCTTGCAGACCGTCAGGTTCGCGGTGTTGACGTTGTTGTTGTTGTCGACCGCGGTGATCGTGATCACGTGGTTGCCGTCCGGGAGGTCCTTCGCGCCGCCCCACGTCCGGGACGCCGGGACCCCGTCCACGGCCTTGGTGGCCGCCTCGGGCGCCGAGTCGCTGAGCGCGAAGATGTTGTCGCCCTTGATGCTGGCGACGATCCGCTTGAGGCCGGCCGGCGCCACGCCGGGCTCGGTCTGGTCCGTCGCGACCCCCGTGATCAGCAGCGACGAGCTGAAGACGACGGGCTGGTTCGGGGCGAACGCGACCGTCGGCCCGACCGTGTCCCCGCATGGCCCGGCCGCACCGCCGTTCGCGTCGGCCACCGTCTTGAACGCGGCGTACGACGGCTTCGGCGCACCGCCTGAGTCGACGATGCCGTACTTGTTCAGCTCGTCGGTCGAGTAGAAGGTCTGGTCGGAGAACGTGAACCACGCGCCGACGACGACGTACGGGTCGTGCGCCATGCACTGGTAGGCCTGGGTCAGGAACCGGGCCTGGTTCGCGCCCGCCCCGGCCGGGGCCTTGCCCGCGGACGCGCCGCGCTCGCAGGTGGTCGTGGTGCTGCTCCAGCCGAGCTCGGTCATCCAGATCCCGAGGTTCGCATCGCCGGCCGCGACCATCACGTCGCGGACCGAGCGGTAGCCGAGGAACGTGTACTGGTTCAGCGGGCTGCCGGGGATGTCGCGGAAGATGCGATCGGGGCCGAACTGCAGGCAGGCGGTGTCGGTGTGGACGGCGACCCCGTCGAACTTGCCCTTCAGGCCCGCGTCGTATAGGCCCTTGATCCACGCGGCGTTGTTGCCGGTGGTCGCGCCGGTGAGGACCACCGCGTTCGGGTTGGCCTTCTTCGCGGCGTCGTAGGACTGGCGCAGCATCGGTCCGTAGCTGTCCACACCCACGGGTCCGTGCCAGAACTCGGCGGCGTCCTCCTCGTTCCAGACCTCGTACGCGGCGATGTCGCCCACCTTCGAGGTGTGGTCGACGAAGCGGCCGAAGAAGCTCGCGTAGCTCGCGGGGTCCTTCGGCGGGACGAGGACGTCGGTGCTGCCGTTGGCCCACTGCGGCGCGCCGACGATCACGAAGATCGGCTTGGCACCGGCCTTGTTGATCGTCCGGATCGCGTTGTCGAACTCGGCGACGTTGTTGGCGGCACCGGGGTTCGGGATGTTCGTGTAGCCCGGATACTGCCCCGGGCCCTCGGGCTCGAGCTTCTCCCACGCGACGAACATGCGGATGTACTTCGCGCCGGTGGCCAGCGCCGGGTTCAGCGCCGCATCGGAGATGAACGCGACGTTGAGGCCGGGGGCCGCGGCCTGGGCCGCAGGCGGGGTGGCCAGCGTCAGCAGCGCGGCGGAGGCGATCGTGAGGGCGAGCAGCCGGCTGAGGAAACGCCGCGGGGATGAGGTCGACATGGAGGCACGCATGAGGGTTCGGGAGCGGGAACACGCGCCGTCGCACGGTGATGCGCTGGATCGATATCCGACGTATCGCCGTGCGGCAGCAGCCGCGATGACGATACGCCGTTCGCGCCAAGCCGTCGCCGATCCGGCGGACGAATGCGTCAAGTCCGGCGTGGGCCGACCGAAGCCGGCTCAGGCAGCCGGGAGCGCGCGCGGAACGGCGTCGCGCAGGCGCTGGAGCAGCGCGCCGACCTCGGCGTCGTCCGGTGCGAGCTCGGCCGCACGACCGGCGGCGCGGATCGCGTCGGACACGCGGTCCGTCCGGGCGAGAGCGTGCGCGTGGCGCGCCCAGGCGACCGGGTCCTCGCCGTCGAGGTGGATGGCCTGCTCGGTGGCGGTGACCTCACCGCCGATGTCGCCGCCCAGGTGGTGGGCCAGCGCCAGATCCAGGAGCGCGTCGACGGACGGGCCGAGGCGACGGGCCTGCTCCAGGGCAGTGACCGCGGCCTCACGCTGCATGAGCCGCAGGCGCAGCCGGCCGACGCGGGCGTAGGCGCTCGCGTCCGGCGCACCCCGGGCGGCGGCACGGTCGGCCGACTCGGCCGCGAGGTCGTAGGCGCGCATGTCCTCGTAGATCCGGCTCGCGTAGCGGTGCGGTGCCGGGCGGTCCCTGTCCACGCGCGCCCAGTCGCGGACCGCGCGCCCGGCGGCGGGCAGGTTGCCGCCCTGCCAGAACGCGAGCGTCATCAGCCGCAGGACGGGGACGTTGTCCGGCTCGGCGTCGCGGGCGTAGATCAGCCGCTGCGCCGCGAGCTCGAACTTGCCCTCGGCCATCGCGTGCTGCGCGGCGGTCAGGAAGCGCTGGACGCGGTCGGCCCCGGGGTCGGGCTTGGAGAAGTCGACGAACTGCAGGCTGCCGGCGGGGACGGTCCGCACCCCGACCTGGAACTTCACCCGCGCCCACTGCTGGACGTCGTCCTCGTCGCCTGTGAAGTAGATGCCGGTGACCGAGCCCACGCCCCACTCGGGATAGGACAGGCACCGGCAATAGCGGTGGACGACCGAGTGCGTCGGGACCTGCGCGCCGAACGGATCGTTCTCGGCCCGGTCCTTCGCCATGGCCCGCTCGCGCTCCTGGGCCTCGTAGTTGCGGCGCCCGGCCTCCTCTCGGGCACGCCGCGCCGCCTGCGCGCTGACCTTGACGGCGTTGCGCGAGACGCGGCCACCGCGAGAGTCCTCGGCCATCCGCTCGAGCGTGTCGGCGGCCTCGTTGATCGCCTTCAGGTGGCGCTCGTGCTCGTACTGCTTCCCTGGGGGCGCCAGGTCGGGGTGCCAGATCTTCGCGAGACGGCGGCGGGCGAGCTGGACCTCACGCTGGCCGAACGGCGGCTCGATCTCCAGGAGGAGGATCGCCTGCTCGATGTCGAGGATCTGCGCCACGGACGGATCAGGGTACCGCTCGACCCCCGTCCCGACACGCAGTGGCGGCGAGCCCGGCGGGCCGCGGGCCGGCGGGCGGCTCGGACGGGACGTCGAGGGTGACGGCGCGCGGCTCGCCACGGTCGCCTCACTCGTCCGCGTCCTCGTTCCAGTCCGACCACAGCTTCCGCGGGGGCGGGGCCGGATCTCGCCACGGCAGGCGCCCGGGTCCGGGTCCAGGCGCCGGCGGCAGCGCCATCGGGACCGCCGCGACGGCGATCGGGACCGCGCCGGCCGGTCCCCCGGTCCGCGCCGCGCGCTTGAACGGGTCCCACTCCCCCTTCAGGCGGCTCGCCAGCCACGCCAGCGCCCACACCAGCACGAGCGACACGACGACCACGATGGGGACCTGCCACGTCCACCCGATCGTCAGCGGCACGACCAGCGCGTTGTTGATCGAGTGCGCGAACATGCCCGGGAGCAGGCGCCCGGTGCGCGCGAACAGGTAGCAGAGCCCGATCCCGATCAGGGCGCGGTTGATCAGGGCGACCGGGGCGAACTCGAGGTGCGCGGCGGCGAACGCGATCGACGACACCACGGCGGCGGTCCACGTCCCCCGGCGCGCGCGCAGCGCCTGGAACATCACCCCGCGGTAGAACGCCTCCTCGAACACCGGCGCGATGACCGTCGCCAGCCCGATGAAGACGATGGTCCAGGCGAGGCCCGAGTCGTCGGGGATGATCCCGCCACCCTCCGCCGCGGCCTCCGCGGCGAATGGCGTCGCCAGCAGCGCGAACGAGAGCAGCAGGACCGCGTAGCTCGCGATCAGCCCGAACGCCAGCGCAGCGCTGCGCAGCGGACGCAGCACGTGCAGGCCCAGCTGCGCGACCGTGAGCGGTGCCTGCGACGCGGCGAGGAGGAACCCCATCGCCGGCGCGAGGGTCTGGATCAGGAGGTCGAGCCCGAGGACGACGACCTGGTCGTCGTCCAGGTCGGCCCCGAGCGCGACGGCCAGCCCCGCCACTCCGCCGACGACGACGACGCCGGCGACCGCGTCCAGGACGATCGACAGCCGGCCCATGCGCCGGGACCACGGCGGCAGCGGCGGATGGTCCTGCAGCGCGACGCCGCCGGGCGCGAGGCGCGGGTCGACCTCCGGCAGCCGCGGGCGCCGGGGCACCAGCAGCAGCACGTACGCGTCGATGTCCCCGCAGAGGGCCTGCAGTCGCCACTGCAGTCGGCGCAGCCAGCGCGGGTGGCGCACCGCGAAGACCCGGCACATCCAGACCGCGAACGCCGCCAGCACGGCGAACGTGCCGATGACCCAGCGCGCGAGCGCGAGCGGCGCGAGCAGGAGCACGCGGACCAGCAGCGAGCGGCGCTGGACGTGGACGCCGAGCACCGGGACGGCGACCGGCACGTCGGCGGCGGCGCGTCCCGAGCGGGTCTCCGTGAGCAGCCACGCGTGCGCGCGCTGATGGGCGGCGCGGGTGAGCGTCCGGCCCGCCCAGGCGCGCCACCAGGCCGGTACCCGGGCCGTTGCGAGGACGCACACGGCAGCCGCGGGCCACGCCACGAGGGTGCTCACGCGGAGCACGATCACCATCAGCAGTCCCGGGATCAGCGTGAAGCCGCGCAGGAGCGCGCTTTTCCGGGTGCCCTCCGCTGCAGACGCGTATCCTGGACGGTTCATGTCGAGTCAGTACGTCTACACCATGCACAAGCTCACGAAGCGTGTGCCGCCCGACAAGATGCTCTTCGACGGGATCTCCCTGTCGTTCATCCCCGGCGCCAAGATCGGCGTGCTGGGCTACAACGGCGCGGGCAAGTCCTCGCTGCTGAAGATCATGGCGGGCCTGGACGACGACTACCGCGGCGAGGCCGAGCTGGCGCCGAACGCGACCGTCGGCATGCTCCAGCAGGAGCCCGCGCTCGATCCCGACAAGACCGTCAAGGAGAACGTCGAGGACGGCGTCCGCGAGACCAAGGACCTCCTGGACCGCTTCAACGAGCTGGCGGCGAACTACTCGGAGGAGACCGCCGACGAGTTCGCGCGGCTGCAGACGAAGATCGACGCCGCCGACGCCTGGAACCTGGACACGCAGCTCGAGTACGCGATGGACGCGCTGCGCTGCCCGCCCGCCGACGCATCCGTGGTCGACCTCTCCGGCGGTGAGAAGCGCCGCGTCGCGCTCTGCCGCCTGCTGCTGAGCGCCCCCGACCTGCTGCTGCTCGACGAGCCGACCAACCACCTGGACGCCGACTCCGTCACCTGGCTCGAGCAGCACCTCGCCGACTACAAGGGCGCCGTGGTCGCGGTGACCCACGACCGGTACTTCCTCGACAACGTCGCCGGCTGGATCCTGGAGATCGACCGCGGCCGCGGCATCCCGTACGAGGGCAATTACACGCAGTGGCTCGAGGCCAAGCAGAAGCGCCTGGAGATGGAGGACCGCCAGGACAAGTCGCGCTCGCGCCAGATCGCCGCCGAGCTCGAGTGGGTCCGCACGAACCCGAAGGGCCGCCGCACGAAGTCCAAAGCGCGCCTGTCGCGCTACGAGGAGTTGGTCGCGGAGGAGCAGAACCAGAAGCTCGAGGAGATCACGATCCACATCCCGCCGGGGCCGCGCCTGGGCGACGTCGTGATCGAGGCGAAGAACCTGACCAAGGGCTTCGGGGACCGCATGCTGATCGAGGACCTCTCGTTCACGTTGCCGCCCGCGGGCATCGTCGGCGTCATCGGCCCGAACGGCGCCGGCAAGACGACGCTGTTCAAGATGCTCACCGGCGAGGAGCAGCCGTCGGGCGGCTCGCTGCGGGTGGGCGACACGGTCGACCTCGCGTACGTCGACCAGTCGCGCGACTCGCTGGATCCGAACAAGACGGTCTGGGAGGAGATCTCCGAGGGCCACGACTACATCGCCGTCGGCAAGCGCGAGCTGAACTCCCGGCAGTACGTCGCAGGCTTCAACTTCAAGAAGTCCGACCAGCAGAAGAAGGTCGGCAAGCTCTCCGGCGGCGAGCGCAACCGCGTGCAGCTCGCGAAGCTGCTGCGCCGCGGTGGCAACCTGCTGCTGCTCGACGAGCCGACCAACGACCTGGACGTCGAGACGCTGTCCGCCCTGGAGTCGGCGCTGCTCTCGTTCTCCGGCTGCGCGGTGGTCATCTCGCATGATCGGTTCTTCCTGGACCGGATCGCGACGCACGTCCTCGCCTTCGAGGGCGACTCGCAGGTGACGTGGTTCGAGGGCAACTTCGAGGCCTACGAAGCGGCCCGGCGCGAGCGCATCGGCGACGCGGCCGACCGTCCCCACCGCCTCACGTACAAGAAGCTCACGCGGAACTGACGGCGGGAGCGGGGCGGGTGCGGTGAGCACGGCGGCGGCGAGCGGGATCGAACACGTCGCCCGGGCGCCGCACCCGCTGCTGCGCTCGCACGTGCAGTCCTACAGCGGGTTCCGGGAGTGGTCGCCGGAGCCGATCCGCCGGCGGGAGCTGCCGTTCGGCGGCGTCGCGGTCATCCTGGCGCTGGAGGACGCGTGGTGGCTCGGGGAGGGCGTGGCGAACGACGTCCCCCTGACCCGCTTCACGTCGTTCGTCGGCGGGCTGATCGACCGGCCGGTGGTGGCCGAGCACCGCGGCTACGCGTGCTCGCTGCAGTTCGACCTCACCCCGCTCGGTGCCCGCGCGCTGTTCGGCGTGCCCGGGCGGGAGCTCACGGACCGGATCGTCGCGTTCGACGACCTGCTCGGCCGCGACGCGGTGCTGCTGGTGGACGAGCTGGCGGCTGCCGTCGGCTGGCCGGCGCGCTTCGCGGTCCTCGACCGCTTCCTGCTGCGCCGCTTCGACAGCGCCCCGCGCCTGTCGCCCGAGGTCGAGTGGGCCTGGCGACGCCTGGTCGCGACGGGCGGGCAGGTCCCGATCGGCGACCTGGTCAGCGCGATCGGCTGCAGCCGCCGGCACCTCGCCGCCCGGTTCGGGGAGGACGTGGGGATGACGCCGAAGACGTACGGCCGGCTGCTGCGGTTCGAGCGCGCGGTCGACCGGCTGCGCTGCGGCGACGACGAGCTCGGGCGGATCGCCGCGGCCTGCGGCTTCTCCGACCAGGCGCACTTCACCCGCGAGCTGCGCGCCTTCTCCGGCGCCACGCCGACGACCTTGATGGCCGAGCGGGGCACGGCGGGCTTCCACCTCTGACGTGCCCCTCCCCCAGGCACCCACACCGGGATTCATCACCCGGTCCGGTGCCCGTCGGGTCGCGGCGGTCGGGGCGGTCACATTTGTGCAAGACGGGGGCGCCGGCGCGGCGTAGCGTGCTGTCCATGACCACCACCGCCGTCGCCATCCCCGCCCTGCGCATCAGCTCGCGCGAGACCATGCACTTCTACGAGGCCGCGTTCGGCGCGGTCGTCGTCGCCGCCTACCCCGACTCGGGGGACAGCGTCGACCACGCCGAGCTCACGATCGGCGGCGCGATGTTCATGTGCGGCACCGGTCAGGAGGACGGCGTCGATCAGCCACTGGGCGGCTCCTCGATCTACTGGGTGGTGCAGGCCGGTCCCGAGGTGGACGCGCTGTACCAGCAGGCGATCGCTGCGGGGGCGACGGACGAGCGGGCGCCCTACGACGCGGACTACGGCGGCCGGCACTTCAGCGTCCGGGACCCGGACGGCAACTCCTGGTCGTTCGGCACCTACCGCCCGGCGGGAGTCTGACGACCGCTGTTCCGGCGCTCAGTGGGGCTGTGGTGCCGGGGGTGGCGGGCGATCGGTCATGGCCCTCCGCGGCTGGGGCGCCACGACGTGGTTGCTCGTCGGGTGGCAAGCCCGGCAAGGGCAAGGGCAAGGGCAAGGGCAACGGCGACGCGCGGCGGGTCTGGTGGGCCTGACCCGCCGAATCCTCCGAGCGTCTAGTCCGGCCCGCCTGCGTGGAGGCTCCCGCGGGTCAGGCCCGCCGAATCCTCCGAGCGTGCCAGGCCGCCGGGGCGGCGGCGGCAGATGGCGTACCACCCGCCTGGGGACCGTGCGATCCACCACGAGTCCCGCCCGGCAGCAGCCAGTGGCATCCCACCCGGCCGGGAGCCGTGCGATCCACCACTTGCCCCGCCCGCCCTGCCAGCCGCCCGCCGCACGCCCCGCACTCGAGCCCCCGCAGCCTCCCAGCGCCCACCGCCGTCAACGGCCCGCAGTTCCCAAAGCCACCACGACCAGCCCGGCCCCCGGCGTCAGCGCCACCGACCCCCCACCACCAGGCCCACGGTCGCCAGCGCCACCAACCCCCCACCACCAGGCCCGCAGCGTCAGCGCCACCGACCCCCGACCACCAGCCCCGGCGCAGGCACGGCGGCAGCGCTCACCCCGCCGGCGACCGCTCGATCAGCGCTTGCAGCCCGTCCAGCACCCGCTCGAGGCCGAAGGCGTAGCCCGCCGCCGGATCGGCCGCCGAGCCCTGGGCGGCCCCCGCCGCCGCCCCCACCCGCACCGCGAGCGGGTAGCGCTCGGCGTCCAGCACGCGCGCCAGGAGCGGGCCGTTCGCCGCCCACCACGTGGCGTCGTCGACCCCCGAGCCCGCGACCGCAGCGGCGGCATCGACCGCCGCGCGGGCCGCTGCCGTCACGAACCCGAGCAGGAACGTCAGCGCCGCGTCCCGCGCGACGTCGTCGAGGCCCGCGTCGTCGAGCGCCGCCAGCTCGTGCTCGTACTTCGCCATCACCCCCGGACCGAGCGGGGGGCGGGTCGTGCCCAGGCCGATCGCCCACGGGTGCGCCGCCAGCAGCGTGCGGTTCGCCGCCGCGACCAGGGCCAGGCGCTCGCGCCAGCCCGCGCCGGCAGACCATGGGGGGCGCTCCATCCGCCGGTACACCGTGTCGAGCATCAGGTCCAGCAGCTCGGCCTTGCCCGGGATGTAGGTGTAGAGCGTCATCGGCGCGACGCCGACGCTCACCGCCAGCCGCCTCATGGTCAGGTCCGCGAGGCCGTCGGCGTCGGCGAGCGTGATGGCGGCATCGACGATCGCGGGGACGCTCTGGCGAGGCTGCGGACCGCGGCGCCGCGGGGCCGGCGCGGTGGTGGCCGCGGCGTCGGGGGCGCCCTCGGCGTCGGCCCACAGCAACGCCAGCGTGCGGTCCGCCGGCGCGGTGCCGGTGCTGTCGTGGCTCACCTCGAAATCGTCGCACGGCATATCTTTGTACAGTGTACGGAGTAACGCTCGATCGAAACCGTCAGGAGCCCTCTTGAAGATCACCGCCTCCGCCCTGTCCCTGAACGTCCGCGACCCCGCGGCCTCCGCCCGTTTCATCCAGGATCACTTCGGCTTCGTCGAGGAGATGTCCGCCGACGGCTTCGTGGCCGTCGGGCGCCCGGACGCCGGGTTCAACATCGCCTACCTGCGCACGGGGCTCGCGAGCTTCAAGCCCGCTGCCCTCGCCGGCCACGATGCCGACGGCCTGCTGGTCGCGTTCGTGGTCGACGCGATCGACGAGGAGTACGCGCGGCTTCAGGCCGAGGGCGTGTCGATCACGACCCCGATCGAGACGGAGCCCTGGGGGGAGCGCTACTTCCAGGTGACCGACCCGAACGGCGTCGTCCTGCAGCTCGTGCAGTGGATGACGCCGCCGGACGCGGCCGCATAGTTCAGCCGGCGGCGAGCCGGGCGACGACCTCGCCCGGCCGTACGTCGACCATCTTCTCGCGGATCCGGCCCTCGACCGGACCGCGGACCATCATCCCGAGCACGCGGCCCGGGTCGCCGTTGAGGCGGTAGGTCACCTTGGTCCGCCCGCCGCCGAGGTCCTGCAGCTCCCACGCGCCGACGAGGCTCTTGAGGTCACCCTTGACCTGCTTCCAGCGCACGGCCGTCCCGGGCTCGTAGCTGAACTCGACCTCGGTGCTGATCACGCGGACCTTCGCGTCGCTCGAGGTCTTGCAGCGCAGCGGACGGCCCTGCGCGTCGCGCTTGAGGACCGTCATCTCGAGCAGCCCCGACTGCCACTCCGGGGCGATCGCGACGTCCTCCAGCAGCGCGTAGATCACATCGATCGGCGCGTCGACCTCAGCCGACGCCACACCTCCGAGATTTCCCATGCGGGCGAGCCTATCCAGGAATCAGGTGCGGGACGCGGTCGGCGGCGGCCGGCGCCGGAACCGGCGCCGGTGCAGCCGTTTCGCGCCGGACCGCCGCCTGCAGGAGGACGACGGCGGAGACCACCAGCGCGCCCCCGGCCAGCTGGACCGGACCGAGGCGCTCGCCGAAGACGAGCAGCGCCAGCAGCACCGTGACGGGCGGCTCGCACGTCGACAGGATCGACGCGTTCGACGGGCCCACGTGCCGCAGGCCCGCGAAGAAGGCGAGGACGGGAACGATGGTCGAGCAGACCGCCATCGCGGCCAGCCACCCCCATGCCTCGGGTGCGAAGCCGAAGTCGAGCTCCCCGCTGACGAGCGCTGCGACGAGCAGCGTCGCGAAGGCCCCGGTCATGATCAGCGTGCTGAACGGCAGCGGCGGCGCGTCGTCGATCACGCCGTCCGCGATCAGGATGTACGTCGTGTAGACGAGCGCCGCGCCGACGGCCATCGCGACGCCGATCGCGTCTGCGTCCGACCCCCCGGCGCCGATCAGCACGAGCGCGACCCCGGCGGACGCGGCGGTGAGGGCGATCACGCGGCGGCGGGTGACGACCTCGCGGCCGAGCGCGACGGCGGCGATCGTCACGAAGGCCGGGTAGGTGTAGAGCAGCAGCGACAACAGCGACAGATCGATGTGGCCGAGCGCCCCGAAGTACAGCCCGGACTGCACCGAGAAGCCGAGCGCGCCCATCCCGAGCGCCGTCAGGACCACGTGGCGACCGAGCGGAGCCCGCGGCGGAGATCGGCGTTCGACCGCCCGGGTCAGGACCGCGAACCCGGCGGCCGCGAGCCCGAACCGGATGGTCAGGAGCGTCAGGACGCCGACGTCCGCGTCGTAGCAGAGCTTGCCGAACACCCCGAGGGTCGCGTACCCGACGGCGGACAACAGGCAGAGGAGGACGCCCTTCACCGGCCCCACGTTCGCAGCCATGACTGTTCACGTCCAGCGCCCGTTCGCACCGATCACTCAGTAGCTTTGCTTCACGATGCTCGACCTCGGACGCCTTCGGATGCTGCGCGAACTGGAGGCCGTCGGGACGGTCGCGGGGACGGCGGCCGCCCTCGGGTACACGCCGTCCGCGGTCTCGCAGCAGCTGGCGGTCCTCGAGCGCGAGGCCGGCGCGCGGCTGCTGGCGAAAGCCGGACGGGGCGTCCGCCTCACCGACGCCGGCCGGCTGCTCGCACGGCACGCGGGCATTCTGCTCGCGGCGGCAGAGGAGGCGGAGGCCGACCTGCAGCGCGCCGCGCACACCGTCGCGGGCACGATCCGCATCGCGGGGTTCCAGACGGCGATGCTGCAGGTGGTGATCCCGGCGTCGGCGGCGGTCGGGCGCGCGCATCCCGACGTCCACGTGGAGCTGGTCGAGGCCGAGGTGGAGGAGGCGCTGCCGGGGCTCCGGCGCGGCCGCCTCGACGTCCTGATCCAGGACGAGTACGACGGCCTGCCGCGTGAGCGCCACGCCGACCTGCACCGCGAGACCCTCCTGCGCGAGGAGGTCCGGCTGATCCTCCCGGCGGGCCACCCGCTCGCCCGCACCCGCCGGCGCCCGTCGCTGGCGGCCTTCGCAGGTGAGACGTGGTGCGCCGCGCAGCCGGGCACCGCCCACCACGCCATGGTCCTCGGCACCTGCCGGGCGCTGGGCGGCTTCGAGCCGACGGTCCGCCACACGACCAACGACCTGCTCGTGCTGCTGGAGCTGGTGCGCACGATCGGGGCGATCACGCTGCTGCCGGACCTGATCCGGACCGGGAACGACACCTCGGTCGTCGCCCGCACCCCCGCCGAGGGCGCGATCCGCCGCGACGTGCAGGCGCTCACGCGCCGGACCGGGGCGCACCGTCCGGCGCTCGTCGCGGTGCGCGAGGCGCTGGTCACCGCAGCGCACGCGGCCGCCGGGAGCCCCGGTCGGGCCGCTACCGCGCGACGCGGACCTTGAACGTCCGCGTGACCCGCGTGACCTTGCTGCCCTTCTTGGCCGGCGCGATCCGGAGCGACAGCCTGACGCTGACCTGACGCACGCGCTTGAAGCGCGCGCGGGCCGCCTTCGGGACGGTCAGCCTGAGCGCCTTCGCGCGCCGGGCCACGACGGTGACGGTCACCGGCCGGATCACGGTCCGGCGTCCGCCCGCGGTCAGGGTGGCCTCGATCCGCACCTTCGAGAGGGCCGGCACCGTCAGCGTCCCGAGGCCCAACTGCCCGGTGGCCCGGCGCAGCACCGCGGTCCCGACCTTGAGGACCCCGGCGGCAGGCGTCCGCGGCGGCGTGTCGCAGGGCGACCCCGCCGCGCAAGGATCGGGTCGCGGCTTCGGAGGCGCGTCGAAGCCCGGGAAGCATGTGTCCGACAATGACGCGGCCGGGGGCGTACCGCCCCCCTGCGACCAAACCGCGGTGGCGGGCGACAGGTCCGAGTTGCCCGCGGCGTCGACGGCGCAGACCAGCAGCTTGTGCGGGCCGTCCGCCAAGCCCTCGAGACGGAGCGGCGACGTGCACGGCTCTGGCCACCGGCCGTCGGTGCGGCAGGTGAACCTCGACCCGGCCTCGCTCGCGGCGAACGCGATCGACGCGGTGGGTGCGGACGTCGCGGCCGGCGGCGCGAGGTCCACGCGGGTATCGGGCGGGGTCCGATCCTCAGTGATGGTGAACGTCGCGGTCGCGGTCGCCGTCCCCGTCGGCGCGGTGACGATCACCGGCCCGGTGCGCGCCCCGCTCGGGACGCTGACCAGGAGCGCCTCGCCGTCGCGCGTCCAGGCCGTCGCATCAACGCCGCCGAAGCTCACCGCGGTCGCCTTGGCCAGGCCCGCGCCGTCGATGCGGACCATCTGGCCGGGGGCACCGGACGCGGGCGCGGGCGGCCCGGCCACCGGCGCCGCGCTGCAGTCCGCATCACCGAGCGCCTCGAACGTCGGCGCGTTGCGGACGTAGGACTTCCCGTCCTGCGACCGGGTCCACGACCCGACGATCAGCGCCGCGCCGTAGCACCCTTCGCCGAGCTCGATGCGCCTGCTCGTGTAGCGCGCGGAGAACGTCTCCCCCGGCTGCGTGTTGCTGAGCTCCCAGCTGGTCGGGTACTCCCAGTTGCCGCTGAGGTCGAACTGGAACCCGCCCGGCAGGTAGCGGCCGATCAGCTCGCCACGGACGAGCTTGATCTCCTCCGCCACCTCGGAGTCCGCGAAGGTCTTGCCGTCCTTCGCGTATGGCTCGCCGAACCTCACGTACGCGTCGGCGGTCGCCGGCAGCCGCGGCGCCGTCGTGAAGGACGTCGCCGCGGTCCGTTGGACGGCACCGCACTCGCGCGCGGTGCTCATGGTGGCGAGCGCTGTGTACGTCGCCCCGGCGAGCAGCGGCTTGGCCGGGACGATGATCGCGCGGCTCGCGGGCGCCTGGATCGGCTGGCCGCCCGGGCCCAGCATCGCGCTGCGGCAGATCGACCCGAGGTCCTTGCCGTCGACGTCGTCGTGCCACAGCAGGACGTGCTCGCCGGCGCGGTAGGGGCCGGTGGGGTTCGGCGTCAGGCCCGCCTCGAAGGCGGGGATCGTCGGGCCCTCAGCCGCGCTCAGGGCGACGTCGACGCCGGTCGCCCCGTCGCGCGGCACGCTGTACATCCGCGGCGCAGCCGCGACGGGACGCTGCCCGGCGGCATCCGCGAACGCCGACCGCATGCACGACTGGGTGATGCGCTCGCCGTTCACGACGTCGGTGCGCTCGGCGACGCCCACCCGGACGGCGAGCGGGTGCAGGAAGAAGTACAGGTGCCCCGGAGCACGGAAGAACGGCCGGCCGCCGTTCATGAGCGAGTACCCGAGGATCGAGTCGCCGGCCGCCTCCTTCCCCAGGTCGGAGTAGCCGGGCCTTCCGGGGAGCTCGGTGTGCGGGTCCTCGAGCTTGGCCAGCCCGCCGTTCGCGAGCAGGTACTCGACGTGCGCGGCGCACGACGCCGACAGGCGCGCGTCGACCGCCATCGCCGGGATGCCGCGGGCGGTGCGGTACGCGTTGACCTCGGCCGCCAGCTGATCGGTCGGAACCGGGGGATCGGCGTACGCGGCCTGCGTCCCGCCGAGCGCGAGCGTGAGCCCCGTCAGCACCAGCAGTGCCGCAGCGCCGAGTCGTACCCGCACCAGCATGCCTGCCCCCATCCGCCCCGCCTCCCGTGGCCGTGTCCCGTTCACGACGGTAACGGCCCGGCCGCAGCCCGGACGCGGATTTCCCGCCCGCCGCGTCAGATGACGCAGACGGGCGGCGGCCCGGCCTCAGCCGCGGATGTCGCGCTTCTCGACGACGTACGCCCCGAGCGCGGTCAGCGACAACATCCACACCAGGAGCACGATCCCGCCCGTGCCCTGGGCGATGCCGTCGCTGCCGCCGGCCGTGGCCACGGTCCCGAGGCTCGCGAAGATGCCGTAGTCGGCGAAGAAGTCGATGAAGCTGCCGAGGAGCGGCTCAACGACCAGCAGGTAGACGAGCGTGCCGGCCACCGCCGCGACCTGGTTGCGCAGGACGGCGCCCATCGCGACGCCGAACGAGCCGATCAGCGCGCCGCCGACCGTGCCGCCCAGGATCTGCAGCCACAGGTCGCCGCCGGACGGCCACGGCGCGTCGGCGAACAGCGCGATGCAGAGGAGGCCGACGAGGACGTTGAGCGCACCCGCCGCGACGCCGGCCAGCGCGTGCGCGATCGACTTGGCGACGATGACGCGCCAGCGCACCGGCGTGGCGAGGAACGTCGCGACCTGCGTGCCGTGCCGGGCCTCGCCGCCCATGTTCACGGCGCCGAAGATCAGGACGACGAACAGCGCCGAGACCTGGGCGCCGCCGAGCACGTCGAGGATGTCCTGGCTCGTGTCGATGTCGTCGCTGGCGAGCAGGTTCAGCAGCGAGATGAGCAGGCAGAGACCCATGCTCACGGCGAGGAAGATGCCGGTCGTGCGCTTCGTCGTGATGAGCTTCAGCAGCTCCACGCGGATGAGGCGGATCATGCCGGGCCCTCCTTGCCGTCGACGAGGTCGAAGAAGGTCTGCTCGAGGTTGGCGACCAGGGGGTACAGCTCCGTGACGAGCAGGCCATGCTCGAGGGCGACGGTCGCGATCTGCACGCCGCTGGCGCCGGTCACGCGCAGGCCGTCGCCGTCCTGGCGCAACACGGCAAACCCGGCGTCGGCGAGCGCGCGCTCGAGGGCCTCGGGATCGGTGCAGCGCGCCCACGAGCCCGTCTCGGACTTCGAGACCAGGTCGGTGATGGGGCCCTGGGCGATCATGCGGCCCTTGTCGATGACCACCATGTCGGCGGCCACCTGCTGCAGCTCGGTCAGCTGATGGCTGGAGACGAGGATCGCGCGGCCAGCCTCGGCCTGGTCGGCCATGAACGCGCGCATCCAGCGGATGCCCTGGGGGTCCAGGCCGTTCAGCGGCTCGTCGAGGATCAGGATCGGCGGGTCGCCGAGCATCGCCCCCGCCAGCGCGAGGCGCTGGCGCATGCCGAGCGAGTACTCCGCGCTGCGGCGGCCCTTGGCGTCCGCGAGCCCGACGAGGTCGAGCAGCTCGTCCACGCGGCTGTCCGGGATGTCGTGCGTCGCGGCCTGGCAGCGCAGCTCGTCACGGCCGCTGCGGCCGGGGTGACCCTTGGCGATCTCGAGCACGGCGCCGACGGCGTTCAGCGGCCGCTCGATCTGCCGGTACGGGCGGCCGTCGAACAGCGCGGTCCCGCCGGCGGGCTCGGCCAGGCCGAGGATCATCAGCAGCGACGTCGTCTTCCCGGCGCCGTTCGGGCCGACGAAGCCGGTGACCCGGCCGGGTAGGACCTCGAAGGAGAGCTTGTCGACGACGGTGCGGCCCTTGTAGACCTTCGTCAGGTCCTCGACGACGAGGGCAGGCGCGGACGTGGATGCGGTCACGCGACGGGCACGGACAGGCGGGGCGGCATGGGCCGAACCGTAGCGGCTCGGCCTACGCCCGGGCGGTGCTCGCCCGGACAGCGGGCTCCGCACTGCCCGCCAGGACGACCCGCGCGACAGCCACCGGATCGTCGTACATCGGCACGTGGCCGCAGTCCTCGAGCACGGTCTCCCGCGCCGGGAACGGCAGCTTGCGCGGGCGCGCGATCAGGCGGTCGTGCTCGCACCAGGCCATCGTCACGGGGACCTGGACCTGCTCGCCACCGGTGAAGTGGTTGGCCCGCATGTTGTTGCTGGCGTTCACGAACCCGGGCGACCGCGCGTACGCCACGGCGATCCGGACGGCCGCCTCCACCGGGATCCGCTCGGGGTGGGCGACCGAGCCGAGCAGCGCGAACCGGCGCACGCCACCCGCGCGCAGCAGCGCCGGCAACGCCGGGCGCAGCGCCCGGGAGACGTTCCGCATCAGGTACGGCTTCGGCGCGAGCGGCCCGCGCCACAGGCCCGCGGTCCCGATCCCGGTGACGCTGAGCGCGCGACCCGCCTTCGCCAGCTCGAGCGCCACCCAGCCGCCGAGCGAGTTGCCGCAGACGTGCACCCGGTCGAGACCGAGCTCGTCGAGCTGCTCCGCGATCCCGGCGGCGAGCGCCCACGGCGTCGCCTTCGTCCCCTTGGGCAGGACGGGAGAGTCCCCGAAGCCCGGCAGGTCCACGCGGATCGTGTCCCGCTCCGGCGTCACGTGCTCGAGCACGGGCTCCCAGATGTGGCGCTCGCCGCCGAGGCCGTGGATCAGCAGGAGCGGCGGGCCCGTCCCGCTGCGGTCGTAGGCGACTGACATCTCCCCCATCTTTACGCCGGGCCGCGGAACCCGGTTCAGCGGCCCAGGCCTCAGGACCGCGAGCGCACGATCATCCGCGCCCCGCGCGCCGGGATCATGGTGACGTTGCGGTGCTGCGCATGCTCGGCCTCGGGACGGTCGGCCGCCAGGTCCAGGCGCCGCATGACCGCGTCGAGAACGGCGCGCTGCTCGGCCATCGCGAGCGCCGCACCGAGGCAGCGCCGCGTCCCGCCGCCGAACGGGATCCACTCGTAGGTCCCCGGCTTGCGGCCGACCCAGCGGTCCGGGCGGAACGCGAACGGGTCCGGGTAGAGGTCCTCGCGGTGGTGCAGCAGCAGGATCGACATCGTGATCGGCGTCCCCGCCGGGACCGCGAAGTCGCCCAGGCGCCACGCCACGTTCGGCCGGCGGCCGATCATCGGGATGACCGGCCGGGCGCGCATGCCCTCCTGCAGCGCGCGCTCGATGTGGCCGGCGGCGTCGTCGCCCTCCCGGACCGCGGCGCGCAGCTGCTCGTAGGCGTCCGGCGTGCGCACCAAGCGCTCCAGCGTCCACGAGAGCGAGTTGGCGGTGGTCTCGAAGCCGGCCAGCACGAGCGTGAGCAGCTCGTCGCGCAGCTCCTCGTCGGAGAGCAGGTCGCCGTCCTCCGTCCGCGCGCACATGATCATCGACAGGATGTCCGTGCGGGTCTCGAGGTCGTCGAGCTTGCGGCGGGCCTTGATGATCGGGTACGTGACTGCGTCCAGGAGCCGGACGCCCTGCTTGAGGAAGCCGACGGGCTCGGCTTTGCCGACGTTCAGCAGCTCGCCGAGCTGCGCGACCGGTGTCGTCGACATCGTCGTCAGGTGCTCGATCGCGCGGCGGAAGCGGTGCTCGGGCGTCCCGGCGGGGACGTCGCCCTCGATGCCGAAGATCCCGGCCATGATCACGTCGAGCGTGACCGACTGCATGCGCGGGGCGACGGCGAACGGCTCGCCGATCGGCCACTGCGCGATCTCCCGATCGCAGACGTCGGCGATCATCTGCGTGTAGCGCTCGATCGCCTCGCCGTGGAACGGCGGCAGCAGCAGGCGGCGCTGGCGCAGGTGCCGCGGCCCGTTCGCGGTCAGGACGGAGGCCGGGCCGACGATCGGCCGCAGCGGCGACTCGGACACCAGGGTGGGGACGAGCTCGGGCTTCGCCGTGAACAGCGACCGGACGTGGTCCGGGTGGCAGGTGATGACGGGACGCCCCGCGACCATGCCGTTGAAGCGGAACGTGTCCCCCAGCTCGCGGCGCCACTTGAAGACGAACTCGGTCTGGCGGATGTTGAACCGCAGGACCTGCAGGTGCTTCGGCAGCGGGATCTCGGGCGGGCCCGGCCGGTCGAGGTCGGCCTGCGTCGCCGGCCCGGCCGGCGACGGCGCGGCGCCGACCGGCAGCGCTGCTGCGGTATCGAGGAGCGCGCTCATGCCGAATGTACAGTCGCGGACATACGGCCACTGTGTCACGAAGCGGTTCCGCGGTCAACCGCGGCGGGAGCGTCGTCTAGGCAGCGACCGCGTCGGCGTCGTCCGCCGGCTCGGGCAGCGCGTGCGGCCCGCGAGCACGCTCACCTTCGTCGCCCGACGGGCTGTCGAGCGCCCAGACCGGTTCGTCGCGGTACTTCGGCTTCGCGATCAGGAGCTGCACGTCCTGGATCCGGCGCTCGGCGAAGCCGGCCTCGCAGTAAGAGAGGTACAGGCGCCACAGGCGGCGGAACCGCTCGTCGTAGCCACGCTCCTCGAGCTGCTCGGTCGCGGCCTCGAACGTCCCGCGCCAGTGCTTCAGCGTTGTGACGTAGTGCTCGGTGATGTCCTCGAGCTGGACGATGCGCATGTCGCTCTGGCGGGCGGTGTTGCGCGAGATGATCTCGACCGACGGCAGGCAGCCGCCCGGGAAGATCAGCTGGTTGATGAACGACTTGACCGCCTTCTCGACGTCGTAGGCGCGGTCGTCGATCGTGATCGCCTGCAGCAGCATCACGCCGTCGTCGGCCAGGCGCTCGCCGCACACGCGGAAGAACGTCGGGAAGTCCCGCCAGCCGACGGCCTCGATCATCTCGATCGAGACGAGCTTGTCGTAGGTGCCGGTGAGCGTCCGGTAGTCCTGGAGGAGGACCGTGACCTGGTCCTCCAGCCCCGCGGCCTTGACGCGCTCCACGGCGAGCGCGTGCTGCTCGGTGGAGATCGTGGTCGTCGTCACCCGGGCGCCGTACTTCCCGGCGGCGTGGACGGCGAGCGCGCCCCAGCCGCTGCCGATCTCCAGCAGGCGGTCGCCCGGCTTCAGCGCGAGCTTCTGGCAGATGCGGTCGAGCTTCGCGATCTGCGCGTCGTAAAGCGGCGTGTCGGGCGTGTCGAAGACGGCGGCCGAGTACATCATCGAAGGGTCCAGGAACAGCTCGTAGAGGTCGTTCCCGAGGTCGTAGTGCGCGGAGATCTGCTCGCGCGAGCGCTCGATCGTGTTGCGCCGGGCCAGGCTCACCGCCGACTGCAGGGGGGCCAGCACCGGGCGGAACGTCCGCCGCAGCTCATCGAAGCGGTGCACGTTGCGGGCCGCGATGCGGATCAGCGTGACCATGTCGTCGACGTCCCAGAGGCCGTCCATGTACGACTGCCCGAGGCCGAGCGACCCCTTGAGGATCGACTGGTTGAACTTCGGGTCGTTGACGGTGATGTGGGCACGCAGCGGTTCCGCGCCGGTGGGCTGGCCGAAGCTGCGCACCACCCCGTCCTCCTCGACGGTCAGCTGGCCGTCCTGGGTCCGGGAGAGGAGCTGGTGCAGCAGGAAGCGTGCGTGCTTGTCGTTCATCGCGCGGAGGCCTTATTGGATCGGCGGAGCTTGGTCAGGAGGGGCGGCTTGGTGCCCTCGGGGTGCGCGAAGTACGGCGCCCCCTTGAGCTTCAGGCGCACGGCGTGCCCGTAGATGAGCAGGCCCGTGCGAAGCGTCTGGAAGGGGAAGCGCAGGAGCAGGCGGCGCAGGCCTGCGTCGGTCAGCGGACGGCGGTGCAGCTTGAGCGTCGCGTCGAACGCGTGATGCGCGTCCGGTCCGGTCGTCGCGGAGTCGATGTTCACCGACAGCGTCGGGCCGGGCACCGTGAGCGACCACGCGTAGCGGTGGTCCATCCCCATGAACGGGGAGACGTGGAAGACCTTGTCGAACTCCTGCTCGAGCGTCGTCTGGCGCCGGTTCGCGCGGGCGTCGAGGACGTAGCTGTGACGCTGACCCCAGGGCGTGTTGGTCACCTCGGCGACGACGAACTCGACCGTCGTGCCGTCGGCGGCGAAGCAGTAGTAGAAGCTGACCGGGTTGAACGCCCGGCCGAACGTGCGCGGGGTCGTGAGCAGCCGGATGGGGCCGTGGTGGTTGGCCCCCGTCTGCCGGCGGATCTCGGCGGCGACAGCGTGCTTGAGCGGGACGTCCGGGTCGCCCAGGTAGTCCGCGCGCCGGAAGCGGCCGATGGCGGGGCGGGTGGCGGACCACAGCGGGCGGTGCTCGAGCAGGTGCAGCTCGTCGAGGTCCAGGTACAGCATCCCGACGGCCGCGGTGAACGCGTGCTCGATCGGGTCGTGGCGCCGGTGGCGGACCGTTCCGACGTAGATGGCGCTCGCGGTGGGCCGGTCGGCGGCACCGGCACGCGCCGACCGCAGACGCGCGTCCTCGGTCGGCCGCCCGCCGCGGGCGAGGGTCTCTGCCGTGCCGGCCATCAGGCCGGGACTGCCTGCCGGAGGTGGCGCTCGCGGTGATCGAGGGCGTTCAGCGCGCTGACGACGCCGTCCTCGTGGAAGCCCCAGCGCCAGTACGCGCCGGCATAGTGGATGCGGTCGGCGCCGCTGATCTCCCCGTGGCGGGCCTGCGCGGCGACACCCTCCCGCGTGTAGATCGGGTGGGCGTACTGGATCGTCTCGATGACCTTGGCCGGATCGATCTTCTCGGTCAGGTTGAGCGTCACCAGGAAGTCCTCGGGCGCCGGCAGGCACTGGAGGTGGTTCATGCCGTACGTGATGGTGGTGAGCGGCTTGGGCTCGCGCAGCAGGTGGAAGTTCCACGCCTGCCAGCACGTGCGCCGCCGCGGCATCAGCGAGGCGTCCGTGTGCAGGACGGCCTCGTTGGCCTGGAACGGGAACGCGGCGAGGAGCTCGTCCTCGAGGTCGGTCGGGTTCGTGAGCATGGCCCGCGCCTGGTCGGCGTGGCAGGCGAGGACGACCTCGTCGAAGCGCTGGGACTCCGCACCGCGCGGCGTGACGGCGATGTGGTCGCCGTGGCGGGTGACCGCCTCGACCGGGCTGGATGTGTGGATGCGGTCCGCGAACGGCCGGGTCACGGCGTCGACGTAGCGCTGCGAGCCGCCGACGATCGTCTGCCACTGCGGCCGGTCCTTGAAGCCGAGCATGCCGTGGTTGCGGAAGAACTCGGCGAGGAAGCGGACCGGGAACGCCCACATCCCGGCCGGGTCGGCGGACCAGACAGCGCTGGCCTGGGGGACGATCAGCCGGTGGACGAACCACTCGCTGTAGCCGCCGGCGTCGAGGTACTCGCCCAGGGAGGGACCGTCCTCACCGGACTCGAGCAGCGCGCGCATGTCCTTGTTGAAGCGCAGGAGGTCCCGGATCATCCGGTGGTACCTGGGATTCACGACGTTGGCCGGCTGCGCCACGAGCCCGCGCGGCGTGCCGGCGTACTCGAAGTCCTCATGGTCGGACGACACGCTGAAGCCCATGTGCGTGGGCTGCGTCGCGACGCCGAGCTCGTCGAGGAAGCGGGTGAAGTTCGGGTAGTTGCGGTCGTTCAGGACGATGAAGCCCGTGTCGACCGCCCAGTCGCCGCTCGTCGTGCGGACGTCGATCGTGTTCGTGTGGCCGCCGACGTAGGCGCCCGCCTCGAAGATCGTGATCTCGTGGTCCGGGTGCAGGCGGTGCGCTGCGGTGAGCCCGGCGATCCCGGCTCCGATGATGGCGATCTTCGACATGCACCTGGATATTCGGGAGCCGGTCGGCCGCGGATCACGCGGCCATCCGGACCGCAGTCCGCGGTCTTTCTATGGTGTGCGCATGCCGACGATCGAGATCAGCGAGTTCACCGACCCCGGATGCCCGTGGGCCTTCAGCGCCGAACCGGCCCGCCGGCGGCTCGACTGGGTGTACGGGGACCAGCTCGCGTGGACCCCCGTGATGATCGGCCTGGCCGAGTCGGGCGAGGACTACGAGTCGAAGGGCTTCACCGCCGACGTCCTGTCCGGCGCGCTGAAGGAGATCGGCGCCGACCACGGGATGCCGATCGACTCCGCGCTGCGGCCGCGCATGGCCGGGACCGTGCCGGCGTGTCGCTCGGTGGTCGCCGCCCGCCTGCACGCGCCGACCGCGATGCGGGCCCTCCTGCGCTCCCTCCGCGTGCGCTGCTTCGCGGGCGCGCTGCTCGACGACCCGGACACGCTCGCGGCCGCGGCGGAGGACGCGGGGCTGGACCCGGCGCAGCTCGCCGAGTGGGCGGCCGGTGACGACGTCGCCGCCGCGCTGAAGGACGACATGGACCGCGCGCGGCATCCGCACCCGGCCGCGCTGGCTCTGGACCACAAGCTGGCCGACTGGTCCGGCGGGCGTCGCTACACGGCGCCGTCGTACGAGCTGACGCTCGACGGCTCCCCGGACTCCACGGTCGTCGCCGCCGGCTTCCAGCCGCTGCTCGCCTACGAGGTGCTGATCGCGAACCTGGCCCCCGGCCTGGAGCGCCGCGACACGACGGACGACGTCGCCGAGGTGCTGGCCTGGGCCGGTGAGCCGCTGGCGACGAAGGAGGTCGCCGCGATCTGCGAGCTGTCCGTCCCGGACGCCCGCGAGCTGCTGGCGCGCGCGGCGGTCGAGCACCCGGTGGGCGCGGACGGCTACTGGTCGCTCGCGGCCTGATCGCAACCGCCAGGGCCGTGCGTCAGGCCCAGCCGGCCAGGACGTCCTCGAGCTCGGCCATCCGGTCGATGACCGCGTCGGCGTCCGACAGGTCGGCGCGATCGTGCGGGCCGGTCGTGATGCCGACGCAGCGCACGCCGTCGGCCCGCGCGCACGCGATGTCCAGCGGCGTGTCGCCGATGACGACGGCCTGATCGCGCGGGACCGGGCGCGCACCCTCGCCGGCGGCGCGTGCGCGGGCACGGCCCGGCAGCTCGGAGCGGTCCTCGTGGTCGGACCCGAACCCGCCGGGCCCTGAGGCAAACCACTCCCCCAGGCCGGCACGACGCAGCTTCAGCCGCGCGATCGACTCGATGTTGCCCGTCACCAGCGCGGGGACGTGGCCCGCCCCGAGCAGCGCGTCGAGCGCATCCGGGACCCCCGGTGCGACGTGCGCGCTGAGGTCGGCGGGGCAGAGCCGCGCGTAGGCGATCGCCGCCGCGGTGCTCGTCGCCTCGGCGCCGTCGTCGATCGCGCGCGCGTCCACCCCGCACAGCAGCAGCAGCGAGCGCATGATCGAGAGGTCGGTGCGGCCGGCGGTCGGGACGAAGGCATCGGGAGCCTGTACGCCGTGCACCTCCTCGATCGCGGCGTGCAGCGCGCGGGTGTGCGCCTCCGCGGCCCGGATCAGCAGCGTTCCGTCGATGTCGAACAGCAGCAGCATGGGCATGGCCTTTCACGGCGCGCGGCGTGGACCCGAGCAGCCTACGTACCTGCGCGCCATCTGACATGCACCGGCTCGCGACGCGCCGGATCTCGCCTACGCTGTCCCGCGAATGGCCGATTTCCTGGGCAGAGGCACGTCTGGTCTGCGCGCGTGTGCGGCCGCCGGACTGGCGGCCGCCCTCGCGGTGGTGGCGCCGGTCGCCCACAGCCAGGACCCGCCGGCCCGCCCGATGTCGCTGACCGCCAGCGCCGCGGCCCCGGGACACATCGAGCTGTCGGTCACCGGCGTCCCGGGCGACGTGGTCCAGCTGTCCGAGGTCTTCGGCGGCCGCGAGTTCCCGCTCAAGCTGATCACCGTCACCTCCGGTTCGGCGACCGTCCCCGACATCACCACCTGGCGCTGCGACCGCAGCGTGCGCCGGTTCATCGCGCGCAGCGGGAGCACGAACGGGCCGCCGCGGACCGCCACCGCCGTCGTCCGCACGCCGTCCTGTGCACACCGCCTAGCCATGGTCGCCGTCCCCGCCCGTGTGCGGCCCGGGAAGGCGACGACGGTCCGCCTCACCGACCGCTGGCGGCTCGGGGGGTACTTCGCCGACGTCTGCGCGACGTCGGCCGCGGGCCTCGAGCGGTGTCGCCGGGTGCGTGTCCCGCCGGGCCGGCTGCGGCACAAGACGCAGGTCCGCCTGGCCCGCGAGGGGACCTGGACCCTCAGCGCGAAGCCGACGTTCGGGTCAGCGGTGCAGCGGACCGTCAGCGTGCGCAGGGGCGTGGCGCTGCGCGTCCTCGTCACCGGCGACTCGATGACCTACGGGATCTTCAACGACCTGGCGCGCCGGCTGGCGCCCACCGGGGGGACGGTCCGCGGCGATCCGAACCCCGGCACCGGGGTGAGCAAGCCCGAGTTCGTCAACTGGCCCGTCCACGCCCGCGTCATCAACAAGGCCGTGCGCCCGGACGTGACGTTCGTGATGCTGGGCGCGGCCGGCGACTCGGAGCCGCTGACGACGGACGCGGGCAATGAGGCGGTGTGCTGCGGGCCCGCCTGGGTCGCGGAGTACAGCCGCCGCCTGCGGGAGATCATGCGCACGTTCACCCGCGACGGCCACAGCCTGGTCTACTGGGCGCTGCTGCCCGCGCCGCGGCCGACCGCCGACCGGCCGCAGCGCCCGGCGCAGTGGCACGCGGTCAACACGGCCATCCTGCTCGCGGCGAAGACGTTCCCGGACGGCGTGATCGTGATCGACAAGATCGGCAACGTGATCTCCCCGGGTGACGTGTGGACCGAGTCGATCACCTACAAGGGCCGCAGCGTCGTGGTCCGCGAGCCGGACGGCGTGCACCTCAACAAGACCGGCACCGGGATCGCCGCGGGGATCATCTACCGCCAGCTCGCGGCGGACGGCATGCTGCGCCCCTGAGCGGCCTGCCCGGGAGCGGGCGGTGGTCTCAAGCCCGTCTCGATCTGCTCGGCACGCCCGGGATGGCGCGGTACGGTCCGCCGCGCAGATGGTCGCGCCCCCGGACAACTCCTCGACGGACGATGCGCGCCGCGCGTTCGGCGACGACGGCAGCGGCGATCCCCTGCCTGGGCCGCCGCAGTGGGACCGGCCGCGGGGCCCCGGGCCCGGCCGCGATACCGAGGGCGACCGCGACCGCCGGAAGGCGGACTGGACCCCGCCCCGGGGCGAGCGCTGGATCCCCCTGGTGGTCGCGGCGCTGGCGCTCGTCGCGACCGGCCTCGGACTCTGGCGCGCCGAGCGCGCCGCGCTCCGCGACCCCGTCGAGCAGGGCCGCCGCGGCGAGGTCGTCCGGGCCGAGGGTCGGTCGTTGCTGCGCGAGGCGAACCTGCAGCGGGTGTTCGCGAAGGTGGCGGCACGCCTCGACGACGACGAGGTGGTCACGGACGTCGACCTCTCCCCCGTCCGCGCCGTCATCGAGGTCCGTGACGCCGAGGGCCACGAGCGCACGTTCGGCGTCGACCTTGCCTACGACGTGGTCGAGGCGCGCACCGGGACCAACGCAGCGCCCGGGCCGGCGCTGTCCCGCCTGGACCCCGGCGCGCCGGGCCGGCTCGTGCTGGCGGCGCTGAGCACCACCGGGCCGGCGGCGCGCATCGTCCGCGTCGACTGGCGCTACGCGGCGAACCAGGAGCAGCAGTCCTGGGACCTGACGCTCGAGGAGGTCCCGATCGCCGACCAGCACTGGACCGCCGACGCGACGGGGACCCGGTCGCGCCGCGCGGGCGATCCGGAGCCGGTCGCGCCGCCCCTCGGCGAGCCGATCCCCACCACGAGCACCACGCCGGCGGCGACCCCTGCGCCCACGCCGACCACCCCCGTCCGCCCGACGACGCGGCCGGGGACCCAGGTGCGGATCCCGCCGGAGTCGAACGTCGTGGTCGTCCGCGTCGGCGGGACGACGATCGTCACCGACCCCGCGGCCGGCCGGCGCCTGAACCGCTGCCTCAGGCGCGCGGGCAACCGGCCGGCGCGGCTGCAGGCGTGCGTCGACGCGCTGGGGCGCTGACGGGATGGCGCGCTACTGGATCCGCACCGTCCTCGGGATCGCGCTGGTCGCCGGCTCGGTCACCGTCGCGTCGCTCGGGATCTACGACCTCGTGCAGATCGGGACGTGCTCGGACGGCGGCCCGTACGTCAACGTCCGTCCCTGTCCCGGCGACACCGCACTCGAGGCGATGGCGCTGGTCCTGTCGATCTTCGTGGTGCCGTTCGCCGGGATCTACCTCATCGCCACCCGCGTGCACGGCCTGGGCAAGGCGGCGCCGGGCGGGACAGGCATGGCGGCGACCATCGGCGGCCTCTGGTTCTTCCTGCTGTTCACCTGCATGGGCGCGGCCGCGCTGGTGGCCGGTGACGGGCCGGCGGCGCCCGACGTCCCCGGCGACAACGGCAGCGGCGCGCGCTGGGTGGCCGGGACGTTCCTGCTGATGGGCGCCCCGGCGCTGCTGGCGATGTGCGTGGGCCTGGCCCGCGGAGCCCGCCGTCCAGGTCGGACCGGCCGCTGACGGGATCAGCGCGCGAAGGATGTCTCCGCGTTCAGCGTCTGGAGCGTCGCGGCGATGAGCTTCGCCGTGTCGAGGACGTCCTGCACGTTCATGACCTCGACGGGCGAGTGCATGTACCGCAGCGGGATGCTGACCACGGTCGTCGGGATGCCGCCGCGCATGTGGTGCATGGAGTCCGCGTCCGTGCCGGTCCGGCCGCCGCTGGCGCTCACGGTGAACGCGATCTCGGCGGTGTTCCCGGCGTCGTAGAGCGCCTCGAACAGGCGCGGGTTCAGCGTCGCCCCGCGGGTCAGGACGGGGCCCGAGCCGAGCGGGTGCTCGCCGAGCTTCTTGTGGTCGCTGCCCGGCGTGTCGGTCGCGAACGTGACGTCGACCGCGATCGCCGCATCGGGCTTGATGCGGTAGGAGCTCGCCGCCGCGCCGAACAGGCCGATCTCCTCCTGGACGGCGGCCACCGCGATGACGTCGCCGGGGGCGCCGCCGGCCTCCGCGACCAGCCGCGCGACCTCGAACGCGACGAACGCGCCGAGGCGGTTGTCCATCGCGCGGGCGGCCGTCAGCCCGCCGAGCAGCGACTGGGGCACCGCGTCGATCACGGCCGTGTCGCCGATCCGGACCAGGCCCTTCGCCTCGTCCCCGTCCGCGGCGCCGATGTCGATGTGCATGTCCTTCAGCTCGGTGACCTTCTTGCGCTCCTCCGCCTCGAGCAGGTGGATCGGCTTCTTGCCGACGACGCCGGGGACGACCGCGTCCTTGGTGTGGAGCGCGACCCGCTGGCCCACGAGGATCTGCGGGTCCCAACCGCCGACGCTCTCGAAGTAGACGAAGCCCTTGTCGTCGATGTGGGTGACGATCAGGCCGATCTCGTCGACGTGGCCGACGATCGCGACGGTCGGCCCGCCGGCCGTCCCCGCGACCCGGGCGGTCGAGTTGCCCATGTGGTCGACTTCGACCTCCGCGAACGCCGCGGCGGCGTCGCGCCACACCTTCGCCGGGGCGGTCTCGTGGCCGGACGGGCCGTGCGCGAGGAGGAGATCCTGCAGGACGGAGGGGAGGCTCATATGAACCGTGAGGCTAGCGGCCGGATCCTGGCTAGACTCCTCGCACGGGAGCAGTCGCGTCTTTTCCACGTCGGCAGAGCGAGTTGGAGGCAGGATGAAGGGGACGGATGAGATCGAAGGTCGCGTGCAGCACGCCTCTATCGAGGTGATCATCGCGGCGCATCTGGCGTTCAATGAGCGCCGGCTGGACGAGCTCGAGGTCCTCATGCACGAGGAGGTGGACCTGTTCACCCCCGTCGCGCTCGGCCTGCGGCCGACGGCGGCAACCGGCATCGCCGCCTTCCGCGGGACCGTCGCCGCCGCGCTGGCCGCCGCGCCCGACCTGAACATGGGCCTGGACCGCGCGGAGGTCGTCGGCGACCTCGTGATCCTCGTGTGCACCGCGACGGCGACGGGCACCGACGGCAAGCGCTACCAGTGGCCGCTCCGGGTCCTCGTCGCCGAGGACCACGGCCGCATCACGCGCTACGTCGTGCGCGCGCCGGAGGCGGACATCGCTTCAGACCTGCACGCCTTCAAGCGGGTCAAGCGGGGCGAGCGCCCCGCCTGACGCCTTCCGGCCGAACGAAACGGTTGCCCGGCAACCATTCCGTTCGGTGACCGGCGCGGCGCTCAGTCGCTGGCGACGATCTGGCGCAGGACGTACTGCAGGATCCCGCCGTGGCGGAAGTAGTCGCCCTCCTTCGGGGTGTCGATCCGGACGACCGCCTCGAACTCGACGTCGCCGGCCTTGACCGCACAGGTCTTCGGCAGGCCGCCGTCGTTCAGCACCTCCGCGAACCCGGTGATCGAGAACTCCTCCTCGCCGGTGAGGCCGAGCGAGTCCGCCGTCTGGCCCTCGGGGAACTGCAGCGGCAGGACGCCCATCCCGACGAGGTTCGAGCGGTGGATCCGCTCGAACGACTCGGAGATGACGGCGCGGACACCCAGCAGGTTGGTCCCCTTCGCCGCCCAGTCGCGGGACGAGCCCGAGCCGTACTCCTTGCCGCCGAGCACGACCAGCGGGACGCCCGCGGCGATGTACGCCTCGGAGGCCTCGTAGATCGAGGTCACCTCGCCGTCCTTCTTCGTCACGCCGCCCTCGGTGCCGGGCGCGAGCTGGTTGCGCAGGCGGATGTTCGCGAACGTGCCGCGGATCATCACCTCGTGGTTGCCGCGCCGTGAGCCGTAGGAGTTGAAGTCCTTGCGCTCGACGCCGTGCTCCTTCAGGTAGGTGCCGGCCGGGCCATCCGCCTTGATCGCGCCGGCGGGCGAGATGTGGTCGGTCGTCACCGAGTCGCCGAGCTTCGCGAGCACGCGCGCCCCGGTGATGTCCGTGACGGCCTCGGGCTCGGCGGGCATGCCGTCGAAGTACGGCGCGTGCCGGACGTAGGTCGACTCCGGGTCCCAGGCGAAGCGGTCGCCGGACGGGACGTCGAGCTCCTGCCAGTCCGTGCTGCCGTCGAACACGGTCGCGTAGGACTTGTGGAACATGTCGCTCTGCACGGCCTCCTCGACCGTCTGTGCGATCTCGGCCGTCGACGGCCAGATGTCCTTCATGTAGACGTCGTTGCCGGCGTCGTCCTGGCCGAGCGGGTCGGTGTACAGGTCGACGTCCATCGAGCCGGCGATCGCGTAGGCGACGACCAGCGGCGGCGACGCGAGGTAGTTCATCTTCACGTCCGGGTTGATGCGTCCCTCGAAGTTCCGGTTGCCGGAGAGGACGCTGACGGCGACCAGGTCGTGCTCGTTGATGGCCGCGCTGATCTCGTCCGGGAGCGGGCCCGAGTTGCCGATGCAGGTCGTGCAGCCGTAGCCGACGTTGTGGAAGCCGAGCGCCTCGAGGTCGTCGATCAGGCCGGCGCGCTCGAGGTACTCGGTGACGACGAGCGACCCGGGCGCGAGCGACGTCTTGACCCACGGCTTGGTGACGAGGCCCTTGGCGACCGCGTTGCGGGCCAGCAGGCCGGCGGCCAGCATGACCGACGGGTTCGACGTGTTCGTGCACGAGGTGATCGCGGCGATCACGACCGCGCCGTCCTGCAGCGAGCAGTTCGCGCCCGTCGACAGCGCGACGTCGGCGCTCCGCCGGTTCGCGGTGACGGTGGCCAGCGGAGCCTCGTCCTCCACGGCGCGCTCGCCGGCCTGGCTGCCCCCGGACTCGTCACCGGACGGCATGTACGTCTTGATCGCCTCGTCGAACGCCGACGAGGCGTCGGTGAGGGCGATGCGGTCCTGCGGGCGCTTGGGGCCGGCGATCGACGGGACGACGTCGCCGAGGTCGAGCTCCAGCGTGTCGGTGAACGTGGGCTCCTCGGCGTTCTCGTCGTGCCACAGGCCCTGCTCGCGGGCGTACGCCTCGACGAGCTCGCAGAGGTCGTCCGGCCGGCCCGAGAACTTCAGGTAGCGGACCGTCTCCGCGTCGATCGGGAAGATCGCGCAGGTCGAGCCGAACTCGGGGGACATGTTGCCGATGGTGGCGCGGTCGGCCAGCGGCAGCGCGCTCACGCCCGCGCCGTAGAACTCGACGAACTTGCCGACGACGCCCTTGGCGCGCAGCATCTCGGTGATCGTGAGGACGAGGTCGGTGGCCGTCGTCCCCTCCGGCAGCTCGCCCTTGAGCTTGAAGCCGATGACCTGCGGGATCAGCATCGGGATCGGCTGGCCGAGCATGGCCGCCTCGGCCTCGATGCCGCCGACGCCCCAACCCAGCACGCCGAGCCCGTTGACCATCGTCGTGTGCGAGTCGGTGCCGACGAGCGTGTCCGGGTAGGCCTCGCCGGTCTTGTCGTTGACGAAGACGGTGCGCGCCAGGTACTCGAGGTTGACCTGGTGCACGATCCCCGTGTCCGGCGGGACGACCTTGAACGTGTCGAACGCCTGCTGGCCCCACTTCAGGAACTGGTAGCGCTCGCGGTTGCGCTCGAACTCGAGGGCCGCGTTCTGCCCGAACGCCTCGCGGGTGCCGAAGTGGTCGACCTGGACGGAGTGGTCGATGACGAGCTCCGCCGGGACGAGCGGCTCGATCTTCGCGGGGTCGCCGCCCAGCTCGGCCATCGCGTCGCGCATCGCGGCGAGGTCGACGACGGCGGGAACGCCGGTGAAGTCCTGCATCACCACGCGCGCGGGCGTGAACGCGATCTCCTCGGACGGCGTCGCCTTCGCGTCCCACGAGGCGAGCGCGACGATGTCCTTCTCGGTCACCGCGCCGTTGCCCTCGGTCCGCAGCAGGTTCTCGAGCAGCACCTTGAGGCTGAACGGCAGCCGCGCGACGTCGTACTTCGCCTGCAGCGCGTCCAGGCGGTAGATGGTGAGCTCTTTGCCCGCGGCGCTGAGCGTCGCCTTGGCGTCGAAGGAGTTCGGGTTCTCGGACATCTGTGTCAGGGCCTTTCGGGGAGGAGCGTCAAGTCAAAGGAGGCGAAGTGGCTGTCGAAGCTGAGGATCCGGCCGGTGCGCAGACGCCGGGCGAGGGCGACGAGCGAGGCGTCCGCAAGACCGACCTTCGGCGCATCGCGCGCGATCGTCAAGGTCTCGCTCATGGCGTCTGCCCACCAGCGGACCCCGTATGCGCCGCTCTCGAAGTCGGCCCACAGCACGTCGCGGGCTGCGGGGCCGCCGCGCTGCGTGATCAGGTGGTCCATCTCGGCGACGGCGAGCGGGCTCGTGACGAGGTCCTCGTCGCTGTCGCGCAGGAAGTCGCGCGCGGCGACGTGGAACTCGTCGCGGACGATCGCCAGCGACAGGACGAAGCTCGTGTCCACCACCAGCGTCACCGTCCGAAGCCGCTCTCGCGCAGGGCGCGATCGACGTCGGACGACCACCAGTCGGGACCGTCGTCGGTGATCGTTCCGATGCCCTGCGGCTTGGGGCGCTTCGGGCGGGTCACGGCACCGGCGAGCGTGCGGCGGATGAACTCCGCCTTCGACAGTCCCTCCTCCTCGGCGCGGCGTGCCAGACGTTCGTCGAGCTCCGGGTCGAGGTAGAGGGAGGTCTTCTTCACCCTACGTAGGGTAACACCGTCAGGGGGCTGCTGTCGACCCTGCCGGCTGCGTTCTGACCAGGCGGGCCGTCGTGACGATCGCCAGGCCGGTCGTCACGATCGCGCTGCCGACGCACCAGATGCAGATCGCCTCGATCGTCCAGATCTCGCGGTAGGTCAGGTAGGCGCTGAACCCGAACCCGACGATCGACTGCGCCGCGGCCGCGAGCAGGCCCGCCTCGCCGCGGACGAAGAGGGACGCCAGGATCCCGACGTAGCCGATGAGCCCCAGCAGCGCGACCGGCACCCCGGCGAGCTTGGACCATTCGGAGTTCTGGACCTTCTCGCAGCCGTGGGCGATCTCGCACAGCGACTTGATGTCCGCGTAGTGGACGTAGGTCAGGTAGGACGCGATCCCCAGGCCGAACAGGCCCAGGGCGAGCGCGATCCGCCGGAGGGTCCTGTCGGCCACGACGTCAGGACCCGGTCAGGGCGGCGTCGAGGGCGGCCTTGACCCGGTCGTAGTCGGCGCCCGAGTCGTCGAACGTCAGGCCGTCCACAGCCTTCAGCGGTCCGCCGCTCTTCCCGATCAGGATCGCCGGGGTGCCGGTGACGCCGTTGGCGGCGGCGAGCGAGTCGGCCTCCTTGTCGGCCTCGGTCGCCGTCTCGGTGACCGGGCTCGCGAAGACCTTCGCGCTGTCGAGCCCGCTGACGCCGGCCGTCAGCTTCTTCAGGAACGCGTCGGTCCCGTAGCCCGTCTGCTCCTCGCCCTGGTTGCGGTAGAAGAGGTCGACAAAGTTCCAGAGCTTGTTCTGCTCGCCGGCGCGAGCGGCCACCTGGGAGCCGCGGACGGAGTCGGGGCCCAGGAAGGTCAGCAGGCGCAGTTCGAGCTTCACCTTGCCGGTCCGGACGTAGTCCTGGATGACCCGCGGGAGCGTCTGCACGGCGTAGTCGCGGCAGAACGGGCACTGCAGGTCGGCGAACTCCACCAGCGTCACCGGGGCCTTGGGGTCGCCGAGCGTGTTGCCGGACTGCGCCACGCCGGTGAGCATCTCGGACGACTCCGCGGCGCCGGCGACGGCCGCGGACGTGGGGGCGGGGGCCGCCGGCTCGTCGTCGTCGCCGCCGCCGGACGTGGCCAGGGCGACCGCCACGATCACAGCGGCCGCCGCGCCGACGAGGCCGCCGAGGATCGACAGGCGCCGCTTGCGCGCGGCGGACGCCGTTGCGGCCTGCTCGGCCGCCTGGCGCTCGGCGCGGGCAGCGTCGCGCCGGTCCTTCTTGCTCAGGTTGGGATCGCTCATGGTGGTGTGGGACTCCGATGCGGTGGGACGTGGCTCCGGGAAACGGTAGGCCCGGCGGCTGAGCCGGGCGTCAAGCGCGCGTGTCGCGCACCTAAAGCCGACGAACGCGCTTTTCCCCGAAGCCGGCTTCGGGAAAGAGCGCGTTGGTGCGGCGGGACGGGCTCAGGCCGGCGTGGACCGGCGGCGACCGGACGCCAGGCCCGCGGCGCCCAGCAGCACGCCCAGCCCGCCGACGATCAGCGCGGCCACGGCCAGGCCGTCGGTCTCGTGCTCGCTCGCCTTCTCCTCGTGGCCCTCGTCGGCAGCGGCCGCGGACCCTTCGGCGGCCGCGGCGGGCTCCGCGTCCTCGCCACCCGTGGCGGCGGCGGCGTGGTCCTCCCCGCCGCCGTGCCCGGCCTCTTCGCCGGCCGCGGCGGTGGTCAGCTTGACCGTCGGCGCGGGCTCGTCGCTGTCGGGCGCGCCGATCCAACGGGACACCTCGCCGTCCGTGTACGTCTGGACCGCCTTGAAGGTCAGCGTCTGCGCCTTGTCCGGCATCAGCACCGACAGCGGGAAGTCCTGGAAGCCGCCCGGCGGGATCCGGCCGCCGGTCCACGTGACCTGCGTGACGCCCTCGGTGATCTGGCCGTCGTCGGTCTCGATCGGGGTGGCGAGCTTCTCCTTCTTGACCGTCACCTCCCAGCCGGGGACGGGCTGGAAGCTCGCGGCGGCGAACCCGGGCGGCATCTGCAGCGCGATGGTCTTCGTGCTCGCCTCGTCGGACTCGTTGGGGACGCGGACGTCGATGACGGTGTACTCACCGGCGGTCGCGGTGTCGGGCTGGACGGTCACGTGCGCGGCCGCCGGGCCGGCGGTGGCCAGGACGGCGAGCGCGGCGAGCGCTGCGGCCAGGATGGGCTTGCGGTGCATGGTGGGTGCCTCCTCAGGCGGGCGTGGGACGGGAAGATGATGGGTCACCGGCCGACCTCGGCGGTGAAGCTGGTCTCGTACTGGTCGAACTCGGACACGCGGTCGACGACGTCGAACGTCCATGTCCCGCCGGGCACGAGCTGGAAGCGATCGGCCGTGTAGTGCCCCGGGCCGGTCTTCTGCATCGAGACGGCGATCGGGCCGACGCCGCTCTTCTTCTGGGTCGCCGTGACGGTGATCTCCTGCGTCCCGTCGAACGGACGGCCGCCCTTCGCGGCGAAGAGGTAGAGGTGCATGGTGTTCGCCCCGACGCGCGCCGGCTCGATCGTCGCCTCCAGCTGCAGGGGCCCGAGGCGCTCGGAGATGTTCACCGGGCCGGTCACGCCGGCCGTCGAGCTCGGCGGTGCGTAGCCGACCAGCGCGCCGGTGACCGCGAGGACGACCAGCACGGTGCCGACCTCCAGGCGGAGCGTGCGGCGCAGCAGGTGGCCCGCCGCGCCCGGGGTCCCGCCGCCGGAGGCGAGCTGCCGCAGCTGCGGCAGGACGCGCTGCCGGTTCGTCGCCCCCATGCCGATCAGCGCGAGGATCAGGCCGATCTTGATCAGGACCGCGCGCCCGAAGGCGTCGTCCAGGAAGTCCCCGAACGACTGCAGGTAGACGATCGACTGCAGCGTCCCGGTGATGCTCAGCGCCAGGACACACGCGAGCGCGAGCGGTGAGAAGCGGACGAGGACCGCGGCGAGCAGCCGGGTCCGGTCGACCGGCTCGAGCGCGGCGGTCGCCCGCGGGACCAGCAGGAGCAGCCCGGCGAGGCCGCCGAACCAGAGGCTCATCGCCAGGACGTGGACGACGTCGGCGGGGATCAGCAGCAACGGCTCGTCCTGAGTGGTCGCGTGCCCGGCGAACGCGGGGGCGAACGCCAGCGCTGTCGCCGGCACGATCAGCGCCACGAGCCGGGCTGTCCCGGGCGCGCCGAGGACCTGCCCGTCGGCGCCGAGCGCGGCCGGGCGCAGCGCGAAGGCGTGCCGCGGCGCGACGACGACCAGCGCCGCGCCGAGCGCCGCCCAGACGCCCGCCTTCAGCGCCCACACGGTGCCGAAGCGCGTCGAGATCACGTCCCGCAGGATGGTCCCGTCGAGGGCGCCCCAGAACGTCGTGCCGGCCGCGACCGCACCCTGGAAGACGATGCCCAGCGCCGTGGACACGAGGCCGAGCAGGACGACGGCGAAGAGGATCCGCCGGGCGCGGGCGGCGAGCGCCTCGGACGCGGTCCGCCACTCGGCCCCGGCGCCTGCGACCTCCGCCAGGCCACGCCGCCAGCACCAGAGCAGGAACGCGAGCAGACCGATCGCCAGCGCCGTCGCCAGGTAGTCGATCGAGCGGGCGATGCCGAACGGCACCTTCGTCGCCGGCCCGGCCTTCGCGGTGCCGATCAGCTCGTCGATGGTCTTCGACGTGCTGGCGCCGGCCTTGCCGATCGAGAAGACCAGACCGCCCTCGACGGGATGCCCGTCCGCCGAGACGACGCGGTAGGTCGCGGTGTACGTGCCGTCGGGGAGGTTCGGCTTCAGGCCCGTCTGCAGGACCTTGCCCTGTCCGCCCGGGTGCTTGGTGTCGCCGTCGTCGACGCGGCGGGCGGCGACGTCGAAGACCTTGACGGCGCCGAACTTGCCCTCGACCGACTCGTCGAAGCGGAACTGGACGGTCTTCGGCTGCGTCTTGGCGACCGCGTCGCGGGCCGGCACGGAGTCGACCAGCCGGGCGTGGGCGGATGCCTCGCCCGCCAGGGCGGCGGCGAGCGCACAGGCCGCGAGGACCAGGATCGCGAGCCGGCGGATCACCAGGCTTCGTCCCGCGGAGCCGCTGTCGTGCCGGGCTCTTCAGCGGCGCCCGCACCGGCACCGGCCGCCGCGGCCGGGCCACCGGCGGCCTCTGCGGCGCGCCGGCGCCGCGTCACGACGACCGCGGCGCCGCCGGCCAGCAGCAGCACGGCGAAGCCGACGATCGCGCCGACAGGCGGGCCCGAGTCGTCCGTGGGCTGCCAGAACAGCTGACCGGCGACGGCGCCCTTCGCGCTGCCGACGGCGATCGGCAGCTCCCAGTCGAAGACCTTCGTGCGGACGCCCTCGTCCTTCACCTGCGGCGGCGTGCCCTTCGTCATCCAGTGGATGCGGTGATCGTGCCACTCGTAGCGTCCCGTCTTGTCGACGGTCTTCCACTGGGGCGTCGCCTTCGCGTCGGCGAACTTCGGCGTGCTGGCCTCGCCGAAGCGATCGGAGTTCAGGTACGTCGCCGGTGAGAGGCGGTTCACCTGGACCGTCCCGTCGGCGAGGATCCGCACGTACGGCTCCTTGTTGTAGCCGTAGGCGATGACCGGCTCGTCGCTGCGGTTCGTCAGCTCGATGCGGTCGTCGAGGTTGAGGATCTGCAGGCTGACGCCCTGCTGGACGGGCGTGACGCCGGTGATCAGCGACCGGAAGTTCGGGTTGCCCTGGTGGGCGGAGGCGATGGACGCGGGCAGGCAGGTCGCGAGGGCGACGGCGAGCGCGGCGGACGGCAGGAAGCGGCGCATGGCAGCGGACTCCGGACGACGGAAGGGACGACGATGTGGGGCGGCGGCGTGGTCGGGTGACGCGCACCGGCGCTGGTCGCGGCCACGTGGTGGCCGGCTGGATCAGACGGGAGCGAGGACGCCGCGGGGTGGCCCGCGCCGGCTCATCGCCGTCGCGAGGCGGGCCCCGCCACCGGTGGCGAACGCCCGGGGCGCCCGGCCGAGGCGCGGGGCGAGCGCGGCCGCAGCGCGACGGCGGCGCGGGACGAACGCGGCCGTCCAGCGCTGCAGCGTCTCCTCGCCGACGTAGCGGCCCGCCAGCAGCGGGAGGAACAGGACGATCGCCGGGGTCAGCAGCAGCAGACCGGCGTCCAGTCCGGCCACGGACTGCGCGAGGGCGACGCCCACGGCGAACACGCCGAGGGCCCCCATCAGGCGCATGTCCGGACGCGAGGGCATCACCCACATCGTACGCACACCGGCGCCGACCGCCACATCCCGCCGGGTGCAGGAACCCGCCACCGGCCACCGCTGCATCACGTTCGGACCGCCGTCCAGACGTCGGGTTCGTGGTACAACTCGGCGCTCGATGGGCCTTTCGTCCCCCAGCTCACGGCGCCGCGCCACCCTGCTCGTCGCCCTCGCGGGCGGCGTCGCGGTGACGTCCGTCGTCGGCGTGTCGGCGGCCCTCACGCTCGCCCCGGCCGCGCTGCTGCTGGTCCTGCTCGCCCAGGGGATCCACCCCGGCGAGCAGCTCATCGAGCGCTGGCGGAGCGCCCGCACCGGGGTCCGCCGCCGGGCGGCCGTCGTGGTCGCGCGTCCGGTGCTCCCGGTCCTGGTGGCCCGCACCGGCCGCCTGCTGCACGCGGCGCTGGCGATGCGCCCGCCGCCCGCGGCCGCCGTCTAGCCCCACCCTCGTCACGCGGCCGATCCGGCTCGTCGCGGCGCAGGACACCAGGCCGTCCCCGCAGCGGGGCACGGTCCGCGCCGCCGTCCGTTCCCGCCCGGAGCACACCGACCGAGCGGGGTGGCAGCGTCAGATGTCGCTTTTCGACATCTCGCGCTGCCACCCACCCACGGGCTGCGCGCTCCACCTGACCCATGACGGAAGGAGGGCGCCTTGCGCGCTCGACCATCCCGCTCCACGACGGTGCGCGCTGCGCTGCCGGTCGCGATCCTCGCCGCTCTGGCGGGCTTCGCGTCCCCGGCGGCCGCTGCCGCGCCGGCCCCGTGCGGCGGCATCCCCCAGATCACCGACCCGTCGAAGGACGGGCACCATCCCAACACCGACGTGCTGTCCGCGTGGTTCTCCGAGGAGGCCGGGCGCCTGCAGGCCGTCGTCAAGACGTTCGGCGCCGGTCACACGGCCGAGCACACCGACGCGGAGCTGAACGTCGCCGCCTACGCCGTCCTCTTCGAGGTCGCCGGGCGCACGCGCTTCGTCCGCGCGTCGCTGCCCACCGGGGCGCCCGGCTTCCAGTACGATTACGGGACCTACACCGCGCCCAGCACCTTCACGGTCGAGGGGACGACGACGGGCAGCGAGATCGGCGGGCCGGGCGGCACGCTGACCATCGACGTTCCGGCGCAGACGGGCGCGACCCCGGGCGTCACGCTCGCGCGGCCGTTCGTGCTGACCTACGACGGGGTGTCGGGCGGTGTCCCGGACTGGGTCGACCACGCCCCCGGCGGCGTCTCGCCGACCGATCCGAGCGTCGGCGCGGACTACGTCGTCGGCTCGTGCGCGCCGCTGGTCCCGGTGCCCGGCGGGGATCCGGTGCCCGGCCCCGGGAGCACGCCGGTCCCGGCGGTCCGCACGAGCGCCGTGGCCCTCACCGCTCCCGCGCGGCTCACCGGCGGAGGGCTCGCCAAGCTCACCGGCCGGGTGGTTCCGGCCCGGGGCGGCGTCCCCGTCGACGTCACGGTCACCGGCGGGCGCAAGCTCGTCCGCCGCGTGAGCACCGCCGCCGACGGCAGCTTCGCGGTCACCGTCCCGCTGAAGCAGACCAGCAAGGTCCGGGCGGTCGCCGAGGGCATCGGCTCCCAGACCGCCACCGTGACCGTCCGCTCCACCGTCCGCATCGCGATCAAGCGCCTGCCCGGCGGGATCGTGACCGTGCGGGGGACCGTCCGCCCGGCGCTCCCCGGCAAGGCGCTGCTGCTCCGCACCACCAGCTCCATCCCGACCGCGACGACCAGGGTCAGCGCAGCCGGCACCTTCAGCTTCCGGGTCAAGCGACCCCGGACCGGCCGCTACCAGGCCGTCTACATCCCGTCTTCGGGCCGCGCAGAGCGGTCCGTCTCGAACACAGGAGTCATCCGATGATCCGCCGCACCACCACCGCCCGCCTCGCGGGTGCCGCGCTGGCCGCGGCTGTCCTCGCCGTCCCGGCTGCCGCGTCGGCGCACCCCGGGATCTTCACCCTCGACGCGAAGATCGTGCGGCCGGGGGCGCCGACGCCGCCCACGGTCGCCGACGCGATCACGCAGCGCCAGTACGCGATCCTCAACGACGGCTACGTCACGGTCCTGCGCGAGAGCAACGGGATCACCGACACGGCGAAGGCCGCCGTCCCGGCGAGCGGCAACGAGCCGGCCCAGCCGGCCACGGTCGCCGGCGGAGGGATGCTCAACTACAAGCTGCTGCCCGGCGCGATCCGGGCCAACACCGCCGCGTTCCCGGACAAGGCGAGCTGGCTGGCCTACCTACCCGCGCGGTCCGACGTGCAGGCGCACGCGACCTGCGCGAACGTGCCGGCCCTCGAGAGCACCCCGAACATCCTCGCCTGGCAGAACGACCCGTTCTACCGGTACATCCCGTGGCAGAAGACGTCGGCGGGGATCGCGGACGAGCCAGCGAAGTGGATCCCCGTGGTGAAGACGGCCACCGGCGTCGACCTGTCGACGTTGACCTCGGTCGACGACTTCACGAAGGCGTGCACCGCGCTCGGCGGGACGTACGCGCCGGCCGACGCCACCGTCACGCTGCCGCCCAACGCCTCGTCGGCGTCGATCGCCGACGCGGTCGCCCCCGTGACCGCGGCCAAGGTCGCCGCCGAGGCCGCGGCGGACGCCGCGAACGCCAGGGCCGCCGCCGCCGAAACCGCCCGCGCCGCCGCCGTCGCCGACGTCCAGCGCCTGCAGCTGGCCGCCACGCCGCTGCGCCTGACGCTGACCGCGCCGCCGACCCTCAAGACGCTCCCGACGGCCGGGGTCCCGGTCCGCGTGACGGGCGCGCCGCTGACCGTGGTCCGCGTCCGGCTCCTGACCACCGACGCCAAGGCGAAGGCGCTGAAGCTGAAGTCGCGCGTGTTCGCCACGGCGACCGTCACGCTCGACGCCACCGGCGCGTCGGCCCGGACCCTGAAGCCGACGGCTGCCGCCGGCCGGGCGATCCAGCGGGGCAAGGGCAGCCTGGCGCTGACGGTCGACGCGGTCGCCGGCGACCGCTCGGCGGGCCTGACTTCGATCCTGAAGGCGGGCAAGTGATGCGGCGCCTGATGCCGGCGGTCACGGCGCTCGTCGCCGCGGGAGCCGTCGCGGCCGCCCCGGCGCTCGCGCACGTCGACCTCGAGCGGACCAGCCCCGGGAAGGGCAAGACGGCCAAGACGAGCACCAGGTCCGTGACGGTCAGCTTCAGCGGGTCGTTCGTCACCGGGAAGCTCACCGTCACCGGGCCCGGCGGGAAGGTCGTCGGACGCGGCGGGCAGGACCCCCGCAAGACCTCCCGTCTGCGCGCGGAGCTGCGATCCGGCCTGAAGCCAGGCACGTACAAGGCGACATGGCGGATCCTCGACCAGGACGGACACCGGCAGAACGGGACGTTCACGTTCAAGCTGAGGCGGTGAGCGACCGGCCGACCGAGAACGTCTGGCAGTACCCGCGTCCCCCCGCCCTCGTCCCGTGCGAGCGGCGGGTCCGGATCGAGCTCGGCGGTGTCCTCATCGCCGACTCGGTCCGCGCGCTGCGGGTCCTGGAGACGAGCCACCCGCCGACGATCTACATCCCGCCACAGGACGTCGACCCCGCCCACGTGACGCCGTCCCGCGCGCGGTCCACGTTCTGCGAGTGGAAGGGCAGCGCGGTCTACTTCGACGCGCGCGCCCCCGGCCGGCGCGAGGACGCGGTGGCGTGGGCCTACCCGCAGCCGACCGCCGGGTTCACGGCCCTGCGCGATCACCTCGCGTTCTACCCCGGGCGGATGGACCGGTGCCGGCTGGACGAGGAGGTCGTCCGCACCCAGGAGGGCGACTTCTACGGCGGCTGGATCACGGACGAGATCCAGGGCCCGTTCAAGGGCGGCCCGGGGACCTGGGGCTGGTAGCGGAGCGGTTCTTTGCACCGAAAGGGCGGTTGTGGTCGGGGTCGGTGGCGCTGGCGCCGTGGGCCTGGTGGTCGGGGGTCGGTGGCGCTGGCGCCGAGGACCTGGTGCTCGCGTGCTGGTGGCGCTGACGCCGAGGACCGCCCCGGTCGCGGCGGCTGTGGGAACTGCGGGCTGCAGACGGTGGTATGCGCTGGGCGGTCGCGGCGGCCTGGGTGCGGGGCTGTGGGCGGGGTGGCCGGCTGTGCGAACCGCGGAGATCGGGGACCTTGTCCCTCAGCGCATGCCATGCATGCTTCAGCGCGCAAGGTCGGCTCCGCACCCGCGACATCGGGGTCCTCGGAGGATGTGACGGGGTTTGCCCCCCCAAACCCTCCACGCGTCCTAGCCACGGCCGGGCAGCAGTGCCTCCTCGGAGGATTCGGCGGGGCATACCCCCCAAACCCTCCACGCGTGGCACGACGCCCAGCCTGAGGAGCTCCGCTCCCGCTTGGCTGCCACCGCGGCCCGCCCGCGGAACACGGCACACGCCGTCACCAAAGCCGGTCGCGCCGTCGTTGAGGCTGTTCCGCGTCCTACGAGAGAGCTCGCTCCTTCGCCGCAATTAGATCATCTGACTGCCCCGAAACGACCACTCCGGGCCCAGCCCGACTGGTAGACGGATTACCGGTGCGCTGGCTGAGCCCCAGGGTGGGAAGATGCGGCGCATGACGCAGAGCGGACTCACCCGGCGCGGGCTCATCGGGACCGGGGCCGCAGCCGGCGCCGGTGCGCTCGCCACCCGCACCACGGATGCGGACGCCGCGACCGCGAAGAAGACCGCGGCAGCCAAGGCGAAGCGGGCGGACGTGGTCGTCGTCGGCGCCGGGCTCAGCGGCCTGCAGGCGGCGCTCGACGTCGTCGCCGCCGGAAAGACGGTCATCGTGCTCGAGGCCCGCCGGCGGGTCGGCGGGCGGCTCCTGAACCGCGACCTCGGACCGGCCCACCCCGGCAAGGTCGTCGAGATCGGCGGGCAGTGGGTCGGCCCCACGCAGGACCGCCTGCTCGCGCTCGCGAAGGACCTCGGCGTCGACACCTTCAAGACGTACAACGACGGGCAGTACCTCTACCACCGCGGCGGCACGAACCAGCGCTACGACACGAACGGCCCACTCGGCGCCGTGCCGCCGGACCTCGCCGGCGCCGCCGAGGCGTTCCTCGCGATCGCGCGCCTGAACCAGATGGCGGCGACCCTGCCGATCGACGCGCCCTGGAAGGCCGCGAGCGCCGTCGACTGGGACAGCCAGACGTTCGAGACGTGGAAGCGGGCCAACGCCGTCACCCCGGCCGGGCACCTCCTGCTCGACCTCGCGATCCAGGCAGTGTGGGCGGCGGAGCCCCGCGACGTGAGCCTGCTGCACGTCCTGGCGTACATCCGCGGGGCCGGCGACACGCGCACTCCCGGAACGCTCGAGCGGCTGATCAACACCGCCGGCGGGGCGCAGGAGTCGCGGTTCGTCGGCGGCTCGCAGCGCGTCACGCTCGGCATGGCCAAGCGGCTCGGGCGGCGGGTCCTGCTGGGCCGGCCGGTCCGCCGCATCACCCAGAAGGGCGGCCGCGTCGAGGTGCTCGCGGACGGCGTGACCGTCCGCGCGAAGTCGGCGATCGTGACAGCGCCGCCGGCCGTGACCGCGTCGATCGACTACCGCCCCGCCCTCCCGGCGGAGCGGGCGCAGCTGCTGCAGCGCTTCCCGCAGGGCAACGCGATCAAGTGCATCGCGGTGTACGACCGGCCCTTCTGGCGCGACGCGGGGCTGGCCGGCCAGGTCACGTCGGACGCGGAGCCGTGCCGGATCACGTTCGACAACTCGCCGCCGGACGGTAGCCCCGGTATCATGCTCGGCTTCATCGAGGGCCACTTCGCGCGGGTCTGGGCGCGGAAGTCCGCGGCCGAGCGCCGCGCCGGGGTCCTGGCGAACCTCGTCAGCTACTTCGGCCCGCAGGCGGCGAAGCCGTCCCAGTACTTCGAGATGGACTGGTCCTCGGAGCAGTGGACGCGCGGCTGCTACGTGGGCTTCACGCCGCCCGGCGTGCTGCTCGACTACGGCGAGGCGATCCGTGCCCCGGTCGGCCGGATCCACTGGGCCGGTGCGGAGACCGCCACCTACTGGAACGGCTACATGGACGGCGCGGTGCGGTCCGGCTCGCGCGCGGCGGCGGAGGCGCTCGGCGACCTCTGACGGCGGCGCGCCGGTCGGTGGCCGTCCGTCATCATGCGGACCATGGACACCGCCGAGACCATCAAGCAACTCGACCGCATCCGCCTGCTCGCGCTGGTCGACTTCCTGGCCCTGATCCCGCTCGTGATCTGCTTCGTGATCGGCAGCGACGCCGTGAAGTCCATCCTCGGACCGATCCACGGCATCGGGTACGTCGGGCTGCTCTACCTCTGCGCGAAGGGCGCCGGCGAGGGCCGCTGGGGCTGGTGGTTCCCGGCGATCGTCGTCGTCACGCTCGGCCCTCCCGGCTCGCTGATCGGCGACATCAAGATCCGCCGCGAGCTCGAGGCCGCCGGGGCGACGACGTAGGCGGGGCCGCCGGCAGACGGCCGCGGTCGCGGCGCCGGGGACCTACCGCGCGACGACGTTGTAGGGCGCGATCCGGCGCCCCGAGAAGCGACCGGTGACGCGGAACGTCGTCCGGTCCTCCTGGCGGACCGACGTGCGCGCCGCGCGCGGGATCCTGACGTAGACGGTGCGGCGGCCGATGTACCCGAGGTCGATCCCGACCGTCGCGAACTTCTGGCCCTGGTAGCTGACCTGCAGCACGCACCGCCCGGGCTGGTTGCCCGCACAGGTGACCGGGATGCCGCGCAGCAGCGTCCGGTCGCGGCGGACCGCGTACGGCGCCGCCCGCGTGATGCGCTCGCGATCGAAGCCCGTGATCTTGCGGATCGCGTTGTTGCGGTAGTCGGAGACGTAGACCGTCTCGCCGTCCGGGGTGACCGCGATCCCGCGCGGCCCGTTGAAGCGCGCCACGCCGGCACCGCCGTTGCGGTAGCCCTGGCCGACGCCTGCCAGCGTCGCCATGACCCCGCGCGGCGAGACGATGCGGATGCGGTTCGTGCCGACGTCCGCGATGTAGACGTAGCCGGCCCGGTCGACGGCCACCGCCGCGGGGCGTCCGAGCGTCGCCAGGCCGGGGCCGCCGTCCTGTGCCCCGTAGTTGCTCGTGCCCGCGAAGGCATAGAAGCTCTTGCGCGCCGGCCCGATCCGCAGCACCTGCTGGTGGTCGGTGTCGGCGACGTAGAGGGACCCGTCCGGACCGCTGGCGACCCCGGACGGCTTGTGCAGGCCGTCGAGGATGACCCGCGGCCGGTTGCCGCCGGTCAGCTTGCGCAGCCAGTTCGCGCCCTCCTCGATCGTGTAGACCCCGCCGCCCGGGTCGACCGCGATGCCCTTCACGCGGAAGACCCCCCGGACCGGCCGGAAGGAGACGGTCGCGCCGCCGTCCGAGCGCGTGCGGCGCACGGTCTGGTTGAGGGTGTCGGCGACCAGGATGTCGCCGTTGCGGTCGACCGCAACGCCCTCGGGGTCGTTGAACGTCGTCGAGGACCCGCGCCGCCCGTCGCGCTTGCCGGAGTACCGCGAGCCGGCGACCGTGCTCACCTCGCCGTCCGGGGTCATGCGCCGGATGCGGTTGTTCCCGGCGTCGGCGATGATCAGGTTCTCCTCGCCGTCGATCGCCAGGCCGGCCGGCTTGCGGAAGCGCGCCTCCGAGCCGAGGCCGTTGCGGATGCCCTTGCGCTGGCTGCCGGCGATGGTGACGACGGACGCACCGTTCTCCGCCCGGACGGCCGCCGCGGCCCGCGTGTCGTTCAGGCCCGTGCCGCCCCCGGCGATGACGACGGCAGCGCCGCCGGCGAGCAGCCCGGCGCTAACCGCGGCCGCGCGCGCGGACCGTGAACGTGGTGATGGCATCCTTGCTCTGGTTGTTGTCGACATCTGCGGCTCGGAAGAAAGCACGGTAACGCCCCGCTTTCAGGGTGCTCTTGAGACGGCCCTCGTTGAATCCCACGTGACCGTCGTACTTGCGCGTCTCGACCAGCACCCAGCGCCGGCCCTTCTGCTTCAGGACGTCGACGGTCACCTTCGCGCTCTCGTCGAGCGTGTACAGGACCGACCGGCCACGGATCTTGACACCATCGACCTCCGGAGGGGTGAGGTCGCCGAGGATCACCGGCTCGGGGTCGGTCGACGGGGCCCCGGTCCCGGGCAGCGGCTGCACGGTGACCGTCCCGCGGACGATGCCGTGTAGGACGCAGTGGAAGTCGTAGATTCCTGGCGCGCCGAAGCGGATCTGGAAGCGGTCGCCCGGCTTGTGGTCGGGCGTGCGGCCCGGGTCCGAGTCGTACTGCAGGGCGTTCGCCGACAGGCCGGTGATCGAGTGCTGCGTGTCGGGCCCCGCCCAGATCCAGGTGACCGTGTCCCCCAGGTTGACCGTGACCGCCGGCGGGGACCACTGAAAGTCGCCCACCGCGACCTTGCGCGAGGCGGCGGCTGCGAGGCCCGCCGGCAGCGCCGCCGCGCCCAGCGTCCCGCTCAGCGCTACGGCGGCCAGGGCGCGCGCGACGGTCCTAGGGCTCGACCACATAGAAGCCGTTCATCCCCTCGTGCAGATGCGAGAAGACGTGGCAGTGGTAGAACCAGCGCCCGGCGTTGTCCTCGGTGAACTGCAGCGAGTAGCTGTCGGCAGGCCCGACCGTCGCGTTGTCCACCACCCGGCCGTCCGGCGCCGTCCAGCGGTGGCCGTGCAGGTGGTAGGTGTGGAAGTCGTTGTTCATCCCGATGACGTGCTGAGCGACCTTCTGGCCCACCTTCGCCGTCAGCGTCGGGGTGTTGCCGGCGAACGAGCGCCCGTTGATGCAGTGGAACGGCTTGCGCAGCCCGGTCGCGGCCGGCAGCAGCGAGTTGAAGAAGATGTAGTGCTCGACGTCCGGCCGCGGCGCACCCTTCTTGCGGACGTTGATCGCCCCGAAGAGCCCCTTGTACAGCGGTGCGGGATCCAGCGGACCGTGGTCGTGGTAGGGCCAGACGCCCTCCGTCCCGGCCTTGCAGTCCCACGAGTACTGGAACGTCTTGCCCGGCTTCACGAACCCGCCCGGGTCGGTGAACTTGCCCTTGTAGGCGCCGTCCATCTGCTGCGAGTAGAAGACGCCGTGCGGGTGCATCGTGACCGGCACGGTCAGCGTGTTCCTGAAGTTGACGACGAGCGTGTCGCCGGTCTCGGCTTCCAGCAGCGGGCCCGGCATCTGCGCCGGGCCCTTGGGGGCGCCGAAGTTCGCCGTGTACTCGCGGTAGCACCAGGCCGTGAACTTCGTCTTCTCCGTGACCTTCTTGTCCATCATCGCGTCCCGCTTGGTGGGGACGATGTTCCACTTGACCGCCTCAGCGGTGATCCAGTACTCGCGCCGGGTGCCGCCCGCGGCCGGTGCGGGCACTGGGGCGCCCGGCAGCTGCCGCAGCTCGGCGCTGCGCACGTTCGGCGGCGTCGGGATCTGGCCCGCGAGCTCCTGCCAGTCGGGCTCCGGGCCGTCCGCCGCGATCTGCCTGCCGGCGATCGTGCACAGGAACAGCCCGGCCCCGCCGGAGAGGAAGTGACGGCGGTCGGTCTGCATCGCTTACTTCTTGACCGTGATGTCCATCGTCATCTCGGTCTCGTGGAACGTGCAGACCAGGTGGTACTTCCCGGGCTTGGTGAACCCGGTCACGGCGTACTTGGCCGGGCCCGCGGCGAACGGCGGCGACTGGAAGGTCGACTTCGTGACCTTCTTGCCGGCGTCGTTGACGTAGGTGAACTTCGCGCCCGACGGCTTCTTCTCGACCTTCACGTCGTGGCTGTCGCCGACGTCCGTCGGCCACTTCCACGTGACGGTCGAGCCGGCGGTGATCGTCAGCTTGGCCGGGCTGTAGTAGTTGTCCTTCATCTCGACCGTCTTCTTGACGGGCTTGGCCTTCTTGGCCGCGCCGTCGGCGGCGACGGTCGGGATCAGGACGCCGGCAGCGACGACCGCCGCCAGCGCTCCGGTGAGGGGGGTGCGGATCTTCATATGCGAGTCAGCCTCCGAGGCCGTCGATGGGCTTGCGGTCGGGGCGCGGCGGGTGCGGGTGCTTCTTCCACGAGTCCTCCTGCCCGGCGGTCTGCGTCAGGTAGCCGGCGACCTCGGCCAGCTGGGCCGGGTCGATGACGTTCTGGGGCGAGGCGCCGCATTTCGGGTAGAGGATGAGGTCCGGCAGCGCGCCCGCGTCGTACGTCGCCCCGGTCGACTGGTTCTCCCAGCAGTTGCCAGAGCCCGCGCCGTCCGCCCACACGTCGGTGCCGTTCGTGTCCTCGAACGGCCCGCCCATGGTGTTGAAGCGGATCTTGTTGTCGCGGTTGGTGGCCACGTCGTAGGTGGGATCGGAGACGGTCATGATCCCCCACTTGAAGTTGCCGAACACCAGGTTGTTCTTGATGTTCCAGCGCGTCGTGCCGAGCAGCACGATGCCGACGCCGGTCGGGTACTGGAAGCCGCCGGTCGCCGCGGGGAGGGGCTTCACGGACGAGCCGGCCTTGAAGTAGTTGAAGTTGTTCCAGTAGACGAGGTTCTCCTGGACGATGCCGTCGGCGGCCGGCGGGAACTTCTCCGACTTCAGCGTGTTGGGCGCGATGCCCGCACCGTTGTTGTAGAACTCGGAATTGCGCAGGTCCACGTACTTCGAGTTCGTGCCGGAGTAGCCGAGCACGTTCTCGTAGCCCTCGAGGTGGTCCAGGATCGTCGGGACCGGCTTGTCCTGGAACGGCGTCTGGCCGACGTAGAACGCGCTGTCGCCGTGGCCGTAGCCGACCGAGTAGGTCATGCGGCCGCCGATGCAGTTGAACGCGTACAGGCCGTAGGCGCGGTTGAAGCCGGCGACCACGTGGTCCATCAGGTAGCCGTTGCAGTTGCGGACGAAGAACCCGTTGGCCGGGTAGTTCTGGGCCGTCATGTTCCGCATCGTCACGTTGTCGGCGCCGTCGACGAAGATGCCGTTCTGCGCCGGGTTGCCGTCAGCACGCTTCGCGCCCTTGCCCTCGAGGACGACCTCCTGCGGCTTCGTGCCGAGGCCGACGATCGAGATCCCGTCCTTCGCGTGGCCGGTGAGGACGACGCCCTCGACGTAGGTCCCCGGCTTGACCTTCACCGTCGCGTTCTTCGCGGCCGCGTCCACAGCCTTCTGGATCGTCGAGTACGGGCAGCCGCGGCGGCAGACGAGCAGCTGCTTCTTCTTCTTCGTCGCGGCCTTCTTGGCGGCGGCCTTCTTCGCCGCTGCCTTCTTCGTCGCGGAACTCGTCGCGGCGGTCGCGACGGCGGTCTGGGTCCCCGAGACCCCGAGCGCCGCACAGATGAGTGCGGTCACCAACGTTGTGCGCTTCACAGCTACTCCTCCAAGAGTGGTACGGCCGTGCCGGTTCTCACCCTTGCATCAGTCGGCTTTCGATGCAACTACGTCGGTCGCCCCGACAACCTGCGCGAACCAGGCCCGCAGGACGGGCGCCATGACGTCATCGGCGAACGCGTCGGGGTCTTGAGCGGTGAGCGCGTGGAGGACGAGCCCGTGGATGAGGGCGACCAGGGCGTGCGCCTCGCGCCGCGGCTCGGCGGCCCCGAGCCGCTCCAGCGCGACCTCGGCCACCTCGCGGAACGCCTGCGGCCAGCCGCGGTGCGTGTCGTCGTCCGGCGTGGTCCTGGCCATCCGCAGGAACAGCTCGAACTCGGCGAACTGCGCCATGCGCTTCTCCCGCAGGAGGTAGCGCTGATAGGCGATCAGCGCCTCGACGCCCTCGTTGATCGACATCGCCCCCGCGGTCGTCACGCCGGTCGCGATCGCGCCGAAGATCGCCGCCTCACGGTCGATGAGGGCCGCCATCGCAGCCTGCATCAGGTCGTCCTTCGAGGAGAAGTAGTAGGTCGTGGCGGCCAGCGGGACCCCGGCCGCGTCGGCCACGCGCCGGTGGGTGACGCCCTCCAGGCCCTCGGCCTCCAGGATCGACAGGGTCGCCTCGACGATCGCCTCACGGCGCTCGACCCCCCGCTGCTGCCGCCGTGGTTCCGTGCCTGACTCGCCCGCCATGCGGCGGGAGTCTGCCATCCTCGGCCCGCGATGCGAGCACGTTCCCGCGCGATCCCCCCCATCCTGGCGGCGCTGGTCGTCGTCGGCGTCGGCGGCTGCGGGGACTCGGACGACCCGGTCGGCACGGCGGGGACCGGGGCCGGGACGGTCCCCGCGACCACTCGCGCGGACGACACCCCGGCCACCGAGACCATCCCGACCGCGGTGTTCACGTTCGGCCCGGACGGGCTCACGCCGGCCGTCGCGCGCGTGAAGCTCGGCCGCGGGCGCGTCGTCGACCTCGAGGTCGTCTCGCTCGACGGGCGCCCGCACGGGGTGGTGGTCGACGCCGGCGGCACCCGGACGCGCGTCGTCGTCACCCCGGGCGCCGCGACGGGCAAGCTCCTGCGGAACGTCGCCCCGGGCCGCTACCGCGTGATCCCCGATGGCGCCGCCGACCCGGCCCTGATGATCGTCGAGAAATGACCTATTGAAGGATTGGGCTCACGGTGCCGATAGATCGCCCGTGGCCCTGCTCGACGAAACCCGCGTCCGTCCCCGCTCCCGCGAGGCGCGCTGGCCGAGCGCGAGCGACGACGCCCTCGTCCGCGGCGCGATCACCGGCGCGGACGGCGCGTTCGACGAGATCTTCGCCCGCTACCACGCCCCGCTCGTGCGGTACTGCCGCGGGATCCTGCTCGACGACGACCTCGCCCAGGACGCCGCGCAGAACGCCCTCGCCGCCGCGCTGCGTGCGCTGCAGGGCGGCCGCTCGACGCCGCAGGCCCTCGGTCCCTGGCTCTACCGCATCGCCCAGCGCGAGGCGTTCGACCTCTCCCGCCGCCGCCGGCAGGACGCCGCGGCCCGGCAGTTCGACGGGCCCGACGGCGAGGAGGCGCTGCTGCAGGTCGCCGCCCCGAACGACGAGCGCGTCCGCGAGCGGCTGCGCGAGCTCGTGGGCGACCTGAGCCGGCTCCCGCTGCGCCAGCGCAGCGCGCTGATGCTGCGCGAGCTCAGCGGCCTGGGCTACGCGGACATCGCGATCGCGCTCGACACCACCCCCGCCGCCGCCCGCCAGTCCGTCCTGGAGGCGCGCACCGCCCTGGTCGACGTCGGCGACGGTCGCCGCGACAGCTGCAGCGACGTGCGCGCCCTGATCGACAGCGGCGACCGCCGCAAGCTGCGTGGCCGCCGCGTGCAGGCGCACCTCTCGGACTGCACCGGGTGCCGCGGCTTCGCCGGGCGCATCGACGACCGCCGCCGTGACCTCGCACTCCTCTTCCCCCTCGCTCCGGCCCTGGCCTCGGGCAGTGGCGCCCTCGCGATCGTGACCGGCGGCGGCGTGGCCGCGGGCGGGGCCGGCGTCGCCGCGGGCGGCTGGTCGCTCGGGCTCGGCAGCCTCGGCAGCGCCGGGGTCGCGAAGTGCGCCGTCGCGTGCACCGCGGCCCTGGTCGGCGTCGGCGCGATCGGCGAGCAGGTCGTCGTCCACCCACCGGCCAAGAAGCCGCGCGTCGAGGTCGTCGCCCAGGCGCCGCAGCCGTCCGGATCCGTGGCGTCGCCCTCGGCGACCGCCGCCCCCACGCCGTCCGCGCGCAAGGTCCGCGCCAAGGCGCCGGCGCGCGCCGCGACCGGCGCAGCCGCGAGCAAGGCGAAGGCCAAGCCCGCGCGGACCTGGTCCGGCGGGAGCGCCGTCGCCGTCCGCATCCCGGCGCGCACGGGCAGCGGTTCCGCGGCCCCGGCCGCCACGTCGACCACCGCGGCCGGCGGCACCGCACCCGCCGACCCCGCCGCACAGGCGACGACGTCCACCCCCGCCGCCGTCAGCACGCCGTCCCCGGCGCCCAGCACGGTCGCCGCGACCCCGGTCTCGATGTCCGGGGGCACGACCAACAAGACCCAGGCCGCGCTCGCCGGCGAGCTGCAGAAGAAGACCAGCGAGGTGGTCGCGCAGCTGACGGCGCAGACCGGCGACGCGGTCAAGAACGTGGTCGAAGGGTCGCTCGCGGTGACGCAGCAGACCTTAAGCGCCGTGCAGAAGACGGTCCAGAACGTGACGAACACGGCGCTGAGCGGGGTCCAGGCCCAGCTCGAAGCGCTGAAGCGGCTGATCCACCCCCAGAGCCAGCCGTAGCTTCCCGTCCGCAGTAGCGCCTACGCGCCACCTGCGGAAAGTTTTCCAAGTAGCACCTCACATCGACGGTGCGCCTCCCCTCTTCACTGGTGAGGCTCATCGCCTCCCCCGGTCAGATCGGCCGGTCGGAAAAAGGCAAACCCGCTGCGAGGCGGGGACGCAAAACCAGGGGCCTGCACGCAGGCCGCCCAGTTACCCACAAGGAGATCCACCATGCCCCGTCGTACCCCCCTCGCCGCGCTCCTCACCAGCGCCGCACTGCTCACCGTGGCCCTGCCGGCCGCCGCCGACGCCGCCCCGAAGGCGACGCAGGCCTCGGTCAGCCAGCACATCGCGAAGGCGCAGTCCGCTGCGAAGAAGGTCACCCGCGCCACCAAGAAGGGCGACGTCGCCGCCGCCCGCAAGGCGCTCAAGACGTCCCGCCACGAGGCCGTCGTCGCGTCCCGCGGCGCCCGCCAGCTGGCCGCCGGCGCCGGCGACAGCACCGCTGCCGCCAAGACCGCGGTCTGGTCGATCACCGCCGCCGCCGGCGCCCTCGGCGAGTCGCTGACGCGCTTCTCGAACCTCGTCCCGACGACCGGCGACGAGAAGCTGCAGAAGCTGCTCGCCGGCTCGCTGCCCGGCACCGCCGCCGGTCACGCGCAGCTCGTCGAGGAGCTCACCGCCCTCGTGAACGAGCTGAGTGGCGGCGCCCAGGCGCTGGCCGCCCAGGCGCTCGCCGCCCTGCAGGCCGCTGCGCCCGTCCAGGTCCAGCAGATCGCGGCGATCGCGGGTATCGACGACCTCCCGGCGCAGGTCGGCACGCTGATCCAGACCGCGCTGTCGACCGCGACGGCCGCGCTGCAGACCGGCCTGACCGAGCTGACGAAGCTCCTCCCGGTCCTCCCGGCCCAGACCGAGGCGCAGATCAGCACCGCGCTCGGCTCCATCACGTCGACGATCCACGAGCTGATCCCGATGCTGACCCAGATCACCGGCGTCGCCATCACGGCCGCGACCAACAGCGTCAAGCAGGCCACCGGCATCTGCCAGAGCCTCCTGAGCGGCCTGCTGGGCGGCTTCCTCGGCGACAACACCCCGGCCGCCGGCACCGAGACCGGCTCCACGGGCGCGGGCAACGCGTCGAGCGGCGGGCTCCTGTCCGGCCTCATCAAGATCCCGCTGAGCCTGCCCTCGGGCATCCTGGGCGGCCTGTCGAGCCTGCTCGGCGGCGGCGGCGGCCTCTTCGGCGGCCTGCTCGGCCGGTAGCCCCTCCGCAGCACCCGGTTCGGCGCGACGCCGCGGCACCTGCCGCGGCGTTCGTCGTTCCGGGGTCGTTCGTCAGGCGCGCTGCTCGGTCGGCATGGCCCGCGCAGCCACACCGCGCTGGACGGCGAACAGCAGTAGGCCCGCGACCAGCCCCCAGAACGGCGCGCTGATCTGGAAGGCGGTGATGCCCGACGCGCTCACGACGAGCGTCGCCACGGCCGCGTCGCGGGTCGCCTCGGTGGCGACGGCCGCCGCCAGCGCGCCCGCCAACGGAGCCAGCAGCGCCAGGCCGGCCACGCACTGCACGAGGACCGGCGGCGCCGAGGACACGAGCGCGACCGCCAGGCCCGCCCCGAGCCCGAGCACCAGGTAGACGACCCCGCCCGCGACCGAGGCGACCCAGCGCCGCTCGGGATCCGGGTGGGCGTCCGGACCGGCCGACAGGGCGGCGGTGATCGCCGCCAGGTTGATCGCGTGGCCGCCGAACGGCGCGGACAGGATCGAGCCCGCCCCGGTGCTGAGCAGCACGGGCCGCAGCGGCGGGCGGTACCCGAACGAGGCGAGGACGGTCATCCCCGTCACGTTCTGCGAGGCCATCGTGACGATGAACAGGGGCAGCGCGATGCCGACGAGCGCGCCCAGCGTGAAGGCCGGCGTGGTGAGCTCGGGCCGGGCGAGCAGCCCGCCGTCGGGGGCGTCGAAGCCGCCGCCCAGCGCGGTCGCGACCGCCGCGGCGACGAGCGCTCCTGGCACGGCCCAGCGGCGGGCCAGGACGACGAGGGCGAGCCACGTCGCCACGACCGGTCCGGCCTGCGCGGGGATCTCGACCACCGCCCGTGCCGGTCCCGCGCAGATGGGGAGCAGGACGCCGGCGAGCATCGCGCTCGCCAGCGGACCGGGGATCGCCGCGATCAGCCGGCCGAGGCGCGCCCACAGGCCGGCGAGGACCGTGAGCCCGCCGGCGATCACGAACGCGCCCACTGCGGCCGGCCAGCCGCCGCCGGGGACGCCGACCGTCGCCAGCAGCGCGGCCCCCGGCGTCGACCAGGCGATGCTCGCCGGGACGCGCAGCCGCAGGCCGATCCCGATCGCGACGATCCCCATGACCACGCACAGCGCCAGCAGGCCGGACGCCGCCTGCGCGTCCGTCGCCCCGACGCCGTTGAGGCCCGTCAGCACGACGGTGAACGAGCTCGCGAAACCGACCAGGGACGCGACGACCCCTGCCGCGACGGGCTGCGCCAGGTCCGCCCGCCGGGTCATGACGCGGGGACGGGGTAGGAGATCCAGTCCAGGACGCGGCTGTCGCGTTCGGCGACGTACCGGTGCGGCGTGTCGGCGGCGAACCACACGGCGTCGCCGGGCTTGAGGGCGACCTCCTCGCCGAGCGGCCCGGCGCGCAGCCGCCCGCTGAGGCAGACGACGACCTCCTCGGTCCCCGGGAGGTGGCCGTCCGACGCCTGCTCGGTCCCGTGGCCGAACGTGATGTCGAACAGCTCGGTGCGCCGTGGCCGGCCGTCGGCGTGCAGCAGGTGGACGGTGCCGGCCGCGGTCGGGAGCGCGTCGCCCGACCCGCTCGGGATCGCCCTGACCCGCGGCGCCACCTCGGCTTCGAGCAGCGCGCTGAGCGGCAGGTCGAGCGCCCGCGCGATGCTGAAGAGCGTCTGCACGGACGGGTTGCCGGCGCCGCTCTCGATCCGGCCGAGGATGGTCTTCGACAGCCCGGTGGCGCGCGCCAGGTCGGCGACCGACAGCGAGCGCGCGGTCCGGTGGTAGCGGACCGCCACGCCGATGCGGGCTGAGAGCTGGGTCGGTTCGTCATCCATAGTGTTCTCCGCGACAACTATAGTTGCCCCCCTTTCGGAGCTGACCCCGGGTTCCCCATCCCCCGCGGTGGTGAAAATCCGGATGACCGCTCGACGGGCCGGCGGCCGGCCGCGGGGCGTAGGGTCGTGCGCCATGCCGCCGATCCTGCACCTCACCCGCACCGGACCGTGGAACGACGCCCAGGGCACCGGGGTCTACCCCGTCCCCGGGCCGGACCCGTTCATCCACTGCTGCCATCCACGGCAGCTGGCCGGGGTGGTCGAGCGCTTCTACCCCGCGCCGAACAACGACGTCCTCGTCCTGACGGTCGACCCGGACGGGCTGCGGTTCGTGGTCGAGCGCGCCGTCGACGTCGGGGACGACTTCCCGCACCTGTACGGCGAGCTCCCGGTGGACGCGGTCACCGACGTGCGGCCGCTGGCCGTGGCGCTGGCGGACGCCGAGTTCGCGGACGACGAGGACGACGAGGACTGACCCGGCGGACGCCTCATCCCGCGTCGATGTGCCAGCACGTGCGCGGGTGGCATGTGGTGGCACATCGAGCGCGTGTCCGCAGAGGGCGGCACCCGGCCGGCCGGGTGCCGCCGCGGGTGCGGGCGCGGCCGCGGGTGTGGCGAGCAGGCTCCTGTCAGCAGGCGCTCAGCCCGCGAGCGCGCGGGCGCGGTGCGTCAGCTCGACCGTCGCGGCGCGGAGGCCGCGGGCGTCGTCGAGCGGCTCCGCGTAGCCGGCGCGCGTCACCGCGTACCCCCGCGGGGTGACGACGCGCAGGTCCAGCCCGTAGCGATCGGCGCCCGTGCACGAGGCCTCGGTGGCGTCCGGGAACCCGCCCAGCTGCTGCGCCATGACGAGCAGCGCGTCGGCGTGGTCCTCGTTCAGGTGCTGGACCGCGTAGGCGGCGCCCGGCTTGACCGGGTCCGGCCGGGCCGCCGCGTAGGACGCCGCGTCCGCCGAGTCCATCCGGCCGTAGCCCCCGACCCAGCGCACCCGCTGCACGCGCAGCACCCAGAGCGAGAAGTCCGTGAAGTCGATGTAGACGTTCGCGGCGGGAACCGCGGCGAGGTGGGCCTCGCGGGCAGCCGCCAGCTCGTCGCCGGCCGGGCGCTCGACGGCACCGGCCAGGGTCACCCGCGCGCTGGCGAGCGGGTCGCCCGGCGGGTCGGGCTGGACGATCGCCACGCTCGCGCGCGGGTCGTCCGCGAGGTTGCGGCCGTGCTCGGCCATCCGCGACACGCACAGCACGGGCGCACCGTCGGGAAGGACGCCGTAGGTCACGAACGACGCCCACGGTTCGCCGTCGCCGGTGAGCGATGCCAGCGTCGCCACGTTGGTCCCGGCGGCGAGCGTCCGCGCCTCTTCGGCCGGCGACGGGCGCCGGTCGTCGGCGACGGGGGTCAGCGGCGGCGGGACGGTCGGCGCGTCGCCGGGGTCCCCATGGTCGGTCGGGCTCACGTCCGCAAGGGTACGGCCCCGCCACCGACGGCCGGTTCTCCCGTCGTATGACGCGGGGAAACCGACGTTCGGTGCCGCCGTCCGCCCATCCCCCCTCCGACCGTCCGTCTCCCCGTCCCAGGACGCGGGGAAACCGACGCTCGCGACCTGCTGAGCGGGCGCGGCGCCGGCTGAGGCGATTTTGCGGCTTGGCTCGCCATCAGGTCGAAGACCGGCGCGTCGGGACACGCGGCACCGGAGCTTCCGGCGGCCGGCCGGTCAGGCGACCAGCAGCGCGGCACCGATCGCACCGCCGAGGTCGCCGAGCGCCGCGACCTCCAGGACCGGGGGGTCCTGGTCGCTGAACAGGTGCGGTGCCATCGCCTCGCGCAGCCGTGGCATGAACGTCTCCCCGAACCGCACGCCCATCCCGCCACCGAGCACGATCGCCTCGACATCCAGCACGTTGACGGTCGACGCGACGCCAACCCCGAGGGCCGCGATGGCCTCCTCGATCAGCTCCTCGGCGAGGTGGTCCCCGGCCTCCAGGGCCCGCGCCCAGATCCCGCTCGTCAGCCGCGGGCGCCCGTGCTCCTCCATCAGCTTGAACAGCTTCGTGCGGTCGCCCTTCTCCACGCGGCGCCGGGCGTGTGCCTCCATCGCCGAGCGCCCGGCGTAGGCCTCCATGCAGCCCTTGCGCCCGCAGGGGCAGCGGCGGCCGCCACGCTCGACCACGACGTGCCCGATCTCGCCGGCGGCCCCGCGGCCGAACCACGGCGCGTCGTTCAGGACGATGCCGCCGCCGACGCCGGTCCCCCAGAAGACCCCGAGCAGCGAGCTGTAGGGCCGGCCGGTGCCGAGGCGGAACTCGGCCTCGGTCGCGACGTTGACGTCGTTGCCGAGCGCGACGCGTGGCCCGAGCGCCGTCTGGAGCGCCCCCGCCAGGGCGAACGTCCCGGACCAGCCCGGCAGGTTCCCCGCGGCGCTGACCGTGCCGGCCGCGGCGTCGACGCCGCCCGGCGAGCCCGCACCGATCGCCGCCAGGTCCGACGGCGCGACGCCGGCCGCGTCCGCCGCGTCGGTCAGCGCCGCCGCCATCGCGTCGGCGACGTCCTGCGGCCCGCCCGTCACCGGGGTGGGCCGGCGCGCCTGCCCGCGCACGGCGTGATCTGCGTCCACCACGACCGCCTGGATCTTGGTGCCGCCGAGGTCGATCCCGCCACGTAGCGTCATCCCGGCATCCTGGCGGGTGTCCGCCGGACCCACAAGACCGGTTGAGCGCCCGCTCCCGGCTGCCGATACCGGGCGGTGTGCGTCCGCTCGCCATCCTCACCGCGACGATCACCGTCGCGGCCCTCGGCAGCACGGCCCCGGTCGCGACGGGCGCGCCGGCCACCCGCACGGTGAAGGTCGTCCGGGTCAGCGACAGCGGGGCGATCACCGTGCAGCAGCGCGGCCGCCGGACCGTGGTGCGGCTGAAGGGCGTACGACGGCCGGCCGCCGGCGGCTGCCGGGACCTCGAGGGGGTCGGCGCGCTGCGCAGCCTGCTCGTCGGGCGCACGCTCGTCCTGCGCGGCCCGGCCGGGGCCGTCACCGCGCGGCGGGCCGGGAAGGACGTCGCGGCCACGGTCCTGCGTCGCGGCCTCCTGCTGCCGGCCGCTTCGCCCGGAAAGGCCCTCGCGGTCGCGGCGGCTGCGGCCAGGCGGGCCCGCCGCGGGGTGTACAGCTGCAGCTCCGGGGCCGGCGACGGATCCCAGGGCGGCGGTGCTCCCGGCGCCCCGGGTCCCGGCGCGGGCACTGGCACAGGACCCGGGTCCGGCGGGACGACGAGCGGACCAGGCCCCGGCGCGGCCGGCGGCGGAACCACCCAGCCCCCGGGCACCACCACCATCCCGGCGGGCACGCTGACCGACGGCGCCTACGCGATCGGCACCGTCGACGTCGCGGACATCTGGGTCGACCCGGTCAGCGGTTCCGACGGCGCGAGCGGCGACAGCACGCATCCCGTCCGGCGGCTCGCCGAGGCCTGGGCGCGGATCCCGCAGGGCAGGCCGCTGACCCGCGGCGTCCGCATCCGCATCCGTCCCGGCACCGTCACCGCCGCGGACGCTCCGAACTTCTGGGAGGACCGCCAAGGGACGGCCCGGCACCCGGTGATCGTCCAGGCCGAGAGCGGCCCGGACTCCGTCGTCCTGCCCTCGATCAACGCCAAGGGCCTCTCCTACATCTACTTCCTACGGGTCCGCATCGACAGCCGCTTCGACCCGCTCCACTGCGAGGCCTGCGATCACCTCCTGCTGCGCGACAGCGTCGTCCGCGGCCGTGCGCCGGCGTCGGGCGACGTGCAGGAGGCGCTCAAGGTCAACCAGTCCACGAACGTCTTCGTCGAGTCGAGCGCGATCAGTGGTGCCTCGGACAACGCGCTCGACTTCGTCGCAGTCCAGGGCGGTCACCTCCTGGGCAACACGATCGGGGACGCCGGCGACTGGTGCGGGTACGTCAAGGGCGGCTCCGCCGGGCTGCTCGTCGCCCGCAACGTCTTCACCGGCTGCGGGACGGGCGGCTTCACGGCCGGGCAGGGCACGGGCTTCCAGTTCATGACGGCGCCGTTCATCCACCACGAGGCGTCCGGCGTCGCGATCGTGAACAACCTCGTCACCGACGTGGAGGGCGCCGGCATCGGCGTCAACGGCGGCCTGCGGATCCTCGTCGCCCACAACACCGTCTCCAACGCCGGCCGCCGGGGCCACGCGCTCGAGGCGGCCTACGGGCTGCGGTCCTGCGACGGGCAGCCCGGCGAGCCGGACCGCGCCGGCTGCCAGGCGAACCTGGACGCCGGCGGCTGGGGGACGACCCGCGTCGACGACGGCACGAACGCCGTCCGGATCCCGAACCGCCACGTCTGGTTCCTGAACAACATCGTGCTCGACCGCGGCACCGGGGCAGACGAGCACGTGCACGTCGACGGGCCCTTCTCCGGCACAGCCCAGGCCGGCTCCGGGCTCGGCGCGGTCCGGGCGGACGAGGACCTGCGCTTCGCCGGCAACGTGCTCTTCTACGGCCCCGCGGACCTTCCCTCGGGGGCCCCCGACGACGCGGCGTTCCGGGCGGCGAACACCGTCAACACGACGGCGCCGCAGCTGGTCGATCCGGCGGCGGGCGACCTGCGACCGGCGCCAGGCTACGACCCGGTCGGCGTCGACGTCCCGGCCTTCGGACCGTGGGACGGTCCCGCCGGCGAGCCCGAGCTGACCGCGGTGCCCGACCTGACGAGGACCTTCGACGGTCGCCCGCGGACGGGGACGAGGCCCGGGGCGTACTGACACGATGAGCGGATGAGCGTTCCTGAGCAGCTCGCGCCGTCCGGCCTCCACGAGGCGGTCCTCTACGCCGACGACCTGCCCGCGGCGTCGGCGTTCTACCGGGACGTCGTCGGCCTGCGGATCGTCCTCGGACCGACCCCGATGCTGACTGCGCTGCGGGTCGACGCCGGCAGCGTCGTCCTGCTGTTCGATCCCGAGCGGGCACTGGAGGCCGGTCGTGACGTCCCGAGCCACGGCACACGCGGCCCCGGCCACATCGCGTTCACCGTCGACGACGCAGCGCTGACGGCCGTGCTGGGACGCTGCGCGGCGCACGATGTTCCCGTCGAACGCGAGATCCGGTGGGAGCGCGGCGGCCGGTCCGTCTACGTCCGCGACCCGGCCGGCAACTCGGTCGAGTTCGTGGTCGGCGAGATCTGGGCGCCGTAGGGAGGGACCCGGCGACGGCCGAGGTCCCGCGCCCGGTACGGTCCGCTCGTCACCGACCGCAGCAGGGGATTCGCACCATGGACGTCATCGAGCTCGCCGGGCGCCTGCTGTTCGCCAGCGCCTTCCTCATCTCGCCTTCCGGGGTCTTCGCGCAGGCGCCGCGCCTGGCCGGGTCGCCGATGATGCGCAAGTACCCGACCGGGCTGGCCATCGCGATGGTCCGCCTGTCGTGCGCGTTCTCGATGGGCGGCGCCGTCCTCGTCGGCCTCGGGCTGTTCCCGGACCTCGGTGCGCTGCTGATCCTGGGCTTCCTGGTCCCGGTCACGCTGACGATGCACCGGTTCTGGGAGGTCGAGCCCGGCCTGCCGCGCAAGCAGAAGCGCGACCAGTTCCTGTCGAACGCGAGCCTCGCCGGCGGTGCGCTGCTGCTTTTCGCCTTCATGAACCAGGCGCAGGACGTCGGCCTCGGCGTCCTGTCCGACCCGCTGTTCGGGCGCCTCTGAGCGAGGCGCCCGAGCGGCGTTACGAGCCCTGGATCGTCGCGGTGCCCGTGGCGGGCAGGAACGCCGGCAGCGGGCGGCAACCCGGCACGCTGGCGAACGGGACGGGCAGGAACTGCACGTTCGTCGCGCGGCCCTTGCCGTCGGTCTTGAGGTAGATGTAGATCCCGGCGCCGACCATCGAGAGCAGCGACGGGGTGCTCCTCTCGATCGGGTAGAAGAGCCCGACGCTGTTGCCGCGGACGTCGAGGCACGTCACCGGCCCGTGGAGGTCCATCAAGGCGAGCGGGCCGACCTTGGTCTCCGCGTCGAACGTCCCGGTCGACTGGTTCGAGCGCGTGCCTGCTGCGCGATTCGCGGTCACCTTCAGCTTGAACGGTCCGCTGGTGACCTCCGCGACCACGGACTGCTCGCCCGCGGCATGCGCGGCCGTCCCGCCGGCGCCCATCGCGATCACCGTCGCCAGTGCCGCCACCGTCCATCGCCGTGCTGTGCGCTGCATTTCGCTGCTCCCTGTCTGGTTTGACCCGCCGTGCGGACATGCGCGACGCAGGGCGCCGGCGGATCACTCTCTACCCGCGCCGCAGCGCAGCGACGCAGACACGCCGGGTTTCGGCGCGTTGGCGCGTGTGGAAGGCTCCGCGCATGACCGACATCGAGCGACTGGACTTCCTGGGCATCCCGACGCAGGACCTCGAGCGATCGCGCGCCTTCTACCGCGAGACGCTGGGGCTGCGGCCGGACGAGCACGGCGAGTGGGAGAGCTGGGCGGGCGACACGTGCTTCGCCATCTGGGCTCCCGAGACCCTCGGCCGCGAGTTCGTCGCCCAGAAGGGCAACCCGCTCCCGCTGCGGGTCGCCGACGTCGCCGCGTCGCGCGCGGCGCTCGAGGCGAAGGGCGTCACCTTCTTCGGCCCGACCATCGACACCGGCGTCTGCCACATGGCGTTCTTCGCCGATCCGGACGGGAACGAGCTCATGCTCCACCGGCGGTACGCGCCGTACGAGTGACCGCACGCACCGTGCGTGCCACATAGGGTCGCTATTCCCGCGCGCTTCTGCGCAGAATCGGCCATGGCCGCCACTACGGATGTTGACGTCGTCGTCGTCGGTGCCGGGTTCGCTGGGCTGTACTCGACGCACCGGTTCCGCAACCTGCTCGGGCTGCGGGTCCAGTCGTTCGAGGCCGGCTCGGGGCCCGGAGGCACCTGGTACTGGAACCGCTACCCGGGGGCGCGCTGCGACTTCGAGAGCGTCCACTACTCGTACTCCTTCGACGCGGACCTGCAGCAGGAGTGGAAGTGGAGCGAGCGCTTCTCGGCCCAGCCCGAGATCCTGCGCTACCTCGAGCACGTCGCGGACCGCTTCGACCTGCGCCGCAGCTACGCGTTCGACACCCGCGTCACCTCGATGGTCTGGGACGACGACGGCGCGTTCTGGACCGTCGGCACCGACACCGGCCAGACCCTCACCACCCGCTTCGTCGTGTCGGCCGCCGGCAACGTGTCCGTCCCGAAGGAGAACGAGTTCCCCGGGCAGGAGCAATTCGGCGGAGAGGTGATCCGCACCAGCGCGTGGCCGCACGAGGGCGTCGACCTACGCGGCAAGCGGGTGGGCGTCATCGGCACCGGCGCGACGGGCATCCAGCTCATCCCGATCATCGCCGAGCAGGCCGAGCACGTGACGGTCTTCCAGCGGACCCCGAACTTCGCCTGCCCGCTCGGCAACCGGCCGAACGACCCCGACGAGTGGGCGGAGCAGGTCGCGCAGTACCCGGCGCTGCGCGAGGCGTCGCGCAACAACTTCCTCGGCGCGCCGTATCCGCCCGCCGAGCCATCGGCGCTGCTCGCCACCCCGGAGGAGCGGCGCGAGGTCTACGACCGGTTCTACGAGGGCGGCGGCTTCCGGATGGTGATCTCCACCTACGGCGACCTGCTCTTCAGCAAGGAGGCGAACGACACCGTCTCGGACTACATCCGCGAGCAGATCCGTGCCCGCGTGGACGATCCCGCCGTCGCCGACCTGCTGTGCCCGACCGACCATCCGTACGCGACCAAGCGCGCGCCGTTCGAGACCGACTACTTCGAGGCGTTCAACCGCGATGACGTCACGCTCGTGGACGCGCGGTCGGCGCCGATCGCGGAGATCACGCCCGACGGCATCCGGACGGCGGACGACAGCTACGAGCTGGACGTCATCGTCCTGGCCACGGGGTTCGACGCGTTCACCGGCTCCCTCATGAACATGGGCATCGTCGGACGGGACGGCGAGACGCTGCGCGAGCACTGGGCGGCGGGGCCGCGCACCTACCTCGGCATCGCGGTGCACGGCTTCCCGAACCTGTTCACGATCACCGGGCCGCAGAGCGCCGTCGCGCTGTACAACAACCCGCTCGCGATCGAGGACCACGTCGAGTTCGCCTCCGACGCCGTCGAGGCGCTGCTGGAGCGCGGCGCCACGACGCTGGAGCCCACGGCGGCCAGTGAGGAGCAGTGGAAGACGCTCGTCGACGGCATCGCGAACATGACCCTCCTGCCCCAGGCGAACTCCTGGTACATGGGCGCGAACATCCCCGGCAAGCCGCGGAGCGTGCTGTTCTTCGCCGGCGGCGCGCCGCTGTACCGGGCCATCTGCGCCGAGGTCGAGGCGACCGGCTACGGCGGGTTCGCGGTCGATGCCGGCGCGTCGCCCGTCCCGAACACGGTGATCCTCGACCCCGGCGTGGCCCTCGTCCTCGGCGCGATGCTGACGCAGGGTGCGCGGCCCCTGGAGGAGCTGACCGTGCCCGAGGCCCGCGAGGCGCTCGAGGGGTTCCGGCTGCTGCAGCTGCCGCCGCGCGACGCGGTCGACGTCACCACGACGACCTATCCGTCCGCGGGCGGGCCGCGGGAGGCGCGCATCTACGTCCCGGCGGGCGCGACCGGCGCGCCGCTGCCGGTGGTCGTCTTCTTCCACCCCGGCGGCTGGGTGGGCGGGTCGCTCGACATGTCGCACGAGCCGTGCACCGCACTGGCCGAGGACCTGGGCGCGATCGTGGTCTCACCGAGCTACCGCCTCGCGCCGGAGGACCCGTTCCCCGCGGCGACCGACGACACCTACGCCGCGCTGTGCTGGGTCGCGGAGACGATCGCGGCACATGGCGGCGACCCGGCCCGGATCGCGGTCGCGGGCGAGAGCTCGGGCGGGAACCTGGCAGCCGTCGCCGCACAGCGCGCCCGCGACGAGGACGGGCCGGCGCTCGTCGCGCAGGTGCTGATCTACCCGCCGATCGATCCGGACGCCGACACCCCGTCGCGAACGCAGTTCGCGGCCGGCCCGATCCTGGGCGGCGCCGCCGTCGCGAACCTCTGGGGTGCGTACCTGGGCGCCGATCCGGCGCATCGGTCGTCGCCGCTCGCCGCGCCGAACCGGGCGACATCGCTCGCCGGGCTGGCGCCGGCGCTCGTCCTCACGGTCGAAGCCGACCTGACGCGGGACGAGGCGGAGGCCTACGGCGCGCAGCTGGCGGCGGCCGGCGTCCCGACCGATGTGGTCCGCATCGACGGCCTGGTTCACGCGTCGCTGAACATGTCGGCCTACGTGCCGCGCAGCCGCGAGCTCTACGACGCGATCGCGGCGTTCCTGGCGCCGCGGTTCGCGACCGGGTCGACGGCGACGCCGGCCGACTCGGGCGTCCCGGCCTGACGGGTCGGGCGCGACGACGCGGTCGATGTGCCGGCAGGCGCCGATACGGCGCCTGGTGGCACATCGAGTCGCGGGTTACGGCGTCCGGATCACAGCGTGCCGCTACGGATGCGGCCGCCCAGGTGCTCAGCCTGGCGGATCGCCAGCGCGACGATCGTCAGGGTCGGGTTCGCGGCCGCGCCTGTCGTGAAGACCGACCCGTCCGAGACGAACAGGTTCGGCACGTCGTGCGCCTGGCCCCACTCGTTCACGACGCCGTCCTGCGGCCGGGCGCTCATGCGACAGGTGCCGAGGTTGTGGGTCGACGGGTACGGCGGGGTCTTCGTCGCCGCCTGCGCCCCGACCGACTCGTAGAGCTCGCGCCCCTTGCGCCACGCGTACTCGCGCATCGCGACGTCGTTGGCATGGTCGTCGAAGTGGACGTTCGGCGCAGGCAGGCCGTGCTGGTCGGAGACGTCCCGGTTCAGCGTGACGCGGTTCGTCTCCTGCGGCATGTCCTCCCCGACGATCCACATGCCCGCGGTGTTTGCGTAGGCGTCCATCGTCGCGGTGAAGTCCGGCCCCCATCCGCCCGGGTCGACGAACGCGGCCAGGAACGGCACGCCGAGCGACAGCGTCTCCATGTAGTACCCGCCGGCGAACCCGCGGCCGTCGTCGTGCGCGGACTCGTCGGCGACGACCCCGGCCATGGTCTCCCCGCGGTACATGTTCACGGGCTTCGGGAAGCGCGCGTAGACGGACGCCGTCAGGTGCCGCATGTAGTTGCGGCCGACCTGCCCGGACGAGTTCGCCAGGCCGTCCTCGTGACCGCGGCAGGCGGACAGCAGCAGCAGCCGCGCGGACTCGATCGCGTTCCCCGCGACGCACACGGCCTTCGCCGCCTGACGCTGCAGGCCACCGTCGCCGTCGACGTAGACCACGCCGTTCGCGCGTCCCGCCGCGTCGAGGGTGACCTGCACGACGTGGGAGTCCGGGCGCAGGTCGAGGTTGCCCGTCGCGGCGGCCTTCGGCAGGTCGGACACGAGCGTCGACCACTTCGAGCCCTGCTTGTCGCCCTGGAAGTTGAACCCGTCCTGCGCAGTCGCCGGGCGGCCGTCGTACTCCTCGGCGTTCGTGGCGTACGGGCCGGTGGCGACATCGGTGTACCCGACGCCCTTCGCCCCGTTGGCCATCACCGTGTAGTTGTTGTTCGCCGGCAGCGGCTTGCGGCCGTGCACATGCGTCACGCCCATCTTGACCTCGGCCTTGTCGTAGTACGGCGCGAGGTCGTCGAGGCCGATCGGCCAGTCGAGCAGGTTCGCGCCGTCGATCCCGCCGCCGTAGGTCTCCCTCGCGCGGAACTCGTACTCCTTGAACCGCGGGCAGGCGCCGGCCCAGTGCGTCGACGTGCCGCCGACTGCCTTGACGGTCCAGGCCGGCAGGTGGGGGAAGTCCTTGGCGACGCGCCACGACCCGGACGTCGTCCGCGCGTCGAGCCACGCCATCTGGTTGAACGCGGGCCACTCGTCCTGGTGGTAGTCGTCCGCGGTCAGGTGCGGTCCGGCCTCCAGGACGACCACGCGCACGCCCTGCTGGCAGAGCTCGTTCGCGATCGTGCCGCCGCCGGCCCCCGAGCCGACCACGACAACCACGTCGTTGTCGTCGTGCGGGAAGTGGTTCCCGCTCTGCGCCGCCTGCCCGAGCTTCTGGCCCGGTGCCGACGCGCCGTTGCTCGCTCCGCTGCGCCCGGACATCAGCGCTGCTCCCCCACGCTCGCGGCCGGCAGCCAGTCCAGGTCATCGAAGCCGCGCCCCAGGTACCCGCCCTGCGAGAACGACTCGCCCTCGTAGCCGAGCAGCGCCCAGACCTCGCGGTCGTCGTAGAGCGTCGTGACGACCTTCCCCTGGACGAAGGCGAAGAACGGGGTGCCCTCGAGGCCCCGCAGGACCTCCAGCGCGCGATCGTCGTCGAGCGCCGCGAAGCCCCCGTCGCCGGCCGCGGCGTCGAGGTCGACCAGGCCCTGGTCGACCGACGCCGCACTGCGGGCGTCCTCCGCAGCGCCGGCGAGGACGGCCTCGGCCGAGCGCTCGTAGGGGCCGTCGGGGAACTGGGCGTGGGGGAACATCACCCGGATGACGCGGGTGATCGTGGCGTGCCTGACCTGGGCATCAGCCGGGACGGTGGTGGCCATCGGTATCTCTCCTGGACGTGGGGACCGTGCAGCCGACACTCTCAGATGTCTGCTGGTCTGACAAGCTGCAACCTGCCGCCGGCGTTATGCCTCCGACGGATGCGGTCCGTCCTGGGGCGTCGCGAAGTGCTCGCCCTCGATGATCTCGATGCGGTAGCCATCGGGGTCCGCGACGAAGACGATCCGCGGCAGGTCGTCGCGGCCGCCGGGGTGGAACGGCGGCTTCTCGGGCTCGACGCCCAGGGCGGCCAGGGTCGCCAGGATCGCGTCGAGGTCGGGGTGGGTGACGGCGACGTGGTTGTAGCCATCGCCGAGGTCGTACGGGTCGGTGCGCCCCACGTTCACCGTCAGCTCGAGCGTGTCGCCCCCACCCGGGAGGCCCATGTAGACGTTGTAGGCCGAGTCGAAGTTGAGCTGCCCGCGCCGCTCGAAGCCGAGCGCCTCGTAGAAGCGGATCGAGGCCGCCGGGTCGACGACGCGGACGCAGGTGTGCACGAGGATGGAGGTCATGCCCCGAGTCTGGCAGCTGGTCTGACCAACAGGCAAGCCGTCCGGTAGGCTCGCGACATGGACTTCACCGAGGTGGTTCGTCGTCCGGCCTACGAGCAGGTCGCGGAGCAGCTCCGCGAGGCGATCCTCTCGGGCAGCATGCCCGCCGGCAGCGAGCTGCCGTCCGAGCGCGAGCTCACCGACAGCTTCGGCGTCGCCCGCACCACGGTCCGCGAGGCGCTGCGTGCGCTGCAGGCGCAGGGACTCGCGATCGCCGACCGGCCCACCTCCCCGTTGCGCGTCGCCCGCGCCGCCGAGCTGTCGGCCGGCCCGGCGCGGGATGCCTTCGTCCACCTCCTGCGCCTGGGGGCAGCGCCGCTCAGCGACCTCGTCGAGCTGCGCTGCGCGCTGGAGGGTGCCGCCGTCGGCGCGGCCGCACGGCAGCGACGGGTGGTGCTGGACGACGCGCGCGCCGAGGTCGAGGTCATGCGCGGGATCACGGACGACGTCGAGGCGTTCGAGGAGGCCGACGTGCGGTTCCACCTCGCCCTCGTCGCGGCCTCCGGCAACGAGGCGCTGCACCTGGTGATGCTCGCCGTCCGCGAGCCCGTCGGGGTCCACCTGCTCGCCAGCCTGCGGGCGCTCGGGGACCCGGTCCCGGTCCTGCGGCGGCTGACGCGGGAGCACGCGAAGATCGTCGAGGCGATCGAGGCCCACGACGGCACCCTCGCGGCCGAGCGGGTCGCCGCCCACATCCGCGGCCTCTACAAGCGCAGCCTGGGATGAGTACCGGAGGACTCGTAGCATGAGTACGACCGCTGCCTCACGCGCGCTGCTCGAGGACCTGGCCGGGGCGGGCGACGTCGTCACCGACCCCGCGGTCCTCGCCGCCTACCGCACGGACCAGGCCGCGCCCGGGCTGCTCGCGGCCGGCGACCCGGCGGCGCTCGTCCGGCCGCGGACCACCGCCGAGGTCCAGGCGGCCGTCCGTGCCGCCGCCGCGCACGGCGTCCCGGTCGTCCCCCGCGGCGCCGGATCGGGCCTGTCCGGCGGGGCGAACGCGACGGACGGCTGCCTCGTGCTCTGCCTGGAGCGGATGACCGCCGCGCCGGCCGTCGACCCCGACAACCTCACGGCGACGGTCCAGGCCGGCGTCGTCAACGCCGACCTCGGCGCGGCGGCCGGCGAGCATGGGCTCTGGTACCCGCCCGACCCGGCCAGCTGGGAGTTCTCCACGATCGGCGGCAACGTCGCCACCAACGCCGGCGGGCTGTGCTGCGTGAAGTACGGCGTGACGCGCGACGCGCTGCTCGGCCTCGAAGCCGTCCTCGCGGACGGCCGCGTGGTACGGGTCGGACGCAGCACGCGCAAGGGCGTCGCCGGCTACGACCTGACGAGCCTGCTGTGCGGATCGGAGGGGACGCTCGCGGTGATCACCGAGGCGACGGTGAAGCTGCTGCCCAGGCCGCCGGTGTCGGCGACGCTGGCCGCCTCGTTCGGATCCCTGGAGGCGGCCGGCGACGCCGTGCGGCGCATCGCCCGCGCCGTCCGTCCCAGCGTCCTGGAGCTCATGGACCGCGCGACGATCGCCGCGGTCGAGGCGTTCCAGCCGATGGGGCTCGACGGTGAGACCGAGGTCCTCGTGTTCGCGCGGTCGGACGCGGGCGGCGCCGCCGGCCTCGCGGAGATCGCCCACATGGAGCGCCTGTGCGAGGAGGCCGGCGCGGACCTCGTCGTCACGACCGACGAGGAGGCCGAGGGGCGCATGCTGATGGCGGCCCGGCGGCTGGCCTACCCGGCGCTCGAGCACAGCGGCGCGACACTGCTGGACGACGTCGCGGTCCCACTGGCCGCGATCCCGGCACTGCTTACCGGGGTGGCGCGGATCGCCGACGAGCACGACCTGCTGATCGGCACCTTCGGCCACGCCGGCGACGGCAACATGCACCCCACCATCGTCTACGACCCCCGTGACGAGGCGCAGGTGCAGGCGACGCGGCTGGCGTTCGCCGCCATCCTGGAGCTCGGCGTCGCGCTGGGCGGGACGATCACCGGCGAGCACGGCGTCGGCCTGCTCAAGCGCGAGCACCTCGCCGCGGAGCTGGGCCCTGACGTCCTCGCTCTCACGCAGGCGGTCAAGCACGCGTTCGACCCGGCCGGGCTGCTCAACCCGGGCAAGGCGATCTGACCGCGCGGACGGGCCGGCTCGGGGCGATCGACGGTGGCGGGCCCGTCATGTGTCGCCACAGCAGCGTACGACGGGCCCGCTTCCCGACGCCGGCGGCTCCCGTGAGGCGTGACGGCCTCAGGTAGGCTCGGCGGGCGGGTCGCTGCCGGCGGTGCCCAGCGGCCGCTGCAGCCAGGCCACGTCGTGCCAGGCGCCGAGCTTGTAGCCGATGGCGCGGTAGGTCCCGACCGGCTCGAAGCCCAGCGCCCGGTGCAGCCCGATGCTCGCGTCGTTCGGCAGCGTGATGCCGGCGACCGCCGTCCGCAGGCCGCGCTCCGCCAGCCGCGGGAGGAGGGCCTCGTAGAGCGCGCGGCCCGCGCCGGTGCGGCGGCGCCCAGGCTCCAGGTACACGCTGACGTCGCAGGCCCAGCGGTAGGCCGGGCGCTCGCGATGCGGGCAGCCGTACGCGAACCCGGTCACGCGGCCGGCGTCCTCGAGGACCAGCCACGCGTGCGCCGCGAGCGACGCGGCGATCCGCCCGGCGACGACCTTCGCCGACGGCGGGTCGACCTCGAAGGTCACTGCGGTGTCGCGGACGTACGGCGCGTAGACGGCCGCGCAGCCCGCGGCGTCGTCGACGGTGGCGGAACGGATGGTGGGGGTGCGGCCGGTCACCCGATGCATCGTCCCGCGACCACCGCGGGCCGGCAAGGGCCCGGCGGTCCGGCCCCGGCGGCAGGCACCGACCCGCGCCCCTCGCCTGTCCCCGTGCTCAGCCCCCGGCCGGCAGCTCGATGCGCAGCCGTCCCCCGGCCCCCGTCGCCGCGCAGACGCGCCGCGAGCCTGCCAGCGGCACCTTCACCGTGGCTCGCGCGGTGCCGCGGGCACCCACGGTCAGCGACGGCCGGCCCGGGCGCCGCAAGCCGCAGCGCCAGACCCGCACCGGCGCGCCCCGGCGCGCACCGGTGACGCGGACCCGCAGCTGCGCGCTCCGCGCCGTGGCCACCAGGCCTCCCAACGGGACGCGGGCCACCTCGCGGGAGCCGAGCTGCGCGCAGCCGCCGGCGCCGCGGTCCAGGACGACGGTCCGCGGCACCGCCGGGCGCCTGCTGCTGCCCCGCGTCGCGCTGCCCGTCCGGGCGAACACGACGCCCGTGGCGGTCTGGCCGCAGGTGTCGGCGACGGTGTACCGGACGACGTCCAGCGTGCTCGCCGCGTCCGGCGCCCGGTAGACGACGCGGCCACCGACGGCCTCGGCCGTCCCGCCCCCGGAGGTCTTCGCCGCGACCGACGCCAGGTAGACGCCCTGCCCGTTCGCGTCGTGGTCGTTGCCGACGACGTTGCGCGACACAGCGGCCCCGGGCTTGACGTTGTCGATGAGATCGAGTGCGGCGTACGGCGCGAGCGGGATGCGCGTGAACCGCCCGAGGTCGTCGTAGATCCCGCGCCGCGCCCCGCGGCTGGCGAAGATCGTCTGCAGCTCCGGCCCGCCGAACCGCGCGTACTGGTTGCCCTCGATGATCGTCTTGCCCTCGGGGCTGCCGGCGTGCAGGTCGCTGAGGTCGAAGTTGTGGCCGATCTCGTGCCGGGCGACGACGTCGAACGTCCCGTCGTCGTTGGCCCCCGAGTTCGCGTACGCGAAGTCCGGGTTCATGTCGGTGCCGTAGGCGACGCCGCCGTTCCCGCCGCCGTCGGCCGCCAGCAGGACCTCGTCACGGACCGCGTCCTTCTGGTTCGCGCGCCACTCGTCGCGCAGCGGGCCGAGGTAGGTCGTGTCGCCGGTGTACGGGTCGCGGGCCGGCGCGGCGCGGACGATCACGCGGGCCAGGCGCGGCATCAGGAGCGCGTCGTGCATGTAGACCGCGCGGACGTTCGAGAGCGCGTACTCGACCTCCTCGAGGACCGCTGCCGTCGATCCGCTGCGAGCGGCGACGTACTCGGAGTCGGTGTCCACCGCGATGTCCCACGCCCGCATCCGGGTGCCCGCCCGGCCGGAGGCGACCGTCGGGCGCGTCGGCCACGCGAACACCGGCGCATCGGTCCCGCGGGTGCCGGTGACGGCAGCGTCCCGCGTGAACCAGGTGGCACCGCGGTCGAAGACGATCTGCCCGCGCAGCCGCCCGTCCCGGGTCACGATCCCGGAGGCGACCGCGCCGGGCCGCCCGTCGACGGTCCCGAGGAACGCGCGCTCGCCGATCGGCGCCTTCGTGGTCGTGTAGGACCCGTCCGGCTGCTGGACGCGGAGCTCGAAGTGCGGGCCGCGGAGCGGGAGCTTGGCCAGGCGCATGGTCACCGTCCGCCCGTCGTGCCGCACCTGCTGGACGAGCTTCGTGGCGTCCGGCCGCTGGGCGGCAGCGGCCGGCGCGGCGCCGGCGAGGCTGATGAGAAGCGCGCACGCGAGGTTCCGGCGGAGCATGCGACCGAACGCTACCCCGGCGCGGGGGACGCCGGCGCCGGCACGGTCAGCCGACGGTGTAGACCGTGTGGGTCCCGGCGAGGCCGGCCAGGGCGACCTCTCGCTCGTCCTCGAACCGGATGCCGCCCGCGCTGCCGGCCAGCTGCCGGACGACCGCCGAGGCCAGGATCTCCCCGCCCTGCGCATGGTCGGCGATGCGGGCGGCGACGACGACGTCCCGGCCGTAATAGTCCGACGCCTCGCGGATCGCCTCACCGGTGTGCAGGCCGATCCGCACGCGGACCGGGCCCGCCGGGTGCTCGCCGAGCCCGGCCGCGATCGCGTTTTGGATCGACCGCGCGCACTGCACCGCGTCCCGGGCACTGGCGAACGCGAGCATGAAGCCGTCCCCCTGCGCCTTGACCTCGAAGCCGTGGTGGGCGTCGACCTGCTCGCGGACGAGCTCGTGGTGGCGGCGCAGCAGCTCGAGCCAGCGCACGTCGCCGAGCTGCTCGTTCAGCGCCGTCGAGCCCTCGATGTCGGTGAAGAGGATGGTGACGGTCCCGTCCGGGGCGGCGGCGCGCTGCAGCTCCGCGCGGGCGGACGCGCCGGTCGCGGCCGCCGCGTGCGCCGACGCGGCCGGGTCGACCGCGTCCTGCCGCCGGTCGCTGCCCCGTCGCGTCCCGACCCCGGCGATGACCGGCGCCGCGTGGCCCGCGAGCCCCATGCCCCAGCCGAGCAGCGGCCACACGGGCCAGAAGTACCCGCCGCCGCTCGCCGCCCACACGCCGACGAGCATGAGGTTCACGAAGACGTAGACGGTGACGTGGAGCTTCAGGCTCGTGCGCAGGTGGTGGCCCCCCCGCGTCACCTCGGCCCGGGCGGGCGACCGCTGCCGGCGCTGCCGGCGTCGCGCGGGGACCACGTCCTCCGACGTCGCGCGCGAGCGCGCCGGCAGGTCCGCCGTCAGCCGCTCGAGGTCGCTCAGCGTCTGCGCGTCGTACGCGCCGGTGACGCGCGCGGACAGCTCCTCCTCCGTGAGCCGCCCGGTGCTGAAGTGATCGCGCATCCCCTGCGCCACGCGCTCGCGGTCCGCGTCCGACGCCCGCAGCTCACCGTCTGCGCCGCTGCCAAGGTCGTTCGGAGGGTCGGCGCTCACCCGGCCAGCGTAAAGCCTCCGGACCCGCGACCGGCAGGCCGCACGACTACCATCCGCCGCGATGACGGCACAGCCAGACAGCGGCACGGCGACGGGCACCGCGCTCATCGTCTACGCCAACCCCGAACCGCGCTCGTTCGGCGCCGCCCTGCGCGACCGTACGCGCGCGACCCTCGAGGCAGCCGGGCTGACGGTGGAGGTGTCCGACCTCTACGCGATGGGGTTCGACCCGGTCGCCCGCGCCGAGGATTTCACCCTGCGCCGCTTCCCCGAGCGGCTCTGGTACGACCGCGAGCAGCAGCACGCGGTCCGCAACGACGCGCTGCCCGCCGACGTCGCGTCCGAGGTCGAGAAGCTCGTCCGGGCCGACCTCGTCGTGCTCGTCTTCCCGCTGTGGTGGTTCTCGGTCCCGGCGATCATGAAGGGCTGGTTCGACCGCGTCCTGGTCAAGGACGTCGCCTACGGCGGGGGCCGCCGCTACGAGAACGGCGGCTTCGCCGGCAAGCGCGCGCTGCTCGTCACGACGACCAACGCCTGGCCGGGGATGACGGAGCCCGACGGCCTGCTCGGCCATATCGACGTCATCCTCTGGCCGCTGCAGAACGGCGTCCTCGCGTACACCGGCTTCGAGGTCCTGCCGCCCGTCGTCGCGCACGCCGTCGCCTTCGTCGACGACGAGCACCGGCACGGCGTCCTCGAGGAGCTCGACGCTCGGCTGCGCGGCTGGCGGACCACGCCGCCGATCCCGTTCCACCGCGGCGACGAGGTCGGCGAGGACTGGCGCCTGCGCGCGGACGTCGCCCCGCGCACGGTCGGGCAGGGCGGCCGCTCCTACCCGACCGCCGGCTGACCCCGGGCGGAAACGCCGTCCGCCCCGCCCGCGGTCAGACGCCGCGGGCGATCATCTCCGCGCCCTTCTCCCCCACCGCGACCGTCGGGATGTAGGTGTTCGCGCTTGGCACCGTCGGCATCACCGAGGCGTCGATCACGCGCAGGCGATCGGCCCCGATGACCTTCAGCGTCGGGTCGACGACCGCGGCAGGGTCGTCCCGCCGGCCCATCCGGCAGGTGCCGACCTGGTGGTAGGCGATGTTCGTGTTGTTGCGGACGTAGTCGACCCAGCCCGCGTCGTCGGTCGGGTTCGTCAGCGGGTTGCAGCCGGAGACCACGTACGGCGCGAAGCGCGGGCTCTCGAAGATGTCCGTGATCAGCTTGCAGCCGGCCACCAGGGTCTGCAGGTCGCGCTCGTCCCCCAGCAGGTGGTGGTCGATCATCGGCGCGCTCTCGGCGTCGGCGTTGGTGATGCGCACCTGTCCGCGGACGTTCGGCTTGCACAGCGTCGCCTGCATCGCGACCGCGGCCTTCTTCGGCATCTCCGCCGCCAGGGCCGACCGCGACTCCGGCTTCATCCGGTAGGCGAACGGCAGGAAGTGCAGCTGCAGGTCGGGGTTCGGCAGCTCCGGATGGGTCCGGACGTAGCCCATGGCCTGGACGACCGGCGACGAGAACGGCCCGGTCTTCTTGACGAGCAGCTGGTAGAGGTACTTCGCCCCGAGGTCGGGACGGGCCTGTGCGGCGTTCAGCGACCAGGCGTCCTTGATGAAGCGGCTGAGGCTGAGGCCTGAGTGCTCCTGGAGGTTGCGGCCGACGCCGTCGACTTCCACGGCGACGGGGACGCCCGCGGACTGCAGGACCTCGCCGGGCCCGACGCCCGACTTCATGAGCAGGTTCGCCGACGCGATCGTCCCGGCCGAGACGATGACCTCGCGGGCAGCGTGGATGATCTTCGTCGTGTCGCCCGCGGCGACCTCCACGCCGACGGCTGCCCCGTTCTCCATCACGACGCGGACGACGCGCGACTTGATCAGGACCCCGAGGTTCGGGCGCCCGGCGTGCGGCCGGATGTAGCCGTCGTAGACGTTGAAGCGGCGGCCGTCCTTCTGGGTCGCCTGCGTGAGGCCGAAGCCGATCGGGTCCTCGCCGTTGAGGTCGGTCCGTGCGTAGCCCCGGTCCTCGCCCGCGCCGACGAACGCCTCGGCCAGCGGGTGCACCGTCGTCATGTCGGCGACGTTCAGCGGGCCGCCGCGGCCGCGGACCGGCGAGTCCGATCCCGGGTAGTGCTCGCACTTGATGAGGTAGGGGAGCATGTCCTCGTAGGACCAGTCGCCGTTGTCGCCGACGAACGTCGCCCACTCGTCGTAGTCGGACGGCAGGCAGCGCATGTTCACCTGGCCGTGCACGGAGCTGCCGCCGCCGACGACCTTGCCCGCCGACCACGTGATGTGGCGGCCGTTCATCGTCGGGTCGGGCGGCGTCTCCCAGCACCAATCCCAGCCCGGCTTCGTGATCATCATCGCGGGCCCGATCGGGATCTTCACGCGGAAGTTGTCCGACGACCGGCCGGCCTCGATGAGCAGGACCTTCACGTTCGGGTCCTCGCTGAGCCGGCTGGCGACCACGCACCCGGCCGGTCCGGCCCCGACCACGATGTAGTCGGGGTTCATGCTGATCGCGTCGTCGAGCCTCATCGGCCTCGGTCCTCTCTCGTCTTGGGCACGGTGTGGCGAAGCGGGGTACGGCTCACGGGACGGGGGTCCCGGCGGCTGCGGCGACCGGCGCGGTGCGGTCGCCGACGAGGGTCCGCGGGACCTCGACGTGACGCGCGCGCAGGAACTCGGCGACGGACTTGCCGAGTGCGTCCAGGCGGCCGTTGCTCGAGCAACCGCTGCCGAGCGAGCCGTGGAAGACGAAGTGCACCGCGCGCAGGAGCGGCAGCTCGTGCCGGGTGATCCGCAGCTCGGCGGCCTCGGGGTAGAGCGCGCGGATCCCGGTGTCCGACAGCGCCGCCTGCAGCCACGGCCACGCCTCCGGATGGGTCCAGAAGCCGACGTTGGAGTTGCCGCCCTTGTCCCCGGCGCGGGCGTGCGCGACGTAGCCCAGCGGTGCGGTGATCAGGTCGTCGTCGGCCGGGGGCGCCACGGGGGCATCGTCGGACGGGACCACGACCAGCGGCGCCGACGGCACGCTGCGGACACGGGTCCGCTCGCCGCCCTCGTGGACGACCTCCTGCTGCAGCGCGTCGACCGCGATGGTGCCGGGCCAGTACTCCACCAGCGGCGAGGGCCGGAGCGAGCGCCCCGTCCCGCCGTCGGCGTGGAACCCGGGGATCGAGGACAGGATCGTCCCGTGCGCGCGCATGAAGAACGCGCCCGGCTTCAGGGCGTCGGGCGTGGCGGAACGGCCGACGATCCGCAGCGTGACGGTCGCGTCCTCGAGCGTCGCCGGGTTCGCGGCCGCCGTCCCGATCCGGTCGATGCGGTGCAGCTCGACGCCCGAGCCGGCGAACGTGTCACGCAGCTGCGCCTCCACGAGCTCGGCCTTCGCGTCGATGTCCAGCCCGCAGAGGTAGACGTTGAAGGAGTTCTCCCAGCCGACCTGAGCGGTGACCGCGACCTTCGTGGTCGGGGGCGGGGCCGTGCCGGTGCTGCCGTGGATGAGGACGCGGTCCGGCGCCTCCTCGGTCAGCTGCACGCCGCGCAGGTCAACGGTGACGTCCGGGTTGAGGTAGACGACGCCCTGGATCTCGTAGAGCAGCTGGGCGGTGACGGTGTCGGTCGTGACGCTGCCGCCCGTCCCCGGGTGCTTGGTGATCACAGCGTCGCCGGTGTCGCGCAGCTCGGCGATCGGGAAGCCGGGATGGACCATCCCGGGAACGCCGGTGAAGCCCGAGAAGTTGCCGCCGCTCGCCTGCGGACCGCACTCGATCACGTGGCCGGCGACGACCGCGCCCGCCAGGCGGTCCCAGTCCTCGGTCCCCCAGCCGTGCCACCACGCGGCGGCCCCGACGACGAGCGATGCGTCGGTCACGCGCGGGCAGACGACGATGTCCGCACCGGCGGCCAGTGCGTCGACGATGCCCCAGGCGCCCAGGTAGGCGCTCGCGCTCAGCGGCGCGTGGCCCCAGGTGCCGATCGGCTCGCCGGTGTCGAGCGAGGGGAACTCGTGCCCGGCCGCGCGCAGGTCGTCCCAGCGGCCGAGCAGGTCGTCGCCCTCGAGGTAGGCGACGTTCAGCGGGCGCTCGCCGGTGTACAGGTCGCGCAGCTTCTGCGCGAGGCCGGCCGGGTCGAAGCCGCCCGCGTTGACGACCAGCTTGATGCCGCGTTCGGCGATCTCCTCCAGGCAGCCGTCGAGCTGCGCGAGGAGGTCGAGGCTGTAGCCCTCGCCCTTGCCGTAGCGGCGGCGGGCGGCCATGCCCGCGATCGTGATCTCGGCCAGGTAGTCGCCGACGATCACGTCGACAGGGCCGCCATCCAGGACCTCGCGGATCGCCTCGCGGCGGTCGCCGGAGTAGCCGGAGCAGTTGGCGATGCGGACGGGCTCGGTCATGTCGCGGTCCTCGTTCGGTCCAGCCATTCGGGGCGGGCGGCGCCCATCGGGAGCAGCCCGAAGCGGTACGCGCCCGGGGTTGCCGACATCCGCACCTGGTCGGTGACGCCCTGGTAGCGGCCGAGCGGCCCGTCGCTGTGCATTAGCTCGGGGGCGCGGTACTCGTGCTGCTCGCCCGCACCGGCGCCCGCCGTCTGCGCGACGTAGCCGCGGTCGAAGATCCCGAGCTGCAGGATCCACAGCGCGACGCGCGTCAGGGACACGTGCACGCGCCAGCTGCCGCCCTCGGTGGCGCGCCGCTCCAGGGCCGCGGCCACGCCGGCGGTCACGAGCCACGGCACGATCCAGTCGTTGACCACCGTGATCACCGGGATCTGCGGCGTCTCCTCGTCCCCCTCCACGACGAACAGGCCCGCGACCGAGCCGGCGGTCTGGTCGAAGCCGGGCCGCTCCGCCCAGGGGCCGGACCGGCCGTGCGGCGAGACCGTCGCGTGGATGGTCCCGGGGTGGCTCTCGGCCAGCTGCTCCGCGGTCAGCCCGAGGGCATCGAGCATCGCCGGGCGGCGGTTGGCGTAGAAGACGTCCGCGCCGGCCAGCAGCGCGTGCAGCTGGTCGCGCCCCTTGGGGTGCTTGTACGCGACCACGGACGAGCGGACCCCGTACTGCGCCGAGTGGTACGCCGCGGGCGACTCGTACTCGAGCGGCCGCCAGACGTTGAGGACGTCGGCGCCGTGCAGCGCGAGCGTGCGGCCGATGCCCGCGCCCGCGATGACGTGGCCGAGGCCGAGCGCGCGGACGTGCGTCAGCGGCTGGTCGGTCGCGGCCGGCAGCGGGACCGGGTCCGCGTCGCCGGTCCGCTCGAGCTCGATCAGCGGGCTCGCGGCCAGGTGGGCGTACTGCTCCTCGGCGGCGAACTGCGCGAAGGAGCGCACGACGGGCATCACCACGCCGGCGGCGGCACCGGCCTCCTCGAGCTCCGCGGACTGCCAGCGCGCCACCGCTGCGGTGACCGCTTCGCGGTCGTCCGGCACCCCGAGCAGCTTCAGCGCCGTGCGCCGCAGCTTGGGGTACTGCGCCTGCGGCAGCACCCAGCGGCCGTCGCCGCAGCGGTACAGCGAGGTATGCCGCAGCGCGGTGGCGACGTCGAAGTCGTTGCCTGCCGGGTAGCCGTTGGCCAGCTCCCAGCGCCCTTCGTAGAACGGGCACAGCCGCCGCGGCGCGACGCGCAGGTCCATCGCGATGTCCTGCCCGTCGCCGCCCATCGCCCGCCACAGCCGGGCCAGCGCGACGGACTTGGCCACCAGCCCGAGGCTCGCCGCCGACGCGAGCGCGAGGCGGCTGTCGGCGATGGGGTCGGCGCCGGTGAACGTGATCGTGCCACCGGCGTCGGCGCCGGTCATGCCGACGTCGCCGAGGACGGCGTCGAGCTCTGCGTGCAGGTCGATGCCGTCGTCGCGCGTGAGCGGGGCGGCCAGTCGCGCCTGGATCGCGTGCGTCAGCGCGTCGGTCTGGGTCATCTCGGTGCTCATGCGTCTCCCTCGGTCGCGGTCCGCCCGCGTGTCCAGCGCAGGACCGGGACGCCGGAGGTGACGTCCGACGCCGGCTGGATCACGCCCGCGACATCCTCGCCGATGACCGGGTCGGTCGTGCCGTCATCGTCGATCAGCAGCCCGAGGATGCGGCGGCCACCGGCGTCCGGGAGCTCGATCAGCAGCGTGACGTACGGCAGGTGCTCCTTGAACGACGGTACGAACGGCTGCCACGTGCGGGTCCACGAGTACACCGTGCCGCGCAGCGGGACCTCGTCCCAGCCGGGCTCGAGGGTGCGGCACCTGGGACAGACCCACTGGGGGCCCCAGATCCAGGTCGCGCAGGCGCCGCAGCGCTGCAGCAGCAGACGGCCCTCGGCCAGGCCCGCCCAGAAGGGGACGTCGAGCCCGTCAGGACGCGGACCGATGTCGCCGATGACGGGTGCGCTGTGGAGGTCCACGGCGTCAGGCCTCCGCCTGTGCGAGCAGCGCCGAGCTGACGAACGGCGCGGCCGGGCCGCTGATCAGCAGGGACAGCTCGGCGCCGGGCACCTGGTTGACGGAGGTCCCGCGGACCTGGCGGACCGCCTCCAGCGCCAGGCCGATCCCGTGCACGAAGCCCTCGCCGACGTTGCCCCCGGCGGTGTTGATCGGCAGCGCGCCGCCGTCCGCCAGCAGGTTGTCGAGGCGGATGACGTCCCCGGCGGTGGCCGCCGTCGCCAGCCCGTGGTCGATCAGCGAGGCGACCGCCGCGCCCGTGAAGTTCTCGTACACCTGCGTCACGTCGACGTCGTCCGGGCCGCGGCCGGTCGCCCGCCACAGGCGCTCGGCGACGAGCCGGAACCCGCCTGAGGTGTAGTCGTCCTCGTTCTCGATCGTCTGCCCCCACCCGGCGGGCGTGGACTGCGCGACGGCGATGACGTGGACGGCATCGGCCCCCAGCGCCGCCGCCCGCTCGGCGCTGGTCACCAGCAGGGCGGCCGCGCCGTCGTTCTCGCGCGAGCAGTCGTACAGGCGGTAGGGCTCGGCGATCATGCGCGAGGCGGCGTAGGTCTCGTCGTCGAGGATCACGTCGCGCCCGACCGCCCCCGGGTTGTTCGCGGCGTGCGTGTACGACGCCTGGGCGACGGCCCGCATCGTCACGGCCGGCACGCCGTCCGCGTCGATCATGCGGCGGGTCCGCAGCGCGCAGAGCTGCGCCGGCGAGATGATCCCGTGCGCCCGGTAGTGGGCGCTCATGTAGTAGTCGGAGACCGCGGACATCAGCCGTCCGCCCGCCGCCTCCGCGTGCCCGCGCAGGACGACGACGTGCTCGGCCTGGCCGGACAGGATCGCCGCGGCGGCCTGCGCGAGGGCCCCCGCCACGCCGCCGCCACCGCCGCCCCAGACGACGCTCGACCAGCGGCACTCGCGCGCGCCGATCGCCGTCGCGAGGTCCGGACCCTCGTTGTCGTCGTCCCCGTACGACACGAAGCCGTCGACGTCGACCGGATCCAGGCCGGCGTCCGCGCAGGCGGCGAGGACCGCGCGAACACAGAGGCCCATCGCGCCCTGCGGCGCCGTCGCCCGCTTGTAGTAGCCGGTCTCGCCGATGCCGGCCACGACGACGCCGCGCAGCGGGCGGTCGATCATGAGGCGGTGGCCACCGCGGCGGCCATCGGCAGCTTCGTGGACGGCAGCGCCTCGATGCGGACGGCCGTCGAGTTGAAGATCGGCGTCTGGGAGAAGCGATCGAGCTTCGCGTTGCCGACGAGCAGGTTGCGGTTGGCGCCGTACGTCGTCGGGGCCGTCCCGCCGACCGGGTCGAAGATGCGGCTGCCCCACCCGTGGGGCACGCACACCACCCCTGGGCGCAGGCCGTCCGTGACCTGGGCCCGCACCTCGATGGCCCCGGTCTCGGAGACCAGCCGGACGGTGTCGCCGTCCGCGATGCCGGCGGCGGCCGCGTCGTCCGGGTGGACCTCGCAGGCGTTCGTCCGGTCGAGCTGGAAGAGCCCCGGGGACTCGTTGAGCCACGAGTTCATGGCCTCGCGGATGCGCTTGTTGACGAGCAGCAGCGGGTAGTCGCCGTCCGCGCCCGGGACCGGCTGCGCCAGCGCGTCCCGCACGCCCGCGAGGAACGCCTCCGGCGCCAGCCGGACGCGCTTGTCGGGGTGGCCGATCGCGCCGCTCAGGTTGCCGTACTCCGGCTCGCCGTAGAGCCACCCGTGGGGCCGGCTCACGATGTCCCTCCACTTCAGCCGCCGGCCCATCAGGACGAGGAGCCGCTGGATCCACTCGGGGTTCATCGCGAGCTTCGGCCGCCCGGTGACGCGCGCCGCCACCCGCGAGGCCTTCACGAACGCATTGACCCCCGGCTTGCCGAACAGGTTGCGCTTCATCGCCAGGGCGAGCTCGGTGAAGAACTCCCACTCCTCCAGGACGCCGGCCGGCGGGTCGATCGCCCGCTGCGCGTACTGCACGTATGGGCGCTCCTGCAGGCCGCCGTACAGCGGGCTCAGCTCTTCGCGCTCGAGCCAGTGCGTGCCGGGGATCAGCCAGTCGGCGTGCCGGTGGGACTCGCGCTGCACGAGGTCGATCGCGACCAGCAGGTCGAGGTCCGCGAACGCGGCGTCGAGCGCCGCGCCGTCCGGCCCGGAGACGACCGGGTTCCCGAACGCGACGAACGCCGCGCGGATCTGTCCCGGTCCGGGCGTCGTGATCTCGTCCGCCATCTCCGCGAGCGCGTGGAAGCCGACGATCGGCGGGTTGTCGCGTAGGCGGGTGCGGTGCGTCCCGGCCGGCGCGAACAGCTTCATGATCTGGCCGATGTCGACGTAGCCGCGCTCGTAGCGGCGGCCGCCGGGCCGGTCGACGCGGTCCGTGACGACGTTCAGCACCTGCCCGAGCCACTCGCCGAGCGTGCCGTGCTCGTTATGGGCGACGCCGGTGTGGCTGATGCACATCGCCGTGCGGGCGGTGGCGAAGCGCTCGGCGACGTCCTCGATGGTGGCGCGGTCGACGCCGCAGCGGGTCGCGAGGTCGTCGAGGTCGGCGTCCGCCGCGAGCCGCTTGACCGCGTCGATGCCGTCGACGTCGATCGCGGTCGGGGTGCGATCCCAGCCGTTCGCGAAGACCACCTGCAGGACGCCGAGCAGGAACGCCCAGTCCTGGCCGGGCAGCACGGCGACGTGCGTCTTCGCCTTCGCCGCGGACTCCGAGCGTCGCGGGTCGACCATGATCACGTCCGCCCCGGCCCGCTGGCGCGCGAGGACGCGGTTCCAGCCGCCGGGGTTGTTCTCGAGCCAATTGAACTTGCTCTGCGCCGGGTCCATCCCGACGAGCAGGAAGCAGTCGCAGTCGTCGATGTCCGGGATGAGGGCGACGAGCTCGGAGCCGTACAGCTCCTCGGCCACGATGTGCGCGTTGTTCTGGTCGACCGAGCCGACCCAGAAGCGGTTGCCCGTCCCGATCGCGTCGAGCAGGCCCGTCCAGAACGAGGTCGTCGCGAACGAGAAGCCCATCGGGTTGCCGTGGTAGGAGCCGACCGCGTCGGGGCCGTCGCGGTCGATGACCGCGTTCAGGCGGGCCGCGATGTCGGCGATCGCCTCACCGTAGGTGGCGGGGACGTAGCGGTCCCCGACCCGGCGCATCGGGGTCGTGATGCGCTGCGGATGGGTGGCGACCTCGTGCGCCGTCTTGCCCTTGCGGCAGAAGTCGCGCCACGTGTACGGGTTCTCGCGGTCGGGCTTGATCTCCAGGACGCGGTTGGAGGCCTCGTCGACGGTGACATCCAGGCCGCAGTTGGCGAGGCAGATCCGGCAGTAGGTGTTGACGGTCTTCGTCATCGCTTCAGCCCTCGATCGCGATCGCCTGCACGGGACACGACTGCACGGCGCGCTCGGCGACCTTGCGGTGCTCCTCGCCCGGCTCGGCGTCCAGGAGGCGGACGACCTCGTCGTCGTCGTCGAGGGCGAACAGGTCGGGCGCCTCCATCACGCACTGCCCGTGCGCGTCGCAGATGTCCAGGTTGATCGTGATCTTCATGGGTCTCTCCTCCAGTGACCGCCGGTCCCTGCTGTTCGACACTACCATCACGTAAACGATCGTTCAATCGGTAACCGCCGAGCCCGGTCGCCAGGGCACACTGAGCAACTCCAGGAGCGCCTCCGGGCTCGATCCGCCGCGACGTGAGCGACCGTTCGCATAGGATCGCGTCATGCCGTCCACCGCCGACCGGGTCGTGCTGATCACCGGTGCCTCCTCGGGGATCGGCGAGGCGATCGCCCGCGGCGTCGCCGGGTCCGGACGGCGCGTCGTCCTCGCGGCCCGCTCGTCCACGCCGCTGACGGCGCTCGCCGACGAGCTCGGCGGTCCTGAGCGCGCCCTGGCCGTCCCCTGTGACGTCACCGACTGGGACGCGGTGCAGGCGGCCGTGGCCACCGGGCTGTCGTCGTTCGGCCGCCTCGACGCCGTCTGCGCGAACGCGGGGATCGGGGCGGCGCGCGGGTTCGGCAACGAGTCGCCCGAGCGCTGGCGGGAGCTCATCCTCACGAACATCTACGGCGTCGCGCTGACGATCCGCGCGGCGACGCCCGCGCTCGTGGAGACAGGCGGGCACCTGCTGCTGACGAGCGCCGTCACGGGACGGCACCCGCTCCCGGGATCGGTCTACTCCGGGACCAAGGCGGCGGTCGCCGCACTGGGCGAGGCGGCGCGCAAGGAGCTCGGGCGTGACGGCGTCCGGGTCACGACGCTCGCCCCGGGGACGGTCGACACGGCGTTCTGGGACAACCCGCAGGCGGACGCCTTGCGCGCGACCGACCTCGCGGACGCGGTGCTGTTCGCGCTGGACCGACCGCCGCACATGAGCGTCAACGAGATCGTCCTGCGCGCGGTGGCGCAGTACGACCCGTGACCCCCGCGACCTAGGCGGACCGCCGAGAAGCTGCGCGCCGCGCCGCTGTCAGGTTCCGCCCACCATGCGGTGCGCAACCTGACAGGCAGCGCGATAGGTGTGACGGAAGTACGCCGGGAGCGCTGCAGCAGTGCTCCTGCCGGGACGAGTGCCGCGACGGGTCACCTGGTAAGGGCATGACCAAGACACCAATACCCCGGCGCCTGCGACGGATCGCCGAACGTCAGCACGGTCGCCTGACCCGCACCCAGCTCCGCGACGCCGGCGCGACCCGGCGCCAGATCGAGCGCTGGATGGCCAGCGGCTGGCTCACGCGCGAACACCGTGGGGTCTACGTCCTCGGCGCACGCCCTCGGGACCGGACCGGCGTCTTCGCCGCGGCGCTGCACGCCCTTGGCCCGTCCGCCGTGCTCAGCTTCCGGTCGGCCGGCGCGATCTGGTTGCTGCTGACCGGCGCCGTCCCGGTCGAGGTCACCGTTCCGCCGACGACAGGCCGGGCGAACCGGCGTCGGATCCGCGTCCACCGGGCCGAGGTGCCCGCGGAGCACGTCACCGTCAAGGACGGGCTGCGCGTGACCTCCCTCGTCCGGACCATTCTCGACCTCGCGGCGGTCCTGCCGCCGCAGCAGCTCGCCCGTGCCTTTGAGCAGGCGCAGGTCCGCCACCACCTCACGCCCGAGGCCGTCGCTATCGAGGTCCTCTGCCGCGGGGGACGGGTCGGCACGCCCACGCTCCGGTCGCTGCTGGAGGGCGCCGTCGACCCCGCGGCGGTCGCAAGCGTCCTCGAGCTGCGCTTCCTCGCCCTCTGCCAGCACCACGGACTCCCGCGTCCCCTCGTGAACGTGCCGTTGGGTTCGTTCGTGCCCGACTTCCGCTGGCCGGACGCAATGGTGGTCGTAGAGACCGACAGTCGCGCGTTCCACTCATCTGTCGCGTCCCGGCGCCGGGACGCAGCGAAGGATGCGTGGCTCGCCGAGCAGGGGTACGTCGTCATCCGGCTGCGATGGACGGACGTCACCGCCGACACGGAAGGGACCGCGAACCGGATCCGCGCGGCTCTGGACGGCGCCCGCTGACAGGTCGCGCCCATTCTGCGGTGCACAACCTGACATCCGCGGCCCCGCCTTACCGCGCCGCCCGCCGCCCAGCGGGCGTCATGACGCCTCGCCGACCAGGTTCCCGTAGCGCCGCGGGTAGGGCTCGTCCGCGCCGGCCATCGCGTCGGCCGCGTCCCCCGAGAGGATCGCCGCCAGGTTGCCGTGCAGGAACTGGATCGGCGCCTCGTTGCGGCCGCTGATCGTCTCCTTGACCTGCCCGTGCGGCAGCCCCGCCTGCAGTGCCCGGCCGACCCCCCAGTCCTCGTCGACGACCGTGTGCACGAGCAGCTTCCAGTTCTTCTCGAGGTAGCTCTCCTCGCGCTCGGTCGTCGGTGCGTTCCGCAACAGGAACCGCAGCGTCACCTTGCACTTCTGCGCGTCGGTCGGATGGGGGGAGATCGTCCAGACCTCGAAGTGCCGCGGCTCGACGGCGACGAACGTGTTCGGCAGCAGGATGTAGTTGCAGATGACGTGCGGCAGCAGGTCGACCTCGGCCGGGTCCTGCTCGCGGATGTCGTGGATCGACTTGCGCGAGACGACCAGGCGCGCGACGTCCGGGCCCAGGACGTCGAGCGTGTAGACGTTCGTGTTGAAGAACGGCCCGACGGTCTTGGGGTGGACGAACTGCAGGTGGTACGGGTCCAGGAAGCCGTCCGCGACGACCTTCCAGTTCATGTCCTCCTCGTACGTCGCCTCCCGCACGAGCGTGTACTTGTCGAGCTCGAACGCGCTGAGGTCGCCGTCCATCTCGTCGCCGATCATCGCCGCGATGTCGAGCGGCTCGCCGGGCGTGGCGACGGCCCAGACGAGGCCGTGGCGCTCGTCGACCGGCAGCTCGATGAGCCCGTACTGCGAGCGGTCCAGCCCGTCGAAGCCCTCGTCGAACGGGATGTTCTTCAGCGACCCGTCGAGGTTGTAGGTCCACGCGTGGTAGGGGCACTTGAACCGTTGGGCGCAGCCGGCGCCCTCCAGGGCGACCTTCGCCCCGCGGTGGCGGCAGACGTTCGAGAACGCCTTCAGCGTCCCGTCGGCCTGCCGGACGATCAGCAGCGGGGCGCCGACGATGTCCCGGGTCACGAACGAGCCCGGACCGTCCAGTTCCGAGCTATGCGCCACGACGATCGGCCGCGTGCGGAAGACCAGGTCGCGTTCGCGCGCGGCGTACTCGTCGTCGAAGTAGGACTTCGCGGCGATCGGCAACTCGCGCTGCGCGAAGTCCGTGTCCCGTCCCTTCAGGTACTTGAAGAACCGCTCGGCGACGTCGATCTGGACATGGCGTTGCATGGCCCGATGCTACCACCGAGCGTGAACGATCGTTTGCTTTCTTTCAGGGATCGCCGAGCGCGCGGCGGGCCCGCTCGTCCGCGGTCGCGTAGACCTCGCGCACCGGCCGCGGGCGCAGCGTCGTCCGCATGACGAGGTTCTCGGCCGCAAAGGCCTCCTCGGGGGTCCGGCCGGCCGTTGCCCGCACAAGCTCCTTGATCGCACGGACCCCCTCGGGCGGGTTGGCCGCGATCTGAGCGGCGACCGCCACCGCGGCCGGCAGGACCTCGTCCGCAGCGACCATCCGGTTGAGCAGGCCGATCGCCGCGCCCTCGTCCGGCTCGATCGCGCGCGCCGTCATCAGTAGCTCAGCGGCCAGTCCGCGGCCGACGATGCCGGGCAGCGACCACGTCGCGTTCGCGCCGCCGTGCGCCCCCGCGGTGAAGCGCAGGACGCTCGCCGGGCCGCCGATCCGGACATCGGCCGCCGAGGCCATAATCGCCCCGACCCCGTAGGCCAGCCCGTTGAGCGCGGCGACCACCGGCAGCGGCGTCGTGGCCAGGTGCCCGAGCCACTCCTCCCGCTGCAGCAGCGAGAGCAGCAGCTCGTCCGCGTCCCAGTCGGCCATCTCCTTCAGGTCGTACCCGGCGGAGAACGCACGTTCACCGGATCCGGTGAGCACGACGGCGCGCACGTCGGGGTCCTGCTCGAGCTCGCTCAGCGCCGTGTCGAGCGTGGACTGCAGCGCCATCGTCACGGCGTTGTGCTGCGCGGGGCGGTTCAGCGTGAGGACCGCGACGCCGTCCCCGGGCCGGTCGATGAGCAGCTCGTCGTCTGCGGGCACGGCCGGCGCCTAGCCCTGCGACGACCGCGGCGCGAGGCCCAGCCGCCGGCGCCAGTCGCGTGCGCCCAGGAAGCGGGACCCGCGCGCCTGCAGCGCCAGCTTGGTCGCGCTCGCCGGGTACCAGGGCAGCTCCGACTTCGGCGCGATCCGGTCCCCAACCACGACCTGCTCGCGGCAGTACTTGCGGATGCCGGACGGACCGCCCAGGCGGCCGCCCACTCCCGAGTCCCGCCAGCCGCCCTGCGGCGCGCCGAGCTGGAAGAGGTTGATGTAGACGTTGTTCAGGTTGACCGCGCCCACCTCGAGCAGCGCGGCGATCCGCTCGCCCTCGGCCCGGTCGCGGGTCCAGACCGAGCCCGACAGGCCGTACGCGGAGTCGTTGGCGAGCGCGACCGCCTCATCGGTCCCGTCGACCTTCATGATCGGCAGCGTCGGCCCGAACGTCTCCTCGCGCATGCAGTCCATCGTGTGGTCGACGTCGACGAGCACGGTCGGCGCGTAGAACAGCCCGGGACCGTCGAGGCGCCGGCCGCCGGTGAGCGCACGGGCACCCTTGGCGAGCGCGTCGGCCACGTGCCGCTCGACGATGGCGACCTGGTCCTCCGTCGCCATGGCGCCGAGGTCGAACGCCGGCTTCGGGCCCGGGTCCATCCCGACGCGCAGCGCGCGCGTCTTCGTAGCCACCAGGTCGACGAACTCGTCGAACACCGGTGCGTCGACGTAGACGCGCTCGACCGAGATGCAGGCCTGCCCGGCACCCATGAACCCGCCCCAGACCGCGGCGTTCGCCGCACGCTCCAGGTCGGCGTCCGCCAGCACCAGCATCGGGTCCTTGCCGCCCAGTTCGAGCGAGCACGGGATCAGCCGCTCGCCGCAGCGGGCGCCGATCCGGCGGCCGGTCGCCACCGACCCGGTGAAGTGCACCATGTCGACGACGTCGACGACCGCTGCGCCGACGTCCCCGCCGCCCTGCGCGCAATCGAGCACCGGCGGCGCACCGATCGCCTTCCACCCGTCGATCAGGGCCGCCCACGTGAGCGGCGTCACCTCCGACGGCTTCGTCAGCGCCGCGCAGCCCGCCATGAGTGCGGCGGGCAGGTCCAGCATCGGGTTGCCGATCGGGCCGTTCCACGGCGTGATCAGCGCGATCAGCGGATGCGGCCGGAAGCGGACGGCGATCTGCTTCGTCGCCATCGCCGGGGTGTGCGGCTTGGGATGCTCGTCCGCCAGGAACGAGGCCGCGTTCTTCGCGTAGTAGTTGATGACCTCGAGCGCGATCGGCAGCTCGACGTTGGTGTCGTTCCAGCTCTTGCCGGTCTCGGACTGGACGAGCGCCAGCAGCTGCTGCTCGTTGTCGAGCATCCAGTCGCGCCAGCGGTGCAGCCAGGCGGCACGGCCGGCATAGCCGAGCGCCTCCCATGCGGGCTGGGCGGCGCGCAGCGAGGCGGCGAGCGCGGCGACGTCCGCGCCGGAGGTGACCGGCACCCGGCCGACCTCCTTCCCCGTGCCCGGGCAGCGGACGATCAGCTCGTCGGTGGCGGCCTCGGCGGTGCTCATCGGGCGGGCTCCTCCCCGAGCGGGGTCTGCATCAGGCGGGTCAGCTCGCGGTGGAAGACGCTGTTGGCGACCTCGTTGCGGCCGATCGTCAGCGGCCCGGCGTCAGCGCTCTCGAGCGCCCGCTGAGCGTTCCGCGCGATCGGGAAGTCCTCGTCGCGCAGGATGTCCATGTTGATCTTCCAGTTCTTGCCCCAGATCCGCTCCCACTTCTCCGCCTCCCAGCCGCTGTCCTCCACGCGCGGGACGATCAGCCGCAGCTCCATGCGCGAGCGGGCGGTGTTCTTCGGGTCCGGGAAGAACGAGAGCAGCTGGAAGTGGTCGGGCTGGGGCAGGTAGAGCAGCGTCGAGTTGGGCAGCAGCCCGTGGGAGATGTTGACGTTCGAGCGGATCTCCTCGTCGCCGAGGTCGTCCGCGTCGCGGTCCTCCAGCAGACGGCCGAGCGACTTGCGCGGGGAGAGGAAGCGCGTGTGCCGGGCGTAGTCCTCGAGCGTCAGCACGTTCGTGTACGTCATCTTCGCCGCGGTCTCGGCGTGGACGAACTGGATGTGGTACCCGTCGAGGAACGCGTCCTGGAGGACCTTCCAGTTCGCGTTCTCGAAGAACGCGCCGTACTTGAAGCAGACGTGGGTTTCGATGCCGTAGGACCCGAGGATCGCGTCCATCTGCGGCCCGAGCCAGCCCGCGACGTCGATCGGCGCCCCGGCGCGGTCGACGACCCAGACGAAGCCGTGACGCTCCTCCGCCGGCAGCCGCACGAGCCCGGCGGCGATCTGGTCGAACTCGCCGAAGCTGACCTGGTGGGTCGGCGACTTCAGCGAGCCGTCGATGTTGTAGGACCACCCGTGATAGGGGCACTGCACCCGCGAGCGGACGCACGTCCCCTCCTCGCGCTCCTCCAGCAGCGCGCCGCGATGGCGGCAGGCGTTGACGAACGCCCGGATCGAGCCGTCCTTCTGCCGGATCAGGAGCGCCTCGTTGTTCGGCAGCCGGACCGTCCGGAACGCGCCGGGCTCAGCGAGCTCCGAGCTGTGGACCACGGCGATCGGCGCGCGGCCGAAGACGCGCTCGCGCTCCAGCCGCGCGACCTCGGGGTCGTGGTAGATCCGCGGGTCGACCTGCAGGTGGTCGTCCACCTGGTCGGTCCATGACCGCTGCAGGTGGTCGACGAGCTTGCGCAGCTCGAGGGCGGGGACGTCTTCAAGCTTGTGCATGGGCCCTGCTTCCGGCGGTGGTGGTGGAGTCCGTGTTCAGGGCGAGGACCTCGTCGAGACCCTCCTGCATGCAGGTCCGCAGCAGCTCGCCATCCTCGAAGACCTGGCCGTCGTAGGTGATCCCGATGTAGCAGCGGCCGGCGTACGAGCACAGGACGCTCATGACCGGGCTGCCCGGCAGCGGACCGAAGTAGTACATCGCCTCGACCTCCGCCCCCGAGAACGTGACCGGCTCGGGGAACCCGGGGACGTTGGAGATCGTGAGGTCCGCCCGGCACTGCATGCCGATGAAGATCGGGGTCAGGAGCGACGCCGGGATCCGGTTCAGGGCGGGCAGCAGGATGCTGAAGAAGTCGAGCGCCGGCTCCTCGCGGATGGCGCTGACCGCTTCGCGCAGCCGGCCGATCCGGGCGACCGGATCGGGGATCGCCGCGGGCACCGGCAGGAATGCGGTGGCGAAGCGGTTGCCGCCCGCAGGGTCGCCCGGGCGACGGACGGACACGGGCATGTTGATGGTCAGGTCGCCCAGCGGATAGCCGAGCCGCTCGTGGATCCGGCGCAGGCCGCCGAGCTCCGCGGCCACGTAGGCGTCGTTCAGCGTCCCGCCCGCCGCCTTGCCGGCCGCCTTCAGCTCGTCGAGCCCGCAGTCGAGCGTGATGTAGCGCCACTGGCTGCGGCTGCCCCGGTCGAGCAGCGGGGACGAGTTCGCCGCGGGCGGGGCGAGGACACGCCCGACGGAGGCGGCGAAGCGGACGGACTCGGCCGGGTCCCGGCGGAGCGTGGAGGCGACCCCGCCGAGTGCCCGCAGGCCGAGGCCGGGCAGGGAGCGGACGCGGTCGATCGCCTGCGACCGGGTGAGCTCGAACGGCGTCGGGGTGGACTCTGCGGGCGGCGCGGGCAGCCCGTCGACCGCGTCCTTCGGGCCGGCGTGCAGGCGCGACAGGAGCTGGATCGACGCGTGGCCGTCCATCAGGCAGTGGTGGATCGTCGTGAAGTGGGCGGACCGGCCGCCCTCCAGGCCCTCGATGAAGGTGGTGCACCACAGGGGACGGGTGCGATCGAGCTGGGTGGAGCCGAGCGTCTGCGCCAGCTCAAGCAGCTGTGCCTCCGTCCCCGGCTCGGGCAGCCGGACCCGGCGCACGTGGTAGGCGACGTCGAAGTCGTCCACCTCGACCCAGACCGGCGAGCCGACGGGGAGCAGCGGCTCGACGACCCGCATGCGGAACCGCGGCAGCCGGCTGATCGCGCGCAGATGCGACTGCATGATCGCGTCCCACGACGGCGTCGCGGCGAAGATCCGCAGGATGCCGCCCTGCGTCGAGTTCTGCGGGTGACGCTCGGCGCGCCACATCGTCGCCTCGAGCTCGTTCATCTCCTGGCCGGCGCCCCAGTCGATGGTGTCGGTGGTGCTCATGCGGGGCCCTCGTCGAGGTCGCGGGTGAAGGAGAGGAGGTGGTCGGTCGTGACGGCCGGCGCCTCGACCATCGGCGTGTGGCCGATGCCGGGGATGACCTCCAGGCGCGCGTCGGCGAGGCGCTCCTGCATCTGCCGGGCGCTCGCGAGCCGGACGATCGGATCGGCCGCGCCCCAGATGAGCAGCACCGGGCACGTCACGTCCTCGGGCCGGCTCGCCCTGACCGCCTCGCTGGCGGCGGTGATCGCGTCCAGGAAGCCGGGCGACGCCATCAGCGGAACGACCTCCGCAGCCAGCTCCGGCCGCATCGACCCGGGATCCTTGAGCGCGCCGCGCAGCAGCAGCCGGCGGGCGCCGGTCCGGGTGACGAGCAGCCGGGTGACCGGGTTCCACGCGAGGAATCGCTGGGACGCACGCAGGACCCCGACGACGATCGCCAGCCGCAGCCCGGTCATGGGGACGCCGCCGGCGTTGATCAGGACGACGCCGCGCACGCGCTCGGGTCGCTCGACGGCCATCGCGAGCGTGATGAGCCCGCCCATCGAGTGGCCCGCGACGACGAGCGGGCCGAGGTCGAGCTCGTCGGCGAGCGCGAACATCGCCTCGGCGTGGGAGTTCATGAGCGCCGGCGGGTCGAGCGCGTCGGAGCGGCCGAACCCGGGCAGGTCGACCGCGATCACCCGGTGCTCGCGGGCCAGCGACGGGATCATCTCCAGCCACCACTGCCACGAGCAGCCGAGGCCGTGCAGCAGCAGCAGCGGCGGTCCGTCCCCGTAGTCCAGGTAGCGCAGCCGACGCCCGCCGATGACAGCCTCGCGGACGTGCGCCGACCAATCGGTGTCCGTCCACGGCGGCGGCGGGGTGAGGGAGTCGATCGTCGCCATCGCGTGCCTACGCGGCGCCCTCGCGGGGCCCCGGGGTGAAGCGGATCGGGAGCGCCATCACGCCGCGGGTCTGGGTCGGGTGGATCATCGGGTCGCCGGCGACCTCGTAGTCGGGCAGGCGCCGGTGCAGCTCCTCGAACGCGACCCGCAGCTCGAGCCGCGCGAGGTGCGCGCCGATGCAGCGATGCCGCCCGCCGCCGAATGACAGGTGGCGGTTCGTCTTGCGGTCGAACGAGACCTGGGCCGGGTCGTCGAAGTGCGACGCGTCGCGGTTGGCGCCGCAGAGCGCGAGCAGCAGCTGGTCGCCCTCGCGGACCTTCAGGCCGCCGAGCTCGTAGTCCTTGGTCGCGCGCCGGCCCGGGAGGACCGCGGCCTCGATCCGCAGGATCTCCTCCACGGCGGCCGGCAGCATCGACGGGTCGTCGACGATGCGCTGGCGCTGCTCGGGCCGCTTGGACATGTGCATGACGCCCCAGCACAGGGAGCCCTGCGTTGTGTGCAGCCCGGCGATCAGCGTGAGGAAGAACATCTGGATGAGCTCCTCGTCGGTCAGGGCCCGCGTCTCCCCGCCGAGCTCCGCCTTGCTGTTGACGACGACGCTGATCACGTCGCTCTCGTCCGTGACCTCCTGGCCGCGGCGTTCGGCGATCAGCTTGCCGAAGTAGCCGCCGACCTCCATCGCCGCCTGGCCGCGGACCGCGTTGGACTCCTCCTCGGAGGCTCCCGGCTTGCCCATGAGCGCTGCCGCGACCCACCCGTTCAGCTGCGGCGCGTCCTCGATCGGCAGGCCGACCAGCGCGAGGAAGACCCGGGCCGGGAGGATGTGCGCGAAGGCGCTGACGAACTCGCACTCGCCGGCCTCGATGAACTCGTCGATCAGCTCGTTGACCTCGCGCCGGATCTCGTCCTCGAGCGCCTTCATCCGGATCGGGTTGAAGAGCGGCTGCAGCACGTTGCGGTAGGCCGTGTGCTCCGGGGGGTCGGCCTCGAGCGGCAGGAAGCGGCCGGTGAGCGCGGCGGTGATCAGCGCGTTCGGGTAGCTCGAGAAGTCCACCGGGTTGTGGAGGACCTCGTGCACCTGGTCGTAGTGGGTGACGACCCAATGCCCGCCGTGGGCGGTCGACCAGACCAGCGGGCCCTTGTCGGCCAGCTCCGCGATGCGGGCCTGCACGGTGTCCTGCGGCATCGAGAGCGTGGGGTCGTAGATGTCGAAGTCGACGATCAGCTGCTCGGGGACGTCGGGTGCGGCGGTGGTGCTCACGGCGGGTTCTCCCTCCTGCGCCCAAGGGACCTTCGGCGCTCGACTCGGTCTCCCCCATGCTAACGAGCGTTCACGGCATGGTCAACGGGTTGCAGCACCTATTTTCCTGGTCGGGACGGCCGACCGCGGGAACGGGCGTTCTCCGCGGTCGGCCGACCGGCGACCGGCGCAGTCAGCGCACCTTCGCGTACGCCTCCGCGATGTCCGGGTACTGCTCGCGGAGCAGGCGCTTGGCGACCTTGCCGCTGGCCATCCGCGGCAGCGCGTCGTCGGCGACGATCACGTACCGGGGGACCTTGAAGTCCGCCAGGCGGGTGTTGCAGTGCGCGACGATCTCCTCGGCGCTCAGGTCGTCCTTGAGCCGGACGATCGCCGCCGGCGTCTCGCCGAACTTCGCGTCGTCGGCCGCGATCACCGCGACCTCCTCGACGGCCGGCAGCTCGTCGATGACGTTCTCGATCTCGGCCGGTGCGATGTTCAGGCCGCCCGAGATGATCAGGTCCTTCAGGCGTTCGACCATCTTCAGGCTGCCCTCCGCGTCCAGTTCGCCGAGGTCGCCCGAGTGCATCCACCCGTCCTTCAGCGCGGCGGCGGTCGCCTCCGGGTCGCGCCAGTAGCCGGGCGTGACCGACGGGCCCTTGATGAGGATCTCCCCCGGCTCGCCGGGGTCGCAGTCGCTGCCGTCCGGCCGGACGACCCGCAGCTTCGTGTGGACGCCGCCGCTCCCGCAGCGGTCGGGCTTGGTGAGCGCGTCCCGGCGGGCGGTCGAGGTCGCGATGCCGCCGGCCTCCGTCATGCCGTAGATCTGCCGCAGGAGGACGCCCTTGTCCGCGTACGCCTTCAGCAGCTTCTCGGAGACGCGGGCGCCGCCGACGTGCGCGGTGTCCCAGCGGCTCAGGTCGGCGTCCGCGAACCCGGGCTGCGCGGTCATCGCCTCGTAGAGCAGCGGGACGCCGACCATCGCGGTGATCTGCTGGGACTCGAGCAGCTCCACGGCGCGCGCGGGGATGAACGTCGGCTCCAGCACGAGCGTCGAGCCGCGGACCGCGTTGTGGAGGATCCCCCACAGCAGCCCGGGGGCGCCGCCGAGCGGCAGGACCATCAGCAGGCGCATGTCGTGGTTGAACCCCGGGTCCGCGATACCCCACTCGTTGATGAAGCCCATGATCGTCCGGTTCGTGAAGATCACGCCCTTGGGGGTGCCGGTCGTCCCGCTGGTGTAGATGAGCGCGGCGGGATCGTCGACGTCGACCGCGGGCCGCGGCGGGCGCGCGGAGGCGGCCGTGCCGCGCAGCGCTCCGAGCTCCTCCATGGGGATGACCGTGAAGCCCGGGCCGTCCGTCGCCGCCTGGTCGACTTGGGGGCGCAGGTCCGCGTCGCACACGAACGCGCGCGGCTCGGCGCTCGTGGTCAGCGCCGTGATCTCACCGACCGTCAGGCGCGTGCTCATCGGGACGGCGACCGCGGCGAGCTTGAAGAGCGCCACCGCCGTCACGCAGTAGGCGAGGGTGTTGGCCCCCAGCAGGCCGACCCGGTCGCCCGCCGCGACACCGCGGCCGGCGAGGTCCGCCGCGACCGCGTCCGCCCAGGCGTCGAGCTCCGCGTAGGTGAGCTCCTCGCCCCCCAGGACGATCGCCGTCTTGTCAGGCGCCTGGCGCGCCCAGTACTCCGGCCCGTCGACCACGAACGTCGTCATGTCTCTCCCTGTCCTGTTCTGAAAAGGCGGCGCCCGCCACCACGTGACGCGGCCGCCGCGCACCCCGCAACATCAACGGCCGTTCACGAGCATAACTATCGACGACCGCTCGTGTTTCACTTCTTGCATGAACGGTCGTTCACGGAGTACGCTGCCAGCATGGAGCGCTTCACGCGGGGAGCCGGACGATGAGCACGCGTCACGTGGTGATCGTCGGCGGCGGGCTGGCTGCCCACCGCGCGGCCAGCGCCCTCGCCGGGTGCGGCGACGCGGTGCGCGTGACCGTCGTCGGGGACGAGCCGCACCGGCCGTACGACCGCCCGCCGTTGTCGAAGGGCGTGCTCAGCGGGGCCACGCCCGAGGACGACTGCCGGTTCCGCGGCGACGGGCTCGAGGGCGTCGAGTGGCGGCTCGGTCGTCCGGCCGTCGCCCTCGACCCTGCCGCGCGCGTCCTCACGCTCGAGGGCGGTGAGGCGCTCGGTTACGACGGCCTCGTGATCGCCACCGGCCGCCGGGCACGGACGCTGCCCGCCGCCGAAGGGCTCACGGGCGTCCTGAGCCTGCGGTCCCTGGACGACGTCCGCGCGCTGCGTACGGCGCTCGACGGCGCAGCGTCCGTCGCGATCGTCGGGGCCGGGTTTGTCGGCTGCGAAGTGGCGGCGACCCTTCGCGGGCCGGCGGCGACGCTTCGCGGGCCGGCGGCGACGCTGCGCGGTGGTGACGGTGACGCTCGCCCCGAGGTCACGCTGGTCGACACCGCGCCGCACCCCTTGCCCGTCCTCGGGCCGGAGCTCGGCGCCCGGGCGGCCGCCCTCCACGAGGCGCGCGGCGTGCGCCTGCGGATGGGCGTCGGGGTGGCGCGCTTCACCGGTGAGGGCGCGGTCACCGGTCTCGACCTGGACGACGGCACCCACGTGCCCGCCGACCTCGTCCTGGTCGCCGTCGGCTCGCTGCCCAACAGCGAGTGGCTGTCCGGATCGGGCCTTGCGCTGGACCGCGGCGCCGTCGTCGTCGACGAGCACTGCTTCGCGCTCGGGCACGAGGACATCGTGGCGGCCGGCGACGTGAGCGCCTGGCCTCATCCCGACGCCGACGGGCCGGTGAGCATCGAGCACTGGTCCAACGCCCAGGCGATGGGCACGATCGCCGCCGGGAACCTGGCCTGCGAGCCCGCGGACCGCGAGGCGCACGCGGCGCTGCCGAGCTTCTGGTCGGACCAGTACGACGTCAAGCTGCAGTCGATCGGGTTCGTCGGCTCCGCGGACCGCTTCGTGGTGGTGCTCGACGAGCCCGAGCGGCCCGTGCTCGTGGCCGAGGCGTTTTGCGGCGAGCGACTCGTCGGCGCGGTGACCTTCAACCGGCCGCGGGCGATGCTGCAGTACCAGCGACGCCTGCGCGAGGAGGCGGCTGCCGCCCGCTGACCGGGGTCGTTGCATCGCCCCCGGGAACGGTCGTTCACCAGCCACGTCTATCCTGTGTCCGTGTCGCGAGACCGCAAGATCCTCGAAGCCGCCGCCAAGCTCTTTCACGAGCGCGGTTTCGCGGGCGTGTCCGTCGACGAGATCGGTGTCCGGGCGGGCGTCACCGGGCCCGCGATCTACCGGCACTTCAAGGGCAAGGAGGAGATCCTCACCTCGCTCTTCGACGAGGCGCTCGACGGGCTGCTCGACGCGACCGTCCCGGACGGCGACGTCGGTCGCGCCCGCCTGCGTTCGATCGTCGCCGGCCACGCCGAGTACGTCGTGCGGGCGTCCGAGCTGGCGTCGATCTGGCAGACGGAGAGCAGCGCCCTGTCGCCGGCCTCCCGGCGCCGCTTCCTGCGCCGCACGCGCAGCTACTTCGAACGCTGGCGCACGGCCCTGGAGGACGTCTACCCCGAGCGCAGCGACGACGAGATCGCCGCGGCCGTGCACTGCGCGGTCACCCTGATCGGGTCGCTCGCGCAGTGGCCCGCGAACCTCAAGGGCATCGACGACCGCGTCGCGCTGGTGACGGAGATGACCCTCGCCGCCCTGGACGCCGCGGCGCTGCCCGCAGCGACCCCCTCCGCTTAGCGGCGTTGTCGTTCCGTTCAATGGTCGCGGGTCGGTGGCGCTGACGCCGAGGGCCCGTGTGGTCGTGGTGACTTTGGAAACGGGAGGCTGAAGACGGCAGAGTGCGCTGCGCGGTCGTCCGGGCCTTGTGCGGGGCGTCGGCCCGGTGGCAGGCCCCGGGGTCGGTGGTGGATCGCACGGCTCGGAGCCCGGTGGATCACCATTCACCGTCGGCGGGCGGGACGAGTGGCGGATCGCACGGCTCGGGGCCCGGTGGACCACCATTCACCCGCGGCCGGGGGGGTCGGTGGCGGTGACGCCGAGGACCTGTGTGGTCGTGGTTGCCGCTCCGTCTGGACCCGCCGTATGGCGCAACTAGCAACCACCAACCCATTCCGGGGGTGGTGGGCCGACGGTCGTGGTCCGAAGCGGCGTCCGGCGCCGCGCGATGGCCGGCCCTTACGCCAGCGCCCCGGCGCCCCAGCCGCGAAGGGCCATGACCGGCCGCCGCCACCCCCGAAACAAGCCCTCAGCAATCCTGCATGATCCGCGGGTACACGTAGCCCGTGCTCGGCACCTGCTTCGGCCCGCTGATCTTCTGATCGGTCGGCTTGAGGCCCTCGTTCGCCAGGCCCGGCTTCGGGAACGGCACGAAGCTCAGGCCCTGGGTGCTCTCGAGGACACCGGTGTGCGCCAGCTTGAACGCCGCGTCGCTGACGTTGTCCGAGACGCCCAGCAGCGCCTGCTCGCCGACGACCGGCATCAGCCGGATCGTGTGGCCGATCGCGTCGTAGGAGTTCGCGGCCTGGCCGAGGTCGCCGACCAGGTTCATCAGGTCCGGCGTGTACGGCTTGAGGTAGCGCAGCATCGGGTTCGCCTGGCAGAAGACCCGGCGTAGGCTCGGCAGGGCCTTGCTGACGTCCGGAGAGGTGTCGCGGACCGCGGCCAGCGTCTTCTCGAGCGGCGGCGCTGCCGAGTTCAGCCGGCTGACGACCCGCTGGCCCTCGCTGGCAGCGGGCGCGAGCGACCGCACCGCGGGGCGCACCTCGCGCAGGGCCGTCGCGAGGTTCGCGACGACCGGCGTCGCGTTGTTGGACACGCGCTGCAGCGTGCCTGTCGTCTGCTGCACCTGCCGCAAGGTGGGCGGCAGCTGCGTGATCAGCGAGCGGACGGCGTCGTCGCGGTCCGCGAGCGCGGTGAAGGTCGTGCGCCCCTGGCGGGCCAGCTCGCGCAGGCTCTCGCCACGCTCGCCGACGGACGCGGTCACGCGGCCGAGCTGATCGACGAGCTTCCCGATCTGCTCGCGGTCGTCCTTCAGCCGGGCGGTCAGCCCGGAGCCGGCCTCGAGGACGCTCGACGCGCTGCGCAGGGACGAGCCGAGCTGCGGCCCGCGGTCGCGCACCGTGTCGCCGAGGCCCTGAACGACCTGGCGGGTGCGGTCGCGGGTCTTGCCCTGCAGCGTGGAGAGGATCTGGTCGACGTCGACGTACTCCTCGCCGCGTGCGGGCGAGACGACGTCGCCCGAGGCGAGCTTGTCGTTCGACCGGCCGGCGACGAGCTCGACGTAGTTCTCGCCGAGCGGCGTGCGGACCGACAGCAGCGCGGTCGTGTCCTTCGCCAGCGGCTTGACGTCCGCGTTGTCGATGCGGATGTCGACGAGCGCGCCGACGCCGCGGCGGTGGACCGCGGTGACGGTGCCGACGCGCGCGCCCGCCATCGTGACGCTCGTCCCCTGGGTCAGCGAGCCGGCCTGCGGGACGACGGCCTTGACCTTGTACGTGTCACCCAGCGACAGCGCGCCACTCAGCTTGAAGAGCACGAACAGGCAGAAGATCGTGAACGCCGCGAAGAACGCGACGGTGAGGTAGTGCCCGCGGGCTCCGTGTCTATCGACCATGGTGTCTCTCCGGCCTCAGCGCTGGTCTTCGGGACGCGGTGCGCGTCCGCCGATGGGCATCCCGGGGGTGCAGCCTGCGTAGGCGCGCTCCTCCGGGTTGGACAGGCCGAGCGTCTGCAAGCCGATCGCGAGGTTGCCGCGCGGTGCCTGGCCGCGGCTGTCGCCGTACTTCGTCATCGACGCGTCCCACTGGAAGAAGCCCTGGATGCCCTTCTTGCAGACCGCGAGGTTCTTCGTCGTCCGGTTCACGACCGGGATCTGCGGGCGCAGGCGCGTGATCGCGCTCGACAGCGAGGCGCTCAGCGGCTTCAGCGACCGGGACAGCGGAACGAGCTGCTGCACCGGCGTCTGCAGCGCCGCCACCGCGGGGCGGGCGTCGTCGCTCAGGCGGACGACCGCGTCCAGCGCGCCGCCCAGCTGATCGGCGACCGGATCGAGCGCACGGACGGCGCCGTCGACGTCGTCCAGGACGCCGCGCGTGGCGGTGAAGCTCGAGTCCGCGGTGGCCAGCGTCCCGGGCAGCGCGCGGAGCGTCGCGTCGAGGTCGGCCGAGCCGGCCTGCAGGGTCGACAGGGTCGCGCCGCCGTCACGCACGAGCGTGCGGATCGCGGTCTCCCGCTTGCCGAGCTCGGAGGTGAGGACACCGACGTTGTGGATGAGCCGCTCGGTCAGCGGCTTGCGGGCCGCGAGCTGCTTGGTGAGCCGGCCGGCCGCGGAGATCAGCGGCGTGGCGGCCGCGAAGGCGTTGCCGAGCTGCGCGCCGTTGTCGTCCAATCCCTGGCCGAGGTCGGCCAGCAGGACGCGCAGCCGGGACCGGGTGCGCTGATTGAAGACGCTGAGCACATCGTCGACGGCGACCGGGATCGTCGTCTGCGACGGCGGCAGCGGGTCGGAGGCCTTCGCCACGCCGGCAGCGGGCGTGCCGCGGTCGACGATGTCCATGAACTGGTCCTCGAGCGCGCTGTTGGGCCGCAGCTCGACGCGGGCGTCGCGGAAGATCTTGCCGTACTTCTTCTCGACCTTGGCCTTGATGATCGCCTGGCCGTTCTCGAGCTTGACGCCGGAGATGCGGCCGGCGGGGACGCCCTTCACGCGGATCTCGTTCAGGCCGGGCCGGACGGCACGGGCCGACTCGACGCGGAAGCTGACCTCGTTCGAGCTCTTCACGAGCGTCGACGCGACGTGGGACAGGATCCAGACGGCGCCGATCAGGCTGAGCAGCGTGGCCGCGATCAGGACCGTCAGGTGCGGCCCGGAGCGCTTGGCCTCGAGCTTGACCCGCCCGGCGGTGAGCTTGTCGGTGAGGTGTTCGCGGACGTCGGTCATCGGTTCTTCCTCCGCGTCGTCGCCGAGGGGGCCGAGCCCGGAGCGGGATCGAGCGGGTTGAAGGTCAGGTAGTCGTTGAGGACCTTGGACAGGTTGCGGCACTCGATGGCCTTGGTCTTGTCCGGGTTGCCGGCGTAGACCTGGCACGGGAGGTACAGCGGCGAGCTGCCGCCCGTGAACGGGAACCGCAGGACGTGCCCGTTGCTGTCGAACGGCGCGGCGACGTTCGCCAGGCCGCCCAGGCCGGGGCCGACCATCTCGGCCGTCGTATGCGTCGTCTCGGGATCGGTCTCGTTGAAGTACGGCAGGATCGTCTTGTCCAGGCGCGTGATGCTCGGCTGCAGCTCCTCCAGCAGCGGCGTACCGCGGCGGGAGGCCGCCGCCAGCGAGGACACCGCGGGCCGCAGGTCGCGCAGCAGCGGTGTGGCCCGCGTGAGCAGGCGGTCGCCGCCGCGGACGACCGGGCTCAGGCGGATCAGCGCAGGCGCGACCTTGCCGGCGGGGTCGCGGAGCTTGTCGACGACCGGGTCCAGGACGCCGAGCGTCGTGTCGAGCCGCGCGAGCGTGATGTCGGTGTTGCGCAGGACGCCCGGCGCGGTGCCGATCGTCGCGCGCAGGTCCGCCTCGCGGGCGGCCGTGACCTGCAGCGTGCCGCCGGCGCCGGAGACGAGGCGGTTCAGCCCGTCGTCCGGCGCGTCGAGCGCCTTGACGGTCTTCGTGGTCTCGGTGACGAGCGCCTGCAGGTCGCGGTCCTTGGCCGTGCCGCGGGCCGCGTTCAGGCCCTGCTCGATCGACGGCGACTGCTCGTCGAGCGTCTCGCCGAGGTCCTTCAGCGTCTGCGGGTCGCGCATCGCGTCGGTGAGCTGCGGCGGGATCTGCTTGAGCCCGCGGCGGGCATCGCCGGCGACGACGCTCGTGATGTCGTCGAGCTCGACCTGGCTCGAGGTCTGCTTCAGCGGGATGTCGCCGGACAGCTTGCCCGACTCCTCGCGCCCTGGATCGAGGTTGACCGCGAAGGCGCCGCCCAGGAGCGTGCGCCAGGCGACCTTCGCCCGGGCGTCGGCGTGGATCTCGCCGGCATCCTCGTCGACCGACATCGTGACCTTGGTGGCGCGGCCGCCGTCGACGGACTCGAGCTTCTCGACCTTGCCGACGTTGACGCCGCGCACGCGGACGAGGTCGCCCTCGCGGAGCGTCGCGACGTTCCGGAAGACCGCCGAGACCTCCGGCGTGCTGCCGGCGAGGACCGAGCGGATGATGCCCGCGTAGGTCCCGTACAGCAGCAGCGCGACCCCGGCCACGGCGATGATCCCCATCGTCTTGTGCCGTTCGAGCCCGAGGCGCCCGAGGCGCTCGTCGATGCGGGACATCTAGCGGCCCTTCCCGAGGTTGGTGAGCGGGGTCACGACGAAGTCGTGACCCAGGTACTGGCACGGCGGGTGGTAGGCCGTCTTGAGGCTCTTCGTGTCCTTGAGCCCGATCGCCTCGACGCCCGCGAGGGCCTGGAGGCGGAACTGCGAGGACGGGCCGTTCGGGCCGGTGCCGGTCCCGACGAAGCCGGTCATGCTGCGCAGGACGACGCCGGTGTTGATGATGTCGCAGCCGTACGGGCCGAGGTACCGGACCATGGGCGTGAGCTCGCCGATCGCCTCGTTCAGGCGCGGCAGCACGGGCTTCAGAGAGCGCGTCACGTCCAGCACCTTCGGCACCGTCGGCTCGGCCGTCTGCAGCAGCGACGTCGCCCGCTCCAGCGGCGTGCCGCCGTCGTCCTCCGCGTGCGCCTTGCGCAGCAGCGCCGACGCCTCGCGCAGGCCGCGCGGGGCGGACGGGAGCGTCCGGTGCGCGGCGCGGGACAGGTTGCCCGCGGCCGCCAGCAGCCGGGTGCCGGCGTTCAGGCCGCCGGTCGCGGTACGCATCGCCCCGGGCGCGACGTCGAGCGTGGTGCGCAGGTCCTCGCGGCGGTCGGCGAACGGACGCAGGGCGTCCGCGCCGGGACGCAGCATCGCGGCGAGCTGGGGGCTGACCCCGGCCAGCGGCTCCATCATCGAGTTCAGCGACGGTGCCAGGCGACCGGCGGCACCCTCGCGGTCGAGGATGCTCTGCATGATCCCGCGGAACGGGACCGTCGCATCCGAGGCGACCCGGATGCCGTCGTTGAGCGGCTCGCCGTTGCCCAGCAGGCCGCGGCCAAGACCGGTCACGGCGGTGCCGAGGGCGCCGCGGGTCTCCTTGTTGAAGACGTCGAGGGCGTCCGGGACGGTGGCCGTCAGCGAGTTCTTGTCGCCGCGGATGGTGGCGCCGTCGCCGAGCATGTCGCCCGCCGACCCCGGGATCAGCTGGACGTAGCGAGCGCCGAGCAGGCCGTTCGCGCGGATGCGGACGGTCGTGTCGGACGGGAGCGTGACGCCCGGCTCGAGCTGGAGCTCGACGCGGCCGCCCTTGTCGCCGGGCGTGACCGCCGCGACCTGGCCGACGCGGACGCCGCCGATCGCGACGCGGTCGTGGTAGCGGAGGCTGCCGATCTCGGGCGCCGCGACGAACATCTTCGTGTAGTCGCGGCCGGGCACGCCCTTGTTGGCCGTCACCGCGAGCGCGATGAAGGCGAAGATGACGCCCATCGTGGCGAAGCCCTTGACGGCGACCGAGCGCTTCGTCGGCGTGTCGGTGCGGCGGCGACGCGTGCGCCGCATCGGGGTCGTGCGGCTCATGGCTTGAGGAGGAAGTCGAGGAGGGACTGGGAGGAGGACGACGCCGGCGGCGGCTCTGTCCTGCCGTTGCCAGAGCTCGATCCGAGCCCCTTGAGGCCGTCGGTCAGGCCCTTGACGGTGTCGCCTGCGCCCTTGAGGGTCTTGTCGACCGTGCCGAGCACGCCGTCGAGGACCTTCTGCACGGCCGGGAGCTGCGGGACCTCGACCTTGGGCAGCAACGACTTGGCCTTGTCCACCGGCTTGACGCTCGGGGCGCTCGCGCCACCCTTGCGCTTCGTGGGCGGGGCGATCGACGCGGGCAGCGCCGCGTCCTTGCCCAGGTAGCGGATCAGCATCGACTCGAGCGTCTGCGGCGTCACGGCCGCCTCCCCGCGGAAGATGTGGGAGAGGCCGTCGCGGTACTGCACCGCGCGGGACCAGTTGTCGACCGTGCCGACGAGGTTGTCCACGCTCTTGTCGAGGGTGTTGGTGATCGGCACCAGGTCGTTCGCGAACGTCGCGGCCCGGCCGACCACCGGCGTGGCCTGGCGGAGCACGGGCGTCGCGCCCGTCGCCAGGCGGGTCAGGGACGGGGCCACCTCGGTGGCCTGGTCGAGCGTCGGGGCCGCTGCCTTCTGGAACGGGGCGACCTGGCGCAGCGTCGCGAGCAGCTCGGGCGCGGTGCCCTTGATGTCGCGCGCCGCGGGGCCGAGCGGGACGGTCGTCTGCTGGAGCTCGGTCAGGAACCCGCGCAGGGACGCGAGCATCCCCGGCGCCTGGGCGAGCGTCGCCCGCAGCTGGGTGCGCTTCGTCGCCGCGGATGCCGACGCCTGGCCGGCGCTGTCGACGAGCTCGACGAGCGCCTGGCGCTCGGCCGTGACGTCGCGGACCACCTTGTCGCTGTTGGCGACGAGCTTCGTGAGCGTGCTGTTGTCGCCCGCGACCTGCTCGACGACCTTGTTGGCCTTGTCGATCGTGCTGGGCAGCGTGTCGATCAGCTGGCCGATGTCGCCGCTGCGGCCGACCACCGCGGCGCCGGCCTCGCCGACGAGGATGTTCAGGCGCTGGCGGACCTCGGGCGTGAGCACCGCGAGGACCTCGTCGAGGTCGGTCGACGGCGTGACGCTGCTGGTCGCCAGGCGGGTCCCGCTCGGCTGCGGGGAGGAGAGGCGCCCCTTGTCGAGCTCCAGGCGCTTCTGCCCGAGCAGGTTGACCGACGTGACGGAGGCGCTGGCGCCGGCGCCGATCGGGCCCTGCCCGTCGTCCAGGCGGCCGGTGACGAGGACCTTGTCGCCCTGGTCCTCCTGCAGCTTGACCTTGACGGTGCCGACCTCGACGCCGCCGACCGTGATCAGCGAGCCGTCCCGCAGGCCCAGCGCGTTGTCGAGCTGCACCTGGAAGCGGTAGCGGTCGTCGTCCGAGCCGCCGGTGAAGACCATGACCAGGACGATCACCAGCACGGCGCCGAGCGCCGCCGGGATCAGGTTGCGCGCGGTCATTCGCCGGCTCCGTTCGTCTCGCCGGGATTGTTCTCGCCGACATTGGTCTCGCCGACACCCGCGCTGAACTGCGAGATCGGGTCGAACTTGCGGGCCTCGGGGTCCTTCGTCGGATCCAGGGCGTCCGGGCCGGCGCCGCACTCGGGCAGGAACCAGGGGGTCCCGGCCTGGGTTCCGGGCGGCCGCGGGAACGCGTACGTCGCGCCGGGGAACGCCTTCAGCGCCTCGCCGGAGTTGTTGTACTGCGCGTTCGTCGGCGCCGGGAAGGAGACCGTCGGTATCGCGCGGATGTAGTTGTCGCGCCCGTCGTTGTTCGACAGCGCCGATCCCCAGAGCGTGCCGAACGACGCGATCTCGGGTGAGTACGGGCGGATGCAGTTGAGCGCAAGGTCGGCCTGCTTGCCGATCGACTCCAGCGCCGGCGCCTGCGAGGCGAGCTTGTCGACCATCTTCGTCACGTCGGGCGCGGCGGCGCCGGCGGTCGCGAGCGTCGCGCGGGCCGTCGGGCCCACGTCGACGAGCGTGCCGAGCAGGCTGTTGAGCGGGCTGGCGATGCGGCGCAGCTGCCGGACGCCGGGGGCGAGCCGGTCGGTCACCTGCTGTGCGCCGGCCAGCGTGCCGTCGGCCCGCTTCAGCGTCGAGGTCGCCTTCTTCAGCGTCCCGGGCGCGCGGTCGAGCGTGGCCTGCAGGCCGGACACGTCGGAGGCGATCGCGTTCAGCGTCGTGCCGGCGCCCTGGATGAGCGCCCCGATGCGCGGGTCCGCGCGGTCGATGGCGTCGACGACGCGGCCGGTCGACTGGACCAGGGCCTCGACGTCGCCGCGGCTCTCGTCGAGGGTGCTGAGGACGGCGTCCGCCTCGGCGAGCGCGCCCGGGGCCACGTCCAGCGCGCGGTTGAGGGGCTTGCCCGCGGCGTCGAGCGCCACGCCGGAGGTGTCCAGGAACGTCTTGGTGTCGGCACGCAGCTGCTTGTCGAACACCTTCAGCAGGTCGCCGTACTCGACCGGCACGCGGAAGCCGCCGGCGGGGAAGTCGCCGCCGTCGGCGACCATCTCCGCACCGCCGTCCTTGCCGCGGTCGAGCAGCAGGTAGCGGTTGAAGATCGAGATCGTGCCGCCCCAGCGCATCGTGAACGTCGTGCCCTTGGGGAGCGGCCAGACGTCGTCGTCGAGGTGCAGCTTGAGGCGGGCGGACCGGCCGCCGTCCATCGGCTTGACCTCGGCGACCTTGCCGACGATCGTCCCGGCCGCGCGGATGTACTGGCCGTTGAGGGCGCCGGTGGCCTTCGACGTCGTGACGTAGATGTCGTGGCCGCCGGAGCCGCCGCCGGACTTGCCGATGACGATGATCGCCAGGACGAAGACCGCGAGCAGCGCGATGGCGCCGTTGCGGAAGGCGACGGGAGAGATGTTGATCATCGGGTCAGCCCCCGATCGGGACGCCGGCGTCGACCGCGTACCAGGTGATGACCGTGAAGGCCGACACGAGGTTCGCGAGGACGAGGTTGACCTTGACCGCCTGCGCGACCGCAGCCCCGACGGCCGCCGGGCCGCCGCGGGTGCGCATGCCGTAGAAGCAGGCGGTGATCGCCGTCGTCACGCCGGTGAGCGCGATCGTCGTGATCACGAAGTACATGTCCCTCAAGCCCTGGCTGGACCAGTGGAAGCGCGCGTAGCCGGCGGAGTCGGTGGCGCTGAGGATCACGATCGCGTCGAGGAAGCAGCCGGCGGTGTACCCGAGCAGGCCGACCACCGCGGCGATCGGGATGTAGAGCAGCGTCGCGATGACGCGCGTCCCGACGACGAAGCGCAGCGGGTCCACGCCCGTGGACTCGTAGGCGTCGATCTCCTGGTTGATGCGCATGGCGCCGATCTCTGCGACGAAGCCGCCGCAGACCTTCGCCGTGAAGACGTAGGCGAACATGATCACGGCGGACACGTGGATGCCGAAGCCGCCGATGGCGCCGAGGTAGTCCGCCGCGCCGAGCGGGAACAGCAGGAAGTACCCCGTGTTCATGGTGACGATCCCCATGAACATGTACATGACGAACAGCAGCGGGGACGTCCGCAGGATCATCTTCGAGACGTGGGCCAGCGACTCGGACATGTACTGCACCGAGCCCGGGACCGCCCGCCAGGTCTGGAAGGTGAACTCGACGAGCTGGCCCATCTCGCTGAAGAAGCCCTCGGCGGGGGGCGCGTGCTTGGGCGGGACGATCTCCTGCCCGTCCGCGCCGGCAGCACTGCGTGGGTCGAATGCGGTCGCCATGTCAGCTCACCCCTTGAAGGAGACCTGCGCCTCGGGGAACAGGGAGAGGTAGGCGAGGTTGAAGAACGCGTCCAGCATCCAGACGCCGAAGAAGGTGAGGACGACGGTCTCGTTGACCGCTCGGCCGACGCCCTCGGTCCCGCCCTTGCAGGTCAGGCCCTTGTAACAGCTGACCACCCCGACCATCAGGCCGATGAGGACGTAGCGGATCAGCGCGCCGTAGATGTCGAGCGCGGTCAGGCTGCCGGTGCTCGACGCGAACAGCACGCCGACCGAGAAGCCGAACTCGGCGGGTGCGAGGCCGAAGTTGATGACCTGGCTGACGAACGTCGCGAATATGCCGAGGATCGGGCAGATCAGGAGGCAGGCCATGACCTTGGGGACGACGAGCGTGCGGACCTGGTCGACGCCGAGCACGGACAGCGCGTCGAGCTCGTCGCGGACCTTGCGGGCGCCGAGGTCGGCGGCGATGGCGCTGCCGGCGACGCCGGCGAAGATCATGCCGGTCGTCCAGATCGCCAACTCGCGCAGGATCCCGATGATCACCGCGCCGCCCTCGCGGTCGGACGCGCCGAGCACCTCGGTGATCCCGCCGAGGACGAAGAACCCGAAGCCGATCATGAAGACCGAAATCGACACCGCCAGCGGCAGCACGCAGCGGCGCAGCATCTGCGAGCCCTCGATCAGCGAGTCCTTGAACCACGAGAACGGCGGCCGGGCGGCGAGCCACAGCGCGGTCACGCAGAGGCTGCCCATGCCCGCGGCGTTCTCCAGGCGCGAGTAGCCGCCGGTCATGGCGAGGATCTCCTCCGCCGTGATCTTCTTCGCCGGCGCCTCCACGCGCGGCCGTTCTTCGGCGATGCTCATGCGCTCGCCCCTCCACCCGTGGCCATCGTGCGACCCTCGCCGATCCGCGACACCGTCAGCTACCCCCTCGGGTGGGTGAGTGACCCCCGACCGGGGGTCGTCCCGGGGCGGGGGTCACGCGAACCACGTCACGGGGAGCTCGTCGAAGCCGCGCGTGGCGATGCTGGGGTGCCGGACGGCCGCCTCACGGTCGACGGTCACCCGGCCCAGGACGTCGATGAACGTCCGCAGCATGATCGGCAGCTGCAGCTGCGCGAGGTGCATCCCGAGGCAGCGATGGCGGCCCGCGCCGAACGTGATGTGGGCGTCCATGTCGGTCCGCGCCTCGCGGTCGAAGCGCAGGACGTCCGGCTCGGGGAACTTCGACGGGTCGCGGTTAGCGGCGGCCATGCAGACCATCACGGTCTGGCCCGTCTTGATGGTGCGCCCGTCGAGCTCGACGTCCTCGATCGCGGTGCGCCCCATGAACTGGCCGGCCGAGTCGAAGCGGTACAGCTCGCGCATCGCGTCCGGCACCCGCGAGGGGTCCTCGAGCAGCCGCGCGTACGCGTCCGGCTGCGCGTCGAGCGCGGCGACGATGTTGGTGAACATGTACTTCTGCGTGTCCTGCCCCGCGAAGTACAGGAGGCTGATGTTGTTCACCAGCTCCGCCTCGGACATCGGCGACTCGTCGGCGTCGTTGGCCTGGACGACGGCGCTGATGAAGTCCTCCCCGGGCTTCGCGCGCCGCTCGGCGACGAGCTCCTTGAAGTAGCCCTCCAGCCCGGCGGCGGCCGCGTTCACGCGCTCGAGCGTGCCGGCGTCCATCGGCGACACCTCGAGGACGGGCGCGAAGTCGTAGACCCAGCGGCCGATCTGCGGCTGGTCGGCGAGCGGGACGTCGAGCAGCGCGCCGATCGTGGCGAGCGGGATCAGCGCGGCGAAGTCCGCGCTGACGTCGGCGCGGCCCTGGGGGCGCAGCAGCTCCAGCTGGTCGAGGCAGAGCCGCTCGACGACCGTGGCGAGGTCCTGCACGCGCGCCGGGGTGAACGGCTGGCGGAAGACCCGGCGCAGCCGCGTGTGGACCGGCGGGTCGTTGCAGACGAGCAGGTGCGATCCGACACGGAAGTAGTCCTCGCCCGTGACCCCCGGCCCCTGGCGGTTGATCTGGTACTGCTCGAACGCGACGCCGAGACGGTCGTCCTTGAAGACGGCCTTGACGTCGTCGAAGCGGGTGACCAGCCAGGCGTTGAGCGGCGGGAGGAACAGCACGGGGTCCAGCTCGCGCAGCCGCGCGTACGTGGGGTACGGGTCGGCGATGTGCTCCGGGGACATCAATCCGGCGGCGGCCGCCATGACGTCCGGGGGCGGGCTGCCGGCGGTGGGCGAGGCGTCTGCGGGAAGCATCGGACGATCCCAGCGGAGCGAGCGTTAACGCGGGACCACAGGGCGGTGCCCGGCGTATGCTGGGCGCGACCGATGGCGCCCCAGGAGGAGAGCGACGGACACGTGGCGGCACCGATCGTCGGTCGCCGGATCGCTCCGCCTGCGCTCGCCGGGGAACACGTCCTGCGGCCGCGGCTGCACGCCCTGCTGGCGGCGCTGCTGGACGACACGGGCCTGGTCGCGGTCTGCGCGACGGCCGGCGCCGGCAAGACCGCGGCGGTCGTCGAGGCCGTCGCCGCGTGGGACGACCCGGTGGCCTGGCTCACCTGCGAGCCGTCGGACGCCGCGGTCGGGCGGTTCGTCACCTACCTGCAGGCGGCGGTCGCCCGGGCGCTGGGGACGGACATCGACGCCGCGTCGGCCGCGCTCGCGGGCGGCCTGCCCGCCACCGAGGCGGCGTGCCTCCTGGCCGAGGCCGCCGGCGACCGGCCGCTGATCGTCGTGATCGACGGCGCCGAACGGCTCACCTCTGACGCCTGGCAGGTGGTCGGCGCGCTCGCCCGCTACCGGATGCCGACCACCCGCCTGGTGCTCATCAGCCGGCGGGAGCCGCCGTCCGACCTGCTGGGCGACGCGGCCGCGGTCCGCGTCGTCGGGGACGCCGACCTCGCGTTCACGGTCGACGAGGCCACCGGCGCGCTGCAGGGCCGTGGCGGAGCGCACCTGGACGCAGGGGCGGCCGTCGAGGCCACCGGCGGGTGGGTCACCGGGGTCCTGTTCGAGGCCTGGCGCCTGAACGAGCACGTCCGCGGGACCGGCGGCGAGGCCGACCCGCTGTTCGGCTACCTCTCGTCCCACATCCTCGCCCAGCTCAGCGCGGGCCAACGGGAGCTGCTGGTCACGACGTCCGTGCTGCGCGACGTCACCGCGGCGGGCGCCACGGCGCTCGGGGTCGCCGATGCCGGCGGCCTGCTGCGCAGCCTGATGCAGACACGGCTGCCCGCAGAGTGGCATGAGGCGGGCAGCGTGCTGCACCTGCACCCGCGGTTCCGCGAGTACCTCACCGCGCTGCTCGAGCGCAGCGGCGGCGCGCGCCTGCAGGCGGTCCGGGCCGCGCACGCCGTCGCCCTGGAGGCCGACGGGCTGGACGAGGAGGCGGTCGGGGAGTTCCTCGCCGCCGGGGACGCCGTCGCGGCCCGCCCGGCCATGGAGCGGGCGATCGAGGCGGTCGTCGAACGCGGGGACCTGGCGGTCGCGGCCGGCTGGCTGGCGGCGCTGGGACCCGGCGCCCCGTCCGGCGCCGGCCCGCTGACCACGGCCCAGCTGATGCTCGCCGTGGCGGGGGACGACCTGGGTGCGGCGGTCCGGATCGCCGACCGGCTGGCGGCCGGCGGCGAGCTCGACGCGCTGGTCGCACGCTCCCCGCGGGCGCTCGCCCTCATCGGCTGGGCGTACCTGCACGCGGCGCGCGTGGACGACGTGCGGGCGCTGCTCGCCTCCGCGCCGCCGGGCCCGGAAGCGCGTGCCGTCCGCTACGCCGCCCGCGTGGTCTTCGATGTCGACGGCGGACCACTCGCCGCCGACCCGCCACCGCTCCGCGGCGGGATGACCGACGCGTTCGTCCTGATCGGGCATTACTCGCTGGGTCGCGTGAGTGAGCTGGCCGCGGTCCCGATCGCGGGCTGGGCGGGCCTCGTGGCAGGCCCATGGGTGCTCGCGGGCCTGCGCGCGACCGGCCAGACGCAGCGGTCGCTCGCCCTCTACGAGGACGCCCGGGCCGACGCGCCCGTGCCCGTCCTGGAGATCTTCGTCGGCGCCGAGCTGCTGCTCGACGCGGGGCGGCTGGACGCAGCGCGGGCGTGCATCGCCCGCGGCCGGGAGGACGCCGAGCGCTCGGGGTCGCCCGGGCTCGTCGGGCTGAACGGGCTTGCCGCGGTCCGCCTGGCCCTCGAGGTCGACCGCGACCCGGCGCGGGCCACCGCGATCCTCGACGAGCTCGAGCACGAGGGCGTCGGCCGCTTTGCGTTCATGGCCGAGGCGATCGCGGCCCGGCGCGGCCTCGCGGCCCTGCTCGCGGGCGACGATGCGCAGGCCCGCGAGCGGCTCCGCGACGCGGTGGCCGCCATGCGGGCGGGCAGCCGTGCGCTCGAGCTGGCGAAGGCCGCCGTCTGGCTGGCGGAGGCCGAGTGGCGCGGCGGCGACGAGGCGGCCGCCGACGCCGCCGCCGACATCGCCCTGGAGGCCGCGGGCATCCAGGGCTCGACCCACCTGCTGCTCCAGGCGCTGGCCACCTTCCCCGCGGTCCTGACGCGCCGGCTGGACGCCGTGGCCGGGGCGGAGTCGCCCTGGATGGCGGTCGCGGCCGCCGTCCGGGCCCAGGCCGGCCGCACCGGCCCGGACGCGGACACGCAGGCCGCCGTCCGCCGCCTCCACGTCGGCGAGTTCGGCGGCCGGAGCGTCACGCTCGACGGCGGCGAGCGGGCGGTCGGCATCGCGAAGGCGGTGGAGCTGCTCAGCTGGATGGCGGCGACGCAGGCCACCGAGGTCACGCGCACCGACGCGTGCGAGGTCCTGTTCGACGGCCGGGTGGACAAGTCCTCACGCAACTACCTGCGCCAGGTCGTGCACCGGCTGCGGCACGCACTGGGCGACGCGATCGAGCTGTCGGACACGACGATCGCCGTTGCGGACGGTGTCCGCCTGGACAGCGACTCGGTCGCGCTCGGGCGCGCGCTCGAGGAGGCGGCGCGCCTTCAGGGCGAGGGACGGCTGGACGCGATCCGGGCGGCGCTGCTGCCGACCGAGCGCGGGCCGTTCCTCCCGGGCGTGCGCGGCGCGTGGGCCGAGGTCCGCGACCGCGAGCTCGGTGCGGCGGTGGCTGACGCGCGGGAGGACGCGGCGGAGCTCGCGCTCACGCTCGGGGCGACCGCGGTCGCCGAGGCGCTGGCCGGCGCGGTGGTCGCGGCCGACGCGTACCGCGAGCGCAGCTGGCGGATCCTGATGCGGGCCGCGCAGCTCACGGGTGACGAGGCCCGCGTCGTCGCCCTCTACCGCGAGTGCCAGTCGGCGTTCGCCGCGCTCGGAACCGAGCCCTCCCGCGCGACGCGGCAGCTCGTCGTCGCGCTGCGCCGCTGACACGGGCCGGCCGCGCCGGGCGGGCTCAGTCCAGGCCGAGGAAGCGGACTGCCGCCTCGACGCGGTTGCTCGCGCCGAGCTTGCGCACGATGCGCGCCACGTTGTCCTTCACCGTCTCGGGGGAGAGGAACAGCTGCTCGGCGATCTCGCGGTTCGACCGGCCCTGGGCCAGCAGCGACGCGATGTCCGCCTCGCGTTCGGACAGGAGCGCGCGGGCACGCTGGGCCGCCGGCCGCGCCGTGCGGTCCATGCCACGGAACGACGGCAGGTGACGCCCGTGGACCGGCAGCGTGATCGACCCGTCGAAGGCCTCGGTGGCGAGCGCCTGGGCCGACACCGTCATGAACCGCAGCTCCCGCGACAGCTCGGCGATCCGCGCGCGCATCACGACGTGCTCGAGGACGACGGCGAGCATCCGGCCGAGCAGGTTGACGACCAGCCGGTCGCCCTCGGTGACCTCGTGCCGGGGACGGTCCAGCACGAGCAGGCCGACCGTCGCGCCCTCGGGGGCCAGGACGCCGAACGCCGGCTCCTCCAGCTCGAGTGCCTCGGCGAGCACGCTCGGGTGCTGCGCCGTCGGGCGGGTCGGGCCGTCGGGGAGCCGCACCAGCTCCGCCTCGACGCTGCCGGGCCGCAGCAGCGGCGGGTCGGACGTCAGGCGCCGACGCAGGAGGTCGCTCTCGGGGTCGCGCAGGACGTCGGTGGCATCGGCCGACAGGCGGTCGTCGCGCACGCCGACGACGAGTCCGCGGGCGAATCCGCACTCCTCGCAGGCCAGCGCCGCGCCGCGGGTCAGCAGCTCGCCGACGTCCCCGACCCCGCGCAGGTTGTCGTGCAGCGCGGGCAGCCGCTGCAGCAGCTCGTGGTAGCGGCCGAGCGTGCTGTCGGTCACCTCCGGCACCCGCATCAGCGGCCCTCCCGGACAGCCACTACGACTCGTCCATCCCGAGCGGGCCTTCGGTCTGGCTGGCCAGGAACTGGCGGACGAACGGATTCTCGGAGTTGAAGACCTGCTCGGCGCTGCCGGACTCGATGATGCGGCCCTTCCAGAGCACTGACACGTGCTCGCCGATCCGCTTGGCCAGGGGGATGTTGTGGGTGATGACGAGCATCGTGCCACCCATCTCCGCGTGCTGCTCCATCAGCAGCTCGCCAAGGAGCGCGGTGCGGACCGGGTCCAGGCCCGAGTCGGGCTCGTCGCAGAGGATGATCCCGGGGTCGAGCACGAGCGCGCGGGCGAGGCCGGCGCGCTTGCGCATGCCCCCCGACAGCTCGGCCGGCTTGCGGTGAAGCGAGTTCCCGAGGCCGACGCTCTCCAGGTGGCGCAGCACGATCTCGCGGACCGCGTCCTCCGACAGGTCGGTGTGCTGACGCAGCGGGAACGCCGTGTTGTCGTAGACGTTCATCGCGCTGAAGAGCGCGCCGTCCTGGAACATCACGCCGACCTCGAGCCGCAGCGCGAGGATCTCCGACCGGCTCATCTGCCCGAGCGAGCGGCCCCGGACGAGGACGTCGCCGCGGTCGGGCTCCATCAGCCCGATGACGTGATTGAGCAGGACGCTCTTGCCGGTGCCCGAGGGGCCGATGACGATCGAGACGACGCCCTCGGGGACCTGCAGGTCCACGCCGCGCAGGATGCCCTGCTTGCCGAAGGTCTTGTGCAGGTCGCGGGTCTCGATCGCGAACAGGTCCGGGGACAGCGCCTGCGAGGCGGCGACCTTCGGGACCCGACCGGTGCCGGCGCGCTCGCGCGTCCCGGAGCGTGCGCGCAGCGCACCGCGCAGGATCGGATCGACCTCCAGGTAGCGCCGCAGCGGACCGCGCGCGGTCAGTGCGCCCGCCTCGAGCGCGCCGGTGATGTGCAGCGTCCCCTGCTCGAAGCGCGCCGCCTGCTCGGGCGTGAAGTCGATGACCACCTCGGCGGCCTCGCCGTGCGGTGCCACTGCCGGCGGCGTGCGGTCGAGCAGCAGCGTCACGCCGTCGTCGGCGCCCTGCACGTTGAAGCAGACGCTCGTGTGGGCGTACTTCAGTCGCCGCACGGCATCGCGGTCGTCCTCGCCGAGAACCGCCTCCAGCGCGACACGCAGCCGCCTGACGAGCACGTCAGGATGCACATCGCCGGCGTCCGTCATCGGACGCACCTCCTCAGTCACGTCCATTGCGTACCGCTCATCGCTTTGGATCTCCTCACGTGCGACCTCTCTCCACCGAGCTCCTCAGCGCCGACCATACCAGGATCAGTGAACGATGACTATCATCCGCTGTCCGCCACGAATCCCCAGTGTTCATCAGGCTTGAACCGGGTGTCCAAGGGTGGTTGGATGAACGATCGTTCCCGTCATCAGGAGGCAGTCATGGGCTTGGCCGAGACGTATGATCACTTTGCTCCGGAGTTCGCCCGGGATCCGTTCGGGTTGTGGGCGTCGCTCCGCACGGAGGAGCCGGTGGCACGGAGCGAGTGCCACGGCGGCTTCCACGTGGTCACCCGGTACGCGGACATCGACCGGGCGGCGCGCGACCCCGAGACCTTCACATCCACGGACGGCACCGGCATCCCCGCCCTGCCGATGGTGGGGATGATCCCGATCGACATCGACCCGCCGGCGCAGCGCGCGTACCGCAAGGTGATGGACCCGGCGCTGACCATCGGGCCGGTCATGGAACGCGAGGCGGCGATCCGGCAGCTCGCCACCGACCTGATCGACCCGCTCGTCGGGCGCGCGCAGTTCGACGCGGCGCAGGACCTCGCGATCTTCCTCCCGCCGCGGGCGACGCTCGGCTTCCTCGGCTTCCCGGAGGAGGACCACGAGCTGATGCGCCTGGCGACCGACGACGTCACGCGCCTGCGCGGACAGGACACGCCGCGGATCATGGAGGCCGGCGGCGAGATGATCATGACCTGCGTGAAGCTCGTCAATGCGCGGCGGGCCGCCGCCCCGCAGGACGACCTGCTGCAGCTGCTGCTCGACGGCGAGTTCGAGGGCCGGCCGCTGAAGGACGAGGAGATCGTCCAGTACCTCTCGGTCCTGCTGTTCGGCGCGATCGACACCACGGCGAGCGCGATCGCCGGGTCCATCTGGTACCTCGCGACCCACCCCGAGGACCAGGCGCGCCTGCGCGAGCTGGACGAGATCCCGAACGCGGCGCTCGACGAGCTGCTGCGCTGGGTCTCCCCCCTGCAGGGCCTCGGCCGGACCGTCACGAAGGACACCGAGCTGGGCGGTTGCCCGCTGCACGCCGGCGACCGCGTCCTGCTCATGTGGGCGTCCGGCAACCGCGACGAGTCCGTGTTCGAGAGCCCCGACGACGTCGACCTGGACCGCAGGCCGAACCGGCACCTGGCGTTCGGGATGGGCCCCCACCGCTGCGCCGGCGTCCACCTCGGCAAGCTGATGATGCGCGTGGCGCTCGAGGAGTTCCTGCAGCGGATCGGGCCGTTCGAGCTCGGCGAGGGCGAGCTGGTCTGGCTCGGCGGCGAGGCGCGCGGCCTGCGTGCCGTGCCGATCCGGCCGGTCGCGGCGTAGCCGGCGGCGGGGGGCGGCGGACGGGCCGGGAGCGTGCTTGACGGCCACGCGCCGAGCAGACCAGGTGCGGCGTTAACGGCCCCGTGACGCGCCGCCGGGTCAGGTCGCGCGGAAGCGGATCACTGCGGCTGTCCGGTCCTCCACCAGGCGGCCGCGTTCGATCAGCAGGTCCAGGTGTCCGAGGACCTCGGACAGCGTCGCGAAGGCCTGCGCGACGGCGACCTGGCCCCACAGGCGGACGGCCAGCTCGTGCGCGGTGACGGGCTCGGCGCCCGCGAGCGCCAGCAGGCGGTCGGCGCGCGCGTCGTGCGCCGCGAGGCGGGCGTCGATCAGCGCGCGGTGGCCCGTGACCGGCGGGCCGTGGCCGCCGAGCACGAGGTCCACCTCGAGGGCACGGGTCCGGCGCAGCGACCGGCGGTAGTCCAGGAGCGCGGCGGGCCGCCGCCCGTCCCAGACGTCCCCGAAGGGACGCGCGACGATCGCGTTGGAGGAGATGGCCGCGAGCAGGTGGTCCCCGGCGAGCAGGACGCCGGCCGTGCGGTCCAGCAGCGCCGTGTCGGCGGGCGAGTGCCCCGGCAGGTGCAGCACCTCGAAGGTCCGGTCGCCCAGCGTGAGCAGCTCCCCCGCGCGCAGCGTCCGCGCGACGGGCACGGACTCCGCGTACGCGCGCCCGGAGTGCCCGTCGGCGCGCAGCGACTGCGCCAGCTCGCGGGGCACGCCGTGGCGCAGCAGGCCGTGGTGGACGGCGTCGTCGTTGAGCAGTGTCCAGGCGTCCCAGTCCTCGAGGACCGCCGCGCCGGCGTCCAGGCACGCGACCGCGACACCCGACTGCCGCACGAACTCGGCCGCGAGCCCGAAGTGGTCAGGGTGGGGATGGGTGACGACGAGCAGGCCGAGGTCCGCGAGACGCACGCCGTGCGCATCGAGCGCCGCCTGCAGCGCGGCCAGCGGCGCCGCGCCGCGCGGGCCGCAGTCGACGAGCGTCGGCCGTTCGCCGTCGATCAGGTAGACGTTGACGTCGCCGACCGGCAGCCCGGTCGGGACCGGCAGCAGGTGGATGCCCGGCGCCACCGGCGCGCCGGGCGGGGTGCGACTGCCCGCGCCGGACGCGCGGACACCGCTCACAAGGCAACCTCCGACTTGGGCGATCGAGCCCTCTGGGCGAGATCGCCCGGCCGAACCCGAGCGCGCAGCGCGAGCGGTTCGGCGCTCACGCGGGCTGGTCCTCGAGCATGCCCGGGACCTGGTCGCGGAGGATCTTCCCGGACATCCCGCGGGGGAGCGGGGCGGTGATCTGGAAGATGGTCCGCGGGACCTTGTAGTCGGCCAGCTGCGTGCGGCAGTGCGCGACGAGCGCCTCCTCGTCCACCGCGCCGTCGGTCCCCCGGACCACGAGCGCGCAGGCCTCGCCCCAGCGCTCGTGGGCGAGGCCGAAGGCGACGGACTCGGCGACGTCGGGCAGGCTGTCGACGATCCGCTCGATCTCGGCCGGGTAGACGTTCAGCCCGCCGGAGATGAACATGCTCTTCTTGCGGTCCGCGATGCGCAGCAGGCCGTCCGTGCCGAGCGACGCCATGTCGCCGGTCAGCAGCCAGCCGTCGCGGAAGCTCTTCTCCGTCGCCTCCTGGTCGTTCCAGTAGCCCGCCATGACCTGTGGCCCGCGCACGGCGATCTCCCCCACCTCGCCGGCGGGCATGTCCGCGCCGGCCTCGTCGAGGATGCGGACGTGGGTGTGGGCGTTCGGCTGCCCGGCGGCCTCGGGCTTGGCGAGCGCCTCGTCGGGGGTGGGCATCGCGACGCTGCCGGTCGCCTCGGTCAGGCCGTACGCCTGCCGGATGACGACGCCCTTGGCGTGGTAGGCGTCCAGCAGCTTGCGCGGGACGGGGGCGCCGCCCGTGATCGCGCTGGTGAGCGCGCCGAGGTCGGCGTCCGCGAAGGCGGCGGTCCCGGCGATCGCCTGCCACATCACGGGGACGGCGAACAGCGTGGTGATGCGCTCGGCGGCCAGCAGCTCGATCACGCGATCGGGGACGAAGGCCGGCTCCAGGACGAGCGTCCCGCCGGCGAGGGCGTTTGAGAGGAAGTTGTTGATGATGCCGCCGGTGAAGGCGAGCGGGATGCAGAGCAGGGTGCGGCGGTCGTGGACCGAGCCCTCCGAGCAGATGGTCTGCAGGGCCAGCGCGGCGATGTTGCCGTGGGTGAGCATCACGCCCTTGGGCAGGCCGGTGGTGCCCGACGTGCAGCCGAGGACGGCGACGTCGTCGTCCTCGCGGTCGACCGACGCCAGCGGCTCGGCCGCGAGCAGCTCGCCGAAGCGCACGTCGGCCGGGACCTGGTCGTCGAGGGCGATGGTGCGCCAGGCGTCGTCGCCGGCGTCGGCGCGGGCCGCGTCGTGGAGGTCGGCGAGCGCCGTGTCGTAGGCGACGGTGGTGCAGCCCAGGCGGGCCGTGATCTCGCGCAGCTCCGGCGGGGCGAGCCGGATGTTGAGCGGGACGACGATCGCGCCCCGGTGCAGCGCGGCGAGCGCGAGCACGCACCACGCGGGGCTGTTCGCGCCCAGGATGCCGACACGGTCGCCGACCCCGACGCCGCGGGCCGCGAGCCCGCCGGCGACGCGGGCCACCTCCTCGCCGAGCCGTGCCCAGGTGACGTCCTCGTCCGCGGTCCGGATCGCGATGCGCTCCGGCTGCCAGCGTGACCAGTACCCGACGCGTTCCGCGAGGTTCACACGAGCGACGCTACCACAGCCGCAAACGATCGTTCGCAGTTCATCGATAGAGCCCTTGTGGACGTCTTATCGGGCGGCTCTATCGGGTGAACGTCCGTTCCTACCGGCGGCGTTCCGGGGCGGTGCCGACGACGAGCTGCATGACGCCGCTCACCTCCCGCCGGACGTCCACGAGCCCGCGATACGCGAACGCCGCGACGATCTCGTCGGGGCCGGAGACGCGCAGCCCCGCCGGACGGGCCAGGGCGCTCACGACCGGCCAGGTCAGCTGCGGCCCGCGGTGGCAGCTGGTCAGCACCAGCAGCCGCCCGCCCGGGCGCAGCACCCGGACCAGGTCATCGAGCACCGCCTCCTGGTCCTCCACCAGGTACAGCGCGCCGAGGCAGGTGACCGCGTCGAACGTGGCCTCCGCGAACGGGAGCCCGGCCCCGTCGCCGTGGACGTACTCCACGCGCGGGTCGTGCGTGTCGCGCCGCGCCCGCTCGACCATCGTCGGCGCGGCGTCCAGGCCGACGATGCGCCCGTCCGGTCCAAGGCTGCCCAGCAGCCGGCGCGTCGTGTTCCCCGGCCCGCAGGCGACGTCCAGGACGTGCGCGTCCGGCGCCAGCGCGAGCAGCGCGTCGACCCGCGCCTGCTCGGCGTCGGTCCCGCGACCGGCGGCGGCGATCGTGAAGCCGATCGGCCGCCACAGCCGCTCGTAGATGAACGGCAGCACGGGACTGTTCATCGCGCGCTGGGCGATCGAGGTCATTGCCGAACGCTACATCGCGGGCCGTTCGGCACGGAGGAGGCCTAGCCGCGCGCGACCTCGGTGAGGGTGAGGAGATCGGCCAGGGCCTCGCTGCGGACGACCGGGTGGACGTCGTGCCATCGGTCCGGGCCGGGCTCCGCCGTCCAGTCGTGCAGCCCGTAGTCGGGGTTCCACGTCGCCGGCCGATCCACGAACGCGTACACGTGCGTGAGGCGCTGCTCGCCGGAGTCGGGGATGTAGCCGGTGTGGATGCCGTCCTCGTACTCGACGACGACCGTCGTGTCGGTGGCGGCGAAGAACCTGGTGTGGAGGTGGAAGAGGCCGCCGTCCGCCACGGCGCCGCGCGCCCACCCGGCCTTCTCGAGCACGCGGACGATCGTCGTCGGCGCCACGGCCAGCCCGGCGAAGCGGGCGAGGTCGCGTGCCGTGAGCTCCTCCGGCTCGACGTCGCGCACGACGCGGTCCAGCTGCGGGAACGGCGGCACCAGCATGTAGTCGGCCAGGACCTGTCCCCACGCCTGGCGGGCCGCGTCGTCCAGCAGCAGCGGGTGCACGATGCCCACGCGCGCATCGTCCGGAAGGATGACCGGCTCGTCGCCGGCGTCGGCCAGGTCGCCCTCGTCGGCGAGGCGGAACGTCGCGGTGAGGTCGGGACCGTCGAAGGCGCCCATGATCAGCGGCCGGATGAGGTGGCGCTGCAGCGGGTGGCGGGCCAGCAGCGCGTCGAAGTCCCCCGCGCTCCAGCGCCGGCCGGCGACCATCGCCTGTTCGAGCCGCACGGCCTGCACCGCGGCGACGTCGGCCACGGTCCGGCGCAGCAGCTTCCAGTCGGCCACGGCGGCGGTGGCGAGCGCGGTGTCGTCACGGGCCCCCGGCTTCGGCAGCGCGGCCCGGAGCTTGCCCGCGTCGTCGCGAACCATCGGCTTCATCCCGGTGCCCAGCACGAACTCGAACTGCCGCGGGCCGAAGTCGAAGGTCCGCCGGCCGGACTCGTCGAGCCCGCAGTCGGGGACGATCCGGTCCTCGAGCTCCTCGGTGCCGATGCCCAGGTCGGCGGCGATCTCCGTCATCGCCTCGACCGCCCGCGCCTGCAGGCCCTTGAACTTGAGCTTGCGCGCGATCCCGCTCAGCTGCATGAGCGCGACGTCGCTGCCGATGGTCCGCAGCACGTCGAGGCCGGCGACGGCGCGCTTGTGCTGGCTCTCGCCGGGCCAGACGCGGATCAGCGACGCGAGCCGCACCGCGGACGCGTCGCCCCCGAGGAAGCCGATCGCCTGCAGCGCCCACCGGTCCTTGGCCGGTGTGGCCGCGGCGATCCACTCGCCGTAGAGGGCCCAGGCGAAGTCCTCGGCGGCGGCCGGGTCCAGCCGGGCACGCAGGCCGGCGGCCGCGGCGCCCGCGTCGCGGAGGATGCGCAGGACCGCAGGGAGGTGCTGCGGGCCGAGGCTGCCGCCGTCCACCAGCAACGATGGCAGCGTCCCGACGTCGAGCCAGGTGGGCAGCGGCGCGGCCTTGGTGCCGGCCACGGCCTCGTCGAGCCAGGCCGGCGCCTGCGCGAGCTCGGGCGCCGCAGGACGTGCCGCGTCCAGCACGCGCTCGCGCAGGCGCGCGGCGTCGGCGGCGTCCAGCTCGGCCTCCAGCTCCTCCAGCAGGAAGCGGCCGGGCCCGCGGGCCAGGCGCCGCAGCTCGTCACCAGCGGCGTCCCCGGCCCTCCCGCCGCCGAGCACCAGCGGGGTCAGGCCGCGGGCGACGGCCGCCGGATGCTCGTCGAGCCAGGCCCGCGCGAGCGACGCGGCGCGCGACCCGGTCATCAGCTCGAGGAAGGCGGGTGCCGCCTCGGGGGCGTGCAGCCGCGCGGCCATCGCGCCGACCGTGATGCCGGCCGCATCGCGCGACGTCTGGCGCATGGCGCTGAGCACGAGTCGGTCCAGGCGCCGCAGCTCGGTGTGGGCGAGCCAGCCCGCGACGTCCCGCTCGGAGACGTAGAGGAACTTCCAGCGCTCGGTGAGCTCCTCGAGGTCCGCGGCGGACCTCGCGCCGAAGGCCGGCGCGCGCACCCCGTGGTAGGTCTCGGCCCAGTGCGCGCTCCACCCGGTGATCGCGTGGTCGAGCAGGTCCTCGAGGCCGCCGAGGCCCGTGCCGAGCGCGATCGCGTTCGTGTACATCCCCTCGGGGTGCGTGCGCTCTTTCTCGAGGATGTCCCGCGTCCACTCCCGCAGCCGATCACGATCGGCCTCGGTCAGATGCGGGAGCAGGTGGGCGCGCACGCCGGAGTACAGCTGGACCCAGCCGTGATGCCGGCTTAGGTCGCCCGGCCGGCTCATGATGAGCCCGAGGACCTGGTCGGCGCCGAGCAGCGCGACGAGCGGCGCCATCGCCTCGCCCTCCGGCAGCCACGCGTCCCGGGCCAGCTTGAGCGCCTGCGCCGGCGACAGGTCGCCGTCCCGCGCGACGACGTCCGTATGGCGCGCGGCCACCGACGTCCCGTAGCTCATCCGCTGGGTCAGGCGCAGCCAGTAGGCGCCCTCCTCCGGCGTCATCGGCGTGCGGATCGGCGAGGCGCGCCAGTACCAGTCGCCGAAGTCGGTCTTGATGCTCTGCGCCTGGACGCGCTCGAGCAGGTCCGCCGGGTCGAAGGGGTGCGGCGGATCGGTCGACGCCGCGGGCAGCGGACGCCAGGTGGCGAGCGACCACTCGTGCGGCGCCAGATCCAGGGGCGGGCGGCCCTCGCCGGCGGGGTGAGCGCTCAGCGGGGCCGCGGCGGCCGGCATCGGCGCGGTCGGCCGTGATGCGGTCGGCGGTGGTGCGGTCGGCGCGGGTGCGGTCGGCGCGGGTGCGGTCGGCGCGGGTGCGATGGCCGCGGCCGACGGCGGGACGGGCGGCGTCTTCCGGGCGGCCGGCGCCGAGGCGGCGGGGGTGACCGGGGCCGGAACGGCGGGGACGGCGCCGGTGTCGCGGTAGCCCTTGTTCAGCTTGGCCTCGAGGAGCTTCTGCGCGGCCGCCGTCGCCGCCTCCTCGGTCGCGAACTCCTTGGTCTTGACCTGCCCGGCCGTCCCTACCCGTCCGTAGTGGACGGTGTGGGTCAGCCCGTCGACGCGGATCGACCAGAACTTGTCCGACGAGCCCTCGTCGAACACCAGTGATCTTGGCTGCAACGTCCCACCCGGTCTCTCCTCGTGGCCGAGCCTCAATGCTACGTGCCCGCTTCAGCACCCCGCGCCCGGAAGGATGCGGACGACGCCGCGGGCGGTGGGTCAGGTCAGCGGCGACCGGTGCACAGCGGGTTCGTCGTCCCGGTCGGGTTGCCGTCCGGGTCGCGGACGGGCCTGTAGTCGTCGGGCACGCCGTCGGCGGCGATCACGCACTTGTACGCCGCGACCGCGTCCGTCGGCCGGCGTGTGAGGGTCGGGTCGGTCGTCACGTCCACCGTGTAGAGGCCGAACCGCGGCCGGTAGGACCCCCACTCGTAGTTGTCCGTGAGGCTCCAGTAGCTGTAGCCGATCACCGGGATGCCCTCGGCCATCGCGCGCTGCATCCAGTAGACGTTGTCGCGCAGGTGGTCGCCGCGGCTGAGGCCGTCCGGTCGCGGTAGCCCGTTGTCGGTCGGCATCCCGCTCTCGGAGACGAACAGCGGCAGCTTCGGGAAGCGCTGGTGGTACGTCTTCAGCTGCTCGTACATGGCGTACGGGATCTGCCTCACCGTCCACGGCTTGCCGCCGCTGAGGAGGAACTGCAGGCTCGTGGAGTCCTGGCGGTAGTAGACGTCGATCGCGACCATGTCGATCTTGCCCGCGGCGGCGAAGCGGCCCGTGAAGAGCGCGTCGAGCGTGAGGCTGCCGACCGTCGGGAGGTTCGACTCGCAGATGTTGCTGGAGACCATCGCGTCCGGCCGCGCGGCGTGGATGAGGTCGTAGGTGCGCATGTGCGCCCGCGCCATCCGGTCGGCGACAGTGACGAGGTCGGTCGCGGCGAACTCGCCCTTGGTGATGCCGAAGATCAGGTCGCAGACCGGCTCGTTGAAGGTCAGCCAGTACTTCGTCCGGGCCGCCCAGCGGGGGATGAGCTTCGCGGTGTACGCGACGAAGTCGCCGACGGTCTTCTCGTTCGTCCAGGCGCCCTGGTCCATCACCCAGGCGGGGAGCACGAAGTGGTGGAAGGTCGGCACCGGCTGCATGCCGTGGTCGACGATCGTCTTGACGACGTCGTCGTAGTAGGCCAGCTGCGCCTCGTCGAAGACGCCCGGCTGCGGCTCGACGCACGCCCAGTTGATCCCGAAGCGGAACGTGTTCGTCCCGAGCTTCGCGGCCAGCGCGATGTCCTTCTTGTAGCGGCCGCGGAAGTCGACCGACGTCAGGTACGGCTCCTCGTCCCCGCTGTCGGTGTACCGCTGCCAGTTGCTCGGGCAGGCCTGGCCCTCGCTCTGGAACGCCGAGGACGACACGCCCCAGAGGAAGCGCGACCCGCTCGGCCGGCCCGCGGGCGCGGGGGCCGTGACCCGGAACCGGACGGTGATCGCCTGGCCGGTCGTGGCCCGCAGCACGAGGCGGTAGCGCGCGGCGGTGAGCGCGCGGCCGGCGACCTTCCCGCGGAACGCCAGCCGGTTGCGCCCGGCACGCGCGCGGTGCCGCAGCCGGCCGACGTGCTTCCACGTCGTGCCGGAGCGGCGCTGGACGACGATCGTGACCGTGCCCTTCCGGCGCGCGGTGTAGGCGACGGTGGTGCCGGCGCCGGTGGCGAAGGTCGCCGGCGAGACGCGTGGCTGCTTCAGCGGTGCCGCGGCCGCGCCGTGCGCAGCCGCGGGTGCGACGGCGCCGATCAGCGCAGCGACAGCGACAGCAAGCTTGATGCGGAACGTCGTGCTCTCCATGACCCTGACCGAGCGTAGGCCGGGCGATCGCGCCAGTCACTTCGCAGAACCTCCAACGCTGCACGGCGGTTCTTGTGTGAGTTCCGCAGCTGCAGCTCGTCCTGGCCGACCGGCCGAGGAACCTGACGCAGGCGCGGCGACCGGCGGCCGTGTCTCGCCTTGCGACCGTGAAGGCGGCGATGGGCCACTCGCGTATCACGACGACCGAGCGCTACCTGCACGCGCGCCCGGCGCACGAGGTCGCCGATCGCTTCACGGCCGCCTTCGCGTCGACCCCCGTTCCGCGCGAGCCTGCGGTTGACCAGGCCTGACGGGTGCAGCAACGATCCGCGGGTCTCCGGTGGGCGTCGGACGAACGCCTATGAGAGCCCGGCCGCGGTAGAGCCGTTTCCCGCGCGACAGGTCCGCCGCCCGCCTTGCTCGTAGGGACTTGCCGCTGCACGCGGGTCCGTATGCGCCATCCGCGCGCGCCTTCCGGACGCCCGGCGACCGTCGCGGCGAAAAGTCAGCGAGAGTCGGGCGGCAGATCGGCTCTCGTTCCTGAGTGGAGCGTGCCCCAGACGACGTCCGTCAGCGCCTCGCTCAGCCGCTCTCGCTCGCCTGACTTCTCGTCGCCGAAGAGCTGGTAGAGACCGCGTTCGATCATCCAGATGATCCAGCCGGCGGTCTGCTCCGGATGGATCCGCGAGGCGACGAAACCGTGCTCCTGACCACGCCGCAGGTAGTCGGCGAAGCGCATGATGTGCACGTCGAACATGCGCGCAAAGCCGGCTCGCACCGTCGGCTCCACCCCGCCCGCATCCGAGAGCGCGACCAAGAGCGGCCGGTGTCGCTCGTACAGCGCGGCAACCGCAGTGAGCACGGCGGCGAGCTCGTCGCGGGTGAGCTGGTGGTCGGCGTCCCACCATGGGGACACGACGTCGTGCGAGGCGGCAAAGACATCCTCGGCCAGCTCGATCAGCAGGGTCGCTTGATCGGGGAAGTGGTTGTAGAAGGTCGATCGGGCGATCCCCGTCTCCTGGCAGATCCGTTCCACCGTGAGGTCGGCGAACGGCGTGTCCTTCAGCAACCGGTCGACCGTCCGGAAGACCTTGCGATGCGTGAGCGCCCGCCGGGAGGCGGCCGCGCGCGCGTTCCCCCCTAGCCAGCCGCCGCGGTCCGTGACAGACACCATGTGTCGGGAACATACAGATTGTATGGCCCCTTGGGCGGACTTCGGTTCACGACGTTCAGTCAGCAGCGATCATCGGCCAGAGCAGCGCACCGAGCCGGCCGGCGAGCTCAGCTCCGGACCCGGGGGTCGCGCTGTGGCTTCGCAGCATCCGCTCGGCACCGAGGACGATGAACTCAGCGGCGATCGGCACGTCGAGGTCGGGCCGCAGACCACGTGTCAGCCTGGCGTCCTCCAGCCGCGTCGCGAAGGCATCGATGATCTGTCGGACGCGGTCGTTCCACAGGCCCGCGAGGCGGTCGTCGTAGGCGGCGACCTCGTCGTAGGCGCTCAGCACGGCGGCGTGCCGGGCGAACGCTCCGGTGGCCTGCTCGAGCGCGCTGACGAGGGCATCGAAGGTGAGGGTCTCGGGGGTCGCGATCCAGACGTCGGCGACCTGGGCGACGTCGTCGGTGACGGCGGCCACGAGCTGCGCGAGCAGTTCGGTCTTGTCGCCGAAGTTGACGTAGAAGGCCGAACGGGCGACCCGGGCCTCGTCGCAGATCCGCTGGACGGTCAGCGGGGTGAAGCGCTCGCCGGCGTCGAGCAGCCGGACCGTGGCGGCCAGCACCTCCGCACGGACGGCCGAGCGCGGAGTAGGGCCGATCCGGGTCGGCCGGGACGCGCCGGGCATGGCGCGATCGTAGCCGTCCGCCGATGATGGACATCATGTCCATCATCGGCGTATAGTCGACCCGGGCCGCCGCTGACGCAGCAGCCGATCGCCGACCACCGGGAGCTCACTCGTGCCGTTCTACTCGCCTGTGCAGATGACCTTCCAGCGCGTCTGCGCCTGGTCCGGCGTGGTCTGCGTCGCGCTCTTCTTCACGGCGTTCGTGGTCGCCGGGTTCGTCCCGCCGCTGTCGCCGAACGACTCCGCGGAGAAGATCGCGCGCCACTACCGCGAGCACCAGGTCGCGGTGCAGGTCGGCGGACTGCTGATGCTGCTCAGCGGCTTGTTCTACGCGGCGTTCACGGCGGTGGTGTCCGCGCAGATGCGGCGGATTCCCGGAGTGCACCGGACCGTCGACTACGCGCAGCTCGCCGCCGGGGCCTTTGGGTGCGTGACGTTCCTGATCCCGGCGATGCTGTTCGAGGTGACGGCGTTCCGCCCGGAGCGCGACCCGGCCATGACGCAGCTGCTCAACGACTTCTCGTTCATCTTCCTCGTGATGCCGTGGACGCCGTTCCTGACGCAGAACTGGTCGTTCGCGTTCGCGATCCTGTGCGACCGGCGCGAGCGGCCGCTGTTCCCGCGCTGGCTCGCCTACGTGAACCTCTGGGCGCCGCTGATCTTCTCGCCGTCCGTGCTGCTGCCGTTCTTCCGGACAGGCCCGTTCTCGTGGCGGGGGCTGTTCGTGGTGTGGATCCCGGCGATCGTCTTCATCGCCCAGTTCGTGGTGAACACCTGGATGCTGCTGCGGGCGATCCGCGACGAGCAGGACCAGCAGGTGATCGCCGCCGACGGGGCCGGGAGCATGGACCCGCGGGACGCGCCGGCGCTCACGGCCTGACTAGGCCAGTAGGTAAACCCCTGCAGTCGCGAGCAGCACGACGGCGCAGTACGCCTCGAACATCCCACGGAGCGCGGCAGGGGCGGTGCGGAGGTCCATGAAATAAAGGCCGACGAACCGGACCTTCGCGAGCGCGACGACGAGGATGACCGTGCTGGCGGTCTGATGGTCACCGCCGCCGTGCTCGGTCCCGAGCCGCCACGAGATCAGCGTCGCCGCGATCAGGCCGAACCAGACGATCGTGGCACGCGTCCGCAGCAGATCTCCGGCGGCGCTCATCGCACGAGGTACAGCAGCGGGAAGAGGACGATCCAGAGGAGGTCGACCATGTGCCAGAAGCACGCGCCGCCCTCGACGAACGCGAACTGGTGTCGCGTCAGCGTCGGCCGCCGCGACAGGACGAGCAGTGCCGTGAGGGCGGTCAGGCCGAGGATCAGGTGAAACCAGTGCAGCCCCGTGAGCACGAAGTAGAACATGTAGAAGTCGTTCGTCTGGGCCGTCAGATCGTGGCTGACCTTGGCGTGGTACTCGACGAACTTGAGCACGGAGAACGCGACGCCGCAGGCCATCGCCCCGGCGATCAGCATCGGGGCGCCGCGGATGCCGCGCCTGATCGCGCGGACCGCCAGCACCACGAGCAGTGAGCTGCCGAGCAGCAGCAGCGTGTTGACCGCGCCGTACGTCTGGTCGAGCGTCGCCTGCGACCGCGTGAACAGGTCGGCCTGATCCGCGCGGTAGTACAGGTACGTGACGAACAGCACCGCGAAGATCGTCATGTCACCCAGGATCAGCACCCAGATGCCCGCCTCGCCGGGCACGCGCCGCTCCTGCGCCGGGCTCTCGGCGACGGCGGGCGGGGCCGCGGCGGCCGCCGCCGTCTTCAGCATTCGGACTGGATCCGCGGGTACTTGTAGATCTTGCCGTCGGCGAGGTCATCCGGCCCGAGGACGCGCTGGCCGGCCGTCACGCCGTCACCGGCGGTGCCGGGCTTGGGGTACGGGTTCCAGTTCAGGTCGGCCTCGCTCTTGGTGACCAGACCCGAGTGGATCAGGTCGTATGCGGCGCGGCTGACCTCGGGCGGAAGTCCGACCAGGGTGTTCTCGCTGAGCACGGGCGTCAGGCGCAGCGTGTGGCCGATCGCGTCGTAGGCGTTCGCCGACGAGCTGAGCCCGACGACCGCGTTGTTGATGTCGGCCACGTAGGGCTTGGCGTAGTCCAGCATCGGGTTCACGTCGCAGAGCAGCGAGCGCAGCTGCGGCAGCGCGCCGGCGGCCGGTGAGGAGACCGCCCGGGCCTTCGCCAGCGTGCCCTCGAGCTTCGGAGCGGTGCGGCCGAGCTCGGCCAGGAGCGCGCGGCCGGACGTCGCGGCGGCCGGGAGCTGTCGCGCGGCGGGCCGCACCTGGCGGACAGCGGTGGCGAGGTCCGCGAGGACCGGGGCGGCCTGGTCGCTGAGCGTGCCCAGCGTGCCGGTGCTTGTCCTGACCTGGTCGAGGGTCGACGGGAGGACGTCGAGCAGGTCGCGCAGGCGGTCGTCCTTGTTGGCCACGGCGCGGAGCGCGACCTGGCTCTCGCGGGCGAGGAGGTCGATGTCCGAGCCGCGCTCGCCGATCGTCGCGGCGAGGCTCCCGAGCTGCGTGGTGATCTGCGCGAGCTGCACGCGGTCGAGGGCGAGCCGACGCACCACGCTCCCGCCGTGCTCGAGGGTGCCGCCGGCGCCGCTGACGACCCGGCTCAGGTTCTTCCCCTGGCCGTCGAGGGCGCCGCCCGCGTTGCGCAGCAGCCCGCGCACGCGGGTGCGGGTCTTGCCCTTGAGCACGGACAGGACGTCGTCCACGTCGACGGCCTCCGTCGCCTGGCTCATGGGGATGACGCCGCCGGAGGGGAGTGTCCGGGTCGACGTTCCCCAGTCGATCGAGAGGTAGTTCTCGCCGAGCGCGGTGCGCTGGCGGAGGGCGATCTTCGAGTCGGCCGGGAGTGGGTAGGCGTGGTCGTCGTCGAGGCCGAAGGACACGAGGGCGCCGGCGCCGCGGCGCTCGACGTCCTTGACGGTCCCGACCTCGACGCCGCCGAGGGTGACGCGCGCACCTGAGACGAGCTGGGCGCCGGACGTCGGGACGATCGCCTTGGCGGTGTACGGCGCGCCCTGGCCGGGGAGTCCGTGGCTGATGTTCAGCAGGAACAGGAGGAAGCCGATCATGACCGCCCCGAACGCGAGGACGGTGACGAGGTGACGGCGGACGATCTCGGGTGGGTTCTTCACTTTCCATCCTCCGGACGAGCGGGCCGGCCGGCGATCGGCCTACCCGGGACACAGGCGTCGGGGTTGTACTCCCACGGGTCGTTGAGGATCCCGGTGCTGCCCACGCTGGCGACGACGTTGCCGCGCGGCGATGGGCCTCGGACGTCGCCGTACTTGGCCATCGAGGCGTCCCACTGGAAGAAGCCGTTGATACCGGTGTGGCAGCCGTCGGCGGTCTTCACCACGTGGTTGATCGTCCCGGTCTGCGGACGCAGTCGGCTGACGGCGGTATCGAGGTCACGCGAGAGCGGCACGAGTGCGTCGCTGAGCGGGACGAGCTTCTGCACGGGCGTGCGGAGGGCGCGCACGGCGGGGCCGGCCGTCGTCGTCAGGCGCCGCACGGTCGCCAGCGAGTCCGGGAGCTTCTTTGCGACCGGCTGCAGGTCGTCGACGGCCTGGTCGACGTCGCCGATGACGCCGTGTACGGCGGCGAAGCTGGTCTGCACGGCGCTGACAGTGCCCGGCAGCTGCCGCAGCGTCGCGTCGAGGGCGCCCTGGTTCGCCTGCAAGGTCTGGAGCGTCGCGCTGCCCTCGCCCAGCAGGGTGCGCAGCTGGGTGTCGCGCAGGCCGAGCTCCTTGGTGAGGACGCCGACGTTGTGCACGAGCCGCTTGGTCTGCGGAGCGCGGGTCGAGATCTGGTCCGTCAGCTGGGCCGCAGACTGCAGCAGCGGGACGAGCTCGACGAAGGCCTGGCGCAGCCGTAGGCCGCGGCCGTCGAGGCCGTTGCCGAGTTGGTCGAGCAGGGTCCGCAGGCGCACGCGCGTGTCGCCGTGGAAGACCTGCAGCACGTCGCTGACCTTCACACCGGTCCGCGTGTTGCCGGCCGCGATCGGCGGCCCGTTCTGCGCCTGACCGGCGGCGGCGGTCCCGCGGTCGGTGATGTTCAGGTACATGTCGAGCAGCGCCGTGTTGGGGCGGAGCTCGGCGCGCGCGTCGCGGTAGATCTTGCCGTACTTGGCCTGGATCTTCGCCGTGACGACGGGCTGCCCGTCGACCATCTCGACACTCTGGATCTTGCCGGCGGGGATACCGCGGTAGCGGACCTCGTCGACGCCGCCGCCGACGACGGCCGTGGCGTCGTCGACCGCGAACTTCACCGTGTACGACTTCGTCAGGGAGATGCGGCTGACGTTCATGACGATGAACGCGGTGGCAGCGACGGCGACGAGCATGCCGGCGACCACGACGAGCGACGGCTTGGCCGAGCGCTTGGCCTCGAGCTTGAGGCGTTCGCGGGAGACGCGCCGGCGGGTGAACCGATCTTCGATGTCGGTCATCGGCCGGCCTTTCCGGGAAGCGGCTTGTACGACAGCAGTGTCTTGAGCGAGTCCTGCAGGCTCTGGCACTCGACGTACTTGGCCTTGTCGGGGTTGTTGATGTAGGTCTGGCACGGCAGGGCGAACGAGGCGCTGCCGGCGGTGACGGGGAAGCGGACGAAGTGGCCGTTCTGGTCCTCCTGGCCGCCGATGCTGGCCAGGCCGTTGATTCCGGGGCCGACGGCCTGGGAGACGGTCAGCCCGGTCCCGGAGTCCGGGGTGGCCAGGAACGGCAGCAGCGACTTGTCGACCCGGTCCAGGCTCGGGATCAGGTCGGTGATGAGCGGCAGCCCGTTCCTGGCGGCGGCCGCGAGCCGGGTCGCCGCGGGCCGGAGGCTGGCGAGCAGCGGCCGAGCGCGCTGGAGCGTGGTGTCGGCGCCCGCGACGACCGGACGCAGACCTGAGACGGTCGGGGCGACCTGGGCAGCCGACCGGTCGAGCGTCCGGACGAGCGGGTCGAGCTTGGTGACGGTGGTGTCCAGGTCGGTGAGCGTGGTGTTGGTCTGGCGCATCGCGGCGGGCGCGCGGGTCAGGACGGCGCGCAGGTCGGCCTGCCGTGCGGCCGTGGTCTGCATCAGCGACGCCGCGCCGGAGATCACCGTCCGCAACTGGTTGGTCGGCGTGTCCAGGGCCTTCACCGTGTTCGAGGTCTCGGTGAGGAGGGTGCGGATGTCGTTCTCCGGGTCCTGTCCGCGGACCGCACCGAGGGCGGTCCCGATCGACGGTGCCGTGTCGCTCAGGGTCTGCAGCGCGTCCGTCGTGGTCGACGGGTCCTTCAGCGTGTCGGCGAGGCCGCCGGGTAGGGCCTTCAGGCCGCGCTCGGGAGCGCCGCGGACCACCGACGCGACATCGTCGAGCTCGACCTGGGAGAACGTGCGGTCCTCCGGAATCGCCGCGTCGCCGAGCGGGGCGGCGCCGTCGGTTCCGCGGTCGACGTCGACGTAGAAGCGGCCGCCGAGGAGCGAGCCGAAGCGCAGCCCGGCCTGCGCGTCGCTGTAGACCGGGCCGGCGTCGTCGTCCAGCCGCATCGAGACGGTGGTGACGCGCGCTCCCTCCTTGCGCGCGACGCCGTCGACCTCGCCGACCTTGACGCCGTCGATGCGGACCTCGTCGCCGTCGCGCAGCTGCTTGGAGTCGGCGAAGTCGGCCCGGACCACGCGGTCGGGCTTGCCGCTGAAGAGCGAGTGGATCTGGCCGGTGAAGGTCACAGTCAGCAGGACCAGGACGACGCCGAAGGCGGCGAGGCCGAGGGCTGCGTCCTTGTCGCCGAGTCGCGGACGGGAGGTTCTCGTGGACGCCATGTGGTCCTCTACTTGCCTGCGAGGGTCGTGGTCGGGTATTCGCTCGGCCCGAAGCGGCAGGGCGCCGGGTAGGCGTTCCGCGTCGGGGTGCCGGGCTTCGGCGTGATGCCGCCGGTGCCGCTGAGGACCTCGGGCGACGGGACGACCGCGGCGCGGAACATCATCGTCGGGCCGCCGGGTCCGCTGCCGTTGATGCCGAAGCCGGTCATGCTGCGGAACGTCGTCCAGAGGTTGATGAAGTCACACCCGGAGGGGGCGAGCTCGTCGAGGATCGGGGAGGCCGTCTTCAGCGCGTGCTCGGCCTTCGGGAGGACCGGCGGGATCGCCTTGGTGAGCTTGAGGACGGCCGGGACGGTCTCGTCGGCCTCGCTCAGCAGCGAGCGCGTGCGGTTCAGCGGCGTGGGCGCCTCGCGGAGCAGCGCGGCCGTACGGCGCAGGCCGGCGGGCACGGTCGGCAGCGTCCGGTGGGCCGCGGTGGCCAGGGCGTCGGCGGAGCGCAGCAGACGGCGTCCCCGCGCCAGGCCCGAGTCGGCCGCGGTCAGCGCGCCGGGCGCCTTCTCGAGCGTCTCCCGGACGGCGTCGCGACGGTCGATGAACGGCTGGACCGCGTCGGCGAGCGGGGGCAGCGTGGCGGCGATGTCCCTGCGCGAGGCATCAAGCGGGGTCATCCCCCGGTTCAGCGACGGGACGAGCTCGGCCAGCTGCGTGCCCGGAGCCAGGAGCCGGTCGCGCAGGCCGAAGAACGGCGTGGTGGTCAGGGCCGCCGAGTGCAGGCCGCGGCTGAGCTGCTCGCCGCTTCCGAGCATGCCCTGGCCGAGGGTGTCGACGGTCGTGCCGAGTCCGCCGCGTGCGCCGGCGTCGAGCGTCTCCAGGGTCTCGGGGACGCCGAAGCTGAGGACGTCCTCGCGGGTCCTGATGGTGGACCCGTCCGCCATCGTCGCGCCGTCGCCGCTCGTGGCGGCGGGGATCAGCTGTACGTAGCGGGCGCCGAGCAGGCCGTTGGCGCGGATCGCTGCGGTCGTCCCGGCGGGGAGCTCGACGTCGGGCTCGAGCTGGACCTTGACCTGGGCCTGACCGTCGGCGGTCACGTCGGTGCTCTTGACCTGGCCGACGCGGACGCCCGCGATGCGGACCGGGTCGTGCACGTTCAGGTACCCGACCTTGGGGACGTCGACGTAGACGGTCTTGTAGTCCCGGCCGGGGACGCCGTTGTACGAGCTGATGCCCAGCGCGATGAGCGCCGCCGCGGCCGCCAGCGTGGCCAGGCCGGAGAGGAGCACGCGGCGGACCGACGGCGTGTCGCGGCGCGGTCGCCGCAGGCGCGAATTGGCAGGGCTGCGGCTCATGGCTTCAGGAGGTAGTCGAGGAGGGCGGAGACGGACGAGCCACGTTGCGCGCCGGTTTCGGCGGCGGGTGGCTTCGGCTTGTTCTTGAGCACGCCGAGGAGCCCGTCGACGGTGTCGTTCACGGTCTTGGAGATGTCGGGCAGCTTCAGCTGCGGCGTCTTCATCGGTGCCGGCGCGGCAGGTGTGGGCGCCGCCGCTGCGGACGGCGCCGAGGCCTGCTGCTTGACGGCGGCCGTCTTCGGCGAGCTCTTCTTGCGCTTGCGTGGCGACGGGTTCCCGACGAGCCGGTTGAGGGCGTAGTCGAACGTCTTCGGGCTGACCGAGGCCTCGGCCCGGAAGACGTGCGAGAGACCGTCACGGAGCTGCACCGCGCGGGACCAGTTCTCGACGGTGGCGAAGAGGTTCTCGGTGCTCTGGTCGAGGATCTTCGAGACGGGCGCCAGGTCGTTCGCCGTCTGCGCGAGCGCCCTAAGCGTCGGGACCGTCCGCTTCAGGACGGGGGTCGCGCCGGTCGCCAGGCGCGTGAGCGTCGGCGAGACGTCGGTGATCTCGGCGAGCGTCGGGTCGGCCGCCTTGCGGAACGGCTCGAGCTCGTCGAGGGTCGCGCGCAGGCTCGGCGCGGACCTGCTGATGTCGCGGGCGGCGGGACCGAGCGGCTCGGTGGTCTGCTGCAGCTCCGCGAGGAACCCCTGGAGCTGGCCGAGCGTGCCGGGTGCAGCACGTAGGGTCTTGGCCAGGGCGGCGCGGCGGGCGGCGACCGTCTTGGCGGTCTGGCCGACGCTGTCGATGACGCGGGTGATCTGCCGGCGTTGCTGGGTGAGCTCGGCGACGAAGCGGTCGCTGCGCTGCACGAGGTCGCCGACGGTCTGCGTGTCGACCGTTGCGCGCTGTACGACCTGCCGGAGGCCGACCATCGCGGTTGGGAACTCCTCGAGCAGCTTGATGAAGTCGCCCTTGCGGCCGGTGAAGGCCGTGCCGGCCTCGTTGATGAGCACGCCGAGTCGGGCGCGTGTCCCGGTGTCCAGGACGTCGAGGACCTGGTCGAGATCGGTCGAGCGGGTCACGCGGCGCGACGGGATGCTCGTGCCGCTGGGGGCGGGGCGGTCGCGGTCGCCCGGGTCGAGCTCGACGCGCTTCTGACCGAGCAGGTTGACCGAGGCGATGGCGAAGCTCGCGTCGCGGCCGACGGGCCCGCGGTCGTCGTCGAGCTTCAGCTCGACGCGGACGCGGTCGGTCTCCTTGTCCAGCGACAGCTTGACCTTGCCGGCGTGCACCCCGCCGATGACGACGTCGGCGCCGCTCCGCAGCCCCGCCGCGTCGGTGAGGTTCGCGGTGAGCGTATAGCGGTCCTCGTCGCCCCCGCGGGTCACGAGCACGAGCGCGATCAGGGCGACGACGGCCAGCGTTGCGAGGCGTGGAGCGCTCATCAGCGGCCTCCCTTTCGGCTTTCGGGGTCCTTGGCCGGGTCGACCGCGTCGAGGCCCGCCTTGCACTCGGGCAGGTACCAGGGCTGTCCGGCGAGGGCCCCGGGTGGGCGCGGCATGCCGTAGCGGATCCCGGGGAACAGCTTCACCGCGGTCTCGGTGTCGTAGTCCATGACGTTCGCGGGGGCGAACGGCAGCAGCTGGATGTTCGCGCGGACGTACCGGTCCTTGCCGTCGTAGCCGCCCGTGAAGCTCCCCCAGTTCGTGAAGAACGAGATGATCTCGGGCGTGTAGGGCCGCACGCAGTCGAGCTCCTTTGACGTGCGCTTCGCGATCGACTCGATCTGCGGCGCCCGCTCGGTCAGCTTCTGCAGCAGCGGGTTCACGTCTGGCGTCGCGCGCCGCGCGGTGCGAAGCGTTCCGGTGGCCTGCGGCGCGACGGTGGTGACGGTCGTGATCAACCGGTTGAGGGGGCGCGCCAGCCGGCGCACCTCCTGCACGCCCGGGGCGAGCTTGGCGACGACGGTGCCCGTGCGGCGCAGCGTCGGGTCCGCCTTGGCGAGGGTGTCGCGGGCGTGCGTGAAGGTCCGTGGTGCCTCGTCGAGTGTCTGGCCGAGCTGCTGCTCGCGGTCGGCGAGCGCGCGCATCGTGGTCGCGGCGCCCGTGACGAGCTGACCGATGTCGGGCTCGGCGGTGTCCGCCGCGTTGATGACGCGGCTGCCGGAGCGCAGGATGCTGCTCAGCCGCAGGCGCCCGGCGTCGATGTCGGTGAGCAGCGCGTCGGCCTGGTCCAGGGCCTCCGGGCTGCGCTTCAGGCTGCTGCGCAGCGCGGGCCGTGCCTGCGTCAGGGTGGCGCCGGCGTTGTCGAGGAACCGCGTGAAGCTTGCGCGGGTCGGCTTGTCGAAGGTGCCGAGGAGCTGGTCGAACTCGACCGGCACCGCGAACTGCGTGGCGGCCAGCTGCGCACCGTCGGACAGCTCGGTCTGCGCGCGGCCGCGGGTGAGCGCGATGTAGCGGTCGCCGAACTTCACGGTGCCGCCCCACCGCAGGAGGAAGCGCGAGTCGGTGGGCAGCGGCCAGGCCGCGTCGTCGATGTCGAGCTCGAGCTCGGCGCCGCGGCCCCGGCCGATCGCGACCGACTCGATACCGGCCACGTGGCCGACCTGGACGCCGCCCTCGCGGATCTTCTGCCCGTTGATGACGTTCGTCGCGTCGGCGATCCGCACGACGACGCGGTGGCTGTCGTCGCCGCCGCGGGCGACGAGGACGACGGCGAAGAGCACGGCGAGCGCGATCGCGGCGGTGATGGGCCTGAGGAGGGTCATCGCGCTCACTCAGCCGCCGATCGGGAAGAAGTTGCCGCTGCCGTACCAGAACATCACCCAGAACATGTCGACGATCCCGACGATGACGAGGTTGACGATCACCGATCGGGCGACGGCCTCGCCGACGGCCGCGGGACCGCCGCTGGTGCGCAGGCCGTAGAAGCACGACGCCAGTCCGGTGAAGAGCACGGTCGTCGCGGCCACCACCAGGACGTAGAGGCTGTCGCTGAGCGTCTGCGTACCCCAGTGGAACTGCTCGAGGCCGGCGCCGGTGAGGCCCTGCAGGACGATGACCGCCTCCAGGTACTGGCCGGCGAAGAGCCCGACGATGGTCAGGGCGGTGCCGATCGGGATGAACAGCAGCGACGCGATCAGGCGCGTGCCGACGACGTACATCAGCGGATCGACGCCGCCGGACTCGAGCGCCGAGATCTCCTGGTTGATCTTCATCGCGCCGAGCTCGGCGACGAAGCCGCCGCAGACCTTGGAGACGAAGACGTACCCGAACATGCAGACCGCGGCGACGCGCAGGGTCAGCGCCGTCCCGATCCCGGTGAAGTCGGTCGCGCCGAGCGCCTTCAGGAGGAAGTAGATGAAGTTGACCGTCGAGATGCCGATCAGCATCTGCATGACGACGAGCAGCACCGACGTCGCCGGGATGATGATCGCCGCCTGGCGCATCACCTCCGACGTGTAGCCGACGCTCCGCGGCAGCACCTTCAGGACGCGGCCGCTGAACCGCAGCAGCTCGCCGCCCTCGCGCAGGACGCCGACGACGGCCGATGGCTTGCGGACCGGCGCCGTCACCGGCGCCGGCGCGGCCGGGGCGCCCGGCTCTCGATGGGGGGAGGATGCGATCGCCATGGCTAGCCCTTGAAGTTGGTGAGCGCCGGGAAGAAGCTCAGGTACGCGACGTTGAAGATCGAGTTGATGACCCAGATGCCGAGGAAGACGAGGACGACGTTCTGGTTCACGGCGCGGCCGACGCCCTCGGTGCCGCTCTTGGCGGTCAGGCCCTTGTGGCAGGACATGACGCCGGTGTAGGCGCCGATCAGGACGAACTTGGTGACAGCCGCCCAGAGGTCGCCGCTCAGCGTCGAGTGGACCATCGAGTCGAGCACCACCCCGGGGGCCGCGTCGATGAAGAGCGGCGCTCCGAGGTAGGTCACCACCCAGGTGGTCAGGATCGCCAGGAGACCAAGCAGCGGGCACGCGATCGTGGCGGCCACCACCCGCGGGACGACGAGCGCCCGCGTCTGCTCGACGCCGAGCACGGTCAGGGCGTCGAGTTCCTCGCGGTTCTTCCGCGCGGCGAGGTCGGCAGTGATGGCGCTGCCCGCGACCCCGCCGAAGATCATCGCGGCGACCCAGATCGCCGGCTCGCGGGTGAATCCGAGGATCAGTCCGCCGGGCATGCGGTCGACAGCGCCGAGCAGCTCGAGGAACCCGCCGAGGAGGAAGAACGCGAACCCGAGGACCCACGTCGTCATCGAGATCGTCAGCGGCAGGGCACAGCGGCGCAGGACCTTCGAGGTCTCGATGATCGCATCGCCGATCCACGGGAACGGCGGCGTGAGGGCGTAGCGGAACGTGCGCACGGCAAGGGACCCGACCTGGGCCGAGGAGCTGACGAACTCGTACAGTCCGCTCTCGATGAGCACTTCGCGCACGTTGCGTGGCGGCCGGCGCACGAGGTGCGCAGGCGGTTGTGGTAGACCCATCCCGGTCATCCCTCCCTCTCGAACTCACTGACCGGACAGACTGTCCGGTCCTCCCTTACATTAGCCTAAAGAGACAACGTCCCCTATGTCAAGCGACCAACCCAGAACTGGTGCGCGGACGGCGAAGAAACGAGCGCCGCGGCGCTCGACCGAGCAGGTCCGCGGGGCGATCCTCGCGGCGGCCGCCGAGGAGTTCGCCCAGCACGGCGTCGACGGCGCGACCATGCGCGCGATCGCGGCCCGCGCGAAGGTCACGATGTCGGTGTTGCACCGGCAGTTCCCGACCAAGCAGGAGCTGTTCTCGGACATCCTCGTCGCGCCGCTGCTGGGTTTCCTGTCCGACTTCCCTGCCGCCTGGCGGCGCCAGGCGGAGCGTCCGTGGAGCGACGAGCGGCTCAGCCGCGAGCTCATCGAGCTGCTCGTGGTCAACCTGCAACACCACCGCACGGCGGTGCTCGGACTCGTCAATGCAGCCGCCGAAGGCGACGCGGCGACGCTCGAGCAGCTGCGGCCCATGCTCGCCACGACGCTCGACCAGCTCGCGCACATCGGGCGCGAGGAGGCGGCGCGGAGGCCGAGCATCTCGGCGGACGACGTCCCTACGACATCGCTGCTCGCGCTGGCGACGATCATCGGCCTCACGCTGATGCAGCCGCTGCTGCCCGAGGATCGCCCGGAGGCGCACGATCCCGTCCCGGACGAGGTCGTCGAGGCGATCTCGCGGTTCGTCCTGTACGGGGTCGGGATGCATCCGCCGCGGCGCACGGACTGACCTCAGGCGTCCATGCCGAGTGGGCCGACGGTGTTGCCTGCGAGGAACTGCCGCACGAACGGCGTCTCGGACGCGAAGACGCGCTCGGCCGGACCGTCCTCGAGCACGGTGCCCTGCCACACCAGTGAGATGTGGTCGGCGATCAGGCGCGCGAGCGGCACGTTGTGGGTGACGACGACCATCGTCCCGCCGTAGCGCGCGTGCTGCTCGACGAGCAGCTCCCCCAGGAGCGCGGTGCGGACCGGGTCAAGACCGGAGTCGGGCTCGTCCACGAGCAGGATGCCGGGGCTCAGGACCATGCCGCGCGCGAGGCCGGCGCGCTTCTTCATCCCGCCGGAGAGCTCACCGGGCATCTTGCCGGCGGCGCCGCTGAGGCCGACGCTGGCCAGGTGCTCGTCGACGACCTCCTTGATCTCGATCTCGGTGAGGTCGGTGTGCTGGCGCAGTGGGAACGCGACGTTGTCGTAGATGTTCATCGACGAGTAGAGGGCGCCGTCCTGGAACATCACGCCGATGCCGCGGCGGAGTAGCAGCAGGTCGTCCCGGCGCATGCTCCCGAGCGAGCTGCCGCGGATGAGCACCTCGCCGGCGTCGGGCTGCTGGAGCCCGATGACGTGCTCGAGCAGGACGCTCTTGCCGGTGCCGGACGGGCCGAGGATGATCGAGATGACGCCTTCTGGGATCGCGATGTCGATGCCGCGCAGGACGGAGTTCTGGCCGAAGCTCTTGTGCATCGCGCGGGTCTGGATCGCGAGTAGGTCCGGGTCCGCGCCGCCGGCCGGGAAGGCGGCGGCGGGACGCGCGATCCCGTCCCCATCCCCCTGCTGTGCCGCGCGGTCGGCGAGCAGCGTCCGCAGGATCACGTCGACCCGCAGGTACTGGCGTACCGGTCCGCTGGTCTTGACCTCGCCCGCGCAGACCGCCAGCGGCAGGTTGATCTCGCCGCGGGCCATGCGGGCCAGGTCGTCCGGGTCGAGGGTGATGACGATGTCGGCGTCGCGGCCGTCGGTGACGGCCGTCGTGCCATCGAGATCGAGGCCGACGCGCTCGCCGCTTGCGTCGTCGATGAAGGCGATGCTCGCGTGCGCACGCCGCAGGCGGGTCACCGCTGGGTCACCCGTGCCCAGGACGTCGTCCAGGGCATGGCGAAGCCGCTGGATTGCCGGTGCGCTCGCCATACGGGTGGTGGTCTCCTCGCCGGTCATCGGGGTTCTAGGCGGGGACGGCCGCGGGGCGCGGCGCGGAAGAGGCGCGGGTCAGTGCCTCGTGGAGCTCACGCGCGGCGCGCTCGCCGGCGACCGTGGCGGTGTTGACGTTGCCGGACGAGTTGTAGGAGCCGGCCAGATGGATGCGGCTGCTGCGGTCGCGGGTCGAGTGGAAGCGGCCGAGCTTGCGGTACAGGCCCGGGTGGCTGTACACGAGCACCGGGTACCAGCGGTTGACCCGCATGAACTCGATGTCCTCGTGCAGGTTCGGGATCGCCTTCTCGGCGTCGCCGATGATGTTGGCCAGCACCGTCTCGTCGTCGTTCTCGATGTTCTCGACCGCCCACTCGTTCGTGGTGAAGAGCGTGCACAGGCCCTTGTCGTCCGGGCAGCGGCCGGCGACCTTGTTGTGCTCGAGGATCAGGGCGAAGAGGCCCTCTGAGACAGGTCGTGGGACGACCACGAACGACGACTTTGCGGCGGGCCTGCGGCTGAGCGCGAGGTTGATCGAGATGCAGCTCGTGTAGTTCAGCTCGCGGAGGAACTGCGCGCGCTCCGGCGCGAGGCCGGGGACGAGGTCCGGGACGCGGTTGCCCATCGAGCTCACCACGCACCCGGCGCCCGTCTCGGTGTGGTCGCCGCTCGCGTCGGTGTAGCTGACCTGCACGCCGTCAGCGGTGTCGATGATCTCCTTGACCTCGACGCCGAGGCGCACGTCGTCCAGGCCGGCGGCGAGCGCCTCGGGGAACTGCGAGTAGCCCTCCTTGAACGCGTAGAGCTTCGAGCCCAGCACCTTCTGCCAGAGGAAGAAGAACTCGACGGCAGAGATCATGCTGCCGGGCACCCCTGCCCCGCCGCGAACGACGGGGTCGATGAGGTAGTCGTAGAGCTCGCCGTCCAGACCGCGGCGCGTCGCGTACGCCTCCGGGGTCTCCATGTCGTAGGCGCTCGCGACCGACAGGTCCTCGTAGGAGAGGACCTTCCGCAGCTTGAAGGCGTCGAGCGCCAGACGACCGGCCTTCAGCTTCGCCCGCGGCGAGAGCAGCTTCGTCCGCACGGCGTCGAGCGCGAGCCGGTTGGCGCGGAGCAGGTGCATCTCGCCATCGCGCATGAAACCAAGCGTGGAGTCCGCCTGCAGCAGCTGGTCGGTGAGACCGGCCTCATGGACCAGCGCCATGACCGACGCATAGGCCTCGGGCAAGATCGTGGTCCCGGCCTCCATCAGGAAGCCGTCCTGCTTGACGGTCAGCAGCTGCCCGCCGACACGGTCGCGCTCTTCCAGGACGACCGGGTCGTACCCACGCTGCTTCAGCCGCCAAGCGGCCGCGAGTCCTGATGGTCCGGCGCCGACGACGAAGATCCGACCGTTCGTGGACATGGCGCGAACATACCTAGTGTCGGCATGACATACAAGTTGTATGGCAAAGAGAGCTGGTGTCCGAAATGCGTGGAGGTGCGCCTACGCGCCCGCCGACGAGCACCCGCCCGTCTCTGGACGTCCGTAGGAAGGCGGATCGTTCGGCGGATCTCCGCCGGAGAGGGACCGCTCAGCGGCAGCCGGCGTACAAGGTGCGCCAGATGATGTCCGTAAGGCTCTCGACCCAGCGGTCGACGGCGCCTGACTCGGCGAGGCTGACGGACTGGTAGAGGCCCCGCTCGAGCATCCACACGACCCAGGTCGCTGTGTGTTCCTGATCCAGCTCGGCCGCGACGCTTCCGTCCGCCTGACCCGCCGCGATGTGCGCACCGAGCCGCGCGATCGTGTCGGTCATCAGTGCTCCGTAGGTCGCACGGATGTCCTCGTCGTACGCGGCCGCCTCGGCGACGGCCCGCAGCAACGTCTTGTGCTCGAGGTACGCGAGCACCGACGGCCGAAGCGCCTCGCGGAGGTCGTCCCGCGTCATGCTCGACGGAGCGTCCCACCAGGCGAACCCGGCCTGCGAGATCTCGCTGGTGATGTCCTTGACCATCGCCTGCAGCAGTCCGGACTTGCTCTCGAAGTACGAGTAGAACGTCGCGCGTGAGACGTCGCCCGCACGGATGAGCCGCTCGACGCTGAAGTCCGAGTAGCTCTCCCCGGCCTCGATCAGCTCCTCGACGACACGGACGAAGTGCGCAGTGAGGAGCGCATGGCGCTCGGGTGTCTCGAGTCTCAGCGGGTTCCGTGCCACTCTGCCAGTCTACGTCCCATACAAGTCGTATGGCCACACGCTCGCGCAGAATCGGGATCCCCACGGCTTGGCTGTCGCAATCGACCGCGGACCGCGAAGCCTGGGGGCGGAGACGGCGGGGCGGCGGGGTCCGGAACGTGCGGCGGAAGAGTGGTTTCTAAGTCGTCGCCTCGTTCCTCGGCTCTGCCCGCCTATCGGCCGTCCGAGGACCCTCGCTGCCGGCTGAGCTACCGCGATGCGAGGCCGATCCGGCCGCGTGCCTCCTGCTGAGAACCGTGACACTTGCGTGACCGGCCGACGGCACCGCTCAGGTGGACCTGCATCCCCCGGGCCACCCGAGACGGGAAACACGGTCAGCTTCACCTGGCCGGTCTCCGCTCCCACCGGACAGCGACACAGCACAAATCCCAAAACAGACCAGATGCACGAGGTGCCGGCCACAGCGATCACACAGCGGGACACAGCGCTGCTGTCGGCCTGATGCATCCGCGCGCGAGCTGCGCGTGGCCCTTAGAGACCGAGCGCCTGTCGCGCGGTGCTGACCTTCATGACCAGGCGGCTGGAGTCGTGGATCGGGAGGAAGTCGTGGTGGCGGTAGAAGCGGTGCGCGGCGTCGTCGATCGCGTCGACGGCGATGAGGCGTCCGCCGGCCTCCCCGGCGGCGACGACGATGCGCTCGAGCGCGTCGAGCAGGAGCTGCGATCCGAGGCCTTGCCCGTGCAGTGTGTGGTCGAGCGCGAGCCGCGCGATCAGGTAGCCCGGGATCTGGCTGTAGCCGGCGCTCAACGAGCGTGAAGGGAGTTCTGCTCGTGTGAACTGTGTCGGCGCGATGGCGTGGAACGCCACGACGCCGTCGGCGCTCGGCGGTGTCCACACGGTCGTGTGCGCGGTCCCGGCAGCGTGGGCCCGGTGAGCGCCGTCGCGCAGCCAGCGGTCGAGCGCATCGTTGCCCGACCTGAAGGCGCTGAGGTCATGGCCGACCTGAAGCGGACCGGACGACCAGGGCTTCACGCGCGACGGTAGCGGCGCCGAGCGCCGGCGGCACGCGCAAGCCGCGGTGCGTCGTCGGCGTCGTCGAGCGCGGCGACGAGGGCGTCGAACTGCGCGCCAGGCATCAGCGTCTGGTCCGCCCGGCCCAGCACCCGGTCGGCTTCCTGCGTGGCGGCGCCGAGCACGAAAGCCGAGATCGACAGATCCTGCGCCTTCGCGGCGCGAGCGATCCGCTCCTCGCTCTCGGGATCGGCACGCATCTCGATGCGCTTGGTTCTCGTGGCCATACTCAGATCGTACGGTGTTTGTCCGGTGTCACCAAGCGCATCGAGCGGGGCGAACGACCACCGGGAGACGGAACGGATCCGTGTCACCGGCACCCTGTGCATATAGCCTGTTCTTGCTTTGGCCGTTCCTGACCGCAGGTCAGCACAGGGGGCTTGGCGTCGGGCCTCACGGGCTCGTTCGCGGTTCCTGGAACGACGCTCGCTGCTTTGGTCGCGCCTCGCAAGCAGGGTGAGCTGGAGTGCTGGTGACGCTGGCCCAGTCGGCGCAGCGGACGTCGTGACGAGAGCGGTCGCAGGACGTGCTGCTGGACACAGAAGGTCAGATCCTGGCGGCAACCGAGGTTCTCGGACGGCTGTGAGGCGGGCTGAGCCGAGGAACGAGGCGACGACTTAGACGCCAGAGGTCCGCCGCGGTTCTTGCCCCCGTCGCCCCGCCGTCTCTGCCTCCACATCTTGCTACCCGACGGCCGCGTGCGACAGCTACGCGCGCATCTGACGTGCTCGCGTCGCCTTGCTCATAGTGGGCCGCTTGTCAACGAGCCGGAGGACCACACCATGCACCCCGCGACCACGGCGGACACCGTCGCCAGCAGTACGCCTGACCCGATGATGCACGACGTCGCAAAGGGCAGCGCATGACCAAGCCCAAGCTCACCGGCACCCGCCCGCGGCTGGGCGCGCAGCCCGGCGGCCCCGGGGTCCCTGTTGGCGCCGTGTACACGCAGCTCGCTGCCGGCGGACAACTCCGAACCGTCGCCATCGACCAGATCGACCCGGACCCCGGCCAGGCGCGCCGGACGTTCGACCCGGACGCCCTTGCGACCCTGGCGGCGTCGATCAGCGAGCTCGGCGTCCTGCAGCCCCCGCTGGTCACCACGCTGCGCGGCGGCCGCTATCAGCTCATCGCAGGTGAACGGCGCTGGCGCGCGGCGAAGCTCGCCGGCGTCACCGAGCTGCAGGTCCTTGTCCGCGACCAGGTCGACGTCGCCCTCGCCGCCCTCGCTGAGAACCTGCAGCGCGAGGACCTGGATCCGATCGACGAGGCCACGGCCTACGCCCGCGTGATCCGCGAGCACGCCATCACCATCGCCGAGTTCGCCCGTCGCCTCGGCCTCAGCCGTCCCGCGGTGAGCAACGCGCTTCGCCTGCTGGAGCTCTCAGAACCGATCCAGCACCACCTCCGCAGCCGACGCCTCAGCAAGCGTCACGGCCGTGAGCTGCTGAGCGAAGCGGATCCGGTCCGCCGGGAGGAGCTCGCGCGCCAGGCGGCGGACGGGGAGTGGACGGTCCGCCGGCTCGCCGTCGCGATCGCGCGGACCTCTCGGCCGGCGGGAGCGACCCCGGGCGATGAGCGCGCCGCTCGCGCGACGGCTGTGCTGAGCGCTCACTTCGCTCGTCAGACGGTCGTCCGTCGCGCGGGGAACGGTTACCGGGCCACGATGACCTTTGCCACCCCGGACGAGCTCGACGCGTTCGTCGCCGAGCACGCTGGCCAGGCCGGGCAGCTGTGGTGATCCGCAACCTGTACGTCGTGAAGCGGTGCGGGTCACGGCGGCCGACCGTTCCCCGGGGAACGCGAGCGGAGAGGCCGTGCACCTGGCTCGTTGCGCGACCGGCGACCCTGGACTCGCTGTAGGGATATGGCGCTCGACTCCAGACAGATCCGCACCGCCTCGAGAGAACCCGGCCCGGCTGCCGGGCGCCGTCCGGATGTCACCGCGCGCCCGGGCCGCAACCTGACCAGGACCGACATCATGACCGCCGCCGAGGTGGCCGAACTGCTCACCGTCGCCACGACGACGGTCTACGAGTGGGCTCGCAGCGGAACCATTCCTGCCCTCCGGAGAGGCCGTGTCATCCGCTTCCGGCGCTGGGAGATCGAGGCGTGGATCGCCGGCGAGCTTGACCGGCCTGACATCGACTGAGTGCTGCCGACGGACGCGGCCTGAGGCGGACGCACACGCGGTCGCAATCGCATGACCTGAGCGCGTCCGCTGGCTTCAGCGGACCGCTCGCGACCTCCGGCCTGCAACCGCACGAACCGGGCGATCCGTGATCGAAAAACCAGACGGTTGTTACCTTTTGCTGTTACCTTTTCGGTACGCAGCCGTACTTTGTTCGTCTTCGGAAAGACGAAAGCCCCGCGATATGCAGGGCTTTCTTGAGGCGGGAGCGACGGGACTCGAACCCGCGACCTCCGGCGTGACAGGCCGGCGCTCTAACCAACTGAGCTACGCCCCCAAGCAACCAGGACAAGATACCCGACGGTGCCGCTGTCGCGCTTTGCCGTCCCCCGCCGCCAGTCCGTGGCAGCGGCTCGACGGGAGCCCGGGGAGGGCTGTTCCGCGGCGTGACTGGCTACGCAGCCAGTTCACCCGCTAGCCTCGCCGTCGTGTCGTCGCTCACCGGACCCGCGCCCCTGAAGACCAGCCCGCTGCGCAAGATCGCGCGCGACATCCGGTACGAGCGCCGCGCGACCGTGCCGTACCCGCCCGGCGAGACCCGCTTCAGCATGACCCGCACGCGCCGGTTCGCCGAAGATCCGCTGCCGGTGCTGCTGGAGGCCTACGAGAAGCACGGCCCGGTCTTCACCGTCCGGATCCTTCACGGCAACTCGGTCTTCCTGCTCGGGCCTGAGGCCAACCACCACGTGCTGGTGTCGAACGCGGCCAACTTCTCCTACCGCGAGGGCTACTACTCGGACCTCTTCCCCCTGCTCGGTGACGGCCTGCTGACGATCGACCGCGAGTTCCACCGCCGGTCGCGCCGGATCATGCTGCCCGCGTTCCACCGCCAGCAGATCGCCGCGTCGATCGCGACGATCGACGAGGAGGTCGACCGCGCGCTCGTCCCGTGGCGCGACGGCCAGAAGATCGACCTCTACGAGTGGACGCGGGAGCTGGCGCTGCGGATCGCGATGCGGGCGCTGTTCGGCCTGCGCAACGAGACGGCGCCGCAGGCCGCGGTCGACTTCGAGCAGGCGCTCGGCTTCTACGCGGCCGATTACCTGCTGCAGGCGCTCCGCGGTCCCCGGACGCCGTGGGCGCGGATGAAGGCCGCCCGCGCCCGGCTGGACGTGCTGATCTACGGCGAGATCCGCCGTCGGCGCGCGAGCGGTGAGCGCGGGACCGACATCCTGAGCCTGCTGCTCGACGCGGAGGACGAGGCGGGCGCGTCGCTGAGCGAGGCCCACATCCGCGACGAGGTCATGACCCTCCTGTTCGCGGGCCACGACACGACCACGTCGACGATCTCGTTCCTCTTCTACGAGCTGTCGCACAACCCCGAGCACGCGGCGGCCCCGATGGGCCAGCTGATCGACGAGACGCTGCGGATGTACCCGCCGGCGTGGATCGCGCCGCGCCGCGCGCTCGGCGAGTTCGAGGTCTGCGGGCAGCGCGTCCCGGCCGGCGCCGCCGTCAACTACTGCTCGTGGGCGAGCCACCACCTGCCCGACGTCTGGCCGGACGCCTGGCGGTTCGACCCCGCGCGCTTCACGCCGGCGGCCAAGGAGGCTTTGCAGAAGGGCGCCTACGTCCCGTTCGGCGGCGGCTCGCGCACGTGCATCGGGATGCGGTTCGCCCAGGCCGAGGTGGACGTCATCGGCCGGCGGATCCTCGAGCGGTGGCGGCTAGACCTCGACCCGGGCTACGTCCTGGCGATCCGTCAGATGCCGACGATCTCGCCCAAGCACGGCATGCCGATGACCGTGCGCGCGGCGTGAGTCACTCGGCCGTATGGGCCGTCCAGTTGTCCCCGTCCCAGTAGCGCAGTCGCTGCTCGCCGCGCGGGTCGGCGTACCAGCCGGCTGTGGCTGACGCCGGCGAGGCGGACGCTGGGAGGTGCCGTTCCTCGGCCTCCGGCGCCATGCCGGCGCGGACCACGAACGAGGACGCGATCTGGTCGCCCACGCGCTGGTGACGCTGCGTGCTCTGGGCGACGATGAAGCCCGTCAGCCCCGGGAGGAAGTACGGGAAGCCGTCGACGACCCAGGTCAGGCTGCGCACGACGCCGCGCGCGGCGCCGATCCGTCCGCCGTCCTTGCCGACCACCCGCACGCCGGCGAGGAGCTTCCCGGGCGTCCAGCCGGTCAGGCCGGGCAGCACGCCGAGGTACAGGAGCCAGGCGACGCCGACGAGGATGCCGAACAGCGTCGCGCTCGACCCCTCCAGCAGCCAGCGCTCGTCGTTCACCTCGAGGTTCAGGGTGCTGGAGCTGGTCGAGATGGTCTCGCTCGGCACCTTGTCGGCCGTCACGACGAACAGCGTGATCGAGACCACCCACAGGAGCAGCCCGTCGAGGAGGAAGGCCGCCACCCGGCGGCCGACGACGCGGGTCGGTTCTGGCATCGCCGCCGACAGTATCGTGCGCCCGGTGGAGCGCCGAGCGACTGCGGACATCGTGGTTCCCGTGGCGGCTTCGGCGGACGGGCTGCGCGCGGTTCTCGCCCGCATGCGGGCCATCGAGCTGGGGCCGGGCGACACGCTGACGGTGGTCGACAACCGCGGCGTCGGTGTCGACGAGCCCGACGTCCTCGTGGCCGCTGCCGTGGCCACGTCCTACTTCGCCCGGAACGCCGGCGCGGCGCGCGGGAGCGCGCAGTGGCTCGTGTTCCTGGACGCCGACGTACGGCCGCCCGCCGACCTCCTGGACCGCCTCCTGGCGGACCCCGTCCCGGACGCGGCCGTCGGAGTGATCGCGGGCGGCGTCCTCGACGACCCGGTCGGGGCGCGCGGGCCGGCGGCGGCGCGCTTCGCCGAGCTGCAGGCGACGATGGCGCAGGACGCGACGTTCGACCGTGGCCGCTGGGGCTTCGCGAAGACCGCGCACGCCGCGGTCCGCCGCGAGGCGTTCGACGCGGCCGGGGGCTTCCGGCCGCTCGTGCGCTCCGGTGGGGACGCCGATCTCTCATGGCGGATCCGCGACCTGGGCTGGACGCTCGACCACCGGCCCGCCGCTGCGGTGGTCCACACGAGCCGGACCACCATCCCGCGCATGCTCGCGCAACGGTTCCGGCACGGGTCCGGAGCCGCCTGGCTGGACCGCGAGCATCCCGGGTCGCTGCCCCCGCGGCGCTGGCCGGGGCTGGTCTGGTGGGGTGCGCGGCGCGCGGCCGCCGGCCTGGCCGCAGCCGCGAGGCGCGACCGGGACGCCGCAGTCCTTGGCCTGCTCGACGGGCCGGCGGTGTGGGCGTTCGAGCTCGGCCGCCGGGTGCCGAACCGGCCCCGGCCCGGTCGCGGGCGGCGCTGACCACGGTCGGGCCGCCGGGCGCGCCCCCCGTCTGACGTCCAGTTTTGGTCGTTCCCGCAGCCAAAATTGGACGTCAGACGGTGGCGGTCCGCGCGTCCCAACCGCCTCGCCCGTCTGACGACCAATTATGGTCATCCCCGCAGCCAAAATTGGTCGTCAGACGTGCTTGAGCGGTACCCGATCCGGTGGCGCCTGGTCTGGCGGCCCGCCCTCAGCCGCGGTAGGGGTCCGTCCGGCCCAGCCGGCCGCGGACCAGCGGGACGCGGAGCGCCGCCCGCCGCAGCCGCTCACCGCGCTGCAGGGGGCGTGCCGCCGCCACCTGCGCCCAGGCCGCCGACGCCCCCGCGTGATCACCGGCCCGCGCGAGGCCCGCGGCCAGCGCGGCGTGGTCGTCGGCCACGATCCCCGCCGCGACCTGCAGGCCGACGACGTCCGCGTGCAGCTCGTGCACGATCAGCTGCGCGGCCGCCAGGCGGGCGACGTCCGCCGTCAGGCCGCCCGGGTGGCGCCGGTAGCGGACCGCGGGCGCGCCGACGCAGACCGCGTCCTGCCCCGCCGCGCAGAGCCGCAGCCACAGCTCCCAGTCCTCGGCGACCCGCACCGGCCCCGCGAACCCGCCGGCCGCATCGAGAGCGCTGCGCCGCAGGACGACGCTCGAGGTCGGGATCGGGTTCGCCGTGTAGAGCCGGGCGGCGAACGTGCCGGCCGCGTGCCGGCCGGGGCTCAGCGTGGCCCAGGCCTCGCCCGTCGGACGGCCGCCCGGACCGACGACGACCGCGCCGCCGAACGCCCAGCCCGCCGCCGGCTCGGCGTCCAGCGCGTCGACCGCGCGTGCGACCGACCCTGGGAGCCACGTGTCGTCGGCGTCGCAGAGGGCGACCGCCGCCACCCCGTCGTCGAGCGCCGCCAGCCCAGCTGCCCGTGCCGCCGCCGGCCCTCCCGCGGCGTCCCGCCGGACGAGCCGCACCCGGTCCGCGTGATCGGGGTGCAGGACGATCGGCAACGACGACCCGTCGTCGACGACCACCACCTCGAGTGCGGCGCTCGACCGCTGACCCAGGATCGCGTCGAGGGTCTCCGGCAGGTACGGCGCGAAGCCGTGGACGGGGACGAGGACACCGACGCGCATGCGGGCGCGACCCTACCGACGCCGGACACGACCGCGCCGCCCGCGCGGGGGATGGGTCCCGTCTGCGCGACAGGGTGGCAGTGCCACATCGCGCTTCCCGGGACCGCGCACTGCCACCCGACCCCGGCCCCGCCCGTCCCGTCCCGCCCGCACCCGACCCGCCCGACCCGTCCCGACCCGACCCGACCCGACCCGTCCCGTCCCGTCCCCGAGCGTGGTCAGGGTCCCGGGCTCGGGACCGCCGCCGGGGGCGACCCCGCGGCCGCCGCCGGACCCGGCGCCGCCACCGGCACGCGGTCACCCGGCCGCGGCCGGCGCGAGTAGTTCATCGCCGGGCGCTCGACCAGCACGTGCAGCAGCTGCGCGGCGACCATGATCGCCGGGAGCGCGACGATCAGCGTGATCGCCAGCCGCCGCCAGATCGGCTGGCCGTCCGCGATGTCGTGCAGCGCCCAGTAGACGACGCCGTGCACGAGGAAGATCGAGTACGACCGCTCGCCGATCCAGGCCACGACGGGCCCGCGGAACAGCAGCCAGACCCGCCCGCCCTGGTACTGCCGGATCACGACGGCGGCCAGGATGCATCCGCCCGACGCGGTGCCGATGAACACCCGCGTGCTGTCGCCCTCCGGCGCCCAGTGCGGCGCGCCCCAGCAGAGCAGCAGGCCGAGGGCCAGCAGCGCCCACGAGGTCCACGCGGGCAGGCGCCGCCAGCCGTCCGAGTCCGGCCACCGCACCACCAGGACCGCCAGGACGATGCCCGGGAGGAACGATCGCAGCCCGCCGAGCGGCGACTGGGTGATCGGCGTCACCGGGTCCAGGCCGGCCTCCTGGAACACGATGCCGAAGACCACCAGCGCCAGGATGCCCGCGGCGGCGATGTATCCGCCGTGCCGCCAGCGGCGGATGGCGTACGCCGCCCCTGCGGCGACGATCGGCAGCAGCACGTAGAACAGCATCTCGACGTCGAGCGACCAGGCGTGGTCGATCAGGACGTCGACCTGACCGTGGTGGTAGACCTGCGCGAAGAACAGCAGCGCCAGCAGCTCCTTCACGCCGGAGCCCTGCATTCCGTAGGCGAGCACGACGATCGCCACCGCCACCCAGAACGCCGGCACGATGCGTCCCACCCGGTGACGCGCGTAGCGGCGGACGGACGGGAAGCGGCCACCGGACAGCGCGGCACGGATGAACGGCCGCGAGAGCAGGTAGGCGGACAGCGCGAAGAAGATGAAGACCGTGGTCTGCATCCCGAGCATCAGCGACCCTGCGACCTTGCCGTAGCCGCCCTCGAAGTCGTAGGTCTTGGTTGTCAGGAGCAGGACCCCGCCCACGATGTGGAAGACGACGACGCTCATCAGCGCCCAGGCGCGCAGCGCGTCGCCCGCCTCGAGCTCGGCCAGGCGCTGCTGCTTTCCCCCTGTCGGCGGCGTGCTCATCGGCCCGGGAGCGTAGGGACACGGGCGGGCCGGGTGCAAACTGCCGGTTCGTGGCACTTCGCAGCTCGTGCCGCCGGGGCCGGATCAGCGCCGCAGCACGAGCTGCCGCGAGGCCCACACCAGCAGCGGCGCGTCCCGGCGGACCAGGCGCACCCGGACCGCCACCGACGGCCTGCGCCGCAGCAGGATGCGGGCCTCGTCGGTGAGCGCCAGCTCCAGGCTCCGCCGGCGTCCCGCCGGCAGCGCGAAGGTCGCTCGGCCGACGACCCGGGTGGCCACGCGCCGGCCGATGCGCTGCGGCGCCACCGTGCGGAGCTCGACGGTCCCGAAGCACGCACCGGTCCCGGGCCCGCACGCGACCGCGACCGGGACATCGGTTCGCCCGCGGACCCGCAGAGCGGTCGACAGGACGCTCGCCGCCGGCACCGTCGCGCCGGCGGGCGCGCTCGTGGGACCGGGCGGCACCGGGAGCGGCGCCGGCTGACCGACCACCGGCTCCTGGACCACGAGCGACTCGAAGGCGCCGGCCGCGACGGTGTCGAACGTGGTCCCCCGCTGCCGGGACACGCCAGGGTGGCAGTCGAGCGTGATCTTCACGTCCTTGTCCAGCGCCGCCTGGATGACCACGCTCCCGCCCGGCTGCTGCAGCCTGCCACCCGGCCCGAGCGGTAGGCGCGGCAGCGTGCCAGGGCCCGCCTGCGCGAAGGCGAGGGTGCCGCCGCCCGGCGCTGTCCACAGGCTGTCCGGGAGCGGGACCGCCACGTCGAGCGGGGTGCCCTTCGGGTTTCCCTGCGCATCGAGCGTGATCGTCGTCGCCGCCGTCACCGTGGCGGTGGACACGCGCGCGGCCGCGGTCCCCGTCCCGGCAGTGGCGACCCACACGGTGGCCGCGATGTCGTTGCGGCCCTCGTGCAGGAGCCCCAGGTTGAAGCCGTACTCCGGGACCCAGTCGGGCAGCCGCGAGCGTACGGTCGCACTGCTGAGCGTCGCTTGCCGACCGGGCGCGACCGGCGCCGGCGCCGCGCTGCCGGCCAGCTCGATCGGAAGGTCCCGGTAGTAGTCGTCGATGCTCCACCGGCAGGTGTTGGCCGTGCTGAGCGACCCGGCGGACGCGGGGGTCGCGGCGACGGCACCGCCGAGCGCGAGCGCGGCGACCGCGAGGACCAGAGACGAGACCCGATACATGTGTCCGCGCACACTAGCGGTTGGTGTAAGGGTTACCTTACGTTCCGATAGGGTGCCGATGGTGACCCCCTCCAACCCCGCCTCCCGCCGTCGCCGTTTGCTGGTCGGCGGCTCCCTCGGCTCGGTCCTGCTCGTCGGCGCGCTGCCGGCCGGACCCGCCGCCGCGGCCTCCGTGATCACGCGGAACGCGTGCGAGTACAGCTACGACCAGTACTGGCGCGACCTGGACATCACGCTCCAGGGCCAGCTGAGCACCGCGGGCGCCCGCGCCGGCGACACGGTCACCGCGACCGCGCAGGCGTTCGACGTCGCGCTCCCCGGTTGGCTGGCCGAGTACGGCTACCGCTTCGGGATCCTGAAGGCCGGCGACAACGACATCGACGTCAGCGTCTGGGTCGCCATCCGGGCCACCAACACGGTCGAGGGGACGGCGTGGCAGCGTCTGGACGGCACGGCGACGACCACGATCACGGCGCTCGAGGACGGGACGTTCGTCAGCGCGTCGCCGATCACGTACGCGGTCGCCCCGCTGTCGCCGACCACGTGGACCGCCAAGGGCGGCGACATCCGCATTGGCCAAGCGCCCGCGGGGTCGCTGCCATCGATCCCGGTCGGCCCCAACAGCAGCATGCGCCGTCCCACGGGCAGCGTCTTCATCGAGGCCCGCTTCGGTGAGCTGCTCCGGCTCGGGTTCGACTGCCTGCCCGGCGGGTTCGTCGGCGCCGGCGCGGGCTACGAGGAGGCCCCGGCCGCGCCCTACGCGACCACGACGGTCCCCGCCACCGAGTGCATCAGCGGCGTCCCGGCCGGCGGCGTGGCCGCCACCGACGTCCAGGTCCTGGCGCCCGCGAGCGTCGGCAGCGCCGCGTCGGGCCAGCTCTTCTCGCTGACGCCGCAGCTGCGCTACCGCCTCCCGCAGGCGTACCTGCAGGAGCTCCGGACCGCGGGTCGACTGCGCCCGGGCGCCAACACCCTCGGCGGCTCGTTCGTCGTCGCCGTCGACGGGACGGGCACCGCGCCCGCCCGGCGGCTGGCGACCGTCCCCGTGCCCGCCGGCATCGTGGTCACGGTCCCGGCCAGCGGGCCGATCACGGTCAGCGGCGGCGACGCGACCGACGCCGTGAGCGTCACCGTGCCGCTGCCCGCGCTCGAGTGGACCGCGACCGGCGACGCCCCCGCGCAGTTCACCGCGGCCGCCCGCAGCAGCATCGGCGACCTCACGTCGGTGGCCGGCACGAGCGGGACCGTGACGCCCTACGGCGGCCTCTACGGCCGGCTGTCGTTCACGACCGCCGACGGCAGCACACAGCACGTGTCGCTCGACTGCGTCAGCGGCCGCGTCGACGCCGGCACCGCGGGCGTCGCATACGCCGAGGCCGGCGACCGCCCGGGCGGCGACCAGGGCCGCTACGCGATCCGCGCCTTCGCCCCCGACGCGTTCGCGGCGACGCGGGTCACCCCGGCGACGCCGCCCGCGCCGCCGGTCGCCGTCCCCGATCCGGTCGCGCCCGGTGGCGGGACGCCCGCCCCGCCGACCGTCCCGGCCCCGCCGGTGGTGACCCCCGGGCCGAGGCCGGCGGTCGTGCCGACCAAGCTCCGCGTGCTCTCGGTCGGACTGCGCTCAGCGCAGGGCAAGGTGCCTGTGTCGCTGCAGTGCGCGGGGACCGTCGGGATCTGCCGGGGCACGGTCACGGTCCGCTCGACGGCGATCCTGCGCGTCGGCCGCACCCGCAAGCAGGTGACGGTGACGCGCGCCGTGAGCTACCGCATCGACCCGGGCTACACGAAGCTCTACAAGCTCGTCGTCGGCCGCGACGGCGCGACGGTCCTGCGCGCGCGCCGCAAGCTGGCCGTGCAGGTGGTCGCGCGCCCGGCCGGGAAGAACGCCCCGGTCACGCGCAAGCTGGTCCTCACCCGGTAGTCGGGGCGGCGTCGTCGGGGCGCCGTCCTCACGAGCGGCGACTCGGCCACCGACGCCGGCACCGGCTGGATCCACGGCCCCGGCCCCGGCTCTGGCCCACGACCACGGCCGGGTCCGCCCGATCCGGCGGCAGAACGACCGAGGGCCGCGGCGAACGCCGCGGCCCTCGGACCTGCGTCCCGCTCAGTCGCTCAGGATGCGCCGAGCGTGACGGTCTTGGTGGTCAGCTTGCCGCCGGCGGGGGTGAGGACGATCTTCACCTTCAGCGACCTGCGGCCCTTCAGCGTCGTCTTCCCCGCCTGGCTCAGGCCGAGGGAGAGCGCCTTCGCCTTGCCGGGGGCGACGCTGTACCTGACCTTGCCGGCCACGGTCACGATGGCCTTCTTGGCCCCCTTGCGGAGCGCCACCGGGGCGACGCTGCGCAGCTGCGCGGTGCCGGTGCAGGCGACCTTCGCTGCGGCGGGGCAGGCGACCGAGACGGCGACCTTGCCGGCCTTCGTGACCTTCAGCGCGGTGCTGGTGATCGTCGAGCGGACCGGAGCCGGCGTCGGCGCGGGCGCCGGGGTGACCGGCGGCGCGGGGATGACCGGCGGCGCCGCGGCGGCCGGGACGACCGTGATCGCCTCGAACGGCTTCGGCGTGATCGTGTAGCGGCCGCCCGAACCGGCGGCGACCGTCGTCGTCGGCTGCGGGGCGCCCGCGGCCACGGGGGTGGGGATCTGCGGGCTCGGGGTCTTGCGGCCGAGGTTCGAGAACGCGACGGACGGGTTGCTGATGTCCACCGCGCCGCGGCTGCAGTCGAGCGTCTCGCCGTAGCGACCCGTCTCGGCCCGGATGTAGAGGCTGCCGTACGGGAACGCGTCGTAGACCGCGCCCGCCGCACCCTCATGTCCGAAGCCGACCAGGCCGGACACGACCGGGATCGTCCCGGGCTGCGCGAGGCCGACCGAGATCGGGCCGTTGCCGGCCGGCGTCCAGGTCGAGGCGGGGACGTCGAACGTCAGCGGCGTCTCGGGGAAGATCTCGTCGCCGCTGCCCGGCTGGCCGTCCGGATCCTGGAACGTCGCGGTCCAGCTGCCGTCGACGCGCACGATCTGCACGCCTTCCGTCGTGCCGCGGCCCTCGAGGGCGATCCACATCTTCAGCGACTTGCCCAGGCGCTGCTCGCTCGGCAGGACCTGATAGCTGAGGAGGTTGTCGTAGAGGCCCTTGATGACGGCCGGGTCGAGCGTCACGTCCAGCTTGACCCCGCCCAGCGTGTACGGCGATCCCGGCTTGAACGTCCCCGGGTCCGGGGCGCGGAAGACCATCTGGTAGGGGTTGACCTCACGCGAGATGTAGCGACCGAGGTGGTCGATGCACGTCATCGGCTTGGCGACCGCGGCGGGGGTCACGCGCACGAACGGCACGGCCACGGAGGCCAGCACGGTGTAGCGGCCGCTGTCACCGGCGGGCGCGACGTCCTGCGCCCGCTTGCCGACGTCCGAGTAGGCGATGGTGCTGTTCGTGACCTCGACGTCGCCGGTCACGCAGTCCAGCGAGACGTGCGAGAGGTCGTCCCAGTCGGCACCGGCGGTGCCGGCGTCGGTGGCGTTGCCGACCGCGAGGCGGGCGTACACGCTGCCGTAGGGGTAGGCCGTCGTCAGCGGATCGGCGTCCGGGACGTTGGTCGCCGGGCTGGCGGTGAGGTTCGCCGGGTTGGCGAGCGTCGGAGCCGCGGCGGTGCTGCTGGCGCGGCGCCACTGCGCGCCGACGGGCAGCGCGCCGAAGGACCCGGCCGGGGCGACCGAGAACTCGATCGGCGCCGAGCTGGACGGCGTCCAGGCGACCCCGGTGGTGTCGAGCTGCGCGGTGCCGGCGATCTGCTGCTCGATGCGCTGCGGCGTGGTGCTGGCGCTGTCGCGGTCGTAGTAGCGGACGGTCGCCGTCTGCGTGGCGCCGTTCCAGTGGATCCGCGTGGAGGTCTTCGTGCGGTCGCCCAGCTGCGTGGTGCCGTTGTAGCGCCCGAACGTGGGGTTGACGACGGCGCGCAGGACCTGCTGCTGCTCGACCGTGTTCGTCCCGCGGACCTTCACCCAGAAGGTGACCGCGTTGAGGTTGTTGTCGCCCTCGTCCAGCGCGCCCGCGAGGCCGAGCTGCTTGAGGTAGGCGTTCGAGAGGTTGTAGTTGACCGTCGGGCGGATGCTGAAGCGCTGCCCGACCGCCGCGTCGGGCAGGTCGCCGGCGAACGTCACGTCCATGCCAACGGGGGCGATGTTGTCGACGGCGGGCGTCGCGCCGCCCGTGCCGATGCAGGCCAGCGGTGTCGCGGCGTGCGCGGTACCGGCGCCCGCGCCGGCCAGACAGGCAGCCGCGCCGACGGCGACGAACGCCGCGGACCGACGCCGCAGATAGACGGTTTTCAGGTGATTCATCGATGCTCCCAGAGAAGGTGGACGGCACCCAGCCGGGTACCCTACGTCGCTGAGTAAGGTTACCCTTACTCACTCTGGTGTGCATGCCTGACGCAACGGTTGAGCTGCCGCTCAGGCCTCGTCGACCCGCACGACCGGCAGTCCGACCTCGGGCAGCCCGGCGCTGACGCGGTCAGGGAACACGGCCGGCCGCTTCTCGAGGAACGCGGTGACGCCCTCGTGCGCATCGGCGGACCGGCCGCGCGCGAAGACTGCGCGCGAGTCGATCTCGTGCGCCCGTACGGGGTGGTCGGCACCGAGCATGTCCCACAGCATCCGCCGGCTCAGCGCGACGGTCACCGGCGCGGCGTTGTCGGCGATCTCGCGCGCGAGGGCACGCGCCGCGTCCAGCAGCTGGTCGTCGGGGTGGATGCTCCGGACCAGGCCGCCGGCCAGCGCCTCCTCGGCACCGAAGACCCGTCCTGTCGTCACCCATTCGAGCGCCTGGGAGATCCCCACCAGGCGCGGGAGGAACCAGCTCGACGCGGCCTCGGGCGCGATCCCCCGGCGCGCGAAGACGAACCCGAACCGCGCGCTCTCGGCCGCGAGACGCACGTCCATCGGCAGCGTCATCGTCACGCCGACGCCCACCGCCGGGCCGTTGATCGCGCCGATGACGGGCTTCAGGCAGTCAAAGATGCGGAGCGAGACCTGGCCGCCGCCGTCGCGCGGGGTCCCGTCGGCGAGCCGCGCGGCCTCCCGCTCGCTGAGGTCGAACGTCGAGCCGCCGCCGCTGAGGTCCGCCCCGGCGCAGAAGCCGCGGCCGGCACCCGTCACGATGACGGCGCGCACGTCGTCGTCCGCGTCCACCCGGTCCAGCGCCTCGAGCAGCTCAGCGCGCATCTGGTCGGTGTACGCGTTCAACCGCTCCGGCCGGTCGAGGGTGATCGTCGCGACGTGGTCGTCGACGGCGTAGCGGATCGTCGTCCAGGACATGACCCGGACGCTACCGGGGCCCCTGCGCTGCGCGGCTCAGCGATCCGCCAGGAACTCGTCCCGCAGGCGCTTGGGTGCCCGCGCGAGCCAGGCCTGCTCCAGCGCCTCCGACAGCTCGTCGTCGCTGACGGCGTCGAGGCGCACGAGCACCGACGCGTGTCCGTCGTAGTGAGCCGTCGTCGTGTACACGCCGGGCGCCGCCTCCAGCAGCTGCTCCTTTTCCTCCAGGTCCGCCACCCACGCCACGAGTTGTTCGCCGTCGTCGTGGATCCGGGCGAACAGGCGGTCCCGGACGCGGAACCCCGGGGTCCCGTAGGAGGAGCGCTCGGTCACCGAGGGCAGCGCGAGCGCGAGACGACGGACCAGTGCGACGTCGGCCATGCCGGAAGTCTGCCAGGCGGCGCCCGCCGAGCCACCCCGCCGAGCGCGCCGACGGCTCCGCGCCGATCAGTGCAGTTCGACCGGTGCCCGCATGACGCTCGAGTTCGGGACGCGGAAGCGGCGGCCGTCCTCCGTCCGGAGCATCAGCGACGTGCTGTCCAGGGCGACGATCTCCCCGCGCAGCGCGTCGACGGTGATCTCGTCGCCGACCTGCAGCCCGCCCCCGCCGACGTAGCGGCCGGCGGCGAGCTCCGCGGCCAGGTCGCGCGAGCCGAGGCCGAACGCGAGGGCCAGCGTGAGGGCGGCCCCTGCCAGCGTGACGCCGGCCACGACGACGAGGATGGTCGTCGGGACGCCGAGCTGTCCGAGGGCGAGGATGAGGGCGACGCCGAGGATGCTCGCGTGGGCGGCAGCGCCGAGTGGACCGCGGAGGTCCATCTGGTAGGCCAGCCGGTCCACGCGCTCGCGCGCGAGCCCGCCCAGGCCGGCGCCCAGGGCGAGCAGGACGACCGCGGCGACCAGGCTCGGCAGGAACAGCACGGCCCGGTTCAGCGCCTGGTCGAGGGTCTGCAGCCCGAGGGTCGACAGGGCGATCAGGATGACCGCGACCGATCCGGTGATCCGCAGGAGCGCGGCGACGGTCCGGGTCAGGGAGCGCTCGAGACCGATCCGGGCCAGCGTGTCGTGGATGCGGGCGCGCTCGGCGAGGCTGTCGACGCCGGCCTTCAGCAGCGCCGCCTGCAGCAGGCGGGTGAGCAGCCGGACGATGAGCAGCCCCGCGAGGAGCAGGACGAGCGCCGCGCCGAGCCGGGGCAGGAACTCGCCGATCTGGTCGCCGGCGCGGCCGCTGATGCTGGCCAGGTACACGGCGCTCATGACCGCGGCTCCCGGCGCGGCTCGCCGTCGGGGCCGACGAGCAGCCGCAGCCCCATCGCCACGACGGCGGAGAGGTCGCCGACCGCGCGCAGCGTGCCGCGCGCGACGTACTGCCAGCGCGCGGTGCGCATGATCTGGTCCTCCAGGCCCGGACCGCCGGGGTCCGGTTCACGGTCGCGGACGTCGGCGAGCAGGTCGTGCAGCCGCTGTTCGGGCGGCGTCAGCTCGGGCTCGGTCATGCGGGCAGCTCCCAGTCGTAGGTGTTGTTTCGCAGCATGTCGATCAGCAGTGCGCGCGCGCGATGCAGGCGCGTCTTCACCGTGCCGATCGGGCAGTCGAGGATGTCCGCGATCTCGTTGTAGTCCAGCTCCTCGACGTCCCGCAGGACGACCACCACCTGGTAGTCGTGGCGCAGCAGCCCGATCTTGTGCAGCAGCCGCTCCTGCCGCTCGCCGGACTCCAGCAGGTCCGCCGGCGAGCGCACCTTCGGGGCGCTGTCGCCGGCCGGCTCCGGCACCTCGTCGACCGGGATCGCGCGGCGCTTGGCGAGGGTGTTGATCGCGGTGTTGTGCGCGATCCGCAGGACCCAGGTACGGAAGGACGCGTCGCCGCGGAAGCGGTCCAGCGCGTTGAAGGCACGCAAGAACGTGTCCTGCGTGACGTCGTCCGCGTCGTCGGGCCCGACGATCCGCGCGGCGATGCGGTGGACCTCCGGCCGGTGGCGCGCCACGAGCTGTGAGTAGGCCTCGAGCTCGCCGCGCCGGGTACGGGCGATGAGCTGCTCGTCGTCCATGCGGACGCGGGAGCGTAGCTCAGGGAAAGCGGCTGGTGCATCGCTGTCCAAATGCGGGACAGACCGACCCGCAGCCGCTGCGGTTTCGCGAGATTCGTGAAACCGCGGCGCGCCGGGGGCGGTCTGCCCCTGCAGAACGACCACCCCACACGAAGGAGCACACGCATGGCCCAGACCGCCACCGAACCCGACACCGAGAAGACGCCCGCCACGGGCGGCGCGGTCGCCCGCCGCGCCTCGCTCGAGGCCGACCTCGGCCGCACCAGCATCGCCGACGTCGTCGTGACGAAGATCGCCGGCATCGCGGCGCGCGAGATCAATGGCGTCCACGACCTCGGCGGGACGGCCGCCCGCACCATCGGCGCGGTCACCAGCCGCCTGCCGGTCGGCGACGAGCGTGCCCGCGGCGTGAACGTCGAGGTCGGCGAGCGCGAGGCCGCGGTCGACCTGACGATCCGCATCGAGTACGGCGAGTCGATCCCGAAGGTCGCGACCGCCGTGCGCGAGAACGTCGTCAAGCGCATCGAGGGCATCACGGGCCTGAAGGTCACCGAGGTCAACATCGCCGTCGACGACCTGTGGTTCCCCGGCGACTCGCAGGACGAAGGGGCGCGCGTCCAGTGACCCAGCGCCCGTCCCCCACCCCCCGCAGCACGGGGCGGCCGGTACGGGTGCGCCTGGCCAGGGTCGCGCACAACTGCGCGATCCTGGATGCGGACGTCGCCGAGCTGTGCGACGGCGACGGCCGCTGGGTCACCCCGGTCACCGACGACGCCGCGATCGGCGGCGTGCTGGTGACGGCCGACCCGGCCGGCGGCTACGCGATCGAGGTGCACCTGGTCGCGCTCCCCGTGCCGCTGCACGCGCTCGCCGTGCGGCTGCAGACCCGGATCGTCGACGCCGTCTTCGAGCTCGGGCTCCTCGGCGAGGTGGCCCGCGTCCACGTGCACGTCGACGGCCTGGCGACGGATCCTGTGGGGGACGACGCCGCATGATCCTGCTCCTGCGCGCACTGGTGCGCGTGCTCGCGTTCCTGCTGCTGACCGTCCTCTCGCTCGCCGGCCTCGCGGTCGCGCTGGCGAGCGCCGGCGGCGGCAGCGGCGACTTCAGCCTGCCCGGGCTGCTGCGCCTCGTGCACGCGCCGGAGGCCCGCGACGAGGTCCGGCAGCTGCTGGCAGCCGTCGAGGCCAATGGTCCGGTCGCCCGCGACTCCGCGCTCGGCGGGGCGGCCGCCGTCCTGGCCGGGGTCCTCATCCTGGTCGGGACGCTCACCCCGCGGCGTGAGCGCCTGGTCACGTTGCAGCATCACGCCGACGGCGACCTGCTCGCCCGTCGTCGCCCGCTCGCCCAGCTGACGACCGCGCTGGTGGAGCAGGCCCGCGAGATCCGCGGGGCCCGCACCCGCGTGCGTCCGCGTCGCCGGCGGCCCGGCGCGCGGCTGCGCATCCGGGCCGACCGCGCCAAGCGCCGCTCCCCGGACGACGTCCGCGCGGCGGTCACCCGCGAGCTCGCCCCGATCGACGGCGACTGGCCCCTGCGCACGCGGATCCGGACGCGCGTCACGAAGGGCGTGGAGTGATGCCCCGCCAGCGCGTCCGCCTGCGCAGCTCCGCCCTGGCCCTCGTCGGGCGCACGCTGACCGCCCTCGTCGGGCTGGCGCTCGTGTTCTACGGCGGGATGCTCGTGGCGCTCGCGCTGAAGGCCGACCCGGGGACCGTCGAGCAGCTCTCCGGCTACCGCACGGTCTTCGACCAGCTCGCGTCGCTCACCCCGGGCGACGCCGACTCGCGGACCCGGATGATCGCCGGCCCGTCCGGACTGGTCGCCTTCCTGCTGCTGGGGTGGCTCGCGACGAAGGAGCTCCCGCGGCCGTACCTGGCCCGGAGCCCGCTGCTCCTCGAGGAGGCCGACAGCGGGCAGACGACGCTCGCCCCGCGGGCGGTCGAGCGCATCGGGGAGATTGCCGCGACGAGCGTCGACGCCGTCGACGCCGCACGCGGGCGCATCGACGGCGACAGGCTGACCGTCGCCCTCAGCCTCCGGCGTGCCGCCAGCGGGCCCGAGACCCTCATCGCCGTCCGCGACAGCGTCCGCGCGGCGCTGGCCGCCCACGACCTTGCCCCCCGACCGGTCACCGTCACGCTGGCCGGCTTCAACCGCCACCACAGAAGGGAGCTGCGATGAGCACCAAGCAGTTCGCCGCCATCCTGGGCTTCGGCTTCGCCGTCGTCTGGATCACCCTCGGACTGGGCGACGCCGTCCTGTGCCTCATCGGCGCCGGGGCGTTCGCCGTCGCGGTCGCCATCGCCCTCGGCGAGATCGACCTCGCCGAGCTGCAGAGCCGGCTGGGCCCGGACCGCGACATGCCGTTCGGCGATCAGGGCGGACCGCGCGGCGGCCGGCGCGTGCAGTAGCGCGTCCGCGCCCGGTCGCTCGAGCTGCGCATCCGCGAAACCGGGGTGTCCGGACGACGGTCAACCCACCACACGCAGCACACCACGAAAGGACTCACCCATGCCCCGCAAGCGCTTCGCCCTCCTCGGCCGTGTCGTCTGGTCGATCGGTCGGTTCGTCGCTCCGAAGGCCTACAAGCGCTGGCAGCGCAAGCACGAGGGCGGCGCCGCGTGAGGTCGCCGGCCGGCGCCCGCTGAGCGACCGCCGCGCGCCGGGCAGGTTCCCCGGCGGCGCTGACGTCCCCCCGTCAGCGCCGCCGAGGGACCTGCAGGCGCGCCGTCGCCGTGACCGGTTCGCCGTCCGCGAGGGCCCTGACGACGACCTCGTAGCGCCGGCCGGCGACCCCGCGGCGCAGCGGCACCGCGAGCGTGCGCGACGCCGGCCCGAGCCCGCCGGCCAGGCTGCGGACCGCGACACGCCGGCGCTTGCCGTCCTTCACCGTCAAGACGGTGACCGACACGAGCCCGGCGACCTCGCGGTCGAGACGCGCGGCGATGCGGTAGCCGGACCCGGTCCGTCGCACCCTGCCGAGGACGACCGCCGGCAGCGGCGGCAGCGGCAGCGGCTTCAGGGACGTGCCCGGCGGGATTCGCGCGCAGTCGTTCGCGGCGGGCAGCCCGGTGAAGCGCGCCTGCAGGAACGCGATGGCCTCGGCCTCGAACAGGGCAATGACCCCGCCGTGGTCCAGGCCCGGGTAGCGCGTGTAGTGCACCGGGACGCCCTTGCCGCAGTACTGGTGCGCGAGCGCTTCGACGTCGGAGGAGATCATGATGCCGTCGCCGATGCCGTCGCCGTTCCCGTTCCCGAAGAACACCGGCGACTTCGGGGTCCCCAGCGTGCCCATGATCTGCGAGTTGATCGCCCGGACGAACGGGCGGACCGTGCGGTAGTCGCGGTCGCCGGCGAGCAGCTCGCGGATCCGCAGCCCGGGGAACGCGCCGGTGTCCAGGCACTTGTCGGCGACGAACGCCATGGCCTCCCGGCCCTTCTGCGACAGGTACCGCGAGACGTCGATGCCCGTGCCGCGGAACAGCCCGTTCAGCAGGTACGGCAGCACGCTCGCCCATTCGGGGGAGCCGTCGATGTACCGCAGCGTGTTCGGGAAGCTGACCGGGATCCCGCCCGAGGCCGCCCCGACGATGTTCGTCTCCGGCGCGTACTCCCCGGCCAGCTCGCTCGCCCACTGCGTCGCGATCGCGCCGCCCGAGTACCCCACCATGCCGACGGGCGTGCCGTCGCGGAACCCGAGCTCGGTCCGAGCCGCGCGGATGCCGTCGAGCGTCCCGTACCCGGCGCCCTGGCCGGCGGTGTAGTCGTGCGTGAGCCCCTCGTAGTCGGCGGTCACCACCGTGAAGCCCTGCGCCAGGTAGGTCAGCATGAAGCCGATCTCGAGGTTGGGCACGAGCGCCCCCGGGTTGCCGCCCTGGATCGTGTACGACGGCACGCACGTCGATCCGAGGTCGTCGTAGGCCGTCTGGTAGGACACGATCTGCCGGGTGGGCGCGACCAGCGGACGCAGGATCGTGGCGACACTCGCGATCGCGGCGCCGTTCGTCTTCGTCGTCCGGTAGAGCACCTGCGTGGCCTTGATGGGCAGGGTCACCCCGGCGAGCGCGGGCGTGATGGCGCGGCTGCGCAGGACGGTCCCGGGCGCGACGTCCCCGAGCGGCTTGTCGTACCGGTAGAAGGGATCGTCGACGTCCTTCAGGGGCGCGGCCTGCGCGGCCGCCGGGAGGCCCGCGGCCAGGACGACGGCGAGGGCGAGCAGGGTGACGACGGACGATCGCATGACTTCTCCTCGGTTCACGTAGGTGAGATGTGGCGGACGGCGGCGACCGGGGGGCCGTCACGGGCCTGTAGGGCAGGGACCGGCCGGGAGCACCGTGCTCCCGGCCGGTCGCCCACCCGCGGGGTCAGCCCTCGTACTCCTTGGCGAGGTCGGACTCGAGCACGCCGCCGACCTGCTTCAGGCCGCCCTCGATGTTGGCTGCACGGGCGATGAAGGCGCCGCGCGTCGGCGGCTCGCCGAGCTGGCTGAAGTCGAGGTCGCCGGCGGCGAGGCCGGACGTCGACACGGCGGACAGCTGACGCGCGGCCTTGACGATGCCGTCGCGGCTCAGGTCGCCGTTCTCGCAGGCCTTGTCGAGAACCGTGTACATGATCTTGCCCTCGGCGAACCCGACGAGCGCCGCGTTCTTGGGCGTGTCCTTCGGGAAGGCTTTCTTGTACGACTTGATCGACTTCTGGACCTTGGCGTTGCTGCTGGAGATCGGCGGCACCGGCCCCATGAAGTAGCCGTTGGCGATGATCGCCTTGGCGGCCGGCGACTTCAGCACCGCCGGGTCGAACGTCGGGTTGTTCCCGAGGAACGGCACGTCCAGGCCCTGCGCCGCGGCGATGCCCGCGAGCGACGCCATCTGCGTCGGCGCCGTCGTGACGGCGAGCACCTTGACGCCCGCGCGCTTGAACGCGGCGACCTGCCCGGTCATGTCCTCGTCGGTCGGCTGGATCTTCTGCTCGACCACGGTCATGTCGTTCTGCTCGGCGAAGTACTTCACGCCCTTCAGGCCGGCCTCGCCGTAGTCGCCCTCGAAGTAGAGGGCGCCGATCTTGTCGCCGGACTTGATCTCGCCCTCGTCCATCAGGTGCCCGAGCCCGTTGATCTGCTCGAGCTCGTAGGTCGCGCCCGAGAGGATGATGATGTCGTCGTCCAGGAGCTCCGACGGCCACGAGGCCGGGATCGACAGCATGCGGTCGGACTTCAGCTGGGGCAGGATCGCGGCGGTCATCGGCGAGCCGACGAGCTGCTGCAGGGCGGCGACGTCCGGTGCGAGGCCGCGGTACTGGACGACGGCCTTCTGCGTGTCGTAGCCGTGGTCCTTGATCTGGAGGTCGACCGTGCGACCGCACACGCCGCCGGCGGCGTTGCGCTCCTTCCAGTACTCCTCGTTGCCGTGGGTGATGACCGAGGTCAGGGGCGCGAACGCACCGGACAGGTCGGTCATCACGCCGAGGGTGATCTTCTTGGCGGTGACGCCCGGACCGGTCTTGACCGACGCGGGGTCCGTGTTGCCGGCCGCGGTGGACGTCGTGCCGGCGCCCGAGCCGGAGCTCGAATCGGAGTCGGACTTGCCGCAGGCGCCGACCGCGAGGGTCGCCGCCAGCGTTGCGGCCAGGACGCCGCCGCTGCGGATGCTGAGGGTCATGCAGTGCTCTCCTTGGTGTGACGTGGACTGAGGCGGCGGGCGAGACCTGCCAGGCCGCCGGGGCTGAAGATGAGGACGGCGACGACCGCGCCGCCGTAGAGGAAGCGCGAGGCGTCCGTCGGCTGCAGGCCGTCGTCACCCGCCGCCGCCACGAGCGGCAGCGAGGTGGCGTAGTGGTCCAGCAGCTGCGGGAGGCAGATGACGACCGCGGCGCCGACGATCGCCCCGCGGACCGACGCGACCCCGCCGAGGACGATCATCACGACGAAGTCCAGCGAGTACAGGAACCCGAACGTGTCCGGCACGATCCGCTGGTACGCGAGCGCGATGAACACCCCGCCCAGGCCGGCGTACATGCTCGACACCACGAACGCGGCGCCGCGGTAGACCGGGACGTTCACGCCCATGACGGCGGCGGCGACCTCGCTGTCGCGGATCGCCTCCAGCGCGCGGCCGGGCCGCGAGCCGAGGATCGAGTGCGCGTACCAGGCGCCGGCGGCGACGAACAGCAGGCCGAGGTACCACAGCTTCTCGAGCTGGTGGTACTCCACGCCGAGCACGTTCATCGGGGTCGCGTCGAACGTGAACCCGAGCACGCTGAACGGCTCGGCGTCGCGTCCGTTGAACCCGCCCGTGACGCCGCTCGCGGCGCGCAGGATGTGCTGGCCGACGAAGACCAGGCCGATCGATGCGAGCCCGAGGTAGATCCCCCGCAGGCGGCCGGCGATCGGGCTGAACAGCGCCCCGGCGACACCCGCCAGGAGCACCGCCCCGATCAGCGCCAGGACCGGTGGCAGGTTCAGCCCGCTCGGCAGGTCGAGGCCGGGATCGCTCCCGGAGTCGCCGGCCAGGTAGCAGTAGCCGTAGGCGCCGACGGCGATGTAGAACGCGTGCGCCAGCGACAGCTGGCCGGCGACGCCCGACAGCAGCGTCAGGCCGATCGCCGCGATCGCCGCGGCCATCGCGAAGAGCCCCATCTGGAGCCAGAACTCCTCGAGGAAGTACGGCACCGCGAGCAGCATCGCGACGACCACGAGGCCGACGATGCGCGACTGTGACCTAGACACGGCTCATCTCCTTCGTACCGAACAGGCCACTCGGACGCCACAGGAGGACGACGAAGAGGACCGCGTATGGAATGACCTCGCCGAGGCCGCGACCCAGGAACGCGATGTGGTCCTGGTAGCCGGAGGCCAGGGTCTGCGCGACGCCGATCACCAGGCCGCCGATCAGGGCCCCGAACGGCGAGTCGAGCCCGCCGGCGACGGCGACGGGAACCGCCGCGAGCGCGAGCAGGCCGGTCGAGCTCGAGACCCCGGAGGCGGGGAACGAGATGAAGAACGCCCCGCCGATGGCGGCCAGGACACCGGCCACCGCCCACGCGCCGGCGGCCACGTACGACAGGCGGATGCCCATCAGCGCCGCGGCCTCCGGGTCGGTGGCGGCGGCCCGCATCGAGACGCCCCAGTCCGAGCGGGTGAACGCGACGTAGAAGACCCCCATCACGGCCATCGCCACGATCGCGGCGGCGATCCGCGTCTGCGGGATGCGCGCGCCGAGGATCGACGTGGTCTCCGCCCCCCAAGGGGCGCCCGACGGCAGGATGTCCGTGCCGACCGTCCGCGCCAGCAGCGTCCCGAGCAGGATGTTCAGCGCGATCGTCAGGATCGCGACGGCGTCGGTGCCGCCGGCCCGGCGCCGCAGCGGCGCGACGAAGATGACGTCGAGCGCGGCGGCGGCGATCGCGCACACCACCGCCGACGCGGCCATCGCGCCGAAGAACCCGAGCGAGTCGTTCCACGACGCGACGAGATAGGCGCCCAGCATCACGATCGACGCGTGCGAGAAGTTGACGACGTTCGTCGCCTTGAACACGATCACGAAGCCCATCGCGAGCAGGGCGTAGATGCAGCCGAGCGACAGGCCGCTGAGCGTCAGCTCGAAGAACTGGCTCATGACTTGAGGTCTCCCTTCACGGAGTTGGCGGTGTCCGAGGACCCGAGGTAGGCACGGAGCACCTCCGGGTCCTGCTGGACCTCGGCCGGTGTGCCGTCGGCGATCACGCGCCCGAAGTCCAGGACGGTGACGCGGTCGGCGAGGCCCATGACGAAGGGCATGTCGTGCTCAACGAGCACGACGGTGATGCCGAGCGTCTCGCGCACCTGCGCGATGGCGCGGGCCATCTCCTGCGACTCGTCGTGGTTCATGCCGGCGACCGGCTCGTCGAGCAGCAGCAGCGTCGGCTCGGCGCACAAGGCGCGCGCGAGCTCGACGCGCTTGAGGTCGCCGTAGGACAGGCCGCTCAGCGGCTCGCGCTCCTTGCCGCCGAGGCCGACGGTCTCGGCGATCCCGTCGACGATCCGCGTCTGCTCGGCCAGGGCGCGGCGGGCGCCCGGCAGGCGCAGGCCGGCCGTGATGAACCCCGCGTTCCAGTGACGGTGGCGGCCCAGCAGCAGGTTCTCGCGCACCGTCGCCGTGTGGGACAGCGCGAGGTTCTGGAACGTCCGCGAGATGCCGAGCGCGGCGATCTCGGCCGGCCGCATCGCGGTGAGGGTGTCGTCCCCGTAGCGCACGCTGCCCTCGCCGGCCTGGTAGACGCCGGTGAGCACGTTCATCAGCGTCGACTTCCCCGCGCCGTTCGGGCCGATGAGCGCATGCGTCGTCCCGGGTTCGACGTCGAGCGAGACCTCGCCGAGCGCGACCAGGCCGCCGAAGCGGACGGTGACGCCTTCCGCGCGCAGCGGCTTCGGGGTCCGCTCGCCCGTCGTGATGCGCGGCACGCTCGGCGCGGTCACCGGCTCGACGTCCGGGGACGGGGCAACGCCGAGGTAGCGGTCGCGGACCTCGTCGCTCGCCGCCAGCTCCTCGGCGACACCCGCCAGCGCGACCTCGCCGACCTCCAGGACGTAGGCGCGGTCCGCGACCTCCAGGGCCATGGCGGCGTTCTGCTCGACGAGCAGGACCGAGATCCCGGTGGCGTTGATGTCGCGCACGAGCGCCCCGACGAAGTCGACCATCTGCGGCGCGAGGCCGAGCGACGGCTCGTCGAGCAGCAGGACCTTCGGGTTGGACATCAGCGCGCGTCCGATCGCGAGCATCTGCTGCTCGCCCCCGGACAGCAGGCCGCCGCGCTGGTCGCGCCGCTCGTCCAGCCGCGGGAAGGTCGCGTAGACGCGGGCAGCCGCGGCGGCGCGGCGGCTGCGGCTCGCGGACAGGCCACCGGCGCGCAGGTTCTCGTCGACCGTGAGGTCGCCGAAGATCCGCCGTCCCTCCGGCACCTGGACCAGGCCGCGCCGCACCACGTCGGCCGCGTCCCCGGTGATCGCCTTGCCGCCGAGCTCGACCGAGCCCGAGACGACGGTGCCGTGGTGCAGCGACAGGGTCCGCGAGATTGTCCGCAGCAGCGTCGACTTCCCCGCGCCGTTGTTGCCGAGGACGGCGACGACCTCCCCCTCCCCGACCTCGAGCGAGATGCCGCGCAGCGCGCGCACCCCGCCGTAGACCACTTGCAGGTCATCGACCTTCAGCATCGCTGCTCCTCCATTAGCGGGATGACGATCTCCCCGTTCTCCCCGGCCTGTGCGCGGAGCTCCGCGTGGGTGACCTCGATGGCGTGGACCGTGCCGGTCGTCGTCGGCGCGTACAGCAGCACGGCGATGTCGTCGGGCTCACGGGTGATGTCCGCGTCGACGACCGGCTTCATCTCCTCGAGCAGCGCGTGGAACCCGATGGGGTGGACGACGATGTAGTCCACGCCGGCGTCGCGGGCGCCGGCTTCGGCGGCGTCGAGGCACTCGTGCCAGGCGAGCACGAGCCGCGCGCCGGAGGACGTCAGGTACACCTCGACCTGCCCGGCGCTGCTGCCGACGTCGATCGGCACCACCACGGCGCCCGTCCGCAGGACGCCGTAGTAGGCGCTCGGGAGCTCCGCGACCCGGCCGAGCATGACGGCGACGTGATCGCCCGGCGAGACGCCGCGGCCGCGCAGCAGCGACGCCACCCGGGCGGACGCACCGTCGAGCTCGGCGTAGCTGAAGGTGGTCTGACCGAGGCGTACGACGAACGCCTGATCAGGCTTGAGGAGACTCGTGAGCTGCATGACCCGGTGCGACCGTACGGAGGGCCACAGCGCGAGTCACTCGGTATTTCCTCCGAACTCAGCGGCGGGTCTCTGGTGGTTCTGTCAGGCGCCCTGCAGCCGCAGGGCGAGCGCGAGGAAGACGATGTCGCGCGGCGAGCGGGGGTCGCGACCGGTCAGGAGCCGGATGCGCTCGAGGCGGTAGAGGACCGTGTTGTTGTGCACCGTCATCGCTCGCGCGGTGGCCGCCACGCCGAAGTTCGTGTCGACGTACGCCTGCAGCGTCGCCACCAGATCGGCCTTCCGCTCCGCGTCGTAGGCGCGCAGCGGATCGAGGGCCGTGGTCACGATGCGCTCGGCCACGTCACTCGTGCGGAGCACCCGGTCGAGCAGCACGTCGTCGAACAGCATGGCCCGGTCGTGCACGCCCAGCCGGATCGCCTGGTCGGCCGCCTCGCACGCCTCGGCGTACGCACTCGGCACGTCCCCGGCGCGCTGTCGCCAGCCGGCCACGCCGATGCACATCCCGAGCGCGTCGAGCTCGGCCGCCGCAGCGTGCGCCGCGTCGACGACGCGCCGCACGTCGTCGGCCCCCTTGACCGGGCACAGGCACACGACCTTCTTCTCGCGGACGCCGACGAGCACCGGCCCGACGCGCGAGAGGAAGTGCTGGCGGAGCGTCTTCGCCGCGGTGCGCAGGGTCCGGGGGCGGCCCTCGTCCCCGTCGGTCGGGGCGCGCGCGACGAGCACGACGGTCTGCTCACCGAGGTCGATGCCGACCAGGCGCGCGTCGCGGATGGCAGACGGTGACGTGGCCCGCCCTGCGAGGACGGCGTCCAGCAGGTTGCGGCTCACGATCTCGCGGTCCCCGCGCACGTCCTGCAGCTCGTCGAGGTAGGTCTGCGTGACGACCTGGATGACCTCGTGCGTGTAGCGGAAGATCACCTCACCCGCCCGCAGCGCCGCCCGCAGCTGGACCGGGTCCTCGTCGTCGATGTACGACGGGAGCAGCCCGTACGAGTAGCCGCTGAAGACCTGGAAGGCCTGCTGCATCGACGCGAGCGCGACGCCCTGGTGGGGGCGGCGCATGAGCATCGCCTCCATCCCGGCGATCTGCTCGACGCTGGGCTCGACGACGTCGGCCGCGAGGTTGTCGAGGACGTCGCCGAAACCGCGCAGCGTCACGGCGAGGACCTCGTCCTCGAGGAACTCCGAGGTCGCCGCGGCGTAGTCGACGATCTCCGTCTTGTAGAGCGCGACGGCGCTCCGGGCGATCTGCTCGTGGTCGGTCCGCATCCTGGCCGCCAGCTCAGCGACTCCCTGGGTGACGGTCGAGGCGGTCATGGAGGGAAACTACAGGGACGGCCCGCAGATTTCGGAGGAAATGCCGAGTGACGGGGCCCGAGTGTTCGCCTAGCGTCGGCCACCGCAGGTCAAGCAGGCCACTGCCGAGGAGAACGCCGTGCACGATGTCTGGGTCCAGGACGACTTCCCGCTGACGCTCCGCCACGTGATGGAGCGGATGCGGGGGATGTACGGCGACGCCGAGGTGGTGACGCAGCGCGAGGACGGCCGGACGCGCATCAGCGGCGCCGACCTCGGCGCACGCATCGACCGGCTCGCCGGCGCGCTGCGCACCCTCGGCGTGCAGCCCGGCGACCGCGTCGCGACGTTCGCGTTCAACACGCAGGAGCACCTTGAGCTCTACCACGCGGTCCCCTGCTCGGGCGCGGTGCTGCACATGGTCAACATCCGGCTGTTCGACGAGGACCTCGAGTACATCTTCGGCCACGCGGAGGACCGCGTGCTGTTCGTCGACGCGATCCTCGCCGACCGGATCGCGCCGCTCATGGACCGGCTCCCGACGCTGCGCAGCGTCGTCGTCATCGGCGGCGACGCCGCCGGCACGGGCATCCCCGGTGCGATCGGCTACGAGGAGCTGCTCGCCGCCCACGAGCCGCGCTTCGCCTACCCGGATCTGGACGACCGCTCGGCCGCCGGCCTCTGCTACACGAGCGGCACCACGGGCCGCCCCAAGGGCGTCGTCTACACGCACCGCTCGCAGACGCTGCACGCGCTCGCCGCGTGCGCCGCGGACACGCTCGGCGTCTCCTCGCGCGACCGCATCCTGCCGCTCGTGCCGATGTTCCACGCCAACGCCTGGGGACTGCCGTACGCGGCGGCGATGACCGGTGCGGAGCTGGTCCTCCCCGGTCCGCACACGCAGCCGGCCGCGCTGGCGGCGATGCTCGAGGAGGAACGCGTCACGATCGCCGCTGGCGTGCCCACGGTGTGGATGGACCTGCTCCGCCACCTCGACGCGCACGGCGGCGACCTGTCGCGACTGCGCACGATGCTCTGCGGGGGCGCAGCTGTCCCGCTGGCACTCATGCAGGCGTTCCAGGAGCGCCACGGCGTCCGCGTCTTCCAGAGCTGGGGGATGACGGAGACCGGGCCGCTCGCGTCGGTGGCGCGCCCGCCGCGCGACGACTCGGAGTGGAGCTACCGCGACACCGCCGGGCGGGTCGCGCCGCTCGTCGAGGTGCGGGTCGTCGCGGACGACGGCGCCGTCCTCCCGCACGACGGGGAGGCGACGGGCGAGGTCCAGATCCGGGGCCCGTGGATCGCGGCGGGCTACTACCGGGATCCCGCGCCGGGGTCGTTCGACGGCGGCTGGCTGCGCACCGGCGACATCGCGGCGGTGGACCCGCGCGGCTACGTCCGCATCAGCGATCGCGCGAAGGACGTCATCAAGTCCGGCGGGGAGTGGATCTCGTCCGTCGCGCTGGAGAACGAGCTCGTCGCGCACCCGGACGTCGTCGAGGCTGCGGTGATCGCCAAGCCCGACGAGCGCTGGACAGAGCGACCGCTGGCCTGCGTCGTCCTCGCGCCGGGCTCCACGTGCACGGCCGACGACCTGCAGGCGCACCTCGCGGGGCGCGTCGCGAAGTGGTGGCTGCCCGACGAGGTCGCCTTCATCGACGCGGTGCCGAAGACCGGGACGGGCAAGTACGACAAGAAGGTCCTACGCGCACGCCTGGCCGACGGCTCGCTCGGGCGGCGCGTCACCGTGGGCCCGGCGTGAGGCGGCCTGCGGCGCGGGCCTGCCTGGCCGTGCTCGCCGGCATCCTCGCCGGGGCCCTGGGCGGCGTGGCGCCGGCGGCCGCCGCGTCGGTGCCCGCGGTCTGCGGCGCCCACTGGGTCGCCGCGTGGGCCGGCGTGCCGACCGACGCCGCGAACAGCACCGGGCTGACCGACCTGATCGGGGCGGGCGGCGACCTCACGCTCGGCAACCTCAAAGCGCCCCTCGAGCACGCGACCGTGCGGGCGATGCTCACGCCCTCGATCGGCGGCAGCACCGTCCGCGTGCGCCTCTCCAACCGCTACGGCCTGGTCGCCGTGCCGTTCGCGCACACGACGATCGCACGGCAGGCCGCCGGCGCGGGCGTCGCCGCCGTGCCGGTCGAGGTCACGTTCGGCGGCCGCGCCTCGGTCACCGCAGCGCCAGGCGAGGACGTCGTCAGCGACCCCGTCGCCTTCAGCTACGCGGGCGGCGAGACCCTCGCGGTCAGCACCTTCGTCGCCGCCGCGATCGGGAAGCCGACCCACCACGCGTCCGCCCGCCAGACCTCCTACTTCACGCCGGCCGGCGCAGGGGACCACGCCGCCGATAGGGCCGGCGGTGCGTTCCTGCTGCACACGAGCTCCCGCCCGCTGGTCACGGGCCTGGACGTCCGCGTCGACCGCCCGTTCGGCGCGGTCGTCGCGCTCGGCGACTCCATCACCGACGGGTTCCGGGGCCTGCCCGGGCTCGGGTTCCCCGAGACGACGGTGGGCATCGACGCGAACGGCCGCTGGCCCGATGTCCTGGCGGGCCGGCTGCGCGCGGCCGGCACCCCGCTCGCGGTGGCCAACGTGGGGATCAGCGGCAACCGCGTCCTGCGCGACAGCGGCGGCGGCATCGCCGGGAAGTCGTTCGGGGAGGCCGCCCTCACGCGCCTGGACGCCGATGTCCTCCGGCAGGCCGGCGTGAGCACGGTCATCTGGCTCGAGGGCGTGAACGACATCGGCCAGAAGCCGGGCGCCCCGGCGAGCGACATCATCGCCGGCTATCGCCAGGGCATCGCGCGGATGCGCGCGGCCGGCCTGCGCGTGCTGATGGGGACGCTGACCCCGACCGCCGGTGCTCAGGCGAGCTACAGCGACGCGACGGCCCAGGCCGCGCGCGAGACCGTCAACACCTGGATCCGCACGGCCGGCGGCGCCGACGGCTACATCGACTTCGACGCCGCCGTCCGCGACCCCGCGGACCCGGCCCGCATCGCGCCCGCCTACGACGGCGGGGACCACCTGCACTTCAGCCTGGCCGGGTACGCGGCGCTGGGCAACGCCGTGCCGCTCGACCGGCTCGGCGCGCCGGACTGCCCGAAGCCGAGCCCGGCCCCGCGCCTGAACGTGTCGGCGGCGCGCACGCTCGTGGTTGGTCGGACCACGGCGCTGCGCGTGCGCGTCCGGAGCACCGGGCGGCCGGTGCGCGCGGCGGCCGTGCGGCTCGGCGCGGCACGCGGACGGACCGACGCGCGCGGGGTCGCCGTCCTGCGCATCCGGCCCCGGCGCGCGGGCACCCGGACGCTGGTCGTGACGAAGGCCGGCACGCGGCCGAGCCGGACGGTCATCCGGGTCGTGCGGCGGCGCGCGGCCTGAGCGCGAGCGTCCCACGCCGCCGGGAGCCCGCACGTGCTGAACGCTTCGTTCGCGGATTCGCAGATCCGTGTCAGGAAGTCGCTCATGACGGTCCGCCGCTCGGCCCTAGGCGCGACATGACGATGGCGTTGCGCGCTCACGCCGTGAGGACCGTCGCCCAGCGTGCGCTGCTGGCCGTGATCGTGCGTCACCCGAGGTCGAGCCAGTGGTCGAGCTCCAGCGCCAGCAGGACCGCGAGCGGCTGATCCTCCAGGGGCCGCGGCAGGAGCGCCTCGGCCCGCGCGACCCGGTTGAGCATGGTGTTGCGATGCGTGAACAGCCGGGCCGCCGCGCGAGTGGCGCTGCGGTGCTCGAGCAGATGCACCCGGAGCGCCTCGCGCAGCTCGGGCCGGCCGTCCAGCAGCCCACCGAGCGCCGTGCGTGCGAACTCCCCAGCGCGCGCGACGTCGGTGCCGGCGAGCGCGACGACCTGCACCTCGTCGTAGGTGATGAGCCGGGCAGCGGCCTGGACCGGATCGGGAGCCTGTGCACCGGCCACGACGCGCTGGACGTCGGCGGCCTGCTGGTGGCTGCGGCGGAAGCCGGCGACGCCACCGGCCGGCCGGCCGACCGCGACCGCGACGCCGGCCGGGGCCCCGCGGAGCACCGCGCGCATGGCGTCGAGATCCGGGCTCGCCGGGGCCGCCGCCCACGCCCACAGCCCCGCCCCGCCGGCCGGGACGGTGAACGGCGGGCGCATCCCGCCCGCGTGCGCGAGGCGCGCGGCGAGCGTCTCGAGCAGGCCTTGCTCCGGTGTCGGGGTGTCGGTCGTGAGCACGAGCGCGACGTGGTCCCCGCCAAGCTCGTACCCCAGCCGCTCGGCCGCGCGCTGCTGCGTGATCGGCGCGTCGCTCAGGATGAGCTGCACGGTCTCCAGCCGCCGCGCGAGGTTGCCGCTGACGAGCTGGTCGCGCTCGCTCCAGATGCGCTCGTCGAGGGTGCTCAGGATGTCGTCGACGAACCGGTTGAGCGTCGACGCCGTCGCGTCCAGGGCGTCCGGCAGCGCTGCCGTCCACCCGGTCCGGGTCGCGGCGAGCTCCGTCAGCGCGCGCATCCACATGCGCCACGCCGCGTTCTCGCCGCGGCGGTACGCGGTCCACATCACGTCGCGGTCCAGGCCACGCCGCACCACGTCCCGGGCGATGTCGAGCGCCTCCGGCGCCACCTCGCGGGGGACGGGCTCGCCGGGGCGGTGCGCGGTGCTGGTCAGCCACCGCAGGACGTTGGTGTGATTCGCCAGCTGGGTCTGCTGCGCGAGGTCGGCGTACGCGGCCAGGGCCGGGCTGCCCGCCAGCACTGCTTCGTCGACCGCAGCCAGCAGCGGCCCGGGATCGGCCAGGGCCAGCGTCGCCGCGGCGCGCACGAGATCGGCGGCCGGAGCTCCCAGCGGCTTCCGCGGACCGGTCACCCACTCACCATAGGCGGCGCGCACAGCCGTGGCAAGAACACAGGGCGTAGCGCACATGCCTCCGCTGACAGCGAGGCGCGACCATGGAACGAGTCCACCTCGGAGGAGAACCCCGCCATGTCGCCTGCCAGCCCCGCCGTGACCACCGACGTCGACGTCCTCATCGTGGGCGCCGGCATCTCCGGCATCGGTGCCGCCCATCACCTCAGCGCGAAGCGGCCCGGCACGACGTTCGCGATCCTCGACGGCCGCCACGAGATCGGCGGCACCTGGAGCCTCTTCCGCTACCCCGGCATCCGCTCGGACTCCGACATGCCGACCTTCGGGTTCGGCTTCCGCCCCTGGACGCACAAGAAGGCGATCGCCGAAGCTGACGTCATCCTGGAGTACCTCGATGGCGCCGTCGCCGACGCCGGCCTGGCACCCCACATCCGCTTCGGCCACCGCGTCCTCAGCGCCGACTTCTCGAGCGACACCGGCACCTGGACGGTGACGGCGGAGCGGCCCGGCGGCGAGGTGGTGGAGCTGACCTCGCGCTTCCTCTTCTCCGGCACCGGCTACTACGACTACGCCGGCGGCTACACGCCCGAGTTCCGGGGGATCGGGGACTTCGGCGGGACCGTCGTCCATCCCCAGCAATGGCCGGAGGACCTCGACTACGCAGGCAAGCGGGTGGTCATCATCGGCAGCGGCGCGACCGCGGTGACCCTCCTGCCGTCCATGGCCGGCACCGCGGGACACGTCACCATGCTGCAGCGCTCACCGAGTTACGTGCTGGCGATCCCGTCCGAGGACCCCACGGCCAAGGTCTTCAACCGCGTCCTCGGTCCCGAGCGGGGGCACCGGCTGACCCGGCGCAAGAACGTCGGCATCCAGCGCGGCATCTACAAGATCGCCAAGCGCTACCCGAAGGCCGTCCGCAGGCTGATCATGGCCGACGCCAAGCGCCGGCTGCCGAAGGGCTACGACGTCGCCACCCACTTCAACCCGAGGTACGACCCGTGGGACCAGCGCCTCTGCATGGTCCCCGACGGCGACTTCTTCAAGTCCATCCGCCGCGGTGACGCGTCGATCGTCACGAACACCATCGACCACTTCACCGAGCACGGCATCGTCCTGGGGTCCGGCGAGCTGCTCGAGGCGGACATCGTCGTCACGGCGACCGGGCTGAACATCCTCGCGCTCGGCGGCATCGAGCTGTCGGTCGACGCCGAGCCCGTCCGCCTCGGCGACACCACCGTGTTCAAGAGCATGATGCTCAGCGGGGTCCCGAACTTCGCGTTCGCGATCGGCTACACGAACGCATCGTGGACGCTGAAGGTCGACCTCGTCTGCGAGCACTTCTGCCGCCTGCTGGACCACATGGACCGGACCGGCCGCACGACCGTCGTCCCGGTCCTCGACGGCGAGCAGGCGAAGCTGCCGCTGCTGGACCTCAGCTCGGGCTACGTGCAGCGCCGGATCGACAGCTTCCCGAAGGCCGGCACCATCGGTCCCTGGACGGTCAAACAGGCCTACGAGGACGACGTTGCCCGGCTCCGCGACGGAGCGGTCCAGGACCCCGCGCTCCACTTCGGCGCCCCGGCGCCGGCCGAGGCGGCCGTGGTCTGATCTGTCGATGCGACGCGCAGCCGCTGAGCACCCGGATCGGGGCGTGCGAGACTGACCGTCGTGAAGGAGGCGCTCCCGGCGACGCTGGACCAGCTGCTGCAGGATCTCCGTGCGGAGGGCTTCGTCATCCTCCCCGCCGAGGCCACCTGTCAGGGTGGAGCCGATCGTCCTTGATGAGAAGATAGGTTCACGGTACACGTGGCGCTGGGGCGCTCGTACCCGGAGACGGGTGGAAAGAACGAGTCCGCGGTCCACTGGGACATGATCTGCGACCTGCGCAGGGGCCCCGGCGGGCGCCTAACCGCGGACGGGGTCGCGGTCCTGGAGGACGGCCGCTTCACGTAAGTCGCCGGCGGACTCGGGGAACCCCAACCGAACCGGTGATCTCGCCCAGTCCGGATCGGAGCATGCGACCTTCGCAGCATGCCGTCGCTTGCCCCGCGCTTGGCGGCTGGACTTCAGCAGCATCTGCCCGCGGGGGTCACGGTCTCTGCGCTAGCCGGAAGCGTCGTTGCGTTTCGCTTACAGGCTGCCCATCAGCCGGAGGAATCAGCCGGAGGAGGGCCGCGCTTCATCCGGCGTTCGTCAGTACGACCTTCTCGCCGCGGGTGCGCACCCGAGCGACCCCCCTTGCGAGCGCCGCCGCGTTGCGATGGTTGCTCGACGTGATCAGTGTGGATCTCAGCGAGTGGCTCGGCCGGCGCTGGCCACCATTTCCGGCGACCGCGAGCGACACGGGCGGCTGTGAAGCGTTCGTCACCGTTGAAGGTGGAATGGTCGTGGCCGGCTACGTGGACGGCACCGGTTGGTCGTTGCGCATCATCGACAACTGATCCGGGAGCCCCAGACCGGAACCCTCGGCCGAACGCCGCTACGGAAAATCCAGCGGCCACGGCCCAACACCGCTCGCGGGCATGCCGATGCCACCGAGACGGGCCGGATCGCGGCGGTCACCGTGTCCTTTCGACGAGCGATGGGTGCCGTGCGCATTCGGACAAAGTGTGTCTGGATTCGACCGACTGCCCGCAGGCGTCGCAACGTCTGCGCGATACTCCGGAACCCAACTGAACGTCACGCGATGGAGCCCAACTCATGAAGACCACGAGCTGCCTGCGCAGCACCATTCTCCTGGCCGGCCTGCTGCTCGCCGGCGCTGCCGCGCCTACCTGGGCTCTTGCCGTTCCGACGGTCTCCGTGATCGGCGACGACGGCCAGCCCCTGCCGATGACCGCCGGCCAGGCGGTCACGGTCCGCAACGTTCGGGCCGTGGTCCGGCTGTCCTACCCGCCTCCGGGCAGCAACGGCCGGTTCACGTTCGACCTCGTCGACGCGACCGGGAAGTCCGCCTCCCGAGGGACGTCCTTCACGGAGTCCTGCATCCTCCAGAGCGGGGTGGCGTTCGACCAGAACCTGCAGTACCACGGCAACCAGACCTACCAGGCGGTCGTCAAGGAGTACGCGCCTGAGGACACGAGCTGCGCGACCCCGACGACCACCACGACCTACGGGCTGACCGTAGCCGCTCGTGTGGGGATCGCCCCGCCCACCAGGCCCTTCGTGCTCAGCTACCCGTCCGTCAAGGGGTTCCCGCTGACCGTCACGAACAACCCGGGCGCGAACCTGAACGAGATCCACTACGCACTGAACGGCGTCGTCGGCCCGGACGGCGACCTCGTCGCACCGTTCCGGTTTCGCCTCGCGTCCCTAGAGGACGTCGGCGAGGCGACCACCACGACGCAGCTGGACACCACCAAGCCCGGTCGCTACACCGTCGTCGCCCGCGCCATCGACCCGTCGGGGTCCTTCAGCCTCCTCCAGCCCTACCGCGGTGACGCCGCGTCGCCGTGGACGCCTGCGATCACCGTCGTGGCGAAAGCGCCGTTCGGGCTGACGACCAGCCCCGTCGCGAACTTCTCCGACTTCACGGGCCCCGACTACACGCTCAGCGTCAAGGTCACGTTCCCGGGCACCCCCGGCACGGTCTCCATCGGGATCGCGCGCGGGAAGGCAGGCGGGACGTTCCGGTCGCTCGGGACGGCGAAGATCTCCTCGGCGGGGACCATCACAAAGCGCATCCGCGTGGTCGGCAACGGCAAGAAGCCGTACCGCTTGCGCGTGTCGTACAAGGGTTCGGCGTTCTACCTGCCGGGCACGCAGATCCTGCGCACGTCCTTCTGAGCATCGTCGGGCCGACCCGTTGACCACGAGCGGCCGAACGAACCCTCCCGGAACCCGCGAGACCCCGCCGAGACAGGGGCTCTCGCGCCCAACCGGGCACTGCTGAGGCGCTAATTGAGCAGCGCTGAGCGAGCGTCTAAACGTGGAGCCAATGGCCCCACCAGCCGGTCCGAAAGGCCGTCGCTGCCGGGTGCGCTCAGCAAGGACGGCACAGCGCTGCAAGCCGTCGGCCCGGTCGGCGCATAACGCCGCCCGGGCTCGTCACCTGCTCAGTGCGGAACCCCTACCGGACGCTTGGCTGGCGCCCGTGGCGCGTGCTACGCGACCAACGCGAATGACTCGCGGCGGCGAGCGAGGTGATCGTGGAAGGCAAGCTCGACTACGAGATCGACTGGGTAGTCCGCTCCCGTCTGCTCGATGGCCTCGGCCTGTTTGTCGGTCCAACCGTCGATGAGGAAGGCCTGGCGTGGCGGCCGGTCCGCTGGCATATCCGCGACAACACGCAACGCCTTTCGGAGAAACTTGGCCATCATTATTCTGGCGGTCCGCTGGGGGTGACCAGCGCGGGCAGCACGAACGCGGAGAGGCTCTCTTCGAGTGGGGGGACCTGGTTGCCGAGGGTGAGATAGCTGAGCTGGATGAACACAAGCCAGCGGGTGGCGGCCGCGATGTCGATGTGCGCGCGGAGTTCGCCCCGCGCCTCGGCGTGCTTGAGGATCGGCTCCCAATGGGCGCGCAGCGCCGCGGTGATCTCGGCGGACGCGGCGAGGCTTTCGGCGGTGATGCGGGCGGAGTCCTGCTGCGTGAGGGCTTGGACCTCGGTGGCGGCGTCCCGGACGCCCGCCAGCAGCGTGTTGAGGATCAGGGCGCCCGCGGGGCCTTCGACGGGATAGCGCTCGGCCAGCCGTGCGTGGTGGCGGTCGATCGCGCGGAGGATGACGGCATGGACGATGGCGTCCTTGCTGGCGAAGTGACGGTAGATGTGGGGGCGTGGCATGTCGGCCTCGCGCGCGATGTCCTCAACGCGAGTGCGCTGAATGCCCCATCGCTCAAAGCACCGCAGTGCGGCGTCCAGGATGACCTCGGGCAGGTTCGCGCGCCGTCGGCTGCCAGCGCGGCCGGGGGCCGACGTGGACCCGCCCTCGGTGAGGACCGCCGCGGCTTCGTGTCGTTTGGCCATCGCCGAAAAGATTACTGGTACGCGATACGCAATCTGTTACCTTCGCATCATGGATGAGCAAACGGCCGTTCACACGGAAGCTGGGGTGCCCGAACCGCTCGAGGACCTCAGCGCGTTCGTCGTCTCGGGCCGCCTCAAGAGCCACCTGCCGGACGACGTGCGGTTCGAGACGTCGGTGCGGACGCCGGCGCAGGGGATCCAGGATGGGGTCGACGCGGAGGCGATCGGCTTTCGGCGCGTGTTCTTGGCCGAGCGTCCTGAGCTCAAGGAGCCGGGGACGCTGCTCGGCGGCATCGCCGCGCGCACCTCGCGGCTGGGCGTGGCGTCGGGCATCATCGCGGCGGGCTCGCGCCATCCGATGCTGCTGGCGTCGCTCGGCGCGACGATGCAGGCCGCGTTCGGGCCGAGGTTCACGCTCGGTCTCGGTCGCGGTGCGCCGGCCTACGGGCACGGCGGGTCTCTCTCGATGGACGGCTTCGCTGACGTCTGCACGATCGTCAAGCGGTTGTGGGCCGGGGAGCAGTTCTCCTACGACGGGCCGGCCGGCGACTTCGGGCCGATGGGCCTGCGCGACTGCTACGAGGGTCCGCCGCCGGACATCCTTGCGGGGATCTTCGCGCTCCCGAAGGGCGCGGAGATGGTCGCGCGTACCCCCGCGATCGACGGCGTCCTGCTCCCGGCGGGGCTCACGCCGACCGGGGCCGCCAAGGCGATCGGCTACGTGCGCGACGCACTGGAGCGTGCTGACCGCGACCCCGGCTCGGTGCGGATCCTCGCCGAGGTGATCACCGCGCCCGAGCTCGCGGAGGAGGAGACCTTCCAGCTGGCGAACGCCCGCGTGGTGACGTACCTGCAGCCGCCGGCATGGGGACAGGCCTATCCGAAGCTCAACGGCTGGGACCCGGAGGTCCTGCAGCGCCTGCGGGAGCATCGGATGTTCGCGGCCGTGGGCGACGGCGTCGCCGACCTGAAGTACCACCGCGTCGACCTGCTCGAGCCGGCGAAGATGATCCCGCAGGAGTGGATCGAGGACTCGTGCGCGATCGGCAGCATCGAGACCTGCGTGCGCAAGCTCGCCGAGTTCCGCGCCGCCGGCGTCGACGAGATCACGACCTACGGCAGCACCCCCGGGCAGAACGCCCGCCTGGCCGCGGCGTGGCGCGTGCACACCGCATCGAAGGTCCTGGCATGAGCGGCGAGCACCACGACACGATCGCCGCGCTGCTCGCGCAGTCCCTCGGGGCGGACGTCACCGTCACGGGCACCGAGCGCGTCACCGGCGGGTACAGCCGCGTCATGCGCCGGATCACGGCCGAGGTGGACGGGGAGCCCCGGACGTTCGTCTGGCGGGCCGACCCGCCGGAGGGCGAGGCGATCGTCAGCACCGACCGGGCGCGCGAGTACGGCGTCCTCGCGGCGCTCGGAGGCGCCGGCGGCGCGCCGGCGGTCCACGCGTTCGATCCCGACGGCTCCCGGCTCGGCGCGGTCGGCATGATCATCGACTACGTCGACGGCACGCCGCTGCACGCCGTCCTGAGCGCGACCGACGAGCGTGAGTGGCCGGGGCACGTACGGTCGATCGCCGAGCTCGCCGCACGGATCCACGCCACCGACGTCGCCGACGTCACGGCGGTGCTCGGCGAGGTGCCGAGCTGGGCGGACCACATCGACAGCTGCGTCGCCCAGTGGCGCGCGCTGGCCGACGGGCAGGTCGAGCCGGCGCCGCTGATGCGGTACGTCGCGGAGTGGCTGGACGTCAACCGGCCGCCGGAGGTGCCGCTCTGCCTGCTGCACGGGGACCTCGAGACGCCGAACATCATCGTCGAGGGCGACTCCGTGTCCGCCATCGACTGGGAGTTCACCCGGATCGGCGACCCGCGCGAGGACCTCGGGTACTTCGCTGCGCTGTCGGCGATCAGCCCGCCCGATCCGATCGCCGGTGACCTCACCGCGCTCTGCGCCGCCTACCGTGAAGCGTCCGGGCTCAGCGAGGCGCAGCTCAACCCGCTGACGGTCTCGTACTTCTCGATCCTGCCGTTCGGGCCGATGGTCGCGCAGTTCGTCGGCCAGGTCACGGATCTCGTCGCAGGGACCAATCGCTCGCTCAAGACCGCCAATCTGGCCTATGTGGTGACCGCGATGGCCGAGGGCTGGGTCGGTGTGACCCGTCAACTCGACGCGGCGAAGGCCGCGGCAGGAGTGCCGACCACATGATCCGCCGTCCCTCGACACCGTTGCTGCTGTCGCTTTCCCGCGGATCGCTCGCCACGGTCCCCGACCTGCCTGCCGGCGAGCAGCGCGAGACGCTCGCGCTCGTCGACGGCATCCTGGGGATCTGCGAGCGCCGCGCCGAGCACGAGCAGGCCTGGATGCTCGAGGAGATCCACGGCATCGAGGAGCTCGTCACGCATCTCGTCATGTGCGGTGGTGACGCCGACGGCGCCCTGCGCTCCAGGTACGCGGGCCTGGTCCCGGCCGGCGACCTTGCGCCCGCCCAGATCCCGGAACGCTATGACGTGTGCTCGGCGATGCTCTCGGAGGCGATCCCGGTCGCGCTGGGCGCTGACGCCGACACGCGGAGCATGCTCGACGCGGTCCTCGACGTGCGCATTGCGCACGAGCGCGAGATCCGTGGCGACGTCAAGCTCGTCCGCGACTGATCGATGAGCCTCGCGACGCTTCCTCCGGTGCTAGAGGACCTGAGCACCTACCTGATCTGCGGACGGATGCTCAGCGAGCCGCCGGACGATCCGCGCGAGGGCCGCTCGGTGTCGCAGGGGCTCGACGACGCGGTGCTCGCCGAGAGCCTCGGCTTCCGTCGGGCGTTCCTGTCCGAGCGCTTCGACCTGAAGGAGGCCGGCGCGGTCCTCGGGGGCTGGGCGGCCCGCACCTCGCGGCTCGACATCGGGACGGGAGCGCTCGCGATCCCGTCCAGGGATCCGCGCCTGACCGCAGCGCTCGGCGCGACGCTGCACGCGGCCTACGGGCCGCGGTTCGTCCTCGGCCTCGGGCGGACCGTCCCGCAGTTCATGGGCCTGGACACCGTCAGCTACCCGGCACTGGAGGACTTCGTTGGGATCATTCGCCGCCTCTGGCGCGGAGAGGTTGTCGACTACGACGGCCCCGCGGGGCGCTACGACGCGATTCAGCTGCGCGACCGCTACACCGGACCCGCCCCGCAGATCTGGAGCTGCATGCTCGGCGGACCGGTCGCCTCGCGCGCCGCGGCCCGCTGCTGTGACGGGGTCATCCTCACCCCGTTCCTGCTGCCCGAAGCGGTCGCAAACGTCCGGGCCTGGATCGACGAGGAGTGCGAGCGGATCGGCCGCGACCCCGCTGAGGTGCGCATCTGCCACCCGATCGTCTCGGCGGTCGACCTCGACGACTACGAGACCCGGCTGCTCTGCCACGCGCGAGCGGTCACCTACTTCCAGATGCCGCAGTTCAGCAACGCGCTGCTGAAGTTCAACGGCTGGGACGGGGACGGCTTCCAGCAGCGACTGCAGAACCACGAGCAGCTTGCGGGTGTCGGGTCGGCCGACATGGCCTTCCATCGCCGCGACCTGCTCGGACCCGCGAGCGTCATCCCGGACGACTGGATGAAGGCGACCTGCGCCATCGGCACGGTCGGCGCCTGCGTCGCCACGCTTGCCGATTTCCGCAGCGCCGGCGCCGACGAGCTCGCCCTCTACGGCAGCCACCCCGCGCAGAACGCCGGGCTCGCCCACGCCTGGCGGGCGCGGACCACCGGAGCCGCGGCATGACCGTCACCCGCCGGGAGGTCGCGCTGGTCACCGGAGCGTCGTCGGGAATCGGCGTCGAGCTGGCCAGGCAGCTGGCCGCCGCCGGCCACGACCTCGCGCTGGCCGCCCGGCGCACGGCGCTGATGGAGCAGCTGGCCGACGAGCTCCGGCGCAACCACAGCGTCCGCGTCGACATCTTCCAAAGTGATCTCGGGAGAGCGGGCGCCGGCGCCGACCTGCATCGTCGGATCGCCGACGCCGGCCTGCAGGTCAGCTACCTCGTGAACAACGCCGGCGCAACCCTCGAAGGCCGCTACCTCGACTTCACAGCGGAAGAACAGATCAGCATCATCAACCTCCTCGCCGTCAACCCCGCCGAACTCATGCACCTGTGCCTGCCCGGCATGCTTGAGGCCGGCCGCGGCACCATGCTCACGATTTCATCGCTCGGTGCGTATTGGCCGTGCTTCCCTGGCATCACCGTTTACGCCGGAGCCAAGGCACTCGTCGTCAACCTCACGCGCACCCTGGACGCCGAGTACGGCGCCCACGGCGTGACGTTCAGCGCGACCGTCCCGTTCACCACCGACACCGCGTTCCTGGACACGCCCACCAATCGGCAGATCGTCGGGCGCATGCCCAACAGCATGATCCAGAGCCCGCAGCGAGTGGCCTCCATCGCCATTGATGGGGCCGCCCACGGGCGCCTGGTGCAGCACACCTCGCCACTTAACCGCGTGCTTGCCGGCCTGCTCACCGTGATGCCACCGAAGCTCGTCGGGCGAGCCATCCTCGCGTTCATGTCGATGGGGAGAGACGATCTCAACCAACACAAGAACATCCCTTCGTAGGACTTGTCAGACGCTGGCCGACCGCGAGCGGCGGACCAGCCCGCTCGTGGAACGGTCACCGCTTGGCGACGCGGCACGGCGCTGCCACACTGGATCACCTCATGCGGACCCGGGCAACACTTCATCTTGATGATGGCGAGGTCGTGCGCGTAGAGCTCGAGCGCGAGGATCTTGCGCGCGACGCGATCCTCGTGCATCGCGCGGCCGAGCCCGACCGCGCGACGACCGACGATCTCGTCGCGGTCTTACGCCGTCATCTTGAGACCGCGAAGGCTCATCCCGCAGGCACAACCGATCGGCTGCTCGCAGAGGATCGCGAACGTCCCTACTGATGGCCGGGCTCTACGTCGACACGTCCGCCGTCGGCCGCGTGTTGCTCGACGAACCCGACGCCGGCGCGATCCTCGACGTCATCGGGCTCTACGAGGTCCGTTGGTCGAGCGCCCTGCTCGTCGTCGAGCTGCGGCGCCTGGGCGTCAAAGCGGGGCTCGCTGACGCGGCCGAGGAGGTGCTTGGCACGGTCCGCCTGCTGGACCTGGACATGGCGGCCGTCGAGCGCGCGTCGCGGATCGAGCCCGTAAAGGTCCGTTCGCTCGACGCGATCCACCTCGACGCCGCGGTCGTCCTTGCTCGCCGCGGTGATGTCGACGCCGTCCTCACCTACGACCGGCAGCTTCAGGCGGGCTGCGTGCACCACGGGCTCGCCGTCGAGGCCCCCTCAATCGCGTAGGCCATGGGAGCCTCGACGAGGATCGCGCAACTTGACTGAGCGCGCTTCCTCGTATGCGCCGTAGCGATGAGGCTCATCGCAGTGGATAGGAAACAGGCAGACGGGAGGCAAACTTGACGCGCAATGCCACCGGCGACCGCCGGGCCGTAGCCGTCGCCCAAGGCGACAGTTAGGGCGCGTCGCCGTGCACAACTCGCATCCGATTGTCGCGAGTGGCGAAGTGCCAAGAACGTTCCATGGGGAACACCTCGGACCTAGCGGCACCCCTAGCGCCAAGCCACCCAGTGCGCACGGATTGGGCGCGACGCCGCGTTCCTGATATGAGCTCATGTCAGCCGTCACCGCCGTCGGAGGACGTCATCCGAGCAATCCTCGCTCAACTGCAGGATGACCCACGTGCGTGCTCGCAGCTCGCCGCGCTGCTCCGCACGGCCGCGCCGGCCCGCACGTGTCACACGACCGCGAGCCTTGCTGCGGAGCTCGGCACGAGCGAGCGGACCATCCGCCGCGCGATCGCGAGCGGCGAACTGGTCGCGTCACGGCGGGCTGGGCGCTGGGTCATGACCGTCGACGACGTGCGCGACTGGATCGATCGCGGCCGGCGCTCGGGCGGGACGCGACGGCAACGCGGCCCGACACCGGCGCCGCGTCGCGGGACGATGACGCGCGCGCTGATGGACCGATCGTGACGAAAGACCCCCTGCCTCTTGTGTTCCATAGCGGCCGGGCCTAGCGTCCATCGGCGCCATGAGCGTCCACGTCGAGATCACGCCCACTGGGACCAAGCGCTACCGGGGGCGCTGGCGCGAGGGCGATCGGCAGCGGTCGACGTCGTTCACGCGCAAGCGCGACGCGGAGGCGTACGACGCCGAGGTCGACCGGCGCAAGCGACTTGGCCCCGTTTCGCTCGCGCTACTGGACGCCGGCGAAGAGAGCCTCGACGAGTACGTGTCGTCCACCTGGGCACCGGCCCACGCAGCGCACCTCGCGCCCGCAACCCGGCGGCTGTACGCGGACGCCTACGACGCGCACATCGGTCCGTTCCTCGGCACAATCCCGCTGCGGGAGCTCACGCGGACCGCATCGCGACCTGGCAGACCCAGCGGCTGGCAGCGGGCGCCGGTCGTGAGGCGGTTCGAAAGTCGCACACGCTGCTCGGCAACATCCTCCAGCGCGCGGTCGAGTCCCAGCGGATCGCGATGAACCCGCAGCGGCTCGTGCGAAAGCCCAAGCCCGCCCCCAAGCAGGAGGTCAGGCCACTCGCGCCCGAGACCGTCGAGGCGATGCGCGGGTTCCTGCTGAACGGTGTCCCGAGGACCGAGCCGGCGAAAGCGTCACGCGCGTAAGGGCGCCACCGCCAGTATCAGCGAGTCGCCCCTGCGGGATGCGACGCTGGTGTCGGCTCTCGCCTACGCCGGCCTCAGACCGGGCGAGGCGCTCGCGCTCACGTGGGCGAACCTCGCCACGAAGACGATGGTCGTCAACGCGGCGAAGGCGAGCCAGCGCCGAACGGTGCGCTTGCTCAAGCCGCTCGCGTCCGACCTGAGCCAGTGGAAGCTCGCGAGCGACGAGACGGAGCCCGGCGACCTGATCTTCCCGTCGGAGCACGGAGAGGTCTGGACTCAGGAGGCCTACAAGTCCTGGTCGCGGCGGGCCTTCTCACGGGCTGCCGCTGCGGCCGGGCGGCCCGACGCCACGCCGTACACCGCCCGCCACAGCTTCGCGAGCCTGCTCCTCCACGAGGGCCGCAGCGTCATCTACGTCGCCCGGCAACTTGGACACGGGGCCGCCCTCACGCTCGGCACCTACGGCCACGTCATCGACGAGTTCGAGGACGCGCCGCGGCTCCCGGCGGAAGACGCCATCCGTGCAGCCCGTGGGAGCGATGTTCCATCTGAGTTCCGTGCTGGGCGCATTTGAACTCCAGTCGCTGTCTGGACTCCAAGTCTATATGCCCAATTTGCAGGACTTTTCTGCGATGGGCGGTCCCGGGCTCGAACCGGGGACCCCCTGCTTGTAAGGCAGGTGCTCTGACCAACTGAGCTAACCGCCCGCGTGCGCGAAGACTACGCGCTGGCGTGGGGGCTTGGCGCGCGCTCACCGCGGGACATCGAGGCCCGCCACGCAGGAGCGGTCCTTGCCGCGCTGCTTGGCGACGTAGAGCGCCTGGTCGGCGATCGCGTAGAGGCCGTCGGGGTCCCCGGCGCAGTCGGGCGCCGCCGCCACCCCGACGCTCGCGGTGACGCGCAGCTCGCCGCCGTCGCGCAGCGGGACGCGGGTCCCGCCGACCGCGGCGCGCACGGTCTCGGCAACGACTGCGGCGCCGCGAAGGTCGGTGTGCGGCAGCACCACGGCGAACTCCTCTCCGCCCCAGCGAACGACGGTGTCGGTCGAGCGGACCGCATCCCGCAGCGACACGGCGACCTCCACGAGGACCTGGTCGCCCACCGGATGCCCGTGGGTGTCGTTGACCGCCTTGAAATCGTCGAGGTCGATCACGATCAGGCCGACCGGGACGCCCGTCCGACGCGTGAGGGCGAGCTCACGGGCGAGCGTCTCGTGAAAGGCCCGCTTGTTGCCGAGCCCGGTCAGCTCATCGACGTGCGCCTGCTGGCGGAGGCGCTCATGGACGGCGACGGTGGCGACACTCGTCACCGCCTGGCCGGCCAGCCACGCCAGCAGCGACTCCTCTTCGCCGGTGAACGAACCGCTTGCCCGGGCGACCGCAAGGACGTCGCCGGCATCACCGACGGGATGCGCGATGGCCACGGCGCCGCCGGCGCCGGGGAGGATGACCGGCATCCGGCGCCGCACCGCGCGCGCCGCCGCGCCGTGGAGCAGCGTGTCGAGGCCCGCGTCCTCGGCCCCGCTCGCCGCCGCCTTGCCGGCGACGAGCACGAGGGAGCGGTCGGCGTCGAGCGCGTCGGCCGCTGTCTCGGCGAGCTTGGCCGCCAGGGCACCCAGGTCCAGCGAGCCGAACGCCCGGCCCACCTGCCGCACGGACGCGGCAAGCCGGTCGCGGTCGCGGCCCAGGCGGTGACGGTCACGCTCCAGCGTGACGATGCGGCGCGCGGCGTCGCGGGCTCGCGCGTCGTGGTCACGAGCGAGGACCACGAGGGCGATGAGCAGCGGGACGACGCCCATGAGCGCCCAGCCGCCGGCGCCTTGCGCCAGCGCCGCGGCGCCCGGGACCAACGCGGCCGCGACCAGCACGACGAGCGACAGGACGCGCACCGGGCGCGCGAGCACGCCGGCTGGGGCGGGGTGGGCCACCTGTTGCCTATCGACGCGCGCGCGCCGCGTTCACCCGAACGCGGACAGATGTCCGAGCCCCGTTAAAGGCCTGTCGCCCGGTTCGGTCTCCTTGCGGAGGGCCTTGCCGGGCGACAGGTGGGCGGGAGGGTGGACGACATGCGCAGTCGTCCTATGTACACAGCGGTGGGATGGGTCCGCAGTGCTTGAAGTGAATGATGCGGCCGGAACCTGAAGACCGACTGAGGCGTACCTCAGGGTTTCGTAAAGGACGCCGGACCGATACCCCCAGAGGGAGTTGAACCCTCGCTTGCGGCTTGAAAAGCCGACGTGCTAACCGTTACACCATGGGGGCGCGGCGGACGCGAAGTCTAGAGGCGGCGCCGGAGCGCCGCCGTCCGGTTCGGGACCTCGCCCCCGGTGGAGCCTCAGCGACGGCCGCCGCCGAACAGCATCAGCATGAACTGGAAGATGTTCAGCACGTCGAGGAAGATGCCGGCCGCGATCAGCGTCGCCTGATCCATGCCGCTGCGGCGGAGGCGGTTGAAGTCGAAGATCGTCAGCCCGCCGAACACGAGCAGCCCGAGCGTGGCGTAGAGGACGTTGCCGCCCGGGATCGCGACGAACAGGGAGACCAGCCCGATCGCGATCAGCCCGATCAGCGCGAAGAACAGGTACCGGCCCCAGCTGCTGAGGTCGCGCTTCGTGGCGTAGCCGAAGGCGCCGAGGATGCCGACGAAGCCCGCCGTGGCGGCCGCCGACTGGTAGACGACGCCCGGGTCGGTGTTGGCGTAGCTGGAAAGGACCGGTCCGAGGCCGACCCCGAGCAGGAGCCCGATGAAGAACAGCAGCCCGATGCCGAGCTGCTCGCTGCGGGCGACCGCCCGGTTCAGGCCGAGGAGGCAGCCGAACGCGACGAGGAAGGCGATGAGCCCCGCGCCACCGGACGAGTCGCGGCCGACGTAGGCGCCGAGGGCGGCGAAGAGGCAGGTGAAGGCGACGAGGCCCATGACCTGGCCGAAGACCGCGCGCGCATCCACCGCGGCGGGGACTGGGGGCGCGCCGGCGCGAGCGCGGTTGGTGTAGTCGATCGACATACGTCCCATGGTAGCCCGCAGCACTCTCGACGCACGCGCGTCGCACACCTTTTAGGCGTGGTTCATCCGTCCGCTCGGGCCGGGAGCATATGTTCGGCGATGCGGAAGAAGGACGCGGAACGAGAGGCGGCGATCATCCTGCGACGGGAGGGCCAGTCGATCAGGCGGATAGCCGACGAGCTCGCCGTCGCCCAGTCGTCGGTCTCTGTGTGGGTCCGGGGGATCGCGGCAGAGGTAGCCCCCGTCACGCCGGACCGGAGCCCCGACACTGGCCCCGGTGTCGAAGAAGCACGACCTTCTGGTGAGAGGAAACACTGCGCCCGCTGCGCGACGACCAGAGCAATCGAGGACTTCAACCGCAGCGGACGGGGCCGGACCGGATGGTGCCGGTCGTGCTACAGCGAGTACCACCGCGGGCGACGCGAAAAGGGACGGGAGGCGCGCGCGTGGCAGTCGCAGCGCGCCCGCGAGCATGTGGAGGCGATCCTCAGCACCTCCCGCTGCCACGACTGCGGTCTTCAGGATCCGGTGGTGATGGAGTTCGACCACCTCGGGGCGAAGCTCGCAAACGTCTCGCGCCTCCTCGGGAGCGGCGCGCATCCGGACCGGATCGACGCCGAGATCGCTCGCTGCGAGATCGTCTGCGTCAACTGCCACCGCCGCCGCACTGCGGTTCGCGGGAGCCACCGCCGGGCGGCCCCCCGCTGGTGGGAGACACCGCCGCCGCCCGGGCGGTCACGTGCTCGGAACCTGGCCATCGCGTACTCGACGCTCGAGCTGGCGGGCTGCCGCGAATGCGGCAACCACGACCTCTGCGTGCTCGACTTCGATCACGTCGACGGCAAGACGGCGAACGTCACCGAGTTGGCCCGTCGTGGGTGCTCCGAGCAGCGGCTGCGCGACGAAATCGCCCGCTGCGTGGTGCGGTGCGCGAACTGTCACCGGCGCCGAACCGCTGCCGTCGCCGGCTACCACCGATCCAAGGGCGATCAGGCATGATGTCGGAGCCCTCGTAGCTCAGTTGGTAGAGCAGCGAACTTTTAATTCGCGGCGCGCCGGTTCGAGTCCGGCCGGGGGCACCTTCAGCGCCGTGTCGTCAGGCGATCCAGCAGGAGCTCGACCGACTGCTCGAGCTGCGCGAGCGTCGCGTCCTCGACCCGCGAGACCCCGGTCTCGCGGTTGAGCCAGATGTTGATCTCCGCCGGCGTCAGGCCATCGCGCCGGCGCAGGTCGCCGACCAGGCGGTGGCGCTTGTCGCGCAGCAGCGCGCGGCGCTCGTAGGCCGGCATCCCCGGGATGTCCTCGTCGTCCTCGTCCGCCCCGGCCGCGTCCGCTCCGGCCGACGCCGCGATCGCCGACGGGAACGTCGGCACGATGCGCTTGGCGGCCGGGGGACCGCCCGGCTCGCCCGGGGGCGGGCCGAAGAGCGTCATCTGCGGAACGACGTCCGCGCTGAGCGGGACGAACGCCTGACCCTCCTCGTCCGGGTCGCGATCCTTGCGCTCGCGCTCGACCGGCTCGTCGAGCACGCCCTCGTCCTGGCCACGGCGCAGCACGTGGCGCAGCTCGCCCTCGACGTTGGCGGCGTGGTCACGCAGGATCGGGTCGGCCGGGAGGTACACCCACGAGAGGTCGGCCCCGCGACCCGGGATCGTCCGGACGAAGCGGCCGACGATCTGGCGGAAGATGAGCGGCGTCTTGGCGGCGGTCGCGTAGACGCCGACGCGCAGGCGCGGGATGTCGACGCCCTCGGACACCATGTTCACGGCGACCAGCCACTCGTCGCGCGAGTCGGTGAACGCCGCCAGCTTCTGCGCGGCGCGCGCCTCGGTGTGGAGGACCACGGTCGGCGCCTTGCCGGTCACCTCGCGCAGCAGCTTCGCGACCGCCTTCGCGTGGTGGCCGTCGGCGGCGATGACCAGGCCGCCCGCGTCCTTGTGCCCGCTCGCGCGGACCTCGGCGAGCCGTTCGTGGGCCTCGCGCAGGATGCGCGGCAGGCCGTCCGGGAGCTCCGTCGAGATCGCCGTTCGGTACCGGCGGCCGGCCTCACGGGCCGTGAGGACCGTGTCGAACGAGGACTCGATGACGTCGTCCCCCGACTGCCAGGAGAGCGTGCCGTCGTAGGTGATGAACGCGACGGGACGGCAGACGGCGTCGCGCACCGCCTCGGCGTATGTGTAGGAGATGTCCGGGATGACAACGCCTTCCCGGTCGTATCGCATGCCCGGGATCGGGGTGGCGTCCGAGCGGAACGGCGTGCCGGACAGCATCAGCAGCTTGTCCGTGCGCCGGAACGCCTTCGTGAACCCGTCACCCCAGGCGAGGTCCTCGCCGAGGTGGTGCGCCTCGTCGGCGATGACGAGCGTCTTGGGGGTGACGAGCGCGCTCCAGCGCTCGCCCGACGCGGCGACGCGGGCGTAGGTGACGGCGATGCCGGCGAAGTCCTTCGGCGGCCGCGGCGACTCGGCGTCCGGGACGAGGTGCAGACCCAGCTTGCCGGCCGCCTGTGCCCACTGCCGGGTGAGCGGCGCGGTCGGGCAGACGAGGGCGATGCGGTCCGCGCGGCCGTCCTTCAGCATCCGCTTGGCCTGCTCGAGCGCAGGCCGTGTCTTGCCCGCCCCGGGGGCGGCGGAGATCAGGAACGACCCGCCGCGCCACGGCTCGAGCGCGGCGAGGGTGCGCACCTGCCAGGGGCGCAGCGGCGGGGTCTTGGGGCGGGACGGCGGGGTCATGGCGAAGGCGGGGATGCTGCGGGACGAGCCGGACGACTCCGTCCAGCCCGGGAACAGGGGCTCATCGAGCGCTCGTGCCGTCCGCCACGTACGCGTCGGCTTCGATCTCGACCAGGAGGCGCGGGTCGATCAGGGCGCTCACCGCCACCATGGTCGCCACTGGCCGGACGCCGGCGAACCGCGCCCCGTGGGCCCGGCCGACAGCCTCCCAGTGCGCGATGTCGGTCAGGAAGATGCGGGTGCGGACGACGTCCATCAGGGCGGCGTCCACCGTCAGCAGTGCCCGCTCGATCGCCGCGATCGCGGCCGCAGCCTGCGCACCGGGATCGTCCCCGCCGAGGACCGCGCCGTCCTCGCCGGCCGCGGTGCAGCCCGCCACCCAGACGTGGGCGCCCGCGCGGACGACGCGGCTGTAGCCGACCGTGGCCTCCCAGGGCCCGACCGATCCGTGGCGTTCGACGACCATGGCCCCGTTAATGGCGGAAGTGCCGGCGGCGCGTCATGACCATCGCGATCCCGGCCGCGTCGGCGGCCGCCACCACCTCGTCGTCCCGGATCGACCCACCCGGCTGGATGACCGCGGTGATGCCCGCTTCCAGCGCGAGCTCGGGGCCGTCGGCGAACGGGAAGAACGCGTCGGACGCGAGGACCGACCCGGCCGGGTCGACGCGGCACTTCTCCAGCGACAGCCGCACCGAGTCGACGCGCGACATCTGACCGGCGCCGATGCCGATCGTCTTCAGCCCGGATACGAGCACGATCGCGTTGGACTTGACCTGCTTGGCGACGCGCCAGCAGAACAGGAGGTCCTCCCACTCGCTGTCGGTCGGGCGCTTGGCGGTGACGACCTCCATCGCGTCGCGCGCGTCCTTCGCGGTGTCGCGGTCCTGGATCAGCAGGCCGCCCATCACCTGCTTGACCTCGACCTCGCCGAGCGCCGGCGTGCGCTTTTCGCCGTCCTCCAGGATGCGGATGTTCTTCTTCTGCGTGAGGACCTCGAGAGCGTCGTCGTCGTAGCCCGGGGCGATCAGGACCTCGATGAACTGGCCGTTCAGCGCCTCCGCGGTCAGCTTGTCGACGCGGCGGTTCAGCGCGATCACGCCGCCGTAGGCGCTCAGCGGGTCGCAGGCGAACGCGTTCTTGTAGGAATCGAGCGCGTTGCCGCCGAGGGCTACGCCGCACGGGTTGTTGTGCTTGACGATCGCGGTCGCGGGGACCTCGAACTCGCGGACCATCGCGCGGGCCGCCTCGAGGTCCAGGAGGTTGTTGAACGACAGCTGCTTGCCGTGGTGCTGCGAGACCATCGACAGCAGGTGCGACCGCGCGCCGACCTGGGCGTAGTACGCGGCCCGCTGGTGCGGGTTCTCGCCGTAGGTCAGGTCGGTCACCTTCTCGTAGGCGCGGACGTACTGCGGCGGGAAGTCCTCGTTCTTCTCGCCGAACCAGCGTGAGATCGCGGTGTCGTACCGCGCGGTGAGCGCGAACGCCTCGGCGGCCAGCGCCTCGCGCGTCTCGAGCGACAGCTTCGCGCCCGTCTCGCCGAGCTCCTGCAGCACGGCGTCGTAGGACTCCGGGTTCACGACGACCGCCGAGTAGGCGAAGTTCTTCGCGGCGGCGCGGATCATCGTCGGGCCGCCGATGTCGATGTTCTCGATGACCTCCGCGTCCCCGACCCCGCGGCGGGCGGCCGTGCGCTCGAACGGGTACAGGTTCACGCACACGAGGTCGACGAACTCGATGTCGTTCTGGGCCGTCGCCTCCAGGTGCGCCGGGTTGTCCCGGACCGCGAGCAGGCCCGCGTAGAGCTTCGGGTGCAGCGTCTTGACGCGGCCGTCCATGATCTCCGGAAAGCCGGTGAAGTCGTCGATCGCGCGGACGCTCAGCCCCGCGGTGGCGAGCTCCTTGGCCGTGCCGCCCGTCGAGACGATCTCGACGCCCAGGTCGGCGAGGCCGCGGGCGAAGTCGACGATCCCCCGCTTGTCCGAGACCGACAGCAGCGCCCGGCGGATCCGGACCTCTCCCGCGGCGGTGGTGGACGTGGCCTGGCTCAGGTCGGTCATCCTGCGCGCGAGGATACGGGAGGGGCCGCCGGGGCCGACCTGCCGCGGGGCCGCGAACCCGCACCGAGCGGGTTTCCGAGACAGCTAGCTCGGGAGGGGCGGATCGCCGATGAGCATCCGGCGCGGATGGTCCGGGTCGGGTCGGACCGTCCCCCGGGCGTACCTGCGCACGACATCGCACAGCAGCGCGTGCTCGAGCGGACGCAGGAAAATGTGGACCTCGGCGACCGTCCGGGCCGACGGCAGGTCGATCGCGCGCTGCGCGAGGATCTGCCCGGTGTCGACGCCGTCGTCCACGAGGTGGACGGTGACGCCGAAGACCTTCACGCCGTAGTCGAGGGCCTGCTCGATGGCGCGGATGCCGGGGAACGCCGGCAGCAGGGACGGGTGCACGTTGACGAGCCGGCCGGCCCACGCATCGGTGAAGCCGGTGCTCAGCAGCTGCATGTAGCCCGCCAGGACCACGAGCTGCACCCCGGACTCCCGCAGCCAGGCGGAGATCGCCTCGTCGCGGGCGTCGCGTGCTGGGAAGTCGTCGCGGACGAAGACCCGCGTCGGGATCGCGGCGGCCGCCGCCCGTTCCAGCGCCGGGGCGTCCGGCTTGTCCGTCCCGACGCAGACCAGCTCGATGCCGTCCGTCCCGTGCACGCCGTCGATCAGCGCCTGCAGGTTGGTGCCTGCCCCCGAGGCCAGGACACCGACACGCAGATGACCGGAAGGACTCACGGGCGAGCCACCGACCCGGGCGAACGAGCCCCCTGGGCGAGATCGCCCGGCCGAACCCGAGCGCGAAGCGCGAGCGGTTCGGCGTGCAGCTTGGGGTACATGCCGCCGCCGGCCGCCAGGGCCCCGGCGGCGAGCAGCGCGTCGACCCGCCCGAGGACATCCGCGTCCGAGAGGTGGCCGTACGTGCCATAGGCCGGCAGGCCGTCGTAGCTGTGGCGCCGGATCGCGGCCGAGCGGCCGCCGCGGAGGATCTCGACGGCGCGGGTACGCCCGACCGGGGGCTGGGCGGTGGTCACGACGCCCATGATCGCGGCATCGAGCTCCGGGCCGGCGGCCGGTGCGGCCCGCGGGCGCGCCGCGGTGCCCGATCGCCCGGGCCCGCGCGACGCCCGCCCTGCACCGGGCGGTGGCGCATCGCCCGCCGCGCGCACCGCCGCCGGGACCACGCCACGGTCACAGACGTCGCAGCACGCACCCGCCGCGGCCGCCGGCGGGCGGTCGTCGCCGAAGTGATCCAGGAGCGCCTGCCGCCGGCACCGCGATCCCTCCGCGAACGCCCAGATCGCGCGGTACTGGGCCCAGCGGGCGGCCTCGGCCGCCGCCATCAGCTCCCGGGCCGCCGCCAGTGCAGCCGCGTCCAACGGGGCCAGCAGCCGGCCGCGGACCCGGTCGATCGGCGCCGGCACGGGCTGCAGCACCCCCACCTGAGCGAGCGCGCCGACGATCGCCTTCAGCCGCGCCGCGTCGGCCCGGCCGGACAGGCTCGCGAGCGGGAGCTCGTAACGGCCGTCGACGGCCGCGGCCACGACACGGCCGGCGAGGTCCTGCAGCAGTGCGTCCGGGACCTGCGCCTGCTCGACGAAGAACACGTGCAGGCCCTGGTCCTGCGGTGCGGCGAGCAGCAGCGCGCGGGCCGGCGCCCCGTCGCGTCCCGCCCGCCCCGCCTCCTGGTAGTAGGCCTCGAGGGACGGCGGGACGGTGGCGTGGACCACGGTCCGCACGTCCGCCTTGTCGACGCCCATGCCGAACGCGTTGGTCGCGACCACGACGTCCGTCCGGCCGCTCATGAACCGCTGCTGGACCGCGGCGCGGTCGTCCCGCGCCAGGCCCGCGTGGTAGGCGTCCACCGGCCGGCCGAGGGCGCGCGTCAGGTCGTCGGCGATCGTGTCGCAGCCGAGCCTCGTCCCGGCGTACACGATCGCCGGCGTGGCGCCGGGCTCGTCCAGCGCTGCCACGAGCCGCCGGTGGCGCACCGCCTTCGACGCGCACGGCACGACGCCGAAGGCCAGGTTCGGGCGGTCGAAGCCGGTCGCGACCCGCACGGGCTCGCGCAGCTGCAGGCGCTCCACGATGTCCGCGGCGACCGCCGGCGTCGCCGTCGCGGTGGACGCGATGATCGCGTCGGCCTTCAGCCACCGCGCCGCGTCGGCGAGGCGGAAGTAGTCCGGCCGGAAGTCGTGCCCCCACTGCGAGACGCAGTGCGCCTCGTCGACGACGAACAGTCCGATCTTCGCGCGGGCGAGCGCGCGGACGACCGACGGCGCGGCCAGCCGTTCGGGGGCGACGTAGAGCATCCGCAGCTCGCCGGCGACCGCGGCCCGCAGCGCCGCGTCGTTGGCCCGCGCGTCCTGCTGGGCGTTCAGCAGCGCAGCGACCGGCGACCGTCCGCCCGCCACGCGTTCGAGCGCCTGGACCTGGTCGGCCATCAGGGACACGAGCGGGGACACCACGAGGGTCAGGTCCGGCCGCATGAGCGCCGGGAGCTGGTAGCAGAGCGACTTGCCGGCGCCGGTCGGCATGACGACGAGCGTGTCCCGGCCCGCGAGCGCGGCACGGGCGGCCTGCTCCTGGCCCGGCCGGAACCGGTCGAAGCCGAAGTGCTGCTCGAGGGCGCGGTGCAGGTCCATCGGGGCGGACGACGCTACCGGCGCGCCCGGCGGTCACGGGCCCGGCGTTGCAGAGCGGGGACGGACCCGCGACGAAACGCGCGCGGGGCGCGTCAGGCCTTCACGAGGGGCAGCGGGACCACACCGTCCTCGAGCGCGAACTTGCCGTTCGCCGAGTCGGTCCCGGCCAGCGGGTAGTTCCCGGTGAAGCAGGCGTCGCAGTGCTTGGCCTTGTCGCCCCGGACCGCTTCGTACACGCCCTCCATCGAGATGTACGCCAGCGAGTCGGTCCCGAGGATCGTCGCGATCTCCTCGGGGGTGCGGTTGTGGGCGATCATCTCCTCGCGCGTGGACATGTCCACCCCGTAGTGGCAGGGGTTGCGCAGCGGCGGCGCGGAGATCCGCATGTGGACCTCGCGGGCGCCGGCGTCGCGCAGCATCTGCACGATCTGGCGCGTCGTGTTGCCGCGGACGATCGAGTCGTCCACCACGACCAGCGACTTGCCGCCGACGATCTCGGGCAACGGGTTGAACTTCAGCCGCAGGCCGTGCCGGCGCAGCTCCTGCCCGGGCTGGATGAAGGTGCGCCCGACGTAGCGGTTCTTGATGAGGCCGTCGTCCTGCGGCAGGCCGGCGGCGCGCGCGTAGCCGCGGGCAGCGGGGTTGCCGGAGTCCGGGACGGCAATCACGAGGTCCGCGCCGGGGGCGGGCGCCTCGCGGAACAGGATCTCCCCCATGCGGCCGCGGGCGGCCTGCAGCACGTCGCCGTTCATGCGCGAGTCGGGGCGCGCGAAGTAGATGTACTCGAAGACGCAGAACGAGCGCCGCGGTGAGGCGACGATGATCTTGCGCTGCAGGCCGGCCGCGGAGATCGAGACCATCTCGCCGGGCTCGACCTCGCCGATCAGGGTGGCGCCGATGATGTCGAACGCGCACGACTCGGAGGCGACGCAGTACCGGTCGCCGAGCTTGCCGAGGACGAGCGGCCGGATGCCGTTCGGGTCGCGGAAGGCCACGACGCGGTCGTTCGTCATGACGACCGTCGAGAACGCGCCCTTCAGCCGCGGCATCACGTGCTCGACGGCGGCCTCGATCGAGTCGCCGGGATGGGACGCGAGCGCGGCCGCGATGATCTCCGAGTCGGACGTCGAGTTGAAAGACACACCGGCCTGCCGCAGCTCCGAGTGCAGCTCGACCGCGTTGATCAGGTTGCCGTTGTGCGCCAGCGCGAGCTCGCGGCGGTTGCCACCGCTGCCCGCCGACCGGTGCACCGGCTGCGAGTTCTCCCACTCGTTCGAGCCGGTGGTCGAGTAGCGGACGTGCCCGACGGCCAGGTCCCCGCCGAGGGCGCGCAGGTCGTGCTCCTTGAAGACCTGGTTGACCAGGCCGAGCGCGCGCTGGGTGACGATGTAGCCACCGTCGTCCGCCGCAGCGATGCCGGCGGACTCCTGCCCGCGGTGCTGCAGCGCGTAGAGCGCGAAGTAGGTCAGGCGCGAGACCTCGTGGTCGGGTCCGTAGATCCCGAACACACCGCATTCGTCGCGGGGGCCATCGCGCGGGTCCAGATCGTGAGGATCGAGGCTCATAGCGCAGAGGTGCCGTCACGGGTGTGACGACGCTTCACAGGCTACCAGTGCATCGGACGCCCTCTGGACGCCTCGGAAACCCCCTGCATAGAGGCGTTTCCGGGATGGCGCGAACGCTACGGGAAGAGCGGGGCCAGCGCCGCGTGGGCCGCCGTCAGCTGCTCGAGCGGGACCGTCACCAGGTCGTCGCCGACCGCGAGCGTCAGGACCTCGCCGCCGACCTCGCCCAGGACGTGCACCGGCACGCCGTCCGTCGCCAGGGCCTGGAGCGCGTCCGCCGGACCGGACACCACGAAGCCACCCGGCGCCTCGCCGAACAGCCGCGTGAACGGGTCGTCGGTGTCGCCCAGCTTCAGCGTCGCCCCCAGCCCGCCGGCGAGGCAGGCCTCAGTCACCGCGACCGCGAACCCGCCCTCGGCGATGTCGTGCGCGGACGCCAGCGCACCGGAGCGCACCGCGTCCCGGATCACCGCCTGCGTCGCCATCACGTGGTCGATGTCGACCGCCGGCAGCCCGTCCGGCAGCGCCTCGCCGCGCAGCTTCGCCAGCTCGGACGCGGCCAGCGACGGCGCGGCCTTCCAGCCGACGAGCGCGACCGCGTCGCCCTCCTCCTGGAAGCCCAGCAGCCCGGCGGCGTCCACGTCCGGCAGCTCGCCGACCATGCCGACGACCGGCGTCGGGTAGATGGGGCCGTCGGCACCCTGGTTGTACAGGGACACGTTGCCGCCGACGATCGGCGCCTCCAGGGCGCGGCACGCGTCGCCCAGGCCGCGGACGGCCTCGGTCAGCTGCCAGGCGATCTCGGGCTTCTCCGGGTTGCCGAAGTTCAGGTTGTTCGTCGTCCCCAGCGGGAGCGCGCCGGCGCACGCGAGGTTCGACGCGCACTCCAGCGCCGCCTCGACCGTCCCGGTGTACGGGTCGGCGGCCACGCGGCGGCCGTTGCAGTCGATCGACGCGGCCAGGCCGTTGCCGGCGGGAAGCGCGAGGACCGCGGCGTCGCAGTCCCCGGGGCGGCGGACGGTCCGCGATTGGACGATCCAGTCGTACTGCTGGAACAGCGGCAGCCGGGACGCGATGTTCGGCGAGCCGACGAGCGCCAGCAGCGTGTCGGTCAGCGAGGCGTCGGCGTCGAGCGTCGCCTCCGGGGCTGCGTACAGCGGCTCGGACGGCTTCTCGGGGTGCAGGTCGTACAGCGGGCAGTCGTCGACGAGCGCGTCGACCGGCATCTCGCCGACGAGGTCCTCGCCGCGGAAGATCCGCATCGCGCGGGTGTCGGTCACGGTGCCGATGGCGGTCCCGTGGACCTCCCACTTGTCGGTCACGGCGATCACCGCGTCGACGTTCTCCGGCGTGCAGACGCAGAGCATGCGCTCCTGCGACTCGGAGACCATGATCTCGAACGGCTCCATGTCGGCCTCGCGCAGCGGGACCTTGGCGATGTCGATGTCGATGCCGACCTCGCCCTTGGACGCCATCTCGGAGGCGGACGACGTGAGGCCCGCGGCACCGAGGTCCTGCAATGACACCAGCAGCCCCAGCTCCAGCAGCTCGAGCGAGCACTCGACGAGCTTGGCCTCCTCGAACGGGTCGCCGACCTGGACGGTCGGGCGCTTGTCCGCGTCGTCCTCGCCGAGCTCGGCGGACGCCAGCACGGACGCGCCGCCGATGCCGTCGCGGCCGGTCGACGCGCCGAACAGCACGATGACGTTGCCCAGGCCGGTGGCGGCGCTGCGGATCAGCGTCTCCTTCGTCACGAGGCCCATGGCCATCGCGTTGACGAGGCAGTTGGTCTCGTAGGCGGGCTCGAAGTAGACCTCGCCGCCGATCGTCGGGACGCCCATCGAGTTGCCGTAGTGGCCGATGCCGGCGACCGCGCGGTCGAGCAGGTAGCGCGAGCGGTCGGACGTCGGCTCGCCGAAGCGCAGCGAGTCGAGGATCGCGATCGGCCGGGCGCCGAGCGCGAAGATGTCGCGCAGGATGCCGCCGACGCCGGTGGCCGCGCCCTGGAACGGCTCGACGGCGGACGGATGGTTGTGGGACTCGACCTTGAAGACGCAGATGAGGTCGTTGCCGGCGTCGACCGCGCCGGCGTTCTCCCCCGGGCCCATGACGACGGCCTTGCCCTCGGTCGGCAGCGTCTTCAGCAGCTTCTTGGAGTGCTTGTAGGCGCAGTGCTCGCTCCACATCAGCGAGAACATCGCGAGCTCGACCTGCACCGGCTCGCGGCCGAGCTTCTCGCAGACCAGCGCGTACTCGTCGCGCGTGAGCCCGAGCTTGACCGCGTCCTCGACCGTCGGCAGCGTCGGATCAGACATACGCGCGGCCCCCGGCCAGCGAGGCGAAGAGGGCGAGCGCATCGTCGGACCCGGTGCGGGGATCGACGGCGTGCTCCGGGTGCGGCATCAGGCCGACGACGTTGCGGGCGACGTTGCAGACCCCGGCGATGTCGCTGAGCGAGCCGTTCGGGTTGCAGTCGTTCGCGTAGCGGAAGACGACCTGCCCGTCCGCCTCCAGCTGCTCGAGCAGCGGCTCGGGGGCGTAGTAGCGGCCACCCTGGTGCTTGGACGGGATCGACAGGACGTCGCCCTGGGTCAGGTTGCGCGTGAACGGGGTGTTCGTGTCGGCGACCTCGATGTCGAGCTGGCGGCAGAGGAAGCGGCGCTTCTCGTTGGGCAGCAGCGTGCCGGGCAGCAGGCCGGTCTCGCAGAGGACCTGGAAGCCGTTGCAGATGCCGACGACGGGCCCGCCGCTGTTGGCGAAGGTGATGACCGACGCCATGACCGGGCTGAACTGGGCGATCGCGCCGCAGCGCAGGTAGTCGCCGAAGGAGAAGCCGCCGGGGATGACGATCGCGTCGACGTCGTGCAGGTCGGCGTCGCGGTGCCAGAGGAGGACCGCCTCCGCCCCGTCGACCGTCTCGCACGCGGCGATCGCGTCGCGCTCGTCGCAGGAGCCCGGGAACTGCACCACACCGAACTTCACGCGCCGACCTCGAGGACTTCGTAGTCCTCGATCAGCGGGTTGGCGAGGAGCTTCTGGCACATGGCGTCGAGCTGCTCGGGGTCCTCGACCTCGAGCTCGACCAGGCGGCCGACGCGGACGTTGGTGACGCCCGCGAAGCCGAGCGCCGGCAGCGCCTGCTCCACCGCGATGCCCTGCGGGTCCAGGATGCCCGCCTTCGGGCGGATCAGGACGCGTGCCTTGGTGCTCATGCCGTGGGTGCTCCGGTTCGCTCGAGCCAGGCCGAGAAGGGCTGGCCGGTGATGGTCTCGTAGGCCTCGATGTAGCGCGCGCGGGTGCCGTCGACGATGTCGTCGGGCAGCGCCGGCGCGGGCGGGAGCTTGTCCCAGCCGCTGCCCGCCGCCCAGTCGCGCACGTACTGCTTGTCGAAGGACGGCTGCCCCTGGCCGACGGCGTAGCCCTCGACGGGCCAGTAGCGGGAGGAGTCGGGCGTCAGGACCTCGTCGCCGACGATCAGCTGGCCGTCCCCGTCGAGGCCGAACTCGAACTTGGTGTCGGCCAGGATCACCCCGCGCTCACGGGCCTTCGCGGCGGCCGTCGTGTAGAGCAGGATCGATGCGTCGCGCAGGCGCTCGGTCAGGTCGCGGTCGCCGACGGCGGCCGCGGCGGCGTCGAAGTCGATCGCCTCGTCGTGGCCCTCGGTCGCCTTCGTCGACGGCGTGAAGATCGGCTCGGCGAGCTGCTCGGACTCCTGCAGGCCGTCCGGGAGCTGGACGCCGGAGACGACGCCGGTGGCCTGGTAGTCCTTCCAGCCCGAGCCGGTGATGTAGCCGCGGACGATGCACTCGACGGGCAGCATCTCGAGCTTGCGGATGACGACCGCGCGGCCGCGCAGGTTCTCCGGCACGCGCTCGGTGTACGAGATCACGTGGTTCGGGACGAGGTCCGCCGTCAGCTCGAACCAGAACGCGCTGAGGCCGGTGAGGACCGCGCCCTTGCCCGGGATCGGCGTCGGGTGGACGGCGTCGTAGGTGGAGATGCGGTCGGACGCGACCATCAGCAGCGCGTCGCCGAGGTCGTACAGCTCGCGGACCTTCCCGCGGGCGATCAGGGGCAGGTCCGGGGCGTCGTTGCTCACGTCGCCGGATGCTACCGGCCGCGCCGCGAACGCCACGGCCCGTCCCGCACGCGCCGTCAGTTGTCGTCCAGCATCCCGGCAAGGCGGCGGAGGACCTCAGTTCCTGCGGCCTGCTCGGCCGGGGTGAGGTCCCCGAAGATCGCCTCCCACTTGGTGCGGAAGTGCTGGCGTTTGGCGGCGAAGCGCGCCTCGCCGTCGGGCGTCAGCGTCACGACCACGACGCGGCGGTCCGAGCTCGAGCGCTCACGGACCACGAGGCCCTCGTGCTCGAGGTGGTCGAGCATCTGCGTCACGCTCGCCGGGGTGAGCTGCGCGGCGGTCGCGATGCGGCCCGCCGGCAGTGCGCCCTGCTCGGCCAGGACGCCGAGGGCACGGAAGTGCGCCATGGACAGGACGCCGGCGTCGCGCTGGCTGTCCCGGCCGCGCAGCCGCCGCTCGGCGGCCAGCAGCTCCCGGAACGCGGCGCCGAGGCCCTCGAGTCCCGTGGGCGCGGCCTCGGCCGGCGGGACGGCGTCCCGATCCGCGAGCTCAGACATCAGGCGGCGACCTCCACGAGCTCGAGCTCCTCCCGCGGGGACGCCCGGACCTCGGCCTCGAGGCCGGCGAGCGCCGCCGCCTGACGCGCGCGCCGCTCGACGACGACCAGGACGAGTGCGGGGATCACGGACACCAGCGTAATCGCCAGGACCCACCAGTACGTCACCCCGAACGCGTCGGCGCGACCGGCGGCGGTGCTCGTCCCGTCGAGGTTCTGCTGCAGGACCACGGTCAGGACGGCGGTGCCGATCGAGCCGCCGACGCGCTGCACGACGTTCAGCTGCGGCGTCGCGTCGCTCAGCTGGTCGGGCCGGAGGACCGCGAAGGCCGCGGTCATCGCGGGCATGAACGCCATGCCGATGCCGAAGCCGCGCACGACGAGCGCTGCGCTGATGACGAGGTACGAGGTCGACGCGCCGATCATCACGAATGGCACCGTGGCGACCGTCGTGATGAGGACGCCCATGACCGCGACCTTGCCGCCGCCGATGCGATCGGTCAGCCGGCCCGAGACGAACATCGCGATGCCGGCGCCGATGCCCTGGGGCGCGAGCAGCAGCCCGGTGTGGACCGCGTCCTCCCCGCGCACGTTCTGGAAGTAGAGCGGCATCAGGATCATCGCGCCGAACAGCGCGGCACCGAGGGCGAACGTCGTCGCCGACGCGGCGGCGAAGCCCTTGTTGGCGAACAGCTTCACGTCGAGCAGCGGGTTCTTCACGCGCAGGGCCCGCAGGACGAACGCCGTGGTGAGCGCCAGGCCCAGCAGGACCGGGACGACGACGCTGGCGCTGCCCAGGCTCGGCGCCGAGCCGGCCTCGGCCAGGCCGTAGGTGAGGATCGACAGGCCGGGGGCCAGCAGCGCGAGGCCGACCGTGTCCAGGCGGGCGGTGGGGTCCACGTCGGCCGGGTTGTCGGCCGGCAGCAGCCGCAGGCCGAGTGCGACGGCGAGGACGCCGACGGGGACGTTGATGAGGAAGATCCACTCCCAGCCGAAGTGCTGCAGCAGCAGGCCGCCGAACGCCGGGCCGAGGACCGGGGCCAGGACGACGGGGACGCCGATCAGGCTCATGACGCGGCCCATGTGCTGCGGGCCGGCGGCGCGGGCCAGGATCATCTGGCCGATCGGCAGCGTCATGCCGCCGCCGATGCCCTGGATGACGCGGAAGGCGACGAGCGACGGCGTGTCCCAGGCCAGCGCGCAGAGGGCGCTGCCGAGCGTGAACACGACGAGCGAGGCGAGGTAGAGCCGGCGGGCCCCGTAGCGGCGCGCGGCCCAGCCGGTGACGGGGATGACGGCGGCGAGCGCGAGCAGGTAGCCGGTGACGACCCACTGGATGTCGTTCAGCGGGCTGTCGAGCTCGCGGCCCAGGTCGTCGAGCGCGACGTTGACGATCGTCGTGTCGAGCACCGACATGATCGCGCCGAGGACGATGACGATCGCGATGCGCAGGACGGCGGGATCAAGGCCGGAGCGGCCGGTGTTCTGGGGTGTGGGTGCGGCAGGTGTGGCGGGCATCAGGGTGGTTCTCCAAAAGCTGTAGTACCAAAAGATTAGGTGGTGAATCTTTTGGTGTCAAGCAATATGAGGAGGCGCTCATACGCGCCCGGTGAAACGCTTTCGCGGCCGGGGTGTTAGGCTGCCCGAACCTTTCCGACCGCCACGGTCGGACTTACCCGGATCCTGCGCCCATGCCCGCCACCCTCACCGCGAAGAAGAAGTGCTGCAAGGACAAGCCGCGGTGCAAGAAGTGCCCCGTGACGCTGAAGCGCCTCGAGACGATGGGCTACGCGAAGCGCAAGGACACGCGGACCTACGTGATGATCGACGTGGTCCCGAAGTCCGTCATGAAGAAGGCCCGCGCGCGGGCTTGACCCCCGGGGCCGCTTTCAGGCGGCCGGGATGACGTCGTCCAGCCGGCCCACGATCTCCGCGGCGTGCCGCGCGTAGTGCGAGGCGTCGAAGACGTCGTCCACGTCGAGGGCGCCGCAGCGGTCGTCGGCTTCCACCAGCGTCCGTAGCGCGATCCGCTCGTCCCACGCCCGCTGCGCCAGCTCCTGCGCGATCCGGTAGGCCTCATCACGGGACAGGCCCGACCGCACCAGCGCCAGCAGCAGCCGCTGGGAGAAGAGCGCGCCGTGCGTGAGCTCGAGGTTCTCGGCCATCCGCTCGGGGTGGACGACCATCCCCTTCGCGATCCGCAGCGCGACGTGGGTCGCGTAGTGCAGCAGGATCGTCGCGTCGGGCAGGACCACGCGCTCGGCGCCGGAATGCGAGATGTCGCGCTCGTGCCAGAGGGCGACGTTCTCGAGGCCGGTCTGGGCGTAGCCGCGCAGGACACGGGCCAGCCCGGTGATGCGCTCGGTGTTGATCGGGTTGCGCTTGTGCGGCATCGCGCTCGAGCCCTTCTGCTGGCCGGAGCGGAACGGCTCCTCGACCTCGCGCACCTCGGTGCGCTGCAGGTGGCGGATCTCGGTGGCGAAGCGCTCCAGGCCCGCGCCGGCGAGCGCGATCGCCTGCAGCAGCTCGGCGTGGCGGTCGCGCGGGACGACCTGCGTGGACACCGGCTCCCCCTGCAGGTCCAGCCGCGCGAGGACCTTGCGCTCGAACTCCGGTGAGGTCGCGGCGTACGTGCCGACCGCGCCGCTCAGGGCGCCGGTCGCGACCTGGGCGAAGGCGCGCTCGAGGCGCTCGGCGTTGCGCGCGGCCTCCATCGCGTAGCCCGCGAGCTTGATGCCGAACGTCGTCGGCTCGGCGTGGACGCCGTGGGTGCGGCCGACGCACAGCGTGTCGACGTGGTCGCGCGCCTGCGTGGCGAGCGCGATCGCGAAGTCCCAGGCCTGCGGGACAATGACCTTGCCGGCCGCCTGCAGCTGCAGCGCCAGCGCGGTGTCGAGGACGTCGGAGGACGTGAGGCCGAAGTGGATCCAGCGGCCGGCCTGCTCACCGGCGGACGCGCTGAGGACGTCGACGAAGGCGGCGACGTCGTGGTCGGTGACCTGCTCGCGCTCGAGGACGGCCTGCACGGTGAACGTCGCGGAGCGGATCTTCTCGAGGTCGCCGGCGTCCGGGCCCTCCATCTCCTCGCACGCGGCGACCTCGACCCGGCGCCAGGCCTCGAGCTTGGCGTGGTCGGTCCAGAGGTCCCCGAGCTCGGGGCGGGTGTAGCGCGTGATCACGGCCGGGACTCTATGACGAGCCCGGCCGCGAAAGCCGTCAGGCTCAGGTGATGCCGAGGATGCGGACGGCGAGGTGCGCCGCGTTCTTCGGGTTGTCCAAGCCGACCGTCGCCACCGGGACGCCCGGGGGCATCTGGACGATCGCGAGGACCGCGTCCAGGCCGCCGAGGGCGGAGAGGGACGAGGACAGCGGCACGCCGATCACCGGCAGGTCGGTGTGGGCAGCGGCGACACCGGGCAGCGCCGCGGCCAGCCCGGCGCCGGCGATGATGACCTTCAGCCCGCGCGAGCGCGCGGCCGTGCAGTACTCGGCGACGCGGACCGGGTCGCGGTGGGCGGACATGACCTCGATCTCGAACTCGACCTCGGCCTCTCGGAGCACCGTCCCCGCCTTCTCCATCAGCGGCATGTCGGACGCCGAGCCCATGATGATCCCGACGAGCGGACCCCCGGCTGCGGGCGCGTCGGCCAGCGCGGCCTCGGTCTGGTCGGACAACTGCTGTTCGCTCATGCGGTGGGTTCCTCGTATCGGTCGACGGCCCGCTGGGCGATGTCCGTCCGCAGCTGGCGCCCGTCGAAGGTGATGTGCTCCGCGGCAGAGTAGGCGGCGGAGCGAGCGGCCGCCGGCCCGTCCCCCAGGGCGGTGACGTTCAGGACCCGGCCACCGGCGGTGACGACCTCACCGGACGGCGCCAGCGCCGTGCCCGCGTGGGTGACCTGGACCGCGGCCAGGGCCGCCGCGTCGAGGCCGCCGATGACGTCACCCGACGCCGAGCGCTCGGGGTAGCCCGCGCCGGCCAGGACGAGCGTGACCGCCCAGGCGTCCGTCCACTCGAGCTCGGCGCCCTCGAGCCCGCCGGGCCGGGACGCGCGCAGCATCAGGTCCAGCAGGTCGGACTGCAGCCGGGGCAGGACGGCCTGCGTCTCGGGGTCGCCGAAGCGCGCGTTGTACTCGATGACCTTCGGGCCGTCCGCGGTCAGCATCAGGCCGGCGTAGAGGACGCCGTGGAACGGCGTCCCGCGGCGGGCGAGCTCGTCGACGATCGGCTGGTGGACGAGCGCGGCGATCCGCGTGGCCTCGGCGTTGTCGATCCCGACGACCGGCGAGTACGAGCCCATCCCGCCGGTGTTCGGTCCCGCGTCCCCGTCGAAGATCCGCTTGTAGTCCTGCGCGGGGGCGAGCGGGATCGCGCGGACCCCGTCGCAGAGCGCGAGCAGCGAGAGCTCCTCGCCGTCGAGGAACTCCTCGATCACCACGCGGGCCGTGCCGAACTTCTGGCCGACGAGGAAGTCCTCGAGCGTGGCCCGTGCCGTCGCCTCGTCCTCGGCGATGACGACGCCCTTGCCCGCCGCCAGCCCGTCGTATTTCAGGACCGCGGGGTACGAGGCGATCGCGGCCATCCCCGCGTCGACGGAGTCGACCGACGACCAGCCGCCGGTCGGGACACCGGCGGCGCCCATCACCTCCTTGGCGTGCTCCTTCGACGCCTCCAGCTGCGCGGCGGCCGCGGACGGCCCGAAGGCGGCGATGCCCTCCGCCTGCAGCGCGTCGACGAGGCCGGCCACGAGCGGCGCCTCGGGGCCTACGACCACGAGGTCGACCGCCGCGCCGCGCGCCGCCGCCACCAGGGCGTCGACGTCGGTGACGGCGATCGGGAGCAGCTCCGCCTCGGCGGCGATCCCCGGGTTGCCCGGTGCGCAGAGCAGCTCGGGGGACTGCGGGGAGCGGGCGAGCGCGCGCACGATGGCGTGCTCGCGCCCGCCGCCGCCGACGACGAGAACCTTCACGATGTTCGGCTGCCCCCGCTCAGAGCGAGGCGATGAACTCGTCGACGGGAATCGCCGACAGCGTCTCGTAGCGCACCGTCCCGCGCGAGCCGAGCTCGAGGGAGACGCGGGCCATCGTCGCCTCGTCCGGCGCCTCGACGACGTTGATGAAGTCGAAGCGGCCGAGCGTCGCCCACTGCGCCTTGACCGTGGCGCCGAGCTGCTCGATCTCGCTGTTGACCTCGCGAATGCGCGCCGGGTTGTTCTTGATCGTCTGCACGCCCTCGGGGGTGAGGGTCGAAAGCATGATGTACGTGGGCATGGATTCTCCAGTGGGGTCGACCGCGTGTACCCCCGCGTTCTACCATCGTTGGCCCATGAGGTCCCGCCTGATCGTCTTCCTGCCGCTGCTGCTCCTGTTCGCCGCGGCTCCATCGGTCGCCGCGGCAGCCTCGATCGCGGTCGACCGCGGGTGCTACGCGGACGCGGGCACGCGGAAGGACACCGTCCGTCTGAGCGGCAGCGGATTCACGCCGAACGCGCAGTACCAGGTGACGCTCGACGGGCAGCCGCTCCCGGGCGGCACGGGCTCGACGGACGCCGCCGGCAACGTCAGCGGCTCGTTCGCGTCGCCGCGCCTGCGGCCCCGGGACCGGCAGCAGACGTTCCTCCTCGGCCTGCAGGAGGGCGCGAACACGGCGAAGACGACGTTCACCGTGTCCCGGCTGCTCGCGGACTTCGCGCCGGCCTCGGGCGACCCGCGGTCGCTCCGGGTGCGGTTCTCGTTCTTCGGCTTCGGCCTGTCGGACGCCGCGAAGCCCCCGACGCCGGTCTACGTGCACTACGTCCGCCCGGACAACGGCAGGGTCCAGCAGACCGTCCGCCTGGGGACGGCGAAGGGAAGGTGCGGCACGATCGCCCGGACCGCGAAGCGGAAGCTGTTCCCGTTCGCCCCCCGGCGCGGCGCATGGAAGCTGCAGTTCGACTCGTCGAAGACGTATCGCCGCGGGACGAGCAAGAGCCCGTTCCTGTTCTTCACGGTCGTGGTCAACGTCCGCCCGACCTGATCGTCCGGCGGCGGCGCACGACGACGGGCCCCACCCGTTGGTGAGGCCCGTGCCGTGACTGTCCCGCGTCGTGCGCGCGGCGCCTACCCCACGAGGGCGCCGACCTGCGTCGCGACGAGGCTTGCGTTCGTGACCGTGTAGGTGTCCGCGCCGGCGGACTTCGCGCAGCGCAGGGACACCGTCGTCGTGTCGGTCAGCGTGAAGGCACCGCCCATCGTGAACTGGCTGATCGCGTTCGCCGCGACCGGCAGCACGGTCTGGTCGAACGGGACGAGCACGTTGTTCACGACGCTGGACACCATGCAGGCCGGCACCGAGGCGCCGCCCGTGTTCTCGAGCACGAGCTTGGCGGCGAAGGTGTACGAGCCGGCCGGCAGGCTGATCGAGCCGACGGTCTGGCTGGCCGGGACGACGCCGACGTTGTGCGTGGCCTTCTTCAGCGCCGAGGCGTTGCTCGGGCCGCGCTCGCCCGCGGCGCCGTTCGCGCCGGGAGCGCCAGGCGCGCCCTGGTCGCCCTTCGGCCCCGGAGCCCCCGGGGCACCGGCGGCCCCGGCCTTGCCGGCGGGCAGCTGCCCGGCCTTGAAGTCCTTCGCGAGCAGCGAGCGATCCTTGACCTTTGCCGACGTGACCGAGGAGGAGGCGAGGTCGACGCTCTTCACCTGGCCGTTCTTGATGGTGGCGGAGCCGACGCTGTTCTTCGCAAGCTGGGCGGCGGCGTACGAGCTGCCGCCCAGGGCGACGAACAGGGCGAGCAGCGCGACGACCATGGAGGGCGACGGACGGCGGTTCAGGCGGGGCACGGTGAGTCCTTTCGGTGGGGAGCCGGCGCTGCGCCGGCGGTTGGATGTCTCTCCAACCGGCTCCCCACCCAGGACTTACGCGGGCGGCGAGAGAACTTCTGCGCGATCGGCCCGGGTGAGCACGAGCTCCCCGTCGCCGGCCTCGACCGACACCGTGTCCCCGGGGCCGAACGTCCCGTCCAGGATCGCCAGCGCCAGCGGGTCGACCAAGCGCTTCTGGATCGTCCGCTTCAGCGGGCGCGCGCCGTACGTCGGGTCGTAGCCGAGGTCACCGAGCAGGACGCGCGCGTCATCGCTCAGCACGACCTCGATGTCCCGCTCGCGGACCCGGCGGACCAGCCGCTCGACCTGCAGGTCCACGATCGTGGAGAGCTGCTCGCGGTCCAGGGCGTGGAACTCGACGATGTCGTCCAGCCGGTTGATGAACTCGGGCTTGAAGGTCGCCTCGACCGCCGCCTGGAAGCCCCCGAGGGCCCCCGCGCCGACGTTCGACGTCATCACCAGCACGGCGTTCTTGAAGTCGACGGTGCGGCCCTGGCCGTCGGTGAGGCGGCCGTCGTCCATCACCTGCAGCAGCGCGTTGAAGACGTCCGGGTGGGCCTTCTCGATCTCGTCGAGCAGGATCACGCCGTACGGCTTGCGGCGCACCGCCTCGGTGAGCTGCCCGCCCTCCTCATAGCCGACGTAGCCGGGGGGCGCCCCGACCAGCCGCGCGACGGAGTGCTTCTCCATGTACTCGGACATGTCGATCCGGACCATCGCGTCCTGGCTGTCGAACATGAACTCGGCGAGGGCCCGCGCGAGCTCCGTCTTGCCGACGCCCGTCGGCCCCAGGAAGAGGAAGCTGCCGATCGGCCGGTCGGGGTCGCTGAGGCCGGCCCGCGCACGGCGCAGCGCCGAGCTGACCGCGGCGACCGCCTCGTCCTGGCCGACGACCCGCCGGTGCAGCCGGTCCTCCATGTGGACGAGCTTCTCGACCTCGCCCTCCAGCATCCGGCTGACCGGGATGCCGGTCCACCGTGCGACGATCGCCGCGATGTCCTCAGCGTCGACGACGTCGCTCAGGAAGCCGTCCGTCCCCGCCCCCGTGGTGCGCTCCTCGACCTTGGCGAGCTCGGCCTCGAGCTCCGGGATGACGCCGTAGCGCAGCTCGGCGGCGCGCTGCAGGTCCGCTTCGCGCTGTGCCTTCTCGATGTCCTGGTGCGCGGCCTGCAGCCGCGCCTTGACCTCGGCGACCGCGTCGATGGCGTCCTTCTCGCCCTGCCACTCGGCGCGCATCGCGTCGGCCTTCTCGCGCAGCTCCGCGAGCTCGCGGTCGAGCGTGGCCAGGCGCTGCACCGACGCGTCGTCGGAGTCCTTCGCGAGCGACGTGCGCTCGATCTCCAGCTGCATGATGCGGCGGTCGACCTCGTCGATCTCGACGGGGACGGAGTCCTGCTCGATCCGCAGGCCGGCCGACGCCTCGTCGATCAGGTCGATGGCCTTGTCCGGCAGGAAGCGATCGGCGATGTAGCGGTGGCTGAGCGTGGCGGCGGCGATCAGCGCGGCGTCCTGGATCGTGACGCCGTGATGGTCCTCGTAGCGCTCCTTGAGACCGCGGAGGATCGCGATGGTGTCCTCGACCGTCGGCTCGTCGACGTTGACGGGCTGGAAGCGCCGCTCGAGGGCGGGGTCCTTGGCGACGTACTTGCGGTACTCGTCCAGCGTCGTCGCGCCGACGGCCCGCAGCTCGCCGCGCGCGAGCATCGGCTTCAGCAGGTTCGCGGCGTCGACCGCGCCCTCCGCGCTGCCCGCACCGACGATCGTGTGCAGCTCGTCGATGAAGAGGATGACCTGACCCGCGGCTTCCTTGACCTCCTTCAGGACGGCCTTCAGCCGCTCCTCGAACTCGCCGCGGTACTTCGCACCCGCGACCAGCCCGCCCACGTCGAGCGCGACCACGCGCCGGTCCTCGAGCGACTTCGGCACGTCGCGGTCGACGATGCGCTGCGCGAGGCCTTCGGCTATGGCGGTCTTGCCGACGCCGGGCTCGCCGATCAGCACCGGGTTGTTCTTGGTCCGGCGCGAGAGCACCTGGATGACGCGGCGGATCTCCTCGTCGCGGCCGATGACCGGGTCGAGCTTGCCGTCCGCGGCGGCCGCGGTGAGGTCGACGCCGAACTTGTCGAGCGCCTGCAGCGTGTCCTCGGGATTCTGGCCCGTGACGCGACTGGAGCCGCGGACCTCGGTCAGCGCCGTCAGCAGATCGGCCTTCGTGACCCCGGCGGCGCGCAGGGCGTCGCCGGCCTTGGAGTTGTGGCCGGCCAGCGACAGCAGCAGATGCTCGGTGGAGATGAACTCGTCCTTGAGCTCGCGCATCTCGTGCTCGGACGCGCGGACGACCTGGAGCAGCTCCGACGCGGCGCCGCTCACCTCGCCCCCACCGGCGGACATGGTCGGCAGCGCGGACAGGGCGCCGGCCAGCTGCGCGCGGATGGCGGACGTGTCGACCCCGAGTTTCGCCAGCAGCGGCGCGACGATCCCGCCGTCCTGCTCGAGCAGCACGGCGAGCAGGTGTTCCGGCGTGACCTGCGGATTGCGGCGGTCCTCGGCGAGCGTGGTCGCCTGCTGGAGAGCCTCTTGCGTCTTGATGGTGAAGCGATCGGCGTTCATCGTGATCTCAGTGTACTCGACTGAGATTTTCCTTCAAGGCCGACTGAGGCCACGGGCGGTTGCCGACCTGGGCCCCCGGGCACACCGGCAGCATGAGCAACGACGACAAGCACGCCCCGCCGCACGACTCCGAGGCCGAGGAGCCGCTCGGGCCTGCCACCCCGGACGACGAGTCCGCGGCCGGCGACACGCCGGAGGTGCACGACGACATCACGGCGCACGACCTGCCGAAGGACAACCCGGCCCGCGCCGACCTGGTCCGCGAGCAGGGCGAGGACACCCCGACGCGCGGGAACGTCTGACCGGGCGCGCCGCGGCTCAGCCGGCGGCGCGGTCCGCGTCGGCCAGCAGCTTGCGCAGCTGCGCGACGTCGATCTCGACGGTCTCGCCGGTCGACTCGACCACGTCGGCGTCGGCCGGCTCGACGCTGCCGACCGCCTCGGGCGGACTCTGCGCCGGATCGGTCGCCTGCTTGCGCGGCGTGGTCGGGACCAGCGAGATGTGCGGGCGCGGCGGCAGCTGGATGACGGACGCCTCGCCGGGCTCGGCGGCCAGCCGGCGACCGGGGGGCGCGATGTGGGTGTGCATCGTGATCGCGGTGCCCTCGGGGCCGAAGTCGAGGCCGACGTGGCCGCGCAAGCGCGGGCCCATCGCGCCGACGATCAGCATGCCCACGCCGAGGACGATCAGCGGGACCGAGAGCGCCGACCCGGAGCCCAGGTGCAGGCCGAGCAGGGTGATGAGCAGGCCAAGCAGGACGGTGCGCAGGCCGCGCCGCTCAGAGAGCTCGCGGACGATGACCCGCAGGCCGCGCCCCGCCTGACGCGCACCCTTGTCGAGCAGGACCTCGGTGCGGTCCAGCAGGCGCTCGGTCTTCGACGGCCCGGTCGGCGCGGGGGGCCACGGGGCGGCCGGCTCGGTCGGCGGACCGGCGACCGGCTCGGCCTTGCCGACGTCCTCGAAGGTCACGACCGGCGGCGCCGGTTCTGCGGGCGGGGTGGTCGGGGTCGCGGACGCGTCGCTCATGTCATCGCACTACCCAATCCGGCCGCTGCTTCCTCCCAAGTCGGCGCACGAACATCCGGCCGGCGTCAGCGTGCGGCCAGAGTCGGCGCACGCCGCGCTGCAGAGGTTTCAGATGAGCGCCGGGCCGGCGCTCGGTGCGCGTGCTCAGTCGCGGTCGATGCGGATGCGGCGCCCGCCGCTCGGCGGCTCACGGCGCGGCGCCGGCAGGATGTCCGGCTGCGGGCGGTACGGGACGATCTCGGCCCGGAACGACCTCCGGACGGCCTCGATCTCCTGCTCCATCTCGGCGCGCATCTCCGACGAGCGCTGCTCGAGCGCCTGCAGGCGGGCCGTGGCCCGCTCGAGCTGCTCCTCGAGCTCGAGGACGCGCTCCACACCCGCGAGGTTGAGTCCCAGGTCGCCGGTCATCTCCTGGATCCGCCGGAGCTTCTCGACGTCCGACTGCGAGTACAGCCGTGTGCCCTTGGCGGAGCGCTGCGGCTCGATCAGGCCCCGCTGCTCGTACATGCGCAGCGTCTGCGGGTGCATCTCCGCGAGCTCGGCCGCGACCGAGATCATGAAGACACCGCGATCGTCGGAGATCGTGATCCGCGTGGTGGTGCGCGTCGTCCGCCGTGGTGGGTCCTGATCTGACATCAGCCCTCGCTCTTGCCGCCCTTGCCCTTGCCGCTGCTCTGGCCGGCGCCCTCGGTCGTCGCTGCGAACAGCCGCGACCGCGGATCGCCCTTCGTGGCCTTGGAGAGCTTGTCGACCGCGTCGGACTGCTCCTTGGAGAGGTCCGACGGGACGTCGATCACGAAGCGGTAGTGGATGTCGCCGTGGCCGCCGCCGCCGAGCTTCGCCGGCCCCTCGCCGCGCAGCCGCTGGACCGTCCCTGAGCTGGTCCCGGCCGGGACACGGAGCTTCTTGCGGCCGTTCAGCGTCGGGACCTCGACCTCGGCACCGCGCGCGGCCTCGGGGAAGGTGATGGGGACCTCGACCTCGACGTTGTCGCCCTTGCGGTCGAAGATCGAGGAGCTCTCCACGTGCGTGAGGACGAACAGGTCCCCGGGCGGGCCGCCGTTGATGCCGGCCTCGCCCTTGCCGTTGATGCGGACCTTGGATCCCTCGCGTACCCCCGGCGGGATGTTCACGCGGTACTTCTTGACCGTCCGGATCGAGCCGCTGCCGCGGCAGGTCGCGCACGGGTCCTCGATGATCGTCCCGCCGCCACCGCACTGCGAGCACGGCGTCGAGATCGAGAAGACGCCCTGGCCTTGCGCCTCCACGCCGCGGCCCTGGCAGCGCGGGCACATGATCGGGGAGGTGCCGGGCTTCGTCCCCGCCCCGCGGCAGGTGCCGCAGGTCTGGGCCGTCGGGACGGTCAGCGAGACCTGGACGCCCTCCATCGCCTGCTGGAACGTGACCTGGACCGACGTCTCGACGTCGCGGCCCTTCTCCGGCCGCTGACGCCGCTGGCCGCCCTTCCCGCCGCCGGGCGGACCGCCCGGAGCGTTGCCGAAGAGGTTCGAGAGGATGTCGGAGATCCCGCCGAAGTCCTGCGGGCCCGCACCCCCGGCGAAGCCGCCGCCCGGGGCACCGCCCGGCGCGCCGCCACCGAACAGGCTGGACAGGCCGCCGCGGTCGTACTGCTTGCGCTTCTCGGCGTCCCCGAGCACGTCGTACGCGCCCTGGACCTCCTTGAAGCGCTCCTCGGCGCTCTTGTTGTCCGGGTTGCGGTCCGGGTGGTACTGGCGGGCGAGCTTGCGGTACGCCTTCTTGACTTCCTCGGGCGACGCCTTCTTGTCGACGCCGAGCACCTTGTACAGGTCTTCGCGGGCCATGCTGTCCTGGACGCGCCGGCCTACGCCGACACGACCACCTTCGCGGCGCGCAGAACGGCGTCGCCGTAGACGTAGCCGGGCTGGTAGACGTCGATGACGAGACCCGGCGGGGTGTTCTCCTTCGGCATCTGCGTCAGCGCCTCGTGCCGGTGGGGGTCGAACGGCGCGCCGAGCGGGATCTCGACGGTGATGCCGACGCGGGTCAGTGCGGCGGTCAGCTCGTTCTGGACCAGCCGGATGCCGCGCGTGAGCGTGTGCTCGGCGTCGCCGTCAGCCGCCTCCGCGGCCGCGAGCGCCCGGTCGAGGTTGTCGAGCGCGGGCAGCAGCTCCTTCGCGAGCTTCGCGACCCCGCGGGCCTCGGCGGCGCCGACGTCGCGACGGGCCCGCTTGCGCAGGTTGTCCATCTCCGCCGCCGACCGCAGGTACAGGTCCTGGTAGTCGGGCTCGGGGGCCGGGGCGTCGGCGGGGGCGTCCCCGCCCGCGGCGGCTGCCTCCGCGTCCGGGGTGTCGTCGGACGCCAGCGCGCCGGTGGAGCCGTCCTCGGCCGCGACCGGGGCAGCAGCGTCCGCGGCCTCACCGTCGGCGATGCGCGGGTCGATACCGCCGTCGACGGCGGGATCGGCTGCGTCTGGCGCCGGTTCCGGGTCCACCAGCGGGCCGTCGGGGACGGCCTCGCCGGCAGGGTTCTGATCAGCGGCGGACATCGGGCTACCGGCCCTCGTCCACGACCTCGGCGTCGACGACGTCCTCCTCGACGTCGGCGTCCGCGCCGGTGGTCTCGCCGCCGGGGAACGGCGACGGCTCGCCGGACGCCTGCGCGGCCTGGGCCTTCTCGTACATCGCCTCGGAGACCTTGTGGAACGCGCTCTGCATCGCTTCGGTCTTCGCGTTGATCTCGGCCGCGTCGTCGGACGTGAGCGACTCGCGGACGGCCTTGATGGCCTCCTCGATCTCGGTGCGGGAGGACTCGTCGACCGCGTCGCCGAGCTCCTTCAGCTGCCGCTCGTTGGCGTACGCCGCCGACTCGCCGTTGTTGCGGGCCTCGGCCAGCTCACGCGCCTTCTTGTCGGCCTCGGCGTTCGTCTCCGCGTCGGAGACCATCGCCTTGATCTCCTCGTCGGAGAGGCCGCCGCCGGCCTTGATCTCGATCTTCTGCTCCTTGCCGGTGCCGAGGTCCTTCGCCGACACGGACAGGATGCCGTTGGCGTCGATGTCGAAGCCGACCTCGACCTGCGGGATGCCGCGCGGCGCCGGCGGGATGCCGGTCAGCTGGAACTTGCCGAGCGACTTGTTGTACGTCGCCATCTCGCGCTCGCCCTGGAGGACGTGGATCTCGACCGAGGGCTGGTTGTCCTCGGCCGTGGAGAAGATCTCCGACTTGCGCGTCGGGATCGTGGTGTTGCGCTCGATGAGCTTCGTCATGACGCCGCCCTTGGTCTCGATGCCGAGCGTCAGCGGGGTCACGTCGAGCAGCAGGACGTCCTTGACGTCACCGGACAGGACGCCGGCCTGAATGGCGGCGCCGACGGCCACGACCTCGTCCGGGTTGACGCCGCGGTGCGGCTCCTTGCCGGTGAGCTCCTTGACCTTCTCCTGCACGGCGGGCATGCGGGTCATGCCGCCGACGAGGACGACGTGGTCGATGTTCGACGCGCCCTTGTCCTTGGCGTCGTCGAGAGCCTGGCGGACCGGGGCGACGATGCGATCGATCAGCGGGGTCGCGAGCTCGTTGAGCTTCGAGCGGGTCAGGCGGACGTCGAGGTGCTTCGGGCCCGTCGCGTCAGCCGTGATGAACGGCAGGTTGATCTGCGACTCCTGCGAGCTCGACAGCTCGATCTTGGCCTTCTCGGCCGCCTCGTACAGGCGCTGCAGGGCCATCGGGTCCTGCGTGAGGTCGATGCCCTGGCTCTTGCGGAACTCGCCCGCGAGCCAGTCGACGATGTTCTTGTCGAAGTTGTCGCCGCCGAGGTGGTTGTCGCCCGCGGTCGACTTGACCTCGAAGACGCCGTCGCCGATCTCCAGGACGGACACGTCGAAGGTGCCGCCGCCGAGGTCGAAGACGAGGATCGTCTGGTCGGCCTCCTTGTCGAGGCCGTAGGCGAGCGACGCGGCGGTCGGCTCGTTGATGATGCGCTTGACCTCGAGGCCGGCGATTTTGCCCGCGTCCTTCGTGGCCTGGCGCTGGTCGTCGTTGAAGTACGCCGGGACGGTGATGACCGCGCTGTCGACGGTCTCGCCCAGGTACGCCTCGGCGTCGGCCTTCAGCTTCGCGAGGATCATGGCGCTGATCTCCGGCGGCGAGTACTGCTTGCCGTCGGCCTCGATGCGCGCGTCCCCACCCGGGCCGGCGACGACCTTGTAGGGGACCATCGACTCCTCCTCGCGGACCTCGGCCTCCTTGCGGCCGACGAAGCGCTTGACGGAGAAGATGGTGTTCTGCGGGTTCGTGACCGCCTGGCGCTTGGCGACGGTGCCGACGAGGCGCTCGCCGCTCTGCGCGAAGGCCACGACCGACGGCGTGGTGCGGCCGCCCTCCGCGTTCTCGATGACGGTCGGCTCGCCGCCTTCGAGGACGGCCATGCACGAGTTGGTGGTTCCGAGGTCGATGCCGATGGTCTTGGCCATGGGAGGGTGCTCCTTGGGGACGGTGTGACGGTGAGGTTCGAGGGGCGCCGCGGGGGCTGTCTCGTTCGCTGCTACGAAATCTTAGTGGCAGTGTAGTAGATCTTGCGCGGCGTCCCCCTGCGGCGCCGTTCGGACAGCCGCGGGCCGTCGTTGTTGAACCGACCGGTTCGGATTCGACCGCCCGGTGGAAGCGGTCGGGGAACCTTCGACCGGATGTCGTAGAGGCCCCATTTCATGCGGTCTAGCTTCGTGGAGAGCCCCGTGACCGCCCCTCTGGAGACCTCCGCATGAGCACCACCGTCAGACCCGAGACAGACCTTCCCGTCGCCGGCGCCCCGGCACCCGGATCGAGCAGCCGCGGGCGCTGGATCGACCACTGGGACCCGGAGGACCCGACGTTCTGGGAGGCCACGGGCAAGAAGATCGCCCGCAAGAACCTGATCTTCTCGATCTTCGCGGAGAACATCGGGTTCAGCGTCTGGGTCCTCTGGACGATCATCGTGCTGAACCTGGCCAATGCCGGGATCACGCTGTCGCTCTCGGAGCTGTTCTGGCTGACCGCGGTCCCGAACCTGATCGGCTCCTTCCTGCGGATCCCCTACACGTTCGCGGTCCCCCGCTTCGGCGGCCGGCTCTGGACCGGCATCAGCGCGTCGCTGCTGCTGATCCCCTGCGTGCTGCTGGCCACGGTCGTCCCGAGCGGATGGCTCGCGGGCCAGTCCCACGACACGCAGTTCTGGGTGCTGCTCGCCTGTGCCGCGACGGCCGGGTTCGGCGGCGGCAACTTCTCCTCGTCGATGGCGAACATCTCGTTCTTCTACCCGGAGGGCAAGAAGGGCCTGGCGCTCGGCCTGAACGCGGCGGGCGGCAACCTCGGGGTGGCGACGGCGCAGCTGCTGGTGCCGCTGGTCCTGATCATCGGGGTCTCCGGCGCGGCCGTGAAGCTGCCGGTGCACGAGGTCAACCTCGCCTACGCCGGGCTGATGTGGATCCCGCTGATCCTGTTCGCCGCGTTCGGGGCGTGGCGCTACATGGACAGCCTCACGCAGGCGAAGGCCGACACGTCGTCCTACACCCGCGCCCTCTCGCACACCGACACCTGGGTGATGTCGCTGCTCTACATCGGCACCTTCGGCTCGTTCATCGGCTACTCGTTCGCGCTGCCGCTCGTGATCAAGAACACGTTCCCGGAGTTCCTCGCCGGGCATCCGTTCATCGCGACCTACCTCGCCGGCCTGGGCTTCGTCGGCGCGCTGATCGGGTCCGTCGCGCGGCCGTTCGGCGGCTGGATGTCGGACCGCATCGGCGGCGCCCGCGTCACGCTCGCGTGCTTCGTCGGCATGGGCCTGTTCACGATCCTCGCGATCGTCGGGGTGAACGAGCACAGCTTCGGGATCTTCTTCGGCGCCTACATGGTGATCTTCCTGTTCGCCGGCATGGGCAACGGCTCGACGTACCGGATGATCCCGGCGATCTTCGCGGGCCTCGGGCGCAAGGAGGCCAAGAGGACCGGCCAGGAGGCCGGCGCGCTGCTGATCAACTACAAGCGCCAGGCTGCCGCGGTGATCGGCATCGCCGGCGCGATCGGCGCGTTCGGCGGCTTCCTGATCCAGGTCGCGTTCCGGCAGTCGTCGCTCGACGTCGCCGCCGCGGTGAAGGCGGCGAAGGACCCGGCCGAGAAGCTGGCCGTCGCGTCCGCCCAGTCGGACTGGTCGCTGCCTGCGCTGTACGTGTTCCTCGGCGCGTACGTCGTCATGGCGCTGGTGACCTGGTACCGCTACATGCACCAGGTCGACCGGAAGATCGAGGTCGCCCCAGGCATGGAGCACGCGGCGATCTGAGCGCCGCGGCTCAGGCGGGACGGACGTCGAAGACCCGCAGCCCGCGCGCCCGGTAGTTCGGCAGGGCGCGCGGGTCGTCGTCCGTGCAGGTGTGCAGCCAGACCCGCGGCGCCAGGGTCAGCCCGCGGCGCAGGGCGTCGGCCAGCAGGTGGCCACCGAGCCCCGTCCCGCGGGCGTGGGCCAGCAGCCCGAAGATGCTCACCTCGGCGCTGCCGGCGGCGACGTCGAGCTCGTAGTAGCCGGCGACGGCGTCGCCGAGGCGGGCGACATAGGTCTCCACACGGGCGTGGTGCGCGACCCAGGCGTCCTCGTCCCAGGGCAGGCGGTCGGTCCAACGGTAGTCGGCGCCGATCGTCCGGTAGAGCTCGCGGCTCAGCGCGACGTCGGGGCTGCGGTCGACGCGCAGGCCATCCGGAGCGGGGCGGGACGGGGCCACGATCAGCGCTGCGTCCGTGAGCTCGAGGCTCGTGATGATGACGACCTCGCCCACGCCCCCATGATGCCGAACCCGACGGGCATCGGACTGGGTGATGAAACACGGGTCTCGGCGCGGGTGGGCCGATGGAGAGAGCCCGGACCCGGGTCAGGCCAGGGCGCCCCAGACCTCCGTCACCGCGGCTGACGCCGCCACCGCCGCCGGCAGCGCCGCCGCCAGCGTCGGCGGGTAGAAGTCGCTCGCGGCGAGCTGGCCGAGCAGGACCCCGGTGACCGCATCGCCGGCGCCGGTCGCATCGCGGGTCCGGGCCGGCACGCCGGGGACGTCCAGCCGCAGGCCCGGCCCGCGCAGCAGGGCGCCCGCGGGTCCGAGCGTCACCACCACGTGCTGCGCACCGCCGGCCAGCAGCGCCTGCGCGGCGGCGGCCGGGTCCTCCTCGCCGGTCAGCGCGGTGGCCTCGCTGTGGCTGCACTTCACGAGGAACGCGTCCTCGACGCAGCCGCGGGCGACGCTGACCGCGCGGGCGGTGTTGGCCCAGCGTCCGGGCCTGAGGTTCGGGTCGTAGACGACGGGGACGCCGCCCGCGAGCGCGGCGTCGCGGGCCGCGAGCGTCACCGCGCGCTCCTCCTCGTCGACCATCGTGCCCGTGGTGAGGACGAGCGCGTCGGCCCCGCCGACCGCGGCCGGCAGGCGCTCCGCGAGCGCGGCCATCGCCGCCGAGGCCGCCCCCGCATGGATCAGGAAGTCGGGCTCGCCGTCCGCATCGACCGCGACGAAGGCGACAGCTGTCGCCTGGCCCGGGAGCGTCGCCAGCAGGCTCGTGTCGACGCCCTCCGCGCCGATCCGCTCGAGCAGCCATGCGCCCCACGCGTCCGCCCCGACCCCACCGGCCAGCGCGACGCGCGCACCGAGCCGCGCCGCCGTGATCGCGACGTTCGCGGGCGAGCCGCCGACGTGCGGGACGAAGGCGGGCGCGTGGGCGATCGAGGCGACGGGCTCCTCGCAGACGAGGTCGACGAGCGCTTCACCGAGCAGCAGGATGGCCATTGCCGAGTATCTTGCCTGCCTCGATGCCCGACGTGACCCCGCACCACGGCGAGCTCGCCGGCGAACCCGTCTTCTGGCTCGACGCCGCCGGGGAGGGGGACGTCCCTGTCCTCTACGTCCACGGCGTGCCGACGAGCGCCGACGACTGGGTCCCGTTCCTCGAGCGCATCGGCGGGATCGCCCCCGACCTGCCGGGATTCGGCCGGTCCGGCAAGCGCGGCGACGGCGACTACACGATGCACCGCTACGCCCCGTGGCTGCAGACGTTCCTCGCCGATCGCGGGATCGACCGCTTCAAGCTCGTCGTCCACGACTGGGGCGCCGTCGGCCTGATCCTGGCGCAGCTGGACCCGGCGCGCGTGGAGCGCCTGGTGATCATGAACGCGCTCCCGCTGCTGCCCGGGTACCGCTGGCACCGCGTCGCCCGGGCCTGGCGGCGGCCGGTCGTCGGCGAGCTGCTGATGGGCGCCATCAACCGCTTCACCATCGGCGTGATCACCCGCGAGTCGAACGTGAAGAAGGGCAAGCTGCCGCAGCCGTGGATCGACGCGGTGGCCGAGCAGTTCGACCTCGGGACGCAGCGCGCGATCCTGCGGCTCTATCGCAGCGGCGACCCCGAGGCCCTGGTCGCTGCGGGGGCGGGGCTCGGGACGATCGCCTGCCCGACGCTGGTGCTGTGGGGCGACGGGGATCCGTACATCACGCCGGGCTTCGCGGACGACTACGGCGCGGCGATCCCGGGCGCGGAGGTCGTGCACCTGCCCGACGCCGGCCACTGGCCGTGGCTCGATCGGCCCGACGTGGTCGACACGGTCGCGGCCTTCCTCGCCGGCTGACGCCCGTCGTGCCGCCGGCGGCCCGTCACGACCCGGGGCTGCAGACGCTGGTCGACGCCGTCCACGGTCGCGGCGACCTGCCTGCCGCCGCGGTCTGCGTCCTGGACGGGGACGCCGACCTCGTCGCCTGGGCGGGGGCAGGGGCGGCGGTCGACCCGGCGCTGCGCGTGCGGGTCGCGTCGATCACCAAGACGGTGACGGCACTGACGGTGCACCGGCTCGTGGCCGCCGGCGGCCTGCGGCTGGACGATCCGCTCGCTGCGGGCGGCGGCGGGACCGGGCGCGGCGGCGGGACCGGGCACGGCGGCGGCGGCGGGAGCGAGCGCGAGGGCGGTGCGAGCGGGAGCGAGGGCGGGAAGGGTGCGGACACCGCGGGCGCGACCGTCGCCGACCTGCTCTCGCACACCGCGGGCCTGCCGCTCGAGCTCGCCGGCGTCGACTGGCTGACCGGTGCGCCGCCGGACGCCGCCGCGCTGGCCGGGCGGATCGCCGCGGCCGGGCTCTGCCCGATGCGGTCCCCGTTCCGGTACTCGAACGTCGGCTTCTGGTGGCTCGACGGGGTCCTGCGGCGGGCGACGGGTGAGCCGACCGAGGTCACCGCCGCCGCGACGCTCGCCGCGCTCCCGAACGCCGGCGGCATCGGGTTCGGGGAGGCCGACCTCGCCGGCCACCTGCTGACCGCACGCGGGCGGCTCGTCCGGCACGTCGCCCCCTTCGCGCCCGCCCGCCGCGCCTCCGGCGGGCTGACCGCGGACCTGCCGTCGATCGCGTGGCTCGGCCGCGGCCTCCTCGAGGCGCTCGCCACGACACCCGCGCTGCGCGAGCCCCGTGCGGAGATCGCGGACGGCTGGGGCTGGACCGCGGGCCTCGAGCGCTGGACCACGGCGGGCCGTGTCCTCCTCGGGCACCACGGCAGCTGGGGCGGGACGCGGACCCTGATGGTGCTCGACCCGGCCGACCGGCGCGTCGCGGTCGCCTGCGTCACGAGCGAGGCGGGGAACCCGGCGCTGCGGACGCTGCTGAGCGCGATCGGGCTGCCCGCTGCCACCCCCGAGCGACCGGCGCACCCTGCGCCGCTCCCGCTGGGCGCGTTCGCGGACGGCGTGGCGACCGCGACCCTGGTGGCCGATGATCGCGACCCGGACGGCCTGCTGCTGCAGGCCCCGGCCGGCGGCGCGCCGCAGCGGGCGCGACGGCTCGCGCCGGGACTGGCCCGCCTGCTGGACGGCCCGCACGCGGGCGAGGCGCTGACCACGCCGGACGGGCGCGTGCTGCGTCTCGGGGTCCGGTCGCTCGATCCGTTGGCGTGACGCCGCACGACCCTCGCGGGCGCGACTGGTGAATCGCACGGCTCCCACCCCGGTGAATCGGCATTCACGGCGGGGTGGCGGCTCTCACCGGTGGATCGCACGGCTCCCACCCCGGTGAATCGACATTCACCGCCCGGGGGAGGACGGAGGCCGAGGTCCTTCGGCGGAGCTCGGGGGCGGCCGGACGGCGGTCCACGAGGGCGCACGGATAGGTTGCCCGTCGTGGACCGTCCTGCCCTCTCCGACATCCCGGCGTGGGTCATCGCCGTGGTGCTCGGGCTGGCCTACCTGGTCATCGACCCACCCAGCGCGGACCTCGCGGCGCAGACCTACCGCTCCGGCCTCTTCGAGGAGCACGGGTTCCTCGCGTGGGACAACGCCTGGTACGGCGGGCACCACATGCCGGGCTACAGCCTGCTGTTCCCGCCACTCGCCGCGCTGCTGGGACCGCGCGTGGTGGGCGTGCTCGCGGCCGTCGCCGCGGCCTGGCTGTTCGAGCGGATCGCGGCCGAGCACTTCGGCGCGCGCGGCGCACGGATCGGGTCGCTGTGGTTCGCGGCTGCCACCGCGGTGAACCTCCTCACCGGCCGGCTGACGTTCGCGCTCGGCGTGGCGTTCGCGCTGGCCTGCGTCCTGGCCGCCACGCACCGCCGGCCCGGCTGGGCGTGCCTCGCCGCCGCCGCGTCGACGTTCGCCAGCCCGGTCGCCGGCCTGTTCCTCGGGCTCGGCGCCGCCGCCTGGTTCCTCGGCGGCGGCCGGCGACCGGACCCCAGCCGCTCGATGGCCGTCCGTCGTCGGGACGCGATGCTGGTCGGCGCCGCGGCGGTCGTCCCCGCGCTGGCGCTGACGGTCGTCTTCCCGGAGGGCGGGGTGGAGCCGTTCGTCCCCTCGAGCTTCTGGCCCGCGCTGCTCGGGCTCGTGCTGATCGTCGTGTTCCTGCCGCGCGACGAGCGGGTGCTGCGCTACGCGATCCTCCTCTACGGCCTCGCGACGATCGCGAGCTTCGTCCTGGACACGCCGATGGGCGGGAACGTCACCCGGCTCGGCACGCTGCTCGCCGGTCCCGTCCTGGCCTGCCTGCTGTGGCAGCGCCAGCCGCGCCTGCTGCTCGTCCTCGCCGTCCCCCTCGTCTACTGGCAGTGGACCGCGCCGGTCCGCGACTGGGTCCGCGGGAGCGGGGATCCGTCGGTGCACGCGAGCTACTACACCGGCGTCGTCGACTTCCTGCGCAGCGATCCCGACGCGGCCGCCCGGACGTTCCGGGTCGAGGTCCCGTTCACCGCGAACCACTGGGAGTCGCGCTGGGTCGGCAACCACGTGCCGCTGGCGCGCGGCTGGCAGCGGCAGCTCGACATCAAGGTCAACGGCCTCTTCTACGGGGGCGAGCTGACGCCCGAGCGCTACCGCCGCTGGCTGCTGAAGGCCGCCGTCCGGTACGTCGCGCTACCCGACGTGGACCTCGACCACTCGGCGCACGACGAGGCCGCGCTGATCCGGGCCGGTCAGCCGTACCTGCAGCCGGTGTGGCGCGACCGCCACTGGCGGGTCTTCCGCGTGCGCGGCGCCGCACCGCTCGCCGACCGCGGCGGCGGGACGGTGACGCGCGTCACCACGCAGGGCTTCCGGGTGCGGGCGACGGCGCCCGGGACGACGGTCGTGCGGATCCGGTGGACGCCGTACTGGAAGGCCGCGGGCGGCGCCTGCGTGCGCCGGGCGCCCGGCGACTGGACCGCCGTCCGCGCCACGCGCGCCGGTGACGTCGACGTCGGGATCGCGTTCACGCCGCTGCGCATCAAGGCCACCGGCGAGCGCTGCTGACGCGCAGCGATCCACGGCAGCCGTCGCAGATCGCGTTCACGGGTCGGTAGCATGTCCCGCTCGGATGCGCGCTCGTGTTGTGGACCCCATCTACGCCCGGTTGTTCCCCCAGGGGTTCATCGACGTCCTGCGCCAGCTGTTCCTGTTCGGGTCGGCCTATTACGCGTACCGATTCCTGCGCGGATTCGTGGACGACGGCCAGGGCGCCGCGACCGCGTTCGAGCACGCGCGGCAGCTGATCTCCCTCGAGCAGACCCTCGGCTTCTTCACCGAGCGCGACATCCAGGAGTGGACCGGCGGCTGGAACGTCACCACCGACATCGCCAGCCTGATCTACATGAACGCGCAGACCACGGTGGTGCTCGGGGCGATCTTCTACCTCTACCTCGTGCACAACGCGCGCTACTACTTCGTGCGCAACATGATGATGATCTCGATGGGCATCGCGCTCGCGGGCTACATCCTCTACCCGACCGCGCCCCCGCGCTTCTTCTTCCCGGAGTACGGCTTCCGCGACACCGTCTCCGAGTTCACCGGGATCTCCCACTCGGACACGAAGGTCACCGCGCTCTTCAACCCGTACGCCGCGGTGCCGTCGATGCACTGCTGCTTCGCGATCATCATCGGCGGCTCGCTCGCCAGCATCGCCAAGCGCAGGGTCGTCAAGTACCTGTGGATCGCCTACCCCGTCCTGATGACGTGGGTCGTGGTCGTCACCGGCAACCACTGGATCATGGACGCGGTCCTCGGCGCGCTCACCGCGGCGGTCAGCCTGGCCGGCGCGCGCTGGCTCGCGAAGACCCGTCCGGCGGCGTGGTCGTTCGGCCAGCCCGAGCGGCTCGAAGCCACCGCGTAGACCGCCGCGGGACCCGAAGCCCGCCCGCCCCCGCGCGGCGTCCGCCCGACGAGGGCCCGCCCGCCGTCGATTCTCCGTACCCTCCCGCGCAGCGATGTCCACGCAGCCCTCACGCCAACGCCGCGACCGTCCGTCCGCCCCGATCGGCTCCGGCGCCCGCCGCGAGATGATGCGCGACGCCCTCATCGAGTCGCGGCTGACCCCGAACGCGATCTCGCTGACGGGCCTGGCGGGCAACATCCTCGCCGCCGTCCTGATCTTCGAGCGGTACTTCTTCCTCGCCGGCCTCGCGTTCATCGCGGGGTCGATCATGGACACGCTCGACGGCCGCTACTCGCGCATGTCGGGCAAGGGCTCGCCGTTCGGCGCGTTCCTGGACTCGACGCTCGACCGCATGGAGGAGGGCATCGTCCTGATCGCGGTCGGCGCGTACTTCGCCGCCCGTGGCGACGACCTCGCCGTCGCGGCCACCGTTGCGGCCGTCCTCTTCAGCCTGATGGTCTCCTACACCCGTGCACGTGCCGAGGCGCTCGGCGTGGAGTGCAAGGTCGGGATCGCGTCGCGGGCGATCCGCGTCGTCATCCTGAGCATCGGCCTGCTGTTCGCCAAGGGCGCGGGCCTCGGCGACTTCGAACTGCTCGAGGCGTCCGTCTACGTCCTCGCCGTCCTCACGATCATCACCACGTTCCAGCGCATCTGGCACGTGCGCAGCGTGATGCTCGCCGAGGACCCCGCGAGCGTCGACGACGACGCCGCGCTCGCGCCCCCGGCGTGATCGCACGACCAACCGTCGTGTCCAATCTGTAACCCCACCCCCCGAACGGGGTGGAGTGTCTCGAACTTCCGAGAAGGGATTACCTGAACCATGAGCATCAACGGCAACGGCGCGGCGGCCACCAACGGCACCACCGCGACGAACGGCAGCAGCGGCGGTCGTTACCAGCACGACAAGGTCCGCGTCGCGATCATCGGCGTCGGCAACTGCGCGAACTCCCTCGTCCAGGGCGTGTACCACTACGCGGGCGCGGAGTCGGGCGAGGAGATCGGTGGGCTCATGCACACCGACCTCGGCGGCTACCTGCCCCGGGACATCGAGTTCACGGCGGCGTTCGACGTCAACGCGACCAAGGTCGGCAAGGACCTCGGCGCCGCGATCTGGGCCGACCCGAACGACACCATCAAGTTCACGAACAAGGTCCCCAAGAAGACCGGCGTGATGGTGCACCGCGGCATGACGCACGACGGCATCGGCAAGTACCCGGCCACGCGCATCAAGAAGGCCAAGGGCGAGACCGCGGACATCGTCCAGATCCTCAAGGACACGAAGACCGACGTCGTCGTCTCCTACCTCCCGGTCGGCTCCGAGCTCGCCACCAAGTGGTACGTGGAGCAGATCCTCGAGGCCGGCTGCGGCTTCGTGAACTGCATCCCCGTCTTCATCGCGCGGGAGCCCTACTGGGACAACCGCTTCAAGAAGGCCGGCCTGCCGATCATCGGCGACGACATCAAGTCGCAGGTCGGCGCGACGATCGTGCACCGCACGCTCGCCCGCCTGTTCCACGAGCGCGGCGTGACGCTGAAGCGCACCTCGCAGCTGAACGTCGGCGGCAACATGGACTTCTTCAACATGCTCGAGCGCGAGCGCCTGGAGTCCAAGAAGATCTCCAAGACGAACGCCGTGACCTCGGTCGCCGGTGTCGAGCTCGCCGCGGACGACGTGCACGTCGGCCCGTCCGACTACATGCCGTGGCTGACCGACCGCAAGTGGGCGCACATCCGCCTCGAGGGCGACGCCTTCGGCGGCGTGCCGCTGAACTGCGAGCTCAAGCTCGAGGTCTGGGACTCCCCGAACTCGGCCGGCATCGTCATCGACGCGGTCCGCTGCTGCAAGCTCGCGCTGAACCACGGCGTCGGCGGCCAGGTCGACGGCCCGTCGTCGTACCTCATGAAGTCGCCGCAGACCCAGCGCCCGGACGAGATCGCGCGCCTGGACACCGAGAAGTTCATCGCCAAGTACGCCGGCAAGAAGCTCGCCGGCCGCGCGCTGAAGGCGTCCGAGGCGAAGCCCGCCAAGGCGGCTGCCGCGAAGAAGGCGCCCGCCAAGAAGGCACCGGCCAAGAAGGCTGCGGTCAAGCGCGTCCCGGCGAAGAAGGCCCCGGACGTCGCCGTCGCCGCGCCGGTCGCTCCGGCCACGGAGACCGTCGAGTCGTAGCCCGACCGCTTCACGGAGTTCGCAGGACCGACGGCCCGCCACTGCGCGGGCCGTCGTCGTTCCGGGGGACGGTCGCCCCTCGGGTGCTCAGGCACGGGACGCGATGACGTACTCGGCGACGCGGTCGCAGGCCCGGCGCAGGCGGCGGAAGTAGGTCGCGCGGCTGACGTTCAGCTCGAGCGCGGCGAGCTCGTGGCCGCCCTGGGGATCCAGGTAGCCGCGCTCGATGATGCGGCGCAGCAGCGTCTCGTCGACCGAGTCGCCGAAGACCGACGCCACGGCGGTCGTGATGAGCTCTCGCACCGAGGCGGCACGGTCGGCCGCGCCCGTGCCCGACGCCAGGGGCGAGGCGGCGAGGGCCAGCGGCTGGTGCAGGACCCGCAGCGCCTCGCGGACGTCCTCGAAGTCGGCGGCCCGCGGCGGGGGCGCGGTCCCCACGCTCGTCGGGGGGGCGAGGCCGAGCTCGCGGTACACGGCGTCCCGCGTCATGCCCAGGACACCGCCGGCCCCGTGATCGAGGATGTGGCACTGGACGGTGCGGCCGGTCGAGAAGACGACGTCGAGCGACGGCTCGTGGCGGGCACCGACCGCGGCGGCGAACGCGGCGGCGATCGGGTTGTCCGGGTCGATCGGCAGGTAGGACCAGCGCTGGTTGACCAGGCCCGAGCGCAGCATCGCGGCCTTGTTGAGGATGGCCACGACCGGGGAGGCCTCGTGACCGTCCGCGGGCGTCGTGAGGTCGATCGCGTCGCGCCAGACGAGGACGTTGCCGTCCGGGATGGTCGCCCGCGCGTGGGCGAGCCACGGCCCGAGGACCCGGTCCTGCTCGGCGAACGCGGGCGCGTTGTGCGGCGTGACGGCCACGCAGACGCCGCACAGCGCGTCGGTGTCGTCACGGGCGACGACGATCCGCTGCGGCGCCTCCTCGAAGAAGCGGCGCGTCCCGCTCCACCAGCCGTGGGCGCCCTGCTTGCGGGCGAGGAAGAGCTCCTCCGCGGTGTCGACGTCCCCGGCGCGGACGTGGTCGACGCGGTGGGCCGCGGACGTGTTGGCCCCGAAGCCCCAGCGGATGATCGGGTCGTCGACGAGGTCGGCGAGGTCGACCATGAAGCGGCCTTCGCCGGCGCTGGCGCGGGCGTACAGGTGGTCGGCGACGCGCCGGCGCAGCTCGCGCTCGCGGTCGGGGTCGCGGCGGCGCAGCTCCGCCCGGAGCGCACGGCGGACGAGGTCGTGCAGGGTCACGCCCGCGCCGACCGGCTCGGCGAAGCTGAGGCCGCGCAGCCACGCCTCGGCCTCCTCGGAGTCGGTGCCGGGGAGGACGTCCTGCAGCATCGACGCGTAGGTGACGCGGGCGATCGACGCGACCGCGAGGACGTCCAGGTCACCGCCGTCGAGCTCGGCGCGCGCCAGCCGCTGCAGCAGCGCCTGGGCGAGGTCCGGGTCGTCGTCGAGCGCCGTGAGCCGGGGGGCGTCGGCGTCGCCGTCGGAGGTGGCGGCGGCCTCGGCCCCGAGCGCCAGCGCGAGCGGGGAGCCGTTCGCCCAGCGGACCAGGGAGGTGACGGTCGCCGCGTCGTCCAGGCCGTGCTGGGCGACCAGCGCGGCGGCCTCGTCGTCACCGAGCGGCCCGAGCTCGAGCGCGGTCGTGATGTGCTCCCAGCCGTCGGCGAGCCACCCGGGCTCCGGGGCGCGGCGGCCGGCGACGACGACGAGCGCGCCCTCGGGCAGCGCCGGCAGCACGCGCGAGCGCAGGTAGCCCCCGGCGGCGCTCATGCGCTCGTAGGTGTCGAACATGACCAGCGGGCGCTCGTGGGCCGCGACGCCGGCGAGCGCGGCCTCGAGCTGCCCGGGGACCGGGGCCAGGTCGCGACCCTCGACGAGGACCGGCGTGTAACCGCGGCGCACGGCGCGACGGGCGACCTCGCGCAGCAGCGTGCTCTTGCCCACGCCGCCGGGGCCGTGGCAGAACACGACCGACGAGCGGGCCCCGTCGTCGAGGAGACGGTCGAACAGCCGCAGTTCGCGGTCGCGCCCGACGAACGTCGTCTCGTCGCGCCAAGCCATCCGGTGACCGAGGGTTCCGGGCATTGGAGGCTGAAGAGTACGGAGGCTGGAGGCCTGGCCCCGTCCACCCCGCCGGGACCGGGGGGAGCCGACGACGGAACGGCGGGGTGTCTGCGAGGTGACCATGTGGGGTCAACGCCCTCGACCCCGCCGACTTACGGGTCGCGCCACCACCGCCCCCGGTTGGCGCGTAGGCGCTCCATTCGGCGGCCCCGCGCCACCCCATAGGATCCAGGGCGTGCCCGTGCCACCGCTGTCCATCGCCCAGGTCACCCCGCACGCATGGGAGTCGGGACACGAGCTGAACGCGCTCATCGGCCGGACGGCGACCGAGCTCGCCGCGCGCGGGCACCAGGTGCTGATCGTCGCGCCGTCGACGTCGCTGCGGCTGGTCCGCGAGTCGCGGGCGGCGATCCGCGGCGGCGGCGACCTCTGGGCCGAGGCGACGGACGGCGTGCGCGTGCTCGCGGTGGGCGAGGTCGTCCCGGCGCCGGTGTCCGCCCAGCGCCGCAGCCCGCTGCCGATCGACGTCACGCGCACGATCGAGGAGCTGATGACGACGGCGCCGCTGGACCTCTGCCACGTGCACGAGCCGTTCGCGCCGTCGACCGCCTCGGCGGCGCTGCGCCACTCGCGGGCGCTGAACATCGGGACCTTCCACCAGCCGACCGAGCGCATCGTGGCCACGCAGGTCGCCCGCAAGCTCGTCGACCTCGTGTTCGGCCGCCTGGACGCGCGGCTGGCCAGCTTCCAGGCGACCGCCGACCTGCTGAAGCGGCACTTCCCCGGGAGCTACGAGGTGCTGCGGCCGGGCGCCGACGTCACCGCGGAGGCGCCGCGCGCACGCACGGAGGGCGAGCCCGTCCGCGTCGCGTTCATCGACGGCGAGGAGCGGGGCGCACTGCGGCTGTTCCTGCGTGCCCTGCGCCACGTCGACGCCGCGCTCGCGTTCGAGGTCACGGTGCTCAGCGAGCGCGGGCCGTCCTCGACGCCGCTGCGCGCCGACCTGCGCGCGCGGGTCCGGTTCGTCGAGCGCGGCGGGCGCGACGGCGTCAGCGAGGCCGACGTCCTCGCCGCCGCCGACGTGTGCGTCTTCGCGTCCGACGGCGCCGCACCGTCCCCCGCGGGCGTCCAGCGGGCCATCGCGGCGGGGGCCGTCCCGCTCTGCTCGTCCCTCGCGGTCTACGAGGAGGTGACCGGCGAGGGGGAGCACGGCCTGCTCTTCGCGACCGCCGAGCCGCAGACGTGCGCGGCCCAGCTGTCCCGGCTGATCGCCGACCCGGCGCTGCTGACCCGGCTGCGGGCCGCCGGCGACGACGTCCGCGCGGGCCTCGACTGGGGCCACATGGCGGACCGCCTGGAAGCGGTCTACGCGCGGGCCGTCGCCCGCCGCCACGACCCGGCCGGTGACCCCGTCATCCGCGCGCGCCTGGCGACGCGCAAGACCATCGACGTCGACCTGCACATGCACACCGACCACTCGGGCGACTGCGCGACGCCCGTGGAGGTCCTGCTCGCCACCGCGGCCGAGCAGGGGCTCGGGGCCATCGCCGTCACCGACCACAACGAGGTCTCCGGGGCGTTCGACGCCCAGGCCAAGGCCGCCGAGTACGGCGTGAAGATCATCATCGGCGAGGAGGTCAAGACCGCCTCCCAGGGTGAGGTCATCGGCCTCTTCCTGACGGAGAAGATCCCGCGCGGGCTGACGCTCCAGGAGACCGTGGCGGAGATCAAGCGCCAGGGCGGCCTGGTCTACGTCCCGCATCCCTTCGACCGCATGCACGCCGTCCCCGACTACGAGCACCTGCTGGACATCGTCGAGGACATCGACGCGATCGAGATCTACAACCCGCGGGTGGCGATCGGCTCGTTCAACGACGAGGCCGAGCGGTTCGCGGCGAAGTACCGGATCGTGGCGGGCGCCGGGTCGGACTCGCACGTGGCCCAGGGGCTCGGGTCGGTCCGGATCCGCATGCCCGACTTCGACGGCCCCGAGGAGTTCATCCAGGCGCTGGCGATGGCCGAGATCCAGACCAAGCCCTCGTCGCTCCTGTACGTCCAGGCGTTGAAGTTCCTGGAGACCAAGGCGACGCCGGCGGGCGCCAAGCAGGCCCGCAAGGCGCGCCGGGTCGCCCGCGCGAAGGGTCAGGCGCGGGGGTGACGGCCTGGGGTTCATAGCTCGGAAAGAAGTCCTCTATCGTCGGATAGCGTGCAACGGCACGCCCATCCGGCAACACCTCCTGCACCACGAGGGTGACCGGCGGCGTTCGTCGAATCCCTGGTTCGCCGATGCCCATGACCGACGACGAGATCCGCGAGAAGTACCTCGAGCGGGCCATCCGCGAGCTGAACACGCTCACCCAGGAGCTGCAGTCGTGTCCTCGCTGCCCGCGGGGGAACCTCATGCCGGTCCTCGGCTCGGGCCATCCGCAGGCCGACATCTTCCTCCTGAAGCACGCGCCGACGCCGTCGGAGATCGAGGAGGGAGTCGCGTTCTACGGCCGGTCGGGAACGGCGCTGATGAAGTCGCTGAAGCGGCTGCAGATCGACCCGCTCGCGGTGTACGGCACGCTCTGCGTGAAGTGCCCCGTCGCGGACACCGAGCTCGCCGACCCCGGCTGCATGGCGCGCGTCGCCCAGGAGTACGCGATCGTGCAGCCCAAGATCGTCGTCGTGATGGGCGAGGACGCCCTCGCGCTGCTGAACGACCTCGAACTGCCGCTGTCGCGCCCGGTGGACGCGATCCCGGGTGTCGTGCAGAAGCTCACCCCGTCGGTGGACGCGCTGTTCGTCCCCGACATCGACCAGGCGCTCGACGAGGAGAGCGCCAAGCGCGCCTTCTGGTCGGCCTTCAAGATGCTCGGCACGTGGTACGCGGACCTTCCTCCCTACTGACCTGCGCGCTCGGCGCGGCCGCGATGGCCGTGGCGCTGGTCGCCCCCGCGCTGCCGGAGGCCTCGAGCGGGACCGGGGTGCGCGTGGCGTCGGTGGTCTCCGCCGTGCTGCTGGCGGCCGCGGTCCTCGCCGTCAGCGCGAACTCGGCCCCGCCGCTGCCGACGTTCCTCGTGGTCTTCCTCGCCGTCGGGATCGGGATGGTCGCGCTGGCGTTCGACGCGACGAACGCGCGGGCGGCCGCGTCGCTCCCGGAGGCGCTGCTGTGGGCGACCGCAGGGCTGCTCTTCGCGCGGTCCTTCCGGCAGCCGACCGTCGCGGTGGCGGTGGCCCTGCTGGTGGCGGGGCTCGCGCTGGCGGGCGTCGCCGGGGACACCTCATCCCTGACTGGGAAGGCGAGCGCCGGGGACCCGCTCACGCTGGAGCTCGCGGCGTTCGGCGGCGGCCAGGCGCTCGCGCTGCCCGCGCTGCTGGCCGTGGTGCTGGGGGCGGTCGCGTGCTGGACGGCGATGCTCGAGCTGCGGGTCGGCTGGACGGCGATGCTCGTCCTGGAAGCTGTCGCGCTGGCCGCGGCGCTGCGGATCGACCCGGTCGCCCCGGTGCTCGCGGCGTTCCTGCTCCCGAACCTCGACCGCCTGGCGGCCGGGGTCCGGGACGAGTCCGCTTAGCCGGACTCCTCAGTCCATCAGGAGGACGATCTTGCCGACCTTGCCGCCGGCGACGAACGCCTCGTAGGCGTCGTGGACCTTTGCCAGCGGGAAGGTCTTCGCGACCGGGACCTGGATCGTGCCCGCCGCCAGCAGCGGCAGGACGTGGCGCTCCATGAGGCGGGCCGTCGCGGCCTTCTCCTCGAGCGGCCGGGCCCGCAGCGTGGACGCACGCAGCGACGCGCGCTTGCCCATCAGCGCCAGCAGGTTGACCTCGGCCTTGGGGCCCGCGCCGACCCCGATGACGACGATGCGCCCGCCGGTGTTCAGCGCCTTCAGGTTCCCGGGGATGTTCGGCGCGCCGACGAGCTCCAGGACGACGTCGAACGGCCCGGCCTCGACGAAGTCCGCGGGGTCGATGACGGCGTCGGCACCGAGGGCCTTCACGGCGTCGCGGGCCTCCTCGCGGCGAACCGTCGCCGTCACGTGGGCGCCGGTCGCGCGGCCGAGCTGCACCGCCGCGGTCCCGACGCCGCCCGCGGCGCCGTGGACCAGCAGCCGCTCGCCGGCGGCCAGGCCGCACTGGGTGAAGAGCGCGTCGTACGCGGTCGTGAAGACCTCGGCGGTTCCGCCCGCGGCCGGCCAGTCGAGGACGTCCGGGACCGGCATCAGCTGGCGCTCGTGGACGACGCACAGCTCGCCCTGTCCCCCGCCGCCGACGATCGCCATCACGCGGTCCCCGGCCTGGAAGCGGGTGGCCCCCGGCCCGAGGTCGGCGACCTCGCCCGCGAGCTCGAGGCCCGGGATGTCCTTCGGGGAGCCGGGCGGGGCGGGGTACGCGCCCTTGCGCTGCAGGATGTCCGCGCCGTTCAGGCCCGCCGCCCTGACCCGGACGAGGACCTCGCCGTGGCCCGGGACGGGGTCGGGGTGCTCGGCGACGGCGACGGCGTCGTCCTTGATGGTGGCGGCGTTCATAGGGGCCGAGTCTATGAACGGCCGCGGAACTGGCGCGGCGCCGTGTCGGGCGCTGACGGGGCGCGGGTACCCTAGGGACATGGCTCTCTTCTCCTTCAAGTCCAAGTCGGCGATGGTCGAGCCGGAGGACGCACTCCCCGGCCGCGACACGCCGATGCCCGTCGCCGCCGCGCACACGGTCCTCGGCACGCCGCTGAAGCCGCCGTTCCCGGACGGCATCGAGGTCGCCTACTTCGGTCTCGGCTGCTACTGGGGCGCGGAGCGGATGTTCTGGCAGCTGCCTGGCGTCTACTCGACGGCGGTCGGCTTCCAGGGCGGCATCACGCCGAACCCGACGTACCGCGAGACGTGCACCAACCTGACCGGCCACGCCGAGATCGTCATGGTCGCCTACGACCCGTCGTACATCACGTACGAGCAGCTGCTGAAGCACTTCTGGGAGGAGCACGACCCGACCCAGGGGATGCGGCAGGGCAACGACGTCGGCACCACCTACCGGTCGGCGATCTTCACGACGAGCGAGGCGCAGGCCCGTGCGGCGGCCGAGTCCCAGGTCCGCTACCAGGCGGCGCTCACCGCTTCCGGCCGCGGGGAGATCACGACGGAGGTCGGGCCGGCCGGGCCGTTCTACTACGCCGAGGACGAGCACCAGCAGTACCTCGACAAGAACCCGGGCGGGTACTGCAACCTCGCCGGAACGGGTGTGGGCTGCCCGATCGGCGTCGGCGTCAGCGCCGACTGACGGACGGCTGGAAGGCGGCTCCGCGCCGCCGCACGCGCGTTACCCTCGGTCGATGAGCACCACGCTGCCGGCCGAGGGGTACCGCCTCACGGGGATCTCGCCGAAGGCCTACGAGCATCCGGCCGATCGGGCGGCGACCGCGGCACTGGGCTCGATCCCGTACCTCGACAAGGTCGTGCGCAGGCTGATCGAGCTGGGCTACGAGCGGGCGATGCGGGCCGCCTACCTGGGGTCCTCGGTCCGGCTCTCGGAGGCGCAGCTCCCCGACCTCTGGCGCCAGCACAACATCGCCTACGCGACGCTGGACATGCCGGATGTCCCGCCGCTGTACCTCACCCAGTACCCGTCGCCGAACGCGGCGGCGATCGGCGCGTCACGGCCGATTGTCGTCCTGCAGAGCGAGCTCGTGCGCCTGCTGGACACCTCGCAGCAGCGCGCGGTGCTCGCCCACGAGGCGGCACACATCCTCTCCGACCATCAGCTCTACCGGACCGCGCTGCAGATCCTGCTGCGGATCGGCAGCACGGCGATACCGCTCCCGGTCGCTCCGATCCGTGCGGCCCTGCTGGAATGGAGCCGTGCGTCGGAGCTGACCTGCGACCGGGCGGCCGCGCTGGTCGTCCGCGATCCGCTCGTCGTCTGCCGGACCCTGATGGTCATCACTGCGGGCGCCGAGGCCGAGAAGCTCGACCTGGACGCGTTCATGCGCCAGGGGCAGGAGTACGCCGAGCCGTCGAGCGGCCTGCAGAAGCTGACGCGGCTGTTCTTGGACCTCGGGGTGACGCACGCGCTGCCCGTCAAGCGCGTGCACGAGCTGATGGCCTGGGTCCACTCCGGCGAGTACGACCGCATCGTGGCGGGCGAGTACCGGCGCCGCGAGGAGCCCGTCAGCGCCCGCGCGGAGGCCGGCGGCGCGACGGACCACTATGCGACGAAGGCGAAGGACGCGATCGCCGGCGCGGGCGCGACGCTGCAGGACAGCTACGCCGAGGCGAGCGCTGCGCTCGAGGGCGCCGGCGACAAGGTCGCCGAATGGCTGCGGAGACGCGGCGCCGACGCCGGTAGGCAGGACGACACGGACTGAGCCGCGGGCCGGAAACGGCGCGGCGCGTCGGAGTGAGGCGGGACGGCTGACAGCTTCGAGGCCGGTACGCCGCCGAAGCTGTCACCGGTCGGTCGGTCAGGCCGCGTCGTCAGCCAGGCCCTCGCCGCCGCGCGGCGTGCCCTGGACGGTCTCGTCCGGGTCGGGGACTGCGGTCGTCGCCGGCGTGATGTTGGCCAGGCCCTCACCACCGCGCGGCTGGCCGGCGACCTTGTCGTCGGCGTCGGGGGCGGGCCCGTCCTGGGGATCGGACACACCGGCGTCGTCGGCCAGTCCCTCGCCCCCGCGCGGGGAGCCTTCGCCGAGCTTGCTGGGATCGTCGTCGTTGCTCATGCCTACGGGCCTGCCCCGCCGGCCGCCGCGCTACGCACGAGCAGGCGCGTCACGGCCGCGGGTCGCGCAGCAGCAGCTCGACGTTGCGGTCGTGCGGCTTGCCCGTCCCGCCGACCGTGGCGTTCTTCCCGCCCGCCTGCGGGTCGTTGTACGACAGCTCGCGCGCGATCGACGCCAGCTGCAGCTCGGTCATCCCCGCCGCCGCGGTGCCGGGGGCCGGGGCGGCGACCGGGGCCGCGTGGTCGAGGACCGTCCCGAAGAGCGACAGCGTCCCGTCGCGGTTGTCCATCAGCTCGAGCAACCGGGAGTTGATGGGCCAGTCGACCTCGCTGGCCGTCTCGATGCCCCAGAAGCCCGAGCCGTCCGTCCGGCGGAACGGCGTCACCTTGTGCTCGTGCGTGTGGCCGGCGACGTAGGCCACGACGCTGCGGTGGTCCTCCAGCAGGCGCTGCAGGTCGGCGCGCAGGCGGATCGGGCGCGAGTCGCGCGGGTCGCCGTCGCAGCCCGGGCCGGCCGTCTTGCGGACGTCGCACGGGGTCGCGCCCTCGTCCGGGTCAGGCTGGGAGAGGGAGCGGAGCGGATGGTGGCCGAACAGGATGACGAGCTCCCCGGCCTTGTCCGACGCCTCCAGCGTTCGCTCGATCCACCGGAACTGGGGGTCGTCGAGGTTGCCCTCGGAGCCGACGACCTCGCCCTCGGCGACCGTGTTGATCGACACCAGGCGCACGCCCTTGCGCGGGCTGAAGGAGTAGTACGACGCCTCGCCGGCGGACGCCTTCGCCTCGGCCGGGTCGACGTGCGCGAACCCGTGGGCGTCCGCCTGCCGGCCGCCCGCGTGCAGGGCCATGTAGCCCTTGCGGCCGACGAGGCCGCGGCCCGGGTCGGGCGGGACGAGCAGGCTGTTCTGCGGCGACGTGGTGAGCGCGCTCGCCGCCAGGCCGCCCGCCTGCAGCGGCTTCACGCAGCCGACCGCGAGCCCCTGGAACGCGGCGTTGGCCCACGCGTTGCCCTGGACCAGGCCGTCGTGGTTGCCGAACGCGACGTAGCTGGGGACGGGGAGGCCGGCGGCGGCGAACGGCTGTTGCGCCCGGTCCATCAGCCCGGGGTACCGCGGCCAGGCGGCGTACGCGCCGGAGGGCCGGTCCGGGTCGTAGAAGCGCCCGGAGTCGAGGACGTCGTCGTCGTCCTGCACGCCGGTGTAGCGCGCCGCCTCACCGGGGGCCCCGCAGCCGGCCCGGTCGACGCCGCTGTTCGGGTCCAGGCGCCCGCCCTCCAGCAGGCTGACGGTCCAGCGGACCTCGTTCGCCTGCTGGTTGTCGGCGCTGTCGCCGGTGGTGACGACGAGCGCGAGCTTCGCGTACCTCCCGCCGCGCTGGCGCAGCGGCGAGCGGGTGAAGCGGCCGACCTGGCGGATGCCCTGGTCGATCGTCTGCGGACCGAGCGCCTCCTGCGGGCGCCACGCCGAGGTGAACGGCGTCGACGTCAGGTCGAGCGCCTCGACGCGGACGGGGCTCTCCTCGTCCGCGAGCTGGAAGTCCGACAGCTGCCCGAAGTACAGCAGCGACGAGCGCTTCTGCGAGCGCCCACGGGCGGCCGGCGCGAAGTCGCTGCGCACGACGCGCTTCCAGCCGGGCCCGGCTCGCAGCGTCGAGTAGGCGGCGCCGGGGTCGGCGCCCTCGATGGTGGCATGGCTGGTGGTCGCCGGGAGCGGGCGACGCTTCTTGGTCGCTGCGTCCGCGGCGGGAACCGCTGCGAGCACGGCGACGACGGCGGTCAGCGCGACGATCCGTGTCTGCTGCATCCGCCGACCGTACCCGCAATCCCGGAATCCGGTCCACCATGCGGTGGACCGGGCGCACGACGGCCGGGCTACTTGGCCGCGGGCGCGGTGCGCGGCAACGACGACGGCGGCGGGGCGGAGACGCGGTCGAACACCGCGACGGCCTCGATGTGCGGCGTCTGCGGGAACATGTCCACCGGGCGCACACGGCCCAGCTTGTACCCGGCCTCCACCAGCTGCGCGGCGTTCGGCGCGAGCGTGGTCGGGTTGCAGGAGACGTAGACGATCCGCTTCGGCGCCGCCTCGACGATGCGGCGCACGACCTTCTGCGAGAGGCCGGCGCGCGGCGGGTCGACCACGAGCAGGTCGGGGCGGCCGGCGAGCTCGACCATCTGCGGAAGTGCGAGCCGGATGTCGCCCGCGAAGAACCTGGCGTTGTCCACGCCGTTGGCCTTCGCGTTCTTGATCGCGTCGGCGATCGCGTCCTCGATGATCTCCAGGCCCCAGATCTCCCCGACCCGGGTGGACAGCGAGAGGCCGATGGTGCCGATGCCGCAGAACAGGTCGTAGACGCGCTCCCAGCCCTTGAGGTCGGCGAACTCGGCGGCGACCCCGTAGAGCCGCTCGGCCATCTCGGTGTTGGTCTGGAAGAACGCGTCGGCGCTGATGCGGAAGTTGAGGCCGCACAGCTCCTCGGTGATGTGGTCCTTGCCGTCGAGCAGGGTCGACACGCCGCCGGTCGTCGTCTCCCCCAGCCCGTCGTACTGCGTGTGGATCAGCGACGTGGCGCCGAGCGCCTCCGCCAGGCGCATGACCGCGAGCTCGTCGAGCTCGACCGGGGACGTGACCAGGCGCGCCTGCAGCTGGCCGGTCCGGACGGCGTCGCGGATGACGAGGTTGCGCAGCACGCCCGTGCGCGAGCGGCGGTCGTAGGCGGGCAGGCCCTCGGCGCGGCACCACTCCAGGACGATGCGGCGGGCGCTGTTCGCGCCCTCCGAGCCGAGCTTGGACTCGCCGTCGACGATCGTCTCCCACGAGCCGGGGGCGTGGAAGCCGCACACCAGCTCACCGTCCGGTCCGTTGCCGAACGAGTACTCGAGCTTGTTGCGGTAGCCCCATTGCGCGACCGCCGGGACGATCGGCTCCATCGTGAAGCCGTCGAGCTTGCCGATGCGGCGCAGCGCGTCCTCGACCTGCTCCTGCTTGAACCGCAGCTGCAGCTCGTACGGCATGACCTGCCAGGCCGCGCCCGGATGGTCGGCGACGGGCGCGATGCGGTCGGGGCTCGGCTCCAGGACCTCGAGCAGCCGCGCGTCGCCGTAGCCCTTCTTGCGCGTGGTCAGGACGGCGCGGACGCGGTCCCCGGGCACCGTCCCGCCGACGAAGACGACGAAGCCCTCGTGCCGGGCGACGCCGTTGCCGCCGTGCGCGAGGTTGTCGATCGTCAGCTCGAGCTCCTGGCCCTTGTCGGGACGCTTCGGGCGCTCGGGACGCACGGGCGCCGGTCCGCCGCCCGTCGGGAAGATCTCTGCAGCGGCGGTGGGCTCGGGCTCGGGGGACTCCATGAGTCCCTCCAGGATCGCAGGGGCGCGGCGGATCCGCCCTGCGGCGGCGCTAAGCCAGGGCCTTCTCGATCCTGGCGAGGACCGTCTTGCGCGCCGCGTGGGTCTCCTCGTACTCGCGGACGCGGCGCAGCTCGGCGGGGCTCAGCCCCTCCAGCCGCCCGCCCACCTGGGCTGCGCTCAGCGCGTCGTAGCCCAGGATCGGGAAGGGCGACCCGACCCCGGCCGTCCGGCGGACCCGGTCCACCTCGCGCAGCACGCGGTCTGTTCCCTCGCGGACGAGGTTGGACGCCGAACCGAGGTCGCTCTTGCTGCGTTCGAGCAGCTGCTCGATCTCCGCGAGCAGGTCGAACGACTGGCGGCGCCCGGTGTCCATGAGGCCACGGGCCACCTCCTCGGCGTCGCGGCGCGTCATCTTGCCGCGCCGGACCGCGTCGTCCATCGTCTCCTGCACGCGCTGCGCCGTCAGCATGACGCCGCCGGCGAGCAGCTCGCGGAGCTCGGCGAGGTGCAGGCGCAGCGCCTCGTCGCGCGCAGCCTGGGCCTCGACCGTCGCGGCCGGCACGACGGACTTCCCTGCACCTGAGCGCTTTTTGCCGGTCGGCTTCGTCGTCTTGGGCGCGGCCTTCGGCTTGCCGGTCTTCGCCTTGGCGGCCGCCGTCTTGCCGGCCGGCGACGAGGACTTCGGGGACTTCGGCTGCGGCATTGGTGAGCAGGCTCCGGGGGAGGGCGGGAACGACGGTGCAGCGCACGGTATACCCCCGGCGACAGGAACGGGCCCCCGTCGGCGGGAACGCTCTACAGTGCCCGCCGCAGGATGTCGTCCGGCCGGTGTGATTCGGTCCCGGACCGCTGCAGAACCCGCATGCCATCGGGGTTTTCGCAGGACATCCAACCGCGCGGCGGGGTAGGCTCCGCCGCAGTCCGCATCGTCAACGCAGGAGGAAACCCGCCATGAACAAGACCGAGCTCGCCCAGAACCTCGCCGAGAAGACCGACCTTCCGGCCGGCCAGGCCAAGGCTGCCGTCGACGCGCTGGCCGAGATCCTCACCGAGACGCTGTCGCGTGGCGGCGAAGTCGCCATCGCCGGCCTCGGCAAGTTCTCCGTGTCCGATCGTGCCGCTCGTCAGGGCGTCAACCCGGCCACCGGCGCGAAGATCGAGATCGCTGCCTCCAAGGCGCCGAAGTTCACTGCTGCCAAGGCACTGAAGGACGCCGTCAACGGCAAGTAGTCGTTCGTCCGGGCCGCCGTGCCCGGACACCTCGCAGCGTCGTATGGAGGCCGTCCTGTCTGGGCGGCCTTCGTCGTTGCTGGGTCAGACCAGCAGCTCCATCAGGGCCTTCTGCGCGTGGCGGCGGTTCTCCGCCTGGTCCCAGATCGACAGGCCCCGCTCGCCGTAGAGGACGTCGGCCGTGATCTCCTCGCCCGGGTGGGCCGGGAGGCAGTGCAGGGCGATCGCGCCCGGCCCGGCCGCGTTCAGCAGCGCGTCGTCGAGGCGGTAGGCGTCGAGCGCGGCGCGGCGGGCATCGGCCGTGTCCTCGTCGCCCATCGACACCCAGACGTCCGCGTAGACCGCCTGTGCGCCGGCGACCGCCTCGTACGGATCATCCGTCAGCTGGGCGCCGGCGACCGGCTCGAGCGTGTAGCCCTCGGGGGACGCCACCGCGATCTCCACGCCCGCCAGCGCGCCCACGATCGCCAGCGACCGGGCGACGTTGTTGCCGTCGCCGACGTAGGCGAGCTTCAGGCCCTCCAGGCGGCCGAAGCGCTCCTTCAGGGTCATGAGGTCGGCCAGCGCCTGGCACGGGTGATGGCCGTCCGTGAGCATGTTGATGACCGGGATCGTGCCCTCGGCGGCAAGCTCCTCGACGAGCGAATCGGGCCCGGTCCGCACCCCGACACCCTGCACGTGCCGGCTCAGGATGCGCGCGGTGTCCTTGACGGACTCGCCACGGGAGAGCTGCATCTCACCCGGCCGCAGGATCAGCGGATGGCCGCCGAGCTCCACCACGCCGGCCTCGAACGAGAGCCGCGTCCGCGTCGACGGCTTCTCGAACAGCAGCGCGATCGTCTTGCCGGTGAGCGGCCGCGCGCCGAGCGGGTCCGCCTTCATCGCGATCGCGCGGTCGAGGAGGGCGTGGAGCTCGTCGCTGGTGAGCTCGGCACCGGTCAGGAAGGAGCGGGACATGGAAACCTCGGTCGAACGGCAGGGGACGCGGAAACGTAGCTCACGGGTTTTGCGAGAGTGCCGCCGTGCGCATCATCACCTGGAACCTCTTCCACGGCCGGGCGCTGCCCCCTGCCGGACGCGACCTGCAGGACGACTTCTGCGCCGCCCTCCAGGGCTGGGAGTGGGACGTCGCGCTGCTGCAGGAGGTCCCGCCGTGGTGGCCGGCGGCGTTCGGCCAGGCGTGCGGCGCCAGCGCCCGTAGCGCGCTCACCTCTCGCAACGCGGTCCTGCCCGTCCGCAGGTGGATCGCCCAGCGCGTCCCGGACCTCATCAAGTCCAACGGCGGGGGGTGCAACGCGATCCTCGTCCGCGGGACGTCGATCGTCGATCACCGCGTCGTCGTCCTGCGTCATCGGCCCGAGCGCCGCGTCGCGCACGCCGTCCGCCTGGCGACCGGCGAGTGGATCGGGAACCTGCACGCCCAGGTGCACTCGGAGGCGTTCGCCCAGGCGGATCTCGCGGTCTCCGCCGTCGCCCTCGACGAGTGGGCGGGCGACACGACGCCGGTCATCCTGGGGGGCGACACGAACACCCACCGTCCCCACGCGGGCGACCTGCAGGTCATGGGTGGGCACGGCGTCGACGCGATCCTGGCGCGCGGCTGGCGGTCGGTGGGGGCACGCGAGGTGCTCGAGCATGGCACCCTGTCGGATCACGTCCCCGTCGCCGTGACCCTGAAGCCCACCCCGTAAGCCCGGAGCCCGCGCCACCATGAAGAGCACCCGCCTGCTGACCACCCTCGCCGTCCTCGGCGCACTGACCGTCGCGGGCTGCGGCTCGGACGACGACGGCGGCGGCGGCGGCAGCAGCACGTCCACCCCCGCCGCCGCGTCCACGAGCACGCCGGCCGCCGCCCCGTCCGCCGACGGGACGGTCCAGGTCGGCATGAAGGACATCAAGTTCGACCCGGTGGCGGTGACGGTGAAGGTCGACCAGAAGATCGTCTGGACGAACAACGAGAGCATCGAGCACAACGTCATCGCCCAGGAGGGCGCCGACTTCGAGTCCGACAACTTCGGCGAGGGCGGGACCTACGAGTTCACGCCGACCGAGCCGGGCACCATCGAGTACACCTGCACGATCCACCCGGGGATGGACGGCACCATCACCGTCGAGTAACGGCTCGGCGGCGGCTCAGGCCCCGCCGAAGTCCGGCAGCCCGGCCTCCGGGGTGGAGGCCTCGGCGTACAGGCGGCGCGGGATGCGGCCCGCGAGCCGCGCCAGCCGGCCGCCCTCGACCCCGGAGCGGATCGCGAGCGCCATCGCCACGGGGTCCTGCGCGCGGCTGATCGCGCTGGCGCAGAGGACGGCGTCGCAGCCGAGCTCCATCGCCAGCGCCGCGTCGCTGGCGGTGCCGACGCCCGCGTCCAGGACGACCGGCACCTTCGCGGCCTCGACGATCAGGGCGATGTTGTACGTGTTGCGAATGCCCATCCCGGACCCGATCGGGGAGCCGAGCGGCATCACCGCGGCGCAGCCGAGGTCCTCCAGGCGGCGCGCGAGGACCGGGTCGTCGGTGGTGTACGGCAGCACCGTGAAGCCGTCGGCGACCAGCTGCTCGGCGGCCAGCAGCAGCTCCGGCGCGTCGGGCAGCAGCGTGCGCTCGTCCCCGATGACCTCGAGCTTGATCAGATCCGTCCCGAACGCCTCGCGGGCGAGCTTGGCGGTGAGGACGGCGTCCCGCGCCGTGTAGCAGCCGGCCGTGTTCGGCAGGACCTCGACGCCGCAGCGGTCGAGCGTGGCGACGAGTGAGCCGCGCGCCTCGACATCGACCCGGCGCAGCGCGACGGTGACGAGCTCGGTGCCGCTCGCCCGGACGGACTCCTCGAGGGTCTGCAGGCGCGAGAAGCCGCCGGTCCCGAGCAGCAGCCGCGAGTGCAGCGTGCGGCCGCCGATCTGCAGCGCGTCGTCGGCGGTCTGGGTCAGGGGCTCCATGGCCACCTGATCATCCTCCTTGGACGGCGACGAGGACCTCCACCTGATCGCCGTCGGCGAGGACGGTCGTCGCCCACGCGGTGCGCGGCACGACCTCCGCATCGACGGCGACAGCGACACCGCGGTCCCGGTGGGGCATGTCGAGGATGTCCAGCAGCCCGTCGACGGTCGTCCCGGTCGGGACGTCGGAGCGGTCGGTGCCGTTGACGGTCAGGCTGAGGTTGGGCATGGCGCGTTGGGCTGAGTATCGCGGCCGCGGCGGCTACACGTGCACGCTGGCGAAGCGATCGGGCGCGAAGGCGGGGTTGATGCCGTGCGCCTCACCGACCAGCAGGGAGACGATCCGGTCGGCCGTGACCGGGGTGAGCAGGACGCCGTTGCGGTGGTGGCCGCAGGCGAGAACGACGCCCTCCCAGGCGCCCAGCAGCGGCGCGTTGTCCGGGGTCGCGGGGCGCAGGCCGGCGATCGCCGCCTCGAGGTCGAGCTCCAGGACCCCGGGCACCAGCTCGCCGGCGTCGCGCAGCAGCTCGTAGACGCCGAGCGCCGTGACGGTCGTGTCGTAGCCGCGGTCCTCCATCGTGGCGCCGAGCACGATGCGGCCGTCCTGCCGCGGGACCAGGTAGCCGCCGTCCCAGCGCACCACGTGATCCAGGAGCGGGCCTTCGCCGGCGCGGGCCGCCAGCCGCAGCAGCTGGCCCTTGACCGGCCGCACGCGCAGGCACGGCAGCCCGCCGATCCGGGCGGCCCACGCCCCGGCGGCGATGACGACGCGCCCGGCGGGCAGGTGCTCGCCGGTGGCGAGGGTGGCGCCCGCCGGGCCGACCGACCTGACCTCGCAGCCCGCCCGCAGCGTGACGCCCCGTCGCTCGCAGGCGACCAGGAGCGCCTCGCAGACGGCGCGCGGGTCGACCGCGTGGTCGCCCGGGGCGTGGAACGCGGCCCGGATCGCCGGGGCGAGGGCGGGCTCCAGCCGGCGGGCAGCTGAGGGCAGCAGGCGGGCGACCGGGACGCCGAGCTGCTCGCGCAGGCGGATCTCGCGGTCGACGTGCTCGGCCTCGTCGCGGTCGCGGGCGACGACGAGCGTGCCGCAGTCCCGGAAGCCGACGTCCAGCCCGGAGTCGGCCTCGAGCTCGGCGGCGAACGTGCCCCAGCGCGCGGCGCTGTCCAGGCCGAACGCCAGCAGCGCACGCTCCTGGGCGTCGGCCTCGGCGACCGGGGCGAGCATCCCGGCGGCGACATGCGCGGCGGCGAGGTAGGACGGCAGCCCGCCGCGCTCACAGACGGTGACGGCGAGGCCACGACCGGCTGCGCGCCACGCGATGGCGAGCCCGATGATGCCGCCGCCGACCACGAGGACGTCGGGCGTCTGACCGGCCGGATGTGCGCTGGCGGTGCTCAGAGGGTTCAGCGTAGCCCGCGCGCTCCGGCGCCCTGCCAGACTTCCCGGTGCGATGGATCGCCGCTCCCGCCTGCAGGCCGCCCGCCTGTACCTCGTCACCCCGGCCATCGCGCCGGACCGCCTGCATGCCGCGCTCGCCGCCGGCGTGGACATCGTGCAGCTGCGGATCAAGACGCCGGAAGGCGACGACGAGCTGCTGCGCGAGGCCGCGATCGTCCGCGACGCCTGCGCCGCCGCCGGCGCGCTGTTCGTCCTCAACGACCGGCCCGACCTGGTCCGGGCGTGCGGCGCGGACGGCGTGCACGTGGGCCAGGACGACCTCGCGATCGCCGCGGCGCGGGCGCTGGTCGGGCCCGACCGGATCGTCGGGCTGTCGACCCACTCCCCCGCCCAGATCGACGCCGCCCACGCCGCGGACGGCCGCGTGGACTACATCGGCGTCGGGCCCGTGCACGCCACGCCGACCAAGCCGGGCCGCGCGGCCGTGGGCCTCGACCTGGTCACCGACGCCGCGGCGCGCGCCACGCTTCCGTTCTTCGCCATCGGCGGGGTGGACTCCGCGACGGTCGCCGCCGTGCGCGCGGCCGGCGCGACACGGGTCGCCGTCGTCCGCGCCGTCACCGAGGCCGCCGACCCCGCGGCAACGGTCCGTGAGCTACGCGCCGCACTCGGCGAGGAGGCCCGCGTTGGGATCGCGTAGCCGCAAGCGCGCCCGGCAGCCGGCGCGCCCCGCGAAGCCGGCCGCATCGGCGCCGAAGCCGAAGCCGGACGCGTCCGCCGCGGCCCGGCCGTCGCTGAAGAAGCCCGAAGCCGAGGAGGCCGCCGACGGGCCGCTGGACGCGTTCAGCGCGGTGGCCGCGCCGGCGGCGGCGGCCGCGGCCAAGCCCGCAGCCGCGGCTACCACCACGGCGGCGCGACCCGGCCGTTCCGCGACCGACGGCGGTCCCGACCCGGCAGCCCGCCCCAAGCGCCTGCGCGGGGAGGCCGCCAACGAGGCGGTCCGCGCCGGCCTGGTCCCCCTCGGCCCGGGCGAGCGCCCCCCGGCGCTGCTGATCGCGATCGTCGTCACCATCCTGCTCGGCGGCGGCAACCTGCTGTCCTACATCCTCGGCTTCGAGGTGGAAGGCAGCCGCCCACCCGCGACCGGCGTCATCAGCTTCGCCTCGATCATGTTCGTGGCCGCCTGGGGCATGTGGAGGAAGAAGTACTGGGCCGTGCTCGGATTCCAGGCGCTGCTCGCGCTGATCATCGTGATCTTCGCGCTGTTCCTGCCGACCGCGTCCAACCTGGCGGCCGTCGGCGTCTGCACGGCCGTGGCCGGCCTCGGCGGCTGGCTGTTCTGGAAGCTCGTGCGGGTGCTCTCGCGCCTGCAGATGCCCGAGCGCCCCGGGCGCTGACGCCGCCTCCAGCGCACCGTTGTATAGGCTCGAAGCATGGCTGAGAGCGCGTACGACGTCGTGGTTATCGGGTCGGGTCCGGGGGGGTATGTCGCGGCGATCCGCTCGGCGCAGCTGGGCATGAAGACCGCGGTCGTCGAGAAGGGCGACATCGGCGGCCGCTGCCTGAACGTGGCGTGCATCCCCGCGAAGGCCGTGCTGCGTGTGGCGGACATCCTGTCCGAGGTCCGCGAGGCCGGCGACTTCGGCATCACCGTCGGCGAGCCGACCGTGGACTTCAGCGCCGTGAGCGCGCGCCGCGAGAAGGTCGTCGGGACCCTCACCGGCGGCGTGTCGGGCCTGATGAAGAAGAACGAGATCGACGTGATCGAGGGCACCGGCGCGGTGACCAAGGACGGCAACGTCGTGGTCGACGGCAACGAGATCACGGTGAACAAGGGCGTCATCCTCGCGACCGGCAGCGTGAAGAAGCCGATCCCGGGGACGCAGTTCGGTGGCCGCGTGATCGGGACCGAGGAGGCGTGGGCGCTGGACGAGCTGCCCAAGACGATGGTCGTCGTCGGCGCCGGCGCGTCCGGTTCGGAGATCGCGTCCGCGTACGCCCGCCTGGGGGTCGAGGTCCAGCTGTTCGAGGGCCTCGAGCGCGTGCTGCCCTCCGAGGACGCCGACATCTCCAAGATCGCCGAGCGCGGCTTCAAGAAGCAGGGCATCAAGGTCCGCACCAAGACGTTCGTCGAGAACGTCGAGACCACCGACGACAAGGTGACCTTCACCTTCGGCGGCGAACCCGGCGAGGCCGAGTGGCTCGTCATCGCCGCCGGCCGCGGCCCGGACGTCGAGGGCCTGGGCCTGGACGACGCCGGCGTGAAGCTGCTGGAGAACGGGCTGATCGAGGTCGACGGCACGCAGAAGACGAACCTGGACAAGGTCTACGCGATCGGCGACCTGGTCCCCGGCCCCGCGCTGGCGCACAAGGCCTCCGACGAGGGCGTCATCGCCGTGGAGGCGATCGCCGGCAACAAGACCCACGCGATCGTCCACGTCGACATCCCCCGCGCGACCTTCTGCACCCCGAACGTCGCGTCGTTCGGGCTGACCGAGGCGCAGGCCAAGGAGGCCGGCCACGACGTCGTCGTCGGCAAGGTCCCCTACGGCGCCGTCGGCGCGGGCACCGTCTACGGGGACCGCACCGGCCTCGTGAAGATCATCGGCGACAAGGAGTACGGCGAGATCCTCGGCGGCCACGTCGTCGGTGCGAAGGCGACCGAGCTGATCCAGGAGCTCGTCAACGCCAAGGCCCTCGAGGGCGGCTACCCCGAGGTCGCCCGCATGGTCCACGGGCACCCCACCATGAGCGAAGCCGTCATGGAGGCCGCACGCGCGGCCGACGGCTGGCTCATCCACGGCTGAGGACGGGAACCGATTTCGGGCGAGCTGCCGCTGACGGTCCTCGGGGCCGGCAGCGGCACCGCGGACGGGACGCCGATGCCGGCGTTCTACGTCGACTTCGCGAGCCCGGAGTGCTACCTGGCCTGCGAGCGGATCCTGTCGCTGATGCCGGTGCCGGTGGAGTGGATCCCGGTGCAGCTGTCGCCGGAGCCGCTGCCGGACGCCGAGCGCACGCGGCTGGCCGATCTGGCCGACGCGCGTCACATCCAGCCGATCCGCTGGCCGCCGCCGTTCGACGCGGACTTCGTGACGCTGACGGCGACCTACGCCAAGTCGATCGGGCGGGCCGTCGCCTTCGTCCAGGCCGCGCTGCGGCAGGCCTACGCCGGCGGGCGGGACCTGTCGGTGCAGGACCACGTGCTGATCGCGGCCAGCGCCTGCGAGATGCACCCCACGGCGATCCTGAAGACCGTCCAGACCCGCGGGCCGCGGCGCACGCTCGACCGCGCGATCGCGACCGCCGCCGAGCGCGGCGTGCAGCGCACGCCCGCGATCTGGGTGCCGCCGCCGGCCGGCAGCCCGGCGGCAGCCGCGGGACGTGTGCTGCACGGGGACGCGGCGCTCGAGGACGCGGCCGCGCTGCTGGCCGAGCACGCGACCGACTGACCGCGGCCCTTCGTCCCTGACGGGCTACGGCTTCGCGGCGATGCGGGCGAGGCGGCCGATGAGCGCCTCCACGAGCGGGCCGTAGGTCGCGTGCAGCGCGGCCTCCAGCGGCCCGGGCGCCGCGATGGTGACCGTCACCCGGCAGCCGCCGGGCACCGCGTCGACCACGTGGTCCATGTCGACGACACCGGCAACACGCCAGGACCAGGCGCGTCCCGGCTCGACCGCCGTGATGGTCACCGGGACCGGCACGGCACCGAGCAGCCGCGCCGCCCCGCGGGCGCCGTCGCGGACGGTCCCGTCGGCGCCGGCCAGGCCCCACGCGCCGCGCAGGTGGGGTGCCCAGCGCTGCCACTGGTCAGGGCGCGCGAGCAGCGCCCAGGCGGCAGCAGGCGGGGCGGTGCTGGTGGCGGTGCGGCTGACCATCTCCCGGGGTACTCCCCCGCTCGCGGCAGGGATGAACGTACGCGACCACACAGACCGCCGGAGCCGATGCTCCACTAGGGTGCTCGTCGGTGGACGACCGCGCATCCGAGCTCACGAACGAGGCGAAGATCGCCCTGGACCTGCTGCACACCTCCGGCTCGGCGTCCGTCAGCGGACTCCGCGCGGCCGGCGTCACGATGCCCGCCCAGGCGCTCTACGCGCTGCAGCTGGCCGGCTGGCCCGTGGTCCGGCGCGGCAGCACCTGGAAGCTGACCGACCCCGACGCCCCGGTCCCGCCGAAGCCCGCACCGGTCCCCCGCGTGCGGCGCGTCACCCGCGACGAGTAAGCGCCCACCCCGCCCGGAGTAGGCTCCAGGGGGTGTCCGAGACCACCACCACGACCCCGCCGGCGACGACCGCCAAGGGCACCACGACGAGCGCCGAGCCGACTCGCGCGCAGGCGCAGATCGCCCGGCGCAGCGCCGAGTCCCGCGCGATCGTCCCGGACTTCACCGTCCGGCTGCAGGTGGTCCTGGACCGCGACGGTTCGACGGCCGGCGGCGCGACCTTCACCGCGCGCGTGGTCCGCGCGTGCGCGCAGGCGCTCCGCGAGCAGCCGGCGCTGAACGGGGCCTACCGCGACGCGCAGCTCGAGCAGTACAGCCGGGTCAACGTCGGCGTGATGGTCGACACGGGCGACGCGATCGTCACCCCGACGATCTTCGACGCCGACACCAAGGACGCGGCACAGTCCGGACGCGAGATCGCCGCGCTCGCGGCCCGCGCACGGGCCGGGGAGATCACCCAGCCGGAGCTCAGCGGCGCGACGTTCACCGTCTCGACTGTCGGGACGTTCGGCGTGGACGCGATCGTGCCGGTCATCGTCCCGCCGCAGGCGGGCGTCCTCGGCGTCGGTCAGGTCCGGGACCGCGTGGTCGCCGTCGACGGCGCGCCCGTGGTGCGTCCGACGGTCGAGCTCACCCTCGTCTGCGACCACCGCGCCGTCTACGGGGCGGCCGCGGCAGGCTTCCTCGCGCGGGTCGGCGAGCTGCTCGCGCAGCCGTAGGCACTCGGCCCGCGGGCGCCGGTCAGGTCAGCGGGTCGGTCAGGGCTGGACCGCGACCGGGGTGGTCACGGTGCCCGTGGCGTCCGTCGCGGTGGACGCGGGCGTCGTCGCCGTGCCGCCGGTGGTGGTCGCCGGGAGCTCGGGGACCGTCACGGCGGGCGTGCTGCCGACGCTCGAGACCACGCCGCCGAGGCCGCCGGTGAGCTGGCTCAGGATGGCGCCGAGGAGCGCGGTCGCGTTCTGCACGGTCTGGCCGACCACCGGCAGGGCCGGCTTGACGAGGTTGCCGACGGCGTCGCCGACGTTCGTCAGCGTGTCGTCCAAGGCGGTGCCGAGGTCCTCCACGGCGTCCCCGACCGGCGCAAGCGGCTTGTCGATCAGCGGCTTGGCCGGCGGCTTGGGCGCAGGGTCTGCGGCGGGCTCGGACGGCACGACCGGCGCGGGGTCGGGCTTCGCGGCGGCGGGTGGCGGCGTCACCTCAGCGGGCCGCGCCACGGGGGCGGGCGCGGCGGCGACGCGGCGCTTCGGGGCCTTCGCGGCGGGCGCGGGCGAGTTGGTCGTCGTGGTCGGACGCGGCGCGGCGGCCAGGACGATGCGCCGCGGCGCCTCGGCCGGGGCGCGGTCGGACCGGATCGAGGCGACGACGGCCTGCTCGTCGGCCGTTCGGCGGACCTCGACGCCCGGCCAGCCCTGGAAGGCGATGAGGGCGCTGACCAGCGAGAGCGCGACCGAGCCGGCCAGGATCAGGCTGAGTCCGGCACCCAAGGAGGCCACGAGGCCACGCGTCCCACGCATCTGGACGAATATCGGCACACCCGGCGCCGAGCTGAAGCCGCAGCGCGGCGGCCGGGCGCGCTGACGCTCTCGCCGGGCCGTTCAGCGACCCCGGCGACCGGGGTTGTCGACGCCCGCGAGCACCGCGTTCGGCTGCTGGTCGTTGTCGCGCGTGACGACGACCCCGTCGCCGCGCTCCCCCGAGAGGTCGACGTAGAGGCACAGGTTCTTCGCCGGGTCGTCGCCGGCGAAGCACGTGCGGTAGAGGAAGTCCGCGGGCTTCCAGACGTTCGCGCGGTCCAGGTGGCGCACGAACTCGGGCTCGCCGTTCGCCTGCACCCAGGCGCGCGCGGCCGCCAGCTGGCGCTCGTCGTTGCCCGAGGCGTCGACGACCGCGCCGTGGTGCAGCACGCCGAGCGCGAGCAGCAGCCCGAGCATGCCGACGAGCGACAGGCTCGCCGCCCGGTCGACCGCGATCGCCTTCGGGAGCGACGTGGAGCGGCGCCGCAGCAGCCAGCCCCCGGCCGGCCCGGCCACCGCGAGGACGACGAGGTTCGCCATGCCGGCCAGCAGGAACGCGGCCACGACGCCCGTCCCCTCCCCGGCGATCGGCAGCTGGTGCAGCGTGACCGTGCCGAGCACCGTGCAGACCGCGAACGCCGGCAGCTGCCAGGCGCCGCTCAGCCGCCACCGCAGACGCCGGGCGCGGTCGCGCAGGCCGTCGTCCGGATCAGGCTCGTGGCTCGCCGCGCGGTCCATCCCGTCCACCAGGGTAGACCCGGCACGGCGGACGGGTCGTAGAGTGGGCGCATGGCCATCGGAGAGCTGCGCGTCGTCCGCCTCGGGCTCGTGGAGTACCGCCGGGCGCTGGACCTGCAGCTGCGGCTCTGCGCGGAGCGCCAGCAGGACACGATCCCGGACACCCTGCTGCTGCTCGAGCATCCGATGGTCTACACCCAGGGCCGCCGCACCGAGCCGCACGACCTGCCGATGGGCCGCGAGTGGTACGCCGGCCAGGGCATCGACGTCGTCGACGTGGACCGCGGCGGGAAGGTCACCTACCACGGCCCGGGGCAGCTGGTGGGCTACACGATCATGCGCGCGGAGGGGGTGCAGGAGTTCGTCCGCCGCATGGAACGGGCGCTCCTGGCCGGCATCCGCGCCGAGGGCGTCGACGCCCGGACCCGGAACGACGAAGGCCGCGACTACACGGGCATCTGGGTGGCGGACCGCAAGGTCGCGTCGATCGGCATCCACGTCTCGCGCGGCGTGACCACCCACGGCTTCTCGGTCAACGTCACCTGCGACCTGCAGCCGTTCGGCTGGGTCGTCCCCTGCGGGCTGCCCGAGTCCCAGGCGACGTCGATCCTGAAGGAGATCGGCGGGGACGCATCACCGGCGCGGCTCGCGGGTCTGGCCGACCGGATGGCCGTCGCACTCGCCGCCGAGCACGACCTCGAGCCCGTGGACGCCGACGCCGCGACCGTGCTGCCGGCCCCGGCGCTGTAGCGGCTACGCGGCGCCGGCCGGCAGCGCCGTCACGTCGACCGTGACCCGCAGGCTCTTCGTGTACCCGCGGGTGTAGATCACGCCGCTCACCGGCGCGATGTCCTGGTAGTCGCGCCCGTACGCGGTGACGATGTAGCGGCCGCCGACGACCTGGTCGTTGGTCGGGTCCACGTCCAGCCAGCCGGCCCCCGGCATCAGGACCGAGAACCAGGCGTGCGAGACGTCCGCGCCGACGAGCTTCTCGCGCCCGGGCGGCGGGTCGGTCTCCATGTAGCCGCTCACGTAGCGCGCCGGGAGGCCGAGCGACCGCAGGCACGCGACGCCGACGTGCGCGAAGTCCTGGCAGACGCCGTGACGCTCCTTCAGCGCCTCCTCGGGTGTCGTGTCCGTCTTCGTCTCCCCCGGGGCGAACTCGAAGTCGGCGTGGATCCGGGAGGTGAGCTCGCAGACGGCCTCGACGATCGACCGCCCCGGCGTGAACGACGGCTGCGCGTAGGCCGCGAAGTCCGGGCCGCTCCGCACGAGCGCCGAGTCGAGCGCGAAGTGGACGGCGGCGACGGCATCCGGCCCGGGGACGACCCCGACCGAGTCCCGCACCTCCTCCCACGAGCGGTCGCCCAGCAGCGGCAGCGCGCCGGCGGCCTCGTCGACCTCCACCACGCTCGAGGTCGTCAGGTGCAGCCGGCGGTGCCGGTGCTGGATCGCGACGTGCTCCACGCGGTTGCCGAAGTAGTCCACGTGCTCGCGCTGGTGATCGGGGCGGGGATCGACGACGACGCCCGCGCTGATGCAGCGCTGGCGCGGGGCGTCCCGCGGCAGCATCCGCAGCTGGCTGTAGCTCGCCGACACCTCGGCGGCGTACTGGTACTCGGTGCGGTGCACCACGCGGTAGCGGACGGGCATCAGGAGCCCTCCAGGTTCTGCTGCGGCAGGCGGTGCACGAACTGTTCGCGCTCGAGTGCGTCCGCCGCACGGCTGAGGAGGTCGTGCAGCTCGTCGAGCAACGCGGCGAGGCCGCTGCGCTCGCCGTCCTCGTCCGGGACCGCCAGCGCGACGTGATCGGCCAGGGCGAGCGCCGTCGTGGCCCGCAGCACGAGCTGCTGGTCCTTGCGCAGGCGGCCGTCCGAGCGGGCCGGCAGGGCGCCGAGGTCGCGCGTCAGGCGGTCCAGGCCGAAGGCCAGCGAACGCGGGTTGCCCGGGTCCAGGAGCAGCAGCTCGAGGGCGTCCGGGACCTGCGCGTGGGCGCGGTAGCGGCGGCGGTAGATGATGATGCTCTCGGTGCTGGCGACGACAGCCTCGAGCACGAGCGGGTCGGCCGCGGCGCCGTCCGTGCGGGCGAGCGTCGCGCGCAGCAGCGCGATCACCTGCAGGCAGCGCTCCAGCCGCCGCCCGCCGTCCAGGAAGCGCCACCCGAGGTCGCGCACCATGCTCTCCTCGCCCAGGCCGCCGAGCGCGAGCAGGCCCTGCATGAGGCGCTGCAGCGTCTCGCGGGCCTCGGCGTCCGACAGCGAGAGCGCCCCGCCGCCGTTGCCCCCGGTCCGCAGCCGCAGCAGCTGGCGGTCGAGCGAGCCGACGACGAGCCAGGTGTCCGAGGACAGCTGGTCGCGCACCCCGTAGGCCGCGTCGAGCATCGCGCGGACGGCGTGGGCGACGCTGCCCGGCAGGTGGTCGTCGACGAGCAGCGTCCGCTGCAGGACGCCCGTGTCGGGCGGGACGGCCGACGCCGCACCGGTGACCGCGCCGAGGGCGGTGCCGAGCGTCGCCAGCGCCCGCTTGCCGGCGTCGCCACCGCTGCCCAGGAGCTCGCTGCGCTGGTCGTGCATGACGCGCAGCAGCCGCGTGACGGCCTCCGCGCGCTCGGCGTAGCGGCCGAGCCACCACAGGTTCTCGGCCGCCCGTGCCGACAGGCCGCCCATCGGGTCCAGGCTCGCGAGCGCCGGCCCGGAGAAGCTGAGCGCCTCCCGTTCCGGCTCCGAGGTCAGGACCCAGGTGTCCTTGCTGAGCGCGCCCTCCTGGTTGGAGATCCGCCCGCCGCCGTTGGCGTCCGGGGCGACCCGGGTCAGGCCGCCCGGCATGACCGCGTACGAGCCGGCGGCGGCGACGGCGAACGTCCGCAGCACGCAGCGCCGCGGCAGCAGCCCGGCGTCGGTGAGGGTCGGGACGCTGGACAGCGTGACCGGGTCCTGCGCGACCCAGGCCGACGGGCGGTGCTCGATGCGGCGCCGCAGGTCCTCGAGCTCGAGCTGGGACAGCTGGGCGCCGAACAGCGACTTGCTGCCCGCGGCGGCGGTGATCGGGCGCAGCACGAGCTGGTCGAGTCGCTCGAGGACGTGGGCGCGCTCGGCGGGCAGCCCGCACCACCAGCTCTCCACGCACGGCAGCTCGGGCTCGCGGCCCAGCAGATGGCGGCCGATCGCGGGCAGGAACCGCATCAGCGCCGGGTTCTCGAGGATGCTCGACCCGAGCGTGTTGACGACGGACACCGTCCCGCGGCGCGTCGCCTCGACCAGGCCGGGGACGCCGAGCTGGGAGTCGCGACGCAGCTCGAGCGGGTCGCACCAGCCGCCGTCGACACGGCGCAGGACGACGTGCACCGGCTCGAGCGCGCCGAGCGACCGCATCCAGAGGCCGTCGCCCTTCGCGATCAGGTCGGACCCCTCGACCAGCGGATAGCCGAGCGTGGACGAGAGCACCGCGTGCTCGAACGCCGTCTCGTTCCACGGTCCGGGCGTGAGGACGACGACGCGCGGGTCCTCCACCCCGGGCGGCGCGATGTCCCGCAGCGCGCCGCGGAGCGTCCGGAAGAACGGCGCGAGGCGATGGACGCCGGCGTCCCGGACCAGGCTCGGCAGGACGCGCGAGACGACGGTGCGGTTCTGCAGCGCGTAGCCGAACCCCGACGGCGACTGCGCGCGGTCGGCGATCACCACCCAGCGGCCGCTGCCGTCCCGCCCGAGGTCGGTCCCGACGCAGAAGAGCTGCCGCTCGCCGGGGAGCCGGATGCCGTCGCAGGCGAGCAGGAAGCCGTCGTGGCCGAAGACGACCTCGGGCGGGAGCAGGCCGCGCCGCAGCAGGTCACGCGGGCCGTAGAGGTCCTCGAGCACGAGGCCGAGCAGCTCGGCCCGCTCGGCGACGGCGGACTCGATGCCCTGCCACTCGCGGCTCGACAGGACAGCGGGCAGGACGTCCAGGCGCCACGGCTGGCCCGGCCGCGCCGACGCCCCGTAGGCGTTGTAGACCGCGCCGTCCTGCTCCATGACGCGCTCGGCCTCGGCACGCCGGCGCAGGAGCTCGTCGACCCCGAGCGCGTTGATCGCCCCGGACAGGTGCTCCCAGTGCGCACGCGGTCGCCCGTCCCCGCCCAGCATCTCGTCATAGCGCTCCGGGGGCGCACGGTACGAAGCGGAGGGCGTGAGCACCGGCGGTTCCACAGGGGGTTGTCGGATCTCAGTGCCAGCGGACGCGGCGCAGATCCAGCGTGCGAGCGTATTCGCCCGGGCGGCCGGACGCCGCCGTGAAGCCGATCAGGCCCGAGGCGCCGGGGACGAAGCGGCTCGCGCGACGGGCCTGCGCCTCCTCGCCGGTGGCCGGGCGGGTGTCGTAGTGCCGGCCACCGGGGTGGCTCACGTGGTAGGTGCCGCCGACCGTCGCGACACTGCTCCAGGTGTCGACCACGTCCAGCCGCAGGGGACCGTGGACGCCCACCGTGGGGTGCATCGAGGACCACGTCTGCCAGGCGCTGAAGCGCACCGAGCCGACGACCGTCCCCGGGGTCCCCGTCGGCTGGACCGGGACCTCGTGCCCGTTGCAGACGACCACGTGCCGCCCGGGCGTGAAGCCGTCGACCCGGACCTGGAGGCGCTCGACCGAGGAGTCCACGTATCGCGCGGTGCCGGTGCCCGCCTCCTCGCCGAGGACGTTCCACGGCTCGACCGCCATCCGCAGCTCGAGGCGCAGCTCGTCGGAGGCGACCTCGCCCAGCAGCGGGAAGCGGAACGCGAGGAACGGGCCGAGCCAGCGGTCGTCGAAGGCGAACCCGTGGCTGCGCAGGTCGGCGGTGACGGCGTGGATGTCGGCCTCGCACCACCAGGGGAGCAGGAAGCGATCGTGCAGCTCGGTGCCCCAGCGCACGAGCGGTGCGTGGTAGGGCGCGGCGGCACAGCGGGCGACGAGCGCACGGACCAGCAGCGCCTGGACGAGCGACAGCTGCGGATGGGGCGGCATCTCGAAGCTGCGCAGCTCGAGGACGCCGAGGCGACCGGACTCGCTGCGCGGGTTGAACAGCTTGTCGATGCAGAACTCCGCGCGGTGCGTGTTGCCGGTCAGGTCGACCATCAGGTTGCGCAGCGTCCGGTCCACGAGCCACGGCGGCGGGGTGCCGCCGTGCTCGAGGGCGGTCAGCCGGTCGAGCTCGTTGAACGCGATCTCGAGCTCGTAGAGGTTCTCGTGCCGGCCCTCGTCCACGCGGGGGGCCTGGCTGGTCGGGCCGACGAAGCGCCCGCTGAACAGGTACGACAGCGACGGATGGTGCTGCCACAGCGTGATCATGCTGCGCAGCACGTCCGGGCGCCGCAGGAAGAGGCTGTCCGGCGGCGTGGCGCCGCCCAGGGTCAGGTGGCTGCCGCCCCCGCTGCCCTCGTGGATGCCGTCGAGCGCGAACTTCTCGCTGACGAGGCCCAGCGCGGCGGCCTCCTCGCTGAGGATCGCGCTGCGCTCGCAGAGCTCCGGCCAGTTCGCGCTCGGGTGGATGTTGATCTCCAGGACACCGGGGTCCGGCGTGACGTCGAAGCGCTGGCCACGGTCGTCGCCGGACGGTGCGTAGCCCTCGATGACCACCGGGAGCCCCGTGGCCGACGCGGCGTCCTCGACGACGCCGACCAGCTCGGCGGCGTGGGCGAAGTCCGGCAGCGGCGGGAGGAAGACGTGCGGGTGGCCGTCCCGGACCTGGACGCAGACCGCGGTGTAGAGCGGGGTGTCGCCCGTGTCCGTGGTCACCGCTGCCGGCCGCTGGCCGGCGGCGCCGTTCTGCAGCCCGGTCGTGACCGCCGGGTGCATCGCGCCGGGCATCGTGACGATCCCGGGCGGACGCGACCCGGCGGGGGCCAGTGCCGGGTGGGGCGCGAAGCGCGAGAGCTCGGGCTCGACCCCGGCGGCACGCCAGTTGAGCGAGGCCAGCGGCAGGCGCAGGCCGATCGGCGAGTCGCCCGGCATCAGGAACAGCGCGCCGCGGCGCAGGTGCCACACGCCGGTCCGCCAGGTCTCGTCCCCTGCGGTGCGGTGCAGCGGCAGCACCCAGCCGGCCGGCTCGCCGCGGCCTGCGTCGAGCGCGGCGATCAGGGCCGTGCGCGCGTCGGCGTCGGCGGGCGCGTCCGGGTCGGGGACGGGGGTCTCGAGCTCCGGCGGCTCACCGGCGGGGAGCATCGCCTCCGCGAGCGCCTGCGCGACCGGGTCCTCGTAGACCGGGACCGCGAGGCCGGCGGGGACGCCGAGGGCGGCGACGATGGCGTCCATCAGCCGCTCGGCGTCCGCGGCGGTGGCGGTGCCCGGCGTCGACGGGTCGGCGAGCAGGCGCGGCTCGCGCCAGAGCGGCAGCCCGTCGGTGCGCCAGTGCACGCCGATCTTCCAGCGCGGGAGCGGCTCGCCCGGGTACCACTTGCCCTGGGTGTGGAGCAGCATCGCCCCGGGCGCCATGCGGTCCGCGAGCCGGCGGGCGAGCTTCGCGCCGAGGACGTACTTCGTGGGCCCGAGCGCCGCCACGTTCCACTCGTCGGCGTCCGGGTCGTCGGCGGCGACGAACGTCGGCTCGCCGCCCATCGTCAGGCGGGCGTCGACGGCCTGCAGCCGGCCGTCCACCGCGTGGCCGAAGGCGTCGACCGCCGCCCACGTCTCGTCGTCGTAGGGCTCGGTGACCGTCGGCGTCTCGCGGACGCGGGTGATGGTCGTCGAGAAGTCCATGTGCGTCCCGACCGGCTCCGTCGCGCCGCTGATCGGCCCGGCCGTGGCAGGGTCGGCGGTGCAGGCCAGCGGGATGTGGCCCTCGGCGGCGAGGTACCCCGACGTCGCGTCGAGCCCCACCCAGCCGGCGCCCGGGACGTAGGCCTCCGCCCAGGCGTGCAGGTCGGTGCTGTCCCGGGGCGGGATGCCGCTCGGCGCCCGCAGCTGGATCGAGTACCCGGAGACGAAACGCGCGGCGAAGCCCAGCTCGCGCAGGATCCGCACGAGCAGCCAGGCGCTGTCGCGGCACGAGCCCACCCCGCGCTCGAGCGTCTCCTCCGGGTCCAGGACGCCGGGCTCCATCCGGACGCTGTAGTCGACGGCCGCCCGTACCCGCTGGTTGATCGCGACGAGGACGTCGATGACGCGCGCCGGGGTGCGATCCACGCCGTCCAGCCAGGCCGCCAGGCGCGGGCCCGGCGCGTCGGTGACGGAGAACGGCGCCAGCTCGGCCCACAGCTCCTGCGGGTAGGCGAACGGCCAGAACTCAGCGCCCTCCTCGACGAAGAAGTCGAACGGGTTGATCGGCTGCAGCTCGGCCAGCAGGTCGACCTTCACCTCGAGCCGCGCGATGGGCTCCGGGAAGACGATCCGCGCCAAGTGGTTCCCCGCCGGGTCCTGCAGCCAGGTGAGGAAGTGCTCCGCCGGCTCGATCTGCAGGCTGTAGGCCAGGATCGGCGTCCGCCCGTGCGTCGCCGGGCAGAGCCGCACGATGTGGGGCGCGGCCGCGACGGGTCGGTCGAACGTGTAGGCGGTGCGGTGTTCGAGGGCGATGCGCGTGGACAAGCGTCCAGCGTTTCACGCTCCGCAAGCGACGCCAGCGCCGTGTGGTCCCAAACTGGCTCGCCCGCACTGTCCGCGCGGTCGAACGGTCCGCCGTCGAACCGGCGTCGCGGGCGCGCGACGCCGGAACGGATCAGGCCGGGTCAGGCGTCGTCGGCCTGCATGGCCGCGAAGCCCAGCCCGGCCGCCGCGACCGCGGTGCCGCCGGCCAGGACGACCGTCGCCTTCGAGAGCGATCCGTTGCGCCCGCCGAGGTACGCGGCGACCGCGTCCGCGAGGTCGCAGGCGATGCCGATCTGCCACCACACGCGCCGCGAGGGGCCGGTGGTCTGGGTGGTCCCGACGGCGAGCGCGACGTCGCGGATGCCGAACAGCCGCGCCATGTACGAGAGCTGCGGGTTGTCGGCCGGGCTGAGGCCGAAGAGCCGGCCGGCCAGGCCGGGGGCGAGCCAGGCGCCGGCGCCGACGCCGAGGCGGAGGGAGCTGAGGATCTTTGCGGGTTCCGTGGGCATGGTCCGCGAGCCTAGCCGGGCGATAGCCTGAAGGGGATGAGCGGCGACGCGCACAAGACCCGTTCGCGGTCCAACCCGGGCGGCATGGACGTGCTCACGGTCCTGGGCAGCGACGTCCTGCCGCTCCGCGAGCGCAAGCCGGCCTGGTTCAAGGTCCCGGCGCCGGGCTCGGACCGCTACCGCGAGCTGAAGAAGATCATCAAGACGGAGAACCTGAACACCGTCTGCGCCGAGGCCGCGTGCCCGAACATCGGCGAGTGCTGGGAGCGCGGGACCGCGACGTTCATGATCCTCGGCGAGACGTGCACGCGCCGCTGCGGGTTTTGCAACGTCACGACCGGCAAGCCGACGTGGAACGACCCGCTCGAGCCCGGGCGCGTCGCCCGCTCGATCGCGCGCATGGGCCTGCGCCACGCGGTCATCACCTCGGTCGACCGGGACGACCTGCCCGACTACGGCGCCGGCATCTGGGCGCAGACGATCCGCGCCGTCCGCCGCGCCGCGCCGCGCACCAAGGTCGAGGTCCTCACGCCGGACTTCCGCGGTCAGGAGATGCCGCTGGCGAAGGTCATCGCCGCGCAGCCGGACGTCTTCAACCACAACGTCGAGGTGGTGCCCCGGCTGTACTCGATCGCCCGCCGCGGCTCGACGTGGGAGCGCTCCAACCGCGTCCTGCAGAACGCGAAGGCGATGGGCGGGGACGCCGTTGCCACGAAGTCCGGCCTGATGGTCGGCTTCGGCGAGACCCACGACGAGGTCCTCGACGCGCTCGGCACGCTGCGGGCCAGCGGCGTGCAGATCATCACGATCGGGCAGTACCTGCGGCCGACCGAACGGCACCTGCCGGTGGTCCGCTACTGGCACCCGGACGAGTTCAAGGCGATCGAGGTCGCGGGGATGAAGCTGGGGTTTGACCACATCGCGTCCGGGCCGCTGGTCCGGTCCTCCTACCACGCGGACGAGCACGTGGCCCAGGACGAGCCGGGCGTCGGGCCGATGGCCGCGGCGGTGTAAGCGCCTGCCGCAGACCCGCCGCAGCGCCGGATAGCCTGCGGACGCCGTGTTTCCGTTGAAGGACAACCTCCCGACCCGGGAGCTGCCGATCGTCACGATCCTCCTGATCCTCGCGAACGCGGTCGCCTACCTGATCCTTCAGCCCAAGAGCGGCATCGACCTGTTCGGCGGGTCGCTCGACCAGCTCTCGCTGCTGCACTACAGCGTCGTCCCGTACGAGCTCACCCACCCGGGGTCGCACTGCGTGCTCTCGGCGGGGCAGATCGGGTGCGGCGACGCGGTCGTCGGCGACCGGATCGCGACGCCGCTGACGCTCGTGACCGCGATGTTCACGCACGCGGGACTGCTCCACCTCGCCGGCAACATGCTGTTCCTGTGGATCTTCGGCGCGAACGTCGAGGAGGCGATGGGCCGCGTGCGGTTCGTCCTCTTCTACGTCCTCGGCGGCGTCGCGGCGATGGCGCTGCAGGTCCTCGTCGACCCGGACGCCGTGGTCCCCACGCTGGGCGCATCGGGGGCGGTCGCCGGTGTGCTCGGCGGCTACCTGCTGCTGTACCCGCGGGCGAAGGTCATCACCGTCGTGTTCGCGATCCTGCTGTTCACGATCGTGGAGATCCCCGCCGTCCTGTTCCTCGGCCTCTGGTTCGCGCAGCAGATCGTCTTCGGGGCCCTCGACCTGACGAGCCCCGCCGGCGGTGGCGGCGTGGCCTACGTCGCCCACGCCGGCGGCTTCGTCTTCGGGCTGCTCGCCATCAAGCTCTTCGCCATCCGCCGCAACGAGTACGCGCAGCCGCGCGGGCTCGCCTCCTGAAAGGCAGCCTCGTGGATAACCCGCGCCCCGTCCTCGTCCTCGTCCTCGCGTTCATCGTCGTCTTCGCGGGGCTCACGATCGCCGTGATCGTCGAGCACGGCCTCGACATCCTGACCGTCGTGTCGCTCCTCATCCTCGGGATGGTGGGCTTCGGCGTGCTCGGGGCGCTCCGTCAACCGCCGGACGACCTGTGACCGGGCCCGTCGCCCGGGGTCCGGTCGCCCGGCGCGAACGTGAACGTGCCCGCGCCGCCGCGCGCGCTCGCCGACGCCGCCGCGGGCTGGCGGTCATGGTCGCCGCGGTGGCCTGCACCGGCGGCGCGGCGGCCCTCGAGCGCAGCGGTGGCGACGACGGCGGTGGCAGCGGGACCGCGACCGCGGGCGTCCCGCGGATCGTGACGATCGACGGGCGCGACACGCCGCGGACGCCGCCGCAGGGCGCCAACGGCCCGCTCGTCCCGGTCGGGCCCGGCCCGATCCCGCTGGCGGTGAACCTCGCGCAGACCGTGGACCCGGTCCGCGTGCGCTTCGGCAAGCCGCCGACGGCCGGGCTGATGTTCGACCTCGACACGGGCCAGGTCCTGTGGCGGCGCAACCCGACGCGGGTGCTGCCGATGGCGAGCGTCACGAAGATCATGACGGCGCTCCTGGTCGACGAGCGCGTCCCGCCGGGCGGCAAGGTCCGCATCACGAAGCAGGCGGTCCGCACGGGCGGCTCGCGGGTCGGCGTCCTGCCGCTGGGCAAGCGGATCGGCGTCTCGACGATGCTCTACGGCCTGATGCTGCCGTCGGGCAACGACGCCGCGGTGGCCCTCGCGCAGCGGGTGAGCGGGACGACGAAGGCGTTCGTGCGGCGGATGAACGAGAAGGCCGCCGCGATGAACCTGCGCTGCACCCGGTTCGCGTCGCCGAGCGGCCTGGCCGACAAGGGCAACCACACCTGCACCTACGACCTGGCGGCGCTGGCGCGGGCGCTGCTGGACCGGCCGCGGCTCGCGAAGATCGTCGCCGCCCGGCAGGCGATCCTGCCGTTCCCGATCAAGGGCGGCAAGCTGTTCCTCTACAACCACAACCCGCTGCTGAAGCAGGGCTACCCCGGCACGCTCGGGATCAAGACCGGTTACACGGACGCGGCGGGCAAGTGCCTGGTGGCCGCGGTCGAGCAGGACGGGCACCGGCTGGGTGTCGTCCTGCTGCACTCGCCGGACATCGGGCAGCAGGCGAGGAAGCTGCTGGACCGCGGCTTCCGGTTCATGCGCACGGCACCGAAGGACGACACGCCGTGACCGCGATGCTCCACGAGGCCTGGGCCGCGCTGCAGGGGCCGGCGGACGACCCACGGACGCTGGAGGTGACCGGCGGTGCCGGGGCGGGTGGCCTGGCCGCGCCACTGGCCGGCCCGCTGGCCACGGGCGAGCTCGCGGTCGCGAGCGCCGGAGCCGCCCTGCTCGCCGCCGCCGAGCTGGCAGAGGCACGCGGAGGCGCGCGGCCCGTTGTCGCGGTGGATGCCGCGCACGTCGCCGTCGCCTTCACGAGCGAGCGTCACGTTCGGGTGGACGGGGGATCTGCGGGGGCGGCGATGGACCCGCTGTCCGCGTTCCTCCCGACCGCGGACGGCTGGATCCGGCTGCACGGCAACTACCCGCACCACCGGGCAGCAGTGCTGCGGGCCCTCGGCCACCCGGTGGACGGGGCGGCCGGGGTGCCCGCGCTGGTGGCGGCCCGTCCGGGCGTGGCGCTCGAGGACGCGGTCGTCGCTGCCGGCGGGTGCGCGGCCGCGCTGCGGGACCCGGCGTCGTGGCTGGCGGGCGACCAGGGCGCAGCGCTCGAGGGCCGCGGGCTCCTGGACTTCGAACCCGGGGTCCCCCGCGTCACGCCGCCGTTGTCCGCGCCGCCGTCGGGTGCGACCGCCGCGCAGCCCGCGGCGGGCCTGCGGATCCTGGACCTGACCCGCGTGATCGCCGGCCCGGTCGGGACGCGCGTCCTCGCGGCGCTCGGGGCGCAGGTCCTGCGGGTCGACGCGCCGCTGCACGCCGAGCTGCCGTTGCAGTGGCTCGACACCGGGCCGGGCAAGCGCAGTGCCCACCTGCAGCTGCGCAGCCGGCCCGACCGCGAGCGGCTGCACCGGCTGCTCGACGACACGGACGTGCTGATCACCGGCTACCGGCCCGGGTCCCTGGACCCGTTCGGCCTGAGCCCCGACGTCCTCGCCGAGAAGCACCCGCACCTGTGCACGGTGTCCCTCTCCGCATGGGGCGACAGCGGGCCGTGGCGCGGGCGGCGCGGGTTCGACAGCCTCGTGCAGTCAGCCACCGGGATCGCGTCAGTCGCGTCCGCCGACGGTGGGGTGACCCCGGGCGTCCTGCCGGCGCAGGCCCTCGACCACGGAACCGGCTACCTGATCGCCGCCGCCGCGCTGCGGGCGCTGACGCTGCGGGCCCGCGAGCAGCGCGCGTCCCACGCTCGCGTCGCGCTCGCCCGGACCGCGATGTGGCTGCTGCAGCACGGGGACGCCGTCGCCCGCTCCGCGCCCGAGCTGCCGCCGGCCGCCTCCTTCAGCACGGCGCCGGCGTCGCCGCTGGGCGTGGTGACGGTCGTCCGGCCGCCCGGGACGCTGGACGGCGAGCCGCTGGGCTGGTCCGCCGGTCCGGTGGTCCCGGGCTCGGACGCGCCCTACTGGCACTGACGACGCGTCGCCGGAGGCCGCAGGGCCCGCTCGGTGTGCCAGGACGTACCGCCCGCGCACGTGGTGACACATCGAGCACCCCGGCGCGGGGGCGAAGACGCCCGAAAGTGAAGTCGATTCAGCATTTGAACGCCAGCGTCTCTATCATCGGCGAGACGTCCCACACCGACCGGCGCAGACGTCGGTCAGACCGAGGAGAACAGGGTGGATCTGAACGACACTCCTGAGCAGGCCGCGTTCCGTCAGCAGGTACGGAGCTGGCTGCAGGAACACAAGGACCAGGCACCGCCGTCATCCGGCGACTCGCAGGACACCGCCTACATCGACAGTCGCCGCGCGTGGCAGCGCCAGCTCGCCGAGGCGAACCTGGCCGGCGTCACGTGGCCGAGCGAGTTCGGCGGCGGTGGCAAGGGCCCGATCGAGCAGGTCATCGTCAACCAGGAGATCGCTGCGGCAGGCGTCCCCGGGATCCTCGACGTCATCGGGATCGGGATGCTCGGGCCGTGCCTGATCGCCCACGGGACGCAGGAGCAGCAGTCGCGCCACCTCGGCCCGATGCTGCACGGCGACGAGGTCTGGTGCCAGCTCTTCAGCGAGCCGGCCGCCGGCTCGGACCTGGCTGCGGTCCAGACGCGCGCGAAGCTGAACGACGACGGCTCGTGGTCGCTCACCGGCCAGAAGGTGTGGACGACCAACGCGCAGTTCTCGACGTTCGGCCTGATCCTCGCCCGCACCGACGCGGACGTGCCGAAGCACAAGGGCATGACGATGTTCATCGTCCCGATGGAGGCCGAGGGCGTCACCATCCGCGGCCTGCGCCAGATCACGGGCGAGGCCGAGTTCAACGAGGTCTTCTTCGACGATCTGAACATCCCCGGCGACGCGGTCGTCGGCGGCGTCGGCAACGGCTGGGGCACGGCCCTGACCGTCCTGATGTTCGAGCGCCTGACGATCGGCCTCGGCTCGGAGGGCTTCGGCTACCGCTCGGACCGCTTCGCGAAGGCGCTGTCGGTCGACACGGCCGCCTGCGCCGACCCGGAGATCCGCCAGCGCCTGGCGAACCTCTCGACCGAGCTGCTCGCCGTCCGCTTCACCGGCTACCGGACGCTGACCGCCCTCGCCGGCGGCCAGATCCCCGGCCCCGAGAGCGGCCTGGCCAAGGTGACCACCGTCAACGCGGCGATCGCCGCGGGCGAGCTGCTGGCCGACGTCCTGGGCCCCGACGCGCTGGACGAGTCCAGCGAGTGGTTCCACATGATCTCGTTCCTGCCCGGGCTGAAGTCCGCCGGCGGCACCGAGGCGATCCTGCGCAACACGATCGGCGAGCGGGTCCTGGGCCTGCCGCCGGAGCCGCGGCTGGACAAGGGCATCCCCTTCTCCGAGCTGCGCGCCAAAGAAAAGGAGGCGGTGGCATGAACCTCGCACTCAGCGACGAGCAGGAGTTCCTGCGCGAGGCCGCGACCGGCGCCCTGGCGCGGGTCAAGACCGTCGAGGCCGCCCGTGAGGCGCTCGAGGACCCGTCGAAGCTGCCGGACCTCTGGACGCTCGTGAAGGACGCGGGCTGGAACGGCCTGCTGATCGACGAGGACCATGGTGGTGCGGGCCTCGGCGCGTTCGACGCCATGCTCGTGCTCGAGGAGTGCGGCAAGGTGCTGGCGCCGACCCCGCTCCTGGGCCTGCTGCCCGCCACGGCGATCCTGAACGCGGCGGGCGACGAGTCGCTCGCCGCCGTCGCAAGCGGTGAGCTGCGGCCGGCCTACGTGCCTGCGCGTCCGTCGAGCGACTCGCACGCCGAGTGGACGGTCGACCCCGTGGGCGGGTTCGCCCGCGGCGCGGCGCCGGTCATCGCGGCCGACGGCAGCGTGACGGGCACCGTCGCCTGGGTTCCGGACGCGCCGGGCGCCGACCTCCTCGTCGTCGTCGGCGTGGACGAGTCGGGCGCGCCTGCCGCCACGGTCGTCGAGGCCTCGGCCGCGTCGGTCGAGGCGGTCACGCGCTTCGACGCGACCCGCTCGCTGGGCCACGTCACGCTCGACGGCAGCGCCGGCCGGCGCCTGGACGTCGGCGAGGGCGACCTCACCGCCGCCTGGTACCTGGCCCATGCGCTGATCGCGTCGGAGTCGCTGGGCACCGTCCAGACGACGCTGACCATGAGCGTCGAGTACGCGAAGGAGCGCTTCACCTTCGGGCGCGCCATCGGGTCCTACCAGTCCGTGAAGCACGAGCTGACCGAGGTCCTGCGCCAGATGGAGAACGCGCGCTCGCTGCAGTTCTACGCCGGCTGGGCTGGTGCGGACAAGCCGGAGGAGTTCGCGCTCGCCGCGTCCGCCTTCCGGAACGCGGCGGGCCACGCGCTCGACTTCGCCACGCGGTCGAACATCAACGTCCACGGCGGCATCGGCGCCACGTGGGAGCACGACGCACCGCTGTACTTCCGTCGCGCGCAGCTGTCGCGACGGCTGCTCGGCGGGACGCACGACGCGGCCGACCGGGTCGCGAGCGAGCTGCTGCTCGCCGCCGCGGCGGCCTGAAGGACGCCAGCAGGACCTGGCAGCGTCAGGTGTCGGTTCTCGACACCTGGCGCTGCCACTCCCCTTCGGCCGCTTCAGCGCGGGCCGAGGAACGCCGGTGAGCCCAGCAGGCGCGTCACCGCGATCTGCAGCACCACCCGCGTCGGGTTCACGCGCGGCTCCCGGTACCGCGCGGCGTAGCGTGCGACGCCGTCGGCCACGGCGTCCGGGTCGTCGCTGACGGTCACCGGGCCCTCGAGGGTCAGCCACCGTCCCCCGTCGACCTGGCACAGGGCGGCGCGACCGGCGCGGCGCGCATTGAGCGCCTTCTGACTGCCGCCGCCACAGATGACACGCGCCAGGCCTGCGTCCGCGTCCCAGGTGAAGCCGACCGGGGTGACGTGCGGCGTGCCGTCGGCGCGCAGCGTCGTCAGGGTCGCCAGGTGGCGGTCCGTGAGGAACGCCCGGCCGTCGTCGGTGAGGTCGGCGGGCGTGCGCGGCACGGACGTCAGGCGGGGACGGACTCGGCAGCCGCCGGCTCCGGCACCGCGATGTCGAGCGCCGCCGCGAGGCGCGTGTAGGACGCCTTGCGCTCCTCGTGGTCATGCACCAGCGTCGTCACCATGAGCTCGTCTGCGCCGCTGCTGACCATCAGCTCCTCGACGCGGGCACGCACGGTCTCGGGGCCCCCACTGATCATCGACCGCTTGACCTGCTCGAGGATCATCCGCTGCTGCGGATCGGTCGGCTGGAACCGCATGGCGGTCTCGACGGACGGGATCGGCCCGGGCCGGCCGGCGCGCAGCATGACCATCGACAGGTGGCCGGAGGAGGCCAGCTGCGCGGCGTGCTCGTCGTCCTCCCCCACGATCACCGCGAGCGTGAGGATCGCGTGCGGACGCTCGACGTAGCCCGGCACGAACTGCTCGCGGTACATGCGCAGGGCACCGATGGCGCCGCCGGGGTTGATGTGCGCGGCGAAGGCGAACCCCAGGCCGTTCACCGCCGCCGACTGGGCGGAGTAGTCGCTAGAGCCCAGCAGGAAGACGGGCGGCAGCATGACGTCGGTCGGGATCGCCTTGATGCGCGCGTAGGGGTGGCCGGCGGGGAACTCGGCGTGGCCGCCCCAGGCCAGGAGCTCGCCGAGCTGGTTCGGGAAGTCGTCCGCGGTCAGCGCCTCGCGCGAGCGCCGGATGGCGAGCGCGGTGAGCTGATCGGTGCCGGGCGCGCGGCCGATGCCGAGGTCGATCCGGCCGGGGTGCAGCGCCTCGAGGACCTTGAACTCCTCGGCGATCCGCAGCGACGAGTGGTTCGGCAGCATGATGCCGCCGGACCCCACGCGGATCCGCTCGGTGGCCATCGCGACGTGGCCGATCAGGACCTCGGGCGACGAGCTGGCGACGCTCGGGATGCCGTGGTGCTCCGCGAGCCAGTGCCGCCGGTAGCCCAGCGCGTCGACGTGACGGGCCAGGTCGATGGTGTTGTGCAGCGCCTGGCTCTCGGTGCTGCCCTCGGGCACGGGCGTGAGGTCGAGGACGCTGATCGCGGTCATGGTGTCCAATGTAGAAGGTTGCACGTGCACCTACCTGCGGCTGTTCGCCGCGCGACGTCCGTCAGGCGGTCGCGGGCTGCGGGCGAGCGGGGTCTTCGAAGTCGCCGGGCTGCTTGGTGAAGTACGCCGTGACCGCCGCGAGCTGGTTCTTCGAGCCGAGCAGCGCGACCTGCAGCTCGGTCTCGAGGACCAACGCGGCCGCAACGTCGTCGCTCACCCAGGTCTGCTCGTACAGGTGCTTGGCGGCCTGGATCGCCGAGGGCGAGCGCGACGCGATGTCCGCGGCGAGCTCCTGCGCGGCGGCCAGCGGGTCCTCCGCCGTTCGCGTGACGAGGCCGGCGGCCGCGGCCTCCTCGCCGCTCAGCTGACGGCCGGTGAACGTCAGCTCCTTCACGCGGTCGATCGGCATCAGCCGCGGGAGCGTCTGCGTGATGCCCATGTCCGGGACGAGGCCCCAGCGGATCTCGAGGATCGAGAGCTTCGCGTCCGGCGCCGCGATGCGGATGTCCGCGCCGAGGGCGATCTGCATCCCGCCACCGAAGCAGTTGCCGTGGATCGCGGCGATGACCGGGACCGGGATGTCGGTGAGCCAGCCGATCGCGACCTGCTGCGCGAGGTTCGTCAGCGCGCCGTCCGGCCGGTCGACGAGCTGGTCCGTCGACACCGGCGAGTCCCCGCCCATGAAGGACGCCACGTCGAGCCCGGAGCAGAAGCTCTTGCCTTCGCCGTGGAGCACGACGGCGCGGACCGACGGGTCGGCGGCGACCTGCGCGATCGCGTCCCGGAGCCCCAGGAACATGTGCGCGTCGAGGGCGTTGTGCTTGTCGGCGCGGACCATCGTGACGGTGGCGACATGATCGACGACGGTGACGGTGACGCGGGTCTCGCTCATCCCCGGATCCTAATGCGCAGCGACACACATCCGCCGCCGGTTCCTGGAGCACCCATGGCGACGCTCAAGCAGAAAGGGGACCTCGCGGAGCTGAAGGTCGCGGCCGACCTGGTGGCCCAGGGGTACCGGATCCTCCTGCCGTTCGGGGAGGACCACTCGTACGACCTGGCGATCGACGACGGCGGCCGGCTGCTTCGCGTACAGGTGAAGCACACGCGGTCGGACGGACGAGTCGTCGTGACCAAGTGCTTCACCCACAGCCTGACCAACGGCAAGGTCCGAGCAACCACGCGCTACACCTCCGAGCACATCGATTGGCTCGTCGTCTGGGACGCAACGACGGACCGCTGCGTCTACATCCCCGCGGCGATGCTTGGGACGGGCAGAAGCAGCTTGTACTTTCGCTACACCGAGACGCTGAACAACCAGCGCCGCCGCATTCGTTGGGTCGACGACCATCGCAACCTCGCGACGGCGGCTGCGACGATCGGTCTAGACTTCCGCGTCACGGGGCCGTAGCTCAGTTGGTAGAGCGCCACATTTGCAATGTGGATGCCGTCGGTTCGAATCCGTCCGGCTCCATTCTTCTTCTTCTTTTCCTTGCCCCAATCGTCCGCCTCCGGCCGGGGGTCACCCTCGCTCGCGCGCCGGACACGCGAGCCGTGCCGTCTGCGCCGGCGCGGCGAGCAGGCTCTCGATCGACCCGGGCAGCGCCGCGCCCACGTCGCCCCCCGCCCCTCGCGACTTGATCACCACGAGCGCCTGCTCCCCCTCCCGCACCGGCAGTCGCGGGAAGGCGTTCCTGGTCGCGGCCGTGACGAGGACCGCGCGCGGGCCCCGCACCCCGTCGGCGACGGCGTCGAGCTCGTCCTGGGCCAGAGCGCGGGCGAGCAGGCAGGTGGTGACCAGCAGACCCTGCCGGCCGGCGAGCGCCTGGCCCAGCTGGTCCAGACCGGTGTCCGCCCGGGCCGCGCGCAGCAGCAGGACGTCGTCCGAGTCGAGCATCGTGGCGTTCGCCGCCGCCCCGTGCGCCGCCCACACCGGACCACCGTAGAAGGCCGCGAGCGCGGCCGCGCGGGCGTCCGCGTCGGCGGACGCGAAGCCGCGCAGCCAGACGAACTGATCCGGCTCGTCGTCGTCGGTGAACGTCCCCAGGACCTGCAACCCGGCCGCCTCCTGCGGGGCGACCAGCTCGTCGTGGAACAGGTCGATCAGCTCGTCCCGCCGGCCGGGGACCGTGCGGTAGCGACGCAGCTCGACGAGCGCCGGGCCCGGAGCAGGAGTGAGCTGCATCGTCCAGTCGGGGCGCCAGGTCGCACCGCCGTCGCCCGAGCGTGCCTGCTCCCAGCGGGGTCCGCCGTCCGCGTGCGGGTCCCAGCGGGAGCGCAGCCGCGCGGTCCCGTCCGCCGCGAGGGCATCCGCGCCGTCGAAGACGCCGACACCGTCCGCCCCGAAGCGGCCGACCATCGGTGGGTCCAGGTGCCCGCGCCGGGTCGAGGCCGACCACCAGATCCGCCACAGATCCTCGACCGGGTCGTAGAGCCGCGTGGTGAAGGCCTCGACCGGTCCGCCCGCCGCGGGCGACTCCGGGATCCACAGGCGCTCCAGGTGGCCTCCGCCGTCCAGAAGCGGCGTCACCTCCGACCGCCCGCCGAACCGCTCCCAGCGGCCGGCGGCGCTCAGGCGCCGATGCGCGACCCACCACGGGCCGGCGAAGAGGAAGTCGAAGTCGTGCTTGTCGCTCATGCCGCCGACCGTAGCCGGCATTCAGGGCGATATTCGCCCTCAATAGGTGATGGAATAGCCCGGTGACGACGCCCGCCGGCCAGCTGTTCGAGTGCCTTGACGCCCTGCAGGGAACGCCGCTGGTGACCGGGGGCGAGCTCTCGGCGCGTCTCGGCGTGCACCCGCGGACCGTGCGTCGCTACATCGCCGCACTGCAGGACCTGGGCATTCCCGTCGCGGCCGAGCGGGGCGTCGGCGGCGGGTACCGGCTGCAGCCCGGCTACCGGCTGCCGCCGCTGATGCTCGACGGGGACGAGGCGACGGTCGTCGTCCTCGGCCTGCTGAGCGCCCGGCGGCAGGGGATCGACACGGAGCGGCCCGCAGGGGAACGGGCGCTGGCGAAGATCCGCCGGGTGCTGCCGGAGCGCCTGCGGCGGCAGGTCGAGGCCCTCGAGGCCACCGCCACCGTCGCGGCCACGCGTCCGGCCCGGACCGGCGACACCACCGGCGCGGCCGACCCACCCGCTGCCGCCCTGCTGGAACTGGCGGACGCGACCGGACGCGGGCGGCGCGTGACGTGCCGCTACACCCGCCACGACGGGGAGCGCAGCGTCCGGGAGCTGAGCCCGTTCGGGCTCGTCGCCCACGCCGGCCGCTGGTACCTGCCGGCCTTCGACCACGGTCGCGGCGAGCTGCGCACGTTCCGGGTCGACCGGCTGCGCGACGTCGCCATCACGTCACCCGGGGTCGCCGCGCCGCCGGGCTTCGACGCCGCCGCCCACGTCCAGCAGTCGCTCGCCCGGGTCCCCTGGCGGTGGACCGTCGAGGTGACGCTCGCGGCGCCGTTCGCCCTCGCTGCGGCGCGCGTCCCGCAGACCCTCGCCACCCTCACGCCCGACGGGCCGGACCGGACCCACATGCGGCTTCACGTCGAGGAGCTCGACTGGGCCGCACGGGTGCTGGCCGGGCTCGACTGCAATCTGACCGTGCACGGTCCGCCGGAGCTACGTCCGGCGCTGCACGCGCTGGCGGCACGACTGACCCGAGCGGCGGAGGCTTGCTGATCGACCTGAGCAGCGCGACGATGTCGCCGACGTCCTCGACCGACGACACCAGGCGACACGCCGCATGCGGGGATGACCGTCCGCTCCTTCTGACCGCTGCTGTAGGACACCGACGCGCTGCTGCGCGCGTCGGCTCGACCCCACGCCCCGGCGCTGCTCAGCCGTCGTCGCGGCGACGGTCTGCTGATCCGATGTCCTTGGAGTCCCTCCGCCTTCTCAGGCCTGGGAACAGCGAGGTGCCGCGATGTGTCAGGCGAATCAAGAATCTCCACATGAGCGTCTCTCCTTATCGGCCGCGTCTGAGGTATCGAAGGACGCGAAATATCGGCAGGGCGCGTGCGGCGCGCCCGACGACGGCGATCACGATCCTACCCCGGCGGGGCTTCACGCGCTGAGGCGTCACGCGTTGCGTCGTCTGGGTCACCTGCCGCCGGATCTCGGCCCAGAGGGTGCGCTGCAGCGCCCGCTTGCGAGCCGGGTTGAGCACCCTCTTCTCGTACTTCCAGCGCAGCTTGATCTGGTTGTAGATCGAGGCCGGTGGAGCCTTGGGATAGGCCCGACGGACGTCCTGCACCTGCTTGACGATGTTGGTGACCGGAACGGACACCCGGGGCATCTTCGGGGGAGGCGCGATATTGGGGTTCGCCAACTGCATGGCGGTGATGAGGATGGTGAGCCAGCGCATCTAAGAGGTTCTCCTTCTTGGGTCAGGGTCTGGGACTGCGGTCGTTCGAGTAGGCGCGCCGCCGGCACTACCGACGGCGCCCGGCAATGAGACGCCGCACCTTGCAGCGGCGAAGAAGGGTCAGGTGGGCTCCGATTCCTCCTTGAAGGCCTTCGCGACCGGGCTCTGGTCAGTGATCACCATCGGCTGGCTGTTGCAGGGGCAGATGGGCGGACCCACCTTCGTCAACCACACGCGGGTCACCCGGGCCGGGTACCCGCAGGCGGGACACGAGACCTTCAGCAGGCGCCCCTTCTTGCGCTGGTCGGGCGGCGCGTCGGCGGGGCGCGCCGGGTCGGGGGCAGTCGGAGTCGCAGGGGTGGGTCGTTCGGACACACGAGCGAGCTCGACCCGCGCGTGCGGGTAGGGCCCGAGTTCGTCGAGGATCGTCCGCAGGCGGGCTTCGAGCACCGGGCCGACGACCGTCGACGTCATCGGGCACTGCGTGCCGAGCAGCCTGACCGCCGACCGGCGAGCGCAGATCGGGATATCCCCGCTGCTTGATCGGGCGTGGGTGCGGCCAGATCCGCGTAACGCAGGCCGGCCTCGAAGGGGTCTTCGAAGTGGGGAGTTCGGGAAGCACGGTCTCTCCGTCAGAAGGGGCGTTTGCAAATACAAGACTATGTTACATAATAACGCATGTCAATTCGGCAACTGAATCTATAATATCTACGGGCTGGCGTGAGCGACGCTGAGGAGCGCGCCTTGCAGGCACTATGCGGGTGGCGAGCAACTCCAGGTCCGACCGACGCCGCTCGGGCTGCGCGGAGGCTGGAACTGGGCGAGGGACTGTTCATGGAGACGAGTCCGAGCGAGGTAGCCCCACCCTTGCGGTCCATGGCCTCCTCGACTCGGACTCGACGAGCGCGGCGCCGCGCGACGCGCAGTCCGCTGCGCTTCAAGCGCTGGGCATTGGGGGCTGATGCGAGCCTCGCGGCGGCTTCAGGCGCGACGGGCTGGCGGAGGAGGCGTATAAACGACGTCCGTCTCAACCTCGACGGTATCTAAGTAATCGCACAAACTTGTAGAGTAGTATGTACGTAATTGTGTATAGGTTAGTGTTTCGCACCAGGGTCACGCGACCGCCAAGTAGACAAATTGAGAGGAAGGAACCGTCTATGCCTATGCCGGGGTCCCCGAGTCCGATGCTGCTCACGCCTGGCCGGGGCGGGGTGGGACTGGCGTACGCTCTGCTGCGCATGGAGCGCTTTCGGGTCGGGGTCGACGACTCCGGTCGCGAGGCGTTTCCGAGGGCGAGGGCGGGAGTCGTCGTCGTTCGCGGCGTCAGCAACTTCGGTGGCACGAAGAAGCAACGCCGGATCGCAGATGCGGCAAGGCTCAAGAGCTCCTCGGCCGGCGACCGTCGCGAGGTCGAGCTTCGCCGCGCGACGCGCGTCGATCTCGCGTGTCAGGTCGCGGGTCTGGAGACAGGCTGTCTGGCGCTTGCCTGGAATGTCAACACGGTCGGAGGGGCCATCACGATCGGCGACCAACGGCGGTCATCCGACGACTGCTCTGGTCCGAGCTTCGTGAACGCGGCGGGAGACGATCTCGCGCGTCCCGAAGCTGGAGGTGGACATCGAGGCCGCGTCTCGCGGGCGACGACCAACGTGGCGGTCCTCGCCGTTGACCTCGAAGGCACTCAGGCGCATCTGTGCTCCGCGCGAGTCGCTGACCTCATCAAGGACTGGTGCGGGGGCGATGTCGCGCAAACGGTTTCTCTGCCGTTCCGCACTTGGGAGGGGCAGCTGGAGCTCTAGCCCGCTAGCACTCACCTGCGCGAGCACGACCAGATCGTGAACCGCAGCCCGTTCAGCGGCCGGGTGACCCAGACGCCTTGTAGGTCAAGATGACCGAGTACGTCAGCCATCCGCCGGGCGGCGTCCCGCTTGCGAAACGGTCGATGCCAAGGTCGACCTGGATCCCGCCTTCACCAAGGCGACCTAGTCGCCGGTCGTCTCCTACATCACGAGCCGTCGGGCAAGCTCTCGCGCTGCAGCTGTCCGAGCTGCAGTTGTCCGGCCTCGTCGCGCGTGCTCACCTGCTCTTGCGCACGCGTGGAGCCACGATCGTCTGATGATCCCAGTACTCGCATGCAGGTGGCGGCTCCACCCTGACGACGTCCCACTCGATGTCCTCGTCGCGGAAGCCTGCGGCCAGCAGGGCGCCTCGGTGGGCGCCCTCGATCTCGTGCGGCTCGTCCGAGTAGTACGTGAGTACACCGCCGGGCTTGAGCAGACGACGTGCCTCCTCGAAGAAGAGGAGATGCGGACCGTCCCACTCGGCCTCGTCGAGCGGGTAGGTATCGAACAGAATCCCGTCAAAGAGACCCTCTCGCAGCAGAGGCGCGGTGTCCTGCCAGAACCCGGTGAGCAGCCGAAGCCGCCCCGTTCTCATCGCATCGCCATGATCATCCACGCACCGTCTTGCGACGTCCGGATGGCACTCAAGGATGGTGTGGCTCGCCGGCTCGGCCGCTTGGACCGCGGACGTGGAGATCCCCATGCCGTAGCCCACCTCCAAGATGTCGCCGGCGTTCGCCGTGACGATGGCGGCGAGCTCATCCATATACGGCTGCTCCCAGCGTTCCATGACGCTGCGCCCGGCGATGCGCAGGTCGTCGACGCCTCGCTCAGCCGGCGACTGCAGCCAGTCCGGGCGACGTATGGATGGCGTGGTCATCCGAAGTCAGGTCGCGAGGCGATGTCCGCGACCACGGAGACGCTCGGACCTCGCAGGCAGCGCGCGGCATGACCGCGGTTGCTGTAGCCGTCGAGCAGCAAGATCGAGCCGGGCGTCAGGGTGCAGGTCGCCTCCACCTCCAAGAACACGTCGTCCTCATCCTCGCGACGGTAGACGTCGAACTCGCGCTCCCCGCTGATGGTGGCGATGACCACCGTTCCGTCGAAGTAGTCCTGATGGGGCCGAAACGCATCGCCCGTCTCGTAGTGGTTGACGCAGTACATGCCGAACTCGTCGTCGACTGCCGCCCGGAAGAGCGCATCGAAGACGGGCCGCATGAGCGCCCGGCCGCTCGTCAGCGTCGTCTCGTCCCTGAACATCAGCATGCCGACGCGCTCGTGCTGCCCGCGCTGCATCTGCTCGCTGGTCACAAGCTGACGATCAAGCGGGGCGGCGCTCGCCAGCCAGCGCTCCGCGTCCAGACCGAGCATGGCCGCCGATGTCAGCGCGTAGCCGCGCTCTCGAAGATCCCCAGCGACCCGCGCCGCTTCTGGGAGTTCCGGAGTCATGCTGTCTCGTTGCATCGCGACCACAGAGCATACGATCCTCGAGACTGATGACCGACAAGGACGCGTACGACATGCCGACGAGCCCGGACCCCGAGGAGGCCCTCGACACTGGGCAAACAGCCTGGCTCGCCGCGGCGCGTGAGGCTCTCGCTGCCGCCTTCGACATACCGAGCGAGAAGCTTCGAGTCGTCCATGTCCGCGAGGGCGCGACCACCGTGGTCCCGGTCGTGATCGACAGCAGTCCCAACGGCACGTTCTCCGGCACCTACGACCACATCATCGCCGCGCGGGAATCAGATCCGACGCACCTCACTGTCTGCGTCGCGGGCGAGAGGATCGACGTCCTCGTCGCCTCGACCGAAGCGGCTTATCGAGCGATGATGGAGGCCGCAGGGCGCCGCGGTGGCCCGTTGCCGGACAGCCTCGAACTGAGTCAGGTCAACGGCGAGCTCTGGACCGCCACGATGGTCCTCGGGAGCGGTCTCCAGGAGGACGGCCTGGTGCCCCTGATGAGCTCGAGTGGGGGAGCCGTCAACAAGGTCGGATTCTCGCCGAGTCGGGGCGGCCGCAGCATCCGGGTTCGTCCCGCCCTGCGTATCCCGAGCGACTGATGCAACCACTGGACGTCACGCGACGAGCAGGCCTGATCTTCCTGTCCTACCGGTTCTCCCAAGGGGCGATCGGCACCCAGAATCGGCTTCTCCTCCTACTGGAGGAACGTTGGGCGCCGACACTCTTCGCGCGCGAAGATCTCCCCGCGGTTCGTCGAGAGGTCCGGCGTCGTGTGGGCAGTTATTTCCTTAACGACCGTCTTCATCCGGCGATCGCTCTGCCATGGACCAACGGGAAGGCGGGCCCAGCCTCCAAGACCGAGGCCGTGGTCACGAACGAGCTTGCTGCCCTCTTCCGGCGGTTCGAGCATCGAGAGGAGCTGGTGCCCGCCTCTCCGGACCCCGTCGCTCTCGCCGGAAGCATCGTCTTCATGGACGATGGCTATCTCCGCCGTTCGCAGGGCCGTAACTCGAATAGCATCGAGCTGAGGATCATCCGCGAGTCCCGCGCCAGCGATCCGTGGCACAGCGTCTTCGTGGCACACGCACTTCTCGATCGTCCGACGGGCAGTCGAGAGTACGACCTGTTGTTCGGTCTCCTGGGAAGCGAAGAGGTGCTCGAGGCGCTGCCGACCGTCGATCGACGGATCCTCAGCCGCGTTATCGACCGCTACAACGAACGGCAGGACCTCCGCCCAGCGCATCGGGTCCGCCTGATGGGGACCCTCGAGGCTCTGGTATAGATGGCGAGCGACCGGCAGCAGTTCGACCTGGCGCTGCGTCGCTGGCATCGTCTGCACTCCGCGGGCCGATGGAGTGCCTCGTGGTTTGACGGCATCACCGCGGTCGTCACCTCCTCGTTCACGGACAATCCTCCCGATTCACCGGCGGCCCATCGGGAACTGGCGTCCTTCCGGGGCGAGGGCGAGGAGATCGCCAACCGCACCGATCTCGCCGGAGGCCGGCCTCTACTTCTGCTCGACCCCACCCGAGCGGATATAGATCGGGTCATTCAGGACGATGAAGTCGCCAATGTGTACTTCGTCGGCAACGGATCCCTATCGATGCTGTGGATGGCGGAAACGGACCGGTACGACTGGCAGGACGTGTCCAGCAATACGACCCACCTCAAACAGGGGTGGTGCTACCAGCGTCAATGCGGCGGCCTCACCCGGCGCCTGAACGTTCCGCTGGGACTGTTCATGCTCGCTCGGCCGACCAGGCTCGTGGCTGCGCTCGATGACGCCTTCGATCCACCGAGCCTCGATCACCCAGCCAACGAATGCATGACCGTCGTCATGGAAGGCCAGCACATGGTCTACGACACCTTCGTGGCCGGTAGAAGCGACTTCGGCCGTTTCCGACAGGCCGCCGGATTCGATCAGCAGACCTTCGTCGCCCGCCTGAGGCAGCTACGCGACGTCGCCGATAACAGGGCAGACGAAGCCGCCGCGACGTTGGCGCGAACGCTCATGGAGCGCTTCGCCTTCGACTCCACGGGCTTCGTGCGGAGCCACAGGCGGCTCATCGACTCGGCCTTGGCCGACAGCAGAAGCGCCACGGTCAGCGAGGTTGCACGACGGCTGGACGATGCGACCATGAACGCTGCGTACCTTCGGCGAGTCCCGCTTGACCAGACGACGCGATTACGCGCGGCGGATCTCGCCGCAGTCGTCTGACTGCCGCGACAGTGAGCGGCGGTCGCTGCCACCGACCTGCGATGGCCACCACAGCGTCCTGAACACGCCCGAACGTAACGTACGTACGTTCTGCTATCTGCCTACGAGCAGGTACGTATCTGCGTCGGTTGCTACCTTTGCAGAATGGCCGTAAAGCGAAAGCGTCTGACGAACGAGGAGCGCAAAGAGGAGTCCCGCAAGGGGCTGCTCGAGGCAGGAGCCGAGGGGCTCGAGAAGGCGCTCGCCGAGCGGTCCATCCGTGCGCTGCGCGTGCAGGATGTCTGCGCTGATGCCGGTTACTCGACGGGAGCGTTCTACGCGCACTGGGAGAGTGTCGAGGACTACCAGGAAGCGCTCAGCCGTCACCTGCTCAAGCTCGACACCGGCGGCATCGAACGGTCTGCGGCAGACCTGATGAAGGAAACCAAGAAGATCATCGACGAGAACGACGACCGACTGGCTGCAGTCAAGGGCGTCGCGGAGCAGGACTTCAAGGAGCTGGTCGATAACAAGCACTGGCCAGCCGTTGAGCGCTTTCTCGTCAACTGGGGGCGCGCGCATTACAAGAAAGAGGCTGCCGCCAGCTACAAGCTAGCCGACGCGTCGTCGGAGGCTGTCTATGGATACTTACTCGACCAAATGGGGCGGGAACCGCGTGAGCCATTCACGGATCTCAAACCGGTCGCGACGCTGCTCCTGGCGCTCATCGAAGGGCTCTGGGCACGACATAAGGTTGACCCGAAGGCCCTCGCGATAGACGGCGAGGGCAAATACAGCCTGTACTCCCTCGGTGTCGCGTCGCTGCTCGCCACCTTCACCAAGCCACGCGAGGGCGCCCCGGACGACCGCGATATCGATGACGTGCTCCGAGAGCTGCTCGCGTCCGAGACACATGTCTGATCCGCGCAAGAGGTCGCGTTCAGCTTGCTGCTCGGCCGATCGCCGGCTCGAAGCGACGTCGTAGGCGACGGTGATCACCCAGGCAGGACGGCTTGCTACCTTTGCCCCTGTGAGTCCGGTCGACGCAGAACTCGCGCGCATCACCACCGAGTTGGAGTCTCGTGGATTCGCGCAGACGTTCTTCGAGCGTCTCGATCTGACATACGACGAGACCGCGGCACAGCGGATCCGAGCGGCCTGCGAAGACAAGCCGTCGAGCAAGGCGGCGTTGGAGCTCACCGAGCTCGTCGACAAGGACGGGATCACGATCGTGCAGGACGAGGCCTGCATGGAGGACGGCCGAGACTTCGTCCGACCGATCGTCGACATCCTCTTCCGCGACAGCTCCCGTGCCCGCGAGAAGTGGTCGGCGTACGCCCTCAATTGCTACGAGACGGGTGGGCACTTCGGCGAGCACCGCGACTCCATCGGCGCCACGGTCCTCATCGTGAGCGTCACCGGACACCGCGAGCTCTCCATAGGAGAGCAGCCGAAGGTCGAGCGCCTGACCATGCCGCCGGGATCGATCACGCTGCTGGATGCCGAGCACGACCCGGTGCACGCGGTTCGCTGCACCGAGGGGCCGAGCATCTCCGTCGTCTTGGACGTTCCAGACATGCTGCGCTCGTCGTACCGCTGAACAGACCGGCGGCACGCGTCTTCGGGACGCCGGCGCCGGTCGGTCTCATCTTCGGTTCGGGCGCACCGGGCGCGCACCCAGCGAGGTAAGCCCGCTTTAAGATCGTTCGTCGCGCGCCGGAGGGGCCGGCGCTGCGTGAGCCGTCGGCGGAGAGGACTACGCCCCGCCCGCATCGCCTGGCCGGTTCAGGAGGCGATGCGACGGCGCCCCGCGGCGCCTCTCCGAACGTCGACCGGGTGATGAAGCCAGGAGTCAGGCGACCCCACGGACTCAGTCCGGGGCAGAGCTCCCGCGGCGACTAGTCCTAGCCCGCGGTCATGCATCGCGGGTCCGCCTCGACGGCTCCCACACAAGGGATCCAGCATGGTAGCACCCGCGTCGTACGGTCTATTTTCAGAAATCTATAGAACTATCCGTAGATAGTTGCTACAACTTAACAAGGAAGCATTCAACCACCGCGAGGAGCCGCCGTCATGGAGATGCAGAAGCTGGACCTGACTTTCCTTCACCCCACCAAGAGCGACGAGACCTTCAAGATGGCGGTCGCGCCGAAAGCGACGGCCCGCCAGTGCGTGACGCAGCTGCTCAAGGGCGACGACCACGGTGCGTGGCTCAAGCCGGAGGTCAACGGACGGCCGTACGAGTTGGTTCTCAGCCGGACCGAGACGCTGATGGATGCCGATCGACCGCTGTCGGATGCCGGCGTCAAAGCTGGCGACACGATCGCCGTCATGAGGCCCGGTCAGGGTGCGGAGCAGTCGTACCGGGGCCGTTGAAACATGCTCACCGATCAGAAGCTGCTGGCCGGACGTCGCAGGCTCGACTTCGACGTCAACAAGGCCATGGCGGACCGCTGCCCGCTGCTCGAGCTCGAGGCGTACGCGTCGAGCTCGGACCTGCAGGCGCGGCGCAACGAGATCACCGATCCTGCTCAGGGCCACCGAGCGTCGCACTATCGGGCGACGTTCAAGATCCCCACGTTGGTGGGGCCGGGCAAGTTCGTCGACGAGACGGTCATTCACATCGACGCGGAGGTCGCGGGGTATCCCCGTACACCCCCGGCGTCGTGGGTCCTGACCCAGACGCCGTACTCGCCGCACTTTCGGCAGGGCACGGTCGTCTGCATCGGCGAGATCTGGGATGCCCCCGACAGCGTGCTCATGGGGCACGTGATCCGCCATCACGCCAGGCTCCTGAACTGGCACGAGGTCGCGCGCGGTGGCGGGTACGCCGGCTGGAACGGGGCGGCCATCGCCTACCACCGCAAGACGTACGGCACACGACCGCTGAACGATGGACTCCAGTACCCCATGATCCCGGAGGACGTCGCGTACGGCATCGTCGAGGGCACGGCGACCGAGATCGAGGACGTCGATCTCTTTGGCGACGTCACGCGTCAGCAGCCGGTCGACGAGTCCGCCGACGACCTGTTCGAGACGGACGACCGTCCGACTGCGACGGACCTCGGCGACCTGTTCGCGACGGATGGGCGTGGTCCGCGATGAGCCATGAGGACACTGTCGAAGATCTCTTCGAGCTGGGCATCGAGCCACTGGGGAGGGAGACGTCTAAACACGTCGTCCTAAGTCGGCCCGATCGCAATCCCGATTTCTTCCGTTACGAGGGAGCGGGGAGCAACGGCGTCGTCTACGTGCACCGTGATGCGGCAGAGCAGATGCGCCTCATATCGCAGGCGGCCATGCCGAATGAGACGATCGGGATGCTGTGCGGGCGCCCGTGCACAGATGAGCACGGTGACTACACGCTGGTGCTGGCGGTCGAGCCGGCCCGGCCGGGCGAGTACGTCGGTACCCCGGGCACGGTGCGGATCTCCTCTGCGGGGCGTCTCGCCCTGCGCAGGCGGGCGGCTCAGCGGTGGCCGGGCTGGGAAGACGTGGGCTGGTTTCACACCCACCCACACGGAGCGCCGCGATTCAGCTCCGTCGATTTCGACGAGCAGGCGACGCTTCAGCCGCACCAGGTCGGCATCGTCGCTGCGGTCTCCTACTACCGCAATGACCGCGAGGACCCGCTCGGCGTCTACATCGGCCCCAACCGTGATCGTCTCGCTCGGGCGCATGCCCCAACACCGGTCCAGTACGACACCCCGGAGAGGGAGGTGGTGGTGCTCGAGGAGGAGGTCGTGCAGACCAAGTACTTCACCCCGGAACTGCTCAAGCAGCTCCGAGTCGGCGTCGGGGCGAGCGTCGCCATCCTGCTGCTCTCGCAGGCCTTGGCAGCGAACTGGGTCCGGGGGGTGGTCGATGATCGAGCGCTGCAGACGGCTGGCGCGGCAGTGACTCCGGCCACGGTGGCGGCGCCGGAACGGAAGACGGCCACACGTACCAAGACCGTGGTTCGATCCAGGCCGGCCCTAGTGACCGCGCGCCGCTGCGAGGCAGGCGGCCGAGTGCGGCTGGGCGTCCAGGTACCGCAGGCGTTTCGTGACGGACTCGCCGTCAGCGCGCTGAACCCGGCGATCGCGACGGTCAGCTACGACGTCGCGACGCGCTCGGTCGACGTGACGTGCCTGTCGCCGGGCACCACGGTGGTCCAGTTCCGTCACAGCGCCACCGGCGCCTCGGCATCGGTCGCTGTCGCCGTCAGGGCAGCTCCCCCGTCCTCGAGGTCCTCGCCATGACGCTCGCAGCGTGCCTCGCCGTGGGCCTCATCGCCCTCGTGGCGTGCTGGGGCGTCGTCGCGTGGCTCCGCGCAGACGACGGACCGACGGCCGCGCCGACACCGCCGGCGACGGGAGGACCTCAGGCCCCGGGTCTGTTCGCTGTCACCGGCCGGAAGACGTTCGACGCGCTCGATCCCGTCGCCGGATTCCCCGAACCTCCTCGCGGACCCCGAGAGCGTGGCGGCATCGATCTCACCCCTCCTGACGTCGAAGGACGTGTACGCAATCCCAACGCGCCGTGCTGGATATGCGGCAAGAAGAAGACCACACCCGGACACCAGTGCAGCAGTTGAAAGGCGATGACGAGATGAACACGACGACCACGTCTGACAACGGCCGCTTCTCCCGTGAGATCCTGGCCGGCTACGACCCAGAAAAGATGCAGGGGGCGACGATCCTCCTCGTCGGAGCCGGTGCGTTAGCGCAGTCGCTGCTCCCGAACCTCGTCCTGCCCGGCATCGGCGAGATCCGCCTGTGCGACTTCGACTTCTTCGAGCCGCACAATCGCGGTCGCAGCATCTACTTCCCGACTGACGACGAGGCGTCGACCCTAGGGCTGATGAAGGCGAAGGTGGTGGCTCACAAGGTCCGCACCCAGATGCTGGCCGAGAACCCGATCATGCACTACGCGCTCGTCCCGATCCAACAGCTCGGATTCGGGGCGTTCACCGGTGTAGACGTTGTTGTCTCCGCCGTCGACAACCCGCGGGCCCGCGCCTACCTCAGCGACGTCTGCCGCTATCTCGGCATCACGTTGATCGAGGGCGGGTTCGATGGGCCGGCCATCGCGATGTCCTGCTTCCCGGGAGTGTCCGCAGAGGCCGCGACAGACGAACCCTGCTACCGCTGCAGCAACCCCCACCTGGCCGGGACGTTCTCATGCCAGCGGTACGCTGCGGAAGCGGCCAAGAAGGGAATCATCGCGGCCATCCAGCCGGCGTCGGCGACGCTGGGGGGGATGATGGCCGAGGCGGCGATCCAGGCCGTCCACGGCGAGACCCCCACCGGCTTCAAGCGCACCACGCTCAACGTCCGCACGGGGGACCACCGCCAGTACCGCCTGACACGAGCGCTCAAGTGCCCCGGGATCCACGCTCGCCTGGCCGACGAGCCCATCCAACTTCAGCTCGGAGCCGGTGATCCCCTCAGCGCGCTGATCGCGGCCGTCCAGAGCCACCTCGGCGCTGGCGCCGAGATCGACCTCGGCGAACCGCTCATCGTCGAGGCCTACTGCATGAGCTGCGGCGACGTGGTGACCGTCGAGTCCCCGGAATGGGCGTACGACATGCGGCCCCGCTGCCGGGCCAAGCCGTGCGGAGGGGCCTGGGTCTCGAAGGGGCGACCCGTGGAGGGACACACCCCGCTGAAGCCCATCCGCCTCGACGCGCGAACCGATCAGCGGATCCTGGACCTGACCTGCGCGAAGGCCGGCTTCACGTCGATGAACCTGGTCCACGCCTTCCAGCCGACCACCGGCGAAGGTGCGGTACTGCGTATGTCCGGCGGGCTCGCCGACCTGTTCGACGAGGTGTAGGTGTCCGTGCTGTTCACACCTGAGCCCGGCCGAGTCACCCGCGGACGGACACCGGTAGTGGACGATGAACTGTTCAGCGTGCCCGTCGACGCCCGCCGACGTCCTCGGCGATCGTCTGAGATCAACGGTCCCGCGAACACCCGTCTGCTGCTGGTGGGCATCGCCCTCGCCGCGCTCATCGTCGTGGTCGTGGGAGGCGGCGGGTCTCCCCGGCCGGTCTCCGCAGGCGCCGCCGCCGGAGGGCCCAGTAGGACATTCAGCATCGAGCCCGGACCCAGCAACTCGACCTCTCAGGTCCGGCGAGCGATCGCGCTCTGGAACCGCGCCGGCGCCGCGGTGCGCCTTACCCTCGAGACTCGCCGCGGCGCGACACGGGTGCGCATCGGACCCGACCGGGACCTGCCCGGGAACGTCGTCGGCATCGCGCGCGTGTCGTGTCGCACGCCGTGCCGACCATCGTCAGCCGGAACCATCAACCTCTCGTCGAGAACCGACTACAACCGCGAGCTTGCTCTGCTTCATGAGCTCGGCCATACGCTCGGCCTGACGCACTCACCGGCCAATCTCGGCTCATCCTGCTCGGTGATGGCGGAGCAAGACAGGAGCTGTCTGAGCAAACGACCTGAGTCGCTCCCGTCGATGGATCGCAACGCGCTGATCGCACTCTGGGGCTCACGGCCACGCCCGCCGCGATGACCGCCGCCGCGCGAGACCTCCGTGCATCGAGTGGGAAGGCAGGGATCGCCGCGTGATCACCAACCACCAACGACGCTCGCCGCGGCGGTCAACAGCGCATCCGCGATGGCGTCGTGTTCCGCCGCAGCCGTGTCATCGCCGCGCTCACGCGCGGTGGCCGCGCGCCGCCTGAGTTTCAACGCATCGCACCACGCCTCATCGGCATCGAGCCAGGCGGCCAGCGGTCGAGCTCCGAGGGTAGAGGGCGCTGTCCATCCTGCTGCAGAAGGCACCTGTTCGGACATACCGAAACAATATCGTAAATATCTACATTGTAAAAGTAACGTATAGATGATTAGCTAAGTGACCTGTAACCGAGTGCCTATCGAGGAACCTCTGTGATCGATCTCGAACCGAAACAATGCGTCGTACTTGACGATGCTCACGCGATCCTGAAGGGGGAGCTGCCACCTTCGCTCTGCATCCCTTTAGGCGGTCCGGCCTTCGCCGGACTCTGGGCACTACGAACGTCCCGTCCTGTCATCAAGATCCATGGTCGCTGGATCCCGGTGCCGAGATGGCAGCAGGCATACGTCCGGGACTACGCGTTCTCCGGCCGGGTCTCGGCTGCGCTCGACCTGCCTCCCGTGCTTCAGCCGTTCGTCTCGTGGAGTCGAGATGTAATCGATCCCCGGCTCAACGGCGTGCTCGTGAACTGGTATGCGAGTCCGGGGGACGAGATCGACGATGGGGAGACCTCCAGCGCAGGTGACTACATCGGTCCTCACCGTGACAGCCGAGACGGACTCATCGTCGGCGCGCCGATCGTGACGATCAGCCTCGGCGGCCTTCGGACGTTCCGCCTGCGCCCCTACCGCGAGAAGGGGCCTGCGGTTGACGTGCCGCTTCACAACGGCGCTGTGGTCGTGGTGCCGTTCGACACCAACCTCGCGTACACGCACGAGGTTCCCCGGCCACGCTCGACTAAGGGCGAGGTTGGTCGTCGCATCTCGATCACCTTGCGAGCCTTCACCCGGCTGCCGGGCGCATCGACATAGACCCGACTGTCTGATGCCGTGCGCCGAGAGAATCAAGTGACAGACTTTCAGATTTAAGTAGCTTCTGCTAAGTATTGCTGTTACAGTCTTTATCTCCACCAACGGGATCAAGAAGAACGGATCGGCGGCTTGGCTCTCCGGAGCTGAGCTGTGAGGTCCTGAGAGCTTCGTCCTGCGAATGAAAGAGAGATGTCATGCCCGACCTGAGGAAGGTCACTGTCGACTGGGACGACGAGAATCGCCCCGTCATCACGGTTACGTACGCCGACGGGGAGACCGCCGGAACTGAGACAGACGTCGATGTCTGGCTCACCGCGCTGGCCGCGCAAGTCTCAGACAACGGAGCTCAGTACCTCACCGAGATGTTGAAGGCCAACGATGCGCGCGAGCACATCAGCATCCAGGATCTCGCGACGGAGATCGGCATCGAGAAAAAGGTTGTCGACGGCTGGAACCGGAACCTCGGTCGCTCGGTCAAGAAGGTGGTCCGCGAGGTCGGATTCCTGCGCGCCGACGCCGAGGATGGGACGGCCCAGTTGTTCGACTTCGTTTGGGACGACCCGAACAATCAGTGGCTTTACGCGGTGCCTGCCCGGTTCCGAGAGACGCTGAAGACCGGGCTCGAGAACCGCTGAACTCGGTGCGGTCCTCGTGCCGGCAGAGCGCCGGCGCGAGGACTGACCCTGGCGAGCGTCAAGATCCGCCGGCGCTCAACGACCTCCGGAACATGCGCGACACTTCTGAGATGGCCGAGGTCCTCGACGAACTGCGAAGCCGGATCCAGGCATACAACGCCACGTGCGACCTGATCAACGCCGGCCGCGCGATCGTAGGACCGACCGACGGCGAAGCTCCGCTGCTCGAGGCTGACCGACTCCGGGTCGTGGCGGCGCTCGCCGCATGCGAAGAAGCCGGCTACACGAGCGCCGAGCTCGACCTCGTCCTGGCCGAGGCGAACGCGTCGAGCGTCAGCCCGAGCCCGTCGGCGTCCTGATTGGGCGCTGGCCAGAAGGCGGGACGGACCACTGCCAAGTGGTGGGACTCTCGCTGCGTCTCACCGCGCACTCCGCCCAGCCCGATGCTCTAAATACTGGGACGTCATAAGAAACCTTATCAGGCACATACGCTCAGTCTGTGCGGCGATCTCCTTTTCGGTCTCGCAACATCATCGTCTTCCTCGTCCTGAGCGGCGGGCACGGTTGCGCCGGCGTCGTTCTCGGGTGGCGTCGCTGACGGAGACACGATCCAGACAAGTGACGGCATCCCAGCCGCCGCCGTGGCGGCTCCGGAGGGGAAACACAGACTCGCCGAGGGACAGGTAGGCGTCTGCGTCTCGTCGGGTGCGGCCTTCGAGCCATATCGGAGGTTGAGCGCTGTGCGTCATGACGGGCAGCATCGCAACCAGGTCGTGAGCGGCCCGGTCGATCTGGCTTCCAAGGCGCACCCGCTCGACGTACCGCTCCACGGCGTGCGCAGTGAAGCGCACGGAGCGGGTCTCGGCGTCCGGAAGGTTCAGATGCACAGTGGTGCCTCGGGGCTGCTGAGGGCCATGACCACGTCGTCCTGGCTGAGGGGCGCGACGCCGTAGGTCAGCTGGAAATCGCGAACGACATCGAGGCGGCGCTGATCGTCGCCGGTCTCAGTCGCGTCGCGGAGGTCCTCGAGCAGCATGTTGGTCCATCGCTCGTGTGCTTCGTGTTCAGCAGTGATCGCGTCAAGCTCGGCGATGCGATCGGCGGACTGTGCCTGGAGGTCGGCGGCCAGCTCCTCGAGAGCTTCGAGCTCGCTGCGGCGGCTGGCGCCTTCGGCGCGGAGCGTGGCGATCTTGGTGTAGACGCCGTCGGCCAGGACGGTCGCGACCACAGAGCCGATGAAGGCACCAAGGACCGGAACGGGAATCAGCGCCTGGCCGACGGCCGCTCCTGCGATCGCTCCGTAGTAGCCGGCGGCGGCGCCGACGGCAGCGCGGGCAGCAGCGTCCTCGAACTCATCCTTCGTGACCTCGCCGTTCAGGTAGCGGCGCCAGACAAGGGCGATGTCGACGGCGCACCCAGCCAAGGCGGCCGGACCTCCCCGCTTACCGAACTTCGCCAGGGCAGCGGCGCGTCGCGGAGCATCTTCAGCCGCGGCGCGGGCGGCAGTGCGGCAGGCGATGTGGATCGTCGCGCCGATTCCTCCCTTGACGCCGCCCTTTGCGGCCTCCCGTGCAGTCTGGGCGGCCGTGCGTGCGCAGGCCTCCGAGAGGCTGATGTCGCCACGCCTGACAGCGGCGAAGCTCTGCGCGCCCGCGGTGACCGCGCCAAGCGCGGCGGCACCGGCGGCGGCGTACGCGGCGGTGTGGCAGACCTCGCGGCCATACTCGGTCCGGCGCAGCTTGGCAGCGACGGAGTGCGGGTCGCGGGCGGCCTCGATTGCCTCGCTGCAGCTCACAGGGTCAGAGGCGATTCCGTCGTGGGAGACGCGGTCAGAGAGGTTCTCGTAGACGTCGAGCTGGCCGCGTTCCATCGGTCGCAGGGACGCACGGTCGACGATCTCGTCGTACTGATCTGAGCACGGGACGCGCTGCATGCCGGCGTACTTCTCGTGCTTCATCTCCCGGACCCAGCGGCCTGCATCCTGGTCGGTCTTGACTTGGACATCCCTGACGAGGACGCCGTCGCGCACCAAGCGGATGTCGGCGGGGGCGTGGCATTCGGCCAAGGTGGTCCACTCCGCGCGGATCGGATCGCCGGCCCGGGCGGCGGCGCGGTTGAACCGGGCCACGTGTAGGCCCTCGGCCCCGAGCCCCTTCGTGAAGGCCAGGGTCCGGGCCCCTTGCGAACTCATCTCCAGCACGATGTCGGCCGTGTCGGCGACGACCTGGTTGCTGGCGGTCACGACGCGGCCGCCCGCCGCGGTGGCGGCACCCGAAGCGACGGCGGTGTTCAGGCCGGGCACGACATCGGCCTGGTCGTTCGTCGAGGCGCGGGGCATCAGACAGCCGCCGCGTTCTCGCGGATGTCCAGGAACGACAGGGTGGTGCAACGGGCAGCGGTGAGCGCCTTCGGGCTCTCCGGGGCGGGGCTCCCGTCTTCGGTGATCAGCGGCGTCTCGATCAGGGCCTTCAGCGTGCGGGCGATCTCGACGGTGAGATGCAGGTCGTGGAGCTCGGCCGGCGTGAGGTCCTCGAGGCGGCGGCCGGAGCGGGCGATCTCGACAATTCGGCGCACGCCGGGCATCAGCATCCCGCGGAGCTCGAGCGCGGTCGTGTTGAAGGACCGGGCGCGCCGGGCGATCAACTGCGCGGCACGGCCGGCGACAAGGAGATCGGCGCAGGCGATGTCGACCTTGGCGCTGTGCGCGCGGGCGTGATCGAGCGCCTTGCCGGCCTTGGCGTGCAGGAGGAACCCGCCGACCGCAAGCGCCGGGCCGAGGACGATCCCGCCGAGCACCGCGGTCCCGCCGGCCACGCCTGCACCACCGGCGCTCAGGGCGCCGCCACCGAACCACGCCATGAGGCCGTTGCTGAACGCGGCGCCGCTCAGCGCGGCCAGTGGCGTACCGGCCGCGGTCGCGCCGAAAGCGCCGACCGCCCCGATCGACGCGAAGCAGGCCGCGGCGCCCGCTCCGGCGCCGGCGATGCTCGCACGGACAGCGTCCACGGCGGTGAAGTCGATCTCGTGCAAGCCAAGCGCTTCGAGCTGTGAGAGCAGGTCCAGATCGATGTCGTTCGCCTTCGCGGCCTTCACGTGTCCCAGCCGGCGCAGCGCGTTGCGCAGCGTCCGCAGCTCGGTGTCGTACACGTCCAGGCGGGTGGCGCCGTAGGCAGCCAGACGGTCGCTGGCGACATCGACGACCTGCTCGAACGTCGCGCGGGCTTCGGCGTACCGCGCGTCGGCTTCCTCGCCGATTCGGGCTGCCTCACGGAGCTTCCCGCCGGCGTCGATGCCGGCGATCAGCCCGGAGGCACCGGCGAGGACGAGGGGAGCAACAAGCAGAGGAAGGGGCATTGGTGAGTCCTTTGGTCGGTTTGAGAGTCGGTCGACTCTCGACGCACCCCAAGATACAGATTCTAGTCTGCAATCACAAGCGAAGAGTAAAAAAAGAATCGTAGATCACGTCCAATTTGTTAGACTGCGATCGTGTACTTTCGAGCCAGAGGTCCGCGAACCCCCAACCGAAGGACGTTGCGGCATCCTGCGGAGGACCGCGACTGATGTACGCCCGACTCCTGCGGATGTCCGCCGACGATCTGGACGGACTCGTCGATGCTCTGAGAGCGGTGGATCCAGGATTCGCGCAGGTCGTTCCACACGCGCCAGGCGACGAGCGCGATCGAGCGGGACTGCTCCGCCAGTACCTGCGCCACCTGCTGAAGGTGCCGGACGACGGTGACCTGCCGGAGTACATGCGCCGTCGCTTCGTTGAAGTAGCCCGCGACTTCGGACTCGGACCCGACCTCGACACGTACTCCGACGCGGACCTCGCCGAAGCTCTGATCGACGTGGTCCTTGAGCTCACCGGGGACCTGGATCCGCGCGCGAGAAAACGCACGAAGAGGGCCGATGACTGGGACGCCTTCGCGACCTACTTCCGCACGCTCCGCGACCGCGACAGAAGGGCCGCCGCGATCGACGAGCTACGCGCCGCGCTCGGTGAAAGAGCGGCGGCGTCATTCGACGACGAGAACTTCAACGCCTACGAGCGAGACGCCGCACGGCTCGCCGGAGGAGCCGCCGGAGTCACCACAGCCGCAGTCCTTAAGTCGGCGATGGTCGTCGGCGTAGTGGGAGTTGCTGCGCCACTGGCGAGCGTCGCGGCGACCGGAGCGGCCGGTGCTTACCTCGCCGGGCTCAGGAGAGGAAAGGCGCGCGCCGACGACCGCGCAAAACGCGCCCGCCTCTCTACCCGTGTCCAGACTGTCATGGTCATAGCGGTCTGGATCACCCTCAACCGAAACGCCGAGCGCGCGTCGGCTGGTCCGGGCTGAGAGGTGGCCACCGGCTCGCTTCCTGATCATCGTTCTGCGGTGCCACGCGGCGGGCTCTACCTGTTCGCTCGTCCCGACAGTGCGCCGTTATTTCGGTTGATTCGCGGTGTCGAGCGTAGGCAGGATTCGGCCGAAGGTGCCCTGTGGAGGTCGACCCGCGCACATGCCGACGCCGTCACCGTCAAGTCAGCCGATCCGGATAGCTAACGTTCGTTTGGCGGACGGGAACTTAAGACCATCTGCTGCGGACGCAGCGATGGTGTAGCGGCCGGCGGCAAGTGGACGGCCACCGCGACCCGCAAGTGGAACCTTGAAGGTTCCGGCCTTTAGCGTTGCCGACACGAAGCGCCGAAGCAGGGCTCCTCTGCGGCGTATCTCGACAGTCAGCTTGCTGGGAGAGCTGAGGCTGCCGGTCAGTGTCCGTCGGCTGAAAGCGAGCGCGCTCAGATTTGGTGCAAGGGCGATTCTTCGAAGCTTGCTGGTATCAGACCGACGCGCCCAGACGTAGCCAGCAGGATCGACGACGGGGTCGTTATCGAATTCGGCCAAGCTGAGGCTGAACCGCAACCAGGTTGTAGGCAGGGTACCGGGCGACGGCAACCGTCCGATGACACCTCCGCGGGGTCCGAGTCCCAGAACGTACGATCGATTGCCCGATCCGGAGAACTTGAGACCGCCGGCGTAAACATCGGCGGGGTAGTCACGAAGAGTGATCTTCCCGGTCGCGGTCAGGCGACCCAGACGAAAGTCCGTCGTCGTCGAATTAGCGTTCAGACGCCGTTCGACGCCGTAACGAAACCAACTGCCGTCAGGGTCGCGAAAGTTCTCTTCAAGCGACGGGCCGACAAATGCCGGAGCGCCTGATGGACTCAGCGGAAAATCATATCGCTGGCCCAGGACTCCTGAAGCGTTCAGTTCCAACGCCGAGGTACCTGATGTTACGCCGAGCACATTGGAGTCCGCGAAGTCGGCGTTCCACAAGAGAAGCTTCCCTGTAGGTCCCCGTTCTAAGAAGCCTATGGAGGTCTCCAGCTCCCTAAACCGGTGCGGGAGGATCTCGACCACCCCAGCTTGCGTGATGCGGCCATAACTGGAACGTTGAATCTGATCGGCGTCGGTCGCAGCCTGGGGAACGTCGGTTCGCAGGAACCACAATGATCCGTCCGGGCCTTCGCTCAGATGGTCGGCCCGCTTCGCTGTCTGCGTCGAGCGTCCGCTGAGTTCCGGCACGGCGAAGAATCGAAGTGCTCCGTCGGGAGCGATACGCCCAAACACTTGGACGTCAACCTCAGAGCCGACGCCGGGGGTCGACTCGCCGACGACGTCTGCCACGAACCAGATAGCACCGTCTTGACCTGCGGTCAGCGCGCACGGCGCATCGTATCGCGGCCCGATTCCGAAGTAGCGAATCTGGCCGGTCGGGGCAATGCGCCCAATGCGATGGTCGTCGTTGAACCACACGCTCCCATCGCGTGCTTGCGTGAGCTGCGCGTTGGGACAGCTGTCGCTCGCGCTCTGCACGCCGACAGTGAAGGTCCTAGATGAGGTCGCCCACGCGGCGGAGGCAGAGCCCAAGAGGAGAGGAAGGACACATGCCACGAGCGTGCCGACGCCCAGTCTGATCATCGGCGGATGCTAGCTGCCGCGAAGCAAGCGCACTGCTGATATGGGCGTGGGTTGCCAAGTGGGCAGCGCTGATCGCCGTCCCGGTGGGCCGTGTTCGGGTGGGTCGGGACGCCGGGCTCGTTGTCGGCGTTGCCAGTCTGATGATGCGGGGGTTGGGTACCCCAGGGCGATGGTTCGTGCTGCCGGCTCTCGCTGTCTAGGAACGAGCGTGGCCGCTCCCGTCGCTTGCGGGCGGGACCGGCTGCTCATAGCACTGTCGCGTGTGCCGGCCGCGTGCGGCCCGACACCCCGGCCCACCGGCCAGGTGCTGCGTTGTCGCCGACGGTTAGTCGGTGGCGGCGGCCCAGAGGAAGCAGGACAGCTCGCGGGCCATCGCGACGACGATGACGTTGCCGGGCTGCCGCGGGCGCGCGTCCGGCGTGGACCTTGTGCAGCCGACGCTGCGACCTGTTCGCGATCGCCACGACCTCCGGGGCCCTGGCCGTCCTGGCGGCCGACGAGCGCGGCGCCGACCCCGGGTGTTCGGGCGTAGTGCCAGGCGGACTCGACCAGCAGCCGACGGGCGAGCGTTGAGCCGGTCTTCATGATCCCGCCGCGATGCGCAGACTCGCCGGACTGGCTCAAGATCGGCGTCAGGCCGAGCCACGCAGAGCGCGGTCGGGCGCGCCATGCGCGAGGCGGTTGACCCGCCGACCGCGCCGATCCTGTTACGCGCGCTGATGCCGTTCGCGTTGACGACCTCACCGGGGCAGGTATGAACGTGCAGTTTCCACGGTGTGGCGCAGATGTAACGCTGAGCAGCTTGCGCCGCGAGCGGACCCCTCGACCTTCAGCCGCGAAGCGTTGAGGTCAGGGTGGTTATCGCTTGAACCGTCTCTCCCAATCGCGGATCCCTGCCTATCCAGGTCACGGTCGCGCGGTTGGCACCGTCTACGGCTAGACCCGCGTACAGAGCGTCTCGAGAAACCGGTGACACCTGAATCGCTTTGGCAAAAATCCCAGCACGTGACCCATAGCGGGCCTGAATCGATGACCGCGACCTTCGGGGCCCGAACGTTCCACCTCGGTACCACACGATTATCGGATGTCCCAGACTGTCAAAGGCTGTCGCCGGGGTATCAGCATTCCGGCCCGCGGCCGATACGTTGAAGGGCGCGGCGAACCGTTGAGGGACTCGCGCGTATGCGCCTCGAGCGACACGCGACTTGGCCACGTTCGCGGTCCAAGTGACGACGGAGGCACCGCGAGGGCCTACGGCGACACCGAGGCTGTCTTGGTAGGTGTCGGTCCCCGACACGGGCACTGGTCCTGCAATCGCGCCGGAACTCGCGATCGTCGCCGCGCTGATCCTTGTTCGGCGACCGCGCGAGGGCACGGACGGCAACGAATCGCGCCAGACGACGACGGCAGACCCGTCAACGGACTGGGCGACTTCAGGGCCGTAAGGATCGGCAGCGCGTACCGATCGAACGGGCGAGAAGGATGTACCACGCGGGCGCACCACAGTTTCGATTCTGGCGCCGTTTGACCACGCGACGACGATATTCCTGCCGCCCGCGGTTCGCACGTTGCTCACACCCTGCTTAGAGCCTCCCGCGGCCACCGCGAACTGCTGCGCGGGTGCGAAGTTGCCCCCACGCGGGCGGACGGCGATCTGGACTCGCTCGAAGTCGGGATCGGATCGCGTCGACGTGAGGTCTCGGCTGATCCAAGCCACTGCCGCGTCGCCGTTGCCGTCGAAGGCCGGCTGGGGCGGCCCTCCTCCTGGATAGGTTTTATCCGGGAGGGCGATGGCGAGGTCGATGGCTGGCGCGGGCTTTCCATCGGAAGAAACAGCAGCGACCGCAACCGTGTCGATCTGACCCGCCTGCGCCGCACGCGTGAAAGCGACCAAGGCGTTGCCGTCGGCATCGATAGCAACGTGCGGCTCGGAAACCGCTTCGCTTTCAGGTGAAAGCTCGGTCGCCGGTCCGAACTTCTGGCCAGCCGGTCGGTAAGCGGACCACACCCGGTCGCGCTGATCTCCGCCTCCCGTTTGCCAGGCGACCAACGTGTCGCCCTTCGAATTCGTCGCAACTTGAGGAGTGCTGGTGTTGCCGCCGAACGCCTGCACTGCGCCTAGGCTCGTGGGCACGGGGAAGGCTGCGGCGGCGACGGCGGGACACGTTGCGACCGCCGCCCACGTGGCAGCAACCCGCAAAACACAGCCGGTGACGTTCACGCGCGCAGCCTACCTGGGGGCGAACTCCGCCCGAAGCGCTCGCAGGAGGCGGTGTTGCTGCAATCGTTGTCGTCCTGCAGGAACGGACGTGACCAAGACCCCTCCAAACGACGAAACCGCCCAGAACGCAGGCGGTTTCGGGGATGGAGCTAAGGAGACTCGAACTCCTGACCTCTGCCATCCGAGAGTGGCCTGAGCAGCCCCGCGACACGCGACGAGCAGCTACATCACACGACTTGACTCAGCAGCTAAAGGATGACGCCGCAGACGAAGGCCATGTTCGCGTAACGCGAAATTACGACACAGACTAGATGCAGGAGCTGCCGCCGTAACGGCCCGTAACGCGGTCGCGTGGTGGCACAGCATGCGACTCGCGTCGCTATACGGAGCATGCTCTCCTCCCCCACCTCGGCCGTCGTAAGGCCGCGACCATGATGACCGTCCGCTCGATCCAAGCCGACGGTGCCGGCGACTACGCCGACTACCTGGACGGCAAGACGGTCGCGCCGGAGCGCGGCGACTACTACCTCGGCCGAGACGGCGAGCCGGCCGAGGCGCCGGGACGCTGGCTGGCCTCTCCGGAGAGCCTGCGCGCGGTCGGTGTCGAGCCCGGTGTGCCGGTGACGCGCGAGGACCTTGTCGCGCTGATGCAGGGCCGGCGTCCGGGTACCGAGACGTTTCTGCGGCCGGCGGGTCCAACCGGGCTTCGCAACGCCGGCGTCGACGTCGTGATGTCAGCGCCGAAGAGCGTGAGCGTCGTCTGGGCGCTGGCCGGTGAGGCGCAGCGTGAGGAGCTTTGGCGGATCCATGAGCAGGCGGTCCGGCGGGCGGTCACGCACATCCGGGACACGGTGCCGCTGACTACGCGGCGCGAGGGACAACGCGACGTGCCAGCGGTCGCGGACGATCTGCTCGCGGCGGAGTTCCGACACTCGACCTCGCGTGGCCTGACGGGCCGTGTTCCGGATCCGCAGCTGCACTCACACGTCGTCGTCACGAGCGTGGTCAAGGCGGACGGTCGCGTCGCCGCGGTCCGCGACCGGGCGATGTATCGCGCGGCGCGCGAGGGCGGCGCCTTCTATCGGGCCGCGCTCGCAGAGGGGCTCGAGCGCGCCGGCTACGCGGTGACGGCAGGCACTGGCAAACACGGTCGCTACTTCGAGGTCAGCGGCGTGAGCGCGCCGGTGATCGACGCGTTCAGCGGCCGCGCCCGTGAGATCGAGCGGATCGTCCGCCAGTTCGAGGCCCGGGAGGGGCGCCGGCCGTCGGAGAACGAGCTGCAGCTGATCAAGCTCGACAGCCGCAACGACAAGCTTCCCCACACCCGCGGCGACCTCCGCGACGCATGGGCAACGACCGCCCGCGAGCATCATCAGGCGGCGATCAGCCCGAACCCGCGCCGGGCATCGTTCGCGGATCACGACCCCCGCTGGGGAGACCGGGTCGAGGACACCCTCACGAGGCAGCGGGCCACGTTCGGCGCACGCGAGCTCCGAGCCACGGCACTCGAACAGGCCGCCGGTGCCATGACCCCGGAGACGGCGTTGGGACAGCTCACGGCGCTCGAGGACGCAGGAAGGCTGCTGGCTCTGGAGGGCGGCAAGTTCACCACCCGCCGGCTCCGCGCGATGGAGGTGGCGATCACCCGCCACGCCGCGCAGATGCGCGAGCCCGGTCGCGGATCGCGACCGGCACCCCCTCGGGCGCTTCGCGCTGCCGTCGACCAGGTGGCGGAGCGACTCGGTACGCCGCTCTCGGTCGAGCAGCAGGATGCTGTGCGGCTGCTCGCCGGGCCCGAGCGCCTCGTCGCGCTGGAGGGTCAGGCCGGGACGGGCAAGGGCGTGGTGATCGACGCCGTCGCGCGTGCAGAGCGGATAGCCGGACGCCACGTGATCGGGGTCGCGACCGCCGGCGCCACGGCACAGCGCCTCGGCGAGGACTCCCCCGCCCTCGCTTCCCGCACGCTCACCATCGCGTCGCTGCTCGCCCGCCACGGCCAGACCGGTGATCAGCTCGGACCGGACACCACCGTGTTCGTCGACGAGGCCGGCATGATCGACACGCCGACCCTGCACGCTCTGCTCAAAGTCGCGGCTGGCAGCGGGGCGAAGCTGGTCGCGATCGGCGACGGCAAGCAGCTGCCGGCGATCGGTCCGGGCGGCATGTTCGACCAGCTCACCGCCCGCGCCCCCAAGGCCACCCTGAGCGAGGTTCGCCGCACGCGTGACGCCGAGGAGCTGCGCGCGTGGCGTGCGCTGCGCAATGGGCGTCCCGAAGCGGCGATGGCGCACTACCTCGCCCGCGATCAGCTGCACCTCGCCCGCGACCGCGACGATGCGCTCCGCAGCGCCGTGGAGCGCTACGACCAGCTCGCCGGTGAGCACGGCCGCACCGAGGTGGCGCTGATGAGCGACGGATCGACACATGAGATCGAGCGCATGAACGCCCGGGTCCAGCAGCTGCGCCTCGCCCGCGGCGAGCTCGGCGGCGACGCCATCCCGCTCCCAGCCGCGGAACCGGACGGCGAGGAGCCGTTCTATCCGCTGCGCGCCGGCGACCTCGTCGCCTGGCGGCGGATCCAGCGTGTCCCGGGAGACGCCCGCATCGAGAACGGTACCCGCGGCATCGTCACGAAAGCCGACCCTCGCCACGGTCGCGTGGCTGTGGCGCTGATCGGCTCCAAGCGCGAGGTCACCGTTGACGGCGACGATCTCGCCGGCCTGCGGCTGGGATACGCCCAGCACGTCGTCCGCCAGCAAGGCGCCACCGTCGACCGCGCCGTCGCGGTCGCGGTCACCGGCGGCTGGCAGACCAGCCGCGAGAGCGCCTACGTCCAGGCATCCCGCGCCCGCCACGGCATCGACTGGCACATCGCCCGCGACGAGCTCGGGGAAAGCGGCAGCGACGTAGAACGCATCCAGCGCCTGGCCGGGCGGATGACCCGCAGCGACGCCAAGCACGCGAGCATCAGCGAGCCACTGGCCCGACCCAGCCTTGATCCGATGTTGCACCCGGCTCCCCTCGCGACGCCTACATGGACTCTCCCGCTCGACCTGCCGATCGAGCGATGAGCCACCGCGTCTCAATCACGCTCGACGACGACGCATTCGACGCGCTGCAGTCGATTGCCGCCGCGCGAGGACTGCGGCCGACCACCCTCGCCGGAGAGGCCGTCGTCTGCGCGCTCGGCGATCAGCTCCACCGGCCGGTCCCGACAGACGAAGAGACCGTCGACCGGGTCCCGACAGCAGCGTCGCGGCCGAGCATTGACGAGCAACGCGGCGTGTCTGGCGACGAGCGTGCCCGTTGGCTCGAGCTCGGTCGCGGCGAGCCGTGGAAGCGAGCAATGTGGGAGCTGGTGAGGCAGCTCCGTGTGGCCTATCCAGACCTAGCCGAGGCGCTCGGGACCGGCTGGCATCACGACCGGGCGTCTCGCGACGGGGTGCTTGCCCTCGCTGTCTGGCGCGCGGAGCTGGACGCCGGCATCCAGGCGGACCCGCGGCTTGAGCACCAGTGGCTCGCCGCCCTCCGTGACTTCATGCGCCTCCTGCACGATCGACAGGGCCATGTCGGCAGCCTGGTAACGGAGTCAGAGCGACCGACGGACTGGTGACACCTCACGTTTACGACTGTGCCAAGCAGTGCCGAGCAGTGCAGCGCCGCGTCAGAATAGTCGCGGCTGTCATGCCCTCAGCTGAGCAATGATTCAAAGATGACCTCCGACTTGGATTTGCAGGCTCGCGCTTGCCGGACCGGCGAGGATATTCGTGCCTGGTTTCAGGCGGCGCATGATCCTGCAGACGCCGACCATCTCACGCTTCTGCAACAAGGACGTATCTACGAGCCAAAGGCGCTAGCCGACAAGCGGCATCGTCGCACCGCAGGCCAGCGGACCGACCCGGAGTACGCCTGCGTTTTAAACGCGCAGTTGGTCACCATGCAGCGATCCTGGAACTACGTTGAAGGGTTTGCCGTACGCGCCGGCGACCACTTAGGCGTTCAGAACCATGCCTGGAACTTGGGCGCAGACGATAGGAACGCCGACACGACGTGGGACGTAGAGGGCATCGCCTATTTCGGGATGCCCTTCACCTATCTGGAGGTCATCCAAAACTGGAGGTGTAACGCGGAGTCGCGGACGCCTTTGCTCCCCGGCTTGGCAGGCCTGATCGGTCCCATCAGCGTCGGTGACTACATGGGCGTCCGGATGGACGACGACGGCCGCTTGGTCTTCGACGGAATAGTCGACGACTAGTCGAGTCGTCACTGAGTTCGTTCCCCAGCGAGCATGGCTCAGACCTTCGCGTCGTCGTAGCGCTCGATCACGCCGTTCGTCGTCGAATCGTCGGGTCAGTAGTTCTTGCCGTGGGTCGGGCATAGGTAGCCCTTCTGCCCGCACGCGTTGCGGCACTGGGACATGCCGACCTTGCCCTGCCCCTTGCAGACCTTGCACGCGGTCATCCGGACCTTCTTCCCGCACTTCTTGCAGTGGGCGTACTTCCAGGGTGGGTACATCATGGGTTCATCACCTCGTGTTGAATGGGGTAGGTCGGGCCAAAGGGCCAGCGCGTGGAGGACAGGGCGCCAGCGGGCTACCCGGCGTTCGGGGCATTGCCCCAGGCCTGGATGAGCGCGTCGCGGTCACCGGCCGGAACACGGTCCGGGACTTTGCGATCGCACGAACGGGCGTCCGGTGCCATCACGGCGCATCCGCTTCCGCGGTAATGCGCCAGACCCATGGCGTGTCCGATCTCGTGGATCAGAGCGAGCTGCCGCGGATACCCGGCCTGCGCCGACATGGTGATCACCCCGCGTTCCGTCGGCCGACATGGAGTCGACGTGCATCTCACGCCGGTGCGTCCCACGGTGCCCTCGGGGAGTGCTCGGTCGGGCAGCATCACGATGTCGGCCGTGTCCTTGTCGGCCGTGATCGTGACCTCGACGTTGGCCCCGACGCCGTTCCAGAAGGCGACGGCCTTGGCCATCCTGTCCTGGGGCTCGGCGCCCGGGTAGATGGAAAAGACACGGTCGACCTTGGCGGCGGCCGGTGTAGGCGGCGTGGACAACGATGTCGATGACGTCGGCGTTGGGTGAGAGGCGCTGGGTGGCTTGGCGGGCTCGCGGGCGAGGACGAGGGCGCCGCTCGCGGCGAACACGGTGAGGGCCGCTGAGAGGATCTGCGACGTCGGGCTGTTCATGGGATCGCCGGACAGGACGTCGGGACGTCACGTGAGCGCGTGGCGACGAAGCCGATACCGGCCTCGTTGAGCGTGTCGCCGAGCAGCTTCTGTCCGTTGCGCAGGGTCTCGTCCGTGAGGTCGGACTCGGCACCGGCCGACACGAGCATCACGCAGCTGGCCTTCAGCGGTGCCAGGAGCGGAACGAACTCGTCCAGCAGCGCCTTGGGCACATCGGTGGTGCGGAAGTCCACAAGGCCGCCGCTGGGCGTGCGCTCGATCGCGATGCCGTCGCCGAGCAGGATGATCGTCGCGGGCACGCCGCCGTGCGCGTTCAGCTCGGTCGCCATCTTGATGAGCCCGTTGATGAACGGGGATCCGTTCGTCGGCGGGATCGTGGCGAGCGGCCCGAGCAACGTGTCCTGCACGAAGGCCTCGGCCTCCTTGATCAGCGGCTTGATCACGGGCTTGGCGTTGAACGCCATGGTGCGCTTCGGCGTGAGCTCGAGGGACAGCAGCTCGAGGTCCGACTCCACAGCATTGTTCTGTAGGCCGACGCTGATCCGGCCGCAGGAGTTCGCGGCCCGGGCGACCGCCTGCGCCGCGACCGCCGGGCCCAGGTCCTGGCTGGTCGCCAGGTCAGAGGCGCTGGTTGAGGGGACGAGCACGACGCGCTCGGGCACGTCGGGGCAGACCGCCTGCATCTGCTGGCCGCAGCCGGTCGCGAGGAACGTCGCGACGACTGCGGGGATGATGAGCGCCGGGAACTTGAACGGCTGGTCCCAGACCTTGATGAAAATGTTCATGGTGTTGATGCCCTTGCTCTCGTAGGGGTTGAACTACTGGCTCTCGCCCGTACCGGCGCCGCCGTTGCCGTACTTGTTGGTCATGCGGTCGGGCTGGTAGCGGTAGAGCGGGCTGTCCTCCGGGGCCGGCGACCCGATCACCGGGCGGCGCTCGACCGGCGAACCGGTTCCGTCCGTCCCGCTCTGCTCGCCGGGCTTGCGGCGCGAGCTGAGCAGCATCAGGAGGGCGGAGATCCCGGCACCGATCGGCACCGCGAGCAGGGAGACGACGAAGCCACCGACGGCCCCGAGTCCAAGGACGGCGATGGCCGCTTTCTGCATCCCCGTCAGCCCATCGGATTCCGGGTTCGCCGCGACCGGGTGCGGCACGTCCACTGGGCGGATGTCGTCGCCCTCGGGCAGCTCCTCGGCGCGGGCCTTCGCGCGAGCCGAGGTCGCGATCGCGACGGCCCACTTCTCGTGCGCGGCGATCTCCTGCTTGACGCCGGTGACCGCGATCGCCTCGATCTTGGAGGCCTCGACCTCAGCAGTAACGCCCTTCGCCTCGCGGACGAGTGCCGCGGAGTCAGCACGCGAAGCGGAATCCCGCAGGATCTCGATCTGCTGATGCAGCGCCTCGAGTTCGGTGGCCGCATCCGCGACCTTGGCCTTCGCGGCCTCGAGCTCCGCAGTGGCTGACGTCCGCTGCGCCAGTGCGTCGCCGAGGTCGGTACCCGCCTCGACTACGAGGTCCCTGCGCATGCGGAAGTCCTTGTACGTCGCTGAGGCGTAGCCGACGAGCAGCGACACGAAGCAGGCCGCGAGCGTCGCCGCCGTGAGCGCGGCCGTGCCGCCCTCGTCGCCTTCCCGTAGCGCGTCAAGGCCAGTGACGAGCTTGATCATGATCAGGCTGAAGATCCCGAGCATCAGGCCGCCAACGATCCGCCCCGGTAGCCGCATGGCCGCCAGGGCGAACCCGGCAGCCGCCGAGGCGATGATCAGCGACGAGCTGACGCCGGCTGAGATCAGGTAGGTGCCGTACTGGATGCTCGTCACGACCAGATCGGCGATCGCCGGCTCGAGCACGAACGTCGTGACGATCATGTCCAGCACGGCGACGATCACCATCAGCGTCGACGACAGGGCGACCCACTGCATCAAGCTTCCGGGTCGCGTGTCCTGTTCAACCCCGGTCGGCCGGATGTCGGCCACCTTGACATCCGCCGCTTCGAGCCTCGTCTCGGCCAGCGGCACCTCGGCCTTGGCCGCGACAAGCTTCGCGTCGGCCTTCGGGACGGCCGACGTCTCAAGCCGGTCGGCCTTGACGCCGTCCGCATGCCGGTCAGCCACGATCTGCTGCACCTCGACCGGTGTCGTCTCGACGATCTTCAACTGCTCCGCGGCAGCGGCCTGGGCCGGGCCGATGATCGCGCCCTCTCGCACTTCGCGAACCCCGCCGTAGGTCTTCCGGACCTCGTGGTTGAAGGTCGTGTCGTCGACCGCCTGCATCGCGATTCCGTAACCCTCGGCGAACTCGCGGATGGCCTCGGGATCGCAAACTTCGCGAGCTGTTCGCTTCAGGGCACCCGGGGGATCCTCCGGGTGACGCTTGATGTCGTGCAGCGGAGCACCGCCCGCTTGCTCCTTGGCTCCATCGTCGTCCGCCGGCGGCAAATCCACCGGCGGAGGCGGGGACGCCGGAGGGACCGAACCGATCCCTCCCAGGCGATTAGCGGTCACCTCATCGGGAGCACCGCCGTGGCGCCGGATCCCGTCTCGCTCGAAGAGGCTCATGTCGCCGGCTCCGCCGGGGCCTGCCACGGGCAGTCCTGGTCGTCCGCCGGCATGGGCTCGTCAGTGAGCCACCAGACGTCCACGTCGGTGACCGACATCTTGATGACCGGATTGGTCTCGAACGTGACGTCCGAGGACGCCACCTCCACCTGCATCCTGCTGGCCAGCATCTCGATACGCTCCTGTGTGTCTGATCGGTGGACCCAGGAGTCCGGTTCCTTGGCCTCAGAAACCGGGCCGGACTACCTGGGGAACTTCTTCCGCGAAGTCGGTGGACAACAAGGCCCGCGGTCGCGTCGGTTGCGCCGGCGACAGCCAGCGTCACCGCCATCCTGAAGAGCGCGTTTTCACGCGCGCGACGCCGGCGTTCGAGTGGTCGATTCGACGCCGGTGAAGGGAACGTCAGGTCCAGCGTCTGGCAGGTCCACGGTTCGAGCTCCTAGCGGGACTGGGAAGGGCCGCGGAACGTAGTTTTGCATACTCACATAACGATTGCAATCTAGGCAGAACGAATCGTGATGCACGCCATGATCAGGCGTCGCTGCGGGCGGGGCCTGCGCTGGCGTGTCAGCGCGGCGAGCGGGTCATGCACTCTTGCCGTGCTCGATGAGCGCCTTGAGATCTCGGCGCTGCCAGTACGGCAAGACCCTTCCTCTGGCAGGGAGCTCGCGGCTTGCGATCAGCAGGCCCTCGCCGAGGGCGAGCTGCTGCAGCGTCTGGGCAGTCACCTTGTCCCTGTCGCGATGGGCGCTTGATCGGGCGCGGCGACCGCCGAGACTGTCGACGTCGTAGGTGATCTCGTCGACGCGCTCTGCGTCCAGCAGGGCGACGAGGTGCTCACGGGTGCCGGGGTCGTGGATCGGGCCGAGGACGAGGGTGGTGAGGCTGTTGCCGAGGATCTCCGCCCCGCGATGTCCGTAGCGGGCGGTGATCTGGTCGAGGTTCTGCCAGACGGTGGCGATCCTCACGCCCCAGCCGGCGCTGATCGACAGCAGCGACGGGAGGTCGTCGGTGGCGGCCAGGCGGCTGGCCTCGTCGAGGATGATCCGCAGCGTCGGTTCCAGCGGGCCATGCTTCAGGTCCCGCCGTCTAGGAGACGGGACGGGGAGAAGTCGCTGTAATCGCTCGCCTGAACGGAGGCGAACTCGTAGGCGTCGATGAGCTGCCCGCAGGTGGCGATCGTCAGCGACCGCGGCTTCGTGTCCGTCTTGCGGAAGGCGTCGAGGGTCTCGGCGGCCAGATCGGCGCCGTGGGTGCGCAGCAGGCGGAGGGGCTCAGCGTCCTCGCGGCGCAGCCAGCGGTTGACGGTGAGCATGTCGCGACCGGCGAGCTTGGCGGCGTGCAGGAGGGCGGCGAGGACACGGCCCGCCTCCTTGTTGTAGAAACGGCCGCCGTCGGACTCCTGCACGTCGCTGCCACCGGTCGTGTTGGCGGCGAGCCACCGGGCCATCATCTGCGCGCCCTCCCAGGTGGCGCACCCGTCGAGCGGCGTCCAGCCGCACGCGGGCAGCGGCAGCGCGTCGTCAGGTACGCCGGGGCCGTAGATCCAGACCGGTCCGTGGCGCAGTCGGGCGCCGGCGGTGAGCGCGACGATGTCGATCTTGGTCGATGTGACGACAGCGGGTCCCTGGTGCTCGAGGGTCCACGCGGTGACCGGGCCCGTGGTCTTGCCCGAGCGGGTCGGTGCGATGAGCAGAATGTGCGACTGCGGGGCGGTGCCGATCATGCGGCCGTCCAGACGGATCGTGCTCCACGAGTCGGGCACGCCGGCAGGCATGTGCCGCAGGTCGCGGGGGCGGGCGAACGCCCGCGGCGTGATCCGGCGGCGCGGATCGTATGGGCGCAGCGCCATGACCCGCCGACCCCTGGCCCGGTCCACCCGGAGGGCCAGCCAGCCGGCTGCGCCCAGCCCCGTCAGCATCACGGTCGCGAGCGTCAGCCAGAACCACGCCGCTCCCGGCAGCAGGCGTGCGGTGGTCGGGTCGAACGCGGCAGCGGGGTCGCCGGCATGCCACGGGACCTGGGCCATCCCCACGATGCCCTCGGTGAGCGGTGGCAGCTGGCCGCTGGCGAGTAGCGTCACGGCGGCGAGCAGCAGGTAGAGCAGCGCGCCGACACCCGTGGCGACGGCGGTCAGCAGCAGCAGGTGCAGGGCGAGGCGGTCCTGCTCGTCCTTGGTCATGACGGACCCTCCTCGAGCGCTTGCTGAACGGTGCGAGCCGTGGGAACGACGGTGCACGCCGTCACGCGCCAGCCGCGGCGCGTGCGGACGAGCCGGACACGACTGATCACCACCTGCGCCGAAGGGGCGTTCGCGCCGGCCGCGTGCTCCTCGGTGCCGACGGCAACGAGCGCGGTGCGCCGCGTGAGACGGCGGGAGGCACGGGAGACCAGGCGCGCATGCGTTCCGGTCCCCGTGACGCGCGCCTGCTCCACGTCCGCGGCCGTCGGCGCCACCTCGGCCAGACGCCGGGCGAGGGCCGGGGCCGCGAGCTCGCGCTGGCGGGCGGCAGCGCGGAGCATCGTCCATGGCGTGCTGAGGCGCGCGGCAAGCACGTAGGTGATGGCGACCTGCTGCGCCTCCCGCGGCGCCGGCACGGGCACTCGCGGCACGGACGGCTCCCGCACGACCCTCGGCGCCGCAGGGAGCGGCCCCGGGTGGCCGCATCCTGCCTGGCACAGCAGGAGCCCCGCGATCGCCACGCCGCCGAGACGGTCACGGCAGCACCTGGGTCACGTAGCCCGTCCCCGGGTCGCGGAAGCGGCGCAGCAGGCGGCGGGCCGACCCGGCGTCCTGCACGCCGCCGGCGGTGCCCGGCGGCGGCCCGCCCGGGGCCGCGACCGGACTGCGCTAACGCGACCGGGGGATGATCCGGAACTCCGGGCCGGTCGACCCGGCGAACTGCGAGTTCGGCAGCCCGACGAAGACGCGGTACGTCCCGGCGTTGCGGATCCGGACGCTCTTCGCGTAGCGGGCCTTGGCCGTCCCGTAGCTGCGGGTGTAGACGCCGCCGACCGTCAGCCATGCGCCCGTCGATCCCTTGCGCTGGATCGCGACCTGCGCCGGCACGAACCGCGGGGTCACGGTCCCGGCGAACCGCACCAGCGTGCCGCGCCGCGGGCGGGTCGTGCTGACGGCGGTCCGCACCGTCGGCGCGACGCCGACCAGCACCGGCGCCGAGACCAGGCGCTTGCCGGTCGTGGTGTAGACGCGGTACTGCACGTTCTGCGTGAGCCCGGCCACCGTCAGGGCGAAGCTGCCGTCCGCGCCGGTGACGACCGGGCTGACGGGTGCGTTCGCGAAGTCCGGGGCGGTGAACGGGAAGCCCTTCTGCTGCAGCTGGATCGTCTTGCCGGGGCCGTGGGTCCCGGACAGCACGCCGGTGATCGTGGTCGCCCCGCCGAAGCCGACCGGGTTCGGGGTCGCGGCCACGCTCAGCGAGAGCGGCACCTTCGCCGTCCGGAACTGCCGGTCCTTGCCCGACACCACGCCGTCCTGGTTGCTCGCCACGACGCGGTAGTGGTAGAGCGTGTTGCCGGTCAGCCCGGCGAGGTCCGCGCTCACGCTGACGGTCTTGGAGCCCGACCCGGCCGGGAACGTCGCCGTGCCGCCCCCGTACTTGCGGGTCGTCCCGTACTGGAAGCTGTAGGTCGTGCTGCGGCTGCGCGGTGCCACCTTCGCGCTGAGGCGCACGGAGGTCGACGTGACCTTGCTCGCGGCGCCCGTGGCCACGCCGGGCGCCTTGGCGGCAGCGACGGTGGGCACCGCCGTCAGCGCGAGCGTCGCCAGCCCGGCCATGAGAGTCAGTTTGCGAACCATGGCCCGTACCATGCCCGCCGCGGGCGTGACCGACGCCCGCTCCTCACGTTTCCTCATACTGGTGCCCATGTTCAAGTCCCGCGCGACCCGTCCTTTCGTCGTCCTGCTGGTGCTCGCGCTGGCCGCAGCCGCCGCAGCGGTCGGTGCGACCCCGGCCCCGGCTGCGACCGCGAAGGCGACGCCCATCAAGCTCTGGTTCACCGGCGGCGAGCAGTTCAGCGTCGTCGACCGCACGATCCAGACGTTGAGCACGACCGCCCTGCCGACCGTGAACGCCCTGCTGCGCGGCCCGACCACGCAGGAGAAGGCACGCAACATCGCCACGCAGATCCCGGACGGGGTGAAGGTCGTCCGCCTGACGATCGACGGCAAGGCCGCGGTGATCGAGCTGTCGCCCGCCTTCCTGAAGGGCGTGCCGCCGGCCGCCGCGGACCGCACCGCGGCGCAGGAGATCACGCTCAACGCGCGCCTGGGCCAGGTCATCTACACGCTGACCCAGTTCAAGGAGATCACCTCGGCGAAGGTCCTGAGCGACGGTCACCTGCTGAGCCTGCAGAGCCCGAAGACGCAGACGAAGACCGCGGCGGGGACGCTCGGCCGCAAGGACTTCACCAAGCCGTCCACGCCCCCGGCGACCGTCGGCAGCGGCCCCGCGACGCCCGCGCCCGCGCCGGCGCCCGCACCCGCTGCTACCGCGCGGCAGCTCCAGCAGCGGCTCGCCGACCTGGGCTACCTGCCGGCGGACGCCGTCGACGGCAAGGCCGGCTACCGGACGACCCAGGCCGTCATGGCGTTCCAGGCCTGGCAGGGCCTGGACCGGGACGGCGTCGCCGGGCCGCTCACCCGGCAGAAGCTGCAGCAGGCGAGCCGGCCCAAGCCCGGCGGGCGCGGCCCCTCGCGCCGGATCGAGGTCTACCGGGCGAAGGGCGTCGCGCTGCTGATCAGCAGCGGCAAGGTCGTCCGCGCGATCCACGTCTCCTCGGGCGGGCCGGCGACCCCGACGCCGACCGGCAGCTACAAGGTCTTCCGCAAGGAGCTGCGGTCCTGGTCGGTGCCGTTCAGCGTCTACCTCCCGTACGCGTCGTACTTCAACAACGGCATCGCCTTCCACGAGTACGCGGACGTTCCGGCGTTCCCGGCGTCCCACGGCTGCGTCCGCGTCCCGGCCCCCGAGGCCCCGGGCGTCTACGCGTTCGCGTCCAACGGGACGACGGTCGTCGTGATCTGACGCGCGTCCCGGGCCCGCCCACCCGGATAGGTTCGGGACATGAGCGTCACGAGCCACCAGTTCCGCCTCGCCGCCCGCCCGGTCGGCCTGCCGAAGCCGACCGACTGGGACCGGACCACCGAGGAGCTCGGCGATCCCGCCGACGGGCAGTTCCTCGTGCGGGTCAGCCACCTCTCCCTCGACCCCGCCATGCGCGGGTGGATGAACGACGCCCGCTCCTACATCCCGCCGGTCGGGCTCGGCGAGGTCATGCGCGCCGGGGCAGTGGGCGAGGTCATCGCGTCCGCCCACCCGAAGTTCGGCGTCGGCGACCACGTGTCGGGTGCGTTCGGCGTCCAGACCCACGCACTCTCAGACGGCGCCGGGGTCGTGAAGGTCGACCCCGAGCTCGCCCCGCTCCCCGTGCACCTCGGGATGCTCGGCATGAGCGGGATGACGGCCTACTTCGGGCTGCTGGACGTCGGCCGCCCCGAGGCCGGGCAGACCGTGGTCGTCTCCGGCGCGGCCGGCTCGGTCGGGGGCGCGGTCGGGCAGATCGCGAAGATCAAGGGCTGCCGCGTCGTCGGCATCGCGGGCGGCGCCGACAAGTGCCGCCACGTCGTCGAGGACCTCGGCTTCGACGCGTGCATCGACTACAAGAACGAGAGCGTCAGGGCCGGGCTGCGGAAGCACTGCCCGGACCGCATCGACGTCTACTTCGACAACGTCGGCGGGGACATCCTGGACGACGCGCTCGCCGGACTTGCGATGCACGCGCGCGTCGTGATCTGCGGCGCGATCTCCCAGTACAACGCGACCGACAAGGTCGTCGGTCCGTCGAACTACCTGTCGCTCCTGGTCAGCCGCGCGTCGATGACGGGCATGGTCGTCTTCGACTACGTCGCGCGCTTCGAGGAGGCCGCAAAGGAGATGGCCGGCTGGATGGCCGAGGGCCGCCTGCACGGCCCGGTCGACATCACCGAGGGCCTCGACAACTTCCCGGACGCGCTGAACGGGCTGTTCCGGGGCGAGAACACGGGCAAGCTCGTCCTCGCCCTCTGAACGCTGACCCCGCGTTCCGCAACCCCGGCGGTGGCCAACCCACGGATGACGCGGTGCGCGTGCCCGCCCGGCGGTGGTCGGTACGCTGATCCGGCGTGCCCGACGACCCGACTGCCCCCCGCCCGGCGCTCCCCGCCGGCCCCCAGCCCGAGGCCGGCGGCACCGGCGGGCTGAAGAAGCGCCTGCTGGCGGTCGACGGCTCGCCCGTCGCCGTGAAGGGCGCCTCGCGCCTGCGCCGGACGCTGCCCGGCGACTCCCGTTACGGCGACGCGTTGTCGACCGCGAACCAGCTCCCGCACGACCTCATCGGCCGCGAGCTCGTCGCGATGTCGGCCGAGCGCCCGAGCGCCGTCCGCGAGCTCGGCCTCGGCGCGCTCCAGGTCTGGCAGAAGCTGTCCGAGGGCCTCGGACGCGGCCACGGCGACCAGCCGGTCACCTTGCTCTTCACCGACCTCGTGGGGTTCTCGACGTGGGCGCTGGAGGCCGGCGACAGCTCCGCCGTCAACCTCCTGCGCAAGGTCGGCGATGCGCAGGAGGACGCCATCGCGACCTACGGCGGCCGCGTGGTCAAGCGCCTCGGGGACGGCCTGATGGCCGTGTTCGTGACCCCCGAGGACGCCGTCGCGGCCGCGGTCGAGGCGCAGGAGCACATCGGCCACGTCGAGGTGGACGGCTACCGCCCCCAGCTGCGCGCCGGCGTCCACTCCGGCACCCCGCGCAAGCTCGGCGGTGACTACCTGGGAGTCGACGTCAACGTCGCCGCGCGTGTCGCCGACGCCGCGAAGGGCGGCGAGGTCCTGGTCTCGGACCCCGTGGCCGACCACCTGGAGGCCGACGGGCACGCCTACCTCTACCGGATGGGCCGCCGCAAGCGCCTGAAGGCGGCCGGCACGCCGAAGGAGCTCCGGGTCTGCCGCGTGCAGTCCGCCGACTGACCGCTCAGCGACGGCGCATGGCGCGGAACTCGTCCAGCACCTGCTCCTCGCGCAGGACGTCGGCGCCCGCGGGATCGACCTGGAAGTCGTGCGCGGCATCGGCGCACCAGAACCGCGGATGCCGGTCCAGCCAGCGCTGCGCGTCCGCGGCACCCGCCTCCAGCAGCCGCGCGACGAAGTGCTCGTCGAACATCAGGAACGACAGCAGCTCGCCGCGGGCCCGGGTGCGGTCACCGCCGAGCAGCCGGGAGAGGACCGGGTAGTCGGGCGAGCGCAGCCCGCGCCAGCCCGAGTAGTGCTTCTGGAACACCTCCTCCGCGATCGCGCCGATCTCCCCCTTGCGCTCCGGCGCGACCAGCGCGTAGGAGACCTTCTTGTACGGCTTCTTGCCCTGCGAGGTGCGGTAGTTGCGGGCCGCCTGCGAGAACCCGCCGCCGCCGGAGCTCTCGGCGTAGAAGGTGTTGACGGACGCCAGGCGGTGCAGGTCGGCAGCGACCTGGTCGACGAGCAGGCCGTCGAGGATGTTCGCGGTGACGTCCGCGAGCCGCGGCTGGACGGGCGTCACCGGACGCGGGGGCGGGGCGGCGAACGGCTCGAAGCCGATGACGATCACACGGTCCGCGCCGAGCGCGAGCGCCGGGGCGATCGGGGAGTTCAGGCGCGTCCCGCCGTCGATGTAGTAGTCGGCGGCGCTCGTGGGCGTCGTCACCTCGACGGGCGGGAACAGCAGCGGGATGGCGGCGCTCGCCCGGACGTGCTCGGCGGCCAGCGCGCCGACGCGGACGTAGCGCACGTCCGTCGACGCCTTGTTCGGCGGGACCTTTCCGTCGGTGTGGACGAACGCCACCGGCCCGCCCCGGGTCAGCGCGGTCGCGATCACGCAGACCGCGTCGAGGACGCCCATCTTGACGTTGCGCTGCAGCGCCTCCCAGTTGATCCAGTGGTCGAGCGACCCGGCCAGCGGAGCCGGGTCCATGATCGACGCGAGCCGGACGCCCGGCACCTCGAGCAGCTCGCCCAGGAATCGCAGGCCGGTGAGCGGCAGCGACGGCCCGATGATCGGCTTGATGACGTCGCCCTTGCGCATCTCGCGCCACCGGGCCAGGGCGAGCTGCGCCTGTTCGGCCGCGGGCTTGTCGGACATCGAGCCGAGGAACGCGGCGTTGATCGCGCCGACGCTCGTCCCGCACATGATCGTGATCTTCTCCCCGCGCGCCTCGAGCGCGGGCAGCAGGACCGAAAGGGCGCCGGCCTCGTAGGCGCCGCGCGCGCCGCCCCCGGGGAGCACGATGGCGATCCGGGGCCGGCCGGATCCGTTCGTGCTGGTCGCGCCCTCGTGCACCATGACCCGCAAAGGATCGCGCACCCGACCTTCCGGCGCACCGACCCCGGGTCCAGCAGCCATCACGAAATCTTGTCCACCGGGACCCTGGACAGTGGAAGGATCGCGGGATGACCGACATCGACCAGTCGCCGCGAGCCGCGAACCTGGCCCCGAGCGCCCCGGCCCACGCCGGCGAGCTCTCGCCCTACGAGATCGCGCAGCACTACTTCCAGGTCGCCGCCGATCGCCTCGAGCTGGCGGACGACGTCCGTGCCGTCGTCGGCTCCGCCTACCGCGAGGTGCAGGTCCAGATCCCGGTCCGCCGCGCCGACGGCCGGATCCACGTCTACTCGGGCTACCGTGTCCAGCACAACGGCGCCCGCGGCCCGTACAAGGGCGGGATCCGCTACCACCACGAGGTCGACCTCGACGAGGTCCGCTCGCTCGCCGCACTGATGACGTGGAAGACGGCCATCGTCGACATCCCGTTCGGCGGGGCCAAGGGCGGCGTCAACGTCCCGGCCGGCGAGTGCACCCAGGACGAGCTGCAGCAGATCACGCGCAGCTTCATCGACAAGATCTCCAAGGTCCTCGGCCCCACGCGCGACATCCCCGCGCCGGACGTCAACACCAACGCCCAGACCATGGCCTGGATGATGGACGAGTACGGCAAGCTCAACGGCTACACGCCCGCGATCGTGACCGGCAAGCCGATCTCCCTGGGCGGCTCCCTCGGCCGCGAGGCGGCCACCGGGCGCGGCGTGATCATGTGCTTCAGCGAGGCGCTCGAGTCCCTGAAGCTCACGCCCGAGGACACCCGGGTCGTGGTGCAGGGCTTCGGCAACGTCGGCTCCTGGGCCGCTCGCATCGTGCAGGACATGGGTGCCCGGATCGTCGGCGTCAGCGACGCGTTCGGCGCGGTCCAGTCGGAGGCCGGCATCGACGCGCACGCGCTCCACGCGCACCTGGCCGAGGGCGGCAAGCTCGTCGAGTTCCCCGGCGTCGACACGATCACCCCGGACGAGCTGCTCGGCCTCGAGTGCGAGCTGCTGATCCCCGCGGCGCTCGGCGGCCTGATCCACGCCGGCAACGCCGACACCATCCAGGCGCGCGTGCTGATCGAGGGGGCGAACGGCCCGACGACCCCGGCCGCCGACGCGATCCTCCACGACAAGGGCGTCTTCGTGGTGCCCGACGTCCTCGCGAACGCAGGCGGGGTCGTCGTGAGCTACTTCGAGTGGGTCCAGAACCTGCAGCACTTCCGCTGGTCGGAGGCCGACGTCAACGAGCGCCTCGGCACGATCATGTCGCGCGCGTACCAGGAGGTCGCAGCGCGGGCCTCCAGCGACGCCGTCCCGCTGCGGACCGCGGCGTTCGAGGTCGGCATCGAGCGCGTCGTCGCCGCCGCTCGCACGCGCGGCTACATCTGAGCCAGGCTGTGCAGTGGACACGGTGTGGTCCCCCGAGGCGCCTCGGGAGACCACACCGCTTGAGTCCAGCACTCCATCTAGGGACGGAGGGAGCGCGCACCCGCGTCGGTGGTTCCCCAACAACCGGGCGAGCGCGGCGTCCCTCAGGTGGTCGGCCGCCGCCCGCGCGCCTTGAGCGCCTTGTGCCGGTCAGGCGTGCACGGTCGCGTCGACCAGGTCGCCGACGGTGGTCCGCTCGAGCTCGGCGACCAGCGCCGCGGCGGCGCGACGGTCCAGCGCCCCGAGCGCGTCCTGGATCTGCTGTCCCGTCTCGCAGTCCGGGCTCGCCTCGTGCAGGCCGAGGACGGGGCCGTCGCCGTGGATGGCGGCCCAGACGACGTCGAGCGTGATCGCGCAGACCTCGCCTTCGACGAGCCAGCCCCCGCCCGGGCCGTTGCGCGAGCGCACCAGCCCCGCACGGCGCAGGCGGCCGAGGACGCGGCGGACGTGGACGGGGCTCGCCCCCGCGCTGCCCGCCAGCGCCCCGGAGGGCTGCATGACGCCCGGCCGCCGGCCCAGCAGCGTGAGCATGTGGACGGCGAGCGAGAACTGGGTGTTGACGTTGGACGGCACCGGATCCCTGTCAAGGCTACCGCGTATTCGCAATCGCGCTTGCTACATTCTCCGGCAACTCGTATCCACGTCAGTTGCGATTACGCACCCGCCCCAAGGAGCACCCCACCATGAGCCTGATCATCACCGGCGCGTCCGGCACCCTCGGCCGCCTCACCGCCGAGGCCGTCCTGACCGCCCACCCCGGCGCCGACCTCGTCCTCGTCACGCGGTCGCCGGACAAGCTGGCGGACCTCGCGGCCCGCGGCGCTGAGGTCCGGGCGGGCGACTTCGACGACCCCGCCACCCTGGCCGACGCCTTCGCAGGTGGTAAGCGCCTGCTCCTCATCAGCACCGACGCCGTCGGCGCGCGGGTGGCCGGTCACCGCGCCGCGATCGACGCGGCGGTCGCCGCCGGCGTCACCGCCATCGCGTACACGTCGGTCGGGAACCCGTCCGACTCGAACCCGGCCGCGGTCGCCGCCGACCACCGCGCGACCGAGGACCACCTCCGCGCCAGCGGCGTGGCCTGGACGTTCCTGCGCAACTCGATCTACACCGAGATGCTGGTCGACGGTGCCCGCGCGGCGCTCGCCAACGGGACCTACCTGGTCAACGAAGGCGACGGCGCCACGAGCCACGTCGCGCGCGCGGACTGCGCCGCGGTCGCGGCCGCCGTGCTGCTCGCGACCGGGGACGCCCACGCGAACAAGGCCTATGACGTCACCGGCCCCGCAGCGCTCACGGCCACCGAGCGCGCGGCCATCTTCGCCGAGATCGGCGGGCGCCCGGTCACGGCGACGCTCGTCGACGACGACGCGTGGGTCGCCGCGATGGTCGAGCATGCGGGCCTGCCCGAGTCGGCGGCGCGGCTCTACGCGACGTTCGGCGCCGCCGCCCGCCTCGGCTACAGCGGAGCGGTCAGCACCGCCGTGGAGGACCTCGTCGGTCGCGCGCCACGCTCGGTCCGCGACGTGCTCGCGGAACGCCTTTAGGGGCCTGTTGAAGGATCTGCCGTCGATGCGAGCGGGCCGGATCGCCCGGCGGGCTTCCTCCGACAGGCCCTAGAAGTCGAAGTCGCGCGGGGGGCGCTGCTCGAACCAGAGCCGGTCGTGCTCGGGCGTCTCCTGCAGGAACTCGGGGGTCTCCTCGAGCTCGTCGTGCTCCTGCGGCTCCGGATCGGCCGGGACGACGTCGGCGGCGACGTCGCGGGGTGCCACATCGGGAGCGGGCTCCGGCGCGTCCCACGAGAGCTCCTGCACCGGCTTCTCGGTCGGAGCGGCCGGCGGCGGGGTCGCGGCGGCGGGCGGCGCGGCCGCCGCGGGGGCCGGCGAGGACGCGGCGGCCGGGGGCTGAGCCGGTGGCGAGGCCGGCGTGGTGGCCGGGGCCGGCGGCTGCGAGGCGGTCACCGGCGGCACGGGATCCGGTGCCGCCGCGGGCGGGACCGGATCGGGGGCGGGGGTCGGCGCACCCTCGGCCGCGGCCTCGAGGTCGTCGAGGGAGAAGGCGACCGTGTTCTGGCTCGTGTCGGCGACGGGAGCCGGATCCGCGGCGGGCGCCTTGACGGGCGGCAGCGGCTCGGCCTGGGCCCTCACCCGCTCGGGCGTGCCGGCGGGCGCCGGCGGGGCGGTGTCGGTGAAGAACGACGGCTCGTCGACGACCGGGTCGTACCGGTCCTCGGGCTCCTTGTCGAGGGTCAGCGGACCGCCACCGCCCTGGGCCGGATCGTCGTGGAACGACGTCGCGGCGGGTGGCGAGTCCGGGATCGTCAGCTCCCCCCGGACAACGGGTCCCAGCGCTTCGTGCTCCTGGCGAGCGACCTCGCTGGCGTCCGCGCCGTGACGGCGCTTCAGCTCGAGGTGCTCACGGATGGCGTCGTCGAGCAGTCCCATCCATTCGAACTGTACCCGCCTGCCTGGACGCGTGTGCACCGTCGCGTGCGACGGGCGACGACCGGGGTCAGGCCGACGGAACCTCGGCGGCCCGCTCGGTGCGGTTCTTGCCCGAGTGTTTGGCTTCGTACAGCGCCGCGTCGGCAGCGGCCACGAGCGACCGCACGTCCCCCGACGACCCGGGGTGCGTGGCGACCCCGAAGCTCGCCGTGACCTGCAGCGGCTCGTCGTCCGCGGTGCGGATCGGCAGCCGCAGCGACTCGATCCCGATCCGCACGCGCTCGGCGAGCTGGTAGGCGCCTTCGATGTCCGTCCCGGGCAGCACCGAGCAGAGCTCCTCGCCACCGTAGCGGGCGGGATGGTCGATCTCGCGCGAGCTCTCCCGCAGGACACGGGCGACCTCCTTGAGGACGAGGTCGCCCGCCGGATGCCCGTAGGTGTCGTTGACCTTCTTGAAGTTGTCGATGTCCAGCATGATCAGGCCGACGGTCTGGCCGAACCGGCGCGAGCGCTCGACCTCGCCGCCGAGGACCTCCTGGAACCGGCGGCGGTTGGCCAGGCCCGTCAGCTCGTCGGTCACGGCCTGCCGCTCGACGGCCTCGTGCAGCCCGACGTTCTCGATCGAGACCGACGCCTGACCGGCGAGGTAGTGGAACAGCTCGCGCTCGGACGGCCGGAACGGGGTGGCGGCGCGGCCGACCGACACGATGCCGGTGACCCGCGGCGGCCCGTCCTCCTCGCCCTGCTGCACCGCACGCAGCGGGTGGGCGAGCGCGGTGACGCCGCCGACGGTCGCCTCCCGCGGGGCGCCGGACTCAAGCACGGCGGCCTCGGCCTGCCGCAGCGCGGCGGTGAGGTCGTCGAGCGTCCCCGCCTGCGCGACCTGGCGCAGCTGGCCGTCCGGCCGGGTCCGCATCGTCGCGCGGCCGCCGGCCGCCCCGGAGCCGTCGACCGCGGTCCGCAGGACGATCTCCAGCAGCGCGTCGCGGTCGAGGTTCGAGGCGAACGTCTCGCCGATCCGGCGCATCGCCAGCGCGAGCCGCGCCTGCTCGTCCTGGAGCTCCTGGATCTTGCGCTCGAGCTCGCCGGACATCTGGTTGAACTCGTGGCCGAGCTCCGCGAACTCGTCGCCGCCGGTCGTCGGGACGCGCGCTGCGAAGTCACCGGCCCCGATCCGCCGGGCCGCCTGCAGGAAGCCGTCGATCTGGCGCTGCAGGGACCGGGAGACGAGCAGCGCGAAGAGGAACGCGAGCAGGAAGAACCCGAGGAGGATGAGCGCGGTGTAAATGCGCTGCGAGCGGACGTCCGCGCGCACGCGCTCGGTGGAGTCGAGGACGGCGACCTGCACCCGGCTGCCGCCGAAGCCCTCGACCGGGAACGCCGCGGTGCGGAAGCGCTGGTCGCCCACGGTCACGGTCGACCGCTCGGCGGGGATGGCCGGCACGGTCGAGCCGGCCGCGAGGGTGCTGGCGAGGGGCGCACCGTCGCGGGTGATGACCACGTCGAGGCCGGTGACCCGCTTGACGAGCTTCGCGTACGCGCGCGGCCCCGTCCGCGACACGCGGAGCGACCCGAACGACGCACCGCCGCTGCGGAACGCCAGGTTGCCCGTCGCGGGGAAGGTCGCGGTCCGGGACCCGACGTCGGTGTAGACGGCGCTGTCGCGCGTGATCTGGATGCGCTTGAGCCGCAGCGTCCCGAGGAGCTCCTGCGCGCGGTCGGTCGTCGCCTCCTGGTCGCCTTCGCGGAGCGCCGTCGCCAGCACCCGGTCGCCGCTGACCTTGGCGAGCGCCGCGCCGGCCTCCGCCTTCTCGGCCTCGTAGAGGTTCACCGCGCTGCGCTGCCGCGCCGCGACCCCCGCGTCCTGCTTGCCGTTCTCGTTGTCGGAGATCAGGCTGAAGAGCACGACCGTCAGCGACAGCATCGGCACGATGACGATGAGGACGAAGAACAGGGTGAGGCGGTTGCGGAAGCTCATGCGGGAGTCGCGGGGCCTGGAGCGTGTTGCGCGCGGGGCCGGTCCGCGCGCACGCCGAGGCGAGCGTACCCGTGCTATCGGCAGGTGACGCGCCGTGGGTGAGCGCCTGCAGCGGCGAGTATGCGACACTTCCCGCCGCGCGCGACCCCGGACGCGCCGCGCCGGTACCATCGGTGGTCACCCCGGGGCTATAGCTCAGCTGGTAGAGCGCTGCCTTCGCATGGCAGAGGTCAGGAGTTCGAGTCTCCTTAGCTCCACTTCCTTCACGGAACCGCCCGGGGGCCAGGCGGTTCCGCCGGTCGAGCCGGCCGACGGTGGCCCGGCGGGGCATCGTCACCTGCCGCTGCCGGGAGACGAAGGGACACGAGCGGAATGCGGCAAGTCGTGGTCCTGCGCCCGCGCCTCAGGCATAGTGCAGTCCATGCGAGCGCGTGCGGGAGCGGTGGTGGCCGGTGTGCTGGTCGCGGGCCTGGCGGCCGGCGGCGTGGCCACCTCGGGCGGAGCCGCCCAGACGCCACGGGTGACGGGCTGCAAGAGCAAGCCCGGGAGCGCGGTGGTCAAGAACGGCCCGCGCACCCGCAAGCTCGTGGCGCTGACCTTCGACGACGGCCCGTCCGCGGGTACGGCACAGCTGCTGGCGAGCCTGAAGACGGCGAACGTGAAAGCGACCTTCTTCCCCCAGGCCGACAAGATCCCGGCGCGGGTCGCGGTGGTCAAGCGTGCGTTCGCCGCCGGCCACGAGTTCCAGAACCACAGCTTCACGCACGCCGACCTCGGCAACGGGGGCCCGGAGGCGACGACGGAGCTGACCAAGGCGAGCGACGCCATCCGCAAGGCGACCGGCTACACCCCGTGCGCCTTCCGCCCGCCGTTCGACTCCGTGGGCAGCGACCTCGTCAAGCGCGCCCGCGCGGAGGGGATGAGCACGGTCGCCTGGGACGTCAGCCCCGCGGACTACGACGAGCCGCCGGCCGCCGACATCGTCGCCGGCGTGCTGAAGGCGACGCGCCCGGGGTCGATCATCGTCATGCACGACGGGGAGGCCGGCGGCAGCAGCACCCGGCCCAACACGCGGAAGGCCGTCCCCACCATCATCAGCACGCTCAAGAGCCGCGGCTACACGTTCGTGACGGTGTCGAAGCTCCTCGGCTACCGGCAGACGACCGGGTAGCGCGCAGGCGGCAGCCCCGGCGTTAGGCTCGCACGATGAGCCCGATCCCGAGTGATCCGTACGACCGCAAGCCGTTCTCGCTGACGACGAAGGACGGCAAGAAGATCACGCTGCGGGCCGGCGGGCTCGAGGGTCCGCCGCAGGTCGAGGGGACCGTGCAGCGCAACGAGGAGTCGGCGCCGGCGGCCGGCGACGAGGAGCAGCGCGACGAGGACTGACGACGCCGGGGCGGACGCCGTAGGCGCCGCAGGGCGCCGCGGCGCTACGGGTTCGGCGTGAGTGCGCCGTCGAGGGCGGCGCGAACCGCGCGGACGTGGATCTCCTCGACCGCGTCGAGCACCTCGAGGATGATCGGGCGCTGCAGGGCGTCCCCCTCGCGCTCGAGGTGCTCGCCGGAGGCGAACTCCGCAAGCGCCGTGCGCAGGACACCGAGGCGGGCGACGGTCATCTGGACGCGCCCGACCCCCTGCCGCCCGGACAGATCGGCGAGGACGTCGATCAGCGCGGTGAACTCCCGCAGGGCGATCGCGTCGTCGGTGGAGATCTGCGAGAGGGCGTAACGCGCCTCCCGGACCGTGCGCAGCCCGTGGAGGACGGCCTCCACCTGGGACGGCGTCAGGTCGAACGTGACCGCGACCGACGGCAGGCCGTCGCGGTCCGGGTAGAGCTCTATGTGGTTCGGAAGCAGGACCACGGTCACTGGGTGATATCGGATGAAGCGGCGGATCGGTTGAGCGACCGGGCGCAATGGAGTCCCAGATCGCTCTCACCATGCTAGGACCTCGAACGGCTTTGGTTACGCCGTTTGCGCCCGGTCGGGGCCGGCTGGTACGGTCATGACCGTCATGGACAACTGAGAATCAGACCGATCCGCACGCCCAGCCCCGGCTGTCGCCGCGTGCCCTGTCCGCCGTCCGTGACCCCTGCCGTCCCTGCCCCGTCGTACGCTCTCGTGCGCCCGTGGCCGTCGCGGTCCGGCGCCCCCAATGCCGAACTCCGTCGTCAGGAGCACCCATGCCAGTACCGAATCCCCGTCCCGGCCAGCCGCGTCGCCGTCCGGTGATGCCCGTCGTCCCCCAGCCCGTGCGGCCGGTCCGCCCGCTGAAGCCACGGCTCTCGCCGCGGCACCGCAGTCGCTGACCCGAGCCCAACCCCCAGAACGACACCGGGCCGCCCACGGGCGGCCCGGATCGTCGGAGGGACGACGCTTGATCAGACGGCGGTGACGACCGGCTCGCCGACGAGGCCGAAGCGCTGCTGGACGCCGAGCAGCTCGCGGTGCCCGAACGCCTGGCACGCCGACGCGAAGCCGACGCGCTTCGGCGGCTGGCTGAGGAGCGAGAACGCGGCGTACGCCTGCAGCAGGCCGGTCTGCTGGTAGTTGTTGTTGCCGCGGATCACGACCTGGACCGCGCCCAGCGGGCCGCTGCCGATCACGCTGTCGAGCGACCGGTTGACGAGCGCGTTCTCGCGCGGCGGCGTCACCGTCTCCGGCATCTGCGCGGTGATCGCGGCGATCGCGGCCTGCTGCTCCTCCTCGGTGGGGAGGGGCTTGACCTGCGTCTCGATGATCTCGATGACCTGGACGACACCCTGCATCACGGTCTGGTTGAACAGGCCGCCGCGCGACTTGCAGGTGATCACGCGCGGGTCGTCCTTGAACCAGACCGGGTGGGCGATCCCGCCCCAGGTGAGGACGAGCGCCGTCTCGTGCTGCCCCGGGACGGAGACGTTGAACGAGGCGTCCCCCGGCCACTTCTGGTACTCGTTGTTCTCGAGGTAGAGGTGGTCGGCCATCAGGATCGTGAAGATCGACGCCGTCGACGCGATCGTCGGATCGCCGCCCCACAGGACGAGCGTGTCGAGGGTGTCGACGCCCGGGTTCTCGAGCGCGATGTTGGCCGCGATCTCGCCGTTGGTGTACATCTGCGCGATGCAGGGCGACAGCAGCAGGCCTTCCTGCGCGTAGGCGTCGCCGAGCTTCTCCTGGACGTCGATCATCCAGTTCTGCTCACCGGTCGTGTCGATGTAGTGGCAGCCGGCGGCAAGCGCGGCCTCCGCGACGTCCATGCCGAGGGCCGCGAAGGGGCCGACCATGTTGCAGACCACCTTGGAGCCCTTGAACAGCTCGGTCAGCCCCTCGACCGTGTGCTCGACGGCGACGCAGTCGTAGGTCGCGGTCTCGATGCCGGGGACCTTGTCCATGATCGCCTGCAGCTTGCCTGCGTCACGCCCGGCCGCGGTGAACGGCACGTGGAACTGGCGCAGGTACTCGGCCACGAGGCGGCCGGTGTAGCCGCTGGCGCCGTAGATGACAACTGGGTGCTTGCTCATTGGCAGACGCTATCCGCGCCTTGACCGGCGACGCGCTGTCAGACCACCCAACCGGGCCGGTGCCGCTTGTCGGGCCGGGACAACGGCGAACACCTGAATCGGTTTCAGCATATGCTCGCGCCGTGGCGACGCTCCGCTCCAGCTTCGACCCGCGCTCGGACGCGGCGGCCGCGAATCGCGCCGCCATGCTCGAGCGCCTGACCGAGATCGACGGCCTGCTCGAGACGCTCAACGGCGGCGGCGGTGAGAAGTACGTCGCGCGCCACCGCAAACGCGGCAAGCTGCTGCCGCGTGAGCGGATCGCGCTGCTGCTGGACCGCGACAGCCCGTTCCTCGAGCTGCAGCCGTTCATGGCCCACCACACCGACTTCACGACCGGGGCCTCGCTCGTGTCCGGGATCGGCGTCGTCGAGGGCGTCGTCTGCTTCGTGAGCGCCAACGACCCGACGATCCGCGGCGGCGCGTCGAATCCGTACACGCTGAAGAAGGCGCTGCGCGGGCACGAGATCTGCGTCGCGAACCGGCTGCCGCTGATCTCCCTGGTGGAGTCCGGCGGCGCGGACCTGCCGACGCAGGCCGACGCGTTCGTCCCCGGCGGCGCGACCTTTCGCAACCTGACGCGACTCTCGTCGCTCGGCATCCCGACGATCGCGCTGGTCTTCGGCAACTCGACGGCGGGTGGGGCCTACGTCCCCGGCATGTCCGACTACACGGTCTTCGTCGAGGGGCGCGCGAAGGTCTTCCTCGGCGGGCCGCCGCTCGTGAAGATGGCGACCGGGGAGGACAGCGGCGACGAGGAGCTCGGCGGCGCGGAGATGCACGCGAAGACCAGCGGCCTGGCCGACTACCTCGCCGCGGACGAGCAGGACGCGATGCGGATCGGGCGCGAGATCGTGCGGTCGCTGAACTGGCGCCGGCACGGGCCGGGGCCGACCCTGCCACCGGCCGACCCGCTGTACGACACCGAGGACCTCGTCGCGCTGCCGTCCGCCGACCCCAAGGTCCCGTTCGACACGCGCGAGGTCCTGGCCCGCCTGCTGGACGGCTCGCGCTACGACGAGTTCAAGCCGCTCTACGGCGCGTCGCTGTCCACCGGCTGGGGCGCGATCCACGGCCACCCCGTCGGCGTGCTGGCGAACATCCAGGGGATCCTGTTCTCCGAGGAGGCGCAGAAGGCCGCGCAGTTCATCCAGCTCGCGAACCAGAAGGACGTCCCGCTCGTCTTCCTGCACAACACAACCGGGTTCATGGTCGGCAAGGACTACGAGCAGGGCGGGATCATCAAGGACGGCGCGAAGATGATCAACGCCGTGTCGAACTCGAAGGTCCCCCACCTGGGCGTGATCATCGGCGGCTCGTACGGTGCGGCCAACTACGCGATGTCCGGCCGCGGCTACGACCCGCGGTTCCTGTTCAGCTGGCCGAACGCGCAGTCGTCGGTGATGGGCCCGGCGCAGCTGGCCGGCGTGCTGTCGATCGTCGCGCGCGGCGCCGCCGAGGCCCGCGGGCAGGAGTACGACGAGGAGTTCGACAAGAACATGCGCGGCATGGTCGAGGCGCAGATCGAGTCCGAGCAGACCGCGCTCGCGAACTCCTCGCGCGGCTACGACGACGCGATCATCGACCCGCGCGACACGCGCACGGTCCTGGGGCTGGCGCTCGGCGTCGTCCACAACGCACCCGTGGAAGGCGCCGAGGGCTTCGGCGTCTTCCGAATGTAGGACGAGGTCCCTCCCATGCCTTCCGCTTCCATCAACCGTGTTCTCGTCGCCAACCGGGGGGAGATCGCCCGCCGCGTCTTCGCGACCTGTCGCCGCCTGGGTGTCGGCACGGTCGCCGTCTACTCCGAGCCCGACGCGGACGCCCTCTTCGTGCGCGAAGCAGACGTGGCCGTGGCGCTTGGCGGCTCCAGCCCGGCGGACTCCTACCTGCGGGGTGATGCGGTCATCGCGGCCGCCCTGGCCACGGGGGCGGACGCCATCCATCCCGGCTACGGGTTCCTGTCCGAGAACGCCGGGTTCGCGCGCGCCGTGGTGGACGCGGGCCTGATCTGGGTCGGGCCGTCGCCCGAGGCGATCGTCGCGATGGGCTCGAAGATCGGTGCGCGCGAGCGGATGGAGGCGGCCGGCGTGCCGGTGCTGCCGGGTGCGCACCTGACCGACGGCGAGTCGCTGGACGACGCGGCGGCGCGGGTCGGCTTCCCGCTGCTGGTGAAGGCCAGCGCGGGCGGGGGCGGCAAGGGCATGCGCGTCGTGGCCGACGCGGGCGCGCTGGCCGGCGCGGTCGAGGCCGCCCAGCGCGAGGCCGGCAGCGCGTTCGGGGACGCGACCGTCTTCCTGGAGCGCTACGCCCCGCGCTCGCGGCACGTCGAGGTGCAGCTCATGGGCGACACGCACGGGACGGTGCTCGCCCTGCACGAACGCGACTGCTCGGTCCAGCGCCGCCACCAGAAGGTCATCGAGGAGGCGCCGTCCCCCGCGGTGGACGCGGCCCTGCGCGCGCGGCTGGCCGACGCCGCGATCAAGGCGGGGCAGGCGCTGCAGTACACGGGCGCGGGCACCGTCGAGTTCCTGCTGGTCGACGGGACGCAGGACTTCTTCTTCCTCGAGGTCAACACCCGGCTGCAGGTGGAGCACCCGGTGACGGAGCTGGTCACGGGGCTCGACCTCGTCGAGCTGCAGCTGCTGGTCGCCGAGGGCCGCGCGCTGCCGGCCGCTGCCGCCGCGCCGCCGCTCGACGGCTGGGCGATGGAGGCCCGGCTCTACGCCGAGGACCCGGCGAACGACTTCCTCCCGGTCACCGGCACCCTCACCCGGTTCGAGGTCGACGACGCCGTGCGGGTCGACACGGGAGTCCAGAGCGGCAGCGAGATCTCACCGTTCTACGACCCCATGATCGCCAAGGTGATCGCGCACGGCGCCACCCGCGAGGAGGCCGCGCGCAAGCTCGCGGACGCCCTCGCCCGCGCCGCCGTGCAGGGGACGACGACCAATCGCGACTTCCTCGTTCGGGTCCTGCGCTCGCCGGAGTTCCTCGGCGGCGAGGCCGACACCGCGTGGCTGGACCGCGCGGACGTCGCCGCGCTCGCCGCGCCGCTGCTGGACGCGGAGCAGACCCGCGTCGCCGCGCTGGCGGCCGCACTCGCCGGGGCGGCGGGCCGGCGGGCGGCTGCGACCGTGCTGGCGGGCGTGCCCTCCGGCTGGCGCAACAACCCCGCCGTCCCGCAGGTCGCGCGCTTCGCCACCGCCCACGAGGACGAGCTCGAGGTCCGCTACCGCTACGACCGCACCGGCACGCAGCTCGTGGAGCCCGCGGGCATCGTCCTGCACGCGGTCGCGGCGGACGCCGTCACGCTGACGGCGGACGGTCTGCGCCGGACCTACCGGGTCGGCCCGGACGCGGTCACGACGCCCGACGGCGAGGCGCCGCTGCGCAAACTGCCGCGGTTCGTCGACCCGACGGCCGCGCTCAGCGCCGGGTCGCTGACCTCGCCGATGCCCGGCACCGTCCTGCGCGTCCTCGCGGAGGCCGGCGCGCAGGTCACCGCCGGCACGCCGCTGCTCGTACTCGAGGCCATGAAGATGGAGCACGAGATCGTCGCGCCGGCGGACGGCACGCTGAGCGCGCTGCCGGTCGCGGCGGGCGACCAGGTGTCGGCCGGGGACGTGCTCGCGGTCGTCGACGCGCCCGACGCTCAGCGAGCCGGCTGATAGATCAGCAGTCCGGTTGTTGAGAGGTCCTTCTCGGCGGTGTCGGGGAGGGTCTTCTTCTTTGTCCTGAGAGGGAGAGAGATGGACGGACTGCTGCGGACGGAGGTGCCGGCGTCGACGTTGGTGATCGCGATCGATCCGGGCAAGGCGGTGAATCGTGTGTGGTTGACCACCGGGGAGCGTGGGTTGATCGGGGAGCCGGTGTCGTTGCCGGTGCTTCGTGACGGGATCGAGGAGCTCGAGCGGTTGATCGCGGAGAGCCGGGTCGGCGGGCCGCCGGTGATCGGGATGGAAGAGACCGGGGCGTTGCATCGGGCGTGGGCGACGGAGATCCAGCGACGCTGGCCGGGGTCGCTTCGGTTGTTCGCGCCATCGGAGACGACCGCGGCCAGGGCGCAGCTTGGATCGCGGCGGTTTAAGACTGATGACCGCGATTGCGCTGCGATGGTCTGGCTGCTGAGGCAGGGTGCCGGCCGGGCCGCTGAGCCGGATGCGGTCGAGGCGTTGTTGGGGACGGTTCGTCATCGCCGCCAGCTCGTCGACGCGCGCAAGAAGCTGCAGCAGCGGCTGCACGATCAGCTCAATGCGCTCTGCCCGGGCTTGTCCTCGCCGGCCTGTCAGGGTCGGGCGTTGCTCATCGACTCGCCGACCGGACAGGCCGCGCTTGCCTGCGCGGTCGCGTTCACCGGTCGAGCACCGTCCGCGCGGTCGCTCTTGGCTCGCGCACCGGGCCGGATGACCGAGGCGACCGCCGCGTTCTGGGCACAGCGCTGGAAGCGGCTCCTGGCGCCGCCGGTCGATGCCGAGCTGCGCGCGCAGCGGCTCGGTCGCGACCTGCGTCGCTGGCAGGACCTCCAAGCCGACATCGCGGTCTGCGAGACCCAGCTTGAGGCGCTCCTTGCGCAGACGCCGGGTCAGGTCCTGACCAGCCTGCCCGGGGTCGCGGTCGTTCGCGCTGCAGCGTTCAGCGCGTTCACGCTGCCGATCGAGCGCTGGCCCACCCCCGAGCATCTGTACTCGGCGACGGGTCTGGCGCCGGCGAGCTATCAGTCCTCGACAATCACCCGGCGCGGCAAGATCGCCAGGACCGGAATGGCCGAGCACCGCGACGCGCTGATGGGCATCGCCTGGGGCCTCTCGCTCTACGCCCCAGCGTTCGCCGCCCGCAACACGCAGCTGACCGCGCGCGGGATGCGCCCGATGCAAGCGCGCGTTGCGCTTGCCCGGCACGCCTGCCGGCTCTGCTGGCGCCTTCTTCAAACCCAACAGCCCTACGACGATCGGCGCTACGCTCGCGCTCGGCGCGCGGGCGGTGACGGCGTTCCGGCTAAGCCGCTCGACGGCGCACACTAGCTTGCCGCCCGCCCGCGCAGCCGCTCTCTGACGGCGCACACGAAAGCCTGCCGCACGACGGCGCCTCATCAGCCTGCCGCACCCAGAGCGACCTGCCGGGGCCCGCAGCCCGATCCACGCAAATACCGCGATTGCCAGTCGCGGCGATGACCTACGGCCACCGCCGCCCTTGACCGACCCCGCGAAAGCTAGCGCGGGCCGGCGGCCAGCGCCTGGTTCGCGAGCTTCGTCAGCACCGAGCGGTCGGTGTCGGGCCGCTTGATGTCGAGCTTCAACGAGTAGGAGTAGTTGACCCCGGCCGAGCGGAAGGTGATCGTCGGGGGCGTGCAGCTGGCGCCGCAGGAGAGCGGCTGGTAGCGGCCGGTCGCGCCCTTGCGGAGCTTCACCTTGTACTTGCCCTGGGCAGCGGACGGGAACTTCTTCGTCCGCAGCGCGTAGAGGTAGCCGACGCTGCACACGTTCGCGCCGCAGTCCGGGACCAGGCCGAGCGTCACCGCGTAGCTCTTGGCGTCGGCGCCGATCGTCGGGTACAGCGGCTTCTTGCCCTCGCGGAACACGGGCAGCTCGGACGGCAGCAGCACCGGGAGCTTCGTCTTCGCCTTGAGCTGCTTCAGCGTCGACGTCAGAGCGGGCGCGACCGGGTCGGGGGTGACGGGCGTGACCGCCGCTGCCGAACCGGCCACTGCGACGGCTGCCGCCGCCGCCCCGGCGAGGGTCAGGACACGGGCTGAGCGCATGGGCCGATGCTATCCGGCCGTGACACAGGCGTGGTACCGCGGTTGTCGCATGTCAAGCTACCCCGCGATGGCCAAGGCTCCGACCCGCAAGTACTCACCCCGGCGCTCCCGCGAGGAGCGGCGCGAGCAGCTGCTGGACGCGGCCCTGGAGATCGTCGACACGCAGGGGTTCGGCGCGTTCTCGATCGAGGCGGTCGCCCGGGAGGCGGACCTCGCGAAGACCGTCGTCTACGCGTCGTTCGACAACCCCGACGCGCTGCTCAGCGCGATGGTCGACCGCGAGCTCGAGCGCGCGGTGGCCGACCTCGCCGCCGCGATCCCGCGCCCGCCCTACGCCGATCCCGCCGAGGTGCTGCAGGCCGCGCTCGGCGCCGTCCTGCAGGCCGCGCGCCGGCGGCCCGCCACCTGGCGGATCTTCGTGCTGCCCGCCGACGGCATGCCGCCCGCGGCGCGCGCCGCCGTCGAGCGCAACCACCAGCAGTTCCTCCTGCAGATCGAGCCGCTGGTGAGCTGGGGCCTCGAGTACCTGCGGCTCGACCACCTCGACGCCGAGCTGACGACCGCGATCCTGATCGCCGGTGCCGAGCAGGGCATCCGCCTGGCGCTCACCGACCCGGACCACTTCACGGACGACCGGCTCATCGGCTTCGCGACAGCGCTGGTCACGAGCTTCATCGTGCCGCGCCAGGCCTGAGCCAGCGCCGCAGCGGGCGCCGGCTCGGGCAAGGCGTCCTCAGACCGGCCGCGCGGTCACGATCACGTTGTCGCGGTAGTGGCCCACGTCCTGCAGGAACGGGCCGCCGCAGGTCACGAGCACCAGGCGCTTCGGCCCCTTGCGCGTGAAGATCGACGCCGGGAGCGCGTTCTTGCGCACGGACTTCCGCGACGTCACCCGGTAGGACCGCGTCCGCCCGTCGTCGCTCGTGACCTTGACCACGTCGCCGGGCCGTGCGCCCTTCAGCGCGTAGAACGCGCCGCCGCCGTCGCGGGCGCTGTCGACGTGGCCCGCGAGCAGGACCGTGCCGGCGGTGCTCCCGGGCGCCGCGCCGTCGCGCCACCAGCCGACCCGCTGGATGTTCTTCGGGACGTCGAGCGCGCCGGTCGCCATGTCGATGTCGACTGCCGCGACGGGAGCGCTGACGCCGAGCCGCGCGACGGACACGCGCGTCGGGGTGACCGCCGATGCCGTCTGTGCCTTGCGGGCCGGCAGGCCGCCGTGCCCCGTCGTGCGGTCGCCGCGGCCCGTCAGGATCAGTGGCGCCGCGAGCGACGTCTCGGCCTCCTCGCCGCATTCGGTCTGCGTCGCCGTGATCAGCGCGGTGCCCTTGATCCGCTCGCGGTAGGTGTAGAAGCCGGCGTTGGCCACCTTCACCTTGGCGGAGCTGAACGTCCCGTCCCCCGGCGTCTCGAGCGTCGTGCGCGAGAGCGGGGTGCCGGTGCAGCGCATGGCCGCGCGCGAGGCGAACGGCCCGTAGAGGTCGACCTCGATCTTCAGCGGCGTCTGCCCGGCGCCCGTGACCTTGACCCGGTCGAAGATGCTCGCGCCCGGCTTGACGACGGCGCTGGACACCACGGTGGTGACGGCGGGGGCGGCCTTGGCGAAGGTCGTCTCCGTCGCTTCGCCGCACTCGGTCTGCACGCCTGCGTAGGCGGGCGTCTCGAGGATCGCCTCGCGGTAGGTGTAGTACCCCGCCCGCGGGAGCGTCACCGGCTCGGTGACGTACGAGCCGTCCCCGTTGGCGGTGAACGTGCTCGTGTGGACCGGTGTCCCGGTGCACGTCATGTCCGCGAGCGCGTCGTACGGGCCCCAGAGCTCGACCTGGACCGGCGCGCTGAGGGTGCCGAGGCCGCTGACCACCGCAGTGTCGGTGATCTGGGCGCCGGGCTTGGTCTCCGCCGCGCTGATCTGCGTGCGGATCGCCGGGCGCCCGCGGACGACGGTCGTCTCGGACGCCTCGGCGCACGCGGTCTCGACGCCGGCGACGGTGTCGGTCGCCACGAGCGACTCGCGGTAGGTGTAGTAGCCGGGCTGGGTCAGGACCACCGGCTCGGTCACGTACGAGCCGTCCCCGGTGGCGGTGACCGTGCCGGTCCACACCGGCGGCGTCGTGCAGACGATCTTGTCGACCGACGGGAACGGGCCGTAGAGCATCGCGTTGACGGTCGCGGTCCGGCCCTGGAGGCCCTCGACGATCACGGTGTCGCTGACGGCGTCGCCCGGCTCGAGCGTCGCCGAGCTGACCTGCGTGCGGACCGTCGGCTGGGCCTGCACCGTCACCGCGGCGCGCGCAGTCAGCGTCTGGGAGTCGGGGACGACGAGGCGCTGGCCGCTCCGGGCCGCGGGGCCCTTCGTCGGGACGTACATCACCGGCAGGGTCGACGGCAGGTCCTCGGTGGTGACGGTGACCTTCAGCCCGCCCGCCGCGTCGTCGGCCGTCACCGGGATGTCGACGCTGCCGCCGGACCCCGTGTTGGCAGTCTTCGCCAGGCCGTCCGCGCCGCTGCCGCTGAGCTTCAGCGTGACGCCGGGCACCGCGGCCCCCGACGCCGCCAGCACGCGCGCGGTCAGCTTGTCGGCCTTGCCCGCGACGAGCTTGTCGGGCGCCTTGAGGTCCAGCTTGTACGGGCCCGCGTACTTCGTCGCCTCGCGCGTGATGCGCGTGAACGCCGCGGCGACCGCCGGGCTGACGGCCTTCGGGTCGATCTCACCGGGGGCGCCGTCGCCCATCAGCCGGTGGACGTAGAGCATCACGGCGCCCTGCGAGGTCTTGCTCTGCGTGCGCCCGTCGGACCACAGCGCGTACGCCATCCGGCGCAGGTTCCCCACCGTGACCGTGTCCCCGTCGCGGTTCTTGAGGCCGGCGCTGAGCGAGCGCTTCTCGTAGCCGTAGGACTTCGCCGGGTACCAGAAGCGCAGGTCGATGCAGAAGCTCGCCCCGGTGACCCCAGGGATCGCGCCGCGGTAGTCGCCGAACCAGCGGGGACCGAACTTGTACGTCTTGTAGTCCCCGACGCCCGTCGTCCCGCAGGTGTTGCGCGCGTTGCTGGAGCAGGGGTCGTTCTGGTTCGGCGGCTCGGCCGCGGACGCGGCGGGAGCGGCGGCGAGCCCGATCACGGTCGCGGCCAGGAGGGAGCGGAGAGTACGGCGCAAGGCGAGAGTCCTTTTTCGCAGGCAGCCAGATCGGCAGACGGAAGCCGTCCTCGAACGGAGGACTGGCCCGGAACGGTGACAGCTGCGGCGGCGGACCCGGTGAACGCGACGGAGTTGCGCTGTGAATCCGGATTCACTAGCGTCGTGTGAATCCCGATTCACAAGGAGCCGATGCCGTGACCCTGCTCGACGACCACGTCCAGACCCGAGAGGTCCTCAACCAGGCCGCGCCGCTGGAGCCGATCGACCACTTCACGCAGTGGCCGGCGCTCACCGAGGCGATCGCGCGCGAAGGCGGTGCCTGGGGCGAGGACCGCCTGCGGGACGCCGGCGCCCTGGCCGGGTCCCCCGAGGCGCGCGAGCACAGCCGCCGCGCCGAGCGCCACGAGCCGCAGCTGGTTCCCTACGACCGTTACGGGAACCGTGTCGACGCCGTCGACCTCGACCCCTCGTGGCACTGGATGCTGCGCGCGAGCATCGAGCGCGAGGTCCACTCCCTTCCCTGGCGCGAGACGCGCTCCGGCGGGCACGTGGTCCGCGGCGGCCTGCTGATGCTGATGGGCCAGATGAACTCGGGCGTCCTGTGCCCGATCTCGATGACGTACGCCGTCGTCCCCGCCCTGCGCGGCGGCGCGCCGGAGATCGCGGCCGAGTGGGAGGAGCGGCTGACGCGGCCGGACTACGACGGCGGCGCGATCGCCGGGATGGCGATGACCGAGCGCCAGGGCGGGTCCGACGTCCGTGCCAACACGACGCGGGCGGTCCCGGTCGGCGGCGGCGAGTACGAGCTGCACGGCCACAAGTGGTTCTGCTCCTACCCGCCGTGCGACGTCTTCCTGGTGCTCGCCCAGGCCGAGGCCGGACTCTCGTGCTTCTTCGTCGAGCGTGGCCCGGGAATGGAGTTCCAGCGGCTGAAGGACAAGCTCGGGACGCGCTCGCTGCCCTCGTCCGAGGTCGAGTTCCGCGGCATCCGTGGCCGCCTCGTCGGCGAGGAGGGCCGCGGCGTGAAGGCCATTATCGAGATGGTCGGCCACACCCGCCTGGACTGCCTGCTGGGGTCGACGGCCGGCATCCGCCGCGGCGCGCTGGAGGCCGTGCACCACGCCCGCGGCCGGTCCGCGTTCGGCGCCCGGCTGGTCGACCAGCCGGCGATGCGCAACGTCCTCGCGGACCTGGCGCTCGAGTCCGAGGCCTCGACGGTCGCCGCCCTGCGGATGGCGCGCTCGTACGACGCGGACGAGCCGGCCTTCCGGCGCTTCGGCACCGCAGTGATGAAGTACTGGATCTGCAAGCGGGCGGCGGCGCACGCGGCCGAGGCGCTCGAGTGCCTGGGCGGCAACGGCTACGTCGAGGACTCGGGGCTGCCGCTGCTGTACCGCGACGCGCCGCTGCCGGGGATCTGGGAGGGGTCGGGCAACGTGATGGCGCTCGACGTCCTGCGCGCGCTGGCGAAGGAGCCCGAGGGCCTGCCGGCGTTCCTGGCCGAATGCGACCTGGCGGCCGGGGCCGACGCGCGGCTGGATGCCCACCTGGCCGGCCTGCGCGCCGACCTGGGCGGGCTGGCCACCGCGGCCGGCCCGGGGGCAGACGTGCGCGAGCACCTCGCCGCCGCGCAGTTCGGGGCGCGCAGCCTGGTCGAGGACCTGGCCGTCGCCCTCCAGGGCTCGCTGCTGGTGCGCCATGCCGAGCCGGCCGTCGCCGACGCGTTCTGCGCCGCGCGCCTGGGCGGCGGCGGGGGTCGCGTCTACGGGACGCTGCCGCGCGGCGTCGACGCGGGGGCGCTCATCGACCGCGCCCTGCCGGCATGACGGAGCTGCGCGCGCTGACCTATGAGGTCACGGGGCGGGTCGCCCGCATCACGCTGAACCGGCCCGCCCGCGGGAACGGCATCACCCGCACGCTGATCGCCGAGCTCGAGCAGAGCGTCGAGCGGGCGGACCTGGACCCCGCGGTGCACGTGATCCTGCTGGCCGGCAACGGGAAGGGCTTCTGCGGCGGGTACGACCTCGTCGACAGCGCCGAGGGCATGGGCGACGGCGACTTCGGCGCCGGGACGTCCGCCCCCGAGGGCTCGCCGCTGGACCCGCTCGTGCAGATGCGCAACCACGACCCCTCCGGGGTCTGGGACCCGATGGTCGACTACGGGATGATGGCCCGCAACGTCCGCGGGTTCATGTCGCTCTTCCACGCGAACAAGCCCGTCGTGTGCAAGGTCCACGGGTTCTGCGTCGCGGGCGGGACGGACATGGCGCTCTGCTCGGACCTGCTGATCATGGCGGCGGACGCGAAGATCGGCTACCCGCCGGCACGCGTCTGGGGCTCGCCGACCACGTCGATGTGGGCGCACCGCCTCGGTCCCCAGCGGGCCAAGCGGCTGCTGTTCACCGGGGACTCGCTGTCGGGCGCGGAGGCCGTGGAGTGGGGCCTGGCGATCGATGCCCCGCCGGCGGACGAGCTCGATGCTGCCACCGAGGCCCTGGTGGCGCGGATCGCGCAGACGCCCGTGAACCAGCTGATGATGATGAAGCTGCTGGTCAACCAGGAGACGATGGCCCGGGGCCTGCACGGCACGCAGGTGCTGGGGACGGTCTTCGACGGCATCACGCGGCACACCGCCGAGGGCTACGCGTTCCAGCAGCGGGCAGCCGAGGCGGGCTTCCGGCAAGCGGTCGCCGAGCGCGACGGGCCGTACGGCGACCGCGGGCCGAGCACGTACAAAGGCGCCCCGATCGCCGAGGAGGACCGGTCGTGAGCGACGCGGCCGCCACGTCCGGCCGGGCCACGACGCGCGACCGCCTGCTGGCGGCCGCGCTCGAGCTCACCCGGGAGGGCGGGTACGCGGCCGCCTCGGTGGCCGCCATCGCCGACCGTGCCGGTGCGTCCCGGGGCGCGCTCTACCGCCACTGGCCAGGCAAGGGCGAGCTCTACGCCGAGCTCTTCCGGACGGTCTGCTCGCGGGAGCTGTCCGCGATGCAGGCGGCTGGGGCAGACCCCGCGCTGCCCACCGCCGTCGCCCGCGCCGAGGCCGTCCTCGGCACGTTCTGCACCCGCGCCCTGCGCAGCCCGCGGCTGGCCTGGACGCTGATCGCGGAGCCCGTGCACCCGCTGGTCGAGGCCGAGCGCCTGGTCTTCCGCCAGCGCTACCGCGAGGACCTCACGCTGCTGCTGCAGGCCGCTGTCGACGACGGGGAGATCCCCCCGCAGGACGCGGCGCTGACCGCGGCGGCCCTGGTCGGCGCCCTCGGCGAGGCGCTGGTGGGCCCGACGTCCCCGCTGGCGGCGGCGCCGCCCGACGCGGACGCGATCGTGGCGGCGCTGCTGGTCTTCGTCCGGCGCGCGGTCGGCTGCTGAGGCCAAGCTGCACGTCGTCACCGGCGTCGATCGGTCGTGCGGCGGGTCGGTGGCGCTGACGCCGAGGACCTGGTGGTCGCGGCGGCTTTGAGAACCGCGGGCTGAAGACGCCGAGGGGCGCTTGTTGGCGCTCTGTGCCTGGGTGCGGGGCGTCGGCCAGGGCGGAGGTCGACGACGCCAGCCCGCGGCTGTGGCGGTCGGCAGCGTCGGCCACGTTCCGCCGACCGGAGCCGAACGTCCATTTCCCCCTGTCATGTCATGGGGAAACCGACGTTCGATCCGCCAGATGGCAAGGCCGGAAACCGAACGTCCATTTCCCCATGCATAGGGACGGGAAATCGACGCTCGACGCGCGTGGAGTGCGGCGCGGGGTGGTGGGCCAGCGGTCGTGGTCCGCAGCGGCGTCCGGCGCCGGACGACGGCTGCCCCTGGCGCGAGTGCTTCAGCGCCCCAGCCGCGAAGGGCCACGACCGATCGCCGACCGCCCCGCCAACCCAACTCTCACCCCAGCATCGGGCGGCCCGTCGGGCGCTGGTCGGCGTCCAGCTCCAGCTGCTCGTAGTAGCGCGTGAAGTGGTGGCCGGAGCGGAACTCGCCCACGTGCGGCTCGATCCGCTCGCCCTGCGCCATCCGGACGATCAGTTCGGGGTAGGTCCGGCCCGGGAGCGCGGCGTACATGGGCGCGGGGAAGGCTCCGCCGAAGCGCGGGTTCACGTCGGTGATCGCCAGGCCGATCTCCGGGTCGCGGAACATCTGGATCGTGCCCGGCCCGCGGAAGGCGAACGCCTCGGCGACCCGGACCGCCAGGCCCATCAGCTCCTCGTCGTGGATGACCTGGCCCTTGATCGACTCGCCGCCACGTGATTCGAGCATCGTCCGCGGGATCGCGTTCAGGCAGCGCCCGTCCAGGTCGCAGAGCACGTCGATCGAGAACTCCGGGCCGCCCATCAGCCGCTGGACCATCACCGGCTCCTTGACGTAGCCGACGAAGAACTCCATCTCCGCGCGGTCCGCGCAGGGGTGGATCGAGCGGGCGCCCGACCCGAACACCGGCTTGACCATGACGGGGTAGGACGGCGGCTCAGCGGGCGGCAGGACCGTCGGCGGGGACGGGAGCCCGCGGGCCTCGAGCTCGAGGTGGGTCTTGTACTTGTCGTACATCGCCTCCGTGGTCGCGACCGACGCGACGAACGCGGGCAGCCGGTCGCCGGCGGCGGCGAGGACGTGGATGTCGAGGTCGGTGAGCGGGACGACTGCCTTCACGTCGTGCTCCGCGACCAGCCGCTCGAGGTACGGGATGTAGTCCGGGTCGTCGATCCGCGGGGGGACGACGGCAAGGTCGGCGGCGTAGCGGGCGGGTGCGAGCGGGTTGGGGTCCGCGGCGATCGTCCGGGCGTGCCGGCCGAAGGCGGACACGATGTCGAAGCGCTTGCCGACGCCGGTCAGGAGGACGGTGGGCAGGGAAGACTCGCCCGGAGGGCTCACCTTCCCGGGACTGTGGTCAGCACTCACGTTCCGCTCCTGTTGTGGAACGCCGGCAGCGTGTCGGCCCGCAGCCCGAGCCGCAGCGACTCGAGCGAGATGACCTCGGCCGGCGGGACGTTGCCGAGGTTCACCGCGCCTCCGAAGCGGTTGATCAGCCACGACTGCTGGTCCTTGCGCGGGGCCTCGAAGACGAGCTTCGCGAGGTCGACCTCGTGCACGATCTCGTCGATCAGGCCGGTACGCGCCTCGCCGTCGGCACGGTAGAGGCCCGCGGTGCCGGTCGCGCGGCCCTCGCAGACGACGAGCTCCGCCCCGGCCGCCAGCGCGGCGCGGATGAGCTCGACCCAGCGGTAGGGCGCAAGGATCGCGTCGCTGTCCTTCTCCCCCACCTCGGCGTAGACCGTGAAGTCCTGTGCGAGCGCCGTGATCAGCGCGTGCTTCTCGTCGGCCGGGATCGGGACCACGCCGGAGGAGACCTCGACGCGGTCGATCGCGTGCTCCTGCAGCCAGGTGCGCAGCGCGTCGACGCGGCCGTGGAGCCACGCGAGCTCGGTGAGCGTGCCGCCGACCATGACCGGGACGCCGCCGTCGCGGTACTGCGCGAGCTTGTCCGGCAGATTCGCGGTGACGAACGCCGAGCCCCACCCGAGCCGGACGAGGTCGATGTGCGGACCGGCCACGGCGAGCAGGCTGTCGACCTCCGCCGGGCCGAGGCCCTGGTCCAGCACGTGGGTGAGCCCGGCCGTGCGCGGCTTGGACGCCCGCGGGGGCAGGGGCAGGACGGAGCTTCCGGAGGGCACGCTTGCCCAGACCCTACGTGATGCGCCGGGCGGCCCTCAGCCGCGCCAGGCGCGGCGCGTCGAGCGTCAGCCGGGCCGGGCTGGCGAACTTCTCCGGGGTGCGCGAGGCCTCGTGCACGTCCATCTGGCCGAGCAGGACGCGCGCCGTGCGCAGGACGCCGTTGTGGGCGACGAGCGCGACCGTCGAGCCGTCGGGCAGCGCAGCGACCGCGTCCAGGACCGCGCCCACCCGCGTCTTCAGGTCCGCGAGGCTCTCGCCGCCCGGCGGCGTGATCGTCAGGTCGAGGGTGCCGGCGTCGGTGAACGCGTCCGGCCGCTCGGCGCGGACCTCGTCCTTCACACGGCCCTGCCAACTGCCCAGGTGGCGCTCCATCAGGCGGTCGTCGTGGACGACGTCCCGGCCGGGGAAGATCGCAGCCGCCGTCAGGGCGGCACGGCGCAGCGGGCTGGACCAGATGAAGTCGGCGGCCACCTGGCCGCCGAGGGCGCCCGCGGCGGCCAGCCCGTCGACGTCCGGCTCGCCGTCCAGCTGCCCCATGAACACGCCGTTCAGGTTGCCGGCGGCAGGGGCATGGCGGATGAGCCAGAGGGACGGCACAGCCACACCTTTCCAGAACCGGTCGTCGCCGCGTCAGGTGCGCCGGCCGAGCTTCAGCGTGACGGTCTGCGCGGCCCGGGCACGGACGGCCGACGAGCCGCCGAAGCGAACCGAGAACCGCACGGACGTCCCGCCGATCCGCGTCTTGCGCGAGAACGCGACGACGAGGGAGTACCGGCACGTCTTCGTGAGCTTGGCCTTCCGCGTGGCCAGGGTCCGCCGCCCCGACCGGGCGGTGACCGTCACCGATCCGCCCGCACCGCAGTACCGCGCCGTGCTCGCCCCCGGCGGCAGCGTGAGCCGCCCCTTCAGGGTGAAGGTGGCGAAGCCCTTCCGGGTGCCGGTCGCAGTCAGCTTGCGGGGCGACACCGGCGTCAGCGGCGGGAGCGCCGTGGTCGGCTGGGTCGTCGTCCCCCCGGTGGTCGTCGTCCCGGTCGTCGTCGTCGTGGGGGTGGTCGTCGTCCCCGTGCCGGTGTCCGGGACGAGCGTGATGCCGCGCCGCTGCGCGAACAGCTTGACCGCCGCGTCGAGGTCCAGGACACCGCCGCTGACCGTCTTGCCCGCGAAGGCCGGCACCTTGCGCGCCGAGTCGACAAGCGCGTTCTTCACGTCCACCGGGGTCGCCTTCGGGTCCAGGCCGAAGAGGACCGCGGCGGCCCCGGCCGCGACCGGTGCGGCGTAGCTCGTGGCGCAGCCCGTCGCCTGCGTCCCGCCGCCGTTGGCCGCCGTCACGCTGTTCTGCGTGGGGACGGCGAGGTCGACGATCGCCGGGTTGACCTCACCGCAGTCGAGGCCGTCGCCGGGCGAGGACGTCGTGACGCAGAGGATGTTCGCCGCCGGGTCGCCGCACGGTCGCCGGTCTGCGTCCGCGAGCTTGCCACCGTCCCCGTTGCCGCCCGGGATCGCGACGAAGAGAGCGTTCGTCGACTGCTTGATCACCGTGTCGAAGCCGTCGCCCCAGCGGCCGTCGCCCCCGACCGGCGAGGACAGCCAGCTCATGCTCACCACGCGGACCCCGCGGTCGACGGCCCACGTGGTCGCGTCGGCCTGGATCGACTGGTAGCAGTTGTCGTCGTCCCAGCAGGTGCGCAGCGCCAGGAAACGCGCGTTCGGCGCGACGCCGGCGCCCCCGACGCCGTTGCCCGTCGCGGCGCCCAGGACGCCCGAGACCGCGGTGCCGTGGCTGGTCCGCCCGACCGGGTCGGTGGGGTCGGCGTCCGGCTTCAGCGTGCTGTCGCCGGGCTCGAGCGTGCCGATCAGGTCCCAGCCGCTGGATCCGCCGGGCGGCACCACGGCGGGGTCGGTCGGCGGGCTGCCGTAGACCTTGGGCGCCGGGGTCCCGGCGGGCACGGTCGCCAGGCGGCCGGCGAACTCCGGGTGGTCGAGGTCCAGGCCGGTGTCGAGCGCGGTGACCAGCACGTCCGCGAGCGGCGTCTTGCCGATCGTCCGCAGCGCCTCGGGGTGCTTGATGATCGCGAGCGCCCCGCCGGCGGCGGTCTGCTTCCCGTAGTCCGGGTCGTTCGGGGGCGCGATCGCCATCGCCACCGCCGTGGCCGTGCCGGCGAGCAGCGCCGCGGTCGCCAGGCCGGCGCGGCGCAGCCGCCTGCCCCTGTGATCGCCGGTGGTCGAGCCCCGCCGCGGATCGCGCATCGGCCAAGTCAACCGGGCCGCGCCCGGTGCCGCAACCGGGATCTGACGCATCTGGGCATGGCCGGGGGCCGCCGCGCGCTGCACAATGGTCGGCACGCATGACCGTCATGGAGCTCGACACCCCGCACGGCCCGGCGCGTGCGCACCTGCACCCCGCGACCGGCGCCGCCCGCGGGGGCCTCGTCCTCGGCCACGGCGCGGGGGGCTCGGTGACCGCCCCGGACCTCGTCGCCGTGACCGCGGCCGCTGTCGCGGCAGGGGTCAGCGTCGCCCTCGTCGAGCAGCCGTACCGCGTGGCCGGCAAGAAGTCCACGCCCCCGGCGCCGAAGCTCGACGAGGCCTGGATCCCGGTGCTCGCCGCGCTGCGCGACGGGCCGCTGGCCGGCCTGCCGGTGGTCTGCGGCGGCCGGTCCTCGGGCGCGCGCGTCGCCTGCCGCACCGCGACCGCCGTGGGCGCCGTCGCGGTGCTCTGCCTGGCCTTTCCGCTGCAGCCGCCCGCGCGGCGCGACGGGACGTCCGGCCCCTCCCGCCTGCCCGAGCTGGCCGGTGCCGGCGTGCCGACACTGGTGGTGCAGGGCGTGAACGACCGCTTCGGGATGGTCGACGACGACGCGCAGGACCCGGCCCGCTGGACCGTCGCCCGCGTGCCCGGCGATCACGGCCTCAAGAAGGACGTCCGCGGGATCGCGGACACGGTCGTCGCCTGGCTCGACGACCGCCTGCCGCTGGGCGCGTCGGGCCCGGAGGCGCGATGACAGCGCTCGTGGTCGCCCACCGCGGGGCGTCTGCGGGCCACGTCGACAACAGCCTGGAGGCGTTCGAGGGCGCGATCGTGGCCGGCGCCGACGCGATCGAGTTCGACGTCCGCCGCACCGCGGACGACCAGCTCATCACGTTCCACGACGGTCACGTCCGTCGGAAGCCGGTCGCGGACCTCACCCGGGCCCAGATCGGCGCGATGACCGGCCACACCCCGCCGTTGCTGGCGGAGGTGATCGACCTGGCCCGCGGCCGCATCGGGCTCGACGTCGAGCTCAAGGAGGCCGGCTACGTCGACCGCGTGCTCGCCGCGCTGGGCGACGCGGACCCCGACGCCGACCCCGCGCAGCCGCTGATCGTCACCTCGTTCCTCGACGCCGTCGCGGCGGAGGTCAAGGAGCGCGCACCGCAGGTGCGGACCGGCCTGCTCGTCGGGACCGATCGCCCCGGGCCGCACCCCGTCCGGACGCGGCTCTCGGAGCTGTCGCCGGTCGCCCGGGCGCGCGCCTGCGGGGCGGACGCGGTCGGCATGCACCTCCTGATCGCCTCGCTCGGCGCGCTCGAGCGGACCCACGCGGCGGGCCTCGGCGCGTTCGTCTGGACGGTCAACCGCGAGGACGGCCTCCGGCGGTTCCTCGCCGACCCGCGGGTCGAGGCCGTCATCACCGACGTCCCGGCGCGCGCCCTCGCCGTGCGCGCCGCGATCTGACCCGCCGGTTTCAACTCGGCGCCGTGCGGAGAAGTGCGAGTGCGTGACGCACGGACGCCTGGGGACGACCATTCGCGCTACGGGGCTCGCCGTTGCGCTCCTGCTGGCCGCCTCACCGGGCGCCGGCGCCGCGGTCCAGACGGGCAGCGGCACCGATTCCGCCGGGGACGGGCCGCTCCCCGCCCGCGACGTGACCGGCCTGACCGTGCGCCACGACCCCGCGTCCGGGACCACCGCCACGGTGACGCTCGCCGGTCCCGCGACCGCGGCGACGAACGGGTACGCCGGGGTCTTCGTCGGCCGCCTGGACGGGCTGGCCTGCACCGGTCCGAGCGTCACGGTCGTCGGCTTCACCGATCCCGCCAGCACCTTCACGCCGTTCGCGCGGCGCAGCGACAGCGACGCCGACATCCCCACGACCCGGACCGTCGACGGGGCGACGGTGACGCTCAGCACCGCGGCGACCCTGCCGGGCGGCGCGGAGCCCGACTGCGCGCGGGCGCTGATCGGCAACACGGCCGATGCGAGCCAGACCTACGACACGCTGCGGAGCTTCTCGCTCACGCCCGAGGGCGGCACCCCGCCGCCGGCCCCGACGACCCCCGCTCCGGCTCCTACACCCACGCCTGCACCCACACCCACGCCCGCCCCCGTCGAGGACAAGTCGGCGAACGGGAACGCGGCCGGCCGGTTCGGCGGCGCCTTCCGCGTGCGCTCGGCGGTCCCGAAGCTCACCGTCGCGGGCCGCTCGTACCTCTACGGCGTCTGCCGGAGCTACTCGATCTGCCGCATCGACCCGGTCTCGCGCCGGTCGAAGGTGATCCTGTCCGGGACGAAGGCCAAGCCCTACGCGGCGGTGACCGTGTCCCAGACCGGGGCCACCACGAGCTTCGACTACGACGACGAGATCTTCCGCGCCGGCCGCGACGGGCGCGCCCGCACGCTCTGGTCGAAGTCGGGCAGCCGCCCGGCGCTGCGGGCCGATGGGCGCAGCGTCGCCTGGAACCAGCTCGTGACGGTCCCGTCGTGCTTCCCCGGCGTCGACTTCATCCTGCAGTGCAACTACCCGCTCGTCCCGAGCCTGGAGATCCGCAGCCTCGGCGACAAGGACTCGGACACCGTCGAGACCACCGTCGTCACCCACGGCTGGTACCGCGACGGGCTGATCAAGGACGAGGAGCCCGACGGCCCGGAGCTCGGGAACGAGTACATGTGCCTGCTCGACGCCAAGGGCGAGTGTGCGCGCGCCGTCGCCAAGGACCCCACGCGAGCGCTGTCCGGGGTCTCGACGTCAGCGGACGGCCGCACCCTGGCCGTCGTGTCCGAGCCCGCCACGGGCGAGGACGGCGACCAGAAGTTCCGCGGCCGCATCGAGCTCTGGAACCCGGCCAACGGCAAGCGCCTGCGGAACCTGACCACCGGCGACCGCGACACGAACCCGATCTTCTCGCCGGACGGAACGCAGGTGGCCTTCAACCGCGGCAAGGACCTGCTCGTGATCCCGACCCGCGGGGGCCAGCCGCGCCTGGTCGCGCGCAACGTCGAGCTCACCGGCCCGGCCTGGGGGCTCGCACGATGATCCCCGCCCGCCTGCGCACCGCGCTACGGCTGACGCTCACGGGCGCGGTCGCGACGCTCGCGTCGGCCGTCCTGGCGCCCCCGCCCGCCGCCGGGGCCGACTACCTCGGCAGCTGGGGCTCACTCGGGGAGAAGCCCGGCCAGTTCACGGACATCGAGGACGTCGCCACCGACACCCGGGGCTACGTCTACGTCCTGGACACGTTCGTCGACGGGGACGGCCGCGTGCAGAAGTTCACCGGCGACGGCCGCCTCGTGCGCCAGTGGGGCCGCAGCGCTGACGAGAGCGAGCGCGGGGACAACGACCAGGTGCCCGGCCTGCTCTACGAGCCGCGGGCGCTCACCGTCGGGCCGGACGGGAACGTCTACGTGGCCGAGGACGGGCCCGACCGCACCCGCATCAGCGTCTGGAGCGCGACAGGGAAGTACCTGCGGGCGTTCGCCGCCTCCGGCAGCGGGCCCGGCCAGATCACCGACCCGAAGGGCATGGCGTTCGACGCGAGCGGGCGCCTGGTCGTCGCCGATTCCGGCCGGCTGACGCTGTTCACCCAGGGCGGCGCGGCCGCCGGCACGCTGGAGAGCGAGGCGCTCGACCGCCCGGGCGACGTCGTCAGCGGACCGGACGGCCGTCTGTACGTCACCGACGCCCCGACGGTGTCGGTGTTCGGCCTCGACGGCGCCTTCTTCGGCTCCCTCGGCGAGAGCGGCGATGCACCCGGGCCGTTCTTCGAGGACAACCAGTCGCTGGCGTTCGGCGCCGGGACGCTGTTCGTCTCCGACCGTCGCCTCTCGCGCGTGCAGCAGTTCAGCGCGAGCGGGGCCTACCAGAGCCCGGTCGGCCTCTCCCCCGGGAGCCAGGCCGCGCAGTTCACGGAGCCGACGGCGCTGGCCACCGACTGCCGCGGCACCCTCTACGTGGCCGACACCGGCAACCGCCGCGTGCAGCGCTTCGGCGTGAAGGGCGCCGTCCCGTGCGGCTCGGTCGCCAAGGACCCGGCCGAGCGGTTCGTCGCCTCGCTCGGCGGCGCGGCGATCCAGGAGTTCCGCCAGGAGTTCGCCGTCCGGCCCGCGGTCTCGTGCGGCCGTCCGTGCGCCGGGGTCATCAGCGGCAAGGTCACCATCCGCGGCCAGCGGCGAGCGATCACCCTCGACACCGAGCGCCGGGCCCTCGAGTTCCCGGGGCTCGCGGTCGTGAACCTGGCGCCGTCCGAGCTCGGCACCGACCGCATCCTGGCCGCGCTGCGCCGCAAGCAGCGCGTGACCGCGACGGTCAAGTTCACCGGCCGCGACCTGACGGGCCGGGTCACGTCGAAGACGAAGGTCTACCGGCTGCGGTGAGCCACCGCCCGCGGCCGGTGGCCCATGGCCCGAGGCCCATGGCCAGGCGCGGGGCCGTCAAACCGGGCCGCGCCGGATGCCCATCCACTTCTCGGCGTCCGACAGCGGCGTGAACCCGAACGGCGCATAGAGCCCGTGGGCGTCGTCGGTGGCAAGCACGACGCGCCGCAGCGAGCGGACGTCCTCGTGCTCCATGATCGCCGCGACCAGTGCCTTGCCGACGCCGCGACCCCGTCCTTCGGGGACCACGAAGACGTCCGCCAGGTAGGCGAAGAGCGCGCGGTCGGTGACGACCCGGGCGAAGGCGAGCTGCGCGCCCTCGGCGTCGTAGGCGCCGAAGCACAGCGAGTGGGCGATGGCCCGTTCGGTCAGGGCGCGCGGGCGGCCGATCGCCCAATACGCCTGCTCGCTGAGGAACGCGTGGATGAGGTCGATGTCCAGGCGCGCCGGGTCGGTGGAGATCGTCAGGGGCTCGGTCACGCCGTCAAGGGTCGCACGGCGGGCCTTCAGGAAACTGTGCCACGGTTGTCGTGATGGCCAGCACGTCGTCCCGTCCGCCGCGGCCCTCCCGCCCCGCCCGCATGACCGCCCTGCGCCGGCGTCGCCTCCGCGCCGGTGTCCTGCTGCTGCTCGCGGTCCTCGTCGGGGCCGGCGGCGCACTCGCGCTGACGTCCGGTGGCGACGGGGACGACGACGCGCGCGGCGCCGGCGGGGTCAGCATCCCGGCGGACGGGCTCGTGCAGCTGCCCGAGATCGAGCGCAGTCCGGGTGACCTCCTGCCCGGGTCCGCCGAGGGCGAGGGCGTCGACCCGCTGCGGTACACCGACGCGCTGCGGGCGGACCGCGAACGCCGCGCGGCCGCCGGGCTGGCGCACGTGCTCTACGCCAAGTCGCCGGGCGGCGCTGTCGCCACGGCGCGGCGCGTCGCGGCCCTGCGCCCGCGGATCGATGCGGCGGCGACGGCCGGCGGCATCGATCCGGACGCGCTGGAGGGCATCGTGTTCCTGGAGAGCGCAGGACGGCCGGACGCGCTGGCCAACCCGCGCGACCTCAGCGGAGCGGCGGGGCTGACGCAGATCCTGGCGGAGACGGGGACGAACCTGCTGGGCCTGAAGGTCGACGTGGCGGCGTCGGCGAGGCTGACCCGCGGCATCGCGCGGGGGCGGAAGGTCGCTGCTCGCCGGCGGGAGCGTGCCCGGATCGACGAGCGCTTCGACCCCGTCAAGGCGCTCGCGGCGACCGTCCGCTACCTGAAGCTCGGCGCCGAGAAGTTGGGCGACGACCCCGAGCTCGCGATCGTCAGCTACCACATGGGCATCGGGAACCTTCAGACCGCGCTGAAGCGCTACGACGGCGGGGACGACGTGTCGTACGCCGAGCTCTACTTCGGCAGCTCGCCGGTGGACCACCGCGAGGCCTACGAGTTCCTGCGGTCGCTCGGCGACGACTCCTCGACCTACCTGTGGCGGGTGAAGGCGGCGCAGTCGATCATGGCGACGTACCGGTCCGATCCGGCCGAGCTGGCGGAGCAGTCGGAGCTGCAGCTGAACAAGAACTCGGCCGAGGAGGTCCTGCACCCCGAGTTCAGCGTCCCCGAGTTCAAGGACCCGTTCGAGCTCGGCCGTGCGCAGGCCGCCGGTGACCTCGTCCGCTTGCAGGCCGACCGGCTGGCCCGGTACGGCCTGGTGATCTCGCCGGCCATGGGCGAGTTCGCTCCGCGCTTCAAGCAGTCCAAGCGGCTGTACCGCGCGCTGCGTCCCGAGGCGCTCGCCGTCCTGCTGTACATCGGCGCGGCGACACAGGGGATCTCGGGCAACGGGCCGCTGGTCGTGACGAGCTCGATCCGGGACCGGCCGTACCAGAAGGCGCTCACGCGCTCGAACATCCAGGCGACGAAGGCCTACTCGCTGCACACGACCGGGTTCACCTTCGACATCGCGCGGCAGTACGTGAGCCCGGCCCAGTCCTTGGCCTTCCAGTACGCGCTGGACCGGCTGACGGCGCTGAACCTGATCGCCTGGGTCCGCGAGCCGGCCGCGATCCACATCACGGTCAGCTCGAAGGTGTCGGGCCTGCTGCCGCTGCTGGGCGCAGGAGCGCCCGTTCCTGCGCCTGCGGTCGCCGCGAAGGCGACCACAGGCAGGAAGCCGTCCGGTTAGCCGATCAGCTCCTTCACCTTCGCGGCCGTGGCTGCGGGGGTGATGCCGAAGCGTTCGAGCAGTTCCTCGCCCGGAGCCGACGCCCCGAACCGCTCGATCGAGACGGACGCGTCGACCCACTGCGACCAGCCCATGGCGATGCCCGCCTCGACGGAGACCTTCGGGACCCCGAGCGGAAGGACCTGCTGGCGGTAGCTCTCGTCCTGCGCCTCGAACAGCTCCCACGAGGGCATCGAGACGACCTGCACGACGAGGCCTTCCTTCTCCAGGAGGTCGGCCGCCTCGAGCGCGGTGTGGACCTCCGAGCCGGTGCCGACGATGACGGCCTGCGGGGGCGCCTCCGTGCCCCGGACGGTGTAGGCGCCGCGCTCGACGCCGCCGACGACCGGCGCGCCCTCCAGGACCGGCAGGTTCTGGCGGCTCAGGATCAGGACGCCGGGGCCGTCGAGGTCCTCGAGGATCACGCGCCAGGCCTCAGCGGTCTCGAGCGGGTCACCCGGACGCAGGACGGTCAGGCCCGGGATCGCGCGCAGGGCAGCGACATGCTCGACCGGCTGGTGCGTCGGGCCGTCCTCGCCGAGCGCGACCGAGTCGTGCGTGAAGACCCACGCGACCTTCAGCTGCATCAGCGCGCTGAGGCGGATCGAGCCGCGCATGTAGTCGGCGAACTGCAGGAAGGTCGAGCCGTAGGGCCGGACGATGCCGCCGTGGGCCGCCATGCCGTTGACGGCCGCGCCCATCGCGTGCTCGCGGACGCCGTAGTAGACGTTGCGGCCGGGATGGCCCTTGGAGAGCGTCTCGTCGTCCCCGCCCGGGAACAGCGTGTTGGTGGAGCCGGAGAGATCGGCGGCCCCGCCGACCATGGTCGGGACGAACGAGCTGAACGCCGCCATCGCCGCCTTGCCGGCCGCACGCGTGGCGAGCGCGGGCTTGCCCCAGTCGATCTTGCCGGGCGCAAGCGCGTCCGCGACGCCGGGCAGCGCCTCGCCGACCCAGGCCTTGTCCCACAGCTCGGCCTTGGCCGCGTCCTGCTTCAGGGCGTCGAGGCGGGTCTGCCACTCCGAGCGCGCCTCCGCGCCCTTGCGGCCGCCGGCGCCGAATCGCTCGTACACGCCGTCCGGCACGAAGAACGTCTTGTCCGGGTCCCAGCCCATCGCCTCCTTGGTGAGGCGGACCTCGTCGTCGCCCAGCGGTGAGCCGTGCGCGCCGCTCGTCCCCTGCTTGTTGGGCGACGGGTAGCCGATGATCGACTTGACGTGGATCAGGGTCGGCTTGGCGGTCTCGGCCTTGCCCTCGGCCAGCGCGGCGCGCAGCGCGTCGATGTCGTTGGCGTCGGACACCTCGAGGACCTGCCAGCCGTAGGACTCGAAGCGCTTGGACGTGTCCTCGCTGTCGAAGCTCAGGGACGTCGGGCCGTCGAGCGAGATGTCGTTGTCGTCGTAGAGGTAGATCAGCTTGCCGAGGCCCAGCTGGCCCGCCATGGACGCCGCCTCCGACGCGACACCCTCCATGAGGTCGCCGTCGGAGACGATCGCGTAGACGTAGTGGTCCTGCGTCTCGCTGCCGAACGTGTGACGCAGGTGCTGCTCGGCGATCGCCATGCCGACGCCGTTCGCGAAGCCCTGGCCGAGCGGGCCGGTGGTGACCTCCACGCCCGGGGTGCGCCAGCTGCCGTCGTGGTGGCGCTCGCGCTCGGGGTGACCGGGGGTCCGCGAGTCCCACTGGCGGAACGCCTTGATGTCGTCCAACGACAGCTCGTAGCCCGCGAGGTGCAGCGCGCTGTAGAGCAGCATCGAGCCGTGTCCGGCGGACAGCACGAACCGGTCGCGGTCGGGCCAGTCGACGTCGGCGGGATCGTGCTTCATGACGTCCGCGTAGAGGACGAAGGCCGCGGGCGCCATGCCGAGCGGCAGGCCCGGGTGGCCGGAGTTCGCCGCCTGGATGGCGTCCATGCTCAGGGCACGGATGGTGTCGATGCAGAGCTGGTCGATCGGTTCGGTCATGTCTGCCGGAGTCTATGAGCCGCTGCCAGGCGGCGTCAGCCCCCGGACGACGCGGCTGCCCGAGCAGCGGGCGGCCGCGTCCTGACCGGGCGTCAGCGGGCGACGGGGTGCAGCCAGCCGTCGTCGCCGCAGACGGAGCGCGTGACCGTGCGCTTGATCAGCTTGCCGCTGCCCGAGCGGACGTCCACGACCACGACGACCTCGTCGCCGGGCGCGGCGTTGCTGTCGGCGCACGTCCGCGTGGGCGTCCCTGCGCCACCGGCGCGCTTCGCCGCCGATGTGTCGGCGGCGGTCACCACCGGTGCGTCGCGCGGCTCCACGGCTGCGGGCGCCGTCCGCGCGACCTGGTGCAGCTTGCCGTCGTCGCCGCAGATGAACGTGGTGGTCACCGCGGTCCAGCGGCTGCCCACGCGGGTGTGCACGACGACGGACACCGTGTCCCCGACCCCGACCGGCGCGCCGTCGAAGTCGCAGCCGCGCGACGGCGTGCCGCCCCCACCGCTCTGCCTGGCCGCCTCGGACGCGGGCTGCGCCGCCGGCGCCTCGCCGGCCGTGCGGTAGAGCACCTTCACCCACTTGCCCTTCTTGTTGCAGACGTGGGTGACGGCCCCGTCCTTGTCCTTCTTCATCGCGCCGGCCTTGCAGGCCGTCGGCGCCTTCGGGCCGGTGTTCTGCCGCGCGTCCGCCGCGCCGGGCAGCACGAGGACGGTCGCCATGCCGGCAGCGGTGAGGACGGCGGTGAGACGGTTCTTGCGCATAGCCGCGAGGCTCCTGGGGTTGGGTGGATCCGACACGTCGAATCCTCCGCGCGGTCCCGTCCGGCGTCTGTCGCGTCCGTGACGCTGGCAGCGTCCCTCCGCCGACACGCCGCGGCCACGCCGACGGCACGCTCGGAGGATTCGGGGGGTAGGCCCCGCTGAATCCTCCGCGCACCGGGGCCGGATCCGCCGCTCGGAGGATTCGGGGGGTAGGCCCCGCGGAATCCTCCGGCCGCCTGGGTCAGCGCCGCCGCGAGGCGGCCGGCAGGTCCGGCACGTACGTCGGCAGCTTCGGCTTCGCGGCCGCCGGGGTCGGCTTCTTGACCCCGGGCTTCGGCTTCTTCACCGCCGGCTTCCTCGCACCCGCCTTCGGCTTCCGGCCCTGGACGATCAGGTCGACGGCCGCTCCGGGCGCGAGCCGGCGACCCTGCTTCTGCTTGGACCCCAGGACCGCGAACCGCTTGACTGTGACCTTCAGCCGCCGCTTGCCCTTCACCACGATCTTCGGCTTGGAGTAGATCGTCAGGACCTTGCCCAGCCGGCAGCCGGCCTTGCGCAGCGGCGTGATCGCGACGCCCACCGACTTCAGTCCTTTGACCTTCGGGACGACGCAGCGCTTCGCCCCGACCCGCGTGACCGCGACCGACGCCTCCGTCGCGTTCCCGGCGCTGTCGATGGCGCGAGCGACGATCGTGTTGGCGCCTGGGCTCAGCGCCACCGGTGCGCTCCAGGAGCCGTCGTCGGCCGTGCTCACCGGCAGCCCGTTCACGATCAGCGACGCCAGGCTGCGGTCGTCGGAGGCGGTGCCGGTCGCGGTGACGGTGTCCAGCGCCGTCGTGCTTCCTGCCGCCGGGGAGGTGATGGCCACCCTCGGCCCGGTGAACGCATCCTCGGCCTTCCCGGCGAGGGCCGCCGACTCCGCGGCGGTCGGTGCCATCGAGAAGGTGTGGACGAGCTCGAGCGGGGCGGCCGCCGTCACGCTGCGGATGTACCGCAGCTCCATGAAGCGCGAGGGATCCCCGAGGCCGGAGATGAACTCGACGGCCGAAGGCGCCGTCGAGAAGCTGACGGCGCCGGTCGCGTGGGCGAGGTCACCGTCCGGGACGCGGCGGTCGCTGCTGACGAAGATGCTGGCCGGGACGCTCGGCGGCCCCGGCAGGCTGGCCGATCCCGGGTAGGCGGTCACGCCGCCGCCGGTCCACGGCACCCGGATCCCGTAGTCCTGCGTCGCGAAGTCGACCTCGAGCAGCAGGTCGAGGATGTGGTCGGCGCCGTCGGTCGACTCCCAGCGGTCGCGCATCGTCGTCGAGCGGCCGTCCTCGGACATCGTCACCTGGCGCACCAGCCGTACGCCCGTGCCGACGAGGCCGCCGCACTCGGCCGGATCCGTGAACGGATAACCCGCCGGAGTCGTCTGACAGCGGACGACGTCGGTGCTCTCAGCCAGCCGCAGGAGCCCGGTCGCCGGATCGCGCGTGCCCGACCGCGTGAGGGCGGGACGGCCCGCCACGCCCGGCAGACCACCGCTGCCGAGTGCCGCCATGGCGCCGGTGAAGGCGTTGCGGCCGTCGATCTGCAGCTCGCTCCGGGTCGGCGACGTCCCGTCCGCCACGTCGTCGGCGTAGCCGGCGCACTCGAAGACGTTCAGCGCTGCCTTGTCCGGCGCCACGGCCGGATCGAGCGGGCGCGCGTTCCACAGGCCACAGCCCCCGAACGACTCGATGTGAGCGGTGCTCGTGAGGCCGGCGGTCACGGTGCTCGCATCGACGTCGTAGCGCTGGCCGGCGTTCGGGTTCCCGGGGGCGGTCTCGACGAAGTCGCGCAGCACCGACGGGTAGATCGACGGGCCGGACGCGTCGGACTCGACGGTGCTGTTCCCGGCAGTGAGCGCCAGCAGCCGGCACGGCGAGACGAACGCCGTGCTGTCCGCCGAGGCCGTCACCGAGAACGTGCCCGCGCTGCCGGGCTGCGGTACGCGGACCGCGACGCCGGCCGCGACGGTGTCCGCCCCGACGGCGCCGGGGGCAGGCGCAGGCCGGCGCCCCTCGCCGCGCCGCAGACAGACGATGTCGAGCTTCTCCCCGTCGGACGCCCCGGGGGCGACCGTCCCCGCGACGGTGATGCCGCGTCCGGTCGTCCCGTCCAGGTCGTAGAACACCGGCGCGAACGCGTTCGCGGGCTCGGTGATCTTCGGGGCGACGATCCGAGCGGACGCGCCCGCCGGCAGCGCCAGCCCGGCGGAGCACGCGGTCAGCAGGACGATCAGGCGGAGGGAGCGGTTCACGTTCAGGACGATCCGGGAGGTCGTGCGAGGGGTAGGTTGTCCAGCATGACGCCGCCGCAGACCGCAGCGATCACGCAGGGGCCCGCCGGTGGACGAATGGATGCTCGACGGGCGACACCTTACGCGGCCCGCGTCCCCGCGCGCAGCGATTCTGGCGCCTGCGCACGGCGCGGCCGCGGCCGATGACGCCGGCGCTCGGGGGCTCCGGCGCGACGCCGCCGTCGGTCGAGCTCGCCGCCGAGGAGGTTGCGCTCTACCAGCGGACCTACAGCACGCTCCTGCGCTCGACGGGGGAGACCGACCTGCGGGTCCTCGAGGCCGCGCACCGCGCGATGGCCTCATCGCTGCACCCGCACGCGGCCGAGGAGGACGTCCTGGACCTCGGCGCGTTCATGTACGCCACGGCGCGACTGCCCGCGGAGGTCTTCCGCGCCACGCGGATCGTCATGGGGCAGGAGGCGTCGCAGTTCACGAAGGCGGGGATCGGGCCGCTCGACGACTGGGAGCCGGTCGAGGCCGTCGCCCGCCGCCGCCGCTGGTTCGCCGCGCCGCCCCCCGCCGCCGACGACGACCCCGCCGGACCGCTCACGTACGCCGTCCTGCTGTCCAGCACGAGCGACCTCGACGACCTGGTCCCCACCCTCGTCGCCTTCCAGATCGAGTGGAACAAGCTGCGACGCAAGCTGCGCGGCGTCGGGTGGCCCCGGCCGCAGAAGACCCCGGGGGCGGACGACTGCACCCGCGCGCTCGGCGGCTCCCAGGACGACTGGGCCCGGCTGCAGGAGGTCTGGGGGACGGCATTCGCGGCGCGGCTCGGGGACGTGGCCACGCGGGAGATGCGGCTGCGCATCCGGATGCTCGGCGGCAGCGCGGTCGGCTACGCGCGGATGACCCGGCACTGGTTCCGCCCGATCCGGACGGCGATCGACGCCACCGGGCTGCAGGACGGTCCCGTCTACTTCGTCTCCTCCAACACCCACTCGCTGGCGAACCTCGTCAGCGGCGAGGCGCGCGCGATGGAGGACGAGCTGGTCGACTGGGTCCGCCGCGAGGGCCCGCGCGACCTGCGCGAGGAGGTCCGCGCGTTCGACACCGGCGCCACCCGCGGGTCGTGGGAGAACTTCCTCTACTACGCCGCCCGCGACTACCACGTGGCCCACCCGCGGCAGGCCGCCCGCCGGCGCGACGCCGAGCGCGGCGCGGGGGTCGTCCACCTGGGGTCGACGACGGCGCTGTCGGTGGCCGCGCAGGTGACGGCGGTGCGGGACCTGGACCCCGCGCGGCTGGACCCGCGGATCGGCGGGGTGGACACCGCCGCGCTGGCGGCCAGCCGCGGGGTCATCGTGAACGTCGACTACCCGCTCGGCCTGGCGGCGTACAACATCCTGCGCGAGATCTGCGAGGACGCGGACACGCTGTCCTCGGTCTACGTCCTCGGCAAGGCGGCGACGCTCAACGCGGACGTGGGCGACGTCCTGATCTCCAGCGTCGTGCACGACGAGCACTCGAACACGACGTACTGGCTCGACAACGCGTTCGGCGTCGAGGACATCGCGCCGTACCTGCGGTTCGGCAGCGGCTTGGACAACCAGCGCGCCGTGACCGTCAAGTCGACGTTCCTGCAGAACCGGACCTACCTCGACTTCTACTACCGCGAGGCGTACACGGTCGTCGAGATGGAGGCCGGGCCGTACTGCGCCGCGGTCTACGAGGTGGCCGACTCAGCCCGTTACCCGATCGGCCAGCACGTGAACTTCTCCAAGCTCCCGATCGACTTCGGGATCATCCACTACGCGTCCGACACGCCGTACACGCAGGCCCGCACGCTCGGCGCGCGGGGCCTGAACTACCGCGGGATGGACTCGACCTACGCCTCGTCGATCGCGATCCTGCGGCGCATCCTCTCCCGCGAGGGTGCGCTGTCGACCCGGACGACGGCCGAGACCCGGTGAGCATCGGACTGGGTGATGAACAACGGGTCTCGGCGCTGGGGGCCGGACGGCGAGTGGCTACGCCGCGGTCGTGGGGTCCGGGACGACCCGGATGTAGGGGAGCGGCTCCTCCCACCCGTCCGGGTACTTCTCCTTCGCCGCGTCGTTCGTCACCGAGCCGGCGATGATGACCGGGCTGCCCGGCTGCCACTGGGCCGGCGTCGCGACCGCGTGGCCCGCCGTCAGCTGCAGCGAGTCGATGACGCGCAGGACCTCGTCGAAGTTGCGGCCCGTGGTCATCGGGTAGATCAGGAGCAGCTTGATCTTCTTGTCCGGCCCGATGACGAAGACGTTGCGCAGCGTCGCGTTCTGGGCGGGCGTGCGAGCGGTCGGGTCGCCCTCCACGTCGGCCGGCAGCATGCCGTAGGCCTTGGCGACCGCGTGGTCGGTGTCCCCGATGATCGGGTAGTTGACCGCCGCCCCCTGCGAGGCCTCGATGTCCTTCGACCACTCCGCGCTGCCCTCGGCCGGGTCGGTCGAGATCGCGATGATCTTCACGCCGCGCCGGTCGAACTCGGGCTTGATGCTCGCCATGTAGCCGAGCTCCGTGGTGCACACCGGCGTGAACGCGCGCGGGTGGGAGAAGAGGACGGCCCAGCTGTCGCCGATCCAGTCGTGGAACTGGATGCGGCCGTCAGTGGTGTCGGCCTCGAAGTCGGGGGCGGTGTCGCCGATGGTCAGGCTCATGGGGGTGGTCTCCGGTCTCGTGACTGTCGGAAAGAACAAATGTCCGATCGACTTTCACTATAACCGCGCGGCCTGGGCTACTCGGTCAGCTGCTTGACCTGCTCGCCGGGCTCGAGGCCGGGCTCGGAGGCCGCCGCGCGCAGCTCGTAGGCCTTGCGGGCATTCGGGTCGGCGGACGCGAGGACCTGGTCGGCCTTCATGACGCGCACGATCGCCTCGCGGCCACGGCGGGGGACGAGGCCCATGACGCTCGTGATCGGACCGATCGACTTGGGGACGAAGACGTCGAACCGCGGGACCTGCAGCGCCTCGACGATCGCCTCGGCGACGTCCTGCGGCTGGACGTTCTTGACCCCGCGGGCCTCCTTCAGGCCGGTCGCGAGCTCGGTGTTGACGACACCCGGCATGACGCAGCTGACCTCGACGTCGGTCCCGCGCAGCTCGCCGCGTACCGCCTCGGAGACGCCGACCACGAAGTGCTTGGTCCCGCAGTAGGTGGCGCCGCCGGGGAAGCCGCCCTTGCCGGCCGACGACGCGATGTTCACGAGGTGGCCGCGGCCGCGGGCGGCGAAGCGCGGCAGGACGATCTTCATGCCGTAGAGGACGCCGTGCACGTTGATGTCGACCTGACGGTGCGCGGTCAGGTCGTCCTCCTCGAGGAACGGCCCGAGCTGCATGATCCCGGCGTTGTTGATCAGCACGTCGAGCGGACCGAGGTCCCGCTCGGCGCCGTCGATGAAGGCGGTGAAGGAGTCGCGGTCGGTCACGTTGAGCGCGTAGCCCTTGACCTGATCCCGCCCACCCCCGAGCTCGGCGGCGGTCTTCTCGGTCGCGGCGAGGTCGAGGTCGCCGATCGCGACCTTCATCCCCTGGGCGACGAGCGCGCGGGCCGTCTCCTTGCCGATGCCGCGGGCGCCGCCGGTGATGGCGACGACCTGACCACTGAGGATGCGGGGCTGCTTGGCCATGGGAACTCTCTCCTGCTCGATGCCGGGACGAAAAGTGACGCTGGCGTCAACCTTAGCCAGTTACACGTTCCCGTGCTGAATCCGGTTCAGCTGCGGACCGTAGACTCGGAGGATGGGCACGTTCATGCACGCCGGGCACCGGCTCGCCTACGACGAGCACGGCGCCGGCGACCGGGTGGTCGTCCTGATCCACGGGCTGCTCTTCAACCAGAAGCTGATGACGCCGCTCGCCGAGCACCTCTCGCGCCGCGGCTACCGCGTCGTGACCATGGACCTGCTCGGGCACGGTGACTCCGACCGCCCCCGCGAGATGTGGAAGTACTCGATGACCGCGTTCGGGGAGCAGGTGATCGGCCTGCTCGACCATCTCGAGGTCGACGAGGCCGTGGTCGGCGGCCTCTCGCTCGGGGCCAACACCGCGCTCGAGGCCGCCGCGCTCGCGCCCGACCGCGTGAAGGGCCTGCTGATCGAGATGCCGGTCCTCGACCACGCCCTGATCGGCTGCGCCGTGGCGTTCACGCCGCTGATGCTGGCGCTCACGTTCGGGGAGCCGGCGCTGCGGTTCGTCAGCCGGGTCGCGCGCCTGCTCCCGCTGCCCGCCGGCCCCGCCGACGTCGCGCTGGACCTCGTCCGGCAGGACCCGCGGCCGAGCGCCGCCGTCCTGCAGGGCCTGTTCTTCGCCCGCGTCGCGCCCCCGTCCCGGATCCGTCGCGAGCTGCAGCAGCCGACGCTGATCATCGGCCACCGGCGTGACCCGGTCCACCCGATGACGGACGCCGGAATGCTGGCCGACGAGCTCCCGAACGCCCGCCTGGTCGAAGCCGCCTCGATCCTCGAGATGCGCCTCTCCCCCCAGCGCCTCACCCGCGAGGTGAAGTCGTTCCTCCAGGAGGTGTGGCCGTCCGACGCGCCGGAGGCGCCCGTTCGCCTACCCTTACGCGCACGATGAGCAGCCGCCAGGAAGAGAAAGCCGCCCGCAAGGCCGAGCGCGAGGCCCAGGAGGCGCAAGCCGCGAAGGCGGCCGCCACGAGCAAGCGGATCCAGCTGGTGTTCGGGGTCGTCCTCGTCATCGCGATCCTCGGCGGCGCCGGCGCGCTGATCGCGTCCAGCGGCGGCGGCGGTGAGAGCACCGGCACGGTGGAGGAGGGCGGCATCGACGCGAAGGTCGCCATCCCGCCGGTGAAGATCACCGAGCTGGCCCCGGCCGCGAAGGCCGCAGGCTGCGTCCTCTCCAGCCCGGAGATCGAAGGCAGCAACCACGTCACCGGCGAGGTCACGTACAAGACCAACCCGCCGACGTCGGGCGACCACAACGAGATCCCGGCCACCGACGGCATCTACGCCGCCGGGAACGAGCCCGCCAAGGAGAACTACGTCCACTCGCTCGAGCACGGGCGCATCGAGATCCAGTACCCGCCGGGCACGCCGGTGAAGACCGTGAACCAGCTGGAGACCCTCGGCAGCGAGGAGCTCAACGGCTCCGACGCCTACCACGTGCTCGTCTTCCAGAACAACACCGGCATGAAGCCGAAGGTCGCCGCCGCGGCCTGGGGCCAGCTCCTGGCCTGCCCCGCGATGAACGACCAGGTCTTCGACGCGATCCGCGCGTTCCGCAAGGACTACACGGACAAGGGCCCGGAACTCGTGCCGTAGACCGCCCAGGGGGCGATCGACGGTCGGGAGTTGGCCCAGGGGGCCAACTCCCGCTCTGGTCCGCGGGCTGGGCTCTACGGCCGCCAGCCGCCCGCCTCGCCGCGGTAGGTGTCGCCCCCGCCGCCGAGCAGGACCTTGACCGTCCGGACGATGATCCGGGCGTCGAGGCGCAGCGAGCGGTGCGCGATGTACCAGAGGTCGAGCTCGATGCGCTCGCTCCACGGCAGTGAGGCGCGGCCGTTGACCTGGGCCCAGCCCGTCAGGCCGGGTTTGACGGCCAGCCGGCCGCGCTGGCGATCGGTGTACTGCTCGACCTGCTGCGGCAGCGTCGGGCGCGGGCCGATGAGCGACATCTCCCCGCGCAGGACGTTGACGAGGTTCGGCAGCTCGTCGATCGAGGTCCGCCGCAGGAACGCGCCGACCTTCGTGATCCGCGCGTCCCCCGCGTCGACCGCCAGCCCGGCGCCGATGAACTCCGCGCCCGAGACCATCGTCCGCAGCTTGATGACGTCGAACTCGCTGCCGCCCAGGCCGCTGCGCCGCTGGCGGTAGATCGGGTGGCCGGGGCTCTCCAGGCGGATCGCGACCACGGCGACCAGCAGGACGGGTGACGCGAGCGCGAGCGCGACCCCGCTGACGAGGACATCGACGATGCGGCGGACCCCGAACCGCTCGGGCTGCCCGCCCGGGGTCGGGGTCGGCCGGCCTGCGGGGTCGTTCATCGTGTGCCCTCCGGGGCGTCCCAGCCGGCGGCGGTGCCGTGCCGGAGGTGGTCGTGCAGGCCGGCGGCGATCGAGGCGTTCGTCAGCGTGTAGTAGCGGGCGATCAGGCCGGCGCGGCCTGCGCCCCCGCCTGCCTGGGCCGCGGCGAGCAGGGCGACGTGGGCGGCGAACGCCAGCCGCGGGACGGAGGCGCCGCCGCGGTTGCCGGCGCCCGCGGAGTTGCCGGGCCGGACCGCGAGCCGTGCACCGGTCGCGAGCACGACCAGGTGCAGGAACGGGGCCGCGTAGCGCAGCCAGCGATGGCCGACCAGCATCAGCAGGTACGGGGGCGGGAAGCCGCGCGGATCCAGCAGGCCGCCGCGCAGGATGATCGCCCAGGCGTGGCTCATCATCCGCCGCTTGCGCTGCCACTCGCCCTCGATCGACGGGACCATCTTCTCGCTTGCGTGCGCGTCGGGCGCGTACACGGCCCGGCGGCCGCGGCGGACCAGGTTGAACGGCAGGCTCAGGTCGTGGCCCATCACGGCGTCCACGACGAGGTAGTCGGTGCGGCGCGTCGCGTAGATGGCGCCGTTGCCGGCAGTGACCGACCAGCGCGCGGACTCGGCCGCGCGCAGCCACATCTCGTAGCGCCAGTAGAGCCCCTCCTGGTTCGTCCCGGCTGCGCCGTCCGGGTTCACGAACGACACCTGCCCGCAGACGTAGGCGACCTCGGGGTCGGCGAACGGGCGCACCAGCTCGCGCAGGGCGTCCGGCGCCCACTGCGCGTTGGCGTCGCCGAACGCGACGACGTCGGCGCTCGAGCGGGCGACGGCGGCGTCCTGGGCCCGGATCTTGCCGCCGCGCGGCAGCTCGAGGACCACGTCCGCCCCGGCCGCGCGGGCGCGCTCGGCGGTCGCGTCGGGCGAGCCGTCGCAGGCAACGACGACCTCCAGAAGCTCGCGGGGATAGTCGAGCGCGAGGGCGTTGGCGACCTTCGCGGCGATGACCTCCTGCTCCTTGTACGCCGCGATGACGAGGCTGACCGACGGGAGCGCGGCGTCGCGCGGCGCCGCGGCGAGCGGGCGCCGGGGCAGCAGCCGCAGCGCCGCGGGGTACCCCAGCTGCCCGAAGACGAGCCCGCCGGTGGCGGCCCAGAAGCTGCTCCTGGCGAGGCGGGCGGACACGGGCCGGGGAGGCTACCGGCCCGCCACCCCGGTCCGCCCCCGGCCCGACGCGTGCCCTACGCCGGGGCGATGGTGAAGACCATCCGGACCGTGGCGGTCGCCTCCTGGCGTCCGGCGACGACCTGCGTCGGCTCGCCGCGCTTCGGCGCCGGCGCCGAAGCGTCGTAGGACGTCCCGCCCGCGACCTCCGGGACGCTGTAGGGATCGACGACGATCGACTGCACGCCGGTCACCCGCTGGCCGGCGGCGGCCGCGGCGTCGTCCGCACGCCGGCGGGCGTCGGCGATCGCGGCGCGCGTCGTCTCGGCCAGGCCGGCCGAGGGATCGGAGAACGAGAGCTGCGGCCCGTCGACGGTGTCGGCGCCCGCCTTGGTCACGGCGTCGATCGACGGGCCGACCTTGGCAATGTCGGTGAATCGCACCACGATCGTGTTCGACGACGCGTAGAAGACCTTCTTGCGATTCACCTGGGTGCGGCTGAGCTCGACGCCGGTGGTGGTGATCGCGGTGCGCAGCACGCCCTGCCGGGCGAGGGCGTTCAGCACGCTCTTGGTACGGATGTTCGCGCGGCTGCGGGCGGTGACCCGGTTCGCGGACCCGGAGCGGACCTCGACCGAGATGGTCGCGACGTCGGGGGTGATCATCGTGACCCCCGTCCCGTTGATCGACAGGGTGGCGGCCGTGTCGTCGGCGGCAGCGACGGCGGGAGCGGCGGTGGCGGCGGCCAGGGCCAGGGTGGTCGCCAGGGCGGCGACCGTGGGGATCCTCATGGGTCCTCCTCGGTGGGGAGCGGGTGGGCGGCCGTCCGGGCCGCGCTGGGGGTACTACGGCGCGCCCACCGCGCCGTCACGATTTCCGTGCGTAGAGCTCCAGGTGCCGCGCGGCGATCGCGTCCCAGGCGTAGGTGGTGCGGGCCGCCTGCGCGGATGCGCCGGCGAGGGCATCGCGGGCCGCGGGATCGCCGAGCAGCCGCTGCAGCTCCGCGCCGAGGGCGTCGGCGTCGCCTGCGGGGACGTGGGCTGCGGCGGCGACCTCCGGGAAGCCGCCGACGTCCGAGAGCAGCAGCGGCCGCCCCAGCCCGAGCGCGCTGAACAGCACCCCCGACATCTCGATCGCGCGGTACGGCAGGACGGTCAGCGCCGCGGCGCGCAGGCACCAGGCCGCCTCGGCGTCGGTGACGAACCGCGGCACGACGGTCACCCCGGGCGGCGCCGGCGGCAGCTCCATCCGGGGCGCCCCGACGATCCACAGCTGCCCCGCGCCGGCCGGGAGGTTGCGCCACGCCTCGTAGAGGAGGTCGAGCCCCTTGTAGGGCTTCAGCAGGCCGAAGAGCAGCGCCGCAGGCGGCGCGTCGGCACTCGCGCCGGCCCTTTCCAGCTCCGGCGGGGCCTGCGGCTCGACGTCCGCGAGGTGGGTGAACGCGCCGTGCGGGATCACGTGCACCCGGCCGGGATCGACGCCGGCCTCGGCGATCAGGCGCTCCCGGCCGTGCGCGGTGTGGGCGACCACCGCGTCCATGCCCGCGTAGAGCCGCCGCTGGCCCGCCGTCTGCAGGCGGCGGGCCACCCGCGGCAGGACGTCGTGGGCGGTGATGACGCGCATCGGCCCGCAGCGTGAGCGGCGGCCGGTGAGCGCCCAGTCGAGCTCCTGGATCGAGGCCCACTGCCAGTGGACGACGTCCGGCCGCGGTGGCCGGGCGCGGGCTCGTGCGTAGCCGAGCATGTCCGGGACGTGCTGCACCGGCCGGGGGACGGCGCGGCGGTAGAAGCGCTCGTCGACGGCGTAGCCGTGCGCCGGCGGCACGTCGCCGTGGCGGAAGTGGGAGGTGACGAGCGTGACGTCCGCCCCCGCCGCGGCCAGGGCGGCGCACAGCGCGCGGTCGTAAGGCGGCGTGTAGGCCGGGGGATCGACGAGATGGACGCGCACGGCCCGCGCGACGATACGCGACCGCGGTGTTGTTGAATGGGAGGGGCGTGGCGGTCGACCTGTCCTTCCTCATCGTGAACACGGCGCAGCGAGAGCTGCTCGTGCGCGGGCTGGACGCGATCGCCGCCGAGCGCGAGCGGCTCCACGCGGCCGGGGTCGCGACGGAGGTCCTGGTCCTGGACAACGCGTCCGGCGACGGCTCGGTCGGTGCCGCCCGTGCCCATCCCACGGTCGACGGCGTCATCGTCAACGACCGGCGCCGCGGGAAGGCGGAGAACGACACGCTGCTGCTGCAGCGTGCCCGCGGGCGCTTCGGGCTGCTGCTGAACGAGGACTCCGAGCTGCAGCCCGGGGCCACGGAGGCACTGATCGCGGCCCTCGAGGCCGACCCCGAGGCCGGGGCCGCCGGGGCCCAGCTGCTGGACCCGAAGGGCCGAGCGCAGCCTTGCGCCTGGCGCTTCCCGACGCCGGCGACCGCGCTGGCCGCGGCGCTCGGCCTGCACCGGATCACCACCGTGCAGTCGGGCGGCGACCGGACGCGCCGCGTGGACTGGGCGCAGAGCGCGGCCATGCTCGTGCGGACCGACGCCGCCGCCCAGATCGGCTGGCTGGACCCGCTGTTCTTCGTCTACTCCGACGAGGTCGACTTCTGCAAGCGCCTCGACGACGCCGGCTGGCACACGCTGTACGTGCCGGGGGCGCAGGCGATCCACCACGAGCAACTCAGCACGGACGTCGTCCCCGAGCGCCGCATCGTCGAGCTCTCGCGCAACCGGGACCGCTACATGCGCAAGCACCACTCGCGGCTGGCGGCGTGGACGGTCCGCTGGCTCACGGCCTACACCTACTTCGTCCGCTCGGTCGTCGCCGTCGTGCTCCCCGGCCACGATCCCAAGCGCTACCGCCGGCACGTGTCCGCGACGCTGCGCCCGAACGAGGGCGAGGGCCTGCGCGAGGCGGCGTTCGAGCTGAACAAGGGCGGCGCCCGCCTCTGAGGCCCGTGCGGGCACTCCCCGCTTCGGGCGTCTGACGTCCGATTGTGGTCGTGCCAGCGACCAGAATTGGTCGTCAGACGGTGGAGGGGGTGTCCCCGCCGCCGCGGCCACGACCCCGACCGCGACGGGACGCGACCAGCGCCCGCAGGCCCGCCTTCTCCTCCGGCCGCATCACGCCCGCCGCCAGCAGGACCACCGGGATCGCCGCCAGCAGGGCCGACCGCGCCAGGAAGCCCGCGGCCCCCGCGTCCGGCAGCAGCAGCTCGCCGCCGACCGCCATGCCGCCGATGACGAGCACCAGGAGCGTGAGCCGGCCCCACTCGAAGGGGACCTCGAACAGCGTCCGGGTGAGTCGGTGGATGACGAGCACCATCACGACGTACGCCGAGCAGAGCGCGATGCCCGCCCCGCGAATGCCCATCGACGGCACGAGCGCCACCAGCACGAGCACGTTGACCGCAACACCCGCGACGGCCGCCGGGAAGTTGCGCGTGGTGACCTTCGCCCGGCCGGCGATCGTGATGAAGACGAGGTTCAGGCCGTAGAGCGCCCAGCCGAGCGCGACCCACGGGATGACCTCGTGCGCCTCGAAGTACTCCGGCGCCGCCAGCAGCCGGACGATCCAGCGGCCCATCAGGGTCAGGGCGGCCACCACCAGCCCGGTGACCGCGACGTACGCGGAGGTGACGAGCGCGTAGAGGCGCTTGGCTTCGGCATCGTCGGTGACCGAGTAGGCCAGCGGGGGCCACGCGGCCTGGAACCCCCGCACCGCCACGATGACCGCCGTCGCGAGCTTGATCGCGACCGCGTAGACGCCGGCCGCCGTGGCCGACTGCGTCCGCAGGATGTAGGCGCGATCGACGACGTTCAGCAGGAAGACCGTCGCCTCCGCCGGGATGGTCGGCCCGCCGTACGCCAGGAGCGGGCGCAGCGTGGCGGTCGTCCCCCGCCGGATGCGGACCGCCACGAACTCGCGCTGCTCCCACCACAGGGCCGCGAGCACCAGCGTCGACGCCCCGTAGTTGCCCAGGACGTACCCGCGGGCGCCGCCGTCGAGGATCACGACCAGCGTCACGGTGAGCGTGATCGTCAGCAGGACGTTGCCGACCGACGCGAGGACGTATGCCTTGCGCCGCTCCTGCACGCGCAGGAGCGCCGTCGCCATCTCGAGGTTCGTGAAGGCCCACAGCCCCAGCAGGCCGAGCCGCATCAGGCCGCCGTCCTCGCGGCCCAGCAGCAGGCTGGACAGGGGGTCCGCGAGGGCGACCCCGACCAACGCGGCGACCCCCGAGATCGTGGCCGTCAGCGCGATCACGGAACGGGCCAGGTCGACCCGGCGGGCGTGGTCCTCGTCGTCGAACCAGAACCGCAGGAACGCGTCGCCGAGCCCCAGCCGCAGCAGGATCGACGTGAAGATGATGAACGTCAGCAGCGTCTCGGCGTAGCCGTAGTCGGCCGGGGTCAGCGACCGCGTGTAGAGCGGCAGCGTGATGACGGCCAGGAACGCAGCGATGAGGCTCGGCGCCTGGTAGGCCATGCTGCTGGCCAGCAGGCGCTTGAGGTAGGCGGTCAACGGCTTCTCAGGACTCGCGCAGCGTGCGGGCGGTGGGCGACCGCTCGACCTTGCGATGGTCGGGCGAGGTGCCGAGCGCGCGGTCCGCGACGGTCGATGTGATGCCGTGCCAGTAGTGCTCGTTCTTGAAGTGATGCAGGCGGTGGCCGCGGTGGATCGCCCGGTAGGCGCGGCCCCGCGGGCGGTAGGCGGTGTGGATCAGCAGGTGGGTCCACTCGTACAGCAGGATCAGCACGTAGGTCATCAGCACTGCGGTCAGGACGGGACCGAGCCGGACGCCGACCCCGGCGGCCGCGAGCAGCCCGACTCCCGTCCCCACGACGAGCGGGACCGCGCCGGCCAGCAACGCGACGGCCTCGGACGGGCCGAGCAGGATCAGGCCCAGGTGATGCGGGCGCTCGTGGTGCTCGCGGTGCGACGCCGCGGTGACGAGCTCCACCCTGCGCCCGCGCCAGGGGACCGGGGGCAGGTGCAGCAGGTAGACGTGGATCGCCCACTCGCCGAACGGGAAGACCGCGAGCATGGTCGCCGCCGCGGCCGCGTCCCGCCATGTCGGCGCGCCGCCCAAGGCGCACCGGGCCACCAGCAGCGCCGCGACTCCGGCCGCCAGGATCCGCGGCGAGCGACCCGCCCAGAAGAGCGTGCGGGCCTGCGCGAGCGTCGTCACGGTGCTGCCGTGGCGGTGCGGTGGGGTGGGCGGGACCACCGGGTAAGGGTCGCACGCCGGTAGCCTGCGCGCTGCTGTGCCGCCGCTCGACCCGACCGCCCACGACCCCGCCCTGCGCCCGCTCTGCCTGCTGCTGCTCCCCCGCGCGCTGGACGGCTTCCTGCTGCGCGACCAGGCCGAGGATCTGCTGCGCGCGCCCGGCGTGGTCGCGATCGAGCCGCCGCGCGTCCCCTACGGTGCGCTCGCCCGCCTGCCCGGGGTCGTCGCCGACCTGCTCGCCGGGGGCCAGGCGCGGCGGCTGGTCAAGACGCTGGCGCGCGACGCCCGCCGGGACGTCACCCGTGGCGGCGTCCCCCGCGTCGTCGTCATCTTCCACCCTGTCCAGTACATCCTGGCGCGGGCGATCATCGGTCTTGTCGGCGGCGATTGCGAGCTCTGGTACGGCCGCTGGGACCGCTACGAGCGGGCCTACGACGCCGGCCCGCGAATGCGCTCGCGGCTCGAGCTGCTGCACGAGCAGGCCGCGACGCGGTCGCAGATCACCTTCGTCGCCTCGGGCGCCCTCGCGGACCTGGAGACGGAGGCCGGTCGCGAGGCGACGCTGGTCCCGCTCAGCGCGGACGGCTTCCCGGCGCCCGATCCCGTCGGCGGCCGCGGGCCGGAGGGTGAGGTGCGGCCGCCCGTGGTGGCCGTGTCGCTCGGCCACCTGGGCTGGCGCAACGACTGGGCGCTGCTCCACGAGGTCAGCCGACGCATGCCCGAGCTCGTCCTGCTGCTCGTCGGTGCGTGGCACGACGACGAGTGCAAGGACGACCCCGACTACGCCGCCTGCCGCGCGGCGCCGAACCTCGTCTGGCTCGGCGCGCAGGACGACGAGGCGGCGGCCCGGCTGATCCTCTGCGCGGACGTCGGCGTCGTCCCCTTCAAGGTCGAGCCGTTCAACGACGCCGGGCTGCCCTTCCGGATCCTCAAGTACGCCCTGCTGGGCCGGCGGACGGTGTCCCAGCCGCTGGCCGGCGCGCAGACGTGGGCCACCGCGGTGACGTTCGCGGAGGGCGCCCCGGCGTTCGTCGATGCCCTGCGGGCCGCCGCCGGGACACGGACGGCGCCGGACCTCGAACTGCGCGCCTGGGCGCTGGCCCAGACCGCGGCGACGCAGAACGCGCCGCTGTGGGCGCGCCTGGACGCCGTGGGCGTCGACACGCGCGGCACCTGACCGCCGGGCGAGCGTCGGTTTCCCTGCGGAACAGGACGGGGAGATCGACGTTCGGGCCGCACGGCGGCAGGGCGGCCGCCGCCGTCAGGAGGGGGACGGCGACGTGCGCGCGGCCGCCGCGGCCCGCCGGGCCGCCACGCGCTCCGCGACGTCCTGGCCGCCCGGCGCGATCCGGGCCAGCGCCACCCCCACACCCAGCAGCGTCCAGGTGAGCGGGTCCTCGAGGAAGGCAGCGTACATCAGCGTGTGCACGACCAGCGCGAGGAAGGCCGCGGCCACCACGGCGCGCGGGACCGACGTCAGCGCCCCGCGGAACAGGCGCCCGAAGGCGGCGATCAGCAGCGCCACGTAGAGCAGGAACCCGGGGATGCCCTGCTCGGCGGCGACCGTCACCGGGATCGTGTGCGACGCTGACGCGGCGCCGGCGTCCGACGCGCCCTGGGTCCGGCGGAAGTCCTTCGCGAAGGCGCCCGCGCCTTGCCCGACGACGGGCGAGTCGGCGAACAGGTCCAGGCCGCCTTCGATCAGGTCGTAGCGGCCGCTGGTGGCCGTGTCGGCGGACTTCGAGTCGCCGAGGTCGAAGCGGATCGCGTCCGGCGCCAGCAGGGCCAGCCCGACCGCGACCACCACCAGCGCCCCGGCGGCCAGCGCAGCGACGCGGACCGACCAGCGCAGCCCGCCGAGCACCGCGAGGCCGACCAGCAGCGCCACGAACGAGGACTGCGAGAACGTCAGGACGAGTCCCGCCCACAGGACGACGAGGACCGCCGTCGCGCTGATCGCGGTCCGCTGGACGGTCGCCCACAGCACCGTGCCCGCGAGGCCCAGCATCACGACCATCAGGAAGCGGCCGTAGATGTTCGGGTCGAAGAACAGCGAGTTCACCCGGAAGTACGACTCGAGCTGGTTGGAGGCGATCACCCGCGGGTTCAGCAGGACGTGCTTGGTCCCGTACTCGACGAAGCCGATCCCGGCGAAGACGACGGCGAGCACCGCAAGCACGCCCAGGCAGCGCCCGACGAGCTCGGCGGTCCACTGCACCCGGCCCAGCAGCGCGAACAGGATCGCGAACGGGACGTAGAAGAAGATCACGTTCTCGAGCGCGTGGTCCGCGTCCGACGAGTACGTGGCCTGCACGGCGTAGAGCACCACGGACGCCGCGAGCAGCAGCTCGAGCCGGCCGACGGGGTGCTCCGGCTCGCGCACGCGGCCCTCGCGCGGCGCCAGGACCCCCGCGAGCGCGTCGACTCCGGGCGCGTGACCGCCGCGCCGCCGCCCGCCTCCGGAGCCGGACCCGGACCCGCCCGGCCGCAGCCGCGGGACCGCGTAGGCCAGCGCGCCCGCGCCGATGACGACGTACAGCGGGATGAGCAGGTTCGAGGTCGAGCCGCCGACCGCGATCGGGACCCGGAACGGGACGGCGGCGACGGTCGCCAGGGGGAACAGCCCGGGCTGTCGGTCGAACAGCACCGCGAGCCCCCCGACCAGCACGGCGCCGCCGGCGACGACGACGAGCGCCAGCGGCGGATGGTCCCGCAGCGGCTCGAAGGCGCTCGTGTCCCAGACGTGCGCGACGAGCAGGATCGGCGCCACGACGAGCGCGCCGAGCATCGCGAGCGCGCGGCCCTCACCCGTCGGGGCGACGAGCGCGCCGGCGGCCAGGACGGCCGCCAGGATCACCGCGACAGCTTGCGCCACATGGCCTCCATCAGTGCCGCCGCGTTGCGGTCGGCGTTCAGGCGCGACGCGAAGTCGACCAGGCCGGTGCGGATGATCAGGCCCTTGCCGAACCGGACGGCGGCGACGACCGGCTTGCCGCTCGCGTCGACGGCGGACGCCAGGAGCCGCGGGTCGTCCTCGGTGAGGTTCAGCGTCCGCTCGTAGCCGGCGAAGCCCGCGAAGCTGCCCGTCCCGTCCTCGAACAGGTCGATCGTGTCCTTGACGTTCTCGATCGCGGGCGCCCCGGGGTCGACCCGGATCCGCGGCGAGAGCCGTGCGCCGAACAGGTCGGTGTCCGCCGCCGGCGTCGGGTCGATCAGGCGCTGGCGCGCGGTCAGCTTCACCTCGCGGCGAAGCGAGTCCGTCCCCATCGAGACCACCGTCCCGCCGGCCTGCGCGAACGTCCGCAGCGCCTTCCCGACCGCTGTGGGCAGCCAGCGCGCGTCGCCGGCGATCAGGATACCCCGGTAGCGGCCGAGCTCCGGCGGGTTCGGCCCTGCGAGGGTGACGTCGGTGGTCAGGTCGTAACGCCGGTGCTTGCGGTCCAGGTAGGAGAAGAGCGGTCCCTCGTTCTGCGGGAAGCCGGACGGCAGCCCGGTGCCGCTGAAGACGCGGCTTGACAGGCGGATCGGCAGGCCGCGGTCGAGCAGGTTCGGCAGGCCGTCCCCGTCGTCGTCGACCGGGTTGCGTCCCTGCCACGTGATCGCGGGCAGGACGACGAGCACCCCGCGCGGGTCGGACGTGTCGTCACCGGCGACGATCTCCGCGGCCTGGACCGGATAGGGGACGCGCTGCTGCACCCCGTTCGCGCGGACGCTCAGCAGGAACAGCCGCGAGACCCCGGGCGGTGCGTGCAGCTTGAGCAGCGGGCGGTCGAGGCCGCCGCGCTTGGACGGCTTGCGCGGGCCGCCGACGCGGCGCAGCGACCAGCGATACGGGGTGGTCCGCGAGTCGATCGCGACCGCGCCGACCGCACCCGCGGCCGTCGGCGTGTTCGGCGGCAGCACGCCGAGGCGCCGGATCGTGATGCCCCCGCGGCCGGCGAACGGCGTGCCGTAGCTGCTCGCGGGCAGGCCCGTGCGGGCGTCGAGCGGCACGGACAGCCCGATGTTGCCCGCCGCATCACGGGAGCTGATGACGACGACGTATGTCCCGGCCGGCGCCGGCCCGTCGCGCCGGGTGGTCCCGTCCCACTGCCAGGTGCGGACGTCGTCCGCGATCTTGGCGGGCCCGAAGACGCGTTCCTCGCTGCCGGGATCGGTGCGGAAGACCGTGGCGGTGCTGCGGCGGGCCGGGCCGCTGAAGCGCACCTGGGCGGCCCCGCCGTCGGTCGACGGGAGCAGCTTGGGCAGGGGACGGGCGAACCCGGACTGCGGCCGAGGCTTGGGCCCGATGCTCAGGACGCGCACGGCCGGCGGCTTGGTGTCCAGGACGAACGACTCGGGCCAGACGATCGACCGGCCCTCCTCGCGGAGCGTGATCCGCATCCGGTAGCGGCCGTCGGCGGCGATGCGGCCGTCGTCGGTCTTGCCGTCCCAGGTGAAGCGGGTCGGCCGGTAGGCGCGCAGGCGGCGTTCGTCGACCAGCTTCCTGACCGGGTCGCCGCGGCTGTCCAGCACCTCGATGGTGATGTCGTCGTCGCGCACGACCTTGAAGTTGATGCGCTGCGTGTCGAGCCGGCCGTCCTGGTTCGGCGAGAAGACGCCCTGCTGCTTGAACTGCTGCACCGGCGAGGGGTCGTGCTTGAGGCGCTGCGCCACGAAGAACGCGCCGAACGTCGCCGCGACGAGCAGCGCGAAGACGACCTGCGCCAGGCGCGAGGGGCCGGCGGTGCTCAAAGAGCCTCCACCGTGCCGTTGGCGACGTCCCACGACATGAAGCCGGCCAGGCCCCGCGGGTCGGCGTGACAGCGGGCGACGCGGATCACGCCGCGGTGGCAGACGATGAGCGCCGGCTCGCGGCCGACGCCCCGCACCGCCTGAAACCCGTCGTGCACCCGCGTCGAGAGCTGCTCGAGCGACTCCCCGTCCGGGAAGGCGAAGGCCGGGTCGGTCGCGTTGTACGCGGCCCAACCGTCCGGGTCCGCCGCTTCGACGTCGGTGTACAGGCGGTCGGTCCAGCTCCCGGCGTCGGCTTCCATGAACCGGGGCTCCTCGACCGGCTCCAGGCCGATCGCGGCGCCGACGATCGCGGCGGTCTGCCGTGCGCGGGGCAGCGGCGAGCAGTACAGGCCGCCCCACTCCCGCTCGGCGGCCGTGCGGGCGAGGGCGTGCGCCTGGTCGACCCCGCGCGCGGTCAGCCCGACCGGAGCCTGCCCCTGGAAGCGGCCCTCGGCGTTGTAGGCGGTTTCGCCGTGACGGGCCAGGAAGAGCATGGAGAGCGGGCGGACGGACGTGGGCGGAGCGGGGTGGTTCGGGAGGCGACGGCGCGGGTGGCCGCGGCTACTTGACGGTGTCGGAGCCGAGGGTGACGACGACCTTGGCGCTGCCCCCCACCGCCGTGTCGTTCGCGGTGGCGGGGACGACGACGTCGGCCGGGGTCATGCCGAGCTTCGTGGCGATGTCGATGGCGGCGCGGCGGCTCTTGTCCGCGTACGCGACCGTGGTGGTGGTGACGGTGTTCGTCGCCGCCTGACCGACGTTCCCGAGCTTGTAGCCCTTGGACTCGAGCAGGGTGCCGGCGTCGCGGGCCGCGTTGTTGACGGTCGTCCCGTTGAGGACGGTCACCTGGTAGTTCGCGGGGACCAGCGGCGGCAGGCCGGGGGTGCTGGCCTGCGTCGTGGGGGTGGACGGCGTGTCGTCCGGCGCCGTGGTCGTGTCGGTCGACGTGGTCGTCGTCCGCGGCGAGGCCTGCGAGCTGCCGCTGTCGTCGTCGCCGCCGAAGACCTGCGTGGCGAGCAGGACCACGACGAGCACGAGCGCCAGACCGCCGCCGACCACCGCCAGGGTGGTGCGGGCGGGTGACGCGGGTTCGGGCTCGGGCTCCTGCGAGGCCAGGCGACGGAGAGAAGGGACGGCGGTCGGGGGCGCCGCCGACCGCAGCGGGACGGCGGGCTCGGGCCGGGCCGCGGGGGTCGCGGGACCACCGACGGCCGGAATGGCCTGGGTCGCCTGGTCGTCGTTCGCGGACGGCGTGCCCGGAGCGGCGGTCGCTGCTCCGCCGGCACCCGCGGTCGCGCCTGCTGCACCGGCGGCGGTACCCGCGGCGCCCGCCGCTCCGGCGGCCGCTGCAGCCGCCGTCGCGGGCGCGGCCGGGGACGCACCGGCGGGGACGCCGGCCGGGGACGCACCGGGGGCACCGGGGGCCGCGGCGGGGCGAGCAGCGGGCTGACCCGCCTGGCCGGCGGGCGTGGCCGCGGCGGCGGCCGGCGTACGCGGGGCGGGCTGCGCCACGACGCGCCGCTGCTGCTCGCCACCCTGCTGCTGGATGCGCTCCTGCATCTCGGCGGCGCGCTCGGGCGCGCGCCCGGCCCACTCCCGGAGTCGCTTGAGCTCCCGGGCCTGGGCGAAGTAGAGCACCGACAGGACCGCGAGCCCGATGACGGACGCAAACCCTGCGTACGCTCCGGCGTCCGTGATCTTGTCGTTGACCGAAAGGGCCAAGACGGCGAAGTCCAGCATGAACGACGGAAGTCTAGGGAACGACGTCGGCGGAACCGCCCCTCACGTCAGCAGGCAGGCTCCGTGGGCGCGGACTTGCATGTACCACCGGGATCCGGTGACACGCCGCATCCCCCGCCGGCGCCCGGCTACTCCGCGGCGGCGGCGCGGTTGACGGCCGACAGCTCGGCGACCTTCACGGCCAGGGCGGCCGCGTCGCCTTCCAGCACCAGCAGCTGGATCTCGTTGAACATCGCCTCGACCTGCTGGGAGTCCATCGGCAGGCGCTCGGCGCGGGAGATCCGCTCGACCGGCGTGGGCTGCACGAGCTCGAACGGATTGAAGAGCTCCTCGTCGAGCTTCTCGCCGGGACGGCGGCCGATCACCTCGATGGCGATGTCCTTCTCCGGCCGCAGCCCGGACAGCTCGATCATGTCGCGCGCGAGCTGCATGATCTCCACGGGCTCGCCCATGTCCAGCACGTAGATCTCGCTGCCGGAGGCCCGGCCGCCCGTCCCCGTCCCCTTCAGGTTGCCCGAGCGCAGGATCAGCTGCACGGCCTCCGGGATCGTCATGAAGTACCGCTTCATCCGCGGGTCGGTGACCGTCACCGGCCCGCCGCGGGCGATCTGCCGCCGGAAGATCGGCACGACCGAGCCGCTGGAGCCTAGGACGTTGCCGAAGCGGACGGCGCTGTACTGGGTCTGCGGCCAGCGGTCGGCGGCCGCTTCGATCGCGTACTCCGCCAAGGCCTTGGACGCGCCCATCACGGTCGCGGGGCTCACCGCCTTGTCGGTCGACACCAGCACGAAGCGGTTGACGCCGAGCTCACCGGCCAGGCGCGCGAGCAAGCGGGTCGCGATCGAGTTGTTGCTGACCGCCTCGACCGGGTTCAGCTCCATCAGGCCCACGTGCTTGTAGGCCGCGGCGTGGAACACGACGGTCGGGCGGTAGCGCTTGAAGACCTCGCGCATGCGCTCGCCGTCCTTGCAGTCGGCCAGGACCGTGGCCAGGCCGTCCTGGTGGACGTGGCGCTCCTCGATCAGCTCCCGCTGGATCGTGAAGAGGTTGTCCTCCGCGTGGTCGAGCAGGATCAGCGCCTGGGGAGTGATGCGCGCGATCTGGCGGCAGAGCTCTGAGCCGATCGACCCGCCGGCCCCGGTCACCATCACCCGCTCGCCGTTGAGGTAGCGCCCGAACTTCTCGACGTCCATCACGACGGGCTCGCGGCCCAGGACGTCCTCGACCTGGACCTCGCGCACCTGCCGGACGACGTTGCCGCCGGTCTGCAGCAGCTCGAAGACGGTCGGCAGCGTCCGCACCTGGATGCCCTTCAGGCGGCACTCGCGCACGATCCGCGCCCGCAGGGTGCCGGGGGCCGACGGGACGGCGATCATGACCTCCTGCGGACCAACCTCTTCGAGGACCTCCGCGAAGTCCGCGCCCGTCGTCCCGAGGACCTTCACCCCCTGGATGCGCTGCCCCTGCTTGAGCGGGTCGTCGTCGACGAAGCCGAGCGGCAGCAGCCCGAGCTCGGGGTTGCGCAGGATCTCGCGCAGGACCAGCTGCCCGCCGTCCCCCGCGCCCACGATCAGCACGCCGCGCTCGCCCCGGGTCCCGCGGAAGCTGGCCAGGGGCTGACGCTCGTAGACCGCGTGCGCGATGAACCGCGCGCCGCCCACGAACATGAGCGCCAGCAGGAAGAACATCGCGATGACGCCGGTCGGGAGCGACACGGCCACGTCGCCGGCCTGCCGCGAGGACGCCGTCACGGGCTTGAACAGCGCGACGAACCCCGCGACGGCGAGCGTCGCGACGGTCACGGCCTGCGCGATCGACACGAGGTCGGCCTGGCGGGTGTAGCGCCACCACCGGTGGTACAGCCGGAAGGCCGCGAAGACGACGAGGCTGATCGCCACCGTCCACCCGACGGTCGCCTTCAGGAGGTCGTCGTACCGCTCGGGCAGGCCCTGGTCGAACCGCAGCCGGTAGGCCAGGAAGTACGCGGCCGCGACGAGGATCCCGTCGATCGCCATCTGCGGGAGCGAGTGGCGATGCAGCGGGAAGGCCGCTGTGCGCTGGCGCCGACGCATCCGCGCAGTCTAAGAGTTGTGCGGGCGGACGGTCCCGCGGGACCCCACGACCCCGCCCGTCGCATCGTGCGACGGGCGGGACCAGGGTGGCGGCTGCCTTGGTGCCCGGCCGACCTGGGCGGATCGAGCGGGCGGATCAGCCGCCGCTGACCGGACCGAGAGGGGACACAGGTCCCGGTCCGGCAGGTCTGGTGCCCGCGGTGCTCTGCCGCGGCAGCGTTCCCCCTGCAGAAAACGCCCCCGCCACCGACCATACGCCACCCGGCCGGGGCCGGGGGCGGTTTCTGCCGGTTCCGTCAGCTCTTGGCGTCGGGTGGACCGTCAGGGCCGGCCGAGCGCCACCCGGGCGCGTCGCCGAGCGCCCGGTCGACGTGGCGGCCGACGCGGTCGTAGTAGCGCGTGATGTACGTGCGGTAGAAGACGCCGAGCGTGTCGCGCAGCACCACGCGGGCGTCACCCACCCCGACCCGCGGGAACGCCCGCTCCCGCGTCACGACGACCGGCGCCTCCGCGATGCGGTAGCCGAGCCGGTGGGCGTTGACGAGGACCTCGAGGTCGTGCGCGAACCGCTTCACCAGCAGCCGCGGGCCGACGCGCTCCAGCACGCGGCGGCGGTAGAGCTTGAGCCCGGTCTGGGTGTCGCGGACCGGCAGGCGGAAGAGGACCCGGACCAGCACGTAGTAGCCCTGCGAGAGGATCCTCCGCTTCAGCGGGTAGTCGATCTCCGCGTCGGGGTGGAGCTTCGACCCGATGACGATGTCCGCGTCCTCGCGGAACATCGTCTCGCGCAGGAGGCCGAGCTGACGCGGATGCACCTCGAGGTCGGCGTCGACGAACAGGACGAGCTCCCCGCGGGCGAGCTGCATCCCCCGGATCAGCGCCGACCCCTTGCCGGCGTTGACGCTCGCCGCCTCGATCCGCACCCCTTCGATGGCGTCGCCCGCGGCCTGGGCGACGGCGATCGTGTCGTCGGTGGAGCCGTCGTCCACGACCAGCAGCTCGAACGGCACGCCGAGCGCTCGCATGGCCTCCGCGCACTCGGTCAGGCAGCGCTCGATGCCGTCCGCTTCGTTGAAGGTCGGGATGACGACGGAGACGAGTCCCGCGCCGGGACTCGCCGGGTCGGTGGCCATCGCCCGGATCCTAGTGAATGGGACGAAATGCGCCCCAAAGGCGCCTTTCGCTTGTAACGTCCCTGCCGATGAACGCGTTGTCACGTCTGCTGCCCGCCGTCCTCGTGCTCGGGTCCGGCCTCCTTGCGAGCCCGGCCGCTGCCGCGACCTACCCGGTGACCACCGCGGACGCCTCCGGTCCCGGGTCGCTCGGCCAGGCCATCGCGGCCGCCAACGCCAACCCGGGTGCCGACACGGTCACCTTCGCGATCGGGGCCGCGGGCGACAAGGCGCTGCTGACGATCACGGGCGCCGGCCTGCCCCAGATCACGGGCCCGCTGACGATCGACGGACCGAGCCAGGGCGGTGGCGGCGCGCCGCTCATCCGCATCAGCGGCATCCCGGACGGCACGAACGCGATCGGCCTGCATGTGGGCCCCGGCGCTGCCGGAACGGTCATCCGCGGGGTCGCCGTGACGCGGTTCAACAACGGCGGGATCGTCATCGACGCCCCGGATGCCACGGTCGCGGACTCGTACATCGGCGAGTCGCTCGGCGACTCCCCCGTCGGCGTCGGGAATGCGACCGGCGGCATCGTGGTGAACGCCGATCGCGCCACGATCCGTGGCAACGTCATCGGCGACAACCACGACCGCTGCGGCGTCGTCGTCACGGCCGGGGGCGGCACGGTCCTGGAGGGCAACCGGGTCGGGACCGCGCCCGACGGCGTCACCGGCGTCGGCAACGCCGGCACCTGCGGCGTCGCCGTGGAGGGCACGGCGACCGGCACCCGGATCGGGGGCCCGGGCGGCGGCGCCAACGTGATCAGCGGTAACGACACGAACGGCATCGAGATCCGCGGCGGCAGCGGCACGACCGTCGCCGGCAACCGGATCGGCGTGGGCTCCGACGGGCAGACCGTCGTGTCCAACAAGGGCGCCGGCATCCTGGTCACCGGCGGAGCGCCCGTGATCGGCGACGGCAACGTGATCTCCGGGAACGACCACGGCGGCATCCGGCTGATGGCACCGGCGACGATCAGGGGCAACCTCGTGGGCCTCGCCGGGAACGGCGTGACGATCCGGTCCAACGGCGACTACGGCGTCAAGGTCGAAGGCGGCGCCGGGACGACGATCGGCGGGAACATCGTCTCCGGGAACGCGGGGCACGGCGTGTGGCTGACCGGGACCTCCGTGCGGGACACCGTCATCGCCGGCAACACCATCGGCCTCGGCAGCGACGGCTCCGAGCAGCGCAACACCGAGCAGGGCGTCCGCCTCACGGGCACGGGCGGGAACAACGTCATCGGCGGGCGGGCCGCCGGCGCGCGCAACGTGATCTCCGGGAACGACGGCCCCGGCGTCTTCCTCGGCGGCGGCGACGACCGCGTCGAGGGCAACTACATCGGGACCGACGCAGCCGGCTCGGCGTCGCGCGGCAACGCCGACGGCGTCCTGCTCGGCGGCGGGGGCGGCACCCTGGGCGGAACGGCGGCCGGGGCCGGCAACCTCATCTCCGGAAACGACGGCAGCGGCGTGCGGGTCGTCGGCGGTGCCACCGGCGTCCGCGTGCTCGGAAACCAGATCGGCGGCGGCGCCGGTGGGGCGATCGGGCAGGCGGCGAACCAGCGCGCGCAGGTCGTCGTCGAGACCGGCACCAGCGGGACCGTCATCGGCGGGCCAGAGGCCGGCGCCGGCAACCGCGTCATCGAGGTCAACGCGGGGACGGGCGCCATCGCCGTGGCCGCGACGGCCGGCCCCACCAGCGTCCGTGGCAACGTCGTCACGCTCAACGGCGACGGGCAGGCGATCGACAACGGGCCCACCGGCCCCGATGCCGGCGGGTCGCCGTCGCTCGACACCGTGCTCACCACCGGTGCCCGGACCCAGGTCAGCGGGACCGCCCCGGCCCCCGCCGGCCGCCCGGTCGACGTGGACGTCTACGTCTCCGATGCCTGCAACCCCGTCCGCCGCCCGATCCTGCGGTACCTCGGTTCGGGCGTGGCCGTCGCCGGGGCGGACGGCATCGTGCGCTTCAACGTGCCGGCCGCCGGCGCTCCGGGCGCGAACGAGGCCGTCCTGGTGACCACCACGCCCGCCGGCGGATCGACGAGCGAGCTGAGCCCGTGCCGCGGCGCCGGTGCGGCACCGACGCTGCAGCTCGCGGCGACCGCGTACTCGGTCGCCGAGAACGGCGGCGCCGCCAGTATCACCATCGAGCGCCTCGGCGGCGGTGACGGCTCGGCCGCCATCCGCGTGCGCACCGTCGACTCCACCGGCCGCGCCGGCGTCGACTACACGGCGGTCGACCGGTCGGTGATCGTCAACGCCGGCGAGACCTCGGTCACGGTCCCGATCCCGGTCGTCGACGCCCCGGGCAGCGACGCCGACCGCGCCTTCGACGTCATCGTGTCCGACCCGACCGCGGCCGTCGCCGGGGCCCGCGACCGCGCGACGGTGGCGATCACCAACGTCAAGCGTGCCCCGGTCGTGCCGCCCCCGCCGCCGGTCGCGCTGTCGGCGAAGCTCAGCTCGCCCATCGCCAAGGCCAAGGGGAAGACCCTGAAGTCGATCCGGGGCACCGCGAAGGGGACGGGCCTCAAGCGCGTGCAGGTGGCGGTCACCACGCAGACCGGGTGCCTGCGGCTCAACAGCGCCGGCCGGCTGCTCAAGTACCGCGGCAAGGGCTGCCCATCGCTGTTCCTCAACGCGACGGGCACCACCAGCTGGCAGCTGAAGCTCAAGCGGGCGCTTCCCGCGCGTCGCTACACCGTGACCGTCCGGGCGGTCGACGCCAAGGGGAAGGTGGGCAAAGCGGTCAAGAGCACGCTGCGAGTGACCTTTTGAGGCTGGTCCTGGTCCAGCAGTCGAACTTCGGGCCGACCGAGCGCTTCAAGCAGCTCGGCAACCTGACGGTCGCGCTGCGGGGACTCGGGCACACCGCGGTCGTCCGCGCCCCGGCGGTGTCGGGGACCGACGACCTCGCGGTGGCCACCTCGCTGGCCGAGCTCACGAGCCCACGGTTCTGGACCGCAGCCGGGGTGGACGGCGTGATCGCCGTGACCTGGCTGCACCAGTCCGCGGTGCTGGGCGCCGCCCGCGCCGCCGGGCTCCCGACCATCGCCCTCGCGGACTCCGACGGCAGGGTCGTGCCCTGGCTGCACCCCGGGACGGTCGCCCTGCACCTCCAAGGAGCCCTCGAGGGTCGACGAGCGGCCCGCAGCGGCCGCGCCACGGGAGGCGCTTCCGCCGACCCGCCGACACGCGCGCCCACGCCGCCGGGCTTCGCGGAGCCGCCACCCGAGGGCCTTCTGCGCAAGCTCACCGCGCGCGCACGACTGCGGTCGGCGCTGCTGGCCGCCGACTGGACGGGCCTGCAGGGTGACGCCGCGCTGGCCGACTACCGCCGGACGCTGCGGCTCCTGCGCATCCCCGAGCCGGCCGCCCGCCTCGGCCTCAGCGAGCAGCCGGCGGCGCCGCACTTCACCGGCGCCGACGTCGACGCCGGCCCGCGGCCGCGGGCCGTGCTCGCCGTCGGCCGCTGGACGGCCCCCCAGAAGGACCCGCGGCTCCTGGCCGCGACCGTGGCGGCGCTGCTGGCCGCGGACCCCGCTGTGCGCCTGACCATCATCGGCGCCGGTGCGGAGCGGGTGGTCCGCCGCAGCCCGCGCGTCACCTGCCGGCCGTCGGTCCCGAGCACGGAGCTGCCCGCGCTCTTCGCCGGGGCGGGGGCGCTGCTGTCGACGTCCCGCTGGGAGGGCGCGCCGGTCGCGTTCAGCGAGGCGCTCGCCTGCGGGTGCCCCGTCGTCGGCCCACCGCTGAACGCCGTCCGGCATGCGGCGACAGGCCCGGGCGGGTGGGTCGCCGCCGACCGGTCCGCCGGCGCGCTCGCGGACGCCACCACGGCGGCCCTCGACGCCTCCGCGACCGCCGGCCACGGCCTGCGGGTGGCGCAGCACTGGCGCCCGCGCGTGACCGCAGCGGCGGTGGCGGGCGAGCTCGCCGACCGCCTGGACACCCTTATAGCCTCACGCCGATGACCGACGCCACCGTCATGATCTCGACCCGGGATCGCTGCTCGGAGGTCTCGCGCGCGGTCCGGTCCGCGCTCGCGCAGACCGTGCCCGTCGAGGTGATCGTGACCGACGACGGGTCGTCGGACGGGACCGCAGCCCACCTCGAGCGCGAGTTCCCGTCCGTCCGCGTCATCCGCGAGGAGACCTCCAAGGGTTCGCTCGTCCAGCGCAACGCCATGGCCCTGCTGGCCACCGGCAGCGTGCTGATCTCCCTCGACGACGACGCCGAGCTGCCGTCGCCGCGCACCGTCGAGCAGGTGCTGGCCGAGTTCGACCACCCGCGCATCGCCGCGGTCGGCATCCCGTTCACCGACGCGCCGCGGCCGGCGCGCCTCGAGCACTACGCGCCGCCGTCCGACGGGCACGTTCTCACGAGCTACTTCCTCGGCTGCTGCGCCGCGCTGCGCCGCGACTGCTTCAACGCCGTCGGCGGATACGACACGACGCTCCGCCATTCGGGCGAGGAGCCGGATATGTCCCTGCGCTGGTTCGCGCGCGGGTGGGTGGTCGCGCTCGGGCGCAGCGATCTCGCCATCCACCACGTCTCGTCGGCGCGCCAGCACGAGTTCGGCGTCCAGTACGCCACCCGCGCCGAGTGGCGCAACGTCCTGCGGCACGTCCCGGCGCGCGCGCTCCCGGCGCAGCTCGGGCGGCTCGGCGGGGTGGCAGGCGGGCGGTCGGTCGTCCGTCGCCACCCGCGGGCCGTGGCCGCCGGCGTCGCGGACGCCCTGCGGGACCGCCCGGCGCGCGAGCCGCTCGAACCCGAGGTCTACGCGCTGTGGCTGCAGCTGGAGCGCGAGCGCCGCCGCGGAGCTCCCGTGACGACGCTCGAGGAGCTCGACGCGCGGCTTCCGCCGCTCGGCTCTATGCCGGGTTGATCATGACGGCCGGGCGCCGGCGCCGGACGATCTGCTCGTACAGCTCGGCCGCGGCTGCGGTCCCGAGCCCGGCCGCGACCTGGACCCAGACGATGCCGCCCGGAGAGTCGTGCGCGAGCAGGAACAGGAACTGCTGCGCGAGGATGCCCACGCCGAGGACCACGACGAACCGGGTCCGGCCCAGCGCGAGGAAGTGGTTCATGTAGACGGTGACCAGCGCGTAGCCGAGCATCGAGAGGCCGATGGGCAGCAGCAGCGAGGACGCGCCGAGGTAGTCGGACCCGAAGGCGATCTGCAGCAGCAGGCGGGGGAACGCGGCGAAGGCGACGAGCAGCGGCAGGCTCAGCACGATCACCGCACCCAGGCCGAAGGCCAGGTCGCGGCGGCCGTCGCCGTCCTGGCCCAGCTTCGCGATCCGCGGGAAGAGGACCGTCGTCACCCCGATGGGGAGCAGCAGGACGAAGTTGCCCATGACCGACGCGGCCGCGTAGTCGCCCGCGTCCCCGGCCGACAGCGCGCCGCGGGCCCAGATCACGTCCGACTGGGTGAGCACCGTGTAGAGGCCGAGGCAGGCAGCGGACCCGACCGCGTACCGGCCGACGACCTTGCGGGCCGGGAACCGCCGGGTCCCGGCCGACTGCACGACCGGCGCCAGGACCTTGTAGGCCAGGCCGAACACGATGATGTTGGCGATCACGACGCCGAACGTGATGGCGGACGCGCCGAGCCCGAAGGCGGCGAACCCGACGCCGAGCACGAGCTTCAGGAACGGCCCCAGGCCCTGGATGACGCTGAGCGCGGTGAAGCGCTCGGAGGCCTGCAGAGCGCCCCAGGCTGCCGGCAGCGGGACCGCGGCGGTGATCGAGAGCGCCGTCGCCAGGATCGGCAGCGGGCGCTCGATGTTGAGGATCGCGAAGGCCGGCCAGCTCAGCAGCACGAGCAGCACGCAGACGCCGGCGGCGAAGCGCAGGGCGATGGTGAAGGTGGTCCGCAGCACCGCCCCCGCCGACTCGACGTCGCCGCGGGCGAGCAGGATCGCCATCTCGCGCGCGACCGTCGTCTGCAGTGCCAGCAGCGGGACCGTCGCGATGACGTTGATCGCGAAGATCGTGGTCAGCAGCGCGTACTCGTCCGGCTCGAGGAAGCGGGCGACCGAGAGGTGGAAGACGACGTTCAGCCCGTTCGCCGCGGCGGCGAACAGCATCACCGTCGCGCCGGAGCGCAGCAGGCCGGACTGGGAGGGCTCCGGCGCCTGCGCCTGCAGGACGGGGCCGACCGGGACGTCCTCCAGCGCAAGCTCGATCTGACGGTCTGGGAGAGGTCCTCCCGGCTCGTCCGCGCTCACGGTCTGCACCCTACGACGCGGCGTCGCACATGGCTATGGTTCCGCGCGTGACGACGCCCACACAGAAAAGCGGTTCGGTCGCGATCGTGACTCCATGGCTCGGCCTCGGAGGGACCGAGAAGGGCCTGGTCAACCACGCGACCGCCATCGACCGCGAGCGGTTCGACGTCCGGGTGGTCGTGACGAAGGGCGACGGCCCCCGGCACGCGGACCTCGACGCCGCCGGTGTCCCCGTCGTGCTCGCGACCGACGGGCCGGACGCGCTCGCGGAGGCCCTCCGCGGGGTCGACGTCGCGCACGCGTTCCGCGTCGGCCTCGCCGAACCCGCGGTGCCGGCCGCCTGCCGCAAGGCCGGCGTGCCGCACCTGATCGAGACGAACATCTTCGGCCGCATCGACGCATCGAGCGACGAGCCGCAGTTCGACTGCCACCTGTTCGTCGGCCAGATGTGCGCGTGGCGCTACCGCGAGCGCCTCGGGCTGACCGGACCGGCGTTCCACGAGCGCCATCGCGTCCTGCACTGGCCGATCGACATCCCGGGCCTGCGCGCCGCCGCTCCGGAGCGCCGCGCGGCCAAGCTGGCACTGGGTCTCGACCCCGACCGGCCGGTCGTCGGCCGGATCGGCCGCGACGACGACACGAAGTGGCGGCGCCTGCTCGTCACCATGGTCCCCCACCTGCTCGAGCTCGTCCCGGACGTCCAGGTCATGTACGTCGGCGCGACACCGGACAAGCACAAGCTGCTGCGGCGCCTCGGCGTCCACGACCGCGTGAGCTTCGTGGACACGACGTTCGACGAGGCCCAGGTCATGCAGCGGTTCATGGCGTGCGACGTCTTCGTCACTGCTGCGGAGATCGGGGAGAGCTACTCGGTCGCGATCTCGGAGGCGATGGCCCTCGGCCTGCCGATCGTCACGTGCTCGACGCCCTGGGTGGACAACGGCCAGATCGAGCAGGTGCAGCAGGGCGTCACGGGGCACATCGCCGACCATCCGCGCGCCTTCGCCGAAGCCTGCGCGGACCTCATCGCCGACCCTGCCAAGGCCGACCGCTTCGGCGCGGCGGCTGCGGTGTTCGCCGACGAGCGCATGGACCGGATGCTGCTGACGCGGCAGCTCGAGCGCCTCTACGCAGCGCTGATCGCGGGCGAGCCGATCCCGGGCGACGGCTGGGTGCCGAGCCTCGTGGAGGTCGACGGCTTCGGCGCCGAGTACGAGCAGCGGCTGACGCGGAGCTTCCGGCCGCTCACAGCCCGCGAGCGCCGCGAGGTGCAGGTCGAGCGCTACGCCGAGCAGGCCCGCTGGGCCCTCCGGGCGGCCCGCAAGCTGGACCGCGACAACGTGGGCTTCCTGATCGGGACGCTGCGAGCCCGAGCCCGCCGCCTGACGACCCGCCGCTAGACGCTCGAACGAGAGCGAATGGCGCATCGGTAGATCGACCTTCCTCACGCGCTGGGCGAACGAGCCCCCGGGCGAGTTCGCCCGGCCGAACCCGAGCGCGCAGCGCGAGCGGTTCGGCGTCATCGGAACGCGTACTCCGACCCGGCGAGGACCTCGACCGGCTCGCGCCGCGCGCCCGCGCCGGCCGCCTCGTCCAGGGGCCAGTCCGCCTCGGGGAACAGCGCGTCGGGGCGCTGGCCCGCCAGCAGGACGTGGCGCGCGCCGCCGAGCTGTTGCGCGACGAGCGGCCGCGCGTCGGCCGGCGTCTCGCTCAGCCCCCAGGTCGAGACGATCAGGTCCGGTGCCAGTGGCAGGGCCGCCCCGGCCGGGACGGTCAGCGACACCTTCCCGGCCGTCGGGGTGGCCCCGGGCTCCAAGAGCACGACGGCGTCGGGCCCGAGCACGGTGCCGAGCCACACCCACTGCAGGGCGAGGACGGCCGGCAGGTCGACGATCACGTGCGTCGGCGGCGGGCCTCCGCGGCGGCGCAGGAGGCGCGCGAGCCCCCCGTAGCCCCCTCCCCATTCGACCACGACGTCCAGCGCGAACGGGTCGGCCCCGGTCGACCGGCCGAAGCGGGTGAGGTGGTGCAGGTGGTGCACCGCGGTCGGTGAGGTCCAGGGCGTGTCGCGCGCCGGGGGCGGGCAGCCGGCCGGGTCCTCGGCCAGCAGGCGGCGCAGCGCCGCCGGTGCGTGCGCGGCCCGTAGGACGTCGAGCTCGCCGACCAGCGTCCGGCGGCCGCGGACGAGCATCGTCTCCTGGATCACCGGCCGGCGCAGGACGTCCCACGGCAGCCCGCCGGCGACCAGCGCGGCGATCACCGTGGCGTAGCCCTCCCACGGGCCGGCAGGCGGCCCGGCGGCAGCGGTGAGGCGTCCGAGGACCGCAGGCGCCTGTGCGGCGCGCTCCGCCCACAGCGCCCGCTGGTGAGGGGCTCCGCGCTCGAGCCTGCGCTGCGCGCCCGGCGCCCGCGTGCGGGCCGCGAGGTCGTCCGCCCGCCGCACCAGTCGCCGCAGCGGGTGCTGCGACCCGATCGCCGGCGCCCGGCTCATCGCGCGAGGCGTTCCCGCACGACGAACAGCCGCGCGCGCACGTAGGCGGCGACGGTGAGCAGGCTCAGCAACGGGTACAGGGCCCAGGCCGGGTCCGGGCGCGCGCGGTAGCCGCGCGCGGCGAGGACGGCGGGGCCGACCAGCGTCGCCGAGAACAGCGCCTGACGACCGGTGACCAGCAGGCTCGGGCGGTACCCGCGGCGCTGCACCGGGTCGCCCCGCATCGAGCGGCGCGCACGCCGGTTCGCCTTGCGCCAGTACGTGCGGAGGTCCTCGGCGTAGAGGTGGACGACGCCCTGCTCCACGCGGGCGAAGCGGTGGCCCAAGGCGGCGAGGTCGCCCACGCAGTCGGAGTGGATGAACGACGGCGCGTAGCCGGTCTGCAGCAGCGCGTCGCGGCGGACGAGGAAGCCGTTGGACCCCATCGGCGGTGGTCGCTCCGGGTCGATCCGGATGAGCAGCACGTCGCCGTGGCGCTCCTCCTCGAGGATCGGCATGCCGGTCCACCGATCCAGGTGCCAGGCCCAGCGGTCGGCCCAGCCGAGCTCGACGGCGAGCGGGTCGCTGCCGCCCATGAGCGCGCAGACCCGGACCACGGGCGGGTCCTCGCGACGGTGCTCGTGGAACAGGCAGTCGGCGGCGACGACGTCCGGCGCCAGGTCGAGCGCGCGGCCGAGGCGGCCGAGCCAGTCCGTGGCGGGCAGGACGTCGTCGGCGTCGAGCAGCAGGATGAGCTCGCCCGTCGCCGCCGCGACCCCGACCGCGCGGCCGGCCTCCTCGTTGCCCGCCGGATTCGCGAGGACAGTGGCCGAGTAGGCGCGGGCGACCGCGGCCACGTCGTCGCGCGATCCGCCGTCGACCAGCAGGATGTTGACCGCACCGTCGTAGTCCTGCGCGGCGAGGCTGTCCAGCGCGCCGCGCACCACATGCCCGGAGTCCTTGACGGGGACCACGACCGTCACCGACGGGCGTCGCGTCACGCGTCCTCCTCGGGCAGCCTGCGCCCGAGCATCGACAGCGCGAAGCCGACCCCGTAGACGACGTGCGTCGCCATGATGCCGCCGGCGATCCGCCACCAGCGGGCGGGGCGGCGGTCGTAACCGGCCGCGACGCAGGTCGCCACGTAGCCCGTCGCCCCGAGCGTCCAGAGCGGACGCAGGGGCCGCGGCAGCACCGGCCGGGAGAGGACGCCGAGCAGCAGCGCCGTCGGCGCGAAGTAGGAGGGCTGCAGGGAGTTCAGGCCGCCTGCCCGGGCGAACGCCCCGCGGCGGCGAGACCAGCGGTAGAGCTGGCGCAGGTGGCCCCGCCAGAGCGGCCGCCGCGAGTGCAGCACGACGAGCTCCGGGGTGTAGCGGATCCGCCAGCCCTGCCGGATGATCCGCTCGCAGAGGACGGTGTCCTCGCCGAACGCCCACGGCGTGTCCAGGCGGACGGCGAGTGCGTCCGCGCGTCGCATGACGAGGTTCACGGACGGCGCGTCGTCGACGTCGCGAGCAGCCACCTGGGAGTAGCGCCAGCGGTGCGGGCCGCTGACCAGCGGGGAGGCGAAGACGCGGAACGAGAGCTGTCCGAGGAACGGCTCGTCGTCCGGCGTCAGGGACGGCCCGGCGACGGCCCCGATCGTCGGGTCCGCAAGCGTGGTGATCGCGACCTCGGGCCAGCCGCCCGCCGGCAGGGCGTCGTCGTCGATGAGGGCGACGTACTCGCCGCGGGCGGCCTCGACGCCGAGCTGGCGCTTGACCGACGTGTTCGCAGTGCCAGAGGGCACGCAGACCACGCGCGGATCCAGGTCGTCCGGGCGCTCGTCAGGGATCAGGACCACCTCGACGCCGTCGTGGCGGAGAAGCGCCTCGATGCAGCGCCGCCCGTAGTCGTTCAGCGCGATCAGGGGGACGATCGCGCTGATGCGCGGCGCAGGGGCGGACGACACCGGCCGCAGTGTAATCGCTGCGCCCCGGCGCTCCGCGCCCGTCAGTTCGCGGACGTCAGGATCAGGCGCATCGCCGCCAGGGGCTGCGGGTCGTCGAACGGCCCGGCCTCGGCGGCCGGCTCCCCGAGGAGCCGCGCCACCGACCCGGCGTGCGCCAGCTCGTCGGTCAGGATCACGAGCAGCGGCTCCAGGCGCTGCTGGTCCTCGATCAGCGTGACCGCCGTCCCGGCACCGGCCGCGGCGGCGTTCTCGATCCGCTTGGCGTTGAGCAGGAAGCCCTGCTGGTCCTGCTCGCCGAACTCGAACACCGTGGACCGGTTGACGACGACGTCCGCGTCGATGTTGACGGCCCTCAGCGTCCGCACGTGCACGCGATGCCGGGCCAGGGCGGCACGGGCGAACGCCGCCACCTGCGGGTCGAGCTCCAGCGTGAGCGCGTGGGTGTAGAGCGCGACCTGGATGTACTCGGCGTCGAACATGTACTTCAGGATCGCCCGGTCCCCGGGGGTCGCCGGCTCGCCGCGCGGGGCGGTCTGCGCCCGGGCGACCGCGGGCGCGGTCAGCGCCGCCAGCCCCGCGGCGCCTGCCGTGCGCAGGAGCGTGCGTCGCCCGATCACGTCGTTCATGCGAGGCGGGCCGTGTCGCGGACGGCGGCCAGGACATCGGCCAGCGCTTGCGGCGGCGGGGCGACCGCCGGCGCCGCCTGCCCCGCGGCGACGCGAAGCCACACGGCCTGCCGGATCTCGACGCCCATGATCGACACGCACGCGATGCGCACGATGTCCTGCGAGACCCGCGGGATGACGCTGCGCCACGCCGCCGCGGAGCGCTCCTCGAGGTCGGCGAGGTAGCCGAGCAGCTCGCTGTCGCGCCGCGGCAGGTCCGGCGTGCCGGTGACGACCTTCGGGGCACGGGCGCCGAGGCGGTAGAGCACGTCGCCGATCGCGCGCAGGTGCTCGCGCTCGATCTGCGCCTGGGCGGTCCAGCGCCGGCGTGCCGCGCCGCCGGCGCGGCGTGCGGCGGCCTCGTAGACGACCACCTGGGCCTGCTCGACGACTACCAGGTCGCGCAGCAGCGCCGCCTCGTCGTTCGCCGTCGCGGACCCGACCGGCACGTCGTCCTCGCAGCCGCTCAGCAGCGCAGCGCCCGTGCCGGCGCCGGCGACGAGCAGCGCCCGCCGCGTGAGCCCGGACCCGCTCACAGGCGGGGCGGTGACTCGCCGCGGACCTTGTTCAGGACCGAGTCGAAGCGCGTCTGGGGGTTGAGCGGCTTACGACGGGCCACCCGCAGCAGCACGTAGTGGTCGTTCGCGTGGATGGCGGTCAGCCCGACCAGGCCGCCGAGGCCCGGGTACCGCACCTCGACCTCGTCCTGGATCGCGAACGGCGACCGGGGATAGCGACCGACGAGGATGTACCGCACGCGATTCCATGGCTTCTCGAGCGGGATGATCCACTTCGAGTCGCCCTGGTCGATGCGGTCGCGGAAGATCTGCGGCCGGCCGGTCTCGAGCATCACGCCGAAGGTCTGGCCGTCGTCGGTCAGGATGCTCGCCCGCTTCTCCGGCACGTACCTGCGGATGTAGGTGGCCATCTCCTTGTCGTCGCGGTTGCCGACGGTGTACTGGCCGCGGGTGCCGCTGTTCTCCTGGTCCTCTCCGGTCTCCAGCGCGGCGATGAACGTCCGCTCCAGGTACTGGAACGGGTAGGTCTCCATCGTCTGCCACGTGAGCGGGATCGAGATCGCCAGCATCGCCGCGAAGGCCGCGAAAGCCCCGTTGCGGACCTGACCGGGTCGCGCCCGCGAGATGAGCCAGGCGCCCGCGATGATGGCGACCGGGATGTCGCGCATGTTGTAGCGCAGCTGCAGGAGCGCGACGGTGTCGCTGCGGAAGATCAGCAGCGCGCTCGTGGCCGCGTTGGCGCCGAGCAGCGCGATGAGCCAGAACGCGAGCGAGTCCCGCCGCCGCCACCAGTAGAGGAGCAGGAACGGCATCAGGACGAGCACGAGCGGGAACAGCCGCAGGTTGACGTCGACGACCTTCTCGATGATGTCGAACGGCGTCAGCGCGCGGTTGACGGATGCGGTGCCGTCCGAGCCGGTCTGCCCGGAGTCGCCGATCATGCCGCTGGCACCCGGGGTGATCGAGTCGGTCGTCCCCCCGAGGAACTGCTTGCGGAACCAGTAGATCGGGTCGCCGAGGATCAGGAAGTTGAAGAAGCACCACAGGCCGATGCCGTAGAACAGCGGCCCGACGTAGGCGAGGATGCTGCCCTCGATCTCGTCCTGCGATCGCCGCCGGACGAACAGCGTCACCGGGATGGCGACCGCGACGATCAGCGCGAAGACGAGCAGCTCGTAGCGGCACAGCGCGGCCATCGTCAGGCCCATGGCGCAGATGCTGAGGTGGTGCGGCTCGCGCGTCATGTGCCAGCGCACGAAGTAGCTCACGCCGATCGCGGTCAAGGCCATGAACGGGGCCTCGCTCATGCCGTTGATCGCGTAGAACAGCATCATCGGGTTGAGCGCGACGAGCAGGATGATCACCCAGCGCTGCAGCGCGCTGAGGCCGAGAAACCGCATCAGGCTCAGGAACGTGACGAACATCAGCGCCATCCAGAAGCCTGATGTCGCCGGCAGCGCCATCAGCGAGGTGGCGAGCGGCTTGACCAGCGTGAACGGCAGGAACACGAGCGTCGACAGGGGCGCCCAGATGAAGCCGATCGCCGCGAGCTTCGGCGGGTTGTTCCACCACACGAAGTACCCGTGGGCAAGCCGCGCCGTCGCATCGAACACGACGAGGTGCTGCTGGTAGACGACCCGGTACCCGAGTGCGAGGTAGACCCCGTAGAGCAGCACGAAGAGGCCGACGGACTCGTACGTGCGGGCCTTGATCCGCGGGCGACGCAGCCGCAGGCGGTTGTGCCGGTGGTCACGGGCGACCCGGGCCGGGATCTTCCCCGGAAGCCCCTTGCGGACGACGACCTCGTCCGGGGGGACGACGGTACTCATTCGGGATGGTCCTCGCTGCGCTCGGCGAGGCCGTGGATCGTCTTCTCCCAGTAGTGCGGGTTCGTGATGAGCTGGATGGCGCCCTTCCACGCCGCCCAGCTCATGAGCGCCCAGTAGACGGGCGAGAACAGCGCGAACTTGACGAGGTCGAAGTAGCCGCGGCGCATCGAGCCGGCCGCGTTGAGGTACGTGAAGACGAAGTTGCCGACGAACAGCCCCGATGCCGCCAGGTAGTAGACGACCCCTGGGAACAGCTGGCGGATGAGGCCCGCCTCGGTCAGCAGCCAGAGCGTCGTCAGGCCCCAGTAGACGGGGTTCAGCAGGAACCCGAACGCGGTCCCGCCGACGGTCAGCTGGAAGGACAGGAAGCGCTTGGTCCCGATCGCGCGCCAGAGCTGGAACGGGTGGCGCATGTGCACCAGGTACGTCTGCAGGTAGCCCTTCACCCAGCGCGAGCGCTGGCGGATCCAGTTGTGCAGATCGGGGTTGGCCTCCTCGTAGGTCGTCGAGTCGACGACCGCGGTGCGCCAGCCCGCCTTGTTCAGCCGGATGCCGAGGTCGGCGTCCTCGGCGACGTTGTGCGGATCCCAGGCGCCCAGGCGACGCAGTTCGTCGGTGATGAAGTGGTTCGAGGTGCCACCGAGCGGGATCGGCGCGTCCTGTGCGTCGAGGCCCGGCAGGAACACGTCGAACCACATCGAGTACTCGGTCGTGAACCAGCGCGTGAGCAGGTTCTGCGTGCGGTTGTAGTAGTTGAGCTTGCACTGGATGCAGACCGTCGCCGGGTCGGACTGCTTGAACGCGACGACCACCTTCTTGAGCTGGTCCGGGTCGGGCTCGTCCTCGGCGTCGTAGATGACCGTGATGTCACCGCGGGCCATCAGCAGGCCGTAGTTGCACGCCTTCGGCTTGGTCTTCGGCAGCGCGTCGGGGACGATCACGACGCGGAAGTGCGGCGGCAGGTTCAGCTTCTCGATCGCCGGCAGCGTCTCGTCGTCGTCCTCCTCGAGCAGCAGCTTGATGTCGAGCTTCGTCCGCGGGTAGTCGAGCTTTGCGATGCCGTTGACGAGCTTGGGGACGACCTCCGCCTCGCGGTACATCGGCATCAGGATCGTGAAGACCGGCAGGTCGGAGTCGTCGAGCGCGTCGAGCTGCTCCTTGCTGATGTGCTTCTCGTTGTCGTGGCCGAGCGAGTTGTAGGCCAGCAGCAGCTTGTAGAAGGAGAAGCCGAGGTAGAAGAAGCTCGCGGCGAGGTTGAACACCACGAACGCGAGGATCGGCGACAGCACGAACGACAGGAGCCCCAGCGCGAGGACCGCGATGCCGAAGCGCTTCTGGCCCGTCGAGATCACCTTGAACGCCGACTCCTCCGGGCGCGAGGACCGCAGCTGCGCGATCGCCGTCTCGATGTGGTCGGCACTGTGGATCCGCTGCAGGACGTTGTCGATGCCCGTGTCGGTGGCGACGACGATCGCGATCGGGTGGCCGACGTACTCCTCGACCAGCTCGAGGCCGGCGATGTTGTCCGGGTCGGCGGTCGCCACGAGGACACGGCCGTCCTCGACCCGGCGGTACGGCATCGCGAGGTGCCGGAGCGCGAGCTCGTGGGGCACGAGCCGGACCAGGTCCTCGTCGACCTCGATCGACTCGATGTCGACGAGGGCCAGGCCGGCCTGCCGGGCCAGGACCGCGCCGATCTCGAGCTCGTCGACGAGCCCCGAGTGCGTGAGGATGTGCCCGAGGTAGTCGCCGGTCCGCTCCTGCTCGGTGAGCGCCGCCGCGAGGTCCGCCTTCGCCAGCTGGCCGCCGGCCACGAGTTGCTGGCCGAGGGCGCTCGCAGGGACGTCGTCCTCGGGCGCCTCGTCGACCTCGACCTCTATGGACTCCTCGACGGCCGGCGACGGCGCGGGCACGAAGCTCGGGGGCGGTCCGGCGGTCGCGGCGTCGTCCACCGCGTCGCCGGGGGGCGTGGGGATCGCCGACGGCTCCGTGGGCGCGTCGAAGGCGGGCGGGTCCTCGACCACGAGGCCCTCGAGCCCTGCCTCGATCGGCGGGACGACGACCAGCCGCTTCGGCGCCCGCGGACCGGGCGACGGCACCGGCGGCTCGGTGTGGAACGTGGGCGGCTCGTCGACCTCCGGCGCGGTCGGCGTCGCCGTCGGGGACGGTGGCGCTTCGAACGAGACCGGCGGGACGAGGCGGTCGAGGGCGACCTGCAGCTCGGTCGCGCCGAGCTGGATGAACCGGGCCCCGAGCCCGGCGCCGTCGGCGATCCGCGCGACGGCCGCGCGGGCGGACTCGTCGCCGAGGTCGGCCAGGCCGACCGTCACGACTCCGTCGCGGACCGACAGCGGCAGCACCCCGAGCTCGCGGCAGAACCCCGAGCCGAAGAGGTCGAGCGCGCCGGACCCCCGGGGCGGCTCGGGGCGGTGGACCGGCCGGCGCGGCGGTAGCCAGCCGCCGGGCTTGGCCACGGCACCGGCGCCGATCGGCCGGCGGACGGGAGAGCCGTGGGGCCGGGCGACGTGGTGGACCGGGGCCCGCTGGCCGCGCCCCTGCTCGCGCGCGGTCCGCTCGATCTCGGTCTCCAGCAGGCCGCCGACGCGCCGCAGGTCGTCGAGCGCGACCGGGGTCAGCACGATCCCCGTTCCCTTGCCGGTGACCCCAGGACCGATCGGCCGCCGCACGGCCGGGACACCCCGCGGCCGAGGGGACCGCGGACCTGCTGTGGGGGTGTCGTCGGAGGGGCTCAAGCTGCGTGGGTGCGTCCATGCACAAAGAGCGCCGCACCGTAGCAGTAACTCGCTCTATTTTCGATACAAACGCGTGACTGGTCACGAGGCTGCAGCGCGACCGGTCAGCTCCCCGACCGCCGGCGTGCTTCAGGCGGCGTCGGCGCGCAGCCCGGGACCGGCGACCGGGCGCACGTTCAGCGCGTGGACCGGCTTGCCGCAGCAGTCGCACGTGAGCTGCGGCTGGGTGATCTGGCCGCACTCGATGTGCGTCAGCTCGACCGGGGCGCCGTCCGGGGCGGTGTACTTGTCGCCCCACTGCATCAGCGTGACGACGATCGGATAGAGATCGCGGCCCTTGGCGGTCAGGCGGTACTCGAAGCGCGGTGGCCGCTCGGAGTAACGGCGCTTCTCGAGGATCCCCTGGTCGACGAGCTTGCCAAGCCGGTCGCTGAGGATGTTGCGCGCGATGCCGAGGTCCCGCTGGATGTGGTCGAAGCGCTTCACGCCGAGGAACGCCTCGCGCAGGATCAGCATCGTCCACCGCTCACCGACGACCTCGACGGTGCGGGCGACGGAGCACTGGTAGGTGCTGGCAGCGATCCCATCCATTCCGAGATGGAGCGTAGCGCGCTGCAACCCTCTGATGGGCGCGCCGGCAGGTGTTCAAGGGTCCGGCCTGCGCGCCGACCACCCGGGGGCGATGTTCGTGTTTGCCAGCTGCGTCGGCTCCGAGGCCACCTATCGCTCGCGCGCGCTGCCCGGCCTGCGCGTGTGCGCGGAGCCGGACAGCGTCCTGATCCAGGCGACGGCGGATCAGGGGTCGATCTTCGCGGCCTACGACGAGATCCTCGACGCGACCGCCGCGCTGCCGGACGTCGAGGCGCTCGTGCTGATGCACGAGGACGTGGAGTTGCTGGACCCCGCGTTCTGCTCCACCGTCCGCGCCCGCTTGGACGCGTCGCCGGCGGCCGCGGTCATCGGAGCGGTCGGCGCGACGGACGTGCGGTCGCTCGCGTGGTGGGAGGGCGAGGGCGCGGGCCACGTCGTCGAGACGCGCGGGACCGTCGACTTCGGGCGGCACCCGTGCCCGGTCGACAGCGTCGACGGGCTGCTGATGGTCCTCTCGCCGTGGACGATCGACTCGCTCCGCTACGGCTCCGCGGTGGCCGTCCCCGGCTTCCACGGCTACGACGCCGAGCTGTGCTTCGCCGCGCGGGCGGCGGGGCGGGAGGTCTGGGTGGAGCAGCTGCCGCTGATCCACCACACGAAGGGCGGCTTCGGGGACGTCGACGCGTACACACGGGCGGACGCGGCCTTCCGCGCGCGCTGGTTCCCGCAGGGCTGACCGTCAGCCGTCCGAGCGCCAGGCGCAGACGAGCGCCCCGCCCGGGCCCATGTCCTCCGTGACCTCTGCCTGGTAGCCGGCGAGGGCCAGGAGCCGCGTCGCCTCCGCCTGGTGGTCCGGCTGAGGGCAGCCGTCGGCGTGGATCTCCATCACGATCACGGCCGGCCCCGGGCGGGCGGCAAGGCGCGGGTCGGCCAGGATCGGCCACTCGGCGCCCTCGACGTCGAGCTTGAGCAGGTCGGCACCGGGCAGGTGGGTGAGCAGGTCGACCACCGGGACCTCCAGCTCACCGTCGTCCGTGGCCCGGGAGTTCTCGTCGCCGGACGCGTGGAACCGCGTGGTCCCCGCCTCCGCGCCGACGGCCGCGCGCTCCAGGCTCCAGGCACCGACGCCCGCGGCGAGGGCCGACCGGCGGACGCGGTCGTGGATCACGTTGTTCGCCGGGTCGGGCTCGAACGCGGTGATCTGCGTCGTGTCGCCGAACGCCTTGAGCGCCCAGAGCGACGCGAGGCCCACGTGCCCGCCGCAGTCGAGCATCCGGACCGGCCCAGGGCGCGCGGCGAGCGCCGCGCCGGCCTCGTCCGGCAGGTCGTAGAAGCCACGCCAAAAGATCTCGTCGAGGCCGCGGACGTCGAACGTCCCGTGGCGCACGAGGCAGGCGTGGCCGGTGCTGCGCAGGTGGTACCGCCGGACGCCGGGACGGCCGAGCAGCTCGGACGCGGCGAACCGCGCGGTCTCCTGCACGAGGTACCCGCGGGTCGCCAGGAACGTCCGGTCGACGCCGGGGACGCGGTGGACCGCCTCGAGCATGCGCCCGCCTCGCAGGCGGCGGAGCAGGCTCAGGAGCAGTGCCTGTACGGGGGCGGGCATGGCCGGAAGCGTACAAACCGCGTCGACGCCCGGCGCGTGCGGCGCGCCTGCGTTGAGGCACGCTTCAGGTCCGCCGTCGAGGATGCTCCGCGATGCCGCCAGAGCTTCGCCGGCCCACCCTGCCCGTCGTCCTGCTGGCGGCCGTCCTCGGGGGCGGCGTCGTCGGGCTCGCGGGCCGCGCGACCGACCACACGACGTCGTCGCTCCTCTACTGGGCCGGGACCCTGGGCGGACCGTGGCTGCTGGCCGCGTTCCTGATCGGCGCGTTCGCTGCCTCGCCGCGGCGTGGCGCCATCGCCGGCGCGGCGACACTCGTGGTCGGCGTCATCACCTACTACGCGATCTTCGGGCTCGTCGAGGAGCGGACCTCGCGGGACTACGCCCTCGGCGTCGGTGCCGCCTGGACCGCGGGCGCGCTGCCGGTCGGCGCCGCGTTCGGCTGGGCGGGCGGCGCCTGGCGCCGGACCCGCGGCCCGCGCTGGGCCGCGATCCTCACGGGCGCGCTGCTCGGGGAGGCACTGCTGCTGTACCTGCAGGGCCGTGTCCTGGGCGGCGTCTGGAACCAGGACGAGGCGCTGCACGCGCTGCGTGTGCAGGCGATCATCGGCGTCCTCGGCGCCGCGGTCCTGACGACGAAGCCACTGCGTGCGCTCGGATGGACCGGCGGAGTCGCCCTGGCCGTCGTGGTGGTGGAGGCGACCCTCCGCGAGACGCTGCGCGCCGGGGGCTGGGCCGGCGCCTGAGCGCCGCGGTTCGCGCTCAGCAGCCCGATCTGATCGCGTAGCGGGTCACGTACACGACGGTGACCTTCCCGGCAGCGGTGCCGAAGAACGAGTGCTGCCCGAGGCGGTAGCCGGTGTTGGGCGCGCCGAACCCGCCGATCTGGCAGGTGGTCATCCGCGTCAGCCCGGAGTAGCGCGCCCGGAGCGTCGCGATCGACGTCCCCGGCCCGACGCCCCTGGACGTCTTCCAGCGCTTCGCCGTGGTGCCGATCATGAGCACCCGCCGCGAGCGGCCGTCGCGCTCGATGAAGACGTCCCCGTCCCCAGGGATCACCCACGAGCAGCTCGTGCCCTCGAAGCAGAACTCGCCCTGGAGCTTGCCCCACGAGCTGAACGGGGCGGGCTTCAGGCCGCCGTCCGTGACCGGGCTCGTGCGCTGGTTCAAGGTCGCGCCGGCCATGCCGGAGCCGAGCACGATCCGTGCGTCGGCCGGCGGGCGGCGCAGCGGGACGAGCGCTTGCGTGGTCGCGGCGACGGTGCCGAGGACCGCGGCGGCCAGCGCCACGCCGGCCAGGAGGGATCGCATGGGCGCCAGCGTAGTCAGCGCAGCGGCGCGCAGAGCATGTCGACGAGGACCCCCGGGTCCCGCCGGATCCGGGCGGCCTCGCCGGTGCGGTCGTGCTTGACGAGCTCCAGCGCGGAGGCGTCCTCGAGCTTGCGCATCCGCCCCGCGGCGATCAGCTGCTCGTCGACGGCGCCGAGGCGCCCCTCGAACGTGGTCCACACCGGCGTCCCAAGTGCGACGGCCTCGCGGTTCATCGTCCCGCCGGCGCTGACGACCAGGTCGGCCAGCGCGATCAGGGACGGCGCGTCGATCGCCTGCTCGGGGACGATGAAGCCGCCGAGCTCCTTGCGCTGGGACTCCACGCGCGGGAGGACGACGGTCTGCGTGCCGCGCAGCCGGTCCAGGACGCCGGCGAAGACGTCGTTCTCGAAGCGGTGGTAGAGGCTGACGACCGGCGGGGTGCGGACGACGGCGATCGGCTGAGCGGCATCGAGGCCGAGCTCGGTCAGGACCGCGGGGTCGGGCTCGAAGTCCGCGAGGTAGTACTCCTCCTTGAGCCCCGGGTAGCGCTGCAGCTTCTTCGCGGTCGCCCCGTAGCGCTGCAGGCGCTCCGGCGGGATGGCGTCCGGGACGACGACCGCGTTGCCGAGGCGGCAGTTGATCGTGTGCTGCACGGTCGCCCACTCGTAGTCGAACATCGTCGACCGGGGGATCCGCAGGATCGCCGCCGCGACGCTGATGTCGTTGGAGCCGTGGCCGAGGGCGAGGTCGAAGCGCGGCCGCTTGCGGGCCCAGCGCAGGAGCGCGGTCGACCGGTCCGCCAGGCCGACCGCCTTCGCCGCGAGCTTCTCACCGCGGTGATGCCCGATGACCGTGTGCTCGATGCCGAGGCGCTCGGACAGGCCGATGGTCTGCGCGAAGTCCCGGACCGTCACCTCCACGGTCGCGCCGCGGGCGCGCAGCGCGTCGATGACCGGCCGCAGCACCAGGACGTGCGGGGAGTTCGTGAAGTCGATCCAGACGCGCATGGCGGGAGCTACGCGAGCTCGTGGATCGCGGCGCAGACCTCGTCCACCTGGTCGCGCGTGATCGCGGCGCTGATCGGGATGGCGAGGTGCTCGGCGGCGGCGACGTCCGTCCCCGGCAGCGGCACGGTCCGCCCCCAGCCGCCGCTCGCGATCGCGGGCTGGGCGTCGATCGGCCGGCGGTAGTAGCCGCGGGACTCGATGCCGCGGGCCTGCAGCCGCTGCTGCAGCGCGTCCGGGTCGGGGTGGCGGATGACGTACAGGTGCCACGCCGGGCGGGCGCCGTCCGTCGCCGTCGGGGTGACGACGCCGGCGGCGGCGGCGCGGCCGCCGGCAAGGGCGTCGTCGTACCACGAGGCCGCGGCGCGGCGGTGGTCGGCCCACGCGTCCAGGTGGGGCAGCTGCACGCGCAGGATCGCGGCCTGAAGCTCGTCCAGGCGCGAGTTGTAGCCGACGTCCTGGTAGCTGACCTTGTCCCGCGACCCGTGGAAACGCAGCTGGCGCACCCGTTCGGCGAGGGCGCCGTCGCCGGTGGTGATCGCGCCGCCGTCCCCGAACGCGCCGAGGTTCTTGGACGGATAGAAGCTGAAGGTGGCGATCGACCCCAGCGACCCGGGGCGACCCTCGGGGCCCAGCGACCCGGCCGACTGCGCGCTGTCCTCGACGACGGGCAGGCCCAGCTCCTCCTCGAGCTGCCGGACGGGCGCGACGTTGCCGAACAGGTGCACGGCGACGATCGCCTTGGTCCTCGACGTGACCGCGGCCTTCACGCCGTCCACCGTGACGCAGAAGGTCGCCGGGTCGACGTCGCAGAAGACGGGGGTCGCCCCCAGCGGGGGAATGGCCTCCGCGCTCGCCCAGAAGCTGAACGACGGGACGACGACCTCGTCCCCCGGACCGACGCCGAGGGCACGCAGGGCGATCGTGATCGCCTCCGTCCCGTTGGCGACGCCGACCGCGTGCTGGACGCCGAGGTGGTCCGCGAACTCGTCCTCGAAGGCGCTCACCTCGGGGCCCAGGACGAACCGCTCGGAGTCCAGGACGCGGGCGATCGCGGCGTCGATCTCGCCCCGGAGGGGGCGCAGCGGCGTGCCGGGATCGAAGAGCGGGACGGGCATGGGCGCGCCACACGCTACCGGCCTCGCCGGTACCCTCGGTGCCAGTGCTGACGACTTTGCTTCCTGCCGTCATGGTGCTCGCAAGCATCACCGAGCCCATCGCGGACTTCGCCACGGACGTGGTCGGGGACCTCGGCCTGTGGGGGATCTTCATCCTCATGGCGCCCGAGTCCGCGGGCATCCCGATCCCCTCCGAGGCGACGATGCTGTTCGCTGGCTTCAACGTCTCCGAGGGCGAGTACACGCTGCTGGCGGCGACCCTCGTCGCCTCGTTCGCCAACCTCGTCGGGTCCTGGGTCGCCTACGCGATCGGCTACTACGGCCGCGACGAGGTGCTCGAGAAGCACCTGAAGTTCTTCCACCTGTCCGAGTCGCACCTGGCCTGGGGCGACCGCTGGTTCGAGAAGTACGGGACGCCCGCGGTGTTCTTCTCGCGGATGATGCCCGTCGTCCGGACGTTCATCTCCTTCCCGGCCGGCGCGGCGAAGATGCCCCTGGTCCGGTTCAGCATCCTGACCTTCCTGGGCGCGCTGCCGTGGAACTTCGGGTTGACCCTGGCGGGCAAGTCCGCCAAGGACAACTGGGAGGACATCAAGAACCAGCTGCACTACGTGGACTACGCGATCGTCGCCGCGATCATCATCGGCTTCGCGTACCTCGTGATCCGCTGGTACCGCGGGCGGGACGGCGGCGGCGGGACGACGTCGCCGGCGCCGGACGCGGCCTGATCCCATGGGGACGCCCGGCGGGACCGATCCGCTGGACGCCCTTCCGCTCCGGCATGCGGTCCTCCTCGGCGTCCTGCACGGACCGGCCGAGCTGCTCCCGATCTCCTCGTCGGGCCACATCACGCTGGTCCCCTGGCTCGCGGGCTGGCCGTACGAGGAGCTCGACGCGGAGCTGCGCAAGGCCTTCGAGGTCGCCCTCCACGCCGGAACCGCGGCCGCGCTGCTGATCGCGCTCCGGGGCGAGGTCGGCGACGCGGCCCGCGGGCTGGACCGTCGCCGCCTGGAGCTGATCGCCTTGTCCTTCGCGGTGCCGGCGGTGGCCGGGCTCACGCTGGAGCGGTCGATCGAGCAGCGCCTGGGGACGCCCGCGTCGATCGCGTGGGGCCTGGTGGCGGGCAGCATCTGCATGGCGGCCGCGGACCTGGCGGGCCCGGGCACCGATCGCGTGGGGCGCGCGCGGGCCGGCGCCGGCGGTGCGGCCCGGGCGCGTGAGGACGCGGGCGCGGTCGACGCGCTGTGGCTCGGCGTCGCGCAGGCGTGCGCGCTGATCCCGGGCGCGTCGCGGAACGGCATGACGCTGGCGGCGTCGCGCTGGCGGGGCTTCGGGCGCGAGGACGCGAACGCGCTGTCCCGGCACGTCGCGCTCCCGGTCATCGTGGGCGCCACGGCGCTAAAGGGCACGCGGCTGGCCAAGCGGGGCCTGCCGCCCGGTCTGCTGGGGCGGTTCGCGGCGGGGGTGGTGGCGTCGTTCCTGTCGACGCTCGCGTCCACGTGGCTGATCCGGCAGGTGGAGCGGGACCGCTCCCTGCTGCCGTACGCGGCGTACAGGACGGCGCTGGCGGCCCTGGTCCTGGCCCGCGCCCGCCGCCGCTGACCTGCGGGGCGCGGCCGCCCAGCGCGAGCATCGCGCGAAGGTGACCCAGGGTTCTGCCGCTCCTGGAGCCGCAGATCTTCGGTTGACGACCCACGGGCCGCACCCGATCAAGCTGACTCAGGGTTCTGCCGCGTATGGAGCCGCAAATCTCCGGTTGACGACGTCACGAGGAGGTTCGGGCGTACCGAAAGCGCGGCATCGGGTCCTCCGCGGTCCACGTCCCGCCCGTGCGCTGCCACTCCGCCTCGAACCGCGCGAAGTCAGCCTCCACTCCGGGCCGCTGATAGGTGACCGGCCACCAGGCGTAGCGGACCGGCTCGAGACCGAGCCTGCGGTAGAGCGCGTCCCGCTCGGCATCGACGAGTTGCTGCTCGGGGTCCCGGTGCCCGTCCTTGCCGTCGGTCTCGATCGCCAGCTTGCGCTCGGGGATGTAGAGGTCGGGACGAAGGGTCGCGCCGTCGATCCGGAGCCGGACGTTGCGGCGCGGTTCGGGAAGACCCGCCTCGACGACGATGTCCCGCAGGTCGGACTCGAGCTTGTTGGCGGAGCGGCCGATCGCGAGGAGCCGGCGCTCCCACAAGGCACGGAACGCGACGATCCCGGGCTCACCGCGATGCTCGCTCAGGACGCGGACGATCGCCTCGTCGTCAAGCCGGCGCCGGTAGATCGCGTCGTGCCAGACGTGCTCGAGCTCCTGACGCGGGCGGTAGGCCGCGAGGTCGAGCAGCGTGCGCGCCCACGTCATGCACGGCAGGCCGTCGAAGATCATGCGCTCGTGGTCGTGGACGACGGCATCCCGTGCCGCCACACGCGCCCGCTGCACTCGTCCGCCGGGCGGTACGACGATCTGGACGCGATGCGGCTCGCGCACGTCACCGCCCAGGTGCGCCGCCGACGTCAGTCCGGCCAGCACGGCGCCCGCCCCGCCTGCGTGGATCGCCGCCGCGCGCCACGCCCGGGGGGAGGCGGTCGTCGCGCCGACCAGGTAGGTGCCCACAGCGAACCTCGTGATGTGGCCGGAGGCCCGGCGTGGACGGAGGCGATCGCGTCGCCACCCGAGGGCGACGATCTGGTTCGCGCAGACTGTCTGGTGCTGACGGTCCGCGAGCGCGGTCAGCACGGCATCGAAGCGCGCGCCCGCACCGGGCGAGTGCAGGTCGATGTCGAAGCCGTCGGGGAACCAGGGGGCGGGCATCGCTCGACGGTCGCCGAGGCGCCTGCGCCGAATCGACACGCGACCGGTGGAGAAATCACCAACGACGCAGTTGCACAACGCTCGTCCGGAGATCTGCCGCTTCTGCGATGGCGGAACCCTGGTTCAGGTTCTCGGGCGGGGGTCGGCCGGAGGAGCGGCTTCCGGACGACCCCAGGGTTCGCGCGCCGACCATCCGCGTCGCCGCCGATGGCCGCCGACCGCCGTCGACCCGCCGTCGCCGCCTGCCGCGCACCCGCAGCGCCTCCGGTCCGCCGCGTCTGGGAGCATCGGCCCGAATGTCTGAGAGCTACGCCGCCGCCGGCGTCGACACCACGCAGGCCGACGAGGGCGTCGGCGCCCTCGTCCGCGTGTTGTCGACGATCGAGCTGGACCGCCCCAGCGCCTCCGTGCTGCCGTCCGGGCACTACGCCTCGGTGCTGCGGGTCGCGCCGAATCTCGGGATCGCCTTCTCGACGGACGGGGTCGGGTCCAAGCTCGTCCTCGCCGAGCAGGCCGACCGGCTGGAGACCGTCGGCATCGACTGCATCGCGATGAACGTCAACGACATCATCTGCGTCGGCGCGGAGCCGATCGCGATGGTCGACTACCTCGCCGTCGAGCAGGCCGACGCCACCGCCCTCGGCCGCATCGCGGAGGGCCTCAAGGTCGGCGCCCAGCAGGCCAACATCGAGATCCCCGGCGGCGAGCTCGCGGTCATCCCGGAGCTGATCCGCGGCCACCCGTCCCCCCACGGCTTCGACCTGTGCGGCACGGCGTTCGGCACGGTCGCGCTGGACGCCGTCATCACGGGCGCGGACGCCCAGCCCGGCGACGCGATCATCGGCCTGCCCGCGAGCGGCCCGCACTCCAACGGCTACACGCTCGCACGCCACGCGCTGCTCGACGACAGCCCGACCCACCCCGCGCTGGACGTGCACGCGACCCCGGCCGAGCTCGGCGGGGCGTCAATCCTCGACGCGCTGCTCGAGCCGACCGTCATCTACGTGCGGGCGATCATGGACCTGATCCGCAGCGACGTCCCGGTCCACGGCCTCGCCCATCTGACCGGCGGCGGGCTGACGAACCTCCTGCGGCTGGGTAACGGCCGCCTCGGCTGGACCATCGACGCACCGCTCCCCGTCACGCCCATCTTCGGCCTGATCCAGGAGCACGGGAGCGTCTCGGTCGCCGAGATGTGGGAGGTCTTCAACATGGGCTGCGGCTTCGTCTGCGTCGTCCCGGCCGACCGGGCGGATGACGCGGTCGCCGGCCTGGAGAAGTTCCACCCGGGGGCCGCGGTCATCGGGACCGTCACCGACGCGGGCGGCACGGTCACCGTCCCGTCGCTCGGCATCACCGGGGACAAGTCGGGCCTCCGCGCCGGCTGAACCGCGCGGGTCCCTGCGGCAGGGCGCCATCCCGACCGGTCCATGATTCGGTGCGGCGCCGTGCGGCTAGGTTCACCTCAGTTCATCCGCAACCGAGGGAGACCGACATGGCATCGAAGGGCCACGCGAAGTGGGAAGGCGATCTGAAGGGCGGCAAGGGCGTCTTCACCGCCGGTGAGGACATCACCGGCCAGTACTCGTTCAAGTCGCGGTTCGAGGACGGCCCGGGCGCGAACCCCGAGCAGCTGATCGCGGCTGCCCACGCCGCCTGCTTCTCGATGGCGCTCTCGAACATCCTCGCCGAGGCGGGCCACAACCCGACCTCCGTCGAGGCGAGCGCGGCGGTGCAGCTGCGCCTGCTCGACGACGGCCCGACCATCACCAGCATCGCGCTGACCGTCGTCGGCGTCGTCCCCGGCCTCAGCGAGGAGCACTTCCTCAAGCACGCCGAGGAGGCCAAGGCCGGCTGTCCCGTCAGCAAGGCGCTGGCCGGGGTCAAGGAGATCACGATGGACGCGAAGCTCGGCTAACCGAGCTTGACGTAGGTCAGCGCACCGCCTCCGCCCGGGCCGTACGTCCGGGCGGAGACCTTGTTGGAGGAGTTCCCCTCGATCGTGTGGATCGAGCCGTCGGGGTCGACACCGGTCACGAGCCCGATGTGCTCGTCCCACACGATCAGCTCGCCGGGAGCAGGGGTCTGCGTCGCACGGCCCGTGCGCTGCGCCCAGGCGGCGAGCGCGTCGACGTTCGCGAAGCCCTGCCCGGCCTCGCCGACCGGCACGCCGGCCTGGTTCGCGAGCCAGCTGACGAAGTACGCGCACCACGGGCCGACCCCGCCCGGGGTCGTGGCGGTGCGGTACTGCGCGATGCGCGGCGAGTCGTTGGAGCCCGGCGGCTGCTCGGCGATGCCGGCCGCGAGCTCCCCCTGGGCGAGCGCCACCATGCGGGCACCGGGGTCGCTCGCCCCCGGCACAGCCAACGCGGTCGCACCGGTGACCGCCCCCGTCCCGATGGTTCCACCGACCGGCAGCGTGGTGGCGCCGCGCAGCGCGGCCGTCGTCCCGGGCGTGGCTGTCCCCGTCGCCCCGGCCTGGCCGAGCATCGCCGCGAACGAGGAGGTCCCGCCGTCGGTCGCACCGGGGGCGGCGACGGCGGACGACGCCGGCGCGGACACGGGGGCGGCCGCGGGCGAGAGCACGCCCTGGAGCTCGGAGATGCGGGCCAGCACGGCCTCGACGCTCATCAGACCGGATAGTCGGCGGCGGCGCGCACGGGTTGAATCGCGGGGTCATCCGGACTTCGGGCACCGCAGCGGGTGCGGAACCCGGGGTCAGCGAGATCGGTGGGACGCCCCGGCCGCTCGAATGAACACTCATGTACATTCCGCCGCATGTCCTCCCCCACGCTCGTCGACGGCCGTGTCGCCGTCATCACCGGCGCCGGCTCCGGCATCGGCCGGGGCCTCGCCCAGAACCTCGCCGCCCGCGGCTGCCCGCTCGTCCTCGTCGACCAGAACGCGGACGGCCTGCAGGAGACCGCCGAGGCCCTGAGTGTCCCCGTGCTCACGAAGGTCATGGACGTCAGCGACCGCTGGGCCCACCAGCAGCTCGCCGCCGAGGTCCGCGAGTGGGCGACCGCGCCGATCGGGCTCGTGGTCAACAACGCCGGCGTCGCGCTGTCGCAGACCGTCGCCGGGCAGTCCACCGAGGACTTCGAGTGGGTCATGAACGTCAACTTCTGGGGCGTCGTCCACGGCACCGACGCGTGGCTCCCGATCCTGCAGGAGCAGGACTCCGGCGCGATCGTGAACATCTCGAGCATCTTCGGTATCGTCGCCTTCCCGACCCAGAGCGCCTACAACGCGTCGAAGTTCGCGGTCCGCGGCTTCACGGAGTCGCTGCGGCACGAGCTGCACGGGACGGGCGTGCGCGCGATCTGCGTGCACCCCGGCGGCATCAAGACGAACATCGTCAACAGTGGCCGCCACCACGTCGACAACCTCGGGCGGACCGACGGCGGCGAGCAGCTGAAGAAGGACTTCGAGAAGATCGCCCGCACCACCCCCGACCAGGCCGCGAAGACGATCCTCCGCTCGGTCGACAAGGGCCAGGACCGCTGCCTCATCGGGCCGGACGCGAAGGCGATGGACCTGCTGCAGCGCGTCGCGCCGGTGCGCTACTTCGGCCTGATCCGGCGCCTGCAGCCGCTCGTCATCCGCTGAGGTCCCCGCCCGGGTGACCCTACGGGCAGGTCCCCGGGTCCCGCGGCACGCTGTGCACCCACGGGACCCGGGTCGCTGAAGGGGCTGGGCGGCTAGCCGAGCGAGGCGGCGTCGATCGCGTTCGCGGGCGCGGTCACCTTCGGCGCGCTGCCGAAGTCGCTCAGCTTGATGTCGGACTTCGTGGTCGTGTCGGCCTCGCCGTCGTCGTCGTCGCAGCGCGGGTCCTTCGTGCCGCCCGGCTTCTCCTTGCCGAGCTGCTCGGAGCGCAGCGGGTACGGCTCGCCCTCGCTGGCGACCGACAGCCGGCCCGGCGAGCTGCCCGGCGCGGAGCCGTCGCCGGTGAGGATCCGGACGTCCTCGCCGTCGACCTCGCCCGTGCCACCGTCCTTCAGCGTGCCGGCATCCTTCGCCAGGCAGTAGGCCAGCGTCTCGGGGTTGAAGCGCGTGATGCTGGGCCCGAGCTCGGACGCGGGCAGCGAGATCCACTTGTCCGCCGCCTTCGCCGCGGTCTCCGCGTTCGCGCTGGTGGTCCAGTAGGCGGTGTCGGCGTTGATGTAGGCCTTGTCGCCCACCACGCGGATCTCCGCCTTGCCGCCCTGCTGCTCGAGGGTGATCTTGGCCGAGCCGTCCGAGTGGGCGTCGCCGCCGACGGTGCCGGGGCCGTCCTTGTCCGTCGCGGTCCCCTCGAAGTGGACGCTCTCGACCTTGGCGAGCGCCGCGGACGCCTGCTTCAGGACCTCGGCCGGCGTGCCGGACGGCTTCGCGTCCCCGCCGCCGTCGTCGTCCGACCCGCAGCCGGCGACGACCAGCGCCGGGGTGACGGCGAGCAGCGTCGCCAGAGTTCGTAGCTTGTGCATGGACGAACCATATTCCGGGCGGGGTCGCAAAAGAAGCCTGCACGTGGAACGGCGAACGGGCGGCCCCAGTCGCCTGGGGCCGCCCGTCGCCGGATCCGTCCCTCCCGCCGGGCATGCCGGCCCGGCGGGAACGTCCTGCGCCCAGCCCGTCGCGCCCGCTGCCAGGCGCGCGCGACGGTCCTGCAGACACCGGTCCTGCCGGTGGGAGGGGCGGCGGGTCGACGTCACCCGCCGCCTGGCTGCCTGCGCCGCGCGCTAGCGCAGCAGGGACAGCACGGACTGCGGGGCCTGGTTGGCCTGCGAGAGCATCGCGGTGCCGGCCTGCGTCAGGATCTGGTTCTTCGTGAGCTTCGTCATCTCGTCCGCCATGTCGACGTCGCGGATGCGGGACTCGGCGGAGATCAGGTTCTCCTGGGTGGTCGCCGAGACGCTCAGGGTGTGCTCGAGGCGGTTCTGGACCGCACCGAACGTCGCACGGGCAGCCGACACGTTGTCGATCGCCGCGTCGATGTCCGTCAGGGCCGTCGCGCTGCTGAGGGTCGAGAAGGACGTGCCCACGGTCGCCCCGAGGCTGACCATCGCCACGGAGATCGTGTTGCCGTCATTCGACCCGACCTGGAACGTCACCGACGACGCGGACGACAGCACGTTGATGCCGTTGAACTGCGCCGACGTGCCGATCCGGGAGATCTCCGACGCGAGGTTGTTGACCTCCGTCTGGATCGCCGCCTGGTTGGTCGAGCTCAGCGAGCCGTTCTTGTACTGGACGGCGAGCTCCCGGACGCGCTGGAGCATCGAGTGCACCTCGTCCAGGTTGCCTTCCGCCGTCTGCACCATCGAGACACCGTCCTCGATGTTGCGCTGGGCCTGCGCCAGGCCGCGGATCTGGCCGCGCATCTTCTCGGAGATGCCCAGGCCGGCGGCGTCGTCCGATGCGCTGTTGATACGGAAGCCGGACGACAGCTTCTCCATCGACTTCGACTGCGCGTTGGCAGTCGCGTTGAGGGTCCGGTGAGCCTGAAACGCCTCGACGTTGTTCTGAATGCGAAGGGACATGGCCATCTCTCCTTGATGACGTGGGTTTTGCGTCCCGGAACCCCGTCCGTGGGGTTCCTTCTTGCCTTACAGACGGGGTTGTCGGCCAGGTCCCCCGCGGCCTTGAGCCGGTGTCCAGTCAGGGGTGGACGGCGGGGGCGGCCGGGCGCCGTATCAGCGCCAGCAGCGCGCGAGCAGCCGGGGCGTGCGGCCTGTCCTCGCGCCACAGCAGGACGATCTCGCGGCGCAGGCGGGGCGTGACGTCGACGATCGCGATCGGGTCCCGTGCGGCCATGGCGGTGGACCGCGGGACGACGGACACGCCGAGGCCGCGCGCAACGAGCGCCAGCACGCGGTCGAGCTCGTTGGAGGCGAACGCGACGTGCGGCCGGACGCCCGCGGCGGCGGTCGCGGCGTCCATCGCCTGGCGCAGGCCGGTGCCGCCCTTGAACGCGATCCACGGGTCCTGGGCCAGCACGCCCAGCCGCACCGGGCTGCGCCGGCCGGCCAGCGGGTGGTCCGGCGCGACGACGAGGACGAGGTCCTCGTGCGCCATGACCTGCTCGACCACGCCGGACGGCAGCGCGGGCTGGCGCGTGGCGAACGCGAGGTCGACCGCGTCCGCCGCCAGCAGCCGGACGAGCTCGGCCGTGGGCTCCTCCTTCACCTCGAGCGTGACCTGGGGGTGCTCGGCGTGGAACCGCGCGAGCAGCGCGGGCAGGTCGACGGGCCCGAGCGAGCCCATCGCGCCGAGCACGACGCGGCCGCGCAGCAGTCCCTGCAGCTCGTCGAGCTCCGCGGTGGCGGCGTCGAGCTCGGACAGCACCCGGCGCGCACGGGCGACGAGCAGCCCGCCCGCGTCGGTGGGGGTGACGCCGCGCGGGGCGCGGCGGAGCAACGGCAGCCCGACCTCCGCCTCCAGGCGCCGCATCTGCTGCGACAGCGCGGGCTGGGCGACGTGCAGGGCCTCGGCCGCCGCGGTGAAGGTGCCGTGGTCGACGATCGCGACCAGGTAGCGCAGTTGACGGAGCTCCATATAACGATCCGCTCTGGAGCATAGTCCCGATACGTCTTTGTCGTTATGGGTCGCAGCCCGCAATATGAAGCGGCTCGTGCCGCCCGCCGTCCCCTTCGACCGTCCGCAGATGACCCGCCTCGCTGTCGCGCACGCGCTGTGCGACGTCTACCAGGGCGCGGTTCCCGCGCTGCTCCCGTTCCTGCTCGCCGCGCACGGCTGGTCGTACGGGACGGGCTCCCTGCTCGTCCTCGCCGCCACGCTGTCCAGCTCGATCGTGCAGCCGGTCTTCGGGCACCTGTCCGACAAGCGGCCGGCGCCGTGGCTGATGCCGGCGGGCTTCGTCGTGGCCGCCGTCGGGCTGTCCGTGGTCGGCTTCGTCGACTCTCCCACGGCCGCGTTCGTCGCGGTGCTCGTGTCCGGCCTCGGCGTCGCGGCCTTCCACCCCGAGGGCTCGCGCGCCGCCGCCTACGCGGCCGGCGAGCGCAAGGCGACCGGCATGAGCTACTTCAGCGTGGGTGGCAACGCCGGCTGGGCGCTCGGCCCGCTGCTGGTCCTCGTGACCGTCCTGCCCTTCGGCCTGCACGCGACGCTGCTGCTTGCGCTGCCCGGCCTGGCGGGAGCGGTGCTGACGGCGCGCGACCTGCCGCGCCTGCGCGTCGCACGGGCCCGGGCGACCGCACACGCGACGGCGACGGCGACCGCACTCGCCGCGAAGGCCGACCGCACCGGGCGCACGTCCACACCACCGCAGGACGACTGGCGTGCGTTCGGGATCCTGACCGGTGCGGTGGCCGCACGCTCGATCGTCTACTTCGTGCTGATGACGTTCGTCCCGCTCTACTTCGTCGACGTCCTCCACACCTCCGAGGCCGCCGGCGAGACCGCGCTGATCGCGTACCTCGTCGCCGGGGCGATCGGGACGCTGGTGGGCGGGCGGCTCGCCGATCGCTTCGGACGGCGACCGCTGCTGCTCGCGTCCTTCACCCTGCAGGCACCGCTCCTCATCCTGTTCCTGCTAGGCGGCCCGGTGCTGGCCACCGTCGCACTCGGGCTCGTCGGCCTGATCGCGATCGCGACGTTCTCGATCTCGGTCGTGATGGGCCAGGCCTACCTGCCGAACCACCTCGGCGTCGCGTCCGGGGTGACGCTCGGCCTGGCGATCGGGGTCGGCGGGCTGGCCGCCGCTGCGATGGGCCCGCTGGCGGACGCCGCCGGGCCGAAGGCGCCGCTCGAGCTGATCGTGCTGCTGCCGCTCGTGGGGCTGGCGTGCGTGCGGGCGCTGCCGCGCGAGGACGATCGGGTGGCGCCGGAGCAGCGTCCCCGGTCGCTGCGCCCCGCGGGTGCGCTCCGCGCGACCGGCTGAGGGTCGCCGGGTCAGCAGGCGGCCCCGGGGACGCCGGCGCCGTGGAGCTGCTCGAAGCGCGCGCGGTCGCGGACGATCTGCGCGTCGATCCACGCGCGGAGCACGGGGTCCGGTGAGGCGACCGTCTCGCTGAGGCCGTGCCGGATGGTGGACTCGGGGACCAGGCGCGGCGGGCGGGCGGCGGCGCGCAGCCGCGCGAGCAGGTCGGTGTCCTGGAACCAGACGCGCAGCTCCGGATGCAGGAACTCGCCGGGGGCGGCGGCGAAGCCGGTCAGCGTCTCGCGCGGGAAGGCGAAGCACCACGCGGCGAAGTCCTCGCGCATGGCGCTGTCGACCGTGCGGGGGAACACGACGGCGGGCGCGTCCTCACCGCCGCTGTCGAGCGTCGCGCGGAGCGGCGGCCACCAGCCCGGGTCGACCAGGACGTCGTCGTTGCAGACCACGAGGTAGTCGCCCCGGGCCGCGCGCAGCGCCGCGTTGACCGGGTCGGTGAAGCCCTGCGGCGGCGCGCCGTTGTCGATGACGATCAGCTCGTGGGGCGCGTCGGTGTGGCGCTGGAGCGCGCGGACGCACGCGCGGACACGGTCGGCGGCCGCGTCGAGGGTCGGGATGACGACGCTGACCTCGATCGCGGTCCCGGGCGCGCTGCGGGCGCGGGGGACGTGGTCGGCGACGGGGCTCGCGGTGTCGACCGCGATCGCCAGGGGCACCGCGACGACCGGGCCGCGAGCGGCGAGCGCGCAGCAGAGCGCGGCGACGATGCCGTCGTCGGGCGCGTCGGGGACGTGCAGGCGCGGGGTACCTGCCGCCCAGGCGACGGCTCGGGCGGCGGTCGGGTGCCGCGCGCCGGTCGTGACTGCAGCGATGCGGTCGTCGGCGAGAGCGTCGATCAGCGCGGTGAGCGCGGCCGGGTGCACCAGCGTCCCTTCGGCGAGGACGACGTGGACCCTCCCGGATGCGCGCTCGAGGCCGGCGCGGACGGCGCCCGCGCTGCCGACGCGCTCGGGCAGCCGGACGACGGTCACGTCACCGGCGACGCGGGCGAGCAGCGGCCCGAGGTCCGGCGAGGCGTCGTCGACGAGGACGACCTCGTGCTGCGGCTCCTCGGGTAGTCCGGCGAGCGCCTCGAGCATCCGCAGCGCGCGGTCGGGGTCGCCGGTGAGCGGCACGATGATCGAGGCGTCCACGCCCGGGGTGATCGGCCGCGGACGGCCCCGGTTGAGGCGCGCGGGACGGGGCGCCGACCGCGGAGTCGAGCGTCGGTTTCCCCGTCCCAGGGCGCGGGGGAACGGACGCTCGGGCCCGGGGCCGTGGAGTGACGGAGTCGAGCGTCGGCTTCCCCGTCCCAGAGCGCGGGGGAACCGACGTTCGGGCGGTGTGGGCGGTGCCCGGCGCAGGGCGCGCTGCTGCGGCGGCCGGACCCTCAGGCGCGGATGTCCACGTGCGGGCCGAGTGGCGGACGCGGGGCCTGCGGCGTCTCGCCCGCCCCACGCGCACGCTCGCGGCGCGCGTCCTCGCGGTCGGCCTCCTCGTCGTCCTGGCGCTCCGCCCGCGACCGCGGCCGCACTGCCGCCACCGGCACGACCGGGCCGTTCCCGGGCAGTGCCCGCCCGATGCGCTCGATCCGGCGGCCGCTCATCGGTCAGCGGCCCGCCGGTCAGGCGACAGGCACCTCACGCCGCGGGGCGGGTGGGGGTGCTCTCGCCGGCCGCCTCGAGCTCCAGCATCGCCGCGACGATCCGCCGCCGGGCCGACTCGATCTCGGCCTGGGCCAGCTGGCGCCAGGCGACCACCATGGCCGCCCACGCAATCAGGTAGCCGATCGCCCCGGCCTCCATCGCCCGCAGGAGCCCGTCCTCGAGCGAGGCCCCCGCCCGGAGCGAGAAGACGAGCACGACGAGGAACGCGACAAGGGAGACCCACGACCGCACGGTCCGGATCTGACCTGTCGCCCGCGGGTGATCGGCCAGGCGCAGCGCACGGGGGCCCGCCACCACCTCCGCGGGTGCACCGCCGTCCGCGTCGCCGGCCTTGTCCTGCTTCTTCCTCTTCGCCATCAGGCGACCCTCCTCGTGCTGTGTTCGGCGGCCCAGTGCACCAGCCGGCTGCGGTCGTGCGCGGTGATGCGGGACAGCGTCGCCCGGACGAACCCGTCCGCGTCGCGCCGCTCGACGAGCAGCTCACCGCTGACCGCCGGCTCGCGCGGGTCCAGGAACAGGTCGAAGCCGAACGTCTGCCCCGCCGCCGCGAACGGCAGGCCGGCCAGGCGCAGCTCGGCGCCGCCGATGGCGACGCAGCGCGTCTCGACGGCGACGTGGTCGCGGGCGCCCGAGCGCAGGACGACGATGCGCGCGTTCGCCTGCGCGCTGACGAGGGCGGGCCGGCGGAGCAGCTGGATGTGGCCGCGGTGCTCGAACCGCAGCGTCTCGCCGGTGCCGTAGCCGACGACCCGCAGATGGGCGTCCTGGGGGCGGTGAGCCAGGTGCCCCATGATGCGACACAGGCCCTGGGCGCCCGCGAACTGGACCGACACCTGCATGCGCGTGATCTGCGCCCACGACGTCCGCGGCGCGCTCAGCAGGAGCAGGTCGATCCAGGTGGACGCGGTGTCGTGCACCCGCGCCTGGAGCTGCTCGCGCTGCGGGACGACGATCGTGACGACGTCGGTGAGGGTGGGGCCGTGCAGGGTGTCCACGCCCACCACCAGCGCTCTCAGACCAGCTCGTCGTCGCGGTCGACCGGGCCGAGCATCGCGAACGCCAGGGCGTCCGCCGCGGCGGGACGCATCCCGCCGTCGAGCGCGGTGCCCCGCGCCACGTACGTGAGCGGGACGCCGGTGTCGATCGCGAGCTCGACGACGGTCCCGAGCGCCGCGGTCTCGTCGGCGTGCGTGAGCGCGATGCCGACGACCCCGAGCTGCCGGCCGGCGGTCGCCAGCTCGCGGGCGGCCAGCGCGCCGATCGTGGCGGGGACGGTGAGGTGCAGCTCGTCGGCGGCCAGGCGGCGCAGGTCGGCCGCGAGGGTGCGCAGCTCGGCCTCCGCGCGCGGCGAGACGCCGGGCGTGTCGAGCAGGACGATCGTCCCGGCCCGGAGCGCGCCGATGCGCTGCGCGGCGGCGGCGACGTCGTCCTCGGCGTGGACGGGGACGCCCGCTGGGCCCAGGAGCGCCGCCAGCTCGGCGCCGCCGTCGAGCGGGCGCAGGCTGATGCACGCCACGGGCAGCTGCGAGCGCCTCGCGTAGGCCGTCGCCAGGCGGGCGACGCAGCGGGTCTTGCCGCTGCCACCGGGGCCGACGAAGCCGATCACGGCGCCGCCCGGTCCGCGGACGGGTGCGGCCACCGGGATCCGCGCGGCGAGCGCGGTCCGCAGCACGCCCCGCGGTGAGGAGTCCTGCGCCAGCGGCGCGACGTGCGCCCCCGCGGTGTGGACGAGCTCCGCCGCGAGCGCAGCCGACAGCCCGGTCGCGAGCAGCTCGGCGCCGTCGGGGCCCAGCCCCGGGGCGACCGGGACGCGGAAGGCGGCCGCCGGCGGCTCGACCGCCGGGGCAGAGGCCTGGACAAGGGCGTCGGCGTCGTCCAGGTCCGCGGCCGGAGAGCGCTTGACGAGCCCGGGGATCGGCGCCGGGACGGTGCCCCACCCGGGGGCGGGATCGGGGGACGGGGCAGGTGCCGCCCGGGGAGCGGGGTCCGGGGCCGGGTCCGGCGCGTCGCCGCCGGCCGTCACGAAGCCGGGCATCGCGTCCACGCCCGGGACGACCGTCGGCCGCAGGAGCGGCGCCGCCGGCGGCGGGCGGTCGCCCATCAGGCCGGCCAGCTGCTCGGCGAACGCCGCGGCCTCGCGCGGGGCCAGGCGCGGTGCCGGCGGCGTGGCGGACTGCGCGGCGTCCCCGTCGCCGTTGTCGTCGGCGGGACGCGGGGCGGCACGGCGCAGCGCGGCGGCAGCGGCGTCGAAGGCCGCGGCGGCCTCGAGGGCGTCGCGCGGCGGGACCCCGGTCGGGTCGGCGGGCTCGTCCGGGCCGGCGGGGCCGTCCAGGCCGGCGGGGGCGGGCTGAGTGGGTGACGCGGCACCGGCGGGCGTGGCGGCACGCGGTGCGGCGTAGGCGTCGATGCCGAAGGCGGCCGGGCCGGGGACGCGATCCTCGGCGTACGGGTCCGCATCGTCGCCGGACACGTCGATCGACGCCGACGCGGGCACGGTGGCCGGCATCGCGTCGACCTCGACCGTGCGGCGCGCGAAGAAGCCGCCGAACCCGCCCGCGGTCCCGTCGCGGCGCGCGAGGATGATCGCGTCCTCCCCGAGCTGCTGGCGGATCTGCGGCAGGAGCTCCTCGAGCGCGGAGCCCGTGAAGGTCTGGATGCCGTCCTGCTGGGTCGTGGTCATGCGGTCGCTCCGATCGGCTGGCTACCGCCCGATCCTACGCCCACCACCTGGGCACACGACCCGCCTGAACGGGATCGCCCGGCCATCACGCGCTCACCACGCCGATCGTCTCGACGCTGATCCCGGGCGCGATCTCGTTGTAGGCGCAGACCGACAGCTGGGGCAGCGCCTGCTCCACCAGGCGCCGCAGGTGCCGGCGGCAGCGGGAGCTGCAGATGAGGACCGGACGCCGGCCGCGGGCGCTCGCCTGCTCGACCTCGTCGTGCAGCGACTGCACCAGCGCGTGGGCCCGCGCGGGGTCCATCGCGAGGTACTCGCCGTCCGTCGTCTGGGCGATCGACTCGCTGACCTCCTGCTCCATCGCCGGGTCCAGCGCGATCGCCCGCAGGCGGTGATCGGCGTCCAGGTACGGCGCGAGGATCGTCCGCCCGAGCGCCTGCCGGGCGTACTCGGCGAGCAGATCGGGGTCGCGCGTGATGCGGGCGCGGTCGCCGGCGGCCTCGACGACGGCGCCGAGGTCCCGGATCGAGACGCCCTCGCGCAGCAGCGCCTGCAGGACGCGCTGCAGCTCGCCGACGGACAGCAGATCCGGGACGACCTCCTCGACGACGGCGGCGTTGACCTCCTTCAGGCGGTCGAGCAGCGATCGCACGTCCTGCCGGGTCAGCAGCTCGGCGACGTGCCGGCGGATCGTCTCCGTCAGATGCGTGACGATCACGGACTCGCCGTCGACGACGGTGTAGCCGAGGGCCTCGGCCTCGGGCCGGCGCGCGTCGGCGATCCACATCGCCGGCAGGCCGAACGCGGGCTCGGTTGTCGGGATACCGTCGAGCTGGCCGATCGCGTCCCCCGGGTCGAGCGCGAGCTGGTGGCCGGCGAGCAGGCTGCCGCGCGCGACCTCGGTCCCGCGGACCTTCATGACGTAGTCGTGCGACCCGATCATCACGTCGTCGTGGATGCGGACCGACGGGATGATCGTCCCGACCTCGCCCGCGATCTGGCGGCGGACCGCCCCGACCCGCTGGGGCAGCGATCCCGACGCGCCGCCGCCGTCCACCAGCGGGACCAGGCCGAAGCCGATGCTCAGCTCGAGCGCGTCGAGCGACAGCGCCTCGAGCGCCTGGTCGCGCGGGCTCGCCAACGGGGCGGGAGCGTTCAGCGCGGCGAGCTCCGCAGCGGCCGTCGCGTCCTCCGCCACCCCGAGCTTCTTGCCCGCCGCCCGCCCGATGAAGAAGAAGCCGGCGCCGATGACGAGGAACGGCAGCTTCGGCAGGCCCGGGACCAGCGCGAACATGCAGATGACGACACCCGCGACCATCGGCGCCTTGTGCTGCGCGCCGATCTGGCTCGCGATGTCGGCGCCGAGGTCCTTCTCGCTGACCGACCGGGTGACGATGATGCCGGTGGCGACCGACACCAGCAGCGCCGGGATCTGCGCGGCGAGTCCGTCGCCGACCGTCAGCAGGCTGAAGTGCTGCGCCGCCTCCCCCAGCGGCATGCCCATCATCGCGACGCCGACGATGATGCCGCCGACGAGGTTGATGAGCGTGATGAGGACCGCCGCGATCGCGTCGCCCTTGACGAACTTCGAGGCGCCGTCCATCGCGCCGTAGAAGTCCGCCTCGCGGCTGATGTCGGCGCGCCGCTCGCGGGCCTGGTCCTCGGTGATCTGACCCGCGTTCAGGTCTGCGTCGATCGCCATCTGCTTGCCGGGCATCGCGTCGAGGGTGAACCGCGCGCCGACCTCCGCGACGCGTCCTGCGCCTGCCGTGATGACGACCATCTGGATGACGACGAGCACCAGGAAGATGACGAGGCCGACGACCACGTTCCCGCCGACGACGAACGTCCCGAACGCCTCGACGACGTGGCCCGCGTCGCCCTCCAGCAGGATCAGGCGGGTGACGCTGACGTTGATCGCGAGGCGGAAGAGCGTCGTCAGCAGCAGCAGCGAGGGAAACGCGCTGAAGTCCAGCGGCCGCGGCAGGTAGAGGGTCGCGACGACGACGGCGAGCGCGACGCTGATGTTCAGCGTGATCGCCAGATCGAGGATCAGCGGCGGCAGCGGCACGATCATCATCACGACGACGAGCACGACGACGCCGGCGGCGAGGAGGTCCGTGTGGCGCCCGAGGCGCTGGAACAGGTTTTCCATGGTGGGGAGGTGGCCCACTGGGGGGAGGCGGGCCGTCCCGGTATTCGGCGGGGCCGCGGCGTGCTTGAGGATCAGCCCGCGCGACGGCGGGCCTTGAGGCGATAGACGAAGGCCAGCACCTGCGCGACGGCGGCGTAGAGGTCCTCGGGGATCTCGTGGCCGACCTCGCAGGTGGCGAAAAGCGACCGCGCCAGCGGCCGGTCCTCGACACGCGGGACCCCGGCCTCCTCGGCCAGCTCGCGGATCCGCAGCGCCATCAGGTCCTGGCCCTTCGCGATCACCATGGGGGCCGCGCGGGTCCCGTCGTACTTCAGCGCGACCGCGAAGTGTGTGGGGTTCGTGACGATCACGTCGGCGGTCGGGACGTCGGCCATCATCCGTGCGCGCGCGGCCGACATCTGCCGGCGGCGCATGGCGGCGCGGACCTCGGGCGGCAGGTTCTGGCCCTTGGACTCCTCCTTGACCTCCTGCACCTCCATCTTCATCGACTTCTCGGTGCGGTACTTCTGGTAGCCGTAGTCCGCACAGCCGATCAGGAAGTAGGCCATCGCGGCGCGCATCGCGATCGAGCGGATGTCCGACGAGAGCGCCTCCGCCAGCTCCTGCGGGCCGATGCCGACCATCGCCCCGAGCTCGGTGAGCTTCGGCGCCACGTACGCGAACACGATGGCGCCGACGACGGCGACCTTGGAGACGGACTTCAGCGCCTCGGCGAACATGTTCGGCCCGAAGATGTTCTTCGCGCCGCTGACGGGGTTCAGGCGCTTGGGGTCGGGCTTCATCGCCTCGGCCGACGGCTTGAACCCGACCTGGACGACGTTCACCGCGACGCCGGCGACGATGCAGACGGCCGCGATCGGTGCGACGCTCAGCAGCACCGCGATCATCGCCTGCGTCAGCAGCTCGCCGACGTGGTCCTGGGAGACGACGGACGGGTCCGCGATCTGGGTCAGGGCGGAGCGCATCGCGTCGCCCATGCGGCGAGCGGCCGCCGGTCCCGCGGTCCCGAGCGCGAGCAGCCCGGCCATCAGGATCACGGCGCCGCCGAGATCCTGCGAGCGGCCGACCTGGCCCTTCTTGCGGGCCTCCTCGCGGCGCTTGGGTGTCGCCTTCTCGGTCTTCTCGCCCGCCATGCCCTCTCCGTTGTCGGCGGGCGGGGGGCGAACTTGCGCCACACCGGCCTATGGATCGTATGGACCACCGCGACGAAGGGGCCTACGATGGATCAGGCGATGACGAGCACCGCGACCCGCATGACGCGCGCGCAGTTCCTTGCGCGTGGGGAGAAGGTCGACGCCCGGCGCTACGAGCTGCTGGACGGTGAGCTGATCGTGGACGAGCCCACGACCCGCCACCAGATGGCCTTCCGCGAACTGCTCTACGAGCTCACCCATTGGGCCCGCGGCGGTCCGCGGCGCGGTCAGACGATCCCGACGATCGACACCGACATCGGCCCGCGCACGATCCTCGCCCCTGACCTGCAGTGGTACGCCGACGGCCGCGCCATGAACGACATCGACTCCCGGCCACAGCCACACGGGGACATCGCCATCGAGATCCGCTCGCCGTCGACGTGGCACTACGACGTCGGCCGCAAGCGCGCCGCGTACGAGGCCGTGGGCGTCCAGGAGTACTGGCTCGTCGACCCCAGCACGCGGACGATCGTCATCCTCGGCCGCAGCGCCCCCGACGCGCCGACGTTCGACACCAGCCGCGAGGTCAGCCACGACGACGTCCTCACCAGCCCGCTCCTGCCCGGCTTCGCGGTCCCGGTGACCACCCTCCTCCCGGCGTAGCGGCCGGGTCAGAGATCGACCGCGCCTCCAGGGCGCGGATGGGCGCCTCTACTCCGCGATCCGCAGGGTCGCCAGCGCCGCGCTCACGTCCCGCTGCAGCTCGTCCGCCAGCCAGCCGGCGACGAACGGCAGCGACACGCCGATCAGCAGCAGCCCCACCAGCACCTTCGCCGGGAACCCGACCTGGAAGACGTTGAGCTGCGGCACCACCCGGGAGACCACGCCGAAGGCCGCGTCCGTGAGGGTCAGCGCGAGGATGACCGGGCCGGCCACCTGAATCGCCGCGAGGAAGATCTGCGCGAACGCGTCGGCTGCACCGCTCACCATCGCGTTCAGCTGGGGGTAGTCGAGCAGGCCGACGACGTCGTAGGTCCGGGCCAGGCCGCGGATGACCCACGCGTCCCCGCCGATCGCGATGAACACGAGCACCGCGATCAGGCTGTACAGCTGCTGGAGCACCGTGGACTGGTTGCCGGTGACGGGGTCCACGAGCGACCCGAAGGAGAAGCCGATCATCGTGTCGAGGAACGACCCTGCGATCGTCATCGCGGCGAACAGCGCGCCGAGCGCGAACGCGAACCCGAGCCCGACCAGGACCTCCTTCCCCAGCAGGGCGGCGAACGCGTACTGGTCGGTCGGCAGGACGACGCCCTGGGCGGCGACCGGCGACAGGCCCAGCGCCAGCCCCACGGCGACGATGCCGCGCACCCGCCCCGGGACCAGCTTGGAGCTGAACAGCGGCGCCAGGATGAACAGCGGCGAGACGCGCGCGAGCACGAGGAAGAACGCGCCGACGCGGTCGGGGCCGATCTGCTCGAGCAGCGGCTGTAGCGAGGCGTCCACGGCGAAGGCCCGTCGGTCCGGTCCTTAGTTCCCGGAGCCGGCGACGTCGGGGATCGTGAGCCACAGCTCCTGCGTGTACGTCAGCAGCTCGCTGAGCATCCACGGCCCGCCGATCATGAGCACCGCGGCGAGCGCCAGCACCTTCGGGATGAACGAGAGCGTCTGCTCCTGGATCTGGGTCACCGCCTGGAACACGGAGACGACCAGGCCGATGATGAGGCCGACCGCGAGTAGCGGCAGGGCGAGCTTCAAGGTGAGCGCGAGCGCCTGCGTCGACAGGCCGATGACGGTGTCCTGATCCATGGCGGACGCCTCCTCAGTGGAACGATTGGACGACGGATTGGGTGACCAGGTTCCAGCCGTCGACCAGCACGAACAGCAGGATCTTGAACGGCAGGCTGATGAACACCGGAGGCAGCATCACCATCCCCATCGACATCAGCGTGGAGCTGACGACGAGGTCGATGACGAGGAACGGCAGGAAGATCAGGAAGCCGATCTGGAAAGCCGTCTTGAGCTCGCTGATGATGAACGCGGGGATCAGGACGTGGGTCGGGACGTCGGCGCGCGTCTTCGGGCGGTCGAGCTTGGCGAGCTTCACGAAGAGCGCGAGGTCCTTCGTCCGCGTCTGCTTGAACATGAACTCGCGGATCGGCTCCTGACCGCGCTGGAACGCCTCGGCCTGGGTGATCTTCTTCTCGGTCAGCGGCTTGATGGCGACGTCGTTGACCTTCGTGAACGTCGGCGCCATCACGAACAGCGTCAGGAACAGCGCGATCCCGACCATCACCTGGTTCGGCGGCGCGGTCGGCGTCCCGAGGCCGGTCCGGATGAACCCGAGCACCACGATGATGCGCGTGAACCCTGTGACCGTGAACAGCAGGGCGGGGACGAGGGTCACGCCACCGATCAGCAGCAGCAGCTGGACGGTGTTGGTCGACTTGTCCATGTCAGCGCGCCGTCAGATCGCGGAGCTTGCCGAGGACGCCGCGGGCCGGCGCCCGCGCGGGACCGACGGACGGGCGCGGGCCGGGGGTGCGGTCGTCCGGCTCGGCGTCGGGCTCGATCAGCCCGACGGCGATCGCTTCGGCCTCGGTGTACGTGCGGATCGGGACGACCCCCTGCTCGGCGCTGCCCACGAGGACCAGCTCGCGGCCCGCGCGGATCAGGTGCAGCGACCGGTTCGGGCCGAGCGGGATCGTCGCGGCGTGCTGCAGGCCGGCGCCGGAGACCCGCGTCTCGCGCGAGTCCTTCATCTGACGCAGCACCCAGGCGACGCCGTAGATCGTCGCGATGACGACGGCGAGCCCGACGATCGTGCGGACGAGGTTGCCGGAGCCGCCGGCCGTGGCCACGGTCCGCGGCGCGTCGGCCGGCAGGTTCAGCGGCGTGTCCTCACCGGGACCGGTGAAGGCTGCCGCGAGGGCGGTGGCGGGCATGGCCAGCGCGAGGCCGGCCCCCGCGAGGGGGATGAGGAGCTTGGGGGGGAACACTGGTGGCGGGTGTCCGGGGGACGGATCGGGGGGAACTTCCCGGACAGTCCGGTAGTCGGCTCCGCCGGCGCCGTCTTGAGCGACGGCCCCCGGGCGACTCCACCCGCCCTACGCGGCCTCGGGGAGCGCGTGCGGATCCGGGTCGCCGGCGGGCGTCGCGGCGGGCACGGCGCCGATGACCTCGGTGAGGCGCAGGCCGAACTGCTCGTCGATCACGACGACCTCCCCGCGCGCGATCGGGCGCCCGTTGATGAGCAGGTCGACGGGCTTGTCGGCCAGCCGCTCGAGCGTCACGACCGATCCCGGCCCGAGCGATAGCGCGTCGCCGAGCGTCATGAACGTCCGCCCGACCTCGACCGCGAGCTCGACGGTGACGTCGGTCAGGCGCTCGAGGTCCCCGGTCGCGGTGAGCGCGAGCGGGGCGGCCGCGGGGTCGAAGGCGTCGAGCTGGAGGTCGTCGGACATGGTCGTGGCTCTCTTCGGTGGGTCGGGACGGCGGCGGGAACGGACGGACGGACGGCTACTGGACGGCGATGTCCGTGAGGAGGACTTCCTCGGCCTGGACGTCGGTGTGCTTGTGCAGGCGCTTGAGGATGCGCTCCTTCAGGTGCTCGCGGCCCTTGCGCGTGGTCAGGTCGTGCGCGGTCGAGGTGGTGACGACGTCGGTGACGATGTCCCGGACGACCGCCTCCTGCGGCAGGATGCCGTAGCCCTCGGGCGGCGCGACCGGTGCGCCGTGGCCGCCCGCCGCCGGGGCCGAGGTGAAGCCGTGGTGGAACACCAGGCCGACGCCGAGCTTCGCGTACTTGCCGTCCTTGAGGTTCAGGAGGAAGTCCTTCGGGAGGACATAGACCTCACCGGCGATCTTCGGCTTCGGCAGCACCGGCGGCTTGGCGAGGGCGAACTTGTAGACGCCCCCGAAGAGCACGAGGACGAGCGGGATGATGATCTTGATCTTGGACTTCATGGGTGGTGGTTTCCAGTGGCCTCCGTGGCCAGTCGGGGCACGATCCGTGTGCCGAGGGGGTGGTCGAGGTCGATGGGCTTCGCGGCCCCGGTGCTGCCGGTGGCCGACGACCCGGGGCGTGGCGCGGCGACGTCGGTCGCCTGGCGGGGGAGCAGGATCTCCACTCGCCGGTTCACCGCGCGGCCGGACGGCGTGGCGTTGCTGGTGACGGAGTCCAGGTCCGCCCGGCCCTGCGCGGTGAGGCGCTGCGGGGCGACCTTCGCGGTCAGCATCGCCCGCACGACAGCGGACGCGCGGGCGGACGAGAGCTCCCAGTTGGTCGGGTACTGGTAGGAGGCGATCGGGATCGAGTCCGTGTGTCCCTCGACCAGGACCGCGTGCTTCTTCTCCTGCGCGAGCACCGTGCCGAGCTTGGCCAGCAGCGGGAGGCTCGTGTCGTTCGGGGTCGCCGACCCGGACTCGAACAGCAGCCTGTCCGTGAGGATGCGGATGTGCAGGCCGTCGCGGGTGACGCGCGTGGACACCCGTCCCGAGATGCCCTCGGCTTTGGCGTAGGCGTCGATCTGCGCCTTCAGCCGCTTGAAGTCGCCGGCCTCGGCCTTGCGGGCCGCCGCCTTCTCGGCGTCGCTCATCCCGGCGGTCTCCCCGCCGATCGACGGTGCGCTCGCCGGCACGGGCGCCGAGATGACGCGCTGGTCCGTCGCGGTGCCGCCGTTCTCCTTGATCGACGTCCCGCCGGGCAGGACGTTGCCGGAGAACGCGTCCTTGAGCGCCCGCTGCAGGCTCTCGAACTTCGACTTGTTCACCGCCGAGATCGAGAACAGCACCATGAAGAGCGCCACGAGCAGGGTCATCATGTCCGCGTAGGACAGGAGCCAGCGCTCGTCGGGGCCGTCGTGTCCGCCTCCGCCACCACCGCGTGCGCGGCGGCGGCCTTTTCCTCCGTGACCGGCCATCGCGCTACGCGGCGGCCGCGTCGGGGACCGCGGCGAGCTTGGGGTCGGCGCTCGCGGCCTCGGCGGCCGCGCGCTCGGACGGCGGGACGAAGCTCATGAGCTTCTCCGCGACGACCCGCGGGTTGTCCCCGGACTGGATCGACATGATGCCCTCGAGCAGCAACGTGCGCTCCTCGACCTCCTCCTCGGAGATCGCCTTCAGCCGGCTGGCTACGGGCAGGAAGACGATGTTCGCCACGCCGACGCCGTACAGCGTCGCGATGAACGCGCCGGAGATCGCGGGACCGAGCGTCTCGGGCTGGCTCAGGTTGCCGAGGACGTGCACCAGGCCCATGACGGTGCCGAGGACGCCCATGGTCGGCGCGAAGCCGCTGGCCTGCTCGAAGCCCTTGGCGTTGGCGTGGTGACGGGCCGACATCGCGTCGATCTCCGTCTCCATGATCTCGCGCAGCATGTCGGGGTCGGTGCCGTCGACGACGAGCTGCAGGCCCTTGCGGGTGAAGTCGTCCTCGACGTTCGCGACCTCGGACTCGAGGGCGAGCAGGCCGTCCCGGCGGGCGCGCTCGGCGAAGCCGACGATCAGGCCGACGCGAGCCCCGAGCGCCGGTGGCTCGGCGCTGAACGCGCGCTTGTACAGCGCGGGGATCTTCTTGAAGGTCTCCATGCCGCCGCTGGCGAGCGTGGCGCCGAGCGTCCCCCCGAAGACGATCAGCATCGCGGGGATGTTGATGAGCATCATCGGGGTGGTCCCCTCCATGATGCCGCCGAACGTGATGCCGGCCATGGCGACCAGGATGCCGATGAGGGTGGCTGCCTTCATACCCATCGGTGGTCGGACGGGGCGCCCGGATCTTCAGGCGGCCGCAGCCCCCGGAACGACGAATGGCAGCGAACCCCACGATCTGCGTGGGGTTCGCTGCCAGAGACAGCCGGCATGGCCGTGCGCCGAGCCTCAGCCCAGGGCCTTGGTCACCGCTCCCTGCACGCGGTCGGGCTTGAAGGGCTTCACGACGAAGTCCTTCGCGCCGAGCTTGATCGACTCCAGGACCTTGGACTCCTGCCCGAGGGCGGAGCACATGATCACCTTGGCCGATGGGTCGATCGCGATGATCTCCTTGAGGGCGGCGATGCCGTCCTTCTCGGGCATCGTGATGTCCAGGGTCATGACGTCGGGGCGCAGCTCCTGGTAACGAGCGACCGCCTCCACGCCGTTGCCGGCTTCACCGACGATCTCGTGTCCGCCGCCGGTCAGGGCGTCGGTGACCATCTTGCGCATGAAGGCGGCGTCGTCGACGACGAGCACTCGGGCCATCAGGCGACCTCCTTGTATTCGGGCGTTGTCAGGGGAGAAGAGGTGGGGTCGGCGGCGGCGCCGTCGAGGCCGCCGGTCAGGATCCGCTCGACCCGGACCGCGAGGGTCCCGTCGTCGCAGACCTGCAGCCGGCCGACGGCGAAGCGCATCCCGTCGGCGTAGAGGTCGATCGGCTCGTCGACGTCGCGGTCGAGCTCGACCAGTGCGCCCGACGGCAGGCCGACCACACGGCCGGACGGCATCCGCGCACGGCCGAACTCGGCCCAGACACGGACGGGGACGGAGCGCAGGGCGTCCGAGAGCGGGGCGCTCTCGTAGGACTCGGTGATCTCGTCCAGGGCCCGCGTCATGCGGACGATGAAGGCGTGGGGGACGAGCTGCACGAGCAGGCACGGCGCGCCGCAGAGCGTGAACTCGACGGTGCAGGCCAGGCCGCTCTGCTCGACGCCCTCCTGCGCCTCCTCGGCGCTGTGGACGAGGCGGACGTTCGGCGGCGCGATCTCGACCTCGTCGCCGAGGACGGCGGACGTCGCCATCGCGGCGGCCGACATCATCTGGTTCATCGCCTCGCCGACGGCGGAGAAGTCGAGCTCGCTCAGCTCTCCCCCGGAGATCACGTCGTTCGGGTCGCCGCCCATCATCGCGGCGGCCAGGCGCCGCGCGCCCTCCACCCCGATGACCATGACGTTGCCGCCGGTGACGCCGTCGACGTAGCCGACGTCGGCCAGGACGGCCGGCGTCTGGGCGCCGGCGAGCGGGTGCGTCCCGGACGGGACCGCGCCGACCGCGCCGGGGTTGACCGCGCCGGGGGCGTACGTCTCGAGGACGTCGCGGATGGCGTCGAGGGTGCTGGCGGCGAGGCGGAGGAGGGCCTGCTCGTTGGTCATTCGACCACCTCGACAGGGCCCGTGATCTGCACGGCACGCCGTGTGCCCCAGCGGCCGGCGCGGGCCTCGTGGACCGGGGTGCGGTCGGCGTAAAGCGTGACGGGGGAGTCCGACGGGGCGTCCAGGCGGATCAGGTCGCCGGGCGCGAGCGAGAGGATCTGCTCGAGCGTCAGGTGCGTGTCGGCCACCTCGGCGCGGACGGTGACGTCGACCCGCTCGAGGCCGGCGCGGACGGCGCGGACCGCTTCGGGATCGTGGTGCCCGGCGTCCTCCTCGCGCTGGGAGAACGCGGCCGCCGCGGGGGCGATCGCCGCGTAGGGCACGAGCAGCGCCATGGTCCCCGAGCCCTTGTGCAGACGTGCCTCCATCGTGAGCATCAGCGTCGGCTCGCTGCCGGCTGCGACCTGGACGCGCTCGGCGAGCGTCCCGACGTCGGCCAGCGACAGCGTGATCTCGGCGAGGTCGAACCAGATGCCCGACAGCGTCTCCACGAGCGTGCGTGCGAGGCGGCGGACGAGGATCAGGTCGATGTCGGTCAGCGGCCGGTCCTTCACCGCGCCGGACGTGTCGCCGCCGAGCAGGCCCTCGACCGCCGTCACCATCAGCGGCAGCTCGGCGCTGAGCAGCATCCGGCCCTCGTGCGGCGCGGTGTCCAGGGTGCAGAAGACCGAGGACTCCGGGAGCAGCTTGAACGCGTTGGCCCACGTGAGCTGCTGCACGTCGATGACCTCGAGCTCCAGCGGCAGCCGGTGCTCGCCGTGGACGCGCTGGGCGCTCACGCCGCAGAAGCCGTCCAGCAGCCGACGCAGTCGGCGCTCCTGGTCCGTCGAGAACTTGGTGGGCCGCGTGAAGTCCACGGTCCGCAGCCAGCGCGTGCGCCGGCCACCCTTGGCGCCGGCGGGCGGCGCCTCCATGGGCAGGTTGCCCTCGCTCGCGCGGGCGAACAGGGCTTCGATCTCGTCGGGGTTCAGGAAGTCGTTCATCGGTCGGGTACGGCGGTGGGGAACCTGTCTAGGCCGCCATCCGCAGGGTGTCCGCGGAGGGGTCAAGCAGGGTGATCGGCCGACCGGCCGCTTCCTTGTACACGACTTCACCGGCGGGGATGACCACGCGCATCGAGCGGCCCTTGCCGCCGCCCGTGGCCGCCGCGCGGACCGGGATCCGGGCGCGGTCCAGCTGGGCGCGGACCGCCGCCTCGTTGCGTGCGCCGATGTCCTGACCGGACCCGCGGCCGAGCGCGAACATCTGCGCGCCGCCGACGAGGACGGCCTCCAGGCGATGGCGCATCGCGCCCGCGTGGATGAGCGCCTCGATCATGGCGGGGACGGCGTGGTCGGCGAACTTGTCCGGCTGGGACGGCTTGGCCGCCCCCGGGCCCGAGGGGGCCTCGGGCAGCATCACGTGCGCGAGGCCGGCGATCTTGGTGCGGCGGTCGATGAGGGCGAGGCCGATGCACGACCCGAGTCCGATGCAGGTGAGCACCGTGCCGGCTTCCGTGCCGATGACCCACTCTCCCATCCGTGCGGGGAGCTCTGATGACATTGAAGGCTCCGGATTTCAGCTCACGCCGATGCGGGCCAGCAGGTCATGCACGCCCCCGCCGGCCGGGATGAGCAGGAAGGAGAGCGACGCCGGCCGGCCCTCGACCGTGAGCGCGCTGTCGAGCACGAGCGCCATGTCGACGTCCTCCCCACGGGCGAGCAGGACCGACGCGAGGATCGAGCCGAGCATGTCGTAGACCACCTGCGGCGGCGCGGGCTCCATCTCCATCCCGCACATCTCGGCGAGCACGTTGATGTAGGACGTCCCGAGGATGTTGCCGACCTCCTGCAGGAACGAGCGCCCGTCCTCGCTGTGCGGGTCCAGGCCGTACACGTCGCACAGCTGCTGCGCGTCGCTGTCGGGGACGAGCAGCACGACGGACGCGTCGAAGTCCCCGATGATCGGGACGAGGACGGCGTGGCGCGCCGCGTCCGGATCGCCGGCGGCCGCGATGGCGTCGTTCAGCTCCATCGCGGCGGCGGTCGGGACGGAGATGTCGACCGGGTGGCCGAGCATCGTGGAGAGGGCGGCGGCGGCCTGCCCCGATCCGATGTTCGCGAGCTCGCGCAGCGCGTCGAGCTGGGTCTCGGTGTAGGTCGTCATGGATTACGCAGCCTTCTTGGTGGAGGACGAGACATGCGGCTTGGGGATCCGCTCGCGGAGCGCGTCGCAGTCGGCGAGCAGGACGATCGAGCCGTTCGACAGGACGGCGGCGCCCGAGACCGCGGCGCCCGAGTGGACCTCGGGCGGCAGGGGACGGGTGACCAGCTCGCGCTGGCCGACGAGCTTGGAGACCGACAGCGCGACGAGGCGGCCGTTCACGTGGACGAGCACGATGTGCGTGTCGGTGTGACGCGGGCGGGCCGGGTCGTCGGTCGGGTGGCCGAACGCGTCGGCCGCGGCGAGGACCGGGATCGCCTCGTCGTCGAGCATCAGCATCGGGGCGCCGGCGACCGAGCGGATCGTCTGGCCGGCGATGCGCATCGTGCGCTGCACCCGGTTCAGCGCGATGCCGTAGGGGTCGCCGTCGGACTCGACCAGGAGCGCGCTCATGATCGCGAGCGTCAGCGGCAGGCGGATCTCGGCGACAGTCCCCTCGCCGGGCGCGGAGGTGACCAGGACCTCGCCGCCGAGCGCGCGGATCTTGGTGCGCACGGCGTCCATCCCGACGCCCCGACCGGACAGGTCGCCGACGGTCTCGGCGGTGCTGAACCCGGGGGCGAAGAGCAGCTCGACGGCGCCTTCGACGTCGAGGGACGCCGCCTGCTCGTTGGTGATGAGCCCGCGGGACAGGGCCCGCTCGGCGACCTTGGCGGGGTCCACCCCGCGGCCGTCGTCGCGGACGCTGATGATGATCGAGCCGCCGCCGTGGCGGGCGGCGATCTGCAGCGTGCCCGTCGGCTCCTTGCCGGCTCGGGCGCGGTCCTCGGCGGACTCGAGGCCGTGGTCCAGCGAGTTGCGCACGAGGTGCACGAGCGGGTCGCCGAGCGCGTCGACCACCGTGCGGTCGAGCTCGGTGTCCTGCCCGATGATCTGCAGGTCGACCTGCTTGCCGAGCTTCGAGCTGACGTCGCGGACCAGGCGCGGGAAGCGCAGGAAGACGGCCTCGACCGGGATCATCCGGATCTGCATGACCATCGACTGCAGGGCGTGGCTCGAGCGCGTGAGCTCCTGCACGGCCTGCGCCAGGCCGGGGACGCCGGCCTGCGCGGCCAGCGACTCGACCAGCGTGCGCTGGACGACGAGCTCGCCCATGAAGTGCATGAGCTGGTCCAGGCGCTCGGCGTCGACGCGGACGGTGGACGCGGCCTTGCCGGCCCCTCCCCCACCGCCACCGGTCGCAGCCGCGGGCGTCGCCGGTGCGGAGGTCGGGAGCGCGGTGACCTTCGCCGCGTCGAGCGCGTCGCGCTCGGCCTGCGCCGCGGCGGCGTCCAGGACCGTGACGGCGCCGACGTCGTCCACCCCGCGGACCGCGGCCGCGAGGACCGTGTCCTCGGTCGTGGCGACCAGGGTCACCGTGAGCGCGCGCCCGGCGAAGTTGTCGAGGTCCTCCTCGGCCGGCGAGGAGGCGACGACCGTCCCGTGCTCGCGCAGCGCGGCGAAGACCATGAAGGCCCGGACCGCGGGCATCATCACGTCGTCGCTGAGGGTGATGGCGACCTCGACGAGGCGCTCGCCGTCCTGCAGCTCGGGAACGGCCACCGGCACCGGGTGGTGCTCGGCGGCCTCGGCGTCGGCCGCAGCGTCGCGGGCGTCGGAGGCGTCCTGCGCGCGGACGAGCGCCTGCAGCCGCTCGATCAGCGGGTCGGGCGCGATCTGCTCGACGCCGTCCGCGTCGATCGTGTCGATGGCGGCACCGAGGGCGTCCAGGCACTCGAGGACGACGTCGACCACCGCCACCGGGATAGCCGTCGTCCGCTGGCGCAGCAGCTCGAAGACGTCCTCCATCTGGTGCGTCAGGCGGGCGATGCCGTCGAAGCCCATCGTCGCGCTCATGCCCTTCAGGGAGTGCGCGGCGCGGAAGATCTCGTCCAGCGTCTCGCGGTCGTCCGGGGACTCCTCCAGGCGGACGACGGTCAGGTTCAGCTCCTGCAGGTGCTCCCGGCACTCGGCCAGGAACATCGGCATGTACTCGGAGGTGTCCATGGCGGCTTACGCCTCGCCCTTCTTGTAGGTGAAGGGGAAGGCGGGCGTGAGGCCGAGCTGCGTGGTGTGGGCCACCCGCTCGGTCGAGCCGACGACCAGGTAGCCGCCGGGCCGCAGCGACTCGACGAGCTTCGCGTGCAAGGCGTCGCGGACGTCGTCCGTGAAGTAGATGACGGTGTTGCGGCAGAGGATCAGGTCGTACTGCTCCTTGCGCGCGGGGATCCGCAGCAGGTCGGCCGCCTCGAAGCGCACGAGTGGGCGCAGCTCGGCACGCGCGGTCCAGGTGCCCTCGCCGGCCGGCTCGAAGAACCGCTGAAGGAGGGCGGACGGGGCGTCGCGGGCGTCGTCGGCGGTGAACGTCCCCCTGCGGGCGCGCTCGACGATGCGGCGGTCGATGTCGGTCCCGGTGATCTCGATGCGCTTGCCGCCGCCGAGCTTCGCGGCGACGGTCCGGCTGAGCGCGGCGAGCGTGTAGGCCTCCGCGCCGTACGAGCAGCCGGCGCTCCAGGCCTTGAGCCCTGGCCCCTGCGCGAAGAGCTCGGGCAGGACCGTGCGCTCCAGGCGCGTCCATTGGTCCGGGTTGCGCCACAGCTGGCTGACGTTGATCGTCACGCGGTCGAGGAACGCCTCGAGCTCGGCCTTGTCCTTCTGCATGCGATGCAGGTAGGTGGGCAGGTCCGGCTCGCCCTGGCGCTCGACGAACGTCCGCACGCGGCGCTCCATCTGCGCGCGCTTGTACTGGGAGAGGTCGATGCCGCAGAGGCGGCGGACGCCCTCGCAGAAGACGGTGAAGTCGTCGCTCCCGGCGCGGGCGGCTGGCGCGTCGCCGGCCCGTCCGGCGACCGGACGCAGGGGCGGCCGGGTCCGGGACGGGGCAGCCGGGACGGCGGCGCTGCTCAGCGGACGGCGGGGCGGGAGCGGCGAGCGCGGTTCGGCGGTCATTGCGAGGCCTTTCGATTCAACGTGGCGGAGGTCGGGAGCCGCAGGCGAGCGACCTCCAGTGGGCATGCGAGCCAGCGGAGAGCCTCGCCTAGCGGCTCGGCGTCCGGCAGGCGAGTCATGCCCACATCTCCGATGTGATTGCGGCGGGAAGCTCGTCGAGCGGGAAGATCCCGTCCGCGAGGTCGGCTTCGACGACGGCGCGCGGCATGCCGTAGACGGTGCAGGTGGACTCGGCCTCGACCAGGACGCGGCCGCCGGCGGCCTTCACCGCGCGGGCACCCTCCGTCCCGTCCTTGCCCATGCCGGTCAGGACGACGAGCAGCAGCGCCTCGCCGTAGAGCGCGGCGGCGTCCTCGATCGTGAGGTCCGCGCGGGGGCGCAGCGCACCGACGGGCGGCTCGTCCGAGAGGCGCGCGCGCTTGTCGGCGCCGAGGCGCAGGTGGCTGCCGCCGGGCGCGAGCAGGATCGTGTCCGGCCGGATCGGCTCGCCGCCGGCGGCCTCGACCACATGCAGCGGGCTCGCGCGGTCCAGGCGGTCGGCGAGCGAGGTCGTGAAGCCCGGCGGCATGTGCTGGACGATCAGCCCGCCGGCGCCGAGCGGGTTCGGCAGGAAGGGGATGAGCTCGCCGAGGGCGCGCGGGCCGCCGGTGGAGGACGCGATCAGGACCAGGCGCCCGAGTCGCCGCCCGCCGACACGTGCAGGCCGCCGTGGCGGCAGCGCCGGGACGGGCCGCGGGGTCGGCGCCTGAGCCGGTCGCGCGAGTGCCGCAGCGGCCGCCGCGGCACCACGGCCGGATTTCGCCTGGACCGCCGCCCGGACCTTCTCGCCGATCTCGACCGTGAACGCCCCGAGGCCGTCGCCGCCGGACGGCTTGCTGACGAGGTCGAACGCGCCCTCGGCGAGGGCGTCGACGGCCCGTGCGCCGTGGGACGGGGAGAACGCGGACACGACCACGACCGGCACCGAGCGCTGGCCGGCCTGGCGCAGCGCACGCAGGACCCCGATGCCGTCCGTCCCCGGCATGGCCAGGTCGAGGGTCATCGCGTCCGGCCGCAGCTCGGCCCAGAGCTTCAGGGCCTCGTCGCCGTCGCGGGCCTCGCCGACGACCTCGAAGCCGCCCGAGCGGAGGGCCTGCGAGAGGACGCGGCGCATGAAGCCCGAGTCGTCGGCGACGAGGACGCGTGGTGGCGAGTGGGGTGCGGGGGTGGCCATGGGGTGGGCTCGTCGTCCGGGTCCGGGTCCGGGCTCAGGCCGCGACGGGCTCGACGAGGCGGGCGTCCTCCGCCGCTGCCGTCGCGGACTCCGCGGCGACGGCGATCTCGGCGGCCGCCGCGGCGGCCGCGCGCTGCGCCTCGGCGCCGCTGGCGACGATGTGCTCGGGGCTGAGCAGGACGACAAGGCGGTCCTTGATCTTCGCGATCGCCTCGATGCAGTCGCCGCTGACGCCGGAGCCGCCGTCCTTGTCGAGCTGGCCGTCCTCGAGCGTCAGGACCTCCTCGACGTCGTCGACGACGACGCCGGCCATCGAGCCGTCGCGCTCGACGATCACGATCTTCGCGCGGTCGGAGCGGGCGCTGGTCAGGCCGAGGCGGGTGGCCAGGTCGAAGACCGGCAGGATCTTGCCCCGCAGCGAGATGACGCCGCAGACGGAGGGATCCTCGGAGGCGACGGCGCGGGGCTCGGTCCAGCGGATGATTTCGTGGACGTAGCTGATGGGCAGTGCGTACTCCTCGGTGCCGAGCGAGAAGACGACGAGCTGCCCGGAGGTGTGGTCGGACATGGGACTCCAGGTTCAGGGGCCGGTGTGCTCCTCGTCATCGGACCGGGTCCTGGGGTCTTGAGGTGACGGGGCTGCGACGTCGGCGTGCCGATTCGCGCGACCTGGTCTGCGCCGGCCCGCGGTGAGGCACGGTCGGCGGATGTCCCGCAGCTTGCCGCCCGTCAGGGGCGGGTCTACCCTGAAGGAGCGATGCCCGTGTCCGCCGATCCCCACGCGAAGCTCTTGCCGATCGACACCGCGATGTACGTGCGGATGCACGAGGCAGACCTCTTCCTGGACCGCCGCGTCGAGCTCATCGACGGGCAGCTGATCGAGATGGGCCCCGCCGGCGACCCGCACTTCTGGGCGACCGCTGAGCTCGGCCGCCATTTCACCCTCGCGCTTGGCGCCCTCGACGAGTACCGCGTCGCGCAGCAAGGCGGGTTCGCGGCCGCCGCGACGTCGCTCCCGGACCCGGACCTCGTCGTCATCCATCTCGATCACGGCCGGCACGTCGCCCCGGGTCGCGACGATTCGGGGCCGGTGTTCGTCGCCGAGGTCTCCGCCACGTCCCTGCTCTGGGACCTCGGGCGCAAGCGGTTGCTCTACGCCCGCGCCGGCATCCCCGAGTACTGGGTCCTCGACCTCGAGGGCGAGCGGCTCGTCGTCCATCGCGACCCGGTCGACGGCGACTATGCGACCGTCACGAACCACCGTCGCGGTGAGCCGGTCGCCCCGCAGGACCTACCGTTCGTCACGGCGTTCGACATCGCCGCAGCAGTCGACGCCGTCCCATAGTCCGCCTCAGAGGTGGTGCACCGTCGTCGGCTGTGACGCCAGCGCCCGCGTGAGGATCAGCACCCGCCAGTCGCGGATCTCGGCGACGACCTCGTCCATCGTCTCGGTGACGGACAGCCGCACGCCGGTGCTGAGCGTGACGTAGGTGTCGTGCGCGGCCTCGACCGTGACGATCAGGTCGGGGTTCAGCGCGAACGGCTCGGGCGTGTGCCCGAGCCGGTGCAGGGTGATCACGACGGCCTACCGCTTGAGGTTCACGAGGTCCTGCAGGATCTCGTCGCTCGTGGAGATGACGCGCGAGTTCGCCTGGAAGCCGCGCTGGGCGACGATCATGTTCGTGAACTCGACGGCGAGGTCGACGTTCGACGCCTCGATCGTCCCCCCGATCGTGTTGCCGTACGTGCCGCCCGGGTTGCCGACGATCTCGGCACCCGACGACGGGTCCTCCGACCAGCGGTTGCCCGACGACCGGACGAGGCCGTTCTCGTTCGGGAACTTCGCGAGCGAGATCGTGCCCGCCGTGACGCGCGTGCCGCCGCCGTTCGGGATGAACGACACGGTGCCGTCGGTCCCGACGGCGGTGCTGGTGGCGCCCGCCGGGATCTGGATGTACTGGTCGACGGTCGTCCCCGGCGCGCGGCCCATCACGTAGTAGCCCTCGCTCGTGACGAGGAAGCCCTGGTCGTTGCGGGTGAAGTTGCCCGAACGCGTGTACTGCGTGGCGCCGGCCGCCGGCAGTGCGGGCGGCGTGCCGGTCGCGACGCGGAACCAGCCCTCGCCGCTGATCGCGACGTCGAGCGGGTTGCCCGTGTTCTGCAGGTTGCCGTTCGTCATCTGGTTGTCGACGCTCGACAGCGAGACGCCGAGGCCGACCTGCTGCGGGTTCTGTCCGCCGCTTGTCGCCCCCGACGCGGCACCGCCGGAGAAGTTCTGGGCGAGCTGGTCCTTGAACGTCGCGCGGCTGGACTTGTAGCCGATGGTGTTGACGTTCGCGAGGTTGTTCGCGGTCACGTCGAGCATCACCTGATGCTCCTTGAGGCCCGAGATGGCCGAGTACATGGCGCCGATCATGAGTGTTCTCCTGGGGTGGTCCGTGGCGGACGACTACGCGATGACCGCGGAGTCGATGTTGGTGAAGACGTGGTCCTTCATGTGCTGCTGGTCGACGGCGGTGATGACCGTCCGGTTCGTGACGGAGACGACGAACGCCGTCTGGTCGACGAGGACGACCGCGTCGCGGGCGCCCTTGCCGGCGGCGCGGCGGACGCCGTCGTCCAGGCGCTGCAGGGTCGGGCCGTCGACGGCGATGCCGCGGCGCTCCAGGCGCTGCGCGGCGTGGCCCGAGAACGTGACGCCGTCGGTCTTCGCCAGGACGTCGGCGAACGGGACGGCGGGGTTCGCGGCCGCGGGGCGAGCCGACGTGGTCGGGGCGGGCGCCCCGATCGGCGTCAGCAGCGCGACGTTGTGCACCGGGAGGCTCATGTCAGGTCACGCTGGTGACGGTGTTGGGATCCAGGCCCGCGACGCCGCCGACCGTGATGGTCGGGCTGTCGCCGGTCACGTCGACCTTCGTGACGTTCCCGGTGACCGGCTGCTCGTCGGCCCCGACGTAGGTGACGGAGTGCCCGAGCAGCGCGATGACGCTCGCAACGTTCTGGTCCTTCGTCGCGACCTCGGAGGTCTTCGCGAGCTTCGTCAGCTGCTCGACCATCGTCATCTGCGAGATCTGCTGGACGTACTCGTTGGAGTCCTGCGGCTTGGTCGGGTCCTGGTGCTGCAGGTTCGTCACGAGCAGCTTCAGGAACGTGTCGGAGGTGGCCGCCAGGCCGGTCGTCGCGGAGGTGGCGGCGGTCCCGGCGGTGGTGGCGGTGATGGCGCTGATGGGCATGGTGTGAGTGGGGTGGCGGTCAGGCGCGGACGTCGACCGTGGCGCCGGCTCCGGGCCGGACGGCGGTCTGCGCGGGGGTGGTCGGGTCGGGGGTCAGGTCGGGCTCGGTGGCGCGGGCGGTCGCCCGGCGCACGGCCGCGGCACCGGACTGCTCGGCGCCGTGACGGTCCTCGCGGGCGCCGGCCTGGCCGGTGAAGTCGCGGGCGCCGGTGGTCTGCGGATCGCCGCTGAGCGTGATGTCGAGCCGCAGGACGTTGAGCCCGCGGTCGACGAGCTGCTGCTGCAGGTCGGCCCCGGCCCGCGTGATCGCCTGCAGGGCTTCGGGCTGGTCGACGGTGATCGCGGCGACGAGGCCCTGGGCCGTGGCGCGGAGCCGGACGTCCACGCTGCCGAGGTCGTCCGGGTTCAGGGACAGCCGCGCGCGGGCGACGCCGTGGGCCGCGCTCATCCGGACGATGTCGGCGACGCGCTCGACGTGCTGCGCGAGCTGGGCCGGCAGTGACGTCGCCGTGGTCTCGGCGGTCGTCGGGGCCGCCGGAGCGGCCGCGGCCGGGACGGGGCCGGCGGCGCTTTGCGCGCTCGGTGCGGTCTGGGCGCCCGCGCCGGTGGCAACGGCCGGGGTGGGCGCGGCGGTCGTGCCCGGCGCGGTGGCCGGGGCGTCGGCGGCAGCACCGGGCTCGGTCGCCGCAGCGGCAGCCGCGACGGACGCCGGGAGGACGGGCAGGCCGGCGAGCTGGCTGAGGTCCGTGGGGGCCGACGGTCCGGCCGACTCGGCCCCGCCGGTCCGGCGAGCGCCACGGGCATCGGTGGTGGCGGGCTGCCCCGCGGACGCGGCCGCCGTGGCTGCCGTGGCGGGATCGGGGGTGGTGCCGGCGGCGGTCGTGGTCGCCGCGGCGCCTGTCGCCGGGGTGGTCGCGTCGGCGTCGGGGGCCCCGCCGCCACCCGGGACGTCGGCCGCGGCCGTGGACACCGCGGCGCCGGTGGCGGCCGTGGTGCCCGCTCCGGTGACCGGTGCGCCGGACGCGGCTGCGGCGGTGACCGAGCCACTCGACGGTCCGGCCTCCACCATCGCGGACGGGCGACCGGGTGCAGCAGCATCATCGGCGGGATCGCTGCCCTCGCCGGCCGTGGCGGACGCGGCGCCCGCGGGCGCGCCCGGGGTCGGCGCCGTCCCGCCGGCAGGTACGGGCACGGGCACGGGCCCTGGGAGGGTCACGGCGCCGGGCAGGCTCATCGCCGGGCCCGCGCCGTCGACTTCGGCGGCGGCGGCGGCCTGGGACGTGCCGGCCTGAGCCGGGGCTGTCTTCTCGGTGTTCCCCTCCGCCGTGGCGGTCCGGGGTGCTGCCTGGTCCTGGCCTTCCGCAGTGGCGGTCCGGGCCTGGTCGCAGGTGGCGCTGGGTGCTTCGCCGGGTCGCGCGGCGTGGGCTTCGCCGCGCCTGGCGGAGAGCGCCGTGCCGAGGCGGGCGGCGAAGCCCGCCGGGTCGTCCGGGGGCTCGGCGCCGGCCCGCCGGTGCGGGTCGGGCCGGGAGTGACCCCGCGCGGCGGCGGCCGCGGCCGGAGCGGGCCCGGGTGCGGGCGCCGGCGGTGTGCGCATCGTGCTCACGGAAGGACCTCCGGCCCGGGCGAGCGGGTCCCCTGGGCAACCCCGCTCGAAGGGCGAGCCGGCCGGGCGGGACGCACGGCCTTCATGTGGTCACCCCGGGCGAGGTCGCCCAGGCGGAGCTGCCGGCAGCGGCTGCCGTGGCGGCCGCCGGGACGGCGAGCGCGGCCGGCGCCGGCGCAGCGGCGGCGACGCCCTGCGCGCGGAACTGCTCGGCGAAGGCCAGGACCTTCTGCACGTAGGCCTGGGTCTCGGCGTACGGCGGGATGCCGCCGTACTTCTGCACGGCGCCCGGCCCGGCGTTGTACGCGGCCAGGGCCTTGCTCGCGTCCCCGCCGAAGCGGTCGAGCTGCTGCTTGAGGTAGTTCGCGCCGCCGTCCAGCGCCTGCGCCGGATCGGTGGCGTCCGTCACCCCGAGCGACCGCGCGGTCGCCGGCATGAGCTGGGTCAGGCCGGTCGCTCCGGCGCTGCTGCGCGCGTTCGGGTCGAAGCCGGACTCCTGCTTGACGAGGCCACGCAGGAGGGCGGGGTCCAGGCCGTATTTGGCGGCAGCCGCGTCGATCTCGGCGGCGTAGGGCGTGCTGCCGGCCGCGACGGTCGGCGCGGGCACCACGGCCGGCGCGGCGCTGGCAGTGGCCGCGGTCGCCTCGTCCAGGACGCCGGCGAAGCTCGTGGTGGGTGCCGCGACGGGCGCCGGCGGCGCCTGCAGGGCGGCGAACATCGCGTGCAGCTCGGCGACCCGCTGGACGGCCATCGCGGTCATGCCGCGGGGCTCGCGTAGCGGGTGCCGCGGAGGGCGATCTCGTCGAGGCGGGCGCACTCGGCGCGGCCGGCGGCGAGGGAGTGCTCGGCGCGGCGGCGATCCCGCAGGCGGTCCAGGGCCTCGCGGCGGCGGGCGGCCGCAAGCACCTTGACGCGGTCCTCCCCGACCTGCGCCTCCGCCCGGTCGCTCGCGTGAACGGCCTGCTCGCGCCGGCGCTCGAGGCGCTGCACCCAGGCCTGGCCGGCCAGGAGCGCGGCGCCCGTGACCGGGACCGCGGCGGCGGGCTCGACGGCGGGCGCGGCGATCAGGCGGGCGGCGGCGAGCGACCGCTCGGCGGCGGCCAGCGCCGCCTGCTCGGTGCCGCGGCGCGTCAGGCTCGCCGCGAGGATCTCCTGCGCGGCCTGCTCGTCGTGCACGCGGACCTCACGCACGCGCTCCAGCCCGAACCGGAATGGGGATTCGCTGCTCACGTCCCGGTGGTCGGCTCAGGCCGACGGGCTTGCAGCGACGCTGGACACCTGTTGGCGCTGTGCCCCCGGAAGCGGGGCCGGGCGTCCGAGGTAGAAGCCCTGGGCGTACGTCACGCCCGCGGCGCGCAGCAGCTCGGCCGTCTCCCTGTCCCCCGTGAACTCGGCCACGGTCGTCTTGCCCAGCGTCGTCGCCATCCGGACCACCGCGTCGATGACCATCTGGTCGAACGCGGACGACGTGCAGCCCGACACGAACTCGCCGTCGATCTTCACCTCGTCGAACGGGAAGTGCTTGAGATAGGAGAACGACCCGAAGCCCGCGCCGAAGTCGTCGAGCGACAGACGGCAGCCCAGGTCGTGCAGACCCTGGGCGAAGATCCGCGCGGACGCGATGTTCGTGACCGCGGCGGTCTCCGTGATCTCGAAGGTCAGCAGGGTGGGGTCGACCCCGGACGCCGCGATCCGCGACGCGATGTGCCCGATGAGCGCGTCGTCGCCGAGTGACTTCGCCGAGAGGTTGATCGACAGCCGCGCCGCGTTCGCCGCCGCGTGGGTGATCGCCTGGTCGACGACCCAGGCGTCGACCGCCGGGATCAGGCCGAACCGCTCGGCCACCGGCAGGAAGACGTTCGGCGGGATCAGCTGTCCGTCGTCGCCCTCCATCCGCAGCAGCAGCTCGTGGGCGACGGTCGCGCCGGTCGCGAGCTCGACGATCGGCTGCCCGTGGAGCACGAAGCGGTCCTCCTCGAGGGCCTGCTGGACGCGGTCCAGCCAGCGCACGCGGGTGCGGATGCCCGCGGCTTCGGCGCCGGTGCCGGCGCGGACCTCGCTCGCCTCGTCACGGTAGACGGCGGCCTGGTCACGGCCGGCCTCCTTCGCGTCGTACATCGCGAGGTCGGCCTGGGTCAGGACCTCGTCGGCGGACAGGTCGCCCGGGCCGACGAGGGCGATCCCGATCGACGCCGTCACGCGCCGCAGCCGGCCGTCGCGCTTCCCGCGCGCGTGCCCGCGCAGGTCCTCGACGAGGGACCGGGCGACGGTGCGCGCGCCGGCCTCGTCGACCTGCGGCAGCAGGACCGCGAACTCGTCCCCGCCGAGCCGCGCGAGGATGTCGCTCTCGCGCAGGCGCCGTCGCAGGGCGTCGGCGATCTGGGTGATGAGCTCGTCGCCGGCGCCGTGGCCGAGCGTGTCGTTGACGTACTTGAAGTGGTCGATGTCGATGAGCAGCACGGCCCCCCGATCGCCGTACCTCCGGCACAGCGCGAGGTGGTGCTCGACCTCCTGCTCGAACCGCCGCCGGTTGACCAGCCCGGTCAGCGGGTCGTGGTCGGCCAGGTGCTGCAGGCGCCGGTGGACGGCGTTGCGGTCGGTGACGTCGTGCCAGACCGCGAGGCCCAGCGGCTCGTCCGGGGTGCCGCCGTCGAGCGGGCCGACCGTGACCTGGTACTCCCGCGCGTCGCGGTGCGCGACGTAGACGAACCCGCTGCGGCGGCCGGTCAGGGCGGCGCGGTACCGCTCCAGGATGTCCTCGCGCGAGGTCGGGTCCAGCAGGTCGCCGACCGGCCCGCCCTCGTAGACCGCGCCCGGAAGCAGGGCGTTCAGCAGGCCTGCGCCCTCGAGCATCCGCACGTTGAGGTCGGCGTCGAAGACGACGAGCACCATGTCCGGCAGGCTCGCGGCGATCGCGCGGTGGGCCGCGTCACGGTGCGCGGTGGCTTGACTCTGGGGCACGACTCACCGGTGATCGGACAGCCGGCGCCGCGGTTGAGGGCGGCGGACGACCGTCCCCGCAAGTCCGCTTCAGCCGGCGAGGCCGAGCGGGGGGAGCGCGACCGGGCCGGCCGCGAACGACGGGGGCTCCTCGGCCGCGGCCGCCTGCAGCAGCGCGGCGAGCTCGGCGTCCGCCGGGTCGGCCGGGGCACCGGCCGCCGGCATCGGCGGGACCGGGTCCACGTCCCCCACCAGCCCGCGCAGCCGGGCGTCCGCCTCGTGCGCGGCGGTCGGGTCGTCGGTCGTCTGACGCAGGAACGCGTGGATGGCCTGCTCGAGGTCGATGGCGCGATCGGCGAGCGGGTCCGAGCCACGCTCGTAAGCGCCGATCGCGATGAGGTCCTTCTTGTCCTTGTGCGCCGCCAGCAACGCCCGCAGCTCCTGTGCGGCACGGCGGACGTGCGGCTCGGTGACCTCGCCGACCAGGCGGCTGACCGACTGCAGCACGTCGACCGCCGGGTAGTGCCCGGCGTGCGCGAGCTCGCGCGTGAGGACGATGTGGCCGTCGAGGATCGAGCGGACCGCGTCCGCGATCGGCTCGTTCATGTCGTCGCCGTCGACGAGGACGGTGTAGAGCGCCGTGATCGATCCGTCCACGCTCGTCCCAGAGCGCTCGAGCAGCTTCGGCAGCAGCGCGAAGACCGACGGAGTGTAGCCGCGGGTGGCCGGCGGCTCGCCGATCGCCAGGCCGACCTCGCGCTGGGCCATCGCGAAGCGGGTCACCGAGTCCATCATCAGCAGCACGTCGTGCCCGGCGTCGCGGAAGGACTCGGCGATCGTCGTCGCGGTCAGCGCGGCCTTGATGCGGACGAGCGCCGGCTGGTCGCTCGTGGCGACCACGACGACCGACCGCGACAGGGCGCCGGCGAGGTCGCGGTCGATGAACTCCCGCACCTCCCGGCCGCGCTCGCCGACGAGGCAGATGACGTTCACGTCGGCTGATGTCGCACCGGCGATCATGCCGAGCAGCGATGACTTGCCGACGCCCGACCCGGCGAAGATCCCGAGGCGCTGCCCGCGGCCGCAGGGGACCAGGCCATCCAGCGCGCGGACCCCGAGCGAGACCCGCTCGGTGATGCGCGGACGCTGCATGGGCGGCGGCGGGGACGCGGTGATCGGCGCCTGCGGGACGCCGTCCAGCGGCGGCCCGCCGTCGATCGGGTTGCCCAGCCCGTCCAGGACGCGACCCAGCAGCGCCGGTCCGGTCGGGCCCGAGACCTGACGGCCGGTCGCGGTGACGACGTCGCCGGGCCCGATGCCGTGCAGCTCGCCGAGCGGCATCAGCAGCGTGCGGCCGGACCGGAAGCCGACGACCTCGGCGGGCAGCTCGTTCCAGCCCGTGGCCTGCCGGCCGGTGCGGACGAGGCAGACCTCGCCGACCTCGGCCTCGAGCCCCGTCGCCTCGACGATCAGGCCGATCAGGTCGGTCACGCGGCCGCGACGCAGGTGCAGGTCGGCGTGGCGGACGGCACCGGCGGCGGCGAGCAGGGCGCTCACGCGGATGCCTCTTCGAGCGCGGCAGCGTCAAGCTCCGCCTGCCCGGCCGCGGGCTCGGCCAGCGCCTGCGTCACGACGGACCGGGCCTGGCTCAGCTTCGTCGCCAGCGTCGCGTCGACCTCGCCCTCGGCGGTCCGGACCATCGCGCCGCCACGGGCCACGCGCCGCTCGGCCTGGACCTCGCAGTGCTCCATCCCGCCGAGCTCGGCGATCAGGCCGGGGGTGGCGGCGCGCACGCACTCCAGGTCGTCGGGGTGGACGAGCAGCGTCACGCGGTCGCGCTCCACGAGCCGCCGCAGGCCGCCGCGGACCACGCCGACGACCAGCTCGGGCCGGGCGTCGAGCGCCCCGCCCAGGACCTGTCCGGCGATCGCGAAGGCCAGCTCGACGGCTTCGGCCTCCAGCAGGTCGGGCAGGTCGGCGGCGACCGCGGCGAGCTGTGCCCCGCCCCCGTGCAGGGCGGCGACCGCCGCCTGGATCTCAGCGGCGGCGGCGGCCAGCCCCGCGGCATAGCCCTCGGCACGGGCCGCCTCCCGCAGCGCGTCGGCCTCGCCGTGGGCGGCGGCGAGCACCGCGTCGGCGACCCCGGTGCCCGCCAGCTGGTGCGCGGTCGGCGTCAGCGCCGGCAGGGCGAAGTCGGTCGGCATCGCGTCAGATCACCTCTTCCTCGGGGTCGTCCCCGCCGCGGCCGATCGTGATGATCCCCGCGTCCTCCAGCCGCCGGACCGCTCCGACGATCCGGCCCTGGGCCTCCTCGACCACCGCGCGCCGCTGCGGCGTCCCGGTCTCGAGGTCCTCCTTGAGCATCTCGGCGCCGCGCTGGGACATGTTGGCGAAGACGCGGTCGCGCATGCCGCCCTCGACGCCGCGCAGGGCGAGCCCGAGGTCCTTCTGATCGACCTCGCGCATCACGAGCTGGATGTCGCGGTCGGACAGCATCGCGACGTCGTCGAAGGTGAAGAGGCGCAGGCGGACCTCGTCGGCGAGCTCGGTCGAGTGCTCCTGGATGGCCGCCAGCACATGGCGCTCGGTCGACCGGCCGGCCCGGTTCAGGATCTCCGCGAGGGAGTCGATCCCGCCGGCGCTGGAGAACTCCTGCGTCATGACGTTCGCGAGCTTCTGGCGCAGGCCGCGCTCCACGTCCTCGATGACCCCGGGGTTCGTCTCGGTCATCCGCGCGATCCGCAGGGCGACCTCGGCCTGCATCTCCATCGGCAGCCCCGAGAGGACGCTCGCGCCGAGGTTCGTCTGCAGGCACGCGACGACGAGCGCGACGGTCTGCGGTGCCTCGTCGGAGAGGAACGTGACGATCTGCTCCGGCGGGGTGCGGCGCAGGAAGTCGAACGGGCGCAGCTCGGCCTGGGCGATCAGCGCGCCGACGATCTCGTCCGCGCGCTCGGCGCCGAACAGCTGCTCGAGCACCTCGCGGGCGAACTCGGGCCCGCCGAGCGCGAACGCCTCCTTGGACTTGAACTGCTCGGCGAGGTCGGCGATCACGGCCTGCGTCGTCTCGGCCTTGACCCGCCACATGTTCGCCATCTCGGCGCTGAGTGCCTCCACCTCGCGCTCGGAGAGGTGCTTGAGGATCGACGCCGCCCGCTCTGACCCGAGCGAGATCAGGAAGACCGCGGCCTTCTGGCGCCCGCTCAGCCCGCGCAGCAACGTGCGGTCGATCGGCGGCAGCTCGGGGGCGACCACGGCGACGGCGGGGGCGGGGGCGGCAAGTTCGACGGCGGTGCCCATCAGGCTGCGTCTTCCGTGATCCAGGTGCGCAGGTGCTGCGCGATCTTCTCCGGCTCACGCTCGACCAGCTCCTCGAGCGCGATCGCCCGCGGGTCGTTGGCGAAGACGCGGCGTGCGGCGGCCTGGGCGTCGAAGTCCTCCAGCGCGTGGCCGGACACCTCCTCCTCGAGGCTCGCGGCCGGCAGCAGCGCCGGCGCGGGGTCCGACAGCTGGCGCAGCCACGAGGGCTCCTCCGCGAACGCGCCGCTCGTCCGCTTGCGAAGGTGGCGGCTGACGAAGAACAGGAAGATCAGCGCGGCGAAGCCCAGCAGCGCCGGCTTGACGTAGGACAGCATCGCCGGCGGGATCGGGCTGGCGGCCGGCGCGGCGGCGACCGGCGCCTTCGCGAAGGCCACCTCGCTGAGGGCGAAGGTGTCGCCGCGCGCCCGCTGCAGGCCGGCGGCGCTGGAGACGGCGGCCTGGAGCGACTTGACCCCGGCCGCGCCGAGCGCCGTCGCCGCGGACTTGTCGAGCACGAGGGCGACGTCGAGGCGGTTGACCGCTCCGGGCGCGACCTGCGTCCGCGTCACGGTCTTGTTGACGCCGTAGTCGGTGTTCGTCGTCGTGTGCCGGTAGTTCGACGTGCCCGCGCCCGACCCCGACGTCTGCGCGTAGCTCGGGATGTTGGTCGCGGTCCCGGCGGCACCGCCGGTGGCGCCGCCCGTCCCGCGCAGCGTCTCGGTCTCGCCGACGGACTTCAGCGGCGTGCCCTTCTTGGCGTACTCGAGCTTCTCCTGCGTCGCGCGGTCGACGTTGAGGTCGGAGTGGACCTGGACGTGCGCCTTGTTTACACCGAGCGTGCTGGTCAGCATCGCGTTCAGCGACGCCTCCAGCTGCGCGTCGTATCGTGCCTGCGCCGCCGGCTTGCTCGTCGCGCCGCCGACGCCGCCGTCCCCGGCGGGCCACAGCATCTGCCCGCTCGAGTCGGTGATCGTGACGTTCGCCGTCTTCAGACCCTGGACCGAGGACGACACCAGGTTCGCGATCCCGCGCACCGCGCCGGCGTCCATCCCGTCCGCGCCCGCACCGAGCAGGACGGCGGCGGTGGCCGGCTGCGCCTCGTCGGCGAAGAGCTGGTCCTTCGGGAGCGTCAGGCTCACCTGGGCGGACCCGACGCCGTCGATCTGCCCGATCGTGTTGGCGATCTGGCCCTCGAGCGCGCGCTGGTAGGCGACCTGCTGCTGGAAGTTCGAGGAGCCCAGCTTCAGCTTGTCGAGCGTCTCGAAGCCGGGCTGCTTGGCGACGCCGGTCAGGCCGCCCTCGGCCAGGGCGATCCGCGCGTCGGCGGTGCGGGACGCGTCGACCGCGATCGCCGTCCCGTTCGCCCGCAGCTCGTAGCCGATGCCACGCTTGTCGAGGGCCGACGTGATCTTGCCGGTCTCGGCGGGGTCGACGCCGGCCATGACCTCCACGTACGACGGCGCCCCCGCCAGCTTCAGCAGCAGGACGCAGGTGACGAGGAAGGCGACGGCGCAGGCCGCGAGGATGGCCTTGCCCTTGGTGGACAGGGAGGTGAGGAGCTGGAGCGACATGGGGAACCGGGTCGAGTCCTAGACGGTGGTGTGGAAGATGTCGTTGAGGGCCTCGACGCCCTTGGTCCGCAGCTGCGCGGCCATCTGCATCGAGAGCTTGGCCCGCTCGACCGCCATCACGGCGGTCGTCGCGTCGGTGGCGGTGCCGTCCGCGAGCGCCTGCGAGGCCTCCGCGGCGGTGTTCTGCAGCTTGTCGAGCGCGCCGAGCTGGTCGCCCAGCATCGAGCCGAACGACTTGGCGGGCGCCTCGGCACCGGCGACGCCGCCGATCCCGTCGATCTGCCACTCGCTGCCACCGAGGCCGCTGATGCCGCCGAGGCCGGCGCTGGGCGCCGCGGCGCCGATTCCGGGGACGAGCGGCATCAGCGCAGCAGCTCCAGGGTCTTGTTGAACATCTGCTTGGTCGTCTGCATCGCGGTGACGTTCGCCTCGTAGGCGCGCGACGCGGAGATCAGGTCGACCATCTCGGTGACCGAGGTGATGTCCGGCATCGAGACGTAGCCGTCGGCGTTGGCGTCCGGGCTGGACGGGTCGTAGACCAGCTTGTTCGGGGCGGTGTCCTCGACGATGCCCGTGGCCTTCACGCCCATCGCCTTGCCGAGCTGGGCGTCGAACGCCTCCTGCACGACGACCTCCTTGCGGCGGTAGTTGGGCGTCTGGGCGTTCGCGAGGTTCCCGGCGGTGACGTCCATCCGCAGGCGCTCGGCGGCGAGGGCCGAGCCGGACACCTCAAGTGCGTGGAGCAGTCCCATGGTCAGCGCGCCCCGATCGCGGACTCGACGATGTCGATGCGGGCCCGCATGACGGTCGCGAGCGCCTGGTAGGTGAGGCCGTTCGTCGCCTGGTTGGCGGCCTCGGTCTCGACGTTCACGCTCGACCCGTCGGCGCGGATCGGCGCGGCGGCGTCGACGGTGAGCGCCGGGCTGAAGGCGTCGAGGGCCTTGCGGTCCCCGCCCGCGATCGTCGCCTGCAGCTGTTCCTCGAAGTCGACCTTGACCCGCCGGTAGCCGGGGGTGTTGACGTTCGCGAGGTTCTGGGCGGTCGCCGTCTGGCGCGCGCCGGTGGCGCGGAGGGCGGCGGCGAGGCCGAGGGTGGTGGAGTCGAAGAGGTCCATGGAAGGGTCCGTCCGGTCGGTGCCGGTAGAGGTGCCCTTCCGTGGGCGGGGTGGCAGTCACGTCCTGCCGGCGGTCACCGTTCCGTGGTGGCCAGCCTGGGTGGTCGGCGGGCGCGGCCCGCGCTTGAGCGGCGGCGTGGACGGTCGTTGGACGGGGCGCCGCGACGCCCGCTGCGATCGCAACAGCGCCCTCGCTGACAGGAACTGCCCCGCTACGGTGCAGAACGTGTCAGCCGGCACTGCCGGGGCGGATCAGATCGCCGTGCTGGCGCGGTAGCCCGCGGCCGCGCGGCGAGCGTGGTCCGTGCGGCCCAGCTGGCCGGCGAGGGTGTCGCGCGCCTGGCGCATGGCCTCGCGGGCGAGCAGCTGCGTCCGCGCGGCGCTGCGCAGGACGTCCTTGTCGGCGTCGGTGAGGCGGGCGCTCCCGGGCGCGCCGAGCGCCGTCAGCAGGTCCAGGCGGACGGCACCCACCGCGTCGAGCTCGTCGTACGCGCCGGACTCGACGAGCGACAGCTCGTGCTGCGCGAGAGCGCCGAGGGCAGCGCAGACCCCCGCCGGGTCCACGGGGATGCCGGGCGGTGCGCCGCGGCCCGTGCTCACGCCCGGATGCCCGGCGACACCGGGCGCGGCGCGGCGGCGCGGGGCGCGGTCCCCGGCGCTGGGACGCCGGCGGGGCCGGACGCGACCTGCGCCCACGCCTCGCGCAGCTCGCCGAGCAGCCGGATGACGTGTCCCACCTGCGCCGGGTCGCGCTGGATCCGGGCCTCGATCAGGCAGCGCTTGCAGAAGACGTAGATGCCCTGGAGCCGTTCGGAGATCTCGCCCGCGTCCATGTTGAGCGTCGCGATGAGCTCGTCGATGATCGCCTCACCGCGGGTGATCCGCTCGCCGGCGTGGAGCCACGCCTGCTCTTGCAGCGCGGCCTCCGCCTGCCGCAGGAACCGGGCCGCACCGTCGTACAACATCACGACGAGCTGCTCGGGCGACGCGGTGAGGATCGCCGACTCCTTGTATGCCTGGGACTGCTGCGCGTACGGGTTCATGGCCACCCTCTTTGGTCGGATGCGCGGACCCGCGCTTTAGCGCGAGGCGGGCGTTCACGCGAACTGCGCGGTCACCTTCGCCAGCGTGTCCTGGTTGCGCTGCAGGGCGACCTCGAGCGCGGCGAACTGCCGGCGCAGCTGCGTCTCGCGGCTCGCGAGGCGCTCGTCGAACCGCGTGAGGCTTCCTGCGATCGACGTCAGCGAGCTCGCCACGCTGGAGGTGCGCTCGGCGAAGACACCACCCGCCTGCGTGAGCGGCTCGAGCACTCCTTCGAGCTTCTGCGCGAACCCGCTCGTGCCGGCGGCGCCGCCGAGCAGCTTCTTGACGCCGCTGGGGTCGCTGTCGAGCTTCGTCCGCAGCACGGCCGTGTCGAGCGTCAGCTTGCCGGCGATCGAGTCCTGGTTCAGCGTGCCGCCGCCGGTGCTCGTCCCCGTCGTGATGCCCAGCTCCGAGAGCTGGTCGAGCGACGACGAGACGCCGGGCACGGCCGAGGAGATCGCGAGGCGCAGGGAGCTGAGGACGCTGTTCAGGCCACCGTCGTTGAACAGCGAGCCCTTGCGCGCGTCGCCGGTGGTCGCCGCAGTCGGGATGCGCTTCTCGGTGGTCTGCTGCCGGATCGCGTCGACGACCGCGTTGTACGCGGTGACGAACCCCTTGGCGGCGTTCACGATCGACTCGGGCGATGCTCCCGGCGTGGAGACGGTGACGGCGGTCCCGGTGCTCGCGCCCTTGAGCGTGAGCTCCACGCCCGCGAGCGCGTCGGTGACGACGTTCGTCGAGCGCGTGTACGCGACCCCGTCGACGGTGAACGCCGAGTCGGCGCCCGCCAGCGTCGTCCCGTTGGACACCATGCTGCCGGTCGCCGTCGCGGCGGATGCGGCGCCGGTGGTCTTCGAGGAGATCGCCAGGCGCCCGCCGACGTTGACCGCGTAGACGCCGGCGTCCTCATCGGAGTTGATGGCCGACACCGCGTCGTCCAGGGACGCGCCCGACGCGAGCGCGACGTCGTGGCCGTTGACGGTGATCGACCCCGCCGCCCCCGGGACCGCGTAGTCGAACGTCGACTGCGCCGCGCGGGCGAGCCCGGACACCGTGACGGTGTGCCCGCCGGATGCGGCACCGGCGATCGTCCGTGCCGCGACCTTGGTGCTGTCGGCGCTCTCGATGGTCTGCACGTCGGCCCAGGTCCCTGCCGACCGCAGCGCCGTCGCCGCGGTCTTCAGCGAGGACAGCTTCGCGGCGACGTCCTTCAGCGCGTCCGAGCGCGCCTGCGTCGCGGCCTGCTTGAGGACGAGGTTCGTCCGGGACGTGGACTCGGCCGCCAGCAGCTGCTTGACGATCGCGTCCGTGTCCATGCCGGAGGCGAGCCCGGTGAGCTGCACTCCGGCCATGGCTACGCCACCCCGTCCGAGTGGCCGTAGGCGGCCGCGGCACCGGCCGCCGAGTTCGTCGGCGCGGTCGACGTGGTGGGCTGCGGGTCGACGGCGGTGGCCAGCGGCAGGCGGCTGACGGCCCCGTCGGAGTCGAGCAGGGACGCGACGACGCGGCCGGTCAGGCGGTCGTTGTCGAACATGACCTGGCGGCCCTCGGACTTGAGCTGGTCGAACAGGCGCGAGGCGGCCTCGACCTCGTCCCAGACCTCGGTCGGGATGCGGTCGCCGGCGATCGGGGGCAGCGGGAGGTCGCGCCGGCGCCGCGCTTCCTCGAGCTCATAGACCCGCGCGAACGACGGCGCGGCGGGCGCCGTGGATCCAGCGTCCCCCGTCCGCTGGAAGCGGCCGGACGGACTGTCGATGCCGTATGCCCCGGGACTTGCGCCCGGCGGCGGCGTGCCGATCGGAAAGCTCATGGTGGGTCCTCCTGGACTGGTGGCCGGCCCATCCGTGGACCGGGTGCTGTCGCTACGGTCCGTATGGTCGGTCCAGGGTCCGCGCTCTTGAGCGGCGTGATGGCCGTCTGTTCTAGATCGAGCGCCGCAGCGTCGGCGGCGAGCAGGGCGGCGTCGGCATCCAGACCGCGCGCCGCGGCGACCCGGGAGAGGCCGCGCAGCGCGGCAGCGTCGGCGCCGAGCTCCTCGACGACGGCGATCCACTCGTCGGTCGCGCTGTCGAGGAACCCGCGGCGCAGGTAGATCGTCGCCAGCTGCTCGTGGCGCTCGCGCACGCCGATCGGGATCCGGTGCAGAACGGCGACCAGGGCCTCGAAGGCGTCGAACCGCTCCAGGCGCGCGAGCGCGTCGAGCATCACGCCGACGATGGGCGCGGCGGCGGCGGGCACGGTCCCGACGGACGGGTCGCCGGCCCACGCCAGCAGGGCGGCGCGCTCGGCGGCGGGCAGCGCGGCGATGGCCGCCGGCGTCCCGAGCCCCGCGATCGCGGTGTCGTGCTCGGCGTCCGCCAGCAGCGCGAACGCCTCGGTGCGCAGCGCGGCGCCCTTTGCGGGCGCGTCGTCCGGGACGACCGCAGCAGCCGCCGCCGCTTCCGCGGTCCGGCCCTGGGACAGCAGCGCCTCGGCGAGCGCGACGCGGGCCCAGGCGGCGGACGGCTGCGCGTCGAGCACGGCGCGCAGCTCGAGCTCGGCGTCGCGCCAGGCGCCCGTCTCGTACAGCGCGACCGCCAGCAGGAAGCGGACGCTCGGCGTGGACGCGGCGACCCCGTCGTGGATGACCGCGGCGACCGCCGGCCCGTCCGCGCCCCGGGCGCGCAGCACCCGCGCGAGGACCTCGACCGTCCCCAGGTAGGCCGGCGCGAGGGCGAGCGCATCGCGCAGCAGCAGCTCGGCGCGCGGCAGGTCGCCGAGCTCGAAGGCGACCTCGCCGAGCGTGACGCGGGCCAGGTGGCTGCCGCAGCCGACGGTGGGCGAGTAGCGCGAGGGCGCGTCACCCATCTCCAGGCAGGTCTCGAGCAGGACCGACGCGGTCTCGAGGTCGCCGCGCAGCCGGGCCGCGTGCGCCTGCTCGAAGACGACGTCGGTCAGCCCGGGGAAGCGCTCCAGCACGTCGGCGACGGTCCGGTCGAGCTCCGCGTGGGCGCCGGCGACGCGCTGCGTGCGCACGAGCCGCGTGGCCAGCGCCGGGGCGAAGCCGTAGGTCGCCAGGCGCGGATCGTCGCGCAGCGCGGCCCACGCCCGCGTGAAGTGCGGCAGCGCGGAGACGGCGTCCCCGGCGGCGGACAGCTCCGAGGCGAGGTTGAAGTGCAGGAACGGCGAGTCGTCGCCCTCCGCGACCTGCTGCTCGAGCAGCTCGATGTTGCGGCGCGACTTCCCCTTGTCGTCGCGGACGACGCCGAGGTAGCCGAAGTGCTCGATGCGCACGTCGGTGCGGGCCAGCCGCTCTGGCAGGAACCCCGGCAGGTGCTGCGCGATCTGCTCGTGGATGCGGCCCTCGAAGCGGTACTCGGGCCGGTTGCGGAAGAGGCGCAGCGCGTCGTGCGTCACGGCCGTCCCGTCGTCGAGGTCGCCCGTGTGGTTCGTCTCGACGAGGTACATCGCCTCGTGCCAGACGCGGCCGGTCAGCGCGCGCAGCCGGCCGGCGTCCTCCGCCACCAGGACCTCGTCCGCATCGAGGTACAGCAGCCAGTCGCCGGTCGCCGCGTCGAAGCTGACGTTGCGCGCGGCGCCGAAGTCGCCGGTCCACTCGTGGTGCAGGACCTGGGCGCCGAACGACTCGGCGATCGCGACGGTGCCGTCGACCGAGCCGGTGTCGACGATGACGATCTCGTCCACCGCGCCGGCGACGGCGGCCAGGCAGCGCCCGAGCATCGCCTCCTCGTCGCGGACGATCATGCAGAGGCTGAGCGTCAGCCCGGTCGCCGGGCGGGCGGCCAGCGCGACCCGCTTGGCCCGCGTCGTGAGCGGGCGCAGCCGGGCCAGCACCGCGGGCGGCAGCGGCGCCGGGGACGTGAGCCCCGCGCGGCGCCGGCGGCGGCACTCGTCCAGGTTCCCCGCGGCGGTCGACAGCTGCGGATCGAGCCGGAGCGCCGCGGCGAACAGCGGCTCGGCGGCGGCGATCGCCCCGAGCTCGTAGCAGGCGATGCCGGCGAGGTTCAGGAGCAGGGGCTCGCGCGGCTCCGCCTCGAGCACGTTCAGCAGCGCGTCGGCGACCGCGGCGTACCGCGGGCCGAGCTGCACCACCGACGTCCCGCGGGCCGCCAGCGCCTGCTGTGCGAGCAGGCGGCGGGCGTAGTGGCGCAGGTGGACGTCGTCCAGCTCGGCGGTCCGGGCGAAGACGCCGCGCCAGCCGGCGGCGTCGCCGGCGGACGTCGTCGCACTGCCGCGGGCGATGAGCGCGCGGACGGCGTCGGCGGGATCCGCGGCGGCCGCGACGGGCGCGGTGGACGGCGGGCTATCGGTGTCCGCGGCGCCGTCGGCATCGGCGATCGCGGCAAGGCGCAGGGCCATCGGGTTCTAGGACCTCCGGCAGGGGACGGATCGTGTCCCACCGATGGTCGGCCACGGCTGGCGGACCTTGAGCGAGCGTCCGCGCGCGCCTGCAGGCCCTCGCGTACGGGACTACGAGGCCGGTGGCAACCACGCCGCCGCGGCTCATACGTGGCGCGGACGCCCCTCCCCACTTCTGGGTAGTGCGTCCATCCACGGATGTCCACGGACGAATACCGCAAAGGGGGGATAGCAAGAAATCCGACAAGCCCCGATACAGAGCGTGTCCCCCCTGCCGCACGAGAAGGAGCTGCGAGATGTCGCTCGCCACCGCCACCACCCGCCCCACCGGAACCCGTCGCCGCATGTCCTCTGAGGACGTCCTCGCGCTGTGGACCGAGTACCAGCGCACGAACGACCGCGCCCTCCGCGACCGTCTGGTGCTGACCTTCGCCCCGCTGGTGAAGTACATCGTCTACAAGAAGGTCCGCGAGATGCCGGCCCGCTGCGAGGTGGAGGACTTCATCTCCTGCGGCCTCGAGGCGCTGATCCAGTCGATCGACCGCTACGACCCCGAGAAGGGCGCGACGCTCGAGCAGTACGCCTGGACGCGGATCCACGGCGCGGTCCTGGACGAGCTGCGCCGGCAGGACTGGGCGCCCCGCTCCGTCCGCCGCTGGGAGCGCGACATCGACCGCGCGGCCGACGCCTTCACCGTCCTGCACGGCCGCCGCCCGACGAACCCCGAGCTGGCGGCATCGATGGGCATCACGGTCGAGGAGCTGCGCCGGCACCGCGACGAGGTGACCCGCAGCGACATGACGTCGCTCAACACGCTCGTGCTGTCGGACGACGAGACGAACATCGAGCGCATCGACACCATCGCGTCGCAGGACCTGTCCGTCGACCCGATGCACGCGACGGCCAAGGACGAGGCGAAGGACAAGTTCCGCGCCGCGTTCGCCCGCTTGCCCCAGCGCGAGCGCGAGGTCGCGGTGATGCTCTACGTCAAGAACCTCACGCTCGCGGAGATCGGCACGGTCCTCGGGGTGTCCGAGTCGCGGGTCTGCCAGATCCACGGCCAGCTGAAGAAGACGCTCCGCAAGGCGCTCGCGGACGACGAGCAGCTCTTCCAGCTCGTCGCTTAGCCGCCGCCCGTCCGCTAGAACCGTCGGATGGACGACGGGGACGACGCGGGCGGGGACGACGCAGGCGACGGGCTGCAGGACGAGCTCTCGGCGCGGGCGCGTGCCGAGGCCCTGGCCCGCCGCGTCGCCGAGCGCGAGACGAGCACACGGCGCCCCGGACCCGGACCCTACGTCCGCGGCCTGCGGCGCGAGCCGGGATCATGGGGCGACGGGCATCCCTACGACCTGCCCGTGATGGCGGCCGCCGGGACGATCGACCTCGACGCGCCGATCACCCTGCTGGCCGGCGACAACGGCACCGGCAAGTCGACGTACGTCGAGGCGCTCGCCGAGGCGATGGGCTTCGCGCCCGAGGGCGGCGAGCTCGAGCGATCGGGCGAGGACGAGAAGGCGCCGCGGCCCCGGACCGTCCTGGGCGGCGCTCTGCGCCCGGCCCTCACGCGCACGAAGCCCGCCGGCGGCTACTTCCTGCGCGCCGAGAGCTTCTTCGGCGTGGCGGCCTTCGTCGACAGCGGCCACAAGTACGCGCCCGACCTGTCCCTGTACGGCGACGTTCCGCTCCACGGCCAGTCGCACGGCCAGTCGTTCCTCGCGCTGGCGGCGAACCGCTTCGGCGGGCACGGCCTCTACCTGCTCGACGAGCCGGAGGCGGCGCTGTCCTTCAGCGGGCTGCTCGCGCTGCTGGCGGTGATGGTCCGGGCGGCCGACGACGGCGCGCAGTTCGTGGTCGCCACCCACTCCCCCGTCCTGCTCGCGTGTCCCGGCGCGCGCATCTACGAGCTCGACGAGGACGGCGTGGCTCCGTGCGCGTTCGACGACCTCGAGTCGGTCCGCCTGCTGCGCGGCTTCCTGGACGCGCCGGAGCGCTACCTGCGCGCGGCGCTCGGTCCGGACTGAGGCTGCGTGAGGCGGTACGCCCAGACCAGCGCCTCGGCGACCGCGGCGTAGAGCTCCTCCGGGATCTCCTCGGTCAGCCGCAGCTGCTCGAGCGCCTGCACCAGGGCCGGGTCCTCCCGCACGGGGACGCCGGCCTGGCGGGCGGTGTCGACGATGCGCTGCGCGACGTGTCCCGCGCCGGTCGCCACCACCCGCGGCGCGCTGTCGGTGTCGGTCCGGTAGCGCAGCGCCGTCGCGCGCAGGCGCGGCGGCGGCTGCTCAGGCGCTGACATCGAGCGCCTGCCTACGCGGGTGGAGGGTCACCAGGAGCGGCCGGCCGGTGGCGGCGGCCAAGGCCGCCCGCAGCTCCGGGAGCGCGGCGCGGGCCGCCTGCGCCGGGACCCCGTCGCTGCAGGCGACCGCGCAGGACAGCGCGTCCACGCGCACGTCGAGCCGCCCGAGCTGCGGCGTGTCCAGGCGCAGCCACACCGCCCCCGCGCCGCCACGTCCCGAGCGCCCGCCGCCGCCGGCTCCCCCGTCCTGCGACCCGGCCAGCTCGGCGTGGACCTGCACCTGCGCGCCCCCGGGCAGCGGAAAGGCGACCACCGGCGCGGTCGCCGCCGACGGGGGGCCGGACGGCGGCGCCGGGGCATCGGCGTCCTCGACCACCTGCAGCAGCACCCCCTCCGGCCGGGTCTCTACCACCTGGAGCCGCAGGCGTGCGCCGGCGTGGATCGCGTCGGGGAGGCGGGCGACGACCGGTGCGCCGTTGAGCAGCATCAGCCCGTGGTCGCCGGACCGCTCGGTCACCCGTCCGAAGAGCATCAGCCCCGGCCGCAGGGCGGTGTCGCCGATGGCGCTGCGCAGGATCGCGAGGTCGACGGCGATGGTCGGCAGCGGCACGGTCACGCCACCGTGATCGACCACGGGCCGCCGACCTCAAGCAGGCCCGCGGGGCGCCGACCACGGTGGGCATGGAACGTGGTCTCTACATCGCCGCCTCCGGGATGCTCTCCGAGCTGACCCGCCAGAACCAGCTCGCGAACGACCTCGCCAATGTGTCGACGGCGGGCTACAAGGCCGACCGCGTCAGCCAGCGCTCGTTCGGCGAGCTGCTGCTGTCGAACACGAAGACCGGCGAGACGATCGGCCGCCTCGGCCTGGGCAGCGAGATCACGAAGTTCACCACCGACCTCAGCGCGAAGCCGCTGAAGCAGACCGACGAGCCGCTCGACCTCGCGGTCGCCGGCGAGGGCTTCTTCGCGGTGCAGACCGAGGCGGGCGTCCGCTTCACCCGCAACGGCGCGTTCGCGTCCGGCGCGAACGGCACGCTCGTCGACCAGCTGGGCAACGCCGTCCTCGGGCCTGACCGCCGACCCGTGACGCTCGCGGCAGACGGCACGGTCGCGTCGACCGCGGTCGGTGTCTTCGCCGTCGCGAACGCGACGAAGGCGGGCGACGCGCTCTTCACCGGGACGGCGGGTGGCCCGGCCACCGGGTCCGTCAAGGCCGGTCACCTGGAGGGCTCGGGCGTGGACTCCGCCCACACGATGATCGAGATGCTCGGGTCCCTGCGGGCCTTCGAGGCCTCGCAGCGCGCGATCACGACGATCGACCAGACGCTGCAGAAGGCGTCGAACCAGGTCGGCTCGATGACGGGCTGACCGGCGCCGCAGGCGCTTCAGGGCCAGGGAAACTCCGGATGGCCGGGGCCGGGCGCCGACCCTAGCCTCCGCGGCGTGATCTGCCACCTGTCCCGGCTCACGATTCTGGCCGCCGGGCCGGTCCTGGTCCGCCTGACCTGCCGGGCGCGGGCGCTCGCAGCGGCTGCACGGGGACCGCGGCGCTGGCGTGCCGCCACGCGTCGGCCTCCCGGCACGGTCGGGGCCCACCGTGAAGCTGCGGATCCCGGGCGGCGCGCGGCGGGTGGTCGCACGGCGCTCCGGACGGGTCCGGCGGAGAACGGGCTGCCGCCAGTGACGCTGGGCGTCACCAGCGGCAGCCGATTCGTCGGTCAGCGGCGGCGGCGGGCGCCCGCGAGCGGCTTGACGCGCTGCTCCCCGCGGATCCCGCGCAACTGGTTGCCCGTGTACTGCACCGACAGCGTGCCGACCGCTGCGACGCCGGCCGGCAATGTGCGGCTGACCGACCAGCGCCCGCCCTTGATCAGGCCGCGAGCGGTGACGGCGTACAGACGGCCGGCCTTCTCGGCCAGGAACGCCACCCGCACCACGCCCTTCGCCCGGCGATCGACCGTCCCCGACACCTTCAGCACCCCGCCGCTCACCGACGCCTGCGTGACCGCCAGCAGCGCCCGGCCCGACGCCGCGCGGAGGCGCACGATCTCCGCCGCCGTGTCCGCGTCACCGGCGTAGCTGAGGGTCACGATCCCGCTCTTCGCCCTGCCGGCCGGCAGCCGCACCCGGATCTTCACCGGGCCGCCGCTCTTCGGCACCGGCACCGTGAACCGCGTCGTACGGCCACCGGACAGGAACGAGCCCGACAGGACGCCGCTCGCCCGCGGACCGATCACCGCGAGCACGTCCAGCGACCGGCCCAAACCCACCGCCCGCAACAGCCCGCCGGCGGAGAGCACCCGGGCGCGCAGCACCTGCAGCTGCGACGGCAGCTGGCCCGGAAGACCGACCGGACCATCACCACCACCGATCGCGCCGCCCGCCCCGATACCGATGCCGGTTGGGCCACCGGTCCCCGTGCTAGGCGTGCCACCCGCGGGCTGACCGCCACCGCCGCCACCCGAGGCGCCGCCGCCGGTGCCGCCAGAGCCACCCGGACCCGCCGGCGTCGTCGGGACGCCCGGGGGCGTGGGTGTGGTCGGGGCATCGGGGGTCGTCGGCGTGACCGGCGTCGGCGGCGTCGTGGGAGTCGACCCGCCGCCGCCACCGCCGGCGCGCGTGCCGGTACCCGACAACGCCACCGACACTGTCGGCGACACCGGATCGCTCGACGCCACATCCAGCGACGCCGAGAACGACCCCGCCGCACCCGGCGCGAACACCACCTGCACCACACACGACCCACCATCCGCCACCGACGTCCCCGAACACCCATCGGCGTCGACCGCGAACTGGCCCGCATCCGCACCAGAGATCGTCACGCCCGTCACGCTCACCGCAGCGCCCGTCATGTTCGAGAACGTCACCGCCCCTGCGACCGACGACGCCCCCGCCCGCGTCGCCGCGAACGCCACCGACCCCGGAGCCACCGACACCACCCCGGGGGGCGCCGGGGGCAGCTGCAACATCACGGTGGCGGTGTTGGCGCCCGCGTTGGCGGTGACGAGGTCGCGGAAGCCGTCCCCGTTCAGATCGCCCACCGCCACCGAACGCGGGGAGTTGCCGGTCGCCGGGGACTGCGGGGACGCGGTGAACGTCCCGTCGCCCTTGCCGGTGCTGCCCGCCTCATCCCCCAGAAGCACCGACACGCTGTTGGAGCCCCCGTTGGCGGTGACCAGATCCGGGATCGTGTCCCCGTTCAGATCACCCACCGCCACCGAATACGGGTTGGCGCCGGTCGCCGGGGACTCCGGCGACGCGGTGAACGTCCCGTCGCCCTTCCCCGTGCTACCCGCCTCATCCCCCAGAAGCACCGACACGCTGCTGGAGCCCAGGTTCGCGGTGACCAGGTCCGGGATCGTGTCCCCGTTCAGATCACCCACCGCCACAGAAAACGGGTCCGTGCCGGTCGCCGGGGACTCCAGGGACGCGGTGAACGTCCCGTCGCCCCTGCCCGTGCTACCCGCCTCATTCCCCAACAGCACCGACACGTCGTTGGAGCTCAGATTGGCGGTGACCAGATCCGGGATCGTGTCCCCGTTCAGATCACCCACCGCCACCGAATACGGAAGGCTGCCGGTCGCCGGGGACTCCAGGGACGCGGTGAACGTCCCATCGCCCCTGCCCGTGCTACCCGCCTCATCCCCCAACAGCACCGACACGTCGTTGGAGCTCAGATTGGCGGTGACCAGATCCGGGATCGTGTCCCCGTTCAGATCACCCACCGCCACCGAATACGGGAGGCTGCCGGTTGCCGGGGACTCGGGGGACGCGGTGAACGTCCCGTCGCCCTTGCCCGTGCTACCCGCCTCATCCCCCAAAAGCACCGACACGTCGTTCGAGTTTGCGTTGGCGGTGACCAGGTCGGGGATCCCGTCCCCGTCCAGATCACCCACCGCCACCGAGAACGGGGAGGCGCCGGTTGCCGGGGACTCGGGGGACGCGGTGAACGTCCCGTCGCCCTTGCCCGTGCTACCCGCCTCATCCCCCAGAAGCACCGACACGTCGTTGGAGTCCGCGTTGGCGGTGACCAGATCCGGGATCGTGTCCCCGTTCAGATCACCCACCGCCACCGAATACGGGTTGCTGCCCGTCTGCGGCGACTCCGGGGACGCGGTGAACGTCCCGTCGCCATTGCCCGTGCTGCCCGCCTCATCCCCCAAAAGCACCGACACGTTGTTGGAGTTCTGGTTGGCGGTGACCAGGTCCGGGATCGTGTCCCCGTTCAGATCACCCACCGCCACCGAACGCGGGGAGGGGCCGGTCCGCGGGGACTCCGGGGACGCGGTGAACGTCCCGTCGCCCTTGCCCGTGCTGCCCGCCTCATCCCCCAAAAGCACCGACACGTTGTTGGAGTTCAGGTTGGCGGTGACCAGGTCCGGGATCGTGTCGCCGTTCAGGTCACCCACCGCCACCGAATACGGGTCGGTGCCGGTCGCCGGGGACTCCGGGGACGCGGTGAACGTCCCGTCGCCCCGGCCCGTGCCGCCCGCCTCATCCCCCAACAACACCGACACGCTGTCGGAGCCCGGGTTGGCGGTGACCAGATCCGGGATCGTGTCCCCGTTCAGATCACCCACCGCCACCGAATACGGGTTGCTGCCGGTCGACGGGGACTCCGGGGACGCGGTGAACGTCCCGTCGCCCTTGCCCGTGCTACCCGCCTCATCCCCCAAAAGCACCGACACGTCGTTGGAGTTCACGTTGGCGGTGACCAGGTCCGGGATCGTGTCGCCGTTCAGGTCACCCACCGCCACCGAGAACGGGCCGGTGCCGGTCGACGGGGACTCCAGGGACGCGGTGAACGTCCCGTCGCCCTTGCCCGTGCTGCCCGCCTCATCCCCCAAAAGCACCGACACGTTGCTGGAGCCCGCGTTGGCGGTGACCAGATCCGGGATCGTGTCCCCGTTCAGATCACCCACCGCCACCGAAAAGGGGGAGGTGCCGGTCGACGGGGACTCCAGGGACGCGGTGAACGTCCCGTCGCCCCGGCCCGTGCTGCCCGCCTCATCCCCCAAAAGCACCGACACGTTGCTGGAGCTCAGGTTGGCGGTGACCAGATCCGGGATCGTGTCCCCGTTCAGATCACCCACCGCCACCGAATACGGGTTGCTGCCCGTCTGCGGCGACTCCGGGGACGCGGTGAACGTCCCATCGCCCTTGCCCGTGCTACCCGCCTCATCCCCCAAAAGCACCGACACGTTGTTGGAACTCAGGTTGGCGGTGACCAGATCCGGGATCCCGTCCCCGTTCAGATCACCCACCGCCACCGAGAACGGGTTGACGCCGGTCGCCGGCGGCACCGAGCTCGAGAACACCGGCGAGTACGCACCGGCCGTCTGCGCCCCCAGGCCCGCGAACGCCAGCACGAGCGCGAACGCCGCTCCCGCCGTGCGCAGCGCACGGCCTTCCGTCAGCACGACCCGCATACGAACCCCATCCCAATCGGTTAGGAAGCCCGTCTGCAGGCCGCTAGATTTTCAACTATTTAGTATATGCAGCAAGGTGAGCGGCGCGACGCCGGGTACGACGGCGAACTGCGCTCAACCCCCGCCGCTACCGGCCGACTACTCCGGCTGACCAGGAGCCCACCGACTGGACCGCCCTCTGGCGGAGGCCGGCGCTCCACCCCACCGGAGATCGCATCGTGCTCTCAGGCATGTACAGCGCCGCCGCCGGCATGGCGGCACAACAGCAGCGGATGGACGCGGCGGCGAACGACCTCGCCAACGTAAACACGACGGGCTACAAGCACGTCCGGGTGGCGTTCCGCGACCTCGCCTACGCGCCGGCCGGCTTCGGCGGGACGCAGGACGTCCTGATCGGCGGCGGCACCGCGGCGACCTCGCTCGGCCGCAGCCTCGACCAGGGTGCGCTGAAGGTCACCGGCCAGCCGCTCGACGTGGCGCTGCGGGGCGCCGGCTTCATCGCCGTCCGCGGCGCCGACGGACAGCCCGCCCTGACCCGGGACGGCGCGCTGCGCACCGACGACCAGGGCCGCATCGTCACCGGCGGCGGCCTGCTGCTGGACCCGCCCATCACCGTCCCCGCCGGGAGCACCACCCAGGACGTGCACGTCGCCGAGGACGGGACCGTCAACGTCGGCGGCACCGTCATCGGCGCGCTGCGGCTGCTCACCGTCCCCAATCCGAGCGCCCTCGCCGGCGGGCCGGACAACACCTTCCTCGCCACCGCGGCCTCCGGCGCCGCCGGCACGGCACCCCGCACGACGACCGTCACGCAGGGCGCACTCGAGGGCTCGAACGTCGACCTCGGCGCGGCCATGGTGAACATGATGGAGGCGCAGCGCGGCTTCGAGCTCGCAAGCAAGGCCATCACCTACCAGGACCAGATGGCCGAGATCGCCAACGGGATCAGGCGCTGACATGAGCCCGCCGTCCACCACCGACGCCGCCACGAACCGCCTGCTCGCGGGCGAGCTCGCGAAGTCGATGTGGGCGACGGCCAAGCCGCAGGCCTCTGGGTCCGATGCCGACAGTGGCGGCATCACGTCCGGCGCCGAGACCTTCGCCACCCTGTTCACCGACGTCCTCGCCGACGCGATCGCGGGCGTCGATGTGCCACCACGTGCGCCGGTGGCAGGTGGTGGCACATCGAGCAGCCCCAGCGCCAGCCTCGGTGACCCGACATCCGCACAGCTACGGGCCGGACGGACGGGCTCCCGATGAGCACCGCCCTTGCCGCCCCGGCCCGCTCCCCCCTCGGCGACGCCGTGCTCGCCCACCTGCAGGTGCAGCTCGAGTCGGCGTCCGCCCTGCTGCAGGCCTGCATCGCGCAGTACCGCGCGATCCGCGACCGCGACGTCGAGCAGGTCCTCGCCCGCATGGCCGACATGCAGGCCGAGTCCGAGCGCCGTGGCCGCCTGGAGCGCGAGCGCACCGTCCTGCTCCAGCACGCCGCCGGCCGCCTCGGCATCCCCGCGCACACCGTCACCCTCGAGGCGCTGAACACGCTCCTGGATCCGATGACCGCCGACGAGGCGCGCCAGCGGTCCGCCCAGCTGCGCGGGACGTTGAACGAGCTCCAGCGCCAGCACCAGATCAACCGCGTGCTGATGAAGCAGGAGCTCGCGTTCGTCGAGCACCTCACGCGCATGCTCACCGGCGGCGCCGGCGTCGACGACCCGGACACCTACTCGCGACCCGGCACCCCGGCGGCGATGGGCCGGCCCGGCGGCGGCGCCGGCGGCTACGGCCCGTCCCTTCGCGGCCTGGATCTGCAGGTCTAGCGCGTGGCGATCTCCAGCTTCACCGGCCTGCAGACCTCCCTGCGCGCGCTGATGGCGCAGCAGGCGGCGCTCGACACGACCGCGCACAACATCGCGAACATCAACACGGTCGGCTACACGCGCCAGACGACCGAGCTGAGCGCCGCGCTCCCCTACACGCTGCCCGCCGGCATCACCCAGACCGGGTCCGGCGCGCAGATCGGCGCGGGCGTCGACGTCCTTGCCTTCAAGCGCGCCCGCGAGGTCTTCGGCGACCTGCAGTACCGCGCGCAGCAGATGCTCGGCGGGCAGGCCTCGACGCAGGCCCAGGCCCTCGACCAGGCCCAGGACCTCGCGGGCGAGCCGTCGGACACGGGCATCAACCACCTTCTCTCGAAGTACTACGACGCCTGGCAGGACGTTGCGGACCACCCCGAGTCCACGTCCGCCAAGGCCGCTCTCGTCGGTCACGCGAAGTCGCTCGCCACCGCGATCAACCAGCTCGACAAGGGCCTCGCACAGATCCAGACGACGGCAGCCGGCGCGTACGCGCAGCAGACCGGCGCCGCGGGCCCCGTCCAGACAGCAGCGACGGAGATCGCCGCCCTCAACGGCGGCATCAAGGACGCCCTCGCCCGCGGCCAGTCGCCGAACGACCTGCTCGACCGCCGCGACCTCCTCCTCGACCAGCTCTCCGCGCTCGGGCAGCTGTCGACGACCGACCTCGGCGGCGGCGCGATCAGCGTGCAGTTCGGGGACGCCGCCGCCCCGCTCGTCAACGACACGACGGTCACCTGGCCGCAGACCCTGACCGCTGCGACCGGCGGCAAGCTCGGCGCGCTCATCGACCTCGGCAGCCCGACCGGCACGATCGGCGCCTACCGCGCCGACCTCGACGCGGTGGCGAGCTCGCTGGCGACCACCACCAACGCCATCCACCCGACCGCGTTCTTCAGCGGCACCACGGCCGCCTCCCTGACCGTCGTGGCCACCAGCGCGACGGTCGCCGCCGGCTCGACCGCGGCCGCCGGGGCAAACGACCTCGCGCTGTCGCTGGCGGCCCTGCGCGGCGGGGGGACCGACACCACCTACGCAGGCCTGATCCAGAACATGGGCGCCGGCGCCGCGGACGCCCAGCGCCGCGCCGACACGGCAAAGAGCCTGTCCGCCTCGGCCGACCAGCGCCGCCAGTCGGTCAGCGGCGTCTCCCTGGACGAGGAGCTCACCGACATGCTCAAGTTCCAGCGCGGCTACCAGGCCGCCTCCCGGGCGCTCTCGACGATGGACGAGATGCTGGACGTGCTCATCAACCGCACCGGCCGGGTCGGCCTGTAGCCCGCCGTCATGTCCGTGCGCATCACCGGCCAGTCGATGTCCGCCCGCGTGCTCGGCGACCTGCAGGCCGCGCAGGCGCGGATCGCGCGCACGCAGCAGCAGGTCTCCACCGAGCGGCGGATCAACCAGGCGTCCGACGACGCGCTGGGGACGACCAGGGCGCTCGCTGCCCGGACGACGCTGGCGACGGTCGCCAAGCACCAGGACTCGATCGCCGACGCCACCTCACGCGTGTCGGCCACGGGCAGCGCGCTCTCGCAGATCACCGAGGTGATGCACCGGGTGCGCGAGCTCACCGTCCAGGCCGCCAACGGCGCGACCACCGACACGGGCCGCGCGGCGATCAACAAGGAGATCGGCGAGCTCGTCAACACGGTCAAGGACGCCGCCAACCTGAAGGTCGGGGACGCGTACATCTTCGGCGGCACCGCCACCACGACCAAGCCGTACGCGTCCGGGCCGGTGGACACCTACGCGGGGGACGCCGGCACCATCGCCCGCACCATCGGCCCCGGTGTCTCGCTGCAGGTCAACGTCACCGGTGCCGACGTCCTGGGCAGCGGCGGCGGGGACGGGCAGCTGCTCGACACGCTGCGCACGATCCAGGCGCACCTGACCGCGAACGACACCACCGCGCTGAGCGCCGACCTCAAGCGCCTGGACACGAACCTCGACACGATCGGCGCCGTCCAGGCGACCATCGGCGCGACGCAGAACCGCCTCGACGCCGCCATGTCACGGCTGGACGACACCGCAGCAACGACCAACAAGGTCCTGTCGGACGTCGAGGGCATCGACCTCACCGAGGCGCTGCTGAACCTCAACTCGCAGTCCAGCGCCTACCAGGCCGCCCTGAAGACGGCCGCGAACGTCCTGCAGCCGTCGCTGCTGGACTTCCTGCGCTGACGGCCGACTACCCAGGCCACCCCCTCGATCCCGGAGGACCCCAACCGCTCATGTCCGTCACCCTGCACAGCACCCGCTTCGGGCCGCTCGAGATCCCCGAGGAGGCCGTCATCGACTTCCCGACGGGTCTCATCGGCCTCGGCGGCTCGCGGTACGCGCTGCTCGCCCGCGACGACGATGCCGCCTTCGTCTGGCTGCACTCGCTCGACGACCCGCAGCTCGCCGTCCCCGTCACGAATCCGTGGCGCTTCTTCGGCAGCTACGAGGTCGAGCTCTCCGACGAGGAGGCCGAGCGCATCGGCGTCCAGGACGCCGCCGCGACCTCGGTCTACGTCACCGTCCGCGCCGCCGAGTGCCTCGAGGACTTCTGCGCGAACCTCGCCGCCCCCATCCTGATCGCCGGCGGACGCGGCCACCAGATCATCAACCAGGCGGCCGACGCACCGGTTCGGGCCCCGCTCTTCGCGGACCTCGCCCACGGCCACGACGCCGGCGCACGAGCGGCTTAGACCCGACCCCGCCGGTACGCTCGCACGATGCTCATCATCACCCGCCGTCCCGGAGAGAAGCTGATGATCGGTGACGACGTGGTCATCGAGGTCATCGAGGTGAGCGGATCGAGTGTCCGCATCGGCATCGCCGCGCCGAAGTCCGTCCCGGTGTACCGGGAGGAGATCTACAGCGCCGTCAAGGCCGAGAACACGGCGGCTGCCACCGCCGACCCCGGACAGCTCCCCGAGGAGCTGCCGGCGCAGTCCCCCCAGAAGTCCTCCCCGCCAGGGAGCTAGTCCCCAGGGACCCGATCCGTCCCCTCCCCCACATCCATGGAAGGAGCCGTGACACCCCATGTCACTGCGCATCAACAACAACACGGAAGCCTTCAACGCGCATCGTCAGCTGATGCAGACGAGCGACAAGCTCAGCAAGTCGATGGAGAAGCTCTCCTCCGGCTACCGCATCAACAGCGCATCGGACGACGCCGCCGGCCTCGGGATCTCCGAGAAGATGCGCGGCCAGGTCCGCGGCCTCGCCCAGGCGCAGCGCAACATCCAGGACGGCGTCTCGATGACGCAGACCGCGGAGGGCGGCCTCGACGAGGTCCACTCGATGCTCCAGCGCGTCCGCGAGCTGGCGGTCCAGTACAAGAACGGATCCCTCAGCACCACGAACCAGGCGGCGGTCCAGACCGAGGTCAACGCCCTCGCGTCCGAGATCGAGCGGATCGGCGCCACCGCGCAGTTCAACGGCATCAACGTGCTCAGCGGGACGACGGCCAGCGTGACCTTCCAGGTCGGCGCCAACGACGGCGAGACCATCTCCGTCGCGCTGCCCAGCCTCGGGACGACGGTCGGCACGTCCTTCACGAGCCTCGGGGCGGCCACCGCCCTGACGGACATCGACGCCGCCATCGACCGCGTGAGCGCCGCGCGATCGAACTTCGGCGCGGTCCAGAACCGCCTCGAGCACACGCTGACCGTCCAGGCCACCACGCAGGAGAACCTGATGTCGGCCGAGTCGCGGATCCGCGACGTCGACATGGCGGACGAGATGACGAAGCTGACGAAGAGCCAGATCCTCACGCAGGCCGGGACGGCGATGCTGTCGCAGGCCAACCAGGCGCCGAACTCGGTGCTGTCGCTGCTGCGGCCCTGACCCCTGGCACCGCCCGCCGCTCGATGTGCCACCACGTGCCACCCGCGCACGTGCCGGCACATCGACGCCGGGGTGGGCGGCGGCGTGCGACGTCCGCTCGATGCGGGGCCAGCGCCTACCATTGAGGGCAGTGACCGCAGTCGGCACCTCGCTCTCTGGCCGCTACCGGCTCGACGCCCAGATCGGCGCGGGCGGGATGTCGACCGTCTTCCGCGCGTTCGACACGACCCTCGAGCGCCAGGTCGCCATCAAGGTGATGCACCTGCACATCGCCGCCGACGCCGACCAGCTCGAGCGCTTCCGCCGCGAGGCACGGGCCGTCGCCCGTCTGAGCCACCCCCACGTCGTCGGCGTGATCGACGCCGGGGAGGACGACGGCACGCAGTACATCGTCTTCGAGTACGTCCAGGGCGAGACGCTGAAGGAGCGCATCCGCCGCCTCGGAAAGCTGCCGATCAGCGAGGCCGTCGCCTATGCGATCGAGATCGCCCGCGCCCTCGGCGCGGCCCACGAGCAGGGCATCGTCCACCGCGACGTGAAGCCCCAGAACGTCCTGATCGACGAGGAGGGGACGGCCAAGGTCACGGACTTCGGCATCGCGCGCACCCGCGACCAGGCCGGGCTGACCCAGGACGGCCGCGTCCTCGGGACGACCGACTACGTCTCCCCCGAGCAGGCGCTCGGCCACCCGGTCACCGGCCAGTCCGACCTCTACTCGCTCGGCATCGTGCTGTTCGAGATGCTGACCGGCGACGTGCCGTTCAAGGGCGAGGGCCAGGTGGCCGTCGCCATGAAGCACGTCCGGGAGGACCTGCCCGACGTCCAGATCCGCCGCCCCGAGGTGTCGAGCGCGCTGGCGGCGGTCGTCGACCGGGCCACCGCGAAGGACCTCGACGAGCGCTATCCCGACGACCAGCAGTTCATCAGCGACCTCGAGGACGTGCTCTCGATCGAGGTCTCGCGGTCGGGCCAGATCACGGGCGAGGCGACCGTCGTCTTCAAGACCCTCCCGGCGAAGACCCGCCGGCGGGTACCCACGTTCGTCCAGCATCCGATGCGGCTCTTTGCGGTCCTGGCCTTCCTCGCGGTCGTGGCCGTGGCGCTGGCGATCCTGCTCGAGGACAACACGACCCGGGGCACGCGCAACGCCGTCACGCCGCCGGCCAAGAGCGTGCCGGGCACGCGCGGCGTCTCGCTCGCCCAGGACAGCGCGCACGACTACGACCCCTTCGGGGCGCCCGACCAGGAGGAGCACCCCGAGGACGCCAAGAACGTCGTCGACGGGGACCCGAACACCTCGTGGAAGACCGAGCGCTACACCGGCGGCACGCTCGGCGGCAAGTCCGGCGTCGGCATATACGTCGACGCCGACCCGGGCGCGAACGGCAACCGGCTGCAGATCGACTCGATCGAGACCGGCTGGCGCGGGACGATCTACGGGGCCAGGAGCGGCCCGCCGAAGACGATCACCGACCCGGGCTGGGTGGTGATCGGCGACATCGGCAGGGCCACGAAGACGACGACCATCGACCTCCCCGGCACCCGCTACCGCTACTTCCTCGTCTGGATCCAGCAGCTCCCGCCGGGCAAGGAGAGCCTCGGCATCAAGGAGGTCCGCCTCTACCAGCGCGTGATGAACCGCGTCCCGGCCACGCCCGCGGCCGGCACCCGCTCGGAGCCCGCGACGGACGACGCCGCCGCCGGCTAGAAGCGGCTGGCCCGCTCGCCGGCGAAGCGCGCGATGCCGACCTCGCACAGGCGCGTCAGCAGCGCCGGGTACTCGAGGCCCGACGCCGCCCAGAGCTTGCCGTAGACGCTCGTCGGGGTCTGCCCCGGCATCGTGTTCAGCTCGTTGAGCAGCACGGTCTCGCCGTGGACGAAGAAGTCCGCGCGCGCCAGCCCGCTGCAGCCGGCCGCGGTGAAGGCCCGCGCCGCCAGCTCCTTGACCCGTGCGGCGGCGGACTCCGAGATCCGCGCCGGCACCATCAGCTCCATCCCGCCCGGCGTGTACTTCGCGGCGTAGTCGTACCACTCGCTCGCGATGACGATCTCCCCCGCGACCGACACCTCGGGCGCCTCGGTCAGGCCCAGCACCGAGCACTCGACCTCGAGGGCCCCGTCCGGCGCGGTCGCCTCGACGATCACCCGTGAGTCGTGGGCGAACGCGAGATCCAGCGCGGCGTCGAGCTCGTCGGCCGCCTTGACCTTCACGATGCCCACCGACGAGCCCAGGCGCGCGGGCTTCACCCAGCACGGCAGGCCAAGGCCGCTGACGTCGAGCCGCTCGCGGTCGTGGGCCAGCGCGGCCGCGTAGCCCACCTGGTCCAGCCCCGCCTGCGCCATCAGGTCCTTGAAGACGAGCTTGTCCATGCACGCCGCGCTCGCCAGCACGCCCGAGCCGACGTACGGCACGTCGAGCAGCTCGAGCAACCCTTGCACCGTGCCGTCCTCGCCGAACGGCCCGTGCAGGACCGGGAACGCGACATCGGCGCCGAGCAGCCCGCCGGCGGCGCGCAGCTGGACCTCGGCGCCGTCGTGCCACCACGTCCCGTCGCGGCGCAGCTGGACGTCCACGACGTCGTGCCCGGCCGCAGCGAGCCCGACCCGGACCGCGGCCGCGCTCGTCAGGGAGACGTCGTGCTCGGACGACCGCCCGCCGCCGAGCACCGCGATCCTCACGGCGTCGTGCCCGGCGTCGTGGTCGTCGTCCCTGTCGTGGGCGGCGTCGGGGTGGTCCCCCCGGTGCTCGTGGTCCCCGGCTCGGGGTCGAGGTTCGGGTCGAAGGACCCGATCGTGACGGTCACGGTCTGCCCTTCCTTCAGCTTCTTCGGGGACCCCGGACTCTGCTTCAGGACCTTGTCGTCGTCGTCGGGGGAGTCGACCGGCTCGACGTTCTGGACCACCTTGAAGCCCGCGGCGGCCAGCTCGGCCCCGGCGTCGGTCCCGCTCTTGCCGATGACGTTCGGGACCTCGGTCGCCTCCGGTGCCTTCGCGACGACGATCGCCACGGACGATCCCTTCTCGACCTCGGTGGTCGCCGGCGTGCCCTGGCTGAGGACGATCCCGGGCTCCTTGTCCTCGGACTCCTGCTCGGTGACGGTCGCCTTCAGGCCGGCGTCGTCGAGCGCGCTCTCGGCGGCCTCCCGCGTCAGGCCGACCACCTGCGGCACGCCCACCTCGGCCGGGCCGAGCGACACGATCGAGGTGACCTCCTGCCCGCGCTCGAGCGACGTCCGGGCGGGCGGGTTGGTGGAGATGACGTGGTCCTTCGCGATCTCGTCGTCGTTCTGCTCACGCTCGACGACCTTGTAGCCCGCCGCCTGCAGCGCCTTGAACGCCTTGCGGCGGCCGAAGTCGGTGACGTCCGGCACCTGCCCGGTGCCTGGCCCGGAGCTGACCGTGAGGCGGACCGTCGCGCCTTCGTCGGCCTTCGTCGCGCCCTCGGGCGACTGCCCGATCACGATGCCCCGCGCCTTATCGTTCTGCGCGGTGACGATGTCCACGGCGAAGCCCTTGTCCTTCAGCGCGACCTCGGCCTGGGCCTGCTCCGCGCCGACCACCGACGGGACGGTCACCTCCTTGCCGCCGCCCAGGAGCAGCAGCCCGCCCACGACGAGCGCCACCACCACGAGCCCGGCGATCAGCGCGGGCAGCCAGCGGGAGGACTTCTCGTCGTCGCGCACGGGACCCGGCTGGGGGGTCGGCGGATAGGTCTGCTCGGAGGGCAGCCCGTACATCGCGGCGAGCTCGTAGCTTGAGGTGCCGCCGGAGCTCGTCTCGCCCCAGCCACCACCCGTCGCGGGCCCGGGGACCGCGCCGCCCGGGATGTAGGCGGTGACGTCGGTCGGGTCCGCGGCCCCGAGCCCGCTGCGCGTGGCCTCGAGCGCGTTGATGAACGCCTCGGCGTCGGCCGGGCGGTCGGCCGGGTCCTTGGCCAGCGCGCGCATGACGACCTGCTCGAGCGCGGGCGTCACGGCGCCGTTGAGGCGCGAGGGCGGGACGGGCTGCGCGCTGACCTGCTTGAGCGCGATCGACACGGCGCTGTCGCCCTCGAACGGGACCTTGCCGGTCAGCAGCTCGTAGAGGACGATCCCGACCGAGTAGAGGTCGCTGCGGGCGTCGACCGGCTGGCCCTGCGCCTGCTCGGGGGACAGGTACTGCGCGGTCCCCATGATCGACCCGGTCTGGGTCATCTCGCTCGCGCCGGCCAGCGCGATGCCGAAGTCGGTGACCTTCGCGCGGTCCTCGCTGTCGACGATGACGTTGTGCGGCTTCAGGTCGCGGTGGATGATGCCGCGCTTGTGGGCGAAGCGAGCGGCGCGCAGGACCTGCTCGATGAGGTCGACGGCGCGGGCCGGGTCGAGCGGGCCCTCGTCGATGACGACCTGCTTGAGGGTGCGGCCCTCGAGGTACTCCATCGCGATGTACTGGGTCCCGTCCTCCTCCCCGCGGTCGTAGACGCCGACGACGTTCGGGTGCTGCAGGCCGGCAGCGGACGAGGCCTCGCGGCGGAAGCGCTCCACGAACTCGGCGTCCTCGGCGAAGCGGCGGTACAGGAGCTTGAGTGCGACCTTGCGGCCGAGCTGCAGGTCCTCGGCGCAGTACACGTCCGCCATCCCGCCCGATCCGAGGCGGTTCAGCACGCGGTAGCGGCCGTCGATGATGGTGCCTTCTGCGGGGCGGCCGGTCATGTCAGGGCGTCTTCTTCTCGTTGAGCAGGGTCTGGATGAGCTGTTTGGCGATCGGCGCAACGACATCGCCGCCGAAGCCGACCACGTCGTCGACCGTGACGGCGATCGCCACCTCGGGGTCGCTCGCGGGGGCGAACGCGATGAACCACAGCTTGTTCTTGGCGCCCGGGCCCAGCGTCGTCTCCGCCGTCCCGGTCTTGCCGGCGACCTGGACGCCGGGGATCTGCGCGGCGCCGCCGGTGCCGCGCTCGACGACGGCGACCATCGCCTCGGTGACGTCGGCCGCCGCGGACTCCGAGATGACCTCGGACTGGACCTCCGGCTCGATCGTCCGCGTCGTCCGGCCGTCGCGGTCGACCAGCCGCGCGCCGATGTGCGGCTTCATCAGGACGCCCTTGTTCGCGATCGTCGCCGCCACCTGGGCCATCTGCAGCGGGGTGACCAGCAGCTTGTCCTGGCCGATCCCGACGCGGCCGATGTCCGCGAAGGTGCTGGTCGGCGGGAACAGCCCGAGCGGGCCGCCCTGCTTCTTCGCCCGGTACTCGCCCGAGGCGGACATCGCGTTCTTCGGGTAGTCCAGCTGCGGCTTCTTGTTGAAGCCGAACCGGTCCATGTACTTCTTCATCGTCCCCTTGCCGAGGTCGACCGCCACCTGCGCGAAGGCGGTGTTCACCGACTTGGCGAGCGCGGTGACGAGGTCGACCGAGCCGAGCGACTCATTGAAGTCGTTCTTCAGCGGAACGCCGGAGATCGGGACGTTGTTCGTGCCGTCGACCGGGGTGTCGAGGTCGAACTTGCCCGAGTCCAGCGCAGCGGCCAGCGTCACGACCTTCATCGTCGACCCCGGCGCATAGCCGAACTGCAGCGCCCGGTTGACGAGCGGCCGGCGGGTGTCGTCCTTGTTGAAGCGGTCGAGCGCCCCGGTCTGGCGCAGGTCGTTCGGGTCGTAGCCGGGGACGGACGCCATCACCTTGACCGCGCCGGTCTGCGGGTCCAGCGCGACCGCCGAGCCGCCCTGCTCGGGGGAGGCGGCGGCGATCAGCTGCTCGGCCTGGGCCTGCGCCGTCGGGTCGATCGTCGTCTGCAGGTTGTCGCCGCCCTGCTCGCGGCCCGTCAGCTCGCCGAGCAGCGACTCGCTGTCGGACTGCTCGCCACGCAGGTCCTCGTCGTAGAACGCCTCCACGCCGGTCTGCCCCAGGCTCGCGTACGAGTACCCGATGGGGTGGCCGAAGAGGTCGCCCTGGGGATACCGCCGCGTGTAGACGCCGTCGCTGCGCTTGACCGAGCGGGCGATGACCTTGCCGTCCGCGTCGCGGATGACGCCACGCTTGATCTTCAGCCCGCGCAGCAGCGCGCGCCGGTTCTGCTCGGGACGGTCGTGGTTCAGCGAGTCCGCGTCGACGACCGTCCACCACGACGTGGCGCCGACGAGCAGCGCGAACATCATCATCGACACGATGAAGACGCGGGTGATCGGCTTGTTCATGCCTCCCTCCGCGCACGGTTGGAGACGAGCAGCAGCAACGCCAGCAGGACGAAGTTCGCGAGGATCGACGAGCCGCCGTAGGAGACGAACGGCAGCGTGACGCCGGTGAGCGGGATGACCTTCGTGACGCCGCCGACGATGACGAAGACCTGCAGGGCGAAGACGGTCGTCAGCCCGGCCGCGAGCAGCTTGGAGAACGAGTCCCGGGCCAGCATCGCGATCTTGAAGCCGCGCTGGACCACCAGGAGGTAGACGCACAGCAGGCCGGACGCGCCGATCAGGCCGAGCTCGTTGACGATCACCGCGTAGATGAAGTCCGTGTGCGGCGCCGGCAGCAGCGTGCACAGGCTGGCCCCTTCGCCGCACTGGCCCTTCGGCAGCTCGAGCACGGCCCCGCCGAAGCCCTTGCCCAGCAGCCCGCCGTCCGCCTGCGAGTAGAGCCCCTGCGCGAGCTGATAGCTGCCGCCCGCGCGGTCGGGGTTGAAGATCTCCGGGTCGAACGGCGTCTGCCAGGCGTCGATGCGGTCGGCGATGTGGCCGATGTGGCCGGCGACCAGGTAGGCCCCGCCGAAGAACAGCAGCAGGCCGATCACGACGAACGACAGGCGGTCGGTCGCGATGTAGACCATCGCCAGGAACGCGCCGAAGAACATCACCGACGAGCCGATGTCCCGGATGAAGAACAGCAGCAGCATCGCCGTGCCCCAGACCAGCAGCAGTGGGCCGAAGTGCTTCAACGGCGGGAACGTGATGCCGGCGAACCGGCGGGCGCCGAGGACCAGGACCTGCCGCGTGTCCCGCAGGTAGCTGGCCAGGAAGACGACGATGGCGATCTTCGCGAACTCGGCGGGCTGGATCGAGATCGAGCCGACCTTGATCGCGAGGTAGGCGCCGTTCGTCGGCTCGAACAGCCGTGGCAGCATCAGCAGCCCGATGCCGGCCAGGGCGATCGTGTACCGGTAGCGCTCGAGCTTGCCGTGGTCGCGCAGGACGACGATCGTGGTCGCCATCACCCCGACCCCGATGACGAACCACTGCGCCTGCTGGCGGGCCAGCTCGGCGTCGATCCGGTAGATCTCGACGAGGCCGAACGAGGCCAGCAGCGCCACCAGCGGGAACAGGTACGGGTCCGCGTCCGGGAGCGCGACCCGGAGCACCAGGTGGGCCGCGACGCAGACGCCGAGGAAGATGCCGCCGTACGTGAGCGAGACGTCGGAGACCTCGTTGGTCCCGTTGAGCCCGCCGATCAGATCGCCGCGCGAGAGGAAGATCGCCGCGAAGCCCGCGGTCAGCAGGAGCGCGGCGGGGATCAGCGCGAAGAGCTCGCGTGTGCGGGCGCTCACCGCTCGCTAACCGCCCTGGCCGACGAGCTTCGCCTGTTCGATCTGCTGGATCAGATCGGCTGCGTCGTCCCGCGAGCGCAGCTTGTGCGCGGTGACGGTGCCGCGGACCTTGTCGCTGAGCGTCACCGCCGGGACGCCGGAGCTGTAGTTGACGCTGTACGCCTCGACGCCGGCCGGCAGGTCGTACGGCATGCCGCGGAACAGGGTGACGAAGCCCTGGTCGTCGACGCCGACGAAGTAGACCGACTGGCTGGCGATCCAGGCGCCGAAGGCGATCGGGATGACGACGATGCCGCTGACGATCAGCCCGCGCATGATGCGGCGCGCGCGCCGGCCCCGCTTCTTCTTCTTGGGCTTTCCGGTGGCCGTGGGCACGCGCGGGACGCGGCGGTCGGGTGCGTCCGCCGCCGAGCGCGCCGGACGGCCGGACTCCACCGTCGGCGGCGCGGAGGCCACCGCGGAGCGGACCTCGTCGACCGTCGGCGCGGAGCTGCCGATCATGGTCTGCTCGGTCGGGTCGGCCCCGCCGGCGACGGTCGCGGGCCCGGCCCCCGTGCCGCTGACGTCCGCGATCCGGAACAGGATCACGGTGATGTTGTCCCGGCCGCCGGCGGCGTTCGCCGCGTCGATCAGCGTCCGGCCCGCCTCGCGCAGGGTGGCGGAGCCGTCGATCAGCTCGGCCAGGCGCTGGTCGTCGCGGACCATCGACGTCAGGCCGTCGGAGCAGATGAGGTAGATGTCGTCGAGCTGCACGCGCTCGGTGAAGTGGTCGACCAGGACGTGCTGCTCGGGACCGAGGGCGCGCGTGATGATCGACCGCTGCGGGTGCTCCTCCGCCTCCTCCGGCGTCAGGCGGCCCTCCTGCACGAGCTCCTCGACCAGCGAGTGGTCGCGGGTGAGCCGCGTGATGAGCCCGTCGCGGATGCGGTAGAGCCGGGAGTCGCCGACGTGGGCGATCGACAGCTCCTCCTCCTCCAGGTACGCGGCGGTGAGCGTCGTGCCCATGCCCGCGCGCTCCTCGTCGGTCCGCGAGAGCTCGTGGATCTGCGCGTTCGCCGCCTGGACCAGCGAGGCCAGCCGCTCCTCGATCGAGCCCTCCCCCGCGGGGATCCCGTGCTCGAAGACCGACACCGCGATACCGCTGGCGATCTCGCCCGCCTGGGCGCCGCCCATGCCGTCGGCGACCGCGAACAGGGGGCGCCGCGCGAAGTGCGAGTCCTCGTTCCCGCGCCGCTGCCGACCCTGGTCGGTGTCGTTGTAGACGTCGTTCGCGATTCCGAGCATGGTCAGTCCACCGCGTCCAGGTAGGTGAACTCGCTGTCGCCGATGCGCACGCGGTCGCCCGGGTGCAGCGGCTGCGGGCCGCCGACCAGCTCTTCGTTCAGGTAGGTGCCGTTCGTGGAGCCCAGGTCCTCCAGGATGACGACTCCGCCCTGCCGCGTCAGCCGGGCGTGCCGCGAGGAGGCGAACGGGTCCTCCAGGCGGATCTCCGCCTGGTCCCCGCGTCCGAGCACCGCGCCCGGTCCGACCTCGTACTCCATCCCCGGCGTGTGCCCGGGCGCGCGCTCCACGACCAGCCGCGGATCGAGGCGGTCCAGGGCGGCGGCGTTCCCGCCGCCGGCGGCGTGGATCGAGGTGCCCTCGTCCATCATCGGCGCTGGCGCTCCGCCGCCGTACAGCGCCGGGGTCTGGCTCCCGCGGCGCAGGTCCTTCAGCGCGCTGCGCGAGACCCACAGCAGGAAGATGTAGAGCACGGCGAGGAAGCCGTACTTCAGCATCACCGAAATAGGGTCGAGGATCACGGTCAGTCCACCTCGAAGCCGATGGGGACGGTGCCGAGCTCGACGCGGTCGCCGCCGCTGATCGGCGTCTCGCCGCTGATCTTGCGCCCCGCGACGCGGACGCCGTTCGTCGACCCCAGGTCGGCGACCGTCCAGGTCCCCGACGACTGCGACCAGCGGATCTGCGCGTGTCGGCGGCTGACGTTCGCGTCCGCAAGCACGATCTCGCAGTCGCGGCTGCGGCCGATGACCGCACCGCCGGACGGCACCGGCATGCGCTTGCCCTCCGCGACCACGAAGGCGCGGCGGGGCCGGACGGGCAGCTGAGCCACGTCGGAGCGGTCCTGCTCGAGCGGCTCCTGCACGCGCGCAGCGGTCGAGTAGACCATCGTGTGACCGTGGTCGCCCTGCTCGACGGCCGGCGGCGGCGCCGACGTCCGGCCCGCCGGCCGGGCGCGACCGCCGGCCTCCGCCGGGTCGGCCGCGGGCCGGACCAGGCGCGCCTGGATGCCGAACTCGCCGAGCTGCAGCTGCTGGTCGGTGCGGAACTCGATGACCGGCGTGGAGACCAGGGAGACGCGCTCGCGGCGCGCGTGCTCCAGCAGGTACGCCGACAGCTCGGCGGCGACCTCGTGCTCGACGCCGTCGTAGCGGGCACGGTCCTTCGGCGACAGCCAGACGACGTACTCGTTCGGCACGTAGGTCCGCGAGACCGACACCGTGCGGTGCTCGTCCATCTCCTTCGCGAGCTTGCGGGCGAGCTCGACGGGACGGACCTCCGTCTTGAAGACACGGCCGAACGTGCCCTCGACGAGGCCGGCGATCCTGCTCTCGAGGTTGCGCAGCACGCTCATGTACGGGTCGGGACGCTCGCAGGCGCCGGGTCCATCGTAGTTGCTTCACCTTCGACAGACACCCACGGGGGCCTGCGAGGGTCCCAGTGGGAACGTCCTAATAGCGAGGTCGTGACGCCGCCGCGATCACGGCGATGACCCACGCGAGGATCGCAGCCACGACCACCCCGTGCACCGCGGGGGGTCCGCCGGCCCACGGTAGCGCGCCGGCGACCGCCTGCGTCCCGGCCGCCAGACCGGCCGCCCAGGCCGCCCCGAGCACGATGTCGACGGGTGCCGAGCGCCCCCGCACGACGAACGGCAGCACGGCCGCAGCGAGCCCCCAAACCAGGGCGAGCCCAACGGCGCCGCTGCTCACCAGGGGCACCAGGACGTGCAGGAACGCCTCCTGCGCGCTGCCCTCCCAGCCGCTGCGCGCGTGGACACCCGGCACCGGGCCGATCAGCAGGTCGGTCCCGCTGACGGCCTGCGCTATCAGCGTCCACCACAGGCCCGCGACGCCGAGCACCACCCGATGCGTCAGGCGACGGGCCTGACCGGCGACCGCGGGCCACGCGACGGCAAGGCTCAGGATGCCCAGCACGGGCGCCAGGGCCGGGGCGCTGAGCCAGCCGGGCCGGGCCCGCCAGAGCGCGAGGACCGCGGGCAGGCCGGCCGCGAGGACCAGGACGGCGAGGCCGCTCCACCCCGAGCGCACCCCACCCCGGTTGGCCACCACGCCGTCGCCCAGGCCCACGCCGGGCGACGTCCCCTGCGGTGCCGCCAGCAACCACACCGCGAGCGCGAGGACCAGCAGCAGCGTCCCCAGGCGCGGGACGGCCGCGACCACCGCGGCGACCGCGATCCCGGCCGCCGGCGCCGGGAGCGGCGTCTCGGGGCCGAGCGTCGCCAGCGCCAGCATCGTCAGGCCGCCGGCGCCGAACGCCGCCACCGCGCGGGACCGGGGCGGGCACGCCCGCCAGGCCAGCGGATCCCACGCCTCCCCGCCGGCCGTGTCCTCATGCGCGTCTGGCTCCCAGCCGTCGGCGACCGGGACGACGGCGGCCGCCCGCCGCGCGGCACGGCGGGTCATCCGCGTCACCGGCTCGAGCGCCCCCGCCTCCACCGTCCCCGGCTCGTCGTCGACCGCGGTGGTCGCTCCCTTCAGCGCCGCCCGTAGCGCCGTCAGCTTCCCGCGCACGGCCGGGTCCGGATCCACGGCACGGTCGATCGCGGCGCACAGCTCCCGCGGCAGGTCGCGGCGCAGGCGGTCCAGGTGCGGCAGCCGCTCGCCGACCCGCCGAGCGGTGGCGGCCGGGGTGCGCCCGCGCACCGGGTTCGTCCCGCTGAGCGCCTCGTAGATCACGAGCCCGAGCGCGTAGAGGTCGGTCTGGGCCGTGACCTCGTGGCCCTCGGCCTGCTCGGGCGCCATGTAGGCGAGCGTGCCGACGACGTCCCCCGTCCGGGTCAGGACGTCCTCGTCCAGCAGCATCGCGATGCCGAAGTCGGTGAGCTTGGCGATCCCGGCGCCGGGCTGCGGCTCGTCCGGGACGATGATGTTCTGGGGCTTGACGTCGCGGTGGATCACGCCGCGCGAGTGCGCGTGCGCCAGGGCCGCGCACAGCGCAGCGCCGATCGCGAGGACGTCGCGGTCCGACAGCGCGCCCTCGGCCAGCAGCACCGCGAGCGTGCTGCCGACGACCAGCTCGGACACGAGGTAGACGGCATCCTCGTCGCGGCCGGTCTCGTAGAGCGACACGATCGCCGGGTGTCCGAGCCGTGCGGCGGCCTTCGCCTCGCGCGCCGCGCGGCGCGCCACCGCCTCGTCGTCCACGGCGATCCGCTTGATGGCGACGGGCCGGTCGAGCTTCTCGTCGTGCGCCAGCCAGACGACGCCCATCCCGCCCGCGCCGATCCGCCGCACGCGGCGGTAGCGCCCGAGCACCAGGTCGGGCGGATCCGAGCTCCGGGTATGGGAGACCTGCTGCACCGGGCTTCTGATTCGCCCTGCGGGGGTTCGCGCCTGCTGTCTGGGGGAAGGAAAACCCCTGCTGACGGCAAACTTGCACATTGGTGCCACTTGACCCTCACCGGTCATACTGGCGCCGCGGTGGTCTCGGTCCGATCCCTGACCGCCCCATACTGACTCTGATGTCGTTCTTCGACGACGAACCCACCCGTGCCGCCCCCAGGGCGCGCCCTGCCCCGCGACCGCGCAAACCGGCCGACGCTGGCGCACGCCGTGCACCGGTCCGCGGCGGCGGCTCCGGTGGCGGGTCCGGACCGCGCAGCCCGGGCCGCAGCGGCGGGAGCGCGGCCGACGACCAGACCCTGCTCGTCCGGCGCCTGGTGGCGGGCGGTGGCGGGCTGCTCGTCCTGATCCTGCTGGTGCTCGGGGTGAACGGCTGCCTGAACAGCCGCAAGGACCGGGCGCTCAAGGACTACACGCGCAACGTCGCGACCGTCCTGTCCACCAGTCAGACCGACGTCGCGCTGCCGTTCTTCCAGCTGCTCAACGTGGGGGCCGACAATCCCAGCGACCTGACCGCGTCGGTCCGCCAGTACGCGCTGGCGGCGAACGAGGCGGTCAAGCAGGCCAACGGCTTCGATGTCCCCGACGACATGGTCCGCGCCCAGAACTCGCTGATGCTCGTGCTGCACCTGCGCGCGACGGCGATCTCGAAGATCGCGGACAAGATCGCGGATGCCCAGGCGAAGGGCCGCGACAACGCTGCCGCCGTCGAGTCCGCGCTGAAGCAGATCGCCGGCCAGATGCGGGCGTTCGACGCGTCGGACGTCATCTACACGCAGCGGGTGCGGCCCTACATCCTCGATGCGCTCAAGGCGGCCGGGGTCAGCGGGCCCGATCTGCCAGCCGCGCAGTTCCTGCCGGACATCGGCTGGCTCGACGAGGACAACATCGCCGGCGTCCTGAACGCCCAGCGCGCCGAGGGCGGCACCGGCGCGAACCCCGAGCCGAAGCCCGGTCTGCACGGGCACGGCCTGATCTCGGTCGCGGTCGGCGACACCGTGCTCGCCCCGTCGCCGGCGACCAATAGGCCGGCCGTCGGCGCGTCCGCGACGTTCAACGTGAAGATCGCCAACCAGGGCGACAACGACGAGACGGACGTCATCGTCCGGGTCTCGATCAAGGCCGGCGCGGCGAAGGCGGTCGTCGGCACGCGGACGGTCGCATCGACGAAGTCCAAGACGGAGACCGTCGTCCCGGTCACGGTCGCGAACCCGCCGACCGGCAACCCGGCGATCCTGACCGCCGAGGTCGTCAAGGTCCCCGGCGAGAAGACGCTGGACCCCGACAACAACAAGCAGACGTACACCGTCCTGTTCAGCAGGTGAGCGCGCGGCGGGCAGTCGCTCGCGCCCGCCGCCCGGCGCGGACCGGGGTCTGGCCCCGTCGCCCCTATCCTTCGGCTCCGTGGACGACCTGACCTCCACCACCGGTGCCGTCGCCCTCGCGGCGGCGGTTCTCGCCCTCGCCGCCCTGATCGTGGGCGTCGTCGCGCTTGTCCGGCTGCGGCGCCTGCGCGCGGACCAGTCGCTCGTCCTCGGCGAGAGCGGCGCCGAGGACCTGGTCGGCCACGCCGCCGGGCTGGGCCGCGAGTTCCGCGCCCTGCACGGCTACGTGGAGGACATGGCCGCGCACCTCACGGGGCGGCTGGACGTGGTGGAGGACCGCCTCGACGGCGCGATCGCCCACACGAGCCTGGTCCGGTACGACGCCTACAACGAGATGTCCGGCCGGCAGTCGACGACGCTCGCGCTGCTCGACGCGCGCAAGAGCGGCATCGTCATCTCGACGATCCACCACCGCGACACGGCGCGGATGTACGTCAAGCGGGTGATCGACGGGCGCGGGGAGTTGGTGCTCTCACCCGAGGAGGACGAGGCTATCCGCCTCGCGCTGTCGACCGACCGGCCCGTGACCGTCCACTTCGACGAGGACGAGGCGTGAGGACCGGCTACCTCGGTCCCGAAGGCACCTTCTCCCACGAGGCGCTCCTGGCCGCGGGCCTGCAGGACGTCGACGCGGTGGCGCTCAGCAGCGTGCACGACGTCGTCGTCGCGGTGCAGGACGGGCGGGTCCGGCGCGCCATCGTCCCGATCGAGAACGCACTCGAGGGCGCCGTCAACCCGACCCTCGACGCGCTGACGTTCGACGCGCCCGACGTCGTCCTGACCGGCGAGCTCGTCCTCGCCGTCCACCACCTGCTGCTCGCCGCCGGGCCGACGCCGATCGATGGGCTCGAGGTCGTGGTGTCGCACCCGCAGCCGCTGGCGCAGTGCGCCGCCTCGCTCCGCGCCCTGGCCCCCCGCGCCACGCCCGTGGTGGCGTCGTCGACAGCGCAGGCAGTGCAGGACGTCGTGGCCGAGGGCGGCCCGCGCGCGGCGATCGGCACCGCTGCCGCCGCCCGCGTGTACGGCGCGCACATCCTCGCCGAGGGGCTGGAGGACGAGCCCGGCAACGCGACGCGGTTCGTCTGGCTCGCCCGTGCGGGCGACGCCGACGCCGTCCCGCCCCACGATCCGGCGGCGCCCGCCCGGACCTCGGTCGTCTTCCATGGCGACGGGGACACGACGTCCGGCTGGCTCGTGCGGTGCCTGTCGGAGCTGGCGTCGCGCGGCGTGAACCTGACGAAGATCCAGTCGCGCCCGCTTCGGTCGGCGCTCGGGCACTACCTCTTCCACGTCGATCTGGACGGTCGCGCGGACGATCCGCAGGTCGCCGCCGCGCTCAGCGCGTTGTCGACACATTGTGAAACGGTGCGGATCCTCGGCACGTATGCCGCCGCGGGCGCTACTATCCGCGCTGGCCATGGGGGCGACCACACCACCTGACCCATTGAGGTTCACGTCGCCCGATGAGCACCGGCGACGTGGACGTGATGGTGGCCGTGTGCTGGTGCTCAACGCGACGTACGAACCGATCAACGTCTGCACGGTCCGTCGCGCCGCCGTCCTGCTGTTGAAGGACAAGGCCGAGGTCATCGAGGGCGGTACCGGCGAGCTGCACTCCGAGCGCACCTCGATCGTCAGGCCGCTGGTGATCCGGTTGCTGTCGTTCGTGAAGCTCCCGCGTGACCGGCACCGTCGCAAGATCACCCGGCGCGCCGTCTTCGCCCGGGACGACTGGACGTGCCAGTACTGCGGGTCGCGCAGCGGCCTGACCGTCGATCACGTCATCCCCAGGTCCAAGGGCGGCTCGTCCGACTGGAACAACATCGTGGCCTGCTGCGCGCCGTGCAACCGCCGCAAGGGCGACCGCCTCCCCGCGCAGGCCAACATGCATCCTGCCTGCGTGCCCGGACCGCCGAGCCCGAACGTCTTCATCCAGGTCGCCAGCCCGCGGATCCCGGCGGCCTGGCAGCAGTGGCTCCCGGACCTCGCGCCGCAGCCGCTGACGGCCGACGCGGCCTGACCTACGGACGGTCCCGCGGCGGCCCGGCGGGCCGGGTCCGCACGAGTCCGGGCGACGACGACACCGGCGGACGCGACGCGGGGGACGGGACCGCCGGCGCCGGCTGCGCGCCGCCCGCGTAGAGGTCGGGGGTCGCAGCCGCGTCCGGCCGGGCGATCCGGCGCTCGGCGCCGACCAGCGCCTGCGCCGTCTCCTGACCCGGCTGTGGCGGGCCGGGCACCGCCGCAGGCTCCGGTGCCGCAGCCGGCGCGGCGGGCGGGCGGGTCGGCGCCGACGGTGCCGCAGCCGCTGGACCGGCCAGGCGGACGGGCGCGTCCGCTGGCGTGAGGGGCCGGCGGTGACGGACGAGGACCGCGACCGCGATCAGCACGCCCACGGCCAGGACGATGGCGAGCGCCGTCCCGTTCGACACGACGGCGGCGACGGCGGGGGCAGCGAGAGAAGCGGGCATCGTCAGCATCGTAGAACGACGAAGGGCCCCGTCGACACGGGGCCCTTCGCGTTCAGCACTGACTGGAAAAACCTCGATCAGCTGAGTACTCGCCGGTAGGACCAGGTCCGGCAGCCGATCAAGGGGTGGCCCGGTTGGATTCCGCAAAGCGGCTCCAGCCATTCCGGCTTAGCGGCCGGTCACCTCCAGGGTCCCGCAAAAACTGTGACTACAGATTTGGACCACCTCCTTTCTCTGGTGCGGAAAAGATACCAATGGTCCGGACGGAACTCGAACGCCTACTCCTCGTCAGGCGCGTCCGCAGCCTCCGCGTCGACGGCGGGTGCCGTCGGTTCGAGCCCCTCGACCGACGGATCGGCGATGACCTCGATCCCGTCGGGCGCGAGCTCGTCCGGGGTCTCCACCGCGGAGCTGTCGGACTCGACCACCAGGGCGACGGCCGACACGCGGTCATCGTCCTTGACGTTCATCACGCGCACGCCGGTCGCCGAACGACCCTGCTGCGAGATGCCGCGCACGGCGGTCCGCTGGACCATGCCGCCCTCGGAGATGAACACGAGCTCGTGGTGCGCCTTGACCACGAGCGCGCCCGCGACGCGCCCCTTCGCCTCGGTGAGCCCGATCGTCTTGACGCCCTTCGCGCCGCGCGAGGTCTTGCGGTACTGCTCGATCTTCGTGCGCTTGCCGTAGCCGTTCTCGGTGATGACGAGCAGGTCCTGGTCGTCGCGGGCGACGTCCATGGCGATGACCTCGCCCTTGGGCCCGACGTCCATCCCGCGCACGCCGGAGGTGTCGCGGCCCATGGCGCGGGCGTCGTCCTCCGCGAAGCGCACGGTGAGGCCGGCGCGGGACGCCATGATGACCTCGTCGCCCTCGTCGACGTTGCGGACGGCGACCAGCTCGTCGTCGTCGCGGATCTTGATGGCGATGATGCCGTCGGCCTTGATCGGCGTGTTGTACGCCTGCAGCTCGGTCTTCTTCACGGTGCCCGACTTCGTCGCGAAGATCAGGTAGGCGGTCTCCTCGAACTTGCGCGTGGAGAGCACCGACTGGATCCGCTCGCCCTCGCGCAGCGGCAGGATGTTGACGAGCGCGCGGCCCTTCGCCGTGCGCTGCGCCTCCGGCAGCTCGTAGACCTTGGACCGGTAGACCTTGCCGCGGTTGGAGAAGAACAAGAGGAAGTCGTGCGACGAGCACACGAAGAGGTGCTCGATGTAGTCGCCGTCCTTCATGTCCATCCCGGTCACGCCGCGGCCGCCGCGCTGCTGCTGACGGTAGGTCGTCAGCGGGAGCGACTTGATGTAGCCGGTCTTCGTGATCGTGATGACCATCTGCTGGTCGGCGATCAGGTCCTCGATGTCGAGGTCGTCCTCGGTGGGGGAGATGAGCGTGCGGCGCTCGTCGCCGTACGCCTCGCGGATCTCGCCGAGCTCCTCCTTGATGAGGGCCAGGACGGCGCTCTCGTCGCCCAGCAGCGCGCGGAGCTCCGCGATGCGCTCGGTGACGTCGGCGTGCTCCTTCTTGATCGCGTCGCTCTCGAGCGCGGTCAGCTGCGACAGGCGCAGGGCGAGGATCGCCTCGGCCTGGATCGTCGAGAGGCCGAACCGCTCGATGAGCTGCGAGCGGGCGGTGTCGCGGTCCTTCGACGCGCGGATCAGGTTGATGATCGCGTCGAGGTTGTCGAGCGCGATGAGCAGGCCCTCGAGCACGTGGGCCCGGGCCTCCTTCTGCGCGAGCTCGTACTTCGCGCGGCGGACGACGACCTCGCGCTGGTGCACGATGTAGGCGTGCAGCAGGTCCTTCAGCGGCAGCGTCTTCGGGACGCCGTCGACCAGGGCGACCGTGTTCACACCGAACGTCGACTGCATCGCGGTGTGCTTGAAGAGCTTGTTCAGCGCGACCTTGGGGATCACGTCGCGCTTGAGCGTGATCACCAGGCGCATGCCGTTGCGGTCGGACTCGTCCTGGATGTCGGAGATCTCGGAGATCTTCTTGTCGTGGACGAGGTCGGCGATCTTCACGATCAGCCCGCTCTCGCCGCCCTTCTTCACCTGGTAGGGCAGCTCGGTGACGATCAGCGCCTCCTTGCCCTTGCCGATGTCCTCCACGCCGACGCGGGCGCGGACCCGGACCCGGCCGCGGCCGGTCTCGTAGGCGTCGCGGATCCCGCCGTAGCCGAGGATCACGCCGCCGGTGGGGAAGTCGGGGCCCTTGATGTGCTCCATCAGGCCGTCGAGGGAGATCTCGGGGTCGTCGATGAAGGCGACCGTCGCGTCGATGACCTCGCGCAGGTTGTGCGGCGGGATGTTCGTCGCCATGCCGACGGCGATGCCGGATGAGCCGTTGACGAGCAGGTTCGGGAAGCGGGCGGGGAGGACCAGCGGCTCGCGGCGGGAGCCGTCGTAGTTCGGCCCGAAGTCGACCGTGTCCATGTCCAGGTCGCGGAGCATCTCCGTGGCCATCCGGGTCAGGCGCGCCTCGGTGTACCGCATGGCGGCGGCCGGGTCGTCGTCGACCGAGCCGAAGTTGCCCTGTCCATCGACGAGCGGGTAGCGCATCGAGAAGTCCTGGGCCATGCGGACCAGGGCGTCGTAGATCGCCGAGTCGCCATGGGGGTGGTAGTTGCCCATGACCTCCCCGACGATCTTCGCGCACTTGGAGTACGGCCGGTTCGGCTGCAGACCGAGGTCGTTCATCCCGAAGAGGACCCGGCGGTGGACGGGCTTCAGCCCGTCGCGCACGTCCGGCAGCGCGCGGCCGACGATGACGGACATCGCGTAGTCGAGGTACGCGCTGCGCATCTCGTCCTCGAGCGCGCGCGGCTCGATGTTGCCGCCGTCAAGGGTGTCAATCGCCATCGTGGGTCACCTGCTTCTTCGTCGCTTTGCGGGTCCTGCGGTGCGGCCGGCGGCCGGGGATCGGGGTCACGATCAGACGTCGATCGTCGCGGCGAGCGCGTTGTCCTCGATGAACTGCTTGCGGAACTCGACGACGTCGCCCATCAGCTTGGAGAAGATCTGATCGGCTTCGGCGGCGTCCTCGATCGACACCTGCGCGAGCGTGCGGCTCTCGGGGTTCATCGTCGTCGTGGCGAGCTGCTCGGCGTTCATCTCGCCGAGGCCCTTGAAGCGGTTGAGCGTGATGCCGCGCTGCGCGACGGACATGACCGAGCGGCGCAGCTCCTCGAACGTGGTGGCGTCCTCGGTGCGGTCGGCCAGGGTCACGCTGAACGCGGGGGTGCCGGCCAGCTCGACGAGCTGCGCGTGGATCTTCACGTACTGCCGGTACTCGGCGGAGTCGAACAGGGACCGCCGGATCCGGTGGGTGGACGCAAGGCCGGTCTTGACCTCGACGCCCTTGACCAGGATCAGCTCCTCGGACTCCTCGAGCAGTTGCGTGGCGATGATCGCCCCGGCCGCTGCTTCGCGGACGAAGATCGCCCGCGCTGCGGCCAGGTCGGCCGCCTGCTCGGCGAGCAGCCCGCTCTCGGTGAGGAAGCGGACGACGTCCTGTCCGTGGGCGGCGCGGAGCGTGGATCCCCAGCCCTCGAACTGCTTGAGCAGGCGGTTGTACCGCTGCCAGCGCGCGTCGGTGAGCTTGAACGAGCCACCCTTGCTGTCCGTGATCTCGTACTGCTCGAAGCGCTCCGCCAGGAGCACCTCCTCGAGCTCGGACTCCTTCTCGATGTACCGCTCCTTGCCGCCGCGCAGCTTCAGCTTGTACAGCGGCGGCTTCGCGATGTAGATGAACCCGGCCTCGAAGAGCTCGGGCATCTCGCGGAACAGCAGCGTCAGGATGAGCGTGCGGATGTGGGCGCCGTCGACGTCGGCGTCCGTCATCAGGATGATCTTGTGGTACCGGGCGTTGGCGATGTCGAACTCGTCGCGGACGCCGGTGCCGATCGCGGTGATGAGCGCCTGGACCTCGTTGTTGCCGAGGACCTTGTCGATGCGGGCGCGCTCGACGTTGAGGATCTTGCCGCGCAGCGGCAGCACCGCCTGCGTGTGACGGTCGCGGCCCTGCTTCGCGGAGCCGCCGGCGGAGTCACCCTCGACGATGAAGATCTCGGCCAGGGACGGGTCCTTGACCGAGCAGTCGGCGAGCTTGCCGGGCAGGCGCGAGTTCTCGAGCGCGCTCTTGCGCCGGGTCAGGTCGCGGGCCTTGCGGGCGGCGGACCGTGCCTGCGAGGCCTGGACGGCCTTCATGATCGCGGCCTTCGCCTCCTGCGGGTTCTCCTCCAGGAACTCGGCGAGCTTCGCGTTGACGACGGAGGCGACGAAGCCCTCCATGCCGGGGTTGCCGAGCTTCGTCTTCGTCTGGCCCTCGAACTGCGGGTCGGCGAGCTTGACGGAGATGACGGCGGTCAGGCCCTCGCGGTAGTCCTCGCCGGTGAGGTTGACCTCCTTCTCCTTCAGGAGGTTCTTCTCCCGCGCGTACGCGTTCATCGTGCGGGTCAGCGCCGAGCGGAAGCCCGACATGTGCGAGCCGCCCTCGTGCGTGTTGATGTTGTTCGCGAACGAGAAGACCGACTCTTGGTAGGAGCCGTTCCACTGCATGGCGACCTCGGCGTAGCCGTCCTTCTCGGAGTCGCCTTCGAAGTAGATGACCTTCTTGCCGACGAGCTCCTTGCCCTCGTTCAGGTGGCTGACGAAGTCGCGGATGCCGCCCTCGGCGTGGAACTCGACGCGCTTGCCCTCGCCACGCTCGTCGGTCAGCGTGATCCGCAGGCCGCGGGTCAGGAACGACGTCTCGCGCAGGCGCGTCTCGAGCGTCTGCCAGTCGTACTCGGTGGTCTCGAAGATCGTCGAGTCGGGGAGGAACGTCATCGACGTCCCGGTCTCCTTCGTCGCTTCGTTCTGACGCAGGTCGTGCTGCGGCGTGCCACGGGCGTACTCCTGCGAGAAGCGGAAGCCGTCGCGGCGCACGTCGATCGTCAGCCGCTCGGAGAGCGCGTTGACGACGGATGCGCCGACGCCGTGCAGGCCGCCAGACACCTTGTAGCCGCCGCCGTCGCCGAACTTGCCGCCTGCGTGCAGCACGGTGAGGATGACCTCGACCGCCGGCCGACCCTCCTTGGCCATGTTCGACACCGGGATGCCACGGCCGTCGTCGGCCACCGTGATCGAGTTGTCCGGGTGGATCGTGACGTCGACCTGCGAGCAGTTGCCCGCCAGCGCCTCGTCGACAGAGTTGTCGACGATCTCGTAGACCAGGTGATGCAGGCCTCGTACACCGGTCGAGCCGATGTACATGCCGGGGCGCTTGCGCACGGCTTCGAGGCCTTCGAGGACGGTGATGTCCTGTGCGTCGTAGCTCCCCGAACTCGAGGGCTTGTCGTTGTCAGCGTCGCGAGCCACGCAGTCCTCCGTTAGACGTGAAAAGCCCCGGCGGCGCGTCGGATGACGCTGGGCCGGGGCAGGTGTTGCACTCGGTCAGAACTATAGCACACAGGACCCGCTCTCCAGTGTGCATAACTCTGCAGAAAGCCCTGCAAATCAGCGTTATTTGCGTTCCGTCTTCCGCCGCGGGCGGCGCTGGCGCGCCCAAGCGGCCGAGTCGGTGGCCCGGCAGCGCAGTTCACGGACCGTCCCCGGGCCCAGTTCCGCGTTCAGGCGGTCGATGAGCTCGTAGGCCAGGAGGTCCATCTCCTGGGCCCAGACCGCTGCGTCACAGGTCACCGTCACCACGCCGTCCCCGCTCATCGCGGTCGGTGTGGCGTGGGGGGTCAGGACGGGCCCGACCACCCCGGGCCACACCCGCTGCAGGCGGGCCAGCGGCGTCTTGGGCTCCACGCGGGCGAGGACGCCGTCCAGCGCCGACGTCATCGACCGGGGCCCGGGCCTATGACGCACGACTCGGCCTCCGCTGTCTCATGCCGCTTCCTCCCGCGGGACGCCGGCGAGCGCGTCGACCTCGACGGATCCCGGCGTCACGGCGAGCCGGACCACGCCGGCCGCGTCCGCGCCCGGGACGTGGGCCAGGTCCGTGGTCGTGATCAGCGACTGCCCCGCGCGTGTGATGCGCTCGACCAGCAGGCCGCGGCGGTCGGCGTCGAGCTCGCTCATCACGTCGTCCAGCAGCAGCAGGGGCGGCGCGCCGCGCTCGGCGGTGAGGACGTCGCGCTCGGCGAGCAGCAGGGCCAGCAGGCCGAGCCGTTGCTCGCCCTGGGAGCCGTAGGTCCGCAGCTCCCGGCCGTCCCGCAGCAGCGCCAGGTCGTCGCGATGCGGGCCGTGGCCCGTGAAGCCGCGGTCCAGGTCGCTGTCGATCCGCTCGGCGAGCTCGGCGGCGAACTCCACCGCCGTCGCGGCCTTCGAGCGCGGCCGGTAGCGCAGCTCGGGGACGCCGGCGAGGCCCAGCTCCGCAGCCACCTCGGCGAACGGCTGCTGCAGCAGGTCGATCGCCTTGGCCCGGTCCTCGCGCAGCGTGATCGCGTGCCGGCCCAGCTCCAGGTCCCAGGCGCCGAGCTGATCGCGGCCACCGCGCCCGTGCCGCAGCCGACCGAGCAGCGCGTTGCGCTGGGCGAGCGCCTGCCGGTACGCCGTCCGATGCGACGTCCGGCCGGGCCACAGGGCGGTGATGACCGCGTCCAGGTGCGACCGGCGCAGCGCCGGTGGGCCCTTGACCAGCTCCAGGCGGTCGGGGAGGAAGACGCTGACGAGGGGCCGGACGGGCGCGTCGAGCAACCGGGCCACCGGAACGCCGTCGACCTTGATCCGCTTGTCCTCGCCGGGCTGGAACCCGACGGCCAGGGTGTGCCGGCCGTCGCGGTCCTCGCCGTCCACCTCGACCCGCGCCGCGGTCTGATCGAAGCGCAGCACCTCGCGCTCGTTCGACGTCCGGCACGAGCGGGCGGTGCAGCCGAAGTACAGGCCCTCCAGCAGGTTGGTCTTCCCCGCGCCGTTGCGCCCGTGCACGACCGTCAGCCCCGGACCGAGCGGGACCTGGACCCGGTCGTACGTCCGGAAGTCCCGCAGGCTGAGGCGGGTGACGATCACGCGGGACGTTGGGGGTGGGTGGGGAAAATCGGTTAGACGTTCAGCCGGATCGGCATGATCAGGTAGAGGAACCCGCTGCCGTCCCCGGACTCGATCAGGCCCGGGCGCAGGGGGCTGATGAGCTTCAGGACGACGTCGTCCGAGCCGACGCTGTCCAGGCCGTCCTTGAGGTACTCCGGGTTGAACCCGATCTCGAACGCCTCGCCGGTGAACGGGATCGGCAGCGGCTCGCTGGCCTCGCCGACGTCCGGTGTCCGGGCCGAGACGGTGAGCTGCCCCTCGGTGAACGACAGCCGCAGCGGCGCGTTCTTCTGCGCCATCAGGCTGATGCGCTTCACGACGCCCGCGAGCTCGTCGCCCGGCACGTGCAGCTCGTGCTCGTAGGTGTCGGGGAGCAGCTGGCGGTAGTTGGGGAACTGGCCGTCGATCAGCCGTGAGGAGAGCGTGGCGGCGCCGTGCTCGAAGATGATCTGGTTCTCGCGGACCGTGATGCGGACGTCCGGATCGTCCGAGCCGGCGATCAGCCGGCGGAGCTCCTGGAGCGCACGGACGGGGACGTTGGCCTCGAGCTCGCCGACCAGCGGCGCCTCGAGCACCGTCTCCTTGACGCTCAGGCGGTAGGAGTCGGTCGCGACCATCCGCAGCTGTGTCCCGGAGGCGGAGACCAGGACACCGGTGAGGATCGGGCGCGTCTCGTCCTTCGAGGCAGAACGCTCGACCCGGTCGATGGTGGCGTCCAGCGGCAAAGCGGGGACCTGGACGACGCTGTCGCCGCCGGGCGTCGGCAGCGGCGGGAAGTCCTCGGCGCGGAGCGTCCGCAGGTGGAACCGCGCGGGCCCGGCGATGATCTCGACGTCCTGCTCGGCAGCGCGGAGCTCCAGGGAGACGGGGCCGGTCGGGAGCTGGCGGGCGACGTCGAGCAGCAGCCGCGCGGGAAGGACGACGGTGCCCTCACGTTCGACGGTCGCCTCGAGCGGCACGCGGAGCGCGAGCTCCATGTCGGTGGCACGGAGCTCGACGGTGGTGCCGGCGGCGTCGAGCTGGACGCCGGAGAGGGCCTGGACGGCGCTGCGGGTCGAGGCGACACGAGAGGCGGTCTGCAGCTGTCCGAGCAGCTGCTGGCTCGTGGTGGAGAGCTTCACGAAAAGAACCTCTGATCAGGATTAGACGTCATAGGTGGTGTGTAGATGTGCACAGATCCGTCAAACCGCTGCTGCGACCGGGAAAAGGGCGCACACCGCCAGCATGGGAGCGGTGCATGAGTCTGTCAGTCCTGCCGGTCGGGATGGGCGGCCCGGAGTTGTGCACTGAGGGTGTGCACAGCGTCGTAGGCCTCGCGGTCGGTCGCGATGCGCTTCGTCGTGGCCTTCACCGCGTGCATCACGGTGGTGTGCCCACGGCCGCCGAACTGCTTGCCGATGGCCGGCAGGGTCTCGGCCGTGTGCTCCCGCGCGAGGTACATGGCGACCTGCCGGGGCCACGCCAGACGGGCGCTGCGGCCGGGCGACAGGAGCTCGGTGCGGGTGAGGGAGAACGTCTGGCAGACGAGGTCCTGGATCGCGCCGACGGTCACGGCAGGGCTCGGCGGGCGGCCCCGCCGGGACGCCCCGGGGGTGTCGCTGCCGGTGGCCTCGCGGCGGTAGAGCCCGCGCAGGACCTCGTCGGCGAGGTCGCAGTCGAGCGCGCGGCCGGTCAGCGAGGCGAAGGCGACCACGCGGATGAGCGCGCCCTCGAGCGCGCGGATCGACTCGGTGACGGTGTCGGCGACGAGGGGGAGGACGCCCGGGTCGTCGATGCGGATGCCGTCGTGGTGGACGCGCTTGCGCAGGACGGTCAGCCGGGTGGCGAGGTCGGGCGCGCCGATGTCCGCCACGAGGCCGGAGGCGAAGCGCGCGCGCATCCGGTCCTCGAGGTCGTCGAGGTCGCCGGGGAGGCGGTCGGAGGTCATCACGAGCTGGCTGCCGGCCTCGTGGAGCGCGTTGAAGGTGTGGAAGAACTCCTCCTCCGTCCTGACCTTGGACTGCAGGAACTGGATGTCGTCGATGAGGAGGACGTCGGCGTGGCGGTAGCGGCCCTTGAAGCGATCCATCGCCGAGCCGCCCTTCTTGAGGGAGAAGACGAACTCGTTCGTGAACCGCTCGACGGTCGTGTAGCGGACGGTGAGCCCGCCACCGTAGCGCTCGACGTAGTTGCCGATGGCGTGGAGCAGGTGGGTCTTACCGACGCCGGGGGGGCCGTAGATGAAGAGCGGGTTGTACGCCTGGCCGGGGAGCTCGGCGACCGCGAGGGCCGACGCATGGGCGAAGCGGTTCGTGTCGCCGATGACGAACTGGTCGAAGCAGAACTTGGGGTTGAGCGGGACCTCGCGCTCGTCGCCCGCGGGTTCCTGGGAGGGCTCCGCCGGGCGGCGCGAGGGTGTGCGCCGCGCGTCGCGGGCCGCCGCGATGGGTTCCGCGTCGGCGTCGAGCTGGACCCGGACCGGGCGCGCGAGGACGGTCGTCGCGGCGCTGTCCAGCACGCCGCTGAACCGGTCGGCGACCCAGGCGCTGAGCTCCGCCGGGACGCGGACGTGCAGCACCTCGCCGAGCAGGTCGACGGGCTGGATCGGCGCGAGCCAGATCTCGTAGGTGGAGAGGCCGACGGTGGACTGCAGTTCCGCCTGGATCTCGAGCCAGATATGCGAGAGGTCCAGGCTCAC